>CABFPG010000001.1 GCA_902141825.1 Thalassocella blandensis
ACACCGCCGTTAAACACCCACAAACCATAATCTTCATGGCATAACGCTGTTCCGGGGTTTGGGGCATCGGTAATACTGCCTGCGCCATAATTGATGACGCCAGCCTGGCTAGCCTGCGCAAAGGCCAGCAGTCCCGTAAGGGCTAATGCGGCCTTTGTATATTTTATTAACTTCATACTTCTCTCTCCGGTTAAAAAGTATTAACTAGTTTCAATTCATCAGGACCTGCTATTACTGCCTACCCAATACGCGGTGATACACAGTAATTTCCCCTACAAACTCCTTAGTTAATTTTGTTTTAAAAACCTAAGAGTCCTACAAACCGTTAATAAAACTTCGAAGCTTAATTTTGATTGGTTGTTGCTTGAAGCTGACTAACACAAACTCGGTCAGGCTTTTTTACTGATCGGCAAAAGACGCTTTAAGCATCTTTACTACGTCGTAATTAACAATATGCAGCGTCTAAAAAACCGTCAAGAGATTTATGTGATTAAAAGCACTTTTTCTTGTTCGTAATTACGAGCAACTTAGAAAAATGTTTTTAGGCTACGCTTTTGTTATTGAAAATGCGGAAAAAAATAAAATGTGGCAATTGATAGAACTAAAGCTTATTTAATGAGAAAAAAAATAACCGAGGGAGTGATGGGTAGATTTACTCAGGGTAACATGACTTTTTGTTATTGATCGATGCGATATCCTTTCATTATGAAATTAAAACCGGTCTTTGACACATTTTTGATAACTTAAAACAGTTTTATTCAGGTAAAATCCACTTATCGTATACATCGAATGACAAGATCGCATTAATCGTTTTAATATCAAAGTAAACAGGCAGTGGCGAAAATCTTAATGCTATAAATATAAAAAGAAGGACGCTGAAACGTTATATCAATACCGATCAACTTTTTAAAAATTAAAAAGACGACAATTTGTGATCAAAATTTTTTACAATATTTTTCATAACAAAACACAATACAGTATTCAAGCTACGGGGGTAATTTTATGCTTTACGCAATGCTAGCCATGGTCGTGTTAATTTACGCGGTTGGAATATTCACGGCGTATGTGCGAATTTCCAGTATTCGTCAGAAAAAAATAAAAGCACGTTATTTCAAATTAATGCAAGGTGATGACGTTCCCGAGATCATTACAAAAACCACTCGCCAGTTTAACAATTTATTTGAAGTACCCGTTTTGTTTTTTGTTGCAGGCGTGCTTTACCTGATTATGAAAATAGAAAGCACCGCAGGCCTAGGATTTGCCTGGGCATTTGTAATTGCACGTGTTTTACAAGCTTACATTCATTTGGGCTATAACAACCCTTTGCATCGAATGCTGGCATTCAACGCGGGGAACATCTGTGTAATTGCACTTTGGATAGTGGTCGCTATAAATGCCGGTTAGCCCCGGCATTAAGGTTCGTCCGGAGGCCTCTGATAACTGACAAACTGCAAAATAGCAGCATTAATTTTCTCCACAGCTCCACAGCAACTCCACAGCAGCTCCAGCTACTAACACCCCAGCATCATCAACGTTCAGTCGAACTGGATGATCGTACGCGCTTGCGATTCCCTTTCAGTATCAGAGATACATTTTTTTGGCAGATTATTGGTCCAGCGCAAAAAAAATGCTCACATAAAATTCTGCAGCATCAGCAAACACACCTGGAAAAACACCTGGAAAAAACCCTGGAAAGAACCCTGGAAAGAACCTGAAAAACACCTGTAAAAAATAAAACAAAACCCTGAAACCTTAACCCCTTCACTTCTCGCAGAATAAAAGTAAAAGGACTAAAAAGAATTCCTTTTAATTTCCCTGAATTATCAATAGCCACGTTTGTTTTATTCGAGCATAAAAACGATCAAAGCTAATTGCATAACATGATAAAAGCCTGGAATGTGTGGCAGTTAAAATCAACAACGCACATACAACTGGCGTATAATTTTTCACCGACTCAAAGTAAACATTGAGCTGCACCAAACTTAGTACTCTCTATCAAGCAGTGGTATCTTAAAGACGTATATCGGCTTTATTAAAGAAAGTATAAAAAGGTAAAGCTCTTGCATTGATACAGGCGAGAGAAATATTACCGCCTGTATTCAAGAGACATCAATTCCTTGTTTTTAATCATGGAAAGAGTGGAGTTAGGATATGAATACCTTGTCTTTTTCGGGGCCATTTTACACGGCCTATTTACGTCGCGCCTGCCTGTATTTTCTTGCAATTTGTGCTGTCATTTCCTGTGTTTATCTGGTTTTTTCTTATTCGCAATACCGGGTGGACCAAAAAAATCTTATTCTCACCGAACAACAAATGCTGCGCAAAACTTCCGACATGCTCCTTCAGGAAATGACGCCACATGCGAGCATCTTAACCGATATTGTGCAGAGTCCCGGGTTTCAACAGTTTGTCATATCCGATAGTGAAGTTTTACTGCCTTTTATAAACAGTGAGTTTGAAAACCTGGTAACCGATTCCCCCAGATATACCAGCATTCAATATTTAGATAATTTAGGTAATCTCAAAATAAGAACGGTCGGAACGAGCCCCTACCCCGATTCAAGCTACCAGCTCATCGCTTCACTTAATGACATTCAGCAGACAGCATTAAACCATGAAAGTACCGACAGATTTTTACTTTCACCTACGTTTTATGCGTTCAAAGAAAAGCTTCAAGGATCAGAAACCATAGTTCAAGTTCTGGTTCCAGTCGTTTATCAACAAAATTTTTACGGGCTGCTGGCGCTCGACTTACTGGCTACAGACATGTTGCAGCGCTTCCAGAGCTCACTGCAACGTTCGATTGGCACGGCGATGCTAGTCAACAATCGCGGGCATGTCATTTATCTCCCGCAAAACGCTGACCAGCAATTTAGCTCCAGCGACATCTTGAACCTGGAACTTCTTGAGCCCTCCATATGGAGGGAAATTTCCAGCACAGGAAATGGCAGTGCGCAATCCAGTAAAGGTATATTTTTATTCCATCAGATTCAGGCGAACAGTTCCCCTGCACAAGATTATGGCCATTGGTACAGCGTGAATTTCATAAGTCACGATCAGCTTTTATTTACACCTTTTGCCAACGCCAGTGCCCACCCCATTCCATTGTTCAGCGCATTGGCCGTTGCCATTGTTCTGGCCATGGTATTGGCATCCATGAGAACGCGACTGGAAAGCGACATTACTCAATTAAATGAATCTCGATACCTGGCCAATACGACTCAACAACTTTCCCAGATAGGCAACTGGGTATGGCATATGGAATCTGGAAAAATGGATTGGTCCGACGAAATGTTTCGCCTTCTGGATTTAACACCAAACGCCATTAATCCGACTCTGGAAGATTATCTTGGTTTTGTTCACCCAGAAGACCGTGAACAAATCGCCAAAGACTTTAAAGAAATATGCTACTCCACACCCCGGGCCCTGTTTCACCGCATTCAGGACGCTGCGGGCAATATCAGACAAGTGTGTTTACGCACCAGCGGACAAACTTATTTTGAACACGCACAACTTGATCTTGTTGGGACTATTCAGGATATTACCGAACTGAAAGATGAATTCATGCGGGAATTCAATAAAACAAATCGACACAGGGACATCGTAGAGAAAATGCAAGAAGCCTATATCCTGGTGAAAGCCATTCGCGACAGCTCAGATCGGGTGATTGACTTTCTCTACCTGGAAGTGAATGCGCATTTTGAAGAGATTTTGGGACTTAAACGAGAAAATGTGGAAAACAAAACGGTCATGGAGCTACTCCCAGGAGAAGAATCGCTCTGGACCGAAACATTAATAGAAACATTAACTGATACTGCCAACAGCGGTACCAGAAAGCAGATATCGCACTTCAATCAACGCCAAAACAAAACCTTTGAATTTACGGCCTTTCCCGTCCAACAAGATTTCATCGCCGGATTTTTCAAAGATATCACGCAAAAAATTCAACGAGACGCTCAGTTTCAGGAAGCATCAAAGGTGTTCGAAGCAACCTCAGAAGCCATTATTATCTGTGATCGCCACAGTGTAATCACACAGGTAAACAAAGCTTTTGAAAAAATCTCCGGTTACTCCTCCCGCGATGTATGTGGACAACCTTATTCAAGTTTACGCAGCCACCGCCACGATGATGAATATTATCGCATTATTGATAGCGCACTGAGATCCGACCAGCAATGGAGTGGCGAGATGTGGAGTCGTAGAAAAAACGGGGAACTCTATCCCAGCTGGGTGAACAGCAGTGCCATTGTTGACGAATACGACAATATACAAAGTTACATTTATTTAATTTCGGATATCAGCCCTGTCAAAGAGGCAGAGGAACGACTCACTTACATTGCACATCACGACATTTTAACAGGGCTGGCCAACCGCCTGGCATTTTCAGCAAATGTTGAACAAGCCATAGAGCATGCCAATCGCCACAAAAATAAGATCGCCATGTTTTATCTGGACCTCGACGATTTCAAACAAATCAATGATGCAATGGGACATACCGCAGGTGATCAATGCTTACGCGTAGTCGCCAATAGAATTTCCAATTGTGTTCGAGCCAATGATTGTGTTGCACGCTTGGGCGGAGATGAATTTGCGATTATTCTAGAAGACCTGTATGAACCGCAAGACCTGAGTAATCTGGCGAAAAAAATCATCAACGCTGTATCAGATCCAATTTACTATGGCGGCGAAGAAGTTTTTGTTTCTACTAGTATTGGTATAAGTGTTTACCCTGATGACTGCTCTAACGCCGAGGAGTTGACCCAGGCGGCCGATACCGCAATGTACAAAGTCAAAGCCCGCAACCCCGGTTCTTTCGAATATTTTTCCGGCAGAGTGGGTATTACCGCGTACCAAAACCGAGCCATGGAAAATGACCTTCGTCGAGCACTAGGCAACGGTGAGCTTAAACTGTTTTATCAACCGCAAATCCAGGTCAACACAGGAAAAATTCGTGGGATGGAAGCCTTGCTGCGGTGGCAACACCCCACCAGAGGCTTAATACTACCCGAAGAAATTCTCGGCTACGCAAAATCGGCACAGCTAATCAAGCCTTTAGGCGACTGGGTCATTCATGAAGTGTGCCGTCAGGTGAGTCTCTGGAAAGAAGCTAACTTGCCTAAAATCCATATTTCCGTCAATTTATCACTGCACCAGTTTTTGCGAAATCATATTGTAGACACGCTGCAATCTGCCATGCAAAAACACCATATCACTATGAAAGATTTCACACTGGAACTGGAAATTACGGAAGAAATTATTCATTCCAATTATGGTGTGCAAACAACCTTGGGTGAACTGCAGAAGATGGGCGTTAACATCGCCTTGGAGAATTTTGGCAACATACTCACGTCCCTGCGCGAACTCAAAGAATTACCGATTAACACGCTGAAAGTGGACGCAAAATTTCTCGAGTCACTTGCCGAAAGAGACGATGCGACAAAAGATTCGGTGACCTCGGCTATTGTCACCACAGGCCACGCCCTCGGAATGCGGGTAATCGCCACCTGTGTTGAAACGGAATTACAAATGCAAAAATTAAGCTCAATGGGATGTGATGATGTGCAAGGGTTTTTGTTTAGCCAGGCCGTCAGTAATGACGATATCCACTCAATGCTGCAAGAAGCCTAAACGTAAAAAAAGAGCGGACTATATCCGCTCTTTTTTCATTTCTTTAACTTTTTAAACGATACCCTGTTTTAAACATCCAATAGATTGTGCCTATACAGGCCAGCATGAACAGTACCGTCATGCCCACGCTCACCTCAACATTCACATCCGAAACATCATAAAAACTCCAGCGAAATCCGCTCACGAGATACACCACGGGATTAAACAGCGTTATCTTTTGCCACAGGGGAGGCAACATGCTTATGGAGTAAAAACTACCGCCTAGAAAGGTTAAGGGGGTTACAATCATCATAGGAATAATCTGAAGCTTTTCAAATCCATCTGCCCATACACCAATAATAAAACCAAACAGACTGAATGTGAGCGCAGTTAAAATTAAAAAGATTCCCATGACAAAGGGATGCGCAATTTGATAATCCACAAACACTCTGGCCGTTAATAAAATCAATAAACCAAGTATTATGGATTTAGTGGCTGCAGCCCCCACATAACCTATGACTATTTCCGCCGCAGACACGGGAGCTGACAAAACTTCATATATCGTGCCGGTAAATTTCGGGAAGTAAATACCAAACGAAGCATTGGAAATACTTTCACTCAATAGCGACAGCATCAACAAACCAGGAATAATAAACGCCCCGTAGGAGACACCTTCAATATTGCCCATTCGCGAACCAATCGCGGCACCAAACACAATAAAATATAGTGAAGTCGATAACACCGGCGATGCAATACTTTGCATCAAGGTTCTCCCTGTACGAGCCATTTCAAAGCGGTATATAGCTTTTATTGCGTAAATATTCATTGCTTTCCTCGCATCAGCGTTGATTATTGCTTGGCGCGAACCAGGCTTACAAAAATGTCTTCAAGAGAACTTTGGCTCGAATGCAGATCCTTATAATCAATCCCAAGATTTTGAAGGCTATGCATGAGCTGGGTAATACCGGTATCCTGACTTTGAATGTCAAAGGTATACACCAACTGATTGCCCTCATCAGCCAGTTCCAGTTTAAATCCACTTAAGGTCTCAGGAATGCTTGCGAGGGGTGTTTGCAAATGAAGCGTGAGCTGGCGTTTACCAAGTTTAGCCATCATCTCGGTCTTGTCTTCCACCACAATAATGCGCCCCTCGTGGATAACCCCTACTCTATCAGCCATTTCCTCGGCTTCTTCAATATAGTGGGTGGTAAGAATTATCGTCACTCCACGCTCACGTAAACCGTGCACCAGCGCCCACATATCCCGGCGAAGCTCCACATCCACGCCAGCTGTCGGCTCATCTAGAAACAGGATGCTGGGTTCGTGACTCAGTGCTTTGGCAATCATCACGCGCCGCTTCATCCCGCCTGACAGAGTCATCATTTTTGCATCTTTTTTATTCCACAAACTCAAATCACGCAGGACTTTTTCAACATACGCGTGATCCTTCGGTTTGCCAAACAATCCACGACTAAAGTTTACCGTTGCCCAAACACTTTCGAAGGCGTCTGTGGTCAGCTCTTGTGGCACTAGTCCAATTTTTTCACGGGCCTGCCGATAGTCACGAATGATATCGTGCCCATCAGCGGTAATATTGCCGCTGCTAGCATTCACGATACCGCAGATAATGCTGATAAGCGTCGTTTTTCCGGCACCATTTGGCCCCAGTAACGCAAAGATTTCACCGCGTTTTATATCCAGGTTAATATCTTGTAACGCGGTAAAGCCAGAGGCGTATGTTTTGTTAACATCTTTAATCGAAATTATAGGCTGCATGAAACCTCGCTCGGGGCCTCTATCAGATTGCACTCGATAGGAAAAATGGAAAGTCGCAGAACCGTTACCGGCGCGTAGAAATGGTAAACAATTTACGAGCCGGAGTACAACAGGCGTTCGATTATAGCTCTTTTTTCTTCGCTGGCAGCATTTGCAATCGTGTGCAATTGCGCCACTTGCTCAGAGGTAAGACGATTTGCCTGCAGACCATTTATAATAGCGGTCACCACCAGATTAGAAGGCTCCGATTGAATATGATCAATCATCTGGTTAACCATCTGCGGGTTCTGAGATACGACCGTGCCCGCCGCATATCGTTCACGTGTATTGTTCGATCCGAGCTTATCAAGCAGAATGGAATCGTAGCCTTTCAAGTGTGCATTTCCCAGGGCGTAGATTGCCGACGTTCGCTGAGAGACCTTATCCGTAGCGACCAGTTTTTGATCAACCGTTGAGCGTAACTGTTGCTGCATTCGGGCATCAAACTCACCTCGCCGCCCCAGATTATTCGCCAGACTCCCCAAATTAATTAACGCATTCGCATTCAAGTTCGCACTCTGCGTTGCATCCTGGGAAACCGAGTTCAAGAAATCGAAGCTTTCACTGCCCGAGTGACCATGACCAGACAGGGCCACCATCAAGCGCACCTGTTGAACTTCATTGTGTTTTTCTCCAGCTGGTATCTGCTTTATGGTGTCAATCATGTACTTTTCTGCGGCGGGATTATCAGATAAACCCAGGCCGAAAATCATATCTCGCTTAGTGGCATCCGACAGCTCTGCGCCGGTAAGCCAGTCAACCAATTCAGCGGTAGGGACATGATCCACCATAAAGCTGGCTGCCTGCGCTAATTGCCCGGCATTTTTCTTATCGGCAAATGTTCGCATTGTATCGAGCATTTGCTCCTGGGTTTCGGGTGGAAGAGCAAGGTCCTGCTGCGCGACTTGCTGTGCCTGCCAGGTGTTTTGACTGTTGGCCTGCGGGGTAAATTTAGAGCTGACAATATCGAGGAAATTATCCGTGCGCTTTAGCGAAATGACGTAGCGATAACGAAATCCAATGTCGGCATTTTCAATGTTCGCCAACTCGCTGGCGTACACCGTATCAGGCAAACAGTCCCGACCTAAATTCGCAACCCAGGCATGCACTTTTTCGTCAATCTGATCTTCATAGTCTCGCTCGACGCCCGCCTGATTTGTCGCTCCGACAACAGTGCGGACACTCGAGGTCTCCACGAAACTTCGCTCTACAAATTTTCCTTTGTGGTAATACTTGTACTCACGCTGCATCGGATCATAGGCATAGTGGTAAGACTCATTTTCACTGCCAATGGAGAGCGACTTAAGGACCTGCGACAGCACCGTAAGCGGATGCTGAGGCATTAAACCCAGCTTCTCGAATTGGGTATAGACCAAAAAGGAAGGCATGACCGAGGCCTGCAGCGTACCGTCACTTTGTTTTCGCTGGTGACTTTTTTCAGCGAATATGTGAGTACCGCGAAACAATACATCGTCAACATACTTTTCGGGGCCACCCTCATTCACTGAAATCTGGCTGGCTACCCCCCAGGAATCGCCATTCTCATCGTTCTGCAGTTGCAACTTGAATTTCAGGTGAGAGGCATAAAGCGATTGGCCATTGCTCTCTGCAGAAACATCAACAACGGCTTCATAAGCGAGCTGTCTGGCAGCAGTGGCATCGCAGACAAATCCTGCACTCACAGCATTTGAACCGGCGCTGGCGGCACTTTCTACTAGAGGATTACGCGCATTGGGATTTTGAGTTATCCACCAATAGGTAGCGCCAGAACACAACACCCCAAGCAAAACTACAGAGGCTATTCCCAACCCGAGTTTTTTACTGAGTTTCCCCTGGCATTTATGTTGATATTGGTGGCGGTGCATACGATGGCGTGACATTCAATGAGACTAATCGGCTTATTCGCGTCGAAGTTAATTGTTCGACCTGGAGGACATTGAGTTTACATGGCTGAAATAAATTTTCGTGAACAGAATTCAGAAAATTTCAGTTTGAGTGCGCTTTTACGTTTGGAAATTTACTTTGTAGGAGCGTCTAACAGAGGCTTTCCGTCAGACGCTCCTTACACTATTTACATTTCAATGATGTTCGACGTTTGTTCGTCGATAAACACTTCAGTGACGGACTCACCAGGCCAATCCATATCTGCATCATTGCCAAAAGTTTCAGATTCCTGACCCAAGATACGCAGGTAGGTGTCAATATAACCTCGGCCCGCGGCGACTGTACCAGACAGATGCTCCTGATGATAAACCTCCAGAGCCCCGGCATAATCACGAACTCCCTCCTCCAAGCGGTAAGGCAGCATTGTTTCCAGAACATGAACATTCAGCTCAGCGCCCAACTGCACCAGGTCAGGGATGAAATTAAACAAACTGGTGATACGAAGATAAGCATCGATGGACAACCACAGATCCTGCTCGGGGTGAATTTCCAACGAAGTACTGTGAGCGTGCTGCACACCATCCACGATCAGCGGCGGCAGATTTTTATCTACACGTGATGTAACACTGGCGTTAATTCCCAGGTTCGCACCCACTGTGCCATAGACTCTAAATGGAATAAGCTCATAAACAGAAACACTCATCACCCCCAGATCCACGCCAGCAAGATTATGTAATGCAGGGTCAAACATATGCGTACTGACTTTTGCAGCCACGCTGGGATTAAAAGAAAGTGTGCCAATAAAGGCATCTTCCTGATCAACACACTGCGCATCAAAGTCAAAATCCAGTAATACTGTGCCAGCTAAACTGGCATTAATCCATGCACCGAGGTCGACAGGATCAAGTAATTGATCGGTACCATTGTTAATTTGATCATCAATCCCAGTCCGGTCGATGCCACACACGATGGGGTTAAACGCAATATCCGTTTTCAATGATGGCAACTGATCGCCATCCAGCACAATGCCCGGCGCCTGTGCCGAAGCAAAACCATCTTGCTGCTCGCCCGCTTCATGACGGATGTGCTGCTGATCATCAGCGTCGCCAAACAAGCCAAAACACAAGGGGCCAACACCAACAAAAGTGGCTGCACAGGGTTCATAACACAATCCGGCATCATTCACTTTGTCTGCACTACAACTCATGCCTTTTATTTCCTGCATAAACGAGTGCTTACCAATAGTTTCCGGCCACCACTTCCACATCGTACAAGTCGCACCATGATCGGTATACCCTGCCGGGCATTTTTGCCAACATACTCCAGCAACGGTATCGTAGCCTTCAGGGCAATGTCTGTAACACAATAACCCGGCGGCATCAAAACCAGAGGGACAACTGTTAGGAATAGTGCCAACACCGCGACCGTAGCTCCACTCGGTTATCGGGTTGCTCACTGGAATAAAATCGGGTTGCGATTGAACGGTTTCAGAGTGTCCCACTTTATTGGAGATGGAGACATAAGACTGGCCTTCATATTTTCCTGTCGAGATTAAGCTCTCCACAGGATAAAGCGTACCGCTTTCCGCTTTTTCTTCCAGCTCAAACGCTGTGGTTTTGGCGTAGGCAGATGATATGCCGGTCAAGCTGCTAAGAATTAACAGCAAACCTACAAGCTTCTTTGTCATTATTGCTAAACTCCGTTCAAAAGGGCAAAACGTAACACGTATTGTGGAAGAGACATTTATCGAACATCAATCAAACCGATTCACGGCAGCCAAACTGATTCACAACTGCTGCGGCTGCGATTAGAAGTCTCTCAACATTGAGGAAAATCAAATCATACTTTCAAATTTTTAGGCGACCTGCATCAACGCAGCCTGAGATTTCAAAAGCAATTACAGTGTGTATTATTTCAAGTTAAGACGCTTAAAGGAAACAAAAGAGGCCATTCTAAAAACGGAATGTGACATTCTTATTTAAAATGTGACAGGCAACAAAAATTTAAGGCACAAACCTTAAAAAATAATAGCGAAAATTCGACGTTTTTTTGCTTTCCATGCATCACGAAATGCACAGCTTCATTCAACACTGTAAGATAAAAACTTAACCTGGAAATTACACGGGTTTTCGATACGTTAAGCCATTCAAAGTAAGCGCTTTTGTTAGTAATTCCGGTCATTTATGCCCTATAAAAAGCAAACCCAAACACCTCGGATATACCATTTGAAATTCCAAATCTAAAAAAACACTGCCGACAAAAAGAGCCATCCACTGGCTCTAAAACTGCCCTCACAGGCTGGCTATAAAACTGGCTTCATCCTAAGAATACAAAGCAGTATTTTTTACGGCATAAATGGCAGAGTCAGCGTTGGCTGGTGCTGACCGCCAAAATGAAAATTAATCGCATACGGCCACAATGTAGGTGCTTGATAGAGCAAATCAAAAGTGTCTAACACCAGGGCGATAGAGTGACCTGCAGGCACATCATAAGCCGTAGCAACCAACTCCGAGCTTATCGTTAATTGATCGCCAGCCGAGTTCCCGTGGTGCGTATAGGGACCATGAGTAATGAGAGTAGCAATACCTCTTCTATCGACATCATATAAATAAGCCATCACCTGAAAATCCGCACTGCTGGAATCCAGACTCAGGGACACGCGTGGAATTCCCCGTATTCGTTTCGCTTCACGCAGCGGCTCTGTTTTAAAACTAATGCCGTTTAGCCTGTTCAACCAGGCCAATGGAAAGGTGACGGGCAACCGTAAATGCGCATCGAGCAGCGCGGATAAAGCAGGAATGCCCGTGCTTGCTCCCGAATCCAATCCGGAATAGATTGTATTGCTGCGTTCATTGCGCAACTCAAACGACGTGGACAAACCGCCACCGCTAAACACACCGCGAGGTGTCAGGTAAAATTCCTGTTCGATACTGTTGGGAGGAAACTGCGGGGCATCACGAAAGTCCTCTCGCAAATGTAAGGTATCGGTCAATACCGTGATGCTGGCATCTGAAAAATCGACAGACAAATCGTCTTTAAGCCAGTGATCAAACCAGCCTTTGATATTGTTCCAGGTATAATTTTGCAATCCGAGCAATCCCAGACCTTCCCCACTGACGTGAGTCCCCTGGTTTAACTCAAGCCGCTTGGGCACATCGAGCGCGTTATAAAATCGAATGATACTGTTCGCTTGAAAAAGATTATCACCAAAATTATTGGCGATAAATACCGGAGCATTTCTGGCATTGATTAAGTCCACATAGGTAGCAGGAGATCGCAATGCACTCCATGCACGGGTTTCATCGACATTTTCATTACGTAGAAGGTTATTGAAATTCTGCTGAATTTCTTCGTGCAAATTACCCAGCAGATTACCCGAGGTTGTTAGCAATAAACCCCAAAATAAGCGCGGCGTCTCCTGCCCGTAAAGAGCTTCTTCCAGTGAAGCCCACGTACTTAATGCCACCGCAGTTTTAATACGCGGCTCATGCGCTAAAGCTAACAGCGAAATTCCGGCACCGTAAGAAACCCCTGCAGCTCCAATATTGAATGGGTCAACTTCATTGCGAGACACAAGATAATCCACTACTGCAGAGAAGTCCTGCAAATCACTAGTACTGGCAACCTGAACAACGCCCTCGGAACATCCAAAACCACGAGTACTGTAACTCATGACAACATACCCTTTCTCAGCAAACTGTTTGGCCTGCTGCAGATACTGGTTCTCATCCAGCACCCAACTGTTGACAAAAATAATGGCTGGAAATCCTGCCTCGGGCATGTTGTGTTTAGGTGTAAGAATATTGGCCGCTATACGGGTTCCATCATAAGACGTGACAAACAGGTTTTTTCCTTCGAAGCTGTATTGATCAGTATCTGGAAGCTCAATATCGATACATAGATTAGCGAAAACATTAGCGCTCAACAAAATACTTACAACTAAAACAACAACGTTCAGCAAGCAGTTGATTTTCATGTTGAATTCTCCTGGCAGTTTTTTTAAGACAAACAATGCCAGGGCTCACTAAGCAGTGAACGGTATTTACGTGTTTTAGAAAGAGAAATTGGGCGCAGCAACGACAGTTAACCGAAGAACTCCGTTAACCATCCCATCTCATGGATTTGCTTTAATTCGCATTGTGTTGCAACAACGTCTGCAGTCGATCAGAAAATTCCGCAGGCAAAACAGCGTTATGCAAATTAAAACCATACACATTTTATTTGCTTATCTATTCGCTTATTTATTCTCTTTATTGGCGATTAATAATGTGTTTACAGTGTAAAGACAGACCTCATTCATTGTTGTTTGGCAAATAATTTATGACATTATTATTAGTGTTAACATCGCTTTAAAACAACAGGTCTATTGTCTGAATACTCTTGCGTTTCAGGCAAACAGACGCTCCACCTGCACACTGCTCTAACTCCTTGTATGCTGTTGCTCCCTCTCTCCAGGCAATTTTGAGGCGGATAAATATTACGGCTTATGAACCCTTGTACTGTTCATTAATTCATCTTAAAAATTAGCACACAAACGTTCGTTTAAAAAGAAAGCGACTTTAAAAAGCCCGCCAATTTAGTTTCTTTTTAATACTTTTTCTTAATTAGCCCAGCAATATTAGGTCTTTTCATTTGCAGCAAATGTTTTGTAACAAAAACCCATGAATATCACTTTGAGAGTAAAAAATATCGCATACGAGCTGGTGCTTATAACGCTGGATCGCTGAAATTTTCAACGATTCACCGCCCTTGTGCACTGTTGGCAAAATGCGACAGTCACAGCGGCCTTTCAGCGCTTGACTATCAACAGCATCAAAGATAGCTTTGCCGTCGTGATCCTTTCGCATCTCGCTCGAAACGGTAACTTTGTACAACAAACATACTAAACACAGGATTTACCAATGAAGTCGATAAACTTCGCTGCAACACCGTATTTAAGTGACGCACCGCTTTGTGAGCTCACGGATTGGCTGGCAATTAAACTGACAATCATCGGCAAAAGCAGTGCCTATTCTGCTGCACTGGCGAAAGTGAAGGATATAAATGAAAAACTGGAAAAGGTATGTGAACAAGTCAGTACCAATGACTGTCAATATGTCTCAGACAATGATGCTTATGGCGACTTGGCGCCCTGCCTGGATCTGCAAACAAGCCAGGAAGAACATACCGTTACTCTGCATAAAAACTTAGTACTGGAATTGTCTGAAGATTTGAATTTTTGGCAAAAGATGGAAGCAATCACACAATTTATTGACGAAATCACGAAATATTGCGATCAGTTCAAATCTGACAAAGTGGTCGAAATTAAAATAGGGTGTGAAAATACTGCAATTGCGGTGTAACCCCTGGGTTAACGACTGAAACTTCGTATAAAATGCTGGCTTTTGGCAGCATGAACACATTTGGAAACGACATGACATCAACATTCAAGCTGCTGCTGTTACTTTTCAGTGTTTGTATTCTCACGAGCTGTTCAACTGTCAGTTTAGATCCGCCTGCTGTCAGCGTAGTGAATATACGACCCCAACACAGCGGTGGTTTGGATTTCAGTGTTCAAATCGGCTTGAAAATTTCCAATCCAAACAGTGTTGCTCTGCCCATACGCGGCATGAGCTACGCCCTGATGCTTAATAATGTGGAGGTTCTTCAAGGCGTAAGTAACGATATTCCGACGATTGCCGCCTACGGCACAGAGAATGTAAATTTAACACTAAACAGTAGCCTGTTCTCCGCCCCCAAACTACTCATGGACCTCATTAAAAAGCCTCAAAACGCTTTTGACTATGAACTCAGAGGGAAAATTGATATGGCAAATTTTTTGCCTAACTTCAACTTTTCTGAAAAAGGCACGCTACCCGTACGGGAATAATAAAATTAAGCGAAATTTTCACGAAAAGTACGCTATTATTTAAGTAAGCTAGGCTCAGGAATCACGTACCGAGTTTCATGATGAAGTTTCTCTCAATCACTTCTATTTTCATTTTATTGAAGTCCACCACCTGTTTCGCAGAAAATCTCGACTTATCATGTTTTGCCAATGAAATTTCCCTCTTAGCCAACCACAAAACCATTCGAGATGAGTTAATTCACTATAACGCACAACCCATAGATGTATTGGCGATAGAGCGAGAGTGGCAATCCCTGCCCTTGGAAGCCCCCGAAGTCAGTAAAGTACTTCTCAATCCAGCCAATCAGGTCATAAAAAAATACATAAAAGAGCATTCCATCGACGGTGAAGGCTTCCTCATCGGGGCAAATGGAGGGCTGGTAGCCGCCACCAATAAAACCACCGATTTCTATCAGGCGGATGAAAAGCAATTTTCTGAACCATTTAAATTACCGTTTGGAGAGGCCTGGATAAAGCCGGGGATTATTGATGAGAGTGCCGGTGCGCTGTTAATCAAAGTGGCCGTTCCAGTTTTTCCTTCTGACCAAACTCTTGCAAAGCCGATAATGGCTTCACCACAAATGCCTATTGAGCAACCCATTGGCGTTCTTGTGATAGGTCTGTACGAGTTTGTTATCTCTATGTCTGAAAGCTGTGAGGTGTTTGAAAGCGACGACTAACCCCTGCCACAGTAGATTTCTTGCAATCCATCAACCGGTATAACGTTTTACCCAGTTAAATAAACGTCACATTAAACATTATTTGTGGGTTAATTTAAGGCTTATTGTTGTTGGCGGCCTATCTACTGCTCTTCAGTACGAGCAGACCAAGGATTTCACGCAAAAAAACTAAAGCTAATTTCACAAAATAAATCATGTAGCCAGTTCTCATATTCCCGTTTTACACAAAAATACTTTTCGATCATTTCGCTAATTCCCGCGCGTACAAATTAAATACATCAGCCGAACGAAGATTTGCCGTACTGCTACCTGCATTCGTACGACAGCGCATCAATAACTTTGCACAATAGCATCAGGCATAACGGGCAATTTCCAGCAAACTTCAACAAAAGCCCAATAAAAGCCCAATAAAAGCCCAACAAAAACACAATGACAATTTCACATAACGAATCTTTTACCAAGACGAGGTTCCCCATGTTCACGCTTAAACACTGCTCGCTCAATTTCCGTTGGCTCAAGCATAGTGCGCTTGCTCTGATGTTCAGCATTGCCGCATCTCTTGCTGCCAGCCAAACTCATGCTCAATATGTGCATACCGACGGAACCCGAATCGTTGATGGCAACGGTAACCCAATTTTTTTCAATGGCATCAACCTCGGCAACTGGCTGCTGTGGGAAGGTTATCTGATGATGGGGGACTTCAACTATCGCACCCATACCCAGTTTTTCAACAGTCTCAAAAATGTGCTGGGCGGATTCGATCAAGCCATGGCATTTGAACATGAATGGCGAATGAACTACGTTACCGAAGAGACCATTATTGAGCTGAAAAATCTCGGTTTCAACTCTGTGCGTGTCCCGTTTAACTACAACATGTTCTGGTATAACAATGCGGTGAGTGATCACGGATTCCAATACCTGGATCGTATTGTGGAGTTTGGCCGAAAGCACCAGGTGTATGTATTACTGGATATGCACGCGGCACCGGGCTACCAAAACCCTGGCGATCACAGTGACAATGTGGACTCAAACTCCAGTCAACCTCGTGACTCGGTGAAATTCTGGGACGGCAATAATGTTGCTATCGCCGCGCAGGTCTGGCGCCACATTGCCAATCGCTATAAGAATGAGCCGATCATTTGGGGATACGACCTGATTAACGAGCCTGTGCCACAAGATGGCCGGGAATATGAATTACTGCCCTCACTGGTTGCCATGCGCAATGCCATTCGAGAAGTGGACAATAACCACATCATTGTGGCGGAAGCCAGTTGGTGGGCGTCCGATATGTCTAAAATTGACTGGACCGACCCAACAACACAAGCTCGCACTGGAATTACAACTAAGTGGGATCACAACCTGGTGTATGAAACGCACCACTACGTCTTTGGCAACCAGGCCGCCATCGCCGATTTATATCCACGCCGGGACCTTACCAATAGATTAGGTATCCCTTTGATTTTAGGCGAGCTAGGGGAAGACACGCCTGAAATATTAAGACAAATGACGGACTGGTCGATCGACAACATTGCAGGGTATTTCCCTTGGTCATTCAAAAAAATGTCTCACGACAGAACACTCTGGACCATTCAACCCAATGATGTTTACAACCAAGTGAAAAATGCCATTAATAACGGTGAATACCTTGTACCGGGCGCATATGAAGGCGTGCTGGAATTTGCACGGAACAACATTAAAAACGGCGCAAACGGACTGGTTTGGCACCAAAGCTTTTACGATGGAATAAAACCGCGAGACATCGCCCCGCCACCGCCACCCCCAACAGCCTCTACCGGGCCATTAACACTGTTTCAACACTGTGATTTCAACGGCTATTCCGTGGGCGTTCCCACCGGAGACCACACACTTGGCACGCTTCAAAGTTGGGGGCTGGCCAATGATGACATTTCGTCTTTTCATCTGGCTCCAGGTTTTTTAGTGGAATATTTCCAGCACGATAATTTCACAGGAAACATGCATACCGCTACCGCGGGTGACAACTGTCTGGTCAATGAAGGGTTTAATGACGATATCTCTTCTTTAAAATTGCGCGCTAACGGCAATCCTAATTTGGCCGGACGTTACTATATTAAAAACCGTAAAAGCGGGTTATTCATGGATGTTCAGGATTTCAGTACCGCCAACGGAGCCAACATATTACAGTGGCATTTTCACGGAGATAGCAATCAGCAATATGATTTGGTCCATCAGGGAAATGGTGCCTATGCCATACAACCTGTCGTGAGCGGAAAAGCATTGGATGTTGATGCGGTAAGTTCAACCAATGGAGCCAATGTTCATCAATGGGATTTTGTTGGTGGCAACAATCAAAAATTTATTGCGCATGCCGTGGAAGGAAACTTTGTGCAACTTGTCGCGATGCATAGCGGTAAAGTCATTGAAGTGGTGAATGGAAGTGTGGACCCTGGAGCGAACGTCCAACAGTGGGATAACAATAACCAGGTCACCTCTCATTGGGAACTGGTACCAGTATCAGGAAATCCGACATTTAATTTGCACCAGGAAGCAGAAAGCTTTTCTAATTCTTCCGCTGTCACTACGGAAGCCACTTCAGATCCACAAGGTGGCAATCAGAATGTTGGCTGGATTGATGCCGGTGACTGGATGGCTTACTACGGTATCAACTTCCCCTATTCCGGCAACTATCGCTTTGAATTCCGAGTGGCCAGCCCGAATTCAGGTCGGCAAATTTCACTGGATTTAAACGGTGGGAGTATTCAACTTGGCACGACCGAAGTCCCCAACACAGGCGGCTGGCAAAACTGGGCAACCGCCAGCATGACCGTTTACATTGAAGCTGGGACCTACGATTTAGGCATTTTCGCTCCAGACGGTGGCTGGAATATTAATTGGTTTAGCATCAGTAACGACTAAAGCTGGCTGTACATGTTTGCCGTGTGATCCTGATAGCGGGATGGGAAAGAGATTAAGTGTGAGTAAAGAGTGCACTACCACGCGGCAAACACTCTGACGGTCATGTGCGAGCGCCTTTTAAAGCGCATGCACTTTATGCCGGCGAGTTAAATCATCAATATGGTATTTCGCTAAATTGACCAGCGCATCGACAGCTCTTGATTTACCGTAACGCTGTTCATGACATCCTAAAACCAATTGGTGCGATAGTGCACTCAAACTATCAATATACAGGTTCATTTGCATATCGGTCAGGTTGAGTGATTTCCCACGAGCCAACGCGTTAAAAAACTTACACCAATGGTCTCGTGTTTCATCCATAATCAGCCCTAAGGCGCCACCTGCTGGCCCACTTTTATCGTAGTGATCCGCCAGAATCGTTTTAAAAATTTCAATATCCCCTAGCAATGCATCAATAATATGGCGGAAAAAAACCTGGAGCACTTCGTCTACGCTTTTTTCTCCTTGCTCATACAACGCTAATTGATTTAAAAAACATTGTTTGGCAGGTTCACGATACACTTCATTCATGTGAATACGGACATCACACAGTAAATCGTACAGGGCGGGGTAATGGTTGTAAAAGCTGGGCTGGGCGATGCCGGCTTTACGACAAATCTGGTTCATCGTCATCCCCGCCAATCCCTTCTCTTTTAACAATTTGAGGGCGCTCTCTATCAACCGGAGTCGAGTCCTCTCTTTCGCTTCTTTGCGTGTCACTAATGTTTCCGACATAATAGTTCTCCATGAACTACGAGCTTACTATAATTTAATTAATTTTCACTATAGACTACAAATTAGTCAATGTGAACCGTAGTATTAAGTGCCACCACAATATTGACAAATAAATATAAGAATCAATATTTATATGCCATTCACCCCCTTCCATATGGGCCCCGGGCTCCTTGTAAAAGCCCTGCTGCAAGGCTGTTTCAGTGTCATGGTTTTCGGTTGGGCACAAATTGTTATGGATATTCAGCCGCTAATTGTACTCTTAACCGGCCAAGGCCATTTACATGGATTTACGCATACCTATATTGGGGCTACTTTAATCGCTATTTTCAGCGCTTTGTCGGGTAAATATCTCGGTGAGTTTGGTTTAAAGTTACTGAGTATTCCCGCCATAAACTCCCACATTACATGGCGAGTTGCCTTGATAAGCGCATTTGCCGGCAGTTTAAGTCATGTACTGCTCGACAGTATTATGCACCACGACGTGCAGCCATTTTTCCCCTTTAGCGAATCCAATCGTTTTCTGGGATTGATCAGTGTGGCCACCCTGCACAAACTTTGTATCTATAGCGGCTTGATCGGAGCTATAGCGTTTTACATCATCCAACATACGTTAAACCGACGCAGTGCAGAAAAAGGGCTGGACGAGTAACGTTAGTCGCACCAATGTGCTGCATGTGAAAGTATAATATGCGACGCTTAGACTAAGATTAAAAAGGGTATCATTACCGATGCTCGTTTTCAAAACTACATTTCCTTTTGACTGACAATTACCCCAGTTCAACCATACAGACTGGAGGAAGTCGGCTGAAGAAAACCGGCTGAAGGAAGTCGGCTGAAGAAAGCCGGCTAAAAGTGACCGAGTGAAGTTGACCAAGTGCTTTCTATCATGAAAAGTAGCGTGTGGAATTTAGTCTGTGGGCTATAGACATGGGCTTAGGAAATGGAATATGGAAAGCAGGCTGCAGAATACAACTAGCACCGTCAGATGATTATTCCCGCAATATCCCAGCCATTCGTCATTTTGCTTTAGCCTGCAGGAGCGCGCCTTTCATTAGCAGTCGCTAACAGTCCTCATCACAAGTCTTCATCACCTGCCCTAATCACAAGCCCTTATCACCAACTTTCACACCTACAGAAAAAAACTGCACAAAGAGAAAAATCAAGATTCTGTATTTTTCAATCTGGTTAACTAACTGACATCCTTTCGAATAACTGACTTTCACTGTTTGAATGCTGATTTCATCACGCGCACTTTTTAAATTGACATGGTTTTGTCATTTAATCGTCATGAAAACGTGCGGGTTCAATTTGCTTGCTCGTTTAAAATTTAAAGCCGATGTCATCTACTCTTCATCCAATCTACATATTCGCGATTTACACTCGCCAGGATTATTGATTGAGTTTTCCCATGATGACATATGCAAATGGTATGCACGGCTTTTTTGAAGTACACGCAATACAAAATTAAAAAGTGTTAAAGGCCAGCTTCCAAGCGCTGTTCTAGTTCGTAATAGACGTCAGGTAGCAGCCAAAGGAAAACAACTAACAAAAATATTCCCATTCATTTTACTGGACACAGCTCATGTTAAAACAACTTAGTGCAGTTACGTCACGCGTTACTGCTTTACTCGCTCCTGTTTATTCTCTATTTCCGCAATCAACGCAACTAAAGCGCGCGCTTACCGCTGGCGTATTCTCGTTGAGTTCATTGAGTGCCGCGACCCATGCCGGTTTCCATGAAGATCTCGCGTATTATCATGCTCCGATTCACTATCAGGATACAGACAATACGTTTTATCCTGGTGACTACATCACGGCAATCGATTACGACTTTGACTGGATCTCTAATAATAACTGGGACCATCTTTCCAATGGGTTATGGCCGGCAACGGTTTATTACAGTGTGGTAGAAAGCTGCAGCCATTACTTTATTACCTATGCGTTTTTTCACCCTCGTGACTGGGACGACAAAGCCTTTCAAAATGAACATGAAAACGATCTGGAAGGCGCATTGTTTATGGTGAAAAAAGACGGCTCTAACTATGGCCGCATGCAGGCAATGATCACTGTTTTCCATAACGATTTCTATGCGTACACCGCGCCAGACTCCGGCATTGCCAATGGTCATGAAGATATCGACGGCAGCATTTCTTTTTCTGACTACGACGGTTCCGCGCGAGCGAAAACTGCTCAGGAAGCCAAAGGGCATGGTTTAAAAGCTTGGCCATATATTCCAGATTTTAAAGGGGAGTCCAATCGTGACGGAATTATTTACTATCCGACACGCGGCGCAGGTGAATACCCAAGTTCAGGTAACGATCGTATGGTGAAATATGAACTGGTGGATATACTGGAGCCCAACGGTTTCTGGAGTCAGCAACTTAACGAAGCGAATATGCCAAGCCAAACATTTTCAACCTGGGGAACATTTCAGGGAAATAATAGCGGCGGCTGTGGCAGCGGTTGGAAAAACTGTTCAAACAATGCAGCGCATACGCCTTGGCGCTGGGATGATAAAGACGATGGCGCCAGCTACAAAGGCGAATTTGCCATGCACCCGGCTCAACTGTTTGACCACTACTTTGATAACCTGGGTAACTACAGCCACCACTATATTGACAACCGTTATCTAAGCGACCTGCGCGCGGCAGGATTCAGCGCATCTTTTACTCCACAAGGATTCACTGAGAACCTTAATCTGGATCAGATGTATGCATCTCTTAATGGCCAGTGCAGTCAATAATACTTAAAGCTTAAAATTATCAATCATTTCAGCCAGGGAATCTGACGATCGTCGGATTTCCTGCAGCGAATGCAATGTTCCCTGTGCAGCATTTCTTGTTTCCACGGAAGACTTCTCAACCTGCGTGACATACTCCAAAATAAGCCCACTGGAATCAACATGCTCTTGCAGGGCCAAAAAAATTTGCGCAACAATATCCCCCACTACTCGAGTTTCTTCTCGAATCGCAGCAACCATCTTTCCCCCTTCTTTGGTTTGAGAAATGCCCTGTTTGAGCTGTGTCACCATGTGATCCATATTTTTCTTGGAAATTTGACTACAGTTTTGCACAGCGGCAATAATCTCACTGATTTCCTGAGTTGCCTGACTGGTACGCGAAGCTAATTGTCGAACCTCATCCGCAACTACGGCAAATCCTCGTCCCTGCTCACCTGCTCTGGCCGCTTCAATCGCAGCATTTAACGCGAGTAAATTGGTTTGATTCGCCACTTCGCTGATCATAGATACCACCGCAGAGATACTGTTTACCCGTTCAGCAAGTTCATCAATACTGTCTTGCGTTGTCGACACCGAGTGGTCAATTTCAACGAATAGGCCAACAGCCTGAGAAATCATATGCTCGCCTTGTTCCGATGTGCTTTTGGCAGCGGTCGTCTGGTTGCGAGCTTCTTCCGCCTGCATCATTGCGTGCTTCGTCTGTTGATTAAATTCTTCGGCCGCAGATGCAATTTTTTCCGTGGCCATGCTTTGTTCTTCGGCCATCGTGGTACTCGTTTCGGCAGTTCGTACTATATTGTCACTCATCGCGTGCAACTGATTGGTTGCATCGGCGATTCCAAGCAGTATGGTCCGCAGAGAATTCCTCATGCGAATCGCTGTACACACCACACTTCCTTCTTTGGCGCCGAGCGCCATCTGTTTTTCCGTCACATCACCATCGGCAACTGAGCGCACCAATTGCAATACCTCTGTCAGTTCACCTCCCAGGCCTCGTCGCAACGTACTAACCCAATAATGTACGGGCGCTACCATAATGAGCGAAAGCACAATACAAACAAATAACTGTACCCATGCATTACTCCAAAATCGTGCATTCACTTCATTAAATCCAATGCCGGTTCCTACCGCCCACTTCCAGCGTGGGCTCAACTTGGCAATTGATAACTTTTGCTCAATAGAACCGTCTGCCTGGCGCTGCGTCCATTCATATTTCGCCAGATTACCATGCGCACCCGCCACGGCATTTAACAAAATATCGCCAACACTCTTATTATTACCATCGCGAAAATCATGGAAACTCGATCCATGCAATTGTGGGTCAAGCGGCGTCGCAATAAAATTCATATTCTTATCCGCCACATATACATACTCGGACTTATGGTAAATATTGTTCCGTAAAATCCGGGTCGCAATTTCTTTTGCCTGTTCATCAGACAAAAGACCATCTGCGGCCATTTTTTCAAGCTGCACAACCGTTGCATAAGTGCTATTGAGTAATTGTTCCACTCTCGCTTGATTATCCTGATCCGATGCCACGCGCAAGGTATACAAGCCGCCCGCAGATATGGCAAATAAGCCACATACAAATACACAGGTCATTACCCACACTTTAATTCGTAATGACATCTCCAATACCTCTTTAATTAGTCAGCCAGATGCAGCATTTCCTGAATAAACAGGGCAAAAATAACGGGAAGGAACACACTCAAAATACTGTGTGTCGACGTGGGGAATTTAGTTGGTTTCTTCATAAAGATTAGCAGGGTTTGATTTTGCACTAGGAATTTTTGGGTATTAAAAAAGCAGACTATTGTCGTCTATGACAATTTATACAGGATTTTTTGGTTAAATTTCGCGCTAAAAGGCGGTAAAAGATAAACTAGAACGCCAATTCCTGTATTCGAACCTTCAAGACTTGCAGTCGAACCTGGAAGCGCAAAAAATGCCTGACATTCAGGAAAAACAGGTTTTCTTATGACAACGTTGTCTGTACTCTAATGCGCTTGCACAGTTTAAAAGCGGCCGGGACGAGAGATTATTCTTCATGCCTGGCTTTACAAAAAACAATAATCGGGGGAATCACAATGAGATTGGCCGTCCTACTACTCGCCTTTCTACTTTGTAGTAATCTTTGGGCACAAAACACTGCGGCGATGAGCCAGGCACAACTGGCAGAATTGGCGGATGACACGGAATTAACCTTTGCGGTTGTTACCAACTTTGATGGTAAGAAATCCAAACTCTCCTTTAAAAATGCTTCCTCTATAAGTCTTCCCGCCGGTAAAGCAGACTGGAAGATTTATTTTCACTATATTCGCAAAATTGATACGACCGTCTCTGCAGGTCTTCGTGTCAAACACGTTCAAGGGGATTTGCACGAAATTGCGCCGACGGAACAATTTGCCGGACTACCTGCAGGAACCAGCCTGGAAATTCACTTTTCTCAAAATGCGCATATGGTGACTTACACCGATTTTATGCCGCGCGCATTTATTGCCTGGCCCGGTTTAAAAGCTGAGGTTTTCGCCAATACTGATACTGAAAACCCGCAAGAGTATGTTGCGCCTATCACTACCCCTGAACAACAATTACGCAACAACAACCCCGATCTATTTCTGGTAGCAACGGCCGAGTCTCGATTTGTGAACAACCAGATTTTTGATGGCGTTAAGTTGGACCAGAAAAGCGCCATGCAGGCCATTATTCCAACTCCACTGCAAGTCAAATACAGCCGTGGTACGGCCACGCTTAACAACCAGTGGAAAATTCGCTACGCCGGACGCCTGACAAAAGATGCGGAATATCTGAAAAATGCGCTGGAGCAATTTGTCGGCGGGAAATTAAACTCTCAACCGGATCACATCGCAGCCAGCGGCCCCACTATTTACCTCAGTGTGGATGCGGATTTAAAAGCGGACAAAAAAGGCGAGCCTCTTGGTGAAGAAGCCTACTCACTCACCATAGAAGAAGACGAGATTCGTATCGTCGGCGGTGGTAATGCCGGTGCTTTTTACGGCATACAAACCTTACTCAACCTGATTCCTGCTGACAGCCAGGGCAATATCGACTTGACTGAGCTTGAAGTTATCGACGCGCCTCGCGCGGGTTGGCGAGGCATGCATTACGATATGGGCCGTAATTTCCATAATAAAGAAGTCACATTGCGTATGCTGGAGCAAATGGCCCGCTACAAGCTGAACAAATTCCATATGCACCTCACTGACGACGAAGGCTGGAGAATTGAAATTCCCGGTTTACCAGAACTGACGCAAATTGGAGCGAACCGTTGTTTTGATCTAAAAGAAGACAATTGTCTGCTGACACAATTGGGCACAGGTGCGCATGCTTCAGCATCGGGCAATGGCTTTTACAGCACCGAAGATTTTGTTGAAATTCTGAAATTTGCCGCTGTCAGACATATCGAAGTCATTCCAGAAATTGATATGCCTGGCCATGGTCGAGCCGCGATCAAGTCGATGGAAGCTCGCTACCGCAAACTGCTGGCCGGAGGCCAAAAAGCCAAGGCAGAACAATACCTGCTGTCTGATCCAGAAGACAAATCGCAATATATTACGGTACAAAACTATACCGACAACTCGATTAATGTTTGCCTGCCATCAACTTATGCCTTTATTGATAAAGTTATGTACGAACTGCAAAGCATGTATCGCACTGCAGGTCTGCAAATGAAAATCTTCCACATGGGCGGCGATGAAGTGGGCAAAGGCTCATGGAGCAATTCTCCTGCATGTAACAATTTGTTTGAAACGGAAGAAGGTGTAGCCGGCGTTGCCGATCTGAAACCCTACTTTGTAAGTAAAGTTGCAAAACTTGCCAGCGTGCGTGGCCTTTCAATCGAAGGCTGGGAAGATGGCCTGATGTACGACGCAACCAATACGTTTAATCGTGAACAGTTTGAGAATAAAAACGTAATCGCCAATGCATGGGATAACATTTGGGAATGGGGTGTCGCTGACCGCGCCTATCGCCTGGCGAACAACGGCTACCAGGTCGTCATGTCACAGGCCACACATTTATATTTTGACCACCCTTATGAAACTCATCCCGAAGAACGTGGCTATTATTGGGCAGCACGTTACACAGATACGCGTAAAGTCTTCAATTACATGCCCGACAATCTTTACGCCAATGCCGATACAACGAAAGATGGACAGCCGATTAACAACCTGGAAGCTATGGTCGGGCGTGAACTACCCAAGCTGAAAAAGCCGGAAAACATACTGGGTATTCAAGGGCAGGTCTGGAGCGAAACCATTCGCACAGCAGATCAACTGGAAAAACTTGTTTATCCACGTTTAATAGCACTGGCCGAACGTGCCTGGCATAAAGCGAGCTGGGAGGGAGACACCCCGGATCGCGCCTCACAGAAAGCAAGCTGGGCGGGCTTTGCTCACACGCTAGCCATTAGAGAGCTTCCTAAACTCTCGCGTAGTGGCGTTGGCTTTCATTTATTGCCACCAGGGGCCAGCCTTAAAAACGGGGTTTTAAAAGCAAATGCGGAATTCCCGGGATTAGTGATCGAATACAGTCTGGATGGTGGCAACAGCTGGCAACCGTACACGGCGCCTGTCAGTACAGACAGCAAATCAGTTAAATTGCGCACCAGAAGCGGAAATACCCTGAGCCGCACAACCACGGTAAATTAATCATTTCGCGAGGGGCGCCAGCCCCTCCATTACATTTATTAGACTTTGCCTGAATTTATATTGCCTTTCCCTTTCATTCTTTCTTCCTGCACTTACTTATCCTCCGTTTACTTTTCCTGAACTTACTTTTCCTGATGCAGCCTTACTTCGTGCTTCAGACCTTAGCAGCTGAACCGAGCTTCTATCCCCTACTAATATGCGCCCTACTAATATGTGCCCTACTAATATCTGCACTACTTTCTATGTCCTACTTTCTATGCCCTACTTTCTATGTATTAGGCTCTATGGCTTGTCCTCAAGCCTGAATGCGTAAGAGTACTGTGAATATCTTGTGCCTTCTTTTATACAAACTTTTATTACCGTCCACTTACATGGCGTTGTCAGCTTAGTTTCAACTTTTCACCCTGCTTATCGATAAGCGCTTCAGTTACGTAATAATTTCTAAGCCCTGCTTTTACGAATCTGCCTGTGTAATCTGCTTTTTCCACGCTGGAGGATGTTTTTTCTTCCTTCGTATGACGGGGTAAAGTCGGCAGAAAACAGGCATGGGCGCATAAGCACATGAAAAAATATCCAATTTTTGCTTTTTTCTTTTGTTGAAGTACAAAAGTTTCTGGGGATTTTTACGCTTGCAACAAAAAAATATTTTTTGTTCAAAAAAATCTCACCACAAATTGTGATGAACCGCACAATTTTAGTTTGCGTGAAAACAGGCATATGCCTGCTTTTTACTGAATTTTGACCTTAATGGCCTGTTTTTATAGGCCATACATGCCTGTTTTTGGCCTGGTATATGCGCATATGCCTATGCCTATAACACGCATATCAACAGGCAATTGCCTACAAAAAACCACTCGGCATTACTCACGCTTCGTACAACCTGTTTGCTTTTAACTCAAAAGCAGGCCGAATGGCCTATTGCACATGCGCAGGTGCGCGCACCAGGCATAGCGCATATGTACGAATAAAAGGGGGTCATTTAAGAAGGGGCTTACAGGCATCGACCTAGGCCATACCTGCAATTTAGCGCGCGCGCTATAGGCAAAAAAAAACCGCGTTTTGACGCGGTCATTTACCGTCACTTGGCGCTTATTCGAGAGAGGGGAACTCCGTAAAGTTCACATCACGGTTTGCAGCAAATCGCACTTGCAAAGCAAACATCAACCTTTGACATATTTTTCGTGAGGATATCACAATGAGAACTGATTCACAATTAATGAGTGACGCAAATCAAACAAAAGTTTCACAAGAATTAAATATTGAAAAACTGGTTCTTGAGCACGGCCAAACTATTAAGCAATTCATCTACCGCAAATTGTGGAACAAGCAAAACGTAGAAGACGTTTTCCAAACTGTTATTTTAGAAGCGATCAAAAGCAGCCACACTTTCAATGGTGAATGCCACCCTAAATACTGGTTAATGGGCATTGCTTCAAATGTGATTAAAAATTCTGCGCGTAAAGAGAATGCGGTATTCTTCCCAATCGAAGCGAGCGATGGCCACAACATCATTGATGAGATGAGCCAGGAGTGGGTAGAAGATCCTGCTGATACATACGAGCAAGAGATATTCCTCAACGAAATTGAAGATGCTTACAGCAACTTACCAGAAGAAATGAAAAGCGTAATGTTTGAAGTGGTTAACAATGGCAAGAGCTATGCAGATACCGCTAATGAGTTAAATATTGCCATAGGAACTGTTCGCTCTCGCGTATCACGTGCTCGTGACTTCATGCGTACTCGCGTTAACTTTCACTAAGACGGGCCCTGAAACTCATTAAAACAAGCACTATGGATAATTATGGAATCTTTAATCACTTTGGATGTATTGGTTTTTCCGGCTGATATTCAGGCCGGAAAGCGCTGCCCGAGGGCGGGAAGCTACTGCGCAGCGCTTTACCAAAATTTCCGCAGCGAGATTATCGATTAAATATTGACCAGAGAAAATGAAGTTTGTAGCATTAAGAAAGCTAATTGGTTAATAAATTTTTAGACTTTCAACATCGCTTTTTAGCATTTCTGGTATAGTCTAGCGCAACCATGGATAGCCACAGTCTCGAGCTTGAACCAGATAGGCATCGACGATTGTCAATATCAACGATAAGAGAAGAACACTACGCTCAATAAAAATCGTTTAACGAAGGATGCTTTAGCCTAACAGAATGACTAAACATGGGTTATGACGATGTTAGAAAACTCATCAGAAACAAAAGGCCAATCCGGTTCCAATATTCGTGCAGTATTAATTGATGACCATCCTCTTGTGAGAGCCGGCATCAGAAATTTTATAGAACGTGTTCAACATATAGAAGTCGTGGGTGAAAGTGATAATGGCCACGCAGCAATTCCCGTAATACAGGAATTAATGCCCGACGTGGTACTTGTCGATATCGAAATGCCAATTATGGGTGGCATCGATTTCACGGTATGGATAAGACAAAATCATCCGCAAATTAAAGTTATTATTCTGTCATCCTATGATGACGAGGCATACATACTTGCCACATTGCGAGCGGGCGCCAACGGCTACCTTCTTAAAAATTCTCCGCCGCAGGATATTATTCGCACCATTGAAGACGTTGTTGCCAACCGTTCTTCACTCGACCCGAGTATCACCGAAAAAATCGTACATCTGGTTACAGAGCCACAACAACCCGCTGCATCACCGGAACATGTCCCGTCAAAACGCGAGTTGGAAATTCTGTACCTTGTCGCAAAAGGCTACACCAATATAGAAATTGGTGAACACCTCCATATTAGTAGCCGAACCGTGCAAGGACATTTAAGTAAAACATTCAGCAAGCTTGATGTGACGTCACGCACAGAAGCTGTCACCAAAGCTGCATCATTAAAACTACTGGACCTGGAACATTTAGATGGCGCCTAAAAAGCAACAAATTTCGACCGACGCTATTTTTTATATTTGTTTTGGGTCTACGTTAATCGGCATTAGTATTGGTAGCTTTATTCATCATAAAGTCATTGCGGTGCTCGCCCCTCTTGCCGTCGCGACCATAGTGACCATGTTTATTTATCGCTTTCGCACCCTGCACTCCAATAAACAATTATTGCGGGACAAGCATGCGTTAACGCGAGATCTTGACTTTGAAAAAGAACAAACACACCGTTACAAACATTTTGCCGAAGCTATTATTCAGGGGCAGGAACAGGAAAAGAAACGTTTAGCCCTTGAGTTGCACGACGATACGATTCAGCGTTTGATTATCATCGGGCAAAAAATTCAACTCATCAGTATGGATTTACAAAAAGACGAACCCAATGACGACATCAAAAGTGTCGAAGCTTTAATTAACGATTCCATCAACAGCATTCGACTTTTCATCAAGCAATTACGTCCAACATATCTCGATAAGCTCGGCCTGGTGCCAACATTAAAAGAACTTGCCACCCAGGTAAACGAACACTCCAAATCCAATGTCACAGTGACCTTTAAACACAAGGGTGAACCGGTACGTTTTGACAATCAAGTAGAGCTCGCGCTATACCGAATTGCACAATCGGCCGTGGCGAACGCTGTTCGGCATTCGGGCGGTGACCTGGTGGAACTAAGTATCGAGTTTCTGGAGGAGACAATAGATCTCAGCATCAAAGACAATGGTAAAGGTTTTGAAGTCCCCGACGAAATGAGTTTGTTGCAAAATGCAAGCTTTGGCTTAATGGGTATGCAAGAGCGAGCGGACTTTATTGGTGCAGAATTTTCGGTACATACCGCCGCTACCAGCGGGACAAAGATTTTAATTCGCGTTCCCACCGCAGAACACCTGAAAAAGAACAAAACAATCAAACCAGACGAAAATATTTCCGTAGCACATCTGATTTGATAGGGCTTTAGTCCAAATAGAAACTGTTCATTACGGTGCCACAACGTGTATAGTACTTGCGAGGTAACTGACTGAGCAAGGCCAATGTTAAAGTCCCTATTTGCAACAAACCCAAATGCAGGTTTCAGTGCAGGCATTGCAGGGGTATTGCTGTTGGTCACCAGCTTGGCACTTCTGTCTCAGACCTTGACCACGTCTCGTGAAATTCCATTTACAGCAGCAGAAATTACCGTGGTCGATGATCGTTCAGAAGGCGGTCAATCCAGTGCTACGTTACAGCAAAAAGAAGATGGTTTACATCTCACATGCCGCATAAAAAAATCGACAGTCTCCTGGCCATACTGCTCTGTTTCATTTAATTTTTTCAATGGTAAGCACGGTATCGATCTGTCGGATTACCAACAGTTCCAATTATGGATTCGCTACGCCACACCCCGCCCACAGGGAATACGATTTCAGGCGCGTAATTTCAACCCGGACTACGCCAGCCACGATGATGATCTTTCACTAAAATACAACACCGTAGAACTTTACAGTAAACACTCACCCTACCCACTCGAAGTTCCACTGCAGGGATTTCAAGTGCCCTCATGGTGGCTTGTCCTGCGAAATTTAAGTCACCAATACAGCGTGCCTGAATTTAACGATATTCATTCGATTGATGTGGTAACCGGATACGTGATGCCCGAAGGCGATTATGAAATCATCATTGAAAAAATCGCATTGCAAGGCAAATGGATTTCCAGCAATCAACTGTACCTTGCCTTATTACTTGTTTGGGGTGGGTTAGGATTTATTTTCTGGCTGAGTAACTGGCCTGCATTACAACGTTTTAAATCTTCACAAAACCCACCATCGCGCGAACGTCAAGAGCGGGCGCTGCAGGCATTAATCGAAACTCAAAACGGAAAGTTACATCCACGACTAAGACTAAAGTCTGATTCATTAACGTTCACTTCCAGTGAATTAAGTCAGTATCTACTCGACAGAGCTGACGAGCAAAATTCACTGAGTTTAATGATTATTGAACCGGACCCGCTGCAGACCGACAATCAAAACCCCGATGCGCCGTTAGCCAATGTTAGCGCCCTGCTCGTGAACAACATTCGCCAAACCGACATGCTGGCGCGCTGGGGTGAACACGCATTTATTTTACTCTGCCCCAACACCGAACTTGCAAATGCATCACAACTTGCAGAAAAGTTACGCGTGAAAGTAGAAAGCGAACGCAATATTCAATTCCCGGGCTTGAGTATCAGCATCGGTGTTGCACAATTGCAAAAAGCAACGCCCGAATTAATATTGGCCGACGCTGAAAATGCACTGAAGGTGGCAAAAACCAGTGGGAATTGTGCTATTTCTGCAACCGCTTCTACCGCGAGTATTAGCACAAAGTAATTCAAGATATAATTGTGAAGTAGTCCGTCACCTATACGTTTATTAAATGCTGAGCCACAAAATCGACAATAACGCGCTCTCTGTTACCCGATATTCGAAGTTTATTACAAGTTGGTTACAAAATGGCTTTTCAAGAAGAACAAAAAAAAGCGGGGCTGGTGGGGGTCCTGTTATTAGTCACCACATTAGCGGTAATGTTCCAGGCGCTGGGTATAGAAAAGCGCTTCGTGATCGATCCAAGCTCTGATATTTCCTACGACCCACTGGATGATCGTCCACTGGGTGGCAAGTCTGTTGCCACTGTCGAAGTGGTCGACAATAAGTTTGTGGTTCATTGCGAAATCGTAAAATCCAGTTACGAATGGCCGTTCTGTAATCTTGCGTTTCGTTTAAACGACGGCATAAAAGGAACAGATTTATCCGGCTATTCCTATTTTAAGTTATGGATCAAATACGAAACGCCACAGGATTCCTCTATCCGTTTTAATGCACGTAATTTCAATCCGGCGTATTCCAGTCTCGACAACGATGAGTCCTTAAAATACAACACCATTGAGTTTTATGAAAAATCTTCCAGCTATCCACTGGTAGTACCCTTTGAACAGTTTCAGGTGCCCACCTGGTGGCTGGTGTGGGCAGGCTTGTCCCATGAAGATGGTGCCAACGATTTCAGCAATATCTTTTCACTGGTAGTGGGAACCGGCTACGTTGTTGGGCCGGGCGATCGGTCTTTTGTTGTCGAGCGCATTGAAATCATTGGCGAACTGATTAGTGCGCAAGATCTTTACTTCGTTCTGTTGCTGGTCTGGGGCAGCGTGGGGTTAATTTATTTCCTGGATAAGATCTTTTCAATGAAGAAGGAAAAGGCTGGCCAGGAGCAGGAATACGAAGCACTTAGCAAGCTACTGGAAGCGAAAAGCGAAGAGCTCTCTCACCCACTTTCGCGTAACCCGGAAACCGGCGCTCTAGATAATGACAGTATTCTGGATCTATTCAAAAGCACAGCGCGCTCCGAAACCTCCATCCAGCTCTCGATGATGTTTGTCGGCGTCGACAACTTTTCCACTCTGAAGGACAAGTATGGCGAATCCATGGCCAATGACGTTTTGCAAATTGTGTCACAAATTCTTGCAAAAAATATTCGCAGTTCAGACATCGTAGCGCGCTGGGGAGAGCGGGAATTCGTACTTATCTTGCCTCACACGGAATTGGCCTTCGCCTCTCAACTGGCGGAAAAACTCCATGTACTGGTAGAGAAAGCAGAATGGCCGGAAAACCTGAAAATATATGCGAGCTTTGGTGTTGCCGAACGGCTTGATGAAACGCCAACCAGTTTTATCAACCGTGCGACAAAAGCGCTGAATGCAGCATCGGCTCAGGGGGGCAACCGCGTCGTAACGGCCACCGAACACATGGTGGAAATCAGCCGGGAATAATGCGAACCCGCCCCTAATTAGCAGTGCTCGGCAAGAAAAGCACGCCCCAAAGCCCTCAGAATGCCCCTCAAGGAATAACGCTTTAAATATAACGCTAAGGGACTAGCGTTTAAGTGAGAGCGCTAAGGGACTAGTGTTTAGGAAAGTGCGTTTAGGAAAGTGCGCCTAGAAAATTGCGTTTAGGAAATAGCCCTTTGGAAACAGCCCCAGGAAAATCTCGCTTAAGACACAAGGTTTTCGATATTCACCGGCAAACATGTAGAACATTTTCTCACCCGAAAACCACCATGCTGTTTTCTACAATAAAAACGGGAACTTATTTCCCTTTGCTGCCACTCCCTTATTACACTTGCCACTATTACAGCCAATCGCACTTCCGTCTCCAATCTACATCTATGCCTGGAAGTGTTGATCTTTTGCCCTGCATTTGACCTGTTTGGTCACAGCCTTTGCGAACAGTTGGCTTGTTGTACGTGAACAGCAAACACTTGCAGCAAGATGCTGGGTCGAAAAATCGTATCAAGTTATTCAATCCCCAAACAGACCACGGCTTCTGCCAGATACGTGATACGCACACATGACTGCGGTTTAAGATCTCTATCTAAGACTCCAATTTCCTGTTAAAAACCTCTATTCACTCACCCATTCACCCGTCTAGTCAAACACCCCTTCAGCTCACCTGATTTTATCTTACTCATCGAATTAAACGGATTGAACTTTTAGTACACATGCGCCACTAGTTTTTCGACATTAACCATTTTAATTACAGGTTTACAACATGCACGGTGTCAATAGAAGTTTGTCACAGTTCAATAGCCACAGATTGCAGACAGATCTCCAGAATCGTCTTCGCAATGAAGCCTCTATTGGCAGCCAGCAATTTAACAGTGCCGCAAAAACCAACAAGAGTACCGAGGTTACAGCCTTTGCCGCACCTGGAGCCTCCAGCAATGACTTTGAAGAGCTGGGCTTCATGATGCAAAAAACGATGGAGAGTAAAAACAAATCCCTTCGTCGTCGAAAAATCTCAAATGAAAATGTCGCTCATCTAGGTGACAAAGGCGAGCAAAACCAACGCATATCCGATATTGAAAAATTGCGTAAGGTATACGAGCAACTCGACAATGCCTATAACCCAAACCACCTGCAAAAGCATGCAAAGCACCTGTATGAATTGTCTTCTAAAGGAGAAGGCTTTTCCTTCAACGACAGTTCACTTCCGGCCGCCAGTTACATTCAGCTAAAAGAAGCAGAAAACATTGCAATTACTCTGCATGACAAAACTGCACAGAAAAATATCCAGAACAAACTGACTGAGCTTAACAGCGATGAAAACTTTAGCCGGAAAATTGATGCGGGTTTAAATACAGCGGAGATTTTCTCTGAAGCGTTCAGCAACGACTCGGACAGATCTAAAGCCCGGTCACTTTACTATGACAACATCATGGGTGCATCGGATGTCAGCTCCATGTTCCAGGCGCTGGGCAATTCGATGGGCTGGAACAAGCTTTCACACAGTATTGATACGATGCAAGGCGCTATTTTGCGAGACATGAATGCTAATAAACCTTCAACAGATTTCAAACAACTTGCAACTAAAATCCAGGATTTGCAACGTATTAATGAAATACGATCGGTCGCCAGTGACTGCACCGAATTCAGAAAGAGCATGATCGAACAGGGGGTTATGCGTGCTTAACATCGACGACAACACTTTAGATCTTATGAAAGAAATTCTGGCGCTATCAAGCGGTTCTATTTTCGCTAACGATATCGACAGAATTGCCAAGAAATACGCCGGACATGAACCAGCAAAAAAACTAACGTTTCTCAATGCCTTTTACTCATTTTTAAAATCTCTACCACAGGGCATTTGGACGAATGAAAAAAACAGACTGACAGGCTTGCAAACCATTTTGGTTCACCTGGAAAACGAAGCACTGAAGTTACACAAAGATCACAGCAATTCTTTTAAAGTTTAATTTAACCAACAATTTCAACACCGGTATACAGAGTTTGCATTTATGAACAAAATGACGGATGCCTTAAGTAAAACATCAATGAACATGAGCGGACACGCGGAAATCATCGCGGCATTCGCTGTTGTGGGCATTGTGTTTATGATGATATTGCCACTTCCCAACGCCATTATCGATGGCTTGATTGCATTGAACATCTGTTTATCGTTCCTGCTGGCAATGCTTTCCATGTACTTCCCTGCACCACTGTATTTCTCGACATTCCCCGCTGTATTGTTGTTTACCACCCTATTCCGTCTGGCTCTGTCTATTTCAACCACACGGATGATTCTACTGGAAGCTGATGCGGGAAGTATTGTAACGGCATTCGGTAACTTCGTGGTCGGCGGCAATCTCGCTGTGGGTATCGTGATATTCCTGATCCTGACTATCGTACAGTTTCTGGTAATTACAAAAGGTTCTGAGCGTGTTGCAGAAGTATCGGCACGTTTTACCCTGGACGCAATGCCAGGTAAACAGATGTCGATCGACAGTGACTTGCGTGCTGGACTTATTACCGCCGTTGATGCGAAAAACAAGCGAAACGACCTCGCAAAAACCAACCAGTTGTTTGGTGCGATGGACGGTGCGATGAAATTTGTAAAAGGCGATGCTATTGCCGGGATTATTATTGTATTGGTGAACTTGATTGGTGGCGCTTCTATCGGTGTTGCTCAACGCGGTCTTGACCCTGCAGAGTCCATGCAACTTTATTCCATTCTGACCATTGGTGATGGTCTGGTGGCTCAAATTCCTGCACTTCTGATCTCTCTGACAGCCGGTATGATCATTACACGCGTAACGGATGACGACGACAAAGATGCAAACGTAGGTAAAGATATCGCCAGTCAGCTGGTAAGTCAGCCTAAAGCCTGGATTATCGCGGGTATCGTTATGTTCGGCTTTTCTCTGGTTCCCGGGATGCCAACAAAAACCTTTATCGTATTTTCTATCGCCACGCTGTCCGTCGGTATTATGCGCGTATTGTCTTCTCAACGCCAGCAGCGTACCGGTGAAACTCAAGGCGAAGAAAGCAGCGGAAACGAAAATAAACTGCTCACTGAAGATATTCGTTCATTTTCTATGACGCGTGACTACCTTTTAGTGCTAAGTGAACGGAACAAAGACTCTCAAATTGCCAATGAGTTAATAAAGGTGATTCGAAAAACACGTAATGAAATCGTGATTAACTACGGATTCACATTACCCAACATTCTGATCGATTACGTAGATCATTTAAATGAAGACGAGTATCAGTTCTGCGTATCAGAGATCCCGGTAGTGAAAGGTATTTTGGCTAAAGATTTGATTTGCGTACAGCTCAACGATGAAGAGTTTGATGCGTTGGAGATTTCTTCAAGCTTCCGCAATATGGATGCAAACGGAAATCGCTTGATCTGGCTGGAACCAAAATATGCAGAGACCATGGCAGATCGCGGTTTCCACGCAGTTGATCACCTGGACGTTGCACAGCTGAACATCAAACAGGTGCTGCAGAAAACTGGACCACGCTTTATTGGGGTTCAGGAAACTCAGAAGCTTGTTGGCTGGTTACAAAAAGAATTACCCGAATTGGGCAAAGAACTGGAACGTGTAATTTCCACCTCCATGTTCTCTGAAATATTACAACGGTTAGCAGCAGAAAGTGTTTCTATTCGCGGCTTCAGAGTGATTGCTGAAACACTGGTTGAACATGCACAAACAGAAAGAGATGTAGGTATGTTAACGGAGTTCGTACGGATTGCGCTAAAAGAGCAAATCTGTCACGAATTAACCTCAAAGGGCAACCTGCAGGCAATTTTGTTTACACCAAATTCCGAGGATTTATTACGAAACTCTATTCGACAAACAACACGAGGCGGCTTTTTGGCACTGGACCCGAACACCACTAAGAACTTATTGGATGATTTGGAACGTTTACAGAAACTCAGTGCGAAAGATGGTGAACATCCCGTAATTTTGGTAGCACAGGATATCCGCCGCTTTGTCTGGGGCCTGATTAAAGATGAAAAGATTTTTATGCCGGTAATGTCCTACTCAGAAGTCACGTCGAATGTTCGCGTAAAACCTCTAGAAGTTATTGATTTAGACTAATTAACATATTAAAGGTGCAAAATGTTAGAGCTAAGAATATTAAATGGTTTGCATCAAGGTGCATCCCTTTCTCTGGATGAAGAACGCATTATCCTGGGCTCTTCACTCGAGGCGGATATAGAAGTTATTGATCCAGGTATTAAGCAGCGCCACTGTGCCATCGAGTACCTGGCAGATCGCAATACCTGGTATGTACAAGCCCTGGAAGGTGAACTTTCAATTGGCTTTGAGAGTAAACGCGCGAACGTGGTAGAAGTTGCGGCGGACCTGGTGATTAAAGTTGGTTGTATCCACGTTGGCTTCTTCAATGCTGAAGATCCATGGGATCTGGAAAAATACAGTCGTCCTGAAATCATGCAATTGGGAACCAAACGCCGAGCAATCCCACTAGGACAATACAAGATGTATTTTGGCGTCTTCGCAGTGGCGGGAAGTTTATTGACATACTCCTTCGCTGACGATGGTTCCAGCGCAGATGAAGCAGCCGCTGTCGCAACTCCGGCTGCACAACATCAACCGACACTGGACACCATGAGTGCTGTTGCAGCCAAAGAAGAAAAAGAAAGCCTGATTGATGTTGAAGCAGAATTAAAACATATGCTGCGTCAACGCGGATTACTCAAAAAGGTTCATCTTACCGGCGCAGAGAACCAGTGGGTTATAAGCGGAAGCCTGTCTCAGGACGATCTGGACACCGTTTCACGCATGATCGCCCGCTTTAAAGTTGCCTATCCGGATGTTGAACTGGCCGATACCACAGCACCGCCAAAAAGCGTGTTGCCTTTTGAAATTCGCAGTGTCTCTTCAGGAATGTACGCCCACATCCTGACCACTGAAGGCCAGCGTATTTATATCGGTGATCAGGTTGCCGGGTTTACGTTAAAGAAAATCGAAAAAGATAAAATTTTATTTTCGGGAGAAAGTGATGTTGAACTTCTCTGGTAATGAGGAACAACAGCCAAATCTAAAAGCTTTGGTCAACGACAGAATTAACCGCTGGCGCGATGGAAGCATCGATCGCGTTGCGGATCTGCCAACCTTTGAGCAGACCGGTCAAGTAAAAGAAGTGGTCGGTACATTGGTTGAAGGTTACCTGTCCGGAGCGAAAATCGGCGATATGTGCGCTTTATATAATAGCGAAAAGTTTGATGAGAACGATGAAGATATTATTCTCGCCGAGGTTGTGGGCTTTACCAGTGACAATTGTCTGCTTTCTGCTTTAGGTTCGCTGGAAGGCGTGTCAGACAGAACAAAAATACGCGCGTTGCGCGCATCACATAAAATCACAGTTTCCGACAATCTGTTCGGCCAGGTACTCGACGGCTTCGGGCGCTCTATTAACGGCGTAAAACAAGGAGCATTCAGCCTGGAAAAGCTCTCTGTTTTCGCTAAAGACGCAACGCCCGTGATCGCAGAAGCACTGGAACCAACTGAAAAACCACGTATCGAACGCCCCCTGCCAACAGGTGTTCGCGTCATCGATTCCATGTTAACGATGGGTGAAGGCCAGCGTATCGGATTATTTGCCGGTGCCGGTTGCGGTAAAACCACCCTGTTAATGTCGATTGCACGAGGTGCTCAGGTTGATGCCGTGGTCATTGGCTTGATTGGTGAACGAGGACGTGAATTGCGAGAGTTTCTCGATCACGAACTCGATGATGAAATTCTTAGTAAAACGGTTCTGGTTTGTGCCACATCGGATAAAAGCTCGATGGAACGCTCTCGCGCAGCCTTTACCGCCACGGCGATAGCTGAGGGTTTTCGCGATAAAGGCATGAAGGTGTTACTGCTGATTGACTCTCTCACACGTTTCGCACGTGCTCAGCGTGAGATTGGTTTAGCCGCCGGTGAGCCTCCAGCAAAAGGTGGTTTTCCGCCTTCAACTTATACCATGCTGCCAAAAATTATTGAGCGTGCAGGTAACTCAAACAAAGGATCAATCACCGCTCTGTACACCGTACTGATTGAGGGCGATTCGATGAGCGATCCTATTGCCGATGAATCGCGATCACTCCTTGATGGCCATATTATTTTATCGAGAAAACTCGGAGAAAATGGCCACTACCCTGCCGTTGATGTAACGGCCAGTCTTAGTCGTACGATGACAAACGTGGTGGATAAAGATCACATGTCAAACGCGATCAAGGCCAGAAAATACTTATCAATTTACAAAGATTTGGAACTATTAATCCGTTTGGGCGAATACAAGAAGGGAGAGGATGTAAATTCTGATATCGCAGTAAATTTAAATCCTCAAATCAATGAGTTTTTACAGCAGGGAACACGAGACACTACACCAATGGACGAAGCCGTTGCCAGGCTTGCGTCAATAGTTAACTAATACATTCAATACGAGTCGGGGAAGGTTATTATGAATTTAGAACTTGCACAAATTTCAAATGTTACCGAAAGATTTTACGGCAAATGGCAGCCAGCAGCCTCTAACGATGGTCTGATCAATCCAGACGGCACCATCACCTATCAGGCTGTTGAAGGTTTTATTTCGCCGCTGAAGCAATTGGTGACCTTTACAAAGGACGCACATCCCATGGCGGAAGATGAGTACGAAGAGCCCACAGCGGCGGAATATGAGCGCGATGTTGATTCTCGTATTTACACCAACAATATCTCAGGCTCTTTGATTGCTAAAGTCCTGATCGAGAAGTTTCAACGTCACAAGGATCTTCGTGAAGTGTACTTCACTATTAAAAATCGTCGCCGCCAGGCTTCCATTCACGCCAACATCCTGGATGGCAGCTTGCACTGCACCATTTCAACGGCGTCTGAAACGCTGAGAAGACACTTCACCCTGGAAAAACGTGAACTGATTCTCACTATTCGCGAGACATTGCGCCTGAATATGTACGTGACCATCTCTGATGAGATTATTTTTGGGCGAGCCTAATGAACTTGTGCAACTTTTTGATTGAATTGGCCACGTTATTAGTGTGTTTAATTCAATCAGAAGTGTGCAATGAAAAAGATTCGTCACTTTTTACAAGAGCAGGTCAAAAACAATGACGATGCTGAAACCATCAAGCAACTCGAGCGCATCCTGACGATCCGCAAAAATCGACAGGAGCGTCTTGAGTCACAGACCCGCGAATATCGCCGTAATCTGGCGGACAAGGAAAAAGAACTGCAAACGGCTATATCTGAAGCCCAACAGTTCAAACAGGAATCTATTGCCACTATCGCAGCGCTGCGTGAAGACACTACCGGCCAGGCGCTATCCGTCAACGAGATCTTCGAGTGGAAACACAAAGAAGTCAGCTTGACACAACAAGTCGAACAGTCCTTCGAAAACTGCGACCAGATTGAAGCGCAGAAACACGCCGAATCCAAAAAGCTCGACGACCACTTGCAAGTATATAAACAAGCCGTTATCGACGCTGAAAAGATATCCCTGATTAAAGACGAAGTTGCTGATAAACAGAGGGAGGACGCATGACCGTTGCCACCACCAAACCTGCCAACCAAACGAGTAATAACACTAAGACCGACAATAAGGCCAGCCCTTCTGCGCGCGATCGACAGAAAACCGGTGATGTTAAAAAGCATGATCAATTAAGTTTTCTGGAGGGGATTCGCGGCCTGGAAAGCGGTATTCCTTTTATCGCCGGTGGATTTGACAGCCAGCCAGTCAGCAGTAAACCCGGTGTGACGCGGGATCTTCCGGGCAACGCCCACCATGCGCACGGCAGCGCTCAGGCAGGGCTGAATGCGCCTGCAGCTGAAGACGCAAGTGCAGCCATGCTGAGCAACACCATCATTCAAAAAATGCTAAGAGATCCTGCACTGCGCAACATGGCATTTTCAATCCAGAACAAACACGGCAGTGTCAATGTGGAAGCCGCTATTAACAATGGCCACATGCGCTGTGTGCTTTCGAGTAAAAGCGAAAAGCTAAGACGCCGCATGCACAATGCACGTGAACAAATCATCAACCGCGTGGGTGGCCATCTGCGCATGCCAGTCGAATTAAATATTGAAGAGTGAAGAGCATGAGCAACTATTTTGAACGGCCATCCAGTAAGAGCAGCAGCTACTCAACTTACAGCCACGCATCGGACGTTAAACGAGCTGATATCCGCGAATTACTGACCCTAAAACAATACGATAAAGAGAGCATGATGATCAATAATCGTCTGCTGTCGAGTATTGGCTGCGAATTTAAAGTCAACAACCCTCTCACCAATCAGGATGAGCCCTGGCACATTCGCTTGAGCAGAGCAAAGTCCAAGGGTGCCAATACTGAACAGTATCTGTGCCTGGAAAGCGAAAGCTCCCAGTACTGGGTATCCGATGGGTTAAAATTCCTCGCTCACCTCACGGGAATCCATTTAAAGAAAAACCAGAGCAGTATGATCAACATGTTGCTTCCCAAAATTCCAGCGCCGATTCAAGAGATATTTGGCTGGAAACTGGCCTACCTGGCCGTCCCCCCGCAAGAGGCCTACCTGCTGGACTTTCACTACGGCAGTAAGGATGTTGACCTAAAGGTTAAGCTTGCGGTCGAGAAGTCCACATGCCTGAACCTGATACACCACAAGCGCTTTAAAAGCCTGCAACAAAAGCCTCTGGCCAAAGAAATCACCATCAGCTCTGCAATATCACTGGGAAGCATCAACATTGGTATGCTTGAAGCCAGTCAATTACAGATTGGAGACCTGATCTACCTTAAAGAAACACGTTTTAATGCGAATGGCAGCGGCGTACTGCCCTTCGGGCCTTTCACTTTATTCGCGCAAATTGAACTTGTTGACAACCAATACCACTTAGCCATAAACAGATGGGAAAGAAACATGACAGACGAAACTACACTTACTGACGATGATGAATTAATCAGTGATGATATGGACGTTTCATACTCTGATGATGACGATGAAACGCAACATATGGCTGATGGTGAAGAGTCCGACGCAGACCAATTACCGGTTGGAGATTTACCAATAAAAATCGACGTGCGATTGGGCTCAATCAAGTTCGCCGTTAAAGACTTACACAAAATTGTAGAGGGCAAACTCTACCCAATCAACTCGCCCGCAAAAGGCTCCGTACAGCTTATGCACAACGACATGGAAATCGCTCGCGGTCAACTGGTTGAAGTCGATGGCAAGCTCGCCGTAGAAATTCAAAAACATTGGGTGCAGGTATGACCGGTGCAGAAAGTTTTGAACCGTATCCACTAATACTGTTACTGGCAGGTCTTTCGGTACTGCCATTTTTACTGGTCGTTACCACATCGTTTCTTAAAATCTCCATGGTGTTGCTTATTGTCCGTAATGCCATGGGGATACAGCAGGTGCCACCCAATATGGCTCTGCACGGTATTGCTCTGGCATTGACCATTTTTATTATGGCTCCGACCATTCAAGAAATCAGTAACAAGGTCGACGAAGTGTCGCTGGAGGACAAAAGCGTCTCCGCCATACTTGAAAACGTGGGTCCAGTGGCAGAACCTTTGCGCAATTTTATGACAAAGCAGATACACCCGGACGTCAAAACCATGATGCTGGAAACCGCAAAAGGTGTCTGGCCTGCTGAAATGTACGAAAAAACGGATAAAGACAATTTCCTATTGCTGATACCATCATTCGTGATTTCTGAATTACAAACGGGCTTGAAAATCGGCTTTTTAATCTATGTCCCCTTTATCGTCATAGACCTGCTGGTTTCCAATATTCTTCTGGCCCTGGGCATGCAGATGGTATCGCCAATGACGATCTCCCTGCCGCTGAAAATTCTGCTCTTCGTGCTTGTAGACGGCTGGGCAAAACTATTACACAGTCTGGCACTGTCTTACGTTTAAATATTTTAAGCCTGGGTTTAGGTCCTGATTTACGCCTTAATCTACACCCAGGCTTAAACCCCACCTTACACCTGGAAACGGTGGGGTCCGCTCGAAATCCTTTCACCACCACCCCGTTGCTAACAAAAACATTTTGAACTTATTCCTGAAAAACGACAATTAAAGAAAGAGTACGCGAAATATCGCTGCACTCTTTTGCCTCCTCCTTCAAGATGCGTCGACGCTATCGACAAGGCGGCAAGACTGTTACTTTTATACATAACTTAACTGGTAGTTTTATGGATTTCGAATCAATTACGCTGTTCCAGAACGGCCTGTTACTCGTAGTGCTGCTCTCCGCGCCGGCATTGTTAGCTGCTGTCATCTTCGGTGTAATGATTTCCCTGATCCAAACACTGATTCAGGTTCAAGACCAGACCTTACCCTTTGCTATCAAACTAGTTGCCGTGGGTATAACCCTGTTTGCTACAGGCGGGTGGATTGCCAGTGAAATGATCAATCTGGCGAATACCGCATTTAATCAGATTATTTACCTCCACTAAGTCTAATCACCGAGTTCTCGCCGCATGGAACAGGATTTAATACACAATGTGCATCATGCTCTTATGAGCATCGCGTTGGCCATGCCACGCATTTATATTGCATTGCTGTTAGTGCCCGCGATGGGTTTGAAAGAAGCCAAAGGGCTCATCAAAACCGGCATTGTCGTCGCCACGGCCATCCCCGTCGCTGTCAACAATTATTACAACGTAGACCCCAGTGCCTACGGTCCATTAAATATCGCCTTTATTATGCTGAAAGAGGCCGCCATAGGCATGGTGATTGGCTATCTCCTATCACTGCCGTTTCACCTGTTTATGTCCATTGGTGCGATTATTGATAACCAGCGAGGCGCTACCAGTGGTCAAATGTTCGACCCCGCTCTGGGAAGCACCACCCTGCTCGGCTCTTTCATGCAAAAAACATTTGTCATCATGATTATTGAAGCGGGATTATTTGCCACAATTTTTTCCGTGATTACCAAAACTTATCTATTCTGGCCCATATCCGAAGTCATCCCGGAACCGTTGTTTTCTGGTGAGCAATACATTATCGATCAGTTCAACACTATGACTCGACACATTATGCTCTACGTATTGCCCGTGCTCATCGTGACCTTACTGGTCGACCTTGGGTTTGCTGTGGTTGGCCTGTTCAGTCCACAATTGCAGGTATTTTTCCTTTCCATGCCTGCAAAATCTTTAGCGTCGCTGCTGACACTGGTGCTATATGCCAGCACGCTCTGGTACTACGGTTTGCTCGAAGTTGGAAAATACGCAGACCTGCAAGATTCCATGCACCTTCTTTTCTTTACGCCTTTTAAATAAAGGCCGGCTTTTACTATAGCGAGAATAAGAGAACACCATGAGTGAGAAGACCGAAGAACCCACCGAGAAGAAACTCAAGGACTCGAGAGAAAAAGGCCAGGTTGGAGTCAGTCAGGACATCACCAAGCTGATTTCCACCATTGTGATTTTCAGCGCATTGTTTGGTATGGGCAACAGCCTGGTTGAAAAAGGCAAGCAGGCGATAGAATTTTCCATACTTCGCACCAACGCTGACTTTTCGTTGGCGGCCGCCGAGGTAGGGACCAAAGTCTTTAACCAGGCCCTCACCATTATCATTATCGTTGTATTTGTCGCATTTTTTATGAAAATTGTCGGGACCTGGATTCAAACGGGTCCGATGTTCACCCCCAAAGCGGTTAAAATAGATTTTGCCAAACTCAATCCAATTTCCACATTGAAAAACATGTTTTCAATGAAGAAGTTTTATGAGCTGTTTAATAACATCGTCAAAGTTGCTGTTATTACACTGGTATTCTATGCGCTGATTAAGGCGTATCTCCCTACGCTGTTTTTACTCCCAACCGGTGAGCTTGAAATGCTTTCGAACTCTGGAGTAAGCCTGTTCCGCAACGCTATCGTGATTGCACTGAGTATTTTGCTGGTGCTCTCGGTATTCGACTTTGCCATGCAGAAGTTTTTCCATAAAAAGCAATTGAAAATGTCAATTGACGAAGTAAAACGGGAATATAAGGATTCCGAAGGGGACCCGCATGTCAAAGGGCAACGTGATGCCATCCGTCAGGAAATTCTGGAAAGCGAACCGGAAAACATTGATCAGTTAGTACAAGATGCCGATGCTGTGGTGGTCAACCCAACACACTTTGCCGTCGCACTATATTATCGTGAAGGCGAAACGCCGCTGCCGAAAATACTGTGTAAGGGGCATGATGATAAAGCCCGTGAAATTATTTCCTGTGCGAAAAAACATGATAAACCCGTTATCCGTTATGTATGGCTGGCGCGAACACTGTATGCCCACGATGGCGTTTACATTCCAAGAAAGACCATGCCAGGGGTTATTGCCATCTATCAGGCCATTAAACCTCTGATGGAAGACAACGATGATCTGGCGGATGAAGAAAACACCTTGATCGATGAGGCACAACTTAAAGAGAAAGAGCTGAAAGAAATCGAGGAAGAGAAAGAGAGAAACCGCATTCGAAACAACGAAAAGCTCGAACTGCAGAAAATGCGAGAAAAAATTCTGCAAAGTGCCAAAACACGGACAGCAACTCTTTCAGAAAAGCGTCAAAGCCGTACTGATATAACATTACCGGATACGAAAACCACGAATCCACCAAAAACACCAGAAAGAGCAAAAGCTTCTGAAACGTCTAAGACACCAGAGAAAACAGAAGCAAATAAAATGCAACGGGAAATACCGGCTGGTACGGGGCAACCACGGAAAGTACGCAAGGTAGTAAAATCCCCCAGCGTAAACAAAACGGATGCAAAGAATCGCGAATAGGCCAAGAATGGCCAGCAGGTAAACATGCTTACTAACACCCGAACCAACTAAAATACGGTTGCATTCGGGTGTTTCTTTAGCGTTAGACGCTGTTTGTTCCAGCCGTTAGGACTTCCACGCCTTGTATACTACGTGAAGCATTCAACGTATGTTTTGCATCTGTATTGCTTCTTGAAAATTCCATATCTTCCTGTCAAAAATTTCTTGACGAATAAAGATATACCCAAGTCCTGAAATTTCATTATTCGGGTTGCATTCAACTCCAGCTTTAAATGCATTTCGTCAGTTTGGCAGCTTATAATTGAGAGACATGCCAAGTGCAAAGAGTGTTAGCGTGCGAACTTTTAAACTCCGTCTTCCGAACATCAGCTTCCTATACAGATGGATACCTGCTTTCCCTACATTCCCAGCGTTCCCTGTTTTCCCTGTTTTCCCCTCCTATCCCATCCTCACCCTATATTCCACTACCCCCAATACAAAAGACATACGACTAACGGGATTTTGCGCCATAGTTTCAGACAAGCACCACTAAATAGTAATACCGCTTCTTTTCCAACAGGCATGTACCAGCTGCAATTTACTCAGCCGAAAAGGCGCTTTCATATGAAATAGAAAGTTGATACTGGTCTTATCCCCCGTTTATTACCAAAGTGGTTATGAATGGGGGATAAGACCAGTATGAATGTCGGGGTGAAAAATGCGCCCGCTGAACGCAAAGTATGATTTAGAATTTCAGCGTCATGCATAATTTATAGAGGCAAACTTACTGTGTGTTTTAACGTTGTCTCTTACCGAACTATGCACTGTGCTGTAACAGCTTACCAAGGATGGGCAACATGCCTTTCAACGAGGAAAACATGGCAATTTAATGCAACACCAAAAACAAAGCCCCTGCAGCTGTGTAAGCTGCAGGGGCTTTGTCCTATTAAAACTCTAATACAGGGCGTTGTTGTTTCCCAGTCTAACGATAATTAAGCATTCTCATTTTTCACCGGCATGGCAGTGACAAACAATGGATGCTTACCGGAAAACTCTGCCGTTACGGTGTTGCTAAGTTTAAGGCCTGGAAGTGCGCCCATTTTACCCGCAGCCACTTTTGGATTTAACTCGCCAGTTACCAACATACGACCATCTTCCAATGTTTCTTTGTGGAAGGTCATATCGGCACGCTTGATATTGTCACCAAACTTGTTGCGGAATTCTTTCACAGCGAAATCTTCCATACCAGGAGCCAACTCTTTATCTAAGTTGCTGATATGCGTCTGGAAAGGATGGGCAATGCGTGAACCATGCATAGTATCTCCGTTCCCATTGCCACGCGGTATATTGATCGCGTGCTCCGTGGGTCTTTGATGATCCACACGGCCCACCTCGCTGTTACCGGTGTTGTCAGTGTTTGTTACCAGGCCATCAGAATACAATTGCCCACTCGCCTGCACTACAAATTCTGAGGTATCTTTTGCCTTCTTCAAATCACCCACTTCAACACCCGCAATCACACTGAGCGCGCCGGTATTCGCAAATCTATCATTGTCACCATAATATTGCGTAGTACCCGTAACGGTTGCCTCCGCCTTCAACGAAGCAGGAATGGTTGTCTCCTTACTGACTGAATTGTTCTGCCATTGGTCTCCAGCCAGGTCTATCTTCCCCTTGTTCTTGGCAAAATCAGCAACAGCTTCACCAGCGCTGTGACCGGAGGCCAGATCTGAACTGGATGTGGTTGTTTGCTTCACACCAACAGTACCTGTCACGCCTACCAGTGGCCCAACGGTTTTATCACCCACTTCAATGCCGGCTTTCGCACCGCCAAACGCTCCTACCATAGCCTGGTGTGACTTCTGGTTATTGCCTTTCACCTCGGTTGCACCCGCATCATTCTTGCTGATATTCAACCCGTCTCCTCTCTCGTGACTATAGCTTAGCGATACCCAGGCCGAAGGCCCAAGGTGCACACCACTCGCAACAGAAGTACCCGGCGCAACGGAATCGAGCATACTCAAAGACGCACGCCCTTCTACTGTCGCAGCTTTGGTTTTATCAATGCTCAAGCTGTCACCCGTTTTCATACTGTCTGCCAGTAAATTCACCGAAGCCTTAATACCTTCTGCTGAGGTTTGTCCTGTCAGTGCGCCAACAACCCTTCCCGCAGGCGAATTTAAAGAGGGGTCCATATTGCTGGGGAGTTTAATATCTGACGTTGGTTTAAAAGGATTCAACGAACTGGCCGCTCGGTGCATTTTACCTTTAAACTCCATTTGACTGGTTAACGGCTTATAACCGGGGTTATCATCATAATCCGAAACAACAACCGCCGGATTTTGCGTATGCTGTTTGTGGCCGAGTTGCGAATTGCTGCGAATATTGTTGTCTGGATTTTTCTGGGCTTGAGGTGGAGCTTTTTGCAGTTTTTTTCCCTTGGCTGACTTCGCAGCATTTTGCGATGGAGCATTAAGGTTACGACTACCCATATTAGTTTTTGGTTTGGAATATGAAGATGTTGGTTTCACTTGTAAACTCCACGTATGCGGTAAATAGTCAGCCTGATGGCTGGAAAAAAAGTTCTTCAGTTACTCTAAGAAGTGGGGCATTGCATAACAAAGTTCCCCTGTTTAGATAGGCCCGCATGAGTTTATTTAGCCAGTACTAACATACTGACGGATTAGCATTTAAAGGGCTACGGGATATGCCTCTTCCATTCAACAGCTTTGGTTCGAACACATCTGAGACGACAGGAAAGCAATTATTAACGGTGGTAGAAGGACTTAGATAGAAGGAATTAGGCAGAGCGAAAGGCATTGTGATGTATTTGCCATCCTTGGCGAAGGGTGTTTTATCACCCCATCCATAACAAGTATGGTTTTCGGTTTAAGCTTTACGATTTGCAAGCTGGTTTACCAGGTAACTCGTCAGTCCACTGTACTTGCTACCTTGGCACAGCATGAAATTTTTATAGCGAATTACTGCGTTAGCAATTCACACACGTTTTCCACCTCTTTCATCGCTTGCATTGGGGCAATGTAAGTAATGGTTTTACTTGCATACATATTAAGATGGGAATCCGTCCCAATCTTCATGCTCGCGTACTGATCCGGCAACTTATGGCGCAGTTTAGCGATTGACTGTAACTGACCAAAACGCTGTGCTGCCCGATACAGACAAACAATTAAGCGCAATTTGTTTTCTACAAAACAAATCTCGCACTTCATACGAGAGTCTATTTCACAGTACACCGGCCCACCTTTTCTCGCGGTTTCAATTGCGGCTGAGATTTTATCAACATTAAGGCTCATATCATTCTCTTTAAGCTATAGCTTTTACAAGTACCATTGTTAAACATATTAAAACTTACATTAATACCCGTAAGGACAAACTCAAATTATGGGTGGACTTTAATGTAAATGTTGCCGCCTGCATCCGCATCTGTTGAGGAGCGATGAGACGGGGCCAACCAAATTCTCATAGTGCCAGGGTCCATTGAAGGCTTTGTGTTAGTACACCCCTGCATGGCTAACAGCATGAAGGTAGAGATAATGATAAGTACAAGACTTCTCGCTTTTTTCATGATACACCCGTATAAATGTGATAATTCGTATTCAATTTGTTTTTAATCGTTTTTTAGTCTTTTTAGTTTTTTTAGTTATTCACTAGCAAAGATGGCCTGAATCGATCATTGGAACCTCCCACCTTTTTCGCCACATAGATCTCGGTTTGCTGTTCTGGCTGCAGTGTTTTATAAGGCCAGAAGCTAATTGCTACAACCCGGTTGTCTGAACATAGGCTTTCCTGTAGATCTACGATTTTATTGGAGTTGTTTTTCACGGTAGTGATAAATATTTCCATATCTTCACCAACGATGTACTGCATCCCCATGGCATTTGCGCGAGCACCGATAATGTTACAATTTATGGGATTACGGTTCTTTTCCAGATTTTTCATCTCATAACCGGCAGGTATTTCGCCGCGAGCAAGGCCCTGGAAGATTTTCGATACACGCCCAGCAACCTTCTTATTACTGTTTTTGGACAGCTTATTGAAAGAGTCGCTAAACTTAGATGGCGAATCTACCGCGGCGATGTTAGCCAGTGAAGAAATTCGCGGCGTCAAAATAAATAACCGCTCCTTTTTCGTCGCTTTTTTCTTGTTAGATGAAAATGCCTTACCAAGCAAAGGGATATCCCCTAATACCGGTACTTTGTTCTCGTAGCTAACGTCTTTCTGAATATTGTATCCACCCACAACCAGTGAACGTCCTTCTTCTACCACCGCTGAAGTATTGATGGTGATTTTCTTAACATAAGGCAAGTCATCAGGCTGATCTTTTACCACCTGGCCGTCTTCAATGTCGATAACCAACTGAATCTGACTATCCACGTTTCCTTCAATATTTCTAGGGATAACATGCAGCATTGTACCCGCCGTTACTTGCTCAACATCAACGACTCGCTCCCCGACCGTTTGAATATAGTGCGTTTCACTCAAGTCAAAAATTGCCGGCTGATTTTCTACCGTCAGGATGGAAGTATTGGCCATCACAGACGCACTCCCCACACTCTCCAAGGCTTGAAGCATCGCCTGAAAGCTTCCAGAGTCAGAAATTTCGATCGTTGCCGCACCGTTAACTGACTGATTGAGCTGCATAAGACTGTTAAGGATATGCAGGTTATAGCCATCAATATCAAACTTTTCCCAATCTACGCCAAACTCACGCAGATCCTGTTTATCGATATCCACAATAATGGCGTCAATCTCAATCAACTTCTTCTCAATATCAATTTTCTTTATCAGGTTTTGATAAAACCATTTTTTCTTACGTGCATCGCGAATGACGATAGAGTTGGTACGCACATCCCCTTCCACTTCCACTTTACGATTGGCCTTGGTAAAAGAGTTCTGCATTGCGTCACTTACCGTATCAGCATCTTTCGAACCGTCACCCATGGACATGGTGAGACGTTCGGAGTTCTTATCTTCTAACAGCTTCTGCAATATGGTGGCTGCACCAGGGATCACCAGTTTTTTGTCACGGAAGTTTATTTCTCGGTCAACTACCGAGGCGTGTTTCAGAGGAAAAATCATTACTTCTTTTTCTTCTTTGGTGTCTTCTTTTTCTTCCACCAGGTTTGTTACCAGTTCTACGTATTTACTCGGACCAGTAATGAGCACAACACCTTCATCCTTCAACTGACCCCAGCCAAATTTCTTCTCGAAAAGATCCACACCTTTTAGTGCATCTTCTACATTGATTGAAGATTTTTTATCGACTTTAATTCTTTTTACTACTGAGTCACTCAGCGGCGAAATGTATAATTTGCCTTTAAACACAAACCAATTAAATTGGTATTTCACACCTAAGCGGCTTAAAAATTCATCGCCGGCATCCGCTCGATGCCAACCATCGATGTACCCTTCTACACCAGGGGATACAACCAGCTCTACGCCATAGCTCATGGAAAATTCTTCAAGCAGTTCGATGATAGGAGTATCATGCCCCTGAAAAGAGAAACCACTCTTCTTCCAAAAATCAGGTGTGCCTGCCTGAGTAGGCGTGGACTGTAAAACCAGAAACACACAGCCGAGGAAAAAGATATTCCCCAGAATTCTTTTTCTGCTTGATGTACTGTTCAAAGTACCAAATGTTACTAAATTGAATAATCTCATTGTGCTTACCACTTTTATAAAGTTTGCGCAGATTTCGATAAATTTTTACACCGATGATTTTCGGTGAGCTTCAGATCTTTAGACTGATTTTTCCATTTCTACCCACACATCTATCATATTCACCAGGGATTCAATATCCGACATTAAGTCTTCGGTAGACCTTGGTTTAGGTAGATAAACGCTTGCGTACAAGGTATTGTCACTGCCCAGTGCAATACTGCCGTCATAGTTGTTAAAACAAATCATGGAAATTTTCAGATGTCTTTGAAAATCTTCTTCCGAATTTTTTAATGTCACAGGTATTAGTCCGTAGAGATAATACCCGTGAGCCATGCTGCGAAGATTAATTTCATATCCATCAATGGATTTCACTACGTCTGTAGTCTGACCTTCGCTTATTTCTGTTATGCTTTTGGAAAATGCTTCATATCCAGACATTTCTGTGCCTCATTTATGTCATGAACTCAATTATTGAAAGCTGTCCAAAATTCGCTTTTTCATGTCGTGATCCAAGTTGAGTTCTTGCTTGATAATTTCCTGAACCGCTTTACTTTGCAGGCTTAAATCTTTGAACGCCCAAACGTCTTCAGGATTGGCAAAGTTTGCATGCTGCTTCATTTCATCTTTCAAAAAGCCAACATTGTCAGCACGTTGTTTTAAATAGTTTAAAGTGTTAGACATGTCTGTCTCCTCTAGATCAATTCATTACTGACATAGTGGTGATTGAAATGAAAAAGTTTAAAAATTTAAGGAGAATTAATCGGAGTGTGACGTATGTACGCTTGTTCGCAATACAATGGCACTAAAACAAAAAGAGAGGGCTTCAAAAAAGCCCTAATGGTGGGAGTAATAATACTTACTATTCAATAATTCCTGCACTGTGCGCTTTCCAGACGCTAATTTGGCCGCGAGACACGAAAAACCATCCAAAATGGCGTTCTGATCTAAACGAAAGCCCTAAGATCAAAGCGGAAATCTCTTAACCTGAATCTCTCCACCTGGATCTCTTAACCAGAAATCCCTTAGCCTGGAATCATTTAATGAGCTATTTGGCGCTCAATTAGTTTGATTCAATCGCCCGCAATATCAAATTAAGCTTTCCTTTAAAGGATGACTGGTATTTGTTTTTATCGGTTTTTAACATAACCGCATCTGGCTCCAAACGATCATCAGCCTGAATCGGTACGCATAGTGCCGCCGCTACAGGTTCCGCAGCTGCCAGTTGATCCGGGTGCACATACACGGTTGCCACATCATCATCCATCTTGTTCGCCAATAGCGACTTTATCATTGGACGCACTTTATCTTCATCCGGCACTTCATCCAGTACGTTGGAAAGGCAGGCTAAAACCACTTCTCGGCATTGGTCTTCAACCTCTTCAATAATTGAAGCTTTCATCGCCTGTAACTCATTGTAAAATGCCTGCGCATATTTCCAGAATTCCGCTTCCGCTTCTTCACGAGTTTGCCGGGCAATCACCTTTGCCGTCTCATGCGCCTGGTCAATAATGGCATCCGCTTCTATCGTCTTTTTCAGGATATACCCTTCATAAGAACTGACAATGTCACGGTCTTCACTTTTGATAATAATGGGGTCAACCGCTAAGTTTTCGCTGATTGATCCTAGTGATATTCGTTTACTGGCCAGCATCGCCAAGTCTCCAATGCGGTGAAATAAGTGAAAGCAGATATATAAAATAACCTTCTGTACTACCTTGATAGTGGTGGTACGCGAAATTTAGTTCCGCATCAGCTTGCCGCTTTTAACATCTCTTCCGGCACAGCCTCTTCCACTTCAGCCTGTTCTAACATCGCCTGCTCCTGAGCTTCCAGGATATGTGCCGGCACATCGTTAGCGGCATCAGCCTCCATTGAAGCGAGAGTATCATCCACATTGGCCATGGCGAAATCGGGCTTCAATTCCTGCTTTAAGTTAAAGATCTCTTTCCATGCGCGCCGTATGGCAGCGTCATTGGATGCCAGACGTGGCACTTCTTTGCAAATCTGTTCAATTTTTGCCACCGTTTCCTGGGCAAACATCAAGCGCACCCGGGACCATAAGGACGGCAACGAAATAGTCACCGCCAAAAATATGAAGTAAATACCAAATTCCTTGGCATCCAGTTTTTGGCAAACATTGAGAAATCGTTTTTTCAATGATAGTGCACGATTACGCTGCAAGATTTTTCTGCGCGTTTCTGTCGACATGTTTTTATCAATCGCAACGCTGCTGATCATCATACTGGCAAGATCCAGAATCGTCTCATCATTTGCCAGCAACTCTCGCAGAATATTTTTTACCAGACCGTCTTCCAACTCCTGGTATTCTTTGTTCAGACGATAAGTATCACACACATAGTCAAAAGAAAGATGCCATGCCAAAGCACTGGACTGCTTATCTAAAAGCGCATTATCCAATTGTCCCACCCAACTTTCATGCATAAACAGTTGCGGTTTAAACCAGAAATTTAGCCAATCATCTTGATTCACAGCATCAACCTTTTGTTTGAAATGAATAAATATGTCTAGAATTTACTTACGCTGCAGAAGGTAATGGTGACTTGCCCATTTTCTCCATCAACCAGCGTCTTGGTCGTTCGTTCGGCACAGCCAGGAACAATAAAAACAGTACTGGGATGATAAACAGCGACATAGACATAGCACTTTGCAAGCTCTCTGCGGAAGCCACTTCCATCTTATAAGGGCCAAGCATTGTCCATTCCGTATCGATCACCTGTCGTTCTGAAGCGGAGTAAACAATGGCAATTTTGTCTTTTTTACTATCTACCAGGCCGGGAATACTGCTGGCGATCAGTTGCTTTACCCGCACGCTGTAAATGTCCGGATCATATTGCATTTCATGCCTGATAAAGACAGCGGCAGACGATGGGTTAATGGGCTCACCCGGGGCAATTCGTTCCGGGAGAACAACATGAACTCGTGCCGCAATCACCCCGTCCATTTCATTCAAGGTAAGCTCAAGCTCTTGCGACAATGCATAAATGTAACGAGCACGCTCTTCCAAAGGTGTTGAAATAACCCCTTCTTTCTTAAAAATTTCACCCATGCTGGTTTTTTGCTTACGTGGTAGACCCTGTGCATTTAGCAGGTTAACCGCGCGCGCCATATCGGCTTCATCAATGGTGACAGAAAAGCCTTCTTTTTGTTGAACCTTCTTCGCGCCAATCCCCTTACCTACAAGCGCGGCAACGACTTCATTCGCATCCTTTTCATCCAGCTGGGTGTGCAGATCTACCATGGTTTTACAGCCAGAAAGGCATAGTAAAAACACAAATAATAGAATTTTTTGAGACGTTCGACGTATGTTCAACATGCTATACACCATTATTGTATGTTAGTAAGTTTCTCTATTGACTGGGTACTTTTACTAATAAGTTTCGCCATCAATGCTGTTTGGAATCCGTATTGAGAAACCTGGTGAGAGGTTTCGACCATGGATGTAAAGTCATCCGATGCGTTACCTGTTTTAAATTGTTCATCCAGCTTTTCGCGCTTGAGCTTAAGGTCATTGGAAGCACTTTGGATTTTGTCGATGATCTTATCTCCCACATTCGCTTCACTTCCAATTTTGCTGAAAGCATCGCTAAACCAATTGACGTCGTCCTGTGCTGGGGCTGAAAGTTCTTGCTGATAAACAGGGTTTTCAGCTCCTGATTTCAAGGCTTGGTCATACATGCTGTATTTGTTGATCATGATTTTTTCTCTCTACTCAATCATCATTACGAAGAAAAATGTGGCCGCTTGATGCGGCCACATTATCGGTTAGGATTAACCTTCTACACTTGCACGCATTTTGTCTGCCATGGCTAAGACGCCGTTAGCGTAATCATGTGGGTGAGTGGTTCGACCGAAACTGTCGCTTCCACCAGCCGCTGCTGCATAGTTATCGCCACCGTTGTACTTGCGAAGCTGTTCAGCAGTATCACCTTGCTTGCCGGCCAGGATCATTGCAGCCATATCCACTTGGTCCTGCTCGTTGCTGTGATCGTAAGGCTTACCAAACTTCTCAGAGAACTGACCTTCGTAAGCGGCGCGAGTAGAAGGCTCTACCTGCATCAAACCATCACCGCCACTTGGGCTGTTAGCCAGTACTTCCGGGTTACCGAACTTGGTTTCGCGCTCCATCTGTGCCGCTAGTACGAATGGATCAGCACCAGTTTTCTCAGCAGAGTTCACACACAGTTGCCATTTGTCCTGAGGCATTCCTTCAGGCGCTTTACCAGCATCCACATTTTCAGCAGAACTTGGCTTGTATGCACCTTCAGTACCCTTAGTCTGAGAAGGATTTTCCGCCCCACCAGGCTTAGCATTTTCTGCTGGTGTACCTTGCTGTGGAGCAGCTGCTTGTTGAGGCGCTGCAGCTTGCTTCGGTGATTGCGTATCCGTAGTTTGGAAATCACCACCTTCTTTCTTGCCTTTTTCCAGCATGCCCAACATTTCCATGAGCATTTGCATCATTTTCATGGCATCTTGCACAGTAGAATTGTCTTGCTGGTTAATATTCTTTTCGCCCTGTAAAGCATCAGCCCACGAGCCGCCACCTTCTGGCTTACCAAACACGTTAGTGTTTTTATCCATAAAGCCTGCAACTTTATCCAAAGTCTGCTGTTCAGATGGATTTGCGTATGCATCACCCTGACCAGTTTGCACTAAAGCTTTATTCATTTTGTCCTGTGTTAAAGCGGGATCATTCGAGATTCCACCAGCACCACCTGCTCCGCCTTTACCTTCAGCGCCACCGGCACCTTCTTTACCTTCGGCACCTTCACCTTGCATCATCTTGATCAATTCCATTAACAACTTCAGAATTTCCATCAATTGACCAGACATGCCGTTTTCGCCAGCGCCTTCTGCACCTTTAGCACCGTCAGCACCTTTTCCTGCTTCAGCACCTTTCGCGCCTTCACCACCACCAATCAGATCTTTGATGCGGCTCATCAGATCTTCGATGGCATTTTTCTGTTTCATTTCCTGAATCATTTTTTGCAGCGCTTCCATAATGCCAGAAAGTCCGCCTTTACCTTCTGCACCCTCTGCACCACCAGGGCCTTTCGCACCTTCAGCACCCGCACCTTTACCTGGTGCTTCAGCACCTTCTTTAGTACCTTTGCCAGCTGCTTGCTCTAACATACTTACCAGTTTTTCAAGTAACTGAAGAATGGAATCTGTTTTTGATCCACCTTCCGCACCTTCTGCTTTAGAAGCTTTTTCCGCAGCCATATCTTTAGAGGCTTGCTGTAAAGCTCCCAACTCTTGAGCATTTAAGAAGTTATCTGTTTTTCCGCCAAGCTCGCTCTTCCAAGAGTCACCCTCATTACCCCCTGCATTATGGCAAGGATAAGTTCCAGGGTTTTCGGCATTTTTCTTGTCCATAAACGCGGCCAACTCATCCAGCTCGCCCTGTTTACTTGGATTCAGATATCCACCTTGCTTATCGCCAGTGGTTTTAGGAATTACTAAATCGCTTCCCGGGCCTTCTTGACCGTCTTTAAGCTTTTTAGTCAGTTCGTTTAGGAAATCGAAGACCTTATCTAACTTATCAACTGTTTGATCTTCATTCTTAGTTTTACCTGCGCCATGACCGCAACAACGGTCTTGTGGAATCGCGATACGAAATAAGTCTTTCGCCAAACCACCGTTCATTTTATCAACCATAAATATTCCTCGGGAAATTAATAGAAAAAAAATGTGGTTTAGCTGAGAAGTGGGCTGCACTTCAAGCCCTAGCGTCCGAATCAGCCTTTCTAATAAACAGTGTAATCACTACATGCTATTGGATCGACAGTCTCAATGGAGCCCCACTACGACCTGCAGCGCAAGCCAAACCACTTTCATTTTATTTACAAATTAGAAGCTAACTTGGAATTCAGCTGCTTTCTTCAGACCGTTCATTGCAGTGTCACGCTCGATACTTTCAAGAGTGTCTTCTGTTTGTTCTTGGATCTGGTCTACTTTTGCACGTTCGATTTTGGCTTCAGCTTGCTCTGTTGCACCTTTAACAGCGTCGCTCTCGAAAAAACCACCTAAAGTACTGAATGCGTTAGTGATTGAACCTAGGCCCATAATAATCTCCAAAAATATAAAAGTTAGTTTGTCTTTAAGGTTTAAGTTTTGTAGATCTCAATCATGCTATCTACACCGGTTATGTGGCACCTCCCGGTATTTAGTTCATGGCAAAAGTTAAAAATGCAGTAAAAAATTTGCGTTACTTCACAATAAATATCGTTACGCGATATTCGCCTGGTTATTTTTTTTCACATTGGTAAAAATTTTGTTCAGATTTGAAAGACAAGGAAAACGTCCTGAGCCGGGAGAACATTCATCGCCCACCTCCCATTTCAGAATCCACTGACAAAAACAGGGATATGAGAAGCAAAAGAATCCCGGCCATAGCAAACCGCTGCAGAAAGCCATTCAAAATGGCAGACAAAAGCAAGGCAAAGAAATGAGACAAAGAATAAGATAAAGAACAAGACAAAGAAGTGAGACAAAGAAGCGAGGCAAAAAACAGAAAAAAAACGGGGCAAAAATACTAAACCAATCAATCCTTAACTATAACTCTACGCTGAATACGCTAAATCGAAAGTATTTAACCCAAAGTACCTAGCTCAAAGTACTTAACCCAAAGTACTTAACCCAAAGCCCTTAACCCAAAGCACTCAACTGAAGCCACTTAACTAAAAGCGTTCAGCCGAAAGTGCAAATTCGGCAAAGACACCAGTGCACAGCAATCACACCAGTGCACAGCAATAAAGGTGAACCACTATAAAAATGCCGACAAACAATACCACCCCAGAGCTTATTGAATAAAAGCGAAGCTGATGATTGCACCGTCACGTGGAGCAATGTGTTTTTTCACCGTTAAACCTAGAGTTTGACCGGCATCCGCGGGCGTTAAGCTCGATGCACACTAAGCAATGCGTATACATACTCATACAGGAAATGCTCATACTGGAAATGCGCATTTAATTAGCGAAGCAGAACAAACAACGCCACACAGCGAAAGCAATGACGCGAAAATTCACATAGAATTGGAACTTACCGCCATGTTTCGCCATTTAGTTTTGACAACACTTATAGAATTTATCGAAAACATACTCCCCTGAACGGAAGGTACCCATGGCAAAGCACTTATATGAAGCAACTTTGAATCAATACACAAAAGAATTGGGATTAGTTGATGTTCATACCGATGAAGTTCACGGTGTTTGCCTTGAATTCGACCAAAAGCTAGAGCTCTGCTTGCGCTGGGACAACCAATCCAACCAGGTTTTAGCCCATATCTTTTGTGGTTATGTGCCTAGCGGAAATAACGTGGAGCTGTTAGAGGCCATCCTTAGCGCTAATTTTCTTTGGATGCAGACCGGTGGTGCAACACTTTCGATTGATGAAGCCAGCAACAGTATTCTGTTAATAGCAAAATGGGATGAAGCGGTATACAGCTCGGCAGAGATTTTGAAAATCAATATCGACAATCTGGTGAATCACGCAGAATATTGGCAAAACAATATTAAGGAAAGCAGCATTAATCAAAGCAGTCATCAGGCAAACAGTTCTTCCTTCAATAATGTAAGACTTTCATAAGCGAGTGTTTTTGCCATGTCTCCAGGTTCTATTCCATCTCGACATACCGCGAATTCTTTAGGCAGACTGGTCAAACAGGCACCGCCGAAACACGCTGGCGCCACGGCGAACACACAAGGCCAAACAGTAAACCAGGGAAGAACCTGCAGCAGCAAAAAGAAACCAGCTCATATGGCAAGGCCACAACAATCAGCTGCGCAATTGTCAGCACAGATGCTAAATAAACCCAAACTGCCAAAGCGATCGTCAATCCCAAAACAGGAAAGCACAAATAACATCGCTTCATTCGCCAAACAATTTATGAAACGGCTGGGGCCGCAAGGCGTAGTTCAACTCGCTGCATTTTCAGCAGAGTTTATGAAACCTAGAAATGGTCGTCTCGTAACAGGACTTGCTCAAGCCGCCTCACTGGGCATGACTCTGCATGAAGATAAAAAAGCCGGGCAAACAACAAAAGAAGCGATATTAAATCACGCTCCCGAAATAGCCACTAGCGCCATTGATGTTGCGGTAAACTTGAGCAGCTTGCTTGCACGTGCAAAATACAAAACTGTATAAACGCTCGCTGACGTCGCGCCCATCATCTTCCTGTCCTCTCGCTGACATTCGGTTTATATTTCGACCCTCTGTTTTGTGACGAATAGAGCAAAAGATATAAATGTAATTTTATGTGTATTGGAACTTTTTCTTCTAGAAAACCATTAAAATACTTAGCGAATGTATCGCTGTATATTTATGTTGGAGATAAGTAACGGTTAGGGAAAACATGTGGTGTTCAGCAAGTTCTTTTAAAAGCGTACAACACCTGCCGGGTTTCCCTTAGTGCTAACAACGCTGAATCTATTACGGCGTTCACAAAATGGAAACCGCAGCAATAAAAAGCTCAAGGCTGGTTTTAAATGTCCGTTTTTTCAAGAGAGGTTTAGTCAGACTTTCTAATAAGCACTTTTTCTACGAAGCGGATCAACTGTCTGGTAGCTTCGCTCCCAGGCAAAAGACAAGCTCTTTTATCACCAGGGAAAAAAGTTCTTTCAAATAAGCTCATGACTGATTGGCTGTAAGGAATAAAGGCTTTCGCATCGAAAAGAAAAACTTACATTCAAGTAATGTTTTCTTTATGTTAGCTTTTGCTTTTTATCCTGTTTTAAGAATTGTCATGAATACATCATATTTGATTCATAGAATTCCAGGCCATTTAAAAACAAACAAGCGTTTTAATTTCTGCTCGTTTTGTAAGCTGAGAATTGCGCAAGCTTCATGACTGAATCTCGGTCATCTATGTGGGGAGTTTGTGCACTTTCGTCTTAGAGAAAAGTGGGCGAACAAGATTTGTGTTTTTTTGCATATTAATTGGTACAAATTCGCAATATCTCGTTCGATTTTTCTCTGAACCATATGCATCACTGCATGAATCGTTATACTATCCGGCTTCAATTTGGGGCTCATCCCATTAGGAACCTGTACTTTGATCATTTTCAGTACAACCCCAAACATAAATTCACTGTGGCCCCACGCACAGTACGATATTAATCGCTTTAATCCGTTATATGCCGCAATTACTTTAGGGGGTATTGCAACATGCTAGAAAGCAAACCGGCAAAATCATTAGACAATGTGAAACCTTTTAAGAAGTCGCTACTGGCCTTATCTGTCATGGCCTTCAGCGTGTCTTCTTTTGCACAAGATGTAAATAGCAACAATGACGTTGAAGAAGTTGTGGTCTACGGGATGAAGACCAGTCTTGAAAATGCACAGGACATCAAACGAAATGCAGATACGGTAAAAGATGTTATTACCTCGTCTGACATCGGTGCACTTCCTGATAAATCCGTAACTGAAGCCCTGCAACGCGTCCCTGGTGTAACCATCGAGCGTTTTGCATCCTCTACAGACCCCAACCACTTTGCTGCTGAAGGGCGCGGTGTGGTAGTTCGTGGTCTGGACAAAGTACGCAGTGAATTTAACGGCCGCGATACTTTCAGTGCAAACACCAGCGGTGGCTTAAACTTTGAAGACGTTTCCCCTGAACTTTTGGGCTCAGTGGAAGTGATCAAAAACCAAACAGCTGATATGATCGCCGGTGGTATTTCAGGTACTGTGAACCTGATCACACTTAAGCCCTTCGACAATGAAGATCTGGTAACCGCATTCACAGCGCGTGGCAGCTATGGCGATCTGGCGGAAGAGTTTGATCCCTCCATTTCCGGTCTATTCAGCAACCGCTTCGAAACAGCGATTGGTGAATTCGGTTTCCTGATCAGCGCCGCGAAAAAAGAATTTACCGCACACGGTGACGGCCTGAACGTTCAAAACTTTTACGAGCGCAGCGCAACTCAAACAGAAATGGCCATCCCATTTGGTCGAACGGCTGCTTTCCAGGCAGACTCTTACATTGACGGTCGTGAATTTGACCAGGACGGTACTTACTATGCCCCAATGGGTGCGAGTATTCGTTCAGCAGATTCCGAACGTGACAGAAGCGGTATCACCGCTGCAGTCCAATGGCAAAACCTGGATGAAACTATCGTCGCAACCGCTGAATTCATTCGTTCCGATTCAGAAGAAACCTGGAGCGAATACACCGCAGGCCCTGGTTTCCAAGGTTTCAATGCACCTCTGCAAACAGTAACTCTGGCCGACATGAATCCCGACACACCTGAAGTGGAAACTGACGCGGTGTTCGACTCTAACGGTCGCTTCGTCAGCGGCAGCCTGAGTTTCGAAGAACCGCTACTGGCCACTTCCCGTAGTCACCATGTTGAAAACACGATAGAAGATTTCAGTTTTAATCTGAAATTGTCGCCAACGGATAGATTGAGAATTGAATTAGACGCGCAAACACTGGATGCAACATCCAAAGTGCGTAACAACTCTATTTCCAATGGTTTCAACGGCCGTGACATGCATTTGGACCTGTCTGGCAGCACACCTTCTATCACCTACCTGCAGGATACTGCAGCACTGGATTCTGAAAACCCACAGCTGTACTATCAAGCGTCCATTCTGGACACTCACGTAGATGCAGATGGCGAATTACAATCTTATGCAGCCGACGTTGAGTTCGATGTGGAATCTGGCTGGGTGCGTTCTGTTTCAGGTGGTATTTATTTCTCCGAAAGAGAACAACGCATCGAAGATGACGACTATGCAAACTGGGGTTCCGTATCGGCAGCATGGGCAGGCGACGGCTTGCAGTCTGCTCTAGTCGACCACCCAGAACTGTATGAAGAGTTCACCTTTGGCGGCGACTTCTTTGACGGCTCAGGTCTTGCGGGAGCTAACCGTACCTTCCTGTTCCCACGCATGGAAAACACCTTTGATATTCCCGCTTATGATGCCTGGCTAGAAGAGAACGGTATCAGCAATACAGGACGAGTTAACCGTTCCGAACGTGATATAACAGGCGACGGCGTAGCCGACACTAACGAATTGGGATATCTGCCTTTCGAATCCAGTGTCACCAAGGAAGCTCGTACAGAAGCTTACTTCCGTATCGATTTGGAATCGGACACGGCTATCCCTGTAACCGCCAATCTGGGTGTACGTTACGTCAAATATGATGTGGAATCTGAAGGATCAAATCGCTTCGTACAAATCATTCAGCCTTCTGATACTCAGTTCTATGATTACTATGCAGAAGGTTACCCTGAGTTGGATGCGTTCTTCGATGGCACCGGAACGATTGCTGAAAGCTACGATGCCGAGCCATTCGACACCTTCCTGCCAAGTGCAAACATCAATATCGGTTTGACAGACGAGCTGAATATTCGTGTAGCTGCGTCTAAAGCGCTATTTTTCCCAGAACTTCGCAGCCTGCGTAACAACGGAACTTACCGTGGATCGTTTACGCAAGTTTGGCAATATGACGACTTACCGCAAAATACCTGGGATTGTGATTGGAGCGAAAGCCCAGCGCGCTGTAATGCGCCTGTTGGGATTTCCGATGTGGGTTATGCAGGCTTCCGAAACAACCCGGACCTTGAACCTGAAAAAGCCTTACAGTTTGACATTACCACTGAATGGTATTTCGCAGAAGTTGGCTCGTTAACTCTGGCTCTCTTCCACAAGAAAATCACAGATATCATCCGCGAATCCAACTTTGTTGAAACCGTGGTAAACCCCAACACCAGCGATTCACTGGAAATGATTGTACGTAAGCCTGTAAATGAAGGCGAAGGAACTATTCAAGGTTTCGAAATCGCTTATCAGCAGTTTTACGATATGTTGCCTGGCGCATTCTCCGGCCTGGGTCTGCAAGTCAACTACACCTATATTGATCAGGAAGACCTGAACGATAATCGTGGTGATATTGGCTCGCCAAATGGCCTGTCTCCTTACGGCGACAACCGAAATACTTTCCGTAACTTTACTAACCTGGGCCTGCCTGGTTTGTCGGAAGACACCTTCAACATGGCTTTGATGTATGAATACGGTGATATTTCAGCGCGTATGGCGTACAACTGGCGTTCGGACTACCTATTGGCTCGACGCGATGCTGACTCCTACTCCGCTATTTGGGCAGAAGACTACGGGACTATCGATGCTTCGTTCTGGTACACCTTTACCGACTATCTGAAAGTGGGTATTGAGGGTGTTAACCTGACAGCAGACCCTGTTAAAACTAAAACTCAGTTTAATCAGGAAGGCGATCTTACACCTAAGTCTCAGTTCATTACGGATAGACGTTACGCTATTTCCCTTCGCGCTAAGTTCTAAGGCGTAATGGAGACATACTAAAAAGGTACACAACAAAGGTGTACAGCTTAATTGCTGTACACCTTTTTTTTGGTATTATCACCAGGGACGAAAAACTTTGCAGCTTATGTGGTACCAGCTCACTCACCAGAAAATAAAAATCCAGCTATGAATAATGAAAAACACTCCCCGATAAGAAATATCATCATCGTTGGTGGGGGAACAGCAGGATGGATGTCAGCAGCGGCATTCGCGAATGTTTTTGACCCCAGCCAATACTCCATCAAACTCATTGAATCCTCCGCTATAAGTTCTGTTGGCGTTGGCGAAGCCACGATCCCACCGATTCGACAATTTAATCGAATGCTTGGCATTGATGAGGATGAATTTATCAGAAACACCAATGGTACATTCAAGCTCGGGATAGAATTTGTAAACTGGGGAAAAATCGGGGATGCTTACATGCACCCCTTCGGCGCTTATGGCACTAAATTTGGCTCATTAACGTTTTACAATTACTGGTTAAAATATTATCTGCAGGGAAAAAGCCAGAGTATTAGTGATTATTCGCTCTCAGTTCAGGCTGCCAAAAGCAAAAAATTCATGCGCCCGGCAAAACTCCCTAACTCTCCACTCGCGGAAATCACCTATGCATTCCATTTTGATGCCGGACTCTATGCGCAATTCCTACGAAACTTCGCTGAAAGTCGTGGCGTTCAACGTATTGATGACATAGTAGATCAGGTTAATATCGACCCCATTAATGGCCAGATTCGTTCTTTGGACATGAAATCCGGGGAGCATCACAAAGGTGATTTATTTATCGATTGTACGGGCTTCAAAGCACTGTTAATTCAAGGCGCACTAAAAACCGGGTTTGAAGACTGGAGCAACTATTTGTTGTGCGATAGCGCCGTGACCGTTGCTACGAAAAATACTGAAACGCCCGCGCCTTACACCAGGGCAACAGCACATCCAGTGGGCTGGCAATGGCGAATTCCCTTACAAAGCCGGGTGGGTAACGGCTATGTATACTCGCAAAGCTTCATCTCAGATGACGATGCGAAGCAGGTATTGCTAGATAATATTCAAGGCGAAACCATTAATGACCCTCGTGTTATTCGCTTCAAAACAGGCATAAGAAAGAAAGTCTGGCACAAAAACTGTATCTCAATCGGCCTATCCAGCGGCTTCTTAGAGCCATTGGAATCAACCAGTATCCACCTCATTCAAACAGCCCTGGCGAAACTACTCGCATTTTTCCCCACCCAGTCTTTCGACGAGGAGCTAATTGACCAATACAACGCACTGATGCGTGAAGAGTTTGAAAATGTCCGAGACTTTGTCATTCTCCATTACAAGTTAACTGAACGTGAAGACTCTGATTTTTGGCGATACTGTAAAAATATGGATATCCCGGTCAAGCTGCAACACAAAATGGCCATGTTTAAATCAACTGGACGTTTACATCGGGAAAATAATGAATTATTTGACGTGATCAGCCAGTTTGCGGTGATGTTCGGCCAGGGACTTATTCCCGAGAGCTACCACCCGCTCGCCGATGACGTCAACGACTTGGAATTCGACAAAGGCATGAACGCCATTAAAGAAGTCATAACGCGGTCAGCGGAGGCCATGCCAACTCAAGAAGAATTTATAAAGAAGCACTGCGAATTCAAGCCATCTCCATGACGGCGACTAGTTTTGAATTTATCTGCAGGCATGCAGTGAAGGAAAACAAGGGTGGAGGCCTGAACAGGCAACTGTCCAAACTGCGCTATCCGTTACTGAATCCTCTGCCCTTTCATCTTCCAATTACACAGAGCGGCCTGTGGGCCGCTTCCCATTACAGGAAACAAGCCGCCAACACGCTCCAAAACAATATATTAGCAATTTGGAATAATCCAACAGATGGCAAAGAAGCACGCAGAACCATGCTGGTTTCATAACTGCTAAGCACATAACCTGAAGTGAAATTAATAGCCCCCACCAACATCACAGATAAAAACAAAAACCCCGTTATTTTACCAAAGAAACCAGAGTAATTGCTTTTACGTCTGACCTCCGTCCCCATGTCTACTGCAGTTAATACACTCATTTCTTTGACCCCTATTAAATATTGATAGAATTTATTTGTTGCTTACAACTTTTCCAGTTAAAAGAAAATAACGTTGGCGATATGAAAACCAAAGCTGCCAAAAAATATCAGTCCAAACAAAAACACCGCCGCCTTAAAAATAAAATCAGTAGGTATTATTTTCCGAAACGAGTATTTCGGAAGATAAAAAACCGTTAAATATTGCGATGAAAACACCATCGCGCTCGCGAGTAGACCGACTAAAAAAGTCGTTATCACGCCGTTTATATCCAGCACAAGTCCTGGTTTAGTAGCATTATTTCTCATGTCAACACCACCCTCTTACATGTATCTGTCAGCATTCATTTGACTCTTACTATATAAATGACAATCTCATCCACTAAGTTCTAAGCACTTATGCAAAACGAGACTGGACCGCCAAAATGACCTTTCCGGAGGAACTCTTTTTTTGGATACTATTGGATAGAAAAACCAATTGGCGATTAAGCTGTCTGCGTGCTCAATTGCCTCGGAGAAACGGGATTATGACTGGAGGACTCAGAAGTAAAAAAAGCTGTGCGATCAGCACAGCTCTAACAAGGTGATGCAAAAACGAGTTGAAACAGATTACGATTAATCGCTCACAATAATGTTCTGGTTCTGCAGATTATCCAGAGAGACCACTAAATTTTGTGTAGGCAGACCATATTTTTCGGCCTCTTTGATGGCTTTTTTCTGCCATTTAACCGCATTTTTCAGATCATCTTGAGACTCCTCTACCATAGAGCGCGTCTCATAATAGGTAATCAAATCCCGATACTGATGTTTGTTCACCTGGGAAACATACCGGGAAGGTGAATGGGTTTTACGTAAGGCGTCACTGGGGTGTACCGCAAGTACCTGAGCGTATTTTAACTTGGCAGCATCATTGTCAGTATTCGCTGCAAAATGTAAAAGAATAAGACCTTCCGAGATGTTTTTAGGTAAGCGTGTCCCTAACAGGTACTCCATACCCAAGAGCAACTGTGCGTCAGCCAAACCTTCACTCGCGGCTTTCGTCAACCAATAAACGCTCTTCTCGTAATCAAATAAACACTGTGTGCCGTAAAGTAAATCTCTACCCAACTCAAACTTGGCACGAGTGCTACCGTATTGAGCCGCCTTGATCAACCACTGCGAGCTTTCTTCTTTCGCACCGGAGAGAGACAGGTGTTCCGCCAGCTGATACAAATGTACTGAAGAGCCGGTATTCGCCTGCGCCAATAATTCCTCGTAGCGTAAATCTTCCATTTTTCGTAACTCTGCAGTGCTGTTAGAAAAGCGAATGCGTGTTTTTCGATAGAACTCGTGCATTAATCTGCCTTCGTAACTCGCCGGCTGGTAAACATACTGTTTCACCAGATCCAAAGCTGCACCTTCCAGCTTTCGCTGTGAAGCGTATAAAACTTTCTGGTCGCGTGTCGTGCCATCAGTAGAAATGGTATAAGCCACATCGACATAACCGACTGGTTCATTAGTTTTATCGCGCGCTGCCTGAGATCGCAGCAATTGCGCAGGAATATAAGATTTCCCCCCAGTATTGCTGTTAAACGTTATTGGGAAATATTTTTCCTGGATCGCTTCGGCATTGTTGGTTTGCTTCAGCTGCTTATATTTTATGTTCGCTTGCTTCAACTGGCTGGGATTTAGCAGAAACTTCACACTGTCTGCCATTGAGTTATCCTCATAACCGGAATCTATCGCAAAAAGTAACCAGGCATACCCTTCAACAAGATCTTCATCCGACGGAATATCCTGCACTTGAATCAAACCAATTTTATACATGGCTTCTGCATTGCCTAACTCAGCCATTTCCTTAAATGCATCATAGGCCCGTTGATATTGGTTTTCCTGATATAGCCTTGTAGCTGTTTCAAATGCTACAGCACGCGATACGCTCGGCAATGCCATTAAAAAAGCTAATATTAATAGAGAGCGAATTTGCATAACCTCACCTGAACATTTTAGTTGGTACTATTGATGTTGGTACTATTGATGTTAGTACTGAATAATTTAAGCCGTGTTTGACTTTAATAAGTCACTACCTTAAAAAAAATTCCACCTTGAGATAAAAAAGATCCAGCAAAACCTACAGGTATTTGGCATTTTTCTTTTTCACTGCAACGACACTTTACTAGTGGAGGATAAAGTGAATTAGTTCATGTTTTTACCGGGAATATTTTCTAACAGGCAACTATTTCAGTCATCTAATCACCTGTGGACACCTTTAAAAACTTTGTCACCGCCCGAGTGACGGTCAGCCACTGTTTGCCATCCAATTTTTTTCACCGCCCTGAGTTCTTTCTGCTTTTTTTTCGCACCCACTGGAACTTTTAACGAACCACTGCCACTCCTTACCCATTACCGTAATAAACTCAACCACAGGATATCCCCATGTCTAAAAAGCAATTTATTCAAAGCCTTGAGCGTTACGGTAGCATCACGGGCATTGGAGAAGTTCACTACGATGAAGAACTGGGCACATGCTTTGAATTTGAAGCAGACCTGGAACTGACACTACTCTGGAATGATCAGCTCGCATGTGTTTTTGCCTCTGTGTTTTGTGGCGTTGTCAGCGCGGAACACAAGAGCAAACTGTATCCCATGCTACTGAAAGCCAACTATTTTTGGTCTGGCACCGGGGGCGCTACGCTGTCTTACGAGAAAGATTCGAGCGGTATATTTCTCATTGACAAGTGGAATGTGCAGCAGGTCGCGCATCCAGAAACACTCACACGCAAAATCAATCATATTGTGAATGCCGGACATCAATGGAAGGAACATGTCGCCGCCGGAGGAATGCAGCGCAACTCAACGGTGCAACAGCCACCGTCCTACCGTCATATTCCCGGCCTGGAGTCTTTATAATGCCTGTTCCCGCCGCCGCTATACCTGCTGCCGCCAAGCTTCTGAGTACCGCAGCAACTCGTGCCACAGGGCAAGCCTTAAGTCGAGGCGCCGCCAAAGGTGCCACAAACGCCGCCAGCAAAGCGGGAAGCAATGCTCTTGCGAAAAGCTCGGCGAAAACCGCCAGCAGTGTTTGTAAGCAAACAGGCGCAACCCGAATGGTTGCTCCGAAAAAGCTACCTTCCAGGCTTGCAACGCCCGCAAATTTGGGACGTCCCAGCGGTCTCGCGCCAAAGCCCATGTTTAACAAGTTGCCAAGCTCCCAGCAAATGCTGAACTTTTGCAATAAAGCGTTCCAAAAAGCCGATCAATTCGGCATTCTGGATATGGCCACCGAGCTGGGTACGAATGCTTTGCTGCAAAAATTAACAAGTAAACCATCTGAAACACAAGCGAACGGAGAGAGCGGTGCAAACGCGCACAATGATCGCTTTGACATTGTGAATGGTGAGAGCTCTGCTGCCAGCGACAACAGCCACCCGGTACTTTCTGCTGTTTTAAATGGCGTTGCCAGCTCAGTCCTAGGACAAATCCAACATGCGCTGAGCGAACACCAAAACACCTCTCAGCACTCTGCCAACTTTTCAGAACCCACTATCAATCTGGACGAAAATGGCTTAAGACGTTAAGCCATTTTCTCTCTTACATTCCCCTCTCACCTTGAACATCCATCCCTTTACTTGAATTTATTTGACTGTGCTTGAATGTACTTGGGTGTGCTTGAATGTGATCTAGAGTACTTAAGTGTACTTGAGTGCACCTGAAAGCATCTTAGCCAGACGAAAACGCATGACGTAAACTTTGCACCCGCCTTAACCTGCAACACTTAAAATTGCCAATTGTAATCTTCACCCCCCTTTACAACCCGGGTAACAAACGTCTCCACAGCGTCTTATCATAAAACACTAAGCACGCATCACGCCCCATTACCTCAACGAGGCGGGAATTGGCATTACAATGTAAAGCTTGAGAACGAAGAATTGACGAGAGATATGAAGAGAAGACTAAATATTTTATCGCCCATCCCTGGCGATGACGGTATTTTGAGTGATTGACCCGTTTAATACGTAACGGAAAGCGAGTTTCGCTGTGATACCAGAAACAGGGATTTAGCTTTTTCTTTTGTTACACACACATAGGCACTCGACGTTGATGACTGTATCATCAACCCCTCTACAGCATTCATGTTTAACAACATGTTTAATGCGCTCTCCCAGATCGTGCCACCGTAAATAGTTGTAAGGCGTTCATCCTCTGAAGAGGTATAGAGTATAAACGCGGTTAAATTTCCATTCACTTTTACAATGGGAATCTGATTTTTATCTTCTTCATTGGTTTTTAAAAAAAGTTCTCGCCCCTTTAGACCTGCAAAAAGCTTATCCACATCGGTTTCACTCTTGCTTTCTGCTGCCTTACCGACCAGATCTTCGATTGTTAATCCACCACCTGAAGGTTCATCTTCATAAGATTCATCATCATACATATCATTCACCTCAACCCGAAAAGGACTGACTCATCGTTATCGCGTATAAATATTAATAGATGCCCCTTGAGGCAAAGAAGAGAACCCAGTATCTTTCAAATCCGGGTTATTTCCCATGCTCAACCCCTTCTCTTTTAGCTCATTCATTTTATTTTGCATGTTCTGTAACTGAGCCAAAAACTGGCGACACGGCAACATGGAGCCCGGAAGATTATTTTCAGACTTTTGAGTTTTTTGAACAGAGCTTGTGTCACTTTCCTTACTTTGCTCAGCTTTTAGGGCCTGAATGGAGGCAGTGACAGGCGCTAACATTGCCGCAGCAGCAAACATGGGTTTGACGCCGTTCACGTTAAGCTCATGCCCCACTTTCTGAATTTTGTTTTGCGCTGAAGTAGCAGCGGTTTCGACCAAGCTGTTCGAAGGTGCGACGTGGTTTAAATTTACAGAGCCAATCATAGAAATCACTTACTCATTAATTAAATTGAATATCACAGATTCAATATGCGAATTACTTTCTGCTTCACTGGCACCATGGCGCTAATGGTATCCAGCAATAAGTTTTCTGATGCAAGTTGCGCAGGCAGAGTATTAAAGTAACGCAATGTATTTGTGCTCTTGTGGAAGCCCAGCCAACCGCAACAGAGTACATCCAGCCGACTGTTTAATTGCAGAATCGCCTCTAAGTGCTGGAGATTACTTCCCAACGAAGAGATGCTGCAAATTTCCATATGCACGATATACACCGGCGACGGTTCAGGAAATTCCAGATACACCTTATCATCATTGATACTGATTACGGCCGCACCTTCTACCAATGGGATTTGCTTGCCTAATTTTTGAGACAGTTTTTTTAACAACTGATGCTTCTGCGTATGCATTTCGCCAATCCTGTATAAATTTGGTGGGAGTAGGTCAACCGCCAACATCACCACGTCAAGAAGTGAAAGAGTCGCAGGCAATACCCGCTGGTATATAAGTGATAAAAATAAACGATTAGTTCCATAAACAGAGTTTCTGTCTCAGTCAATCGAAATGACAAAAGATACTTTCAGGAGACTAAATGGACAGGTGCTGTTTTGTGAAGTACTGACTATTTAGATGTGATGCGGTTGATGAGATTGTTTTGCACGCAGTCTTTTTGCGCGTGAACACTCCCCTCCCAACTAAGAGAAAAAAGCAACCTGCTAGCGATGAAGGGAGAAAAATAATAGCGGTTACCAGACTAAAAAAGCGCTCCTGGACCGGGTGAAATCCTTGGAGCGCGACAAGCTTTTTAGAATTCAGCGTTTGTAGTTTTTTCCTGGTTTGGAGAAAACGCTTTTTCTTCTGGGGCTTCTTTTTTAGAATCATCACCAAGCAATTTATCCATTGCACGGCCACCAACTTCTCCGGCAGCACCTTGTAAAATACCTTGTCCAACTGTACGAGCAACGGCTCCAGCAACTAATGGTAACGGCATATTGAATCTCCTGTAATCGATTTCAAAGTAAAAGTAAGAATAATAATAATGAAAGAAAGTAAATTACTGCGGCAACTCACATTCAAGTTACGTATATAAAGTGGGGAAGAAGCAAGAAAAGTTCACCGTCCGAGGTCATCTAACAAATTGTTTTTAAAGCATTTTTTATTATGCAAACTCTGTCACAGTCCATTTTCAAGTACCTCAAAACAAAAAAAGAAAGACCAGCCTTGCAAGCGTTTTCACTTGTATTGCAAGGCCGAACTTTCGATTGCACATTGATTATTAGCGTCCGTTCTGGAGTTAATTTATTTTAGGTAAATATATTGCCGTTATGATCCGCCTCTTTACCAGTGAAATCTTTTCCTGTTTTAATCTCATGGATATTTTCAGCAGTGGTCATGGCAACATTGGTCGCCACTCCTGCAGCGATACCGGCTGGCCCACCCAATAACATGGTCGCGCCTTCAGCCACACCTTTACCAAAGGCTAATGCACCTTTTCCTAGCGTGTCCCAGAATCCCCTTCCTTCACCAATTGCTTCAAGCGTCGGTCCCCATACAATATTCAACAATGGGATTTTGTTGAGAACCTTACCCACTTCACCGGCAAACCATTGGAAGTTGTCTTTATTTGAACCATCTAAACGCACATGGGTATCATTGGTTTTATCCAATTGGCGACTGGCAGGAAGAGAACCGTATCCCTGCTCAGCAAAGTCTTTAAGCATTCCCGCTTCTGTACCATGACGAGCATCACCATCTTTGGTTATACCTTCTATATTGCCATCTCCGGCATTCTTACGCTCACCGCCTTCACGATTTTGGGCGTTATCAATGTAGTTCAATACTTTCGACATGTTATACGCAGCATCCGCACGTGATTTTGGATCGGGGTTAGCGTCAGTCCAATCACCACACTGCTTTTTCAACTCTTCTCGTTTAATATCTTTTTGATTACCAAGATTTTTCAACGCTGGATTATCGTTAATAATTTCTTCCGCGCTGCGGTTGTCTCCAGGTGGGCGGCCACTGGCTTGCGTAGGGCGTTCCATAAAGTTCGCCTCGCCTTTACCACTTTCTAAATATTTCAAGCCCAGGTTAATCGCAGTAGTTGAATACTTAGCCGCTTTAGCAAGCTTCAGCCATTTGGCCATCGCTTCCCCAGATTCCTGACTACCTTGCGTTGTTGCTTTTGGTGCTGCCTGCCCTGCTGCCTTGCCTCCAGTTTTCCCGGCCGCTTTAAAGCCGGAAGAAAATAGTTTACCTAATGCCGATAAGCTCATAATGGATACCTTTTTAACAATGAATGTAATCGAACCAAAAGTTCAGAATGAGAAACACATATACTCATTAGACTCTATTGGCAGAAAGGTAAAAAGAGTTCAGCCGATTACACTGAGGAAGGTTGGCGAGCAGATAGAAGAGCCCGGCTTTTAGCGCTGTCTCTCATCTGTGCGAAGAAAACTTATTTCATTTAAGAAGTGTGGAACTTTTTATTTATTTAAATATAAACACAAAATTGAACAACGGAAACTTGATGCATCGAACTGCACAACCCCCTTTCGCTACTCCAAAGAGGATTGCGCATTTATTTTGCTGGACTAGGTAAAGATGTTACCACCATGATCCACTTCACTTCCGGTAATCGTTTTCCCAGTGGTTTGCTCTGTGACGGTTTCGGCTGTAATCATCGCGGTATCGATTGCAGCAGTTGCAGCAATCGATGCAGGGCCACCGATAAAAGTAGTTACCGCACTAAAGGCGCCCTGGGCAATTCCCAGAAAACCTTTTGCCAGGGTATCACCAAGGCCACGGCCCTCACCAAACCCTTCAAACACAGGCCCGAGTATGCCGCCGATAATGGGGATCTTATTAAAGATTTTACCCATCTCGCCCATGCCCCATTGAAAATTGTCTTTATTGGAGCCGTCCAGGCGAACATGTGTATCATTTGTTTGGTCCAGCTGACGCGTCTCTGGCAGAGATCCATAACCCTGTTCAGCGAAGTCCTTTAACATCCCCGCTTCTGTTCCATGACGTGCATCTCCATCGCTGGTGATGCCCTCGATATTTCCATCTCCAGAGTTCTGCCTTTCATTTCCCTGACGATCCTGCGTGTTATCAATATAATTCAGCACTTTTGACATGTTATAAGCAGCATCAGCTCGTGATTTAGGATCGGGATTGTTTTCAGTCCAGTCACCACAGCGCTTCATTAGCTCGTCACGCTTGATGTCTTTTTGATTTCCCAGATTTTTCAATGCAGGATTATCATTAATAATTTCCTCTGCACTGCGATTGTCACCTGGCGGCCTGCCACTGGATTCACTTGGACTTTCCATGAAATTCGCCTCACCGTGGCCCTTCTCCATATACTTAATTCCCATGTTTATTGCCATGGTGGAATACTTGCCAGCTTTGGCTATATTGAGCCATTTTTTCATTGCCGCATCGGCTTCTTCACTTCCCTGCTTGGCAGGTTTTGGCGCTTGACCTGCTGCCTTTCCTGCACCCCCGGCCCCTTTGGACCCGGAAGTAAAAAGTTTAGTTAAACTACTGGGTAGTCTCATAATTGGCACCTTCGCTAATAGATTTTAATTAAATATCACACTCCTAATACAACGAGATAAACATCGACTCATTACCTTAAGTTGGCGCACATTTTTTAATAGTTCAAAAAAGCAAGGAAATGCCCAGAAAACAATCAGACTCGACTGGAAAATGGTTGCGACCTACGGGCAAAAAAATGCCAGATTAAACACAATAATGCCCAAAGGAGATGAATAGAGATGGGAAAAATCCAAAAAGGAGAGATTTAAATAGCCCTTGAATGAGGCAGAATTGGAGGTAGTGTTGGAGGCAGGGTTGGGGTAGAGCCTGGAGCGACCACACACGAAAATATCTTGTTAATTACATCAGGTGAACACCCTGAAAACAGGTAACTAACAAAGGACAATAGCCAATCAGGAACTACAGGATAGCGTTGAACAGCCCGCTTTATTTTTTGCCCAATCAGGACGTTTTTGATAGTAACTGTCGTATTTACTATGTTCAGTATAGGGAGTCTGTAAGGCATCTAACAAACGAAGAACCTCTTGCATATCTCCCTGGTAAGCAAGATCTATAGCTTGTTGACTCAGATAATTTCGCAGAATAAATGCCGGATTCGTTTTTTGCATTTGTGCGGTTCGCTCTTGTGGCGCTACATTTTCACTTAACACTTTATCGCGATACCGCGCCATCCATGCATGCCAGAGCAGGACCTGATCTTCCTCCAATGGAATGTAACTAAGAGGTTGCAAAAACGCCTCTAATTGCGCAATCGTCGGTACGACATCTAATGATAAATGGCTGAGTTGTCGAAAAAACAACGTCATATCCACTTGATTATTATGCATTAACGATTCTAATTCAGCGAAAAATGTTTGCCAGTATTCGCTATGCTGAACATCTATGGCGTACAACCCGCATTTTTCCCCCATCATCTTCAACCAATCACGTTCATATTGCTGCCCAAACCCGACCAATAACGTCTCCAGCGATTGTGTTGACTGAATAAGTGGGAACAGTGCATTCGCGAGCTTTAATAAATTCCACTGCGCTATAGGTGCCTGATTGGCAAAGCGGTATCGACGATGTTGAGCATCCGTAGTATTCGGCGTCCAATTCGGATCAAAGTTATCGAGCCAGCCATAAGGGCCATAATCGATTGTTAATCCGAGTATAGACATATTGTCGGTGTTCAAAACACCATGCACAAAACCGACTCGCGCCCATTCCAATACTAACTTACACGTACTGTCACACACCTGAGCAAACCAGTTCAGCACCCCTAATTCGGGATCTTTCTGGTAAGTAGTGTAGTGTTCTGGAAAGTATTCTTTTAAGGTGTATTCAACTAAAGTAGTTAGAGTCGAAAGGTCCTGCCGAGCAGCAAATATTTCATAGTTTCCAAAACGCAAAAAACTTTCCGCTACACGGCACACGACTGCACCAGGCTCCATTTGCGGATGGCCATCGTAAAACATATCTCGTTCTACAAGGTCACCCGTACTTATTAAACTCAGCGCGCGTGTTGTAGGAACACCGAGGTGGTGCATCGCTTCGCTGCAAAGAAACTCTCGAATGGAAGAGCGTAAAACCGCCAGCCCATCGGCAAATCGCGAGTATGGCGTTGGACCAGCGCCCTTTAGCTGCAATTGCCAACGCTTGTGATTTTTTCCGAGAATATCACCCAGGTTGATTGCACGCCCATCACCTAACTGTCCAGCCCAGTTGCCAAACTGATGACCGCCATAACACATGGCAAACGGTTTCATTTCCGGTAACACGGTGTTGCCTGAAAAAACATCCACAAACGTTTGCGAAGCACAAAAGGCTGGCTGCATACCAAGTTGGTCGGCTACACCGTCAGCCAAGGCAATGAGTTTTGGCTGATGTGGTTGTTTAGGTGTTACATGAGAATACACCGCACCACTCACCTGCCGCGTTGAATTTTCCAGATTCTGATCCGCAGGTAAGGCCTGTTGAAAATGTTGGCCAAAAATCGGTGATGACATATTCTGTGTGGCTCTTTATTGTGTGGATTTTTAATGTGTGATTCTTAATTGTGCGGTTTTTTGTTGTATGGTTTTTTATTGAATGTTGGTGTTGTGCGACGTTCTTGTTTGCTTTTGAATGGTGATCTATTTTTAGTGCTCTTTCTTTATTAGTGCTCTGTTGGAGTAGTATTCAAATAAGATCAAGTGCTCAGCATTTTCCTGCGAGTCTCTTCACATGCACAACCCGCCGTTACCGACGGGCATTCACAGGCCACTTCAAAGAAGCTTCACGCTAACACACTGAGCGGGGTTTTGAGCATGGCCACACTGACGATATAGAGGAAAACCACTAGCGCCAGAGCCCAACACGTAATTCTAACAGGCTTTGGACGATTAGGTTTTAACGCAAAAACACCCAGGACAATATAAATCGGTAGCGCGATAATTTTTGCCAACAACCAAGGATGAGCGTGCGGTGACAAATGCGCCATAACAGCCAAGGTAAGGGCTGATACTAGCAACCCTGTATCAATAATATGGGGCAGAATTTTAACCGGCTTACGCTGCAGCATAGCGGAATCCTGCATCATCCATATACCGCGCAACACAAACCCTATAAACGATAAACCTACAAAAGTGACATGCAAATGCTTTAAAAATTCCACGTCCAGTTCTCTCCTCTATTTTATTAGTTATTGGCATCATTTTTTTCAAAATAATGCTTCTCATGATAGAACAATAACCAATTTCAATAAAAGGGTTAGTTTTTTAACACATTAAATAATGTAGTTTTTCTGTCTAAAAATGACTCAGCGTTTCATACTGTCATACCCCATTTTCTGTACTTCTACATCATCTGAAGCAATGCCATGTGCATATTCAGTGAGAGGAGGTTTGACATGGATATCGAAACAATCCTGTTCAGTTTGCTGCTGATTTTACTGGCAGCCCGCATCTTCGGTGAGTTGGCGAATTATTTTGGCGCTCCGGCTGTTATCGGCGAACTGGTTGCTGGCATTATCATTGGGCCCAGCTTACTTGGTCTGGTCGAAATGAGTCACACCATTGAGTTGCTGGGTGAAATCGGGGTTATTCTGTTGTTATTTGAGGTGGGCCTGGAAACCGATGTCGATAAATTGATAAAAACCGGCCGCAAAGCCATCGTGGTTGCAATAGGAGGCTTTATCACGCCCTTTGCGTTGGGCTTTGCTGCCAGTTACTGGTTTTTCAATCTGCCATTAATTGTGTCACTCTTTATTGGCGGCACACTTACAGCAACGAGTATAGGCATAACAGTGAGAACGCTCGCCGATATGCATCGCCATAACAGCCGTGAAGGACAAATCACCTTGGGCGCCGCTGTGCTCGATGACATTCTCGGCGTCATTTTGCTGGCATTGTTGTATGAGTTTTCTGTAAAAGGAGAGGTCAATATGATCAATGCCGCTCGTGTATTGATTTTTGTATGCGCCTTTTTCCTGGTTGCGCCATTTCTGGCTAGATTACTCTCCAAATTCATTCAGTTTTTAGACCGCCGCGTCGAAAACCCCGGATTAATTCCCACCATGATGGTGTCGCTGGTACTGTTTTTTGCCTGGCTTGCCCATGTATTCGGTGCGCCTGAATTACTCGGTAGCTTTGCCGCCGGTCTTGCGCTTTCACGTCGATTTTTTCTGCCTTTTGCCAGCGCACTTAAAAAGGAGCTGGATCAGGTAGACGGCGAATCCTCCGCTGAAAAAGCACTTGCAGACTCTCCTGCTTCCAGCGACTTAAGCAGTAAAATGCAAAACACCTTCAAAAGCGCTCTACATAACGACAACCGCTTCAGCCACAAAGTCGAAAGCCAATTAAAACCTATTGTGCAACTGTTTACGCCTATCTTCTTTGTATCTGTGGGCCTTTCTCTTGAGTTACATACCATAGATTGGACCTCCCTGTTTTTTTGGGCGTTCTCGAGTTGTCTGATTGTTATTGCGGTAATTTCTAAATTTGCAGGTGCCCTGCTGATCCAGGAATCCCGTCAGCGCCAAGTAATAATCGGCCTGGCTATGATTCCCAGAGGTGAGGTAGGTTTGATTTTCGCCGGACTTGGGGCAAGCACAGCCATTTTTACCGGCGATGTCTACACTGGCTTGATCCTAGTGATTGCATTTACCACTTTAATTGCGCCGTTTCTAATTCGCTTATCCTACACGCGATTCGGCACGGCCCTTGTATAAGCTCAGATATAAGCTCAGACGTTTCAGGCAAAAAAAAGCTGGCTTGGACAAATTCAAACCAGCTTTTACTTTTAGTCTCACAATGAAGCTCACGCTGTTTTCAAGGCGGCTCCATCGCAAAGAAAGCTCTTCCGAGGGTCAATTAATGCAGTTCAGTTTTTTCCTTACCGCAACGCTCGCAACGATATAGGGTAACAAGTTTTCCATGCTTCACATCAAATTGCTTGTCCTTTTTCACAATCCACTTATGAAAGCCATGTCGACAAAGGGTTTTACCTTTGTGAACTTCGCTCGGACTTTTCTTTTTAAACTGAACTACATCTCCCATTGCCTAACCCTCAGAAACACAACTATTACTTTTTATTAATAGCTTGTTTTATTTATATTCAGGATACAAACAATCCGTTTTTGCAGCCATTACTACATCATTTTTGTGAAGCCCACCAATTTTATGGGTCCACCAGTTCACTTTCACTTTACCCCACTCAACCAGAAGTGCCGGGTGATGCCCCTCCTTTTCCGCGACCTCTCCTACCAAGTTGGCAAACTCAATAGCTTGCAGGAAGTTTTTAAACGTGAACAAACGCGATATCTGTTTCACCCCATCTTCTTCAATCACTTGCCAGTCAGGAATTTCTCCCTGCATTGCGCTTAGCTCTTCATCGGTTAACAAAGGCGCCCCAATTCTACACGCCTCACAGGAACTTTCTGCTAACTCAGACATAGCTATTGCTCCTCTATTTCATAGAAATTATTGTATGGATTTATTTTAAAAAATTATTCTTGTAATACCACTTAGTGAATGTATTTTTTAAATGCTTTTCAGGACAAATTCTAAAGCATTTTTTTACTGGCTTGATAGTTATTTTACGAATCGAGGAAGTAAATAAACCAAATAAAATGCTGCAAAATTCCAACAATGATCTTGCAGCATAATGGCAAACTATCATTTTATCGCGAGCACACCTTCTTCTATTTTGGCTTTCCAGATTTGCGGGCCAGTCTGGTGAACAGATTCTCCACGGCTGTCTACGGCAACAGTCACAGGCATATCTTTGACTTCAAATTCATAAATAGCCTCCATACCCAGATCTTCAAATGCCACCACTTTGGAACCAATAATCGCTTTTGACACCAGATAAGCAGCGCCACCAACAGCCATCAGGTATACACTTTGATTGTCGCGTATTGCTTCAATCGCAGTTGGGCCGCGCTCTGCTTTCCCGATCATGCCCAACAACCCGGTTTTTTCAAGTACGGTACGGGTAAATTTGTCCATACGTGTAGCTGTCGTGGGACCCGCAGGGCCAACCACTTCGTCACGAACGGGGTCGACAGGGCCGACGTAATAAATCAAACGATTGGTAAAATCGACCGGCAGCTCTTCCCCTTTGGAGATCATGTCCACCAGACGCTTATGGGCGGCATCACGCCCGGTCAGAATTTTTCCAGACAGCAGTACGGTTTCGCCCGGCTTCCACTCCTGCACAGACGCCTTGGTTATTTCAGCCAGGTTGACCCGGCGAGTACTCTCTCCGACTTCCCAACTGACTTTGGGCCAGTCATCAAGACTTGGCGGAGTTTGATAGGCTGGGCCTGAACCATCCAACACAAAATGCGCGTGACGCGTGGCAGCACAGTTCGGAATAATGGCAATGGCTTTGTTCGCCGCGTGCGTGGGGTAATCTTTTACTTTCACATCCAGCACAGTGGTCAGTCCACCTAAGCCCTGCGCGCCTATACCGAGCCCATTGACCTTGTCAAAAAGCTCCAAGCGCAATTCTTCAGCCCGGTTTTGTGCGCCACGAGCCTGTAATTCCTGAATATCAATCGGGTCTAATAGCGACTCTTTTGCAATCAACATTGCTTTTTCTGCTGTACCACCGATACCAATTCCCAACATCCCCGGCGGGCACCAGCCTGCTCCCATGGTGGGCACCATTTTCAACACCCAGTCCACAACGGAATCCGACGGGTTTAGCATGGCAAATTTCGACTTGGCTTCTGAACCACCGCCTTTCGCAGCCACGTGGATATCAATAGTATTGCCCGGCACAAAATTGTAGTGGATGACAGCGGGTGTATTATCCGCCGTGTTTTTGCGAGCGCCATCCGGATCAGACAGAATTGATGCACGCAAGACATTGTCTTCGTTCATGTAAGCACGACGGACGCCCTCATTGATGATATCGTCCATTCCCATGTCCGCTTCCACTTTGACATCCATGCCAATGGTGACAAAGGCAGTGACAATTCCCGTGTCCTGACAAATCGGCCTTTTCCCCTCTGCACACATGCGCGAGTTAATCAGAATCTGCGCCATTGCATCCTTCGCTGCAGGGCTCGCTTCACGCTCGTACGCCTGATAAACCGCATCGATGAAATCTTTTGGGTGGTAGTAAGAAATAAACTGCAAGGCATCGGCAACACTTGCAATGATGTCGTCTTGACGGATAATCGTAGTCATGAAACTTTCCACTTAACTTCGTTTGTGACGGCGCGAGAAGCTCGCGCTTTTCTAAATATATACACTATTCTCGCCAAACAATAATATTCCAGGGCGAGCAGTTTTAAACGCGTGATTTCTAGGCGTCTAAGGGGCGGGAATTAAGCGCCGCCCTTCAACTGTAAAATTTGCTGATTCACATTACGGCGAAATGCATCGATCGCCTCAATGGCCTGCTCATTGGTTTTTACACGTTGCTCCAGCTTTTCCAATTCAGCCAGTTTTTGATTGATCGTCTGCGCCTGGGAATTGAATTTAGCTTGCGAGTTTTCAATATTGGTCAAAGACAACTGTTGTGCTTCCACCAAATCGCTTAGTAATTTTAGTTCAGCATTCACACTGGAGATAGCCTGCTTCACCTTGGCATCAACTTGTTTGCTGGCAGATTGCGCAATTTTTTCCGTTTTTTCGATAGCCTCTTTATTGGCTGCAATCGCTTTACGGTTGGTGTCGTGGGCAACCCCCCACAGCTTACGAATTTCTGAGTCCGCCCATTTTAATTTTGCCTGTATGGTTTCAGTCGATGCAGTGGTCTCATCGCCAGACAATTCAAATTTACTTTCCAGATCCGCAATTCTTAAATCTGCTTTTGCCAGCGCCTGCTGGGTCAGAGTCAACTGCCAATAGGCAAATCCCGCTGCAGCCATGCCGCACAGCGCAAAAAAGAAAGCCACGGGGGCAAGTTTGGATTTTGCCACTACCGGCCGGGCGACAGGGCTTTGTGCTGCCGGAGCCGAGGGGCGCCGGGGACCGCTGGAAGTAGCGGAAGAGGATGCGCGCGCGGGATGTAATTCGTCTTTATTCGGCGCAGAAATGGTTGGTTCACGTCGTTCGTTCATAGAGTCTTCAGGCTCCGTTAGTGGTAGTCAGCCGTAAAGGTGTAGTTTACCGCATTGCAGCGTTTATGCGAGATATGCATTGCGCTATCTCGTGCCTTAGATGGTTTTTACGAGAATTGTTTCGCTCGGGGTCAAACTTTAATCAACCGGAGAGTAAATCCCCAGCATAATGGCAAGTTTCCAGCGAATAAGACCAGGCTGATGCGTTTGTTCACAGGACAATATGATGGCGAAGATAAAAATCTCAACTAGGCGCTGGCACTCTGATTTTCCAGCGAATCCAGCCAGGTTTCGATATGTTCAACAGTGTTGGGGCGACAAATGTAATAGCCCTGCACCGCATCACAGCCGCGACTGACGAGCATTTCGAGGGTTTCATTGTCTTCGATACCCTCTGCCACTACATGCAGGTCCAGCGTGTGCGCCAGCTCTATCACGGTTTGCACCACCACGCGACTGCTGTTGACGTTTTCCAGCAGGAAGCTGCGGTCAATTTTCAACTCGTCAACCGGCAAGCGCGTGAGATAGGAAAGTGAAGAATGCCCCGTTCCGAAATCGTCGATAGATATAGGAAACCCCATATTGCTCAGGGCTGAAATGATCTCTAACGCCTGCTCAGGCCTGGCCATGGCAGTGCTTTCGGTGATTTCAAGTTTTAACCACTTAGGGTCTAAATCGTATTTTGTGAGAATTTTAGCCAGTTGCGACGGCAAGGAGGGCGATGTAAAGATACGCGGGGAAAGGTTGACTGAAATTGCCACGTTCAATCCTCGCTTGTGCCACGCTACGCACTGCTGACACGCGGTTTCCACTACCCACATGGTGATCGGCTTAATAATGGATGTACGCTCTGCATGCGGGATAAACGTATCCGGGGGCACCATCCCCCGATCCGGGTGCTCCCAGCGTAGCAAAGCCTCAAACGATATGGGGCGACGCGTTTTGAGATCCATAATCGGCTGGTAATACAGTCGTAACTGGTTGCGCTCAATCGCGTGCTCTAACTCGTACATAAACTGCAGGTATTCTTTCGCCGCGCTATTTTTGTCCTTGTCAAATAATGCGAAGCCAGCTCCTGAGCGTTTGGCATCATACATGGCGATATCAGCATATTTGAAGAGTAAATCCGCATCGGTTCCATGATCAGGAAAAATTGCCACACCAATATTGAGGTTGGCTAGCAGACTTGTATTGTCCTCCAATAAAATCGGGTCCTGCATGGCATCCACCAAATTGGTGACAACCACTTCAATACTTTCCACAATATTATCGCCAGTTAAAATTGCGGCATATTCATCACCGCCCATGCGGGCGAGCGTATCACTTTTACGCAACACATCGCACATGCGCCGCCCGACTTCGACCAACACCGTATCACCCGCATCGTGGCCGTAGGTATCGTTAATCAGCTTAAATTCGGTTAGGTCTATGCTGGCAACTGCAAACTGGCGATTGTCTCGCGACGCGATGTCGATTTGATGTGCCAGGCGATTATTAAACAAGGTACGATTTGGCAATTGCGTTAAAGGATCATGCACCGCCATGTGCATGAGTTCCTGATTCAACTTGGCCAGTTCGCGTGTTCGTGAGCTTACACGCTCCTCCAGCGAATGGTTTTGATCTTCAATGATTTCCCGCTGGTTGATATTCGTTAACGTCGCGCCGACCATATTGGTGATCACCTGCAAAAAGCTCATGCTCTCATCGCTGAGCAACTCTTCATGAGTCAATCTGGAATCGGAGAGTTTTCCAAACATCCACATTTCACACTTTTCTTTATCACCTATTTTTACCGGTAAATATAGTATTGGCGGGAATGTGTCCGAGTCTTTTTGAGGGTGATGATCGGGCAATAGTCCTTTATTGTTTTTCCAATATGCGACCTCGCTTCGTCCGCGAATAATATCCATATTATAGTCGTGCAGCTCAATTAAAGTCTCTTCATTAAACTGGGTGTTTTCAACAAAACCACGCGATCTCCAGACCAGTGTATTCTCTTTATTAAACACAGCTGAAGCGCGTATGCCAAACATGTAGGTAAGTAAGTGCGCAACATCTTCATACACTCGCTGGCGGCTATTGGCCTGCGTTAGTACCAGTGCAAATTGGTTTAATGCATTGAGGTTATCTATTTTTTCTAAGATGGTACGACGCATGATAAGAAAGCAACTGGCAAGCTGCTGCACTTCATTTTTGCCATCCGATTTAGAGATAACTTCAAGCCGCTGCAGTTCGCGCTCGGAGCTCATATCACCATTACTGAGCGACGTTGTGGCCTGGGACAAATCAGACAGTGGATGCGAGAGAATTCGGCGTGAAAAATATAAAAAGATTAACCACAAGGCGACAGTCTTAATAATGGCATTGACCAATATTAAAAACAGACTGTTTTTAAATCGACTGATTACAGTGTTTTGTGCGGCATATAAATAAGCGGAACCAATTTTTTCCAATTCATTTTCGGAAATGCCATTAACGAACAAATCAAATTTATATTCGTAAAATATTCCGGGAACACCGTCATGCTCAATACGAATTTCGTTGGCGGAGATACCCTGCGTGGTGAGCACTCGATTGATATTGCGTGCTTGTGGAGATTCAATATAAATTCCGTTCGCCGCTTCAATACTTCCCTCAAGATTGGTGACTTTTACGCCGGCAACGGCTTCAATTTTACCAACGCCGACCAATATCGAATTCATCGCCTCACTGTCGAGCGACCATAAAGATGTGCTCAGCCCATCCTCAAACGATCGACCAACATTATAAAGCTCAACGACCACTCCTTTTTCTACATTGCCATATTCAAAATACAGCTGAACCGCAGTGACGACGATGGTAATAATCAGATAGCAGCCAAAGACGATGCGAAGGAGTTTAACCCCAATGGAGTTTCGCAACCCAAGATCCATAAAACTAACCTTTGTAGCGTGCTATTTTTTCTAGTTGTAAAGTCATACAAAGCAGTATAGAAGATAAACAAACACTTACGCGTCAAACGTAAAGGTAAACCGCACTTTTTCTAAGATCAATTTCAGATATGACGATTAGAGCGATTTTGAGAGAAGTTCAAACGAGAATTTGATGATTATGACGCCAAACCACAATGTGAAACAAAATGGCGAGGGCTATTGATTTGCCTAAATACCAAGCAGAATAGAATGTTTTGATACAAGCGCTTCCCTGCGCTTGTCGATGTAAGTATTTATCTGAAATGCTTACATTTATGCCATGTTCGCGTTTGCGAATTCCCAGTTCACCAAAGACCAGAAAGCCTTCATGTAATCCGGGCGAGAGTTGCGGTAGTCGATGTAATAAGCATGCTCCCACAAGTCCACAGTCAATATCGGCGTCACGCTGTCGTCAGTTAAAGGTGTCGCAGCATTCGAGGTATTCACGATAGCTACAGAGCCGTCTGCTTTTTTCACCAGCCAGGTCCAGGCAGAACCAAAGTTATTGATTGCTGAGTTGGTAAATTCTTCCTGGAATTTATCGAAAGAGCCAAACGCAGCGTTAATTGCATCTGCAACAGCGCCGGTAGGAGCGCCACCACCATTAGGGCTCAAGCAGTGCCAGTAGAAAGTGTGGTTCCAGATTTGCGCGGCATTGTTGAATACGCCACCAGAAGAAGTTTTCACCACTTCTTCCAAGCTTTTACCTTCAAACTCAGTTCCAGGAACTAGGCCGTTAAGCTTGGTCACATAAGTTTGGTGATGCTTGCCATAGTGGAATTCAAGCGTTTCTTCAGAAATATGTGGCGCTAATGCGTCTTTTGCATAGGGAAGTTCAGGAAGTTCAAAAGCCATAATAGTTTCCTTAATGTTTGAGTTGTGACATAAATACTGAACGATTTACCGCGCTTTTTCTTGTTAAAAGTTTCAAAAGAATAGATAAATTGTATCTATTTAACTCTAGCCTTAGCTCGAAATTTAATCCAAGCCTTAAATTAAGCTTTTACTTTCTACAATCAAGGTAAGCCGCAATAAACCAGCCAAATGATAGCCTCTAATTGTACGGCATCGTTTTGTTAAGTTAGTTTCAGTGTGCGTACGATTCTTCCGCACTCGACGCGCCAATCGTACGTGCTAATTGCCGGATCATGATGCAACGTTAAGCCCCACTTTCTTCGCCATGGGTGAGACGCTGAACAAAGGGTGAGACGCTGAAAAATAGTAAATCCGCTTGTAAGTTTAGTACTTGCTTTACAGAAAAGGCCCCTGCATAGAGTATACAGAGGCCTTTCGGGAAATGACATCCTGGCGGATGTAATGTGCAGGCCTTACATCATGCCGCCCATTCCACCCATTCCGCCCATTCCGCCCATATCTGGAGCAGCAGGCTTGTCTTCTGGCTTCTCAGCAACCATGGCTTCAGTGGTGATCATAAGACCAGCAATTGAACCCGCCGCTTGCAACGCAGTACGCGTTACTTTTGCAGGGTCCAGAATACCCATCTCGATCATGTCGCCATATTCACCGGAACCAGCGTTGTAACCATAGTTTCCTGATTCTGCTTTGATTCTCTCAACCACAACAGAAGCTTCTTCACCGGCGTTCGCCACGATTTGACGCAACGGCGCCTGCAGAGCACGCAAGGCTGCACTGATACCGTGATTTTGATCTTCGTTGTCGCCAACCAGGCCTTCAATTGCTGCTGCTGCACGGATCAAGGCAACGCCACCGCCAGGCACAACACCTTCTTCCACTGCAGCGCGAGTTGCATGAAGTGCGTCTTCAACACGAGCTTTCTTCTCTTTCATTTCAACTTCAGTTGCCGCACCAACCTTGATCACAGCAACACCGCCCGCTAATTTAGCAACACGCTCTTGCAGTTTTTCACGGTCGTAATCAGAAGAAGTTTCTTCGATTTGCGCACGAATCTGGTTTACACGAGCCTGAATATCTGCTGCGTTGCCAGCGCCATCTACGAGTACGCTGTTTTCTTTAGACATAGTGACACGCTTAGCAGAGCCCAGGTGCTCTAAAGTAGTGGATTCAAGATCCAAACCAACTTCTTCAGAGATTACCGTACCGCCAGTCAAGATTGCGATGTCCTGCAACATGGCTTTACGACGATCACCGAATCCAGGTGCTTTACATGCAGCTACTTTTACGATGCCGCGCATGTTGTTCACAACCAAGGTCGCCAAGGCTTCGCCTTCAACATCTTCAGCAACAATCACTAAAGGCTTGCCAGCTTTTGCAACGCCTTCCAATACAGGCAACAATTCACGGATGTTGGAGATTTTCTTGTCTACCAACAAGATGAATGGGCTTTCCAGTTCAACACTCATGTTGTCTTGGTTAGTGATGAAGTATGGAGACAGGTAACCGCGGTCAAACTGCATACCTTCAACCACGTCCAATTCGTTTTCCAAACCACTGCCCTCTTCAACAGTGATAACGCCTTCTTTACCAACTTTCTCCATCGCTTCAGCGATGATGTCACCTACTTGGCTGTCCGAGTTAGCAGAAATAGTACCTACTTGAGCGATCGCTTTGCTGTTTTCACAAGGCTGAGCGATTGATTTAACATGTTCAACGGCTGCAATAACTGCTTTATCAATACCGCGCTTAAGATCCATTGGGTTCATGCCTGCAGCTACAGACTTTAACCCTTCGTTGACAATTGCCTGAGCCAGAACAGTCGCTGTAGTCGTACCGTCACCAGCATCGTCAGAAGCTTTGGAAGCAACTTCTTTGACCATTTGAGCGCCCATGTTTTCGAACCTGTCTGACAGTTCGATTTCTTTCGCTACAGACACACCGTCTTTAGTGACAGTTGGCGCGCCGAAAGATTTTTCTAATACAACGTTCCGACCTTTAGGGCCCAAAGTGGTTTTTACTGCATCTGCAAGAATGTTTACGCCCGCAAGCATTTTCTGGCGAGCTTCATCACCGAATTTTACGTCTTTAGCCATAGTAATTTTCCTTACTAAAATTTTGTTTCAGTTCGGCAAGCTGCACAGAGCACGCTCGCCAGAAGAGATGGAATTGGATGGATTATTCGATAACAGCTTTGATGTCGCTTTCGCTCAGGATCACAAGTTCTTCACCATTCACTTCGATGGTGTCACTACCTGCGTACTTACCAAATACAACCACGTCACCTTCTTTAACATCGACAGGACGGCTCTCACCGTTGTCCAAAATACGGCCGGTGCCCACAGCAACAACCACGCCTTGATTAGGCTTTTCTTTGGCTGAACCCGGCAATACGATACCGCCAGCAGAAGTTTCTTCTTCTTCCTTGCGGCGAACCACAACACGATCGTGTAAAGGACGAATTTTCATTGATGTTTTCTCCAAAATAGCGTTTGTCACACTCTTGGCCCTTAAATGAGCCGGTTATGAATAATTGGGTCGCATCTTAAGCAAACCCGAGAAATACCAAGACCGAGCAATTCGATACGAATTTAGCTCCTTGTGCACCACAAAATGGGTCTATTTTTGTTGATTTCAACAGTTGGACTTCAATTTTTTTTGCTGTGCGCTTATTTGCGATTCTCCGGTGAATTTTCTCTTTCGTATTCACCTTCAATCACGGAATCTGTGCCATCTCTGCGAGATTGCTGGTAGGTATATGCGGTGTTTACCGCCTTAAACTGTATATTTTTTAACCCCCAGCCAAGAATTAATTGACGCACTCCGGGAATCAGACAGCAAAAGCCGATAGTATCAGTGACAAAACCCGGCGTTAGTAAAAGAGCGCCACCGACGGCGAGAAATATCCCCTCAACCATTTCCTTCGCCGGAAGTGCGCCGGATTGCATTTTTTGCTGGGCGCGGGCTAAAGTACTGATCCCTTGCTGTTTCAGCAGCATAACGCCAATAATGGCGGTGAGAACAACCAGGATAACAGTATTAAAAACGCCAATGACGCCACCAACCTTGAGCAGCACATAAATTTCAATGATGGGCATCAACAAAAAAAAGACAAATAGAATTCTCAATTGAAACGTCCTGGCAGTTTCTACTGCGTTATATTGGAAGATGAGTACAGGTAGAGACACCTGAACTACAAATATGATCTGTTAACTTAATCTGGTTTAAAATCTCGATTTCAAGGTCAAGTTCGGTGACACAGGCTTTTGGCAACCCACGAGAGATAGCGTTTAGACTCTTATGCATGAAGATCCAAAACAGGCAATATTTCGCGTTCTCCAACAAATTCCCGTCGGTACAGTTACCACTTACGGACGCGTTGCCTCCCTCGCGGGCTTAGGCAAGGCTTCACGCTATGTCGGGACGACACTGAAACACTTGCCCAAAGGGACACAATTACCATGGCACCGCGTCATCAACAGCCAGGGACGTATATCCTTTCCGGAAAGCCACCCCGGCAACGCGCTCCAACGTGAACTGCTGGAGCGCGAAGGCGTAGTGGTGATTAATGGTAAGATCAATTTAAAACAATTTCTCTGGCAGCTATAGGCGCTTACTTTGCAGTTATTTTCCTGGTTATACACTCAAATATCTCCCTATCGTGACAAACGCGTGCTCAGTATTTTTATTCTGGGAATCGCGCAGGGTTTACCATGGGTGATGATTGGCTCCATGCTCACCTTGTGGTTGAAAAGCGAAGGAATTGGCCGCGCAGAAATCGGTTATGCGACGCTGATTTATACGGTATACGCGATCAACTTTTTTTGGTCTCCCATCGTGGACGTGAGTAAAATTCCACTATTAAAAAAATTAAGCCAACGCCAGGGTTGGATTGTCGTATGCCAGGCGGTTATCGTGCTTTGCTGTTGCGCAATGTATTTTCTCTCTGCTGCAGAACACGCAAAAATTGTGGTATTGGTTGCTCTTGTTCTGGCTTTTTTCTCGGCCACACAAGATATCGCGATAGATGCATACCGGGTCGATAGTTTTGCCTCAGATGAAGGAGAAAAAATTTCCGCAGCGGCAGGCTTTATTACCGCGGGTTGGTGGACGGGCTATGCAGGTTTGGGGTTTATTCCTCTTCGCCTTTCAGACCTGGGCTGGAGCTGGCCGCAATTGTATTTATTGCTTGCCATTATTACGGCAGCGGTTTGTACTCTCTGCGCCCTGTTGCCGTCTCCACTGCACTCATCGCCAGAAAAATCAGATGAAGAATTCATTTTTTATAAACAACTGACACGCACTATGCCGAGCGCTCAAAAGCATGCCATGCTTACCCTGCTCGCTCTTCCACTCGGCCTTGCGATGTATGTATTTTTAGGTAGCCCAGGCTTAAGTCAGGCACTCGTGCAACATTCGGCATACATTCCCTGCATTATTTTTGGTGAAATTGGGCTCTGCATTTATATCGGCACCCACTTAAACTACATCATCAAAACCTCTACGTTAAAGCACGACAATATCTACACAGAAAACGTTTTGCTCGCCCGGATTATGACCGCACTGATAGCACCTTTAAGGGAGTTTTTTAGCCGAAACGGCTTGAAGTTTTCATTGATGCTACTCGGATTTATTCTATTGTTTAAACTCGGCGAAGCATTTTTAGGTAAAATGTCCATCGTGTTTTATAAAGAAGTAGGCTTTAGCAATACCGACATCGCAACTTACTCCAAGCTGTTAACCTGGTGGTTAACCATTGTTTTTGCCGTGTTAGCCGGCATTCTCAACGCCAAACTGGGGTTGGTCAAAGGGCTGTTTATCAGTGGTTGTGCCATGGCTGGCACCAATTTAATGTTCGCCTTAATTGCACTGACTGGCCCCAACCTTGACTTGTATGCGGCCACCATTGTGGTCGATGGTTTTGCAGCGGCCTGGTCTACAGTGGCTTTTGTTTCGTTTATTTCCCTGATGTGCAACCATGCATTTTCTGCCACTCAATACGCCCTTCTCGCTTCACTCAGTAACTTAGGCAAAACCACTTTAAGCAGCCTTAGCGGACAAGTGGTGGACTGGCTTCAAGGAAATTGGGCACTGTTTTTTGTGCTCACCACGTTAATGGTTATTCCGAGCTTGCTGCTGTTAATAAAAATGCGGGCCGAGATCCATACCATTGAAAAGACGGCGAATTAAATAACAAGAGATAGTGAGAGCGCGGAACTTCACACCAAACAGAAAACACTATTGGTCTGGGCAGGTATAACTCACAAGGAACTTAACTCCTTTGTCAGCTATTTTGTTTACGTTGTTCTTTGATTAGTTTAGCTACTTCTTTCCACATTTTTCGATAGGCTAAAGAGGCCCGCCCAAGATTCGCGTAGCGCGTTAAAGGCTCACGTTTTTGCGACATATATTCAGCGGCAGAATCCATGGGTATATAGGTTTCCAAAACAGGCACAGGAAGATATTTTGCATTTTCCAATGTTTGCTTGTGCAAAGTTCTTCGCATGTCCACCATGTTAAAAAAGCCGACAATGGATTTTGGCGCAGACTTTTTACCTTCAAAAAATTCACTCACCTGCGTTAATGCGCGCACCGACATTGGACTGGGAATCATAGGAACAAGCACAATATCAACGGCAGCCAGAAGATATTCGATGCTTGGGGAAAGGGTTGGCGGGCAATCAAATACCACGATCGAAGCATTCTCTCCCAAAGGCTGTATGATTTTTTTCAGTAATGCTTTGGCAGACTTTTTATCTCCCATTAACAGATCCGCTTTGCGCAAACTCAGATCCGCGGGAATAAATGTCAATCGAGGGTATGGGGTGGATTTTTCCAGAGAGCCCACGGGCAAGCCATCACGCATGACTTTTATGGCTTTGGTATCGCTTTCTTCCACCCCCAAATACCAACTGGCAGCGCCTTGTGGGTCCCAATCCCATAAAACAGTATTTTTCTTACCGCTTGCTGCCAGGTAGGCTAGATTTACGGCGGTAGTGGTTTTCCCCACGCCGCCTTTCAAGTTATAGAAAGCAATAGTAATCATACAAGTATGGTGAACAAGGCTACACAGAACAACCAGAACCATAAGGTTCGGATATATAATCGATCTAACAATTTTAGTTCCTTTTGCGTAACCTCACAGGTTTGTGGCAGCTCCTCATCAACCGATAGTGCACCTAGAATCGCATTGCTCAGAATATCCTTTGCTTCGTCATGCAGTGAGAGCAACTGCCGCTTACAGGCTTTGTAACAGCCGACAAAATTCCCCGTAATGGTAAAAGACAAGGCTAATAGCCGCACAACTGGCCACTCCAAGCCTTTAAGAGTACTTTCAGCGGCGGGGTTTTCTGCATCATTCTTCTGCACAAACAAAAATACTATGCGATATAGAAAAGCGCCAGCCGGACCGAATAAGTAGAACCAAAACAGCACGGCAAACATGCGCTCAAACCCTCGGTAAGCCGCTTCTTTCAAAACTTGGAGGTGCAGTTCTTTCCAGTTATTTGGCTCCACCTCATCGACCTGCACCCCAAGGCGCGATGCACGCTCTGTGCCTGTTTCCCAGTCGTCAATAAAACAGGCGCTGGTATATTCCTGCACAATCGCACCGAATTCCCCACGCCCAAAGCTATAGAGCAACACCAGCACTTCCAGCGGCAACACCAACCAGGTTGAGGATTTCATTAGGAGCCAAAATATCAGTGCCACCAGTAAAGTGGGCAATAATGCGGCTATCAGAAAGTAAGATGCGGAAGTGGACAGATAAAATGTATTGAGATAATTCAACCAAGTACCATACCAACCATCCTGATGTAACGGGTTACGGGCTCCCCACACTTGAAGAATTAAAATAGCGATAACAATGACGAATAATTCCACTCGATGGCCTCTTCTTTAGCTTTTAGTATACGTATTAGGCGAATTTTCCCAGTTTTTTGCGCGCTTCAACTCTTTACGATATCTCGCCCAATCAAAATGGGGGCCGGGGTCCGTCTTTCGGCCCGGGGCAATATCGCTATGCCCCACTATCCGATCCAGGTTTATTGCAGGGTAAGTGGAGATAATGTGCTGAGTCAACGCTGACAGGGCTTGATACTGATGATCCGTGAAATCGGTGTGATCCGTTCCTTCTAACTCAATCCCTATCGCAAAGTCATTACAGTTGTCCCTGCCCTCAAAACTGGACAACCCGGCATGCCAGGCCCGTTCGTTCATATCCACGAACTGAGTCACCGAGCCAGCCCTATCGATCAAAAAATGGGCTGAAACCTGCATGCTCGCAATTTCTTTAAAATATGGGTGGTCGTTTTCCGGCAGCTGGTTTTGAAAAAAACGCTCTATATATCCGCCGCCAAATTGCCCCGGCGGTAAACTGATGTTATGAATGACCAATAACGATATATCAAGCGCTTGCGGCCGAGCATTAAAATTCGGTGAATTTACCTGCTTCGCCAGCAGGTAGCGGCCATTTTTTATCATGATTGTGTGATATTAGGGCAGTTTGCTTTTGGATTAAAAGTTTCTGCCCATTATAGAGGTAAATCGCGAGAGAAAAACCAAACGGTGAGATAAATGTGGTTAGACGACAAAACCTAGTTATTTTTACGCAAACTGGTGACTACAGTCTCCAATGCGCGATCAAAAAGCATACTATTGTCGATAACACGTAAACTTCCCTGCTTTAATGCATGAGCAAGCTGATTCTGGTTTCGCTCAGCGACTTTCATGCCATTCCGGTTGACGAAGATAAATTTACCCGTCGGCTTAATATATGTTGCCAAGCGGCAACGCAAATTTTCACCTTCGTCAGTCTTCATATCGAACCAACCGCCTTGTACAAAACGTCCCACCTGCTCCATATGAGGATCATTCGCGGGAAGCTCTTCCTGTTCAACCGGCGATGCTTTGCTGGTGATTTCCTCCGCAGCCTTAGTCGGCGCGCTATCAGCAACCACTGGTTTTGCACTGGCAGTTGCTGTTTGAGGTTTTTGTACCGCCGCTTGCGGAATATTCGATGTGGGAATGCTTTTTTCCGGCTGAAGCGGTGTAGGTTCTGCGCTGGCCTTAGCTTCTGGCATGGGCTTACCACGAATACATGCCAGATGAATTTTTTCTAATGACTTAAACAAGTCTGACATTTCGAACGGGTTGTAGGAAATGGTATCCAGACCAGTACGCAGCTTTTTCAATAATCGCGGAACCAGGGCGATTAGCGCCTGGCGCTGTTGAGGTGTTTCAGGTGTTTTTACGCTGAGCAATAATTCATTTAACGTTGCTAGCGCCGACTGATAGTCCTTCGATTCATATCCGTGTTTTAACGCTGTTACAAACAGTACATTGCTCCATGCATCATTGATCAAATGATTCACGATATCTGGCAATGATTGCCCTTTTGTTCGTTTGGCAATTTCTCCTGCAACGGTTTTACGCGCAATTTCAGCCTTCGCCTTGCCATCTTCAGCATCAACAATTCGACGCTCCAACACCGCAGCTCGCTTTTTCTCTTTTTCCAAAAAGCCCGTAAAATCGGCCAGCAATTCATGGAAAATTTCAACATCACTGTCGAAATCCTCTAACAGCTTAGTGACAATACTTTCAATTTTTCGGTACAGAGGATCTTTAGCGCATGTTTCAGCTGTTCCCTGCCAACCAATAGAGGCGGTTGCCATTTCATTCAGCAATCGACGTGCAACATGACCGCCTTTGGTAAAAAAAGTCTTATCCGCAATTGCGACTTTTAACACAGGAATCTGCATGCGGCTGATCAAGGCTTTCATGGGCACCGCTAAATTGCGATCTTCCAGAATAAAATCAAACAACAGGTTTACGAGGTTCATAACCTCGTCGTCAACTCGACCAACCTGGGCTTTAGATCCCATTTGCTGTTGAAGCTGAGCTAATAAAGCACGAACATTTAAAGCAGCTTTATTATTGCTGAGCATTAGCGGCATGTGTTGAGCCCGAGAAAGAAGCTTCAACAGTTCGGCAGATTGCGGGCTTGGAGCAGCACCTTCTGCTTGGGGCGCTTCAATTTGATCGCCAAATATATTTTTCAAAGCTGCGACCACAGTATCAGAAGTCGCGGCATCTACAGAATCTGCGGCAAGATTCGCCTGCCCTTGAGTCACGGCTTGACTACCACCAGCTTGAGCAGATGGGGCCCCGGCAAAACTTCTCACATTCGGAGCAGGATTGACAGGTCTGCGCTGCGTAGATAAAGACGGTAGAACGTTGTGCTCTTTCAGTACATCATTGGCAGCTTCGTATAACGGGCCAAGCTTATTAATCACATCCCGATCAAACAACTTGAACAAAACCAGTTTTGCTTTGACCCCAACATTTAATTTCTTGGCCTGCGCCATAAACGCATCACATATGATGTCTGGGCCTAACGGATTGTTTTTTTGGAAGACCTTGACAGGAACCTGGCTATCAATTCGTAGTGATAGTTGCTGTATTAATTCACCATACTGCTTATTCGCTTTGGCAACGGTCGCTTCAACAGCGACAATTTCGTCCAGATCGTCGTTTGACACCAAACTTAACGTTTCGGCACCAACATTTTCTAATCCACTGTCTTCCTCACGTCTTACATACTCGGTAGAGGCAAGAACAGCGAAGGCTTCGTCAATCGCTTGAGAAAATTGTGTCTCAATCGTTCGGCGCTGTACCCGAACTTCGCGCATGGAGTCAAAATACAAGTTTTGTTCAACATTACTTTGCGCACGATCCGCCAACGCGAACAACGAATCGTCAGCTCGATCAAAATAGACTTGCAATAAATCAAGGAGAAGGCGTTTACCCTTTTCATGGATGGCACTGACTGGGGCAGGCAAGCGAGTAAGCTGTGTTCTCAGAAGTCTCTGATGATCAGGCTCCAAGTGCACTACTTTCGCGCTATTACTTCGACCAACACTGCTGCGCGAATTATCTGCCGCATTGTGTGTAGTATTATCGGGCACCTTATACCTCCACTGCCGCCTCTATCTTCCAAGAGGGTTCCCGGAAGGATGTATTTAATAGAGGTTAAATTACTAAGGTTAACTAGAGTATAATGTTGATCTGAACTAAACCACGAAGACATTTGTGGCTTTGAGATACTATTCACAGTATTGTAGGATTTTTGAACTTCCCTATGCAACAAATCCAAATAAAAAAAGTCACTTCAATTACTAAAATGTAAATGCCGACAATTCTCTTAACCAATCAGCATAAAAAAAGGACATTCTCTAATGGAAGAGCATAATACCCAACGCGGTATGGGACGAGGCATGCTTTACATAAGCTGGATTCTCGTTTTGATCGGTCTTACCTATTTTTTCGGTTTACGAGAAAAGCAGGAGTTTAATCCCAACCAAAACATCGTTAGCTCAGAAGCTGACGGCGTGCGTGAAATTACTCTCAAAAGAAACAAGTTTCATCACTACGTAGCCAGCGGAACAATCAATGATGTAGGCGTTGTATTTATGCTGGACACCGGCGCAACAGACGTCGCCGTTCCTCAATCACTCGCTCGCAAACTCAACCTCAAAAAAGGCTATAAATCCCGAGTGATGACAGCAAATGGTACTGTCGAAGTTTACACTACCTCGATCAACAAACTCGAACTTGGCCCAATTGTTTTACACAATGTCTCCGCGACCATTAACCCGTATATGGAAGGGAATGATATTCTACTAGGCATGAGCGTGCTTAAAAATTTAGAATTCAGCCAGACCGGTGACAACCTGACACTACGCCAAAACTACTAAGTGAAATCACATTAATATGAATATTCAAATTGACCAAATCCAACAAGACATAGAACGTGCCGTTCGCATTGCCTTGGAAGAAGATATTGGATCTGGCGATATCACCGCACAACTTATTCCACAAGACAAAACCGACACCGCAGAAATTATAACGCGTGAAGACTGTGTTATTTGCGGCACCGCCTGGGTCGACGAAACCTTCAAGCAAATGGGCAATGTTACGCTGGAATGGCATGTTAAAGACGGAGACACGATTTCCGCAAACACCAAACTGGTCACCATCAAAGGTAACACCAGAAATATATTAACGGGCGAGAGAACCGCTCTGAATTTCCTACAACTACTTTCCGGCACCGCCACAAAAGCCAGCGAATACCGAAAACTCCTAGGTGACAGCAGGATCTCCATCCTGGACACACGCAAAACCATTCCAGGGCTAAGAACCGCACAGAAATACGCTGTTGCGATCGGGGGCTGCGACAACCATCGGATTGGACTTTTTGATGCTTTTTTAATTAAAGAAAATCACATCGCCGCCTGCGGTGGAGTCAGCCAAGCGATTCAACAGGCGAGACAGGTTAAACCTGATGTGCCGGTGGAGATTGAAGTTGAAGATATCCCTCAGTTGAAAGAAGCTCTAGCGGCTGGCGCGGATATTATTATGCTGGATAATTTTAGTTCAACCATGCTAAATACCACCTCAAACATTGATAAAACACACTGTAAATTAGAAGTTTCAGGCAACATTACTCAAAACGCTATCCCACTTCTCAAAAATTCTAATATTGACTATATTTCTATCGGAGCCTTAACCAAGCATGCAAATGCTATTGATTTATCATTAAGAATAAGAGGCTGATTAATGCATATGGTAAAAAGTCGTTGGACTGCATTCGGAATTCACCTAGGAATTAGTGCCGTCATTTTTTTATGCCTACTCGGCATTATTCTATTTATTTGGTACCCCGGTGTTTTTATTGAAATTGGTGGGTATCAAGGTATTAAGATAGCCGCAGGTATAGATTTAGTTCTAGGACCACTTCTTACGCTTATCGTTTACAAGCATGGCAAGCCCTCTTTAAAATTTGACTTAACTATCATCGCAGTTCTACAGATAACCGCCCTGACTGCAGGTTGCTGGCTAATATATAAAGAAAGACCCGTCTTTCAACTGATTTCTTACGATGGCTTGCATGTTATTACAACTAACGAATTATCTTTATTCGACAAATACCCAATAAATGTTGATGAATTTTCGGGAGATCTTCCCAAAAGCGCATATATGGATTTACCCAAGAACAAAGGCGAAATCGAGCAAATTAGGTTTACAACAGAATTCAGTGATGAAATCCCTCTGGAAGCACGGTACGACTTATACAGAGACTTTGAGCAGCAACCATCAAAGAACCTAGACTGGCTAGCGCAGCAATTTGAACTCGATACAGAGCACAATTGCAGGAAGATGCAACTGTTTTCAATACACAATTCCAAACAGGCGTGTTTTGACTTTACTCAACAGAAAATTATTTACTTAAGCAACTAACACCCCAAATCCCCTATATATCAAAATGCGATTTATAGGGGATAAGAATTGTTTTTACCCTTTTATCCTGATAATAACCCTTTGCCTTAAAGCTCTGCTGTAAAGATTTATCGCCTAAAGAAAGATTTAGATCCCAAACATGAAACTCAATCTCATCGGAAAGCTTTCGGACCAAGTATGAGCTAACAAAGTCATATAACCTAACATCAAATGAAATGGCTGAAAATTTTTGCGAAGCAATGACCTCCAATATTCCATCCGCCAGCTCACTCGACTCACTAACATTAGCCTGTAGTACCGCCGTCGTCGGAAGATAATAGGATGTATGCCAACCAGACTGAGTAAATCTAAACACTTCATCTCCTACAAATGATGTTTCAAATATAACTCTGTTTTTTAACGAATATTTTTCATGGAGGCTATCGATCTGATCGAATATAGTTTTGGCGTTACCTTTATCCAGATTCTTCACATCAAGCCAGATTTTTCTCACGCCTTTAAAAGCAGCGTCCGACAAAAACTCATCCAAACTAATGCCTGATAACGAATGCAGATCATGGCCAACCTGCAAACACGTTATTTCTTGACCACAAACGTCGCCCTCATCCGTCAAAACCACATCAATTTCCACACCGGACAAACCGCTATTTACAACATCCCTTAATTTACCGAGAGTGTTAACTCTATGCGGTAGAATTCGAGGCTGGCTTAATTTTTCGTTAAAGTGAGCAGCATTTTCCCGTTTAAAATAGCTTGTATTTTGGGTATCCAAAAAAGGCACTTTGCCATGCAAAACTTTCGCTTTCTCAGATTCGAGATGAAATTCTTCGCTGGTTAAATCGAAAGCAGCCTCGATTAAAGATGTGGTGATCGACTGTATCCCCAAAACCGTATCGAAAATCAAATCATTCGTAAACAATTTGTTTTTATTCTGCTTTAATGAAGTGTATTTTCCGGGATATCTTTCCTTGTACTTTTCAGACACCCAAAATACAAGCGGGATCTCGGCCATTTCGAACTCAAAAGCTCCAGACTGGTGGCCTTTACCATCAAAAACGCTCTCTGAGTGATCTGCAAAATATGTAACACTCGAAACCAGATCCAAAGATTTTAGCTGCTTAATCATTTGTGCGACTACGTGATCATTGTATCTAACACTGGAATCGTAGCAATTAAGTTTCTTTACGGCCCCGTAATTGCGACTAAATGAACCAAACTCGCTTAAAGAGACCATTCCATCGTAAACCTTAAAATCAGATGGAAATCGCTCACAATAATCCACATGGCTGCCCATCAAATGAGCAACAACAAAAATGTTTTCCTCTTCTTTAGGTGATGGAATGGCTTTTAAGTCAGCTAGCAACGAGCCATCAAAAACCCGAGTATCAAAGCTCTCCCCGATTGAGGTATTTTTAGTTACTAATTCGTCTGCCTGCTTCGCAATTATTGTTACCAAGTGATCCCAGGTACCGTACATGCTTTGATTTGTTATCCATTTTGTATTTACTCCAGCTTTCTTTAACACATTAATCAAAGAAACGGACTTAAAAAAATCTCCGCCTGAATACTGATTAACATTTGTTAATGCAAAAGATAAAGATTGCATCGTATGGGTGTGATTTGAATAAGCATTTTCGTAGAAAATTAATTCATCCCTTAAATCACTTAACTCTGGGGTTGTATCTCTGAAATACCCATAAACTCCCATGTGATTTTTATTTAGTGATTCGCCAACAATCAGTAGATGAATCTCGCCATGAGCATCTGTCGAGGATAGGAAAGGCTGTTCTTTCGATAAGGCATTTTGTATCTCTTCAAAAGCAGCAACTTCCATCTTATATTCGTTAAAACTCGCGACAGTTAATGAAAATATCCGCGCCCTTTCTCCAACCTTATAGCAACACAACATTAATAAAACAGAAGCTAAAACCAAGTTAACTATCTTTGGTTTACTTGGACAGTGTTTTTTTTCCATAGCCAGAGGAAGCAGCAGCAACAGGAAAAGCAACAGAATTTTTAAAATGCCTACACCATTTAAATAAAAAGCTAGAAATTCAGAAGCCTCTTTAAAATTTGTTTGTAACAAGGCATATATTGAGTCTTTTGCAACCGGAGTCCCCAAGAACTCGACATGAGCAAGAAAACAAATAGGCAGAAACGCGAATAGATATAAAAATATTCCTTTTAAAAAACACCGCCAAATAAGTGTGCAACCCGCAAATAGAAAATCTATTATCGATAGAAAAACATACAAGCACAAAGCCAGAACGAAATATGCTATTTGTACGTAGGCATAGGATTTATAGAATGAAGCATAATCGATCCAAAAATATAAGATAAGGACGATCGAACTAGAGAAGAAATTAGGAATACTATGGTTTTGAAGTGAATAGAGGTACACCCAAAATAGCATGAAAGGAACCGACATTACTCTTAACCATGATGCATCTTCCCATGACAATAAAAAATACATCCATAGAAAAAGCAAAAAACTAAAGAGTAAGCCAATCAGCACTCCCTTTAATGATACGTCGTCATTACGAAACTCAAGCAACTTGTACACGAATCAAACATTCCTCTTACATGTCAATATTACCAACGGATAAACGATTACCCCATCATTAATTCAAATACAAAATCTCAGTTGTTCTACTATTCCAATCGTCTCACGTAAGAACATGAAAAAACACTCCCAACTGAACAAAGGGATTTTTCAGAAAAACACTTTATTCATTGCCAGATAGCGAGCAAAAAGTACTTAATGAGATCACGTAAATTCTAAAATATAAAAACATTGAATAAACCAAAAAAATCCGCAATCTGGTTTGATCTCCTTTATTTCATGCAGATTCGGACGAGTATCAATCATGACTATTACTAAATTCGTTTTCTATTAATGCTGCATATGAAAACAAGCTTCTTTTTATAGCCACCCATACTTTATTTTGCAAATAACAGCGCAAATACAAAGCTACCAGTTTCTGTAAACTCTCACCAACTTACTTATATAGTTTTTTTCGAAACTATATGAATCTACATTCTGGTCAACGAACTGTTTTTGAAGTAATTTAAGATTGTAATACGGAACCGAAGGGAATATATGATGCTCTGCATGGAGATTCATATTGTACGGAGATAAAAAAAACCTCTCAATGAAATTAGATTTAAATGTAAACAACCTGTTTTCGCTAGAGCAATTATTCTCAGTCACGTGCTCCAAACAAGACCTCAAAACATTCAAACCGAACATGACAGTAACTATGGGTAAACACCAAAATAGAAAATAGGATAAAAAACCAAAAAAATAAGCGAACAACATAAATATCACAATTTGCATAACAAACACTGAAAGTACATCGTAAATTAATTCAGCTTGTGCAATCGCATTTCTTTTATTCTTATTATTTTGCTGATTATTTCTACGAATCAACATCAGCTTTGACAATATTTCTAGTATCATCCCGCCAAAAAAAGATTTCGCCAACCAGAATATAAACCTTTTACTACTATCAAATCGGTCAACCATATAGTATTGCCTATCGGCGTCATTTGGCTTTCCCAGGTGAGCGTGATGAGCAAAATGGCTTGATCTCATGAGACTCATTGGCGCTCCAACAGGGGCTTGAACAAACCACCGCGTCAGGAAGTCATTCACTCGTTTATTTTCACTCAAAAGATAGTGCAACCCATCATGACCTAAGACATTAAAATGATACTGGAGCACACCAATTAATAAAAAACAGATGGCATTCACAACTAGACTATTAGACAAAAACAAAACTAACAGCACCAAAAACAATTTAGCATATAAGAGCGCAATATCTAACAACCCACGATAAGGCTTCAGTTTGAAAACTTCACTAGTAACTTGCGAACGCTTAATCATCGCCATTTAACCTTGCAACAATTCGCATATTACTAGTTTTTAAACCCAAAACAGCAATTAGTAAATCCACCGATGTAACTAAAGCTGTCAACAACAAGTTCTTTAAGTGGAAAATTTTTGCGAGCCTATTGAAATTTCTTTCCATAAAATAGTGATGCAATGACTGCGTCCAAAATGCAGGACTTGTCAAATAATCAACCTTGGTTACAGTATAGCGGTAATCTTTTAACATCAAAGATAGGTTGCTTTCATTAAAAATATAAAAATGCCTTGGTATGTGGTACCCCCCCCAAACGCCTGACCTAAATATTTTGAAATCAAGTCCGTCAGAAGATGGCGTTTCTATAAAAATATAGCCATTTGGCTTCAACAATTTAGCACACACATCGACAAGATCACGCGGATCCGAAAAGTGCTCAATCACCTGATTCAAAATTATCAAATCAAAATAATTTGAAAGCGGGATGTCTCTATAGTCACACGCATGGACCATAATACCCATATTCTTCAAAGACATTAACGCATCTGTATTTAAGTCGTTGCCGTGAAGCTGCCACGTTTTTTTACCGTACTTTTTCATCAACAAAAGTAGATTGCCGGCTCCACAACCTATATCCAGCACTCGAGCATTCTCTTCCCTTAAAAATCGGCTCAAAACCTTAACTTTACTCTTTTGAACAAACTGCCTCGCTCGACCAATAATCCCTCCCCACTTATTAAAAATATATGGCTCGTAATTTGAAGGGTAGACACCTTGTATTTCATCATCCGAAGGCCTTTCACCTAACACGACAAGTTCACTGGGAAAATACTGATAGAAGGAAAATTCATTACTACAGGTTTCGTATTCGTAATCGAAACCTTTTGCAATCAGTTTTTTTTCGTGATCAGTCTCGAAGATCGAATTTTGAGAGGTAGTATTAATTTTATTCATATCAACTATTTTAAAATTTTTGACACCAACTTATAGGTGAAAGGGGAAATGATGACAACGGTCAAAATCAAGCACAAAGATTTAGCACCAAAAATGCTTTGATATTTTTCATTTATATTTGCATATAAAAATGAAGATATAGATCCACTTGCAATTGAGATAAGTATAGAAAAAATTAAAAATACAGTGTATTTTTTAAAACTTACCTTCGAATGCATCACAAACTTGGACTGCCCGTAAAAATTAAACACTGTACCGAGCAAATACACCAAACCAAAAATTACTGCTTGGTGCTCATAAAATGTATCAGGAAATACGCCCCCCAAGAGTTCTAAGAATATAATACAAGCGACGCCGACAACGGCGCTAACCAATAAAAACTTCAGAAACTCAGTTTTTATTGTGAGCCATTTCACCCGCAAATCAATTTTCTCCATACACTATCAAATTTGACGGAAACCCAATAAAACGCTCGAAACCTATAGTATAACTACCAGAGGCAGGTAAAATACCGTTCAAATCGCCAGCACCACAAAGATTTAAATTTTCAGTTTTAGATAAAAAATGATAACCCAAAAACTTTAATATAGTTTGATGTATGCCTTGAGGAAGCCAGTGAATCAAAGGCAAGATAGTATGAAACTCAATTGGGTGCCATCTGTTAGGCGTAGTAATAAACATTCTCTTGGAAACTCTTGCCAACTCGGCAAGGAAAGCCCTCTGATTATCTCTACTTCCGACGTGCTCTAATACTGCCGAGCAAAACAATATATCAAACTCTTTATCCAAATAGGGTAATGGACCCGGCTGGACTTGCTTAAAAGTAACTCGAGGAAAAACACTTCTGAGGCATTCTACATCTTCTATACTAACAGCAGTTAAATTCTCCGGATAAGGATAGAACATCTCGAAGAAATTACTATCTGGCAAACTAATATCCGGAGTAACTCCCACATCCAATACTTTGTCCGAAGACTGAGGTTGCGCGAGACTTTCAAATCGCGCGTACATCCTTTTCCTAACCACTAAAGATTGACGACTTCTAAAGTTTGCCCAAGGATGGTTAAGTGAAAAATAGTCTTTTGTTGACATCACGCTTTACCTTTTAAAAAAAAGTCTAACGCTCCGATAAAGAAACTGGAAACAAATATTTGGCCACCTAAAATAATCATTACAACAGAAGGTATTACCTGCCGCATATAGTGAGTCGGATTTAATGAAGCCCCGCCCCAAATACTCGTCAAATAAATCGCCCAAACAATACCCAGCAATGCCACCAAAAATCCAGTAATTAATCCTTTTTCTAAGCTAACGTACCTAGAAACCCTTTCTAGAACCGCACTTTTTTCTAATAGATTGAATCTGACTGCTAGATATCGAGTGGTAAGAGCCATCAAAATAGCCTGAGAGCCGAGCACTAAAATAGCGGCACTGTATAGCATGGAGTGAATGTCAAAACCAACCCCCCCCAGAAAGACTGGCCCGTTATATAACAAAACCATAAACAATAAGCCAAAGAAAAACAGAAATAAACCGGGATAAAGAAACAGCCAACGAGGACTCAGCAGCAACAAAAACCTCAAGTGCCGCCAGCCGTCCCTCCAACTGCGCAAATGTGGGGGAGTATCTCTTCCATCAGGAGATAAGGTGGTAGGCACCTCCACGATCGACAATCCTTTATTCGCAGCTTTCACTACCATTTCGCTTGCGAATTCCATACCGTCGCATATGAGCCCCAAGTCCATGACTTTTTGACGATTAAATCCACGTAAACCACAGTGAAAATCACCTACATTAATTTTATAAAAAAGCCTACCGATAAAACTTAACACAGGATTACCTAAATAGCGGTGTAATGCCGGCATTGCTCCCGCTTCAATTCCCCCCAAAAACCTGTTGCCCATAACAAGGTCACTGCCTTTTCTGAGCTCATCCACAAAGCTTTCAAGCATCGAGAAGTCATAGCTGTCATCTGAATCTGCCATGATTACAAATTTTCCGACAGCAGCCTCAATGCCACCGCGAAGCGCAGCACCATAGCCTTTAACTTTAATATCGACTACCCTAGCACCCATTTTTTTTGCAATATCAATTGAACCATCAGTAGATCCGTTATCGGCTACTATCACCTCTCCAGAAAGGTTGTTGTTCTTCAAGAAGGTGATGGCTTTCTCAATGCAAATGGGTAAAGTTTTGGCCTCGTTTAAGCAAGGCATGAGAATTGAAAACTCAATCATCTATATTTCCATTCTTTTTAATTCACTTAAATCACAGTTATAGTCTTTATCACTCTCGACCCACTGATTGATCTGCTTCTCGGTGCCCAGCAATACTTCACTAAGAGATCTCTCGTAGCTAGCCACCATGACTCCGTCACGTAGCGTAACCCGGATAGATTTTAACAAATAAGTTTTGGTCCAATTACCATATACTTTTATAGGCGCAGACCCTTTAAATCGCAACAGCCCACAATGCCTCTCCATATAATTATACAACCTCTCCACATAGGCCTGCTCTTTCAAAAGATCTTCATTACTCCCATATGACTCCAAGTCACAAACAACAAAACTCCATTCAGGCGCTTGGCCATCTTCAGCGGATGAAAAGGATTCACATGTGGATGGCACTATTTGCAAAGCATACATTTTAAAAACGTCGTCATATCCCAGGGCAGCCTGAACAATTCTTTGATCATCTTGCTCGACAGCCTCAAAATGTTGCTGGGGGAAAAGCGCTTTGACTCTCCCTTTAAATTTGCCTATCAAGCTTTTTACTTTTTCACCGGCCTCACTTTGCACTGGAATATTCCATTGACCGGATATATTGACGAGCGATGAATTTCGATTGATAAAAGGTGCAACAAAAGATGCGGTTTGAGTTAAAGGATTTAAATACAAAGCCGCTTCATTCTTCATTTTTTCAGGCGGCTCAAATTCAAACCAGGTTCTAGTCCAAAGCCTTTCTGCATACCTTTCAGGAGGAGATGAGATCAACAAAAAAGACTGCGCCCCCATTAGAATAGAGACAAACCAAAGTGCAAAATGCTTGCGAAATAATTTTAGAGCAAGAACAATTAAAGCCGGCCCGCATAGCAAAAGCAAAGGAAGCGCATATCGACCATTACCACTCACCATACACCAAAAACAAAAAGCAAGTCCGAAATAAAGCAAGAAAACACTCTCCCAATTCAGCCTAGCTATTTCAGCCCCATCTTTCCATTTTGCAATCAGACTTTTAAAAAACGCAGCTAGCGACAAAAGCATCACTAGAAGAATTCGAACATCTGGAGCCTGTCGCTCAATATAGATCCAGGTGGCAGGCAACATCATTTTTAATGGCGTAACTACTAGCTGCCCAAGAGAGTAATCCGTAAACCGAGCATCAACAATTGAATCTTGCGAAAAAAAACTGGAATGAAAAAGATTATTAAAGAACGGGAAAAAAGGGTTGCCGAAGTGTGACCACATTAGATACATCCAGTAGCCCGAGGACAACAAAAGCCCCACCACGCCAAAAGCAATATAGCTTATGGAAGCTTTCAATCTACGGCTGGAGTTCAAGCAAAAAATAATTCCAGGTATTGCAAATATCACGGAAGTTATCTTTAAACCTGCAGCAACCCCCATTAAAAGCCCAGCGGTACAAAATGCACGGTCATTACCACTAAGCAAAGCCCACACCGCACACAACACTGGTAGAGATATAATTAAGTCACTAAAACTTGAACCAAAAACTACCCATATAACGCCATTTAACGCAGATAAACCAACAGAGAGAATAACAACCCACTGTGATTGCTTGGTTTTACAAATTAGCTTTTCAGTAATTTTGTATATCACATAGAAATTCAACGAATGGACCAATGCAAAAAAAGAACTGATAATAAAGCTATGCCATTGAGCCTTCACCATCAAATAAAACGGCGTGAACACTAAAGGATTTAAATATCCCTGAACGCTTGCTGCGAAAAAATCACTTCCTACACGGTTTGAAAATAGCTGGAAGGGGCTGTACAAATGGTAGTTTACTGCATCCCAATTTAAATCTTTACCCATAAAATAATTTGCACACAGACAAATTACTGCAATACAGGTTAACACCAAGCCTTCTTTTTTCACATATCCTCTCTAAAACATAAAAAAAAAGGTGCCTTTCGGCACCTTTTCGTCTATTTGATTAACTAACTCTATTAACGACAAGAACCTGGAAGGTATTTTTGCTCCAAACTACCAGGCTCACACTTCCAACCTGCAATTACAGTAGGTAATGCACCTGCTGTACTAAGCGTTAAAGCTGCATTAGTATTATCCATAGGAGTCAAAGTAATCGTTTTGTCGTCAAGGTTTGCATCACCAAAACCTGTAGTCGTTACAGTGATCTCACCGTCGGTGTTAGTGGTGATACTTTTAACATAACGAGTCGGCTTAGTTGCCGTTGCGCCAGTGATATTTTGTTCACAACCCCATGCATTTGCAACAGTTGGCGCTGTTTCTTGGAACTGCGCTGCTTCAGAAATAGAAACGCGACAAGTGGATGCAGCCAAAATCACTTCAGACATCTTGGCGCGAACAGTGTAGTCTTGGTATGCAGGTAGTGCTACCGCAGCCAAAATACCGATAATCGCAACCACGATCATTAATTCGATTAACGTAAAACCTTGTTGAACCTTCTTCATGTTTTCCTCCAAAGGAAAGTATTAATTTACACTCACCAGAGCGTACATGCCATAACTATGCCAAGTACAAAAACACCCCTGTTTCCGATAATTTATCCGGAACTATTTCGCGAATATTCACAAATGCCCCAAATTACCCACATACCAAATGACAATTATTGTCACTACCTGCAAAAAATTGACGAACGAAGTAAATGCAGCGAAGATTTGTAAAATTATTTGCCATAAACCTCAAATAATTCATATGCTTACTGCTTGTTGTTCTTGGAACTGCTAAAGTAAGTAAGATGGCGCTCGATTGGCTTTTGAATCTAAAATAGAACTTTACAGGTAATGCACAATGCTAAGCGGCTTAGCACGAAGATTAGTTAGAGATCAACTTTTAACCGATGAGCAAGCCATCGCTGCAGTTGCTGCATCTCAGAAAGCCAAAATTCCACTGCCGTTCCATCTTGTATCTAATGGCACACTAAAACCTCGGGAAATAGCTGTAGCTGCATCCGATGAATTTGGCACTCCGATGCTTGATTTAGCTTCGTTAAGCAAATCAAGCCTGCCTGAGGGATTAGTTGATACAAAGTTAATCAGTAAACACAATATCCTCCCCATATTTAAACGCGGTAACAGGCTCTATGTTGCGGTGTCTGATCCAACCGACCTGCATGCTCTGGACGAAATAAAGTTTAATACCGGTCTCAATACTGAAGCGCTTCTAGCTGAAGCTGATAAGTTACAAAAAGCTATTGAAGCTTTTCTTAATGCAGAAGAAGAGACTATTGGAGACGCTCTCGGTGGACTTGACGACGAAGATTTAGACGGACTAGATGTAGACACGGGAACAGACGATAGAGGTGATGACGACTCCAAAGATGTAGATGAAGCCCCTATCGTAAGATTTGTAAATAAGGTCTTATTAGATGCAATTAAATCTGGCGCCTCTGATATTCACTTCGAACCTTATGAAAAAGCTTATCGCGTTCGATTTCGCCAAGATGGCATATTAAAGGAAGTGGCGCGCCCCCCCACCAACCTTGCAATACGATTGGCAGCCCGCTTAAAAGTAATGTCACAAATGGATATCTCAGAACGCAGAATTCCACAGGATGGAAGAATTAAGATGAAGATATCCAAAACAAGAGCTATCGACTTCCGGGTAAACACTCTACCAACGCTGTTTGGCGAAAAAATAGTACTCAGAATTCTGGACCCCTCAAGCGCTAAACTAGGCATTGACGCCCTTGGATATGAGGATACGCAAAAGCAAATATATATGGATGCGCTGGCACAACCTCAAGGCATGATCTTAGTTACAGGCCCAACAGGTTCAGGCAAAACTGTATCGTTGTATACCGGCTTGAATATATTAAATACCGTAGAACGCAATATTTCTACTGCCGAAGATCCCGTAGAAATAAACCTTGAAGGCATAAACCAGGTAAATGTTAACCAAAAAGTAGGCCTAACATTTGCCACAGCGTTAAGATCTTTTTTGAGACAGGACCCAGATGTTGTAATGGTTGGTGAGATTCGAGACCTCGAAACCGCTGAAATCGGTATAAAGGCCGCACAGACGGGCCACCTTGTGCTATCAACCCTACACACTAACAGCGCGCCAGAAACCTTAACGCGCCTTATGAACATGGGGGTTCCTGCATTTAACGTAGCAACAACCGTAAGTATTATTATTGCTCAACGCTTAGCAAGACGACTTTGCACCAACTGCAAAAAGCCCGCAGAAATTCCAGATAACATCCTCAAGGAAGAGGGGTTTGATGATATAGGAATACCACGAAACGAGTTTGAAATTTTCCAACCTGTCGGCTGCGAAATGTGTAGTGATGGCTACAAAGGACGGGTTGGTGTGTATGAAGTAGTACAAATTACTCCTGAAATTTCTCGAATCATTATGGAGGGGGGAAATGCGATCCAGATCGCAGACGCAGCAAAGGCCGCGGGTTTTAATAGTTTAAGAATTTCGGCTCTTCGTAAGGCAGCTCAGGGCTTAACCAGCCTCGAAGAAGCGAATCGTGTCACGAAGGATTAATTTATGGCAGCAACAAGTACACAAACATATATATATAAAGGAATCGATAAAAAAGGGAATAGAGTTGAAGGCGAGGTTTCAAGCTCAAATGGTTCACTAGCCAAAGCGCAATTATTAAAACAAGGCATTCGTGCCAAGTCGGTGAAGAAAAAGGCCAAGCCTCTTCTCGGAGGGGGCGGTAAAGCTATCAAACCACTTGATATTGCTGTTTTCACTCGACAAATGGCAACCATGATGAAAGCTGGCGTTCCACTTGTCCAAAGCTTCGATATTGTTGCAGGAGGATCTGAAAATCCAAATTTATCCAACCTTATCAATTCGATAAAAGAGGACGTTGCCGCAGGTGGGGGATTTGCAAACTCTCTAATGAAACACCCAAAATATTTCGATGAACTGTTCTGCAATCTTGTGGAATCAGGCGAACAATCAGGCGCGCTCGAAACCATGCTAGATCGTATCGCGACCTACAAAGAGAAGACTGAAATCCTTAAAGCCAAAATCAAAAAAGCGATGACTTATCCCATTGCCGTTGTAGTCGTTGCAATTGTGGTTACCGGCATTCTTCTTGTTAAGGTCGTGCCGCAATTTGCGGAAACTTTCAGCAGCTTTGGTGCTGATCTTCCAGCCTTCACCCTCTTTGTTCTTGGTTTGTCTGAAATGGCGCAAAAATATTGGTGGATGGTTCTTCTCGGCGCGGGGGTTTTCTTTGCGATGTACGGAAAGCTCAAGGAAAAAAGTCCAGCTTTTCGCGCATATATAGACAAACTTTCTCTTAAAGTTCCTGTAGTAGGCGACATCGTATTCCAATCCGTCTGTGCACGGTTTGCAAGAACACTTTCCACAACTTTTGCAGCAGGTGTACCCTTAATTGATGCTCTAGATTCCGTGGCAGGTGCTGCTGGCAACTCAATATATGAGAAAGCTATCCTAAAAATAAAAGAAGAAGTCTCAACAGGAACCCAGCTAAACTACGCCATGGCGCAATCTAAAATTTTCCCCCCTCTTCTTATACAGATGACAACAATTGGTGAAGAATCTGGTGCACTAGATGATATGCTCGATAAAGCCGCAACATATTATGAAGATGCTGTCGATAATTTAGTCGATAGCTTAACGTCCCTCTTGGAGCCATTGATCATGTCTGTGCTTGGTGTCTTAGTAGGCGGACTAATGATTGCTATGTACCTCCCCATTTTCCAACTTGGTCAAGTCGTATAACCGTGACCCCACAAGAAATTTTAATTGCCTCCTACTTCCTAATTGCCGGCCTAATGGTCGGCAGTTTTTTAAATGTCGTTATCTATCGCTTTCCCATTTACCTTAACCATGGCTGGAAAAAAAACTGCATCGAGTTTTTGGACGAACAAGCTGGAGAGAAAAGCGAAGATGGGAAGGCTGACTCTCCTACCTGCCCGAAATGCAACAAGCAGGTTTTGGTGAGCGAGCTTTACAAAGCAGACAAAATAGAAAGTGGAAAGAAATCCAGTTTTAATATTGCCTACCCTCCTTCCCATTGCCCTAAGTGCAAGGCAAAAATCAAAGCCTGGCAAAACATTCCCATTCTTAGCTTCCTCCTACTGAAAGGAAGATGCCACAGCTGCAAAACAAAGATCAGTATTCGCTATCCGATTATTGAGGCCGTCACAGGGCTGCTGACTTTATTTGTTTATTTACAATTCGGTTTAAGTTATGAAACCGCAATAGCACTTTTGTTTACATGGTCCTTGATATCCTTGACCATGATCGATGTTGATCAATTGATTCTACCTGATGATATTACACTTCCTTTAATGTGGCTGGGTTTATTGGCTAACACATTTGGCTTGTTTACAGATTTAAATAGCGCTGTTATCGGTGCTATTGCGGGCTACTTATCATTGTATAGTGTTTACTGGGCCTTCAAGCTAATCACAGGCAAGGAAGGGATGGGGTACGGCGACTTTAAGTTACTCGCCGCTCTCGGTGCGTTTATGGGCTGGCAGTCCTTACCCGTCATTATTATTTTATCTTCTTTCGTTGGGGCCATTATTGGTATCGGCGGTATACTTATTTACGGAAACAGCCGAGACAAACAAATTCCATTCGGTCCTTATCTTGCTATAGCGGGATGGATCGCATTCTTTTTTAGTAATTCCATCATCTCTCAATACCTGAGCTTCTTTAACGCTGGCTAACCGAAATGATTATAGGTATTACCGGCGGTATAGGGAGCGGCAAAACAACCGTCACGCAAATTTTTAGTGAACTGGGCATTGATGTAGTGGATACAGATATCAATTCACGCATTGCAGTACAACCCGGCAGCGAAGGTCTCACCAAGATCACTCAAAAATTTGGCGAAGAAATTTTACAGGGCGACGGTACGCTTGACCGGAAAAAATTAAGGGAGATTATTTTCACCAATCAAAACGAAAAAGACTGGCTTGAGACTTTATTACATCCGTTGATCCATCAACTCACTACTCAGCAGCTGCAGAATTCTCAATCGCCTTACTGTCTTTTATCGTCTCCCCTTTTACTGGAAACATCAGATAAAAATAGGGTAGATCGAATTCTTGTGGTGGACACTCCAGTCGTTACGCAGCTAGAGCGCTCTTCAGTAAGGGATAATGTTAGCGAGGAACAAATTAAAGCGATCATTGCCTCTCAACTCAGCAGAGACGAAAGATTAAGCCTTGCGGATGACGTCATTGACAATAGCAGCTCACTTGAAAGCACTCGTGAACAAGTGTTAGATTTGCACAAATATTATCTTTCTCTATCTTCACACACTTAAAAATCCACCATGAATGTAAAAACCCTATCCGTACAATGCCCCATCTGCAACAAAGAAGTGTTAATGACCGGCGACTCACCGTTTCGTCCTTTTTGCAGTAAGCGGTGCAAATTAATTGACTTGGGTGAGTGGGCGTCCGAGTCGCGTGTGATTGAAGGAGAAACGATTGAAAATGACGATGATGTATGGACAGATGATCTTCCCGAAAACTAACGGCCTTCGTGCGTCACTGTTATGGCATATTTTTCTTCTATCGCACGAAGAATGGGAATGTTAGCTTCGGGGAACTCTACTGCTGTTAATGCGGTTAAGTCCAGCCATTTTAATTGCTGCCCTTCTCTACCGATAGCATCACCTTCGATACCTCCGATAACGTGAACATCTAAAAAGACATCCTTATCAGGGTAAGAATGTCTAATTTCTATCAGTGGCTCAGCCTTAGAGAACCCGATCCCAATCTCTTCCTTCAATTCTCGACCTAAAGCTTCTATTACTGATTCGCCGGCTTCAACTTTACCACCAGGGAATTCCCAAAAGCCCGCCAAATGCTGGCCTGCTTTTCGTTTGGTAACACATACCTGACTGGCTTCATTCAAAACAACACCCACCGCTACGTGAATATACTTCTTTTGAGAGTCTCGCTGGGGATCTTTAATTCTAGTCATGTTCAGTGCAACTCACATATTAACTTCGATATTCAGCATTAATGCGAACATATTCATGCGAAAGATCTGAAGTCCACAAATGCTCACTGTATTCGCCACGCTGAAGATCAATATTGATGGAGAACTCAGCCTTATCGAAAATTGCCTGACCATTTTCTTCTTGATAATTGGGCGCTCTGCCTCCATCCGCAACAATCAATACATCATCCAACCAGACCTTTACTCGGTCTGCATTCAATCCATCAATACCAGCATAACCAATGGCAGCAACAATTCTTCCCCAGTTGGGGTCACAGGCAAACATCGCCGTTTTAATCAGTGGAGAATGCGCAATGGCATAACCGACATCAAGACACTCTTGTACGTGCTTGCCACCACGAACACTGATTTTGACGCATTTCGTTGCGCCCTCTCCATCCATCACTATCTGTTTGGCTAACGATTGGTAGACTTCGATGCAGGCCTCTAGCAAGAGAGCATACCCTTCGTCTGTTGAATCATTAATTTTTTCAGCTTGAGACATACCACTGGCAATCAACATACAGGAATCATTTGTCGAGGTATCTCCATCGATCGAGATTCGATTGAAAGATGCATTAGCCGCTGCCAGTGATATTTCTTGTAATGCCTCAGGAGAAACTGCAGCGTCTGTTGCAACATAAGCCAACATGGTCGCCATATTTGGCTTTATCATGCCAGCCCCTTTAGCTACCCCGGTAACATGTATCTTTTGGCCCTTCCACTCCGCGACCTTACTAGCGCCTTTTGGCCGGGTGTCAGTCGTCATAATCGCACGAGCAAACAAGGCCCAATGATCTTCAGATGCCGAATGGATCGCATCGTCCAGCACCGCAATAATTTTGTTTTCCGGTAGTGGCTCACCAATTACACCTGTAGAAAAAGGCAAAACCTGAGTAGTTTCAACAGCAATTTTGCTCGCTAAAGCAGAGCATGTTCTCAGCGCAGCAGCATGCCCCAACTCACCAGTGCAGGCGTTTGCATTACCCGAATTAATTATCAAAGCTCTACTATTTGCAGTAGTACCTAAGTGCTGCTTGCACACTTTTACCGGTGCCGCGCAAAAGCCGTTTTGAGTAAATACTCCAGCTACTGTCGCTGTTTCCGCCAGTAGAAGAACAGCCACATCTTTGCGGTCAGGATATTTAATACCTGCGCTTGCGACCCCAAGTCTTACACCAGAAATTTCATGCATCAAGGGCCAGAAAGCTTCACCTACAGCCATTATGTAAACTCCTAAAAAACCCCGGTAAACCGGGGTTAAAATTATTTATGCGATACGGCCGTGACAGGCTTTGAATTTTTTACCCGAACCACACGGGCACGGATCATTTCGTCCGACTTTTTTACCGGATCGAACATAAGGCTTTTCCGCCTCCACAATTTCTGGCTCGGATTCGCCTTGCTGCTCTAACTGAGACATCTGTTCGTGTTGAAGCTTTAATTTTTGACGCTCTGCCGCTTCTCGTCGGCGCTGCTCCATGGCAGCCATTTCTTCTTCCGTCATAGGCTCAACGCGGAAAAGTACGCGCGTCACTTCCACTTTCAAATTCTCTAACAGCTGCTGGAACAATTCGAACGATTCACGCTTATATTCTTGCTTTGGATTCTTTTGCGCATACGCTCTTAAATTGATTCCCTGGCGCAAGTAATCCATATTTTGCAGATGCTCTTTCCACAATGTATCCAAAACCTGCAGCATCACCTGCTTTTCCAATGTTTTAATTACAGTTCCAAAACGCTCAGCCTTATTTTCATAATGCTCATCCATCGCTGTAATAATTTTTTCGCGTAACGACTCTTCATGCAGCTTATCATCTTCATCCAACCACTTTTGCACCGGAAGCGCTACACCAAACTCTGCCTCAAGCGAGCGTTCAAGCCCAGCGATGTCCCATTGCTCTTCAATACTTTGCGGAGGAACATAGTTGGTTACATGGTTCGCAACAACATCACCACGTATCCCTTCTATCGCTTCGCTGATATCTTCGGCTTCCAGCAACTCATTGCGCTGCGAATAAATAACACGACGCTGATCATTCGCAACATCATCATATTCAAGAACTTGTTTTCGATAATCAAAGTTGCGACCTTCGACTTTACGCTGGGCTTTTTCAATGGCATTAGTAACCATACGATGCTCAATAGCCTCGCCCTTTTCCATACCCAAGGCCTGCATAAAACTACGGACTCGGTCGGATGCAAATATACGCATTAAATTATCTTCAAGCGAAAGATAAAAACGTGACAACCCTGGATCACCCTGGCGCCCTGCTCGCCCGCGCAGCTGGTTATCAATACGGCGAGATTCGTGACGCTCGGTACCGATAATATGTAAGCCGCCCGCCTCTAGCACAATGTCGTGGCGCTTCTTCCAGTTTTCTTTAATTTCAGCAATCTGACTTTCGGTTGGCTCGTCCAATTGCGCTATTTCTGCTTCCCAACTGCCCCCCAATACAATATCGGTACCACGACCAGCCATATTGGTGGCAATTGTGACGGCGCCTGGTCGTCCTGCTTGAGCAATAATTTCCGCTTCCCGTTCATGGTGCTTGGCGTTTAGCACCTCGTGTTGAATGTTTGCTTTCTTCAACCGTTCAGACATAACCTCTGAGGTTTCAACCGAGGCAGTCCCCACCAGCACTGGCGCATTCTTTTCACGAAAGGTATTGATGTCTTCAATAATGGCTTCAAATTTATCTTCAATATTGAGATAAATAAGATCATTCAAATCCTGACGCTGAATGGTCTTATTCGGCGGAATCACCACGACTTCCAAGCCATAGATTTGTTTGAATTCAAATGCTTCGGTATCCGCTGTACCGGTCATCCCCGCAAGCTTGGGATACATACGAAAGTAATTCTGGAAGGTGGTAGAAGCCAAGGTCTGGCTTTCGGCATTAATCTGAACACCTTCTTTTGCTTCAATCGCCTGATGCAAGCCTTCAGACAATCTTCGGCCAGGCATGGTACGCCCAGTGTGTTCATCAATGAGTACCACCTGGCCGTCTTGAATAATGTATTCCACATTAGTATTAAACAACTTATGCGCTTTCAAAGCGGAGTGCACATGATGCAATAGTGAGAGATTATTCGCAGAATAAAGGCTGTCGTTTTCTTCCAGTAATTTGTTCTTTACCAGTAATTCTTCAATCAATTGATGACCAAGCTCGGTCAATTCGACCTGACGAAGTTTTTCGTCAATGGTGTAATGCCCTGTAATTTCACCTTCAACTTCCCCTTCCGGCCCGAGCGGTTGCTCAACCAAATTGGGAATCAGCTTATTCATAGCGCGATACAGTTCAGAACTGTCTTCTGCAGCGCCAGAAATAATTAAAGGTGTACGCGCCTCATCGATAAGAATGGAGTCAACCTCATCCACCACCGCGAAATTAAGCGCTTTCTGCATACGATCTTCTTTACGCAACGCCATGTTATCGCGCAGATAATCAAACCCGAATTCGTTGTTTGTACCGTAGGTGATATCGGCTTCGTAAGCTGCTTTTTTGGATTGTGGATCTTGCATAGACTGAATGACACCCACAGTCATATCCAGAGCCTCAAACAAAGGCTTCATCCAATTGGCATCACGGGTTGCCAAATAATCGTTCACCGTAACAATATGTACGCCATTACCAGAAATCGCATTCAGATACGCCGCCAGGGTGGACATCAATGTCTTACCTTCACCTGTACGCATTTCCGCAATCTTGCCTTCGTGAAGTGTAATACCACCAATTAACTGCACATCGTAATGACGCATACCCATCGTACGTTTACTGGCTTCACGCGCAGCAGCAAAGGCTTCTGGTATTAGTTGATCGAGCGTTTCACCCTTACTGTATCGCTCTTTAAACTCCCCGGATTTTGCTTTTAACTCTTCTGCACTTAGCGCTTCGTACGTAGGTTCAAGCTCGTTAATTTTCTTGACGATTTTACCCATGCGCTTTAATTCACGGTCATTTCGTGAACCGAAGACCGCTTTTAATGCTTTATTCAACATAATATTTCCAAAACGATTGGCTCTTTGGCCAAACTAATAATTTGACGACACTTAAGATAGATAACTAACTAAGGGGTTTAAGATGGGGGGGAATTATAGCGGAATCAACGACTGGCGCGATGAATATATGTGGACGGGTCGACAGCACGACCATGTTTATAAACTTCAAAATGCACGTGCGGACCAGTTGATCGGCCACTGGACCCCATTAATGCGATAATCTGGCCTTTTTTCACCACATCGCCAACTTTGACCAGCATTTCCTTACAGTGGGCGTATCGAGTTTTAAATCCATTGCCATGGTTAATTTCAACCATCTGGCCGTAGCCGTAACGATCACCAGACCAAGTCACAACGCCGGCTGCTACCGATATGATATCGGAGCCGTCTTTTCCAGCAAAATCGACACCCTCATGCCAGGCAACTCGGCCAGTAAACGGGTCGCTTCGACGACCAAATTTGGAGGACATCCAACCAGAAGTGATAGGTCTTCCGGCCAAAAACACATCACTTTGTAATTTGCGTTTGGCCAAAAGCGCTTCAAGCGTATCCAGCTGTTGCTGGCGATCTTCGATTTTTGCGCCAAGCTGATTGAGCATATCCTGGAAATCATTAGCGCCGACAGCCTCTTCGCCGTCAATACTATGCTCCGGCCCGCCTAATGCAGGCGCTCGACTAAAATCAAACTCACCATTGTCGAGTTTTGCCATGGTGGTTAAACGCTCACCTAAGGCATCCAAGCGCACCAATCGCGCTTGCAGTTCCGCTACTCGCAGAGTTAGCGCGGCTAATTTTCGTTCCGCTTCCAGTGTTGCTGTTTGGATTTGCTGTTCTTGCTCATCAAGTGCCTGAACCCAGGCATCCGTGGCAACTTGAGGTAGTTTGTCTGTGGAAGATTTTTCATTGAAATATTGATAGCCAAGAACAGCGCCCACCGGAATACCCACCAGGCAAGCTGATAAGATCGTACGCGTCCAACCACCCAAAGTGAAACTTCGAGTGCTGCCGTGTCTCTTGCTAACAACGATTATCTTCATTAAACCAAATCTTACATTTTTGGGTCTTAAAACCGACCATATCTATAACTAGTATAGCCAGGAGCCGGTCCTTGCACAAAAAACGTGCTATTAAGACTGAAAATTTTTGTTATTACTGGCCTTTCCCCCATAACCAGAAAAGCCTGCCAGCCAATTTTTGCGCACCGAATTGCGCCTGAGCAAGTGTGAAGCTGGCAACCCTATAATTTCAGGTGTAAGAAGCAGTTAATAGTAACGACTATTGAGTTATTGCTTTTACCTTAGTGCGTGCAACCTACAAATTCATTGATTTGTTTAAAAACAGGCACTTAGCAGAATCATCCATCATGTAATGGCAAGAAAATCCAAGCTACTTGTCATTGCGTGATGAGCCTGCTTAAAAAAGCTACAAAGTCTCGCCCCCAGAAACCGCCCGAATCATGGCACAGAAATCGATAACATGTCAATTTTGCCAAACAGTTCTAATTTTGTGTTAACGATTTCGGCCATTTTGTGGAATTTCCACAATCAATTCAAATTGTTAGCCGAATAATTGAACAAATCACTTAAGTTTTATCAGAATGTCAGTTAAAACATCTATGGATACCGTGGCAATTACGCCACGGCCAGAGGTTTGATATAAGAAATGGGAACGGTCTCGTCATCTTCATAAGTCACGACTTCCCAGGCATCTGTACGCTTTATCAGCTCCCGCAGGGAAAGATTATTCAAGCCATGCCCGGATTTATGAGCACGGAATTCGCCAATCAAGCTATTCCCCAGCAGGTACAGGTCCCCGATGGCATCAAGAACCTTATGCTTAACGAATTCATCTTCATAACGAAGGCCATCTTCGTTCAAAATTCGATATTTATCGACAACAATCGCGTTATCAACGCTTCCACCCTTGGCCAAACCTTTAGATCGTAAATATTCAATCTCATGCATAAAGCCAAAAGTGCGCGCACGACTCACTTCTTTCACAAAGGAGGTGCTGGAAAAGTCTACCGTGGCGTTTAATTTTCGATCTTTAAATACTGGATGGTCAAAATCAATACCAAAACTGACTTTAAAGCCATCATAAGGTAAGAAGGTGGCTGTTTTATCGCCATCTTTTACCTGCACCTCTTTAATGATACGAATAAACTTCTTGGGAGCACTCTGCTCTTGGATACCCGCAGATTGAATCAGAAATACAAAAGGGCCAGCGCTGCCATCCATAATCGGTACTTCATCCGCACTTACTTCGATAATGGCATTATCTATTCCCATTCCAGCCATTGCAGATAGCAAATGCTCTACTGTAGACACCCTTACATCACCATTCATAATGGTGGTAGACAGCATGGTATCTCCCACATTTGTGGCGTAGGCTTTAATTTCAACGACAGGATTTAGATCGACTCGACGAAATACAATACCGGAATCAACAGGTCCCGGTCTTAACGTTAAGTAAATCTTTTGCCCAGTATGCAATCCAACGCCTGTGGCTCTGATTTCATTCTTAAGGGTTCGCTGTCTGATCATTCTGATTTCTCTATGGCTTGGATCTATGGCCGCGCATGATAAAGCAAACTTCTCCATGCACCAATAGTTGAAACAATGTGATGTTCACAATGCAACATTTAATAACAATTTGTATTTCCTGAAAAAGCCCCTGATTGCCTCCATATCGGAGGTTGTATCCATATCGAATTTCTTTCCCTGTATTTGTTAAAGCGCTTTTTCGGCAAAGTAAGCTGACTGACCTCAATGGTGAAAAGAACGAGCATTATAAAGTGCGCCACCATAGTTAAAATCTAATTAGCTAATAGCTGAAACGATAAGCACCCAACTCAATGCAATCAACCATGGCGCTAACTACCCTTCGTAATTCACACTTCCTTATTAGACACTAGACTGCACTTCACTATAATGCTTCACTAAACCTGCTCCTAGCAAAGCAGGTGCTTTCCATATAAAGACTTGCGAAATAGATACTTACTCATCCCTTCGAAATAAATACTCCCCTAGTTTAATGCAAAAGCGCCTCAGCTCCGCTCAGTGTTATCTCTAGCGAATAACACTGTGGAACGACGGCTTCTCATTCCCCTTGTCTATTTATGACAAGGGCTTTTTTGTAACAAGGTTTTTAAAATTCTCATATAACAGGGTAAATTCCTGCTATTGAATATCCAGCCCATTAAACACTTATTTTCACACAGGCTGCTGTCCCACGTATTTCACATTAAATTTCACTAAAAAACGGAGGATTTTTCCAAAATCTCTCTTCGAACAGCATTTCGCTGAATGTTGAAATTGGACTGGCAATTTCAGCGAAAGTTCGCCCACACCTTTGGTGTGGGCTTATTTTTCAGGGTTGGTCCATCAAAATTGTATTGCCAGTTTTTTAGTCAGCCTGCTTGCGCAAAAATGCTGGGATATCAAGATATTCCATCTCTTTATCCATCGCATCTACCGCTGCAGCGGCAGAAGCAGCTTTTTTCGCACGTAAAGCAGGTGGGCGATCCAGAGCTGCATAGTCAGGACGACCATCACGACCACGAGTATTATCGACAACAACTTTGGTCGAAGGCTTTTCAACCTTTACACCACTGTCCAAACCTGTCGCCACGACGGTTACGCGAATTTCATCCTTCATTTCAGGATCAATGACCGTACCAACAACAACCGTCGCATCACTGGAAGCAAACTCTTCAACGGTATCGCCTACTTCAGAGAATTCCCCCAGAGACAAGTCCATCCCAGCGGTGATATTAACCAAAATACCACGGGCACCCTGTAAATTGATGTCTTCCAACAACGGGCTGCGCACGGCAGATTCAGCGGCTTCACGCGCACGGTTTTCACCTGAGGCAATACCGCTGCCCATCATTGCCATGCCCATTTCTGACATAACTGTACGAACATCTGCAAAATCGACATTGATCATACCGGGACGAATGATTAGATCGGCAATCCCCTGCACCGCACCCAATAGTACGTCGTTTGCCGATTTAAAGGCGTCGAGCAGACTAGTGGTTTTACCCAAAACGGAAAGCAGTTTTTCATTTGGGATGGTAATAAGTGAATCTACGCGATCCTTAAGCTGCTTGATTCCTTCATCGGCCAGCGCCATGCGCTTACGCCCCTCAAAAGGAAACGGCTTAGTTACCACAGCAACGGTCAGAATGCCAAGTTCGCGGGCAATTTCCGCAACCACTGGCGCACCACCGGTACCAGTACCACCACCCATGCCAGCAGTAATGAATACCATATCCGCGCCGGTTAATACGTCCGCGATACGCTCACGGTCTTCCATCGCTGCCTGGCGGCCGATTTCTGGATTAGCGCCGGCACCTAAACCTTTAGTAATACCATTGCCAAGTTGTAACACCGTGCGTGCATCGATGTCTTTTAACGCCTGAGCATCAGTGTTAGCACAAATAAAATCAACACCTTCTACATCATTGCTGATCATGTGCTTAACGGCGTTTCCACCGCCGCCACCAATACCGACGACTTTTATTACTGCGTTTTGTGGAATGTTATCAACTAGTTCAAACATACATCTACCCCTCTTGTTGCCCTGAAAATTCTTTAAAAATTGCGTCGAAACCACGATTTAATTTTCCCTACAGTGCTCTCGCTTTCTTCACTTACGTAGGAATGTTCTCCACCCTTGCTCTTGCCGTAAAGCAACAACCCAACTCCGGTGGAATAAATAGGGTTATTAACGATATCCTTTAATCCTGAAATATTTTGCGGAGCGCCTAGGCGAACTGGCATATGAAAAATTTCTTCCGCCAAATCAACCACACCCTCCATTTTTGAAGTCCCTCCCGTTAAAACTATTCCTGCCGCAATCAGATCCTCAAAACCACTGCGACGTAATTCCGCTTGAACCAAAGTAAACAATTCATCGTATCTTGGCTCAACTACTTCAGCTAATGCCTGGCGAGACAGATCTCGTGCTGCCCGCTCACCAACACTTGGTACTTTTATCGTTTCTTCGGCCCCGGTTAACTTTGCCAACGCACAGGCGTAGCGAATTTTAATTTCTTCCGCATGCTGTGTTGGCGTACGCAAAGCCATGGCAATATCATTGGTTACCTGGTCTCCCGCGATCGGGATGACGCCGGTATGACGAATTGAGCCTTCCGTGAATATTGCGATATCTGTCGTACCACCGCCAATATCGACCAGACAGACACCCAGTTCTTTTTCATCATCTGTTAACACGGAATAGCTTGAAGCTAATTGCTCTAAAATAATATCTTCTACATCCAAGCCGCAGCGACGGATACATTTTTCAATATTCTGTGCAGCATTAACCGCACAGGTCACCAAATGAACCTTGGCTTCCAGTCTCACTCCAGACATTCCCAATGGTTCTTTCACGCCTTCCTGATCATCAATCAAATACTCTTGTGGGAGTATGTGTAAAATACGTTGGTCCGCAGGGATAGCCACGGCTTGCGCAGCATCAATGACTCGATCCAAATCCTGCGTATACACTTCTCGGTCTTTAATCGCGACAATCCCGTGAGAATTCAAACTGCGGATATGACTGCCTGCTATTCCTACATAAACAGAATGTATCTGGCAACCAGCCATCAATTCAGCTTCCTCAATTGCGCGCTGAATGGATTGCACTGTCGATTCGATGTTGACGACAACACCCTTTTTCAAACCTACAGATTTACTGGAACCGATGCCAACAATCGACAGCTCGCCCTGAGGAGAAATTTCCCCAACAATTGCAACGACTTTGGATGTTCCTATATCCAAGCCGACAATCATTCTTCCTCCACTTGAACTTGCCATTTAATTCACCCTAATTTTATTTACTTTCTAATCTCATTTAATCGACAATCGCTAATGCATTGTTTTTTGGCGTATGGTTTTCTTTACCACTTATTGCATTCTCAGCAATACTTTCCCATTGCACCGCCATTCCCTGGTCATATCGCATGTCGATAGACTTGATTTTCTTACTCTTGGTTTCCGCAATATTTTGCGATTCATTTTTCAAATAGTTTTCATACACAAACAAAAAGTTTTCTAGCTTTTTTTGTATATCCCCTTGACCTAATTTTAGTCGGATATTCTGGTCAAGCAGTATTTCCCACGAATATTTTTCATCAACACTTAAGCCCGCAACTTTCAGCTGGCTTTTACTTAATAATTTTGTAAATAGCAAGTAATTTTGCGTAAGCTCTCCACTTTTAGATTCGATGCCAGACAACTGCGGCAACTTATCTAATAGATTACCAATATCGGCCTTAATTAATTTGCCTTCACGATTGATAAAACCGCTATTACTCCAGCGAGCGATCGGACGTTCCTCAAAAATCGTGACTTTCAAACTATCTGGCCAGGTACGTTGTATGCTGACGCGATTTACCCAGGCATTGGCTTCAATCGCTGCTTTAATATCTTTTAAATTGATATCAACAAAATCACCCTGTAATCGTTTGGTTAAAAGGTTTTGAATTTTCTCTCTTGAAATAAAGATAAATTCACCTTCTATATGCACCTGTGCTATCGGTCTATGCGCGGCATTTTCTGCTTTGGTGATTATGCCCTGCCAATCGACCTGCAATATGCCATAACCTAAACCACTCAAAACAAACACACCCACTACATAACGCCCCCAGCGAACGGGATTACGTTCGTGTGTGTTCGGGGTGCGAGTCGCTCCACGCACTTTAGTGCGCTTCGTAGCATCCAACTTGCTCGTAGCGTTTAGCGACTCGGTATTTTTTTTTCGTGTTGCCTGAGCCATTTATAAACCTAAAGTGCACTCACCAATATTTCATTCACAAGCTCAGCAAAACTTAATCCTGCGGCTTTGGCCGCCATTGGCACTAAGCTATGACTGGTCATCCCCGGCACGGTGTTTACCTCCAACAAATAGAACTTACCTTGCTGGTCCTGCATAAAGTCAACTCTGCCCCAACCTTCGCCATCCACGGCGTTGAATGCCTGCAGCGCTAACGACTGAATTTCGTCTTCTTTATCCTGAGTTAAATCACTCGGGCAAAAATACTGAGTATCATCCGAGAAATACTTAGCCTGATAGTCATAAAAGCGATTATCGGTTCTCATTTCAATCGAAGGCAGTGATTGTCCATTCAAAATGGCTACGGTAAATTCACGACCTTTAATACGTCGTTCAGCGATTACAACACTGTCAAACTTTTTCGCGGCGCTATGCGCCTGCGCCAACTCCACTGCATTTACAGCGCAACTCATCCCCAAACTTGACCCTTCGTGAATAGGTTTAACGAAACACTCACCACCCAACCGAGACAATGTGCTCTGGTAATCACACCCATCCCGCAATATTTCAAATTCTGGTGTTGGTAAGCCGACACTTAACCAAACTTGTTTTGTTTTCAATTTATTCATGGCCAGAGATGAAGCTGCCACGCCGCTGCCAGTATAAGGAATATTCAACAACTCCAGCAGCGCTTGTATTTTTCCATCTTCACCACCGCAACCATGTAACACGATGACGGCCAACTGAATATTCTGTTCCAGCAACTGTGCAACAGGCTTTTCACCAATATCAATCGCAACAACAGGAAAGCCTTGAGCTTTAAAGGCTTCAAAAACAGCCTGCCCACTTTGCAGCGAAATCTCACGTTCAGCGGATGTTCCACCAAAGAGCACAGCGACATTGCCCAGTTCAGCCGGGTTCGCAGTAAATTGCTTTTGGTACGCTTTTGCACTCATTTATTTCAATGCCAATTCAATATCAAATTCAAGTTAGAGACGTTTCGCCAACTCTTTGGCTAAACTGCTTACATTACCCGCACCTTGCGTAATAATAATGTCGCCGGGCTGGGCAATGTCTTTAATTACAGCCGGCACCGCTTCAATTCCTTCCACAAAAATGGGATCAACCAAACCTCGAGTTCGAATACTTCGGCTAAGGTGCCGGCTATCCGCGCCCTGAATTACATCCTCTCCTGCCGAGTAAACTTCCAGAAGAACCAATTGATCAACAGAAGATAGAACCTCGACGAAATCTTCATACAAATCTCGGGTTCGACTATAGCGATGAGGCTGATAAATCATTAGCAATCTGCGATCTGGCCAGCCATTTCTCACCGCATCAATAACTGCCGCCACCTCGGTAGGATGGTGACCATAATCATCGACAAGCATCACTGTGTTCTCATCATCTCCATTGACTTCATACTCGCCATAAATCTGGAAGCGACGCCCCACGCCCATAAAACTTTCCAAGCCCTGCACAATGGCTTCATCTGCAATACCCTCTTCGCTGGCCACTGCAACCGCAGCAGTGGCATTCAAGGCATTGTGTTTACCAGGCATATTCAAAGTCAGCGCTAAGGTTGGTCGATCATTTGGTCTTTTCACCTTAAAATGCAATTTGCCCGATTTCTGCTCCAGGTCTATCACCTGATAATCCATACCCTCGTTAAAGCCATAAGTAATTGTCCAACGAGAAATCTCTGGGACAATGTCCTGAATCACAGGGTCATCGCCACAAATAACAGCCACACCATAAAACGGAAGATTGTGAAGAAAATCGATAAACGTTTTTTTCAGTACATTAAAGTCACCGCCATAGGTATCCATATGATCGGCATCAATATTTGTGACAACCGTCATCATAGGTTGCAAATGCAAAAATGACGCATCACTCTCATCTGCTTCTGCAACCAGATACTCACTTTCCCCTAAACGCGCATTACAACCAGCGCTGTTGAGCAATCCACCAATAACAAAAGTCGGATCTTTTTCTCCAGCGGCTAATACAGACGCAATCAAGCTGGTGGTTGTTGTTTTCCCATGTGTACCGGCAACGGCAATACCATGACGGTAACGCATCAATTCTCCCAGCATCTCGGCGCGACGAACTATGGGGATACGATTGTTTCTGGCCTCGATAATTTCAGGGTTCGACTCTTTTACTGCGCTTGAGCTTACAACCACATCGACGTTGGCAACATTTGCAGCATGGTGACCTATAAACACCTTAATCCCCAGCTCACTTAAGCGACGAGTCACATCCGAATCTTTCAAATCCGATCCACTGACCTTATACCCCTGGTTCAGCAATACTTCTGCAATTCCACTCATGCCGGCGCCACCGACACCAACGAAATGAATTTGTTTTATGCGGCGCATTTCCGGTACTTGATATACGGAGGGCTTAGGCATGAATCACCTCTTCGCAATAATCTGCAAATGCTCGTGCAGCCTTTGGTTTGGCAAACGCTCTCGCGGCGTTTGCCATGTTTAATAAACGACTATCGTCATTCACATAATGTTTGATGATTTCAGCCAAACTCTCACCATTCAATTCTGATTCTTGTCTTATTTCAGCTGCGCCGAGCTTCTCTAAAAATTTCGCGTTTGCCGTTTGGTGATCGTCAATCGCATATGGAAACGGTATAAATACAGCCCCAACACCAACGGCGGCTATTTCCGATACCGTTAATGCACCCGATCGGCATATCACTAAATCGGCCCATCGGTAGGCCTCTGCCATATCACGAATAAATGCATCGATTCGAATTTCATCGTGATCACCCAGGCCCAATTTACTACGGTATAACGCTTGCGTTTCATCCAGTTTTAAATCACCGGTCTGATGCCAGACAGACAACTTGTCGAAATTTTCTAAGCGAGACAGGGCATCTGGCAGCATCCGGTTGATCGCTTGTGCACCCCTGCTGCCCCCTAACACCAATATATGTAATTTACTGTCAGTTCTGTTTTGACGTCGCTGTTCCAATGGCAACATATCTTCTATATCTTCACGAACAGGATTCCCAATACATATGCTCTTTTTTAAAGTATCTGGAAATGCCGTCAGTACGGTGTTAGCAATACGAGCCAGAATTTTGTTCGTTGTACCCGCAACTGCGTTTTGCTCATGAATCAGCAATGGAATTCCAGATAACTTCGCCGCGAGCCCCCCCGGACCCGCAACAAAGCCTCCCAGGCCAACAACAACATCGGGGCGAATACTTTTTATAATCGTTAACGCCTGCCAAACAGACGAAATAATATTCATAGGCGCTAACACCATCTGTTTTAAGCTCTTACCCCGAACGCCTTTCACCGGAATCAGATGCAAAGGAATTCCTGCCTCAGGCACCAGACGCGCTTCAATTCCAGCGCTGGTACCCAACCACTCAACAACGTAATTGCGATCTTGCATTTCTTTTGCTAAGGCTAATCCGGGGAACACATGCCCACCTGTACCGCCCGCCATTATCAAAACTTTTTTAGTCACGCCCTATTTCCCAGTTGACTCGAAATACCATTGCCAACAATGCGCAACTGATTAATAAACTACTGCCACCGTAACTGATAAATGGTAACGTTAAACCTTTTGTTGGAAGTAATCCTGATGAAACCCCCATATTGATGAAAGCCTGCACCGCCAACAATGTTCCAACACCCAAACATAAATATGCGCTGAACGCTTCGCCTTTCTCACTGGCCTTTCTCGACAAGCTAAAAATTTTATAGACAAAAAACCCAAACCCACCAATCAACGTCAGCACACCTAACAAGCCAAACTCTTCTGCAATAATGGCAAAAATAAAATCTGTATGAGCTTCAGGTAAGAAAAACAATTTCTGAATACTGTTACCCAAACCTAAGCCAAACCATTCGCCTCGCCCAAATGCAATCAAAGATTGTACCAACTGATAACCGCTATCAAATTGTCGAGACCACGGGTCCATAAAAGCAACTAGACGTTCCCAGCGATAAGGTGAAACAACAGCCATTAATGCCAACCCACCAACGCCGGCAAGTGCCAGTAAAATAAAACGCAGAATAGGAACGCCCGCTACAAACATCATCGTTCCAAGCGTCAGGCAGATCACCACTGAGCTCCCAAAGTCTGGCTCAAGCAGCAATAACACCACCGTCACACCGATAACCGAAACCATGACAAAAAATGAAGTCCAACTTTTTTGCACATCCTGATTTCGTCTCGCCAGATAACTGGAAAAGAACAAAAGCAGACAAATTTTTGCCAGCTCAGAAGCCTGCATGGACATAGGGCCAAGCGACAACCAGCGCCGACTACCATTCACCAGCTTGCCTACACCGGGAATTAGCACTGCAATTAAGAAAAAAATGGCTAAACAGAGCAACAAACCCGAATATTTCTGCCACATGGACGTTGGCACGCACATAATTAACAAACCAGCCGCCAAGCCAATGGATAAAAATATTCCCTGCTTCTTCACCAAGTACAGCGGATCACCGTAGCGTGCAGATGCAAAATCTATGGAGCTTGAAGCAACCATAATCAAGCCAAAACTAATCAACGCAATAGCGGTTATCACCAATTGCACATCAAATCGTTCAAAGCCAAGTTTTTCAGGCGCGTCGACATTTAACAAATTCATGATCGCACCACCTTGGAAGTATCTTGAGTAGCACGTGCGATTTGTTTCACGCATGCAACGAATACATCACCCCGGTGTTGAAAGTTATTAAACATATCCATGCTTGCGCATGCAGGTGAAAGCAGCACCAGATCACCGGCTTGAGACTCCTCATTTGCCTTCGTCACAGCCTCTTCCAGCGAATTAACTACAAATTTTTGTGTATTTTTTTCAACAGCCTTTGCAATTTTTTGAGCATCTAGACCGATTAAAAATATTGATCGCACATATTTTTCAATGGTTCTGCCAAATGCAGAAAAATCCGCTCCCTTTCCGTCACCACCAGCGATTAGTAAAATACTATTAAATTCTGAATGTAAGCCAAATATCGCAGCTTCTGCCGCCCCCACATTTGTGGCTTTTGAATCATTTATAAATGTGACCTGCTCAATTTCAGCAATCCACTGGGTGCGATGCGGTAGCCCGGCAAAATTTTCTAGAGCCTGTATCACGTATTTTCTTTCAAGATCAACGGCATCACAGATTGCAAACACAGCTAAAGCATTTTCAATATTATGCGTTCCTTTTATCTTTACCTGCGCTTTCATCGTCAGACATTCGCCGTCTGCCATCAGCGTTTCGCTATCGGCATTAAAAACATACTGCGATTCACTTACTTCTGCACCAGATCGCAAGCCAAATCCACGACGCGCCACCCCATTGACGATAGGGGGATGAGTTAATTTATCGTGCAGATGGTAGACCACCTGCTTAGCACCAAAGTAAATTCGGTGTTTTGCTTTAACATAGTCTCCGAGAGTGTCATACCTATCCATGTGGTCGGGTGACACATTCAACACACAAGCAACCGTTAAATTTGGCGCAGAGACACTTTCAAGCTGGAAACTGGAAAGCTCCAGCACATAAATATCTGCATCTTGCTCCAGCAAATCCAAAGCAGGCGTTCCAATATTTCCACCCACAGCAACAGCTTTACCAGCATTGTTCAACGCCAGACCAACTAGACTTGTCACGGTAGATTTACCATTCGATCCTGTAATGCCAATAACAGGCTTATTTCCATTGATGTGCTGAAGAAACATTTCAACATCGCCGACCACCGGAATGTTTTGCGCAAGCGCTTTGACAATTACTGCTTCCTGACGCGAAACACCAGGGCTTAAGCATACTTGTCTTGCATTGAGCAACACATCGTCATCCAGCTCTGCAAAAAATAATGGCGCATCGGGATAAAGGCTTGAAATAGCGTCGCTGTTCGAGCTGCTTGAACGCGTATCAAACAGACAAAATTTTTCACCGCGCGCGTGCAGATATCGTGCGATAGAGAGGCCTGTAGCCCCCATTCCCACAATAATCGAATACTGACTTGTCGCGATTAATTCACTCAACGTTTCTTTTCCAGTTTTTTACGAGATTCGCTATACCCGAATTACTTGTTAATATTTACGTTTCTATACTGCCGACCAGTAACGGCAAACACCCTAAAGCCTTTTAAAAAATCATCGGTATCGGGCTTTTTCTGTCTATCTCAATTTCAAGGTTGCCAAACCGAATAAAACCAACATCACCGTAATAATCCAAAATCGTACAATCACACGCGGTTCTGGCCACCCTTTTAATTCAAAATGATGGTGCAATGGCGCCATTCTAAAAATTCGTCTACCGGTTAACTTGAATGAAGCCACCTGCAAAATGACGGATACCGTCTCCATCACGAAAATACCGGACATAATAAAAAATACAATTTCATGACGTACTATTACGGCTATAACACCAAGCGCTGCACCTAACGACAGCGCCCCAACATCCCCCATAAACACTTGGGCGGGGTAAGTGTTAAACCAGAGAAAGCCTAAGCCAGCTCCTGCCATCGCACCACAGAACACAACCAACTCCCCTGAACCCGGAATAAAGGGAATATGAAGGTAGTTAGCAAAATTAAAATTACCCACCAAATAAGCAATAATGCCTAAAGCAGAGCCCACCATCACGGTCGGCATAATTGCGAGACCATCCAGACCGTCGGTAAGGTTCACAGCATTACTAAAACCAACGATCATAAAATATGTTGTCACGATATAGAACAATCCCAACTCAATGGCGACATCCTTGAAAAACGGAATGATCAACATGGTTTCTTCGGGCACTTTTGCCGTTACGTAAAGACCAACTGCCACGATAAATCCAAGTGTGGACTGCCAAAAATATTTCCATTTAGCAGGCAACCCTTTGGAATTTTTCTCAACCACCTTGCGGTAATCGTCAACCCAGCCAATCAGCCCAAAAGTAAACGTAACGAATATCACAGCCAGAACAAATCGATTCGTTAAATCGGACCATAAAATGGTGGAGCACAAAATCGCAAATAAAATCAAGCCACCTCCCATTGTCGGCGTGCCTGATTTACTTAAGTGACTTTCGGGTCCATCATCTCTAACTGATTGACCTATTTGCAGCTGATTAAGCTTTTTGATCATCCAGGGGCCAAGCAGCAATGAAATACCCAGAGCGGTTAACACTCCGAGAATTCCACGAAACGTTAAATACTTGAATACGCTAAATGCGCCGATAAAATGCTGTAAATAATCGGCTAACCACATCAGCATGATTGAGCTTCCTCTTGTTTTCGTAATGCTTCAACCACGGTTTCCATTTTGGCGCTGCGCGATCCTTTGACCAACACTACAGTTTCACTATCAATAATTTGTTTTAATTTTGTTATTAATCGCTCTTTGTCGCTAAAAAACGACTCTGGTGTACCAAAAGATTCCACCAGATGGGCAGACAATTTTCCCGTTGCATAAACACGTGCGATACCACAATTTTTTGCATACCGACCAATATCTTCATGCAGACTAATCGCATCACTGCCCAGCTCCCCCATATCACCGCACACCAATATGGAATTTTTAAATTGAGACAAATATTCAATTGCAGATTTAAACGAACCTGGGTTCGCGTTATAGCTGTCATCAATAACTTTTGCACCGCTAAGCGCCTGAAACGTTTGCATGCGACCCTTGTCACCGGTATACGAAGCTAAACCTTGGGCAATTTTTTCTATATTAATCCCCAGTGCAAATGCGCAAGCACTTGCCGCCATGGCGTTACGTATATTGTGTCGCCCAACCGTGGCTAAACTTACTTTTTGCCGCCGGTCCCCGACAATAAGGTTGAAGCTATAGCATCCGTTCTTATCAATTTCTTCCGTATCGCACCCAACCGCAGCAACAAGCTGATCTTCAGGAATAAGATTCAAATTCTTTTGCTGCATACCAAATGCAATTATTTTCCCGCCATTAATGTGCTTTAAAAACGTAGGCAAGTAATCGTCATCAATATTCACAACACTGATACAACCGCGATTTCCACAGTCATATATGGCAGACTTTTCTTCCGCTATGGCTTCAACACTACCAAAACCTTGAACATGTGCCGGCATAACGTTATTCACTAAAGCAATGTCGGGGTCTATTATTGAAGTCAAATAACAAATCTCGCCAACTTCACTAGTTCCAGCTTCCACAACTGCGAAATCCGCGGGCTGACTCAGTTGAAACAAGGTTAAGGGCACGCCTATCTGATTATTAAAGTTTCCTTGCGTCGCGATACACGAACCCGCAACCAGGCATATTTCCCTTAACATCCCCTTCACAGTCGTCTTCCCGCAACTGCCGGTTATCTCGACTACACGACCGGCAAATTGCTGGCGATATAAATGCCCGATTTTGCCCAAAGCTTTTATTGAATTGTCCACGATCAGTTGTGGGAGACCCGATTCAACAGGCCGCTCAACAATCAGCCCCACCGCACCTTTCGCTTCTGCATCAAGCACGCAGCTGTGTCCATCAAAATTTTCACCACGAATAGCCACAAACACATCACCACGCACCAGTTTTCGTGTATCCGTGGAAATAGAAGAAAAATGGCAATCTGTATTTTCAAGCACGCCAATATTTTTCTCTTGTAACATAGAAAAATTCACTAGCATGATTTGCCTCGCGATTTTTCCAAGTCATTTTCGTTTGCGGTCTTCATTCTTTCTTGTAAACATTCTCCGGCTATCAAGCAATCATCAAACGCAATTTTTGTTTGACCAATAATTTGATAATTTTCATGTCCTTTCCCAGCAATTAACACACAGTCATTTTCATCACACGCAGCAACGGCATACTCAATCGCTTGTTTACGATCAACAATTGAAGTGACATTTTTCTTACTGCCGACAATTCCTTGCTCGATATCTTCAAGTATGGAGTCTGCGTTCTCTGTACGTGGATTGTCTGAAGTAATCACAATATGTTGCGCAAACTTTTCTGCGACCGCCCCCATTAAAGGACGCTTTCCCTTATCACGATCACCGCCACAGCCAAACACCACCCAAAGTGCGTTTTGCACATGTGGCACAAGCGCCTGCAAAGCATTGTCCAATGCATCAGGAGTATGCGCGTAATCTACAAACACGCTCGGTAAAGTCGCAGCCTCTGTAGGCGCCATATTGCCGAGATCATTGTTTGCTGGGATAGCGACTTTTTGCATTCTCCCAGCCACCGCATTCAACGCTGCACATGCCTGACATACACGCTGAAAATCTGCTTCAAGTGCACAGCTGACTGAAATTGCAGCCAGTACATTGTTAACGTTAAAAGCCCCGACCAAAGTACTGGAAATAACTCCCTGCCCCCAAGGGCTACTAACATCGCAAGTAAAACCATTGAGCGAATATTGGATATTGCTCGCTTTTACATCCGCTTTACGATGATGCTGACCATATGTAATGACATATTTCCCTTTACGACGCAGCGTGTCAGCAATGATTTCACATTCAGGATCATCAATATTAATCACAGCGACTTTGCAGTTTTGATGATCGACAAATGATGCCTTTGTTGCCGCATAGGCCTCAAAAGATCCGTGGTAATCCAAATGATCTCGCGTGATATTCGTGAGAACAGACACATCGTATTGAACAGCTGCAACTCGATGCTGATCGATACCATGTGACGAGACTTCCATCGCAACAAACTCAGCTTTTTTTGCTTTTAAATCTGCGAGCATGGCCTGACAACTAATAGCATCCGGCGTTGTCATTCCTGTTTCAATCACTTGCTCGTCTATCAGGCCGTAACCGAGTGTACCGATAGTAGCTGATGAGCGTCCCAGAAGCTGTTCAAGCTGAGCGGCCAAAGACACAATGGTGCTTTTGCCGTTTGTCCCCGTTACTCCCATCACCTTTAATGTTACAGATGGGTGAGAATAAAATGCGCCTGCAATCTTGGAAAGGTTTTGCTGGAGACCTCTAACACCAACCAATGGGAAGTGGCTATCGGGAACGAAATCCCGTTCATCTACTAAAACAACTTGAGCACCGTTTTGTATGGCAGAATCTACAAACTGCAATCCATGCACCTGTCCGCCTGCCACTGCTAAAAATACAGTACCCGGTGTTACTCTGCGACTATCAAGCGCCAGTCCGCTCACTTCAGGATCTGACATTAGAGCTGTATGCGAAACGCCATGTAAAATGTGGCTTAGTTTGTACACTGGTTTCATCAATGAGTCCTCCCCACTGACGATAACTGCATACCGTTATTCGCATGCATTCTCTGCTGCTGAGGAGGCACACGTAAAATCCGTAAAGCCTGCTCCACCGTACTGGCAAAAACAGGAGCTGCAGCTTTACCTCCCGAATATGCATTTTCAGAAGCAGGCTCATTGATAAAAACCACGGCCACTATTTTGGGGTCTTCGGCGGGAGCGAAGCCTGCAAAAAGTGCCACGTATTTGTCATCGATATAACCAACCTCACCAACTTTGTGGGCGGTCCCTGTTTTTCCTGCAACGGCATAAGCCGGAATATTTGCGCCTGTCGCTGTACCGCCGGGCTCAACTACTCCCCGCAGCATCGACTTGACCTCTTTCGCAAATTTGGTATTCACAATTTGGTGTGAAGGCGAAACTTCATCCTGCATAATCAAACTGACAGAATGAAACTGCCCATTATTGGCCAGTACACAATAAGCTTGAGCCAACTGAACAGCGTTAACACTTAAACCATAACCAAACGCCAGGTTCGCCAATTCAATTGGATGCCATTTGGTTCTATTAGGTAAAACACCAACGCTTTCACCAGGAAAGCCAGAGCCTGTGCTCTGGCCTAAGCCGACTCGAAACATCATCTCCCGAATTGTATTTGGCTCCATTTGTAAAGCCAGCTTGGTAATCCCAACCTGGCTCGATTTTTTAATTATTTTGGGCAAATCCATTACCCCGTAATTGACCGGATCGGGAATCATTTTCCCGGCAACAAACACATGCCCCGGGCTGGTATCGATAGTATAAGACGGGGTGAATCGCCCTGTTTCCAATGCCGCCATTACGGTAAAAGGCTTCATTGTCGAGCCCGGCTCAAACAAATCAGTAAATGCACGATTTCGCAATTGGTAAGCTTCAACTTTTGAACGATCATTGGGGTTATAAGAAGGCTGATTCACCGCGGCCAGCAATTCCCCTGTTTTAGGGTCCATAATCACCAGCGAACCAGACTTGGCACCCTGCTTGGCAATCGCTGATTTCAGTTCACGGTACGCGAGGTATTGCAAACGTAAATCAATCGTCAACTGTAAGTCTTTACCTGCTTTGGGTGATTTCAGCACGCCCAATTCCTTTACCACATTCCCTTTTAAATCTTTAACCACTTTTTTACTGCCCTGCTCACCGGCAAGCCAGGAATCAAAAGAAAGCTCTATACCTTCCTGTCCCTTATCATCCACATTGGTAAACCCAACGATGTGCGCCGCCACTTCCCCAGCAGGATAGAAACGGCGGAATTCTTCTTCTGCGTAAACACCATCAAAGTCCTGATCCAAAATCGCATCGGCCTCGTGCGGTGGTAAATGACGCACCAAATACATGAACTGCTTATTGGCATAGTTCAGTACCCGTTGCTCTAACGCACGTGTAGACATTTTTAACGCTTTCGCCAGTTCATCATACTGTTCTGGATTTAACTCAATAGGATTGGCAATCAACGATTTTACTGGCGTACTTACGGCTAACAGTTCGCCGTTGCGATCGGTAATAACACCACGGTAGGCGTTAATTTTTTGATTACGTAAAGTGCGTGCCTCACCTTCACTTTGCAAAAAGTGAAAGCCTTTTTCCTGGCCCGGAACCACTTGCAAATGAGCCAAATGCCAGGCGAGTGCTAGCGGTAACAAGCCCAACAGAGCTGCCACTAACAGTAATCGCCAATTTGACATCATTGACGGTGCTTTCATTTACGATACACCAACACAGTTTTTTCGGGCTCCGGCGCCACCATTTTTAATTGCTTTGCCGCTATTTCCTCAACGCGGGAATATGCGGACCATGAACTTTTCTCCAGCAAGTACTGACCAGACATAATTTGCAAGCCACTGGCCTCAATTCTTAAGCTCTCCAGTTGTTGCGTTGCTTTTCGGGACTGGTATGTGGAGTACACAACGCCCATCGCACTCACTACACTGCCCAGCCACAACAAGACAAATACCAGGGTAAACAGTGAAATACCGCTCTGCGTTTCTTTCATTGAACTCATTGCATTCATTTCATCAAACTCCCAGGATCAAATAATTTTCTCTGCTATTCGCATAACAGCACTTCTTGACCGGATGTTTTCCCCCACCTCTGTTTCACTTGCTTTTAGCGCTTTGCTCATCACCTTTAATTCTTTTTCCAGCATCTCTTCGGTTACAGGCATACCCGCCGGAAACTCTTTACCTCTCGCCTTGTCCCGCATAAAACGCTTAACCATACGATCCTCTAGCGAATGGAAACTAATAGCGACTAAACGTCCCCCTTTACCCAAAACGTTTAGCGCAGCTTCCAGAGCAGACTCCAGATCGTCTAATTCACCATTGATAAAAATGCGTATTGCCTGAAAGGCGCGTGTCGCCGGATGCTTGCCTTTTTCCCATTTAGGATTGGCTTCTGCGACAATCTTTGCCAGTTGCGAGGTGGTCGAAATTTCTTGCTCTTGTCGAGTTGTGACTATCGCCCGCGCCATTCTTTTAGCGAATCGCTCTTCACCGTATTCTTTTAAAATCCTTGTTATGTCTTCTTCCTTTGCATGAGCGATCCAATCAGCAGCTGTTTGTCCTTTAGTGGTATCCATGCGCATATCCAAGGGACCATCCTGTAAAAAGCTAAATCCACGTTCAGCCTGGTCCAGTTGTGGCGAGGACACACCCAGGTCCAACAACACACCATCAACATGCTCAATACCCTGGCCTTTCAGCCATACTTCCATTTGCGAAAAGCTGTCGTGCACAATGGCAAAACGCTCATCTTCTTTTTCTAATTCCTGGCCAACTGCAATGGCTTGTGGGTCTTTATCGAAAGCGACCAGCCGGCCGCTTTGCGAAAGACGCTTTAGTATTTCTCGGCTGTGTCCACCGCGGCCAAAAGTGCCATCAATGTATAAGCCATCTTTATTTATTACTAATGCATCAACCGATTCCTGTAGAAGAACCGAATAGTGTTGTTTATTTTGCATAACCGGTTCATCTACAGAGATAGAGACATCATTTCTTCTGGAAGCTCACCGTCATCTTCTGTTTCAGCAACAGTGGCAAGCCACGCATCTTCATTCCACAACTCAAATTTTTTCCCCATACCAACCAGCATTAGTTTTTTCTCCAGGTGACCAAAGTCACGCAACGTTGGCGGTACCAGTACTCGACCATTTCCATCGAGTTCCAAGGGGCAGGCGTAACCAATCATCAAACGCTGGACACGCAAAGCTGCTTTGTTGAAGGTGGGCAAAGCTTCGATTTTGGGCAGAATGTTTTGCCATTCCGTTTCCGGATACAGCAAAACACAACGATCTTGAGTGTGGGCAGTCATGACAATACGGCCATTACAGGTAGACGTCAGCAAGTCCCGGTATTTAGCCGGTACCGCAATGCGCCCTTTGGCGTCCATATTAATGGAGTGACTACCTTGAAACACCAATTTAACCCACTTGTTTACTTATTAGATCCACATAAAACCACAAAAATCCACTTTACACCACTATTGCACACTATATTTCAGATACAGGTAAAGTCAAGGATTTTGGCGTGTAAAAAAGTCTCTAAGCCTTTGAATTTTGGGAATTTTTTACAAGGAATGGGGCGACGATTCGCAGACAAAACAGAAAAAAGTCAACGATTACAATGCGATAGAATGAAAAGCTAGAAATTACTTTAAGTTCAAGATTATTTCGACTTATCGAAATAATGCATTAGGTGAAATAAGAATAAGAGAAAGGACAAGAATTGTGTTTTTTCCGTACAGAGCACAATATGGCGTAGAATGCTTCAGCACTGCGGTCAAAAGAAAATGAATTTGCGACAAACCTGTTGAAAACAATGCATTTACAACAAGATTAACTCAGCAATTCGCTCCTAGCAATGCCAAGAATCAAGAAAATTAAAGTTGAGTTGGCCGATAAGCCGGGTTCTGTCATGGACAATCATTCATCTAGGATTGGCGTCGCCACCAACCTCAAGCAACCTACCCGAATCCAGTGCGGGTCACACCAACGGATTCCTATTTGGTCTTGCTCCGAACGGGGTTTACCTTGCCACAAACTGTTACCAGTTGCGCGGTGCGCTCTTACCGCACCCTTTCACCCTTACCAACTGGAAAACCAATTGGCGGTCTACTCTCTGCTGCACTTTCCGTAAGCTCACGCTTCCCAGGCGTTACCTGGCGTTCTACCCTTTGGAGCCCGGACTTTCCTCGATAAAAAATTTTATCGCGATTGCCTGGCCAACTCGGGCGCGACTGTAGCAAAAGTAGGCGTCGTCTAACAAGTAAAATCAGATGTAAATCTTTTAGATGGAGAAAGAAGACCCGCAACCGCAGGTCGAACTGGCATTGGGGTTTTGCACTTTAAATCTTGACCCTTGCAGGCCTTCTTCGTAATCAAGCTCTGCACCAATCAGATAGGGGTAGCTCATTGCGTCAATCACTACAGTCACCCCCTCGCGAGAAATTTGCGCATCATCTTCCGCGCAGCTTTCTTCAAACGCAAACCCGTATTGAAATCCGGAACACCCACCTCCGGTAACATAGACGCGGAGTTTCAGTGCGTCATTACCTTCATCTTCAATCAGCTCCTTCACCTTGGCAATGGCATTATCCGTTACCTTGATAGGTTCAGGGGTGAAAGTTTCAGGGCTATTCATTTATTACCTCAGACGAAAAGATCTATTTTTCGAGCAATTTTAAACACTTACATCGAACACGATATGGTCAGATTATCCATTTAACCAAGTAAAACAGTCAAGTATTAAGATACTTTTGCCGGCGCATCCGGTGCAGCGGCCTTCGCCGCCGGCTCAGCGCCAGGCGCGGGCTTCTTAGTGCTACCGTCTTTTTTCATCTCGTGAATTAAGTTTCCGTTAACTTCAGCGCCTTTCACCATTTCGATCACACTGTAGTGTACATTTCCGTGTACCACTGCCTTGGCTGCCAACTCCAAATGCTTATTGGAGTGTACATCCCCCTTTACCATACCGTTAATGATGACTTTCGGCGCTCGAATATCACCTTCAACAGCGCCCTGTTCACGCACTCTAACCAAGGCGTCAGAACCGTCCACCGCCATAATATCGCCGAAGACTTTCCCTTCGATATCCAATGTACCAGCGAATTTTACAGTGCCATGTATTTCAACAGCGCGGTCAAAAAGTGTGTGCCCACCATTTGCAAACGGCGTGTTTTTTTTGCTACCAAACATCTACTAGATCTCCTCAACCAGCCAGCCAAATCGTTTTTCAACGGTGACGGCATCTTTACCTATGGATTTTGCCAGAAGCGCAATACCTTCGGGCTCAAATCCCTCGGGCAATTGCAACTCACCTTCTATGTTCTGAAAATATTTAAACCGTAATTTCACCAGGTCTCTGTCAACATCTCGCGACAGATCTTTTAGTGAGTAGGATACGGCTTCGCCGTTCAGGCGACCTTCCACCTTATACGATAACGTCCCATTTATCAGTTGATGATTTGTGGCCAGCTGCTGCATTACCACTTTATAGGAATATACTCTTGAACGATCAGTTTCACTAATTTCGACAGCACCAAATGTCAGACCGCTTTTGTTCTTAGCCGGCGCCATCAAACCACGATAGAAACTGTTTTCTTCTTCTAATGCCGAGATCTTTTCTTTCAGATCTATTACTTCCTGACGAACATTTTCATTCGCCTGGCGATCAATCTGAGCACCAAGGCTGGCATTTTCAAATGCCTGCTCCAACTCGGCAAGCTTTGCCTTGCTATCTGCCAGTTCTGCATCCAGGGTTTTTGCCCGGGCAATTGCCTCTTCCTGTCCGGCCATTCCCGCGGTATGACCGTAAAAAAAACTGGCACGCACAGCGGCCGCTACAATCAGACACAGTCCAACAGTAATAAAAAAGCGCAAATAAGGGCGATGAGAGACTACTCTTACAGGTCGAATTTTTGACCCTTTTACTACTGCCATTGAAATATTACCTAAAACTAATTTGAAAATTTTCTTTATTGTTCAATTCTGTGAAAAACGTATCGAGCACAGGCCTTTGTTTTTTTTAAGCACGAGCAAGTAAACAAGGGCAAACGAACAGACTTTCGCTCACCAACAGGTTTAAAACAGAACCACTATTATGCGGCACCGTCAGTGTATCAGGGCAGTAGTGCTGGCGCTTCCAACCCCATCACTTCAGGCAAGCCAAACATGATATTCATATTCTGAATCCCCTGGCCCGACGCACCTTTTGTTAAATTGTCTATTGCTGACATTATCACCACTGTGCCCCGCTCCTGAGGCTGTAAAACCGCGATTCTACACATATTTGAGCTTTTGACAGAGCGTGTTTGGGGAAACATGCCTTTTGGCAGCACATCGACGAAAGGTTCAGCCGAATATCGCTCTTCAAACAGCGCCTGCAAATTCGTCGCATCACCCTCCACCAGATTTGCATACACCGTCGAATGGATACCTCGAGCAAAAGGCAGCAAATGCGGCACAAATGTAATCGCTGGCGATGCACTGGATTGAATATTGGCAGCGAGTTGAATATCCTGCAGACACTGCTCGATCTCTGGCAGATGGCGATGCCCGTTAACGGCATAAGCTTTAAACGAATCTCCGGCTTCAGCCAGCAGATTATCCATTTTCGCCTGTCGGCCTGCACCACTGATTCCCGATGCAGAGTTAGCGATTAATCTCGACGGATCAACCAGCTGGTTCTCCAGCAGCGGCATCAATGCCAGTTCAATCGATGTCGGGTAACATCCGGGGCAGGCAATCAGTCTGGCCTCCTTGATCTTTTCCCGGTTCAATTCAGGTAAGCCGTAAACCGCCTGCTCCACCAGTTCCGGGCACGCGTGTTTTTGCCCGTACCAATGTTCCCAGGTGTTGATATCGCGGATTCTAAAATCTGCAGATAAATCTATTGCGCGACCACCGCCCGCGATGATGTCCGACATCATGCTTTGTGCAACTCCGTGCGGGGTAGCAAAGAAAATCACATCACATGCCAGCATATCTTCCAGGCTGGGCTCAGAAAAACTCAATGAATAATGGCCGCGCAAATTAGGAAAGTAATCAGCCACACGCTTGCCGGCTTCACTACGCGAAGTGATTAAGTGCACGTCAACCTGGGGATGAACAGCCAATAAGCGCAGTAATTCAACACCGGTATAGCCTGTGCCACCTACGATACCAACTTTGATTTTGCTTTCCACGTAAACCTCTACTCACAATTTTGTTGAAAAAACTCACGGATGCTGTCTTTAACCAGTGCTTCATCCCCTGCGATAAATGTAACTCTCGACAGATTCACGTATGATCTAGTTTTTCAACGCTAGACTCAATACAACACTTTTCATTTATTACAACAGTTTCAATAATTACCAGCCTAACAGGATACCTGTGACAAACAACACACCCAACAATCGCCTTAAAGACTGGTGGAACAGCTCACTACGCGAACTGCGTTATTCGTTGTCTTACATCGACGCCCTGCCCCAGTTGACCATTCTCGGATGTATTGTCGGCCTGCTTACTGGCGTCATTATCGTGGTATTTCGCCTAATTATCGAACTTCCACTGGGTTTCTGGCTACAAGACGCCGAAAACTTTGAACAACTTTCACCCGCTATTCGGGCCGGTTTAATTCTGGGGGGAGCCATTCTACTCGGCTTTGCGTTTCTTTTCATCGCCCCCCGATATCGAGATGTGAGCGTGAGCCATGTTTTAGACCGTATGCACAACCATCAGGGCAAATTGCCTATGCGCAACTGGCTGGTGCAGTTCGTCGGCGGTGCGCTGGCCATGCTTAGCGGACAATCTGTTGGCAGGGAGGGACCGGTAACGCACCTTGGAGCCGGCGCTGCCAGCATGTTTGCGCAGTGGTTGCGACTGCCAAATAACAGCATTCATATTCTGGTTGGCTGTGGCGTTGCCGCGGCCATCAGTGCTTCGTTCAACACGCCAATGGCCGGCGTTATTTTTGCAATGGAAGTGCTTGCCATGGAATACACCATCGTTGGATTTATTCCCGTCATTCTCGCGTCAGTGATGGGCACAATGATCAACCAGGCAGCGCTGGGAAACGAGGGTTTTATCCACTTGGACGACACCAATATCGGCAGCCTCATCGAACTGCCAGTCATGGTAGGCATTGGTGGCGTAATCGCACTATGTGCCGGAATCTACATCAAACTCAATATTTTTAGTGCGAGGTTTGAGCGCGTTCCGTTGTTATTAAGGTTTACAGCCGCGGGCTTAATCGCTGCAGCATTCAGCATCTTTGTTCCAGAGATCATGGGAATGGGCTACGACACGGTCAATGCGGCCCTCGCGGGTAAAATCGCAATTTACAGCGTTCTTCTCATTGCAGCTGCAAAACTTATCGTTACTCCCATTACGGTCGGACTAGGTATTCCAGGAGGGTTAATCGGCCCGCTTCTGGTCATCGGAGCGTGCATTGGCAGTGCGCTTGGAGCAATCGCCAATTTTCTCTTTCCGACGCTGGGTGCAGATCCCGCCTTTTACGTTCTCATTGGCATGGCAGCGATGATGGCCGCCACAATTAACGCGCCACTAACCGCTCTGGTGACGGTATTAGAGCTGACCTATAACCCAAACGTCATTTTCCCCGCGATGCTGGCCATTGTTGTAGCCTGCCTGGTGACAAGACAACTTTTTAAAGTAAAGGGGCTGTTCATAGAACAGCTGGAAAACAGCAAACGCCACCTCGATTTTGCGCCGGCGAAACAGGCATTACGACGCGTAGGCGTCATGAGCGTAATGGATTCCCGGTTCAAAATATCACCACAAAAAATCAGTTTGGAAAAAGCAGAAAAGTTATTGGTCAGCAACCCCATGTGGATAGTGATCAGCGACAGCGATGGTCGATACAGCCATGCCATGCATGCCGCAGATTTGGCGAACTACCTGGAGAAGGACGAGGATGACACAGAAACTGCAACCGCTCAGGAGGAAATAGACCTGCTGGAAATACCCAGCCGAAACTTTCGGGTCAGCGCCATCAACGATACCGCCACGTTGCTGGAAGCCATGCAGACATTTACCAACGGTACATCTGAAGTATTATATGTGTCCCGTTCTCGCGGTGCGTTTGCGGGTGATATCCAAGGTATACTTACGCGATCCGCTATTGAAAATTACTACACCCCCGTGGAGTTTAGACATGTTAATGCTGTGGATTAAGGGCTTTCACATAATCGCCGTCATTTGCTGGTTTGCGGCTATTTTTTATTTGCCCAGATTATTTGTTTATCACGCAATGGCAGAAGATGACATCAGTCGAGAACGCTTCAAGGTAATGGAGCGCAAGCTTTATCGTGGTATTGGCACTCCATCGATGATCGCGACGCTGATTTTAGGTGCTTGGATGGCCTCTTTAAACTGGCCTTATTATCAGGCGAGCACCTGGTTTTGGATCAAACTGGTACTGGTGTTTTTTGTCATCGGTTACCACCATGTGTGCGGCGCCTTTGTGAAAAAATTCGCTCGTGACGAGGTTAACAAAAGCCATGTTTTTTTCCGCTGGTTTAATGAACTCCCGGTTTTTTTATTGATCCCAATTGTACTTCTCGTAGTATTACGTCAACCGTCATAAGGGATTTAATCGACTGTAAAATCCATGTACAACGAGACGAATACGTACAGAACCAATAAATAAGGGCTTGTGATACACTCATCCCTCTGGTTAAGAATAAAAAAGGCGAGCAGCAATGAATACAGGCCATGCCAACCCTCCAATTATTCTCTCTTTTTCTTCGCTGGACCCATCAGGCTGTGGTGGCATCCAGGCAGATATCGAAACAGCGGCAAGTCTGGGTTGCCACTGTGCCCCGGTCATTACCTCGCTGTGCAGTCAAGGTTGCACCAGTGAAGGTGAAACGTTCGCTGTCGAGTCCACTATTTTAATTGAGCAAGCGCGCTCGATACTGGAAAATATGAATGTACAGGCCATTAAGCTGGGCTTTGTAGGCTCCCAAACAAATACTGAAGCCATTCACTCCATTCTTCTGGACTACCCCGAAATTCCTGTTGTTGCACACCCGGCTCTTTATTTAATGGACGATAGCAATGAAGAGCACCTGGATTTAATCGACGCGTTTAACGCGCTAATACTGCCGCTGGCAACCGTTTCCTGCCTGTCACTGTATGAAGCACGTGAAATCGCACAGGAATCCGATACGATAGACACTACCGGTCATGCTCTTGCTTCACGCGGTTGTGAATTCAGCTTGATAACGGGAACAGGCAAAGTAACTCAGGCTTTTCAGAATAGCCTCTACAGCCAAAAGGGTTTGATCAACCATTACTCCTGGCAACAGGAACCCCCAACCACAGACGGCGCAGCCAGCACGCTCTCGATGAGTATTGCCAGCTACATCGCCCACGGGCTGGACGGTAAACGTGCAATTGAACAAGCACAGGACTTTACCTGGCGCACTCTACTCGCTTCTCGCGATATGGGGTTCGACCAACGCACACCACATCGTTTTTTCTGGGCAGATAAGAATCTTGATACCGCCATCGATTTCGAAGCGGCAAAAAATATCAACTGACCAGCCCCGAAAAACTTTTTAAATTTACTTCAACACCAGTTTTAATTTATGAAAACAAACAGCGAATATTTTCAGGATGCCAAACAGTTCATTCCCGGCGGAGTAAACTCCCCCGTAAGAGCCTTTAAAGCGGTCGGCGGCGACCCGGTTTTTATCAAAAAAGCAAAAGGCGCCTACCTCTATGATGTAAATGACAAGGCCTATATTGATTATGTACTGTCATGGGGACCCATGATTTTAGGCCATGCAGACGATGACGTAGTCGATGCCGTGCGACAACAGCTGGAACTGGGCTTATCGTTTGGAGCACCGACTGAGCTGGAAACAGAGCTCGCACAGAAGGTATGCAGCATCATGCCGAAGATGGACAAAATCCGCTTTGTCAGCTCTGGCACCGAAGCCACCATGAGCGCGATCCGTCTAGCGCGCGGTTTTACGGGTCGAGATAAAATCGTTAAATTTGAAGGGTGTTATCATGGCCACTCAGACTCTCTACTCATCAAAGCCGGCAGTGGTGCATTAACCTTTGGTGTGCCGAGTTCTCCCGGCGTACCAGAGTGTCTGGCACAACACACAATCACACTTACCTACAATGACAGTGAGCAAGTCGAGCAACTTTTCGAAGAAATCGGCCGAAGCATTGCCTGCGTTATTGTCGAGCCAGTCGCCGGCAACATGAACTGTATTCCACCTCAAAACGAGTTCTTAAATACTTTGAGGAAAGTATGTGACGCATCTGAAAGCGTATTAATTTTCGATGAGGTCATGACAGGTTTTCGATTGGGCCTAAGTGGAGCCCAGGGATACTATGGCGTGCAACCGGACTTAACGACCTTGGGCAAAGTCATCGGCGGCGGCATGCCCGTAGGCGCATTCGGTGGACGGGAAGACATCATGAATTTTATTGCTCCTACCGGTCCTGTATACCAAGCCGGCACATTGTCTGGTAACCCAGTCGCCATGACTGCAGGCCTGGCCACACTAAATAAATTAACAGATCAGGATTACTACCCTGAATTATTTCGTAAAACCGAACAGCTTTGCCAGGGCCTGGAAAAAGCCGCCAAAGAATCAGGCATCCCCTTCGTGACCAATCACGTTGGCTCCATGTGGGGAGGCTTTTTTACCGAAGAACCCAGCGTGTCGAATTATCCACAAGTAATCGCCTGCAACAACGATAGATTTAACACATTCTTCCATGGCATGCTTGAGGAAGGTGTGTACCTGGCACCCGCTTCATATGAAGCAGGGTTTATGTCCATAAGGCACACGGATGAAGATATTTCAAATACCATTGCTGCAGCTAAAAAAGTATTTGAGAGGCTTTAATAAAAGCGTAGGAAGGAAAAACAATGACGCGGGATATTTGAGCTAAGCGAGCACATTAGAATGGCATTGCACATCCCGCGTTAACTTACATCGTCGCTCAATTCGTGCATTAAATCTCTATCTTTTTGTGCAATGTCGATCACATGAAATCCCGCCCACACCTGTTCACCGGCCCCGGTTTCATTCCACCAAAGGCATTCAGCACCAAGATCAATATGGGAGACACCATCAATAGCCACAGTAAAACTAAATCTTAATTGATATAAACAGTTTTCTTTTATTTCACCACTTCCGATCAACATAAATCCATCTTCACTGATATTTACCACTTTCCCAAGAGACTGATTCGTCATAGTGTTAACAACATCGATATGCTGATCAACATCGGCACGGTGTTTTCTTCTTTTTTCCGTTACATCATCGGACATAAAGTGGCCCTACCTTGCTTAACTCGCGGTTTTATCCGGCTTCGTCAGGCTTTACGAGTTTCCGCTTGCCTGTTTAACTTCTGGAAAACATTTTCCAGTGCCCGTTCAAAGAACGGCTTTGAACTTCCGGAAATCACTTTCAAAGATTTAGCTAACATTTTTTTTGCCATGTCACGGCCAGAAATCATGTCTACGCGCTTACCTGTTTGATCTACCAGCATGTAATGGGAGGTTCGCGCATTGTACCAGGCAACTTTTAAGCGTTTGCCGCCCTCAAGCTCGACCCAGGTGCCAAACTCCATCATTTTGAGTTTTTCAATCATTTGCGTTTCGGCAGTCGTCAACTGACGGTTAACCTCTTCTTCTGCACCTGCTTTCTTCGCAGCAATTTTTTCCAGCTCCTGTCGCATCGTGCCAGAAGCAGGTTCAGCTTTCTTGCTTTCGCAGGCCAGCTTGATCAGTGCGTTAATAGCTTCCACCAGTTTTTTACCTTTGGCAGGATCAAAACCAATGGTCTCAAAACCGGCATTAATGCGCGCACCGATAGAGTCCAGCAATTCACGCTGTAGTTTTTTATCTGCATCCGTTGACTTTGGAGTAATACTCCACAACAAATCGTCAACAACCGAAATAGCGCGAAGCCATTTTTCCGATTGATCGCCATAGCGCAACAGCGCGAATGACAAATAATCCGTCCAAGGTTGCAATAAAAACAACAACACAGCAGACGGCAAATCTTTTTTGTGTGTGCGCCCTCGAATCTCATCGTTTACACGCATTTTAACTTCGCGTAAACGCTCTTCGCCTTGCGCCTTTTCAGTAGCACGTTTTTCCAGTAAATCCTGCCGGCGTAAAATACTCTTTGTGTGGTTTTTAAATTCCAGCAATAAATTCGTAATCACTTTGATATCGCTATCAAATTCCTGAAGAACTTTATTCACCACCTCTTTGATTTTGTTATACATATCAAATTGCTGGGTACCGTCATTACCCACCCAGCGAGAACCCGCTTCAGCCAGGTTGTTTAACAGCAAACGTGCCGGATGATCGGATTTTTCAAAAAAGTCCGGGTCCATAAAGGCAATTTTCAAAAATGGAGTGTGTAAATAACTCAGTAAAGCTTTGACCCGATCGGGCAGGTTTTCATCATTGAGCATGTATTCAAATACCATGCCCACCAAATCTATTGTTTGCAGCCCATCGTCTGCCACTACGGCTTCTTTATCTCCTGTGCTGAGCATATTTTTTATTTGCTCCAGCACTCCGTTGAAGTCCATAGGAGCCAGCACCGTGTCATCAGCTTGCGTTTGCAAGATTTGTGTTTGTTCAGCCCCGTGCTGCATATTTTGTAAAGCATCTACCAGCTGTACCTGCTTCACGTTGATTACAGCATCATTCGCTGCTTGTGATTTCGAGATTTGCCCCTGTAACTGACGAATTGCTACAAGCAATTCGTGCTGATATTCTTCGGGCGTCAAGTTGGGGTCCGAGGCAAACTCAGCAGATACCTGTGACTCATTTTCGGTAGTGGTTTCAGTATCACCGTTTAAAAAAGATTCTGGCGCCTTACCTTTTGGCAAGCTATACCGCAAGTTTGGCAATACTCCTGCCTGCTGCAGATATCGATTGGTTTCCTGGACAATGTTTTTACTCATCTCAAGCAAACGAGTATCGTATACCTTGTAAATGCGAATTTTATCTTCAATCGTAATGGATAAAATCTTAAGGGTTTTTCGCAATGATTCGCATAATTGAATTGGCGCAGCCGGGTTAGACGCCTCCGTCACACGTTCGCCGCCATTCAACACGGCAAATCGCTGATTCAGCGCCCATAAGGGCTCTGCATAATAAGCCTCAGCACGCTGAAACAAGGATGTAATAGCAATAGCTTCGTCCAGATCTTCGTGCGCAACCAATGCCAATTCTTCTGTAGAAAGGTCTACCTCTTCAGCCTCTTCCCCACCGGTTTTTACCCGGGTATTCAGTTGCCCCTTCTTAAATTTCACAAACCCTTCAGCAAGGTATTTCCAGTAGTAGCGAGTTAATTCATCTTTATTTTCGCGAATTAAACGCCGCACTTCGGTCAAATGACTGGCTTCTGCATTGGATAAGGCACGATCAATATCCTGGGTAAATGCTTCATCAACTAACTCGATAAATTTAGCGAACGCGCGCTGACTAAAATCAACCGCGATCTGCTGGCAAGCTTTGAGATGCTGAATCACCGCGGCATTCGACAATGGGCCACTGTCTTCTACCGCCAGTTCATTTTGAGGGTTGTCGTCTCTGATTAATTTAGACATGTGAAGCTACGTTCCTTTCGCAATATATTGCTCAACAATTATGCAGTTAGGCGTCAAGGGAATGATCCTGAAATGCTTTGAAGTTGTCGGATGAAGGCGAAACAGCTCGCTATTGAGCAAACAGTATGTTCCTGCCCCATATTTATAGAAACAAGCCCTACAATAAATATAGCTTGTAATCCCCATTTTGACGCGGAATAAAGCAATTAGGAACCTGATTTTACAAGGTATGAAGGAAAATTTTTGTTAGAATCTTCGGTTTTTCACCTTATGCGTCAAATTTTTCCCTAAATAAGAGGTAAACAGGCGCCAATTTGCAATGGAGCAAAGATGAATCACATGAAAAAATTCGATATATACGGTATTGGTGCCGCACTGGTTGACACAGAAATTGAGGTTAGTGATGCCGACTTGGAAGCCTTGAACATTGACAAGGGCGTGATGACGCTAGTCGATGAGCAACGTCAACAGGAAATTATCGATACATTGAGTCATCATCTCGTCGCCTCCAAAAAAGCCAGCGGTGGGTCTGCTGCAAACAGCATCATTGCCGCCGCTTATTTCGGCGCTAAAACCTTTTATAGCTGCCGCGTCGCTAACGATGATAACGGGGACTTTTATCTCTCTGACCTTGCTGCGGCAGATGTTTCTGTACACACCGATAACGGCTCAAAGTCCGGCATTACTGGAAAATGTCTGGTGATGATCACGCCGGATGCTGAGCGCACTATGAATACATTTCTCGGCATTAGTGAAACCATCTCTGAAGAAGATATTGATATCCATGCATTAAAGGCTTCTGAATTTGCATACATCGAAGGGTACCTGGCAACTTCCGCCACGGGTAAACCGGCCGCAATCAAATTGCGTGAGCTCGCGCAACAACACCAGGTTAAAACCGCTTTGAGTCTTTCCGATCCGGCCATCGTGCAGTTTTTTAGAGACAGCTTACTGGAGATGATCGGCGATAAAGTCGAAATATTGTTCTGTAATGAACACGAAGCTATCAACTTTACCCAAGCTGAAAATTTCGATGAGGCGAAAGAAAAACTCAAACAATACGGAGACACCTTTGCCATTACGCTCGGAGCAAAGGGCGCACTGCTGTTTGACGGAAAAGAGTACATCAACATTGCCCCGCACTCAGTCAAAGCCATCGACACTAACGGTGCAGGGGACATGTTTGCCGGAGCATTTCTCTACGCATTAAGCCAGGGCAAAAGTTATGAAGAAGCCGGGAATCTGGCGAGCAAAGCAGCGTCTGTCGTAGTCAGCCAGTTTGGGCCTCGCTTGCGCCCAGAACAGCATGCTGAGTTACTTTAATCCTGCAGTAAAACCGCGCTTACCATTGGCATAGATAAAGCGCAATAAAATCGCGCAACGTGCGTTGTTAAAACCCGTTTTTACAACGCACTTGATTGAGCTTTAGCCTTGGGATAACAGCTCACGTAAATCAATGATCCCCGCATTAGCGCGCGAGATATAAGAAGCCATTACCAATGAATGATTGGCGAGCATACCGAACCCGCTACCATTCAAAATCATGGGGCTATAGACGGTATCTTGCGTTGCTTCAAGCTCTCGAATAATTTGCTGTAAACTTACGCGTGCATTTTTATTTTCCAGCACATCAGCAAAATCAATTTCAATCGCCTTTAAAAAATGAATAATTGCCCAAGTGCTGCCACGGGCCCGATAAAATTCGTCGTCAATTTCCATCCACGGGGTTTTCACTTGAAGCTCACTCGGCATCGATGTGGATTTTTTTCCTCCAGGCTCGCCAGCCAAATCGGTATTCACGCGTTTCTGTCCCACACTTGCGCTCAAACGTTGAGACAAATTCCCCAATCGCGTCTCCACTGTACTCAACCAGTATCTCAAATTATCAGCACGCGCATAGAATTGTGCGTTCACCTGATCATCATCGGTCAAACGAACGAGATACTTTCGTAAAAACTCGACGCCTTCCTGGTACTCATTTTCAGTCTGCGGCATTAACCAGCTGCTGTTATCAAAGTTAAAACGAGACTCTGCTAACGCGAGATCTTTATCTTCAAAGCTCTGAGATTGTGAACGGCTAAAGGCTTCTCTCATGGCCTTCGTCATATCACGAACCTGTATAATGACGCCATATTCCCAGTTCGGAATATTGTCCATCCATACACCAGGGAACGTCACATCATTACTGAGATAACCACCGTTTTTATTCAGCATGGTTTCAACTACATGGATAAGTGTTCCCGTGGTGGCCGCTCCGACCACAAGCGCTTGCTGGTCCCCGCTCAACTCCGCCAGACTGACTTCTCGAACCGAGAACATTTCAGGCTCATCACTCCACACAAATGCCAACACCAACCCAATCAGCAGATAAGCCAGTAAGAAAATCCCAACATACTTTGGCCACTGAACAGCTTTGCCTGCATGCGGATGATCGACATTGTCCTGATCCGATTCACCAAGCTCAGTCGAATCAGCACCCTCATTTTTTAAACCACTAAACCAGCCTTTTACATGGTTCAGACTTCCATTTAACCAATTTTTTACCTGATTTAAGCCTTGCATAACAAGCTCTCTATTTTTAGCTTTATTTTATTCGTCCAGCTCTTTCAACGAGCGAAAGAACGGGCTCTTCTGAAAATATATGTATTGTAAGTAAGCTCTTAGTGGCTTATACGACTTCTCAACTCTCGTGTTTTACAATTGTACGCACGCCATTCACGATTAGATTTTTCACACCTTTTCCCTGGCAGAGCTCTAGCGTAAATCGATTAGCCGTGAGGTTTTACCAATACATCTATCGTGTGAGTTTCATTTCCTTCAAACTCCAACGTTAGAGGAAATGTGCTACCGACCTCCAAACTTTCACTGATGCCAAATATCATTAAATGATATCCACCCGGCTCAAACACCAAGTTCTGACCTGGGTTGATATGGAAGTGCTTGACGTGGCGCATCTTCATCATCCCCTGATTGTAGATCACCCGGTGCACTTCGATATTCTCGGCAATTGGTGAGTGCACATAATTCAGGGTTTGCGTTTTGTCTGAATTGTTCTTCATTGACAAATAAACAGCAGCCATGGTTTTCCCGGGTGGCAACTGCTTTATAAATGCTCCACTAATCACAACATGCTTTGATTGCGACATTGTCGTTGCTTGTTGTGAATCTTTTGCTTTTGAAGCCGCCGGTATTGATTGCGCATTGTCCGCAGAATTGGCGCCTTCAACATCGCCTTTGGGAGAACACCCTACCAGTAAAGATAGCGCGAAAGCCAGCAAGATGTTGAACTGGGCGTAAGATTTTATTTTCATGTTTACGTAGAACCCCTAATGACTACTTATTAATCAAACCCGACACTCATTATAAAAGTAATATGGAACAAGTAGAATTAAATAGATAGTCATCCAGGATTTCAAATTCAAGTAGGTGGAACCGCTAAAGCGGCGGCAAAATGCGAATTCTTGGGGTTGAGCTAATGCGAATATCACCCCGAATACGATAGTCATTCACCGCCTGCTTCATCTGCTTGTATATCCAGCGACCTTCTTTATCCGATCGAGCAAAAATCAAAATGCTTTCATCGGTTGATTGTAATCTTTGCGCAATACTACTTAAGGCTTCAACAACGGCTTTAGACCGATCTCCCAGTGCAGTACCCGATAACTTTATTTCCTCATAATCCAAATGTTTCTCCGCCTTCATGATCTGCTCTTTTGGGCGGTACATGGTTTTCTGCTTTTCATTGAATTGCCGGCGAAGTTTTTTCACTAAAGGCTGGTCAGGATAGAATTCTTCCAACTCTTGCAGATAGCTTTTCGCACTGCTTAAACGCCCCTCACCAATAGATTCTCGGGTAACCGTGGTATATCGCAATAAAATTGCCTGAAGGCCGGCCTTTGCTTGCTGATTGTCTGGATTTAGCAAAAGCACCGCGTTAAAACGATCAAATGCATTATCGTGAGTGGGGTAAAAAAAGTTACCTTTGCGAAACGCTGCTTCTGCCTTTGCTAAAAATCGCTTTTCCAAGGGGCTGTACGAAGGCGCCGCATCTGCAGCTGCTGGTGAGGCTTGATGCGCAGTTGGCGACTGCACCGCATCACTCGCCGAACCCTCGTCAGGGCCGTTTCCAGACTGTGATTCTTGCGCCAACACAGGTGTTTGTACAGCTGCCGTTTTTTTCGTCGGGGTCAACTGGCAAGCTGTGGTAAACAAGCTTAAGCCTGATATTGCAGTGATCATCAACACCTTTTGCGCGGCTTTCACCGAAACTACTCTCATTTTTACAACCTCATACCACCAAACCAACATTCATTTTGAATGCTTTTGCTTATTTAATTCAATAAAACCGACAAAAATGCGAACCTTGTGCGCCACACCAAGAAATTTGTGATTAGACTAAATACATGGGGCGCTAATGGAACAATATTTCATATCGCTGTGTCTATCTTGCTATTATGATTGAGGTCACATTTTTGCCCGCTGCGCGCCGCTGAGAAATTCACCAATATACTGCGCAGCGACCCAGCAACTCACCAGCAATGGCATCACTGGAGAAAGCAAACCTGGCAATATCGCCACATGCAAAATAAACACTATGAATCGTTTTACCCAAATTCCTACTTTACTACACGCTCAGCTCACTAATACACCACTGCGACGTCGTATTTGGCGAAGTCTCACTGCCATCGCAACCTTCCTGTGGCTATGCCAGACAGCATTCGCGCAAAACTTCAATACAGGCGGCGCACAACCCTTTGAAGAAGAAGAAACGTTTCTTCCCATTGAAAAGGCCTATCAGGTGGTTCCCAGCTTCGGCAAAAATAAACTCGAGTTACTGTGGACGATTGCCCCCGGATATTACCTTTACCAGCACCAGTTTAAACTGGAAGCGCAAACCGCAGACAAAAGCGAAAAGTTTGAACTCACATTTGGCGATGGCAAACTTAAATACGACGAATATTACGAAAAAGAATTAACCGTCTATTACACATCAACAGATGTTGTCGCCCCACTGCCCGAATTTGACAAGCCCTACCAGCTGAAAATTACCTCTCAAGGCTGTGCCGATGCCGGGCTTTGCTACCCTCCACGCAACCAGTATTTCTGGGTGGATACTGATGGTGACGCAGAAGAAATTTCTGGCTCGAAATTCACAAACACTGGAGCAAACACCCCTTCTGCCAAGGTCGAAGGCAGCGAGACGCAACAGGATGCATTCTTACCATGGATATTATTTGGGGCATTACTGGGTGGATTGATATTGAACTTAATGCCCTGCGTTTTTCCTGTCCTGTCGTTAAAGGCGCTGAGCTTCGCTTCATCCCACCTCAACAAGCACGCACAACACCTACACGGCTGGGCATATACTGGTGGTGTCGTTATCTCCTTCGTGGCAGCAGCGGTGGTGATCTTGAGCGCGCGCAGTGCTGGCGAATCTCTCGGCTGGGGGTTTCAGCTACAGCAACCAGGCTTTGTTGCCACCATGGCCTTTCTTTTCTTTATTATGGGATTAAGCTTGTCTGGCCTTTTGCATATCGGCACTCAATTCATGGGTGCAGGTCAATCACTGACGTCCGGCCATGGATTAAGTTCGTCGTTTTTTACCGGCGTACTGGCAGCCCTTGTCGCCAGCCCATGTACCGCACCATTTATGGCCTCAGCGCTGGGCTTCGCCCTCACTCAACCGGCTTACATTGCCATTCTGGTATTTATAACACTTGGCTTTGGCATGGCTTTGCCGTTTCTACTGCTTAGCTACAGCCCCGCATTGGTACGCTACTTACCGCAGCCAGGTGCGTGGATGGAAGTCCTGAAGCAATTTTTAGCCTTCCCACTCTATCTCACCTGCATCTGGCTGTTGTGGGTGCTAGCGAGACAGACAGGCAGTGATGGTGCTATCGTAATTCTCATCGGGATGCTTAGCCTCACCTTTACAGTGTGGCTGCTACAACATGCCAGTAACAACAAAATCCTGCATTTCAGCAATCGCGGCTTAGCCATGCTGGGATTGGCCTTTGCAATATTTTCAGTGGTAAAAATTGGAGACTTTCAAACAGGCAGTTCCGACAATGGCCAGTGGGAACCTTACTCTCCCGACCGCCTCAAAGAGCTACGAGCAGAAGACACGCCGGTCTTCATCGACCTCACAGCCGACTGGTGCATTACCTGCAAGTTCAATGAGCGTGTAGCGCTGAATACCGACGAAGTGATCAAGTTCGCAGCATTGAATGACATTGTGATGTTACAAGGTGACTGGACAAATGAAGACCCACAAATTTCCGACTTATTGAAGCAATTTGGTCGCAGCGGTGTTCCTCTGTATCTGATGTACCCTGCAGACGGCAATGCCCCGCCCGTAGTTCTGCCACAAATACTCACGCAGAGTCAGGTTCTCGAGTCCATGGAAAATGCTTTGCGCTGATCTTCGCCAAAAAGGACGTAAAATGCGGCAAACTGCAGTAATATGATAACTGGGCATAGACAGACCCAGTCAAATTAGGCACAATCGCGCCTCATAAGATTTCGTGACGACAACGTTTAATCGGCGACACAGATTTTATTGCGACACTGGCTGGCTGACACGTCTTATTACATAAATCCGTTCAGCCAACAAGATTTCTCAGCGAGGCGAGCCATATGGCGACCATTCTTGTGCTACACGGGCCAAACTTAAATTTACTTGGCACACGTGAACCCGAAATATATGGTAGCACCACCCTTGCAGATATAAATCAAACACTAAGCGAACGCTGCTTTGCCGTCGGCCATCATTTGCAGGCCCTGCAAAGCAATGCGGAATACGAACTTATTGAGCGCATTCACGATGCTCGCAACGAAGGCATAAATTTTATCATCATAAATCCCGCCGCTTTTACGCACACAAGCGTAGCGCTTCGGGACGCCTTATCCGCCGCGGCCATCCCCTTTATTGAATGCCATCTTTCCAACGTTCACAGCCGTGAAGCTTTTCGTCAGCATTCTTATTTTTCAGATATCGCCGTTGGCGTTATCTGTGGGTTCGGGGCCAACAGCTATGAGCTTGCACTCGATGCCGCCTTTAATTATTTACAGCAGCCAGGCAACGCCGGCTCCTAAGTTTTCTTAAAAATTCATCTGCAATAGCGCTTGTTAACAGAGAGGCCGTAATGGACATTCGCAAAATTAAAAAATTAATTGAGTTATTAGAAGAATCCAATGTTGAAGAGCTAGAAATACGTGAAGGTGAAGAATCCGTACGTATCAGTCGAGGCTCCTCCAGTGCAGCAGCAGTTCCCATGCAAACAGTTATTCAGCCAAGCCCTGTCGCGATGGCGCCAAGCGCTCCCGCGCCAGCAGCTCCTGCACCAGCCGCACAGCCTGCAGAAACAGCAAGTGCTGCAGCACCCGCCGGGCATACCGTTAATTCTCCTATGGTAGGCACTTTCTACCGCTCGCCAAGTCCTGGTGCCTCCTCGTTTATTGAAGTGGGCCAAACAGTGAAGCCAGGCGATATTATCTGCATCGTAGAAGCGATGAAAATGATGAACCAAATTGAATGCGACAAAGCTGGCGTCGTTGATGCCATACTTGTAGAAGATGGTGAGCCAGTAGAATTTGATCAACCGCTTGTACGCATCGTTTAATTCGCACAACTTAGAGGCAAAGGTATATGTTCGATAAGGTATTGATTGCGAATCGCGGTGAAATTGCCCTGCGAATTTTGCGCGCGTGTAAAGCGTTAGACATCAAAACAGTTGCGATCTACTCCAAAGCAGACCGCGACTTAAAACATGTTCGACTAGCAGATGAAACCGTTTGCATCGGTCCAAACTCATCCGCAGAAAGTTACTTGAACATTCCAGCAATTATTGCTGCGATGGAAATCACTGACTCGGTTGCAGTACATCCGGGTTACGGGTTTTTGGCCGAAAACGCAGACTTTGCGGAACAAGTACAAAAAAGTGGATACACATTTATCGGCCCGGACCCCGAAGTTATTCGACTAATGGGCGATAAAGTATCAGCTATTGAAGCAATGAAAAAAGCCGGAGTGCCCACCGTACCGGGTTCCGGTGGCCCACTGCCTGAAGACGAAAATGCATGCTTGGAAATCGCTGAGCGCATTGGCTTCCCCGTCATTATCAAAGCTGCTGCTGGTGGTGGTGGTCGCGGCATGCGCGTAGTACACGAGCCAGAAGCATTATGGAATTCCGTGCGAGTCACTAAAACAGAGGCGAAAGCCGCTTTCGGTGACGACACAGTTTACATGGAAAAATTCCTGCAAAACCCACGGCACGTTGAAGTTCAGGTAATGTCCGACGGTCAAGGCAGTGCCATTCACCTGTACGATCGCGACTGCTCGCTGCAACGTCGCCACCAAAAAGTTCTGGAAGAAGCACCTGCACCCGGGATTCCAGACGAAATTAAAAATGAAGTCTTTAATGCCTGTACCAATGCCTGTATAGAGATTGGTTATCGCGGTGCCGGTACGTTTGAATTTCTGTATGAAGACGGTGGTTTTTACTTCATTGAGATGAACACCCGTATTCAGGTAGAACACCCGGTAACCGAGATGGTGACCGGAATCGATCTGATTCAGGAGCAAATCAATGTATGCGCAGGCAACAAACTGCGATACAAACAGGAAGATATCAAACTAAAAGGCCACGCATTTGAATGCCGTATTAACGCGGAAGACCCACGCACCTTTATGCCGTCACCGGGTAAAGTGCAAAAATACCACCCCCCAGGTGGCCTGGGTGTTCGTGTAGACTCTCACCTTTACGGTGGCTACAGCGTTCCGCCCTATTACGATTCCATGATTGCTAAAATCATCACGCATGGCGACGATCGCAGAACAGCTCTCAAGCGCATGGAAATTGCTCTTGACGAACTCGTTATCGATGGCATCAAAACCAATACTGATCTGCAAAAAGAACTGGTTAGAGATAAGGCCTTCGGTGAAGGTGGCGTTAACATCCATTACCTTGAGAAGAAACTCGCCGCAAAATAATTTGGTCTTGACCGTGCTTCAAACAACACAGAAGTGTTAGCCAACAAGCACCCACTACAAAAGTCGCAACCCCCAGGTAGTTCATACCCGGATGTTGCGACTTCTTCGTTTTCCATTAGCGACTTTTAAACCATGAGCTGGCTGCAATTACACATAAACACCACACCTGAAAACGCCCCCGCGGCCGAACAAGCCATGCAAAAACATGGAGCCCTGTCAATTACTCTAGCGGACAACGCAGACCAGCCCATTTTCGAACCTGAACTTGGGGAAACACCGCTTTGGAATGAAACGCGCGTTACCGGATTGTTCAACGCCGGCATTAACACGCGAGAAACACTGGAGAAAATATTAGCGTCTTGCAGCGACGAGGAAGCTGCCTGCCAATGGCAAATACTGGAAGACAAAGACTGGGAGCGAGAATGGATGAGTCACTATCATCCCATCCAGTGCGGTGAAAACTTCTGGATTTGCCCCAGCTGGACCGCTCCCCCAGCACCCGATGCCATCAATCTTTTGCTGGACCCAGGACTCGCCTTTGGGACCGGCACCCATCCAACCACTTTCATGTGCTTACAGTGGATAGCCACCCAGCAATTCCATAACAGCTACGTGATTGATTATGGTTGTGGCTCCGGCATTTTAGGAATCGCCGCCCTATTGCACGGTGCAGATAAAGTTATCGGAACGGATATTGACCCCCAGGCCTTACTAGCGACCCGGGAAAATGTGAAACGCAACCATCTGGAATCGGACATATTCCCAGTCTATTTCCCCAACAAATGCCCCGAACAAAAAGCCGATTTCGTGCTCGCGAACATTCTAGCGGGCCCGCTGGTGGAACTGGCACCCACTCTTTGCGCCCTGCTGAAACCACAAGGTAAAATTTGCCTGTCTGGCATTCTGAAAACTCAGGAAGAAGCTATTGTTAAAGCATATGAAGCATATATCGATATCGATAATATCCATCAAGACGATCAATGGATATGTGTCACGGGGCACGCGCGCTAAAAGTACGTTAAGCTATAACAACAAGCTTTAACTGATAAACTCCTGCTAAAATAGATATTCAGCAGCGGAAAAGGGCAAAAAACAACCAAGCCATAAATATGGCTCAAATAAGGAATTCCCCCGACAAAACATCACGCTAATTTACCTGGATTCGCTAGGCGTTTAAACTCACAAGAGTATTACCTGAAGTAAAAGTTTGGACAATGTCCGTATGGCCGAAAATATAACACGATGCCCCAAATGCAAAACCTCGTTTCGCATTTCAGACGCACACTTAAGATCCGCCAAAGGCGCGGTTCGCTGTGGCTCGTGTTTAAATATTTTTAATGCGAAAGAGCACTTGATAAGCTCACATCAAGAAGCGCCAGAAACTCCTGTAAAAACACCCCCGGCAAAAACAACCCCAGCGAAAGTTGCCAATGTAAATAAAGCGGCGGCCCAACCAGCAACCAAGCAACCAAGCCCATCAAAAACAGTTGCCAAAACCGCCAGACAGGAAGTTAAACCATCCTCTGAAGATGCCACAACTACCAAACCAAAACCTGCCTCTACCTTTGCCAAAGCCATTGCAAACAAAACAGAAAAACAGGCAACACAAAAAAAGCCGGCCAACACGGCTTCACCATCGAAGGTAAACGCAAGTTCGTCATCCCACTCCGATGAAGATGACATGCTGATCAGTGATGACATGGATAACCGTAACGGCAGTCGGTATGACGACAGCTTTAATACGGAAGAAGACTACAACGAATCCGAATTAGGTCGAAGCAACACAGGGCAATACGATGTCAACCTGTTTGAGCGCGCTCTGGAAGACGAAGACAATGATGACGCCTCAGACTCCGATGAAAGCTGGGCGTTAGATTTACTCAATGAAGACAATGATCCACCCCCTCCACCTCCCACACAAAAAGAGCTGGAAGAAGAGGAGGAGCGACGTATCACTCAGGAATTTGAAGCCAGCTTCAATTTTGACCACAGCAAAGAAAGCGTCCAGGACACTACAGAATCGCAAGAAAGCTTCGACTTTGACGACTACCCTGACAGCGAAGATAGCGGCTTCGCCACGGGTGAATTCGATGCGGTAGACCCACACACGAGCAAAGATTCGGGCGCCTCCGATTTTGATGAACCTCATTCACAGGAGTCCGGCGAACACTTTGCGGTTGGTTACGATGATGGCTATGACGATGGTTACGACGCAGGCTATGACTCAACGGCAAGCAAAAAGGACCAGCAAACTTTTGATGACGCAGATGAAGGCTACGACGTAGGCTATACCAACAGCTTCGAAGATGACTACGAAGACGAAGATGAAAAAAATGTATTGAAGGACGATCCGGAAGAAAGCTACCCGGAGTCAATCGACAACATTAAAGAATCGTACTTTGAGGAAGAGGAAAACTACGAAGAGGCATACGAACCGGACGCCCACAACAAGCAGCCTTTCGAAAAAGAGAACACCAACTACCTGGACTCCATTGAGCCAGAGCCTGTGGAATTCTCATTTAAAAGGCACTCAAATTTCTGGCAGTCCAACATCTTGTGGGGCACATTAGCCATCGCTGGCGGTATCGCGCTGTTCATACAAATCGCCACCATCAAATTCGACTCACTCAGCCTGGTAGAACCTTACCGCAGCTACTACGGGATCGCCTGCAAGTATGCCAACTGCACCTTGCCAGAGCTGGTAAACCGCAGCAAAATCCGCACCGCAAACCTTGTGGTTCGCTCTCACCCCAAAATTAAAAATGCGTTAATCGTTGATGCTGTTCTCCAAAATACAGCCAAATTCGAACAGACTTTTCCCACTCTGGATTTAGTCTTTACCGACAGCCGCGAAAAACCAGTTTCCGCTCGACGATTAAGTCCCAGCGAGTATCTGCGTGGCGAGCTGGCGGGCCGAACCAATATGCCAGTGAAACAACCGGTTCACATTGCTATTGAAATTTCCGATCCTGGACCAGAAGCCGTCGGATACCGCATCAGCATTGTAGACTAACCAGTCGAATTGTCACCGTAGCAGTCATCCTGGCTTAAATCTGCTTAAAATCCCACCATGTTTTGCACTGTGAAACAAGTCGAAACTATTGTTATTAATACCTAATTCGCTAATATCAATAAATTTTATAAAAATCGACATGTTTTGTTAAATTTTTGAGCAATCTGTTCAATTAATGCATTCCAAAATTGTTTAACAACAGGTATGATAGCCCCCCTTTCGATGGCAACAATTTGATCAGCTATTGAAGACATAAACACCATTAGAGAACCAAGCTAAGAGCACTTAAACACAAGCGCTCAATCAAGCAATACCAACCCATACAGACCATTCTTGGGGGAGAGTCGTTTGTTTAACATTGGGCCTTACGCCATTGACAGCCGTGTGCTTCTAGCACCAATGGCCGGCGTAACCGATTTACCATTTCGATCCATTTGCCGAAAAATGGGCGCAGGTTTAGTGACGAGCGAAATGCTTTCGTCAGATACCCGCCTGTGGCAGTCGGACAAGTCGAGAAATCGTCTTGCGGTTGCAGAGGATATCGGACCGATCAGCATTCAAATTGCTGGTAGTGAACCCCAAATGATGGCAGACGCTGCCCGAGCCTGTGCGGAACAAGGTGCGCAGATTATTGACATTAATATGGGCTGTCCTGCAAAAAAAGTTTGTAAAAAACTTGCGGGGTCTGCGCTATTAAAAGATGAAGCTCTGGTTAAAAATATTTTGCAAGCTGTGGTGCAAAGTGTAGATGTTCCCGTCACGTTAAAAATTCGTACGGGGTGGGACACACAAAATAAAAACGCCATTCAAATTGCAAAAATTGCAGAAAATGAGGGAATTCAAGCGTTAACCGTTCATGGACGGACGCGCGCGTGCAGATTTAATGGCGAAGCTGAGTACGATACTATTGCAGAAATCGTAGATAACGTTAATATTCCCGTCGTTGCAAACGGTGATATTAAATCGGCGGAGAAAGCCAAAGAAGTTATTACATATACTTCTGCCGCGGCCGTCATGATTGGTCGGGGAGCCTGGGGAAGACCTTGGATATTCAAGCAAGTAAAAGAATATTTAGAGGACGACACCCTCTCGACACAGCCGTCAATCAAACAAATAAAAACAATAGTTCTCGAACACATAGAAGCTCTTCACGCATTTTATGGCGAGTTCATGGGTGTGAGAATTGCCCGCAAACATTTTACGTGGTACGTCCAACAACTATCTGTTTCCAATTCGACCACAAAAAATTTTAATCAACTTGAAACTTCAACTTCACAAATCAGTGCCGTACAAGAATTTTTTGCACGGTTAAATTATCATGAGGAAAAAGCAGCATGAATACAGCGGATACGCTTTTAAACGAACGCACTAACGAATTCTCTGGTCAAGCTCCAGCAGCGCCAGTAAATGAATCTTACAATGCACCGCAAGACCCAAGCCTGCGTGACTGTGTTGAGCGTGCAGTTAGCAACTATTTCCAACACCTTGAAGGTCAAGACGTTTCTAACGTATACGAAATGGTACTAGCAGAGGTTGAAGCACCAATGTTAGAAGTAGTCATGAAGTATACTCGTCACAACCAAACTAAAGCAGCAAACGTTCTTGGTTTGAACCGCGGCACTTTACGTAAAAAATTAAAGCAATACGGCTTACTCTAAGCCCCACTCTTTTTGCTCCCATAGTCGACACAGGCCTCTGAACTCTCATCGCCTGTGTTAGCAAGAGGGCACCTCTAAAAATGTTTCGTAAGCACACTGCAAACTGTACAAGTAAAATGTAGTGCGCTTACGAAAAAACAATTTTTAGCGGTGCCCTAATGTTTTTTTAGGAACACGAAATCACAATGTCTAGCACTGAAAACTTGGTGAAAATCCGACGCGCACTTATCAGCGTTTCGGATAAAACGGGTATCGTTGAATTTGCCCAAGCACTTGCAGCTCAGGATGTTGAAATTCTTTCAACTGGCGGCACCTACAAATTATTAAAAGACAACGGCATAAATGCTGTTGAAATCTCCCAATATACTGGCTTTCCAGAAATGATGGACGGCCGAGTAAAAACGCTTCACCCCAAAGTTCACGGGGGTATCCTGGGTCGTCGCGGCACCGATGACGAGATCATGCAAGCGCACGAAATATCCGCAATCGATATGGTAGTAGTAAACCTATACCCCTTCGAACAAACGGTAGCAAAACCAGACTGCGACCTGCCAACCGCGATTGAAAACATCGATATCGGTGGCCCAACCATGGTTCGCGCAGCAGCAAAAAATCATAAAGATGTAGCCATCGTTGTTAATGCCAGCAGCTACCAAACCGTATTAGAAGAACTGCAGAACAACCAATCGCAACTCTCTCTGGATACGCGATTTGATTTAGCCGTACAGGCATTTGAGCATACCGCAGCTTACGATGGTGCCATTGCCAACTATCTTGGCAAAAAAGTGCAAAAAGAAGAAAATGAGTTTCCACGCACTTTTAACTCGCAGTTTACGCTTGCACAAACCATGCGCTATGGTGAAAACCCTCACCAAAAAGCCGCCTTCTATGTAGAAGCTAACAGCAACGAAGCCAGCATTGCCACTGCACAGCAATTGCAAGGCAAAGAACTGTCGTTCAACAATGTAGCTGATACAGATGCAGCACTTGAGACCGTCAAGCAGTTTGCCCAACCTGCCTGCGTCATTGTTAAACACGCAAACCCTTGTGGTGTAGCCGTGGGCGATGACATATTTGCAGCCTATGAGCGCGCCTTTGCTACAGACCCGGAATCGGCATTCGGCGGTATTATTGCTTTCAATCGCGAACTTGATGGAAAAACTGCAAGCGCAATCGTTGAAAAGCAATTTGTTGAAGTCATTATTGCACCCAGTGTAAGTGCAGATGCGGTTGAAGTCGTACAGAGCAAGAAAAATGTTCGTTTACTCGCGTGTGGACAGTGGAGTGAAACAGCTCCCCATGGTTATGACTTTAAACGTGTTGCCGGCGGCCTGCTGGTGCAGGACCGCGATCTTGGCGTCATTACCGCAGACGATTTAAAAATCGTGAGTAAGCGCATTCCAACTGAAGAAGAAATTCGCGATTTACTGTTCGCGTGGAAAGTCGCAAAAATGGTGAAATCCAATGCTATTGTCTATGCCAAGAACGAACAAACCGTTGGTGTCGGCGCTGGACAAATGAGCCGTGTCAATTCAGCAAGAATCGCTGCCATCAAAGCCGAGCATGCCGGCTTTGAAGTGAAAGGCTCGGTGATGGCTTCCGATGCATTCTTCCCATTCCGCGACGGCATTGATAATGCAGCCAAGGTGGGAATAGAAGCAGTCATTCAACCCGGTGGCTCTATGCGAGACGATGAAGTCATAGCGGCTGCCGATGAACACAACATGGCCATGGTCTTTACCGGCATGCGTCATTTCCGCCACTAAAAGAAATTTCTTTTAAAATATCGAGATATGCAGCGCAATTTCATTGCGCTGCTCAATAGAATTGGAAAGGTTATGAACGTACTTGTTATTGGCAGCGGCGGACGTGAACACGCACTCGCCTGGAAAGCTGCACAAAGCCAAAAGATCAACAAAGTGTTTGTTGCACCTGGGAATGCAGGAACTCACCACGAAGGTAAACTGGAAAACGTGGCGATCGATGTACTCGATTTCTCCGCGCTTGCTGACTTTGCCAAACAAAACGAGGTTGCTTTAACCATCGTAGGGCCCGAAGCCCCATTGGTAGAAGGCGTAGTCGATTTTTTTAACGCACAAGGCCTGGCATGTTTTGGGCCAAGCAAGGGCGCGGCACAACTTGAAGGATCAAAGGCATTTACCAAAGACTTTTTAGCACGCCACAACATTCCAACGGCCAACTATCAAAGTTTTACCGAAGTAGAACCAGCCCTGGCCTACTTGCGTGAACAAGGCGCACCGATTGTGGTGAAGGCTGACGGTTTGGCCGCTGGTAAAGGCGTTATTGTTGCAGAAACTCTGGAAGTTGCCGAAGAAGCAGTTAAGGACATGCTTTCCGGCAATGCTTTTGGCGAAGCGGGTTGCCGTGTCGTTATAGAAGAATTCCTTGAAGGTGAAGAAGCCAGTTTTATTGTTATCGCAGATGGAACACACGTGCTTCCCATGGCAACCAGTCAAGATCACAAACGCGTTGGCGAACAAGACACTGGGCCCAATACTGGCGGAATGGGAGCCTACTCCCCAGCACCGGTAGTCACGGCCGAAGTATATGAGCGCGTGATGCAGGAAGTGATTATGCCGACCATCAATGGCATGGCGGAAGAAGGTAACAGCTATACAGGCTTTCTTTATGCCGGCTTGATGATCACTGCTGATGGCACACCGAAAGTGATTGAATATAACTGTCGATTTGGTGACCCTGAAACCCAGCCCATAATGCTGCGCCTGCAATCAGATTTAACTGAGTTGTGTCTGGCAGCCCTAGACAAAAAGCTCGACCAGTGCGAAACACAATGGGACGAACGTCCATCGGTAGGCGTCGTGCTAGCAGCAGGCGGTTACCCGGGCACCTATGAAAAGGGTCAGGTGATTAGCGGCCTATCGGGCCTCGACACCGAAACAACCAAAGTATTTCACGCCGGTACAAAACTGGACGGAAACGACGTTGTAACTGCTGGAGGACGAGTACTTTGTGCTACAGCCTTGGGCAATTCGGTAAGCGAAGCTCAAAAAAATGCATATGCAATAGCGGAAAAAATACAATGGAAAGACAGCTTTTACCGTAAAGACATTGCATACCGTGCAGTCGCTCGTGAAAATCAGTAAGCGTCACTTGTGAAAAACAGTATGCAAGGCTGTTTTTCATGCGACATACGCTGACTTTCCGAGCTTTGTACTTTTGTACTTTTGTACTTTTGCACATATATAGAGATAGATAGGTAGATAAGCTCAGAAGCGAAACAAAAAAAGGCTAATTTGTTCGACAAATTAGCCTTTTTTATAGAACAACTAAACACAGTCACAGCGAAGCTTTAATTAGCAAATACAGCTCGCTCTCGCGCCCAGGCCCGAAGTTGCGCGATACTTTCAGACATGATGACACTCAAAGGTTGAGTTTTCACAATAGCCTGTTCAATTCCATCTTGATCCACCTGAGCTTTACGTGCTGATGCGGCATACACTCCACTCACAATTGCCTGCTCAATTTCAGCGCCGGTAAAGCCTTCCGAAAGCACTGCCAGGTGACCAATATTATAATCTTCGGGTTTGAGATTACGCTTCTTCATATGAATTTTGAAAATCATAGTTCGCGTTTCCTGATCAGGTAAATCAACAAAGAATATTTCATCAAAGCGTCCTTTGCGCATTAATTCTGGAGGCAGGACACTAATATCATTGCTCGTAGCAACAATAAACACCCGGCTCTTTCGCTCTGCCATCCAGGTTAACAACGTACCAAGCAAGCGCTTGCCAGTAGCGTTGTCACTACCATCCGATGCAAGACCTTTTTCAAGCTCATCCATCCACAACACACAAGGCGACATTAAATCCGCAAGTTTCAACGCCTCACGCATATTTTTTTCTGTTTCACCGATATATTTGTTAAACAGCGATGCCATATCCAGGCGCAATAACGGCAGCCCCCAAACGCCCGCAATGGCTTTCGCGGCCAAACTTTTGCCACCGCCCTGCACTCCAAAAAGTAATACTCCTTTGGGGACATCCTGAATATTCGATTTTTCATCGAGAATACGTAACCGCCGATCTTCCAGCCAGCGCTTAAGTTCTTTTAGCCCGCCAACCTGTTTGAAATGTGCGGTGCTATATTCAAAATGCAGGATACCCTCCATATCCATTAATTCAAATTTACGACGTGTTAACTCTGGCAGATCAGATTCCGAAATAATCCCATCATCTGAAATCGCACCGTGCGCTAATCGACGCACATCGTGATGCGGTAACCCTTTTAAATTTTCCACCAGCTTTTGCAAGGTAAGGTTATCGGTCTTGATTCGCTCTACTTTATTTTCCGCTGCCCAACTGCGCGCTTCCTCTCGTACGATAGCCATAATCTCATCCTCGTCAGGTAGCGAAAGGCTAACCGACAAAGCATAGCGCGATAGCTCCGCAGGTAGAGACAATTGATGACTTAGCAAAATAACTTTATGGCGTGTTTCCTGTAACGCAAGATCTTTCAAATATCGGATAAGCTTTGGCTCATCAAGATAGTGATGAAAATCGCAAAGCACAAAAGCACTCGCCTGCATGCATTCTTTGATGTGCCGCAAAACCTCTTCTGGCTTAAAGCATTTTTGCCCATCGCCCATCTGTAGCCCAAAACCCAGATGCCCTATCCCTTCAGTGGCAGACCAACGCCAGGCCGCCAAACGCTCCTGGCGAAACAAATTACCAAGCAGATTCAAAGCACGAACTTCGTCGTAGGTTTCAATAACAACCAGCGAGGCTTTGGTATTTAAAATTATCCGTAAATCATCATTATTCATAAATAAGACTTCTAAGTATTTACGCAAGCGCCAGCTACATTTAGCGCCGTGTTTGTCGGGAAAGTATTTTTCAGTTAAAGCGGTTTACTGACTTTCGCTATGGACGTAATATGATGTTGTCATGTAGATGTAGCATAGCAGCCCTGAGCAAACCAAAAGCGCTCTTAGTGACGAATAACTCACTCATCAATCAAACAACAGACTTATGCACAAATCAAGCGATCACACGAACAGCCACTCTTTAGACTCTACGGGACGTCATTTGTCGTTTTTTGATCAGGCGATTTGTGGATTCGACCGAGCCTTGCGAAGTTTGACGCGAGACACGCAAACCTTAACAAGAGCTCGACCATTACCCACAAAAGAAGAAGAAATCGACCTGTCGCAATCACTGAGCGATTCAGATAAACAACACGCTGCGGGCTTAATGCGCGTTAATCATTCGGGAGAAGTGTGCGCACAGGCGCTTTATCAAGGCCAGGCGCTCACGGCGAAATTGCCACATGTGCGCGCAGAAATGACTCTGGCTGCAGACGAAGAAATTGATCATTTAGCGTGGTGTGAAGCTCGCCTGAGAGAGCTGGACAGTCACACCAGTTACTTAAATCCGCTTTGGTACGGCCTGTCTTTTGGTATTGGCGCAACCGCCGGATTAATTAGCGATAAAGTCAGCCTGGGGTTTGTAGCCGCGACAGAAGAACAGGTTTGCCACCACCTGGAATCACATCTACGGGAATTACCACGTAATGATTACGCTTCTCGCGCAATTCTGGAACAGATGCTCATCGACGAAAGAAAGCACCAACACACCGCACTGGATGCTGGTGGCTACGACTTTCCCGGCCCGATCAAAGGCGTCATGACCCTGGTGTCAAAGGTAATGACAAACAGCAGCTATCGCATCTAGCACGAGATGTTCATTGCGAAAGCAATCGCTGCAGTCCTAACACCAAGCTACTTTTCTTCAATCACGTAACTGTGCGTTATTTCTACACCCGCTTTTTCCAGCATAATAGAGGCTGAGCAATATTTCTCCGCACTGAGCTCTACCGCTCTTTTCACGTGATTTTCTTTCAGTCCTGCGCCACTGACGACAAAATGTAAATTAATTTTGGTAAAAACCGCTGGGACCGCGTCTGCACGCTCGGCCTGTACTTCCACCCGGCAATCGTGCACGTCCTGGCGGGATTTCTGCAAAATACTGATCACATCAAATGTAGAGCAACCACCCAGGCCAATGAGAATCATTTCCATTGGGCGAATGCCGATATTGCGCCCCCCATGATCTGCAGGTCCATCCATCACCACACTGTGGCCACTTCCAGACTCACCGACAAATGAGGCGCCATCTATCCACTTAACACTTGCTTGCATATCAGTTTCTCTTCTATTTATTTAACGCATTATTTAACGCAGCGAACCCCCGAAGGCCAGCACCAGAGGTTCAAACGAATGCGCAATTATCGCAAACTTCGCATTTCTTTGCTTTAATTTTAAATTTCCGGCCATTTTTGCGACAAGTTTAGCATTTTCCCTGACATCAGAGTTCACGCTTTTCCCATGCCCTGCTAAGCTTGCCCGCAAAATAATACTAACTCATGAGATTTCTTAGTTTGTCGTCTGTTTTTTACTTAGACAACACGCGCTTAATGAAACGGATTAACGGTGCAATTCGCCCGACTATCTGGTAAAAAAGAAAAAATTCGGTTTTTATCAAGTTAAGCGTTATACTCATTAGTATTAAGGAATCCACCAGAAATAACAGAGGTTATCGACTTGGTTGCAGCGTCTCTTTCTCCGCATATAAAAAACGTAGATGATTTTTTAAGTCACTGTCATCGTCGCCGCTATCCAGCAAAAAGCACCTTAATTTATGCTGGCGATAAAAGTGATTCACTCTATTACATCGTAAAAGGCTCGGTTACTGTACTTATCGAAGATGAGGAAGGTCGAGAAATGATTGTCGCCTATTTAAATGACGGCGATTTTTTCGGCGAAATGGGCCTGTTTGATCAAGATGATAATCGCAGCGCTTGGGTTCGTGCGAAATCGGAGTGTGAAATTGGCGAAATCTCTTACGCTAAATTCAATGAGCTCTCTGAGACTCACCCAGAATTTTTATTTTCGCTTGGCAAGCAGATGGCGCGTCGATTGCGGAATACTACGCGCAAGGTTGGGGATTTAGCTTTCCTTGATGTTACAGGCCGTGTCGCTCGCACCCTACTGGATTTATGTAAAGAACCGGATGCAATGACCCACCCAGATGGCATGCAAATTAAAATTACTCGCCAGGAAATTGGCCGCATCGTTGGCTGTTCCCGTGAAATGGTGGGACGCGTGCTGAAAACCCTGGAAGATCAGGGCCTGGTATCTGTGAAAGGTAAAACAATGGTAGTTTACGGGACGCGCTAATCACGCGTCCTTTTTACACCCGCTTTCTCTCCCTCATCCAAAAAAATATCCCTTCTACACCTTAATACTCACGTACTAATACCGCGTCCCCGCTCTACAGATTTCTCTCCCTCTTACGCTTTTAAGTAGTTTTTCAGATTTCATTTCTTTATACAAAGCGAATGAACTAAACCGAATTCTTTGCGCTTGTCGCTTGCAGCTTTACACCACAACAGCCACGCGAAGATCGATCCGTGGGCGCATGGTCCGCGTCAACCCCACCTCTTTTCAGACCGCAGCTCTTCACAAAACAATTTGGCTCTACAAAAGGCGCACTCAAACTCTGCGCCCTACGCATCCAGCGTAATTAAAGCGAAAAAAGCTCTGCCAGTTTTTGGCCTGGGTCGTCAGCTCGCATAAAAGACTCACCCACTAAAAACGCGTTAACATTGTGAGATCGCATCAAAGCAACATCTTCCGCAGTGTTAATTCCACTCTCCGTTACTACAATTTTGTCTTTTGGAATTTTTTCCAGCAATTTAATCGTAGTATTCAAATCGACATCAAAACTATGCAAGTCACGGTTGTTAATGCCAATTAACTTGTTGTTTGGCAACTTAAGAGCGATATCGAGTTCGGCTTCATTGTGCACTTCCACCAAAACATCCAACCCAAGATTATGCGCAAAATCATTCAACTCTTTTAAACGCTGCTCTTCAAGCGCGGCAACAATTAACAGCACACAATCCGCTCGCATAACTCGAGCTTCAAGTATCTGATATTCATCCACCAAAAAATCTTTGCGAATGACAGGCAGTTGGGTAACGCTTTTCGCCAACTGTAAATATTGATCCGCGCCTTGAAAAAAATCCACATCCGTAAGAATACTCAAACACGCAGCACCTCCGGCTTGATAACTCCTGGCAATCGACTCGGGGTCAAAATTTTCCCGGATAATCCCCTTGCTGGGTGAAGCTTTTTTAATTTCAGCAATAACTGCTGCCTTACCCTCAGCTATTTTATTTTCAATAGATTTCACAAAGCCACGCTGACAAGCCGGCATTGAATCTGCAACAGATTGCAATTCCACACTGGTACGATAGGCTTTTCGTTCAACGATTTCTTCATGCTTACGCGCAATGATTTTTTTTAAAATTGTAGGAGTATCAGACACAAGGCGTTACCTATAAAACACTTAAAAAACTTTCAATCCCAATAAAACTAAATATTGGTAAATTCAACTAATTCTTTTAATTTCTCATTTGCCAGACCAGAGGCAAGCGCATCTTCCGCCATTTTAATGCCATCGGCGAGATTTGAGGCGAGACCAGCAACATAAATAGCAGCACCCGCATTTAAAGAGATTACATCTGCGGCTTTCTTCCCTTCCTCACGGTTGGTAAATGCAGCGCGAATCAATGCCAGCGACGCTTCCGCACTGGACACAATCAAACCATCCAAATTACTGTGAGCCAGCCCGAAATGCTCCGCATTCACTTCGTATTCTTTGATTTCACCATCTCGCAACTCTGCCACATAGGTTGGCGAGGCAATAGAGAATTCATCCAGACCATCAGCCGCATGCACGACCATCACATGCTCACTGCCAAGGCGCTGCAGCACTTCCGCCATCGGTCGGCATAGCGCCTGAGTAAACACTCCCAACACTTGACGCTTAACTCCGGCTGGATTGGTCATAGGGCCAAGCATATTGAAAATGGTGCGAATTCCCAATTCCTTGCGAGGACCGATTGCATATTTCATTGCACCATGATGCGCGGGCGCAAACATAAACCCAACACCTACCTCTTCGATAGCGCGAGCCACCGCATCGGGAGCAGCATTAAGGTTAACACCTGCTGCCTCTAAAACATCAGCGCTACCAGTAGAGCTGGAAACAGAACGGTTTCCATGTTTAGCGACATGCCCCCCGGCTGCTGCGACCACAAAAGCCGACGCGGTAGACACGTTAAACAAATTGGCCCCATCACCACCAGTACCACAGGTATCCACCAGATCAGTGCAATTAACATGCACGGGCGTTGCCAGATCTCGCATGACTTTTGCCGCCGCAGTAATTTCTTCAATGGATTCACTCTTCATTCTCAAGCCAACCAAAAAAGCCCCTATTTGGGCTGGCGTAGCCTTCCCTGTCATAATCTCAGTCATCACTTCGATCATTTCCTGCAGGTTTAAATCTTCATTCACCACAACTCTGGCGATGGCTTCCCGAATATTCATAACTAAGCCTTTTTATATTTTGGTTTAATGAGAATGGCTTTGAGCCCTAAGAAAGTTATCCAGCAACAAATGGCCGTGTTCACTCAAGATTGACTCAGGATGAAATTGCACCCCTTCAACGGCAAAATCCTGATGCTTTAAGCCCATGATTTCATCAATTTCGCCAGCTTCGTTTAGTGTCCATGCCGTCACTTTTATGCAGTCCGGCAATGATAATGGATCTACCACCAAAGAATGATAGCGCGTTGCAGTAAACGGGTTTTTCAACCCGGCAAAGACGCCTTCTCCTGCATGATGAATCAATGATGTTTTGCCGTGCATGACCTGCCTGGCTCGAATCACCTTCCCACCAAAGGCTTGTGCGATCGTCTGATGCCCCAAGCACACCCCTAGAATGGGAATTTGCCCCGCTAACGCCTGCACCACCTTCAGGGAAACCCCCGCCTCATTTGGCGTACAAGGGCCCGGGGAAATAACAATTTTCTCCGGCTGCAACTGCAGTATATCGTCTATTCCAAGTGCATCATTGCGAACTACTTTTACGTCAGCATTTAACTCCGTCAAATATTGCACAATATTGAAGGTAAAAGAATCGTAATTATCGATCATCAAAATCATAAGTTAAACGCGCGTCGTATTTGAAGCGCCCCCATTATAGTGCCGACCGCGTTCGACGCAACTGAGATATGCACCCCCAAGATCAAAAAAATCTGGGTAAATTGTTATATAAATACCCCCGATAAACTGGTGTCGACATTCTTAACACGACTTATAATTTTAACGCAATTTGTGCACTAATCACTCGACTACATTTTTTTACTAGGTCAACTCCCGTCGCATCGTCATAATGGCCCCGATTAATTTAGGGTTATCAGCCAATGAGGCATATCTTGAAAATCTTCAATGTGGTATTTTGATCACACTGTCTCCCGAAGAAGATCACAAATACAGACTTCGCTATGGCAATACAATTTCCTTGGTACGCAGCTTGCTTAATATGCTGTTGAATTTGACCAAACAGTTTAATTGACTAGTTATTGACTCAACTCTGGCATTAAATGGTATAAAAATTCAGCAACATAAAGCAGTATCAAAACGACTTATACAAGCAGCTAAAAATGCAAACAAAATAATGCCCTACCCAATGACGCTCACCTAGCTACCACGCAGCCAAATGTTTAAAGGCTAGATAAAGGCTAGATAAAGACTAGATAGATGAGCGAAAAAAATCAGTGAAAAAGCAAAACCGAGAAAACCGATAAGCCAGGCCAATCAAATTGGCCCTCTCAAAAACCTGTCAACACAGGATGCAACGCAAGTTGCAGAGATTGAGCAATAAGAAAAAATACTTTAGTCGTAACACCCCACAAAAACGATTATAAACAACACGGTACGATCACGGAACAATATGAGCTTGCACGAAAATACAGACGTCAATACTTCCGACAACAGGTTAACATCCTTTATGTTGAATCAATCGTCACAACGAATCAGAACTCGCAAAACAAATGCATTGCTTCACCACATCGAAGCTGAACTGATTTCAACAAGTAAACTATTGATTCAACAAATGTATGGCTCGGCTGAAGATTTGTTTTATGACTTATCCAAGCGTGCCAGCAGCAACAATGAACAAAATCTTTATTTCGAATCCATGCGAGAAATTCGAATTAAAAAAGGCGCACTTACACTCGCGTTTATTGAAGGGTTAAAAGCGAGTTTCGTCGCACTCCATTCTGGCCAGACAAAAGACTCCACACGCCATCACGACACAGATCTTGAATTTCATAATCTGGCCATGGTCGAACGTGAAGCGTTGGAAATTGATATCGCCGCAAAAACCATGGCAGATCGTACTTGCGAATTGTTCAAACAAGAAATCCATGATTTTACACGGCGCCTGGAGCATCTGGTTCCAGACAACCAGCTCTCGAACCAAAGCACGCCATTAGCACCACAAATTATTTCTCTGGCTTTTGTCAATGCATGCTTTGACACTTTAAATATCAATACCAAAGCGCGTTTAATTTTCTTTAAAGTCTTTGAAAAACAATTCCTCAAGCAATTAGACAAAGTTTACTGTGCTGTAAACAATCATTTAATTGATGCTGGCATTTTACCCAAGCTGCCAAAAACGATCAAAAGACAGCAGCAAGCCGCGAATCCACGCACTTCCGGGCAAGTGCAGGACAAGCAGCAAGAACTAAAACAGATGCGCGATCGCGAGCAGGATGTCGCGGCGCCACAAGCAGATTCACTTTGTGGGACGGTGAGCATTTCGTCGGAAACCTTGGCCACGCTCATGAGTGCTATTCGTCAAGCCAATGCGCTGGGTGGAAGCCATTATCATATTTACTGCACAAACCCAGGCCCTTTGTTTTCCACTCAAGATTTAACGAACGCTTTAAGTAAAAAGCAACCGGTAGTCGATAAGAAAATTGCCAGAAACAAGCCGCAAAACTTTATCCCGTTATTGGTGAATGAACTCTTAAAAAAGGGCTGTGAGCAAAGCCCTAGAGCGTTGGCGCAAGCAGAAGAATACACCATCAATTTAATCACTTTGTTTTTTGACAAAATCCTGCAAAACCATCAACTGCCACTTATTGCGCAATCACTCATTTGCCGCTTACAAATTCCTTTGTTAAAACTAGCCCTGAATGACACGGCGTTTTTGTCTCAGCCGGACCACGCCGCGAGAAAACTGATCAATATTATTACGCAGGCAAGTGCAAAACTGGACTCCAGCAAATCCCTGGAACGAGACCCTCTGTATCGTCTTATTGTGGACGGCATACAAACGATCAACCACCAATACGATGTAAACACCGAAAGTTTTGCTTCGCTGTGTAACACCATCGTGTCGCAGTTGGAAAAAGAACATAACAAATCAGCCATCATTGAAAAACGCACAGAGCAAACAGAAATAGGCAAAGCCAGAATCAAACGAGCAAAAGCCCTTGCGCAATCGACTATCTTTGACAAACTGAAAGACCAAAAATTACCCGCAACTGCGATGAACTTTCTGGTGGATGCCTGGCAACAGGTTTTAGTGCTAACCCAACTGAAAGAAGGTCATGAGAGCCATCTCTGGAATGAAAATGACGCTCTGATTTCGGATCTAATATGGCTGTGTAAACCCAAAGACGATGAGCGTTCACAAACTCGGGCATTCCGATTAATCCCCGACATTTTGACGAAAGTCGACCAGGGGTTGAATGCTGCAATGGATGATCCACTGCGCAAGCAGGAACAAATTTCTGAACTGGAAACAATGTTATTTGCCGTGGCCAACAATGAATCGTTAAATACACTGCAATGCTTAACAAGCGAGCAATTGGCTTTATTAGGCAAAAGTAATGAGCCAGCGATACCGGCCTGGAACACGATAGATGACGAAAAGCCAACTGAGCATAGCGAACTATCACAGGAATATTTTGTGAAAGCAAAAGAGCTGACAGAAGGAAGCTGGCTGGAATACACCGACGAAGACGATAAGCTATTACTTTGCAAACTTAGTAAGAAAATTGACGCAGACAGCTATATCTTCGTCAATCGTTTCGGTGTTAAGAATCTTGAGAAATCACGGCGATCACTCGCTATGGACTTGCAACAGGATCGAGCCAAAATTCTGGACATTACCCCCCTGTTTGATCGTGTAATGGACGATATCTTCAGCGAATTTAATATCAAGGCTGCTTGATACAAGTCATGATCGCCTCTTTTATTACAGCAGGACAACGATGTTTTGTCCTGCTTGTAGTACGTCCGGGTACTGACAAGTCTTTTTGAACTTACCCCATTCTCACCAATTCAATCCGTCGAATTAACAGCACATTCAATCATTAGTATTTTTTGCACATCGCACTTGGTTGATCAGTAGTACGAACTTACCAGTTCTGAATTCCCCTATTTCCACTTACCTCAGAGTCTTAATGTTGAACTGTGACTGGTTGTTGGACGGCATCTTGATGTTCGCCTTGATATAACAAACACTCTCTGCAAAGCTATAACTAATTGAGTTAACGAGCTGGAGCCGGAGATTCAGTCAACATTGGCTTAGCGGTATGATTGGCTCAGCACATTTTTCGCAACTATAATCTACCCACTACGATCGACCAACAAAGTGACCTGGCAAATGTAAGAGGGTTTTATTTATTCGATATTTGGCCTGCAAATCTACATTCGCCAAAGGGTGGCACTTTCAGATAAGATAATTTGTTTTTACTGCCGGCAGAATTATGGGATTTGACAACGTAACCGTCACGGCACTTTTCAGTGCAGCTGTTTTGTCTTTTGTACTCACCGCGACCTTTTTCTATCAGGCAATTAAAAATCGCCTGCATTGGTGGCTCGGTTTGGCTGCAGCGTTTCAAACTCTATGGCTAGGCGTACTGGCGGGATCAGATCTATTAGCCCCCTTTAACAGCAATCTGATTTTTCTGGCCGAGTCGTTGCACTATATCAGCTGGCTTTTCGCCATCAACATGTCGACCGAAAAATACTGTGCAACCAGCTTACCTCTGCCCTATAAGATTGGCATTTACCTGATCAGTGGCGGCAGCCTGCTATTTGCCGTGTTAAATTTATTTACACACACACCTCTGGCAACACAAATTGATTACATTATCTGGCAGGGTACCTTATTTTCCATAGCCTGCCTGCTCAGCATTGAACAGCTGTATCGCAACATTACCCACTTTCGATTGATCAAACTGATTTGTCTCGGACTGGCTATCATGTTTGTTTTCGATGCTTATCTTTTTACGCAGCATCTGGTGTCTTTCAGCCTGGATTCCAGCCTGTGGCAAACCCGCGCCGCGGTCTACATGGCCGCTAGTGCCATCATGATTATGGGCGTAGGCACTACCACTCAACCGTCTTACCACCAGGCGAAAATAAACTTTTCACGTCCTATTATTTTTTACACCACATCTGTCACCATTGCCGGCAGCCTCCTGGTATTGCTGGCCATTGGCGGATACTACGTGCGCTTGTACGGCGGTGATTGGGGCACCGTAATTTATACCCTGATTCTGGTGATAGGATTATGTTTTTTGATGATTCTTTTTACTTCAACCTCTTTGCGGAAAAACCTCAGCGTATTAATTGACAAGCACTTGTTTAGCTATAAATACGACTACCGCAGCGAGTGGTTAAAACTCATCAGCCAGCTATCGCAACCCTCTTCCCCCATAGATACGGCAACACGCGCCATTAAAGTAGCCGCGGATTTATTTGACTGTGACGGCGGCGCCCTCTGGCTAGCACGCGCTAAAGTGTTGGTGCCCGTTCGTCAGATCAATACCACTTTCGACATCTCGGAAACCTTTGAACCCGAAAACAGCGAGTTTTGTGTCGCTCTGGCAGACCAATGGGTTTATGCGCCCAACTCCACCCCCAACACATCATCCACCACCACCACCTATACCAACGACACTCTGCCGAACTGGATGGCGGAAATTGACAACGTCTGGTTGATCTTTCCTTTGCTGACCGAGAACAATCTGGTGGGTTTTATACTACTGACACGTACCGATGAATATGCGCCTGTCAGCTGGGAGGATCTGGATTTGGCCAAAACGGTAGGAAGACAAATTGCCAGCTACCTCACGCGTCACGAACAAGCTGAACGTTTAGCCGAGTCACGTCAATTTGATGCTTTTAACAAGCTTTCCGCTTTTGTGATGCATGATCTAAAAAACCTAATTGCCCAGCAAACCCTTGTGGTGAAAAATGCGGAAAAGCACAAAGACAATCCAGCTTTTATTGAAGATGCAATCAATACCATCAGCAATTCCGTAGTCCGTATGAACAGCCTGCTGCGTAAGCTTCAGCGCAGCGAACCAGAGGAAACAAAAATATTAAAACTCAATGAAGTTATCATCGAGTCAATTAAACGCAGTCACAAGTTACTTCCAGCCCCAACAATAGAGCCCATCAGCGAAGAGATCCTGGTGCGCGCCGATTTTGACAGCCTGGTAATGGTGTTTACCCATATCGTTCACAATGCTCAGGACGCCACTTCAAATGACGGCTTTATCGACATTACCACGAATACAGACAGCGACATCGTCACGGTCACAATCGAGGATAACGGTTGCGGAATGGATGATGAATTCATCCGCTCCAAACTTTTTAAACCTTTCGAAACAACAAAGTCTGGCAAAGGCATGGGGGTCGGGGTTTATCAGGCACGTGAATATTTACAGAATATTGGTGGCGGGATCACCGTGGAAAGCTCGCCTGGGGTGGGTACGACGTTTATAATTACAATTCCCAGGGCGGGTTAATCCCTGACACCATGAATTCACTCTAGCCTTTACTCCACCAAAGTCGGGTTAGCAAAAAGCAATTACTACATCATGAATAAATCAGAAGATAAAAAGAAACTCCTCATCGTTGAAGATGATCTCGGCCTCCAAAGCCAGCTACGTTGGCATTTTGACCAGTATGAGGTTATTGTCGCGGGGAACAGAAATGATGCGGTAGCCGCCATTCGACTGCATGAACCCGCCATTATTTTGCAGGACCTGGGGCTCCCACCCGACGAGGAAGGCGTAGATGAGGGGTTTCGCTGTATTCGAGAGATTTCGAATCTATCTCCAAATGCCAAAATTATCGTCATGACTGGCAATTCAGACTATGAAAATGCGGTGCGTGCGGTGGCTATGGGGGCTTACGACTTCTACCAAAAACCCGTCAATCCGGAAACGCTGGATCTGATTTTACAGCGAGCGTTTCATATTCATGAACTAGAGAGCGAGCATCGCATGCTGCAAGAGCAGCAGCAGTCTCCACTGGACGGCATAATCGCTTGCGATCCCAAAATGCTGAAGATCTGCCGAACCATCGAAAAGCTCGCGCCTTCCGATGTGACCTGCACTCTCACTGGAGAGAGTGGCACCGGGAAAGAAGTGCTCGCCAAGGCGCTACATAATTTCAGCCCACGCAAAGACAAGCGCATGGTGGCCATCAATTGTGCAGCGGTGCCAGAAAACCTGATGGAAAGCGAGTTATTTGGCTACGAAAAAGGCGCTTTTACCGGTGCAACCAAACGTACTCTGGGCAAGGTGGAGACGGCTCATGCCGGCACTTTGTTTCTTGATGAAATCGGCGATATGCCCTTACTGTTACAGGCCAAACTGCTCCGGTTTTTACAGGAGCGAGTGATAGAGCGCGTGGGGGGACGAGAAGAAATTCCCGTTGATGTTCGAGTGGTGTGTGCCACCAACAAAGATCTGAAACAAATGGTGCAAGACGGCACATTTCGCGAAGATCTCTACTACCGAATCTGTGAAATGGAAATTGAAATTCCTCCTCTTCGAGAACGCCAAGGCGACAAACTCCTGCTGGCTCGCCACTTTCTCAAACGCATTACCGAACAAAACGCACAAAACATTCAGGGCTTTACCCCTGATGCAATTGAAGCGATCGAAGCATATGACTGGCCAGGCAATATTCGAGAAATGGAAAACCGCATTAAACGCGGCGCTGTCATGTGTGACGAAAAACTGGTGTCATCGGATGACCTGGGTTTAATCTCACAGGAGGGCTTGAGCTTAAACTTACGGGAAGTACGCTACAACGCGGAGCGGGCTGCCATTTTACGCGCACTGAATATGACAGAGTACAATATATCTGCCACCGCAAAACTGCTGGGTGTTACGCGCCCAACCCTGTACGACTTAATGAAGAAGTACAATGTGCCCGTCGCACAGGATCAATAACAAATGCTGAATAACGGCCGCCAACCTCGATAAACATAGTGTTGGCGACGTAATTCTCAGCTGGACGCGTCACAGCTGATTTAATTAGTCCATTTTACACAGAAGCTAGCACTTCTCGCATCTGAGCAATCACGTGCTGATAATCGTCAGCACCAAAAATAGCAGACCCCGCGACAAAAGTGTCAGCCCCGGCAGCGGCAACTGTTGCTAAATTCTCCAACTTTATGCCGCCATCCACCTCCAGATGAACATCCAGATTACGCGAGTCTATTAATGCTCTCGCCTGCTTTATTTTTTCCACAACATAAGGCAGGAAACTTTGCCCCCCAAACCCGGGGTTCACAGACATCAGCAGCAACATATCCAATTGATCTAACACATGCTCCACCACCTCAAGACGTGTCGCCGGGTTTAGCACCAAGCCAGGCATGCAGCCTTTATCGCGGATCAATTTGATTGAGCGGTCAACGTGCCGCGATGCCTCTGGGTGGAAAGTAATATAGCTTGCACCAGCATCAGCAAAACGAACAATCAAATCGTCCACCGGTTCCACCATCAGATGCACGTCGATGGGGGCTGTAATGCCATATTTTCGTAACGCTTCACAGACCATCGGCCCTATCGTAAGGTTAGGAACATAGTGGTTGTCCATCACATCAAAGTGAACTATATCTGCTCCAGCTGCCAGAACAGCATCAACTTCTTCGCCTAATCGGGCAAAATCAGCTGAAAGGATGGATGGAGCGATTCTATACTTAGCAGTATCCGACATATTTACATCCCACAAATTAGAGCGGCCATTGTACTGAATATGACATGCACAAAGAACAACTTCGCCAATAATCTTCTCAAGACGCTCATCGTGCCTGTCATAGTATTCAACTTTTTGTACTTTCATAGCGCGATAAGTTCCGCGCAAACAGCAACAGAAAACAGCGCGCCACCGGCAGCCGCAGACAGCCAAACCCGCGGAGAAGTCGTCGCCCCCGATATTCAAAAACTAAAACAACAGTTGCTCAAAGGAGAGGTAAAAGAAAGCGATATTGTCTGGCTCGGCCCAACACAACAGGTGCTCGCTTTATGGCGCCCAGAAACCAGCGGTAACCCCTTTGGCGCAGTGCTAATTCTCCACGATGATGGTCATCACCCAGACTGGCCCGCCACGATTAACCCGGTGCGAAATAACCTCCCTCAATTCGGCTGGGCAACACTGTCCGTCAGCATGCCCGACACAGAGAACAAGCAGATTCCCCCCCGCCCGGCCCCCACCCCGCTTACGGGAACTTCCGACAGCAATCCAACAGACGCAGAAGATGAACATGCAAAGGAAACCGCTAAATTGATGGCTCAGGATTCAGAGGTTGATGAGCAGGCACAACAACTGGCGCAAGCGGCATCGGCAGAAAACCCTCAACAAAATATGCCCAACACGTCGGACAAGCCCGATCCAGAGCTACTCGCGCACCAACAAATTCAAGCGGCAATGGATTTTCTGAATGAAAAAGGGCAATTCAATATTATTGTGGTGGCCTATGGCACCTCCGCCTATCGCGCGGCAAAATATATTGATGACCTAATGGCCGGCAACACCAGCAATAAACGCAGTTTAAAAGTGCAAGGGAAAATGCAAAGGCCTGTGCGGGCGGTTGTATTTGTATCGGCACGCAATCACATCGTTACGCAGAAAGAAAACCTGACGGACTATCTCAATGACCGCAACGTACCGATGCTGGATGTCTATTTTGGCGATCACCATCTGGATGCCACTGAGTCAAAAGAGCGCAAACTCTTCACTCAGCAAAACAACTTCACTCAGTATTTCCAGGTAAAAATTGAACCGCCGAGCACTGAAGTTTTTGACGGGGAAACACCGCTCACACGACGAATTCGTGGCTTTATCAATAAGCATGCGCGCGGCGTAAAAGTGGGGGGTTAACGCTGGCTGCCGAGCGTTTGACAGCTACCCTTGGCTAGCCAAGTCTTAATCAGGTAAGTCGAGATTGACCAAGTCCAGACGCTGCGGTGTTCCCACATCGACCCAGCGCCCCGAATAAATCTCGCCTTTCAGCTGCTGTTGCTCTATCGCATATTGAAACACTTCGAGAAGGGGAAATTTTTCGCGCTTGGAGGGATACTGTGCAATGAGCGCGGGATTTAAAATACTAATACCGCTAAACGTATAAGACTTGCCATGAGCGACTACGCTGTCCCTCAACACGAGTTCATCACTTAAGGCATCGCCTTTGCGCTTGAACGCAAAATCACCCGATGGGTTGTGGTCTGGATTTTCAACCAGAAATAAGCGCGTATCACCTGCCGAAACGCCGGTAAAAATATCTTTCCGTTCACTTAACGCAGAGAATGGAAAGTCCGTCCAGACATCCCCATTTACCAAAACAAACGGCTCCTCACCCAGTAATGGTAATGCTTTTAGCAGACCACCTCCGGTTTCCAATGGTCGCTCCTCCAGGGAAAACTGAATATCTGCACCATAGCGCTCACCATTGCCCAGATGCTCTATTACTTGCTCCGCCAGATACGATACATTTATCACTATCTCGCAAAATCCGGCAGCAACCAGTTTTTCAATGTGGTGTTCAATCAGACATTTACCCCGGACTTTTAATAAAGGTTTCGGGCAATGCTCTGTCAAAGGCAACATACGCCGCCCTTCTCCTGCCGCAAATATGAATGCTTTTGAGTTCATACGTGCTGCTCATTGGGGTTCAGTTCTTGCGCAGAATCGGCGCCTTGCCGATAAATCCCCGCGTGCTCAACATCCACAGGACAATACCAGGGTTGCAGGGCAATGATTGGTAGCAATTGTTGCTCAAACCAGGTAACAAAAGTCCGCAACGATTCATATTTTTTGGCGACGCAAACAATGTAATGCACCACCAAAGGCAAATCTTGCAAATACTGGTGCTTGCCATCGCGAAGCGACAGGCGGGAAAAAATCCCCAACACTTTGATATGCCTTTGCAACCCCATTAAATCGAACCAGCGCAGATACTCTCCGTCGTCGATCTTTGGCATCACCCCGGCCTCTTCCGCAATTCGTTTATAGCTTAAGCTCCACTGCGTCACTTTGTATTCGGGCCAGGCGATATAACAATCGCGCAGAAGTGACGCGGGGTCATAACATATCGGCCCCAGCACTGCGTCCTGAAAATCAATGACTCCGATGGTCTCTGCGTGACGAATTAATAAGTTGCGAGAGTGGTAGTCTCGATGCACGAGGACCTGAGGTTGTTGCAGGGCACTGTCCTCCAACATGCGAAAGCCCTCATCCAGCATTTCGGCAGTATTCGCATCTATCTCATATTGCAGTAATTTTTCGACAAACCATTCACACATGAGATTCATCTCCATGCGAAATCGTTCACGCGAATACTCGGGTAAATTCAGTTCGTCTATCTCGTTTCTCGGCAACTGCTGAAGACAAAGTAGACTCATCATGGCGTTGGCATAAAGTCCATCCGCCGTTTCAGGCATTAGCTCGTCCTGCAGGTGGTCAGTGCCGAGATCCTCCAACAGCAAAAAGCCTTGTTGACCATCTGCGGCTACGACGCCTGGGGTATGCACACCGCGCAGACGAAAATAACGCGCCAACCGAACAAACTGATCTATTTCGGCAGTGCTCTCGGGCGGATAGAGAACCGCGATCCACGAGTATTCAAGGGCCTCCACACGAAAATACCGCCGATGACCAGCATCACCCGGCAATGCAACCAAGCGAGTGCTTTCGGCAACAATACCTGCTTGAGCGAGCCCTTCGCGGCACTCAAGATCCGAATTCGCTGCAGCCTCAATTTCACCACTCGCGGAGTTTTTTACGGGTTCACTGTCACGTTTGGTCAACTGCAGCGCTTGAATTATCCATTGGTGGAATATTTTTATGCTGTTTTCTTGCAAGAAATTAAACCTTTCCGACTTATCGATTTTAAATTCACCATTGTTAGCACTATAATCTGCGCCTCTGTTTTCCAGAAGGCTTGCGAGTTGCCAAGCTTATTGTCAAAACAGAAATTTCTGGCTGATCTTAAGTTAGCAAAAATAAAAAAGCCAAGTCTTCCGAGCGGCTTAATTCATTTCGGTTGGACAGTTGGAGACGAATCCAACCGTCAGAGCTACTTTGTGGCAATTGCTTTGCAGTATTTGCAGTAGTAGCTTCTCTGTAAAAAAGGCCCCGAAAATACTAAACGGTTAAACAGAACAAAGATTATACAAGCTGCAGGTTTATAGGATTTCAGTATGCCCAAGAGCGTTGTTAAGCTCAAATACAACTCACCACGGTTAAACGCGTTGATGCTCCCCATGCTGAAAGGAGCGTTAACGATTTTATGTCTGGTGTGGCCAGCGGCAATCGCCTGGGCGCAAACGCACGCAGGGAAAAACGCGCAAAAACATATCGATCCGGCGGATTATGAATATCTGGAGCGACTCGCCGAGGAGTCCCCATTTGAATGGATAAAAAAAGAACAGCTACCTGACAAGTACCAATCGCTGGTTCTGCCGGGCTGTACCGGTATCTATTTACATTCAGTGCAACCCGAAGCCCGAGAGGCCATTACCAGCCAGCGGATGGACACTCAGCCACTCGTTGTTACAGCTAAAGACGCCACCGTCACCGGTGCCAATACCGCAGTGCTGGAAGGCAATGTCAGAGTCAGTCAGGGCGATCGCTCCATTTCAGCCGGCCGAATGTCCTACGAGCGAAATGTCGATCGGGCCGTGCTGGAAGAACACGTCACCATCAAACAACGCGGAATGCGCATACAGGGTGAATTCGCAGAAGTCAGCACAACTAAAAATCGTGCTGTTTTTGAAGATGCCAAATTTGTCATACAGGAAGATCATATCCGTGGCAGCGCGGAGTCTGTCCAGCAAACTTCCGCTTCGCGTATCGAGCTGCGCAACGGCATGATTACCAGTTGTGAGCCCGGGCACGAAGCCTGGTCACTGGAAGGTGAAGAGCTGTCCGTCGACAGTGCCACAAATCAGGGGCACGGTAAAAACGTTAAACTTAAAATAGGCTCGGTACCCGTATTTTACTTACCTTACATTTCTTTCCCGGTGGGAGAAGAGCGCCAAAGTGGCCTGTTATTCCCCTCCATCAGCAGCAGTGACGACGGCGGTCTGGACATCACCATTCCCTATTATTGGAACATGGCACCTAATTATGATGCGACTATTTCGCCGCGATTTATCACTGGTCGCGGGACCATGCTGGAATTTGAAACCCGTTATTTAAATGAATGGATGCGCTCCTCGATGGGGTTTGCAATTTTGCCGGACGATGGCGGCAGCCAGGACGAAGACCTGGATGAGCTGATTGAACGCGGTGAAATCACCGCCGAAGAAGCTCGCCCCTATCAGGGCAGCAACCGCTGGTTACTGGATATCGATCAAAGAGGTGGTGAATTAAAGGGCTGGTACACTGCCTTGGATTTTACCCGCGTCAGCGACGTGGATTATTTACGCGAACTCGGAACGGCGACATTAGCCGTGACCAGCAATACCTACCTCAACCAATCGTTTGAAGTGGGCTATCAATTTGACCACTGGCGCTTAAGCACCCTGGCGCAATCACAACAAGTTCTGCTACTCGATCTTGATACTCCTTATCGCAAACTCCCCCAGGTAGACCTGAACGGCCGCTACCGAGTTGGTGGCTGGAGCCTGGAATTACAAAACAGATTCACTCAGTTTTCACACCCCGACGAGGGGCAGGAAGTGCTGACAGGCCAGCGCGCCAACACAGACTACCGTTTGTACTGGGAAAGACGTGAGACCTGGGGCTTTATCAAGCCCGAAGTCGGTTACAAAACCATCTATTACAATTTGGAGGAAGACAGTATCTCCAATATTCCTGAAGAGCAATTTGGCCTGGGTACCCCACAAGCCAGCTTGGACTTTGGCCTGATATTCGAACATCCCGGCGGCCCGTTCACTCAGACCTTCGAGCCTCGCGCGTATTACTTGTACCGCAAATACGAAAGCCATGAAGATCTTTATGGGCTGGGTGTAGATCAGGATCAAAACATTAACTTCGACACCTCGTCCAGAACCTTTACTTACGGTCAGTTGTATCGGGATTCACGTTTTATCGGGGGAGACCGCCTAGACGATGCCAACCAGATTACACTTGGGGCCACCACCCACTGGCAATCCAATACCACCGGGCGAGATCTGTTCAGCGTCAGCGTAGGGCAAATTTTTCATTTCGATGAAAGACAAATATCGCTCAGCGGTGAAATGCTCACCGAAGATACCAGTGACGCCTCTGAATTTGCTACCGAGTTCATGATTCATCTTGGCGAACGGACGCAGCTATATGGCAACACCGTGTATGACACCAGCAATGAAAAAATTAATCGCGGCTCAGCTGGGTTAAATTTTGCCACAGAGGACTATCGAAGCCTGTTCAATGTAGGTTACTCATTTTTGCGAGAAGATGTATCCACCGGCCAAATTCGCGATGATGGCAATTCCCGCGTGATAGACCAGCTGGACACCTCTTTTACCACCCCTATTTCCAGCCAGTGGTCAATGATGGGCAAGCTCAACTACGACTTTATCGACCGCCAGGAACTTGAAGCTTTCATCGGGTTCGAATACAACGATTGCTGCTACCGCTTGCGCTTCTTGGCGCGACGCTGGCTAGACAGTAATATAGCCAACCTCAGTGACAATGCCGACGATCAGTATGATCAAGGCGTATTCTTTGAAATTCACTTCAAAGGCCTGGGTGGATCGGGGGCCAAAATTAATTCTATTCTTGAAGATGGTATCTTTGGCTATCGCGATCGAGAAGCGAACTACCACCGCTAACTTACTGATTACTATACTAAAAGTACTAAAAATTACATGAATTTACGACGCTATTTACCTTTTGCCTTACTGCTTTCCAGCCTGTTCAGCTCTATTTCAGCACAGGCGCAAATTGAAATGATGGACCGTGTTATTGCCGTGGTTGACGAAGAAGTGATCACGCAGACCGAACTGGACAGCCGAATTCAGGATATTGCCATGCGTGCGAACGCGGCGGGAATGCAACTCCCCCCTGAAAGTGTGCTGCGCGAGCAGATTCTGGACCAGCTGATCAACGAAACATTGCAATTAAATGCAGCACACCGCTACGGAGTTACCGTAAGCGACCAGGAGGTTCTGCAGGCAATTGGCAATATTATGGCCAACAAAGGCATTAATGAGCAGCAATTAGTGCAAAGCTTGCAGCAAGACGGCGTCAGTATTGAAGAATTCAAAAGCACAATTCACAAACAACTGCTGATGCAAAATATCTCGCAGGGGCTTGTTCGTTCACGAATCAAAATTTCTGAACAGGATATCGATAACTTCCTGGTTTCCGCCGATGCGAAGTTCTGGCTATCTCCAGAGTACAATTTGAGTCACATCCTCATCGCACTGCCCAGCGCGGCAGATGGCAAAACAATTGCCGCCGCCGAAGAAAAAGCTGAAAAAATCTACGCGCAACTGCAAAAAGGTGCAAAGTTTGAAGACTTGGCACTTGCCGAATCTGACGGCCCAAATGCGCTACAAGGTGGCAACCTGGGCTGGAGAAAATCAACCGATCTGCCGTCACTTTTTGCCGAAATTGCGCCCAAACTGGAAAATGGAGAGGTCGCCAAACCTGCTCGCAGTCAAGCGGGTTTCCACATTCTGAAGCTGAATGCCAAACGCGGTGAAACCAAACAGATAGTCAACCAGACGCTGCCTCGCCACATTCTGTTGGAAACATCCGCCATTCGCGATGATGAACAGGCCAAAGCCAAACTGTTGGAGCTGCGTAAAGAAGTCTTAGATGGCGCGGACTTTGGCAAACTAGCCAAACAATGGTCAGACGATATCGGGTCCAAACTGCAAGGGGGCGAACTTGGCTGGTCATCGCCAGGAAAATTCGTCCCAATATTTGAAAAGACCATGGAAGACATGGAGATCAACGAAATCAGCCAGCCTTTTAAAAGTCAATTTGGCTGGCATATATTGCAAATCATGGATCGTCGCGCAGAAGACTTAACCGAACAAGCCATTCGTGCCAGAGCCCAAAATGTGTTGATGAGCCGACGTTTTGAAGACGAAGTTCAGCTTTGGATTCAGGAAATGCGCGACAATGCTTACATTGATATTAAAATCTAAGCGCCGGGTAATCTTTAATTGGCTAATCACACTCGTAGTGAGACCACTCTCAAAATCCTGATCACCCCCGGCGAACCGGCTGGGGTTGGTCCAGAACTAACCGTTAAAATGGCTCAGCAAGCATATGATTTTGCAATATGTGCCGTCGCCGACCCACAACTCCTGGCTGACACAGCCGCCCAACTGAATTTGCCTCTAACCCTGCTGCCCTGCGATGCCGGCCAGGCGTTGCAGCCCAGCCGTCCGGGAGAGCTGTATGTATTGCCCGTCAATCTGGCCACTCCGGCCATGGCGGGCACCCTGGATCAACGCAATGCCGCTTATGTACTCGACACTTTGACACTGGCAGCAGAACTTTGCATAAGCGGGAGTTTTCATGCCGTGGTCACAGGCCCCGTACAAAAAAGTGTTATTAATGACGCGGGGGTAAATTTCAGTGGTCACACAGAATTCTTTGCCGAGAAAGCTGCCGTTAAGAAAGTCGTGATGATGCTGGCAGCTGATGACCTGCGCGTTGCTCTGGCCACAACCCATCTCCCTTTAAAAGATGTTTCTGCCGCCATTACCCGCGACAGTTTGCGAGAAGTGATTTCTATTCTGGTGCAAGAGCTGCAACACAAGTTTGCCAAGAAAACCCCCAGAATTCTGGTGTGCGGACTCAATCCACACGCGGGCGAAGGCGGTCACATGGGAAGAGAGGAAATCGAGACTATCACCCCGGTCCTGGAAGAATTCCGACAACGCGGCATTGACCTGGAAGGTCCACTTCCTGCGGACACCTTGTTTACGCCCTATCACCTGGCAGGTGCTGATGCAGTGCTCGCGATGTATCATGATCAGGGCTTGCCAGTATTGAAATTCAAAGGATTTGGTAAAGCGGTCAATATTACCTTGGGCCTGCCTTTTATTCGAACATCGGTTGATCATGGCACCGCGTTAAATATTGCCGGTCAGGGCAAAGCTAACACCGGCAGTATGCAGGAAGCGCTTCGCTATGCGTTCATGCTGGCACAAAATATTCATTAACACATTCCAGCAGTTTCCAGCGTATGACTAAAGCAAAACTCCCCAGCGGGCATAAGGCGCGCAAGCGATTTGGACAAAACTTTTTGGTAGATATGGGCATTATCAACCATATTGTGCGCCAGATTCAGCCCAAACCAGGTGACAATCTGGTTGAAATTGGCCCCGGTCAAGGCGCTATTACCGGCCCACTGCTAGAGGCCGCCAATGCACTGAATGTTATCGAACTGGACCGCGACTTAATTCCCGTACTATTGGCACAGTTTGCTAAATACCGTGATTTTAAAATTCACTCTGCCGACGCGCTAAACTTTGACTTTGCGCAACTCGCCGGGGGAGACAAAGCCCCCTTACGCGTTATCGGTAACCTTCCCTACAATATTTCGACGCCTTTGATCTTCCATTTACTGGAACATCGCCAGTACATCCGCGATATGCACTTCATGCTGCAAAAAGAAGTGGTTTTACGCCTGGCTGCCTCGCCAGGGGATAAGAATTATGGTCGCTTAAGTATCATGGCGCAGTATTTTTGCGATGTGGAACTATTATTTGAAGTACCGCCAGAAAGTTTCGATCCTGCGCCCAAAGTCGATTCGGCAATAGTGCGCCTGATTCCGCACACCACCTTGCCTTTCGTGGCCCAAAACCTGGATAATTTTAGCCGTCTGGTGAAAACTGCTTTTGCACAACGCCGAAAAACGCTGCGGAACGGACTTAAGCCGCTGCTGGATGCCCAGGGCTACGCAATCATTGAAGAGCAGCTTAAACTCGATTTGAGCCAACGCGCTGAGAACATTGCGTTAAGTGAATATATCGCGATGAGTAATGCACTGTGGGGCGAAGCGCCTTTTCAACAACCCAGCTAAACCACCACACTTTTACACAGCAATCATTATGTCAAACGCTATCGAAATCCAAGTGAAAACACACTACATCGAGGATCAATCCAAGCCTGAGGAAGGCCAGTACGTTTACGCCTATACCATACGAATCGAAAACCAGTGTCCATCAAATGTTCAATTACTCAGTCGTAAATGGACCATCACAGATGCAAAAGATCAAATCCAGGAAGTGGAAGGTATTGGCGTGGTGGGAGAACAACCAGTAATTGCGCCAGGAGAAAGTTACACCTATACCAGCGGAGCAGTTATTGCGACCGCATCCGGGACTATGTCGGGCAGCTATTCATTCAAAAGCGACAACGGCGAACAATTCGAAGCCCCAATTCCGACATTTGCACTGGTGCGCCCAGAGCTATTACATTAACACTCATACGCCGAATCCGAGGCGAATCGAATAACATTGGGAGTGGATTTTGGCAACATACGCAGTTGGTGACCTTCAAGGATGTCTGGACCCGCTTTACACCCTTTTGGAGCGCGTACGCTTTGACCCCTCTCAGGATACTTTGTGGATTGCTGGTGATTTAGTCAATCGTGGTCCTCAAAGTCTGGCAACCTTACGATTTGTCAAAGGTCTCGGTGAGTGCGCCAAAATAGTGCTGGGGAATCATGATTTACACTTGCTAGCAGCAGCTCACGGGCACAAAAAAATCGGTAAAAAGGACACCATTAAACCTATTCTGGATGCCAGTGACAGCGACGACTTATTGAACTGGCTGCAAACACAGCCCCTGCTGCATCACGACCCGGAACTGGGCTACACCATGGTTCACGCGGGAATCCCACCGATTTGGTCGATCAATGAAGCGCAGCGATATGCCGATGAAATTCACACGGTATTGCGCAGCGACAAAGCAACAAAGTTTTTCGCGGCCATGTATGGCGACAAGCCTGATACATGGGATGAATCACTTAGCGGCCCCAAACGATGGCGCCTGATTACCAATTACTTTACTCGAATGCGCTTTTGCACAGCAGAGGGTAAACTCGAACTCGACACCAAAACCGGCCCGGAATCCCCGCCCAAGGGGTATGCCCCCTGGTATAGCTTCAACCACCATCGCTGCACAGAAACCAGCATTATTTTTGGCCACTGGGCATCGTTAATGGGCAATACACAACGCGAAAGATTTATTGCCCTCGATACCGGCTGCGTGTGGGGCGGCTCTTTAACCATGATGTGCCTCGACGACAGAAATCTGTACGAAGTTAAATGCGATTGCTAGCCGCTCACTTCGTCGCTTAATGATCTACTCACCTTTCAACAGCGTATCAAGCTTGCGCGATCGATGTTTGCTTTCGATGTTTGCAATCGCTTTAACAAACCGTTTTACGAAATGGCCGCTTGACTGAGACTTGCCCCACACACCACACTATAAAAAATTCGATCGGCAACATTTTCCTGGTGATCAACGCATTGCAGGTCTCCGATCATTAACACAACAAAACGTATGGTTTTTTGTTAGGCTTGGCTTCTTCCGCATCTCAATACTGGCACGTATCTTGTGTTAACTTACGCGCAAGCGTCGATAAAATATGCTTTACATCGATTTTTGCCAAAAAATTGTCATAGTTTATAAGAATTTATTCCGCGCCTTGCTTTCCAAGGTCTATCCTTAACAATAAGACAGCAGTTTTTTACGTTCGAAATTTCTTCCACGATTTTTAAGCGCTGGGCAACAAAAATTTATCACAAAGATTGCGATTCACCGAAAACTGCCGTTGAATAGAGACGGGAAACAAATCCCGACAAAACAGATTTTTTAGCAGGACTGATGGTCAAAAAGTAAGGTTAAACATCGATCATAAAGCTGAGTCCGACATAAACGAAAAATATGTCGACATAGGGAGTCCACCGTTCTGCCCATGTACAACAAATAATTGTACACATTTAGAAACGATTAAATTGAAAAGCGATTAAATTAAGTAGATATTAGAAACATCTGGACGATATCAAACTTTACTAACCGCAAAGCTTATTAAGCAGTCAAGACATAGATTTTAAGGCATAGAATTTAAGAGAAAAAAACGATACCAAACACATAGTTGAAGTTGATGCATTGAGGAGACACAAAATGACAATTTTTAGTCATTACCGCGAGCGTTACGAAGCAACTCAAGAAGAAACCTTGAGCATTCAGGAATACTTGGAACTGTGCAAAAATGATCCCAGTGTTTATGCAACCGCAGCAGAGCGTATTCTTAAAGCTATTGGCGAGCCAGAACTTGTCGATACCTCAAAAGATCCACGTCTAAGCCGAATCTTCTCCAATAAAATAATCAAACGCTATAAAGTGTTTGAAGAATTTTACGGAATGGAAGAAGCCATCCAGCAAATTGTATCCTTCTTCAAGCATGCCGCGCAGGGCTTGGAAGAGAAGAAACAAATCCTCTACTTATTGGGCCCGGTGGGTGGCGGTAAATCATCTCTCGCGGAAAAGCTCAAATCATTGATTGAGAAGCAACCCATCTACTGCCTGCAGAATTCACCGGTATTCGAGTCCCCTCTGGGCTTATTCGACCCAAATGAAGATGCCAAGATACTGGAAGAAGACTACGGAATTCCACAGCGCTACGTCAAAAACATCATGTCGCCCTGGGCGGTAAAACGCCTTCACGAATTCGGCGGCGACATCAGCAAATTTAAAGTCGTCAAAGTATACCCATCTGTTCTGGACCAGATAGCCGTATCCAAAACTGAGCCTGGCGATGAAAACAACCAGGACATTTCTTCCCTCGTAGGTAAAGTGGATATTCGTAAACTCGAAGATTTTCCTCAAAATGATCCAGATGCCTACAGCTTCTCGGGTGGTTTGTGCCGAGCGAACCAGGGGATTATGGAATTCGTGGAAATGTTTAAAGCGCCAATCAAGGTACTGCATCCACTGTTAACGGCCACACAGGAAGGTAACTTCAACAGTACTGAAGGTCTCGGTGCCATTCCGTTTGACGGCACTGTTTTAGCTCACTCTAACGAAGCAGAATGGCAATCCTTCAAAAACAATAAAAACAATGAAGCGTTTATTGACCGGGTCTATATCGTCAAAGTGCCCTATTGCTTACGTGTTTCAGAAGAAATCCATATTTACGAAAAACTGCTGGCGAACAGTTCTCTGTGCGAGTCACCTTGCGCGCCAGACACCTTAAACATGCTGGCTAAATTCACCGTCCTGTCGCGTTTAAAAGTACCCGACAACTCCAGCATGTATTCTAAAATGGGGATTTACGATGGGCAGAATTTAAAAGACACCGACCCCAAAGCCAAATCCCTGCAGGAGTACAAAGACTCAGCGGGCGTCGACGAAGGTATGGACGGTCTATCTACCCGCTTTGCCTTTAAAATTCTCTCCAAAGTCTTCAACTTTGATGCAACAGAGATTTCAGCAAACCCTGTTCACCTGCTCTACGTACTTGAACAGCAAATAGAGCAAGAGCAATTCCCGGAAGAAATCCGTGATCGCTACCTCTCATATATTAAAGAGTACCTCGCGCCAAAATATGTGGAGTTTATCGGCAAAGAAATTCAAACCGCCTACCTCGAATCCTACTCCGAATACGGTCAGAATATTTTTGACCGTTATGTCACCTATGCAGATTTCTGGATACAGGATCAGGAATATCGCGACCCGGAAACTGGTGAAATTCTTAATCGAGCCGCGTTGAATGAAGAGCTGGAAAAAATCGAAAAACCAGCGGGCATCAGTAATCCGAAAGATTTCCGTAATGAAATAGTTAACTTCATGCTGCGCGCACGAGCGAACAATGGTGGCAAGAACCCATTGTGGACCAGCTATGAAAAACTTCGCCGTGTCATTGAAAAGAAAATGTTTTCCAACACCGAAGATCTCTTACCGGTTATTTCATTCAGCACCAAATCTTCCGCCGATGACCAAAAGAAACACGAAGATTTTGTTGCACGCATGGTGGACCGAGGATATACCGAAAAGCAAGTACGTCTATTGTCTGAATGGTATCTCCGCGTGAGAAAATCGCAGTAACAGGTTAAGGGGGCTTTCCCGCCCCTTTTACGTCTAAAAATGTGCAGAGCTTTTTTAGGGGTACGCAATCCAAGTCAGTGAAAGGTGTTGCGAGGGGGCTGAGCCCCACCTGTAAACACCTTGTAGTTGGAGCAGTAACTCAGTATCACTTTCTTGGAAAGTCACAACCAAATGAAAGGATAGTACGTGCATTACATCATAGACCGTCGATTAAATTCGAAAAAAAAGAGCACCGTTAACCGACAGCGCTTTCTGCGTCGCTACCGCCAACACATTAAAAAAGCCGTGTCCGAAGCGGTCGACAAACGCTCCATCACTGACATGGATAAAGGGGAGAAAATCAGTATCCCCGCAAAGGATATTAGCGAACCCGTCTTTCAGCATGGCAACGGTGGCACCAATACGCGCGTTCTGCCCGGCAATGACCAGTTTTCCACTGGAGATCGAATCCCTCGCCCGCGTGGTGGCGGAGGTGGAGGCGGTGGAAATGGCGAAGGCGCCAGCGACTCCGGCGAAGGCATGGATGATTTCGTTTTCCAGATAACTCAGGAAGAATTTCTCGACTTCATGTTTGAAGATTTAGAGCTGCCCAATCTCGTGAAGCGTCAACTCGCGGGAATAGAAGAGTTTGAATTCCGCCGTGCAGGCATCAGTAACGAAGGTACGCCCGGCAAAATCAATATCATTCGCTCTCTTAGATCAGCCAACTCCCGGCGCATTGCACTAACCGGCAAAAAACGAAAATTGCTGAAGGTGCTTCAGGAGGAACTTGCAACACTGGAAGCGGCGAACAACGAATTAGACTACGATCGCATTCGCGCCTTAAAGCAGGAGATAGATGAGCTCGAAAATAAAATTAAGCGCGTGCCGTGGCTGGATGATTTCGACATCAAATATAACCTGCATGTAAAACACCCGATCCCTCATTCACGGGCAGTCATGTTTTGCATCATGGATGTTTCCGGTTCCATGGACCAGAGCACCAAAGATATTGCCAAACGTTTCTTCCTCTTGCTTTACCTCTTTTTAAAGCGAAACTATGAAAAAATTGAAGTTGTATTTATTCGTCACCACACCAGCGCCAAAGAAGTAGACGAAGAAGAATTCTTCTATAGCCGTGAAACTGGTGGCACCATTGTCTCCAGCGCACTAAATTTAATGGCAGACATTCTTGAAGACCGCTACCCGCCAAATCAATGGAATATTTACGGCGCGCAAGCTTCAGATGGTGATAACTGGAACGATGATTCCGCCATTTGTTACAAAGTCCTTACCGAACGCTTGCTGACCAAGCTGCAATATTATTCTTACCTGGAGATTACCTCACGAGACCATCAAGCGCTATGGCGTGCCTATGAAAAAGTGAGAGAAGATTTTCCAAATACATTTGCGATGAAGCAACTCGTCGATGCCGCTGATATTTATCCGGTATTTAGAGAACTATTCCAGAAGAAGACAGCATGAAAAAAAATAAGCCAATTTCAACAGGTTCGGAATGGACATTTGAGTTACTCGAGCGCTACAACCGTGAAATTGCCAACATAGCCGAAGAGTACAACCTCGACACCTATCCCAACCAAATCGAAGTGATAAGCTCCGAACAAATGATGGATGCTTATGCATCTGTCGGCATGCCCATTGGGTACAACCACTGGTCCTACGGCAAACAATTTCTCAGCGTAGAACAGTCTTACAAGCGAGGCCAGATGGGACTCGCTTACGAAATTGTTATCAACTCAGACCCTTGTATCGCTTATCTCATGGAAGAAAATACCATGATGATGCAAGCACTGGTGATCGCTCACGCGTGCTATGGCCACAATTCATTTTTTAAAGGTAATTATCTGTTTCGCACCTGGACCGATGCCAGCTCCATCATCGATTATTTGGTCTTTGCCAAAAATTACATCGGCATATGCGAAGAAAAGCATGGGGTTGACGCGGTAGAAGCCATCCTGGATTCTTGTCACGCCATTATGAATAACGGTGTCGATCGCTATAAGCGTCCCTACCCACTTTCACCGCAGGAAGAAAGTGAACGGCAGAAAGAACGCGAAATCTACCTGCAAAAGCAAGTGAACGATTTATGGCGAACCATTCCGATTAGCGAAAAGGAACAAGCGCAACAAAAGCGTGAACGCTTCCCCAAAGAACCTCAAGAAAACTTACTTTATTTCTTTGAGAAGAACGCACCATTACTAGAACCCTGGCAGCGAGAAATTGTGCGTATCGTTCGAAAAATTGCGCAATACTTTTACCCGCAACGACAAACTCAGGTAATGAATGAAGGCTGGGCCTGCTTCTGGCACCACCTGCTCATTAATGAAATGTACGATCGTGGTTTTGTGACCGATGGTTTCATGATGGAGTTTATGCAATCGCATGCGGGCGTTATTTATCAACCCCCCTACAACAGCCAGTACTATTCCGGCATAAACCCGTACACTTTAGGCTTTCATATGATGACTGACATCCGTCGAATATGTGAAAAGCCCACAGAAGAAGACAAACAGTGGTTCCCCGATATTGCAGGCAGCCCCTGGTTGGAAACGCTGGATTTTGCTATGCGAAACTTCAAAGACGAGAGTTTTATACTGCAATACCTTTCCCCAAAACTCATACGCGATTTGAAGCTCTTCACGATTTTGGATGACGATACCCATAAAGAAATCGAAGTGGTAGCCATTCATGACGATTCCGGCTACCAGCAGGTCCGCGAAACCTTATCAGCACAATACAACCTCGGTAATCGAGAGCCCAACATCCAGGTATTTGATGTCGATGTGCGAGGTGATCGCTCCTTAACGCTTCATCACACCCGATTCAACCGAAAACCCCTGCAAGAAGACAATACGGAAGAAGTATTAAAACACATTCATCGCTTATGGGGTTTTGACGTACATCTGAACTCCATTGAATCTGGTGAAGTGAAACAGTCATTCACCTGCCCGCCTCCGCAAAAGCAGGAAAAAGATCAAAACAAAGTCAAAATCATTACCAACTAACCGCCTGGCCTGGCAAGCAGTTTCCAACGTGCCAGGCCAGGAGAACACACAAGCTCAATCACTCACTGCGGCATAGTCCACTCCCATGACACGGCGGAATTTATTCACGATAAAACGAAATAAATCCAGATACACCGCCAAGGAAAATATCACCAGACCACAGCCGATAAGCGTTTCAATCGGTAAAGATTCACCGTCCAATACAACACCAATCACAATAGCCAGAATGGGCGTAATAAACGTAATAAGTCCAACCGAGGCGACTGTACAGTTTTTCAAAACATAGTAAAACAAAGTACCTCCCACCACAGTGCCGGCCAACACCAGATAACTCACACCAATCAAAGATCGTTGATCGATTGTAGATGGAATTTGCCCGTCAAAGAAAAACCATACCAACAGGAACCACGGCGCAGACATTGCGAGAGATCCTGTGGTTTGACGAAACGGATCAATTTCAACCCCTATACGTTTAATTAGCACCGAGCTGAAAGCGAAAAACATGGTGGATGCCAACACCCCCAGCACGCCTAGCACAGCATTACCTCCCAGATTTAACTGCCCGGTGTTAATGATGATAAGTCCAGCAATGGCAATAACCATCGCAACGATTCTCCGCACGGTAAAAATATTGTCTTTCAAAATAAGCAAAGAAAATAAGCCCACCATAAAGGGAAAAAATCCGAATACCACCGCAATTAATCCGGAAGGAATGTATTGGGCAGACCAATAGACAATTAGCATATTGGGAAACAGCGATAAACTTCCAGCGAAATAAACGTACCAGTCACTACGGCGGGAAACAAAGGGTTTACGCAACACCAATAAAATCAAGCCACACAATAACAACGAAAAAACAGTCCGCGCTGTAATCGCTTCAATAAAAGTTAAGCTGCTGTTACTCCACTTAATCCCGATAGGCGTCGTCGCCCAAACCAGCACTACGCATAAATATGCTAAACCCACTTGCATTGGAAGTTCCTCTCCAGTTTTGCCGTTTTTAGTCGGCGTTAAACGAAAAAGGCCGCAGGTTTTACGCTGCGGCCTTTTTCATAAATCTTAATAACAATCAGTTCACGAAATCGGCCCGACAACAGCATAGACACACAACGCCAAAGTGCCCCAGGACTTGGCAATGCGTGTAAATGCGTGATGAGATACCGGTGTAATCATGAGTGATTTCGCTATTCTTCTTTCAATTCGTTATGACTAGTTTCAATTCGTTATTGCTGGATATTAAAATAGTTGGTAATTGTAGGCGAAGGTTTTGAACTAACCCAAAAAGAAACGCTGGATGCGACAGATGAGCCTGAATGCTGAGTCTAAAAATAACAGCCAATTAATATGTTCAAATACTTCACAAAAACCAAAAACATCCGAAATATGATCGTCGTAAACTTCTTTAGGTGAGTTTGTTATTCAATTGCCAATAACTTCTCGGCATTACCACTAACTTCTCGACGCATATTCCTTTATAGTTTATAAAAAGTGCTTGAAGTTTGCGCTATAAAACCCACTACGTCAACAGTGATTATGAAAATATATTTAGTCGGCGGTGCCGTCCGAGATAAACTACTGAACTACCCATCCGATGAAAACGATTGGGTTGTCGTTGGTGGCACCCCCCAACAGATGATTGATCAGGGATTCGAGCAGGTCGGCAAAGATTTCCCGGTATTCTTGCACCCTAAAACCAAAGAGGAATATGCCCTCGCTCGTCGCGAACGGAAAACAGGTCCAGGCTACGGAGGATTCAGCTTCTCCACAGAAGCAGATGTGAGCCTGGAAGATGATTTAATGCGTCGCGATCTCACGATCAATGCAATCGCTCTGTCGGATGATGGTGAACTGATAGACCCCTACAACGGTGCTGCGGATATACAAAGCAAAATACTACGCCATGTCTCCCCCGCCTTCAGCGAGGACCCGGTCCGGATTCTGCGCGTTGCAAGATTTGCTGCACGCTATCACCACTTGGGTTTCACCATAGCCCCCGAAACATTAGCCCTTATGCAGGCAATGGTGGCAAACGGCGAAGTTAACCATCTGGTATCCGAACGAATTTGGAAGGAGTTCTCCAGAGCACTCGGCGAACAAACACCTCATATTTTTATTCAAACCCTGCGAGATTGCCAAGCGCTGAAAACTATAATGCCGCAACTGGATAAACTGTTTGGCATTCCTCAGAGCCCCGAGCACCACCCCGAGATTGATACCGGCATCCACACATTAATGTGTCTGCAACAAGCCTGTAAACTCAGCACATCTGAACGAGTGCGCTTTGCCACGCTGATGCACGACCTGGGTAAAGGCGATACCGAGTCGCAATTTCTCCCTAAACACCCAGGTCATGAAGAGCGCGGAGTGGAACTTATCAACAATCTCTGCCAAAGTATTTCAGCGCCCAATGAGTATCGTGATTTAAGTCTGCTTGCCTGCCGCTATCATACGCAATGCCATAGAGCGTTATCGCTCGATGCCAGTGACATTTACTCTTTATTTAAATCTTTAGATGTTTACCGCAAAGAAGAGCGCTTTGAAGAGTTTTTACTAAGTTGTCAGGCGGACTCCCTCGGGCGCAAGGGATATGAGAATATTGATTATCCTCAAGCTGATTTTCTTCGTGCCGCGCTCAACACCACAAAATCTGTCGAAGCAAAAACTCTGGTTGCCGAAGGATTTAAAGGCGCCTTACTCGGCGCAGAACTGGATAGACGCCGGATAAATATGATTGCAAACTACAAAAACTCAATGTTATAAAACCTGACTTTAAAAATAATAAAATTTTATAACCTTAGTCTGCTTTTTTTGATTTAGCGCACTTGTTTTTATTGTGCTTAAGTCCAATATATTTATTAAGGAAGTAATCTTCCCTGCATGCAAAATTAAATTAAGTTTTTTGTTTTTAACACATTCAGTTGACTTAAACGTATGGAGGAATCGATTATGAGTTTAATCCCACGCAACAGTATTTTTGATTTAGACAATTTTTTTGACAATAGCTTCGGACACTCTTTGTGGCCCAGCAGCAAGCGGATTTCAGAAGAGCTGGCAACTTTTTCACCTCGTGTAGATGTTAAAGAAAAAGACAACACTTATGAAATCACCGCTGAGCTTCCCGGCATCAGCAAGGAAGACATCAGCCTGGATTTGCAAAACGGTGTTCTCAGCTTAAAAGCAGAAACCCGACACGAAAGCAAAGAAGAAAAGGACGGCAGAGTCATTCGCCAAGAAAGACGCTACGGAACGTATTACCGCTCTTTCGATCTAGGCGGAGATATTCAGGAAAGCGATATTCACGCAGACTTTGAAAATGGCGTACTGAAAGTGATTGCCCCCAAAGCCGCCAAGGAAGTCATTCAAAGCAAACGCATCAGTATAAACTAAGGTTGATACTCGCAATTAAAAAGGCGGCTAACTCGCCGCCTTTTACTTCATTTTTAATACGCATTTTTAATACTCATTTTTTACCGCTTATTTACCAGCGCTTTTAATTCTTGGGATTGCCTAGTGCTCAACAATTTACATTGCCGCCATTTTTATCGAAACACCACTCCCGAAAAGCGTGGATAATTCAGGCAAATTTACCGGCCAAAGCTCCTGACGTGATTCTTCGTTGAGTGCGTCTACGCGCTCAAACTCCTGCCATAATGTTGAATAGCTTTTACCTAGCAAAGGATGAAGTTTGTCCGGCCAAATGTCCGACAGTGGTTTCAACACAAACGCCGCCGTTGTAATTTCTTCGCGCGGCAATACGACAGACTCAAACACACCCACAGAGTCATCATAAGTCAAAATATCAATATCGAGCGTTTTGGATGAATATTTCCGATGATCTCGGCGGCCATGCTTTTGTTCAATATCTTTTAACGTACGATATAATGCCGCTACCGGTAGCTCAGTTTCGCCCACCACAACACAATTCAAAAAATTATCACCATCAAACCCCAGTGCGCGAGATTCATAAACCGGTGACCGCTGGAAGTTTGTCAGCAACTCAGGCAACAGCTTGAGGCCGATAGCAATATTCCTTTCTTTTTCAATGTTACTGCCCACCCCCAGACTCACCCAAGGCATTATTTCTCTCCTCGAACGCCGCGCTCTATCGTTACCCCTACTTCGCGCACATGAGTTAACACAGTGGGTTTTGCACAACTTATTCTCATCCAGGGAACTGCGAATTCATGCTGTAGAACAAGGGCTATTTCTTCTGCCATGGTTTCAAGCAACTCAAATTTTTGATCAACAACTAAATTGCAGATCCGATCGGCTACGGCCTTATAGTTCAACGCATCTTCAATATTGCGACTTTTCGCCGGAACAGAATTGTCATGCCCCATGTCCAGATTTATCAATACAGGCTGCCGAACCTTTCGCTCCCACTCATAAATTCCTACGACGGCTTCCACCTGTAGATCACGAATAAAAACTATATCCATGCGGGCTCTCTTGTACGCTATGACTGAATATACGATTAAATATACTTTTGAAAATGTGTTTTTATTGTTATACGGCGCTTAATGTTTGCAGAGGCCATCGAGGCTTTACATCAATCACCACATCGTCCTGCTGGCCGACCAGTAAACGCTGACACCCTGCAAATGCGATCATCGCACCATTGTCCGTACAAAACTCATGTCGCGCATAAAAAACCTCAGACTGTATTTTTGCCAAAGCCTGCTGGAGTTTTTCGCGTAGCCGGGAGTTTGCACTTACACCACCAGCAATGATCAGTCGTTTTAATCCCGTTTGCTGTAATGCTCGCCGACATTTAATCACCAGCGTATCCACCACAGCCTCCTGAAAAGCTGCGGCAATATCAGCACAGGTTTGATCATCTGGCAGGCCGCTGGCCAGCGAATGCTCTGCAACCGTATTCAGTGTAAAAGTTTTCAAACCACTAAAACTGAAATCCAACCCGGGGCGATCCGTCATCGGACGAGGAAATTTAAATCGTGTTACATCGCCCTGTTCGGCAAGCTTAGCCAGATTGGGGCCACCCGGATAATCCAGATCGAGCATTTTTGCCGCCTTATCAAACGCTTCACCCGCAGCATCGTCCAGGGACTCTCCCAGCATTTCATACTGACCAATTCCTTTTACCGCAACCAACTGTGTATGTCCCCCGGACACCAACAGCGCGACAAAAGGAAATTCCGGCGGGTTATCTTCCAGCAAAGGCGCCAAAAGATGTCCTTCCATGTGATGCACCCCAATAGCAGGACAGTTCCAGGCCATCGCCAACGAGCGACCAACACATGCGCCAACCAGCAAAGCACCAATTAGCCCCGGCCCGGAGGTAAAAGCTACGCCATCTATAGCATCTTTCGAGTCAGTACCCGTAAGAACATCCTCAATTAAAGGCAGCAACTTGCGCACATGATCTCGTGAGGCCAGTTCGGGTACAACACCGCCATACTCTGAATGTAACTTTATCTGGCTATATAAACGGTGGCCCAACAAGCCCTGCTCACTGTCATACACAGCAACGCCAGTCTCATCGCAGGAAGTTTCTATGCCTAGTATTCGCATTTATCTGTAACACCACTGTAAAAAGCGCGACCTTATCATGAGAATTAACGCTATTCATCCTCTAAATGCCTGATTCACACGGGGATTACGGCTTTTTGCGTAACATCTTGAGCTTTAGCATCATCATTTAAAGCCATAAACTGCTTGCGCCTCGGTTTTGATGCGTATAGAATTCGGCACCCTTGAAATACGTGCCTTCACTTGGTTTAAGTTAGGCAAGTACAAGCGAATTCTCGGCTTCAGGCATAGCGTGAAGTGAGTAATTTTAAAAATTTTGTTATCAAATCAACATCCAGGTGGACTATGCCTTCAGTAAAACTGAAAGAAAACGAACCATTTGACATCGCATTACGTCGCTTCAAGCGTTCTTGCGAAAAAGCCGGTGTACTGGCTGAAGTACGTCGTCGTGAATTCTATGAGAAGCCAACTTCTGTTCGTAAGCGTAAAGCAGCAGCAGCTGTTAAGCGTCACGCGAAAAAAGTACAGCGCGAAAACCGTAAATTTCAGCGCATGTATTAATATGTTGTGTTTGCTGAGCCTTTACTCAAAAGCGCTCTTCAAGCACGACATAAAGTGACCAATCGCACCCTCGTCCGATTTGCCTAAAATTGATGTATTTTGCCGCTTAAAATTCGGCAACTTGCCGGCAAATCTACTAGCCTAAGCCTGTTTCACTACAGTACTACTGTAAAGAAGAGTTTGCCATGTCTAGCGAATTGAAAGCACAGATTTCCGCTGCGGTTAAAGATGCTATGCGCGCCAAAGAAAAAGAGCGCTTAGCGGTTTTACGTACCATGATGGCGGAGTTTAAGCGTATCGAAGTGGACGAGCGCATCGAACTTGATGACGCCCGAGTACTGATCGTACTAGACAAACAAGTAAAACAGCGCAAAGACTCGCTCACGCAATACGAAGAAGCTGGCCGCCAGGATCTGGCTGACCAGGAAAAGTTTGAAATCGATATTATTCAGACCTTTCTGCCGGAAGCGTTGAGCAGCGAAGAAATCACTGAAATCCTCAAAGCTGCGATTGCCGAAACCGGTGCTGACAATATGCGCGACATGGGAAAAGTCATGGCCATCGCAAAGCCACAGGTACAAGGCCGTGCCGACATGGGCGAAGTCAGCAAAATCGTCAAAAGCCTGCTGGGCTAAAATCCTTCGATTTCAGCCTTCTCTTCCTTGCGCGCTTCTCGCCGCATTGCTTCTCTCGCTATAATAGCGCGAAGCCACCATGGCAGTTTTTCCACAACTGTTACACTGAGTTAAAGCCAACAATCAGATGAGCCGCATTCCCTCTGCGTTTATAGACGATCTTATTAATCGACTGGACATCGTCGACATCATCGACCACCGGGTAAAACTAAAAAGAGCCGGTAAAAATTACAGCGCCTGCTGCCCATTTCACCAAGAAAAAACCCCCTCCTTCACGGTAAGTCCAGACAAGCAATTCTACTACTGTTTCGGTTGCGGCGCCACGGGCAACGCGCTGGGTTTTCTGATGGAATATGAAAACCTGGGATTTATCGATGCTGTGGAAAGCCTGGCTAAACATGCCGGCATGGAAGTACCACGGGAAGAGAATAAATTTGCTGAAAAGCGGGATTCCAGACTAAAACAACTCTACAAAATACTAGAGCGGGCAAGTGATTTCTATCAAAACCAGCTGCGCGAACACCCACTCAAGGACAAGCCAGTCAGCTACCTGAAAAACCGCGGACTGTCGGGTGCTATCGCCAAACTGTTTGGCATCGGCTTCGCACCGCCCGGCCACCGCAACTTACTGCAAAAACTTGGACAAAACGAAGAAGCAATTGAACAGCTTATAGACACTGGGTTAGTCATCAAACGGGAAGACGACGGCAGACAGTACGATCGCTTCCGTTTTCGCATCATGTTTCCCATTCGAGACATCCGTGGCCGCACCATTGGCTTTGGCGGTAGAGTACTGGGCGACGACAAACCCAAATACCTCAACTCCCCCGAAACCGAAGTCTTCCATAAAAGTCGCGAACTCTACGGGCTATACGAAGCACGACAAGCCAACCGCAAACTGGACCAGCTGGTGGTAGTTGAAGGCTATATGGACGTGATTGCACTGGCACAATACGGAATCAATAACGCCGTCGCCACGATGGGGACAGCCTGCGGAGAGGATCACCTTAAACTTGCATTTCGCTTTGTGAGCGAAATTGTCTTTTGCTTTGACGGGGATAACGCCGGCCGCAATGCCGCTAAGCGAGCACTTACAAACTCCCTGAACACCATGGAAGATGGCCGCCAGATAAAATTTCTATTCCTGCCCGAAGGCCAGGACCCCGATAGCCTGGTGCGGCAAATTGGCGCTGAGCGCTTCAAAAGCCAGCTCGAAAATGCCGTTCCCCTGGAAGAATTTCTATTCGAAGCTGCAGCTGAAAACATTGACACCAGCACCATGGAAGGACGCGCTCGCTTCAGCAAAGTAGCCGCACCCCTGGTAGCCATGCTGCCGGAGGGAATCTTCCGAGAACTAATGTTCGACAACCTGGCGAAACGTACCGGACTCTCGCCAGAAGTGCTACGCGAACTTCAAAAAGAAAAAGTGCAGCTGACTGAACCGCTACCCAAAAGCACTCCTGCCTCCCACTCGAACACAGCCCCCCGGTCAATGTCTTCACCCCCAGCCGGCGAGCCATCGACAGCAAATTTACCGGATGATCAATCCCCTCCGATTTATGACCCGGCAGATATTCCCGATGAAATACCTTATGAGCAAATCCCAGCGGATTACCTCCCGTTCTCACCACCATTTGATAACAACACCCCTCAAAAAACCTTTCAGCGAGGTGACGAACAAACATTTACATTTCAGTATAAATCTAGTGTTAGCCTCAGCTCGGCCAAGGTGGCAACAATTTTATTGTTGGAAAATCCAAAATTATTGAGTCAAATCGGCCGTAAACCGTCTTTTAAGCCAGAAAATGACGATCTTCTACGCTTAAATGAGCTAATCGACTACCTGGATAAACGCCCGGACTGTAATTTCAACACAATACTGGGCTACTGGGGCGGCAGTAAGGGAGTGGAAGAACAACAAAACTTAGCTAAGCTATTAGCTAACCAGCTGATGAGCAATGCCAAGACAATAGAAACGTACGATCCCTTATCGGAATTACAAAATGCATTGAACAAAATAGAATCAGCACAGTTAAAAGCAGCGGTCAGTTCAGAACTGGCCATATTAAAAGCAAAAGGCCTGGAAAACCTGAGCCCGGAAGAGAAAAACCGCTTCCGAGAGCTTACAAAACGCTAATAAATCTCAGTTTTTCCATTGATTTTATGGATAGCGTCACCATATCGCTATATAATCGCCGGCTTGCCAAAATTCACCCAAAATTTACGTTACACAGGAACCTGAATGAGCGACCAGGGCCAAAAACAGTCTCGTATTAAAGAACTCATCAATCGTGGCCGAGAACAGGGCTACCTTACCTATGACGAAGTAAATGACCATCTCCCGGATGATATTTCCGATCCGGATCAGGTGGAAGACATCATCCAGATGATCAACGACATGGGTATCCGCGTGTTTGAAGTAGCACCAGACGCGGATGAGTTACTAATGTCTGACAATGACGGAGCTTCTGCGGACGAGATTGCCGCAGCTGAAGCTGCCGCCGCACTTGCTGCAGTAGAAACTGAAGCAGGCCGCACCACAGATCCTGTGCGCATGTATATGCGCGAAATGGGAACTGTAGAACTTCTGACTCGCGAAGGCGAGATTGCCATTGCCAAGCGCATTGAAGAAGGCATTCGAGAGCTAATGCACGCATTAGCTTACTGGCCCAACGCGGTGCAAACCGTAATGGACGAGTATGATCTTGTCGACAAAGAAGAACGCCGCTTGAACGATGTTATCAGCGGCTGGCTGGACCCTTCTGATGATGTTGGTCCTGCAGCAACCGTTGACTCTGCACCAGAACAAAAGCCGACATCCAGCAAAGATGACGACGATGAAGACGATAACGACAGCGACGATGACGACGATAGCGATTCCGATGAAGATGAAAACGGTTCAGGTATCGACCCCGAATACGCGAAAGAGCGTTTCGATGAACTGCGCCTGGCTCTGAAAAAAGCTACTGAAGTTCTCAGCAAAAGCGGTCGTGAAAACAAAGCAGCTGAAAAAGCACTTGAAGAACTCGGTCAGGTGTTCAAATTTTTCAAATTGCCACCACGTCAATTCGATCCGATTTACGATTACGCTCGGGACACCCTGACCAAAGTCCGCGCAGAAGAAAAAGTGATTATGCGCCTGTGCGTCCGCAATGCCGGTATGCCACGCAAAACTTTTGTCAAAGAGTTTCCGGGTAACGAAACCAATGAAAACTGGATTCCAGAAGTTGTTGCCAAAAAACGCGATTACTCTGACTCACTAAAGCCCTATCAGGAAGAAATCATTCGCAGCCAGCGTAAACTGAAAGCGATTGAAGACGAACTCGGACTGGATTTACCATCGGTAAAAGAAATCAACCGCCGCATGTCCATCGGTGAGGCAAAAGCTCGCCGCGCGAAAAAGGAAATGGTAGAAGCTAACCTGCGTCTGGTAATTTCGATTGCGAAAAAATATACCAACCGTGGTTTACAATTCCTGGATCTTATCCAAGAAGGCAACATTGGCTTAATGAAAGCGGTCGATAAATTCGAATACCGCCGCGGTTACAAATTCTCCACCTATGCCACTTGGTGGATTCGCCAGGCGATAACACGCTCCATTGCCGACCAGGCGCGCACCATCCGTATTCCAGTGCACATGATAGAGACGATCAACAAATTGAATCGCATCTCACGTCAAATGCTGCAGGAAATGGGTCGCGAACCGACACCGGAAGAACTCGGCAAGCGCATGGACATGCCTGAAGACAAAGTGCGAAAAGTACTGAAGATTGCCAAAGAGCCTATTTCAATGGAAACCCCAATTGGTGATGATGAAGATTCACATCTGGGAGATTTCATCGAAGACGTTTCCATCACTTCTCCCGTAGAAGCAGCGACGTCACAAGGTTTACAGGAGTCTACCCGTTCAGTGCTTGCCGGTCTGACCGCTCGTGAAGCCAAAGTACTTCGCATGCGTTTCGGTATCGACATGAACACAGACCACACACTGGAAGAAGTGGGCAAGCAATTTGACGTAACGCGAGAGCGTATCCGTCAGATCGAAGCCAAAGCCCTGCGTAAATTGCGCCACCCTTCTCGTTCAGACCACCTGCGTGGCTTCCTGGACGACAACAACAACGGCGGCTCAATGTAAAACCGGACAATCCTGTCTATGTGCCCAAATTTTAGATAAATACCGGCACATAGACTGGTTTTTCCACCAGACGCACTCTATAATGCGCGTCCTAAAAAACAAGACAAGGGCCTTTAGCTCAGTTGGTTAGAGCATCCGACTCATAATCGGCAGGTCCCCAGTTCAAGTCTGGGAAGGCCCACCATATTAAAATAAAAACGGCCACCCAACGGGTGGCCGTTTTTATTTTAACTCCGCGAGATCCCCCAGAATTTGTTCGCCTGGCCCAGTTCACTAATTGCGACAGCAATTTGCAACGAGGCGAAGCCGAAGCCCGAAGGGTTGAAATAGCCCATAGGCTATTTCAATTCACCCAACGCAACCCTCATATCATCGACATACACAATATTTTCTATTTCAAAGAATACTGTGTGGCTTTAATCAAAAGGCTCTAGCTACCCTAAAGAATAATTACCACTAGAATAAGGTTAGATAAACATTTCACTAATAGGCGGGATTTTAAAAAACTCCAAGTTAAGACCAAGCTAGGAAAGGTTTAATTTTCTAAATACAATGTTTGCGTACACTCGGGCGCCCCGGATTCTCATTCAATTTTCCGTCTACCAAATGAATAACACTTTTGCAAAATGGTAATAATTGCACCATCCCATCCCCTCCTCGAAGCTCCTTTAAATTCGCATACATACCTTTATCTCCCCCTAGAATCCACACAATCGTACTCTATAAAATGTAAAGTTAGCGATTTTTCCAATAAATTATTACAGAGTCATAAATCTAGGAAAGTTAATATCAATTGTCGGAAAGACTCGTTACAAGTGGATTTACCACTGAACATTGCTAACACAAAATTAAATTCAAAACACGTAGCTTGCAATGTGTTAAACACTTCGATTAAACCTTAAAAGGGCTATACGACTCGTAGATATTGCGCCATATATTTACCAGTCTAATATTTTGATCTTGTTAATCTTTCACTTTTTCAACTATAAGTCATTCGGTCAACCAACAATAAAAACCAATTGTCCAAATTATCAGCAACTGATCACACAAAATTATTTCAAGTCTTGCGAAGGAATTTCATATCATAGTATCCTCTTTAGATTCGTACTTTTGGCCATCAACAATAGGTTCAAGTACGTCGCACAATCAAATTAAAGGACAAGGATTTTTTCATGGCTGTAGTAAGAGATACCATCATTGCAGGGAATTCAGGAGGAAAGCGAATCAGTATGGTTCCTGCTTGTGTACCCGCCTATAAACAAATCGAATCAGAAGCCCGTAAAGGTACTCATTGGGCCCTTATCACAATGTTAGGCTTAAAAGCCCTCACTTCTGGTCGATTAGCAAAAGACAACATATTTGTCAGACCTAATCAACAAATTGCTTATGGTCAAGAGGAGTTTTTTGTACATCTTCCAGGGTGTACTGCAACAGCCGAAAGACTACCAAATGATACATACCGTATTGTTGACCTAAGACTTGATTTTACTTCAGTGGCAAATCAAGGAGCAAACAACCATACTGGAATGTACAGAGCCCAAAAAGTGTCGACAGGATGGAATGTAGACGCTTTGGACGATGGAACAATAATAGACTCAGGAAAAAAAGTCGTTGCGATCGCAGATAGGCAGTATTCTGACGCTTCTGATGCAGCAAGAGAAATAGCAGGCTTAGTATCTAAAGCTCCTGGAGCTGGTGGTGCATTTTTTAATGAGTTCCACCTTCATTACACTGCAGGAAAGGGAAAACTCGGTGGTTTAAAGAATTACACAAATGCAGTTAACCCAAACAATAACTCAGAGATTCACGAATCAGCCATTTTACTTGCAAAGGCGATGCATAAAGCTAAAGACATCCCCGAGTTAAGCTGGGTTGCAGCACTAGGAGGCTCGGCAGTTCTGACTCAGGCATTATCGATTTTGGCATCTCAAAACGTCAAACTCAAAAACCACACTGCATTTCTCTATAGACCTTCAACTAATGTTGAGAAAGCTGCAGCGGCTGCGCACTCTGTTGGACTCACTCTCGATAGAAACTTCGTTAAAACTGAAATGTTCGATTTTATGGGCAACAGAAATCAATTCGGCATGATTCGTCGGAGATTGAAGGCAGAAAAAGGCTATGGTATTGGTAATGCAGTATTTGATGGTGTAAGCCAAGCTATGACTGTACAAGGATTAGGAGCTATGGCTATAGGAGGGCTCTCTATGGCTGGAGTTTCTCTTGCTCTTCCGGCAGCTGCTGTACCTTTAGCAGCAAAAATTGCTTCGGCATTCGGAATAACAGTGGGAGCATTAAAAACTGGAGACACACTAGCAAACAACCTAGCTCCACACCTCTATAACAAGCATATTGGAAAAATCAAATGATTTCTTGGATTAAATACGCCCCATTTAAGCTAAGAGAAAGTGACTCCAGTGAATGCGAAGCTGCTGGTCCTAAGTTTAAAAAAAGTCAAAGCCGTGAACTAAATGTAGGTGGAAATAAAATCCGTTTTACAGCGCCTAGATCAAGCCTGTTTGGCAAGGCGGCGCATACATTTGACACGGGTTCGAATGATGCTCTTAAGTACGATGATTTTAAGATTGAAAACAAAGACCTAGTTGCCACCGAAAATTGGCATAAAACGGTAATATGCGTAAAAGAGTGGACATACAATGGAGCATGGTTTCTTGGCCGACAAGCGACAACACAATTTGCAATCACTCTTCATAAAAGAGTAGAAAATAAAAAATTCAAAGGTGAAGGCTTTTTAAATCCTAAAAGTTTTGAATTCGCAATTGCCAACCTACTCGACAATTATTACGGTCATAGAATCGGAATTCGTGCGGAAAATTCTGCGAAATATAACGGTCCTTTAAGCTGGACGCCTATTGAAAACATGGATAGACCAGCAGTAACTTTTCAACTGTATAATCCTGCGGTCCCACTGCGTTTTTTCATCTTTCCTGTAACACAGGACATTTTAGCGATTTTCGAATTTGCTTATTATGGAAATAATGCAGTGCAAAAAATACAGGACGAATTGCCATTAAAAATTATCGATAGTGTCAGGTTGATCCCCTCTGAAGAGGTTAGCTCTCAGCTTAAAGCAGTAGAAAAATCCGCAGAAAACAATCAAAAACTATCAAAAGATTTAGGACCATTTAATTGGCCTATCAATGTAGAGCAATTCCGACAAGCAGACGAAGAAGCTTGCGACCCTAATGAGAGACCCATGGAAATGAAACAAAAAAAATTAGAGCGGAATTAAACATTTCCGAACCAACTGGGATCTTACCCATATAGCAAAGACATTGGTAAAATTAAGTGATTTCTAGATTAAACCCCCACTTAAAGCCCCGAAATCTAGCAGATATAACTTAAATAAAAGTACAAGGGACCGGGTGTAAAAAGCCAATTTGCTTACTAATTGACGGAAATAGTATCGAACTTTTTACACCAAATCATAGTTTTATAGGGTGTACGGCACATTCGACTGGCATATCGAAAAGCGCTCTCGAACTTAAAATTATTCAAATCATGTTTACGATTCTTATATTTACTAAGACCGATTCTAATGTTGGCACAACATTTTGAATCACCAATCCTATTAAAAAGACCAATTTCTAAAAAAATTCGTCCAAATTTGAAATTCTTTCGAACTCTTATGAGCTATTGTTTCCGTAAAGATAACACTTACAGCGGACCTGTTATGCCGGGAAATCAATTAGGCTCAATAAACAACTCTGATCGATCTCTATCAATTAGAAGTAACAATAGTCATGAGGGCGATAAGTCAGAATCATCCAAATCGTCGAACATGCAAAATACACGAAGTCGCTATCTCTGCTTTTTGCCAAATAAAATCTTTAGTATGTTTGGCTCTCGCACAACGCCACAAAAAACGGATACCCCAACTGATATCTCCGCCTGCAGCCGCCCTGCGGAAATTCTGAACGCTTCCGCGCCAAAAAGCACCGCAGAAAAACTTGTATCATTTGCGAGCCAAGACCCTAAACCAAAATCTTATTCACACAAAGCGGGAATACCGGGGTCTTACGTATGCCACTTTGCGGTGATGAACTGGGGTTGTAAAGCACTCGGCCTTTCACCAGAGAAGGCCAATGACATTGTTGAAAAATATGTACAGAATAATTGCTCAGGGTGTAAAGAAGACGATAATAATCCTACTCCAGATTCAACAAAAGCCAACTCGAAAAGAAGCTTCCTCTTGTTGAAAGCCAGGCACAACTTATTTTCGAGCAAGAAAAAAAGCAAAGAACCACTTGTTTTTAGGCCTGCACATTTCGCTGGAAATAGTGCAATGCTAAGCAAATATGCTTATAAAAATGCGGTGCAAGTTACCGACAAAGCAAATTTAAGCTCCATGGCGAAGCCTGGTGACATTGTTATTTTTGATAACCCTGTCGCGCCGAACCACTCTATGGTTATAGTCGCAAATGACCCTACCAATGGGCAGGTATTGGCTAGCGGATATAACAACACCGGTACCTTTGGAGAGGGTCCCGAAGGGGATTTTGACGAAACCCCAAGAAATCTGGCTGATAATAAATATTGGACTAATCCAGATGAAGGCTTATTTAATAGGGGATGCAAGGTATACATTGTGCCGCATGACAGCTTTATGCAAGGACTTGGCGAACTCGTTGACGTTCTGGAATTATAAATTGTGCAAAGTTAGCGTTTATTTTGATTATGTTTGGGAAAATTTTTCGGGATTGCTCGTCCTTCTAACGATTTTAAACGAGCATTCCAGTTTCCCTCACTCTCGCGGTTACAAGCTTCATCACTATCAAGAAATATTTGACGATCCAGATGTTTCATTACTACACCTAATTTTAATAGACCCGCTTGAATATTTTTGTAGATCGCAGGCAGGTCCCCTGCGGCACCCTGCTTGCTTTCTTCCGTATCAAAAACACATACAATGATTAAACTCGCAGGAAAATTTGAAAAATCTGCTTGATGGGTAATCCATGAAAACCCTGGAATCATTTTTAGTTCGTGCTCACAAATCCTTGTCAACAACTCCCTAATTTTACTATCCAGTTTCTTTTGCGTTTTACTTTGTGGTTTAGGCATATCAGCTCCCGGTCACTACCTTCACCCAAACCTGATTCGAAGTTAAGGCAAATTGAAAAATGGCAAGTTAATAAAATCACATACTCTTAATTTCACTTCTCTCTCATAGATACTTCCGGATCTAAGTAGTCAGTATCTATCGATATTCCTCGTTGAGAGAGTAATTTTTCTTTCCGCTCTCGCTCCTTTTTTAAGGAGACTATTTTTTTTGGTAAAAGATCTTCCCAACTATCTCTCTCAGCAGGTTCAAACATTTCTTGAAGTTTTTGGTTCGATGTGCGAAATGAGAACGTTAAAAGGTAAGCGCCCTCTTTTGAGGGATCAAGCTTTTTTCTATCTCGTCGAAAGGTCAGCTGTAAAAATGTATCATCCTTGAATAAATTCCAATAAGCCAGATCCATTTCCATCCACTGCTCCAGAGTTGGAACGTAATCAATAGGAAGGCCATAGCTGTCATCCTGTAAATAGTATTCAAATGCAGATTCACCACTTAGTCTCGGATCATCGTATGCGTGCGCCACCTGCCACTGACCTGAATCCAAATCTTTTAATAACCCCGCGATCTTTAGCCTTGCCTCATCATGCATTATTGTTTCACTTTCAGAAATACAGGCATTGACCACGACCTTAAACACACCAGACGCAGGGCTATCGCTATCTTCGGTGCCAAGCACACTCAAAACATATGGAATCGAATAAATGTCTTTTTTGTTTTGAATCGTCACGCGTCCAAGGTTATTTCTAGGCCATTCATATTTATAAAAATTCAAACCTGCAGGCTGTTGTGTGACGTGAGCTTTCTCAGCTAAGCTGTTTTTACGTATAAATTCTTGTCCGGGTTGTCCCAGGCTAAACGTGAGAGATGTCATTTTCTCTTCCTCTTTATTCATATCGCAGGCGGAAATTAACAAAACCACCCCCACCAGCGCCATCATATTGACAAAACGCATTTAGTACACCCACAAAGCATCAGGAGAACTTTTCCAAGCAGCAATGCGATTCAGCTCGGATTCCATATAGTCTGTTTTGGAATCCATGAGATCATGAAATTGTTCTGCAGCATTGGTGATCCAGCTCATTCTGCTCTGAAAATCCTCCACTATTAAATCATCAGGGGCTTCTGATTTAAGATCTGGGTCCCTCAAGTAACATCTGTGTGAAAAAACAAGTTGATATTTTGGCGCAGCCCAGCTTAGCCACCACTGACGTTCGCGTGCTGTCCATTTTGCAAAGTTTGGATCTTCATATATTAATGGTTGTAACACCACACCCTGTTCGTGATCAGCAATAGCAAGCAAGTGCTCGAACTGAAAAGTTCGTTTTCGACTGTATGAACTCGCTACTTCTATTCGCGCAGTATATTCAAATCCCTTTTTCAAATCATCAGATGCGTTAAAATTGTTAATTTTAGGAAGGGCAATATCCGACCAGCGAAGCTCCAAAACATTACTTTTGACAGGCTCTACAAAGTTATTAGCATCTCGCTTATCTATACAAGCCATTCCATTAAAAAAATGCTCCGGATGAAAATTGTAAAAATGGTGCGGTGGGGCAATATCACTAAAAAGCCATAAATTTCCTTTAGCCAGTCCCCAGGCAATTTCACGCGCGTCTATATTATCGTTAGTGATGAACCCTCCAAGATAAGAACTTTGCACCTGAAATGAATCCAGCAAACAAGCGACTGTCTTGCTGGCAAAAGCACCTAAAGCCATCCAGTAATGCCGGCCTTTCTTGTCACGATTACCACCCTCTTCACTTTCCAGATAAAAACGTGCATAAGTAGCAGCGATTCGACGAGCTCGCGCAGCGTAAAGCTCAACAAGTTTATAAGTACCATCATCTTGTTGATCCGACAGCCTAATATATGAAAACTCTTGTGACTTTGACCACAGCTCATTACAGCCAATGACCACTTCATGTGCCTTGTCCGTTGAATCGTTGACGGAGTTGGTAGGTTCTGGCTCAGCCATACTTTATCCTTTAAATTTTTCCTTCGGTCGATGTAAATTTTTGCCACACCAAAAAACAGTCGATACTCTCATCCTTTTCGGTAGAACAAATATGAGTATTCCCAAACATATTGGATTTCCCATCGGCTTCATGTAACTTCGTACGATCACCTTCTGGTAGTGTTTTGTAAGCAATATTTTTTATCGGCTGCCCTAGCTCATCGTGAAATACAAACCTCAGGGTATACATATCATCCACTGAGCTATCACTGTCCGGATTCTCAGAAGCCTGACCAACGGCCCCAAAATTCATTCCAATCGTATTGCGATTATTCATTGTCGTCAGATCCATATGACGAACAACGCCTTCTCCTTCTACTTTTACATCGAAGGAATAGCTGGCAAAATGCGTTTTATCTCCCGTGGTACCAGATATGAGTCCCGTTGCAGTACCAGCCTGGTCGCCCGAGCAGCTTTGATGTGTAGAACTTTCTAATGCAGTAGAATTTCCATCGATCAATACAGAGCTGGAGCCTCCTGATAAGTCTTGCGCCTGACTCACCACGGGGTAAGGCAGAGGAGGTGTACTTGGTCCAACAGGTGTTTTACAAACGTCTGGAGCGCTACATACAGATTTATCACCACTGCCCTTATGACTAAAATTTCGTTTATTTGCAAATACGCTACGTGTCATAACTACCTTCTAAGAAATTTGCCGGGTACTGCTTCTATCATATTCAAGTTCAACTACTGGCGTCACCAATAGAGCCCCATTCAATCCACAATCAGAACACGCTAAAATAAGTGACGGACTAAGCCCTCCTTGACCGGGCTTATCGCTTTTAATCTCTTCATTACAGAATGAATCACTTCCATAAGAATCATTATATGCAGCACAACTAAGCCCTATCAAGGTCATCACGAATGCGGCTCCCACATCTCCAAAATTCGCTGCAGGACGCAGGATAGGTACATCTTTAATCATTCGATTCTGATGTCGCATGCAAGCAAGTGTGGTTTCTTTGGCAAAAGAAGGATCGCCATTTTCAGCAGAATACACGGCGCCTACATGGGCAATATCACCTGCATTATCAAAAACTCGACCAACAGCCTCCACCAACGAATACTGCGCAGAGCTTATAGGAGGAGTTAGAGTTAACGTTACGGAACCTTGAGTTTTTTGTTGAGTACTTAACAATAAAAATACAGCACCCTCAGAAGGAATAACACCATCTGGATTCTCATCTGTCTGCAATTTACCTTGTTCATTCAAACGGCCAAGCGTCCGGAAATCAAAGTAGCTCTCAACTCCACCAACCAAAGCGTATTCACCTGCACCAGAGGACAGGTAATTATATGCCGCGTCTATGGCAGGAAATCCACCAGCTCGACCAACAGCGAAATAACGGCTAGCGGAATAATCTAACATCACCCCTGTGTTGTGCGTTAGATGCTGCATAAACTCGGAATTCACTCCGCACCCCGGATAGGTTTTCTCCGGACCGGCTAAAAACAACGGCATTGAACATGTTGGTAGACGTGGCACGAGTTCTGACAAAGCAATTATCGAATGCTTTAACATTCGTATCTGAGGCTGACTAAGTCCTGGGAGACGCCTGCCCGGGAGTATATTCAAAGCATCATCCGGAATAGCTGAAAAAGTAAACCCCGGCTCACCTTCTTCTATGCGCTGAAAAGTACTAAGGCCTGCGCGAAAACTGTGATAAATACTCGTTGCATCACCACCCAGTGGAGTGAGCAGTGCCAGGTCTTGAACAAATACGGGAGACATCAGAAAGCACCATCGAGCGAAACTTTATTGTTTATATTGGGTAAAACACGCGTAACAGTACTGCATGCCCACTCAATGGCTGCAGCTCTTCGATGGCCTTGTAGACCACTTGCTACGATATTATTAAATGGCATATCGGCTATACGATGACCGCAAAGATAACGGTGTTTTTCTACAAAGCGATTGGAGACGGTATTCCAGTGTTTTGCTATTGCGACGGGGTCAGGACAAGGAAGCTGCTCAAAACCGTCAAGAGGCATAACTTCGTCATCTTCACTTTTGTCTTGCGTAAAATATAATTCTTCACGAACCAAGTCGATTCCTGTAATCATATTGAACGCGTGACCGGCAAGATAGCCAAATTTGGGATCTGACATACGAGCATGAAGCCAATCCATACTATCAACCAAGCCCAAAGCAGATACAGCCAAAATTGCCTGCGGAGTTTGTGTTTTATTTTTTGCCAACGAACGAACAAGATCTTGCGCTGCAGCCAATGGCAAACGCCGGGCAGATAAATTTATAGCTTCAAATTGATATTCATTAGGTGTCAGCGACAATGTCAAAAGCCTATTAAGACCCAGCTCGTCTCCAAGCAGCACCAGCGACCAGGCACTCCAAAACTGCAACGGGAGATGATCACTTTGCAACCAGATAGCCAGTCTTTTTTTCGCTTCATGCAATTTCATTTCGCCAGCTAAGCGCGCAGCCCTGGCATACATGTCAGCTTCCTCCACTGACTCGGGTGCCGCCTTCATTAGAGAAAAATTAATCTCGGGAGTTATTCGTCGGACACTACATGCCAAAAGAAATAAATGCTGAAGTAAAACATCACCAGAATTCTTCCAATAGCGTAATTTTGGTAGTAACAACCGTTCAATTGTACCAGCGGGTAACCAGCCAAGGGCAGAGGCGACTCCCGGTAACAGAGACAAACTTTCGCGAAGCATGCTCAGAACTGTTTCAAACTTTTCTCCATCCTTTGCAATTAAAGCGAGTATAGACATCACAAACAAATCACTGGCATCGCCTTCCTGCGCATTTCGCTCAACAAATGGCCAGGCATGTGACTCGTGCAACTTAATGCAACGAAGATGACTATCGATACGACGCTCTAGCTTGGCAATTCTTGCCATATCACTTCCCACCTGCTTCAAGGCATAAGCACGCTGCCCCCAAAGCAAAGCCGCTTCATCCACATGCTGCTCTTGTAAATGTGTGAATAGAGCACTTGTATCAACTGACAACACTCAAGTTACCTTTCCATTCAAAAATGTGAGTTCAATAAGCTCGAACGAAAAACTGAAATTATAACGATCCAATTGACGATAGACATCGCTATTTTCACATTACGGACAATAAAAGATTGCAGATTAAACGCCATGGAAGCAAGAGGAGCAAAATGGCATCAAGAACATGAAGCCAGGCAAGTATAAAAAACTGTTCTACGCTGCATACTATCACAGCATTTTGACATACCTCAGTGCTATGGATGCTTTAAATGTTCGAACGAGGCTTAAAACGAACGCAGATACAGACGAGAGGAAAACTAAAAACAGCCTAGGAAGTTTACACCGTCGAAAAGATGTCACCGACATCCAGTCCATGACGTCGCCCTCATCCTATTTCTTCCCTCCCCTCATACAGTTCGCCATCCCATGGAGAAAGTTAGGCAGCGCATCTCAATCAAACACATGCCCAAACACTATCTTTAGAGATCAGACGAGCGCGTTTTCCCATCCAATAAATCACTGCCGCCAGAACAGCTAAAAACATGACAGCTAATAAATCGAAGGCCAGCATTAGCGAATCATAACCGCTCCCCCAGCCGCTGATCACATTTGATAGCAGTAACAAAATCGTTAATACAGCCGCAGCGCCTAAAAGTATTTGTCCGGCGCGAAACGGTCGGAGAATAAAGGCGATAATAAGACTGATGAAAAACCCCACATAATAGGCTAGCTGCTGCCAGAACTCTAACTCATAGGCCTGATGAGGCAACCATTTTACACAAAGAAAGGTCATCAACATTCCGATTGGGGTTCCCGTACACACCCCCACGGTTAATTGCGCCATAACCTGGGCAGAACGATTCTGCACAACCGCGACTTCGTCTTTTTTCTGGCGCTTACGTCGCGTCTCTATCCACAATATATTGCCAGTTAAAAACAATAGCGCACCACTAACACCCAATAGAAAATATAGCCAGCGTACAAATTGGCCGCCAAAATTCCCAAAGTGCAAGGCAAAAAAGCTTATCACGGTTGTTGCCATGGGTCCGCTTTGACTTGGCAACATATAGCTCATGGTGACTTCAGCACTATAGGGATCATTTAAGGTGTAAGTGTATTCAGCCCCCCTTGCTAACTGCCCATCCACCAGTCCGCCAACCCGCAAACCCGGTGAGGGTGATTCCATGCGCATATACATTAGCTCAGCAGCCTGAAACTCAGGCTCTAACACGCGTATACTTTCTATCACTTGAGTCACCGTAGCAAGCTCATGAAGCTCACGACTTTCGGCTTGAGGTGCTGCGCGTGTAAACATAGGATTATCTTTATAAATCCAAGCCCCCATAGAATCGTAAAGCACATCGTGAAATGCAAAAACTACAGTGGTAAAGGCAATCACAAGATGAAAAGGTAAAGCCGTAATACCCAAAATATTATGAGCGTCCAGCCAGAAACGTTTGCGGTTTTTTCCACGACGAAGACTGAATAGATCTTTTATCCAGCTGGGCAGAAAGATGATTAAGCCCGACACCATCGCAATAAAATATAACAGCGCAATTGCCCCCATAAAGACGGTACCAAAATCTTCATGTCCAAGGCTACCGGGAATGCCCGCTGTGCGATGTAACTGATCAATAAAAGTTCCTACAGCGGACACTGTAAAAGTCGAAGTTACAAGTTCACCATATTCATCAAAGCTTGCATGCCACTCAGTTGTTGCATGAGTATCAGGATTTTCCACTACCCAGGTTGCAGGAGCAGATTGCGGCATAGCATCGGGCAAATGGATAGTAAGACGTTTTCGCGCTTGCGAGTGCTCAGCTAACACCTCTTGAATTAAATGATCATATTTTTCCAACGGAATTTCTGGCAATGTTCCAGTATTTTTTAACGCCCATTCATTTAACGGAGCGGCGAACATCGTAAAAGCGCCAGCCAGAAAGCACACATACAAGAACAAACCGGATATAATTCCAGTCCATGTGTGCAGTTCTTTATAGGTTTTCATAACTTCGATTCGCATTGGCGTTATCCTGCACTGCTACTAAAAAAAGTAGTGAATAGAAAATGAGATTACATGCCGCCAACACCATCAATAAACGCCGAACATTCACGACCAAAAAAACCAAACTCAAGGGAATAATAAAAACCGGCGTAATCATCCACATGATCAGCTGCGATTTAACGTCATCACTGATTCCGCCAGGGCCCCACCAGGCAAACAAACCTACCAGACTGAGCGCCATAGGAAAACACAACAGCACAGCACCGAGAATTCTTGACCACCAGAGTGCGCGATAAGCTGGCCCCTCTTTGATTTTTTGTAAGTTGAAAAATCGCTGAGTCAAGCCTTTTACCTTGACAGGAGAAGACAAGCGGGCAACAAATGGTATGATTCCCAAAGCCAGCATTTGCATGCTCATCAGCGTAAAACTTGCCGATAATGCGCCCAAATACAGGCGCATTACTGTCCAGGACATTACACACAATAACAACCAAACCACAAAGGCATGACGGAACAGTACCGGTCGTTTTTGCATCCATTGCTGATTCGGGCTACCAAGATACAGTATTACGCTGGCCAACAGACTTGTAATTGCAGCAAGAATTATCGCTTGAACGTAGGTCATATAATTCGAATCGCTTAAAGATCGAGCTTGAACTTCAGTGCAATACTGCGCGGTTCGCCAATACGTAGACCACCGTAAGCATCAGCCACGGCCCAGTAATCCTCTCCAAGCAGATTATCGATGGTCGCAATGACTGTTAAGTCTCGTCTTCCTAGAGCTGTTTTGTAGCTTGCTCCGCCATAAAGCACATTATATGCAGGAAGCTCCCATACATTGGCGGCATCCAAAGTGGTTTTGCCGTGGTATTTGCCCCCGAGGTTGAGTGTTAATCCCTGCAGCGCTTCGACATCATAGTTAAATTGCAGTGTAAGTTGTTGGTCCGGGACTCCCGCAACATCATTACCCTCTGTTGCGCCATTTGTTTTTTCATATGATGCATCCAGCATCAACATAATTTCACCGTAAAATGATAGAGCATCACTTATCTGCGCAGCTCCACCAAACTCAAACCCTTGATAAAGCGTCATGCCGTCTTGAACCAGGTAGTTATCACTGGTTACAAGTTCTGCGCCACGTTCAATTCGAAAAAGTGCTGAAGTTAAAGACCAGCCATCGGCTTCCATTTTCAAGCCAGCTTCATACTGCTTGCTCTCCAAAGGCGGCAAAAGTTCATTGGCATTTTCATAAGTATCGCCAACGGCGGAGGTTGACCCTTCAAAGGATTCTACATAACTCAAATAATATTGGGTTTGACTGTTTGGCTTAAACATTAACGCCGCGGTGGGACTGATAGATGAATCTTCATAAACATCCTGAAAAGACTCAAAATACTCACTTGGAGTGTGTTCAATGTCGGTTGATCTTATTCCTAGTAAAACTTCCCATTGCGCATTTAAGGAGATCGCGTCACTAATGAAAATACTTTGTTGTTCATCTGTCCAGGAAAGAGAGAGATCCTCAGGCAAAGTAGAATGGTAAGTAGGTAGAGATACGGCCTGATAGAGATTATCTACACCATACCCTCGGGTGACCAGGCGATTAGGATCATTGCGAAAGGTTTTGGCCTCCTGACTTGATGCGCCTACCACAAGCTGGTGCACAATATTACCTGTTGTAAACTCCCCTTCTATCACCGCTTGGAGTTGACTGAAATTGACATCAAAATATTGATCATAAAGGCCGATATTGACATTACCATCACTACTCGTAAGATCAGCGAGCACCTTCACCCATTGAGTATCATTTTCAGCATTGTCATATTCAAAATGTGCCGTCCACTGATCATTCATTTTCCAACTTAAGCGTGTAAGACCTATCACATTTTTATGATCATCAAATGCGCCATCCACACCAATATTGCGTTCGCCATTCACCGCTTTGGGTAATGGCTCGCTTGGGTCCATACGATTGTTCATGGTGGTAGCAGAGTTTTCAGTCCGACGGTCATTATAAATAAGATCCACAGTCCAATATAAAGAATCGGTGAGGTTCGCATCAAAAGCAAAAGCCGCCGTGTTGCGATCAATGGTTCCATTATCCAGGTAAGTGTCACCACTTTCTTTTACCAGGTTCACTCTTACCCCAAAGCGCTCAGCCCCGCCAAAACGTGAGGCTGCGTCTATGTGTCCACTAAACACACTTTCGCTACGATAACCAAGATCCATGCTCAGCAGGGATTCCGTTGGCTTTTTCGTGACATAATTAATAACGCCGCCGGGGGCAACAGCACCATACATAAATCCAGTAGCACCTTTTAACAGGGTTACTTGCTGGAAAGCTTCGTAAGGTAGTTCACCGCTAAAATTATTAAGTGATAATCCATTGATTTTAAAGCTATTGGTATAATCCAAAGGCAGCCCTCGAACTCGAACAGTTGCACCAAAGCTACTGTAAGCACTGCCATCAACAGATACCGACGCTTCACGGCTTAATAGACTATCCAGAGTGTTTACTTGACGAATTTCCATATCTTCCAAAGAAATAACATCCACAGAAAATGGCGTGTCCATAACAGAGCGATTACCGAGAGCACCAGCATTATTTTCCGCGTTTAACTCTGTGAGTTTATGCCCCACCACATTGACGGTTTCAAGTCTGCTGGTATTGACTTCATCAGCCGAAGTTACACTGGCGAACGATAAAAAGGTAAAAGCAGTCAGCCCCAGCGAAAACAACCATTGCCCTGAAAATATTTTATTCCTCATTTCTTCCCCATATTCTTTAAACTATTCATTTTTTACACTTACAACACACTGCAGCCAATACTTTCGTAAGGCTGAACCTGAAGCATTAAGCAGGGACGAACATGAAAGAATTTTTGGTAGTCACGCTAACACAGTAAAGTATCATTCCTTTAAGGATGTTCACCCAACCTACGAGCGACGTGGATGCGGTCTGATACGTTTGTTTAAACGGCATAAGACTCATGATTGGCCCGAACGATGTACATTCGGCAATATTCAAAGTGATTTCAAACAGAACATTCCGCTGCAAGCCAGCGGATAGACAGGTCCGTGTTCTCACGCAAAACAAATGATAATACATCTCACTTGCAAATGATAACCGATTGCACCAATGTCGCGCAATGCAATTTTTCAAGTCAAATGCTGCACACTCGGAAGTTACTAAGCGCCACAATCTCCGGGCTACCCCAAAACACTAAAAGGCAGCTGACAGAAGTGATCATTTTACAACCTCCCCCCCCCCCAAAAAAAACCTCGTCGAAGGCGAAAAATGATCTTTTAACGTCCAAATTTATAAAAACAATAATCTCTAACAGTCAGATCAAAAAAAATTCTATAGCATTTCCAATATGCCAATTTTTTTGGTGAAACCCTCTCGAGATCTTTTAGATGTATATACTCATCTCAACATGTTTAAGCGTTGAGAGTTTATATTGAGCGGTTAATAATTTGATGTGATTACGCGAGATGTGTCATTAAAAATAACAAGTGAATTGTCTCAAGTATAAATTTTAAAACTAACAATCAAACAATAGCGAAAGTAAAATTAATCGATTATCTGAGCTCCCAGTAAATACATTAAAACGTCATTTTGACGTTGAATATAAAATTAAAAAAATAGATAAGTCTCACGCCAAAATATTTCATAGCTCTCACGCAGGATAAAAAATTACGTTAATTTATATGCGTGTAACTTGGTTTAATTTTTTTATCCCCAAACTTATTGCGTCAAACGGATGTTATAAATGCCTGAATGTCGGTGACTCTAAAAAAAGTATAATTATTTTTTATTATAGATAACATCATTAGTCAATCAGAAAAGATAAATCTCTTTCTATAATTGATTTATTAATCTGGATTTATTAAATGAGTAAACATTTTATTGACGGTAAAAAATATGCGGGATAGTATTAATCGGGAGCACTACAATCAAAAAAACCCAAGAGGAAATAACAATGAAAAAGTTAATTGTATTAACCGCATCAGTCCTTTTAAGTTTATCCAGTATTTGCTTTGCCGAAAATATCACTAATGTTGAATCCTCACCAAAAGCCAATGACTGGCTTTGCCCTTGGCCATGGCCAGCATGTAAAGACGAGGTTTAATTTTATCCGGTAAGCCTTCACAGGCTTACCATTCAAACTTAAACGGAAACCATTAAAATTTTAGTTCTACAACTTTATTAGTTTGCCGAAATTATTTGAATAATTTTAACTGCCGATTCTCAATCTTACTTCATAAACATTCTTATACATATCATTTGACGAGTGTGCCGTCCCTGGCACAAATGACTCCTAGCCAATCCGATAAACGTCTAACATCCCTGTAAATTGCTGCATCCTATTCATAGTCCCCACCTTCGGAACCAACTACTTCCTGTAGACTTGAATTATGCTATGCTCCTTTTTTCCTATGCTACAAAGTGGTTATTCCTTAACCCCTGCGCTTCCATGCGTAGCGTTTTCCCTCTAAGCCTTCCGTGTTGGCATGTGAGTATTATCCAACGTGAGAGGCTCATAAGATGAGCCTCTGGAGCAATAGAATGAAGAAAATTAACCGTTAAACCGAGGAGAATTTTGTGGACGGATTTGACCGAATTTATGATCTTCATCGTATTCTAAAGAACCGAAAGACGCCATTATCGACCCAGGATATTTGTCGTCAAATGGAGTGTTCTCGCGCCACATTTAACAGGGTGAAACGCCACATGGTGGACTTTTTGGGAGCCCCCATTGAATACGACCGAAACTTCAAGGGGTATCGCTATGCGTACGAGGACAGTGAGCATTTTGAACTGCCCGGCCTATGGTTTAACCAGCAAGAGTTACATGCGCTACTTCTGGTTAGGGAGTTAATTCATAGTTTGGGAGTTGGGGTATTAAAGAATGATATTATTCCCATTGAAAAGCGTCTTGATAGCATATTAGCGAACTCAGGGTTAAATGCACCAAACTTTACCCAGCATTTTCGCTTGCTCGGCATGCATATGCGCAATGTTGAACCCAACATTTTTTCGCAAATAACAGACGCAATTGTTAAATCTCAAAGCCTATTAATGCACTATGAAAAACTGGATTCCCAAGAACCAAGTGAACGGGAAATTTCTCCTCAACGCTTAATCAATTATCGAAACAACTGGTACCTGGATGCCTGGTGCCACAAGCAGCAACACTATCGCACTTTTGCACTTGAAGGCATTCGCACAATTACGCCTTCGTCTTCTCCCTACCACGTGATAGACAGCATCACTTTAGATAATTACTTTCAGGCAAGTTACGGTATTTATGCGGGATCAAACATAGAGCAGGCCTGTATTCGTTTTTCACCTGCTGTGGCAAAACGAGTTTCTCGGGAAGCATGGCACCCTGAACAGGAAGGAGAATTTAATGACGATGGAAGCTATGAGTTAACGCTGCCCTTCAATGCGGATCATCCAGATGAGCTACTCATGGATGTTGTAAAGTATTTTGGAAACGCCAAAGTTATTGCGCCATCCTGGTTACAGGAGCATTTGCAGAAACTATTAAAAACCACCACTGATGTGTATGTGTAACAACCCCCAAAAAAAAACCGAGCTATAGAGCTCGGTTTTTTTATTTTTCCTAATCTTAGCGTTATTGCTCTATCAATCTTGCAATTCCATCTTCAACAACAATTTTCATTTCTTCCAAAGCATTTTGCTTAAGTTCCACATCCAAAGCGTTGTAGATGTTTTGAAGCGCTTGCTTATCCTGTAAAGCTTCTTCGCCTTTTTCGAACGTCATACTTCCCTTAGTACGATTCAGCGTATCTGTATTTGCAAGATACCAGGTAAGTTTATACTCGCCATCATCAAACCACTCGGGAATATTCAAATGATTTCGATTAAATTGCACAGTACCATCCCATCCTGTAACTTGACGATCACGCAATTTGTGAACAGGGAACTCATCTCCGTTAGGCATAGTTAACACACTCCATTGACCGAGCATTTCACCAGGCTCAAAATTTTTCAAACTTGCATCATAGTCCACGCGTCCACCTTCTGAGGGCACATAAAAACCTTCTTCTTCATCCAGCACAAGCTCAACACTGCCACCAATGTTATAGTCGATAGTTGTCGCTCGATATATGGAATGCTCCACCTCAGATGTAGTAAACCGAAAATAGGAAACCTCCTGAGTTTGAGGGTTGAAATAAAACCAAAAATCGTCTGTACCATACTTCATTCCATTTACAGCATTTTCTATACCGCCCACTAGAGAGTTAGTGGCAGTACTATACATGGCACCAATATCATCGACACCAAGAACGGTTTGGCCAATCTTCATTTGAAAACTATCAAATTCAATCTCCGTACCCCCGATCAAGTTATATTCGAATTCGCAATCGATATAATAAAATGTTTCTGGTACAGGTGGGGCATCCGAATATGCCGGTACAAACCCAGACGCTCTAAAAGATACATGCTCCGCAAAAGCTTGCGCCGAAAAGATCGCAAGTGCCACCAAAATACCTTTATTCATCAATTTCAACATAGATATTTCCTTTTCTTGTGTTTAATTAAACTCAAAATAAATTACATAAAATATCAAGGCCGGCCATACCGGCGAACGCAGAAACGGTGCGTTTTTAAATCAAGCATTGCCGCTTGGTAGAGAGTATTATCGGTGAGTAAAGTCTCAGATCATGAGACGCTGAAATCTATTTTTCAATTTTTTTCAACAAGCGCTCTGCTTGACGTGCGCTTCATTTGTTACATATGAAATCAGCGGTTTTCTACGTGATCACGTAGTATTGCCTTGCACAAGGCTCAGTTAGAATGGCTTTATTTTGGGGGCTTTATGTTTGACTTTTTGCGTGGTGCTCTACTGACTGCCGCTATATTTATCCTGTGTCATCCAGCTTACTCTCAACAAACTATTGTAGGTGCACTGGAAGCAAATTTTTCCATCACCTCCGGAACGGCCAACTACTCCATTCCCATATCGGTGGCCCCTGGTCGAGCAGGTATGCAGCCACCACTATCTCTAGATTATTCCAGCTCAGCAGGTAATGGACTGCTTGGGAGTGGATGGGGCTTGGGCGGGATATCGGCGATATCAAGATGTCCTGCAACAATGGAGCAGGACGGGTTCTACGGTTCTATAGATTTTGACAAAGATGACCGATACTGTTTGGACGGGCAACGACTTGTTCCCATCCAAGGCCAACATGGCGACCCGGGTACAGAATACCGCACGGAAATCGACAGCTATAGTCAAATCATATCCTACGGAGGTACGCCACATCACCCACAGTACTTTGTAGTCAGAACAAAAGCGGGGCAAACGATGACCTACGGATCATCGGGAAATGCATCTTATGAATTTCCCCAGGGCACATTGCGCTGGTCAATTGATACCATTTCTGACTCCACCACAAATAACCACATTCAGTATTACTACACATTCGATAATAACGCCCAGTACATACAATCCATAAGCTACCCCGGAGGTCGCGTGTACTTCGAATATGAAGAGCGCACGGACGTCAGCCAGGCATATATCAAAGGCAACAGAATTGAAACAAGGAAGCGTCTACATCGCATTGAGACGTTTGTATCTGTGAATCAAAACGAGACCAAACGAAATGAATACCTCATTGACTATGAAGAAGCGAAATTCAATCAACCTTCCCTAGTCAGCCACGTGACACTTTGTGCGGCAAACTCAGATTGCATTGTTGGAGTAAACTACCTTTGGCAAACGCTCTCTGCAGAAGAAAATGACTGGTCTTTGATAAAGGCTGGTATTGAGACATCCATTCATTTCAGCTCGACCTCGTCTGCACAAATTGACATGTCCAGAATGCAAACGGGTGATTTTAATGGCGATGGCCTTACCGACATCTATCACATTCGAGGATATGACACATCCGAAGTCGACAAAATCTACCTTTCCAAAAAGAATGGTGATTTTGATGTAATCAACGGGGTTGAGAGTTATGTGAATGATGACAAAGATGCTGCTCGAATCGACATAGCTCGCCTTAAGTTTGTGGATTTTAATGGAGATGGAAAAACAGATATCTATCGTATGGATGGCTGGATGGAGTCAGTTCTCGATACAGTATTCCTATCTAATGGTGACGGCAGCTATGAAACGATTGCAGGTGTAGTTACAAGAGTAAGTAAAGTATTATCCGACACAAGCAGAGTTAACTTCGGTGATTTCAACGGCGATGGATTGACTGACATTTACGTAATTAATGGCTGGGGCACGCACGGGCAAGATGATATTTTTCTGTCGGATGGAAACGGACACTATACAAAAGTCACTGGATTAACCAGTTTTGTCGGAGATAGCAAATCAAAATCTTCCTTAGATATTGCCCGATTAAAATTTGCTGACTTCAATGGCGACGGAAAAACGGATATTTACGTCATTAGTGGATGGGGCAATTCCGCCACAGATAAAATTCACCTATCTAATGGAGACGGCACTTTCCAGGTGGCTGACGGAATCAACAGCAAAATTTCGGATGAACTGGATGAAGCACAAAGAGATATAAGTAGAGTTAATTTTGGTGACTTTAATGGGGATGGTTTAACTGATATTTACTATATCAATGGCCTTCAATCCGGACTCTCCGGACATCGGCTAACAGGCTCCATCTTTTCACTTGTCAATTCAAATATCCTTGATTTGCAAAGCTCATCGAGTGAGAATTTCAAGGACGATATTTTTATAAACAAGGGCGATGGCACATTCGAAAAAAGAGTAGGCTTGGAAACTCATATCGGATATGGTGTTAGCAATTCTAGCTTAGACATTGCGCGATTAAAATTCATTGACTTCAATAGTGACGGTATCACCGATATTTACTATGTAAGAGGTGAAGACAATCGAAGAGTGGATTACATCTACCTTTTCAATAGTGATGGTGAATACCAGCGAGTCGAAGGGATTAATAGTGAAATTGGAAGCTTGAGTGATAATGCCAAGCGTGCCAGACGGGACGTCAATCGATTTATGTTTGGGGATTTCGACGGCAATGGAAGCATCGATATCTATCACATTAAACTCAATACGAGAGGCTCATCTTCGATTTTCCTGAAGGGGCCTGGAACACCTCAAGTTGATGAAATATATCTCAGTCATCAACAGCAACCTCGACTAAAAACCATAATTGCCGCGAACGGCAATACTACCCACATTACTTACAAATCACTGGCAGATGTTGAAACATATCAAAAAGACGCAGGGGCCATTTATCCATTTGTTGATGCGCAGTCCACCAGATTTGTTGTAGCCAAGGTAACAACAGAAAACAGCGCCTCCGCATCAAGGTCTGTCAATTATGAGTACCGAGGGTTAAAGTATAAAGTGCGTGGTCGGGGCAGCCTTGGATTTCGAGAAATTATAGAGCATTACGAATTTAATGATAAAACCACTATCACCACTTTCGACCAACGTCCTTTTCCATACACTGGCCAAGTAACAAGTGTTGAAGAACAATACCAAAATGAAAGAATAAATATTGCTACGAATTCCGTAGAAGGCATTGAAATTCACCCAGGGGTATTTCAACTGCAAAACCGCTACAGCGAACACAGGAGCTACGAATTAGGTTTACCTGAAAATCCCATCGTAAAAGTTAAAACCAGGAACAGCAATTACGACGCGTATGGGAACATAGGTAAAATTGTGGTGCAAACTTTCAGTTCAGACAATGACACTCCCCAAATTAAAACAACGATAAGTGAATACCAAAATAACACCTATGACTGGTTTTTGGGCCGTTTGACTCAGGCTTTTGTAACCCATCAGGACACGTATGGAGACTCAGTCTCTCGCTTGACTACATTTGATTACAGCGAAACAACTGGCTTACTGACGGACGAATCCATTATCGGCGCTCAAAGTGGGAATGTGCTGACTCATACCAAAACGACTTACGATGATTATGGCCTCGTCGTTAGAAAAGAAACGCAAGCGCTAAACGCCGAAGCGGCAAGAAGCCAAACATTTGAGTACGATACGGAAGGCCGTTTAACACAAAGTTGTAATACTTTGGACCAGTGTTCTAATCAGAATTATAACGCTCAAGGCTGGCTGGCCAGTACAACATCCATTAATGGCGTCATCACGCAAAGACAATATGACTCACTCGGACGCTTAACATTAGAAGAGCGTGACGACGGAACATCCACGCAAATTCAACATCACTTTGCCAATGCACCAGAGTGCGGTGAACCTTCGACTAGCATGCAAACGTGCACGGTTACCATCTCAAGCGGAAGCTCAGCGTCAATCATTCAGTATGATGCTATGGGCCGTGAGGTTAGAAGAATAAAAACGGGCTTTGACGGGCGATTAATTTATAGTGACACCGAATATAACGCCGCAGGCTTAGTAAGCCGTGTTAGCCGGGATTACTACGCAGGTGATACAGTTTACTGGGCTACAAGTGAATACGATGCAATGGATCGCATTACCCGGGTAACAGAACCAGGCCCTAACGGTTATACCAACGAGTCTATCACTATTTACGATGGCTTAACCTCAACAAGTTTAAGCGGACCCGACGCAAGAATAAAAACCACTACGAAAAATGCTTCCGGGCAAATACTGCGCATTGACGAATCGGACACTTTTGTTGAATACACTTATACAAGCGATGGCAATCTTGCCAGCACAACTACAAACGGGAATCCGGCCACCACTATTACCTTACAGTATGACGAGTTTGGCCGAAAAACGGTGATGCAAGACCCTGACATGGGAGAATGGCACTACACCTATAATGGCTTTGGGGAAATTACAAGCCAGACGGACGCTAAACAGCAAACCATACACATGCACTATGATACTCAAGGAAGAATGATCCGGCGCATTACACCTGAAGGAGTCAGTCGCTGGGCATATGGTACCGAAGTAAATGGCATTGAAAGCGTCGGCAAGTTAGTATCCGAAAGTATTGACGGTATCCAAAAGTTTTTCCGCTATGACAGCTTCGGTAGAAATATCGAAACAGAAACCAGGATTGACGGCCATCCACCGTTTTTTAGTGGCAAACAATATGATGAAAATGGTCGTGTATATCGTGAGTTCTACCCTGGCGATCAAGGATTCTATACTCAAAACGTATACAACGAATATGGCTACTTAATAGCTGTCGCGGGAGATAGAGGCAGCGCAGAACACCATAGCTATGATCAATTAGCTCCCCTTATACAACAAGGCCTCACCTTGGCCGAACATTATTTGAGTCGTGCAGAGGAATATCGAGCACTCAGTGATTACTATCAAAGCAAGATAAGCCATTATCAAAATTTAGCGGTTACAGTGAATATAGAAAGCGATCTTGCTGAACAATTGACTCAACAGCAACATATGCTGGAAAGCACCTTGCAGGAAAATGAAACTATTCAGGCAGGTGAGTTAAGCCATATCAACGATGCTTTACTGGAGCTGCAATCCGTTGTCGAATTACTCAATAGCGAAGCAACCGATTATAATCAAATTGCAGAACAACTTATTGTACTGACAGAGCAAACACTTGCCACCGCAGATCATAGCTTTCAAATAGAGAAAGCTCTGTTGAATACAGCTCAGGCCTATCAAGACCTCATCGACGGGAATGATGAAAATTTGATAACGTATTGGCGCGCACTCGACATGGATGCCTCGGGTCGAATCAGCGCGGAAGTTTATGGAAATGGCATAGCTACAGACTATGCTTACAACCAAGCAACTGGCCAGTTGCAATCCATTCACGCTGCGGTTCTCGCAACTACACCACTACGTCATTTGGAATACCAATATGATGGCTATCAAAACGTCACGTTACGACATGACCGGGTTAGTGATATTCGCGAAAGCTTTCAATATGATGAATTAGAGCGACTAACAGCTACAGAAATTTCCAGCCAACAATACAGTAGTGAACATTTCAACCAGTCACACACATTAACCTACGATAGCCTCGGCAATATTAAGTATAAATCTGATGTCGGTTTCTACCACTACGATAGTGCAAGCCCTCATGCGGTTACATCAACAACCTTTTCAGGTACAGAAGTGCACTATCAATATGATGCTAACGGTAATATGACGCAAGGAAAGAACCGCAGCATTGCGTGGAATAGTCTGAATAAACCCATACATATCCAAAGCGCCTCAAATAGCGTTACATTTAGCTATGATGCGAACAATTCTCGGTATAAAAAAACCAATCATGCGGGCGATGAAACTCTTTATATTGGATTATATGAACAAACCAAAAAGGCCAATGGCTCTACGACCCAAGCTCATTTTATTTACGCTGCCGGAACACGGGTTGCTGAGCATATAGTTTCCAACGAGCATGGTACGCAAACACGATATTTACATAGAGATGCTTTAGGCAGTATAGATCTTATTACAAACACCTATGCTGAAGTGGCAGATCGAAGAAGTTTTGATGCATGGGGGAAAATAAGAGAGCTTCCCTGGCAACAAACTTCCAGCGCGAACTCCCCATTCAACCTGTCTTCGCTCCAATTGCCATTCACTAATCGTGGTTACACCGATCATGAACACATTCAGGAAGTACACCTTATTCACATGAATGGACGCTTGTACAATGCTGAGCTTGCTCGCTTTATCAGTGCTGATCCACATATTCAAATGGACGCAATTAGTCAAAACTACAATCGCTATAGCTATGTCATGAACAACCCAATGAAATACAGCGATCCTAGTGGTTACTTTATTAAAAAACTATTCAGTGGAATCGCGCGTGCTTTTGGAAATTTTGTACAAAAATTCGGTCCGACCGTAATATCAGTGGGTGCCTGCGTGTTTGGCGGACCAGTAGCTTGTGCAGGGATGAATGCGGCACTTTCTTATATTACGACAGGAGATCTCGGAGCTGCTGTATTATCTGGAATCACCTCCTTCGCAACGGCACAAATATCCGGCGCAATAGGGCAAGCGAACGAAATATTTGGACCCGCCAAACTGTTTGATATTGGAAGATCATTTGCTCACGGCACCGTCGGAGGCATAGTGAGCGTTTTACAAGGTAGTAAATTTGGTCAGGGTTTTGCCAGCGCCTTTTTTACAAAAATGGTTTCCGGTAGCATTCATGTGATGAGTCACAATATCGCGTCAACATCGGGTATAAATGCCAATATTGTTGGTGCCATATCAACAGCAATGGTAGGTGGTACTGCCTCAGTCATTGGTGGTGGCAAATTTGCGAATGGCGCGCAAACAGCAATGGTGCAATATTTATTCAACCAAGCCGCCGAAGACCTTAAAAATCAGTTTGATACCCGGCAAAAGCTTGAGGATATGGTTAGTAGAATCAAGGAAATATACGGCAGCGAAAATAGCTATCCTTACGGGCATATGGATCACAACGAATTATCCAGGCACTATACCCGTTTTGGTTGGGCGATCCCCTCGGCACCAAATGACGGAGCCGCGCCGCTGGATGTTGCTATGGCACTTGCTGTGCGAGATTTGGAATTTATATTGAAAAGACCTTATGAGCCAGTTATCCAACTGTTAGTAGACGTTGACACTGGCGCTACTTACCTGTTTGATATTGATCTTTATTTAAATCAACAAGGGACTGCCGACCTCATCAACACAGGACTGGACCATTCAACTTTTTACATTAACAACTGGGAAAATTATAGAACCACACGTTATTACTATAGGCAATTAGATTTAAGTTCTTAGATAGAACATATCCAGATAAATTAACCTGAATTAATTTGGTTTTAATATGAAATTAACGGAAAAACAAATTTATTACACAATATTATCTATAGCTTGCACTTGTGCCCTGCTTTTAATTTATCTCTCACTGAACGTGAGCTTTGAACCGGAACACAAACAGGAACAAAAAATAAGGGTTAACCGAGCTATTGAGCCCACAGAAACAGGAGCTCATGAGAATACATGGGCGGAGACAAACACTGAAACACTACCTGCTTCCGCAGTTAAACTGAAGTCGCTAATTAGCGAGGAAAGTTTAAACGAGATTGAAGACGAGGCGCTAAAGCAGAAAATCAAAAACCTAATAGCAAAGTATGAGGCGTCTTTAGAAAACACCTCATACGATACGCCAAGTCAAACGAATCAAAATAGCGAAGAAAGCGCGGCCAACGCCCAGGAATTAAGAGATCGGCTGGAGGCAATGAAGAATCACGTCGAACAAAAGACAGGGAAAAAAGCATCGAATCAATGATAACCAATAACGGCCCAGGAAAGCCGAAAAATAGTTACTCCCATCATGAAATCAAAAACAGAATAGTTTATCCGTCTGTGCTTTTAGACACCGTCTCCCAATGGTCAATATCCTCCAACATCGAGCTCAACTTCTGACGAACGAGGTTGTAAGCATCACTACCGATCAACAACCTTGAGGGAGGGCTTTTCGCCTGAATAAGGTCAAGAACAACTTCGGCCGCTTTCGCTGGGTCACCCAGCTGTTTACCGCTTTTTTCTTCACGCGCACTGCGAATAGGGTCAAATAAGGCATCGTAATCAGGGATACTGCGTGGAGAACGAATCATAGACCGCCCCGCCCACTCTGTTCTAAATGATCCGGGCGCGACAGAGATGACTGTCACACCAAAGCCGGCTACTTCTTTACCCAGCGCTTCAGAAATACCTTCCAAAGCAAACTTACTCCCACAGTAATATGTAATGCCAGGCATTGTAATCATACCGCCCATTGACGTTATATTAATAATGACCCCATTTCGTCTTACACGCATAAACGGTAAGAACGCTTTCATGATGGATACAGGACCAAAGACATTCACCTCAAACTGTTCTCTCAAATCTTCAACGGCGGACTCCTCCATAATCCCTTCATGCCCGTAACCGGCGTTATTGATAAGCACATCGACCGGGCCATAAGTTGCTTCGACAGATGCAACGAGAGGACTGATCTTTTCCGACTCCCTTACATCCAAAATCACGCCATGCATACGATCGGGATTTAATGATTCAAATGCCGCTTTCGCATCAAGGCTTCTCACGGTGCCAATCACACAATGACCGGCCTTGCATGCTTCAATCGCAATCGCGCGGCCGAACCCACTACTTACGCCCGTGATAAATATCGTTTTATATGTCATTCAGAACTCCTCATTACCTAACACAGAACAATGAATGCATAATATCTTTTGTATTTGATAGTATATAAGCCAATTAACCTATTTTTATTGCCTATTCCTATATTTAAAGAGTAAGAATATGCCTACCCTCACTCAGGATCATACCATTCAGCTTTTAACACAACTCGCTCCTCGGGAAGGTTACAACCTTACTGCTCTGTCCGACGTCCGTATATTGCGATCTAATCGCCCGCTGTCAAACACTCCTGTCCTGTATGACCCCGGACTGGTATTTGTTTGTCAGGGGAGCAAACGAGGATATTTTGGGAATGAATTGTATCTTTATGATGAACACCACTATCTTGCCGTTTCAACGCCAGTTCCATTTACCATGGAATCTCAAGCAACGAAAAAGACACCATTGTTCGCGCTTTATCTCCATTTAGACTTCAAGTTAGCTGCTGACATAATTCTTGAGTTGGACAACGAAGACAGCCCACCTATCGCTTCGCGTCCGTCAAGCATGATGTCTAGTGAAATGGATAAGCGAATGAAAGCTTCGATTTTTCAGCTTGTAGAAACACTCTGCCACCCAATTGAAAGCAAGTTATTAGGCCCATGTAAATTACGAGAAATTTACTTCAGAGTCTTAACAGGGCCACAGGGAAACACTGTTCGTGAAGCACTCTCTATGAAAGGAAGCTTTGGGACCATTTATAAAATTCTTCGCTTTATACACAAACATTTCAACCAAAGTATTAATGTTGACCAACTCGCACACTTGGCCGGTATGAGTACTCCTGCGTTCCATAACAACTTCAAGGCCGTGACACAAACTACGCCAATACAGTATTTGAAAACTATTCGCCTGCATCGGGCCAGACTTCTCATGGTCAGACAAAACTTAACAGCCCTATCCGCAAGCTATGAGGTGGGCTATGAAAGCCCTTCCCAGTTCAATCGAGAATTCAAGCGGTTGTTTGGTCGGCCTCCTGCGGAAGAAGCGCGACACATGAAACGTTTATACTTAATCCCACCACTACGTGAAGAGAACGTGTATATATCCTCACATTAGCTTCAAATTTGACGCCTCGGATTTTAGAAAACTTTTTGGCATTTCGTGGTCATTTATTCTGAGCCAGCCAAAATTGTATCCAAGGTCTCATTAAACTGCTTCGGCTGCTCAATCATAGGGTAATGACAAGTTCCTGTGAGTTTATGCAGCTCACAACTACATCCTAAATTCCGCGTCCATTCATTCACGGAAGAATGGTCATAATTCACATGCATAAGATAGAGCTTCAATGGAAGAGCGGATAAAATTTCACTTTGCCTTGCAGCATAATTGAAGCTGCTTGCAAGTAGTGGAATCGCGAATTCGGGCAACATCTTGTTGTAATCCGCTAGCAAGCGCTGTGATATTTCTGAACGTGTATTCTCAGTCATCAATGCTGATGTTGCGTATTGCTCACAGGTACCTGCGAAATTTTCTTTCAAGCTTGCCACCAGTTGCGCTATCGCTTCTGCTGGTAATGACACACCCACTTGCTTCAGGTGATCCACGTCTACCAATCTGGAAATCCGGCTAATATCAAAGGTCGTAACCTCTAACATCACATCAGCACCCAATGAATGACCAATAATAGTCAGATTATTTAAATCCAGCTTTTCAGCAAAATGCCGAATGAGCCTGGCAAACATCGGTATTGACCAAGTAATTTTATTCATTGAGGAAGCACCATGCCCAGGAAGGTCAATAGCAAGCACGCGATACTTCTGCTTAAAATGCGCTAGCTGATCATTCCAATAGGACTTATCAATAAAAGCTCCATGAATAAAAATCAGTGCTTCCAAAGCATCGCCCTCATCGAAGTACGCAATTGTCTCACCATCCACATCGATATACCGCTCATTCATCACTTAAACCTCGCTACCTAAACCCTTATAAAATTCAACATTGAACCATCAAAACGCTCATCTTTAATGCCTGAATCATGCGTTAACTAATTTTTCAGGACTTACAGAGCAGAAATCATTTCTGCATTTCATTTGACCTCTTGGTAAGCAACTTATATATGCACATATGTTTTTCTTGAAAATATATATGTACATATGTATATTTGTCAAACAGAGTTTTGAGAAGATTCGCTATGTCTGATGATGTATTGCTAAGTCCAGGTCACCTGATCAGTCTGGCTGCACGAAGTTATGCCAAACTGAGTGAAGCCCGATTAAAACCCCTGGGATTTGGTGTCGGTCACCTCCCAGTGCTTGTTGCCTTACACAGCGGGAAGGCCAATACACAAAGGGAGCTGGCAAAATTTGCAAGAATAGAGCAACCCCCGATGGCGCAAATGCTGACGCGAATGGAGCGGGATGGATTGATAACAAGATCCCCAAACCCCGCCGATGGAAGAAGCAGCTACATCACATTAACGAATAAAGCCAAACAACGTTTGCCCCAAGCCATAGCGGTTCTCATGGCAGGGAACGAAGAAGTTATGACCGGTCTTTCCAGTGATGAACGACGACAATTCATCGGCACGCTGAGCAAGTTGATAGCGAACTTGGACAAATTGTTATCTGATGATAACTAAGATTGAAAAAAGCCAAGTGTAAGTTGGAAGGCTGACTGATGACGGGACTCGTAGGCTGTTAGTCTTCAGCTCTGATTAAAAGCCAGGATTTAAAGTCATGATTGAAAACTGCAATTTAATGTTGAAGCCAGCATCTTACTTTATGAACGTCATTTCTATGTCTGACTGGAAATACAACGTTAAATAGCTCATGCCGGCACAGGAATAGCTTTCAACGCGTGATACGCAGGCGCGAGTAATCGATAATGTTTAACCAGAACATATAGAAAACGTGCCCAGCCAATAATGCCTTGCGCTACAGTGGAAAGCACATCGACAAACAGCCCGATAATGCGACTGGAAAATAAGAATCTATGACTAAAGTTCTGTATCGAAGCTGCAGCATTCTGTACCTTCTGCTCGCTTTCAGCCACGGTTAAAAAGTCACAATCCTTCCCGATAAGCACTAGATGAGGGTTTGTATTATCGATTTGACCGCGAGCGTACTGTTCAACCGAAGAAGTCAACGCGATAAAAGCCGTTCGAACAACCACGTAACTTTTGGTCGCAATCCGGAAAAAACCTCGAACCAGATTGTCCGCGATTTTTACAATTTTTTTAACTCCCTTTACCAACCAGTGCCAAATCCTTTTTATACCATCCCATAATTTCATTCCTAATTTTTTAAATTGTGTGAACCCTTCCTTGATCTTTGCAGTTGAATTAAACATTTCTGCTGCTTGTCGGCTAAAATCCGGCTCATTAAATTCTGCCGTATTTTCCGTAAAATTCTGTGGTTCCTGCAATGATCTAAAAAAATCGAGCGATAAAGTCCCAGCAAGTTGCTCGGCCTCCTCTTCCGACTTATCCAACAAATCCCGCCAGAACTGGAGTAAAGCCCGATGAAGGTTTTTGTTGAAAGCGCCGGTAATCACCCACTTTCGCCCTCGCCTCACTCTTATCTGTTTAACGCCATAGCCATCAACAGGAAAGTTATCCGTATTGTCGATGTCTACCTCCAAACCCAACAACCACAACTCAACCCGTGCCACAGAAATTAAAAATCGACGAATATTATCGGTGTCATCATCTCCGACCAAATTCGGATTTTCCATCACCCTGCGAGCACAGGAACGCATTTTTTCAGCATCCATCAACACTGTTTGCCAACTGTACATTGAATCTTCGGGCAATGAACACATAGCCCTTACCAGCATCTCAATTTTGTCCAGGACATTTTTTTTCAGGCCTGCAAATACGTAAGCTGGCTTTTTCTCCACGAAACCATAAGCCCATAAACGCAACTGGAATGCTCGATTAAATGCGGTATAGTAGCGTCCACCTGGTCTTATCCATTTTGTTGGGTCAATCGGAGTTTCAAAACTTACCAGTTCCTGCAGCGCTTTCCAGGTTTTCTCTCCGAGCCAGCCGTCTTTTTCCAGCCCCGCGTCTCTCTGAAACCGAAGAAGATTCTCCTGGAAATTTTCATTTTCCTGACGCGACGGAGAAATATTACGACGGGGTTTATACTTCATGTACCCTAACAGCCAAAGTTGATGCGCGACCACATGAAAACGAACGGGATTAAGTTGCTTTACCTGTATGTTCATACCCGTTTCTGAATTAAAATCAGAAAGCGAAATCGCCGGTGCATCTATTACACCAGCGCGCTGCGCCTCCATCACCAGCTGTAAGGCGCTATCGCATTTCACTGCAATATCATCTTCCGATTCTGGAAACGGTAAGGCGCAATGTGGCAGCTCCTGCATCAATCAAAAATTCCTGTCACTAACTCAGCAAGGGCTTTACGTGTTTTTATACCGCCTTCTACCGCAGATTTATGCAACTCCATCGCGGATGCAGGAATACCGCCATCTTCATTCGTTAAAAAGTTATAGGAATCACCGTCAAATTTGTATAGCGATTCTGCCACCAACTTAATCGACGAGTTCGCAATAGCACTATCCACAGCATCTTTTATATTATTGTAGTTACCATTGGTAGCAGTAAGATCAACCTTTCCAGTGAAAGTTTGAACATGCAGTGACGAAAGATCCGTAATTAAATCATTAATTTCTGAAAGCGCGTTTTTAAGAGCCATGATCATCTCCTTGGGAATAAAATTTATTAATGAAGTATTGCATATCCATGAACCGGCGCGACAACCAAGTTCGCCAAACCGTGTAGGATTCCTTAGCAACGGTAATACGCCCGGCCTGCTCGGCCTGAAGTAAAATACTCGCATTACCCTGTAAACGTAATGACGCCATTTCCTGGCGGGACAGCATGCCGCTATACGTGATAACACGTTGAGAGTCATTGGAAAAGGCTTGCTGTAGCTGTTCTCGAATTTTCACTGTTGTAACCTGAACTCATTAGCGTCAATTATAAAGTGTAGAACTCTTTCTGACAGACACTATTATTTCTTATTCCAGGCTCAAAACATGAGTCTGTAACATTAAATTTTAATGACTGTTTAAAAGCCTTCACCCTGACTTGACGGACCGGCATCGACGGCTAAGCTGAAAATGTGCTGATCGAAATAATTCAGTATTTTGTCAGTAATTTCGCCTGAATCACCTTTGTGTTTTAGCTGCCAAAGCACCCACGCACCGCTTGTTATAGGATCATACACGCTGCTTTCGCTACCGGGGGCGTGTTCAGGTTTACAGGAGTCACCCGCTACAGGTTTCTTATCTGCTTTTTTGTGTCGGCCCTTGTTCTGATTTTTGTAAGCGTTAAATTGCTTTATTTCAAGACATTGATAGAATGCCAATTCTTTATCTGGAACGCCAGCACAACACTCTCCACGCAGTGCATGCCCCTGAGAAAAAGAGTCCTGAATAAGATGCAACAACGAACCTATCGCCTTGCTTTTTACTTTTTCTGGTCTTAAGTCCACATTGCAGGTGTATATATTTGTTTTACATTCAAAAGCAAACATAGAGCCAATGGACCATGGCTCGCCACGACTCACAACACAAGGGAATGCAATTTTGCCTTGAGGCATCATAACATCCGCTATTGGGTTACCGTGCTCTGCTTGGCCAGCCCAGTAATTGCAATAACTCTGTTCAATAAATGTCTCGCCTGTATTCAACGTTTCATTCTGAATCACCAACAACAAGTAACGCACCCAGGCAAGAATTTCGCTTTTCGTTACGGCGGCATCAACGCCTTCGCTTGCGCTCATAGCATGCATAAACTGAAAACTGCCGTAGTGCGCGCTACAACGCAGCCCAGTAGTAATATGTTTAGCCTTTCCCTTGCACCCCACCACACCCATATTCCAGCTCCAACGCATCAGCCCAATGGGGTTGGCAAAGCTTAACTCGGACACAGGGTCATCGGGAAATCGAACCGCTTTTTTTGCTGCTTTTTTTGTCCATACGCCCATTTCAATCCTGGTTAAATCTAGAGCAACCTCCTCGCCATTATATCTACCGTGACATCTGCGAGGTGCCACTTCTGAATTCTGAGCACACACCATGGAATCCCATGTCATGGTTTCATGATGATTCCCCGCTAACCAAATTGTTCTCGCTGCGGCATATTGCGAAATAAAAATCAGCGACAGTAAAACAAACTTGGTAAGAGGCACGAGCAAACTGCGTAAGATAATTACCTCAAGCCGCGAGGGAATTGGTGATACTGTAGGAATGGGGAAAATTGAGCGAATTAACGGAGAGCTATTCATACTAATCCCTTTTGAATATTTTCTTTGGCGTTTATTGTGTATAGATTTTTAAGTATAAGATACCCAATACGTACAATGAAAACGATGTTTTCCATTGCTATTGCATAAGCAGTATAGGTGATTGCAGGATAAATACTGCTTTAATTTTGGAATGACGTTAATGCTGGTGGGTGGGTTTGTTTACTTATCATGCTTGATGGTGCTTGACGGCACCTGATGATAATTGATGTGGTAGCGAAAATTTAGGTATTTACAGTGTGGAAAATGCTTATCTTTTTTTGCATCCCACCACACTGTACATTTTATTCCTTTTAAGTCAGAACACTGATCACTCAATCTCTTTACAGGGATTCCCGCTATAGGCTCTTCGCGTTTTCTATTACCGGGGAGAGTAATGTATTAGGTAATGATACCACCACAGTAAAAGACACAAAGCTGTGCTCCTTATCCTGTGAATCACCTAGCTGGATTGAAATACCGCCACCAATCTCACCAAGATACGCTTTTACAGCTTCCATACCAACCCCCCTGCCCGATATATCAGTGACAGCTTCTGCAGAGGAAACGCCTGACGTAAATATCGTGTTGGCAACTTCCTGCTTGCTCGGGGTAAAATCTTCGTCCCAGAGTTTTCTTTGTCTACCGATCTTCTCCAGCGCCAATAAATTTAATCCTCGACCATCGTCTTTGAGATGTAACTCAAAAACTTTATCCTTCACCTGCCCAGCAATATCTATGTGCCCGGCTGCAGGCTTGTCTCGACGAAGGCGCTCTTCTGGAGATTCAATGCCATGATCGATACTGTTACGAAGCAAATGTGAGAAGACATTGGTTATGACTTCGTGCGCCTCGGATTTAAGCCGAATGTCATTCACATTAAAGGTAACATCTGGAGCAGGTTTTCCAAGCTGTTCTGCAATAGAAGACAAGGCATTAACAATATCCGACAAGATCTCCGGAATAGCGGCATCTTCTTCCGTATGACTGTGCTTTAACGCCCCCTCATTAACCGCCAGCTCACCATCGGTAACCTTCACGACTGATTCACTCATTCGGATTACGCGTCTATAAACAGCGGAGTATTCCTGTAATACTGCCTCTACTCGCGCTATATCCTGAGTTAATAATTCAGAATTCCACTCAGACGTTTTACTTTGCTGTGTATATGAATCTTCTGCATTATGCGCAACTTCACTTAAGTAGCTAAATCCGTAAGTTCGACAGTTACCTTTAATGGTATGCATGTTTCTAAACAGATACGCCACCGTTTCCTCTGACGGCGTTTCTGTTCGCTCAATTTTTTGGCGATTCTGCTCGCAGAATTTAATTATGGATTTTTCAAGACTTAAGAATTTCTTACTCGACACGTTAAGCAACTGCCCAATAATATCCAGCTCGCGACGCTGAGTCATTGACTCTTGTTCCATCTGCTTTAAGCGAGTGACATCCCGCACGGAAACCATGATTTTTTTAACAATGTCATTGGCGGCGATGCAATTCCAATCTAACGACAAAGTTTTTCGATGTCCATTTATATCGACAGAATACTCATCGATTAATAGGTGGCTGTTAAACTCGAAAAACATTTCCTCTTCACCGAGAGAAGCCGCTGTCACCTCTTTAATCTGCGTGATCACTTCGTTGCTTAAATCAGCATTGGTAAACAGTAAATCAATGAAGTCTCTTTCAGCAATTTCAGAGGTTTCAAAAATTTCCTCAAGAAACCTGGAATATTCCTGATGAATTTCACCACCTGGTTTTATGGTAAACAATCCCTGGCGCATATTACTCAACATGGCCTGTATATCCGAATTCTTCTGGCTTAGCTCCAGAGTTCTTTCTGTCACCTTTTCTTCCAGAATCTTGTTTAACACTTCCACGGCCTTACGTTTTTTACGTTGATGCCCAACAATTAACAACAGTAAAGCGATTGCCGCAAGCACATACAATGTGTAGGCCCACCAGGTGAGCCATGGGGGTGGCAGCTGGACAATAGTGATGGATTTACCTTCATCGTTCCAGACACCATCATTATTACTCCCCCTTACTGTAAAGGTATAGGTCCCAGGATCAAGGTTAGTGTATTTTGCTGATTTTCCGGTTCCTGCGCGAATCCAATTTTGGTCAAATCCTTCCAGCTTATATTGGTACTGGTTTTTTTCAGAGTCGCGGAAGTTCAACGCAGCGTAATCCAAAATAAACATATTCTGGTGATAATCAAGCACCAATGTATCAGTGTAATTGATATCCTTGTTAAGGATTCCATCTTTACCATTAACTTGTATTACATCCGAGAATATTTTCAGTTCCGTAAACACGACAGGAGGTACATTGGGGTTTTCCACCAGTTCATCTGGCTTATAAACTCGCAAACCATTAATTCCCCCCAAAATCACTTCGTTTGCCTGCGTCATCACCCCGGAATCAAAATTAAATCCGCCTACCAGTTTGCCGCCGTCTCGCGTATAGTTTTTTATTTTACCGTTTTCGGGATTGTAAGAACTTACCCCATTAGCCGTTCCGAGCCAGAGTGTGCCATCTTTATCTTCCAGTATTTTTCGGATGTTATCGTCATTCAAACCATCTTTTGATGTAACGCGCGTAAAACTCTGTGTATCGTAATGGTATTGGTTTATACCGAGATTTGTCCCAATCCATAATCGTCCTTTTTTATCCTCATGAATAGTAATGGCGTAAGCATCACTAATGCTGTTCGGGTCATTTTCGTCCGGCTTAAAATGGGTAAAAGTGCCAGTGGTGCGATCCATCAAATCCAAGCCATTTGAAGTTCCCACCCAAAAATTTCCGCGGGAATCTTCGAATATAGTCCACACCCATTCAGAGGCGATGTGCTGGTTATCGACATCACTCGGCCAGTAATGTGTGAATTGCTTTGTTTTACGATCGTATTGACTTAGGCCTCCGGTATGCGTTGCAAACCAAAGATCTTTATTTCTATCTTCATAAATGGACCATACGTGGCCACTATTTAACTTGTCTGACTGGGTTATACGTTCTTCTGGAAAGTTAAAGGGTATTCGAGTTATTTCTCGCGTGCGAATATCCATGCGCGTGACCCCACCATTCCAATGCCCGACCCACAGAATATTATTCGAATCAATTAAACTACTTAACACCGCATTGGCCGCCAGAGTTTTAGGATCATCTTTTTCGTGAGAATAACGGGTAAAGCTATTGGTTTTACGATTTAAAAAGTTGAGCCCAATTTCGGTTCCCAGCCATAAATTTCCATCGCGATCTTCGCTTACAGTGAGCACAGAGTTGTTACTTAAACTGCTGGCATCCGCCACATCATTGGCATAATGCAGTATTGCCGTACTCGACTGATCAAAAAAATCAATTCCCTGTGGATACATACCAATCCAGATATCTCCCGTATTGTCTTCGAAAATGGTACGTACAATATTCGATGTTAACGAGGTGGCTTTGCTTGGGTTATTTTTATAGCTGATGAATCTGTTTTTTTCAGCTTGATACAAGGCCACACCACCCTGATCCAAGGCAAGCCATAAACGGCCTTTAGAATCTCGCATTACTCCCCAAACATTACTGGTCACTAAGGAGTTCGGATCTTGTGCATCATGTGTGAAACGCTGAACGACCCCCTTACCTGGTTCAAACAGCACAACACCATTTGGCGTTGCCAGCCAGAGCTTGCCATCCCCATTCGGCGCAATTGCACGAACTTCATTATCAATTGAAGCATCGCTTTTTTTGTCTAAGGCAATATGCTTCAGCTCGCCCGTTTTCCAGTCGTAAGTTTCCAGACCCGCAATGCCTCCGAACCAGATCTCTTTTTCCGGAGTGATATACAAGGCTTTAATTGAGTTATGTGCAGGCTTATTGGGGTGCAAGGGGTCTTCTGGGTCGGCAGAAAAAGACTGGTACTTCAATGTTTCAGGGTCAATAATGTAAAATCCGTCATAGGAAATTGCCAGCAGCTTTCCATTAGGTAGCTCGGCCATTTGGTTAACGAATGACTCTGTTATTTTCACCGTCTGATCTGGAGAATTTGGAATTTTTCTGAGCAAGTCAACTTCTTTATCGTAGTAGGCAACGCCCTTGGTCGTAGAAAACCATAGTCTGTTACGACTGTCTTCAAAAATATGAATGGTGTTGGTTAGAGGGGCTTTTACTGTTTCACCACCCTCGTTCACCTCCAAGTCTATTTGTTTAAATTGGGTACCATCATAGCGCACAAGAGCATTCCACCCTCCCAGCCACATAAATCCATCACTGTCTTGCAATATACCGCGCACTTCTCCCAAGACAATTTCTTTGTTTTCCAGGATATGCTGGAATTTTATTGTCTGAGGGTAAAGCGTTGCTTCAGCCTGAGCCAGTTGGCTATGCATCATCATGCTCCATAACCAAATAGATAAAATCAGACTTTTAATATTCCTAATTGACATTTACTAAACCTTGCCGCTTGTTATTCCCCAATAATTCACCTCGCCGTCGTCCATTTATAAACTGGATATCTTCCACACGTCGCCTCGATGAATTATAACGATTACCAGTTAATTCTTAAGATCATACCGGCATGCGAACGTCTCTTATTATTTAAGAGCAACTCAACTCTAATAGTTTAGTCGGCAAACGCGAATTTCTCTGCTATCCAAGGCTTTATTGCGCTAAAAATATGGTAATTGACAGCGATAAATATCACCTTGAGCAGGAGGATAAGGTTATGCACTTATTTATTACTGTTTTTTTACTGAGATTTCGTATCGAATGCAGACTTCCCGTTGGGGTAGAAATTTGCGAGATAAAAAACTTGGGGGATATGTGGAATAATTTGAAGTGGATGCTTAGCACGAATCTTAAGGCTTTCAGTTTTATCTCATGCTAATTTACCACGATCTAGTCGCACCAATACAGTGCAAACCTAACAATCACCGCGCTGTATTCCCAGGATTTCTGCTGCCGGCATAGACCAACCTTTTTGGGCTTAGCATAACTGCTTGATGGAATATTTATCGGAGGTAACAGGCCATTTGATGAGCCATCCCAACGGCTCACTCCTGCCATACCAGGAGCAAACTTTTCTCACATTCCAATTGCAGATCCCGGGAAAACTGGCTTTGGCATCCAGAAAAAATGCACCAATAGAACCGTAACATATGCGTTTACTGAATCCTGATTTTAGATTGCTCAGCAGTTTTGTACAATTAAACAACAAGCTCCTACTTTTTTTGCTATTTAGTTCCGTTTACGCACTGGCTTTCCTTTTCAATTTCGCTAAAATGACGTCTTTGCACAGGCTCAGCAATGGAAAAACTCTGGGCTACTGCTGAAACTGCTAAATGATTCGTCAGCAAGATCTAATAGACAGAAAACCGTATATCACTTTTTTATTAATTTTTCAGCATATCGGTTTTAAATGATTCATTCGCAAGCTTGAGATTAACACGTCAACACGACTCAATGGGATTACTCCTTCCTCTGTAGCGAGAAGAGGTGAGGAAAGGTCAGCAATGGTGAGGAGAGAGAAAAGGAGAGGCAACGTGCGGTGTGGTGAAATTAAAACAACCAACAAGGTAAAACTATATTTGCGCTTTTTACATTGCTTTCAAGAATGGCAATAAATAATCATCTTATATTACCAACAAAGCGCACAAGCAACATTAAACGGATTTCGACATGGACAATTCTAAACTTAACATCACGAGCCTGAAGCCATTCAAGACTCGCTGTGACTTCCTCAAAACTACACTCCTGCGTCACGCTCCTGCTGATTCCATATTGTTGAATATCACTTCTACCAAAATAGCCGCGCATTGTTTAGCGTTTGCAACCTCAGATTCAATCAGAGTGCCACTAAACACTACTTCAGGGAAGATGAGCGTTGAAAGTTTTAAACGACAGTACCTGCTCCAACAGTGCCTGCTCCAACTGTAACAACGCAAACAACAGCCAAATAGGCAGCAAACACACCGTATGAACATTTATAAATTGGAAACGCTAAGAAAAAATCACCAAGGGAGAAAGATAATAAAATAAGCAAAAAGAGATAAGTATAGCGACAACAATAAAGAGACTCATAAAGAGAACAATAAAGAGAGCAATAAAAAACACAGCATTGAAATGTACTAAGTACATAGGCACTACGGACACGACCTAAATACAAAAATTAAATATATACAACACCTAAATTTTACCTACTCAAAAGATATGAGCGAACAGCCATGAAATACAATGTAATCGTAATTGACGACGACATACCTATACAACGACAGATACAATTGTGTTTAAATCAAACTGAATTTGAAGTCATATATTTCAACGAGCCAAGCAAGGCGTTAACTCACATACAAAATTCCTGTGTAGACATTTTATTACTGAACCGCCAAATAAAACAAAAAGATGTTATCGCTTATATTCAGGAACTGCGACACCAAGGATATTCCTTTCCCATTATATTAATTGATGACAGTAAAACGCCCTTCTCAGCAGAAGACGGCTTGACGCTCAACATCTTTGAAGTAATACAGCCAGAATTCATCGACGGCAAACTGTTATTCAGCTTAAAAAAATGCACGCGATATTTGCAGCTGAAAAGGAAATTGGATCAGTACGGAAATACCTTTAAAAACGTTGAAATACTTGGCGAACATGCAGCAATAAAGCAATTACGACAAAAGATTCAAACCTTCACTAACACAGATTCTGAAATTTATATCAGTGGTGAACAAGGTTCAGACCTCTCTCTCGTAGCGCGAAATATTCATGCAAACAGTTCTCGCTCCGAACAATCGTTTATTCAGGTGAACTGTTCGCTGATACAACACCAACAACAAGGAGATGCCATATTTGGAAGCAATGAGTTAGTAACAGATAAAGCAAGCAGGAAATTGCAGAAGCAAACATCTGGTTTTATCGAAAAATCTAATCGCGGTACCATTTATTTGCATGAGATTTCCGGGCTTTCGCTACAAGTACAACAGCAATTACTACAGGTGTTAGATAAGAAAGAATTTTTCAAGGCGGGTGCATCTTGCGCAAGCCGCATCGATATCAGATTTATCGCGAGCAGCACTAAAGATTTGGCTCGGGCTGTCGCGCAAGGTGAATTTAACCCAGAGCTGTACCAACGGCTACAGCAGAACATCGTCACGATGCCAGCTTTACGCGAACATGTCAGCGATTTACCTTTACTGATTGCACGTCAGCTTTATCAGTTCAGTGCCCGACACGGCTTACCGGTGAAAAAAATTGATGCGGCGTGTTATCCAGTTTTACAGGCATATACCTGGCCGGGGAACACGTTAGAACTGGCTAATATCGTGGAGCGTATGATAATCGCCAGTGAAACTGACATACAGAAAACACATATTCCGCTGGAAATCATCACCCCGCCTGCATCTATGAATGCCAATGAAGACAATATCAGTCTACGTGAATTTAAGCAGCGAACTGAACGCGAATTTATAATGACTCAATTAAGAAAGCATGGCGGGAATATCAGTCGCTTAGCAAGGTCGCTGCAGGTAGACCGCACTAACTTACACAAAAAATTAACTCAGCTGGATATTAAACGTGAAAAACTGGTTAAGTAACAAAGTTGCGATCCGGGTTGCGATCTGGGTTGCGGTCTGCGCTTCAATGTAAATGTGATGGGTGATATTTTTTAAATAATAACGTTACAATCGCCTCACATTTTGCGTGAGGCGTGTAACGGTTTGGCAAACTCCACTCTTTCCCACCAGCTGGAAGCGATATACCATCGAGAATCGCGACGTGTATTCGCAACTCTGGTGCGATTACTGGGCGATATGGACCTGGCTGAAGATGCGATGCAAGAGGCGTTTAATGCCGCATTTCAACAATGGCCCGAACAGGGAATTCCACAAAACCCGCGCGCATGGCTTGTCTCTACCGGACGGTTTAAAGCGATAGACCACATTCGCCGCGAACAGCGCCTGGACAAAGCACGTGAGGATTTACTCCACCAGCTTGATCACACAGCAGAGATAACAGAAGACGAGCAAATTGAAGATGACCGACTGCGACTGATGTTCACCTGTTGCCACCCCGCCATTGCCCCTCCAATTCAAATTGCACTGACACTAAGAGAAATATGTGGATTGACCACCGAGGCAATTGCCAGCGCATTTTTAGTGACACCAAGCACAATGGCTCAACGCATTGTTCGCGGGAAAGCGAAGATAAAAACAGCGGGAATCCCATATCACGTGCCTCAGAAAAATGAACTGACAGAACGCCTCGATAGCGTACTCTCTGTTATTTATCTGGTATTTAATGAAGGCTATCACAGCACTCAGGGCAACGCGCTTACCCACCCGGATTTTTGCCAGGAAGCAATTCGACTGGGACGCTTGCTACTCAGCCTGCTACCCGATGCCGAAGTTCAGGGTTTACTGGCACTTATGCTTATCCAGGAAGCCCGGCGACCGGCCCGTATCGACCAGCACGGCGACATTATTTTACTGGAAGACCAAAATCGTGCGCTATGGCACCAGGACTATATTCAAGAAGCACAGCAACTGCTGCAAGATGCCTATGCCAGCCAGAGTATAGGTTCATACTGTTTAGAAGCATCGATCGCGGCGGTGCATGCTGAAGCTATGGATTTTGAAAGTACCAACTGGTCGCGTCTCATCGCACTCTATTCCCTCCTGCAGCAATCCTCACCCTCCCCCATTATCGAATTGAATCGAGCCGTCGCGATAGCTATGCAACCAAGCGGGAACGGGGGATTGAGTCGCGAAAATATTCAACAGGGATTGGATCAGATCAATAAACTGATTCAGGGCCCGCTGAATGATTACTATCTCGCCCATGCAGCAAAAGCAGATTTACACCGGCGACTAAAAGATGTTCCCAGTGCACTGGCTACCTACCAGTATGCCTTAGGGTTGGCCAGTCAACCTGCTGACCAGCGATTCCTGCAAAAAAGGATCGCCCAACTTCAGCCTCAGAAAAAAATTTAAATTTTTTCTTCTTGCATGTCGATTTGCCTGTTGCCAATTCGACTAACACATAATACCCACCAATGAACTGACCTGGATATGGAGTTTATATGCATTTCTGCCCCTACTTGAGTTTTGATGGCCGATGCGCCGAAGCCCTTGATTTTTATAGCAAAACCCTGTCTGCAACCGTGGCAATCAAAGTCCCTTTTAGCCAAATGCCCGGGGACGATGCGCCCATTCCAGAAAACTGGAAGGAGAAAATCATGCATGCAGAATGGAAAATTGGCGACCAGCAGCTTATGGCTTGTGACGCGCCGCCACAAATGTACAAAAGTCCTCACCAGGGTTATTCGATCAACCTGATGCTCGATGAAATTTCAGAAGCCGAAAGAATTTACGAAGCCCTCAAGCAAGACGGTGAAGTTCAAATGCCACTGGAAGAGTCGTTTTTCGCCCACCGCTTTGCCATGTTAACCGACCAGTTTGGTATCCCCTGGATGATCGCTGTATTAAAACAACCCGAATAAACAAAATCTGGAGCGAACAATGAAATATATGTTACTGGTTTACGGCGCAGAAGATGCCTGGACGCAGCAGGAACGGGAAGAATGCATGGAAGAGTCCACCGAGCTCTGCCGGGATCTCGCCAAAGACGGCGTATTCCTGGGCGCTTCGCCACTGCACTCCGTAGAAACGGCTACCAGCGTTAAAATTCGTGAAAGCAAACGCTTAATTACCGACGGACCATTCAGTGAAACCCATGAACAACTGGGTGGCTACTACATTGTCGATGTACAGAGTCTGGATGACGCAATTAACATTGCAGCCAGAATTCCGGGAGCAACAAAAGGCACCGTGGAAATTCGCCCTATTGTTGAACTGCCAGCTCTCGCTGATATACCAACGGGAGAATAGCCATGAAAGTGATGGTTATGGTAAAAGCCTCGGCGGCCTCCGAGGCGGGAGCGCCCCCCTCAGAAGCGCTCGCTCAAGCGATGATTGCTTATAACGAAGAATTGGTAAAAGCCGGTATTTTGCTCGGCGGAGATGGGCTAAAGCCCAGTGAAAAAGGTGTGCGCATACACTTTTCCGGCAGCAACCGAACTGTCACGGAAGGGCCATTTGCAGAGACTCGTGAGCTTATTGCTGGATATTGGCTATGGCGCGTAGCCTCTATGGAAGAAGCCATTGCCTGGGTAAAAAAATGCCCCAATCCCATGCCCGATGATTCAGACATCGAAATTCGCCCCATCATTGAGTACGACGATTTGGGCGAAGCCTTCACACCGGAATTGCAGGAACGCGAAGCGGCCCTGTTGGCAGAAGCGATGGGATTGCCACGTCCTCGATTTGAAAACTTTCCAGCCATCACAATTACCGGGATAGAACGCGAATATAGTTTTTCCACTCGAGGTAACATCAGCTTACAGTGGGAAGAATTTATTTCCCTCAAAACATCCACCGCCACGCTGCAGGGCGAAAGCATTTGCTTTGGTGTATGCACCAGTGCCAAACAAGATGGTTTTCATTATTTAAGCGGTGTGCGAACTGAAGAAAACACGATGCAAAATCCCCCTGCCTCTTTTTCTTCTCCAACCGCTTTTTCTTCTATTGCGCTTGCCGCCAGACGCTATGCCGTTTTTGAACACAAAGATCATATCAGTACATTGTGCCACACGATCGACAAAATCTGGTCTCAATGGGTGTTAGATTGTGGACTGAAAATCGCGCAAGCCCCTAATTTTGAGCGCTATACCGAGGCGTTTAATCCACAAACGGGTCTGAACGGTATCGAAGTTTGGATTCCTCTGACAGACCATAATTAATGGTGTTCTTACTATGACAACAATCGAAAAATCTTTGCAAAAATCCCAGTATCGTATTTTTATAAATGCCAGCTGTGAAAAAGCGTGGCATTGCACTTTTGATCTCCCTTCTTATGAAAAATGGACATCCGCTTTTGCCGAAGGATCGACGGTAGAGACCGACTGGCAAGAAGGCAGTGAAGCTGTTTTCAAAGGAAATGAAGGACACGGCATGGTGGGCCGCATAGCCAAAAGCCAGCCTCACAGTTTTCTATCCATTGAACATCTCGGCCAACTAAAAGATGGTGAAAAAATATTTAGCGGCGACGACATTGAAAGCTGGTCAGGAGCGAAAGAGAACTACACATTTACAGAAAAAGACGGCGGCACCGAGCTGCTGATTGAAATGGACGTCGCAGAAAAATACAAAGACATGTTTGATGAAATGTGGCCCCGCGCCCTGGAAAAATTAAAAGCGCTCGCAGAAGCTTAACCCACCACCATTACGATTCGAGACTACTCCTATGCCGAAAAACATATTCATCAACTTGCCTTGTGCCGACTTACCCGCATCCATCGATTTTTTTACCGCGCTGGGGTATAGCTTTAACCCGCAATTCACGGACGATTCAGGTACCTGCATGATCGTCAGCGATCACATTTATGTCATGCTACTGAGCCAAGAAAAGTTTTCAGGTTTCAGTCCAAATCCTGTTGCCAATGCCCGCGACACAACGGAAGTACTAATAGCGCTCGACTGCGATAGCCGGGAAGAAGTCGATGCCACCATTCAAAAAGCAGTTGCGGCAGGGGGTAATACCTACAATGAGCCTCAAGATCACGGGTTTATGTACGCGCACGCCTTTCAGGATTTAGATGGACACGTATGGGAGGTGTTTTTTATGGAGTCCATGCCGCCGCAGTAAACAGCCTTTCGATAAGGTTATATGATAAATCTGGGGCTGCCAGCACGGATGATCTGCAGCCCTCGACCTTTTTGGACAAAACACTGGTAGCCAAGGGAAGTAAAGGACGAAAATGGCGTTCATAAAAAAGGAAAGCACATGAGAGGAAAGCACAAGAAAGAAATGGAAAGAAAACGAATAGAAACGCACTTCCCCAAGCTCAATGTCATTACGCTTTATGTAAGAAATGCTCCAGGATATGAAGGTGTTTTGTGCTGAGCATGCAAAGCTCGCCCACACCACACACTTGGAACTCATAAATCTGGCGCAATAGCCATTCCCCGTACCGCTTAAGTCCATCCCTTCTGAATTCGTTGACTTGCTGCATTCACACGATGAGGTGTGCCACATGGCGTGCCAAATCGATTACACTAAGCGCCTTATAACCCGTGCTTTTAATAAATTATGTCTTTGCACCACGATATTACGCAGAAACTGATCACCCATAACAACTACCAATTCTGGACACTCAACTTGTTCGGATGGGCCGGCTATGGCTTCTTTGTCTCCCTTGGTGCCATATTGTGGGGCGAAGATCTGGGCATGAAGCTGGCCTACGGAACTCTCGCGACCATTACGGGAATTGCGCTGAGCATGGGGATGCGTGCCAGCTACCACCGTTTCTGGGAATATCCCCCGATCAAACGCGGTCTGATGTCCCTACTGGTCGTTATGCTGGCAACAGGACTCTGGTCCTATTTCAAGATGGAGACCTTCTTTCTGATGATGGACTCCATCGACCCGGATCACAAAAAGAAAACCAATTTTTCGGAATTTTTAGGCTGGTACACCTATTCCTTTTTTATTCTATTAAGTTGGGGAGCGCTCTACTACGGAATTAAATACTACCAAATGCTGCAAAAGGAAAGGCAGCGTACGCTGAAGGCCACGGCCATGGCACATGAAGCTCAACTTAAAATGTTGCGCTATCAATTAAACCCGCACTTTTTGTTTAATACACTCAACGCCATATCCACCTTAATTCTGGAAAGCGAAACACGAACCGCCAATACCATGGTGGTAGAACTCTCCAAATTTTTGCGCTATTCCCTGGAAAATGACCCAATGCAAAAAATTCATTTGGAGCAGGAAATAGCCGCTTTAATGTTGTACCTCAACATTGAAAAAGTCCGGTTTGAAGATCGCTTGAAACTTGAAATTAACATCGAAGAAGATGCCAAAGAGGCTCTCATTCCAAGCTTGTTATTGCAACCTTTGGTCGAAAACTCCATCAAATATGCAATCTCCAAAAATGAAAATGGCGGTCTAATAAAAATTGAAGCCAAGGTTTTTGCAGAGCAATTATTGATTGAAGTGAGTGATGACGGACCCGGCATCGAATTAAGCAATGGCGAACTTCCCAAGTTCGGCGGCGTTGGCTTACGTAACTTTCAGGAGCGCTTAAAAGAAATTTATGGCGCGAACCACAACTGCTCATTTGGCAAAAGCTCTCCAACTGGCCTAAAAATACATATACGTATCCCCTTTGAACAACGATTGAAAAAGGAAACTCCGTGAGCAAGAAAATTACCGCGATTATTGTTGACGATGAATCACTGGCTCGCCGCGGCCTGGGGTTAAGGCTGAAAGAGTACGAAGATATCGAAGTGATAGCTCAGTGCAGCAATGGACGCGAAGCCACTGCAGCCATTGCAAAAGAACTTCCACAACTGGTATTTCTCGACATCCAAATGCCTGGAATGGACGGTTTTGATGTGGTTCGGAGTATTCAGGGTGATGAAATGCCTATGGTCATTTTTGTTACCGCCTACGATCAGTACGCCGTAGATGCCTTTAATGTTCACGCCGTTGACTATCTGTTAAAGCCAATTGAAGAGGACCGATTGCAAACGGCAATCGAGAAGGTGCGCACTCGTATTAACGAGCAGGGTGCACTCACAGACAAAGAACGCCTGCTGAATTTAATTGGCGATATCACGGGAACAAAGCCAAGCAATTTAAATGATGTGGAAGACTCACTCTCAGCGAACAATAAAACCAGTTATCCGGAAAAAATTTCCATTAAAGACAATCAGACCGTCACCATCATCCAAACCCAAGATATAGATTGGGTTGATGCAGCGGGCGATTATATGTGCATACATGTTGGCGATGATATTCATATTATGCGAACAACGATGAAACAACTGGAAGCACAGCTGGACCCAGACATTTTCCAGCGAGTTCATCGCTCCACCATCGTTAATCTCAACCGTGTGAAACAAGTGTGCTCCCACATGAACGGTGAGTATCATTTAATATTGGAGGGTGGTGCTCGCTTAAAAATGAGCCGGTCATTCAAAGATAAAGTTAAACACTTTCTTTAAGCAGAAAAGGCACAACTGTTCGCATATATTTTCATATGGAAAACCACATCTGTTTTAGCTTTTCGTCTTGATTAGCAACTTACTGCGCGCATCGTGTGCCCTACTGGTTTACCTCACCGCCCAGACATTTCACAAACTCTCGAGCGAACTCTGCAGTAGCGTTTTTTTCAACCGCTACATTCTTGCTTTTTCTACCCTGACGCCTGTCGGTTCTATAAAAAATTCTATATAGTGGACATGGATTAAATGCCCCTGCCATACCCCCTCAAAAGGAAAGACGCTCAGCTCAGCTGTAGCTAAGACGGGTAAAATAAATATAGCGGCATAAAAACCATTGCATTAAAACACTTGTTTTATAAGCTTAACCGCTTACCGCACGATATTTTCAGCTTGTCTCAAGCCTCACGATTAAGTATTAGGAGTTTGATACATTAGACTGACGCAACATAATGTTAATAATAATCCCTATGCGTGGGGCGTGATGGATTCGCGAGTTGATTGCCGCTGTGTTGATACTTATCAATGCCCAGATAAGCGAAGCACAACCTTGTATTTCTTGTCGCTGCCCTGACAAGCTTGTGGTGGCTAATTCTCATCCCCAAGTCGAGCCCATCACGCTCCACCCATAGCGATTATCTTCCCTTAAATCTCGGGCAAAAGCCGCTCCAATGAATTATCCCGAGTTAATACCAACACGCTAAAAATCAAAGCGTGACGAAACACGTAAAAAAATCCCAATAAAAATTTATATTTCACAATGTATGAAATATAAAAATAAGTAGAAATAGAAAGTTAAAAGCAAAAGAAAGGAATAAGGAAAAAGGAGAAATGAGAAATGAGAAATGAGAAATGAGAAAGAAAAGACAACAATAAAAATAAAAACAAAAGCAAAAGCAAAAAAAGAGACAAAAAAATATTACTGCCGATCAAACTATTGCGAAAAACTGAAAACCGGCGATACAAACAACAAGCATAGACCTATCAACACTTCGCCGGTTTTATCTCAACACATTAACGCAAACGCTCCACCTGAATAACAGCAGCACCATTGTCAAAGCGATGGGATTCATTCAACGCGGACTCTGCATAACCATCCGCCTGGGTTACTACACCGGGATGGCGAGTTACAATATCACGAACTTCACGCATGGCATTAGTGCCCTCTCCACCGGCAGCCGGACCTGGCACAGTTGCAGCTGTTTCAGAATTTTCTTCCGTGCCAGCATCGTAAACCGCGGCTAGCCATTTTATGCTCTCTCCTACTTCCAGGTCGGCTAGCGCCAATTGGGTAACACCAGTAAAAGCATCATTCGTATTCACTAACATACTGGCGATCGTGATATGCAAGTCTTCAGCATAATAACCCGACACATCAATTTCTTCGGTATTCCCAGGCATGAGAATCCCACTGCCCTGCTCCGTATTAATTACAGCAGCATTTCTCAGCGCCGAGCTTTCCTCTAAAAACGCTGTAGGGTTTCCAGATTCCGCTAAGTCCTCCAGCCCAAATGATGCAGCGGAACCAATACGCCAACCCGAATACTCTTGTCGATGTAAGATAATAGCAACCGGTGATAAAGGTTGATTGTAGGTAGCATTCGTAACCGTAACACGGTACTTAGCAGGTGTATGACTATCACCTCCGCAAGCCGCTATTCCAATAGCAATACAGGTCACCATAATCCAGGTAAGACGCAGACGTTGTAATACGAATAAAACTTTTCGTGTGTTCATATTCATAGCCGCCTCCAGGTTACTGCACCGTAATAACAAGTTTAGCCACCGGGTTTAACCAGCGATGTATTCGAGCATCCAGATCACTAATACCTCCGCTTAGATCTGTATCACCAATAACGCCCCGGTGTATATGCACGGCCATGTTAGTCTCCATATCGGTCACACCACTTGCGTTTTCACCCCCATTCATCCCGGGGTTACCAGGAATTCCCGGCACACCCGGTGCGCCACCGCCATTGATAATTTCATCATTAGCTTCCGTACCCGCATCGTAACCATTTAACATGACCGTATAGACGCCAGCCATCGAAGGAATTTTCCAACTGTCCAATCCCACAAAACCATCATTGGTTGGCACCAGCATGGCTACAACTGATAAATAGTCATTGCTTCCCGTATCCCAGTCTTCCACCATCACACTCGCTCCGGGCGCTAAAGGTCCCTGCGCAGGATTTTGAACACTGCTGGCCGCCAGACTGTCGGCCTGTGTCACAAGACCGGATATATCACCTCCTTCTGCCATCGCCTGTATTTCTTCACTGGCCATTTCGCCCACCGTAAACAAACGGTGCTGTGCTGTATGCGCGGTCAAAAACAGTGGGGCGAAATACGTCCCATGCGTCAGGTTGGTCATTTCTATGGAAACAATTTCTGCGTGTACCTGTGTGCTACTGATGAATAAACTGCATAAAAACAGGATGGGTTTTATCTTCATGATTCTTCTCCAATTGAGGTGGGTAGGAGAAGATTACAAAGTTAATGCAGGCAAGTTATCACCGCCTTATCACGAATTTATAACGGAAATATCACACAAAGAATTCAGAGTGAAAATTGGCGGGCATGGCGGCATGAAAAAAATTGCACTGTGCTTGCGTGTCAACCCAAACAATATTTTGAAATAAAAAAGCCTGTCACTTTCACAGTAACAGGCTTTAAATTGCAACTTTTTTCCAGCAATTTCGGTGCTGTTAAGTTCTCTTTGAATTACAGGCGTGTAGCAAAACCTGCGGTCCAATACACGCCATACTGAGTGTTATCGGCTTCAGATTTCCCGGCCCCCATATCGGCGAACCCTGCACCCATAATGTTATTACAATGTCCGGGGCTATCTAGCCAACCATCAACGGCTGACTGCACAGAACGATAGCCGGCAATGATATTTTCACCTGCCGTTCGCCATCGATACCCAGCATCTGTCATGCGATCAAAAGGCGAAGAACCATCAGAGCCCTCATGATCGAAGAAATTGTTTTCTGTCATATCCTCCGAATGCAAACGCGCTGCCGTAGCCAACTGGCAATCCCAGCGTAATGGCGGCACGGCCTCTTTAAAATTATCCCCGCAATAACGAGACTCAGAACGTGCGACATTGTGTGCGATGATCATGGCCTCTTCTTCTTCCGTTGGAATGCAATCGCCAACAATTTCATATAACGGGCAACCATCCTGATTCACTTCTCGCCAAGCAGGAGTGCCGGGGCAAAGGTCATATTCGTCAGCGACACCATCATTGTCACTGTCGTCCATATCCGGATCTGGGTCTGGTGTCGGGCTGGGATCAGGTGTGGGTGAAGGCGATACACTGGGGTCCGGCGAGGGTGACGGACTTGGATCTGGGCTAGGCTGTACCGTAGGCTGAGGGTTACTGCCTCCGGTATCGGTGCCGGAGTCTTCGTCGTCGCCACCGCCACAAGCAATGAGAGATAGACAAAGTCCGGTGATTGCCATCAGCTTGAAACATTGCTTGCTCAGTTGAGTTGGCAGGTTAACTATTGTGTGGGGTTTACAGTTTATATTGGTCATATTTTTTATTTGCTTCATGATTAACCAGGGGTAGATATGGTTCTTTCTTAGCACCATCAAAATGTGCAATAGGTGCATTGACAATTCACTGGGCTAAATTAAAGTTTGAGCTACTTTTGGGTCCAAGCTATCGCTCGCACTGAGGCCGTGCCAGCCCTGAAACCCACACGGACCATCAGCTCCACATTCTGTCATTATAGGAAGACTAGAGGATGCGTGTTCAGGGGACTTTGAAGTAGGTCTAAAACTGGTTAAACATCTGTAATAAATTGTTACAGCCGTCACACTGTCCATCATTTACCCCTCATAAGATCACGCTTTGACCTAACAGAGGGTGATAGGCAAATAGATAAGCACTTGAAAGACAAGACATAATCAATACATCGCCAATTCGTAAGCAAAGCTTACCGAGCCATTAACCTTGAGCATTACACTCTGGGGTATTACCATCCCTCGGGTAAAATTCGTAGCGTCCAAAAACCAACCGAGCAAGGATTCCCATTTGCACAATTCTCTAAGACTATGTGTTAGTTGATACAGCGTTCTATTTGCCCAATCCTCTGATGGTACTTGCTCGATACTATAAATAAACTTCTCGGAATACACTTCTCTGAATAAACTTCACGGCGATAGTCCACATTATAATTTTCAAACATTAACACTTACGTTGAATCGTAAAGCCGTAAACACATGAAATAGCGGAGAATGATTTGCCTGTGTTCAATCAACCCTAATTCGACCCTGAGCACAGGAAGTTTTGTTCAGATGATCTGCACATTTTTTACATCCGGCGAGTTGCCCAATCGTATAAATTATTCGACATTACTAAAATATTTTTATGGCAATACGTTCGTCGTGTTACGCGCAAAAAATTAAATACGTGCGTCAAAACTCCAATTTATTTTAGCTAGAATCGTTTCTCATACATCCTGTATTTTAATTTAAAAAAAATGGTAATAGACTTACACATATAAACGTTTATATTGTCTAAACTGTTGTTGCATACTCGACTTCAGTTACTGCATTAAATGTTGCATTTATGTATAAACTAATACCCGTCAAGGTCTTTGCTCAATCAAAATAAAAGGTCACTCATGATAAATGGTCACTCAAGATAAATGGCCACCCGAGATGCATGCAATAAACAAGATACAGAAAACAGAAATAAGAAGCATTCCTATTAACCAATAGCTTTACAAACACTTCAGCGCGCAAAATTTCATTACTTCAAAAACAAAAACGCAATCCCAAATATAACGCCCGAAAAACCGCAAACGTTTTAGAGGAACACGCAAATGATCAAACTAAAAGTGAATGATAAATCCGTGGAATATAACGGAGATCCTAACCAGCCTCTGCTGTGGTATTTACGCGATGATCTTAAATTAACGGGCACAAAATATGGTTGCGGTATCGGGGCTTGTGGCGCCTGCACCGTACATATGAATGGCTCTCCAGTACGCAGTTGTAGTCTGCCAATGGCCGCATTGGGCAGTTCAAGTATACGCACCATAGAAGGCTTAAGTTCCAATGTAGGTAAAGAAGTACAGCAAACCTGGAAAGAGCTGGATGTTGTGCAATGTGGCTATTGTCAATCAGGCCAGATCATGTCTGCCACGGCGTTATTGGAGAGCAATCCAAAACCCAGCAGCACAGACATAGACAACGCAATGCAAGGCAATATTTGCCGCTGCGCAACGTATCAACGTATTCGTCAGGCGATTGGCCAAACGGCGAAAAAACTGGAGGGCTAAACGCATGTATCATTTACTGCAACATCATCAGCAGGCAACAGCGTCCTCCGCGGACAACACAAAAACAGAAATTACCGCGCTTAGTACTACACGTCGTGGGTTTATTAAAACTATCAGTGCCGGTAGTGGTGTATTTATGTTGGGCTGCGGGGTCGCACCAAGCCTTAGTCAAGCGGCTGCAGCAGCTACCCCGGATTTATCATCGCTCGTATTTAACGCCTTTTTGAAAATCACCCCGGACAATCGAGTCATTGTTTCAATCAAACACCTGGACAAAGGCCAGGGGGTGACCACAGGCCTCACCACGATCGTGGCAGACGAACTCGGGGCCAGCTGGCAACAAATGGATTGGGAGTTTGCACCAGCAGATGCCAAGCGCTACAACAACTTGTACTGGGGGCAATCCCAGGGCACCGGGGGCTCCACGTCTATTGCTAATTCCTGGGATCAATTACGTAATACCGGCGCTTCGGCGCGGGAAATGTTCATTCAGGCTGCTACAAAAAAATGGCAAGTAGAAGTCGGTAATATCACCGTTAAAGACGGTATCGTCAGTGACGGAAAGCATTCGGCCACGCTGGGTGAACTCGCTGCAGAAGCGGCCAAACAGTCAGTCCCCAAAGAACCAAAACTGAAAAAAACCGCCGATCTTCAACTCATCGGCAAAGATATTCCTCGAAAAGACAGCCCCGAGAAAGTCAACGGCAGTGCAATTTACACTCAGGATATTCACTTGCCAGGCATGTTGACCGCACTGGTTCTTTTCCCGCCCAAATTACGGGGCAAACTGATTTCAGTGGATGATAAAGAAGCGAAAAAAATGCCTGGCGTCGTTGACGTCGTCAAGATCCCTCGCGGGGTTGCGGTAGTAGCTGAGAACTTCTGGACAGCAAAAAAAGCCCGCGATACTTTACAGGCAAAATGGGATCTATCCGCTTCTGAAAGTCGCGGCACGGATCAACTAAAGCAAGCACTTACCAACGCCACAAAACAGAAAAACCATGTCATCACTACACGTGGGGACGCTGCCACCACCATTGCAAAAGACGATATTAAAGGCCAGGTTATCGAAGCAGAATACCACCTGCCATATATGGCCCACGCCGCGATGGAGCCCATGAACTGCGTGGTACAGGTAACCGATAATGGCGCAGAGTATTGGTTTGGCAGCCAGGCCCCGACCATCGACCAAAGCCAGACCGCTGAAATTTTAGGTATAAGCCCGGACAAAGTCATCATCCATACCCACTACGCCGGCGGTAGTTTTGGCCGGCGCGCCTGCCCGGATGACTATGTACTGGACGCTCTTCATATTGCCAAAAACATCAAAGGCAGACCGGTCAAAATGGTGTGGACACGCGAAGATGATATGCAAAATTGCCGTTTCCGCCCAATGTCTGCCCACGCTATAAAAGCCAAGGTGTCCACCTCCGGTGAATTGCTGGCCTGGCAACACAATGCAGCTGCCCAACCGATACTGCGTGGCACACCTTTTGGCGGCATGATTCAGGGCCCAGTCGACCCCACGGTATATGAAGGCATTTCCGATCTCGCCTATGATTTCGAAAATTTTGAAGTTCGTGCAACTGAATTTGAAAGTCCCATTTCTACGCTTTGGTGGCGGTCAGTAGGACACTCCAGCAATGCTTTCGTAGTTGAAACATTCGTAGACCAATTAGCGCGAGCAGCCAAGGTTGATCCTTTAAGCTTTCGACGGAAAATGCTCAGTAAAGAACCACGCTGGCTCGGGGTGTTAAATCTCGCCGCCGAGAAAGCCAATTGGGGTAAAAAACTTCCTAAAGGTACTGCACAAGGTATTGCCGTGCACAAAGCGATGGGGTCCTGGGTGGCACAAGTGGCCGAGGTCACAGTGTCTGGCAAAGATATCCGAGTAAACCATGTGACCTGCGCAATTGACTGCGGCATTGTCATCAACCCGGATATAGTAAAAGCGCAAATGGAAGGCAGCATTGGATTTGCCCTGGGCGCTATATTCGGTGAAGAAATTACCCTAAAAGAAGGGCATGTGGAGCAAAAGAATTTCGATAGCTATACCCCTTTGCGTATGAATCAAATGCCCGAAGTGGATGTGTACATGGTTGATTCGACAGAACGCCCAAGTGGTGTGGGCGAGCCCGGAGTACCACCGTTAACTCCCGCAGTTGCCAATGCTGTGTTTGCCATTACTGGAAAACCGGTGACCCAACTGCCGATCAAACTTGTTTAAACCATACATCAATCACAACCATTATCGCTGTTAACGCCATAGCCCAAAGTGAGAATTGCAGGAACGCCGCCATGATCAATGCCAGTTGTATCGAAGTTTTTACGCATTTATTACGCGCGCTCGAACGGGATCAGGATTGCTATCTCATCAGCGTCATTAGCACTTGGGGCAGTTCACCACGACCACCAGGTGCTTTGATGCTTTGGAGTGAATCCGATGGAGTTATCGGTTCGGTTTCCGGTGGATGCGTGGAAGAAGATTTGATTGAGCGCTTACGCCAAGGGGAGTTTACACAACAGCGGGTTTCCGTAGTGCTCTATGGCGGCACCAGCGCCGAGAACACTTCTCACAACAAACAAGCACAATTAAAACCCTCCATTGCACTTCCGTGTGGCGGCACATTGCAATTAGTGTTGGAGCATCTGCAGAAGGAAGACCTTCCGCGCTTTAAAGAAGCTACGGAACATTTGCAAAAACGCCAGGGACTGATGCGTCAAATTGATCTGGACTCAGGCGAATGGCTTTGGCAGAGCTCCACCTTTCAACCGACACAATGCCAGCACAATATTGCTTCTGTATTCCTTGGCCCGGCACGCAAACTGCTAATCATCGGCGCCAATCAGGTTGCCTGGTATTTAGCGGCATTTGCCAACAGTCTCGACTTTGCTGTCACGGTCTGTGATCCTAGCGTGGATTTAGCTTCGCATTGGTTTAATGCCGATTTTACGATGCTGCAAACCTACCCGGATGATGAGGTAATGCGGGAATTTTCAGATCCAAACTGCGCAGTGGTGGCGGTGTCTCACGACCCTCGTCTGGATGATATGGCCCTGCTGGACGCTCTGCCCGGTGAAGCGTTTTACGTCGGGGCCATGGGGTCAATGGCAACATCAAAATCTCGCATTGCACGCTTGCGCGAATTCAACCTGACGCCCACACAACTGGCAAAATTACATGCCCCTATCGGTCTGGATATCGGCAGTAAAACGCCCGCTGAAATTGCCATCAGCATAGCGTCTCAACTGGTTCAACAATACAAAACACAACAGCACACACAGCAGCTGCCAGACTCCGCTGCTGGCATTGATAAGAAACACGCCGGCTGTGCTCTATCTCAACCCCGGGAGGAGCTCAGCCCGATTAACCAAGCCAATTAAGAAGTGACGATAATGGTGGCCAATCACGACCCTGGGTTTTTAGTGCTGGCAGCAGGCAAAGCACAGCGTTTTGGCGGCAATAAATTAACAGAAGCCATAACCGACAAGTCGTCGGAAACAGTAATAGAAACCACGCTTAACAGAATTGCCGCAACAGGATGTAAAAATATTTGTGTAGTGGTCTCAGAATCCAACGACCTCTTGAGAGCGGCTTTAACAGCGTTTCACTCGCAAGTACCAGAACTGCAAATTCTGACCTTTCCACAGCAATCACCGGGGCTTGGTGATTCCATATGTCAGGGAGTCAAGGCTACAGCAGCTCAAGCCTGGACGGGGTGGATTATCTGCCTGGCAGATATGCCACTGATAAGCACACACACCTATACCAGCCTGTTACACCTAAGCGAGAGCCAGCCATTAGTCGCACCGCACTATGAGGGATTACGTGGACACCCCGTGTATTTCTCCGAGCGATACGCCCAGCAACTTTGCTCGCTACAGGGGGATAGCGGTGCAAAATCCGTTTTACAGCAACATGCTGATCAACTTTTCCAGCTAGACGTGGAGGACCCGCATATTCTGCTGGATATTGACACGCCGAGCGATCTCACTCGAGCCAGGCACCTCTATAAAACGTGAACAACAGCCTTATTAAGGTTGCATGACAATGAATTTTTGTCGCTCTTTTCCCTTGCAATGTGAACAGCACTAACATTAATATGAACACCGTTAATTTACAGCGTTCACATTACCAAAGGCGGCCTGCGTATCCATACTGAGGCCGGTACGGAGACCACCATGAGCACATTCACTTCCCGCTGGAGTAACGCCATTGTTCGATACCGAAAACTCGTACTCGGGATCACTCTGGCCTTTATGGCACTCGCACCACTTACATTCAAGCACCTCTATTATGACAACTCCAACGAAGTTTACTTTCTTGAACACGACCCCAACCTGATTGCCTATAACAACTTACTGGAATATTTTGGCGATACCGAATACCTCATGGTGGGCGTAGAGGCGCGTGCAGAAGATAGCGATGTGTTCAATCCAAGCACCATACAAATGATTGATGAGCTTACCAGCTTTTTAGAAAATCACACCCTTATTACTCAGGTTCGTTCACTCAGCAAATATCAATACACGCATGATGACGGCGGTATGCTGGCAACCGATGAGCTGTTTGAATACCCGGAAGAATTGCACGAGACACCAGAAACGCTGGACGATGCGAAAGCCATCATGGCAAAAGAAAAGTTGGCGCTGGGCTCTTTAATTACCGAAGATTTTAAACACACTCGAATCGCTGCACGAATTGAACACCACCCTAATCAGAATGCGCACTTCGTTCAGTTGGTTGATGACTTGAAAACCTATATCGACAAACAAGGTTATGAAGCACAAGGATTCAATCTCCACCTATCGGGAATACCCGTCATAAATGAGCGTTTCGAAACCATCACCACGTCAGATCAAGCGGTACTCAATCCGCTCATGGGGGTGGCCATGATGTGCATACTTTTTCTGGTGTTTCGCTCAATATTTGCAACCTTACTGCCACTGGTTGTCATAATTTCCACATTATTTTTATTAACCGCAGTGCAGGCATTGCTGGGTTTCCCCACCACTGCAGTAAATTCAGCATTGGTACCCACCATGATTATTCTGAGCATGGGCGCAAGCGTGCACGTACTGGTTGAATTTTTTCAGGCGAGGCGCAAAGGACTGTCACCTCAGGAAGCCGCTGCCGACACAACACGCGATTTATTCTTTGCCATTTTATTTACCAGTTTGACAACTTCCTTTGGTTTTATCGCACTTTCCATCACCGAGCTGCGCCCTGTACGTGAGTTTGCCATTCTTGCTGCCATTGGCCCCATGATTATTTTTCTCCTGGCGGTCACCACGCTGCCTGCCGTACTAAGCTTTATTCCCTGGTTGCCAAGAAATACGAAACATAAGGAAAATGCACGCGTGACTAATTTCCTTACCATCACATTGCCGGAGTTCTCCAAGCGCAACCGTAAAATCATTGCCAGTGTCGGCATACTCATTTCAGCCTTCAGTTTCTATGCCATTTCATACATCCGAGTAGATACCAATGTGGTGAATTATTTCCGGGAAAGTTCCTGGATGAACAAAGACCTGGAATATTTTAATGAAAACTTTAAAGGCATTTCCAACCTGGAAGTCATTATCGATACGGGAGCCGATGGCGGCGTGAAAGACCCCGCCATTTTACAGCGTGCCGATGCACTGCAAAGCTGGCTGGAAGCACAACCGGAAACAGGAAAAGCCCTTTCTATACTGGATTTCTACAAACAAATTTATCAATCATTAAGTGAAGACAACCCCGCCTATTTCAAATTGCCCACCACACCTGAAATGGCCGCGCAGTTTTTATTACTGTATGAAAACACCGGACCTGATGAAGATCTTTCCGACATGAAAGATTTCACCGACCGATACCTGCGACTCAGTGTTCCCTTCATTAACATGGACGAAAGTAAAATGACCGCGGCACTCAATAGAGTCGAACAGGAAATCGCGACCCACTACGGCGATTTGAATATTGAACTGACTGGCTCTATGGTTCTCAACCATGCGCAAAATGTGTATACCAACAGCGGAATGTTTCAATCATTCGGTATCGCTATTCTCGTTATAGGGGTCTGTTTCTTTGTTCTGTTCAGTTCATTTAAGTTCGGAGCAATAGCGCTGATTCCGAGCATAGTGCCGGTCATTCTTACAGGGGGTATTGTGTCATTTGCAGGGGTTGCGATGGATTTGGGCACCATGATAGTAGGAGCCATGACCATTGGCATTGCTGTGGATGATGCTATCCATCTTATGAGCCGCTATCGTCTCATGCGTAAACGTAAACACAGTGTTGATGAATCAATTAAATACGCGCTCGGTTCTTCCGGTCGCGCTGTAGTACTGACGTCCGCAATCCTTATTTGTGGCTTTAGTGTGATGCTGTTCGGCAATTTTATTCCTTTCATTTATGTCGGCCTGTTCTCAGCCATGATTATGTCCTTTGCACTCATTGGCGATCTGCTGTTTATGCCGGCGCTGATTTACTTAACAGAACTCAAAAATAACAACGAAGAAACTCTTGCACCGTCAGTAAACGAACAAAACAAAGGAGCCATTGAAAATGCTTAATCCAACTCTGCGCCGCCTCACTCTACTCACAACATTGTTGAGCTGCGCTTGCAACCAGGCATTCGCAGACAAAATCAATGCCGACTACATTATGAAGCAAAGCGATGATCGCTACACCGGAGACACACAACTCTCTGAAAGTACTTTGACCTTAATCGACAAAAAAGGTCGCGAGCGTGTGCGAGAACTAAAATTATTCGGTATAGATAAAGACAAAGTGGAAAAATCACTAATTTTTTTCATGTCTCCATCCGATGTGGAAGGTACCGCTTATATGAGTTTTGACTGGGAAGATGAAAGCAAAGAAGATGATGCCTGGCTCTATCTGCCCGCGCTGCAAAAAATTAAACGTGTAGCATCTTCCGATGAATCAGGTGCGTTCATGGGAAGCGACTTCAGTTACGCCGACATCAACGGCCTGGACTATGAAGATTTCACCTACCGTCTTTTAAAAGAGAATGAACAGGTAGACGGCGAAGACTGCTGGGTGATTGAATCAACCCCTAAAGATAAATCCATTATTGATAAGACTGGCTATACCAGTGCACAAACATGGGTTCGTAAAGACAATTTTATGCAAGTAAAGTCCATTATCCAACTGGAGAAAGCCAGAAAGGTAAAATACTTTGTCGCGCGCGATATTGAAAAAATTCAGGATGTTTGGACAGCAAAAACCTTACAGATGGTCACCACGCGTAATGATAAAAAAGAACATGCCAGTGTTTTGAAGCTGAATAACATTCGCTACAACGACAAAGTCGACGAATCCATGTTTGATACACAAGCCATGCAACGCGGCATTTAACTCTTTTATCAAACGGAAACTTAACAATCGGAACCACGCTTCATCATGTACAATCAATTTTGTTTAGGAAAAACACCGGTATTTTTCGTGGCGTTACTACAGCTGGCTGGCGTTACATTGGCACCAGCTGCTATTGCCCAGAACGATTTTTTTGCGGACATCGAAGTCTCCAATGATGATAATGCTGTGGATGAAACCAAATGGCACTATAAAGGCTATGTACAACAAAAGCTCAAGTACGGCATAGACACCCCAGATCAGCAATTTCAATTTTCCCGGGACGAAGCAGGATTGACCCAGGTGAGAACTGATATTTTTAACGAAATTACCTACCGGCAAACCGACAATCTCAATTGGGTTATCAGCGCTAAAATCGAAATTGATGCTTTGGAATGGGAGAGCGGTACACAACAATGGGAATTGAAAAAGCCAGACTTCTTTCTCAAAGATGCCTATGTCGACTGGGTATTTGGTAATGATCAATGGCTGCGGGTTGGCCACCAATTGTTTGCCTGGGGTGAATCTGAAATGCTCGCCATCAGTGATGTTATGTCTCCTTACGATACGCGCGAATTCAGTCAAACAGAACTTCGCGACCTGAGAGAGCAAGTTCCCGCCCTCCTCTATTCTTTTCCCATTGCAGGCGGCAAACTTTCTTTCGTCAGCACACTGGATGCTGGACATAATCGCTATGCGCGAAGCAATGAAGAATTCAGCCCGGATGTGATCCCGAGCACCATCATGCTGCAAGAACAAGACCCGGAGAAACGATGGGAAGCCGCCATTAAATATGACTACTTCCTCAATGGTGGAGACTTACGCATATTATTGGCCGATGTAAATGACAACAATCTTACACCAGGACTTGACTCGAACTTCAATGTGTTTCTGGAGCAGCATCGGGTGCAGGTACTGGCAGTCGCCGCGAACCGAGTAATAGGAAGCTTTCAATTCAAAACGGAAGTGGGGTTACGCAAAGGCCAGCAAATAAATATCGGCATCGAAGAAGATCAGCTACGCGCAATGTTGGGCCTGGAGTATACCGGTTTCAATGACTGGCTATTCAGCATAGAAGCCGATACTATTCAGGGTCAGAAAGTATCTTACGACGATAGAATGTTTAGCGAGCCAACAAAGACAGACACTTATGGGGGCAACCTGCACATCCAGAATACTGCATGGAATGAGCGTTTAACACAAAACTGGTGGTATTTTCATATGCTCAATGATGACGGCAATATTTTTCGTTGGGATGCGAGCTATGACCTGAACGACAGCTGGGAACTATCTGCTGCACTGGTCATTTACAACAAAGATGCTGACGAAGGCCAGCTCTACCCATATCGCGACAACGATACTTTTAATCTAGCCGCAAAATTTAGTTTTTAGTTTTATGACAGAAAAATCCCAAGAACATACACTGGCAAAAAATTACCATCATGGAAATTTGAAGGAAGCCCTGATCGATGGTTTCCTTGAGTTATTACAGGAAACGCCCATAGAGAAACTATCGCTTCGCAAGCTGGCGACCCACATTGGAGTAGCGCCAACAGCGGTCTACAACCACTTTAAAAACAAAGAGGAGCTTGCAGTAGCCGTTAAATTAAAATGTCTGAATCATTTTGCCGAATTTTTGGATGAGAATACCGTCAACATACCCGATGCGCGCGAACGAGTAAAAGAGCTTGGAAAATCGTACTACCGCTACTCAGTGGAGTACAGTCAGTATTTCAGCTTTATTATGAGCGACGCCCAGAAAATTCCCGATGAATTTATTACCCAGGAAGTTATTGATACAGCAATGCGTGCGGAAAGTGCTTTGCGAGGAGCCATTATTCATCTCCTGAAAACACACAACATTCCCATGACACAATACAACGAGGGGCTGGGTGCTTTTGCCTGTTGGGCAATGGCTCATGGAATAACATCCATAGTGGCAAAAAAAATGAATCATGTCGCCTGCGACGATGGGCGCTGGCCACCCGAGTTTGTTATGGGTGACATCGAACAAGTTAACCAGAGTTTCGAAGCCATGACAGACATCCTCATAGCTGGCATACTGCACACCGTAAGAAAATAACCCCGCGTCATTTCCGAAATTCACCCTTCAAACACTAAGATTTGCTTATGATAAATGTTGCCCTATGTTCATTCGGCATGTCAGGAAAAGTATTTCATGCACCGCTGATAACCGCAGCGCCGGAGCTGCACTTACACACCATACTTCAGCGCTCAAAATCTGATGCACTGGACACCTACCCCGACGTGCACATTGCGAAAAGTTTTGAAGAAATTCTTCAACATCCGGATATCGACCTCGTAGTGGTCAACACCCCAAATGAATTACATTTCCCAATGACTGAAGCCGCGCTCAAGGCGAATAAACATGTAGTCGTCGAAAAGCCTTTCACCCTCTCCATTAGCGAAGGCGAAGCGCTTATTCAACTGGCACAGCAACAACAGCGGGTATTGGCGGTGTTTCAAAACAAACGCCTGGAAAGTGACTTCCTGGATGCTAAAGCAGCACTGGATAGTGGCAAGCTTGGGCGCATTGTAGAAGTGGAATGGCATTATGATCGCTACCGCACACACGTCACCCATAAACGCTGGAAAGAAGACAAGCTTCCAGGTTCTGGTACCTGGTACGATCTGGGAATCCATATGGTAGACTCCATGCTAAGCCTGTTTGACATGCCGGAATTTGTTACCGCAGATATGCGCAGTCTTCGCCGCGCAGAAGGATCAGTTGACTATTTTAATGTGCGATTTGATTACCCGGATTTTCGAGTCATTTTGCGTTCCAATACATTCGTCAGTGAAAAAACTGCCACAGTTGCCATCCACGGAGACAAAGGTTCATTCTTAAAGTTTGGGCAGGACGTACAAGAAGGGCAATTACAGCAAGGTGTGCTTCCGGGCATGTCAGGGTGGGCCGTTCCCGGCGATGACAACCTCGCCATCATTCACTCGCATATCAATGGCGACGCGATCAGAGAAGAGCTGTCAGGCAGTACCGGTTGCTATGAAGAGTTTTATAACAATATTGGGAATACAATACAGCAAAAAGAGCCGCTTGCGTTTTCTGCAGCACGATCATTACAGGGTGTTCGTCTTTTATTAGCCGCCGAAGAAAGTCAGGCGACAGCAAAAACCGTTGCCATCAACTAATGCTGCGCTGTCCATTTTTCTATAGTTTCTAACAACAAATCCGGATCGATGGGCTTACTGATGTAGTCATCCATTCCGGATTGAAAACATTTTTCCCGGTCACTCGGCATGACGTTAGCGGTCATCGCAATTATGGGTATCTTAATCTGCGCATCTCCCGCTGCACCGCCACGAATATTTCGCGTCGCGGTGAAACCATCCATTGTCGGCATCTGACAATCCATCAACACAGCGGCATAGTGTTTGTTTTGCGTGAGCATCGCAATCGCTTCTTCACCATTTTTTGCTGTTTCAATCGCAAATCCTTCATCTTCTAAAATGCCCCTGGCGACTTCCAGATTAAGGTCATTATCATCGACAATCAACAGGAATGTATGCTCAGATTGAGCCTGGACACCGGTATTCAAGTTGTCCTCGAACGACGGATCAAATGATTGTGAAGCGCGCCCCCGCCGAGCGGAAACTCGATCGTGCGTCGCCGAACTCTCTCGGTGAGAACCCAAATGATTCTCCAATAAAATAGGCTGAGCATCCTGCAGGTATTGCCCGTCTTCAGCCACAATTCTCAGTACCGCATTGAGGTTCGCAGAGGTGATAGGCTTGGGAAAGTACGCACTGAAACCGGCTTTCGCAAATCGATCGATATCTCCGGTTTGATTCATCGACGTCATCATTACCAGTTTCATCTGGCTGAAACGGTAATCGGCTTTTAATTTTTCACCAAGCTCCAGACCATTCTCTTGGGGCATCTGCATGTCCAGAATTGCCATATCAAAAGGCAATGATGTATTTTGCTGGTATTCTTTTTCACAGATCGTTAAGGCCTCTGCAGCACTGGCCGCATCGCGCGTCTGCACACCCCAGAAATTGAGTTGGCTGCACAATACTTCCCGGTTAATGTGGTTATCATCCACCACTAATACATTCAGCGTTTTCAAATTGAAATTGGGCGTGCTCGGCAATATTTTTTTCGCTCGCTGCAAGCGCACAGTAAAATTAAATTCACTGCCAACGCCAACTTCACTGCTGACTTCAATGTCGCCGCCCATGGCATCACACAGTTTTTTCACAATCGCCAAACCAAGTCCGGTTCCGCCGTACTTGCGCGTGGTGGATTCATCCACCTGACTGAATAAATTAAATAGTTCTGGGATTTTTTCCTGTGGAATACCTATCCCACTATCTTGAACACTGACCGTTAGCAAAGACTCTTTTTCTTGCTCTGAGAGCTTTGCTTTAATTATCACATGCCCCTCCGTAGTAAACTTGAGGGCGTTGCCAGCGAGATTGACCACAATTTGACGCAGACGTACCGGGTCGCCATTGACGGCAACATTGGGCACTCCAACTAAATCCACCACCAGCTCCAGGTTTTTTTCATGCGCCTGCATGGCAAGTGATTCAGCCGTTTGGTCAAACAGACGGCGCAAATCGAAATCAACATATTCCAAACGTATTTTGTTTGCATCAATTTTGGAAAAGTCCAAAATATCATTGATAAGACTCAACAGCGATTGGGCGCTGTTCATCGCGATGTCGAGCCGTCGACTTTGTTCTTCATCCAGTTTGGAGTTTTGCAGCAAACTGAGCATTCCAAGCACGCCGTTCATTGGGGTGCGTATTTCATGACTCATATTCGCGAGGAAGTGCCCTTTAGCGTCGGCCGCCATTTCCGCTTTTTTCTGTAGCTCAACGGCTTCCAGCTTTTGTTCTTCTAAAGAACGGAAAGAAGTGCTGAGCATTTTTTCCAGGGGGCGAAAAATCACCAGCGCTTCCACAGATAAAATGGTCAACGCGAATAACCAGACAAACAATTCAATACGCGATAACGCCTCGCTTCGCTGCCTGGCTTCAACCTCATACTGACTGACAATATCATCAAGGTTTCGCAATAACCCAGCAATAAAGTCAACGCTAAACAGATTGCTTTTGATGCTGCTCAACGCAGTCACGTTGTCAGCGCTAATCGCGGATAATTGCTGTGCAGCATCACTGTATTCCCTGACACGCATGTCCAATGATGGGTTGCCCTCGTAATACAATACGTTTAACGCCTCGGGCCGGGCATGGTATTGCAGTTGCGAGGTAAGCTTTACATGACTTTCCAGAAATAATTTGGCCGCTTGTTTTAATTCACTCGCGACAGTGACCGAAGGCATAGCAACTGACGAATTTGTACCAGCGGCCCCCCTCAACTGATCCAGGTGCATACGGGCATAAAACGCAATCTTTTGAGATAACATGCGCTGACGCCCCGCGATATTGACTGTCGCCGCATCTTCATATTGCACCTTTAAGATTTTCTCGATCAACACAAAAGAAGTCGTCGCGAGAAATGCAATCAGCAATAGCGCAATACAATAGCGCCAGCGATAGCCTTTAACGGTCTTTTGCGAAAATGACAATGCTTTTAGCGTCATATAGATTTGGTGTCCGCCATATGGTTGTTAGAACCGCGAGAAAAGTAGCTTTAAAGATTACCGCTTAAACTTAAACTCTAATGAGGTTTAACTCCAGTGTTTATGGCGTTTCACGGGGAAAACACCAAAAATTTATTGAGATTAAATATGCTCACTATATAGAAAATATTTCACACTACATTATTTAACTTGATTTTCGACAAAATCACATAGAAATTCATACTTGAGAAAAGCTAAAAAACCTGAAGAGTATGCCGAACAGCCCAATCCAGTTTCGGCGCAGCTCTCGCGCTTATGCCCAGGGGCAGTAATAACACAACAAATAAACTCTATGCCTATTAAATTTAACAGAATATTCAGACATTGCGCGCTCAGCCTTGCTTCTATAGCACTTGCCAGCCTACTTTCCGCCTGTGGAGGAAGTAAAAGCCCAAGCCATGGACAGAACAATGATTACAGTGATCTCGAACCTTACAGACCCAGTGCGGAATATGCTTCGGTACTAAAACGCTGCGTGGATGACCAGTCTGGCCGCCAGTGCAGGCTCGATACCCTGCCCTTAATCGGTATGGAAACCATGTCACCCGGTGTCGAGGACATTTTAGGCAGACTTGTGGTATCGCATGACTGGATGGGTACACGTATGGAAGAAATACTAAACGCCCTTCCCGAAGAAATGCTTTCTATCTTCCGCGGAGTTACCGCCATCGTAATCGACGACGATATACGTCCTGCTTATTACACTTCTGCAACCGGTGCCATCTATCTCGACCCCGCATATCTTTGGTTAAGCGTAGAAGAAGCCAACACCATCAACCCTAAGCAGGACTACCGTTCAGGTTTTTCAGACCCATTAGCGTTCCGCTCCGTTTATCGCTATGTTAAAGACGGTCAACGAGCCTATTCAGTCGGCGATTTTCGAAATCCCGAAGCACGCGAGCTAGCCGCTATTGTTCCGATGGTTGCCAACCTCTTACTGCACGAACTGGCACACGCTAACGATTATTTTCCACCCCATACTCTCGACGATCTCAATACCCGCGCAACGATTCTGGAGGCTGCGCGGGCGAATCAAAATAATTGGATCTCTACTCGATTAAGCAACAGTGAACCCCTGCAATCCTCTTTGCTTTATTCCGTTGCTGCTGTTATGTATCGCGGTCGTCAGCCCGGGATTAACGAACTGGAAGCCAGCACTGAAGATGTGGGGCTGGACTTTGAAATCGACAGCGCTTCCGATGATTATGCTTACACATCTCAATTTGAAGATGTGGCCATGTTATTTGAAGAAATTATGATGCTGTATTTTTTTGGGGTAGACAGAGATTTTGCCTTTACCAGCCCTCCAGACGATGACAGCAGCTGTAACAGTTTCATAATCGGCTGGGGAGTTCGCAACCGCATTGGCGAGTCGGATGTAAAAATGCGAGCACAATATGTGGTTGACCAGATTTTTCCCAATACCGTGGCAAACAATTTCTTTGAAACTTTGCGAACGCCCGAGGCACTGGAAAATGGCACCGGCTGGTGTGCCTCCCTCGTACCTGCGGCAAACACAGAAAATCGCCGCAATAAACCTGGCTACCAGCCCGCTTTAGACCAGGGCGATTTGCAATTGCCCTATTTATAAAAGCGTTAAATTGAAATGGTAAACGGATTCACTGGAGCAAAATAGTAAGGTTTTACTGAAAGAACTCCTACCACGTTATTTTCGCCGACTTCTGCTGACAGCAAATTATTTTCTGTTCGCATCCTGCGAGAGTTCTTTCAGATCATATTATTATTCAGCCTATTGCAATGCCACTGTCGCTGTTACTGACTGCGGAGCAGGACCACAAAACGCTGGATACTTCCGACGATATTTATGCTATTTTTTTAAGTTGCGGTGCTTGATCAAACTGCACTGCTTTTTTGTCTTCTATTGCGATATCCTGTAACGCCTCTAAACCCGAAATACTGGCCGTTTGCGTTTCAAGTTTGCCTTCCTGCTTTTCTACTTGCATAAAATGCCGTGAAGGGAGGGACCACATAAAAAGAGAAAAACCGTAATTTTTCATAATAAATCTCCTTAATTGATTTATACGGAAAGTTTCTTTAGTTTTAGCGATGCCTCAATTTTTATTAGTACTAACACATCATGTTTGAGTCACTTTGTGTCAGGCAGAAACAGCTTGGCAAACACCCTGAGATTTGCAACTGCGTTCGCCATCCCTGATACCATTACTGCAATGTGCTAAGAGCAACTTATACGCCAAGTTTTAAGAATTCATAACAAACTGATGAAGAAGTGATGAAAATATGAATGACATCCAATATTCATTTGGTTTTAACATCCATTTTATCGATTTATTAATAACCTTAAAAAAATACAAACCTTTTTACAGCGTGCCATATAAACAAAAGTGCAGAATTTATACCTCCCATCAAAAATATCTTATAAGCAACCGTTTCGCCCGACTCAAAATAGCGCACAATGCTTCGCCAGCGTGCGCAAAATAATTGCTAAGCAATACTGTTTGTACAATGCACCAGGGGTAAGTAACCTTGTTTGAAGAGGTTCTTAATAAAGAAGCTCAAAAAAGAACCCCAAAAGCCCCCCAAAAAAAAGAGACTTCGAAAAGAAAGGGATTTTCAAAGAGAAGCATTCGTCATTGAAAGACGAACGGTGAAAAAGGAAGACGCTATTCGGAACAGTATAAAAAAGGCCAGGTTAACAAAATGAGACTTCGCGCCGTTAAAAATCGACTTTATTTCTCAATGTTTTAATCTTACCGCGTTTGGTTTTACTGTCCATTCTTCGCTGTTTGGCCGCTTTTGAAGGCTTAGTCGCCCGCCTTGCTTTTTGCGTCTTGCCAACCTTTAAAATCAGCTCTTTCAATCGCTGCAAAGCATCTTCACGGTTTTTTTCCTGAGAGCGAAATTTTTGCGCTTTAATGACGACAACACCTTCGGAACTGATTCGACTATCGCGGCACGCAAGCAACCGCTCTTTATAAAACTCCGAGAGTGAAGACGCATGAATGTCGAAACGCAAATGAATAGCCGTGGAAACTTTATTAACATTTTGCCCTCCGGAACCTTGCGCGCGAATGGCAGAAAATTCGAGTTCAGATTCCGGAATGATGTTTTGTGCTGAAATATATAACATAAAAAAACAGAGGCGAAATTTATTCCCGTCCAGAAGGCTGAAAATCCACTGACAGAATCACAGCCCTTGAAGCGAGTATAGCATCATGCCGGTTTAGCGTGGTTGGCCGCCTCACGAACATCCGTTCTCCGCTGCGTTTCGGAATCATTCAATCTGGCAATTTTATATCTAAATGCGGCGACCAATAGCGTCATAACCGGGCTGAGCAAACAAAAGAAGACAAAAGGTAAATACTGTAAAGTGGCAACCCCAAGTACCGTTGCGTGATATGCACCACAGGTATTCCAGGGGATCAGTACGGAGGTTACAGTACCGGAGTCTTCCACCGTACGACTCAAATTCTGCGGCGCCAGGCCTTGTTGTTTAAATGCCGATGAAAACATGCGGCCAGGTACTACAACCGCCAGATACTGGTCGGAAGCGCTCACGTTAGTGAAGATACAGGTACCCACTGTCGCACTGACTAATCCAAAAATTGATTTCGCTTTACTGATCAGAGTCTGCGTAATTCGAGCCAAAAAGCCAGAGCCCTCCATAATGCCGCCAAACACCATAGCCGCAACAATCAGCCACACCGTACCGAGCATACCGCCCATTCCTCCAGCGCTCAGCAACTCATCCATCACCGCATTCCCTGTTGCGACCGAAGTATCACTGTATGCTGCGCGCATAAGCCCGACATATAGCGAATGATCGCCTCCATCGCCCAGTCCACGCACCAGATCGCGCTGGAAAATCAAGGCAAAAGCAGCGCCTAGCAAAGCTCCGAAAAACGTCGCGGGTATCGCCGGTATTTTCTTCAGAATCATCGCCAATACCGCAGCCGGTACTAACAGCAACCAGGGAGAAATATTGAGTGCGCCCCGCAATGCCCCCTGAATTTCCGCTTTATTAGTGATCGCCGTCGATTCACCGGAGAAAAATCCAATGACGGTAAATAAAATCAACGCAATTAAGATGGAGGGGACGGTGGTGATCATCATGTAACGAATGTGGGTAAATAGATCAACGCCAGCAGTAGCCGAAGCAAGATTGGTGGTATCCGACAAGGGGGATATTTTATCGCCAAAGTATGCCCCGGAAAGAATCGCCCCGGCAGTGTAGGCGGGATTCACGCCCAAAACACTGCCAATACCCATCATAGCAATACCAATAGTGGCCGAGGTTGTCCAAGAGCTGCCGGTGAATATTGAGACTACGATACAAATAATACACGCGGAGACCAGGAAGAAATCCGGTGAAAGTACGTACAGCCCGTAATAAATCATGGTAGGAATCACGCCACTGACCAACCAGGTCCCCGACAAGGCTCCCACCATCAACAAAATGATAACCGCTGGCGATACCAGCCGAATACTCTGCGCAATGCTCAGCTCCAGAGCTTTCCAGGTCACGCCATGAAACAGGGCCAAACACGCACAAAATGCTCCGCAAAGCATTAATATTATCTGGTTGGAACCGCTGACGGCGTCGTCACCAAAGATATAGACGTTGAGGGAAAGCAGCACAATCAGGACTGCGGCCGGCAATAAAGCGATATAGATTGGAACGATTTTTCTAGACGGCTGACGGTCTTCGTTTGTTTTATTTGTTGCGTTCAAGCTGTTTTCCCCCGAAACATTTAAGCTAAATAGCTGAATTATTTAAACGAACGGGGCTAGCTTAACATCAGTTTTACGACTTGTAATTGCGGCGATAGGATTTAATCACCGCTGAAAATCATAAATACTTCCGACCTTGCAGATCTGAGTCAGCTCGTCCAGGGCGGTACGGGTCTCCATCAGAAGAGCAGGATCATGCAAATCGATGGGCTGTATTTGCTCACGGTAATGCGTATTAACCCATTGGCACAGCTGCTGATACAAGTGATCAGTTAAAATAACATTGGCGCCCAATTGCTTAATCTGGCTCTCCTTCATGACCACACGCAAGCGTAAACATGCGGGGCCTCCGCCGTTGTTCATGCTCTGCTTTACGTCGAAGTAATGCACCGCATGAATCGCCGGATGCTCGGCACTTAAGGACTGTAAATACTGATGCACTCGCGGGTTCGCCTGACATTCTGTGGGGGCGATGATGGTTGTGCCTTGTGTACCTGGCACCTGCACTAATTGCGTATTAAATAAATACGTGGATACCGCATCCTGCAAACTGACCTGCTCATTTTTTACCTCGATAAAATGCAGATCCTGCGCTGAAAACTTTTGTCTTATCTGCTCCAACACGACCTCTGTTTCCAGAAATGCGTACTCGTGATAAAACAGGACGTTGGTGTTCCCAACGGCGATAACATCGTTATGAAAAACGCCAGCATCAATGGCGAGAGGATTTTGTTGCGCCAATACCACATGCTCTTCGTCTAAGCCATGTAAACGGGTGACAGCTTCACAAGCGGCCAGAGTTTGCCTGGCAGGAAACTTTTGCGGTGCCACAGCAGGTCGGTCTGCTCGTTCTCCATAGACAAATAACTCCACTCCCCGCTCTGCATAATCACTGCACAATCGCGTGTGATTCGCTGCGCCTTCATCGGAAAAATGCTGTCCGTGTGGTAAGGCAGGGTGATGCACATAATCCTCCGATGCAAAAATACTTTGCAGCATGCGGGATGTTACATCGGACTCAATACGACGGTGAAACATACTGGAAAGGTTGGCAGGAGTGAAGTGTGTCAGTCCGTCGGCTGTATCAGCAAAGGGCGAAACGGTTGCCGCATTGGCCACCCACATGGCCGAGCCGGAACAAACCTGTTTAAAAAGCAGCGGAGCTTGCTTGATTGCTTGCGCAATGATGTCAGCATCTGTGTTGCCGGCAAACCCTAAGCGCTTCAACGTCGGAATATGTGGCCGCTCATGAGGCAGCAAAACGCCCTGCTGCAAGCCCATATCAGCCAGCGCTTTCATTTTCTTCAACCCTTGCAAAGCCGCCAACTTCGGCGAAGAAACCTGATTGGCATGCTCGCTTGCGGCAATATTGCCATAAGAAAGCCCTGCAAAATTATGTGTAGGGCCAACCAGCCCATCAAAATTGACTTCAAAAGCGTGATTCACGGAACTCATAATACGACTCCTAGCGTTAGTTCTGCCGGTAACTTCAGATGCTCACTCTGCATACTGGCGACCGGGTAGGCACAATAGTCTGCGGCATAAAATGCGCTGGGACGGTAATTACCGCTTGCCCCAATGCCCCCGAATGGCGCAGCTCCACTGGCGCCTGTTATCTGCTTGTTCCAGTTAACAATTCCCGCCCGACTGCGATTAAAAAATTCCTGCCACAACTGGCGATTATCACTGAGCAAGCCGGCAGACAATCCAAACCGCGTATTATTTGCTTCATCAATTGCAGCGGAAAAATCTTCAACCTTAATCACTTGCAGTAAAGGACCAAAAAACTCTTCGTCCTGGCGCTGAACCAGAGACGTGGTATCAATCACCCCTGGAGTCAACAAAGGCACGCCCTGCTCCTGCCATTGTTGTTGTACGCTCAATAATTTATCCGCAATACTGTTGCGTATCACTGGCCCCATGAAACTATCGATGTCTTTTCCTACTTTCAATTTTTTCAACGCGGAAAGCAGAGCGGACAAAATTGCCTGCCCCTCCTCATCGTCAATTAAAATTAATCGGCGGGCGCACGTACAGCGTTGCCCGGCAGATATAAAAGCCGATTGAATAATGGTGTAAACAGCGGCAGTCACATCACTTGTCTGATGAACAACGAGTGGATTATTACCGCCCATCTCCAACGCCAGCATTTTACCTGGCTGTCCACCAAACTGCTTATGTAACGCGGTACCTGTGGTGGAACTTCCGGTAAACAGCAAGCCACTGATTGCAGCATGTTGACTCAACAGTTTACCCGTTTCCCCCGCGCCTTGAATTAAATTAATTACCCCCTGAGGAATGCCCGCTTCCTGCCAGCACTGCAACATAAATTCAGCCGTAAGGGGTGTTAATTCGCTGGGTTTGAAGACAATCGTGTTACCGGCTAGCAACGCGGGAACAATATGTCCATTTGGTAAGTGCGCGGGGAAATTGTATGGTCCCAGGATAGCCATAACACCAAGTGCACGATGACTCAATTGACTGGCAACATCCGCCTGAGAATGATGTGTAAAGCCGGTACGTAACTCATAGGCTTGAATAGATAAGCCAACCTTACCAACAACACTGGCCGCTTCGGTAAGACTTTCCCACAACGGCTTACCTGTTTCGCGGTGAATAATTTCCGCCAGTTCCTGCTTTTTACTCGTCACCACTTTGGCAAAACTTTCCACGTATTGCTGACGCGCCTCAACCGATAATCGAGACCAGGAGGTAAAACTCTTTTGCGCTGCGGCTACCGCTCGTTGAACTTCTTCGAGGTTAGCGCTGTGTCCTTGCCAATGATTCTCGTTGGTTAAGGGGTTGATTGACGAAAATGATTCTCCCTGACCGGTAAGCCACTCGCCGTCAATATAGTGCTGACCGCAACTTTCATACACCGACATCATTAATTCTCTCGTAAGGCTAACAGACTGACCGTATTGCCTTCACTGACATCAAGACGCTGTGCAGTGTCTGCGTCCAAGGCAATGTGATTCTCGTCGAGCTGCTTCACCACACTTGCCGTAATACGGTAGTCCTGTTTCGACCGATTACTGAGAATACAGTGACGCAATGCTTCGCCTTCACCCGGATATGCCGTAATTTGTTTGACGATGGCTTGCTCTGTGTCGTTAATGGACACAATTTTTTCTCGTTCACATTGCACCACCGGACCGGCATCAAAAATATCCACATAACCACGATAACCAAAGCCTTCTTTTTCCAGTAAACACTGCGCTGGCATGGCACCATCATGCGCCTTCCCAACCACATCGATCACTTCTTGCGGCATAAGATTCAAATAAATCGGATAACGAGGCATCAAATCGGATATGAACTGTGAGCCATTGACCGCACTGATAAAGTCCGCTTTTTTATATGGCATGGTAAAAAATTTCTTCCCGATATGTTCCCAAAATGGCGAGGTTTCCTGCTCATTTAACCAGCCGCGAATTTCGGCAAACACCATATCACCGAAAAATTCAGGAAAGTCGTGCATTAGCAAAAAGCGACAACGGGACATAACCTGCCCTAAAGGCTTACGTCTGGCAGGCGGGCTTAAATACAAAGATGTCAGTTCGGTTGCGCCAGTAAAATCATTTACCAGGTTCAGGATTTCACAACTCACGGTCACATCCAGAGACTCAGAAGCCATCACCTGCTTACTGACTTTGTAGTTATAAAATGGGCGCTTCAGTCCTATTTCTGTATGTACACCCGCCGTGCCCATTAGCTGCTGATGCTCATCCTCCAGCACAAGAAAAAATATTTTACTTTCTTTAGCATTTTGATCGATGGGCGCAAAGCAGTTTTCAGCAATACTCAGCTTCTTATGCCAGGTACTAGCATCATTTGGCATGGATGTCATACCGGGAGGAATCTGACAAGAAAACTCTAGCAGGCGATCGACATCTTTCAGGGTAGCGGGGCGAATTATCATGGGTTTTGACCGTACGTGTTTTTAACACTCAAGACTGAACACTTTAGGCTCCAGCCATCCAACTTAGGCTTACGGTAAAAAGGCCTGGGGGACGTTGATCGCCACCCGACTTTTTACGTGTTTCGCTTTAGGTTCTGAGTTTCACTTGTTGCTTGTCGCCTTAAAATTAGTAGGCTATAAATGCTGGCATAAACAATGCGGGCGATTTCACTCGTTTTTTCACTTCTCTCAACGTTTCACTTCTCTCAACAGCCACTTTCACTCAACAGCTATTTTGACACTTTAGAACTGTAATTAACTTAACTGTATTTAACTTAACCGTATTTAACCGAAATCTCTCTCATGTGGACCGGATTGTCTTTCACGTCGGTTGTTGAGTGTTGAAATTGTTAAGCGCCGGAATTGTTAAGCACCGTGATTTTCAAAACGATTTTACATTTAGCAATGCGTTTATTCAGGACCAACATTCGCTTTCATAACGTTTTATATTACTTACTTTTGTTAAAATAATATTAAACTTATGAAACTTCAGATTTAGTTTTGTTTGCAATTGGCTGTTCAGCATTTTCTGCAAGTTTAAGTTACAAAAGAAAACTTAATTTTGCGTGCTCAGCCCAACTGCCGACCAGTAAAAACTCCCGCTCTGCATGAATCCCCTCTTGGTAATTGCCACCAGTACCACTGTTTGTACCCTGCAGGAAGTGATCAAGGTGCGGCCTGGGCCACTGCTCGTAATCTTCACGTAATGAGCGAGTCTCTCAAAGAGCGAATTTTGATGTGGCAAACAACAGCGTTGGCCACAGAGTTTAACGCCGTATCGTTTAATGCAGTACCGCATGAAATTCTCGCCCGGCAGCGCTTTGCGGCCTGTGACTTGGAAAGAAAATTACGGCTATCTTACGATCGCCAGCCAGAGCACCTGTGCAGGTTCAGCCCCCCCACCCAACGTGCGCCTGCCATTTTTCCTAAACCGTCCAGATTGCCAGTACCAGATTTACCTCGGACAAAGCGAGTGTTCACTGCAGCACGGATTCATGTTGCCTGTCTCACCAAACTAAAATGTCATTTTTTTCATGAAATTCTGCATGGATAAAACAAAGCGTAATATCAGCTACACTTATAACGATTAATAACCACATCACCTTACTAAAAACTTGGCGAAATTACTGAGGGAATGCACGAGCAGGGAAAAAACTTCTTGTCAAAAACGCGTTGAAAACCAAATAATATTCACCTGCTTTACAACTATCAGGCAAAAGGCCCCATGAGCGAAGAAAAAACACTCGATAAATACGACCGAAAGATTTTGGCAAAGCTGCAGGAAGATGCACGCATCACCAACCAAAAGCTTGCCGAAGAGATCAACCTATCCCCCAGTGCGTGCCTACAACGTTTACGCCGCCTTGAACAGGAAGGTTATTTCAATAGCTATAATGCAAAGTTGAACCTGGACAGAATTGCCAGACATATTTCATGCATTGCCACAATCACCCTCAAAAACCATGCTCAGGAAGACTTTGACGCGTTCGAGAAAATGGTAGAAGAAATCCCTGAAATTGTAGAATGCTACACCGTAAGCGGTGAATTTGATTTCTTCTTAAAAGTGGTTTGCCCCGACATGGCTCATTATTTGAAAATAAATGACCAGCTGGTACGTTCAGGTAATTATACTGTCACAATTCAGACGCATGTCATCATGAAGGAGAACAAAGCATTTCGAGGCGTAAACCTGGAAAGCCTGTTTTAAACAAGACAACGATTATAAAAATCCCCACACAGATATAATCTGCACTTTCCTCCCAAGCCAGACAAATAAATTGCGGCTTTCTCAACAGAGAACCGTGAGTAATTTTTAGCGTACACCGTATAATAAATCAGGTATTTATTATCAAATTGACAGGTGTCGAATGAACTCTCGAGGCGATGCGGATTTCACCCATTCAGGCGTAGATCACATACTCCACCCCACCACATCCATTGTTGACATCCAAAAAACCGGCCCAAGAATTGTCGCTCAGGGAAATGGTGTTTATGTTGAAGATCAACATGGCAACAAGCAAATCGACGCAATCGCAGGACTGTGGTGCGTCAATGTCGGCTATGGCCGCAAAGAGCTTGCGGATGTTATGGCAAGCGCCAGCGAGAAACTCAGTTATTACCACACCTTTGGCAGCACATCGAACATTCCACAAATAGCACTGGCAGAGAAACTCATCAGCATCACGCCAAAATCGCTTACTAAGGTGTTCTACGGTTGCTCTGGCAGTGATGCAAATGACACACTGGTAAAAATTGCCTGGCAATACCATCAATTGCGCGGCAAACCCAATAAAGTCAAAATAATTGCACGCGAACAGGCCTACCATGGCACGTCGATTAGCGCTGCCAGTCTCACCGGGCTGCCGTCATTTCATCGGGGCTTTGGCTTACCACTCGAACGAATCCTGCGAGTCTCATGCCCACACTACTGGCGCTTTGGCAAAACTGATGAAAGCGAAGCGGAATACTGTGACCGACTGATACAGGAAGTTGCCGATCTCATCGAAAAAGAAGGTGCAGATAATATTGCCGCATTTATCGCAGAACCTATCATGGCGGCCGGCGGCGTAATTCCACCACCAAAAGATTATTTCAGTAAGCTGCATCCCCTGTTAAAGCAACATGACATTTTACTGATTGCCGATGAAGTTGTATGCGGATACGGCCGACTGGGCGTGCAGTTTGGCAGCGAGTTACTCGGCATAGAGCCGGATATGATGGCCAGCGCAAAAGGGCTGACCAGCGGGTATTTCCCACTTTCTGCCGCGTTTATTTCAGAAAACGTATGGGAAGTAATGACCGAAGGCTCGCGTCAATATGGCTCATTTGCCCACGGATACACCTACAGTGGTCATCCCGTTGGCTGTGCTGTTGCACTCGCAAATTTGGACCTGATTGAAAAAGAAAAACTCGTGGAAAATGCAAACACCACAGGAGAATATCTTCATCAGCAACTTCAGCAGCGTTTTGCACACCATCCCCACGTTGGTGAAATACGCGGCCATGGCTTACTCGCCGGCATTCAGCTGGTGGAAGACAAGGCAAGCAAACGGCTATTTGACGTACCGAAAAAAATCCCAGCGCAAATCACTAAAGCATGCATGAATGCCGGCATTATTGTCCGCCCTCTGCCGACCATTGGAACTATTGCGCTCTCACCTCCACTGACCTTTACAAAAGAGCATGTTGATTTAGTTATCGACGTCATTGAACAGGGTCTCGATCAAGTTCTCGCGTAACCAGCACTGAATCAAATTTCACAACAGGCGAGCTCGTTTTCGAGTTTGCCTTCGCTTTTTACGAGGTATATCCCGTTTTCTCCCCGCTGATTGTTCAGCGCATTGGGGTTCACTTTTTGTGAACCCCCTTTTTATACCGCTCTTAACTCGGCTGATAAATCGCTAACTCTTGTAACTCACGAGACTTGTTGTCATCCACCAAAACATCCACCGCATTTATTTTTTCCAAATATGGTTGCGGAAATGTTCCCTCCAAGGCGCCGGTGAGCACGTGAATTTTGTACCAGCTGTATGGTTTAATCGCCGGGTTTATTGCACTGGCAACATACATAAAAACATCCAACTGTTCACCCGCTTCATTTTCGACTTGAACATCCAGAATCTCGTAGGCACTGCCAACACCTTCAATGGTGTCCAAATATGCTTTTTCTTCCCGATTGATTTCATACACCATGCCCCACACCACATCGTCATCGCTGCCAGTAAAAAATGCATCGCACTTTCCAGATCCATCTGAACCGTGTTGATGAAAACGCAAGTCATATTGTTTCAGCGTAAAGACTCCCAGCAATTCAACACCTGGAGTACGATATTTAAGTCGTCGAATCGACATATTGGAGCCGTAGGCAAAATACTTCATCACTTTCTCTTCGTTCGTCAGTCATAAAACTCGAACGTAAGTTATACCATTTGTAATTAACGAAAGCGACGCAGTGAACTTAAATACACAGTAACAGCGCAAAATGAGAGCACACCCATTATCCATAGCAATACAAAATGTGCACCGCTTGATGAGTGATTATCGTTGGCAGGTTGAGGGTATGCTTGAGGTGCTGCGGCTTGCTGCATGGCGGCTTCGACAGACACAATAGAGGCAGTAATTAAAGGGGGCGCCATCGGAGGGGTTTCATGCCCTTGGACGGATTGCTCAGGCTGGTCCTGCGCGGCGAGAAATGATGAATATAAGGCGAGAAAACAGGGTATCACGCAAAGCGAAATCATCCTGATAAGCTGCTTGCACCACCTGCAATCGCGTAACATAACCCTTAATCTCTCGATTTGACATTGTAAATTACAGGAGTCCCCAGCTTGGCACTGGCACGATACGGCATTGGATATGTCTTGAACGTGTCCTGACGTGTGTTCCGTGAGCTATTGACCTGCTCTCGGCGCTTTTATTTCGCGCTTGCTATTAATTTGTGCCAGCCATCAAACTGCGCTTATCACTAGCACCAGGTGTTAATATTTGCATAGCACTTCTTAAATATGGACATATCAAACCAGCCACCTGAATCGTGCTATAGCTCCTGGTTAAAATTCTCATTCCTGAAGATAAAAGCCGGCCCCAGTACCTGGCCTAGTACCTAGTACCTAACTTAGTACCTGAGTTAGTACCTGAGTTAGTACTTGGGTTGCAGACTTATTCCCAGAAGGATGCTTAGTATAGATTTTAAGTACAAGCGATTTTATCGACTAGACCACACTTTTGGTTGTTTTATATTCTATTTAGCTCTTTTCAGTTGGTCTTGAAATGCTTTTTTTGTCATCTTCTGCAATTTTGATCACTTTGCCGACAGGCCAGTTGCAGAGCACAGGGTTTAGAAAACCTTAGGTGGGTATGAGAATATCTGGCACTGTTTCTGCCTGTATTTGCAGTATTAGCTGAGTGCTACGTCGGCATGGGTGTTTTTTACTCGACAATTTGGCGGTTCCGAAAGGTGTATCCATAACTACAGGCAAATTGAACACCCTTTATAAAACTCCAACGTAATGTTTCAGTAATTAAAATGTTTCAGCAATTAAGATGAAGCACATAATGCTTGTAATGCTTGGCAGGAGCTAAGGCGCTCCATTGAAACTTTAGCTCTGCCTCAGGCATCAATAATTAAAACCCACAACAGGAGGCCTCATGGCTAATGCTTTAAAGGTAATCGCTTTTGCCGCTAGCACCAGTAAACAATCCATCAATAAAAAGCTGGTCACTTATGCGACCAGCCTGCTGGAAGGATGCGATGTAGAAATACTGGATCTGAACGATTACGAAATGCCACTGTTCAGCGTTGATAAAGAAGAGGAAATTGGTCAGCATTCTCTGGCACAGGAACTACTAACGAAAATCGGCGGTGCGGATGTGGTCATTATTTCATTTGCCGAGCACAACAGCTCATTCAGCGCGGCATATAAAAATACCCTGGACTGGTGTTCGCGTATCGAAAGCAAGGTATATCAAGGAAAAGATGCCGTGTATCTCTCAACCTCACCAGGCAAGCGAGGTGGCGCCAATGTAATGCGTACTGCGCTGGAAACTGCTGAGCGTTTTGGCGCCAATGTCAAAGCACACTTTTCATTGCCCAGTTTCCAAGAAAACTTCGATACTGAATCTATGCGCATCAGCAATCCAGAATTTGATCGAGAACTACGCAACACCATGCGGACGATTCAATCATAAACCCGTCACTAAGTACTCAGCCAACTTCAAATTGAACTCTGCTGTCACATAAGGCTCTGATAGAGCATTTATTATTGGGGCAGATATCAATGGCATGCTGATAAATAAGATTCTGCCCTGAAGTTGGCGTAATTTGTTACAAAAAAAGTCTCGGCTTTACGTTAAGGTTAAACGCCCCCTTTCCTCACTTTCAACAAGAGTTAGCACATGATTGGCAACCCACACGACAACAACTATCGCGGAATTTTTGTTACTTGTTTTTTAATCTTCACTCTTGTCGCCACTACGGGATGCAACCAATCGGACTCCGAAAAACTGGATACCGCCCCGCTTCGCTTTGTTAAAACACATACTGTAAGCGATGGAAATGCCGTGGAGTGGCGAGAGTTTCCCGGGCAAGTCGCAGCGTCTCAAACCGCAGATCTCGGCTTTCGAATTTCGGGGAAACTACAGGAGCTTCTCGTGCGCGAAGGCGACATTGTTGAAAAGGACCAGGTAATAGCCAAACTCGAAATGACTGACATCACCATTCAACTCAATAAAGCCGAAGCCGAGTACGAACAAATTCATGCGGATTTTGAACGTGGAAAAATACTTGCCGACAAGGGGGTGATTTCGCGTTCAGACTACGAAAAACTCAGTGTACAAGATTCAAGTGCTTTGGCAAATTTACAAGCTGCCAAACAAAATAAGGAATATTCTTCATTGCGAGCGCCATTTAAGGGGCGCATTGCAAAACGCTGGGCGGATAATTTCGAAGAAGTTTCGGCCATGCAAAAAGTGGTCACGCTGCAGGATATCTCTTCCATCAACATAGAGGTCAGCGTTCCAGAAAGCGTCATGATAAATGTACAGGAAAATGAGACACCTAAGGTTGTAGCGCGTTTTGATGCGATCCCCGACCGTGAATTTCCACTTCAGTTAAAGGAGGTGGCCACACAGGCAGATGAACTCACCAACACTTTTGAAGTGACGCTGGTCATGGGCAATATTCCTGGCTATAACATCCTGCCAGGCATGTCTGTAACTGTACGAGGAGAAAGACAATTTCGTACCAGTGACAATGGTGAAGACGCTATATTTATTCCCGCACAGGCAGTACTGGACGATGGGAAGGAACGCTACGTATATATCGCTGAACCGCAGGAAGGGGATAATCTGGCAATCGTTAAAAAGCAGGTCGTCAGTACCGGTAAGCTTTCCAGTGTCGGCCTTGAAATTTTGAGCGGGGTTAAGGCGGGAGACAAAATTGTAATTGCGGGCATGAGCAAAATGTCCGACGGCTTACGCGTAAAATTGCAGTAGCGGAGCGAATTTCATGAATATTACCCGCGTCGCTATCGATAACAATCGTTTAACCCTCACCCTGCTTTTTGTAGTCATTGTGATTGGCATTTTTACCTTTGAAAAAATGCCGCGCGCCTATGATCCAGGGTTTATTATCCGCACCGCGCAAGTGGTAACTTATTTTCCTGGTGCCAGCCCTGAACGAGTTGAAAACCTCGTGACATCGCAAATTGAAGATGTCGTGAAAGAAATTTCCGAATTGGATTTTGTAACCAGTGAATCGCGCACTGGCGTATCCATCGTAAACATTAACATCAAGGAAAGTTATAAAAAAATGCGTCCTATCTGGGACGATTTACGACGAAAAATAGAGGACGTCGAAACAGATTTACCCAGCGGCATTCGCGGTCCCTATGTTAACGATGAGTTTGGCGATGTGTTTGGCATCGTGCTTACCATCACCGGAGAAGGGTTCGACTATGCGCAGTTGAATCACATCGCCGATGATGTGCAATCGGAACTTCAACGACTCCCGGAAGCCGCCAAAGTTGAAATTTTTGGCGATCAGGACGAACGTGTATTTGTAGAATACGACAATGCACAATTGGCTGAATTAGGCATTTCACCAAGTCAGCTGGCCAATTTTCTTGAAGCTCGGAACATAGTGATCTCTGGAGGAGCATTTGATCTGGGCAAAGAGCGAATCAGCCTTGAGCCCAGCGGTAATTTTGAGTCAATCGATGAAATCAGACACACAATCATTCACATCCCCGGTTCTACACGCCTGCTTTACCTGAAAGACATCGCCAAAATTTATCGTGGCTATATCGACCCGCCTACCTCGTTAACGCGCGCCTCCGGACAGGAAGCGATTGCGCTGGCAATCTCCATGCGAGAAGGAGGCAACAATATTGTACTGGGCGATCAGGTCATTGATGCGGTCAACCGCTTACAAGAGCAATATCCCTGGGGTATAGATTTTGACCTGGTAAATTTTTCGCCCGCAGAAGTTGATAAAAAAGTCAGTGAATTCGTTGGCAACCTGCTTCAGGCCATCGCAGTAGTCACCGTGGTAATGCTGTTAACGCTTGGATTTCGCACAGGATTAATTGTAAGTCTGCTCATTCCTATCACCATGCTGCTAGCTATCATGGTGATGCACTTTTTCAATATTGGCTTTGACCAGATATCACTGGCAGCACTAATAATTGCGCTGGGCATGTTAGTGGATAATGGGATTGTCATGAGCGAAAGCATTTTGGTTCAGATGGAGAACGGCAAAAAGGCCTTAAATGCGGCCATAGATACCGCCACCGAATTACGTGTTCCACTATTAACAGCCTCACTCACAACAGGAGCCGCTTTTTTACCTATTTATCTGGCCGAGTCGAACGTTGGTGAATTTACCGCCTCACTGTTTACAGTAGTTACCATTACCCTGCTATGCTCCTGGCTTATTGCACTCACGATCATTCCCATGTTGTGTGTAACTTTTTTAAAGGTGACGCCGAAACAGAAACACTCATCGCCGGCAACCGCCAGTGATTCTGCCAGTCAACATGCGATAGCCAAAAGCCCTATTTTGAATCTGTATGCCAATGCGTTATACCTGCTATTACGCTTTCGCATCACCACCCTGGTTGTTACCGTCGTGGTTTTCTGTTGCAGTCTGCTGCTGATTCAGTTTATTCCAAAGGCGTTTTTCCCACCTTCGGACCGCGCATACTTCAAAGTGGAATTTGAACTTCCACAGGGCTCCACATTCGAAGCGACACAGACCGCAGTGGAAAGCATTGAAGACTTGCTGGCTAACACATATCAGATTGAAGATGAAAATGCCGCGGGCGTCACCAATTGGATCAGCTATATTGGAAACGCCGGCCCACGTTTTATTTTGTCTCACAACCCCAAACCCAGCAATAACAGTTATGCACTCATGATAGTAAACGTCAACAATGTTGAGCGCATTCCCGAAATCATGCAGGGTATCAATCAATTTGCACGAGAACACCATCCGGACCTGGATATTAAAACGCGCTACATCGAAACCGGGCCGGCAGTGGAAAATCCGGTTGAAGTGCGCCTGTCCGGTGCCGATAAAAAAATGCTGCCTCTCGCAGTAGATGAACTAAAAGAAAAACTGGTAGACATGGGGCAGCTGCAAAACATCAGCGATAACTGGGGCCAGCGAATCAAAAAACTGGATGTGGATATTGACCAGGCTCGAGCATTAAGAGCAGGCATTAGCAGCCAGGATATCGCGGTTTCTTTACAGAGCGGTCTCTCCGGTTTAAATCTCACCGAGTATCGTGAAAACGAAGATATTATTCCTGTGGTACTGAGATCCAACGTGGCAACACAGAGCGACATCAATAAAGTTGAATCACTCTCAGTCTATTCACAGTCGCAAGGAAAATCCCTGCCATTAAAACAAGTGGCCGATATTAATCTGGTATGGGACCGATCACGAATCTATCGTCGCAACGGGGTAAGGACCGTTACAGTTGGCGCTCAGTTAAAAGGAGATGTGACAGCAGCAGAAAAGTTTGACGAACTGGTACCCTGGCTTGAATCCAAAAAAGACGACTGGCAAGGTAAGGTTCGCTATGAACTCGGAGGGGAATCTGAAAGCTCCAGCAAGGCAAATGAATCCATTATGGCAAAGCTCCCTATTGCAGGTTTCATTATCCTTATACTGTTAGTGGCACAATTTAATTCGATTCGCAAATCCCTTATTGTCATCACTACCATTCCGCTGGGACTAATTGGCGTTATCTTAGGGCTGTTTTTCACCCAGTCCTTCTTTGGCTTTATGACTCTGCTGGGTATCGTCTCATTGGCAGGTATTGTCATCAACAATGCCATTGTATTGTTGGAACGTATCCAGATAGAAATTGATGCAGGGCTAGCGCCGCTGGATGCCATCATAGAGGCAGCTCAACAACGATTCAGACCTATTTTACTCACCACGGCGACCACGGTATTGGGCTTGCTGCCGCTTTATCTGGGCGGCGGAGAGATGTGGGAACCCATGGCCATTTCGATTATGGCAGGTCTGCTATTTTCAACCTTGTTAACATTGGGACTTGTGCCCGTGTTGTACGCAGTGTTGTATCGTATCGCACCTCAAATCGATCAAGGCACAAAGCAAGAGGCTTCTTAGTTGAACTTGGCGAAAGAGAGGTGAAAGAGCGGTGAAAAAAGAGGTGAAAGAGAGGCGGAAGAGAGAAAGATACAGCGGAGGCAAATATGAAATGTTAACTCTCACTCGGCAGTTTAACCTGCGAACAAACTCGATTCGTTTCTACGCTGGAAAATCTACACAAGCTCAAATAGCCGTCATACAAATATTTTTATAGAGGTGTTTACCATGGTGCTTTTACTGACGGGGATAATCCTATTCTTTGGTATTCACTCGCTTGCTATCGTAGCGAACCCACTGCGTTTACGTTTAAAAGCCAAACTAGGTGAGCTGCCCTGGAAAGCAATTTACTCTCTCGTTGCCATCATTGGCTTTGCCCTGATGATTAAAGGCTACGCGGTTGCAAGAATGGACCCTTACATACTCTATCAGCCACCGGGATGGACAAGACATATCACGTTTCTATTAATGCTGCCGGTTTTTCCTTTGGCACTGGCGGCGTATTTTCCCGGAAATATTCAATCAAAACTCAAGCATCCCATGCTTATCGCCACAAAAACCTGGGCTTTCTCTCACTTACTGGCCAACGGCACCTTAGCAGATGTATTATTGTTCGGTTGCTTTCTCATCTGGGCCGTGTGTGACCTCATATCCCTGAAGAAGCGCACTCAAGTGGCTATGTTTCAGATGCCAGAAATACAAGTACAAGGTAAAAAGTTTAATGATGTTATAGCGGTGACAGGTGGGCTGATACTCTACTTGGTGTTTCTAACATGGGCTCATACATTCTTAATTGGAATGCCGCTCATTCGCGCTATACACTAAAATTGATTTAACAGCGATTAACAACGGTAGTCATGTAAGCTCCAATCCACAGATAAATCATACCAATTCGAATTGAACAAGCGAATAACACCACGCTAATTTGCACGGGACATATAAATGGAAGATGAGATTAAAAAAGAACTGGCACAGGCGGCAAAGTACTACGATATTATCGTAGAGTTTTTTGTCAATTACAGCTTCAGCTTACTCGGTGCCATTCTGATTCTTGTGGTTGGTTATTTTGTTGCCCGCAAGGTTTCAAACAGTATTTTACACCTGTGCAAACGCAAAGAACTAGACATTACCCTCAGCCGTTTCGTTGCCAGCGTCGTGAAGATTATCGTTTTTACGATGTTTGTGATTATTGCGCTGAGCAAACTGGGTATCAGCATTACACCATTTATTGCCGCAGTCGGTGCGTTATCGTTGGGTGCAGGTCTTGCTGTTCAAGGGTTATTAGCCAACTACGGCGCAGGCTTGAATATTATTATTGCACGCCCCTTCGTGGTTGGTGACACAATTCAGGTTCAAGGCATAGTTGGACTGGTAGAAGAGGTTCACCTAGCGTTCACCATATTAACCAATGAGGACCAGGTGCGAATCACCATTCCAAACAAACACATTATCGGCGAGATCTTACATAACTCTTTTGCTGACACATTAGTTGAAGCGGTGGTGGGAGTGTCTTATGCAACCGACCCTCAATACGCCATTACAATCATAGAAAAAGTACTTGCAGGGCAAAAAGAACTTGAAGGTAAACGTGCACCACTCATTGGTATTGACGAATTTGCGGACAGTGCGATTAACATCGGTATTCGTTACTGGGCATCAACCGTGCGCTACCATGAAACGAGATACAGCGTAAATCTAGCCATTCATACCGCACTTAAAGAAGCGGGAATTGATATTCCTTTCCCGCAAAGAGACGTTCATCTGATTCAAGCGGGGACATAAGCCCTCAACCAGCAATGATTTATTCTGAACTTTTAATGCTTGATGAAAGCACAGTAAAATCTTCAGTTTTAGATAATTCGGAAAGCGCCACCGTCAGCTCGGCAGGCGGCGCGACCAACCTCCGGCTATTCAAACACAGCCATCCACCGGAACTAGTGACGCTAGCAGCACGCTCCCCCTGCGCATTTCGAAATTCGTTACGCAAACGAAACTTGCTGCCATCTTCTGCCAAGCCAGCTAACATCAAAGAAACCTCAATTTCCTCCATGAGGTTAATTTCACGAAAATAGTGAATTTCGTCTTTTTGTACCACCGGACCTATTCTACGACGACTGAACTCTTCAATTGGAAACCCATATTCACCAAAATACATTAATCGAACATCTGAAGACTTATCCATGTATGCGGTATTTCGCATATGAGAGTTGAAATCCATATCGGCCCAGCCGGCAACTAGCTTTCGTACAAACATTGTAGCGTTCCTGATTCCAATAAATTTCTTACTTATACTTTTATCCTGCTCAAAGGAAAAAGTAAAATGCGTGTTGTTTTAGACTGTATTTCACATTACCTTTTTAAAGTGTTTGTGACCAGCCCGGTGAATGAATTTTCATTTACTCCGATAAGTTCTGATAAATGGCGTCGATCAATCCTTCATTGGTTTTATCGCTACCCAATTGCCAAAACATAATGCCATTCAGGTCTTTTTGTTTTACGTAAGCGGTTTTTGCCTGCAAAGATTTTGGGTTGTCATAAGTTGCAAATAATTGCTTTTCTGAACTGTATGCATAGGGAGCCTGCGTAGCATCGTCCCAATATTGCTGAAACCCGTTTTCGGTAAAATACGTGTTTAATAATTTATAATCAACTGAACTCAAAAATTTTGCACCTTCCTGATATAAGCCGTTATCTCCGGACGTCACATGCTGCCAAACGCGTGCATAGAACGCTGCGCCAATCACAATTTTATTGGCCGGCACATTCTGTTTAAGCAAAAAAGCAACCGCATTATCGGTGGACTCTATCGCTTTTCCCCCTGACAGCAGCGGCGTATGGTGGCCGGTAACCGTACTGTAGCCATTCACTAAATCGTAAGACATCAAGTTCACCCAATCGACTGCCGGCATTACTTCAGCCCAATCAATGGCCTGTTCAAGATATTCGTCATACCCACCAGCGGCAAACGTAATCAATGTGTCATCACCAAGTGACTTGCGCAACCCCTGCACTAGCAATGTAAAATTTCGTTTATCATCTGGTGACCGGGCGTGTCCCGGATAACCTTCCACCACAGGATACTCCCAATCCAGATCCAACCCATCCAGCTGAAAAGATTCAATTATTTCTTTACTCGATGCAATAAATTCCTCTCGTCCACGGGCAGTGGAAAAAACCTCGGAACAGGTTTCACAACCACCCCAACCTCCTAGAGCAATCATAATTTTCAGGTGAGGGTATTGTTCTTTAAGAGCGACCAGCGAACGAACCATACGCTCAGACTGAGGATGATCAAAGGCCAGTGAATTTCCTTTTAGATGCAAAAAACTGTAGATAATATGCGTAACTTTTTGCAATGGATAGCTTTTCACCGTTTCAATATTATCCCCCATACTATAAGCGATAATATTGGCTGAAAAATTACCAGAACTATTGCTCTCCTGTCGTGGCTTTTCCGATGCTGCGACAGCACTCCCCTGCGGCTCTGGAGCACCTCTTTCACAAGCGGCCAGAAAGAATATTGTGAAGAACATGGCAGCGCTTATGTAAAGTTTTTTCATCTCGGTTCCTGTATGGTGTTGTTGAGAGCGAGTCTCATTTTTTGAATTACACTGAAGTAGTGCGCAGCATGATACCGCAACCGCCAGGAGTAAATACACCCTTTCACAATTTTAACCAGACAAGCAGAAATTCGATAAAAGCAATATACTCTGCAAACATACGCTGCAAATAAATATCGCAAAGAAGCATCAAAAAGAATCACCAAAAAGAAACACCGAAAAGAAACACCAAACACAACAAAGGCTACAAAATAAAATCAACTTAGGGAAACATTTTCAAAGAAAGGCATTTTACAACTGACAATTCAAAAACTCAGGCAACCTGATCTGCTTAGCAGGAATTCCAGTACGAATGATAGATTCATCTTTAGACAGACGAATCCTCCATGGCCTCCCCGGACAGAAACATCCAGGCATGTACCATGGTCAGATCATTTTCAAGCTGTTTAAATAATTGGGCGAGGCAGCTTTTATCCAGCGCATCATCTTTCAACTGTTGCTCAACCGTACGTGCAATATTCATTAACGGATATAAGCCGAGCGTGCCCGCCAGAGACCCCAAGGCATGCACCTCGTTTAATACCATATCGAGTTTATCTTGAGCGAGAAACTCTTGCATCTGTTGACTAAAGTCAGCTCGCTCTTGAACAAACCTCACTAACAGTCGACTATATAATTTACTGTTCCCCATAACATTGTGCAGTGCGGTATCAATATCCACCCCTTCATTTTTCAGCACTAAAAAGGGCAGAACATTCTGCGAGACATCTTGTGTATTTTTTCGTGATCGATGTGACGGCCGACTCGCGCTTTCTGCATTTGAGTGAGAACTGCTAGTCGCGGCCAAAGTTGTGTTGTCCGTTTCGTGTGACGCCCCCAGGGACGCGGACGCACTCTCCATAACATTTGTATCTCGGCTGACAATACTCTCTTCCGCGGGCGTTCTTCCAGATGCTCCCGCAGCAGCATCGGTAGCATCGGTAGCAGCCCCATCAACAAACCCCATGTGCGATTTTTTTTCAGACACAGTATCAGTTCGCTTGTCGCGTTTTTTTGGCGCGCTGGCAGGAGGATCTAACATCAAGTCCAGCTCATAGTCTTTCGCTTTTTCGACTTTTTCTTCGTTCACCCACTTTTGCAGGGTATTCACGAGTTGCTCCGGGTCTATGGGCTTAGCAATGTAATCATCCATTCCAGAGTTTAAATACTTTTCTCTATCGCCAGACAACACATTCGCCGTCATCGCAATAATAGGGATATATTCACATTTATCCAGCTTTCTGATTTCCTGAGTAGCTTTTACACCATCCATGATCGGCATTTGTATATCCATGAGAATTACATCAATAGACTCGCTATCATGCTTCATGACTTCAATAGCCTGGACGCCAGAACTGACCGTCGTAATATTACACCCACTCATTTTCAGTAAAGCTTCTGCGACTTCCTGATTGAGTCGATTGTCTTCGACTAACAGAATATTGGCATTAATACGTTTTGCTTTTTCAGAAAACACATTGTCTGCCTTTATAGACGATACAAACACATCCGTTTCACTAACATCTTCCAGCGTCACCAGTAATTTAAATGCGCTGCCAACATTGTGTTCACTTTCCACTTCAATGATGCCACCCATAAGATCGGCAAGATCTTTCGATATCGCCAATCCAAGTCCACTGCCTTCAAACCGTCGCGTACTGGAACTGTCGATCTGTCGGAATGGTTGGAATAAGGTGGCAAGTTTTTCTCGTGGAATACCAATACCCGTGTCTTTCACTTCAAACTCGATAGTCGCAAATCCTTCAATATCAGATTTAAGATTGATGTTAAATTCTATGGTGCCTTGTTCGGTAAATTTCACCGCGTTAGCCATAAAATTTATCAGGATTTGGCCGAGCCGCAATGGATCGCCTTTAAATGTATGTGGAATCCCGGGAGAGATATGCACCTGAATTTCCACACCTTTGGAATGGGCGCGATCCCACACCATGTCGACAACATTATCCACCAGATCTTCCAACAGGAAATTGCTGGAATCCAACTCGAGCTTACCTGCTTCGAGGCGGGAAAAGTTTAAAATATCATTGATCACGCGTAGCAAATGCTGTCCGGAACCGCGCATTTTTTCCAAGTAGGTCTGCACCTGTTTGTCACGCGTAGCTGCCAGTGCAACATGTGCCAGACCAATAATGGCATTGAGCGGCGTTCGAATCTCATGGCTGACATTAGCCAAAAATTCCGCCTTTGCATTGGAAGCCTCTTCCGCCCGGTCTTTAGCGATCATTAGTTCTCGGGTTCGCTCGTCAACCAGTCGCTCCAGCTTGACATTGATTTCTGCCAACTTATCGCTCGCCACAATGCGTTCGGTTACGTCTACCAGAATGGTGGCAATATAATGTGCCTCCTGCACAATTTCACTCGTTTCACCCTTTACCGGAAAACGCAATACACGATAGTATTTAGCACCCTCATCCCGAGTTTGGATTTCCAGCATTTCATCCTCGACAAAGCGAGAACGTACCTCCTTGTTGATTTTTTCAGAGAACAACACTTTTAAATAGTCAGGAATGGGGATTTCATCTGGCCATTTATCTACAATGTCTTTATCTTCCAGCATGAGTAGCTTACACAGTACTGGATTGGCTACTTCTATTTTGCCATTCTGCGAAGTCAAATAAATCGGCAGTGGAATATTGTCCAGCATGGAACGAAAAATTCTCTCTCGCTTAGACATGTTAATGCGATGCGCTACAGCACTAACCGTTAATACCAACAAAGCAGCAAGAGCGCTGAACAAAAGAATAAATACGCTGCGTCGAGAAAACTCATAGGATTTGAAAGCTTCTGCGGAACCTTGTTCAACAATAACGCCCATATTCAAATCATCCAGCCATCTTCCCACGCCAATTACTTTTTCACCCCGATACCCTCGGTAGTCAAATAAAACCTTCTGTAAGCCTTTATTTACAATTCGCTCTGCCAAAGGGTTTAGTCGCGACCGCCCATCAAATTCTTCACCCGCTGCGATATCTTTGTTCAGTGTGAAAATATCTTTCTCTCGGCGGGTGTGCTGGGCATTTTGCTGTGAAATATTTTCATACTCAGGGAAACGACTGGGGGTCAAGATTCTACCAGTACTATCAATTGCGTAAACTTCACCCGTGCTGCCTGTTCGTCCCGCATAAAAGATAGGAAAAAAACGGTTTTGGGGATTTGTTCTTAAACAAAAATACCCTAGATGTCGCTTGCCATCATAATAAGTTGTACATACCAGCTGAATAATTATACCTGAGGCAAGCTTGCCCTCTGGGCCATCAACCAGATCCTCCACGACCAGCGGTTGAGAAATAGCGGAGGTATTTTTCAAGCTGCGCGTAAGCACATCCGTCACCTCCGGGATTCTAATGGTCTGCCCCATATAATGCCTGGTGCTGGTAGAAATGACCCGGTAATCTCGATCAAGAATCGAATACCCCTGGAAGCCAAGGGGGGTAATAATCGGGTATATCCACGCTTCCAGGGCAGCGATGGCAGCCTGTGTTGCGGTATCTTTTCGGGTGCGAAACACCTGCTGAATCAAGCGCGTACCATTACTTGAATCTTTGATGACTTCAACGGTACGTTTTTGTTGTTGCTCCCAGCTGGATAGCTGATTGACAGATGTTTCCAGACTGGTTTGCAGGTGATTGCTGATTGAACGCTGAGAACTTTGATAGATAGTATGAAGAGAATAAAAACTAATAATGATCAAAAAAATGACCGCCCCCAAACTCAATAACATCACCGGATTATGGCGAATGAAATATGTTGTTTGCCGGAGAGGGCGGTCAATCACTATTACAGATCTCCGCATGCATCTGTAATTTGGCTTTTCCCCATTGCAGCAGCAAATCGGCCGCAAGCGGCCTGGAGATTAAATAACCTTGCACATGATGACAGCCCATCGTTTTTAATAATTGTAGTTCCTGTTGTGTTTCGACACCTTCTGCCACTGTCGTAATACCCAAGCGCGACCCCATATCGATAGCCGACTGGAGTATTGAACGTAAATGTTCGCGACTAATAGAACCATGGACAAAAGAGCGATCTATTTTTAATTCATTAAAGGGGAATCGAGTCAGCTGCTGCATTGAAGAAAACCCGGTGCCATAATCATCAATAGAAAAAGCGAACCCCTTTAACCTTAAGCGACTGGTATTTGCTAAAGCTTCGGCCAGATCAACCACCAGTGCGCTTTCAGTAATTTCAAATGTCAGCAGGTGTGGTGAAACGTCCCGCTCCCTCACCCGCTGAATGATATCGTTCGCCAGATTAGGATCACTTAAACATTTGGCGGACAGATTGATGGCCACCGGCACCTCTATGCCCTGCTCTCGCCATTCAACCATGTCCGCTAATGCGCGGTCCAGTATCTTCAAAGTTAAATCATTAATTAACCCGACTTTTTCTGCGAGCGGGATAAATACATTTGGAGGAATATTTTGCCGATCTTTTAAGCGCCAGCGTGCCAGCGCTTCAGCACCTGCCATTTTCCCCGAGCGCAGATCTAACTTCGGCTGATACACCGTACTGATTTCATTATTCACTATAGCACTACGCAGGTGCTCAGGCCGCAGGTCGAGCTCTTGTGGCATGTGTTTTATATTTTTAGCAGGGGGATTTTCCAGGCGACGCAAAGCATCCACCAGGGAAGCTGGTTCACACGGTTTTTGAAAGGCGCCCAGCAAAGGAAATTTTAGAGCCTGTATCATTGCTGCAACAGAGCCAATCAGCACTTCGTCCACGCTACTGGCTACGATGATTGCTGGTCGTACATTACGCAGGGCCAAAGCCTGCAGCACCTCGATCCCATCAACATGCGGCAACTCAAGATCCAGAATGATAACGGCTGGGGGCACTTCCATGGCCTCCACAAGCGCTAGCGCTTTTTGACCGTCGTCGGCTTCAAAGATGGTATTAATTCCGTAACGCGTTAGCCAGTCGACAACGGCTTTACGCTGCACTCTGCTGTCTTCAACAACAAGAATGCCTTTGTTAACGAGCGAATCTACTGGACAATAATCAATGGCAATACTGGTAGATGTGTTCAGGTAAATCATAAAGACTCACAACGTGCTTCGCTGCTCCCAATTTAATTGCTTCACGTGGCATGCCAAATACAACACTGCTTGCTTCATCCTGTGCTATTGTTTCTGCACCACTGTCCGCTAAAGCTTTTAAGCCAACAGCACCATCCGCACCGAATCCCGTCATTAAAATTCCAATAGCGTTTTTCCCTGCGTTTTGGGCTAATGAATTAAACAGCATGTCGATTGAAGGGCAATAGTCATTCTTCGATCGCGCTTCAAGCAAGGCAATTTGATAACGACCGTCCACCATATTTACGCAACATTGCTTCCCACCGGGAGCGAGAAACACCTGCCCGGGTTCTACCACATCTCCGTCTTCTGCAATTTTTACTTGCAAGCGACTCGCCTTATTTAACTGATGTGATAGTTTTCGCATAAATTCCGACGGCAAATGGTGCGCAATGACGATCCCATTACTATCTTCCGGCAGGGAAGATAAAAGATATTGCAAAGCTTGAATACCTCCATTGGAAATACCAATTGCCACCACTTTTTCTTGAGTTCCCATCGCTCTCTCACCTCCGATCAAGGATTTTGCAGGCAGTTTGAAGGCCTCCCTGGAAAATAAATTTTTTGCTTGAGCCGCATGCGCAGCACGCACCATGGATACCAGTTTATCGACATGGCCGCGGATAAAATTCGACACGTCCACCGGCGGTTTGGGGAACAAACTGAACACCCCTTCTTTGATCGCCTCGGTCGCAACATGAACGCCTAAATCATTGGTCGAGGTCAACGCGATAACCGGTGTTGGCCGTTCGGTCATGATGCGACGAATGAAACGGATGCCGTCCATTCTCGGCATTTCGATGTCAGACACGATGACATCTGGCCAACCTTCGTACATGATCGGAAAGGCAATCAATGGATCTGGTGCGCTGCCAATAACCTGAATATCTTCACTCCCAGCGAAAACCTCGCGCAAGGTAGAGCGAGCGACAGCAGAGTCGTCAACTATCATGACTTTGACCATTAATTTTTCCTCAAATACCGATGTTGCCCTATCCTTCCATGAAGCGAGTTAAGTGAACGAATTTGCCAGCGACCAGAGCTAACAGTGAGCGTAATGCGAATAGTGGGCTCGAAGCCCTCTGCGTAATTTACTCACTTTCAACTGCTACTTTGCCTAAAGCGAAAAGTGCGCTGCTTATGGTGTGTAAGTTTGGCAACTGTGAAAAAAAGTGGTTAGAGTGAAATTACTCAGAATTGGCAGGTGCTTACCGCAATAATGACGCGAAAAACAACAAAATTGGCGTATTCCTACGGTTGGCGAGACTTACTCGCGGAAAGAGCTAAGGGGAATGATGGGCGGATGGCTTGGCGAATTTAATCGCCATTGCCAGACAAACCAAATTCACGCACCAAATCAACGGTTGATTTTACGCGTAATTTAGCCATTAAACGGGAGCGATGATTTTCTACAGTACGGGTGCTTAAACCGAGGTCGTTGGCGATATCTTTACTCGATTGACCTTTGAGTACCTCTTCAAGCACTTCCTTTTCCTTTGGCGTCAACAATGCTAGTCGAGCATCTCGTGCAGACTGATGTAAACGCTGGGCGTGTAAGTCCTGGCTCAGAGTTAAGGCGCCCTGCACTTTTTCCAGAAACTGATACCCATTTACAGGCTTTTCAACAAAATCGTATGCGCCCTGCTTCATGGCTTCCACCGCGGCACTGACTTCCGCGTAACCGGTTACCAGAATCAGGGGCGGGGGCACAGGAAACTTTTCCTGCAATTTTTTCTGCAACTGCAAACCACTCAAACCCGGCATACGAATATCTGACACGACACACTCGCGTGGCGCTTGAATATAGCTTTCTAAAAACTTTTCTGCGCTGTTAAAACAGGTGGGTGTAATACCAATAGACTCCACCATGCTCTTCAGCAGATCGAGAATAATCGTATCGTCGTCGATGATGTGAACCCTGGAACTTATATCCTTCATGTAAGCTAGCTTTGGCAATTTTCGTTCACTACAAGTTTAGCAAGATTTTATTTATAAGAAAGATTAAGTTTCATATATAAAAAGGATTTCCACGTATTTCTCGGCGACATTTTCCAAACTGATTATTTTTATCGCAAAAATGTTGAGCACACCAAGCATTGTTGGTCCATTGTGCGTGAATTATTTTAAATAATTTTAACGCCAGGCAATTCCATAAATAATAATCTTCATTCACGCGCCAAATTCAAAGCACGCTCTCTTTATCACGACACTAAAAAATTGACGACGGAGAAAACTTTTTGTCGAAGCGACACGGTAAATCACAACCCTGCTCAAGAAAGCGCTTTCCCATTTTAGTCATTCGCCTCAAAATGGTCACTTATTAAACATTTTCATACTGTTTTTGTGTTGCAATTATGCAACAAAGCGCTCTTTGTAAATTATTTGATATCAATCAGTATTAATTGCGATAAACAGTGGCACAAGTAAGGAAAAATCCTTTATAGTTCAATAACTTACTCAATTTCTTCCAAGCACCATTTTCGTTAAAAGCGATGCCTAAAAGGCCTCGAAACGATATACAAAACAGATTAATTCGATACCCATATAAAAATTTAATCATCTTGATTAGATAAATTTATAATCGTGTAAATGATAACGATTTACAATTGCAAATGTTTATCAGGTAGACTGGCGTTAGCACAAGACAAACGCTATCCGCAAGCGCCAAAGTCACATTAAATAACGCCAAGAAGAGGTAAAGTACATGAGCTTTATTTATGGAACGGAGTTTAGTCGCAAGTTGGCCATCGCTGGCACCAAGCCCAGTTTAGATTCAGAAATTCAGGCGGAAGATCCGTTTCTTAAAGGCCGTTTCATTGTTGAACGGACCCTCTCTGGCATTCAGCTTCACATAATGGATGCGCAAGAACTTAAAAACACCAAGTGGAGTCTGCTTGTCCCCCCTGGTTTAACCTTCGGAGTCATCTTAGTTGGCAATATCAACTTTACCGTCGGGCAGGAAACTTACAATCTCTCTTCGTCACTGACGCCAGAAAAAACAGACGGACAAGACGCCAACAATTGTTTTGCCATGAACTTGTTGCGTCACACCCCCATTTCGCGCTCTCTGATAAAAGATGAGTCCGTCTGCAAAATTTATATCTCTGTTTCGCACAAATGGCTGGACCAGCATTTAAATATGGAAGAACCGGTAGATCGGAAAATCTTTCATTTTATTCGTCAGCAACATGGACTTATTCAATGGCAGAGCTCTTCTGTCATTAAACAACTGGCGAATGACATTATTCACAAAACTCAAAAACGCAATGTGTTTGACAGTTTGCACATAGAAAGTGAAATCATTAAATTCTGCGCCGCATTTTTGCGTGAATTAAAAGAAGTTCATTTAGATCGTGACCTGAACGCAAATTTAAATGAAGCCATTCACACCATTTCCAATGCCAAGACCAACGCGGAACGTATAAAGCAATTTATTGACGATCGAATTTTCCAGTCAGCAACAAATATTGCGACCATTCGCGTCGAGACCATTGCCAGCGAACTGGGTTTGAGCACACGCTCCATGCAACGCATTTTCAAACAGCATTATTCTCAAACCGTATTTGACTATATTCGCCAACACCGACTGGCCATTGCACGGGACGCACTGGTAAACGGCGACGTATCCATTGGAGAAGCAGCTTACCTGGCCGGGTATAAACACAGCTCCAATTTCGCCAACGCTTTCAAAGAGGCTTTTGGCGTTGCTCCCGGCAACCTTCGCTCCTCAGTTAAAAACGGTCACAGCTTTTCAGGAATGGAACTCGCTGTCGCAGAAAAAGCGGAAAGCTAGAAAAACCGTTATGTAGCCTGATCATTGACTTCGCGTTACAATATTGAAAAATATTGAGTAACGCGCACAGTCAAGGTTCGGGCCACTAAAATGTCTCAAGAAATACCACAACTCTCCATACGTAATATCCAATCTTCCGATTATCCTGAAATCAAATCTCTGATGGACGAGGTTTACGTTGATATCGGTGGCTCCTGGTCAGAAGAAACCATAACCAAACTCATTGCAGATTTCCCCGAGGGACAAATCGGCATTTTTGACAATGAACAACTGGTCGGTATGGCACTTACGCTGATGGTGGACTACCAAAAATTCAGCAACCCCCACCAACACTCCGATTTAGTGGATGCCAGAGAGCACATTCAAAACAATGACAAAGGCGATGCGCTGTATGGGTTGGATGTCATTATCCGGAAAAACTATCGCGGCTATCGCCTGGGTAGACGATTGTATGACGCACGCAAAGAGCTTTGTAAACAATACAATTTGCGTGCAATTCTTGCAGGCGGGCGTATCCCTAACTACAAGAAATATATGAAAGAGTTGAAAGCAACAGAATATATTCAACAAGTTGCATCCAAGCAGATTTACGATCCCATTCTGACTTTCCAGCTGTCCAATAACTTTCAGGTCAAGCGATTGCTAAAAAGTTATTTGCCCGAAGATGAAAAATCTGGCGGCTTCGCCACTTTGCTGGAATGGAATAATATTCTTTACGAACCGGATGAAAGTGTTATCCGCAGTAAAAAAACCAATGTGCGTGTAGGTGCCGTGCAATGGCAATTGCGTAAAGTTGAATCTCTTGAGGACTTTTTGTCTCAGGTCGAATACTTCGTCGATACGGTTTCAGATTATCAAAGTGACTTTATTCTCTTCCCCGAGTTTTTCAATGCAAGTTTAATGGGACTAAAGGAAATTTCTGAACAAGACCGCGCCATGAGGGAACTGGCAGGCTATACAGAATTACTGCGAGAAAAACTTTCGCACCTTGCACTAAGCTACAATACCAACATTATCGCGGGCTCTATGCCTCTAATTGAAGACAATGCGGTTTACAACGTGTCCTACCTATGCCACCGCGATGGTAGAGTTGAAGAGCAACGCAAAATCCATATGACACCCCACGAGAAAAATGATTGGGTTTTAAGTGGCGGAAACCATATTCAGGTATTCGATACAGATGCTGGTAGAGTGGGGATTTTGATTTGCTACGATGTAGAATTTCCCGAACTCTCGCGCATACTGGCAAAACAAGGGCTTCAGATTTTATTCGTTCCGTTTTGGACCGATACTAAAAACAGCTATTTGCGTGTTCGCCTGTGTGCCCAGGCCCGCGCAATTGAAAACGAATGCTATGTCGTTATTGCCGGTAACGTTGGCAACTTACCCAGTGTAGAGAGTCTGGATGTGCAATATGCGCAATCTGCTGTCTTTTCGCCTTCCGATCTGTATTTCCCGCATGATGCCGTATTATCTGAAGCAACGCCGAACACCGAAATGCTATTGTTTGGTGATTTAGACCTGGTGAAATTAAAAATGCTTCATGACTATGGCTCAGTGAAAAACCTGCAAGACCGTCGAGAAGAAATTTACCGTGTCGATTTGGTGAATAAAACAGATTACTAAACACCAGTCATTTTTTTGAAAAGCCTACAACACACTTGTAAAGTTAGCGATGCCTCGCTGGCTTTACAAGATCTCACAGCCTTTATTTTTTCACACACCACACTTTTCACTCGCATTTAAACCACGATGCCAGTAACTCCTTGCTGGCATAGTTTATGCGTAAATCCATACAACAGAAATTCGCACGCACAAAACCCAATGGGTAACAAAACTCCATAGTTTTGTCTAAGAACCTGTCCCGCACATGTTGCCTCTCCTGGTAACAAAACACATTGGAGAGTACACGCGAGTAATGGTACGCGATATTTCTGACACGATATTCCTGAAATAATGAACGCCGAATTAGAAGGTCGTACAAAACGCGCTTGCGAGTGAGTTTGCAGCTCTTAGTGAATTATTTTGCGTACAACCTTGCAACATTTAGAGAATGGACGGTTGGCCCCCTTATGCTAAAGTGATCTATTGCCATTTGCTTATACAGATCGAAAAGCTGCCAAAAAGAAAATGGCAAGTTATAAATGACAGATAACAAAATAACCAGAGAAATGTCACTAAAGTTTTAAATCCTGAGCCAGCCATTCGCAGCGCTACTTCACCAGGTAGCCACTACAAACAATATTCAACAGCTTTATGCGTATGTTGATAAAGAAACAGGAAAGTAATCGCTATGTCTATCAAAAGTATTAACCCCTACAATAATGAGCTTGTGGCCAATTACAATGAGCATAGTGTTGACGACGTACACAAAGCCGCAAACCTTGGTCACCAGGCTTTTTTAAACTGGTCAAAGCAAAGTTTTTCTGAACGGGCAACCATTCTTGTTAAAATTGCTCACAACCTTGAAGCCCAAAAGCATGAGCTAGCAAAGCTCATCACGATTGAAATGGGGAAACCCATCAAGCAAGCTGAGTCGGAAATTGACAAGTGCGTCTGGGTGTGTCGGTATTACGCTGAAAATACAGCAGTTTTTTTGCAGCATGAAAACATTCAAGCCGATGCCTACCGCAGTTATGTTGCGTTTGAACCGCTGGGACTGATCCTCGCAGTTATGCCCTGGAACTTTCCGTTTTGGCAGGTATTCCGGTTTGCCGCTCCCGCACTCATGGCTGGCAACACCGCCCTTCTTAAACACGCAAGCAATGTAAGCGGATGTGCAATCGCCATAGAAAACCTCTTGACCCAATCAGGGTTACCAGAGGGCTGCTTTAAAACTCTATTGGTCAGCGGCAAAAATGTAGAACATATTATTGCCCACCCCCATGTTAAAGCCGTCACTCTCACAGGCAGTACAGGCGCGGGCAAGTCGGTAGCGGAAACCGCAGGTCGACATTTAAAGAAAACGGTTTTAGAACTGGGCGGTAGCGACCCATATATTATCCTGGCTGACGCTGATGTTAAAAAAGCGGCAAAACTCTGCGCCACCAGTCGGCTGATCAATAGCGGGCAAAGCTGCATCGGAGCTAAACGCTTTATTGTGGTTGACGCTATCAGAGAAGCATTCGAGCAGGCATTTGTCGAAGAGTTATCGGCAGCGAAGGCCGGCGTTCCCCATGATAGCGAAACAGATATTGGCCCTCTGGCCCGCTCTGATTTACGCGACGATCTTCATCAGCAAATACAAAAATCGATTCAGGCCGGCGCAGTGTGTTTAATGGGCGGTGAGCTGCCACAGGGCTCTGGGAATTTTTATCCAGTTACCGTGCTAACCAACGTCCGCAGCGGTATGCCTGCGTATGGAGAAGAACTATTTGGTCCCGCAGCCGCGATAATTCCGGTGAGCGATGAAGAGCAAGCCATCGCAGTCGCCAATGACACCTGTTTTGGTCTGGGCGCTGCAGTGTTTACGCAGGATCTCAACAAAGGCGAGGCACTCGCGCATGCTATTGAAGCTGGCTGCTGCGTCGTGAATGATTTCGTAAAATCCGATCCGCGATTGCCGTTTGGCGGTGTTAAACAAAGTGGTTACGGTCGAGAATTATCTCACTACGGCATTAAAGAATTTGTGAATATCAAGACAGTGGTGTTGAATAAAATTTAATTCCCAACGTTCAACACCATAACATGAGGACAACAAAACACACTTGAAGTAAAAGGCACTGGCAGTATAGGCAAGGTAAATGCGCAGAATACATATTCCTGAACACGAAAAACAACATGCACCTCTTGGCAGGAGTTTCGAACGTCTACTCACGCCCTTCGAGGCGTTTGTAAACAGCCAATCCAGTTCTGGCATTTTATTACTTCTCAGCGCATTAGCGGCATTGTTTTTGGCGAACAGTCAATGGCAACCAGAATATTTTGCATTTGGCCATCTAGAGCTAAGTATTGGTTTAGGCGAACAGGAATTCAGCCATTCGGTTCATCATTGGGTAAATGATGGACTCATGGCAATTTTTTTCTTTTTACTCGGACTGGAAATAAAGCGTGAGGTCCTCGCAGGAGATTTAAAACATATTCGTCAATCGACACTGGTACTTTTTATGGCTTTAGGCGGAATGATTCTGCCTGCATTAATTTTTGCTGCGATTTCACAGGAAAATCCTGATCTTAAAGGCTGGGGCATTCCCATGGCGACAGATACCGCATTCGCACTTGGCGCCTTGGCGTTATTAGGTAAAGCGGCTCCGCGCTCAACCGCAGTATTACTTTCCGCCCTGGCTATTGTTGACGATATTGGCGCGGTGCTGGTGATCAGTATTTTCTATACGGAACACATTAACCTGTTGCCTTTATTGTATGCCGGCATCGCCCTGATAAGTTTATTCAGCTTTAATTTACTCGGCATACGGAGCTGGCATTTTTATATCCTCGGAGGTGTTGCGCTCTGGTGGTTTATTTTGCATTCCGGTGTTCACACTACGACGGCCGGCATTCTTGCGGCCATGTGCGTGCCTGCCCGTCCCTATGCGGAGAGCAGCTGGTTCAAACGTCGCCTGCATACACTGTTGGCACGTTTTGAAAAACTGGATAAGTCCGATAAAAGCATTCTGGAAAAAAACCGACAACATGACATTGTCGAACAAATGCAGGAGGCGGCATCCAAGGCTACCACACCGCTTCAACATTGGACTACTGTATTGGATAAACCGGTATGCTTTACCATTATTCCTCTTTTTGCTTTTTTGAATGCCGGCGTGGAATTACCCAAGGACTTTAGCAATACCGCCAGCTCCGCCGTAACACTGGGAAGCTTTACCGGATTAGTACTGGGCAAAGCAGTGGGAATTAGTCTGTTTGCCTGGGTATCGGTCAAACTCAAATTCGCCAGCATGCCAACAGATTTACACTTTCGCCACATAATCGCTTTGAGTCTGGTCGCGGGTATGGGGTTTACCATGTCGTTGTTTATCGCCACTCTCGCCTATCAAAGTCACCCCGGATTATTAGCTGATGCCAAGGTCGGAATATTGAGCGGCTCCCTTGTGGCCGGCGTATGTGGGTATCTTCTTTTTCTTTATATTTATAAACAATCCCAAACAGATCCAAAGCACGCTAAAGCACCGGGCGCCAGCGGGAGCTGAATTTTCAAGTGAAAGTTCAATGCGAAGCCCACTAAATTTAGACACCACATCACTGGCTAAGGACCTTGTTATCAGCGCTGTCCCGTTTGGAAATCTCGCAAGAATATGTATGCGATATAAATAGAGGTAGGAATATGCAATGGATTCCACAAAACCATTTAAATCAGGACAACCATATTCGACGCGTCGGAGTGGAAATTGAATTTGCAGGTTTGTCTCTCGAGCAAATCACTCAAGCAATTGTACGCCAATATGGTGGTACTACACAGATAAAAACACTATTGGAAGCGCGCGTTGAAAATACTTCTCTCGGTGATTTCACAGTGGAACTTGATGCGCAGTATTTTAAAGATCTGGCAAAAAGCAAACTGCCAGAAAGCGACTCGAATGAACTGGAAAATACGACAGATGATGGACTTAATTTAATTGAACAACTTTCCATGGAAATTATCTCGGAAGATTTTTTAGCAAAAGCCGCCTCTCAATTTGTACCGTGGGAAATTGTCAGCCCCCCCGTGCCGGTCGATCAATTACATCAATTACAAATGCTGGTAACGGATCTGAGAGAGGCAGGTGCATTGGGGACCCGTCACAGCCCCGTCTATGCTTTTGGTGTACACCTCAACCCAGAACTGCCAGCACTCGACAGCGGAACCATTGTCCGTTATTTAAAAGCCTATTTTTGTCTATACGAATGGATTTACGAACGAGAGAATGTAGATTTTTCTCGACGCATCACCCCATACATCAATCACTTTGACAAAAAATACATTGAAAAAGTACTCGATACTCACTATTTCCCGGACCTCAATTTATTGGTTTCAGACTATCTGCAAGATAACCCCACACGAAATCGCAGCTTGGATTTACTTCCGCTTTTTCGTTTTTTAGACGAAGCGCAAGTAACTCAATCCGTGGACGATCCGAGAATTAAATCACGCCCTACATTTCATTATCGATTGCCCAACTGCGATATCGACAACCCGACATGGAATATCCACGTTCCCTGGCAACACTGGCTGGAAGTGGAAGCATTGGCCAACAATAAAAATTTACTGACCGTTGCATGTCAGGCCTATCTGCATGATTTACAACGCTTGACACGCAGCTTTGATTCCAGATGGTTAGATAAAATCAAAGCGGACATATTGCGTTTGTCGTCGGACGAGGAATAGTTTTATGCCACAATCTACCCAGCGTCCTTGCATTGCCGTAACCGGCCCGGTGTCAAAATTTCCCTTTGGTTGGTGGGCGGCAAAATTTTGCTTAAATCTCTGTCAGGTACAGGCGAAGTATTTCACTGCGCGAAGTACGCGTGAAAATTTTACCTGCCAGGGAATTGTCATTGGTGGTGGTGACGATATTGACCCACAACACTACGGCATAATCGGGGATGCCGGGGCCAGCTATGACCGTGAAAGGGATGCCTTTGAATTGCAAATGGTCGAATATGCACTTAAAGCCAACATTCCCATACTCGGCATTTGTCGTGGCGCTCAGTTGATCAATGTCGCCCTTGGCGGTAGTTTGCATCAAGATATTCGTCCGCATCGACAACACACCCCCAACCGGAACAGTATATTCCCGATTAAACAAGCCTTGCTGCAACAAAATACGATGTTAAAAAAACTCTATCGCGGGGATCAATTTGCGATTAACAGTCTGCATAACCAGGCGATCGACCGCGTTGCATCGAACCTGCAGGTAGCCGCTGTGGATGAAGATGGATTTGTTCAAGCGGTAGAGTCTCCCAACCAATTTATACTCGGAGTGCAATGGCATCCCGAATATCTCCCCTATCTACGCAATCAACGACGATTGTTTCAATACTTTGTCGAGGCCGTTAGAATGAGCCATCATCAAATGCAGCTTAAAACGGAGATCTCCGGTGACCACGCTCAAGCACCTAAATAATCCCGCTGCACAAACTGCTTATGGGGCACAGCCAGATTTACAATGAGTTTACTTCTCTTATTCATCAGCGCATTTTTAGCCGCGACGATTGTGCCTTTTTATTCAGAAGTATTACTGGCATCGCTGGTACTACAAGGCGAACCCCTGTTCCTGCTATGGTGTGTCGCGACACTGGGCAACACTCTTGGCGCAGGCGTAAACTGGATACTCGGCCGGTACTTGTTGCATTATCAGGAAAAGCGCTGGTTTCCTTTCAAGCAACAAAGTCTCGCTCGCGCACAAGGCTGGTTCCAACGCTACGGAAAATGGAGTCTGTTATTTGCCTGGCTTCCCATAGGTGGCGATGCACTCACGTTTATCGCGGGCATGATGCGCATTCGACTGGTGACGCTGCTGGTACTCACAGGCATTGGCAAAGGTCTACGCTATGCTATTACTATCGGCATTATTCTAGCGGCAACACCCGCGCTGAGTTAATTTTCCCTATCCTTAAATTTAACTAAGCATTTTAACCTTAGATAAGCTCAGCTTTCATTATGAACCCACAGAAGGTTAAGTGGTCAGTAAGCTAATATTACTTCGTTTAGGACTTCCTCATGGACAATAAATTTCTCCGGTATATCAAAGAAAACAAAGGCTTTATGATCTTCCTGTTATTGATGTTTGCCTTCCGCAGTGCCATTGCCGATTGGAATGATGTCCCAAGTGGTTCCATGCGGCCAACCATAGTCGAAGGTGATCGCATTCTTATTAACAAGCTGGCCTACGATATTCGCATTCCGTTCACACAATGGAGCCTCATGCGGCTGGCCGACCCGGAGCGCGGCGATATTGTCATCTTTGAATCGCAAGCAGCTGACAAACGGCTGGTAAAGCGAGTGGTAGGATTGCCCGGAGAAAAAGTCGAACTGCGTGCAAACAAACTGATAATTAACGGACAACCGGTGGCCTACAGACGCGAGGCGATGTACACCGATTTCACATTGAAGCAGGAAGCACTGCCCGGCCAGAGTCATTTAATTCGTATTGAGGCACAAGCTTCACCACTTTCAAATATGTCAGCAGTCACCGTCCCTCCGGGGCACTACCTGGTCATGGGTGACAACCGTGATAATAGCGCGGATTCACGCGTTATAGGTTTTGTTCCACGAGATGAAATTATCGGGCGCAGTACTGCGGTGGCTTTTTCCTTAGATTACGATGATTATTTTCTGCCGCGTAAGGATCGTTTTTTCCACGCGCTGTAACCGTGAAGCCTCCATTCGAGAAGACAAAAGTAAAATAAAGAAAGAGACTGTATCGAAGCGGAATACCCATTAAATTAACGATCAGCAATAAAAAAACGCGGCTTAGTGCCGCGTTTTCTATTCTTTACCAATGGTTTTAAAGTCTTTTACAGACCGGCATCCATAGCGTTAATCAATTCACCATTGGTGGTATCGCCAGAAAGCTCCCAGAAGAACGCGCCTCCGAGTGAGTTCTGGTTGACATACCCCATCTTGTCACGAATGGTGGCTGGCGTATCGTAACTCCACCAGTTATTGCCACAGTGGGAATATGATGTTCCGCCAACGGTACCCGTAGGTGGGCACTGTGTTTTAAGCACTTTATAGTCTTGCACACCCGGCTCAACTCCCGTTGCAGGCCCAGTAGCGCTTCCACCAGGTGCAGATTGCGTCACGCCGGTCCAACCGCGACCATAGAATCCAACGCCCAACAGAATCTTATTCGCCGGTACGCCTTTGGACATAAGATGGCGAATCGAGTTATCAGAATTCCAGCCTGCCGTTGGCAACCCGGGATAATCATACATAGGCGAGTGAGGTGCTGTTGGCCCAGTACGATCCCATGCACCGAAATAATCGTATGTCATCGGCATATAGAAACTCATGTATTGAGCTGCGCCGCCGTAGTCTGTTGCATCCAGCTTTGCCGGATCTGCCGGTAACGCCGAAGACACGATAAAGTTGGGACCAAACTTGCTGCGCAGCGCCGAAACCAGATTTTTATAGGCATTAGGGCCACTGCTATCACAGGACAGGCCGCAGGCGTTGGGGTATTCCCAGTCGATATCGATACCATCCCATAAACCAGCCCAGCGTGAATCATTTAGCAGGTTATAGCAGGAGTTAGCAAACGCCGTAGGATTTGATGCTGCCTGACCAAATCCACCGGACCACGTCCAGCCACCGAAAGACCAGATGACTTTAATGTTTGGATGCATTTGCTTGAGTTTTCGCAACTGGTTAAAGCTTCCACGTAAGGCACCCGAATCCCAGGTATCAGCCTGGCCATCAACACTGGAGCCGGCATCGTAAAAGCGATCGTAATCCGCATACGAATCGCCAATTACACATTGACCACCAGTCACGTTACCAAAGGCGTAGAGAATGTGGGTTAGTTTATTGGCCGAGCCGCTGGTGACAATGTTTTTCACATGGTAGTTGCGTCCATAAACTCCCCACTGTGCAAAATAACCAATTAAACGACCACCATTGCCGCCCGGATTCCCCGAAGAAGTACTGGAAGACGAGCTAGAGGAGGAACTGGAACTACTGGAAGAGGATGAAGACGAACCACCACCGGAACACGTACCTGCAGACCGCCAGACACCCCACTCTCCGGAAGCTGAAGGATTATCCCCCTGAGTCCACCACTGTGCTTGATAAATCGTGCCGTTGTATACAACCTGCTGACCACCCGTGTACACCGACGTCGCATTCCACTGCGGAATACCGTTACACGAAGCGCCTCCGCCCGAGGAGCTGGACGACGATGAACTTGAAGACGAGCTAGAACTGCTTGAAGAGCTGCTAGAAGAACTGCTTGACGAACTACTAGAAGAAGAACTTCCCGTACCGCCACCACACTCTGAAGCGGAAATTGAATCCCAGGCATACTGTGATGCCCAGCCAACACCTGGCTCATATGGACCGCCTTGCGAACACCAACCTCCAACTGTACAGCGGTAGTACCCGCCCGCATTTCTCACTTTGGCTCCCGTCGCATAGCTTGCCCCATTGACGTATGCTGGGCACGAACCACCCCCATTGCCTGAGCTGGAACTGGAGCTGGAAGACGAGCTGCTGGAACTGGAAGATGAACTGCTGGAGCTAGAGGAAGAGGACGATGAAGACGAGCTATTACCGCCACTGAATTGAACATCACTGCAGGAATAAAACGCTTCAGGGCTGTCAGAGCGCTGCCACACACTGTAAATAATGTGCTTGCCCGAACGCGATGGCACATTACAGCTGATGTGGGCTTCGTATTCCTGTCCACGAGCGCCGGAGGTGCAGAATTTTTCCAAGTCACTCCAACGCAAAGGGTTGTTGGGGTTGTAGCCTGGTTTCGTAATATAAAAATCGTAATAACTGGTGCGATGAGCTGCCGTATTCTTCCATACAAAAGTTTTACTGCCGGCGGACATCGGCGTTGCCTCCCAGTCACTGCGCGGTAGATCTAAACCACCGTAGGAAGATCGTCCACCGCTACACAATTGGCCATCCGGCACAACAGCCTGGTGGTTGCCATTTGCTCCGCCCTGGTTGACTTCCTGCCAGGTATATAAAAAAGCGCTGCCGTTAATCGACGCGGCGGCGATACACGCCGGTGAAGAAAGTGTCTCTGGTCCTTCTTCGTAACAGTTTAATACTCGGCTAATGGGTTGAGACACCGAGCCATGAGAAAATGCAAATGGGGAGAGAATTAATGCGGACAGGCCCGCGAACAGATAACAGCTGAATTTCTGTCTGGCGCTGAGTCTGGCGCTGAATTTAGCGCTGAAAAAACACGTAACAAAATCCATTGAGCTTACCTCTATTGTTGTTGAATGTTGGTAATACGGGGTTGCTGTTACTTTTGATACAGGCTTTGTTTAACCAAACAAAGAGCAAACACGGTATGGGATGTTACTTATTAGGTGAGACAACTCAGGGGAAAGCAACGAAGGTTCAATGCTGTGCCCAAACTTCACATAAACGACAAGTATTTATTTTTATCATGCGCCCATAGTCAAAGCCGTACCCGTTGTGGAAAGTAACGCTTTGGCATATCGAGAAGACAGCATTCTGCGCAATATTTCCTGCCCTTGCCGTTACCCTTATCACGATCATTTATCCAACTGCTCGACAAATTAGTGATTAAAACTCGGACAACGTTGTACCAATGCAGCAAAAAAAAGCGAGAAATAGAAATTCTCACGACTGATTATGTATCTTCCAAACGGTGAAGAGCAACTAAACTTGTGAACAAAAGCGTCTTTCTTAATGTTTTAATGACTAATTGATTTTTTAAGAGCAAAGGAAAATTTCAAAAGAAATCTTTTAAACCTTTTCCTCATAATCAATTCGATAATTTCGCTAACTGCACCTGCCTCGCCCCAAAAAAGCTAGCACTCACTCTCCGCTTACCTATTTTAATCAGTCCAATCATACAAAAAATACCGTGTACTTTTGAGAGCACAGATGAAAGCTCAGATAAACACCTGGCAAATCAGACATTGGTGGAGCAGGACTCATAAACACCTGCTCCACCGTGAAAATCAGCGTTAACGTGGTACGACAGAGATACCTAATCTGTCTGTGACTTTGCCATCGAAAGTGCCGTGATTAAAACGACGATACTGAACCAACCAATCATCCCAACGAGGATATAAGGTCTCCAGCCACTCCGAGCCTTGCAACACTTTCAGATCCAAGCCCCAATGTGGACGCGCGCCAAATTCTTCCATGAAGGTCTGCTCATAAGTCAGCATTAAGTCACGAATACCCGTGACGCCTTGCAACATGATTATTTCTATAAACATGGTATCGCGACCTTGCTGCATGGCGATCATTGCATCGGATTGTTTAACAAAGCGGATAGAGATTGGCCCGGTATGGGGAATTTTATTTTCATTAAACAGTTGTTCAGCCAAGCTAAAAGTACGCTCCACTGCAGCAATGGTATCTTCCACATCCAGCGCAACTTCGATGGCAATAGCATCCGTGTAATTGACAATCCCAATGTCAAAAACATCGTAACTGACATTGGTAAAATTGTCGTCCTCCTGGGAGATTAAGGATTGCTCCAGAATCGGCTTGGCCAAACCGGGAAACTTATTGAGAATTTGAACCAAAGGCATTTCAAATAAGGTAATTAAGCCGGAAACAAATTCAGTACCAGGCGTTCCACGCTGGCTTTGCGGTTGTTCAGGCAGTGGCTCATATGAACGATAGCGCTCTGTAATCAAAAAACTATGATCGCCATCTTGCGCGTAAGGAGTATATTGAAACTCTATATGCTCTGGAGATGGCCGATCGCTGTAAACAGGTTCATTGTTCAATAGTTTTTCCAGATAACCTCCAGGCGCTTTTAACTCTGACCAGCTTGTGCGTGTACGAACTTCCCGCAACCAGAATTTTTTATCCGTTCGCAAGGTTACCGAATACACCACCCCCATAGACCCAATACTGACACGCATTGCGTTGAAGGCATCATCTTCCTGAATCAATTGAACGGGTATCTCACTGTTTTCCTCCAGGGTACCGGGAAAGACTGCGGGATCAGTAATTCCATCTGCAGGTTCGATTTGGTACATCACACCGCCCTCTCCAACCACCTGCATACTCAATACCTGATCTGCAATAGGGCCATAATCACGACCAGAACCATGTGTTGCAGTCATCATAACTCCCGCGATGGTTTGTCCGTCGTAGCCCCCCATATTAAACAGAGCCATACCTTGAGTATCGAGATAATTGTTTAAATCTTCAATCGTAATGCCGCTTTGAGTACGAGCAATGTAAACATCATCGGGATTTCTTAATCGTGATCGATCCAGAGTTAACGGCTTATTCAGCTTTTCCGGGGTAAACAGTACTTCCTGAGTAATCGCAACATCAGAGTGCGAATGTCCTGACCCGGTCATGCGTACACGCTTATTGTTTTCTGTTGCCATACCAATAAACTCTACCAGCTCATCTGCACTAACAGGTTGAGTTAAATATTCAGGTTCAACGGTTTCTGTTCGGGCGACATTTTCCCAAAGACATGCGGATAACATACAACTGGCAAAAACCGGCAAACAAAATTTGGCAATTTTAGAAACCATTAAAACGGGACGAGGGATTTGGTTATTCATATCTGCACTCCATGGGTTTGGGGCAAAAAAATTGAGGTTAGACAGGAAAGAAAATAAAAAGGGCGATTAATCCATCGCCCTTTTTATTTTTCGCTACTTACAAATCATAATTAATGTCGGTAATTCCGCGTTCCGATAAACGATTTCTTAATGCGGTAATACGAGGGCTATACGGATTCAACTGTTCGGCAACTTTTAGTGCTGAATACAAAGCCGCTTCCTGTAGATCCATACCCGTCGTAAATTGCCCAGAGAACCATATGCCTTCATACCCCTGCCAATTGCGAATCTCACGACTGGCACGAATGGCCTGCGGTGTAATCCACGGATGGAAGAAGGTGCGCTCAGCCAGAATGTTCTGAGGATCATGGTCCCGATCGGTGGCCCAGCTTTTAAACAGGGACTGGTCACCCGGAAGATCCGTATGAATACCACCGAGCCAGACACTGCCTTCACACTCACCATCTTTGATCCCAGCGTTATAGACACACCAGTATTGTGGAGAGTCAGTTTCCACCATGTAGGCCGGGTCAGAGTGAATTAGCAGGCGCGCGCGGAAATATTCAAACTGATCGAGAATGGAGGCAATTTCAGTGGTAAAAGGCAACTCGGAAAACCAGTTTTTTGCAAATCTTGGTGGTGCATTCACAACAATTTGATCATAGGGTCCAAACGTTCCCGCTTCAGTTTCGAGGTACCATTGTCCCTGTTCCTTTTGCAAGCCAGTAACACCCGCATTGGTCCATACGTTTACATTTTCACACTGGTCTAGAATTACCTGAAGATTACCCCCCAAGCCGATGTTAGAGTTCATCGTCGTTGCACCGGCACACAGATTTTGTGGGTAAGCAAGCGCAAATGTTTGCAGAATGGAACGCGCTGACGCTTTCTTTGCCTGGGCGACATTACAGCCTATTAATGCGGACATCCAAGGCAGCAAAAGGTCATATTTAAAATATCGCGACAATGCCAAACTATCGATCCACTCTTCGAGAGTAATTTCATAATCGCTATCATCTAGAATAAAATTTCTGGCGTACTGCGTGTACAAACCAAAATTAATACTGGTAAAAATATTCCAGTGAGTATTTTTGGAGTTAAAAGTATAGCGATCTTTGTCCATCGCCATAATAGATAAGCTGCCAGGAGCTTCCAAGGTTTGATCCATGGCTTCATTGTCTGGATTAAATAAGCCTACCTCTTCGAGTAAAGAAACATACAAGGGATGCGTATCTGGGTGGAAAAACTCTGCCCCCAAATCAAAATAAAAATGTTCGCCTTCGTATTCCACACTAACAGAATCACAATGGCCGCCGATTTTATGGCGCGATTCAAACAAGTCTATATTCCAATCGGAATCACACAACCAGGATGCAGCAACGCCTCCCATGCCACTTCCGATAATGGCCAACTGTTTGCCGTCCTTTGTTTTTTCCCGAGCAGCTTCCCAGGCAGCGTGAGACAATGTCGTACTCGTTGTTAAGGTCGCGCCACCTAACGCGGCTGCGCCTTTAAGAAAGTTACGACGACCAGCGTTCACTTTATTGTTATTCATGCGTTGCTCCTAACTGTATACAATCTATTCTCTTAAGAACAGTGTGTATTATTATTGACTTTAGCGAGTGTTTTAAAAGCTTCTATCTATAAAATGTACTATTGAAAAAGCGACTAATTAAAATAGCTTCTATATTACCCATGGAATATTGCATTAAAATAATGACACTTGCGATGATGTGTTTAATGTTTCCATGAATTATTACTTGTGTGAGGCAAGCATCACATTATTGAAGCCCGAGTGGATTTGAATTAATTGAATTCTCGACGCGTAATTAACACCATTTGATCACGCCTTACTGTTCCTTTTCTGCACAAGTAGTAACCTTTACATGCAGCATATAACAAACGATACTTTGGTCTAAAATGCGAAAAATACTCTGTAATTTTACCGAGCATGGGGAGCAAGTACTCGCCATTCTCAACGAAGTCATTGAAAACTCTACCGCGCTGTACGACTATAAAGCGCGCACCCTCCAGCAAATGCAGGAATGGTTTCAATTTAAAAATGATCATCACTTCCCAGTGCTGGGTTATATCAACGACACCGGCAAACTTATGGGCTTTGCCAGTTTTGGTCCCTTTCGTCATTTCCCCGCGTATAAATATACGGTTGAACATTCCATTTACGTTCATCAGGAATTTCGAGGTAAGGGTTTAGGAAAAACTTTACTGCGCGACATTGTCGCGGCTGCGCAGGAGCGCCAATACCATGTTGTTATAGGCGCTCTGGATCAGAATAACACTGGCAGTATTGCACTTCACGAACAAATGGGTTTCACACATTGCGGCACCATTCATCAAGCAGCATTTAAATTTGGAAAATGGCTCAATCTGGTGTTTTATCAGAAAATACTTCCCACACCAGAAACCCCACACGACGGATAATAAAGAGGAGCATAATCTCGGCATGTACATTCGCAGAATCGTGCTATATTGCACAGCAATACAAATGCAGTTTTGAACCTTGTTCTTGTCAGTTTCTCAGTCTCAGGAGATATTTATGAAATACGCCAGCAGCTGCCATTGCGGCGCCATTGCTTTTGAAGTAGAAGGCGAAATTGAATCCCTTATGGAGTGTAATTGTTCCATTTGCAGCAGGAAGGGACATGTGCTGTGGTTTGTCCCCAAAAGTCAGGTGACGTTTCAGACACCGGAATCCGCGATGAGCACTTACACTTTTAACAAGCAGGTCATAAAACACAATTTCTGCTCTACTTGCGGATGCTCACCCATTGGTTTTGGCAGTGACGGGGAAGGCAATGAAATGGCGGCGATCAATGTGCGCTGTATTCCAGATCTCGATTTATCGCAGTACACCATTAATCACTATGACGGCAAAGCGCTTTAATTAAAGCGCTGCCACATAACGGGATATATTTAAAAACGCAGAGAAGGCAATACGATATTAAAACGTTTACTCAAACCTGATGTCACGGACTTATCGCACTCCTTCTCTTGCTCCTCACTGGTGTCAGCTTTAGATAACTTAGCCGAAATGCCTTCATACATGGGTGCACGAAGCTCTTCAGCTATAATATCGCGCGCAAAAATTCCTGTTGCCAGCGCGAACCCTCCCAATATCAACAACCCCAATTTAACGTTTTTATTTTTCATCAACAAACTCATCTGAATCAACCCGAGCAAAAAATGGAAGGTGAGCAAGCGCCTGTTCGTATACAGGTCATTTACACTGGTACCAGGCAGAGCATCGCAAAACAATATACCGTATAGCCTGATATTGCAAACCCATCACATTCAGACAAAAAAATGGGCCGTCGGTGTGTATGACAGCCCATTCTCAGAATCGTTATGTAAAATTTAAATAAAACTTTGAGGTTTTAATCGATAATTACATTACAGGTTGAATATACAGATCCTGATCAGCTGGCGTGTCTGCATCACTGTATACAGGAGTCGCTTCATTATCGTCCGCAGGGAAGTTCCCCAGCAAGTATTCAGCTAGCGCATCCTGTTCTGTACCATCATCAGCAAATGTTGCATTTCCGGTTTGCACGCCTTCCGCCAACATATCCACAACATTCGCAGCCATGTCAGAAGGGAACGGGTAGCCATCGCCACCTTCCGCGAGGTAACCCAGCGTCACAACCCGGAACGTCATACTATCTGCACCAGCAACAAGCTCACCATCTTCAACCACGATTACTTCATCACCGTCAGCCCCGGCACCATTGTCATCCAATACCGTCAAGCTGCGAATTCTCATTCCCGCGGAATCAACCACAGGTGGTTCGCCAGTTACGGTCTGTCCAGTCTGATTCACGTCGTAGGTAAAACGAACTCCCGCAACTTGTGCAAATTGACCGGGCGTACTAGTACCACCAGACGCTGCCACGCCGTGCTCTAGAATTTCTTTTAATTGGGGTCCCGTCAAGGTGACAAAACTCAGGCTATTGTTAAAGCGCAACGCGATTTCCAAATCCAATTGAGAAATATCACCAGCTTGCGAAATACCCTCTACACCAGCAGGTGGGCCACACTCCAGATCATCACCGCCAGTGCTGCCTGGAGGAACGATACAAGAACCAATAGAGGCGCGGATACCACCACCATTTTTAATCGAAATAGAAACAGATGGGTCGGCCTGCTGGGCATAATACAAGTTGGCTTGAGCAGTGAGATTGCCCAAGTTGGTTTCCTCTGTCCGTACAGATACACGCTCACCATTTAAGTACACACTGGAGCGCCCTACAATATTGCCTGCTTTAGCTTGCAAGGCATCTGTCAAGGTAGCGGAAATATCGGCCACATCGTCAATAGCGTCTCCCCATGACAAGCCCTGCTCTACCAGGCCGGTCTCATCCGCAGCATAGGCCCCATTAATCTGATCATCCATTAAGACAGGAATCAATATTCCACGCTTATCAAATGTTACAACCAGTCTTCCCAGATAGGTGTAATCGCCATCTGTATTGACCACCAGTACTGGCTCACCGTCTGCACTGCTGTATTGCAGAGGATAATCATCCACTGCCACGTCGCCATCACGGAGACGATCATTGGCATCGGCAAGAATGGTATTCGACCCACCGGCTACAATGATGTCGACATCACTTAACAGCGGCGCCAGTTGCTGTTCAACAGCGATCTGCTGCATGTGGGCAAGCAAAATAATTTTGTTAATTCCCTCTGCGGTCAATGCATCGACTGCCGGCTGAATTTCAGCCGCAAGCGCCGCCACGTCGGCACTGTCTTCCGGCAGCACACTAATATCACCAGGAGAAGAAATTGATCTCAATGTTGGGGTTGTAGCACCAACAACACCAACGCGCTGACCACCAACAGAAATTACGGTACTGGCTGCGACTTTATTTTTTAAGGTTGTGGCAGCTGCTCCGTCGGTGCCAATTAATGACGCCAAAGCAGAGTCTGTAGAGAAATCCAGGTTTGCAGAAAGGTAGGGGAATTTTGCTCCCGGCCACATATTTTCGCCATCCTGTTCAGCACTGATTAGCGCAGCCACTTCTTCCGTGCCCATATCAAATTCGTGATTACCAAATACCGTCGCTTGCACACCCAGTGCATTAAGATACGCCACATGTGCACGACCATTGCCCGGCACGCCCAATATTGATGCAAGCGCGTCGTCACTCGCTACATTATATTCTGGACCAGGAATCCAATTGTCACCAGAACTGAGCACTACAGTATTATTAAATTCAGATTTGAATGTGTTGAGTAACGCTGAAAAACGCACCGCGTTATTAATAATATCGCGCCCACCATCAACATCAGCGAAATGCAGTAATTGCAGTTCAAACGCTTCCTGGTCACACAACGTCTCACTATCAGTGATTTCGTCGGCTTCCAATTCGCCGTTGCGATTGCTATCCAACCCAGAATCAATTCGTACACCACCGTACAAACATGCGTCACTACCAGCAGCAATTGCTGTTTGAGAAATTAAACTGTTTGCACCATTTTTGCCATCATCACCGCTACATGCGGATAAAAGTATTGCGATTGTCAATAAACTAAAGACTTGCAATCCGTTCATTAAGCCCACCATAAAATAGAAAAGAAAGTTGAAGCGAAAAAAAACTCGCAGAATAAAATATTAATCAAGCTCAATGACGAATTTGTGACAAGCTACCGCAATATAAAACCATAAAAAAAGCTCTTCCCCTTTAACAGGGGAAGAGCTCACCAAAATAAAATTACCGAATATTAACGCAGAGGTGCAAGCAGAGACTCACATTCTGCAACTGTAATATTTTTGCCACAAACTGGAATTTGTGAAGCAGGGCTCACATCAGCTTTGTTACTGACCATGTTATTGCCCAGAACATGGTTCACCGTGTTGAGGTTGTAACCGTTATCCTGCTCTGCCATCCAAAAGAAAATTCCAGCCAGTCCATTGTCTTTTGCATACTGCGTTTTCAACGCAACTGTTCGCGGTGTTTCAATACTGATATACGAACCTATGTTGTCGTTATAGAGATAATCCGCATTGGCTATCGTATCGGTGTAAAGAGAGTATCCATTGCGGCCTTTTAAATCACGATCCACATAATTCTGGAATAAATCATACCCCTCAACAACGCCGGCCTCCCATGTGCCTACGCCTGCAATTCCCAAAATTAAATCCCGCCCCTCCCAACTGCTGGTGCCATAACTGGTTGACCCCGTTACACCCTGGGTAAACTCACTGATGTCATTCAAGTTGGTAGCCTTAGAGCGATGATAGTTGGCAGCACCAATCATTAACTTATTGGCGGGTACACCCTGCTGCATCATATAGTTAATCGTCCAATCTGCCGAGGTGCCCGCAGAGCTGCCTGTAGCGTTAGGATTGGTGTACAGCGGTGTATGATGGGACAACTCTCGCTCCCATGCTCCGGTCAAGTCATAGGTCATCAGATACAAACGATCCATATAAGGATGCACATCACCCCAGGTAATTTTCTCCAAACGCCCCAGGCCCGCTGGGATGGCAGAGGAAAGACGGTAATCTTTGCCGGTTTTTGCGGAAAGCCAATCCATACCGGCCCGCAATTCCTGAATCAGAGTGGCATAGTTTGCATCATCTGCTGGGCTGGATGCGCCAACCACAGCACCATCGGTCGCAGGGTATTCCCAGTCGATATCAACCCCATCAAAATCATATCGCTCCAAGAAATGTACAACGGAATCAACAAAAGCCTTACGACGAATACTGTTTCCAGCCATCCAGTAAAAACCCTCCGACAGGGTCCAACCACCAATGGATAAATCGAGTTTTAAATCTGGGTTCTGTTCTCGCAAGGCGTAAAGCACGCCGAAAACACCACCCACTTTATCTGCATCCAATTCATACATACTTTCGGTGCCGACCACACCTTGTGGAGCAACCCCTACGTTGCGCACAAATGCGGCTTCGAAATCAGCGATCGCCATCGCACCATCCGGTAAATCACTCTGGTTACAGGTTCGCATGACCGCTGCAGGAGCTGTGGTTGGGAAACCACCATCTTGAGTATTTTGCGCATCGGGGAAACAGATGCCAGCAAAACCATAGACTATTCGATTCAAATTATTGGCGGGCAGCTTGGTGAAGTCATAACGTCGGCCATATATTGCCCAGTCACCGATATAGCTGACGATTTCAGTACCCGACGTCACATGATAAGTATTGTGCTGCAGAGTTAGCGTACCGGGAACCAGCTTAGATCCTCGCGCGCCATTATCCACATCCAGTCCAGCATGATCTCCCCCGTTATCGGAGGCCGGATTAATCCCGCCAGACTGTCCAGGAAGACTACTTTGCCCCGACGATATGACCGCCGCCCCAATAGACGCTGAGGGGCTGACATTACCTGCGTTAGGGTTTCCATCGACGGGACTTGGCAGACCGTAATCAATGGTGTTGGGAATAGGCACTGGACACATATCTGGATCAGGGAAACCAACCGGTTCTGACCATTGACCAGGATAGGCTGTACTGCCCGGCTCAATCGAATGCGTATCAACTAGGGCTTGATAAACTGCGCCGTTGTACGCGACAAAAGACCCTTTCGGATAAATTTTTCCAGATTCATATTCTACGGCACAAAACCCCACGTCTGGAATGCCGCCACTGCTCCCACCGGAACTTGACGAACTGCTGCCACCGCCGCAAGCTGCCGCTGAAGATACCGACCAGGCATTGGCAAAAGCCCAGCCAACTCCTGGCTCATACGCAGACGAACCGTTAGAGCACCATCCCGCCACTGTACATTGATAATAACCGCCGGCGTTTGACACAACGTCACCCGCTGCATAACTGGTGCCTGCCACGTAGTCCGGACAATTCCCGCCTCCCGAACTGGAAGATGAACTCGTCGATGAGCTGGATGAAGAGCTGGTCGACGAACCGACATTGTCACATACACCAAGATTATTCCATGCATATTGATGCGCCCATCCGCTTCCTGGGGCGTAGGGTCCACCTATAGAGCACCAGCCACCAACCGTACATTGATACAACACTGCATCAACCTGAACTTGATCGCCCGCGGCATAACTGCTGCCATTGGCATACGCCGGAACCCCGTCACACGAGGCGGCATAGGCATTGCTCGAAAAACACAAAAGCAATGCTACATTTGTGAGGATTTTTTTCATCATTATTGTCCTGTTTTTGTCTGTAAACGCCGTTTGTTGACGTGCCCCTTTCAGCAGCAACAGAGTGTTGAGCAGGCTGAGATTGAACGTCGCAATACGGTCATTGTTTTGCTCACGCACAGTGATGAGTTATACCTCGCAGCGCAGGATACGGACATGCAAAAGCATTCGACGAAAACAAAACGACGAATAGGATGGGAGGACTACTGACTCTCTACACCATACCAAACGCAACCGAACAACGACGCGTAAAAAACTGGTCCCTTAAACACTGTAGAGTGAGAAAATCTGAAATCACATGGGTATAAATATTATGTATTATCGCAATTTCAGCCGAATCATAGTATAAGCTGAATATTTGAAGTACAAGCATTAATCATCGAAATTCGCGCTGGCCGCCGGGACCAAATTCACAAATCCAGGCCTTCATATTTACGAGCGAAAAATCTTGTCACCTTAACTAACAAATTCTTTAAGCACCGATATTTGATCCACACGTTACACTTACAGAAAATTGCTGTTATGCTTCAATGGCAACAACGGATTTTCAGCAAGTGCTCAGAAAGACAAATACATCCTGTTGTTTAACGAATACAGGTTTACAGACAAACGGCTTTGTTAATGATAAAGACTTGTGCGCTCCTACTTATGCACCCTTAAACGTTATCGTCAATAGCAGGAAATATTCTCTTATTTTCACTTATTGCGGCTTTCTTCATGTTTAAATATTTGCTTCACCCTCGCTGGAATTCTGGCTGTTATTTTTACTCCAGCTGGATCACTAAAGAAAAGCAATAATTTAAACAACAGATTAACGATAAGCATAAAGTCAGAGTTAAATGTAAATGTAAATGTAAATGTAACTGCAAATGTAAAGATAAAGATAAACAAAGAAACCAATGCAACAATAAAAAGAGCAGTCACCCCATCATCGTCACTAACGGGATATTCAATGCGACTATATTCACACTTCGCGGCATATTGCCTGTTACTTTTTGCTCTTGGCATAATGCCAGCGGCCTACTCCCACACTGCACAAGAACCAAGATCCGTTAAAAAGCCGGAAGATTCTCTCCTGCTGTCACTCAACGAATCGCAAAGCGCACAATTCAGCAAACCAATCTCAGACAATCAAACCATAGAATTCGCCATTGGTTTTTCACTGGCGCCTTATGTATTACAGAATTCGAAAGGCCTGCTGGGAGAAATTATTACTCAGGCGCTCAGCGTTAAAGGCTACAAAGCCAAGTTTCATTTTATGACCAACGCAGAAGCTTTAGAGTATTTCGAGAAAGGACGCGCGGACGCAGTTGCAGTCGTCAAACAGGGCATGAGTAGCGGCATTCTCTCTGACCCGATTGTCACCTTCAACAATGTCGCGATTGCACTGGCCGATAAGCAATACCAGGTAACAACCATTGATGATTTAAGCCAATTTTCGCTGGCCGGTTTTTCCAACGCCAAACACTATCTTGGTCAGACTTTTTTTGCGATGACCGAAAATCATCAAAACTATATTGAGATTCCCAATCAAAAACGCCAGGTAAAAGCACTGTTTGATGGTGAACAAGATTTTATTGTGGCAGATGAAACCATTTTCCGTTTCAACCAAAACACTTTGATCCACGAATTTACATTTGATGGGAAATACCGAGCGAAAGTCAATTTTTACAGACTGTTTAACCCGGTACCTTATTATGCTGCTTTCTCCAAACAAACCCATGTCAAAATATTTAATGAAGGGCTGAGCACAGTCACCCAAAATGGGAAAGTCACTAAGATTTATCAAAAATACACGGAGCTGTTGGATAAATATTAAATCTCACTCAGCCACACTACTGCTTTGCCAACAGTAAACGCCCAGCCAGACCAACGAATACCAACGCTGTAAATCTATTCAACCAGGTTTGAGTTTTGGTGGAACGTGCGATAAAGCCCCCCATGTACCCGGACAAAAAAGCGATTGTAGAGAATACAATAAATGCACTTAACATAAACAACACCCCAAGCTGAACCAGCTGCAAGGCCAGCGATCCACGCGCGACATCAGCAAATTGAGGTAAAAACGCAAGATAGAATAACGACACTTTTGGATTAGTAATATTCATTAGTATTCCACGCCAAAAATATTTCACATACGAAAGCTTTTCTTCAGACGAAATATCCAGCACCGTCACCTTAGCTTTAAATGCCTGCCAGGCGAGATAAAGCAGATACAATGCTCCGATTACTTTTAACGCGGTAAATAATAGCGCCGAACTTTGGATTATTGCCGCCACCCCAAGTACCACAATAGAGGTATGAAAAATCAGACCGGTACAAAGCCCCAGCGTAATTGAAATTCCAGCACGAGGCCCATTTACGGCAGACTGAGATAGCACAAAGATATTGTCTGGGCCGGGCGACAGCGCCAACAGCATAGACGCAGTTACAAAAGGCAATATAACTTCGATGGGCAGCATAATATTCTCTTCTCGCAAACAGGGTAAAAACTGGAGTATACCGCAAAACCCCGAACACTCGACAAGAAATACCATGCCTCGTCTCGGCACCCACCCCTAGCGAGTTCGCCTTTGCGTTTCGGGCGATGTGAAATCGGTTTCATTTGTGTTTGATGTTAGATTTTCCCTGTTATGCAAAGGCAACCAGTAATCCCGAATACAGGTATTAAATAGTTTCACCCACGATGAATCGTATAAAATATTTGCACTGGCATTAATTTCAGAAACGGCCCGAATCAACCCCTTCGTGTATCGCCGATGCGGGCGATCTTTAATCATGCCATTAAAGGAATCAATAATAGCGACCAGCTTGCCAGCGTCACTGATATTTTCGCCCTTTAAACCAAAAGGGTAACCACTGCCATTCACCCGCTCATGGTGTTCCAATACAACCTGAGCGGCAATTTCAGAATCATTAAACATACGCAATAAGGCTGACGACTTCACCGGGTGTTTTTGAATTAAAGCAAACTCCCGATCATTTAATTTTTCTTTCTTATTAATGATATGAGGAATTTCAGCCAACGCAATATCTCTAAAACTGATCCCCACAGCAAGATCTTTATGTGGAATGGGTTCGCCCGCCAGAATATTACATGCAATAGCTAACTCTATCACCTCGAAAGGATTATCCGCCTTACGCAGAGAGACGTTTTCCGCAATATTATGCAATAGTGCTATGGGACTCGCGGTAAACTCACTTTCCACCCACTCCCTGGCCTGCAAAAGCGGATTGTACATAACCTCATGCATTTGCCGATTCAACGCTGGACCTTGATTTTCCTCCTCCGCACCTTGCCTTAGATCAGTCTGCGACGATAATTTCGCGTCAGCGCAATTGGTGATTTGTTGATTATTTTGATGGTTATTTTGATGGTTATTTTGATAGTTACTTTGATAGTTACTTTGATAGTTACTTTGATGGCTATCCTGATAGGATTTTTGAATGCCTGCTTGATTTTGGTGCTGATATGAGGATTGCGCGCTGCCTTCACTTCTACTTTGATACACACAAGACATATCATTAAACAACTCGACATCACCGCCAAAATACTCGTCGTACCCCACCACAAGAAGATCAATTGCAATTTGCGTCGACCGCTGTAATTCACTGCTGTCAAACGCATTTACCAAATATTCAAGCGAGACCAGGATGGGTTGTGATTTTCGAATATCTATTGCACCAGCAGCCCTGATTTCCCTGGTCACCATCAACATTCGATCGACCAGCAGTAAGATATAATCCGACATTCTCGCTGGGTAAATACGCCATTCCACCAACAAATCCAGTAAAGCCATTGCATTGGCGATACCTTCACTAACAATAGCAACATTTAACTTAACGGATTTATAAAGCAAGCCTTCGAACAAATATCTCAGCGCTATAATCAGATCTGCATTATGATGATTTTGTTCTAGCTCAATCGCTATAACTTCACTTTCTTCATGAAACTGATCAAATACTTCAATGAACTCATCTAACAACTCTGCATCTAAATCACCGACTGGGATAGCGTACTTCAAATAACACCTCGAAACTTTTAGCGCTCAAAGAAACTTTAGTATAGTCGCGGCAATTTCGCTGACAAAAAGAAAAAAACAATTACCTTTAATTCTTGATAATGCATTTTCGATAAGTTTTTACTCTAAAGATTTCACGGATTTAGAGTGCACTCTTGGCACAGGTCATTTAATCTAAACCTACACATTCTGCGTCACAAAAAACAACTAAAAATTAAGACGCCAGAATCCCCCTACTGGACAAGCAATTCACCAACACTGAACTAATATACGTTATTATGACGTGTTTTATTTTTGGTGGTATATCACCTTCATTCAGGTGGTAGAGCGATATCAGGATGACTATGGACTACGACCAAGAGAGCTTTACATTCCACATCAATAGCCCGCAACACAAATATCTTGTGGCCGACGGCAATGGTGAAGAGTCACGCGTTATACGCAATATGCTCAAAAAAATTTATAAGGAGCACTGTTTTATAGAAGAATGCAGCAGCTTCACTCGCCTCACGGAGCTACTGGAATCCAACAGTTTTGAGGCGTTGATTATCGCTGACAACTTACAACAGCTTCTTCATGAGTCCATCAGTGAAACCGTCGCACATCTGGAAACCTGCTTTCCTGACCTGCCCATTATTATCATTGCCGATGTCTACGACAGTCAGCTGGCCATCACATCCATTAGTGCGGGGGCGCAGGAGTACATATTAAAACGGGATCTTTCGACGGACTTGCTATCCCGCAGCCTGCATTACTCTATAGAAAGAAAGCTTTCACAGCTCAAGTTGAAAAAAACGCTGCAGAACATCTCCCAGAAAAACCACCAACTGGAAAAGCTGACACGGTATGATTATCTTACTGGGCTTCCCAACCGAGCCTACTTCGAGGCCGCTGCGATAAAGTTATTACTGCGTGCATCTCGCCTTAAAAAGCAGTTGGCTGTCGTTTTATTCAACTTGAACAAATTTAAAAAAATTAATGAAAGTTATGGACGCGCCGGTGGCGATGAACTACTTCGACTGGTAACTTACCGTATTAACCAATCACTGCGAAAAACCGATTTTTTATCTCGTATTGGCAGTGACGAATTCATTATCATCACGGACATGCTAAATGATGCAAATGAAATTTACCCACTGGTAAACCGTATATTAAATTGCTTTCAGGCAGACTTTAAGCTGAATCGGCATGAAGTCAAAGTGGACGTTTCAATAGGAGTCTCATTTTATCCGAATGCGCTGACACTGGAATCGCTGCATCATCATGCCGACATCGCCATGCACAAAGCCAAAAGTGACATGAGCAAATCGGTCTACTTTTTCTCTAATGACATGGAGGCTCACCACTATCGCGGCATGCAAATCGAAGCTTTTTTGCAAAAAGGGATTGATCAGCACGAGTTTTTCACCAAATATCAACTTTTATTTAATGCGCGAAACCAATTTGCCCAGCACATAGAACTATTGGCCTATTGGCACTCCAGTGAGATTGGAGAAGTATCTCCCTGTGAATTCCTGCCTCTAGTTCGCAACAGTCCGGCCATTAACAACATCACAGCAGCGGTTATTCAGGGAAGTAAGCACTTTTACAGCAGCGGAAACGATATAGTTTTTCATTTTAATATTTTTACTCGGCAACTCAATGAAAGCCAGTTCATTAACAGCTTCATTGCAGAAATGAAGGCCGACAATATTAAGCTTGAGAATATTTGCCTGGAGATCAATGAATCCGATATCGTCAACAGCTTTGATCACAGCCTGGAAAACATCAACTTTTTACGCAAGCAGGGAATTACTCTGGTACTGGATAATTTTGGTAAGAACCTCTCCTCTGTGAGACTGTTAATCGATTTGCCAATTGACATGATTAAACTGGACCACTCTTTGATCAAAGGCATCCAACACAACACGCGCGCAATTTCTTTTTGCGGTTCTATTGTAGATTTTTGCCATAAAAACGGTATTACCGTGGTGGCTCAAGGCATTGAAAACGAGCAAGAACTGGAAGTATTGAAGGGCTTGAATGTCGATTTTTTCCAAGGATTCTACCTGTCACAGGTAGCGCCTTTGGCTACGCTCGAACACCACATGCTCAACGCCAGCTAACAAATCCAAATGCGCACTCACAAAGCGTGAGCACGCATGTACCTTTTGGGATTGCGGTTAAGATGCAAGCTTGCGCAGCACAGAATGCAAAATGCCATCATTAATATAATAATCCCACTCGGTTTCCGTATCGATTCTGACATCCACCAAAAAGGTAATCGTCCCTCCTTCCACATTCTTCGCCGAGACTTGAAGCTCTTTCGCGCTTTGCTCGGGAATCGCTTCGAACGAAAACGCCTCTTCACCCGTCAGCCCCAGGGATGAAGCACTTTCACCGGCTTTAAACTGCAGTGGCAGCACGCCAAATCCCACCAGGTTGGATCGATGAATGCGTTCAAAACTTTCAGCAATCACGGCCGTCACCCCTAACAACTTAGTGCCTTTCGCAGCCCAGTCTCGACTGGAACCCGTGCCATACTCTTTCCCCGCGATCACTACAAGCGGGGTACCATCCTGTTGATAACGCATTGCTGCATCAAAGATGCTCAATTCACTGTTGTCTGGCAGATAGCGAGTGTAGCCACCCACGCGATCAGGCGCTAATTCATTACGCAAACGAACATTGGCAAAAGTCCCTCGCATCATGACTTCATGATTTCCTCGCCGTGAGCCTAAACTGTTAAAGTCCCGCGTCTGCACATCGTGTTTCTGCAAATATTGTCCGGCAGGACTGTCTGGATGAATCGCACCTGCTGGAGAAATATGATCGGTGGTAATCGAGTCTCCCACTTTTACCAGACAACGAGCATCTGTAATTTTTTTCAAGGGCTGAGGCGTTGATCCCATCCCTTGAAAAAATGGTGGATGCTTAATGTAAGAGGATTCCGGCCAGGAATACGTAGTCTCTTCCGGCACCGGTAATTTTTGCCATTGCGCTGTCCCCTGAAAAACATCCGCATACTTTTCCTGAAACAAATCCCCTTTAATACACTTCTGAATCGCATCATCCACCTCTTTTTGTGAAGGCCACAAATCCTGCAGAAAAATAGGCTGTCCATCTTCACCCACACCCAATGGCTCCTGGCTCAGGTCAATATTCATCGTTCCGGCCAAGGCGTAGGCCACTACCAATGGTGGCGATGCGAGATAATTCGCTTTGACGTCAGCATGGATTCTACCTTCAAAATTTCGGTTACCCGAAAGTACTGCAGCGACGGTCAAATCATATTCTTTGATGGAGGTGTGAATCTCCTCTTCCAAGGGACCTGAATTGCCTATGCAAGTGGTGCAGCCAAACCCGACCAGGTTAAATCCCAAGGCGTTCAAACTGGTATCGAGCCCAGCTTGTTTTAAATAAGTGGGAACCACTTGCGATCCAGGAGCGAGTGATGTTTTTACCCACGGTTTGGTCTTTAATCCCCGGCGATGAGCGTTCTGAGCCAAAAGCCCCGCCGCCAACATAACCGCCGGGTTGGAAGTATTAGTACAAGAGGTTATTGCAGCAATCACCACGGCACCATCCTGCAAATCAAAACTCTCTCCGTTCATACTTACATGAACCGTTTTTTCTTTAGTTAACTCCTCAAGCTCTGGATCTATATTCCCACCTTCTGCATCGAAATTCGCCTCGGCCGATGCTGGAACGATGAGTTCCGGTGCATTTTTCCGAGACGCAAGAAAATGCTGGAAGCTACTCTTGGCTTCTCGAAGTGCAATGCGGTCCTGTGGACGTTTTGGACCGGCAATGCTGGGCTCAACTTCGGCAAGATTTAAATACAAGGTCTCGTCATACTGTATTTCTTTACTCTCATCTCCACGCTGACGCCATAAGCCCTGCGCTTTTGCATAGTCCTCTACAAGTTTACAGTGTGACTCACTCCTTCCAGTCAACCGCATGTATTCCATGGTTTTATCGTCAATCGGAAATATGCCAATTGTCGCACCATACTCCGGCGCCATGTTTGCAATCGTAGCTCGATCCGCAAGAGACAGGCTGTCCAACCCACTTCCGAAGAATTCAACAAATTTGCCTACAACACCATGTTTACGCAACATTTGCGTCACCATTAACACCAGGTCTGTTGCCGTGGCCCCGGCGGGCAGATCTCCAGTTAATTCAAAGCCGACCACGCGCGGTATGAGCATGGTAATTGGCTGCCCCAGCATCGCCGCTTCCGCTTCAATGCCGCCGACACCCCAACCCAAAACCCCAAGCCCATTGATCATCGTGGTATGACTGTCAGTGCCCACAAGCGTATCCGGATAGGCAATCTCCACTGAATTATTTACTCCTGGTAGCACTTCCTGTTTCGTCATCACTCCGTGACCAAGGTATTCCAGATTCACCTGGTGAACGATGCCGGTACCTGGAGGCACCACGCGGAAGTTGGAAAATGCTTTCTGGCCCCAGCGCAGAAAATTATATCGCTCGAGATTTCGTTCAAATTCTCGCTCCGTATTTTTGCGCAAGGCATCCGGTGAAGCGTAGTAATCCACCATAACAGAGTGATCAATAACTAGATCTACCGGCACCAGAGGATTTATTTTTTGAGGATCGGCATCGAGCTTAGCCATCGCGTCACGCATCGCAGCCAAGTCCACCAATGCCGGCACCCCGGTAAAATCCTGCAGTACCACGCGCGCTGGAGAAAAAGCAATTTGCTGATCCACAACGTCGGTAACACTGGTGCTTTTTAAATTAGCGAGGGCATGAATATCATCCTTTGTGACATTCACGCCATCTTCATTTCGCAACAAATTTTCCAGCAAAATTTTCAAACAAAAGGGCAGCGCTTGTACAGGAAAGTGTGACTCTGCTTGTAACTGAGCGAGTGAATAATAGTGAAAGGTTTTGTCGGCAACGGTCATTTCCGTCAGTGTATTAAAGCTGTTGTTGCTCATGTTAAAACTCCTAAAATGAGAAAGTTAAAACTTTAGCGAAGCGGATTGTCATTCCATATGCGCGAATGTTATCTAGAGTGATGCCAGTTTAGTTTTTGGATATAACGCGGCAAACATTTCGCTTGAAAATGGTTAGAACTGCTGAATGTTATGCGAACTGACTTTTTAACCAATCGACTTTTTAACCAATCAACCTTTTTAACCAATCAACCTTTTTAGCCAATCAACCTTTTTAGCCAATAAACCTTTTTAGCCAATAAACCTATAAGCCAATTGTTTATCTGAAAGGGCTTTACGCTGCAGTCTCTATAAAATATCTGCACTATGAAATATCAGCACTAAAAGCTTTTTAAGTCACCAATGTCCAACTTTCTTGAACTAAGCTTTTGCGGAAACATCTTGTAGCCCTCCACCAGAGAAAGCCCTCCTGAAAAAACGCATTTCAGTACCACATCTCCTAAAACACTGCAGCCGAAACACATCGCGCTAAGACTCAGAGTTCCTGGCTGAAGCTTGGTTTCATGACTACCTAAGGTTTTTTGTGCAGCCACTTTTCATAAACCCGACAATGCTTTTTAAAGATTTTTCCCGGATATACACGAAAGACGCTTTTTTAAAAAATAAACACGGTAATTAATGAGGTCTTCCCGAGTATCATCCGTCTATGTATAAATATGAGTACTAGCGCACAAAATGACAGTCTCACTAAAGTTGTATCAAGGGGAGTAATGCAAAGACCCCGCCAGACTTACCAATAAGACTGACGAAGATATTCAACTGATGAGCAGGCGACACAGTAAAGTTTCGAGAGTCAGCAGAGGCAAAATATGATCATTTTTTCGCCTCCCCTTCAGATTCATCATTCTGAAACGCTTTTTTCGTATACTTTTTGAGCCAACAGTCACTTTTGCATGCATAAATGACGCAATGTGTATTGTATTGACCTCCAAGTCACCGTAAATTGCATAGGTGAGACAGGCAACGATCCAAGCTCAGTCACCCGGTGGACTAAGGCTTGTTTTGTCGATAGACAAAGCGGCAGTGAAAAGATTTCAAAGGTGTATTGTTAATTTTACAGGAACACAGCGTAACAAGCTCACGCTAACCACCATCGAAGTAAGCTGGCGGCGTAAGAAACGAAACCGGCTGAACGCTAAAAACGGGTGACCTTAAGTGGACAGGATACTTGTAGCGGTTAATCGGCCGGTGCTAATAGCTGACTTCTAAGACTTGCCAAAGGTAATGTGTAAATAACAGCGAAACCTTTAAAAAGAGCAACATAAGGAAAACATAAGACAAGAAAAACAGGGGGAATAACAACAACACAAAGCTGAATATCGTTTGACGGCGAATTTCTTCGGTGCTGATCACTGGTACCTTTCTTTGACAATGTTCATGCATTTCAAGGTCAAACAAAAAAATTAGGCGTCACAAAGTCGTTATAATAAAGGAAATTTACTATGCACAAAATTATTTTAGGAATGGCTTTAACTCTCTCCACAGCAGTTTTAAGTGCCACTACCCTATCGCAGACTCCGTCTGAAACTGACGGAAAAGATACCAGCGCAGAAAGCACGGCGAAACCAAATCTACAGAATTTTGAGCCCCCGGTATTTTCCAGTCCGCTAAATCCAACCCCGCCACCTCCACCACCTCCACCCGCTGGCGGCGGCACGATTGGCATCGTTACACCACCAAAACATCACTAAGCGGCCAATTCGGATAAACGGAAACCGCCTGAGTGATACATAATCGCTTTTGACACCACGCTGTTTAATTCGCTCACCGGAATTAAACAGCGTTTTTCATTTGCTTGCTGCATTTATTTAAATGCTATTAATTGAATGGGAAAATGGGTGAGGTAAAGGAAGAGAAAGTATCAGAGAAATTGAAAGTAAACGCTGCGACATAAACAGAAACCCCAAACCGGTGCCAATTACCGAGCACCAAGCCATTACGGCAAACTACGAATAAACTCCTCGATCTTCTGCTTCAACGGCTGTCGACTGCCCGCAAAACTTAGCGCTCGATGCGCCAGATTTTTTGCTTCCGCATAATGATCTTCTGCGTAATTTACCTGTGCCAATGCATACCAGATAAAAGGGTTTCGCGGCTCAATTCTCAAGGCACGCTCCAATTTGGATTTCGCTAATGCATATTCGCCATACCGGGCATGATACTGCCCCTGCTCCAGTAAATTAACGACCGCCTGATTTTCCATTCTGGGCTCCGAGGTATCAGATTCATCCGTCCCTTGTACGGTAGAGTCTTCTGAGCCCGGCATTTCAATCGTGCTGTCAGTGTGTTGCGGCGTGGAGCTGCAGGAGATCAGAAAACCTGCCACTAAAATGAGTAAAAGTGTGTTCGTCAGTTTTTTCATGGGAGCCATATTAATTGTTAAATATTTTCTTAAACCAGCGCTTAATTTTGTTATCTTTGTGATTCAAACATGCCTGATCACTTTCTTGCAAGAACGCCAATACAAATGGCAGTTTAAAAGCTTCATCACAGTTTTCTGTATGCAGGAAACCTGACTGAAGATCAACCGGTAACATAACCACCCCTTCAGGCTTCGGCAGATCTAAGGCCTGCATGTTGATATGCTGCATTACCTCACCCCACACCGTAAGCGCACCCGTCGCTCCCGTTAACCGAATACTTTGGTTGGCATCATTTCCAATCCAGGTAACTGCAAGCAAATTTCCGCTGAATCCAGCAAACCAACTGTCACGACTATCATCGGTAGTCCCGGTTTTTCCGGCAATAGCAAACTCGGGATTCACGTAACGAGACAAGGATTTGGCCGTTCCATGTTTTACTACCTGCTGCATTGCCACGACAGTTAAATAATTAATTTTAGGGTCAATCACTGGTTCGACTTTTACATTGTAACGGTTCAATGGCTCACCAGACTTGGTGGTGACATCGCGAATTGCACGGAACGGCGTTTTAAAACCGCCGGAGGCAAAGCTGGCGTACATCTGAGCCACCTCAAAAGGGGTTAAATGTACCGTTCCTAAAAGGCCAGAGGCATAACCTGGCAATGTTTTGTCAACGCCCAATCGCTGTACGCTGCGCATGACTTTATCCACACCTAACTCAGTTCCCAATCGGGCGGCAGCCACATTGTAGGAATTGGCGAAGGCCTGCCACAATGCAACGCGCCCATGGTAAGTTCCATCGTAATTTTGGGGTTTCCAATCTTCAGTGCCGCGTTCCTGCCAGACAAATTCAGAATCATCCAAAGGACTCGTTAAGCTGTAGCCCTGTTCAAGCGCCGTGAGATAAAGAGCAGGCTTTATCAAAGAACCAATTTGGCGTGATGCGTCGAGCGCGCGATTGAATCCTTTATAGCGGGGCTTGCGCCCACCGACTACAGCGCTCACCTCACCGCTATTCACATCGGCAACCACCATTGCCGCTTCCAGTAAACCACTTTTAAGTTTGTATGCTTTTTCCAAAGTGTTCAATCGTCGCTGCACACCCTGCTCAGCAATGTGCTGAATATGAGGGTCGAGGCTGGTGAAAATACGCAGGCCTTCAGAACGTAAATCTTCTTCGCGATAATCCTGCGTTAGCTGCCGGACCACCAGCTGCATAAATGCAGGATACAAAGACTGCCCCAAATTAGGTTTGGCACTGACACCAAGTGAAGAACTTTTCGCCGAGGCAAAAGCCTGTTCAGTAATCACGCCCTGATCAAACATCTCCTGTAAAACCAGGTTACGACGCTTTAGCGCTCGCTCAGGGTTTCGACGAGGATTGTAATAATTTGGACCTTTTAACATGCCAATTAACAGCGCAGCCTCTTGCAGTTTGATATGCTCCAGGTCTTTCGCAAAATAAAATTGACTGGCAAGCGCCAATCCATGTATGGCACGATCGCCATCCTGCCCGAGAAATACTTCGTTAATATATGTTTCGAGAATATCCGCTTTACTGTAATGGTATTCCAGTAAAACGGCCATAATCATTTCCGTCACTTTTCGCTGAACGGTACGCTCGCTCGTCAGGAAAAAGTTTTTCACCAATTGTTGCGTAATCGTGCTGCCACCCTGAACACGATCGGCGAAAAATAATGAAGATACTGCCCTTAAGATAGCCTTAGGGTCGACCCCGTGATGGTCAAAAAAGCGTTTATCCTCTACCGCAATTAATGCGTTGATTACATCGCGAGGCACATCAGCAATTCGTATTAACTCACGATCTTCACCACCGCCAGGAAATATCCCACCGATCATATAAGGGTCTAATCTTGCTAGCGCGACATTTTCTCCTGTCGTGGCACTTTCAACTTTTGTCACCCTGCCATTGCGAATTACTAACACAATGTGCTGCGCGGCTTGCTTTTCATCCCAGAAATGGAACGGGCGAATCATCAATTCATATTCATTTCCGCGAATGCGATATTGGCCAACGCCATCTACCACATTAACTTGTCGATACCGCAAACGCTGCAACTCCTCTTCCAGAGCGTCCGCACTTAAAGTAGCACCCCCAAAAATTTCCATTGGCCGAGCAAATACGCGCGCAGGTAGAGAGAAACGCTTGCCTTCAAACTTTTCTACCACCCATTGATTCAAATAGACGCTATACGCCAGCAGTGCGCATAAACACACGAAGAAAACGATGGCCAAAATCCGCAACCATCGTGCCAGACGTCCAGAGGGCGGTACGGAATTTTTTGTGGCCTTTTTGGACTTGGGTTTACGCTGTGATTTAGAGCTGGAATGAGAGTTTCGAGTGTTAGGCAAGGCTGAAAGCCCCTTATTCAGTGACAAATTTAAAAGGCGTGCATTATAAAGGCTTTAATTAAACTTGGCAGGGTTAATCTAAAATCGACTGGCATTCATTCAAATGAACTTGTTGTTCGATGACTTTTCTACAGTGGCTTAATCGACGGAAGCCGTCTCGGTTGAATTTTATTCGATAATCCCCCCACCCCATGGGTACTCCCATGCGCCAGGCAACACTCCCGTCACAGTGATGCATCCCACCACAAAATCGGTAGATGATTTCAGCTGTCGTAAGGTTCACCTGTAAATATTCCACACCGGACTCTTTCGAAAACGGTGTAATCGATAAATTCGTTTTCTGCTTAAAACCCGCTATAGATCAATTATTCATTGAACAATTATCTGCCCTTATTTGTTCGCATAAAAGGCGGCTAAAAATGCCCATTTTTATGATTTTGTTCCAAAAATACTGCGTTTTCGCGCTTGTTAAAGCCAATTAGTATTAGAAAACAGGGAGCTGTCACCTATTATCTCTGTATCGAAGTTAGATACGTTATGCCGTTTTGATTTTCAGGATGACAACAAAATCGACTATCTACTCAGGACACATACGAAGCCACGCTGATGACAATGCCGCAATGCATCGTTATTCATCTACGTTTCCATTTGCAAGAGTGCTACCCGCAAATGGATCGGCGGCTTCAAGTAAGCTCGCACACGAGATAGGACAAAAAAAATGAAAAAACAAATTATTTCCGCATTATTATCCTCTGCCGTACTACTCCTCACTTCTGCAGCAACAAGTGCACAGCAACAATGCCGTCAGATTTCCTGTGATTGTGACAGCCTCAGCTCTGAAAGCTGGCAAAAAGCCTGTAGCAACCAGGAAGCCAGAATAGTGGCGAATTGCTTTAGACAACCTCAGGAGGAATTTGGTTACTGCTCGCTTCACGGACCCAATGCCAATGCGTTGCCACTGGAATTGAGTTTAATTAACCCGACACCAGTCACGAAAGAAGAAATTAATAAACTGAACAACAAAATAGCAGTGCTGTATTGGTCGATGTATAAAGGCTTCGACGCACTATCGATGGCCATTGAGGCTGGGAACGCAAATGAAGCGAAGACTTTACTGGTAACTTTTGAATACAATCTCGATGATTTATTTGAAACTCAACAAACAGTAGCGAAAAGCTTTATGGCATCTGGAGCCATTGCCGAAGCTCAATCCGCATGGCGAGATTATTCGAGTGATACATTAACTGTAGCCACCGACATTTTTATTAAAGCAGAATCTATTCTCAACAATTATGACGCTATCAGTGATGAAGCACAGCGACATGAGATGCGCCTGGTCGGTTTAAAAATGATAAACATGGGCGGAAAAATGTATGAGGAAGTCGGCTATGCCTATTCTAAAGGGCAACGCCATAAGCACGCAGCACAGGCCTGGAAAAACGCCTCGAAAGCCTCCGCACTTGCCATGGCTCATACATTTAACGATACGGATACCGGAAAAAGTGGTGATTACTACCGCCTCCAGTCCGCCGCTCGCTTACACCGTGCCAGCTACCACTGGACGTTCGGGTTAGGCCGAGGAAATGCGCAACAGGCTTTGGCTGAGTCTCAAAAATTTATGGATGATAATTCAGAAATTAGCAGCGTTCTGAGTGAAGAGCAGAAACTGCAAGATAGTCAGCCGTACTGGTCGAAATAAATTCGTTGGTACTGACATTAAAAAATACAGGTACAGGGAAGTACCCATATACAGTAATACACAGGCATAACCAGCACATTCCCGACGGTTAAGTTATCGCGGAGGATCAATCAAGCCATTCATGGAACTGTTTAAACGATACCATCCAGCGATGCTGTAACGTTTTTTTTGAGCCACACACACCTCATGCGGAAATTCTTCACTCAAAAAAAACACCATGGTGCCAAAATCTGGACTGACGGTTTCTATAGCATGATCACTCTGCGGATCATACAACAGTAACTCACCACCATCTTCTTGCTGCCAGTCAGCATTTAAATAAACCACCACACTCAATACGCGATTCGCATCACCGGGAAAAGCATCCAGGTGCTTTTTATAAAACGCGCCCGGGGCATAACAGGCAAAGTGACTTTCGAAAGAAAATAAACCTAAAAGCAATTCACGATTTAAAGCTATCTTCAATTCTTCCATCCAGCGCAACCACTCGGCGCCTGCGGACGTCACATTATCAATCCATTGGATCGAGTCTCCTCTTACAGCTTCATTCAACACTTTATCTGATTTTCGACCAATTCCGGCCGGCTTGAAGTTCTCAGCATTTTCTTTCTGCAACTGAGCATACAGTGGCTCAGCCAATAATTCTGGCAGCCCCTTAGGCACAACGCAGTAACCTTGCAAGCGCAATTGATTGGCTACAGTGGAAATAAAGCGTTCTTGCTGAAACTGGCCTCTGGGATGGGAAAATTCAGATATATACATAGGTGTTTGATTCGTGTTTTCTGCACACCACCGAACAGTGTGGGCGCAACACTTTAGAGCGTTTTACTGGGCTTCACAAGAAAAATAAAAGTCATTGCTGTAAGTCCACTTACCTGGACACTATTAACATTAACCATACTGCTCTCAGCCATAAAGCTCTCAAACAAGCTAGCCACACTAATAAGATGTCGACCAACATTCAGCGCAAGCAATGTACATGTAGTCGTATAAATATAGGGGTAGAAAAGACAAAGCGCCGGCAATCACCGACGCTTCATGTTGGAGAGCCCAAGATAGACTGCTCGCTGCTAGTAAAAGTCCTTTTTAACAGTCCTAAGTTCTTTCTGGAAATAATCCTTTTCAAAAAAACTTTGCAGTTTTCATTCTGATCTGTTTTCCCTAGCCACAGGCATCCTACCCATTTACCGGCGTTTTCCCTAGCGACGGGCATGCTTCTCCAGCTTTAAAACCCTTTAGCTGCAGGCCTTACCGCCAACATGTACCCTAGCATCCATTTTTAACATCCATATTACAAAGCTCCATTCACTTTACCTTCCAGTGCTTTCCATGTGTCACCCTTGTGTCCTTTACATTGCTTCCTGCGCCATCCAAGGCTATTCCTATTCACTCAGCTCCCTTGTGTACACTGAATGCGCCTCATCCATGAAGGTATTCATTGTGCCACTGCAAGTCATCTATACTCTTTCCTTGCTCCGTTTCCCTGATGCGTCCACTGCAGAGTCCCTCTGCCAGACTTCCTTATGCGTCATGCTACTCCTGTTAAAACCCTCTATTTCCTTAATCCCTCACTTCCTGTTGATCATCCTGAAAAAAAACTCCCTAACCTTGTTCCTTTTCTCCGATATGGGCCACTATCCCTAATTCCGTCGACCCAGAGCCTCCAAGCTCAGTACCGTCCTTGCACGTCCTTTTTAATCCTAAAATCTGTTACCTAGAATTCAGGTTCTGTCTATTAGCACTATCCAATTGCCATTCCAACTTTTTGCTCTCCATTGCGAGCCGTATCATAGATATATAACCAATAGAGCAACTAACGTGCCAAATTGACACCTGCATCGACTTTTTAACAAGAGATAGACATGGGGTGAAGAGGGCTAGCCCGGCAATTATTCTGCTCAAGGAGGCTTGATATTGGAAAAATTCAGTCTTTTCAACAACTTGAAGATGGGTTGTTGAAAATCACTACTTATTCTTTTTTTAACTATAAAGTTATATTTTATTCAGGATTAATTCTAAAAACCGGTGTTTTTGGGCGTTTTTTTCGACATTGACAGGAAAACCATCCTGTAGGCGTAAATTTTTCCGACGCCACAACAATTGTTTTTGGCGACATCTAAATATTTTTAGCGTCATAAAACGATATAGAGGATTAATTAGCGCGATAGTTAGCTCCTACCGTATACGCGTTATCATTATTTAAGCGTCATTTTTTTCGACACTTGTCATTTCGGTTAAATAACAATCAAACTTCCTTTAACCCAAATTCACTCTTTCCCTTCTCTCAACACATGCTGATTGAGAAGTTTAATTCCCCCCGTTAGCAAGCCATTTAGCATCATGTAAAAAATCAATGCCACTACCACTAGCGCTCCGGCAATCCACCCGAAAAGCACAGGAGCCAACATCATGGTCGACATCAACGACTCCTGGTAATAAAAAAACCATTGGTGCCCTTCCGGAAAAATCCAGATGTGCAATGTATTGAAGACTTTTTCCGGGCCGAGCAACAACAGCCCAATCAGTAATACAATCACCAGGCCTGACAGCGTGACGGCCTGCTTCTTGATTGAGGGTATGGGCCACTTTTTTCGCCACCACAGAAGAATCATGGCTATCCATAACGGTATGGACACAAGAGGTATAGGCTTTAGCACTTCTATCAAATTGGCAACATCCTGCAAATGCACCACTTCAGGCTCTCGCAATAGTTGTTGCTCACCCAGGCTGGCGGGCGACTCGTAGCGAATGTCAGCCAACCCTTTCCCCTGTTGATGAACAGCGGTATTAATTTGGTTAAATAGCTCCAGACGCTGCAACCGCGTTGTTTCTGCGAAGCCACGCTTAAAGCGATTCTGTGGACCGTACTTCTCTATCCCTTCCTGAATTCCCCCATAGTCATGCCAAAGGCCGTAGAGGAAATCCACTTTCATCAACAACAGCCACGACAGCGAAAATGCCGCAAGCAACGAAACCGCACTATAGAAAAACATTTTCCAGTTTATAGAAAGCTTATTTACTGTTGAAAGCATGAACTAATTATCTCCATATTGGTGCACGCACCAAATAAGAACAAATTTACTCGTCTAAAAATCAAAGGTATGAGCTTCATAATTGTGCCTGCTTACCCACAAACAGCACCATAAAGTCACATTTTTAGCGGCTCAGTTTAGGACCTTCGGTCCATAAAAATTATAAATCATTGAAATTAAAAGCAAAAATTTCGAGGGCATGTTATTTGCTCTAAGGTTTCGCTAACTGGCCACAGCAAGATCACAATAACACTTTCGACATTAATTGCAGGTTCATATCATGAGCGGTTCAAAACTCAACCTACTGGATTTTTCTCAGTCCAATATTCGGACGCTACACCTCACCTGGTTTGCATTTTTTCTCACCTTTGTCGTCTGGTTTTCGCACGCACCTCTCAAACCACTCATTATGGAAACATTCAATATGACAGTGGCACAGTGGAAAGCCCTGCTCATATTAAATGTTGCCTTGACCATTCCCGCACGCATCGTGATTGGTATTCTGGTGGACAAGTTTGGCCCTCGAAACATTTACAGTGCATTGCTACTTATATCGGGTGTGCTGTGTCTCGCCTTTGCTAGCGCCCAAACCTTTGAGCAACTCGCGTTTCTGCGTTTTATGATGGGCTTTGTAGGAGCCGGTTTTGTCATTGGTATCCGCATGGTCGGCGAATGGTTTCCCGCTCGTCAGGTGGGCCTTGCCGAAGGTGTTTACGGCGGCTGGGGAAATTTTGGCTCTGCAGCGGCAGCATTTACGTTACCCACGATTGCCATTGTTGTTTTTGGTGGTGAAAACGGATGGCGCTTCGCCATCGCATCCACCGGCGTCATCGCTTTTGTATACGGGTTATTTTTCTATTGGAAAGCGCGCAATACACCAAAAGGCTCTACCTACTTTAAGCCAAAAAAATCCGGTGGCCTGGAAGTGACAAGTAAGCGTGATTTTTATTTCTATTTGGCGATGAATATTCCAATGTACGTTATTCTCGCCGTTCTGGCCTGGAAACTTTCTCCTGCCGGCGTGGGCCTACTCAGTGCCACGGCGACCAATGTGCTATATGCCGTATTAATCGCCTTATTTGCGTTTCAATTCAGTCAGATCTACAAAGTCAACAAAGAGATGTTACAGCATGGCGTTGACGACCATCAGAAATATAAATTTAAACAGGTGGCGGTATTAGACTGGGCGTACTTCGTGACCTTCGGATCAGAGCTAGCGGTGGTCTCCATGTTACCCGCCTTCTTTCTTGAAACCTTCAGCGGCATGACTCTGGCAAAAGCGGGCATGCTCGGCGCGGCATTTGCCTTTATGAATTTAGTAGCACGACCTGGTGGTGGCTATATCAGCGACAAGTTCGGCCGCAGACTTTCTCTGTCCATTTTTATTGCCGGATTGAGTGTGGGCTACTTTGTTATGAGCCAGGTTAACGGCAGCTGGCCTATCGCCCTGGCCGTCATGGCTGTTATGTTTTGCTCTTTCTTCGTGCAAGCAGGTGAAGGCGCAGTGTTTGCGATAGTACCTCTGGTTAAACGACGCATGACCGGTCAAATCGCCGGTATGGCAGGCGCGTACGGTAACGTTGGCGCAGTTACGTTTTTAACTATTTTCAGCTTTGTTGACGCCAGCACATTTTTCATGATTATCGGTGCTTGTGCATTACTGGTGTTAGGCATCGTTCAATTTCTGGAAGAGCCAGAAGGTCATATGACAGAAGTAGCAGAGGACGGCACCATCCAGCAAATTGAATTGACATAAGCAATACACTTCTCCCCTGATCCGTTTAACCGGTGCTTTTAAATTCACGGCACCAGTTAAACGGTTTTTTATTTTCACCAGACAGTAATTGTGCGTAGAAAATAATTACCCTACCATTAGCCTTCCCACTATAAAAATTATCGCATATGGAACATCTGACTTCCTCACTGCAAATCACCTTATCGCAGTTCAGCGACAAAGGACCGAAAGACGAAAACCAGGACACGCTTGGTGCGCGAATACCAGAAGGCGCTTTGCTGGTCAGCAAAGGTATTGCCCTGGCCATTGCCGATGGTGTCAGCAGCTCACAGTCAGCCAAACAAGCAAGCCAAACCGCCGTTACCAGTTTTTTAACTGACTACTACGCCACGCCAGATACCTGGAGTACTGAACATTCCGCCAAAACTGTGATTCATGCGCTCAATCGCTTTTTATGGGGGCAAGGCCGCAACAGTGTGCGAGAAGAAGGTCAGCTCACCACATTCACCAGTTGCATATTTAAAGGGGATCTCGCATTCATTTTTCATGTTGGCGACACGAGGGCCTATCGTTTTAGACAAAACACACTAGAGCAGCTTACAACGGACCACTGCCAGCGTCTGGATAAAGACACGTATTATTTAAGTCGGGTACTGGGCGCGGATTTAGCACTTGAAATTGAAGTGATCACAACCGACCTACAACAAGGTGACATTTTCATTTTAAGCAGTGACGGCATTCATGATGCGGTTCCCCATCACGTGCTTCACCAAAGCCTGATGCAGCAACGCGACCCTCAAAACCTTACCGACACATTGATTAAAAAATCCAAAGAGCTACTGACACAAGATAATGTCAGTATTCAGGTGGCACGTATCGATAGCGTTGGCAATGCGTCTCAGCAAGATGCAATTAAAATGCTATCTCGCTTACCTTTCCCGCCATTTTTAACGGCGGGGCAAAACATCGATGGTTATCATATCGAGAAGATTCTTCACGAATCCGAACGTAGTCAGGTATTTTTAGTGGTTGACCAAAATGGTCGTCGCCTGGTTATGAAAACCCCATCCATCAACTACGAAGATGACCCCGCTTACATTGAGCGATTTGTGATGGAGTCCTGGATTGGCTCACGAATATATAACCGCAATGTTGTTCGCGTAATTCCTCCACAAGTGGAACCTAAATACCTTTACTATTTAACTGAGTACATCGCTGGCCCGCGATTAACCCAGCTCATTAAAGAACGTGCCCCAATGCCGATTCCCGACGCAGTAGAACTTCTGGAAATTCTGGTAAAAGCTGTTCGCGCTTTTCATCGAAAAGACACACTTCATCAGGATATTAAACCAGACAACATTGTAGTGAGCACGCACGGCCCCACGCTGCTGGACTTCGGCTCTTGCTGGGTAGCAGGAGTACACGAACTCAAAGCGCCTTTTGATCGTGATAAAATTCTTGGCACACTGGATTATTCCGCACCGGAGTATCGATTCGCAGGCAAAGTAAATCAACGATCAGATCAATTTTCTTTGGCCGTCGTTTTTTACGAAATGCTCACCGGGGCAAAACCCTACGGCGACCAGTATGCCGAGGCAATGGACTTAAAAGCATTTCAACGATTGCACTATATCCCTGCAAGAAAGCTCAATCCTTTGGTCCCGTACTGGATGGATAAAGCTCTTGAGAAAGCTCTCAGCATTCACACATTATCGCGTTACAATGCATTGAGTGAATGGCTGATAGATTTAAAACGCCCCAATCCCGCCTGGCAAACACCGCAAGAATTACCGCTTATTGAACGCAACCCATTGATCTTCTGGAAACTGTTGTGCACATTTGGATGGGGCGCATTTTTCGTTACTTTGTATTTTTTACTTGGACAATAATATGCAAGTGATCCAACCGCCAGTACACCTTTGCATCGTGGGAACCGGATTAATTGGCGGCTTCATTGGCTCTTGTTTCTTAAACCTACCGGAAGATTTTAAACCCACGTTTATTGGGCGGGAAAAGTTAATCGACGCAGTGAAGCAACATGGCATAAGTGTGACTCGCCAATTCAACGCAAGGCAAAATTTCCCACCGGAGACAATTAACATCAGCGCATCACTAGACGATGCTGCTACAGCAGACATTGTGTTTGTCTGCGTAAAAAGCCAGGATACCGCCATCGTCAGCAAAAAACTAAAGGATGTTATAAAAAGTACAGCCATTGTCGTAAGCTTGCAAAATGGCATTCGAAATACCCAAACACTTCGTCAAGAACTCCCTCACAACCCCATCATTGGCGGCATTATTCCGTTTAATGTCATACAGGAACAGGCTACACATTACCGGCAGACAACCTCCGGCGAAATTGTTCTGGAAAGCTCACCCTCAACACCCAGCGTTGAAGCATTATTCAAACAGAGTCATCTTCCAGTACGCTCTGTGATTGACATCGCCGGTTTACAATGGACCAAATTATTGATGAATCTCAATAACCCGGTAAATGCATTGGCTGGAATTCCTCTGGCAGAGCAATTACAAATTAAAGAGTATCGCCTGGTAACGGCGGCCTGCATAGAAGAAGCTCTTCATTTGCTTAAGGCCCACAATATTAAAACCCAGCGCTATGGCAGCATCATACCTGAACTGCTGCCGACTATTTTACGCTTGCCAAACGGCATGTTTAAAATGATTGCAAAAAAAATGATTAGCATAGACCCGCTTGCAAGGTCATCCATGTATGACGATCTTAAACGGGGTAGAAAAACAGAGATAGAATTTTTGAATGGGGAAATTGAATACCTGGGTAAACAGCTGCAACACAATTCACGCCCACATAGTGACGAGAATTACCAGGCAAGTCCCGTCAACAGCCGTATAATTGCATTGATTAAAAACGCAGAATCACGCGATGCAGGCTCCCCTGAAATGTCAGCAGAAGACCTGCTCAAGCAAATCCACTCATATTAACGGGGAATTAAAATTTCCAGCGACCTTCTTCAAGTGTCATATTCACAACCTCACCGGTGCGACTGGTTTCGCAAAGTACTTTAACAGACGTTTTATCGCCGTCACTTATTTCAGTAGCATTGATCCAATGCTTAAACACATCAGCCTCAACGGAAGTCGCAGTTTTTCGACGAAATTTAATTTCCTTGCCTGCATCCAAGTCCCCTTCCACAGCACTTTTACAAATACGTAAACTTTCTTTGCTGTTAATTTTTTGAGAGGCATCACGACTTTCAGCCGCTGCGTTAACCGCACAGCACAACACTCCAACAACTAACATTATCTGGTGAATAATTTTCACAATCGGACTCCTCAACCTATTTAAACAGTGACGAATAATCTTTCACATCGTAATTTTGCAGCTTTGCCATACCGTATTACGCCTTTCACAAAGAGTGCTTTTCTACTCATAAAAACAAACACATGACGGGGGAAACGAACAAAAAATGAATGCAGCCCCTTTCCCCCAACAGTTCTGAATAGAAATTAGTCTTTAATTTGAACTATATTATCTACGTTAGTCCTAAATAACAACTAATATTTTTTAATAAAAATGAGCCATAATAAGCGCCATGGAAAAATTCAATTTTGAAAAACTCAACTGCTCACTGGCGATCGCCCTGGCAACCATTGGCGATCCCTGGTCCACGCTTATTCTGCGAGACTTCATGATATTTGGAGGTACTCGTCGTTTTGAGCAATTACGAGAAGGCTTAGGGATTTCAAGAAATGTTTTAACGGAGCGCCTCAGAACGCTGCTGGAACAAGGTATTCTCAAGAAATTCCCAGTAGAAGAAGGCGCCAGACGCATGGAGTACAAACTGACTCGCAAAGGCTGGGAACTGATGCCCATGCTGCTCGCCACTCACCAATGGTGCGAAAAATGGCGCGAAGACCCCGGTAATTCCGCTCTCAAATTTGTAGATGCTCTTAACGGTGAAGAAATTAGTGCTGTTGGGGTCTACTCAAAAGATGGTCGCTTATTACAGCCCAATGAACTTAGAGCAGAGCCACGTACGGAAAAAGCCGCCAGCTATCTGGATGATTTAAAGACTCCCGAAAAGAAAAATCCCCTTCCAGACGAAGAAATTTAGACAATTTTCAAATATAAAAAATAATTTTAATTTCTTTAATATATTCACACCCTCCTAATTCAGCGCCCAACGAAATTCACACATAAGCGCAGCACACCGCAATAATTTAGATATTGCTAATTTAAAACAATCTAATATAATCTACTATAACAGTTACCCAAGAACCAAAAATTGAGTCACGACAAAAGAGCAACAACATGACAGCGCAACATCAACATCCTTTACAAGCCATGGCAGAGCATGCCACCGAAGCCGCCAAATTATTAAAGCTATTGGCAAATGAAAATCGCCTGATGATCTGCTGCGCGCTGGGAGAACAGGAATTGAATGTCGGAGAAATCAATGACCGGGTTCCTCTCAGCCAATCGGCACTTTCTCAACACCTCGCTAAGCTAAGGGAAGCAGACATTGTGCGAACCCGCAAAGAAGGACTTATTGTTTACTACCGACTTAACGGCAGCAACGCGATGCAAATTATTCACACTCTCAAATCAATATATTGCCCGGAAATGTAATTCCTGCGTTTCCAATTGCCAAATTAAACCTCTGAGTTTTATTTTTACTGCTGGAGAAATTTATGAACATGGTTTCTGCAAAAGAATTTATTCAACTGAAAAAGCAAAATCCCAATATTACCGTGATCGACCTGCGTACCCCGGCGGAAGTAGATAAAGAAAAATTAGCGGATTGCCATTGTCTTCCCGTCCATGAGTTTTCCGCAGAGAAATTGACCTCACTGATTCAAAACAGCGGCAAGAATAGTAATGAACCTGTATACCTGCTGTGTCAAAGCGGAAAGCGTGCGGAATTAGCCACCCAAAAGCTAGCGAACCACCCAACCTTGAAGACCGTGATTTTAGAGGGCGGATTAAACGCAATTAAACTGGAAGGCATGACAACAATTCGTACCACTCGAAAAAGCATCCCCCTGGAAAGGCAAGTCCGCATTACGGCAGGGAGTTTAGTCCTGCTCGGAGTTTTACTAGGCTTCACAGTAACGCCGGCATTCTTTTATTTATCCGCCTTTATCGGTGCCGGTTTAATTTTCTCAGGCATCACCGATACCTGCCCAATGGCAATGCTTATTGCTCGCATGCCCTGGAACCAAATTCGCGCATAATTTTTACATATCTTGGAGCCGGAATGGTTTATGCAATTGGTTTAATTATTGGTAGTTTACTTGGGTTGACCGGCGCCGGAGGCTCTGTTTTTGCCGTGCCTTTATTAGTCATTGCCACACAACTACCTGCAAAGCAAGCGATGGGGGTTGCCTTGGGAGCGGTTGCATTTAGTGCGCTCTACGGCGTTATCCAACAACGAAAAAATGTCCTGTGGATACCCGGATTAATTATTGCAACAGGCGGCATGACGCTTGCTCCCGTGGGGAACTGGCTGGCAGGAAACCTGGATGACGCCTGGCTTATGGCGGGATTTTCAGTGTTAGCCATCAATATCGCAGTAAAAATGTGGCGACAAGCTAATCAACAACCAGAATTAACTAAAATTACAAGAGCAGGCGCACAGGAAAGCATTCCAACAAACAACATGAGTTGTCGTCTTAGCGAAACTGGCGTTTTCCACCTGGGATTCAGATGTGTAAGCGGACTATTCCTTGGCGGTTTAGGCATAGGACTTTTAAGTGGTCTCTTTGGCGTGGGAGGTGGTTTTCTAATTGTGCCTTTCCTGATTTTTTTAAGCCAACTCCCAATGCAATCGGCTGTGGCGACAAGCTTGTTTACCATTGTATTAATCAGTTCAACGGGCTTTATCGCACATCTTGGCATTAACCATCATTTTAACTACGCACTATTATTAAAAATCGTTGTTGCGGGTGTTCTGGGTATGGCGCTAAGTCAGCGTTTAGCAAAACATCTGGCCGGTCCAACACTGCAAAAAGTATTCTCCATTTTACTAGCGACTGTTTCCATAGCCACATTATTTACGCTTTAAAATTAAGGAGGTTTATCTCGTGTTATTTCGTCAACTATTTGATGCTTCCTCAAGCTCTTACACCTATTTAATTGCAGACCCCGGTACTCGTGAAGCAATGCTTATCGATCCGGTACTGGAAAAAATTGAAGATTACTTACTGCTGCTGGAACAACTTCAATTAACACTGACAAAAACCTGCGATACTCATACGCATGCAGACCACATTACGGCCCAAGGTAAACTGTGTGACTTGCTCAACGCGACTTCGCATGCTGGGATGCAATCTCTCGCTGACTGCGCGGGGAAGAAATTCAACGAGGGAGATACACTTTATGTTGGCACTATCGCAATTCAGGTGATGTACACCCCAGGCCACACAGATGACTCCTACTGCTTTTTAATTCAAGACAAAAAGCCATATTTACTTTTTAGTGGCGACACATTACTGATACGAGGCACAGGTCGAACAGATTTTCAAAATGGCGACGCGATAAAACAATATGCAAGTCTTCAACGCCTACTCAGTTTACCGCAGGACACCATTGTTTACCCAGGACACGACTATAAGGGATGGACACAAAGTACCATTGCAGAAGAAGCGACATTCAACCCTCGCCTACAACACAAAACGCCGCAATCGTATGCGGCATTTATGGCATCCCTCAACCTGCCCAACCCTCGCTTGATGGATGTCGCCGTTGCGCTTAACCAGGCCTGCGGCAAGCGGTAGCCTTCAGTTCAACCGCGAAGCTCAGGCACAGGGGCGGGACAAGAGTGCCTCACCAACATCATCATCGTCTGAGCCACTAACATGCGCAGAAGCCGAAGCTTGTGCCCGCTGTAACTGAGCCTTAAATAACACAACATCACCCACCACAATTATTGCAGGGGACGTTACCGCGTGCACCTCAACCAAAACTTCCAGATCATTAAGACACCCGAGAATTTCTCGTTGATTCTGTCGGCATCCATTTTCAATGATGGCAATTGGTGTTGAAGCTTTCATACCAGCACATAGCAATTGATCACGTATAAACGACGCACGACTTATTCCCATATAAATAACCAGCGTCTGATCCAAACGGGCTAGTGCAGACCAATCAAGTGTCAGATCTTTTTCAGCGTGCGCCGTAATAAAAGTACAAGCTTGCGACAACCCGCGATGCGTAAGCGGGATACTCGCGGCAGTCGTGCAACCGGACGCAGCGGTAATACCCGGAACCACATCCACTTCAACACCAGCGCTGGCCGCCTGCAACAACTCCTCTCCGCCTCGCCCAAAGACGAATGGATCACCACCTTTTAAGCGCACGACATGCAAGCCCTGCTGGGCTTTCAACACAATTAAGCGGTTAATCTGCTCCTGTGTAAAGCTGTGCTTGTTCTTTTGCTTACCTACGTAAAATGCAGGCTTTCCTTGTGGGAAAAGAGCGCGAATTTCAGCACTTACAAGCTGATCAAAAAAGATCAGGTCTGCTGAATTAATGGCTTTCATCGCTTTTACCGTCAACAAATCTGGGTCACCCGGACCAGCACCAACCAGAGAAATCCGGCCAGCCTTGCGTTGGTTTTCATTTACACTTTGCATTTTTCCCCCTATGTCACCCCTCAATCCAACCCACATCTACCCCACCAATCGAATCGGGGATTGTGTTTAGACATTTCAATATAAGTGAGGAAGAGCAATAAGAATGCCATTCATCCATAGCCGCCAAACCAAATTAAAAAGCTCTCAAAATCAAACACTTATGTGAGAGCAGGAGAAAATACAGTTGTGTCTTACGCAAAGCCCAGGCCTAAAACGCACCACACAAAAGCAAAGCAAGCCCACTTTGGATCACTGAAAACCCATAAATCTCTATAAGCAGTCAGTTAACTCGAGTAAACACTCCAATATCGCACCAAAAACGCACATAATCACACACTTGTAATATTTTTTGAGTGCCATAAATCTCATTGGTTTTATGGCACACGCTTTGATACATAACTACCAGCGGACAAACCGTTAGACATTCAACCCCATTTGGGAATTAGTATGATATAACTTTCATTTGATCGAGCGTCATCAACATTCATACTACAGAATGAACCAGATACAACCCTTTGTACTCAAACATTTCAGCGGTATTACACTTAAACATAAAGGTTGCAAAGACTATTAACGACCCTCAATCAGCGGCCAGATCCGTAACAGGTCACGGCCATAAATCCGTGCGCAAATTCATATTTGCCAAACATGATTGTGAAGCGCAAAATTCAATAGTCTATTCAAACATTCAACTAAATGTATCCGTAAAACCTTCACGTTAAGACAGCGCCAAACACATAGTGAATTTGAGCCCATGAGAGATAACACAAACCAGAATGGTTCGAGCACACACCAGGATTCTGCCGTACAACATCAGAATCCAACGCTGACCGATAGCTTTGGACGAAGCATTCAATACTTACGCATATCCGTTACAGATCGATGCGATTTTCGGTGTATTTACTGTATGGCCGAAGAAATGCAGTTCTTACCCAGAAAAGATGTGCTCAGTTTTGAAGAAATTACGCGATTAAGTCGGATATTTGTTCGCCTCGGCGTTAAAAAAATCCGGCTTACGGGTGGCGAGCCTTTAATCAGAAAAGATATTCATCATTTATTTGATTCATTGTCCGCAATATCTCAACTCGAAGAGCTTTGCTTAACCACGAATGGCTCTCACCTTAGCGAACACGCAGAAACTCTGGCGCAGTGCGGCGTCAAACGAATTAATGTCAGCCTGGATACTCTACAGCCGGATCGCTTTAAGCAATTAACGCGCTTCGGTGATTTACCCACGGTTCTGCATGGGATCGAGACAGCCCAACGTCACGGCCTTAAAATAAAGCTCAATGCGGTATTAATGAAGCACTACAATCTGGATGAAGCCATTGCTTTGACTCGCTATGCACTTTCCAATGACATGGACATCAGTTTTATAGAAGAGATGCCTCTGGGTGAAATTAAAGAACACGAAAGAAAAGCCGAATTTATTAGCAGCGAACACCTACGCAATATATTAGGCGAACAATTTACCTTAAGTAGCATGAGCGATGGCGACGACCATCCAAACACAGGTGGCCCGGCTCGATATTGGCAAGTGCAAGGCTACCAAAATAAAGTTGGTTTTATTTCACCGCATAGCGAAAATTTTTGCGCGAGCTGCAATCGCATCCGGATTACGGCATCCGGTCGCTTACTCTTGTGTCTGGGTAATGAACATAGTATTGATTTGAGAGGTATATTAAGATCTACAAACGATGACGAGTTCGTGATGCAAGAAATTGTACAAGCAATGGAAATCAAACCCGAAAAACACTATTTTGATCTCGACGAAGAACCACAAATACTGCGCTTTATGAATGCAACTGGTGGATAACAAACTTCCACATTACCTATATTTTTCGTAACCACTAAGCCTGATTATGTCTAAAAAAACTGAAAACTTTATCGCATTAAATATTGCGGTATTAACCGTATCTGATACTCGAACAACAGAAAATGACACCTCCGGCGACTGCCTGGCAGACGCGTTGCAGGAAGCTGGTCACACGCTATTTACTCGCAATTTAATACCAGATGACATTTATCATATCCGCGCCGTCGTATCGCAATGGATATTTCAACCAGAAATTCATGCAGTGTTAATTACCGGCGGAACAGGATTCGCAGGCAGAGACAGTACACCGGAAGCACTAATGCCGTTATTAGACAAAGACATAATCGGATTTGGTGAATTGTTTCGGCAAATTTCTTACGACGATATCGGCACCTCCACTATACAGTCTCGCGCCTTTGCAGGATTTGCCAACAGAACACTTGTGTTTTGCATGCCCGGCTCTACAAACGCCTGCGCCACAGCCTGGCATAAAATTATAGCCTCCCAGTTAGATTCACGCACCAGACCGTGTAACTTTGTGGGACAGCTTGTATGATCAGTATCGAACAAGCGGTCGATAAATTATTGTCTTTGACCCCGTCACTGGATCAACATGAACAAATCCCAATTACGTCTGCACTGGGGCGAATACTCGCGGAAAATATCATCTCAACGATCGATGTTCCGCCACAGAACAACAGCGCAATGGATGGCTATGTCATAAGAACATCAGACCTGGAAAATCCACCGTGGACCTTTCCAGTTTCATCCGTCATACCAGCCGGCGCCATACCACACGCCATACCTGCAGGTTCCATTGCCCGAATATTTACAGGTGCAGAAATTCCCGAGAACTGTGATGCTGTAGTTATGCAGGAAAACTGCGAAGTTGACCCCAACTCTGAAAAAGTCACCCTGCTAAAACCTGTCACCCCGGGAGAAAATATTCGTGCAAAAGGTCAGGATATCGCCAAAGGGGATACCATTCTAGGAAAAGGCCAACAGTTGTCTCCACAGGACATTGGGTTGCTAGCCTCTATTGGCGTAACACATGTTCATGTAGCGCAAAAAGTCCGTGTCGCCATAATCACGACTGGCGATGAATTAATATCGGCAACTGACTCACACCTCCTGCCACCAGGCAAAATATTCAATTCAAACTTACCAATGTTGCAGGCATTGCTGGAGAAAGCCAATTGCGAAGTAATATCGGCGCTGCACATCCCAGACAATCTGCAACAGACAACGCACACGCTAACAGAATGCTCACACACCGCAGACTTAATAATTTCCTGTGGTGGTGTTTCTGTGGGAGAAAAAGATTTTGTAAAAGATGCCTTAGAACAAGTTGGGGAGCTCGATTTTTGGAAAGTAAAATTAAAGCCAGGCAAGCCCATTGCCATTGGAAAAATAAATCAAGCCCGCTTTCTTGGCTTGCCAGGAAATCCGGTTTCAAGCTTTGTCACTTTTATTTTATTCGCACTTCCTGTAATTAAAAAATTGCAAGGCCGCCCATACAAAGCACCCCGTTACTTCACTCTCCCTTGCAACTTTTCCCTTTCATCACCTCGCACTCGGCCAGAGTTTATTCGGGTGCAAATGACTGAGAACGGAATTGAACAATTCCCAAATCAAAGTTCGGGCGTATTACGATCACTCAGCTGGGCAGATGCACTGGCATTTATCCCAGAAGAAACCCGCTTATCTCCAGGTGAACCAATAAAAACATATCCTCTGAGCTTATTCTTTGAATAGCAGCATTACCTAAACGAGATTCATGGATTCTGTCCAACAGAAAAATTGACCGCAATATGCCGGGAAAAAAGGAAGAGAAACTGGAAATGAAGACACTTACGTTAGTAACCCGGCGTATTTGCTAACGCGCTTAAAAACCGAGAATGTGAAAGTTTGGAATTTAGAGATAACTACTGGAAGGAAGCACACGAGGTTCAAAAAAAACCCCTAAAAACCTCAGCACAATTTTACAACCACACTGAAGTTTTTAGGAAAGTACCCCACTCAAAGGTTCGGTTGATAAAGCAAGATGATAAACTGTAAAAAATTGTAAAAATAAAATAACAGTTTTTAATTCTTCTCAGCTTGCTATCGAATTCTTCGCTTTTAACGCTTTAATCTAATATGTAATTAAAACGTTTTGCTAATTCAGCTGCGTGGCGTCAATAGTTCTCGCCGTTGCATGGGGCGTACAATGCCACATGGAATGTCGAAAAAAAATGATCATGCGATGAAAGGGTATATTCCTGCGGTAAGACGGACTTACTATAAACAGAAGGAATTTTAATAAATTAAAACACTAAAAAAGGAATTAAGAACTTATATCCGAAACAAAGGAAATTGATAATTTATATAAAATTTTTATTTTTAGGAAAGTAAATTTAATAAGGCATTACCACGTTTATTTGCCTGCACTTGAATTGCGATCGAAACGTCACGCTTAATTTGATTGACAGTTAACTCAGAAACTTCTTTTGCAATATCCGCATCGGCAATACGAGAACGACTTTGCTGCGCACTTAATTCACTTTGTGAAAGATTGTTAATTGCTGCATCAATCCGGTTTAAACCAGCGCCGATATCCGCTCTTACCTGCACAACATTTTCTTGAACGTCATCCAGTACATTAATGGCAGACTGGGCATTCTGCGGGCTGGACAAATCCAAATCGTTAAATTCGCTAAGCGTTTCACTGACATCGTCTAACTGTAACTGTAATTGATCATCGGATTCAGGACCAAGCTGCAAACGTAATCCGTTATCGTTGTTGGTCAGCAATTGCCGCCCATTAAATTGACTGGTTTCAACCGTACGCTGAATGTCATTTTTGATTTGTTGCGCTTCTTCATTTAACACACTTCGATCATTTTCAGTTAAGGTACTATTTGACGCCTGCAATGCCAGTTCACGAATCCGTTGTATACCATCACTGATCCCGCTCAACCCGGCATCTGCAGTTTGAAGATAAGACACGCCATCATTTGCGTTTCGAATAGACTGACTAAATCCGTCCACTTGACGGGTTAACCTTTCACTCAAGGCAAACCCCGCAACATCATCGCTCGCGCGATTAATTCGAGATCCTGAAGCGATACGTTCTGCACTTTGCGCTAAGCCATCATTTGCCCGGTTAATATTCCCCAATGAATTTGGTATAAAGTTGCTTGTTGAAGAGTTAATTTCCATTCACCGGCTCCTGCCAACTGGATTGATATTTTTCTTAGGCTAGCGCTTATCTTCCCATATTGAAACCATCGATTTATTATAAAAACAAACGGCTTAAAATTTTCAGTTACAAAAAGCAAAGAATAGTGCGCGTTAAAACAAGCCCATCTGCTTATCCATCAGACTGGCATACGAGCTGCCAATAAACTGCGCGATTCCATCCACAATGGGTTTAATTTGTCGCTCAACATATATGTCATAGTCCAAGTCGGCCGTAATATATTCCATTGGCTCTGGACCACTGGTTGTCAAAATATACCGTATCCAGCCCCCTCGAGCGTATTTTGCTGCACGCCCTTGTCGCTGCAAATACTCATCAGCTTTGCGCGCGGCTTGCACATGAGGAGGAACATTTTTTTGGTATTCTGCTAACCGACGACGAATTCTCTTGCGGTATACGAGCTTTGCATCAAAAGCGCCCGCATAAACTTGCTGTACGACTTCTTTGACGTACTCTTCTATTGGCTCATCATAAAACACTCGGCGGTATAACTCTCGTTGAAATTCCCTTGCGAGTTGTGTCCAGTCAGTCCTTACAGCTTCCAGGCCTTTAAAAACAAGTTTTGATTCACTTCCATTTGCCGACAGGGTCAATCCAGCATAACGCTTTTTACTACCTAACTCAGACCCTCGTATGGTTGGCATAACAAAACGAGAAAAGCAGGTTTCAAATTCCAGCTCCAGAAAACTCGGAATATCATAATATTTATGCAAAAACTCTCGCCACCACTGGTTTAACTCACTCGCCAGAGACTGTCCTTTTTGTAAAATTTTGGCCGGCTCTTCACTAACCTCCTCATCTTTAAACCAGACAAATACGGAATCGGTATCGCCGTAAATGACTTCAAACCCTTTTTGCTCAATTAAGCGCTTAGTTTGTTTTAAGATACTGTGGCCTCGCAAGGTAATTGAGCTTGGCAAGCGATAATCAAAAAAACGGCAGCCTGGGGTCCCCAGCACACCGTAAAATGAATTCATTAAAATCTTTACTGCTTGTGACATGGCCTGATTTTTTTGACGCTTTGCCTTATCACGCTCTTTCCATAACTGCCCAATAATATTGGGTAATATCGCACCCCGCTTAGCAAATATAGCGCCGTTAAACCCTGGTATTGCAACGGCCCTGTCAACTTCCTGGGTTTCCGCAGGAAAGATTTTAGCGGTTTCAACAGTTTGGTCGTCATCGTTGAGTCTGGTGGCCGAGTGCTTTACTGCTGCTTGTTTTTTTTCTTCCCGCTTTACCTCTACTGCCAACTCCTGTCCTGCAACACGCGCAAACGGATCGATATGAAAGGTGCGAATAATACTGGGGTATAGGCTTTTAAAATCTAAAACAAATACATTGCGGTATAATCCTGGTTTGGAATCCATCACATACCCACCAGGGCTTCCTACCCCCTGAGGATCATCCTGAAGACTGGGCGCAACGCGACCTTTGCGATGCAGCCTTGGCAGATAATTAAAATCAAAGGCCGCTACTGACCCTCCATGCCGATCCATCGGCAAGCCCGTCAGACGTGCCCGTTCAATTGCGAAATACAACAATTGCGTATGTGTAAAAATATCCCACACCAAAATACAGTCTTCCAGATTGTACTTTGCCAGTGCAATATGATCTGTCCGGAATAATTCGGTTATTTCCGCGCCCCGATTATCAACATCATCGATTAACTTACCACGATCAAGCAACGTCTTTGCAACAGCATCTAACGCAAAACTTTCAAATGTATACGTCGCCGATTTCAATGTGTCGATCCCATCCAGCACAACCCTGCCCGGTACAACAAGAATGAGAAAGTCTTCATTAACTCGAGAAGTACGCCAGTCCAATGGCGTTGCGCCACGCCCAAGAGCAAACGTAATTTTCAATTCATCCGCTTTTTTTTGTAGGAATCTCAAATCGAAATTAATTACGCTCCAACCAATAATGCAGTCGGGATCAACTTGGTGAAACCAGGACAAAAACGCCAGCATCAAAGATTTCTGATCTTCACAGTAATGAATAAAATCACATTCCTGCTGTGCTTGTTCTTCATGTTGATATGCTGGGCTTCGCAACAAAAATACTTTTTTTGCAACGCAATGGCCGCCACTGTTTGTGGGCTTACCGCGTGAGGATGTAGCCAACTCTTCATGCAGATGAACTGTGGCGCCGACAGAATAAAGTGTATCTCCGCTCATCGAGGTTTCGATATCCAGCGACATCACTTTCAGTCTGGGAGTATACTCACAGGGCTTAAGCTGTGGATTATAAACTTCAAGATACCCATTTTTACGCTGAACAGCGCCATAGGCAGCAACACCTCCAGACAAAAACCTTTCCATTAGAAATCGATCTGCAGGTTGAATGTCCGCCTCAAAAGTTTCAATTCCCTGTTCCTTCAATTTATCCCTAGCAACATAGAGATCTCTTTGACTTCGAAAATAAACACCAAATACCCTATCTCCGTGAAAGTCTTGTAAAGATAAATCTTCATCTCGAAAACGTTGCACACGTGAAGGCAGGAATTGCTGTAAAGCCGTCAGCGCCGCATTTTTATTTTTTTCGGCAATAAAAAATATGGCTTCCTGTCGATCAACAACAACTTTTAAAGGACCGTCCTCGGTAGCCAACCAAAACGTAAACTGTAAGTTTTTAGCCTGCGCTGAACCCGTTTCGAACCACTGGCGCGTCAACAAAAACCCATGACGAATCGGCAATTCGGTATTTTCTGCACGGTTCGCAGTATTATTTTTGGAGTTTACCATGATTTATTTAAGTGCTTGCGAAGGGAGGAATTACCTCATCAGAGATTTTATTGGGCCTCTTCGGAGATATTACGGTTCAGGCAAGTGTACCGTTTGAACAATTAGACTTATAGTTTTTGGTGTGTATTTTAAGTACTTTTTCGTCGGTTTAGCTCTTTATTTTCCAGCTTTTTCTTATCGCTCTTTTTAACCAGAACATAGGTAGCACCATAACTGCCATGTTGTTTTTGTGCAGTATGAAAAGCCAGTACCTCGTCCATTTGTGGCAACCAGTGTGCGACACAACTTTTTAGCAACGCTGGCTGATCACGACCTTCTCCTTTCCCATGCGTTATTAGCGCACTGCGTACATCATTCGCCACACAGTCTTTCACAAATTGAGTGACCGCCTGTCGCGCTCTTTCCATTTTCATCCGATGCAGATCTAAACGCGCATCAATATTGTATTTGCCTAAGCGTAGGTTTTTAAATACACCATGTTGAACACCCGGGCGCTGATAAGAAAGCACATCGAGTGGATCAACCATATCTATTGGGTCGGAAATTCCCTCTGCTTTTTCATCACTTTGGGTTTTCTCAATAGCTGACTTGCGGCGTTGCTGCTTATCCACGCCACTGTCTTTTTGTTTGTCTAAGTCGACTCTTGTTTCAGCTTTAATGGGCTTAACGTCGTCGCCCAATAGCGCACTAAACTCTTCTTCGGACAAAATCGGACCTTTATAAAATAAACTAATTAACAATAACCAGCGCTTAGCACTCAATCTGTCGAATCGACAGTCAGAGCGCTGACGGTATTTCAATTTGCTGGCTCAGAGAGCCAATATTGAAGATTTCGCCTGTCTCACTGGGAGCGTATTACCTATGCGTCAGACACAAACACCTACACAAATCAACCCATATGAGACAGCGCGCACCGAAGGTAGTTTACTCGATAATCTTATAGCAGGGAACATACTCCTGAGTGGGTATTTTCATGCGCTTTTGCTCAACGAATTTTCGCAGCAACTGCCCTAATGGCCCAAGAATTTCCTTGTCTCCATGGATTTCATAAGGGCCTTTTTCCGCAACTGCACGTATACCATGATCTTTAACATTGCCATCAACAATGCCGGAGAATGCACGCCGAAGATTCGCCGCCAGCTCATGTGTTTTTTGATTTCGGTGCAAATCCAGACTAGCCATTTTTTCATGCGTAGGATTAAACGGATGCTGGAAATCTTCAGGAATGGTCAACACCCAATTAAAGTAATACGCATCTTGTGTAGCGCGTCGATAAGCTTTGACATTTTCCATGTGATCCCGCATTTTTTGCGCAACCAGCACAGGATCATTAATAATGATTTCATATTTCGCCTGCGCTTCTTCGCCCAATGCAAAACCTATAAAATCGTTTATCTGTTCAAAGTATTCACGTGACGATTCTGGCCCGGTGAAAATTAAGGGAAATGGTATATCGCGGTTTTTCGGGTGAAGCAATACACCGAGAATATATAGAATTTCTTCAGCGGTTCCAACACCACCGGGAAAGACCAAAATGCCGTGGCCAGTACGAACAAAGGCCTCGAGGCGTTTTTCTATATCCGGTAATATTACCAACTTGTTCACAATTGGATTAGGCGATTCAGCGGCGATAATACCCGGTTCACTGATACCAATATAACGTCCATTAAATCGCATTTTTGCATGCCCAAATGTAGCGCCTTTCATTGGACCCTTCATTGCCCCCGGACCGCAACCCGTACAAATATCCAACCCTCGCAACCCCATTTGGTATCCGACTTCTTTTGAATAATCATATTCGACTTCATTTATGGAATGCCCACCCCAACACACGACCAGGTTCACTTCGTTATTGGGCTTAAGTACGCCGGCATTGCGCATAACATGGAATACGGCATTGGTAATGCCATGAGTTTCGCGCAGATCAATATCACGATTTTCTTTTAGTTCAATGTTGATATAAATAATATCGCGCAACACTGAAAACAAATGCTCCAAAATACCGGTAATCATTTTACCGTCGACGAATGCATTGGCTGGTGCGTTGTTGATATCTAACTTTATACCACGCTCCTGTTGAATAACGTCGACAGAAAAATCTTCAAATTTTTCTAGGATTTCTTTTGTATCGTCAGTTTCCGCACCTGTGTTCAATACCGCGAGTGCGCAGCGACGAAAACTATCATACACATCTTTGTCTTTGCGATCGGCTAGACGAGCCACTTCAATTTGGGATAAAACTTCTAACGCTTTTTGCGGAGTTACTCTTGCAGATATTTTCCCAGTCACTTTTTGATCCTTTACTTATGAAGGTGAATTTGATCTTCGTTTTTCTCTTATTCAATATTCAGTATAGTGCTTAATATCCTAAAGCATGCAGGTTTTGCGGATCAAACAAAAGCGCTTTTTCGATCATTCACTGGAAGAGATGTGAGCAGCTTCACACACGGACATTCTGTAATCAGTTTGGTCCGTCCCGAGCTGAATTTGATTTTTGATGGATTTTAAACCAAAAAAGGCGCTGCTTTCGCAACGCCTCTGTGTTGATGTCAGCCGACCCGCGACTGCATTAGACTAAATTGTTAGTGCGCGTGGCCATGCTCAATTTCTTCAGCGGTAGCTTCTCGTACGCCCTCAACCTGCACATCGAAATTCAGTATCTGCCCGGCGAGCTCGTGATTACCATCCACTGTTATTTCGGTATCACTCACCTCTGTCACGATAACAAACATGGACTCACCCTCGGTGTTCTGAGTTTCGAACTCCATTCCAACCTCTATCGCGTCAATCCCGGTAAACATGTTACGCGGCAAATTTTGGATTAAGTCTTCCTCAATCGCACCATAACCTTCTTCTGGCGGTACGGTCACTTGTTTTTTATCGCCAGGTTCTAAGCCCATCAATGCGTCATCAAGTCCGGGAATGATGTTTCCACAACCAGCCAAATAACTTAGTGGCTCTTGACCAAAAGAAGAGTCTATAACACTGCCATCCTCAGCTGTTAAAGTGTAATGAATGGATACGACGCTATTTTTGGCAACTTTCATTTTTACCTCCGAAATCTTTTTTTCAAGCCACCAATTTTTTACGCGTACCAATTCAAACTTAATAAAGGTCACACATAATAGAGGCTTATTTGTTCAGTCGATTACCAATTAACTCATCAACCACAGTTGGGTCCGCCAAGGTTGACGTATCCCCAAGGTTTTCTAACTCGTTAGCTGCAACTTTGCGCAGAATTCTACGCATAATTTTGCCAGAGCGGGTCTTAGGTAATCCGGGCGCCCATTGTATTAGATCGGGCTTAGCAATGGGACCAATTTCGTTCACACACATTTGAACGAGTTCTTTCTTCAGCGCATCTGTAGGTTCAATTCCCGACATCAGGGTGACGTAGGCGTATATTCCCTGCCCTTTAATGTCATGGGGATAACCGACAACTGCAGCTTCTGATACGCTCTCATGCAAGACCAGCGCGCTTTCCACTTCTGCAGTGCCCATTCTGTGACCGGATACATTCAGCACGTCATCCACGCGGCCGGTAATCCAGTAGTAGCCATCAGCATCACGTTTGGCCCCATCACCGGTGAAATAGTAACCGGGATACGTTGAGAAATACGTTTGTACCAGACGTTCATGATCACCATAGACGGTGCGAATCTGACTTGGCCAGGAACGCTTAATCGCCAGACTCCCCTCGCCTTCTCCTTCGATTTCCTGGCCTTGGTCATCCAGCAAAACAGGCTCAACACCAAAAAATGGCAACGTAGCAGACCCAGGCTTCAAGGCGGTTGCACCAGGTAATGGTGTTAACATGTGTGCCCCGGTTTCCGTTTGCCACCAGGTATCCACTATGGGGCAGCGCTCTTCGCCAACCACTTTGTAATACCATTCCCAGGCTTCTGGATTAATTGGCTCACCGACAGTCCCCAAAATTCGCAGCGATGCTCGAGAGGTCTTGGTCACAGGCTCATCACCTTGTCCCATCAATGCTCTCAAGGCGGTGGGGGCAGTATAAAAAATACTGATATTGTGCTTATCGCACACCTCCCAACACCGAGAAGCCGTCGGATAGTTTGGCACACCTTCAAACATCACGGTGGTCGCGCCATTTGTCAGTGGCCCGTACACAATGTAGGTGTGCCCGGTCACCCATCCCACATCCGCAGTGCACCAGTAAATTTCCCCTTCACGATAGTCAAAGGTATATTTATGCGTCATTGCCGCTTGTAACAAATAGCCGCCCGTGGTGTGCAATACGCCCTTTGGTTTACCCGTTGAACCCGAGGTATACAAAATAAATAATGGATCTTCTGCATCCATGGATTCTGGAGGACAGGTATCTTCCATACTGGCCACTATATCGTGATACCAAACATCGCACTTCTCGTTCCACTGTACCTCCCCTCCGGTACGTTTTACCACGAGTACTGTGTGCACATTGGCACAACCAGCAACAGCTTTGTCGGTATTGGCTTTGAGCGGGATCGTTTTTCCACCGCGAACACCTTCGTCGGCGGTAATGACCACTTGGCAATCAGAATCCAGAATCCGGTCTTTTAATGCCTCCGGCGAAAAGCCACCAAACACAATAGAATGCACGGCACCTATTCGCGTGCATGCCAGCATGGCATACGCAGCTTCGACGATCATTGGCATATAAATGCATACACGATCGCCTTTTTTCACACCACGCGATTTTAATGCATTAGCCAGTCGGCACACTTCGCCATGCAATTCCTGATAGCTCACCGATTTATCTTCAGCCGGGTTATCTCCCTCCCAGATAATGGCTGTTTGATTAGCGCGTTCAGGCAGATGACGATCAATACAGTTTACGCTGACGTTGAGCTTGCCACCTTTAAACCATGCGGCTTCCCCTTTGAAAAAGTCAAACTCCTGGACACTGTCCCAGGTTTTATCCCAAGTGAGAAACTCTTCGGCTTGCGCAGCCCAAAACACATCTGGCTGCTCAATGGACTGACGGTACATGGTTGCATAATTTTCTGCATTAATATGCGCGCTTTGGGCCAGTGCTTCTGGTACTGGATAGGTTTTTATAGACATATGGACTCCTGCATTCGCCGCGTATTTTTATCTCGTAGGCATGTATGAAGATCATCATAACGCGATACGAACGCATGCTGTAGTAAGCTTTAGTCTTATATGATTATCTCGTACGCCAGTTTCTGTTGGCGCGGGGCAAGGAATTGTTAAAGGAGAAAACAAAAAAAGGCTCTAATGAGCCTTTTCGGGGAGGGGATTCTGTAGTGCTAAGCAGAGTAACGCGCTTTTATACGCTTTGCAGGCGACACGATGGCAGACGCCCGTTGCACCCACTCTCACAAAGATCCTTTTCCAAATTTATGCCACTTGTACGGGAATGGTATTACTGGTGCGATCAACAGAATTGTCGCGATTTAAATACACCAATTTCGGTTTATAATTTTCTGCTTCAGCTTCGCTCAACTGGCCATAAGCGGCAATGATCACCCGATCACCCACCTGGACTTTCCGTGCAGCAGCACCATTCATGGAAATGGTTTTAGAACCAGGCTCGGCCAAAATAACGTAGGTGGTAAAACGCTCTCCATTATCAACGTTATAAATATCAATTCGTTCAAACTCGCGCAAACCCGCCAGTTTCACCAAATCAGCATCAATGGCGCAGGAGCCGTCATACCATAGCTCCGCTTGCGTCACACATGCCATGTGCAACTTACCTTTTAATAGCGTAATTTGCATTTCAATTCACCTCATTCATTGGTTTAAGAGCTAATGACACATTGTCAATCAGCCTTGCGCCCTGGGTATACATCGCCCCCAGAACTGTTAACTCAGTATCGTCATGTGCAGCCGGTTCCAACGTTGCTGACTGGCAGATACTGAGGTAATCGGGTTTGAAACCCGCATTTTCAATTTGCTGGCGAGCCTCGGCTTCCAGCTGCGGATACTCTCGGCTACCCGCTAAAATCTCGTTTTTTACCCAGTTCAGGCTTTTGTTTAACTGATTAGCCTGCGGGCGTTCCTGCTCTGTAATAAAACCATTGCGAGAACTCATTGCCAATCCATCACTTTCGCGCACAATCTCACCGGCAATAATATGCACAGGCATACACAGGTCGGCAACCATGCGTCGAATGATCGCAAGCTGCTGGTAATCTTTAATTCCAAATACTGCAACATCGGGCTGCACAATATTGAACAGCTTAGTAACCACAGTTGTCACCCCTTCAAAATGCCCCGGACGACTTGCCCCACAGAGAACATTGGCCATTGTCGGCACGATGACGCGAGTCTGCTCATCCATGCCGTTGGGGTAAATTTCCTGCTCGTCAGGGAAAAACAGCATGTCGCAGTTTACTGCTCGCAATTTTTCTGCATCCTGCTCAAAGGTTCGCGGATATTTATCCCAGTCTTCGTTTAGACCAAATTGTAGACGGTTAACAAATATACTGCAGACGACAAAATCGCAATGCTTCTGAGCAGTTTCCACTAATTCCAAGTGCGCCGCATGCAAGTTACCCATTGTTGGTACAAAACCAACCTTTTTACCGTCTGCACGGGCCTGTGCGATGGCATTTCGCACACTTTCTATATGATGAAAAATCTGCATTACGTTGTTCTTTCTGCGCGTTTAATCAATTCTCTTCAAGTACGCCGCCAATTGCTGCATCTTCATGGCGCCCATATCGTTCACCAATCAAAATGATGAAACCCAGCCTCTATTCAAGAGCTGCGGATAATACATGTGCCGCACCGCAACAGACAAGTTTTAGACACTAATTTCGCGTGAAATTCATTGAATATCGACGGCTGGAAAACTGCTTATTCAGCGTTTTGGAAGTATTCAGGCGCCAGATTATCAAAGCGCGTAAATTTACCCACAAAGGCGGCCCGGCAGGTTCCAATCTCACCATTACGCTGCTTACCAATGATCAGCTCTGCCATCCCTTTATCCGGACTTTCCTCGTTGTAGTATTCGTCTCGGTAAATAAACAGGATAACGTCCGCATCCTGCTCAATCGCACCCGATTCCCGCAAATCCGAGTTCATTGGCCGCTTATTGGGTCGCTGTTCTACACCGCGGTTAAGCTGCGAAAGAGCAATGACAGGACATTCATATTCTTTTGCCAGGGCTTTAAGCGAGCGCGAAATCTCCGAGATTTCCTGTGTTCTCCCCTCTGAGCCGCCGACATGCATCAACTGCAGGTAGTCGATCATGATCATTCCCGGGTTGCCATGCTCTCGCGCAATTCGCCGGACACGCGCACGAACTTCAGAGGGAGTCAAACCAGCTGTATCGTCAATAAACAGCTTTTTATCTTTCATTTTACGCGCAGCCATTTCCAGCTTTGGCCAGTCTTCTTCCGTCAATTTACCATTACGCAGATTGCCTTGGTCAATACGCCCCATGGACGATAGCATCCGCATAACCAACGAGTCGGAGGGCATCTCCATACTGAAAACCAAAGCGGGTTTGGTTTGGGTTAAAATCGCGGCCTCGACGAAATTAAGTGCCAAAGCGGTTTTCCCCATCGATGGACGAGCCGCCAGAATAATCAGTTCACCGGGCTGCCAGCCAGACGTTTTCTCGTCAAGCTCGCTCAACCCTGTAGATAGCCCCGTAATATCTGAGTCAGAACGAAACAGGTGGTCAATCTTTTCGACGGTTTTCTTCAGCAGCGCATTCACATCTTCGAATCCGCCTTCTTTCGGCCGCTCTTCGGTAATTTCCATTACCTTGCGCTCCGCCAGCTGAAGCAGATCATCAGAAGCTAAACCACCGGGATTGTAACTGGCACGACTGATTTCAGTTGCCGCTGAAATGAGTTGGCGCAGAGTGGCACGCTCTCGCACAATTTTCGCGTAAGCCACCACGTTGGCACTGCTGGGTACGTTAGTGACCAGATCCGTTAAATAGTCCAGCCCCCCAACCGAAGGAAGTTGCTCGTGCCGATTCAACTCTTCAGAGACGGTAATCACATCGATGGGCTGCTCCGCCTCAATCAAATCCACCATTACCCTGAAGATTTTGCTGTGCGCAGCCTTGTAAAAGTCGTTATTGGAGAGAATCTCAGCGACCGCATCAAAATTGCTGGCATCCTGCATTAAGCCGCCAATGACAGACTGTTCTGCTTCAACTGAATGCGGCATCACATCCACTGTCACATCATCAGCGGACTCATAGTCGGGAAATGCTTGGGACTCAACTTCAGACATCTTCGTAATTTCCGGCTTTGTACAATATTTTGGCTTTCGATCAGATTGTGTTCGCAGGCAACACTGACGCGTGTCATTACAGGTATTTTTGGCTGATCACGTGCTCATGATTCATGCGTTCACTAACATTCGGCAAAGTTTGTCATATGCCTATGCATTGTGCCCCCATTCCACATACGCATCAATGTACAGAGGGGGGACATTTTTCCCAAAAACACCTTGTTTAAAAAGGAATATATTCAGCGCACGCAAAAACGGGCGCACAGCATGCCGCGCGCCCGCAATTTGAGTTTTTCTGACTTAATCACACTAATAACAACCATTAACTCACGGCAGTATCCTGCCGGGTTTTGGTTATTATTCAGCTTCGATAATCAGCTTAACTGTTTGAGTAACGTCTACGTGCAATTGCAGGTCGATGTCAAACTCGCCTACTTCACGCAAAGTGCCTGTTGGCAATTTTACTTCTGCTTTTTCAACGTCAACGCCAGCAGCTGTAATAGCTTCAGCGATATCACGCGCACCAACAGAACCAAAAAGTTTACCTTCGTCACCAGCTTTTGCAGTGATAGTCACTTTCAGATCTTCAAGCTTACCAGCACGAATTTCTGCAGCTTCTTTTTGGTTTGCCGCAGCCAGCTCTAATTCAGCACGACGAGCTTCAAAATCCGCGATATTGCTTTCAGTTGCAGTTACCGCTTTACCTTGTGGCAAAAGGAAGTTACGACCAAAGCCAGACTTCACGTTCACTTTATCGCCAACGGTACCTAATTTACCCACTTTTTCGAGCAGAATAACTTCCATCTCGTTTTCCTCTAGTTTATCAAGCAGTCATTTCATCACTGCTTTTTTGCAAAAATTTTTCTGTAATTCATCCAGGAGTCTGTCAGACCAATTATTACGACTAATACAACGGTAATCGCAATAATAATGAAACTGATATACATGACCACCAGGGGGGTATATCCAAGTTTGTACTGGTCTACCAGATTGTGTATTACGCCAAGCCCCGCGATAAACAGCGGCAGACTAAACAATAAGCCCCAATAGGCGTAGTCAATTCCAACGTAATAACTTACAGCCAGGCCAATGGCACATATGGCCGTAACCGGCGGTGACAACCTCAGCGTATGAAACTCTGTACGAAATCCACCAGGGTTATAGAGAATTGCCTGTAGCCAACGAGCTAAAAGCAACCCCATTAAACTGACAAAACTCACTGCAAAAGCGAGCATGCCGGTTAACTTGGCACCGGTCAGCTGTTCGACTGGCTGACCCGCCAGTTCCGTATTCTGGAAAGCGTTATCTATGGATTCCTGCAAGGTACCGACCAAACCATCAATCGAGCCATAAATCAGCAGCGAACCTAAGACTGCAAACACAAGCAGGGATACCAGGGTATATGGCCAATTCATCGTTAAACGAAGCGTTAGTGAACTTAAAAAAGTCACAACCATGATACTCATTGTTGTATAGGTCACCAATTCTCCAATTTGATTCAGCCAAAACTGAATCAGAACCGGTAAACAGGCCCACAACACCACAAAAATACCTTCCTGCCAACCTCGGCGCAGGGACACAAGCCCAATTGCACCTTGGCCAAACATCGGAACCAAGCCCCCTAATAGCGCTATAGAGTACGCCTGGAAGCGCCCGCGCATGATATATTCAGCTAGCGAGCGCACAATTACACCTCTTTCGCGATATCCTCGATTACTCGTGGCTATCGGTGTATGGCAACAACGCTAAATAACGCGCACGCTTAACAGCAGTTGCCAATTGACGTTGATACTTAGCCTTGGTTCCAGTAATACGACTTGGAACGATTTTTCCAGTTTCAGAAATGTAGGCTTTCAAGGTATCAAGGTCTTTATAGTCAATTTGCTTCACGCCTTCGGCAGTGAAACGACAGAACTTACGACGTCTAAAAAAACGAGCCATGATTAATTCTCCTCTCCGTCATCATCGTCTTCAACACCAGCTTCTTCCAACTCTTCTTCGTTGTTGTCTTCTTCAGCGGCAGCTTCAGCAGCACGTTTTTCCGCGCGGCTTTTACGCTCGCGGCTTTCTTTCTCTGCTTTCATGATGGGAGATTCTTCGGTTTCTGCCTCGTCCATACGGATAACAAGGTTACGCAGAACCGCATCGTTATAGCGGAAGTTAGTCGTTAACTCTTCCAGGGCTTCTTCAGTACACTCAACATTCATCAAAACGTAATGCGCTTTGTGAATTTTGTTGATGGAGTATGCTAATTGGCGACGGCCCCAGTCTTCCAAACGATGCACTTTTCCTCCAGTGGAGTTCACTGATGAGGAGTAGCGCTCGATCATGCCGGGCACCTGCTCACTCTGGTCAGGGTGGACCAGAAACACAATTTCGTAATGACGCATTTTCGCTCCTTACGGGTTAAAGTCTCCCGAAAAGCTCGGTGAGACAAGGAGAATCGCCAAGCAAAAGACTTGACGGGTTTTAGGGCGTCGCATTCTAGGGGGGGCAAGCTTAAATTGCAACCATTTCTAAAGGTGGAATGCGAGCTATAGCGCTTTTTGTACAAAATTTTGCTTTTGCCCGCATAAAAGCTGAAGAGAAGCGTCGGAAAAGTCTTAATTTGCGCGCTGTCGACACACTTCGAACAGCACCACGCCTGTTGCAACAGACACATTCAAACTGGACACAATGCCCTGCATGGGAATCGACACGAGTTCATCACAGGTTTCACGGGTTAATCGGCGCATGCCACTGCCTTCAGCCCCCATCACAATAACTCTCGGGCCGTTTAGAGCGGCCTGATACAGTGTTTGACTGGCTTCGCCTGCTGCCCCGGAAATCCACAAGCCCATTTCCTGCATTTTTTTCATACACCGCGCGAGGTTGGTGACGGCGATTAAGGGGACGCTCTCCCCTGCACCGCATGCCACTTTGCGAGCGGTTTCGGTAAGGCTGGCGGAATTATCTTTTGGCACCACCACTGCATGAACACCCGCGGCATCGGCGGTTCTCAAACAAGCCCCTAGATTGTGCGGGTCGGTAATGCCATCCAGAACAAGGATTAATGGGTCTCCATCAACCTGCTTGATAAGCTCGTATAAATCAGGTTCAAGCAGCGACTTTCCGGCTTCCACCGTTGCCACAACACCCTGATGGTTGCCTTCACACATGGCATCCAGTTTTTTCCGGTCGACAGTGTCTATTTTGATATTTGCACTTTGAGCGGCGCTCATAATTTTTTGCATGCGCTGATCAAGCCGTCCGCGCAAGATAAATAAACATTTAATCCGCTGAGGAGCGGTTTTCAACAATGTCTGGACCGCGTGAATCCCATAAGTTGTTTCTTGAGTTGCCATGGTGTCTTACTATTTTTTACCTTTGTTTTTGCTGTTTTTCTTTTTGGCTTTTTTGCTGTTTTTGTCTTTTTTAGCTTTCAAATCCTTTTTCTTACCTGGTTTTACTTGCTTGACTTTTTTTGCGTTCTTTTCAGCTTTTGCAGGCTTAGTCTTTTTTGTAGTTTTAACTTGATCTGCTTTTTTTGCTGAATTTACTTCACCGTCTTTTTTACCTTCTTTGCCCTTTTTGCCTTCTTGCCCCTTTTTGCTTTCTTTGGCCTTACTTTTAACTTTGGCTTTTTTGGCTGCAGGCTTAGTTTTTGTTTTAGTTTTAGCTTTAGCTTTGCCTGGCGACTTGGATTTCGACTTTACAGTAGCAGCACTTTTTTTCTTGCTAACCTTTTTGGGCTTACCTGGCTCAGTCTTGACTTCAACCACTTCTTTGGCAGGTGTCTTTGTCTCTGCTATTTCTGCCACAGCACCCGTTTTTGCTTTTTGGCCCTGCTTTGCATTTCTTTTGCTCGACGATCCGTGGCTACTGGGCGACATCTCAAGATCGTTATCCAGCTCCGCAGTTGTTTTGATCTGTTGCGCCTTGCGCTTACGAATGGTTCTTGTACTGTGCACGGCGCCACTGGTTGTCGCCGGTTTCGCAGTGCGTGTCTGTTTTCGTTGACGCACAGAACCCACCAGCTCAAAGTCGGTCTTGCGTTCGTCGAGATCCACCCGCATGACTCGAACTCGAAGCGGATCACCTAAATGAAATACTTTTCGCGTGCGCTCACCAACCAGACGATGTTTCGCGGCTTCAAAATGATAATAATCATGCGGCAGCGTTGCGACATGTATTAGACCTTCGATATAGAGATCCCGCAACTCAACAAAAAGACCAAATCCGGTAACGGCACTCACCACGCCTTCGAACTCTTCTCCAACATGATTCTGGAGATATTCACACTTCAACCAGCTGACGACATCTCGCGTTGCTTCATCCGCTCTGCGTTCACACAACGAAGTCTGCTCACCAAAATTTTGCATATCAGACAGCGCGTAAGGATACACATTATCAAAAGCCTTGCCCGATTGTTTATTTGCGCGGCGCAATTTGCTGGACTTAATATCGGACTGCAAAAGCGCTCGAATTGCACGATGTACCAGTAAATCCGGATACCGTCGAATCGGCGAGGTGAAATGCGCGTAAGCGGTATAGGCCAAACCAAAGTGCCCTTCATTCGCCGGCTGATACACCGCCTGATTCATGCTGCGAAGCATTACCGTCTGAATAATGTGTGCATCCGGACGCCCTTGTGCACGCTCCAGAACCTCGCGATAATGCTGCGGGCTTATTTCTTCCCCGCCCCGCATGCTCAACCCGATTTCTGCAAGATATTCGTGCAACATCTCGAGTTTTTCCTGTCGCGGTCCCTCGTGCACACGATAAAGCGTTGGGACTTTTAACGACTCCAGTAATTTTGCCGTACTGACATTGGCCGCCAGCATACATTCTTCGATAAGTTTATGCGCATCGTTACGTTCGATCGGCACAATTTTTTCAATTTTTCGCTCGGCATCAAATACAATTTTGGTTTCTTTTGATTCAAAGTCGATTGCACCACGCTCATCCCGGGCGGTGCGTAACACCTGATACAAGTCGTGAAGCTCGTCTATGTGCTTCACGATATCGCTATATTGTTGTCGAATACTGCTTTGCTTTTTACCCTTCTCGGCAATCATTTGGCCGACCTGGGTATAAGTTAAACGCGCCTGGGAGTGCATAACGGCTTCATAAAACGTGTAGCCACTTATTTTTCCCTTCGCACTGATGGTCATTTCACACACCATACACAGGCGATCAACTTTAGGATTCAGCGAGCAAAGGCCGTTGGAGAGCACTTGCGGTAGCATCGGCACAACAAAGTCCGGGAAATAAACTGAAGTTCCTCGCGTTATCGCTTCTTTGTCCAGTGCACTGTCCTTTTGCACATAGTGCGATACATCCGCAATTGCGACGTAAAGACGCCATCCACCAGAACGCTTTTTCTCACAAAAAACAGCATCGTCAAAATCGCGAGCATCTTCACCATCGATTGTCACCAGTGGGAGCTTACGTAAATCAATACGTCCCCTCTTATCCGGTTCACTCACCTCACTGGTAAACGTTGCCGCCTGCTGTTCTACCTCCGGCGGCCAAACGTGAGGGATACCGTGTGAACGTATTGCAACATCAATCTCCATTCCCGGGGCCATGTGATCTCCGAGAACTTCGACAATTCGCCCCACGGGACGCTGATATCGGCTGGGCTGCTGTACGATTTCCACTACAACAAACTGACCATCCTTAGCTTTGGCATTGTCTTCTGGCGGAATCAGAATGTCATGACAGTTACGTGGATTATCCGGCCTCACCAGTAAAATGCCCCGCTCGTTAATATAGCGTCCCACGGTTTGCTGAGTATTATGAGAAAGGATTTCCACAATCGTCCCTTCTCGCTTGCCGTTGGGACCTTCTCCGTCTGCTCTTACTAACACTTCATCGCCGTCAAAGACTTTTCGCATTTGACGGTTACTCAAATAGATATCACCTTCCCCTTCCAGCGGAATGACGAACCCGAAACCATCGCGATGCCCCTGCACGCGGCCGCGAATCAAATCCATTTTTTCTACCAAGCCGTAAGCGCCTTTTCGATTCTTGATCAGCTGCCCATCTCGCTCCATCGCAATCAGACGCCGCCGTAGACCTTCGATTTGGTCTTCTTGCGTTAATTCGAGTTTCTTACACAGCGAGGTGTGACTTAAGGGGCCACGAGATTTCTCAAGCAACTCGCTGATGTATTCTCTACTGGCAATAGGGTTGTCGTATTTAGATGCTTCACGCTTTGCGTAGGGGTCGCTATTTGAATTTGATCTTTTTTTTCTCAAAATTAGATTCCGCTTAAATCAAAATTATGATTTTTTGAGCTGAGTGTATGTTGTCGACTGGAAATACAACTTGGATAATTTATCGTTTTTTGTTTTGAATAATATACGGTCTATCATACTTTATGGCACCAGTTTTGTACTAGTTTTGTCTACTTCACAAACAATTCAATAAAAATAAGGCATTCTTTGAAAAGCAACATATAGACCACTATTCCAGGCTCGGTTGTCCATCTTCATGAAGTGCATTAGCGAGAGCATGCATATTTTCAGACGTCATCTGCTGAAAATGCAATCCCACTTTCGCACCGCGATTCCCGGCCAGAATATCATTGTGTATCACGTGAGTTACCGCCCTGATTCGCGTTTTTACATGGCGATTTCGCACAAAAAACTCAATGTTCACCTGTGTTCCTACAGGAATAGCATATACAAAATAAATCCCCAAGCCACCGCGAGAAGCACTGAAAATACTTATTTCATTGATTTCTTTACCTGGCAACAGAATTCGACCAGGCCAATCGACATTAAAACGCTGATACTGCCTGCGTTCAATTCCCATTCCTGCACACCCAAAAGACACTTTAAAAATTTTATTTATGTTGTTTTGAGTGTAGTTGAATAACGGCTATAACAAGAGGAGAGACAAGGAGAGAGCAGCAGTTTGTCATACAGGACAACAAACTGCCGAACAAATATTAAACAGAAAAAGGATGGCGACGGACGATAGTCTCGACGCGATCTGGTCCGGTAGAGACGATATCGATGGGAATTCCGACCAATTGCTCCAAACGCTCAATATAATCCAGCGCGGCTTTTGGTAGCGCGTCCAAGCTTCGAACACCCACAGTATTCTCATTCCAGCCCGGCATAGTTTCATATACTGGAACCAGAGTTTCCCAACCTTCCGCATCACACGGAACACCGAGGTTTTGTCCATTCGCGTCCTGGTAGCCCACGCAGATTTTCACTTCTTTTAAACCATCCAAAACGTCCAGTTTGGTCAAACAAATTCCACTCATACTGTTTATTCGTACTGCGTGGCGCACGGCGACGGCATCAAACCAACCCGTACGTCGCTGGCGACCTGTTGTTGCACCAAACTCATGACCTTTTTCACCAAGGTGTTTACCCACTTCACAATCCAACTCGGTCGGGAAAGGGCCTGAACCGACGCGTGTGGTGTAGGCTTTAGTAATACCCAGAACATAGTCCAGATACAGTGGACCAAAACCCGAGCCCGTTGCAGTTCCGCCAGCGGTTGTATTAGACGAGGTTACAAAAGGATAAGTCCCGTGATCAATATCCAGCAAAGACCCCTGCGCCCCTTCAAACAGAATATGTTCACCGTTTTCACGCGCCGAATGTAAAAAGTCGGTGACATCAATAATCATCGGTTTGAGGATATCAGCCAGTGCCAGCGTCTCCTTCAAGACAAGGTCAAAATCTATGGCTTCAGCACCGTAGTACTGGGTCAACACAAAATTATGATATTCCAGAACATCTTTCAGTTTTGTGGCAAAACGCTCTGGATGAAGTACATCACCCAGTCGAAGCCCACGACGAGATACCTTGTCCTCATATGCCGGACCAATACCACGACCAGTCGTGCCAATTTTTGCCGCGCCTCGCTTGAGCTCACGCGCCTGATCCAATGCCACATGGAAAGGAAGAATTAACGGGCAAGCTGGCGACAAACGTAAACGCTCACGCACAGGAACACCATTTTCTTCCAGTTCATTTATTTCTTTTAACAGCGCCTCTGGCGATAGCACAACACCATTACCAATTAAACAGGTAACGCCCTCACGCAAAATGCCCGACGGAATTAAATGCAAAACCGTTTTTTTGCCTTCAATGACCAGCGTATGCCCAGCGTTGTGACCGCCTTGAAAACGCGCAACATTGGTCACTTGCTCCGTTAATAAGTCGACGATCTTACCTTTGCCTTCATCGCCCCATTGAGTGCCTAATACGACAACATTCTTACCCATTGCATCTAACTCTTTATAAACTCAATTAAAATTAATTTTGCCACGACAGTATCGCAAAAACAGCACTTAGACCGACTTTACAGCTTTTCTACGATCAACTGTCCGTCCTGTTCGCGTAATATTCGATCACAATTTTGATGGTCCCGCGGGCTGGTCTGTCCAGACAAACCACATACCACACGTTCGCCCTGCTCACGCAGCTCCAACACTTTTTGCCAACCGGCATATGAGTTGGTTTCAGGTGCAAATATGCCTTTATCCTCAGTTTTGTCGTTACCACGTAACAAACGACAAATTGCAGTCAGGTTTAAGTCAAACCCGGTTGCAGGTCGACTGCGACCAAATGCTTCACCAATATGATCATAACGTCCACCACTGGCGATTGCGTTACCCACGCCGGGTGCGAACGCACCAAACACAATGCCGGTGTGATAGTGGTAGCCCCGTAATTCACTGAGATCGCAATAAAACTGCGCATTGGGATATCGCTCGGACACCACATTAATTAATGCTTGCAATTCGTCCAATGCAGCCAGCACTTCCGCTGGCGCTTCAGCAAAAGCTTCTCGCGCTTTATCCAGCACGCCAGTGCTACCAGAAAATTTAGGTAGTTGCGAAAACCACTGCCGAGCCTGCTCGTCCGCGACATTCACGTCCAGCCAGGCATTAATTTCACTTTGGGATTTGGTTTGCAACAAACCAAATAACGCCAATTCCTGTTCAGAATTAAGTTCAGCAAATTCCGCCAGAGAACGGAAAACGCCAACATGGCCTATATCGATGTATTGCTTTTCCAAACGAATCGCACTTAGCGCTGCCAACAACAAACTGACAATTTCGATATCGGCATCCAAACCAGACTCACCGAAAAGCTCTACGCCCGTCATTAACGGCGTTCTTGAGCTTAAAGGTGTTTTAGGCCGGGTATGCATCACATGACCGGCGTAGCACAAACGATTAGTGCCTTCTCGTTGCAGGCTGTGTGCATCCATCCGCGCGGCTTGCGGTGTGATATCCGCTCGAATCCCCATGGTTTTGCCGGATAATTGATCTGTCAGCTTGAACGTTAGCAGCTCAATATCTCGCCCGGAACCAGTTAGCAGGGAATCAGTAAATTCGACCATCGGGGGTATCACATAGTCGTAACCCCAGGTTTCAAAAAGATGTAACAAGCGCTGGCGAAGCTGCTCAATTTGGTTGGCTTCGTTGGGTAGGACTTCTTCAATGCCATCCGGCAACAACCAACGGTCAACTTTACTCATATGCCTTTCCAGAGTCTTAGTGAATCAAAAACAATAAACCGGCTCCAATCGCCATACTGACCAGGCCCATCAGGCGCAGCTGTCGATCCGGCGTTAATGCCAGCATGGCAACCAATTGTCGCCATCGATTGGGATATAAAAAAGGCAAAATACCTTCAATGACCAGCATGAGACACAGCGCTTTACCCAACTCTTCCCACATTTTGAGAATTCTCTCCGCGTGTTACTGGCACAAAAAAACCGGCTGATTTGCAGCCGGTTACCGGATTTTACCACGGAATGTTGCGCTTATTAAGCTGGCGTTTGCATTAATTCATGCGCCTGCGCCACCAAAGTTCAATATTTACGCAATTTATTGCGAATTACTTCCCTTTAGAGTCATTCAGATATTTGAAGAAATCGCTGTCTGGATCAAGCAGAAGCACATCATCCTTTCCTCTGAACGTTTGCTTGTACGCATTTAAACTGCGTACGAAAGCATAGAATTCAGGGTCTTTGTTATATGCCGCCGCGTATATGGAAGCAGCTTTAGCATCACCCTCACCGCGCAGTAATTCTGCTTCTCGGTAGGCTTCAGCCTCAATTACAACTTGCTGTCTATCAGCAAAAGAACGGATCACCTCGGCCTGTTCCTTACCTTGCGAGCGATGCTCACGCGCTTCTCGCGCACGCTCTGCACGCATACGGTTATAAACAGGGTCACTCACTTCCTCTGGCAGGTCAATTTTCTTCACGCGAACATCCACCACCTCAATACCCAACGAGGTTTGTGTGAATTCATTGAGCTGTTTGGCGATTTCCACCATTAACTGGTCTCGCTCACCACTCACGACCTCTTGCAGCGATCGCTGTGCAAACTGGTTGCGCAGGCCTTCATTAATACGCTGAGCCAATAAGCGCTGTGCACGCTCTTCCTCACCATTGGTTGCCGTATAAAAAGCTCCAACATCGATAATGTGCCACTTCGCAAAAGAGTCCACCATCATGCTTTTCTTTTCAACCGTCAGAAAACGCTCAGCGCGCGCATCCAGGGTCAACACTCGCGCATCGAATTTCTTTGCTTCATCAACAAAGGGCAATTTCGCGTGCAAGCCGGGCTTCAAATCAGCATCGACCACCCGCCCCAAACGCAACAATACACCTCGTTCGGTTTGATTGACGATGTAGAGGGAGTTGTCGACCAAAAAGACCAGCACGATAAACGCAATAATACCTATAAAGGTTCTAACAGACATGATTAACGGCCCTCCCTTCTACGACTATTACTAGGTGTTGCATAATCACGACGAATTTTTTCCAATACCTGGTTCACGATAATATCGCGATCAGCCGGCGTAATAGGCATACCATCGGAAGTGGCATAGCCACTTGAGCTGGAGGAACCGCCAGAGCCAATCATTTTATCGAGTGGCAAATAGAGCATATTATTGCCGCCTTCAACATCGATCATGACCTTAGAGCTCTTCGACATCACCTCTTGAACAGCATCCAGATACAAACGCTTTCGCGTCACTTCAGGTGCCTTTTTATATTCAGTTAAGAGATATTCAAAACGTTTGGCCTCACCTTCCGCCTGCGCGATGACTCGCTCTTTGTAGGCTTGCGCTTCTTCTTTCATACGCTGCGCGCGGCCACGAGACTCAGGAATAATACTGTTAGCATAAGCCTGAGCTTCATTTTTCAAACGCTCTTCATCTTCTCGCGCCTTGATAACATCATCGAACGCCTCCTGAACCTCAACAGGAGGGTTTGAATCCTCAATGTTGACTTTGTCGATATGAATACCGGTTTGGTAATTGTCCAAGTAAGACTGCAATCTTTCCTGAATGTGGATTGCTACCTGCTCCCGACCCAGGGTCAGAACATCGTGCATCACGGTGGAACCGGCGACGTGGCGAAGTGCACTGTTGGCCGCTTGACGCAGACTTTCTTCAGGCGATCGAACCCTCAAAACAAAGTCCTGCGCATCGATAATCGCATATTGCACAGAAAGCTTGATATCAACGATGTTCAAGTCTTTCGTCAGCATCTGCTCGGTCGTAGTCCAGTTACGCAGCTTGGTGACATTTTCTGTATATACAGTATCGATCAATGGTGGATTCCAACGGAAACCAGGGCCTTTAGTTTCTTTATAAACCCCAAGTCTCAAGACCACGGCTCGCTCTTGCTCGTTGACAATCCCCATTCCACGGATAAAGTAAATAATGCCAATTATCACAATAGCGATCACGATTAACGCACTGTTAAATCCGCCGTCGTTCTCTCCGCGTTTCCCATTGCCGCCGCCACCAAATATTCCCGATAGCTTTTTCTGCAGATTTTTCAGTGCTTCATCTAATTCCGGTGGGCCATCATTACCGCGATTACCGCCACCCCAGGGGTCTTTACCGCCGCCCGGTTCATTCCAAACCATAGGACACTCCGAGTTTGATTTTTTGATTATGTGTAGATATAGGATTTAATTATTATTTTTCAAATAGATTAAATACAAAGGTTCATTTGTTAGGCGCCGTATTGTACCCAGTTATCACTCACAGGAATACTTATTTAGACCGCCATTCGCGGGGCAGATGTATCTTCAGACTGTGCCAACAGACCTGTCAGTTCAACCCCTTCATTCGCCAGGATTTTATTTAAATCATCCTCCGGTAAACGTATTTCCAGATCACTGGAACCATCATCACGGTACCACTCGTTCACCACTGCATCAGATTTAAACAGCTTGGACCTTAACCCACCCATTTTGGCGCTTAAGGTCAATGTGCCATGAAAAATGTTTTCTGCGAGCAACTCCCCAATGGTTGCATGTAAAAGATCCAGCCCCTCACCCGATTGCGCAGACAACCACACGGCATAGGGTCTTCCCTCGTCATTTCTGTCAACGCGTGCAGATACAGACTCCAGCAAATCAATTTTGTTGTATACGAGTAGCTGTGGGATTTCACTGGCGTGAATTTCGTCCAGCACAATATTGACCTGTTCAATATTACGCAGACGCTCATCGGCAGCTGCATCAATCACATGCAGTAAAACATCCGCATTGGAAGCCTCTTCCAGAGTCGCGCGAAAAGCCTCCACAAGCCGGTGAGGCAAACTACTGATAAACCCAACCGTATCAGCAAGAATTGCGGGGCCGACATCCGGCAGTTTAATCCGGCGCATAGTGGGGTCCAGTGTTGCGAACAACTGATCCTGCGCGAAAACTTCCGCGTGAGTAACAGCATTGAACAACGTAGACTTGCCCGCATTGGTATAGCCAACCAGTGAGACGGTGGGTATTTCCGCACGATTTCTTGCACGACGCCCCTGCTCTCGCTGCTTGCGCACTTTTTCCAGCCGCTTATTTATCGCCTTGATTCGACCGCGAATTAACCGACGGTCTGTTTCTAACTGAGTTTCACCAGGACCACGCATACCGATCCCACCTTTTTGTCGCTCAAGGTGAGTCCAGCCGCGAATCAGTCGGGTAGATAGATGTTGAAGTTGTGCGAGCTCTACCTGCAATTTACCTTCGTGCGTGCGCGCACGCTGGGCAAAAATATCCAGGATCAATCCGGTGCGATCAAGCACCCGACATTTAAGCTCTTTCTCGAGGTTGCGCTCCTGACTGGCACTCAACTCGTGGTTAAAAATAACGAGTTCAGCGTTATGGAAGCGGATTAGATGCTTGAGCTCTTCAAGTTTCCCCGTGCCAATGTAGTATTTGGGGTGCGGTGTTGGGCGGTGGCCAGTAAGAAAGTCTACAGGATCACCACCCGCCGAGAGCACTAACTCTTCGAATTCTCTAAGATCATCAGTCACCGCTGTCTGCGCTAACTGCAGGTGAACTAATACTGCCAGCTCACCAGATTCGGGCCTATCAAAAAACAATCACGGCTCCGTTTATTCTCCGCTGTCGCCGTCTTCACCAGCTTCGGGGTTCAACATTGGAACACGAACCGGACGAGAAGGGACGATGGTGGAAATTGCATGTTTGTATACCATTTGACTCACGGTATTTTTCAAAAGTACGACAAACTGATCAAATGATTCTACTTGGCCCTGTAACTTAATTCCATTTACCAAATAGATCGACACTGGGATGCGTTCTTTGCGCAACACGTTTAAGTAAGGGTCTTGTAAGCTGTGCCCTTTTGACATTTTTGTTCTCCTTAAAATTAGGACAAATTAATAAAACACCATAAAACAACCGCAAATAAACTGGCTGTGATACTGACCAACGGTCAACTTTGGTGCAAGCAAAAAAAATAACTGAAAACAAGCGTTGGGGAATCCCCACTTACATTATATGGTCCTTTTCTCTAAAATTTTCAAGACATTCGCAATATTTTGTGCGTTTGAACGAATTTGGCCTGTTTCATCATCTAAATCGAGCCAATTTAACTTCTCCCAAGACCTGAGCCAGGTCAGTTGGCGCTTGGCTAAACGTCGAGTAGCAACAATGCCCTGTTCGACCATATCTTCATAAGAACAACGATCATGTAAATAGTCCCACGCCTGTCGATAACCGACAGAACGCATGGAGGGCAAATTTTCATGCAAGTCGCCCCGCGCTATAAGACCACGCATTTCTTCTAAAAATCCATCCTTTAGCATTTGTTTAAAGCGCAAAGCGATGCGGTCATGTAAAATTTGACGTCGACGAGGCGCAATAGCAAAGTGCATCCAATGATATTGGTCTTCAACCCCGCCAACTAAGTGGCCATGGAAACTAGACAAGGGCTTGCCAGTTATCCGGTACACTTCAAGAGCCCGTGACAATCTCTGCGAGTGGTTGGGGTGTATTTTTTCTGCAGACACAGGGTCTACTTGCTGTAACTGCGCATGAACTGCCGGCCAGCCGCAATCCTTCGCATGTACCTCAATCTGTTCTCGAATAACCGGATCAGCTTCCGGTAAATCCGACAAGCCTTCAATCAAAGCCTTGAAATACAGCATTGTACCGCCCACCAGAATTGGGGTTTTCCCCCGCGCAATCACGTTTTCAATTTCACGCTTCGCGTCTCGACAAAAATCAGCGGCAGAATAAACTTCTGCCGGATCACGAATATCAATCAGGCGGTGCGGTGCAATACTTAGCTCTTGCGATGAGGGTTTTGCCGTACCGATATCCATACCACGGTATACCAGCGCAGAGTCCACACTGATAATTTCACCTTCGACATGCTCAAGCAGCTCAATAGCCAAACCGGTTTTACCCGCGGCAGTTGGCCCCATAATGGTAATGGCTTGCGGTTTTGTCTGCGTTGGAGGCACGGTCTACTGGCCTCGCATGAACAGCTTATCCAGCTCAGACATGGACAACTGTGTCCACGTTGGGCGCCCGTGATTACACTGCCCGCTGCGCTCAGTTTCTTCCATATCTCGAAGCAAAGCATTCATCTCCGGCAGAGTCAGCTGGCGATTGGCCCGCACAGAGCCATGACAGGCCATGGTGCTTAAAATACTATTGATATTGTTTTGAATTCGCTGACTCGTGCCAAACTCAATTAAATCTGACAGTACATCCCGCACCAGATTTTCAACATCCGCTCGCTGCAGGCTGACCGGCACCTGACGAATCAACAAGGACTCTGGCCCGGCCCTTTCAATGGAGAAGCCAAGACTGGTAAACAAACTAATATTATCGTCTGCGCAATTGGCTTCTTTTTCGCTTACCGCGATAGACTGCGGTACCAGTAAGGGCTGTGATTGAATTCGCTGTTGCGCATATTGCAGCTTCATTCTTTCATAGGTAATTCGCTCATGAGCCGCGTGCATATCGACCACAATTAATCCCGCTGCATTTTCTGCCAGAATAAACACGCCTTTTACCTGTGCAATCGCGTATCCCAGAGGAGGAACTTCTTCCGCCTGAGACCGCTGCTCAAGCTCTGCAAAACTCTCCGCTGCAGGCTTTATGGCCATTGGCTCGGGCGTATTAACCAAAGAAGAGTATGACGTGATCTGCTCGTTCACACTATAGTGGCTGGCAGAAGATGGAGATCGGTTACCAGCACCCAGCCCAAGACTCGACTGCACTGGCGCAGGTGCGTTTTGCGCGGTTATACCCGAGGAATACGAGGTAGGCGTCGACGCCATTTCCAGCTCTCTTGCATGCTGCTGATCCGGCGCACTCGGCCTGACATCTGCCAGCGCTTTATGCAAACTGCTGAATAGAAAATCATGCACTAGACGGCTATCGCGAAACCTCACCTCATGCTTGGTGGGATGCACATTTACATCCACATTTCCCGGGTCCAACTCAAGATACAGCACATACGCAGGATGCCGCCCATGATATAAAACATCCTGGTATGCTTGTTTGATGGCATGTGCCACCAGACGGTCTTTAATTGCACGCCCATTTACGTAAAAGTGTTGCAAATCTGCCTGGCTGCGCGAAAACGTGGGTAACGCCACCCACCCCCAGATACGCAATCCCGCTCTTTCCATATCAATATGTACCGCACTGTCCATAAAAGCTGGACCACATATTTGCGCAACACGCCGCTCCATTTCAATTTGAGATTGCGCAGGACGCCAGTTGTAGATGACTTTTCCATTATTTTTCAATGAAAAGCCCAGTGAGAAACGGGACAGAGCCAGACGCTTCAACACATCCTCAATACGATTGTATTCAGTTTTTTCAGTGCGCAGAAATTTGCGACGTGCCGGCGTATTAAAAAACAAGTCACGAACTTCCACTGTAGTGCCTTGTGGATGAGCGGCAGGACTAAGACTGGTTTCCATATCCCGCCCCTCTGCCTGGGCACACCATGCACTTTCCTGCACACCGTTATTACTGGTTAATTTTAAACGGGCAACCGAGCTGATACTTGCCAGGGCCTCACCGCGAAACCCCAATGTTCCCACTGCCTCCAAATCGTCCAGGTCGTATATTTTGCTGGTTGCATGACGGTTAAGCGCGAGCGGTAAATCGTCTTTGTCGATACCACAGCCATTGTCTCGCACACGCATCAGCTTTACGCCACCGGCTTCGATTTCTACATCTAGCTGCTGGGCTCCAGCATCGATACTGTTTTCCAGTAATTCTTTAATAACGGAAGCCGGTCGCTCAACAACCTCACCGGCAGCGATTTGGTTGGCCAAGCGAGGGCTTAGCTTTTTGATAACACTCATAATATTTTCTGGCTTACCAGGTGTATTAACTGGCAGGAATTGTTAAACGTTGACCGATACGAATCGTCGCACCGTCCAGGCTGTTCGCCTCTTTAATAGTGCTGATGCTGACTTTGTATCGTTTGGCGATAGAGGAAAGGGTATCACCTTTGGCAATCGTATGGATAATTTCGCCGTTATTACTTTTTTTCCAGGCTACATAAGAGCCCTCTGGCGGATTATCATAAAAATAGTCCTTGATCCCGGAGAAAATCGCGTTAGCCAGTTTACTCCTGTGCCCATGAGAATTCAGTTTGCGTGATTCTTCCGGGTTGGTAATAAAACCTGTTTCCACCAGGATTGAAGGAACATCGTGAGATTTCAGAACAATAAAGGCTGCCTGCTCAACATGGTTTTTATGCAGACGTGTAAACCGTCCCATATTTTTTAACACGCGATCACCAACATCCAGACTGCTGGCCAGGGTTGCCGTCATTGAAAGGTCCACCAGGACCCCGGCAAGCACATCATCTTTATCACTGAGACTTACACTTCCAGCACCACCAATAAGGTCTGATTCGTTCGCCTTGGATGCGAGAATTCTCGCCATTTGGCTGGTTGCTCCTCGACGGGATAACGCAAAAACCGAAGCACCTTTTGCACGCGCATCGGTAAATCCGTCCGCATGTACAGAGACAAACATATGCGCACGAATGTCCCGTGCTTTTTTCCGTCGCTGCACATTTTCGACATAGTAGTCACCAGAACGAATCATTACTGCTTTAAAACCTGGCTCGTTATCAATGACAGCCTGCAATTCTTTACTGACAGCCAGTACGACGTCTTTTTCGAATAATCGGCCCGGTCCTATAGATCCGGGATCTTCCCCGCCATGCCCTGCATCTACAACAATCACAATGTCACTTTTCGGGCTGGTTTTAGTTGTTTGCTGTATGGTCTCCACAGTTTTGATAGTGCTGGCTTCAATATCGTACAAGTCAATCACCAAGCGATCCGGTTTATCGGCATGCTTTTTCAAAGAAAAACTCCGCGGATTCGTTGCCTGACTCAAATCAAGCACTAACCGGAGGTCCTGCTTATTCCGCTTGCCATGACGCAAACGTGAGATAGGTGTATTGCTGAAGTCCAATTCATTTGTGGCTGCTTTAAACGCAGTACCTTCCAGATCAATCACAAGACGCTCAGGGTTAGTGAGCCGGAATAATTTATGTTCCGCAGGCGATGACAAATCGAAAACCAAACGAGTGTGATCAGGCGCACGCCACAAACGCACCCCCTCTACACTAGAGGCCAGCACCGATGGAGATACAGAAAATAAAAAGGACACCACAGCGAACACCATGGTTAACCGCAATGGACTTTTCACTGAGAGAGCGCGGCTATGATGTGCATACCACCGACTATTCATCGTCGCGTTCACCACGCCTACCAAAGTGACGATTATGAAAGTGACGATACATTTTATGGCGTGTGGTCGGCCGCTTGCCAGTACTTGCTCGGTCATTACCCCCAAACCAAACTTTATTCTTTTAATAATGATAGTACGTGATCTCCTCGCTGAGTACTGCTGTTGGCAGATAATATTCGGCCATTTGCAACTGCTGCCAGTTGAATCTGGATATCTGAAGGCGGTAAAACCCCTTCACCGCGAGAAGGCCATTCCACCAAACACAGCGAATTAGGCTGAAAATAATCGCGAATCCCCATAAATTCCAGCTCTTCTGGCTCCCCGAGTCGGTATAAATCAAAATGATATACCGTCGTAGCGTTAAATTCATAGGGCTCCACAAGCGTATAGGTTGGGCTCTTAACCGCACCTGAATAGCCGAAAGCTTGCAAAACCCCTCGACACATCGTCGTTTTACCAGCTCCCAATTGCCCATCGAGATAAATGACACACCCCTGCTGTGCAGCTAATCCCAATCGCTTACCAAACGCGACTGTGCTTTCTTCGTTATCAAGTTGAGTAGACAACTGCATATTGGAGAGTTTCCCTAGCGATACAAATTCACATTAATTGAGCAATTGCCGAATGGCTGGCAGCAGCTCGCTGGCACGCACACCGAGCAGCCCTCCATTCTCCTGGCTTACGGCAACACCTGCGGCCCCGTGAACACAAACAGCCAGTTTTGCTGCTTCTTCAACACGGAGCCCCTGAGCCAACAGGGCGCCAATAAGGCCACTGAGCACATCCCCCATTCCGCCTGCAGCCAGGGCAGCATTACCAACATTTGCGATATATATTTCCTCTGCCGAAGCGATGACCGTACCAGCCCCCTTCAACACGATCACACCGCCGAATTTCTTTTGCAACAATTTGGCCGCCTGGACTCGATCCCGCTGTACGGCCAGAATGGATGTATCCAACAAGCGCGCCGCTTCGCCTGGATGCGGGGTTAAAATCCAGTTTTCTCGCTTGGTAGAAAAATGTTCCAATCCATATTTCGCTAAAAGGTTTAGAGCATCGGCATCCACAACCATGGGGATCTCTAAATGCAACGCTGCCAGCAGTACCTGCTCAGACCAGGCACTCTGTCCAAGGCCAGGACCGGCCACCACACAACTATAATACTGACCAGTTTCAATTTGCGATGGATTTTCCACGGCAAAAGTCATGACTTCCGGAGCACGAACCAAAGCTGGACTCACGTGCGCCGCCTGTGTTGCCAGCGCTATTAACCCTGCACCGCTGAACAGTGCTGTCTCTGCAGCCAACATGGCCGCACCTCCCAGACCTAAATCACCGCCACACACCAACACCTTGCCATGGCTACCTTTATGTGAGGCAGGAAGTCGAAGAGGTTTAAGCGGCAAAACCTGGTCGAGGTCGAGACGCTTTAGCGCTGAAGGCATGTGCTCAAATATCGATGCAGGCACACCAAGATCAGCAAAATAAAGTTCTCCAGTAAAATTGGGCCCCTCTGCCGTAAGCAGGCCTGGCTTTAACGCAATAAAACTAATGCAGGCATCAGCAACTACCGCTTGATCTGCCTGACCGGTATCACCGTTCAACCCTGAAGGAATGTCCAGAGAAAACTTTTTCTGCTCGAGCTGGTTAATACATTGAATCGCATGACCATACTCCGAGCGAAGCGGTGGCGTGAACCCGGTACCGAGGAGCGCATCAACGAGTACAACATCAGCCCCTTGCTGCGTGAGTTCAGATTCGGTAAATGCGGCGATTGCTACACCTTCCTGTTGCGCGTAGCGATACGCCTTCAATGCATCTCCAGTCAGCGTGTTTGGGTCAGAAAGGTACAAGACTGAAACAGACTGCTTCCTTTGTGCAGCCAATGCTGCCACTACATACCCATCTCCAGCATTATTGCCCGCCCCACACACAATAACGAGCGGAACATCACCGTAGCGCTGTCGTAAACAATCATAGGCAGCCTTTCCTGCTCGCTTCATGAGTACGATAGTTGCAATTTCTTCATACTCTGCAGCCCGTTTGTCGAGTTCACGGGCTTGCTGGCATAAATACAGGTCAGTTGGCAGGGATTTCTGGAACGTCATTCGAAGTGTTTTTCCGCTATATTGCTGCATCGATCTTTTTTTGATCATTTGCGATAAAAAATTAGCAAAAATTATACGTGACTTCGGAGGCTTACCAAAGTCAAAATATTGTGATGGCTGCACAAAACGATTTTACCGAACTCCGAAACCTGCTAAATAACTGGGCCCAAGACTTGGGGTTTCAGCAGGTGGGCATTACCGAGACTGGGCTGGATGAAGACCTAGTGCGATTCAGGGAGTGGTTAGCCAAGGGATATCACGGCTCCATGCAGTGGATGCAGGAGAACGCCGCGCTACGCGAAGACCCCAGTCTGCTAGTGCCTGGTGCAGTGCGCGTGATCAGCCTGCGCATGAACTATCTTCCGGACGACACACACCCGATCAAGATTTTAAAATCTTCCGAAAAAGCATATATCTCGCGCTATTCCCTCGGCAGGGACTATCATAAATTAATTCGCAAGCGCTTAGCCCAACTGGCCAAACAGCTCGAAGCCTACTGTACCGACAATCAACTCTTTGGTGATGCACAACAACGCGCGTTCGTCGACAGCGCTCCTGTACTGGAACGGCCCTACGCGGAAAAGGCAGGACTGGGATCAACGGGTAAACACACATTGATCATTAATCGGGACGCTGGAAGTTGGTTTTTTCTTGGAGAAATTATTACGAATATCCCCTTACCGGTGGACAAGGCGAGCAAAGAAGATCTTTGCGGCGAATGCGATGCCTGCTTAAAAGTATGCCCAACAGATGCATTCCCTAAACCATATCAGCTCGATGCGAGACGCTGCATATCCTATTTAACCATTGAGAATAAAGATGCGATCCCGTTAGAGTTTCGCGAACCCATTGGCAACCGTGTTTTTGGTTGTGATGACTGTCAAGCCATTTGCCCCTGGAATAAGCAGGCTCCAACCACCGCAGAAACCGACTTTCAGCCTCGCCACGAATTAGATTCCAGCGACTTACTCCGCTTGTTTTTGTGGAGTGAAGATGAGTTTTTAAAATTTACTGAAGGTTCTGCTATTCGCAGAATTGGATACGAACGGTGGCTGAGAAACCTCTCCGTTGGGCTGGGGAACGCCCCAAAGTCAGAAAAAATCATAGAAGCCTTGAAAATGCGGTTAGCCAGTGCGGAAGGTATGTTGCACGAACATTTTTCCTGGGCACTGGACCGACAACTACATTTTAAAGGCATGAGAAAACGAAAGATAAAACGAAAACCATGAGGTCATTCGGTTCACAATGGCGTTCCCTGCACAGTGAGATACATACCTCTATAACCCTGGTGGCTTTCATATTTCATACAAAGACTATCAGGGAGAGGCCTCCCTGATAAATGTACACACCACCATACTCAAGCTTTGTGAAATGCTAAAGCCAGACTAGATTCGGAAACTAATATCAACTTCCGTATTTAAGCTTCCATCGCCTTCCAGCTTCGCGCAACGTTTACCATTACACACGATTGTTACGGCTTCAGCTTCACCCATCCGGCGAATAAAAGACAGGCGCCATCCAAACACTTCCATTTGACGCAAAGAGACTAGCTGTTGGTGACTTAAAAATTCTACAAGATTATTAGGAACGGGGCTTAATCCACGACGCTTGTTATAGGGTCCCGACGTGGTAGATTTTGATACAACATGGTAGGCCATAAATACCTCCGGTGTTTGCTCAAAGTGCGAGAGGGACGAGCGGCCAATTAGAATGCCGTGCGGATACGCAGTTGTCAAACCACGCATCGCTATAAAAACCGGCCAGACCAATAGCTGATCTGACTATCTATGGCTAAATCGCTAGAAAATGCTCTCTATAGTGCTGAAGCTCCGCTATTGAGTCACGAATATCATCTAACGCCAGATGCTTTCCTTGCTTGTTAACACCATCCAACACCGAGGGTTTCCAGCGCCTTGCCAATTCTTTCAGTGTACTGACATCCAGATTCCGGTAATGAAAAAACGCTTCCAACTCCGGCATGTAACGCGCCATAAATCGGCGGTCTTGCCCAATTGAATTGCCACACATCGGTGACTTACCTTGCGGCACCCATTGCTTTAAAAAAGCCAGCGTTTCCTGTTCTGCTCGCGCCGTAGAATACTGGCTCTGCTTGATGCGCTCCACCAGGCCGGATGCACCATGTTGATTGGTGTTCCACTCGTCCATTGCATTTAACACTGCAGCTGGCTGATGTATGGCAATCACAGGCCCAACCGCCAGTTCATTCAGGTGCTGATCTGTGACGATAGTGGCAATCTCGATAATCACGTCCATTTCCGGCACCAAGCCAGTCATTTCCAGATCCAGCCAAATCAAGTTATTTTCGCTACTACTCATATTAATTTCCCAAATAAATACCCAATTACAAAAGGATATACTCTCATGTGAAGCCTGTTTCACTTATACTAGCAGCTTCATCGGCAAGACCCCAGAAGCTTGTCCAACAGACAGAATGTATTAACAACCTGAGAACGCATATTAGCGGCTGGTAATGGTAAAAATAGAGTGTAATGGCAAAGCGGCGACTTTCTAAACAACAAAGCCGCAGAATACGGCAAAAACAAAACGCCAGTATTTCACGGGCGGGGAATCCACTGGAGGATATCGATGAAGATAGCCTCGGGGCTGAACGTCACGGACTGGTGACCGCACATTTTGGTCAGCAGGTCCAAGTGGAAAGTGAAAGTGAACGGTTGCGTTGCTACATGCGAGCCAATGTTACTGCCGTCGTCACCGGGGACCAAGTGGTCTGGCGAGAAGCCGATAAGATTGGCGTGGTGGAGTCAGTCTTACCCCGCAAATCACTTCTTCAACGTCCGGACAGCTACGGTAACTTAAAACCCGTAGCAGCCAATATCGACCAGATTTTAATAACCATCGCACCACAACCGGAATACCATCATAACTTGATTGACCGCTATCTAGTGTCTGCTGAACTGCAGGATATCGAGCCGGTATTACTCATCAATAAACTGGATTTAATTGACACGGATTCACCTGACGCAAGCCCCACAGTGCAGGAAACCATTCAGCAATATAGCGACCTTGGTTACCGCGTGGTACAGGTTTCCGCCAAACAAAACGAAAACATTGATGAACTAAAACACTTGCTGCAGGGTAAAACCAGCATTTTTGTCGGCCAGTCCGGCGTCGGTAAATCCTCTTTGATAAAGCGGCTGCTTCCCTCTGAAGAGATTTTAATCGGTGATCTTTCCGAAGCCACAAAAGGCCGGCATACAACAACTCATTCTCAACTGTATCATTTCATCGACGGCGGCAACTGTATAGACTCTCCTGGAATTCGTGAATTTGGTCTTTGGCATTTAGACGCAGAACAGGTAATTTACGGTTTTCGCGAATTGCGTAAATTTACCGATAAATGCAAGTTTCGAAATTGCTCACATACCTCTGAACCACAGTGCGCCTTACAGCTTGCGCTGGAACACAATACGATCAGCGCACAACGTTTTGATAGCTATCAACGAATTGTGAGTACTATTAATGATGTCACTATAAAACAGCATTGATATTTTAATGCGAACATATGCATCATCACTTACATCATCCACTCTAACCTCTGGTTCGAAAAAGGCAAAAATATGGAGCAGAACGCCCTTCCCTTATTGTTAGATCCTAATGATCTCAACGCCATAATGGCGACAGATGCTTTGCCGGAAAACGTTTGTATTGTCGATTTATCCAATGAAGACAACTATCTGGCTGGTCATATTCCAGGAGCCATCTATCTTCCCTATCAAATTCTAGTGGCCGCCAGGCCTCCTGCCCAAGGTATGTTGCCCCCTTTAGAGCAGTTGGAAAAGATTTTTGAGTATTTAAACCTGACACCAAACACACATTTTATTGTTTGTGACGACGAAGGTGGCGGATGGGCTGGGCGTTTCATCTGGACGCTGGACATGATTGGCCATGCCCAATACTCTTATTTGGATGGCGGTATGATTGCCTGGAAAAATGAAGGCTTGCCCACAACAACAGAGGTAGTCAAACGCGAGAAGCTTTCTACCACAACAGAGATATCCCTGAATGAGGCGCCTCGCGCTTCATTAACCGACATACTGACAAAGCTCAACCAGGAAACATTCCAAGTCTGGGATGCCCGCAGCCCGCAAGAATTCCGGGGAGAGCGTCTGGTTGCAGCTAAAGGCGGCCATATTCCAGGTGCAATTAATTGCGAATGGACCAGTTTAATGGACCGTGAACGCAATCTGCGAATTCGAGAAGACGCTGCCAGCCAGTTATTGCAATTAGGATTCAGCCAGACCAAGGATATTGTTACCCACTGTCAAACACATCACCGTTCAGGCTTTACGTATCTTGTGGGAAAAATTTTGGGATTTAACATTCGCGCTTATGACGGTTCATGGTCTGAATGGGGTAATCACCCAGACACTCCCGTTGAAATTTAACTTTTACGTATCAGGATTTAACTTTGAAATCTTTTCTTTTTATAACCCTGCAATATCTCGTGCCTCATCACTTACTTTCACGTTTTGTCGGGTGGTTTGCGCACACAAAAATCCAATGGATTAAATCACTCTTTATCCATAAGTTTATCGGCCACTTCCATGTCGATATGAGTGAAGCTGAGCGGGAAGATCCCGACAGCTACGAAAATTTTAACGACTTTTTTTGCCGAGCATTAAAGCCCTCAGCAAGAAAAATTGACCACGCCAGCTTGGCTTTTGTCTCTCCCGCCGATGGCACCATCAGCCAGCTTGGCGCAATCAACGAACAGCGAATATTCCAGGCAAAAGGCCATGAGTTCACTTGTGAAGAACTTCTAGGTGGTGATACCGAGAATGCTCAATTATTTCACAATGGTCAGTTCGCTACGATTTACCTTTCGCCAAAAGATTACCATCGTCTTCACATGCCGATTGATGGCAAGCTGCTTAAAATGACCTATATTCCCGGAGAATTATTTTCCGTTAATCCTACCACTGTTGACCATGTACCTAACTTGTTCGCCCGCAACGAGCGCGTCGCCTGTATATTTGAAACCAGTATTGGACCAGTCGCTCTTGTATTAGTTGGCGCGATGATCGTTGCCTCGATAGAAACCGTATGGAGCGGTCAAGTAGCACCATTCAATCATGATGTACAACAATTCTTTTATACCAACAGGGATATCTTCCTAAAAAAGGGTGAAGAGATGGGACGCTTCAAATTGGGCTCGACCATTGTTGTATTAACTCCGTCTGACACTATCGAATGGCAAAATTCGTTAACCGCTGAAAGCCCGGTTAGAATGGGAGAGGCAATCGCTCAGATTAAAACCTGAAAAACGCAAGTATCGGGTAGCGATACTGGCACATAAGCTTTTATTGTTCGCCAACGCTACCCGTGTTATTTGAGGTTCTATATGGCCAGTACAGATTACAAAAGGATTGAAAAAGCCATTGGCTTTTTGCTGGAAAACCATAAGCAACAACCGAATTTAAATGAGGTCGCGGCTCACGTACATTTGAGCCCCCACCATTTTCAGCGCCTATTCGTAAACTTTGCCGGAATATCGCCCAAACAATTTTTGCAATTCATAACAACGGAATACGCCAAAGGGAAACTAGCCTCACAACAAGGCACTATTCATGTCAGCCTGGATTCTGGTCTGTCGGGAGGTAGTCGCCTTTATGACCACTTTGTAAAAATAGAAGCAGTGACACCTGGAGAATTCAAATCGCAAGGACGAGACCTGGATTTCTATTACGGCACCGCAACGACACACTTCGGTGATGTTTTTATCTGCTGGACGAACAAAGGTATTCACCAGCTGGTATTTCTCGATGACGCAACATCGAGTTCACTGTGCCAACAGCAACTTATGCAGCAATGGCCATTAGCCACATTTCAAGAGCGTTCAACAGAGGCAAGCTCTTTGACTCAAAGCATATTTGAAAGAGGTGAGAAAAAGCCTGACATCAAACTCTGGCTAAAGGGCTCTCCCTTTCAGATAGCAGTTTGGAAAGCTTTATTAAGTATAGAAGCAGGTCAAGTGAGCACTTACAAGAGAATTGCTGAACTTATCGATCGCCCTAAAGCTTTCCGAGCGGTGGGCACTGCGATAGGGGCCAACCCAATCGCTTACCTTATTCCCTGTCACCGGGTTATCCAACAGTCAGGGGTCATCGGCGGATACCGATGGCGGCCAGCCAGAAAATCAATAATCCTTGGCTGTGAATTCAGTCAGTACGAATTTTCAGTGAATCCACAAACGTTTACTTAATTAGGGAGGTCATCCAACAGATCTGAGACATTAAGCATTATTTATCAAAGTTCAGTTTAGTTTGCTTGGATATCCATCATTGAATATCTGTCATTCAACTAAGATTTCACACCAAACCCAGGAAGCTTTACTTTTCGACGAAACAAACTCATCAAACCCAATCCGCTTTTTTCTTTTATATAAGTGTCTCGGATGGATACAATGTCGATATTATAGGCGCCAGGCTCAAGATCCTGAATGATTTCAATACGATCCGCTTCTTGCTTTCTGATTTTTCCAGCATCAATTTTTTGCTGAATTAATCGGTCATGTTCGGCCAGATCCAAGAGCACCGGCTCATGCATAGGACTTTTCACCGGGTCTGTAACTATCATCACCACTGGTTTCAAGCGTCGCTCAAAATTCTGTTCAACAACTACAGCGACTTCGCCAGACGACAACTCAACCAGGGTGCCAGTAGGATACAAACCAATTGCGCGGATAAACTCTACAACCAACTCTTCCTGAAACTCATGGTCACGCAGCTCATAAAGTTTAGCAACGGCCTTTGATGGGGAGCAGGGATAGTCTTGTCCACGGGGGTTAATTGATTCATCGTAAAACGTTACGATCCCCGCGATTTTGCCTAGCAGCGGAATTTTATCTCCACGCAGATGCGCGGGAAATCCACTACCATTAATTCGTTCACAATGCGTTTTAACTACAGACGTAACACGTGGTTTTACATCCGGCAGTTTTCGCAGGATTTCCACACCGTGGTCGATAAAGCTTTCGTAAATTTCCTGCTCGGCCGAACTTCGGTTGGCCTTTTCAATAATTTCTCTTGTTAGTCGCGTTTTCCCAATATCCTTCAGCAGTACACCCATCGCCAATATATCGAGCTCGGACTTTGGCATTCCGATATGACGACCGAAAAGAATAGCCCAGACAGCAGATCTCACTGCATGACTATAGGTATATTCGTCTTTTTCTTTCACCCGACTCAACCAGGTAAAAGCGTCCGGGCTACGAATAATACTATCGACCATATCACTCGCAACACGCTTGGTTTCCCGAATGGGGATCTTATTATGATCGCGCTCAACCTGCTCCATGATTGAGCCAACTGCGCTATAGACCTGCTGATGGAGCTGCTTCGCCTTACCGATTTCACCTTCCAGCGCCCTGGAAACAGGATAGACATGGTGACGGATCTTGAGGGGAGCTAAATTAGCGGCTTTTAGACTTTTATCCGTTCGCGTCAATTTACGCGTTACGATTTCAGCCTTGCCGGATAAGGTTTTTAATTTAGTCGAGACAGGAGAGGGACCTTTGACTACATCAATGTATACAAAGCGACAGTGAACTTTGAGTTCTTTGATTTCATTTACATCACGAATATAAAAGCCTTGTAACGGGAAAGGCGTTTGCGTCCATGGGCGATCCAGACCCGACACAAACATACCGACCGTCAGCTCATTAACTTCGACTTTGACTTGTTTTATACCCAATTAGGGAACCTCGTGCACATTCTCGGACATTTAAATGATCCTTATTCATCGTCTTCCCCAAGTATAGCTAGACCTAGCATATGTAGCATTTAGGATAAGGGGAATTCTCAAGAATTGCAGACTGTTTTGTGTTTTTTTAGTTCGCCTAATAAACAAAAGCGCTAAAAAATTACAAATTATGGTATTTCGGTGATAACTCCACCACCGCTTCAAAAAAAGCGGCTGCATGCGAGGGATCGACTTCAGGTGTCACTCCATGCCCCAGGTTGAATACATGGCCAGAGCCATGACCGAAGCGACTGAGGATGTTGTTAACTTCCTCTCGAATACGTGAAGGCTTCGCATAGAGCACAGCCGGGTCCATATTCCCTTGCAGCGCGACCTTATTGCCGACACGCTGTCTTGCATTACCGATATCCGTTGTCCAATCCAAGCCGAGGCAATCAGCACCCGATTCTGCCATTAACTCAAGCCACTGCCCGCCACCTTTAGTAAATAAAATTACAGGAACGTCTCGACCGTCGTAATGACGATGAAGCCCATCTACAATTTTCATCATCGGGCGCAAGGAAAACTCTTGATAGGCATTATAAGACAGCGCACCGCCCCAACTATCAAAGATTTGCACCGCTTGCGCTCCCGCCTCTATTTGCGCATTTAGATAAGCAATAACTGAGTCGGCTAAGATATCGAGAAGTCGATGAGCCAATTCGGGATTGTCATAAATCAACTTTTTAGTACGGCGGTAATCCTTGCTGGAACCGCCTTCCACCATATACGTCGCCAAGGTCCATGGACTACCGGAAAAGCCAATAAGCGGCACCTTGCCGTTAAGTTCCTTTCGAATAAGACTTACCGCATCCATCACATAAGACAGGTCTTTATGAGGGTCAACGGCTTCCAGCTTCTCGATCTCTTCAAGCTTGTTTATGGGGTTTCGAAATCGAGGCCCCTCGCCTGTTTCGAAATACAAACCCAGGCCCATAGCGTCTGGAATGGTTAAGATATCAGAGAATAAGATAGCAGCATCCAGAGGGTATCGCTCCAATGGCTGCATTGTTACTTCACAGGCAAGCTGGGGGTTCGAACACAGGCTCATGAAGTCACCAGCCTTTGCGCGAGTTTCTCTATATTCAGGTAAATAACGACCGGCTTGGCGCATCATCCAGACCGGTGTTCGGTCAACAGGTTGACGTGCAAGGGCTCGCAAAAATCTATCATTTAATAGAGGCGTCATAACTACAACTCACGCAAAATCATTATTATTAAAATCGGTGCCAGGATCTACTTATACGTCGAGGTAATCCATAATACCTTCTGCCGCTTGACGGCCTTCCCAAATCGCCGTCACAACCAGATCTGACCCTCGCACCATGTCTCCACCGGCAAACACTTTCGGGTTGCTGGTTTGAAATTTAAATTCTTGCTCTTCAGCTGCTTCAACACCACCCCAAGAATTAATTGTAACGTCGTGACTAGCCAGCCACTCGGGAGGGTTCGGGCGAAAACCAAAAGCGATCAACACAACATCCGCTGGCAACACTTCTTCACTCCCTTCGATGGGCTCAGGTCGTCGACGTCCATTTTCATCTGGCTCGCCCAATTGTGTCGTGACAACTTTCACACCTTCAACCTTTCCATCACCCACGATGGCAATCGGTTGACGATTAAATAGAAATTGAACGCCTTCTTCTTTTGCATTCTGAACTTCCCGGCGAGATCCGGGCATGTTCTCTTCATCCCGACGATAGGCACAGGTAACCGTATCAGCGCCCTGGCGTATCGACGTACGATTACAATCCATCGCCGTATCACCACCGCCCAACACTACAACGCGCTTATTCTGAACAGAAATAAAATCAGCCGGACTTTTTTCAAAACCCAGATTTCGATTTACATTAGAAATCAGGAATGGAAGTGCGTCATGCACTCCGTCCAAATCTTCACCTGGGAAACCACCTTTCATATAGGTATACGTGCCCATTCCCATAAACACCGCATCGAATTCACTAAGAATTTCTTCCATCGTAATATCTTTGCCAACTTCCGTGTTTAAACGAAACTCGACACCCATTTCCGTGAAAATTTCACGGCGTTTAGACATTACGGTTTTTTCTAACTTGAATTCAGGAATGCCAAAAGTCAGAAGACCACCAATTTCTGGGTAACGATCGAAAACTACAGCCTTCACACCATTTCGCGCCAATACGTCAGCGCATCCCAAACCAGCAGGGCCAGCACCAATCACAGCCACTCGCTTACCGGTCTCAACAACTTTGGACATGTCGGGCTTCCAGCCCATCGCAAACGCTGTATCTGTAATGTACTTTTCAGCATTACCAATTGTGACTGCGCCGAAACCATCGTTCAACGTACAAGCCCCCTCACACAATCGGTCCTGTGGACACACGCGGCCACACACTTCTGGCAAGGAATTTGTCTGGTGACACAACTCTACTGCTTCCATCACATTCCCTTCAGAAACCAGCTTCAACCAGTTGGGAATATAGTTGTGAACTGGACACTTCCATTCACAATAAGGGTTACCACATGCTAAACAGCGATGGGACTGCCCTGCTGCCTGCTCCTGTGAAAACGGGTGATAGATTTCAACAAATTCATGTTTACGCGTCTGGATATCCTTTTTTTCAGGGTCCTGACGTGACACATCCAAAAATTGAAAATTGTTATTTAAACGTTCAGCCATTGCTTCAGCCTCTAATCTCTCGCGATCCCAACACTAATTAATCTTTAAAGACCGCTTATTCACCGCGTTTTTTAAAGCTGTGTAATAAAGTATTCAAATTCGATGCTTTGGGTTTAACCAACCAGAACTTGCCAACATACTTGCTGAAGTCATTCAACAATGTCTGCCCCCAAACACTTTCGGTTTCAGCAACATATTCTTCAATAATGCCACGCAAATGTGTACGGTACTCTTCCAGCTGTTGAGTATCAACGCGGTTAATTTCCACCAGCTCATGATTGTATTTGTCTACAAAAGTATTGTTCTGGTCAAATACGTAAGCAAAACCGCCAGTCATACCTGCACCAAAATTCACTCCGGTATCACCAAGAACGGTAACAACACCGCCCGTCATATATTCACAGCAGTGATCACCTGCACCCTCAACTACGACGTGTGCGCCAGAGTTTCTAACCGCACATCGTTCACCAGCTGTACCAGATGCAAAAAGCTTCCCACCGGTTGCACCATACAAACACGTGTTACCCATAATACTCGTTTTACGTGCTTCGTAAGCTGAAGCTTTGGATGGTCGCAATACAATTTTGCCGCCTGCCATGCCCTTACCAACGTAATCGTTGGCATCACCTTCGAGGTAAATATGCAATCCGCCGGCATTCCAAACACCAAGACTTTGGCCCGCCACACCTTTTAAGCGCAAAATAAGAGGCGAATCTTCCATGCCAGTGTTGCCGTAACGCTGAGCGATTTCCCCGCTGATTCTTGCACCAATAGAACGATCACAATTAGTCACCGTATATTCAAATTCGCCGCCTGAACCACTTTCTATCGTCGGCAATAATTCTTTCACCATTTTTTCAGCTAACTGCGCTTTATCAAACGGTTCATTTTTAGCAGAGGTACAAAACTGTGGTTTAGTTTGAAGAAACTCATCCGTATGAATAATTGGCGAAAGATCCAAGCGCTTTTGCTTTTCAGTTTGACCATCGATTGCTTCGAGCAAATCCACTCGACCGATAAGCTCTTCAAGCGTTCTCACGCCAAGCTTCGCCATCCACTCTCGAGTTTCTTGAGCGACAAATTTAAAGAAATTCATCGCCATTTCTACCGTACCGATATAATGGTCATTTCGCAATTTGTCTTGCTGAGTTGCTACACCGGTCGCACAGTTATTTAAGTGGCAAATACGCAAGTATTTACACCCTAAAGCCACCATAGGTGCTGTGCCAAAACCAAATGTTTCTGCCCCTAAAATCGCCGCTTTTACAACATCCAAACCTGATTTCAATCCACCGTCAGTTTGTACTCGTACTTTGTCTCGCAGATCATTCGCGCGCAAAGTCTGATGCGTTTCCGACAATCCGAGCTCCCAAGGTGAGCCCGCATAACGTATGGATGTTAACGGACTGGCGGCTGTACCACCGTCGTAGCCGGAGATCGTAATTAAATCGGCATAGGCTTTTGCAACCCCGGCAGCAATGGTGCCTACTCCAGGACGAGATACAAGTTTTACCGATACCAACGCCTTAGGGTTAACCTGTTTCAAATCGAAAATCAGCTGCGCCAAGTCTTCAATTGAGTAGATATCATGATGTGGCGGCGGTGAAATCAAGGTAACACCAGGAACCGAATAACGCAGTCGCGCAATCAAGTCGTTCACTTTGCCACCAGGCAGCTGGCCACCCTCTCCCGGCTTTGCGCCTTGCGCTACTTTAATCTGCAATACTTCCGCATTAACTAGATAATGAGGAGTAACACCAAAGCGGCCAGAGGCAATTTGCTTAATTTTAGAAACACGGTTAGTGCCAAATCTCGCTGGATCTTCACCACCCTCACCGCTATTGGAGCGTCCTCCAAGCGTATTCATCGCTTGCGCTAAAGCTTCATGAGCTTCAGGACTCAGTGCACCAAGAGACATACCCGCCGAGTCAAAACGCAACACAATATCCTCTAAAGGCTCGACTTCATCTATCGAGATAGGTGTTACGCCCTCTTTGATTTTAAGTAAATCGCGCAATGTCGCTACGGGACGATTATTTACCAACGATGAATAATCTCGCCAAGCGGAATAATCCCCACTCTGAACTGCTGTTTGCAAGGCATTCACCACATCCGGATTAAAGGCGTGATATTCCTGGCCGTGAACATACTTCAGCAGGCCGCCCGGCTCGATTTTTTTACGAGATTTCCAGGCATTTTTTGCGATAACCTTTTGATCAGCCTCAATATGCTCAAATTCGGTACCTTTAATACGGCTGGCGGTTCCTTCAAAACACAGCTCCACAACATCTTCACTCAAACCCACGGCTTCAAAAAGTTGAGCACCACGGTAAGAAGCAATTGTTGAGATTCCCATCTTGGAAAGAATTTTTAACAGACCTTTATCAATACCTTTTTGATAGTTCTTATATGCATCACTGTTGTCCATCAGCATTTCACCCTTGTCAATCAGGCGATTAAGGACATAGTAACTAAGATAAGGATACACCGCGGTAGCGCCATATCCGATCAGCGCCGCAACATGATGTGAATCACGAGCAGTACCTGTTTCGACAATTATATTTGCATCACATCGCAAACCTTCTCGGGTTAAACGGTGATGCACCGCACCGGTTGCTAACAATGCATGAATAGGAAGATTTCCCTCAACCAAATTCGCATCGCTAAGAATTACGAGAGTAGTCCCCGCCTTTACAGACGCCACTACATTTTCTAACAGCAACTCGATTGCCTGCTTTAAATTAAGCATCGCGGCATCATAATTTAAATCAAAGGTTTTATGATCATATCCTTCACGATTTAAATCTTTTAATGCACGGAATTTAACAGGTGACAACACGGGGCTACGTAAAATAACACGGTTAGCGTGATCTTTTGTCTCCTCAAAAACAGACAGCTCGCGACCAATACAGGTTTCCAAAGACATCACAATCGCTTCACGCAATGGATCGATCGGCGGGTTGGTAACCTGAGCGAACTGCTGCCTAAAATAATCATATAACGGTCGCTGTTTTTGGCTCAAAACAGCCATGGGAGTGTCATCTCCCATCGAGCCGACGGCTTCCTGACCACTCTCTCCAAGAGGGCGTAGCACTTGATCACTTTCTTCAAAAGTAATCTGAAACATTTTCATCGCCGTCGTCACTTGCTCGGGCGTTAATCCATTTTCTGCTACGTCTTTGGTCAAACGCTCTTCGATACGAAATGCATTTTCGTTGAGCCAGGTTTGATAGGGCTGACCTTTTTTCAAAAGCGCGTCAATATCGGCTGTATGCCTTAAATTACCAGTTTGCGTGTCTACTGAAAGTATTTGGCCGGGCCCTAAACGACCTTTGGCGACTACATCTTCTTCCGCGTAATTATAAACTCCAATTTCTGAAGCCACCGTAATCACATCATCCTTAGTAATTACCCAGCGTGAAGGTCGCAAACCATTCCGGTCCAGCGTACAAACGGCATAACGACCATCTGTTAGCACTAAACCTGCAGGACCATCCCATGGCTCGATATGCATGGAGTTATACTCGTAAAACGCCTTGAGCTCATCATCCATGTTCTCAACATTTTGCCATGCTGGCGGTACCAGCATACGTGCTGCACGATGTAAATCCATACCGCCAATCAGTAAGAGTTCCAGCATATTATCCAGACTGGAAGAGTCAGATCCCGTGCGATTAACCAAAGGCACAATTTCGTCGAGATTCGGCAATAATTCCGAGTTGAATTTTTTCGTACGAGCAACGGACCAATTCCGGTTACCCATGATGGTATTAATTTCACCATTGTGTGCCAGCAAACGGAATGGCTGTGCCAGCGGCCAACGCGGCAATGTATTGGTGGAAAATCGCTGATGGAAAACACAGATTGCCGTTTCCAGTTCGGGGTTATCCAGATCGAGGTAGAATTTTGGCAAATCAACGGGCATCACCAGGCCTTTGAATGACAAAACCTTGGAACTGAAGCTCGCGATATAAAATGAGGTGTCAGACGCTAAACGAATTTCGGAGCGTCTGCGAACAAAAAATAATTTTGATTCGAGCTGCTGCTCAGTGAGACCAGTCGAATTAATAAACAAATGCTGGAATGTAGGTAAGGTTTCTAGTGCAATTGGCCCTAGACACGAATCGTCTGTGGGAACGTCCCGCCAGGCGATATCAGTCAACCCTTCTTTCGCCAACTCCTGCTCGACAACTTGTTTTGCGGCAGTCATCAGCGCGTCATCACGATTGAGCATAATTGCACCCACACCGTAATATTCACCCAAGGTTAGCCCACATTCTTGGGTAGCAACCTTGCGCAGAAAGCTATCTGGCTTCTGAATCAGGAGTCCACAACCATCTCCTGTTTTTCCATCTGCGGCAATTCCTCCCCTGTGCGTCATACAGGTAAGGGCTTCAATGCCTGTCTTTAACAACTTATGGCTTGGATTGCCCTTAATATGGGCAATCAGTCCGAATCCACAGTTATCTTTAAACTCGTCTGTGTTGTAAAGACCAGTATTCATAGGCTATTTCACTCAATCACAACTAGAAATGTGTACAAATGCAGCAATATTACAGAATCCGCAAAGTCCCCACTTAAGCGCTGAAACATTGTGCAAATATTGCACCTTACGTTTTATAGAGCAGAAATTTAAGATAAAACCCCTGCTCATATAATGAAACCAAGACAAAAAAGCCCCAGAAATTAGGGGCTTTTGAACAAATGGGCGCAGAATCTTACCCGTAGATTGCACTAATAGCAAGCTTGGGCGGGGGGACTCTGGTTATTTGATCGCCAGTCGCTTCAGTTTATCCCTTGTCGTCACTGTTTATTTAAATACTCGTTTATTTCCTTTTGAATGGCCGAAAGCGGCCTTGGCCAAGGCCCGGCTTTGGCCTGCTCTGCGGGTAGGGAGGCGCGAGCATCGAGCGCTGCCTGTCGGCTGCTATAGACATTGGCAACCACAACATACCAGCTTTTTCCATCTCGAGTACCGCGATACATATACAAACTGTCTTTGTTGGCTTGCCTGTCTATGAAGGCTTGGAGCGAGGGTAGTTTACTGACGGCAAGCACTTGCAACGTAAACTTGTCTGGCGACTGCGACAACAAGAATTCCTCATCCTGATTGGCAAGCTGCTTCGACTCAACAAGTGTTTTATCACCCGCTTTATTGGCTGTTACTGGCGAGACTTGAACTTCAGTTGGATTACTTTCAATGGCGGTTCCATTGTTTATGTTCAGGTTTTTAACTGCCGCGCCTGATTTTGAAGATGATTCGACAGGAAGCTGTGGGCGTTCAATTTGTATGGCCGGGCTTACTGGCTTTTTCTCTAAACTACTATTAGCGGCCACCAGGGAAGAACCATCCTCTGCAGAAGCCAGCGTATCTGTTTTTCGTTCAACAATTTGCAGATTTTCAGATTCTCTGGTTACTACCCCAGGATTTTCACCCCCTGTGGAAGCGGCACCACCCATATTTCCTTGACTTTCCGGTGTTAAAATTTCATTTCCTAGCACAATAGTTGTGGTTGTTTTTGAAGGTTCATCCGAGTCATCCGAGCGACTGTATATAATAGACCAAATCAAAATACCACCCAATAAGGCCATAGCAGCCATATGCCCCATGGGGATGGAAAACATTTTGGCTACTTTTTGCTGGCGATGCGTTGTCTGGTCTGAATTTCCGCTCTGCTCGAACGTCGTAATTTCATTTTCGGAACTCTTTTGGCGATGGTCCCGCGCTGAAAACAACTCCAGTGCTTTGCCTGGGTTTCCTTTTGTAATACTCCAGATTTGCTGAATTTTTACTTTATCCAAATCAGAGTTTTCGAAAGTTGACAGTTGTAAAAAATCACTAAGTTCAGTAAGTGAAAACTCCGGCATGGAAAAATCATATACGGGTACATCGATGATTTGCAGAGCATCAATTCGCTTTTCTAGCCCTGGCGTCGCCAGCAAAATCAAATGCAGTCCGTAGTTATCCTCACCCTTTCCTTGCAGCAAGCTCAACAAAGCACCAATACTTTGTTCATCTAAATTATGTGCATTGTCGATACACACCACACACAATTTTTTATCCTGTAAAAGCGAGTGAGAGTAATGGCGCAATTGGGACAAAAGCTCGCCAACACTGAGATTATCCTGTTTTAATAGGCCCAAGCTCGACGCGATTAATTTTATGGATTCTCCTAACTCATGCTTACTATCGATTGAAACCACACAAAATTCATTCGCATCTTCAAACTGCTCTTGAAGTGCTTCAGTTAGCTTCGACTTTCCACTGCCTTTATTTCCCTGCACCAAAGAAATGCCATCCCCAAAAAATGCGAGATGATGCAACTGCTGAATCAAACTCTTAAGTGAAGGAGTAGAAAAATAAAACGGTTTTTGCGTGAATAAATCTTCGGTATGCATATTTATCGATTTAACATTGCAAGGTTTCAATTAACGCGTCGTGAGAAAAATCGCTGGTAACGACTGCGCTTCCACAAGCGTTTAGCAGTACGAGCCGCAGCTTTTTGTCTAACACTTTTTTGTCTATCGACATATATTTCATAAATGTTTCGGTCGTCATATCTTCAGGAGGAGTAACGGGCAAATTTGCTGCTGCAATTAATGCTCTTGCACGATCCACAACATCCTTTTCAATCCAACCCATCCGATAGGAGAGATCACAAGCCATTACCATACCGGCACCTACAGCTTCACCGTGCAACCAGTTGCCATACCCCTGATCCGCCTCAATGGCGTGCCCAAAAGTATGCCCCAGGTTTAAGATAGCCCGAACACCACCTTCTTTTTCGTCCGCAGCAACAACATCTGCTTTGATCTGACAGGATCTCTCTATTGCATAACTTAAAGCATCCGTATCACGACTTAATAATGCTGACATGTTTTGCTCTAACCAAACAAAGAATTCACTATCTGCAATCAATCCGTATTTGATCACTTCAGCCAACCCCGCAGACAACTCTTTATCGGGTAAAGTACTCAATACATCGGTGTCAATGACAACACATTTAGGCTGATAAAATGCACCAATCATATTCTTACCCAATCGATGATTAACCCCTGTCTTCCCCCCCACCGAAGAGTCAACTTGAGAAAGCAAGGTAGTAGGCACTTGAATAAAATTAACACCCCGCTGGTAACTCGCTGCTGCAAAACCTGCCATATCACCAATAACACCACCACCCAAGGCAATTAGTGTTGTTTTACGATTATGCGCTTTTTCCAACAACGCATCAAAAATCAGATTTAAAGTGTCCAGATTTTTATATTTTTCACCATCTGGAAGCACCACCTTATCCAGGCTCTCCACAAACCCCAAAGTATTTGTAAGCTTCTCACCAAAGATTGGATCAATAGTCTGATTGGTCACAATTAATGCCTGACTGGAATTAATATACGGGGCAAAATAATCCGCATTCTGCAATATATTTGAACCGATAAAAATTGGATAACTTCTCTCACCAAGTGCGACATTGAGTTCTGGCATTACTTACATTCCGAAAGACGGACTCCGTCTGTGTTTATTCATGGGCGTTTGGATTCTAGCGATGAGGAGTTGAGCAAAATTCACCCAAAACAGCACAGCTAGATCTTATCTTACGATATATCAATACCGGGGTACATGACATTCCGTAATGGCAAGAATAGCAAGAGAGGAAAGGCTTAATGAAAGACTATTGAACGAACGTGGAAATCTGATTCACGATATTTTTTGCGCTGATTTTATCCGTGACCACAATATGATGCGCCAAAGACCTATACAGTGGGTCCCGCTGTTCAAACAGCTCAATAATACGTTGTTTTGGATCAGAGACCTGAAGCAATGGGCGTTTTTTATCCTTAAAAGTTCTTTCTACCAACTGCTCAATACTTGCCGTTAGATACACTACGACACCGGCACTTTTGATTAAATCCCGATTTTCTTCTTTCAGCACGATACCACCGCCCGTAGCGATCACAGCAGAATGTTTTTGAATAACATCTGAAAGTGCATTCGTTTCTCTTTCCCGAAACCCCTGTTCGCCTTCAATATCAAAAATCCAAGGAATATCTGCACCGGTTTTTTCTTCGATATAGTGATCAGTATCGATGAAATCATAAGACAAACGATTGGCAAGCTGCTTGCCAATCGTTGATTTGCCGGCCCCCATGGGGCCTATGAGTATGACATTATCACCCACGTAAATTTAATTCTTTATTAGCTGTACAACTTGATCAGTTCATCAAATCAGAAGCCATGATACGCGGTGTAATAAAGAGGAGTAGTTCGCGCTTAGATTCGGTTTGAACATCATTGCGGAACATGCGACCCAATACGGGAATATCACCCAGCAAAGGCACTTTAGATACACCTTTGAAGCTTTCTGTCTGATAAATCCCACCAAGTACAATAGTGGCGCCGTCATCCACCAATACCTGAGTATTCAATCGAGTAATATCCAATGTAGGGACACCCGTATCAGTCAGTGATGCTACAGAATCCTGAGTGATTTCCAGGTCCATGATAATGCGATTGTCTGGGGTAATTTGAGGCGTCACATCTAAACTCAAAACCGCTTCTTTAAATGCAGTAGTAGTACCACCGCTTGCGGACTCTTCTTGATAAGCGACCTCAGCACCCGACATAATCGACGCCTGTTGTTTATCTCCTGTAATCACTTTCGGCTGCGAAACAATTTCAGCATAACCAGAGCCTTCAAGCGCCGACAACTCCATTCCCAACAGGAAGTCTGACCCTAAAATATTCCAAGCCAACGATCCAGCAGGATTGAACACTCCCAGGTCAACGATGTCATTATCAAAATCCACGGTACCATTGAAGGAAGCGTCTGAACCTTCAAGCGAACCAGTTACTTCATTTGTCGTGCTTCCACTCGTGCTGGCACCGTCGCCTCGAATTCTAAAGCCTAATTCCTTTCTAAAATCAGTATCGGCAATCACAATTCGCGCTTCAATCATGACCTGTCTGACAGGAATATCAATTTGATCAACAATCGCTTTAAATGCGGTAATTCGCTCTTCGGTATCCGTCAAAATAATGGAGTTCGTACGCTCATCGACAATGGCCTGTCCGCGATCGGATAAGATACTTCCGGTTGAATTTCTTCCAGTCCCTGATCCGCCTCCTGAGTTTCCGCCACCTTGCCCTCCATTCTGTGACGAAAACAAATCGAACAATTCACGCGCATTGGCATAACGGATACGAATGTATTCTGTTCGCAGTGGTGCCAACTCTTGTAACTGCTTCTGTGTTTCAATTTCCTGACGTTCACGCTCAGCAATTTCAGCTGCAGGCGCCACCATCAAAACATTCCCGATTTGACGCTTATCCAGACCCTTGGTTTTCAACACAATATCCAGAGCCTGATCCCAGGGTACGTTTTCCAAGCGCAAGGTAATACGGCCAGCAACGGTATCACTCGCCACCAGATTAAAATCGGTAAAGTCAGCAATTAACTGCAACACGTTTCTAACGGGAATATCCTGGAAGCTTAAGGACAGGCGTTCACCGGTATAGGCGAATTTCTTTTTCTTTTCTTCTACTTCCTGACGGGTAAGCGGTTTTACGCTAATCACATACTGATTATCAGCCTGATAAGCAATGTAGTCATATTCGCCAGAAGCCGATACCTTTATGACAGCCGCATCACCTTCGGTTCCCGCTGACAATTTTTTCACTGGGGTTGCAAAATCCATTACATCCAGCACTCGACGATACTCGTTCGGCAACTGAGTACTTAAAAAGCGTACCTCAATGCCATTAGCTCGCTCTTCAACATCAATTTTTACCGAAGGGTCTGTCAGGTTCACGATAACCTTTCCTTCACCCACTTCACCGCGACGAAAATCTATGTTTTGAATCGTCGAAGCAGCCGGACGACCACTCGCAGAATTTGAGGTGCTGCCATAAGACGTCATAGGCACCGGAGCACTTGCCGGAGCACTTGCCGGAGCACTTGCTGTGCCAGCACTTGAGCCTGCAGCCCCAACTTCTACGACTAAGGCATTACCTTCAACACGCGATGTATAGGGCACCAATGTATCGAGGTTGACAATTAAACGGGTTCGACCACCACCAGCAACTACCACTGCGCCACTGATCTCACCGACACCCATGGTGTATTTTTTTTCGGGCAAGCCATTTTCAACACCAACAAAATCAAGCACGATCCGTGCAGGCTGATCAATCGAATATCCAGTAGGGTTGGTAGGCGGTGTATCAAAAAGTAATTTTAACTCGGCCTTTTCTCCCGGTAATTCTGCAAATTCTATATTTTGCAGAACGGCGGCATGTGCAAAGGATGCGCACAAAAACAGCGCCAAGGAAAGAATGTTTCTTGTAATGTGTATGCTCATGCCCTTATTCCTTCGCTTTAGATTCGGATAATGCAATAACTCTTGGACGTTCAACCCAACCATCTAGGCCGTCTGACACTATCTCAATAAGTTCTATTTTATTTTCTGTAGTCGCAATAATACGACCGTGATTTTTGCCAATAAAATTACCGGGTTTCACCCAGTGAACCACGCCATCTTTGTCAGATAAAAGCGCCCACAAGGTTCCTCTTCGATTTATGTGCCCTACCATTGTAAGTGAGCCAATATCAAAACTCTCAAGATACTCTTTAGGTCGATTAAAATCCGGGGTGATTTTTTTGCCTTTAACAACTTCCCGCAACTTAATATCTATGGGGCGGTCAAAAGGACTACGAATACTCGCTGCACTGTATATATAGGCTTCAAATGGTCTAAAAGCAGGTAAAGGTTCAATTGCTCCAGCAGGTTTAGACTTCACTGAGGCAATATAGTCATTTAAATCGCTATGATCCTGATTAAAACTACAAGAGGCAAGACCAACAGCCAAAACACAAATAAAACAAGCCTTAATTTGATAACCCATGACTAGTTCTCCTGTGTTTTGTAACGATAGGTTTTTGCAATGATGTCCATCGTCAGGAGATCTGAATTGCTGCCTTTACTTCCAGAAATAGTAAAGTCATGCAAGGTCACGATGCGAGGCATACCCGCGATGCCGCTCACGAAAGCACCAAACTCGTGATAACCACCCGTAACATTAATTTTAATGGGCAACTCGATATAAAATTCTGTAGGCACTTCCGATTGAGGAATAATCCCGTTTATTGCCAAACGAGATTCCACCGCCTTATCATCAATATCTTCCAACAATCCTGGCACTTCGATACTACTGGGAAGGCGTGAAATCAAAGCTTCCAATATTACCGACATCTCCTCCATTTGCTTTCTATACCGCTCCAGATTTGCAGCTTCAAACGCCTTGGTCTCAAACGATCGGCGAAGCGTAGTTTCTTTATTTTGCTCCGACTCAAGCTGTATATTTTTGTCCTTAATGATGAGAAAGTGACATGCCACAAACATCACGATGACCAAAATAATACAAAGTATAATTTTCACCGGTACCGGCCAGACACCGATTCGATCCCAGTCGACTTCGTTAATATCGAAGTCCTGCAGCTGTTCTATATAGGAATTAAGGTCAGCCATCTTTATTTTCTCCCGAGTCAGGAAGCACTGCTTTCAAATCCATTGCAAACGTTGCCTGACCTTCTTCATCATCACTTCCAGATAATGCCTTAACAGACTTCAAATTCGGGTCCGAGAACCAGTCGGATGCATCCAACTGTCTCATGAAAGAAGAAATTCGATTATTGGATTCACTGACCCCAACAATAGAAAATACATTTCCCGAACGTTTGAGCGAAGTAATGTACACACCATCTGGTACCGCTTTCGCAAACTCGTCAAAGTAATGCACAATGATAGAACGCTTACCTTCCAAGTCCTGAATAACACGCATACGATCGAGAAGTTCACGTCGCTCTTTCTTTAGTCGCTGAATCTCTTCAACTTTTTTAGAGAGAAGTTTTATTTCATTATCCAGAATCGCATTGCGCTCGCGTTGAGATGCAATAGCATTATCCACCGACTGCATCCAACCATAACAAATCAGTGCCGCCAAAATACATACGCCCGCGAGTTGAGTTAAAAACTCCTGCTTCTTCTCGCGACGATATTCTTCCCGCCAGGGAAGGAGGTTAATACGAGCCATTAGTCAAAGCTCCTTAGGGCCAAGCCTGTTGCAATCATTAAGGCCGGCGCGTCGTTCGCAAGCATCGCCGCATTTACTCGAGATGAAATTGACATGTTGGCAAACGGATTAGCAACAGAACATGATGTCCCGAGCTTCTCTTCGATCAAACGCCCTAAACCGTCAAGTGAAGCAACACCCCCGGCTAAAACAATATGGTCAACATCGTTGTACTGACTGGAAGAGAAGAAAAACTGAAGGGACCGAGTAACCTGCTGAACAACCGCATCTTTAAACGGCTCTAAAACTTCAGGCTCGTAATCATCGGGCAAACCGCCTTGCTTTTTCGCAAGCCCCGCTTCGTCTGCAGACAAGCCATAACGACGCTGAATTTCTTCGGTTAACTGCTTGCCACCGAATAGCTGTTCTCGTGTATAAATCGTCTTCCCGTCGATCAACACACTGAGAGTCGTCATTGTTGCGCCAATATCGACAACCGCCACAATTTGCTCTTCCTGATCCTCCAGCTGCTCCTGAATCAAAGCAAAAGCTCGTTCCAGCGTATACGCTTCCACGTCAACCACTTTGGGCACGAGGTCAGCGATTTCCAGCAGGTTTGCTCGCATCTCCACATTCTCCCGGCGGCATGCCGCAAGCAGCACCTCCACCTGGTCCGGATTCTTTTCAGAAACACCCTGGATATCAAAATCCAAGGCAACTTCTTCGAGCGGATATGGAATGTATTGATCAGCTTCCAGAGAAATCTGGGTTTCCATAGCCTCTTCACCGAGGTCAGCCGGCATTTCGATCATTTTAGTGATCACGGCGGACCCGGCAACGGCTACGGCTGCGTCTTTAACTTTGGTGCGAGAAGACTGGACAACCGATTTGACCACCTGGGCCACGGCCTCAATATCATTGATGTTCTTTTCCACCACAGCGTTGGCTGGCAAGGCTTTCACCGCGTAATTCTCTACGCGATAACTGTCACCATGCTTACTAATTTCCAACAACTTGACGGAAGTAGAACTCACGTCCAACCCAAGCATCGGCTTCTGTTTTTTTGCGAATATGTCGAGGAGACTCATTTTTCTATCTATTTCCGTCACTTAGCTTATGTTTATGTTATAGCACTTTAAGTAAAACCTGCAACAATTGCACCCGTGTGTAAAGTGTGAAAAAGATCTTATAATGGCAATCAAACGATATTTAAAATCCAAAATTAACCATTTGAGCGATTTTTACCCTTCATGAAATTAAAAAAATCTCTGGTCCTGAATGCGCTCTGGACCTTAATTATAGGCGCTGGATTCTCCTTTATGGTCTTATCTGGCTTTTATCTTTACCTGAGTCCACAGCTCCCACCCGTTGATTCTATTAAGGATTATCGACTTCAGACCCCACTTCGTATTTATTCGGCTGACCACAAGCTTATAGGTGAAATAGGTGAAAAACGGCGCATTCCGATATCGTTTGCGGAGATTCCACAAAGTTTTCACAATGCTTTGATCGCTGCCGAGGATGCTGACTTCTATTCACACAACGGCGTGTCGCTTAAAGGCTTATTTCGGGCTGCAGGTCAACTTATCTTAACCGGTAGAAAAGAGTCCGGAGGCAGCACTTTGACGATGCAGCTCACTCGGCACATCTTTCTGTCGCTAAAACAAACATTCTCTCGAAAATTTAATGAAATATTACTGGCCATTCGAATTGAAAAAACCCTGAGCAAAGAAGAAATTTTTGAACTCTATTGCAATTATATGTTTTTAGGTAAGCGCGCCTACGGTATCCAGGCCGCAGCTGAGGTGTATTACGGCAAACCTATTGATCAATTAAGTCTAGCGCAACACGCGATGATCGTTGGCATATTCAAGGGGCCATCGACACTGAATCCGATTGCCAACCCCCAACGAGCCAAAGAACGTCGTAACTACATTCTTGGGCGCATGCTAAAACTGAACTACATCAATGAAGCCGAGTATGAAGCAGCGGTGGTAGAGCCAGTTGTTGCGGAGTATCACGGTAATAAAATTGATGTAGACGCGCCATATGTTGCAGAAATGGCCCGCCAGTTGGCTGTGGATTTATATGGAAATGATGCCTACACAGATGGCTATTCGGTCTACACCACCGTCGACAGTAAACTGCAAACCAAAGCGCAGGAAGCGGTGATCAATGGGCTGCTGGTATACGATTGGCGTCATGGTTACCGTGGACCAGAAATGAATATTGCCGGTGACCAGAGCAAAAGTAATGACTCACAAACCGAAGTTGGCACTGGAGAGATTAACCAGAAAAAATGGCTGGACACGCTGAAGACCTTACCCACATACGGCGGACTGCATCCCGCCGCCGTTACCCATATCGATGAAGAAAAAGTCACCGCCCTGCTCGAAGATGGGCAGTTGATAGACGTTCTCTGGGACAACGGGTTATCTTCAGCCTCACGATATATTAATGAAAACGCTGTCGGAAAAAGCCCAGAAACCCCAGCGGATGTAGTGAATATCGGCGACATAATTCGCGTACGACCAGAGGCAGGCAAAGATGAAACCGTCTGGCACTTAAGCCAGATACCGGAAGCTCAGTCCTCCCTCGTCGCACTTTCGCCTAAGAATGGCGCCATAATTTCACTAGTCGGTGGCTTTGATTTTAACTCCAGTAATTTCAACCGTCCGGTACAGGCCGCTCGACAGCCTGGCTCCAACTTCAAACCATTTATTTATACCGCGGCGCTCGAAAACGGCCTTACAGCAGCCACCATCATTAATGATGCGCCCATCGTCTTTGACGACTCCAAACTGGAAAGCGCCTGGCGCCCGGAAAATTCATCTGACAAATTTTATGGCCCCACAAGGCTAAGAGAGGCGCTATACCGCTCAATAAACCTTGTCAGTATACGTGTACTTGAACGAGTAGGCATCAGCAACGCAATTACCACCTTAGAGAAATTTGGCTTTAAAGAGGAAGACCTTCCGCGAGACCTGACTTTGGCTCTTGGTTCACACGCCATTACACAGTTAGACGTTGCAAAAGGCTACGCCGCATTTGCCAATGGTGGTTATCGCGTTGAACCCTATGTAGTGGAAAGCATTTTCAACTACGAGGGCGATAAAGTGTACCAAGCCGCCCCCTTAACCGTCTGCAAAGCCTGTGATGAAGAAGATGCCCGTCAAAAAGCCATTGAAGAGTCAGAAAGACTCGACGAGGAGGCATTGGCCGACTCAGAATCTCAAGTACCCGAACCCCTGCTCTTCGATACAGACTACAACTTTATTGGTGACGCCTTTGCCGTAGACCTTCAAACCAAACAGATTCTTGGAATTGCCAAACCTGAAGATCTGCCCCGTGCGCCAAGAGTCATGAGTGAAGATGTCGCTTTTATCATAGACAGCATGATGAAGGATGTAATTCGCCGCGGCACAGGTATTAAAGCGAAGCAAGCCTTAAACAGATCAGACATCGCAGGTAAAACCGGCACAACCAACGGTCCGATAGATTCTTGGTTCTCAGGCTACCACCCTAATCTAGTGACCAGCACATGGCTCGGGTTCGATCAAAACAAATTACTGGGTCGACGTGAATTCGGCGGTACCGCCGCTCTGCCAATCTGGATCGACTACATGAAACTCGCACTGGCGAATGAACCGATCGTCAACCGAATTCAACCCTCTAATGTTGTCTCTGTGAGAATCAATCCCGATACCGGTAAACGAGCGAAAATTGGTGATCCCGACGCGATTTTTGAAATATTCCGTACAGAAAACCTGCCGGAAATGGATGAAAACCCTGAGGTAGACCCATATTCTGAAGAAGTGATAACAGATGACCTCTTTTGAGGTCATCAACAACAACTACAATGCGTCATTATCTCTGAAACACAAGTAACAAACACAAAAAAGCCGGCAATTGCCGGCTTTTTTTGAATTTGCTTTCTAGCGTATTGGGCAGTATTAGTTGCCAGAACGACGAGAAAAACGCTTCTTGAAACGATCGATACGACCGCCGCTGTCCAATACTTTTTGCTTACCCGTGTAAAATGGGTGGCATTGTGAACAAACATCAATATGGATGTCTTTTGCAATAGTGGAACGGGTTTCAATTTCGTTACCGCAGCTACAAGTCGCCTTGATCGCTTCGTATTTCGGTTGGATATCCGCTTTCATTGTGTGCCTCTTCAAATGTGCTGTGTATCGCCACCCGATCTTGTGCCGAGCACCATACACGATTAAGGTAATGGGCTGTCAAAACAGAGCGCGCATACTAGTCATAAAAGAACAGCAGCGCAAGCACCTAACCACACCAACTGGCAACTTTTTAAGCAAAATAACAAATTAATGTCCAATTTGACCTATGTTAGGGTGGCAGTACCTTTCGCCCTACGAACTACCTATAGTTATTCCATTGATACCGATCAACCGATTCTTGCCGGCCAGCGGGTAAGAGTCAACTTTCGCCAACGCGATATCACAGCCATTATCACTGAAGTCGACACAACTGAGACATTGGATAAGAGTAAAATTAAGCCCATTTTGGAGGTGCTGGACACGACCCCCGTATTCAGCCAGGACCTTTTGCAATTGGCGTTGTGGGCAGCAAATTACTACCACCATCCACTGGGTGAAGTTCTGTTCTCTGCACTTCCGGCTCAGCTAAGAGAAGGGAAAAGTCTGCCAACCCACACATATTGGGAGCTGACGGTCGAAGGCAAGGGGCTGCCAGAAGGCGCTTTAAAGCGCGCAAAAAAACAAAATCGGGTATTGCAGCACCTGCTAAAGCATCATCAGCTTGGCGAGCTGGATTTGTCTCAGCTAGACATCCAAAAAGCGACGTTAAAAGCCATGCAGGACAAAGGGCTGATTAAGCGGAAAGAAAAACCCCTTAGCGCGGAACAAGCGTCTTCCGCTGACACCATATTCCATCAATCGCCTTTGCCACTGAACCCGGAACAACAAAAAGCCGTAGAGCAAATTCGCTACCACCAGTTTGGTTGTTATTTGCTACATGGCATTACTGGGAGCGGCAAGACAGAAGTCTACCTGCACATTATCGCAAGAGCTCTACAGGCCGGTAAACAGGCTTTGGTTTTGATTCCAGAGATTGGTTTGAGTCCGCAGACTTTCGCTCGTTTTGAACGTCGTTTCAACACGCATATATGCGAATTACACTCTAATATCAGCGAATCAAAGCGTACACAAAACTGGATACTGGCAAAAAATGGGCAAGCCAAAATTATAATTGGAACTCGACTTGCGTCTCTAACCCCCATTCCGAATCTCGGTGTTATCATCATTGATGAAGAGCACGATCGCTCTTACAAACAACAGGACAGCTTCCGCTATTCCGCACGAGATATTTCCATCTATCGGGCTAATAAAGCCAACATTCCTATCGTATTGGGAAGCGCTACCCCTTCTTTGGAAAGCTACGCGAATGCTATACATCAACGATATCAACATCTCACACTGACTGAACGGGCCGGTGACGCTATTCCCCCTGCTATTCATATTCAGGATTTGAAGGGTAAAAAAATTACCGCTGGGCTGACAGACGAAACCCTGCAAAAAGTTCAACAAACACTGGACTCCCGTCAGCAAGCACTGATATTTGTTAATCGCCGAGGCTATGCTCCAGCGCTTATCTGTCATACTTGTGGCTGGTGCGCCCAGTGCCGCCACTGCGACACTAAAATGACAGTTCATCGTCAACCGGCCCATTTACGATGCCACCACTGCGACCGCCAGAATACGATACCGAAACATTGTCCGAACTGTAAAAATCATAATTTTGTGACAGCAGGATTTGGAACTGAGCAACTGGAATTAGAGTTACAACAGATGTTTAGTGGAATCGAGGTGATCCGTATAGACAGGGATACCACTAAAACCCGCACGGGCATGATCGAAAAATTATCAGCGGCTCATACAGACCAGCCATGTATTTTTGTCGGGACGCAAATGCTGGCTAAAGGCCATCACTTGCCAAACCTCAATCTAGTCGTAATTGTAGATGCTGACCACGGTTTGTTAAGCCCGGATTTTCGAGGCCTGGAACAAGCGGGGCAGCTTATTACTCAGGTCGCAGGACGTGCAGGTAGAGAAGCAACACAAGGTGAGGTTATTATCCAAACCCACAAACCCGAGCATCCCATGTTGGAATTATTATTACACCGCGGATATTCAGCGTTTGCCAAAGAATTACTACAGCAAAGGGAACAAGGCCAACTTCCACCCTACTGGTTTTTAACTTCAATCAAAGCGGAAAGTAAACGTGCAGCGAATGCGGTCGAATGTTTAAAAGTGGCGAAAGAAATCCTCCTTGCCATTCAGCATCACGCAGCAAATACCTCCCCCATAGAGATACAATTAATCGGGCCTGCCCCCGCCGCTATCGAGAAGGTCAATGAACGTTACCGATATATTCTGCACTTTAAAACACGTGATAGAAAAGTCATGCATGTGGGTATTTCATATTTAATTCAACAAATGGAACACCACCCTATTACCAAGCGCTGTAAATGGGTAATTGATGTGGACAGCGTGCAAGATTAGGCAAATTAACCTATTCACAGATAGCGCATCGGGGTGAAAAGAAAACTTATTTTAAGCGCAAAACATGATAGGCTTTCGCCCGCAAAAAAAGAGCGGCCTACGACAACCTTGCCCCGAATTAACGCCCGCTTAATTTGCGAGACATTTGAATATTCACAATCGAAAGAAAAGCAAGCATAAAGGTTACCATGGCAGCAGAACACTCCCGAAGATCCCAAGCCAGTCGTCGCACAGCGGAAACACGTGTTCCCGCCTGGGTTTGGTTATTCACCGGCACAGTACTTGGGGCGTTTATCATGTTTCTGGTTCATCTGTCAGAAGTTAATACCAAGGTAACCGACACCACCGCAAGCTCCGGTAAAGAAGTTAAAACCGAAGACAAACCAAAACAAAGCCCACGCTTTGACTTTTATGACTTACTGAAAGAGACTCAGGTATCCGTTCCAGAAACGAGTCAGGAAATCAAGAAAGCCGTGGAACAAAAGCCGGCCGAGAACACTGAGTTTATTTTACAGGTCGCCTCTTTTAAATCCCAGGAAGATGCTGAACGCCTTCGAGCGGAATTAATACTGCTCAATCTGGAAGCCAAGACCGAACAGGCAAAAATTCGCAACGGCGAAACCTGGCATCGCGTTTTAGTCGGCCCGTTTACCTCTCACTCCAAACTGGCAAAAGCACGTAGTACCCTGCTTTCGAATAATCACGAAGCGTTAGTTCTCAAGCGCCGTCCTGAAGCCTGAGCTCGTCGAACCTTATTGAACACGCTTGAAATCTGGTGGTTCAACCCCACTAAGAGCTACACGCTACAACAAATTTCAAGCAATCGAATTTCAGTATAAGGATCAATCGTGGAACAATACCGAGGCACCACAATTCTCTCCGTAAGACGTGGCAACAGCGTTGTTATTGGTGGAGATGGCCAAGTTTCGCTGGGCAACACCATTATGAAAGGGAATGCCCGTAAAGTCCGCCGACTCTATAAAGACCAGGTCATCGCAGGATTTGCTGGAGGCACCGCAGACGCATTTACCCTGTTCGAGCGCTTTGAAGCAAAACTGGAAATGCACGGCGGACAATTAGTACGCGCAGCTGTTGAGTTGGCAAAAGACTGGCGCACAGATCGCGCTTTACGACGCCTGGAAGCACTGCTGGCAGTGGCAGACAAAGAAGCCTCTCTCATCGTCACCGGTAATGGTGATGTGATTCAACCAGAAGACGACCTGATAGCCATTGGCTCTGGTGGTGCATTTGCACAATCCGCGGCTCGTGCCTTGCTAGAAAACACAGATCTGGACGCCAAAGACATTGTTAAAAAAGGTCTGACGATTGCCGGCGACATCTGCGTCTACACCAACCACAATCACACCATTGAAGAACTTTCCTTCTAACACTGAAGTTAACGAGTTTCCTATGTCCCAAATGACACCTCGTGAGATAGTACACGAATTAGACAAGCACATCGTAGGTCAAACGGATGCAAAAAAGGCCGTGGCTATTGCACTGCGCAATCGCTGGCGTCGAATGCAGCTGAGTGGAGACCTGCGCAACGAAATCACCCCAAAGAACATTCTCATGATTGGTCCAACCGGGGTGGGCAAAACAGAAATCGCCAGAAGACTGGCAAAGCTCGCCAACGCTCCTTTTGTCAAAGTGGAAGCCACCAAATTTACAGAGGTTGGTTATGTTGGGAGAGACGTTGAATCCATAATTCGCGATCTGGTAGATCGATCCATTAAGCTGTATCGCGAACAGGAAATGACGAAGGTAAAACACCGGGCCCAGGAAGCGGCTGAAGAACGCATTTTAGATGCTCTATTACCACCAGCACGATCTACGGAAGAAGCCAATCAGGAAAGCAATACGCGGCAAATATTCCGTAAAAAATTCCGTGAGGGAGAGCTGGATGATAAAGAAATAGAAGTCGATGTCGCCGCAGCACAAGTTGGCGTGGAAATAATGGCGCCTCCGGGGATGGAGGATATGACGAGCCAACTGCAAAACATGTTTTCGTCTATGTCTTCTGGAAAAACCAAAAAAGTTAAAATGCCGGTCAAAAAAGCCTTCAAAAAACTGACGGATGAAGAAGCCAGCAAACTTATCAATGAAGAAGAATTAAAAGTTCGCGCGATTGAAGCTGCCGAGCAAAACGGCATTGTGTTTATTGATGAAATTGACAAAGTCAGCAAACGCGAAGGCTCCTCCGGTGCAGACGTTTCGCGCGAAGGTGTGCAACGTGATTTATTGCCCCTCATTGAAGGCTGCACGGTAAGCACCAAACATGGAATGATCAAAACTGATCATATTTTATTTATCGCCTCTGGCGCATTTCACCTGTCCAAACCGTCCGATCTGATTCCGGAATTACAGGGCAGGCTGCCTATTCGCGTTGAACTCAAAGCGCTGACACCCGATGATTTTGAACGCATATTAACTGAGCCCGACGCCTCTCTTACAGAGCAGCACCAAGCTCTGCTCGCAACAGAAGGCGTCACCATCAGCTTTACCGAAGATGGCATTCGAAAAATCGCGGAGATTGCTTACAAAGTCAATGAGAGCACAGAAAATATCGGTGCCCGCCGACTGCACACCGTGCTGGAAAAGCTGCTGGAAGAGATCTCTTACGATACCGACGGACAAGACCGAAGCTTTTCCGTTGATGCAGCCTTTGTTGAAAGTCAATTAAATGAACTGGCTCAAAATGAAGATCTTAGTCGCTTTATTCTCTAGTGATCATACCCGGTCAAAGCTGAATGAACCCACCAAGTAAAATAAAGCTCCATCGCCGAACTCAGGTGCTGGAGCTTGAATTTCAAACGGCTGATGAGGCTGAACCGCAAGCCTATGAGTTAAGCGCAGAATTTCTGCGGGTACAATCCCCTTCTGCCGAAGTAAAAGGTCACGGACCTGGCCAGGAAGTTCTGCAGCTCAACAAGCAATCTGTAGCAATTACCGGCATCGAAGCGCAAGGGAATTATGCAATCAAAATCATCTTCAGTGACGGACATGATTCCGGTATATACACGTGGCAATACCTCTACCACCTGGCCACCCAGCAAGTAAATCTCTGGCAGGAATATCAGGCAAAGGTAAAACATCACGAAGAAACCAAAGATATGCAAGCCATTAAATGGATTTCACCGCAATAACACCCTCGAAGAGCAATCAAATTGCTCACTCGGGCTCACTTGCCCTATCAGGCTTAATAGACACGCGACACCATTGGCAATGCACGCTAGAATAACCTTTCATCCACACAGCTTGATTCTGCCAGCAACACAAATGGGGGCCATATGGCTGAGAACGACACAACTCATTTCGGTTATCAAACCGTAAAAGCATCTGAAAAGGCCGGCCGTGTAGCAGGTGTATTTCATTCCGTCGCCGCAAAATATGACATGATGAACGATCTGATGTCTGGTGGTATCCATAGAATTTGGAAACGTTTTACGATAGAAGTTTCCGGTGTTCGTCCAGGCAATAAGGTTCTCGACATCGCAGGCGGAACCGGTGATCTCAGCGCAAAATTTGCCCGGCTGGTAGGACAGGATGGCAGTGTCGTACTGGCCGACATTAACGAATCCATGCTGAAAGTAGGACGCGACAAGCTGATAGACCTCGGGCATGCTGGAAATATCACCTACGCCCAGGCAGACGCACAATATTTACCTTTCCCAGACAACACTTTTGACTGCATTACCATTGCTTTCGGCCTGCGAAACGTTACGGACAAAGATCTGGCACTGCGCTCTATGTATCGCGTATTAAAACCCGGCGGCCGTTTACTTGTACTTGAGTTTTCCAAACCTCAGCACCAGATGCTGGAAAAAATCTACGATGTTTATTCCTTTAACCTGCTGCCAGTCATGGGTAAGCTCGTCGCCAATGATTCCGAGAGCTATCGCTACCTTGCCGAAAGCATTCGGATGCATCCGGATCAGGAAACATTGAAATCCATGATGACAGACGCCGGATTTAGCCAGTGCAAGTTTTACAATATGACCGGCGGTATAGTTGCTCTCCACAAAGGGTTGAAGGCCTGACATGTTCTCGTCTTTGCATCATCTCGAATTCAAAGACCCGAGCATTACCACTGCTTCATGCATGGCTCTGGAAACCCTGCTCAATAAAGCACTTCAATACGATCCGGCCACACGGAAAAAGCTTCGGGCTCTGCAGCACCTCTGGATACATATCGAAACCCAGAAACCGGATCTCCATCTTTATTTCAGTGTGGTCGACGAAAACTTTGTATTGCGCGCTCATATGGAGGACTTGGATTCAGCCAATGTCGATGCAAAAATTTCAGGGGACTTTCTCGATTTCGTTCGACTCTCAAACCAGCAATACTCCCTGTCCAACTCAACACTTCACGTCAGCGGAAAAAGTGGCGTGCTAACAGAACTGCAAAATATTTTTTCTGAGTTAGACATTGATTGGGAGCAAGCTCTGTGTAAAGTGTTTGGCATTGTTCCTGGCCACCTTTTAGCAGGTGCGTTGCGCAAAGCTGGCAGCACACTCCATCAGGCGAAGCGCTCCATTGAATTCCACTTGGCAGACTATCTCAGCGAAGAGCTGCGTAGCATTCCCAGCAGGCCAGAACTCGAGTATTTTTATCAGGATGTTGATGATGTAAACGCTCAGACAAACCGCATAGAAGCCAGATTCAAGCAACTTAATAAACTCATCAATAACACATAAAACAAGCCAAACAACGTGTCCAATTTATTTCGCTTTCTTACGATCATATTCACCATCGCCCGTTATCGACTGGATACTCTGGTCAACATTGAAAATGCACCTAAACGCGTAAAACTGCTGTTATTGCCACTGCGGATATTTCCCACTCCGAAAGAAAGCCGTGGTTTGCGGTTGCGGCGAGCTTTTGAAGAACTCGGCCCCATATTTGTAAAATTCGGCCAACTGCTTTCCACTCGTCCGGATCTCATCGCAGAGGACATAGTCAAAGAGTTGGATCATCTACAAGATAATGTCACGCCGTTTGACAACACAGAATTCTGCAAAATTGTTGAAGCCAGTCTAGGCGATTCTATCGATTCACTATTCAAAACCTTTAGCAGAACACCTCTGGCCTCCGCTTCAGTAGCTCAGGTTCACGCCGCAACGCTATTCTCTGGCGAAGAAGTTATTATCAAAGCAGTAAGACCCGGAATCGCTCTTACCATCCAGAAAGACATTAATTTACTGATGTTCTTTGCCAGACTAATAGAGCGATACACACACGACGGTCCACGGTTTCGGCCAATTGAAGTAGTTGAGGATTATCGCAACACTATTTTCGACGAGCTGGACCTAACCCGCGAAGCGGCCAATGCTTCACAATTGCGTCGCAATTTTGAGAATTCACCCATGCTGTATATCCCTAAAGTCTTCTGGGAATATACCCGCAACAATGTCATGGTAATGGAGCGAATCTACGGCATCCCAGTATCGGATATTGATACCCTCAAGCAACAAAACACGAACTTCAAAATTCTTGCCGAGCGCGGAGTTGAAATTTTTTTCACGCAAGTCTTCGACCACAATTTCTTCCATGCTGACATGCACCCAGGCAACGTTTTTGTTTCTCGGGATACGCCGGACATACCGGGCTACATTGCGGTGGATTTCGCCATCGTTGGCTCACTTACACGTGAAGATCAATACTATCTAGCTCGCAATTTACTCGCTATGTTTCGTCGAGACTACAAACAAGTAGCGGAGCTTCATGTTTCCAGTGGATGGGTCCCCCCGAATACCTCTATCAGTGGTTTTGAATCTGCTATTCGTGCGGTTTGTGAACCCATCTTTGAAAAGCCCATCAAAGAAATATCTTTTGGTCACGCACTAATTACATTGTTCAGAACGGCACAGCGTTACAATATGCCAGTACAACCACAACTTGTACTCCTGCAAAAAACTTTATTGAACATAGAGGGACTTGGTCGACAGTTATACCCCGAGCTCAATCTTTGGGACACAGCACATCCATTTTTAGAACGCTGGATTAAAAAACGTTATCACCCCAAAACTATCTGGAAAGAAGTTAAATACAACAGTCCGGAACTAATAGAAAAGCTCCCTCAAGTTCCACACCTGGTATTTGAAGCCTTAAATGATGTAAAAGAAATAGCAGCAGTTAAAACCGAACTGCATAAACTGCGTGAGGATCACCGAAAATCCGCCCACGCTCCAGATAGACGCCGCAAAGTCATTGCAAGTATCGCACTGGGTGCTGCCGCCTATTTCGCATGGCCAGTTTCCAGTGCACTTCCAGGTGAAGTGGTACTACTTACTTTAATCGCATTTATCGCGTTAATCTTATAGAGTTAAAATTTATTCCAGAAGCTTTTCGCCACGATAAAGCTGAAAGAATAATAGTTTTTGGTTTCCACTAAAGGGCTGTCCTCGAATACAACTCCGGTAAGGTTGTCGTACTGCAGACTCAGTCCGAAGATTACCTCTCCATAACGGCGATAGAGCGTTGTTTTGGCGAAATAACCACTAAACCCTTCTTCGGCCTGATAATAGGGGCGTTCCGCAGTAACATATTGCGAATCGACTGAATAATAATAGTCATGGTAATGTTCAGTGGCAAAAAACAGTCCTAGATTGAATTTCGCTCGCCAACCGGCAATGGCACCGGGAGAGCTATAGGTAAACTTTGGATTAAACGTGTATCCAATGCCGTGCACACCTTCACGGCTGATAGTAAGTACAGAACGCACTGGTAAGCGTAGTTGCCACCCTTCAGAAAAGTCCTCCCCAGTCAGGTTAATATTGAGCGAAGGGCCAATTTCAATAGCGCTCTCCAATTCAGGCATTCCTTCCCTCAACGCATTGTTATCACTCTTCCCATTTAATGCACCGGCTACGCTGAAATTCAATTCCATTTGCTGGTTACTGATAAAATCAGCACGCACACCACCCCGATCAGCTTTTATAATTTTGCCGCGATAGATTAAAAACGGTATCGGATATGCCTGCAATTGAGTTTCTGAAGAGCCTCGATAATCATTCAGATACTGGCCGGCAAATGCCGCCCCAATGGTGAGCCTCGGGCGCTCAGGTATGACATCTGCCGACGACTCTGTTTGACCAACCGCTCGCTGTGAAAGCCCACACACAATACAAAAACTCAGAACCAACAATAACGCAGGAAACCGTTCCATAATCTCTTCACAAATTTAATTAGATAATCCAGAGGATTTTACTCAATAAAAGGCGTAATAACTGTAAAAAGTGTCGTAAGACACTAGAAAGGTAGTGGTAATAAGAAAGTATGCTCACTTTACATTTATTACCTGCACAAAAAAGCCCGCCTAAGCGGGCTTTGTAATACTTACCAAACTTAATTTTGTTCTTCAGACTCGGAAGATTCTTCCGCTTCAGAATCAGCCTCTTCAGCAGATTCTGGTTTCGGTAGAAGATCTTTAATAGATAGTTTAATGCGGCCGCGATTGTCCACGTCCAAACACTTCACTTCTACTTCTTGACCTTCTTCTAGATAGTCTGACACTTTCTGCACGCGCTCATGGGCGATTTGTGAAATATGTACCAAGCCATCTTTACCCGGTAGGAAATTCACGAACGCACCAAAGTCTACGATGCGAACAACCTTACCTTTATAGGTAGCGCCAATTTCCGCTTCAGCAGTAATTTCTTCCACTCGATTGATCGCGGCTTTCAAGCAGTCACCATCATCAGCATAGATTTTTACTGTACCGTCATCATCAATATCGATCGATGCGCCGGTTTCTTCAGTGATAGAACGAATTGTTGCACCACCTTTACCGATAATGTCACGAATCTTGTCTGGGTGAACTTTCATTGTATGGAATTGAGGCGCATTGTCACTCAACTCTTCACGTGCAGAAGAAATCACTTTGTTCATTTCACTAAGGATGTGCAAACGAGCATTTAATGCTTGCTCCAATGCGATTTCCATAATTTCTTCAGTAATGCCTTCAATTTTAATATCCATTTGCAAGGCAGTAATACCGTCTGCGGTACCCGCTACTTTGAAATCCATATCACCCAGGTGATCTTCATCACCAAGAATATCAGTCAATACTGCAAAACCGGATTCTTCTTTTACCAGTCCCATAGCAATACCAGCAACTGGTGCTTTCAGTGGCACACCCGCATCCATCAATGCCAGGCTGGAACCACACACGGATGCCATTGAACTGGAACCGTTAGATTCCGTAATTTCACTTACAACACGCATGGTATAAGGAAACTCATCTTCAGTTGGCAACATTGCTGCAACGCCACGACGCGCTAAACGTCCATGACCAATTTCACGGCGTCCAGTCCCGCCCATACGGCCACACTCACCGACAGAATATGGAGGGAAGTTATAGTGCAACATAAAGTTATCTTTACGCTCACCTTCAAGCGCATCAATAATTTGTGCATCACGAGCTGAACCCAAAGTAGCCACAACAAGTGCCTGGGTTTCACCACGAGTAAATAATGCCGACCCGTGAACTTTAGGTAGTACGCCGACTTCAACCTGCAATGGACGAACAGTTTTGGAATCGCGACCATCAATACGAGGCTCGCCAGCAACAACTCGACTGCGCACCAGTTGTTTTTCAATCTTTGCGAAAACACCTTTTACATCGTCTTCACTAAATTCGGCGTTTTCATCAGCCGCCAATTCAGCAACTGCCTGACTGCGTAATTCGGATAAACGCTCATAGCGCTTCGCTTTGTCTGTAATGGTATAAGCAACACCGATTGAATCTCCAAAGCCATTTTTTACAGCTTGAATCAAGGCTTCATTCACTGGCGCAGCTTCCCACACCCAAGTGTCTTTACCTGCGTCTTTCGCCAGCTCGTTTACAGCATGAACGATGGCCTGCATTTCCTGGTGAGCAAATAACACAGCGCCCAACATAATATCTTCTGGCAATTCATTTGCTTCTGACTCAACCATGAGAACTGCATCTTTGGTGCCAGCCACAACCATGTCCAGCTCAGAAGTTTTAAGTGCGCCATAACCTGGGTTAAGCACATAGCCTTCGTCCTGGTTGTAACCGACTCGAGCAGCACCGATAGGACCGTTAAACGGAATCCCGGAAATCGCCAAAGCTGCGGAAGTCCCGATCATTGCTGCGATATCTGGATCAACATCTTTTTCTGCTGCAACGACTGTACAGACCACCTGAACTTCATTTAAAAATCCATCGGGAAACAACGGACGAATTGGACGGTCAATTAAGCGAGAAGTCAGAGTTTCTTTTTCGGAAGGACGACCTTCACGTTTGAAAAAGCCGCCAGGGATTTTACCTGCCGCATAAGCTTTTTCCTGATAGTGTACAGACAGTGGGAAAAAACCCTGACCAGGAGTTGCTTCTTTCGCACCCACGACAGTACATAAAACTGAAGTTTTACCCATGGTCACGAGTACAGCACCAGTAGCCTGGCGAGCGACGCGACCTGTTTCTAGAGTTACGGTGTCATTACCGTATTGAAATTTTTTAATTACCGGATTCACTTTTTTATCCTATTTTTTGCTAGCGCCCCATTGCGCTAAGCCTTGTCTTTTAACATTCAATTCAAGCTGTAGAACACATCCTTCCATTCCCAGCCAAAAACCAAGCATGTTTCGCCGTGCCACTTGTAGTACTCAACAAATACGTAGCGGACTCCATATCTTCTGTAATGCATGAAGCGTAGCGACAGTGCTTAAATTACTGCAACTCCATGTGCAGTAGAGTTCGATTTCATGCCTACCCCTGCCTGAATTACCACAAACAAGGTTAGAACAGAGAATTTGAACAGAATTCTTTACTTATTTTTCTCCAAGAAAAATAAAAAATGCCCGCACAATGGCGGGCATTTTTAACGTTATCGACGCAGACCCAATTTTTGAATCAATGCAGCGTAACGATTAACATCTTTGCTCTTCAGGTAGTCCAACAACTTACGACGCTGGTTTACCATACGGATCAGACCACGACGAGAGTGGTGATCTTGTTTATGATCAGCGAAATGGCCTTGCAATTTGTTGATATTAGCAGTCAACAATGCAACCTGAACTTCAGGAGAACCAGTATCACCTTCAGCAACTTGATGCTCTTTAACAATGTTTTGTTTTTCTTGTGCACTTAGTGCCATGAGAATATCCTCAATAAAAGTTAATATGCATGACAGAAATTAAAGCGCCTCTGCCTACCCTTCCGGCCCGCCCGTGCATATTTACAGGAGGGTCGTATTAGGTTTTCACCTAATTCTTCTCTAGCTAATCTACCGATACGCAACTCAAAGCGGTTGTTCACTTTATGCGCTCCCAGGTGAAGCCTCTCAAGCAGGTGAAGCCTCTCGAGGAAGTCTTCACAAAAGAGCCATCACAAGAGCAAGGTTGCTCTAGGACATCGGTACATCATAAAAATTCTTAATATAGCTTACACGCTACGGGCTCTCCAGCCTCAGTTAAACGCTTTGCGTTTTTAGCGCATATTTCATCTTACCCAGGCTGACAGACCAGACTAAACGGTAAACTAACTGGCGCTGTTAGTGGCGACCAAACGTTTTGGAGAAACACTGCCTTCGCCCGTTATTTCACCAACGCCTAAAAATTCGCCGGATTCCTGAAAAACGCGCACTTTATCACCTTCGTCGCCAAGACGATAGACTTCAGTATCCATTACAGCCTGCCCACGCATAAAATAAAACCCGGAATCGTCATCAAGACACAGTTTAGGCAATATACTGACCGGTGAATCTACCGGAAGCAGCAATTCATCTAAACTTTCGGCACGCTGTTCACCTCGCTTTGCTTCAAGGTCTTCCAGTGAAATAGCCTGCTCAATGGCATATGGACCAGCTTTGATCCGGCGCAGAGTCTCTACATGGCAGCCAACCTCAAGGTCTCGCCCGAGGTCCTCAGCCAGACTGCGAACATAAGTTCCTTTACTACAGGCGATAAGAACCTTTGCTTTTGCCAAAAGACCATCAACAGTAAGCGATATCAGTTCGAAGCGGTAAATTGTCACAGGGCGGGCTTCCCGCTCTATTTCAATTCCTTCGCGCGCAAGTTTGTACAAGGGCTGACCATCTTTTTTCAGCGCAGAATACATGGGAGGTACCTGTTCGATATCCCCACGATATTGCGCGATGGCATTTTCCAGCATTTTACTGGTTAGCTGACTTGCATCCGCTTCACGGACAGTTTTCCCATCCGCATCGGCTGTATCCGTTGTTCGACCAAAACAAAATGTGCTTTCGTAGGTTTTGTCTGCATCCAAAAGGTATTGCGAGAATTTGGTGGACTCACCCAAACATACGGGCAACACCCCAGTCGCTAAAGGGTCAAGCGAGCCGGTATGACCAGCTTTTGCTGCAAAAAACAGCCGCTTGGTTCGTTGAACGACATCATTGGATGTCATGCCAGGACCTTTATCAATAATAATGACGCCATCAATGGGACGACCTTTACGTCTCTTTCCCACAATTAATCCTTGTGTTCGTCATCATTAACTGCGGGAGAGTCACCATCGGCATCCATCACACCGTCGTGGTGCTCTGTGGCATGCGCACGATCGGCAGCTACAGCTTTATCGATCAAATGCGACAGTTCCTGACCGCCAATCGTGGTCTTATCAAAGTAGAACTGCAACTTCGGAATTGTGCGAATACTCAGATCTTTTGCCATCAAGTTACGCACATAGCTAGACGCGTTATTTAAAATCTCAACGCGCGCTTCACTCTCTTCTTTATCATTTTCTCCGACAAAAGTGACATACACCTTGGCAATAGCAAGATCTTTGCTCACCGCTACAGAATTGATATTTGCCATACCAACACGCGGATCACGCAGTTCCAGCTGCAAAATTCTTGCGAGGCTGCGCTGAATAGCGTCAGCCACTCGATCGGAACGTTTAAACTCTCTAGGCATTAAGCCTTAATCTCCAAATTCAATTCGCGTAGTACATTAAAGTTCGCGAGCAACCTCTTTCACATCGAAGACTTCGATTTGGTCACCAACTTTTACATCGTAGTTTTTAACCCCGATACCACACTCCATCCCGTTACGGACTTCGTTGACATCGTCTTTAAAGCGACGCAGAGACTCCAGCTCGCCTTCAAAAATTACGACATTATCACGCAATACACGAATAGGCTTGCTGCGATAAACCGTACCCTCTGTCACCATACACCCAGCCACCTGGCCAAATTTTGGAGAGCGGAATACGTCACGCACATCAGCAATACCCACGATTTCTTCAACGCGCTCAGGCTCCAACATGCCGCCCAAGGCACTCTTCACTTCATCAATCAATTGATAGATGATGCTGTAGTAACGAATTTCAATATTTTCAGATTCTGCCAGTTTCTTGGCAGAGCCGTCGGCACGAACATTAAAACCTAAAACAATTGCGCCAGAGGTTAATGCCAGGTTGACGTCGTTCTCGGTAATACCACCGACACCACCACCGACAAAATTAACCTGTACTTCATCGTTGCCTATATCAAGCAACGCAGACTGAATAGCCTCCAGCGAACCACGCACGTCGGTTTTCAGCACGATAGGCAGAATTTTCTTTTCGTTTTCGCCAATATTGGCAAACATGTTTTCCAGCTTTGCTGCTTGTTGACGCTGCAGTTTTTCCTGGCGTTCTTTTTCTGAGCGGAACTCTGCGACTTCACGCGCTTTGCGCTCGTCGGGAACCACCACAAATTCATCACCGGCATTTGGAGGAGAATCCAGACCTAGCAGTTCCACCGGCGTAGATGGTCCGGCATCATTCACTTTCTGACCAAGCTCGTTAGTCATCGCACGAACTCGTCCAAAACTTTGTCCCGCAAGCAAAATTTCACCAGCTTTTAAGTGTCCACCTTGAACCAGAACAGTCGCAACAACACCTCGCCCTTTTTCCATGCGTGATTCAATCACCACACCACGGGCAGGCACATCAACAGGCGCTTGCAACTCAAGAAGTTCAGCCTGCAGCGCAACGGCTTCCAACAACTCTTCAATGCCTTCACCGGTATGCGCCGACACAGGAATAAATTGTGTATCACCACCCCAGTCTTCCGGGATCACATCTTTTTGTGCCAATTCATTTTTAACACGATCGGGATCGGCAGCTTCTTTATCTATTTTGTTGATTGCAACAACAATAGGTACGCCAGCGGCACGCGCGTGCTGGATTGCTTCTTCTGTCTGCGGCATAACACCGTCATCGGCAGCAACAACCAGAATTACCACATCGGTACATTGCGCTCCGCGAGCTCGCATAGCGGTAAACGCGGCGTGCCCAGGAGTGTCTAAAAAGGCCAGTTCACCATGACCGGTTTTTACACGGTAAGCGCCAATGTGCTGAGTAATACCACCGGCTTCTCCCGATGCCACTTTGGCTTTTCGAATGTAATCCAGTAATGATGTTTTACCGTGGTCAACATGTCCCATCACCGTCACGATAGGAGCGCGAGCAACCATTTCAGCATCTTTCACTTCCAAAACAGTTTCTTTCAGCTTCACTTCCACGGCATCAGAGCTCACTAATACCGGAGTATGGCCAAGCTCTTCTACAACGAGCTGAGCCGTCTCCTGATCAATTGCCTGATTTACCGTCGCCATGGTGCCCATCTTCATCAATTGCTTAACGACTTCACCTGATTTAACGCTCATACGTTGAGCCAGTTCAGAGATGACAATTTCCTCTGGGATTTCCACTGCGTGCACAATTTTTTCCGTTGGCTTCTTAAAGCCATGTCTATTCACAACTTTGATTGGACGTTTGATTGACGTAGAAGCCAGCTTCTTAGGCTTAGGAGCATGAATCACTTCATCAATTTCAGATTCATCTTCTACATAATCCAGAGCTGAAGATACTTTCTTCGGTCCAGTCACTTTCTTAACCGCTTTTCCGGCTTTCTTGTTGTGTTTGGACTTCTCATCAGAATCATCATCAAAGTCTTCACGCTCTTTGGTGCGCTTATGCTTATGACGCTCTTCTTCTGTCTTAGCTTCTGTTTTTTCCGTCGCAGGTTTGGCTTTACCTGCTGCATCTTTTTTCTTCTTAGCCTCAGCAGCTTTTGCTTCTTCTTCGGCTTTCTTAGCCTCGACAACACGCTGCTTTTCTTCTTCGGCTTCACGGCGTGCATGCGTCGCTTTCTGACGTAAAATCTCAGCATCATCCGCGTAAGAAGACGGCGTAAAGACAGGCGCTTTTTCCTCAACTTTTTCCGCAGGCTCTTCTACTTTCTCTGCAGCTTTTTCAGGTGCAGTCTCAGTTTCAGCAACTACCTCTTGCTCTTCCACTTCAGTGATTTCTGGTTCAGCAGCTTCTGCCACTTCTTCCGCAACCACTTCGGGTGTCGTTGTAACTTCTTCCGGAGTTGCTGTCTCTATTGGCGCCTCTACTGGTGCTTCAACTTCCGCTTCCAGCGGAGCTTCAGCTTCAATCACATCGTCCTCAACTACATCGCGCTTGACATAGGTACGCTTTTTCCTCACTTCAACATTGACGGTTTTTCTCGCGCTGCCAGAACCTGTCTTTAATGTTGTGGTAGTTTTTCGCTTGAGCGTAATTTTCTTCGGACTTGCAATGGACTCGCCATGGCTGGACTTAAGAAAAGACAGCAACGCTTGCTTTTCTTCATCCGACACCATGTCATCCGGCTTCTGATGCGACAGACCTGCCTGCTTCATTTGCGACAAGATTCTATCGACAGAAGCACCTACTGAGGTGGCGAGTTCACTTACAGTTACGTCAGCCATATTTATCTCTATTCCCGATACCTTATTTAAGGTTCATCTTTTTTAATTTTTTGCAAACCGCCTGTCACAGTTTGCCACTCATAATCATACAAATTCTTTCGACTGGCACATTCACGCTTACTCTTTGCACCAATCAAACGAGCTTTCAAACAAACTCGTTTATTCATGTGAACTACACATTAGGATTGCGCATCTTCTGCAAACCAGGGCTCACGAGCTTTCATAATTAACGCTCCAGCTCGCTCTTCATCCATGCCGTCAATCTCCATTAATTCATCGATTGACTGTTCGGCCAGATCCTCCATGCAAGTGACACCGCGAGATGCGAGGGTATTGGCCAACTCATTGTCCATACCTTCCATATCAAGCAAATCTTGCTGAGGTTTTGCATCCGTCACTTTTTCTTCAGAGGCAAGCGCTTGAGTCAAGAGCGCATCTTTCGCACGGTTTCTCAACTCATTGGCAATATCTTCATCAAAGCCTTCAATTGCCAAAAATTCGTCCATTGGTACGTAGGCTACTTCTTCCAAAGTAGTAAACCCTTCTTCAACAAGAACATCTGCTACGTCATCGTCGATATCAAGGAACTGCATGAAGACTTCTTTAGAGTTACCCGCTTCGGCTTCTTGTTTAGCATTCCACTCGTCAACGCTCATGACGTTGATTTGCCACTGGGTCAACTCAGAAGCCAAGCGAACATTTTGGCCGCCGCGACCAATCGCCTGAGCCAGATTGTCTTCAGTTACGGCCAAATCCATAGAACGCGTTTCTTCGTCAACCACAATGGATTCGATTTCTGCGGGAGCCATCGCATTGATAACAAACTGAGCCGGGTTATCATCCCACAACACGATATCTATTCGCTCATTACCCAATTCATTCGATACCGCCTGAACACGAGAGCCACGCATACCAACACACGCGCCCACTGGGTCCATTCTACCGTCATTGGTTGATACTGCAATTTTCGCACGAGAACCTGGGTCACGTGCTGCCGCTTTCAACGAAATCACTTCTTCCGCGATTTCCGGTACTTCAATTTTAAAGAGTTCAATCAACATTTCAGGGCAGGCACGGCTGAGGTACAACTGTGGGCCACGCGCTTCAGGACGAACTTCAACTAACAGAGCGCGAACACGATCGTTCATACGAAAGACTTCACGCCCTACCAGCTCTTCTCTCGGCAACAAGCCTTCCGCATTATTGCCTAAATCCACAATAATATTGTCTCGCGTCACTTTTTTAACCGTGCCAGCAACCAGCTCGCCAACACGATCGCGATACATATCAACAATTTGTGCACGCTCTGCTTCGCGAACCTTCTGCACAATAACCTGCTTGGCTGTTTGTGCTGCAATTCGACCAAACTCTACGTTTTCCACTGTTTCGTGGTGGATATCCCCCACTTTCAAACTTGGGTCAACTTCGGCCGCTTCTTCGGTGGTCAACTGGGTACCCAGTTCCGCTACCACATCATCACTCACCACTTCCCAACGGCGTACTGTGGTGTAGTCACCAGATTTGCGATCGATGGTCACTTCGATATCAGAGTCTTCGTCGTAGCGCTTTTTCGTCGCTGTCGCCAAAGCCAGTTCAATAGCCTGAAAGATCACATCCCGGTCTACGCCTTTTTCATTCGATACAGCATCAGCGACCAGCAGTATTTCTTTTTTCATTGAGTTGCCTCTAATTCCTTAAAAAGTGGGAACAATGTTCGCCTTATCAATTAGTTCAAATGGAAGAAGATACTCTTCGCCATCTACTTCTAGTACGACTTCGTCATCTTCAATATCTTTTAATGTGCCGGTAAATTTCCGACGCCCTTCAAAATTCACACGCAGGCGCACGGCCAGCTTTTGCCCAAAAAATCCTTTGTACTGTTCAAGTTTGAACAGAGCTCGATCCATACCCGGAGAGGACACCTCCAAGGTATATTCCCCGCTTATTGGGTCTTCTACGTCTAATACACTACTTGCCTGGCGGCTGACAGCTTCGCAATCCTCTACGACAACCCCATCGGGCTTGTCTATAAAAAGGCGCAATACGGACTTTTTACCTTGCGCATGAAATTCAAGCCCCCAGAGCTCACACCCCAGAGATTCCACCACAGGTTCCAATAAAGCCGTCAGCTGGCTTTGTTTTCCAACCATATCGTCACTCAACAAACAAAAAATGGGCCTATAGCCCATTCCAACTGACTTACCAATGCTCGCACTACGCAAAACACTGGTCAGCCTACAATCTTAGACCTGGCTACATGGAAAGCTACCAAGTCGCCAGATACGAAAAAGCCCCAATGATGGGGCCAGCCGTAGCGCTAAAGTGCGCAAACTTAAGCTCATTAAGACTCCCGTTATTTGAAGTCTTAACTTTAGGCAGCAGACCTGATTCGCAATCAAAATCTGCAACTCCAAATTCGATTTGTCAGCATACCTTTGCTCGCCCTAAACCATATTCCGGCATAAACAGCCTGGATCATTAATAAACAGACCCGAAATTGTCGATGACTCATCGGCAATTTTCTAAAACGATATGGTATTACAAGGGAAAACAGAGCTAATTCGGCATTGACCTCAAATTGCGGGCGGGATTGTAACAGCTTGCAGACCAAGATTTCAACACAAATGCCGTTTTCACCTGGTTTTGCTTCCAACTCAAAGGCATATTTCACAGCAACCCCACCGAAAGTGAAGACCTGCTTACCTTTTACCGAGTAATTTATTTGCTCATCACTATTTCACAGCCCCAACGATCACGACTTAAACAATTAAAACCGATGAAATAAAGCTTTCTGCAGAACCCCCTTTGAATTCCCTGAGCTAGCTCAGGATTTTTGCCAAAAACCCAGCTTTTTCAAGCAATCCACCACATAAGCCCCGGATGAAAAGATATAATACCGGCCATTTAACCATAATAATTACAATCTATTTAAAAGAGCAGATTAATCATGTCACAGAGAACGATTTATTTAGGCAATACGGCTAAATACAGCAATACCTCCACGGTCGAAGGCAGCTACACCCATCTAGGCAACGAAGTTTTTTACAAAATCGCCAATTACGATCAGATGAAACCTTTTTTCATCAGCGTAGTGAGCGACTCAGATCACTGGATGTTTATCTCCACGCTGGGAGGACTCACCGCTGGACGTAAAAACGCCGACAACGCGCTGTTCCCCTACTACACGGATGACCGTGTACGTGATGGTTCCAATAATACCGGGAGTCGCACCTTGCTGATCGTCAAAAAAGATGCGCAAGAGTATTTGTGGGAGCCATTCTCAGACATGTATGAAGGCGTTTATCAAACCAGTCGCAATTTATATAAAAATGTCAGCGGCGATAAACTCGTATTCGAAGAAATAAACCATGACCTTGGAGTGAGCTTTCAATACGCCTGGCGCAGCTCTGAAAAATTTGGTTTTGTTAAAACCTCTAAAATTTCCAATACCAACGACAGCTCGATTCAAGTGGACATTTTGGACGGTATAGAGAACCTGCTTCCATATGGAGCAAACAAAGATGTGCAAAATGAATACAGCTGCTTGCTGGATGCCTACAAGAAAAACGAACTCCAAACGGATGCAGGCCTGGGTTTATACACGATGAGCTCTATTCTGGTAGACCGTGCAGAACCTAGTGAAGCACTTAGCGCGACGACAGTTTGGTCCCATGGCCTGCAAAAATGCAAACGATTAATCTCATCCGAACAACTGGACAATTTTCGTCGAGGCGAAAAGGTAGAAGAAGAAGTTGATATACGCGGATTGCGCGGCTCTTATTTTGTCAATGCTACGCTGGAACTTGAAAAACAAGCCAGTGAAGAATGGCATATCGTGGCAGAAATCAATCAAGGTCCCGCCAAGGTTAAAAACCTTATTCAGTATATTCAAAACGACAAAAATATCGGCGCTGATATTGAAGCAGATATTAGCAAAGGTACCGACAATTTAATGCGAATAGTTGGCAATGCCGATGGTTTGCAGGTTACGGAAGATGTGTTAAGTTCCAACCATCATTTTTCCAACGTTTTATTCAACGTAATGCGTGGCGGATTGTTTGATGATAACTATTCGGTTGGAAAAGAAGATCTGATCAGTTTCGCCAAAACAATTAACACACCCACATACGAAAAATTTGCCAATTTTTTTAATGACCTACCCGACAGCTTGCATTACACCGCGCTGATTGAACAAGCCAGCGCTATTGATGATGCCAATTTACTACGCGTATGCCGTGAATACTTACCTCTGACGTTCAGTCGTCGCCATGGCGATCCGTCTCGCCCATGGAACAAATTTGCAATCGAGCTGAAAAATGAGGATGGCTCAAAACTGCTAAGCTTCCAGGGAAACTGGCGAGACATTTTTCAAAACTGGGAAGCGCTGTGCTTTTCTATACCCAATTTCTGCGAAAGCATGATCTGCAAATTCGTCAATGCTTCCACCGCAGACGGTTACAATCCATATCGCATCACCAAACAAGGCATTGACTGGGAAATTTTAGACCCGCACGACCCATGGTCCAACATTGGCTATTGGGGTGATCACCAGATTATTTACCTACTGAAGTTTTTAGAGTTTTCTCAAGACTATCACCCAGGAATGCTGCAGGATTTCCTCTCCAAAGAAATCTTCTGCTATGCCAATGTTCCCTACAACATTAAACCTTATGAAAATTTGCTGCAGGACCCGCACAATACTATTGACTATGACTCGGCTAAGCAGACGGTCATTGACCAACGTGTAAAGCAAATGGGTGCAGACGGAAAATTAATTCTAAACGCATCAGGCGAAGTATTGCATGTTAATCTAACGGAAAAGCTGCTGACCGCGGTATTGTCCAAGCTGACCAATTTTATTCCGGAAGGCGGCATCTGGATGAACACTCAACGTCCAGAGTGGAACGATGCTAACAATGCGCTGGTTGGTTATGGCGTATCAATGGTCACCCTCTACTACACTCGTCGCTTCCAGAACTATTTACTGAACCTGTTCAAAGAGATTTCCACAGACAAATTTTCCATATCTAAAGAAGTGGTTGATTTGTTCAGTGCAATTAACCAGGCATTTCTTGATAACAAACATTTACTGGCTGACAAAATCAGCGACCAAAATCGCAAACTGATTCTGGATCAGCTTGGTCAGGCAGGCTCTGTTTTCAGAAGCCAGGTGTATCAGAATGATTTTTCCGGTGACCGTGTTGACGTAACAACCCAGGATCTTATTAATTTCTGTGAATTGTCTCTGGAGTTTATTGATCACACCATTCGCGCAAACAAGCGTGAAGATGGTTTGTATCACGCGTACAACTTAATGACAGCCAAGCCTGATGCAATAGAAATCAACTACCTCTATGAGATGTTGGAAGGTCAGGTTTCTGTCCTTTGTTCAGGCTATCTTTCACCGAAAGAGGCCATTGACGTTTTAAGCGCTTTGCGCCAATCCGACATTTACACAGCACGTCAGCACAGCTACCTGCTTTACCCGGACCGCCAGTTAAAACGATTTGTCGACAAAAACAAGATCAACATTGCCGACGCAGAGAAATCAACATTGATCAGCACACTGATTGCCGACGGCAATACAGAGCTTGTCGAGAAAGATGTAAACGGCCAAATTTACTTTAACGGTAAATTTAACAATGTCGTCGACGCAAAAGCCACGCTGGAAAAACTCAAGCAAAAAGGGTATTCCGCGTTGGTAGATAAAGACGCAGGATTTATCGCTGAGATATTTGAAAAGATCTTTGACCACAAGTCATTTACCGGTCGCTCTGGAGGCATGTATGGTTATGAAGGGCTCGGTTGTATTTACTGGCACATGGTATCTAAACTGCTACTGGCTGCGCAGGAAAACTACAAAAAAGCTGTAGACCTTGGTGAAAGTGATGGCGTATTAGATCAACTCGCGGCGCTATATTACGATATTCGCGCAGGAATTGGGTTTAATAAAACTCCAGAGAACTACGGCGCATTCCCAACAGACCCGTACTCCCATACACCGGGTTTTGCAGGCGCAAAACAGCCAGGGATGACGGGGCAGGTAAAAGAGGAAGTCATAACTCGCCTAATGGAACTCGGTGTTATCGTCGAGCGCGGAGAAATTCAATTTAACCCTATCCTCTTACGTGCATCCGAATTTCTATCAGCGCCTAATACTCTTAAATATTTTACGGTTGAAGGCCAGGAATCCAAAATTGCACTCAACAAAGGACAGCTTGGTTTCACATACTGCCAAGTGCCTATCGTCTATAGTCTTGGCGAGACGACGCAGATTCAACTGCACAAAGCGGATAATTCGATCGAGCAAATTGACGGAAATACAATTAACGCGGAAACATCCATGTCAATTTTCGACAAGCGCGGCGATATTAGCAAAATTGAGGTGACAGTAAATCCAAAATTAAAATCTTAATCTTTCATACCAGTAAACTCTCCGGCTCTCTGATCTGACACAATAGAGAGCCGGTAGAATAACTGACGAAAAAAAACCGACCCTGTTTCAACAGGGTCGGTTTTTTATTGACTAAAATCTTTTAAAAGCAAGATTACACGGTTACACCTGAATCATCCCAGTCCCCTTCTTTTTTACTCGAAGACGCAGCTGCATTTTTATCTGATCCGTTATTGTTTCGCTCTTCCAAAATTCGACGAGTTTCATTCACGTCTTTTTCGCTTATGCTGTATTTCATCATGACGAAAATGCCCAGCAATGTTCCTACCGCAGGAATCAGCGCATCGGCAACTCGAAGCTGTGTCATTGTTTCGGCGGCCTGCACGGCGCCAGCAGCTTCATCATAGCCAACGAGGTTCAATGTCAAACCACTAATAAATGCGGCGATAGCGGTTCCAAGCTTCACAAACCACCAGTATATCGCTGCAAACATACCTTCACGGCGTACGCCGTTGTTCAGTTCATCCAGATCACACACATCGGAAGTCATGGACATCATCAAAGTAAACAAGCCACCAATACCGAACGAGGTAAGCGGTAAAGTTAAAAAGATCAACCAGGGTGATTCAGGGCTAAACCCCCACCATTTAGCTAAATAGCCGACAACCGAAATTGACATTGCAACAATGAATGCTTTTTTCTTGCCCATTTTTTTCGACATTCTACTGATAATCGGAATGACCAAAAATGCAGTCGCAATAGAAGCCAGAGTGCCATACCAGGCAGGATACGTGCCCACTGCACCATAATCCCCACCAAATACATAATGCACAAAGATGTAATACTGAAACTGGGTAATGACCATGTAGGCATTAAAAATTAAAAAGGTAGCAATACATAAAAGAAAGAACGGACCGCACTTGATGGTCGCCGCAATCGAATGCATAAATTCCACCACGTTTTCCTTAAGCTTGCTCATGCTCAATTGCGCCGACTGTTTTTCTTGAGACAGTTCCCGTTCTTTGCAAAAGAAGGCAGGAATCACCGCAAAAACCGTACACAACACCCCCACCCAAATCGCAAGAATTCGGCAGCCTTCTGCAGGAGACTCAAACAAATCGAGATAAATGATTACCCATGCCCAAGGCGAAATCATCCAGGCAACCTGGCCAATCCACTGTGAAATTGCCATGATACTGGTGCGCTCATGGTAGTCCGTACTCATCTCGTATCCAAACGCAACCAAAGGCGTAGCGAAAATGGTATAACCAAGATAAAAGGCCAGAGACATAAAGAGGAAGTAAAAGAAGTTGTAGGTCACTGAATCATTCGGGTCCAGCTGCCACATCGCCATGTACGAAAGGCCTGCAATCACAGCCCCAATCACAATAAAGGGTCGACGACGCCCCCAGCGTGTCCGGGCATTATCCGTGACATACCCCATAATCGGGTCCGTTACAGCATCCCAGATTCTAGGCGCTGCTCTTAATACACCGGCAAGAAAGGGGTCCATGTGTAAAGCCATTACCAAAATGACCATAAATACATCCATGAACGCACTAAAAGACTGGTTTCCCAACATACCGAAACCATAGGCAACTTTCTGCCCGAACGGTACTCGCTCCCGCTCTCCCACTCCCCCAAGAGGCTTACTCTTAATCGCTTCACTCATTGTTCGCTACACCTTTTTATATATTATTCTAAGAATCCACTGAGAATTCTGGTCAAGCAGTATAAAGGGACTAACCAGATGTCACAACGCAGGATGTCACAACAGCTCAGGGACCGAGTTCGGACCTTTTCGGTGGATATCTTACCCCATGTGCACAAGCGCACAGCCAGCATCCTGCCCACAAACACCTCCTTCACTGCTGGCAACCCGAGTCATGACGCCGGCCGAACCAAATCAATCTAAGCAACATACTCAGCACCTTCAATTCGTCACCTTGAATTAGTCACCTTCAATTCATCACGCTCAATTCGTCGCCCACAACACTTGACAGCGGCCAGCCACTTAATGACAATTATTCTTATTTGCAATATATTATCATTATCATAAAGTTAAACAAGCTGCCTCAACCCACCTGAACCTTCAGGTATGGAGCACTCATGAATAATTGGAAAAAACATATCAGCACTGGCAACTGGTATTTCGATAAGAAAGACTACGAGTCCGCCCGAAAACACTATTGCCAGGCAATTGGCAGAGCTGACCAACTCTTTTTTGTCTGGTTCGATCCCGACGAGGCGGTGTGGGCGCTGATCGTCAGTTATCAAAATTTGGCAGATCTTTATGAAAAACAAGGCAAGCCCCGGCGATCGCTGGCGATCATTCAAGAACTATATGAAATCCTGCAAAAAGATCTATCGAAACTTAATAACGGTGAGGAGCAGGATGATTTACGGCTCCAGGCACTAACCCGAGGTCTCAACTGCACCCATACTCACCTCGCACGCCTGTGCAAAGCAACCCGAACAGAGCTTCACACGACTCCCACCAAGTCGAACAATGATAAAGATAGACCGCGGTACATCATCGCTCGCAAAAAGGAAACCGAATTTTCCAATCAGACCACTAAAGAGAATTACTCATGAGGCTAAGATTTTACATTAAATACATCACCACCCTTCTGGGAGGCTGCCTGACATCCATCGCCGCGTTAGCACATCCCGGTCACGATCACAGTGATCCAAGCAGCTATGCAATTCACGCCGTGTTCGCGTTCACCATACTTGCTCTTTTTATTCTGGCAACTTTTTTATTACTTCGTCATCACAACGCAAAAAAGCAACGCCAACACGAGGAAGAATAAATCTCATGATACATAGTCTTTTAACCAAGCTGGATACGTATTTTAATTTTTCAAATGTCGAAGCCCACTGCGACATACCATGTAAAATTTACGACCCCATGAAAGCACAACTTGCAGCACTGAGCGTGATACGTTTTCTTGATCTGATTGAAGAGCTGAACCAGCAAGAAACCTCACTTGCCCAACAAGCACAATTGATTCGACTTATCAATGAAAAAGAGCAACATGCAGAACAAGTAAAACACGAGGTTCGGGTGATTTGGGGAGACTACTTCAAACAAGCGCAAATTGCGCAATTTCCCGATATTCATACAACAGTTCACAATATCATGCTGTCGGCATCTGCTTGCAAACAGCACACATCAAGGCAAAATGGCGAAACGCTTTTGCAGCAGGTCAATGACTTTGCTGCAACTTTCTGGCAAACCAAACAGGTCAATACTTACATCGCCACTTGCCCTTATCCACCTAGCGAGAAAGTGGTTTATCCAGACCTAAAATAGAAATCTATATTCGATTAGATGCTGCGCATTCTAAAAATTAAAGGTCACAGCATGTCACCCAGCTTTATCGAGGGTGACTACGTCATGTGTTATCGGCTGCCCTGGATGCACTTAAAAATTGATGATGTGGTAGTGCTCCAGCACCCGAACTACCCACTAATGATTAAGCGAATCTGTGAAATAAACCAGCATGGCCACTTAAAAATTACAGGTGAGAACAGCCTTAGCAGTCAATTTGACTTCTGGTTTTCACCAAGCCGGGTGGTCGGCAAAGTTTTATTTCACTTTAAAGGTCAGTCTCGCTAGCAGATACAAATATCATCCACGCCACCATTTATTCAAGCCACATATTCAAACCATACACTCAAGCCACCCATGAAAAACTCGCTTACAAAAAAAATAGCCCCGGAAGTTCTGGAAGAAAAAAAGCGCTCCCTACTTTTGTTACTCGATGAAATAAATCAACTCCTCGTCGACGTTATCGACGCATCACCACAGGCCGAACCTTCAATCATTGAGCGCAAACAAGAGGAAGCATTGAACCTGGGTGTCAATATCGCCATTTCACAGATTTTTTCAAAATACCATGCAGAGTAAATTAGACATGCCACTGTCATTAAGAAAATTACAACAACTCAATACCGAGATGAAATCTTCGACTCCAGAAAGCATTATCAATTGTGCACTGGAAATGAATGAACCCACAGTTGCCACAACCAATTTCGGCCCACACGAAGCGGCCATCTTACACAGAATTGCCATACAGGCACCGGACCTGCCCATTATCTGGATTGACCACGGTTACAACACCAAAGCCACGTATATATTTGCCGAAGACATCATTCAGCGACTCCATCTCAACATCAAAGTGTACACCCCACTGATAACAAGCAATCGCCGTGAATATGCTCTGGGCGGAATACCGGCAATAGAGAACGAACAGGCTCACAGTGCTTTTACCAGACAAGTAAAACTTGAACCCTTTTCACGAGCATTCAACGATTTCAAACCTGCCATATGGCTAACGGCACTGCGAAAAGAGCAAACAGCCCACAGAGCAAGCCTGGATATATTTACTTTAGACACAAGCTTTAACTGCCTTAAAGTAGCTCCGTTTTATCATTGGTCTGAATTGGATATGGAAGAATACCTGGTGAATCACAACCTCCCTATTGTGGAGGACTATTTTGACCCTACCAAGGTATTAAAAGATCGTGAATGCGGCCTGCATATTTCCGCCTGAGCCAAAGCAGGATGAAAAAAATTAAACACCAACAATGAAACTCCACCCCCAATCAAAACATTTAGCTTTGCGATTGAACCTTCACGAATTTAGGATGGATAAATGCAAACCGAACTTATAAAAAATAAAAATGATATAAATCACCAGTCGAACGAACTTCGTAGCGCAGGGCTCAAGGTGACACTCCCCAGAATTAAAATTCTGGAAATTCTTGAACATTCTCCAGAGCGACACCTGAGCGCTGAAGACGTGTTTCGAGCACTTCTAGAAGCCGGTGACAACATCTCTTTAGCCACCATTTACCGGGTGCTGACACAATTCGAGGATGCTGGACTTCTGGAAAGTCACAACTTTGATAACGGGCATAAAGTATTTGAATTAAATCGTGGCGACCACCACGATCACATGGTGTGCGTTCAAACAGGGAAAGTGATTGAGTTTCACAATGAAGAGATTGAAAAACTTCAGCATGAAGTCGCAGACAGACACGGGCTTGAAATCACCGGCCACAGTCTGGTGCTGTATGTAAAGCCGAAATAAACCTCCATTCAAAAAAACGCTGACAGCGGTCCCTTGGCATGCCAAGTTCATTCACGGGCCGCTCCTGCAAACGTGAAAAGCCGCCAAGAAACCTGATCGACCGCTCATAAATATTCTTTCATATGTACTCACGCCACCGTCTTACGATGTACAGATAACGCTATAAACACAAAACAAAGAAATCTGTGCCAACTCACGCAAAATATGTCATTACCCCACCAAATGATATTGATTATCATTTAGATTATCATTAATATAACAACCAATCTCAAAACAACTATCAGACTATACAAAGATACCCATGCAAACATTAACCAACGCCAGAGCCTGCTTGATATTTGGTACCGATACCGGCAATACCGAAGAGGTTGGCGATAAAATCTGCGCAGAATTGGCACAACTCGGCTGTGCCGCAGAGATGATGAATATTACAGATGTCTCAGTCGAAGAATTCGAGCAATTTGATTTCTTAATATTCGGTATTCCAACCTGGGATTTTGGTGGCATCCAGGGAGACTGGGAAGACTTTGAAGAACAAATTGCCAGCGCACAACTCCAAGGAAAAACAGTCGCACTGTACGGCCTGGGTGATCAACTTGGTTATGGCTACTACTTTGTTGATGCAATGGGCTGGCTCTACGAGCATGTCATTAAAACAGGAGCCCAGATCATTGGAAGCTGGAGCACGGAAGGCTATTTTTATGATGAGTCTCGCGCAGTCAATCAAAGTCGCACTCACTTTTGCGGACTCGCCATCGATGATGATCAGCAATTTGAACTTACCGATGCACGAATCAAAAACTGGGTAGAACAAATCGCAAACGAATACCAACAGTTACACGCGGCATAGTCCATATGGCCACACAATATTTATGTAAAAAGCATCAACGGGCGATTACCAACAATCCTCAGTTCGCAAAACAGGCATGGCAAAAATTCAGACTTTCCGCACTGCAATTCATGCTCAAAGGTGACTGGGACAGTGCGTTGGCATCAGCGACTTCCGCGCTTGAAACTGCAGACAAATTACTGACGTCGCCCTACCTCACGGATCGCCATCAAGAAATTCAGCGCTTTGTTCGAACGGCCATGGACTACATTTTTGTATTGCGCAAAAGTTCGCAACACACAGATTTACAAACACTGGTCGAGATATTTCAACAACGCTTAAGTAAAGCCAGTAATAACAAATACAGCGATATCCACCTTGCCAAGTACTTAACACCTATTCAGGACATCGCATTTGCACCACTGGAAGAAGCGGAATACTGGATGTCAGTTTTATATGAAATGGAACAGGCATCACAACCTAATGTAACAAAACACTAATTATGCAGCACAAAAAAAACAACACACTGTTTATTCGCGGCTTTATTGCTTTTTCATTCAGTTAATTTTCCGGTTTTCGACACATGAGCCAACATTATTTAGCCGATATTACCAGCTCACACTACATGCCAGAATTTTTGGAGCTGGAGTATTTACGCAGAAAAATTCGTCGTGCCGATGAACCGGATAACCCGATGCTAATTCAGCGCTTTCTGGAACTTGACACACCTGAAAAAGCTAACAATAGCGCTGCTTTGCAAATTCATTTAAAAAAGCAATGCCTACTGCTACTGGATACCATCGTCGATGACGCTCTGGCACCACAGTGGCGAGAAAACTGTTTAAACGTAATCTATTGTCTGCTGTCAAAATGGCAAGCACTAGCACAAACACTGCCAAATAACGAAAGCGGTCGAGCTGAAGTAAATGCCATTATCACAACACTGCGAAACGTGAAAATCTGTTATTCGAACGCGCTGAACAAATCAGACCGCCAGACAAAAAACAGCATTAGAAGAGACTTTTTATGAGCGAGACAAGAATAGAAAAAGACAGCATGGGCGCCGTTACCGTGCCCGCGAACGCCCTCTATGGCGCCCAAACGCAACGAGCGATTGACAATTTTCCGCTTAGCGGGCAAGCACTACCGCAAGGTTTTATTCGAGCACTCATTCTCATTAAACAGGCGGCCGCACTTGCCAACAAAGCACTTGAAGTGATTCCCAGCGAGATTGCCGATGCGATTGCTCATGCCAGTCAAAAACTCTTACAAGACGACGACCTGATGCAACACTTTCCGGTTGATGTTTTTCAAACCGGCTCAGGTACCAGCAGCAACATGAATGCTAATGAAGTTCTTGCGACGCTTGCCAGCAACATCTGCAACACAAAAGTTAGCCCAAATGACCACGTCAATGCAGGTCAGAGCAGTAACGATGTTATACCCACAGCCATCCATGTCAGCGCCGCCCTTGCGATTGACGAAGAGCTACTTCCAGCCCTGCAGCATTTAGCGAAAACTACGCAGGAAAAAGCAAATTCACTGAATGATTTTGTGAAAACCGGGCGCACCCATTTGATGGATGCTATGCCGGTACGCATGAGCCAGAGCTTGACCACTTGGGCTGACCAAATTAACACACATATCGAGCGACTGACTGAATTACAAAAAGGGCTAAAAACTCTTGCCCAAGGTGGCACTGCGGTGGGCACAGGAATAAACGCCGCACCAGATTTCTCACAGCACTTTTGCACGCAATTAAACGGCATTACGAATAACGAGTTTAGCCCCGCCAACAATTTTTTTACCCATATCAGCTCGCAGGATCATGCCGTTATGGTGTCCGGGCAACTGAAGGCGGTCGCTACCAGCATTATCAAAATTTCCAATGATTTACGCTGGATGAACTCCGGTCCACTGGCTGGCTTAGGCGAAATTGAATTGCAAGCCTTACAACCAGGCTCTTCCATCATGCCGGGCAAAGTCAATCCGGTCATTCCGGAAGCCTGCGTTATGGCAGCCATGCAAGTTATGGGAAATGACCTGGCAATCTCCCTCGGAGGACAGTCTGGCAACTTCGAATTGAATGTTACGCTGCCTTTAATTGCGAAAAACTTAATAGAAAGTATCACCCTACTCAGCAACAGCTCAGTACTGCTGGCAGATAAAGCCATTGCGACATTCAAGGTGAATAAACAGAATCTGGAAGCTGCATTAGCCCGCAATCCAATTTTAGTTACCGCGCTGAACCCCATTATCGGCTACTTAAAAGCCGCTGAAATTGCCAAAAAGGCCTACGCCAGCGGACGGCCCATCATTGATGTCGCACAAGAGGAAACAGATATGGCAAGGGAGCAACTAGAAAAAATATTAGATCCCTACAAACTCACAAACTAATTTATTTTTAATGACAGACTACAACAAACAAATGCCAGGAAAGCACCAACTCAAGTCTGCACCGACAAGCTCAGCTTTCACCGACTGAGCACATACCGTCTCTTCTCTCCTTGCGTATTGCAAGGGCTAGTCAACGGCGATACCGTTTTGGTATCGCCGCTTTTTTACCTAAGCAACGCTTGAATAAGCTCAATTAAACCCGATAAAATGAGAATCATTATCAAATAAGAACTCTCAGCGGCGCCTGGTGTCCAAACCACTTAGCCCAAGAGAGAAGTCCCTGACTTATAATATCTTCACCTATTTTTAATCGTCCAACGACAAACAGGAAAGAACATAAATGTATTCCCAAGTCTCCATTAAACGCGTTTTTCTGACATTACTATTGGCCACCATTGCCGCTCCAGCCATGTCGAAGGAGGTGGTCAACATTTACAGCGCAAGACACTATGACACCGATCTCACACTGTATCGCGAGTTTGAAGCCAAAACTGGTATCAAAGTCAATTTAATCGAGGCATCGAGCGACGCCTTAATCGAGCGTATCGCGAACGAAGGGAAATATAGCCCCGCCGATATATTAATTACGGTGGATGCAGGCCGTCTGTATCGCGCAGAGCAAAAAGGCATTTTCGCCCCTATAGAATCCAAAATATTAGAAGACCGAATACCCGAACAGTTTCGCCACCCTGAAAATTTGTGGTTCGGTTTTTCCAAACGTGCCCGGATCATCATTTTTAACCAAGACCAAGGCAAACCAAAAAATTTGAATACTTACGCCGACTTAACTCGCCCAGAATTTAAAGGACAAATCTGTGTGCGCTCCTCGTCTAACATTTACAACATCTCACTGCTCGCCAGCATAGTGTCGCACAAAGGAGAAGCGGAAGCCGAAAAATGGGCCAAAGGCGTCGTCGATAATCTAATGCAGCGCCCCCAGGGAAATGATACCGCGAATATAAAATCTGTCGCGGCAGGCGAGTGCAAAATATCAATCGTGAATTCATATTACCTGGCGAGAATGGTAGAAGAAAAAGTGCCAGGTGTAGATAAAGTTGGCATTGTATACCCTAACCAGGAAAGCACTGGAACACATGTCAATATCAGCGGTGCTGGTGTATTAAAATATGCTCCAAACAAAGCCAATGCTGTTAAGTTTATTGAGTATTTAACAGAAGCTCCCGCACAGGAACTGCTGATCGCGGGAAATCACGAATACCCCATCCTCAATTCCGCCAAAGCGACTACCGTCATTGAACAATTGGGTAATTTTAAAGAAGATTCCTTAAACGCAAGTGAACTCGGTGAACACCAAGCAACTGCGGTGAAAATTTTCGATCGCGTTGGATGGAATTAAAGAATTATAAAATTTGAGAACCCACTCAGTCTGACCAAAGGCGCAATAAATTATTTTGCGCCTTAAGTAGACTGAGCCGCGCCACCTGATTTTCTTCAGTCCGCGCAAGATTGGCAAGTGAGTGCTGCAAGTCAAACAAGATTTCACGGTGCTCGGCCAAACGCACCCGACTTTTTACCCACCCTACCGCAGCAAGGCGAATTCCGGATTGCACTTTCGCCACATAGTGCAAACTCGTTGAGGGGTAGACCACCAATGAACCTGCGGGCAGCTTGATAGGCTCATCTCCTGAGTGACTTTGCAAAACCAACTCTCCCCCGTCATACGTGTCAGGGTCGGACAAAAACAGGGTGAAGGATAAATCCGTACGCGTATCGTTAATAAAGGCATTGTCAACATGGGAACCATATTCCATTCCGCCTTCATAACGGTTGAACATAATTTTGGCAAACTCCAAGGGATGCGCCGCTGCACGAAATACCGTATGTTCTCGCAAGGCAGTCTCAATTAAGGACAGTGCCCCTTTAACCTCCAAGTGACGTGGACTCGCCTGCAGATTCGATTTAACATTAATGGCAGCACGCCCTGCAGTCACCTTACCGTCTTCAAACAGGTTACTGTCTGAAAGGGTCTGCTGAACTGCCTGCAATTTGCTCAACTCTAAAACATTTTCGATAATTAGTAGCATAACAACAACTGATAATGATAACCTTTCTCAAGTGCAGTGTTACATTTTTGTGTCATGTTACACCGTCCCAAGCACATATGCCTTTATTCTATCTGATGTTTTACAGGTAAACACCAGCAGCAGGCAAACGTCTGAAAATTACACAGCGAGAACCATTCACCATGTTACAACGCAAGAAACTTTGGGCCAGCATGCAGGCCGTTACGCTAGCGGGGATCGTCACTCTGGAAGGTTGCAGCACCGAAAACGAACCAGCCCCCACCCCCGAGAAACCAGTCAAAAGTGCAGAAGCTGAAAAACCAGCCACTCAGCATGTCATGCCAGAAGGTGAAGGAGAAGGCGAAGGTGAAGGTGCGAACCCCACAATTGATCTGGCAACTGATGATCTGGCCTACCTAACACAACTGGCACTGATGCGTGGGCATTTATATGTGGGCTTCGAACTTTACCAGGCAGGCCACATTGATCACTCCAAAACACACATGAAACACCCTAAAAGTGAGTTATATGCGGATGTTGTACCCGCATTCACCGCGCGCGGGGCGATGGGATTTGCCGATGAACTAAGCGCGCTGTCACAAACTGTAGAAGCAGAAAAACCGGCAGAAGACGTCACCCAGGCTTACCAGCAACTGCAACAGGCAATCACAGCGAGCGAGTCCAAAGTAGACCCAGGCATGGCGAGCTTAAAACAGAAATTATTGCTGGTAGTTAATTTGCTACGCGTTGCGGGTGAAGAGTACGGTATCGCCGTAGTGGACGGAAAGATGGAAAATGCGCACGAATACCAAGATGCCTTAGGTTTCACTACCATTAGCAAAGACATTCTGAGCAATACAGAAACGGGCACCGAAACCGAAGCCAATGCCAAAACCAAAGCTACTGAAATTCTAGCCGAATTGAATGGCTTATGGCCTTCTATTGTGCCGCCAGAAACACTAACCACCGAAGCTGGTCAACTCTACGGCGCCGCATCAAGAATCGAAATAATCGCACTGGGTCTTTAATAAAATTAAGAATAAACTCATCGCCGATTGACTCGCGAGCAGCCCGCTCGCGAGTATTTATATGTTCTTTAACGCTGAGAATCTAACGCTTACCGGTACACACTTCATCAGTATCACTAAAACACTGTAACGGAAAAAGGCTTGGCTGCCTCATTCATCCGCAAGGTCAAACACAAAAAAATCTTGTGGTTTTGCATGCACCGTTACACCATCCCCAAGCTCAACGCCTTCAACATCATCGGTCGCAACACGAAGCGGCTGTAACCCTGGGGCAGCATCTTCAGGCAGCAAATACACCAACCAACGCTGCCCAACAAAACGAATATCGACAACTTTCAAACATGACTCAGAGCGCCTCTTCATTGCCAAACCTTCGGGTCGCACAGCCAAAGTACATGCATCAGATACACTATTTTGATGCCCATTGACATCGTCTCCAGCAGACGGCTGTGCAAGCCCCGCTGACGATATTACACCGTAGGCAGTATCAAAGCCCTCGGCTATTTTCCGCGCTTTTATCAACAGCGACTCACCAAACAAGCTCGCAACATTCATCGTTTTCGGTTGCTCATATAACTTCTGCGGAACGTCGCACTGAACAATAACGCCCCCTTCCATCACTGCAATTACGTCCGCAATTTCCAAGGCCTCCAAAGGGTCATGGGTTACAAACAAGACTGTGGACTGCGTCTTTTTTAGTAGCGTGCGTGTCATTTCCCGAAGTTGACGGCGCAGAATATTATCAATGCTGGCGAACGGCTCATCCATTAACAACACTTTTGGGTTTGGCGCCAAAGAACGAGCCATGGCAACACGCTGAATCTGCCCGCCAGAAAGTGTATGTGGATAACGGGCACCGAATCCGGCCAGCCCAACCACCTCCAACCATTGTGCAACCAACGCCTCCTTTTCCGGACCCTTAATATGCTTTAAGCCAAACGCAATGTTGTCACTGATGGTCATATTGGGAAATAGCGCGTTTTCCTGGAACATAAGTCCAATTGGGCGTTTTTCCGGAGGCGGCTGTTTTTTAGGAGATACCAGGCCCACACCATCCAAAAGAATTTCACCCTGTTGCAGATTTTCAATACCTGCAGCAATTCTCAGTAAAGTACTTTTTCCGCACCCTGAGCCACCAAACAAACAGGTAATATCACCCGCTCGAGCTTCAATATTTAAATTCTTAAGCACGGTATGATTACCATAGCTATGCGTGATATTCTGAAAGGCCAGCGTCATAATGTTATCGATTCTTTTTTATATAGAAATCAAAAATAGAAATCATAGACTGAATTTCTAATTAGCTTAAAGACAAAACTGCTACATTAAATCATCCATTGGTGAAGTCCAAGTGTTAAACCAAACTTCCAATCAGCCTGAACCCAAGCCCGTATTTTCTCACTGGCAGTTTCGTTTCCACTCAAAACGCGCACTCTGGTACACGCTAACACTGGTGCTTGCCGCATGTATTGCGCTCCCCATGTTCTACATTATCAGCGGTCTCTTTGAACCGGCAGGTGCCTCCTGGAAACACCTGCAGCATACGGTACTCTCAAGCTTGATTTTAAACACTGCATTATTAATGGTCCAAGTGGCTGTTTATACATCAGTATTGGGGATCGGAACTGCCTGGCTCATTTCCGCTACAGACTTCCCCGGACGCAGAATATTCAGCTGGGCCTTATTTTTGCCCCTGGCTACGCCAAGCTATATAGTCGCTTACGTGTACACAGACTTACTTGATTTCTCCGGCCCCGTACAAAGCACTTTAAGGCAGCTTTTTGATTTACAACCAGGCCAATACTACTTCCCCAAAATACGCTCACTTCCCGGGGCGGCTTTTGTTATCAGCTTAGTACTTTACCCCTATGTGTATCTCTTAACACGCACTGCATTTTCACAGAGATCCTCCACGCTGTTTAATGCTGCTCGCTCACTAGGCGCCAGCCCATCCAGAGCATTTTTACGTATCGCGTTGCCTGCAGCCAGGCCAGCGATTTTTGGTGGTCTGGCGCTGGTGCTCATGGAAACACTGGCGGATTTCGGCGTTGTGGAATATTTTGGAATTCCAACATTTTCTACTGGAATTTTTCGTACCTGGTACGCACTCGGAGATCACGCGGGCGCGGTAAAACTGGCCGGCATTATGTTTGTATTTGTTGTTGCACTGGTACTTCTGGAAAAATATAACCGTAAAGGCATAACCGCTCGCCACTCGCGAGACTACGCCAATCAAGCCATACCGCTACACGGCGCAAAGGCAATCGCAGCAATATTTATTTGCCTGTGCCCCATACTTTTAGGATGCCTGATACCGCTGGCCAGACTGCTATATCTGGCAAGCACCTCTGGGGATAATTTATTTGGCACCAGCTACTGGGAGCTCATTGAAAATAGCGTATCTGTAGCAACAATTGCCAGCATCACCACGATAGTGATCGCCTTGTATTTCACATTATCCCAACGCATTTTCCGATCGCGTCTCACCAATTTTTTTACCGGCATTGCCACTATGGGATACGCCTTGCCGGGCGTATTACTCGCTGTGGGGTTATTAGCACCGGTAACCTGGCTCGATCGGCAGCTAGCAGACTTTTTCCTGGCGCACTTTGATTGGCACTCAGGCCTGCTTCTGACCGGCACTACTTTTATCTTGATTTATGCTTACTCTATTCGCTTTCTCACAGTTGCTTACAACTCATGCGCAAGCGGGCTCGACAATATCCCCCCAACATTTGAACATGTAGCGAGAAGCCTCGGGGCCAACCCCAGAAGACTGATTCAATCCATTTTGCTCCCCATGCTTCGCAAGCCCTTGTTCGTCGCCAGCATTCTACTTTTTGTCGATACCCTGAGAGAACTTCCTGCAACCCTGATGCTTCGCCCCTTCAACTTCGAAACTCTGGCTACCCGAGTTTATCGTCTTGCCAGCGATGAGCGCCTGGCTGAAGCCTCCACGGCCGCAATCACCATTGTGATCATTGGCCTGATTCCGATATTGATTATGAATAGACTTGCAGACAAAGAATTTTTTTCCAGCACAGAAAAACATTCGCATTGACACGCTTGCAACACACTCGTGCTGCAAGGCTAATGTAAAATCAGAAGAATTTAAGAGTGCGCGCGGCTCAAAAACTTGGGACAAATAACGCGTAACAGCGCCGGCTGCTTTGTCAACACCATCGCCACCAGAAAAGCAGAACCCGTGAGAAACATCACCCACACAAGAACCGCCATGGATGCGTGATCAGCCTTGAGACAGCACAACCCCGCCAAGACAAAAGCAACAGCCCCTAGAACCCGTAATTGATTCACGTTTGGCTCACTATTGCAGGCAGGATATAGCTGGCGCCAATGTACGCGCATCGCGGCAGATATCCAACTCATTCCGAGCAAACATAGCACAGCAGCAAGTATCAACCACATTGCTTCAAACATGCGCCACCTCTCCACTCTCAATTGTTTTGGATTTTAAGGTCACTATCGGCAATGAAGCCTGCTCACGCAGCTTTAAAATTCTGGCCACCCATAAAGCTATGCCACTGGTTACCAATAAACTGAGATCCACTCCCGCAACAGGCCAATACGTTTGCGTGAAAATGGTTTTTATCAAGTGATCCCCTGTCGTCATCCAGTTGAGTCCCACAGCAAGCACTGCCAGTACAGCGATAGCGATGCTTTGTTCTCGCCAGGCAGGATTCATAAGCGCCTTACTCACAGGACCGCTGCGAATCATGGCATGGACAAAGGCTAATATCCAAAGACCCCAAAACGCATTTTTCTCCCAACTGTCCCGGTTTTCAAACTCCACTGGAAGCAGTCGATTTGCCACCAACATACCCACCGCAGCAATCAACATTCCCGTGACAACAGTTACCGCCACTGCGTCAACCACACGAATAAACTGGCTATTTTTTTGTGCATAACGCTGCTTACGCTTCTCCACAAAGAAAATAAATCCGGTGGCAATACAGACACTGCCCAATAACCCACCCAGCACATACAGCCAACGCAACAACCAGTGTTCAAAATGCTGCAGATGCAGACCGGTCAGGAACTCATTAATATTGCCCACCGTCGAACGCGGAGGATCTTCTCGAATTAACTCTCCCGTACTGGCGTTAAAGTGAATACCCTCACCAACTAAAGCTACACGATCACTACCTGCACGATAAATACTGACATAGCCATTCTGATCACCCAAATGACTAATGGCCAAATATCCCACTTCACCGGCCATATCCCGCTCGGCCCAGCGACGCTTCGCCTCGGCCACCATGGCGTCTACAGAAGCCAACGTGGCTGGAACACCGGAACGCTCATGAGGCAAACCGGTTTTATCCGCTTCCAGAACTTCATGCTGATGATGCAACGGCTTCAGCAAGGTCTCAGCTACGGGGAAATACAGCCAGCCCGCAAAAATCACCAAGCCAGTAAAAGCAAAAAAGAAATGAAACGGTAGCGCCAAAACACCTGTCATATTGTGAAGGTCAAGGGAACTACGCTGGATTTTTTTCTCCGGACGGAACGTAAAAAATTCTCGGAATATTTTACGATGCATGACAATCCCAGTAACAAGTGCAATCAACATCGTAAGGCTCGCTAAGCCCACCAGCCAGTACCCCAGATTCTTCCATCCCAAGTGCAAACCATAATGCATGGGATAAAACCAGCCACTGCCAATTTTCAAAGCCTCATCTGACACTAATTTGCCAGACCGCGGATCAATCGTAACGTCACCGTGAATATGATTATGCCCCTCCGGGTCTTTCGGCTTAGGTACGCCAAAGCCTGCCCCCATGATCAACACAGGGTCTCGATGCGTCGTATAGGCCCAGTATTCTTCTGCGGGAAGCTCCAGGCGTGGAGTCATCGGCCCCTGGTTGTGATCGTGCAATATCGGCATTTGTGCGTTGTAGTCGACCTCGTGCGGCTCTACTTTTTGCAAAATTGGCAATAGCATCTTGTCAAACGAGGGCATTGGCTGGGGCTCAAAACGCGTCTCAGGAATTGCCCAACGGTCAATTTCCCGATCAAAAACAGATAGCGAGCCAAAGAAAAAAACAACCATCAAGACAAAACCCAACACCAGGCCATACCAGGTATGTAACCACGCCATTGACTGTCGAAAATTTGCAAACATTATTACCTCCGAGCCTTGCCAGCGAGCTCTATGCCAAAATTATTTTTTGAATGCCCCATGCAGCGGCACAGAACAAAGCTGCGCCCCCCGCCAGCACCAGCCACACCAGCGAAAGGCTGCGTGCAGCGAAAGCCCATAGAAATACCGCCAAAATCACTAAGAATGCCAAAATGAGCATCGCCGTTTCGGCCTCATGAAAATCCACCCCCAGAGCAGAAAGTGCCGCCACACCAAAGGCGGTAAACCCCCAGGTAAAAGCATAACTTCCAAACAAACTCAGCGCGACACGATGAAACACTATTGCTACAGGTAATTTACTGCGCGAAACACTTGATGTCTGATCAGACACAATAGACATTGGAGAACTCCGGAACCTGCCTGCAATCATCGCGGCGCTAAACTGGCGATACACGGCGGGTTTACTTTGGTTGATAAAGACTCTCGCGAGGAGCACAAACTTAAAAATATGCGCCACTATATACTAGTTATTCCCGCAATAAAATGAGAACGATTACTATTCAGTATACTTTGTTTTATTCCCATTGAGGAGCCGAATCTCCGGGGAATTTCCGAAGAAGCCGGTATTGCCAGAGAATACCCATTCGGCGTGCAGAGTAAGACTCAAGCCTATATCCAAAACGGGCCCCAGTCAGCCCCTAACCCTGCACAATGCGCATATAAAGGAGCACATAGACACGTTGAAGCGTGCTGCGGAAGGACCTTAAAATTGAAACGAAAAAATAAACCAGGGAGACATAAAAATACACATGAGCTGCACACTTCCAACTGAAGCTCATTACATTTTAGAGTATTTATCGATTAGTCTTCAGCCGAAGAACAAACACGATGATATTGAGCCAGTATCTGGGAAGCACTTGATAATGAAGAAATGAAGGAAGAAAAGAGATATTAAAAAAATCTGACAAGCCATGTTCAAAAACATGGATAAATATAAGGCTATCAATGGGGCTTTCGCCCACATAGATAGAATTGGTAGCGGGGGCTGGATTTGAACCAACGACCTTCGGGTTATGAGCCCGACGAGCTACCAGGCTGCTCCACCCCGCACCTGTCTTCAGTTAGTTAAGCTGTGCTCCCCTAACCGAGGACGCGCATTATAGGGATTGATTTTTGGCGGGTCAAGGCCAATCGCAAATAAATCTACAAATAAATTCAATAACTTAGGTTCATGCTAATTGTCCTATCTTGGATAATGTTGCAAGCCCCACAGAACAACGAGCAGAAAAACAAACCAAGTCACCATAGCAATCAAGGCTTTTTGATTATATTGTTGCCCCAAGCATGATCGCAGCCACGCTTTAGAAATCTGAGGATGAAGAGCTTCATCTAACGGTTTTGAATACTGATGGCATAGACGTGTTGCACCCACTAACATTCCAACAAACACAGCCACAGCAAAACCGCTCACATTCCACCATAACCACGATACTTCTGGTGCAAAAATCCATAGCACCACATTACTGCAAAACCCCATCAACAACCCCGCTACTGCGCCAACGCTCTCACAACGCCGACTAAAAACACCCAAAGCAAAAACCGCCAGTATTGGCCCATTGATAAGGGACCCGATTTTATTAATGGCCTCGAGAACAGTAGGCGCAATATCCCCAACATAAAACGCGGCAGTTAAGGTAATTACACCCCACACGGCGGTGATTGCACGTGAAAGCCAAAGTTCCTGTGTCAGCCCAAGCGGAGTACGCTGCTTACTCTCTCGATAACGGCGAACAAAATCTTCCATTGTCGTCGCACTCAAAGCATTTAGAACTGAATCCAGAGATGACATGGCCGCAGCAAAAAGTGCTACAAGCCCTAATCCGACAACACCATCTGGCAATCGCTCGATCATGTAAGCCGGCACAATCAAATTGTAATTCGGCTCACCATGACTCACCGGCAAGGTATTGATAAGGGACGCATGCTCAATGGTATAAACAGCAAGACCAATTCCAACAAAGCAATACAGCGCAACCAAAGGAAATCGCAAAAAGCCATTGATGATTAATGCCGAATTTCCTTCTTGAACACTTTTAGCCGTTAACGTTCGCTGCACCTGGCTTTGATCGCAACCATAATAACTTACATACAAGAAGAATCCGCCTAACAGCATTGGCCAAAAAGCAAAGGAATGACCATCACCAATACCATGATGAGAAAAATCCAGAGGCCTGATACGCTCTTCTGGAATTTGCTGCATCATTGCATCAAAACCACCGAGGTCGATTAACAGATACGCCATTATCAACAAAAGGACAACGACTAAAATCAACATCTGAATAACATCACTGTAAATTACACCACGAATGCCTCCCATCACATCGTAAACAACAGTAAAGAGACCGAGCAAAACAACAGACCAAAAAAATCCAATCCCTGTAATCAGATCTATTACAATGGCAATACTGTAAACGGTTACAGCGGTGGCAAATGCACGAACAAATAAAAAAATCCCGCTCATCAACACACGCGTTTTTACATCAAACCTTCTTTCTAAATACTCGTATACCGACACCAGTTGCAAACGCCGAAATAAAGGCACTAAGAAGAAAATTAACGGCAGCATTGCCAACGGCAATGCCAATTCATATTGCAACCAAACCAGCCCACCACCAGCCGTAAACGCAACGAAAGCAGGCGCGCCTAAAATACTGTTGGTAGAACATTGGGTTGCCAGAATTGAAATAGCAATTGGCCAGCGTCCAATATTACGGCCCCCAACATAATAATCTTCCCGATTAAATTGTTGGCGCGACAAATAAAAAGCAAACCCGATAAGCGCAAATAAATATAGCGCGATGACAAGCCAATCTAATACACTGATTTCCAGCATGAGGCACTCGTGAGTAATGTTGTTTTGATTAAATGCTGTTTGTATTCACAGAATTGTGCATGCTAATGCTTAGCTGACGCAAATTATGTGAACGCTCAAACAGCAATAACCCGACACGAAATGCCCTGAACAACAACGACACATGCGTGAAAAGAAATAAGTCACGCCAATATTCAAAAATTAAAAAGCAACTATTTCTCTTCGAATGACACTTTTGGTGCATTATTTGTATATGCACTTCATAGACTATCAATGGCAGGGGAATAGGTCTTATCGCCTCTACCCGGATAAAAAATCCTGTTTTTTGCCGTATTAATCGAGACTTTGCCTGTTACAAAGTCTAATTTCGGGGAAAAGACAGATAAATTTAAATGCCGGCCAATAATCAAAAACCGGTAATTTTGCACCACATAAAAACACAGGCCTCGCAAACTTTATTTTTTGCACCATAATTTACCACTATGAATAAGCAAACCATTGAACAAATTATTAAGGCAGAAAAATTGCCTGGGGACTTTTTAGGCACAGTGCAGAATTGTTATGCGCCAATAGCCGAGGAAGTTGCTCAATCAGTCAACCCAGCTCATACATTTGTACTGGGTGTTCAAGGCTGTCAGGGAAGCGGTAAAAGCACACTTTCCATTTTTCTGAAATCGCTTCTGGAGAGCCAGCACCAGCTAACCACCGCCATACTTTCGATAGATGATTTTTATTTAACAAAAGCCCAGCGTCTGGATTTAGCACAAACGGTTCACCCGCTGTTAAAAACACGTGGCGTGCCCGGCACGCATGATGTTCAACTGGCGATAGACACAATTAACGCACTTAAACATCTCAAACCAGAAGAAACGTTCGCTATCCCACGCTTTGACAAAGCTGCGGACGATCGCGCCAGCCAACAAGCATGGGACAGTATAAGCGGCCCCATACAAGTGATTATTCTGGAGGGTTGGTGCGTAGGTCTTCATGCACAGAAAGAAAGTGATATTCTCGACCCTATTAATTCCTTGGAAATTAATGAAGACCCCACCGGAACATGGCGAAGCTTTGTCAACAAGCAATTGCAAAGCGAATACCAAGAGCTCTTCGCACTAATAGAAAAATTAGTTGTGCTCGCCGCGCCGTCGTTTGCCTGCGTTAAGCATTGGCGAAGCCTGCAAGAGCAGAAACTGGCCGAAACGCTCGCTCAATTATCTCCGGCAGAACAAGCGGGAAAACGCATTATGAGCGAAGCCGAAGTCACACGATTTATTTCGCACTACCAACGATTGACCGAGCACGCACTAAATACACTACCAGTACAGGCTGACTGGCTGCTGGCTTTAGACGAGGCACATCAAGTGCGTTTAACCAAACAACTTACCGTGGTGGAGGGATAAATGTCTTCGGCTTTAACACGTCACAAACGTGCACCGCAATTCATAGTGTCCACCGACCTTGACGGAACATTCCTCGATCATCATACCTACGAATGGCAAGCAGCACTTCCCGCAGTGGAAAGCCTTGCGGCGAAGTCTATTCCTATTATTTTTAATACAAGCAAAACTTTTGCAGAGGTGATGGATCTACAAAAAACTACGTCACTTTATGGCCCGGCCATTACCGAAAATGGTTCTGCATTGTATTTACCTAAGCAGGATTTTACTGAAGCTTTCTGCCAATTTGAAAACAGCGATTACATTGAACAGGAAAACCATTGGCAAATTGTGTTTGGTAAAACAAAACCACTGATTACACAGTTTATTCAGCAGTGGCGTCTGCAAAATGGTCATCTGCTGGAAGGTTACAGTGACTGGACAATAGAAAAAATCATGCAAATGACAGATCTACCACAAGCCAAAGCGCAACAGTCAGCAGACAAAGCATTTTCTGAACCATTTATCTGGCAGGGCAACGAGCAGCAACTTCACCAACTAAAAAGCGATGCAGCTAAAGCTGGATTACAAATCTTACAAGGCGGCCGTTTTTATCATTTGCAAGGAAATTGCGACAAAGGCCAACCACTGCTGTGGTTAAAACGACGATTTATGGCAGCGTTTGAACTGGATGGTTCACAGGCACCAAAGTTGATTTGTCTGGGCGACAACAAAAACGATATCCAGATGTTAAACATTGCCGACTTTCCCGTATGTGTGAAATCTCCAGTCGCCCCCTATCCAACATTAACAACGCAACACTCCATTATTCAAACCAAGGGCTACGGTCCTGTGGGTTGGAATGAAGCAATCCAATCCATCATTGAACAACATTGAAATAAATAAAAAGGCAAACCAATGGCTGACTTTTATCAAAATGGGATTATTACCACCTTACACAATTTAAACCAGCGTCCCCTGGAGCAAATGGAAGAAGAACTTCGCCGTTTTTCTAAATCACGCCCCATGTGTCTGGTGTTACCCTCCCTGTATTCCGAACTAGAGGGCGACGCACTGCCAAACATTGTGAAGCACCTGAGCAAAGTGGACTACCTTACAGAAATTGTCATCGGTTTGGATATGGCAGACAAAGACCAATACCGCAAAGCCTTGGAGTTTTTCAAACCATTAAATCAGCCGTTTAAGGTGCTTTGGAATGACGGTCCAAGATTGCTGGAAATAGACAAAATGTTACGCAAAGAAGGTCTGGCACCATTGGAGCGCGGGAAAGGACGCAATGTCTGGTATTGCCTCGGCTATGTTTTAGCCTCCGGCAAGGCGGAATCTATTGCATTACATGATTGCGATATTGTGACCTATGATAGAAGCCTGCTTGCGCGCTTGATCTACCCTATTGCCAACCCCAACTTCAACTATGAATTTTGCAAAGGGTACTATGCGCGCATCGCCAACGGAAAAATACACGGTCGCGTTAGCCGCTTGCTGGTTACCCCTCTTATTCGGGCGCTGAAGAAAACCTTAGGTCACAGCGATTACCTGGAATACATCGACAGTTTCCGCTACCCTCTTGCCGGTGAATTTTCATTTCGGGCGGATGTTATTACTGACATCCGCATCCCAAGCGATTGGGGACTGGAAATTGGCGTACTGTCTGAACTGAATCGCAACTATGCAAACAACCGGCTGTGCCAGGCAGACATCTCGGATGCCTATGATCACAAACATCAGGATCTCTCCCCTGAAGATGCACAAAAAGGCTTATCAAAAATGTCTATCGACATTTCCAAAGCCCTGTTTCGAAAATTGGCCACCAACGGCATTGTTTTCAGCTCGGAAACATTCCGCTCGATTAAAGCCACTTACTTCAGAATTGCGTTAGACTTCATAGAAACCTACTACAATGACGCCAAGATGAATGGATTGAACCTGGATATCCATGAAGAAGAGCAAGCCGTCGAGATGTTTGCAAAAAACATCCTCATCGCCGGCCAAAGCTTTTTACAAAACCCCATGGAAAAACCATTTATTCCAAGCTGGAACCGAGTCACCAGCGCTGTACCGGATATTTATGAGCAAATGGCGCAAGCGGTAGAGCTTGATATGAAAGAACATTCAAGTACATAACCGGTTTTACCAACACCTGACTGTTTCGGTAGTTCAAAAGCTACCGAAACAGTAAATCCTCACATTCATGTAAAAGTCTTACTTCCAAGTATGAGGAAGCTTAAATGCAACTGTCTCCACAAAAAGAACTTAAATTCTTAGTCAAGACACACCTGGATTTTATCTATCCCGAACACGATACTGAAAATCTCACAAAACGCTTACTATCTATCATGGACCTCGAAGAGTGTTCAGCTAAGCCCGCCACACACGAAAACACCTGGAATGAACAAGATGCCTGGCTTATCACCTACGGAGATAGTATTAACGCTGAAGGCGAAAAGCCCTTAGTCACACTAAACAAATTCTTAAAAGAAAGACTGGCTGGCACGGTTAACGGCGTCCATATTTTACCGTTTTTTCCTTACAGTTCGGATGATGGATTCTCCGTAATTGATTTTAGTCAGGTCAATGACGGTTTGGGCGAATGGGAAGATATTGAAGCTATCGCCAAAGAACAGCATTTAATGGCGGACCTGGTCATTAACCATTGTTCCAGCCGCAGCCGATGGTTTGATAATTTCAAACAACGTCGCGAACCCGGTATTGATTACTTTATTGAAGCCAACCCGGAAGAAGATTACAGCGCAGTTGTTCGGCCACGAACATCTCCACTGTTACGTGAAGTAGAAACACTGGATGGAAAGCGGCACGTGTGGTGTACCTTCAGTCACGATCAGGTGGATCTGAACTTCGCCAACCCGGAAGTGCTGTGTGAAATTATTGGCATTATCAAATTATACCTTGACCGCGGGATTCGAATCTTTCGCCTGGATGCTGTCGCATTTTTATGGAAAGAAAAAGGATCTCCCTGCATTCACCTACCACAAACACACGAAATCATTCGACTAATTCGCACTCTGATCGAACATCACTCGGACAATGCCATTTTAATTACGGAAACCAATGTACCGAACAACGAAAACCTGTCTTATTTCGGGAATGCGAATGAAGCGCACGCAGTTTATAACTTTTCTTTGCCTCCGCTGTTACTTCACGCCCTGGTCAGCGGTACTGCCAAGCATTTAAAAATGTGGCAGATGACCATGCCGCCAGCACAAATGGGCACATTCTATTTTAACTTTATTGCCTCGCATGATGGCATTGGCTTGCGTCCTGCTGAAGGTTTATTAAGTGAAGAAGAGCTGGAAGAGCTGGTCGCAGCGGTACAACTTTCCGGAGCCCGTATTTCGTGGCGCACCGCAGACGGCGGCAGAAACAAGCCTTATGAAATTAATGTTACGCTATTCGATGCACTCCAAGGCACAGTGAAAGGACCCGACAGATGGCAGTACGAACGTTTTATGTGTGCCCACGCCATTATGTTTGCGCTGGAAGGGATTCCCGCTGTGTACATTCATAGTTTTCTTGCGACCAACAACTACTATGACGGCGTAGAACTTACCAGTCACAACAGAACCATTAACCGTTACAAATGGAATATTGACGAACTTAATGAGAAGCTGGAACAGGAACACAGTCACCATTCACGCGTATTTAATGGCATGCAGGAACTACTTCGAGTTCGCACGAAACAACCGGCATTTCACCCCAATGCGGTGCAATACACTCTGCATCTAGGCGATGAAATATTCGGCTTCTGGAGACAGAGTCAGCGACGAGACCAAAGTATATTCTGCCTGCACAATGTTACCGATACCGAAGTTACAATTCCCATTGCATCGATCAACTTGATCAGTCTGGATACATGGGTGGATTTAATATCGGGCAAAGACTTCAGCGATATTCGCCAGGATGTTGTACTCCAACCCTACCAGTTTGTATGGTTAACGAATAAGGCCTTTATCTAACAGACTAAGATGATTTCCGACAGAGGAACACGTCGGAAATTTTCTTTGTTGATGCACCCGCCCACTCACCATGCAGAAGCCATTCAACAAATATCTTAAACAAAAAACACCCGCGATTCCTTGCGGGTGAAAGGCTTTTTGATCTAACAAAAATTTACTCGTCGTCCCATTTTTGCATGCGTTTTTGCATTTTTTCGCGACGCTTTTCCATTTTCTGTTTCAAAAGGTCACGTTGCTCGGGGGTCAACACAGCATAGACTTGTGAGCGATACTCTGCCATTTTCATTGTCTTTTCTCGGGCTCGTTCTGCATTCTCATCCGCCAGGGCTTGCACCTGAGTCTGATAATCTGCGGCACTTGGATCAAGAGACATCATATTTTTCTGATGTCTGTCTTCCATAGAAGCACGGCGATCCTGTTTACCTTGCTCTTTAATTGCCTCCAGCTGGCTTTTCTGAGCATCAGTCAGTTCCAAAACACGGTCCAGCTTTTCGAGGTTAAAAAAACCACCACCTCGGTGATCGCGCTTCCCTCCGTCACATGCCATCGCAGAGGCACTCCCCAAAATTAAAACACTCGCTGCTATTGCCATAATTGAACGATTCATAATGATCCTCTCTCTTCGTTTTGATGTGTGTTTGACTCTGAAGAATCATGCAATGAGTCAAACTTTGTTGTACGATTCCAGTATCTATCAACGCTCTGCAAAGTAGGGTTAAGCCAGTGTAAAGTTAGGTAAAGTTCGACTGAAATCCAATAAAACCATCGCCAACGTTTTAAAACCACGTAAAATATCCATATGACACATGACCCCACACCAATCAAACGCCCTCATGTACTTCTGGTTGACGACGACCGGGAGCTATGTGAACTATTACAGGAATTCCTCAGCAGCGAAGATTTCGTCGTCAGCAGCGTGAATGACGGCCAGTCCGCGATAGAGCGTATTTCCCAGGACGCAGACAATATTGATGTCGTTGTTCTGGATATTATGATGCCGCAAGTGTCAGGCCTGGATGTATTACGTGACGTGCGCAAATCAAAGCAGGCGGACTTCATTCCCATTATCATGCTGACAGGTAAAGGCGACGATATCGATCGTATCGTGGGGCTGGAAATGGGTGCGGATGACTACCTGGGGAAACCCTGTAATCCGCGGGAGCTAAGCGCAAGAATTCGCGCGGTGCTACGACGCACACAACAACTTAAAGCAGGCCATCCCGGAGAGCCAAGCGTTACTCCAGAAAAGGATGACAGCATTAGTTTGTTCGGCGTTCGATTAACCCCGGCAAATCTAAGTGTCGAAATTACAGCAAAACAAAAAAACCTGGAGCTTACTGGTGTCGAGTTTCGTGTTCTGTATTTACTTATGCAAAATGCGGGAAGTATTTTATCCAAAGCCGAACTCACAGAAAAAGTTCTTCAACGTAAATTAACCGCTCACGACCGAAGTATCGATGTTCATATCAGTCGTATACGCCAGAAGCTTGCCAGTGAAGCGGGTATTGAAGATGTCATCAAAGCTGTCCGAGGTGCTGGTTATCTATTTGTGGAAGAACATAAACATGACGGATAAGCAGCTGTGATGGTTATCAGGCATTTATTCTGGAAAATCTTTATTGCGTTTTTTCTAGCGAACGTATTCGTCATTGGCGCGACAACCTATACCGTATTAAACATGACGGAAACGAAGCGCTTTGAAGAACGACAAAAAGAAATGCTGGAAAAATTTGCAGAGCAGATCATTTTTTTATATGAAGATGGGCGTTTAAAAAAAATAGAACGCATTGAAAATGCAGGTCGAAAGTCCAGCCCTAAAGATGATCCCCACCGTCGTAAATTTCCCCCGATGCAGATTTTCGACCAGCACGGGCATCCAATTTTTGACAATATTCCCAACAAGTTCAAAAAAACCAAGCCGATAGAATTTGGCCTTGTCAGTGACAATGACACTGATTACCATGTTTCGTCCTATCTCGGACCACAACCGAGGTTTATTCAAGCCTTACAACGATTAAACCTGTTGCAATTCATTTTTGTCATCATTGCATCCACCGCGGTCAGTGCCATTCTCAGCTGGACGATTTCCAAACCTATCAACAAACTACGCCAATACAGCCAGCACTACAAAGAACAGAAAAAGAAAATCCCACTGCCTAAGCACCTGTTAAAGCGTGGCGATGAAATAGGGAATCTAACGCGAGATCTTGGCGCCATGATTGATGAAATTGAACACAACATGGCCACTCAAAAGCAACTTCTGCATGACGTATCGCATGAACTACGTGCGCCATTAGCCCGTTTACAAGTATCCGCCAGCATTATCGAAAACCACAACCCTGCATCCGCACAATACACCGCGAGAATCAATAGTGAGTGCGAACGAATCAGTCGATTGATTCAGGAGATTCTTGATTACTCTCGCTTGGACCAACAGGCGTACCAGGTCGACAATATTGAATTACAACCCTTCTTACTCGACATAATGGACGATATAAAGGTTCAGTACCCGCAACGTCATATCAGGTTGCACAGCACTTTACAGCCCGGAACAATACAGGCTTACCCCGAGTTACTGCATCGCGCACTGGAAAACATCATATTAAATTCCTGCAAACACACACCTGAAGAATCAGCGATAGACATATCTATAGAGAAACAACACAACCTGATCATCAGAATTCGTGATTTTGGGCCAGGCGTTGACGAAGAAGAGCTCCAGAAACTCTTTCAGCTCTTCTATCGTGCAAAAAATAAAATGCATACAGAAGGTTTTGGGCTCGGCTTAGGCATAGCCAAACGCGCAATAGAAAAGCACCAAGGGACTATTCAAATTAGCAACCACAAAGACGGTGGTTTACAAACGGTGATTACACTGCCTTTGGTTCAGATAGACTAAAAAGACAAATACAAGGGGCAAACATAAGTAACACCCAGCATTAGAAAGACGAGCCCGGCTCTTTTAAAAAGGCCACTTCCTCTTCTGTTGAAGATCTTCCCAGTATCACATTGCGATGAGGGTAACGTCCGAAGCGATCAATGATTGCCTTATGTTTTAACTCAAACTCCAGCGACGAGTGCTCCCCGAGAGTCTGAAACAGCAAGACTGCTTGCTCGTGAATTTTTTGTGACTCGCTATGCATATATGGCATATACAAAAAAACTCGATGCTCATCATCCAGTTCCTTATCCAAACTTCGCGCAACGGCTTCTTGTGCAAGTGCCAGCGCCAGAGGATCAGCAGAAAATGCGAGAGGTGAACCACGGTGAATATTTCGCGAAAATTGATCCAACACTAGAATTTCGGCTAAACGCCCCTGAATACTCCGGCGCCATCCATACAGCTCACAGCGAGCCGCTCGTTGGTGCAGGTCACCGTATTTGTCTGTGATAAACTGATCAAACTCGCTATCTTTTTTCCACCAGTTTTTCGAATCAATATCTTCGAACCAGAAATTGAGAATTTCTGCTGGCATAATGGAAGTTTTTTTAGACATTGTCATACAAATTCAATTCGCTCCCCTTCAGGTAAGGCTTAGCAGCACTGTACAGCACTTAATACCAATGGTGAAGTCTGCAGAAAAAGATGTATTACAAAAGCGCGCAGGTTTCTCCAAGCGAATAGTTTCACAAACGTGACTAAGCCAGTAAAACTGGCGGTTTATCTAAGCGGCGCTTTGCAGTTCAACAAATAAATCATTGGGCAGCGTTATGACCACCTCAAAAGGAAGAAAGCTACTATCACCACCTTGCTGGGCTACCGAAATTTGAATATCGCCGTTTTGGTCATTTAAGAATTGTTTTACTGCATCCATTCCAACACCGCGCCCGGAAATCGTCGAAACAGAATCTTTCGTGCTTACACCAGACTTGAATATCAACTGGGCAATATCCTGCATCGCCGGAGCTTCATCCTGCTGGAAGACCCCAAGAGTAACGCCTTTCTCCCGCAGCTTTTGCACATCCAGGCCCTTTCCATCGTCCTTCAGCAAAATAGTCAGTTGTCCTGATTGGGCATAGACACTCACATTAATAGTTCCTTTGGTTGGCTTGCCATTCGCTTTTCGCTCATCTGCACTTTCAATGCCGTGGTCCAGAGCGTTACGAAACAGGTGCGTAAACACGTTTTGAACAAGATGTGTTGCCGTGGGAAGCAGACGAATATTACTTTCCTCAAATATTACCGTAGGACAGGCTTTGTCGATCTCTTTTGCAATCGAGGGTAACGAATTGACAACATCTTCCAACACTGTAGAAAGCGGCTCAGATAAATCTTCCTCAATTGCAGCATTTATGCGCATCAGCTCCATCTGTAAGGTTGGATCTTGATATTGACGAACCAGCGAAGCCAGTGATGCCTGCACGAGTTTAATGGTGTCCTTATTCAGTAAAAATCCTTCATCGTCAAGATGAGTAAGTTTTTCTTCCCGTCCCAGCACCTGAAAAAATACTTCACAATACTCTTCGAAAACACGCTTTACTTGCTCGACAATACCGACCACCGCTTTCAATTCGTGCTTTTCAGCACTGTCTCCCATCTCGGTAATCTGGCTCTCTGCAATATGCGCGATATCGCTGATATAGCTGAGCCCCATTGTTCGACTGTTTCCTTTTATTGTGTGCATATTCCTAAATAGTAAGGCCTTATCCTGGTCAGAAAACTCAGAGGTCTGACTCAAACATTCAAAACTACTGCTTAGCAAAAGCTGTATGGATTGCTGAAAACTGTAGAACTTATTGCCTTTGAGTTTAATTAATTGACCGACCATACTGAGTTCACGTTGCTGACGCATCGCTTCAGCTTGCGCCTTTTTAAGGCGGGTAACATCCCTTACCGTTACCATAATTTTTAGCTCATTCTCATCGGAATCCAGAGGGCTCCAATCCAAAGCAAGATGTTTGAGATTGTCGTCGATGAGCACTTGATATTCCGCAGGCAGTAAGTGAGAGTTGAAAGAAAAATTGAGAGAGTCTTCTCCAATGATAGAAAAAATCGACGCTTTAATCTGGTCCAGCTTATCTTGAGACAATTGTGCATGCTGGAATAAAAATTCGAAAACATCACGACCCGCGATCGAACTACAGGCAAAAATTTCCTCCAGAAACTTAGAATACTCACCATGAATCGTGCCATCCTCTTCAATCGTAAATAGTCCTTGTCTCATATTGCTCAACATGGCTTCGATATCTTTATTTTTGCTTCGCAGCTCCGCTGTTCTTTCGGCCACTTTCATTTCAAGCAATCTGCTCTGCTCTTCAGCTTGTTTACGTTTTCTAATTTGACGGTAAAAAACCGACGCCAACAGCCCAATGGCAACCAGTGCATATAAGGTATAAGCCCACCAGGTAAGCCATGGCGGAGGTAAAATGGTAATGGAAATACGGCGAGGTATTTCATTCCACACACCTTCATTGTTCGCCGCTTTAACTTTGAACACGTAATTCCCGGCATCCAGGTTGGTATAAGTCACGTTTCGGCGACTCGCACCTACATAGTTCCAATCCCGCTCGAATCCTTCCATTTTATAAGCAAAGCGATTTTTTTGCGGGTTGCGAAAGCTCAATGCGGTAAACGAAAAAGAAAACACCGTTTGTTTATAATTCAGCGTAATATGATCGGTGAGCATAATAGACTGCTTTAACGGCGATCCTTCCTCTGCAATTGGAACTGGCTTGTTAAATATTTGAAAATCCACGATGTCGACAGGCGGGATAGAATTACTGGCTTTTAATTCAGCCGGGTTAAATATCGTTATGCCATTTGTCCCACCGAAGACCATATCACCAGACTTTAATTTCAAAGAAGAACTGAAGTTAAATACATTCCCTTGTAAGCCATTATGTTCGGTATAAGTGACAAAGCTGCCACTTTCAGGGTTATACTTGGTCAGCCCCTTATCAGACCCCATCCATAAATTTCCAATGTTATCGGCTTCTACAGATTTAACCACATCACTGGGTAAGCCATCCTGTTCTCGAAAATTTCTAAACGTCTCGGTTTCTCGGTCAAATAAATTTAAACCGCCTCCACGCGTGGCAATCCACAAACGGTTTTGCCCATCTTCTGTAATATCAACCACCACATCAAAACTCAAACTGCGCGGATTTTTAGCATCGTGACGATAAAACTCAAAAATATTTTTTTCTCGGTTGAGCTTTCCAAGCCCTTGATTGGTGCCCGCCCAGATTTCCTTATTCTGAGTCTGAAATACCTTCCACACCACATAAAAACCGGCATCACCTTCGTAGGCTTGCTGATAGGTTTCAAACTTATCCGAGCCTTTTTTCAAAAAACCAACGCCACCGCCTATCGTGCCTGCCCATAAATTCTGGTCTTCATCCAATATCAGCGACCACACATTGTCATTCGCGAGTGAGTCAGGGTTGTCGGGTTCAAATTGAAAATGTCGAGCGCGCTGAGTTTTGGTATCGAACAGGTTAATTCCGCCATGCCAGGTCCCTAACCAGAATTTATCATTCCCAGCAGGCACAACCGTTAGCACTGCGGCAGAATTAATGCCTTCAGGATTCCCCGGGTCACTGGGAAAATGAGAAAACGTGCCCGTATTTAAATCTATGCTGTTTAGGCCACCACCGTCGGTTCCCAGCCAAAGGACATTTTCAGGAGACTCTTTAACAGACAGTACAGAGGCATTGTTCAAACTGTTTATATCACCGGGATCATGCCTGTAAGTTTTAAACATCATATTGGATGTGTCTAAAAATCCCACCCCAGATGGGAAATAACCAATCCACAAATCGTTGTTGTTATCAAATAAAATGCTGTGAACGTTGTTGGCCTGCATGCTGTGGCGCTTATAGGCATTATGTGAGTAGTATTTAAATTGCTGTGTGTCCCGATTGAAATAATGCAGACCGCCTTCCGTCGCAACCCATAGATGCCCAAACTTGTCTTCAATAATCTGGGTGACCATGTTGTTACGTAATTTTCCTGGCCCATTTTCCTCGGCAACAAAATAGCTAAATTTCCCGGTTTTCGGGTCGTAACGGTTTAAGCCGGCGCCGTCTGTACCAAGCCAGATATACCCACTACGATCTTCAAAAATGCAATTTAAACTTCCGTAGTTTAAGCCTGTGCCATCGTGCACACTAAATGGAAACCGTGTTATCTTTCCGGTTTCGCTATCAAGAATATTCAATCCACTTTTGTAGTTGCCAATCCAGATTGTGACACCGTCTCCACTGACGTACACCCTTCGTAACTCGTCATGAGACAGGCTGTTACTATCGTTTTCATTGTGACGAAAGATTGTGAACTGGGTTCGAGTTTGATCCAGTTTCGCCAGTCCATCAGTCGTCGCAATCCATAAATTTCCGGCGGCGTCTTCTGCTATGCTGCGAGTCGCATTCACCGGCAAAGAATTGGGGTTGGCGTCATCCTGCAGATAACGTGTAAAGGTTTCTGTATCGCGATGAAACAAACTGAGCCCGACATCGGTGGCAACCCAGATTTGTCCCTGCTTATCTTCCAGCAGGTCCCAGACGATATTACTGCTTAAACTGTTGGCATCATCCAGCTTATTTCGAAACGTGGTGTAATTGTAACCATCAAACCGAACAAGTCCCTCGCTACCACCAAACCACATATAGCCGTACTGGTCCTGCAAGATGGCTTCGATGGTTCCAACAGAAACCCCCTCATCATTTAAGTGAGAGAAGAAAAGCTCATCTAATGGTTCTTCAGCCGCACTTGGTTCAGCAAGTATTACAGTTAAATATAACGAAAAAGACAGTAATCCTTTAAAAACACGTGAAACTAGCAATAAGAAATGCAGATACATTGTGATCTCGATTAAATCCCAAACGAAATTGTCATTCTATTTCTTTTTTATCGGGAGGTGCCTAAGGAGTATAGTTCAATTTCATGCCAATTCTATGCTTGGTACGAAACTTGAAACTTTGCTCACAAGCAGCATCAATCGGGGATTATACGGATCACTTGTCTTTTGGCTCCCCAGCTGCCCGGTGCATTTTCGAAAATGCCTGCAATTCTTGCGTGACAATGGGAGCAGTGTGCTTGAAAAGAATATTGGTCAACCAAAACATTCCACTCGCCAAGGGAATACCAGTCGCGCTCTATTAATAACTTGTCGCACGAAGGGCAGTAAGTACTACCTCCAACACTGTCGTGCACGTTGCCCGTATAGACAAAACGTAGACCAGTCTGCATTGCGATTTTACGCGCCCGCATCAGGGTGACTGCGGGAGTTCTATGAATATCCCGCATTTTCCAATCTGGGTGAAAGGCAGTGAAATGTATGGGCGTATCTGGGCCCAAGTGGGAATATACCCATTCACTCAGCGCATGTAATTCTGTATCACTATCATTCTCCCCAGAAATAAGTAAGGTAGTAATTTCAAACCAAACGGCAGTTTCATGCTTCAAATACAATAAAGTATCCAAGACATGTTGCAGGTGGCCACCACAGATTTTCCAATAAAAATCCTGATTAAACGATTTAAGGTCAATATTGGCGGCATCCATATGACGAAAAAATACTTCTCTTGGCTTCTCTTCTATATAACCTGCACTTACAGCGACTGACTTCAAACCCATTTCATGGCACGCGACCGCAGTATCTATTGCGTACTCTAGAAATATCACGGGGTCATTGTAGGTAAAAGCTATCGACCGACATTGCAAACGTTTTGCTGTATCGGCCAGTTGTCGCGGCATCGCTTTTGACGAGAGCACATCCATTTGCCTGGATTTACTCATATCCCAATTTTGACAAAATTTACACGCCAAATTACAACCTGCCGTCCCAAATGAAAGTACAGGTGTACCTGGCAGAAAATGGTTGAGCGGCTTTTTCTCGATGGGATCAACACAAAAACCGCTCGACTTGCCGTAGCTGTACAACAGAATCTGATTATCTTCACGCCCGCGAACAAAACACAGCCCTCGCTGCCCTTCATGCAATTTACAGGCGCGAGGGCAAACATCACATTGCACTCGGCCATCCGGAAGCTGATGCCAGTACTCGGTTTTACGGGTGAATGATGATTCATCGACTTGTTCAGACCATTCCATGAAAAACCCCCGGCAAATTTATGGTCTTGGAGATTTCTGGGCTTGCATAGGTATGAGCAGAATAAATACGCTATGACTTTCGACCTCAGGCTGCCATAAAAATTGTCTGAGATTAAAAAGTTTCACGACATTTTCAAAGGTAATATCTGAATGTCTCATTTCGTGTCTCATTTGGAGTCAATGCCTTTTCCTTCAATCTGCCGCATTCATTCCATCGCGCTCTTATTGGGAATTACACCAGAGATTTAAGCTTCTATGTAAAAAGTACAAGAGCTTGTAAAAGCGGGAACAAAATGTATATTTATTTACAAAAAGCACCTCGATCTCCGTTGCTCAAGGCATCCTGCTTTCCATACTGTTTGGTTTACTCAAACAAAATTTAAAGGTACTACCTACATTGTCAGCACCATGACTAAGACTTGTAAAATTACCGTACAAAAATAAATCATTCCGGAAGTTTAAAACAGCTTGCATGTAATGAAATTGAATTTTGCAAAAGAATAGCTTGAACACGTCATCCACCAAAAACATTAGCCCTGTACATGTCCGCCAGAAAATGTAACCCCTCCATCACCCAGCAACAAGGATTCTCTTCAGTCAAGCAAGCAGATTTTGTTGGCATGATCCTTGAAACGTTTATATAACCGCATTGACAAAACTGAAGAACAAGACAGGTCAATCGCCGGGGTATGTTATATTTGCAGGTCAACTAAGATCATTGGAAAAATAAAAAGGTTTTATAAGGTGTCAACACAAGATCAGGATTCTTACTTTTGGGTCGGAATCGGCGCATCCGCCGGTGGATTGGAAGCAATTCAAATGTTTTGCAAAGAGCTCCCGCAGAACGCCAACATGGTGTACATCATTTGCCAGCATTTGTCTCCAAAGCACAAAAGCATGCTGACCGAGTTGATACAACGAAATATCAGTTTGAAAGTTGAAACACTGGAAGGAAAAGTCAAAGCAAAACCCAACGTGGTTTATATTACACCACCCCAAAAAGACGTATACATTGAAGGCGATGAAATCTGTCTGGTAGATGCGGAATCAGAAAACATCCCTAAGCCATCCATTAATAAACTACTCGTATCCTTAGCAGAAGAAAAAAAGGACCACGCCATCGGAATAATCTTATCCGGGACAGGCTCAGATGGTGCTCATGGCATCAAGTCCATTAAAGCATGTGGCGGACTCACTATTGCCCAGGAAGCGCACAGCGCAAAATATGAAGGTATGCCAAATGCGGCCATCGATACGGATTGTGTCGACCTTGTGCTCCCACCAGAGCAAATTGGCAAACATCTCGCGAAACTTGCAACAGAACTGCCTCGTGAGGCACTGCTCTCGCTGGAAAAAGCTGAAGTAAAAGACAGCTTTACCGAGCTAATGTCTGAAATAAGAAAAAATTGCGGGGTGTCTTTCAAGCAATATAAAAAGGCCACATTGCAGCGCAGAATTGAACGGCGCATGCTGGCTCGCGGCATCACCAACTTTGAAGAATATGTAAAATTTGCCAAATCCAGTAAAGAGGAAATACATCTTCTGTACAAGGATATATTAATTTCCGTCACCAACTTTTTCCGGGACGAAAAAGCATTCAAAGAGCTGGAAAATGTTATTCACAACATCTTGGATACCAAAGACGATCAAGTAAACTTTCGTTTCTGGAGCGTCGGCTGCGCGACAGGGGAAGAAGCATTCAGTCTCGCAATTTCACTCGCTGAAGTGGTGGGTGGCCCAGACCAATTGCAAGAAAAGAACATTCAAATATTCGCAACCGATGTTGATACCTCCGCGCTTACCGTTGCCCGCAAAGGTGTATATACCGAAGCCAGCATGGCGAATATTCCTCAAGACATAATTAAAAAATACTTTGTAAAACGCAAAGACACATATGAAATCATTAAACCGCTAAAAGATATCGTACTATTTGCCAGCCATAACGTTATAGAAGATCCTCCTTTTCTGCGTATTGATTTAATCACCTGCCGAAATCTGTTGATCTATTTTGAACCAGAGTTACAGCGAAAAATTTACAATATTTTTCACTATTCCCTGCGTTTTAAAGGGTATCTATTCCTTGGCAAATCAGAATCGACCACTCAGGTAAGCCAGTTATTCAGACCTATTCACCAGAAGTCCAAAATTTTCCAAAAGCGTGCGGTAACACAAGAGGCGAATCGTCAGTTTAATTTTGCCAATAAAATCAGAAGCATCGAAGCGCCCACATCAGAAGTTGAGGATACAACCTCCACTATCCCTCAACTGTATCAGGCCTTGATTGAACAACTGGGGCGAGCTTCTGTCGTTATTAATGATAATTTTGATATTGAACATGTTTACGGTGATATCAATCCCTTCATCAGTCTCGCCAGCGGCAAACCAGTGCTAAATATGGCAGAGATCGTCAATAATGCACACAAACATGAATTACGCGCGCTGGTATTCAAAGCACTTCGCACGAAGCTTGCGGTAGAAGGTCAGGCCAGGAAAATTAAAATTGATGGCAAACTGTTTAAAAGCCGACTAAAAATCTATCCTTTACAGGTCGAGGACCATAACGACAGGATTCTGTTAGTCACATTTGAAACGCTGAACGAGCTGAAACATGGTGAAGATCTCGATAGCCTCGAGAACTCAAGTGATAAAGTAAAAGAGCTGGAAGACGAGCTTGCAACCGCCAGAGAACACCTGCAAACCGTCATTGAAGAGTTGGAAACTTCAAATGAAGAACTTCAGTCCATGAATGAAGAACTTCAATCATCAAACGAAGAGCTGCAATCTTCCAATGAGGAACTAGAAACCACCAACGAAGAACTTCAATCTGCCAATGAAGAACTCGTCACAATTAATGATGAATTGAATGCAAAGACTGTTGCTTTAGAACAAGCCTCCAACCAGCTGAATAATGTGAAAGAGTCTCTAGCGTTTCCACTTATTGTGATTAATGAAAAAAGTCGGATTGTTGAGGCAAACCATCACGCGATTAAATTTTTTGGCATTCATGGTGAGGATATTAATTTATTTAAAATACTCCCGGAAGAGTTTGGCATTACAAATATTCGCGACATTATCGACGATGTTTGTCTTAAGGGAAACAGCCGGAAACTTCAGTTAGAAAAGTATCAACGTTACTACTGGCTACATGTTACTCCTTATTTTTCCCAGAACGAAGAATTGTCTGGAGCAATCCTGAGCTTTATTGAGAACACTGATTTCATCAAACAAAATCAGGAATTGATCCGCAGCCGTCAAAAAGCACAGTCGGCAAACCTGGCCAAAAGTGAATTCCTGGCGAACATCAGCCATGAAATCCGTACGCCCTTAAACACCATCTACGGTGTTACAGAAATTTTCGAAAGAAATGTTGATGAAGCCAAGAAAGAACAACTATTCTCGGTGCTGCGTAATGCCGCAGAAAACCTCAAAGAACTTTTGGATGATCTGCTTGACTTTGCCAAACTGGAAGCCGGCCAACTCAAACTGGAATACGATGCTTATTCAATTCGAAACCTGCTTAATCGTCTTGTCAAAGTCTTTTCCTTAAGCGCTGCAGAAAAAGAATTAACATTGGAATCCAATATAGATGACGCACTCCCTGAAGAATTGATCGGCGATGCGCTACGTATCAAACAGGTATTGTCAAATCTGATTTCAAACGCTATCAAGTTTACCCAGGAAGGAAAAATTGAGATTTCCGTAAAAGGGTTTCATCAGGACAATGGGTTTTCCATCCAGTTTAGAGTTCAAGATAGTGGCGTTGGTATGGACAGATACGAACTGGCAAAAATATTTGAAAAGTTCACTCAGGCCAATACGTCTATATCTCGCCGTTACGGCGGTACAGGCCTTGGATTGTCCATCGTCAAAGAACTGGTTGACCTCATGAACGGGAAGGTGGAAGTCGAAAGCGAGAAAGATAAAGGCACTGCATTTATCATTACAATCCCTGCTGAATTCAAAAGCATTGACGATGCCGGCGCAAGACGTGCGGCAAAAGATCTTGAACGAAGTGACGGTTCCATTCGCATTGACAATCACGGATTTAAACAAACCATTCAAAGAAAACAGGAAGAAGAAACTACAAAAATTGATCCAGCACAGTATTCCAAATTTGAACTTCTGCTGGTAGAAGACAATGATTCCAACATTGTTATTTTCTCCTCCTATCTGGACGAGCTGGGCTGCACCTATGACGTTGCCCGAAATGGCCCTGAAGCGATAGATCTGGTTACACAAAAAAGCTATGACCTGATATTCATGGACATTCAAATGGACAATATGAATGGGTTTGAGCTTTTTGACTATTTAAAACAAAAGTCCATTCTAAACGGGGCCAAAGTTATAGCACAGACTGCAAATGTGCATCGAGATATTGTCGAAAAGTGTGAAAAAATGGGGATGGACGGTTTCTTATCCAAGCCCATCGAGTTCAAGAAGTTAGAGGATATTATGCAGAGTAATTTAATATGACAAAAGAAATTACGGCTCAACCTTGTCCGAAGAAGAATACGATAGATTTAACTTATCCTCCATTTCAACCAGTCTTTTGTATTGGTGCTTCTGCCGGCGGCGTTAAAGCACTTCAATCGATTGCTGAAAGTCTCCCGGAAAACTTTTCTTGCCCGGTGTTTTTTCTTTTACACCGAAAGCGCGAAAACGGTACTCATATACATTTACTCAACTCCATCATTGAAGCCAAATCACATTTAGTTGTGGAAACACCGCAAAATGGTGATATTGTGCAAGGGGGACACATCTACCTCCCACCTAAAGATCGTCATATACTGGTTGATGATAATCAGATCATATTTTCTGAGCATCCTGCAGATACCCATTGGCGTCCATCTATCAATGTGCTGTTTAAATCCATCGCCAGAGAATATACAGAGCGTGCTGTTTCCATCCTGTTAACCGGGAAACTGGATGATGGGGTGGACGGTTTAATTGAAACCACTTTGCACGGAGGTATTACCGTAGCTCAATCACCAGAAGACGCTTATGAACCGATGATGCCGCTCAATGCGCTATTGAAAGATCATCCTCACTATGTGCTGCCGCTACATGATATTCCAGCTTTAATGTGTGAACTTGCACAAATACATCATTTCCCCAATCAGAAAAATGTTATAAAAGACGCTGCGTTAGCGGCGAGAACGAAGCACCAAAACCCAAATATAAAGCAACCGAGCACGCAAGTTAACTATTAAAAATTCCGCCAGTTATATTCAAATAATGTAACAAAAAACTAACTTTAAGGGATAACTCTTACCATTTTCGGATCTAAACAGTGTTTCTGTCCGCATATTTTCACGCGAGGTAGACATGCAAATCAGACCAGAATCAGTGGCCGGCCGCTTTTATTCAGAGGACCCTGCAGCATTAAGCTACCAGCTGGATGAACTGTTAAGGGAAAATTTTAAATACGATGACAACCCCAGGCAACCCAAAGCACTCATCGTGCCGCATGCAGGGTATATTTATTCCGGCGTAACCGCCAGTACGGCATATCAAAAGCTTCTGCCATTTCGAGACAACATAGATACCGTAATATTGCTTGGATTATCACACCGGGTTCCCTTCACCGGTATCGCGACCAGTTCAGCTGAGTCATTCCGCACACCACTGGGTACAATTTCATTGAATCGCGATATTCTCGATCCACTGATTGCTGACCGCATCATATGCGAAAATGATCAGGCTCATCGCTGGGAACACAGCTTGGAAGTCCAACTCCCTTTTTTACAAAAAACTCTTTCACAATTTACTTTAGTACCATTTGCAACAGGGTTCTGTACTGCTGAGGAGGTCGCACAATGTTTGGATTATGTGTGGGGAAACGAGAAGACACTCATCGTCATAAGCAGCGATCTTAGCCACTTTCACCCTTATCAAGAAGCAATAGAGATCGATAATGCCACCTGTCAAAAAATTTTACATAAAGAAACAGCGCTAAGTGGCGAGCAAGCCTGCGGCAGCCGAGGGATTAACGGTTTTCTTCATAAAATAAGGCATGAAAATTTCGGTATTGAATTAATAGACTATCGAAACTCGGGTGATACTGCAGGCGATAAAAGTCGGGTAGTGGGCTACGGAGCCTTTGCTTTTTATTCAGAATAATGCAACCAAAAGGTCTTTCCATGCAATTTAAATTGGATGAAGCGCAACAGAAAGTTTTACTTAAACTCGCACGAAAAACATTGGAGCTATCTATTCACAATGCGACACAAACCAGTCTGGATGATGTATATTCCACACTTAACTCTCACGAAAAGCGTCTTTATAACCACCCTACACTTCACCAAACTGCCAGCAGTTTTGTCACGCTAAAACTTCCTGACAATGATGGGAACATGCAATTAAGAGGATGTATAGGATCACTCCAGGCGCAACAAGCATTAATTCGGGACGTATCTCAGCATGCGTACGCTGCTGCCTTTCAGGACCCCAGATTTCCACCGGTCAGGCAACATGATATATCTTTTCTAAAAATTTCTATTTCCGTAATTTCGCCACAACAACAGCTCAACTTCGAAGATGAACCTGATTTGTTGGCGCAATTACGTCCAGGGATTGATGGTTTAACTATCGAATCAAAAGGCTGCAAATCAACTTTCCTACCTTCGGTGTGGTCACAACTTCCAGACAAACACCTTTTTATATCCCAACTTAAGAAAAAAGCGGGACTACCTGGAAACTATTGGTCTGAAGATTTTCGCGCATCACGCTACGAAGCATTTTATTTTCAGGAATCATAAAACTCTATATGTAGGTTTTATCAATAAAATCCAACTGATCAGCGCGCTTTCTATTACTACACATTCTACTACGACCCTGTCCAACCAGTTCCTCTTCAGCTACGACCAGCTCATTCGCTAAAGCCACATGCTTGAACCATCGCTTTAACAAAATTATGGGCGATATACCTAAATCAAGAATTGCTCTATGATGATCAAGAAACACAACCAGCATGGCTAAGCTCGTAATTGCATACCAGCTTAGCGAAAACACATGCTTAGCAAGCTTCCCTTGGGTTTGTGTGCGTAGGAATTCACAGTGGAATGCCAGATGTGATTGCTCATCATGAACAAGCGCTTCCAGATTTTCACGGATTTCACAAGATGGCAATTTACTGGCAAGTAAACGATAGTAGCAGAGCCCTACAATTTCCGCTGCCAACAATACCATCACTTTTAATCTGATCCCCATCAAACGCCTACTGAAAACAAATAAGCGGTCTGTCCAATTATGACGGATTAACTTTCCACCAAGCGCAATCACACAACGAGCAAGTATCTCGGCATGACGATGCTCCTCCTTAACAAACAAGCTCATCGCTTTACGGTAATTGGCGTTAATTACTCTAATATTAGATTTATCCACCTGGTCAACAATAGTTCCTCCGCCTGATTCTCCTAACTGAAAAATCGCCAGAGACTTTGCTAAAGAATTGGGGAATGCTCGGTAATGTGACATCTTCGGAATATTTGGAAGAGAGCGTTCCGATCTAGATTCAAATAGCAACTGCCAATACATCCAATTGTATTTGGTGCATTGTCTTCCTGCTTCTGATCTGCGAGCTTCTAACCTACGAGTCTCTATAATACCGGCCTCAAAAATACGGGCTTTTAGTGCGCGTGCTTTTGTTCTGAGTCTGAGCAGTTCCAGCCAACGTCTTACTCGGTATTTATTGAATACATTCATTAAAAGTGAAAGGAGAATTATTTTAACATCCAAAAAAATACTGTGTTTCTGTATGTATTGCATATCGTAAAACCAGGATACCTTTTTCCCTTTTCCCGCGTAAATCTGTGCTAAACCAGTAACTCCTGGTGTCACCGCCCACCGGATATCGTACACAGAGCTATGCCACCCAAGACGCACCACATCGTCTTCCGTTAACGGCCTTGGCCCCACCAGACTCATATCACCTTTCAAAATATTAATAAATTGCGGTAACTCGTCCAACCCGGTTTTACGTAAATATTTCCCTATTTTACTGACACTTCCCTGGTAATAAGTACGAAATTTATAAACCCGAAAGGGCTTACGATTTCTTCCATGGCGCTGCTGTTTGAAAATGCTAGGGCCGCCATCCTCTAGAAAAACAAGAATCGCAACCACTGCCATTACAGGGCCGAACAAAAACAAGCCCACCAATGCCGCCACTACATCAATACTCCGCTTAATCATCACATTACTCTCCAGCCAGGTTATACACAGCATAAAGAGCGAATGAGGCTGACGGATGCAGCAAATATGATGAAAAATGGCAAAGCCATGAAATTTTATATACATGGCTTATGTATTTCTGGGGACAAGCGATTTAGGTCACTCCCATACGAATTGGTACAGAAGGGTTACCCAAATATGCCTACAACTTCACATGTGGAGCAAGTAACCAGGCTTTTTCACTCGGAATCACCTTACCCTTCAAGCCCGAATGTAAAGTATGTTGAGTGATTAACTTAATACTGTAGTCATTCGCATAATATGCCTCGACCATACTGAGAGGAATTGAAAACGGAGGCCCCTCCATCATTGTCTGGTCGTACTCAAATGTGATGAGTAATTGAGGAGCGGCGTGAGTTAGACTCACCAATTGCTGCGTATATTGCTCACGCATCTCTTCAGGTAAAGCAACTAAGGCAGCTCGATCATATATCGCGTTCACAGGTCCCAACAGTTTCTCATTGAGAGCAAAAATGTTACCGACCCATACATCCAGGCCCTCCGTGCGATAGCGAACAAAATTTTGATGTTGCTCAATCTCCGCTTCAAGCTCAAGATCTGTAAACAACTGCTTTACGGCGATTTCGCTAAGTTCAACGCCTACCACTTGAAACCCATAAGCGCGTAACCAGGCGATATCCGTAGTTTTCCCACACAGAGGAATGAAAACCCGACTGTTTGCCGGAAGGGACAAACTGCCAAAATAATTACGCAATAATCGATTGGGAATTCCTTCATGAAACGCGGTTTCCCCTAACTCCCAGCGTTTATGCCAAAAACCTTCTTCCACTTGACACCTACCTTAAATCGTTCAATTTACTGTTTAGTCACCAGCGACGCGTTGCACCGCGTATCATACCCCCCTAGAATACAACTTAAAGTTAACTTGAAGTCAAGCTTTCCTCCTAAAGGGAGATCCTCTCTATGGATAACACCGCCAAAAACGCCTTGGCAATAGATATTGGTCAAGTCGCAAAAGCAACGTCTCTTCCACCATCAACTATTCGGTATTATGAAGATATAGGATTAATTGCGTCCATCGGAAGACATGGCCTTAGACGCCAATTTTCACCGAGCGTATTACAACGACTGGCGCTGATATCACTGGCCAGCACCGCCGGCTTTTCACTTGAAGAGATACGAACTTTTTTTACTGAAGACAATCAGCACATAAGCAGGGATAAGCTAAACGCGAAAGCAGATGAGTTGGATAGAAAAATAAAACACTTGGCCGCCATGCGAGACGGCCTGAGGCATGCAGCCATCTGCAAAGCAACAAGCCACTTCGAATGTCCAAAATTTTTACGGATATTAAAAATTGCCGGTAAAGGTGGGTTTAAAAAACTAAAAAATTCTCACAATTAACAATTGAGTACTCGGCGGAAACAGACAAAATGTTGGAAAACATACGCAAGTAAAGCAGTTGTTTTTGCTAATTAATGCCAGCCACAAAATGCAATCTCGACCATTCGGACTTCCACTAGCACAGCGACGGACGATATCAAAATTATTCTTAGTTTATTTATCTAAAAATAATCATTCATCTTTATTCAGAACGAGCGCTTATTTCTTTCAAAAATGAATCGGGCTGAACAAAACCAACCTTACCAGAAAAATAACTCCCCAGGTCCATATAAGTTCTATTGGCGAGAGTAATAAACTGTTCTACTATATTATGACCGTGGAAAACATGGTCAATATTTTTCACAGGATTCGCGGCGCCTTCTCCCATTCTTGCATGGATCATAATGCTGCTGCTCCACACGAGGTCATCGAAAACCTCACCAAGATATTCGTAGTCTTCTTCTACCAGGCGCGCCTTTAACTCATTCCAGTCACAGTTTCCGGGAAATTGCGCATGGCACAAACCAATTTTACGCTGATCTGACAAAGCTACCTCCATCACAACAGGAAGCTCGCAAATGGCATAATGCAACTCAAGTAACTGATCAACGGAAAGTCCTTTTCTCCATCCCTGCGCAGATGCCATCCATCGATTAAAAACCTCTTTATTTTTTTCCCGCGCAATCATCTGCTCCATGAACATACTTTCATGGTTACCTATCACCGCGTGAAACCAAGGAAACTTTAACCATTTCAAGGTGCTGTACGAGTCCTGTCCTCGATCAATCAAATCCCCCAAACTAAACAGCCTATCTCTATCCGTATCGAACGCAACCTTCTCCAACTCGAGTTCCAATTTATCAAAATAGCCATGCACATCCGCACACACGAAATCTCGACCCTGTACATTCTCTTCAAAAGACTTAAATAACTGTACCATCACAACATCCTCTGCTTTCATTACATCCAGACGCTAAACTACCACCTGCTTCGGTTTTAATAAACTCACCAAACAACAAAATACCGACAAGAGCAGGCAATCAGATGGGCAAGTCACTTGAATCGACGGTTCAAGTCCCGACATAAAAGAACAGAAAAATAACGAGTTGGCCAACGCCATACTAATTAAATAGATTGGTGCCAAGGCCGCACACGACTTAATAAGTTAAAATATTGTTTTATAAGAATTTAGTAAATTTAATATTATTTATATAGCACCAAAAATAGCACCACACCTATAATCCAGTCCCCTTTCAGGAGAAAATCTGATGCAATGAACTGGCCGCAATATAATCGTAAATTTTGGCCTCCATATCTCTATAACTATCTAACTGCTGAGCAATTATTTTTGAATTTATTCCCGGAGACACCCTTACTAATTTACCCAAGTGATCTTTTCGCTCAGTATTAACTCCAAAAAAGCTCTGATATTGAGTAGGAGCTACGCCTTCAAAGTGCATAAATTGGACATATGATGCTTCGGTATGATCCTCTTCTGGGTCAATTTCTATTGCATCTCGATGCAACTCTTTCGCAAGACTTTTTTCATAGGGCTCTATGTAGAAAACTTTTTTGATTCCCGAGGCTATTATATGACGAGCACAATGGTGGCAAGGGTAAGTTGTTGTGTATAAATATGCACCACGAGTGGACCCCCCTCCTTTTCGAGAAATAGTCGTGATAGCATCCATTTCAGCATGTACAGATCTAGAATACTCTAATAAATCCTTAAGCTCTGTATTCGATTTAATCAAGCTCGCCAAATAGTCGGAAATTTCTCCTTTATCATTCGAGCTCACAGATGACGAATGCTCTGTACTCAAAACTATAGATTCAACAGCTTCCTGAATAACCCTAGAAATCTTATCTTTTAACAAATTTTTATAGCGATCGTTATAACAAATTCCCCCTTCCTGATTTACACATCGACTATCAGGAGCCGACTCCGAACTGTATAGTCCACCACCAGCTTTCGGAACATCATTACATCCTGTAGCCATTATATTGCCTTCAGAATCTGTAATACATGCCCCGACCTGACGAGACAAACAGGCCGATCCAAGTCCCGCAGAGTAAGCGACATACATTGCAACTTCATGAGAAGTTGGAGTAATCCCAACAACGCCATGAAGCATTCTAATAAAACGATTAAACTGCTTTGAAATACGATCTACGTGCTGGTTTGTATTTCGAATAAACAAATCAGAGAGTTTTAAAGTTTTTTCGAGTTGCTGACCAAACTCATTCTCTCCTTTCCTATCTTCTTGCATAATTTCAGCAACTTCAATGTCACTTAAATCCAAACCTCTTTTAAGATTTGATTTTCTTTGCTCATCACTTGAGAAAACACCGACCAAATAAAATAAATTCCCATATACAACCCGTAACAATGCGACCTCATCTTGATGCTTCAACTGGTCAATTATATAAGCCCTTCGGATGGGAACATACTTTTGCACTTTTTCAAGGTCTTCTAAATCAGAATCATCATCTTCTAAAATCTTTTTGTATCGATATATTGATATATTCGCTACCGCTAACTCTGCGAGGAAATCATGACCGTAGCTACCTCGCAGAACGTTTCCAGCTTTTTGCAAAGACTGATAACGCGTTTTGGAATTCATATCGGATTTTGAAGGGAAGCCGGGAATGGAGCGTATTGATGGGAGATCGGATAACTTAATTATTAAATCACTAAGCTTAATTATTTGAACTTCATAACCAGCAGTTTCTAGATCTGTCTTCAGCTGATCACGAACGCTGTTCAAACCACAACCGATTGGGCCACTTAAACCAATAACTAATTCTTTAGATTGCCGGTCACGGAATTGAGAGGAAGGTTTTTCTTTTTCCTCCTTTCCTGAATCCTTACTTGAGGGTAACAAAATCGGCTTGCTTTCTTCTTTGCTTTTCGGCAAGTGAGATCCCTCCCAGCAAAAGAAATTAGGTAAACTTTTTACCAGTCAAGTTTTGCAGCGTACGCTCGCAAAGCAGCTATCGCTCTAGAATTTGAATCTACTGATTTTTCTCTTTTTGACTGCCAGCCATCAAGAAAAACAATATTTTGAGGAGCCGAGATTTCAATCGAATCATCTAACTTTTTATTTACCTCAAAATCAAAACTTAATTGATCGTTATTATTATCGTTAACGCCTTTTTCGTTAGTCATCTTCTATCCCCAGTGGCGAACACGAAACTCTGTATAATTATAGTTAACTTTTAAAAGTTCATCCTGCAAATTAATCACAGGTTATCCACAGCCTTTACACATTACGGTTATTAATGTTAATGCTTTTTATTACCAAAGTGTAGTAATAATATCTTATTAATATAAGAACATTTAGAAACATAAGATAATAGACCACACCATAAAATAAAAATTCCTATTATTTTCAACAACTTAATGCAACTCTTAACTTAAAACAATCCAAAATTTAGCTAAAAGAACAAATGGCAATCACTCCGGATATAAGAGTTGAGTCACAAATTTAAAAGTAATTAAACTTTTTTGCTTAAAAAAGTGCTCTCTTTTACAAGGTTTAAAATACACAGTTTTCTTTCAATTTTTCCTTTTTATCTTCACTTGAAACTTCATTCATGTATCTTTTTAAAGCAGAGGTAGCCTCTTCTGCCGTCGAGGCAATACTTTGCGGATCACAGAGATTAAAGCGACTGCAAACTAAGTCTAACTGTTGACATATTTTCAATATAGTTTTTATTTATTCGGTGGTGATAGTGATTTCGGAAAGTCAAATCGCCCCCCGTCCGATCAAATAAATTCGTTAAACCTATCATTCCTTATTACTTGAAAACCACTCATGGACCGGAATTTTTACCCAATTAAAAACTGGCTTGCTGGAGCTGCTCATTGAGACAAGAATGGAATAAAGCACGACTACTAATATCGATCCTCCAATCCACCTGACTAATCCGTGCCCCCAATCGATATACTTACGCCTCTGCTCGATTTTCTTTCTTCGTATAAAGTCATATTCCTCGACATCTCTAATCGTGTCTTGGTCATTTAATTTTTTACGAATCCACTCACAGAGACTTTCAGCTGCTTGAATCAAATCAGTGATATGCTGTTGCTTTCCTTGATATAGCTTACCTAGCTCTTGAACATCCTTGTCCCTGATCTTTTTTACACCAAGCTTGCTCAGCAAAAACCTTATTTTTTGCTCCAGCATCTTAGTTTCATCAGCAATACCGGGATAATAATCGTCAATATTCGACCAATTATCTGGCTCTTTTCCCATAAAGATTACTCATTTCCGTGACAATAAAACAATGTGAACAACATATAAGTGCCTGAGCCAGTTGCCACTGGCCCAGGGCTTTTTAGAAGCACCGAAGGAAGGATTCAAGAGCAATCATAAAACCCGTTAAGGCCACAATCGTTCTTGCAACATCCAACTTTACCTCCAGGGAGAGTTTAATTTTCATGGCTATACCACTCCAATTAAAACTCGACCGGTCGAGTTGTTGAAAACTCGTATTTTATATACCGCTCTTGCTTGCGGTTGATACCAACTATCTCGAGCTAGCGGTATCGATTCAGACAACTTCTGCTGAGTCCTTTGTCTAGGTGGCTCAGCCCCTGGGTTAAGGGGATTGCCCTTAAGCCGCGTCAATCATTGGCGACCACGGGGAGTGATTGCCCCCCTACTCCGGGCTATCGGATCACCCGATCTCCCGGCATTCTTGAAAACTAAATAACAAAGCCAAGCATACTTAAAATGGTCAAAATATGCACCCCAATTACCCTATATAAAACGCGTGCACACGCAAGAATAAGCGTCAATTCATTAATATTGGCACTCAATTTTCAATTTTTGATTTACAGAAATCAGTACCCTTATGAAATCGGTGTTTTTACTACTCTCAGAATTCGAAAGCGATGACATTCCTCTCGAGCACGTCGCTAAAAAATACTTCAACCACGCCAGCGATAAAATGCAAGCCTGAGCAAGGAAATAACCTTTTTCTGTGATCCGTAGAGGCTTCACGCGCAGCCAGTGGCCTCTATCTGCTGATGACCTAAGCAAATAAAATACCTCGAAAAAGTGAAAACCGAAGCGAGAGAGCAATTAAAAGTGGGATTGCGTGGTATCTCCTGCAAACATTACTGCAATTGTTGATTACCTGTCAGCGGGTGAAAGTGGCTATATAAAACTTCAGAGATTTTTAATCCTTTTAATTAGTCGGGCTATCCCGGTTTTGTTTATTTGTGATCGAGAAAAATCCAAAATCATTACTTTTTGATATCTTACATCAAAGCTAGCTCATTCTGCTTCGAATAATACCCGACCAAAGCCTGTCTATTTCCTGCTGAGAGATATTGTCTGAAACTCGTTCATTGAGGTTAATGCCGTTGAATCCAACTCTTTGGGAGGTCGTAAGCCTTTGTACCGAAGGGCGGATATATTACGAAGTGACGAAGTCATAAACAAGCCCACCATAGCTTTCACGCAAGGGCTGAGCACTTCCTGTAAATTGGCTACGAACCAACTGTGAAACTAGACCTTGAGATGGAAGCCTCCAAACCAAGCCAGGATATGAGTTACCCATAATATTGCGAATAATGAGCTTCATTACTTGCATTCCTGAAACGAACTTTCAACTTGCTAAATTTACGTGCGTGTATAGATGTGGGAGAAACCTTCAATTGTTTATGTGTACGCGCGCGCATATGGTCACTTAATTCAAAACATAAAGACAACGCTCAACTTTAAGAACTTCATATTCGCGAAGTTATCTTTCGATGTTTTTCACGCTCGAACTTCGCATTCCAGAAGTTATCTTTTCAACTTCTCAAGTTAATGAATTATTTCTATTTATTACCTCTTGACGAATATCAAACAAGACCGGCATACAACGATACAAAGTAAGGTATTGTATATGGTAACACTATAAAGGAGTCCAATAGCTGGACTAAGTAACTACCGTTAATCGACCTCGTTTCTGGCCTGATGTATATCTTCCCACTGCATCTCTACGCTGTTCTCTCCCTCGTTTTTGGATCAAACTTGGTCCAACTTCTGGACAGGGTGTTTTGCTAGCCTCCAAACTAAATTTACGTGGCGGAGTGTGAAATGGCTCAACATCCAATTGCTTCCCTGGACATTCATCAATGGAGTGCCATGATAACGCGTAAAGATCGCACTTAGCACCTGGATTGATAAATCTCCCGGAGCGTGTTTTGATTATCATTCCAGCACTTTCTAATTCTTTTACGGCACGACTAATAGTGCCTTTTGAGTTGAACCCCCTTTTTTTTCAACACACCATAAGCAACCGTAAAATCCCCGTTATTCTTACCTCTAAACTGGCTTGCTAACTCTACTAGTAACTTTACAGCTCCACCCGATAAGTTTTGGTAGTGAGAGTGTTTTAAAACTATTCGAGGTATGCCAGCAAATCCGCCGTTAGAATCAGACCTACCTTTACTTTTTTGCCTAGATATTCGTGACATGCGCTATCATTCCTAACTCGAGAATCGAAACTGGTGTTAATTTCTGCTTAATCAAATGGCCGCTAAGCAACGCCCTCCCCTCGGGAAGCATAAATTCGATCCTCAATCCATTCCCGCACTTCACTTTCAATCCAACCGCTCGCACGCTCACCCAATTTAATAGGCTTTGGAAATCTATCTTTAGAAACAAGTAAATTGATTGATATAACTGGCACTTAATCCAGTCATTTCGATAACTTGTTTTTTCCGAAAAATTCTTTCAGAAGAAGTCATACATGCGCCTCCTTCGGCTACCTTGAACATATATGACATTGAAGCAGTGAAAAATTAGAAGCTGAATATTTTCATTTAATAATCGCGCTATGCCCAAGGCCGGAAAAATTCGTCTGGAACGAATTTTGGCAGCTTCAGCTGGTCCGAAGGACCGAGCACAAGGATGTGCGAGTCACTTGAATTGACGGTTCAAGTCCCGACATAAAAATTCAGAAAAATAACGAGTTGGCCAACACCATACTAATTAAATAGATTGGTGCCCAGGGCCGGAAAATTCGTCTGGAACGAATTTTGGCAGCTTCAGCTGGTCCGAAGGACTGAGCACAAGGATGTGCGAGTCACTTGAATCGACGGTTCAAGTCCCGACATAAAAATACAGAAAAATAACGAGTTGGCCAACGCCATACTAATTAAATAGATTGGTGCCCAAGGCCGGAAAAATTCGTCTGGAACGAATTTTGGCAGCTTCAGCTGGTCCGAAGGACCGAGCACAAGGATGTGCGAGTCACTTGAATCGACGGTTCAAGTCCCGACATAAAAATACAGAAAAATAACGAGTTGGCCAACGCCATACTAATTAAATAGATTGGTGCCCAAGGCCGGACTTGAACCGGCACGGCTTGCGCCACTACCCCCTCAAGATAGCGTGTCTACCAATTCCACCACTTGGGCAAAGGGGATTAAAAAACCTAAAGTTTTCTAATTTTTCATCGTGCCAGCCAAGCCGACACGCTACGCGTGGTCGCTGACGGCTTCCAGCCTCTCGCGACATTAGTACTTCCTGTACGTCATCTACCCATTCACCATTTAGGCAAAGGGGATTAAAAAACCTAAAGTTTTCTAATTTTCATCGTGCCAGCCAAGCCGACACGCTACGCGTGGTCGCTAACGGCTTCCAGCCTCTCGCGACATTAGTACTTCCTGTACGTCATCTACCCATTCACCATTTAGGCAAAGGGGATTAAAAAACCTAAAGTTTTCTAATTTTCATCGTGCCAGCCAAGCCGACACGCTACGCGTGGTCGCTAACGGCTTCCAGCCTTTTGCGACAATTGTACTTCCCGTACACTTTTCACTTCGCTTCTGCCATCTTGCTAACAAGGGGTTGGCAGAGAGCACTACAGTCATGTAGTGCGTTTTAAATTACTCTTCAGGTATTTCTGAAGATTCTTTTGCGTCCGCACCGGACTCAGGAATTTCATCAGCAGGTTTGATTTCGGCTGACTCGGGAATTTCCGCAGTCTCGTCTTCACCTACTTCTGGAATGTCATCTGCATTTGCAGCAGGCGTAGCTTCTACGGCTGCAGGAATTTCATCTTCAAACACTTCAGCTTCACCTTTTTGTTTCGCCATAATGGCTAAACTGAAACTGGTGATAAAGAACAAAAACGCAAAAATTGCGGTCATTTTCGAAAAGAAATTACCAGAACCACTTGCGCCAAACAAAGTTTGCGATGCACCCCCACCAAAAGAGGCACCCATTTCAGCGCCCTTTCCACGCTGCATCAAAATCAAACCAATAATCGCCAGAGCAATCAAAAGGTGAATTAACAGTACAATATTTTCCATTGTTTACTCTCTATTAAACAATTCTTTTACTACTCTGCAGCTCGACAGATTTCTACAAAGTCTTCGGCTTTTAATGAGGCTCCCCCTACAAGGGCACCATCGATATCCTTCTGTGAAAACAACGCCTCGGCATTATCCGGCTTAACGCTTCCACCATAAAGAATTCTTATCTGATCCCCTTCGGGGCCCAGAATTTCACGTATGTACGAATGTACATCTTGCGCCATTTGTGGAGTGGCAGACTTTCCAGTCCCAATGGCCCAAATCGGTTCGTATGCTACGATCCCTTTTGCCACCATATCCAAACCACAGTGGTCAACGACTTTAAGCAGTTGCCGAGCGATAACATCATATGTCTGCTCATTTTCACGCTGCTCCAGGGATTCCCCTACACACAGCACCGGCACTAACTGACTTTCAACCGCTTTCTTGAACTTCTTCGCCACTAATTCCGAGCTTTCGCGTTGAAATTCTCTTCGTTCAGAGTGGCCAACGAGCACATATTTGCAGCCTAGTTCATTCAGCATTTCTGCTGAAATTTCTCCCGTAAACGCTCCATTATCTCGATCACTCATGTTTTGAGCTCCCCAATAGATATTGGTTTGCTCCAGCAACATTTGTGTAGCTGCAAGATAGGGAAACGGCGGACAAACTGCAACTTCCGCTTCATGAACGCCATTCCAGCTTTTGCAGATATCCTGCAGGAGCCGGCGGGTAAAGCGCATGTCTCCGTTCATTTTCCAGTTTGCTATAACAATCGGTCGTCTCATAGGATTCGCCTTGTTTTTATTCACTTGGCTTCTCCGCACATCAACTTTTAATAGACGCCCGAGCAAACGGGCGCAAATGGTATCGGAGAACGTGTTTAGTTACAACAATAAGTTGATTTGCCTAGCCTTTTTTATCGCTTATGTGCAGCCTCCTTCGCTCAGGAAACTGCCTCACCTACCACATCTGCCAATTTTTTAGCCAAATCGGCCACCAGATCACGTCTTTGCCCCTCTACCATGACACGGATGACAGGCTCGGTGCCCGATGGACGTAATAGCACACGGCCTTTTCCGTCCATTTGTGCGACGGCTTCCTCAATGGCACTTTGTATACCGCTATGTGTATCAACGTCTACGCTGCTCTTTACCGGAACATTAATCATCACTTGCGGAAGCTTTTGCATGCTTTGTTTTAAGTCATGCAGATTCTGCTCCTCCGCAACCAGGGCTTTAAATACCTGTAATGCCGAAATAATACCATCGCCAGTGGTTGTAACATCGCTACAAACGATATGCCCTGAGGATTCCCCGCCAATCAGCCAGCCGTTCTTTTTCATCAATTCAATAACATAGCGATCTCCCACTTTTGCACGCGCAAAGGGAATACCGAGATTTTCCATGCCTAATTCGAAGCCGAAGTTTGTCATTAATGTACCGACAACTCCTTCGCAGCTGTTTTCAATTCGCTTACGATATGCCGCGATAATGAATAGCAACTGATCACCGTCCACAATTTCACCCTGATGATCAACAAACATCACGCGATCGCCGTCACCATCAAATGCAATACCCAGATCCGCGCCTATTTCCAGCACTTTCTTTTGCAGCTGCGCCAGCTTGGTCGCGCCGCAATCGAGATTGATATTTAAACCATCCGGGTTAACACCAATTGTGGTAACTTTTGCACCCAGCTCCGTAAAAACTTTGGGAGCCAAATGATAAGTGGCCCCGTTTGCGCAATCGAGTACGACATTAAAACCATTTAGGCTGAAGCCCCACGGCATAGTACCCTTACAAAATTCAATATAACGACCTTCGGCATCCGTTAAGCGATTCGCTTTACCCAATCGCTCCGCCATCGTCATTGTGGATTCAAGTTCCGCTTCTATTTCCAGCTCCACTTCATCGGGCAACTTTGTTCCATCAGTGTTAAACAACTTGATGCCATTATCTTCAAACGGGTTATGCGAAGCACTGATAACAATGCCTGCGCATGCTTGAAATGTTCGAGTTAAATAAGCAATGGCGGGCGTGGGCATAGGACCGGTTAACAGTACATCTACTCCCGCACTGATAAGTCCCGCTTGAATAGCTGATTCAAACATGTAACCGGAAATGCGCGTGTCTTTTCCCATCAACACCGTACATCCATTTTTTTTCTTGGTTTTGCGGTTTAACACTCGGCCAACAGCCCAACCAAATTTCAAAAAAAACTCGGGAGTAATCACTCCTTCTCCGACACGACCGCGTATGCCGTCGGTGCCAAAATACTTTCGGGACATGTCCCCTCCACTCACTAAGATAACGTCTATAACTTAATTTTTAGATAATTTTATTATTTTCAATAACTTTAATACATCGGCAGTTTCCTGCACATCGTGTACTCGCACTATACTCGCGCCGTTTTCTGCCGCCAACATGGCAAGCGCCAAACTTCCCGCTAAACGTTGGTCCACATCGCGATCCAACAATCGGCCAATCATGGATTTTCGGGAAAGGCCTACCAGCAAGGGGCCCATATCTTTGAAATCTTCCAGATGCTGAAGCAATGCAATATTGTGAATATCCTTTTTACCAAAACCGAAGCCAGGATCGATTAAAATATTGTGCAGTGCTATACCCGCATCAACACAGGCTTGCTTGCGCAACTGTAAAAATTGCTTCACCTCACCAACAACATCCTGGTAACGCGGATTTTCCTGCATGGTTTCGGGCAAGCCCTGCATATGCATGATACACACAGGAATATTGGCAGCGGCGGCCACTTCCAATGCGCCCGGGCGCTGCAATGCTCTCACATCGTTCAACAGTCCCGCACCACAGGCAGCGGCATCACGCATCACCTCTGGAGAGCTCGTATCCACAGAGACTACCACGTCCAAATTTTTCGTTATCGCCTCGACCACCGGTATTACGCGATCCATCTCCTGCTGCAAGCTGACCGGCTGCGCGCCGGGGCGTGTGGATTCTCCCCCCACATCAATAAAACTCGCACCTTCGTTAACCATGGATTCTGCACAGCGCAGCGCGGCGGATATATCAATGCTTTTTTCCGATACAAATTTTCCGCCATCGGAAAAAGAGTCCGGCGTCATGTTCAGCACCGCCATTACGTGCGGTTTACTCAAATCAATTTGCTTGCTGGCAAAAGCTAAAATGGACATGGAAACATGGTCTTTTAAGGTGGGTACTGCCTGAAAAACGGAAGGCAGCAAAATAAAAAACCCCAGAGCTCAGCGGAACTCTGGGGTTTCAATGGATCGTATTTAATGTTCGCTGGCTGGACCACCAACCGAAGGCTCACCGCCGACATTCGTCTTTGTACCGGTCTCCACATCTGCGTTACCGCCATGAAAGTCATTGTCATGCCAGTCACGGGGCGGACGCACTTTGCGGCGTGCCATCAAGTCCTTCACCTGCTCCGAGTCGATGGTTTCATATTCCATCAACGCATCTTTCATCGCTTCAAGAATGTCTTTATTTTCATTCAGGATGGTTTCTGCTTTCTCGTAGCACTCATCGACTATGCGGCGAATTTCTTCATCAATGACCTTGCTGGTTTCACCCGAATATTGAGGCCCACCCTGTCCAGGGTACGCGCCCTCATCTTCCCCATAAAGCAGTGGCCCCAAACGTTCGGACATTCCCCACTTCATGACCATGCTACGCGCCATATTTGTTGCATGCTCGATATCACTGGTTGCACCGTTAGACACTCCGTCCACGCCCCCAGTCATTTCCTCGGCAATTCGACCGCCGTACGCGGATGCAATTCGACCAAGAATATAGCGACGGCTGTAGCTGTGGCGATCGTCTTCCGGTAAATATTGCGTCACCCCTAAGGCTCGACCGCGCGGAATAATAGTGACTTTATGCACGGGATCATGTTCCGGCATCATGTAGCCTACGATGGCATGACCAGCTTCATGATAAGCCGTCATTTCTTTTTCTTTCTCGCTCATCACCATGGACTTGCGCTCGGCGCCCATCATGATTTTGTCTCGCGCTTTCTCAAACTCTTCCATGGTCACTAAACGCTTGTTACCACGCGCAGCGAACAGAGCAGCTTCGTTCACTAGATTAGCCAGATCTGCCCCGGAGAATCCTGGTGTTCCGCGAGCCAGAATGGCAGCTTTGACATTTTCATCCAAAGGAACTTTGCGCATATGCACTTTCAAAATCTGTTCACGGCCGCGAATATCGGGCAACCCGACAAACACCTGACGGTCAAAACGGCCTGGACGCAATAATGCTTTATCCAAAACATCGGGACGGTTAGTTGCAGCAATAACAATCACCCCATCATTGCCATCAAAACCATCCATTTCAACCAGTAACTGGTTTAACGTCTGCTCACGCTCATCATGACCACCTCCGTGACCACCGCCACGATGACGACCAACAGCATCGATCTCATCGATGAAAATAATACAGGGAGACTGCTTTTTGGCCTGATCAAACATGTCACGCACACGAGATGCACCGACACCAACGAACATTTCAACGAAATCTGAACCGGAAATGGAAAAGAAAGGCACTTTCGCTTCACCTGCAATGGCTTTTGCCAGCAGTGTTTTACCCGTACCGGGAGGGCCTGACATTAATACGCCACGGGGAATCTGGCCGCCCAACCGCTGAAAGCGTGCTGGGTCACGTAAATACTCAACCAACTCCTGTACTTCTTCTTTTGCCTCATCAACACCCGCAACATCAGCGAATGTGGTTTTTACCTGGTCTTCACCGAGTAATCGGGCCTTGCTCTTAGCAAAGCTCATGGGGCCGCCGCGGCCACCAGCGCCACCTTGCATCTGGCGCATAAAAAAGATGAACACCGCGATAAACAATAAAATAGGGAAACTGGCTACCAGCAACTGCTGCCACAAGCTGGTTTGCTCTGGCTTGGCACCCACGATTTCAACATTATTTTCCAACAAGTCATCCACCAGGTTCAGATCCGGAATATCCGGCTTCACCACCGTGAAGGAGGCACCGTTCTCAGTAGAACCGCGAATAATTCGACCGTCAACATAGACTTGCTTCACTCGCCCATCCTGTACTTGATGGACAAATTCCGTATAGGTCAATTCGTCTCTTGGCGAAGTGTCGCTAAAGTTTTGGAATACGGAGAACAGTACAACGGCGATTACCAACCAAAGTACTAAATTTTTTGCCATGTCGTTCAAGGAAATATCCTCTTTTACCTGTCTTGTTACCTAAGTTGACCAGCGGTGATCATGCCGGTCGGCTTATATTCTAAACCCTCTATTTCCTCAATCATTGAGGCAAACCAGCAAAACACAACGGTTACACCATTAATTTTTACTATTGGGGTTTGTCAAACTTCACAAACTAAGCAATCGGGTGCATTTTTGCTCAAATAGCTCTGGAGATGCCTCTCCATTGAACAACAAACAAACACACTTCACTTTCTCTTGGCTGCCAATATTTTGTACAACGTAAACTCATGCAACCGTTTTATTATTATAGCCATGATGCCCCATCAGGATTAGCGATAAATTGGGTTAATTTTGTGAATCGCACTTTTTGCGAGTTCCATCGCTTATTGACTGGCCAGACTAGTAATATTTCGTTATAGCTCCGTTGACGATTAGCCTTTGTAGCCTTTTGCCACTACGTAAACTTCACGCGACCTTGCACGAGACGAATCCGGCTTTCGAATGAGCACTTTATTGAACTTTTGCTTACATTCCGCAATATACGCATCAAAACCTTCACCCTGAAATACTTTGGCCACAAAATCAGCCCCAGGCTTACCCACTAAGGTCACCATTTCCAGCGCAAGTTCCACAAGATACATGGATTGAGGCTGATCAATGTCACTTATGCCACTCATGTTCGGGGCCATGTCAGATATTACGAGATCAGCTTTATTCTCCCCCATGGAGTCCAGCAATGCATTCAGCACCGATTCCTCGGTAAAGTCACCCTGTATAAACTCAACGCCGGCAATCGGGTCCATGGGTAATATATCTGACGACAATATATGCCCTTTGTCACCCACCAGCTCTACCGCCACTTGTGACCAGCCCCCCGGCGCAGCTCCCAGATCCACGACCGTCATACCGGAGCGAAACAATTTGTCCTTTTTGTGCAGTTCTATCAGCTTATAGCTTGCCCTGGAACGATACCCGTCCTTTTGCGACTCTTTCACATATGCATCATTAAAATGCTCTTGTAACCAGCGGCCACTGCTTTTTGATCGGGCCATTTATACTTCCTCTTAGAAAAAACCCCTAAATTCTATTCGATTCAGCAAGCCTGAAAAAGGTACAATTGCCGGATGCGCATGATCCGAGGATCGCAACGCAGCAAAAATTGATGAAACAATCTGGAATTATTCTAGTAATGACACTTAGCAACGAACACAAAAAGCATTATCGAAATATCGGCCACAACCTGAAACCCATTGTGATTATTGCCGGGAAAGGTCTCTCTGAAGGCGTTATCGCTGAACTTGAGCGCGCGCTGGAAGACCATGAGCTGATTAAAATAAAAATCGCCATTGTCGATCGCGACATCCGCAAAGAGCTGGTACAAGAAGTCTGCAGCACACTGAATGCCACTTTGGTGCAGGAAATTGGGAAAGTCGCACTCATTTACCGTAAATCTGCGAAAGAAAACCTTAAAAACTCCAATGTTCGCTAAATCCGCTAAAGAGCAAGCGACGGTTTAAATCGGATTTTCAATCTGGGCTGAATCAACTCCCGGTCAGCCCTGTCACCGACCGCCTCCGCGCGCGGTTTTCTCCAGTCAATTTGCCTCCAACCTTGAAACAATTGTGAAACCCTTTCCTCTCGCGGACTGAAGGATTGTAAACATGACAATTGTGCTTAATATTCCCTTATTCGCAGACACCAAGGACCCACTCGGTTTTGGCTTACACCTACTCTCAACAAAGATCGAAATGATAAAAAGCATTAAGCTAAAACTGTGGCTTACCTTTTTCGTGTCATTGGTGTTCAGCCTGGGATCGCTGCTGGTGTTAACGCACTACAGCGTCAAGCAACGCTTTCTTGACTACGCGACCGACCAGATTCTGGAGCGCTTAGAGCCGTTAGAAGTGGCCGTCGCCGAAGTATTCAGTAAAAATAAGTCACTCGACCCATTTTTACAGAACCCTGAAAAATGGGAAGACTTGCAAAACACCACCTACCGGCAATACATGCGTCATCAGCGCTTTCGCACCTCAACAGCGCTTGGCCCCAAACAACAGGACTGGAGCGCGCGTCAAAGTATCGAGAAAAAACTGCAAGCCAATCAGCGTGCGTTTTTCCTGGACTTGATTCTGGTGGACACGAAAAAGAATCTGGTCTCTGGCATCCTCAAAGACAACGCTAATTATGCGTTCCGTCAAATCACCCTCGACGGGGAACTCATTGCCTACATCGGCTACAACAAACCAAAGGCTTTTTTACGCTCTGTCGATAAACTTTTTGTCGATCAGCAACTCAATGTTTTCGGAATGTTGAGCGTGGTCATGGTGTTTGCCGCCTTAGTGATCACCATGTTCGTCGCCCGCTGGCTGGTAACACCATTATCGAAACTTTCCTTTAATGCCAAAAAGCTCGCGCAAGGCGATTTTTCCGTTCGCATGCATTCCACCGCCGATGACGAACTGGGCACTCTCTGCCAGAACTTTGATGAAATGGCCCGCACGCTGGAAAAGAATGAGATTACACGTAAGCAGTGGGTGGCGGATATCTCACATGAAATGCGCACCCCTCTTTCGGTTCTGAAAGCACAGATTGAAGCGATGCAAGACGGGATTCGCGCGGCCAGCCAGGAAAATCTCAACCTGCTAAAGCGCAATGTGGACTCGATCTCCCTGATTGTTGATGACCTGTATGAACTTTCGCTGGTGGATGTCGGGGCATTAACATTCCATAAGACAGAAACAGACCTCAGCGAATTAATACGCGAGATTGTCGGCGAATTTGATGAGAAAATGTCGCAGAAAGGATTACAGATTAATTGTGATAAAGTGCCCACTACTGCAAATTATTGCTACATGGACAAAAAGCGAATCAAACAACTGGTTACCAATTTATTGGAAAACAGCTTTCGCTACACCGATGCTCCAGGTGAAATACACTTGAGCTTAAAACGCGATGCACATCAATTCAGAATTACCATAGAAGACAGCGCGCCGGGCGTGCCAGCGGAGTCTCTGGAAAGAATTTTTGACCGGCTCTATCGCCTCGAATCATCCCGCAACCGGGAAACAGGGGGCGCAGGCCTGGGTTTGAGCATTTGCAAAGGCATCGCCGAGGGGCATGGTGGCAGCATTCTGGCGGAGCCATCACCCTTGGGCGGCGTTAAACAAACCATCTTTTTACCGATGAAGACAATATGACAACTGCAAGCATCCTAATTGTTGAAGACGAGCCAGATCTGGCAAACCTGCTAAATGACTATGTCGCAGCGGCGGGATACACCACGCATATTATTAATAATGGCGATGAAGTTGAGCCTTGGCTCGCACAGAATCAAGCCAGTTTGATCGTACTGGACTTGATGTTACCAGGTAAAAATGGCCTGGATATCTGCAAGGATGTACGCTCAAAAAGCAATATTCCTATCATTATGACCACAGCCAAAGTGGAAGAAATTGATCGCCTGCTGGGCTTGGAACTTGGTGCCGACGACTACATTTGCAAACCCTATAGTCCGCGTGAAGTAGTGGCCCGGGTTAAAACGGTATTACGCCGTCTTGATTTAGCCGCGAACACCAGTGAAACCCAGAATAACAGTGTCGTTATATCGATAAACCCGGAAAAACTCCATTTAGCGATCAACAGCATTACCATAGAACTGACTCAGATCGAGCTCAACTTGTTTAAATTACTGTACGATGAACCGGGTAAAATTTTCTCTCGCCAGCACATATTAGACAATATCTATCAGGACTATCGCATTGTCAGCGATCGCACCGTCGACAGCCATATTAAAAAATTACGTAAGAAACTCAACGACGCTGTACCCAATAACGATTTGATAAAATCCATATATGGCGTAGGCTATAAGTTTGAACCCGACCTGGATTGATCACTAAATTGATCGCCAATAGAAACATACAATATTCCAACGCAATAAAAAACGTATGCCAACGTGTGGCGGACTTCGATCTGACACACCGGAAAATCTCGCTCGCTCCGTCAATTAAAAATATATTTTTATCCAACATGACAAAATTGCCAAAAAACACAAAAAGCATTTACTGCAATCACAAACGCTTGACTGTTGGGCTTATTATCGCCGTATTGAGTGGGTGCGCGAGCCAGGAAAGCCTGATCGAAAACACAAGTTTCAACACCAAGATTACGGACTCCGGCTTAAAACATTTTGAAATTTATCTTGCAAAACGCCCTCCCGAACTTTCCTCGGCAAAAGAAAAAATCGACCTCCCCAAAAATGGACGCCCACCCATCAGACCAAAAAGAGGGAGCCGCTCACCTAAGCAACTGAATAAAATAACGGAAATATATATCGAAACCACACAGTACTGCCGTACTGGCTATTGGATAATGGAGATGGATACCTACCGCCCAGTTCCTCGCGTACGTGGAGAGTGCAATGAAGCCGCCACTGACGAAGACCGCAAAAAATTTCCCAACTCGATACAACGCTGGTAGCCGGACATCAATCATCCCGTTTTCACTTTCACAAAACTGCGATGAACAACCATAATTTGGTCACATTGTTTGCACTTTTGATCTGCATACTTGCTCTAAAGTCATTAAGGAAGTCAACAAAAACAACGTGAGGTGCAAGGTGAAAAAAGCAATATTTGCCGGAATCGTAACTACATTTGTAACCAGCCTGGCGTTTGCTTCGGTTAGTTTAAGCAAGGACCCTAGCTACAGCCATGACATAGACCAGGACAGATTAATCGATCAATTGAACCTGAATAAAGGCCAGCATCAACAGGTTATGGCGATCTTGCAGGAAGGCAAGGAAGAGAAATTACGCATCATGAAAGATGCGAATGAAAAAATTATGCAATTACAACAAGAACAGCAAGCGAAATTGCAGGATATCCTTGGACCAGAAGGTCCACACTTGATTAAAGAAATCAAACAAGAAAAAGTTGAAAAACATCGTAAAAAATTATCCGATCTTAAAAAAGGTTAACGCCAAAATCGCGTTCACTCAGTTTTTACTAATACGATGTTAATTATATCTTTCGCTCACTGACTTTTTATATGTGAGCGGAGATAACTCTTCGATCTTAGCCTCCTTTACACTCACTACCTTTACACTCACTACCTTTACACTCACTACCTTTACACCCACTACCTTTACACCCACTACCTTTACACCCACTACCTTTACTCACCACCTCCTTTTATTCACCGCCTCGCTTTACTTGTCAGGAGTGGATTGCGCACCGAGCACATACTTTCCATTGGCAACCTCAATATTTGGTGGCTGTTTATATTTATTGAAGTAATCATAACCCTCTTTCATGTTGAGCCAAAATGGATACCACTGATTTGATTTGTATTTTGAAAGGGCAGAATTTTCGAGCTTGAAAGGGAATGAATGAACTCTAAAAAATGGCTGTCCCGATTTTAGTGCAGCAACCCCGAGCGCGTAGATTTCATTTATATATGCATCGGTCATCGCGTAACAGCCGATGGAAACACACTTGCCGTGCACCATGAGTGCACTACCGGTGCGGCCGTGTTCGCGGTCATATTTATTGGGGTAACCTATATTGAATGAGAGGTGGTAACTACTCCAAGGGTTTAAGCGGCCGGCGTTAACAAAGTAGAAGCCTTCAGGGCTCTGCTTATCACCCTGCTTAACTTTTGGGCCAAGATCACCTGAAAAGGTGCAAATTTCATAGTTTTTAAATTTTACGAAGGTGCCATCATCAGACTCAACCCAAACCTCAAGAATTCCAGGGTCTTTGAAAATACGAATAAATATTGGAGCACCATATTTAAGACCCAGATTTGAAAGCGCCTTTTTTAAATACGGCTCTACGCGCTCAATAGATCTTTCTGCTCGCTCACTCGTAGGGAACTCCACTGCGAGCGTCTCAACACCTAAAGAAATAGACAGAAAAAATATAACCAGTTTAAATTTACCCATAGTTCGAGCGAAAGCCTAAAAAGTCAAATGGCAATTTTGGAGTATTCATGCTTGTTTGATCAAATGACAATTAAACCTTTGAATAGGGGTATCATTCTCTGCAATTTCAGATTTAAATTCGGTAAGTCGCGGCCCGACTTACTTGTATTGGCCGCGTACCACAGGAAAAACTTTTGGAAATGGATTATTGGTTGGATTCTGTTTGAGGTTTAGCGTATTCAAGAGACACGCCATACAATGTAGGAGTCGCGCTTTTTTTACCCATCATTTTAAATCCGCAATTAAAATAATAGGGTTTCCCGTCAATCAGAATGCAATACTTATCGCAAAAAGACGAGAGCAACCAAGTCCGTTTAAATCGTGCTTTAATACCCTTCACTACTTTGCCAAACATTTTACTGCTCTCCTGCTTACGAATAAGCTTTTCAACGCTTCCACATATGCATAAACACGTTCTTTTGAACGGGTAAAACAACATCCTTGTATTTATCTCTTCCAGAAAACCGTTCACATCCTGTAAAGCAGCCGATCATGTATTGCTGCCAGCTTGCCTATTAATGACACGCCTGCAGGGAATCCACTTCAATTGGGGAAATAGAGGTATTAATGGTAAAGTGAAAACGGCGGCTGACTTCTCTGGCAATGTTCATCATTAATATACCGAACAGCGCTGCATCATGCTCTAACATGTCCAACAAACTAAAGCGTGATAATGTCAGAACACGGGCATCTTCTTCCACTTTTGCACGCCCCATTTGCGTTTGAATACCAATGACTGCAGTTTCACCGAAACAGTCACCAGGAACGTACGTCATGTGGGCAGATGTAAAATCATCGCGGATTACTCGCAAGTCTACTTTTCCGCTGAGTAAAATATAGATATCGCCAGGCAATTGACCTTGCTCGAATATGATCTCATCACATTTAAACGTTTGCTCTTTGGCATAAGACAATAACGTACTTAACTGTGAATTATCGAGAGCACCAAACAGTGATACGCGATCACGAATCGCTTCTACGTCCCTAATTTTAATTGGGCCTTCACCCATCAGTTGTTCTACCAACATTTTCATATCTCCATTCTTTAATCGTTTGCCTGTGCTTTTCGAGAATTTTCGTCGTAGCTTTTTCATTCGGCTAAACATGATGAATTCTCTTGGGCTACACACTGGGTAAAAACAATTGCCAGGGTTCTGTTCTGTTTTACATATCTGTCTCAGTGACATGATTTGTAGCAATTGCTTTCCGTCTGTAATTTAGTAAAAGCATATATCAAGCCAACAATAATTCTTGAAAGAGAATTGATAACTGACACACAAAAAGATTTCTGTAATATGAGGCTACCGCTAATTTCGCTATTAAAAGGAACTTTAATGTTCCTCATTGCTTTTAAGCTAAGGATACTTCGGTTAACTTATGACAATATTCGTCACAAATGTCCCGAATAAGCTGACAACTAATGTCGCACTTATAGGGATGACAAAATCTCGCCACTCAGGTGATAAAAACTCCGACATGGTCAACATTTCAACAGACGGGCCAGGAATCGCATTTTTTACAACGGGGATAATGTAAAGAAGGGATAAAAAAACCCTGAAAGATGAATTTTCTTTCAGGGTTCTCGTATTTACAGCAAAAACGAATTAAACGTGACGAACGTCGTCAATTTCGAGCTCTTTTGTGCCCCCGGGGGTTTGCACAACAACAACTTCTCCCACTTCCTTGCCAATAAGCGCACGCGCTATCGGGGATGTAACGGAGATTTTGTTATTTTTGATGTCAGCTTCGTCTTCACCTACGATTTTGTAGGTCGTGGCTTCATCTGTTTCAACGTTAATAACATCGACAGTTATTCCGAAGATAACTTTGTCGCCAGCCGGGATTGACGTTACATCGATTACTTGTGCGTTCGATAGCTTCGCTTCGATTTCCTGAATACGGCCTTCACAAAAACCCTGCTGCTCTCGTGCAGCGTGGTATTCAGCATTTTCTTTTAGGTCTCCGTGCTCACGCGCCTCGGCGATAGAGGCCACAATTCTAGGGCGCTGTACCTTTTTTAAATCTTCAAGCTCTGCTCGGAGGGCTTTTTCTCCCTCGACTGTCATAGGAAATTTTTGCATTAATTTTTTACTCTCTCGTGTAAGTCTTGCAAACGTCTCACTTCTAGTTCTTTACCAAAACGCAGGGCCATACAAATGGCGTCACCTGCGGCAAGTGTCGTGGTGTAATACACGTGATTCGCTTCCGCGCTACGGCGTATGGAGGCTGAATCATTAATCGCCTGCTTGCCTTCTGTTGTGTTGATTACCATTTGAATCTCGCGATTCTTAATCATATCAACAATATGCGGGCGACCTTCTGCTACCTTATTGACCACTTTCACTTCAATACCGTGGGATTCAAGCTCTCGCGCAGTCCCACGAGTTGCTACAATTTTGAAGCCCAGATCCACCAGCTCCTTCGCAACAATCGTAATACCGGCCTTATCGAAATCCCGTACACTCAAGAATACGGTACCGCTGGTAGGGATACTTGCGCCACTGCCGGACTGCGCTTTTGAATACGCTTCTGCAAAGGTATCGCCAACGCCCATAACTTCACCGGTAGATTTCATTTCCGGCCCAAGAATGGGGTCTACAGTGGGAAACTTGTTAAACGGGAACACCGCCTCTTTCACACTGTAATAATCCGGTACGATTTCTTCAGTGAAGCCCTGCTCTTCCAGACTCTTACCCGCTTGACATAACGCTGCAACCTTCGCCAGCGAAACACCAATACACTTACTGACAAATGGCACCGTACGTGAACCACGCGGATTGACTTCGATGACATAGATCTTGCCATCCTGATAGGCGAGCTGGGTATTCATTAACCCCACCACACCCAGTTCAACGGCCATCTTTCTCACCTGCTCACGCATTTCGTCCTGCACGTCATCTGGCAAGGAATACGGGGGAAGTGAACAAGCCGAATCTCCGGAGTGTACACCACATTGCTCAATATGTTGCATGATTGCGCCGATGACTACGTGATTACCATCAGAAACGGCATCAATATCAACTTCAATGGCGTTATTGAGGAAGTGATCCAATAATACAGGCGAATCATCTGAAGCCTGCACAGCTTCCGTCATATATGTGCGCAATTCATTCTCGGTGTAAACAATTTCCATAGCGCGCCCGCCGAGAACATAAGAAGGTCGCACAACCAGAGGATATCCCACCTTTGGCGCTACATGAATGGCTTCGTCCGTCGAACGGCAAATAGCATTAGGCGGCTGCAACAATCCAAGACGGTCAATCATCTGCTGGAAACGCTCACGATCTTCTGCACGGTCAATGGCTTCTGGGCTGGTACCAATAATCGGCACACCTTCTGCGGCCAGAGCATTGGCCAGCTTTAATGGCGTTTGCCCACCAAACTGAACAATGACACCTTTGGGTTTTTCTTTCCGTACAATTTCAAGTACATCTTCCAATGTCACCGGCTCAAAATAAAGTCGATCCGAGGTATCGTAATCGGTAGATACGGTTTCCGGATTACAGTTGACCATGATGGTCTCAAAGCCGTCTTCGCGTGCAGCAAGTGCCGCGTGAACACAACAGTAGTCAAACTCAATCCCCTGACCAATTCGGTTAGGGCCACCACCGATAACCATGATTTTTTCGCGGTCCGTTGGCTGGGATTCACACTCTTCTTCATAGGTGGAATACATGTAAGCCGTTGACGTCGCAAATTCTGCTGCACAGGTATCTACTCGCTTGTAAACCGGGTGCACCTTTAATTTATAACGGTGATCACGCAAGGTTTTTTCAGTAACACCCAGCAGTTCACCCAGACGATGATCTGAAAAACCTTTGCGCTTTAACTGAAACATGCGATCTGCATCAATATCGGACAAAGGCATGTGCTTGAGCGCGTTTTCAATGTCAACCAGCTCTTTAATTTGCACCAGGAACCAGCGATCGATTTTTGATTGTTCGAACACTTCATCCATAGACATGCCAGCACGAAATGCGTCTGCCACGAACCATATGCGCTCCGCACCTGGCGTTGAAAGATCACGACGAATTTTGCCCATTGCGTCGTCTTCAGTCAGATCTACATACTCTTCAAAGCCTGCTGAGCCCACTTCCAATCCACGCAATGCTTTTTGCAAAGATTCTTGAAAGGTTCGACCAATGGCCATCACTTCACCAACAGATTTCATCTGAGTGGTGAGACGCGCATCGGCATCTCCGAATTTTTCGAAAGTGAAACGCGGTACTTTTGTTACAACGTAGTCAATGCTGGGTTCGAATGAGGCAGGCGTAGCACCGCCAGTAATATCATTTTGCAATTCATCCAGGGTGTAGCCGATAGCCAGTTTCGCAGCAACTTTGGCAATTGGAAATCCGGTTGCCTTAGAAGCAAGTGCAGATGAGCGCGATACACGCGGATTCATTTCAATTACAACCAAACGACCATTTTCCGGGTTAACCGCAAACTGTACATTAGAGCCGCCAGTCTCAACACCGATTTCACGCAGCACTGCAATCGATGCATTTCGCATGATTTGATATTCTTTATCCGTCAAGGTCTGCGCAGGTGCTACAGTAATGGAGTCACCCGTATGCACCCCCATGGGATCGAAGTTTTCAATGGAACATACAATGATGCAGTTATCTTTTTTATCCCGCACCACTTCCATTTCGTATTCTTTCCAGCCCAACAGAGATTCGTCAATCAGCAACTCATTGGTTGGAGACAAATCCAGACCACGCATACAGATTTCTTCGAATTCATCCCAGTTGTAGGCAACACCGCCGCCAGAACCACCCATAGTAAAAGAAGGACGAATGATCACGGGGAAGCCAAATTTCTTTGGTACTTCCAGAGCTTCTTCCATGGTATGAACAATTTCAGCTCGCGCACATTCAAGGCCAATTTTTTTCATCGCCTTGTCAAACAGGTTGCGATCTTCCGCTTTATGAATGGCTTCTTGATTCGCACCAATCAGCTCTACCCCGAATTTTTCGAGGACACCATTACTGTGCAGGTCCAAGGCACAGTTCAATGCAGTTTGGCCGCCCATTGTTGGCAGCACCGCATCTGGGCGTTCTTTTTCAATAATTTTCTCAACCGTCTTCCAGTTGATCGGCTCAATGTAAGTTGCGTCCGCCATGGAAGGGTCGGTCATAATGGTGGCCGGATTGGAGTTCACCAGAATAACGCGGTAACCTTCTTCACGTAACGCCTTACACGCCTGTGCACCGGAGTAATCAAATTCACATGCCTGGCCAATCACAATGGGGCCAGCTCCAATAATTAAGATACTTTCTAAGTCTGTACGCTTTGGCATTGGGAGTTACGTCGCTCTATCGTTCTCTAAATTTAAGTTTTCAGTGGCTACCTTTTCGCGTGAAGGTAGCCGCTACTAGGCTCAATGTTACCGCTGCTGTTACTTCGATTGCTGTTACTTTGATTGTTCCATCAATTCAATGAAGTGATCAAACAGCGGTGCGGCGTCATGCGGGCCGGGGCTCGCCTCAGGGTGTCCCTGAAAGCTGAACGCAGGCTTATCCGTTCGATGAATGCCTTGCAGCGAACCATCAAACAATGACTTGTGCGTTGTCACCAGATTATCTGGCATGGAGTCTTCATCCACCGCAAAACCGTGGTTTTGACTGGTAATGAGTACTTGCCCGGTTTCCAGGTTTTGAACGGGATGGTTGCCGCCGTGATGACCAAATTTCATTTTCACGGTTTTTGCCCCGCTGGCCAGCCCGAGAAGTTGGTGACCAAGACAGATTCCAAAGAGGGGGATATTTTTATCCAGCAGGGTTTTAATAGCATCGATTGCGTAATCACATGGCTCTGGGTCACCCGGCCCATTCGATAAAAACACACCGTCAGGTTTCATCGCTAAAACTTCTTCGACAGGCGTTTGCGCTGGCACAACCGTCAACTCACAACCGCGGTCAACCAACATGCGTAAAATATTGCGCTTAGCCCCATAATCGTATGCCACTACTTTGTATCGCTTGCCTTCCGGCAGGCCTTTAAAGCCTTCACCCAGCGTCCAGGAACCCGCATTCCACTGATAACGCTCTTCGGTAGAAACCACTTTTGCCAGATCCATTCCCTGCAGGCCGGCAAATTCTCGCGCAAGGTCCAGCGCTTCATCTTCGTCAATATCTCCGGCCATCAAACAACCATTCTGCGCACCTTTGTCACGCAGGATGCGCGTGAGACGACGCGTGTCGATATCGGCAATACCAAGAATGTTTTTGCTTTTTAGATAAAGATCGAGCGTGGCTTCATCACGGAAATTACTGCTGATTAACGGCAAATCGCGAATCACAAGTCCCGCTGACCAGATTTTTTCACACTCTTCGTCTTCGGCGTTGGTGCCGGTATTGCCAATGTGCGGGTAAGTTAAGGTAACTATTTGCTTGGCGTAGGAAGGATCAGTCAGAATTTCCTGATATCCGGTTATCGCGGTGTTAAACACCACTTCCCCGACAGAATATCCTGTTACACCTATAGATGTGCCGCGAAATACGGAGCCATCAGCGAGGACTAATATCGCGGGAACTTTTCCTCCAGCCTCCCCTGTTTTGGCAAAAAATGGGTTGTTCACTACTTCTGCTTGCATTTCAGCCAATTCAGATTCCTCCAGCTAAGTCCTGGGCGGCGAGGGTCCCAGGAAATTTTATTACGACACTTTTTACAAAACTTTTATAAAACGTTTACAAAACGCTTGTTCGCCAGCGCCGGAATTAGGCCGAACGAAGGAGCCATGCAATAAGCACGGTAGCTCGTGTTAGGCAGAATTATTCCAGCGACTGCGTGTAAAAAAGCGAGATGAAGGGCGTCCTCATCTCGCTTTTTACAAAATTAGAAACCGGTGCCCCGGTGCGGCGTGGGTACGCCAAATCTGAGGGCGAATTCTACGTTAAAAGATCACGGCTTGTCCACGTCGAATCCACATTTATCTGGCTATTTTCCAGTCAGACCTTCCACCTCTATTTTTCACCTCTTTCCACATTAATTTTGCATGCCTGATATCCATTCGAGCGAATCCGCGCTTACAGCAGCGTGCGCCTTGGCAAATAATGGATGACTGAACAAAAATTGCTTAATTTTCAAGGCATTGTCGAATATAGCGAACTACAATTTACTATTAGTGGCACTCTTTGTATCAATTTTGCTAAACAGTCAACATTGTGACTTGCTGCTGTTAGTTTTGTGAGTATGTGTAGTTGTATACTGGATTGTTCTAGTAATTCGTTCTATTAAATCGCTCCTAACATTAACCTAGAGGCCAGCTATGCCTATAAAACGAGCTTTGATTGTTGATGACTCGAAAACAGCACAGTTTCGTCTGAAAAAATTACTGCAGCCTTATCAACTCGAAGTCGATATGGCAGCTTCAGCGGAAGAGGCTTTAGGTTACTTAAGCTATCGCCAGCCCGTCGTCATTTTCATGGACCACCATATGGAAGGTATGGATGGTTTCGAAGCATTAAAAATCATCAAGGCGAATCCTTCGACCGCGATGATTCCCGTTATTATGTACACCTCCAAAACTGACCAGATGTACATGGGGCAGGCACACGAGCTGGGTGCCATCGACACAATCTCCAAAAGCTACATGAAAGCCTCCCGCATTGAAGAGGTATTGGCCAAGCTCGATATTGTGCGAGACAAACCCCTCAACCCGCTTGAAACCGTTAAAGACCTGGAAGTGGAAAATAAAGAAGCGCTGGGAATTACCACAGAACCGGAACAAAGCTCTCGCAGTGCGAGAAGTGAAGCGCCTGTGCAGATAGACTCCAGTGAGCTGAAAGCACAAATTGCTCGCCTGTTTGAAATTCATATTGCGGATGTTCGCACGCAAATGAAGGAAAACACCAAGTTTATCTTGCGCCGTGTCGGTCAGGATTTAAAAGAGGCCACCAAAAAAGAAGCCGCATCTGACGTTCCACTATCCGTCATCAGCGAAGAAGTACATGCAGAAAGCACGCGCTTGGGCCTGATTTCCAACGCATTGCTTGTACTGATACTGGTTGCCATCGCCGGGGTATCTTTCCAGCACTATCAGTCACAAAAACAGCTGGCACAACTGGAAGAAAACTATCACTATCTCGCCGAACTAAATTTTGAAGAAAATTTGCTGCTGGACAAAGTGGTTTCACCCTCGCAGTCAGGCTCAAGCAGCAACGCCCCCAGAAATGAATCAATCACCAGTCGCCGCGTGTTTGATAACGGGGCCATGGTCAGCGCATTGAATTGGGCAATGAATACGAACTTGCTGTTTGGCTACAATGAAGCACCACTAGGAGAGAAAAATATCCTGGTGCTGCAATCGCTGATGTACAAGCTCTATAACGCAGGGTTCAAAGGGTTTATCGATATCAATATTCACTTTGGCAATTTCTGCCTAAGCGAGGCAGAAGGTGGCGGCTTCACACTGGCCGACAGCGCCAGCCCAATCAGTGAATGTGTTTTTGCTGATGACCAGAAGATCGATTTGAATGTTGATAACTATACCGGTGTTCAGTTTGTTCAATTTGAACAAACCTCTCCTCCCATCCAAAATGGCGACGTTGAATTTGCCGTGAATATGACAGGCTTTGAAACACCGGCCGTCCCCTATCCGCAGATCACCGAAGGACTCACCGCTGGCGAGTGGAATAGCACTGCCGCCCAAAACCAACGCCTTACACTCACTATTGAAATGAACGCAGAATAGCCTCTGCGACGATAAAAACAATCAGCCAATAAAAAAGGCGATAAACCTGATTTATCGCCTTTTTTTGATCCACATGCAATGCTGCGGATTATAAATCTTTAAATCCCAGAACATCCTGCATATCGTAAAGTCCTGCTTGCTGCCCCACAGACCAGAGTGCCGCACGCACAGCGCCTCGCGCGAATGACATACGGCTGGAGGCTTTATGAGTTATTTCTACGCGCTCACCTTCAGCGAAAAAAGACACCGTATGTTCGCCAACAACATCACCGCCGCGCATGGTAGCAAAGCCGATGGTTTCTTTTTTACGAGGCCCTTCTTGCCCCTCTCTGCCATACACGGCAACTTTCTCCAGGTCGCGCCCAAGAGTATCCGCCACCACCTGCCCCATACTTAAGGCTGTCCCCGAGGGAGCATCGACCTTGTGCTTATGATGCGCTTCAACAATTTCAATATCTGAATCTTCACCAACAATCGATGCAGCAATATTCAATAATTTAAAGCACAGATTAACACCCGTGCTGAAATTGGATGCAAAGCAAACAGGAATTCCTTGAATAGCTTCATCAAACTGGCGTTTTTGCGATTCATTAAAACCGGTAGTGCCGATCACCATAGCCTTTTGAGATTTCGCACAGCTGGTGATATTGGCCAGTGTTAACTCGGGTGAAGTGAAATCAATCAACACATCAAAATCACCAAGCACCTCATCAATGTGGCCAGCTAAACTCACTCCCAACTTGCCAATTCCGGCAACCTCTCCAGCATCCGCGCCAACCAAAGAGCTGTCTGGACGCACAATAGCTGCACCAAGCTCGGCGCCTTCGGCAAGGCTTACCGCCTCCACCAGGGCTTTACCCATGCGCCCGGATGCACCCGTTACCGCTATTTTTACTGTCATACGAATCCTGAACCTTTCCCAAACGTCTCTACTTACACAAGCTCTACTTACACAATTTAGATTTATTCAACGGCGAGCTAATACGCTACACCCCGGAGTACGATTAAATCTTCATATCACCAAAAAAGTTTTTAACACCTTCAAACCAAGAGCTTTGCTTTGGCGAATTCTTTTGGCCTTCCATACTTTCCTGCAACTCTTCCAGCAATTCTTTTTGTCGCTTGGACAAGTTCACAGGCGTTTCAATCACTACACGGCAGAGTAAATCGCCAGTTGGTCCTCCACGAACCGGTGTTACACCCTTACCGCGCAAGCGGAATAACTTTCCTGTTTGCGTTTCAGCGGGCACCTTTAGTTTTACTCGGCCATCCAATGTCGGCACTTCTAGCTCACCGCCCAAACAGGCTTGGAATACACTAATAGGAACTTCGCAATATAAATTCTTACCATCACGCTGGAAAAACTCGTGTTCCTTGACGGAAACCTGCACATACAGATCGCCTGCTGGCCCACCTTCAGCGCCAGCCTCACCCTCGCCCGCCAGACGAATACGATCACCGGTGTCAACACCAGGCGGCACTTTCACAGACAGGGTTTTAGTTTCTTCTACTCGACCCTGCCCATGACAATCTTTACATGGGTCCGTAATGGTTCGGCCCTTACCGCGACATGAAGGGCAAGTTTGCTGAACAGAGAAAAAGCCCTGTTGCATTCGCACCTGACCAACACCACCACACGTCATACAGGTTTTTGCATTGGTTCCAGGTTTGGCGCCACTGCCAGTACAGGTGTTACAGCTCACCAGAGTGGGCACTTTAATTTTTACACTGGTACCTTTAACAGCATCTTCGAGACTCAAGTCTAGGGTGTAACGCAAATCCGAACCGCGCGCAGGACCGCCACGGCCACCGCCGCCAAAAATATCCCCGAAAACATCGCCGAATATATCTGAGAAATTACCAAAACCCTGGCCGCCGCCCATACCACCGGCACCTTTTAAGCCATCATGACCATACTGATCATATGCCGCTTTTTTCTGAGGGTCCGACAATACTTCGTAAGCCTCACTGGCTTCCTTAAATTTGTCTTCAGCTTCTTTGTTATCCGGGTTACGGTCGGGGTGGTGCTTCATCGCCACTCGACGGTAAGCTTTTTTCAGCTCTTGAGCTGAAGCGTCTTTGGATACACCAAGAATTTCGTAATAATCGCGTTTAGACATGGGCTTTTCGATTGTTTTTTTAATGTAAAAAGTTTCAAGGGGTTACGACAACAAACGCGGGCATATTGCCCGCGTTAAGGTATCACCGTGTTTTTTACTTAATTATTTCCCGCTTCATGATTCGTCTTACTCTATTAATCATGTGTAGATAAACACACACGAGATTCAATGAAACTGGAAACAGGCGCAACAAGAAGGACAGGGTTGCGCACGGTCAAATCAAGCATGTTTCGACAATGGGGCTCTCTGTTCAGGAGCTTTCTGTTCAAGAGTTCTCTGTTCAGGAGTTCTCTGTTCAGGAGTTCTCTGTTCAAAAGTTCTCTTACCAAGAACCCACCACTCACTTCTTCGACACTCAGTTTACGTTAGCAACTTTTATAATTTGGCTGGTAACGTAAGGCTTACAACTGCCGATCCCGCGAGAGCCCACACTAGAAACTTACTTGTCTTCTTTTACTTCCTCAAACTCGGCATCCACTACACCGTCATCTGCGGCTTGTTCAGCACCTGCATCAGCAGCGCCTTCCGCACCAGCATTCTGACCTTGTGCCGCTTGCTCAGCATACATTTTCTGAGCCAGTGAGCCCGAAGCTTCGGTCAGCTCTTGTGTAGCTTTCTCCATCTCTTCCTTATCTTCACCTTTAACGGCTTCTTCAGCTTTAGCGATTGCCGCTTCGATAGCAGACTTTTCGTCTGCAGTCGCCTTATCACCCGCTTCTTTAAGCGTTTTCTTGGTCGCATGCACAAGCCCTTCCAAGGTATTGCGAGTTTTCACAATCTCTTCGAACTTACGGTCTGCTTCAGCATTCGCTTCCGCATCTTTCACCATTTTTTCGATTTCATCATCATTCAAGCCAGAGGAGGCTTTAATAACAATAGACTGCTCTTTTCCGGTTGCCTTGTCTTTTGCAGAAACATTCAATATACCGTTAGCATCAATATCGAACGTCACTTCAATTTGCGGCACACCACGTGGTGCCGGTGGAATGTCTGCCAAGTCAAAGCGTCCAAGAGATTTATTCTTCGCCGCCTGCTTGAACTCACCTTGTACCACGTGAATGGTTACGGCCGTTTGATTATCTTCAGCGGTTGAATAAGTTTCAGACTTCTTCGTTGGAATTGTCGTATTCTTTTCAATCAAGCCACTGGCAATACCGCCCATGGTTTCAATGCCTAACGTTAACGGCGTAACGTCTAACAACAATACGTCTTTTACATCGCCAGAAAGAACGGCACCCTGAATAGCAGCACCCATTGCCACCGCTTCATCCGGGTTGACATCTTTACGAGGCTCTTTACCAAAGAACTCTGCAACTCGAGACTGCACCATAGGCATACGAGTTTGGCCGCCAACCAGAATTACATCATCAATTTCGCCTACACTTAATTTCGCATCTTGCAACGCAATTTTCAGAGGCTCAATGGAGCGCGCAACCAAATCTTCAACCAAAGACTCCAGTTTGGCACGCGTCAGTTTTACCACCAAATGCTTAGGACCCGTTGCATCTGCCGTAATGTAAGGCAAATTCACTTCTGTTTGCTGACTGGAAGAAAGCTCGATTTTCGCCTTTTCTGCTGCTTCTTTTAAGCGTTGCAAAGCCAAAGGATCATTATGCAGATCAATCCCGTTGCTCTTCTTGAATTCAGAAGCCAAGTACTCGATCAATCGCAAATCGAAATCTTCACCACCGAGGAATGTATCGCCGTTGGTAGAAAGTACTTCAAACTGATGCTCACCATCCACATCTGCAATTTCAATAATGGAAATATCGAACGTACCACCACCCAGGTCGTAAACCGCGATAGTACGGTCACCCTTGGCTTTATCCATACCGTAAGCAAGTGCAGCGGCAGTTGGCTCATTGATAATACGCTTAACTTCAAGACCCGCAATTTTGCCCGCGTCTTTGGTTGCCTGACGCTGCGAGTCGTTAAAGTATGCAGGTACAGTAATAACGGCTTCAGTCACTTTTTCACCGAGGTATTCTTCGGCGGTTTTCTTCATTTTTTTCAATACTTCAGCAGAAATCTGCGGCGGCGCTTTTTTATCGCCCTTCACTTCTACCCAAGCATCACCATTATCGGCCTTAACAATTTTATAAGGCACCATGGAAATATCTTTTTGCACAACGTCATCGGTAAATTTGCGACCAATCAGACGCTTCACCGCAAACAAAGTGTTTGTCGGGTTGGTTACCGCTTGACGCTTTGCACTCTGCCCGACCAAAATCTCCTGATCATCAGTGAAGGCGACAATGGAAGGGGTAGTACGATCACCCTCTGCATTCTCGATGACTTTAGGCTTCTCGCCCTCAAGTATTGAGACACAAGAGTTGGTTGTACCCAAATCTATACCAATAATTTTGCCCATCTACTTTCTCCAATATTCTACTTTTACGCCTTCTTTCTTTTGGTCAGAAGGTAATTCATATGTTAAATCTTTTGATGTTTACAGATCTTCCCGCCCTGCCTTCACCGCTTTCCCGTCACCCCGGGATTGCTGGCCGGCCTGAAAGATATATCACTTGCCTTGGCTGTTAATATTTGTCCAACCCTTAAGTTTTCAAGGGCTTTTATGCAACTTCTTATTAACTCGAAGCCTTGGACACGACAACCATGGCAGGACGCACCAATCTACCGTGCAAGCTATAGCCCTTCTGGAACACGTTAATCACAGTATTAGGCTCTACATCCGGCTGTTCGACCATCGTCATCGCCTGATGCAGCTGAGGATCAAAAGGCTGGCCCTCGGGATCTATTTCTTCCACTTTATGGCGCTTAAGGCCATCTATAAGTGATTTAAGGGTCAATTCCACACCCTCTACCACTGACGCCATCTCCGCGCCTTCCTGAGATGCAGCACTGATGGCACGCTCAAGGTTATCCACCACGGGCAGCATGTCGTTGACAAACTTTTCCAGACCAAACTTGTGCGCTTTCTCAACATCCTGCTCTGCTCGGCGGCGAATATTCTGCATTTCAGCCGCAGCACGCAGACTTTGCTCCTTCGCCATTGCCAGCTCTGCCTGCAATTGCTCAATCTGCGCTGCCGCGTCGTCCTGGCCTGCAGTTGCAGCCTGACCGGCCTCCTGACTCTCTATCGTTACCTGATCTTCGTCCAATTCTTCTACTGGTGAATTTTCCGGGTTTTGTTCGTTAGCCACAGCTTTCTCCGTCGATCGAAATAAAGTCTTACAAATAGTGGGTACTTTTCATGTCGTATCATGTGTACTTTACAGGCGTGCCCAGCAGAGCACCCGATGCCTGCAATATTGGGACGGACAACACACTATTCAAGCCCACCATTATGAGCGCCATAATATTTGGGGCACTTGAAAAAACACTAGAGATTTACAGTGGAATACTGTATAAAAACCCATGTATATTTATACACCCACACTTGTGAGCGTAAGAACATGCTTATTCATCTTCAAATCAACGATTTTACCCTGGTCGACCATCTGGACATTGAACTGGAGCAGGGACTGACAACCATTACCGGTGAAACTGGCGCAGGCAAATCCATAATGCTGGACGCCCTGGGGCTGGCACTGGGGGATCGCGGTGATCCAGACAAGATTCGAACAGGTTGTGATAAAACTGAAATTCAGGCAAGTTTTGATATTTCAGAGTTACCGCATGTTCAACTCTGGCTGCAAAAACACGATTTAAACCCGGAAGATGAAGAACTGCAGTCTGAATGCATTTTGCGCAGAATTGTAACGAAAGAGGGGCGATCTCGCTCCTATATTAACGGCCGCACGGTTCCACTGCAGCAATTACGTTCGCTGGGCGATCTGCTTATCGACATTCACAACCAGCATGAACACCAGTCTCTGTTAAAGCTGAGCACGCACCGACGCCTACTGGACGAATTCGCAGGCCAGCAAGAACTGGCACACAAAGTAAAGACTGCTCACACGCAGTGGTCTGCCGAAAAAGAAAAGCTCGATGCATTGCGCAACCTGGGCGATGAACTAAACGCACGCTTTCAGCTGCTGAGCTATCAGGTTGGCGAGCTGGAACAGCTGGATCTCAAGCCAGACGAACTCGAATTACTGGAAAGCGAGCAACGGATGCTGTCCAACGCCGATGCAATCCACAGTAACTGCCAGCAGTTAATTGCCGTATGCGACACAGATGAAGAAGGCTTGAAGGATCGAATTCAGCAGGCAATGCGCGTGCTTGGTAATATCGATGAAATGCCGCCACAGTTGAATGAAGTAAGCAACTTACTGCAAAGCGCATTAATTAATATCGAGGAAGCGCAAAGAGATGTAGAGCGTTATCTCGATGGCTCCGAGCAAGACCCTGCGCGCCTGGGAGAGATCGAAGAGCGCTTGAGCGCCATTTACGATATTGCCCGCAAACATCGCACCACGCCAGAAAATTTGGTCACGCTTCACAATGAACTCGCAGAGGAGTTAAGCCAGTTACAAAGTGGCGACGAGCAAATCGAACAACTTGAAAAAGCACTGGAACAAAGTTTTAGCGCTTACCAACAGCTCGCCCTACAGCTCAGTGAGAAACGAACAAAATCGGCAAAAACACTGAGCAACAAAGTGAACAAGCACCTGAGTGAGCTGGCCATGGCACATGCCAACCTGACGGTAGACCTGTGCTCGCTCGATGCCCCCAGCAAGCACGGCAACGAAAAAGTGGAATTTCTGATCAGCACTGCGCCAGGTCAGCCAGCGAAGGCATTAAACAAAGTCGCTTCCGGCGGGGAGCTGTCCCGAGTCAGCCTGGCAATTCAGGTCGTTACCGCTGCAACCTCGAAGATTCCAACCCTTGTCTTTGATGAGGTTGACGTGGGAGTCGGCGGCACTACCGGTGACGTAGTCGGTCGCATGCTGCGTGAACTGGGAGAAAAAGGGCAGGTATTCTGCGTGACTCACCTTGCACAAGTCGCCAGCAAAGCCCACCATCACTTCCAGGTGGAAAAAACCGTGAGCAAAAAGCACGGCGCCAGTTCGTCTCTACTGATATTGGAAGGAGAAGATAAAATCATGGAAATTGCACGCATGATGGGAGGCGCAATAGATTCAGTGCAATCTATTGCTCACGCTAAAGAAATGCTGGAAAACTTATAGCTAAAAAGTACTGCTTCAGGAGATAAAAAAAGCCGCATAAACTTATGTCCATGCGGCTTTTCTATTTTTAGCTAACAACTAGCTGCCTTTGGGCTTAACGTACAATACTAGATTGTGGCCAGTAATTTCGTAGCCATGCTCTTCTGCAATAATGTCCTGCAGCGCTTCGATTTGCTCATTATGAAACTCGATGACTTTACCAGTTTCCACACACACCATATGGTCATGATGATCGCCGCGATCTAACTCAAACACCGAATGCCCGCCATCAAAATTATGACGTTCTACCAGGCCAGCGGACTCAAACTGCGTTAATACACGGTAAACCGTCGCCAACCCAACGTCTTCTCCCGCATCCAGCAAGGCTTTATACACATCTTCTGCACTTAAATGACGCTGTTCGGAATTTTCTAAGATTTGTAAGATCTTAACCCGAGGTAGCGTAACCTTTAACCCAGCTTTACGTAGATCTTGGTTGTTTAAGGTCATAGTTTACAGCTCCCAGGTCTTCTCAGTTCAACTTAAGACGGGTATTATCCCCGCCCAAGCAGATTTCGGAAACCCCTGTTATGCAAAAAGTATTAAAAATTGCCGTATCTTTGACCATTTGGTTCATATTTTTGAGTGGAATTAGTGCGTGCTCGTCTCTTCGCTTTCCCGGTGTATACAAAGTCACCATCCAACAGGGAAACTATCTCGAAGAAGACATGATTGAAAAGTTAAAGCCTGGGTTAACGAAAGAGCAGGTCCGTTACATCATGGGTACACCACTGATTGAAGACACCTTCAACCAGAACCAGTGGGACTATTACTACAATGTGAAATTGGGTGATGAAGATTTGCGAACCAATCATTTCACGGTGTACTTTGAAAATGACACATTGACCCATTGGGATGGAGACTACACTCCGATCAATAAGCAGGTTGAAAAAGATCAGCAGGAAGCTCTGGATCAAACCAAGAAGAAAAAAGACGCGCGCCTGGACTAAACCGGGCCAATATTCATACCGCCCTATTTACAGAAGCAATCGGCAAGTTACATTGAATCATGGGCTTGTCGATACACCTGATCTTTCCTTAATCAATTCACTAATCCTTCCTATAATCCCTTCTATTATTTTCCTTTAATTCTTCCGTTTTATCTTAATCTTTCTTCGCTGCTTTTTCCGCGCGCTTACGCCGAACTTCTTTGGGGTCGGAAATCAAGGGTCGATATATTTCTACGCGATCGCCATCTTGCAACTCATACTCTTTAGCAGGCTTTAAGCCCTTTGTTCCCAGCGTTTGCCCGAAGATGCCCATCTTGGCGGTTTCCAGTTCGAGATCAGGAAAAAAATCAGTGATCTTTGATCTGCAAGCAGCCACAAATGCCGTCGTTCCCGGCTCAACCAACAGGGTAATGATTTTTTGACGGTCAGGCAGGGCATACGCAACTTCGACGGAAATGGGCTCAATATCGGTCATAGACAGTTCACAAAAATAGACACTTCACTTAATAAATCTGTTTGGCCCGCTCACAAATTGCTTTTACCTGCTCAGAAGCGACTAGCTCAAACACCTTACTGGCGGCGATGGCCAGCAATTTATTCTTAAACTCGAACTCAAGCCAAAAACTGACTTTACAGGCATTTTCAGCGAGCGCCTCAAACTCCCACTGCCCCCGAAAGTGCGAGAAAGGCCCTTCCTCCAGCTGCAGAGTAATGGAGCTTGGTCGAACCATTGTATTGCGGGTTACAAAAGACTGCTCAAAACCAGCTTTTGCCAGTTCAAGCCTCGCCACCAGACTGCTCTCACTTTGAGACAATATCTCAACCCGCTTGCATCCGGGAATAAACTTTGGGTATTGCTCGACATCATTCACCAGATCGTACATTTGCTCTGTTGAATAAGTGACTAATGCCGAGCGTTCAATTCGCTTCAAAAACTCATTATCCTATTGCCAGTATTGCTTCACGCTTGGGCTTTCGCTTTACGCAGTTTCCATAATTGCAAGCCAATCACGATGCTAAGACCGCCACTTACCACCTTCAAGCCAAACATTAATGCTCTAAAATCCAGATCATCGCTCGGTTCGGCAAAAGTTATATAAAGAGTAAACACCATCACAAGTGCAACCAAAGCAGGTGAAACGTATCGGATCAGGAACAACCAGATATCAAACAATGGATGCCCCTCAGCGTCCATTTCGGAGGCAAGAATTTTCTTATTCATAAACCAGCCTACGAAAATGGCAATGAACATCCCGCCCAGCGGCAGCATTAATTGCGCGGTTAAAAAGTCCAAGCCCTCAAAGACAAAGAAATGTCCTTCTTTATCCCCCGACCAGTTATTGGAATATATACAAAGCAAACCGCCAAGCCAGGCAATAAAGGTTAAAATGCCCGTTGCGATAGTACGGTTGAATTTACCTTTCTCTGTAACCCATGCTACACCCGGCTCAATCAAGGACACCGCAGAACTCCACGCAGCCACCACGACCAGAACAAAAAAGAGGGTTCCGAAAACTATCCCCAAAGGCATATTACCGAAGGCCACAGGCAAACTGACAAACATCAACCCTGGCCCCGCACTGGGTTGTAGCCCTGGGGATGCAAATACGATGGGGAAAATAGCGAGGCCCGCAACTAACGCAACGAGCGTATCCAAAATACCAATGGTAACAACGGTTCCGGCAACGTTTGCATGCGCTGGCATATACGCACCGTAAGCCATAATGGCTCCCATCCCTAAACTGAGAGTAAAGAATGCGTGGCCAAGTGCAACTAACACCCCTTTTCCGGTGAGCTTGTCGAATTTAAAATCAAACAGAAACGCAAAGCCTTGTGCAATATCACCTTTCACAATGGCATATACCAGCAGCACCGCGAGCGCTACGAATAAAAATGGCATAAGGACACGCGCAACAACGGATAAACCTTTTGTTACACCAGCGGCAACTACCGTGAATGTAATGACAGAAAAAACTGTATGCCAGGCAATTAAAGACTTAGTGTTCCCCAGAAACTCGCCAAACTTAGCGCCAGCACCAGCACCATCAATGCCGGTAAATGCACCTGAGGCAGTTTCAATGACATGGTGAAGCGCCCAACCGGCAACCACACTGTAAAATGCCATGATCATTAAACCGGCTACCACACCACCCCAGCCGATGGCGGTCCATGCACCGTGCAAGCCCGCCTCTTCAGTCACAAAACGCATGGAGTTAATCGGGCTCATTCTACCGCGTCGGCCGATCAAAACTTCAGCACACATCACGGGTATACCGATCATTGCGATACAAACGAGATACACTAAAACAAATGCACCACCGCCATTTTCACCCGCAATATAGGGAAACTTCCATATATTGCCGAGCCCTACAGCCGACCCGGTCGCTGCGAGAATAAAGGTCCAACGACTCGACCAGACACCATGCATTTTTTGCAAACTTGACGTTTGTGCACTCGAAGAACTTGCCACTTTTGAGTATCCCCCGTTTTTTTCAGGCATTCTACCCCAGCGGGATAGGATTTTTTAGCAATCGCTTAAAATTGTTGCGATTTTATTGTAGTGATTTAAAGATTACGAAGTTAATGGAACGAGGAAGCATTCAGTTCCCTCATAACTTGCCACCAACAAATCTATATTTGGAGGGCAGATGCCAGTTCACTGAGCGAACGTCACAGGAGAAACACACTTGGTGTTTTTAAGGAAAGGCATTGGAAGCGACATGGGCATAACGACATGGGTATTAAAGGTAGTAGCGACTGGAATACGTCGATTTCTTCCAGAGAAAAGGCGTTTTACTTCACGCCGTCAGCTTTGTGTCAGCATTTATCCAATTGAGGCTATAAACTTGAACTTTGCTTAACCATCCCTGGCATAGAACAGATTAAACCGGCTCTGACTGTTACCGTCTCATTTAGAGTATGCAGCCAGAGCATAAAATACACAGCACTAGACTAGAACCAGGTTTTGAACAGCAATTTCTCCACCTTGTGACTCGGCGCTGGCCGACTCATGATGTACCCCTGAATAAGATCACAATTGTTGCGCTGCAAGAACATCATCTGCACCGCAGTCTCCACACCCTCAGCAACAATTTCTAATCCAAGCTTCTTCGCCATGGAGATGCTGGCTTCCACAATAGCTTCATCCCCACCTTCCTTGCCAATATCCCGAACAAATGAACGATCTATTTTCACTACATCGACCGGAAAATTTTTAAGGTAAGATAACGAAGAATAACCGGTGCCAAAATCATCTATTGCTATTCGCACACCGAGAGATTTAAAGTCATTTAAAATACCGGCAGAAATCACAGGATCACGCATCAAAATATTCTCGGTGATTTCAAGCTCCAACAATTCCGCAGGCATGCACTCCTCGCGCAAAATGGCTTTAACATTTTCAAGAAAATCTTTATTGGAAAATTGCTGAGGCGACACATTCACACTCATTCTCACTTGCGGCTTTCCAGCCCTGCGTATTCTCTTGTGTTCCTTACACGCCAGCTGCAATACTTTTTTCCCCACCTGGTGAATAAGTCCGGAAGATTCAACAATGCCCATAAACTCATTGGGAGATAACAAGCCTTTGACCGGATGCTGCCAACGAATTAAAGCTTCAAAGCCAACAAGCTGGCCAAGCTTTAATGAAATCTGAGGCTGGTAATGCAACACAAATTCATCATTTTCCAAGGCATGGCGTAGTTCAGCCTCCATGGAAAGCACTTCATGACTAAGGGAGTCCATTTCGGGCGAAAAGAATCGATGGGTACTTCCACCATCTGTTTTTGCCTGAAACATTGCGGAATCTGCACGGCGTAACAAGTCCTGCACGTTATCACCGTCCAGCGGAAATATCGCAACACCAAGACTGAATGCAACAAATATTTCGTGCTCTTCTATTAAAATAGGCGCATCAAAGGCCTGCTGAATTTTCTTAATCACCGCCAGGATTTTATTCGGTTCGCTAATCTCTTCAATGATCAAGGCAAACTCATCCACGCCATGGCGGCATACGGTATCCGTTGGTCGCAAGGTTTGCTTTAGCCGTTGTGCTATTTCAATTAGCAGTTGGTCTCCCGCAACATGCCCCAGCGTATCATTTACTCGCTTAAAGTGATCAACATCTAAAAACAGTACTGCAGAATTATTTTTATGCCTAAACGCACGCGTGATGCTGGAGGTAAGCAAGTCAGAAAAAAGATAACGATTGGGAAGGTCTGTTAATGCATCGTGCGTAGCACGATATTGCAGTTGAGACTCCAGATTTTTTCGCTCGGACAAGTCTCGTGCGATCATGGATACGAACTTACTGCTTGTCGATTCACTATGATGCTCCAGCACAACAAAGGACATGGGAACGACTCCCCCTTCCATGTTGGGCACATCAACATCACCGAACCAATCGCCTTCGCGCAGTGCGCCGGGAAGCGCCTCAAGCATAAACTTTTTCACCACAGGCTCAGGAAAAATCTGTTTTAAGCTCTTATCTTTATAGCTGTCATCGGTGACGCCAAGCAGTTTCTTGCCTGCGCCGTTAATATAAACCAAGTCACCATTGGGTTTCATCATGGCCACCAGATCTGGAGTCGCTTCAAGAATAGTGGCTAAGCGACGGCTGGATTCCTCGGCGCGAATTCGCGATGTTATATCTCTTCCTGTAAATACAAAGTGCGTACTCTTTTGATCTTCACCCTTAAGCGTAGAGATAACACTATCTTCAAAATATCGCTCACCGGTTTTTTTGATTTTCACCAAAACTCCGGAAAATGAAGTGTGCTGATTAAGATTTTGCAATATCTGCTGTAAATTCTCCACCTCAAGAAAATGACTGCCTAAGGTGTCCAGATTTTTTGACAAGACATCTTCAGCCGTATAACCCGTTAACTTTTCAAAAGCCGGATTGACAAATTCTATACGCCCATTCACATCTGTGATCAATACACTGTCACTGGTTTGTTCTACTACCAACGATAGCTTTTGAATATTCTGCTTTTGTCGGCGCTGTTCAATCCGTGAGATTGAATCCCGTAATTCGCGATCCACAATCGGAACTAAACGTGTGAGGTCACCTTTCATGACATAATCGTTAGCTCCCGCTTTAATCGATTCAACCGCAGCAGTTTCGCCTAAGGTTCCCGATACAAAGACAAAGGGGATATCCGGATTCTGATCACGCGTAATTTCCAGAGCTCGCTTCCCGCTGAACCCTGGAATTGAATAATCCGACAAAATCAGATGCCATGACAACTGCAGCGCCTGCTGCAAAGCCGCCTCGCTTTCCACTCGTTGCCATTGAATCTTCAATCCATTTTCTTCAAGGTAATCGACAACCAGTAATGTATCATCATGCGAGTCTTCAACTACCAGTACACGCAAGGGACTCGGTCTTTCTAACATGGCACTACTAACTCCAACACACTATTTCCGTGGTACCGGCTGATTGATCACCAGCCAGTACAGGCCTAACTGTCCAACAGCTTTCATAAACTCTTCAAATTCAACGGGTTTTCTCACAAAGCTGTTTGCGCCTAGCGCATACCCGGTTAAACGATCTTCATCTTCATTCGACGAAGTTAGAATTGCGACAGGCTGCAGCCGTGTACGTTCATCCTCCCGAATACGTTTTAACACTTCCAATCCATCTATCTTCGGAAGTTTTAAATCCAGCAATACTATCGACGGGAGTATTTCCGGGTCACGGCCCTCGAATTTTCCCGTGCCAAACATATAGTCCAGTGCTTCCACGCCGTTTCGGGCGACCACTACTTTATTTGAAATGTTGTTTGCTGCCAGTGCATCCAAGGTCAACATTTCATCGTCGGGATTATCCTCAACTAATAGGATTTCCGCATTATTCATCCAGTTCTCCTGCACTCTCTTGATATAAGGTTAAGAAAAAAGTCGCCCCTTTTTCGATTTGGCTATCCGCCCATATTTTTCCGCCATGCTTATTCATAATCCGTTGAACCGTTGCCAGGCCAATCCCGGTTCCAGGATACTCATGCGCATCATGCAATCGCTGGAAAGCACCAAATAGTTTATTGGTAAATTCCATATCGAAACCGGCCCCATTGTCTTTAACAAATAAGATCTCCCGATTCTCACCCTGCAACCCGATGCTGATCTTGGCATTCTCTTGTTTACTGGTAAATTTCCAGGCATTGCCTATCAGATTGTTCAAGACAATACGAATAAGGTGCTTGTCACAACGAAATTGAATATCATCTTCAATTTCAATACTAACCTTGCGATCGGGCTGAATGTGTTGGAGCTCCTCAACAACTTCATGTGCCATTTTAGAAATATCAACTTCCTGCCATTTTATTTCTGTTCGGCTTACCCGGGATAAGTTAAGCAGATCATCAATCAACTGCCCCATTCTTTGAGAAGCGTTGCGAATTCGGTTTAGCCTGTCTCGACCTCGGTCATCCAGATTGTCACTGTAATCCTGCAGTAAGGTGCGCGAAAAGCCATCCATTGCTCGTAAGGGTGCTCGTAAATCGTGGGAAACGGAATAACTAAAGCTCTCTAGTTCTTTATTTATAGTCTCTAACTCACTGGACCGCCGCCTTAAACTTTCATTCAAATGACGAATTTTTTCTTCCTGCAGTTTGCGCTGGCTGATATTCTCAATTATGCCATTCCAGTAGGTTTTATCTTCCTCGTCGGTATATAAAATTGCACTGACAGAGGCGTAAAACTCAACCTTATTGACATCGTGCATCTTCAGTTCCAATGCATTTATTTTTTCATCCCGCTCAATTAATTGAGTCAGGTTTTCCCAATCTGATTTCTCACAGATAAAATCGGACAATTCATAGTGCTCTATAGAATCTTCTTCCGAAAGGGCAAATAGCTTACGCATTTCCGGGTTAATTTCCTGCCAACGTACATGCTCCCCGGCCTCAAACCGGAAAACACCTACAGGGAGTTTTTCCACTAAATATCGATAACGTGCCTCTATGTGTAACCTCGCAGCCTCCGCTTTTTTACGGGCCGTAATATCTCTTATAATACTGATTACAAAAAAGGACTCCTTGGTCGCTAATGGACTCAAGGTAATTTCCACAGGAAATTCACTGCCATCATGCCTTAGCCCAAACAGCTCCTTACCTTCGCTAAAAGGTGCATTTACAGGTGAATCAAAATGTTTACCTTGAAGCTCATTGTGGATTTGCTGAAACGTTGTAGGGACCAGCACCTCTATGGATTCACCCAATAATTCATCACGTGAATACCCAAATCGTTTCTCAGCCTCTTCATTCACAATGATGATTTTTCCCTGTCGGTCGACAATCACAAAAGGGTCAGGGGCTGAATTCAGCAAACCCCGAAACTGTTTTTCACTTTCCTCCAGGGATTCCAGATACGACTCTCGCAAGAACAGTCGATGAGCAAGAAAACCTGAAGAGATCGCAATAATGGCAGAAAGAAGTAAATAAATTTCCAACAGTTTACGAAAAGCAACATGGTTGAGTTTGTCCAGCTTCGCCTGCGACACTACAGACACCAGATTCCAATGAGGCAAATTCGCTATCCGTTGCAGCCGCTCTTCTTCACTCAAAGCATGAGCGTTCTCATTTCGGCTGTTTACGCTCTGAATTGATATATCGATTTTCTTATAGGTTATAAGACCATCTGCAGTTTTATGCTGCCCCTGCAGCGATTCCCCCGCAAGTAACTTTGCAATTCCCGGGAAATGCGTATCAATGCGATGATTTTTCCGGTCTGAAATTTGAAACCCCCAAAGCATTTCCGTATCGGGGTGCAATAACCAATAGCCTTTTTTGTTGGCTATCCAGAATTCGCCGGTCGATTCACTAAGGTTATTCTGAATCTGATCAAGCATGCGCTGCCCAAGGAAGTTCAACACTACAACGCCTAGCAGTTCATTCGCAGAGTTATATATCGGTGCAGAAACACGAAGTACAGGCTTATAGGGCCGCTCAATTGTGCCGTTTTCAACATTGAGGTCCATGGGGGATATGTAAAACTGGCCAGGCTTAAGTTTTAAAGCGGCTTTAAAATAATAACGTTCAGATTTATCCTGCAAACTTCCCGAACGGACCAATTCAGGGCCCGTTACCTTCCAATTTACGCGAACTTTCTCATGTCCATCTAACCCGAGAATACGGGCCTGATCGTAAATACTGTTGTAGCGGACAAAGGCTTTGATGTCCTGTTCAAATCTGACTTTGTCTTTTTCGTTACCGAGGGATAGCCAGGTTAATAGATCCTGATGCTCACTTAAAAACAATGCATCACTGCCCAGCCGAGAAAGATCCTTTAATAACAATTGCTGGCGATGATTTATATAGGTCAGCTCACTCGATTGAACGCGCGTTTGAATATCTTGAACTTCGGCGCGGTAAAAATGCACATACACAATACTGAGCAAAATGAGCGGCGGGATGAAAAATAAGAAGAAATACGCAATCGATTTTTTATAATGGTTCATGCTATTCCATAGACTACACAGCTGTAAGGTGAAGCTCCCATGCCGGCGAGTAAGTGAATATAACTCTATTTGGAAAAAGTTAAAACGATAAACCCGCTATAGCCTTTTAATTGTCGCCTAAGTTTTCCAGGTGACATCAAATCCTCAAGTCACTTTTTCCCAGGTAAATACTTTTATTGTCCGGCTCTAATGTTCTACTGAATAGTTCTACTGAACAGATCAACTGAAAAGATCAACTGAAAAGATCAACTGAAAAGATCAACTGAAAAGATCAACTGAATAGCACTGCTGAAGAATTGTGTAAGCTTTACAATGGCAATTGAGTTGTTTTGAGAATAATCGCCCAGGCTCAGAAATCTCTCGTAAGAAGGCAGTTATTCAGCTCTTACTTTACACCGTCAATTACCACAGTGTGCTTCTCTTTTTGTTATAAGGATGGTGATTTTGGCTCTCAGCCCTCCTCCAACAAACGCCCATCATAACCTTACGTTTATCAAGGTCTATTTTGAAAACCCAGAAGTAAGCCTCCGTGGAAATCTCAATTTTGAAATCCGAATTATTGTTGATGAGAAAGGTTTAACGAAGAGTGCGTAATTCCTAAAAAAAGTGAACATCCACTTTTACTCCTCCAGTTTTATCCCTCCTATTCTTGAGCACAGCTATAACCAACGTTGGTGTTTATTTTCTCCGAACAGTAGGTGATAAAAATTTTACTCTGCACCTCTGTTGGTTAAACAGCTTTTTTGAGCGATGGTAAATCGCATGCTGTATTTTATGTTTTTAACTCAGAAAATATTAATTTTCGATCATATTTAATTGGCTTAATCCTACTCCAAATCAGCTCGCAAAAATTTCATCACAAAAAATTAACCATCACGTTCCCTTTGCTCCCATGTTTACGCAACACAAAAAAATGATGATTTAATAGTCTAATTGACCGGTATGAATAATTTTGTCGAATTCAATTTTTCGAGATTGCAGTGAATGCATAATTTTATGCCAAATTAATTTAAATAAAGTTAAATCCCACCGACCACCAATTCGATCAACACGCTCGACCACAAACGTTATTTTCGATAATAAAATCGATTTTTTCACTATCTCAATTCATCGTTACAGTTAAAAAAACTGGGTAATTTCTATAATAAACTCAACAAATACAAAGGCTTAACTGGCATAGCGATAAAACTCTGAACCTCTCGTTACATTCAATTTTGTGCGTTTGCACCATGCCGTTTTTTTCATCTATTATTGAATGGCAATGAGGTAGTAATAGGGCAGTAACCCCATGACCAGTGAAAGAAGACACTACGATAGAATTCCAATGGCACTTCCATTTTGTATGCACGTTGAGAGCAATACCATTATTGGTAAAACTGCAAACGTGTCGATGAACGGTGTCTGCGTTTCCGTCACAGCCGGAGAAGTAACACAACTCGGTTCTGGTACGGCAGGAAAATGTCAATTAAGTTTGAATAATGTTCACGTTACGTTGGACTGTGAAATTCTTCGTGTGAAAAACCAGGAACTCGCCATTCAGTTTAAAGATATTGGCTCAGAAAAATTTAATTTATTGCGCGCGCTTCTGGCTCATGGCTCGTATGCGAAAGATGTTGTTCTCGCTCATCGAAACAGCAATACCATTTCAGCAAAGCACAACCTTTCTTCATCTTGCCAAACCCGTACAGATACTCTTAATTGTGTGAATTAACTGGGGCTTTTAAATCGATGTCAATTTCCTTATTACACCACGAACCAACAGCCTTAGAACTGCCTTGTATTTTGAGCAATGATATTTGCCACTGCCATGCATTTACTCGCAACATCTCCATGGGAGGGGTTTGGGTCAAGATCGAAGAAGATGATTTCTGCCTGCTCGATAGCAAAGATAACCTCGGGGAGTGTCACATTGAACTGGATGGCTACCGTATAGATATACCCTGCCACTTTACGCGGGTATTCAATGACGAGTTTCTGGTCGAATTTTTAACGCTGACGATAGAGCAAAAAGTTATCCTTGGCTTCATCATTAATAAGCAACATGCCTGCAAAATTGATAATAGCGTGGGAAATGCCCGTTTTTAATGGGCTCCCTGTCTTAATCGCAGTAACTCGCCATCTTTTCTCCCGTTTCGGGTGCTTCTACATACTATCGGGGCAATATATTGGGTTTATTTTTACTCATAAAAAAATGATATCCAGCAATAGGACTCTCATTCCGCCCTGCTATCGCTAGCAGCAAATACGAATAAGCCACTCACACATCATCACATCCTACAAAACACTCCAGGAAACACTTCACGAAACACGGCGAGATCCGTGGATTGTTACTAAACTTAATTAATCTATTGGAAAGACGTCATCGCAATTCGATGATTAATACCTTCAGGTACCCAATGAATGACGAGCGATACCTGAATATTTCATAAGGACAATAATGATAATTAGCCATTAGGCCCACACTCATGAAGTTAAACGCTGTTTTTAACCCCAACACGAAGCCATATTGCTTAGACTTTGCGTCCCCCCTTAACTACACGGGCCAATCGCGGTACACACCGTCTCGAAAAAATCCAACAGTTAAAAATCCTGTAAGACACAGGCGATCGGAGCATAACGCTGCTCTTCAAATGTATAAATCTCTGCTTAGTTTACTGCAAACGCTAACATGCATTCTGTTGGTGGCTACCTCGCAATGCTTTGCCTCCACGGTCGAAATAAAGCATGCGATTACGTCGCAAGATCCGAAGGAACAGCTCGTACTCAGTATATTAAAACTGGCCTTGTCCAAAGCAAATAATGGCCAGAACTACCAATTTGAGGAACTCACAGAATATACAACAGAAGCGCGATTACTCACCTGGATTGGTGACGGGACTCTGGATGTGATGTGGGCAGGAACACAACCAAAATACGAAAAAGAGCTTTACCCTATTCGCATTCCCATATTTAAAGGCATGCTTGGCCACCGGATTTTTATCATTCGCGAAGGCGACCAGGGAAAATTTGATAAGGTCCAAAGCCTGGATGATTTGAGAGCCATACCACTGGGGCAAGGACGTTACTGGGGAGATACCGCAGTACTTAAAAACGCAAACATGACGGTAGTAGACCCGGTGAAATACAAAAACCTATTCCCAATGCTGGAAGGCGGACGATTTGATTTTTTCCCACGCGCAATACATGAACCCTGGTCCGAAGTGGAAATGCACAAGGAACTTAATTTAACTGTAGAAAAAAACCTGTTGCTAGTCTATCCGTTTGCCATGTACTTTTTTGTCTCGCGTGAAAACCCGACACTAGCTCAGGCCATACAAACGGGATTTCGCAACGCCATTGATGATGGAAGCTATGACGATCTTCTATTTAACCACCCTGAAGTGAAAAAAACCCTACAGTACTCGAATTTAAAAAACCGCACTGTATTTAGACTCTCAAACCCTAATATGACAAAAGAAACTCCAGTGGATGACACATCACTTTGGCTCAACCTCGAAGACCTGTAACAAACGTAAAGCGCTGATAGCGGAATAATCGTTTTGCAACACTATGCAGGGGCTACCGAATACATTCTTGGCCAAAATTTTCTCTTATTTTTATGTATTTTTTACTCTTTTTTATATTCGATAAAAACTCAGGTTTTTATCGAATCAATCCATTTTCCTTCTGTTTTGATAATGTTTAAAAAGACTCAACGGGCTTTCTCATCACGCGCGCTATATTCACAAACTAAAGCACAGTTTTTATTTTTTCATTATTCAATAGTTTTATAAGCCCTGAGCGCTTACCGCCGTTTAAAATGCTACGATTACCACATAAGGATGGCGCAAAAAAGCTTTACTCGCACACGGATCATCGTCAAGGATAAAGAAAATGCGCAGTTAATTTAGTTAAATTATCAGTGGTTTTCATCATGATCAACAAAGACATTAAAACACTTTTTTTGTCAGGTATTACGCTAGCCGCCTTGTGTTTTTCCCAATTAGCTACAGCTAAAGTTATCACATTAAAGCACGTCAAAATAACCGGAGATCCGAAGCAGGTTTTGGTTTTGGATATTTTAAAGCTGGCACTGTCTAAATCAGACAGTGCGAATGAATACCGCTTTGAGGAAACCAGTCAATTTGCAACTCAGGAACGTTTAGTTTCCTGGTTGGACGAGGGAGTCGTTGACGTTATATGGGCAGGCACTGGAAAAAAATACGAACAGGACCTGCGCCCTATCCGAATTCCTATTTACAAAGGCATGCTCGGTCATCGAATATTCATTATTCGGAAGGGTGATCAGGAAAAATTCAACCATGTTGACAGCCTCGCAGACCTGCGTCAGATCCCGTTGGGCCAGGGGCGTTTCTGGGGTGATACCATCGTTCTGAAAAATGCCGAGATGAACGTTGTCGACCCAGTGAAATACGACAGCTTGTTCCATATGCTTGAAGGCGGTCGATTTGACTTCTTTCCTCGTGCCATTCACGAGCCCTGGACCGAAGTGGAATCATACAAAGAACTTAATTTAACCGTCGAGAAAAATATTCTTCTTGTTTATCCCTTCGCCATGTACTTTTTTGTCAACAAAAACAATAATGAATTAGCCCAAAAAATTGAACAGGGCTTTCGTGCCGCCATCGACGATGGCAGTTTTGACGAGTTGTTTTATAACAACCCTGAAATCAAAGCCACTTTGGAAAAGTCTGACTTACAAAATCGCACCGTGTTTCGCTTACCCAACCCCGACATGAGTGATGAAACACCCATCGAGGATAAATCACTGTGGTTAAACCTGGACGATCTGCATTCTTGATAAGAAATACTAATTACCGCGCGACATCATGTTTTACAGTTTCACCTTACCCAAGGCAAGTTTAAACTGATCTGAAATATATTTAATCTCGTTGGCTTTTGCCACGGTCAGTTTCATCGTCTCAACACTTTGCTCAGACACCACGCTGATTTTACCGACCGATTGAAGCAAACTCTCTGACACATTCACTTGCTCGCTGGTCCCCAAATCAATAGCTTCATTATCTTTTAACAGTTGGGAAAAAGCACTCAATAAAAATGCCAGCTTTTCCCGAGATTGCTCTAGAGTTTCTGCACAGGTTTTTGCAAAGCCAGCATCGCTATGAATGCGCTCACTTACATTTTCTGTGCTCTCCTGGATTTTCACGATAAGTAATTCTATTTCCTGTGTGGACTGTTGGGTTCTTTTTGCTAACCCTCGAACTTCATCCGCCACTACGGCAAATCCTCTTCCCTGCTCGCCCGCTCGCGCGGCTTCAATCGCTGCATTCAACGCCAGTAAATTGGTTTGTTCTGCGACCGACTTGATAATTTCTACCATTCCGCCAATTTGTTTACCCTTCTCCTGCAAATCGACTATATACTCCAGTGAGCCATTAATCATGCGAGACAATTCCGTGACTTGAGTCACCACATCTTTAATTACTACGGCATAATCGGACACTACCGTATCAACCTCTTTCACGGATTGAAAACTATCCTTGCAATTATTCTTCATGCTGTGCGAAGCGTTTTTTACCTGTTCAGATCCGGACGCAACATTTTCCAACTCATGTTGTGTTAACTCCACTTTTCGCTGAGTATGAGTACCAGTATCGAGCAACACTGCCGATGATGTTTCAAGAGCCCCCACATTAGATTGGAAAGTTTTCAACACCTCTAAAATCGTGTCCATCATCTGGTTAAAGCCATCGGCAATTCCGCGAAATTCATCATTTGAACGGATGGTAACGCGACGAGTCATTTCCGAGGTTTCACTGATTTCTCGCATCACTATGGAAAAGTGGGACAATGACCTTCGAATAGTATTGAGAATGGAAAACGTCAGCAAACAGATAAATACAACACTGATTCCGAACACCATCATAAAGTTATATTTTTTCTCTGCTAAAGACGCGTGATTTTGTTTCACCTCCTGCAAGCTCCAATGCTGCAGAGACTCTGACAGTAAATCGATTCCTTTTCGCGCACCATCTATTTTTTTATACAACTCCAAATCCACATAATTACCTAGACTGTATGAGGACTGCTCTTGTACGAATGGCATTAGCTCTTTGATCACCACAGGAATCTGTTCAATCTCGGCTTGCAACTGCGGAGTCATAACTTCAACCAGCTTTGCATCATTCGAGTTGTTGAGTGTTTGCCAGGCCAGGTCAAAGTTCTGCTGCTGGGTTGCTAAAGCCTTTTCTATATCTGACCAGAACATCATCTGGCTTTTACCTTTATGCGCAATATCAACCAGATTCGAACTGACTTTTGCAATTGTTGAAATAGCATTGGACTCCGCAAGCCGCTGTTCCAGCAAGGCTTGTGTCGAACGGCTGAAATCAATCAGGTAATTCAATTGCAACAGAGAAGTTGCTCCCAGCAAAATCAAGGGAAGCAGAGCCAGCAACAGGAGTTTAGTTTTAACCAGTGAAAAATAAGAAAATAAAGAAGAGAAGAACATAACGACACTTGTAAACAACATTTAACTGCTTACAAGCATAGTCAAGTTTCCAGGGAAAAAGCTAAATTAGCACGGATTTACACAAAATAAATCAAAATACCGATCAAATCACTTTTCACTTTTTCCCAGTATAAAAATCCGCAGCGTGTCGACTTACGATCACCATAAAAGCATCATAAAATCTTCACGCTACCATCATAAAACCGTAACATTAACGCTGTGCTTCAGCCAGGAGATCTGTCATAAAGTTTTCCTGCCAGGCATAAATATTATTACGCTTAAGAATTTCCATACAGTGCTGCCAGCGGTCTATCCGTTCATCCAGCGGCATCTTTAAGGCTTGCTTTAAGACTTTAGACACATTCTGAGAATCGTAGGGATTAACAATTAAAGCGGCATCCAGTTCAGCGGCTGCGCCTGCCATTTTAGATAGCACCAGAACGCCTGGATCTTCTGGGTTCTGCGCGGCTAAGTATTCTTTTGCTACCAAGTTCATACCATCACGCAAAGGCGTAACAAAACCAACACGTGCAAGCTGATACATGGCGAATACGGTTGCTCGACGAAAGCCACGATTAATGTAGCGAATCGGCATCCAATCAAAATCTGCATAGGTACCAATAATATGTCCAGCCAGACGATCGATCTGTTCCGCCAACTCATGATACGCCTCTACATCACCCCGAGATGTGGGTGAAATTTGCAGATACACCACTTTACGCAAGAACTCGGGATAGTTTTTTAACAGTCCCTCAAAAGCTTTAAAACGATGCATCAGTCCCTTACTGTAATCCAGTCGATCAACACCGATAATTAATTTCCGATCCGAGAGGCTATCGCGTAAACGGGTATATTCCGTAGAACGTTTGCCTTTGCCACTCATTTCGCTAACGTTATCCGTTTCAATACCAATGGGATACACCCCAGAACGGGTCTGTGCCCGGCCAGTGGAAAGACGGCCCATATTCAGTTCTCGGCCATCGAGTCCATGCATTACCCCCCCGGTAAAACAGCGTCGATCCGTTTCGGTATGAAATCCTACTAAGTCATACTCCATTAGCGCTTCAAGAATTTTTTTGTAACCTGGTATTGCACGCAATAAATCCTGAGGCGGAAATGGTGTGTGCAGAAAAAACCCGATGGGGTTGTTGACTCCCATTTTTCGCAGGATTTCACCGAGCGGAATCAGATGATAATCATGAATCCAGATCACGTCATCATCATCAATCAATGGCCGAAGCAGATTGGCAAACTTTATATTTACCTTTAAATACCCCTGCAAATCACTTTCATGATAATCCATCAACTCCGGGCGATGATGGAAGGCCGGCCACAACACACTGTTGGCATAACCTTTATAATAATCGTTGTATTCACTCTTGCTTAAACCCACGGTGACATAGTTAATATTGCCCGATTCGTAACTATTTAATTCGTTGGTATTTTTATTTTCTATCTTTCCGTTCCAGCCAAACCATACGCCGCCTCTCTCCTTCATTGCAGCATTGACTCCCACAGAAAGTCCGCCTTCTGAACCACTGCCGCCCCCAGGGCGAGCTACGCGATTCGACACTACAATCAATTTACTCACATGAACTCCAACCAAGATTTACTTAAACGCAACGCGCTATTAATGATACCCACAAGGCTGTATGTCTGCGGGTAGTTTCCCCACAACTCGCCAGTCTTCGGGTCCAAATCCTCCGAAAGTAATCCGACGTGATTCGTTTTACTCAACAATTCCTCAAACAAATCTCGCGCTTCATCTTCACGACCAATCGCAATCAGCGCGTCGATATACCAGAATGAACAAATAGTGAATGCATTTTCTGGTGCTCCGAAATCATCTTCCACCACATAGCGGAAAAGATAGCGGCTGCCTTTCGGTAATAGATGTTTTTCTATTGCATTAACTGTTCCAACAAATCGTGGGTCTTTCCCGTTAACAAAGCCCAACTCGCAGGCCAGTAACAAACTTGCGTCCATGGTGGTTCCCCCCCACGTCGCCGTGTATGCGTTCAGTTCTTTATTAAACCCTTTTGTGTCAATCGCTTCGCGTATGGTATCTGCAGCGTACTGCCAGTATTCTGCACGATCCTCAAGTTCCAGCTTCAATGCAATTCTTGCCAATCGATCCGTTGCGGCCCAACACATCATACTGGAAAAGGTATGGACGTAATTATTGTTGCGCAGCTCCCATAAACCCGCATCTGGCTTGTCATAATTTTCTTTGGCCCGCTCACCGACTTTTTCCAAAATATGGAACAGCGCTAAATCCCCTTCACGATAAATGCGTTCATCAAAAAACATTTGCTTCGCGGCAAGCACCACAGCACCGTATACGTCGTGTTGAATTTGTTGCGCCGCCTGGTTACCAATGCGCACCGGCCCCATTCCACGATAGCCCGGTAAATCCTCCACAATTCTTTCCGGCATAGCCTTAGTACCGTTGATGCAAAATACTGGCTGCATTGGCTTATCGTCTTCCGTCGACGCCACAATATTCACAATATATTGTAAATACGCTTCCATTGTGCCCGTGACACCCAGTTGATTTAAGGCGTTCACAGTAAAGTAGCTATCGCGCAGCCAACAGAAGCGGTAATCCCAGTTACGCGTCGTATTGGCAGCCTCGGGTATAGAAGTTGTCAGGGCCGCGATTATCGCACCGGTGTCCTCATAGGCACTCATTTTCAACGTGATGGCTGAGCGGATGACTTTGTCTTGCCACTCGTAGGGAATGGCCAGGTAACGGCACCATTCCATCCAGTAATTGCTGGTCTCACGTAAAAACCGACTCACCAGTTCATCGATAGGCTCGGTGATGGATTCATCTTGTCCAAAAATAAGATGGATAGTGGAATCCAGCACAAAACTGGTTTCATCCAGAATGTAAGTAATGGAACCGTCCGTGGTCAGGCGCATAGTCCAGTGATCAGCAACAAAACGGATATGATTACTGCCCTGCACTTTCTGTGTAGCCCGGGTTCCATCTTGCTGTGCAGGGCGCACAATAATTTTACAACGAGGACTGCCATGAGGCTCCAGCTTCCGCATTAACGTCAGTGGCCGGTGAAAACGCCCGTACTGTTTAAAGCGCGGCGCAAAATCGGTGACTTCTATATGATTCCCTTGAGTATCATAAAGTCGCGTAACTAACACTGCGGTATTTTTTAAGTAAAACTGGTCACTGTGACTATAATCTTCCAGCTGTATGGCGAAGGTGCCTTGAATATCTTCTTCATTGCCACCGAGCAAAGCACTGAAAATAGGTTCAGCATCGAAGCGCGGCATACACGCCCAAACAACTTCTGCCTGACGATCTATTAAAGCACCATATGTACAATTGCCAATGACACCAAGTTCTAAATCACGGTTCTTCATAATCTCACATCTCCTGTTTGTACGAGTGCATTTAAAAACTGATGCACATCTTCGACTGAGGCAAGTATGTGATCTGCGCAGGTTTCACCTTCACCTACTTTTATACTAATCCCCTTGTGCTTGTTTACCTCAGCAAACCCAAATTCGTCTGTCACATCATCACCGATAAACACCGGTGTACGGTTTGCAAATGGCGGTGCCGCCATTAGGGCGGCAATGGCTGTTCCTTTGTTTTTATGTGTAAACCTGAATTCAACAACGCACTTTCCCTTAAGTAAATCCATGTCTGGGAACTGTTCCCGTAACGTTTCTGAAAACGCTAAAATCGTCGCTTCAAGTTCAGGTTTATCCCGATAATGCAAGGTAACAGATGTACGCTTGGCTTCACTGCGCAAAGCTAAATCATTGGCAAACCGGTTGACGGTTTCTCTTATCGTGGTCTGATGTTCCTGGCTTAATTCGGAAGCGTTTGCTTGTAGTGCTGTTTCAACCTGTTGAGATGGAGGTGTTTTCGGTGGCAGAGATCCATCGGTTTGAGAGGCTTTGTCAAACACTGAAGGAAATACAATATCCGATCCATGTTCGCAGGCGCAGATCATATTATCCACGTTCAGTAAGGTTGAAAGAATGGAATATTCTCTGCCGGTGACAATGGCAATTGCACCGTCAAGTTTTTGCTGCAATTGGGCGAGATCATTTACCAGAGCCTGGCTCACCACGACTGCGTCTGGTGAAGGAGCGAAATCTACTAGGGTTCCATCGAAATCCAAAAATACTGCCACGTTTTCCGTTGTTAAATTCGTCACGTTAAGCCTTTTAACATTTAAAATGAATTTTTTACTAGATTTTTCTGACGTAAGTGATGCATCTTCAGCTACGACATTCGTCATGACAGAAACATGCAAGCCGGAGTACTACCATGTCCATACATGACACAAAGTCAGTACCGGCCTTTTCTGATCACATAGATACAGGTGAGGTTAATACATATAATTAGCCTCATCTGGTGTGTTGCCAGCTGGAGTGCTGCAGTAAGCAACAAGCCGATCATCACCGACCTTCCAGCGCTTACATCTTTGCGCTCATTTACGCGTTTGGCGCCATAAAACAAGATTTGGTAGGTTTTAATTCTAGATTCGTGCCAAGCTCAACATTTTTTTCAATGTCGCTAATTTGCACAAAATATGCGTTATTTAACTTCCGTATTGGCAACCTATTTTAGGCGCCATTCAAATTCCGTTTATCATTTACCCGTTTTAGACAAGTACGTCGTATGAGATTGATTTGCGAACGATGTAACAACAAGACTTTCACTTACTACCAGGTAATTTTTACAATGTTTTAGTAAGTGTTACAAAATACGGCGTTTTTTCAAGTGTAACTCGTGCGCCGTATCCGTATTCTCAGAAAAAGGAATAGGTGCTTAACCCGTCAGGCATACATTGGAATTGGTTCGAGATCTGGCTCAACAAATTGTTGGCGTGCGAGGTCGCTGTCCAGTCTCTGCCGGGAGTAGTGCGTATACATGATTGAGGCATCTAATATTCCAGGGTGCTGTGCGATAAAATCAGCGCTCGACATAGATAATGGCGTATTTTCCAAAAAATGCTTCACTGCCAAAATCCATGCTCGACTTAATGTTTCATGGTATTTCGTTAAATCAACCCCCTTCGCATTCAAATAGGCACACAGTAAGTTTTTTAATTTCACGCAGGCTGTGTCCACATCATGTTGCAACAACAAAACATACGCCAGACGAATATGCTCCCGATGATGGAAGTCTTTTATCGATATATCGTTTTTATTGAAATGAGAGAAAAATTCATGATCCTGTGAATTCATTTTATGGCGATTCATTTTATGGCGCTCCACATTTTGTGAGAAGTCGATGAAGTGTGCACACGATGTTAGACCACAGTCCATTTAGCATGTTAACCAGCACGTAATTATCGGGCATACTCGATGATGCTGCGATCTCAGCTTACTCTATCCTATTTTTAAGACGTTTGTCACAAAACCACCGCCAGCTGCACTGAAAACGGAAGGTTCAGTGAGAAGCCTGTCAAACCACGGTAAATCCAGTCCACGTATACTCCTCTTTTACTTTCTTTATCTGCTTTTTCATAGCACTTCTTATTCTAAAAATTAAAAGATCGTCATCCAAGTAATGGTTTATCTATGTATATGCAATTTTCTCCTCAGCTCCAGTTCTCTACTATTAAAAAACTAGCGTTAACCGCACTGGTCTCCGTCACGCTTAGCGCCTGCGGCGGTTCCGATGATAACGATACAGACGGCGGCAACGCGTCTAGCAGCTCTTCTTCAAGCACTTCGTCGTCAAGCACCTCGTCTTCAAGCAGCTCAACCTCGAGCTCTTCGTCCAGCAGCAGTTCTTCATCAGGCGCAGTGGGCAATGTTGTGGAGCTTTTTGAACATTGTGATTACGGTGGCTGGTCGATCAGTTTATCGTTGGGTGATTACAATGCGGCCGACATCGTGGCTGCCGGAGGTAAAAATAATGATGCCTCATCCATTAAAATTGCAGCCGGATACGAAGCTTTATTATATGAGCACGATGCAATGGTTGGTGCAGGCATAAAGCTCAGCGGTGACACGCAATGCCTTAACAGCTACAAACTCAACGACCAGCTGTCTTCCATTGTTGTGAAGCCAATCAGTGAGCCACAACCAGACAATAGCAGCGCTGCGTGTATTTATGATCTGGAGTCGTACAATGGAGGCCGACTCTGCTTAAGCCCAGGAGAATTTGATTTTGCTTCTGCCTGGAACAATAAAGCCAGCTCCGTTTCCATCAGCCCAGGGTATCAACTGGAACTCTTCGCTGACAGTTCACGCCAGGGCAGTGTCGTTACACTCACAGAAAACACTCGGAATTTAGCGGCGAATAGCTTTGATAACAGCGCCAGCTCTTATCGTTTAAGTCGAATTGAAAACCCCTGTCATGCGAGTGATGACTGTGACCTTACGGCTGATGTTCAGGCTGTTACGGTTCAAAATAAATCAGGCGGTGCGGCGCGTAAAGGGGACGAAGCAGTTATTGAATTTACCGTAAAAAACAATAGTGACAAGTCCGGCTGGATTCAATTAACCCCCTATTTAACCAGCCAGCGTTTTAGCAACTACAGCAATGTTGAACTCACCACGGTTTATGCACAACTCAATGCCGGAGGCGATACTCTGGTCAGTGTAGAGTTACCTCCTTTCATCCATGATTTGAGCACCCACAAACGCTATGCGGTTGGCCATGGGAACTACCAAATCAATAAAGTCAAAATCACCAATGCCAACGGAAATATAAGCGAAGATTCAGATTACGCAGGAAAAGACTTTACCGTGAGTAAAACGAACGCCGTTCTTCCGATTGTGGTTTACGATGCGGAATACTTTTCCAAAATGAGTTACACCAATACACCGGAAACCTATATTCACGAAGTGTTTACCAGACCGGCCGAGCTTTACAACGAGGACAACGATCTTTTCACTTATTACGATGGCGGTTTCGATGAGATGATGGATATCCGCCATGAGAGTCACCCAATCCCTGGCTTTGTCATCATTCCAGAGGGTGGCGGTACTTGCGAACAGGCCACAGCCTATGTTGAACAGGCCATCGGTATGTCAGCAGGCAGCTGGGGCGGAGGAAGTGTTGCAACGCACATGCATCATCATGGCTTCGATTACGCGATAGCACTTTCTGATGATCAAGGTGGCGGCGTAGCCTGTGGTTGGATTGATGTCCAAGTCAGTGGTTACATCGGCGATGATCCGGATCGCTTGCAAATTGTTGCTGTACATGAGTCCGGGCATTTATTCGGCGCCCCACACTGCGACCCCATCCAAGGCTATGTTATGTGTTCCGGCGAGAAGCACGAGCATTATGCACAGGACGGAACCTTTGTCTGGCATCAGATCTCGCGAGATAAATTGTCCAATCGTTTCGACTAAAAAATACGTCGGTTCGTCGCAATACCAAAGCGCTTAAGTGATTTAAGCGCTTTGGGCAACCTTGAGAATTACGACGGAATTGCTCATTTCAGCTTCACATTTAATACAGTATTACACTGCAATAATACTCATTGATTTCCTACATCCCCGGCCTGCAGCTTCTCAGGTAATATTTCGCTTATTCTTCGTCCAGTACATTACCCATCCGACGGTTTTCAGTATTTTTTCAGCGCTTTTTCAGTATTTATTCAGTCTTTTCCGCAGAGAGCATTTTCTGTCGTAAAATACAACTATCAATACGGCAGAATGTGATCTTCTTTGTTTCATTCGTCTCATGCCGTAGTATCACATTTTTACTGCTTGTTTATTTTAATAAAAACCCTGGAGGGGAACGACGTGCGTTATTTTTCGTTGCTAATCATTCTAACGCTGGTATTACAAGGTTGTAATTCCACATCCACCAAGCCATCGTCTCATACCTACACGCCGAGGAAAGAGGCCGCTCTGCTGGAGAGATCTCAGGCATATTATCGGAGCGCTCGCGTCAGCGACGTTAACTACGTACTCGCTTTAAACCTGCCGGCTGAAAATGTTCCATTTTCCGGCAAAGCTAAAATACGTTTTACGCTTAACGATGCGAGTCAACCCTTAACACTGGACTTTGTTGATGGTGATGTCAGTCAGATCAGCGTGAACGGTACACTGATTCCTACACAGTACAATGGCTTTTTTATCACACTGCCTGCTGAGGCTCTCACGGTAGGTGAACAGGAAGTCGAAATTACCTACACCCACGCATATCGTCGAGATGGTACAGGCTTACACTGGTTTAAAGACCCTGAAGATGGAGAAACGTATTTATTCAGCCAGTTTGAAGCCTGGGATTTTAACAAGGTCTTCCCCGGATTCGATCAACCAGACTTAAAATCTACCTACACATTAAGTGTCGAAGCACCGGCGCATTGGCAAGTCATTAGCTACAACCGTGAAATGTCCGTACGCATGGTGGAGCAACAACGTAAGCTTTGGAACTTTCCAACCAGTAAACGCTTCAGTACGTACTTAATGTCCATTCATGCTGGTCCCTACAAAATGTGGGAAGAAGCGGAACCGTTTAGAACACCATTGAGAATTTTTGCTCGAAAAAAATATGCAGAATTTGTCGACGCCGACGAATGGTTTAAAGTCACTCGACAAGGATTTGATTACTTCGAAAAATACTTTGAATACGAATTCCCTTTTCATAAGTTTGATCAGGTGTTGGTACCAGAGTTTGTATATGGTGCAATGGAAAACGTGGGCGCTGTAACATTCACCGAACGCCTGCAACCTCGACGCGAACAAAATGAAGTTGACCGGGAAAAAATGGCCATGGTTGTCATGCATGAGCTGGCGCACCACTGGTTTGGGAATCTTGTCACCATGCGCTGGTGGGATGATATCTGGTTAAATGAAAGTTTCGCAGATTTAATGGGGCATCAGGCGACGGCAAAAACCACCGAGTACCGCAATGCCTTACAAAGCTTTTCAACCAGCCGTAAATCCTGGGGCTACGAAGAGGACCAATGGATCACTACCCACCCTATCGTGCAAAACATTCCCGATACCGAAGCGGTTATGGCCAGTATTGATGGCATTACCTACGCGAAAGGAGCTGCCAGCTTAATTCAATTAAAATATTTACTGAGCGATCACACCTTCCAAAAAGGACTGGCCAATTATTTTGATGCTTATGCCTGGAAAAATACTGAACTCAAAGATTTTATCGGCACCCTCGGATTCACAGCAAACCGCGACCTTACCGAATGGACAAACAGCTGGTTAAAACAGTCCGGTACAAATGCCTTACAGGCGTCGTTCACTTGCGAGGGCGAACAACTTTCTAAACTTAGTATCACGCAAAAGCCGGCCAACGTCAGTGGCGCATTGCGCGAGCATCGCTTCGACATTTTATTATTGGACAAAAACCACAATCGCACGGTTATCGATGCTTCAGTAAAGAAAGAGGTTAATAATATTACGCTGACTGAGCGATATGCCTGCCCTATATTCGTCTTGCCAAATGTGTCGGACTATACCTTCGCACGAATTATTCTGGATGAAAGCTCTATTCAATTTCTCGAAAAAAGCTTTAACAGTTTTACCAACCCCATTGAACTGGGATTGATCTGGCGTTCATTGGCAGAAAGTGTTCATGAGGCACAACTCAGCCCGACTCGCTATCTGGATTTAGCGATTAAATATTTAGCCGAAGCCGACAATCCCGCCATGCTCAATGCGCAAATCCCCAATATTCACAGCGCATACACTCTCTTGGAAGTTCGACAAACGCTTAAACCACAAGACACACTTGCAGCAAAGTATCGTGAAAAGTTAGAGGCTTTGGCACTATCACGCTACCAGGCCAGTAAAGATGCCGTACAGCGAATCTGGTTCAAATTCTGGGTTGGTATGCTGTACTCCGAATCATCACTGGAGGCTGCCCGCCAATACGTAGCAGACTCTACCCTGTCATTAGACGACCGCTGGATGCTCGCCGGTGCCCTGGTACGAGAAAAGGACGCGTCTGGAAAAACCTGGATCGAAAAACTGTCCGCGCAAGATAAGTCTGCACAAGCAGAATTGAATGCTTATATTGCCAGCTCACAAGCGCCTCAAGCGGAAGCGAAATTACGCTGGATCAAGGAAGCTCAAAACCCGCAAACCGAATATGCCTACACACAATTACGCGCTATTTTGAATGGCCTTTTCCCGACAGGGCAACACGATCTGCATCTCACTTTAAAGCATGAAATTTTAGATCCTGTTCCTTCGCTGGCAGAGAGTTTAACTCCCACCCTGCTTGCAACCTATCTCGGCAGCATTACCCCGATAGAATGTAACGCGGAGAAACAGAAAGTGAATCTGCAATTGGCAGACATGGAAAAAATGCCTAAAACAGCCGGCAAGATTCTGAAAAAACTCTCACAGGTAGAAGCGCGCTGCATTAGCGCGCAGAACAAACTCGACCAGCTAAAATAGTGTAGTAACAGACTAAAAAGCAAAGGGCCTGACAGCAATGTCAGGCCCTTTTTTTTAATTCGATTTAGCGCAATCCGGCGTGTTAGAACAGTTCAATATCCTGGCTATCATGGGATTGCAGCCCCTCCTTCGCATCCAGATAATTAACAACCTGATTGCGGCCACTCTCCTTAGCAAAATACACAGCTCGGTCAGCTTCTTCCAGCAACTGTGACATGGAGCCATTGGGGTCTAAAAAACTATATCCAACACTTACTGTCACTTTACCCGAGGGAAATTGGTGTTTTTCCACCGCCTTACGAAACCGCTCCAGAGTTGCTTGAGCTCCAGCGGCATTCGTTTGATTTAAAATTACCAGAAACTCTTCACCACCAAAACGAAAAATAAAATCCGAGAAGCGAAATTGTTCTTTCATAATGTTGGCGAAATGGATTAACACCTCGTCACCAAACAAGTGGCCGTAGTTGTCGTTGATACTTTTAAAATGATCGATATCCAATACCGCCAACCAGGAACAGTTGTTGGTGTCAAATTCATTTTCCGGTTTGCGATAGTAGTCCAGAATTTGAGTAAACACATGGTTGAGACTTTGACGATTCAGCAGATGCGTCAGGACATCGCGTTCTTTTTTGTCCAGTAATGCAGTTTGGCTCGCATACACTGAAAACAAACCTTCTAAAATAGTAAAGTGGTATTCGTCCAACTCACCTTCAATCAGAATTGCACGAGGTGGATTTACGTCTTTAACGATATCCAACAATATATAGTGACTTTTCTCTGTTCTCAGCAGTGAAATCCCAGTGTTGTTTTCACTGAGCATGCGCGCCAGTACGTCGGTATATTCATCCTCGTACTCCTCTTCCAAAGAAAGCGGAAAACGCCGAAACAACAATTCATCCTGATGGGTTAAGCCCGTGATATTTTTGGCTTTGTGATTGAAAACTTCATAGGAAGAAGCGTGCTTTACGCCTGGAAACTCTTCAATCATCGACAGTAAACAATGCGTCATAGCGTGATAATCTACACTGGATATCACTTTGGTTGACAACTCAAATGCGTAACGCAATGCGTCAGTATCAGAAAAACGCACGGCGTCATGATGAAGTTGTTGAGCTGTTGAATTCACGATAATTTCTCTGCCGTTTGTGCCGAAGTCCAAGCTGCCAGACTCAGGAACGTAATGCCAATCCATGAGAGCTTCCATTTATTAAAGATTAGCATACGTTCATTCAATAATAACGACTTAAGTAATTCGCTCGTATGAGTATCTGCCGCAATTTTTGAGATAAAAAAGCCTTTTCTTTATAACAAATTGCCAAGCTACAACCAGATCAAATATAAAATGCCAACATTTTTATCTTTTCCTTTCATCTTCAGGCTTAAACATATTTGAAGTTGCCAGAGCGTAACCATTGTTCTTTTGCGGAACAGGGATGCCCCATGCGCGAATTCATTGTTAGCCACAACAGGAGCGAGACAGCCACGCTGGGGATGCCATAGCCTGAGCCTGTACGCATTTTTCACCAATTACCCCACAATTAAGCTCAATAAACAAACAACTCCAAGCAGATTTCAGGTTTTATTTTGCTCTGACGCTATTCTTACAATGCGAAGCTGCCAATTTAGCGCTAAAGTTAAAGGTAGATATTGCACCATCTTTATATAATTACTCTAAATATAGAACAGGCAATTTAAACTCTTTTGTTATATGAACAAAGACTGCTTTCAACCATTCACTCCACATCGCAGGGTTCGCATTAGATGAGTGATCCGATCTCCAAGACCGTTAGCAAAGTACTTGTTTATGATTGCGACGAAGCCCATGAAGAGCGTGTAAAAGAGTTTTGTCTCAGCAATAGTCTGACGCCAGTAAAACCCAAATCGAATAAAGTTTTAGAAGTGCTGCTGTCCAATGTGGACTTAGGCGCAGTGTTCATTTCAGAAGATATCCCCGGCTACCCCGGTGCCGGCATAGTGATGGGCCAGCAAATCCATCGTTATCGGCCAGAATTACCAATTTTTTTACGCGTAGAATCCGAATACGATATTCCCAAATACCGAAACAATGTGTTCTGCGCAACCTATACCACTGGCACCATAGAAAACATTCGCCCAGCAATCGCGAACCACGTTTTTTGTAATGACTACCCAAACACCTTCTTGCGCTCCGTTGATGAAGTATCTCGCCGCACCCTGGCCTACTTCTTTGAGGAGGTCGATATTTCCGTATCAACACCGTACCTGATTAAAGACCGATTGATTCACGGTGAAATGTTAAGCCTGCTGCCAATTGAAAGTGAATGGTGTAAAGGCTATTTGATGATTCAGGCGGATAACACCGAATTTCTCGATAGCGTCAAACGCGATAAAATTTCATTGGACCCGGAATCGTATGACAGTGCTGCCGACGATGTGCTGAGTGAAATTTCTAATATGACCTGGGGAGGGATTCGCCAGCGTTTTGTCGCTCAGGAGCGTTCAGAACAAGCAGCCAACGTTCAGGTACCGGTAGTTGTCAATCACGCGCACAGTTATATTTCCTTCGGATCTCAATCACCTCTGCTCTCACTGAAATACAATTTGATGCGATCCAACGGACGAAGTTTCAGTCTGGATTTCATGTTTATATTCAATTTACATTGGGACCCTAGCTGGTTCACCGAGCACGATGCGAACGTGCTCTCTTCGAGAATCTCCGGCGAACTGGATTTTCTTTAGCGCAACCAGCGATATTTTTCCTTCAACCGCGCTTTGGGCTCCACTTCAAAAACGCCAAACAAATAGAATAGCTTTTCCTTAGCGATATCATCGTCATCAAGGCTGAACAAAATAAAAAACAACTGATCACGATGGCGTTTCACCGTCAAACTCAAGGGATGAATATCATATTGCGCACGCAACACTGACGATTGATCACGTCGGAGAACAAAGCCAAAGTATTTTGCGAGTTGAGTTAATTCTAACTTATCAAAATAATCGGTATCTTTCGGGCTATCGCCAAGGCGTAATTTTACGTTTTTTACACCATGTCCAAATAACGGCGTTTTAATGGTTTCGCCCTGGGCCTTGAATGTAAGGTAGGCCAGACTTCTATCCGAATCAAAAGACGAACTCAAGGCGTAGGCATTATGGGGCGTCACTTGTGAAATTGATTTGGAACCGTTAAACAATTCCACTTGTTTGATATGTTTTGATTGAGCAACCACATCGTTTCGTTCCAATGGCGACTGTTCTTTTACTGCTTTTTTCCTACTTAATGCTTTTAAGCGCAGCAGCAATACCACCGCAATAATCGTGAAAACGACTATTCCCATAAAGGCAAAATTAAATTCGCCGTCATGATAAATAAATTCCACCACTTACCCCTTAATCTTGATAATTACTTTTATTATTTCTTGTTAAACTGGTATGAGACTGCAAATATGGCGCACTCTTCACGGCATTTTGCACTTAGAGAATAGTTACAGCCCCAGACATTGAGCGATGAAAAATATACGTCATGCGTAACAAATAACTCAAATATAAATATGACGACTTGCGCGCAAAATCACAAACGCCTCGTTCAAATTTTCCAAGCTAAGCAGCATAAACGACAGAAGGTTTATGAATTTTAGCTATTTCATCAAAATTTCGACGCGAACAGTACCGCGCATGCAAAGAATCAGCGTAATCGTCGCGTTTTGTATATTGACCCGTCTTGAAGATTGGTTCAAAGTCCAAGCATTACGATTACATTGATGTGGACTTTGCCAGCGCTTCACCTGCGGCCATACACATGGACTACCTTGACTCTGTCACAGGAAATGCCGCCAGAAGCGCACCACTAGTAACAGTCTCTATAGCAACACCAGCGTGATATAACATAGATCAACAGGCAAGACGATGAGCGATAATTCAACCGATAATCTCCAACACAGCTCCCCAAACAGCCCCCAGCAAAGCTCATTCACCGCCTCACCAGATTCAACTATTCCTACGCAAAAAGCCGGGGCAGATCTAACCTCTCCCACGCAACAAAAGTTTCGAGTCACTCAATTATTAAGTCCAGCGGAAATTCAACAACTACAAACACGCAGCAATACTCGCGCCTGGCTAATGCTCACCGTAAACTGGTTAATGGTTTTTACCGCCTGCGCCTTGGTGGCACGCTGGCCAAATATCATCACGATTTTACTTGCATTCATTATTATCGGCGGACGCCAACTCGGCTTGGCAATTCTCATGCATGAGTGTTCGCATTTTAGTTTTTTTGAATCCAAGTCATTAAATAACTGGGTTGGAAAATGGTTGTTGGCAGCACCGGTTTTCGCAGATCTGTCTGCGTATCGGAAATACCATTTAAAGCATCATCGACTACTCGGTACAGAGCAGGACCCAGACTATCCCAATTACAAAATATTCCCCATCGCCAAAAGCAGTTTGAAGCGCAAACTGCTCCGTGATATTACGGGTGTGAGTGGAGTTAAAAATTTCTACGGACTGATACTTATGTATTCTGGAGTATTTGATTACGACTTATCATTCAAACCGAAACAAAACCGAAAACTTTCACTTATACAAAAATGTCGAAACTTCTGTAGCAACTTCTACCCTGCGGCTATCGCGCAGCTAGTGCTATTGTTTGGTTTTTATGTTGCGGGCTATCCGCAGCTCTATCTGCTGTGGTTCGCCGCATTCCTTACCACTTTCAGTGTGTTTTCCCGTATACGCAACGCTGCGGAACACGCAAATGTTGAAGATTTGTTGAATCCAGACCCACGCTTTAGCACGCGAACAACTCAGGCAAACTGGCTGGCCCGCTTGACGGTTGCACCGAATTTCGTCAATTACCATCTGGAACATCACTTAATTCCCGCTGTGCCTGCTTACAACCTTGCAAAATGCCATCACCTGCTGGTTGAACGAAATGCTTATGAGCAAACACCTCACGCTATTGCCAACCACTATTGGGACGTACTCGCGGCTTTAACACGATGATGGAAGCCACATTGTGGCCATGATTTCCATTCTAACAAAAGCGCATTCCCGCTCCCCGTCAACGTTTTCACCGCTCATTTCAAAAAAGCTTCAAGCTAGATTCCAGACTCTCTTATTCACAGTCATTACCTTTAGCTGACAGCCGAAAAACAGTGGATTTATTTTGATGTAGATACAAGCTTTTCTCGTGCTTTCTGAAGCGTTTTTTTGTATCATTCGCCCCGCTTTTCCCAGCATGGTCTGGTCATCCATTCTTGCTACACCATCTCTTCTTTGCTTGTTTTATAGCCAAAGGTAGTTAGTTTTTCTGTCCAGCAAAACATTTTTTTGTTCCTCAACAACCAAGGTTTGAGTCTATGCCTGCATTTTTACCGCCTATACTCCTCGGACTATCCTTTCTCGCCCTCCTCGGCATTGTTTTTGAAGAAGTCACTCACGTTAATAAAGCCAAAGTTACCTTGTTTTTCGGCACGTTTTGCTGGGTGCTGCTCTACGCATTCAGTCCGAGCAGCCATGAGACAGGCTTTATCAATTCAGCCTTCAATGAGAATATGGGTGAAATCGCCTCCCTTTGGCTATTTCTGGTCGCCAGTATGACCTTTGTTGCCTACCTCAACAAAAAGGGGATGATTGAAAATTTAATTTATTTATTTATGCCGAAACGCGTTAATGAAAAAGCACTGTTATTTTTAACGGCTCTTTTTTGTTTCGTATTTTCATCATTAGCCGATAACATTACAGCAACATTGGTATCCATCACGCTCATTCTCTCGTTAAAGCTGGATAAACAAAAAACCATACGTTTTGCTACGTTGGTGGTTTTCGCGGTTAACTCTGGCGGTGTAGCGCTTATAACAGGCGACGTCACCACGCTGATGATATTTCTCGCCGGCAAAATACAAATCACAGAATTATTATTGCTGATTCTACCCGCGTTTATCGCTGTCATGACCCTTGCGGCAATCATGTCCTTTGGTTTATCCGGAACCATCACTGTCAGCTCTCACCGCACGGATGTAAGACGTGTAGATATTGTTATTGCGGCCGTATTCCTGCTAACAATCCTCGCGACTATCGTAGGAAACATTGCATTCCAATTACCCCCGGCCCTGACCTTCCTTATGGGCTTGTCGATTATGTTCCTCATTGCACGGTTTTATCATGATGATGAAGAACGAGATGCAATTCTGGACTACATTCGAACCATTGAATTTGACACCCTGTTGTTTTTCCTTGGGATTTTATTGATTGTTGGCATGTTAAAAGAAATCCACATCCTGGACACGCTCGCCAGTCACTATGCAATTGTGCCAGATTACGTATCTAACTATGTCATTGGATTTATCTCGGCCATCATTGATAACGTACCGCTCACTGCCGCACTGCTGAAATCGGATATTACGATGAGCAAGCCTTCATGGATGGGACTTACGTATGCCGTTGGTGCAGGCGGGTCTTTGTTTATCATCGGCTCCGCAGCAGGCATCGTGGCGATGAGTAAAATCAAAGGTCTGACGTTCGTAAGTCATTTACGATATTTGTGGATGCTCACCCTGGCTTACACCATCGGGTATGGTGGCGTGTATCTGGTGGGGAATCTGCTGCTGAAATAACAACGGTTAACAAAAGTAACACACAAAAAAAGGGCTTACCTCATCAAAAGGTAAGCCCTTTTTTACAAGTGAAAGTCAGAAGTTCATCCTCTGGGCTTACACGTTTTCCATCACCTTTGCTACTCTTCAAACACCTTTCCAATCATCCTGCCCCAGCAAGCAAAACACGATAGTCCAATCATTAACACTGGAACGAATGAAAATATCAGTTTAATCAGGGTATTAGATTCCAAGGAAAGAGCATTACTTACGCCGCCTTGGGAGGGTAAAAAGAACAGCACCAGACACGCAATCGGCAAAATGTAAAACAAGTAACCAATACTTTTTTCACGTTTTAAATAAAACAAGCCCAGTGACGTTGCAACAGACGAGGCGATTAAAGCGGCGGCCCATGAAGCGTCATGCAAACTCAGTGAGTAAATGAAAAACACCGGAAAACTCAATACACTAAGCAGATAAAGGACGTTGATCACATATACCCAATATTCCGGCGCGCGATGTTCATAATCCAATGAAGATTCACTCCATTTTTGTGAATCGACAATAATGGGAATGCCGACCATGAAAAGGCCAAGGTACTTCACTACGTTGTACCAAAGATACAATCCCACTACCGCACCAATAAGATAAGGCCATACAGACTGGTTGAGAACGCCAACGATAACAAAGGTCAACCCGACTAATACCGAAGGGATAATGCCATCCGCAGGAAAAGTTTTCCGCAAAAAAAGTGCAGAACACACGGTAAACGTGACAGCGCAAAAAAACATTCCATATACTGGAACAATAAGTACCGAAAATCCGCGAATGTAACGACTTAATTCCAGCTCAACAGTTTGACTCAGCTCAACTATAATTCCCATACTTTTAAATATAAGAAACACCAGTAAAACTGAAACAGTAAAAATATAAGTCCAATAGTCGATGTTTCTAACTTTTGACCTTTTCATTTATATATTCCAATGCATTATTAATAGACCAACCTGCAATACGCAGCGATTCAATACAAGGCAGAACGAAAAACGCCTAAATAAATTCGCAACGACATGCAAGCGAGGATAAATGTCTTAAATAAAGCTTCAATAAAAAAGTAACACCTGTAATCACGGCATATATTCACGCGGTGATTGCCACTTTTTCATAGTAAGCAAGATACAACTGGATCGGATGATGATTAATACTGCACAGGTAGTTTGATAAAGCAGATGAATTTCCCTATCCAATCCCCCAAAGATCTGTCGTCCAAACAGATCAATTATTGTCCCATAATTTACGCGCCACTACCACTGGTTGCTTGTTTTTTGCACCCCAATTTATATGAAAATCATCACACAAAGCTCGGATGCACATCACACTTAGAGAACAAAATCGGTTTATACGATAAATAAATGTTTTTGAAACCGACGAAATTGAGCAATATTTAGCTAAAAATAATGTGCCAATGCAGCCAAGCCTAAAAAGCCGATACCAAAGGCAAGTGAAGACTGCCAACGCAGAGGCCGCGGAGCGTCTCCTTCCGGGATGATGTCCTCGACCGTGGTTAATAACAGCACCGCGCCCATCGTCATTAAAATACTGTTTTGTACTTCCGGCGCTTTATCCGAAACCAACCATAAACTAAATGCTGCAACCGCCAGTACCGGCAATGCAATCAACAAGGCTGAGACGATTCGCCATTGCTTTCGGTAATGATGCTGACGCAATGTCGCAGTAACCGCAAAGCCACCCGGAATATTCGCTAGAGATTGCGCCGCTCCAAGCAAAAAACCCAAGTGTGTATCAATCGCAGAGCCCGCTCCCGTTAAAAATCCATCCGTGATTAAATCTATCGACACTGCAGTAAATACCATGATGGCGGCAGTATGGTGACCCCCATTCAGAGATCGTAATGCGCTAACACTTTTGGCAAGCGCAATCGAGATTAGCACTCCAAGCGCAAACATCAATAACATTAAGATAAACGGCAGATGATCAACGATTCTTGGCAAAAACTCTAATGCCACCAATGCAAAAGCAATACCCGCAGAACAATGTAGTGCCGCACCAACTACACGTGATGGAGGGTCAATGATCTCTGCCAGAAACACACCAGCCAGATGCCCTAGCACTGGCAAAGTTGCATATATAAGTACAATCAACAATGTGTCCATTGCCTTACCCTGAAAACAAGAGTTTAGATATGATGCGTCATAGATTTAACGATTATTCACCTAATGCCAGCGTCGTCCTTTTAAATTGACGTTCTTACAAATAAGGACCACCACACTCATTCAATACCACCGCGGCACTGGAAGACCAGATAATCGCAAGAAAACTCAAACCTGCTAACCATCGCATGATGAGAATCAAAAACTGAAAAGTGGATGCCTCGTTTATTTCGATTCGATCCTCACGGTTCATCGAGCTTTCCTGCTTCGTAAAATCGAAATCCAAAACATGCGAAAGTAAGTACGGTGAACGCCAAATCAGCAAACCAAGAATAACGCAGGCTCCACCAGTTGCGACACCAATCACTTTGGTCACTGATGCGCTGGCCGTATCGGAGGCGTTCAAACACAAAAACTGCTGTGTTAAATACACAATCGCGAAATGAAAAACCCAGGTAAGCGGACCCAAAAGACCAACTAGACTCACCGCAACGAAATTCTCCGAAACCATTTGGAGGCTATGAATTTGCATGGTATCGCGCTGTATAAAGGTTTTCTTTTTATTTTCTTTCATTGTGGTTTCTTTCTTTGTGTTTTTTTCCGTTGTGTTTTTTTCGTTGTGGCTTCTTTCAATGCACATTCTTTTATAGCGCTATCTTTCTTGTAGTTTTCATTCATGTAGCTTTCATTCTTGCAGTTTTCATTCTTAGCGCTGGAAACTCGATTGCGTCTCATGACAACAACCCCCGGGGAAAACCATGCACCAGAAGCAGACTGATAATCGCTTGGGCAATAGTGTAATACGCTAACAAGATAGTGTTTTCCAATGAGGCATAACGAGAACCATCCAGTTTTCCCGTAAAGTGCCGCGCAATCACAAAGCTGCCCATAATTACAATCGCAAAAATCAGTTGGCTATTTAAAATACTTGCCATATATACCAAAGCTGCGTATGTACTTTCAGTCGGGTCGAGGTTCTGTAAAGTTTGCCCATATACTTCAATAGAAACACCTGCGACGCAGGCGAGCATGGCAATTAATAAGGCGCAAGGTGTTGCCAGATTTTTACTGCCAGGTTCGGCTAAAGATTTTTTCGACCACATAAACGCAAAGCCACTGAGTAAAAATGCGCAAGCACTCGCTACCGGCCAACTTAATTCGGGTAATGCGTCAATATCTGAAGGCCAAAAGTTCGGTGATACCGTCCAAATATACAGGTAAGAAAATATGTAGGATAAGAATAGAGAACCGGCCACCAACATTAAAATTATCATTGCCCACCAGCCATGCCCCACTGAACCGTATACATACACCGGTAATTTAATCCCGCCACCAATATCCACGGGACCTTTTCCCGGGCCTTTATCTAATTCCCACACCCAGACGAGGCAACTGAGAATAGCTCCAACCGCACAAATTAAAGCCGGCACCACAAGCTTTACAGTAAGTAAAAGAAAGCATGCAGCGGTAAATACTGCTGCTAGCACATGCGTCCAGCTCGGACCTGGCATTTGCACAACATACTGTGGTCGCGCCTCAATGGGTGAGGTAATCAAAGTTTCGCGTCCACCTGTTGGAGCATTAGGTAAATAGTGCTGTCCAGACTCTACCTCTTCTGCCAGGCCCGGCTGATCCCAAAGCGGTTCACGACTTTTCACGATGGGTATTGAGCGCGTGCAATACACATCATTCGGCAACCACTCCAAAGTCCCAGCATTCCAGGGGTTGCGCGGACCACCTTCACCTACCCGAAAATTACGAATAAGGTCAATAATAAAAAACAATACGCCTACCGCAATGAGGTAACTACCCAAGGTCGATATTGCATTGTATATTTCAAACCCGCCCCCTTCATGATAAGTCCAGACACGGCGAGGCATCCCCATAAGCCCAGCAATATGCATCGGCATGAACGCCACATTAAAACCGACAAACATGCACCAGAAACACCACTTACCTAATCGCACCGACAATTGTCGCCGGCTTAACATGGGCGCCCAATAATAAAACGTTGCAAACAAAGGGAATACCATTCCCCCAATTAAAACATAATGCATATGTGCAACAATGAAGTAACTGTCATGTGCCTGCCAGTCAAAAGGCACCATGGCAACCATCACGCCCGTCAGTCCACCAACAGTGAATATAAAAAACATGCCCAGAATAAATAATGTCGGTGGATTAAATTCAATGCGTTTTTTGCCAGCAGCTAATGTCGCTATCCAGGAAAATATTTGAATGCCTGACGGCACTGCAACTGCCATACTGGCAGCAGAAAAGAAAGCCAGACTCATGGAAGGAATTCCCGTAGTAAACATATGATGCACCCACAATCCAAAACTAAAAAACCCCGTTGCAATCAACGCAATCACAATTAACTTGTAACCGACAAGAGGTGTGCGGGCGATTGTCGGGATCATCATAGAGACCAACCCAGCTGCCGGTAAAAAGATGATATACACTTCGGGGTGACCGAAAAACCAAAACAAATGTTGCCACAGTAAAGGGTCACCACCGTTTGACGCCGTGAAAAATGCCCAACCAAAAGACCGTTCTATTTCAAGTAACATCGTAGCTAAAATCACAGCGGGAAAAGCAACAACAATCATGCCGGCGAAAATTAACATGGCCCAGGCAAAAATAGGCATTTTATCCAGTGTCATTCCGGGTGGACGCGTTCTTAGCACACCTACAATAATTTCTATGGCGCCTGCTATGGCAGAAATTTCTATAAAACCTATCCCCAGCAACCAAAAATCTGCGTTATCGCCAGGAGAGTATTCGGTGAGCGTTAACGGAGGATACATAAACCATCCGCCCTGCGGCGCCAGGTCATAAAATATCGTGGAAAAAAATACAGTTCCTCCCACTATATACGCCCAAACTGCAAATGCACTGAGACGGGGAAATGGCAGGTCCCGCGCCGCCAGCATCTGTGGCAGAAGTAAAACACCAAGCGCTTCAACAGCAGGAACAGCAAACAGAAACATCATGGTCGTGCCGTGCATGGTGAATAGCTGGTTATATAAACTCTGACTAATCAACTCATTTTCCGGTACCGCTAACTGAGTGCGCATTACCAGCGCCAATATTCCCGCTAAAACAAAAAAGACAAATGCAGCCCCCATGTACATAAGGCCTATCACGGAATTATTAACTGCCGTAGGTAAGCGCCAGCCTTTAGGTGTTGCCCAAATTCTAAGAAGGTCACGTTCCTCTTGCGGACTTCTCGGCAACGCATTCGGTAATGCGTTCGGATTTGTCGACATCGACGAATCACCCATGCTTATACTAACCTCTCAATTCAATTAACAAATGTTGCAACACACCGGTGACTCGGACGAATACACCACAAAAGATAAATACTTCAATGGCTTATTGAAGCCCATGCAAAAACTCCGCAATCAACTGCGTTTCCTCTACCGTTAAGAAAGTGTACTCAGGCATCAAATTATCCGGTTTAAGACGCTGATGATTTTCAATCCATTGCACAAAACTTTCCTTGCTCACCTTTAATACCCCCGCCCCAATACTCAGACGTGACCCCACATGAGTAAGATCAGGGCCTACAGTCCCATTCGCGGTAGTTCCTCTTACCTGGTGACAACTACCACAACCATTTGCTAGAAACACATCTTTACCTTTTGCATTAGCAGCGCTACTGGCTATTTGGCTCTCTTTGTCGAGCCATTGTTCGAACTCCGAGGGCAACATTGCCACCGAATACATCGACATTAACGCATGGGCACCACCACAATATTCCGCGCACTGACCTCGAAATACACCAGTCTGCTGGACAAAGATATCCAGTGTATTTTCTCTTCCAGGAATCATATCCAGCTTTCCGCCATAGGCAGGAATCCAGAAGCTGTGAATAACATCTGCCGTTGTTAGAGTAAGTGAGACTGGACGATTTACTGGAATACGTAACTCATTTGCCGTTTCTATTTTTCGGCCATCAGGTAGCGTGTAGATGAATCGCCACCACCATTGTTCGCCAACCACATCAATGCTTAAAGCTTCCGAACTGCGAACTATCTTTTCTGCATTGGCGAGTAAAATAAAACCATAGATAAGCAATATCGTCAGCAGTACCGTGGGAAACACAATGCCGCCGACCACAATATTCTTATCAGATGTGAGCTTTCTCTTCCAATTATCAGGCGCAAATAAGGCCACTCCGGTGAGCAACATAATGAATAGCGTGACCGCAATCGCGCCATAGGTCATGAGGTGAGTCAACCACACAATGCTATCTGCGTAAGGACCAGCACTGCTAAACATTGACTGCTCAGTTTTGCATCCAAGCAGACCAGCAGTTAGAAGAAGAAAAATAAATCTAATCGTATACTTCAAGCGCATCATAGATTCTCCGTTCCCTGAATGGAATTTTCATGAGCGTTAGTGTTGATAGATGTATCCGCATTTTTCCTGCTTGATACACTCGCATAATATGCACTCACCGCCTGAATTTGCTTTAATGTCATACGTTTGGCAATTACCCCCATGAGTTCACCATAACTTGTATGATTACGTCCGCCTCGTTGCCAAAGAATTAATTGGTTTTTCAGGTAATCCTCATATTGTTCGTCCAGCACAGGAAATTGACTGGAATGTTCTCTGATATGACATTGTGCACACGCGGGTATACGTCGGCTTCTATCGCCGTTTTCTACTAACTTTCTACCAGCTTCAATTAATTTATTTGAATAATCCGGAGTTTCTTGGATCACCTCATCCAGTTGTCCATAATGATTTGCCAAAGCATGAATATCACTTTCACTCAATAAGTGGGCCGCCGGTTCCATGTAGCCACTTTCTCGTAAATTCATCTTGTACTCGTGCAAGGCGCGCGCTAGATATTCCGGTTTTTGCCCTCCTAAAACGGGCACATATGAGGTTGTCGCTGGACGAGTGGAAGTACCATGACATCGACGACAGTTTGTCAGTAGCTCTGTTAGGGGATGAATGTCGGCATCATCATGAATAAATTTTTTGATGTTATTTCCCTGACTTAACGTTTTATATTCCTGCTCACTTAGATCTGGCAATACACTTAAAAACGCGACTATAGGCCACACTTCATCCTCCCTTGCATGTCCGCTCCACCCTGGCATACCTGCATACTGAAGGCCATGTCTGACGATCCAAAACAATTCACGTTTCTTCCACTGACTGACTTCCTCACTCAGGTTTGGTGGTGAAGGAAGCATATGGTCGAACACTGGATTAATTCGCATACCCGGAGCACCATGACACACTGCACAGCCACTATGAAAATGAGCAGCGCCTAAGGGCGCTAGCTTTTCGTCGTCGATATCAGGCACCTTGATATTTTGGCTGTTAACCTGGACTGATCGGTGCATACCTACGGTTAAAAACCAATTTAGCCAGGCGGGATGACCTCGACTGGCAGCAATATTATAAACGCCTGAATACGCAACCAATAACGCCATAGCCACGGTCACAATGGCAATGGCTCCTATACCGATCCATAAGCGCTTTGCTGTTACAACACAAGTTAATCTCAAGTTTATGCATCCTTCCAGTCAGCTACAGCAGAGTCAGCCTGAAACGAAATTGCATTTAACCATCTTACACACAGCACAACGGCAGCCAGAATGTAAGACATTGGACATGCGACCACCATTAACAGGCCCGCTAATTGCTGTTCATCCAATAAAACTGGGGTATGCATACTGGCATACAAAGATCGCGGCGAAAAAATCATTAACACTGCAACCAGGCAAAAAATCTTTCCAGTGACCAGTAAAGCCAACATAGATTGCCAGGTTTTATTATGCTCCATACCTAAAACGCACAACCAAAACCAAAGTGCAGCACCGAACATTAAAACCAGCATAATCCCCGCAGCAGGACCGGAGTGCGAGCCATGTAAATTAAATGGCAGATGGAAAACAAGAAAGATGGCAAGTTGTATGCTGGTCGCTAACCACAATTTAGCAATAAGAGAGTTAAACAAAGGAGAGAACTGCATCTTTGACTGCAGCAGCCAGCTGGCAGCTAGACATGCCACGGGCCCCATCAGCGCGATATGTAGAACCATTTGTTTTACAAAGCTGCCATTCACCAGCACATAACACATACAACACAAAGTTAGTGCCATTAGAAGGCATGCAACCCAAAGGGTAGACTGACGGTAGCGCAAGGCCTGCTCTCCCATGAAGGAAAAATTAATGAATTTCAGGTGGATATTGAATGGCCAGCGAAAACGGCATGTATGTAAAGAAAACACCGACACCGTACTTTTAACGCCATTCAGTTTCGTCCGCAATTGCGTCTTCACTAATGCCAGCAATGCGATAACAATGCCAGCTTGGAACACAGAGAAAGAAGTCATCAAGGATATGGGATTTGGCAGGGTGTTACTTATTTCACTGGACTTCCCTTTACACCACTCGTTTTACCAACAATTAAAAATTGGTATGAATACAGGCCATTAGTTAGCCCTTTTATTAGCCCTTTTGTTGTTTTTAATGCCGAGTTATTCAAATTGCAGGCAGTGTAAAACTTATTGCCTGGTTTAATAGGTTTTATCGATCAGTAATAGGATTGAAATGCACCGAGTCATGTGTACTTATCTTAAATCTTAGTCGCGATCATGCTGATGACATTTTCAAAAGTAGCAATGCAAAGTGCGGTTCAACTCCATTTTCTTTATAAATTTTTCAACGACATTTACAACATTTACAACGCATTACCACAACAGACTGGATTTAGTGGTGAGGCATTTGACTCGACAGTTGCCGCAAGTGTCGGGTACTGTCAATTATTCTGATATTTTTTGAGAAATCAGGATTACATTTTGCATTGACTTTCTGACCATAACTTGGAAGACGTTAGAGAACACTGTATGTCCCCCAGCAATCAGAAAATTGAAAACAAAACACTAGTATTTTTACTTAGCGCCAGCACACTTGCCTTCCTCTGGATATTAACGCCATTCTTTGGTCCACTTTTTTGGGCTTTGGCTATTGCTATTATATTTTATCCCCTACACGTACATATACTGAATCGCTATCCCGGTCGTCATAATTCGGCTGCCGCACTAACACTTCTGGCTTGTATCATGATTATTGTACTGCCCATCACTATCACCACATTGATGGTCGCAGGAGAAATTATGGATTTTTATGAGAAGATTGAAGACGGTGATATTAATCTTGATCAACGACTGGCAAGATTAGATCAAGGTTTTAGCTCCATTGAATCCTGGGCACAAGGATTTGGTATAGATCTTGGCAATTTAAAGGAACGCTTAAGCTCAGGGTTAACTGCCGGGGGAAAATTCTTTGCCCAGCATACGTTTAAAGCAGGCATTAATATATTCCAATTTCTCCTCGGTGTTGGTGTTATGCTCTATATGGCCTTCTTTATGATTCGCGATGGCAAGAAGCTGACAAAAACACTCGTAAAATGTCTGCCATTGCGAGATGATCGAGAATATTTACTCTTCAGTAAAATCGCAGAAGTTATTCGTGCAACGGTCAAAGGCAATTTAATTGTCGCTATCATTCAGGGCTCTCTCGGTGGCCTTATATTTTGGGTGCTCGGTCTTCCAGGGGCTTTGATCTGGGGCGTGGTGATGGTTGCCGCATCGCTTATCCCGGCCATTGGCGCTGGCATTGTCTGGGGGCCTGTTGCAATCTACTTGCTATTTAGCGGTGACGTGTGGCAAGGCGTTGTTCTTATCGCCTGGGGAGGATTGGTAATCGGTCTTGTGGATAATTTGCTACGGCCTGTTCTAGTGGGTCGTGATACAAAGCTTCCTGACTACCTTGTTCTTATCTCCACGCTGGGGGGAATCGCCTTAATGGGCGTGAATGGATTTATAACAGGTCCGATCATCGCTGCGATGTTTGTTGCGGTTTGGGGCATATTTTCGAAGGATATGGCCGATGATGAACAAGAGGATAGACGACTACAGCAAAAATCTTAGTGGCTTTTTGGCTTTGTGAAGGTTGTGGGCATTCAAGCATTGCGGCCTTTCAAGCATTGTGAGCTTTGCGAACATTGTGAACCGTCAATCAACTTTGTTCGCTCTTGCTTGCCTCGGCACGGTTATGTTGTTCCGTTGTTTTGAAAAACCGAAAAAGCCGAGCCCGCCTTCGGTTTTTCACCTTGCACTTTTTACTTTGCTTAATTCTGATTGACTTTCTTCGCATAGCATTAATCGAGTCGGTGGGAGTATTCCATAGTACATTTATCCATATGTCTTGTTAAGCATTGTTGCGTATCATTTTTGGTACTGATTCACGACACCAAAATGTAATCATTGATTATTCTTAGGACTTTTTGTCGCGCTTTTTAAATTAAGGGATTCCGTGTATTTCCTTCATCTTTTCGTCCACTTTCCTCTTATTTTTTACCTTACCTTACCTTGCCTTGCCTTACCTTTTGCTTTGGCTCTTTCAACCGCCTTTTAATCAGTTAATTTACTGCTTATTTCAACGTTTTTTCCTCGGGGTTTGTATCATTTGTTAAATCCTGTCTGATATTCGGGCTTTTGTCCGAGTTGTTATTGGAGGATTGATGCGATGCCGGATTTGTACTTTCACCAGACATGGGCTTTTCTGATTGTCTGGGTAAACTTGCGTATGCCTCCCGAATAACGGTAGGCCCATAAACTCGCTCCAAACGTCTGACAATGAAATGCCCTTTGGCGATACTTTGAAAGTGCTGGATGAAAGCCGTATTAATCAACGCGCCTCCTGCTGCGCCGATTATCGGTATCGCTTGTGCTGCAACTTTCTCCGAAACTGGAATACTAAAACGCAGGGCGACAGAGTGAATAAATTTGTTTAATACGGGAGCCCCACTATTTGCGAGACCAAATCGTGTTACGTGCTTAGCTGCGTCGGACACGGCTTTAGCTAGCGCAGATCTAACACCAAAGTAACCGGTCTCAACAGCATCATCATAAGCCTGTGGACCTCCTAGCGCAAAAACTTCTACGCAGGCTAGCTGAGCATCCCTCTCGGTTAAATTCTCCCCCTGTGACTGCGCAATATCTGCAATGGAGCGCAACATCAAAGTCGTCGAAACCGGCAACTCCAACGCTAACGCAGCAATGCCAAATGCTCCACCGGCAGCTCCCGTCAACGCCACGCTAATTTTATGTCCCAGGTTACGTGGTGAGCGTTCCGCATTGACGTCTTTAGATAAGGTATGTATCGCGGCATAGAGCGCTGTATCCAGCGATTTTGTCGTTACCTGGACAATTCGTTCTCGAGTCGATTCAGGTAAAACACGAATCGCCTTTTCCAACGGGCTTCCAATGGCCCCGGAGATTTTCGCTGTTAAACTGAGATTTTCCAGAAGGTATTTAGCCTCCTGGAGTTCCTGTATGTGCTCGGTAGAAAGCGTCACGGCCATAGTTTTCAACTGGTTACAAAACGGATTCGTTGTTTATATCACATTTACAAGTGTGTTTTTATTTTCTCTGATGACTTTTGTCCGGATTCCCCGAACGCAATCACTATATACTGTCGCTTCTTATCATCCAATGCGTCTCCCTCAGTACCGGCCATTACAGTTCCCTCTCCGTTGTTTTCCACCACGCCAGCATTATCCACCACTAATTTTGCAATGTTCACTTTATTCTTTTCAAGTTCCTGTCGAATTGCCTCTACTCTTGGTTTTACCAACTCGGAGAAGCCCTGCGATGGGGCCGTCGCATCTATGTTGTCGCCATCTATGGCACGAACCGTTATATAACTGGGAACATCCCGACTTAAACCTTCGCTCAATGTGCGAATGTCTTTTGCCGCACCGTCCGTAATTTGACTGGAATTTTCTGCAAACTGAATTCTTTCATAGTGAGCTTTTACTAGAGGTACCGCAGAAGATTTTTGATGAAGCTCACTGTGAAGTTTACTATTAGGTTCGTTATCTGACATCCCATTTTTCACGTTTTCATATTCCGCTATTCGCTTTTCCAAAGTAGATCCAGGAATCGGCGCAGGACTGGTTTCAGCGGAAGACTGCAACACGTCGAATTTATTGATACGTTCCTGTTGTACTTGTGGGTCAGTGTTATCCTCGCAACCGGCTAAGGCTAATACAGCAAGCGAAGATATTGCCATCGTGCCAATGAAGGTTTTCATAATCACCTCGTCTACATTCAATATTCACTTTGTGTTTCATTACATACTTAATGAAATACAAACACGCAATTAATGTTCCAACAACATATCCACTCCAAGGGTATATTAGAAATATGATAGTTTTTCACTACGCAAAATATTGACGCCAATTGACTTTGGGCGTTTTTAACGTGCCTTACTTCACCACTCTTTTACGGATTTACGGATATACGAACCTTTGGTTTTAGTATTCTCTTGCCGATTGACATGATGACTTAGCATCTCTGCGACATAAACAGTTACGTGACGGGTGACATAGCTGACCACCTGGTTACTCTGCCACACGACTTACCGGCAGGGCAGATTGCCGCTTAACAAATGAGAATGGAACACAGTTTGCAAAACACTCCATACACTTTGTTAAAAAGCTTAGTAGAACAGCGCACACAGTGTTGTTAGCAATAGCGGTAGCCGTAATCAACGCAGGGAGAATCAATATCGACGATTCTTCTTCAATGGTAAAAAATGACAAAACACGTGTAAATCTCACTGACTTACGAGTTATTAGAATCTGGCATTTTATTGTTTAATTTTCAAAGCTCCGTGGAATTTTTTCAAACTAACTCACTGTGAATTGACACTTAAAAACCCTTTAAGAGGCCGACGATTAGGAATCTCAACATGACGATGCTAACCAAAACAACCGATGACATATTAAAACTGACGAGTGATTATCACCAGGCACTTGCATCCAGCCTGGATGAAGGCGCTTACCAAGTGCCTGACGAGCGTTGCGGCTTACTCCTGAACTATCTTGCAAACCAGGAATCCAAATTGTGCAGCACCATAAAAAATCTTCGTCGCGATATGAAAGAAAACGAGCTTAGAACGTGGTTTTATGAATACTCAGATCGTCACGCCATTATACATTCCGATCCACGGGACATTCATTTTTCGACAATGAACCCGGAAGATATACAAGCCTCAATCTCCGACATCCACAACAGCTTAATAGATCTATATCAGCATATGTATGAACGATCTGAAAACAATACCATCAAACAAAGTATGGGAAACATTGTAGACATGTACCAATCGGCTACAAATCGCATTAATTTTCACACAGAGGCTGCCAACGAACTGTAATCAATCAAGCGGTTCACCCGAGCAGATTTAGCGTATAACAGTGACATAACGCTAGCCATTTAAGAAAATGTTAAATAGGGGCATGATGATGCTTAAAAAATTACTAACCTCTGAAAGACACCCTTCGAAAGTGGAAGCGGTGTTTAACTCAGCGACGGATGCACAACAGGCTCGTCAGCAATTAACCGACTTTACGTTTCTCAGGCCAGACGAAATTATGATTATCGAAAAGAACGATCGGCACTGGTCGAAGAAGGTTGAACCTGAGGTTCGCGGAATTCAAAACACGCTACTCAAAACCCATTTTATTTTTGGTGCTGGCGGACTGTTTCTTGGCTGGATTTTCGGTTGGGGATTAACCGTAGGCGGGATTCCTCTTGCCGCGTCCAATCCAATTCTTGCAACCAGTATGACGGCATTTTTTGGTCTTATGATAGGCTTAATGTTTGCCGGTCTTGCTACCTTACGTCCAGACCATGATCCAATTGTAGCAAGTACTCGTGCAGCTTTGGAAAGCGGGAAAACAGTATTAATCGTTCATGCGGAGTCACATCGTGGTTTAGAAAATGCTGAACGCGAGCTGAAGAAAATATCCTCAGAGGTCCATTCCACATTTTAGTTTAATTTTTAACGCACCATGAGCCATAGACTTTAATTATGCAGACCATTTCCCGAGTATTATCTGAGAATTTCTCTGTTGGGTTTGCAGGAGTACGCATTCCAGCGTGCTCTAATATTTAGTGAGGATTAGCGATTAGCGATTAGCGATTAGTGATGTTTAGTGATGTTTAGTGATGCTTAGTGATGTATTAGACACACTGGTTTTTAGAATCTCTGATTTCTTAATAGCTTTCAGCTTATGCTATCAACATAACCATTAAAGATATCTTAAGCATTAGTTGAGACTACAACTATTTTAGATGTTATCGATTAACAAATGACTTTCATTGAGTTTCTAAGCTGATCTTTTACATCACGTACAAGTAAAGCTCTAAGAAAAATTAATCAATAAGGCAACACAGGAAAACACCCCAGATTTATTTCCCCCTTCTCTCGCCGCAGTACGCGGCGAGGCTTTTTTTACTAGCTTTTTTTACTCGCTTTTTTTATAAGATTTTTTGCTAGATTTTTTAAGAACTATTTTTACCAGCTTTTTTACCAATGCTGGCACGCGCTCACCCATAACTTTTCTATTGGGAACAACGGTCTATTACTTTATTACCACTGAAGACTGATTACCGAATGATTATTTCTACAGCAGTAACGTCAGTGACTTTAACAACATCCAACATGTCAGGGCTCAACAGCTTCTTTTCGATCTAGACGTCCATATTCATTTTCAACTTCACCGTGATCTTGCAGCCAACGCGCCAATAACCAGCACCCTAATGCCCAGCCAGCGCCCACAGCCCAGCCACCCAATACATCCGTCGGCCAGTGAACGCCCAGATAAATTCGACTTAAGCCAATAATCAATGTTAAGAACAGACTGATAATTAAAATATACGCTTTAATTCTTCGGCGTTTTTGCGCTCTCGCCAACAATGCTCCCAGCGTAAGATAGGTACTAGCCGCCAGCATCGAGTGACCACTGGGAAAGCTGGCGGTGTATACACGAGCATCATGAGGAACCAGGTCTGGGCGATCGCGGTCAAATGAGCTCTTCAGCATCGTACTCACCCCCAGTGCACCGAGTGTTGCGACGATCAATACAATCGCTAATCGACGTTTACCGTCCAACACCATAAACCCACAAACGGCAAGGGTTAAAATAGTTAGCACTACATTTCCTCCCATGGCGGTTACGTCACGCCCCATCTCTTCGAACCATCCCGGCCCCAAAGGATCGCTCACGTCCTGCGGGTTGCGCATACTTAAGAGAACAGCTTCATCAAACGTCATGGTTTCGCCTTCCATGACCTCTTCACTCAGTTCAGCAAATCCCCATACTAAAAACAATATCGTGAACACTGCCAATAACGCTGCAAATTCTCGATTCCCAATCCACCTTAATAATCCAATTACCTTGTGCTTAACCATGATAACCCGTTTACATATATCCTAATAAATACTCTTTTAAAATACTCTTTTAAAATAATAGAAGCGATTTAGAAACTCAATTTCATGTCTAAATGCTCAGTTTTAAAAACTATTGGTCAGGAGCCCCGCGAATCACGCGATAAAGATAGAATCCCAACAAACCGATTACTACGGCTGTACTTACAGGACCTATATAGTCTTTTGCCTGTTCAAACTCTTGCCCTAAAACTAAGCCAATATACGCCAGCAAACTCGTCCAGGCGATTGTACCGATCAATGTATAGAGTGAAAATTTTAACAAAGGCATTTCCACCAAACCAGCAGGCACTGAAATCAAGGATCGCATTCCAGGTATTAATCGACAAAACAGCACCGTGCTGCTTCCATGTTTATCAAACCAATGCTGAGTTTTATCAATATCCTTGGGCGTAATGGCAAACCATCGGCCATATTTTTCAGACCATTGGGTTAGACGATCTTTACCCATTTTGGCCCCGACGAAGTATAGTACGTACGCACCTAACATCGTCCCCACTGTACCAGCGGCAACAACCATAATCATGTTCATTGATTCTTTTGAAACGAGATACCCCGCTAACGGCATAATCACTTCAGAAGGGATTGGCGGAAAGACATTTTCCGCCAACATTAAAAAGAGTATCCCAAAATATCCCGTAGATTTAATTGTGTCTATCACAAAATCCGACATGCATGTATTCCTTCAGCCACACCTCAGGCAAACTGTTTGTGATCGCCCAGCTCTGGGATTTCATTGTTCATCTTGGCTTTAGCAATACGCAATAACTGGGTGATTTTTCCCGTGCGAATATCCCAGACTTCAGCTGCCTCTATATTCACTTCGAGTAATGCTACGTTGTCTGAATTTTTCCCTTCGGGAAACCAGACACTGGCGGGGGGCGCCCAGAATTTGTTTATCAACTCGCTATCTTGCGTAATCTTAGCGTCACCGGATAATGAAACGTACCTGTTTTCTTTCACATCCATGAATACCAGATTGACTGCGGGCTGACGATCAACTTCTTTTGCTTTATGGGAACTCTTACTGGTGAAAAACCAGAGTTTTCCAGAAAATTCGTTCTGAATGAGGTGCATTGGCCGAGAACGAATTATTTCACCATCAACACTGGCCAACATGGCTACGGGAATTTCTTTAATAAGCGCCCAGAGTTCCTGAGTTTCACTATGCGTCATCATATTACCTCCTCATTATTGGTTTAAGTTTTATACGCCACCTACTATCGACGAGTAAGATTCAAATAAGAGGAGGTTTGCAAGATTAATTCCATCTCCCTCTATGCGCAGCGGACGTGGGAAAGTCAAAGAATTTCAGCGCAAAAATCGATAAACTTTTCCAAGAACTACATTGTTCCAGGAAAAGTTTACATCGATATCGGGAGATTCCTAAGTTTAGTGGAGCTTAATCTTCGGCCCGAGAACGCGTGTCATAGAGTCTTTTAATACCTGGATAATAGTCCGATAAACGCCGAGCGTCTGCAGCTGATGCTGTCGATACAAGCTCAAATAAGCCCACTTGGCAATAGCGCCCTGCACATAAAAGCTACCGAATATGCTGGCGAATATATTTCCGACGGCATCACTTTCGCCAATGGTGATTAAACTGCCCTTTTCACGAAATACAAATTCAGGCATGTTGTTGGAATCAATAAAGCCCATAAAATTATCCGCCAAAAATATCGCCTGCTGCTGAGCGACTTGTGCGCGAGGAGCAAGCCGATTTCCGTCAACAACACACTCAGCACAATCGCCTATCGCAAAGATGCTTTCGTCTTCGTGACTTTGCAAACCGGCATTCACAACAATCTGCTTGACTCTGTTTAACGCCAGGCCATCAAATGCACTTTCATTCATTGAGCCACTAATGCCTGCAGCCCAGACAGATAAAGACGAAGGCAATATATTACTTTCGTCAATGACAATGGTTGTGCTGTTCACTTCACTGACTTTGGAATTCAATTTCACGTCAATGCCAATTTTCTTCAATTCCTTTAAAGCGCCTTTTTGCACCTTTTCGGTTTGCCCAACAAGAATGGTATTGCCCGCTTCGATCACGCAAATTTTTATTCTGTCAAGATTAAAATCTTTCAATCCAAATGTAACTATACGCTTCATCGTGGAGTAGATCTCACCAGCAAGCTCAACGCCAGTAGCACCCCCACCCACAATATTGATATGAACCAGGCTTTCATTATCCTGCTTCGCACGAGCAGCTAGAAACTTACCTATAAAATGCGTATGAAAATACTCGGCATTTTTTCGGTTATCGAGCATAAAACAGTGCTCTTTTACTCCTGGGGTTCCAAAGTCATTATTTGTGCTGCCAATAGCGAATACGAGGGAATCGTATTTCAGCGTTCGCGCTTCTATGAGGACATTCCCATTCGAGTCGTAAACTTCATCGAGATAGAGCAATTTTTGCTGACGATCAATGCGACTAAACTTTCCCAATTGAAAATCATAGTGATGCCTTGCCGCATGGGAGAGATAACTCATTTCATCTTCATAGGAATTTAAAGAGCCTGCGGCAATTTCATGCAACAAAGGCTTCCAAATATGCGTCAGCGACTCATCCACAAGAGTGACGGATAGATTGGTGCTCTGTTTAGTGCTACGTTTAGCATGCTTCGCTAATCGTGTGGCTAGAATCAACCCTCCTGCGCCACCTCCCACAATAACGACTTTGTGCTGTTTATCATTCATAAATATACATTCCAATTAGACTACGGTGAATTTAATTGATACCGAAGAAGCTGGATAAAAATTATATTTTTATTATGGATATGCGATTGCAGGCGGCTAAAATCAGACGTCAAAATGCGCCTAATCTGTCACAGGTATAAACCACCTGATTATGTGCCAAGGGATGTCGTAAGTGCGGAGGTGCTTACCAGCCAGACTCACTTTATATTTGTGTATTTTAGTATTCCGCGCAATTTAGTATTACGCTGAAATTATACTGCTATGTGCATTTGTTTATTGATGCATCCTGAGCAAATGATCGAAATAAAATTCAGATGCAAAGCAGCGCTTTGGCTTATAGCCGTATTTCAGGAAAGCCGCAGAATGTAAAAACCTTCGTCAGCATCAACACTACAAATACGCTGATTAGAACAAAGCTAATCTTATTTTAGTCGAAATTCCTGGAGTGTCTATCGATGTGCTTTCAACCTGCTTTCGTCTGAGCATGCGATTGATTTCAGGCGCTAAAGCTACATCCCAGGTTCTCACTGTTATTTGGCCGGCTGATACATCACTTTAAGCATGCGGTTCACATCAAGCGCTCGGTTCATTTTACCCTGAAGTTAGGACTCAGAGCGAGCTATTTTGTTCCCGTTTATACCTGTGAGAGCTCAGTGCAGGCCGGGGACATTTCACTTTTGAAACGCTTTGCGGTTAAAAGGTTGGATATAATCGAATTCATTGCACATACCACTCTGGTTTTAAACACAAGCCGAGAGAATTACTTTAAAATAAGCGTTTTTCTACAAGACATCGGTGTGCCTGTGACTGCTTCCCGTTTTTCATCCCTACCCCTTCTGCCTGCCTTGCAAAGCAATTTAAGTGATTTAAGCTTTACCGAGATGACAGAGATCCAAGCTGAAGCCTTGCCTGTTATTTTGAAAGGTCGGGACGTGATTGCCCAGGCTAAAACCGGCTCAGGCAAAACAGTGGCCTTTGGCCTTGGTATTTTGCATGCACTCAAGGTCGATCAATTCCGCGTTCAATCTCTGGTGCTGTGCCCCACACGAGAGCTGGCAGATCAAGTGGCCCGGGAAATTCGCAAGCTCGCACGGGCAATTCATAACATTAAAATTCTTACGCTCTGTGGCGGAATGCCTTTTGGGCCTCAGCTGGCCTCTCTAGAGCATGGTGCGCATATCGTAGTAGGAACCCCGGGGCGAATAGAGGAACATGTACGCAAAGGTAAGCTCAATCTGGAACATGTTTCTCAGTTTGTTTTAGACGAAGCTGATCGGATGCTGGACATGGGATTCCAGGCAACCATGGATGCCATTGTCGACAAGTTACCCCAGCAGCGACAAACCCTGCTCTTTTCTGCCACTTACCCAGACACTATTGATGCCCTTGCCAAGCGAGTCCAGAAAAATCCGGTGATGGTAAAGGTAGAAACCAAGCATACTCACGGCAGTATTCAGCAATATTTTTATAAAGTACGAAATAACAGTGAACGTGCCTCAGCCATTCATCAGGTGCTTTCGCATTTTGCACCAGAATCCACGGTTGTATTTTGCAATACCAAACGTGAAGTAAGTGAGCTTGCACAAGCCCTGCAGGACCTGCGATATCACGCCTTACCGTTGCATGGTGATATGGAGCAGCGAGAACGTGACCAGACACTCGTGCGTTTTGCAAACAAAAGCGCAACGGTCCTGGTCGCTACAGATGTGGCTGCACGTGGTCTGGATATTGAAGAGCTAGGCATGGTGATCAATTACCATATTGCACGAGACCCCGAGGTGCATGTTCACCGAGTGGGCCGCACTGGACGAGCCGGCTCACAAGGACTCGCTATTAGCCTGGTAGAGGAGAAAGAGCACTTCAAAGTGGAGCGTCTGCAAGAAAGCCTGGAACAGGAAATTTCATTGGAAAAACTCCCGGACACGCAACGTAATCCTGCTGAACCGACCATGGTCACACTACAAATTGACGGCGGTAAAAAGCAGAAAGTAAGGCCAGGAGACATTGTAGGGGCATTAACTGGAGATGGCGGAATCGCCGGGGATAGCATTGGTAAAATTCATGTATTTGATTTTTGCGCCTATGTTGCCGTAGAGCGAAGCCTGGGTAAAAAAGCATTAAATAAAATCAGCAAGGGCAAATTAAAGGGGCGGGCTTTTCGTGTGCGCTTACTCAAGAATACTTGAGTAAGCCATTAAGGGCGGTCGTTAAGGGCAGTCGTTGAGGACAGCCCTTGGAGACAGGCCTAAAGCGTAATCACTGAAATTGACTAAACAGCACACCGCACTCACTGACATACACCAGCGACGTAGAATTTTTAATCATCCCTATAATACACAGCGCAAGCAATATACGTATGCCCGCGTTTAATAGGCGGCCGACAGTTTTGCTCGGCTTTTTGACTTTGGACTTTTTGGCTTTCTTAAATAATTTATTTAAACGCGGTGCATGCAGAATCATCGCCACAAGAAATATACACATAATGGCTGTAGCCAGGGCAATAATAGTCGCTACAAACTGGCTGGCACTCTGCCCATACCCATTACATAACGCTCGCTGAACAAAATAGACCAGTACATAGTGCAACCCCCAAATAACAGGGCCAATTGCCGCAAACAATCCGGCAATCGCATAAGGTTCATGCATTCTTTTATATGGGTTTACCTGGCCAGGGTTCACTACAACTCCCCAATACATCACATTCGACAAGGTCGAAAACACTGAATTTCAAGCTAAAAAATCGCTGCATGGCGCAGCAGGCGGGCAATATACGAGGAGCAAGATTACCGTAGAATTTAATTTTGTAAAGCCAAATTTGGCATTCAATTAAGCATATTGCCCAGCTTTGTGCCCGAAGTGACGTATAGGAATTGTTGTGAGTATCATTCCAAACTCATCGAGTAGTTAATTGCACTAAACAGTTAGTATCGGAAGTCAATAGAGCCAATCTCTATGAGCTCTATTTTTCTCATAAACCCAAAAATCCCCCTCAGTCCCAAGTCATTTTTCTGCACTGCAACGTACACACTCACTCTCAGCCCTCTCAACTCAATGCCCCTACGTCCTTCCCTCCAAACCGCCAACAGCAACCATTAATCTGGCAGCTCCAAGGTTCCTCAGATAGTCCAGCATAGAAAGCATTTGAAATAAAAAACCTCGAGTTTTATTTCGACAGCACTGCCTCATTTCGATCATTACGATAGGACTTTCGCCCCGTTTTTTAAGTTGGCGAAAATTATTAGACATTTCGCTAGTTTCACTTCAATGCCTATTGACGTAAATGTTTACGCTCCACTATGTTGGATTTTGGCGGTGCCATCCCCTCTCTGACTTTTTACGCAATCCCAGACCTAAGAGACAGCACTATCGGTATACCGCCAGGAAGCTGTACAACAACAAAAACGGGCTGCATTCGCAACTGCAGCAAAACACAATAATGAACACTCGATCTCAATAGAAAAGTACACAAAATACTTAATACAAATACATAAAAGTACGCTCGTTAAAAACAACTCCTACAGCAGGATAAAAACAATAAACCTAACTTTACGGTAAGCACCTGATCTGTCACTCAACACAGGCAGTACATCCAGACTCCCTGCACAGAGGAAAGCGTTTACCTAGGAGAATACAATGAAAATAATAAAGTCAGGCTTACCCTTGGCAGCAACCGCGCTCTTATCCCTCACCTTCACTACACCATCTTGGGCCGCAACAAAGTTTCAGAGACTCGAGAATAAAGCTCATGGACTTTGGATTCAGGCCACTGACTTTAGCGACGGCACCGGTGAAGGCATGAACATTCAAGCCGTACCCACCAATTTTACCGGCGATAAAACTCGTTGGTTTTTAATTCCAATCGAGGGTGACCCGGAGTATTACCGATTGGAAAATCGCGCATATGGGTTGTGGATTCAATGTTCGAAAATTTCAGATCCCTCTCAAGGACAACCCAATCCCAACAATGATGACGATACTCTGGCGATTCGCGCCGTCGATAAAACCTATACCGGACAGTTAACACGCTGGAAAAAGATCCAGCAAACTGATGGGTACTATTTCCTGCAAAACAAAGAAACCGGCTATTTTTTACAGGTCACTTCACTTACAGACCTGGACAGCGGGGGCTTTGATAACGGCCAACAAGTCCGCGCTGTACCCAACTATAAAACCGGTGACTGGACACGATTTAAAGATGTAGACGCTGGCGTTGAAGGGAGTTTATTCAACCAGCGAATAGAAGCAGAAAACTTCACTGCGGCTTCACCCACCAGCATCGTCAACGCTGGAGATGTGGACGGTGGTAGCAGCGTACAGGATATCGCTCAAGGCGAATGGTTAGCGTTTGGCTCTGTTATGTCGATTCCCAGTGCCGGCAGGTATAAAATTGAATATCGAGTTGCCAGCCCGAATGGCGGCACCCTTTCTGCAGATTTATTTGCCGGAGCCAACCAGCTCGGGCAAATTCAAATACCGGCCACAGGGAGTTTCAATAACTGGCAAACCGTTCACCATCTGGTTGACCTGCCCGCAGGTGTTATCGACTTTGGTGTTAACGCTGCATCACCCGACTGGGCCATTAACTGGTTCAAAATTTCCAATGATATCGGGGACGCGAGTGGATCTTCTGGCGGCGGCAGCTCCTCTTCCAGCTCCAGCAGTTCTTCCGGTGGCTCATCGGGAGGAACGGGAAATATCACCCCGCTGTTTAATGCCAACACAGCCAGGCAGCCAGAAATCACGTTTGACCGTGGCGATGCTTTAGTGACACGATTTTCAGATCGCCCACGTACCCGGCATGCTCGCGAAGATCAATTCCAATCTTACGATCACTACATAAAGTTTTATTTTGAACACCGCGCTACCAATATCGAAATTGTTGATCGTGTGGCGAAAGGTGGAGATAGCATCACCATGAATGTCCGAACGCTTTGGCCTCTTGATGACCTGGAAGCTGAAAATCGCTGGTGGTATATCGGGCGAAACACCGTTGCACACTATGTTGGCAATGGCATTATGAGTTACCTCGGAACAACTCAGGAAAATGGAACCACCTATTACAACTACAGAAAAACCGACAATGTGAATCGTCAGTTTAATCGTGAAATCCGCATCGGCGACAGGCTCGAATTTGAAATCAGCCAATTTAGCCGCAGCGATATTCCGCGTGGCCAGGCCAACTATTACGGCACAACGTTTTTATATAAAGTCGGGGAAGGTATCGTACCCTGGTATACCGAGAACGCTGGTGAGTTTGTAGAAGGAAGAGCAGACTTTCAGGAAGACAGCCGAAAAATTCCCGAAGAATACTGGCTAGGAGGGAAAACAACCCTGCACTATCAATATACCAATGAGCCAAACGATCACTTTTTGCAAATGGCCACTAATCTGGGCTACGGAAACGGCCAGAAATTTTTACTTGGACGACGTATTCATCACTCCTCTGCCGTCAATGGTAGGCATGATGAAGACGCGGAAAATGGTGTTCATCCCATTATGAATGGCAAAGCGGGGTCACGCTGGATTAACGAGCGCTGCACCAGCTGCCATGAACGTAACGGGGCGGCAAAAGTGACTCCTACAGGTGAATTACTGGATCGTTGGGTATTTAAGGTCGGTGATGCCAATGGGAATCCGCATGCAGACATGGGACGAATTCTACAACCCAAAGGTAATGGTGAAGGGGGCGTTTCGATTCAAAACTGGACGCAAACTGCAGAGGGTTTACGCAAACCCAACTACGCGTTCAGCAATATTCGGCCACCACGTTTTTCTGCCCGCATCGCTCCCCGCTTGGTCGGCCTGGGTTTACTTGAAGCAATACCGGAAAGTACAGTGCTGAGCTGGGAAGATCCTAACGATGCCGATGGCGATGGCATTTCGGGGCGGGCAAATCGTATTGCAGATCCCGCGAACGCCAGCATTACACGACTCGGAAGATTCGGCTGGAAGGCCGGGACAGTGAGTGTCCGTCACCAGGCCGCTACGGCGCTGCTGCATGACATGGGCGTCCGGTCTAACATGTTGCCAAACCCCGATTGCGGTGCGAATCAAGTGGGTACATGTGGTGGTAACAGCCCATTGATTCCCAGCGGCACAATGGACAATTTGGTGACCTACCTGACAACGCTAGGGGTGAGGCCACAGCGAGGTATTGAATCTGGAACGGTGAATCAGACCATTAAACGAGGCAAGCAGGTCTTCGCCAATATTGGCTGTACAGATTGTCACAAACGCAATGTGCAAACCAGCCCATTCCATCCATTCGCCGAAGTACGCGATCAAAAAATCCACCCCTATACCGATTTATTACTGCACGATATGGGACCTGGGTTGGCTGACAATCTTGGCGAAGGAGAAGCCAGCGGAAGTGAATGGCGTACTGCGCCGCTGTGGGGCTTGGGGCTACAAGCATGTGTGACCGGCGGCGTAACGAATCCATCAGGGCGTGAAGGCGGTGAAGTGTGTACGCCGCATCGTGCGTTTCTTCATGATGGGCGTGCACGAAACTTAAATGAAGCAATTCTCTGGCATGGTGGCGAAGGCCAATCATCTAAAACGCGTTATCAAAACTTAAGTGATGGCGAACGCAATGACCTGCTTGAATTTTTAAGAGCTTTGTAAGCATTCGGTAGCAACGCCGCAGACATAAATTTATCTCGCAAAACTCCACCTTACAGCCCGGCATCGCCGGGCTTTTTTTATTTTTTCCCTGATGGCCCTGTTGCTGCTCGACCTGATTTGGGCCTGGCGCTGGCTTGTCGCGTTGAGGAGGCTGCCCCCTTACCCGCTTGAGGTTTAGCTGAGCGGCCCGAGCCGTTCTTGGCTCCACCCGCTGTGTTTTTCTGCGAAGGCTTGGAGCGACGCGATCGATCTCCACCTTCCTGGTTTTTGCTTTTACTAAAACGATTGGTTGGTTTTCCTGAACCACCTTTACCGCTTTTACCGTCTTTTGATTCGCTCGGTTTGTTAGCCTTCGGTTTTTTGGGCTTTTTCGGCTTATTGGTATGCGGTGGTCTCAGAGCACCGGAAGCGGGTACATCATGTACAGGCTCAAAACCGTCAATTAAAATTCGCGGCAACTGTTGTTGAATGAGGCGTTCAATATCAACCAGTTGTTTGTGCTCATCAGCACATACCAGCGATACAGCATGCCCAGCTGCACCAGCCCTGCCTGTACGACCAATTCGATGAACGTAATCCTCCGGTACATTCGGCAAATCCACATTCACTACATGAGGGAGTTGATCAATATCAATGCCGCGCGCAGCAATATCGGTTGCTACCAGCACCTGAATACCGCCACTCTTAAATTCTGTCAGCGCTTTTATTCGCGCACCCTGGCTTTTATTACCATGAATAGCCAAACTTTTTATTCCATTCTCATCCAGGTAGCGGGACAGGCGATTCGCACCAGCTTTCGTGCGTGCAAACACCAACACCTGCTTCCAGTTGTTACTTCCAATTAAGTAACTCAACAGTGCTGGTTTTTGTTTTTTGTCCACAGGATGGATACATTGCTTCACCGTTTTAGCCGTTGCATTTCTCGGCGTAACAGAAAACTCTATAGGCTTGTGGATAATACCTTTGGCTAAGTCTCGAATATCATCAGAAAATGTTGCTGAAAATAACAGGTTTTGTCTTTTCGCTGGCAACAGCGCAATAATCTTACGAATATCACGAATAAACCCCATATCTAACATGCGATCCGCTTCATCTAACACCAGTATTTCCAGATGTTTAAACTGTACGGCATTTTGCTGGTACAAATCCATTAAGCGCCCAGGGGTTGCAACTAGAATATCTACCCCCCCGCGCAATCGCATCATCTGAGGGTTGATTTTCACCCCGCCATAAACCACAGCACTTTTTATTGGCAGGTGTTTACCATAGGTTTCCACACTCTCGCCCACCTGTATTGCCAGCTCCCTTGTAGGGGTTAACACAAGGCAGCGCACGTGATTCCCACGTGCACGTTGACCGCGGTTTAGAATTTCTAAAATCGGCAAAGTAAAGCCAGCGGTTTTACCCGTTCCGGTTTGCGCTGCTGCCATAACATCCCGCCCCTGTAACACCGCGGGAATTCCTTTTTCCTGCACAGGCGTTGGTGTGGAATAACCTTTTTCTTCAATGGCTTGCAATATGGGCGCACAAAGGCCCAAGTCTGTAAATTTCATTTGGATAATTCGAGCTACGTTAGAAAACTATGAGTTTGAAGGATTTTGCGACGGTGAAATGTGAGCTGAAAGCAAGATATTTCATCAAAACCCTATGCTTTAGGATAAAGCCGCGAGTGTACAGTAAGTACCGCCACAAGTCGTTAAGTAAAAGCGAAATCTTCGATTCAGGTTTAACGTTGGATCACAGCTGCCAAGCGATGGTTAAAGGGTAAGACTATCTGACGTATTGAATGCAGCATGCCTTAAGGAGATAAGTTCATTGCGCAAAACGGCGTACAAATTTACTGATGCCTTCCGCTCATACCAATCAAAACGCCAGCAAACTCACCCTGACTGACTTGGTTAGGGTGAGCCCTTTTGTTGGACTTTTTTGCTGTACTTTTTTGCAGCACTTCTTGCAGTACTTCTTTCACTACTTTTTGCAGTACTTTTTTGATGCACTTTGAACAATAGACATATTTCAAGATAAAATGCCGGCTTAAGCCAAATATCCCAGTGAACTTCATCATGCCGTCCGAAATTCAAGCTTTTTCTCTATTGACCTGTCCACTGGATGGTGAACCACTACTAAATGACAACAATATGTGGAAGTGCCATCACGGTCATAGCTTTGATGTCGCCAAACAGGGATATATTCATTTACTGCCCGTCCAAAATAAACGCTCTCGTGACCCAGGGGACAGTAAAGAAATGATCGCCGCACGACAACGTTTTTTAAACGCGAATCATTATCTTCCAATTGCGCAAGCCGTATCGCAGGCAGTCTTGAACTCGACCGACACGACCCAAGACATTGCATGTCTGGATGCCGGTTGTGGTGAAGGGTATTATTTGCGGCAAATGGCCAGCGCCATTCTCAACAAGGACACTCTCATTGCAACAGAGACTAACCAGCACCAATTGTCCCGTAAATTACAACTGGTTGGTTTGGATATTTCCAAATGGGCGATTCTGGCAGCTGCAAAACAGGACGCTCGTACCCGTTGGATTGTTGGCACCAATGCAAAACTTCCAATCCCCTCAAACTCTTTGGACATTGTACTTTGCCTGTTTGGCTTCCCCGTTTATTCCGAGTTTTCAAGAGTATTAAAACAGCACGGAAAAATAATACAAGTTGATGCAGGCCCACGTCACCTAATCGAATTACGAGAAATAATTTATCCCAGTCTTAAACCTGCCAGCATTACGGCAAACACAAATCCTGATGGTTTTCAGCTACAAACACAACACACAATTCAGCATCAGATCCAACTCACCACCCCCAATAACATTGCCGATTTACTGGTGATGACGCCTCATCTCTACCGCGCAAGCAGTGAAGGCCTGGAACGGGCAAACCAACTACAATCCCTGACCCTCACAGTCGATGCTCAACTCAAAATTTACGATAAATCCTGAATATTTTCAGAACATTAAATCCGCTTCGCCACAAGACCGAAAATTACAACTTTTTACATGATGCCCCGCGTTATTAGTGTAACCACTGAGCTGATAGATCTCGGCCACGTCCATAACTAAACTCCCCTCTTTTCAAGTAATATTTGATGCCAAGTTTGCAATTTTGAGAGTCAATTTGAGTTCAAAATAGAAAAAAGGAGTAGGTTGGCGGTCTATATACTAACCTTACATTACAAAATAAATGGATATGGAATCATCCTTAATCGCTCTCGTTCTTAAATTCAATATAACAATCGGCGCGGATGACTATGAGCACAGTTTTCAAAAAAATATTAAACATTGAATTATTCCAACCTTTACTACGCTTCCAACATCTCACCGTTTTGACGGCAGCCATATTGCTTTCAAGTTGTGGCGGTTCTGGTGGCGGCTCACCCGAGCCAACTCTCGAACCAAGCCCGACACCCTCTCCTACAACATCGCCCACACCAACAACAACCGTAACCCCCACACCGGAACCAACACGACCACCAAATACTTCGTGTATTACACCAGAAGCGGAAACAACAGAAGGCGAATTCGGGTTTGAAAAGGCCTTCCCCAATTTGCCAGCAATGCAAGAGCCCATGGCAATGGTACAAGCACCAAACGATAGCAGCTTTTGGTTTATCGCTACGCGTGCAGGACGAGTGTACTCTATTGAAAACACCGCAAATGTCAGTACTCGAACATTAGCACTGGATATTAGCGATCAAGTAACTACAGTGTTCGAAATGGGCTTTACCGGCTTTGCAATTCATCCCGATTATCCAACAGATAATCGCGTCTTTGCGGTTTACAACAATGTACAAAATGAAGAATCCGTACTGGCTTCATTTACCGTAAACACAGCCAATCGAACCATCGATTCAAATAGCGAAACTGTATTACTCACTTTGCAGCAACCACAAGGCAACCACAACGGCGGCGATATAAGTTTTGGCCCGGACGGTCATCTGTATGTTGCCTTTGGTGATGGTGGAGGCGGTGCCGCTCGACAGTATTCGCAACAATTAACAAATCTAAGCGGCACTATGATTCGCTTAGATGTAAGTACGCAACCCTACTCTATCCCCGCCGACAATCCTTTTAACACCGGCCAGGCTCGATGCAACAGCAGTGCTGCTGCAAGCGGTCAGAACTGCCCGGAAATTTTTGCTTACGGTTTTCGAAATCCCTGGCGATTTAGTATTGACCAACACACCGGCGACATATGGCTCGGTGACGTGGGGGAAGTCAGCTTTGAAGAAATCAACCGCGTGACGTCGGGTGGCAATTACGGCTGGCCGATTATGGAGGGAGACTCCTGCTTTAATAGCAACTCGTGTTCCATGGACGGACTGAGCCGCCCAATTGTAAGTTATGGCCGCAGTCTCGGTGTTTCTGTAGTGGGAGGGTATGTATACCGTGGTACGCGTTATCCCGCATTAGCGAATCAATACATTTACGGCGATGTGTATAGCAATATTTTTTCACGCATCGCCAACGATTCAGCGCCAGGAACAAATGGAACGCAGTTATTTCAAATCGGTACTATTTACGGACTAGCCCAGGGCAATGACGGTGAAATATATTTACTTCAGGCGCAGCCTGACGGTGCTGGAGATAATATTTTCCACCTTGTTGGCGGGAATGCTACCACGTATACAATGCCCGCAAACCTCAGCGAAACAGGTTGCTTTGACACAACAACTAAAACGTCGGCAAGCGGTGTTGTCGACTACGCGGTTATCTCACCTCTTTGGTCTGACGGTGCGGATAAACAGCGTGCCTTTGCAATTCCAGATACAACCACTATCGATGTCTTAAGCGATGGAGACTTTGAATTTCCAACAGACACTATGCTGATAAAACACTTTCTCAATGGCGATACATTTTTGGAGACTCGCTTCCTTATTCAACATGCGTCTGGCTGGAGTGGTTACAGCTACGAATGGAATGATGCACAAACTGACGCTACGCTACTGGACGAAGGAAGAACCAAAGATGTGGGCGATTTTATTCATACCTTTCCAAGCGCAGCACAGTGCAATGCCTGCCATACCGATGCCGCCAACCATAGTCTCGGACTTGAGTTGGCGCAACTGAATGCGCATTCAGAAATTTATGATACCAATATGATTGACTATTTGAATGAGGCCGGCTATTTCTCCGCGCCTCAAAGCAGCAATAACTCCCCTCAACTTTATGCACTTGATGATAATCAGGCGACTCTTTCGCAGCGCGCTCGAAGCTACTTACATGTCAATTGTTCCAATTGTCACCGCGAAGGCGGCCCGGCCAGCTTTATGGACTTACGATTTACAACATCGCTTGCTCAAACCAATACCTGCGATGTTCCACCTTCAGTGAATGACATGGGAATTGGAGATGCCAGACGTATTGCACCCGGCAATCCAGATGCATCCATTTTGCTGTTGCGGATGGAAAGTCTGGACCCTGAATTTCGAATGCCCAATATTGCCTCACTCACGGTCGACACTGATGCGACACAGCTTATTCGCAACTGGATCACCAGCATGAGTAATTGCAACTAAATCAGTTGTCTTATATCAACAGCGGTTTAACTAAGAAGACGCTCCTAAGCGCTCACACTAAAAACCGTTTGACGTAAAGCATCGACACGAATCAAGCCAGTCGACAGTCAACTGGCTTGATTTTTCATTTAAATCGGTTAACGTAGCGAGTATATCCAGAATGCTCGCTTCATGATGACTGCTGCAGTTGGGCACCTGAATGACCAGAGCCTTGTACTAGATACACAAATATGTGAATGTATGCAGTTTACGTAAGAGCTGTTCTTATTCGACGCTTGGCAAGTCGACGCTTTGCAAGTCGACGCTTGGCAAGCCAAACCCCGGCTAACCAAATCCAGCTTAACGCTCAATAACCCACGAAGTCCGCGCACTGCCAACACAGCTAACCTTAGATGAGAGAACCGACATGCCCAGTCTTGAAGTCCTAATTGCATTTGCTACTGCCGCTATTATTATGAGCGCCTCACCCGGGCCTTCTAATATGTACGTCATGGCACGAACGATAGAGAAGGGTTTCTTGGGTGGATTGGAAGCCGCACTGGGGCTTGCAGTAGGATGCCTGATTCATGTGGTAGCGGCGTCCTTAGGTTTGGCTGCTATTTTTAAGCATTCGCCGGAAATTTATCTGGCCCTTAAATTAGCCGGTGCAGCCTACCTCATATACCTCGGTATTTCTTATTGGCTTACCGCGAAGAAATCATCGTCTCAAGAAACTCTGGAACATACAAATAGCAAAACAAACAACGAAACAAGCAACAAAACGAACAGCAATACCTCAGCCGTTAAAGTGTTCATTCAAAGTGTGATAGTAGAATTGACCAACCCGAAAACCGCACTGTTTTTTATTGCGTTTCTCCCCCAGTTTGTCAACGCAGAGTCAGGCTCGGTTCCGGCGCAACTTTTTATTCTGGGTATGGTATTTACCACGATCGCATTTATTAGTGATCTCATGGTCGCAAGTTTTTCCAGTAAAATTTCACACTGGCTCAAAACCAACCCCAAAGCACAACTAATCCAAGATAAAATTTGTGGTGGCATATTGGCGGCACTGGGCGTTTCCATAATCCTGGAAGAAGCACAAACAAATCTCAATTCCAATTAACCCCACCAAACCGCCTTGCCTTAACCTGGGTTCGACACGTCCAACAGCTTTTTCATATACGACCTTATTCATATAAGGTCGGGGCTCGGCGGGATTATCTAGCTATCCTTTCTGCTGTCCTTTCCTGGTGTCCTTTCCAGCTATCCGATCCAACCGTCCTTTCCCAGCATCCCCCCCCTAAACATCACCCCAAACAGCCATCCCACCCCCCCCTTCATCACCAGATTGTGCATCGTGACCAAAATCACAAATTTTCAGAGTATCTCTTCGCACAATGTAGTATTACTACAGTTTTGATTGTTCCAGCCTGACGAAAATGCTAATTTAAAGCCAGGAATGGATGGTCGCGAAGGGATTTACGCACGTACATTCCCAGCAAAAACTGAACAAAAAGCGCTCAAAGATAAAGCTGTACTGAGTTATTGCATTCACCATGCTCAAGTAGTTTGCGTAATACAAGGACACATCAAACCTCTGATTTATGTAGTATTACTACAAACACACAACAAATAAGACCACAAATAAAACAAAAAGAACCCCAATAGAGGCAAAACTCATGACATCCCCTCAAAAACTATATGCTGTTTTTATCCTGTTATTTTTCTCTCCACTAACGCTCGCCCAATATTTTGTAGCGCCTGTTGGCTACCTGCCCGACCCAAACATCACCTATCACGATGGCTGGTACTACAGCATGGGCACAGCGGGCGGCAGTATTCGGATGAACCGGGCAAAAACTCTCGAAGGCTTAAAGTCCAGCTACCATAAAACTTTGTTTAGCCCATCCAGCGGCGGCCCCTGTTGCAGCTATTGGGCACCTGAACTCCATCGCGTCAATGACAAGTGGTACATCTATTACACCGCCAAACAAAACTCCACTGACCCGCAAAATATGTGGGTTATCGAAAACAGCTCAGATAATCCAATTGAAGGAACCTGGGTAAACAGAGGTCGAATTTATGATCCTGCCAATGATTTCTGGGCGATTGATGCAACAGTTTTCCAATTGAACGGCAGTTTGTTTTACGTTTACTCCGGAGTGGCAAAAGCCTCCGATGGCGACAAACCACAGCGATTGTATATCGCCAGAATGAGTAACCCTTGGACCCTATCGTCTAATCGCGTCCACATTTCCAGTCCGGAACATTCCTGGGAAAGAGACGGGCTGGTCAATGAAGGCCCCGCTATTTTACAAGCCAATGGAAAAACGTTTTTGGTGTACTCTGCCAGCGGTTGCTGGACAACAAATTATGCGCTTGGCCTGCTTTGGATTGATGACTGGGAAGACCCCATGAATCCGAATTCCTGGGAAAAACTCAGCCACGCAGTATTCTCGAAAGATCCTAGCGTTGACGCTTACGGACCAGGCCACAATTCATTTTTCACCTCCCCGGACGGTCAGGAGGTATGGATGACTTACCACGCCACGCCAGACAGCTCGGGCACTTGCGATATGAGCCGGGCGACACATGCCAAAAAAATTACTTTTGACAGCAACGGTTTCCCCGTTTTTGGTAAGCCTACGGCTACAGGCAAACGACTCACACCCCCTGGCGGCGAAGTGGCCGTGCCTTTTCGAGGTGATGTCATCAATGGAATTTACAAAATTCAAGCTTCCAGCGCGACTCGTCCTCTGGATGTTTCCGGCTGCTCTCCCGAGCGCGGCACCAACGTACACCAATGGGCTTCGAACAATAAAGACTGCCAAAAATGGCATATCCAAGCTACAGAAGATGGCCACTACTGGATCGGTTCAGTACGCGGAGGCTTAACGCTTGAAGTTCAGGATTGCTCCACCAGCAACGCGGCCAACGTACGCATGTGGACGCCAAACGGGAGCAACTGCCAGAAGTGGGATATATTACCTAACGAAGACGGAACCTTTCGCATCGCTTCGGTTAAGTCAGGTAAAGTGCTGGATATCCAGTTTGGTGGCGATAACAACGGCGCGAACCTGCAGATTTATTCTTACTTAGGCAACGCACAACAACATTTTAATTTAACGCTTCTCGATGCTGGACCGCGTGTTTCCAACGGCTGGTACCAACTAATCTCTAAACGTAGCGATAAAGCGTTGAGCCTTGAAGAATGCGAGACATCTCCAAACGGAAACGTGGTGCAAAGCGCTCGCAACGTCAACAGTACCTGCCAGAAATGGTATGTGGAAGAAGACGCGAAGGGCTTTTACACCCTAGTGAACAACGCCAACCAACACGCACTGGACGTTCCGGATTGCGCAACAGCTCCAGGGACAAACGTCGCCACATGGGAGAAAAATAACAGCGATTGTCAAAAATTCAGCCTCGTTCACATCAAAGACGGATGGTACACACTGATTGCACGCTCCAGTGGCTTAGCTCTGGATGTTGCAGGCTGTAAAGTTACTGAAGGACAAAATGTAGCACTGTGGACAAATTGGCAAGGCGACTGCCAGCTCTGGAAGCTTAATAAAACTCAACCTGGTGGTATTTCAGATGGTGTGGGATGGTCTATTTGGTATAACCATGACAGTCCAGCAGGCACCGGCGATTACGAGAGCCGCACGAGTCAACCCAACCTCTGTGCAGAACCTCTGGCCATTGAAGCACGCATCTCAGGATCGCAATCGATTATCATCCCCGGATTAAATGAACCAGAAACATTTGACGCTTTCGATCCAAACTCAGGATTACATTGCCGCAACGCCGCGCAAAGTGATGGAGCCTGTCAAAATTATGAAGTTCGCTTTTACTGCAATGCCAAAGCACAAACCAGCACCGTTAGCTGGAGCAATTGGCGCAACCGTGACAATCCCGGGGGCAGTGGAGATTTTGAAACTCGCGCAGACTTTTCCAACCCGACTATTTGCGAACAACCTTTTGCCATTGAAGCGCGTACTGGCAATACCATATTTTCGCCTGAAAACGGGGAACCTGAAAACTTCTCCACGTTTGACCCCAACAACGGCTTACTCTGTAAAAATACAGACCAAGCAGATGGAAGTTGCCAGAATTATGAAGTTCGCTTCTTGTGCGGTTCAACTAACACAGGATCTTCCAGCAGTAGCTCTTCATCTAGCAGCTCATCATCAAGCAGTTCGTCATCAAGCAGTTCGTCATCCAGCAGCACCTCTGGCTCCGGCGGTAATTGTTCAACAGCGCAATATGTTGATGGGCAAGCGTATAACACGGGAGATCAAGTGAAAAACCTTGGCAGTAAGTATGAGTGCCTGGTCGGTGGATGGTGCACAGTTGGCGGGCCTTATGCTCCCGGCGATGGCTGGGCCTGGACGTACGCCTGGTCGCTCATCGGCGCCTGCCAGTAAGTCCATGCACTTAACCTCATGAGGATACAGAGATGAAAAAATTCCGAACCTTGATTAAAAAAATAGTGCTTGGAAGTCTTTTGTTCACGAGCCTACCCGCATTCAGTAATACAGTAAAGTTTCTTCAAGCGGAACACGCCGCTAAGCTCAACACATGCGGCATCGGCTTTCAAGACAGTAATCACTCAGGGCACACCGGTACCGGCTTTGCTAATTGCAACAACAACGATTTGGCATATATCCAGTGGGACGTGCAAAGTTCAAATGCCGGCAGCTATCAACTCTCCATTCGTTATGCGAATGGAAGTGGTGCCGACCGTAAAGGCATCTTGATAATTAACGGCGAACATATTGACCTGAACTTTTCCCCTACAGGCAGCTGGAGCACGTGGTCCCATGTACAGCTTCGAAAAACATTAGCCGAAGGCTTAAACACTATCAAGCTACAAGGCAGTTCCAATGATGGCCTGCCAAACATCGACCGCATGGACCTGGATGACCTTGCAGCGACAACGGACTGGGGTATAGCTATGGCGGAAACCACCATGCTGCGCATACCCAAACCTGAAAACAGCTTTACCTGGAATTATTTCTATGCCCTCACACTGCATGGCATTTACCAGGTTTATCAGCGCACCCATGACCCTCGATATTTTCATTATATAAAACGCTGGATAGACGCTCGCGTTAATAACGAAGGTGACCTAGTTAACCGGGATGGCTCTCTTCTCACTCTGAATATGCTTGACTTTATTTATGGTTCAAGCGTGGTGCTTGATTACTGGCACATGACAGAGGGTACAGAAAAATATTCCAGTCAACACCGACTGCGACGAGCGTTGCAAACCGCTAGGAATCGCTACACAGAAAACACCAACACAGCAGGGACACAAAATAGTTGGAACGGTGTTTATCCTCGTACAAGCGATGGCGGGCTCTGGCACCATACCAACGCAAAAGGCCAGCTATGGTTAGATGGCGTATTCATGAGCCAAATGTTTTTGCTGAAATACGGCAATCAATTTGGTGAAGACCTATATACCAACAATGAAGCAACTCAACAATTACTGGTCACTCATGCTCACACGAAAGACTGGAACTCAGGTTTATTGTGGCACGCATACGATGAACAAGGCGATGCATCCTGGGTTGCCTCAGGTACCAAACATGCACCTGAGTTTTGGTGTCGTGCAATGGGCTGGATTAGTATGACGGCGGTGGACACTCTGGAAACCCTGCCAAAGAATCACAGCCAATACAACGAAACATTGGCCATGTTAAAATCGTTTGTCTCTTCGATTATCAATTTTCAAGATCCCGCTACAGGTCGTTGGTTTCAAGTCGTCAACCGCCAGAGCCATCCCAATAACTGGACCGAAACTTCTTGTTCCAGCATGTTCGCTTACGTAATTGATAAATCCATTAAACTGGAACTCATCCCGTCCTCTTACCGAAACTATGCCACTAAAGCCTACAACGGTGTTCTGCAGAAAGCGCGATTTGAATATAACACTACCTTGGATGCGAAAATTTTAAATTTGTATGATGTTGTACAGGGGACTGGCGTCGGCAATAAAGAGTATTACTTCAATCGAAAACGCCCGGTAAACGATCTACATGGTATTGGGCTGTTTTTAGTGATGGCCGAACAGTTCATTAACGCGGATGGCAATCAGCACGTCGACATTGGCGAAGATGGCTCTGGCTTTTGTAAAGCTGATGGCGTGATTGAAAATGAACATGAAGGCTGGGGAGGCTCTGGCTACGTCAACGCGACAAATGCTCTAGGTGCTGGCATTGACTATCGTATAAAAGTTCCTGCAAGCGGTGCTTATCGAGTACGCTGGCGCTATGCGAACGGTGCCAGAAACCGCCCAGCACAACTCCTGGTGAATGGCCAACAAAATTTGGCCAATATTGATTTTCCCTCAACTGGTAGCTGGAGCACTTGGCAAAACAAGCGCGTCGTGATTCATTTAAACAAAGGAACTCATACACTTCGTCTCGCCGCCACTAGTCCTCAGGGGCTGGCTAACATCGATGTATTCACCATACTGGGAAATAGCCCGGAGGAAGTCGCTTGCAGTAACAGTTCTTCTAGCAGTTCTTCTAACAGCTCTTCAAGTAGCTCTTCAAGTAGTTCTTCAAGTAGTTCTGCAAGTAGTTCTGCAAGTAGCAGTTCAACAAGCAGTAGCTCAAGTAGTTCGTCATCCACGAGTTCGGGAGGAAGCTGTAACAGCGCCAGCTACACTGACGGTGAAGCATATAGTACCAGTGATATCGTGCAACACAATAGTAACCAGTTTGAATGTACGGTGGGAGGTTGGTGCACTATTGGCGGACCATACGAACCCGGCGTAGGCTGGGCTTGGCAATATGCCTGGTCGTTAATCGGGAATTGCAAATAAACCCCGAACCATCTTCCATTTAGAACGCGTCACAACTTAAAACTTCGTGTTAAAAACTAAAAACGGGATCATCCAGGATGATCCCGTTTTTATCTGGAATGAACCAGTTAAGCTAAAATATTTTACTGATATTTTTAATTACAAACCCCAGTTTTCGTCCACGCGTAAACCCATGCCCAACCTACACCGGGTTCGTATGGTCCACCAATAGAGCACCACCCACCGACTTCACACCGGTAAACACTACCAATGTTCTGAACCTTGGCACCGGTAGCATATTGTCCTCCATTTACATACGACTCAATACCGGCGCATGCACCACCTCCAGAAGAACTGCTGGAGCTTGAAGAGGAACTGCTGGACGAACTACTTGAGCTGCTACTTGAAGAGCTACTAGATGAGCTACTAGAAGAACTGCTCGACGAGCTGCTAGAAGAACTACTGGAAGAAGAGGACGAAGAACCGCCACCATAACCATGACTGTACAATCGAGATTGGGGGATCACTTCACGCGCTTGTTGAGCACTTTGCCATTCCAAGCGCATATTTGCACCGCCATAATTTTCAAAATAATCCACACGTATATCGTATTTTTTATTTGCCTCCAAATTAATAGTGCCGCTATACCAGATATCCCAATCATCCTGCCACGCATCGATTATTAAACTGCCATTGATCCACACACGACGTCCGTTATCACTTCGAATATAAAAAGTGTAGGAACCATTGTGACGAGGTTGCACCTGCCCAGTCCACCTTACAGTAAACCCATCGGCATTTACACCTGTCATCGGACTAGCACCGCCCCAATTCATATTCAATTCTGAATCGATACGCTGCCCTACCAATTGTTGGAAGTCCATGCCATTGTAATATTTAGCATTTAAACCATCTCCCCCTCCATTGTTACCGCCTCCATTGCGCGAAGGGAATTGCTTGCCAGTATCAACATTAATTCCAGCAGACATTGCAATGGAAGAAATTTCTATGGTTTGGCCATAAATGTCTGTGATTTTAAAATCAAAAGGCCCAGCGCCCATCCCCGAGCTGGGAATAAAATAGTTATAGTCAGTGCGAGGAATATTTGTAAAAGACTGACCTGAACCACTCACACGATATTGCAAGGTGGCAACAGGATACAAATGATCACGAATTTGGATAGCGCTCCACCATTCATTGGAGCCATCCTGAAAAAATAATTTCAAGTTCCCTGCAATGGGATTATCGATATAGTCCCAGCGAATAGGAATTCTACCTTTGCCAAGATCCGCAATTTTCGCAAAGGCCGGCTCACTCAAATCCACATCCCCAGCCACACAACCCGGGCACATATCATCTATGCGTACAACCACACTTAAGCCTGTGTCGGTATTTGTTACTTTCACCACACCACCACATGCTTGTGATGCCTTGAAATCTACAATATTCATAGCTGCGGTTAAAATATTGCTGGGCACAGGGAAATCGCAGGTTCCTCCGCCGCTGTAACCATAATAGGTACCTTCACCTGTATAATCTGCAAACACGGTAGAGACGAAAGCAATCTGGAAGAAAGAAAGCATGAAAAGCGAGCGGAACACGTGGGGAGTTAACTTCATTGTTGAATCCTCAGTATTTGAATAATGTTATTGAAGTAGCACTGAGTTGCCAGTTATATATATTTCACTGACCATTTTGAGTCGAACGAAAGTCCAGGAAAAGATTTCGCTACGAAACTTGATTAACTAGTGACAATAGATGTGATTAAGTTCACAAGAAAAGAACAAATACTAAAAAAATTTACGTCAATCAATCTACATTGTTTTCGACGGAGGTAATTGGTCAACAAACAATAACCTGGAATAATCTGCTGTGCCTTTGGCAAAGTTGCCCGCTTTCAGGATACTGGTATTTAGACGCAGGCCATCTGCGGCTTTTACTTTGACATGGCCGTAAATTTCAACTCGCCCATCTTCCTTCTGTAGCATTGAAAACTTGCGCGCATCTTTTGGGACCTTACCAAATACATTCTCAAACATCTTCATGGCGGCCTCACCCGTTCTAGGACCCAGCTTCTTATCCAGCTCCGCGAGAGACATTTTTTTTCCTTCCGGTTTTACTTTCTCATCCTTGCGCTTGTCGGTACTGACAAACTTTTTCGATGGCCCCAAAGGTACACTGGCCGAAGCCTCATACGTCGGTCTAACACCATTTTTTCGACTCTGCGTCCAGTCTCCTCCCACGGGAACGCGATGCCCACTGCCACTGGCATAGTTCGCAAACTGCTTCCCAATATTATTCCCGGCATATTGCCCGGAAGTGGTGACGTGATACTCAAGTCCGGCCTTCGCCTTAACGCCAGCAGATAAACCGAATTTTACTGGACTGCTGTTTTGCGCAGATTTCATTGGAGAAAAACCCACACCTGCACTCGCGTAAAGCCCTGCTTGCTTTCTGTCCGCCTGTTCAGATGCCACGACAGGTTGACCACCGGGAGATACTGGAGCTTTTATATCCATCATAGATTCCCGCCAATTACCAACGTCAACACCAACCTTTACTTTCGGCATTGGCATGACATCGGAATAATCCAATATCGATGCGCCAGGAGCGATCATATCGATAGGTGAAGCAGAAATCCCTGGCGTCAATGCCGCACCATGGCGCTCTTCAATCCTAATTCTCTCGTTACCCTTAAGCTGCTGCCCCCACTTTTCTGCATTTGCACCAATTCCATCGGCCGTTCCATTTTGAAAAATTGTGGCCGACACTCGACCCACGGGATTTTTTAAATTTGCATCAGAAGTTTTATTCAATTTCACATTGGAAGTTGGAATAAAAGGATTAAATTTGTTCCATCGACGATCCGCACCTGCGCGAAATTCATAGCCGTCCATTGTATTACGCATCGCCTTCATGGAAGCCGTTCTGGCTAACGATTTTGCATCCAGAATATCAGTTTTAGACGGACGCGTACCTGCCGCTGGAGCGTCTGACTTAGCCTTGCTTGACGATTCATCGTGTTTAGCTGACGGCATTGTCACATGACGCATAGCCCCGGCATTACGTGCATGCAATGCCATTTCTCGTGAGTCTGTTTGGTTTCTATGAAATTGCTCCGCGCTAATCGCAGTGCGCTCATTGGCTTTGGTTGCGGCAGCCTGCTTATCTGCACTCGGTGGCTGAGGACGATGCCGCCCTTTCACAGCACCGCTTCGTTTTAATTGGCAATTTCCGCCTGATAGCTGATTACCTTCCTGAGGTACTTGACGTCTGGACAAATGAGGAGGCAATGTCGTGGACAAACCAGCCATATGCAGCTTCTTTGAAGTTGAGGGACATAGAAATGGGACAATGCTGTTAAGTGGGAAATATGTCGGTGAAGTTCACCCCCAGTAGAAAATATTTTTGCAGTTTATATTTAACGCCATAAAACCCGCCTGCAAACAACAAGAACAGACCTTCTTTTAACGCACGAGATTGAAACCTGGAACTTTAATTTTCACTCTGCCACTAGCCTTAAAATGTTATCAAGGTTTATAATAAAAGCCGTTTAATTTCTGAAAGTTGGTCTAAAACTCCTGCAGTGAAATCAGGTATGATCAATCAACTAAAGCCTGGACGCTTACCACTTTAATATGCACTGCGTGCAATAAAATTTGCAATAGCATTCATATTTCTGCGGCACTTAAAATATCTGCGAAATTACTGTGAGTAAATATTCGCGAGCGAGCACCTGCGAGCAGGTATCTGCTAAATAGTAAATCGTGGGGATATTGATCTCTCGACATTACAAAACTCATAATTTCAACTGTGCAAATTACATATGTTTTCTCTCCACATTACATACCTATTGCACTTACACGGAACAAATTAAACACAACAACAGATCTATAACTGTTCGATGTTTTACGCAAACACCTAAATGTTAGCCCGCCGTACGCTGAATGCATTTACTGCGTGAAGAATACAATTTAAAACTTCCCGAAGGAGATTCAAATGGCCAGCAAAAGCTATCATGCCAAAGCGGTATCCGCTGAAATACAAAACAAACTAAAAACAAGTAACTCCAGCGACGTCATATGGGGGTTTGTTGAAGCGTATTCGACAGCACTCGATGGCGCGCTGTCTATAAAGGAACTATGCCCAGTTCCAGCAACAGGTATTGCGTTAAGCGTTTTAAAAGTGGTCTTAGCGAGTAAATCAGGAGCTGCCAGCTTAATAGATAACCCCTATTTCATCGGCAATGGCCATGACGAAGGCACCTCACCTAAAACAGCAAAGTATTTGTTAAATCGTAACTATAAAGACATCGGCGCAAATAGCGCCAGCATTGCCGGCGCGGTCACCAGTGTATGGACTGCGGTAGACGTACCGGGCATAGGACTTCACGCAAATGCAACAGGCTGTACAGCGGCGCACTTAAAAGTATTTTCGAATATGGCTCGACGATCTCGCTGTACCGGCACGATCTCGCAATGGTTAGATGTTGTCATTAAGATGAAACTATTAAAAGCTACAGCAAGAGGCTCCAGCCTGGTAGGCGCTTCCGTACCAATTCCTGCAGCAGGAATTACCACGGGCATTATTTCAACCGCCATCAGCACCGGCGCAAAACTGACACTCACCAAAGCATGTACGGCTACTGCACTCGAACTTCATTGGCGAGCAAAGCAGGAGCAGTTTATGTCGGGTAGCGTCTTAGGTAAAGGTACCGGCGGATCGGTTGGTCCAGCGTCCCGCATTGTTGCTGAGTTATTTACCAAGCGAGGCATGACGCGTTTATTAGGTAAATATGACACCATGGCAATCATCAACGAACCCGCGGGCTGGATGGCGATTAACGATAAATTATTATTGATTTAATACAAGCAAGTAAATCATTTTACCGAATTCAACGGTAGACGCCTCACTAGGTTGCGCCATGAATTCGGTAAATTAAGATGCTTTTACTGCAGCAATAAACACATTACCACTTTCACTACCCCAAGGAATCAGGCGGGAAAAATCTCTCTCGAATACAGTGACGCTAAATCCAATTGATTCCAATAAAGCTTGAACTTCTGGCACACTCACCGCCAACATTCGATGCTGATCATGCCAAAATTGTTGCTCCCCTTCATACGTTCGACAGATATCTATAAATAAACTCAATTCATCGCCCTGTCCGGGATACGCCCAACGCGATTGAAACTCAAAATTAGCACCTTCAAAAATACAATGATGCTTAATACCTTCATCATTTGCAATCGTGCTTTTATCCACAGTATCGAAACACAATACACCACCGGGCTTTAATGCATTAAATGCATTTTGTAATGCATTTCTGAAGTTTTCTTCCGGATAACAGTAATGCATGGAATACAAAAAGCAGGTGACCAGATCATATTGCTCCCTAAAGCGAAAGCTACTCATATCCATTTCAAAAAAACTGGCTTTCGGACAGCGCATACATGCGCGATCTAACATCGCGCCATTTAAATCTAAGCCGTGCGCCAGAAAACCCAAACCTAAAAAATGTTCGACATGCGGGCCAGTTCCACAGGCAAGATCAAGATAGGCATTGCCACCATTACCCAACAATTTAAATAACCGATGAGCCGTATTACATTGTTCCTGATAATCAATATCAGCACACATAAGGTCGTAAATTTGAGTAAGATCGGTATACAACTGATTTGTCACAAGGAAAACTCTACCAGGCATTTGAAGAAGTGAATATTTTACTACAAGCCATTGCCTGAGTTATACAAAAAGCTTTGCTGGCGTTTTTTTAGTGCAACTCCGTACGCCTAAATCAATTTCTTCCGTGATACTAAACCTAGAAAGCGAATTCGCTAGCTGAATAAATCCTTTACACAAAAGCTATTTCAAGCTTTCGAGAAAACGCTCCACGTCAATTAATCCAATTTCGCCTGTTTTATATGATCCAAGGTCCATAAAAGTCCTATTCCCAATCGTCAAGAACTCGTCCATAACTGTGTGACCATGAAACACATGATGAATATTTGACACATTTTCAATCTGGAACACTTCAATTGTCGAGTAATACGCCTGACTCTTCTTCCATAACATATCACTTATCACTAGGTTCAGCTCCGCATCTTCAGCACGCGTTTGCGTTAGTTGAGTTTTCATATCCAACCAATCACATGCGTCAGGAAGCTCAGCGTGAACCAATGCAACACTATTACCGCCTTTCAACTCCAGTTCGATTGCGACTGGGAGCTTGTAAAAGGCATCATAATAAACCTGCAACTCATCATCAGTAAGATCCTCCGCCCAATCACCACCCCAGGAAAACCAATCAAAGCGCAATGCATCCAATTGCTGCTCACAAACATTAATCAACATTCGTTCATGATTACCCTGAATCGAATAAAACCATGGTTTGGCTAAAAATTCCAAACTCCGGTAGGAATCATCCCCGCGATCAATAAGATCTCCCAGGCAAAACAATCTATCCCTCACAGGATCAAAACCTACCGATGCAAGATAGCCTTCTAATATACTAAAATGACCATGAATATCAGAACAAATGAAATCTCTGCCATTGGTGTTTTTTGAGATATTTTTAAGTAAGCTACAAAACATTCACACCAACCAAAGTTGCGACTTAAGTACAATTACTCATATAGAACCTGAAATCATTCTATTCACACAATATAAAACTCCTAACTCACAAGGGAATCAACATCGTCTCTAGCTTCCCTATTACTCTTTCTAGATTTTTAAAAATCCTTTCATCTACCTATGGAAATAAATACCTTACAAACCAACAACTACCCCCTTTTGAAATTCCGTCTTCCAATCCTTTCCGGGGAAACCCATTAAAAAAGGGGAGATCACTCCCCTTTAAGATCGATTAAGGCTCAATCTCACAAATTCTTCCTGGTATACAAGGTTCTGGAGTATATCTTTCTGGGAGTTCATTAATAATGAAATTTAGACGATCCGAGAAATTTATCTCAATGGTATTCCAAACATGCGAACTTATTAATTGGTCGGAAAGTGAAATTTCAATACTTTCGCCACTCAATATATTTCGAATCTCATCTACCATCACTACCCCCCAGTCCACACCATTAACTACATAAACTCCTGTAGGAATATGGCTATTTAAACCAAAAATTGTATCTTCATAGGCTTCTAACTCATTAATTTGTTGATCTAAAAGTGAACTTAGATCCTTTTCCAAATCAACGCCAAATAGATTCAACAAGAAATCTATATCTATCCCCAATATAGTATCAACATCAGTTGAAGTGTTGATCTTAACGGAAGGATCAAGTGATACATTATCAATTTTACCTGTGTAAGGATCGTAATCCCCCTCCAGCCAAACAGTATTACTTGTGACTTTAACCTCAGCTTCAACATAGAAGCTTTTCTTTGCTACTGCTTTAGCGTAAATTTTAAAACCACCTACACGAATACGTACATCACCATTTGGCTTACCTTCTAGACGAAGTACATAGGGCCCATCAAATTCAAATTTATAGCTTTTCAGACTTGCTTGGCCTGCTATTAATTGTCGAATTTCTGCTTTCGTTTTCGCATAGAGAGTATCCTCTATGCGCATTAGCTCTTCGGCCTTTTTTACGATTGGTTTAAATTCTTCCGCATCTACTTTTTTCTTAAAGCTCAGAGCACCATTGCTGTAGGACACCTCACCTTCATATTTAATTCCTGAATATCCAGCAAATACTTGAACGCTAAACAAAAATAATGCTACTGCAGTTATAATTTTCATAAACTTCCTTTTATTAAAAATGTGTAAATATAATAGTTTAGAAACAAACTTCCACGCTTTTACTCCATAAAAACCTCCTTGAAAACAATAACCCGCTATTACTCTTTGAATTGGTATTTAAAGATTCATTTTCAGCATTCATGTCCAAGCATAAACTTGAATCACTTACTTTGTTAAAAAGCAATTTCACTACCAAATATACGAATTTATCACTTAACGTAAATATTCGATTCTCCAGTCCATTAGCCACATTACTCCAATTATAATTTTTTGACGAAAATATTAATGGCTCCACACAATGAAGCTTAGAGCTTACCGCTGTCTAAAAGAAGGGAAGAACGATAATCAGCGGGTAAATCTATAGCAATTGCCGCTGAAAAATGATAGCTACTTGAAGAAAAGACACATCATACACTCCTCCATGATCGTATGTTAATTCAAATTCTAAAACTATTTGAATTAACCTTCAATACTTATTAGCTACTTAATTTAAAAATGTGTGCGCATAACCGTCTTAAATAATCGCGCCATCATTGTGCAAGCTAATACAATTTTGAACGTAACTCCTTTTATATGGCAAATCAAACTAGAGCACTACGCCAAATTTTGCAACACGTCGAGCATTCAACTGACTTTCACTGGCAATACCAAGCAAAGCCTGCGTCGCCATATGAGTAATATTGCGCTGACGCTCATCGGCGCCGTCCATATAGCCAAGCTTCAAACAAATACTCACCCATGAGTTTAGATGCTCACCTTTTTCTTCTTTAAAGATCGTGTAAAAATCATCGACGTTGGCACGTGCCAAAATCTCAAGATCATCACTGACAAATTTATTATTATTGGAAATATCCATTAATACATCACGATAGGACCGAGTGTCGTGCGTCTCGCCCTGCACTTCAGCAAACCTTTTTGCGATGACAGAATCAAGTACATTTGCGGCACCGACATAAGGACTAAGGTCGAAAGCCTGCTTATCAGCGATGCGTTGCTTGATGTAGTTCTCAATAAGCTCATCTGCTTTTTCATTCTCTTCCAGATCGCGAAACAAATGAATACAACCATTCAAATCCATCGGGCTGATATACGGAGCGTAATTCATAGTCGCAATATAAAGACCTCGAATCAGCTCTTCTTGATTGTCATCGAAACTGTCGTTATAGAGTTTCCATGCATCCTGATATGACATATCGGATTTAGAGGCAATAACCTGACGATTAATTTTTTCCGCCTCTCGCACCAGATCTTCCTTAATAACAAAGCCAGACATGACAGTGTTTGCAACCTGCAAATCAAAATCGTCCGCACCGTGGAATCCATACTCAACTAATAGTGATTGCCAGAGTTTTTCACGATCTGAATATTCTATTTTATCAGCACCTACCATTTTATTACCGATAGATTTAACGTAATCCACTGATGGTATATTTTTGTCTTTAATGTAATAACACCACGAAAACAGCACAAGAGTATGCATCGCCTGTTCAGTAACTTCCGTTTCAAACTCTTCTAGCGCTGGGATTAAGAGTTTGGCTACTTTTTCTATCTTTTTAATCACTCGGATATTATTGATGTTCAAGGCCACAATAAACTGAGCTAACCATTCATACATATCACTATTTGGATGCAAAGCAACTTCCACACACTCTTGCGAAGACGGTGCTAAAAGCAGCTCCACATCAATGACTTTTTCTTTATAGGTGTCATATTCTTCTTTAAACTCAGTATCTTCAAAAGCTGAATCATTCAAAATTAGCACAACCTTGCAACCTTTTTGCTCTTTAAGCAAAGAGACGGTGCCAAGAATATCTTTGATCGCTAAGGACTTACCTTTTCGCTCAACATCATCGATGCAAATCAACGAATTCGTTAACGATAAGAAAGAAACAGAATCCAATGCTGGCGTAAAGCTTTTAGCGTAATGATTCCCCTGAAACAAGGGTAAAGATTTCTTACCAAGATTTTCCAATATTTCCGCAGTATTATTCTTCAGAGTTTCCAAATTGGCTTCCGTACCAATAAGTTCACGTGGGATCTGCTGCTGAAACATCTGTACCTTAAAATCTTCCAGTGAATCGATACCGAATAACGAAATATACGAATATTTACCCAAAGCAATACCATCAACATCCAAAGCATTTTGCAAAATGGCATTCCAGGAAAAGGTTTTACCTACCCCCCAGTCGCCTTTAATGGCCAGAACTTCAGGCTCAGGTGAATTCAGAAAGCGATCGATTTCGTTTTTGACAATATAGAAGGACATAGCGATTTCAACATTGAAAGAGTGAAGATAAAGAGATTCAGAAACGATTATATTGAATTAGCGAAAGTGAGGACAATCAAATCTCGATCACATGTCGAGATTTGTTCACATTTCCAACAAAATTTTAGATTTCGGCAAGATAAACTGAAGATCTAACGGGAGTCGTTATCCCGCGTGAATTGAATAGTGCCAGTGCCAGCAGGCAAATGTTTGGAAACACGCCAATGGGCAAATAACAAACATGCAGGATTGTTAAAACGCTCGGCGATGATATTGGTGAGCTATATATTGTGGACACATGCTTCAAGATTAATGAGCCCGATTCGACCAAATCATCTTTATGGTAAGACATTTGTACAGACTTAGAAAAATTTACCTTAAACAGGCAAAAGGCGAACGACCATACTGTAAACTAAACTGGCGTCTCTCTGTCAGTGCCAGGCTTAATAATGAGGTCATTGTCACGCAGTCGCTTTCGACACTCTTCAGCAATAAATTCCAGTTGACTTAAATCAGTTTTGTATTGCTCAAATACGCTTTTCTCGATTCGGTAATATTCCTCATAGTTAACTTTCCGATTACTTACCGGTATCGACAAATAATAGTCGCCGGAATCTTCTTCGACTCCTACCGAAAAATATTTTTGCTTGGAAAAATAAAAATCTTTAAATTTCAATTTTCGTTACCTTTATCTTTTACGTTTTTTGCGCTATATCCTTTTAAATAGTACAGATAAGTTTGGTAATCTTTTTTATCGAGAAAACACGCGCCGCAATTATTGCCACGCCGGATAATATGCTTGGGCTGCCCGGCAAATATAGATGAGAGGGATTGGCCATACATTCCTCCCTGATTGGACGTTTAGTTTTTGAACTATCAGTTTTGATTTAACTTCAACGAAAACTCAATTAATCGAAAAAGTTTTTTTGATATCGAACTGCAAATTTTAATCGAACCTGCCCCATTGATCGCATCGTTTTTTCATCTCAACTTTTGCAATGTATCATCAGAAACCGTTATTCCAAGTACTGATGCTTGATCAAGAAGAGTATTTACTTCTATGGTGCCAAACACACTTTTACAATCTTCATATGTCCAGTACTTAACATTATTAAGCACTGCCTCTAACAAGCTTTCTTTTTAAAGCTATTCTTTTCCAGGGTCAAAAAATCGAAAGAAAATTGCCATAGCCTAAGTTTGTACACCGAAACCAGCCAAAAATACCTACTTAGACTTTTGACATCCAGAGCAAGAAACGCATCTTTTACAACCTTTGTTTTTTCTTGATCATCCAATTGATCGAAAAAAGTGCTCTCAAAATGATTAAAAGTAGCAAATTCTTTACCACGGTGATTTTGGGCCAGTGCGTATCTGTCCTCAATAACGTCAATAAATTGTTTTTTTGTTTCGGTTAGACTGGGCTTCATATTTATCACTTGAACGTCGGCTTTATTTGAGGTTCATAGAGGGTTACACCTTCTACTTTCTACTTTGCCACCAATATTTACGTCCCTGTCCAGCGTTCGTTGCCTTGCTCCACCAAGCGCTCTAGGCCCGCCGATATCGTTTAGATATTCTGGTGCATACCCAGGAACAGCCAATGCATCCATATCACCAGAGAAATCTATATCAACTCTATAATTCTGGCCTTCATAAGCTCGGTAATCATCACGCCCTGGGACTGAGAAAGTTGTTGTCACTTTCCGGGCTTCGACAATATTCACTCCCACAATATCTTCTTTAAATGTTACATACTTTCCTTTTGGAAGCAAAGCGCTACCGGATATAGCGTAATTACCACTACTATCAAATTTAGGATTACCCATCGGATCTCTTGCAACAAAATATTTCACATAAGATTCTTCGTCTGCAATCACAGAAACTTTTTGTGCATTTACACGCGCAAGAGGGTCATTAGGTGCAAGCAAAGCTAATTGTGCTTGAGACTGTGGAGGAGTATTTGAAAAAGATTTCTGCTCCTTATACTCCAACACTAGCGGATCAACCCACTGCATAGGATTAGGCGCATAGAAATAACCATTAACCCCACCCAACAACCCAATAGGATCTTGCGATTAAACATCCCCGTATTCGGGTTGTAACACCGATGCCGATTGTAATTCAGCCCAGTCTTCCCATCAAAATACTAGCCCTGAAAATGCAAGTTATTTTCAACTTCGTCGACCTCTTTGACGGCGAGGTTTTCGCTGGAAAACAAGTCAACCATCCTTTTTGTCATTAGCAGACAATAAAATATTCACTAGAAATATTAGGATTGTTTAACCTATACTCGCGTTAATGGAATGCATGCTAAGTTTCATCCCGTATTGAGATTTGTTTAAAACCTCCCACCTCTTTTCTAAAGTGATCAGCTTCAATACCGTATTTATCATTAAAACAATCTAAGCAAACACACTCAAAGATATCATGAAGGCTGCTTTTCAATTCCACTTTTAGAGTATCGTCGTCATCATCACTATCAGACTCCAATAATATCCTTAATTTAGGATCGAAATACAACTCCCCAATTGAAGCGATGTCAAATTCATTTGCACATTCACTGCAAAGCCAATATTGTTCATAATACTTATTAATCAAAATTCGCTCTAAGAATATTGGTGTTACTTTTAAAACAGGCTGCTCTTTCTTAATCGATGCCATGATATGAGGGCAAACATTAGTTTTGTGCATACACGAATGTACACCACAAGAAGAATGATTCTTTATTTTTTTTGTAATGCTCATATCAAATTAACCTTTTTTTAGCGTTTCCGATTCTTTCTTTAAACCCTTAACATAACGAGCCGTTTTCATATTTGCTGGGGATGTTTCAGGAGCCTCTTTCCCGCCAGCATTTAGAACACCAAACACATGAGTTAAGCAACTTTTTGATTCCGAGTTATAGTCCGGCGTTTAGAGCTTATCTGCATCATAGTTTGCGTTAGCATATGCACCTTCGCCAGTTCTAACCAACCTCTTCTGGTGTTGCATCGCTTCATATGCATCAGGTAACTTCACCTTGTATACATCAACCAACTCCATACTTTGCGAATCTAACGGATCGAACTCAATGTCTAGAGTTTTAGTGTTTTCTCCGCCCCATTGTTCTGTGCCATACTTTTCACCATCATATTCAGTTACTATTGCGAAGTGCGGACTTTCTGGCCCTTCATAATGGTAGACGTATGCATACCCCTCCTTACACACCAACCCAAACGGATCAATCCACTGGACCGGGCTAGGTGCATACAAATAATTATTCACCCCACCCAACAACCCAATCGGATCTTGCGTAATAAACATCCCCGTATTCGGGTTGTAATACCGATGCCGATTGTAGTGCAGCCCAGTCTCCTCATCAAAATACTGGCCTTGAAAACGCAAGTTATTTTCAGTTTCGTCCACCTCTTTGACAGCGAGGCTTCCGTAAGTCTTATATCGCGTTTTCTAAACTACCTTACCTTGATCATCACCAAGCTCTTTGGGTGTGTCCAAGTGGTCGAGGTGATAATGGTAAACCTTTTAGTTTTCCATCATGGCGAAGGGAAGAAGTATTTCCGGTTCGTAAATTAAGGTTTTATGATTTTTTTACGACCTTCTTGTGCGAGTTGGTCGGCAACCCAGGTGTATTGGTTTGTGCCGAATTCGTCTCGCTCTAAAGTACGGCGACCAAGTGAGTCATATTGGTAGTGTGTAATTCGGCCATCTTTTTTATGGCTTTTAACTTGTTTTACAGATTGTAGTCAACCCCTGTTCCACAGTTTGCCTATATTGCATCATTTTCTTAAAAAAAAACTGAACGGCAAGCATTCAGATAGCGTTAAAGTTATACCACTAAACCACGTACAAAGTTAGATAAATATGTCGCCTCTTCTCAAAAAAAACGTGGAATGAGCACTTATCGCGGTATTGAACTACCTGACAAAGGAAAGACCAAAGTATGTGACCCAGTATTAGGTCCAACACCCTCGCCTAATGCAGTTGAATTTGTGGTGCTATCTACACCAACAGATGATTCAGTCGACAAACTAAGCCAATTTACAACCTCATTAAGAGTGGGAGTTCACCAAGCAAATTTTTCCAACTTTGTCACTTTACCAGCTCCGCTTTTTATTATAAATAAACTAAAAGAATATTTAGAGCTTTAAAATTAAGCTGGTTGTTTTGACATTATCAAGAAGACGTTTATTTGAACTGATTTTTAATAAAAAACATTAACTTTTATAAGCCTACTGGTCAGCTCGGTGATTTCTCAAACCTCTCAAATCGCCCTGTTAACATTGCCGGTACGGTATGATCTACAACAGAGAATTATTTTCAAGCTCAAAAATTTATTGGCACCAAATATAAAGAAGAAATTAGAAACACCAATGGAAGTTTCAGGCGCTCCAGCGGTATCCTTAACATAGGAAGACAAGCCAGCATCGAAGGAAAAACCTAGTTTCAACAATTCAGAGTCAGCTGTATTATTTATGGTATTCACTCTAACTTGCTTAGAATCAGCTTTAACGACATAAACATCAATTTTTTGCATTCTGAATTCAAAACTATTTAAAAATAGAACCGGACTATTTCAATGCAGTCTTTTTAGTGTGGCTGCCCTTTATTTGGTTTATGTAGCGGGGTCCATTTCGAAGACTCCATTTAATACTGCCATATATCTTGAAGACTGATACTCACCTAAACCTAAAAATACCTAGACTTGAGGTGCGGCACTTGGCGCAATCTTTTATAAAAAAGCACATTGGCAGACCATCGATTTTATAAAATCTGTCTTCACCCATTTTTTTCTCCTCAACTTTTTTTAAACCTGACAACACACTCTGAACTATCTTCATATCAAACTTAAAAACAGACTGGCACTCCGCCATTTTTACATGGATTTTATTTTTGCAGCATGGACAATCAATTAAAAAGTCCAACTTAATAATTTCGTTTTGATCGCCATCAAATAACTTATGATTTTTGACTAAGGTATTTTTCATAAGGTCAGTCTAAACTTTCTTCAAATAGCCCGCTGCGACTAAATCATCAACCCCGGCAGAAAAAATACCATGGGTCGCCCAATGATGACGATTGATTAATGTCTTACTTAAAGCCATGTGAGGGGCTGAACTTAATTTTCTGGCAATACAGATGGTATTACTCGACGTCCCTCAAACGAAGAGCGATTATTTTTAAATAGTTTTACTAGTTTTTCTACATTGCTATTATTTTCATCTACTTCTTTGATTTCGGAATCCGTTAATCTCACACAAATATCAATTTCAACAGGCCCACCAGTAAAAAAAGTTAAAAAATACTCTCCCTCGCTTTCCACGAGAAGGTATTGGTATGGTTTTTCACAAATTACATTCATTTTTTTGATTTAGCCTTTATTGTTGCATCTTTAATACTCATTTCTTTATACGCGCTTTGCGGAATAGCATCTGTCACTGCTTCATCGTGACCTGTTGGTAGTTTACCACCAGCCAACCACAATTCATTAGCACCACTTTCGCGTCCGGTAGGCATCCTCAAATTCACATTCTTGGGAGTATCAATCTCTATAACGACCATCTCTTGCCCTTGCCAATCTCCTTCGGGGATCCCAAGCTCCTTCTCAATCAATGCCATATCACCACCAGTTCTCAAAAGCACTTCATTCACTTGCTGAGTTGTCATTACGAACTGACCATCAGCTCTTCCTACAGGATCTCTGCCAAATCTGTCCAAAGCCCATTTCGGAGCAAAATATGATGCTCCGCTGTCAAATTTCGCAAGATGAGCATCTATATAACTCTGAGGCAAATATGACGATGGGTTAGGTCTAATATCTTGATCCATTGCATCAACGGCTTTCAGTTTTTGATATGCCTGCGACGCTTCTTTGGAATTCGCATACTCACCTTTAGTTTCTTTCTGGAAAGTATTCCACCTATTTTCCTTACACTTCAATCCCAATGGATCAACCCACTGCACAGGATTAGGCGCATACAAATAATTATTCACCCCACCCAACAACCCAATAGGATCTTGCGTAATAAACATCCCCGTATTCGGGTTGTAATACCGATGCCGATTGTAGTGCAGCCCAGTTTCCTCATCAAAATACTGGCCCTGAAAACGCAAGTTATTTTCAACTTCGTCCACCTCTTTGACAGCGAGGCTTCCGTAAGTCTTGTATCGCGCTTTCCAAACTACCTTACCTTGATCATCACTAAGCTCTTTGGGTGTGCCCAAGTGGTCGAGGTGATAGTGGTAAACATTTTCGTTTTCCACCATGGCGACGGGGCGGAAACTTTCTGGTTCATAGATATAGGTCTTTTTAATATTTTTGCGTTTTTCCTGAGTAAGTTGATCGCCTACCCAGGTGTATTTGGTGGTACCGAACGCATCTTTCTTTAACGTTCGACGGCCAAGTGGGTCGTATTGATATTCGGTAAGTTGACCTTCTTTTTTAACGGCAATCAGTTGGTTTTGCAGGTTGTAGGCAAATTGCGTTTCCAGCTTGCCTTCTTTTCCTCGATTTTCTTTAATGAGGTTGCCGCGTGCGTCGTAGGTAAATTTACGATCGCCTTGCATCAATAAACGGTTGCCTTCGCTTTTCCCAACAGGCTCACCGTTAACAGCAAGTATTGTACTGGCGGGGTCGAAGTCGAAGGTTTCTTCAAAGCCTATACCACCTGCCGAACCTTCAACTTTTTCCAGGCGATTGACAAGGTCGTAAATGAAACGAGTTTCGTATTCACCATCTTTCAGCTGATTTAAATTACCGAACTTGTCATAACCATATTCACGTTGAACAGGCCCTAAAGCTTTATTGGATTGATTGACACTTACCTGTTTTGCCAAGCGCCCCATTGGGTCGTATTCACTATGTGTGGCAATACTGCCTTGCTGGCGAACTAGCTCACGGCCAAAATCATCACGTTCAATATGCGTGATTTTTTTTCCGTTGAGATTAATATCTGTAAACTGGTTTAAGCGATTGTAGCCATATGCGATGCTCTGCCCATCCGGTAATTGAATACCACTGCGCAGGCCTGGCCAGATTTGCTGGAACTGAATATCACCCATGGTGGCGGCAACGAGCTTTTGACTCTCGTTAATTTCACATTGGCGCTCTTTAACGATATTGCCGTAAAAGTTATATTCAAAAGCCAGGTAATGTTTTTGGTTGTAGGTTTCGACCAACCGACCTTTCTCGTCGTAACGAAAACGCGTACGTTCGGGTGCTACGGATTTAACTTTAAAGTGCGAGCTGGTTTTGGTGATCATGTTACCGAGCGCATCACGATCAAATTCCGTCAGAATTTCATCCGCATCCAGATGCTTAATCAGATGACCGGCCGCATTGTACTTGTAATGCTGCACTCGCCCATCAAACCCAACTTCCTTAACTAATCGTTCATTTCCGTCGTAAGTAAACTCATATCGCTCACCATTTTCATTGATCAACGCCGTTAGATTCCGCTCAGAATCATATTCGTATTTAAGCTTTTGACCTTCTGGATCAATACGCTCAATGACCTGACTTAAGCCGTCATAAACAAATTCTGTGGTGCGACCTTGCGGATCGCTGTAACGGATTAACTGATCGTTGTCGTTATATTTATAGGAGGTAATTTCTCCGTGAGCAGTTTCTACCCGTTCAACCAACCCCGTTTCATTATATTGATATTTCACCACACCGGCGGAATCTTTGCCATTAATCAGCAACTCACTTTCGATTACCTGCCCCCAGGCATCATAGCGAAACACCCGCGCATGCTTGCTTGGATCTATCAATTTTATGAGTTGACCGGCATCATCCCAATGGTAAAAAGTTTTGCGTCCCATTGGATCAGTTTTAACTGACAACAAACCCTGCTCGTTGTAACGATATTCCGAGGTGAGGTCGTAAGGATCTTTTAAGCTGATAAGCTGGCCTTTACGATTGTATTCTCGCTGCCAACGGGATTTATCTTTGTCTTTAAAACTGGTGGGACGTCCCTGAAAATACCCAATTGATACATCATGACCTAGAGCGTCACGCATGCCAACGGGGTTGTTTTCACGGTCATAGAAATACTCTGTGGTATTTCCCTGCGGATCAATATAGGCCTCTTTACGTCCGTGGCTATAACGGAATTGATGGAGCCCACCTTCATTGTCCTTCCTTTCGACTATTTGCCCATATTCGTTGTACAGATACTCTGTTGTAAACCCACGACTATCCATGGTTTTACTTCGATTTTCATCTGGGAACCAATCGAAATAGTATTCGTAGATCCCCCGATCACCCCAGTTGTGTTTTACCTTGGCGGTGTGATCGGTCCCAGTCCATTCGAAATAAAAATTAAACCCGGTTACAAGCGTTCGTTGAGTAAGCAAATGATTTGCGTATTGATATTTTTCACCCACACCTTTTGCATTTCGGTGTGCGATTAAGTCCCCTTCAGTGTTATAGGTATAAAGCGAAACTGTTTTTTGCTTATCTAACGCTGCGTTGTGTAACAAAACTTTTGCTACACGCCCGGCATCGTCTCGCTCAATTAAAAGATGTTTCCCCCAGTTGCCTTTAATTCTGCGCAACCGTCCCTGGTCATTGTATTGAAAGTTAATACAGAACCCGGTTTCCGGTGTTAACACTCCCATTACTTTTTTGGGCGACACATAAGAAGCATGGCGCAATTGCATTAACCGGTAGTGTTTACTATGCGCATTGACACGGGTGAAAACTTTATCCCACTCACCCTCTTTTTTCAGAATAAACGTTGTATCGGAAATGCGGTCCAGGTTTAACTGCTCTGGAATATATTTACTACGCTGATGGTTACGCGGCACGGCAAACGGAACACGACGTCCCTCGTCATCAATGTAAGTAACTTCCGTCTCGCTTTCTTCGATACTCTCACTGCCACTGTGTGACCACGCGACACCCAACCCCACGTCACGCGTCTGTGAGCTACGGTAAGTTCGTTTCCAGGTAAATGGCATGGGTCCCGGTAATGTTACGTCGACGAATTGCAACATTTCTTCGCCGGTAATCATACTAACCGGATCACCGCTGCATTCGGTTTCCGCTGCGGGCTGTCCACCCTCCGTAGCTTTGGTAGAAGTGGCAGCATTTTCTTCTGTGTAAGGTTTTTCATTGGACTCGGGGACTTCCGCTGCACTTTTATCCCGTGAGTCGGGACCAAGATCTGCAGAGCCACCAGAACCACCACCCGCAGAAGAGCTTCCACTGCCACTCTTTGCCCCACCGGTTGCGTGGGAATTCGCTGCCGGGTTCGCAATAGCAATTTCTTTAAAATGAAGCCGGAACTCACCAGCCAAAGCACCTAGCGCCTCGACAATCTCATCGTCTTTGGTCACAGCTGGCGTAAAATTCAGAGGCTTAACCTGCTTCCATAGCGCCGACCAAGTGGTGGGTTTTTCAGGTCTCGCGCCTTTTAGGATGGATTCGATTTGCTGCATTCCCAAGGGTCGGATCGCGCCACTTTGTCTTAATTTCGGCCTGCCTGCATTAGTTGCATCAAACGTGATGGCGTAGCGTTTTCCCCGTTGGGTTTTAATAATGATGTTGTCCATGGTTCCCTTTTAAATCCAAAAAAACTTTTGCCAGAATTAACGAATCGTTTAGATTTGTTGATTTAAAGCCCGTCAAATAATTCGACACTCAATTTTGAAACACTATTGCCTCTTAAGAATCAATATCGTGATCGCAGTTTTTAGCTCTAAACCTAACAAAATGGCCACTTTTTCCTTGGTAATCCGTAACGTGCGAGAGTGTACCTTAAGTAAAAGCGCCACACTGATTAGCGGTGTAATTAACGGTTGAATTTAGCATGGATATCACTCACAAGGTAGGGCCAAATTTGCGAAAGCCTGCAAAAGTTCGTAAAAAGGTTACCGCACTATTTAACACAAAAATTTAACGCAAAATGCTGTGTAACTTACCCGGCTTGGTACACCTGCAGGGCGACGTTATATTGCAATACGATTCACTTTGCCTTGCACTTCGCACCCGAGAAAACGCCGCGTGCAAATCAAGCAAGCTATTACTGTGCGCTGAAAACTCTAAACAAACACCCCCTTCAAAATGCACGATGCCAACTAAAGCTCCAACAATCATGACCAGGATGTGGTAAAGCATGTGCACCAGGAAAAACTGCGCGCCCCTTAAACAGCGATGAAGCCGCCAAAATTAGGCGCTTTGCGCAAAACACTACAGAGACTGAAGCGCATGCTGACACCTGAACCCGCAGCTTTATTTCGATTAATGACTAGACCACGTGACAGATTTCCATGGGAGTTTTACACCGGTGTTGTACAAGAACTACGTGAATCTGCAGAAGAGTCTCGGAAGTTAACTCAGGAAGATCACTCCAGCATGGTCAGCGAGCATACCAGCCGCACGCTCTTCGCTCTTACAGAAGTAACCGCATTAGCCCTACCCATCAACATAGCTTCAAGCTTATTCGGTATGGATATGGGCAGAATTTCTCTACAAATCTCACGGTTTCTTTCTGGTGGTTTTAGGCCTATTAAGCTTTCCCGGTACGCCCAACCAGCTAAACCCTCTAGCAACCAAGATTAGCAAGCGCTCACATACAACCTGCTAATCTACGATCTCTGGAAGCCCATCAAAGCAGCCCAGCCCAAAGGCTTGGCGCGACAATATTTAGCTGACACTTTAATGATAACTGCGTCACACTTATTTTTGATCGAGATAGATACCATTCATTGAGGTAAGCGCTTACCTGGAACAACCAAAGTAGGCGCACGCCAAAGGATGGCAACCCGCTCGAATATGAAATACAACATTACAACGATAAAAAAGAGAATACCCAATGAAAACACTCAGAACAAAGCAAGTGCTTGCGCTTGCCTGTCTAATCCTTTGCCAAATGCCCTTAAGTCAGCTCGCATCAGCGCAAACCAAATATCAGCAAGCAGGCACGGACCTCATCGAGAAAATACATGCACTGTATTACAAGCCTGCCAACGGTTTATATGCTGAAAAATACAATACGGTCACTCAACAAAAAGTCGGGGGCAATGCAACAGTATGGCCCCTTGGCCACATGATAAGAGCCCTGGACACGGCCGCCATGATGGACACCAAATACCAACTCTGGCTGAAGTCTCTGTCAGACAACATCGATTGGTATCGCAGCGGACCAGGCTGGGGCGTATTGGCAAATGGGCAACGCTTTTTCGATGACAATGCCTTTGTCGGCGCCTCGCTAATGGCCGTGTACTACCGACATTACCGCGAGCAATCTGTATTAAATGATGCACTCTACGGCTTGAATTATGTATTCACTAACCGCGATGCTGATTGGGGAGTTCCTCAGCTGGAGAAAGATCTGGGGCAGGGGAAATTTTATCTCGGACCCGCTCGTTCGGTGGCCAGTTCTTTTGCGTCACTTTACACCATTAATCAAGATGCCAACTATCTCGATATCGCGCGAAACTATTATGAAATTTTCAATGATCCAGCGATGAAAATAAAACATCAGTCGCAATGGCTTTATAATGGATCGCACCTCGAAAATGGTGAACGCGTTTCCAATAACGGTTATCGCGCGGGCGCATCGCAAGGTGTTGCGGTGTTGGCGATGCAGCTTTACAGAATTACTGGAGAAACGCGATATTTAAACGATGCACGTAATATCATGAACACCATATTGGATCGCTGGCTGCAGGATAACGGCGCATTTGGTGAAGTCGCGTTTTGGGGTGCCAGCGGTGTAGTGAATGCGCTATGTGAAATGTATGAAACCGATGGCGATGAAAAATGGTTTATTACGGCCAAAGGCATCGTTGACTTTCTGATCGACAATGGGCGCGATCGTCAGGGGTTTTATCCAAGCAGCTCGGATGCCGACGGCCGCTGGGACACTGTACGCACCGGCACTAACCCTCCCGAAGAAGTGGGACTCATGCCACAAGCCGCCGCTGCAAATGCAATTTTACGTTTTGCATACCTAGACCTTACCCGAAAAGTAAAACCCGACGCCTGGTACGTCATCCGCAATCGCGACAGTCAACTTAATATGCGTAATCAAGACTGCGAAACCAGCCTTGAAACCAAAGTAGAACTCTATAATGGCGAAGGGAACTGCGCGCAATGGCGACTGATTGAAAATGCCGGAGTTTGGTCCATACAAAACAAACACAGCAACCTCTATTTACGACATGACGGTGATACGGTGGTGGCCGATGAGACCACAGCAGAATTAATCAACACACGCAAAGACCGCACCTATTTCAAGCTTATGCCAGCTCGGGCCCAACAAAACTTATTCCTCTTACAACACATAGGCTCGGGCTTAATGCTTCGCAATAAAGACTGTGAAAGCATGAATGATCAAACCCTGGTAGAGTTCACCGCAGGGAATGGCTTGTGTGCGCAGTGGCGATTTCTTGAGCCAGGTAACAGTACGACCACATCCAGCTCTTCTTCCAGCTCCAGTTCCAGCAGCACCTCGTCATCCTCCAGTTCCAGCTCAAGCTCATCCTCTTCAAGCGGCGGAAATGGTACTTGCGCTAGCTTACCAAGCTACCATGACGGAGAAAGTTACATTGACGGGCAAAAAGTGAAGCACCACCAACGCCAATACCAATGTCTGATTGGCGGCTGGTGTAGCACCGGCGGCCCTTACGAACCCGGAATTGGCTGGGCCTGGACCCACGCCTGGAATGATTTAGGCGCCTGCCAGTAGCCTACTCGTCCTGCACTCTCCGTCTTTAGCCTAAGCCTGAAGGCGGAGTCACGATGCAAAGACGGTGAGCAAGTACTCACACTCAAAACCATAAACATAATTTCAAAACTTGTTTGAGCCACACAGGTCCAACAGGTATACTGTGCGGCCGCGCAAAACTAGCGCGGTCACTTGTTCCGGGGGCGATTAGGATTCGACGCTGGTAACAAAACTCAAGGTGCATGTCGTGATGACAGCCAATCACGTTAATCCAAAGCTGTATTTGAATAGTCGCAAACGACGATTCTTACGCTCTAGCAGCTTAATCGCTTGCTAGCGGTCACCGCCAAGGTGCCAGTACCGCGGTGTTGACTGTCATATAGAACTGGATCGCTGCGTCGTTCAGATCGTGACGCCGTTGTTAAACTTAAAGCGAACTCGCTTCTAGCACCCTGCCCGCCGGGTCGCCTGAAGTTAAATCAATAGACGGAATCTAAGCATGTAGAGCCGCGAGCGGAGTACTGACGGACGGGGGTTCAAATCCCCCCGCCTCCACCACTCGAAAAAGAAAGTCGCCTTATGGCGGCTTTTTTTTCGCCTGACGAATTCGAGGGAATTCCGACTCACAGAGTCGGGTTCACAAAAATGTCTGGAACATTTTTGGTCGACCTTCAGGTCGCCCCGGAGGGGGCGAGCGCAGGACGCGCGAGAACAATTCCCCCCGCGGAACTTCCAGTCTACCTCACTATATCTAACAGCCAAATAGTATCTAATTTTTAATGACAGCAGAATTCAACTGCATATCGCTGTGGCTCACAAAACAGCGGGACAACCGTTTTGCAAAGTTTCTCAGTCACGAACAAATCACCGAGCTGTTGAACAGCACCGACAACCCACACGTTTTATTTATCACGAAAATATGCCTTTCCACTGGCTGCCGATGGGGAAAAGCGGAAAGCCTCAATCGCCGCCAGGTTAACAACCGAAAAATAACTTTTATCGATCCAAGTCAAAACGGAATCGCACCGTGCCGATTAGTGAGGACCTGGAAAAAGAGATATTCGAGCATGGTGATGGGCAGTTGTTTACCAGTTCTATTACTTCTTTTAGGCGTGCACTGACCAGGACAAGCATAAAGTTGCCAAAAGGCTAGGCTGCCCACGTGCTGCAACACACTTTTGCAAGTCATTTTATGATGAATGGCGGGGATATTTTAACTTTGCAGAGGATACTTTGGCATTCTAGTATTGTTATGACGATGAGATATGCACACCTTTCGCCAGATCATTTGAGCGAAGCAGTTAGATTAAATCCCCTACAAAAAGACCAAAATGTCGACTAAATTGAACTTATAGCACCTTATGATATACGTCAGACTTTAGTTATAACCATTTAATATTGATTAATATCAGATCTCGTCCGATAATATATAAACTTGTTTGGCACGGTGCCTACTTAAATTTATAGAGAGTAGCTACGGTTCCAAGCCCCCCATAGTAAAAAATGTTTACTATTATTAAGCCCGGCATTCTAGATCCTCAAAAATCAAAGAGAATAGATTGTGTCGGGCTTTTTAACATAAAAAGAAAATAATGCATGGATAGAAAAGTAGCATTTTTTATAGATGGTAACTTTTACATAAAACGCCTTGGTTTTTTTGCTCGTAAATACTTCTCCAGCCGCAAAATTTTACCTCAACAAGCAATATATATTTTAAGAGATATTATTCATTATCATGAATCAAAATGTGGTTCACGTGACCGTTACCGAAGTTACTATTACGATGCACCTCCCTTAGATGTACAACAAAAATTTCCTTTACCTCTTCCTGGTCACAGAACCCCTCCCACCAAAAATTTTAAAAGTGATCCTAATTATGTTTTTCAACATGAGCTTCATAAGCATCTTGGTGAAGAACGAAAAATGGCTTTGCGGATGGGGAAACTTTCTAACCATCGAACCTGGCAAATAAAAAGTCCCGTATTAACTAAATTAATTAAAAAAGAGATCGAGTTTGATAGCCTCACCAACGATGACTTTTATCTCGATGTTCGTCAAAAAGGTGTAGATACACGGATAGGAATGGACATCACTTACTTAACCCTTCGTGGATTTGTCGACACTATAATATTAATTGCCAGTGATGCGGATTTCGTTCCAGTAGCAAAACTGGCAAGGACAAATGGGGTTGACGTAATCATTGATCCGCTACATGCGGATACTGTTGATAAGGATTTACTTCAACATATTGATGGTCGGCATTCATGTGATTTAGTTAGCGAACTAAGTAAAGTTTTTCATGAAAACCCCAGCCCCAGGCCAGCATGGTGGAAAAGTTCCCAAACCACAAAATAATGTCCACATTGTATCTATACCATCACGGTTTATTCTGTTCTTTATGCCCGCTAAGCAGTTGTTTTTATTATAAGTATCTGATTTTAAAAGGCGGTGAAAAGGGTTCAAATCCCCCCGCGGAACTTCCAGTCTACCCCACCCCATCTGACAGCTAAATAGTATCTAATTTTTAATGACTGTAGATTTCAATTGCATATCGCCAGGGTTCACAAAACAACAGGACAGCCGTTTTGCATAGTGAAACTGCCCCTAGGGTGGGGCACATCACAAAGAGTGAGTGAAAATAAAAACTAAAACACTCTAACAGCAAAAGACAACACAAAAAGTATTAACTCAAAACTCAATCGACCAATGAGTGAGCGTCCATAAGAGAAGCTGAAGAATCTATTTTCTATACATGCTTCAAAGTCTGATAAGAGTTGATAGCGTTAACATTTCCATCCCTACCCAAGGTAACCGCAACTCAATCAAATAACATAGTTAATGCCCCATACTCTTTAAGTGTATGAGACATTTTTTCATAGATTAAAATGATCACTTATACCAATAAACTTACAAAACCGATTTCGCACCGAGTGATTTTTTGTTAATTCAAAGTACAAAGCTTACTTCCGTGTATTTTATTTCTAATTTTCAGAAACCTCGACAACATTAACCCGCTCTACTTTCCCAGATAAAATATGGTATAGCTCAACCAATTCAGATTAGAAAATTTCTCATGCCTATCTAACCACGGATTTAAAGTGTTGAAGATCCTATGCGGCTAATCAATAGGTAATAATAAATGGTTCAAAGTTTTTAGCGGTGAAACTTCCTTCCAGAACTTTTCCGTTCTGAAGGATTGGGCGATAGTACAGTGAATTACCAACTCGATCGTCCAGGTTTAAGTATTGAATTCCAAGCGCAGGATCTAGAATTGTACAGAGGTTACGATCTTTTTTAGTTGGGCCTACACAGACATTAAAATGGCCGCCTCCCGTTTTCCAAAGCCAGCCAATAATTGTTGGGCGGTTCCTTGTTGACCGTTTTAGATGTTCCACATAGTCGCCAAGGGCTTGACGGGCAGTCGTGACTCCCAGTGGGTTACTTTTGAGCATATCCAGCATTACACCTTTATTCGTAGGTGAGATTTCCCAATCTTTCGAATTCTTGACAATTTGCGACAGGGCGGAGTGTCCCTGATGAGAGGCACCGAAAGTGGAAAGAGTTCCGACACCACGAAGATACCCTTCACCAATAATTTGGTTGTGGTAGCTCTCTTTAACAATTTTTGCACTTGCAGGGCCACACGAATTTCCCATCTGCTGATGATCGAACCGAAACCAATGTCCATCTATATTTTTTGCATTAAATCTAGAAAAATTTGGCATTTAGAGCATCCCCTTTATTGATTGGTTTTTATGGATTGGATTAAGCTGATCACAATCAGCAATTAACTTGCCAATGAGATCGCCAGCCTGCGGAATAGATATATATACGTTTGATTCCGCACAAACAGAACGAATTTTGTACGCATGAAATACGATTCTTGATTTACATGATCTGCATTGTTCGTGTTTTACAGGTTTATGTTGTCGGTATAGGTAAATTTTTCGACACTGTTTAGACGCTTATTTATTTCGAAAAAAAAGTAAAGATATTTAGCCTTCCTTATAATTATTATTGAATCCAGATGATGACATTAAAAAAAATTGCTTTATCCGCCGTATTATTCACCGGAATCCTTTTAGTTTTCAGCTGGGCGATTGTGTCCAGGCCGATTCCACTTTTTAGCACAGAGGTGGATATCTCAAGTCAAAAAGTTGATATCAAGCGACTTGAACAAATAGTGAAAATGTTGAGTGTCGACTTATTTCCGAGGGACTATAGCGCTGTCGAGAATACTCACCTTGCGGCCCAATATATTCAAACAGAATTTTCCAAAACAAATGGCATAACCAAAGTTCAAACCTTTGAAGTAGACGGAAAGATCTATAGCAATGTGATTGTAGAGTTTGGTCCAGATGGTGCACACGCCATAATCGTTGGTGCACACTACGATGCAGTAGCAACAACCCCGGGGGCCGATGACAATGCCAGTGGCATTGCAGGTTTACTCGAATTAGCCAGATTGTTGAGCACTGAAAAACTGAGTCGCAAAATTATTTTAGTGGCGTATGCACTTGAAGAACCTCCGCATTTCGCAACATCCAGCATGGGAAGCTATGTTCACGCCGCATCTTTAAAAAATACGCAAGTTGAGCTTATGATTTCTTTGGAAATGATCGGGTATTTTTCCGATGAGCCGGGTTCACAAGAATACCCGATTCCGCTATTACAACTTATTTACCCAGATCGCGGAAATTTTATAGCTATCATAGAACAGCTTTCTGGGAACAAAGCCTGGCAAGTTAAATCCGCCATCAATCAACATACAAGCCTTCCAGCATATTCGATGAATGCTCCAACGCTTATTGGCACAATAGCATATTCAGATCACCGAAATTATTGGGCACACGGTTACCCGGCCGTCATGATTACGGATACTGCATTTTATCGCAATCATGAATACCATACTGCGCGCGATACTTATGATCGATTAAATTACGAAGCAATGGCTAAAGTGGTGTATGGGGTTTATAAGTTTATTACAAGCGAAAACTAATTCCATTTAGCTTCGCCAAAGCAAATATTGAATGTTTAGGTAGAGGGCGTAGAAATTTGTGCTACATATAAAAATATAATGAGGCGGTCGAGCTTACAGTTTTTTAGCAGATGAATCGGGCCTTTTTACACTTTAGCGTTTTACTTTAGCTTTTCACTTTAGCATTACGCGCTAGCTTTACAGCTGTGATTTTTCAAAGGCCCGGTTAATTATATAGAGTCTTCTACGATCGGTTAATCAATTACGGCATCGCCGGGATAGGACCGAAGTATCCAATTTCCGCTTCATTTCCTGGGGATGGATCTACCGACTCTCCGGCAGGGTGCTGCACCACCGTCGAAATGTATGAAAACCCATTCATGTTGTTAAACATGTAAGGTCCCGTATTCTCCGCACCACTCGGCGCCGAAAAGATTCGCGTTAATATTTTTGCATTCAGGTCATATGCCCAGACAAAGTTATTCGCATGATCATCCGTGTCCTCGGTGATAATCAAGGTATCGTATCCTATATAGGCAACATTATCCGGACCGGCAATATTGTCTAACGCACAATAATCACCCTCGGGCTCGCCACTGATCAAACCTTTCATGGCTCCAACTACGTAATCAGATCCGATTGCCGCATTGCTTCCCAAAGACATCTCATACAGCCCACCACAGTCGTTCCGAGTGCTGATTTTAACGTGGTCTTTACCGCCCACATCAGCGCTGTTCGCAGCGAGCATACCATTATCGATATCGGAAATTGCCAGATACATTTTATGATTGTGCGGATTGTAAGTTATGCCTTCTTCCTTTCGCATTTCTACTGTCGCACCGAGATACGCTGCATATCTTCGAGTTTCCAGACGAGAAGCCGCCAACGCCATACCAGGCTTCAGTTTCAAACACTCTTGTATGCCTTTATGATTTATCGACGTATACCCAAGCATGCATTGATTGTTTGCCGGTTCTACCACATCAAATATATCACTAAACGTCACAGCATTTTCACCGTCGATTAGCGCAAAGACCTGATCACTCGTAGCATGCCCCATGGCAATCCATTCGATATCAGCAGCGCCCATACCGGCATTTTCCGAGGTGTTGTTTTCTGTTTGATTCCATTTCATTGCATAGAGATTACCAGCACTCAGGTCGGTGGGTACATCCGCAATAAATAAGAATAACCCACCATTTGTTCCATCATCAGTCAAATAGACAGTGCGCTCATCTGGCATGGCATAAGCCAGTTCAATTGCCAATCGGCCCATCGCATAATGCTTGGTTACCGCGTTGGATATTTCATCAGTTTCACTAACATCCACATCCACTTCAACAGCAAAGCCATACCAATAAGGATTCACCTGCGTGAGCGGCAAATCTGAATGATAATCGGCAATCTGGTTGTAGTAAGTATCTATCTCTCCGGTAACGTCGGAGCGCAGTCGATAATCCGGCTCATATTCTTCTGAGCCTAAATGTGTATCCCATGGCGTTACCATAGCCGCACAATGGTTATAACCGCCATGCACCTCAGAGAAATCAATAGACTGGGTTGTGACCATCGTCAATTGCCCGGTTGTTGGATCTTGCCCAAGTTCTGACAACGACATCCCGCCTGGAATGTTTTCATACTGTGAGATTGCGAATAATCGTTCACCGCGAGTAATAAACGAAGTGAACTCATTGTAATTTGAAACGAACAACGGCGTACCAAATTTATCATTAACCTGAGCATATACATTGCCGTCCACCAACTGGCCAGACTTGGCAAGTGTCGTATATCCAAATCCGGCAATCGGGTTACCATTTAACGTTGCACCATTACTCGCGAGAACTTTGCCTTCTTCTTCAGCATTTACGGGGGCATTAATACCGTTAAATACCAATACACCGGTTTGGCGTTTATTTGTCTGGTTCAGTATGTCGCCTGGTGCAGTATCGCTCAACACTGTCCCGCCTTTTCCATCTCCTTCAGATTCGCTCGCTTCACCTACGACTACACTGGTAATTTCCCAAGTGGCAGGTTCCCCAGATGCATTGGACGCTTGATACCGAAAAGCCAAGGTTATTGATGCATTAGCGTAAGCAGAAAGATCTAGTTCTCCTGAGTCTGCCCATGCGAAATTACCCGTAGACCAATTTGCTTCATCGCTCAAATCATTCCAGCTTGCGACATCTACGTCGCCGGTGAAGTCCGTGGCCACTAATACAGAAATCTGGTCTAATGGATTATTACCGTACTTATAAGCATTTCGGAATGTGAGCACAGGATTTACTACCCCCGCTAAATTTACTTCACGCAGCATCCATTCATCGCATGGTTCGGAACCGTTGTAACAGTTAGCTTTGGCGAACGAATCTGTGTTAAATGATCCTTGTTCCCAATTAATATCAGCATTACTTTTATCTACGACTGTCCATCCGGCCAGGTTTGCATCGCTAAAGTCATCTTCCAAGACATTTTGGTCATTGCCGGTTTCAGGATATACAACAACCCCATCAAAAAATTCTAAATCCATCCAAACCAATCGGTGATCAGAACTTTCAATATCATTCGCATCTACAGCTTCAACCAAATAATGCAGATCGTCTGAGTGACGCGGCCAAAAAACACCATTTTGTTTGATCCGCATACCTGTAGAGGATGGCAGTACATAGTCAGCACGCATCTGCCAACCCGCAGTGTGTGTGGTTGCATACACATTTGACGGGTCGTTATCCGCACCGCCCACACTCGTTGGAACCTGGAAGTTAACGCTGTCTTCACGCAAATTGGGGTTTACATATGGTGATTCCAGCAATTGATCAATCGCGCGAGAATTATCTTCAAATACGTATGCATCCCCCTCAACACGTGATGCATTTTCGTCTCCAAGTATGATGAACATATCCCCTTCGTTTAAGCTTACGCCCGAGTTGTTATTATCATCGTACAAGTAATCTCCAGCATCCGGATCTATGTAGTCCGCCCAAAGACGAATTTCATCTGCATTACGTTTTCCATTACGATCTTCTTCTGCATCAAATGTAGGTGGTGTCGGGTGAGACCCCAGAATGTGCACTACTTTCCCATCAATTGTGACAGGAATATCCAGATGTGTTTTCGATGATAAACGGAATACGTCCCATTCTTCCGCACTGTAAAATTCCTCACCATTTAAAGCTGGCTTTAATGCACCGGGCATATCTTTCCATTTGAATAGTTGGAAAGTACGTGCACTGTCTTCGTCTAAAGGATATTTAGAGAACACGGCCATACAGTACTTACCTGGATACTCTCCGAAGCCGTAAGCATCATCTGCTGTATTAGATGAACCGTCATTATTCAGATCAAATCCGCTTGGTACGCCAGTATTACAGTCATTCGTATAAATATAGCTGTACTCAATAGCAGCGGCGCCATTTTGCGAAACCTTAAGATAGTGTTCGTTGAACGAGTTGATCGTGGCAGCATTGTCGTTGCCATCAATCTCATTTAACAAAAGTACATCTGCGTTTGTACGCTGAATAATTTCAGCAACTTTTTTAGCTTTTATATAGTCACCTTTATCAAACTCAGCTTTTAACCCTCCCGCTACAACAAATGGATCAAAACCTGCATTAAAGGTTGCCACTCTAAAATCACCCGTTTTTTCAGGGAGCGCAAAGGCTGACTGTGTTTCTACCGTGACAAATTTGGAAATACTCACTGACGACTGAGCACTATCTGTCACTGTTAACGTCACTTCATATTGCCCTGCTGCGCTGTAAATATGCGACAGTTCATTTCCTTCACTCAGAACGCTACTGTCACCAAAGTCCCAGCTAAATGCATAAGGTTCACCGGCTCCATTAAAGGCCGATGCGCTAAAATTGATACTGCGGCCAGCATAAAATGTAGTATCCGGAATGACGATTTCGGCATCCAAGGGGAAATCACCTGTGCCCATTCCATCGATGACAACATCATCAATTTCCCACTTAGCAGCTTCAGCCACCAGTGCCGCATAGTGAAATGCCACTACTACATCATTGCCAACAAACTCACTCAGAGAAACATTCCCAGAAGCAACAAATTCAAATGCACCTCCTGACCAATTAACACTATCCGATATATCAGTCCAAGTAGCCGTTGAAGGGTCTCCATTATAATCAACACTCACTTTCAATTTCATTTGTGAAAGTGAGTTGGAACCGTAGTTCCAAGCATTGTTAAATGATATGTTGGCAGATTCAAAGTTGCTTAGATCCAAAGATGGAGAAATCAGCCAGTCATCACAGGCTGCATCAGCTTGATAGCAGTTACCAACAGCAAACTTATCCCCGGCATAGCTCTCAATTACCCAGTCTTTATTACTGGAAATACTCACGCTTTCCCATTTACTCAAATTTCCAGATTCAAAATTATCTTCAAACAATTTAATATAGCGTGGTGCTTCACCACCACTGGAGGTACTACTGGAACTTGAACTCGTTGAGCTTGAAGAACTGCTTGTCGAACTCGTTGAGGAACTACTTGATGAGGAACTACTTGATGAAGAGCTACTTGATGAGGTACTTGTTGACGTGGAGCTAGTTGATGAAGTGCTAGAAGAACCACTTGAAGAACTGCTCGAACTACTGCCGTTATTTGAGCCACCATCGTTGTCACCACCACAACCCACAAGCGCAAGTGCGGTAACAAGCGCGGCGATATTTAAATTGATCACCTTCACTGTATGTCCCCCAGTGTTAAAAGAATTTTATTTATCTTGATTGTTCCACAGATGACCAGTTAAGGCGCAGGTCATAGTGATACTGTTTATCTGCTGGTAATACCGGTGCGATTTCCGGATCTATTTGTTCAAACACATTTCGTAGATCCCCCAGGACTGCATCACGACCTTGGGAAAAACTCTGTGTTTTTACAATCTGCCAATACACTTTATTTAACGCCATCGCTCGCTCAACTGAAGGGGTTATTAAAGTTTTTACATCGGCTTTTTTGACGACATCCTTTTTGACTTTGATCGCCTTATCGAACCAGAGTGATAGCATTTCCTGATTCTGACGAAACTCATCTCCACCACCAACACGCTCAAAATACGTGAGATACTCGCCTTCCGTCTCATTCCGATTAGGTACGTCTTTCATGCCCGCCAAATCGATGTACCCCCAGCCTTTTACACCATCAACTTTACGAGGAAATGAAAAGCTTTGATCAATAGTGGTGCCAACGGTTGTATGGCACCCCATACAAAAGAAATTTTCTTCGTAATCCGCCAAACGTAGTTTGCCAGAGGCATCTTCCAGCCAGCTTTGTAAATACCACCCCATACCATTGTTCATCCCCGCTTTTTCAACAGGTTTCGCCCAGGCATATTTGGGAAGCCGGCCTTGATCTTTTTCGCGCTGTTCCACGTTGTACATGTAACGCATGGCGGGTTCAGTAAGGTCTTTATATTTTTTTGAATAGCGAATTTCCTTGAGTCTCGGTGCCGCCACAACGTCACCCTCTGCATTAATATCAAGGTAGCGTAATGTATGTAGAAACTCGGTACCTTTTGGGTACATTTGTCTCTGAAGAGCAACGTCACTGGCGCCACCCAGATAATTTTTACGTTTGATTAATATTGAAGTTATACCTAGCTTCCCATCACCGTTTAAGTCCACACCTAGCTTAGCTTCATCCGTGGCGGGAATATCGAGACGATCGAATTCTTTTATCGTTAATTCGACCAGAGACAGGTTTAGTAGATAAATTTCACGGCTGGCCTCGCCACTTTCTGTTTGACGAAACTTCGCATCTAATCGAATCATGACATCGTCAGCACTGCCATTGGTTGGCCAAAACCCACTAGGAACAGGTTTATAATTAAATGCCACCCAGTTAGAGCCATCACGCGCAAATCCCTGAGCATCAAAAGCTTGAGTTGGGTAACCTAAATGCTGTAGCGATATATAGCGGTGCTCAGAGGATTTTTCCAGCTCCCGATAAAACTCACCGTAATTATCCTGGCGTACGTAAGCTAGTACTTCCTTTCTCGGAATGTCTTGCGTTTGCTTTTCCCACGGCTTAAAAAAATTGCTCCAATGATTTTTCTCGCCATACTCCGAAAATGCATAGGTGGCCTGTAATACGCCATCGTCCAAAGAGTTAACCCGGGTTTTTCCTGGATGACTTTGATGGCATATGTAGCAGGGGTTATGCTGGCCGTTAGTTTTGGTGTAACACTGAGGAGGGATGACGGCTTCTTCATTTTTCAGTCTGGCAGCATGTACCGCGGTGCTGAAAAGGCAGAATACCCAAAAAATTCGGACTAAAAACAAACTTATTACCTGGACAATCTAATACAACAATATGATGGGTCCGAAGGGTAACCAAGTAATGTTACGAAATGAGGTAAGTTTTGTTTAATTTATTCAAGAAACTGAATGGTATTGGTGAAAAGGCGCAAAACACTTTGACCAGTATTCTGCGCCAGATTTCAGGAGGTCTACATGCAACTGAAAGACAACACTACAAAGAGTACTGCAAGTCAAAAAATACACTGCTTGTTGGGGTAGTGTCTTTCACTCCATTAACCTTATCGGTAACTACTTTTGCCGCCATTACATTGAAAGAAACCCCGGAAAAGTTGAACCGCAATCCTGCGCCGTAATCTACCAGCGTTCCTCGAATGACGACATCATTCACTTCGTCAATTTTTTGGATAACGCCGTGAGCGGCATCGGCAAATAAATACGGTTGAAGCACCTGGCGGAAAGAACGACCAAACAGTTTAAATTTGCCAAGGTCTGGGAAGGGAATAATCCAGTCGGCACCAAGGTAAATACCGTCATCCGATTGAAAACCATTTACTGCAAACCCTTTTGCACGAGTGGGACCTGTGAGATTTATTTGGTTGAGGTTTGAAATAGCTTCACCAGCATATTGTCCAGCGGTTTTAAACAGAAAGCGCGTTTCGTAGTTGGTAAATGGCAACTTGTAAAATGAAAGCATCGATGCATCCCAACTCACATACTGTTGTGTCGATTTCACCAGGCCTTGGAATGGATCAGTTTCTTCCACTTCTGCACTGTGAAGGGAGAAATTGCCAAGATACATCTGTCGACGCTTTTCGTTTAGCACATCAAAATTAAAACCCAAAGTAATCTTGTTGACTTCGTTATCCGTAGCGAGAAAGGTGGAATCAAGCGTAGTACTAATATTCATATACTTGAGTTCTGTAGAGAAATTTTTCACCCGGCTTCGCTTAAATTGATAGCTAATAGATGCGTCGGCAACCGTGGACTCTCCAGTAAATAAAAGCACACCGGTATCGCGAACACTGCGAGAAACAAAATCATTGGTAGACACGCCAAGGCTACTACGCCAACGAGGTGTGCCTAAAAAGTTATTGTAACGCAGCGAACCATATGTTGAGCTATCCGGGTCGAACGAGTTAAGTATGCCAATATAAAGCTCATCGCCAATACCAAAAGGATCATGAATATAGATATCGGCATAGGCGCGATTTTCACTGGTATTTTCTGACCCATGGTTGTCTACACGAAAATTTGCGGTATAAAATTTTTCATCCAGAACTTTCACGGTCATAAGCGTATCACCAACTTGCGAACCAGGAGAAAACACCCCTGTCACACGTACGCCTGGAATATCATTAATCAAATATAATGATTCATCGATTCGTTCATGTGTTACCGGTTGATATAAATCCTTTTTAAATACCCGCTTTATCAATTTCTCTGACACTCGGTTTGCATCTTCCACCGCAACTTCACCTAGTTCACCTAACAGCAATGTCAAAGTGACCACCCCGTCTCGCACCTCCTGCTTTGGGATAAAAGCTTTAGCTAAAATAAATCCACGCTCGCGATAGTACTGGGTGATAGTGTCAGCAACGGTTTCAATCATACCCAAGGTGGCACCACGTTTTCGCATCATGTCCCGCACGAGAAAAACGAACTTTTGTACTTCTAGTGGGCCTACGTGCTGTACCGGTGTTTCTTTTTCGATTTCTACGACCAATTGCGTCATTTGCGCTATTTCATTTTCAGAAAATCCAGAAATGGTTTTTTGGTCTTCTTCCATCATCTCGAATCGAATGTTTTCCACCTGTTTTTTTAACCCTTCAAGCGTAATTCCGAGTTCTGGAAATTCGACAATGCCCTGCAAACGAAATGCAGTGACGTTAAGCCGTGGTCCGGCTTGGGGATCAGGATCTCGATCTCTGACCGCAGGAATATCCAGGTCCTTAAGCATGGATTCGCGTTCATACTCCGGAACGTCGGTAGTATCAGGCATTTCAATATAGCCTTGCGCAGAAACAAAAGCTGAAGTTAAGAGCAAAGTGACTAGCACTGTCGCTTTCAGGTATTCCGAAGCATTGGGCAATATCAACAAAAGGTGAGATTTTGGGGAGTTTTTTCTGCCGGTATTAAAAAACGGAAAAACGGGCAGATAATTCATATTGTTCATTATCAAAAAAGGTCTTTCAAAGTGAAGGGTAAAAAAGGAAGTTAATCACTAACAACGATATGAAGACGACGTTTAATAAACGTCGTCTTCTTCAAGTTCATCATCGTAAAGTTGATCGATAGGCATTCTAATGGCGATGTTGTCGTGACTGTAGTTTCGAACATCGGTAAATACGGCAGGATCAATATCCTCAGCCGGCTCCACGTTAATTAACAGCTCACTCACGCTTCCCACGATAGACGGGTCAATGAGGTCGCCATCGGTAGTGAGGCCATCTTCCGGGGGAACCCGAAATCCCCAAATAGGCTTAATACCAAAGCCCTGAATAATCAGTTCTTTCCGCGCATACACCACTATTGGACGACCACCCACGCCGAAGCCTTCAGTGGTGGATACGTCCACGGTTTCGCCGATAAGTTCCGGACGTTCATAATTTGCTTCTCTTGGCGTCGCGCCAAGACTGCCTTCGATCTGAAGTACCATATTGCCATGACCATAGTGCGCGTCGATAACGCCTCCGGCCTGCCGAATATCATTGTCAATTGCACTTAAATCATAGGTACCGCTGGTTAAAGGGTTTGCCAAGGTAACATCACCGCGATTGTGTAAACGTATATCTCCAGCATTGGTGATAATGGCATTCACAACAAGATCACCTTCATTACTGATACCAACACCAGAAGTGCCACGGTTATTACGTACATCAATACTGCTCACACGAGTTTCAAGCATGCCTGTTTCTTCATAGCTACCAAACCCGGTTTCAGTGGTTGCGATAAAATCATTGGCAATAATGTTCACGACATCAGCATTGTGATCCGTAATGGCACCACCGGAATACAAGGCCACACTGCCCTGCTGGCCATTAATCTGCGTGAGCTGAATGTTCCCTCCCGCGTTGACCACTGTAGAGACTTGGCTGCGAATACCACTGGTGGCTCCATTGGTTACACCACTGTTCATGGCAAAATCCTGCCCGGCCGAAATATCTACCGAACCTGCAGCAATAATGCTGTTGAGCAGAAACATATTTTCCACATCGAAAATTGCTGCTCCTTCAACAGACTGGATATTACCGCTGATCGTAGCGGATCTGGCATCGACCTGTAGATTTTGAGTAAAAGTAATGTCTGCTCCACTCACCACATCAATGCTACCTTGAGTGGCTGACATGGTAAGGTCACCACTTTCTATATCATCGCGAAGCACCAACGCACCACTTCCTGAAGTAATCGAGGCAGTTTCTGCAACGATTTCATCAAGTGTAATATTTCCACCCGCATTAAGAACAAGGTTTGAAGCTTCAGAGCGCGCATCCGATGCCATCTCGAAAGTCGTTGCAGCTTCGATCATTAAATCACGAGTAGCGGTGATATTCTCTTGCTGCTGAATAGAACTTCTACTGACCAAACGAACATCCTGCCCCGAAATTTGGGCTCCGTTTGCCTGCAATATGGTTTGACCTGTAACCGAAATATTGCCAGCTAAAATATCATTTGCTGTAATACTGGAACGAATATTTACGTTGTCACGAGCGGCAATATTCACAGCCAGCTCCGCGGTGCTTTCTGTCACATTAATACCACCAGTGATATTCACCTGCCCACCGCTAAGCGCAACTGAGTTACGTGCTTGAATTAAACTTTGCAACGCAATGTCGCCATTAACAGATGTCAATGCGATATCTTTAGCAGATAAATTATTCGCTGAAATAGTCCCCAGCGCAGTGACTTCGAATGCATCGCGAGCAGTTTCCAGGCGTTGGCCACCCACGTTACTGTCGATTACAACACCGTTATTACTCACGTCATTCAGGAAAAATGACCCGACATTACCAATGTGAATTTGATTAAAACGGTACTCTGCATTTTCAACAGCAAAATTTACGACATTAGCGTTATTACCTGTTAGCTCAAAACTATTGGTAACAGCAACATTACCAAATGCCGTCAAATTCCCAGCCAGAGTCATGGAGAGGTTTTGCGCTTGTACTTCACCTAAATTTGTTGTGTTATTGTTGTGGAGTACGATATTTGTTCCTTCAAGAGAAATTCGACCGGAAAGACTATTGGCTCCCAGTAATTCAATATCTCCAGCGGAATCCAAACGCAGTTCGTCGGTTGCATTGAGACCACCAGCACTTGAAATATTCCCCGTACTGACGATATCAGTAATTCCATTTGAAGAATTCAGTCCACTTATTACAAGGTCTCCGGTTTGCGATAAGAATACATCGCCATTCGGGTTATTCAATACCAGATTTGCAGTTTGAATATTCAACCGCTGACTCTCAGACTCTCCAATTCCGCTGGTATTATTAAAGCGAATGAAATTGTTCGCCACTATACCCGCATTGGCTCCCTGAGTTTCAAATGACACATTGTTAATATCAACACTACCGTTAACACGCAGTCGGCCATCAATAATTAAATGGTCCACTGGAGAGCCACCTATGGCTAACTCTCCATTTACAACAAAGCCGTCTTTGTTGGTAATTGAGACTTCAGCAAGATCATTTATCTTAAATGCATTGTTTGAAAGCGTAATCGTATCTGCCTGGTCTTCCACCTGACCAACGGTTAATTCACTGGTAAATACCTGGTCATTAATCGTTTCTGTATCTCGATAACGAATATCGTAAACAAGATGATTCCCATCTGCTTGAGTACGGTCAAAGGTCACTCCCACACTTCCATCACTATTTGGCTGATAACTACTGATGAATTTATTTTCTGCGCTGCCGCCAATGATCGTAACAGTATCCTGATCAGCGCCGCCATTAAACACAACACCTCCAGTTAACCCTGAACCGAGGTTCAAGGTCAGACTATCTCTACCACCACCCGCATTAATTTCACCGCCGATATCACCACCGGCAAAAATAAACGTATCGCGTACGTTCCCGCCATTGAGAATTCCAAATCCAATAAATTCAATATCGTTCCCACTTGCATCAACAATTGTTCCGCGATTGGTATCGGTAATAGTCCAGGTATTCTCCACATTTGACCCAGTAATTGCACTGCTGTTACCTTTGCCGACGTAAGACTCGATATCGGTAAAATCTGAAGTGGTATCACCAATGATAACAACCGCCTGGCTTAAATCGCTCATATCCACCTGATCCCTGGCGCCCGCAGGCTGGCCACCGCCATTCACGATACCCGAGATTTTACCCGTGACTATCTGACCATCAATTTCTTTTTCCTCGAAACGGAAAACATCCACTTGGTCGCGGCCCAGCACATTTGCAAAACCGGAGAAATTCGTTGTTAATCCAGATTCTGTAATGCTGCCAGCATTGCTATTCGTTATAACCCATCTATTCGCTGCCGTATTCCCCCCAATAAGGGTATGACCAATATCATCGGCTATTAACGTTTCAATACTCGTAATCAGATAATCGGCATCGTAGTTCTGATCTCTCGACACAGAAACAGCCGTGGTTAAAGGCTGCAGATCAAGCGAATCATCTCCACCGCCTCCGTTGATACTGGAAATTAGACCGATCGCACTGTTCGCATTAATGAAAAAATTATCTTGCGAGGAGCCACCGCGCAATGCACTAAAACCACCAAATGAAATCACTGCTTCTGAACCATCAGCCAGAGTCTGCTTCAACCTGTGAGAGGTGGAAGTCGTTGGAGCATTTATATTCCAACGATTTTGCAGGTTATTCCCCGCAAGAGTTAAATTTTCACCACTGACATTTAGTGACTCTACATTCACGACATTGACTAGATTGTCATCCCTCGCGTAGCTGCTTTGCTGGCCGATTTGTACGGTATGATTATTGATACCGGTAATAGTAATTGAGTCCGCTGCCGTAGAAGCGTGACTACCGCCATCAATCAATCCGGCAACAATTCTTCCGTTGAATATGAAAGTATCTTGCGCCGCACCACCTATCAAATGATCAAACCCTGAAAAATCGATGGTATCTGTTCCTGTTAGTAAAGAAGCATTTGAAGCATTTATTGTCCAGCGATTATTAACATTTGATCGCGCAACCAGTGTGTGAAGAATATCTTCACCACTGTCGCTAACGCTGTTTTCCGCTTGAATTACTTCAACACCAGAAATATCCAACTGGTCTGCATTCGCATCCACCACATTTCCCAGAGAATCTTTTTCACCAATGTAGGCGGTGAAAGCTTGTGTCACATTGGAATTGATAATGAGCTGGTCACCTAACGCGGCTTGACCTCCGCCATCAATAGTTCCGCTCAACCGTCCCTTATCATTAATTCTAAAAGTATCTCGACTACTACCACCCACTAAATGATGGACTGAATTAAAGCGCAGGCTTTGGTTTTCATCGCCTGTTGTAAATTCGATCCTGCCCTTATTTTCCTCATCAATAAACCAGTTATTCACCAAGTCATCTGCAATTAAACGATGTTCGGCAATACTGGTTTGTAAATCTTCTATATTGCTCAATCGAAACTGATTCGCATCCGTCACGCCTTTTAAGGTAAAGGTTATTGCTTGCTCGACATTAACTAAATTCAATACGTCATAACCACTGCCACCGCCGCCGTCAATATCATTAGCAACCAGGCCTAGGGCGGATATATTAAATACATCGCTGGCAGTTCCTCCGCCAATTCTGTCGACACCAGAGAAAAGCATAGAAGACGCGTCTCCATCGAACGATACGTACTGCTCATCGGAAGAGACGATATTCCAAGCATAAGAACCCGTGCTACCACTAATTAATGACACTTCGCTTTCATTAGTTGTTGCACCGGATTCAACTCTTAATTCGGCAATATTGGCTAAATCAATGATGCCCTCTCGGTTATTCACGAGATAAACAGGGCCAGACAAGGTTCCGGGAAAAGTCTGCTCAATGTCTTCGGCGGGAACCGCTGTTGTAGACACCTGACTTAAACCAAAAGCTAAATCAGCAGGTGCAGACTGAACTACTACGGTGTTCGTTCCTCCCCCCCCATTGATGGCGCCATTCACCAGTGCACTGATTCTTGATAGGTTTGTCGCTGCGGAATTAGTAAAACGAAACTCGTCATCCCCCGCACCACCTTGCAACATACTTACGCCAGAAAAACTGAAGACATGGTCTTCAACGTAGCTTGCATTCATGCTGCCCGAAAAACCTGATATTGCGTAATCTGTATCGCCGGAGCTATCGTTCATCAACCAGGAATTGGTGATATCCCAAATATTGTCACCGTTAAATATTCCATTGCTGGAACCTTCTTCAGCAATACGTATAAGCGTATTACCATTACCGATAACTTTTACTAAACGCTCTGTCAGTTCTACTACTACCAGCCCGTCTATGGAGCTGTAATTTTTAGTAACGGGACCATCGCCAGCGATATAGCCTCCGGTGGGATTTCCCTCTCGCATATCATCTTCAACAGCACCATTCCCTCCCTGCAAACGCCCAAAGTTTTCAAAAACTACTCGTGTGTTATCTTCGGCTGCATGTATGTCCGTTCCTTCTTGCGTGTAACCATTATTTGGGGTGACGTCATCCATGTTCAGGATAAAGTCATTATCGTGTGTTATCGCCAGGTAATTGTTGTTTTCGAGATGATCGTTCGGATTGCTGGTATCGGGATGGTTTGCCGCTACAATTTTTTCAACATTATTGACATTTACGTTTGTCAAGGCCGTGGTATCGTATTCAACAACGACGGAGCCGGGTAACGCGATCGGACCGATCTCTACCACGACACCATTTATCAACGCCTGAAGGTCCATCTCATCATAATTCACATCGTTCGTTTGACCTGACTCACCGCCGTCAATTAAGCCACTGATTACAGCACTGGTATTGGCAAACACAAACCTATCTTGCCCCGCTCCACCAGTTAAATTTTCGATCCCTGAAAAGTTACTCAGACGCGTTTCAATGTTACCGCTGTTAGAACCCGTAATATTCCACACAAGGAAATCACCACTGCCTGCACTGGTTTCAGCAGTGGATTTCGCGTACAAAGTATCAACCCCCCCCATGCCGGCAATAGTTTGTACGAATGCATTTTCTGATAGTTCAAATACATCGTTTCCATTACCACCACGTAAAGTATCCAGAGAAACTGCACTGCCTACCTTGAAAGTATCACTTCCACCACCACCTTCGTAGACTTCTGCGTTGGTAACACTTACAGTTCCTCCGCCACTAACCTGGATGTTTGGCGCCACACCGTTATTAAATACCCATTCAACGTCATTGGTATGAGTGAGCGTAATCTTATCTTTGCCACCATCGCCATCTTCTACACCTAAATCTACTGTAGCATTTAGAGAGGCGTTACCAATATTTACCTCATCGTTCCCGGTTCCAGTATTAATCATCGCTACATCACCACCGGTGTTTACCGTGATGACATCATTTCCACCAAGACTATTGATAAGATTTACGTCGGTGACAGCGCTAATAGTGAATGTATCCCGGCCACCACTGCCATCGATCTGTTCGACTCCATTAAAGTGAATACTAGAAGAACCAAAAGTAAATAGCTCACCAAGGGTGTCGCCATTAAGAGTCCAGATGGTATCTTCGGAATGTTCAATTTTAATTGTATCGAAAGCCGCTTCAGCATTTGCGCCACCGCTAATAGATGCTGTAATCGCATTCGCACCAATCGTAAATACATCTTGACCATCACCACCAACAAAAGACTCAATACCGGAAAAGTTCGTGGTTTTAACACTTCCTGTTGCATTACCCGCACCGTCTACACCGTTGGCAATACTCCATTCAACCCGTTGCGAATTCGTGCTCGCAACACTTAAATGATCTGTAGCAGTATCTGAACCACCGGTGAAAACACCTCGAATCATGCCACTAACATTGCCATTAGCTGATAATAAGAAGTAATCGGTCTGTATATTGCCAGAGACGTTAGCCATATCAACAAAATTCATACGGTCGCCACCCGTTTCATTCAATTCTACGTAGCCATCGTTCTGACCATTGATCACCCACTTATTTATCTGATTGCGTCCAACTAAAGTATCATTGGTGTTATTGCCGGTTAAGGTTTGAATGCCTTCAAATTCTGTATTGGCGACTTGACCACTGTGTGCTGCATCACCTAGCGACCAGATATTTCCACCTACAGTCCAAGTCAGTTTATTTCCTGTGCCTTCGCCACCATCCAGATGGCCATCGAAGCTACCGGTGTCTGTAATAGTAAAAGTATCCGCAAAATCATTACCGACAAGATTATTTACCGATGCAAAATTCAAGTTTCTCGCAGCAACTGTATTACTGACCCTCCCTCCGTTTGCAGCATCAATCGTCCAGGTATTTGCGCCTAAAGCGGGAGTCATCAAGGTTAAATTGTCTGCATCATTCCCGGTGAGAAACTCAATTCCGTTTATCGAGACAAAGTTGGTGTCATTATTTGCTGCAACGATTGAACTACCCGTCCACTTTACTTCAATCTTGTTTGTCTCATCGGTAGATAGATTTGAAAGATCCATCCTATCGGAAACTGCTGTGTTTGAATCGACCCCGGCATTAATTGAGATAGCACTAAAATCGGTAAAACTGTTAAATTCAAAGACGTCATTACCAGTTCCCCCTGTCAATTCTTCCATTCCAGTAAACGTAATAATACTGCTCTTTACATTACTTTGATTAACTCGACCGACGGTTGTAGTGGTAATCCCAGCATTGGTAACAAACTGCCATTCATTTTCACGGTGCAACGGATGGGTTGCCGCCGTGGGAGTGGATACCGTCAAGTGATCACTTCCGGCACTGCCACCGTTTATCCTTCCGGTAAACATACCGGTGGACTCCACATTAAAACTATCACTAAATGTTTCAGCGCCCGTTAGGGTGTAAATTTCACTGAAAGACGAAACATACTCCGCACCACCAGCTGTAACTTTACCGGAGTTCTCCCCGTCAATAGTCCAAGTTGAATCGACATTTTTTCCGGTTAGTGCGTTATTTCCAGCACCGCCACGAATGGTGTTAATTGTGCCGCTATTAACAGTAAATTCATCATTCGCATCAGAACCTATTAAGGTTTGGAAGTTTATAAACTGAATACTACTCGTGCCGTCTCCGTTAAATACGACCCCATCATTAACGCCGTCATCTAAAGTTGCTTCGCCAGTTGCATTGCCAATAAACCAGCGATAGAAAGTACTATTCCCCGTAATACTGTTGGCATAATCTTTATTGGCAATAATTTTTTCGGCACCACTGATGCCATAGACAGTTCCACCGATTTCGATTGTCCGACCGGCATTGACAGAGGAAAAGTCAACCACATCAATAATAGTGTTGCCCGAGGCATCAACACCACCACCGGCCACAATACTCCCCGAGATACTGCCAATCTGGTCCACTGACGGCTGAGTGAATATGAAATTATCCAGCACCTCATCCTGGCCAACGAGATTTTCAATCGAACTAAAGCTGAAATCATTGGTACTGTCACTACCCCAATCAACCGTACCACTGTTTGGGCCGGAGATAGTCCAGGTAGTGTTAACTGCGCGCCCTTCCAAAGTATCAATGTCTAAAAACTCTTCATCGCCACCGGAGATGCTCACAATGCCAGCAATCTCTAGAAATTCGAAATTATCGTCGCCGTTACCACCGACAAGGTTGCCAAAGTTGACAAACGAAAGAGATGACGTCCCATGTGTAATGTTTCCATCACTGGCACCATCAACGACAATTACCGAAGTTCCATCGCCGAAAGGGTTTATCGTGGTATCGTCAAAATCACCAATAGTCCAATTTACTGCTTCATTGTCGTTGCTGTAGAAATTTATTGTACTGCCTGAAGAATTGCCGATCACCCACTCAATATCGCCTAGACGATTATTGCCATGACTAGCTACGGTGTCAGTCAAGCTTCTTGCATTGTCAACGTAAATTGTTTTTACATCGGTGGTTTTAGCGTAACTTACCCAGTCTGTACCATTTCCACCATAGATTCTGCGCATTTGAGCAGTGTTGCTGACAAAATCAAAGGTATCGTTTTTATCTGTCCCCGTTAATACGTGGAAGTTGGTAAACGTAATTGTTGTTAATCCATCAGAAGAGGTTACCTGTCCATCATAAATACCGTTAATCACCCACTGGGTAAAGTCTGTGGTACCACCGCTCAAGAAATTGGTGATACCTTCAGCGTCACTTGCTTTCAGTTCTTCAATGCCATTTATGCCACCAAAGCCAGCACTTCCTAATACAAGGTTTTGCGCTCCTGCATTAGAGTAATCAATCGTATCGATGACTGCACCGTCACCACCGGTAATTTGGCCGGAGATTTGACCGTCAACGCCATAGGCGAAACTGTCTTTAACATTGTCCGGGCCTACCAAGTTTTCAATTTCATTAAAGGTTATTTCAGAAACGGTATCGCCAGAAAAATCTATATTTCCTAGATCCTCGTCTGTAATGTTCCATACTGTTTCGATAGCAAAACCGTGAATGGTATCGTTGTCTGTTGCTTCGCTGCCACCGTCGATAGTTGTTGTAACAGAGGCTGACATCAGATAAAAATTATCTTCACCGCCTTCACCTTGAACATCGTAGGCTGTTGATACGTTGGCATCAGATACGGATGCATATAAATTAAATACATCATTACCATCCCCCCCCAAAAGGCGACCGGTAAAATCTCTACGTGCCTCAAAGGTATCCGCTCTTGAACCACCTTGCAGAACATCCATATTGGCAAAATTGCTGGTATATTCTGTAGTTGTGCCACCACTGGTAACTTCACTGACTAATTGCAGCGTTGTTTCGGTGGTGTCTGACTCCAGGCCAATATTCCAGGTATTAATACCATTGAAACCAACTAAGGTATCTGTGCCTGTACTTCCACCGGAAATACCATCACCATCAACTGAAATTTCTACATCAGCGGCCATTAAGGTGAAAGTATCACTCCCGGCTTCACCGAGAATAATGGGACTGGCCGGTAAAGAAGTAGAAGGAGAAGCGTAAAAATTAAAGAAGTCATCACCGGCACCGCCTTTCACTTCACCGGAAAATTCCTGATAAAAATTAAAAGTATCTTCGTTGCCGTTGCCTTGAACTACGTCAATTTCATCAAAGCGAATATCGCCAGTAACAACGATTAATTGATTGCTGTCTTCTATGGTTCCACTATTATCAATGCCGAAGTTCCAGGAGCTTACCGCGTCAAAGCCGTTAATAGTATCAACATCGCTATCAGCCGTTACGCCATCGTTTCCGTGAATACTAAAAGACAAGCCTTGGGCTTGAATATTGAAAATGTCGGCGCCTGCGCCACCGCGAACTTCACCCGTAAAATTGGTGTTGGATAAAATAAAGGTGTCTACATTACCTTGGCCTTGAAGGATTTCGAAGCCGGAAAAATTTTGAGTATTTGAATCATCTGATTTCGAAATACTGTAAATGGTACCGCTATCGGTACCAATTTCCCAATTCGCACCGCCGATAAAACCAACTAATGTATCGTCATCAGCATCTGTATCACTTGTCCCACCTAACAGGTTACTTACATTCGCGCCACTTACAACACGAATAATATCTTCACCAACACCACCAAATACTTCATTAAACTGGTGGGAAATTGTCATATCATCCTTTTCAGATCCACCATGTAAATTTTCAATATTTTCAAAAGCAACGTTGCCGCTGTTATTTAAGACTGAACCTTGATTATTTCCAGAAGATGTCCAGGTGTTAATGTGGTCAGAATCACCATAGCCCACTATGGTATCGTTTGAACCACCTCCATCAATTCCATAAATAGAAATGCCGCTCGCCATCAAATTATAGGTATCACTTCCACCTTCACCGTCTAAATTCGTGTTACTTGTAGAAGTGCCAACATTTCCATAAAAATTAAAAACGTCATTTTCTCCCAATGCCGATACTGTAAACGACGTTGCATCATGCGAAGAGCCCGCATTGAAATTAAAAATATTTACATCATTATTTCCGGTAACAGTAACATCACCACCTTGGATCAAACCTTTTTGCGTAAAGCTATTCTTTATAATAATTTCAATCGTGCCAGACGTGCCGGATCCTGAAGCTTTTGAATTTAAATTGACGGCGCTGACTTCAGCACTACTTACAATAATTTCTCCACCATCGTCGTTCCCACTTTCGGCACTACTATCAATACTCAGGTCACCCCAAGAATTATGGGAAGTATTTAAATTAACCTGGTTACCGTGATTAATAATGGTGGTGCTTCCTGCAACATTAATTTGTCCCGTATCAGTCGCACCGGTTCCTCCGCCATCTCCATCGTGAAACGAATTACCAGTGGTAGTAACATATAAGGAATGTAAAATGCTGGATGAAATACCATTTGTGCCGCTTCGATCGCCAAGAATTATTCCTCCGGCAATATCGTTGATTGTTACATCATATGCATTTGGAATGATTACCCGGTTGAGATTGTGATCCCCTAACAAGGATATATTGCCAGGGTCTGACTGAGTCCCAGCGGTTAAAACAAGCCGTGGTCCGTGTGTGCTGTATGTCCCAGCGGACGCAGTAATAACGCTGGTTGCGGAATCGGTGATATTGCCTCCCGCTGTAACGGATAATGTATAAGGGGTACTGGAAGAGTTTACTGCATCTTGTTTTATGGTAATTACACCGAGCTCAATATTATTCGCGTCAACAAGTGTAACCTCGTCAGCATTCGCACTTACGGCCCCGATAAAGTCATTATTAGTATTATCAAAACTAATTAAATCAGTAGCGCTAAAACTCGAAGTACCTGAAACCTTAATACTTGAATCGTCAGTTATATCACCTGAAACGGAAGTTACTGTGAGGCTGCCATCAATTGTGGACATGGTTGTGGCTGCCAATGGACCACCATCACCATCCAAATCGTAAGACACGAAATTAATGTCATTTGTACTTCGCAACGTAACATTATTACCACGCTGAATCAAAATACCACGTGAAAATTTATTACTCGCTGAATTTAAAGTGATGTTTCCGACATTAAGTCCGTTATTATCTTGATCTGCATTTAAAACGGTTTCACCGCTAACACTCAGAGATCCACTACCTTGCGTAATATTTCCGTTGGCATTTACGATAAGGTCGCTATTTACGGAATCTGTCGCATCTGTTTCGCTGGTTTTAATGGTACCTAATACTGCGTTTCCGTTAGTGGTTGTGATGGTCACAGCGGAAGATGGTCGCGGTGTGCCTGATGCGGTAAGATACCCTTCCGTGTTTATGCTATATAGTCCATTTGCGGTGAAGGATGAACCAGTAACTGAAATATTTCCGTTGTAGGATTTAATTGCACTTTCGCCTTCTCGAGACCAACTCGGGTCTAAAGTACCCGGCTCCCATGAACTGTAATTGTCATACAAACTAATGGCGCCGGTCATATTGATAGAAATATCACCGCCTTCAGCATTAAGCTGCCCATACAGATTTGTGCCGCCAATTGTTAAATTGTGCCCTGATACCTCCATTATTCCGCCGGAATAAATATTAGCGTCAGCGGTCTCCCCGGTTCGTCTATCTCCGGCGAGTTTTACGTCACCACCATCAAGGTTGTCCCGATTCGCTTTTATAATGACATGACTCGGGTTATGCAATCTTGGTCCTGAACCATTGTCATAAACAGAGTCTTTGCCAAATGTAATATTTCCATTAGCGTTTAATGTATAGTTAGTAAGGTACCCAAATGAAGACATTCCTGAGTTGACGTCTACCCAGGATTCCTGAAAGATATTGGCGTTAGAATCTAAAAAAATATCAAGGGTATTGGTGCTTCCTCCAGAATTGACATAGTGAGAACCAACATCAATTGCACCAAAACGAATATCACCAGTGGTATATATTTTTACGTGTCCACGACGCGTAGACGTAGTAGAGGTATTAATTGTAGCGATGGTTTCATAAATAGTACTTGCATCACTATCCAGATCCCATGCAGAGGTAAAACTAGCGGCACGTGAGGCTGTTGAACCTACTGTAAATGCACCACCATTGGTGGTGATATCGCCGTATAATTTTACAGCACCAGTATTATTGAGAGTAACGTTGCCGCCGTTGGTGGTTATAGTAGTGGCGCCACTCAAAGTAGAACCGAGCGTGAAGTCCACTCCCTCAACTGCGAAATATCCACCACGAGTATCAATCGTAATGCCTTCTTTAATAAAAACATCACCACCGGCTTTTAAATCGAGATTAAGCGAATCATTACTACTGAGAGATGAGTCAGTTATTCGATTATTGATAAATATATCATTGTGGGCATTCAGAATAAGCGTCGATGACCCAATATTATTAAAATTTAAATCCGTAGATAATGTAATGTTTCCCACTTGCCCTGAAACACCTACATCGATATCCGGACCAGTTTCAATTTTTACCGTTGCATTATTGGTAAGCGCATTTAAAAGTCCGTTAATTCGAACGACGGAATCACCAGTGTCGGATACATCATCGCGTGGACTATTAGGACTAAAAACATATTCGTCGCCCTGCAAACCCTGTTCAATTTCATTAGCAACGGTACCAATTGTTATGTTCCATGGGTCAATTAACCATTCCCCACCAAGACCCGCGCCTTCAACATTTACATTCAAATCCAAATCAACGACATGTGAGGAGGTTTCAATAAAACCGCCGCTAGCAGAACCAAAACCACGTGCGTTCAATGTCCCGAATGCTCTCAAGGAATCAGTACCCCAAAGTACAATATTCCCGGCATCGCCACTCTCTAACGCATCGGAATTTATTATGACATCACCACCAACAAAGACTTGAGAGGCATTACGGACTTCTATATTTTGTCCACGCTGATCTCCACCGATAAGAATTCTTCCTCCGCCAGTAGCTCCAGAAGCTTCAATCTTAGCTTGACCAATTAAACCAACTTTATCGCCAAGTATTTTTATATCCCCTGCATTTCCGTTTTCGGCATTTGCGATTACGGTTGATTCATCGGATAAGAGCGTTTTATCTCGACTGTGAATTTCAATTCGAGATTGAGAATTTCCTTGTAAACTCGTGGCGTTAATAACTCCGCTATGTTCGATATTTTCACCCAAAACAATCGCAGTTCCACCCAGCGCTCCAGAAACATCAACTGTTCCATGGTTTACCACGTCTGCACCGCCACCTAAAACAAACGAGCCATCATCGCGAACCACCACACTACCGTCGTATTGCATATCGCCGGTGTTCATCGCTTGAGTAAAAATATCTTCGCTTACACTTGCGGTAAGTAGTACCTGGCCATCCTCGCCTTGAATAGTCCCTTCATTTATAACTGCGGCATCAACGCCGATATCCTCTTCCAAAAGCTCTTTGGAAATACGTACACGAATCAAACCCTCGGCATCAAAGGACATTACAGCTTCTCGACCTGCGGCCAAGGTCATTGCACCAAGGTTAGCTTTAATTAACCCTTCATTTTTTACCTGCTTACCGACAAGTGCAACGCTTCCTCCGGTTGCTGCATTTAATACACCGGAATTAATAACGATACCGTCAGTACCCTCAATCGCAAGAAAGGTAAAATCACCATTCATGAAGTCATCAGCATCGATGGATAAACCTGTGGCCATAATGCCACCGGCATTCACCACCGAGTTTTCACCAAAAAAGATGCCATTGGGGTTCATAAGTATGACTTGCCCGTTCGCATCAATACGTCCCTGAATATGCGAACCTGAATTACTCATAATTCGGTTAAGCGATACCGAATTGCTATCTGGCTGAATGTATTGAACGCGCTCATCAGAATTAAGGTTGTAGGAAGTCCAATCAATGGACATGCGATCCGAATTTTGAAGAATAGTAGTTGCGTTGCCTGCTTGCGTGATTGATCCAGTACCACCTGTGACCGTGCCACCTTCCGGCCCCGCCCATGCTTGTGATGCCGCAAGCACAGAAGCCGATATTAACAAGGGTGTAATAGGCTTGATAAAAACACTAGGAGGCTTTGCGTTAATTGAATTTATACGGGAAGATCGGGCACCACGAGGCATAAACTTTATCCTGTTGATCCAGCGTTAGAACTGAAGTTTCCATTGCTATCAAAATTAACGAGAGACATGTCTCACAAAATTTTGTCGCAAATATCCAATATTAAAAAGCGGAGATTGTATGCAAATTATACATACGTGAAAAATAACAAATCAGCTTAAAGTGAACCGTGTCACAAGCCAAGAACTAACGTTGGCTATCAGGGGTCAATGTGTCTGGAACGTCAAAAGGAATGACTGCTTCTACACCCAACTAAAACTCGGCTTTAGTTAATTGGCGTAAAGTTGAAGAGTATTATGAGAGCCAATGTATTAAAGAAGACTCCAAAAATAAACTATCAACTTCACGCCGAAAAAAGATAAATTCAAAAATGGTTAATTAATACATTCACTTTTGGTCATCACAACTCGCTCATTGGTCAACATGTCTGCGGCATATACAATTGAACAATCAGTAAGCCATTTGTTTCCAAGGAAAAACAGAATATCAGTTTCAGTATCAATTTCTAAGCTATCTGGTTTCAAAAAGCTATTCGGGCCGACTGAACCATCGAAAACCACACCAATCTCTCCACCTTCCAAATCATAAGAAAGAATTTCCGCTGGTTCATCATTGGCCAAAAGTATGCGGTTCCGTGCGGCATCTAGCTCTATATTCAATAGTTTTTCTACAGTTCCAACATCAATTAACGTAGTTCGCACACCACTAGTTAAATTAATCTGTAGCAGTTTATTCGTATCGTCCGGTAATAAATCGAGGACATACGCTATTTCAGCATCAGAATGGTCCAGTGCAAGAGATAAAGGGAATGACAAAGGGTTTTCCCCATCGACAGGACGATTTTCACCGGATACCAGCATCCGATCACCACTAATTGGGTCTACAGAGTATAGAGTTTTTCCTTCATGATCGACCACATACAGAAGCTCAGATACCTCGTTCCACTTTAAGCTTCTCGGCGAAACAATATCGACATTAGAATTTTCATTATTAATATCGGATACAATCTCAACTGACGGCGCACTCAAATTAGTTTTAAATATTTCCCCACTACCGCCCAACCCGTTGACTGCAAATAGTTCATTGCCAACAATTTCCATTCCAAATAAATAATCAAAACCAGATTGTTCAGGCAAGAAGACGGTGCGAACGCTGGTTGCCATATCAATAGCTACAATATTGTCCGTAGCAATTTGATCGCTAAACAAAAGTCTGGAATTTGCTTTGTCCAATATAAGATTATCTGAATCCACTTCGTACATACCCGCTTCACTTCCCTCAGGAAAATCCAAAGCAAAATAATCCAAACTATGCGTAACCGCCACACTATCCGCGTCACTATTAGTATTGGTCGCCTTATCCGTAACACTCACTGTCACAGTATTTACCGCATCAACGTCTAAAGTCACTTCCGCAGTCCAACGCGCATACCCTTCATCGTCAAAAGATGTCGCTACCACTTGGCTAACTTGGATTTCATCGTTCATCACGGTCACCATCACACTTTCAATACCACTTAAATCTTCCGCGGTACCGCGTACTGTTAATGTCTGCCCATCCGTTAACGACACTTTGGTTGGAAAAACAATGGCTGCTGTCGGAGGAATACTATCTGCAATAGTAGTAATACTGAAAGTCGCGTTTTTACCGCCCACTGTCAATACAAAATCTGATGTCGTTGAGTTTGTGGTGGCGGAAGTGGCTTTTATTGCTACCGTTTGGCCGTTCATTATTGTGCCGGCTTCATTGGTAAAATCACCTTCATCAATACTGTACTGCGCACTACCGCTGATAGAAATTGCAGCCGCTGCGTTAATGCCCGTAATCGTTACCAGATTGGATGTGTATGCCGTTTCAAGCGTGGCATTGGTTTGTACTGCAAAGGCAAAATCTTCTGGCGTGGTATCCATTGCCGCGGTCGTAATATCAAAAGCTTTTGAAGTTGCACCAATGGTTAAGGTGACGGTGGTGGTAGTTTCAAACTCGGAAGATGACATCCCGGCAACGATCAGGTCGGCACCATTGCTGATGCTTCCTGGTTCCGAAGTCGCTGCAGCTTCATTGATTTGATAGGTTCCATTTTCTACGGATATATCAACGTCGCCAGTAATACCCGTAACGGTTACCGTATTAGAGAAATATTCAGTACTAAGCTCTGCGCCTGTTTGTGCTGTAAATGAAAATTCTTCTGGCGTCACGTCTTGCGCAGCCGTAATAATCACAAACGTTTTACTGGTTTCTTTGATGGTTAAAGTAACCGTAACGCTCGTCTCAAATTCCGCTGAAGAGGTGCCACGCACTACAATACTTTGCCCCTCAGAAATAGTACCGGCAGAGGAAACGAAGTCACCGCCATCTATTGAGTACTCGCCATTCTGGATAGCGACGGGTGCTGAATTTCCAATTCTGGTCACTGTTGAAGCATTTGAAGCCACAACAGTGGACAAAGCTTGATCAGACTTTGCGGTAAATGAAAACTGGGGCGTATTGTTACCGCCACCGCCGCCTCCACCGCCACAGGCAGCTATCGCGAACACTGCGAGAACTAAGAGAATCCACTGATGTATCTTGAATTGTGTGCGTACCATGAATCAAGGGCTCCATTTATTGTGTATCTGGTATTGTGTATTTGGGATTACCACGCCATCCCGCCTGAAACCTGGCGAATGATTTGCCAAACAGCAGTGAAACGTTAGATCTTTACACCCGATATCCCAAGGTAGAATTTTGCGGGCGAATTTTCGCAGATCGCTCTGGGAGTTTCCATCACTCCCATCAAATTATAAAGATGCAAGGTGTGCCCTGTACCGCAAGATTTGCACTTCTTTACAATTTTAACTTCACAATAGTCTTCCAGGCGCAATTTTGATCATTTTGACAACCACAAACCGCCGGATACTTAGGGTAAATACGAGCCAACTTTAAGATGAACCGGTCTTGATTGGTGAGGAAGATTTGTACAGAGTTAGAGAGACGCCCCATGTTAACGGATAGACGGGGCTTTGAGGGGTACCTCAAGGAATAACAAATCAAACCCCGGTTTTACGAATGTTGTTGCAGCCGAACTTTACTTCTTAGATGCAACTATAAGCTGAGGATGGGGGCCCATAAAGGCGACAGTAACATTGTAAAATATTTAAGCCCATTTCCAATCCTGCAAATTGTTTAGAAAGACACTTTAGAACTACAGTCACATACATCAACGTAGCCAAGTGTTAGCAATTTAACTTGGTTGATACCGGCAATAAATAACCTTTAGAAAGGATCTATGCAGCCCGCTTTGTTCAAAATGGTGCGTTCATTAGTCTCAAGGTCTGTTACATATAAAGGATTACAGCTATAAAACTCATCACCCGCAATAAAATAAAGCAGATTTTTGTCTCTATCCAACACTATTCCCGAGGGTATTTCGAACTTGTTGCTCCCACTACTACCGTCAATCAAAGTTGTAATCGATTCTGCTTCCAAATTAAACGATAGTACTTTGTTTAAAGCTTTATCACTAATGTAAATAGCTTCTTCATTAAAACTCAAATCACTGCCACTAGGCTCCTCCAAATCTCCTTCTGATGTAAGGATACGACGATTTCCAGTTAACAAGTCGACTTCTATCAAACTATCCAATCCAGGGTCTACAACATAAGCTTTCTTAGAAGCTTGCTGTTCCCTTATCTTTATATGAGATGGAGTATAAAAAGCTGGCCCCCCTTCCGCAGGAGTAGTTTCATCAGATATCAGCACTCTATCGCCGCTATTAGGGTTCATGGAATATAATGAATCAGCACCCGCATCGGTGATGTAGATAGTTCCATCATGTGTAAAATCTAGATTTCGAGGACCTAATATATCAGCGTCAGAATTATCGTTTGAACTATCTGAGACAATAGAAACATTAACTTCATTTAATAATGTTTTATAGACACGATCAGCAATTAAATCAGTAAAATATAGTGTTTCTTCCACCACTCTCATTCCACCGATGCTATCAAAAAAGCCACTGTCTGAAGGAACAAATTCAGCAGATAGGCCAGTATCCATATCAACTTGCACAATGCCATAGGTTTCACTATAGAAAAGTCGATTGTTCTCTTCATCAACTTCTAATTCAATTTTTCCTCTGGCCGCAAGTCCAGCTCCATCTTCTGGAAACTCCAAAGCAAAATAATCCGAACTATGCGTAACCGCCACACTGTCCGCTTCACCTGTTGTATTCGCTGCAGTATCCATCACACTAACAACCAAAGTATTCACAACATCGGCTTCTAATGTCACTTGCGCTGTCCAACGGGCAAAACCTTCGCCATCAAACGACACAGCTGCTGCTTGACTTACTTCGGTGTCGCCATTCATTACCGTCACTGTAACGCTTTCAATTCCACTTAAGTCTTCTGCTGTTCCGCGTACCGTTAAGGTTTCACCGTCAGTCAAGGACACTTTTGTGGGGAATACAATTGCCGCAGTCGGCGGTGTGGTATCAGCTACTGTGGTCACAGTAAATACATGGTTTACGCCGCCGATTGTTACAGTGATATCTGTAGACGTAGAGTTGGTTGATGCCGACCTGCCTTTGACGGCAACAGTTTGACCATTGTTAATCGTACCGGCTAGAGCTGTAAAACCTCCTCCATCAATGCTGTATTCTGCATTGCCAACGGCGCTGATAACCGCAGCACTGTTGATTCCACTGACGGCCACTGCAGATGAGGTCACTTCAGAATCGAGTGATGCGTCCGTTACAGGAGTAAATGTAATGACATCGGGCGTCGTGTCTTGTGCTGCGGTTGTAATTTCAAACGTTTTTTCTAGCTCGCCGATTGTTAGCGTCACCGTCGTTGTCGTTTCAAATTCAGTAGAAGACATGCCACCCACGATTACTTCCAGACCATTGGTAATGGTACCCGCTTCAGACGTCGGCATGCTTTCATTAATTTGGTAGGTTCCATTTTCTACTGAGATATCTACTTCGCCAGTGATTCCCGTAACAGTGACCGTATTGGAAAAATACTCGGTATTAAGGTCGGCATTTGTTTGCGCTGCAAAAGTAAAGTCTTCAGGAGTTATGTCTTGAGCTGCCGTGGTAATAACAAAATTCTTGCTGGTCTCTTTAATGGTTAAGGTTACCGTCACACTGGTAGCAAACTCCGAAGACGACGTGCCACGCACTACAATACTTTGACCTTCAGAAATAGTACCGGCAGAGGAAACGAAGTCACCGCCATCTATTGAGTACTCGCCATTTTGGATAGCTACGGGTGCTGAATTTCCAATTCTGGTCACTGTTGAAGCATTTGAAGCCACAACAGTGGACAAAGCTTGATCAGACTTTGCGGTAAATGAAAACTGGGGCGTATTGTTACCGCCACCGCCGCCTCCACCGCCACAGGCAGCTATCGCGAACACTGCGAGAACTAAGAGAATCCACTGATGTATCTTGAATTGTGTGCGTACCATGAATCAAGGGCTCCATTTATTGTGTATCTGGTATTGTGTATTTGGGATTACCACGCCATCCCGCCTGAAACCTGGCGAATGATTTGCCAAACAGCAGTGAAACGTTAGATTTTTACACTCGATATCCTAATCAAGAATTCTATAGGTGGCTATGGCCAGACTCCAAAGTTCCATACACAGGAATAAGCCAACGACTACAACCGACAACAGATGCTTTATTTCTGTTCCTCATCCACTTGCTGACAATCCTCACAAAACGCCTCTCCTGCTTCTGCCGCTTTTATCAAAGCTTCGGCCTGTTCCGCATCTCGACTTTGTTTTGCTGTGTCTTTCTGCTTCGGGGCTTCGTCAACAGGTGGAGGGGCATCAATTGGACGATTGCCAGGTATATCCTGTGTGCTATCTTGAACCTCAGATAGTTTGGGTGCTGGCCCTCTTTTAACCCTCTCTTGCAAGACCAATTCTTCTGCTAACAAAGCTTCTGCAATGACTTTCCTTTTCTCTTGGCTGGAGGATGCCACAGATTTTTTGTTGGATATCGCTGCGGTAATTGCAGTTAAGTTACTCTCCGTCAAATTCAACGACTGTAAAAATTCGAGAGTCTCTTTACCTGAAACGAAACTCTTCGCAACTTTCGACTTTGTTAATAGCGATTCACCAGCGGATAAAAACACCAACTGCTTTCCGTAACCAGTTTCAATTGATCTTGAAGCTCGCGGTGTTTTTTCTAATGATGGTACAAAAGACTTATAGACTTTGACTCGCCCTCGAACAAGTAATGTACTAACAAAATCGACGAATTCATTTTCACTTTTAACATTGGGATTCGAAACGCTGAGTGAAAGCAATAGACGACGCCAGTAACCGTGACTGGCCTCCATACCTTTTAAAAATCGTTTTGCACTCATCGCCTCATGAAAAATCATTGGCTTAAGCTTTTTATTCTTAAGATCACCTTGAGAACTTACCAATAGATAAGTTCTGCCAAAAACATCTTTCAACACGTTCATGTGCATCCCATTTCCTGCTAACAGAGAATAACTTTACAGCTCTACCTTAACGAATAATGATCCACTTTCCATTTTTCCTCATAAAGTAGAAATCATAAAAGCGAGTGAAGCTTCCACGTTTGTGGGAGTAGTAGATTAGTGGCTCACTAGAACCCGCAATTTTCAATTTGGCTATTCGACCATTAGCCATTACTCTTAAATTTGCATTTTCCGTATCAACGATGTCACTCAAATATAAATCTTCATTTTCAAAAGCACTTGTTAAGGAGCGTTCAAACTCCTTAATTTTACTACCTTCATCTAGAAAGAAGGCTTCGTCATACTCAGCAGATCGTAATTGAATAAGAGATAATAACTCTTTAACTTTTTTATCTTTTAGCAAATTCCATATTTTTTTATACTCATCATAAAGCTCGTCAGACAATGCATAAAATTCTGAGTCCGACATCGCTTTATCATCAATAAAATCAGCAGATAAATAACTCCATTCGGGAATGGGGAATACATTCAAGTCAACATTTTGTGAAAACGCCATCCACGTTTTTTTGGGCTTTTTAGCAATCCATGGACCTACCGAAATGTCACCCTGATCTTTTAATTTAAATTCATCTTCTGAGTCTAACGTTAAGTTTTCTAGGGACATCCCAGCTATATAGTCCTTTCTATTGGCGTCAGGCTTAATATTAAATTCCGTTAGCTTATATTTTTTTTCACCCCCACCGTTCACAACACGTAACATTAGAGAAGCTATCAAATCAACAGCTTTAGATTTTTCAATAATGTCACTTTCATTTTTTACATCTGTTTTAAAATTCACCAACACTCGAAGTTCATTTTTTCCTTTGATAAGCCATTGGTTTAAAGGCACAGTATTTGTCACTGGCGATTGACTTACTTCATTAAAAACAGATACGTCATTAAACATTACGTTATAATTAATTTTTTCTGAATTTACTACTAGCTCTAAAAAATATTTATTGTTCATTGAATAAGCCTTCATTGTTAACAACGCTAACATTAAAAAAACACATTTAAACTTCATCTTTTCCAAGCTCCGATGATGCATCGACACTTTTCCACGCGTCGATTAACAAACATAACTTTTTCATCTCGTCCTTTTTACCAGCACTAAATATTTTTTCTGATTCCGTTTCGTCTTCATCGTCATCCATTTCATCGCCTCTTCCACGTCTACTTTTTTTGACAACTTCCGCCACAGCCTGTCCAGCCTTTGTATCATCCGTCCCCAATTCAGCGAAGGCGGCATAATGTATGGCGAGGCCATTGAATTCCATTTGACGCTCAAGCTGTGGGTTTTCGACGCCTTCTAAAGCGGCCCAAAACATTTTCAGAGTAGATTTTTCTTTTCCATCTTTCGACTTTATCGCAATAGATGCTCCTGCGGCGGCCTGGACAAAAAATGCTTTCGCTTCCACATGCACTCCGCCATATACTTCTAACCCCATTTGGCCACCAATTGTCGATTTGCTGGCATCCACGCTCCATTTTCCTTCCGTCGCCTTACGGGTCCATTTCAGATCCCCTTCAATTTTAGAGGTTGTTTTAAGCATTACTTCGATTTTAGCGCTGGCCTCAATATGTTTGAGTTTTACGCCATCTTCGGCTTTTTGAATAATCTCATTTAAGAAATCTGAAAACAGTTTGTATTGGCCAAGAACTCGTAGAATAATGGCTTTAATGTCTACATCAAAGTCTACCTTAATAAACGGGTCAGCTTTAAATGTAATATCTGCATCGTAACTCAGATCATAGCTGCCTTGACGCTCTGCCAGATCCACGTGACCACCAAATTCAATACTTGGCCAATTTACTGCAACTTGTACGTAATCATTACCAATTTCCGAGAATAAAGGGGCGATACGATTCATGCAGCCCTGAACTTGCTCAAGAAATTTCTTCGGTGGGCTGGCCTTCCATTCTTCTTTGTCTAAATAGCACTCCATTTCGCCGCCAATATCCCACTCACCCATCGGTTTTAAATCTAGAAACCCCTTCCCTTCGTTTTCTTTACGGATTTTAGCTTTTTCACTATCGCTTTTTTCCACATATTTTACATGTGCTTTGCCCTTCCAGCCTGCAGGTGGAAATGAAATCACTTTTAGGTCTGGAACTTTGTCTGGCGTGTCACATTCATGGACTTTAACATTATACACGGCAGGGCGGGCAAGCTGCTTCATATCGGGTACGAGGATTTTGCGTAAGAAATCTGCCCAACTTTTGTCCGGAATTACCTTCTTGGATTTAAGTTCTATCTTGCTTAGCTTTTTAACTTCCTTTTTACTGGCACCTTCACCTGAAAATTCTATTTGGGGGCATTCTGATCCTGATTTACATTCACCCCAGGTTTCGATGGAGATTTCTTCGTTATAACCGTCTTTCTCACCACAAATCACATAAAGCGTTTTAGGACGCTTCTCCTTCTTTTTATTGTCACCTTCCTCACCTTCCTCCTTTTGAGGGCGAACGTCATAGGCCAAACTTCGACCAGCTTTATCCGCTATTTCGATAAGCTCAAAATTGCATACCTTTTTATTGCTGCACTCTTGTACTACGGCTTCAGGGTTCCGATTTTCAATTTGTTCGGCTTTTTCGTCCTTTTCTTCCAGCTGCTCTTCTTGTATGTAAGCCTGAACCTTTTCTTCGATATTTTTAGCATCTTTCTCCAACAACTGAAGTTGATACAACGAACGTTCAGTCGCATCTATTTTTTGCGCAGTCTCTATTGCGCTGTTAGATGCTGAAGTAATATTTGCCTTGTGTTCCTTGAAGGTTTTCGCGGCTTCATCAACTAACGTCTGGGTTTGCTTAAGATCATTTTTTAATTCTTCCAGACCAGACACATCTTCGATACTTCGTATTTTATCGAGATCGTATTCTTCTATATTTTCTATGGTTTTAGAGACAGAATCAGCGACTTTTTTATTTTCTTTCAGCAGTGTCTCTGCACTTTTATGCACAGCTAATATTTCGTCTTGATTCTCGCGTATTGCCTCGAGTTTAATCGCCAGATTATTCGCAGCAATTTTAATTTTTTCATAAATGGAATATATGTACTTCTTCACGCGTTTTGCTTCCTTTCTAGTTCTTCCAAAAATGCTTGCTTCAACTCTGCTAATTTAACGCTAGCACTGGCTGAAGACGTTAAAATGTTATGCGCAAATTCGTTTGCTTCAACGAAGTCATCACCAAATATGCATTTGTAGTTGACGTATTTAACATGCTCTTGTTTTGTTTTTATACCAAAAAGTAAGGCTTGGGCATAAGTCTCTTCGATCCATTGACGAAGCGGCATAGCAAGCTCTGATTCCTTCTGGGGAAATTCCTCACGAATATAGGACTCAAGTAAGGTGTAAAATTCCGGCAATCGACTTTTACCGATGGCTTCCATTTGTTCCTGGCGAATTACTAGCATCGTCGCACTTTCCTATTTAATTAATTTTATCGCGAGAGAGTTGGATGGTGGTGGTTGTCAGAGGGACATGTGACTCTTGTGTAAACCGCAACATCGTCTGAGGGTCATCGCCCTCCATCATGATTGTAGAGAGAGAACCGTAGATGCGATCCACTTCAGAATGAAGGCATGTCGGTAAGTAAGCCCGCATAATTCTTGGATCATAGTATCGAAAAAGCAATGGTTTGCCATTGGGCCCTTGTACACGTGCGATACGTCTAAGCCGATTACGAATATGAGTGAGTTCACAATCTCGGCTGCCAACGGCAAAAATACCCCAGGCGTTTCCCCAACCCATGGAGAGAACCTTATGCGTAAATGGCGAATGAGGTTCCAGTTTAACTATATGAGGAGCGGCTCGACGTAAGGCATATGAAAGACGTCCCGCAAACAAACAATCGTGCTCCAGGTCGCTATTGTGTACCATCGGCTCGATACGTTTGTCACGAGCGCCGTCCAGCACAGCAAAAACTGCAGGGGTACGTCCCGCTACATCAGGTTGCCAGAGCTGCTTAATAATAGCGCCGGTATAATCGACAGGGTGAGCATGAGGCCTTGTTTTTGGAGCGACTAGTGAAAGATCGTCCATCGTACATCCTTATAACACTTCAATGAAACAAACGACTAAAGGGGAGATTTTACACCACATGAAATTGAAATCTACCGGAAAACCGCGCTATTTTCCTCAAAAATGAGGCATAGCTTTGCAAAAATCGAACAATTAACACTCACAACCACACAAATAACCGCTTATACCGATACAAGCCGTACAAACAATCATCATTATCACTGAATAACTTGAGGTCGTTTATCCTCGAGCGGTTCTCACGGCATATATTGATTTGTCATCGCTCACCAGAATTAAAAGCATAATAATACGCAATAAAGATTAGATTTATAGCGCGTGTCCACTTTTGGCTGGTTGAACTCCTCACCACGAAAACTTGTATTCATCCTTATATTTTCGTTACAGCTCGCACGCGCTTGTATACCCACGTGTCATGGGTATCAATGACTTTATATTTGGCCTACCTGGTTAACGCACGAATCTGTTTTTATAGCGAAGTTTGAAAAAATCCTGCATTTTCGAGTCGTAGAAAAATTTGAGGGGCTTATTGTTTGAGAGGCTTATCCTTCGAGAAGCTTTATGATTCGAGAAGCTTATCAACATTAACGCAAGTATATGACCAGCGAAAAGCATAGCGATAATAGAGCTAACTACAGTTTAAAAAAACGAACACCTAAAAATCAAACAGCTTACGCAAGGTGTCACTCTGCCCCGTCAATAAAAAATCCCCCTGTCACAGCTAAGAAAATGACAGAGGGCAATCGAGATAAATACAATTTTTATAAATTACACTGAGTTTTCTTGACTAGTAAGAGCGTAATCTATTGCGTACATAGTTACCGGATTCTGTCAGCATGCTGCTGTCCCAGACTCCCGCAGGCGGTACTGCAGGCGTGCCAGGTTTAAGCGCTGCGCTGGATTCATTTTTATCAGAAATATTCCAGTTGACCCAGGAAATATTTCGACTATCAAAAAAATCTAGCCAGGTTTCAGTTTCACCGGTACACACACTACCGTTTCCACTCGCCTCCGTACTTCCCCATTCAGTAGAGAAAACGGCTAGGCCACTCGATAACGCCACGTTCACTTTGTCACGCAACCACTGACCATGATCACAAGCATAAAAATGGACGGCATATAAAATATTGCTGAAATTTAAAGGATCATTCGCAGCGTGATCAACATCCTGACTCCAGTTTCCTGTACCAACAATAATGGGGCCGTCTGGGTCATTATTACGAATAACGGGAATTATGTCTTCGGCATAAGGTTTTATATGCTCACTCCAGGAGACCGCATACCCAGGAAAAGTTGGGTCACCCCATACCCCGCCATTACTTGGTTCATTGGCAATTTCATAAATAATATTAGGAACATCACTGTAGCGTTGAGACAAACGCGCGAAAAAATCGCGTGATTCATTGATATGTATATTGGGATCGTGATCGATCAAAATATGCCAATCAACAATGACATATATATCCAAGGCAATTGCCATATCCACTATATTATTAACGGTATCTTCTAAGCTTGGGTTTTGCACATAACCACCTTCCCAGGTGTACATCGCTGCACGGATGACATTGATATTCCAATCATCGCGAAAGGCTCGCAACGCATCCATATTCATATACTGGCCAAACCATTGCAAACCATGTGAGCTCATGCCTCGAAGTTGTGTTGGCGTTCCATGCTGATCGACCAACGTGCCATTGGCAACACGCAGTTGGCCATGCGCAGACACAAATCCACCTGAACTGGTACTAGAGCTGGACGAACTTGAAGAACTTGATGAACTCGAGCTGCCGCCCTCAGGATTAATGTTGATCCAATTAATATTAAACGGTCCATTTTGTACTTGAATACGCAGGGTATGATTTCCGGCGCTGAGTTGGCCGAGTGATGTACTCATGGTTTTCCATGTCTGCCAGCCTCCGGTACTCCCCACATTAAAGACGTTTCCTTTTACAACGCCGTCAACTTCAAGCGTAAACATTCCACCGGTAAGCTCCGCTGCAACACGAACGTCAGCGTTGTAGTTTGCGGTAGTGGCAATATTGATGGAATATTCCAACCATTCATTTCCTTCTATCCATCCCACATTGTATCCGCCACCAATGTCCGTGGTTTGCTGTACATCGACATCGCCTCGAGTGGGTCCGCCCCCTTCATTGCCGGGAGTTGTATCAAAATGTGCAACATAGTCTTCCGCCTGAATTAACATGGCTGTTGCGCCACTAGAAGAACTGCTGGAAGATGAACTAGAGGAAGAGCTGGAGGAGCTGGTCGAAGACGAACTTGAAGAGGAGCTCGTTGATGAGCTGCTGGTCGAACCTGTTCCAGCAAATGGTGGGTAAGCATTTTCAACAAGCATGACAAATTGATCATGAAACCAGTGGCCAGATACCGGAGCATTGGGTAATGCGCCAGTTGGTAAATTTGAAGGGAATGGTCCGTGGGATACAATGTAAGTCGGATCACACATTCTATCAAAACCTTTACCTTCGTTATTATCTAACACTTCTGAAGAACCGTCAGATTCCCCGGGCGGTTTGATCCAAACAAATGCTTCAATTGGACTGGCATTACCAAACGGTAACACTTGAGGACGCTCACCAATTCCCTGCCCATCCGGATTACACCAATTACCACGATGGTACCGGCGATCCAATCGCGACTCGTCCGCATAAATATTCACATTGCTCGAAGCAGATACAGCAGTCGGCCGTGCAGGTCCACCCCAGCCATTTCGAGATGTATCGATGAGTATCGCAAAGTCTTGCGGAAAGCCATTGGCAGTGAATTGTTCATGCAGAGCAGCGGCAAAATCTCGCTCATCAAAAATCGGATTAAACTGGAAGTAGTCCGATGATTTAAGCTGATTACCACCAATATTCAGATCCGGATCTGGTAAAAATATTTCTTCCGTTGGCGTAGAGTTGGCCACATTGGTTATCACACCATCGATAGCAGAAAGACCTTCACCGGTATTAGCGCCATTAATGACTTGAGTATACAGTGAAGTGGTCGGCCGCAGGTTTGACTCCCAACCAAGCCACCCAGAATGTCCAATATCGAGATAAATATAGGTATTGTCTTTCTGAGTAAGACGTTCAATTGCATACTGAACTCCTTTTTCGTAAACCTTGTTTTGACTGACGTAATTACATTCCGGCCATTCTGGCAAGACGTTAGTCACCATGTTAGGCAAAGAGTCCGGTTCAATAATTGTCACAATACGTAGACTATCAAAACGAGGCTGCTGTATTAAATCTGCGATCACATCGATGTATTCTGTCTTGTAAGTTTCAAGGCCTCCGGTTCTGTTATCCAGTGTCCCATTAGACGCCAACGCGGCGCAATCTCTGTTGGGCAAATTATAAATAACGAGCTCTATCACCATCGGATTATCGGATTGCTGCTGCAATGCCAACTCTAAATGCTGCTCCAAACTCATGCGATCGGCATTATCTGAACCACCACCAATAGCCTCGATACGATCCAGCCAAACCGCTGTAGACACTTGCTTGACTTCATTCATTTTTGCCACGAGTGTTGCATCACCTACTTGCGCGATCGATTGATCGATTAAACTCGCATAATTCGGATTGATATATTTATCAGCACCGAGATAGGGATTCGCCATATGCCCAGAATCGATTGGTCCACCAGAGGAACCCGACGAAGAACTGGAGCTTGAAGAAGAGCTGGAACTTGAAGAAGAGCTGGAACTTGAAGAAGAACTGGAGCTACTAGAACTTGACGAACTATTTGAGGAAGAAGAACTTGATGAGCTGCTTGAAGAACCCGTACCACCATTCACTTCTGTTGCCAACGGGCCACGAGGAGCTGAACCACCATCAGCATAAAATTGAGTTACCGTAATGCCGGTTCCTGCACTTCCCCCCAGCGGGACATCATGGTCCAAACCAACAAATAAACCCTCGGAGTTCTGCCACAATGTAGGCTCTAACATAATGCCATACTTCACTTCATCCCATGTCGACCAGTCATTCAGCAATAACCCTCCAGTATCTCCAGAGTTTGGATTAAGCACCCAGAAAGTATGGTGAATGTAATGTTGTGCGATCAGGTCTCGCAGGAAGCCCATCCATTTCTCGTTGTCACCTTCGTCCATAAAGCCACCCCATTCTCCTATGAATAGCGGTGAAATACTTTGTTCATGAATAAAGAACCAGTTCGGCTGCCATACTTCATCGTACATGGTCTGGAAAGTAAAATCCTTGTCGAACCAGGGTTGGCGAAATACCAGCGGACCATAATCATGCGGTGAATACAGTAATTGATCCTGATGCTCGCCGAGGTTGATGGGATAGTCTGCTACGCCACGAAGATTTCCTCCCCACCAATTAAAGTGGTAATCGGTTTCATCCAGAGAATTCCATGTAACACCATCAACAGGAAATACTTCTATCCCCTCACACATCACCAGAACTCTAGGGTGAATTGCCAGAATTCGGTTGGATGCTGTCTCACATGCATACTTCCAGTTATTGACGTCTGTAGAATTATCCCACTTGGCAAATTCGTTTTCCCAAGGCTTTCCATGTGGCTCATTCTCAATATCAAACGCCACGATAGTATCGTTATTTTTATAACGGTCAGCGACCCACTCCCAGGCTTGATAAAATAGCTCGCTGGTAATCTCACCTTTGTACCACATAGGTGCGATATGTCCGGAATTATCCGCTTCTGCGCTGTGAACATCCAACAGAACTTTCAGCCCATATTTTTCACATAATTGCAAAAAGGCATCAAAGATCTCTAAGCTGGTCATACCCTCCAGCTCCGGATTTTCATAATTGTTTATGCTTGGCACCGTCGCATTCCCATCACGCCACTCCAGCAATAATTCAGTTGAAATTGGTACCCGTAGTAAATTAATGCCTCGCTCCGCGACGGCCCTAACTACACCCTCCATATTGACAGACCACAACCCGTGGAAGACTCGCTCACTCGCATTAAACCCGAACCAGTTAGCGCCACTCATCCATACCGGTTGACAGTCTCGGTCTACCAACACATTGCCAACGCTGCGCAACCAATCACCATCCCCTTCGGGAGCACAGGCAAATGGCCCCCCGGAACTTGAAGAGCCACTGGAAGACGAGCTTGAGCTTGTGCTTGATGAACTGGAGCTCGAAGAGCTAGAACTGGAAGAGCTTGAGCTGGAAGAGCTAGTGCTGGAAGAGCTAGACGTGCCACCACCATTCACTGAAAAGTCAGATGGAATTACTACATTGGTACCAGGCGACCCAATAAACCCGAACGAAATTTGCTGTCCCGGCGCTATGTTTCCATTCCAGCCAACATCTGTAAGCGTTACCACATTACCGTTTTGGGATAAATTGGCATTCCATACCGAATCTATTTGAAAGCTTGTTGTAAACGTCAGGGTCCAACCATTAATTGGCGCTGACTCATTGTTTAAAATAACAATGTCACCTTGAAAACCTGCTCCCCAGTTATTGGGAATTGACATAGTTACCTGTGCCGCCCAAGCCGGAAGCGATAGCCATGTCATAACAAGTATTAATATGAGATTTCGCATTTTCCACAACCTTTAAAAAATGAAGAATTATTCGCTGACAAACCATCACGCGATTAGTGTCGATGAGTGGCAAGGATGAATATTCATGGAGGTAACAGTTCGCGCATAAGAACTCCGTTATTATTGTTCTGAGTTGGTGGCTAAAACACAAACACATAACTCGCCACAAACTCTCGGCGTCCTTCAGTATTTGGTTTTAGATTGAGTAGGCGAACAGTACGATAGAGGTGAAATTGGATCGTCTGTTAAGTGGAATTCAGGCAGAATTGCTCGTTTTAAAACGTATGAATAAGGGAATTTCCACTATTTGAACGTTTTAAGTGAATGAATTCATATTTTAACCGTGAACTTAATCACATGACCTGCCCGGCAGTAAGGAGCCACGTGTTGAAACATAGGATTTGTAAAGGCCTATACATCTGCTGAAATAAAAATCCATGCAATGACACACCCATAGCGAACAGCATGAAAACTTCAAACTGTTAAAGTACGAAATAAGGCGCGCTTATATGGACGTTTGCATTCTAAGAAAAATTAAAACGGGTAGCGCAGCGGATACTGCAGTGCAAAAAATGATGCTAAGCTGCGCTATGACTCTCTTGCAGGTGTGTACTATTTGACAGGTCAGACTTACGATATTGTCTCGGTGTCATCCCAACGGTTTTCTTGAAAAAGGCATTAAATGTTGCCTTACTATTAAAGCCAGCCTTATACATAATATCCAGAATGGTGCAGTCTGAAAATTGCTCATCTTTCATTAGCACTTTAGCTTCTTCTATACGATAACTATTTATGTATTCAAAGAAATTACAATGATAATGGCGATTAATCACATTCGACATACTCCTTGACGAGATGTTTAAATGGCTCGCCAAGACTTCCAGTGTCAAGTCACATTCCAAATACAACTTATCTTTCACCATAGCCTGTTCGAGAGCATCGATATGCTCATTGTTAATCGGGGCTTCCATGTGTTTATTTTTACGGTGTACATTGATAGAGATCTTCTCCGCTTCAACAGGGCGATTATTTAAAAACGCCAGAACTGCAGCAAATGACAGGCAGTGAAGATAATTTCCAATCAAGCCAATTGGTTCGATCGGTGGTTGTAAACCATGAAAACTTAGCACAATTAATGCCGCGTTGAACAATGACACGCCGGCGACCACCGTTAGGCTATACACCAATATCTCCAACCACAGCAGGTGGTTTTTCACAGCCGAAACCTGATTTTTTTCGACGTGAGAAAAATAGTAACGAGTTTGATAGATGCAATAGCAAAAAATGCAAAACCGCAAAGTTTCACGAAGAAACACTATATAAAATACAGAAAAAGACTCTCCCTGTATCGTATGAGTCTTAAGCATATCCACTTTCGTGTCGCTTGGGAGTGAGTAATAAGCAAAAATCTGATGCACCAAAAACAACAAATATGGCACGAATAAAGATGCATCCAGCCAGGTCAATCGATTCTCGCGATACAATACCGAGCGAATAAACAGCAAGAGAAATGGCCCTTGCAACCAAAATCCAAGCTCGAACACATAAAACCAGTTCGGCAGATTTCGAATAGAAAAGTCGCGAAAAGCTGCTCCAAAATTGATGAGCGTATCCAGTGGTATTGCCAGCGAAGCAATTGAAAACAACACAAAGGCAATCACCGCAAAGCGGTTAGAGTGAAGGGATTTTACCAAGCTAACAGCAGTAATTAGGCAGAGCCCGACAGTTATAAGCAGTACAGCATCGTGAAAATTAAAAAGTACTTTTTCCATAACAATTTCGCGGCAAAATTTTTACTTCAGTTATTATTATTTATAAAACGAGTTCCATCTATGTACTCTCAAACGTAAAAACCATATTCCTCCTTGAAATGCATTTAATGAGAATGCTGTCACCTTATGGTGTACTTGTAAAGGTACAGATAAACGTTTTTTTATAACAATTACGTTAAAGGAAATTATTTTAAGAACGCTAAACGCATCTATACAGAAATAACAGTGATAGAGGTTAATCAGATCAATAAATTAAGCGGTAAGATAATTGCGGTATTTGCGAAGAGACTAATATCAAGACCTGTTAGTGATGACGCAGTTTTAAGGAGTATATTTAAGGGCCAGTAAAGATTCTAATAAAAAGACTAAATCAGTATTGAGCTCAAATACCAAATGCAAATTTTCAACCAATTTTAAAATTTTTCACGACTAAATCAGAGAGTGTGACGCGTGACAAATGTCAATTCAGTTAAAAAGATATCCTGAGGGCACGCGTCATAAATTTGCCAGTAATCGAACATGTCCACAGACACTTCGTCCTAATGCAGGTAGATCATACCCCCCTTCAAGAAAGGAGACTATTTTCCCGTCACAATGAGTATCTGCAAGTCGTATAATCTCTTCTGTCACCCAATTATAATCCGCCTCGGTTAACAACCAATTTGCCATTGGGTCTTGTATATGTCCATCGAATCCGGCTGACACCAGAATGATTTCCGGTTTAAACGAATCCACGGCAGGGAAAATAGTGTCCTCATAGGCTTTACGAAAGCCTTCTGATCGAGTTCCTGCAGATAAAGGACAGTGTACACAATTCGTTTTTTTATGATCTACAACAGTATGGGGAAAGAGAGGATGCTGGTAAGAAGAGCAGTATAAAATACCTGAATCATCGCCAATAATATCTTCTGTGCCATTGCCATGATGTACATCGAAATCAATAATGGCAATACGTTTGAGTTGATACTTTTGCTGAGCATAAGTCGCAGCCACAACCACATTATTGAAAAAGCTAAAGCCCATTGATTCATTTTTTTCAGCATGGTGTCCGGGTGGACGAACTGCACAAAACGCATTTTTAAAACGACCAGAAAAAAGTCCATCAATTGCCACAACACCAGCGCCCGCTGCAAATTGTGCGGCTGTGAGCGTATGCGCATTCATCGTCGTTTCATCATCCACATGAAAATACCCATCGGATATCTGACCGTGTTTAAAAAGCCAATCGATATATTCAGGGGTGTGAACCTGTTTTAGCAGTGACACATCAGCTTTGACCGGATCTAACTGCAGGAGAAAATCAAAGATTTGCTGTTCCACCAGCGTATCTTGAATAGCTGTTAGCCGTTGTGGACACTCAGGGTGCCCCTCCCCCATTTCATGATCAAAAAAAGAATGATGTGAAATATATGCCGTAGTCACCGGTCTGATACCCTCTTATTATTCTAAGTATTCAGATTGAAGTGCAGCAATATGAACATTGCGGAAGATCACCCTAATCCTGTCTTACTTCAACCGTGAGTTTATATTGAATATTTTTTATTATTCATTTATTTTGCCACTAAGGCAAGCGAGGCAAAAAATCTCGTGTAGCAAATAGCAATCCAGCTCAGATTTAGAAAATTATTTTACCCATTCAAAAAGACTTCACTTAATCACAATGGTTTGAAGATACGCAAAAGATCAATATCGTCTTCATGCCGCTTAACGGTAAAACCTATATTCTTTGCAAATTTCTGCATTCGATAATTATTTGCCAAGACATCACCAACAATGGTAACCAGCCCACGACTACGTGCGGCATCTTCCAATGCGTGCATTAATTTGTAAGCCACCCCTTTTCCACTCCATTTTTCATCAACCGCAATGGCAAACTCACAGCTTTCACCGTCAATGTTAATTATATAGCGGGCCACACCAATTTCGATTTCACCATCACTTGTATTGACCACCGCAATTAGCGCCATTTCCCTGTCATAGTCAATTTGAGTAAAGCGGGTCAACATTTCCGGGCTGATATGTTTGAAGGTGTTCATAAACCGTAATCGCTTACTTTCATCAGACATTCGATCCACAAATGCTCTTTTAATTTCAGCGTCTTCTGGCCGGATGGGGCGGATAACACAGGTGAGGCCGTCATTAAGCTCCGTATATGTGACCAAATTACTGGGGTATGGATGAATGGCAGTATGTGAATATTGCTCTGTATTGCTAAATCGACGATCCACAACAATGCGAGCACTTACTGCGAATACCCCTTGAGGATCAACGTGAAGTGGATTTATTTCCAACTCCCGAATGTTTGGCAATTCACACGCAATTTCCGAAATTCTTAGTAAGACGTTTTCCAAAGCGAACATATTGATCGCTAAACGATTACGGTAGTTTCCAAGCAATTTTTCTATTTTCGTTTGCGATACAAGTTCACGTGCAAGCGTTCTGTTCAGCGGCGGTAAAGCAATGGCTTTGTCCGCAATAAGTTCAGCCAGCTCACCGCCACTTCCAAAATTTATGACAGGACCAAAAACCTTGTCTCGCACTATGCCCACTAATACCTCTCGAGCATTTTCTTTAGGAAGATCACCATTAGCAACTGGAATATGGAATGCCGCTAAGATCGCGTGAGTTTCGCTTTCATGTAAAACCGAGCGTTTCTCCTTTAGCGCGTTTTCTATTATGCCCTTCGCCTGATCAATGTCGGGATGCATCGCTGCAGATAAGGGACCGGGGGTTTGCAACAATAATTTTTGATTGCGTAAAAAATTTGAGAGGAAGGCATAACTTTTAACCGCATTTTCAGGCAAGCGAAAAGTCGGTACGCTTTCCTTTAAAAACAGGCGCCTCGCTTCACTCACTTGCTCTTCACCTAACCAGCATGTCAATAATGGTTTGTTACGATATTGCTTCTTTATATTGACAATGCTTTGAGCAATTTTGGTGGGACTGGTCATGGCTTGCGGTGTTAATAACACTAAAACGCCATCAGAGCTTTTATCTTCCATCATGATCTGGCAGGCTTGCTCATATCGCGATTCGTCTGCATCCCCCAGTATATCGACAGGGTTATTGCGAGACCACATTACAGGCAATACTTTATTAAGCTTTTGCTTTGTCTCGCTGGTTAGACGAGCCAACGGGATATGCAGGTCACTCGCCTTGTCACATGCCATAATGGCTGGGCCACCACCATTAGTAATGATAGAAAGAGAATCTCCGCTGGTACGCACCCCGGTGGAAAGCATTGTTGCCGCCGCAAACAGATCCACAATATCCATTCCTCGTACCACACCAGCACGACGTAACGCTGCATCAAACACCGCATCATCGCCCACCATCACACCAGTGTGCAATATAACCGCTTTACTCCCTGACTGATTACGCCCTGCTTTCAGCACAACAATTGGCTTCACACGAGCAGCTGCCCGCAACCCGCTCATAAATGTACGTGCGTCTCGAATCCCTTCGATGTACATCAAAATACTGGTAGTTTTTGCATCCGCAACCAGGTAGTCAAGAATTTCTCCAAAGTCCACATCCACTGAACTACCGAGTGACACAACGTTAGAGAAACCAATATCCCGAGATGCCGCCCAATCCAGAATGGCGGTACAAATCGCACCACTTTGAGAAATTAAGGCAATATTTCCAGGCGCTACTTTTCCTTTTGCAAATGTAGCATTCAACCCTTTTTGTGGTCGAATCACTCCCAAACAGTTGGGGCCAATGAAGCGAATGTCATATTGACGGGCAATATCCAATAATTTTTCTTCAAGTAATGCCCCTTCCAATCCGGTTTCACTAAATCCCGCCGATAAAATAATGGCATTTTTTACGCCTTTTTCACCACAAGCCTCTAATATAGCGGGCACCGTTGCCGCTGGCGTCGCAATCACAGCTAGATCGACCAATGCCTCTATTTGTCGAATGGAGTCATAACACTTTTTGCCGGCATATTTTGAATATTTAGGGTTAAGGGGGAACAAATCTCCTTTAAACCCCGCTTCTTGAATATTATTAAACACCAAGCTGGCAATCCGGTTTGGCTTTTCACTAACGCCAAACACCGCAATGCTCTTGGGCTCGAAAAGGGTATGTAAATAATGTTGATTTGCCATAAGGAGAGTCTTTCATCTATCGTTAATATCGATATACAGACAAAAGCTGAAATGCTTTGAGCTAAGTCTAAACCTTCTGAAGTATAAAGTCTTGCATCAAGCAAAACCGCGCACTGCTGCTGAAGAACGACTATGGTAAACACAAACGGATACTTTTGAGATTTACATCATTCTGCGAGCGGTCATATCGGGCATTATTACGGAGAAAGATGATATAGGAAGGAATATTTGTAGCCCCGTACAAACTAGATTCGGAATCATAGGGTCTTACATTTACTATAAAAAAACCCGCCGGGAAGGCGGGTCTTAAAAGCTAAATTAGCGTATTATTTAGAAATTGATACGGAATTAAACGTGTTTAAATCAACAAATTCTATGGTTTTAAATCCGCCGTAGATCAGTGTATTTCCGGGAAGAATTTGTACATCGCTTAATGGATACACCCACAGGTCCTCACACGCACCAGAAGCAATATTTATCTTACGAAGACTGTTATCACTGGCAAACAATTCGGTGCCCGCCTCAGACATAGTAAGTGTCTTTAACGATTCACCAGCCCCTAAATTTTCGCACTGTGTAACCAAGACCTCTCTATCCCCAGTTTCCAGATTCACTTTCATAATATTTTCAGAGCCCTGATTTGTCACGTAAGCAGTATCACCCTCGGGACTTACAACAATATTATTAACATTAACAAATGGCAGTCCTTCACCGGTCACACCCTCTTGTGAAACCAACTCCAGTTCTAAAGTTTCAGGGGAAAACGAGAACATAGCTTTAGAAATTTCATCCACAAAAAGCAAACGATTTGTCGATTCGCTGTATGCCATATCGGTGATAGTGGAAAAAGAAGGGTCAGTTGAGCCATCTAAAAGTACGGTTGTCTCGTTGCTCGACAATGAAACCACAAAAATCTTATAGTTATTGGCAACATACACAACATTTTTTTCTTCATCCAAGACAATACCATCAACACCAAAATTAAACTCGTCTGAAATATCACCGATCTTAGTACGATTACCAGTAGCAAGATCAACTTTCATCAATTTTTCAGTAGCGTTACCGTCATCAGCCAAGAATAAAGTCGACATATCGTCAGACATCACAATATCTCGCACAGCGACTAACTTACTACCAGATCCAACTCCCTGCGAGAAACCAAGCGTTCGCTCTCCGGAAGTTACATCTATCTCAATAAGCGCTTCAAGCTCAGAGTCACTAACTATAATTTTATTTCGAATTGGATCAAACGCAGAATCCCCGACCTGAGAGAAACTCAATGGATCAGAGTTCTCTACCGGTGATATATTCGAAAAGCTGCCAGTGGACACGTCAAGGCGATCCACTCCATCGAAGTGAACTAAATACACGACCGACTCATTCGACCCTTTAACAACATCCAGTGTAAACCTGGGGTAACCGGTAAAAATATCAGAAACCACACCTGTATCCGGGGCAATTGTTACTACAGAACCATCCAGCAATGCAATAAAATCATTATTGCCAAGAACCATTTTAAACTGCGAAATAGAGTTACTGTCTGATAGCAAATTTGTCACCAAAGTAACTTCAGGCGTCTCAGAAAGATCCAGTTTTTCTATTTTGATTTCAGCCTGATTGTCAGCACCACCATAAAATTTCATATAGAAATAGTAATTTCGGTTTTCATCGTCACAAACAGAATCTACGCCGTACATGGCCGCTGGAATATCGTCAGAAACAGGGCTTATTTGGTGACGCACTAATTCAGTTGTTTCCAAAGTCGCCAAATCCATAGAATAGAATACTAATTCTTCTGGATAATTAAACTCGGGGTAGATCAATTCGTTAGTACTTTTGAAATAGCAAAGTGCAGAATTCTCTGCATAAAGGGGGGAAATTTCGCGTTGCTCGCCCGTAACGAGATCGTAGTCCACTAAAATACCTAACCAATTAGCATTGTATCCCAACCCGATAACTCTACTTTCATCCTCGATAAGATTAAAGTGAGTCGGTAGTAATTTCTCACGAGCGATTACTGCGGTATCAGCCTCATAGACATAATTGTTAGCTGTATCTTCTACTTCCACAATGATTTCAGTTTCGTAGTCAACCAAGTTTAACGTGTACTCCCATTCAACGGTTTCAACGAATCCTCCTTCAGTTTCCACAGTATTACGATTATATATGGATGCAGGCTCTCCATTTACGTATACATTCGCAACACTTACGTTGTCTGCAGCAACGCCTCGTACATTCACATACGTATTTTTTGTGGAACTAACTTGCCAAGGATAAATTATACTGGCAGTCGGAGAGACAATATCAGGTTGAGGCGTAGGTGTTACAGTTACCGTAGGCTCAATAGTTGGTGATGGAGTTGTAGTTGGCGTGCTAGTTGGAGTCGGTGTGGGCGTAGGTTCTGGATCTGTCCCGCCACCTCCATGATGAGCTACAATAACGGCTATGATTATCGCGTTGATTAATAAGAATAAATAACTAAGCATATCCCAATTCCCTTGCTTTAAAGATTTACAGAGATTAAATAGAACTGTTGTGTAGGTTTTTGTTAATTACAGAAGGGCAACCGAATGTGATGCCAAAATACACGTGTGAATAGCAAACGCTCAACATTCGAATGGCGCCCATTTCAAAGCAATAGCACCATATTCCTATAGGCACCTAAAAACCTGGGCGCGAGCTTAAGTTCTATTTTCTCTATTATCAAGTGTTAATCAGTTCACACTCTTGTTTTATGCTTTTACATCGAGAAAATAATCATTCAAATCAAAATACGACGCCATCTTATGCAATAATCATCAACTTTTGCATATGTAGAGCAATATAGAATCCTTGCTACTTATCGTCCTTATCATAAGAATGACTCGAACCTTCCAGTTTCCCCTGCATTAAATCCAACAGTTTCTTTTCCATTTGCATGAATAACTGTCGATAGTGTTCGCCATAGCCGACATCGCCGCCCTCGCATTTCCAGCTATTGTACAGACCATCAAAGTGATTTTTCTCCACTTCAGTGAAATGGGCTTTGAGTTTTTCAACTTTAATTTTATCAAACCCCAGAGTGCACAATGCTTCGCCCCCCATATGTAAAGCAGAGTCGTAGGTTTCACTGATCACGACATCTGCGCCGGCACTGGTAAGCTCATAATGATGACCGCGGTCGAATGCTCTCACGAGAATATGGACGTGCGGGTGAGACTGCTTCACGTGCTTAACTATGTCTACTGCACGATGTTTGTCATCAATAGCCACTACAAACATTCGTGCGGTTTCAATACCTGCGGTGTGTAAAAGATCTGGTCGACTGGCATCGCCATAGTAACTTTTTATATTGACGCTGCGCATGCGTTCCACCTGACTAATTTCATGGTCAAGCACTACCGTTGAAACACCATTCGCTACAAGTAATCGATTTATTATCTGCCCAAAACGACCAATGCCCGCAATAATAACCGTTCCCTGATGCTCAATTTCATCAGGCTCTCTCGCAGCAGTTTGCTGGCGATAACGTGGTTGTATGACCTTTTCGAAAAATATAAAAAGTACAGGCGTTAAAAACATAGACAACGCAACTACCATAGACAAAAGTTGCGCAAGAGATACAGGCAGCACATGCTGGCTAACCGCATAGGTTAACAGGACAAAGCCAAATTCGCCCGCTTGTGCCAGGCTCAATGCAAAAAGCCATCGATCACTGGAACGAACTTCAAAAATAGTTGTAATCACCCACAGTACAACGGCTTTTAACACGATTAGTGTGAACGTCAGACCTAGAATCAATTCCAAATTTTCTCCAAATACAGAAAATTCTATGCCTGCGCCTACGGTTATAAAAAACAATCCCAACAATAATCCTTTAAAAGGCTCAATATCCGCTTCCAATTCATGCCGAAATTCACTGTTGGCTAATACCACTCCCGCTAGAAATGTCCCCAAGGCGGGAGATAAACCAACGAGACTCATCAATGCAGCGATTCCAATTACTAACATTAAGGCAGTTGCCGTAAACACTTCCGGCAAACCTGTATTAGCAACATAACGAAACAATGGACGACTTAAATAGTGCCCGCCGACCACCAACGCGACTACCGCCGTCAATACCACAAGTGCTGCGGCCCAACTTGGCAAATGCGCAACTAAACTCAGCTCATCGTGGTGCTCGGCAGCGCCGATCAACGCAGTTGTACTGGTCTGCAATTCAGGTAAGGCCAGAAGCGGCATAAGTGCCAGAATTGGAATGACAGCGATATCTTGAAATAGAAGCACAGAAAAAGCGCTGCGTCCGCCTTCAGTTTTCGATAACCCTTTTTCATTGAAAGTCTGTAATACAATGGCCGTGGAGGAAAGTGAAAAAATCAATCCTATCGCCAATGCCACAGTCCACCCCAATTCGAACAGCATAGCGATTCCAGCGATCGCAACTGTAGTCATCAGCAATTGCAATCCGCCTAGCCCCAGCAGGCGCATACGCATTTTCCATAGTACCGAGGGCTCCAGCTCCAAACCGACTAAAAAAAGCATCATGACCACACCAAATTCAGCAAAATGCTGAATCGTAGTTGTTTCCTGGCCAACCAGCCCTGTTATCGGACCAATAATCACGCCGGCCATTAAATACCCTAAAACCGACCCCAAACCCAGTCGCTTTGCCAGCGGAACCATTACCACCGCTGCACAGAGGTATATAAATGCTTGAATTAAATAGGCTGTCATGAATACTGCTCCGGGCTATGCGAGTGTCGTTTGAATGTATTTTCGGTTGAAGTTGAAAGAACTTCAACAAAAAGAACTTCAATAAAAAGAACTGCAAGAATTTAGCGTCTCACCGATATATGAAATTCTTGCTGATGACTTAAATCCGGTTGAAATAGCACGAATTACGGCCTGAGCTAGATCCATTTCAAAAATTGGATGCGGCCAGTAAAGATAAAGCGAACACCACTTGTTCACCTCGCTATTTTCACAGCCTCCCACAGTCTGTCGATACAGAAATGAAACCGGTATCGACCGTCCTGTTTGAGTCAATTTATACTCGGCGCTAGCGCTACATGCGGCATAAGTGCAGTTGAAAAGCAGCAGGACACTTAGAACAAGAATACACCCAACGTTAGAAAATTTTACGTAAGATCAGCTAGGACTGTGCGAGACGGTTGTGGCGTACAGCGGAAAATTGACTGTATGTTGCGAGGCTATATTACTGGGCTATATTACGGGGCTATGTTGGGGGGGGGGCTATGTTACGAAATTTATGTCACGGGTTTTATGCTGCGGGATGTATGTTACAGGATATAGGCCATTCTATTTACAGCATTCCACATCAAAAATATGCTTCATACATGCAGAGAGATAAGAGAGCGCCACATCAAAAGTAGCGCAATATGACGCTCTCAATAAGAAACTTTCCTTTTACTGTTTTATATAGCAGTATTTTCTTACGCCGTTATACGGGTCCCCAAAACTTGCGTTAGTGCATGCAATGTTTCCATTTGCTTCACGATAGGTAAATACTCCATTGGCGCCATATGCAATTGTGGCAGTGCCACTGAAAGTGCAGGTTTGCCCTTCTCCAGCACATTCATGAAATCCTGCTGGTATAGCGTTTCCAGTTTTGTAAAAGCAGGATTTTGCAATACCGTAGGCAGGATCACCAAATACGGTATTGCTACACTCGACAGCACTGGTCGCTTGTTGCGAATAAAACGCGTCGTTTGCACCAAATGCCACTTCTGCACTCCCAACGAATGCACACTTTTCGCCTTCTCGCGCACAAAAAGTGAAGCCCGCCGGCGCCGCATTGTCATCTCGTTTGAAATAGCAGGCCTTAACAATACCAGATAGCGGATCACCGAAAGTCCGGTTGTTACAGGGTATCCGATCCTGCGTTTTTAAAAAATAATAAGCACCGTTAGCACCATAGGCGACCGTAGCGCCACCATTTGTAATGCATTCTTCACCTTCACCAGCACATTGTGTAAACCCTTGCAGAGTCACCCCAGTCGGCGCCTCTAATTTGTAATAGCAGGATTTTGCTGCTCCTTCCACAGGATCGCCAAACACACGATTACTGCAACTCACTTGGTTTTCAGCTTCAATGTAGTTATATTTACCAATCGCTCCGAACGCCACTGATGCTTTCCCATTAAAGTTGCACACCTCATTCTCTTCAGCACATTTTATATAACCTTGCGGGCCACCATTGGCATTTCCTCCCGCCCCATAAATTTGGGCTACCGCTGCGACATCTTTGTCCGTTAACTTTCCGCGCTGACCAAGCTCACTTGAAGGTACAGATGGATCTAACGATTCAATCGTTGGCAAGCCATTAGCACTGAACGACATGTAACCATACTGCATGATGGACCGAAAATCGTAACTGCCAATAGATGCCGTAACGGAGGCACCCTTATTGAAATTGTGTTCAGTACCAGCCGATATATTTTCCCAATTGATGCGGACATAGTTATCTCGATCATACCTCGACTGCTCATGGAAGAAACCAAGTGCGTGCAAAAACTCATGGGCTACAATCCCTGCATAAGCACAGCCATTACCAATGGAGAGTTCCTGACGTCCACCTCGTCGGCCAACGTGAGACCAGCAACCAGACCCTTTAATCACCTCGATATAATCCGCTTGATTCGTTCGTGGTACAAATTTAACGCCCGTGCGTGTGCTTATTAGCAGCATGCCATTTTGAATCGCGGCGATATCCGCTTGAGATGCCGATGATATGACGTAAGGTACAACACTGTTCGCCCAAGTGGTATTGCCGCTCCAGGCAGCTTTGGCAGTAAATTGGTGATCCGCATTTGAATGAACCTCTTCGAACTGCCTGACTTCGAGATTTTTAATGCCATTTGCCTGTACATCACTTTTGTAACCAACAGCGATATCACCTTCAATAATTGCGGTGTCTCCGAGTGTGTTATATAAAATGGCTTCACCGGTTGGTCGGTAGAATGTAGTTTGCGGGGATTGGGATGAATAATTTTTGCTGTTGACGTCCAGCTCATTGACACTGGAAAATGCAAAATTGGAAACCGTGAGAAAACTTAGCAGGGAAAGTTTCACGTAGAGTCTCATAAACGCTCCTGATTTTACTATTTATTTTCTGATTAAATTTTCGTTATTATTTAATCGAGTCTAAATAAATATTACATCCAACTTCGAGACGGGATACTCATAATATCTACACATACCAACATTCGTGCATTTATTGGAACCAGTTCAATGTTTGCCTTTTCAAATACCTACATTTTGTCGTCTAGCTATTCTATTTATTTCTAATGTATTTATTTTAGTTGAACTTTGCTGCGCTGCTACCACGCGTATCCCTTGGGAACCAGCGCACAGGTAAAGGCTTTCCCCTTTCCTTCAATCCCTGTTTTTGCTTTTTAATATACCCAACCCATTTGCTAATGTCCTCGCTATCCATCAACCTTAGGTGCTAAGGCTTTCGAAGAACAATGGCTTCTCCCGCATTTGAATCAGCCGGCGATACAGAGTAAACACTTGCAAGGTTTAAGTACTTAGGCAATAAAACCCCGTGTTTGGTGTTTCCAAAGCTGCGCATAAACGCCATCAAGAGCCAGCAACTCCTGATGATTACCTTCTTCGATTATCTTACCCTGATCCATCACAATTAATCTGTCCATTGCTGCGATGGTAGATAAGCGGTGAGCGATTGCAATTACTGTTTTCCCTTCCATCAGCACTTCAAGATTATCTCGAATTGCAGATTCAACTTCTGAATCCAAAGCAGATGTTGCCTCGTCCATAATCAAAATGGGTGCATTTTTTAAAAGTACCCGCGCGATGGCGACACGTTGACGCTGGCCACCCGAAAGCTTCACTCCACGCTCACCCACCTGCACATCATACCCTGTGTTTCCTTCTCCATCTTTTAACTCCTGAATAAACTCATGCGCATGAGCTTTCTCGGCAGCTTCAATGATAGCCGACATCGGCGCATCTGGATCGCCATAGTGAATATTTTCTTTCACCGAACGATGTAACAACGAAGTGTCCTGCGTGATCATTCCAATATTTTGACGCAGGGACTCCTGCTCTACCATGGCAATATCCTGTCCATCAATACTGATATTCCCTTGATTAACATCGAAGAACCTTAGCAATAAATTCACAAGCGTCGACTTCCCAGCCCCAGAAGGCCCCACAATGCCTACCTTCTCCCCCGGCCGGATGGTGAGATTGAGATCCTCAAAAACGGCTTTACCATCCTGATAGACAAAATTGACATGGCTAAAGCTAATTTCACCACGACTAACCTCAATGGCGTTAGCCTGGGGTACATCTTTGACCTCAACATCGTTCGACACGGTATTAATGCCATCAATCACCGTTCCAATGTTTTCAAACAAAGCACTTACTTCCCACATAATCCATTTAGACATCCCTTGTACTCGAAGTGCAATGCTTATGGCGATGGCTATCCCGCCCAGTGTGACGGCATCGTCCAGCCATAGAAATACAGACATCACACCAATCGAAAGTATGAGCAGATAGTTGAGCGCATCAATACTCAGCAACAAACAGGTAATCATCCGCATTTGCCGATAGGTTGTTTGCAAAAATTTCTTCATACTATTCTCGGCGTACCCAAGTTCGCGCTGAGAATGTGCAAACAGTTTAACCGTCGAAATATTAGTGTATGAATCCACTATACGTCCGGTCATCACGGATCGAGCATCAGCCTGATCCGTTGCCACTTTTTTTAACTTCGGGACAAAAAATATCTGAATTAATGTGTACACACATAACCAGATTAGGATTGGTAGCATCAGCAAGGCATCCGACTCTGCCATCATCCAGATCATTGATAAAAAATACACGCTGATATAAATCAATACGTCCATCAACTTCATCACGGTTTCGCGAACAGCGAGCGCACTCTGCATGACCTTCGTTGCAACTCGCCCTGCAAAATCTCTTTGAAAAAATCCGACGCTTTGTTTCAACAAATAGCGATGAATCAACCAACGAATAGACATTGGGTAATTACCCAACAGGGATTGGTGCATGATCATGGAATGAGTCAGGCTTAGAATAGGCATGACAACCACTAACAGCAATATCATGCCGATCATATTGTCACTTTGATCCTGCCAGAACGTATCTCGATTCTGGTGACTTAAAATATCGACCAAATCCCCCATTTTGCTCAGCAGAAGAACTTCCACTATTGCCACAGTTGCACTAAGCAGCGCCAGCACAATAAGGGGAATTTCAAAACCGCGCGTATAGTATCGACAAAAAGCAAACAAGGTGCCTGGTGGCTTTTCTATTTCAGATTTGGGGAAGGGTTGTGTTAGTTTTTCAAAAAAATTAAACATCACTATAACTGTAGTCGCGCCAGAATGAGAATGGGAACTGATCTAGATAGCAGAGGGCATCTGTGGCTAGTTAGGGAGGCCGAACATTGTGTTGGTGAATAGTCTGTTAGAGAGACAACGGTGGAGCTGCTGAGGTTTAAAACTTTTTAAACTATAAACTATTTCTCACCGCACGCATTCAGCGGCAACAATACTCCGACGGGCCCATCAGAAAGTTGCTGCATTTTACTATTTTTCACTCAAAATTAAAGTAAAATACCGACAGTCAAATAAATCGTATCAATTCTCATTCACGTCTCATTCACGCAGGTTTGATCGTCAGATTCAATCAGAGCATTCCAGATTCAATCAGAGCCCCTTGGAGTCAACAACACAGCAAGCATTAAATGCTCCCAGTGTTTGAAGAACGTCAGTCATGGTGAATAAGTGCACTTGGCGACAGAGATCAAACATTAACGCTATCTTCCCTAACGCCAGCACTTACTGACTCTTCAAAAGTCACACAAACGTAGTACTACGCGAGCTGAAGTTCATTGTTGACGGCACTCTCTCGTTGCAGCATAACAAGGTTAAAGGCAAACACGGCAGAAAGCACGAGTGCAGGAATTGCCGTCACTGTTATCGCCGTCATTAACTCATTCTGATATGCCCAATCTGAAAGCATCCCGGCAACGAGTGGTCCAACAGCGGAAAAAATAGACACTAGAAAGCTCCAAATGGCAAAGCATCTCGCTCGAATAGGAGCCGCGATTAAATCCTGCAAAATCGTAGGAACCAATACATTCGCCGTCGATGTCAGCAGTAGAAATAACCCAATAGCTGTGTATGCCTGATTGATATTTGAAGCATTGAACAGCATCAGCAAAACCGGCACGGAGGCAATCGCTCCACCGGCCATAATGGCAGGCCGCGCCGCTCGCCCCAAAAATCGTGTTAGCACGCGATCAAGAACTCCTGCGATAGGCAAACAACAAGTGCTCGCCATTAATAACAGCATGCCCATCGCCTGACCAATAGTGGTAATGGTCGCATCGAACCGACGATCTAAAGCCAACGCTATCAGCTGATTTAACGCTTGTACGGCAATTAACAAAAACCCCGCCAAGCCGATAAACAACGTAATCTCCTTCCAATGCTCTCGAATAAACGCAACGATTGAATTGGCCGTCGCTTCTCCCTGCTCGGTCACCCGTCGGACAGGGTCCAAAGTCAGCAGCCCCAGTACAAATAAAGGAAGCCCCAGTACTGCAACAACTAAAAAGCCTTTACGCCAAGCCTCAATTGCAAAAGGAAAAAACGCTTCTCCAGCATCAATAATCGCACCACCGAAATAATAACCTCCACTCGCTCCGGCAGCCATTAGACCGGCAAAACCCAAATTCGCTAACACCCGATCTCGCTCGGGCGCCAGGTCCGGAATCATTGAATACACCAGAGGAATCATCGCAAACTCAATAATGCCGGTCGATGACCTCCCCAGAAAAAAGAGAATGAAATTAGGAGCAAAGGCACTCAGCACCGTCATCGATGTTGACGCTGCAACCAGACATAACAAAATGCGTTTGCGGGAGTACTTGTCGACAAAACGAGAGAGTGGTATCGCCAGGAGGCTGCCAATGAGAATTCCTGCCAATCCTTGCAAGGCACCAAGAGCAGAATCACTGACATCAAATGTTTGTTGAATAGCAGAAAGAGAGAGACTTTGTATTCCTTGATCGCTTAATTGGATACCGGCTGACAATCCAAGAAAAACCACCGTAAATAGCGCTCTGGAAGTCCAAGCCGCAGGCGCTCCTGCTGTCATTACTACATCATCTTTGGTCATAACTGTTGGGCTCCTCACTATTTGCTCTTCACTTTTTGCTCTTCAATACCTTCTGTAGGCAAATATTTCCGTGGCCCATTCCTAGAAGAAGTGAATTCAACGGGTCTACCGGCTAGTGCGGTGTATTACCGAGAATTTGCTCGAGGTGAACTAACAGACTGACGGGAAATTTCTCTTCACCGATGATATCAAACCCGACATCGAATGTGTTTTTTTACTTCTTCTTATTTGGCGCATTCATATAAGGGGATATATTAAAATCAACAACTCTACACAATAGAGTGTTTTTTAGGAGACAATCTGCTCCATTGAGTGAACTGGAGCAGGTCAGTAGTAAAGCGTTCTTGCGGTAAAATTGCCGCAACAGCTCGAGATTTATCCCAGGCTTTCCACGTCCTTTGTGACTTCAAGATCAAGTGATCCACTGATTTTTCCAGCCAACTTTTCTTTCAAGCGAGAGCCAAATAAATACAGGGCTGGAACAAACAACAGCGTTACTGCCGTCGCAAATAAAATACCAAAAGCCAGCGAGATGACCATAGGAATCAGGAACGCAGCCTGCATGCTGTTATCCAGCATGATGGGCACCAATCCTATGAAAGTGGTGATACTGGTTAATAATATGGGGCGGAATCGATCTGCACCAGCGCGGACCAAAGCATCTCTCACTGCAATACCTTGTGCACGCAATTGGTTAATTCGATCAATAAACACCAGATTATCATTCACGACTACGCCTGCGGCAGCAAGCACCCCAAAGAATGAGGCTATCGTCATAGTATATCCCGTGATCCAATGCCCAAGTATTGCCCCCATAATGCCGAATGGCACCGCTGAAAGCACACCAAATGGCTTCAAGTAAGATTTAAATTCCACAGCCATCAATATGTAAATAATCAGGAGTGACAAGCCAAAAGCATTGATTAAAGCACTCATAAACTCCTGCTCATCCTGGCTATTTCCACCCATACCAACTTTTAACCCGGGGTATGTATTTTCCAGACGGTCTTTATGCTGCTTAAGTACCTCCTGGATTATTTCATTGGCATTGGCTTGATCCTCAATCACATCTGCGGTCACGCTGATACTGCGACGACGATCTATACGATCAATACTGGTAAAACCTGGGACATAGTGCACATCTGCAACAGTTTCAAACGGGACTTCATGTCGGTCAGGGGTACGAATACGCATATCTGCAATTTGACTGATGGACCGCCGCTCTTCATCGGGATAACGCACCATTACACGTACATCCTCATTCAAACGAGGAATACGTTGCGCTTCTTCTCCATAGTATCCCTGACGTACTTGTCTGGCTACAGAGGCGAGACTTACCCCGAGCGTTTCAGCGTTAGGCTTTAATTCAATATCAATATCATCCCGTGCACTTTGTAAAGAATCCCGAACATTCTCAATTCCATTGTAGGTTTTTAGAATATCCACAATCTCATCAGCAGCTAAATCCAGCGTTGCAACATCATATGCAAATAGATCAAACGCTATATCGCTATCTCCACCATTTGCGGTATAACCCAAATCAAATTTTTCAACATGAGGTAATTCACCAATATAAGTTCGCCATGTATTGGCAATAAAGCCGGGGTCAAGATTCAACGCTGTTTGATGGGATAACTCCAAAACTACCCACACCTGGTTCTGCCAAACCCACGTGAGATTATGTAAGACAAAGTTATCGCCATAACCTTTTTCCCCGAGTTGCTTATCCTGCATCATTAACGGAATGGACTTTTCAATATGGCTGACAGTTGCCATTAAGTCATCCCGCGCATACCCTTCTGGAAAAGTCAGCTCTGCCACCACCCAATCCATCGGCGGATTATCTTCAAACTTTTGCTTTACGTAGCCATTTCCCACCAGCATCACTGAAAATATAAATGCCATCAGAAAAGCGGCCAGAGTCACGGGATACCAGAACAGGGATTTTTTAATCAGAGGCTGATAAAAATTCACAGCGACATGTTCCAGACCATCAGCAAAACGGCGACGAAGCTGTTCAAACTTTTTCAGGAGGAAGAACTTTGGCGCTTTCTCCGGTTTCATCGATGCAAGATGAGAAGGCAGTATCCAAAACGATTCGATAAGTGAAAATGTAAGCGCGCAAACTACTACAGCGGGAATGGACCACAAAAATTTGGAAGCACCGCCGGGCAGGAACAACATGGGCAAAAACACCACCATCGTCGAAATCACGGCAAACAGCACAGGCTTATACACACCCTCTGCGCCTTTCACTGCCGCTTCGCGACCTTTTTCACCTGCGTGTTGCTGAGCGTAAATACTCTCCCCTACGATGATAGCATCGTCAACGATGATGCCGAGAATCAATAGAAACGCAAACATTGATATCATATTAATACTGACACCAATAAATGGCAGCATCCAGATAGCTCCCATATAGGCGGTACCAATTCCCACCGCCACCCACAATGCCAGTAAAGGACGCAAAAACAACATTAAAATAATAAATACCAGAGCAAGACCACTCAAAGCATTCGATGCCAGCAAATTCATCCGTCCCTTAAACATAAACGAGAGATCAGACCAGACACTGACGGTCATCCCTTGTGGTAAGGTTGCTTGTAATTTTTCTACATACGCGGTTACCGCATCAGATGTTTTAATAACATCTGAATTTTCTCCGCCATACACATCCACAAAGACAGCAGGAGAACCATCAAAACGCGTGTAAACGTTGGTATCTGCAAAACCATCTATGACCTGTGCAACGTCCCCCAGAAGAATTCGGGTGCCGTCTGTCGCGGTTAACAGCGGAATTTTTTCGAAATCGCTTTGGTTGTAAGCTTGACCACGCGTCTGTACTTGAAAATCGCCAGCACGGGAACGGATAACGCCAGCAGGAAGATTAATCGAGGAATTTCGTATTGCGGCAACCACATCATCAAAAGTCAGGTCGTAACGTCGCAAATCAAATTCTGAAACCTCAATGGAGACTTCATCACTACGCACGGCATTTAGCGTCGCAATATCAACATCATGTAGTTCCGCGAGTTCGTCTCGCACGCGCTGCCCAAAATCCTTCAAACTACGTTCATTCACTTCACCTGCCACGGCAACACGCAGTATTCGCTGACGGTCAATACTTTGGGTGATCTGTGGTCGCTCTGACTCTGCGGGAAAGGTCGGGATGGCATCGACCCGAGTTTTTATGTCGTTATACATTTTTTGCAGGTCATAGTCACTTTCCACTTCCACTGTCACACGACCACTGCCAAAGTTTGCTCGAGATCGTATTCGCTTGATCCCTTCCAGGTCCTGCACCGCTTCTTCGATACGGACACAAATTTGCTCTTCTACTTCTCGTGGACCGGCGCCAGGATAGGGCACCACAATATCAATTGCATCTTCAGATACTGTTGGGAAAAGCTCTTTATTTAACGACGTTAATGCAGTAGCACCGCCACCGACTAAAATTAAAATCATAAACAAGTTGGCAGCAACAGGGTTATTTACGAACCAGCCTAATGTTCCTTTCATAAAAAACTCCTCTTAACCTTCTTTAGACGCCAACGGCATATTTTGGGTTTTATCCTTCGCTTCACTAATTTGGGTTTCACCTTCCCGAGAGCCTTGAGACGGCTTTGAGGATTCAATGTCAACCTTCATCCCAGCATTCATAAATGGCAACCGCGTTACCAAAACCCTTTCACCAGCATCCAAGCCGCGCACCAGTATTTCACTACCATTGTTTTGCAGAACATCAACCTGACGAAATTGCAAAGCATTGTCTGCATCTACGAGCGTAACTTGATTTTTCTTACGCAACACCTCGCGCGGTAAACTTACAACATCGGCCAGTTCCTTCCCTGCGATTTCCGCAGATACATACATCCCCACGGCTAGGGGTGGGCGAGCAGTATTCTCCGTCAGATATGGATCTTTAACTTCCGCCACCGCATAAATTACGCGACTTTTAACATCCAAACTTCCTTCTGTTCTGACAATTTTACCTGTCCACTGGTAGTGTTTACCTCCGTAAACAGTTGAAAGAATCACATCCGGGTAATGCGCTTTGTCATACTGCGCGGTGAGAGGCAAATCGACACTCGCGACCTGGTGATCAGTAAGGGGCAATCTCACTTGGACAGCTTCAGTGCTATAAACTTCTGCGATCACGGTACCCGCTGTAACATACTGCCCTGCGTCCACATGTTTTTTACTGATTCGTCCGTTAAATGGTACGAAAATCTGAGTACGCTCAAGGTTTAAAAGTGCCATGTCCCTGTTTGCTTTTGCCGCATCCAGTGACGATTTGGCAGAAGCCAATTGTGGCTTACGTAAAAATAAATCATTGGCTTCCTGATTGCCTATATCACGCCACTCTCGCTTCGCCTGACGCGCACGCCCCTTCTCTAAGGCATAAACCTCTTCTGCCTTCATGACTTCAGCTTCAGCACGTCGCACGGCAAACTCGTAATCCTGTTTGTCTATCGTCACTATTGGTGTATCTTTTTTAAAGAATCCGCCATCCGCATATCCATCAGCAACAGATGTAACCCGTCCAGACACCTCAGCCACTAGATTAATTTTATGGAGGGCTGTAACACTTCCCTGACTGGTAACATTCACTTTCTTAATCTGCGGAGCCACCAACATGGTCTCTACTTTCGCTAAGGCCTCTTCCTCTACCACTTTTGCTTCTGGTTTTGGCTTTAGCATTCCCATTGAGACGATAACCAGTGTTACTCCACCTATCACAGCCAACGAATACAATACGGCTTTAGTACGGTGAGAACGGGTGGAATTTTGATAATTTGAATCTGTGTGTGTCACGTGCAATCCTCGCTTTATAATACGCGTCGCCTAATTACTTTAGGGCTGTAAATAGGTTTCTACGATTCCCAATTTTTGCGCCCTTCCCCAAAAGTAGGTAATTCTAGCGCTGTTATTTTTTGACTTTACGCTAATGTCAGGTATGACACCTTATTCTTAAAAATGAAACAAGTTGAATGCGTCGAGTAGACAAACTTGAAAGACAAAATGCTAAGCCTTTAATAATAAACGCCTCGCAGGGGCATCCTGCTTTCCGCAAGAAACTCGACTTAGCGTAAAGTCCATACCCACCAGACAAAACACACATCGAAATGAGCGATGGAATCGTTTACCCGCCACTAGAAGAGTATTACACATGCCAAACCTGGCTTTCTCTCCCTTTACCCTCTCTGGCCCAATGGGTGGTTTTGACAAACGACGCTTTAGCCGCCATATGTATTACCCCCACGATAGCAAGAGAATATTACGTCCATGTATAACTGTATTCTTAACTTTTAACGATTAAAAATAACGGTATACTCCAGTAAACAGTCTTCTTATTCCTTTTTTATAGTAAACCGACTCGCTACCTACTCGATTTGCTTAAGCCGTGATAAGTTCAGCGACACAGTCACTCACTATTCTCATAACCGCTTAATCAAGCTAAATACAGGATGGCCACGATGAAAGAAAACATTCAGAAAATTGCACTGTTTATTGATGCCGATAATGCACAGGCCAGCAAATTCGACATGGTATTGAGTGAGGTGGCCAAGTATGGCGTTGTAACCATTCGAAAAGCTTACGGTAACTGGAAATCTCCCACGTTAAAACAGTGGGAAGATATCTTACATGAATACGCAATCCAGCCGGTTCAACAATATGACTTGACCAAAGGTAAGAATGCATCGGACATTTCACTTGTTATTGATGCAATGGATATTCTTTATACTAAAGAAATTGATGTTATGTGTTTCATTTCATCAGACTGTGATTTCACTCCCATGGTGGTACGTGCACTCGCTGAAGGAAAAGTGGTTTTGGGGTTTGGGGAAAGGAAAACACCTCAGCCATTCGTAAATGCTTGTTCCAAGTTTTTGTATTTGGATCAAGAAGAACAGACCAATTCAGCAACACCTTCAAAACCACAAAACTTGAAAAGCGACACCAGGCTCATAAACCTGATACGCACAGCAATAGATGCCACCGCCGATGATGACGGTTGGGCGATGCTTGGCCCCATCGGCTCCCACATATCCAACAAGACCTCTTTTGACAGCCGAAATTACGGCTTCAAGAATCTCAGCAGTTTAATTAAAGAGATCGACTTATTTGAAATCAAGAGAAACACGGGTAGCAATGCTTTTCTCGTGCGCGATTCCCGGAAAAATAAAAAATCGTCCGAATCTAAAAAAGCAAAAGCATAATTTAAAAACCAGGAATAACTAACGGATATCGCGACCATGCTCAAAGGCTCTCATTACACAAAAACTCTACTGGCCACAATTATTTTCCCAACACTTTTTTTACTGGCAAGCTGTACTACCCCAAACAAAGTAACGAGCAATATGCATACTCCTTACCTTGCGGATACTCACAGTTGGTTGATGCAGTCGCGCTCCAATAATCTTACATACCAAATTTCCATTGCCTTGCCGGAGAATTACCGAGCAAATGAAACGAAATACAACGTACTGTACGCCGTCGATGCAAATATGGAATTCGGTACACTCGTTGAGACAGCTCGAAATCTCAGAGCCATGTGGATGATTGAGGATTTAGTCATTGTTGGAATCGGCTACAATGTAAAAGGCGGCTGGAATAATGTGATGCCTCAACGAAGTCTGGATCTCACTCCTACCGTTGATCAAAATTGGCTTAACGAAAGAAATACTCACAACCTTCACCACCAACTACCTGAGTATATGGGTACAGGAGGCGCAGAGGCTTTCCTGAGTTTTATTTCGAAAGAATTGATACCTCATATTGAAAAAAATTATCGCGTCAAGCAAGAAGGCAGAGCTCTATTTGGTCATTCATTCGGCGGCCTGTTTGCCACGTATGCGTTGCTTCAAGATACCCCCGTGTTCGAACGCTTTATCATCGGAAGCCCATCTCTTTGGTGGGGAAAAACCGACCTCCAGGAGGGCGCTATATTTTTACAGGAACAACGCTACGCCAGCCAAAATGCTTCGCTTAACGCTAAGGTATTTTTAGCTGTCGGGGCTTTAGAGGAGTCACCAGAGGACGTCAGGTTTGCCATGATCTCCAATGTGGAAAAGCTTGCAGCGACTCTGCAGCAGCGACAATACCAAGAGCTTACTTTAAGCACTCGAATTTTCGCCAATGAACATCACATGTCCGTAATTCCTGCTCAAATCAGCTACGGACTAAGAGCGATATACTCCAACGAATAAACAAAATAGACTCTTGAGACTAAAGTCATGTATCTCGTTTTTTATTTACTCATTAAATATGTCTTCTACACATGCTGGTGCTATATCGGGCTGCGCTTTTTAGCTTGTAAAACATCGAACCTCAATTCAAGTATCACCTCACACGCAGCAACTCTGGGCTTTTATCGAATATTGTTAAGTATTGGCTTTGGTATTCTTATTGGTCTTATTGTGGGGCCGATCAATTCTGTTATTGGAAATGATTATCTCACCTACATAGCCGTATATAGCCCCGTTAGAATTATCGAGTGGGGTTTCATCGGATATCTGATCGTAAACCACGAATGGGATCGGATAATGACGATAAAGTTTGCACTTTGGGTGGCAGGAGGAATATTGGTGTCTTTTTTACTCACAGATCTTCCAGTGTTTGCTGTTTTAGGTGGACCTTTTACGGGCAAAATTGGCAGGGTATTCTGCTAAATCATCCGTAGACAATGAACAACAGAGCACAAGTTAAACTTTTATTCTGGTCCGCTAAAATGGGAATTACGTCACTCCAAATCACAGCTTCAAATCCAAATTGCAAAAACCAACTCCTTGTAACGAATAAATAATTAATTCCATCAGCCAGAATAATCAATTCAAAAGATAATATCTTTTTACGCATTTTGTTTACCTGTTCGCTAGAAATAAAAAATGATTAGCGTTAAGTTCCACAAAAATCATTAGTTTGTATTTTTTATTTTAAAAGTGTTCCTGCAATGCATAGCGAGAACATTTTTTTAAGAATGGAAAAATACAGACGCCCTTTTGCAACACAGGATGAAAACAAAGCTCATGAAAAAAAGCACACTAGGTTTATCACTATTGGTAGCGACAAGCTTCTCTGCTCAAAGTTTTGCAGCAGATTTAGGTGAAGCGACACCTGTCGCCGGCTGGAACGACTTTGAGACTAAAATTGTCGGCGGCGCACCATCCACGCCTGGCGAACGTTCTTACCAGGTATCACTACAGTCTTCCAGTAATCGCCATTTTTGTGGTGGTGCACTAGTTGGAGACCGCTGGGTACTTTCAGCTGCGCACTGTATGGGCGGAACCATTCGCGTTCTAACGGGCACCAATCGTTTAAGTTCAGGTGGAACCCGGTACAACGTTTCAGAGTATGTGTACTACCCTGGAGACAACCAATTCAGCTACACACACGATGTTGTATTGATGCGCCTTTCCGGCACACCTGATGCGGATCTGGAACGCTTGAAAATTCCCGATGACTTTATCATGCAGCAAGTCGCCTTCCCTGGTGCCACTGTTACCGTTTCTGGCTGGGGCGCTTTCCGCTATGGAAGCTCCAGCTCTCCAGATCAGCTGTACGAAGTGGACGTACCCATCGTATCTAACAATGTGTGTAATTCACCGCAATCTTACAATGGCCAAATTGAAGACTATGAAATTTGCGCTGGTTTTCAGCAGGGCGGAAAAGACTCTTGTCAGGGCGACAGTGGTGGTCCCCTCGCCATTCAATATGGTGATGACTTCTACAGTGTTGGCGTCGTGAGCTGGGGTGACGGCTGTGCATCTCCAAATAAATATGGCGTATACGCCAGAACACACGCTGTTGCAGATTGGATAAATGACACTATCGGTGCTGATGGCGGTTCAAGCAGCTCGTCTTCAAGTTCCAGCAGCTCTTCCAGCTCCAGTTCTTCAAGTAGTTCTTCAAGCAGCTCAAGCTCTTCCAGTAGCTCATCGTCCAGCTCAAGTTCTTCCAGTGGTGGAGCGTGCGATAATATTCCGCAATTTGTTTTGGGTGGGTCCTATCGTAATGGTGACAAAGTTAAAAACAATGGCGATATTTTCCAATGTTACAACCAAAGCTGGTGTGGATCTCTGAACCCTGGAGTGAATTGGTTCTGGAGCTTCGCCTGGGAGCGTACCGACACCGGAGCTTGTCGCGCTGCAGATCGATCTGTCAGCTACAACACGCTGGCTCTATAAGCTACACCCAGCACTTTAGCTAAAACAAAAAAGGGCAAAATATCTTTGCCCTTTTTTTATTTCTGTCGAAAATTCAATCGTCTTCCCCACATCACCTTACATGCCAAAACATGCAAACGCTTTATAAGTGCAGCCCCAGTAGCTGAATCACACCAATCGCGATCAGATAAATTGCAACAACATAGTTCAATATCTTGGGTTTCGCTAAAATCAATATGCCTGCAATAATAGAAATAATGGGAATTAATTGGATATGCACTGTCATGCCAGCCTCCAGTCAGCTTGGTGATTAATATTTAGTATATTGTGATTGCTTAAGAAGCCGTGAGAGACACAAGCTGGCTAAATTTTTAACGGGCTAAACTGCCGCTAGAACCTGCCCTACCTTCAACCCTAGTCCTTCAACCCAGGCCCTTCAACCAAGAACACTTTTTAAACAATTCTGTATTAAACCGGAGCGATGTGTTCGTTTTCTGATGAATTTACAATTTATTTCATTAAGACTATTAGAATTACCCTATAGTTCCCCTCGTTCCACTCAGGCACAAAAGCCGAACTCTAATACCCGGCCAAGGTCTGAGTCATCAGAATCACTGTAAATACCAAAATGAAAACGTTTAAGGAAATTCCAATGAAAATATTTTTCACGTTCTTAGTGGCAATGGCTCTGGCATCTGCAAGCTGGGCAGGTGAATTTGACCGCCCCCACATCACGGTATTTGGTAGCGCCAAAACTGAAGTTGTGCCAGATGAAATGCAATGGCATGTAACCGTAGAAAATCGTGGAGCAGAATTAAAAGAAGTTTCGAAAACTCACTCAGATCAAGTAAAACAAGTTCTGGCTACAATTCGTAAATACGCTTCCAGCGAAAAAGACATTCAAACCTCGGGCATGCGCTTTGGCGAAAACTATGTTTACCGGAACAATTCACGTGTAAAAGAAGGCTATCAGGCCACGACAAGCATCAATTTTAAAATGACGCAGTTCAAGAAATATGAAGCGCTTTGGTTAGCGCTGTCCGAATATAAGACGGTAAATGTAACTGGCGTATCCTACGACTACTCCAAAAAGGTAAAAGCGCAAAATGAAACTCGAGTCAACGCGTTACTGGCGGCAAAAGATAAAGCCCGCGCACTGGCTAAAGCCATGGGTTCAGATATCGGTGAGGTGATGATCATTGAGGAGCAAGGAGGAAGCACTCCCGTGTTTAATTCACCAAGAATGGCCATGCTAGACAACGCTGAAAGTGGAAGCCCGATTTCTCCAGGAACAATTTCCATTGAAATGGACATTAAACTGGTTATGGCCATCATAGCCAAATAAGGCTACATTCAAGTGAAAAACGGGACCCTCCGTTTTTCACTTTTAACCCGCTAAGCGATACAAAAATTTTTCAACACTCAGTGCAGTATAATTCGTGTATCTGATTTTGAGCTGTATCCTCGACTACTGCGCCCAGCAGAGAAACCACCAATGAGTGGTTTGGCAGAAGCCAGACTGTATAGCAAACGGCTTTTCTGTTCCATGCATTCCAAAAAAGTGAGTCGATCAATATTTTTCAATAAGATACTTTTTTCGATAAGCATTTCTTTGTATGACTTTCTCATATTAACCACCAAACGAAATTTTTGTGTTGTGTTGAGCGAGTGTCGATAACGACGCTGATCTTGCTAATGTAGTGGCACAAAACTGTGGTTTGTTTAAACAAATGAATGGTTTTGATAACGCAACCACACTTTTTTGTTATATCGCATATATCGGTTATTAAAAGAATAATGCTTTATAACTAAACAGGATTAACCTCCAGTTTAATCACTAAAAAACTCAAGTTTCACTCTTAAAATACCGGGAAAATGCTGTGATTGAGTTCACCTAACGGCAAAATAATGGCTCTGCTCATATTGCGAAATGCCACTAAAATACAGCCATCGGATCATCAGTACCTCATCATGTGAGAAGACAACAAACTCTGCCTGGCTAAGCAGCGAAGACTTCTGAAGAACTGGCGAAACAAGCAGAATGAAAGCGAGGGATTTGTGGGATTAGAGATTATCCAGTAGAAGTGCACTTAGTGCCTGGGTAAGGCATACGCCTCTAAACGGCATCATTTTTTCTCAGAAGAAACTATTTCCAGAACAATCGATCTCCAGAACAATCTATTTCCAGAAGAATCCATCTCCAGAAGTAACCACTTAGAGAATCCATCATCGAGGCGCATGGTGTTTGTATTTTTACCTGACTTTTGTGCTATTGAGGATTTAGCAACTACACCTCGAATCAGCAGGCCATACCATTCGGCCCAATAGTGCAGCTAGTATTTATGCACCCACTTGAAAAAGCGTTCAGGCGTTAAAAAGCTAAACTGATAGCGTCCAAAGCCAATATTATCTCCAGGCTCCAACGCTGTTTCTTTGTTCGGCGCCATAGATGTTTCATTAAGCATGGTAGAGTTAGTTGCACCAAAGTCCGTTAGATAGTAACGCTGACCATCAATGCGGATATGCGCATGCTCTCTGGAAATAGAGGTATCATTCAGGACAATATCATTCGATTCAGAACGTCCGATGGAAATAATATTTCCGGTAGTGTTGGGGGACAGGTAAAAAATAGCAGAATGTAAAGAAATCGCAGCGTCGTCATCCTGGTCAATATATCGCTTCTGAAATAGAGAGGTTTGGTCGGCCTGGCTATGCTCATCCAATCGGCCACTGTACACACCGGACCCAACCAGCACAGCGCTATCGATGACCTTAGTAAAATCATCTTGAGCCACCTTTTTAGCGTACTGACGTAATAGCCCGTATTCGAGCCGTCTATTTGCTTGCATAAATTGGCTAATATCGTCTACCACTACAAACCTCTCCTATCATTTTTCATTTTTATCCCCACAATTCTAACAAACAATCTGGTCTAGCCATATAACAATATTATCGCAGACCGGTCGTATATGAATTAAATGGAATAAAACCATTCATCATTAATTACAAAAGAAATTCGTCTACACTTGTGAACTTCGTATCATACAACCCAAAACCAAAACGCTTCATTCTTGGCGTTTGTCTTGTCTTGACTTTGCCTATTGTCAATGATGAACAATGAATAACAAGCGATATTCGCTCAATCCGCTAGCGCCCCTTATACTCAGGCAAAATTCTGAGAATTTGATCGTTTTATTCGATTAGCACTAGGAGAATATCCGAATTCATAATAGAACCGCGGGCAACTTTTTTTGAAACTCATTTCCAGTAATACTTATTGTCCGACATTAAGTAGATCTAAATCTGGATCATAAACTGGAGATGACTGGTCATATACGCCCAGAATTGTGTGAAAGACTTCAAATTGTGTATGTGTATTTCGGCGACTAATAAATGTATGCTCATCAATATAATCTTCCTTCAATTTTGGAGACAACCAAAGCAAAAAGGGAATATTCTTCTGAACATCAGGAGCTATTGAATATGGCGATCCGTGAAGATAAAACCCGGACTCTCCTAGCGACTCACCATGGTCTGAGATATACATCATCATTATTCGGCGATCAGTAAAAGTCTTAAGGTCATTAATGATTCTGCTTAACAAATAGTCGGTATATACAATTGTATTATCGTAAGCATTAACAAGCATTTCTTTTGAACATCTATTCAATTCAACGGTACGACAAACAGGTGAGAATTTTTCGAACGCAATTGGATATTTTTCCGTATAATCCGGGCCATGACTTCCAGTTTGGTGCAACACAATTAGCATGTCCTTTCCTCTTCCCTTAGCCACCTCTTCCTTAAAACCCGACAACAAAACCTCATCATACCGACAATTATGCTGACAATTCCTCCTGAGTTCTTTTGACTTTTTATAATTTTTTACTTTGATTTTTGGTTCTCCCCAGTTATTAGTTCTCCAAAGCACATCTACTCCTTGACGTTGTAAATAACTTGGCAAAGGCTCATAGTTTTTCAATGAATTTATCGGTTGGGATAAATGAGACAACAAACAAAGTAATGATGCCGTTGTATAAGTTGAACAAGAAACAGCATTTTTGACCACAATGAGATCCTCCTTCGACAAAAGAGGGTTTGTTTCCCGCGAATAACCATAGAGAGAAAAATTATCAGACCTGGCAGATTCTCCAATCACTAGTATTACAGTAGTTTCATTTTCAGCTAGATGCTTTCCTAAGGGGAGTAAAATCTTCTCCTTGTTACTTTTAAGCTTTTCGGAATTATATCTGATAGTATTAACAATATAAGACCATGGTAAAATTCGGCCACCAATAAATTTGGCATTTCGATCAAACCACAACCAAGTACTGGATACCATATACACCCAAATCAAACTCAGGCATAAAATAGATAAGGACATTATAAATAATTTTATTCTATTGACCGGTTTAAGCTTTATTTTAACTAGAAGAAAAATTGGTATTCCAGACAGTACCAACACGAACGGAATAATACTGGGATGGATCAAGGATTTTGCTTCAATAAAGCTAGTATTTTCGATATTTCCAATCATACTTCGGTCAATAAAAACCTGAAAATTACATATAAAATAAATAGCTAGAGAATTAAAAAAGCAGAAAATTCCAATGAACCATTTTAAAAGTCGTACAGAAACTATTGAAACTAAACACAAGAAAATACTAGTCAAACTGAAAAGTAAGAAAAATACTGTAAATAAAACAGAAAATCCAAATAACGACGTTAGGCCTATATCGTTATAAACGTAAAGGAAAAGAGGTATATTAAAAAATACAATATTCAGTAACGAGACTAAAGCAATAAAATAACGCAAATCAACTGAAAAATTCAGTGAATAAAAATTAACTTTCAAATTGTTTTCACCTCGAAGAATTACTTATATCAACTACTTTTACTTATTTACACTAAGGGCGCTTCATGTTTTAAATGAATACTTTTGTCATATAGGTATTTAAACGCAGCCAAGATTCCACTTGAGGACGACAAAATGCAAACAACAGAAATTTCGGTATTTTCGATTGTTTTTACCAACACAGCTAAACTCCAGGCCAACATTCCAAGACTAATAAAGTAAGCGCAATTCGGATTAAGTAGATTTTTCCACCAAGTCGACCGAATGCTATACCTAGCTCCAATAAGCCCTGCAAGCGTACCGAATATTGCACCAGAAAAAATGTCCAAAGGCCAATGAGCTCCAACCGCAATGCGAGAAACACCAACAATAGCCGCAAACAAAAACCCAACACATATTATCCTTCCATGCCTATTCAAACTAGGACTGGGATAGAGTGAAGCTAATACTGCAACTACGGCAGTAAAAATAGTAATAGTATGCCCAGAAGGAAAACTTGTTGATGCTTTAAGTACCGCTCCAATAATATTGAAATCTTCGATATTTAAAACCTGTGCAGGTCTCGGTACTAATGAAAGGTGTTTAAATAAAACCGAAAACGTTGCTGCGATTGGTACGGATGTCCACAATGCAAAAAATGACACCGGGAAACGAGTAATCAAACCAAATGTAAAAGGAAATAAAACAATGGCATCTCCCAACTCCGTCAGATTCATCCAAAATATAGGAGGCATACTGCGAAACATTTCATTTAAATACAGAAAACAACCAGTTTGCTTTACCCAATAAATTGTACGAATGTCATCGCCCACTAAAGTCAAAAGAAGAGCGGTCAAAAGAAGAACAGTCAAGATAAGAAAAATACAAGAAGCATGTAATTTCCACCAACAGCTATGTTTTTGGCTCCGATATAGTAACCGAACTTTATTATTAAACTTCGAACAACCATCTCTAAGATTCATCCTCTCTCCACTGCTGCAATGTTCTGATATGAGGTAGCAAAAACTGATATTGCAAACCAAAACTAAATGTTCACCAAGTACCAATTGCAGAATTAGAGATCCCATTACATAAAAAACAATCGCAAAATTATTGTGTTTATGATTTGAAGTTATTATGCAGCTTTCTCAAGGAGGGAATGTAAATGAAACAGCTAGCGCTGAGAAAAACAGATCTATAATTGCCGATCAAAATTACGAGCACAATAAAGCTCACAGAAAAGATTAGTCTAAGTTGTTCATTTTTGATGTTTTTTTATTCATCTATAATATGGTGTAGAGCAAAAAAATACTTATTATGAGCGATTGTTTTTCAATTTAATCGGCATCTAACTCTGTACTAAGCAAACTATTACCCAGGAGCACTAACAGATGGTGCATAACAAAGATTTATCGCTTGTTGAGTCGCTGCTAAAAGGCGACGAGGATAAATTCAATGCCTTCTATAACTTATATTTCCCTCGATGTTATAGATTCTGCAAAATGAGAATAGAAAATGAAGAGACCTGTAAAGACATAGTACAGCAAAGCCTAATAAATGCTATGAAAGGGCTACATACATACCGAGGTGAAGCGTCCTTGTACACTTGGTTGTGCCAAATCGCTCGAAATGAAATTCATACATGGTACAACAAAACCGGTCAAAAGGAACAAATGAATACCAGTATCGAGAACAGCGAAACTCTATTGGCAACTATCGAAAGTATTCCTAGTGGAATTAATGGTGAAAAATATAGTATTCAAGATGAAACGCTAAATGAACTAGTACAATTTTCACTCGATAGCTTACCAAGTGCTTATGGTAAAGTGCTTGAATTAAAATATATGGAAGGTTTAAGTGTAGCAGAAATAGCCTACCAAATGAGCACGGGGGAAATCGCGGTGCAATCTTTACTAGCACGAGCTAGAAAAGCTTTTAAAAACGTTTTTGAAGACATTCAAAAAGAAACTTTAAGCTTGGCATAATTTTGAGTATGGAAGACAAAGAAATGAATGATGACTACATTGAGAAATTACTAAAAGGTGCCAACAAGCCTCCTACTCCCAATTCGAATGACGCCCAAGAAATTTTAGTAGCAACAAAAAAAGCTTGGCAAGAATCGGTACGCCAGAATAAGTCTCGCGAAAAGAAAAGAAAAGTCATAGCTTTTAATTTTGCAGCAATTGTACTAGTTGGGATTTTGGGATTATGGAAATTTCAGCCATTTAACTCAGCAAATGATTTAAAAGAACTTGGGAGTATTACTTTTGCAAGTAATTTATATCAAATAAATGGTAATAAACAAAGCGCCCCTTCAAGAATTCATTCTGGTGATACTTTGACAGCGGGATCAAGCACGCTACTTTCGGTCACTTTACAAGACGGTACACTAATTACATTTGCACCAGATACAGCACTTCAATTTACTGGAGTGTCTACCATGAACCTAATGACTGGTCGTATTTTTGTCGATTCCCCAGGCCAAAACACTTCAGTTGTTATTGGTACTCCTTGGGGTTCCATTCAGGATATTGGCACACAATTTGAAATTACTGTTGATACAAATGAACTGACAGTGGCAATGCGAGAAGGAAAGGTAAAAATGGATCTTGGTCACTCAATAGAATATGCTGCCTACGAAAACGGAAAAGGAGATCTTATTCGTATCAATAAGGCCAATCAAATGCGCAAAGAGGAAATCAGTAGTACAGACACACATTGGAGCTGGACAATACCAGCAATAAAAGCACTAAATTTGGAAAATATTACCGCCTATGACTTACTTAATTGGGTTAGTCGGACAACGGGTAGAAATATCGTTTATAATTCGGCTCTAGTATCTCAACTAGCAAAAGAAACACACTTTTCAACGGGGCGAATTGAAGCGGACGCGATAGATCCGGTACTACCAGTGCTATTCGAAACAACAACTCTATCTCTGAAGATCGATAATAATACAATTACGGTGTCTGAAAATAAATAAATGCAAACATGCGAGTTATTGCTGGTTTTATTCTTTGTTTAGTTGTCTTCCCCGTTTTCGCTTCAAGTCAAAGCGATTTGAACCAAGATTTTCACGGTCGTCCTCTTCAATATGTCTTAGAGACATACCGCCAAGGTGGATACAAATTAATCTATACGGATCAGTTAATTCTAGCCGACATGACTGTGACTGATTATGCCAGGAATGATTCTTACATTAGACAACTGCGAAATATTCTTTCTCAATTTCAATTACAAATTGAATACAATGCACAAATAAATGCTTGGTACATAAAAAAGCAGTTACCGGTGAAAGTTAAAAGAAAAGCAGAAAGACTCATTCTTCAATCACCCTCAATCGAAGAAGTTACTGTTACGGCCAGCACATACAGAATTAATAAAATTTCAAATGCAAGTCGCAAGCAAGTAGACCCCTTACATCTAGAGCTCTCACCAGCCAGAGGTTCTGACCCAATTTACATAGCAAATAACTTACCGGGATTAACAACCTCCGGCATCAGTGCGAAACCTCACATTCGAGGTGGCGATCAGAATGAAATCTTATTCGAATTTGACGATATCGAACTACTAGATCCATACCATCTAAAGGACTTTCAAAACTTAATATCGGGTGTAAATGCAAGCATAATAAAATCTATGGATGTTTATACCGGTGGGTTTCCAGCGCAATATGGAGGAAAGATGGGTGGCGTAATAGATTTGTCTACCGAAGAAGCGCCTGATGATACCTTGGCTTTGGATGCTAACTTTTTAGCGAGCTCGATAACCGTAAGCGATGAGTTAAATAATGAAAATTATCGGTGGTTAATAAATTTCAGAAGAGGAAATATTGAAGATGCCTTAGAGCGAACTAGTCCTGAATCTGGCTCACCGAGATTTCTGGATGGTCATTTCAAGTTGGACATCAATATAAACGACAAATACGCCACTGAATTTGGCTATTTGCACATAGAAGACAATGTATTACTAAATAACCTGGAAAGCAATTCCGGTGAATCAGCGCACTCTCGCTATCTCAGTCAGTACTATTGGCTGAAATTGAATTTGACTCACAGCCCATATAATTCTAGTCAATGGATACTCACTGCAATTGATATAGACAACACTCGCAAGGGAAGCACAGCGATACTCGATTCTCCTGAAGGGAGTGTAGGGAATTTATACGATAAACGAGATTTTGCCATCACGCGTTTAGAGTATGAGCAATACAATAAATTGACTCCATTTAGCATAGTGCAATTTGGCACAAGACTAGAATACAATAAGGGTAGCTACACCTACCAAGCAAAAGCTCAACTTGGGGAGCTAGCTACTTTGCTCGGAAATCCGAACAAATTCAACAAAAACTTAACAGCTACTCCTCGCGGCACGTCGGGGTCACTGTACCTGACATATAAGTATTTGCCTACACCTTATCTTTCTATCGATTCTGGAATACGTTACGATCAACAGGATTTCTATCAGGAGTCTCAAAATCAATTGAGCCCAAGAATATCCATTCAATATACATTAACCGACAATGTTAATTTAAAAGGAAGCGTTGGTCGATTTCATCAGCATCAATATATCAATGAACTTGACATAAGCAATGAAAAGACTGCTTTTTACAAAGCACAGAAATCCGATCATTACATTATAGGTATGGAATATAAAGGAACAAAAAATGGAATTTCGTTAGAAGCATATGAAAAACGAATCCAGTCTCCTGTTATACGCAATCAAAATATTTTCAATGTCTACAGCTTGTTACCGGAACTATCTACAGACTATGTAATGAGCGACCTAGATTCCACCAAGGCCGAAGGGCTAGAGTTTTTGTTTGAGCATACACATGACATTCATTCTCGGTACTGGCTTAGCTATGAATTTAGTAAGGTGATTGATTACAAAAACGGTCATTCCTATTTTCGCCAATGGGGGTTCACGCAAATGGCCAAAGGGGGGATGCTTATCACACGAGGAAATTGGTCCTTTAGTGCAACTTCAATCTGGCACAACGGGTGGAGGACTACACGCTTTCCAAATCATTTATCTTCGTTAAGTGAAAAAATTGAGTACACCCCGAATGACAATTCCCTACCATCATATTTCACTCTAGATTTTCGGACCTCTTACACTTGGTCAAAGAGCGATTCTGAAATTCAGGTTTATCTTGAGTGCTACAACTTAACCAATCGTAGCAACGTCGGGGGTTATAGCATTGAAATAATTGAAGACCACGAACAAGATGGGTATAAAGTTAGCAAGGAAAGCGAACGGCTCCTACCTTTAATCATAAACTTTGGTTTTACATACTCATTTTGATGCTCAAAATTCAGAAAATTTAATACTTAAATCCCGTACTTTTCTCTTCATCATCATTTCGATTAATCACTAATAATTCCCTCCATTCAATATTTCTCAAAAAAAGATATACAGCAATATTTTCTTGATATTAACGATTGCTTATGAAAACTAAATGCCTCTAACAGTATATAAAAATTGAAGGTCACATTTAAAAGGCACCCTACTTGGATTTTATAACGTGCAAATCAAAAGCAATATTATCAATAGTTTAGTTTTGGTCTTGCTATTATTAATTAATAGTCTAACGTCCGCCTTAACTACAGGCGATAACTCAACCCCACAATCTACACCATTTTGGAAAGATGCATATTACGAAGCCAAATCTTTTTTTGTAGTCAAACACTACTTTAATATATCACTAAAAACCTTGCCTGCTAGCCACCTAACGACAGTCATCAGCGATAACTCAACTGATGGCATTAAATCAATGGATAGAGTAACAATCAATATCGATATACCTGGTATTCGATCAACCACTTCGAACTACTTCAATGCAAAGCACCAAATTGAATATTCCACAGAATACGATTTAAAAGGCGATCAACAGGTGGTCGACAGCTACATAACAGGCAATCAACTAACAACTTCCATACGGCAACCCTACCCCCCAAATATTCTATTTAAAAACAAATCCGAATCAAACACCATCGAAGAGATATCGCTAGAAACCAATAACGACATTCAAACCTATACCAATTATTTCGGGTTATTTTATTTTCTGACTAAAGGGGTACTAACCAAGCCCAGCGATAGATCTGTTATAGATTATTTTAATGACGGCAAGTTAACAAGAGTAAAACTATGTGCTACAGAGTTCGTTAAAATCTCGAGTTCTTATACCGAAAATAACGGCAAGAACAGAAAAAAAAATTTTAATACGGTAACATCACTAAAAATCACAGTACATCCTGAAGAAGAAAGTTCGATAAATATTATAGGCCTAACGAAGGAAATAAATTTTTATCTAGATATAAAGCGCAATCTTATCATTAGAATCGATGGCTCACATCCTATATTTGGTTACACCAGGTTCAATTTGAAAAACTTAAGGACTTAAAAGCACCTACCAATCAAAACACCTTGCCAAAAATCAACATTATTCACCTCGAAATAATCCAGCTCCCTTTCCTTTCCTTTTCTTTAAAATCAAACTACATACATTTTTCTTTATTTTTTTCCCTCGATTGATCATAGATATTATTTAACTCTAACCTTGCAACAACTAACAAAAGTAATTATCTATGTCGATACAATTAACAAAAAATATTTTACATAAGATATTTTTTAAAACGGAAATTAACCAAAGCACCATTTCTATATTTTTTCATAAAATAACAATAACGCATATAATTTTGGCAACCTCACTCACCAACACCATTGTTTACAATGTAAATTTCTGGAAAAAAATAAACAAAGACATTACCCAGTTAAATTTGGAAAACTTATTGTTTTTTATAAGCTTATTTTCACTAATGACATTATTATGGATAATTTTATTTTGCTTTTTTACCAACATTAAACGATTCAAACTATTTTGCTCTATATCTTGCATATTATCATCGGCATTCATGCACTTAAACGGGGTAGGCATCATAATCGATGCCCCTATGATTACAAATATTTTTGAGTCTAATATTAAGGAAGTAACAGAAACCATCAACATGGATTTTATATTGCATATCACGACTCTTGGAATATTTCCTTCAATCTTGATATTGGCAATACCGATAAAAAAAGAGGAAGTCCAACGGGCGTTCTTCTTACGACTATACATCCTATTAACTTTTATTTTCATAACAATTGTTTCAACATCCATAAACTACAAGTACACCTCATTCTATTTACGAGAACACCGTGATATACGCTTTTTAACTGTTCCTTTCTACCCAACATATGCGGCTATCAATTTTTTTCAGTCAAAGAATTTAAAAATCCAAAGTTTTATAGAAATTGGTACGGATGCAAAGAAAATTAGTTACCCACGAAAAAGGAAAATTGGTGTGTTAATCGTAGGAGAAACTGCTCGCTCTGATCACTTCTATCTGAACGGATATGCCAAAAATACAACTCCCTACTTATCAACCATCAATGTTTACTCTTATAAGAATGTATTCTCTTGCGGTACATCCACGTCCTACTCACTACCATGCATGTTCTCTTTTCTTGGGGAAGATGATTTTTCTAAAATAAAATCAAGTAATTCTTCTAATATACTGGATGTTTTAAAGACAGCAAAAGTAAAATCCATTTGGATAGACAACAACTCTAGCTGCAAAGGAGTATGCAATGGGCATGAATCGATCAATTTACGAGACAACATCGATTCGAATTCTGAATTCTTCTATCACGGGTTATATCTAGATGAAGTGCTTATTGATCATATGAAAAATATGATTTCACGCGCAAATAAAAGTGACGACCTACTTATAATATTACACCCACTTGGGAGTCATGGTCCCGCATATTATCGTCGGCATCCAGAAATATTTTCTAAATTCAAACCTGAATGTCGATCAAACTCTCCTTATACCTGCAAAAAATCTGACGTTGTAAATAGTTACGACAACTCAATCCTTTATACGGATTACTTTATATTTAAAGTCGTTGAAACATTAAAAGAAATAGCGAAAACCGAAGAAGCGTTTATGCTCTATGTGAGCGATCATGGTGAATCCCTTGGTGAAAATGGTGTTTACTTACATGGGCTACCGTCATCAATAGCGCCACCCGAACAAAAACACATTCCACTAATCACTTGGTTTTCAAAAAATTTCAGTTTTGCTCCAGAACGTACAGTTGATCTTCGAAATCCATGTCTAAACAATCGGTTTACACACGATTACCTTTCTCACACTTTACTCAATCTTTTTGATGTAAAAACTCATATCTATAACCCGTCTTTAGACTTACTAAGATCCAAATGTGATAACGCTGGTAGACAACCATTTTGAAAATTTTACCGATTAAATATTTTTTGATAGTTTTATTAAGTACCATTTTCGGGTGGCCTTTGCCCAGTAATGCAAAATCACCTTTTGAAGGTATGAAAATTGAAAGTATTAAAATTCAGAACAATGACATTTTTGACCTTTCAGACGACAATGAAAATGGATCTTTCTATAAAGCAGCGAATTATTTCCACATTCGAACAAAAAAAATAGTAATACAAAACCAGTTGCTTTTCAGTATTGGAGATACATACAAACAGGCATTGATTGACGAATCAGAACGTATTTTACGCCAAAACAAGTATATCACTGATGCCAAAATTAGGGCTGAAATGATTGATGAATCGGTTGCCATTACTATCATTACTGATGATTCCTGGTCCACCAAACCAACCATTTCCTTTGGACACACAGGAGGTAAATCCAATACATCTTTCGGCTTAAAAGAGGATAACTTTCTCGGAACAGGTGTTCAACTAGGGATATCTTTCAAAAAGGGAGTTGATCGAGATTCTACCATTTTACACTTATTTGACCGCCAAATTGGAAGCTCCTGGTATCAGTTTGATGCGCAACATCAAATTAATAGTGATGGTCATTTGAACTCAATTGGCATTTCCCAACCTTTTTATTCTTATTCAACAAACAATTCATTTGGCGTTTCATTTTGGGATGAAACTAAAACGGATGCATTTTATTCGAAAGGAATACCAGTTTATAGGTATCAATCAGACTTAAAATTCTATGAGATATTTAAAGGCACTACATCAGACGCCTTCGGCGGGCGTCTTCGTCATACACTCGGATATCATTGGGAAAACAATTCGTTCTCTGCGCTAGTTTTAGAGTCCGACGGATTAAGCGTCAATACAGTCAACTTTGAACGATTAATAAATAGCCTGCCAAAGAATAGAACTGAGAGTTACGCTTATTACAAACTTGAATACCTAAAAAACAATTACCTAACATTGACTAATATAGACAAAATAGCAAGAGTTGAGGACATTTATCGGGGATTTTCTGCATACGTTTCAATGGGAATTGGCGAAACTACGAACAATTTAGATGGGCACGTTGAAAGTTTGATGAAGATAGATAGCGCCCTCCAATACACAAATTGTTTGAATAAAAACATGCTATTTCGAAGCAACTTGTTTTTCAGACAAGACCATATTGATCATAGCGGGATTACAAACATAATATCTGGCTTCGACATAAGCTTGCTTATACCCCAAAACAATCAATTTAAGATCTTTACGAACTTATCCATGACTAATTCGAAAAATTCACATTTAGATCAACAAAATTTTCTAGGGGGAGAGCTCGGCTTTCGAGGGTACCCTTTACGCTATGCATCAGGTTCCAAAGTATCTCAATTTACAATCGAGCAACGTTATTATTCACCTTTCAATCCATTAAATTTACTAAATTTTGGTGCGGCTATCTTTCTAGATAAAGGGAGAGTTTCTGGCACAAATACACTGGAAAGCTTAGAGCAGAAAAGCTTCACAAGCGTAGGCGTCGGTCTCAGGCTAACGAGTAACAAGTCATCAAAAGGCGATATTATACATTTTGATATATCCAGACCGCTTGATTCAGAATACGATGGACGAAAATGGCAATTTTCACTCGTCGCTAAATCCACGTTTTAGATAACATCTGAAAATTGACCAGCTATCGCTTCGCGTGTATGAAATTAATAACGCTGCTATATGCTTTAAAACCGCCATTGAAATGTTCTCATCTTCCAATAGCGGTTTTTCTCAAAAATACATCAATATAAATTAAATATCAAACCGATCCAGAGTCATTACTTTGGACCAGGCAGCGACAAAATCATTGACGAATTTTTCTTTCGCGTCATTTGCGGCATATACTTCTGAGATCGCACGTAGTTCTGCATGTGAGCCGAAAACGAGGTCAACAGGAGTTGCGGTCCATTTCACCTTATTGGTTTTACGGTCACGCCCTTCATATAAACCTTCTCCCTTGCTGGATTTAGTCCACTTGGTGGACATGTCGAGCAGGTTAACAAAATAGTCGTTGCTAAGCGTTCCAGGTTTATCAGTGAATACACCGTGAGTCACGCCTTCAGCGTTGGCGTTCAGCGCACGCAAACCTCCGACCAGAACAGTCATTTCAGGCACAGACAGTGTCAGCATGTTAGCGCGATCGACCATCAGCACAGTAGGCGGTAAAGCATTACCCGATGCATAATAATTTCTAAATACATCTGCAGTTGGCTCCAATACAGCAAAAGATTCTACATCTGTCTCGGCTTGAGTGGCATCACCACGACCTGGAACAAACGGTACACTTACTTTAACGCCTGCATCTTTGGCCGCTTTTTCGATTGCTGCTGCACCACCAAGCACAATCATGTCTGCCATAGACACTTTTTGCTTGCCCGATTTTTTGTTGAATGATGTTTGAATTTTTTCCAGCTTATCTAAAACTGTAGCCAGCTCCTTCGGATTGTTTACCGACCAGTCCTTCTGGGGCGCCAAACGAATACGTGCACCATTCGCACCGCCACGCATATCAGTACCACGGAACGATGCCGCCGAAGCCCATGCTGTACGCACCAATTGAGATACACTCAGATCAGCATCCAAAATTTGCTTTTTGAGCTTAGCAATATCCTTGTTGTCGATAACTTTATAATCGACCGTAGGAATTGGGTCTTGCCAGATTAAATCTTCACTCGGTACTTCAGAACCCAGATAGCGCACTTTGGGGCCCATGTCACGGTGAGTCAATTTAAACCAGGCTTTTGCGAAAGCTAACTGATATTCCTCGGGGTTATTTTTAAATCGCAAGGCAATTTTTCGGTACGCGGGATCTTCTTTTAACGCCAGATCTGTAGTGAACATGATCGGTGCATGACGCTTATCCTTCACATGGGCATCTGGTACAATTTTCACCTGGTCAGCATTTTTCGGCACCCATTGAACGGCACCCGCTGGGCTTTTACTCTTCACCCATTCAAAGTTGAACAGGTTATCCAGGTACTGTGTTGTCCAGGCAATTGGATTGGCGGACCAGGCGCCTTCAAGACCACTGGTAAAAGTATGCTCGCCTTTACCACTTTGGCATTTGTTTTTCCAACCAAAGCCCTGATCTTCCAGCTTCGCCGCAGCAGGTTCCTCACCAACACAATCGTGCTTCACAGCGCCGTGGGCTTTACCAAATGTATGGCCACCGGCAATCAATGCTACTGTCTCCTCGTCATTCATAGCCATTCGACCAAAGGTATCGCGAATGTCACGAGCTGCCGCAATGGGGTCAGGATTGCCATTGGGGCCTTCCGGGTTAACGTAGATCAGTCCCATTTGCACCGCCGCCAAAGGCTTTTGCAGTTCCCGGTCACCGCTATAACGCTCATCACCTAGCCAGGTTTTTTCTGGGCCCCAATACATCACATCGGCTTCCCAGTCATCCTGACGTCCACCAGCAAAACCAAAGGTTTTAAACCCCATAGACTCCAAGGCAACATTACCGGTTAGCACCATGAGATCTGCCCAGGATATTTTACTGCCGTATTTCTGTTTTACCGGCCAAAGCAAGCGACGTGCTTTATCCAGGTTAACATTATCAGGCCAACTGTTGAGTGGTTCGAATCGTTGTTGACCCCCAGCTGCACCGCCGCGTCCGTCAAAAATACGATACACACCAGCACTGTGCCATGCCATACGAATAAAGAAAGGACCATAGTGACCATAGTCTGCCGGCCACCAATCCTGTGATTCTGTCATTAAAGCTTCGATGTCTTTTTTAACTTCTGCAAGGTCGAGCGAACTGAACGCCGCCGCGTAATCAAAATCTTCCCCATAAGGGTTTGATTGCGGTGCATGTTGTCGCAATGGTGATAGATCCAATTGATCTGGCCACCAGAACTTGTTGTTAGGCCCCATTTTATTTGGGCTAACAGGCTCAGCCATAGCCGAACTGCCGATGAAAGATATACACATCGCGAGCGATAATACGACTTTAAATAATGGTTTATTTTTTTTCATTAAAGTAACTCCTGATTACCGTTTTATTGGAATAGATTTAGACGTGGTAAATTCCGATGTAGATTTTAACGGCGCGCTAATTTTTAGGTATTTTATTCTTCTAATGGTGACCATCAGAAAAATTAATTGATAGCACGAATTTTAAGTCATTGAAGTTAACTGAGAAGACAGAAGAACAAGAACAATATTTAAAGCGTCAAGAAGAAACTGTTTGAGCTTTTAAATAAGACCAATCGGCACAGCTAACTTTCCTGTACATCGTCAGGTACATTGAGATAGATTTGACAGAGCCTAATCAAACATTGGCACCAACTTCTTGCAATTAAATTAAAACTATCCTCTTCATAGATTTTTATTGTTGTCATAATATTCCCGCCCTGGGCGCCTCTTTCAAGCAACAGTTGCGGGTCTTACAGATTCAACAATAAATGATTTGACGGGAGTGAAACGCAGAAAGAGGACGAAGTAACGGCGAGTAAATTACGGTCTTGTCGTGCTAGTTAAATTACTGTTTAATCATTGAAACGATTATTGGCTAATTGCTACATAGACAACGCGGTACAGCTCAGAGCTCAAAGCTCAAAGCTCAAAGCTCAAAAACAATGTTTACCGTCCGTATAAAACAGTCTATTTCTGCAAGAGGTGGCGGACGCTTTCAAGAGCTGATACCAGATTATCCAGCTGCTCAACACTGTGCTTCGCACTTAAATGGATTCGTATTCTTGCCGCACCTTCCGGCGTATTGGGATAACACAGGCCACTCACCAACACCCCTTTCTCATAAAGCGCTTCCACCAGCTTTTGAACGACCAACGTACTGCCGATCTGGAGGCTTACCATCGGATATTCCGTTTCAAGCACCTGCCACTGTTTATTTTTTAGTGCGTCTTTTAGATAACTTGCATTATAAAAAAGCGCTTCTACAAGTGAATCGTCTTGCTGCAATACATCAATTGCCGTTAATACTACAGCGGCGTTCACCGGAGATAGGGGCTCTGAAAGTAAGTATGAACGTGAGGACTGGCGCAGCCATTCAATTAGCGTCAAATCCCCTGCGATAAAACCTCCTGCCACATTTCCAAGCCCATAAGCAAAAGAGCCACTGATAATGTTAGGGTTGTCCAAACCTATATGGCTGCACGTACCTTTGCCCTTATCCCCGAGGATACCGATTCCAAGGCTATCATCCACAATGGAAATAGCATCATACCGAATTTGCAGGCTTTGAATCGTTTCAAGATTTGCGTAACTGGCATCAGTATTAAAAACTGCATCACTGGCGATAATACGATAACGGGCACTGCCAGACGACTTAAGGTAATATTCAAGATTGTTATAATCCTTAAAGTTAAATACGATGGCTTTGGCCTTCGAGAATCTCACACCATCCACCAGACCATGGTCACAACCTTCATCAATAAAGATACTGTCCCGCTCATTGGTGAGCGAATCAAAAATACCAATATTTGCCAAATACCGAGAAGATAAAACAATACATGCTTCAACATCTAAATATTCACAGAGCTTTTGCTCCAGTTGTGTCAGTATTTTAGCCGTGCCGATGGTGGCGCGAGATGAAGTCCCACCCACACCATATTTCGACAATGCTTCCATCGCCGCGCGTTTTACATCCGCTCGAGAGCTCCAACCAAGAAAGTCATTGGTAAAAAAGTTGAGAACATCCTTTCCGCTCGCGACTTGCGCCAGCATGTTGTCATCTTCCTGCACAGGAACTTCTGTGCGCAGCAAACTCGCAGCCTCCATATTCTGCATTTCCTGCGCAAACGATCTGTTCATTTTATTAGACATACAACCCCCTATTTCCCATGCTTCTCGCTGTTGCTAGCCGTTCCCATAAACCAAACTGCAGCGCTTACACAATACTGCCATGAAAGACTTTCTCGATTGGTATAGTCCAGACAAAACTGATCCAGGCCCTGTGCAAGGCAAGCGGTGTCTTCGGGCTTACAATCAGAATAATCAGACATCGCAAACAAGGTCACTATTCGCGCATACTTTTGCTGTAACCGTGCCATCATTGCCTGCTTAACATCACCATCGGTAGCGCTTTTAGCAATGCGATAACGCTCTGCTTTACTGATAAAATTAGACTCGCTCAATTTGTTGACGATAACAATGTCTGAATACTTCTCACACGCCTTTTGCGCAGGTGCTCCACGTAAGCTTTGGCAATTTTCTTTGGCATAATTCATCATACACTCAAGGCGCAAACTGGAAAGGTTAGACTGACAGTTATTACGGTCTACCGCATAAATGTAACTCTCAGTATTGTGCAGGCTTTGAATGCTGGTATTGTTGAAAGCTTGAAAAGCCTCCCCGATATAGGCACGCCGACCCTGTTCTAAATAGGGCTGATCCTGTGCGAACACCAATCCACCAGGCAAACATGCAAGACTGGCCATAGTCACCAACAACCACCATTTAACAACCTGACTACGCAACTTTGGAAAGGAAATTAACATTACAAACGCCCATGGTCCTGTTGGTACTCCACGCGAAAGCTCTCCACATAGTTTTGTAAATGCACATGGAAAGGATATACCTCCAGCAAATCTTCCCGCTCCAATACCCAATCATTACCCAGAAAAATATCTATGTTATTTAACAGCTCCAAACGTGCCAACATATAAGCGCTATTTTGTAAGTAGGCTTTTTGATCCACCGTAGAAGTATTTGAAGGCGCAGCTGAATCTGCTTCTTCAGCACTGCTCACAGGTAGAGCCAAATCAGAACGGCTACTCAATTGCGTATAGTGAAATTCTCTATCCATGACCCTGGCAAAGTTCTTATACATCGCAATTTGAGATTCCCCTAAAGTGGAGGAAGGTTTAAATTCGTATGTGCGCACCTTAAACTTATCCTGATGTAAAGTGAGCATATCCTCCCTGCTGGCGGTTTTTTGCCCCTGCATAAAGCAGGAAAAACTGACAATTTCCTCCTTGGATCGAAATCGCTTATTCTTCGCAATCTTACTTTTATCGATCAGTGTTTTCTGCAAAGTACCAGTATTCTCTTCACCTTTAAGGGTAGAAGCGGGTGTAGCACCCTCATTCACGCGATTGTCTGAAACACCCAAAGCATCCACCATATCCAGTTGCGCCAGTTTTTCATCCAGCGCAGTTATTGCCTGTGCAATATCGTGCCGTTTCAAAACCAGTTCTATTTCCGGTAACACCTTATACTCAGCCAACACCTGAACTGGCGCTTCAGCAAGCTGGTCACACACTTCACGATCCGCGTCCCAGTGAATCTGGTATTCTTTGCATAATCCCACCGTACGCTTCACCTTAGGGTTAAACAACAACTGTCCATACACATGCTCCAACAACTGCCCCTTTTTTCGCTCATCTTCATTATCAAGCTTTATTGTATTGGTTTGATTTTGAAATGTGTCCAGACAATAATTTGGTTGAAACACGTCAATAAAAGCTTGATGAATATCGGAGTTAGGTGCGGGAAGGTTTGTCCAGATATGATGTGAGGCCCGAGGCGCTGCACTCATGGCATAGAGCTGATAATCGCGAAGATTTTCCACTTGCTGCCACTGAAGCGCGAATTTTTTTTCGATTTTTTCAATCTCACTACCACTCATTACTGCAGCAATTTTTGATCCCGCACTTACCAACAACCGAGACGCATAATGGAAATAGGGCTCATCTACACGGCGCTTATCACAAACTGACAGCTTTTCTGGTGCTATTTCTTTTGGCGCACAGGAACCAAGATCTTGGGAGTAGCCCAACTGAAATGCACGAATAACTAATTCACATCCAGGCTCGATAGTGGTGTCGAGTTCTTCCTTGGATTGTTCCGGACAAAAATCGGTGTTCGATTCAAATAGCACTTCAGGTAAGGTTTTGACTTTGGTAAAAGCTCTATTATCGACAGTAATAACGGTAATTAACAAACAAATGGAAATACACCCAAGCTTGCGTAAACCGGCGGGCAGCTCCAGCTGTTTGTAGACAGTATTGTGGCCAATTGCAAAGGCATAATCTCGCACAAAAAACAGAGGAATCATTTCCCTCGACAAAGTGCGCGACAGCATAAAGTGAAAACTATAAAGACTTCGCTTACCAATGTTCCAGAACTCGTAGCAACTTACTCCCAATATCACCGAGACAAAGGTTCCAGCAAACATTAGATCATGATCGAGCCCTTTTAAATAAATGGGATCGAAAACATTCAGGGAATAGGCTATAGCCAAAGTAATCCCCAGCAAAAAAACTACCAGCAAGCTGTTTGTGCCCACATGTAGCTCCTTGGCATTATGCCGAGTAACCACTGGCGAGCTTTGATAAACGCCTACACCTTTTTTGCTGTTAAATACTCGTTTCATTGGTCTTTTAACTTATCCACATATTTATCTTCGATAGTAATACGACGATTCTTGGATTTCGCTGCACGTAAGGTTTCTCGCTGCGCTTTAGACACGTTACCTTCAAATTTTGGAACTTCTTGAACGGGTGAATTATCCGCGTGAGTACAAATCACCACATGATCGGGAACATCTTCATTATATTTTTTAATTTCTTCGTAAGCGGTGAGCGCTCTACGATACCCGAGATTAAAATTACTTTCCTTTTTGCCATCACCATCCGTGTGACCATGAATCATTAGCATTCTTTTAGTCAGGCCACCCGTTTGAAAATTCAGTACGCCACCACTCTCGTCGTAAAAAATATCTTTGAATACTGCAACACCCTCTTCCGACATACTGGATTTTCCTGGAGCAAAAAGAACATCACCCGGGAGATTTATATAGCGCGTTGTAGCATCGCCAACCGTTTCGCTCACACCAAGATCTTTTCCTTGGTTTAGGGACCACAAAATAACAAAGAACACCATGATTATCGTCATCAGGTCCGTGTAGATCGTCTGCCAGGACTCGCCGGCTGAACGTTTCGCTCTGGGGCTGGAAAAGCGCTTCATTAGTTCACCTCAACGGTGTTTTCATTGTCTATGATTACCTGCAAAGCACGGCAAAAAGTCTCATAGTCATAATCCAGGTCCACCATACGACGCTCAAATCGCGTGCCGATGATTCGGTAAAGGGAGGAGAATACAGCACCATAAAGTGTTGTTTTTAAAGCAAGAGCTAGCTGAGGAGATAGAGACTCCACTGTTACATCAGCCCCCAAGCTGTCAAACATCGCAATCAGACCTACGATGGTGCCAATCAAACCGAATAGCGGCATAGAGCCAGAAACAAAATCAAAATTTGAACTGGAGGACTCATAGAGCTCATGACATTCTACATAATAAGAATGAGCAACAAATTCTGCGTAATCGAAGCTTTTTCCCGCCGCCAATACCTCTTGAATATCCCGGCTTAAGTAATTATCCGGCAACTCAATAACGCCTTTTTTCTTAACGGGGCCAACCGCAATATTGCCATCTCTACCCCGTTTTATATCCAATACACTCTGTAATGCAACAAGTGTTTCCTGCATATAAGTGGCTCGAGTGTTTAGATGTTTCGTTGAAATAAAGATCGTAAAAGAGGAAAACAATAGTTTAATCAAGTCCAGACCCGTCACGTAGATCAAAAGACCAATTGAAATCGCGAACATGGCAATAAAGTAGTTTTCGGTAATAAACAGTACCGATGCCACCAGCAGCATGGCGCCAAAGCCAATCAATCCGATAAACCCGGCTCCTGCGGCAGATTGATTAATGGCCACTTTACTTTGCCGGAAAGTAGGAAAGTAAACCGCGTCCGCTTTAGAGCGCTCAATATCGTCAGCCGCTTGCAGCTCTGCCATTGTCGACGCCAGGTCTTTACTTTCGTCATGTTTGTCAGTCATGTTTTTTTCCTTTCTTGCTCTTCAGCCGCCTTGATCATGTCTAGAATTTCTTGCTTTTCAGCAGCAATTTTTTCGAGATAGATGGGGTGATAATGATATGAACGTAAAAAAAGTGTCGAGAATAAAATCACCAGACTTAACGATAACAGCCACACCAGCGGCTTGCGTACTCTGAATGACTGATGACGTTCGATAGGATCTTTACAGAAATTTGACAGCCAGATAATACGATCGAGGCGATCAAACTTCAAAAAGCCAGATGCTGTTTTACTTGCCTTTTGCACTTGCTCTTCGCGATTCTCTTTTTCACCAGAAAGATCCACGCTGTCGTTCTGTGCCAGGATACGTGTAACATCGGCGAGTATCTTATTTTGACTTTCCAGGAGTTGATCCGGGTTACCCTTTGTTGTGAGTTGAGATGTCTGGTAAGTCGCCCGGAAGTATAAATACTGCAACAGATGGTTGAGGCCTTGGTTCATAACGACAAACGTATCGGCAACGCGGGAGAAGTACTCCGCCAAGGGAAAATGATAGGGTATGTCTTTTGCCAATCGCTTTCGGAAAAATGCCATATAGCACGTAGCAAAAAGATGATCGTAACGAAACAATTCGCCAAACTTATGCAACAACATCCCAAATAAGAAATCTTTGTCATGCGAACTGGAATCATCTATTTCCGCATCTTCGTCGAAAGGGTCTGATTTAACTGTATCTTCCTGCATCAAATCTTCAAGAATACTCATATCTTCAAGATTGTCAGACATAAGCGAGGGAAGATCCTCTTTACCTTCCAAACGCGGCATAATAATGCCTTTCATTATTTTATCTTGACCGATTTTGAGCGTACTGGCGTGGTGATTCAGATCATAGTGAAGTGATGATTCCAAATGAGCCAATGCTTTTATTGTTTTTTTCTTTCCCACTTTTCTTTTTTTTCCATTCAAAGCAGGAAACAGATGCGGTAAAAAAAGTGAGATTTTGCTAAGGCGGGTACGCGGGCGATTGTATTCTTGTACCGCAGGATTGTTATCGCCCAGGGCATAACGGATTAGATCATAATCTACCACTATTCGAGGTCGACCAAATAGACCACCATAACTCACAACGCCATGATTGTCCCCGACAAGAAAAATGATTTTCTCGAGCAACTTTTCATTTAATGTTGCACCATTACGTTTTGCATAACTAACAAAATATTTTCGAATTTTGGCATCCCAGATATTGACGTATTCATCATGACGGCGTGAAAGTCGCCCGTCCAGGCCCATTGCCATTAGCTCCAGCCACAACCCCACCCAGTAAAGCGTGAACACGCCGGCTAGAGGCATAAGTATTAAACTCACAAATGAATATTGCACTGCGAATATGTCTGCCACATACCTCACACCATAAAATGTTGCCGAATATATGGCCAGTAAAAACACCAGTTTAATAACAAAGGTGAGCAAATAGGATTCAAGCAGAGGAAGCACTGTCTGCTGATCCACCCGTTCCAACCCCTGAAAATGGGGATGAATCAGGCGAATATTAATAATCAGAAAATACCCCCAAAAAAAGCCGCCCAAAGCAACCAGGCTCCAGCTGTATTCTCCCAAATATTTGAGAACAATATCATCCAGGCTTGAGATACCAAGGTCAGCCATTACAAACAGCGCGGCGAGTATAGATAAGCCCAGCAACATAAAAGGAAAAAACCATTGCAAACATATTTTCATACGCTCAGGGTTTTTACGGGCCTTGCCAAAAAAAGAGAAGAAATACGGTAAGCACGTCAATACAGCTAAAATAATTAGCAGATGCCGACGTTTCTGATTGTCCGACTCGGCACTATCGCTTTCACTACCGCTTTCACTCGCGCCGACCTGAAAAGTATGGCTGTCGACATTACCGGTATTGAATTGCCGACGTTCAAGTATGCCGCCCTTGGCAAGAAAAGGTTTAAATGCGTTAAAGGCTCCCATTCGCAATTGCAACAGCGTTGCACCCCGAGAAATTGAGATGGCGCCAGTTTTTACTAATGCACTTTTTTGAACATCGTAAACTTCGAATTCTATACGCGACCGGGTAACTTTGCCCAACATCAATGCATCAACAGACTGCTCTCGATAAGCAGCCAGCAAACATTCAATATCACTGCGCTTACACAAAGCAGACTCATTGCCAAATTTGTTCACCGGAACAATTCGACCATAACCCGCAAGATCGTTATAAACGTTTTGCTCCAATGCTGCAGCAATCCAATGCTGTTGCTGATCATCAGCAACAAAACTGACTACAAAGCGCCCATTAACCACAACTTCATCGGCGCGAAGGTGATGGGTCACTATCAGCGAAGGCAGAACAACGATGGCTAAAACAAATATTCGAAGCAAAATTTATAATAGTACTATGGTTGTTTTGAAGTAAGAGAGCGCTAAAACACTTAGGGAATCAAAGGCAGAAATAAACGAATATCCGTAACCTCTCCTACATGTATAGCTAAATCCCTGAGACTACGCCAATATAGCCCGAGACTCACTTCAAAGGTGATACTACGGTCGCAGAACTGACAAAACATTTGAATGTCGTCGCTCAATTTTACGCGACAATTCAAGATTGCAGGTGATTGCCAGATGAACCAGATAAAATCGATGTAAACTAAGACCAACGTCTAGGGGCCATAAGCATTCAACATTATGGCAACTATTGTTCCAACACAGTGCAAAACTAAATAGCAACTTTTCATTTGTCCTCAATTTCTTGCTCTGCAGCAATTCGTCCTGTTTCGCACTATTAAATAGATGAGCACTGGGCTATTCTTAATAATATTCCGTTTGCGACAAGGTTTTTCTATGGACAAATTTCTTCAAGCTGCAATCGATGAAGCAAAATCTGGTTTAAATGATGGTGGTATTCCCATTGGTTCCGTGATGGTGATCGACGGTAAGATTGTCGGACGCGGGCATAATCAACGCGTTCAAAAAGGCAGTTCGGTGCTGCACGCCGAAATGGATTGCTTTGAAAACACAGGCAGATTAACAGCATCAGAATATCGAAGGGCCACACTGTACTCCACACTATCGCCTTGCGATATGTGTAGCGGAGCTATTCTGTTATATGGCATTCCGAAAGTGGTTGTGGGTGAAAACACAACTTTCTCTGGGCCTGAGGCCTATTTGCGTTCACGTGGTGTGGAGGTTGTGATAGAGAACAATGAAGAGTGCCGTCAGCTGATGGAGAACTTCATTCGCAAACAACCTGAATTATGGAACGAAGATATTGGCGACTAGTGAGCAAAAAATCATATTCAGCCCACTTGTAACAACACTTTTTACTCATTGCTAAGGCGGAGTGCTATATGGCGGTTCATCAAATAGATCATCCTCTCGTACAACACAAAATTGGGCTTATGCGAGACGCCAATATCAGTTCAAAAGACTTTCGTGAACTAGCCAGTGAAATTGGAAACCTTTTGACTTATGAAGCCACCCGGGATCTTCCGACCGAGCAGACCACGATAAAAGACTGGAATAACTTCGACTCCCCCATTGCAAAAATAAAAGGAAAAAAAATAACGGTGGTGCCCATTCTACGAGCAGGTCTCGGCATGCTTGATGGCGTTATTCGCATCATCCCCAACGCCAAAGTCAGTGTTGTAGGGTTATATCGCAACGAGGAAACACTGGAACCCGTTGCCTATTTTGACAAAGTCATGAAAGACGTTGATATTCGCACCGCTTTAATCGTCGATCCCATGCTGGCAACCGGGGGCTCATTGTTAGCCACCATAGAACTGTTGAAGAAAAAAGGCTGCAAGAAAATTGTCGGTCTGTTTTTAGTCGCTGCTCCCGAGGGTATTCAGCGTGTTGTGAAAGAACACCCAGAGGTGGATATTTATGTGGCCGCTATTGATCGCTGTCTTAATGAAAAAGGCTACATCCTGCCGGGACTGGGGGATGCAGGAGACAAAATTTTTGGTACCAAACAATAAACTTACCACCGCTCATAAATACGAGAAAGCCGGTTAACACCTGTTCGCTACCAATCAGAGATCAGCTCTCTTCACAAACCGCCAGAAACCTGAAAAACACTATATAGTATTGTAATAACGCGCCCCAACATCACCCAGACCCGGTGTTAAATAGCCCTCATCATTAATTTCATCTTCCGTGCACACGGCAAAAAGGTGAACATCCGGATGAACTGTCATTAAGGTATCTTTCCCTTGACTGGAAGTTAGGAAGGAGAGGTAATTAATATCCGAACATCCTATTTCTTTTAATCTATCGACCGTAGCAATTGCAGTATCGCCCGTTGCAATAATTGGATCTAGAACAAATACCGATGCCTTTGCTACCCCTTTTGGCATTTTGAAATAATATTCCACCGTGTTTTTTAAAAACTTATCTCGATATATACCAATGTGTCCTACTGCGGCATCTGGCCACAAATTCAATATGGATTCCGCCATTCCCAGCCCGGCACGCATCACGGGTAACAGCGCAACACTTTTATTTATTCGATTCACTTCTGCTGTAGCAAATGGTGTAGTGATGGTTCGGGCTTCATGAGGCAAGCCTCTGGCCGCCTCATAAAATATTTGCACACTCATTTGAGAAAGTATTCGTCGAAATGAATCGGGCTGGGTATCCACATTTCGTAACGAACCCAATTTATGCTGCATCAAGGGGTTATCAATTAAAGTAACTGGCATTCGATGGTCCTTTCACAGAATAGGCGGTGTTGAAAAGTGAAATAGCAGAACGCAACTAAAACACCGTTGCATCACTCAGTATTTGTAGAGGTGGCGTTAAATTGTTCCGCTTTTCCAGTGCAAGTTTACGTCCCGCGGCCCATGTTCCACCTTCGAGCACTTTTGCCAGAGGAAATTTTTCTGGAGTAGTCTTTAGCTTTGTGACAATGTGTTCTGCAATTTTATCTAATAAGCAAATTGTTAACGCCCGCCACTCAATAATTATATCACTAGCGGGTGACCACTCCTGCTCGGCATCAGCTTCATTTCGCAAACGAATAAGCCCCGAATCCAACATCAGCCCTCCGTTCCGATATTCAGCAAGCCCCGTTAACGCCTCAACACCAGAAACCTCAATGCCGCTATTACTAAGAGTTTCAATAATTGAATAACTGATCCACTGACTTAATTTATGAAAAGGAATGTATGCCGAGGGAGCTTGACCGAAGGGCGAATAGGCCCAGGTATCCCCCAAATTAGTGCCAGTAAAGTTCAAACGACCAGGCCATATATCACCGAAACAGGTCAGCACCACATGCAAAATATTTTCAGCGGTGGGCTTGGTTCTGTATTGCTGCAGAATATAATCCACAAGATCTCCCGGCCGTTGATGCGGAAAAATCTTCGGCTGAGCTTGCATGGCAAGTCCCAAACTACGCAATAACTCTACCCGCCCTTCAACCCCAAGCAAGGGATTTTTTTCTGTGACCTTAAAGGCCTGAGCAAACTGCTCTACTGTCATCGCTCGCAAACCTGGCGCGGTGGTTGCCGCTTTACCTTCGTGCGACAAGTATCCCGCCAGGAACATGTCCATACTGGCAAGACCAAGACCTTCAGAGCGCCCAACGGTCTTTGAGTTAACGGATGTGTATTGCCAGTCGGGACCAGCACCAGCGTCCACCAATACCGAGGGAAGTATCAAGTCCAAACCAAGGCGTGCTTTTTCGAGCGCATTCATGTCATTGATCAATGCATTGAAAGCCTGAAGCTGCGCTTGGTTTCCAACTTCAAAGTGCCGCCAACGCGAGTGATAGGGTACGTTTTTGTCTGGATAGTTTTCTTCAATCACTGCCAGTACATAATCCGTAACTTCCGCAATTTTTTCCTCTTCAATTGCGAAGTGGGTTGCACCGTCAAGTGCCCGCTGATAAATCTGCTGTGACCGCGTGCGTATTCCATTGGGGCTAAGCAGGAAACTTTTAATGTCCGCCGTCATTGCATTAACCGTTTGCGCCGCGACCAAATCTTTAAAGTCCGTCATGAATCCAATCCCCGACCTTTTACCTTGGCTAAGGACTCCCCGGTTTTCACTTCATCCTGGGTAAAATAACCCGCCGCTTTCTTCGCCTCTATTTCTACTTGCGCATCGTCTGGAATTAAATGGTCGGGAATACTCAGGCGATTCACCACCTCAATACCACTGTGCGTAATCGCGTCGTACTTCATATTACTCATCGAATGCAGATTATCAATCTTACGAATCCCAAAATAATGCAAAACATCAGGCATCAATTCCTGAAACCGGGCATCCTGCACACCGGCAACACATTCTGTACGAGCAAAATAGGTGGATGCACTGTCACCGCCTGCCTGACGTTTGCGTGCGTTGTAGACTAAAAACTTTGTAACCTCTCCCAGTGCGCGCCCTTCTTTTCGGTAATACACCACAAGCCCAACGCCACCGTGCTGCGCGGTTTTTACCGCCTCCTCAATTCCGTGTGTTAAATAGGGACGGCAGGTACAAATGTCGGAACCAAACACATCCGAACCATTGCACTCATCGTGCACACGACACGTTAATTCCACATTGTCTTTTGCAAGGTCCGAAATAGCCCCAAAAACATAAGCAGTTGTACTGCCAATGGGCGGTAGCAATACTTTAAGATCAGAACGGGTGACCAATTCAGGAAACATCCCGCCGGTTTCTCTAAAGAGGATTTTTCTCAACGTCCCCTCTTCTAAACCAAAGCGCGCTGCAATACCAGGCAAATACCACACCGGATCAATCGCAACTTTGGTCACCTTAATATCACCAGCTTGATTAATAAATTTTCCATCTACCTGTAATCGCCCGAGCTTAATCGCTTCATATATTTCGGGCAGTTTCAAATATGCCTGTGTGACTGCAATACTGGGTTGAATGTTATACCCCTGCTCCAGATATTTACCAAAAGCGTCAACAATGTTTGCGCCCCAGGGGTCTAAGGAAATAATTTTTCCAGGTTCCGACCAGGAAGCTTGGGGCGATAAAAGGTCGGTGGGATGTGTATTGGCAAGATCTGGTTTGTGGGTTGCAGGAAATTTCCCCGAGGCGATAGAAAGCGCACGATAAACCGAATAACTTCCACTATGGCTGCCAATACAATTGCGCTGCTGCTTATCTGAAATCGTGCCAATCACCGGGCCGCGTTCATTCGGCTGGGCTGCAAACCAATGTATTTCTGGCGCGTTAAATGGCATTTCTATTGCGTGGGATGTAAGGCGTATGTGATCAAAGCCCTTGGGCCTGTTTACGCCATTGCTACTGTGGTTCTTGCTATCTGACATATCGAGCCCTCTGCAAACTCAATGACGATACATATTGGAACGGGCGCCTTACTTATATTTTAGTTCACAGATAGGAAGTATGGGAATTAAATGCACAAATTCGCGCACAAAACAATCAGATCAAAAGAGCATCAAATACGCTTGAAACCGGCATAAACTCTAGGGCTAACGGCTTTTGACTTGCATCGAAACAGAATACCTTCAGCTATTTAGCATAACATCACGATACAGACATATTTGCCGGCTACAGTCGTTTAGTATATATTTTTAAATCGAATTATCAGTATCAGGTTAATGTGAGTATTCACTCAATAAGGAAATTACTATGTTCAAACTACTACTAGCGATTACATTATTTTTTATAGGATTTTTACTCTTAAAATCACCCGACGAAAACAAAAAGGAAATATTTAAGTTTGCTTCTTTCGGCGCATTTTTCGCGGGCGTAATTTTTCTACTGTCCACTGTTATTATTACTGTCCCTGCAGGCCATGTAAAAGTCGCGACCTTTTTCGGTAAAGTTCAAGACAACACTTTTCATGAAGGCTTGCACATTGTTAACCCACTTCTAGACTTTACCACCTTTGATTTACGCCAGAAAACTCACAAGGAAACAGCGGGAATACCCGCAGAAGATAAATTGATTACGCATATGGATGTATCTGTGCAGTACCGCACAATTGGCCAAATGACGCCAGACATTCTAAGAAATACCGGTACAACCGAAGCCCTTATTCAAGTCCATCTCATTCCCAAACTTCGATCGATATTACGGGAGCAGGGAAAAGGCGTTGCCATGTCCCAGGATTTTTTTAAGGAAACCGTTCAGCGTCAGCTTCAGGAAACTTTACAAGTTGGTCTGGCTGAATTTTTAGCGTCCAAAGGCTTACAAATCGAAACTGTGCTTATTCGGGATGTGGTCTTACCTGACGTCATTCGTACAGCGATTACAGAAACAAAAAGAAGAGAACAAGAAGTTCTAAAACAGCAAGCGGAACTACAACGCTTTGCCACTGAACAGGATCAAAAGGTAAAACAGGCTGAGTCCGAACTAAGAGCTGCCAAACTGGAAGCGCAGAAAATCAAAGAGCTTGCGGATGCAGAAGCCTATAAAATTGATGTCATTAACAAAACGCTGGCAAAATCCCCCAATTACATTGAATTGAAAAAAGTTGAGCAATGGAACGGTGTATTACCGGTATACACGGGAGGAGATAATATCCCGATGATTGATTTGCGCAGAAAATAAAAAGGATATACAGTTTCAGACTCAATGGACATAAGATAAATATTACTTATGTCCATTTAAACATTCTCAAACACGATAACGAAACTTTAATGCGATAGCTCTGGCCAAATATCGAGAGCATGAACAACCCTGCAAATCGCCAGCATCAAATGCATATCCTGTAGTTTTTCCAGCTCTGGAAAAATTTCATCCAAACATACAAATTCACAGTACCTTGAAATCTCCTCGCTCATACTGGTTACCACATAGGGATATACGCGATTAGGCATGACACCTAAACTGGGGAAGTACCCCTCACCTAATCGCTGTACATGTTTTGCCGACACTTTGAGTGTGCGCGCAATCCACCCTGATACCATTTGGATATGATCAATACTTTTTGGTAGCCTGAACCCCGGCAATGTTAGTAATCCGCTATGATTTTCCCTCACTTGCACACTGGGAAACTGAGACATCACTTCATCAATTTTTTGCAAGCCAATGACATATCTCTCAGTTTCAGGCTCTTTCAACAACACCAACACAAAAACACTGTTTGTCGTAACATCTCCCGACTTCACAATATTTGGAACAATAAATTCTCGCTCCTGCCGAGTCATGACCCGCTCTCGCTCATTCTCCCGTGCAATTTCATGAAACTCGGATCGAACCACATCTAACCAGCCAGATTTTTCTTCGGATTCAACAAAAGAATTTTGACTTCTGGCTTTACTTATAAAGTAGTCCACCGTATTAACCATCATACGATGATCCGTTGGCGCCCTTAACTCCTCGGCGATCCAAGGCTGCATAGGAAATTTTGTCTTTTTACATAAAAGATACGCATTCAATTCCAACCTGGCTTCTGCCAGCATTCCCACCTGTGCGGCATTCAGCAAAGCCGAAACGGAAAAAGACCGAACAACACCATCATTGGAGAACTGCGAGTAGTGCGTGGTCAGCTCCCTTTCATAAACTCGAGGGCAGGTGATTTGCACAAATGAACTTCGCACACGCTCATTTAAGTCAGCGGGCGCAGTGTAATAAATAAAGTCTGTACTGATTTCATCTTTTTCGGGTAGTAGGGCCAATTTGAACCCTGCTCGCAAATGCAATACATCCAAGACGCCCTGCTTCCAGTCGTCATTTAGATTTGCGGCTGTTAATGGTTCCGTGATATGCCCAGACCAGATTTTACTATCTAGATTTGCCGACATTAAACGGGGTATACAATTGACTAATGGCCGAGGAAAATTATGTTTAGCATACAAAATTAAATCATCATCGATAAGAGAGTAAGGTATTACATCAACTACGTCCTGACCGGGCCTGGACACCAAATCAAATAGCGCACCGTTATGCTGATTTTTAAAACAATTAACGTTTAGGTATCTCGCAGGAGATTCAACCGCTCTATGCTCACGAAAAGTCACAGAATCTTCAGGACTTATCTTTTCGAGCACCGATAAAAAATTCGAGGGCGGCAAAGGGAGACGGTCTAGCTTTTTATCAAACAATGCAACTCTTGGCGCATACCAATTGTTGAATATCCAGGGGTTTTCAAAGTGCGCCGAATAACACACCCTCGCCCCCAACTTTTGCGGTTCCTGCCAATGCTCCTGAGAAGTCCAAAATCCATATTTCTCGTTCGCTTCAGGGTAAAAACGATCACGATATTCCTTGCGCCATATAAACTCCCAGGCAAACTGATGCGGTAAATAGTACAAACGCCAGCTATTGTCCAGTCCCAACGTTTGTAGATCGAAACGTTGAGTGTGCTCCTCTAAAAAGAATCCCTTAATATGGCCTTCTGGGTCGTTATTATCAAATGTCATAGCTTCTTTGGCATAGAGTTTCAATAAGCCCGAATAAGAAATTTTACTCAAGTCAGGATTATCATCTCTCGCGAATTCATCTTCTTTCAGGGCGAGATAGACCATTTGTGCTGGCGTATCAGGAAGAACAAAATCTCTATTGATGATGACTCCTCCGGCTTTTAAATTTTTCAGCTCAGCGCGAATAATCTCTTCGATGGTTTTCTTGCGATACCCCGTATAAGAATATGGTTCGTGTAAAATACTCAGATTAAGAATTGCATCTAACTTTCGACATCCAAGATCAAAACAGCGTAAATCATCTGTAATAAATTCTACATTTGGAATATGGCCGAATTTAGACTTGGCTTTTTGAATAAACTTATCATCATAATCAAGCCCGATAACATGGACATGAGGATTCTTTAAGGCAAAGTACGCGGTAGCAATACCGTCAGCACATCCCGCATCCAACACCAAAGCACCATCCTCAAGTAGCATATGCGCGGAGCAAACGGCCACTTTATATGGAATGGTTTTCTCCATTTCAGCCAACAGCGTATTGGCTAGATGACTGGATGCTCGTTCATTGTCTGACATATATTATCCTTAAGGTATTTGCCTGCGCATCATTTCTGTTTTTAAATAATTACGCTTAGTTCCCAAGCGGCATTAGCTGACTTTTGTTCGAATCGCCAAACATCTTTCATGTTAGAAATAAAAACAGCGCAAGGGTTTTATCTGGGATACCCTCCTGGAGGCTATCCAGTTTTTTTAGACTATTTCAAAGGCTCTATCAAATAATCTATCAAATAATCTATCAAATAATCTATCAAATAATCTATCAAAAACTCTATCAAACCTTGCGCCATTATTTTATTGTCGATTTTTTTTCCGCTATTTTACACCTTCGTCAACGGTGCATTCGCCGCCGCTCGAACTTCATCAAAATGGTATTCGGTTAGCAGTTTTCCATCTTTGAATACAGTCACCAACTGATTCGTTCTGTCTGCAAGCTGCTCGCGTCGTACAGTTTCAAAACCACCATCAGCCAGTTTTACTACAGCTAAACGTCCCTTTTTCGATGCTTTCCCCTGATCAGTGATCGGGTCTTTGTAGACATCCTGCCACTCGCCTGCAATTTTTATGGCAGATGCTTTCATGGCAAATTGTAAAGTATCCCGGTTGACCTTCTGCAATAATTCCGCGCCCATACCAAAGGCAACATTCTCTGCACTTAAATGCTTATTTTTCATGGCTTCCAATATCGCTTCAATACTTTGCAGAGAAATTCCATCGCCCTGAATCACACGAATGTAATCAGGCAAAACTCGATAACCCAGTGCATTCGTCGTACAGCCGAACCTGGCCATTAGTTTTTCCACCGTTTTTACAACAATAGTCACTGGATCACCGCTATCAGGACGGATAACCACGGTGCCGCCGTTATTCTCTACTTTTTCCTTTAAGGCTTTTCCCCAGAGATTATCCAACGCATTCCACAAATCGTAAGAGTCACTGACAACAGCGACAACCTTCCCTGGTCCAGAGAATTGCACCAGCATATTTTCATAAGCATTAACCTCATTCTCCTCCCCCCAGGCTGTAATCGTGCTGTGTTCTGCAGCGGGTATGGAAAAACCCGCCATATCTGCTCGATAAAACTGCCGTGCAGCAAGCAATGCGGCAACCGTATCCGTTCCTTTGAAATTTACGAGGTGTGCCAAGCCACCTATTGCAGCCGTCTCGGCTGAAGATGCTCCTCGAGCGCCAAAATCATGGAGTTTAAACTCCAATCCTTCACTATGTCCTGCCGTCTCTAATAGATATTTTTCAATAACCTTTTTACATTCACGGCTTTTTGTCGCAACGGTGGTCGGGTACCAAACCGCACGCAATAGCGCCGTTTCCAGGTAACTGGTCAACCAGGCACACTGAGGATCTGTATTCGTCACCTGAGCCATTACATTCTGCACAGGAATTAAAGTTCCCTCGGGTAAAGCCTCAATTTCGATGGGCAAAAACCCCTGATATTTGTCCAGAATATACTGCCACCCTGCTTTATTGAAGGGCACACCATGCGCTGCAAACAATTCTTCGGCTTCAAGAATGTTTTCCTGCGTAATCGGCTTGCATAGATAAGCTTTTATAAAAGCTTGTAAACCAAAAAATATAGATTGTTGAAAAGCGCCACCACGAGCTTCTATATAACTTGAAACATGTGTGGTTTCCGGTGGGTATTGCAGGTAGTGGCTCGTTTTATAAGAGTCGACATTAACGATTATATTATTCATGATGGAAATCCTCCTATCATTTGATGTAAAGCCAGGTCTTTCCCGGCCCTGAGCTCCACGACGTCAGTGGAATAGTTTTATAATCCCGTCATATACTGAATTATAAAATAGTGATCTTCATATATCCTGGCAGGGTCAAGATCTGCGAGCGGTACCCACATCGCATATTTTGCGTCATCACCACCTTTTACTCGCGGCAATTCTTTACTGGGTTCCAGCTCAATATAAAATGCATGTGTAATTGTTCTCCCGCGAGATGATCGATACGGGTCATCAAACACGTGCTGAGATTTAACAGACCCCTTTAAAACTGGCACAGGTATTTTAAGCCTTGTTTCTTCTCGCAACTCCCTAATACAGGCATTCATTAACGTCTCCTGACCATCAACAAAGCCTCCCGGTAATGCCAAAAGGCCTTTTCCCGGCCTGGCTTTACGCTCCACCATTAACACATGGCCACTTTGTACCACGATGGCGTCCACCGTAACAAAGGTTGGAGTGTATGGCGCAACCGACCAGGATTTTTTATATTTAGCAATAAACTCATATTCCTGCTTAACGTCGCAAAAACTTTCAGACGCAGAAAATATTTCTACTGCTTCCTGCACCGCCGCAGGCAGAAGCGTCAGTACTTCGCTTTGATTCAGTGTTGAGTTGTCTACGCCATTTCGCTGATTATTCACTTCACCATTGAGTATTTTTTCTCGTACAGCTGTAGCACTGATTCCTTGACAGTTTTCCACATTGACTGAATCCCATTGCGGAAACAGATTAAGATAAAATGAACTTTCATCTTTACTGTGTCCAATTAAGCCAATTTTGGGACTCCTATGTGGAACACCATGACGAGAAGTGACAATTCCATTGACAGTGGACTGAACGTTTCGAACCCAGGATTCATCGTTGTACATGATGTCCATTAATGGCAAAACATGCAGTCTATCCTGATCAACATCACGCGTAGAACCCCGGATCATAGATTCACGCTCCTGAAAGGTCCATGGATTTCTAGTTGTTCTGGGCTGATGAGCCGATCCACATAACACAATTAAATGTTTAGCTTGATGAAGCCCAGCCCGTACGACTGAGAGATGCCCCAGATGAAAAGGCTGGAACCGACCAATGAAAACAAGAAAATCAAATACTTTATCAGACATAACAGCAAACCCCTTGCTGGTAATGCTTCGCTTGAAGCAACAAATCACCCGGTCTATCCAGATGGTATATATCAGGTTGAATCGAGAGACATCAATCAGATGTAGCATTTCAAAGTAGCCAATCACTGCAGACATCCCTATCACGTAAATCAACCTCACAATCAAATAGTGGCACTGAGACACTAAGCTGTCAAATTAATTATGGAAAAACCTGCAAATACGCTATAACCTCAGGCCCAATGGTTGACATAGTGTCTTTTGGCCACTATCTTAAGGGCTCTATGCCGTATTCAGGCGACATCGTGCTAAAGAACCCTTAATATCATGGCAAAAAATCAGCTCAGCGAGCGAGACTATCTCCAAAGCTATAACATTCACAATTATGATGTTCCTCTGACATCGGTCGACATTACAATATTCACCGTGTTGGATAACGCCCTGAATGTTTTACTGGTCAAGCGAGCACAACATCCGGCGCTTGGAAAGTGGGCTTTACCTGGCGGATTCATTGACTTAAAAAAGGATAGAACGCTGGAGCATACAGCGCAAAGAAAGCTCAAAGAAAAGACCGGTGTACGCACCTCTTACCTCGAACAGGTGGCATCATTTGGCAGTAAGCAGCGTGACCCAAGGGGTTGGTCAGTGACCGTTGCGTATTTTGCTTTAATTGATGCAGCGGAAATTCAATTAACGCATGACGAAAGATCCGAAGAAGTGGCCTGGGTTCCGGTGAAAAAAGTGTTGAACTCGACTAAATTAGCTTTTGATCACAATGCTATTTTAGAAAGATGCTATGAGCGCTTACAAGGCAAAGTTCAATACACCTCGCTTCCGGTAAACTTACTACCTGAAGAGTTTACTTTATCTGAGCTACAAAGCACGTTTGAAATAATTTTAGATAGCACCATCGAGAAAAAATCATTTAGAAGACGAATACTGGATGCAGATATATTACAGGAAACTGGCAATATGCGAACGGGAAGCAATCGTCCGGCGAAACTGTATCGCGTACAGAATCAAGGTGAGAACTTTATGTTTTCTCGAAATATAGAAGGCCCCAGATAAACGAGACAAAATCATGCACGATCAATTAAAAATTGGAATAGATATTCACGGCGTGATCGACGCATATCCAGAACGGTTTAAGAAACTCACAGCCGTATTAGTCGCCGGTGGAGCACAAGTCCACATTGTAACGGGCAGTCGACGAGATAAAAACATCGACATAATGCTGGCCAAACACGAAATTACGTTTACGCATTATTTTTCTATTGTAGACTACCTGGTTAGCACCGGAAAAGATGTTACCTGGAAAAACGGCAAGCCTTATGCCGATGAAACGGCATGGAATAATGCCAAAAGAGACTACTGTCAATCACAAAATATTGATTTAATGATCGATGACTCTGCTATTTACAGGGACACCTTCCATGATATAAGCACTACGTACCTGCACCTCATTAGCAAACTATAAGCGGGATTTTTGGCACAACGTGCCACACAAAAGGAAGTAAAGACATGAAACAGATTAAGTATTATTCTGAGTCAACATATGTTATCCGGGATTTACTCAGCGCAGATCAGTGCGACAGCCTAATCGCAACCAGTGAGCGCCTTGGTTTTATTGACGCCCCTATTACGACAACCTCAGGCCCGCAAATGCGAAAAGACATTCGCAACAACGATCGCGTTATTCTCGACTCTGCAGAGGAAGCGAACAATCTGTGGCTACTTTGCAAGCCTTTCTTAAAGCCTGAATGGAAGAATAGATTCTTGGTAGGCCTAAACGAAAGGCTGCGTTTTTATCGTTACGAGGCAGATCAACAGTTTGACTGGCATTACGATGGGTATTATCAAAGAGAAAATGGCGAGCGCTCTCAGTTTACCTTGATGTTTTATCTAAATGATGATTTTGAAGGCGGCACAACTGACTTTGGAGATTTTTCAGTATCTCCACAAAAAGGCGACGCACTGGCTTTTTACCACCATCAAATCCACCGAGGGGCTCCAGTCACTCAAGGGCGCAAGTACGTTGTCAGGACAGATGTAATGTACTCTGCATCCCCAGAAAAAGCCCTATAATGGCTATATTATCAGCTCATGAATATTTCTACTAAAGCCGGTTTGCTTGATTCTTTCAACGCAGGAAAAAAGATTAAGTTTATTTTCTTCTGGGGCCATCGAAACGCTTCCAATGAAGTTAACAAATCCTGCCTTAGCCAATGGTATGAATCCAGTTTTATCTTCGAAGGCAACCATTATGTTTCTGCCGAGCAGTTTATGATGGCATCCAAAGCTAATCTTTTTGGTGACACCTCAGTATTTCGGGAAATAATTTCCACCAATGACCCAGGAAAAGTAAAAGCACTTGGAAGAACAGTGAAAAACTTTGATCAAAGTGAGTGGGACAAGCAAAAATTTGACATTGTCACTAGAGCTAGTTATTTGAAATTTTCTCAAAACGATGACCTAAAATACTTTTTATTAAATACTGGAGATCGAGTTTTGGTGGAGGCCAGCCCTAAGGACAGAATCTGGGGAATTGGTCTTGCACAAGATCACCCTCACTGCACCAACCCAAACTTGTGGAAAGGTGAAAATCTTCTAGGTTTTGCCCTGATGCAAGCTAGAGAACAATTAAAACAGAACAAGTTCAGCTAAGAGATAAAAACCGACTATTCCACCAAAACTGTTACACATCAATTGCTATTTTAAACTGGTACTTTAAAGCTCTATTTTAAAGTGCCACTCTCACGGGCCATTACCTTGTTCTTCCCGAACTCGATGAAATGCAATGCGGGTTTATCTTTATGTTGGGATTCAAGCAGAGGCTTTGCCACGTTATATACCGGAATGCCATTGGCCGTTTCTCCGGCTGGCGTTCCGCGATGTGCGTGCCCATGAAAGACTACATCCACCGGATGGTGAATAAGGGGATCTTCTAAACGACTGGTACCCAGAAAAGCAAAGATTTCTTCTGGCTCGCCTTCAACTGTTGCTTTGATTGGAGAGTAATGTAAAAGAGCTATCTTAACCGGTGTTCGTAAACGCGATAAAGCCGTTTCCAGTTTTAATGCCTCATCTATAGCGACATTTACAAAATGTTTTATAGGTTCTTCACCCCAAGGCCCAAGTGATGCGCGCCCAAACCCACCGGCAAAGCCCTTGACTCCCGCTATTCCAATTCCATTAATTTCCACGGCATCACCATCAAGCACTTTAACACCGGCATTACTTAAAATAGCTTTTACCTGGTCCGCTTGGTTGGATTCGTAGTCATGATTACCAAGCACCGCCACAACAGGAATTTGAACTTCCGCCAACTCGTCGACCAGGGTGTTAGCCTCTTCAGGAAGGCCATAATCGGTAAGATCTCCCGCCAATAATAGTATATCGGCGCGTTGGTTAGCGTAATTAAACAAGGGACTAAGTAATCCTGCGGAATTTTCTCTGCAGTGTAAGTCACCAACTGCGGCGATTCTGACTACGCCTTGTTTTCCTGCAGTTAGCTCGGCTGCAGCGAGCTTCACTTGACCGTGCGACATACTAACCTCTTGTATATTTTTCATGAATTTTGCTAAAAAATTATTTTGGCGCTATGGAAGCTTTTACAAACATATTGTAGAACGGCAAATCATTGCGATGTCACTCATCTACTTCTCAGGAACACACACCCGCAAAGCCCATTCAATGAGTGGAATTTTCCACCTTGAACTTCGATTTTAAATTTCTTTAATCAAGTAAAAGCAAAAGTTATTCCGGTAAGCTTATAACGCTAATCACCTCCGTTCACGGATATCAGAAGCTAAGTGTTGTGGCACAGGAGTTGCGTAGTTGATTTCAGCAATAAAAGTATTTTCTTTTTAAGGTCACTTTGTATGAGAGAAATCGCTACGACAACCCTTAGTCGCAATATATCTGAAGACACACTCGGTTTTTATCAGGAAATTTTACAGGTACTCAATGCAGCATCAGTACCATATTTAGTTGGTGGCACATTTGCACTGCACCATTATGCAGGTATTGAGCGTCCAACAAAGGACCTTGATTTGTTTATTCATTGGAATGACTACGATGATATCCAGGAAGCCTTACAAAATGCTGGGTTTAACGTCGAATTAACTTACCCCCACTGGCTTGCTAAAGTTTATCAGGAGGACGATTTTGTCGATTTAATTTTTAGTTCTGGAAATGGAGTAGCCGTCGTAGACGATCTTTGGTTCGAGCATGCAAAACCCGCTGAGCTCTTCGGCATCGCTACGCGACTCTGCCCTATTGAAGAAACCATATGGTCGAAAGCTTTTATCATGGAGCGAGAACGATTCGACGGAGCCGATATTGCCCACCTTATTCTGGCTGGCGGAAAGATGCTGAACTGGGACAGACTACTGACTCGCTTTGATGAACATTGGCGGCCCTTGTTAAGTCATCTGATTTTATTTGGTTTTATTTATCCAGCTCATCGCGACATAGTCCCGACCTGGGTAATGGGAAAATTACTTTCACGGCTCAACAATGAAGTTTATACCCCCGCAAGTGATAACAACTTATGTGGTGGCACACTTCTCTCTCGAGAACAGTATGTAGAGGATATCCATAAACACCACTACGAAGATGCTCGAGTAGCCCCGCACGGCAATCTTAGCCAATACGAGGCAGAAAGATGGACAGAAGCAAGTAAGGGAAACTAAGTGCATCCCCACTAACCAGATTTACTGGCTGCGCATAAATTCCTGCCAGCCACTTAATCGGCTAGTGAAAGCTGTGTGCGCGTTTTGACTTGTGACGGAAGTGGTTTTGCCAAACAATTGAGCCAACTCAGCCTGAGACATTTCGATTCGGCGAGAAGATGCTCTTTTTACATTGATTTCAGAAGTAAATGGTTGGAATACTTTTTGAGCCATAACTAGATCTCTCTTTATTCTTCGTTAACAAAACTTATTCGGCAACAATGCCCACAAGTTTGAAGTTTCGTAGAATGGGCGCTCACCTTAAAACACTAGTGACCGCCTTGAAGATTTAGTTCCGGCTTAGGTCAACGAAGCAATAATGGCGGAATATATAAGCTTCCAACCGCACAAAATAAAAGCCCTCGCATCGGCAAAATGCGAGGGCTTTTTATCAGAGTTACACAGCTTACTGGTTTTAAGCTGCGTCAGGGTCAGTTACAAACAGCCGCTGTTATATTGGCCACCTGCATCCCAGTCACAACTACCACTGATACAATCAGCTAAATTGTTGTTAAAACTATCGGTTCCGTGGTCATAGATTTTAAACCAGCCACCGTCATCCCAAACGGAAGAAGGCATTGTTTTATGTCTCGCAACATCGTGCCAGAACATCTGGTACCACAGGCGAACATTGTTACACTGCATAGCAGAATAACGACTTCCCCACCCGGTTCCCCATTCGCCAATATAGACCGGCATACCGCCACCCACAGAGTTGGCCCAATTACTCATTACGTCCATCGGATTGACCAAATCATAATTGGTCCAAACATCGGCATAATCCCCTTGGTTGTCACCGTTAAATGACCAGGGATTGTAATGATGGAAAGTGGACATTACATATTGATCTGCACCACCCCCAACATCGTTCAAGTGCGGCCACACCTCAGCCATTTCAGCATAACCAAACCACTGGTTTCCACCAATAATAACTATACGCTGCGAGTCAACTGCGCGAATTTTATTGTAGGCCTTACCTGTCATATTGCGCAGGTCCGCAGCTGGCATTGGCGATTTGGCACTATCGTCGCGGTGAGGTTCGTTAAGAATCTCAAATAACAAACGGTGACTTCGGTTACGATAAATGTCTGCAATATCCTGCCATAGACGCTCCAATACCCACCATCGAGAATACGTTTTAAGTTCACGCTCATGATGCGCATTCAGCACGACATACATACCTGGCAACGACAAAGAGTAGTCAATAATTTGCGTGATCTCGTGTAACCGAGGGTGATTGCGGTTCACGTCTCCTACGTTAGGGTCATTCACCAGGCGATCGCCCCCAACAAGATCGGTCCACGTCACGGGGATACGTACTGTTCTAAATCCTTTCGCGTAGTATGCATCTATTTTGCCTTTTGCTTCAGCAAAGCTTCTTGGGTGCTGTGTATTTTCAAACATTTGTCCCAGATTAAAACCTTTGCCCATTTCCTGAGCCGCTTTACTGGCGGAAATTGCGCCACTGGAAGAGCTGGATGAAGAACTCGAAGAACTTGAGGAGGAGCTGGAAGAAGAACTACTGGAAGAGCTGCTACCACCGTTGGCAGAGATACGGAACCAGTTTAAATTCCAGCCGCCTGTTGATGTAATTATCCCGACAGAATAATTTCCTGCATCAAGATAAATACTTTGCGAAATAGTCGTCCAGTTTTGCCAGCCACCCGTACTTTGCACATCGATTTCACCCAGATATATAGCGCCAGCATTTAAATCCATCCCAATTTTTGCTGCACCATTGAGCGATGCAATGCGGTATTCCACCGTGTAGTTTCCAGACGTCGGTATATTTAGATCATGATAGGACATCCAGTCCCCTGCATCGACATAGCCGACATTCATACCGCCGCCCGCATCGGACGTTGCTTCAGTGCTGACGCCCTGCATGGAGTGATAATTTTCAGCTTCACGAAAATAGACTTCGCTGACAATCAGACTACCGTAGTAACACGCTTTTGCTATTCCCACCACAGGGTCACCAAAACTTGCATTTCCACAACTCACACTTTCCGAAGCGGTTAAATAATTGAATGCACCATTAGCGCCGTATGCGACTTGACGAGTTCCACTAAAATTACATACCTGCCCTTCGTTGGCGCAGTGAGTAAATCCACTCGGCCCGACATTGCCCGAGGTACCTGAGGAACTACTGGAGCTTGAAGAACTGGAGCTTGAAGAACTGCTGCTTGAGGAACTCGATGAGCTGGAACTGCTCGAACTTGAAGAAGAGCTGGATGAAGAACTACCTGTGCTACCGTCGCACCCACCTAAATCTGTCCAGGCAGTACTTGCTGCCCAACCCACGCCGGGTTCATATGCGCCGCCAAGATTACACCAGCCGGCAACGTCACATCGAAATGCCTTACCAACATTCTGTACTACACCACCCTGAGTGGCTTGGCCTACTGCAAAATTTGGCACACCACTGCAGTTATATGCCATGCTGTGTGCGGAGATTAAGGAAAATAGAGATAGCGTAAAAGTGGAACGGAAACCGCTGAGAGCACCGAGTCTCTCGATCATTTTTTTCATGTTATCACCTTGATGTGTGGGGATTTTTAGTCATGTTTTAATCGCAGGTGAATGCGTAATGGTGATCTTCGCCACCATGCCATCCTGAAATGGCTTGGCCGATCATACATGAAACCACCTTTTGGCAGGTAATAACTTTTCCCGTTTTACAGAAAATCCTCTTTTCTTTGAGTATAATACAACCCAATAATTACTTGAATCAGCCCCCTCCAACACTCCATTCCAGCGGATTGACGCCTGGCACATACTCCAATATTTTTGGTATTAACTCTAAGCTTTAGATCAGTGTTAGATTTTACAGACGGCAACGCGCCGCATTTCACAATGCCGTGACGAGCTTACCCGGGACAGAATGATTAGTTCATATGAAATGTACGAACGCAATTGCGCCCGCTTTTTTTCGCACGATAGAGCGCCTGGTCTGCCTGCTCCACCAAACGAATTGGCTTATCACCAAGTTTCGGGAGAATATTTGCCAGCCCGATACTGATAGTCACTTTAAAACGGTGCTCTCCATTTTCCACTCGGCGTGATGCAATGCACTTCCTGATGTTTTCGGCTAGCTTTTCTGCTTCATGAATGGGCGTCCCGCTTATCAACACCGCGAACTCTTCACCGCCAAAACGGCAGCTGATATCGGTTTTTCGCTTTAAGCATTCTTTCAAAGAATCCGCCACCATTTTTAAACATTCATCACCGCTGACATGACCATAGGTATCATTCACATGCTTAAAGTGATCAACGTCCATCATCATCAAGGTAATTCCAATATTATTACGCACACTGGAATCCCAAATCATGTCATACAAGGAGTTGAAATAGCCGCGATTATAAATTCCGGTTAAGGCATCTGTACGGCTTAAAGTTTCAAGTTCTTTTTTCTGCCGCTCCAGTTGCTCTTCAATGGCAAACGTTCGCATGTATTCAATATTGGTGCGCCTGGCCAGCGCGCATAAATAGCCAAGATAGAGGGCCATTAACCAGCCTAACGCTCGTGTACCATCTAAATAAAAATTCACTGCAATCGTGGGTAGCAATAAGATGACCGGGAATACAATCGCCATAAATAAATTCGGCGAGAGTGACGAAATTCCCCCACTGGATATGCCAGCTGCAGTCAATAGAGTAGCCGCATAGGCTGGTGTGAAATCCGGATGATAGGTTACCAACACAAACAAAGTACTTAAAATCATCGCATGCGACATGGAACAGGCTTTAAAAATTGCCATCCACAAAACTGGAGAGCGCTCATAAAATCTGTCTGCTAATTTCAAATGCGTGAAACGTATCAAACTGACGCACACTGAAGCGATAGATATCCCCCAACTCATTGCAGGGTGGGATTCAAACAAACCAAAGGGGTAAAGAATAACGGGGAATATTGCACAATAGACAAATAAAGCGAATGTGCTGCGCGACAGCAAATCCATATCAATTCGTTTTTGAATATCGTGATACTGCGATTTCGGCATATAACTGTTCGCCAGCTTTTAACTAATACTTATGACTTTAATCTTAATAAACGTCACAATGTTTCACATACATTGTCTGAGTATAGTTAACAGAACAGAAAGTGGTGAACATAAAATGAGAATAAGCGCATTTATCCCGCTATGATTCGATCAAAAGGTTACCGCCACATGCAACTAAAATCCCTGGTGCTTGTACCTACCTTTAAGCAATCAATACAGCGCGGCAATTAAAGAGGTAAATTGATTCAACATGGTTTTCATCAAGCCAGTTTTCATTTTTTCTACAGATACCGAATTTGCAAACTCCACATCAAACTCCCGCACGATTCTTTCACAAAACTCCTGGTCGTTCACTTCAATATTAGCTTCATAATTTCGATATAAGCTTCGATAATCCAGATTGGTAGAACCAAGAATAACAACATCATCAATAATCAACACTTTGGAATGATCGAACGCCCCCTTACTTTGCGCACACGCGACACCACAATCGTTTAACTCTCTAATCACCAATTGATGTGTATTATCTACCAAAACAGAATCGCTTTTCCCCGGCACCAATACCTTAATATCCAAGCCCAATTTACATTTTGCCATGAGTGTATCCCGCATAGTTTGTGTCGGAATCATGTAGGGCATCCAGATATAAATCCGCTGCTTGGCGGCCATTAACAAGGTAGTAAGATACTGATCATATGCATGTGTTCGCGATACCGGATCAGAGAAAATAATTCGCGCTGGAATACCAGATGCAGTCTTTTGTGGTTGATCCTCGTGAGAGTGATCATCCAGATCTAGATGGGAACTCGTTTGCGACGGTAGTGGAGAGGGCTGAGGTGGTGAGGGCTGTGAAGAGACTAAAGGAAAAATATCCCCATCACTCACCTGCGTCACAGGAAGTTCTTGTTCTGTATTTTTCAGCCAAAGGTCAGCAAATACCGCTTCCAGTTGTTGCACGACCGGACCATGAAATTTTAATGTTGTATTTCGCGCGAAGTTCTTGTTGGGACTCAACACTTCATCACGTAAATTGTGCGCGCCAATAAATGCCATATCCTCATCAATAATCACAATTTTAGAATGTAACCGTTTCTCTACAAATAAAATGGATTTGAGTAGCGATTGACGAAAGATCGAAAAATTAAACGGGTAGACAGCTAGTTTCTGTTGAATCGCTTTGGAGGGCGTCAATATACCAGAACCAACTCGGTCGATTAATAGACACACCTGCACACCTCGTTCGTGCGCCTTAGTTAAACTTCGTAAAAGCTCTTCACTTACCTGGCCAGAGAAAATATAGGTTGTGATCCAAACGCGCGTTGTTGCATTGTCAATGCAGTTTATTAGCTCGGGGATAAAAGCATCGTCGCGGTAAAGTTCGTAATCATGCAGATAAAAATATGGCAGAAATCCGTGATCTCGTGCGATGCAGTTCATCAAGTGATTTTGGCATTCGGGCTTGTGTTCATGAGCAGCTTTTAGTTTATCGAAATGGCGATCCTCGCCTCGCGCCTGATTGCGAATAACCGTTAGCAGAAAAAATAAGGCTCCCAAAATGGGAATCCACCAAATGCCGATAAACCATCCAAGACTGGTAATACGTAAATAAGGCGACGCCAATAAGAACAAGGTTGAAATAATAGACAGTACGATAGAAATAATCGCCAACCAAAACATAGCTTACCCTCAATCAATTCCAATTTAATCTGGCTTATTCAAAAAACTGCGAGGGAATCCTATCAGAATACAAGGCGCCATGCTCAGGCAAAATGCGTCACTTTCCCAGTAAAACAGGGAGGGTCATAACGCAGCGGAAAGATCAACAGTGCAAGAGTTACCATAAAAAAAGGGGCTTACCCGCGTAAGCCCCTTAACCTACCTCTACTACAAGAAATGCTTTTACATTCTAATCATTGAAAATCAGAGTGAAGCCAGGACGCGAAACGTTCACATCCAGGTTGGCAATTCGGCGAGTTTCAAAGTTATTAAAGGTTGCAGAACCGCCACTGGCATATGCATGGATGGCAGCACCCGCATACGGCGCAGAGAATTTGGAAGTTTCTACGCCATCTATACCGGTTCCATCCACCAGCACATTATTGAACACCATGTTCTCAAAACCGGCGCCTTCACCAAACTGCACACCGTTACGCTGGTTATCATAAAGTTCAACATTGCTTACCGTCACGTTCTTCACTGAAGATTGCACCGCCGAAAATTCCAAAGCACCGCGCTCTCCAAGCCACACATCTTTACTGGTTCCGGTGCGCACCAAAACACTGTCTGAAATTACAATACCGGTGTTTTGCTGGAAGCCGTAGCCAGGGAAATCCGTGGTCACGCGATAACCGGGAGAACCAGTGAAATCACGCATAAAATTCCAACTGGCTTCGTGACCACTTCCACCGTGGAAAGCAATTCCGCCGGCACGCCAGATCAATTCCAAGGTGTTATGAATAAACTTGTTATTCTCCGCCATCGGTTCCATACCAAAGGCGCGCTGCGACCACACGGCTAAACCATCATCTCCGTTGTTTCGTACGTCGCAGTTATACACCAGGCTGTCGCTTGTACCTTGGGCAAAGTTCACCCCATCGGCAAAGTTATTGCGTATACGCGAATCTTCAATACGTAATCCCCGTGCAACAATGGTCTGACCATCACCGCGGTCACCCACGGCATAATCACCTACCCAGAACCCAGTTTCAAAATGCTCGACCCAGACATTATGAACGCGCGAGTTTTGACCGAAATTGTCCATAAAGCCCTTATACACCGCTTCCTGATTGTAACGTGAGCGCAAGTTTGAATTGAGGTAAACGTGACTGAAATCCAGTGTTCCGGCTACGCGCAAAGAAATACCGCCACTGCGTGCCTGGTCATTGGTAAATTGGATATTGGTATGCCAGATTCCCGCGCCCATTACCGTGAGGTCATTTAACATGTTGGTCGGTGATCCGATCTTCCACATATTGCCCAAATGGAAAGTCCCCGCTGGAATATACAACGTGGCATTCGAGTTGCGAACGGATTCAATAGCCGCATCAAAAGCTGCCAGGTCATCGGTTCCATCATTCGGTGTTGCACCAAAATCAGTAACAGACACGGAGCCTGCAGGGCGAGACACAGGAGCTGGAACGGTTTCCACTTCAATAAAGTCCACGCCATAATCCAGGTCGCGGTCATTATTTACGATACGAATTTTATCTCCGGCCTGTAAGGGCGTTGCCAGTTTAAAATGCACTTCATCAAAGCGGAATAAACCGTCTTCAGGTTGTCCGGAATCCACCGGCAAACCGGCACCCGCAAAATACTGCCACGCATAATAGGAAGTAACAGGTAACGAAGACTGACTTTGCTCCTGATAAATCACATTAACCGGAGCGCCATTGACCATCACAGTTAAATTACCAAACTCACCTAAACCAGCACTATTGTCGCGCATGGTATAGCGCATGGTGACACCATCACCACCGTGACCGGGTTGAATTTCCCATTCCACATATGAACCGACACCGGGTAATGCAATGTAGCGCTGATTTGATGCTTCAGAAGAAACAAAAGTTTGATCAAACGGATTCGAAGCGTTGAACCGCGCCTGTGCACCGCCACCGAAGCTGACACTGTCAAACACATCTACCAAGCCGCCAAAGAAGCCCCCGGTATCGCGTTCAGAGTCGTAGCGACTGTACGCCATATTCGCACCGGGAATACCGTCGATCGGCTGCGGATGTTCTGTGCCAGGATTGCCCAGATCCGCAGTTGTGCCAGTAACCATATTACTGGAACCCGATGTACCAAATTCATTGCTGGCGCTGACCGTGTACTGGTAACTCGTTAAAGGCTGCAGGTTGCGATCTTCATAGCTGGTATTCGCTGTACTTCCCACCGACTGACCATCTCGATAAATCGTGTATGTTTCCGCAGCTGTTGCTGGCGACCAGGACAGAAATACCGACGAACTCGTTGCTCCGCTGACCCGCAGATTTTCAGGGGTACCCGGTGGGACAGGATCAGCATAGCCATAAATCTCCGCTTCAGATATTTGCGCAGCAGGCCAACCGGAATTGGATGTCACCACGAAACGTACGTATTGAACAGAACTGACAGGCATTGAAATGCTAACGGCATTTCCGTTCACAGGATCAAAAGAAAGCGCTTGAGCGGCTACCAAAGAGTTGAAACTGGAACCATCCACACTGCCAGAGACAGAAACGTTTTGCGTGCGTGCCCCCCAGTTCGACGGAATTTTTAATACCGCTTGCGTCACGTTGACCAGCGTTCCAAGATCAATCGTTAGTTCCTGCGGAAATGCATTATTATTGCTCTCCCAATAAGTATCCTGATTGCCATCCGTCGTATTACTTGCCGGATATAATCCCACCTGGCTACTGGCATTTGCCGGCTTGCCGGCGGAGACCAGATCCGAGTCAGGTGTATCGGTTGGTGTTGGTGTAGGCGTGGGAGTAGGCGTCACCGTGGGTGTAACGGTAGGCGTCGGAGTAATCGTTGGTGTTGGAGTGGGTGTTGGAGTAGGTGTTGGTGTTGGAGTGGGTGTAGACACGCCACCTTCACTAAATTGCACCCAGTTCAGATTAAACAGACCGCCACTAACAGTTCCTCGGAAAACAAGATACAAATTATGCTTACCCGTTACATTGGCATTGGTCTCCAGGGAAACCCAGTTTTGCCAGCCACCTGTATATTCAACTGGCTGGGCGGCTATCAAAGTACCGCTGACAGACCCCAAGCGATATTCAATTGTCCCACCGGCATGATCACTGGCAACTCGAGACATGACGCTGCCAGAACCATTGCCGAACTCAACATTTTCAAACATGATCCAGTCGCCATCATCAATCCAGCCGATGTTTGAACCACCACCGCTGTCCGAAGTCCCTTCTGTTTGAATCCCCTGGTTAGCATCAGCTTGACTGGCCTTCAGTTGGCTGTAAGCATCGCGCACAACAGGCGCATCACTATACACACCCAGTTCGGCTACCTGTGCCGCAGGCCATGCAGTATTGGAGAAAAATTCTATTCTCACATAACGCGCATTGTTGCCATTAGTGGTAATTGTAACGGTGTTACTATTTCCACTATTAAAATGATAATCCGCTCTGGCGCTTAGTTCAGAAAAATTGGCGTTATCCTGACTACCGCTTACCACCAGATTTTGCCAGCGGTCTCCCCAATTGGGAGGAATAGACAAGGTCACACGATTGACATTCACCGCATTGGCCAGATCCACCGTAAAGGATTGCGGAAAGGCGTTGTTAGCGCTTTCCCAATAGGAGGTTGCATTGCCATCGTTCGCTTTTTCGATATTGTAAACATCCGCATGGCTACTCGCCCAAATGGATTTCCCCAGGGCAAGATTGGTCTGCGCAAAGGCACTCCCTGCACCGAAGATTAAAGAAGATACTAGCAGTAGCCAAAGCGTTTTTAGCCCTAGCGTTTTGGTGGTTCGATTTGAACTAACATCGCATTTACTCAGGGTAACCATAAATTCCCATCCTCATTATTGTTATGGATGAAACAAATAGTGCTGAATATCCTTTGTCTGCTTGAAGCGTACTTCACCTCTGTAAATTCCTGTTTACGCAACCCGGTAGAATATATGTGTTGTTATTTGTGTTTTATTGTTTCCGCACAAACGGTTAAACATATATCCATCAACAAACACTTTTCACCAGGCAATACTTGCCTAAAGATCATTAACAGCATGATCTGGTTACGGTGTTTGCAAGAAAATTAAATATACTGAACGTAAAATCTTATTTAATTTTTATAATCGGGTTTTTACGATTTAGACAGCTTGTTTATTTCATTATTAGATTTATAAAAATTTCGGGTGTTTTTATTTTTGATATTTAAAAGGGTTTGAGGAGTATAATTTTTTTATTTTATTTATAAAAGTTACCCAGGACGCATTTATAAATTGATAACGATTTCAGAATAAAAAAATCTGGAATGAATTGAAATAACCACGGGATTTTTAATGCAAGAAATTTTATTTTGATAGTTTTACAAACAAGAAAACGTTTTCAAAAATCATTTTCTTTGAAGGTCCATTTTATTTAAAATGATTGCAACTACAGAAGACCAGTTACTTAAACAACATTCCTTGAAAATGCAGCTGCGAAAAATAGCTCGTTAAATACTGCATCACCAATTTAACTCGCTCAGTTTTACGCAAATCTGGATGCGTTAACACCCAGAGCTTACTGGCTCGACCGGGCGTAAATTCACCGATATAACGCAGTTGATTATCGCCTTGGTCTGCAGGCAAAAACGCCAGGCCCTGCCCCTCTCTGGCGAAAGCCGCCATTGCAGTTAATTCATCACAGCGGGTTGCGATAAACTTATTGTAATGTTGTTCAAGCCACACAAATGCAGGTAAATTTAACATTTGCCCCGCCCCTCCAATTAACACGTGCTCATGAAGTGCATCCATATTCTCAGGGGCCGGATACTTTTCCAAATAGCCCTCACTGGCATACATGCCCCAGGGTATAGTCGCAATCTGACGGCCAATAAGATGCTCCGGGGGACTCGGGGTTGCACGAATGGCGACATCAGCAATTCGACTATTCATGTTGACTTCCTGATTACTCGCCAAAACCTCAATCGTAATGTCTGGGAAATCCAGCCGAAACTGGGCCAGAGCAGCGGGCAGAAATCGAATAGCCAGATTCAATGGCGCTGTGATTTTCACCGTGCCTTTGGGAAGGAAATCTTTACCTGCAATTTTGCGTTCAATATCGTCAAAGGCTGCATTGATATTCAGCCCGTATTCTTTCAACTCCTCACCTAATGGCGTTAGCACATATCGATGGTCCACCTTATCAAATAGTCGGCCCCCAATTTCCTCCTCAAAACTCTGCAGACGACGAAATACCGTGGAGTGATTGACTCCCAGTCGTTTAGCAGCCCCAGACAAGGTTCCTGTTTCAGCGATAGCAATAAAGTTCTTCAGTGCATTCCAGTCCATAACAATCTCTACTTTGGGTTCTTCAATACCCATTAAAAGCAAAATTCTTGCATTTATGCAAATGAAATTTGCTACCTTTACTAATTTACATGCAAATTCGCAAACTTAATAATATGTCCAACAACGATACATTGAGGACATCACTATGAATATTCACACGAATGCCGCATTTGGCACATTTATCTTACGTATTGCATTGGGGCTAGTGTTGTTGGCACACAGCGTCTACCTGAAACTGTTCGTATTTACCTTGCCTGGCACAGCACAATTTTTTGGCTCACTCGGGCTGCCAGAGTTCCTGGCATATGTGGTGTTTGCCGCAGAGGCAATTGGAGGTATCGCCTTAATTATTGGCTTTAAAACGAATCTGGTTGCTTTAGCACTGATCCCTGTTTTACTGGGCGCGACCTGGGCACATCTTGGAAGCGGCTGGCTTTTTACAAACCCGGGCGGCGGTTGGGAATACCCTTTATTACTGGTGGTTATTGCGGGAGTTCAGGCGCTACTGGGGAACGGAAGCTTTGCCCTGACGAAAGATTAGCCGTCCTGAAATGCCGTCAGTACCAGGTGCTGACGGTTGCCATTTTAAACAAGCCGGCTTATCAGGTCTGAGCCCATTGACGTAATAAATTATGATACACCCCTGTCAGTTGAATGATTTCAGGGCTGTCATTTACTTTTGCACGAAGGGATTGGATCGACATATCCAAGTCGTAAAGTAAAGCGCGCTTCTCATCACTGCTCACCATACTCTGTAACCAGAAAAACGACGCTAAGCGACGCCCTCGTGTCACTGGCAGCACACGATGCAAACTGGTAGACGGATACAACACCATGTCTCCTGCTGCGAGTTTTACGCTGTGAGAACCATACGTATCTTCAATTACCAGTTCGCCGCCATCGTATTCATCCGGCTCAGAAAAAAACAAGGTCATGGATATATCGGTACGCACTTTTACCGGTGTGCCGGGAACTCGGCGAATAGCATTATCAACATGAACACCAAAGGAATGTCCGTTCTGATAACAGTTAAACAACGGCGGAAATATTTTCAACGGTAACGCGGCAGACATAAACGCATTGTTATTTGCCAGCGCTTCTAACACCTGATTGCCCAGAGTCTGAGCTTCCTGGGAATTTTCCGGCAACTGTAAATTATTTTTATTTTTCGAAGACTGGTAACCCGCTGTCACATTACCATCCGTCCATTGCGCAGCTTCCATAATGCCGCGAGCGCGCTCAACCTGAGTCTTATCTAAAACAGCGGGTATTTTTACTAACATGGGAATACATCTTTTTTAGTCGTATTAAATAACAAGTAAAACACATCCCTGTGTTTAAAATCCATTAAAAAGAATACACCGCATTCACACGAACATACCGACCTTGCCCTGGAATAAAGTGACCACCACCAACTTGGTCCACATATTCCTCATCCGTCAAATTGCTTGCATTTAATTGAAAACTCAATTGACTGTTCAAGCGGTACGCCAACATTGCATCGATCGTCGTATAGCTTTCGGCAATTTCAGCAGAAGCGGGGGAAGCGCTGTTACTGCGATCACCTTGATACTGCGCACCAACACCACCATTCCATTGCGAATTAAACTCGTAACTGGACCAGACACTGAAAGAATGCTTGGGTGTGCGCGGTAACGCCTGCCCAATCTGCACGACTTCGGACCCTTCCGCATAGGTAATTTCACTATCCTGGTACGAATAACTGGCGATAATACTCCACCCTTCACTCAGCAGGCCCGTTGCATTTATTTCGAGTCCTTTGACCTCCTGCTCGCCATTTAGCACATCTAAACTTTCGCCGGCATCCGTTCTCGCATTCGATTTTTCAGACAAAAACAACGCGGTTTGTAAAAGAAGCTGGCTATCAAGCAACTCCCATTTGGTACCTATTTCATAACTGGTGGTTTCTTCAGCATCCAGCTCAGACAGGTTGGGAGTGCGCGTTGACATCGTTAATCCTTCAGCAGATGGATTAAACGAATTACCAACACCAAAATAAATAGTGCCGTTTGGTTTGGGCTTATAAACCGCCGAGAAATTCCAACTCAACAAATCATCACTTGAACTTAATTTTGCACTTGGGTCATCGGAGCTGTATTGATATTCAGTCTCAAATGAATCCGACCGCAACCCTGCACTTACCTTCCATTTTTCATTCAAGGTCACAGTGTCAAAGACGTAAAACGCCAAAGTGTCACCTACCGCTTCGGTACTGCCTCCGTCACGCGCGTAGCGACCGGTAAATGGAACATGGTTGTCTGGGTTATACAAATCAATAAGCTCTGGTGTACTATCCAGGTTATCATCAACCACATCCACAAGGTTCCAGCGCTTGAAAGTTTCACTGCTGATTTCTACACCCGCAACAACATCATGCGTTACGCCACCAGTAATATAATTTCCAATTAAATCAAACTGAACCACTTCCAGCGAGTCTTTTGTATCTCGTGTTTTTTCGTCACTCAACCGAACATCTGTGCTGGTAGTCACACTGACAAAGCGCGGTGCAGTCACGATAGTTTCTCGCGCTACAGAGCCAACTCGTCCAAGTGCACGCAGGGTAGTACTGGAGGAAAGGTCATACTCATATTTTGCTGTTAATGACTGAGCTTCAATATCTTCATAATCACGATACACATTGCCGTAGAAGTTACTGAAGTCCACCGGGGGCGCTTTCCCTTCATAGTCAGCAAGTTCTGCAACAGGATCACTGCTCCCATTGCTGGAAACCCACGGGATACCATAATCCGGGAGATTTTCCTGCTTCTGATATTCGCCACTTACAGTAAACCGAGCATTCGTTCCCAATCCATGAGCAAAGGAAGCAGCAACAGCACTTTTTGAATTTTCCACTTCATCACGACCCGCCACTTCGCCGTCTTCAGTTACGATGTTGACGCGCAGCGCCGAACTGTCTCCAAGCTGTTTGTTAGTGTCCACTGTTGCACGATAGTCTCCTTCACTGCCGAGACGTAAGCCAATATCTGATGCGTCCTGCAATTTTGCAGATTTAGTTAACAGGTTTATGCTGCCTCCTGTAGAACCACGGCCGGTATTGGCAGACGCTGGTCCCTTGGACACTTCAACCGCTTCCATATTGTATGTGTCACGAGAATACCCGGCGATATCACGCACGCCATCGACAAAAATATCCGTGCTGGCAGAAAAGCCCCGAATTGTCATGCTATCTCCCGGAGGCGCGCCACCCTCTCCTGCTGCCAGCGTAATGCCGGAAACACTGCGCAACGCATCACGGAGACTTTCCACACCGCGATCTTTCATTACAGCTTGCGGAATAACACTGATAGTTTTTCCCGTATCGAGTAATGGCTGAGTGTGTTTGAAAGACGTGGATTTATCCACTTTGTAACTTTCTTCTGTTTGGGTTTGCGCTTGAGAGGAAGGAAGCTCTTTAACGTCTTCCGCGTGGGAATTCGCGGCAATGGCAGCGGCTATTGTTAATGCAAATGCAGAAGGGCGAACACCATATGACGCAGGTTTTGCCGTTAATTTTGGTTGGATTAAGCGCGTACTCGACGCGTGAGTAGGTGTAATGCGCGACATGGTATCTCCGTAAGTAGTTGATATATTTAATATTTTTTATATAACTCCATAATGAGAATTATTCTCATTTAAAAGCTGGCGCATTTTATACAAATGTTAATTCACATGCAAACAATAATAATTCGTATTTACTTTAAACGATAGAATGGGGATAATAACGTCATACGTCCATTCTGAATATTTCCGCCTCTTCCGGAAGGAGCCTTTCTTTGTACCACCTTCAAACTTTACCTTTCCAAATGCGTCAGCATGCAGGAAGATGGCTGCTCGGCAGTTTGCTTCTCATCTCTCACCTCTGCACCGCATCAACCACCAGTGATACAGATGCTCTCGTTCAGAAATGGCTGGACCTGGAGCATCAGAGTTCTGCACTTCACTCAGAATGGCAACGACAAAAGCCCATCCTGCAACAACGGTTGGACCTGTTGAAAAAAGAAAAGCAACAATTGCAGGGCATGCTGCAAAACCATCAAAGCCAACGCTCAGAAGTCGAGTCAAAACGTGCTGCACTACTGGCTGAACAAAATGCCATGGAGCAACATCAGCAGACGCTGAATTCACAACTGGTGAAGTTGCGAGAACAATTAAATGTAATCCAACACTTATTACCGCCGCCGCTGCAACAACAATGGCAAGCAGAACAACAGGTATTGGAGAATCAACGCGCAGAAACTGGCGAAGCGAACACATCCACCCAATTACAAGTGTCGCTCGCACAACTGTCTAAGCTCATGGAATTTGACAAGCGAATCACCGTGCATGAAATGAATCTCACTGCACCAAGCGGCCAGGATGTACGTGTTAAACAACTTTATCTGGGACTGGGAAGTGCCTGGTTTGTAAGTGGTGATGGCAGTTATGCCGGAACAGGTCAAGCCTCTGCCAATGGCTGGCAATGGGCTTTTCAAGCAGGACTGGACGGTAGCGTTATACAGCAGGCTATAGCCATTTATGAAAAGCATGCAGAGGCCGATTTCATCAGCTTACCTCTGGACTTACAAGCCTCCCAAAGTCCATCACTCTCAGATTTACCGAGCACCCAGCAAGAAGAAGGGGAAAACTAATGGTGACTACTTTCCTCCTGCGAAACGCATGCTTCCCGCGAAACGCCTGGTATGCAGTATGTATCGTTCTGAGCGCTACGTTTACTTTCCATCATAGCGCGTTCGCCGTCACACCAGATGTTCAAAACTCCATTACGCGAGACATCCAACAAGCCCAGAAAACCCTTCAGCAAACAGAAAAAAAAATTGGTGGTGAACGTGCCGCGTTTGCCAGACAGCTCAATAACCTGGAACAGGAAGTTATTGAGCTTCGCAAGAAAACGGCGGTTAATCGACGTTTAAGCGATGAAAACACATTAAGCCTTTCCCAATTAGAAGAACGTCAGCAACGTTGGAAAGAGCAGACACAATACCAGCAAAATCTGCTTAACCGTTTTGTACAACAGCATTCCTTGAGCGCGCCCAAGGAAAAATCGTCAGAGCAGAATGCGTTGACAGTTTTAATGCACTACAGTGAAAACCTGCAACAACGTTTTTATCCAACCTGGCAGGAAAATAATATAGTCCTGCCCTCCGGTGAACTCCGAGCGGCACATACGCTCAGTGTTGGACCGGTCATCTGGTACTACCAGGAACAACAAAATCTCGTGGGAATTGCTCAGCTAGACAAAAGCAATTTGCTGGCCGGGTATGAACTGGGAACAAATGAAGGCGTCCGGAATCTGTTTCACCACGGCCAGGGACTTGCAACCTTTGACCCCAGTCTCGACCGCGCAATGGCAAGAGCGCAGCAGCAAGAGTCTACCTTTGAACACATCAGTAAAGGTGGAATCTGGGCGATACCCATTATTCTATTTGCTTTATTCGCCTTGAGCATTGCCATCGCGAAAAGCGTACAGCTATGGCGCTTGCCAAAAGTAGTTCAGCTCAGCCCGTCACAACTACAGGCCATGCATAGCAAGCACGCAAGCACGAATACTCCTGCGCTCGGAGTAATTCAACAGGATCTGTTGCGCATCAGTCAAAATACCGAGGTCAGCCAGGAGCGAGATGATTTACTTTTCTCTCGTCTCTCCAGCATTAAGCACACCTTGGATCGCTGGTTAGGCGCGATTGCGATCACCGCGTCAGTGTCGCCACTTTTAGGATTACTCGGTACTGTAAGTGGCATGATTGAAACCTTTAAAATGATGACCTTGTTTGGCGCGGGAGATCCAGAAGTTGTTTCCGGCGGAATTGCGCAAGCGCTCATCACCACCGAACTGGGTCTGGTGGTTGCAATTCCTGCGCTGGTACTCAATGCGCTGCTTTCACGGAAAGCCAAATCCTACTATCACGATATTGAAAACTTCGCCATCCAACTCAGCCAGGTCGATGGCAAAGTAAATGAAGTTAAAACACCCACACAGCAAACTTCTCAGCGAACCAAATCCGAAGAGGAAGCATTGGCATGCTGACAGATAATTTTATTGCAGAGGCATCGCAAAACTGGGTTTGTTGGATCATTCTTGCCGTAGCATTAGCTAGCTACCACTTGCTTTGGTTCAGTTATTTTAAATTGGAAAAAGATCATCTTGGTCATCCCGCCGAAGATGTCAATAATAACCTGGCAAACACCCTCATTAATGTGCTTCCTCTGTTAGGTTTATTGGGGACAATTATTGGTCTCTTACAATGTTTTGCGGCCATTGCGAATGATGGCCATCAGGCAAATACAATGAGTGATGGTATTTCAAAAGCACTGATAACAACGCAATTGGGACTGGTATGTGCGATTCCGGGCTGGTTACTACAAAGTTTTCTGCGTCGACGTGCGACGCAAGTGGAAACCTCAAACCAACATCATTCGAACGCTAAAACCGCGACACCAGATCAGAAGTGATAATCAATTAAAGACGAGAACGCTTAAATACGAGAGCCTATGCCTACACGATTACGTCAACGCCTGGAGCAACAACATCAGCACAGTATTGATATGTCGCCGCTGCTCGATGTGGTGTTTATATTGCTGATTTTTTTTATTGTCACGACAGTCTTTGTGAAAGAGACCGGTGTGGAAGTGAATAAGCCCCAGGCAATTTCGGCACAACGTTTAGAACAAACCGTAATTTTACTCGGTATCACAGCCGCTGGAGACGTATATTACGACGGCAGCAACATTGGCGTTGCCGGCGTTCGAGCTACCGTTGAACAGCTCATACGAAAACAAGAACGCCCTGTCGTTGTACAAGTGGACAAAACCGTGCCGTCTGAACTTTTGGTGGAAGTGATTGATGAAGCCAAACTCGCCGGAGCCAAAAAAGTTAACATCGCGACAGAAGCTAAATAACCATGCATCCAGTATTCACATCGCCGGCTTTATTCCTGTCAGACAACACCGCTCAGGCAAACGGCGATGTCCGGTCAAACATTACAGGTGAGCGTAAACCAATATTGTTTGTGCAATCTGATGCGGATGCAAGGAAATAATGCGTTGAACAAGGCCAGTGATGTAATCCCCCCGGAGTCTCGAGCAAGCCGTTACGCGCACTATCGTCACCATATATTGGCGAGCCTCGCAAGCATTGGTATTTTAACTGCAGCCTTATTGGTGCTATGGCTGGGGTATAGTTTGCAACATTCACCGGACAACACATTGGAAGTTCGTGAAATAGAACTCGCGCTGCCCCCGCCACCACCGCCTCCGGCCGTGGTGAACACCAATGTCTCACAAAATGTATTAACACTTCAGGTGCAGGGTGAAGGGCCGGCCTTAAAGAAAATAACCATTGCCAAACCCACACTTTCACTAGTAAAGCCGCAAGCCCCTGATGTCACATTTGAACAAAAGCAATGGCAAGCACTGGAAGTGGACTGGAATGCTTTTGAATTAAAAGATTTGGATGGTTTGCCAAGTTTACTGACAGCGCTGCGAGCGGTGTTTCCCAAGAGTCTTTCCCGACGTGGCATCACCAGCGCGCAAGTTAAGCTGGATGTCATTATTGACGAAAAAGGCAAAGTACATCTATTGCAGATAGTTAAAAACGACTATCCGGAACTGAAAACAGAAATAGACAAAATCGTACGCTCCAGCCGATTTACACCACCTAAAAAAGGTGATGAAAAAGTACGTGCCCGTTTTATCTGGCCAATCGAATTTACTCACGAGAGATAGCTATGCGAGCTCATGTCACCACATATCCCTTGTTATTCATTTTACTCGCTTTTACCGCAGGCAAAGCCATTGCCAATGTCAAACTGAATATCAGTTTGAATGAGCCAGAATGGCAATTTGTGTTGGGCAATCCACTGCAGGGTAAAAACGAGGCACAACTTGAACCTGCGGAAAGAAATTTTGCTCTGAGCATTAAGCCATTGCTGGATGAGCAACAATACTCAACAATCCTGGAAAAGTTTTCCACGCGCAACATTGAAGAGGACAGCCCCGCCTTGCAGGTACTCCGCGGACAGATTCTTCTTGCAGTTAAACAGTATGAAAACGCCGCCAATGCGTTTGAGATGGCATTGCAAACCATGCCTCAATTGGCCAACGCTCACCGAGGCTTGAGCATGGCGCATATGCTTGAGAAAAACTACGCTGCCGCACGTAAACATCTGGTACGCAGCATAGAACTTGGCTATGCCGATGCTCAGGTATATGGACAGTTGGCATTTATCAATTTACAAAAGTACGCGGCAGCCAGCGCCATAGCAGGATACCAGCAAGCGATGTTTCTGGAACCAGAGAATGGGCAGTGGCAACAGGGTTTACTTTATGCCTATTTACAAGGTGATGCACTGAGTCAGGCGAAGTCTTTGGTGGAGCAACAATTACAGGACGACAATCAGAACAAAGAGCTTTGGCTTATTCGAAGCCAGATTGCTCTACAGCAAAACAAGTGGGAAGAAGCGTTGAGCAGCCTGGAAGTAGCACTGCGACTCGGCGAAAGCGCTGCAGAAAACCGATTAACAGCGGCGCAGTTGCATTTACAAAACGGCAGTGTCCCCCGTGGAGTAGCGCTTTTAACGCAAAACATTTCACAGCTCAATGCGAAAAATCGCGATGCGATTCTGCCGTCTATCGAAACTACAATGTCCTGGCTTGCGGAAGAGCGACAATGGGCTTTGCTCGAATCTTTGATTAAAGCCTGCAATAAGAAAAAGCAACAAATACCCAGCCGTTACCAAGCCCGTTTTAACACCTACCAGGCACAATTAGCACTGCATAAGGGCAATATTCAACAGGCGCAATCTCTACTTAAAAACACCATACAGCTCGAACCCAGTATGGGCGATGCGTTAATGGCCTTAGCGAAGGTATACCACCAACAAAAACAATATGCGCAGGCAAACAATTATTATATTCGTGCCGAAGCATTGGATGATTTTCAGGAAACGGCTTTACTTGCCAGAGCGCAACTTGAAATTGACCGGCAGGAATATCAGGAAGCCCTGCAGTTACTCCGCAAAGTCATGCAGATAAACCCTGCCCGCCACGATGTTGCCAGCAATATCCGAACACTGGAAAATGTTGTTCGACAGGAGAGTTAATAAAGACCGGCTACGCTAAAATAACGTCGGACTTTATCAAGCAAGCCGAATGCTTTAGCATGTCTGCAAGTTCTGAATATTTTTGTACTTTGCTTACTTACTAATATGCCAGCGTTAATCGGTTTTGGCTGCCCAGACAGTCACATTCACTTTTATATTGCCAACCGGCCGCCCATCGATGACTATCCACAGATGCAGGAGTTGCGTGGCCTGGCCAGTGGCGAGATTGCCCATATTGTAAAAAACACCAGCAATCACTGGCGCAAAGTATTTAATGTATATGCCAAATTATTGTTTGACTGGCAGGCGCTAATCCCTCACAAATCGCAGAGATTCGTTCACCACGAGAATTGGCAATCTTTGCGTGATGAGACTTTGTTTCAGGAAAACTCGCATGCGTCTTTACTTTTTAACCGGCCAGATGTGGATAGAAAGTCGAATGCCATTCGAATTATTGCGGGAAAAACCTACGCAGCCTCTCTAGATTTGCCGGCATTGGAGTGGCTCGATAATTTTTTTGCTATCAATAAAGAATATCGTTTGATTGTCAGCCCCTATCCGGATTATCGCCAACTTTCGAATGCGCGTATCGCCCAGTTAATTACGCTTATGCAAAGCATGGATTGATAATTTAGCGGTTTAATTGACTCAGCAAAAATGCCCGAAGTTTTCTGGCTTTATCTTCATCCATCTCACCCAGCACTCCTTGAGCATGCTCTGGAATATGATCATGAGTTTGCCCGTTGTGTTCAAAAATATAATGGGTAAATATTTCTTGCCAGACTTTGCGTTGTTCAGCGGGAAGGTCGCGTAAGGTGAGTAACGCATGATGTAAAACATTCATTGGTGTTCCCATGTACTGCGGAACGTCCCGCCACCAGTAATTAATTAAAATATTAAATGGCGCCAGACTTTCTACGTGATGCCACCACATACTGGGAATTAGCAAAGCGTCACCGGGGTGTAATTCCACGATTTGCGCATGTGCCAAGGCCTCTTTAAATTTAGGGAACTGCGTATAATCAGGTTGATGAAAATCGACCAGGCTTATCGCCTGCCCGCCTGGCGCCCAAGTCAAAGGGCCAGGATAGAGATTTTCCAGTTGATCCGGCGGAAAAAGTGTTACCCGCCGATGCCCCGCTACTGTACATGCTATATTTGTCGGTAAGTCCCAGTGCGCTGCAATTCGATTTTTATTCCCCAGCCAAATACCTACCCGAGGGGAAAGGCTCTGCAAAGCCAAATCATTTTCCTGGCGTAACCCTGGCAACCAGTCATCGACAACGGTGGACCCCATGTAAAGCGTCGGTGGCTTTTCATCTTTTAGATGCAACAGCAGCTTATCCAGCAACTGATTTAAATTGACCTTGTGGGATTCATAATTAAAGTCGGTAAAAGTAGCATTGTAAAATACCCGACCATCAATCTCCGGCTTGCCGACAGAGACAACAACAGGCTTGCCCTGATAATACCGACGTAAATAATCAGCGGCTTGTGATGGTGACTGTCGGCTCGCCTTCACAACAGGCCAGTGCTGAACCAATCCACGCATCACCAGCGGCTGCGTTGCCTGTAACACTTCAAGAGGAATATTTTCGGCGCTAGCGCGCGTATCCGCGCTTACTTGAGATGTGATATTTAACATGAGGTGAATTAATGTTAAGGCGTATCGTCAATTACTTTCCGAGCGTATTACTTTCGATGCGATTATTTTTACGCTGTATCAATGCGGCAAAGTTTGATTGCGAGGCTAACACCCAATAAGCTTGCTGCAGAATCCCGTTGCGACTGAAAGTTTCCAGTACACCGGCAGGCAAAGCGCGAAGCTTCTCTTCATTAATGGTTTGAAAACCGACAAGTTTATTGTTGGACCCGTCTACCAATTTGACTTCAAGAGTAAAAGGCTCCATCAGTTCATATTCCAGCAGCGCATTGAAAAAATTCAAGCTGTCTTCCTGACCCTGGTGAATGGCTCCAAGAATATTACTTATTCTGTCCAGGTACGCACTATTACCGCCCTGCGCCATAAAAACAAACTCACCCTCCGTTTCGCTAATACGAGGGCTGTCCATGTCCACATAGATGACCTGTGTTTCCTGCCCATCGGCCGTTTTTTTCCCGCCGATGAAAAAAGGTTGGCGCTCTATCATCAGTGGGATATAGCTTGCATCCCAATGATCTTGATCGAGAAATACGTTTTCATTGTCTTCAAAGCCCATTAATGCTGCAGCGTAATACCGCCCATTTTGCGAGTCCTGCTGAAAACAAATGGGGTAATGTGTTTGAATATTGCGAAACTCCTGCGGAAACGTCAGTACTGACGGCAAATTGTCTCCAAATGCCGCAGATTTTCGCGTAATGATTTTTAAATTCTTATGTGTGACATTATCAAGGAGGACAGTATTACTCATGATGTCGCCTTATGCGCAAGATAATATTGGAATAAGTTTTAGCAGATATAGACCATATATTTTTATTTACCGGATTATCAATGTGTGATGATTCCTGTAGTCAGGACAACCATTACAAGTGCGACTGTCAGAGCAATCACACCATAATATTCCAGCAAAGAAATAACGAAAAGATAAGTCGTCGAAAGTAACGACTTATCTTTAACGAGGTTTAGTGTAACGTTTATTGCGTCAAGTTAAAACACATAGCGTACACCAAGATTATAACGCGCGTGACCCACAGCGTATTCACGAACCTGGTATTTGGAACGGCCATGCACCCGACGGTTTTCCTCAGTAATATTAATACCTTCGGCAAACAGCGATAACTGGTCGTTCACTTCGTAGCTGATATTTGCGTCCCACTGGTAATACTCTTCCACGAATTTTGGATCGATAGCCGGGTCCAGTAAGAACTCATCTCGCCAGTTATACGTTATCCGAACTTCTATCCCGTTTTTATCATAGAAACCAACAAGGTTCGCAGTGTCACTCATACCGGGTACTACCCACTGTGCTTCCTTCAGATTGATATCGTACTCCAATTCTCCGTTAACAATGGTGTAGTTGGCTTGCATACCAAAACCGGATTCGCCAAACGTGTGCTGCAGCATAATTTCCCAGCCTTTGACTCCGGTTTCGCGCTGGTTGACTGGAACACTGACATCAAAGAGCAGCACCGGGTCCGTAGACTGGCCAAGCACAAACGCTTCAGCCTCGTCGCCCTCTCCCATTATGACCACTCCAGGCTGGCCATCATAATTTTCGACGTAATAAGTATTTAAATCTTCATCATCGAATTCAAACGTACTGTCACCCCCCGTAATTTCTTCCACGGCCTGATCATACAAAGGGCCGTCAATGGGGGTATGAAGATCATCGAACAAACGCTCATCTTCAAAGGTGCCGTTCGCAATAAAATTGATCACATCTTTTTTCCAGAATCCGATAGATGCATAACTGTCTTCACTGTAATACCATTCAACCGAGAGGTCGTAATTGTCCGATTCCATGGGAAGCAGTCGAGGGTTTCCGCTGGAGGCAAAGCCGACATCTTTATTTAATCCATTAAGTTGGATACCACCACGCAGATCATTGTAAACAGGGCGAGTGATTGTTTCACTGTAGGAAGCTCTGAGAATAACATCCTCCATCACTTCAATATCAAAATCGATACTTGGGAGAAATACATCATACCCACCACCGAGTTCGGTAAAGCCCGAAATCTGATTCCCGTCGTCATCGAGCGCTTCAACAAAATTCAAGCCGCCATCCAAAACCGACCACATAATATCGTCATACAAAGGTACGTATGCTTCAGAGTGCACATCGGTTTCTTCATAACGGGCACCAACAAAGAGATTGTAAGGTCGATTAAGAAGGTCCCCTAGATAATGTCCCTGAACGTAGATGGCATTTGATGTCTCTTTGGTAATCTGGTCTGTATCAAAATTATAAGACGGACAGAATCCTGTCAGGCAGGGCCCACCTAAACCGATGACATTGGTATGCTCTCCGGATTGCAATAGTTCCTCACCGCGTTTGATCATCGCATCGAAATCCCAGGTAAAGAATTCACTTACCTGCCGGGGATCACCGCTGCCATGTAAGTCATCGAAAGCTCCAGCCATCGTATCGATAGTCAATAAATCTGCGATTGCGCCAGGATCACCAATACCACCCCAGTCATCACGCGCAATATTCATTTCGCGGTGACGATTACTGACCTCAATCCAGCTCACGCCAAAATTAATACTGTGCCCTCCGTCGAATTCAAAGCCTGCATCCAGTTGCGCTTGCTCTACATCCATCCTGTCTTTAAACGTGCCGAAGTTACTGCCAGATAATTGCATGTCGTTCACATCAAGATCATCGATACGAATAATCTGATTATAGGAGTTGCGCTCCCCCAGCTGACGCTCCAACACGGGCATACCATTTCCAGAAAAATATCCCGTCGTGGTAATACGATTCAATGACGCCACTGCCACAGAACCACTTGCTCCGTTTTTGCTGTTAGGACGGCCCTCACCAGATGAATTGTGATAGTCCAGGTTCACGCTCCATTGCTCTGTCGGCTTCCAGGCTACATTCACACCACCAGATTTAATTTCATTTACAAACGCAAAAGAGCCCACTCCCTGCAAGTTGTCTTGCGAGCAACCCACCTGACGATACATTACCGGCGACCAGATATTACCATCGCGCACCCATTCACTTTCGCGAGTACGACATCCGGGGTCAAACCAGCCAGACAAATCCTGGTGGTAAGTTTCGATTTCATTTTGCGCGTAGGTATAATCCAGCGTAACGGTGAGATTATCCATCGGTGCATATTGCAGGGTAAGCTGACCGTTCGTACGTTTACGTTCAAAATCGTCCAGATTGTATTGAATATTTGTGGGTATCGCGTAGATCCCATCCACTAACTCATCTGGAAACCCGATTGCATCGGGGTCCCCTACCGGAATAGAACCCCACTCAGCATCTTCGTGTTCCTCATCAATCATTTCCTGCGTGACAAAGTTGCGGCTATAGAAATCCTGTGTGGTGGTAGATTGTGTTCCACCCTCTCGTTCCTGATAGCTGAAGGACAGCGATGCACCAAAGGTATCGTCCATAAAGGTGTTACTTAACAGGCCGGAAAATTCCGGTGTTAAACTGCTGCCATTTCGTGTGCCGGTATCATGCACCCCTTTCAGGCTGACGACAGCTTTCAGTTCCGGATTTTCCAAAGGTTTAGTGGTTTTAACATTCACGACAGCACCAATACCACCCGTCGCTACATTGGCTCGCCCGGATTTATACACTTCCACCGCCGAAACGCCTTCAGATGCAATATTACTAAAATCGAATGATCGACCACCGGTGGTTGGCATTTGACGACTGTTAAAAGTAACCAGGTTAAAGTCCGGACCGAAACCACGTACCGTAATTTCAGATCCTTCACCACGAGTTCGATCTATCGCTACCCCGGTAATACGCTGGAGGGATTCCGCGAGGTTGGTATCTGGAAACTTGCCGATATCTTCCGCTGAAATACCATCCACTACACCTTTTGCATCGCGCTTTAAATCCATGGAGCGCTTTAAACTCGCGCGAATACCCGTCACGATAACTTCTTCGTCGACACCAGGCGAATTCGGCTCACGGCTCTCTATCACTTCATTCTGTTGCTCGGTTTCTTCTGTTTGCTGTGCATAGGTATTCACGCCAAGAATCGATGCGATGCTTGCAGCCAGAAGTTGATGTTTGAATGCATGTTTATTCATTTTATTTTCCCCTAATGGAGTTAATTTTTATTAACTTTTCGTCGCGTGGAATCTGGCGCTTTGTTGTTAAAAAAGCGCCTCCAGGATCTAATTGGTTATTTTGATCCAGTTGATATTTACTTCTCGCCCAACAAAATCCAGGCGCAAAGTCTGTTCTCCTGCGACTAACTCCACTTCTGCTTTTTGACTGATCCATGTCTGCCAACCACCGGTAGGCTCCAGGGTTTGCATATCCACCTCAACACCATTCATGGAAACGGTAAATCCATCGCTGCCATTTGCACTTGCCATGCGATACTCAAAAACATAGGTACCATCGGCGGGAATATTCACCGTGTATTCGGCCCAATCTCCCGGCTCTGCGTGGCCAATATTCTCGCCGCCACCTTCATCCGAGCTCGCTTCTGTTTGCAGGCCGCTCTGCGCGACAAACGATTCTGCTTCCACCTGCTGGACCAGAATGTAGGGAGGAACTACGTCGAACCAGTTGACATTCACTCCGCCCCCGACAAATTCGAATCGAACCGTGTGTAGTCCTTCTTCCAAGATAAATTCAGATGAAGACAGGGTGACCCAGGTTTGCCATCCGCCTGTATCGACGATGGATTGTGTTTCAATAATCTGGTCGTCAACCATTAAATTGAACCCGGGACTTCCACCTTCACTCGCCACGCGGTAATCCAAACGATAAAGTCCGGCAAATGAGGCTTCGAAGGTATATTCCAGCACATCGCCCTCATCAATATCACTGACATTTAATCCACCATTTTCATCGGCAGTTTCTTCAGTTTGAACGTCACCGGTCACCGCACTGTAGTCTTCGGCTTCAAAACGTTCATGCCGTGCTTCAACAAAAGCAGGCTGCATTGCCAAAGGTCCATTTACACAGTTTTCATTGCTGATGCAGGATAGATAGATGTTATCCAGCTGAAAATGCACCTGATCATGGAATTCAATCGTGAGTAAGAAGCCAACATTATTAGGGTCTAAAGGTAACTCATCGCCTTCAACCACACCGGGAATCCAATTCAGCCAGTCCGGTGCAATGAAAGGATTAGCAATAAAATCTGCCACAGGTATGGAATAGCTCACCCAGGTATCCGGCGTGAGTTCTGCCGTATTCCAATAAAATATTCCCATGTAGGGCCAAGCGGTTTCCATTCGAATATCAAACACTTCTGTGAGTGTATTTGCGCTGTCGATATACATATCGAAATTCAATACAACATCTTTCCCAGTGAAAGCTACACCAGGAGCATTAAAGCTAATATTGGCATCGCCCCCTGCGTTGGTCACATCAATCACGATACCGCGGTCAGTTTCGGAATCGATCTCTTGCATAACGGCCGTTTGGTAGAGGCCGATGTCCAGCTCGTGCACTTCGTCGGTATAGTGATAAAGGAAGTCTTCCAGAGCATCGGTATATATCGGTGTGACCGTCTCACCCACCGATTCGATGCGGTCGGACGCAGCATTATTAACACTGCGGTTAACTGCAGAGGCACAATTCACGGTGTCTTGCGAAACCGTAGGATCACAGCTGTAAACACGAACGTAGTCGATCAGGAAGTTCGCGGGCACGGTGGCGCTTGCATCTGCCGAGAGTGCAAACACTAACTGCATGTCCTGGTTAAACGGACCACTTTGGTCGACTTCCAGCGCATCACCATTCATGCTATAAGCCCAAGTGTTTAATGTATCCACCGAATGAACATGCACACCGTCGATGTACCAGCGTATTTGCGCCTCACTCCACTCAATCGCATACTGGTGAAATTCCTGTGAAGCGCCAAAGGTCGCTTTTTCGTTAAACCGCACGGCATTGGTCAGATTCAAACCGTATTGCGCACCTGCTTGAATACCTTTGTGATATGTTTGCAGCAGACTCAGCTGGTTAATTCCTTGATATAAATCCGCCATGGGCAGTAGTTTAAAAACGCTGTCTAAACCACCACCAGCCGGAATTTGAATACTCGTTTCAATCCGGCCATAACGCACGGAGTTCATGCTTTTCAGGTAAGAGGTGGATGCATCGGCAACACTGATCTCTGCAATGCCTTGCGCAACGTCAACATTCACGGCATCCCAAATTAATGGGTCAATTTCGCTGTCAAACTCATCTCCCCATATTTGAGTCCAGCCGTATTCTTCAATGTCTTCAAAGTCATTTTTAACATTGATTGTCACCAGCGCAGTTGCAATATCGCCAGAGGCGGTGTGGGTAATTTGGTAGGAAAAGTTATCTTTTCCGTGAAAGTCGGGATCAGGGGCATAAGTGAAGCTTCCATCACTTCTAAAATCCAATGATCCATTTGTCGTACTACTGCCGCTTACAAGCGCAATGGTAAAAGGCCCTTCGCTGCGATCGTTTAAAACAACATCACCCTCAATTGCCCCTCCGTCTTCCATCGCATCAAACTGATCTCCAACAGCAAAGATATTGCGCACAACGTAGTCATCAGCATCTCCGCTGCCTCCACAGGCGGTAAGTCCTGCAGCCGTCAGGAACGACAGGGCAAGATAAAGTGGATTCTTCATCATTTGTTTACTCCATTTATTATTATTTGTTGTGTTTATTTTTTGAAACCTAAACTGCCAGATATCAGGTTCGGTTTTTTTGATTGTGTCTGCTTATTATTTTTATTAGTGCGACTTGTATCGCTTTTAAGTTTTCTGAGTATGTAACGCGTGTTGTTTGCTCGGGAACAAAAGACGCGACATCCCGGTCGAATTTAAGCCGGCCCAGTTTCTGATAGGCGGAGAACTATAAGGAGACTTGTGAATCAAGTCGTTTGAATGAAGAAAAACTTTGTAAATAGATCGTTCGAATAAAAATTTTCAGCAGCACTTGTACTATTTTTTACCAATTCACCTAATAAACAGGCGTTTTTTTAGCTCCGTGTCGATTTATATGCCCTTGTTCGCGGCCCACTTTTAACCGCCCCATACCCACATTAACCCTCGCTAACGATTACCACGACACCAGCACTTATGCACCCAACGATTGTTCCAAACGCTGCTTTTTTATTCATTGTTTTTTATCCCTAGCCTGCCCCTGCTGCACTGCACGAGCGCCTGTTCATGAGAAGCGGTAATCAAGAAAAGAAAATCAACACGTTGGAGTCTACAAAGCAGACAGCTTTGGGACCTGAATGGGCGACAGAATTCAAAGAAAAAGATAAAGCTTGCGAATCGGTATCGCCCGGATCTCACAACATCAACCAGACAGACCTTACCTGCAACAAGCAGATTATGGATATTCAGCGACGTGCAACCTTCATCGCACAATTAGAAGGTTTTGCCAACAAACAGATAGAAGCTGCTTTGGTCATCATCTGTGCGACCATACGCAAGATAGGTTGGCCCCAAAATACCATTCCAGCCGATAAAAATACTGCCGGATTGTATAATTTCATCATAGTCGATGTCTGCGCGCTCACTCCAGACGTTGCCCGCTTCTATTGACGCCCCAACATATAAAGGCAGACTGAAAGCTCCAAAATCATTGGCTGCCAGTTGATAGGTATAAACCTCACTCACAAACCTGACATGCTGCCCATTCATCGATCTGGCCGGTATCCCGGATAAATTCAAAAACCCTCCAAGACTGTACCCACTAAGCAAACCTAAAGCATTTTCGCTGATAACACTTTGAAACCGCGCTCGCGAGCGAAAACTGTGTTTGCCAAAGGATTTAACTCCGTTGAATTCAGCATCGGCCTTGGTGGAAAACTCGGTGGTATCCAGGTAATCATCTTTTGTGCGTTCAATTCGAGTTGTGAGCTTCCAGCCAGCGTTAGGAAAGGTTGCATCATTCAGGCTATCAAAATTAAACGTGAGGGCTGTGCCCTTCTGCCGCGCTTTAATTTCATCTATCCCCAATACTTCACCAAATATAGTCGGCGTTTTAATATAGGCGTCCTGGTAGAGTAACGAAAGCACAACATCGAATTGGTCCAATGCATCCCACCCCATACCGGTATCCATGCGGGAGCGATTGACAAACACTTCACCCAATAATTCATCACTGGCGATATATTCATAAGTTTCGCGCTCGTACTCACCTCGAACCATCCAGAAAAATCCGGAATTTCGAAGTGGAAAATAAAACTCAGAATTGATGCGTTTGTCCGTGCCGATTTCAGCCGAGGAATACCATTCAGCGCCATAGGGAGTAAGATTGGTCAAGCGATAAGAAGCTCCCATTTGATAGCGGCTAAACGAATCAAAATCATCTTCCATGGAAAATTTAAAATCCAGATAACCCGGTCCCCATTCTTTTTCCTCCACAAGTACATTGAGCACATTCAGCTGCTGCTTTTTATCAATTGAGGTAGAAATACGGGCAATACTGCCCTGTCCATACAATTTGTCTGTGGCTTCGGCAAGATCATTTTGAGAATAGGCTTGTCCAACGTTCAACCCCATTCGATGCAACAAAAAATCGTCTGCCAGACGAGAGTGATTGGTCAATTGAATTTTATCAATTCGCGTTGCCACATCCGAAGCAACAGGTTCTGATACAACACGCGCAATATTCAGCTGAGCCAGCTGTTGCAGCATGGCACTCTGCTCAAATACTTTCAGTGTTTCTGTGTAGCCTATGTCGATTGTCTGACCAACTTTGTCAAAATCCAGCATGCCGACATCCTCGATCGGCGGCTCAATAAAAACATCCGTTTCCTGTAACAAGGATTTTTGGTAGTCCACATTGTTGTGAGTGAGAAAGCCTGTCAATTGGCGAATAATAGTAAAACTCGACGTTAACTCTTCCCGATGTAATTCCGGCGATCCGATGTTCACGGCGATAATCACCTGAGCCCCAAGTGATTTCGCTACACTAATCGGTAAATTGTTGGCAATTCCCCCATCAACCAAAATACGACCATTTTTCTCAACCGGTCGAACAATTCCGGGAAGCGACATGGATGCCTGCATCGCGGACGCAAGGTCGCCGCGATTTAACACCACCTCTTCCCCGGTTTCCACATCAGCCGCCACGGCGCGATAAGGAATCGGCAACTGGTCAAACGAGGCGAATCGGGGATAACTGCCAACCATGGAATTCAACAAATCAATCATACCCTGTCCTTGAATAAATCCTCGGGGCATTTTGAGATTATGACCATCGAACCCGATATCTACGTGAATAGGAAAATTGTCCAGTTGACGCTTACGTCTGTTGGGAATTAGCGACCGGCTCAAATCATCCTGGTATCCCGCATCCCAGTCGGCCGAATGAAACATGCTCTCTATTTCCACCGCTGTTCGGCCACTGGCATAGAGCCCACCAACAAACGAACCGATACTGGTTCCAACAATTAAATCAATGGGAATATGTTTCTCTTCCAACACTTTCAGCACACCAATATGTGCCCCACCACGTGCGCCACCACCGCCGAGCACCAATGCGACGCAAGGGCGCTGCAGAGCGTCGGCGCATATTGGTTTTTGAGGGAGCTCAGACACGGGAACTGTCGGCTTGTTTTCCGCGTAACTCGAAGACATACACAGCAAAACAAACAGCGTCAAAAAACACTGTTGAGGGAATTTCAACAACATAGATGTTAACCGGCTTGAATGTATGCGCTCGCATGCCGATGGAGCACTTTGAATAGGGGCATTATAAAGAGCACGGGAGATTAATAAATGTCTTAATCCGTTAAATGCCGACAACTTTTTACAATCTCCCCGCCAGCATATTCCACTTGCTATACGGGACTTATGAGCTATTGCGAAATTCCGGGATTATTTGAGAGATTCAAGGTGGTAGTCGAACTGGCAGCTATACTAAAAACTGCGACCCGAAATATTCACAGTCAATCAACCCGTAATCAACGCGGTTAGCGAAGTCAGGAATTTAGCTAAGTTGATGAAAAAACTCATAAAAACTGGACATTCGGCATTTAAATTTCACCTGTTCTGGGGAATATTTTGTATTGCATTCACTGTGGCAGTCCAATGCCAGGCGAACGCTCCCAGTGCCAACAGCCGCTTCACTCTGCTCTCAAGTGACGACGGTTTAGCCACCGGTGCGGTAAAAGCGGTCTACCAGGACAGTGTCGGCTATATGTGGTTTGGCGGGCAAGACGGGCTCGCACGCTTTGATGGTTACGAATACGAGCATTTTACTCACCGCGCGGGCGATGCACAGTCGATCAGCCACAATGACATTTCCGATATCATCGAAGACACGCAACAGCGGTTGTGGGTGGCAACAGACTCCGGCCTGGACCTATTTGATCGGGATAAAAACAGTTTTACGAATTACGCGTTACCCGACAGTGAAGAAGTTCTGGTAAGAAACATGGTGGTCGACCAGCGGGGCCTGATGTGGTTGGGCACCCCCAATGGCCTGGTAAAATTTAATCCAGACACTAAAGTATTCACCCCCATCGGCCTACGTGACCCCAACACTCAGGAAAGCATTAAAAATCTGGTACTGCACCTGACCATCGATCATCAAGGCATGATCTGGGCCAGCACCGACGGAGCAGGCTTGTTTCGTTACAACCCACAAACGGAGACCTTTTTTCGTTATACACACGATAAAGAAGACCCCGAATCTATCGCCCATAATGTGGTTTGGATGGTTAAGCAACTTCGCGATGGCAAAATCTGGGTGGCAACAGATGTCGATTTAAGTGTGCTGGAACCCGTCACTGGAAAATTTACTCACTACCGCTACATAAAAGACGACCCCACCAGTATTGCCGGACCAACCGTCACATATCTGATGGAAGATGACGACGGTTATCTTTGGGTGGGGACCAACCTGGGCTTGTGCGTCCTGGATATTAATTCAAACAAATTCTCGCGAATCTTACACGACCCAAATGACCCGAACAGTATCAGCAGCAATATAATTCGTATCATTTATCAGGATAATAACCAGGACGTATGGGTGGGAACATTTCCCGATGGGGTAAACTTTTTTAATCGCGGAGACATGCCGTTTAATACCTACCGTCATCGCCCAGAAGATCCTTACGGTATTAACGCAACGGCCGTTCTGTCCTTCCTGGAAGATAGCCAAGGAAGATTTTGGGTGGGCACAGACGGCGGTGGAGCCAATTTATTCGATCCCAAGCGGGATACACCCGTGTACTACGAACCCGATGAATCACGGGTATTTGACCCTGAACTAATCAGTGGAAATGCAATTCTGGATTTAGCCGAAGATTCCCAAGGCAATATCTGGATGGGTCACTGGGGACGCGGCATTAGTCGACTCAATCCAGAGTCCGGCGCGATCACGCATTATAAGTTGGATCACCAGGCCCCCTTTGCGCTGCGCAGTGGGAACGTGTGGGTATTGTTTTTTGACCGGGATGAAACACTCTGGGTGGGCACCATTGGCGGAGGACTCTATCGTTACAATCCGGCGCAGGATAATTTTATGTTATATCAGCATAACCCGAATGACCCTACAACTTCAGGCTCCATGATTATCTGGACAATCATGCAAGACAGCCATGGTATGTTATGGATAGGCACAGATGATGGGCTGGATCAACTAGATCCTCACACTGACACATTCAAACATTTTCGCCATGACGAAAAAAATCCGCAATCCCTTGGGCACAACGTTGTGCTCAGCATTCACGAAGCGAGCGATGGTACGATGTGGATCGGCACACGTGGAGGCGGATTAAATAAACTGAACAAAACCACAGAGAGCTTTACACGCTTCGATAAACAAAGGGATTTTCCGAGCAATGTGATAAATGCGATAGAAGAGGACCAACAAGGTAATTTATGGCTTGGCTCCAACAAAGGTTTAATTCGGTTCAACCCCAAAAGCGAAAATATCCGCACTTACAATAAATCCAATGGCATCCAGGGTGACAATTTCAACATTAATACCTCTATCACTTTACGCAATGGTGAGTTGGTTTTTGGAGGCACGAAGGGATACACCGTTTTTGACCCGAGAAAAATTACAGACAATGACTACTTGCCCCACATCGTCATGCGCGAGTTAAAAATCCTCAATGAAACCGTGCACATCGATACCGAAAACTCCCCTTTGACAAAAAGTATTAATCGCACGGAATACCTGGAGTTAAATTATGACCAGTACGTGGTTACATTTAAATTCGCCGGGTTAAGCTACCGCAATCCAGAAAAAAACCAGTACGCTTACCGCTTAGATCCGTTTGACAAAAAATGGAACAACGTCGGCACACAACGCACCGCAACATACACCAATCTGGATGCCGGAGAATATCACCTGCGAATCAAAGCGGCCAATAACGAAGGCCTGTGGAATGAAACAGCCAAAATCATTGCAATACGGGTACTCCCTCCCCCCTGGCTAACCTGGTGGGCATACACGCTGTACGGATTGATTTTATTTGCAATTATTGCCGGTGCAATTGAATACCAGCGGCGAAAACGACAATTCGCAGAGAAACTCAACGTCATTTTGGAAGAAAAAGTTTCGCAAAGAACGGAAGAGTTGCGCAATAAAAACTACGATATTCAGATTATGCTCAACAACATTCGACAAGGCTTAATCACGGTACAGCCAGATGGCAGGATCTATCATGAATATTCACGCTTTGTAGAAACCATTTTCGAAACAGACCAGATCGCCAATCAATACTATGACGACTTGCTTTTTCGCCATGCAGAGCTCAGCCAAAACGATAAGGATCAAATTACAGAAGCGGTCAAAGCCATCATCAATGAAGATGTTATGAATTTTGAATTTAATCATCATTTATTGTGTGACACGATAGAGGTGGAAATTAACCATCAGCATAAAATCCTTGATCTGGACTGGAGTGCAATAACAGAACAGGATGATGATACCGTTACAAAAATAATGATCAGTATTCGCGATGTCACCGCACTTCGCCAAGCCGAATCCGAGCGCGAACAACAAAAACGAGAATTAATCATTATCGGCCAATTGATCAATATTTCAGACACAAAATTTAAAGCTTACTGTAAATCTGTGGATAAACTGATCCACAAAAATGAAACGCTAATCCAAAGTAACAATCCGCTAACACACGAGACACTGACATCTCTGTTTCGTAATATGCACACGATCAAAGGAAATTCCCGCACGTATGGCTTTGATTTTTTAAGTGATGCGGCCCACCAGGCGGAAGACCTCTACAGCCGACTTTCCGCAACAAAAGAACCGCGTGACACGCCGCAAATTCAATTGGCGCAAGATCTCTCGAACCTTCGCCAGACGCTCAAAGAATATCAAACCGTTTTTCAGCGTGTTTTTGAACGCGGCAACACTGATACTGCAAACCCGCAACAAAATGCATCTTTCACCTTAAAAACCACCCTGGAGAACATTACACAATCACTTCCATCCATTGCGCTAGAATTAGGAAAAAACGCTCCGCTGGTTGAATTTTTGTCCGACGATATCGAGATATCAGAACAGACGGCAGAGCTGATCAATCAAGTTTTCACTCACATACTTCGAAACAGCATTGACCATGGGATTGAGACCGCCGAGGTGAGAATAGCGGCAGGAAAACCAGCACACGGTAAAATCAGTCTGCGCTGGCAACGGGAAAATGAGCACCTCCAAATTTATGTGAAAGATGATGGTCAGGGGCTGGACATCGGCAGGCTCTACCAGAAAGGACTCACATTAGGAATGTGGACCCCGTCGGATAATCCGACCAGGCAAAACATTGCTGAGCTGGTATTTTCATCCGGCGTATCAACAAAAGAGCAAGTCACAGAAATTTCCGGACGAGGGGTCGGAATGGATGCCGCGAAAGCCTATATAGAAGAGCAGCGTGGCGCCATTGCCATCCAACTTTTACAAAATACTCAGGAAAAATATACAAACACCCCTTTTGAGTTCTTTATTCAACTTCCCCACGAGCCGCAATAGTTCATTCACCGAGAAATTATATCGTCACATCTTATCTTTTTTGATATGGCTTAAATCTCAGCCTTATAATCGCAATATACTCACTCCGCTTAAAAATTTTCCTGATACTGCGCAACCCTGCAAAAAAAGAACAAATAATTCGCATCAATTCTACTGCTGACATGCGACATCATTTTTGATGATGACAACCGGGTTAGCATGGTCAAAGAATTGCATAGGGTGAATTAAACAACTTTAACGTGAGAATGCGAAGGACATCTGACCAAGCTCATAGACTTTTTAACACGTTGACAAACACATAACGATCCAGGAACTTAAACAAACAGGAACCCTATGTTACGGAACTCTTTATTTCAGCAACTTAAGTTAATGACAATAACCTTTTTAGTGGCTTTCAGCGCTTCAGCCACAGTACAGGCGCAAAACGCCCCCACGCCATCCAATACTGACAACGCTTCCATAAACGAACAATCCGTAAAGCCGGCTACGACAGATGAGGAAACATCAGAAACCGTCGATCCGCGTGAAAACATAAGCAATGCAATTAATTCTGGACGAAGTTATGTCAGCCTGGTGTTTGAAAATGACATTTTTTTCAAAGATGACGGCGGATACACCAACGGTGTCGGTATCGCGTGGGGACACGGACTATTTGAAAGATTTGACAAGGAAAATACCCCCTGGCCATTACACCTATTAGTCAAACACCTGCCGATTAACACTCAGGAAGGGCGGCATCGCGCTATCAGCTATCTCGTAGGACAAATGATGAGCACACCGGAAGATATTACCAAGCCCGCACCGGAACCTGGCGATGCTCCTTACGCTGGGTTGCTGGCTGGGCGTGTTACTTTCCACTCATTCAACGCAGTCCGCACAGATCGCTTAACACTGGTGCTTGGAATGGTGGGCCCATCTTCTGGAGCAGAAGACGCGCAAAGCCTGGTGCATGACGTTACCGGATCGGAAAACCCACAAGGCTGGGACACACAAATTAAAGACGAACCCGTATTCCGAGTCGAACGATCTCGCAGCGACCGCTATTGGGATACAGCTTTCGACAACGGATTAGAAATGGATCTGGTCGGCACCTCGGTCGGCGGTTTAGGCAACCTGTCCAGTGATATAGGCTACGGCCTGGGACTCCGTTTCGGGCAGAGCTTAAGAGACAGCTTTCCCACAGCAACCAATCTGCCAGGGCGGGAAATTAACCCTACTGCAGGCAATCGCAATCAACACTGGATGATCTACATGAACCTGCTGGGTAGCTATACTTTCAACAATATTATGATAGAAGGCAATACCTTTAAAGACAGCTATGGCGCCGAGCTTGTTCATGAACAGCTTAAATTCTCTTTCGGAGCGGCGTACAATATTGGCAAATGGGCATTTTCCTATACCGGTGCCTTGTCGTCCAAACAATATGAAGCTCAGGACGATATGGGTAAATTCGGCTCGATTAATGTTACCTACAAATTGCATTAAGCAACAGTCACAACAAGCCGGCGTTAAACTTTAGCCGGCAATAACGCGATTGCACATAATAAACTGACAACAGGCATCACTTGCGTGAGTACACAAAAAACAATTACTGGTGGTGGATTTAAGGCCATACGTAGCGTTTTACGCTACTCTCGCCAAATTGGCCCCGTCAACTTATGGCGCACCCTACACTCCAAAAATGCATGTAAAGCCTGTGCATTTGGCACCGGCGGACAAAATGGAGGGTTACATAATGAAGCCCGGCAAGGCATCGAAATATGTAACAAGAACATACAAGCACACCTCAGCGATATTCGCGCCGGAATACCCAACCAAGTATTTTTTGAAAACTCTATCAATGCACTTCAACAACTCAGCGGTAAGGCCCTGGAAGATCTTGGCAGACTGACTACGCCGCTGCATAAAAAAGCAGGAGATCTGCATTATTCACCGACAACCTACGAACAGGCATTCGAAACAATTGTAAAAAAACTCAAAGCCAGCGAACCCGATCGCACCTTCTTTTATGCCAGTGGCCGCTCATCTAACGAAGCCGCATTTAGCATGCAATTAATGGCCAGGCTCTATGGAACCAACAATATAAACAATTGCTCCTACTACTGCCATCAAGCCTCAGGGGTTGGACTCACCGCCACCGTAGGCACTGGCACCGCCACTATACGTTATGATGATTTAAACAAAGCCGATCTTATTTTTGTATTTGGCGCAAACCCGGCTTCCAATCATCCGCGCTATGTCAAAACCTTGTTAAAGTGCCGCAGACGAGGAGGCAAGGTTGTCGTCATCAACCCGGCAAAAGAACCCGGGATGTTACGTTTCGCATCTCCCAGCGACTGGCGTTCAATGATGAAAGGTGGCGAGGAGGTAGCGAGCCACTACGTACAACCGCATCTGGGCGGGGATCTGGCCTTAATCCAGGGAATCATCAAGTACTTGCTGGAGAACAATCTGCACAACGCCGAGTTTATCTCCCAACACACCTCTGGCTTTGATGCGTACCAACAACATATTCTTGCACTTTCCTGGACTGACCTGGAACACGCTTCCGGAGTGAGCCAGTCGCAAATTGAAGAAATTGCTCAGCTGTATAGCCAAGCCAAAAACACCATCTTTTCCTGGAGTATGGGACTTACCCATCACACGCATGGGGTAGGCAACATAGAGTCAGTCGTAGCCCTCGCCCTGGTACGCGGTATGATCGGCAAGCCTGGCTGCGGCCTGCTGCCACTTAGAGGACACAGCAACATTCAAGGCACTGGCAGCATGGGCTTCACACCCCAGTTAAAACAAGCTATAGAAACCAACATCGAACAAAAACTTGGCCCCATTCTGCCGAAAACACACGGAATGGACACGATGAGTTGCATGCACGCTGCACATAACGGTGATATTCAAGCGGCCGTAATGCTGGGAGGCAACCTCCTTGCATCAAACCCTGACTTCACATATGCGTCTGCGGCATTGAACAAAATTCCGTTTAAATGTTACATCAGCTCGACCATCAATATGAGCCATGTTCACGCTGTCGATGAAGAGGTTGTTATCCTTCCCATACGCGTTCGCGATGAAGAACAGCAGCCCACCACACAGGAATCCATGTTCAACTTCGTCCGCCTAAGTGAAGGAGGTATTGAACGCTTTGCCCAATTAAAATCCGAAATTGAAATCATCTGCAAACTGGGCGCCCAACTTATCGATAACAGCACGCTGGATTTTTCTTTGTTTCTGGATCATGAAAAAGTACGTCAGTTTGTCGGCGATGTCATTCCCGGCTTCCACAACATACAGACCATTGATGAGAACAAAGAAGAATTCCATATCGACGGCCGCACGCTGTACTCACCTGAATTCCCAACCGACAACGGAAAAGCAAAGTTTAAAATACACCCACTCCCCCGCATCTCCAGTCAATATCGCCTTACCAGCATCCGTAGCGAAGGCCAATTTAACTCCATCATCTACGATGAACGAGACACGTATCGAGGGCAAAACGAACGTTGGGTTGTGTTAATGAACCCCGACGATATGAAAAAGGAAGGTTTACAAGAAAATCAATGTGTAAGCCTGAGCACCGCCACCGGACAGATGAAAGACCTGAAAGTTAAAGCATTTGATGTACGCCAGGGCAACTTGATGACCTATTACCCGGAAGCCAATATTCTAATCCCCAATACGGTTGATAGCGAAAGCGGAACACCGGGGTTTAAATCCGTAGAGGTAGAATTAAAAATATAAATAACACCCGCCAAAAGCACTGGATTTCAGCACATAGGGGAGATCCAGTCGCAGCAAAAACCTCAGGACACTCACTGCGAACAAACACCATATTGCACCCCCAGCTCGACACGCTATAATATTTACAAACATTGTAATGAAAAAGCGATAAACCAGATGAAAAAAATCAGCATAGCTGCCCTTGCCCTATCTTTAATAGCATGCGCAAGAACCACCTATATTCCGCCCACATCGGGAGAGACAGCAACATTGATTACGCCCAAAAAAATTTCATCCTATCAAGCTATAGGTGGCGTTGCATCCGTTGCGGTTCAATTTGCATTAAAAGGCGAAGATGGATGCGGCAACACATTTGCATTGGAAGCGCCAGCCAAACCAGAAGACACAACACTGCAATATAAAATTCCATCCACCAGCAATATTTTTGTCGCAGCTTACTACAGCTTTGGAAACAACTATTGCAGTATCGCTTTAGAGTTTGAACCAATGGCCAACAAAACCTATGACGCAGAAATTTTTCTCGGGAAAAAGCCCTGCACTCTACTAATCAATGAAATCCAACCGACTGGAGAACGCAAGAAAATCCAGGTAAAAGTCGCATCAATCGATACCTGGACCGGCCAGAAAATCTGCTCCATATAATACAGAGCTAAACAACCTGCAGACGCACTTTGCGTCTGCAGGTTGTTTTTAAAAAGCGCGCCTAAAACGAAGTTAAAGACAACCTCAAGCTCTACTCACCAACAAAACAGCCACGTAATTATAAAAAAAGCAAACACATAGAACCAATAGATAGATGTGCAAATTCACATTTTTAAATTTTAGCTTGACCAACCCTTAACCTACCGACATACTTATTCCCACCCAGCAGTTGAAAACCCTGTTTATCACTCTCCTCAAATCTGGAAGCCAGTTTGAAAAAAAACTTGAATGCACGGAGCACTTCAGATGAATATAAATATAGGTTCAACCCCCTCCTTACGCAGCAAAGTTTCGCATAGTTTTTTACACCTGCAAACAAAAATCGGCTTAGTACTCATCACTGATATTTTAGAAGCCAATCTCCCTCAACATTACTTGAAGCCTATTTTTTTAAATTTTATTAGATAAGAATTTGCACCACCCTTCACCAACAAGAGCAAAACAACACTAAAAAATTATAAATTGCAAGCGCAGAAAAGGGAAATAAGTTATGAAATTATTCGCATTTATAGTTATTTTATTCTCCACTTTAACATCAGGAAAAGTATTATCCGACGACCAAACAACCCAACAGCAATTAACCGCAAAAAATAAAGCAGATGAAAGAAAAGAAAGTGAGCTCGATCAATTTGGTTTCGGCCCCGCTTTATATGTAATACATTACAAAGAAGAAGTATTAGAAGACACCAATGATGTTTCAATTAGAGGAGATCAAACAATTACAGCAACAGGCACACAATACGCCACAAGTATTGGCCTTGAACTTCACTATGATTTTTCATTCGCAAGAACGTTAAAGTGTTTTAACGATTGCGACAACTCCGATAATTGGAATCTATCTTCTGGCCACAGAATCTCCCCATTTTTAGGAATTTATGATTTAAGTGATGGTTTTAATGGGATTGCAGCTGGTTTAGTCTACGGTTATTGGAAAGGGGATAAAGATGAATCTGCCAAAACCACTTTAAACGCTGGTTTAGGTTGGACCGTACATAAGAACAGACTAGTTTTATCAAAAGGTTTACATGAAGGAAGCATTCCTGACCCAAGCTTAAACTTTGAAGATTATACTGAAAGAAAAGATGTCGAAGGATTGGTGCTTATGATTTCTGTAAACGTAGGATTTTAATAAAAATTTACCCTGACCAACAAAACCTGTTTAGGCATAGTACATATAAAAGGCCAAAAATGGATGAAAATCAGTTCAACGCCATAAAAATTCGAGCAAAGGATTCTTGGGAAACAGCGGAAAAATACCGGATAGCCTATTTGGATATCAGCAATATTAATTCCAAATTTTCTTCCGCATTAAAGTGGCTAACTCTTGCTGCTGGGGTTATTACAGGTCTTAGCACTCTTCCACAATTCTTTGGGCAAGAAGCTTCAAACAATCTTACTGCAATATCTGGAATGATTACGGGCTTACTAACCCTGAGCGAAAAGCTCTTCCAGTGGGAACAAAAATCCAATGAATACTGGGCAAACTCGAAATCTTTAGAAAGCTTACAGAGTGAAATATATCAGTTTCTTGTGGCAGTACTCGGCGGTGACTCCAGCACCGACATCAGTTTCAAGATGCAACGATTTCATGAGAAAGTTAAAGATACGACGCAGCTTAGACTTAAAGATGAAAATAAATATAGTGATCTAGCAAAGACTGCAATACAACAACACAAAATAGCAACCATTCAATACCATACTATTGAAACAGAAGAGATAGAAGAAATTGAAACTATTGACTCCCTACCGGAAAGCGCCGAAGGTGTAGTCACCCCTAGATCGGCAATATGAGTAGGAGCTTGGAATGTCAGTTTCGGTTAAACATAACGTAATAAAAAGCATTGAAGGAAAAGTAAAATACAAAATATTCAAAGAAGGTGGCAAGGAGCAATTTCACCTTGGTGTGTGGATTGATGGAAATGAAAGGGAACTAGACACTATAACTAAAGTAGAATATAAACTACATGAATCTTTTAAGAATCAGATTCGCACTTCAGAAAATAGAAAGAATAGCTTTTCTATAACATTTTGGACCTGGGGATACTTTAACATCAAGGTAACCATTCATTTCGCCAATGGAGAAACAAAATTTATTGATCACTATCTTGAGTATGAACTCCCGAACAGCCCAGATGAATATGCAAAGATTGAATAAGAATAGATATCAATTTAATTTGCACCCTTCTGTACAGAGAAAGTTTTCCAGTTATTTTTTCGATTAAAACGGACTATAAAAAAAATGCTTCTCAAATTGCCAAGCATCGCAGACAACCTGTACATTCCCAACGAATGGAACTTTAGAAATAAAACTAGAAAGTCCAAACTTCCCCGGGATTCATACAATTGCACACTAAAAAGTATCAATTTACACCTAAATCAGGACATTCTAAACCAGCCAAAAAACTTTAAAGCTGACCTCAGAATAAGCTTGAACAACGATCCATTTGTAGAAGGCAATTTAGAAATAAAAGGACGTTGGCGTCCAGGGCTACCATCTGGTCTACTATCTTTTTCACAAGAGACTAATTCACAAGAAATTTTCATAATTTTCGAAGACAATATAAATATCAAAAGCAAGAAAAACCCCTTTTCAGACCTCTCCCCAGCGGAAATATTTGATGGGGAGGTCCTGAACTACAAATTAGCCTCGACAATAACTAGTAACTCATTACATTCAAGCGTTATAGATTGCAACCTAGTATTTAGAGATGAATACAGTATTAAAACACGCGGCTTAATTATAGAGAGCTTCCATACGATAAATAGCAACACAATCGATTTACATCTGGACAATAATAAAACCACATATGAATCTTCCCTCTTATTCAATGCAGCAGACCTATTAAACCTTGAATTCTTTGAATATTTAATTGGAAATGAAGACTTTTATATTGGATATGATGAAAACGGTAGGTTTTGCCAACACAATATTTACAGCACAAAACTGGATAAGTTCACAACCCCTATACCTTTTGACTTTCAATTCACTTGTATATTAACGCCTTTTTATCATAAACATCGGGATCATAGCCTGATTGAATCAGCTAATATCAACGCAAGCAAAATCATTAGGAAAATACGAAAAATTCCAGGTGAAGCAAATTTTACCCATTATAAGAATGCAATTGAAAAAGCAAAACTTATCGCTGCACAAATAATAACGTCCCCCCCCCTAACAAAAAAATACATTGAATACTTTACTACATTCGAAAAAAAATTAGATGAGGAATACTACTATGTTGACTGAAGTTGCAATTTCCGCTGCGGGAAGCGCTATCGGAAGTGAAATTGCGGGATCGATAATTGAAAAAGCAAAGCAATCATTAGAGCAAGTAATCGAAAACACCAGCATAAGATTCAAGAACATTGGACAGGATTTGATTGCTCAACTAACGATATCAATTGATGGCCTAGTCAAACAAATAGGAGATGAACTAAACAAGACCGTAAACGAGTTAAGTGACACTCTAAAAGTACAGCTTCACAATCTAACATTAACTATTGATAAACTAGTTAAAACAACGCTTAATGACGTCAACGATCTCACGGACGATGTAATAAGAGATATACGTGCAACCGTATCAAAAACTTGGTTTATGACCGAAATATACGCACTTGATGACATTCAAGGCACGCTGATACCCTCGAATGTAAATTCGGACTGGACGATAAAAGCAAGCGGGCTAAACATAGGGTTTGATTCAGAGGATATCGAATCCGTAATAAAACTACGAATTAAGTTACCTAACTCTGCGGATTATGAAACAACGGGCGCTGAAATTTCTGCGCACTCAGTGGAGTTTTTAGTTCCGTTTGAAATAGTAGATGAGTACAGAAAAAGAAACACTGTAACCATACTAGAAGCAGAGTTGATTATTAAAATCAAGAAAGATGGACTTTTATGGTTTGATAAAAAATTCAAAGGCACACAACGTTTTAAAATTACGTTAGCTCCCATAATTTCAGGTCAATTATTCGTTCGAACAATAAGTCCTTTATACCGCTGGGAAAAGAAGCCTGACCTCGATATAGTTTATTCAAATGCTCTTCCGAGCGGGCACGCTACAAGTAGCAGCAAAGTAGGACATCATCGTATTTCTAGACGTTTTGATATTGCAAGAGCCTCTGTACCTCCAAGAGATGGAGATAAAAGATTCTACGCTGCCGAACGTGGTGGATGCTCAGGAGGGGGCTGCAGTCATCTTCACGATTTTCGCGTTAACGTTATAAATAATGGATCAACTATAGATGTATATACCTACAACAACAGTCACGCCATTACAGTTAAAGTCATCGGTAAAATAGAGCGCTTTGAAAGATATACTGAAGAGTCCATTGACCTAGCTCCTGTAAACATACTAAACGGAGAAATTATTGAAATAAAAGTTCCAAAAGCCGTAGAGACAATTTTAATCACAGGAAATGATTTAGATTTTGGAACTACACATTTGGTAGCTAAATGTAAACCGGAGATCCAACTATACCCTATGCCCGAAGGTGAATTTGGTGGCATACAATTTCTCGGGAGCCATAAAGAGAATGAGGAAATAGTTTATAGGTTTATGCGTCGTTAATTTTTTAGAATAAAATGCAAAAAGCTCGTTAGTGACTAATGTAATAGCATTTAACTAGCGAGCTCCCTCCTTAACTTTCGACTTTGGCATTTCAACTTCAATCTGCACCACTTACACGACATTTTGTAATGGTTACATTGCCGCCAGCTTTCTCTGCCTTCACATACGCCGCTACGACACAGGGGTCGTGAATACCAACACACCGCCCACCTGGCCACATTTTTGCAATACTTAATACGAACACACACTAGGAGGAAAACCTCATGTCGATGTTAAGAAATACAATTATGTTAGGTGCTATTACTGTTTTTACGGCTGCTTGTGATGTTGATAAAACACAGGATGGTAAATTGCCAGATGTGGATGTAGATGTGGGTAAACTACCAAAATATGAATTGAAAAAGGTCGAGGAGGGTCGCGCTCCGAGTGTCAATGTAAAAGGCGGACAAATGCCCAAGTATGATGTTGACACTCCTGATGTTGATGTAGACGTGGACATGCCAGAAGAAGATGACCAGTAATTAAAGGGCACGCAATGAATAGCAACATCTCCATTCCCCCGGAATTTGCTTGGGGAGCAAGACTGGGTTATGCCGCGAGGGGCGTCATGTATCTAATGATTGGCGGCATGGCGACGCTTGCTGCTTTAGGCAGCGAGGGAAAGACAACGGGGAGCAAAGGCGCGCTTGCAACATTGTCTGACGAGCCTCATGGGCAGGTCATGATTATCACCTTAATCATTGGTCTCCTATGCTACTCCGCTTGGCGAGCAGTGCAATCGATCAAAGATACGGATCAGCATGGAAACAACATAAAGGCAATCGCCATTCGCGGCGGATTATTGGTCAGTGCAATTACCCATTTATTTCTGGCATATTGGGCGGGCACGGTGCTGCTGGGAAATGACGCCTCAGATTCCTCGAACAGTGAAGGCTTTTTAAAAAATAGCTGGGGGCAATGGGTATTTTGTATAGCGGCAGTTTGCGTATTCGGTGCGGGAATTGCTCATATTGTCAAAGGTTGGAATGCCGGCTTTGAGAAATTTATGGACATTCCTCATCAGCAGAAGTATTGGGCCAAGCCGCTTTGCCGGTTTGGTTTAGTCAGCCGCGGAGCCGTCTACTGTATTATCGGAATTTTTCTGTTTTCATCAGCCTGGGTCGCAGGCGCTGGCGAGATCAGTGGAGTAGGCGAAGCACTTACCTGGTTGCAAGGTCAATTGTTTGGAAGTTGGCTGCTCGGCGTAACGGCGATAGGTTTATTTTCATTTGGTATTTACAGCGCACTGGAAGCCTTCTACCGAAGAATTGACCCCTAGCACAGACCACAAAGACACACGAAAAAGCAGAGGTGATAAACCTCTGCTTTTTCTATCACTACGTTACCGAATTATTGTTTCCGGATAACAAACGAATCTATATTCCAGCCACCCGTATTTGCAAAAACACCTACATTATAAGTGCCAGCTTCAATATGAACAGTGTGAGATACTGTGATCCAGTTAAACCAACCGCCGCTGGCCGGAATATCCACTGAACCAAGCTGAATAGAACCAGCATTAAAATCCAAACTTAAGCGTCCGCCCCCTGATTCGCTGGCTACACGATAATCGACCACATAATTCCCGCTTTGAGGAATATTGATATCGTAAAATACGATCCAGTCATTCGCGTCGATATACCCAACATTTTGTCCGCCTTCTGCTCCTGCACCACTCTCAATTTGAACTCCTGCCATCAAGTCGTATGCTTCAGCTTGAAACACCTTGGTAAAACTGTTTTGACTTACACTGACATGAAATCGCATAGTACTTTGGCAACCGTCTTCGTTGGTATAGGTCGCAACATATTCTCCTGCCTGATGCAGCTGAATGTTTTCCAGATTGATTTCACGCGTGGTTGCAGTAAAGCCATTAGGTCCGGTCCAGCTCCAGCGCTCTACCAACGGGTGCGGCGCCAAGGCAACTTTATTACCCACACTGGCCGATGTAGTGTCGACGGCAAGCCAGCTGCCATTGTTCACTGCGATATATGGTGTCAACGTCGAGGGCGTACACGCATTGGATTTAATACGCAAAGAAGTTATCCGATCATTCCACCCCACACCTACCAGACAGGAATTGTCTGATGTCACATTTTGTTGAGCCCCGGTAAAATTATCATGTTCAAACAATTCAACCGTAAAACCGTTTTCGACTCTTATCGAGGAAATGTCATCATTGCTGATACCGTTAGCAATTAAGTCCGATAAGGTGTATTCCCCTTCACCAAGTGATACAGCATAACCATCGTGATTACAGTGCTGATAAAAGCTGGCCTTTGTAGGCTGCTGCGTACTGGCGGGTTCAGGAAATACCACCTGATACACGGTACCCGAACTTGAGGCGAAGGTACTGGTTTCATGATCGGTAACATAACTGTACGCATCTGGACATGCTTGCTTCAAAATAACAGAGTATTCATTCGGGTGGCAGGTGGCCGGGTCGTTGTCATAGCAGCAATATTTGTCAATGTTCCATTTTTCACAGGTCGCCATCCATGCAATGGTATTCCCACTACTGTTGGTGATGGCTAATTCATCGGGGGCGAAATCATTTACGTCCGTATCACATCCTGCTGCTCCTGCGTAGTAGTAATCCCCTGTTGGCGTATAGGTACCTGGCACTGGAATAATTTGGATGGGCACATTAAACCCATCAATTAAACTGACATCATAAAAATCGAGATCATTCCAGCCATTAAATTTCATTTCCGCCAGAGTTGAGGCTTTTCCCCATAAACCATCACAATATAAACCCGCAGCGCAATTCCCTGTTTCACAAGAACCATTACCGAATTCATCAAAAGTACAATTGGTTCTTCCCCAAAATCGCCCCTCCCAACCATTCGGAACAGTTACCGTAACAGAGCCACCATTGGGAGCAAGATACCAACCGCCACGATTAGGGTTCACAGGCGTCGGATTAAATGGATCTGATGGATTAACCAATTTCCCTTCAGCACCAACCCAGATTGGCTGACTGGAATTGTTGACGGTAATCACCGTTCGATCCGCAAACGCCAGCGTTGAAAATAGAAATATGAAAATTGCTAAACCAATATTAAGCTTCATGAGCGCACCTTTAATTTTTATTAAATGTTGCCTGTTAATTTGTCCCGCCAAAACTGCCAAGCGACTTCCATTTTTTACGAGCGACTTCCATTTTTTTAAGAGTAGGGCTGATACTACCGTGTCGAATCAGCCGCGTCGAAATGGCGATTGAATTTATTCACAGGGTAAGTGGCAAAAATGTGAAGAAAGTCTCTAGACCTTATCGTAATCATCGTTTTATGGCGGCTTAATCATTTAATCTCCTGCAACTTTTTTCATCCAACTTATTTCATAGAACTTATTTAAAGTGGCGACTATACAGAAAACCCTCTATTTCTCCGCGCCAATTACATGTTTCTTTAAGCGATTGAAAGCCAAACACAAGGTCGCCGCCCGGTCTTGAACTGAACCATCCTGCTCGCGTTAGTTTGCATCATTATGAAAAGTTGACTTTATATAAAACATAAGCATAGACAAATGATATATTTTGTATATACTTTATATATCTTCAGATATACAGACATTCTATGGCAAACTCTAAAGCTAGTGCGAAGCCCGAACAGCGCAAAAAGCGCAAGTCGGGCAAAAAAGATGCTCAGTTACTTATCCGAATAAGTAGTGCCGAGCGTGATGAGTTCATCGAGCTGTGTGATGAACTGGACACCAGCGCTGCCAGGGAAATCCGTAAGTTTATCCGAGGGTTTATTCGGGAAAACAGTGAAGGCTGAAGATGTCAGATGATCAATCGTCAATTAAGCGAAATGAGGAGCTAATATCATGGCTAAAAAAACATCCAAGAAAGTGGTAAGCCTAAAGAAAGAAATTAAAGCACGTAAAGCGAAAATCGCCAAACAAGAAAGCAAGGTGAAAAAGCTGAAGAAAAAACTGAAAAAAGCTGCATAAGCGATTCAGAAACAATAACCCCGCTACTGCGGGGCTATTGTTATTTTAACGTTTAAAACACCAGAATATTTATCAATCCAAAATTTCACATTTCTTACTTTGCAAAATAATCATGATCAAGATGCTGCATACGCATCTAATAAACATAAGTATTAGCACAAAGAACTGAGAAAATCCGAAGGACTCATACCTGTCCATCGTTTGAAAGAACGCCTTAAATTAGCCTCATCGTAAAACCCCAGATAACTGGCTACCTGTTCATTGGTAAACCCCTCCGCCTTGAAAAGGTGAACTGCCGTTTCTAATCGGGCAGTATCCAAAAGCCATCGAAATTGAGAATGATGACGCTTTAATTTTCGCTTAAGTGTAGCCGGGCTTAACCCCAACTCAACCGCCAGCCAGTCCAAATCAATGCCATGACGAATGTTTTCAAGGATGAGCTTATTCACCAGATAAATGAAACCGTCCTGCGACTTTTGATGAGATAAACTGCTATGTTTTTGCAACCCTCGCAAGTAAACATTATCAGAACCCGAAGGCCAGGGTTGATGTAGAAATTGACTATCCACAAACATGCGCGTTACAGCCCGGCTAAAACTGACGCTCCCACCTAAGTTAACTTCATATTGCTCCATATAACTCGGTTCAACATAATCCAATTCATAACGCCAGGGAAACTGAATGCCCGATTGAGTTCTAAAAAACTCTCGAGTAGCAGCCAGCATCGCTTCGCATATAAACACATGCTCAGACGTCTGCCCAAAACCAGACCGCCAAATAAGCCCACAACGACCCTGCTCAATAAAATACTCTGGCCTGAGCAGTGGAGAAAGTATTCCGCCGAATTTTTCTAATAATTGAAAGGCACCGTGGAGAGATGAGGCATGTTTTAAGAAATAACTATAATCTGAATAGGTTCCAGGCAATAGCCGCTGTCCATAACGAAAAGAGAGGTCCGTTCCAGGATAGAGCTTACGGCAATTAGAAATAAACTTAAAATATTGCTCCGCTGAAATGCAGAGCTGACTATCTAAGAGGTCATCATAAAATATGCTGGTGCCATGCAATAATTTATGGCTATTGAACTCATGCTGCAACATCAAGTCCAGTAAAATGGCGGGCTGCCAATGCGCAGGAATAAACTTGTCCTGAAGTTCCAGCCATGTACGCTCGTGATGAAAACTATTCATTGCTTCAAACAACCTGGGATAACGAAGCCCGTCTTCGAACAACGATGTCGGAGTTCTCCCATTAAGCCCATTAAGCTCATTAAGCCCATTAAACCGCCACCAATTGCCCTAAAGCACTGCTATTTGTTTGTTGTTTTGCAAGTGCTAAAGCTTGTTTTGCACGCATTAAAATACTGTCGACCGAATCTTCTCTGGCACAAGCCAGGCCAACGCTTGCCGCCAGACGAACACGTTCACCCTGTAAGGTTTTAAACGCAAAATGTTCAATCGCCGCGATCAACTCCTGCCCAATCACATTCGCTTCGGCTTCTATGGTGTTTGCCAGCAGGATTGCATAGCGATCTCCAGCATAACGACTCAAGAGATCATCATCCCTGAGGTTCAGCATGATCAATTCTGAAATGGCATGCAATATACGATCACCTTCTGCATTACCAAAACGCTGATTAACGCGATTAAACTGATTGATATCTAAGAGTAACAGCGTAAATTTTCTTTTCACATGTTTCGCACTCAGGGCAATGCGAAGGTGATATTTAAAATAGTTCAGTTCGGTAATTTGCGTGACGGTATCCACTAACTGATGCTGGCGAAAGAGCTTTTCACGTTTTTTCAGTTGACGGTTTACAACTCCCTGCTCCTGCCGCCAAAAATAAAGTCCAACCGTCATCAGTATCATTCCAAGTGGCGATGCAACCGACTCAACAACACTATGCCACGGGGTCGATGCTCCCATATGGAATATTTCATCAAGGGCGTCTTGAAAAACGCCTACAAAAAATGCCAATAACCCCGCCCCCATAAGATTGGTGACGCGCCCCCCAGGGCGAGCAGCCAGAATAAAATAAAGCCATAACAGAATAAGCAGCGCGGTTCCGCCCTCCCCCAAAATATCCAACCAATCCAGTTCATTCCAGGTTTTATTGGTTGTCAGCAGGGCATTTATTAAAAGCTGACCATATACCACCACACAAATGCCTAAGCACCACTTTTTATGTAACCCCAACATACAAACACTCCAAATTCACCCGGGAAATTTTCACTCCGGTATGTTTCAGTTTTACGTCGTAATTGTGACAGGCAAAAGTGACAGCGATATAACAAACACCCTGACCCGGTCATTTTAGCTCATAACATCGTTAACAATTTGTTGATATTGAGCACGCCAGCACCGGGATCAACATAATATCCCGCTGGAACAACAGTCATTTAAGATCAGGCTTTCCGATTAGAGCCTTATTTTCATGACTCACGACAACAGAGGTAACACAATTGCCACAATGTGTATTTAGTGTCACAGCCACTATTAGAAAGCACGCGGAATCAGCACATGAATACACGTAGTCAACCTTTCAAAGTTAATTTGAAAACTGCCAGTCTGGCATTGGCCATTGGCGCACTTACCTCCATTCAAGCGCAGGCAGAAGCGACCATTCGTGGTCGCCTCACCAATGCTTCAGGCAACCTGGGAATCGAAGGTGCGCTGATCAGTATCCAAGAAGTCAATTTGCAAACCACTACCAATCGGGATGGTCGCTATTCCTTTCCCGGGCTTCGCCAAGGGGATTACACCATGGTGATTGAGTATATTGGCAGCACTACGCAAACACGCAAAATTACCGTGAGTGATGAACAGGATGTAATCCAGTTGATTGCATTAGATGAAGAAAATCACCCCATGGAAGAAACACTTGTGATTGGACAAGCAGCGAGCTTAAACAAAGCCCTCAACAAACAACGTGCTGCGGACAGTATTGTCAGTATTGTTAACGCTGACGCTATTGGCCAATACCCGGATGCCAACACGTCAGAAGCACTGCAACGCTTACCAGGGGTGTCCGTCGAAAATGACCAGGGAGAAGGACGTTTTGTTCGCGTACGTGGCCTTGGTCCCAATTTTAATTCGGTTACAATTAATGGCAGTAAAGTTCCCTCCCCTAACAGTGGCGAGCGAGCGGTAGCACTCGATGTTGTGCCATCGGATCTACTCGAATCGTTAGAAGTGACCAAAACATTAACTCCCGACATGGATGCCGACTCTCTTGGCGGCACTATTAATGTAAAAAGCCTCTCCGCCTTTGATCGGGACGGTTTTTTTTACAAAGCCAATATCGAAACCAATTATGACGAACACACATCGCAATACAGCCCCAAGATTTCTCTCACATCCAGTCAAATGTTTAGCCTGGGTAAAAATGAGAATATTGGCATTGCCGGTGCCGTCAGCTGGTATGAACGCGACTTTGGTTCAGACAATGTTGAAACCGGTGGAAGCTGGAATTTTGAAGATCCCGTTATACTGGAAGAATTTGAGCAAAGAGAATATAACATTACTCGTAAGCGTGTGGGGGCAACCTTAAATTTTGACTGGCAGGCAACAGACCACACGAGCTTTTATTTACGCACACTATACAGTGAATACAGCGATGCAGAAGTTCGTTTAGCTAATGGGTATGCGCTTTTCCGGTCTGAGCTGAACGAGGAAGGTGAACTTGAAAACGTTGAAGGAATTGCTGCCAATGATAGTGGCGAAGCAGAAATAACGCGCGAGATAAAGGACCGAAAAGAAACCCAGAAAATTCGCTCCTTCGTATTAGGCGGCACCAGTGAATGGCGTAGCTGGACATTGAACTATCGTTTAGGACTGGGAAAATCCAGCGAAGACACGCCGCTTTTTATTGACAGTGCGGCGTTCACCGGAGAGTTTGATGACGGCGTTTCATTCTCGGGCACTAGAATTATTCAAGCGCAACTGCCACCAGCGGCATTAGAAACTCAAAACTATGTACTGGATGAAGTAGAAACCGCCAGTCAGATCACGGAAGACACAGAAAATAACATCAAGTGGGATGCTGAAAAGCGACTGACAATATCAACACTGCCCATCAGCATTAAGTTCGGTGCAAAAATAAGTCAACGCGAAAAAACCAGTGATGAACAGGTGTGGGTATATGAGGACTTTGATGAACAAGGGTTCGGTCCGGAACAACTGCTGCTAAGTCACTATTCAGATGGCCATATTCAATACCAGTATGGCAACATGGGAGCGGCTATCCAAAGCAGTAAAATCTGGCAAGCCCTGTCCCCATTAGACCAACAGGCATTTATCGCTGAGGCGGATTCCATCGTCGCGGACTTTGAGTTACATGAAGACATTTCAGCCGCTTATCTGATGGGAACTGTTGATATCAATCAGTTGCGCCTTTTAGCGGGAGTTAGGTATGAAGGCACAGAGATCAACGCGTCAGGGATGGGATACGATGAGTATGAGGTTGAGGATGCAACAATTGTAGAAATATCCCCGAGAGAATTCGAAAAAACTTACCATCACACTTTACCTTCACTGCACGCTCGATTAAAAATTAATAATAAAACGCAAGTAAGAGCTGCATGGACCAACGCGGTTGTACGTCCCACGTTCGAGCAGATAAGCCCAGGAAAGATAAGAGAGGACGATGAAGTTGAATTTGGAAACCCTAACCTGAAACCCTTAGAAGCATCGAACATCGATATTGGTATTGAGTATTATTCTGACTTTGCGAGTTATTTTTCAGCATTTGTGTTCACCAAAGACATAGATAATTTCATCTATGCTATCGACCTTGGATCTGCTGCAGACCCAATTCTGGTGGGACCCGGAGAATTCAGTGAAGCAAACACTTTTAAAAATGGTGATTCTGCAACTCTCACGGGGTTAGAGCTGGCTGCCAGTAAGAAATTTTCTGAACTACCTGCGCCGTGGAACGGCTTATTAGTTGCGGCCAATGGTACCTGGACAGATTCTGAAGCCAGCATTGAGTACCGGGAAGACGATACTTTCTTTACTCGCGAAATAACTATGCCGTCGCAGTCGGATTTCTCGGGCAATATTTCTGTCGGCTACGAAAATGACATGTTTTCATTTCGTATTGCAGCGAATTACAAATCTGAATATTTACTGGAAGTTACTGAAGCTGACAATGCTATGGGAGATGTCTGGGTGGACGAACAGCTCAGCTTTGATGTTCTTACTCGCTGGAACATTAGCAAACACATTCAAGCTTATTTGCAAGCGGTTAACCTCGGCGATGAACCTTATTACACCTACATAGGTAAAAAACACTATAACAACCAATACGAAGACTACGGACCAAGCTATCGCATTGGTTTTAATTTCGGACATTTTTAAACTGTCCGAACAGGCGAACAATATAAATCTGAATATTAAAAAGACATAGGCACTCAATCTAAATGATAAATAGAAAACTCTCTTCTTCAGGTTTGGCGAAAATTTTATTTACCAAAACTCTGAATTCAAAATCGTTTTACACGCGCCTGTTTTTGCTCTTGCTAACCGGCTCAACAATCAGTGGGTGCCAAACCAAAGTAGAATCCCTTCGGTTCAAACCGGCAGAGCAAATCAAACACATTACTCTCCCGGCCAGTAAATTAAGTGCAATCTTTCCTATCTCTGTCAGGGGTGATGTCAGCGGTGATGTCAATGATTCAAGACTTTGGGTCACCGCCAGCGAAGTCGATGGGCTATGGCTCATCAATGAGCACGGCGATATCACGGCGAAGACGAAAGGCAAATATGAAGGCTTGGATTATCGCAGAATCGCCGATCAGGCTTTCTTAGTTACATTGGATAAGGAAACGGGGCGACCAGTTGTGTTTTCTTATAATCACAAGACCCCCACGGATATATTTTCAAACAAGATCACGCTAGACATCACCAACTTTGATATTGAAAGTCTGTGCTTATATCAAGACAACGCAAACAATATGTTTCTATTTCTACTCGACGACCGTGGTGGCGGAGAGCTCCGCTGGCTTCTAAGTGGAGACCACCCCTCTCCCTTACCCCCTTCATCAGAAAAGAAAAAGAACAATATTCTGGATAAAAAAGTGAAGCATCTGCGCCTCGCCCCTGGAATCACTTCCTGTACGGTAGATGATAAAAGCAATTCTCTCATTGTTGTAGAAGAAGATTTTGGTGTATGGCGTTACAACGCACACCCTGAAGGCAGCCTAGCGCGCACACTGATTCAGCATAGACAAACGGATAAGCAGGATCGACCAATCGCGGTAAGGCCATTAAGAAACGGGGCGTTCTTACTGTTAAATGAAAATTCCATTGAGCAATTCAGCTTAACGAAGGAAACGGATTTATCTGCCTCCTGGCAACTTAACAATAGCTACCCCATACAATTTGAAGAAGCAAAAGACATTGCCTGGTCACCGCTTAGCGCGAAATTTAATGCCCTTGTTCTAGATGAAGCGAGAGATCAACTTTGGTTTATTAACCTGCCTGTTGCCAGCCAGGCGAAAACGGCACACCATCAAAATGACGAGAAGTCTGACCAGCCGTTCCCCACGGTCACGGCAAAAGTAGAAACCGAACCGATGGATCGTTTCGGTGATGCGGCGGACGATTCTGCAATATGGGTGAACCCCCAAAATGCATTGCAAAGCCGAATACTGGCTACCAATAAAAAATGGGGTTTAGTCGTCTATGACTTGCAGGGGAATATCGTGCAGTCCCTTCCCAGTGGACACATTAACAATATAGATATTCGTCAACACATCGCAGTTGCAAGTAACCGCAGCGATAACACCATGACCTTTTACCAAATTCACGCCGAGAATGGCACTGTACAAGAGTTAAATAGCATCCCAACGGGATTGAATGATGTGTACGGAATTTGTCTTTACCAACCTCATGCAGATGCACTTTATACTTTTATTAACGATAAGGACGGTCGTTACTATCAGTATAAGCTTGTTATTCACAAGCAAGAGGTCAAGGCAACACTGGTACGTGAGTTTTCTCTGCCGTCTCAACCCGAAGGTTGTGTCGCCGACGATACAAGTGGAAATTTATTTGTCGGCGAAGAAGACCAAGGTATCTGGCTGTATTCAGCTGAACCCTCCGCCAGCACTGAGGGCAAACTTATCCTGCCACTCAGTTCGTATTTAGTCGCCGATGTGGAAGGCCTGGCACTCATCCAGAACAGTACAGGTCATTATCTGGTTGCATCGAGCCAGGGCAATCATAGTTTCGCGGTATTTCAAGCGGACTCGCCTTACGCTTATCTCGGCAGTTTTCGCATTGGATTTAACGCATCCCTGTCCATTGACGGGGTTTCCGAGACCGACGGGATTGCATTGAGCGGTCTTGCTTTTGGAAAACAATTTCCACAAGGTCTTTTTATCGCCCAGGACGGTTACAATCTGATGCCGGAGGCACCGCAGAATTTTAAACTGGTGAGCTGGGCAGATATTATCAAAACGCTGAACTTCAATACTCCGCATTAATATCCAGGTCCGAGGCCACAGCAATAACTGTGGCCTTATTCAACGCTTGCGATGCTAACAGATCACGACGTGAATCTGCTCAAATGCTTAACTCTGATGATCCTTAGTTTTAAAGACAGGCCTGGCACATCGTCTTTGTTAGTGTTTTTATCAAATGACGTTTATAAATGAGCTTTGATAGCCAAGCTTTAAAAATGGAACTTTTTTCTCTATGCCGCCAATAACTCTAACAAAGCAAATAGAGGACATCGTTTTGGGTAATTCTATCTCCAACCTACATCGCTCCAGCAATCTGTCTCAAAAAATAGATAGCAGCTACAAAAAGCATCCCAAAAAGTGGAACAATGCTATTTGTTACGGCCATGCGAATCAGGCGTTTCGTAAAGATAGTAAGTTGCCAAGCAAGCAAAAAGAAGCGATTGGCAAAATTGTGGATGCGGGTTATGGGGATAAATATTCCAAGTTAATGGGGATTAAAAACCACCAGCAAAAACATTTTAACCCCAACAACATTCAAGAATCTGGCTTTGTCAGTTTTATTAACAATCGGCAATCGCGCAATGATGGTGTTTTCCATACCGGCTATATTCAACGCGACGGCAATCAGGTCCACCTCTATCACGCCAACGCAAATGATCTAGACATTGCCCTCATCGGAAAAGACGCACTAAAAACAGCGGGACCACTGGCAACATACACCCTCAGCGACCCGACAAAAGCGGATTCCCTGAATCTTTGGTTAGCCAAAAATGATTATTCATTTACTCACACCCCCAACTCTCAACTCACCAGGAACTTGTAAAAAACAAAACCTCAAACAGGAGCAGGGTCTCTCACCATTTCAATATGGGGAATGTCATCTTCCAGATACATTTCCGAAACCTGCTTAAAACCAAGAGAAGTATAAAACTTTTGTAAATACTGCTGTGCCGATATTCGAATGGCGGCGCCGGGATATTGCTGTTGCGCTGCTATTATCGCTTCTTTCATTAGCTGTTTACCAATACCACTACCGCGTGCAGCAGGTGACGCAACCACCCGGCCTATTGAGGGTTCGGCAAACTTCATGCCTGGTGGCACCAGTCGCGCATAGGCTAATACCGTAGCATCGTCCTGAGACACGCCCAGCATATGCCAGGACTTTTGGTCCAAATCATCCAGGTCCATGTAGAGGCATTCCTGCTCAATTACAAACACCTCCTGCCTTAACTTCAGCAGGGCATACAACATATCGTTAGATAGCTCTGCAAACGTCAGCCATTGCCAATTCACCATAAAATCTCTCTCGTTCGAATGTAATTTTGCGTTAAGCCAATCCATATGCAATATACCCTGTCTCGCAGAAGAAACCTAACGACCACCTGAGATGGGCTTTTTATGAGCACTCGTTTGACAGGTATAGGAGATTGCGCGGATAGCGACAGATGAAGCGGCTCAGCCACAATCCCCCTCGCCGGGGCAGTGGACTGCTCCTTACGCCCAAATTTCAATCAACAGCGGGGCTATTGATTGAAGGATTGGCATTCTCCTGCGTTAATTATCACTGTCACTCCATCTGAGGTACACTTCATGTTGTCGTGTTGTGCCTTGAGGTGACGACCATAACGACGATAATAAAAATTTATTCCATCCAAACCATGGGGACTTTATGCGTAATATACTCCTAGCTAGCGCCATAAGCGCGACGCTCGCCATTAGTGGCTGCTCCAACGACAAACCTGTTGATACAGCTGCCTCCGCCGATTCACCCAAGACGGCCAAAGCCATGACACCCAAAACCAATGCCTTGATGCGTGTAAGCCCCCTGGATTACTACACGCCGGAATTCGATAAAGTTGATACCACACTGTATGAACCCGCATTGGAACTGGGCTTCACACAGCATACTTCCGAAATTGAAAAAATTGCCAACAACCCGGCAGCACCTACGTTCGACAACACCATCATTGCATTGGAAAAGTCGGGTGAATTATTAAACCGAGCGGCCACCGTCTTTTTTAACCTCTCAGGCTTAATTTCCAACGACGAATATCAGCGCATTGAATCTAAAATGGCGCCAAAATTCTCGGAACATAATGACAACATTTACTTGAACCCTGCACTGTTTAAACGTGTAGAAAGCCTTTATCAGGGCCGCGACAAATTCACTGGTGAAGACAAACGTCTTATCGGTGAGTATTACAAAGAATTCGTTCGCGCCGGAGCCAAACTGGACGAAGACAGTAAAAGCAAAATTCGCGAAATCAATACAGAATTATCGACACTCTCGACAGAATTTTCGCAAAACTTGCTGGCATCCTTCAAAAATGACCTGATTATCGTCACAGATAAAAGCATGCTTGCCGGCTTAAGTGACGACGAAATTTCCTCACTGGCTGACGCAGCCAAAAAAGCAGACAAACAAGGCTACGCCATCACCCTGGTAAACACGACGCGTCAACCCATTCTAGGTAAACTGGAAAACCGCGAACTACGCAAAAAAATATGGGAAACATCAGCCTACCGGGCGAAAGACGTGAACGGTCCGCTCCTGTTAAAAATGACAAAGCTGCGTGCGCAGAAAGCCAAACTGCTGGGTTATTCCGATTGGGCATCCTACGTCATCGCAGATCAAATGGCGAAAAAGCCCAGCGAGGTTTTTGGCATTCTTGATGATCTTGCTCCGAAAGCACTGGAAAAAGCCAAGGCCGAAGCAGCAGATATACAAGCGGTTATCAAAGCAGAAGGTAAAAACTTCAACGTGGCACCATGGGACTGGGCATATTACGCAGAAAAAGTACGTTTAGCCAAGTATGACATGGACGAGAATCTGATTAAGCCGTACTTTGAAATGAACACAGTCATTCATGACGGCTTATTTTTCGCCATGAATAAACTGTATGGCATTACCTTCAAAGAACGCAATGACCTTCCTGTCTGGCATGACGACGTTATGGCTTTTGAAGTATTTAACGAAGACGGCAGTGCTGTAGGCCTGTTTTACCTCGACCCATATGCACGTGAAGGAAAGCGCGGCGGCGCCTGGATGAGCTCCTTTGTCGGTCAGAGTAAACTGAAGAACACCAAACCTGTGGTGTATAACGCACAAAACATTCCCAAGCCAGCCGAAGGCCAGCCCACTTTAATGACCTTTGATGAAGTGAGCACCATGTTCCATGAGTTTGGTCACGCTGCGCATGGTTTATTTTCCAATGTAACCTACCCCTTCGTCGCTGGTACCGCCACTGCACGCGACTTCGTTGAATTCCCCTCACAATTTAATGAAGACTGGATGTTGGACCCGGCTGTACTTGCCAACTATGCCAAGCACTACAAAACCGGCGAAGCCATCCCGCAGGACCTGTTGAGCAAGCTGTTAAAGTCGCGCACCTTTAATCAGGGCTATGACACTACTGAGTATCTGGCTGCCGCCTTGCTGGATATGGAGTGGCACTCTCTCTCGGCCGACGCCCAAATTACGGATGCCGCTAAATTCGAAAAAGAAGCACTGGCTCGTCACGGGCTGGATTACGCACCAGTACCTCCGCGCTACAAATCCAACTTTTTCGCCCACGTATTTGCCGGCGGATATTCTGCTGGGTATTACGCCTATCTGTGGACAGAAGTTCTGGCCGCTGATGCCTTTGCCTACTTACAGGAGCAAGGTGGGTTAACTCGCGAAAATGGCGACAGCTACCGTAATATCATTCTTTCTCGCGGCAACAGCCGGGATTTAATGGACAACTATGTGGAATTCCGAGGCCAGAAACCGTCGACCGATGCATTATTAGTGCGTCGCGGACTGGTAACAGAAAAAGCAACTAAGAAGTAAATTGCTATTTGCCCTTTCCGCATGTGTGTGAAGGGCTTCACTCAACAATCAACGTCAGTGTTTTCGCCCGAAATGGTGTAAATGCTGACGTTTTTTATTCCCTCCCTACTCCTCTATTCACTATCTCTTCTATTAAATACCTCCTTTTGCCTGAAACCTGCCCGACAACTATAATGAGAAGCAGATCGGAGACAGCTGACATTGTAGTGACGAAAATACGGACACTTTAAATTAAGTCGTCTTCTGCAGGACCAGCCCTGACAACACATGCCGACATTCCAAATCTGTTAAAGGCCAAATAATGATTAAGCACAGCGTATTACTTGTACTCATTTCCCTTTTGATTAGCTGCAGCAGTGCCCCTAAAACCAATATAGAAAGCTACAAAGGAAAATTACCCGATGACAAGGGGATAGTCATCGCTGAGGTGTACAGTAATAGCCATTATATTCCAGGGTCGACCAGTGGCTGGAATGAACTGGTATTTATCGACATAGATGCGGAAGAACAACAGCTGTATACCATCAAACAGATTCAGCAGAGTAAGTCGCGATCCACCTTTGCCGGCCTTCTACCTGTCGGTCGTTACGGACTTGCCGTGCTCAGCTATGTGGACCACAGTGACGCGAGTGCCACGAATGTTAAAGTGAGCCTGCCCCAGTCGCTCGGTATTTTTGAAGTTCGACCTCAAGGTATTACCGATCTAGGTACAATCCTGTATCACGCAATGAAAACGCAACACTTTCTGGATTCAACGCTCAGCAGCTACGCCGTATCTCGCGAAGAAAACCCGCATTTACTGAAACAAATAAAACAGACCTATCCCAAAATTTTCGCGAATGTTCAGCCAGAGCAAGCCACTCTGCACTGGAACCGCGATAACTTTAATTCCGCCAGAACAAGCGCCAAAGATATGATCCTGGCAGCAGAGCTACCGGTAAACCTGATCAAGTCCAATAAGCATTACTATCTGCCAACCAAGTATGGCAACCTCATTACTGCCAGAAATAATAACTGGGACCTTATTAACACTGGACTAACCAGACAAATAGATCAGTTAGTGGAAGTTGATAACAGCAAGGTATTGGTAGCAGATGAATTGCAGCAGTTATATCTTATTGAAACCCAAAATTCCGCTGAACAGCCAACACCCAAAAAAATTGAAACAGAAACAGTAATCGCGCTAAAAAGGGTTGCAGACCTTCCGATTGTGGTAACTCACATACCCGAACAGCAATTAAAAATTTACAGCTTTCAAAACAATACACTGAGTTTAATGACGTCTTTTGAATATGCCGGCTTTCTCGCCAAAGTTGAAGAAGACACACCCACGGTTTATTTTGGTAAAGATACCGTTTCCATAAATGTTGAAGGTAATATGGTACATTTTAACGTTGCCAAATCAACATGGGCACAATCTTTGTCACCCAATTATCACAAAGTGTACCGATTGGATAACAATTACCTTGTTGCCGCTGAAGCTTCACAATGGACACAGGTTAAAAATATCACGCTGTCTACAGATAACGGCACAAACTGGAACAACACACCAATAGACGGGAATTACGAAGTCTATTTTGATAAAGGAAAGAATCTGTACTATATCGAACAGGGCTTTAAAACCTCTTTCGATGCGCCTCCGGAAATTTTGAAACGCGTTCCCTTTTACACATCAAAAGATAAAGGCCTGACAGTTGAAGCCATTAGTAAACTGCCTGAAATGTGCGACAAATTCATGCCCGCAGTATCTGAAATTAACAACTTCCTTGTCCTGTGTACAAACGGTGATATTTATCGAAGTCAAGATCAGGGGAAAAACTGGGGCATATTTTATCAACGCAATACCGTCGACATGAAAAAGTTCCCAAAAATTCTTTTCACTTCGATGACCCCATAAGCAGCTCTCAGTCCAAGCATTTTCTATAATGCGACGCTATGTGTTTTTAGGTTGTCTTGCATGCGAATAAGGGTGATAAGCTTTCAGGACCTGGCATTGCTGGGTACCCAGCTTCAGCAATATTAAAAAATTTTTGCGATATTTTTGGTAGACAACTATATCCATACAGTCATATCTATACAGATATATCCATAAAGAGCACCTGTTAATGCGGATAAAAAATTCGCTTAAAACTTTTTTATGCTGAAGTGATCAATAACCCTTTGCGGCTAATCATGGCAATGATTTATGGACGTTTTCTGGGCTAACACAATTCTTATTATCGCGAGTGTAGCATTGTGCTGTTCTAGCTTAGGGCGTTTTCGAACGCCCTATAACAGTCACCTCAGCTTTCCTTTATTCATGATATCCTGGCTCACCAGTGAATTGGCATGGCTGCATTTTTTGCTTCAGGGGGCAGCCTGTATTTTTCTTCTGATCAGTCACAGTTTTCAATTTTGGCAAGTACAAGTCGCTTTCGCACTGCTTGTTGCGTCAATGTTTTTATTACTCAGCATGCATCGCATAAGCCTGCAAACCGGTCGTATATTTAAACAGCATTTCACAGCGCTGTTTGGTGATGACTACCCGCAACGAGTTGCAGCGCATCGCCAACACTATATTGCCCATCGACATCATCCACGCTATTGGCTGCGTCCATTTTCCATGCGCGCCCCCAACGTCGTGCGGCATCGCGATCTTGCTTATGGCGACGATACGCGTCAAACACTGGACATTTATCACAGCCATACCAATCAGGAAGGGAAATTGCCTGTTATGCTGTATATTCATGGCGGCGGATGGATTGTCGGGAATAAATCCCAACAAGCACTGCCCATGATTTATCACCTGGCCTCAAAAGGGTGGGTAGTTGTCACCATCAACTACCGCTTGGGACCAAAATCACGCTTCCCTGATCCGCTTATTGATGCAAAGCGTGCACTGGCCTGGGTAAAAAATAATATTGAAGGATATGGAGGCGATGCAAATTTTGTTGTCACATCGGGTGGGTCCGCCGGTGGCCAGCTCGCATTAATGCTGGCACAGAGTTGCGATAGCAAATGGCAACCAGGCTTTGAAAAGGAAGATACGCAAGTGGCTGCATGTGTGCCGTTATATGCAGTGTATGATTTTACCAATCAGCACCGCTTTCGCACTGACAATACTTTCGAAAAGTTTTTAACCCGTTTTGTTATGCCCAGCTCCCTGACAGAGGGTTCAACCTTGTGGCATAGCCTCTCCCCCATCCATCAGCTTCATGCCCGCATTCCCCCCATGCTCACTATTCACGGCTCTCATGACAGTTTGGTTCCAATAGAGGAAGCTCGTGAATTTGCCAACTGTGTAAAAAAGGTATCCCACAACGTCAACATGTTCGTAGAACTGGAAGCGACGCAACACGCTTTCGAAATTTTCCACTCCGTTCGAACAGAATTTACGATAGATGCGATTCAATTATTTTTAGAAATCATTTACCAGGATTATGCTCAATCGATTGAACACCAATCCGTGTAACATCGCTGCCATGCAAGTCAAACACTCCTCAGGGAAACGTGTGCGGCCAGGTACAGAATGCTAAGGCAGACCGTTATAGCCTTTTAACATTCCCCCAAAGCGCACTCCCCTTGCAAAAACATAAAATTCCATGCCGGTCTTAAGGCGCCGCAAACAATACATCACCAAATAGCGTCGCCACGGCAAACCCCACAAAAATAATTGCGGCGATAATATGAATTAATTTCATCGGCAGTTTTTCGGCAAAATGATTGCCAAGATATACGGCGGGAATGTTCGCTAACATCATTCCAAGCGTGGTGCCCAATACCACTTGAACTGGTGCAATGTAATGCGCTGCTAGTGCGACGGTGGCGATCTGCGTTTTATCGCCCATTTCAGCCAGGAAGAACGTCACAACGGTTGCGCCTAACACCCCCCAATGTGTCGCAGACAGTGCTTCATCTTCTTCTATTTTATCCGGAATCAGGGTCCAGATTGCCATCGCCAGAAACGATAGTGCGAGCCCCCATTGTAATACTTGCGGTGAAACGAAATGCGTCACCCATGTTCCCAACGCCCCTGCCAGCGCATGATTCGCCAAAGTAGCGATAAGAATACCCACAATGATGGGAACAGGTTTTTTAAATCGTGTGGCTAACACGAACGCTAGTAATTGAGTTTTATCGCCGATTTCAGCGAGGGCAACAACACCGGTTGAAAATAGAAAGGCTTCCATCAAAGACTCCTGGCCGGAATTCAGACAATTGACTACAGTCGCACTTCCGGCCATCGGATGCGGCTATAGTCAAAGGTCTTGCCAGGCGATGAGTTGTTCACAGCATTTTGCTGTTCACAAAGCGCTGTTTACACCATGGCCTTGAGGGCCAATTATGTTGATGTAAACCTCGTAAAATAGATTAGGAGCGGCTACTCCCCAATGACGCGGCTATATTAGCCAGATCGCAATGTAGTGTCAAACCAACCAATGCCCACACCGTCTAAAGCAAACAAGCCAGGCTCAGCTACCTTAGTGAAAGGTCTGCCCTACAATACAAAATAAAACATGGTGAAATAGTGTGTTATCCCACCTGCCAGCACAAACATATGCCAGATCCCATGAAAATGTTTAAAGCGATGATCATTGAGGAAAAATATCACGCCCACAGTATAAAAAAGACCACCGATAAATAACCAGAGGACCCCCGCCAGAGTCAACTCCTCGACCAAAGGACTAATCGCAGCGAGAATTAACCACCCCATCACCAGATACAAAATCATTGGAATTACACGGGACCCTTCGCGTTTTATTGAGTCATAAATAATCCCAAAGACAGCCAAAGACCAGATAACCCCCAGAATCGACCAACCCCATGGCCCACGTAAGGTCACCAGAGCAAATGGCGTATAAGACCCGGCAATAAGCAAATAGATGGAATGGTAGTCCAGTAAATGAAATACGGTCTTCGCTCGCCCTTGGAGGCTGTGATAAAGCGTAGATACGACAAACATAAACAGCAATGTGGTGCCGTAGATACTGAAGCTGACAATTTTCCATGGATCGCCATCGCGCGCCGCAAAAGCAACCAATACAACCAGGCCAACAAGCCCGGCTATTGCACCTATGAGATGACTGATGCTGTTTAGTCTTTCACCCTTATACACAAAAACACACCTATTCCCGATAATTCAAATCCCGCTAAGCCCATGCCCTCACATTAAGACAGGGAAACCTCTTCACTGTAATCTTTGTTGCCCATTGAACAAATTCAGCTCCAGCTTTGTACACATCAAGGCGCCTACTACTCTGGAGTTTTCCTACAAAGATACCAGCCTATGTAGTTCTCTACATGAGTTCTCTACATGAGAATTTGTATCACTAAACGAACTCTTAGAAAAGCATAGTACGTTTTAGTTTGCTTGGAAATTGTTAAATTTCAGTAAAATTTTTCAACAGCGAGGTTATAAAAAAGTGAAGAAACTAAAGATTCCTGTATTACTTTTTAACCTCAGGGTAAGGAATAAATTCGTGCTCATCGCCAGGGACTTTGGTAAATTCACCAGCTTTCCAGGCGGCTATCGCAGCCTTAACTTTGGCTTCCGAGCTGCTGACAAAATTCCAGTCCATAAATCGCTTGCCTACACTTTCTCCGCCAATAATCGCAATACGAGTTAACTCATTGGCTTTTAACACGACGTGATCTGCAGCATGAAAGACAGCCATTGCACCAGGATGAATATCTTTTTTCTGAGCCCATAATTTTCCACTGACAATGTACACAGCACGTTCAGCGACAGCAGGAAGCACAATCTCTGCACCGGCATCTATGGTCAATTCAACATAAAGCGTCTGTGAATAGGTTTTAACAGGAGACACGCAGCCATAGGCTTCACCAATCAAAACTCTGCCAGTGACACCTTCAGAAGTGAAGGTCGGAATATCATCAGCATCATAATGATAAAAAGCCGGGGCTATATCTTCATCCTCCTGCGGCAGCCCTAGCCACAATTGCAGGCCGTGAACCCGATGGCGTGAATTGCGAACCTCATCGGATTCACGTTCGGAGTGTACAATTCCTTTCCCTGCCACCATTAAATTAATAGCGCCTGGTTGAATGGCCTGCGTATTGCCAAGAGAATCTCGGTGTAACATTTCCCCTTCAAATAGGTAGGTCACTGTCGCAAGTCCAATATGCGGATGCGGACGTACATTTACCCCCTGCCCCGCGTCAAACTCTGCCGGCCCCATGTGGTCAAAGAAAATCCACGGCCCCACTGATCTGCATTTTGCGTGGGGTAAACTGCGCCTCACCGAAAACCCACCCAGCGTTTTTTCTTTGGGTTCAATAATCAAATCCAATGCTTCACAGCCTTGCTCAACATCACAATCGGCTTTGATGGTATCTTGTAAATTACTCATCTTATTTCTCCCCGGGTTTACACCCTATTATGTGTCCATCCAAAGATTTGAGCAATTCGCATTACTGAACGGAATGCTGAACGGAATGCTGAAACGAATGTCTGCCATAGCTGGCTTTCACTGAACACCGAACACAAAAAAAGCCTCTCGTCCTGAGAGGCTTTTTCGACTTCCTGTCGGCGTGATGTACTAGTGCTTCGTCTTACTATCAAACAAGCACTAGTGACTAAGTAATACAGGTCAAGTGTTACTCTGCGTTATTATCTCCAACCACGATAATCTGAGAGCGGATCTCGCCAGAAGTATAAGCATCAGAGTTCACAACGACATAATAAGCACCCAGCAACATGGTAGCAATTTGCTCACTGCTGAGTTCTGTATTGTCAGGCACAACAAATGCATTATCGCCAGACTTGTTTAGTTCCAGTATTAAATCACCATCAGCTTCACCTATGGCGGCCTGGCGAATCTCGGCACTGGTCCCTACAATGTTGGAAGTAGTAATCGCACCTTGTAATATTCCAGTTTGCTTGTTAACAGTGAAGGCGCCTGTTGCAGTCGCTTCAGTCGACACAGATGGCACTACACTTTCACCATCCAGCGTTACCGGAAATTGGATTGCACTTGCATTTAAAATCTGACCACGGATTTCACCTTCTGGATATTCTGCACTTTCAACACTGACATAATGACCCGATGCTAAAAACACCGCGAGTTCTTCCTGACTCAAACTTGTGTCCCCAGGCGTACGCAAAATATTGGCATCATCACCATCGACATTCAAAGACAATACAGCTTCACCATTGCTACCAATTGCTGCACGCTTAAGTTCACCGCCATCTACCGTTGTAATGCCTTGCGTAATCACCGTAAGAGACAATTCACCGGACTGGGTGTTGACCAGAGCATAACCATCAGCATTCGCTTCTGTTTCTACCGCGGGCACTACTTGTTCACCACTTGCATCAAAGGTAAGTACCTCCCACGGACCACTCACAACCTGGCCACGCAATTCACCATCCGCATGCGCTTCACTATGCATATTGACATAGTGACCACCATTGACGAATGTTTCCTGCATATCAGTACTCAAGGAAGTATTCACGGGTGTAGACCACAAACCAGCATTCTCAGAATCCTGCTCTAGAGTCACAACCACTTCACCATTAGCCGCCACATCGGCTTCATGAATATGTGCAGCGGTAATTTCAGCATCGCCCGACGCCCACGCGTTTAATCGCAACCAGCCACTGTCAGTATTCAATGTCGCATAACCGGTACCATTCGCAGAAGAATCTACACGAGGCACTTCCTGGCTGGATTCAATCGGAAACACCATCACTTCATAGTTTTCAGGAAGAATTTGACCACGCACATGACCGTCAGCATTTAATAGAGAACTTACACTGACATACAACATAGCATCCGACAACGAAGTTTCTTCGCTCACCGAAAGTACTGCATCATCCGCACTTCCCCATACGGAAGCATTATCTTCATTTTGTGAAAGCGAGAAAATCGCTTCGCCATTAACACCAGCTTCACCCATAAACAATTGCGCAGCGGTAGCGTTGACACCTTCCGTCACAACATTAACTGTCATTGCGCCATCAACAGAGTCATACAATGCATAGCCATCTGCCGAGGCTACAGTTTCGTTACTTGGGACATTTTGCTCACCGTTAAGATCGAAGGTAAACAGTGTTTGTGTTTCAGTAGTGACCTGACCACGAATTTCACCATCAGGATAGTCAGTAGTATGCACATTTACGTACCATAGACCGGCTTCCAACGCATCCATTTGCGCTTGAGTTACCGACTCCCCTTCGATAGTCCACACACCATCTTCATCGCTATCCTCAAAGGTGAATGCAACATCTCCATTCATACCCACTTCTGCAGCGTGAATATGCGCAGCCTCAACGTTCTCCACATCGCTCAGATCCACTTCAGCGTCAAGCGTTAATTCACCGCTAGTCTCATTTTCCGAATCTGAATTTTCTTCTGAGATCGCTTCGTGAATTTCAATGGTTGCTTCTGCAGATTGCTCACTGGCAACGCGAGGCACAGATTGCTTACCGGACATCTTGGTGTTGAAGGTCGTTACATTTTCATCCGGATTGGAACCGCCATCATTATCATTGTCATCGTCGCCACCGCAACCAATAAAGGTAAAGGTGAGCAGCGCTACTAAAAAATATTTTAATGCATTCATTTAACTCTCCGAAAATTATAATGTGATTTATTTGTAGTGATTTATTTACATCGCTATCAAGTCGGGAGTCGTACCTTCAAGATACATACCAAAAACAAAACGTGCTTTACACAAAGCATTAATTCAAGAAGGTCAATAGTGTTTTTTGTTTTTCAGACGTCTATTTAAATTATTTTTATACTTATTTTAAATAATTCAAGAGAATCATAAAGAAATATCAACAAACCAACATCGTTAAGCAAAGCAGCGCTGATGTAATTTCAAAGCAAATTGCAGTCATTACAATAAGGATTGTGATTTTTGTAAAATGTTAAATTGAGTGAATCTCTTACGATGTAGTAAGTTCAAAGGTCTTGTATTTTTTTTAAAACCGCAAATTCAACCTTCACAACATTTTACAATTGCGGGTAAGTTCCCTACTATTACAGCAACTAACATATACCTAAATATTTGGCGCGTTAAATAAAAACCAACTTATCGATATAACCTTACTCTTATCACCACCATCATCCGCGCCTTAAAAAAGAAATAGCATGCATCGTCCAAAACTCAAAACGACCACAATAAAATAAGAAACTATTTACGTGAGGAAGCCTTGCTCAGCGATTTCTCCACCTCAAGGTAAACCCCTCTCAATAAAACCCCCTATAAAATTCACAACGAAGCCATCCTCTCTCCCCAAAGAAAGGAGTCTAACCAGGGACTATATCAACACAAAAATAGTTAGACGGCATCAGTACATTAAATATTTTCTATTAATTTGGAAAATCTATTTTCATCAACCATCACTAAAAAAATTATTTTAAAAAATCCAGAAATAAAGGTTAAACACTTATAGTTGTAAATTCGAATTAAGCGGTTTACAAAAAAATTCGATTGAACCCTCTTGATAACCCCAGCTTATGTTTGGGATCTTTCCGTTTTAATGATGATTGAATCTAATCAGGCAGGGATTATGGTTTGATTTCGTGAGTTTTATCACACTACACTGAAATGAAAGCGGGAGAAAAATAGTGATGCACTCAAAACAGAAATTACGGCCAAAACGTTTTACACATGTTTCATGTATTGCACTGCTGTGCTGCACCGCAATATTGCCGACCATTTCATACGCTGCCATTTCCGAGACGCAGGCCAATGCGTATTACGAAGATGCCGTATTCAGTTATCAAGATGGTGAGTTCGAAGCAGCAATCAGAAAATTCAAAATCGTCCTGCAACACGACATTGAGACTTACGGAAAAAACTATCGTACCGTTTTCAAGTTATTACACAACATCGCCGATGCGTATACGCAGATGGATAACTTTGCTGAAGCTGAGAAATACCTCAATCAGTGTCTGGACAGTGTTATCGAGATTGAAGGGAAGCACCATCCCGATGTCACCATGGTGCGAGGAAACCTGGCGGACTTGTACAGCAAAACAGGTAGGCCTCAAGAAGCGGTACATCAATTAAAAACAGCACTTACCAGCGAACTTGAATTATTTGGTGAAAATGATCCCAGCGTTGCAAAACGCTTACTTGCACTTGGAATAGCCTATAAAGATCTGGATCAGACAGATCTGGCCATGGCGCATTTAAATCAAGCGCTCAGTATTTTTGTTGAAATTTTTGGCGAGCAAGTCCCAGAGGTCGCCGTTATTCATTTTAATTTATCGAACATGCATGCGGACCTTCGCGAGTTTGACAAAGCTCTGCTTCATGCAAAAACAGCACTGAAAATTGATCGGGTAAACTTTGGCGATAATCATCCTCAAATAGCGGATATAAAAACACAAATTGGCGCAATACAGTATGCACTTGGTGAAAATGATAAAGCCTTACGTCATTACAACGAAGCTCTCCAACTGTATTCCAGCTATTACAATGGCGATCACCCCGCAATCAAAAGCCTTAAACAAAATATTGCACAGGCCAATATCAACTAACACGCTCAAATTTACACACAGAAGTCCTGCAAGAAATATCACAAGGAGCCACGCTAATTGAAGCTGGGCATCCACATAAAAAAAGCCCGCTCTCTGCATCACAAGAGAGCGGGCTTTCGGTTTAATTAGCGATTAAAGCTTAACGAGGCTCTAAAGCAAAACGCTGATTACCGCCACCATGACAAGAATACTGGTAAACATTCGCACCGTTGTCAGGGTTTTGAACGTCCATACAGATTCCGCTATGACGGAAGCCAAACTGGTATACATTACCGTTGATGTTGGCTGGGTTCATCGCTTGGTTTGCACCACCAGTACAATCCCACTGATGAATGTTCGCACCCGATGCAGTAGATACACCAGATACATCGATACATTTGCCACTGTGAACGTTTTGCAATGCCCAGTAACCGCCGCCCGCATCAAGTACACGGAAACGTTGGTTTGCACCACCGTGACAGTCCCACTGCAGGATGTTCGCACCGTTATCAGTAGACCAGTTCGCCACATCTAAACATTTACCGCTGTGCTGCGCACGTAAAATGTAGCTGGTCGCTTGAGGGCGGTTTTTAAATCCGGCGATTTGATCACGCACGTTGTTCAGCGCAAGAGAAGCATCAGCTTCGTCCCAGTTGCCAGGCCAGATACCACAAGCATAACCGCGGCAAGAAAACGCTGGGCTGGAGAAATTAGGTACCCAACTGGTGTTGAACTCGCCAGGGTAAGCCATGGTGGTAGCAAATACGTTTTGCACACCGTAGCCCAAACCATAACGGTAGTTGGAACCGCCCTGGTCACCTTGTTTACGCGAGTGAGTCAGACCCATGTTGTGACCCAGTTCGTGAGCAAGTACTTGCGCACCACAACCAGGACCGACAACGTTGTACGACCAGTTTGCATCAACAGCAACGTACCCTAGACCACATGCGCCGGTTGAATGAAGCTGAGTAACAAAGTCAGCACCTACCTGATCACGACGAGCGTTAATGTTGCCATCGACACGAATTTTTCCAAGCACTTCGCCCATATCTGCACCAGAAATGTTGTAGTGCATGGTACCGGCAAGGCGCAAGTTGATTTGAACACCAGTGTTACGGTAAATCTGGTTGACCTGAGCCACCCAGTTTTGCATAGCAGCGTCTACCTGCCAGCCAAAGTGATTACCTGTGTGATCATCATAGACAACTAATAGATCAACGTCTGCTGCGAATACATTGTGGGAACCAAGTGACGCCAGGCCAAAAAGGCCGGCCACCATAAGCGATTTTACACGCTTAGTTAGTCGGGTTTTAAACATGGTATTTACCTTTATAGTTTTAATGGTACTGATTAGATTTTACTGCTTAGTTGTGAATGTCTCCCCCGAACGTTTCAGCTTCAAGCTTCACGTACTCCTCGGGGGGGTTATCGATTAACTCTTGAGGTACTTCTACGACTTGATCTTGTCCATGTCGGAATAGCGTTGCATTACTTACGATGTAACCCTGTCCATCCTTCACTTCGAGTTGGTACAAACCGTCATCGGTGAAAATGCCACCGACAACCAAAGTATCACCTTTGGTAATGGTGATTTTATTGTTGGATTCAGGGTTATCAGAAACGCCTTCCCAGGTAACACTGGTACCGGAGTTATCGCTGCGAACTTCGTTAATCGTTGCGGTAAAATCTATATTGGTGTTTGGAATTTTAATTTGCATTTTATCGCCGCGAGCCATTGTCTCTAATTTTAAAGGCGATAAGCTGATAAATACTCGACCATCATTTTTCAAATCATCAGAAAGCTCATAAGAAGCGGGGGCTTCTGCTGAGGCCTGCCAGGTATCTGGCTCTTGCATCGCCTCGTATAATTCGCTTGGATCAAACTCCATCCCAGCGCGGCGGGAAACGATATTCTGATATCGATCGTTAAAGGTGTCGAAATTTGGATTGTCATCGGGTTGCGCCAGCACTTCTGCATCTTCATCATCAAATTCGTGCGCGGGCTTGGCCGGGGCCTTGGACTTGTTTGCTGCTGGAGGAGCTTTCATCGCCATCTCGGGTAATACGGCCATTTCTGGAGTGCTAACGGGTACCGGCGCAGATGCAGTTTGTGTGGGTTTGTCGGAGGAATCAGGTCTCAATTGGTAATAGGCGGTTGCTGTTAATACGCCAATTAATGCAACACTTGTGAGGACAACTTTATTTTTCGAGTTCATTGTTCAACCTTGCGAGATAGCATTAACCCACAAGACTTGCTCTCACGAAAATTTTGATTTCGCTGTAAGGTAGTGTGTGGGTGTCGATTCTTTTTATGTTTTGCTACGTTTTATGTTTTGCTAATTAATTAGCTTTGTTGTTCTGTTTCTGTTGTTCTTTTTCTATTGACTTTAAATTGTGTAAATTTTTATCAATTAGTTTGTCTGGATTTTTTTTAAAAAAATAACTGACTGATCAGTTAAATCTAATGTAATTCTTTTGCATTTCTAGATCTTTTAAGTGTTTAACAAAAAGACAAGCTCTTAAAAATCTTGTCGCTAAATTAATCCATCAGTGCTTTTTTTTCTACTGCTCACCCTCCTAGTAAATCGTTTTCATAAACTGCAATTCCGATAAAAACCAATCGAATTTATCGTTTAGGTCGAAAATATCTGCGATTTTTTACGCAAAAGCTTTAACAAGATAATAAAAAGTAATTCTATGTATGCATAAATGATTTAAAAAGCGGAACAAGCTCACACACTTTTTTAGCCTAGATTCAACACAATCCGCTCACAAAATCCGCGTACGAGTAGAATAAAAACCCCGAACGCGTTAAATAACGGATTTTCTGAATAAACTGTTACTTTCTACACATACTGCTCCGCCAGTTAAATTCAAATTTTTGAAAAAAACGAACGTATAATTCGATATTTTGAATATCTCTATTACACTTTTCACTCATCAGCATCAATCGCCAATAGTGCAAACGCCATCCATACAGTGGCGATAACTGGTAGGCTGCTCACACCCACACTCATTTTCCAAGGACTCTCATGCGCACGATAGATTTCGTTTCTAAGATTTTTATTTCTTCTTTATTAGTTTTTGCACCTGCAGCAATTGCAGAAAAAGCCATAGACATCAATGGCCTTTGGTCTGACAGCAATAATCCGAACTGTGAAAACTGCTACGCTATCATTGCACAAGATGGTGATGACATATTCTTTGCCCACTATATTGAATGGAAGGGAAAGCCATTGGTGGAATACGGTAAAGGTAAGCGCATCGGGAATATAATTGAGTACCAGGTCACAGTGACTCGACAAATTCCAGGTTGGGCAAGTGCCGGCAAACACCGATTGGAATTATCCAAGGACGGCCAATCCTTAAAAGGAAGCTATCAGGACAATTTAGGCAATAAGGGGCCATTCAGTTTAGTGCGAAGCGGGCAGTAGCATCTAACTGCAACAATTATCCAATAAAGTAGCCACCTCGTTGGTTTGATGAAGTTAACGCTGTTGCACGTTCGGTGGGGTATGGATAAGGAAAGATAAATCGCCAGGCTGGCCAGGATATTAATAATCTGACGCATTGTATCGCTTCAGCGTTCCTACCACTTAACGCGTAGACATTAAGAATACAGAGCAATACCTAAAATGCAGACGAGTCTTCGCCTGCATTTTTTATTCTCAATGCATCTGTGTTTGAACTCCCAATTTTTGCGAAAAAAATTGCGAAAAAAATTTGCAATAAATAAGATACAAAACGGTAACAATTGATTCTCTTGTAAGCAAAACGAACCAACCCCCTTTGCACCTCAAATTTTTGGCAAGAGGATTCAACTTTGATTAAAAAACTACAACAATTACAATTTTATTTTGCACCACTCGCTTTAATACTTTTCTCTGTGTGTAGTCATGCACAGATTGGACAGGCATTTAAAGGCAAAGGCTCACGACAACCCACTGTTGTTAGCGTACCTAAAATGGCAGTCGATCCCGAACGCTGGATGATTTCAGGGTATTCACATCGCCCGAACAAACAGCTAAGAAATATTTGTATTCCCGGCACCCATGATTCCGGCACCTACGGCATTAATGGCATTGACGAAAATATTTCACAAACTCAGGAATATACGGTCGGCCAGCAGCTCGCTTTGGGCTATCGCTATTTTGATCTACGCATTAAAAAGCAAAATGGTCAGTTCAAAATCCATCACGGCCCCAGCATTTCAGTCAATGCCAGCGACGTGTTCAACGACCTGAGTAACTTTGCAAAATCTCACAGCAGCGAAGTTATTTTTGTGCATATTCAAAATGTCGACAGTATGTCCGAGAGTGAACATTTTGAGCTGCGCGATAATCTTGTGTTACCCAAATTGGGCGATCGCATGGCACCGCGAAACCTTGGAAACGGTGTGACATTCAAACAACTTTGGGATATCAATAAAAACGTGATCCTGATTTGGGGTGGCGGCAATTTTGCACAGCTGTCGGATAATTACTGGCATCAAGGTGGAACCATGTCAAGTCACTGGTTAAACACCGGCAATGAACATGACCTTTACAAAGGCTTGCGTCAAAAGGTACAGGAAAATCGTGGTGGTCGTTTTTATGTGGCGCAAATGATATTAAGTCCGACAACGACACAAATTATCTTCCCGCCTTATTTTGGCAGCATTGAAGATCTTACTGATGACAAAGTCGACCACGCCAGCCTGATTTACGATTTGGATATGCATGCAAAGCGATCTGGCAAGCGCATGAATATTGCCATGGTTGATTTTGCTGGCCCGCGCTTTCAACAATATGCCTTTGAGGCGTGCATGGATGTCAATGATATCCAACCACGTTACTTCTCGCTGCGCAGCAAAGACAATCCTGATTTCTGCCTCGATGTTAGTGGTGGTCGTACCGATAACGGAACAAATGTTCAAGTGTGGAGCTGCAATAATCTCGATCCGCAAAAATGGTATTACGAACATAGCAGTGGCATGCTGCACAGCAAGTTGCATCCAAATAAATGCCTCGATAATGGCGGTGAAAACTGGAACAACGGCAAAATCGTCCTCTGGGATTGCAATTCCAGTATCGACAACATGCGTTTCGACTTTTACGACGATTCACTTCGAGTACGACAGAACATCGACATCGCGCTGGATGTGAGTTCTCCAAACAGAGGTTCAAATGTGTATCAGTACCAATGGCATGGACGAAACAATCAACGCTGGGAGAAAGAGTATGAGTCTCCTTATTTCGCGTTAGTCAATGACGCCTCAGGTATGTGTCTCGATGTTGACAACGGCAATACACAAAACGGCACCAATGTAAGACAGTGGAGTTGTAACGGCTCCAATGCGCAGGCTTGGTATTACGATGAACATCACCGCTTTCTGCGAAGCGCAACAAATCCGGCAAAGTGTCTCGACAATGGCGGAGAGCCCTGGAACAACGGAAAAATCGTACTGTGGAACTGTAATTACGCAAAAGATAATATGCGTTTTGATTTCATTGACGGAGTCTTACATAACGCCATCGATAATAATTTTGTCGTGGACGGTTATGGCCAACAGCGAGGAGACAATGTCGGCCAATGGGAATTCACCGGCGGAGCCAATCAACGCTGGCGAAAACAGTAACCGGACCCAAAGCCTTTTCAGGACGCCGTGTTATGTGCAGTAGCATGTAACACGGCTTTTTTCTACCAAGTAGCATAGGGCAAAAATTTTCCATTCATAGTTATCACAACTCGGTCACCTTTGGCGTGTGTCTCTTTGTCCACATGCATACTAAAATCAATTGCACTCATAATCCCATCGCCAAATTTTTCCTGAATAACTTCTTTTAAGGTTTCACCATAAACACCGACAATTTCGTACAAACGGTAGACCAATGGATCTTGCGGAATTTTCTGGTCCCAGGTTTTTGTTGGATACTCCATCATTACGTCGATGGTTTCATTCGGCAAGCTTAGCACTTCACAAAGCTTTATAGCCAAGGCTTGCGGTATGCTGTTCATTCCCAAACAGGCTGAGGTCAGCCAAACCGGACTTGCACCAACAGCATCAGCAATACCCTGCCAACTCAGCCCTTTACTTTTCTTTGCCAAAATAATCGCTTCGGTCAGTTCAATTTTATTCATAAAAATCTCCCAATGGGTTAACAGTAATGATCATGGTAGTGCCGCTTGAATAATAAGAATAATGAACAGCATAAAACTGACAGCCTGCCAGAATTTTACGGGGCTGCGCTGAATGAGTGGCGGGCGGGATTGCGCTAAAAACTCTGAGCTGGGTTGTCGCAAGTCATAGAGAAATTCAGATATTTCGCTGTAACGTTTATATGGGCTAGGTTGCAGTGCCCGTTTTAAACAGGCATCAATCCATGAGGGAATGTTTCGCTCGTCGTGTAACACGGATGCATATTGCAGTCGCCGTTGCTCTGCCACAGTACGAGTTTTCGCAACAGCAGCACCATAAGGATATGCACCCGACAGTAAATGATAGGTAATGACCGCCAGTGAAAATAAATCCGACTGAGTACTGCCTCTTTCACCAAGAAAATATTCCGGTGCCGCAAACATAGCAGCCCCTGGCACAGGCGGCTGAACACCATCGGCGTACGCCTCTTCCAATCCAGCAACATATACTGCACCAAAATCAATAATTTTTATCATTCCGTACGCATCAATCATGATATTTTCCAGCTTAAGATCCTGGTGCAACATGTCTCTGCGATGAAATTCCATTAATCCTTTGGCAATTTGCTCGACTATCTTCCTGACCGTTTCCAATTCAGGTGCGGGGTGATCGACCAACCACTGACGCAATGTCCGCCCTTCTATAAATTCCGTTAGGGTATATAAATACTGCCGCGGCCGATCCAGCTCAACCGTTTTCACAACATATGGACTGTTAATTCGCCGCGATATCCATTCTTCACGAATAAAGCGCTCCAGGTAATCAGCATTGTCTCGCATATCCTCCGAGGGAACTTTTAAAATAACTTTTTGCTGCGTAGGTAAATCCAATGCCAGAAAAACGTGACTGCGACTTGTCAACTGTAACGTGCTTAATATTTTAAACCCATCAAATTCCATCCCCGGCTCCAATACGCGAGGACACTCAAGCTCCCTGCCTAATGCTCTGCTCTGCTCATAGACAGGATGAGAAATTGGCTCCGGTAGGGATTTAAGATGCACAATTTGCAGTGACAGATTATCGCCACTGCCCCGCTCCAGCGCTTGTACAATCAAGTGGTCGGCCGCATATTGCAGATTATCTATATGGGTTGCCACCACATTTAATATACATTGCGGCGAAACATACTCGTACAAACCATCACTAGCTAATATGTATATATCACCGGCATGCAATGTCAGCATTTTATAGTCGATATCCACATGGGCTTCCACCCCCATGGCTCGACTTAAAAAGCTCACCGTTTCTGTTTGCCACAGTCGATGATCTGTAGTGATTTGTTCCAGAGCAGCTTGTTCTAGGACAGATTGTTGCAGGACAGATTTTTCCAGGGAGTTTGACGCAGACGTACAGGATGTCCGGCGCATTCGATAAATTCGCGTGTCCCCCACATGAAATATATGCGCAGACTGGCCTTTCACTACCAAGGCGCTCAAGGTGCAAACATACCCTTTATCTTTTTCGTATTTATAAACGGTGTGTTGCCCTTGTGAATAAAGCCAGCTATTGATTGACTGAAAAACACATTGCCCGGCACGTTCGACTGTCCAGGCATCTGACGTACAAAAATACTCATGCAAAAAACTTTTGACTGCAGTCTTACTGGCTTCGTGACTGTAGGGACTACTACTAATGCCATCCGCAACAACAAAGGCGGCACCTTTCATTGCAAACTGATGCCCTACAGCAATACTCTGTCCGATGGCATCTTGATTTAACTCTTTCATCCCGGCACTGGTAGCCGCACCAAAAGTAATATCTGCGCGCGTCATAATCAGACTCACTTTTCACAGAACGAGAATTGCTTGTGTAATATTTAGTTTTCTTTGAAACGGCAGACGTATCCCACATAAAGTTGCCGTGACGATCGATAAATCTGAAGCATCACCAGAAACCGGCGAGAATAAAAAAAGGCCTCTGAAACGAGGCCTCAAGCCATGGAAAATTTAAGCTACGGCGCCCTGCAACGCGGGATCTTGTTTCACCGCCACTTTACGTTTAGGTGCCGTTTTATAATGCGTGCTATACAAAGTTAAGCCAGTAAAGGCCAGTCCCCCCACCAGATTACCCAAGGCGGTAGGAATTTCATTCCAAATAAAATAATCTGCAACGGAAAAATCTCCGCCCATAATCATAGCTGTTGGGAAGAGAAACATATTGACCACGCTGTGTTCAAACGCCATAAAGAAGAAAAGCATTATGGGCATCCACATCGCCAGAACCTTGCCGCTTACATTGGTTGAAATCATTGCTCCGACGACCCCCATCGAGACCATCCAATTACACAGCATGCCGCGAATAAAAATCGTAAACCAACCAGCGGCACCATATGCGGCATAACCAACAGTACGAGACTCGCCCACGCTCGCAAGTTTTTGTCCAACAGGGCCAGGCTCAGCATTAAAACCATAAGTAAACACCCAGGCCATCATAAACGCTACCGTTAGTGCACCGGCAAAATTGCCAAGAAATACCAAGCCCCAATTCCGCAGTATTCCCTTTATTGTAACGCCGGGCCGTCGATCTAAATAGGCTAATGGTGTTAACACAAACACTCCGGTCAACAAGTCAAATCCCATTAAATACAACATACAAAATCCAACGGGGAATAGAATGGCACCAATTAGAAACACACCAGTCTGTACGGCAACCGTAACGGCAAACACTGCCGCTAAAGCTAAAATAGCACCGGCCATGTATGCGCGAATCAGGGTGTCCCGAGTGGACATGAAAATCTTAGATTCGCCCGCATCTACCATTTTGGTAACGAACTCAGTAGGTAATAAATAAGCCATCGTAAACCTCACACATTAATTGATTAAGGGTGTTGATTACATTTGAAGCCAATGCAAGTCGTTACAGCCAGATCCCCACAATGTTTCTATTTTTTTCACGCACAAAAAAAGGCGTTCACGCTTCTCTACTGCAGCAGCAGAAAAGTCGTGGACGCCTTTGTCCGGTTGTTCGAATTGTAGAGGCTTGCTCGCCCAAATGATAATTGAACTAGAGCAATTAGCGGGCCAAGCGCCATTTTTTATTCTTTTACCAATAAAAACAACCACTTAAACAGTAAATGATTTTCTACACTCAAATGAGAGATGCAATGGACAAGTGCAAGAAAAATTAGGGTGCACGGTTTTGACTCGTATAAATAAGTACTGTTCTTTTATTGCTTGTAAAATTACAATGAGGTTTTTATTCATTTGATTGGCTAACTATTATCAAGGAATACTGACATTCAACCTTCGTCACCCCCTCAAGCCCAGGCCAGTGCAGCAGAACAATTTTTACTGGCAGCAAAAAAAGCCGAGATTCAATCTCTGCTACGGCTTGCACAGACCTGCCAGATTGTAGCCTCTATCAGCGATTTAATTCACCACATTCAACGCGAACGTGGTTTATCAAATGTATTTTTGGCGTCTCAAGGCGAGCGGCTCAACAATGCGCGTTTAGAGCAAGCCACAATGAGCCGGGAAGCTGATATAGCACTTCGCCAGTTATTGCAACAACACTTCTTAATCAACCACCAGCAGCCTCACTCCTCTCGCGTTCTGAGCCGAATTGCTTTTGTTATTCAAGCGTTGGATGACCTGGACAAAATTCGCGGCTTTATCGATACCACCGACATCAGCGCAGAAAAAGCTACGCAGGCATTCGGGCGGTTAATTGCAGGATTACTGGCGATTATTTTCGAAGCCGCTGACGGCGCCGGTGATCCAGCTGTCAGTCGGGCATTAATTGCGCTTTTGAATTTTATGCAAGGCAAGGAGTACGCCGGGCAAGAGCGAGCCTGGGCAGCCATTGGTTTAGCCGAAGGTAAAATCCAGCAAAGCATGAAAGAAAGGCTGCAGGATCTAACACGTGCACAGGAAAGAACTTTTTCTCTTTTTGAACAGTTCGCAGATACCACCTATTTAGAAAGCTGGCACCAAATCGAGCAACAGGCTTTCACGGCCAACCTCGAAAGCCTGCGTAAAATCATGCAGGACATTGATGACAAGGAAACTCTTTCCCCCGAAATCAGTGAAGTCTGGTACGACCTGGCAACGCAGCGCATCGACGCCATGCATGCTTTGGAGCTGGAATTGTGCACCAACCTGTTAAAAGTCTGCAAACAACAGCAGGAGAAAGTAGAACGGCATTTATTGGAACAAAAAGACATGCTGGCCAAAATCACTCAGGAAGAAGCGGCCGTGATCGCGCAGGACTCCCTGATGCTACTAAACATGAAAACACCGGTTGTCGGCTGGGGAGCTGGCGCATCACTTTCATCAGATCACGTCTCAGACTCTACAGCAACGCAAACACCCGCTTCGACAGAAGATTCTGCTGCCGCGCGCTCCGTTTACGACCTGTTAAGTGAACAGGCCCATCACCTGGAACAGACCCGGCGCGAGCTGGAAGAAACCCGACGCGCACTATCTGAAAGGAAACTCCTTGAAAAGGCCAAAGCCATGTTGATGAAGTCATTGAACATCAGTGAAGATGTCGCTTATCGGAAAATTCAACAGCGCGCGATGGATTCCAATTTGCGGCTCGGCGAAGTGAGCGAAATTATCATTTCTACACTGAATACCACCCTCAACAAACCCCGAAAATAAAGGCTGACCTTTCACTTTCTCTCATTAGAATATTGCCCAATTTCTTAACACAATCAAGAAAAGTGAAAAATTTTGGTGCACGAATTGTAGTTCCTGAACGACATCCAAATTCGCTCAACACCTCTCAACCCCACTAAAATCGGGGTTTTTTAAATTCTGGCATAAACCCTGCTCTGCTCTTACTCAACATTGAACTAATACGTAACTGACAATTTATTCTCCGGACAAAGGCGTCCACTGCGAGCTGAGAAATCAGCAGGCAGTGGACGTTTTTTTTTGCCCGAAAAAAGTGAGTATTCATTATGAGCCAAGATCATTCCATGCAAACACAAAAAGTTATCGTCGTGGGTAACGGTATGGTTGGACACCAATTTATCGATGCATTACTCAACAGTGATCAACGTGAGCGCTTCGAGATTATTACCTTCAGTGAAGAGTCTCGTGTTGCTTATGATCGCGTGCAGCTCACTCGTTATTTTGAAACGCACAACGCTGAAGATCTCGCGTTAACCACCCAAGCCTATTATGAAGCACAGGGCGTCCGTCTTTATCTGCAAGATAAAGTTGAACATATTGATTTACACAATAAGACAGTGCGCTCGGTCAACGGCATCGAATTAACCTATGACAAACTTGTACTAGCTACCGGCTCTTATCCCTTTGTTCCTCCGATCAAAGGGAATGATCGTGAAAACTGCTTTATTTATCGCACTATTGAAGACTTGGAAAAAATCACAAACGCCGCACGTAAAGGGGCAAAAGTAGGCGCTGTTGTTGGCGGCGGTTTGCTGGGACTCGAAGCCGCCAAAGCGGTGAAAGACCTCGGTTTGGATGCGCATGTAGTGGAACACAACACTCGTTTAATGGCTGTACAGGTGGACGACGGTGGTGGCCAACTCCTCAAAGAGAAAATTCGCCAACTGGGTGTAGGTGTCCACCTGGGAAAGACAACATCCCAAATCTGCGATGGCGAAGAGTGTGTTCATCGGATGGAATTTGCAGATGGAGAAGTTCTCGAAACCGACATGATTATTTTCTCCGCGGGGATTCGCCCACAAGATGCACTGGCTAGACAATGCGGACTCGATATTGGCGAGCGAGGCGGTATTGTCATTAACAACTACTGCCAGACATCCGATCCTGATGTTTATGCTGTCGGCGAATGCGCACTATGGAACAATAGAATTTTCGGGTTGGTGGCTCCCGGTTACGCCATGGCCAAAGTTGCGCTTGCGCACATGATCGGCCAAAGCGCTGGAGAAGAGGAGAGCTTCACCGGTGCAGACATGAGCACAAAGTTAAAACTGATGGGCGTCGATGTCGCATCTATCGGGGATTCTCATGGCGTGACACCGGGAGCACGGGTATACACCTATTTTAACCAACCGAAAGAAGTGTATAAAAAACTTGTTATCAGCGAAGACAATCGCAAAGTGCTCGGCGCGGTACTAGTTGGTGATGCGGAAGACTACGGCACCCTGTTGCAATACATGCTAAACGGCATTGACTTACCGGATGACCCCGAAACCTTAATATTACCGAGTTTTGACGGTGCAGCAAAACCAACCCTCGGAGTTGCAGCCTTACCGCAAAGTGCACAAATATGTTCTTGTCACGATGTTTCCAAAGGTGATATCTGTTCGGCAATTCAAAACGGTTGCTGCAGCATAGGCGATGTAAAAGGCAGCACTAAAGCCGGAACCGGCTGTGGTGGCTGCGTTCCTTTGCTTACCAATGTGGTCAATCATCAATTGGAAGAACTCGGCGTGGAAGTCAGTCGGGATTTGTGTGAGCACTTTCCCTACACTCGCCAGGAGCTCTATCACCTGGTGCGCGTTGGCAAAATTCAAACCTTTTCTGAGCTGTTAGAAAAACACGGGAAAGGACATGGCTGTGAAATTTGTAAACCCACCGCCGGGTCAATTTTAGCGAGCTGCTGGAATGACTACGTATTAACGGATGACCATATTGGACTGCAGGACACCAATGATATTTATCTTGGCAATATGCAAAAAGACGGAACCTATTCCATCGTTCCACGTATTGCCGGTGGCGAAATAACACCGGAGAAACTGATTGTGCTGGGACAAATCGCAAAAGAATACGGCTTGTATACCAAAATTACCGGGGGACAACGAATTGATTTATTCGGTGCCCAACTGCATCAATTGCCTGAGATCTGGGACTGGCTGGTCAAAGAGGGGTTCGAAACAGGTCACGCTTACGGGAAATCAGTTCGTACCGTCAAATCCTGTGTCGGCAGCACCTGGTGTCGCTTTGGTGTAGATGATTCTGTTGGACTGGCAATCGATATTGAAAACCGCTACAAGGGTTTACGCGCGCCTCACAAGTTAAAATTTGCCGTTTCTGGTTGTACGCGTGAATGTGCTGAAGCGCAGTCGAAAGACGTCGGTGTTATTGCCACAGAAAACGGTTGGAATCTCTATGTCTGCGGCAACGGTGGCATGAAGCCTCGGCATGCCGATTTATTTGCAACGGATTTGGACCGGGAAACCTTAATTAAATACATTGATCGCTTCCTCATGTTTTATATACGCACCGGTGATCGCCTGCAAAGAACTTCGGTATGGCGCGACAACATGGAAGGCGGCTTGGAATATTTGCAAAAAGTCATTATTGAAGACAGCTTGGGAATCGCCGAAGAACTGGAACGGGAAATGGCACTAAACATTGGCAACTACCAATGTGAATGGGCAACCACGATTAAGAACCCAGAGAGACTGAAACGTTTCAGCCATTTTATTAATTCAGAAGAAACGGATAGCAACGTGCAATTTGTTAAAGAGCGCGAGCAGATTCGACCAGCGAATGAACTTGAAAAATCACATATTATTGCAAAGGCCGGTTAAGGAGAAAACACAATGAACGATTCCTGGTTAGCAGTCTGCCACTTGCACGACATTGCCCCCAACACCGGTATCTGTGCGAAAGTACACGATAAACAAGTGGCGATATTTCGCCAGGGTAAAGGGCAGGATCTCTATGCAATCGACAACTTCGACCCCATAGGCAAAGCCAACGTGCTTTCACGCGGACTGCTTGCGCACATTGGTGATTCTATTACCGTGGCTTCGCCACTTTATAAACAGCACTACTGTTTGCAAAGTGGTATTTGCAAAGAAGATGAAAAGGTAAAAATCCCGGTCTATAAAGTACGCTTAAATGAAGGTGCTGTAGAAGTATTGGCAGGTTAAAGTATCGGGCACCGCGATCGAGTAATCGGCTACTGGTGCTCGGCTTTTCATCTTAATTTTACGTTCGTTTTGTTTTGGAAAACTCTAATGCTGCCTGTTGGCACTGAGCCATCAAGCGATGCGCCAGCGGTGACTGCATGGCATACGTTGCCATTTCCTGTGCTTGCTCTGCGGCAGAAGGTTGCGCTTTTACCTGAGGGTTTTTCGGAGGGGGACTGGAATTCAAACTGTCGAGCAATTCAGTCGGCATTTCAATACGATCATTACGAGACAACAAGGCATTCGCAAACCACTGAGCGTCATCCTTCATGGTGACCTTGGTAACCTGCTCAGCGTGCTCTCTTTGGTGTTGATAGTGAATCTGTTGGCTGTGGTGGCTGACTTTGCTCATAATGATCTCTTATGGCACTTGCAAAAGGTTGATGGAGTTACCTAGTCAGTGGCCAGCCCGATTATTTAGTTCCAATAAATTTTGCCAGTGTCTTAACTGTCTTCTCTCTTGGAATACCAGTATTCACGCTTGAGGCCGATCAAGCGGTAAAACGCTTCTGGCACATCTTCCTGCACCTGTTTCGGACAGCGGTGCACTTTGGCAAAAATAAGCGCCCCTTGAACAAATTGATGCAGATAGCGGGCGGATTTCTCAACATTAACATCCTCATCCAGGTACCCACCCGTCGCCAGCGATCGCACCAGCGCCGTGTTATAACAGATAGCCGTTTGCGTCATAGATTGCAATGCGTCGTTAATGTGGTCGACGCTTTTGTCGCACTGCGTACCCGCGCTTAAAAACGCGCATCCCGGAATATCATCCACATCCTTACCAAATTTATTCTCCATGATCATGGCAATAATTTGCTCCAACTGATCAAGAGGCTGGTTGGTCGGAGACATTATCGTATCGAGATCACCTTTTACCTTATTCAGGTAATAACTGGTAGCCTCGGCGAACAACTCCCCTTTGGACTCAAAGTGGTGATAGAAACTCCCCTTGGTCACACCGGCACGCTTGCAGATTTCATTTACCCCAACACTGTTGTAGTTGCTCTGCCAAATTAAATTCAGCGCAACCTCCAACAGGAGTTCTCGAGTCTGTAAGTTAGTCATGTACAACAATCTCCGGCTTATATCATTTGCATCTAAACAGACCAGTTGGTATGTTTCTGTTATTGTCTCCAGGAATAGACACTGTAGTTTAAAAATTAACGTTTGTCCGGCCAGGAAGCAAGGAAAGCGAGTGTTTCCGGGCCCTATTTGTTCGACATTGCTGATTTCATTCCGTTCAATATGCTCATTGAGTGCTTTTCAACCAAATAATTAAACTGTTGACAGCCATACCGACCGGTATGTATGCTACGCCCATATCGTAGTAAATCCAATTCTTTTTTCAAAACATTTTCTCGGAGCCCATCCATGCGTAACCCCTTCGCAAAATCAGCACGACGCTATTCCCTCGCCGTGGTTGTAGTCTCACTCATCGGCGGAGGCTTTTTGTACACTCAAGCCGTGGCAGACAAACCGGCAGCGGGGCAAATGCCACCACCACCCTCTGTCACGGTATCAACCATTCAAGTACAGGAAATTAGAACCTGGGACAGCTTCTCTGGCCGTCTATCCGCTGTTGCCAGCGTGGAAATTAAACCGCTGGTTGGCGGCACGGTTCAGCAGGTTCTCTTTCATGACGGACAAAACGTCACTAAAGGCCAACCACTGTTTGTAATCGATCCACGCCCACACCAGGCAGCGCTAAATCGTGCAAAAGCACAATTACAGGCAGCGCGTGCTCAGGCAAAGCTGTCACAAGATGAATTTCAACGTTCGCAACACCTGCTGAATGACAATTTGATTTCACAAAGCCAGTACGACGCAACAGCCACGGATAAGCAAAGTACATTTGCAGTCGTCACAGAAGCTGAGGCCTCACTGCAGCAAGCTGAATTAAACGTTGAGTACGCCAATATTACCGCCCCTGTAACAGGTCGCATCAGCCGAGCAGAAATCACCGAAGGCAATGTGGTGGAGTCCGGTCCAAACGCCCCAGTTCTGGCGAAGATAGTGGCTAACGAAAAGTTTTATGTGGAATTTAATGTGGATGAACAAACTTACATACAACTGTCTCGCCAATCAGCAGCACCGGCTTCCATGCCTATTGAAGTAACGCTGGACGGCGATGATGTTGTTTACCACGGAAACTTCCACGCCTTCGATAATCAATTGGATGCAGCCAGCGGCACTATACGAGCACGCGCCATTGTCGAGAATACCGACAAAGTTCTCACAGCAGGCATGTATGCTCGGGTTCGTCTGGGTTCACCACAGAAAAATTCAGTGCTGCTAGTGCCAGAGAGCGCGATTGGAACCAATCAGAGCAAGAAATTTGTGTTGGTAGTCGATGCACAAAATACCGCGCGTTATCGCGAAGTATCACTCGGCGCACAATGGAATAATCAACGCGTTATTCGCACAGGCATTGCCGAAGGTGATCGCGTGATTATCAACGGACTGTCACATGTCCGTCCCGATACTCCCGTTACACCCACTGATGCAGGCAAACTCGCATTAGCAGATTAATTTTTTTCAGGAAGTAAGTGAACAGTAAGTGATGAACAGTTAAATATGAACAGAAATTGGTAACCATGTTTTAGTCGTTGTTTTCCTTGGCCATTTCCCTTGCCAATCTTTAGGGGGCTCACCCAGGGTTAAAGTCACCACCTTTAACTCGCCCCCATTTTTTTTCAGGTATGAACTATGAATGTATCCAAATTTTTTGTGGATCGGCCCATCTTTGCCGGCGTGATCTCACTTTTAATATTTATTGCGGGCCTACTGGCAATGTTCGAGCTGCCAGTTTCCGAATATCCCGAAGTTGCTCCACCCTCTGTGGTTGTCAATGCGTCCTATCCTGGCGCTAACCCCAGAGTATTATCCGAAACCGTAGCCACTCCACTGGAAGAACAACTCAGCGGTGTGGAAAATATGTTGTACATGTATTCTCAGGCAACCGCGGATGGCCGTCTTACGCTAACGGTGACATTTGCCATCGGCACAGACGCAGACCTGGCACAACAACAAGTGCAGAACCGTGTATCACAGGCGTTACCTCGTCTGCCTGAAGTCACTCGCCAGCTGGGTGTTACCGTTGTCAAAAGCTCACCAGATTTAACAATGGTAGTGCATTTGCAATCGCCAGATGACAGCTATGATGAACTGTATTTGCGCAACTATGGCTTGATGAATGTGAAGGACGAATTAGCCAAAGTCAAAGGCGTTGGCCAGGTGCAAATCTTTGGCTCCGGTGACTATGCAATGCGCATTTGGTTAAACCCGGAAAAAATTGCCGAACGTCGTTTATCGGCCAGTGAAGTCGTGAATGCAATTCGTGAACAAAACGTGCAGGTTGCAGCAGGGATTATTGGCGCAGCGCCCATCAGTACAGAAGTGGAAGTACAGTTGCCAATTAATGCTAAAGGTCGACTCGAAACCCCAGAAGAATTTGGCGATATTATTATCCGCGCCGGTGACGATGGTCAGGTCACCCGCCTCAAGGATGTTGCACGTATCGAACTGTCTGCCGCGGAATACAGTTTGAATTCCATGCTGGATAACAAGCCCGCAGTTGCAATTGCGCTATTCCAGTCGCCTGGCGCCAATGCAATCGACATTTCTAACAATGTGCGAGCCACCATGGCTCATTTGAAAAAGAGCTTCCCAGACGGCGTTGACTTTCAAGTGGTGTATGACCCGACGATTTTCGTAAAAGGCTCTATTAAAGCGGTTATTAAAACCCTGTTGGAAGCCCTAGCTCTGGTTGTCATCGTGGTTGTATTGTTTTTACAAACCTGGCGCGCGTCCATTATTCCTTTATTAGCCGTACCGGTTTCCATCGTCGGTACTTTCGGCCTGATGTATGCCTTCGGCTTTTCGATCAATACACTCTCGCTGTTTGGTCTGGTGTTATCGATAGGGATTGTGGTTGACGACGCGATTGTTGTTGTGGAAAACGTCGAGCGAAATATTCAGGACGGATTAAAACCGTTAACCGCGACCTACGTTGCCATGAAAGAAGTGAGTGGTCCCATCATTGCCATCTCCCTCACACTGGTAGCGGTATTTGTGCCCATTGCCTTTGTCAGTGGATTGACTGGACAGTTCTATAAACAGTTCGCGTTGACCATTGCGATTTCCACTGTGATCTCTGCAATTAACTCATTAACACTCAGCCCGGCACTGGCTGCCCTGCTGTTAAAAGATCACGGCGCACCGAAGGATGCACTCACCCGCGGCATGGATAAAATTTTTGGCGGATTTTTCAATGGCTTTAACCGAGTGTTCCACCGCAGTAGCGGACGGTACTCGACCAGCGTTGGAAAATTACTTGGACGCAAAACCATTACTTTGGGTGTATACGCCTTACTGATCGGCTTAACAGGAACCGGCTTATTTACCCTGCCAAAAGGATTCGTTCCCGCTCAGGACAAACAATATCTGGTAGGTTTTGCACAGTTGCCAGACGGTGCCACACTGGACAGAACGGAAGAAGTTATTCGTGAAATGGGCTCTATCGCAATGGCTGAAGCGGGTGTTGCCCACGTGGTGCAGTTTCCTGGGCTTTCGGTAAACGGTTTTACACGAAGTGCCAGTGCAGGGATTGTGTTTGTAACCCTCGACGATTTTCATGAGCGCAATGGCGATGCGCTGTCAGCACACGCCATCGCACAAAAACTGCAAATGAAATTCGCGGGCATAGAAGAAGCCTTCATTGCGATTTTCCCACCCCCACCAGTCCAGGGTTTGGGCACAACCGGCGGCTTCAAACTGCAAATCGAAGATCGCAGTAATATGGGTTATGAAGCAATGGCCAACGTTGTGAATCAGGTACAGCAGGCCGCCTGGCAACGCCCGGAATTATCAAGCGTGTACTCCAATTACAAAATTAATGTGCCTCAGCTGTATGCGGATTTAGATAGAACCAAAGCCAAGCAACTTGGATTAAATATTCGAGAAATATTTGACACCATGCAAATTTATCTCGGCTCACTGTACGTGAATGACTTTAATCAATTTGGTCGCACCTATCAGGTTATTGCACAGGCGGACAGTGAATTTCGTTCTTCGACTAAAGATGCCTTGAACCTTAAGGTCCGCAATGACAAAAACGAAATGGTACCACTCGGTTCAGTCGTGCATATTTCAGAAAGTTACGGCCCTGAAAGCGCTTCACATTACAACGGATATCTTTCTGCTGACATTAACGGCAACGCTGCGCCAGGATATTCCAGTGGACAGGCTCAGGACGCCATTAGCGAAGTGCTCGCCGACTTACTTCCTCCCGGCATGGCGTTTGAGTGGACAGAACTCACCTATCAACAAGTACTGGCTGGGAACACTGCGATTTACATTTTCCCACTGTGTTTGTTGTTGGTGTTTCTCGTGCTGGCAGCGCAGTACGAAAGTCTGGCACTACCGTTAGCTGTAATCGCGATTGTGCCGCTGTCTGTCCTTGCTGCAGTAAGCGGAATATTTTTAACCGGTGGAGACAACAACATTTTTACTCAGGTCAGTTTATTTGTACTGGCGGGGCTCGCGAGTAAAAACGCAATTTTGATCGTCGAGTTTGCGCGAGATCTAGAAGGTCAGGGTATGCCGACATATCAGGCAGCGATCAATGCATCACGACTGCGACTGCGTCCAATCCTGATGACCTCGTTCGCCTTTATCATGGGTGTGGTTCCGCTAGTACTTTCCAGTGGCGCCGGTGCTGAAATGCGCTCTGCGATGGGGATTGCTGTATTTTCGGGAATGTTGGGTGTAACTATCTTCGGCTTGTTCTTTACCCCAATCTTTTATGTGCTGGTAAGAAAACTTGAGCGCAAAGATAAGTACCTGCGTCTGGCAGACCCTTTATCGAACGAACCAAAATCTTTCTCCAATGCTTCTTTTGACAACGAAGCGTTCACTAAAACAAATGGGGAGCTGAATTAATGAAGTTTACAGAATCTAAAATTCATCGCGCGATTTCAGCCATCACACTTATGATGTTCATCAGTGGATGTGCCGGTTATCGCTCGGTAGAAGATACCGAGCAATATCGCGATTCGATTACTCTGCCGGCGGAATATTCCACCGCCGGAGTGAGTCAGAAAATCTCAATTAACAGCGCCGATGGCAGTGGCAGTACGGAACTGGCGAGTACATCATTAATGAGTACCGCCAATGTTGCTCCGGTTAAACAATGGTGGCAAGAGCTGAAAGATCCACAGTTAACGCAGTTAATTGAGCAAGCATTAACACAGAACTATTCGCTTGCTATGGCGAAGGCTTCTTTAGAAGAATCACGCGCACTGTTGAGTCATCAAAAACTCGAACGTTTCCCTCAGGTGCAAGCCAGCGCAACTGGCGTACGCGAAAAGTCCAGCGAAGATGTTCGCCTGCCCGGTGCCGAGGTAATTACTGAAACCTATTCCGCAGGCTTTGATGCTTCATGGGAACTGGATTTGTTCGGCAGCGTACACAATAAAGTTAAAGCGGCAAAAGCCACCTTAGCGGAGAGTGAAGCAGGCGTGCAGGCAATGCGTATTTCCGTTGCCGCGGAAACCGCAGCCGCTTATATCGACCTTCGCGGCGCACAACACCAATTGGATGTTGCTCAGGATAATGCACAAAATCTTAGAAGAACGTTACAACTGACGCAGCGCTTAAAAGAAATAGGCCGTGCCGACCAATTGGATGTGAGCCGTGCACAAGCACAGCTCTCATTAACCGAAGCCACCATTCCCGGTTACTCAGCCAACATCACGATTGCACTAAACCGTTTAAGTGTTCTTACCGGAGAACACAATGAACAGTTAAGACAGGCCCTGGCAGAATCCCAGGCACTGCCAGATGTACCACCACTGTTACAAATTGGTAAGCCAGCAGAACTAATACGTCGTCGCCCCGATATTCAACAGGCAGAGCAATCATTGGCTGCAGCAATTGCTCGCTACAACGTGAGAGTGGCGGATTTATATCCGAGCATCACCTTCAATGGCGGCTTAGGGTATTTAGCGACTGATCTGGATAGGCTGGGCGAAAGCAGTACTGAAATGTTCAGTTTTGGACCGTCTATTCGCTGGGCAGCTTTTGATCTTGGCCGAGTGCACGCACAAATTCGCGCGGCCGATGCGCGCACGCAAGCGCAAGTGGCTAATTTTAAACAACAGGTTCTAAGAGCACTCGAAGACACTGACAATGCGCTGCAAACTTTTTCCCACGAGGAAGAAAGACGAGCAAAACTGATTGAAGCGTTTAACGCCAGCCAGCAATCAGCATCCATTGCGCAAAAGAAATATGAAATTGGTGCGGAAAACTTTCTTAGTGTACTTATCGCCGAACGCGAAAAGCTGAATGTATCTGCGCAACTCGCCGCCAGCGATGCCAAAGTTTTACAAGACCTGATTGTAGTGTACAAAAACCTTAGTGGAGGATGGATATAAGCGATGAAGACTGCACCACCATAACACTTTCCTAAGCGGCGATCGCGCCGCTTAGATATAACTCCCACAGTACTCAAAATTTTTACGCAATATTTTTTGCGTGGGGTAGCTTTGCGCCGAAAAAAAGCTTAGCCGTTCGGAAGCCACTTTCCATGCGGCAAATAAGCATTCGGATAATGATGACACAACAAGCAAGCACCCCAATAACAGACAAAAATTGAAGCTCAATTCGTTGCAGGCACAACATTCATGATGTCGTTTGCGTTCATGCCAGATTGATTCGGCTGAACCAAACGCGAGATCGCTCGCCCCAACGTTCATTGCGTGAACCAAAAACCGCATTGCAACAAACAAGTAGCGAGCACTAAGTATGCTACGGAGGCATCGAAAACTATGCGTATTTTTAGCTTCGACTGGCGTCAATACAGCCTTGGGCTTGTACTTTTCGCTTCAGCCATACAATCAAGCTATGCACAAGACTCTGAGTTAAAACAACCCAACGCAGAGCGTGAGAGTGTTTGGACATTCTCTATGGACAACGATCTATTTGCCCCGGCAAAAAATAATGATCGTGATTTTACCGGTGGTATAGCACTCACTTATTCCACCAATAATCCCAACGCAAAAACAGCGCTGGAAAAGAACACGCTGGGTAAACTGGACCGTTTATTGGGCATTAATAAAAACGGATCATCGGCCAAAACGGTGTCCAGTATTGAACTGGGTTCTTACGGTTTTACGCCGAACTATAATGAACAATACATGCAAGATGGAGATCGTCCATTTTCCAGTATTGTGTACTTGTCATTAAGCCGTGTGTATGAAACTGATTTACCTGAAGAAGACGCCTGGACAAGTACTCTTACCATAGGAGCGCTGGGCTGGGATATATTTAGTCGCAGTCAAAATGCCATCCACAATTTAGTGGGAGATGAAGAAGTGGAAGGTTGGGACAGTCAGATTTCTGATGGCGGCGAACTGACGTTTCGCTATCAGGTCGCCTACCATGATTTTTGGGCATCGAACCAAGAGACTAACCGATTTAAAACCAGTTATTTTGCATCGCTGGGTTATGTCACTGAAGCCGGTATCGCCATTTCCACACGCCAGGGGTTAATCTCGTCCTCCAGCCAGCGCTTTACACCAGAGCTCATTAATTATGGGGAACAAGTTAATCATGCTGCAATTAGCCCTTATGCGGGCGAAGAAAATTATTTTTGGGCGGGAATGGCTTTTAAGTATCGCGCTTACAATGCATTTTTACAGGGGCAATTCCGGGATAGTGAATATGAATTGGATGCAGATGAAGTACGACAGTTTATTGCTGAAGCCTGGCTCGGCTATACTGCCAGTTTCAGTAATCGGTTTAAACTGAGCTACGTTTTACGTGGACAAACGTCAGAAATGAAAACCGGGGACGGGGATCGCGGCATGATTTGGGCCGGCCTGGTATTAAGCCACTCCAGCAATGTGTATAGTTTTTAATAGTCACTTGCGTAACTGTTGCAATGCAGAGAGGCATACGCGCATCGTCACAAAAACATTCGATGCATTGGTGTACATGGCTTTGAACTGCCATGAAATATCCGCCATGAAATAACCGCTGGAAATATTAGCTGAAGCTCCAATACCCATCTTATTGGGGAATCAGGAAGTTTTTTCCAGCGTCTGAGGGCGAGAATCGGTTATCTTCCCCACTGTCATCTTTTAATTCTACTCCTGACGTTTTACGCACAGCAGCACTGTCCATCAACCACAACAATCGCTTTGCCGCGTCATCAAAACCTAAGCCAGCTGGGCGTATATTGGAAATACAGTTTCGATCTGCATCTGTCACACCTCGCCCTGCCTGGTAAGTAAAATAAATTCCGAGGCTATCTGGCGAGCTCAAACCCGGACGCTCACCAATAATCACGACCAGAAACATGGCGTCGGTTAATGCCGCCACGACATCACCAATTGCGACGCGCCCCTGCTCAACAGTACACAGGAGCGAAGGTGAAAGTGCATGTCTGGATTCCGCTAAGCGGGAGGTTAACGCCCGTAAAAGCGAGGGCACATGTTGCTCTACGCCCGTACTCGATAAACCATCGGCTACTACCAATACGCAGCGATGAGCACCTGTATATTTAGACTTCCAGCGCTGAATCTCTTCCTCGGATGCCTGCGACAGTTGCCGACCCAGGTCGGGACGCTGCAGGTAAATATCCCGCGTTTGTGCCTGACTGTGCAAATGTAATTGCGACAATTGTAATTCAAACGCCGTCTGATGAATCCCCTGCCACTGCATCGGCCGCGATACAGCATCCTGTGCGCAGGCGTGTGCAAGTTGAAATGCCAGCTGATGTTGTGTGGTCTGACTAACACCTGCACGCCCCAGACCGATACGCGCTGACGTAAACCGATTTAAGGTTTTCCAACTATTTTCAATTCGGCCCGAAGGATTATCTCTATTCATGGGATTCCAGATGAGAAAGAATATTGCCAAACGATGCAGGTAAACGGGATTGCGTTACTAACTGATTCACATCATTAAAAATATTCATCTGCTGTAACCAGGATTCAAATTCGGGTGCAGGACGCTTATTTAATACCTGACGAACATATAAGGCGTCGTGAAAACTGGTGGTTTGATAATTCAGCATAATGTCATCGCTGCCGGGAATGCCCATAATAAAATTCACTCCAGCAACGGCTAATTGTGTCAACAGCATATCCATATCATCCTGATCGGCATCCGCATGGTTGGTGTAACAAATATCACACCCCATAGGTAGCCCCAGAAGCTTTCCACAAAAATGGTCTTCCAGGCCAGCACGAATAATCTGCTTACCGTTATACAAATATTCTGGTCCGATAAACCCTACCACCGTGTTGATGAGCAAAGGGTTAAAATGGCGTGCGACGGCATAGCTCCGCGCTTCACAGGTTTGCTGATCCACAGAAAAATTCGCATTAGCCGACAGCGCGCTGCCCTGCCCCGTTTCGAAATACATGGTATTAGCGCCAACGGAGCCCCGGTTTAAAGACAGTGATGCATCATAAGCTTCCTGCAATAAATCCAAAGTAACACCGAAACTGCGATTCGCCAGCTCTGTTCCAGCAATAGATTGAAAAACAATATCCACCGGAATATTTTTTTCGATTGCCTGCAAACTCGTGCTGACATGAGTTAATACACAGGACTGTGTTGGAATCTGGTAATGCTGAATTATTTCGTCCAGCATTTGCAACAAAGTAAATACTGCCTTTGGGCTATCACTGGCGGGGTTAATTCCAATCACCGCATCACCACACCCATAGAGCAAGCCATCTAAAATGCTGGCGGCAATCCCAGCGGGGTCATCAACGGGATGGTTGGGCTGCAACCGTGTGGCCATACGCCCAGGCAAACCCAGAGTAGACCGAAAAGCGGTTTTCACTTCGCACTTTTGCGCAACCAGTATTAAATCCTGAATACGCATTATTTTAGAAACGGCAGCGACCATCTCCGGTGTTAAACCACGGCTTAACGCGCAAAGTTTTGCAGTCGTCGCATGTTCAGATAAAAGCCAATCGCGAAAATCGCCCACCGTGAATGCCCGCACAGGAGACATTGCCTGCATATCGTGAGTATCAATAATTAAGCGACTCACTTCATCCTGCTCGTACGGTATTACGAGTTCATTGAGAAAGGTCGTGAGGGGCACATCAGCCAACGCCATTTGTGCGGCAACCCGTTCCTGAGCACTGAGCGCGGCAACGCCTGCCAGAGTATCTCCGGAGCGAGAGGGGCTGGCTTTCGCTAACAGTTGAGCAATTCCATCAAACTGCCAGCGGGTACCAAGTGTAGTAGAACGATACACTGCCATAGACTTACCACTAACTTCTCTTGTATTACATGAAGAGCATGAATAGAACGGTTAAAGACTATTGTGGTTCTGTTAGAAAACCTTGTTTAGCTATCGAATAAATAGAACTCTGGCTGCTAAAAAACGGGTTAAAAAATCCAGGCTAATAATAGTGCAATAATAATGAGAAACAGAAAAAACCCGGGAATGACAAACTGCAACTCTCCAATTAAACCATCACCTGCAGCCACAGCAAAAACAATCATCAGGATAATGGAGATAAAAAACGATAGAACAAAGGCATGTTTTAAGCCCAACCCCGGAGCGAGATAGAGCGCGGAGATTTCTGCCAGCATCGGCATAAGCAAAAGCACAGCACCGAGCAACACAATGACCAGCGCAATCAATGCAATGGCTATCTTGCGTGATTCATTCTTGTCTTCGTTATCGATTTCCCCAACCAAAATCATTCCCCTCTTTTTGAGTAGGCCTTAATTAACTCGCGAATTTTATTGGGATCGGGCAGGCCCGCCATGGCAATTTCTGGATTATCTCCGGCGGTATAAATTTCCACCGCGCCAACACCAAATATGCGATTAAAAAAGCTTTGCTTAATTTTTACTGTGCGAATGCTTTCGATACTGACTTCAGAGCGCTCCTTACTCAGCAAGCCCTTTTCATACAAAATATCACCGGCACTCACCGTGAGTCGCTGTGATTTATTCTGCAAATGCCACCACAGCAGAATAATCAATCCTATGCCGACAGGAACCAGAATCAACGCGATGATAAACCCCAGAGGGTTGTTCTTAAACATCACCGGATGTTCGTCATACTGATTACTCATGAGGTCTTACTCCAATGGAAAGTCGTGGGCATTGCCCATATTGTTTATATTTTGTTCGCCAGTATATTGTAAACAGAGCATAAAAAGTACCACATTACTCTCTTTTAGAATACGGCTTCTTTAAAAGTTCCAAACATGTATCGCAAGGAATAGCAGGTAAAATTTACATTGCCCGCCTGGTATCCCCAGGTGAGTCAGCACGTATCAAGTAAATGCTTACCTTCACGACAGGCGCAATAATGCTTGAGGATTCATAACTGAAAACGCTAAAAAGACGGATAGATGATTGATATTGCCGGAACTAACTTTGGTCTAGCAAAGCATTCACGGTGTGAATAGCCGCTTCATATTCCAACCGGTTTACTTGAACCATAAGCTCCGACAACCTGCCGTCACTCACGATGGGACACTCATTGATAATTTGTTCTGCCAGGTCGATTGCGCTTAAATTATCGGTCTCCAACAAGCGAATCAGGCTTTTAAGTTTTGCCTTCCATTCTTCCAGATTTTTCGGGGGCTCATCGGTGTTTAATTTTTTCTCAGCAGATTTCTCTTTCACCAGTAAATACAATTGACGATTGCTTAAAAGCAACACGTTCTTCAACTCGTCCAGTACCTCCTGACTCAGGTTTTGTTTCATCGCCTCCGCGTCATTCTGTTTCAATTGCTGTTCAAGAGAGGCCGCCATAGATGCCAGAAGATTGGCCCCCATGGTGGAGGCGACGCCCTTAATCGTGTGCAACGTCGTGACCGCTGAATCAGTTGTGTCCAATTTTTTATCTTCCACCAATTGGTTTAACAACCGATCCACTTCGGGAACAAAGCTCATCAATACTTTTCGATAGCGGCTTTTATTATTGCCAAAGCGCCGCAGAAGCGTTTCAAGTTTTTCAATGTCACTGTCTTTCAGCGTCGTGTCCTGAACTTTCGCACTCGACGACCCCTTACCCTGCAAAATCTCGATCAACTTTGGAATAAACACATCAATGTCGATCGGCTTCGCAAGATGAGCATTCATGCCTGAATCAATGCAAGCGTCTATATCTTCCTGTTGCACGTTAGCGGTCATCGCCACAATCGGCAATGAATCGAACTCCGCGTGCTCACGAATTTTTCGGGTGGCTTCAAAGCCATCCATCTCCGGCATTTGAATATCCATAATCACCAGATCGAAGGCGCCCCTTTGCGACAGGACTTTATCCACCCCGATACGTCCATTCTCCGCCATTTCTACCTCTGCGCCTTCATCTTCGAGAATCTGCTCGACGACTTCACGATTGAGGGCATTGTCTTCAACCACCAGAATAGACCGACCCTGTAAAGGCAGAGCGCTCTCCTCGGCCGGCGCTTCCACTTTAGAAGCGAGTATGGCGGAGTCTGAAGAGTTTTTTTCTTGAGAGCCGTTTTCTTGAGAGCCTTTTCCTTGGGAACCTTTTTCTTGAGTGCCTTTTCCTTGGGAGACTGGCTCCTGAGAACCCTGTTCATAAGAGTCTTCTGCTGGGCTTAGTCCATTTAATGCCTGAATTAATTGGAAGGGGGTAAACGGTTTATTTAAACCTTTCACGGTTACCCCTTCAAGTGCATGCCCGATTGATCCATCTGCATGGGACAACGCCAATAGAGGAATTGGCAATAATCGCTCAGCCTGAAAAGCCTCCTGCAGCGTCTCAAGTTTCACGTTGGGCAAATCCATATTCACAATCATTGCATCCACGTGGGTGTTACTCAGCATCGGCACAACGTGCTTCCACTCTTCCAAGGAGATTACATCCCATCCCTGACTTTTTACAATATTGGTAATATGCATTTGATGCCGTTCACTGCTTTCTAACAACAGCAATTTCTTCTGATTAGACTGGTGTTCAAGCAATATGCAGTCATCTGACGCTGGCGTCGCAAAACTCACATCAAAATAAAAACAGCTACCCTCGCCCAACACGCTGTCTATTTTTATCTCACTCCCCATTAGCTCAACGAGCTTATTGGAAATATTCAATCCCAAACCGACGCCGCCAAACCGACGCGACATGGATGCTTCCACTTGAGAAAAGCTTTCAAAAATGGTTGCTAGGTTTTCCTCTGCAATGCCGATCCCGGTATCCCGAACAGAAAAGCGCAATTTCACATTGTTGGCTTGCTGATAAAGCATTTCAATCGCAACGCGTATCGATCCACGTTTAGTAAATTTCAACGCATTTCCTGTAATATTCAATAACACTTGCTGCAATCGAAGCTTATCGCCAATAATGTTTCGAGGAATATTGAGCGATGTGTCAAATACAATATCTACATTGTGCTCGCTGTTTTGCGCCACAGACATGGAAATCGCCAGTTCCTGCATCAGCAACTCAAGATCAAACGTTTTTTCTTCAAGTGTAAGATTTTCAGCATCAATCTTGGAAAAATCCAATAGATCATTCAACAAGCCTAATAATGATTTAGCGGCAGTATCAGTTTTGCGTACATATTCTGCCTGATCCGAATTCAGCGCTGTTTTTTGTAACAATCGGAGAAGCCCGATCACTGCATTCATTGGAGTGCGGATTTCATGACTCATATTGGCAATAAAGGCAGACTTCGCAAAACTCGCCTGATCTGATTTTTCTTTTGCCAGCTGCAGGCGTTTTTCAACTTCTTTACTGATAGTGATATCGCGACATATACCGGTAATTCTGGCAGCCACACCGTTTGCATCAAACTCAATTTGTGCTCCAGCTTGAATATAGCCAATGTCATCTTCTGATTTTACGATTCTAAATTCATGAGTATGGATCTGCTCCCCGGCAGCCAATGCTTTTAGTTTTTTCAGGGTGCTATCCAGATCTTCAGGATGTAAACAACTTCGCCATATGTCACTACTGACAGCGGCCCCAGTTGAGGGTGGCGTCTTATCAAATATTTTAAACATTTGATCATTCCACTCCAGACCACCGGAATTTAAGTCCCAGGTCCATACGCCAAGTTCAGCCGTGTTGGTAGCGATCTGCAATTGTTCATTGATTGATGCTATCTGCTTTTGCTGCAGTAAATCTTTGGAGATATCCAGCACTACAAACAAATACCCGGTATGCTTATTGTCGTTGTCCAACACTGGAGTAATCGTCGTAACAACATTCACAGGTTTGCCCATTGCATCCAGATAGGTAAACTGCTGGTGATCGACGCCCATCGCACGCGCTCGCCTAACCAGGCAATCATATATTGACACAGCTTGCGCCGCTGTTTCTGTTGACTCATCCATTGCACGGGTTTTAATACTCTGCAGTTTTTGCAGTTCGGCCGATGAATGGAAAAGCAAAGGCGTAGCCCGACCAATGAGCTGATCAGCCGGATAATGTAAGAGTTTTTCTGCCCCTGTATTAAACAGTGTAATCAAACCGTTCATATCCGTGGCCATAATCGCCACTTCGGTCGAAGCACTTAAGACATTTGATAATAATTTATTGCTACTATCACGCTGTTCTTCAGCTTGCTTTTTATCCGTAATATTACTTCGCAATGTGACTATTTTGATGATTTCACCATTCTCCCCTATAAACGGAGCGATAATGGTATCAAACCATAGAAAATATCCGAATTTGGTTTTTAGCCGCAACTCTCCACGCCAGGATTTGCCCAAATATACTTCTTCCCAAAACGCTTCGTTGAGTTGTCCATCACCAAACACATGCTGGCTTTTACCCAGTAGCTCTTCCCGCTGGTATCCCATTAAGCTGCAGAAGGCCTCATCCACTTCCGTAATATTACCTTCAATGTCAGCGATAGTATGCAGCAGGTAAGTTTCAATAGTACCGAGCAAAGCATCATTCTCACGCAAGGTGGTATTGAGTTTCTTTTGGCTGAGTTTTACTTCGGTGATGTCGTAACCAAAAATATATAAACCCTGTACCTCCCCATTCACAATATCTGGCATATATTGAATCATGCAATAGAGCGGGCTTCCGTCAGGGCGTACCAGGTTTCTCTCTACCAGTTGAGATTTTCCCGCTAAAGCCGCATCCAGGTAAGGGCGACTGACGTTGTAAACACTTTCACCTAAAAACTCTTTTACGTGCATGCCTTTTACCTGTTCTGGGGTTACCCCAAACCAATCGATATAGGCATTGTTTGCCACGCAGTTAATCAGATTTTTATCCCAGTATCCGATCACGGAGGGGATTGCATCCAAAATTGTGCGAAGCTGGGATGCCATATCTTGCAAGTCCTTCGTACGACTTTCGATTTTAGTTTCCAGTTCCGCATTGAGTTTTCGTATTTCAATTTCTTTGGTTTTTTGTTCGGTGATGTCTCGAATCACCGTAGATGCGGCTATAACTTCTGCATTTGCATCATACAAAGGCGATACCGCGATAGAAACATTGACACTCGACCCGTCGCGTCTCTTTCGTATAGATTCAAAATGTGGGATTAATTCACAGTTGGCGATGCGATATAAAATCTCATGCTCTTCATGTAAATAGGCAACAGGGAGAATCAAATCGGCCACCTTTTTACCGATGGCCTCTCTTGCAGAAAAGCCGAAAATCGATTCGGCGCCTTTATTCCAGCTTAAAACCACCCCATCCAGGTCTTTACTGATAATCGCATCCATCGAGCTTTCCACGATGGTGCCAAGTTTAAATTTTTGTGCTTCAATTTGAGAATGACTAGTCCGGTTAAACCGAACTACGGCTACTACAAAAGCAAGTAATATCGATAAAAGTATGCCGATAAATACGATTGGAAATGTGGGTATTAATCCCAGGCCATCGCGAAACTTTCGGTCAAATTCGTAGGTAAATAACCACGGTCGGCCCAAAATCGTCAGCTGTAATGCTTGTGTATTTATTCTGCCTCGACGATCCGCTATTGTTTGCTGTAAGAGGGGTTTTAGTTGATTGCTCTGCTCATCCTGTATTGTAAGACTGGAAAATTGGCTGTTGACATCAAGCCCTTGTAGCACGTCACGAATAATAAGTGGAGCATAAACCCAACCCAGCAACAGCTCCGAATCAGCTTGTTCGATATACACCGGCAAAAGCATTAAAACGGAACTCAATGCTTCGCCATCACCTTGCACCAAGGTGATGGGCGCAGTCATGATGGCAGTTTTTGACTTTGCGGATTTCAGTGCAGCAAGCTTGCGATTTTCTTCAGAGGCAATATCCAGACCGACGGCTTCGGCATTGGTATTGAGGGGTTCGATATACTTAATAACGTAGAGATCACCATCATTCTGACTCAAGTGTTTTATAGGCAGAATATTTCCGTTCTCATCTTTAAAAGTTTGAAGGAAGGTGTCTTTTTGCTCACGCGGCACATATTGAGTAAAGCCCAATCCTTTTGCTCCAACAAAATGGCGTTCAATTTGCAAACTGTTCACATAGCGGCGAAACGTTATATGACTGATATCGCCTTTGAGCGCTTCCACACTCGCCTTGGTAAATTTTAATCCCGTTTCATAGAGACGAAGTCGCTCGATAATAGCATTGGAATGTAACACTGCCTGCTCTTTTGCAGAGGAGCTAACTTTATTCTGGTTCGCCAAATGAGTAATATAAGCTATGCCAAAAACAGCGCTCCCTCCCAAGAGAAGGATCGCGAATGTAGTCCTTGAAAAAAAAAGACGCCCTAAACTGTTCATCTGCCCCACTTCAGGATTTTGATGCAACTCTTGCAATAACTGAACGACGATGATTTTGATTTATGTAGTCTTCCAAGGCTTCAGAACACAGTGCTGGGCTATAGAGAAATCCCTGGACTTGTGTACAACCAAACATTTTAAGCCTGATTTTTTGCTCAAGATATTCAACACCTTCCGCAATCAGATTTACTTCCAGTCCATTTGCCATACTGACAATTGCAGAGACTATAGCCGCATCATTGCGACTATGTAACATACCCTTGACAAAACTTTGGTCAATTTTAATTGTATCGATTGGAAAGTGTTTAATATAAGACAGACTGGAATACCCTGTGCCAAAATCATCAACTGCGATCTTAAATCCAAGGGACTTCAAAGACTTGATTTTTGTAATAGAGAGATTGACGTTTTTAGCTAAAATGCTCTCAGTTAATTCCAGCTCAATGGCGGACGGGTCAACGCCAGTTTCTTTTAAAAGCTGGCGGACAATGGGTACAAAGTTCTCATCACTGAATTGCGACAACGAAATATTCACCGCAACCTGTAAGTTCATGCCCTGTAAATGCCAGCGCCTCGCATCGGTAAAAGCTTGATAAAGAATCGATTTTCCAAGCGGGATAATAAGTCCGGTTTCTTCCGCCAGGGGTATAAATTCTCCAGGCGAGATATAGGTATCCCCTTTTTTAAGACGTACCAATGCTTCGACACCAATCACACTTTCGGTCACGGTATCAATCTTAGGTTGGTACATCAGTTCAAACACCCCCTGAGTTACAGATTCTCGCAGGTGCTGCTCCAACACATGCTTTGCATGCAACTCTTCTTCAATTTCCGGTGCAAAAAAGTGAAATCTGTTTTTACCATCGTTCTTGGCCGCGTACATTGCCGCATCCGCATGTCGATACAAATCTTCCGAGCTCGCGCTATCGCTCGGATATAAGCTGATTCCAACACTCGCGTTTACGCTGATATTTTTCCCTTTGTTTAAAAAAGGCTCAGATATCGCATCCAGAATATCGTTGGCTAATTTACTGATACCTTCCGCACTTTCAACGTCCGGAACCAACACGGTAAATTCATCCCCACCCTGGCGACTCACCGTTTCACCAGAGAACACGCAAGATTCTATTCGCTTACTCAGATTGATAAGTAATTCATCGCCAACACTATGGCCTAGTGCGTCATTGATGGTTTTAAAATTATCGATATCAATAAGCATTAAACCAACAAGTGAATTATTCCGATTAGATTTTTTAATTGCCTGCTCGGTGCGATCCTGCAAAAGCATCCTGTTGGGAAGATTCGTTAGCGGATCATGATTTGCCAAATGTGACATTTTCATCGCCATGGCACGAGCTTCACTCACATCATGGAAAACAATAATCGCGCCCGTAGTTTGACCAAATGAATTCTTAATGGGTGAGGCGGAATCTTCTACGTGAAAGTCTTTCCCATCTCGACACTTCAAAATGCTATTCATCGCCATACCAACGCGCCGGTCATCTTTGAGTGCAAAGCGAATAGGGTTTTGCAACGAACAATCCTGATTCCCCTCTCGTAACAGCATCACTTCTTCTATTGGTCGACCAACTGCCTCACTCGCTAACCAACCAGTTAAGTCTTCTGCAATTGGATTGACGTATTCAATAACACCAGCAGCATCTGTCGCAATGACTGCATCCCCAATCGAGTGCAGCATTACACGTATTTTTTCTTTTTCATCCTGTAATGCAATTTCTGCATGACGACGCTCTGTGATGTCGGTAATGAGCATGAGAAAACCATCTTTCCCATTGAGCGCCCGACGGTGTGTTAAGGAAACAAGACAGTGTCTGACAATTCCAAAACTATGCGGAAGTTCAACTTCAAAACAAGGTGAACCCCCATCCAACACTTCCGAGACTCGCTCTTTTAACAAACAGCTCAAATTTTTGTTAAATATTTCTGACAGCGACTTACCTAACATTGCATCGCTTCTTATTTCAAACCAGGCGCCGTCTATATCATTGCAAAACAGGCATTCACCATCGGCGGACCAGTGTGCAATAAAGGCGGGCAAGCTGTGGAATACATTTGACAAATCTTTCTGTGCAATGTCGAGCTGTCGCGTTTTGAGCTGCAAACTCAAATGTGTGTCAACGCGTTTTCGCGCTATTCCCGGATGAATCGGCTTTTCAATAAAATCAACCGCCCCCGCATCAAGCGCTTGCATTTCATTGGACTCAGAATCATGAGATGTAATAAATATGATGGGGATATGACAGGTTGATTCCGCAGATTTAATTCGCCGACACACCTCATAACCGTCCATGCCAGGCATTTCAATGTCGAGTAAAACGATGTCCGGGTTGATACGGTTGATTTTGCTTAATGCGTCTCGCCCATTGGTAGCAAAATGTACCTCACCTAAACCGCGAATAGCTTCGTGGATACTCTGAATGTTATTGGGGATATCATCCACAATGAGTAATTTTGGTTGATAGTTTTGACTTTCTTGCACAGCTAACTCCGCCCACATATCCACATATTACGTGTGGTTATAACCAAAAAAGACCAATAACCACTACATTTTTATATTAGCTGTAAACACGCAAAATAACATGCGGGCTCTCTACTAATACGCTATAACCGTTGACGCTTAATATTTGTTTTTTAATTGTTCAGAGACTCGTGTTCGACAAGATCCGCACTGCCGACTTAGTATTTTTCCTTATAAAAAAATTTAGTTTTTATAATATAAATTGCTTTCTGGAACGTATAACCCTCGGGGGTTTTCATAGAAATCATCCCTGAGTGAATTTAAAAACACCCAACAAAGCTTGGCGCGCCGATTGTTATATTTTTGCACCAAAAGCACTTAGAAAGCATTTCCATCTAATGCTGAATTATGATCTACATTTTATTGAACTTTCCCCTCCAAATTCGAGTGGAAACGTCTAAGATAATTAAGTAGTACTACCTAATTTTTAGCTGAAATTACTCTAAAAAGCCCCTCTTGATAGGACACTATAGTTTGTTGAGTTCAACGAAATACGTAAATGCAGGAAGCTCGTTTCTGAAATTTTTTGTCATAATTACAATAGCGGGACTTGCGCTCGGCTCGCTGCTATTGCCATTTTTAGACCAGCAAGCAGAACAGAACACCTTTTTATTATTATCTAAGAATGCCAATAAATTACTGGAAGAAGACACCCGAATTTTAACGGAATATACCGACGCGAATATTGAGCACGTGAATTTTCTTCATTCTGTCCCTCCGGTGAATGGCCTTGCACGAGCTTCTTTTAATAACGGTATGGATGAGCTGGACAATACAACGTATCAACAATGGGTCAGCCGCCTGCAAACAATCTACAAAGCTTACTTACTTACCCACAGCGATATAAAGCAAATTCGTTACATTGGCATTGACGGCGGAAAAGAACTTGTCAAAGTTCAACGCAAAAATGGACTTATCGCAGTAACAGAGGGAGAGGAGCTACAAGACAAATCTCAGGAACCTTATTTTAAACGAGCATTAAATGCAAAACCGAACCAGATTCTTGCTTCACACATCACGCTCAATCGTGAACATGGAACAATTGAACAACCAGCTTGGCCCACACAACGTTTTTTTAAACCAGTGTTTGAACAGAACCAGCTGTTTGGCTTTATTATCATCAACATTGATATCACTAATTTTTTCGATTCTTTTCAACTTCGAGAAACAGAACTGACCCAGTTTATTTTGAACCAGCGAGGAGGTTTTTTATACCACCCCGACAAAACCAAAGCTTTTGGCTTTGAATATGATGAAGAAGCGACGTGGGACAATGCATTCATAAAACAACCGGAAGCACAAATAAATCAACAGATATCTGAGTATAAAGAAACACAGAGTGGAGACGTTTTCTTTTTTATGTCAAAGCGGGTCAACTATGGCCGCTTCAATGAACTGACACTGGTGACTGGATTTTCTCAAGAGGCGATTCACCATCTTTCACATTCAGCAAAACAGATGAATGCAGTCATCATTACCAGTTCAATTATATTTTTCATTTTAATGTCATTAATTTATCAGTACGGTCTTAGTAAAAAGAATTCTATTATTCAGACCAATGCTCGATTCAAAGCCATTGTTGACAACTCAAACAACGCCATTATCAGCCTGGATGAGGATGGGACGGTAACCGGATGGAATCTGGCAGCAGAGTCGATGTTTTTATATTCCACATCTTATGCTTTGGGAAAATCCATATTTCAGCTTATTCTCGAACAAAAGTCTCCGGTTTTTACAAAAGATATTGTTAAGCGAGTATTTAAGGGAGAGGCTATCCCAACATTTTCAACTAAAGCCAACAACCGCAAGCAGGTTGAAATTATAATTTCAGTGACCTTGTCACCCATCGCATCCGAGAAAGACGAGATATTTGGCGTAACCGCGATTATTCGGGATATTACTGAAGAAATACGCATTGAACGAGAACTCATAGAGCTAAACAATACGCTGGAAGAAAAGGTCACATCACGCACGCATGAACTCGAACAGGCAAGAAACGAAGCGTTGCAGGCGAGCAATTTTAAGAGTGAGTTTATCGCCAATGTCAGCCATGAAATTCGTACGCCGATGAACGGCGTGCTCGGCATGTTAACCCTGCTCAAACGCGAAAAACTCTCCGAAAAGCAAAGGCATTTAGCTGATACCGCCGAAAAATCTGCCAACAATCTGGTGCTGCTTATTAACTCCATTCTGGATCTTTCCAAGTTGGAGTCTGGCAAGTTTGAGCTGGAAAATATTGAATTTGATCTACTGGCCTTATTATCCGATGTCGCGAACTCATTTTCCATTCCCATATTTTCCAAAGGGCTGGACTTTTCATTTGATGTTGGCGGTATCCATCACCAACACGTTCGCGGTGATCCCACGCGAATTCGCCAGGTTATTATCAACTTGATTGGCAATGCCCTTAAATTCACCGACGCAGGGAAAATTTCGCTGATTACTCTTGCTACCGATAAAGGCCATAAACTGGAACTCGAGTGCAAAGTTATCGATACGGGCGTGGGGATTGCCATAGATAAAGTTGATAAACTATTTGAAAGTTACAGCCAGGAAAACGATAGCATCAGCCGACGTTATGGCGGCACCGGTTTGGGGCTTTCCATATGCAAACATATTGTTGAACTGATGGGTGGGCATATTCATGTTGAGAGCCAAAAGGATCAGGGCAGCGTATTCAGCTTCACTATGCAGCTGGATAAACAGGATATCCCGAACAAAAAGTACCTCGATCAAACAGTCAAACTTACCCATTCGCTGATCATTTCGTCCAATATAGATTTTCATCAGGTGCTCAACGGCATCATCGATGACTGGAAAATACCGAGAGAAAATATTAAAAGTAGTCAAGAGGCGGGGCAAAGTCGTGCAGTTCAGGAAACGCTGCAAGGCAGCTCATCTCAAGTGGACTTGATGATTATCGACGAGGACAACATTCCTGAGAATATCGATGTTGGGCAATTAGCGCATCAGGCGCCTCACGCATTGGTGTTAGTGTTCATGAACCCTGTGAACACATCAAAGGCTTATACGGGCTATATAAATCAGCCCAACATTAAACGAATCCCCAAGCCCATAACACACCTGGGGCTGGCTTATCATATCAACAAAAGCCAGACTGAGACTCTTAGCTTACACAAGCCAGCTTCACCCGCCACCGATTCTGCAAGCCAGGCAGGCAACAAAACCCAGGCCTACCATGTACTGGTCGTCGATGATCATGAAATTAACCTGGAAGTGGCTTCAGGAATTCTTGAAGATATTGATTGTGAGGTTGTTACCGCGAATAGTGGCATTCGCGCCCTTGCCACTTTAAAAGACCTGCAAAATGTGCATATTATTTTTCTTGATTGCCAAATGCCAGAGATGGATGGTTACCAGACGGCACGCGCTATTCGCAACGGTGAAGCGGGTGAAGCCAACCGCTCAATACCAATTATTGCGCTTACCGCGGACGTGGTAGTCGGTACTCGCGAACAGTGCCTGGAAGCAGGAATGGACGATTATTTGGCAAAACCTGTTGACCCGGATGAACTGGAAAAAATGGTTCACAAATGGGCGCTTAAACCACAACCAGTACCACAGCCATTCCCTCCAGAGTTTCACAACGAAGTAAACGCGCAAGAATATGCTGCAGACTTTAACACTAACCTTGATCCATCATCGTCTGTAATGGCTATGCCAGCAAACTTGGGCACACAGGTAGAGACTGACACGGATGAACTGCTCGTGAAAGTGCATGGCGACAAAGAAAGATTAAGGTTATTAAGCAATCTTTTATTTGAAGCCTTTGATAGTAATGTAGAACACATGCAATTCGAATATGGGAATGCCATCAATGGCGAAAGAAATGCGTTTAATAAGCTCGGCATCCTGAATAACAGTTACCTGGGAAATATTGGCAATCTTGGCGAAACGCAAGCGCTCAGACTGTGCTCGGAGGTACAATTGGCTTGCCATCATCAGGACATTGCTGCCCTTAAGCAATGCTTTCCGCAATTTATTCAATACCTGGCCAACTTAAAAGCCAGACTCGAGTCACTGCTGTCCCACAAACCTTCGTAACGTGGTTTGGGGATTTGCCTCCAGGACCGTCGCCAGCATGGATGTCCGGTAAAGACACTCTGGCGTCGAGCCCACGAGGAAGAGTTCATGGCGTGTCATAGAGGTAAAAGCTCAATTCATGTCTGCAATAAGCCGGGCGCACCAACACTTAAGAGAACATTAAGGTTCAATCCAAAATAAGCCAAAATTATGGGATGCCAGTGGGCTCGAGTCTGTTTTATCTTTCTCGACAGTTTAAGCATATTCTCCCTTCATTTAGCGCAATGCCTCAACCTTCGGTTTCGATGGAATAACTCAATGGATACTTTTAACAGGGGCTTTTAAGAAGGGGCCTTCAGAGGGACCTTCAAGAGGGGCCTTCAAGAAGTACTTCCAAGAGATAGTCTTTATTAAAAGTCTTTATAGAAATCGTAATTAAGAAGCCAAGATAATTATCTTAGATAAATATCTAAGATAACCCCTCAATCTAAACAAGCCATTAGGTAAATTTGCAAACAGAAAAAAGCAATTTCACAAACCGGGTGGCGGTATCATTTTGGGTCGTTTTACATTCATCAGTTCTGCTCTGGCCTTTTCAATACTAAACCAACAATCTAATTAAAAGTCAGTAAGTTTGCCACGGGAATGACCACGGCAAATAAAAAAGACAACTAGAAGGAATGATTAACTACGATTGAAATATTAACCCAGGCAGTTGAAAATACCGTAAAACTACCTTGTCACACGAAAAAACAACAAGCCCGAAAACGCACGACAGCGCATGAATAATGGAGAAAGTTTTCAGTATTAACGCGCTGCACCAATTCCGATACGGCGGTGTCATTTATCGTATTGAATTCAGCGAAGGATTGTAATCGTGTTGCACGAAGCACGGTTGATATCGTGAATGTGGGCAGACGTTTATTGCAATCAATTTGGGCAAATGCTATTTTTACCGCACCAAAAACATGCAGCATTGAATGTTATTTTTAACACAAAGAAAACCCCTTTCAACGCATTTGTAGCCCGGCTTATCTCAGTCGTAAATTTTCCTCCAAAAATCACATCACAGGATATTGTCTTATTTAAAATTACTCTTTAAATCTGCGGATTACTTCTACTTTTGGGTTTTTGCTTTCGTTATACTTCCAATACGAATTGAATAAATTTTCGTAAGGTATCCCCACAAAAAAGTTAAGGTACTCATATAAGGCGTTTACATAAGCTTTTCACGTAAGAAAGTTAAATACATAAGCAAGTTAAACACGCAAGCAAATTAAAACTGCTTCCAGATAAAAAACTTACAAGAAAGCGATTCACCAAAAAGCCTTAAAACATAAAGTTACTGCAATGCACCAATTCAGCAATAATTCAGTAACAGTACAGTAGTAATACAAAACGCTTTGGAAAACGCAACAATACGAGCGCTTTACACTTTTTTACATACCGACGAAAGTTTATTTGCAATTGCAGCATATTCGACCCTACTCATTAAACGAATTTAAAGTTAGAGCCAATTAAAAAACCAGTTAACAATAATTTCAGGTTCAGGACTTAGCAGTATCACAAGCCAAACCTTTTATCGTCCCTACCTTCGGTTATCTTTTTAATCGAATTGCTGGAGCGTGCCTGTAAACGTCGTAACAATTACTGATGCAACAGGTGGTTAAAACGTGCCTGAAAACTCAACCGCTGATTGTTTTTTTATTCGCTTCAGAAATGAATGCTGATGGCCTGACACGAATCGCTCGATACCCGATAAGAATCACTCAATGAAGTACAACCAACGACATAAAAACAACAATATAAATTTCACATTAACAATAACAATTCTTTTACTCAAACAAGTAAATTTGAATTCATTTGGCTAAAACTGGAGAGACCCATGACCCGGTGCAGATCACTACATCGAATGTACGAGTACTTCCTACATCTTAAGCAAAATATTAAACCAAGAACTTCCGCGCTGGTTCCCATCGCTTGCGTTCTTTCATCACTTTGGGCTGGACAGACAACAGCCCAGACACCTTCCGAAACCGATTTCCAAAAGGTCACTGTGGCCGAGGGTATTAATATGCCCATGGAATTCGAAATTTCGATGGAAGGTGATATTTTCATTGTCAGTAAATGCGGCGAGTTCTGGGGTTGGAATCTGGATGGCCCCGCAGTCACCACTCCCCGTACCATGCTGCCGAACGTGCGCTGTGAATTTGAAGATGGTTTGCTCAGTATCGCGCTCGATCCCGATTTCACAACGAATCGCTATGCCTATTTGCAGTATATGGCACCTGGGGCGGTAACTCGGGTCAGCCGATTTATCATCAATACGGACTACACTCTGAACCTGGGCTCTGAAACCCTTATTATTGAATGGCCGTCTCGCGAAGCGTCCGGTCATGCCGGTGGTTCGATGATGTTTGATAACGATGAAAACCTGTTAATCAGTACCGGCGATAACAATGGTGCTACAGGTTATTTTTCGGCAGGCGGTCAACGTACCTCGGGCAACACCAATGATTTAAAGGGAAAAGTGTTGCGAATTAAACCTGGTGCAAACGGTGGCTACACCATTCCCGCGGGGAACCTGTTTGCCGGTGATGCCCTGCACCGCCCCGAAATTTACGCTATGGGTTTTCGTAACCCATTCCGGATGAACATCGACCGTCAGACGGGTTACATTTATTTAGGCGATGTCGGCCCTGACTCATCTGCAGCCAGCGCTGAAGGCCCAATGGGTCAGGATGAGATTAATGAGATCAAACAGGCAGGTAACTTTGGCTGGCCTTACGTGCTTGGCTTTAATGAGCCTTACCCCGGTTTTGATCCCAACAATATCATCAACAACTATCAGGAAAATACCGGTGCAACACAAATTCCTCCGGCGATTCCTGCGGTGTGGACAATTCTGCACAGAGGCACCATGTCTGGTCCGGTGTATCGCTTTAACGACGGAATTCAAAACGATTACAAGCTACCTCCGTATTACGACGGCCATTTAATCTTCTGGGATTTTAACAGCAGTAAATTCTTCTCCTTCCATGTTGAGAATGATGCGCGTCCGCCGCAAGTTGTCGAAATGCCATTTCAAACTCAAGGCATGCAAGGTGCAATTGACGTAGAGCTGGACCCACGTACGCATCAGTTATATGTCATGCAATGGGGTTCCGGTTGCTGTGATCACGCGCCTTTTGACAACGGTGGTGTGTTCCGCTTTGACTATGTGGGCGGACTCGACGACGGTGAAAATATCGCGCTGGGCGCAACCGCAACGGCTTCGACTGAAATTGGCGGCAATCTCGCTTCGCACGCCGTAGATGGCAACTTAGCACAGGATTCCCGTTGGGAGAGTGAGCATTCTGACCCGCAATATCTGCAGTTAGATCTCCACGCCCCTTACGTGTTTGATACGATTAAACTGGTTTGGGAAGCAGCCTACAGTTCTGCCTACACAATTGAAGCCTCTACCGACGCCAGTAACTGGGATATGCTGGTCAACACAACCAATGGTCAGGGTGGAACCGAAGTAAGAATTATAGATTCCACCACGGCGTATCAATATGTTCGCATCACCGGTACCGCACGTGGCACAGGTTATGGTCATTCATTAATAGAAGTGGAAATCTATGCGGCTGATCAAACGGAGCCGCCCGGACCACTGCCAGAACTTTCCTACTTAAATATGCCACGTGAGCTGGACCAGAACTTTACTGACGTTCCCCAGCTACTCTCGCAAACCGGTGCCTTTTCCAACGTCAATAACCTGACCGTGATCAATAACATGGTACCGTTCGAGCCCAATGCTAAATTGTGGTCCGATAGAGCCCTGAAAAAGCGCTGGATTTCCCTGCCTGTCGGCACACAAATTCAGTGGAGCGAAGACGGTCACTGGATTTATCCAGAGGGCACAGTCGCGGTTAAACATTTTGAATTGCCGGTAGATGAGCGCAACCCTAATGCAACTCGACGTTTAGAGACGCGTTTACTTGTAGTGAAGGCAAACGGCAGAATTTATGGTGTTACCTATCGCTGGCGCGCGGACTACAGCGATGCTGAGTTACTCACTGATGTGATGAATGAAGATTTCTCCATCACGGACATTAACGGCAATACCTGGACACAAACCTGGACGTATCCAAGTCCAACGCAATGTCTGGACTGCCACACCGACGAGTCCAGCAAATTACTTGGCCCCAGCACTCGCAACATCAACAGCCATTACACCTACCCTAACGGCGCGAGTGAAAACCAATTAGTGCATTGGAATAATCGCAATATGTTTAACCCTGCATTTAACAACTTAAATGTAGATGATTTCGATCGCATGCTCGATATCAGCGATACCAGTGGCAGCCTGGAAGACCGGGTGAAATCCTATCTTGATGTTAACTGTGCCCACTGTCACGGTACGGGCAATGGCGGCTCTCAATGGGATGCACGCTGGAATACACCCTTGGCACAAATGCGGATTATTGATGAAAACACGACGGGGATTCGGAACTATCAGGACTACTATGGCATCAGTGATGCGAAAGTGGTTTCCTCTTTAAATCCTCACGAATCCATTTTGTATATTCGCGATAAATCTGTCGATCCTGATGATCGTATGCCTCCAATTGGCCGCGCGCTGGAAGACGAGGTGTACATTAACGTGTTGGATCAATGGATGACGAGTCTGACTCAGCCTACTCCAACGCCAGATCCAAACCCTACGGGTCCCGCAGGCTTCACTTACTGCGCGGATGAAAATGGAACTTGTAACTTCCCAGGCAATGCCAATGTAGCCTATGGTGCAAATGGGAATTTCGCCTACCTTGCTGGAGCCAATAGCGTAGCTTGTAATAATGCGACTTTTGGTGATCCCGCACCGAATGTAGCGAAAGCCTGTTTTTATCAGTTAGTGAATATTTCAGAACCCGACCTGGAAAATCCCTTTGCCTGTACGGCAACATCCTCCAGTGTTGAAGCGGATTATGTGCCTGCAAATGTGTGTGACAGTGATAATGGCACGCGCTGGTCCAGTGAATGGAGTGATCCACAATGGGTAATGGTAGATCTGGGAGAAACGAAAGCGATTTCACAGATCGAAATGCTGTGGGAAGCTGCTTACGGCAGTGTGTACGACATCCAGGTTTCCAACGATGCCAATAACTGGCAAACCGTTTACAGCGAAACACAAGGCAATGGTGAACTGGATACCATTGTGCTGAACAACGTAAGTGCACGTTATGTCCGCATGTACGGCACGCAGCGCAACGCCGAGTGGGGTTACTCAATTTACACCTTCAATGTGTTTGGTTTTACTTCACCACCACAACCAACATTTACACCAACACCAACAGCGACACCTACTCCTACACCAACGCCAGATCCAACGGTGGCACTGGCCTGTACTGCAACCTCATCGTCGCAGGAAGGTGATTATGTTGCCAACAATGTGTGTGATGACGATCATGCCGTCACGCGTTGGTCCAGTGAATTTGAAGATCCTCAGTGGATCAGACTGGATCTTGGGCAGATCTACAATATTGTGGGTGTGGAGTTAATTTGGGAATCCGCTTACGGCAGTGTGTACGACATTCAGGTTTCAAACGATGGAAATAACTGGAATACGGTTTACACCGAAGCCAATGGCGATGGCGAAATGGATTCGATTTCCATCAGTAATGCCAGCGGCCGCTACCTGAGAATTTATGGACGCGAGCGCGGCACAGGTTGGGGCTATTCGCTGTTTACCGTACAGGTCTTTGGTTATGTGGATGGCGGACCGACGCCGACACCGACACCAACGCCAACACCGACTCCTACGCCCACAGCGACGCCAACGCCGACACCAACGGTTACTACGACGCCGACGCCAACACCGACTAATCCACCCACCCCGACTGACGTGCCGGCACCACATGTATTGACCATTGCAGGTACAGAGGCTTCCAGCAGTATTGGTGGTAACACGCCAGATAATCTGTTTGATGGCGATATGGGTTCACGTTGGGAAAGCGAACATCAGGTAGACCCACAGTTCGTCATTATCGACCTGGGACAAAGCACTTATGTCACTCGCCTGGTGATTCACTGGGAAGGCGCCTATGCCAAAAGCTATTCGGTGGATATCTCTAGTGATCAAAATAACTGGACCAGCATTTACGCCACTACCACCGGGAATGGTGGTGAAGACGATATTCTGCTGAATGGTCAGGAAGGACGGTACCTGAGAATTTATGGTACAGAGCGCGCACTGGATTACGGATATTCTATTTTGGAAGCAAGTGTCGAAGGTCTGGCTGCAGACCCCGCGTATCCAATTTTGAATGTTACCAGCCCAGCGAACGGCGGAACCATTGCCGAAACTGATGATGTGATTCTGCAAGTGGATGTGACGGATGTGAGCTGGTTTGCCAACGGCGGCAGTTATCATTATTCCCTCGATAATGCCCCTGCCGTTCAGGTCAACAACCTCAACGCAATCAACCTGGGTCAACTCAGTACAGGTCAACACTCGCTGTATTTAAGTCTGGTTAATAGCGGCGGTCAGGAAGTCAGTGTGCCCCGTCAATTAAGCTTCTCGGTAAATTGCGGAAACAATTGTCCGACAGTGCTGGTCTTCTCTAAAACCTCAGGCTTCCGTCACGGGTCTATTGAAGCTGGTATTGAAATGGTTCAGAACCTCGGAACCTCTTATGGTTATCACGTGACAGCAACGGAAGATTCTGCCGTGTTCACTGACACCAATCTCGCGCAGTACAACACTATCGTGTTCATGAATACGACAGGTGATATCTTTACCGATGCGCAGAAAGCCGCATTCCAGCGTTACATGGAAAACGGCGGTGGTTATGTCGGAACGCATTCCGCGGCAGATACGGAGCATAGCTGGGATTGGTACACCGACACCCTGTTGGCCGGTGCTGAATTCATTCACCATGGTGACGGCATTCCTACGGCTGAGATTGATATTGAATCCCCCGTTGATCCAATTCTCAACCATATTACGGGAACTTGGTCGATCGCTGACGAATGGTATTTCTTTAAAGCGAATCCTCGCGATGTTGCAACCGTGGATGTGCTCGCTAATCTGGATCGTTCGAGCTACGCCTCTAACTATCCAGTAGAAGATCACCCGATTATCTTCAAAAACTTTATTGGCAGTGGCCGCGTGTTCTATACCGCCATCGGTCACCGCGATGAAAACTTTGCCGATGAAGAGGTGATTGAAATGATTCGTAAAGCCATTGAGTGGACCGCTGACTAAACGCAAAAAGCGTTTCTAACTCACACAATGCCGGCACTTTCGTGCCGGCATTTTTTTTGCCAGGTAATTTCCTGCAGTAACGTGTCACATTAGTCTCACTCCAGAAACATAACTTCGGTATCGTATTCGCTCGCTGAGAATTTCCCGTCAAAACACATGAATCTCGCTCCGGGGTGGATTCACCTCGTGCTTTCTGGGACAATGCCACCATCGTTTCAAACCCTGATCCCCTGGCCAAACAATGGAAGAACTTTTCATTCGCAACGCGAAAATCCAAGACATAGAGGACTGCATAGATATACGTGGTCGCACGCGTGAAAATGCAATAGATCGTGTTACCCTGAAAAAATCAGGTGTGACGTTAGAGTCCTGGCGCGCTGCAATCGCGAGCGGAGACATTATCGGCAGTATTTGTGAATCGATCGATGATCACCGACAAGCGAACGACCACCTGAGTAAGCGCAAAGAAATTGTGGGTTTTTGTTTTGCAGACCCAGCCAACAGTGAAATTCTGGTGCTGGCGGTATTACCGCAATATGAAAACAAAAGTATCGGAAAATTACTGCTTGGGATTATTACTGAGCGTCTAAGATCACGCGGCTGTCAAAGATTGTGGCTGGCGGTATCTCCCGAAGCAAAACACCGCGCACATGGATTCTATCGCCACCTGGGCTGGAAGCCAACGGGGAATCACGATAAGCATCGGGATGAAATTCTGGTGTGTGAATTGAGTTCTTAAGTTTCCAGAATTTCTGCGCTCAGCAAACCACATCGGGCAAACACCCTGCTGCATGCACCATCACACCTGCGGTTAAAACAACTCCTACTACGCAATCCCATCAACACTACCGGTTTGACGACTCAATAAAAACGCATTAAAAAGTTTATACACCTGCTCTAATTCTCGATCCAACTGAGTTAAGAACTCAGGCAATTCTTCCCGGCGATTTTCGATCGCTGCCATTTCGGTATTACTGGCGATGGCGGTCAACTTGTGACAAGAAAGATTCGCAGCATTTCCCCGAATCACATGGGCAAATTGGCTGATCTGTTCCAAATCCAATGACGCCTTTAACTGGCCTATGAGAGCATGCCGCTCTTCTTTCTCACTCAAAAAGATATTCAGTAACTTTTGCAAACGAACAAGGTTGCCCTTCATTCTTCGCGATAATGCGTTTTTATCCCAGCTATCTATCACATTTTCCTGGGAATTCAGCGAGGTATCTTCAGCACTTGCTGTGTTACCGTCTGAGCGCTCTGCCAGTTGGGCAGCTTGTAAAAAGTGCTGCAGTTTTTCAATCAGCTCTTCCACAATAATTGGCTTCGCCAAATGACTGTCCATTCCCGCCTCTGCACATTTTTCAGCATCACCTTTCATTGCGTTTGCCGTCAGAGCAATAATAGGAGCTTTTTTATAATACTCTCCCGCCAAGCCAGTACGTATTGCTCGCGTTGCGTCGTAGCCATCCATTTCCGGCATTTGGCAATCCATCAAAATTAATTCGAACGGTGCAAGCTTTAATTTTTCGTGCTGCTGTAAAATAGCGATCGCCTGAGCACCGTTATTCGCACAGGTCACAGTTAACCCCATATCCTCCAATATCGTTCGTGCCACTTCCTGATTAATTGAATTGTCTTCCACCAATAATACATTCCCCCCTTGGGGAAATATCACATCACTGGCTTGCGCATTTTTTTGATCTGCTAAGCCACCACCTGGAAGTTGGTGCTCGCTAAGATTAAAACAGCTCATTAGCGAATCAAACAGATCAGATGGCGTTACCGGCATAGGAAAACTATTGTCCAACCCGGCTTCACCCAAATGTAAGTCTTCAATACTTTCCATACTTGAAGCGATCATGATTACCTTGGCATGGCCCAAACAAGGCAAATCAATTTTTTGTTTTACCTCGTGGTTTTTTTCCGGCAATAAAGTTTGCGTGATATAAGCAAGATCAAATTCTATATGCGGCTCCCGAGTGCAAAGTGCCGTTAACTCACTCCAGCTGGAAGCGATAAACACCTGCTGCCCCCAAGTTGTTAATTGACGAGCAATCACATCACGGCTTGCATCAAAGTCGTCCAGCACTAAAATTTTTACCGGCTTACAATCAGGTGGAAACCAGGCAGTGGCTGTTGCCGTCGGCGTTTTAGAACCAAGATTAATATAAAACGAAAAACAACTGCCTTCACCCGCTTTACTTTTCGCCGATATTTTTCCGCCCATTTTTTCACAGAGATGTTTGACAATTGAAAGTCCCAACCCCGTACCACCAAAATGGCGGGTGGTGGAACTATCCGCTTGCGTGAACGGCTCAAACAGGCGACGCATTTTCTCATCGTCTATACCGATACCATTATCCTGAACACTGCACACCAGTTGCCAGCCATCCGTTCTGCCAGACTTTAGTTCTGCACGCAACACAATTTCGCCGGCTTCAGTGAACTTAATTGCGTTGCTTAACAAATTGTTGAAAATCTGCTTTAAGCGATTAGGATCACCAATTACCAGCCGCTCCTGAATGCCAACAGCGTCAACAATAATGTGCAGGCCTTTGGTGTGCGCGGCGTGTGCATTGGCTTCGGCAATAGAGCTGATTAACCGTAACAGATCAAATTCAATCGCTTCAAATTCAAGTCGACCGGCTTCAATCTTGGAAAAATCCAAAATGTCGTTAATGATCGTCAGCAAGGTGGCCGCACTTTGCTCGGCTAATTGTAATCGTCGCTTCTGCTCTTTATCCTCTGCATTTTTGGATACCAGATGCAACATACCCAGGACACCATTAATGGGTGTGCGAATTTCATGACTCATGTTAGCCAAAAAGTCGCTTTTGGCTTTGGTCGCCACCTCAGCATCCACTTTTGCACGAATCAAAGCCTGCTCGGTTCGTTTTTGATTGGTAATATCCCAACTGGTACCAATCATCCGCAGAGGCTTACCAAATTCATCTCGCTCCACAAAGGCAGATACCTGCACATGGATCACATCACCCATAGGCCAACGGATTCGGAAGGAGGTATTAAATTCTTTTTCGCCACTTAAGGCCTGACAGATTTTATGATGAATACCATCCTGGTCATCCGGGTGCCAGGCGCTTTGCCACTCCGAATACACACCCGAAAACCGACTGGGGTCCATGCCGTATTGATGGAACATGTTTTTGTCCCATTCGAGCTGGTTGTTGGCCAAATCCCACACCCAAATGCCTATCCCGGCGGAATCGGTGGCCAGACTCAAACGCGAACGTAATTCTTCGCGCTGCAATTCTTCTGTCTTGCGGTCCGTAATATCAGTGGATACCCCCAATAAAAAGGGCTCATGATCTTGATTCATGAAGCGTACTTTTTTCGTCCACAGGGTGCGTCGCTGACCATTGGGAAACGTAATGGTTTCTTCTTTTTCCGAAAAGCCGAGTTCGAATGCTTTGCGGTCCTCACGTAAAAACTCTTCGGCATCCGCTTCGTTAAATTCTTCCACCGTCGTACGGCCAATAATATTGCCGCGCATATTCTCTGGGTAAACGGCCAGGAAATGGCTATTGGCTTCGACAATTCGAAAGTCCTTGTCCTTGACAAAGATCAGTGCCGGAATATTCTCAAAAATAAGATTTTGAAAATCGGTGTAATCTCGAATGGCCTGCTCCGCGGTTTTCTTATCACTAATATCCGACAGGGTGCCGCTCATTAACTGCGGCTCGCCTTTGTTTGTCCAGCGTACGACCTTGCCACGATTATTCACCCACACCCAATGTCCCTGTTTGTGTTTCACTCGGAGATCCATGTCGACCACATCTTTTTCACGCTGAAAGCATTTATCCAATTCTATCCGCGCGCGCTTCAAATCTTCCGGGTGAGCAATACCAAACCAGGTATGAATATTGACAGGCTGTAATTCTTCGAGTGAATGCCCAGAGATTTCAGCCCAACGCTCGTTGAACATGGCTTCTCCTGTTTGAACATTCCATTCCCAAACCCCAATACGCGTTCCTTCGATTAAGTCACTTAAACGACGGCGCTCTTCAGTCAAGGCCTTTTCCAGATGCGAAGAGATTTCCATACTGACACATTGCGCTAAATCCAATAATGCTTTTCGGTCATCACTGTTCAATTGCCGAGGTTTATCGTCAATAATGCACAGCGTGCCAATGCGGTAACCGTCCGCCGTCGAGATAGGCGCTCCGGCGTAAAAACGGATGTTGGGTGGACCAGCCACCAATGGGTTATCCGAGAATCGATTATCTTCCAGTGCATTGGCAACTTCAAAAATCTCATCGCCCAAAATGGCGTGACCGCAAAAGCTAACTTCCCGACTGGTTTCACAAGCGTCAAGCCCCTGTTTGGACTTGAACCATTGCCGATCTGCGTCCACCAGCGACACCAGGGCATATGGCACTTTAAACATAAACTGAGCGAGCCGCGTTAAGCGATCGAAGCGTTCTTCGGGCAGACTATCCAGCAAGCCGGTGTCCAGCAGCGCTTTTATACGCTCAGCTTCATTGTCTGGTAAAATCGGTGGAATCATAACCAACTCAAACTTTCTGTACGGCTTCCAATAAGCATTTAAACGTGACAAGGGAATAGTGTAATGCGCACCTTCTATGGTCATAAGGGGCTCAATATCAAAGTATAGTTCACGCTGACAAAGCAACGCCCTTCGCACACGAATAATCTTCAGGGATTTGACAAATTTATCAGCAGATATAAATGCATAAAAAATCAACATTACGCCTGCGTGAACATACTGGCGTTTAAGCATAAAAACCTGTTCGATAAAACCACATATACTGCCCAAAGGCAGGGTTTGTGACGGGAATGTTAAAGCGAAAACTATCCTGCAACAGTACGAAAGTTTTACCGCATTCAGATAAAGAGTTGGTATAGCAAGAGGAGCCTGACCAAAGAAAAGTCACCGGGAGCTCTGGAAATATTTTCCGTTATTTTGGAAACGGACTTATTAATTCGTTCCTGGCTGTATGACTGAAAAGCTGAAGCGGGCTTAATCCGACTGAAAAAAAGCCGCCCTTAAGGCGCAAGTACTACCGTATTTCGGCCAGCGGCCTTCGCTTTATACAACGCGGTATCGGCACGTTTTACGACTTGCTCAAAGCTCTCGTCACGTTTTGAACGGGCCACACCAATACTGACTGTCATATGAATTTGGGCATGGTCCGCATCGAATACCCGATGCTGGATGGTCACACGAATTTTCTCAGCCAGATTGGTAACGCCATCAATATTGCTTGAGGTAGACAGTAATATAAACTCCTCCCCTCCCCAGCGCCCAAGATCGTCATCACTGCGAATAATGTCATTCACGCAGGAAGAAAATTCCTGCAACACACGGTCACCGGCATCGTGGCCATGACTGTCATTTATTCGTTTGAAGTGATCCAAGTCAATCACCATAATGCCGACACGTGTTTCATTGTTTTGAGCGCTAAAAATTTTATCGGCTACTTGCTCAATGCCTGCACGATTATAGATTTTCGTTAACGGATCTGTGGTGGATAAGGTACGATAGGTTTCCGAGATTTCTCTCAGATGTTTATGTTTATTAACAAAGTGCACAAGTGCCGCTACTGCAAGCGCATATAGAATATAAGCCCAGGTCGTACGCCACAGCGGGGGCTTAATGGTAATATGAATACGGGTCCCCTCTTCATTCCACTCACCAAGATTATTGGCTGCTTTTACGCGGAAGGTGTATTCACCAGGAAGAATATTGGTGTAAGTCGCCGTGCGCTGATTATCGACATAGTTCCAGCCTTTGTCGAAATTTTCCAACATGTAAGCATAACTGTTGTTCTCTGCCCCACGATAACTCAACGCGGCAAAATCAAATGAAAACATGGTATGGGAATAATCCAGAGTTATGCGGTCGGTTTCCGTAATTGCACGCGTTAAAATGGCTCGCTCGCCACTGGCAGAGCCAATCGGCACGCGATGATTCAAAATGCGAAAGTCTGTGATAACTACGGGCGGTGGATCACGTTCTAATTGAATGGCTTGTGGATGTAAAATACTGATGCCCTCAATACTGCCTAGATATAAACGCCCTTGATCGTCAACATAAGTAGCATCACGATTAAAGGTATTGGTGAGGTAACCAAGTGAAGCATCCAGACTTGTAATGGCAAGACTCTCCCTGTTGATGCGGGCAACGCCATTGTATGTGGTTACCCACATATTATTTTGATGATCCTCCACTACACTGAAAACTGTTTGCGAAGGCAGGCCTTGTTTTGTTGTGAGCACTTTAAAAGTGTCTGTCCTGGTATCCAGAATATTTAAGCCTGCATCTCGAATACCTATCCAGATAAACCCCTGGGAATCGGCATACAAACACAAAATTTGTTTACCGCTGATGCCGTTTTTAATACTGGGGTCATAGGTATAGTGTTTGAATTTGCCACTGTGTTTATCGAGTTTATCCAGGCCGTTTTGCGTGGCAACCCATATATTGCCAGACGGATCTTCGATGACACTCCAGATTTGATTACTGCTGATTGAATCTGGATCATTCGGGTCCGCGGTGTAATGTTCAAAACTATCGGTTTCCCGAACATAGCGATTCAATCCACCCGTTTCGGTACCAATCCAAAGATCATTGTCTCGATCGCGTAGAATTCGCCAGACAAATGGACTGTTAAGGCTTTCAGGGTCGCGGTTGTCGGGGTAGTAGCGACGAGATTCCTGGGTTTTTGTATTGTAGCGAAACAAGCCATTGGACCAGGTGCCCACCAACAGGTCACCATTCACATCTTCATTCAAACTCAATACCGCACTGAAATTTTTGTTTTTATTTTTTTCGCCTTTCATGACATGGCGGATAAAAGTGCCATTACGCTTATCGAAGGAGTTCAATCCATTTTCCGTGCCTACCCACAATGTGCCTTGGCTGTCTTCAAAGAAGCTTAAGATACTGCTGTTACTGATACTTTGAGGATTACTGGGTTTGTGTTGATAATTGGCAAACAAGGTCGCCGAGCGATTGAGAAAACTGACTCCGAAGGGGAAAAGACCAATCCACATATTACCTTTGTCATCCTCGTAAATCTCATAGGGACTATTACTTCCAAGACTGTGAGTGTCATAGGCATTATGTGTAAACCGGTCAAAATGGTTACCTTCCCGTGAGAATAAATTTAATCCGCCATGATCAGCAGCCACCCACAGGTTGTTTTTTGAATCGAGAAAAATATCGGAAATGACATTACTGCCGATAGAATGCTGGTCGTCCTCGTCATGCGTGAAATGCTGGTATTGACCGTCGGGGTACAGCACATAAACGCCCAGATTAAATGTGCCAACCCACAATGCATTTTCATGATCTCTTTCAATCGCACTGATATGCCCGGTATTTAAGACTTCGGCCAGTTCGGGAACCCCCACCACCTGATGGAAAATGCCGGTCTGCAGATCAAACTTTTTTAAGCCGCGACTGCGTGTGCCTATCCAGATGTTATCTTCTTTATCCACCGTCAGCGTCTCAATAAAATTGCTGTTTGTACCGGAATACCCTTTGGAGTGAATATAGTAATTTTGAATGTGGTTTCTTTCTGCATTGAAGACTGACAGTCCACTGGAGGTCGCAATAAAAAGATTATTCCCTGTATCTATTGCCAACTGATTGACATTGTCATCGCTCACCCGAAGGCCTTGCGCTGAATCTGTGTAAAAACGATCAAAGTCATCAGTGGTGGCATTGTACCGATTTAGTCCATTTGAGGTCGCAATCCAAAGCACCTGATCATGATCTAGAATCATGCCCCAGATAAAATTTGAACTGATGCTGCGGTTATTATCGAAATCATAGTTATAGACAACTACTTGCTGCCCATCGAAACGTGCAAGACCATTTTCACCACCAATCCAGATAAACCCTTTTTCATCTTTTACAATATCTCGCACAGCACCGATGCTGTAGTCTTTATTGTTCACCTTGGCAATAATAGGAAAAAAATCAAAGCGAATATCAGCGGAGCAACAGGCCGAAAAACTGAGAAATAACGCTATCAGGTACGAGCTAAAAATTCTTCTGGATGTTCGCACCAACGCGCTCCGGTATGTGGTGTGTATGTGGATCAGATTGCGGCACTTATCGCTGTGACGCCATTTCTATAAAGTTATGAAATAACTATAGCAGTCAATCAGTTACCCTCTGGATCAAGTTATCAAAGTGAGGCCTGCGCCCAAGTGTCATATGGCATGCATTACAACAAAAGCCATAAAACTGGCCCCTCTTAGCCAACTCAGTTGCACTTTCACCGCAGTGAATTGCTGTATCTAGCCAGTATTTGTACACGGCCACGGCCCGCTATCTTCGCGGCTGAAAATAAATAAGTGCTCAAGAACTGATAAATTAATCAACACTCGCGGGTGCAACCAGCGAAAGCAATATAGCGTTAGAGCATGAATATCATTACGAGCCATCAATTCAGTTATACTTTGCACGCTGTCACTTGAGGTAGTGGGAGATTGCGTCCTCCTTTGCTGGGACGCAAACGACAGAACTCGACTACTTTGCCTACACACCGGAGCTTCGCCATGTCCTCAAAGCAAACTGCTAATCCACTCCCCCGAGCACTGATTGATGAACTCATCACGCTGCTGGAACATAGCAAACCAGAGTCTTTAATTTATTGTTCCGAGGAAAAAGTTCCGGCTCTGGATGCACTGCAACAGGAGCATTGTCGTATCACTCATCTGAACGAACCACAGACCCTGCAGACTCTGCCGCGCTTTCAGCTGGGGGTAATTTTCGATTTTTTAGAAAATCATGACGCAGAAACAGGAACACAGCTGCTTGGGCGTTTACGGAATTTTCACTGTGACACAATATGGGTTGCCGTGACGACGAATCCACCATGGAGTTTCAACACCATGATTGGCCTCGGCTTTAAACGTTCGCAAACTTACACCACCGGCGACACTGAGATCTGTACCTACCAATATGACATTGCCAGCTACAACCACAAACGCAGCTGGAACAATCCTCGCTACTGGGCGAACCCTGAAAACTGGGGAAAATATCGCTGGTAAACGGGGTGCATTCTGCATTCCCAAGCGACGCACTTAAAATGTTCCGGGCCGGGGAGATTTTGGGTACAAAAGCCGATTTTTTTCATATATTTCAATAAATTAACATTCAAGTCCACCCACCACTTCACCCCGAAAGCAGCCGCTTATTCGCCTCCAATCCACCTTCCCCACACGCATCCAGCTGACGTTTAATGGACTCAACCAACCGGTAGCGGGCAGCAACAAAAGTTCACAAGACTTCACTGAAACTTCGCCGCTGCAACCACTTAACTTCACTAGTTTCCATAACAGGAAACTCAATGCAGGGAAAGGTAAAAGTTGGTTAACACTCTAGTTAATTCATCACTATTAAATTTTTAAAGGTAACTATTATGGACAACAAAACTAAAGTTGAAATAATCGAAGAAGCATTACTTGACAGCGTTTCTGGTGGCCGTGCAGAAAGTCTGTGCTCCATCGATCTTTGCCGCATCGACCTTTGTGATTGCATCAGCTGTATCCAGTGCATCTTCCAGGACAATAAAGTTCTTTAAGACGCATGATGGGCGGGGGCAGGCATTCAGATATCACGAAATAACGCGATATTTGTAATGCACTACCTCCTCCCATGCCTTTTTCAGAAATTTTTCATAACTCGCATTTTACGATGTCTGTTTCAGCCTGTGCGCCACGTAGATCTACTACGGCCAAGCTCAAGCCCTTACATATGTTTATCAAGGAGATCCCATGAATTCTGTTTCCCTCGAAGAAGTTCTTGCTTACAACAACAGTGATATTCCTGCACGTTTTATCAAAATTTATGGTGTATCGGAGGAAGAAGCCCAGGTGCTGTTTGATGATGTCAAACGTTGGCTTTGGCTCGCCAATAAAGTCAGTGTCGATAAGGTGAATAGTTCCGTGACAATTGATCAGTCAATCATTGTAATAGATGAAATGTGGCACAACTTTGTTCTGTTCACGAAAGAGTATGTAGGCTTTTGCCAGAAATTCTTTGGTCGCTACATGCACCATGCACCTTTTGCTGAATCAGAAAAGAAACAAATGGAAGACAAGTTCAAGGATATGACAACCTCGGAAAAAAAATCCTACCTCATGGATCAAAAGCGATGGCAGTACGAATTTGTCTATGATCATCTCGGCCAAGACACGTTTATCCGCTGGTATAAAGAATATCCCAAACGCTACAGCGCAATGGCCCTGGCCGATAAACTACACGCGACTGAAAAAGAACGTCACGACACCAAACTCGCGGCTATTCGCGAAAGAATAAAAGACCAGCAAAACGCGAATACCGAATCTGAAACGGATAGCACATCTGACAAACAAGACCAACGTAAATCAGCATAAGCCAATAGGCGGTGAAATGAACATGATGCGTCAATCGTCTGAAAACGGACTCTTCCGAAAAGAAGTGCTACAGAAAAACAACACCAAATCTTTTGGACAGGTCTTACTAAAACAGCCAAGCGAGTACCAATGGGTTAGCTTTGCCATGTTTTTTGTCGTGGTGGCAGTTCTGGTCTTTCTTTTTCTCGGTTCCTACACCAAGTATTCTGATGTTTTTGGCATGATTACGGTTGATAAAGGGCTGGTAAAAGTTAGCGCACTACGTGAAGGTCAAATCATAGAGCAAGTGGTGAAACAGGGAGATAAAGTCTCCCAGGGCGATCTTCTCTATGTGATTTCAACAGTGCGTCACAGTTCGATGAATCAGAATATTGATGAAAACATTCTAAACCAGCAACAACAGTTACAACAGTCGTTGCAACGTGATTTGGTCATCAACGAACAGCGTCACGCACTGGACTTGCAGCTCATCAAAGAGAAAATCGCAGCAAAAAAGCGAGAGATCACCCAGCTCAACGCGCAACTCGATATAGACAAACAGCGGATGGCGCTGTCCGAACTTCGTCTTGAGCGAAACCGAGAGCTGTTCACTGCGGGCCATTTAAATCAAGCGCAATTGGATTTAATTATTGCCGATAACCTGGACCAGAAAAGTCGATACAACGATCTACAATCGCGTTTCGACAGTTTAAATTTTGCGTTAAATGAACTGAACAACGAATTGGAAATAAAGCCGGGAAGCTTCCTTGAATCGCAAAATAGATTGAAACGCAGTCTGATTGAAAATGAACAGCGTATTGTTGAAGTATCTTCCAATATTGACTACCGCATATATGCGCCTGTGAGTGGAACCATTGGGACACAACTTACCCATATTGGCGAGTACGTTAGTAAAGGCAGCGTGCTGGCCAGCTTGATTCCCGAGGACTCCACACTGCAAGCTGAACTGTATGTGCCAACCCATGCGATTGGTTTTATTAAACCCGAACAGGATGTCTCCATGCGTTACAGTGCCTTTCCGTATCAACATTTTGGCCTGCAACAAGGCAAAGTCAGCAGTGTATCTAAAGTTATTTCCCTGCCCAACGAGCTTGAAACCAGTGTGGATTTACAGGGCGCAGTATACAAAGTCATTGTAGATCTGGAAAAGCAGTTTGTAGAAGCCAAAGGCGACAAACTCAGTTTGGGCGTTGGTATGGAACTGGAAGCCAGCATCCAGCTGGAAAATCGTACCTTGGTACAGTGGCTGCTAGAACCTATCTATAGCTTAAGGAATAAATAATATGTCTTCTCTAATTGAGCGACTCAATTTAACCGGAGGAAAAACATTACCTCTGGTTCAGCAAACTGAAGCCGCCGAGTGCGGACTGGCCTGTGTTGCCATGATTGCCGGCTACTATGGGAATCCAATTAATTTATTCCAGCTTCGTCAAATGCACCGCGTCTCGTTGAAAGGCTCAACGCTTAAAGGCCTCACGCAAGTCGCTGCGAAAGTAAAACTAGACCACCGAGCTGTAAAATGTGACATCGACAATATTCATCAGCTCAAGCTGCCATGTATTTTGCATTGGAACCTCGATCACTTTGTTGTGCTGAAAAAAGTGGCAGGCGATCGCGTTCATATTCATGATCCCGCGACAGGCGATCGCATTTGTCATTTTCAGGAACTCTCCGAGAATTTCACAGGCGTTGCATTAGAACTTAGCCCACAAAATGATTTTTCCCACGAGGAAGAAGCTCCACGCGTAAAAATGGCGGCATTGCTGGCCAATATTCATGGGTGGAAAAAACCACTCATGACGGTGTTCATACTGTCAATTTTACTGCAGGTGTTTATTCTGGCTACACCACTGTATATGCAAATCACCGTCGATGAAGTGATTATTTCCAAAGACTATTCACTGCTGAATGTCATTGCACTTGGATTCGCTGCAGTCGTGTTGCTGAATGTCTTTGCCACAGCTCTGCGTTCGCTGGTGATTATGCTGGCAGGCAACCAGCTCTCACTGCAAATGAACAGCAGCCTGGTCGGACATCTGTTTAAACTTCCGATGGATTATTTTGAGAAACGCCACATGGGCGATGTTATCTCGCGTTTTCGCTCATTGGAACAACTGAAAAATCTGCTTACCACAACCTTGATTGAAAGTCTGGTAGACGGCATGGTGGTGATCGGTCTTTTTGTCATGATGTACCTCTACAGTGTGGATCTGATGCTGATCGTTCTCGGCGCGTCAGTGCTTTATCTTGGTCTGCGTATCGTTTCCTACAAAGCACTGAAAAATGTAAGTCGGGAAAACATTATCGCAGCAGCGAAAAAAGACAGTAATTTAATGGAGTCCGTTCGTGCAATTCAGAGCATCAAGCTTTTTACCAAAGAATCTGACAGACTGAATATTTTTAACAATTTTAATGTCGATTCAGCCAATACCTCCATTAAAGTAGAACGTCTACGTATTCTATTTAACTGGTCTAATCTTGCTTTATTTGGTTTGGAAAACATTCTGGTAATTTATTTCGGCGCAGACATGGTGATGACCAACCTGCTAACCGTTGGTATGTTACTAGCTTTCGTTTCTTACAAAACACAATTTGAGCAAAAGATTCGAAACCTTATCGATAAATACATCGAATTTAAAATGTGCTCTCTGCATCTGGAACGACTGGGTGATATTACGTTAACGGAACAGGAACAGGACCTTGGTGAAGCGGATGACAGTATCAAGGTCGATGGAGAATTGTGTATTCAAAACGTGGGGTTTAGTTATTCCGACGAGGACTTCGAAGTTTTTTCCGACATCAACTTGAGCATAGCACCGGGCGAATCTGTGGCTATTGTTGGACCTTCAGGGTGCGGCAAAAGTACATTGATGAAAATCATGCTGGGGTTGTTAAAGCCTGTCCGCGGCAAGGTATTGGTAGACGGGCGAGACATTCGCCACCTTGGTCTAATCAACTATCGCAATCAGGTTGCCAGTGTTTTACAAAATGATCAGCTACTGTCCGGCACAATTCTTGAGAACATTTGTTTTTTCTGTCATCAACCAGATTATGCATGGGCAGAGGAATGTGCAAAATTGGCAGGGATTCATGACAGTATTGAAAAATTTCCCATGGGCTACCGCTCACTGATCGGTGACATGGGATCAACATTGTCGGGGGGGCAAATCCAGCGGATATTGCTGGCCCGAGCACTCTACAAACGCCCTAAAATATTATTTCTGGACGAAGCCACAAGCAGTTTGGATCTGGCCGCCGAACAACATGTCAATTTAGCCATTCGAAAATTAAATATCACTCGCATCATTATCGCCCACCGTCCACAGAGTATTATGTCGGCCGATCGGATAATTAAATTTGGTAAGGGCCAGTGCCAGGAAATCAGCAAGGAGGAATACACCAATTCACGTTTTGCCGGGAATGTACGTTCAGTAAATAGCAATTAACTGTCCTTGGTTATCGCTCCAGCTCGAAGGCACTTTAAGGTTCAAGGTTTAAAGTTTAAGGCTTAAGGTTTAAGTTAGAAAAAGCTGTAAAGATTTAAAGCCTCGACGCTGCGAGTGAAACTTCTCATGGCTTAACATTCAAGCTCCATCTGAATATTACAACGCGAATACGGCGAAGAACCGGCTGAAATACGTTTAAATCCAAGTTTAAGGTAAAGGTTGATGGCGGAATCCAGCACGGTATTGCTTTCCAAATACAGCTTGTGAGCCCCCATCGCTTTGGCCTTTGCTATACAATGTTCACCTAACATTTGCCCCACGCCCATCCCGCGACATTGTTCTGCCACCGTCATTTTCGCCAACTCAAAGCATTGATTATCCATCTTGATTAGTACGCATGTGCCGACGGGTTCCTCCTCTAGCAAAGCAATAACAATATAGCCTCCTTGATCGAGTATGCTTTGCTGGGGTGAGTCCAACGCTTTAAAATCACTCGCTTCCATTTTAAAGTGCTTTTCGATCCAGGCCATATTTAACGATCGGTAGGCAGCCTGGTATTTTTGTTCATACGGCACTAAGCGGACGTGTTGTTGTGCGTGAAGTTTTTTTTCCGCCATGACACGACGGTAAAAACTTTGGCTCTCCAATGCTTGCTCCACCGCATCCAACTCCAACCAAAGCTGGGAGCCAATATCAGCAAACAAGGTCGCTACGGCTTGCTCAACATCACGACATTGAATTTTCAGGTTGGCAGCGATGGCTTTACCTTTATCGGTTAACGCCACTAATTTTACCCGACCATCCTCAGGACTTTTCTGGGTATCAACAATGCCCGCTTTCATCATGCTGCTTACAACCTGACTCACCGCGGGGTGCGTCTGTCCAATATCCTCTGCTAACTCCGTGATAGCGGCATGCCCTTTTTCCTGCAACATAAAAACCACGGGGAACCAGCGTGGATCGATAGCTACTTGGTAATGTTCATAGAGTTTTTCAGACTCGCTAAGAAACACGTCACCCAGACGACGTAGTCGACTACCTAAAGCGGCGGGGCCAGCAATTTCGTAGAACTTCATTTTTGAACCTATTGTGTGTTGTATATGACCATTAAGGGAGCGCTGCTCGCAGGCGTGTTCACGATTTTTCAAGCTTCAAGCTATACATTTATGTGATTAATTATGTAAGTGCTTACGTAAGTTTAATTTGCATTTATCATAAAATCAACCAGGCTTTATTTTTTAAAGAGTGCAAATAAGCTCATTAAACTCAATTCAGCCGCTACAGTACGCAAAGTAAAGCCTCGAATGCATGGGATAAGGGGTAAGAGGTAAGGCGAAAGAGCAAAGGAATCCTAAGTAGGTGGATTGCAGGGAAAACCACAACAAGCGTATGCAGGAGGCTTATTCGGGAATGCAGATTTTCCTGGGCCGGGCGCCACAATGTAATATGGTCTGACGAAAAGGTTTGATGGTTTCTACAATTCTCCTAAAATGTCTGAACTTTTTTCTACAAGATTACACTTACTTTTAAACCGAGGCTTCGAGCTGCTTTTGGCAACCTATTTTCCAGGCCTGCCTACGGGCCTGGTTCTTCCCACCCAGCTAAACGAAAAATAGCCGATTAGAATACCAATAAGAAGCCAAGCAGCTCACTGTCGCTCACCCTCCCGCCACGAACCGATATTCTTATGATGAAATTTAAACTCCCTAACGATGATGTGAGCCAGCGCCTTTTAGCAACGCCCTCCTGGGTAAGCCAATATTTAGATATTCGTATAGCATCGCAAAACGCACGAGAAGAAAGCGAATATTTTTTGAATAAGCAGGCAAAAAACACATCCGAAACCGCGTCAAAGGTTCGAGGATGTTTATTAGGCTTAGCCCTCGGGGATGCATTGGGAACCACCCTCGAATTCAGTGAGAGAGATCAATTCCCTCTTGTCACACATATTGTGGGCGGTGGACCATTTCGATTAAACGCCGGTGAATGGACTGACGATAGCAGCATGGCTTTGTGTTTAGCGCATAGCCTGCTGCGAACAAACGGCTTTAACGCTGCAGATCAAATGGATTTATACACTCGCTGGTGGCAGGAAGGATTGTTCAGCGTCAACGGGACATGCTTCGATATTGGCAACACCGTCATCAGCGCCCTGCATAAATACGCACAAACTCAACAGCCTTTTTCGGGCAGCACGCACAGCGCCTCGGCCGGCAATGGATCACTCATGCGACTGGCCCCTGCAGCACTGTATTATCTTAACGACCCCCAGGAATGCATTGATGCCTGCGGCGCAAGTTCGAGAACAACACATCAGGCAGCAGAATGTGTTGATGCATGCCGATACTTCGGCGGTTTACTGCTGGGCGCGATCAAGGGTGCAACAAAAGACGAATTAACCCAAAGCGTTTACGAACCGTATCCTGGTGCATGGAAAACACAAACTCTCGAACCTGAAGTTATCCGCGTTGCCACACAGGCCCACCTAAAAACCCGGGATAAAGTCAGCTCTACAGGCTATGTAATTCACACATTGGAAGCGGCTCTCTGGGCGTTCGCCAATAGCCGCAGTTTTGAAGAAGGCGCCGTGCTCGCTGTCAATCTGGCTGGAGACGCTGACACCGTCGGCGCCGTATACGGCCAGCTGGCCGGGGCTTTTTATGGCGATTACAACCTCGACCCCACATGGATAAAAAAACTGGCCTTACCCTCGATCTTCTACGCTTATGCCGATGAAATTCTGCAAGAGAACACCACAAAAAATACTTAAAAAAGCATTACTCTAATAGGTAGTAAAAACGAAATTCCCAAACAAAAACCAATGAAAGTGATAGAAAGAGAGCACGGAAGACAAAAGTAGGAAGAGAAAAAGAAAGAGAAAAAAGAAAGAGAGAGTAAGCGCGAGGAAAAGCAAAGACTCACTAATAAAGAAGAAAAAACACAAATATTAAAACACAGACAAACAAGTTCCAGATCATCATTAAGCGAGCTGGAACTTATTGTCTACCTTGCCACACCTTTAAGCGCGAACCAAAAACGTTGGCCCCATGCGAGATTCAACCCCTTTGAACTGAGCACCTTCGATAAAGCAAATATCACCACTGATCGCTTCGCCGGTTTCTTCTACCAGCAATTGAACACCACCCGAAACCCCAACATTATAAGGCTCTACATGCCTACCCCGGGTATCAATGGCTTTCTTCAAACAGGTCATACACACATAATCAGGCACATCCGGAACGGCGGGTTGCTCTGTATTACATACCGGACAAGTACTTTTATCAGTCATATTGACTCCTACATAGAGATAAGACAGTGTTTTCAGGAAGAAGCGCAGCTCGCTGTCTTATAAATTACGCTACTGAACATTTATCTACAGGCTTATAGTGGATTAAGGCAAAATAAAGTTCCAGCTAAGTTTCCCTATAACTGCAGCATTGGCTTAAATCCTTTTCAACATGGTATTTCTATATATATTGATGCACCCGTCAAGTTTTCCCATGATTCATTGACGGCCCAAGAATAGCTGTGGAACTAAAACTTTCCTTCCGCCACTTCGCATTTAACTTTGTAGAAATTTGTTCAATGTAAAGCGGAAAATAACATGCCCAGTATAGCATCGAGCCATAGCGTTAAACATTCTAAAAGTGTCCATAAATCTTCAGGGCACAAAAAGTCGAGCAAGAGCAGCTCTCATGAATCGAGCAAATCGCACGGCCATCATAAATCATCGAAATCCAGTAAATCGTCGTCAAGTCACAAGCCGAAACCTGTGATCGTTGATCCGCCTGGACATAAACATCATTCGGGGCCGAAGCCTGTTATTGTGGACCCACCAGGGCACAAGCCACAACCGAGCAGCTATCATCCAAGCCAACCGCCAAGTGGTCCTGGGCACCCGGCGAGCTATCCGCCGCCGCCACCCCCCAGCCATAACCCGGCGATTCCGCCAGCTGGTATGATGCCAACAGGAGGCTTCCACCCAAGTGCGGCACCTCCAGGGCCACCGCCAAATAGCTTTGGGCCGACACACAACCCATATTTACAGTCTGCGCCTCCGTCCAAGCCGGCGCATGCCGCCCCCATTGCCGCGAAGGTTAAGACCTTGCCGGCGGGCATTGCCAGCCTGGCTCCTAATCGCCCGTCGATGGGAACGACTGAACTTGTGCATACAATGAAAAAGACACTGAAAATGCACAAAGGTGATGAAGGCTTATCTGCCAATGCCTGGTTTGATAAACGAAATGCAGACTACGACAAAAACTCAGAATTTAAAAACGCAGGGGTGAGACGCGGCGAATTCTTTTCGATGGTCGCCTATACAGACTGTCATTATAAAGACATGAATGCAGCCGGCCGAGAACTTGCAAAAGGAAAACAAATTGACCAAAGCATGTTTGAAATTCTGAAAGCGGCCGATGCCGGTTTCGCAAAAATTGAAAATTCAAAATATGCATTTACAGGCGAAACTCGACGCTTCACCAAACTGCCACCCAATGTGGTCAATGACCTGAAAGCGGGTAACACATCTTACATTGATGGTGGTTTTACGAGTTCGTCTTACAAGTCAACGCCAACGAATGACCTGTTTAAGAATGGCGCGAATGCTGAAATCATTTTGCATATTAAGCGCGGCACCAACATGAACAAGGTGTCTGCTCACCGAGGTGAAGCAGAAGTAGTTAGCCGACTTGCGCAGCCATTTGAAAAGACTGCCGGGTATCAGAAAGAAGGTTTGCCTTACTACACGACCGAATTAACGCAAATTCCACCTGAAGGTAAATAACACCAGGTAAACGAGTGACAAACATGCACACCAATACATTTATTCTTTGGCAGAATGATTGAATTGGTGTGCTTTTACTTTCCGTTTGGTCCAGATATAGCTTATCTTTATTATCTTTTTAAACTATCCACTTAAGCTATCCTTTTAAACTATCCATTTAAATTATCCATTTAAATTATCCTTATGAAGTGGCAGACTGGGTTTAAATTTAACCCCCACCCACAAGTGATGAAATTTATCGCCAGGTTTTAGTTGGCATTGCTGTACTTCCTTTAAGTTTTTTATTTTTCTCTTTCTTTATTTTCTGCCTTCATTTTTTTCTTTGCTCTCTGTCATATCTACCCGTCATTACTACCTGTCTGTGCTCCCAATACGCGCTCCCAGTCTTTACTCACTTTTTTTACCCGGTGTATTTTTCACAGAACACAATGTGATGCAGTTCCAGCGTCATGCATGAGCCTTATTTGTAATGATTATGAATAATCAAACCACCGGCATTATGCCTGGTATCAACGAGAGGAAATTTAAATAGGTTCAAGACAGGCTTTGCTACAGCTTGTGACACGGTTTGCACAATGGCCGAGAAAAACAGAAAATTTCTATTACTATATTAATTCGACCCTGTGTTTTTTAAATAACTTCCGCACTTAATTGCGTTGCCAAGATGGAGAAGTCGTTATATGCGTTATAGCTATACCCTATTCAGAAAAATATCCGCATTGCTTTTAATGATTGTCACCTCGACTTTTACTTATACGGCGCAAGCAGTGCAATGTGCCCCATGGAACGGTAATCAGGTACAGTACAGCGTCGGCGACTATGTCAGTTACGAGGGACTAGGCTATGTTGTGACAATGGATCATACTTCAGCACCGAATTGGGACCCAGTTCATGCCTGGTATGCATTTGAAAATACCATTGTCTGTGATGGTAGTAATGCTTCGAGCAGTTCTTCCAGTAGCTCTTCGAATAGCTCTTCAAATAGCTCAGCGAGCAGCTCATCCACGGGTTCGTCCAGCTCTTCTTCCGGCAGTAGCGGTGGATCTTGCAACGGAAGTTACGACTGTTCTGGATTACCAGTGTATGACAGCAACAGTCTATGGGAAACCTCCACACACCTGACGGTTGCACGCAATGGAGATTCGCCAGGCGCATGTGAAGTGCGTCGCTGTGAACATGGCAGCTGCTGGAATCCTCAAATTGGAACAGGCGGATGGGCAACCCACATGGGTTACTGTTCGGGCAACAGTTCATCTTCTTCCAGCTCCTCAACGACCTCAAGTAGCTCTTCCACTAGTTCTTCCACTAGCTCTTCAAGCAGCTCATCATCTTCAAGTAGCAGCTCTTCCAGCAGCACATCGTCAACAGGCGGTCCTACCGGAAACAAACGTGCGATTGGCTATTTTACCGCGTGGGGAATTTATAACGGACTTAACTATCATATAAAAAATCTCGTGACGTCAGGGTCTGCCAGTAAGCTAACGCACATTAATTATGCGTTTGGCAACATTGTGAATGGCGAGTGCATTTCTGTGACACAGACCGGCGTGGGTGATGCGTGGGCAGACTATCAACGTGCCTACAATGCCTCAGAAAGCGTTGATGGTGTTGCAGACCAGAGCGGTCAAAGCATCATGGGTCACTTTAATCAATTGAAAAAGCTCAAGGCCATGTACCCGCATTTAAAAATCCTCATTTCCCTTGGAGGGTGGACATGGTCAGGCGGATTTTCGGATGCCGCATTGACCGCGCAATCTCGCGCGGATCTGGCAAAATCCTGTATCGACATGTACATCAAAGGCGATGTACCACTCGTTGGAGGATTAGGCGGCACAGGCGCAGCAGCAGGAGTATTTGATGGCATAGATATCGATTGGGAATACCCTGCTCATCCGGGTGTTGGCAATACATATCGCAGCGAGGATAGTCATAATTTTACACTGTTACTCGAAGAATTCCGTCACCAGTTGGATGCCATAGATCCAGACCTGTTATTAACAATTGCCGCCGGTGCAGGAGAGGATAAATATACTCTCACTGAAATATACGAATATTCACAACACCTGGATTTCATCAACTTAATGACTTACGATTTTCACGGCGCTTGGGATGCGTCGACGGGACACATGTCGGCGTTGCACCAGGACCCGATGAATCCGGCCAGCGGAGTGGTTGCCAGTTATTATGCTGACCATGCCGTCAATGCATTCCTGGCGGCAGGCGTTCCGAGCGACAAACTCAATCTGGGTATTCCCTTTTATGGCAGGGGCTGGAGCGGCGTACCAGCAGGTACGCAAAATGGAATGTTCCAAACTGCCGGCGGTGTGCCACCAGGTTTTTACGCGGACGATCCCGGTATGACTTTTTACTTTGCCCTGAAAGCAAAAAATAATCCGGTATTCCGAAACGCCGGTACCATGTGGTCTTACGATGGTGACGAGTTATGGTCCTATGATGATCCTGTTTCTATTCAAGGGAAAATGCAATATATCCTGAACAACAATCTCGGTGGCGCCATGATTTGGGAAATGATGGGGGATACCAGTGATGGTGAATTGATGCAAGCCATACACAACGGTTTAGGAAACTAAAAGGACGGGCATTATATTACGGCTTTTAGCACAGACATATAACAGGTGCATAGAAAGAAAGAAAATCATCTTCTCAGCGAAAGGTATGATACCCATTGAATGCCGGATACACGCAAGCGAGCCGAGGCCATGCCTGGAATCGCTTGCGCATCCTGCGTTTTTGTATTTTCAAACAGACAGAAATTTTTCTGCTTCCTGTTTGATACTCAACTGCTCGTCATCTGTCTCATTATGAGTTTATTTGCAACAGGATCTTGATCAACGCAATGTATCACTCTTAAATATCACTCTTAAATATGAATCTTAGCGATCAGAGATTCTGGCATTGAATTTCCATTTCGCAGATATAATTCACGGCAGTTTTTGCAAAATGTAGTACGCGTGAAGCTCCGGGTATTGATCGTATTCGAAATGCCGACATAGACAGCCCAGGCTTTCTATCAACCGGGTAAACCCTTGCACCCCGAGACTTGCATAGTACATTTGCGGCCCCATCGCGCTATCAACATGTTCACCGCTGTCCTGTATTCCACCGCAAGAAAAAATTAATACGCCATTCGGATTCAGGCTTGCAACCAGCTTTCTCATCACCTTCACTTGCTGCGCTAAAGGGACATGCCAAATGCTATCCCAAGCACTGATAAAATCGTACTGTTTGGGAATATTCCATTCACAGATATCTTGATGATAAAACGAAAGCTGGGGATGGCGTTGTTTTGCCAAGCTCAGCATTTCGTTCGAAACGTCAACACCGTCAGGCTTAAACCCGTGTTCCAGTAAAAGTTCGATAAATCGGCCCGTGCAACCACAACCGACATCAAGCGCGCGACGAAGCTCGGTAGATTCTTGAACAAATTTCAGGGCGCGTCGGTGGGCATCTATGCCGTTGTGACGATTAAATGTGTCACCAGTCCATAGATGCGTTATCTGGTCATACGCTCTGCCAATGTCTGTTGGATGCATAGATGTTACCAGGGGCTATTCTTTGAGTTTTGTATTAAGGGTTTTGTATTAAGGCTTTTGTATCAAACACTCTAATTAAATACCCTGGCCTTACTCTTCGAGCGATTTTGAGGGCGGGGTGTTTGATTGCTTTGATTGCTATGATTACTTTGCTTAGTTTTAATGTTCCAGCAGTCCAATTATTTCTGCTATCGCTGTAAATATTCGCCAAGCGCTAATTTTAAAACCCAATCTTTAATAATTAGAGAAACAACTGCAACCACTAATATTAAATAGTACCAATTGACTTTGAATAGTGGCACAGGCTTTTAACGTTTAAAAGCTTCTAGCTTCGACTAAACGCCTCTAAAGCCTCACCAGCAAGCTGATATCCCACCCATTCACTCTTCGGTTTCGCGCCAATGGATTCATAAAACTGGATAGCGGGTTCATTCCAGTCCAACACATTCCACTCAAAACGCCCGCAATTTTTGGCTAATGCATTTTGAGCTAAAAATTTAAGCATGGCTTTACCGGCGCCAACATTGCGAAACTCGGGGTCGACATATAAGTCTTCCAGGTACAAGCCATTTTTCCCTTGCCAAGTGGAGTAATTGTAAAAATATACGGCAAATCCAATAGCGGTATCATCCAACGTACAAATGATGGCTTCGACTGTCGCATCGGGTCCAAAGATAGTTCTTTCGATATCCGTTACCTGAGCGATCACTTGGTCCTCAGCTTTTTCGTAACGGGCAAGATCCTTGATAAACTTCAGAATTAATGCTGCGTCAGTTTTTACGGCAGGTCGAATTACGATTTGACTCATCGAATTAATCTCTTTTTATTTCAGTTACACTGGCGGATAGCCTTTCCAAGGACGACGCAGGGGTTTACAGGCAATTATGAGAAATCACAGGGAATCACGAAAATCTCAAGAAATCACAAGCCAAAAACCCACACACTTGCCGTCCACTACGGTTCGGGTTTTATTCTAGCGGATTCTACAGCAAACGTTTAGCTGAAAAACCAATGTCGTCGGTAAACTGGAAAGGTAAATTATCGGAAGAATGGAAAAAACAGACAACGAGAAGATGCAAAATGTTCATCCACAACAACTTACAAAAGCCCGGATAACAGGCAATGCAAGCCATTGTGTGGTCGTTTATATGATTGTCGTTATGTGGATGTCGTCAATAAGGCGCTTACTTATATTTATCCGTAAACTCTCGATCGAGCGCCAGATCACGACTTCCCAGCACAGCCTCTTTCACTTCAGAGTACGCATGCGTTTGCGTGTCAAACAATGAGCCTTGTGAAATTCTATTACCCTGCTTATTCAACGCGTAGTCAATCTCTTTGGCCGTGATATTGGTAGGGGCACTATCCCCGCGCATAAAATTAAACGTAAGATTCGTGGTGGACATGTCAGTCTCACCCGGCGTTTTAAAACTATCGGCTCCGAATCGCTGGTTCGGGTCCAACTTCGCTTTGACGTTAGCGAGGGCCATTTGATGTGAGCGAACAATATCTGAACTTGTCCCAGAAGTCCCCATCAGGGTGTGCATGCCTTTGTCTTGCCTTTTACGTGTGGCGTAATCATTTGTCAAATCAACACCAAAGGCCTGACGTGAATGGCCTTGACGATTGTCCGGTTTCATCCGGGTTTTACCATATTTGCCATCGGTTTCCTGATTACGTTTTTGCTGCAGGTTTTCATGACCTGCCATCGCCGCCTCAATACCGAGTTTGGACTGCTCTTTTGTAAGTGGCCCCTGTTTACCCTCGATCATCAGGTGCATCAAATCATCATAATTTTTATCGCCCGGCGCTCCTGAGCGAATGTAATGCAGTGAAGTATCCAGGTTTCGCTTCACTTCCTTCTGATATTGTGCGGGGGAGTTTTGTAACATGTCTTGATTACGCAACCAAAAGTCGGCACGCTGAGTATGCGCCATATGCGCACTCTGCTTAAACTCATTTGAATGAATATTATTGAGGTTGGCTTTGGTGCTTTCCACTTTGCCTTTTTCAAAATCGCGATCACGCGACCAGTTGTCAGCCCGTTTGTTGAAATCTTTCATACTCGAATACTGCGTATTCATATTGGTTTTCAACAGAAAGTCGCGTCGGTGTTTCGGCATAGACTCATCCGGAAGAATCGCCTGCTTACCTATCCAGTGCCCTGTCACGTCCGGTTTTTTCCCCGGAGCACCATTTCCAGGCTCTTGCGTATGCGTCGAATAATGTTTACCCGAATGACCATTTGCCGATGACGAGGAAGAGTGATGCCCATGCGAATGATGCGACTTGGAAGAGTGACTGTGTTTGTGGGTTTTATGTTCATGGCTTTTATGCTCGTGGCCAGAAACATGCTTAAAACTGGATTCATTCAGCTTGGTTTTCGGCGGCCCACTGTGTTTCACCCCACCGTTTTTGGGCGCGGCACTCTGTTGTTTCGCCGGCTGTTTGTATTGATGCTTGACGCTGCCAGAACCTAGTTTATTAAACATTGAGGATACTCTTCAGGTTTTCTTCAGGATTATTGAAACTTTATTTTCAAGCTCTCGGTGAATTCTTTACCGTATGTATTAGGCTTGTGGTTGTGCGTCCAAAAAAGTTCAAATATTTACCGTACACCTGAAAAACCCTGAAATAACATCACATATATAGGACATATTGAAAAGGAAAGAATAAGAAAAGAAAATGAGAAGGGAAAAGTTAACAAAGCCTGGCAACCTGGAAAGCCAATACAGAGATGCCCGTGGCTAAGGAGGATCAACCTGGAGGATTATAAATGTCTCAACACTCGTCACCAGGTGCCATGCACTTTAATTCACGCGCCGGAAAAACGTTTCATTAAATGCATAAGTGAGGGCTTCAGCATAAAAGTTCATCGTTATATTGCCGAAACGTCTTTAGTTATCTTTTTTTTAAGGGGGGACTCTGGAACATTTGAAAAGGTTAACAGTAATTCACTCCAGCGTTCGCCATTAAAAATGTACACCTTCGATGCGCCAATATAATCGCAATAATCTAATAGTGAAAACGAATCATCATGCTCTTTGGGCTGAACATGGCTCCAATCATATCCATGTGATTTAATCGACGCTTCGGCACTACCAGCTTCCAAGCGAGTAATATTCCCCAGTGATACCAGCCTTACAGCTTGTTGCGTGTTATTAAAATCAGTTCGAAGAACAGTGCCTACATCCACTTCGTCATCAAAATGGCATACAACTGAGCGAAAGATATTGGTTGTTTGGTCGAAATGTGCAATCACACAATATTTCATCACCGACTCCGTGGCATTTAAGGTTATGCGCGCCACCGGCAGTGTACTATTTTCAGCCTTTCACACCGGTGTTGGTAGCGTGGACCGTATTATGGCGCTTTACCTGCCCTGGGAATAGTCTGGGAATGCTTAAATTCATGTGCGAGATATCTTACAGTTTAAGGTGACACGCCAGGTCTACCCACATCGGCTCACGACAGTGGCATTATGTTTTATGACGGCCTGAAAGCTTTTCAAATTACCTTCCAGTTCATCCCGGTATAAACTCTTTTCCTTGCATTGTCTTAACACATAATTACATGTTCTAACGACCGAGCGCCAACGAGGCTTTTGAGGCAGCGTGTTGATCGAAAAATACCGTTCCATAGCACGTGCACGCAACCGGCCATCATCCACGCCAACGCTCCACACCTTGCTTTTTTCGGCCAGTTCAAGCTTTCCAGTTTGTGTGTGCTCCTCCCACATCTGCAGAGCGAGATGCATCATTTCAACCAGCTGTTGACGATACTTTTCACTTTGATAGACGCTCTTATGAGCATTCGAAATGTTGGCTTCATCCTTTCTGGCTACATCCTTTTCTGAATTACCTCCTGATTGGAGTTTATCTTTTCTCGTATAACGGCTAATGTCCACCACATCACTAGCGACTGGGAGAATACCTCGCACGTTTTTAAGGGCCGCGCTTGGCAGACTGAAATCCGTATTTTGTATATCAACGAGACTGTTCGGGACGTGCGACGTTGAGCTACCAGCAGCCAGGTTCTCAGTTTTGCGATTCAGAGCAACATCAGTAAATCCACTCTCTCTATTCTTTTCAGCAGACTCGCTTATTGAGGAGATCTGGGTAGCGGTTACATTCGATTTTGTTTTCAATTCATTTTTAATTTTCATCAACCCCCAAAGCAAAAACAAACTTACCATCGCACAAGCAATGGCAATTAAGCCGCGGCCCCACCAGTGGACAGGAGGGTTTTCAGTAGAGGAAAACGTAAAACTTGAACGCAGCTGATGCGTTTTAATAGAATTTTTCAAGGCCTGTTGATTCGCCAGTGTACTGGCATACAAATGCCAGTTATGACTTGCCTGTTTAAAGTCATGCTGTTTTTCAGCGAGCTTAGCCATTGTTTGGTAAAGGTCAATTTGAAAATTAAATTCATTTTCCGATTTGATGTCCTGCTTGGCTTTTTTGTATGCTTCCTCTGCTTTGCTAAAATCGTTGAGTTTTTCCCACACCTTGCCTTGCACATACCAGTACTTTGGGTTACTCGTGGTTGCTTGAAGTAAGTTCCAGGTCAACCTGGCCTTGTTAAGATGTGCCTGAGCTTCATTTGTTTTATCCATAGAAACAAAAACTTCTGCCAGCAAAACATACACCTTTGCCAGCGAGTGATAAGCATTTTGCACCTGCAATGCCGCGGCAGATTCTTGCAGAAGTTCAACCGCCTTGTGAGCATCACCATTTTTATGGAAGGTATCTCCTAAATTTGCCAGCGTTAGCGCCGCGCGAGCAGGTTGATTGATGTCTTGATAAATACTGTAAGCGCGTCGTTGCGCAACGATAGCTTCATCAAATGCCCCTCGCTCTCGATACAATGACCCCAAATTATTCAATGTGCTCGCACGCCCAATGTGATTTCCCACTTCCGCATGCAGGTCATAACTCTCCAATAGCAGTTTGGCCGCAGTGTCGAGATCTCCATAGGCCCGGTAGACGTTGGCCAGATCGTTGTACCCCAATGCGAGATATTCTTTATCACCATGTTCAAGCATGAGGGTGAGCGTTTGTTCGAAAGTGGTATAGGATTGTTGATATAACCGCTGGGAGAAATAAATAATCCCGAGCTGTCTGAGGCTGTTAATTCTGTCGACTGCCGTTAGCTGTGGGACATCCAGCAAAATTGTTTTTAGGATACGTTCAGCAGAGTTTAAATCTCCCGTCGTCTGATAAAGCTTGGCAAGCGCCATGGAAAAATGGAGGTATTGGGGGTCGGTATTACGAAGTCCTTTTATCTGCTGCTCACAGTTCAGGATCTGCTGGCTGTATTCTTGCTCTGCATTGGGCGAGTATGTACAGGATGAATTTGCATCTACGGACGAACTCAGCCCTATCGCCATGAAAAGCAGCGTCAATAGAATTACATTCCCTGGCCCCCTAAAACGATATACACAGCTATGTGCGGCACCACGAGCCTCCGTTGTTATCGTAAGCATAGTTTTCCCTTGAGTTACACTTTCTCTTTTTATCAATGTACGCACCACCTTAAGAAAGTCGGTATCTATTCAATAAAGAAAGTCGATATTGGCTGACATAAACATCCTGTGAGCTGGGCATAAATTGGAGAAAAGTCTTTATATTTCAAAGTTTTATTCAATTTACGCTTCTAGACTTATAGCCCCTAGCCCCCTGATTTATTCCCTATTCCGTCCTTCCCAAGCTCAGTCGAATCCGCTGAAATAGCAACCGTGAATGTGACGTTGTGTTTAGTAAACACTGTTTGCCTGCATCTGACAGTGAAAAATTAACATTCCCTACAAACCAATTAACCCGTATGAGGATGCCCAAATGTTCAGGAAAGACACTAAAAATACGCCTGCAAAAGACAATGATCAGCACAAACTGGAGATAATTGAGGAGGCTCTGCTGGATAGTGTATCCGGTGGGTCGGGGCTTGATTTATCGGGTATTGACCTGTCTGAGATCGACCTGCCAATTATTGAACCGCCCATTTGTGTAGGCTCCCAGTTTTGTATGATAAGAGCTTTTGAATAAGGGCTTTTGAATAAGAGCTTGTTGCAAGCGCTAAGCGCAGCAAGGACTCACCCGAAAACGGGGTAAGGACGGTGATTTGTCCTTACCTTATTCACCTGTAAGACCATGAATAGCCAGCTTCCACTTTTCATGTATCTTTCATAATAAAACCTATATTTTATATGGTTATATTCTTTTCAGCCTATGGTCCTGTCAAACTGTCGCGCAGACACTTCCACTTAACGCAATGCTCGACCATATGTCTTGTATAAGCCCCTCAAATATTTAGACTTCATGAGGGATTTTTTACTAAAATACATCCTCCAATAAAAATCACCTATTTGGCATATCCTGTCACGCTTATCCCGCTTTGTAATATTGATTTAGCCACCCCGTAAAGGGCAACCATTGCACGCAACATTAATAAATTAAAAACACTGGAGACATTACTTAATGAATCGCTGTTTTGTCAGAGTAATCACCGTTTTACTTCTTATACATACTTCCTCTAGCTGGGCACAGACCGGTGCCGTACCAGTATTTGCTACAGTGGTTGAACGCAAGCCTTTCGTCGATGAAATTGAAGCCCTCGGTACACTGCAAGCCAAGGAGAACGTCGCATTAACTTCCACCGTGACGGAGCTAGTGACCAAGGTAAATTTTGTGGATGGCCAGCGAGTAAAACAAGGCGATGTCTTAGTGGAAATGAATTCTGCAGAAGAAAATGCCCTGCTTGCCGAAGAGCGTCTTCGAATGAAAGAGGCTGAGCGCCAGGTTCACCGTTTGGAACCGCTGGTAAAGCGCAATGCCGCTTCAGAACAAGCTCTGGATGCACAACAGTTGGAACTGCAGACCGCAAAGGCGCGAATGGAAGCGATTGAGCAGCGAATTCGTCAACGTAAGATTATCGCACCGTTTGATGGTGTCCTGGGGCTACGCAACATCAGCGTCGGCACGCTTTCCCAGCCGGGTGCCCTCATCACCACCATCGACTATGACAGTGAAATGAAACTGGATTTTTCCGTGCCTGAAATTTTCCTCTCTATATTAAAGCCAGGGGTAAATGTAGAAGCCAAAACCAGTGCCTGGCCCAACCGAGTGTTTAACGGCACTGTCGCCAGTGTTGATAGCCGAATTGATCAAGTCACACGCTCCATTGTGGTTCGTGCCATTTTGCAGAACCACCAGCACGATCTGCGCCCCGGTCTACTAATGCGGGTAAAACTTCAGAAAAATCCTCGCGAAGCGCTGGTCATCCCAGAAGAAGCGCTGGTAATTCGCGGCAATGAGCAATCCGTACTGGCTCTGGTACAACAGGGCGACAAAGTAATTGCTGAAAAGAAGATTGTCGAAATTGGCCAGCGACGTAAAGGAGAAGTGGAAATTCTCAGCGGTCTGGAAGAAGGCATGCAGATTGTCACGCATGGCACCATTCGTATTCGACCGGGTTCCGCAGTTGATGTTCAGGCGATTGATAATAATCAGAGTCTGACAGATTTACTGAATCAGAAACAGGAGAAAGCGCTATGATGCTGTCGGACGTTTCAGTTAAACGTCCGGTGTTTGCCGGCGTCATTTCCATTTTATTACTCGCTTTTGGGTTTGTATCGTACGATCGTCTTTCGCTGCGTGAATATCCTGATATCGACCCTCCCATTGTGACCATCGAAGTCACCTACCCCGGGGCTCCAGCCAATATTATCGAAACCCGCATTACCGAAATTATTGAAGAGCGTATTGCCGGAATTGAAGGTATTGAATTTGTTGAATCACAATCCAGTGACGGCGAATCCAATGTCACCATCCAATTTTCCATTAACCGCGATATTGATTCTGCAGCCAACGATGTACGCGATCGTATCGCGGGGGTTATGGATAATTTACCGGAAGAGGCAGACCCACCCGAAGTTCAAAAAGTTGATAGTAATGATGATGTCATCATCTGGCAGAATCTTACCAGTGATCGCATGTCAGTACCCGAATTGACCGATTACGCAGAACGTTATCTGGTCGATCAATACTCCACACTAAACGGCGTTGCCCGTGTGCGCGTGGGCGGTGGTTTGAGCTATGCCATGCGAATATGGTTGGACCGTCAGGAAATGGCCGCACGCGGCTTGAGTGTCGGCGATGTCGAGAACGCACTTCGCTCAGAAAACATTGAGCTTCCTGCGGGAATTCTGGAATCCGAAGAGCGTCTGTTTAAAGCGCGAGTGGACCGAAACTTTAAAGAGCCGGAAGACTTCTCACGCCTGGTTATTGCCAAGGGCAATGATGGCTACCTGGTACGTCTGGGAGATATCGCCAAAGTCGAACTGGGGCTCGAAGAAGAGCGGACCTTTTTCCGGGGCAACAAAGTGCCCATGGTCGGCATTGGTGTTATTCGCCAATCCACCGCTAACACGATCGACGTGGCCGATGCGGTAATTGCCCTCACCGACAGACTCAATCGAAATTTACCCGAAGGCATGTCTATCGAGCCAAGTTACAACGCTGCCGTCTTCATTAAAGCGTCAATCAAGGAGGTGTTTAACTCTCTGTTTATTGCCGTAGGCTGCGTTATTTTTGTGATCTATCTGTTCCTGGGAAGCATGCGCGCCATGTTAATTCCAGCGGTCACCGTACCTATTTCCCTGATGGCGACTTTTATTGTGATGTACGCCTTTGGCTTTTCCGTCAATCTGCTAACACTCCTGGCACTCGTGCTGGCGATTGGGATGGTGGTGGATGATGCAATTGTTATGCTGGAAAATATCGTTCGGCGCATGCATGACTATGGTGAATCGCCATTAATAGCCGCTTACAGAGGATCTCGCCAGGTGGGATTTGCTGTTATTGCCACAACCTTGGTGCTGGTTTCCGTATTCGTTCCCATTACGTTTTTGGAGGGCGACATCGGACGGTTGTTTACTGAGTTTGCGATCACCATCGCTGCAGCCGTGTGTTTTTCATCCTTGATTGCATTAACCCTGTGCCCGATGCTTGCATCCAAAATATTAAAGCAAACAGATTCTGACGAGAGCCACCATAGTCGACTCTCACAACGTGTAGATAATGCGGTGATTAAAATTCGTCAACGATATTCCGCCGTCCTGCAAAGTGGTTTAAATCACCCCAAACGGGTAATTGCTATTTTTGTTCTGCTCCTGGCCGGCACTGCTGTTATTTATCCTCGTATTGCTCAGGAATTTACCCCGTATGAAGATCGCGGTGCATTCTTTATTCTGGTGAATGGTCCCGAAGGGGCCAGCTATTCATACATTGAAGAATACATGAACGTGATTGAAGACCGTCTGATGAAATATGTGGACAGCGGAGAAGTGAAGCGTTTATTAATCCGGGCCCCTCGCGCATTTGGCAATATCGAAAACTTTAATTCCGGTTTCGTTATTGTTCTGCTGGATGAATGGAATAATCGCCGACCCGCAGCGGACATTATGAATGATGTTCGCAAGGAGCTGGACGACCTGCCGGGGGTACGCGGCTTCCCGATTATGCGACAGGGACTCGGAGGCGGTGCGAATAAACCCGTTCAATTTGTTATTGGCGGTCCCACCTATGAAACTCTTGCGCAATGGCGCGATATTATTCTGCAAAAAATTGAAGAGAATAATCCCGGACTGGAAGGAATTGATACCGACTACAAAGAAACCCGACCACAAATCGACTTCGATGTTAATTATGATCGCGCGGCAGATCTCGGCGTTACAATCAGTGACATTGGACGTACCCTGGAGACGATGATGGGCGGTCGAAGAGTAACGACCTTCCTCGACAACGGTGAAGAATACGATGTTATTGTCGAGGGTGTACGAGAAGAACAACGTTCGTTCAGCGACGTCAGCAACATTTACGTTCGCTCCAATCGTACAGGCCAGTTAATTCCGGTGTCGAACCTGGTGGACATTAAAGAATACGGCGCAGCAGAAACACTTTCACGTTACAACCGCATTCGAGCAATCACTCTGGAAGCGAACCTGGCCGAAGGTTACCGTTTGGGCGATGCACTTACCTACCTGGAAAATCTGGTAAGAGAGAATTTACCCGCGGAAGCCATCATTGACTATAAGGGACAGAGCCGAGACTTTATTACCTCCGGTGGTTCTATTTTATTTGTATTTGTGCTGGGGATTTTAGTGGTCTTTTTAGTGCTGGCTGCTCAGTTCGAAAGCTACGTCCATCCTTTGGTCATTATGCTCACCGTTCCCCTGGCCATGGGAGGGGGATTGTTCGGACTTTATCTCACCGGGAACTCCCTGAATATTTATTCTCAGATTGGCTTGATCATGCTGGTTGGACTCGCCGCAAAAAATGGTATTCTGATTGTAGAATTTGCCAATCAGCTGCGTGATGAAGGTGTCGACTTTGATGAAGCTTTACACGAGGCAACCGCGACACGTTTCCGCCCAATACTGATGACTGGCCTTACCACCATTGCCGGAGCCATTCCACTGGTAGTGGGAAGCGGTGCGGGTGCAGAAACACGCAGTGTTATCGGCGTGGTTGTATTAGCAGGGGTATTTGCCGCAACTATATTCACCCTGTTTATTGTACCGGTGGCTTATAGTTTGATTGCCAGAAAAACAGGCTCTCCCGGTGATGTCGCCAGAAAAATTGAAATGGAAGAACAGCAGGCTTAAATTTAAGCCTGCAATTGAGATGTACAGTTGGGGCAGCGTGTCGCTTTGATAGAGATGCTGCTATAACAAAAAGTACAGGACTTTTGCGTCGGCGCAACGGAGGATGTGTCTTCCTTGCGCCGCAATTGGTTAATACTGCGAACGAGAAAAAACACCGCGAACGCCACAATGGCAAAAGATAAAATATTGCTGAAAAACAGCCCGTAATTTATCGTAATTGCCCCCGCTTTTTGAGCTGCGTCCAAGGTCTCGTAGTGCTTACCGGAAAGTGTAATAAACCAATTTGAAAAGTCTACATCCCCAGTCAAAACGCTGAGCGGCGGCATAATAATATCATTGACCAGAGACTGAACAATTTTCGAAAATGCGGCACCAATAATAATCCCGACCGCCATATCCGTCACATTTCCCCGTATCGCAAACTCCTTAAACTCTTTAATCATCCCCTATGCTCCCAAATTAATTGTTTCATTCGGGATAATAAAGCAATTACTCAGCCAACCGCGAACTAATTTTATTTCGCCCGAGCGCCATCCCCCAATACAGCAATAGAATCAATAATATAAGTATCACCTGCTTTTTCACCAGGATCGATCAGGATTACGATGGAGTTGATGGACGTATCGCGTGTTAATGCATCTTTTCGATCCGCCAGGCGAAATCGCAGGGTCTGCCACCCATCTGCGTGCTGGATGTGCGCTTCGAATTTACTATGACGCCCACGCGGATAGTTATTGGGTGTCGACACGGTACTATCTTCAAGCTGTATCAGAATGGGTTTACCAATCAGATCCGGATTCGTATTTTTAAGCTTCATAACAAATGCCTTTTCACCAGAGAGCATGGGAGCAACATCCGGGATGGCTTTGGTGTTGCCCACAATCAGATCCCACTGAGCATCAGCTTTGCGTGTATAGTGCAAATTACCCCGTTTAATTTTGATTTGACCGGTGTGGTAAACAATTTCCAGTTCACGTTGTTTGTCAAAGTCATCGAGCATGGTTTCAACAGGGTGGTCAGGTTCAATAAACACCGGGACCTTCAACTGATGCTGGCCGCAGGAATTTTTTACCTGCACAGAAATATCACCCTGTTTAGCTACCCCAAAATCAACTTCTACATGATTACCGGCGCCCACCAGTTTCGCACCATTCGGCACCTGCCAACGATACTCACTCTTCTCTCCATTTTCACCAATGACCTGATAACGGGCTTTTTCGCCCGACGCAACAATATGAGGACCTTTTATCGCAGCGCCACCCTTGTTATACACACGTACATAGTCCACTAACATATGAACGGGGAAAACCTTATCATCCACAGCACCGCCGAGAATTCCACCGACAGCAAGGTTTAACAAAATGTGGTAGGGGTATTTATCAAAGGTCCACCATTTTTCATTACCGAGATCTTTTGGCCTTTTTACCGCATAAATATAATCATCCACATACCAGCGTAATTCGTTAGGCTCCCACTCCAGTGCGTATGTGTGAAAGTCATCCGACCATTTTTGCGGCTGGCTCAATACATGTTGATTTGTGAAACGACTGGTCTCTGGTGAATCTCCATAATGAATTGTCCCAAAAGCAATTCGTGTGGCTTGCCCTGTCGCCTCCATAATGTCTATTTCACCACTGGCAGGCCATTGTACATCCGGGTCAGTTGGCAGCATCCAAAATGCTGGCCAAATACCATCCCCCTCGGGAATTTTTATTCGCGCTTCAAAACGCCCAAACGTCCACTCCCCACTGCCCGGCATATTCGCCGTGCGTAAACGCGCAGAGGTATATTGTTTGTTTTTAACGCTTTCTTTTTTTGCCGTAATAGTGAGTAAGCCATCAGCCACTTGAAAATTTTTAGCGGTATAATATTGCAGCTCTTGATTGCCCCATCCACAAATCCCATAGCTGCAACCATCTGCGAGCATTATGTCCCAGTTTTTTAGATTCAATGATGCCCCATTGAACTCATCCTGCCAAACCAGTTGCTGACACTGGTCAGTTAATGTTTTTTCCGCAGAAGCTATCGCTGCAAAACAGCAATTGATCACCACAAAAAACCCGGTGGCAAGTAAACGAATTTTCATAAGGAACCTCAATTCTATAATGCGCTTCATTTAAACCTGAACTTTAGACCTAGCGCGTATCTATGAACAAAAATACTGCAGAGCTGACGTACCTGTACGAGTGGACACAGGTACAAGCCCCAACTTCACACCAGATAAACGGACATATCCATAAATAATAGACCCTGGCAAACAAAAGTGCCGACACGAAACGGCTCGAAGCGCTACAATTTTTGCCCCTCACAACAATAAAAATAGAAAACGGATAAGATCTAGAATCAAAACTGTAAAACAAGCAAACTTAAAACAGATTTAGTTATAACTTACAGCCAACAGTTGAGCGCGTCCAAACATTCTGAATCTTTGCTGAAAAATTTCTTAAACGCTTAAAAGCGTATAGATATGAATAGAGGAAAAAGAGGGCTGGAAAATGAGGACTGAAAAAGGAGATCTGAAAAATAAGTCTGAAAACGTAGTTGAGAAGGAAAAGCTAAAAGTTAACTCGACAAAATCATATCGGACTTCTCCACAACCTTTGCGAAAAAATCCGAAATCTATTCAAGAGCCGTAATGTAATAAAAAAACGCTAGCAATCTTCAAATCGCTGCGCTTCACGATTTTTTCTCACTTTATCGGCATCAAATACTTTACCGTTCATCGCGATATACACACCAGGCGGCAGAATCTGCGTGGCTGCAACGGCATAGCCTACATTAAAGATGGCGTCGGTAGAGCGCAGCCTTGCTGGCTGCATAGCACCAGTGAGTACAATGGTTTTATCTGTAAACCCTTGTAATACAGACGCAGTTTTTACCATGGTATCCGTACCGTGGGTAATGAGGATGCGCTTGTCGCTACAAGCTGCAACTTTACTTTTTATCAGCTCTCGGTCTTCATCATCCAACTCAAGACTATCTTTTCGCAATACGGATTCAATATCACTTTTAAACCCAACACCCGCTTCATTAAAAATTTCATTTATCGTCGATTCACCAATCTGAAACTGACTTTGTGCATCAAAATACACTTTGTCTATCGTACCACCGGTGGTCAATATTTTTATATCCAAGTTGTATCTCCAAAACCTTTTATAAGCTATATCATCATGCCTTTTGTACCGGCAAAGCCATACAAGAAATTTGCATATTGTTTTAATTCGCTCAATGCTATTGCGAATAGATGTGAAGACACATGGAAAGCTGTGCAATTATCAGTAGTATATTGACCTTATCATTGCCAGCTTTAGCTCACATTAATATCATGAATTCGGGAATTCAGCGCTTTCACAAGGGACACATTATAGGTGGAACATGGCATTATGCTCAACCTTGCATGCCAACCTCCTGTGGGACCAGAAAAAACTCTGATAATACTGGGGCATAACTTCATTAAAACACCGACAAGCCGATAAGAAGATGAGCTACGGCTTGAATTTTGAGGGGGAGGGTAAAACACTTCAGAACATTGATCGGAAAACTGAGGCACTAAATGGGGTTCCGGGGCCATCTTCTCGTAATTTGCAGATTTAATCAGGCCGCCATTCATTGGCCGTTTTCAACATCTCATAATCAAGAGCATCAGCTCGTCCCACCGCTTCCTTGTTTGCATCCAGCAGCAAAAGTATAAAAACCTTTCATCACGCTTGCCAATAAATTTTATGGCTCCTACCAAATAAAACCCTTGGTTGTATTCACACCAAACGTTTGATATCGCATTTAATCCCCACTCGGATAGATCTGGATGCATATTTCTAGTTTGCGTATGGTGGCAAAGCGGTTGTAATGAAGGCTTTAGGATGCTCCGGGTTTTCGCAAGCTCATATGGCTTATACGGAGATTAATACCCAGCCAGGATTTGACAGGAGCACTACAGTGCTTGCCACTGCAGTGCGTTTTTTGTTTTACAGGTTCTATTTTCACTCACTATACAGCACAAGATGAAAAAAGATGAAGTCGAGGGAGAACATAAAGATTGAAGCCACTGAGGGTTTGCAATGACTTCAATCCAGTATTTGGTGCAGATAAAATTAAACTTCTACTCCCGTACGATGGGCGGTTGAATCACGTTGCACGGGCGCTTTCACATCGACATCCGAACCAAATAACGCTTTCCCGTAATTCTCTAAACTTTTCATAAAAGCTTCGTGTGTTGGAATAGGCTGTTCCAAAATTGCATTTAAAGTGTCACGAGAACCTTCTCCCTTTTTAATCGCATCATAAGCGTCAAAGGCTTGCGATTGAATCGTCATGAATGCTGAAACAGGATCAGGTAAATCTTGGAACAAACCCCATTGTTTCGCCGCATAAACCATTTCCACCATAGAGTGATGTCCACACTCCACCATTCCCATCATATAAGTAAAAACCTTTTTTTCCATGTCTTTTTGTAACTCAGGAGTATCAATAACTAACTGACCGTTATCAATCGTTGCACCTCCTGATTTTAGTAATTGATCAGCGAGTATGCCAACAAAATCCGCTGTTGAGCCTGAGGCACCACCGACATATGGAATACCTAACTCATTGAAAATATCTTTTGTCACTAACTGTGGATCAAAGATGTTGACGTTTTTACCACGTGGATAATTTGCTTTTTCTTCATAACCGTTGTGATCTTCGTTGAAGCCAATCCCACCCCTTTTCTGTGTTGATATAATTTCTCGCAGACCATCTTCAAGCTGTGAAACATTCATTCGACCTCTAGGGATGGCAATATTAGCGTCACCTCGTTTACTGAAAAAATTCTCTGACTTAATGCGATCGCGCATTTCTAAAACCAGGTCACTGACTTGTGGCAAATTGTTAATTTCAAAAAAGCTATCAACTACGCTTTTTCGATTTCTTTCTAGTATTTCTATTTCATCTTTAAGCGCTCCCTTTTGTTCATCGTTCAAATTTTCATTTTCTTGCATCTCTTCACGCATTTGTGAAATTTCTTGATCCATTCGTGAAAATTCTTCTCTAACTTCGGGAAACTTCTCTTTGATATACTCAATACGAGATGACGTCTCATCTTTATAAAAGCTATCTTGATGCATTATATACTTGATATCAGGATCTGATGTTGCCGTGGCAATATCAAGCCCTTCAGTTCCTTCTCGATCCAGAACATAGGCAAATGCATCTCGCATGAAATGATCATCCTTTGATTTGATATCATTTAAATAAGCGTGAGAAAAGTTATCTTCTCTTGACGTTTGCCCAACAAGATTTCCCATCGGATTAATATCTAACTCAGCGTGCTGTTGTTGGGTGCGACCAACTCTCGCTTCATCGCTTTGTCGAACTTGGCCGGCGTGTCCTGTACGTTGTCCACCGTCAATGTTTTGATGTCTCTGTACCTGTCCTGTATTTCCATTAACAATATTGTTCATTTTATTTCTCCTCTTAACCGTTAAACCAATAACGCTGGGTTGATGGGTGTAATCATTTGTGGTGATTGATCAAGTGTATTGAAGCCTATAATCCAAGCTTGATGACGCTTAAAATGCTCAACAAAACGATCGAACAGTTGAGTGAAATAATCAGCCGTCAAGTGATTGGGTTTAATGACTGCACTCAATAAGATTTCTTGCGCCTGAATATCACATTGAATAACAAACTCATCGGTTTCTTTACCAAAAAGATTTCTATCAAAAATAGCTTCGAATATCGCTTGTTTACCATCCTCTGGAATCTTTCCTAAAACACTATAAAGATGAATGAAATGACGATGCGGTTCTGGCTCTATAAAGACATCAAAGCCTTGATTGAGACAAATTCGACATACTTGGTTTTTGTCGAGTGTTAAATTTTTAATACCCAGGTGGCGTCCGAGTAGTGTGAGATACTGGTGAATATCCATCGAGATCTCCTGTGTTCGTAATTGAGTTCGAACGTAAAGATAAATACTAAAATCCTGTTAAATTTTCCTAGATCTGCCAAGGTCAGTGCCGTTCTTAGACGTAGCGCACCTCTTCCCGGCCACCTAGATGTTGGGACTAGTGCCGACACTGGTAATAGTAGGGAATTACGGGAAGGTTTTTTTTCAATTCTGGACACTTTTTTTTAGAAAATAGACATATTTATGTCCTAAGTTAACACCAGGGGACACTGCAAGCGTCCACCCAGGCAAATACGCCACCTTCCTGTCATGCACCCTTCGTGAACGGAGAACTTTTCAAGAAAAAGGCGTCCTGATGGAGTAACGAGGAAAAGTAGAGAGTAAAAAGGAGAAAAGGAGAAAAGGAGGAAAAGAGAAAAAGCACAGCACAATGGCAAGCTCTGCCAACATCTCCCAGTCCAGAACATGTGTAAAAAACTCTATTACAAGTGTTAAAAATGCAAAGAATGTTGCTAAAAATTTTCCATCTTCCAATCCAACCTTCTCCAGATCACTATCCCGAGTAGAAGATTTTTATACCTCCCCTAACCTGCACTCCACATTGTGTAAAGTAACGCCATATAGACGTACTTTTTACTCCTTGACCACAATTTTGTTACATCTTGCATCACATTCCCAGAGGGTAAAAATGAACTTTTTTCTTATTTCCTGATATATCAAAGCTTGGTACAAACTGTGCGTTATAAACAGTGATGTAAAACCACATCCAACAATTAACATCACTTTTGAAGAGGAGAGCAATGATGAATGCTCCAACACTTTACTCACTGTACCAAAAAAGCAGTCGAATTCTAATCGCAAGTGCTGCAACAGTTTTTGCATTATCTGTTGCCAATGCGGACACACCGAATTCAACCGATTCAACGAATACTGACGCCACGCACCAGGGGCCGTCTACCATAGCCAAAAGAATGTTTGAACGACTGGACAGCGACCAAAACAATCGCTTGGACTGGAATGAACTACATACGACTTATGCAGCACAACTGGATCGTCTAGATTGGTCTCAGAGCTCTGTATTTCGAAATTTCGATCGCAACCAAAACAAAGCCTTGGATTTTAACGAGTACAACGACTTTCTTACTGGCATTCGAGACGAGTCCCTTAAACAAAAAGAGGCAGCCACTCAGGCCACCAATACACTGATAACACCACCAGCAGACGCAGATTCGGCTACCCCCTCTATACGCATAGCTCAAAATGATCCTCATTACAGCACATTAAAAAATCAACCAACAGAAGACAAACCACAAGATAATACGGATATCAAACAGCAACCTCGCCGACATGACTACACTGAGGAACAAAGCAACGATCAGCGTATCTATCGTGACATGAGAACAGATGGCTTGACTTCAGAGGAACCTTACACAGAAAAACAAACGACTGAAAATCCAGATACTCAAAAAAAAAGCCTGGGAAACCCGAAGATGGTAGTGGTGGACGGTAAAAATATTGAAACAGACAAAGTCGAAGGTGCAAACGTTAAAAATCTGGACAACAAAAAAGTAGGGATTGTTGACAAGGTTATTACCGCGGACAATGGCACTGCAGCGGGACTTGTGATCAACGTCGGTGGTACTTTGGGTTTGGGAGAAAAAGGGGTGTTTGTGAGTATTTCCAAAATCAAGCTACAGGGTCAAGATATCGTATGGCAAACTCATATGGACGAAAAAGCTTTGGAAAAGCTACCCACTTACAACGACACGCTTATTTCTTCTGCTGATTACTAATTCTGTTACAGGTCATTCATCATTGCATTCAGGGTAAGTTGCAATATAGTCCATCGGAGCTTTTTTCAACTTACCCATTTTTACGGCTCGCATTCAACTTTACTTTTACTCGGTGTGCTTGACTCGGTGTGCTTGACTCAGTGCTGTTACTCGGGAGCTCTCACCCGCATGTTGAACCAACAACGTCTTCAGGCAACTGCCAACATGGAACTCTAGCGTTCTTGTCATGCTGGTGTTGACTGTAAATATTTAACACATATCGAGGTGGTATTATTGAAATCAGCGGCTACAATTTGGAAAGGCATATTCCACTAGTAACATTAAAGTTTTTCTTTTGAAAAGTAACATTTCAGTGTTTCAACAACACAATAAAGCGCCAATTATCAAGGTGACATTGCAATGAATAATTTCTCCCGTGACATTGTTTCCAGACTTTTTCGCTCAAGAATGTGTCGACACAATGCAGCCAAACTTAAAGTTATGAAAAGCACTACTCAAGCTGGAGTAAAGTTATGGATCGCCCTTCTGCTTTTATTTATGTCGATACAAGGAGCCCACGCAGAGATCTCCGTGATTGTTCATAAAAGCAATGCCGATTCAATTTCAGCACAAGATATAGAAAAAATATTCTTAGGCAAACAATCCAACTTCCCTGGAGGACATGACGCTGTGCCAGTCAATCTCAAGGAAGGAAATGCTGCCAGAGAAGGGTTTGACAGCCAGATGCTAAAGAAGAACAGCCGACAGGTGAAAGCTTACTGGTCAAGACTTGTTTTTACTGGTAAAGGAACGCCACCCAAAGAAGTCGAGAGAGAAACACATATGTTGGAACTGGTGGCGAGCAATCCCAGCATGATTGGATACATTGACTCTCGTCATGTCACGCCGGATGTTAAGGTGATTTTTTCTTTCTAAAAATTCTGCCTGTCCGCTATTAACCATCGCTATTCACTGTCAGATTTTAAATACGTATCAAAAAAGTTTAACGTTTTTTGCCAGGCTAACTCTGCATTTGCCGGATCAAAGCGTGCTGTTGAATCATTATGAAAGCCGTGCTGTGTTTTGGGGTACATAACCATTTTATATTGCACTTGATTGGCTTTAAGCGCTTGCTCATATTCCGGCCAGGTGGCATTCACTCGGGTATCCAACTCAGCTAACTGTACGAGTAGAGGCGCTTTAATATTTTTACGAATTGAAGCAGCTGCCGGAGTACCATAGAAAGGAACGCCAGCATCAAGATCTTTGCCCATCGTAGCCGCCAGCATATTTACAATATAACCACCAAAACAAAAACCCACAGCCCCCAACTTTCCATTGGCCAAGGCATGATTTTTTATATGGTAGGCCGCGGCAATAAAGTCCTGCTCCAGCTTTTCTCGATCCATCCCCGCCTGTAAAGCACGCCCATCATCATCGTTACCAGGGTAGCCGCCGGCGGGATACAAGCCATCAGGGGCAAATGCGATATAACCGGCTTTTGCTACACGCCGTGCAACATCTTTGATATAGGGATTAAGTCCTCGATTTTCATGCACCACTAACACTGCTGATTTTTTGTGAGATTTGTTCTCTGCAGACCTTACAGGGACAACCAAATATCCTTTACCCTGCTGATTGCCCTTGGGCGAAGCAAAAGTTTCATAGGTAGCTTTAATGTCAGGATCATTAAACGACACCTGTTCAGCTTCAGCGTAATTGGGTAACAGTGCTGAAGTGAGCAGCGCCATACTGTAGCCGGCGGCAGAAAGCCCAGCCAAACGAGAAAGAAAAGTTCGGCGATCTATTAAACCGTGGGCATATTCATCATACCAATCGAACGCTTCCTGCGGAATTGGATGAGGCGCTACTGTATCTACAGTTCCTCCCCCCGCCATCTCCGCCGCTTCTATTGTTTTGGTCATTGCTGATTCCTCTGGCTTGCTGTTTCGGTTTCGGTGTAAAGCTCAGTGCAATCTTTACTGTAAGCTTTGCTTCGGATTAACACTTATTGTGATCGCGGCATAAGATCGAGCAGCGCCACCACCGTGGCCCTTACCCCCGTAATAACAGCTGGCTCAGGAGAAACTTTAAAAATCGGACTATGATGACTGGGCACAGCAGGACCACCCGCTTTTTCGGCGGCAAAAGCCGCTGCCGGTGTACCTCCCACTTTAAAATAAACGCTCGGGATATAGGGGTCTGTGGTAAAAAAGGGAAAATCCTCAGCGCCCATCCCTAATCGCTGATAGTTGGGATCGAAAATATCGCTGCCAAGTACCTCACTCCAGGCAGTCTTTAATCGCTGCGTCAACGCCTTGTCGTTAATCGTGGGCGGCATCGGCGTATCCACATTTTTCACTTCCGGCAATTTATCTTCAGGCAGACCCGCTGCACGACCGATATTCACAGCTACACGTTCAATCGCCTGCAAAAGTGTTTTGCGTGTTTGCGGATTATCATTGCGTACCGATAACTGAAGCTTGGCGTAATCCGAGATAATATTGCTTTTTGTACCACTGTGAAATGACCCCACCGTAATCACTCCCGCCTCCTTTGGAGCAAGCTCACGACTGACGATAGTCTGTAAGGCTAAAACAATTTGCGCGCCGAGAACAATTGGGTCTTTTCCTCTATGTGGGCTGGCGCCGTGTGCGCCAACACCGTGAATTATGATTTCCAAGGTATCCACCCCGGAATAGGGAGAGCCCTCTTCGGCAACAATCTTGCCAGCTTCAATTTCAGATGACACATGGAATGCCATAGCATAGTCCGGTGTTCCAAATTTTTTCCAGATATGTTCATCCATCATCCCTTTCGCACCGCCAACTCGCTCTTCGGCCGGCTGCCCTATCAACATCAATGTGCCCGACCACTTGTCTTTCAAGGCCGCCATACGCCGCGCGGTGCCGACCAGGCTGGTCATGTGTATATCGTGACCACATGCGTGCATTACAGGAACCACATTGCCATCCCAGTCCTTCTGCGTCGCTTGAGAGGCATAGTCGAGACCGGATTTTTCTTCCACCGGCAAACCGTCCATATCCGCTCGCATCATGACTAAGGGACCTTTGCCATTTTCCATTATCGCAACCAGACCGGTTTTACTGATACCTTCCGTGACAGTGAAACCTGCACTACGCAACTCCTTTGCGAGTCGTTTAGCGGTTTTCACTTCCATATGCGAAAGCTCGGGCTGACGATGGAAATCTTTAAACAAGGCAGCTAAATGCTGTTGATAGTCTTTTTCGACATCTTTTTGCAGTGCATCTGCGACAAGAGGAAGGCTGTACGCCCATAAAACCAGCGCCAGAGAACACCCAAGGAAATATTGCATGAAATTAGACCCGTATAAAATGAATGATCACATTGCCTAGTGCGTCTACTTTTGACGCGGCAATCGATCTCCATTTTAAGGGAATACAAAACTGAAACAATAGAATTGAAAATTTCAACGACAGGAATTACAGCAAACACCGATTTGCATTGCATATTTAAGCCGACCAGCGGAGCAACCCTTTCACACCGGCAGAGCGGCTAAAATATCACGTATTCACATGCACGCCGTTGCGCCCATCATGCTTTACTTTATACAGAGCCTCATCTGCAGAGCGAATCAAATCTTTCACTTCACGGTAGTCACAGGATAAAGCAGCTCCAATACTGGCTGAAGGGTGAATTGTTTTATCTTCAAAGACAAATGGCTTAGCGATCACTTTCAATATTCGGTTTAGATAGGGTAACACCTGCTGTTCCTTAAACACGCTATACAAAATCATAGTAAATTCATCTCCCCCCATCCGTGAGGCAACGTCCGATTCTCGTGTTTCGCTTTTTATTCGCGAAGCGATTTCAATTAACAGTGCATCCCCCACTTCTTCCCCCATGGCATTGTTCACTTCTGTGAAATGATCAATGTCAATGTAAACAAGAGCAAAAGCTGCATACGACCTTGCTTGCTGCTTAAACGCAGTTTCCAGCTGCTCAAAGAAATAGCGACGATTATACAAACCGGTTAAGTGATCACTGAACGCCATTTTTTCCATTTTTTGCTGATCAACCTGGCGATCAACCAACTGATTAAAAGCTGACGCCATTCCTCCGGGTCCGTTTTCAATATCACTGCTGCGAATACTCATGTCCTGACTGAAGAGCATGCTTCGAGCAGCATCACCCAGAGAATCTTTTACCTGCATATCGATACCTTCTAGTTGGTCCAGCACTCCAGCGGGCACCACCATTTCCCCTTCCAGTAATTTTTCAATCACTACGCGAATTTCCGAACTGGTGAGTTTTTTGAGGATATAGCCATTCGCTCCAGACGTTAAACACTTCTGAACTTTCGCTGGCTCATCATCATCGGAGATGATGGCTACTGGAATTTCAGAATTGAATGCTTTAATCCGCAGCAATACATCAACCCCCATCCCCTCTTCCAAATCATAATCCAACAGCACCAACCCGATATCAGGCTGCGCCTTAAATAAATCCAATGCCTCATTGCCCGTTTGGGCATGCACAGTAATGTCGACCGATTCCAATGCTAATAAAAGAGAATCGAGCGCTTCACGATATAAACTTTGGTCGTCAACCAGTAACACTTTCATACAACAGAAACTTCTCATTAACCCTCTTAAAGAATAGTTCCTTTTAGTCGTTTAACCTACCAAAGTTAGTATAAAAATCCCTTTCACTTATCTCTTTTATTCATAAATTTCAATTGGATAGAACCTATTTCACATGCAGTGCCTTAATTGCATCTAAGCAAAGAGGGTTTCTACATTTCTTGATTTTTGCACCCGATAAAATCAATCAATTCGATTAACTCCACCATCCTGCCTTAAAGACCATTGAGCCCATCGAGAACATTGAAACCATGCATGAGATTCACGAACGTTTGCACCAGGCAAATACGGCAGCAGAGTTAGTACACGAGAAAATCGAAGTAAGACGTGAGAAAATAAAAAAAGCCCATCTCAGGGCTTAAAGGATAAAACGATTACATCTTGGAGAGAACAATCGCAATAAAGCGGTTAATCCCAATGCAGGGTGTGGATAATCAGGGTAACAATACCTGAAAAGATAAAAGGCACACCAATAATAACGGACAAATATCCTCCGTCAGACGCATCTGCATAAGCACCTGTAATAAAGAGTGCTAACTGCGATATGATGAGTGCGCTAATAAAAACAACAATAAGTAATTTATTTTTCATAGTGGTTTAACTTTATTTTAATCAATCAACTCTGGGGTGCACACGACCAATCCCAGGGTTATAACCAATTACGCGTTTAATAATAACGCGCTACATACCTGTCTTCACGCATTCAATTAAACGAATTGTTAATAACTCTGTGTTATTTACGAGTTGTTAGATATAAAATTCCATAAAAAAAAGATCAAACAGATAAAAATCTCGAATTTATCGAGTTGGCCATGAGTACTTTTACTTATTATTTTACGCGCAGTTTTTAAGAACGCTTGACTTCCTTGCCTTCAAACTTGCCTTCAAACCGCCATGGTGATCTACATCCTATTGGCGAACTCTTGCCACACCATCTTCGACAAGGCAAAAAAAGACTTTGTTTTCTATTCGATTTAGTCCACACTAAATTGTCGAATTGATCCAATTACTTTTCTGTTAGCATTAAACGATTTTACACTGGCAGGCTTTCGCCATCCCCTACTTCCAACGTCAGAACGCGTGCATGACCAAAAAATTCCGATATTTGCCTTTTCTGAACGGCGTGTATTCCACCGCACCTGGAATAAAGCCCACAAATAAAAATGCAAAAAAAGAAGATCGCCAGATTTTACAAATCGACGATCATTACATGGCATATTTATATAATAAGAAAAAATGTCGTGAGGAAAATATCCACAAATACTATTTAGAACACGAACTCAAACCGAGCACAATAAAAACTGTAAACGCTTACCTTCTAAAAAGCATGCTATATGAGTACTCTAATTTTTTTCTAAAGCTAGATGAAAATCAATTACTCAACAAATTCAATAATGAACTCATTGAATTGACAAACGATGGTGTCAGTGTCAAAAGTAACTTTTACCAATCTGCTTTTGATGCTCTGGTCAGCCAATTACAGGAAGATGTAGCCGTTTTTCAATTAGGGAACGACAAGGATTATTTGGCAGCAATTCATTTGTGTGCCCCCAACCACTGGTCACCAGCAGACAAGATCGGGCGCGCGTTTGACGTCATCCATCGCCCCATTCCCAATATGGATGCTACCAATCAGCACTACCAGAAAATTCTCGACACCATTATCAAAAAGCGAGGTCCATTCACACGTTTCGCCTGGGGAATCGCTACAGATGAACGTCTTAACCATCACCCCGATCCACCCACAAATACTGCGCATATAGATTGGCATGGCCGTCAGCCAAAGGAAGATGAAAGCCCGATTTACGTACGCGTTGAAAGACAAAATCTGGTGGGTTTCCCGGAGATCAATGCCTTTATGTTTACTATTCGGACTTTCTTTTACAACGTAGAGACATTTACCACGGAAGAAAAGCGTCAGCTTTGGTCGGCCGTTCAGAGTATGTCGGTAGAATCCTTACATTACAAAGGCCTGGCTGACTGGAAGGACAGGCTCAAGCAAAAGCTCAATATCAGCGCCCTGGAACATTCATCTAATCTCTCGGGTTAAGATTAAGAATCACACGCGCTGAGATCGAGCTTGGTCTCAATTTAAATATTAAAGCAGATAGCTTTCGCAGTCGGATGTTTTTTCTGCAGTAACACCATTGTCTTCATTTTCCAATTTGCCGGAGGCTTTACAAGCTTGTATCAGTGAGATACGAATTTCATTTATCGCCTCATCATGCTCATGTTCTACATTCCATTTTTGTAACTTACCCTCCATGTCTTTTAGTCGTTGTGTATTACGATTGTAAAAGCCATCCTCAGAATTTGCGAGAATCTCCACTAACTCTAACGCCTGCTGTTTAATGCGTTGCTCCTGTTCCGGCACAATTTCAGTCAAACCTCCCAGATAGTACACCCCCCACTGAAAACGCGTTGCACCTTTCGCAGACTCTTCGTATGCCTGCTTAAACCAGCTTAACGCTTCTTCTTTCCGACCTTCCTGCTGCGCGAAGTCGGCCAACTCCAGCATGAAATAATAAGGCGAGGCAGCATTGCGAATTTCATCTGCGATTACGTCTTCAGCATAATCCTGCATATCAGCATGTACCAATATATTACGTGAAATGTTGACGATGGCTGAATGTTCGTATTTGTTCTCGATATTGCCTCGAGCCTGTGTAATAGAGGATTTAATATTCTGCTGTAACTCAGGTGTTACTTTGCCGTCATGGCTTAGTTTATCCAACGATACCTGACCGTAAAGAGCCCCCAATCGCTCAACTGAAGATAAATCCGCGGCCCTTGCCACCACTTGAAGAGCATTGCGCCATTGCGAAATCAAGGCTTCACGTTCAGGGGAATCTGCCGCCGTGAGAAGGCGCAGAGTATCACCGTCCTCATAACGCACCGCGGTCACGTTCGCCAACACCAGCGCTTTGTCTTGCAAAATCTGCTTCAATACAGGGAGGTTGGTCTCTATAAAAGCGGCATTAGCCAATGCCAGTTTCGCATCTTTGAACTCACGCATCGCGGCATTTAAGTAGGCGAAAAACAATCGGCTTTTTTCAACCGACAAACTATTGGGACAACTTTCAAATATTTTTTGTAAGGTTTCTGCTGGACTTTCCTGAGGTAGAACCTGTTGATTGTCCTGCTCCCAGGAATAATATGCGAGCAGCCGGTAGTCATTTTCAGTCAGCGAATTAGCAGCTTCTTTCGACTCGTCTATCAGCTGCACCAATTGTTTTACAGGCTTTATCTCTCCAAAAACGAGTTGCAGTACATCAGCATATTTCTCCAAGTTTAAACCACCGGGAATACGGGTAATTTCATTCGCGTCTGCGTCAAAAACAATAAGCGTTGGGTAGCCCCGCACCTTAAATTTTTCTCCGTACTTTTGCGCACCGGGAGTATCACCATCCAAATACACCGGAATAAAGAGTTTAGTTTGTTCGATAAATTCTCGTCGCTTAAACACAGTGGCTTTCAGCTCATTACACGGTGGACACCACACGGCTCCCCAGTAAAAAAACAAGGGTTTATCTTGCTGCTTGGCCGCACTGAACGCCTGTTCTACGGTACCATCGAACCAGGCAATTTCTGCATGGGATTCAGGCTTGGCATTGACTGGCGTGTCACTCGACGAGTTAGGCGTTTCTTCTTGTTTGGAGCAAGCGATCAGTAAGGCGACACAAATTAGCGGGATTATTTTTTTCATCATATTTTGACACTTTAATTAGATAAGCTCAGCGCCCTTGTTGTGCATTGTTTGTAACACACAAATGGAAGACTTAACGAATAACGCACCATTGTCTGGTATTCGAGTCACAACGGCTGATAGTTTTGTAGACACTACTACTGTATACGCTACTTTTGTAGATGCTACTCTTGAGATTGCAACTTAACGACATAAACAATAACGAAGGAAAAACAGATCCTTTCATTTTAACCATAAACCCGCCGTTAAAATACTCTGCTCTCTCAATATTTAAGACCTCAATATTTAAGACCTCAATATTTAAGACCTCAATATTTAAGACCTCGATTTCTAAGACCTCGATTTCTAAGACAAGGTGACAATGCACAGTAAACTGTCATGCGCTGCACGCCTGCCAGGGATATTTCACGCTACCTTTTCACTGGACGAAAGGCGTGGGGGTCAGGATAATTCCAGAGATGCATATGCAGATAATATGCTATACAAATAAATCAATAACAGGCGGAAAGTAAAAGCGAGGCTCTCCCGCGCAGTGAAATACACGGGAAAATTGGCTGGAAAAAGGTGTTAGCGATTATGGTCACGCATAACACGCTGTTTTTGCACACTCCAATCCCGCTCTTTTTCGGTTTGGCGCTTATCGTGCTGCTGTTTACCTTTGGCCAGAGCGACTTCACACTTGACCAAATGATTTTTCCAGTACAAAGACGTAGCAACTACCGTGTAGCTTTTCTGAGTAACGGCTTCTTGTAATTTGCTAATCTCTCGTCGATTCAGCAACAATTTCCGAGTGCGAGTAGGATCGGTCACATAATGAGTGCAGGCTTCCGCTAACGGGTGTATCTGGGAACCCAAAAGCCAGGCCTCCCCGTTTTTGAAGAAAACATAGCTATCTGTCAGTTGGCCTTTACCTGCACGCAATGCTTTAACTTCCCACCCGTTGAGGGCGAGACCGGCTTCGAAACGCTCTTCGATGAAGTAATCGTGACGAGCTTTTTTGTTTTGCGCAATGGTGTTGCCACCGGGCTTTTTCTTTTTGGATGCTTTACTCATAGCCGCGCATTATATAGTGCAGATTTGGCGCTGTCGCGCTTTTGTCAGACTTTTTATTGGACGTTAGTAAGCACAAACAAACCCCGATAGAGCTGTGAGTTACCTGCTAAAGAACGCAAAGCGCAATACAGTGCCAGATTAAAGCAAGGAGAAACTAATCGCCAACTCTGTGTATCAGGACGATAACAGAGCTGGCTTCGAATATGAGGTCGGTGTAACTGGCCGTCGGTGGAGCTTAGTTGGCAGCCAGTCTATGGAGCTTTTTTGCGTCAGAACTCGCCGTCAGGTTGAATGTGAGACGGAACATGAAGGAGAACTCTTCACCGCTGATTTCCGTTGGCATGGCCGGGAAAGGGCTGGCTCGCTTAACAGCACGTTTCGCTTCTTTGTTTAATGAATAAGACTCCGTCTCTTCAATAAACTCCGTCGCCATCACTTCACCTTCCCGGTTAATCGTCACGCGAATCAATAATGACCCTTCTCTTCCACGCTCCATTGCAATGCGAGGATAGCGAGCAAAGTTCTGAGTATAATTCGCCAAGCGAGAATAATAGAGCTGCTGAATCAAAAGCCCTTCTGCCGTCAGCTCAACATCCGCTTCTTCATCGTCAAAAATGCTTTCATCCAACTCTTCCTGACGAGGCGGAAGCGCAATATCGACTGGCTTTTGCTTTGGCAGACTTTTGGGTTTTGGCTTGGGAGCAACAGCTACCTTCACAGGCTCTGGTGTTCTCTCGGGTTCAGACTTCGTTTCGCTGGCGCTACTGGACGAAGAACCGCCGGTACTTGGGGCTGTCACTGCTGGAGCAGCCACGGCCACTTTAACTGGCGCGGGCTTCAAAGCAATACGGGTATTTTGCTTTGTATCATCACCCTGACTTGCTGCGGCCACTTCTTCGCCCTCTGCTTCCTGACGACTGCTGATAGCCTGCGCAATTGCGGTTACCCGCTCTTCACTCGGTTGAATTTGTTCGTATCGAGACAGCAATTCGGGTTTGATTGACCCTTGTTTCAGCAGATTATCGCGAAAATCTGAAGACAAGGGTACGAAGCCAATCCAGGTACGCAGTAAAAGATCAAAAAACGCAGGATCATCCAGCTCACCCAGAGAAGTCCCGTTTAATGAAATGTTGATGAACTCTGGCTTTTTCTCAATAGCAAAAACATCACCCTTCTTCATTCTCACTTTCAGCATATTACTGAACTTGGCCATGTTTTCTGCGTGAGTTTCCAGCTCAGTTGTTGAGGAGTTGATGGCGATACCTTCAATCCACATACGCTTGAAGCGTCGTGTTGACAGACGCTCATCTACCACGCGGACTTCAATGCGTTTTTCCAGCTCACTCGCGAGAATATCGTCCGCAGAAGACGATAAGCCCGTGCTATACAAGCCGGCCATAAATTTCTCTGAACCAAGTTCGGAGTACATTGCCACACCATTGAGCAAAGGTGCTGCAATAGCGGGAGTGAAAAATGTTAGCGCGGCTAACACAAGCATAGTTTTCACTACACTTAATTTTATCTTACGGATTTTCAAAGTTTTCATGCAATCCCCCAAAACACAGTACAGATACTTGCATTGAAATATGATTTTCACCCATCGATACAATGGGACGGCTAATTCATTGTCTGTTGTAAACATAACGTCCTGTTGATATGCCCATTTTATTCCTTTATTGCCCAACGCACTTTTGGTGCTTTTACACTGGCATTACTTTAATGTCGGTGCTACTTTTGTTATGAGTTTGCGGGCTTATATAGCGATCATTTTGTCGACGATCGTCTGTTCTCAGAACTTTTTGAGTACAACACTGGGTGTCCAAATTACATTCACACGGCCTTCCTGAGGTGGGGACCAGCATGTAAACCCAAAAAGCTATTTTACTAATAAAACCGATAAGCGCTTGCCTACATCTAACTTCATGACTCACAGACAAATTAACGCCTTGGAAGTCGTTATCTTTCGAATATCAGGCGCGCCCTTTTATCAGGCCTACCTTTTTATTAGGCGTACTTTTGTTAGATATTTTTAAGCTCTTACCCAGAAGCTGTCAGTATGCTCAGGAAGTTAACAATTCGAGAAGCAGTGACTCAACATTCAGCAGATCAAAATCTCACCTCTTCGATGAAGCGGTATGATTTCTCATTGGCAAACAAACTTTCTGGTTTAATCGACCATTGTACTAAACGTTTGTCGAGCATATAACAGCAAAACAGATTTTTAAAAAATCCAAGGCTGGCATTGTGACTATAATTCGAACACTCGCTATATTACTGCGACTCAATTATGTGTCCGAAAATATTTGCGCCAATTAAGCTCAGGCCACAGAAAATTTATACGTTAACGTCGACTTGCAAAAAAATTGCTCACACATTTTGCATTTCCAATAAGCCGGCATATGCCAACATTTTTCCAACAAGCACACTTGTTTTAAATTGTACGGAGGCTTTTTGACTCTTGAATGAAAACGTGTGCACTGTCGCAAATTTTTCTTCTGCTTGTTGCATTCACCTAAAGAATTTCGATTTAATCGGTTTCTCAAATTCAATTGAATTTGTCTTTCAAGTTCAAGCCTACGGCTCTTCCTGCTTATGCAGTTTGCATGCCTGATATATATACAGGCGACACATCTCCTCCCTCACCCCGCTCCTCGGGTATTCAACTATGTGGCATATTTTTCAAAAAAGTTAATCAAATCCATTAATTTGGATGATTTTTTGAATACTTTGTCCGCAAGTGAAAATGACTGTTTGACCAGCTGCCTCTCCAAATGACACAGCCTGTTCAATAATGCGCCAGTATAATCGTTCGGAAAATGCACGTTCGTGCGCCAATTCAAAAAACAAGCGATGTCCTTCGCACCAAGTTGTAGCATACCAGTGTTTGGTACAGACTTTCTTTACTCTTCTTGCTTGTTAATCTGCGGACAGGTTGGTTTGCAGGGGGGTATCGGGCATCAGCCCCAGATTAGTACCATCAAATTTCTGAGAGGGTAAATAGAATAGATTACTCTTTTTAGTGAAATAAGAATTCATCACTTTAGCGATGATATGTTCATTATCACTTTTTGACAGTTCTGGGTTTCTCACCACGAAGACCAGAGATTTGCTGGGGTCCAGGCTTGAAAACTGTTGTTTGAAGTACGATTGAAACATGGCTTTCATCTCGCCAGATTCTTCGAATTTTTTCACTCCATAGTTAATTCGGTTAACGAGTCCCGTATATCGCTTAGTTACATTTAAATAAAAAGGAATCGGATAATACACATAAACATTATCCACAATCTGCAATGTGTCTAAAAATTGCTTTTCGTTATTCAGTGCCGCATCCGCTTCGATAATCCCCAGAGGCAGATAATCGAATCGCTTTTGCGCCAGCATTGGGAACAGGCTTTCGTAGTTAATACTTTCAATAACTTCGATTCCAGCGTCATTATAAATGCCTATATCCTGCCACTTTTCCCCCTGCCCTGCACGCAAACTGATAAATTCATCAAGCGTTTTTAATGAGCGGAATTTTTCCAGGTCAGACTTATGAATAATCAGTTGGCGCAACCCCAAAGTCTCATCGAAAATGGGGAATCGAATTTGATGTGTTTTTGCCCTAACCGTCTCGTTTTCCAGAATCATGGCAGAAAAATCGATCTGATAGTGATCACCAAACGCCACTTCATTTCTTACCCGTACAACACTGGCCTTTTTGGTTGCAAAGTCGAGGGAATAAGCCCCATATTTATCCACCGACAAATCCAGAACGCGACGTATTACCTGCTTATGGTAATCCCGCATGGCAGGACTCCAGCCGATAGAAGACATGGTGATGGTTTCAGGGTGTGCACTCGCACCGCGAAACTCAACTGCGCCAGCCCGTTGTATATAACAAGCACACAGAAATACGACGGGGATTAAACGGAATATGATCGCAGAGGATATAACTGTCTTTCGCATTGTAAACCGTGGGCACTCCTACCCATTACTCCGAACGATCACTGTTCAGCTTATTGTTGAATAAACTTAGAGCAAGATATATCGAATTTATTATTTTGGGGGACCGGAAGAATACCCAGTTTTTTGTACTTGTTTCAAGCGCAATTTGCCTCAAAGTAGAGTAAATCACACCGCTAAATTGACTTGGCTGAGACAAAACAAAACCTCCAGGCACTTTTCATTCTTAATACCGGCCCACCCCCATCACGAAGGGGCGGTACCACACGCAAATTGTGCGCAGCACAATTATGCAGGTAGACAAACTGGTACAATCATCACAAGGGTTATGGCCACAGCGTTAACTGCGCAGTACTAAAAACGCGCGACAAAAATATTAACTAAACGCCACTCCCTACTATTATCAGTATAGTCGCTGTCTACCAATATAATGACGAGCAATATTAAACCCACTAACCTCCTCAGTGCTGTAACTTTGTCCTCTAAATTAAAATGAGCGAAATTATTCACCTCCAACGAAAAAAAACACTGAGGAAACGCTGCAACTATGTCGTCGATGACTCATAAGACACAGACACAATTTGGTGAAGAAGTATCCCATGTCGAGAATGGAGTTTTTGGGCAAAGAATTTTCCAGCTATCGCCGCCTTCTTATGAAGGTGGTGTCGACTATTGTCCCTGCAAAAGATGTGGAAGACGTGGTTCAGGATACCTTCATTCGCGCATGCCAGGCAGACTATGAAATATATCAGCCCAAACCTTTCCTCATGAAAATTGCACGCAATCTGGCGCTCGATCACATAAAACGGGCAGAACACCGGCTTTGCGATTCACTTCACCATGAAGAGGGCGAAACAGCAGAACTTACCCTGAATAATATGATGACTGATGACCAAACATTAAACGAGGTGGTATCTGAAAGGCGTTTTGGCAACTTTTGCGAAGCGGTCAAAACCCTGCCACCTCAATGCAAACGAGCGTTTGTATTAAAGAAAGTATATGGCTATACGCAAAAAGAAATCGCCGATGAAATGGATATTAGTGAAAGCGCAGTGGAAAAACACATTGCCAACGGTTTAAAACGCAGTAGAAAATTCATCAGAGACTTAGAGAATATGGCATCGATCGAGCGGTCCTCGGAGGAGGTGGCCAGTGAGTAATGTTGTACCTATCACACAACGCAGCACGATTGAAGATGAAGCCAGTTTATGGGTGGTCCGTGTTGAACGCGGGCTCTCCGATGAAGAAAAAATTGCCTTCAAAAAGTGGATTGCCACCAGCAAAGTTCACCAGGAAGAATTTTTCAGTCTGGTCAAGTTTTGGGATGAAACAGAAGTTCTTGGAAAGCTAGCTCATATCGTCCCCAAGGAACAGATGCAGAAACAAACTCAGCAGCGTGCGATGTCTATCAAAGTTAGCGCATTTGCAGCGAGTTTTATTTTAGTCATTTGTGCCATTGGTTTTATTACGGTTAACAACACGTTTACATCATCGCCTCAGAATGGGGAATTGTTCAGCGCCCTGCTCCATACAGAAGTTGGTAAACAACACATAGAGTATCTACCCGACAATTCAATTTTGCATATGAATACCGACACTGTCGTGCGAATTGAGTTCGGCAGGGACTTTCGTTTAATTAAATTACAAAAAGGCGAAGTGCTGGTAGACGTTGCACATAATGCCCAGCGGCCATTAGTAGTGGTGGCCGGGAAACAGGCTGTAAAAGCAGTAGGGACTGCGTTTAACGTGCGTGTTGTGGATGAAGATCAGATCAAGGTTGTCATTACCGATGGTCAGGTCGTCGTTGGGCAATTGAATACTTCCTCTGATGACATTACAGAACAGGTTAAACAAACTTTTCAGCAGAGTGATCAGAAGACTTCCCTCTCGGAGGGTGACATGGCTATTTTACAGGGGCGGGAACGCCATCTGAAACGGCTCAACAAAAAGGAAATGGATATGGAGGTTGCCTGGAAGTCCGGTCATATCATATTTAGTGGTGAACCACTGGAGTTTGTGGTGCAGGAAATTTCGCGCTATACCTCAGTACAATTTGAATTTGCTGACGCATCATTAAAAACTCGCAAAGTGGCTGGGATTTTTCAAACGGGCGATTTGAAAGGGTTCATCAATGCTCTGGAGGAAAATCTGGATATTCAAGCAACCCGAATATCGGATCGATTATTTTCGCTGGACACCAAAAGTCGAAAGAGTAAAAAGAATTCAAAGCCCCAACAATGAGCTCACAACATGAGCCACTAGCAATTACCTTCAGCCTTATCATATTGAATGGGCGGTGTATTTCCGAGAGTCTCATTTAACCCCCGCTAATAACCTTGCCAATGTTTTATTCTCGCCCACCGCAGCCAGACACTGATTCCATGCCACCATGGTGGCATGGCTACGCGACAACGGGTATCCCAAGCGGAGCTGCGTTTGCGCTGATGTTTGCAATTAAAAACTTCCTTCTTCATCACTCGGTTTTTCATCGCTCAGCTGTTCGCCGCCCAACGATTAACACCTCCGCCATTAACGCATCAATAAACAGTCCTTATTTTTCTCGTATGTTATCCGTGCGCAAGACTACATTGTTTTTATTAATACTGGTGATGACCAGCATTACGCAAACCACATTCGCTCAACAAGCCACCAATACAATCGTTGCAAATCAAAATTCACCTCAAAGCAGTACAACCAAAGAACAAGCCCATCAGTCAAATAACTCTGCGCAAGCCGCCCCCGAAATTTTTCGTTTTATACTCGAGCCACAAACTTTGTCCACTGCCTTAATCACCTTGGCCGATGTTGCAGGGATGACAATTGTGTTGCCTGCCGAGGATATTGCGGATTACCAAGCAAAAGCTGTGGTTGGCCACTATACCGTGCTACAGGCACTGGACATCATGCTGGCAGGTTCTGGTTTATACGCTGAAATAAGTGCAAGCGGAACATTGAAAATAACACGAGGCCCCCGCACTGCCCCCTCCGGAAATTCCGCGTCGCAAACATCAACGCTCCCCGCTATCGAAGAAATACTGGTGACCGGAGCATTCAACGCGTATCAATTCGCAGCCCAATTAAAACGTGACAAAGCGGAAATTACAGAGGTTATTACCGAAGAAGACATTGGTAAAATGCCGGACAGTAATGTGGCAGAAGCTTTACAACGCATACCCGGCGTACAACTCGAACGGCACAATGGTGTTGGCAGTGTAATTCGTGTTCGGGGTTTTGCACAAAATCAGAATTTGTTAAACGGACATGAATTACTTACGGGATTGGAACTGTATCAGTCTAACAATGAGAATTATGAGGGCTCATTCGAATCTTTTCCTATCGATTTACTACAGCGCATAGAAATATATAAAACACCTGCGGCATCGCATTTGGAAGGTAGTATTGGTGGCAGTATTGATTTTATCTCTCGTAGTGGACTATCACTCTCGGAACCGCTTTTAACCGGCGAGTTGGGTCTGACGCATAGCGGAGACAACACAACCAGTGATCCGTCTGCACTGCTTGTCTATGGCAATAACTGGCAAAATAAATTTGGGCTATCTGCGGCCATTTCATATCGCTCGTCACACAACCGCGTCGACAATACGAATATGTATACACAACAGGGAGCGTTTATTGACTATATTGGGGACAATGAGCGCAACATCTTAAGTTTGCCCGAACGCGACGTAAGTAAACCTTTGCTCTATCCTGCGTTCAGTGGCATTAACAGTACTTCACAACAAACGGAAACCATTGGCAGTGATATCAGGTTGGAGTACGCCTTCGATAATAACCAGCACTTCGATCTTCAATGGTTACATTTACTCACCGATATTCGCGAACAACGCCAAACTGTTTTACACAATATTATACTCAGCAACTCCACCGCCAAACATCTTGAACTGATCGATCATGGTCCATTGATGACTATTGAAAACGGCGATTTCACCGCATTCAATTTAACTATTCTCTCGCGCGGCGAACGCAATCAGACAAACACTGACAACCTTCGCTTGAACCACCGTATAGATTTTTCAGACCGTCTTAATCTTTTCAGCAGTATTCAGTACTCGCATGCAAAAAGCGAAAACCGAGCTGGCGAAATTACCAGTGAGAAAGGTCATGTTAGCGGGGTACGCTTTGTCGGTACACCATCGGAAAACCCGGACATACCGGGCGGAGATCGAAACTCGGGCTGGGATACAATTACCCTGAACCCTGCGGATGGCAATAAGGAAAGACGTTTTTTCCTTCAGCGCAATACAGAAGGGCTACCCGTTTTTCGTTATGACACACAAGCGTGGCTTGAAGAAAGAGAGTATGGTGCGTTTTCCAATCAGGTAGCGAATGGTTATGACAACGTACAACGTCGTCTGGCTTTACGCAGTGACCTTAACTTGAGTTTACACCATGGCTTTTGGTCTGAAATCAAAACAGGCTTTCGGATTCACAGCCATCACAATTCGTATGACAAACTGGCCTATCTCACTGACTATAGCCGCACGGAAAACGTTGGCGGACCAAACCTGTATGATTCTCAAGGCAATCTTGTCACGCCGGCGAGCTATGATCCGACGATTGCACCATCCCCGGAACAAAACAATATAGGCATTCGCCTACCGGTTTTTTACGATTTGTGTGGGAATGGCGGTTTGATAACTGGAGCCGTGTGTGACATTGACGGTGACGGTCTGGATGACAACCAACCACTTGGACCATATGGCTATGATACAGGGAATGTTCACTGGGGACTGACCTTAACAGATACTTACACCAGTGATGGACACCGACTACTCGATTATTTATATGGGCGTTACATCGATGATACAGACAAACTGCCTAACTATGCCCCGTCCCTTACCTGGAATGAAGCCCCCAATAGATTAAGAGTTTACGATGATTTTTTTTCAACCGGGAATTACCAGCATAGAATTTTACTACCTGATTTAAACCCTGTCACAACGAATCCCGAGAAATGGATGGATCAGCTAAGCCCCGACACACCAGGTGAAATGCGTGCGCTGCCTTTAGAATCCTGGGAGATTGAACGACAAACCAACGCGCTCTACCTGCAGGGCAATTTTATTACGGACCACAACTTTTTCTCCAACCTTGGCGTAACCTCAGCAACATCGACGAATACCCGTTCGCACGATAACGTCTTCACGGGAAATATTGGTGTACGTCTGCTGCAAACACGTACGGAAATAATTCGCAATACCATACCGGATTCGATTTTCGATATTCGGGTTTCGCCTGAAGTTTCCTATTCAGGCATTCCTCTTTTCTATCAGTCCCATCGTCGTCACTCTTCAAACACTCACGTATTGCCTAGCATCAACACGACATATCACTTCTCGGAACAACTTAAACTGCGTACCAGCCTTGCTAAAACTATTGCCTACCCAAGACTTCAGGATTTAGGTAAAGGTTTCGTACCACTGGATTGGACTTTCACCGCCACAACTTTTGCCTCTGCGGATGAGGGCAACCCCGATCTTGCGCCTTACAAAGTGTCGCAATGGGATATCGCACTGGAGCATTATTGGGATAGCGCCAATTATTTCGCGCTCAATGTTTTTGTCAAAGATATTCAATCATTTATTCAATATGAAACGCGCATTGAAAATAAAACCATTCCAGCCAATAGCGACGGGGGAGCAGACCGAGTAGCAACGGTCAGCGTAAACCGGCCAGAAAATAGAGATGGCGGTTTACTAAAGGGCGTTGAGCTTTCTCTACAAAAGCTTTGGCATTCCGGATTCGGCGTGCACGCGAATTACACCTACATGGACAGCAACACCGAAAGCCACTCGCTCACCCACGCTCATCTCCCTTTGCCCGGAATCTCCAAACACACCTATAATCTGATTGGCATGTATGAGAACGAACGGCTACATTTTCGTATTGCGTACAATCGTCGTTCCCACTATCTTTCACCTTTCAATGCCATCAATGCGTACAGCAGCACAAATGGCGAAGAGCAATTTCTACTCGCAGAATTTGTAGAAGGCAGCGCTCGGTTAGACGCTCGCCTGAGTTATTTGTACTCACCGTCGCTTACTTTTTCTGCGGAAGCCTACAATCTAACCAGCACTTCCTATTCTACTTATTTGGAGTTTGAGTCCAACACTCACCACTACCAAAGCTCCAGGCCTGCGTTTGAATTCAGACTTAAATATAAGATGTAGTAAAACTCGCCATTGCTCATTCCATTATGTCTTTTGCCTTCTTGCCTTCTAGATCCAAGATGCTATTTATAGCCATGCCTCAGGTTTTCTAAACCCAACCCTAAAGTGCTAAGTTTGCCTTATTAAGGAATCAGGTGAGGTGAAAGCGATGTAGCAAATAACGCGCAAAAATTATCATTCTTTCCCTGCAATCTCATTCGGAGAGCTCCCTGTGGGCATACACAATCACGCTGTGGCTGAACGCAACAGTCGCTTTTCATGAGGTCATTAAATCTTAGTTACGCCTCAATTTAATCCAAACACTAATAAAGCTAAACTACGAAAAGCAGGTAAGTTAATAAAAATTAGCTAATTTAAAAATTTTAAATTAATTTATACACCCCCTTAAATTCGCTTGTAACGATACCCACTAACATCCCATTCATGAGCTAAAACCACGTCACATTAAGCCAACTTTTCCTTATAAATCAACACGTTAATTCGCGCATTGTTGCAACTCATGAAGTCTGCCCAGCCACCCCATTGTGTCTTCAACGGGTCAGCATAGAATGGCAATTGCCCTGCTGATTGGTGTTTAGCGATTCCCCACAAACAGTTTTGTTTATCGCCGAATCACGAGTGAGCAAGGCAACAACGGGTATTGAAACCTATATAGTTACTTGTCTGTTAGCTAAGGAAGTGGTCCCTCCCACTGAGGTGATTTACGACAACGGACAACAGAGGGCAACTATTTTTCGAGCGCTTAATGGCAGCAGCAATGCTGCCTTTTTTTCGTCCAGACTTTCCGACTGTTCTCACCACATCACAACTCAAGCCTCTGCAGCGGCGACTTAAACTCAGGCAGAAAATCCCTCGCGGTTGTCGTAAATTATTTGTTGAATAAGTACTACGATGATTTTGGCTTTCGCAGTGCAGTTGATAGTAAAATATCTTCCATGCTTCCAGAATGGTTATTGATTACACTACTGACACTGCTGGCCGGTATGGCCATGCCAACGGGCGCCGTGCTTGCGCGAATAGAAAACCTGCATCCGCAATGGCTCGAGCAGGAATTCCGTCACTCAGTATTAGCCTTTGGTGGTGGCGCACTATTAGCTGCTATCGCCTTGGTTCTTGTGCCCGAAGGCAGTAAAGAAGCTTCTGTCTGGTTTGTCGGCTTTTGGTTTGCCAGCGGCGGCGTCTGTTTCATGCTGCTCGACATGCTGTTGGATAGGCTACAATCCAGCATGAGTCAATTGGTGGCCATGCTATCTGACTTTTTCCCGGAAGCGCTCGCCCTCGGCGCGGCCTTTGCTGGAGATCAAAATGCCGGAATATTACTTGCGCTGATTATGACCCTGCAAAACCTGCCCGAAGGCTTTAACGCCTATCGTGAACTGGTTTCGTCTTCTGATCTGTCTGCCCTGAAAATCATTTCCATGTTTTTTATCCTCGCGTTATTAGGACCTGTCGCAGGACTGTCAGGATACTTTTTCCTCTCGCAACACCCGACCTTAATCGCCGGCCTCATGTTGTTTTCGGCGGGCGGTATTCTCTATCTGATATTCCAGGACATTGCACCTCAAGCTAAACTGACAAAACGCTGGGGGCCGCCATTGGGCGCAGTTGCAGGTTTTCTGTTAGGACTGGTCGGTCACGTTCTGATTCATTAAGGCTAGGCCTTGATACACATGCCTTTTGCTACTGGAACTTTTGGAATCTCTCAAAACTCACAAACTTCCCAAATCTCAAAATAGCCCGCTGTATTCATTAAAGCCCACCAACTAACATTCTGCATCCAAAGAACACCGCCTGTGCGCGAAAAGAAAAAATATTATTTCGAAGCCCGATTTATTTTCAGCATTAGCGACACAATCACATCACTATCGCCAAATGATAGGCAAAATTTTCATAGTGCTGAAACATCTGTATGAAAAAATATTCTTTTTAAAAATTGCGCTTCTATTAAAGCGCTACGTTTTTATTTACACACTAATGAAAATTACAGGAAAAGTTCATGCTTACGACGATGAAAAAAAATAAGATCATCTATGCGTTTATCCTGACGCTCATTCTTCCCGTGACTTCACACGCAGATTATTGTCCGGATTACTCCAGTGCCGTGTTTGCCCCGGAACTGGACTACCCCGCGAAAAAGCCTTTCAACAACTGGTTGAACAATTGGCTCACAGCACTAAACCCTGAGTTTCACATGGTACATGATCAAATTGTCAAAGAAGGTGAAACTGCTACGCTGGTTGGCAAGTTTGATTACTCAGCGCTTTATCATAAAGATCTTGAATTTGAGAATATTCATGCATACATTTTTGGAACAGGCATGGATACCTGGGAATATCTCGGCAACTTCGAAACCGATCGAGATGGCAAAATATTTGTCGATGTACAAAAACCTGAAGGTGATTACCTGGTCCGCATGGTAGTTGAAGGCGACCTTACCGAAGCAACGGGTTACCTCACCGTCGTAAAACCCGGCCGTAAAACGGTTCTGTTTGATATAGATGGCACCATCACCCTGAATGATTTTGAAGCCGTGGGCGATTACCTTGGCATAGATTACGCTGACACTCATGCGTATGTAGCGGAAACCGTCTGGCAATATATTGATAAGGGTTATCAAATCGTTTACCTCACCGGACGTCCGTACTGGCTAGCTCTCACGACACGGAACTGGTTCGACAGCCTGGGAATGTTTCCATGGCATTTGCGTACGAACAGCAATGCAGAAAACCCGCTATCTCCAAACACTGAGGAATATAAAACTGATTACATTCAATATTTACTGCAGGATGTTGAGCTGGATATCATTCGCGCTTACGGCAATGCCTCTACTGACATAACGGCCTATGCTGGAGCGGGTATTGCGCCAACAGATACCTACATTATCGGCAAAAACGCAGGTAACGGTGGCACCAATGCCATCTCCGGCGATTACGCCTATCACTACAGCACTGTCGTTACATCAACACCTGAAGCTGGTTGCTCCTGGCGCTAAGCGTCGCAGTACCTTTGAAAAAAGTGTAAAGCCAAGTCGATAAGAAAATGTTTATTTTTTTGTTGATAGCGAAATAAAAAATGACGCATCAAAAATGCAATAACAGTAGCGAAAGTTAAAAAAACGCAAGCACTGTACTAACCAAGAAACCGTATGGACCGAGGTTAGTGCAGTACTTGCGATCTTTTCCTGATCCGCAGTTTCAAATCCTTTCAATGCCTTGCCATCGAGTTCGGAGCGCTCACAGTAAGGGAACAACCCTTTTCATTATGAACTTCATTGCTCGCCGGTATTAATACGCTTTATACACACCTCGGCGCTGCCACAAAAATCCACACATTAAAAAGCTTAAGTATAGCGAGCATCAATATACCCATAAACAAAGGTATTCAGATTCCGTTCAGCTTTCACCCCTTATAATCATGCTGGCCAAAACTCGCGTATTCACTGTCATTTCACAAGTTTTAGCCAAAGCCCATTTAAACGCCAGAGCCAGCCAAACGCTAAAGGGAGACCACTATGAAAATTTTGTTATATGCCACACTCAGCCTGATCGGATTGACTAGCGGTGTGATCAGCACAACGGCAGCCGCGGATTTTCGCTGTAGTACGCGCCTGGTTCAAGTTGGCGACAGCATGGATGAAGTCCTCGACAAGTGTGGAGATCCCAACCGCGTGTTTAACCACGCCGTAAATTACCGTCGCGCCAGCTATGGAGGATACCCTTACCGAGAAGAATATACCGCGCAAACCTATGTCGATGTCTGGGTATATAAACTTTCATCAGGGCAATTCAGCCGCTCCGTGGTTTTTGAGCAAGGGGAAGTGATCGATATAAAAAAAGGCAGTCGTGTTTCTTACTAGATCTTCACAGCCATTATTCATCGCTGCATCGTTGACGCGTTTTTATATGAAAGCTAACCCCGCAACCGTACGCTGCTGACTTTAATACTTACACGTTTACTGAAAACCTTTTAACGTCGACTCAGATAAATGGCAAAAAAAACCCGGAGTCAATGCTCCGGGTTTCTCTTTATCAATAAATCAATTAATACTGATAAAATCTTACGTAGTCCACATACATTCTTTGCGGGAAGACACTGCCGCCATCAGGGCTGCCAGGCCAGTTTCCGCCAACCGCGAAGTTAAGCAGAACAAAGAAATTGTTGTGGAATTCCTGGGTGCCATTCACACCACCAGCAATGCTGGCATTATGGTACATATTGCCATCCAGGTACCAGCGAATTTCATTTGCATCTCGCTCTACCGCATATGTATGCCAGCCCGTCACGTTAGCACCGGTAGACCCAGTGTACTGAGCGTAAATACCATTGTGATCCTGCCAGTGAATCGTACCGTGAGCCTGAGCTTCATTGTTCACATGCTCCATGATGTCAATCTCACCACATGCCGGCCAGCCAACGGTTCCAATGTCATTGCCCAACATCCAGAATGCGGGCCAGCCGCCTTGTGTTTGGGTTAACTTGATTTTAGCTTCGATGCGGCCGTACTTAAACTCACGCTTTCCACGCGTAATCATACGAGTAGACGTGTACTGACAAGCACCGTACCAGCAGTTGTGGCCACCTTCGCGACGCGCTTCAATTACCAGGACATTACTGTTGACTGAGCCATCGAACTGAATGGAAGCATTATTGCCATTAGTGTAGTACTGAAGCTCATTGTTACCCCAGCCACCGCCACCGGTTTCAAATGTCCAGTTCGACATATTGATTGAATCAAATTCGTCTGACCAGGTCGCACCATTACCCCCTGTACTGGAAGAGCTGGAGGAGGAACTGGAAGAAGAGCTAGAAGAGCTCGATGACGAACTGCTGCCTGACCCACCACAATCGGATTTAACTCGCCACACGCCCCAGTCACCGGTCTGGGAAGGGTTTTCACCCTGAGTCCACCACTGAGCCTCATAAGTTTTGCCTGCGTGAGATACGACATTACCTTTGGTGTAAACCGCTGAAGCACTCCACGCACTAACCCCGGAACAGTTTCCGCCGCCACCAGTGCTAGAACTGGAAGATGAAGAACTTGAAGAACTGCTGGATGAACTTGAAGAAGAACTGGAAGAAGAGCCTCCGCCCCCGTTACAGGCACCAAGATCATTCCAGGCATAACCCGCAGCCCAGCCAACACCAGGCTCGTATGGACCACCGATAGAACACCAGCCCGCTACGGTACATTCAAATGCATGACCAACATTTGTTACTTTAGCGCCGGCAGATACTGCGCCGCCGGAATAAGCGGGCAAACCTGAACAGTTGTATGCATACGCCTGTCCTGAGACTGCCCCCAAAAATGCAAAAGCAATCGCTGCTTTTATAAGTTTCATATGGGATACCTCTAAATAAAAGTTAATTGTGGTTAACGGGCTTTCTACCAGCTCAATAAGGCATTGTGACTTATTAAACTACGCCAGAGGTGACGCCAAGACCGGTGAAAATATTGATAAATTTCCCGTTGATCATGCGGCCTATCCACCAGCGCGAGCGCATAGCACAAAGTTATTCACTACAAAACACCAGAGTAAAAGTCGTTTTACAATCTGAGTGGTGTAAGAGTTAGAAAGTGATTCCCCGCTGTACTGCCCCTGTTGGAGTGAGCAACCATCCTTGCTTTCAGATTTGGTAAGGTTTGCATGAACCACCCTACCTGGTTTTGGTGAAAGCTTAATCGTTAAAGATAAACATTCACTAGGGTATAACGCAGAACGGCCCCGCATTAGCGAGGCCGTTTGTTAGAAGCTTAAATTAAAGACCGCTTCTCATTGCTTTAACCAGTTCACCGTTAGTGGTGTCGCCACTGAATTCCCAGAAGAACGCACCGCCTAAACCTTGTGACTTAGCATATTGCATTTTAGAGTTAATGGTCGCTGGAGTATCGTAGCTCCACCAGTTGTTACCACAGTGAGCGTATGCAGTACCAGCGATTGTGCCGTTAGAAGGACACTGAGTCTTCAACACTTTATAGTCTTGAACACCAGGCTCAACACCTTGAGCAGGGCCAGAAGCAGATCCACCAGGCGCTGATTGACTTACACCAGTCCAACCACGACCGTAGAAACCAATACCCAGAAGGATTTTGCTAGCAGGAATACCTTTTGCTCTCATCACATCGATTGCATTCGCAGAGAAGAAACCTGAAACAGGGATTCCGTCATAGCTGTAAAGCGGAGAGTGAGGAGCAGTAGGACCTTGAGCATCCCAACCACCGAAGAAGTCGTAAGTCATTGGCATGTACCAGTCAACATACTGAGCAGCACCAGCGTAATCAGCAGCGTTCAACTTAGCTTCAGCAGCACCGATTGCAGAAGTAACCAATTGGCTTCCGAAACGGTCACGAAGTGCTTTCATCAATACGCGGTAAGCATCAGGACCACTGGAGTCACAGCTCAAGCCACACTCGTTAGGGTATTCCCAGTCAATGTCGATACCGTCAAATACACCAGCCCAACGTGGGTCGTTAACCAGACCGTAACAAGATTCAGCGAAGGCAGAAGCATTAGCTGCTGCTTGACCGAAACCACCAGACCAAGTCCAACCACCGAAAGACCAGATAACTTTGATGTGTGGGTATTTAGCTTTCAGTTTCTTCAACTGACCAAAGCTACCACGCAGTGCACCGGAATCCCAAGTATCAGAAGTTCCGTCAACACTTTCTGCGGCAGAGTAGAAACGATCGTAATCTGCGTAAGAGTCGCCAATTACACACTGACCGTTAGTCACGTTACCGAAAGCGTAAAGAATGTGAGTGATCGCATCAGCAGAACCGCTGGTAGCAATGTTTTTCACGTGATAGTTACGGCCATAAACACCCCACTGAGCGAAGTAACCGATAACTTTATCGCCTGCAGTACCAGGATTACCAGAGCTTGAAGAGCTGCTGGAAGAAGAGCTGGAGCTGCTAGAGCTTGAAGAAGATGAACTTGAAGAAGAGCTGCTTGAAGAGCTACCTGTGCCACCGCAATCAGATTTCACTCGCCATACACCCCAGTCACCAGTAGTAGTAGGATCATCACCTTGTGTCCACCACTGAGCTTCATATGTTTTGCCAGCGTGAGATACAACGCTGCCCTTCGTGTAAACTTCAGAAGCACTCCACGCTGCAACACCATTACAGTTGCCGCCACCAGAAGAGCTAGAGCTGGATGAAGACGAACTTGAAGAAGAGCTGCTTGAAGAGCTGGAAGAAGAGGAAGAACTAGAGCTTGAACCACCGCCGCTACAAGAGCCTAAGTCGTTCCAAGCGTAAGAGTATGCCCAGCCAACACCTGGCTCGTAGGGGCCACCCATGCCACACCAACCACTCACGGTACACTCGTACGCAGAGCCGTTGTTTTTAACCTTTGCACCAGTTGCAACAGAACCTGCAGCGAAGTCTGGTAAATTAGAACAGTCGTAAGCCATTGCCGAAGCAGCACCAAAACTCGCGACTACTGTTGCGGCTAACGCCGTGTTTTTCAGCAGAGTTTTCATCGGAAGAACCTCAAAGTTTCATAGTTATTTGTTGTTATTACTGCCTGTGCCTCTTACTCACTATCCCAAAAAAACGACACTACCGAACTACGTCTATTTTCTCATTTGGTGTTACGAGTCCATGAACGAATAGCCTGGGGAGTTATTCTTTGAAATCACAAACAGTGTTATCTCGCAAATTACGTCGGCCTGAATCTCGAATGTTATGGAGAACGACAAAGACAACGTTGTCACAACATTAATGGTGATGCCTTAAAGCTGTCAAGGCGGTGGATTTGAATTTGCGGACGAAGTCTCGAGATAAGTTAAATACGGTTACAGTTTGTACATTAACAACTTTTCGATACTTTTAGCCGACTTTACATGTTCTTTTCGGATTTTTCTGCGGTAGAAAGACTTATAACCAAAACACCCGTAAAGCGCGACAACACCTTTACTAAAAGAATATTTAAAAATATAAACAAGCAGGTTTAATTCCAATAAGAAATAAAAATATCGTTTTGTAGTGAATTGGCGTCAATATTCAGTTCACAATTCAGGCGTTTTTCGCTTTATACCCAAACAGGCGCCTCTTGGCCCCGGAATATTTTTATCGGAACCAAGCCTTGAAAAGCCCCGCCAAAAGTGAGCACTTACTTTTAAAAGCACACGCATACATTGCTCATTATTCCCTCACTTCATAGCTACCACATTACATAGAAAAATTATCATTTCATAGATTTTCGAGGATTTTCAGTGCAAATAGCGTGGATTTTCTGGAATTTTCCCAGCTTAACAACGTTTAATTTTCGTTCAATTAATGCAAATAATTAACAGTTCATGACATTTTTAATTGACAACGTTGTCTTTGGGACGGTAATTTAGCTAAATGACAACGTTGTCTATGTTACAGGCGTACCATTCAACAAGTTTAAGGTAGCCGCAGCGTCAGAATTTAAGCACAATGCACTTAAATCGCTCATCCCGATGAGCATGGCGTTAAGCCCATGTAGCTTTCAATGTTTCATTCAAATGAAAGGGTAGCGGACTCCCGAGCGGAGCCGTTAAATCACTAGACTCACGATGCTGTCATCTGAGGTCGTAGCACTTTTAGCTAAATTGCTTATTATGCACAACAGGCAATTTAATAATCAGAATGGGGCTTCCGGCAAGGATACCTGACTCCATTAGTCCTAAGCTGCGGAGTTCTCCATACCCGCACAATTGGTAAAGAAATCTAGTTTGACGGGACGAGGTTTTCCGTCAGTTAAGAGGTTAGGAAATGTCTTCTTCAGCAGTAAATGACGATACATTATTTTTGGGCATCGATGGCGGTGGTACAAAGTGCCGTTCATGTTTAGTAACCGCGTCCGGTGACGTTATCGGCGAAGGGCTGGCTGGCCCAGCCAATCCAAATCACGGCGGGCTGAATAAAGCCATTCCTTCTATTACGGACGCTGCCGAACAAGCACTGGTAGCCGCCGGATATACACGAAAAGATTTTAATCGCGTTGTCGTATGTGCAGCGCTTGCGGGAGTCAACATCCCCAGCACCTTTAATGCAATGAAAGAATGGCAGCATCCTTTTGCAGACTGGTATGTCACTACAGATCTTCACGGGGCATGCTTAGGAGCCCACGGAGGACACGACGGCGCCGTGATTGTGTGTGGCACCGGTTCTTGCGGCTTCGTTAATGTTAAAGGCAGAAGCGAATTGTTTGGTGGACACGGCTTCCATTTGGGAGATAAAGGCAGTGGCGCCTGGCTGGGTCTGGAAGCTGTCAAAGCGGTTCTGGAAGCTTATGACGGTTTGGCCCCTGCCACAGTGTTAACCGAAGCGGTGAAAAGTGAATTCGGTGTATCTGGACTGGATATTGTTGAACGTTTAAATAAAGCCTCATCCTCAGAGTTTGCCAGCCTGGCGCCTTCGATTTTTGCGGCCGCCGATAGCGGTGATGCCGTGGCAATCTCCATTGTTCAAGACGGAGCGAGCTATATTGATGCGCTAGCGAGAAAACTGCTCGCGATGAACCCTCCACGATTCTCAATGATTGGTGGCATTTCTGCTCCACTCAAAAAATGGCTATCTGTAGAAGTTGCAGAAAAAGTTGAACCGCCTCTAGAGCAACCAGAGCTCGGAGCTATTCACTATGCAAAAGAATGCTACAGCGCTAAAACTGCAGAAATGATCGCCTGAAAAGAAAATTCCAATTCTAACAACGAAGACCCAAGCGAAGCCTCCTGAATCGGCTTCGTGCCGGTGTCTCGAATTCTCAGGCAAAATTCATTAGGTGAAACTTTATGGAAATGGCAATGCAAGACGATAACAAACCGAAGGAGAAGCAATCCTCCTTACACACTACGATAATTCCTATGGCCATTGTGGCTATGCTGTTTTTTATCCTCGGGTTTGCAACCTGGTTGAACGGCTCCTTAATGCCATTTCTTAAGCAAATTCTGGATCTCACTCCCCTCCAAGCCTCTCTCATTCTATTCTCTTTTTATATTGCCGTTACCTTTACTGCCATTCCCTCTTCGCAAATTGTTCGTAAGATAGGGTACAAAAAAGGTATGGCGCTAGGAATGGCAATCATGATGATTGCTGGCCTGCTATTTATTCCTGCGGCTAAAACTCAGATCTTTGCTGTATTTTTATTTGCACAATTGGTAATGGGCACCGGACAAACGCTTTTGCAAGCGGGTGTAAACCCTTACGTTGTCAAAATTGGACCGGAAGAATCTGCAGCCGCGCGCGTGTGTATCATGGGCATCCTTAACAAAGGCGCGGGTATTTGTGCTCCTCTGGCTTTTTACGCTTTAGTGCTAAGCGATTTTGAACAATACAAGGGCATAAAAGAACTGACCGACATTCAGGTTTCTGAAATGGCTGGCGCTTTGATTTATCCTTACCTTGGACTCGCCATCTTTTTAGGCTTGCTCGCTTTTGCCGTGTTTAAATCACCACTCCCTGAATTGATCAGTGAAGAAGAAGCGCAGGCGAACAAAGGCCAAATCCGCGATACACTGTCCCACCCCAATCTGGTTCTGGGCGTTGCTGCATTGTTTTTCTATGTTGCAGTTGAAGTGATCGCTGGAGATACCATTGGCACATATGCTTTATCCCTGGGCGTTGACAATTATGCGGTAATGACGTCTTACACCATGGCCTGTATGGTGATAGGTTATATTCTTGGTATTATTTTGACCCCACGAGTTATGTCACAATCGACGGCACTTGCAATTTCATCTGTGCTAGGCATTACACTGTCAATTTTCATTGTGTTCGGCAGTACAGAAAGCATGGTTATTTCCAATACTTTTTCTGCACCGGCAATGCCAGATGCTTTGTATATGATTGCGTTCCTGGGACTGGCTAACGCCATAGTGTGGCCAGCAGTTTGGCCTCTGGCACTTTCTGGTCTGGGTAAAAATACCAGTACAGGTTCCGGCTTGCTGTTAATGGGCATCGCTGGTGGCGCATTTGGTCCATTATTTTGGGGAGGGTTGAGCTCAACCCCTCTCGGCCAACAAGGCGGCTACATCGTACTACTGCCATGTTATGCATTCATCCTGTTTTATGCGCTTAAAGGCCATAAAATTACCGCCTGGGGTAAATAAATTTTCTCCAGGTATGCTTGCCCCCCAAGTAAGCATGCGAAAAAAGCAAAGTGAAAAGCAAGCCTATGGCTTGCTTTTTTTATGAGGAAATTTTGCAATCGAAAATCAGGAAGGAAAAGGCCGTAACAGGACAAGCAGTGTTAAGTTGGTTTATATGATTGACTTCGCTGTCAGGATTTCCATCTTTTATCCAGCATATCATCGCCAGATTTAAAATCGACACTGCGGACATCCGTTTTGGCGTAAGCAGATAGCCACACTCATTAAGACGCTTTCTTCTAGGTCTAGGTCTAGGTCTAAGTCTAGGTCTCAGACGCTGTCTCTGCCCCTAGCAATACAGTATTAACCACTGTGGTTGGACACTGCATCCCGCGTAAAACCATCGGGGTTATACAGTGCAAAGCCATTTTTGCCGCTGTGCTTCACTGCATACATGGCCTGGTCAGCATGCTTGCGAATACTGACTTCATTGTCGCCATGCTCGGGATAGATGGCCATACCAATACTCATCCCTACATGCTCGAAAACACCGTATTGCACTTCGATCGGTTCACGCTGTTCTTCCAGAATTTTATTGGCAATACGTTCGGCCATATCCAGGTTTTGCGTGCTATTAAGAACAATTAAAAACTCGTCCCCTCCCATGCGAGCAACAATATCTGCCTGCCGCACTAAATTGCGTAATCGCTCAGCAATGATAATCAGGGTTTTGTCACCGGCATCATGCCCGTAGGTATCGTTAATATATTTAAAGCCATCCAGATCAATCATCATCACAATGAATCCTTTGCTGGCTAGATCAGGCCGGCCGATGATGCGTCTCAGCTCATTCTCCAGCGCCTGTCGATTGGACAGCCCCGTAAGACTATCGGTTTCAGCCAGCTCACGAGTTCGCTGCTCAGATAATTTTCTTTCGGTCACATCATACATAACCCCCTCTACCGACATCGGGGTTTTTTCGCTGCCCGCAGGAGAGAATATACAATGCACCCAACGCAAACCGGGCTTATCTTCAGCAATAATCTGTAAATCAGCAGAGCAGGGTCGCTTTGTTACCAGAGCCAGTTTAACCAGCGAATAGGCTTGCTTAGTATCGCTGAATACCCGCTCCACAATATTCGCATCATCTATATTGTCGACAATATTTTCTTCTAGATTGGCAATTTTAAAAAAGGAAGGGTTGGCCGTAATCAACGTACCATTTTCACGTACGAGAAAAATACCGGCGCTACTGTCTTCAAAAATGCCCCGGAAGCGATGCTCTAAAATTTCGACACGGTGACGCAGCTCTCGCTCTTCTTCGAGCTTTTTTTCTACCGTAACTAACAGCGTATTAATATCTGCTGCCAATAATCCGATTTCATCTGCACGACGCAAATCACTTTCGTGCAACAGGTTACCATCACCGGGAGTGATCGCATGCAGACGCCCGGATAAACTGGTAAGCGGACGAGTCATCATCCAATAAACCATGACCAAAACAAACAATATAAGCAGCGCTGCCTGCGCGGCCAATCCCACCGTTGTGGCCATTGCCGAATCACGAGCACGCTGAGCTATGAGCGGCAAACTGGGTTTCACCACTAATTGCCCGACGATTTCAGTTTCATCAAACGGACCAACCAGGTCCAAACTAATCAACTGAGCATCAACATCATCGGGTATATTCCCTTCCTGTGTAACCGTACCCTGGCTCATGGCAATTTTTGCCCCAACCACGATATCGTTTTTAATCAGACCTGAAATGACATCCTGAGCCAGTTGCTTATTCCCAACATAGGCTGCGATAGCAGCAGTGGTACTGACCGTCTGCAGTAATTGCTGAATGGAACGCTCGCTTTCGGCGAAAGAATTTTCGTAACTTCTCTGATAGAAAAACTGCGAAGACAGCAACACCACAAAGAGCGCTGCTGCTGCCAAGCTGAGTGAGACTTTTACATGTAGACTCTTAATCTTCATTCTTCGGAAGGCAGCTCCAAAACCACTTTGACATTGGCGGGCAGTGGCTGCTTGTCGACGTAGGCAATAGCCGACGAGTTATCGGCAACAGTTTGAATCAACGTTTGTTCGCTGTCATATTGTTTGGGCTGTGTCATACGCCCGGCAAAAACGAGCGTAGCCCAATAAGCATCGACCTGAGCTTCACTTTTTCCAGTTAAGGCCTTGTAAAAATGTGCGCGCAATGGCGTACCGGTTTCCAGATCCAGCGTTACGGCTGGCTTGTTATTTGGAAAGGCTGTCACTCTACCCATAAATAGATCTACGGCCTGTTTGTGCGTCAGCCCGTCAACTGAACTGTCCGCATTCACAATGACTAAGATATCTGCCGCACTCGCTATGCTGCAGCCCATGAGAACAATTGTTAGGATTAGTTTTTTTATCATCAGAACAGCACATCCATAGTCAAACTAATTACTGTGGAAGACTGATCCTCGGTGAAATCCTTATTTTCGTAGTTCACCCATAAGTTAGTGCCATTTTTGTCCATTTCATAATTTTCGACCTGAAACTTCAACGCCTTACGACTGGCGAAATCCCATCGGACACCAAGTCCACGGCACTGTTGATCCAAATATGACCCATTGAGAGTTTCCTGTGTACCTTCAACCAAAGGCTGGATTTGCTGCGCATAAAGGGGAGGCAGACCTTCAGGCCCTGTAACATTACGGTAATCCTCTTCCGGTTTGACAGATCCGGCAATTGCATACAAGGAAACGGGACCAAAGCGTCGTCCCAGGGTGAAATAGAAATAGCTTGAATTTACAAATGAACCAGAGTCGCTGGTCAATTCGGTATATTCGGTTTGCGCCCACCAGACATTATTATCGTACCCCAGGCCCACTTCATGGTATTCCATGGTTTTGCCTTCGGAGTTGATGGAATCAGCGTAGGCCTTTGCATCCGCCCAGACGGACTGCACTTGATACAGACCATCGGTAAGGGGCTCCAGAATATTGTTGTTTATCGATACTGAGGAATAGGTATAACGACCGCGCCAATTGCCCCACTCCAGCTTGAAGCTGACCCCGGCCGGGTTGAAGTCGATATCAACGCCTTCCTCGTTGTAATTGGTAGGAAAATCCGCCCGCGTATTCCCGTAATAAGCTTTGATATTGAGCGTACCATTACTTAAGTCAAAGCGTTTATTAATATCGATGCCATCAAAGTGGTACAGCGCCAGCCAACTATAGAATTCCAGAGGAGGTCGGACCCACTGGAATGCATAACCCACCTGGCGATATTCGGACAACATAAAGATGTCACTGCCGAGACGCCCTAACCGGATATCAAGGCCATCGACAGGACGATAGCGAATAAAGGCCCATTCAAGAGATTTTTCAAAATCATTCTTAAACCGGTCCCGTGCAACAACCTGCACAGTGGTATCAAATTTGTGAGAAAAACGGGTATGCCATTGGACACCAATCAATGAATCAGTTGCCCAGTAGAGGTCATTATTACGCGCACCTTCGTCCTGCGTCAGATCACGCCGAAAGCCAATATCTTCATTATCACTGGCTACCACCCCGAGGGTCGCAAAGCCGGAAAATCTGTGTTCAACTTCCGACCATGCGGAAGGAGACAGACAGAGAGACAATGCAATTAATAGCGCTTGATTTAATTGCTTACGCAAAGGATTTAGCCGCACCTGTTATATACCCGATTAGATTTTTGGCCGAGTTAATTTTTCAGTTACTTCTGAGTATAGTCATATATATGATTTTCGACAGAAACGATCCAGGGTTTCGTCACTTTTCGTGATATCCACAGAATCCCTGATGTAAATTGTTAGGTTCTCGGCACTTACCTACAAAGTTAGCTCAAAAGTTGGAATTTTTAACGACAAAATTTCGCACACATTAGCAATTTTTTTCTCAAAAAAAAGAGAAAGGCGCGACAACTCACACCTTTCTCTTTTATCTCAAACTAACTCGCTTATTTATTCAGTCGATTGCCGATTAATTGGTCAACGACGGAAGGGTCTGCCAGAGTAGAGGTATCTCCCAGGGATTCGGTTTCATCCGCGGCGATTTTACGTAAAATTCTTCTCATTATTTTACCCGAGCGTGTTTTGGGTAATCCCGGTGCCCACTGAATAAGATCCGGCTTGGCGATAGGGCCGATTTCTTTCACGCAGAGCTTAACCAACTCAGCACGCAGCTCATCGCTTGGCTCACAGCCGCTCATAAGAGACACATAAGCATATATCCCCTGACCTTTCACATCGTGCGGGTAACCGACCACAGCAGCTTCAGCGACCTGCTCATGCAGAACCAGTGCGCTTTCTATTTCCGCGGTCCCCATGCGATGGCCAGACACATTCAGCACATCATCAATTCGACCCGTGATCCAGTAGTAGCCATCTGCGTCACGTCGCGCGCCATCACCCGTAAAGTAATACCCAGGATACGTGGAGAAATATGTCTGCACCATGCGCTCGTGGTCCCCAAATACCGTTCGAATCTGGCTTGGCCAGGAAGCGCGAATCGCAAGACTTCCCTCGCCTTCACCTTCAATTTCCTTGCCTTCGGCATCCAGTAGAACAGGCTCGACACCAAAGAATGGCACGGTCGCGGAGCCGGGCTTAAGTGCGATGGCACCGGGCAGCGCCGTAATCATGTGTGCGCCGGTCTCCGTTTGCCACCAGGTGTCCACAATAGGACAACGCTCTTCGCCGACTACTTGATGGTACCACTCCCACGCCTCTGGATTTATAGGCTCACCTACGGTGCCTAAAATTCGCAGTGAACGGCGCGATGTCTTTGTAACAAACTCATCACCCTGTCCCATCAGGGCGCGTATAGCCGTGGGTGCGGTATAGAAAATATTCACCTGATGCTTGTCGCAGATTTCCCAACAGCGCGCTGCACTTGGATAATTCGGAACCCCCTCAAACATTAAGGTGGTGGCACCGTTTGCCAAGGGTCCATACACAATATAAGTATGACCAGTGACCCAGCCAACGTCGGCAGTACACCAGTAAACCTCACCTTCCTGATAATCAAAAGTGTATTTATGGCTCATTGCAGCCTGGAGTAAATACCCACCTGTGGTATGTAGCACCCCCTTAGGCTTACCCGTTGAACCGGAGGTATACAAAATAAATAAAGGATCTTCCGCATCCATTAATTCAGGTTCACACTGCTCACTCGCTTGCGCACATGCCTCGTGGTACCAGACGTCTCGGTTCTCCTGCCATTTAACCTCGCCTCCCGTACGTTTCACCACCAACAAGGTATGTACATCGGGACAGGATGTCAGGGCTTTATCTGCATTGGCTTTCAGAGGCACCGCTTTTCCGCCACGCAACCCTTCATCGGCGGTGATCACTACACGACAATCTGAATCCAGCACGCGGTCTTTTAATGCTTCCGGAGAAAATCCACCAAAGACCACAGAATGCACAGCACCTATACGCGCACAGGCCAGCATCGCATACGCGGCTTCCAGAATCATCGGCATATAAATACAAACACGATCTCCTTTCGCAACACCACGCGCCTTGAGCACATTTGAAAGCCGGCACACCTGCTCGTGAAGCTGGCGATACGTAATGTGTTGAGTTTCCTCAGGGTTATCTCCCTCCCAGATAATCGCTACCTGATCGGCACGCGTTTCGAGGTGGCGGTCGATACAGTTGGTGGTGACATTGAGCTTGCCATCAATAAACCAAGCCGCTTCACCTTTAACAAAATCAAATTCCCTTACCTTGCTCCACTTGCTTTCCCAGGTTAAAAACTTTTCCGCCTGCTCAGACCAGAAAACTTCCGGCTGACTCACCGAATGGTCATATAGCTCGCGATATGTGCTTGCATTGATGTGTGCATTTTCTGCCAGCGCAGATGGAACGGGGTATGTTTTTGTATCACTCATACTACACCTCGATTATTGTAAATTTATTTTTGGAATATCCGCTTTAATCACGGCTATAAAGGTTTAGTGTCTGTTAGAAATTAACGTTCAATGTTTTATTAATTTTTCAGTTTCGATATGGCCACCATCGCGCAGACATCACACACCCAGTCAAATAAAACAGGGAGCCTTGTCTCGAACGAAGAGATAATTAATTCAGAAAACCCTATCGGCTCTCCATCAATCAATAGCCCACGCTATGCGAAATAACGTTACATTTATTTTTATCTATGCGGGCACTGCACCGGTGTAACACAACCCTAAGATTAAACTGGAAGTGTTTTTTGCTCTATCTACACATTTGATTTGTGCAGAGTTTTCCTTTACTGCTGGAATTTATTTTTATTATTCATACCAACACCACGTTTACAGAAGTTACACAAGTGCGTGGTGTTAGTGAAAAAAAACGTCCCCGATAGGGACGTTTTTATTTTTTAAAGCGTAGCGAGTTGTTGAATCAGCTTTTGATTTTCCTGTTCAATGTGCTTATAAAAATCACATTGGGACAATTTACTGGCAGCGGCTTCATCTACTACGAATACCGCGTTTTGATGAAGCTGCAACGCAGATGCAGGACAGGAAGCAGCGAGTGGACCTTCAATCGCATCTCTCACCGCATCAGCTTTATTTTCACCGGTTGCCAGCAAAACCACTTTACGACTATCCAAAATAGTGCCGATACCCATGGTGATAGAAAGATGCGGCTGAAACTCATCCGGGCCAAAAAAACGTGCATTGTCTTCGATCGTTTCTTTGGTCAGTGTTTTTACACGTGTGCGGGACATTAAGCCCGATGAAGGTTCGTTAAATCCAATATGCCCATTACGTCCAATGCCTAGCAATTGAATATCAATCCCACCATTTTGCTTAATCAGGTCTTCATATTCTTTGCATGCAACCACTGGATTTTCAGCGCTTCCAGGCGGAACATAGGTATTCGCCGTATTTACATCAACATGATTGAATAATTGCTCGTTCATGAAATATCGATAGCTTTGCGGGTGTTCACCACTCAAACCAAGATATTCATCCAGATTGAAGGTCGTGACGTCGCTAAACGAAATTTCCTTCGCTTCACAAGCTTCAATCAATTTTTTGTATAGCGCCACCGGCGTAGACCCGGTTGCTAAACCCAAAACAGATTTAGGTGAGGACTTCAAACGATTAATAAATATCTGAGAGCCGTACTCGGCTACTGCGTCTGGATTTTCTAAAATAACTACCTGCATCGCATTTTCCTAAGCAAATCTCTATAACTTTTTTATGCCACCGGGAGAAGGTTACACATGCTCAAGATGAGCTTCGTGCTGGCCAGCAACCCAGGTGTTTTTTACCACGTAGTTTTGGTCAAAATGTACAAGGTCAGCCCGATAGTTTTCGACTATTTGCCCAAGTTCACTTGCACGACCAACAAACTGTGCGGGATATAAACTTGCCATACGCAAAGCTTCATCCAACGTCAGTCCAATTCCCTCTACGGCATATCTTACGGAATCAATCATGCTGATAGCACTCCCAGCGAGACGACCTTCCGCATTGATTAAGCAACCATCCTGCTCTTTAATCACTTCGCCATACAATTCAAAGCTTTTATCGGGGTGCCCAATTGTTGCCATGGCGTCGGTGACAATGAACACCTTCCCTTTAGGCTTCGCAGCGATGGCAACGGCCAGGGTACTCGGATGCACATGATGTCCATCGGCAATAATGCCGCACCAGGAATTTTTGTCTTCCAGAGCCGCGCCCACAACGCCAGGCTCACGACCGGTCAAAGGACGCATTGCATTAAACAAATGGGTAAACCCACTGAGCCCTTCCTCGAGTGCGGCTTTGACATCGGCGTAATAACCGTCGGTATGCCCAGCACACACGACGACACCACTTTCAACCAGTTTGGCAATTTGACCTTTTTCCGCTCGCTCGGGAGCCAGCGTCACGATTGTCACCATCGCAGGTGTTGCCTGACTCGCTTCACATACCCAGGCAATATCTGACTCGGTTGGATTGCGAATAAATTCAGCTTTGTGAGTTCCTCGGCGCTCAATATTGAAGAACGGCCCTTCGATATGTACGCCTAGTATGCCTTTCATGTTTTCAGCGATAGCTTGCTGAATAACCGAAACACCAGCCTGGTGCTGTTCAGTGCTGTCACTGATCAGAGTTGGCGTCATAGTGGTTGTGCCATACATCCGATGCCCGTGTAACATGGCACTAAGCGTTGCCATGGAGGGATCGTTGTTAAACAACTTGCCACCGCCACCATTTACTTGAAGGTCAATAAACCCGGGGGCAATAATTCCACCGTCCAACTCAATCACCGCACAATCTTCTGTCGCAGCGGTGCTTGTTCGAGGCTCTATGCCGACTATTTTTTCATCATTAATGACCAATACATGGTCGTCGTGGAAGTTTTGCCCATCAAAAATGCGGGCGCCACTGACGCGAGTAAGCATTTATATTCAGCTCCTAACCCATACTTCTTGGATTAAATTGAGGCCACTCTAGCACGGAAATTCGCTTCGGACAACGTTGTCTCAAGCAGTTTCGACTGCCAAAGTGTGTTTATGAGAACGTTATTTTATCTAATTACCGGGGGAGAATGTTGAGTCACGGATGACAAGTTGTGGCAGATACCCTTTGTCACTGACTTTGTTAGGCGTCTTGCCCTTACGGGTAGAGCGTGTGGACTGAATTAGCAGAGAAGTGGCGCTTGCAGCAATATCACTATTGGGCTGTCGTGCCGTGGTTAGTTTTGGCCAGGTTTGACGAGAAAAAGGGCTATCCTCAAAACCGACAATAGAAAGCCTTTTCGGCACCTCCACGCCCATTAAGCGTGCGGCAAACAATGTACCCGCGGCGATTTCATCGTTACAGGCATAAACTGCCGTCGGAGGATTTTCCAGGCCCAGCAAATGCTGGGTTCTGGCAACACCGGACTCAAAGGAGAATTGCCCCTCGATGATTAACTCGTTTGTTACCGGTAGCTTGTTGTTTTCCAGCGCTTCCTTATAGCCAGCAAGACGCTGTAAAGTTGATTTATGGGTCATATCTCCGGTTAGAAATCCGATGCGGGTATGCCCTAAATCGATCAGGTGCTGGATAATTTCAACGCTGGCAGCATGGTCATCGACAAATACACAGGGTGATCTACCGTCTGTCTCACCAGACCCCGAAATGATGCGCACAAAATTTACGCCTTTTTCGTACAGCCCCTGGACGATAGTCTCATCTTCGGAAATCGGTGGAGTAAGTACTAACCCCGCCAACTGTCCATGCTCTACCATGGAAACCAGATCATCGGTCAACGCCGCAGAATTGGCGTCACAAGGATGAATCACAAGTTGATACCCCTGACGATGACATTCATCCAGAATACCGTGCTGCATTTCGATCACATAGTGACTGTTGGGGTTATCATAAATAAAGCCAATAAATGACGAGGCCCCCCGCAAGTGGCGTGCCGACAGGTTGGGCTGGTAATCCAATTCCTTTACCGCTTTCCAGACTTTTTCCCGCAGATCATCGCCAACGGAAGGCTCATTATTAATGACTCGCGATACCGTTTTAAACGAAACACCCGCAAGCTTGGCAACACTTTTAATCGTAGGTTTCATGTTTCCCAACGTAGCTTTTAACAAGCTCTATTATTATGACTTTTTTGTGGCGCAAGATTAGAGGGTTTGAAACTACTAGGCAAGCTCAGTGCACACCCGGATTCATAAGAACCTACCATACTCCACCCCTGTCGTATATCACCCTTATTAGAATAAGTAAGCACCTACTTTATAACCAGTGATGCGGTGCCACTTTATCAGGATGGCCCATTTTGTACATTACTCGTCAGATTTTTTCAGCCTTAATTTTTATAATAGCTTCAAATATCTGGTTTTATATCGAATTGTGCAGATTCCTAATATTTTTATAATTGACAGCTACTTTCATTGAGCTTAGGGTTGATGGACAACGTTGTCTAAAAAACTACTTATAAAGTATCCACACAACGTATAAAAACAATATTTTCGATATTCCGTAGATGCAACACCCTTCTAGCAGCTTGTCCAGAAAGGACAATGAGATTAAATCATTCGGGAGATTTATTAATGGCGACCAGACTAAGCCTTTTTATAAAGTCGATTTCCGCAGCAACACTCATTAGTAGTTCAATTGCAGCAACTTCAGCATTCGCACAAACATCCGCCCCACAATACCAATCAGGTTCCAGTTACGCCTCTGGTGACCTTGTATTTAATGACGGCTCCATTTTCAGTTGTATTCAACCGGGCTGGTGTAGCCTGCCAAACGCAGACTGGGCATATGAGCCAGGTAGCGGTGCTTACTGGCAATCTGCCTGGAGCCTGGTGAACAGCGATGGCTCGGACAATGGTAATGGTGGTGACGACGGTGACTCTGATGACGGTGACTCAGACAACAATGGCGGAGACTCCACCCTGCCCCCCAATCCAACCGGCATTGGCGATGCTCTAAACGGCAATCAGATTTCCGGCTCTTATCTGAACCAGGTCGAAGAGAGCCTGACCAATTCGCCCTTGATGCAACAGGTCAAAAAATCGATTCGCACTCGCGAAAATGCCGTGGTAGATGCCATTGCACCGGGTCGTTCAAGCAACCCGGAAAATGTTATTCGCGTTGAAGGTATTCTAACCAGCGCGGATTGGGATCACCTGTTTGCCATGCGCACTCAAGAGTACAGCTACACCAATTTCCTCAAAGCCGTAGGTAAATTCCCAACGCTCTGTGACAGTTATGATGACGGTCGAGATGCCGAAGCCATCTGCCGGAAAACGCTGGCCACCATGTTTGCCCATTTCGCTCAGGAAACCGGAGGACATACAGCGAACAGCCCCATCCCGGAATGGCGCCAAGGCTTGGTACATGTGCGTGAAATCGGTTGGACAGAGCAAAGCCGCGGTGGATATAACGCAGAATGTAGTGCTGGCTGGCAAAGTGAAATGTGGCCTTGTGGCAAATTCGCCAACGGTGACTTTAAAAGCTATTTCGGACGCGGCGCGAAGCAGCTGAGTTATAACTACAACTACGGCCCATTCTCTGAAGCAATGTTCGGCACTGTCCGCACTCTGCTGGACAATCCAGAGCTTGTGGCAGACACCTGGTTGAACCTGGCCAGTGCTATTTTCTTTTACGCCTATCCTCAACCCCCGAAGCCCAGCATGTTGCACGTTGTTGATGGTACCTGGCAGCCAAATGCTACAGACCTTGCCAGCAATCTGACACCAGGCTTTGGCGCGACCACCATGATTATCAATGGTGGTATCGAGTGTGGCGCTGGAGCAGAAAAACCACAATCTGCTAACCGTATTAAGTATTACCGTGACCTGGCCAACTATCTCCATGTCCCCGTTCCGGCCGATGAACAGCTGGGCTGCGCCAACATGCGTGCATTTGATTCCGGCGGTGCAGGTGCATTAAATATTTACTGGGAACAGGACTGGAGCTACACCACGGAAACACCGGATGGACGAACCTATGCCTGTAAGCTGGTAAATTATCAAACGGCCTACTCCGCCTTGCGCGAAGGCGACTACGCCAAATGTGTGGCCTACCATTTTGATGTGGAAGTTGTAGGCGGCGGTTCAAGCAGCAGCTCTTCTTCAAGCTCCTCATCCAGCAGTTCCAGCTCGTCTTCGAGCAGCAGCTCGAGTTCTTCAAGCTCCAGCTCTAGCTCCTCGTCGAGCAGCAGTTCAAGTTCGTCATCCAGCAGCTCCAGTTCATCGTCCAGCAGTTCGAGCTCTTCCAGCAGCTCCGGTGGCTCAAGCTGTTCTGATCCTGCATTTGTTAATGGCCAACAATACGGTGCAGGCGCAGTCGTTCAAAACCTCGGCAAGCAGTTCAGATGTGATGTTGCCGGCTGGTGCTCTCTGGGTGGACCCTACGAGCCAGGTAAAGGCTGGGCGTGGACTTATGCCTGGACAGAAACCGGCAGCTGCCAATAATAAGCTATCAGCTAAATAGAGGAGCCGATAGCGCGCTCCTCTATTTCTTTTAAAGCCCTGTAACAATACGCGTAAATACATTACGAGATTTTTTCACATTACGGGGAATTTCGAGCAGCGTCCCCCTACTCTCCAGGCATCATTACTGATGCCTTTTTTGTTTGTCGCTCATGACTTTCACCACCCAACTTGCTGTCTACTAAGCGCCAAACAACAATGCGGCAACGCTGGCCAATGAGCGAGATATCTGTTGAATCGCAACCTCACTTGAAGCACAGCTCAAAATACCGCTAATATCTCATTTGGCGACTAACACCCCTAGCATTTCACAACCTTAGTCTTATATTAGTTTGATAAAGACCTCCTGACAGGTGATTCATGGTAAAAATCCGAGACCTGCAATATCTGGTAGCTCTCGACGAGCACAAACATTTCGGCAAAGCCGCTGAAGCCTGCCATGTCAGCCAGCCTACACTGAGTGGGCAGTTAATGAAGCTCGAAGAAACCCTCGGCTTACAACTGATCGAACGCCACCATCGCAAAGTTATGCTCACTCCGGCAGGAGAACAGCTGGTCGCAGATGCGCGAAAAGTTATTCAAGCTGCCGACCATTTTGAAGAATCTGCCAAAGCTTTACTGGACCCGTTGGCGGGCGATATTCACCTGGGACTCATTCCAACTTTAGCGCCTTATTTATTGCCACACATCATGGAACCACTTAATCGTCAGCTCAATAAGGTTCATTTTTACTTGCATGAAAACCGCACCAAGGATTTATTGCGGGAACTAAATGAAGGCAAATTGGATGCTTTAGTTCTTCCCTGGCTGGATGAAATGAACACCTTTGATCGCTATGACCTTTTTGAAGAACCCCTGGTACTGGCAGTCCACCCAAGTCATCCTCTGGCGCAGCTTGAATGCGTTGAACTTAAAGATTTAAAAGGAGAAAGAGTACTAACCCTGGAAGATGGGCATTGCCTGCGACACCAAACCCTCGGTTATTGCTTTGCTGCAGATGCCAATGAAGATACTCGCTTTCAAGCCACAAGCCTGGAGACATTGCGTCATATGGTTGCCAGCAATATGGGTATTACCATGATGCCAGAGCTCGCTTTAACCAGCGCCATGGAGAGCAGTAGAATTCGTTACATTCCATTTGCTGATCCGATCCCCGTGCGACAAATTTCTCTGGTCATACGCCCCAATTACGCGCGCATGGAATGTATTCGAGCGATCGTTGCCTGTGTCCGCGGAGCGATGAGTCACCATTACCAAAAAGCACAATAAAACAGTGCTAATTAAAAAGACCCGACGAACATAGTTCGCCGGGCACTGAGGTTATAAAATAAAGCTGCCCATCAATTAATTAAGCCGCTTGATTGGATGTTTTGCCCGGCGTTATTTCTTTCGCTTCGCTTTCCTCTACAGGCGTGCGAATCAAATAGTCAAAAGCGCCCAAGGCCGCATTCGCGCCATTCCCCATTGCGATAATAATTTGCTTAAAGGGAACATGAGTTACATCACCTGCCGCGAACACACCAGGTATGGATGTTTCACCTGTTGCACTGACAATAATCTCACCTCGTGCAGTTAACGCTAAGGTATCTCGTAAGAATTCAGAGTTAGGCACTAAACCAATTTGCACGAACACACCTGCCAGCGGCAACGTCACCTTCTCACCAGAATCCCGTTTGACATATTCAATCGCTGTCACACGCTCACCATCGCCGATCACCTCGGTTGTTTGTGCCTGCACAACAATGTCGATGTTACGCATAGATCTCGCACGTTTCTGCAATACCTCATCGGCTCGCAGAGTATTATCAAACTCCAATACCGTCACATGTTCCACTATCCCTGCCAGATCAATCGCCGCTTCAATTCCCGAATTGCCTCCGCCAATGACAGCGACTTTCTTTCCTTTGAACAAAGGACCATCACAGTGCGGACAATAAGCCACACCGCGTCCGCGATATTCCTTCTCGCCAGGAACGTTCATTTCTCTCCAGCGAGCGCCGGTTGCCAATATTACTGAGCGACTCTCCAGTGTTGCACCACTTTCCAAGGTCACAGAGATCTCGCCATTTACGGCTTCAAGCGACTGTGCTTTTTGCCCATGCATAATATCCACAGCATAGTCTTTTACATGCTCCTCAAGACTGGCAACCAATTTCGGGCCGTTGGTTTCTTTGACAGAAATAAAGTTTTCAATCGCCATTGTGTCTTGTACCTGACCACCGAATCGATCAGCCACCACTCCCGTGCGAATACCTTTTCTCGCCGCATAAATAGCCGCTGCCGCACCAGCAGGACCTCCGCCAACCACCAGCACATCAAATGGCTCTTTACGGGAAAGTTCAGCCGATTCACGTTTCGCAGCAGCGGTATCTACTTTACGTAGAATTTCCTGCAAACTAATTCGCCCCTGCGCAAACGGCTTACCGTTTAAATACACGGAAGGCACGGCCATAATTTTACGCTCGTCCACTTCCTCCTGGAAAAGAGCACCATCAATCATCGTATGATGCACATTCGGGTTGATGGCGGCCATAATATTCAATGCTTGTACAACGTCCGGACAGTTCTGGCAGCTCAAAGAAATAAATGTTTCAAAATTGAATTCACCATCAAGATTGCGAATAGCAACAATAGTTTGCTCGTCGACTTTTATTGGGTGACCACCACTGTGCAACAGAGCCAACACTAATGAGGTAAACTCGTGTCCAAGTGGTATGCCGGAAAACGTTATTTCGGTGTCTGCATGAGGGCTTCTCACCACCATCGACGGCACTCGATACTGTCGCTCCGAGGCTGATTCTGTTGGCTCGTCGTTGACATCTTTTTCAATCGTCACTGCAGTAATTAAATCGGATAAGTCTGCAATTTCATCGACCAAGGTACTTAGCTCACGAGACTTTTCACTTGCATCAACATACTTTACTAATTCAATTGGCCGCTTTAAATTTTGCAGATATGTTTCAAGCTGCTGTTTCATCGTTTGGTCTAACATGCTAATTCCTCGTCAATATCACCCGTGTTGAAGTTGTACGTATACCTGTGGTCTGGTTTTTGGTGGTGGCTTTTTTTGATGGCCTTTAGACGTCATTCAGACGTCGCGCTCGCGCCTTTACGGCTTCCACTATATTTACGGCAACACTCTCCCGAGCAGGCTGCGTGTACAGCCTGTCGGAGAATTTAACCAGTGTCAGGGAGTGTGTATGTTTAGATCTTGCCAACAAGATCCAATGATGGTTTCAAAGTTTCAGAGCCTGGCTGCCACGCTGCAGGACATACTTCGCCATCGTGCTCTGCAACATATTGTGCGGCTTGAATTTTACGAACAAGCTCTTTTGCTGAACGCCCAATTCCCAAGTCATGAATTTCAGCGACTTTGATTTCACCTTCTGGATTTATGACAAAGGTGCCGCGTAATGCCAATCCATCCTCTTCGATCATCACACCAAAGTTTCGAGAAATCACTCCCGTTGGATCACCTATCATAGGGAACTGAATTTTGCTGATGGTATCGGAACTTGAGTGCCAGGCTTTGTGAGTAAAGTGGGTGTCTGTTGAAACGGAATACACCTCTACACCCAAATCTTGAAGCTGTGCGTAATGGTCAGCCATATCACCAAGCTCTGTCGGACAGACAAAAGTGAAATCGGCCGGATAGAACATCACTACAGACCATTTGCCTAGCAGGTCTTGTTCGCTTACATCAACGAAGTCACCGTTATGGAATGCCGTTGCTTTAAAAGGAAGAATCTTGGTGTTGATAATAGATTGCGCCATGCGTTATCTCCTGTTTCAATGAATGAGTATCAATTTGATGTCATCCATAATAAAAATATCAGGCGCTAATAACTAATCGATTGTAATGATGCTTTTGATAGGTGTTACCTATGAAGTTAGCACTATAGATAGTCATCAATAAAAACTTTAAATGATCACCTTTTAGAAAATTTATTACATGACCACTACTGGAGAACCATTGGAAGACCAATGGAGAACTAATGGAAAACCGCTAACCCTGCACATCATAAGCGTTATGAGACACTATGACAGGCGTGAATTCCCTATGGTCCAGAAGTTAATACTAAAAGGTTTGATAAATGGTGCCACTTCGTCGACAGGTATCGATGAAAATTCCAAGTGGTCCGCAAGCTCTTCACTGGCAATGGCATTGATATACACGTTCTCGGCATCCAAGCTGTCAGCAGTTATTTCGTATTGATCAACCACGGTCCCTAGGGCCGTACTATCAATCTGTTTCATGTGCGGTGACAAGTTAATAAGCATCAGCGTTTTAGATTGCCCATCTTTGCTGGAATGACAATAAGCTCGAATTTTATCATCTGCCACCAATACCGGAATGGCATGATCCCCCATCAGATTAGCCCACATAAAACTTACCCAAAAATCCGGCCGTGGCGTAAGACTCACACGATCAAGTAAACCATACTCTCCGCCGATAAGACTTTGGCGAATCATCACTTTTTGTCCAAGCTGTGCGCCCTGCCCCAGTTGATCGGCCCACCAGAAACTGGAAATCCAGCGATCCGAAAGTCCGGGTTGTCCACCACATTGAGCAGAGCCACTCTCACCGGTCCATAGTTCAGCATGCGGTTGATAGCGATCACGCCAATGCAATAATGTTCGGGTGTATTTTGCAAAATCACCAAAGGACTTGGGGTTGAGCATGGCATTTTGCGTGGCCGTTCGCGTTCTTATAGGGCTGCGGCGGCTTTGATAGGGATAATAATGCCAGTCGATAATATCAATACTGGAAGGATCAACCTGCTCGAGAAAACTGCGAGTAAGATTTGAAAAGGGAGCGCCAGCTTCACCAATTTTCGGCCAGTAAGCACTACCGGGGCCACATATTTTTGCAGAAGGATAATATTTTCTTACCATTGCCGCGAAAGTGTTGTAATCCCGAGCAAGCTTTTTGGGGCCAGGCTGCGCGCTGAGACCGTGAAAAATCCAATACGCATTTAATTCATTTCCCAGCTCAATAACTTCCATTTGCAGTGACTGTTGCAAGCTATGTTGCAATAGAGTTTCCAGCTCTTGCCCTTCCCAAGATCCATGTTGCTGCCGTTGAAACAAGCCATATTTGGCCGTAAAAAATAGCTTTAACTTATGGCGGCTTAAGAGATTATGCAATTCATGCCACTGCGATTCAGCGATAAACAAATTGTCTTTACAGGTCTGCTCCAGATAACTGACTTTATCCGCTTCAGATCCACCGATGCGCAAATAAAACGGCGCCAATGCAGCGATATACTTATCCAGCCTGGGTTGAGTTAAATCCAGAGCCGGTATGCGATTTACTCCGAGACCACGCTTAACCGACTGCGAACCTTCCCACCAGTAGCCTCCTGCCAAAACTGAAATATCAATCGAGAGAGACATATACAATGGATCAACCTGCATAACAGGCAGTGCGGGATGAAAGGTCACATCCACTGTTGGGCAGTTCTTTTCCACCGAAACAATTCGTTTGCGATGCTGCCCGCGTGAGGCATTTGGCCAACTAAACTTATCGTAACGGTACATCATTCATGCCTTAATAAAACCAGTCAAACTCAAAACTAACTCAAAGAAACCTTATCACACATACAATCACTTCCTGTTCATGCAAAAAATCTACACGATACAAACAAATGGCAATGCTGAAGAATCCAAATCAAGAAAAAGTATTCGCTGTCACAAATTTTTAATAAAAGTCTAAACAGCTACCAGCACCGCTCATTTTTTTAGAAGGCATCGTTATTAAATAGCGATGCAATAGGAATAGAATCACGGCAACATTTTTTATTATAGATGATTCAATTTTTGATTGAGTTCTATTTGAGTAGAATGGCTCAAATTTTGAGATAAAAACCCGAAAAATTTCAGGTGGATGGCGTTTAACAAGTGTCAACTAGCCTGATTTGTGCCATCACGTAATATTAGTGTCATATTCTAAATACGATAACATTATAAAAATGTCAGAACACCGCGTTACAATTTTTCGAGAAAAAATGTCATAAAAGAGTCACAATTCGAGTAAATGAGAAAGATACCCGCATTAAACCCTCGGAGTATTGGCTCTTTGGTAGCGTTCAGTAATTATCGAACTACATTTTCTCTCGACTGTAAATTAGATCTCCACCACCCACTTTTTCGGTTGAGGTTTCTGTAGCAAAGCGCCAGTTTTTATTAAAAATATATTCAATACGCAAAGTATTAATTTGATTAAATAAACCGATACCATAGCTCACAAACAATTCCGGGCTGAGATATTTCCCCAACACTAACTCGGCGTTATTACTGTCGGAAGCTGCACCGGCTTCACCTGTCCCGGTAGAAATTCCGATGCTGTCTACCCCTACTTCGCCACTTAATTTTTTCAGAACGGAATCTGCACGAGAAATACTTAAGCTTAAAGCGGCTTCAGCAAGCATGTCATTGTCTTCAGTGTTATTTTCTTCCAGGGCGCGTCCCAGAATAAGCCAGGACAGCTGCTCAGTTTCACTCATACCAGCAGGTTCCGAAAACAGTTTAAATTCTGTATTCCCTAAATAGCCCTGTACAAACACCCCGACTGTAATATTTTCTGCGGGGTTTCTATGCGCTTTAATATCGATGCCTGGACGATCTACCGGCCCACCAGCAAAAATAATTTTGCCATAGTCCACTACAAGCCCCTGGCCATAGGCACGATATTCTCCATCAACCACCTGAAGCTGACCCGTAGCGGTTGTTGCTCGACCCGGCTCACCGTGAACTTTCAAGCCGCCATTTATTCCGCCTTTAAAACCAAATGCGGTGACTTTTACACTTTCTTCAATGCGAATATTGAGGGAAATATATTGCTGTAAATTATTCTGCTGGCCAACTACCGTATTTTGACTCACGATAATCTGGTCTTCAGAGACGGTTACAGCACCTTTGGGCAATTCTTTTGGCGAAAAACGTCCTTTATTGACAATAACATCCCCATTCACACGCAGCTCATTGTTGCTCAACGTTAAGCCTACTTCGGGCGACACAATTAAGCGTAGCTCTTCATTATCCACCAATAGAAAGCGGTCACCACTTATCGCCAATTCCGTTGAAAAGTTTTTCATTTCAAATACCGTCTGGCCTTTCACTTTTAACTTCCCTTCGCCAGAATCCACCGATATTTCATAAGCAATTCCGCTGCCTGAATGATTTTTTAAATCCGCTTTAATATTTGTCCAATCGACGCCATACTCTTCAGATGTTAAACCACCATCGACTAGATTTACGTTACCGGCCAACACCGGTTCCGCGAGAGTACCACCAACTTCAACGTCCCCTTTTAGGGTGCCATGTATGTCTGTAAGAACTGGGATGAATTCCGTGAGAAACCCAATATTATCGAATCCGATAGTCACTCGACCTTGCAGGCTTTGCTCGGTGACAGGTTGTCCTGCACCCGAAGTCGTCAAGTTGACCAATATACCTTTCTCATTCTGCAACGGCAGAGAGACATTCGCCGTTAATACATCTTCAAAACGTAAATTGTAATGCCCTTCTCCTAATACAATTTCATCTTCGGATTCGTTATCCGTGGCTTGCGGATTAGAGGCCAATGTCTCAGGCGATTTTGCTTGTTGCGAAGTAGACTCAGAAGCAATGTTTTGCCAAATCAACTTACCTTCACTGGTAATAAGGTCAACGGCTATACGCTTAAGAGCTCCCCGCTCTAATTCCACTGATGCACTGCCATTAATCTGGGTATCAATTTCCAGCGTTTCCGGGTAAAACGCACTCAACATATTGGCAGGCAATTGCTCCAGGTCCAATCGAAATTGAGATTTTTCTTTCGGGTTATATTGCGCAATAAGACAAAACTCACTGACTTCACTTTTCCAGCAAGCCCTGTCCATTCCACTGGCATCAGCAGCTACATTACCTGAAGCCGCTTGAGTCAAGACCCAGGCTGGATAATCCAGATAGTGGATATCAGACTCTTCCAGCGAGAAATTCCAGCGGTACTGGTTCGTACTGTTTGCCAACGCCCCATCTGCGGCCAATGTAAAATCAAGATCATCACTCTGTAGCGTCAAACCGAGTGAATGAGAATCTAAAGCACCGCCCATATTGAAATTAAGCGCATCAATGTTGATAGCACCATTACTTAGACCTTCTACATTCACGCCTACTTTAATCGGGCTGGAGATGAAACTTTGCCCATCTCGAATCAGTTTAAACGACGCGTCCGCTTCTGCTGACGCTATCGCAACAACATTACTTTGTAAGTTTTGTACATTGGCCGTCACTTGAATGTCTGGCTCATCGATGCTGCCCTTGACTGACCCTTGCGAGGCTACTTTACCTTTTAAATCCGGCAAAATGTCCTGCATATTTTTAACATCAATTTCCCATGTCAGGTTCCCGTCCGTGTTACCTGCATGCTGCGGAAGCACCCCCTTCACCTGCGCAATACTTTCACCCGAAGACAAATTAAATCGATGAAGTGTGAGTACAGCATTTTCCCAATCCACTTGACTATCCAAACTGAATTTGCGTTCTCGCAACTTGCCATTCACAGCCAATTGATTTACCGAGAAAACACTTTGGTTGTCTGCAAGCATGGCTTCTGCATCAAGATCTAACGACAAGTCACCACGCCATTCTGAGTCGAGAAATTCGGGGTTAATGTGCGTACCGACCAACTTCGCCCTAACAGTTGTTGCAGGAGAAAATTCAACCAGTGTATTCCCCTCCAATTGTCCTGCGGTGGATTCAATTTTTATCGTTGGCACCGTCAAGCGCTGTGCATCTCCAGATCCAGACAAAGTCAATAGGGCACTAAAATCCTCAGCGATCTCCACTTTCGCATCAGAAGAAAACTGATATTCTTTTCCTTGTCCATGCCCCTTAATACTACCGTGCGGAAGCAAAACGCGTTCACGCCAAGGGATGAGTAATTCCTGCCATTGAAGACTCGCCTGCCAGTTTAATGCTTCCAGATCGTCTAAATTGTTCGCCTTCCCTTCTAATGTAATATTCCCTTGTTGTTCTCCAGCGTTAAGATGTGAATTTGCTGCCAGCACAACTTTTTGCAGGTCACCACTCAGTTCAAAACTTCCTCCACTTTCGATGGTAAATTCTTCAAGCGCGTTAAGTTGATGAATACTGGTTTTAGCTTGCAGCAATGCTTCACGACTTCGCTCAATTTCAACAGTCTGTTTTATTCCCTTCCAAGCGCCTTTAAACTGAAACGGAGTATGCGGCTTAGCTAAATGAACCTTGCCATGCAAATCCAAATGTCCGTTATCATTCAACAGAATCTCCGCACGCTCTATAGCTAAAACATCATTGGCAAATTGCCCTTTCATATCCAGAATAGAGTCATCATAAAATGGTGTGCTACCATTTTCATCAGCAACTGATGTCAGCTCATTCTCCAAGGAATAACTCAGCTTGCGAAGGTTTCCCTCTCCTTTTAATTTCCCTTGTAAAATTATTGCAGGCAAGGTCGATTGTATTGCAGACAGATTCAATTGCTCCCATGCCAACACCCATTCCATTTTTGGTGATTCAAACAAGGGACGTGATAATTTCGCGGTGAGTTTTGTGTTGTATGGCGCGGATATATTTACATCCACCTTGGCATCTCGCGTGGTACCGCCAACCACGATATGACCGTTAACCACCGGCTGCGCAGGAGGAAAATATTCTACGTTAACATCTCCAGATAATTCATAAGGAATTGATTGTCTCACTTGCACCGATCCATCAGCATTTATCAGAGAGCTATCGAGTGTTAACTTTTTAACGGAGATTGCATCATCCCAATGAAAACTCACTAACCGAAAGTGTTCAATTGCAACAATTTCTTTATCTTCCTGCAAGACGGTAAAATCTTTAAGGTCTAGAAGTTTTAGTTGAATCTTTATCGGGAGTTTCAGTGTTGCAAGAATATCTTCAATTGTCATTGAAGATTCATCTTTAGGTTGTGGCACGTCTTCAGTCGCATGCAACGTCAGTTTCCCGTGTCGCAAAGTCAAACTCCGCGCTAAGAACTCTTCGTGAAGCAGGGCGGACCACTGCCAATCCAGGCTAACAGTTTGTAACTGAAGATTTACCGGCTCAGAGTGATAGCGAACGTTTTTCAAAGAAAACTGATGAAATAGCTGCCCCTCGGCTTCTTCTATTTTTACCGAGGGCACATATTTTTGAACAAGGTTCACAGTAAGATGCAGACCGGCTTGAGTGTTTCCAAGCCAGGCAATGACAGCGATAATAGCAGCAAGAACAAATAGCACTGATCCTGCAAAAATTTGTCTTTTTCTTAGTTTCATGGGTACTTCAAGTCACAGATCCGGGCCGATATTTAAATGAATCTTAAACTCTTTATCGCCTTCGTTCAGTTTATCCACTGGATGCGCGATATCAAAACGCACCATACCTATAGGTGTTTTATACCTCAGCCCCACACCATAGCTCTTATACAATTCAAACTGTTCTTCATTGGTTGCATTACCTGCATCCGTAAAAACAGCCACGCCCCAGTTTGGCGTCAATAAATAATCCAATTCGGCGCTACCGATGACCAGGGTTTTTCCTCCAAGATTCACACCGAGATCATTGCGCGGCCCAATGTCTTGATAACCAAACCCACGCACAGAGCTCACACCACCGGTGAAAAACCGCTCCGAGGGTGGTAAACGATTGAAGTCATCAGAGAATACGCGGCCCTGTTCTCCCCGAAGCAACAGTCGCATTCTATTCCCCAACGGCAGAATTGCATTACCGGCAATACCCACGTGGAGAAACGTTGTTTCAGAGTAGGCCGAATTTAAACCGCCGTGAATATCGATGATGAAGCTATAACCTTTGCGCGTGTATAGCGGATTATCTGACTTCACATAAGAATAGGTTACGCCAGGAATCAAAAGCTGCGCTCGCTGCAATTCCTCGCCTCGAAATTCAAAATCTTCCTGTACCACAGTCAAGCTGTAATTTAAGGAACCCTTTAAAAAATCAATATTATGACTTGTAGAGGCAGCGTAGCGAATTGAATCAACATCATTTACCTCCTGTTCAGTTGCCATAAACTTCACATCATAATATTCACTGACCATGTTACCCGTAGGAATTTTATATTGGGTGACAAAGCTGTTTTCTTTTTCAGACCAGCGTATATTCGACTTAAGCTTGTGCCCACGCGCATTGACTCTTCGATTCACAAACCCCGCACCGACACGAGGTCCAGTATCTGTACCGTAGCCGAGACTTCCGGTATAGCTGAAACGCGGTGCTGGCGATGTCGCTATATCAATCGGTATGCGGTAATCTTTGGCGTTTTCTTTTCTAACATCAACGTCCACATTATTAAAATACCCACCGCCAGAAAGTGCGAATTTCAAATCTAGTAATTTGTCTGCAGCAAACGCTTCCCCTTCGTACTTTCGTATATATCGATCTATTACGTTTTCATTAAGCACGTCCTGCTCGATATTAATATCTCCAAAATAATATAGCGGTCCAATATCTAAAGTAAGAAATATGTAGGCTGTATGCTCAACCGTATCCACACGAATCTCACTAAGTTGATATTTTGCATCAACATAGCCAGCATTTTGTGCAGTATTTAATAAGTTTTTTTTCAGATCTTTATACTTAGCATGATTCAGGCCATCACCTTTTTTAATACCAGCTTCTTTTACCATTTCCTTCAGAGCCTCCACTATGGCGCCCTCTCCGGAAATATTAACCGAGAATTCCTTAATTTTTACTCGTGGACCTAGATCCACATCGATCTCAATATGCCAATGTTGCTCATTACTGTTACTGGAGCCGAGAGAAAAAAACTTTGTATCTTCTTCACTGTTTGTAACATTTACACTAGCGGTAGCACTGTAATAACCGAAAGGCTGCAATGCATTACTGACTTCTTTCCCAACTTTTTTCACAAGCCGATTGATCGTAGTTCGCGTTACGCTGTTTTTTTGCGACTTCAAGCCACTTAAACTGAGATTGAGCTCAATGTTTTGGCGCAGCTCACTATCAACACCTCGAATGTCGATTTTGACGGAAGCATAGGAAAACACTGGCAACAGCCAGCTAAGAAAAATGAATAGTTTTAATGCGCGTGTATTTTTAACTATTAGATCTTGCAATCATTCACCCAGTACTGTTAGTTCCTTCAATGTTAAACGGAAGATTGCGGGTATTGCCATTTTATTGGAAACTCGTGACCGTTTTTCGATAGACAATATCTGTTAAGCCGAGTTCATTTAACTCCTGCTCCAATAGATGACGAATTTGCTCAACGGAATCCGATTGCAAAATCTGTTCAGCCAATTCGTTCATTTTCACCATATCCAAAGAACGAATCAGATATTTTATTTTTGGTATTTTATTTGCGCTCATACTAAGGTTACGAACGCCTAAGCCTAAAAGTAAAGCAACCACCAAGGGCTCCGAGGCCATCTCACCACATAAGCTCACGGGCAGCTCACAGCTTTTTGCAACGCTTAGAATTCTTTTTATCTCCTGAATAACGGCCGGATGTAAATGATCAAAGCGCGAAGCCACCCGTGCATTATTTCTATCCAGCGCAAGTAAGTACTGGCTTAAATCATTGGTACCGATGGAGACAAAATTAATTTTCTTTTTCCAAAATGGCAACAATGATATTACCGCAGGAACTTCAACCATTACTCCGATTTTTGGTTTACAGACGGCATGACCTTCTTCTTTCAACTGATGTACCGCATCATTCAGAACACTGATAAATTCATCAAGTTCGCCAGTGGATGAGACCATAGGAAGTAAAATATGAAGGTTTGTCTTTTGTTCAGCTGCCAGTATCATTGCACGAACCTGTGTCATCAGCAGCTGTATATTGTCTAACGTAAAGCGAATTCCCCGCCAGCCCAAGGCCGGGTTATCTTCATTATCGATGGGATAATACGGCAGCTGCTTATCGCCGCCAATGTCCAGCGTACGCATATACACGGGTTTACCTTCGTACGCTTTTAACACACGACGATATACCGCAATTTGTTCGTCCTCACTGGGAAAGCTTTCCCGCACCATAAACGGAATTTCAGTTCGATACAGTCCAATTCCTTCTGCGCCATATTCTATTCCCGGAGTCAGATCCACCAACAAGCCGGTATTGGTAAACAGCGAAACACGAACACCATCCCTTGTGACTGCAGGCATATCCCTTAAAGAGTCCAATTGTTGCTGGAGTACGAGCTCTCTGTGCTGCAATTTGTTAAATTCATTCGAAATCGCATCAGTCGGATTAACGATCACAATACCTTCATCGCCTACGACAATAATGTTTTGCTGATCTTTTAATTGCTTTATTGCTCCAACACCCATTACCGCAGGTATGCCCATCGCGTTCGCCAGAATTGCCGTGTGCGAAAGTGTTGCGCCACCAAAGCATACGACACCCGCCAGATACTGACTGGGAACACTTGCGATTAAAGAAACATCGATATGCTCACCAATAAGCACCACAGGCTCACTGATATCATGGAAATCCTGATGAGGATTCTTTCCTCGCCAAGTAAAGTACAACTTATTTCCCAAGTGCAAAATGTCTTCACAGCGAGCCTTTAGATATGGGTCCGTCATCGCTGAAAATAACTCAACAAAATAGTGAATGCTGTGTTTGATCGCCCAGGGCAACCAGTGACCGGCTTTGAGCTCTGCCTCCACTTTGTTGATCAGTGACTGGTCTGACAGTAAAAGACTGTAAGCATCAAAAATCCCACGAATACTCTCAGAAACGTTTTCTTTTAAAGAGGCTCGCTCAGCCTCGATGTCCAACTTGACTTTTTCAAGCAGCTCACGCCATTCCACAAGAGCTGCATCAACATTGTCGCAAGCGGCATCTACCACATTGCTCAAGTCATCGCCAATGCAAACAACCGCCTTGCCTATGCCGATGCCCGGCGCTCCCTTATTACCATTGACCCGAATATTGTGAGGCGTAGCCTCTCTCACGGATGTAGAAATGGCCGCAGGCAGCTCCGCCACAATGAGCGCCAATTGTGACGCGAGCGTGGTTAAAACCGCCTCGCTTTCTTTTTCCAGTTTGCTTAATTGTTTACTTTGCACCACCAGCGCGCCGATCACCTTGCCAAAACGAACCAGGGGAACGCCGCAAAAGCTCGTGTATTTTTCTTCATTAATTTCTGGAATATAAAAATAATCGGGGTGCTTGGCTGCATCGTCAATATTGACTGCATGTCTGCTTTTGACCACCAGACCGACTAAGCCCTTTCCCGCAGGGATTTTGATATCTTTATTTTTTACAGACAGACCATGACTGGCCAGCAATTCCATGTTTTGATCAGCATTAATTCGATATAGCGTGCACACATCCACGTCGAGCGATTCACTAATGGAATCCACGATAAGCTTCACTTGATCTGTGGGGCTACCTGCGAACGCCACCTCCTGGACAATTCGGGTAAGCGACATAATATTCATAACTTTCCCCCGCTATGGGCCTACTGCACGACTTTTCTCAATGAGCTTACTCGAACCAACGCAATACTGAACTGAGCATTATACAACCACCGGCTTATGCCGCCAAATCACATTCCCAGCTGCAAAACAGACGCATATTTTACGGTAAAAATCGACTGGCGTGAGCATTTACTGATGTCAGCACTGGCTCCCACTGTTAGCTGAGAGCCTGCTTGTCGAAGAAACAAACAACAGTTTTTAAAGACTGTTACCACCGCCTGGAAATACCACAATCACAGGTGGAACAGGTGTTGAGCTTACCTGGCAAGCTGCAAGAGCAGTTCTATAAAAGCAGCGACAGAAGCAATAGGAGCAGATTCCTGCATCGTATGGTAGCCGGAAGACGGGATTTGCAGGGTCGTGCCATCCACCAGGCCATTGGAGGCGTGAATAATCCGCCCCAGTTCAGTCGCCCCAAGGGATTGAGGCTCTCCCCCTTGCGCAACTATTTCCCGGTTTCGCTCTTCCACGTAGCGATCTTTGAACAAACTACGATAGCCAGACTGCTGACAGAGCGATTCCAACTGATTGGTAAGCGCACGATTAAACGAAGCATTCGCGTCCTTATTACGCAAAACCAAATGCTGCGCCTTAGCCGCAGCAAAGTCTGGAAATGGGCTGGTATCCACCACAATCAAATGGTTGGTGGAACCACCAAAGCGACGAAACCATTCGAGTAAATAGCGCCAGCTTTTCCCCGCTTCTTCTTGTGCGGTAAAAAATGCGGTTCCTTCAAAGCCTAATTCGAAGAGATGCACCAGAACAGCGGCCGTCAACACATTATCAAGCTGCCCAACCAGCGCTTCATTTTTCACTACCAGTTTATCGGTAAACGCCACCGGAGTTCCCGCTACCAGATGTTCCAGTCCCATCACTTCAAAAATGAGGTTATTTCGAAACTCACAAATGTGAGCCTTACTGATTTTCCCTCGTCCCCGGTAAGCGCCGGACCAGGGCTCGTAGGCATATACTTCTTCAGCATCAAAGCGATCTACAATTTTATTCATGAGTTGCTCACTGACGGAATTGCCGAGCAAATCAGAACGAGCCCCCGAAACAAATGCAGCATATTGGAACTCATTTGGGCCAGTACAGATTAACCCGTGCCGATCAATGTGAGCAGAAAGCATCAGAGAATTCGGTTCTTTACCCTGCGCCACCAGCACCCCTTCATACCAGGTAACCTGAGCTCCACGCTCTTCCAGTTCACGCTGCAGTACACGATAAAATGAATGCTCAGCACCCACTACACTCGGGCTCCGGATCAGCAAACTAAGCAGTTCTAAAAACTCATGACTCAAGGCAGCAGCTCCGGCATCACCGGATCGCACATTTGTGTTTGTTTGCTTGACGTTCACTTGGTTCATGATTTACAAATTCACCTGAAAAAGTCTTGGATACTGTAGGAATAGGCATACGCTGGGTTTACAGAAATGGATTGCAGTGCAATACACGAAATCATACTGACATCCCAGCGCCGGAAGAATCGTTTGATATCATGTATCCCGGTTTTTTACAATACTCTCTATTTATGAATACGCGAGGTTTTTAGAACTCTAAAGTTTAGATGACTTGAGAGATTCGCAAAGCCACTACTAAGCGACACACTAGGCCATATTATGATTAGAACGCGACTTCTGACCCACGACCAGCAACTTATGTCTGGACAAGAGGAACTTATTGCCACTTGGAAAGAAAACACAGACGCCAGGCTTTGGCTGGATATCCAGACCAGCGACGAGAATCGCGTGGATGAACTACTTAAAGAATTTGGTTTTCACCCTTTGGCCATTCAGGATGCGCTACGCAAACGCCATCCACCGAAATTTGAAATGTTTGATGACCACGTATTCATTCTGTATCGCGGTATTTTGGAAGTAAGGGATGTTCTGAGTTTCGAGCATCAGCAAATAGCATTTTTCATTGGCGATAACTTTGTAATCTCACTCCACAGCGGGAACTCCATGGGAGTTGATGCGATATTAAAAGAACAAGCATTGGAAAAATGGATATTAAATCCGATTCACATTGCCTTAAAAGTAATGCACCGATCCGCAGGGATCTATTTGGACTCCATTCTGCAATTCGAAACCCTATTAAGTGAACTGGAAGACAACTTACAGATAGCGGGAAATGACACAATGATGGCTGAGTTGGTTTCTTATCGATCCAAACTCGTAAAATTACGCCGAATATTCAGCTATCATAAAAGTATTACTGAAAGCCTAAAAAGTCCGGATATACTGGCAGAACATAATATTGAACAACAGCTGCATGAAATTATAGATTTACACGACCGCTTTGAACGTCTGCATAGTTTAACTCAGATGCATTACGAAATTTGTGGCGATCTATTAGAGGGTTATCTCTCGATTTCATCTCACCAGCTGAACGCGACCATGCGCGTACTCACAGTCATTACCGCCGTTTTTGTACCTTTAAGTTTTCTGGCAGGGTTGTACGGCATGAACTTCGAGTATATTCCAGAACTACATTGGCGCTTTGGCTACTTTACCCTGCTTGGCACAATGGCACTTGTTGCTGGCTGCTTAATGTATTTCTTTCACAGGAAGCGCTGGATTTAAGTAAGCTCCCATTAACCCCCAAAAGGCGAAGACATGTTAAAAGAATGGTGGAACAAAGAAATATTCTGGCTTGGAGAGTATACCCTTACTCTTAGTCAGCTAGTTACAGCCCTCGTTGTTTTTATCGCAACTTTTATCGTGTCGTCGTTTATACGACGCGCGCTTTCTTCTGTAGCAAGTAAACGCACCCATATCCACCCCGCGCAGATCTATGTCATTACCCGCATTCTGCACTACATAATTCTGGCGACGGGAATATTAATTGCCGTATCACTTCTGGGTGTGAACGTAGGCAAACTCACGCTTGTAGCAAGTGCGCTGGGTATTGGTATTGGCCTTGGTCTACAGGGCATCGTCAACAATTTCGTTTCCGGCTTAATTTTACTGCTGGAAAAAAGTGTTAAAGTGGGAGACTTTATCGAACTCAATTCTGGTATCGCGGGCGAAGTACTTGCCATTCATATGCGAGCCACCCTGGTGAGAACCAACGACAATGTGGATATTCTCATTCCAAACTCACAGCTAATCGGTGACTCGGTCACCAATTGGACGCATGAAGATAATATTCGTCGATTCCGCATCCCCTTCGGAGTAGCTTACGGCAGCGATAAAAATCTGGTAAAGCAAGCCGTATTGGAAGCCACCCACAACGTTCCACACACTTTAGTCAGCGATGTATACAAACCCAATGTATTTATGACAGGCTTTGGTGACAGCAGTCTCGATTTTGTTTTAGCCGTGTGGGTAAATGCGGATCAGGTAAAAAGACCTGCCGGATTGTTCTCTGACTATCTGTGGGCGATTGACGATGCATTTCGCAAATACAAAATTGAAATTCCTTTTCCTCAGCGCGATTTGCATGTTCGTTCCAGTCACGTCACTTACCGGCTTGAAGACAAACGGGAAAGCTAAATTTAGCTTTCCCGCTTTACACTTACTGCTGTAGCTTAAGGTGATTTAATTGATTCCGGAGCAGCATTCTCCACAAGGCTTTTATCTGGACTCTGCTCTGCTGGACTTTTTTCTGTGACGGCTTTGTGGCTGTTTGATTTATTTCTTTGTATTACCACCGCCTTTTGAAACACTAACGCATTCGGAAATGTTATAAGGTCATTTTCTGACTTTAAAATCACATGAAATAAAGAGATTTCATGAATCCGCCCCTCAACAGTGTTCTCGCCATCAAGAATCTTCACCCAGTCACCAACTCGGTAAGGAAAGAAGAAAAATACTAATATACTGGCTGTCAGATTACTGAGAATTGACCACTGCGCAAAGAGTGCAACCCCTAGAACGGCAATCACAGAGGATAAGAAAAAGCCAAACTGCTTGTACCCGACGCCGGCAACACCACCAGCCACCATAATCGCCAATACCGCCAAGGAAAAGTTCAGCACAGAAACGACATAGTGAATACGGCTGCGACTTATTTTGCGTTCTTTTCCTATACGATGAATAAGCCGCTTGAGAGTGTTCTTGGCAATCAGGTACGCAAGAAGTATCCCCAATAAAATAAACCAAATTTCAACTGTCATGCTTACTTACCCATTTACCTTTTGAATTTTGCATAACCCGGCCTTTCTGCACGCGTTTGTACCAGAATTAAAGCAACTTAATCACCCCAGTGTGTATTCATCATCGGGCAATAATACATCATGCAATTGCTCCATATGTTCCGTCACTTCACCAGGCTCTTTATAAAACGCTATATGATACATGGCCTCACCTTCTTGCACGAGGGGTATGTTTTGCTTTCCAATGATAATGCCGGAACGGCTTGCTACAACGCGCTCCAATACTTGCCCGGTTGGATCGCCAATTTCCGCTAACACCTCATTTTTCTTAATAATATCCCCGAGCTTTTTTAGGTCTCTCACAATGCCACTACAAGGCGCGCGCAACCAGGCACTCTGATCTGTAACACAGGGGTCTAATGGTACTTTCTGTTTTCGTTTTTTTACCATATCCAGGTAAGCCAAAACATTAAGCACACCACTTACCCCGGCGCGAATTGAAAATTCGTCAAAGCGCAGGGCTTCACCCGCTTCATACAATAAAGTTTTTGCACCAAACTCCGTGGCTGCCTGACGCAACGAACCGTCCCGCGTATTGGAATGTAATAGCGCAGCTACACCGAAAGCTTTGGCCATTTCCAGAGTTTCCGGGTCTGCCAGATCCGCTCGAATTTGCGGTAGATTACTGCGATGAATAGCGCCGGTGTGAAGGTCTATACCGTAATGACACTTTGAAATAACTTCCTGCATCAACAAGTGAGCTACGCGCCCCGCCAACGAGCTCTTTGCAGACCCTGGGAAAGAACGATTCAGGTCCCGTCTATCAGGTAAGTATCGGCTCTGGTTTAAAACGCCGTAGACGTTCACAATGGGAACCGCTATTAGACTCCCTTTTTGCAATTTAAGCTTGCGATTAATTAGACGTCTAACGATTTCGATCCCATTTAACTCGTCTCCATGAATTGCCGCAGTCACAAACACGTTAGGTCCATCAACTCGGGAACGTACAACATATACTGGAATATGAATTTCAGTATCGGTATACAAGCGAGCCACGGGGATTTCCAATTGCGCCGTTTTCCCGGGTGCAATCATATTGCCAGCAATTTCTAACGACTCCATAACGCCTCACAAAAATATTTGATGTAATTTAACGGCCAACGCAGAAAAGCGAATTCGTTGGAAAAGAGAAACACCTTAAGATGCGAAAATTGCGAATAATTTTACCAGCCCGACAGACTGAACGCTTTCGTTTTTTATAAAAAAATATGAATAACAATTATAAGCCAGAGACGGAAAAGTTAAAGTGATATAACCCTGAGTTTAGGTATGAGTTCGACTCAAATTCATCCACTGCTGCGCGCCCCGACAAAACCCTTCAAAATCGAGATACAGTGCAGCGAAATCGCTCTGTGCCTGGGTCAGGTCATTGCGTTTTATTTTTTCCTCCAGCAATTGAATATTTGCCGCCAGCTTTTCTCCACCAAAATTGGCCACCACGCCTTTAAAGCTATGCAGCACGCGCAGGGCTTCATCGATATCACCCTCCAGCAGCCCGGCTTTTGCTTTGTTCAACTCGCCGCTCCCGCTTGCGATAATATTTTCGATCGATTGCGCCAGGCGCTCAACCCTTTCAGGCCGACCTCGCGAGATACTCTCCATTCTCGCGCAGCTAAACTCTTTCTTTTCAGGCTCCTGCAAACGGGGTGTCGATTTAGAAACCTCCTGCGTCGTGACATTGTGAACAAACTCATCTTGCGGCTCATCGCACAGAAGATGATGCATCGTTCGTGACAACTCATTAAAGTCAATTGGTTTTGCCACAAAGCCATTCATACCAACATCCAGATAAGACTGAATTTCCGAGTGCAACACACCTGCCGTTAAAGCAATGATCGGAATTTGCAATTGCAACTCTCGCCTTATCAGAGTTGTTGCTGATACGCCATCCATCACGGGCATTTGAATATCCATTAAAATAACATCAAAATGCGCCTTATCGTTTTCCAGCATCGCAATAGCTTCTGCACCGTTATTTGCGATGACATAGTGCATATTCAAATCTTCCAATAGTCCACCAGCAACGGCTTGGTTTAGCTCGTTGTCTTCAACAAGTAAGACATGTTTACCCTGCAAATGGCGATTTGTTTCTATATCACTATTTACCCCACCCTCATCCCACTCCTTTTCTACAACCTGAGACAAATTGATTGCCTGCTTTAACGATTGCGCGGTTACCGGCTTGGAGATACTGGTAACTCTCAACTCCTGCTGTAAGGTGGCCGACAAGGAAATCGTCTGCTGTTGATTGTCCATTACCGAAACCAAACTGCACTCATGAGCAAGACCGAGCATTTGCAGCTGTTCGATATGCTGTTTGAAATTTTCATCCGCCGAGACGGAAAAAACAATGAGGTCAAGGTTTTGCAGAATATCGGGGTCATACAAGTCTAACCAGGAGGACGTTTTCATTACTGGCCATCGCCAACGTGAGAAAATTGCGTCATAGGCTCGCAAAGTCTCCTGATTAGAATCTATAGCGGCAACATTCCAAAGTGGCTCGCTAACCGTGCTGCCTGGTGCTGCAAAGAGTCCGGAATCGCGATTAAGGGTAGCAGTGAAACTAAACTGCGCCCCGTTGCCTGCTTCACTACTGACGGTAAACTCTCCTCCCAACATAGCAACGATTTTACTGCTGATCACCAGGCCGAGCCCTGTGCCGCCAAACCTTCGCGTAATGGAAGTATCCGCTTGGGAAAATGCACTGAACAGTAACTGTTGTTGCGCCTCAGACATTCCGATTCCAGTGTCACTCACTTTAAATAATAACCGGCTGTGGAAAGCATCCTCTTCGAGAAGGTCTATTTCAATATTAACCTCACCCTTTTGCGTAAATTTAATCGCGTTGCTAGCGAGATTAATTAGCACCTGTTGCAAACGCAAGCCATCCCCCAGATAGTGAATCGGCACGTCGGGGGACAATACAATATTTAAATTTATCTCCTTTTCATTCACGCTGACCGACATAATATTTGCTAGACGGTGAAGAACATCATTTAACGAAAAAGGTTCTTCCGCCAATGTCATTTTCCCGGCCTCAATTTTTGAAAAATCCAGAATATCATTAATGATACCAAGCAAGGTCTCCCCGGAGGATTTCACCATTGCCAGATAGCGTGACTGCTCTACGTCGAGTTGCGTTCGCTGAAGTAACTGCGCAGCCCCCAATACAGCATTTAATGGAGTTCGAATTTCATGACTCATATTCGCCACAAACTCACTTTTCGAGCGACTGGCACTTTCCGCCTTTAGTTTCGCATCTTCGAGAGAAGCTTCTACTTGTTTTTGCAGGGATACATCATGCAAAGCCGCAACCCAGTGTTTTTCGCCCTGCAACTCAATTGGTACGAGATTAATTTCAACCTGCAATTGAGTTCCATCGTCTCGTAAGGCAGACAAGGCTGTTCCACCTGCCATCATTCGAGACATACTGGTTTTCTGAAAATTTTCCCGATAGTGTTTGTGCTGCTCCCGAAATCCCGCAGGGACAAGCATTTCAATATTGCATCCGACCAAGGACTTATTAATATAACCAAACATGCGATTTGCTCGCTGGTTCGCTCGAACAACAACGCCCTGTTGGTTTACGATGAGAAATGCATCCGGCGCAAGCTCAAAGAAAGTTCTGGCTTCTTTTTCAGTTGATTCAATAAGCTTCGCTTGCGCGGTGAGACTTTGCTGGTTTTTCTCAAAATCCTCTTCCAGTTCATTCCGTTTTTTATTGGAATACTGATTAATCAAGTGTAGTGAAATGATAACGTAAAAGAGCATAACATCAACGATCAATGCAGCGACAAGAACATAAAGGGGTTGTTTCACTTCCGCCGCACTTAAAATGGAGCGTTCGCTCGCATGATAAGTCACCTGCCATCGCCGTCCCTGAACAATCAAATTCTCCATCCGTTTTAATTCAGCTCTTTGAACATCTTTTTCCATTTCTGGATTCGACACAAACAGCAGGTTTTTCTCCGACTCGAACTCATCGTAAATGCGAAAATACAGCGAGCGATCTTTCGCACCTTGTACGTTATTCATCAAATCTCGAGCTCTAAAGGCTGCGTAAATCCACCCTTGGAAATTTTCATCCCGAGCTTCAGATGTCGTCGGTATATTCTTGGTTTTGTACACAGGCAAGTATGTTAAAAAACCTTTTTGTACATCCTCCTCGGTTTCCTGTACCAGGGTAATACTTCCTGAAGTGGCACTTTCACCGCTGTGTTTAGCTCGTGCCATGGCTTCCCGACGTGTAGAGTTTGACCACATATCATAACCATGTGCACGTTGGTTTCGCCAACTAAAAGGCTCCAGATATATAATGGCCGAATATACCTCCCTTTCACCGATCGGTTTTATTTCATACTCAGGAAATCCTGCCGCACGAATTTCTGCAACATGAGAGGCTTTTTGCTCAGCCGTAAGGGGGATGGCATACCCTATCCCTTGAACACCCGGTAAACGTTCGGATAACTGCAAAGATTCAGAAAAAACTCGCCAATCTTCCCTGGACACATGGCTGGAAGAATTAAACAATGCCACACCCGAACGCAGTGCAAATTCATACATCGCCATGCGTTCAACTATCGCGGAAGTAATTTCTGCAGAACGAAAGTCGAAGCGCTCATTGGCTCGGATACGGATTTGTTCTTTCGCAATCCAGTACGCTGCGATGGTCAAGCACAATGAAAGCGCCAGAACGATCCATCCAGATACCGGATTATGTACAACATGGACAAAGCGTTTTAAATTTCCGATCCAGAAGTGATTCACTGCTACCTTTTCGTCTACGCTGGAATGAACTGGTGAGTATCAGCACTTCTATGCTTTTAATGCCGTGCCAATACGCTCTTTATTCTATTAACTTTAGACGAAATTCTTCTTGCTAGCTGATAATTTAATCGCTCAAAAAGTGAGGAAGGATGGAGTCTAGTTTTCGGACTGAAGCATAATTATGCCCTTAAGCGATAGAGCTTTGTGGCTCAATCACTTAGAGGACGCTTACGAGAGAAACAGGAACTGATTCTGCAGAGCTTGGCATGTTAAAAATGAACAGATTTCCGCGAAAGACTAAGACAGCTATGATTCGAAATCATAGCCCAACATTTGGATATCTCGTTTAAAATGCTGTGCAACAAGTTCCACGGTATCTTCAGCGTAATAACTTCGATAATCCTTCTCGCGATTCCCCTTACGCTTGTGAGGCAAACTCAACGACACCCCGATTTTTTGACACACAGCAGAAAAATCTTCATGAAGGTTTTCATATCGGCCAATAAAATCCACAACGCTATTTCCGTGCAGGTCAATAATATAATCAGACTGCAGAGATAGGGATGTATCGATATGATATTGGTACGGTCTCTCCGGGTTAAACTTCCAACGCATGAAGTCATTGAAATCCGAAATGCCGTTCATCGCCTCTGGACGCTCCTTTTGGATATGGTGAAAGGAACTGACTTGTAAATCCCAGGGATTCCGTACAAATACGAATTTAAATAAGTTATCAAAAAAAGGCTCAGGCAACATTTCTTTCGCTGCAATGATATGTGCGTGACGCGGAAACTTCATTCCCAGTGTATGTCCCGTCCACGAACTGACTTTGTGCGCAGGCCACATGAGATAGTATTTTGGATCTTTCCAGCGTAAGGAGTTAAGAGCAGCGCGAACGCTTGTGCCCCCTGTTTTTGCCACATGGACGAACAAAAAATTGTATTTGTGTGAAAGTAACATATATGCTTTTCAACCCGTTCTTTTAAGCCAGCTTACTGGTGTAACTTTTCTTTAAATTACGCTTTATTTACCCTTGGTAAGCTACACCCACTCTAAAGGGTTTTCATTTTTTGACGGAACAACGCCAGGTTTTTCAATAAACAACCTATGCCAGATTGCAAATTGCATTAAACAGAAAAGCTCACGAGAATAATTTTTACCTTGCTTGTGTGCAGCGATCACCTGTTTCACGCCCTCAATGTCCATCCAGGTTTGAATGGCTTTGTTCTGAAGAAGTTTCTGTCCAAGATTATCCGCGAAGCTGCCCTGCAGCCATTCCGTGACCGGCACATAAAAACCTCGCTTGGGTTTCCTCAGGTGATCTTTTGGAAGGTATTTTTCGGCCCACTGCCGTAAAATCCACTTACCCAGATTGTTGCGGTACTTCAACTTATCAGGAAGTGAAAACCCGAATTCAACAATTCGATGATCTGCCAGTGGTACACGTCCCTCCAGGCCATAGGCCATCATCATTCTATCAGTCTTAACAAACAGATTATCCACCAAGGCAGCTCGCACATCCACAAACTGACGCTTTTTCATCAACGACCAATCGGCTGGTGTACTATTCCATAAGGCTTCAAACGGTGCCCGTGGATTTATGGATTTCAAACTCGGAGTTAAAATTGCTTCTTCTGCAAATGCTTTCCACTGGCTTTGAGTTCGCACTCCTCTGCCTAATATTCGATGGTTAATCCATCGGGGTATACTGGGAGCATATCGTCGATACCCAGCAAAAGCTTCATCACCCGCTTCCCCGGAAAAAACTACTTTTACATCTTGTGCAGCAGCTTCGGACAATGCGAGTGTTGGCAATGAGGCATAGTCGCGCATTAAGTCATCAGAAGCCCAAATGGAATGTACAATTCGGCCAAATAAATCCTCGCGTGACACACGTATAGGCACATGATCGGTACCGAATTTTTTGGCTAGAATGGTCGCGGCATCTAGCTCATCCTTCATATTGGTTCCAGTAAAACCTATTGAATAGGTTTTTAAATCATGACTGTGTAGTTTTGACAATTCAGCCAGAAGGATTGAAGAATCAATCCCTCCCGATAAAAATAAGCCAAATGGCACGTCCGACCTAATGTGCTCATTCATGACCTTCCGCAACAGAGGTTCAAACTCTTCGAACGCCTCTTCAAGTGAAATATCACGAGATTGTACGTTTTTTAGATCCCAGTAAATATGATGGTGTATTTCCCGGTTTCTAATAGTGAGGTATTCACCCGGCAAAATGCGTTTGATATCCTTAAATATCGTATCTCTACCAGTGCTAAACTGATGCAGTAAAAACTGCACTAATGCATCAGAATTTATTTCTGGAGTGATATTCATTAATGGCAAAAGCGCCTTGATCTCAGACGCGTAAAATATCCCCTCGCTCGTCTGACAATAATATAACGGCTTTATTCCCAGACGATCTCTTGCCAAGATCAAAACATCTTCGCGTTCATCATACAAAGCAAAAGCAAACATTCCATTGAGCTCAGTTATCCCCGAAATACCACGCTCTTCATATACCTGCAATATGGCTTCAGAATCTGAGTGAGACAATGAATTTTTACTGACGTTGGGGTACTTTTCAACAACTTCTATATAATTATAGATTTCTCCATTCGCAACCAGATGTAAATTTCCATCCGCATTTCGAAGAGGCTGTTTGCCACCAGACAAATCTATTATCGATAATCGTGCGTGCCCCAACCCTACATTGTTCACCATGTGAATACCGAACTCATCGGGTCCTCGATGATGCAGCAGGGTGACTGCCCGCTCTAGCTTAGCAGCATTCGCCGAGTTGTTTTCAAAATACATGCCTCCAACAATTCCGCACATTGCGCTAGCTCCCCTTCATTAAGTCTAAATATTTATCAGCGCTAATGCTGACGTGGTACTCGGCCACTGCCGATTTTAGTACTTCGGACGTTAATGGATTCTCCAGTACCCGTAATATCTGCCGGGCCATATTGGTAAAATCACCCATTTCGACTAAGGGTCCAAACTTTCCTTCCGCAAGCGTCTCATCCGGCCCACTTGGGCAACGAGTAGAAACAGATGGCACACCTAGAGCCAGAGCTTCTGTTAACGCGTTGGGCGAACCCTCCCAGCGAGAGGATAAAACAAAGACATTGGCTGCTTTAACCCAACTCATCGGATTAGATTGAAACCCTGGTAGTAACACATGATCTTGCAAACCAAAAGACGCTATTAATGCTTCAAGCTCTTGTCGTTTTCCTCCCTCGCCAAGAATGATGAGCCTGCAAGGTGTGCTTTTATTCACCTCGTTAAATGCTTTTATCAATGTCTCAAAATCTTTTTGTACACTGAGCCGTCCTACCCCAATGATGACAGGGTACTGCTTTTCACTTAACCACTCGTGCGGTGTCGGCTCTTCTGCTTTTCGTAAGAATTCCTCCGTTACCACCGGATTGCGAATAACACACACTTTTTCTTCGGGGATACCGGTAATTGCAATGGTGTCTTCTGCTACCCCTCGAGAGACTGCGATAACTTTATCCACACGGCGGTATATCACTTTCATCGGCGCTTTACGCCACCAGGCACTTATTGCAGATCGGTGTTCTAACGCGGTGGACAAGTTGGTCCCTAATCTTACATAGATTTTTGTGCTAACGCCGCTTAACGCGCGCGCAATGACAGCGGCCCTGCCAGCACGATCCTTTGCTACCAAAAGCGACTCCGGTTTTTCCGCTTTTAAGTAACGACAAATAGCCGGGATTGCGGTTAAGGTATGGTTTGCATTTAGTTTAATGATATTCACATTTTTTGGAATATCTGCAAAATGCGGTCCTTTATCACGTATAACCAGAAGATCCACTTGTTCGCATTTTTCAGCAAACGCTCGCACTAAATTCATCACCATACGCTCTACACCACCAGCGCCGGAAAATGACATGAGTACAGAAACTTTTTTTTGCATAACTAACAATTTATTTTTAAGTAGGATTTAATTTTATGATTTAGATCGTGTGGAATACTAGTTTTTCAATACAGCGCGTATCAACTGTAGATATTCGTCAGCAATAGTACTTACGGAGTAATGCTTCTTCGCATGATCAATCAGCTGCTTTCTATCTATGTTTTTTCCAAGCCACTCTTTTAAAGTTTCGGCAAATACATCAGGGTTATCCGTATCCACGACTTGCCCTAATTCTTCATTGACCAGTATTTCGCATGGACCACCCGAGTTAGTACTGACCACAGGCGTACCAAACAGCAACGATTCAACTACGACATTACCAAACCCTTCGTAGTGCGAGGTAAAAGCAAATACTTTGGAAATTTCAATAAACGAATATGGATCAGTCTGGTGACCAACAAAATGCACATCATTCTTAAATTCCGATGCTTCCAATGCGGCCTCTAGTGCTTCGGTATTCCCTTCACCGACAATAACCAGACTACACTTCTCCATCTCGCGAAGCTTAATAAAGCTTTCGATTAAAAAGAGGTGGTTTTTCTGCTCTACAATATTGCCAACATTCACAATAATTGGTGAGTTTAAATCTAAGCCGGCCGGTATATCTGTATTAGCGCTCTTTTTGACAGTACCATCGTAAATAGGGTTGTAAATCGTGGAAATATCGATATTCGGGAGGTTAGCATACTTTCGAAAATCTCTACCCGCACCCTCAGAAACACTGATAACCGCATCTATTTTAGGATAAATAGAGCTAAGTAGTTGTCGTCGCTTTATTTGTTTCTTTGCAGGTAAATTTTGGTACAAAAGGCTATAGTAGTTATGTATGCACGATATAATAGCGGGTGGATTTACAAGTAACTTTTTCGCGCGATAGACTATACGAGTGAACCTTTCTGACGGCGTAATTATTACCTCTGGCTTGAAACTTTTTATTAACTTCAACATCACAACAACACCCGTGACAGGATGTGAAGTTGTTAGATGCTTGAATTTAACACCTTCGGGCAGTTCTTTGGGAAAAGCAGAGGCTTTTTCCGCCGACCAAATTTCCACCTGAATTCCACGCGAAGAAAAATCACGACTTAAACGAAGAATGTTTCGTCCTATGCCACCGTCAAGTTTGTGACATACAAATGCAACTCGTTCAGGAAGACGATCTTTAATCATCAAAGAAGCCTTTTTTGCTGCATTTGTTTAATTTTTTTACGGGCATATTTAGTCTGTATCTCGATATCGATATGAGTGAAGTACGGCTTTAAAATTTATTTTCAACTTCGGTATCGCTTATCACCAACAGATCCAAACCAAGCTTCCGGATACACACTTAACAGTTTTAATTTATCAGGTATTTCGCGTAATTGCTGACTCAGTGGAACTCCAGCATTTATTGAACAGCGGCAATAACGCTTGTAAAAACTTTTAAGGTCTTTCTCAGAATTCCACTTCGCATGGTCTTTAATTTCTTCTAAAAAATAATGCCGATATGATTGTGGTGCATTGACAACTATTTTCCTGCGATTCGCACCGATACCATCATCGAAATGTCCAACATCAATCACAACGGTATTCACAAACCGCGTTTTATACGTTTTCGCCATACGAATATCAATCAGCCCGGGACGGCAATAACGTTCACCATCAAATTTGGGGTACGGATATTGTTTTAAAACATCCAAACGATATGCGCTGCGCTTTTCACCGGTGGTTGGACAGCTCAGACGTCTCTCAACATATGTCGAGTCAAGATAGGGGTCTTTCACTGCTGAGGAGGGAACACCCTCTTCCAGGCATCGAAATTCAATGCTGGCAAATGAAGAGTCACCTTCAGACTCAAGCAGCTTCCAATTTTCATAAAGCTCGGACAAACCATTTGGCAAAAGTGTATCGTCGGAATCCAGAGTGAGAAAATACTTGCCATTGGCAACAGAGACAGCACGATTAAACGCCATGTGTTTACCCTGGTTTTTTTGACGTTCGTGAACGAGAGAAAAACTCAAAGCGTCTTTTATTTTTTCAACGACATTATCCGTATCATCAGTAGATCCATCATCAACCAGAACCACTTCAAAATCTTTGAAAGTTGATTCATTGCAGCTCAATAACGCTTTATCAATGCAATAACCACGATTGTATGTAGGGATAAAAACTGTAAAAAAAGGCTGTTTATCTACCATGTTTTGTCACTTTATTTCGGCAAGCGTTAAGAGATATTCAAAATTTGAAGCCGGTTTGACTTCACCTATATCTTGACGCCAATTTAATTTATGAACCGGTGTCGACATTTCTTCTAGAAATCTTTTTGAGGTGTCGGTTGCCAGTGCATTTATTCCCAGATTATTTTGTAATTTTTCAGCCAGCTCATCGTACAAAGCATTGCGGCCAGGCCATTGCGCTTTTAATTCCGGCGTTTCATTTAATACTTTTTCAAACATGTACATGTTGATTGGATAGGGATGAATCTTTAGGACTTTAGTGACAAATGCAGAAAACCAAAACTCATTTGATATAATATGACGCTTGCGTAAACTCATAAATTTACGCTGTAATTGTCTCGTCCAAAATCCCGGCTTTCTAAATGAATTCGCAAGCCAGTACTGCAAAACGCTATCACCCCACGCCCGAAGAAATTCACTGTCATGAGTACTGGCAAGAAACCAGTTGGTCATAACCCGATCGCGTCGTTTACACGCAAAGGCAAAAAAGCCATTCTGCACGTGATTCGGCAGCCATTCGTCCAATGGCTTTATACAGAAAAGACTGGCGTCTGCCCAGACCCCACCATGAGCCATTAACAATTTTATACGAAGAATATCGGACAGCATCTGAAGACCGATATCATCGCGCCTGTCAAATTCGCCCAAATCGACCAAAGCTTTCGCCTTATCAGCATCAAGTAATTCAATCTCCCAGTCTGGATTTTTAAGCCGCCAACTGGCAAGACACTTTTTTACAAGCAGTGGAGCGTTTTGCTCACCCTGATGCCAATACATCCATATTTTTTTCGGAATTTGGCCAGTTTGCATATAAACTCACTTGTGCAAAATCTTACATGAATATTCAAAGCAGTATTAAATCACAGTCAGCTACGACTTGTCTGCGCGATCGATTGCGCTATGCAACACGTCAAAGCAAACATTACAGGAATACCATCAAGCACTAGCAACTGCATAACAGTACATAGCTATGCATAACAACATTGAACGGATTTGAAGCATCCCCCCATAAGTTGCAGTATTTCGTGTCACAGGGGTGACAGGCTACTAATACACAAGATTTCTATGAAGCCCAAGCATGAAGGACCAGGCATTCACCAGCATAGGAAAGGGCCACAACTTCTTCTTTAAGGTATTTTAAATTAGCGCAGATTACCGCGAACAAACTCAATCAATATAAAGCCTGACGATGAGACGAGCCACCTGACCACCGGTCACCGTTACGACTCAAAAGGACTTAGGTGGTAGCGCACACAGGCGCGGTGTCTGAGGCCGCTGACGCGCCGAGATGAAACGACAAAAGCCCGCACTATTGCTAGCACGGGCTTTTGCTTGTACTTATGCTTGTACTTACGTTTGTCCTTAAAGCAAAAAACCCTTGGTTCTTACGAACCAAGGGTTTTCTATTTAGAAGCCTGACGATGACCTACTCTCACATGGGGAAGCCCCACACTACCATCGGCGATGCATCGTTTCACGTCT
>CABFPG010000002.1 GCA_902141825.1 Thalassocella blandensis
ATAGTGATTGGTCTTCTCTATAGTGCCGGGAGATCTCGCGCGACTCCCACGCGTAAAACCCACTCCTAGAAACGCCTAGCCAACGGCACAACTTTACTACGCCTAGTTCTCGGTATCTTTGGATGAATCCAAATCGTTCTGATGTTGTTCCGCCAGATACCGTTGCCACTTTTTTAGGAGATCGTTCTCCATCTTCAGCTTTTCGTTTTCTTTCTTTAGTCGCGCATTTTCGCTCAGCTCACGACCAGATACCCCTGGTCTGTTCTTGTTTTTAGCCAATCTCTTCTTCCCATCACCTTGTAAAACACCATCACGATACTCTTTACGCCAGCGCGATAGCATGAATGGGTGAATATCTAGAGACCTGGCAACCTCTTTAACTCTCACCCCATAATAATGGGTAAGCTTAACAGCTTTTATTTTAAACTCTTTTGTATATTTCCAGCTTTTTCTTGGCTGTGTATATCTTGGCATTTAGCACCTCCTGAGGTTTTCAGAAGGTGTCCACTAAAGCGGGGGAAGATTCGTGTTAAAGCGCTTGCCAAGTTAGCAGGGATGAGCGTGTCGACCTTCCATGTCCACTTCAAAACAGTCACAGCCATGAGTCCACTACAGTTTCAAAAACGATTGCGATTAATCGAGGCGCGACAGCTCATGCTGGCTGATGCGCTCGATGTAGCGGATACGGCTTATAGGGTAGGGTATGAAAGTCCTTCACAGTTTAATCGAGAATATACGCGTATGTTCGGTAATTCCCCACGGAGAGATATAAGTTATTTGCGCCAGCAAATACAAAACGACGCAAATGGAGCCAAAGAAAATCGTACGGTAATAAATTAAATAGATGCTAAACACTTAACGCTGACGAAAGCAGAATAAAACCTGATGATTTTCAATGGCGCAGGGCGGTTTTAAATTATCTCTCTCAATGATTCTGATCGGCTGGTGTCGGAGGTTTTTGATCTAAAGTATTCTCTGGTTTAGCGACATCGTCACGCTCTTCTTGTGTCAGGTCTTCTGACTCGGACAATGGCTGGCTTTCTTTCGGCGTGTCACTAATGCCATAGGCCCCGTCCATTTTCGAGAGCATGTCTTTGTTCTTTATTACCAGTTTGTTCAAGGCTTTTATCTGCCCCTCCAGTGCCGCGTTCTGAATTCTCAAGCGGGCAATTTCTTCATCCGTATCAGAAGACCCGGTTACGCCTGTAATTACTTGAAAATACAAAAGGACGGAGATCGTTCCAAATATAAAGATTAAGGCCAGTAACAACTTATTCAATCGCTTTCTCCAATTACTGATTGTCGCAATTTATATGATACATCAAAGGCCAGCATATTATTATTCACTTAAACGGCGAATTACCTTGCAAGGATTACCAACTGCCAGGGAATATTCGGGAATGTCCTTTGTTACCACGCTTCCAGCACCGATAACCGCGCCGTCACCGATAGTGACCCCGGGGCAAATAATCGCGCCTCCGCCAACCCAAACATCGTTTCCGATCGAGATAGGTGCCCCATATTCCAACCCAGAACGACGTGTGGTCGCGTCCATAGGGTGAAGCGCTGTTAAAATCTGGACGTTTGGACCGAATAGAACGTTATCACCAATTGTTACCGGCGCAACATCTAAAACCACCCCGTTAAAATTAAAATATACATTTCGTCCAAGTTTAATATTGTGTCCGTAGTCACAATGGAAGGGCGGTGTTAGTGTTACATCCGATTGTACACCAAACAGACTAACAATAATCTCATCGTAGAGTGTTTCCAGCTCTGACGGTGATTTTGAATTGAGCTTTAAACACTGTTCACGAGCAAACTTTCGCGCTTCCACAAGCTCTTTATCTGAACCATTATACAGTTCTCCCGCAATCATCTTTTCTCTTTCTGTTGGCATTCTTTAAAAGCTCCAGTACTTTGTAATCGTTATTTTGAATTGGTATTTACACAATTGTGTGAAGTGAAAAAGTCCATGTTTTGTTTAAGCCATGCTTCACAAACTTACCCCTTTAATTTAGACGTTGATTTAGCCAGCGCCTAACTGGAATGTCATAGAGCTTTAAGCTCATATATGCCAAAAGCAGGCTAAGCAACACAATGCCTGCGGCCACGGGTACCGCCAACATCGCCTCTGGATCGGTACAATGTACCCACTCTAAATGTATGTAAACAAGCGGATAATGCACGATATAAATCGGATAAGATATGTTCCCTAAAAAGCCGGACAGCTTTCGCGAAAACTGTGAACGCAATGAACCACTTGCACCTATAGCTACAATACCTGGAAATACAAGCAAAATAACTATTGCGTCATAAACACCATTCGCCCAAGGAGTTGTTGGATCACCGATTCTTGGGAAAGAAAGAACTCCTATCAATGCAAGACTACAAAATAAAAATGCATGCTTAATGCGTCCGGGTGTAAATACGCGAGAAAGAAGAAGACCTGCTAAAAACGGATATGCAAGCCGAACAATTCCGATGTGTAACTGCTCAAAATTAAAGGACCATCCGCCAATAACATCTCCCTTATCGGTAAATATCGCGAGATGAATAGTGGAACATGCGGCAAAAAATAACAGGATGCCCAGCACTCTATTTGATAGCTTTCGCAACACCAAAGCACATAAAATATTGGCGGCATACTCAAAAAACAGGGACCAGGCAGGACCATTTAAAGGATACATTTCTTGCCAGCCTCGAATATCCATGGCTGGTGTTACTGGGATCAGTGTCATTCCAATTAGGGTGATCACTAACATTTCCAAAGGTGCTGTGTTTTGAATGAGAGGGAAAAATTCGCCACCCTGAAAGTAAAATAACACCGCTCCAATGACCATCCCGATGATGATCATTGGATGGAGGCGGATTAATCGCCGCTTTGCAAAACCGGAGAGGGTCATACTGCCCCATCTATCGTTATAAGCATAACCGATGACGAAGCCAGACAATACAAAGAAAAAATCTACTGCTAGATAGCCATGGTTTACTATCTGGTCAAACCGACTAGTCGCATGCGACTCAAAAACATGAAAAATCACCACCAGTATCGCGGCTACGCCACGTAAACCATCCAATATGGCGTAATGCTGTTTGGTATCTGTATACACACTTTTGTTATCTGAAACGTTCATCTTGGTACCGATAGGTGTCTTTGGGAGTTGCTTAGGTGTTGCTTAGGTGTTGCTTAGGTGTTGCTTAGGTGTTGCTTAGGTGTTGCTTAGGTGTTGCTTAGGTGTTGCTTAGGTGTTGCATGGAAGCCACTTTTAAAATTAAGTCCTAATTATTCAGGGTTAAGCGCGATTAACGCTTATACCTTCGAGGGATGTGATAATTGATTCATCCAAATCCGGTTCAACAAAAATTTTATGAAACTGATGTAAAGAAGAGAATTGGAAGTGAGCTTGCGTACTGAATTTTTCATTGGTGGCCAGTAATATATTCATTTTACTTTGCTGCATAATTTGCCGCTTAAAGTTGGCATCATCAGGATGTAAAGCGCAGGCGCCATTTTTCAGGGACATGCCACAAACGCCAAGATAAGCTCTATCAATATTTAGCTTCATCAAACTGATTAACGTATTGCTATCAACAGAACCTCCGATTTGAGGGTTTATACAACCACCAAGAATAATCAATCGAATATCCTCTCTGGATTGAAGTGCGGAAGCGATTGCGAGTGAATTAGTGGCTACGGTCAGATCAAAATCCTCTGGTAAAAATGGTGTGAGTGCGAGATTCGTACTCCCGCTATCTAAAAAAAGCAATTCACCTGGTTGGATCTCTTCGGCACCGCTACGGCCCAGAACAGCTTTTCTTTCTGAACCTTCTTTTATTCTTGCAGACATCGGAGGAGAGGACGGTAAAATGGGTAAGGCCCCACCATAAACACGTCGGCAAAGTCCATCAGCTGCCAGTGCACGCAAATCTCGACGTATTGCATCTTCCGACAGGTCGAACTCTTTAGCCAATTCTGCTGACACCACAGACTGACCAATCTTCAATCGCTCAGCGATAATATCTCTTCTTGCCAAGGGAATATCATTAGATTTCATAAAATAGCACCATGAACAAACAAGAATATAATAGTGAAAGAATAAGATTTGTAAAGTAAAACGAGAAACGCATGTTTTTTTAATTAAATACTAAGAGCTAATATAAGCTCATTATATTGCTAGTATTAAAAATTTTGCCATTAATGTAGCCAAACAGAGGTGCGGCTCAGAAAATATTAGTGTGAATATTTTTACTCAAAATAAGAACGTGAACATTCAAGAATAAGTACGAATAAATATCCGAACGTACCATTTCAGGTGAAAACCAGTAAAAACTGGCACCTGAGGCTAGATTGATTTGATTTTTTTTGAATCACTTTCTCCCGGGGCGAATAAGGCTGCAGCCTATATACTTGGCCCGTTTGCGCGATATAACAATCCCTCGCTCCTGCAAAACCACAACACCATGAGCTTCTCAATTCTGGTCCGGACACTAAAGTGGAATGCTCGCGTCAATACCTCCTCTTACACTTGTGCTGTTGTTTGTAAATAGCTAACCGTTGCAAGACGGAAATTTCAAGATCGTCTGTTTCTAATAATGCTGATCACCCTAAAGCAATAATTTTTACCTATATCACACGAGAAAACATCAATGCTTAAAAACAGGTTTCATCTGTCTCTATTATTCCTGGCGACTCTATTTGCCGCCTCATGTAGTAACGAAATAAAAGATCAAACCGTCAAGAGACAAACTATTTGGCCAACAGATCTTAGCGCTATCAAACCATCGGAAAAAATTGAAAATCAAATTGATTCTTTTCTTGGCAGAATGAGTCTCGAAGAAAAGATCGGGCAGATTATCCAGCCGGAAATTGCGTGGACCACACCTGAGGATGTGAAGAAGTACCACCTCGGCTCAGTGTTAAATGGTGGAGGCAGCATGCCAAATCAAAATAAATATGCTTCGCTAAATGACTGGGTAACGCTTGCAGATCAATATTATGAATCATCTATGGATACGTCAGATGGTTATTTAGCTATTCCTATTATCTGGGGGACGGATGCTGTTCATGGTTTGGGCAATGTTATTGGAGCAACACTCTTTCCACACAATATAGGATTGGGTGCCGCCAACAATCCCGACCTTATAGAGCGCATCGGCTGGGCAACAGCTCGAGAAATTTCGATCACTGGACTTGACTGGAATTTTTCGCCTACCGTTGCCGTGACTCGAGATGACCGATGGGGAAGAAGTTACGAATCCTGGTCTGAAAATCCCAAAATTGTCAGTGCCTATGCCAGTGCTTTAGTACGAGGGTTGCAAGGAACCGCAAACACCAACACCTTGTTTTCCGAAGGGCGGGTAATAGCCTCAGCCAAGCATTTTATCGGTGATGGCGGAACGCTTAACGGCATTGACCGAGGTATCACTCAAGGCACGGAGCAAGAACTTCGAGACATTCATGGTGCAGGGTATTTTAGTGCGATAGAGTCAGGATTACAGGTCGTAATGGCTTCCTTTAGTTCATGGCAAGGAATGCAAATGCACGGCCATAAATACCTTCTTACCGATATATTAAAAAATACCATGGGCTTTGACGGGCTCGTGGTAGGCGATTGGAATGGCCATATGTTTATACCGGGATGTACCGTGGTTGATTGCCCCGAATCGTTAATGGCAGGCTTGGATATATACATGGTACCTGATCCAAATTGGAAGCAACTCTATCGTAATTTGCTGGCGCAAGCGCAAACAGGGGAGATCACTGCCGCACGCCTCGATGATGCAGTAAGACGCATTTTACGAGTCAAGATTAGAGCTGGCTTATTTGATGCGAAGGCGCCTTCAAAACGAAAGTTTGCTGGTAATCAGAAACTGTTAGGTGCGCAGGAGCATCGAGATATTGCTCGTCAGGCAGTTCGGGAATCTTTGGTCGTATTGAAAAACAAAAATAACATTTTGCCGTTAAGTAGAAATCAAACTGTTTTAGTGGCTGGAGATGCGGCACACAACATTGGCAAACAATCCGGTGGCTGGTCAGTCACCTGGCAAGGTACTGGTAACACAAACAAAGACTTTCCAGGAGCTACTTCCATTTTTGAAGGAATACAAGCAGTTGTAGCTGACGCTGGTGGTGAAGCAATACTTAGCCCTAAAGGCAGCTTTAGCGAAAAGCCTGATGTCGCTATTGTGGTGTTTGGTGAAGAGCCGTATGCTGAAATGCAAGGCGATATTAAAGACATATCCTACAAGCCCAACAGCACGGCTGACTGGGAATTATTAAAACATTTAAAACAGCAGGGAATTCCTGTTGTCTCGCTTTTTATATCTGGTCGACCTCTCTGGGTGAATAGAGAAATTAATGCATCGGACGCTTTTGTGGCGATCTGGTTACCTGGCACAGAAGGTCAGGGCATCGCCGATGTCATATTTCGCAACCAACAAGGCGAGATAAATTATGATGCGAAAGGGCGATTAAGTTTTTCCTGGCCTGCAACCCCAACCCAAACCTCGCTTAATGTCGGCGATAGCGATTATGACCCGCTTTTTCCATTTGGGTACGGTTTAAGCTTTTATGAAAATGACACCCTGGAAGACACGTTATCCGAACAGGGTATTCAGATTAATTCAAACTTTCAAACGCTCGATCTGTTTGATCGCCGACCGCTGGACGACTGGAAGTTGGAAATTACAGGGTCCCGCAACGATCAGTTTTTTGTCGACAGCAAGCGGGTAAAAGCTTCCTCACTGCAAGTAACCGCAGCGGACCGTCATATGCAAGAGGATGCCAGGCGCGTTCAATGGAATGGTAGCGGCGAAGGAAGCGTGGCATTCAGCGCGGGAACGCCTAAAGATTTATCTTTGTACGTTAATGAAAACTCAGCATTTGTGCTGGATGTCAAAGTGGATGGTGTACCCACCAAAAATGTCTATCTCAAAGTAGGTTGTGGATTTAAGTGTGTTTCAGAACTTGATTTGACGGACAAATTTATGGCGATATCTAAAAAAGGCTGGCAGACGCTCACCGTACCTTTGCGTTGCTTAAAAGCATCCACTGAAAATTCTGGGTCAGTGCAAAAGCTCGAAGAGTTTTGGGCTCAAATAGAACAACCATTTTCCCTGACAAGCAGGGGAGCCTTGGATATCAGCTTTTCAAAAATCAGTATCGTAAAAAATCCTGAGGTAACAGTTTCCTGTCCATAAAGTAAGTATTCATAGAGCAAGCGTCCCCAGCACCCTGTAGTATGGTGTGCTGGGGATATATAGATGGAGTTGCATTTAGGGGTGTTTAAATGAGCGCTTTCGACCCCTCGGTAGTTTGGGTTAGGGAGAATTTAGTTCATCTTTGTATTCGCACAAACCTTTAAGCGCTTTATCAATCTCGGATTTTAACTCTGAGAGTTTTAATAGTTTTTCGTCTATCTCATCTCGTTTCTTGGATAATTCCCCAGCCATTTTGGTTGGTGTGAGTTCGCCAGAATAAAGCAGTACCGTCAGCTCTTTAATTTCTTTTAAGGTAAACCCTAAAGCTTTTGCTCGACTGATCATCTTTAATTGGCGGATGATCTTATCGTCATAGTAGCGATAGCCATTATCCGCACGGCGAGGAATAGTTATGAGATTTTCTTTTTCGTAGAAGCGAATGGTGTCTCGGGTTAAGCCGGTCTTTTCTTCAATATCTTTGGTTCGCATCAGGATAGGCTCAAATACTTGACTATGGACTAAACTCTATAGTTTAGGATAACCTTCCTTTAAATCAATAGTAAAAACAGCATATGCAGATATCGTTTAAAGCAGAAGACGGAATAGCGCTTGGTGGCTACCAGTTAAACGCTGAACAGGCTGTCGGCGTGGTATTGCTAAATCCTGGCACCGCGACTAAAACTACATTCTATATGCCATTTGCCGAGTTTCTGGTGCAACACGGTTTCCATGTTATTTTGTGGAATTATCGCGGCTTTTGCGAATCCAGGTCCTTTAGCCTAAAACATGCAAATTGCCGTTATTCGGATATTGGTAATTTTGATATCCCCGCTGCAATAACTTACGCTAAAACACAATTTCCTGATCTACCTTTACTATGTGTTGGACATAGCGCAGGCGGTCAACAAATAGGCATTGCTCACAACTCCAATACTCTAGATGGCTTAATTGCTGTTGCCGCTTCGGCAGGTTTTTATCGTCATATGCCACTGGCATACCGACTAAAAGCGTATTTCTTTTTTTATGTCTTTGCGCCAATTACACATGCGGTTTTTGGTTATATCCCGGCAAAGAAGTTGAATCTTATGGAAGATTTGCCTGGACCTTTGGCGCGGGAATGGGGCAATTGGTGCAGGCACGAATCCTTGTATTTTTCGCCTCAGTTTTTAGGGACGAGTGTTCCAGAGAACGCCTATAAGGATGTCGAATTTCCCATTCATGTCTTCTCCGCTGACGACGATGAAATTTCAACAGAGAAAAACCTTGAAAATTTTTGGCGGCATGTCAGCAGTCAACACCCGATAAACTTCACTCGGTATCGAGCGTCTGACTCCCTCAAAAAACACATAGGCCATTTTGGTTACTTTAAAAAAGACAATCTCCAAATCTGGCAGGATATACTGGACAAACTCAAAGCAATGCTATGACCCGATTGGCTAGTAGTGATGGTCCGTTAGATCATGGCCTCCTAGCTCCTCCTAGCTTTAGCCTCCTGGTTATAGCCTCCTAGGCATAGCGCTTGTACATACCCATCAATCAAAACAAGCAAAAAATTTGCTGCTAATATAAAGCCGGCCAAATAAACTAATAGCATATCTTCGTCGGAGATTGAAAATTACAGGATTGCCTATAAACTGCAAAAATGGTTTTGTAGACTAACAAGCCCATCCAGAACTCCTTTCCACAGAGTATCACAACACTATGAGCGTAACGTCAGTACCCAGCACTTTGCCAATCTACCAGTATGCTGGCATTCAGCCCGGACCAAAGCTGCTTGTTTTTGGTGCCGTTCATGGCAATGAAACCTGCGGCACCATCGCAATTCGTCGAGTGTTGCAGGAACTTGAAAATGGAGCCTTGCGTCTTGAACGAGGCACGCTCACGTTGATCCCCGTTGTTAACCCTCTAGCGTATCAATTGCAGCGCCGGCAGGGGGATCGCGATATGAACCGCAGTATGGGAATTACCGAAAAACCGCAAGATTTTGAAGATAAACTATCTAATATCATCTGCCCCATTTTGCAAGATCACGATGTGCTTTTGGATTTGCATTCTTTCCATACACCAGGAACACCATTTGCGCTTATTGGTCCGGCCAATAACAGTGGGCAGCTCGAACCGTTTGCGTTTGCTGAGGCCGAAGAGTCTCTTGCCTTGCATCTGGGAGTAAGCCGATTCGTAGAAGGTTGGCTGGAGACTTACGCACAAGGCGTGTCAGATCGTCAAACACGAGGAGTCGAGGCCAATGTGGAATATGGCGTAGGGACGACCGAAGTGATGCGACGCTATGGTGGTATCGCTGTCACGTTGGAGTGCGGCCAACACGAAGAAGTGCAGGCACCTGACGTCGCTTACAAAGCCATCCGCAATACATTGGCGCATTTGGCGATGATCCACACTGACATACCGCACCAGCCTCCAGCCAAAACAGAGGTAATAAAACTTTATCGGGTCGTGGATAAGCACCATGATGAAGACCGCTTTTATGGCGAATGGAATAGTTTTGAAAAAATCAAACAAGGACAGATCATTGCCCATCGTCACGATGGCACACCACTTACAGCCGAAAAAGACGGTTGGATCGTATTCCCAAACCCCGAAGCACGCGTGGATGATGAGTGGTACTATTTAGCCGAGTCATCTGTAAGATTACGTTAGTTGTTAATCTGGTTTTGAATTGTTGCTTGAGTGCTTGCTTGGTTGCTTAGCTGCCCAGCTCCTTTGTTTTAAGGCTCAATTGGTGAAGTTTTTGCGGAAGCATCGGCTTTGATCCGCTGCACGCCGTCTTGAAAAGACATAATCGGGGTGTAGCCGAGTTCTGCTATTGCTTTTTCAATTTGAACAGTCACCTCTACTGCGCTGGTTGCATATTCCTGCATTGTAATTGGTAGCGGTTGACTTTTGGGTAACAGTTTTCGGCGAACGTTATCAATCCTGGCTATAAAGTAAAGGAGTGCACGTGGAACATTTTTTTCTGGAACAGGGTATCCGTGAGCGTCAATCAGTGCTGTCAATGTTTCCCGAAATGACCTATCTAACCCGTCACTTAAAAAATATACATGACCGGGCTGTCCTTTCGTTAATGCACACTCAATGCCGTGACAAAGGTTATCTATATGAATGGTAGAAGAAAGATAATCTCCGCCATCAATCCACGCAAACTGACGATTTTCAACTGCCCTTAGTATCTGCGGCATCGCGGTTGTATCATCGCGTCCCCAGACGAATCTTGGTCTTAGCACAATTACGTCAAAGGTTTCACTTTGTGCTTGAAGCACGAGGTTTTCTGCTAGAAGTTTCGTGGAAGAGTATTGCCCTACTGGTTTACTCGGAGTAGGGGTTTGCTCGGTAGCCTTACACAAAGCTTTTCCGTCCAACAAAACCGACTCGGTACTTAGGTGTATAAATCGCTTTACTCCTGCTGTCTTTGCTGCTTTTAACAGAGCTTCTGTGCCTGTGACGTTTGTTGAGTACTGGTATTGAGATATGTTCTTGTGATCTGTGTCGGCGGCGGTGTGAATAAGTGCATCGCAACCGATTAATCTGTCAGTAAAATCATCGGCAACTAAATCCCCTTGAATAATCTCGACGCCCAGCGACGCTAAATCTAGTGGTTTTTTACTGGCTCGTGTTAATCCTACAAGCTCGTGGTGTTTGGCCAGTGACCTCGCAACATTTCGACCAACGTAGCCGGTTACGCCCGTAATAAAAATTTTCATGCTGCTCCTGGTTAAATGTGAACAAGTGGACATCAAATGTTCATATGTTAGCAGGTGAACACTTGATGTCAACCTGTAAAGGCTGCATAATGCGGCATATGACAGAATCACAGAACTTTAAAATTTTACGAGAGGCGCAGAACCTCATTTTGAAACATGGTTTCAAAAAGGTCACCATGACTGACGTGGCTTCTGCTTGTCAGATATCTCGCACAACTCTGTACAAGTCATTTCCCAATAAAGAATCCATTATTGTTGGATTAATCAACGAGTCGCTCGACGAATGCGTAAAGAAAACTAATGCGGTTCTGAATAGTGAAAACAGCGTAAAGCGAAAGCTCGAAGATTTTTTTAACATCTGGACGATAGCGCCAGCCGCATCGGTAATTGAGTTGGAAACTGGACGAGATATATTGCTGAACGTTGCGAACTATGCACCGGCTGCTGTTGAAAACCACTACCTCATATTCGAAAAAATGTTGGCTAAACTTATTAAAAGCCACACAAAAAGGAAAAAGGGAATTTCTGCCAATGATCTCGCTCGCATACTAACCCTTGCCTCTAAAGAGCTGAAGGCGTCTGCGGAAGACATCAAAGATCTAACAAGAATGGTTGGGGGCTTAATTGAAATGGCAGTTGCAACAATAGAAACTAATTCACGCTAGTTCCGCAAACACAAACCCACTCATAAAAACCTGGCTTGAAAAAACAAATTTTGCTTGGCACGATCTAAAGATCAAATTTAAAAAAGCTAACCTTGACCGTACCAAATTAAGCTTTGAACTATCACCTATATTTTTTTGAACTCGCTACTTTTTACGCGTGCAACACAACTCCTGCTGATATAACACGGCCAGACTTAGGTGTAATACACTTTTTCACGAGTTCACATGTAAAGACTATAATGTACTTACATACACTAAAAAATCAGGTGGTATTTAACCAGGTATTTTGGCGGTTACTTTTATTTCAAAGTCAAACCCGGCCAGCCAATTCACGCCTACAGCCGTCCATGCAGGATAGGGCGGTTCTTCAAAAATACGATCTTTAACGCTCAACACTGTTTCGAGTTGCTTTTCAGGATCTGTATGAAAAGTTGTTACATCAACTATATCATCCCAAGAACAACCCGCAGCATGTAAGGTTGCTTCCAGGTTTTTAAAAGCCAAAACTACCTGTTGTTCAAAATCCGTTTCAGGTGAGCCATCATCCAAGCTGCCGACTTGACCGGAAACAAAAAGAAGGTCTCCGGATTGTATTGCTGCTGAATAGCGATGTTTTTCGTATAAAGCGTGTCTGTTGGCTGGAAATATAGCGTTTCTACTGTTCATTTCTTTAGTCTCCAAAGGTGTATAAATAAATACGCCTTATGTCGAGCACTCAGAAAGTTTATCCATTTCCTTAACTGAGATCTTCCATGTAACATACGAGGCGTATATCAAGATTAAATATATACGCAGCGTATGTCAAATTAAAATACGTCTCGTATGTGAAACTATGAGGAAGACGCAATGAAGCGCGCAGTAAAAATGGCTGAAACCAAAAAGAAACTGATATCAGCCGCACGAAAAGCCTTTGCTGACCATGGATATTTTGATACTTCCATGGATAAACTGACCGCTGAGGTCGGTTTAACCCGAGGGGCGCTCTATCATAACTTTGGTGATAAAAAGGGTCTGTTCGCGGCTGTTGTCGACCAGATCGACTCAGAAATGGCAGAGAAGGCAAAGACACAAGCGCAGGACGCCGGTAATATCTGGGATCGTTTAATGGAGGAGGCGCGCGCTTACATTCGAAGCGCACTAGACCCGGAGATTCAGAGAATCGTACTGTTGGATGGTCCATCTGTCCTGGGAGATCCATCCCGCTGGCCCAGCCAGAACCGCTGCCTGCAGTCGACGTCACAAGCTGTCGAACAACTTATTGCAGACGGGAAGATCAAACATGTAGATGTTGAAGCAATTTCAATGCTGTTAAACGGAGCGGCAATGAACGCGGCCTTATGGGTTGCGGCCAGTCAGGAACCCGCAAGCGCCTTACCCAAAGCTCTGGATGCGATGGAGGGGTTATTTGCCGGTATACGGATTGAAGAAAGCTAGAATCCGACATTATTACGACAATAAGGCACTAAACTGTAAAAAACAATGCTGCAAAGAATGGTAGCACAGCGAAAGGTAGCGCGAAGAAAGCTGCGCAAAGATTGGTAACGCAAAGATTGGTAACGCAAAGATAGGTAACGCAAAGAAAGCTGCGCAAAGAAATCTCAAAGGCATCGTGACATGAACAGTGAACCATTATCCATTCTGATCATCGAGGATAACGCGCAATTAGCGGCAAATCTCTATGACTTTCTAGAGGCTTGCGGGCACACACTCGATGCTGCACCGGATGGATTATCCGGGCTTCACCTTGCATACGCCAATGAATACGACGCTATTATTCTTGATTGGAATCTACCACGCCTGGATGGATTAACCGTGCTCAAGAGGCTCCGCCAAGAGGCAAAAAATAAAGTACCAGTAATAATGCTGACCGCACGAGATCAACTACAGGATAAAATGTCCGGGTTTGAAATAGGCTTAGATGATTTTTTGGTAAAACCCGTCGCACTACCCGAAATTGAAATTCGACTTCGCTCCATTGTTGCGCGAGTCAAACAGTGTGCCACGCAGGACGATATCCTTGCAGTTGGCGATCTTGAATTCAACATTAACACTCAAGTTGCCCAGCGAGCAGGTACTAAAATATCGCTAACCAAAACCGGTAGAAATCTGCTGGAAGTATTAATGCGAAAAAGCCCAAATCTGGTTTCGCGCGCTCGCCTTGAACGTGCAGCCTGGGGCGATGCCACTCCAGGAACAGATTTGTTACGCTCGCACATGTATGTGCTTCGGCGTGCGATAGATCAGAAGCATTCGAAGCCGCTGTTACATACCGTTTCCGGTTCTGGTTACAGGCTGTGTGAGCTTGAATAAATTCGTTTCTTTCTTTGGCACACCCGGTAGTCTTCTCTGGCGTATTAGTATTGCTCTGATTGGGTTTGGCGTTGTTGTGACAGTTGCGTTGGCTATACAGGCATTTAGCAGTCAACGATTGGTTGAGCACGAAATCTGGCTCGACATGTTAATGGCAATTTCATCCGAGCATGCTGCACACATTCAAAAGGGGGAATCACTATTTCCAACGACAGGCGTCATACGATCGTGGTACGTGACAAAGGATTTTAAAAACAATACAAATGGAACCCCAGTCCCGAATTTTCTTTCCGACCTGCCGGCCGGATATTATTCATCGGAAAGAATGTTTTTGTATAGCGATGAAACCGAAATTCCCGCCGAAGAGAGTTTTCATGCATTAATTTACAACATCCCATCAGGTAAACTTATCACCGTTATCGATATATCTGAATTTGAGAGTGAGCAAAATCGAAGCTCTGTTATTAGTGCAATGCTAGGAATATTTCTTGTCACTCTGATTGTAATCGCCATTTTTTGGCTGCACCTAAACTTAGTGCGCCCGGTCAAGGATTTAGCCAACAGAATGCAAGCCTTAGACCCCGAAGATAGAAGCTCCCGGTTGCCAACGAATTATGCGAGAGAAGAAATCCAGATTATTGCGCATGCTAGTAATGAGCACTTAGACAGAGTTAATCAATTTGTTGAAAGAGAAAAAAGCCTGCTTGATCAGGCAAGTCATGAGTTTCGAACGCCTATTTCTGTTATTGCAGGCGCAGTTGATATCCTCAAAAAGTTGTCATTGCCAGAATCCTCAAAGCCAGCGATAAGCCGCATTGAAAACGCGGTTTCAGATCTTCTGGAAACCATGCAGGCGCTACTGTTTCTTGCTAGGGAGGAAACAGCAGAAATGGCGTCGTCAGATGTGACGATATTGCATGAAATATTGCCGCGATTGCTGGAGGATCATGAGCATCTCCTCGGCAGTAAACTTGCCGAGTTAAAGCTTGGACACATAGAGCCAACTCATATTGAGGCACCCGAAGCCATAGTACGCATAGCGGTTAGTAACCTGATTCGAAACGCGATAGAAAATACGGACATGGGTGCTATAGAATTAAGTTTAACCGAAGGTATTATTACGGTAAGCGATTCGGGTAAAGGGTTCGCACCAGAAGAGGCTGCACGTCGATATCGAGAAAGCTTCAAGCACTCAACTCCCATTCGTGGACAAGGTTTGGGGCTTTTTTTAATTGGCCGGATATGCGAACGCTTTAAATGGAAGCTGACCATCCAGCCCTCCAAATCTGAAGGGACAACCGTTAATCTGGATATTAGTAGCAGGCTTATTCATATTTAATTAGTCATGCTATAGCGACATTTTCACGACATCACTCATTTATTCTTTCCTCTAAATTGTTGCAGACATGCCTAAACTACAGAAGAGGGCATTCTGCAAATGACAATTACATTACGTATTGAATTTAAAGTGAGGAAAGTCTCCTAATGAAACCACAATTCTGGACAGTGCTGCTGTCTACATTCTCTATGAATACCTTCGCGCAAGACCAACATTCTCAATTAAATGTTGGTCTTGGCGCAATGCTTAGTGACAGTGTCTATGCTGGTGAAGGGACACGTGTAATACCGATACCATTAATTAATTATCAAGGTGATAGATTCTTCCTGCAAGGAATTACAGCTGGCTGGAAACTAAAAGACTCCTCTCCACTGGAAATTTCTGCAATTGCCAAGTTCCGCTTTGATGGCTTTTCAGTGGAAGATCTTGGGGAAGATGAATTGGCCCAAAATGGGATTGATTATAATAACCTGGAAGACCGGGATTTCGCACTCGATGCAGGTATCGGCATGAAGTGGAGCGGTAGTCTTGGTGAAATGGAAATTGAATTGCTGCAAGATGTATCTAACAACAGTGACGGCCAGGAGGCCATGGTTCAATACGGCTATCCGATCCCAATGTGGGGTGGCATGGTGAAATTTAACGCCGGCTTCAATTGGCTGTCAAAAGATCTGGCAAACTATTATTACGGCACACTAGATGAGGAAGTCGCGCGAGGCGTTGTTGAATATAGACCAAATGCCGTAACGAACATTAATTTTGGGATTTCTTACTTTCGTCCACTGACAGAAAGCTGGTCCCTTATGACCATTCTAAACCACAGCCGACTCGCTGATGAGATTCAAAACAGCCCCCTTACAGACAAAAACACAGATAACACAACCTCTATATTGCTAGGAATTAGCAAGCAATTCTAGAACGACTTATTTTTCTGTTCAGTTAATGACGTATATAAATTAAAGCAAGATGAAGCACGGGTTTAGCTTGTTGAAATTTCCAGTGAGCTGCTTTTGCATATCTTTAGCGCAGTGAAATTATTAACGCTGAACAACACTACGGTGAGGTTATCGCGACATTATGACGACATTGCTTACATATAATGTTTTTTCAAACAAAATACACAGGAGTATTGTGTGAATACTACAAACAGGCTGTTTGCGTTATTTTTTATTATTTCAGGCATTATTTACAGTGCCGCTTCCTACAGCAGGGAGAAGCAGAATAATACAAAGGAACAACTACCCTCAAAAAACTACCTTTACAAAGATGCGCTGACGTTTGCCCAAACAAATGAAGATGATAGACGATCGACTATTCTGGTCTTGGACATCTTTGAAAACCGTATTTCAGGGGTTAACTTAAGCCATCTTAATAACAATTACTCGGAAAATATTTTCGATGTTGTTGCTGGGGTAGGCTGGGAAGAAGTTAAAGAGATCGCAAAGAAAGCAAAAAACACAAAAACCACATTCAAAGAGGAAGTTATTTCAATTGCTCAACTAATCGGAGTAGGGCCAAGCGGCTTGTCCCACATTGCAGCAGGAACTAACTACCCGGAACATGGAAAAGAAACTGGAATGAATAACGGTGCATTTCTCTTTCCTAAGTTTAGTGCAGCGTCGGGGCCAATGGGTAGTGTATCGGCTGATTCCGGAATATTACTAGACTATGAAGCCGAGGTGTGCGCGCGTTTTGATCGTGAAATCAGAAGTACGGACGACTTTGAATCCGCTAGAAAAGGATTTTTCCTCTGCGGAGACTTTTCTGATCGTGCCACGTTAATGAGAAATATCAACTTAAAAAATCCATATTCAGGTGACGGTTTCCCTGATGCTAAAAGCGGTATAGGGAGATTTCCGACGGGACCTTTTCTCGTCGTTCCAAAAGACTGGAAAAAGTTCTTAGCACACTTGAAATTTAATACGCTCGTTAACAATGAGCCGCGTCAGAAGGTTAATGCTTCCGATATGATAAAAGACCTGAAAACCATCGTTTTGGAGTCCTTGGCTGAGGGTTCAACACGTACATGGCTATTTGAGCAAGCACGAGTACATATGATTCAAGGTCAGGTGATTGGAACGGAAATGGCAATTTTAACTGGCACTGGGGATGGTGTTGTTTTTCAAGAGCCATCCCAGGATCTTATCAACCAACTTGTTGCAGCAAAAAATCGTTCCCAGGAACTAAGTATTATTAACGCTTATATTGAGTCTGAAATTAAACTGGATAAATATCTGCAACCAGATGATACGGTGATATATACCAGTAATTTTCTTGGAAAAATAGAAACTAAAGTCACTTCAGCGCTAAAAGAAAAAATATAAAATACCGATTAATCATTAAAGAATGTTGAAAATTTACCGTTCAATCTTTCGCTTTTTTAGTGTTTAAAAACAAGGGCGTATTGAGGCTATGTTTTAAAAATACGCTCTTCCAGGCTTCTGAGTGTTATTTTTTCTCTTCTCATTTCACTCATTTTTTCCAATTTTCTAATTTCTAAAATTTACTTTTTACTTTTTCTTCTAAATATCTGCATCACAACCGAAGAATTCGAAAAATATAGAGAATACATACTTAATATTTAAGTGTAAGTGAAGGGTAAGTTTAATCTGAGAAAATTGCTGAATAAAACATTATACCGCATGTTGAGACCCACAAATGAACGTCAGTTTACTACTAGTTATTTTATTCGCCAGCTATTCGTGTGTGACACTCGTTTATGTATATCGTTTCCGTGGACATACTCGCTACAAAAACCTCAATCAATTTCTTAGGAAGAGCTGGCCGATATTCGCTCCATTTAACTGTCTTTTGTATATGGCAACCCATAGCGCTGCTCGTAAGCCTGTGCTTGATACTGACTTTTTAAAGGACTTTGAACTATTAAGAAGCAACTGGGAAACTATACGTAATGAGGCATTATCAATTCAATCGAATGGCATGTTTGACCTTGTAAAAAGTCCAGGGGCTGTCGGTTACTTCGATGTAGGATTTCGAACCTTCTACAAACGCGGATGGAGTAAGTTTTATTTGAAGTGGTATGGCACTACCCATGTTTCAGCTCAGAGGCTTTGTCCTGCAACCGTTGCTCTCATCAATCAAATTCCTGCTATCCAGGGGGCAATGTTTTCGGTGTTACCTCCGGATTCTGAATTGACAATACATTCTGACCCTTTAGCATGCTCTATGAGATATCACTTAGGGCTAGATACACCCAACTCAGATGATTGTTTTATAGTGGTAGATTCTGAAAAATGTATTTGGCGCAATGGCGAAGATTTTATGTTTGATGAAACATATCCGCATTATGCAAAAAACAGGAGTGAGCAACAGCGGGTAATATTAATGTGCGATATTAATCGGCCAATGAACACCTGTGGTAAAGCGATAAACTCTGTTTATCGCCTAATTGCAAAATGTACTCTTGTGCCCAATACCAGTGAAGATAAGAAAGGTGTTTTCAATATTCTGTTCTCTTTCTTCGCACCATTTCAATTACGTTCGCAGCAGTTAAAAATAGCGCGACCAAAATTATACAAAACCTTGAAGTTGATGCTTAATTCGGGATTAATTGCGATATTCGTTACATTACTATACGGAACAGGCAGAGCAATTGAAAAACTACTCCTGTTTTAACAGTTTACAGCGGAAACAAATGTTTACATAGAATAGAAATAAAGCCCAAAGAAGTTTTATTTCTATTTGCTTTTATTGTTGTGTGTTTTTATTGCTGTGGTTTTTCCGGTAAATTTAACGCCATCAACCGGTCAAAAGCATTCAAATCAAGCACAGCCTTTACATTGGTGACCACTTTTCCTGACATAGTAAAAAACCATGCATAACTGTTTTTATATATGTCGCCATTGATCATGGTTGCCTGGGCATTAAAAAGGATAATAACGGTATCATCTTCCTGAAATATATCGATTAAGGTAGGCCGTAGTGGCGTTTTTAATCGTAGATTAAAGGGGGTAATTATCTGCTGCTGAAGCTCCTTTATCGTGTATGTTTTGGCCGAAGAGGTCGGCCCCATCACAGTCCAAGTGGCATTTTCAGACAAAAGAGAAAAGGGTGAGCCTTTGCCTTTTTCCCAATCGAGGAAGGACTGCCGTACAATCTCTTTTTCTGTTAGCTCTTTTGGGGCTAGCTCTTTTGGAATTAGCGCCTTTTGACTTATGTCGTTTTTAATCGTGTCACTTTTAATCGTGTCGTTTTTACTGCTGCCATCTTGTGGATTACCTGCAATACAGGATGACATAAAGGCAAATAATACTAGTCCAAAGCACATTTTCAATGGTTTATTCATATTGACTCTCAATATTTAGTAAATGGTAAGTGAATAGCCTGGCGGGTGTCAGTATCTGGGGTTTAATCCGTTCGCCCAATACACGAATCTACACAATCATTGCCTATTTCTCTAAACTGAACATGTATATTAAGATGTGTATAAAGCCATGAATAATGATGATGGCGGAGTGAGCCATGATGTTTCGTGAATAGTGCATAGTTCTGATAGTATATTTACCAGAATATAATAGCCCTCACTTTGCTATTTTTAATATTGAACGACTCGCGGTATTAAAGTGCTAAATTTAAAACAGTTTTTAGTGTGTCTAACGTCCTTTGGCGTGGCTAATGCATTTGCAGTGGATAGTCAAAGCCGGGAAAGGACGGATTATGAAACGTGTTTACAGCAAAGGGTCAAGTCTTCGAGTGCTCAAACCACCGTCGAAGAGATTCGCGAATTCTGTCTAGATCAAATTCAAAACGCATCAAGTGATGATCAGCCAAGACAACTTGGGGCAATTTCAAGTCGAATTTACCAGGAACGTATGCAGGAATTTGATCCTTATGTCATTGTGCCTCATAGAATGAATTTTGTTTTACCTTTTTACGGCACCAACCATATAAACACAGAGCCGTATGACAACTATATCGATGCGAGTGAAAACCTGGAGGATGTCGAAGCCAAGTTTCAACTCAGTTTAAAAGTACCGTTAATTACCCACGGTGTACTTGTCGAAGGAGATGGGCTCTATTTCGCCTTCACCGTAAAATCATGGTGGCAGGTATATGCCAGCAACATATCTAAACCATTTCGAGAAACAAACTACAAACCGGAATTGTTCTATTTACGCCCCTTGCCCTGGCAACCAGGAGGTGGCAATGCAGGTATTACGTTTGGCATAGAGCACGAGTCAAATGGGCGCAGTGAGGAGTTTTCCAGAAGCTGGAACCGAATCTACATGGGAATTCTAATTGAGCAGGGTGATTTCGCATTTAGCTTAAAGCCCTGGTGGCGGTTACCTGAAGATGAAGATAAATATCCCGGCGACCCTAAGGGAGATGATAATCCTGATATAGAAAATTACATGGGACATTTTGAATTGAATGCCGCATATAAATGGCAGGATTACGAAATAAACTTTATGGGTCGTCAGAATTTTCGTACTTCAAAAGGTGCTTTCGAGGCGGGTTTTATCTTTCCTTTGACCGGCCGCCTAAGAGGGTATGCAACTGTATTTAACGGCTACGGTGAAAGCTTGATCGATTACAATGTTTCTCAAACACGATTTGGCTTGGGTATCGCTCTCACCGGTTTTTTATAATCTCCTCGCTTACTCTTCAAATTATATGAGGACAAGTAAGCGCAAAACCGTATCGCAGTAAACACCAGAATAATGTGCATTGGTGTAGCTCAGTGACTCGGAAATCTCTGAGCCACCAGTCAAACATTCGCACTAGATTTATTCTGGAAACACTTCAAAAGTTGCGTACAATGCGTGGGTTTCCGACTCGATTCCTTTTTCCGTAGAAGGTTTTTCATATTCAGTTTCAAGCAAATACAACCCGGGCTTTTGCCAGGTTACTACTGCTTTGCCATTATTGGTCGAAACATCAATAACATTGCGATCATCTCGGTAGCGTGTACCGTTTTGAATAAAATGGAGCGAGAGTGGCTTTTTAAGTGGTTTTCCATCAAACATCACTGTAAATTTCATCTTTTCGCCGACGAACAATTCATTGGGGTGAGTGTCAAACGCCAATTCCAGCCCTTTACCTTGCGGCTTCAGATTTTTCCGTGTCAGATTATTTCGCGTGATCCAGGTTTCTATGCGGTTGATAAGAATTGTTTGCCTGATATCTTTTGCGCCTTCCGGCAACAACTTTTGCACCTGGGACAGTGTTCCAAAAAAACGACCAGGGCTACCGTCCGCATGAGAGTACCAGGTAAGGTAAATTGGGTTCTGTGTATACTCGATGTGATATGAACCGTTTTGTACCAGCTCTGCCATAGTTACGGTTTTACGGCGCAGGTCTACGAGCGTGTAATCTGATTGAGTCGTCCCATCAGGCTTGTGCACTACCAGTTTGCTGGAGGCTAAAACCGGGCGTAGTGGAGGAGGGAGTTCACGTTCAATCTTTTCTTGGCTGCCAATGTTTTCAATCGGAACACCACCAATGGCCCAGTCCGGATAAAAAAGTTCGTTGGAAATACTGAGGTCGAATGTTACAAATTCCGCTTCTTCAGCGGAAAGAATTGTGTGACTTGGCACAATCCAGCGACCATGCGCCATAGTTTCATATGACCAGCATGCTCCTAGCAGTGAAGCGCTTACGGCAGTAAACGTAATAATAATTGTACGAACTGTGTTAAACATCTTCTTACTCCACGATAATGGTTATTGAACCTAATTCCTGTTCGGCAGGAATAGTGACTTTTGTTTTTTCACCAAGGTTAATCGTCTCTCGGACGTAGCTGCGACCACCTTCTTCTCGAGAGGCTTCTATATTTAGCAAGTACGGCCCTGGGGTAATGGTTCGTCCCTGGTTATCTTTCCCGTCCCAATGAATTTTATATTGGCCCGGTCGCCTGGTTGCACCGGTAACCCCATCATAATTTACACTGGGGTCACGTCCGAGTTTACGCCACCACTGCCGCAAATCTTTATACCAATCTGTTTCTTTAGCCCACAACGCAATGGTGGTAACCGGTTCGCGTTGCGGCGTTTCAAGCCACACAGCAATGTAAGGCTTGTGGTACGGGTGAGCATCGATATCGGGTACTTCCAGGTGAATTTCCAAAACGTTCTTGTTCACCGAAGAAGAATCTGAGGTGTTGGAAAGCGTTTCGATAGAAGCAATGCCAAGTGAAAGCACAACAACTATTTGTATGATGTGTTTAAACATTTAAACTCCTTGCAGTCTAGGAACAGCAACTAAATAGATAACGACTGGCGTTAACGCACCCAAAACTACGAGTATCACGCCAGTCTTTCGTTGTTTCTTGTGCTGAAATAAAATAGCTATACCTGTTAGAGCAAAAAACACCATCAGCAGAGCACTAAGGTCGATAATCCATGACCATACTTTGCCACTGTGGCGTCCCTTATGAAGATCATTCCATATCGCCAAGGTATTTCCTCGTCGATAATCCAATACCAATTCACCGTCATCCAAGTTTACAACGGCTGTTGCATAGCCGGCAGGCAGATTGTAATCAACAAACAGTTCATTCATATCCCGATCAAACTCGATAGAACGAGGTGCCTGCAGATGGTAGCGTTGATGCAGCCATTGTGTCAGCGTTGTAACGTTCATGGTTGTTGACGAATCGTCAAGGGATTGGTGTATTTTCTCCGGCAAACGGATTTGAATAGAACCGTCTTCGTTTTGTCCACCAAAGGTTTTCAGGTGGTTAAGAAAATAGCCTGTAATACAGAAAAATATCAGTAATGCAAATAAGGCTGTAGATACATAGATATGCAGAAGCCTTGCCCAGTAAAAAAACTGACGCAAGGCCTTACTGTGGTGCTTTTTGCTCGACATTTAAATGGATATTAAAGCTTGAAGGCTACTGTCGCTTTGATATTTCGACCCGGTTCATAATCCAATAAATACAACTCACCAAATCGCGGATGAATACTGGTGCCCGTGCGAGAAGATTGTGAAGCATAAAACTCATCGAATAGATTATCCACGCCTAATGTGATCGAGAATGTTTCGCGTGCGTCAGAGATCCAGCGAGCAGAAATGTTGTGCACGGTAAATGCATCCTTACTGTTATCCAGTGTTGCTGCATCCAGATTCACATCGTAATGAGGTACACTCCCAACATGTTGCACGTCCCAATGCAGAGTAATGTTTTGCGCCTCAAAGCGATAATCAACATTTAACGCAATCGTACTGCCTTGCTCGCGACTGTCGTGCGCACCGTCCAATTCTGCATATTGCGAAAACGCATCCAAAACTGCCTCTGAATCTGAGTAACTCAGTAAAGTACTGAATCCACCCAGTGCATAACTGGCATAGGCTTCATAACCGTCAATTTCTAGATCACCAACGTTATCATACCAATATCCACCGCCAGCAGATGCGGGTGCAGCTGCGTATTGATATATATGATTTTCAACCGTGGTTTGAAACAGTGTAATTCCTGCGGCGACTTTATCTGCGCCCCAGATGTCATCTTCAAAGGCGACCGAAAGTTCATTATTAAAGCCTTCTTCGGCTTCTATATTCTGGTTTTCTGTCTCATCCACACCGGCACCAACAAACACTTCGTTCAGGTCAGGTGCTTTGAACAGTTGCGTCGTAGAAATTTTTACCAATAGGGAATCTGTTACAGCATACTCACCCGCGATAGCAGCAGTTACCTTACTGAACTTATCGGAAACGACTGAAGAATCCACATCAAAAGTGCTGTAACGCAAACCAGGTATTAACGCGAATGCGCCAAACTCCATGCGGTCCTGCAGGAAAATAGCCATGTTTTGTGAGGTTTCGCCAGCTTGTTTCTCACCATCTGGCCGATATGTCGTTTCATATTCAATAAGATCAAGCCCGTAAGTCAGAACATTATTGAACCCGGTATTTAAATTTGATTCGGCTAGAATATTAAATCCGGTGTTGTTGGCTTCGCCTTCAACAATTGCCGGTGAGCCAGGCCAGAGTTCTGCAATGGCCGCTTCATCTCGCCACAAGGTACTTTCATTTTGAAACAATGACGCCTCAAGCGTATTACCCAAACCCCAATCCAGTTCATAATTTAATGTTAATGTGTCGCGCGTAAATTCAGTGTCATAGGTCAGTGGTAAGCCCAGGTTGTCACCAATTGTAATGTCCGTGGCAAGCCCCATGTCTGGACGATAGGAATAATCGCCTGAATCCTCATAACTTTCATAACCAAACTTCAACCGTTGATTGTCCGTGAGATTCCAGCCCACTTTTAATAGTACGTCCTGCAATTCGCCTTCAAGGCCGCGAACCTCACCGTTAGTGTTACCAATCTCATTTCCATCGGAATCCAGTATTTTACCTCCACCCACTTCATAGTTCTGGCGATCAATAAAATTGTAATAGAGCAGCATATCAACACTGTCACTGAGTTGACCGTAAGTACTCAAACTAAAATCATTAGATGCATTTGTTGAACCGGATACCTGGGCGCGCACGCCAAAACGCTGGTCCGCATCGAGTAAGGCTTTGGCTTCTTTGGTTTTAAATCGTACGCTTCCGCCAATGCCGCCATTAATTACGGAATTCGTCCCAACCTCTATGTCCACAGACTGCAAAATGTCCGCGTGAATTTGCAAGTTCCCCATGTGGTGGTACATATACGTATTTTGACGAGCGCCATCGATTAGAATTTGCAGGTCTTTGTCGTCCATACCGCGGATGGTGATACGCTGATTAAGAGAATGCGCTCCACCGACATCTACCCCGGGAAGAGAGCGCAGCAGGTCACTGATGTGATCCGCTTGCTTGATATCTATCGCTTCCTTATCCAACCCTACAGAAGACGCATAAATCTGTGTTCCCCAAACTCGCACTTCTTCAATCTTATTGTCATCAGCCGATTTATCCTCAGCGATGACGTTAGTTGCACAGAGTGAGGCGCCCATAAGGAGGAAGGCCTGGTGCAGGGTGTTTTTTGCTGTCATGTGATTCTCCATAGAAGCATAAATGAGAACGATTTGTATTCGCGCATTCTAACTGCTAATATTTTCCGCGCTTGGCAATTCTGTATGCGCAAGCATCAAACTCGTATGTTGAAGAGGCAATAGATGGCCGTGAACACTCAATCGTGTCATTTGGATTCCCAAAAGGTGAGTCAATTAGCCAGAAAATCTGGATTCACGCCAAAACTCGACGCGAAACCAGACCAAAGTCTTTTTGATGGGCTTTTCTCTAACCACAGCGAAGCCAATGGCTTGCGAATTCATGCCGTGGATGCCCTTGAGTTATCCAATCACATAAGCTCTGTTAACCTGATGCCCAGCGTCAACGTAGGCGTATTACTCAAAGGAAAAGTGGATTTTTGTTTAGGGGCAGACTGGCATCATTTCGATGCAGACAGCAATGGCCCGGTATGTTTTGCTTCTTGCGTTCCAGTGCCCACACCCTGGCAAAGAAAAATGGTGAAGCACAACCACGTGTGCAAAGTTGTGGTATCTGGCTCATTCGACTGGCTGCAGGACCGGGACCCCGAGAGCCGTCTTATCTCAAAGCTCCAAACGCTCGGCGCAAACGTCTGGCAATGGCCTTATGACGAGAAAGTAGAGCAGCTGGCGCAAAGCCTTATGGCGCTTAGCCAGGAGACCAGCCTTCACAGTAATTTGACCCGAGAAGCCCGTGCGACTGAATTATTACTCACCGGGCTGGAAAAAAGAGTACTAGAAACCACACAAAGTAAAAACGCTAAGCCATTGATAAATAGGAATATTACGCGAAAAGGGGAAGCCATTCGTAACCACTTGGAAACGTATATTGTACGCAACCCCAAAGCCATGAAAGTCGACCTTTCCCAGCTTGAAAACCAACTGGGTATGAGCTGCAGCACACTACAAAGATCCTTTAAAAAGGCCTTTGCCATCACTATTAGCGATTATGTACGTGTTCGAAAGTTAGAAATCGCACGCGATTCTCTGAGTAACGGGCGAACCAGTATTGGTGAAGCCGCGTTCATGGCAGGTTACGGCCACGCCTCGAACTTTTCTAAGGCATTCAAGTTGGCTTTTGGTGTGTCACCTGGGGATTATATAAAGCTTGGCGAGTAATAAAGCTTCCTAAGGCGAAGATATACGGGCTAGGGCGGTGGCGTTTTCCACGTGAAGCCGCGTTTATTGCGATGCGATCCTTATATTTTTTTGGCTAGGGGATGTAACTGTTTGATTATTTCTGGCAAGACGGCTTGAGATGGGTTTGTTTCCAGTGCGCATATTGTTCGGGCATACAAATGGCGCAAGGCCGATAACCGGCTTTGATGGCCGTTTCCTCACTAACAAAGAACACCCGATGATTCACATATCCTCCCCGGGCGATAGCCGCCAAAGCCGCTCGACAATCTAGACGACCATAAAGTCGAGTACGCCGATGACCTCCCAGCGCACCTGGGCTAATGCTTGAATAGGGTTTACCGTCGTCAGCGATTAAAATATACAATTTATCCTGGCTTGCCATGTTTCATATGACTTCAGAAGTTAGGCAACCGTAGCGGCGCCATTGGTTCTGCTGACTGGTGAAACAGCAACTCAAGTCCAACACGACTCCCGCGTCTTACACGACTGACTGCATGTTTCAAGGTAACACGGTAATAGCCTTTATTCCCTTTAAATGGTCGAGCTGAGGTGGACAGAATCAGAACGTCCCCAGGTTTCAATTTGACAACGGCCGGACGGGATTGCATTCGTGGACGCTGCTCTACCATTACAAAATCCCCACCAGAAAAATCATCTTCGGATTGGGATAAAACAGCAGCTAATTGAAATGGAAACACATTTTCACCCTGATTCTTTTGGTGAAGTAATATGTAGTTTTCAACCCGTAATTCAGTGATATGTGATTGTTCTTGCGTCTGTCCAGCCAGGATATTGCTTCGCTTAAAAGCCTCATATTCCTTAGGGAAACTACTTTTTACTCCTAAAACATCTTGCCATCGATTCGCAATCGTGACTAAGCGGCGGTAAAACTCCTCCCGCAAAAGCGTCAAGGGCGCCGGTAGTTGCGCATCAAAATAAAAGATGTCTCCGCTCCCTAGCGCTTCGTCTTCCAGCGTGGCTTGTCGAACCTTCGGCAGAAACATTCGTTCTGCCTGGGGCTTGGTAAAGGTTTGAGTAAGGTGTTCATCAGCTACGCTTTTATGAAAAAAATATTCAGTAATAGAATGTCTGAATTGTGCATCCAGTACTTGGGGAAGCACTGCAAATCCGTCGGCATCCAACTGTGTACGGATATCCGTCCAGTTATACTGATCCAGTTTCATACCAATAGACATTTGAAAGCGGCCTCAACCCTGTTCGAATTCTCGATACAATAATTCACGTTTTCGATCTATTCCCCAGCGGTAGCCGGATACGTCCCCATTGAGCCTGACTACTCGGTGGCAAGGTATAGCTACGGCTATTCGGTTTTTAGCGCACGCCTGCGCAACGGCACGAACAGCTTTAGGTGAACCAATTCGTTTAGCGAGCTCTGCATAGCTTATGGTTTTTCCTGGAGGAATTTTCTGTAATGCTCGCCAGACACGCTCCTGGAATGCGGTGCCTCGGACATCCAGGGGTAAATGTAATCCCGTTTTTGGAGACTCAATAAATCCCACCACAATCGCGACTAAACTTTCGAACTCATCGTCACCGCCAATGATCTCAGCCTTCGGAAACTGATCTTGAAGATCCCGTACTAATATATCAGCATCATCACCGAGTAAAATCGCGCAAATTCCGCGCTGCGTCCGGGCCACTAGAATAGCACCCAAAGAACATCGTCCTACAGCAAATTGCACCTCCATCCCGATCCCGCCCGCCCGGTATTCGCTCGCTCGCATTCCTAACAGACGTTCAGAGCTTTCATAAAAGCGGCTATTTGAATTAAATCCAGCGCCGTAAATAGCTTCCGTAATAGATAAACTCGGAGTATTCAGTTCTTCACGTAGCCTTTGTGCACGAAAAGCAGAGCCATAAGCTTTTGGCGTTAAACCTGTTACAGATTTAAATATACGATGAAAATGGAATGGACTTAAGCCAACGGCTGCGGCCAGATCAGCCAGTGGCGGTGGAGTCTCTACATTCTCTATCAACCGGCAAGCGCGAATAACAGGGGCAACATGCTTGTCTGGCAGTTTTGTTTGGCTGCCAATTTTGAATTCACTGTGACGATATCCGGCCGCTTCTGCAGCCTCTGCAGAATCAAAAAATTCAACATGCTTGCGCTTAGGTAAGTGCGTACAATCACTTGGCAGGCAGTACATACCCGTTGTTCGCACCGCAAAGACAAAACAACCATCGGCGGCAACGTCACGAGTTTGCATGGCTGCCCAGCGGTCGTCCTCTGTTTTATAGGGGGGATAAAGATTCATAAATATACTCCAGTGAGCACTATTAAAAAAATCACTATAACGAGGTGCATCACTACACGCATTCCGATTCTTGCGGTTTTAACTTCTTGAATCTAATAAAGGAAACTACGAGGTGTTTATTTCGCATCATGAAAAATTAAACCGATAGCGTAGCGCTGCCCACGTAATATTCTGCTGACACCGTGGCGCATTGCTACTTTTTTAAAAAATGCGGTTTTATGTCTCGTTCTACGCTGGGCCGACACAGGGCGATGCTTTACGGTGAATATGACGGCATCGCCTTTGTTAAGTGAGATTACTTCTGCCCGCTGTCTGTTCGCGGAATTTTCTGTCATAACAAATTCACCGCCAAGGAAATCTGTGCCCGGATCAGACAATAAAATGGCAGTCTGCAAAGGAAATATCAGGTCGCCATAAAGGTCCTGATGAAGGCAATTGTAGTGGCTTTCTTTATAGCGAAGTATTAGTGGAGTAGGTTGTAGTTGCCCGGACTCATGGCAAGTTTCTAAATATTCCGAAAGCTCCGGCGGAAACAAAACAGGCAGCCCCATTTGTTGATTCCAGCGATTCGCAATGGGCACCAAATTGCGAAAGAGTGCATGGCGGAGTTGCTCAAGCAGCGCGGGCAGGGGATAGGAAAAATATTTGTATTCACCCAGACCAAACCCGTGTTTCGCCATTACAACTCGTTTGCGAAAATTGCTTTCCTGCGAGTATAAAGACGTGAGGGCATCACATTGGTCTGCGCTAAGTAAACCAGGTAAAACTGCATTACCGTAAGTATCCAGAGAGGATTCAATGTTCCTCCAGCTTAGGTTTTCAATCTCATTCATCAGTCACGCATCCCTGTAAATTCGTTTTAGTTTGCAGGGTTTCGTTCCAAATTAGAGAACTGTCACCAAACACCCAAACATCATCGGAAGGGCGGGCTGCGAGCACATTCTTTATTAAAGCAGTGCTGGCATGCGTATCAAAATAACGTGTTTCAATCTGTTCTCGATTAAGGTTTGGTGGGGTGGTAGAACGCTTTTGTGGTGCCGAAAGTGAAATGGTTTCTCTCTTCATTGATTTCCCGTAAGTGCTAGCCGCGTTTAGTGCTTCAGGTATAAAACTTCACTGTAAACTCGGGGAAATCATTGTGCACTCCGATTCTTGCTAACAGTCATAACCGGGGCCGGAAAAGAAAAGAGAATCAAGTGGCGAGCTATGGCCGTATTCGCCTGGATTTCCAGGCTTGAGCTATTTAGGTTTGGGCTATCTAGGCTTAAGCTATCTAGGTTTGAGCCATCTGGATTTAGGGCAACTAGCCTTGTCCAATCACCCTGCAAAGATGCTTCTAAATCCTTCCAGTGACATATCCACGAAGCGTTCATCCGTGATTTCAGCCGGCGGACGTACAACATTATGAATAACCAGAGATGCTAAGCCATGGGTATGAGACCAACCCGCCAATGCAGCACCACGAACTTCTGCAGTTTGGGCATCCTTGTCTAAGTACTCAGCGACAATCCGTTTAAGTTCCCCAAAGGCCTCACGGCGACTGGATTGTAATTCCGAAATCATTTCACTATCAGAGAATTCTGGGCCAAACATTAATTGGTACAGAGCGGGATTTTTTCTTGCGAAACTGAAATAGGCGAGACTTGCCGTTCTTATTTTTTCTTCCTTTGGGGTGCCTCTATCTTGTTCGGCCAGCACTGTCGCCAATTCGTCAAACCCTTTTGCCGCTAAGCAGCCCACAAGTTCTGTTCGATTGGCAAAATGGTGGTACGCCGCGGTACAGCTAACGCCGACTTTGTCTGAAACCGCTCTTACTGAAAGTTTAGTCGGGCCGACTTCTTCGAGCATTTCTCGTGCGGCACTAAGCAAGAGTACACGCAAGTTTCCCACGTGGTAGGTGTTTCGTTTGCGTTCAGAAGCTTTTTTCATTGCGGGCTCGGCCTTTAATTGAGGAGCGTTTAATTGTGTGCATTTAGTTAAGGGGCTTATATTTAACGGGTTTTTATTTAATGAGCAGTACATTTAAGAAGCCTGGCATTCAAGGCGCGGAACAGGGCGCCAGGACCTTAGCCCAGAGAGACGTTCTGCTCAGCAAGATCGATCTTATCACAAGAAAGAATCTTTACAGTGATAAGTTTGGTGGTATAGACTACTTCATCAGCTGAACAGAAATCAGCTATATGCGCCAAAGCACCTGACGCTGGGACTTAAGCCAGGCTAAAAAAACAAAACCCCAAAAAGCAGCGTCACCCTCTAAATTTGGAGAATTCCATGTCTACAACCTATGAATGTTTCGAAATAAGCGTGGAAGATGGTATCGCGCATTTACAATTGAGCCGACCACAGAAGGCCAATAGTCTGACCCAGTCCTTCTGGACAGAGCTTCCGCAAGCAGTTCAGAAACTTAATCGTTCTGGTGAGGTGCGTATTTTAGTGATTTCCGCTCAGGGCAAAACATTTTGCGGTGGCCTGGATCTCAATATGTTTGCCGAATGCCAGGAATTCCGTGCTGCTTCGGCCATAGACAGAGAAGCCCTGCAAGCCGTAGTACTCCATATGCAAGACGCTATTAATTCACTGGAACGGGCTCGCTTTCCCGTAATAGCCGCCATTCAAGGAACCTGCATCGGGGCCGGGCTGGACCTGATTTCTGCCTGCGACTTTTGTTTTGCGACGGAAAATGTAACGTTCAGAATCGAAGAAACCAACATTGGTATGATGGCTGACCTTGGCGTTCTTCAGCGCTTGCCCAGGTTAATCCCCCCATCGCTGGCCCGATATCTTGCCTTAACCGGGAATTCCTTGAGTGCTGAAGACGCTTTACGATATGGCCTGTTAGTACGGACCTTTCCCGATAGTGAATCACTCATGCATGCCGCTCTTGCCACAGCAAAACAAATTGCCGAAAAGCCACCGATTGCAATTAATGGAATTAAGCGAGCAATGATATACAGTCGCGACCACGGTGTTTACGAAGCACTAGAGCATACCGCAATGCTGCAAATGTCTTACCTTAATGGGGCGGACATCATGCGAGCAATGGAAAGTAGAGCTTCGGGTAACGCAGCAGACTTTGCCAATTTGCATTCCATTCCTACAGAGAAATAGCTTTTTTTCATTATATCTTATCACCGAAAAGTTTGAGGCTTGCATGAAACACTATGATGTTGTTGTTATCGGGGCAGGGAACGGAGGCTTAACAGCTGCCGCGGCCACGCAGCGAGGTGGAAAAACTACGCTGTTATTGGAACGCCACAATATACCTGGAGGCTGCGCCACTTCTTTTGTCCGTGGAAATTTTGAATTTGAAGTAGCACTACATCAGCTCAGCGGATTAGGTACGGAATCACAACCATTTGTTATGCGTGATATTTTTAATTCCCTGGGCGTAATGGACAAAGTTGAATTTATTCAGGAACGCGATTTGTATCGTTTAGCGGTTCCCGGAGAATTAGATATAACACTTCCAGCCAGCTGGAAAGGCCTTCAAAAAACACTGCAAGAACACTTCCCAGAAGAAGAGCAAGCGATAGTCCAGTTTATGGACATTTGTGAGAAAGTCACCCTGGAAGGCTTTTTAACACTTCCCAAAGCAAAGCGCAGCAATAATCCAGAAGTATTAAATGATGAATGTGCACATTTCGTAAAATATGGTTTTCGCAGTGCACTTGATGTCTTGAGTGAGCTTTTTAGCAATAAAAAACTCATCACTTTAATCTCTTCTTATTGGAATTACGTCGGTGTGCCGCCCAGTCAGATGTTATTTTCCGATCTCGCCTCCATGCTGTATTCCTATGCCGTATTTAAGCCCTGGCATATTAAAGGGGGATCACAATCGCTTTCGAATGCATTAGTAGAATCATTTATTGAAGCCGGTGGCGACGTACGTTTTAATTGCGGCGCTGAAAAAATTCTCACCGAAGCGGGCGGGGTGACCGGTGTTCAGCTGGAAACTGGCGAACGGGTTACCTGTAACGCGGTCATTTCTAATGCTAGTCCGCTCGTCACTTTCAATGAACTGTTAGACCACGATCAACTGCCAATCAAAGTCCAACAGGATTTTAAATCCAGGCGCATGGGAACTTCCGCATTTGTTATATATTTAGGATTAGATTGCACACCCGAAGAACTCGGCATTACTGCGCCTTCTTCCTTCATTTCTTCCACTTTGGATTGGGAAGCAGTAAGTGACCGCATGGAGGCATTTGATAGTCCGCTTGGTGGCATGATTACCTGCTACAACCTGGATGATCCCGATGCAGCGCCACCCGGCAAAAGCCAAGTAGCCTTAGTCTGTTTGCAGTATGGCGATGTGTGGCAAACCGTCGCACCCGAAGAGTATGTCAAAACAAAATATGCTTTTGCCGAAAAACTGATTGACTTGATAGAACAGGTTTATCCAAAGGTACGTCATTTTATTGAAGAAATAGAAGTCGCCACACCACTGACCATGATGCGCTACTTAAACACACCTGGCGGTGCCATATATGGATTTAAGCAAACGCCGGAAGATTCAAACCTTATTCGCGAACGCCTGGAAGGTGTCAACGGGTTATACAGCGTCGGATCTTGGACTTCGATGGGAGGTTTTCAACCAACATATATGGCCGGTGAATCTACTGCTCGCGCTGTACTGAAAAAATTAAACCAAATGGAGGCCCAACATGTCTGAACACAATGTATTAAATGGAATTGTTGGTTACCAGGAAGTCTGGCAATCTAAAGCTGCCCTTGAAAAAACTGGCAGTAACTTTCAAGAAATAAAACAAGATGTACAGAAAACCGTTGAACGCATACACCCCAAACGTTTATCGTTAAAAGTTGATCGCATTATTGAAGAAACAGCATCAACAAAAACCTTTCGACTTGTGTCCAGCACTGGCGCGGTGCTACCGCCATTTCAGGCAGGGCAGTATATCAACGTGTTTGTAGATATTAATGGGGTTGCTACCGCTCGCCCATATGCAATCGCCTCATCACCAGCACACAGGCATTACTACGATCTCACGATCAAGCGTGCCGAAGGCGGTTTTGTTTCTCATTTCGCCCTGGATCAATTAAAAGAGGAACAGGCGCTTACCAGTTCAGGCCCAATGGGCACATTTCACCACAACCCACTGTTTCATGGTGAAGATCTGGTTTTCCTCGCAGGTGGCTCAGGTAGCGTCCCTGCACGCAGCATGTTACTGGATATTCTCGAACGAAATTTGCCTTATCGTTTTCACCTCATATATGTAAACAGCTTTGAACACGACGTAATATACGCTAAAGAATTGCGTGCGCTTGCCAGCACACAGGCAAACTTTACTTTAACGGAAGTCGTCACCCGACCTACATCAAACTCACAGGGTCACAAAGGTAGACTGACGACAGAGTTCTTGTCTAATTTAGTTCCTTCAATCACCGATAAAATGTTTTATATCTGCGGTCCAACTCCGTTTAATGAAAGCTGCATAACACTACTCACCCAACTGGGTGTAAAACGTAGACGAATAAGGGTAGAAGCTAACGGCGCCCCAAAACGACCTGACCTCCAACAAAATTGGCCGGAAGGCGTTTCGCTGAATGAAGAAGTGACAGTCACAGTGAAAGGGAAAGGCTCATACAAAACGAGAGTAGGTGAGCCACTGCTCAACAGCCTGGAGACCCACGGTTTTTCAACAGAAAACGCCTGCAGATCTGGAGAATGCAGTCTATGCCGCGTCAAATTAGTCTCTGGTACAGTATTTAATCCAAGCGAAGCACATTTGCGTAAATCTGACCGGAAGTTTGGATGGATATATTCGTGTGTTGCTTTTCCCACCTCGGATATAGAAGTGCTTTTATAAAGAAAAAGAATAGGTCGCTTTCAAAAAACAATAAGGGAGTTTTTACACATATTCACCAGGAAAGGTGAGCAGAAACACATGTTTCATCAGCATATAATGAAAATGACCAGCCATTGCGTTCACACAACCTTTGCACAATGCCTAAACCTAAACCATATCCGATTGAAGGCGAGTTCTGGTGGGATGCTGGGGTCACTTCATCTTCAGAACTTCGCTGATTAGTGATGGAGAGCAGTCGTTCTTCAATATAAATTCTAATTGGCCCCTGACCATCGAGCGTGTGCTCGAAGGCATTGCGTACCAGATTATTGACGGTGATAGAAAAAGCCTGGGGATGTCCGCAAACCATAGGTTGTGATGAACCTTCGATTTCAACATTGACCAACTTTCCGTTCAGTAAATATCGCTGCTGATCGACCGCTTGATTCACCACTGGTAGCACGAGAAATTTTTCATCATACAGCCCATCATCCGTTTCACGGGCGAGACTTAAGAACATTTCAATTGTGGTTTTCATATCGACGGTGGCACGCTTCACCCGATCCACCAATTTCACATCATTCTGTGAGAGATCGCTTTGCTCTAACAGTTCAAGTGCTCCCGTTATTACGGTAATGGGCGTTCGTAATTCATGACTGGCTGAACCGGTAAAGTATCTCTCCCTTGCTACAAAGTCGCTGATGCGTTCGAGGGTCTTTTCGATGGTTCTTGCGAGCACGCCCACTTCATCATCGCCAAACCGGCTGGAGGCGATCCGCTTGTGATCGTCGTCGGACAGTTTTTCCGGGTCTATATCTGCAACTACTTTGGCAAGCTGTACAACGGGAGCCACGGCACTGCGCATTACGATAACTCCCAGGGTGAAACCAAGTGCACCGAGTGAGCCAACCACGCCAACAATAAACAATAGCCACCACCAATCTTCTGATGATGCCGCTTCAATCCCTGCAACGTCGAACACTACAAATGCAAGTTGCTCCTCATGTTTTGCAGTTGCTTGTTCATTTTTGATGGATAACACGGCAACATGTAGCTCTTCGGAATTAAACTCATAAAGTCCTTCAGCGGGCTTCGTTTGCGCCCATTCCCGTAGTGATTCAGGCAAGGTAGCTGGTTCATCATAACCACGAAGATTCGTCATCAACGTTGGGTAGCTGTCGACCGCGTGTTGCAGCTGACGCGTTAGCACACGGTCTTCGCTCAGTTTAATCGCAGCAAAAAAAGCAAAACCCCAGGCCACGCTAATTGCTGCAACACATTTTGCAAAAGCAATGGCCACACGCTTGCGCAAACTTTGCTTGTACATTATTGGCTCACCTCTGCAATTCGGTAACCGAAACGATGCACCGTATGAATCAAAGGGCTATCGAATGGCTTGTCGATAGCTTGCCGTAATTTATACAAGTGTGAGCGCAGCGCATCACCATCCGGGCGCTCGTCGGCCCACAGTAATGTTTCCAGATCATCGCGCGCAACAACACACGGCGACTCTTCCATTAAGCGTTGAATCAGTCTAAAGCCAGCAGGTGTAAGATCGATACGCTGTCCCGCGCGAAACACTTGCCGGGTAGATTTATTTAACGTCAAGTCTCCGACGGTTAAGAGTTTATCTATTTTCCTGTGACTGCGTTTGTACAGCGCTTGAAGTCGTGCATGTAATTCTTGCAGTGCAAAAGGCTTGACCAGGTAGTCATCGGCTCCCGCTTTAAACCCATCGAGTTTATCATTCAGCGTATCTCTGGCTGTCAACATAAGCACAGGGGTTTCGACATCTGCCTCTGCACGTAACTTTTGACAAAAACTCAAGCCATCCATCCTTGGTAGCATCAAGTCTAAAACAATAACGTCGTATGTATTCGATAACGCCAAGTGCATTGCGCTTATACCATCATAGGCAAAATCCAACACATAACGATGCTGTTCAAGAAATGCAGCAATGTTTTCACAAATATCTCGATTATCTTCAACTATCAAGACTCTAATTGGCGCTACATCAAGCGCTTGTATCATCAGGTGGTACCTCTTTACCAAGCGTAATCCAGGCGTAAACCAATCAACGGCTCAGCTTCACTATCATCTTTCACTTCAACGCCTCGGCGATAGTCAAACTCATTTTCATCGCTAGAAGAGGTTGCTGTAGCGTTAATGACATCGAGAAATGCGGTGACATCTATCGGACCAAAAGCACGTCGATAATCAACACGTACATTTAGCATACTATAACCACTTTTGCGACCAACGTTAGTTTCAATAATTTCTTTCGAGTAACGCAGTGGTTGGCCATCACCAAGCACATCGGAGTGAATGATAAATGTTTCATCGGGTCTGCCAGAAAGGTATTTATATCTACCGGCGACTTTCCAGCGGTCATTAATTTCCCAAGTTAAACCAAGCGTTGCTACTCGCTTACGACTAAAATCAGCAGCCACATCTCCACGTCCGTCTTTGCGGTCAATAACAGCATCACTGTATGAATATGTTGCTGTAGTATAAAGTCCCTGGGTAATCGTACCGTTAATTACAAAATCAACACCATAAGATGTTCCGTCTCCGATGTTAGCGTAGGTTCCGTTAACACGATCGAGGTCCACGACGAGATTGGTGAGATCCTGATAGTAAGCTTCCGTCAAGAACGACCATCGCTTACTGGGTAAATATTCAAAACCTAAACTGCCATGAGTGATCTTTTCTGTCTTGAGCTTATTTTCTGTATTTGCTGCAAGTTCTAAGAATCGTGGTGACTGATGAAAAAGTCCGCTAGTCGCAAAGTACCTAAACTTGGAACTGGGCTGCCAGTTGATGCTGAATCTGGGGGAGGCGAAGCTTTCATCTGCAAATCCATCATTTTCCAATCTTAAACCTGTGCGCACCTCCCAATCCCCGAAGGTAAAAAGCTGCTCCAGGTAACTGGCATAGCTCGTTTCTTTTTTCTGGAGTGATGAGTTTGTTTCCGAAGGCGTTAATACAATATATTTTTGCTCCACGTCAGGCCTGAAATCGTTCTCGTCATAGGTAAACCGAATCCAATCGCCATCTAATACAGTCGCATAACTAAGATCCAGTTGCGTTATACGAACTCCGGTACTGAAAACACCCCATCGGTTCACCGTTTCGAAATCACTTCGCCAGCCAATCTCTGTTTCAACTTCATCAACCGTGATGATATCTTCTCGCACGGGATAGCTAGAGGCGGGTGACCCTTCAGGTACGAGATCGGGAAATGATTCCCCCTCTGAACTTACCTTGTCACTTTTACGATAATAGATTTTATTCGTCCAGACAGATTCGTCACCTATCAATGATCGCAATGTCAGACCATACAAATCACTATCCTGTTCAGAATCTTGCAGGGATGCGTCCTCAAAATTTGGGGAAGCGCTTACATGAGTAACATCACGAGTATAGTCTTCGTGAGTATCCATCAACAGAACTTCTACAGTGTTATTCTGGTTGACGGGTACAACAGTTTTTATAATGACGTCCCTTAATACGGGTTCGCCAATATCAAGTTCCTCAATCGTTTCGAATAAAGCCCCAAAATCCAACCTCCGAGCAGAAAAAAGCATAGTTGAGTCTTCGGTAATGCCTGCAGGACCATCATATCCCACTTCGTAGCCCGCGAGATCGTAGCGCCAGCTAGCAGAAGGGCTTGGGTTGCCGTCGGCAACTTCCAATTTGAGCAAAGATGCAGCTCGACCGCCATAAGCCGAACTCCATCCTCCCGGTGAAAATTCCGCTCCACTGATAACATTCGGCGCGAAAATTGAAAATCGACCACCGCCACCAACATCTTCCTGCTCACCGAGTGTTGCATCAAAATGTACGGCTTTATCAAAAGGAAAATCATCGACGAATAGCAAATTATCTCTCGGACCACGACCGCGGACACTAAAGTTCGCAAATTCACCAGTAGATACTAAACCAGGCAATCCATCCAGGGACAGAAGGGGGTCTGCGCCACCTCCAACGGCACTGCGCAAGGCCTCTCTATCTAAAAACGTACCGTTAACGGAAGCAATTTCTTCGGCTTGTTTACCCATTACCAGCATTTCCTCAAAATCAATTGCCTGTTCCCGGAGTTCAAATTCAATTTTTATGTTTTTCCGCGTAATCACACGAAGACTGGGCTCATAAGTAGGAGAAAAACCGGATTTAGATACATTCACAGAGTATAGACCCGGGTCCAGCTGCTCAATAACAGCTCGACCTTGTTCATCCGTTTCTATCGATTGCGTAGCATTGGTTTCCCTTTCTGTGATTACAATTTTCACAGCTGAGAGTGGCCGGACAGTAATCTGATCCCTCACTAAAAAAGTCATCCCTCCGGGGGCCTCTGCAGCCAGGGTAAATAATGGAAACCCCATCAACAACAGCGATAACGTAAGTCTCTGTGCCAACCTAAAGTGCCTATTTGTGCCTTTATTGATAAATTGCCTGCTCATTTTGTTAATCCTCCAACAGTCGACAGTAAGTATGTTGGCCGGAAGGTTAACAACGACAATGTGACCAAAAAGTCGCTGAAAGTTGAAGAACTTGTTAAGGCTGTTTGGCACTCAATGCGGTACGTAATTCCAGCACACTCCATGCAGGAATACTTTCAAAAATGGAGCTGTCAACGAATTTGCAAAGTTCAAAGCCCTCGCGATGAATTTTGACTGCGCCCCTTGGCTACACTCTTGGATTATGCTAATTTTCGCCACCGATTTTTGGAGCGAGATGAGTATGCCTAAAGCAAGTGAAATTAAAAAAAACGTGGCCATTGAGTACAACGGCAAGGTCTTTCTTGTAAAAGAAGTATACAAATCGACCTCCCAAGGACGAGCAGGTGGCAGTGTTTACCGTATTCGTATGTATGATGTGGCAACCGGCTTAAAGGTTGATGAAAGCTTTAAAGCGGACGAAGTGATTAACCTGGCAGACTTTTCTCGCCACCAGGTCACTTTTTCCTATATTGATGGTGATGAATATGTATTCATGGACAGTGAGGACTACACACCTTACAACCTGAATAAAGAAACAATTGCTGAAGAAATTCCCTTTATCACAGAGGCCACCGAAGGCATTCAAGTGTTTACAGTAAATGACCGGCCGGTAACAGTAGATTTGCCAGCGGCAGTAGACTTAGAAGTGATTGAAACAGATCCCTCAATTAAGGGTGCGTCAGCCACTGCGCGTACCAAACCAGCAACGCTTTCCACTGGGCTCGTGATTCAAGTACCTGAATATATTTCCAAAGGGGAGAAGGTAAAAGTCAGCACAACCGAGAGTCGTTTTTTAAGTCGCGCATAGTTAGCTTATCTCAGCACCTACAATAACAGATACCGACGCACAGTTTCTGTTAGATAATCAAAAAAGCCGCACCAATTGATGCGGCTTTTTTTATCACTAAAACAATCTCTGCTAACGCTGAGGTTAATTGCTGATTGTTATAGGGGTAGAAATGATATTTGCCTCATCACCGGATGCCGCTGCACTTTTAACTGTAGCTTTTATCGTGTATAAGCCATTAGCGAAAGCGCTTGTATCAAAGTACCAATCATAAGGCGCAAGGTTTTCCTGACGAGAAGCAACCGCTACTTCACCTTTCATCAATTCAAAAAATACATTCTGAACTCCATCACCTGTTTGGCCACCGACATTTGGATCGCTCGCATGGGTCTGTACATGTATTTCGCCTGACATCTCAGGGTTGTTGGTAACTGGACTGACAAAATACGAATCCACAGAAGCGTTATATTTTAGGTTTACAGAGCCCGAACTCCCTTCTATAAAATTCCAGCTACTGTCGTAGAATTCATATTTGAGGACTTGCTCACCTGCTTCAGAAGGGAACCAGGTATAAGTGAAAGGCGCTGTGATACTGGCAAAATTTGTCCAGGCATCCGAGGAATACAACAAAACGTGAGCAACATCTGAGCTCAAGGAAAATTTCACTGGCACGCCGGAGGATGCGTCATAACTCCCATTTTGCACAGGGGAAATCAGTCGATTTTCGCCAGCGGGCTTCTCGATTCTTAAAGATGACAAAACATCATTAAAATTTGAACTCACGAAGCAGCTATCGTCTTCCGTCCAAACAAGGGAATTCCCTGTAAAATTATCGCCATCAAATAAAGTAGCTTTATATCCAGCAGGAACTCGAATGGATGAAATATCGTTATTTTTTAACCCTAAAGACACCAACGCCTGTGTATTGTAGCTCCCCGCAGAAAGCGTTGCAGAATATCCATCATAGTTACAATGCTGGAAAAGCTTTACGCCAGCCTGGGCGCTTGAACCAATTTCATAAACCACCGCTTCAAGCCCTTGTAATGCATCAGACAAAACACCGGAAGAAGATACAGTCTTTGTCTGACCTGCTCTTGAACTTCCCGCATTGGCCAAACCAAGGATTTTCACCGGTGCATTAGCCATTCCACTTAAAGAAAACGAAATATTCTGAGGGCTGTCACTTTTATTTACCGCTATTAAGTAAGACTTGCCATTATAGTTTTTTAAAATCGCATCTACATGATTGGAAGCGTACGACAAACTATTGTTTTTGCTACCTAGAAAATATGGCGAAAAAGATTTAAGTTCAGCGATAAGGTTTTTCATAAAGAAAATATCGCCGTCTTTTTTAATATGATTCACACCACCAGCATCTTCTACATCGTAAGAATAGAAAATCATGCCCGTTGAACCCAGTGCAATTGAAAGGTAGGTTTCCGCACGAATCTGGGCATTCGTCGGCATGCCGAACTGACTTCCGGTTTGAATAATTAACCATACCGGTTTCGGCGCAACCTGACGCTGCATGTCTAAAACTTTCGTTTTAATATCATATAACGGGTTTAAATTATTATTAAACGGATATTGGTCGTTCAAAAAAATGTCAGCAGAATCCTTGTATGCGCTAATGTCACTGGAATATTCAGTAATAAAGACGGGGTGATTTGGGTCCGTAGCCTTAATAACATCATAAGCCCACTTTGTATCGGATGCACTCAAACCAGTAGCAGACTTTGGTTCATCGGGAAGTCCGTAACCAAAAAGATAATTGGAGTTCTTAACCTGATTCACGCTTTGTTGAAACACGCTTGAATTACGGCTTTTAATCGCTGAGGCATTCTGGCTGTCGCAGCCAGGGCCGGCAGTGTAGTGAAGATAAAGTTGATTATTTTCTGCCTGACTAACAGCGCCTGAGTTAACACAGAATGGACGGGACACCGTGTTCACGCCCAAATCTTTTACTCCCTGCCAATCAGACTGAATATACACACTGATCGGAAAAACCTTATTCCCATTAATGGACACGGTCTGATCCGCGTTGACTGTCACTTTGTTCTGCGCGTGTGTGACAGGTAAATATAGAAGGGATAAAACAAGACCGACACGGCCGAGAAAATTTCTTTTCATAAATCGTACCTACTTTAGTACATTGTGGGGATACCCGGAGCAAAGAAAAAAGTCGTGACCATTTTCATTGCAGAAGGGCACTGCTGTGCTAACACCGCTTCGTACGCCTCTTCAACACTTTCTATCCATATAAGTAATTGGCAGAAAAGCAGGGTGCTTGGAAGTAGTGTTTACGCGACTGAGAATCTCTTTGGGTTGGTGAATCCGAATGCCGCCCTTAATTCAGCATTCAGAAAAATCCCGAACAATCTAGATTTGTGAGTTTGTTTTATTTTTCGCACAAAAAAAGACCATCAGAATTCCTTAAATATCACGCTAGAAATCCCCTCAATCGCTTCAGCGAAGGCTATATACGAACCATTTGCCTGTCAATGCACAAAAAGTCAAAACACAAGCTGGTCGACACTTGATTTTGAAATAATTCTTCGGTGTGCTAACGCACCGACAACACGGAAATATAAATTTATAGTAGCACTTCTACCAAACTAAACTATTCTAGAGAACGCCATGAGCCCACCAACAGATCTTACCCAACACAATATGCACGTGCCTCCGGCAGATTCTGACAAAAATGCATCATCTTTTCGCACTGAAAAAAATGAAAAAAGACATCCGTCTTCATCTGGAGCCGAAAAAGCAATGAAGCAAGCAGAAAGAATTTTTGGTCCGTTCCGTCAAACACCCAGAAATTGAAATACAACTATCTTTATTAATATTCGATTTCGCTTCTAATGACTAAGCATTCAGCGAGCCGCTAGTCTAACGGACTGATAACACTCACAACAATGCGCTTCAATTTCTGTTCGGTTGACGACAAGAATTTTCCCACGAAAACACTTTATTGCGCCAAGACTCTGTAACTTATTCGCACTGACAGTAACACCTTCACGGCGAACACCCAGCAAGAACGCTATTAGGCTTTGGGTTAATAGGATTTTATTTCCTGTGCTACGATCTAAAAATAATAATAAGAAGCGACAAAGTTGCTGTTCTATAGTGTGACGGCGGTTACAAACAGCTGTTTGAGCCACCTGCGAAATAAGAGACTGAGTATAGCGTAACAAAAGAACGAGCACCTCTTCATGACGATTAAACTCGTCTTTAATCCGCTTAGCGGATATCCGAAAGGCGCAGCCGGTTTTTATAACGACTGCGCGACTCGGAGCGCTGTCTCCCCCCATAAACACGGCTATACCTAGCAGCCCTTCATTACCTATCATAGCTATTTCAGTCGAACCTCCGTCAGCCAAATCATAAATCAACGAAATGATAGCGTTGACAGGGAAATATACGTAAGCTAGATCAGTACCCGAGGCATAAACAATATCATCTCGTGATAAAATGACCATATCCATATATTTAAATAAGCGAGCTTGAGCGTCTTCAGGAATTAAAGATAAAAACTGATTTTCGAGAGGAGATGGTTCCATTTGGCACAGTTCTCAACGAAGCTATAGTGCTTATCATACTCCCAAAGAACGATTAAGTCATAAAATAGGCGAATTATCTTTACTTCTGTACATATACTTATATAAGACAACCGACAATAAAACAAATAAAATAAAGGTATACAGCTAGTTGCATTTGAGCGCATAATGATTTGATTAAGAAGCCCTTGAGAAACATGCTATTGTGTTTGTCGGAATTTAATTAGTTAAATGAATAGCTTGTCCCCTTGATATTAATGTTGGCCACAGCTTTTAGTGTGACACCATCATTAAATAACGGTCTAACTGCGCATTGACACTTTAATAGCTCGCCTTTAACAATGTTCTAACCAAGCTTTTACCTTTTTGTAAGGCTGCCTGAAATTAAAATGCACAGCTAAATCTTCCACTTTTACATTGCCACATTTTATTCAAACGATTTCACTTTATTGGTGAGCTAAACATTAAGACCTAAAAGGACTGGCGCATGTGTCTTTTGGCTATATGTGAATTTTCAAATTTAAAAAACCCCTAATTTATGGTGTCAAAAAAAATGATCAAAGGATACATTAGCGTTAAAACTTTATTATTACTTCTTATCATGTTTTTTTTATCGTCTAATGAAGCATTGTCACAAGAAAAATATTCCGTATTGCAATCAAACAACTCACATAGAAACTCTTTTAGCGGTCAACCTGAATGCAATCGAGGATTTAAAAATATAAATGGTAGCTGCGTGAAAATGGAAATTCCCGATAGTGCCTATCTAGAATCAAACGGAAGAAATTGGCGATGCAAACATGGCTATAAAAAAGTTGACGAAAGCTGCGTACAAATAATAGTACCTGATAACGCCCACTTAGTTAATGCGCAGTATGGTAAAGGCTGGAGCTGCAATCGCGGTTATCTCGACACTGAAAATCAATGCAAAAAAATTATTGTCCCTCAAAATGCATATCTTACAGAGCTAGGTAATGACCGAGGATGGAGCTGTGAACCAACCTATAAAATGATTGACTTACAATGCATACGAATAATTGCGCCAATTAACAGCTACTTAACTGGATCTAGTTATGGGAAAGGCTGGAAATGCATGAGAGGTTTCAAAGAGGAGAATAATTCTTGTGACAAGATAATGGTTCCCCAAAATGCTTATTTAGATAGATATGGAGATAGTTGGTTTTGTTTACGCGGATATACTAAGAAAGAAAATTCTTGCGTAAAAATTAACATTGTTAAAAACAGCTTTCTTGATGATTCTGGTAATATGCTACTTTGCGAACATGGCTTCAAAAAAATCAATGGTGAATGTGTTGAAATAAAATTACCATCAAACGCGCATATAGATTATTTTGGAGAATCCTGGGAATGCAATCCTGGATATACTCAAAAAGACAGTTCTTGCATAAAAGAAATACACTGACTAAAACTACTTTTTTCACGGTCTTATCTTCCGTAATTAGGGGTGCAATAATGCACGAAGAAGAAAGAATACTTATGGTTAAATACGGGATTACTTGCTCGATGGAAGCGGTTTATCACTTTAAAACACACACTTATAAAAATCTGATTGATGCTCTTAACTACGCAAAAATCGAAGCGAATCGAGATAGGGTAAACTCTCAGATTAAATGTAATAACATCATTAAAAATTCACCCCAAATTTCTCCCTTCGAAAAATAAGTGTTACTCCACCATCCACCAGAAATCGAATGGTTGTCCATGGCAGAAATTCATGATTTTAACTGTGTACTACCCTGAAGCTTGTCATTATATTTATATCAATAGCAATCATTCATCAGTTTTTAATTGGCGGATAATCTTCATTGGTTGTGTTGAATAGCACTTTAGTTATCACATGCAAACGTATTAAAAAGATGCTTCAAACATATAACGTTTCTACTATTTCATTTGTCAAGATTTAATCTCTATAAAACTACCGTTTTTTATTGGCATCAAGCAAATTATAAAACACAAAAATCACTTTAGAAGAGTATTTATTGCTTTGAAACGTTTTAAGATCATCCACAAAACTAGATATGACTTTATCAGCCCCGTATTACTACTCCCACACACTTTCCGCTTAAGACCAAGAGAGGGGCATGAGCTTCGTATTGAAGCATCTAAATTAAAAGTAGATCCCACTGCGACGTTACGGTGGCACCGAGATGTAGAGGGTAATTCAATCGCCACTGCTTCATTTAAAGGGAAAACGCAAACATTAAATATTGAAAGCGAAGTTTTTATTCAGAAGTACGATCTTGATCCTCACGACTTTTTAGTGTCAGATTACGCAATAGATTATCCATTTTCATATCGAGACGAAGATAAGATTTCGCTGGCACCATACTTGATGTTCTCCGAAAATTTAGGTCCCAACTTAATGGCTATGATTAATGAGGTATGGAAATATAATGAGAAAATACAAACATTCAGCTTGTTGAATAATTTAAACAAATACATATTCAAAAACTACACATATAAAAGGCGAGAAGAAGAGGGAGTGCAATCAGCCGAAGGCACTATTTCCGTTGGCTCGGGATCATGCAGAGATTTTGCTGGTTTATTTATGGTCGCCGCACAATGTTTAGGTTTTGCTACGCGATTTGTTAGCGGCTATATATTTTCCGGGCAGAATCTCAAGCTACCAGGATCTACCCATGCATGGGCTGAGGTTTTTATACCTGGTGCAGGCTGGAAAGGTTTCGATCCGACTTTCGGAAGTATTGCTGGTGTTGAACACATAGCAACCGCAGTCGCGCGAAGACCTGAACTTGTACCTCCCATTTCGGGAAGTTTTTTCGGGCATACAGGTTCTTCCATGACGGTAAACGTATGGGTAACCGAAGCGGACTAATCTATTGGGAGTTATTACGTATGTGGCTGCATACCAACTGTGAACTAAAGTTTATAATTAAAGTGCCAACCCCTTTTATTTTAATGCTTCGACCTCGAAGCGGAGAGCAACAATGGGTAGCATCAGAAGAATACAATCTTAGCCCGGGTGTCGCCGCGGTTGAATTTACAGACGATTTCGGAAACCTCTGTCAACGATTAGTAGCACCACCAGGGGAATTTACTGTCTCTACTACTGCAAAGATTTTAACATCTGACTCTATTGACGAAGCGATAGGCGGTGATTTTGTTAGCGTTCAAAATCTTCCTAATGGAGTGCTAAAATACCTACTTCCTAGCAGGTATTGTGAATCCGATTGCTTTTATGATATGGCGACAGATATTACCCTTTATCAAAAGCCTGGTTACGACCAAGTGGCTACCATTGAACAATGGTTAAGAGAAAAAATACGATTCGAACCTGGAAGCAGCCCTATACCACTTTCTGCTATCGCGGTTAATAAGTTGCGTATAGGTGTGTGCCGTGATCTTGCACATCTAGGTATTGCGCTTTGTCGGAGTTTAAGCATCCCAGCCCGAATGGTGGTAGGGTATTTTTATACGTTGGACCCAATGGTATTACATGCTTGGTTTGAAGCATTTATTGCGGGCCGCTGGTATACTTTCGATGCAACACAAATGTCAAAAAAGGGAGGCTATGTATCTATTGGGTATGGTCGAGATGCTGCAGATGTGGCCATCTATAACCAATTCGGACCCGCTGTATTCCCCTTTGAAGAAACCATACACGTTAAGCTTTCTTAGCTCATTTAGCGCTTATCAAAGCGCTAAATGAGTCAGGAAAACCAATCTAACAGTTCCGGAAATTCACATGAATACAATATCGGGAGAAACAAATATAATTCGTGGCTTTAGCATATCACCCGGGCTCGCAGAGGGCCAAATATATCTACATCGTGACATTTTTGATGCTAAGGATAGTTTTTCGCAAACTGAGACTTACAATGCAGATGCGGAAGTAGATCGGCTGGATCGTGCAACTTTAAAAATCACTGAAGATCTGCTGACTTTGGCAGCTCGTGTAGAAAAAGAAATTGACATCCAATTGGCAGGAGTGTTTGGTGCACATAGCGCCATAGTCAACGACGCACTGCTGAAAGAAGAGTTGAGAAGAGAAATAATTGAGAATCTGGTTTCTGCAGGAAGCGCTGTTAAAAGCGTTTTTTTACGTTGGGAAAAACGGTTTCTACAAATGGAGTCGATAATTGCAAGAGAAAAAGGGGAAGATTTCCGAGATATTTCGATACGCCTTAGAAACGCTTTAGCGAATGTTACCGGACATGCGCTTGAAAATATTCCCCCTGGCTGCATACTTGCCACTCAACGGCTATTACCTACTGATACTTTGTTTTTGGCGAGCCGATCAACAAGCGGCGTGCTTCTAGAGTACGGCACTATGGGCTCTCATGCGGCACTATTTACACGCCAAATGAATGTTCCTTGTATAACTGGCATCTCAAATATCCTCAATATCCTGCCTGCTGATGGATACGCACTAGTGGACGCACAGGACAGTATTTTGACAGTAAATCCAGATTTACAAGCTCGAACATTTTTTTCAGCGCGCATTAAGCAATACGCGAATGATTTAAAGTTAGCAAAAAAGAACTCACAGCTACCTTCTTTCACAGAAGACGGCATTGAAGTAGCTGTAAACGCAAACATTGGTGGAAAAGAGGATGCCAATATCGCACTTGAACATGGTGCGCAAGGCATCGGCCTTTATCGGCTCGAACAGTTCTATATTGGACGATCAGTTCCGCCTAACAAAATGGAGCTTTTAGAAGAAATGAACGAAACTTTATCAGCCTTTAAAGGTAAACCAGTTTGCATACGTCTTCTAGATATTGGATCTGACAAACCTCTACCCTTTATGGGCTTTTTGACTGAACCCAATCCAGCCTTGGGTAGAAGGGGAGTTCGCCTTATGCGTCAATTCCCTGAACTTCTGTATACACAATTAGAAGCTATTCTTTGCTTAGTGAAAGATTATACGGTACAGATCCTTATTCCTATGGTAACCATCCCGGATGATGTACTGTTTGTTAGAAAGGCTTTAACTAAGCTAGCATCCCAGCATGACATTACACCTCCACAACTTGGTGCAATGATCGAAACTCCTGCCGCAGCTCTTTCCGCGTCTAGAATTGCTCCACATGTTGAATTTATGAGCTTTGGTACAAATGATTTAACACAATACGCGTTTGCAGCCGATAGAGAAAATATTGAGGTAGAGGATTATTACGACGATACATCAGCCGTAATATTTCGGTTAATAGAGCTTGTTCACCATGATATCCCAAAGATGCCATTGTCAATTTGCGGCGAACTCGCCGGTCGCCAAGAGGCAATTGCTCACCTATTGAAACTTGGAATAAGATCATTAAGTGTAGCAGCGCCGCTAGTCCCTTCAGTGAAAGAAACTATAAGAAACACAAATTTAGCAAGTAAAATGGTTTAAGCTCTTGACTACGACATTATTCAGTATTTATTGACTGCAAGCGGCCCAGCACATTTTTGACATATAGCTATAGCCAACCCTGGAACCTATATAAATGTAACGATACAAGTCAATCATTCAAATTAATGTAAATTATCAATTTACTCATAACTTTAGTATGAATTTGGTTTTATTGACGGAAAGACTCGACAAGTCAAGTTGCTTCATATAAGCTGCAAGACAGCTAGAAAGAATTCTCTTCTTGACATCCTACATCTCGTGCTCCTGCATCTCCACAATAGTTGTAACGCCTCGACCTGCAGTTTTTTAAGTTTTAGTCTATATTTTCAAGCATTTGATGCCTTACTTAAAGGCTAAACTCAATGTAATTTTCAGGATATTTTTATGTCTAACAATGTCAAAGGAACCGTTAAGTGGTTCAACGAAAGCAAAGGTTTTGGTTTTATCCAGCAAGAGTCTGGTCCTGATGTCTTTGCTCACTATTCTGCAATTTCCAGTTCTGGCTTTAAAACCCTACTCGAAGGACAGCATGTAGAATTTACTCTAACTGACGGGCAGAAAGGCCCACAAGCCGAGAATATCGTAGCAATATAAATTTAAAATTGGGAGTGAGCTTCGTTCACTCCCAACTTTCTTTTTTATACTACTATTGTTAATGCATCGTTAGTATTCTGGACTCCAATATGGCCAAAAGTAACGCCTCACCTCCCACTTCACTTTCAATTCAAAAGCAAATAAAAGAATATTTAGAACGAGGCGGACAAATCACGAAAATTGAAAAAGGTATAACCGGCCTTACTTATCACAAGTACAGTAAACAAACGATTCTTGACCGAAACAATACCAAACTTTAAGCCTTAGAGTTTTTTTGAGCTCTGTGATAGCTCTCTTTTTATAGTTCTACAAGAAAGATCATCACCCGCTATTGAGAATCGAATTATCCATCCCCCATCAGAGATATCTAGCTAAACATCACAACAAAAAATGTGCTGCTTACTAGAATAGTGATCCTCTATCTCGTTATTCTTTTAGGAATTTATCTAAGGCTCATAATACGTTGGGGAACCCGGCCCGACAGGAAGATTGAAAATGAAAACCCAAATATAGAACAGTACGACCCAACCAATAAAGAAAACGATACTGTAAGGGAGCATAGTTGCGATCAATGTTCCTATCCCCATATCTTTTTTATACTTTGCAGCGACAGCAAGTATTAATCCGAAATAACTCATCATTGGGGTAATGAGGTTAGATACGGAGTCGCCTATTCGATAAGCGGCTTGAATTGTTTCAGGCGCGTATCCAATAAGCATCAACATGGGCACAAAAATAGGGGCTGTAGCAGCCCATTGGGCGGACGCTGAACCTAAGGAAAGGTTTATTAAGGCACACATAAAGATAAAAAAGACAAAGACTTCTGGCCCTGTTAGCCCGAGCGCCTGCAGCAATTCAGCACCGCTGATCGCCATTATCGTTCCCAGATTTGTCCATTTAAAAAACGCCACAAACTGCGCTGCAAAAAACACTAGTACGATATACATTCCCAATGCACTCATACTTTTACTCATGCCATTGATAACGTCGACATCGTTCTTCATTGTGCCAACAACTTTACCGTAAACAAATCCGGGAACAGCAAAAGTAATAAAAATAAAGGCAACAATTCCCTTCAAAAATGGTGATCCTTCTACCAAGCCGGTTTCAGGATGCCTTAAAATTCCATTTTCTGGAACAATCGTAAGTGCGAGTAGAATACCCAACAACAAAAAGGATAGTCCCGCATAAATCAACCCCTTACGCTCAAGTGCTGATAAGTGCTCTATGTTGTGGTCAAGCGGTTCGCTAGCATCATTTTCGTTGTATTTCCCCAATCTTGGCTCAACAATTTTTTCAGTGATAAACGTTCCCAGTATCGCAATTAAAAAAGTGGAAACCATCATGAAATACCAGTTGGCTTCTGGCCCCACCTGATATTCGGGATCTATCATTTGTGCAGCGGGTGTGGTTATGCCTGCCAAAAGAGGATCGAGTGTTCCGAGCAATAAATTCGCACTGTAGCCTCCCGAAACACCCGCAAATGCAGCTGCCAGACCTGCAAGCGGGTGACGACCAAGGCTGTGAAATATCATCGCAGCTAGCGGAATTAACACAACATATCCGAGTTCCGATGCAGTATTTGAAAGAATGCCGGTAAACACAATCATAAACGTGACTAAACGTTCAGATGCACCCATGACTAGCCCGCGAAGTGCGGCAGATAAAAGTCCAGAATGTTCAGCCACACTAACACCAAGCAAGGCAACCAACACAGTGCCCAAGGGCGCAAAATTAGTGAAGTTTGTCACTAATCCGGTCACGATTTTTTGTAAACCTTCAGCATTTAACAGGCTAATAACTTCAATTACGCCATCTGGGTCTCGACCGGCAACCCCTTCAGGTCTGGGATCGATCGCACTTAATCCAAACCAATCTGCAATCCCACTGAACACCACTATCGCAAGACAGAGCAAAGCAAATAAGGTGATGGGGTGGGGCAGCATATTGCCCAGGAATTCCACAGAAGATAAAAATCGATTGAATAAACTATCGTTTTGTAATTTCGGTGGTGTTTTTATCGTCATAAATTGCACCTTTTGGATAAAAAAACCATAAGGTTACCATTTCTCAAACGTATTCGGTTGAAAAAAACAATACGTAGTTCAAATCTGCTGAGTTACGATGAATGATGCTAAAAACTACTCTGGCACCTTACGGGACCGGCTCTTAACCCAAAATACTGCCGCCTTGCAGCAACGTACACTTTCCTAAGCGTGTATTTATTGTTGAAGGCGGCAATCTCAAGTTGCCAAGCTCCTATACTCAGAGTGAATCCACCATTTTTTACTGGTTCGGCTCATCAAAAAATACCTGCTCGGAGGAGATACCGATATCAACAATTCTGATAAATAGTTTATGCGTCAAATACCAATTAAGTCATCTCTAAAGTCGTGCACCCCTAAGGCACAAAGAGCATGAATAGAAGAGAACTGCATAAATTTGCAATCCATTGAATTGTAAAAAGGTAAACAGAAAAGACTTTATAATCAGGAGAGATAATTCAAAATTAATTATTACAGGTAACAACTTCAGTTTCTTCAAACAATGATGTCCGATTTTATCCAGCGTTACGGTATTGACCATTCAGACAAAACAGACCTAAGGAAGCACAGACCTAAAACAGGTTTAAAACAAACCTGGGCTCAGTTTGTTTTCTCAATAACATCTTACCTTAACGTACATGGATACTCGCAACATGAAATTATTTTCTTTCTTTTTTAAAACCTTCAATGTTTTTTAGCCTTACTTTGACAGAGATTTGGAATCTCAAAACCAACGATAAAAGATATCGCTACTACCTCTAATCAAGCAGGCAATACAGATCCAGGCTGATTTTGTGATCAATGGCCTTCAGAATGTAGAGACGTATGCGAATCGCGTATGAGCCCATGGGGGCCATTAGTTCGCCATCGAAGACAATGGCAATGAGCCTGAGACACTTCGCAGAGGAACTTTTAGGAAAATACTTAAACTCATCGCCGCTGATGCGGGGTGGCTAAATTGGGGGAGCGGCTATTCTAGGGCTGCCTGGTTGCGTCATAGGTGGTATGGGCGGCATAAAAAGATTCCGCAGGAACAGGGGCTAGTTTCTAACTGGCGCGGTTAATTGTTTTATGGGAGAGATTTCCCCCAGTTTTACAAATATTGGGTTTGTCAGTGACTTTTTCACTTTCACAGCGTTTGATTTAGACAGAATAAATTTCTCCAGTTGAGTTAAATGATGATTAGCGGAGGGCTGACTATGTCATTTAGCGAACTTGTAGAAATCACAGCAGAAACTGGACTGGAGCATAATGCCGGTGAGATTCAGAATCTATACCCAATACTATATGCTGAACTCAGACGCCTGGCACACTCGCAATTAAGAGGCGCCTGGAATGTACAAACGATGTGCACGACAGCTCTCGTCAATGAAGCGTACCTCAAGCTGGCCCAGCATCAACAAAAACCTCCAGCGAATCGCTCTCATTTTTTTGCAATCGCCGCCCAGGCCATGCGCCAGATTATTATCAACTATGCAGAATCAAAGCAAGCGGCCAAACGAGGTGGGGGCTGGCAGCAGGTGACTTTAGCTGACGTTGAAAAAAACCAGGATCATGATCTGACTATACTTGTAAAGATTAATGACGCATTGAATGAAATACAGATATTAGATAAGGATCTGGCATCAATAATTGAAATGCGTTTTTTCGCAGGAATGACCGAAGGTGAAATTGCAGAAGTTTTGGACGTAAGCGACCGGACAGTACGCCGAAGCTGGAAGAGGGCACGCGCACTGCTCACGCTAATGCTGGAAAACTAAGATATGGAACGCCTTTATACACCCGAGGACTGGGCGGCGATACAACTCTTGTTCGACCAGGTGGTAGAATTACCAGTTAAAGAACAAGATGCTGCGCTGGCTCGTTTATGTGAAAAGGGCAGTGTTAGATTTATACAAGTCAAAAATCTTCTAAAAAGCGAAATCGATGCGCCTGAATTTTTAGAGCAGGGGGCATTGTCCTTCGCATCTTCTTTTACCTCTACACGCAACAGTAAAGTACAAGCAAAAAGCCAACTCGAGAAAGATGTAGTAATAAGTGCAAATGATATCCACTATACAATTCTGAAGGAATTAGGGGCTGGAGGGATGGGAGTGGTTTATCTGGCAGAACAAAAGCACCCGGCATTCTCTCGTCAGGTAGCATTAAAAGTACTTAAAAATTTCGATGCCCCAATAGAATTCAAAGACAGATTCAACAATGAACAGAAAATACTAGCATCATTAAATCACCCTAATATTGCACAGATATATGACAGCGGCAGCCAAGCGGCTAGCAACAGCAACAAAGATAACAATAAGGAAAACGGTCAGGTATTTTTCGCCATGGAATATATCAAAGGCCAGCGAATCGATGTGTTTTGCGATGAACGGCATTTTGATATTAGGCAGCGCTTACAGCTTATCGAACAAATTTGCAGTGCTTTATCGTTTGCGCATCAAAATCTCATTGTCCACCGAGACATCAAGCCATCGAACCTTCTTGTGAATACAGAACATCAGGTCAAACTGGTTGACTTTGGTATCGCTAAAAACCTGGCATGGGATGATAAGACTATCGCGGGAGAACAATTACTGACCCCACAACATGCTGCACCAGAACAGCTGAATCATGCCCGCATTACTCCAGCTACAGATATTTATCAGTTGGGGCTTGTTATCTATAAACTGCTTTGTGGTCGAGATCCCTTTGACACAGAAACCATTTCATTCGCGGCGCTTATCAACTTCATTACACAACAAGAACCCACTCCGCCGAGTTTGCGCCTGCAAAAGCACACTAAAACGGCCTGCGAACAAGCAAAGATCATAGCAGCAAATCGAAACACCACCACCAATAGCTTGATCAATACGCTGAAACCGGAACTTGATGCTATCGTCATGCGTTGTTTAGCAACCAAGCCAAAAGATCGGTATGCTTCCGTCGAAAGTTTAGCACGGGATATTCGCGCCTACATGAACGGTGAACCTATTGCTGTTATGCAAAACGAGCGCTTATATCTAATGAAAAAGCAAGTCCGACGTCATTGGCGGCCTTTAATGGTGGGCATTATCACTCTGGCGCTAGGAACGTACTGGGGTATCAATGAGCGGCAGCATTCAAAATCTTTAGCAGCCTCACTGGAAAGGCAGCGTATTTCAGAATCCAATGCCTTAACAACTCGAAGTTATCTTATAGATATTTTTAAAGCTGCAGATCCAAACGTTTCTGGACTCTCGACCATAACAGCACAAAATCTACTTGAGAGTGGAAAAGAAAAGCTCGACCAGGCCAGCAACTTAACCCCTACATCAATCGCACATTTAAAAGGCGCAATTGGTGAGATATACCTCAGCCAAGGACTTATCACCGACAGCAAAAAAGTGCTTGAAGAGGCGTTGGAACTCGCTATAAAACATAAGCTGGACTATACGCCAAGCTTACAAACACAGCTGGCAATCGCCGAAAGCTACCAAGGCAATATAGATAAGGCCATAGCCTTGTTGAATGACAGTCTTACAGATTTCAGCAGACTACCGTCACTCTCTATTGATGAAAAAATTCGACAAGCAGAAGCACTGGCAACGTTAGGGCATTTGCATTTTATAAAAGGTGAATTCATATCTGCAGAGAATTTCCTTAAACAGGGCCTCTCTATCTTTGAACAACTCAAGTCTGAAAGCATGCAGAACAATCCATCTATAGTCCGTGAATTTTACGAAGAGTGGGCGACCGCAATCAATAATCTAGGTTTACTTAATCATGCGAGGGGAGAATATATAGAAGCGGAATCGAGATTGACAGCAGCCATCGATATGCAAAAGCAAATCCTTGGAGAAAAACACTCCTACTACAGCATACACTTGAACAACCTCGCAACGCTGCTCACCGACATGGAGCGATATTCTGAGTCTTACATATATGCCACACGCGCAAAAGAAATTCAGATAGAACTGTTGGGCGATAAACATCCGTATTTAAGACAAAGCTATCGCATCCTGGGTGTTACAGATTTCTATCGCGGGTACTACCCGCAAGCAATTTCCTGGCTGGAGCTATCATTATTTAATATTGAAGGGCAAGACATAAGCCCACATCGCGAAGCACAGTCCCGCATGTGGCTAGGAGTAAGCTATCAAGCCATAGGCAATTACAGCGCAGCTGCATCGGAATTTGAAAATTCAATAGAGCAATATAAAAAAATTACCAATAATGGTGAAATTCTAGGAAGAGTAATGGGGCTGCAAGGAGAGCTGGCCATGGAAGAGGGAAAATATGAAAAAGCGGAAACAGTATTGTTGTCTGCCGTTGAAAATATGGAAGCCACAAGCTTACGCTCTAGCTATGCCCACGTCGCTCTAGCGACACTATATGCCTTACAAAATAATGCCGCTGAAGCAAAGCATCAGCTTAAAATTGCACAAAAGTTAAGAAAAGGGCGCTTTCCTGCAAACCACAGCCTGGCGTTAGAGCTTGAGTATTTACAAGCAGTTTTAGCTCAAGATAAAGGCAGAAAAGAGAGCATTGCAACCCAATTAAGGGAATCGCAACGTAAACCAACAGGCGCTCGAAAAATCATGCTTGAGCGCCTGTAAATATTAGATCAAAATTCAATTTGCAGTAAAAACAATTCTCTTTCCTTCACACATTTGACTCACACCTTTACCTGGAGGTGCACACATCACTGTGGGTCGTAATTTGAAGCCACCATCAACAGGAAACATAAGAGGCTGCACAGCCGTTTCAGAAGAAATAGCGCGTAAACCATTGCCAATATCCACTGAACACGCCTCCCATGGTTGTTCAATAATTTTTAAACCAGCAATTGCCAGCGGTTCGTCACAGGGAACGACGCCGGTACTAGGCCAGCAAAAACCACCATTTTGGACAGATGACCAATACTTAGGGCAACGCGATAGTGCAGGCTTCACACCATAATCATTGATACCTGTATTTAAAACGATTTCAAGTGCCATACAGAAAAACTCCCCCGCAGATTTCATCATTCCTTGCGGACATTCGAGCCATTGATCATTAGGAATGCTTGGCGAAGGACGATCGAGTTTTGCAGTACCTTCTTCCACAACCAACGCTAGCTTGCTATTAACACACACACTTGAATCGAAATACGACCCGAAACCCTCTGGACAACTACTGCCTGGTCGGGAGTAAATAACATAAGTACGGTTCTCGATCGACAGCATCGTGTTTTGAAAAATGCAGAAATCCGTTCCCGCTACTAGCGTGTATTCCGCATCACAATATCCATCAATAAGCTTAGTGGCACCTTTCCAACCAAGCGCGTTCTCTACACACACATCGGGCAATGTTTCAGATGTACCCAAAGGACAATTCACTGCATTAGCTCCCATAGAATACAGTGCTGACCAAGCGAAACACCCAAAAATGATTATTGACCACTTCATACGATACGTCCTCTTATCTAAAGATCTGTGAATTCATCTTCTTACACAGAAATTACCGTTAAAACCGGACAGGGGCAGTGAAAAATTTCCCACCCTAACGCCTTGTGGTGCCGCTAAGAGGAGCTATGTGCCACATCATCAAGCAATACAGTCAAAATGCATGCTATGAAGAAAACGTGGGAAGAACTACGGTGGTAGAGATGATTGGCTCTACGCCAACACACATTCTTTGAGCAGCTAATCCATCCACCGAAACACATTTACAGATAGAGCCATATCTTGAAAGCAGTAAGAAAACAGCAATTTTTTACTCGGTTTACCGCTTAAACTATGCTAAGTTATTCGTACTTTGACTCCTTGAAAAATTTAAAAATTCTTTAGATTTAACGCCATGATTCAATGTGACAGGGAGATAGTCCGGACGCTTAAAAGTGCAAAATCGCGCAAGCGCAATTTCCTCTAAACAAGGAATGTTCTTTTCGCATTTTATTTCTTGTTTTTCAATAAGTTGATTTGACTATCTAGAGAATTGGTAAGGTGCATATCGCGCGTGCCATATATAAAAATGTTAAGCAAATATGAAATCACTACTCGACAACGGACATAGCTGGGTTCTAGATCGGATCGAATATTCTGATGTGCTAAACATATATCTTCAGGAATTGAAGTGCGGGCCTATACAAGATGCAGATATTGGCGGTTCAACAATCAGAAATGTATACCCTCTTCGAGCGGATGAAAGCAGTCTAGTAACAAGAGTGTCATTCTCAGATCTTCTAGCATGGCAGTGTCTAAATGAATCCGCTACAACGAACTTTCCGGGAGACGTGCGCGAAAGCTCTGGCTTTTTGGCTGTTCTTTCTAGTTCAGTTTACTTGAGCTATGTACTTTCGAACCATGGATGGTATGTTGAAGTGCAAGAGCGGTCTGTTCGGCACTACAGAGTCTGGAGCGAGAATGATATATTAGACGTAGTAGCTTTCGACTCTCCAGTCATAGAGGTCGTAAATGCTTAACAAATGGGTCAACCTGATCCTGCATGCTACGCTTCGTTTTGGGATGGTTTCGCCACTACCCCCCGAAACTCCACTACGTATAAATGCCCCCATTAAGCGGCGCTAGGGAGTAAGAGTACCCGAATACTCAGATATATATGTGATAAGTAAAAAGAGAGACAAAGAAACTCTCTTTAAATTTCTTGAAAGATTCATACCTATTAGAGAAGAAAGCAGTGATGAATATCTTATTCCACAATATTCGGAGCACCCAAAACACGTGTTTACTGAAGCCGATAAGGTGATTGACTGGTGCGTTGCCAATGCCCATGCAGAGTATTGTATTTATTGGCGGAATGCTTCAGGTGGCAAGCCTGAACATGCAAATGTGTTCTACTTGAAAGATGGATACGTTATATATGGGCTAGCAACAGATGCTTCTTATGCGGAATACGGTCAAGAACTTTTACAAAAAGTTCTTGAATTTCTTGGGGCCTAGCGTGGTTATATTGGCCATGAAGCTGAGCCGAATTGTGAGAACTATAAAGATTTTATATGTCAATGTGAAATATGGAATCCCTGAGTTAACAATTGAAGAGCAATGATTCTTAGAGGGCACTAAAATATTAATATGAACAAATTGAAATCTTTCTTGACGATAGATATTTCTTTGAATATTGCTGGCTGCATAATCGCAAATAGCTCTCATATCTTTGGCCTCAGAAAAGGCGACTCTCCAGAACAGAAAGATGAATAAGGATAGATGGGGAGCGCTGATGAGCGCGCTGGAATTTAAAGCTTCATCTGACTGTTATGATGCTCTCTTTGCTGCTTATTCAGAAAAACACCGCTTTTACCACACAGCCAAACATATAGAGGCTATGCTAAAGCACTTCGATGCCGTCAAAGATCTAGCAGAGAGACCAGCCGAGCTAGAGCTTGCAATCTGGTTTCATGATGCTATATACAAGCCTTTTTCAAAGAGTAACGAGTATGATAGCGCAACGTGGGCTAAAGAGTTTTCCCTTTCAAATAATTATGATTTGGACGGTGCGGAGCGAGTACATAGACTAATTATGGCTACGCTGCACAACGGGGGAGTTGACAATAAAGATCAAAAGCTAATTGTAGATATTGATCTAACTATTCTCGGAGCATCTCCCGAGATATATGAAGAATTCGAACAGAATGTGCGTAAAGAATACAGGTTTGTACCTGCGTTCGTTTATCGGAAGAAAAGAAAGGAATTGCTAGAGTCATTCCTAAATAGTGCTAGCATCTACAATTTGGAATATTTCAAGAACAAGTATGAGAACACTGCTAGGGATAACATTAGTAGAGCAATTCAGTTGCTTTAAATCGTATAACATGCCGCTCAAGCAGACCTGAATCTTCCCCCGTTTTAGTGGACACCCTCTGATAACCTCAGAAGGCGAAAAAGACAAAGAGATACACAACCAAGAAATAGCTGAAAATATACAAAAGAGTTTAGAATAAAATCTGTTAAGCTTACCCACTGTTATGGGGTGAAAGTTAAAGAGGTTGCCAGATCTCTAAATATTAACCCATTCATGTTATCACGCTGACACAAAAAGTATTATGATGGCGCCTGGCGGGATAATGAAAAGAAGTGATTGGCTGACAAAAAAGCAACCCAAGTGTATCCGGTCATGAACTAAATAAAAATGCACGACTAAAAAAGACAACGAAAAGCTCAGAATTGAGAATGTACTGCTAAAAAAGTGGCAACGGTATCTGGCGGAACAACATCAGGACGATTTGCATCCCCCTTATCGGAGGAGGATCATATTTTATGCCACTTTCCCTTTTACGGTGGCCTCGCCACTTAACAGCAAAACTCCACCAGAATTAAAATGCTCACTTTAATGATGTTAGGCAATAAAGGGAATCGTCAATGTTTTTAAAATTGTCCATAAGAACAAGCCTAATCATTTCGTTCGTTATTCTCGGCTATTTGGCTGTTGTGTATATATGGGCTTTATTATCAGTAGAGAATTTAATGCAGGAAGCGCAACCTTTAAGTACAGACTCTATACTTAGTTCGTCTCAAACAGATATATTGCTAAAAATTGAGGACCCAACCTTTTATAAGCACATAGGCATAGACGTGTCTGAGGGGCAGGGATTAACTACTATCACTTCATCTCTTGCGCGGGATATATTTATACTTGGTAAAAAACTAAGGGGTATTAAAGGCGGGTTTCAGTCATTTTACATAAAAGTATTTAGCTGTTGCAAAAAAATTGACTTAGGAAGAGATATGATGGCTTTGGCTCTTAACCAAAGTTTAACTAAGGAGCAGCAACTCACTTTATATATATCAAGCTCTTATATGGGCGGGCATAATGGCAAGCAAATAATAGGCTTACCTGCTGCAGCTTATGAATATTTTAATAAACCAATAAGTGACCTTACAGATCATGAATTTATTACTTTGATTGCAATGTTAAAAGCACCAAACTATTTCCACCCGTACAAAAATGCTAATAATCTTAATACCCGAGTTGATAGAATCAAAATGATTATTGCTGGCACATGCAAGCCAGATGGTTGGCTTGATACAAAATATGAACATTGTACGAAAAGTGCTTAAAAAAGCTATTGCGATCATACCCATTGATTTGTTCAACTTTATATGGGCTGCGCCTTTTGCACACAAAATATATCGACGCAACTGGCGCTAGTTATAGTAACGTTAAATTGGATTAAATATAGTGGATATTATTATAAGAGTTGCCAGAAGAGATGACATGGAAAGGATCGTGGAGATTTATGACCACCCAAAAGTTGTCCCGGAAAGCTCCCAGCATCCTTTTTTAGGTTTTGAGAAAATATCAGAAATATTTGAAAACTGTAAATCTAACTCTATCGTTCTTGTTGCGGAAGCTAAAAATGTAATTGGAGGTTATTTAAAAATTGACCTGAACAATAAACCAAGGTCAAAGCATGTGGCTTCATTAGGAATGGCGGTTCATCCAGACTTACAAGGTCAAGGAATTGGTGGCGCTTTAATTAGATCTGCTATAGATCAGGCTGAAAATTGGCTAAATATTATTAGAATGGAATTAGAAGTATACTCCGACAATAAGAAAGCAATAGGACTCTATAAAAAGGTTGGCTTTGAAATAGAGGGCGAAATGAAATATGCGTCTTTTAAAAACGGCGAGTACGTTAATATAGTACGTATGGCCAGAATATCTAAAGGATTTAACAAGCTGCTTCATCCGAACGCCAATGTGTCGACTGAGTAAGGCGCTATGAAACTGTCGAATTACCAGTTTAGTATTTTCGCTTAACGCTCGATCGCACGAATGATATGGGTTGGCAACATAGTATTTGATACCCGTCGAATTTTTATCTTTTTGCAGCTGAGAAAATCCGTTCCATAATCTGCGGTGATGGTGATTAATTTTCGAAATTCTCGTTTATTAAATTTTAGGAGTTTTTTACGCTTACTTTGGATCTTCCTTCAGTTTACCAATTGTTGGTACTCGCTTTTTCGAGCTACCATATCAACTTGTGAAAACTGTTGCAGTTTATATATAGCTAAGGTATACCTTTCACCCGTGACGAGTCGGTGATATCTCATTTGGTATATCTTGTTGATGGTAGGGTATAGCTGGTTGCACTGACTATACGAAGTCGCAGAATATAAAGTTTAGAAAACGGTAAAGCTTTAGCGCTTAATCTAAGCCTATCAGGAGACAGGAATGAGATTTTATAAATATTTAGTGTTTTTTGTTGTCGTTTTTTTGTCCTCCAATAGTGTAAATGCAGATCCAACTGATTTGAAAAGTCAAATTCTTGAGATGGATAGAAAATTGTTTGATGCATTTAACACTAGAGATCTGGAGGCAACAAAATCTATATTTGATTTAAGCCTCGAGTTTTATCACGATTCTTCAGGTGTATCTAATTATGAACAGGCCATTGAAAATACACGTCGATTATTTTCAAGTGGTGGCGACCTTAGGCGAGAATTACTTATTGACTCTGTAGAAATCTATCCAATCAAAGACTTTGGAGCAATTCAGTCAGGGAAACACAAATTTTGCCACACAGAAAATAAAAAGTTAGATTGTGGAGTATTTAAATTTTTACACATATGGAAAAACACAGAAAATGGTTGGAAACTGGTACGTGTTATTAGTTATGCGCACTGATACAGATTTTACAATTCTGCGTTACTTATCGGCATTGCTTCTTGGCTTCATTTTTTCCCATTTATATAAATAATATGATGCCACTAGTTAAGGATCGATGTAGGAATACACTTGAATCTCGCTGGTACAATTAGCTTAAAGTTAAAAAAAATAGAGGGCAATGGTTTTGGGGGAGTTGCTAGCAGCATTGGCGGGTGTTCTTGGCGTATATTTACTTTATTTCGTTGGAAGGTTTGCTATTTTCTTTTGCACCGTAGGTTTGTATAAAGCAGAGCCTCTAGAGCCAATATCGGGGAAAAAAATTGAAGGTGTACCCCCTCAAAAAACCATATCAAAAAAAGCTACAATGATCATTGGCTTCGTGGTTCTTGTTCTTTTAATTATTCTTATAGCATTATATTTTTCTCCAGAAAATGCGTTTTAAAATCTACATTAAAGATGTCATACACAGCAGTCATAGTTTTGCTTTTTTGAAATATCAACTCCTTCGTTTTATCGATGTAACAACTCACATGAGGGTAGGGCGGAGCAATGTGGCGTGCTCAGCCAAACACAATGACGTCTTATTTTTCTTGTACATATATTTACAATAAGATATTTCACCAACACCTGGCAAAGTGATAAAAAGCATCTTGGCTAAAATCAACATGATAAAAGCAGCGCGGTAAACATTAAATCTAGATTCAACATTTAATAAGTTTGGCTCACCGAGATTTTACATGCTGCATGTACTTCGGTCTGCGTTAACGTCGATTTGCTTCAAGGAGATAAAATGAAAAAGATAAAGGTATCAATACTCACTGTTCTGTTAGCGGGCTGCGGAGGAGAATCAACAAATGAGAGTCCCGAAGAATTCGCTAAAAAGGGTGTCGTTGAAAATGAATGGGTTTTTATTAGCGACAGCTCTGTCCAGTGTGGATACGAAGGAGAATCTCCAGAGGAAACGCAAAAATTGCTGCTTGAGGCTGGAATAGATGTTCTCGAATCAACCTGCGGGCATCGCACCGAAGCCGTTCCTGCTGTTTGCGGAGGCGTGACAACTCAAATTAACCTTCACAGCATTCGTACAGAGAATGTTATTGATGCAAATAACCTGGGGTTTACTTCGGTATCAGATCTGGAAAATAGTATTGACGACGGCTATCTAATTGTTGATTGTTAGAAAAAGAGTTATTGAGCTGCCATAGGACAGTTAAATATCATTTTCACCTATAAAAGTCATGATTTTTCAACTTAACCGCTAACACTAACTCGCCAAACAAGGCCTGGGATTTAGACACCAACTACGAAACTGTCCTGTTATTTGACCTACGTAGAGACTAAATCCCCTCAAAATATAAATACACGACACTCACATTACAGCGAGGCCCAAAAGTAAAACTCGTTGTCACCTCCAATCAGATTTGAACTTAAGCAGTCTACTATTTATCCCCACTAATATTCGCGCACAGTACTGGATAAATATTCAGCTTTAGAATATTGCAGGCAGGCATTAAAGTAAGCGTCCAGATTACCTTCGTTCTATTTTTAGTGTTTTAAGGTTTAGTAGATGTTCCGTGTTACCGTTTTCGGTGTTTTTCTTTTCTTTGTTTTATTTATTTCCCAGCCTGCTGTTCAGGCAACCACTTTAAATCCCGACAATTTGCAGCTTGCGTCAGTACACGCTGCGGTTGCTTACGCTGATGATGTTGAAGCGGGGCTGGTGTTTGGGAAAAATGCGGATCGTCAGGTGCCCATTGCATCGGTCACAAAATTAATGACGGCGTTGGTGGTAATAGAATCTGGCCAGTCGCTTGACGACTGGCTAGAATTCAAACAACGGCACATCCCAGCGGCGGCCAACGCGTATACACGTATTCGTGTTGGATCTGAACTCAAGCGTGGTGACATGCTGCGTATAGCTTTGATGTCCTCAGAAAACTTTGCTGCTTATACGCTCGCCGTTCATCATCCAGGGGGCTATGATGCATTCGTAGCGGCGATGAATGCTAAAGCCCAGTCACTCGGTATGCTGAATACCCAATTTGTCGATCCAACGGGCTTATCTGTGAACAATCAATCTTCAGCGGCGGATCTCGTAAAACTCGTGATTGCTGCCAGCAAGCACCCAACAATCACCGAGTATTCCACCACGGGTTATTTTCAAGCGCAATTTCGGCAACCTCGTTACAGCCTTTCGCATGGCAACACCAACGCTTTGGTGCACCGCGAGAGCTGGAAGGTAGGCATCAGTAAAACGGGTTATCTTTCTGAAGCCGGTCGTTGTTTGGTGATGCTGCTGGAGTTTGAAGGCAGACCATTGGTGACCGTAATGCTTGACTCCCTGGGCACCCGCTCACCCATGGGGGATGCTGGGCGTATTCGCCAATGGCTGAGCACTGGAAAGAGTGGCAGTGTTGCAGCAGCAGCCAGGAACTACGCCAGACAAAAGAATGAAACCTATACGGCTTCCCAAACCTCTGTTACACACACAGATTCTCAACCCCCATCAGACACTGGCAGCCAGCAACAAAAACAGAGACTATAAAAAGAGCGCCTTTAAAAAGAGCACCTTTAAAAAGAAAGCCGGCTAAAATACCACCAAAAAAATCACTTTGTGAGTGCGGCAAACAATTTAACAGTTACTACTCGACTCCGGCAGACTTAAGCACCTCGGGGCCGGGGTAACCATCTGCCACCAGTTTATTCGCGCTCTGGTACTTGCGTATCGCAGAGCGTGTTCCCGAACCTAGAATGCCGTCTATTTCGCCTGAGTAATAATTTCCATCTGCCAGCATTTGCTGCAGTTTCAACACCTGATCCCTGGAAAGCGCGCGTAAATCTTTTGGTGGTGGAACATGAAGCCCTCCGGCACCAGCCACTCGATCGGCTAGATGGCCTACCGCAATCGCGTAGAACTCTGAACGGTTCCAACCCATGATCACTTTAAAATTGTCATACGCCAAAAATGCTGGACCACGATGGCCCGCGGGTACAATCAGTTTGGCTTTAACATCTGCTTGAGCCAGTGGGCGGCCAAAGGCATCTTTAATTCCCATATTTCGCCATTCCGTCAAAGGCAAACGTCTACCATCTGACAGGCTGAAGTCAAAATTGTCCGGTAAAACCACTTCTCGGCCCCAGCGATATTTGCCATCCCAACCCATGGATTGCAGAAAACGCCCGGCGGACATCATTGCGTCAGGCAGGCTGTTCCACAGATCCCGGCGGCCATCGCCATCAGCATCAACCGCCTGTTTCAGAAAAACCGTAGGCATAAACTGGAAATGCCCCATAGCGCCGGCCCACGAACCTTCCATTTGATCCGCGGGAATTGCACCTTCGTCAATAATCTGCAGTGCAGCTACCAACTGCTTGGTAAAGAACTCGCTTCGCCGCTCGTCACATGCCAAAGTCGACAATGAATCGGGAACGGACATCCTGCCAAAGAAGCTGCCGAAATTAGTCTCCAACCCCCAGAAAGCTACCAAATAGGGCGCCGGCACACCGGTGTCACGAGTTACCCGATTCAGTAACTCACGATGGGTAAGCAACAGCTTACGGCCTTTTTGGATGCGGTCGTCGCTTACGCGACGGTTAAAATAGTCTGCGAATGTAGTCGTGAATTCTGGCTGGCGGCGATCCAATTCGATCACCCGATCCACGTAGCGAACCTTCGACATCACCTCCGTAGCAGTTTTTGCCGAAACACCAGCCTTTATGGCTGCCTGCTCAAGCCGTACCAAGCACTCAGTAAACCCTTCCGGCTCAGCACCATTCGTTTTTTCAGAGTTTTCATCGGCGGCCAAAGCAGGAAAAGCGGAAAGAGAAAGCCCTAACAACAAGCCTGCGGGGGCCAAACGGCTAAATATCGCTTTAGGGGTGGGGCTCGTCTTTTTGGCCTTTTGGTTTGAAACTGAATCTTGCACTCTTAGCCTCGGTTTTGGTAAATGTATTAGGCGCATGTTACCTTGTTTTCCTACGCGAAAGGAAAAGGGGAGCTATATCGCCTTTAATACGGACAATTTCTGACTAATAAAATTCTCATTTTGTCAGAAAAAACACAGTAACAAATATATAGGAGTTCACCATGGCAAATGGTAAACCTTTGTTTTTACACGAAGAAGTTATGCTCTTAGCGCTACGCGACGAGGAGGGCACCTTAGCCATTGGATATACCGAGCAAGTAATAGCCGGGGCCGTGGTTGCTCAGTTGTTACTCGACTCCCGCATTTCAGTCGATGATTCGCGCAAACGCTTAGTAAGTGTCGAAGACAAATCTCCAACGGGAGATCCAATCCTTGACGAGTGCCTGGAGAAAATAGCGGCAAGCAAACGCCAAGGCTCTTTGCAGAATTGGGTCGCCAGCCTGGCCATTACCCACAAACTCAGCCTAAAAGTAATACAGCAACTGTGTGAACGCAAAATCCTTCGCGCGGATCAAGATAAAGTTCTATTCATATTCAAGCGGAAAATATTTCCCGAGATCAATCCTGAACCCGAGAAGTTGATAGTCGAACGCTTAAGAGCTGCAATATTCACCGAACAGGAAGACCTCGACCCTCGAACCATCATACTAGTTTCATTAGCCAACTGGTCGGGCATACTGCGCCAGACTTTTGGGAGTAAGGAAGTCAAAGCTCGCCAGCCGCGAATAGAAAAAATTACCAATGGCGAGCTAACTGGCAAAGCCACGATGGACGTAATAACCGCCTGCCAAGCGGCAGCAATGATTGCGGCCGTTGTGCCGGCTGTGGCAGCGACGGTGTGTAGCTAAACAAGTCGTTCCAGGACAAAACAACTGCAGTATCCACTTAAAAAATTAAACGTACTGCCATTTAGCATCACACAACCAAAAGAAATATCAAAATGGACGAAAGAGATCAAAAAGCGCTAGACGATATTCAAAACCATGGGTGTCATGTGTTAAAAGTTATGGAAGGTGATGATCAACCTTGTTTTACCTATACAATTGGGATCAATAAAATACAGGGCAAACCAGATGTAATTATTCTTGGATTAAAAACAGAGCTTGCCCATTCAATCTTAAACCACTACAAAGACCGACTTCTCGCCGGAGAACACTTTAAACCCGGCAAGTTCTATTCAGACTTTATTGAAAATTTCGATATCTGCTTCGTGACAGTTGCTAAAAAGCATTTTAAAGAATACTTCGGCTGGGGTTTATGGCTTCATGACGGGTACGACTTTGAAATGCTGCAAATGGTTTGGCCAACTACCACCGGATTGTGGCCATGGGATGACGGTAAATCCGATTATTATTGCTGGGCGCAACCGATTTTGAATGAGAGCGGGGCGGTGGATAGGGTTTAGTAATCTCGTCATATGTGATTTCTGTGTTCCACTGGCCCAGCTTCTTAAATCAAGTCCCACTTACCACTAAAGTCAATGACAAACAAAACACGCGAGTGGCACTATTAATTAATGGAGCTGAGAATAATGAAAGTTATTTACCGAGATTGGAAATAACTTTTGTTGACAGTGTTAATCCTAAAATAAACGAAATTAAAAAATTAGAAGCGCTTCCTCCTTTGTTCCGCCTTAATAGCTAAATTCAATGAGCTTACATGTCTCACAACAAAAAAAGCACGATGAAATTATCGTGCTTTTTCAAGTAAAACGCTTTTTTGCTAACGTAATTTATTTAACTTTTACATCCAAAGTCACACCAGAAAAAGCGGAATATCCTTTAAGGCCGATATACCACGTTCCAGCTGTCGGATTTGAAATATTACACTCTTCGTTATTTCCAGAAAGGTAAGGGCGACAATTGTATGATGAAGAGGTAGGCTGGCTGTCGTAGCGCACGTAAAGGTCTGCGTCACCAGAGCCGCCAGACATAGTAACTTCTAGAGAGCTTTTCCCAGGAGTAACATCAATTTCATAATCCAACCATTGGTTTGTGCCGGCAGAAAGATTAGTTTCGGTGAATCCATCATCACCACCGCCATCACCTCCACCATTGTCGCCACCATCATAGGAGCCAACTAAGGTTACTCCAGAGTAACTACTGTAGGCACGAACCATTACGTAGTACGTACCAGCACTCGCACTTGCAAAATTACAGCTTTCGGTGTTGCCATTTTTGTACGGGCGACAGTCATAAGAACTGGTTGTTGGCGCACTACCAAATCGCACATACAAATCAGCATCACCGGACCCGCCAGACATGTTGAAGTTCAAATTTGTTGCACCAGCAGGAACGTTCAAAGTGAAGTGTGTGTCTGACCCTTGCGAACCGCTTAACCCCGAAACTGGAGTACCATTCACCAATTCGTCTTCGGGATCTGGGTCTGGGTTACCACCGCCATCTCCAATATAACCTTCAATCCAGTTAAGAATATAAGATACGCGAGCATAAACCCCTGGCTTACCTGCACGTGCGCATCCTTCTCCCCAGGACACTACGCCCGCTTGATAATAACCGCCGGCGTAGTTGATAACCAATGGGCCGCCACTATCACCCTGACATGAATCTTTGCCGCCACTCGTATAACCTGCGCAAAGCATGGTGTTGTCTATACCGCCGCCATAATTAGCGTTACATGTTGATTGCGACACGATAGGTACATCAACTCGCTGCAATTGATTTGTTGACGGGCCGCCTTCGCTTGTTGCCCCCCAACCCAATACACGAACCATGTCGCCTGCATTACCAGCACTATTCATGATACTCGTATCGGCTAAATTGACCGGTTCAATGTTGGAAGAAACCGCGCTACTTAACTTTAAAAGCGCAGCATCATATGATTCGCCACTGTAATTTGGGTGGACAATGACTTGAGAAACCGTACGAGTTTCACCTTGAGATGTATTTAAATTATTTCTGCCGACAACAACTCTCATGCTGCTAGGGGAATCACCTTCAACACAATGTGCCGCAGTTAAAATCCATTGAGGTGCAATTAAGCTGCCACCACAATAAGCAAACCCACTGTTGTTTTGCAGGGAAATAGTCCATCGATAAGGCCCGTCTTCAGCAGAGACACCTCCAACAATCTTCGGAGTAATTATGGATTCTGTCTGATCTTCAGCAGCTACAGCTATGTTTGATAACAAACATAGCGCTGCAATACTAGAAAAAATTGAGTGCATTTTCATAAATATGATTTCCTTGCGAATTATTGTTTTAGAGCATTAACGGGGTAATGCATGTCAGGTTTTACGGTGTACGTATATTTCTATTCTCCTGCGCGCCATCTCATTAACATGGCGAAATTAAAACGCATAAGTGCAGATATCGGTTGTATCACGACAATCAATTAAGTATCACAACATGAATAAAGGAGCGCCGCGACAATAAAAATTGCATTTTTTGCAAGCCCTCTACATTGAAACTCCTGACTCTAAACGAACATAGTTTCTAACACCTCAAGATTAGATGGAACAATTGCGACCTAGCGACACAAAAAAACGGAAATTAAGGATCGTAAATGCAGGACACCCACATTTAGAATTGCGTTAGCCTGGGAATTGCCTGGCCATCTATTTTATTTAGAAATGGATAGCGCAGGCTGGAAAGTTTTAATAAATGCCTATCCACACGCCGAAAGTCAAATTTACACCCATGCCTGCTCATTCATAATGATAAAAACTTGAAGTAAGAGACCAAAAAAGAATCTTCCAATAAGGAATAGCTTCACAGCTTTTAAATGCTGGCCGCTACTTTAGGCCAAGCACTTTCGCGCAGATTCAATAAAGAAACGAATGGAATTCTAGAAGAACGCGCTGTTAATAACATTACGTATTTATCGTACGAGCTTCCCGAAAAACAATAGTATTAACATGTTCTTTATTGAGTTAGTTAATTGCCTTTATGTAGACGATAGTAACCGTGAAAAGAGGGAGGAGGGGTAAGTTGTCGGCATCCACGAGGCAGACACCCTTATCTCAAACTCATCTACTTACGGATTTATTTTTTAGACTATACTTTTACGAGTGCGTTATTATTTTGGAAGTATTTCCGCATAAGTCACTTGTTAAAACACCATGCAGGGAATGAATATTACCGACTCTTAAATGCAGGTGCATTTAAATAAAATAAATCGAAAATCAGGAGGCAGAACAAAAGGAGTTAAGTGAACATCTCCTCAGATTTAGTGGACACACAATAGAACACCTTTTTAAAAACACTTACCTTTTTAACTAAAATAGGCTTATAGAATGAAATTTATTTTTATTGCGATTTTATCGCTAATAGGGCCATGCGCAATTGCAGAGAAGAAAACTTCATCACCACTAGTAATGCCGGTTGATTTAATAGAAACAATGAATCATATTAATTCAGGCCCAGACATAGAAAAAGTGGATTCCATTAGAAAAATTATTGTTAAAAACGATGGCGAAGTCGTGGTAATGGCCACAGTAAACACCTCATCACTTGTCTACGTATTTTCACTCGAAAGATAAGGTTTGAATTGGAAAATTATAGATTTGGTTGCTGTAATAGATTGATAGAATCGAACATTTAGGATATCCATTTTTAGACCTTAATACATTGTTGAATAATCCCTTGAAATGATTCTCGGTTCATAGTTTGACCGGAACTTTCGCCACTTGATTCAGCTGAACGTCCCGCAAGATTTTACTTGCCGATGCAAAAACGATCCGTTTCGATGGTAAATACCAAAGCGAAATAAAGAGCAGGTTCTGCTAGAAGCTAGATTAAGCTAGCCATTTCCGCTAATTCTGCAAAGCATTACTTAAATACCCACCTACAATCGAAAATTGCATAATAAACACTGAGGATAGTAGGTGTTGAAACGTTATATGCTGGATAATTGCATATACAATCATATGCAATTCAATGTGGCATTTGGCCAAATAAAATACAATTCTTTAAGAATCTTATCAAATACAAGTAAGGAGAGTACGCATGTGTAGAAAACAGTGGGCGGCTGTAACAATATTTCTAATGTCAATTATATTGTTTCCCATATCTTCCTGGGCGGCTGGATGGTCAAATGTTGTAAAGATGGATCGCATTTATCCTCGAGCAGAGGGTTTTGTGTTTGTAGACTTAACAGGAGCCTTTTACAATCCCGACAATTGTAAAAATTCAGGATGGTATCGTTTAGAAAAGAGCACACCAGGATTTGAAAATATATATTCAGCCCTATTGGCTGCAACTACCGCTAAATCTGAGATAAAAGTCTATTTAAATGGTTGTGTCGGTGATTATCCAAAAATTCAACATGTAATCATTCAATAGGCAGACGCTTTCCAACTACCAATTTAAAACAGTAGAGTAGGGGTGAAATGAAATTATACAAGGAAAAAATGCAACTCATTAAAGTTGCAGTACTTTTTTTGGGCGCTACATTAATATCCGCTTTGGTGAATGCTCAAACGATACCATCTGTAAAATATGGCAATATTTTAATTCCAGTAAAACAATATCTTGGAAAGAAAGTCTCTAAACCTGTTGGGCCATTTTGCGGAGAAAACGAAAAACCCCGAGTAATTGTGGCGTTAGACTATGGGGACATTACTAAGGCTCCCGAGTCGTCCTCTGTTCCGCAAAATAAACGCGTCGCCGGAGACGCAAACGAACCTCAGGATTTAGCTTATTTTCTCTTATATAGTAATTATTTTGATGTACGCGGATTTATTGCCACTGAAAGGCCAGGCAAGGGAAATGTTGAATTTATAACCCATGCACTAAGGGAGTTTTCGACTTATGATATCCCTACGTTAAACAACTATCTTGTCAATGACTCATGGTATGGAGATTCAAGCCGACCTTTTACTAAGCTAAACTCCAATTTAGTTAAAAAAGGCATTGCGAATAAGTTTCCTAAATCTCCCAATTCCAGTTTTAACTTTAAATCAGAATCTTCAGTGAAACTCATTCTTGAAGAAGCGCGAAAATTAAAGAATGAAATAGCGAATGGTGTTACCGGCAAAGATTGCAAGCTCAACATAATGGTTTGGGGTGCGAGTACCGAAGTAGCAGCTGCGTTATTCGAAATGCGGGGCACGGATGCTAACTTAAAGAAATATCTTAGAATACTTGCCGTTGGTAGCTCAAATCGCAATCCTAACTTAAATGGTGATGATTACGCTTGGACATATTTAAAGCAGAATGAAGGCCCCTCAGATTTTATTGAAATTGAAAACATTTTTCGCGATTTATATCTGTCAGGACATTGTACTGACAAGAATCGGCCTTTGTATTCCGGAACGAGCGGAACCAAAACACCTAAAGAGTTAATGAATGCTTTGACTAGTTACCAACCTATTAGTGGAACTATAGATGGCCGAGGATTAAATAAATTAATTCAAGATTCGAGAATCTTTGCAGACTGGTATAACTGCCAAAGACCCAAATATAGTGCTTACCCTAGAAAAGGTGATGCCATTAAAGACGCTGATCGCTCGCATCGGATGGGCGACTTTATTACGGTCCTCTATTTCTTTGACAAAGTAGTTCATTTAAATATGGAAAATTTGATCCGCGATGATCAGCGGGGATCTTTGGATGGTCGTCACCTAGACTGGATTTATGATGACTATATGAAACGTATGAGATATACGCCACGCTAGTTGTCTTATATCTTGATGGGACAAAGATAGAAGCGGAATTTATTAAATTAATGGAAAATCTCAGTGGATACACAAGCATTATTAAACGTTTGTGTATCCACCAAAAACGCCAAAACGATAAATCCACTCTATCAGTCGATTAAGATTCTTCGCGGTTCGCAGCTCGTTTAATATTTTCACCGCTTTGTCCAGTTGAAGCTCTCTCACGTTTAAACTTATCAGGGCCAAAATGATCAACCTCAATAGCAAATGCCACGGCATTCTCTGCTGTACTAAGCTGTTCCGCTTCCGCTTGGGTAAGTACACCTTTCGCTAAAGCATCTTCTGCATTAATTGCATCACTATTTTTTATTTTTTCACGTAAGGCTTCCGTAGCAATCACTTGCTGAAATGCATATTCAACGCGGCCCAGACCAGAATGTTGATCGCCGACAAAAACACCTTTTGTTAACCGGTTACGACAATCACCGCTATTTAATAGTAATTCGGCACAGGCTTGTGTGAGTTTATCAGTCGGTGGCTTACGGCGTATACCGAGCGGCATGATGATAAGCTTCATTACCCAAGCTAAAGGACGTACGGGAAAATTTGCCAGCACGGCCTCCAATTGCAATTCAACTCTGCGTAATCCGCTGGCCATACTCCATTGTACAAGAGGCAGATCCTCTTTGGGCCGACCGTCGTCCTCGTATTGTTTCAGAACGCAACTGAGCAGATACAATTCACTCAATACGTCGCCGAGTCTGGCCGACAAGTATTCTTTGCGCTTCAGTGCACCACCTAAAGTTAATAAGGCCATTTCCGTGGTGAATGTGAGTACGGCAGAGTAACGACTAATTTGCTGGTACTGATGACGCAGCTTGCCAGCACGCTTGGCACTGGATGCTAAAAATCCTCCCGTCCAGGTGTGGAACCAAGCGCGTAAAGTTGTTAGACACACGAAGCCCATATGTTTAAAAATAAGCTGATCAAACTTTTCCAAGGCAATCTCATCGTCCTTTTCATTCGCCGCTTCAACTTCTTTTAGCAGATACGGATGACAGCGCAAAGCACCTTGACCAAAAATAATCAAATTCCGAGTAAGAATGTTAGCGCCTTCCACGGTAATGGCTACCGGCACAGCACGATAGACATTTCCAAGATAATTACCTGGACCATCACAGATAGTTTTTCCGCCGTGTACGTCCATAGCGTCATTAATGGCGTCACGCATCCTATAGGTCGAATGCGCTTTCAAGATAGCAGAAATCACTGCTGGCACATGACCTTTGTCCAGTGCAAGCGTTGTTGTTTTGCGTGCGGCGTCAAGCACATAGGCTGTGGAAGCGATTTGAGTAAGGCGTTGTCTTACGCCTTCAAACTTACCGATTGGAACATTAAATTGTTCACGAATTCGGGAGTATGCGCCGGTTGATAAAGCAGCGAGTTTTGCACCGCCTGCACTCAAGGAGGGGAGAGAAATGCTGCGTCCAGCTGCAAGCGCAGACATAAGCATAACCCAGCCTTTGCCTATATTTTGCTGACCCCCGATGATTGCATCCAGCGGTAAAAAAACATCTCGGCCCCAGTTAGGGCCATTTTGAAAAGCCTGAAGGGAAGGGTAGTGACGCTCACCGATTTCAACCCCCGGAGTATCCGTGGGCACCAGGGCAACCGTAATACCAAGGTCTTCCTTATCGCCAAGTAGGTGGTCTGGATCATACATTTTAAACGCTAAACCCAATAACGTGGCAACTGGCCCAAGGGTGATATAACGTTTATGCCAGTTCAATCGCATGCCCAGCGTTTTTTCGCCGTTATATTCTTCATAACATACGATGCCTTTATCGATCATTGACGCGGCGTCAGATCCTGCTTCCGGACTGGTTAAACCAAAACAGGGGAGTTCTCGACCATCGGCCAGACGCGGTAAATAATGGTCCCGTTGCTCGTCGGTACCATAATGCATCAACAATTCACCTGGCCCGAGTGAATTGGGTACCATGACAGTTACCGCGACGCTAGTGCTTGCAGTCGATATTCGCGTTACCACTTCGCTATGTGCAAAGGCAGAAAATCCCAGGCCACCATAACGCTTTGGAATGATCATTCCAAAAAATTTATGCCGTTTTAGGAAGTCCCACATTTCAGGGGGTAGGTCACCATGCTCAAAATTAATTGCCCAATCATCAATCATCCGACAAAGCTCTTCGACGGGGCCATCCAGAAATCTTTGCTCTTCGTCGGACAGTGACGGCTTTCCTATTTTTGAAAAATTTGACCATCGAGGTTTGCCAGACAACAGTTCGGCATCCCACCATACGTCACCAGCATCCAGAGCCTGCTGTTCTGTATCAGAAATTGGCGGTAATAAAGACCGCATTTTTTCTAACAATGGTTTGCTAATTTTTTCTTTTCGAAACGTACTCATAATCAAATCACTTTTTTAATAGGCATAATTTCTTTGGATTTTTCGTTCTTTCTTTTCTCTTTTATGCTTTATGGCTCTCTCGGGAATAAAGTTACGGATAACTTTTCTAGCGATCTACAACCTTCAAACAATACGCGCACCCAAAACACAGACTCCAGACATTTTGCGGTGCACATTCTTTTTGCTTGAAAACTTTGCAAAACCTGAAGCATAATTTACAATTGCAAAGAAAATAATCGGCTCAAGACTGCTATATCACCATCAAAACATGAAGGCCAATTAAACTGCCCCTTTGAGACTTCAATATCATGGTAACTAAGACAACTTATGCCAAGATAATACTCAACTAACGTTTAATAATTTTTAGAATTGCCTCAGCAAACGTGATGCGGTGTTAATGGATATAGAAATTAAATACGAATGACCGAACAAGCGATTCTTAATCATTTCGTATTGAGGTAATGTCAACCTAGTGATTTTTCATACAGGCGATACCCCATTCTAAATCGCATTATAAAAAGGGGCTTCAGAGCTGAACGGATGAAGAAAATTCGGGTATGATACTTTCGGCTGGGGAAAATCATTGCTCTATGCTTACTTTTCTTTGACCAAGTGTATTAACGCAATTAATTTGTTCGTCGAGCGTTTTGTACTTTTGGATGTAAAATCATACAAAAAAGGAGTTTCACATGTCGCGTATCTTTCGCTTATTTGCTTTATTTTTCTGCTGTTTTTCCTACAAAATCAGCGCACAAACCCTCATGTATTCTGATAACTTTGAATCCGGTATGGGTAACTGGCTGAATACTACTTTGGGCGACAACAAGAATTGGATGCGTGATTCCGATGGCACGCCTTCCAGCGGTACCGGCCCCAATACTGGAGCAGATGGCTCAAGGTATTATATGTACTTGGAAACGTCATCAGGACAAGCTTATTCCCCTGGCGACTCGGCTATTCTCGAATTCCCCAATTTTGCCCCTATAAGTGGTTCAGTGAAATTCAAATACCACATGTACGGCAGTGATATAGGAACATTAGCGGTAGATCTTTATCGTAACGGCGTGTGGTCAAACAATGTTTGGAGCATTTCGGGCCAGCAACATGCAAGCAATAGCTCGCCTTATACTGAAGCTGAAGTTAGTTTTACTGACGGCTCTGTTTCTGGCATACGATTTCGCGCTACTGCAGCAGGGAATTTCCTTGGCGACATATCGATTGACGATATTGAAATTTGGTCTCAACCGACGGGACCCGTTGCACCTGAATATATCAGCGATCCAATCACAAAACCAAACGCAAAACCTTACACTACATACAGCGATTCAATAGCCAGCGATGCATTTGATAGCAATCAAGATCCGTTGACATTCTCAAAAACAAGCGGACCATCATGGTTAACGATTACACCCTCCGGTGACATTGAAGGCACACCGACTTCTAACGATTTAGGATTAAACACATTTACCGTAGCCGTCACGGATGGAATATTTGTCACGCGGGGTACATTGAATATTACAGTGAGCATGGACCCTGTTGTACTAATAGAGGAATACTTTGAATCCTCCGTTATCCAATGGCGCAATTTAACAAGAGAAGACACTGACAACTGGACTATTCGCACTGGCAATACAACTTCCAGTAATACTGGGCCAGATGGTGGCGCCGACGGTAGTGCTGGCTATCTTTATTTCGAAACTTCATCCGGTTATGCCTTTAATCCTGGCGAGAGCGCGATATTTGAAAGTCCCCAGCTTGAAGGTGAAAACATCCATCTTGTTTTTAGTTACCATATGTATGGCAGCAACATTGGCACACTTTCCATCGACATATTAGAAAACAGTACATGGCATAACGACGTGTGGACACTTTCGGGACAACAACACAGTTCCTCAGCTGAAGACTTCAACACTGTTGACTTGGATCTCACCGAATACGCTCCGACACTTATCCGTGTTCGCGCTGTTGCTGCGGGTGGATATATGGGCGATATCGCGATCGACAATTTATTAATCCTTTCTCAAGCTTCTTTGCCAGACGAAGATGGGGACGGCATCGACGATGGAATCGACAATTGTCCCAACACGCCACCCGGCGCAGAAGTGGATGAACATGGTTGTGAATTAGCACCTGTGGACTCAGATGGTGACGGTTTCATCGACAGCGAAGACGCGTTCCCTCAAGACCCAACCGAATGGGCCGACACCGACATTGACGGCGTGGGCGATAACAGCGATGCCTTCCCTAACGATCCAACCGAGACAAAAGATTCTGACGGGGATGGTGTTGGTGACAACAGCGACCAGCTTCCTTTCGACCCCAATGAAACTGTAGATAGTGATGGCGACGGTGTAGGTGATAATTCGGATGTATTTCCTAACGACCCCAATGAATCTGCAGACAGCGATGGTGATGGCGTAGGAGACAATGCCGACGCATTCCCCAACGATCCAAACGAGCATGTCGATAGCGATAATGATGGCGTGGGCGATAACGCAGATAAATATCCGGCGTATTACAGCAATGTCGCGAGCGTCAACATTGTCTCCCCGACTATGGATATTGAAATTGATGCCGGCGAACCCCTGGTATTTCAAGCAGATGCTTTCGACATTAATACCGGTGACATAACTTCTTCTATCATTTGGGAGTCGGACGCTACGGGGCCTTTCGAACCAGACTCTGTGACTGGTGAATTTACACTGCCGCACGGAGAGCATGCAATCGTTGCCATAGTGACGGACAGTTTAGGTAATTTAGCCTCGAACTATGTCCGTGTTGTTGTGAAAAACGACAAAAAAGCGACCTTCAATGTATACACCCAAACGAAAGCCATTACCGACGTTTCCTCTAACGGTGCATATTTTGTCGGACACAAGAAAGACTCAAGCTATAACCCGCTCGTAATATTCGGTGAAGCATACGGTTTCATTGAACGCAATACGATTAAAAGCACTCAGAATTTTAAAATCGCCAATGACGGCACGGCTGCAGGTTCAATGTATGACTATCAGGGTAGCGACGCTTGGGGCGCAGTGCCTTTAGTCATCAGGGAATTTAACCACCTTGAATCATCAACCCAAGCCTTACCGTTCTTGCCAGACGGCGTGGCTGAAGGAACACACGTGTACAACATCTCTCCAGATGGCAAAAGTATTGTCGGATATGGCGTTGGCAACACTGGCCGATGGGACGCCACAGTATGGCATTTAGGAGAAACGATTAGCATTTCTTCCAACCGCAACGGCACTGACAATTACAATGTCGGCATGGCTATTTCAGATAACGGCGTGGTGGCTGGTCACTCTGGCTCTGACCCCAACTTCATGAACTACAACCAGGCTTGGAGATGGCAAATCCCAGGACAATTACAATTACTTGGCAACCTTACGGGTGGTAATAACAAAAGCATGGCCAATGGCATAACACCCGATGGTCGCGTCATTGTTGGCTACGCCAGCTCAGATTTGGGCCACGAGGCATACCGCTGGACAGAGGAAACCGGCATGGTGGGCTTAGGCAAAGCTTTGACCAGCAATTTCATGTCTATGGGGCAAATAGCCGTCAGCGCCGACGGCAATGTGGTTGTAGGAAATGCCAGTGATGGACCATTTATTTGGACGAAAGGTTTGGGTGCGAGAAATCTGCAAGCATACTTGGAGGAATTTTACGGTTTTGAGATTCGCGTAGACACTGACCCGGATCGCACTTATTCGATCTCAACCGTTCACGCAATTTCAGATGATGGGCGCGTGGTAACCGGGACGATTCGCGGGTATCTTGCAGGCTATCCAACCAATGATTTCGGATTTGTTGCGACACTTTCACCTCGTGAAAATGAAATCACCGAAACTGAAAAAATTTCACTCGGTAATCGAATTCGGACATCGCCCGTACAAGACTCATTAGGACGAACTTACCTCGCGACCGATGATGATATTATGATCGCTTTAGATGTGGATCAAAGTGAGTTGTGGCGCTTCCCATTAACAGAGCAAATCGCACAACCTGTTATCGATGAAACGCAAGGCGTTATTTATTTCGGTTCGCATGACACCAATTTTTACGCACTCAATTTAAGTGATGGGAGTGTACGATGGAGTATGACACCTGCTACGCGTCCGTATTCACAACCCGCCATTGGCCCTGACGGAACTATTTATCTGCTCACCGTTGGTTTCCGATTACATGCGATCAATCCAGGGGACGGCACGTCACAATGGGTCACAGAAATACCTTACCAAGGATCTTTTTTACCTGAGCCTTATTACCCAGTGGTTAACGAGTTCGGACAGATATTCGTCCACACCGTCGACGAACTTATTCACTCTGTTAACACTGATGGCTCTATTGCCTGGAGTACTCCAATTCGAGAACTTGACCCCGGCACTAGGCGGTCCATTCAAGCCCCCGCATTTGCTCAAGACGGCAGTCTTTTAGTGACGAGAAGTGATGGAAAACTAATTTCAATTAACCAAGCCGGGAGCGTAAACTGGATTTACGACAGTCAAATTGAAAATACCTCTTCCTCCTCTTTCAATAGCGCCGCAACAGTCGGAGAAGACGGCACTATTTACCTTCCGCTGAGTTTGTACGAGGCACAAAAGTTTTACTATCACAGTGATATCATCGCTCTTAATCCCGACGCAAGCGTGCAGTGGCAATATCAACTCCCTTATCAGGTCAAAGCACCGTTAACACTAGATGCCTCCGGCAACATCATCGCCGTACACAATCGGGGCGTTCATGCAATGACACCTGCAGGCAAATTGCTTTGGTATACATGGGTGGATGCGGGTATTACCAGTAAGTTCCCAACAAGCTATTTCCAGCAACTTGTATTAGGTGATACTGAAGGTGGTGTGTATTTTTTTGATCTCGAAGATTATCTTACCGAACAAAATACGGATTTTTAATCCCTAAGTAAGGCGGTGCAACTTTAAAAGTGTTGCATCGTCTTTTTATCGCCAGATAGTTTTCATATTAGCTAAACAACTGGACATCCAACTCCAAAATTTCTCTTGGTTGATTAACATATTTGCTGGCGCAGAAACTTATCTTGATTGAGACAGGGCGTGATTTGGAAGTGGAGCCAGGAATTTTTACATGACGTTTAGCTTCGGAACTACGATTTAAAGCGAAGGTCCATCGATAATCTAACAGCAATAAAATATTTCAATAATAGAAAGCCTCAAGGTAGTAAATTTACTTTCCACTCAGGAGATTTTATAACCCGTAAACGACAAGTTAGCATTTAAGTTCCGTTTAGGCTGGCCTGTGCGTTTACACTGCCAGATGTAATTCGTTTACTCTGGAATTTTAAAGTGATTTACCACGCTCTGTTCCATGTAGAGCAAATAAAGAGAATCGATACACTATGTTGCTATTAATACTTTACATCTCACTCGCACTTGGTTTTTCGTTTATCTGTTCAGTGCTAGAAGCAGTACTGCTGAGCATTTCTCCATCCTATATCGCCTCACAGCTCCAGCAAGGAAAAAAAGAAGGGCTGTTATGGCAATCATTTAAAACAGATATCGATCGGCCACTCGCTGCAATTCTTAGCTTGAACACCATTGCGCACACCGTTGGAGCAGCGGGTGCAGGAGCTCAAGCCACCAAGATCTTTGGCGATGCGTTTTTTGGCGTGATCTCCGCTGTGCTTACCTTCCTGATCCTGGTGTTTTCCGAAATCATTCCTAAAACTCTCGGAGCAAATTATTGGCGAAACCTAGCACCCGTTAGTGCACGTGTGCTTGTGGCAGTTATGTGGATAATGCATCCACTGGTTGTAATGTCAAAAGTCTTGACGAAGTTGATGGCCAAAAAATCTGGACATTCATCTATTAACCGGGAAGAGTTTACAGCTCTGGCAGAAGTGGGCGTTAAGGAAGGCGTATTTTCCGAGGAGGAATCGGATGCTGTAAAAAGTTTAATGCGTTTTCGAGCTTTAACAGCATACGACATTATGACACCCAGATCTGTTATGTTCATGCTCAATGGTGAAACCAGCATAAAAGACACGCTGACACAGTTTGCACCTTTACGATTTTCCCGCATCCCCATTTATCTTGAAGAAACAGATAACATTACAGGTTACGTACGTAAAGACGACCTTCTGCTAGCGGCCATTGAAAAACCAAACTCGAGGATAGATGAGTTTAAACGCGATATTTTTACTATTCCTTTTTCCCTTCCATTAAATACACTAATGCGAAGAATGATTGAAACCGCAAACCCAATTTCTTTGCTGGTGAATGAATATGGCGATGTACTTGGCATTGTTACGATGGAAGATTTAATTGAAACCATGTTGGGACTCGAAATCGTCGACGAAACGGACTCCTCAAACAATATGCAGGCTCTGGCAAGGGAGTTGTGGTTAAAGCGTGCGAAGAAACTTGGCATTGTTGCTGAAGATTTTAAAGAGGCTGATGAGCAACTGTAACGTTGCCCTTGCATTATATTGAGGGCGCCTTCCAGTTTATTCCCGCATAACTCAGTCCGACTAACAAATAGGGGACATAAGAATAATAAGATTAAAACTTATGCCCATACATTTGTATCGATAGGCATCGTCAGCGGAGACAAAAGCCCCTCATAAGCCTCTAAAAAGCCCCTAATACGTCCCTCTGGTCCCCAGATCACTTGAGCTTACTGAGTAACACAAAACCCCGAACCAAAAATACCGAACCAAAAACACCGAACCAAAAACAACAGAATTTACGAAATTGGCTCGTGCTAGGGCAGCTAACTACTTTTGCGATACCAGGTACCCGCGAACTCATCCCAACACTTCCGCTAAATACTGACCCGTGTATGACTTCTTACGTTTGGACACTGTCGCCGGGGTTCCTTGCGCAATAACCTTTCCGCCTTTGCTACCACCTTCAGGGCCCATATCCACGACCCAGTCGGCTTCGGCAATTACGTCCAGATTGTGCTCAATCACCAGCACGGAATTACCGGCGTCTACCAGGCGGTGGAGGACGTGCAGCAGCTTATCGACATCGGCCATATGAAGGCCGACAGTCGGTTCGTCCAACACATACAAGTTGTGTGCAATGGAACGGCTGCGGTTATCACCAGGCGTCATGCGGGCTTTGGCCAGTTCGGAGACGAGTTTTATACGCTGAGCTTCACCACCAGACAAGGTCGGACTTTGCTGACCTAAGGTGAGGTAACCTAAGCCTACATCCTGCAACAGGCGCATGGCGTGGTGAACATTACTGATGGGCTCGAAGAACTCACAGGCTTCGTCCACATTCATCGCCAGCACGTGACCAATGTGTTTGCCTTTGTAGAGCACGCTTAAGGTTTCGTCGTTAAAGCGCCAGCCGTGGCAAACCTCACAATCCACCCGTACATCGGGTAGGAAATTCATTTCGACTTTGCGCATGCCGTGGCCACCGCAAGCTTCGCAACGACCTTCGCCGGTGTTGAAGGAGAAGCGCGCGGGAGTATATCCGCGCAGGCGGGCATCTACTGTGCCGGCAAACAATTTGCGAATGGTATCCCAAATACCAATGTAAGTGGCGGGGCAGGAGCGTGGCGTTTTACCGATAGGGGTTTGGTCCACTTCCAATATACGTTGAACACTGTCCCAACCTTCGATACTGTCGCAGCCATTCCATTGAATGGCATTTTTACGTTTTGCAGCTATGGCCTTTTTCAGATTTGCATGCAGTACTCCGCGAACCATGGTGCTTTTTCCGCTACCACTCACGCCGCTGATACAAACTAGCTGGCGCAGTGGCAGACTTAAGCTCACATTATTTAAGTTGTTCATGTGGGCGTTGTTGATGGTCAGCATTTCTTTTTCAAATTGGCTGCGCATTTCCTGGTTACGTATATCCGGCAATGGGTGGCGCAGGGGTTTTGAAAGCATCTGCCCAGTCAGAGACGCTTTGGCCTTGATCAGTTTGGTAAGCTTTCCTTCCGCGACCACTTCACCACCATTAACGCCAGCTTGCGGTCCCATGTCGATGATATGATCCGCTTCGCGAATAGTATCTTCATCATGTTCTACCACGACCACCGTATTGCCTTGCGTTTGCAACTCGCGCAGGGTGTCGATAAGTTTACGGTTGTCGCGGGTATGCAAACCTATGGTGGGCTCGTCCAACACATAACACACGCCTTGCAGACTACTGCCCAATTGCGCGGCTAAACGAATACGTTGCGCCTCGCCACCACTTAACGTTGGCGCTGCACGGTCCAGACTTAAATAATCGAGCCCGACTTTAATTAAAAACTGCAGACGGTTTTGCATCTCGACTAATAAGTCACGCGCAATGGCTTGCTCGTGGGTTTTGAGTTTTAACTTATTGAAAAAACCTGCTGCAGCGTCTACTGGCATTGCAGCCAATTCTGCTATGGAGTGGTTATGAAAACGTACGGCTAAAGCCGTCGCATTTAAGCGGGTGCCGTCACACGCAGGACAGGTATGTGGCTCGGCATCATCTTCGTTACTAAGCCAGGTTTCTTCTTCACCACTTTGTTCTTCGTCGAAATTGTTTAGCACTTCGCCGGTGCCGTAACAAGTGTGGCACCAACCATGTTTTGAGTTGTAACTGAATAAACGAGGGTCCAACTCATCAAAACCGCAGCCACAACTGGGGCAGGCACGTTCAGTGGAAAAGAGCTGCTCTTTATCTTTCGCTTTCGCTGAAGATTTAGCGTTAAGCTCTGCCGGCGCCACAATTACAATACCGTTACCCAGCTTTAAGCTTTGAGCCAGGGCTTCAGTCAGAGCTTTCTCATTTGCCGCAGAGACTTTAATCGTGGCCAACGGCAGTTCAATGTCGTGCTCTTTGTAGCGATCCAGTTTTGGCCAGTTATCGGTAGGCTGGTATTCGCCGTCCACACGCAATTGCGGATAGTTGCGTGCAGCGGCCCATTCGGCAAGTTCACGGTAAATACCTTTTCGGGCAACGACCATTGGCGCCAACAGCGTTACGGTTTTATTTCGCCAGGTTTTTTGCAGGCGCGCAAGAATGGATGCTTGCGTTTGTGGCTCAATTGCCAGGTCGCAATCTGGGCAATATTGGGTACCGAGTTTTACGTACAATAAACGCAGGTAGTGATAAATTTCCGTGAGTGTTGCAACAGTACTTTTACGGCCTCCACGACTGGTGCGCTGTTCTATGGCGACAGCAGGAGGAATACCGTAAATGGCATCCACATCTGGCCGGCTGGCCGGTTGCACAAACTGGCGAGCGTAGGCATTTAAGCTTTCTAAATAGCGGCGCTGGCCTTCGCCAAACACCAGATCAAAAGCCAAAGTACTTTTACCGCTGCCACTCACTCCGGAGATCACTGTTAACTGGTTGTGCGGAATGGTTACATCCACGTTTTTCAGATTATGTTCACGGGCTTTGTGAATACTAATCGCTTTAGCGGCTTTTTTGGCTGCAGCCAGCGTTTTGGTGGTTTTGCTGAGCTTCGGTGCTTTCCCCAGATTTTTCTCATAAGTCACGAGTGCATGTGACGTGTAACCTTTGCTTGCAGCCATCAATTGCTCGGGCGTACCTTCCGCCACTATTTGGCCACCGCCATCTCCGCCTTCTGGCCCCATATCAATAAGCCAGTCTGCCGCACGAATGACATCCAGGTTATGCTCAATCACTATCATACTGTGGCCCGCGGCCAGCAGCTGACGGAAGGCCTGCATTAATACTGTGATATCCGCAAAGTGCAAACCGGTAGTCGGCTCATCAAATAAAAACAGTATGTGATTTTTATCTGTCTTGGCTTTATTCGCTTTAACTGGGGCGGTTTTTGCCAGGTGACCAGCCAATTTTAAACGTTGTGCTTCGCCACCACTCAATGTGGGCACAGCTTGCCCCAGCTGCAGGTAATCCAACCCTACATCGGAGAGAGGTTTAAGAGTTTTGAGTACATCCTTTTGATCTTTAAAAAAGTCCAGCGCTTCAGTGACAGTCATCGCGAGTACATCTGCAATGGAAACTGCGCGGCCGTTTTCGTCCAGCACATTCACTTCTAAAATTTCATCACGAAAACGCTTGCCATCGCAATCCGGGCAACGCAGATATACATCACTTAAAAACTGCATTTCAACGTGTTCAAAACCATTTCCCTGGCATGTGGGGCAGCGACCATTGCCGCTGTTAAAACTGAAAATACCCGGCGTGTACTTGCGCTCTTTCGCTAATGGCGTGGCGACAAACAGCTTGCGAATCGCATCGAACGCTCCTACGTAAGTTGCTGGCGTAGACCGGGTTGTTTTGCCAATGGGGCTTTGGTCTACCAGTACTACCTGGTCTATATCCGCAGCGCCGGCAATGGCTTTGTGTTCACCCGGTGCTTCGGTTTGCTGGCCTTGTATTTTAAGCAGAGCGGGGTAGAGCACATCGCGCATCAATGTACTTTTGCCCGATCCGCTGACGCCAGTAAGACATACCAGCTTTTTCAGAGGAATGGCAACGTCGATATTTTTTAAATTGTGCGCAGTGGCGCCTTCAATTGTAAGGCTGCTAGTTACGTAACTTCCTGCCATGTCGGCCACTTTGGACGTGCTGGTCAGGGCACCAATATCCCCGGCAGTTACCTGTTTACGGCCACTTAGATAATCTGAGGTAATGTTGTTTTTATGTTTTAGCAGTTGGCCAGGCGTACCGAAAAACTCAATATTACCGCCTTGCTTACCGGGCAACGGACCTATATCTAAAATACGGTCGGCGGCGATAATTACTTGAGGATCATGCTCTACCACCAATAACGAATTACCGGCATCGCGCAGACGTTGCAGCACTTTCACCAAGCGATCGATGTCACGCGGGTGTAGACCTACGGAGGGCTCATCTAACACAAACAGTGTGTTAACCAATGATGTACCGAGGGCCGTTGTTAAATTTATGCGCTGCACTTCACCGCCACTTAACGTGCGACTTTGGCGATCCAGAGTTAGGTATTCCAAACCCACTTCACACAAATAATTCAAGCGCGCACGAATGTCTTTCAGCAGAATTTGGCTGGCTTCGTCACTGTCGTGCTGCTCTTCAGCAAGTTGCTCAAAAAACACGACGGCCTGGCTCAGTGGCAGACACATAATATCGTGAACATGCAGCCCCGGTAGTTTTTGAAAGCCAGCTTCTTTAATACGAGTACCGACGGGACGGAAACGCTGTCTGCCATTTAACGCCGTATCAGCTGCATTGCGGCTGCCCACGCGCCACCAAAGGCTTTCAGGTTTTAATCGAGCACCCTCACAAACCGTACATGGTGTATACGCGCGGTATTTCGACAGCAACACCCGTATGTGCATTTTGTAGGACTTGCTTTCGAGCCATTCAAAAAAGCGAGCCACACCATACCAAACGCGATCATCCCAATGACCTTCGCCGTCCCACACCCATGATTGCTGCTCGGGCGTCAGTTCTCGCCACGGTTTGGTAATGGGAATGCCACGTTTTTTGGCAAAGCGAAGCAATTCTTTTTGATCGTGAGAATAAGTTGGAGTCTGGAAGGGTTTAATGGCTCCGTCTTTAAGGCTCTTGCTTTCGTCTGGAATCACGAGGCCCTGGTCCACTCCAATTATGCGGCCAAACCCACGACAAGCTTCGCACGCGCCAATAGGCGAGTTGAACGAAAACTGGCTGGGCAATGGCTCCGCGTAGCTGAGGTCACAATCCGGGCAGTGGTGATGACTACTGAACTTTAACGGCGCTTGCGGTTCCATCTCATTATTTAGCGGGTACACCAATGCATGGCCTTTACCGTAGTACATCGCATGTTCCAGCGCTTCGCTTAAGCGGCTGCGATTGTCTTCGGTAAGTTTTAAGCGATCTTGCACCACCTCCACGCGCTGACCATCGCGGGTGTGCATGCGGGCGTAACCTTGTTGGTTGAGCAGGGCCAACACATCGTCATCACTCAAGCCTTCGGGTACGGTGATTGGCATACATACCATTAAGCGAGCATCTTTTTTTAAGGCGCTAAATAACTCGTTGACCACGCTTTGCGGGCTGTCTTGCACCACTTCACGTCCACATCCAGAACAGTACAAATGCGCTAATCGCGCATATAGCAGCTTTAAATAGTCGTTGAGTTCTGTCATGGTGCCCACAGTTGAGCGAGAAGTGCGCACTGTGTTGCTTTGCTCAATGGCAATAGCAGGGGGAATACCGTCAATGGAATCCACTGCGGGTTTATCCATCCGGTCCAAAAACTGGCGTGCGTATGCGGAGAAGGTTTCAACGTAACGGCGTTGTCCTTCCGCGTAAATGGTATCAAACGCAAGCGTGGATTTGCCGGCACCGCTGCGGCCGGTAACCACAACCAATTCGCCTAACGGAATGTCGAGGTTTAAATTTTTTAGATTGTTTTGGCGTGCGCCACGCACGCGAAGCAAGTCATCAGTCATGGCTGGTAATACGACCCTGCGAATAAATTGGTTTAATGGGTGGCACGTTTTATAGCAAATGAAAAACGGCAGATAAAAATAGCGCGAGGTTAAATGATGTTATTTCGCCCTTTAAATTTCGGATTCGCGCATAAAATACATGTAAATACATCCAGTGAAAAGGCGTAATAAAATATTACTGCAGGTTTGACTCTTCGACCGCCAGAAAACGGTGTAAAAAATTGCTATTTCAGACCAAAAGATCATTTATTGGTCACATCGATTAAATTCCAGCTTCGAAGTCAACCGCCTTTAAAACGACCATGATCCCATTCAATTAATAAAAAGTGTTCGTTTTATGAAAGATCTATTTTCAGTGTTATCTTAATAGGCAACATAAACCTTTCCTCTTTCGTTACATTAGGAGCAATCATGCAATATCGCCGTTTAGGCAAAGCCGGATTAAAAATATCCGCTTTCTCACTAGGTTCGTGGGTCACCTTTGGTAAACAAGTCGACATAAGCGATGCGAAAACCTTACTAAAAACCGCCTACGATGCAGGCATAAACTTCTTTGACAATGCCGAGGGGTACGAAGCAGGGGAGTCGGAAAAGATTATGGGGGATGCCATTCAGGGCTTAGGCTTGGCACGAGATACCTTCGCTGTATCATCGAAAGTATTTTGGGGAGGCGACAAGCAAATGCAAATCGGCTTAAGCGCGAAACACGTGCGTGATGCCTGCGACGCCGCTTTACAGCGCCTCAAAGTCGATTACCTGGATTTATATTATTGCCATCGACCCGATGTCGATACACCTATCGAAGAAACCGTTCGTGCCATGCACAATCTCATTCAACAAGGCAAGGTGATGTATTGGGGCACCAGCGAATGGAGTGCAAGCCAAATAGTAGAAGCCTATGGCATCGCGAAGGCTAATAATTTAACGCCACCCACCATGGAGCAACCACAATATAATTTACTGCATCGGGACAAAGTAGAAGGCGAGTTTGCCCCTCTGTATGAAAAATTTGGCATGGGTACTACCGTTTGGTCACCGTTGGCCAGCGGCATACTCACCGGAAAGTATAACGAGGGCATTCCCGACGATAGCCGTTTAACTTTGCCGGGTTATGAATGGTTGCGAGACCTTTGGAGCAATGAAGACGGCATACAAAAGCTGGAAAAAGTAAAACAGTTAACCGCATTAGCCAATAACATCGGCATAAGCCCAACGCACTTATCGCTCGCATGGTGTTTAACCAACCCCAACGTGTCAACAGTCATCCTGGGCGCTTCGCGCTTATCTCAACTGGAAGACAATCTGAAAGCAATGGATGCACTTGAAAAACTGACACCTGAAGTACTGGAAAAAATAGAAACTATCGTTGACAACAAACCCGCCGGCCCAGAGCGGTTTGGTCAATAGAAGAGGGCAGACACTCCGAATAGAGCGACCGTGTGAATATATGGTACGCCATTGGTTGCCGTGCAATTCAACATTGTACGGCGTTACTCTTTGGAGGGATTTAGTGTTTTTAAAGAAATTTGAAACACTTATGCATTATTCGTTACCAACTATAATCAACTATCACTATTTAGCATACCCGTTGATGCCAGCAGAGCCACTTATAAGCTCACTGCCTCCTAAAATTCCACGATTACAAGTGATTGCTCTCATGAAAATAGTCGATTCTTATACAACTCTGAAGACAAGTGATATTGAGATAATTGAGAAGAAACTTGGAATAACTCTACCCAAAGATTACCGGAAATTCCTTTTACAGAATAATGGAGGAAAACCAATTCCTGATGCGGTAAAACTTGAAGGAGAGTATTTTGACTACGTTGCATGTTTCTACGGGATCAGATCTAGTAACTATTCTGATGACCTTTTCAGAAATGTAAGGGAGTACGATGGTTATATACCACCGCACTATCTTCCCATTGGCGAGAGTCCGGGTGGTGATATTTACTGTCTATCCTTGATAGCCGAAGAATTGGGTGCCGTGTACTATTGGGATCATGAATTGGCGAACTATGAAGGCGATCCATGGGAAGAAAATATGATAAAGCTGGCACCAGCTTTAACCGAGTTCCTAGCAGGACTATACCATGAGCAAAACACATAACCAGCACTCGACCATCGGTGTGCTCTCAAACCTAAAATGGATATGTAATATCTTGTAATATCTATCTACAGTTCGCCGGTTTAAGTTTGGATCTATTGAATCTATAAGGGATTCGATTAGTTACTCAAATTAAACTATAAGGTGGATATTTATTATGAACATAGAAAGTGAAATTACCGAAGCATGCCCTGTTATTTGGAAAAAAAGTTATGAGGGCACCATCGTTGGTATAAAATGGCAGGCGACGGCATCTCTGGAAAAGTGTAATAACAATTTTTATATGCAAGTTGATGCTATCGTATTAGGTAATCACCATCGATTCAAATTGCCCGTGACTGGAAATACAGAAAAGTATATAACCATTGACGGGGTAAAGGGTTGGTACAAGATTAGCGGGTATAGCCTAACTAGCAGTTCAATCCGTTTTCAAGTAGACATTCAAGTTCAGTTCGTGTTTTGGTACAACGTGGTTAGCGATTGGGTTGTAGCGAATTTTTCCAAGCTGGAAAACAAAGAGTTATCGAGCTTAGTTATGGAACATGCCCAAGAAATCGAAGGGACAATAGGATTAAAAAACATTCCAAATGAAATTTGGAATGAGCAAGATCCACTGTAATTAAACTTGGCATAGCAAACCATGTTTAGCAACGCCCCTCTGGATTTAGTTCGCAAATAGCTAACGCCAGTTTACGTAACACTACTCTCCGTTGGGGCGCATGCTTTTGAAAAAACATCTTAAACCTTTACGAAAATTCATATCCGAATATACGAAATTCAGACCACAGAAATTACTGAAAAATATTTTTCATTTGCTGAGCGATTCTCTTACTTTTTTCAGTATTATTCTAGGTGAAAAAAATACCAGTATTTCACATTCTTGCCTGACATCAAACCAGACTCCATTGACGCTAAAATATATTGAGTTTGGCCTAGAATCACTAACTAAAAACTTAATTCCATTTTATTAAGCTTACAGCAAGGACAGAACATGCCTTTTGATTATGCAAAAGCCAGCCAACAAATTGACGATACATCTTGTGGATGCTGTACGACTGCCTGGGTTTTAAAAACCCTTAATCAGAGGAGACAGCTCAAACTTCCGAATGGAGCCAGACTTAAGAATCAGGGGCGAGCTAGGTACTGGGACATAGGTAATAGCATGATGGAAGAAGATTTGTTTCCTATCCGTGAAAAGCACGGATTAGAAACGACTATGCCTAGCAGCATTGTAAGAACAATTTTGACGAATACACGAAATGTCCACCTCGTTCTTGAAACCTCACCTACGATTGAAACTATTTTTAATAAATCTGGTTATGCTAACGAGGTAACAGCGCTTTTAGCAGCCGTAAATAATAGCTCAAATGCAGAACATGTGTATATCGATACGTATTTACGACGTCCCGCTGCAACACATCTGTGTTCAATTGGTTTAATGGGCAGGACTGACAATTCACTCCACTGGCTGTATCAGGAAGCAGGCAATGGGTCCTGGTGTGATCCAGGCATGCCCAACAACCGACACTGGTTCAAAGCTCACACCGCATACAGCTCCGCGGGAAAGGGTTCTTTAGGATTGCCTTTAGGTGTCAATATTTATATTTACAAATAATAAAATAGCCAAACTTCAATCAGTATTCGTTGTGGGCCTTCAACCCTCGAAAAACATATTGCCACTTGAAAGGGCATTGCAAATAGATTTATCCATCAAATTGACACGATTCAATATATTGTGGCGATTAGACTATTTGAGGTTAATTGCCTGCCCACCGCTTAGCATCCTATCTCTTTCAAAATCACCTTGCTCATCCAAGGTGATTCCAGCAACTTTCACACCGGCATTTGCTTCCATGGGGAAAAAGCAGGGCCACCCGTTACCTCGATAATTATGACCCCGTCAGGATATCGACAAAAAACGTTTTACTGAAAAACTTCGGCAATGTCTAAATCAGGCTTATCAACAATTGTAAAGCTGATATTTTTTTCAGCAATTTCATCTTCGTGCGAATGACATGTGACATTAACTTCTACAAAAGAATCCTGATCCACAGCCGGCACTGTAAACACATTCCAATCAACTGTTGAAATTAATGCTGGGCCGGATTCCTGTGTTATTTCACATTCCTTAGTTTGAATGTTTGCTAACGGCACCAAATCGAATTTAAAGTTATCGCCTTCATCTACAGCAACAGTAAAGCCATGTTGAGGAAAAGTGTAAGGCGTGTTGAGTAGCTCAACGTCGAAATCATCTATTTGTTCAGTTCCGTCTTTTAACTGACATGTTCTACGCATTTTAATAGATAAATCGTAGGGAATACCGCCTGATAAACGGGCGCTAAACGAATACTCCATAGCACCTCCATGATCAATGAATTCTTCATCAATTATTAGGCCGTTGTTAGATTCAGGAAAATAAATACTATAACCTTCAATTTGCTCCCAGTCGCAGGACTCAATCCCGTCAGATGGATCTTTAAAAGAAATTAATGATGGAAACAAGACAACAAATAAAGGCCATTCTTTAATCGTCGGAAAGTCTGGTTTTGGAACGATATATGGTTTATTAATCACTTTAATTATCTGTAATTTTTCATAAACCTTTCCGCCGATACCTACCGCGTGCATTTTTAAGATATTTGTAGAATTTCCAGAAACATATTGAGGCATTTGAAACCCTTGCCTTGAGCTCCCGGGCGTATAAGGATATTCAACATTATTCAGCTGGAAATCTTTACCAAAAACAGAGTCCAGAAACACGGATTCCACAATACCACCATCCGTGAAATCATTGATCTCATATATAGAAATGAATCTAATATCGATGAATGGGTAAGTTTCATCTAATTCAATCAATTCGTTATCATGGAAGATGCCGGCGTCCTCAGCCACCCGAATCGTGACGACATCCTGAGTTTTGAACCCTCTGATATTTTCTGCAGTCACCTGAAAACGCAAGGTTGTATCATTTTCGGGAGGGGCAAATGTAACAATGTCCTGATCGGAAGCACTAAGCTCAACAAAGGTTCCAGAGACTTGTTGCCACTTCCAGCTTTCGATATCTGCTAAATACGAAACACCAGCCAAGTAAACCTTTTCAACCGCAGGGTTTACGCTTCGATCGTCAAATGCGAGTGTGGCATACGCATTACTGTAGTGGATACGCCTGCTATCCTGATTATTGTTACTCACACTCCACAGTGTGTGATGAATACCATTTTTATCTATAGACATTGAAAAAGAATCTATTTCGGCACCTCTCTCAAATTCACTTAGTGTGACAAGATCTTCATCCGGCGTATTATTAAATGAAAAGTGCTGAGCATAGAGAGCATTAGCATTTTGCAGATTATTTTTATTAATCCAGCTCACACTAATTTCTTTATCGTTTGTTAGTACAACATTTGGGTAAAGCTGATTGGATTTAGGCGGAATAGGCGGCTGAAAAAGACCGCTGAGCGTGTTTCCATGAATATCAAAGCGTTGCATAAAAATTTCGCTGCGTACTGTATTACAGCGACATTCAAATGCTAACACGAACTGATCTTCATTCAAGCTGATAGAAGGGTGACGCTCATTTGTTTTTCTATACAAGCCACCTTCAACAATGCGCTCTGGGGTAATATAGCTTCCACTTGCATCATAAGTACGAAAGGCGACATCCCATCCGTCAAACAAATTCCATCTTTCCCAAGCAATGGCAAAATCACCCTGGCTATTCACGCTGATACGTGGCAAAGCCTGTTTCGCTGAGGGCATTGTACTTACTGTTACTGGAAGCGTTTTTGGACTGCCATCCGCGCTAAACTGACGCATGTAAATATGGGCATTCTTATCAATTAATTGCAAGTTTCCACTCCAAGCAATTATAAAATCGCCGTTGGATAACACCGCAAGATCGCTCTCAACTTCTTGAGTGGTATCATCACTCTCTACCAACTGCTCTTCACTCAGAGGTAGACCATTTTTATCAAACTGGCGAAAAACAATAGTAGCCTTACCATTGGTCAGTTGTTTTTTCCATACAACAACAATATTTCCTTGCTCATCTATACCCACTTTTGCAGCATTCTGGCGAACATCAATATCAGGAGTACTGATTTCTATACTCGGCCCATCAAAGCTTCCGTCCAGCTTCATAAAGTTTACGAATATCTGGTCGAAATTCTTTGTTACACCATTATCTACGGACGCGATAGTTTCACTCCAAGCGAAAACACCTTTTCCTTTTTGGTTAAAAGCAATTGCAGTCTCTGAATGCAGTGTGCTTTTAGACTGATCCAAGATCGTCTCTATAGAGCTAAACGAATTTGCAAAAGCAGGGGAATGAAACGCAAAGATTAAAAGCAAAAAGACTGTTCGGAGGTTACTCGGGCGTATGTAGTTGGCTGCAAATAATACTATTGTGCTAAACGGCGACATAAAAAAATTCCCTTTACATGAGTTGAGTAATCGATTTTAGAATTGATTGCCAGGCAGTATACCTTTAAGAAAGTTTCTGAGCCATTTATGTTTCTGGGAAAATGAAAGTATACTCAATAGACGCGTGCCACTACAACGACTCGCGCCTTACTCGCAGTTTAAAAGCCAAACGAATTAAGTATTCAACCCACCATCTACATTCAAAATCGCACCACTGATTTGGCGTGCCGCAGGACTCGCAAAAAAGGTAACCGCAGCCGCAATATCTTTAGGTTCACTATATCGACCAAGCGGCATTAGCGAACGCTGAAAATCTGAGAACTCTCCGTCTTCAGGATTCATATCCGTATTTGTGGAACCAGGCTGTATTAAATTTACAGTAATATCTTTAGGGCCAAGCTCTCTGGCAAGACCACGAGTAAAGGAGTGAAGGGCGTTTTTCGTCATAAAGTAGACCGTTCCCGGTTCCCCCACAATACGTTCCGCACCTGCAGAATCGATGGTGATGATTCTCCCACCTTTAGTAAGATGCGGAATTACAGCTTGGGAAACGAGGAGGGGACCTCTGACATTCACCTTCAAAAGGGTATCAATGTCTTCAACAGCAAATTCGGCGACGGTGTTGTACAGCGCAATACCCGCGTTATTCACCAGAATATCAATTCCACCAAGAGCAGATACAGCATCATCCACAGAACGCTTAATGGCTTCGGGGTTACCACTGTCTGCTTGAATGGCAATTGCGTTTCGGCCTAATGCTTTAATTTTACTGACGACTTCCAAGGCCAATTCAGCGGATCTTTCGTAAGTAATAGCCACATCCACTCCTTGTTCAGCGAGTGCCAGGGCGATGCCGGCACCAATTCCACGAGATGCGCCAGTTACCAAAGCGCGCTTGTTAGTTAATTCAAAATCTTTGTTCATTTTCTTGTCCTATACTATTTATGTAGTGTTCGTTACATTAATAGTATATCGACCCCGATACAGAGATCAATATTTTTGTATCGATCACTACATTAATGATAAGTAGTCAAATTTAGGAGCAGCTTACAGCTCATATAACACAGATTATCTTATTTAAACGCTTGTACAGCCTCGGGAACATTGTTGTACCATGCCGCAACCAACCCGGCCGATACTCGTATACACCCAAAAACATTCAGCAAAAGCAGCGATTCATGGCAAACGAAACCAATCCAGAAAACCCCACAACCACTAAAAAGCGAGGCCGGCCACGAGTATTTGATCGAGATGCTGCCTTAGCAAAAGCAACCGAATTGTTTTGGCGTAAAGGATATGAAGCAACATCCATATCAAATCTTACCGAAGCCATGAATATACGAACTCCCAGTCTATATGCCGCATTTGGCTCTAAAGAAGCGCTGTATATTGAGGTGCTGGAGTTTTACCAGAACAACTATGGGCCACTGGTATGGGGGCGGTTTTTCAATGCAGAGTCGGCCCAGAAAGCAATAGAAAACCTCCTGCTCGATTCAGCAGCAACTTTAACTGGCTGCAAAGCGGATATCCCTAACGGTTGCATGGTGTCCTTATCATCAGTGGCGAGCGAAGGCTATTTACATCTTGGTGATATCGTACAGAACGCACGGTCTTTAACATTCGATCGCATCAAAGCTCGGCTAGATGAAGATGTAAAAGCTGGCAAGCTCAAACCAGATTTCGACACCAATGCATTCGCACGTTACATACAAAACATTCAGCTCGGCATGTCCGTTTTGGCACGTGACGGCGCAACACGTAAAGATCTTGAAGGCGTTGCCGAAATGGCAATGCTGACTTTGCATTCACATAACCTGGAAATTGATAAATAAACGTCCGAATAGGAGCTTACAAACAACGGCACCGGAACAAAAAATATGTAAATGACTGCGTGCGTAATTTACGAAATAGCACAAAAATTCCAAGTTTGTATTGAGATGCAACTAAGAGGCATGTAAGAACGACTAAGGGGTAAAGGTCTATTACTTCATTAGATGAAGATTTCACTGAACCGCATTAATTAAACTTTATCAATCAAAGCTTTCTCAATTAACAACCTTCAATTAACAACAAAGAGCTAAAGAAGTAGGGGTGTCGTGAAAACAGCGCTTCAGATCAGAGCTAGGTAGTTAGCCAAATAATTTTTAGTTAAGGGTATTAAGTTACCCAAAATAACGAGTATGGTCCTGCAATAGGATACATTGCTCACCACGGTTAGGGTTAATAAGCGATGAGTAGGCGATATTGGTAGTCCTGCTGAAGCACTCACCCGACAACAAAAAGACGGCTTAATCGCATACTTTAAGCGTCTTTATTTCCACAACTATAAAAATATCAATTCAGTAAGTCTGTTGTAAGTTTATTTCTGTAAACTTAACATTTCCGAGAAGAAAAACGGAACTCAGATAGCAACTGTAAACATCTCAAACTAATTTTAGTATTGCAGAACTTGATTCTATATGCGCAGAATTAAACTAGCATACAAAATAATATTTATGAAACAATTATGATTACAAGGGAAGAAAAGTTTATCCATCCCACAAATTTTAACCAAAAAACAGAAAATATTTTAGGAATTTTCGGTCCTTCGAGCAATCCACTGCTAACGATCTATGCTTTGCCCGGCGTGAATTTCTCCTTTAAAAATGGTGTGGTTTGAATTTTTAACGACATAAATAACTACTGACACTTGAACCCCCAACAACGCCTCAGGTCGTAACCACACAATGTCCACACTGTTACTAAAACCTTATGGGTAATTTACACATTTTCCATTAGAAAACTAGAAATCAATCTCGTCAGTTATTTAGTTGAATGCCAACTATTGGATTCATCAATTCCAGATGCAACCAACCAAAACATCTATGAACCGGAAAATAAATTTTTAGGTAAGATCTTACCTAATCTGGTATCAAACACATGAACATTCACAAATATCTATATCCCAACACAATAGAAGAAGCAATCATTGAAAAAGTACTAAACCCTAATAGTCATTATTTGACGGGAGGAACTGAACGCCTCGATCTTGAAACCAACGGAAAATTCGGCCCATTAACATTAATTAGCTTATCAAAACTTAGGCTAGATAAAATTGAGTCGTATTCTGATGGCCTTTTCATTGGAGCTATGTCTCTCAACAAAAAATTAGGGAATCACCCACTAGTTAGATTCAAATATCCGCTGCTCTCGGATGCACTTTTAGCAAGCATTACTTGTGAAACCCAGAATGACGCTACAATCGCAGGAAATATATTACAGAGGACAAGGTGCAGCTATTATTCCAGCTCATTGATTTGCAATAAGCGTTTCCCTGGAAGTGGCTGTAGTGCGCTACATGGATTCAATCGAGACCACGCAATTCTAGGAGCGAGCACACATTGTGTCGCCACAAATCCATCTGACATATGTGTAGCGCTATCAACTCTCGATGCTAAAATCCTAATACGCTCTACACCTAAGTTGACGAGAACGCTATCAATTAATAAGTTTTTTAAACTACCTCAAGATACTCCTCAAATCTGGAACAATTTAAAACCAAACGAATTGTTAGAAGCTATTATTCTGCCTGCTTCAAATTTTAAATCTCATTATTATTACTTAAAGGTTAAAGAAGAGGAAAGTAGCGACCATGCCTTAGTTTCTGTTGCCGTTGGATTAGAGCTTAATAGCAACAACATAGAAAAAGCAGTTATAAGTTTAGGCGGTGTATCACACAAGCCGTGGCGCGCATATAAGGCCGAAAAACACCTAACAAACAAAGCTGCTTCAGAAAGCAATTTCTATAAAGCAGCGCAAGAAGAGCTTTCAACTGCAGCACCTCTAAATCACAATCAGTTTAAAATAGATCTTATTCGACATTCTATAGTTTTAGCTTTACATCATGCGTTTAAAGAAGGACATTCAATTTAATTTATTTTTTATAAAAAAATAAAAGAGTGATTTTAGTGCATAAGAAAAAAATATTTTTAAAGTTGTTATTTTTTATTTTTTGACATTTAGGGGGAGAGGTGAAGAGTTATACCCATTTCTTTCAATCTACTAAAGTAAGAATTTTTCGATACAGCTTTATTTATATTTCCATCAGATATTTTCAATTTTTCATAAAGTCAAATTAAAAAGTGAATCCAGCCAAGGAAAATGAAAAAGCTAGGATTCTATGCCTGTCGAGACTGATAGCTTATATCAATATGAATCACAAACCATATTTCAAGCCGAAAATGACCTTTGTATTGTCGAAGCATTTAGCTATCGCTATTACAAGCGGCTTTCTACCGGCATTCTCACCTATAGTGATTGATAGTTCAATAGAATTGGAATAGTGTTTTTTTAACAGCAACGGCTACAAAATTTCCAATTTCTTCAATATTATATCGATAAGAGACCGACAATCTCTCTGCGATAGAGGTCTGTAGAAAAGCTGTAGAAAACGAATCAGGTATAATATGGTGCATACTGGTTGTGGCTCAGTCGCTGTATATTGTCAGCAAAACATATAGACAATGGAGATATAATTTCATATCGACAAGGTCAACTACAATTTTTGCAACTTGGAACATACGTTGAAACAAATATTACTTGAAGGCAATGCAATGAGTAAAAATAATAATTTTTAGTTCGCTGAAGTTATTAAATGTTTAAGCTCAAGCATTCCACCAGTGGCACATTCAATATCGTTATTTGCACAATGGAAGCATTAACAACAAATTTCCCACTATAGCACCCAAAAATCACAACTTTGATTATTGAAAGTGTGGTCCGGAATGATGTTATCTTTCGTCAACGTTAATTTTTTATCCGAAATTCACTGGGAGTCATACCTACAATGCGTTTAAAAAAACGATGAAAAGTGGAATGGCTGTTAAAACCCGAAATAAAAGCAATGTCCAGAATGGTTTTGTCTCTATGTTCTTCTACCAACAGCAATTCTTTTGCTTCAGCTATCCTATAACCATTGATGAACTCGTAAAAATTCGATTGGTAATGTTGATTGATAATTTGCGAAACTTTTTTAGGGCTGCCATCAACCTCTACTGAAAAACGCTCCAGGTTTAAACCACTATCTAAATATACTTTTTGTTCCTTAATTGCCACTTCTATTCTATCTATCAAGGATTGGCTTTTCTCATCCTCTAGGTTTAGACTTTTCACTTGCGTTAAAGATTTTTGGTCGATTCGCGTCAAAACTTTTCGTGCATTTAAATAGGTAAAAAAAACAAGAATATTTACCAATACAACTCCGAGATAATTATTCGCAATCCCGACTTTATCCAGCACAGACAGTGATAAATAGGGATACATTATTTGCCCTAGAAATGACCACAACCAATATAAAAGAAAGCCAAAAAGGACAATGCTCGCGAGATGATTGTCAAAACTAGAAATGGCAGAATAGTAATCTTTGGCATTACGACGCACTTTAAACTCATAAACAATACTGGCCACCACATACACCATTGGCGCACATTTTAAAAGCATCCAAATTGAACTTGCCGCAAACTTCTCCATCCCGCTTAAATCAGCGTGAGGCATAAAACGATGTGCATCCAAATCAAAAACGATAATAAATAGCGAAACAATTAAAAAGGGAATTCCATGCAACAAATACCGTGGCTCTAGGAAATTCAGGTGACTGGTAAGTGCTTTATAATAAAAAAACAATGCAGGTCCCTGCAATAAAACACACAGTGTAAACAGCACGGGAATGAAGATAGTATCATGCGTGGGAAGGTGCTGAAACGCAGGCCCCCACATTAAGATATTACATAGCAGGGTACCACCGAAAATCAGAATTAATACTGATAGAACAGCCCCGGCTTGGCGTTGACTACCCGAAGTTATTTGCAATAAAAATGCAATTGACACTGACTCTACAAAAGTAAATGCCAATATAAAATCATGTACGTTGAGAATTAAATCTTTCATATTACTGCTTGAGATTTATAGGGCATCAATAGGATTATTGGTAAATTCCGGGAATTAGTTCAAACTTTTACTGCAGTGATATTTGATTCAAAAAATTCATATAAATGTCTACTGGATAATAGTTAGGCACAAATATATAAGGTCAATCACAAAGCCGAAATAGGCAGTGCAAACTGATTTTCTCGTTATTTCGAATAACGTTTAATTTAAATTCGAGGATTAAAATATACTCAGGACGCAAAGGAAAACGCTTCCCTTGGGTTGAGGTTTGGGAAACAAAATCTCAACAGCTCCGCAATATTGCTCACTTTATAGGCAGTCTTGTGCCTCCGAACATAAAACATTGCTTTATCAAAAAATTCAGCCAGCGAATTACCTAGTTCATATTACTCAACATTACCCACAACACAGGGGACTCGATAAATTTATAATATCGTTACTTTGGAGTACTAGAGCAAAGCCATTTAATACAAGGACCAACATCACAATTTGTAAAAATGAATGTGATACAAAACACTTAGAAGACCCACTTTATACAAAAATAAAACTGTACCTTCAATAAATATTGTCAATTTCGGTAGGAGGTTAAAGTGAATAGCCTATAAAAGTTTAAATATTTATTTTTCACTCGAACTCGGTGTTTTTTTGTACACAAAGGTAGTACTTGCGCTCAATAACGTCACAACCGTAAAAATCCAGACAAAACACGCAAGCCTCTTTTGAGCAGGCACTCACAGAGTTTCAGTTAAATCACAATTAAAAAATTAACCTTAACAGCTGAGAACTCCCCACATGTCTAATACATTGCTCAAGTGTATAGGCAACTTGTGCGCGCTCGTCACTTGTTGGCTTATATCCGTCTCGACCCAGGCTAGTTTTCCCAATCAAAGTTATGGCACAGCTTTCGGTCCTTTGCATAGTGGCTACCTGAAAGGCCAAGCTGGCACCGGTTTCCAAAACCAACCACATGCTCATGGCGGTTACGTCGTGGTGGCGGGCAATGGAACCCATATGGTGCTGGATATCAGTAATCCATACGCACCTCAAGTGAAACAAGTGGTTATCAGCCCCTATCGAACCGGAAGCATTACAGATCAGCACGATCAGGAACAAGAAGGCCACACCATTTCATTTGCCAAATACCCCGATGGTAAAGAATACATGCTGACTATTGGCGGTAAGGGGATAGATATTTGGGATGTTACCAATATTGGTTCCGGTATCTCTCACGTCCGTTCACAGAACTTACCTGGCATCAATTATGGCGATGTGGATGGCGCAATTTGGGGAGTCGCCTGGCAGGGGAATTATATTTATGTCGGCGCGACAAATAACGGATTATTTGTTATCGATGCGAGCGATATCAATAATCTGAAAGACGCCGTTTCACCCGAAACGCCCAACAGTTTTCAGGCGATTCCCATTTCGCATTGGAACAATATAAAAGTAGGGCCGTTATTTCCTATCGGCAATTTGCTGACTTTTGGTACGCCTAAAGACCACAACGGTGTGGTAACCCTCGATATTTCGCAGCCGGGTAAACCTTTGACATTGGATACGGCACAATGTGGAAAAACATCCTACATCACTTGGTTTTATGGCAAGTGGATTTTTTGTGAAGAAAATATTCGCATTTTCGACGTCACGACTGATCCTAAAAATATCCAGCATGTGGTCACCGCGAATGGGCCCGCTTCAGAATATATGAGCTTTGGTGATGACTTTCTGTTTTTAGGCGCGCTTCGACCTAATGGTGGAGTGTACAAATATGACATCAGCAACATCAGTAACCCAACCCTTGTAGGAAAAATTACCAACCCGAACACTTCCAGTACTGAAGACGATCAGTTTTCTGTACCCATCGGAAATTTAATTGTGATCGCAGATGACGAACATGATCGCGGTTCGTTTGTCGCAGCTCATGATACCGCTCCTGACACCAAGCCTCCTCGCGTCATGTATGGCAACCCGGTAAACGGCTCAAGTGGCTTATCCACCACTAGCCGCATAGGTTTTTCTTTCAGCGATCAAATTGATTTACGCTCGTTAAATACAACAACGTTTATTGTGCGAAAAGTTGGCGGTGAAGCTTTAAACGGTTACTTCGGTATTAACCATACTGTCGTTAACTTTTCCCCCTTAAACGGTCTGGAAGCCAATACTCAGTACGAAGTGGTATTACCCCAAGGTGGAATAAAAGATCTGGTGGGCAATGGCCTTGATAAAACCTACACCTACCAATTTACAACAGGTGAATCTCTGGAAGCCGAGGATACCCAGCACAGTGGCGGCACTACTGTTGCCAGTGATAATTCAGGATACACCGGCTCCGGTTATATAGATTTTCCTGCAAGCGGTGGTCGTATCGACTACGCCTTGAATAATAATTTTACGGGTAATTACCGCTTAATTATTCGCTATGCTAACGGCGATACCAACGCTCGCACCTTGCGCTTACAGATTAACGGTTCTGATCAAGGTCAACTTTCTTTCCCTTCCACCGCACGCTGGTCTGCATGGTCAACAATCGAAAAACAATTCACGCTAAACGCCGGCGCCAACACAATTAGTCTGGTCGGCGATAGCACTGCAGGTCCCAATATCGACAACATAACCCTGACTGGATTTATAGAAGCGGAAAACGCAAGCCTCAGTGGCGGTGCAGTTGTCGCAACAGAACACGCTAATTATACGGGCAGTGGCTTCGTCGATTATCCGGCTTCAGGTGGGCGGGTGGATCTGCATCCACAAGTGAGCTTTACAGGAAGTTTCCTGCTAAGTCTTCGTTACGGTAACGGTGGTTCTGTTGCACGAAATCTGCGTTTGGAAGTCAATGGGAATGATTATGGGCAAATAAGTTTTGCGCCTGCCGGTGCATGGTCAAGTTGGTCCAGTGTGTCCAAGCGTGTAAATCTGAATGAGGGTAGCAATACCATTTCCCTGGTGGGTGTAAACAGTGCTGGACCTAACCTGGATCACATTTCACTTTCAGGTGGTGTTCGCGAAATAGATTGTAACTTTACACAAAGCCCATCTTCACTTGAATTTTCCTCGACAAGTTTTACGGCCACCACACAAAGTAATGTGTCTTATACCTGGCAGTTTGGTGATGGCAGCACGGAAACAACGACGTCCAACGTTATTAGTCATACTTACCAAACGGCAGGGCGTTTTGGTGTGCTGTTAGGTGTGAGTGACGGTGAACAAACCGAACAGTGTTCTGCCATTCATATTGTGCACAAACCCATTACCAGTTCCAGTCCAACCGCATCCGGCAGTATTTTTGTCGACGAAACAACTTCCTTGGTGTGGAACGTAAATCCAGACAATAATACTGTCAGTGCTATCAGCTCCCAAACCTTCAGCAAACAATTTGAGGTTTCTGTAGGTGAAGATCCAAGATCCATCGCGCAGGCTGCAGACGGTTCTGTGTGGGTCACTAATTTTGACAGCGCAACCATCAGTATACTCAACCAAAATACTGGTCAGGTCATACAGACCATTTCATTGCCTTATGCCTCGCAACCGGCTGGCGTTGTGTTTACTCCAGATGGACAAAAGGCGTTTGTCAGTTTGCAGGCGCTGGGTCGAGTACTCGCGCTTGATGCTACAAACCGAACAATTATCATGGATCAGCCACTTCCGGTATCGCAAGAGGGAATAGTGCCAAAGGTCAAAGCCCTGGCTGTATCGGCTGATGGCTCTCAGTTATACGTTACGCGATTCATTTCATCAGCTAACCACGGTGAGGTTTATCAATTAGCCACTGATGACTTGCAGGTGACGAACACATTTACCCTGGCACTAGATCCTGGTAACGGTGGGAGCGAACCTGACGATACCTTTAATTCACGCGGCATACCCAATTACCTGAATACGATTCGCATTTCTCCAGATGGCGAACGTGCCTGGATTCCCGCGAAAAAAGACAATATCGAACGTGGACTGCTTCAAGACGGGCGTACTCCCACTTTTGATTCCACCACGCGAACCATATTAGCGCCGCTTAATCTTGCAAATGGTACAGAGCAGTTAGACGAACGGATCGACATTAACGATGCCGATATGGCATTTGCCAGTGTATTCAGTCCTTTAGGGGATCTGATGTTTGTCGCCATTCAGGGCTTAAACCAGATCCATGTTTTTGATAGTCACAGTGGCGAAACCGTCACGGGATTTGTGGTGGGGAACGCACCTCAGGGATTGGCATTGGATAGCAATGACCGTCTTTTCGTGCATAACTTTTTATCGCGCTCGGTTACCGTCGTTGACGTCAGTGCGCTTATCGCTGCCGAAGGTGTTTCAGCGCCAATTCTGGCCACGGTTAATGTTGTCGGAAATGAAAAACTGTCTTCCGAAATACTTCAAGGTAAACGGATATTTTATGATGCCAGCGCACGCGCGATGAGCCAGGATAATTACATCAGCTGCGCCACTTGCCATTTAGACGGAAATGAAGACGGTCAAGTGTTTGATTTTGCAAATCGTGGAGAAGGTTTACGTAACACCATTACGCTGCAGGGCCGAAGTGGAATGGGGCATGGCCCGGTGCATTGGACTGGAAATTTTGACGAAATCCAGGATTTCGAAAATGATATTCGTGCACACTTTGGCGGTCTCGGATTTATGACGGATGCTGAATTTAACAGTGGTACAACTAGCGATCCACTGGGAGACAGCAAAGCCGGCATCAACCCTGAGCTTGACGCGCTGGCGGCCTATGTGAGCTCACTTACCCGCGTTCCTGCCAGCCCGTATCGCAATAATGATGGTTCATTAACGGCAGCGGCAGAATCCGGTAAAAGCATTTATAGTCAACTCGATTGTGTGAATTGCCACAGCGGGCAACAATTTACCGATAGCGCATTAAACGTATTGCATGATGTCGGCACCATATCCAGCGACTCTGGCAATCGCATTGGTGGACCGCTTACCGGCTTGGATACGCCCACCTTAAAAGGTATTTGGAATACACCACCTTATTTCCACGACGGTTCTGCGGCTACCTTATACGATGTAATTAATGTTGCAGGCCACGGTAATGCTTTTACCTTAACGCAAACCGAACAGGATCAATTAGTCGCTTATCTATTGCAAATTGATGAGAGCTCCTCCAATGTCAGCTCCAGTAGCTCTTCTTCCTCTTCTTCAAGTTCCAGCAGCTCGTCCAGTGGCGGGGTGGATATCACCAATGTATCTGGAACGGTCAGTTCGCAATATACAGACTGGCCGGCAAGCGAAGGCATCTCCAATTTAATTGATAACTCACTCAGCACGAAGTATTTAACGTTTCATGCTTCAGCATGGGTTCAATTTCAAGCGAATGCATCCTATATCGTCAATCGCTATACATTAAGTTCAGCAAACGATGCCCACGAACGCGATCCAATGAGTTGGACCTTGCAAGGGTCAAACGACGGCATTAACTGGATTACTTTGGATACTCGAAACAACGAAGATTTTGCGGAGTATTTCCAGACACGCACCTTCAGCTTTACTAATGCGAATGCGTATTCGTATTTCCGTTTTAATCTGAGCAATAACAGCGGTAGTATTCTGCAGCTTTCTGAAATGGAATTATTTGGCCAACAGATTGGTGGTGGCAGTTCCAGCAGCAGTTCTTCAAGTAGCTCTTCAAGTAGTTCTTCAACAAGTTCTTCAAGTAGTTCTTCAAGCAGTTCGTCTTCCAGCTCTTCCTCCAGCAGTTCTTCGAGTAGTTCGTCAAGCGGGGGAGTGTGTGCAGGTATTCCTCAATATGTCGATGGCAGTACTTATGCAGATAATGCGGTAGTCATTAATGTTGGCAATCGTTACCAATGTTCTGTCGGTGGCTGGTGCACAGTCGGGGGGCCGTATGAGCCAGGCGTTGGTTGGGCCTGGGAATATGCCTGGACACTGCTCGGCACGTGTAACTAATAGCAGCTCAGATTTTTCTGAAATAAAACGAAAAAAGAATGACATATAAAACGGTGCATCCGATGAAGAATTTCAAAACTGTTGCGATACTTTTGTTAATTATTATTTCTCCACTATTTTCACATGTGGCAACGGCGCAATATTTTAGCGCGCCGATTGGTTATCTACCGGACCCGAATATCGTGTATCACGATGGATGGTATTACTACATGGGAACGTCGGGAGGCAACATAAAAATTAAAAGAGCCAAAACTCTCGAAGGGCTTAAAAGTACCTATCATCAAACGATTTTCGGCCCAAGTAATGGCGGGCCGTGCTGTGATTATTGGGCGCCCGAACTTCATCGGGTCAATGATAAATGGTATATCTACTACACAGCCAAGCAAAACACCGGAAATCCGCAAAATATGTGGGTTATCGAAAACAGCGCTGCCAATCCAATGGAAGGTAGCTGGACTAATCGTGGCCGTATTTACGATCCAGCAAACGACTACTGGGCTATTGACGGCACTGTATTCCAATTAAATGGTACGCTTTATTATGTTTACTCCGGCGTGGCAAAATCATCAGATGGCGATAAACCTCAACGCTTGTACATTGCAAGAATGAGTAACCCCTGGACACTTTCGAGCAATCGTGTACTAGTTTCCAGTCCGGAATATGGATGGGAAAGAGACGGACTTGTAAACGAAGGACCCGCAATGTTACAAGCCAATGGCAAAACATTTTTGGTGTATTCCGCCAGTGGCTGCTGGACACCAAACTATGCCTTGGGGATGTTATGGATTGACGACTGGGAAGACCCCATGAATCCTGCCTCTTGGGAAAAAATAACCCAGCCTCTTTTTACCTCCAACGCCAGCGTTAGTGCCTACGGCCCGGGGCACAATACATTCTTTAAATCGCCCGACGGCAAAGAAGTTTGGATGTCTTACCACGCAACACCGAACAGTGCTGGCACCTGCGATATGAGCCGCGCAAGTCATGCCAAGAAAATTACTTTCGATAGTAACGGTTTTCCGGAATTTGGTAAGCCTACAGCCAGTGGTGATCGCCTGACACCTCCAAGCGGCGAAGTTGCCGTTGCCTCAGGTGAATCAATTATCAACGGGATATATAAAATTCAGGCATCAAGTTCGACCCGTCCACTGGATGTGGCAGGTTGCTCCAACCAGCGCGGTGCCAATGTTCAACAATGGGAATGGAACAATAACAGCTGCCAGAAATGGAATGTTCAGGCAACTGAAGATGGCCACTACTACATCACCTCAATGAAAGGCGGTCTAACCCTTGATGTCGAAAATTGCAGTACTGATAACGCTGCAAACGTAAGAATGTGGACACCGAGTGGTGCAGATTGCCAGAAATGGGATTTTATTAAAAACAGTGATGGCTCTTACCGAATTTCATCCGTTAAATCCGGCAAAGTGCTCGACATTCAGTTCGGCGGTGATAATAACGGCGCAAACCTGCAAATTTATTCTTACCTGGGAAATCCGCAACAGCATTTTGAATTAACCTTGTTGGATGCCGGTCCTATGATCGACACTGGTGTTTATACAATAATTTCAAAACGAAGTGATAAAGCCCTGAACACCGAAAATTGCGACAGTAATCTCGATGAAAACGTTGTTCAATCTACAGTATCCAGCGGAAATTCCTGTCAACGTTGGTATGTCAAAAAGCAAAGCGATAATTTCTACACGCTCACTAATAATAATAGTGGCGGTGCCTTGGCGTTGGACAACTGCACAGGAGGAGCGGGCACAAATGTCAGTACAAAAGCGACATCATCCGGTGAATGTCAACAATATAGTCTGGTTCATGTAAAAGACGGTTGGTACAGTGTAATTTCACGAGTTAATGGACTGGCTGTTGATGTAGGTGGTTGCTCTACCAACGAAGGACAAAATATTGGTCTCTGGACAAACTGGATAGGTGACTGTCAGTTGTGGAAATTTGAAGAAGCCAAACCGGTTGGGCCAAAAGGCTTTACCTTATGCGCTGCAGAAAATTCCAGTTGCAGTTTTCAGGGGACTTCTGAAGTGGCCTTCGGTGCAAATGGATCATTCAATATCATTGAGGCGACAAATGGTATAACGTGTAACACTGCCAATTTTGGTGATCCCGCTTCTGGTGTTAGCAAACAATGTTATTTTAAACCCGACTATGAAGCTTATTGGACCAATTGGTTGGATCGTGACGATACTAGTGGTTCAGGTGATCACGAAACAGGTCACAACAATGTTTGCCTGACTCCGGTTGCCATTGAAGCACGGGTAGTAGGCAGCAATCAGATTTTCACTCCAGGATTTACCACACCAGAAAATTTTGACATGTTCAACGCTAAAGGCTTGATTTGTTTGAATCAGGATCAAGCTGATGGTCGCTGTGAAGATTACGAAGTCCGTTTTCTTTGTCTCGGTGATCTTATGACACAGTGGTACGACCGAGATGATCCCAGCGGCACTGCGGATAACGAGGCTCGACCTGCAGAAGTGTGCGACACCCCGTCAGGTATTGAAGCACGAGTACGTGGAACGGATGCGATTTTCACTCCCGGGCAAAATGAGCCAGAAATCTTTCAGTTGTTCAGTGCAAGTGGGGGCTTGATATGCATGAACAACGAACAATCTGATAACGCTTGCAATGATTATGAAGTGCGTTATTTATGTATGAGTGACGTGTGGAGCGAATGGTTTGACAGAGACGATCCCGCCGGAACTGCAGACAATGAATCTCGTCCTTCTACAACTTGTGCCAGTCCTATTGCGATCGAAGCCAGAATTAAAGGCAGCGACGACATCTTTACCCCTGGAGAAAACGAACCAGAAGAATTCTCTACTTTCAACGCAATTGATGGTTTGATTTGCATGAATGCCGAACAAACGGATGCTAAATGTAATGATTACCAAGTTCGTTTTTTGTGTGGCGAAGATTCAGGTAATGGCTCTTCATCCAGTTCAAGCAGTTCGTCTTCAAGTTCATCATCTTCGAGCTCTTCATCTTCAAGTTCGAGTAGCAGTTCATCAAGCAGCTCTTCCTCGAGTTCAAGCAGCTCTTCATCGAGTAGCTCTTCGTCGAGTAGCTCCTCTTCAAGTAGTTCGTCTTCAAGCTCAAGCAGTTCCTCTTCCAGCTCATCCGGTGGGAATGCCTGCAGTAATGTAGCCGTTTATGTCGATGGTGCTACTTATAACACGAATGATGTAGTGCAAAACCAGGGCAGTCGCTATCAATGTGAAATTGCTGGCTGGTGCACAATAGGTGGCCCTTATGCGCCAGGCGTAGGTTGGGCCTGGGAATACGCATGGAACCTTGTTGGTTCATGTAACGGCTAAGAAAACACAAACCAAGTTAGGTGTTTTCTTTCTTGGATGCTTGATCGCAACGCGAGCAGGGTCAAGCATCTTTTTTCCAAGATATTTTCATTTTCCAAGATATTTTTATGCACTTTTCCCTGTACTTACGGCAGGCATTAATTCTAAAAATCAACGCTGCCTACCCCACACGCGAGGTTCCATCAACATGCAACTCTTTAGTAGATCCATAAAATTCAATTGCAATACTTTTGGTAAGCAAAAAACCACTATTCGTTGGTTTGCGTTGATAAGTGTTTTTAGTTTGTTGTTTTCTGCGAATCAGTCTTTCGCAGCGATAAAAGTAGCTTGTATTGGCGATAGTATTACCTATGGTTCAGGAACAACAATTAAATCTCTGTACAGTTACCCCGCACAATTACAAACTTTGTTGGGAACAGATTATGAGGTGCGTAATTTTGGTGTCGGTGGAAGAACCTTACTAAAACAAGGGGATCTTCCTTATTGGAATGAATCTCAATTTACGGACAGTAAAAACTGGCAACCCGACATTGTCATCATTCAACTTGGTACCAATGATTCAAAATCCAAAAACTGGATTTATAAAGATCAATTTGTTTCCAACTATAAAGAACTTGTTAATGTATATCGAAGTTTATCTTCCCGGCCTGACGTAATGGTTGCTATTCCACCCAAAGTTTACGGTAATGGCATCGCGGGTATTACAGAGACTGTAATGGTTAACGAAGTCGCTCCTCGAATTCGGCAAGTTGCTAGCGATCTCCGTGTGCCTCTTATCGACAACCATTCAGCTACCACCGGTATGGAAAGTTTTTTCCCGGATACAGTACATCCAAATAACTTCGGTGCTTTTGCATTATCGTTTAACGTATACAAGACACTGGGCTCCCCCAGAAACAAAGTCAGTTTTTTTGAACACTCAGCATTTGCAGATCAACGATTTTCACTGCCCGCTGGAGAGTACCCTTATGCCAAAATGAAAGCGGTCGGCATGCCAAAAAACTGGCTGTCTTCTTTGCTGATTCCGCAAGGTTATACAGTAGAGTTATTCGATGGGGAAGTGTTTGACGGCCCGAAACTCACTGTAACCACAGACCAAAGTTATGTCGGTAATTTATTTAACGACATCGTATCATCATTTAAAATCATTCCACCCGGGAGTCGATTGTATTCTGGCAAAGAATACGCAAGTGCACTAACCACACTGGAAGCTGGCCAGTACACACAAAAGCAACTGACTATCGCCGGTGTAACGAATGACTCTATTTCCTCCTTGCGCATTAACCCGGAGTATACTGTCACACTGTACACGGATGATAATTTTTCCGGCGCTCAAACTACTTTCTCAAAAGACACGCATAGCTTGGATAGCAGTCTCGATAATCGAACCTCATCTCTCATCATTAAACCCAATTACATACATCATCACATTGAAGCAGAAGCTTATTCTGAATATTACGATCTGACGAGTGGTAACAGTGGTGGCTATCACAGAATGGATGATGTTGACATTGGTGTTGCCGATGATATTGGTGACGGCTACTTTGTCGGTTGGTTACTGACGGGCGAGTGGATGAGCTATAACAATATTCAAATCCCGAGAAGTGGAACTTACCTCGTAAAAGCCCGGGTGACAGGTAATGGCGGCACTTTAAGTCTGGACCTAAATGGGGGAACAACACAATTGGGTCAATTCAACATACCCAATACCGGCGGTTGGCAAAACTGGACAACCCTGACCACTGAAATGTTTTTCCCCAAAGGAACTCACTCACTTGGCTTATATATTTCCAATAGTGGTTTTAATATCAATTGGCTGGAAATTATCGATACTACACAAGGGCCTCAAGGTTTTATATTGTGTGCCGAAGAAAACGCTACATGCAGTTTTTCAGGTAAAGCCGAAGTGGCTTTCGGTATAGAAGGAGAATTTTATGTTAATGCTGCAAATAACGGTATCAGTTGTTCCAGCAGTAATTTCGGCGATCCCGCACCGGGCAAGGAAAAACGCTGTTATCTACGCCCGCTGGTCGATCTAAATTCACATTGGACAGCGTGGTTGGACCGTGACGATCCAAGTGGTAGCGCCGACAATGAAACAGGGCACTCAGGTGTTTGCAGTAGTCCAGTCGCGATTGAAGCACGTGTTAAAGGCTCCAGTGAGGTGTTTATACCAGGCGTAAATGAGCCGGAATACTTTTCCAGTTTCAATTCTCACGGCTTGATTTGTATTAACCAGGAACAGACGGATGGTATATGCGACGACTATGAAGTAAGGCTATTGTGTTTGGATGATAATTGGAGTGATTGGTTGAATAACGACAACCCCGGAGGTACTGCCGACAATGAATCCAAACCCCAAAGCCTATGTGCTAACCCTTCCGCAATTGAAGCGAGGATCGCTGGAACCACCAGTGTTTTCTCTCCTTCCATAAATGAACCCGAAGTCTTTGATACTTTTAATTCGGTGTCTGGTTTAATTTGCATGAATCAACAACAAAATGACGGCGTCTGTGAAGATTATGAAGTGCGTTTCCAATGCTTGGAAAATCTTTGGAGCGAATGGATTGATCAGGACGATCCAAGCGGTACTGCAGACAACGAATCAAAACCAGCAAGCATGTGTGAAACACCCATTGCCATAGAAGCGAGAGAAAAGGGTACAGATAAAATCTTCACGCCGGGCTATGGAGAACCTGAACTATTTACGCCTTTTAATGCTCGTGAAGGGCTTATTTGTCTCAATGCCAATCAGGCAGACGGCGCGTGTCGTGATTATGAAGTACGCTTTTTGTGTGATCCTGAACAGAGCAATAGTGGTTCTTCTTCATCCAGCAGCTCCTCTTCGAGTAGCAGTTCTACTTCCAGCAGTAGCTCGTCTTCAAGTAGTTCTTCATCAACAAGCAGTTCATCCAGTAGCTCTTCGAGCAGTTCTTCAAGCTCCTCCTCGTCCAGTAGTTCAAGCTCTTCTTCTGGCGGAAGCTGTTCAGGCATCTCGATTTACGTTGATAGAAATAATTACGCTACGGGGGACTTTGTACAGAATAATGGTGGTTTATATCAATGCACGGAAGGCGGTTGGTGTACAGTTGGTGGACCTTATGAACCTGGGGTGGGGTGGGCATGGACCTATGCCTGGAGCTTGATCTCTGGATGTGATTAGCTTTTGATGATTATGAACAGTTTTTTTTGCAACTCCACTAACTTTAAATTGGAAATGGTAAAAACAAATGAATAAAAAATTAGTTAGCCAGTTCGGTCTTATACTTTTTATGTCCTTTCTTTCTCTTGCCCATGCTCAAAGTAAAGTAATGGTTAATGCAGATAGCACTGTTTCTATTAATGGCACAAAGGTTTTCCCGATAAGTGTTTATATCCAGTCAGATTGGCCCGGAGTTAAAGATCTTGGCGTGAATGCAGTATCTCGGCCTTTTTGCGCCAATTCCGGGGCCGTTAGTCAGGCAGAAAACTATAGTCTATATCTTCACTATACTGCGGGACCAGGTTGCGATTATGAAAATGCCACCGCAATAAAAAACCGTAATACGAGCATATTTCAACAGAGTGTCAATCAAGCTAAGAACTCAAATTGGTTATTCGGCTATGGACTTCCAGACGAACCAAAATCAGCAACGGGTTTAAGTGGTGCTGATACTAAATGGGCTTATGATTTAATCAAATCAACCGATCCGATCATCCGGTATTTTTAACTGAGTATGCCAACGACATTAGCGCCTACAAAAATTCTGCCGATATATTTTTGAATGATCAGTATCCATTCAATAACAACAGTAATCCTTTATATGATATAAAAACCAAGCTCAAAAATATGCAGAGCCAAGTCGCACCTAAACCGGTGTGGCTGATTATCCAAACGGGCAGCCAGTTTGGTATGCCCACGAATGCACAAATCCGAGCAGAAACGTATTTATCAATTGCTTTAGGTTCTACAGGCTTAATCTTCTACTCTTATGACGTGGAAGTTGTGCGTGTTTTTATTTTTGTTCTCAGATCCTAGGAAGTTCTATAACTGTCAATAGGGGCATAGCCTTCTTCGTTTTACAGCCACCATTCATAAATACGCTTATATGCGGGTTGTAGCTCCGCTGCAACCCTTGGCAAGCGCCGAGCGTTCTTTGTTTTAACCTGGCTAAATTTCCCTTCCATGACTGCGCATAATAACGTCGTTATGTTAAAGAGAGAGGGCTAGGGCATGCTTGCCAGCCCCTAGCCCGAGAGAGGCGATTCGCAGCCGGTGAAAATCCCTGTCACCGGCGCAGAATTTACACATAATGCATATTATGCGGCTGTTGACAGCTTGCCTGTCATACAGCTCCAGTTTTCAAATTGGTCAGCTAATCTTGTGCCGTCACTTTATGGTTACGATTTCAATTTTCTCTATTTTATTTTTATCAAAGTAATCAATTTCATTCGAGACTACTGTTTTAGCTATGCATCTTTCAGTACCGCAACGAACAATGTTATATTTTTTAGACTTACCTTCGATTTTTACGTTTATATCTTGTGTAAATCCCACAGCTATTGCCTTCTCTGCTGCCATTCGCCCGAAGATTTTTGCAGTTAACGGAAACATAATAATAAGCAATAAAATTACTAGAAGAAAAGAGATTTGATATGACTCTTTATATAGCCTCGCTCCTTCAGCTATTCGGTCAATGAGTTTATTTTTTAAAAAAAATGATAGTGGGAGATTTACGCTTAGCGCTAGTATTAGCATCGCTGATATACATAGTCCACCTGTCCCTAATTTTTCCTCAAACGAAAAATCTAAGGTATCTATTCCGCCTAGATTTCTTATAAAAGCCTCATAAAACACTTCTCCAGCCATATAGCTTACACCTGTAAATAAACCTATTAATATGCTGGCATCTAATGTTAAGTTGACCTTATCTTTTCCCACTTTTTTTCCTTTATGAATTTAGTAACGCGTTACGAAATAGTGTAGTGGAGGTTTCCAGAAACGAAACGCAGTTTCGGTTCTGGAAAGTGGAACGGCTTGAATTCGTTCTACGGTACTCTAATACCGTAGAAGACTCCCATGATGGGAGTTTTGCATATTTATTGCACTATCCTTTTCTAGTTATTTTCCCCATTCTTTGTAATCTTTTTCCGTCACGTTTTTAAGCCCTATCTCAATAAGCTTTTTTAGCACGAATGTATCTTTAATTGGTTTTTGAGTAGCCACCACAGCTTTAACCATTTCCTTCTCAATTGCCTTCCATGTGTCTTCATCAATATGTTTGGTTGGCACGTACCACCTCTAAGTGTCTTCTAGGTTAGTTTCTAAGCGTATCAGAACTAAGAATATTATAAACGCAATTCTGGTTTCCCTTGTCTTCTAAGTTCTGAGAATATAATAATTAATCAGAAAAAATAATTCTAAGAACTTAGAAATGGCGCTTTTCTTTAGTTGCTGATCGGAAAATGTCTATGTGGGATAAGCTAGATCTTGAAATACCCTTCGACTCTCTTCACGTGAACAACACCTCTCAAGGTGGTGGAAATGTGAACATACTCGAGTATGACTTTGCTATTTACCAGGAAGGCAAAATTGTCGATGGTGTTCAGGTTTATGACTCTCCCAGCGCGAAAAAATGGGAAACAGTTGCCTCTTCTATATCTCACCTGGCAGTCGGTTTTTATCCATCAGGCAATGGTTTCAACCATTGGCCGCACGTCCGAATCAAAGCATCCCCGAATAAAATCATTCAAGGCCATAACGTATTTGGAACTGAAGATATAAAGCAGGGCGCTTTGCAAATGCTTACGCAATTGCGAATGGCTTTCCCAAAGATCTTCCGTCACTTAGATATCAAAGCCGCACAAATACGCTACCTTGACGCAACGTATAGCGCATTAGTTGAATCAGCCTTTCAGCGACGCACCATTTTTAAAGTGTTTGCGAATCTTGCAGACAGTCGAACCAGTGTTAACGATAAGCATGAAGACTATTTGCAGTTAGGTGGCGCCGCCAATGGTAAAGAAGCATCCAAGTTCAAGCGGCAAAAAATCTATTATAAATTCCAGGAAGTCATGCACGATTTGCGACAAGCAAAACGTGTGAATGACAAAACCAGAGTGGATATTTTATCGGATCAAAGGCTGCTTGATTTTGCCAATAGCCGTATGCGATTTGAAGGCACGATAGGTTTTCAAGAGTTGAAGAGGGTAGGCATACCTACTAGCTTAAACGAATTTATGAAGTTTCAGGACTGGTATTTAGAAACACATGGAGTAACGCTTTGCGAATATGTGTGGCGATTATGTTTTGACAAATTATTTTCCCAGATTGAGGGACACACCATGAAAAATGTAGATGATGAGCATATCAAACTAAGAATAGACGCTAAATATATTCGCATTAAAGACTGCGGAAAATTGTGTAAACGTAAAGCTGACGCAGTGTTTAAAACCTATAAAGCTATTAAATACGAAGGCTATTCAGAGCTATCAAAAGCAAACAGCTCTACATTTTTTCGTAATGTTAAATTACTTGAGAATGCCGGTATTAGTAAGGCATTTTTAAAATCGCTAGACCCCATGAAACCACAACTTAATGTGGTGCCGATCGTTCAGCTAATCAAGATAGATTTTAGCAACCAGCGCCCAGCCTGGTACGAAGAACCCAAAGCCAGCTATTCACAGCAGCACCATTTAAAACTGGTTGGTTAGTAGCGCAATGAAAGACAACAAAGACAAAGACACCATAGATTTATTTACTGGCCGCAAGACAGCAGGGCGCCCACGTAAGTACAAAAATGACGCTGAAAAAATGCGTGTTTATCGTTTAAGAAAGAAACTAAGAGAGGCTTCGTTATGAGTATTGGAATATTTGCCGTTGGAAAATTGAAAGGGTATTTCGTCACACAGAACAATGGTTATACCAACCGGTTTTTAGCGCTCGTAACCGGTGAAATAGAAAACCGGTACGGTGAGAAAGAAGAGCTGATTACAGAAATTGAAGTATCTGAAAAGCTCGAACGCGACATGAACATTAATGCAATCGCTAGCGAGTGCTCAGACAAAATCGTATCTGTGCCAATGGGCATTAATCACCGCAAAGGTGAAAAGAATGGTCGAGCCTGGTCATTCGTGAAGTACTACTTGCGTGCAGACACGCCGATCAAGGTTATCGATAAAGCCAGCGAGCCTAAGGTTAAAGCGGCGTAATTATTATGGCTACCACATTAGTTTGCGATGGAACAGTCACCCAAACAAGTGATGGTTTGCCCCTGTGTTCAACGGGATGGATGACGCAGTTAGCATCGGTTCCGTTTGACATTAGCCAGGTTGACCCAGGTGTCGCCTCGGCTTTTTTCGCGGGCGGTTTCGCCCTATTAATTATTCCCTGGTCAGTGGCCTGGGGTTTTCGTCAGATGTTTAAATTAATTCCTAAGAGGTGAATATTATGGAAGAAATGGTTACTGGTATTGTAGCGTCAGTTGATTTTACTCCAATTGTAGTTGGCATTGGTGGTATCGCCGCAGCTGTAGCTTTGGTGTATATCGCAATGAGCGGTGGCGGCATGTTACTTAGCATGTTGCGTCGCCGCTAAGGTGAAACAAGCGGGGCTTCGGCCCCGTTTTTAGTTGAGGTGCAACATGTTGGATTTATATTACTGGACGTTCTTTTTTGCGGGTGTTTTATGTTCTTACTTGGTCTTAAGTCAATTCGAATGATTGAACAATCATTCGAAAAAAAGCCACGCGGCCAGCGTCCCCGAAGGGCCGCCGGAGGCATTGCGTCCAGATGCAATCTGGCGAGGTTTGGGCGAGTAGCCCAAGGTCTAAAGGTTAAATTCGTAATAGTAATATTATTATTTTTACCCTTTAAAGTTATGGCTTATTGGACGTACTACCAAAATAATTCAGGCTGTGCGCCTCAGGCCACATTAGATTACAGGATTGCCGTTGTAACTCAGCAGGGCGCACTTTATAGAGTTACTGCTTGCGGAGAAGGCGGGACATTAGAGGTTTGGATTGGCAATGAAAACCCTTGTTCTCTTGGTCAGGAGTGGAGTAATGCAAATCAAGAGTGTGGAGCTATCGATATTTCAGCGGATAACTGTGTTGAAACTATTTTGTCTAATGGTGGCAATGGAATACATAAAATAAATAGTGATGGCACTGTTGAATGCATTATTGGAATGACTGATCAAGACGGAAATCCTCTTTGTACTACAGAAGCAGGGCAAGCTTGCTATACAACAACAGACAACGCACCAGAAAATTCGAACTGCGGCACTTTTAACGGCCAAGCGATTTGTGTTTCAAGCATTGGCGGGCAGGGCACAGGGACATCAGATAGCGAAATAGGGGAGTCGACAGTCACCTCTCCGGAATCGATTTCTTTTGAAGAAATACAAAACACCGATGGCACAACGACGACCATTGAAACCACTTCGACAACATCAACAACGACTAACACACAACCCCTTTTAGGCGAAATGCCGCTTGATGGCGAACTTGATCCAGGATCAAAAGCGGCGCCTTTTGATTGTGGAAATGGTCAGTTTATTTCACCTGATTACACGTGCGATACCGCGCAAGTGTGCCCAGCTGGAACCTATAACGATTGGGGAATTTGTGTAAACATGCCCACGTATACCACGGTAAATCAGCAAACAGATAAAGAAACAACCACAATAGTGCGCGATAGCACTACAGGCGAAGTCATTTCAGAAACCACGTCGAACTCTTCGCAGCAGACCCCGATTACAGGTAATGGAAATCCAAACCGACCACAGCAACAGAAAGTAGAAGTCGAATTTAAATTTGAAGGTGAATGCGACCCATCAGAAAAGAATTACTACGATTGCGTAGACGTAGAGCTGCAAGATTTTTCAGAGCACACACAAACCGATGCCACGACATTTGCTGAAGCGAATATCAACTTTAAAGATAGAATTGTGGCTTCTGATACCGTGCAAGCATTCGAAAACATGAAGAACCTGGTAAGGGTCGACAATGGGATATGTCCGCAATTTTCCATAGATCTAAGCAATACGCTAATTAAACAAACCATTTCAACAACAATTCATTGTTCGTTGATGAATGATATTAAGCCGTATCTATCCGCGGTCATGATCGTGATTTACATTTTCACTGGCTTTAGAATCTTCGCGAGTGCTTAAAACATGAGTGAGCCAATTCAAAATACATGCTCCTGGTACGATCCTTCGTGCGCGTTAACCTGGTTAAGTGATGAATTGAAGGCGTTGGGGCTTTGGTTGTGGGAATCCTTGCTAAATGGTGCGGCAGCAGTATTTGAAGTTTTGCCGGTACCGGATTTTATGCTTGATGCAGGCACCATTCAGATTCCACCAGGCGTAGCCTGGGCAGCTGAACCGTTTCAACTCGAATACGGGCTTACAATCATTGTAAGCGCGTATATCGGCAGGTTTATTTTGAGAAGGATTCCAATAATAGGGTAGTTGTATGACTATTGCGGCTTACGTGGGTTTACCTGGTCACGGCAAAAGTTATGGTGTTGTGGCCAACGTGATCGTTAAAGCGTTAGAGAAAAAACGCCAGGTGTTTACCAATATTCCGATGAACGATGAAGAGTGTTTAAAACGCTTTCAGATGTCGGTAACACCGTTCAACATACAGGACATTATCGATAACCCTGATTGGTGGAGCCAGGTGTTTACACCTGGAGCAATCCTGGTCATCGATGAGCTTTGGCGCTTATGGCCGTCAGGTCTAAACGCCAAAAACGTTCGTCAGCAAGACAAGGAATTTCTCGCAGAGCATCGTCATTTAGTCGGCGAAAATGGACTATCTACCGAGATTTATTTTGTTACCCAGGATCTTAGCCAGATTGCGAACTTTGCGCGTTCTCTGGTTGAAAACACGTTTCAGACGAACAAGCTTTCAAGCTTGGGAATGAATAAGCAATACCGCGTCGATGTGTTTTATGGACCAGTCACAGGGGTAACACCACCGGCATCAAAGCGTGAACGTGAGATCATAGGAACGTTTAAAAAAGAAGTTTACACACTGTACAAAAGCCACACCAAAAGTATGACCGGCGATGCCGGAGATGAAACACGCACAGATAATCGCTTTAATGTTTGGGGCCGCACATCGATTAAGCTAGGAATTATTGCCTTTGTTACCTGCGCACTGTTTGTGGTCTTTGCCTTTTCCAGAGTCTTTGCGTATTACTCTAATGCGGGAGAATCGGATGCAACCACGTCGGCGAATAAATCTGTACAAGCAGTTCATCAGCCTGTAAAGATTCAACAGACACAAGTAACGAGCAAACAGAAAAAGAAAAAGCCGGATTTCGAGTTTTTATCGAAAGCGCAGGGCATCTACATCTCATTTAATAATGGACATTGGCCGCGTATCGACTACCGATTTAAAGTTGTGTTTAACGATATGCAGGCCAACTTTACTAGCATGCAATTAGCATCTATGGATTACTCCCTAAACCCAATAAACGAATGCATGGTTAAAATTAAAGGCCCTGACTACAACGGTTTTGCAATGTGTATGCGTGATGAGCCACAGGAAGGTTTCATTGAATCCATTGTTGCAGGAGGCAGAGAAACTACAGACATGTAAAAGCAAATGAGCGTAGCGAATTGCTTACATGCCTGTAGTTGAGCGCCCTTCAGAAACTATCAATTTTACCCTTATCTTTCATTGTCCAGAGACGTTGAGCCTTAGGCGTTAACACCGTCATCATTGAGTCAATATAACATTCAAATCGATCATCTACAGAGGCTCGGCGACTCTTGACAACCACACCCACAAATACGCTTTGAGCTGAGGGACAGGAGAAACCCACACTTACTTAAAGCCGTGTTAACACCTCATCAGATTAGAAACCCCGATAAGTTTTCTCCTGACCCTCTGCCACGTGGCGAACGTGGGGTTTGGGGCAACGCCCCAAGGTCTTAATCTTTCAGCGGACGATTTTGAAAACAAATGGAGCGAAGCGGATTTGTTTTTGAAATTGGGAGCCAGCACCGCGCAGCGGCCACCGGAGGTACTGCGTCCAGATGCAATCTGGCGGGGTTTGGGCGAGCAGCCCAAGGTCTTTAGATTCACATCGTTTGCAATGATCTTTCTTAGAATGGTTAGTGCTGTATTTCTCTTAACACACTCGACAAAAGGACAAGGTTATGATGCATCAATACTGTATAAACAGAAATAACGATAACAATCCGCGAAACAATTATGAAGTCCATAATACGGATAAGTGCTCGACACTACCTACTAATTCGAATCAAATCCCATTGGGATCATTTTCCAGCTGTAAAAGTGCAGTTGAACACGCAAAGAGGGAATTTCCTCAACATGAGGGTCGGCCGGCATTCTGGAAAAATTCGCCAAAGTTAAGTTAACTCTTTGTTTTTAATATAAATACTCGTTTACAGCCTGAGAGCAGCAGCTCATCCATGTTTTGCCGCACTTTTTCCTTGCCGTGCCTCTGGCGCAGTCTTTTTCTCCTCGAGCAAACGATTCATCATGTCAGTCTTGATTGATATTTCTGCTTCCAGCTTGCCAATCGATACCGACGCCTCGGTCTTCCAGGCTTGCAGCTCTTCATTCAGTTTTTTGAGTTGATCAAGCTCATCCGACTGGACTTTCAGTTCTGAAAGTTTGGTGTTAAGTGTGTTCGCTTCTTCTGTTTTTGAATCCAAGCTCGCTGTAAGTTTGCGCTGCTCGGCTTCCAGTTTTGCAGCTATTTTCTGTATGGAGCCAAGCTCGGCAGCGAGTCGCCCGTTGTCTTTGTTGAGCTGTGTGATATCGTATTGCTTAACTGAAAGAGTTTGATTTAGGGCACGAATTTCGGATTGAAGCTGCTGGCTGCGTTGCTCATGCTTTCGTTGATCCTGGTCACGCTGTTCTTTTACCGACTGGCGATAGTGCTCCATTGCTTCCCGACTATGACGATGCTTTTCTTCCAGTGACTCGATCTGGGTTTGTTTTTCAGCTAACAGCTCCCGAAGTTTTTCTTCGGTTTGAGCGGCTGTGGCTTCTTTTGCCTTTAGTGCTGCCTCGGAGACCTTGCTCTCCTTAAGGTCGACGAGTGCGCTTTGTAATTCGTGCTCTTTATCTGAGAATGTTTTATTGATAGCGGCAAGCGAGTGCTCGAGTTCTTGAATTCGGCCTGTAAGCGACTGCACTTGGTGCTGATGTTTGGACTTACTTTCATCAATTGCGGCTTGTGCTTCCTGTTTCAGTGCGGAGGCTAAACGACCAATGAGCTCCTTAATCGGCTGGCTGAGCAATGCTTCGTCATCCAGCCGGGCCGAAGCCTCTTCCTCTATCTCTCGTAAGTATCGATGGATGGTGGACTTAGAGCCAGTATTGCCAAGCTCCACGCGAATGGCATCAATGGACGGGTTTTCGCCTCGACTGACCAGGGTTTCACGCGCTTTGGATACCAGTGCTTTGTTGACGCCGCCTCTTGCCATGTTTCACCTCTTAATATATTTCGTACTGTATTACATACCATGTATATACGTACTATTTTATACCAACATGTTGTGACTGAATAGCTTAGATCTAACATTAAATAATCAAGAGTTATTTAATGTTAGATTGGTTTCGAGGCCGATTCCGCCAAAAATCAGTACGAATTCGGCGTATTCCAACCCATTACGATAATACCCATACCGATCAATGCGACACACGCTCCCACCCAGTCCATAGGAGAAAGTTTGACCCCATCAACGACGCGCAGCCAAACTAACGCTGTAGCCACGTAAACCCCACCATAGGCCGCATATACGCGACCACTGGCAGCGGGATGCAATGTCAGTAACCAAACAAACAGTCCAAGGCTTAATGCGGCAGGCAACAGAAGCCACGCGGATCCTTCCTTGCGAAGCCAGAGATAAGGCAAAAAACACCCTACGATTTCCGCAATCGCGGTGAGCACGAAAAGGCCAGCGGTTTTCAACAAAAGCATGCGTTATTTACTCCGGGATTTTGTCAGTTGGGCAGAATCATCAAATACAGTACAGCGCGGCCCGGATCCTCCGGCGCAGGACGTTTCGCAACGCAATACAAGCTCAGATATTTGAGATCTGAGTACGGTTAATTCGTCGATTTTTTCCTGGATGGCCTCCAAATGCTGTTGTGCAATTTGAGCGGCGTCATTGCACGCACTGTCCGGGCTATCATAAATCGCCATAAGTTGGCGTACCTGTTCAACCGAAAAGCCAAAATCTCGGCACCGGCGAATCAGCTGTAATCGACGGACATCCTTTTGTGAATAGCGTCGCTGTCCGCCTTCCTGTCTGCATGCCTCGGGCAGCAACCCAATCTCTTCGTAAAATCGAATGGTTGGCGTTGATGTTCCGGTCTGTTTGGCCAACAGACCTATTCGTAAATCATGCAAAAGAATCTATATCTAAAAAAATAGCTTGAACTTCAAGTTACTTGAAGTTTTATGATTTGGCAGTGTCGAAAACCACATCCAACGAGGTACCTATGACAACGCTATCGACAAACGAAACCCTGGTCTGTGACTTGTCCGTATTTACATCCGACATCCGGGAAGCCCATATTGATTTAGCCATAAAGTTGCGCAAAGCCGTCATTGGGATGGAGCAGGATGAGAATGGTTTTAGAGTCTTCTTCCATGTCAGGACAGACCCGGATGAGATATTGGCTTTTGCAAAAGACGAACAGCGATGTTGCGGCTTCCTCAAAGAGGCAGAGGTCTACCGCGAAACGGATTCAGATAAAGATCGGATTATGTTATCGCTCCTTACGAGCGCTGAAGGCGCTTCAGCCTGGACAGCGGCCTTTTTTGCACTTGCGCGAGAACCCCTGGACCCGACAGAAAAGATCGGGCGTACTCATTCAAATCGATGGGCTTGGCCCGCTGTGATCGGAGCGCTTATGTGTATGGCCTGTGTGCTGCCAATCATCGGCACCATGTTGATCGCGCGGGGGCTTATTCCGGCCCACTGGAATGTCGGGGAAATGACCTACCTGATAGCCGGAGCTGCTGTTATTGCACTCTGGTTTTTCGTTAAGTGGCTTCGTCGATCCGGTGCGAAAAACTCTCAAAGCAATCGCTATGGTTGCTGATAGGCGGTGAACAAATCAATGCCCAAGGGTGAGTGATGGGATGTTGAACGTGCGTCAGTTGCAGCAGGATTTATCTTGTTGTATGGGCGGGCATGGTACGGTTCCATAGGAGCAATATACACAACAATCTCCCGTTTTGGGGTTTAACACTGTATGGCACGATTTACATTCGTAAAACCACTGGCAGGCATCGGTTGGCATGGTTTCCCGTTTCTTGAACCCGCATTGCGGGCAGGTAATTTCAGATTCCGGAATAATATCCGGCATCATAACGACTCCTGTTTGATCTCTGTAGACGGGTAACCGGCGTCTTCAGTCGCTTGAGTGACCTGGCTCACGCTTGTTTTTTGATCGTTATACACCACAACGGCGGACTTCGTTTGGTAATCCACATTGGCCTGTGTCACACCTTCCACCTTTTCTAGAGCTTTGCGCACGGTGATGGGACACATTGCGCAATTCATGCTCGGTACCGACAATGTCACAGTACGCGTATCAGCCCATGCCGCAGTGAACATACTGCTCATAAGCAAGACAAGTATTAAAAGTTGTTTCATATCATTTCTCCTAAGCGAACCACGCCAGCCAATAAGGGCTAAAAATAAGTAACAATGCCACGCCCGTAAATATCCAGAACAATACCTGGTAGCGTAGACGATTTTTGGGAATAGCACAGACACTGCCTTCGGGACAGCGTTCGATAGGTCGGTGGACTTGCCAACCGGCCCATAAGTAAAGCACCGCCACAACGGCGATAAAATAAGGTCTGAACGGCTCAAAGGCAGTTAAGGTGCTGATCCACGACCCGCTAACGCCCAGTAACAACAACACAAATGGACCTGCACAACACAGGCTTGCGCCTATAGCAGCGAGCATACCTCCACCCAATAACCAAGCTGGTGAACTTTTTTTCATAGCAACTTACCTCTGAGAGGCAGTGTAAATACCGTACCATACTACGGAGTCAAGGAAGGGACTTAAGAAAGACGACGACCTGACGGAACGAGGGAATCGATAATGGGACAGGAAGCGGGATTAGAATTGGATTGGCACGAAGAAACCAGTTCTTTCAGGCTCTTCTCCAGACTCTTCATATCCTTAATTTTAGCCTGCACTATGTCGAGCTTGTGTTCGGCTAGGTGTTGAACCTCGTGACAAGACCCAGCACTTAGTTCAATCAGCGTATCAATCTCGGCAAGCGTAAAACCTAGGTGTTGGGCACGCTTGATGAACAACACTCGCGTGAGTGTTTCTTCCGGATACTGCCGATAGCCCTGAAGCGGTTTTATTGGTTGATTGATCAATTTTTGCCGCTCGTAGTAGCGAATCGTTTCAACATTCACATTTGCGGACTTGGCGAGTTGACTGATCGTATACATGATGATTTGGATTATCCGTACCTAAGTACGAATAATTGTAGCCCTGATAGCCGCGTCTGGTAAATGTGCTGAATTTACCAACAGGATCATGAGGAGCACGAATGTGCTCAGTTTGCGACCATCCGCGAGGGAAAAAAAGTGTATGTTGAAATTTAAGCACCCTCGCACGTCCAGTTTGATTCTCCATGGGCATTGATACGAAAAAATCTCAGGCGAAAATTTACTGGCCAGTAGCTCTGCTGAACTATATTCTTATTCTGGACTCGAAGGTAGCGCATTCTTTCCACAATTTATCGTTTTATAAAAAACTACCGTTATAAAATGAATACACTACGATCCACAATTGCAGTGGACACTACTTCCGCCAGCAATTCTTTTTCTACTTCGCAGGCGAGTCAGAGGCGCTGACAGGTGCGTCCATTAAGATCTCGCCAACTAACTTTCGAATCATAGCGATTTTTCGTAACTATGAGTGGCTGCGCATCTAACTCAATCACTAAAGCCGTCCTTTAAAATCGGGAACCGGTCGCTTTTGTGCTTCACTCGCAGTTGTAACTTCTCCGTTTAGTTCAATATCGTTGATCAACCATTCCATTTCCTTAATTTCCTTACGCTGCGCCTTGATGATGCCATCTGCCAACTCTCGGACACGTACATCGCTAATTTCTGATTGCTCACTGGTCAGAATGGCAATGGAGTGATGTGGGATCATTGATCTCATGTAGGAGGAATCTTGAACTGTCGTCTGGGAGCGCACTAAAAAAAGCGCAATTACAAACACCGCAGCGCTGCCGATATATATTCCAGCGTTTAAGCGCTTGTTTTTATACATCGACAACATGAAGCTGAGCATGATGACTGCCATGGCAGCTCCCATCATCAGTGCCATATAAGTTCTTGTTTCGCTGTAAAAGACATGGCTAAATTCATAAGTGCTAAGGTATTTCAAGCAGAACATGGCGACGACCGAAGTCGTAATCATCAGGCCAAATCTTACGTAATGTGACATTGCATCCCCCTTGTTTTAATTAAGTGTTTTACGCTTGGTTTTAAATTACTTCAAAAGCATCCAAGACCCCATCGCAATCATCATGAGATTTTCGGTCAGTGAAATGACACCTAGCGGCACGTTACTGTTCCCACCAACGCAGGCACACTTAAGCTCCCGCTTATCGATGTACACTGCTTTAAAAACTGATATAGCACCTATCGTCCCAATAAATAACGCCGGCGGAGCAAAAAGCCATGGAACAGCGCCGGTCAACATGCCTATACCTGCAAACGCCTCCAAGAGTGCGTAAAGATGCGCATAGGGCACAAACCGCATTGCCAATAAATCATAGGTAATAAATTGCAGCGAAAAAGCACTTAAATCGCGGAGCTTTTGAATCGCCAACGCACACATACTTAGTGCAATAAATACTTCGAGAGTATAAATAATTTCTAAGCTTTGAAAGCGGCTCCAACCAAGTGCAAGGGCCATTAACAAGGTCATGCTAAAAATGGCTATGATAGGCGTATAAGTGGTTTGGCCTTCCTTGGCCACAGATTTACCAAAGTATTTTTTGAGGTCATCGTATCCGCCGATGCGTCTGCCGCCGATAAATGTTTGCGGCGTCGTGCCTACATTGTGTTCTTTCTTAAAGGCATCGGTTTCTTCACGCGTGGTTAACTCGTGATCTTCGACTTCATAACCTTTGCGTTTGAGTAAATCACGCGATTTCAGTCCGTAGGGACAGATGTGTTCGTCGGTGTGCATTCTGTAGAGCGAGGCATGTTTACTCAAAATTGACTCCTGTTTTGTAGGGTACATTTTTTGCTATCGCTGCGAATATTGTGCCAATCGAAATTATGGGATTGGAAGGGAGTTTTGCGATTTTTTCATAGAATCATCCATGCATTTTGGAAAAACTTACAAATCCCTATGTAAGTTTTAACAAGGTAGGAGTTGCAACTTCCCATATGTTTTTGCCGTTAATGCTCGTGAGTACCTTCTACGTCTCCCCTTGCTGTGAGTATTTGATACTGATCTTTGGATAGCGTAGGCAATCGCTGTAAAAACGCTACCATATTCCAAATACGTTCATCGCTGTGGGTTGGGCCCCACGCCGGCATTCCGGAAGCTTTTATCCCGTGTTTGATAATCCAGAACTGCCGTTTAATCGCGTTTGTATTGGAATCGCTAGGTCCGTGGCTATGGGCGTGTTCATCTTCAGGCAAGTTCAAATTTGGCGGTGACGGATACAAGCCAATCGTAAAATCACTTTCGAGTTTTCCAGGCTTCAAATGACAGCCGGCACACATATCGTTGTAATCTGCACCTCCTGCCAGTAGCCGATCGGAAGAATCCAGATCGGCTGGTACGTCAATGTTTTTAGCCACCCTGGCGATGGATCTTTCACGCAGAGTTTCCAAGGCCCAATAAGTGACTGGATGATGTGGTGTGTCCGCCCCAATGGGATAAAACCCAGAATAGAGAAAGAGCCCTCCGCCTATGAAGGCGAATACCGTTAGCAGTATTAAACTTTTGAGAAATGCAGAAAGTGATGGCATGACGTCCTCTCAATTAATGCTGGTGATCAGCGTGTTCATCTTCAGCCTTGTCTTCAGCAGGTTCCTCTTCAGGGCCTGCTTCAGATTGGTTTTCATCGTGATGCATGCTTTTTTCCATCATGCTTTTTTCCATCATGCATTTTTTCATCATTGCTTGCATAACAGGATCGTCGGAATTCATTTTTGAATGATCCATCGATTTCATTTTTTCACACTTCGGATTTTCTTTTTTCTCGTTATGTTCGGAGGGGTCGTGCGCATAGGCATGACCTGAAAGTATTATCAGTACAATGGAAAGATGTGTTAATAGAGTTTTCATAATAGGGTCACCTGATTAAAGTCTGTAAAAATCGCTTGTTAATGATCAAAACCATGCTCTGACACCGAGTACCCATTGGGTTTGGTCGATCTCTTCCCCAGCATCTTTGCTAAAAGTTGCAGTAGAACCAAATTGTTTTTGCCAGTTTATTCCCACGTACGGCGCGAATTCTCGTCGTATGTGATAGCGCAAACGTAATCCGGCTTGAATATCGGAAAGACCACTGCCTTCACCATACTCGGGGCTATCTTCAGCGTAAAAATTGGCTTCAATTTCGGGGGTTAATACGATGCGCTGGGTGAACATAATTTCGTATTCGGCACTGGTGCGTAACGCGGCTTTTCCGTCTTCATCGATAAACGCGGCGACATCGACTTCGAATTTATACGGTGCTAAACCTTGCACACCGATCACCGCCCAGCTGCGACTGGGTTCTGTTTTAAAGTCATGTCGAATACCGCCTTGAATATTCCAGAACGGTGCTAACGCTCGGCTGTATAAAGCCTGAAGTTCCAGCTCTTCCGTCTCGCCATCGACTTGCTCAACATCTGTTTTTAGCCATAGCTTATTGAGGTCTCTGCCGATCCATGCCTGACCCTCGAGCACCAATGGATTATTTTCATTAGTGTTGCGAGATTCCAATTGATCAATCATAAATTTTGCGAGAACAGGGTCGTCCTCGGTCATCGCGCACACCGAAAAAGGTAATAGCGCTACAGCAAAAAAGCCGAGTGGTTGTACTATCCTGATTGCAATCTTCTTCATGCTGAGACTCCTTCTTGGCTGACACGAACCTCGCGGAACATGCCGGGCATGTGGTACAGCAGATGGCAGTGATAGGCCCAGCGACCGAGTGCATCAGCCGTGACTAAATAGCTGATTTTCGATCCCGGTTGAACAATCACGGTGTGCTTGCGAGGAATATACTCGGGGTCACCCGTTTCGAGTTCACTCCACATGCCGTGTAAATGAATGGGATGCGTCATCATGGTATCGTTGACCAAGGTAATGCGCACTCGCTCTCCATAGGTCAATTGGATCGGATCGGCATCGGCGAACTTAACGCCATCCATCGACCACATATAACGCTCCATATTGCCGGTTAAATGCAGTTGAATTTCCCGGCTGGGTTCACGCGTATCCCGTGTTGGATGCAAACTTCGAAGGTCGGCGTAGGTCAGCACGCGGCGATTATGGCGCTGCTGGTGATCGCGCAGTCCCACACCTGGATCATGTAATCCGTCCATAGGATCATCAGCCCGCATATCAACGTGCGGCCCAAACTCAGAAGTCTGGTGATGAATCGCTTGTGTGCTGCCAAAGCCTGCTTTACCTAAGCGGGCACCATCGCGAGATGATTGTTCCTGCATCGTTTTCATGCCATGGCCGTGATGCTTCATGTCTCCGTGGTTCATTGCGCTGGCATCTTTACCATTCGCTTCCATGACACAGTGGCCCATTGCGGCATGTTCCGGTGTGCAACCTGAGTCTGGGTTATTTGCCTTTGGCATCGCCATCGGCTTATCCATCGTGCAATGTCCCATCGCTGCGTGCTCAGGCGTACATTCTGCCGACACGCCTGACATACCTGCCATGTTGTGCGACATGCCCATATCGCGATGTGCCAATAAGGGTGCTTTATCCATCTCTGGAATCAGTGCCTGCTGGTTAATATCGGAGGTTAAGGTACCCCGTGTGTAACCCGAACGATCAATAGTTTGCGCAAAAATAGTGTAGGCGTTGTCTGCCTCCGGCTCGACGATCACATCGTACGTTTCAGCAACACCAATACGAAATTCGTCCACACTCACGGGTTGAATATTTTGACCATCGGCTGCGACCACCATCATTTTTAGGCCGGGAATACGCACATCAAAAATTGTCATGGCCGCGCTATTAATAAAACGCAATCGCACTTTTTCGCCGGGTTCGAACAACCCCATCCATCCGTCAGCAGGTGTTACGCCATTCATTAAAAAGGTGTAGGTATAAGCTGTCACGTCAGCGAGATCCGTTTGACTCATACGCATCGTGTTCCACATTTTCCGTTCTTTCCACGTTTGTGTGAGACCTTTTTCTTTAATATCACGCCATAAGTCGCCCACCGTACGCTCGTTAAAATTGTAGTAGTGGCTGAGCTTTTTCAGCGTGGCGTATACATGCTCTGGCGCTTCGTCGGACCAATCCGAGAGAAGCACCACGTAATCGCGGTCATAGGCAACCGGATCTGAATCTTTGGGTTCAATAACAATGGCACCATACATTCCGGTTTGTTCTTGAAAGCCTGAATGACTGTGATACCAGTAAGTACCGCTTTGGTTTACGTCGAATTGATACTCGAAAGTTTCTCCTGGTTTGATACCGTTGAAACTCAAACCCGGTACACCATCCATACCTGTAGGCAAAATAATGCCATGCCAATGTATAGAACTGTCGTGGTCAAGATTATTGGTTACCCGCAGCGTCACGCGCTCGCCTTCTTTCCAGCGCAATACCGGCGAGGGAACAGACCCATTGACGGTCGTCGCAATACGATCACGCCCGGTAAAATTGACGGGGACATAGTCGATGCTTAAATTAAAGGTGTTTCCACTGAGTTCCTGTGGGGCTTGTCTTTTATTGGCATCAAAACTCCGGTCGAGACTCAGCGCCTTACCGGACCCTAACCCCAATCCGATTACTGTCCCGCCCGTCGCTACACCGGTAACAAATTTGCGCCGAGACAAGCTGGAATGCCCATTGGTTTGTTTATTTCGAGTGGTAATTTTTTGATTGCTATTCATTGTTGTACTCCACTGCCATTTTTGAGTTGGTCAATATGGGCGTAGACTTGGGTGCTGCCATCGCTCTTCAATAACAGCACATCGTAAGCTTGAAAACGGTCGCCCATTTCCATTCCGGGGCTTCCCACCGGCATACCTGGCACCGCTAAACCGATCGCGTCTCTGGGTGCCTCTTCTAAAAACTGCTGAACGATGTCAACAGGAATATGGCCTTCAAATACATAATCATTGACCACTGCGGTATGACACGATTGCAGATCGGAACGGATGCCGAGCTTGTTTTTGATCGGGCTGAGGTTTTCCTGATCGTGAACGGTCGCGATAAAACCGGCTCCCGTCATATGGTCGACCCATGCGCCGCAACAGCCGCATGTTGGACTTTTGTAGACGACGAGTTGCCGATTTTGCTCCGGTACATTCTGGGCTTCGGTTGAATTGGTGGGTACGTTGGCTGTATTCGGAGTAGTCCCGGCAGTAGTTTGTTTTGAACAGGCACTTGCCGCAACTAATACGAGGATTAAAAACAGTAGACGGGTCAACCCGTCAAATATATTGAGTGTTCTCATGGGTATTCATTTTCCAATTTGCGTCTTAAACAGCCGCGCAAGAAAATCGCTTCGAGGTGCGAAAATTTAGCGCGGTGATGGAGTCGATGCTCGGAATCGCCTTTTAACAGGCGCACTTATCCTGTTTCAGGACAAAATGGGAGGACGGAATAAAGAATGAATACCCGGGACGGGGGCTGCGTTTGCAAAGTAGAGGGTGGCTGATTGCGTTACGGTTTTGAAATGCAGTGCGTATCCAGACAACACGAGATGCGTTGTGCAGTTCCCAATACAACACTGGCAGTCACGGTCACAACAATCGTGTGTTGAATCGTGCGGATGAACTGGCTCATCCGTGAGAACGCTGGATACCGTTTCACTTTGAGTGGTGTACTCAGTAGTGTGATGTATGGTTTCAGTATCAGTGGATTCCTGACAATGAATCGCATTTTTTTGGCCATGCTCAGTTGGCATTGGAGGAAACATGTTATACGCAACAACACCCGCCACTGCCTGCTGGCAGAGCAACCAAAAGATCATCATTATTGCGGTTGTGGTGCGGGTCATGAGTATAGGTATACTTTTGCTCAATAAATTAATGCCAAGGTTAGACACTCTGTTCTTTATAACGTTCAGATGCAAACTATGCAAGGGGCGCGGGTTGCTGCACCTTACTTTTGCCAACGCAGCCTAAGTGCATTGCCTATAACAGAGACCGAGCTTAAGCTCATGGCCAGTGCTGCGATCATCGGCGACAGTAATAGCCCAGTGAAGGGATACAGCACGCCAGCCGCGATGGGCACACCAAGGCTGTTATACAAAAATGCGAAACCCAGGTTTTGCCGCATATTTTTCACGGCTTGCTCAGACAACACAATTGCCTCGGCAATACCGCGTAAATCGCCTTTTACCAAGGTCACCTGAGCACTGCTCATCGCGACGTCCGTACCTGTGCCCATGGCGATACCCACGTCGGCCTGCGCGAGCGCTGGCGCATCATTTATGCCATCACCGGCCATGGCCACACGACGTCCTTGATCCTGTAATTGATGAATGATGTCCAGTTTTTTCTGCGGTGTCACTTCGCCGTGAATAGTCTCTATCCCCAGTTGTTGACCGACAGCTTGCGCTGTGATTTCGCCATCCCCCGTCGCCATGACAATCGCAACACCTCTATCGCGCAACGTTTTTATAGCGGCTTTAGACGTCGCTTTTATCGGGTCGGCAACGGCAATTAGCCCTGCAAGGTACCCGTCAACGACAAGGTAAACCACGCTTGCACCTTGTTTGCGTAAACGCTCGGCATCCACAGCCAAAGCTTTTACGTCTACGCCACTTTGATTCATTAAAGCTGTATTGCCAAGCACCAACGAACGCCCACCGACAGAGCCGGTCACACCAATCCCTGAATCGGACTTGAATGTCTCCGGCTCGGTAAGTGGAAGCTTTTGCTGTTTAGCGGCATCGATGATTGCTGTGGCGAGCGGATGTTCACTGACCTGATCAAGACTTGCTGCGAAACGGAGGACATCGCTTTGTGTGAAAGCTGGCAAGGCAACCACTTCTTTAAATACCGGGCGCCCTTCGGTTAACGTTCCTGTTTTGTCCACCACAAGCGTGTCGATCTTACGCAGCGCTTCGATGGCTGCCGCATCACGAAACAAGACGCCCTGTGTCGCGGCTTTACCGGTGGTGACCATAATTGACATAGGCGTGGCCAATCCGAGTGCACACGGACAGGCGATGATAAGCACTGCCACCGCATTGATTAGGCCATAAACCCAACTGGGTTCCGGTCCCCAAATGCCCCAGGCAAAGAAGGCCACAATGGCGACGGCAACCACCATCACAACAAAATACCCAGCGACATAATCCGCGAGCTTTTGCATCGGCGCCCGTGAACGCTGCGCTTGAGCCACCAGGTCAACGATACGCGCTAAGGTGCTTTCTTTGCCTACTTTTTCGGCTTTTATGATCAGCGCTCCGCTCGTATTCAAGGTCGCACCAATCACTTTGTCGCCAGGCTGTTTAGAAACCGGAACAGGCTCTCCCGTGAGCATGGATTCATCAACAGCGCTAGTACCATCCTCCACCACACCATCAACAGGAATTTTTTCACCCGGTCTGACCCGCAAGCGTTCGCCAGCATGGACATCCGCGAGCGGTATATCTTCATCTTCTCCCTGGGCGTTGATGCGTCTTGCCATATCGGGTGCTAAACGTAAAAGAGAACGTATGGCTTCTGAGGTTTTCGAGCGGGCTTTTAATTCAAATAATTGTCCCATCAATGTCAGGGAAATGATGACTGCGGCCGCTTCAAAATACACATTGACGCGTCCATCGATCACAAAACTGGCAGGGAACATATCCGGGATAACGGTGGCCGCGAGACTATAAAGATAAGCTGCACCGGTTCCTAAACCAATCAACGTCCACATGTTGGGGCTGCGGTTAAGGAACGATTGCAGCGCGCGATGAAAGAACGGCCAGCCCGCCCATAACACAACAGGTGTTGCCAGTGCCAGCTCCACCCAGTTTTGGGTGTATCCAGGCAGCCAGTGCCGCCCATGACCAAACATGGCAAGCACAAACACCACGAGACTAAAAGGTAAGCTCCACCAAAAGCGTCGGTTAAAATCGCGTAATTCAGGATTATCGTCCTCGTCTAGCGAGGGCGCTTCGGGCTCCAGCGCCATGCCACATTTAGGGCAGCTACCAAAACCTTGTTGCCGTACCTCGGGGTGCATTGGGCAGGTGTACCACGCGTGTGGGTCGCCGTTTGTTGTGAACGCCTCTTGCTCGTTTTGTTGAAGATAGTGTTGAGGATTCTGTGAGAACTTTGTCTTACAGCTCGCACTGCAAAAAAAGTAAGACTTATTGGCAAATTGATGCTGATGAGCAGAAGTATCGCTAACCACCATTCCACACACAGGGTCTCTCAGCTCTACTGATGCCTCGGATGAATTATGATTATGCTGGCAACATTTGTGAGTGTTCATAGGGAAACCCTCCTGAGGGTGAATATCGTGTAATGAACGAGATTAGTGATCCATTTGTGATTCAATTAATCGGCATATGGAATGTCCGTCCGGCTCTCCGTCGGGCATGTCTTGCCACGCTACCATGCTGCTCTCCATGCGATCGCATAACAAAGACAGTTCTTGAATGGTCTTGCGAGTCTCCTGAATACGATCAGCAATCAACTCGCGCACCCGCGGGCACGGTGAATGATCATGCGCAGCATCAGCAAAAATGGCTTGAATATCATCTAAGCGCAATCCAAGTTGTCGCGCAGTCTTGATGAATTGCAATCGAGACAGAGCCCGCTCGGTAAATATCTGATAACCGTTGTCAGGATCACGACTCGCGTCCAATAAACCGATGGCCACATAGTGTCGAATGGTGTCTTTTGTGACGCCTGCGCGCTTGGCGAGTTCGCTAACTTTCATAGAGAGGCCCCTTGATTTCGTCCATTGTAAAACCATGGGGCTACCCCATGGTCAAGAGTTTTTTCAATGGGAGGTCGTGCGTGGTCAAAGTCCATTGGCTAACGGGTAGCACTCATAAAAACTGGGCGCACGGCGCCAATCCAAATTTCACAGTACAACATTCTAAATAACTCTTATCCCCACACTTAAAAGAGTCGGAGTTAACTGTTCTTCGTCTTAACCTCGTCACGACAACGCTCACCTTCAAGTTCAAACTCCACTGTGGTATGGCTCAGATCAAATTCTGCCAACTCTTCAGACAACCGGCGTTTTAAATTCCGTTGGTCTTCCAGCGATAAATTTGCCTTGAGTTTAATATGGACGGTTAATACATGGCTCTCACCATCCAGCGACCACAAATGCAAATGGTGAAAATGCTGAAATTCAGAAACATTTTTTAATTTATCTTCAATTTTTCCAGCGAGATCCTGATCAGGAACGCCTTGTAAAAACAGCTTCAATGTAGAGCCTACATTCTTGATGACATTCACCAGAATAAACAAGGTGAAACCGATCGCTAAAATCGGGTCGAGTATTGGCCACTCAACAAACATTAAAACAATAGATACTATAAATACCGCTACCCATCCCAATACGTCCTCTAACAGATGCAAGTTAAGGACTTTCTCGTTGAGCGTTTTTCCTTTGCTGAGTTTAAAGGCGGCAAATCCATTCACGGCGATACCGAAAATAGACAGTGCCAGCATACCTTCTGTCACGGGCATTTCCGGATTGAAAAGGCGAGGAATGGATTGAAACAATACCCAGCTTGAACCGGCGATAAGGACGATGCCATTGATGAGTGAACCCAATAACGATAAACGTTTGTAGCCGTAAGAGAATGAACTGGAAGCGGGTTTTTTGCCCAGTTTCGCCAGGACCCAGGCCAAACCAATCGACAGACTATCCCCGAGGTCGTGAACGGCATCCGCCATAATCGCGGTGCTATTGGTAAGCACGCCACCAATAAATTCGATTATCGTGAATCCGACATTTAAGAAAAAAGCCCAGCCGATTCGCTTACTGCTATTTTCTTCGTGTGAATGAGAATGCATTGTTCCTCCAGCTCTTTTCTTTTTCTGTATAAATTTAAAAAAGATCGGCCCCGGCTTGCGCCGGAGCCAGACGATTATTTTTTGATTTTATTCTCCCGGCGATGAACCCATTGATACAGTACGGGCAGAACCAACAAGGTCAGAATGGTTGAAGAAATGATCCCCCCGATAACGACTGTGGCGAGTGGTCGCTGAACTTCGGCACCGGTACCGGTGTTTAAAGCCATCGGCACAAACCCGAGACTGGCCACCAGAGCAGTCATCAACACAGGGCGTAAACGAATCATCGCGCCGTCGATAATCGAGTTGGTCAAATCCCCGGTCTCATGCCAAAGCTGGCGTATAAAGGCCAGCATCACAAGGCCATTCAGTACCGCCACGCCGGACAGTGCGATAAAGCCAATTCCGGCAGAGATCGACAGCGGCATATCGCGCAGATATAACGACAATACGCCACCTGTGAGTGCGAGTGGCACACCACTGAAAATAATCAGTGCGTCCCTCACTGAGGCAAAGGCCATGACCAGAATACCCAGTATCACCAACAAGGTAAGTGGCACTACGATGGACAAGCGCTGACTGGCAGACTCCAACTGTTCAAAGGTGCCGCCATAGTCCAGCCAGTAACCCGGTGGGATGTCCGCTTTTTCACGAATGCTCGCTTGCACCTCGTTGACGAAACTCCCCAGATCACGTCCGCGGACATTGGCGGTCACCACGATTCGGCGCTTGCCGTTCTCGCGACTGATTTGCGCCGGCGCTGGTGAAATATCCAGAGTCGCAACTTCTTCGAGGGGAACATAATCCCCGTTAGGGAGTGGCACTGGCAGAAATTTCAAACGGTCGATATCGCGACGCGTTGTCTCCGGCAGACGCACCACCAATTCAAATCGGCGATCTCCTTCATAGATAATCCCCGCGGATTCACCTCCAATCGCAGCGGACACCCAATCCTGAAGTTCGGCCACATTCAAACCGTAGCGGCCCAGGGCAGTACGATTCGGGATAACAGAAAGTGTTGGCAATCCCGTTACTTGTTCAACCCTGGCATCCGCAGCACCTTCAATCGAATTGACGACTTTAAGCACATCGTTGGCCGTTAACACCAGCTGATCCAGATCATCACCGAAAATCTTGATACCGAGATCAGCACGCACACCGGAAATCAGTTCGTTAAATCGCATCTGAATGGGTTGCGTAAACTCGTAATTGTTTCCCGGTAACTCTTCGAGTGCGCGCTCCATTTCTTCAACAAGTACCGCTTTCGTTTTGGACGGGTCTGGCCATTCACTATGCGGTTTCAATGTCACAAAATTATCGGCAACGTTGGGTGGCATTGGGTCTGTAGCTACCTCGGCAGTACCGATACGCGCAAAGACCTTATCCACTTCAGGAAACGCTTTAATTCTCCGTTCCAGAATTTCCTGCATTTCCACGGCTTGTTCCAGGCCTGTGCCTGGAATACGCATGGCGTGCAGCGCAATATCGCCTTCGTTTAATTGTGGAATAAACTCAGAGCCCAAAGTGGACGCCAACCATAGACAAAATCCGACGAGCACTGTTGCAAAACCGACCACAGCCCAGCGAAATTTCAGCGCGAGTTTGAGCAGCGGTTTGTAGGCGGATTTTGCTTTGCTGATGACAACGCTTTCTTTTTCGCTGATTTTGCCGTTCATGAACACAGCAATGGCAGCGGGTACCACCGTTAACGAAAGCACCATGGCAGACAATAACGCCATAACTACGGTTGCCGCCATCGGGTGAAACATCTTGCCTTCCACTCCGGTCAAGCTAAATATCGGGATGTAGACGATGGTAATGATGGCTACACCAAACAAACTGGGGCGAATGACTTCTGACGTTGCGTCAAAAACGGTATTTAATCGCTCCCGCAAATCTTGCTTACCGTTTTTGTGTTGCGCCTCGGACAGGCGTCGAACACAGTTTTCGACAATGATGACCGCACCGTCAACGATTAACCCAAAATCGAGTGCGCCGAGACTCATTAAGTTGGCCGATACGCCCGTTTTCACCATGCCAGTGATCGTCATCAACATGGCCAACGGGATAACCGCCGCCGTGATCAAGGCCGCACGGAAATTGCCCAACAAGAGAAACAGCACCACGATAACCAGCAGCGCACCTTCCATCAGGTTTTTAGACACGGTGGCAATGGCTTTGTCGACGAGCGCGGTACGGTCGTAGACGGCTTCAGCCACCACGCCCTCCGGTAACGAGGCCTGAATATCGTCGAGCTTACTCGCTACATCCTGAGCGACCGTACGCGAATTAGCACCGATCAGCATCATCGCAGTACCTAACACGATTTCGACACCATCTCGCGTTGCGGCACCGGTGCGCAGTTCTTTACCGATCGCAATCTCGGCCACATCCTTGATTTTTATCGGCACGCTGTCGTGTTCGGTAATAATGACATTGCCGATGTCGTCAACAGTTGCGAGCTGACCGGGCGACCGTACCAAAAGTTGCTGCCCGTTTCGTTCAATATAGCCCGCGCCCCGGTTGTCGTTGTTGGCCTGCAACGCTTGCACGACCTCTTCGACACTGACTTTGTAAAGCAGTAATTTCGTGAGGTCAGGCAGGACGTGGTATTGCTTGTTGTATCCACCAATACTATTAACCTCAATCACGCCTTTTACTTGGGCTAGCTGAGGTTTAATAATCCAATCCTGGATTTCTCGCAATGCGGTCGCGGTATAGGGTTCACCGTTCGCCATGCGGGCATCGGGACTGGCTTGCACGGTGTACATGAAAATTTCACCCAAGCCGGTCGAGATCGGTCCCATTTCCGGTTCGAGCCCTGGTGGTAAGACACTTTTAATCGCGCCCAGCCTGGCGTTAATCAGGTTGCGTGCAAAATAAATATCGGTGCCTTCTTCAAACACCACCGTGACCTGAGACAGGCCATAACGTGACAGCGAACGCGTGTACGAAAGCTCAGGCAAGCCGGCCAGTGCGGTTTCTACTGGATAGGTAATGCGCTGCTCCGATTCCAATGGCGAATAACCCGGTGCGGCTGTATTGATTTGTACTTGAACATTGGTGATATCGGGTACCGCGTCAATCGGGAGCTTTTGATAACTCCAGACGCCCACGCCGACGATGACAAAAATAAAACATAGAATCAATAAGCGCCGTTCAATCGCCAGGCGCAAAATAGAATCAATCATAATGCGCCCCTTTTAGTGTTCGTGTTCGGCTTCGGATTTTTCGATATCGGCTTTGATCAGATAGCTGTTTTTGCTGACGTATTCATCACCGGATTTAATTCCATTGATCACCTCATAAAAATGATCGTCGCTTTGACCCAGCACGAGTGGCGTAAAACGATATTCATTACCGATCTTTACAAAAACGCCCTGACGACCACCCAGAGTTTGTACCGCATCTTTCACAACCGCTAGAGAGACAGGAAAGCGACCCACCTCTACACGCGCTTCCACCATCAGGCCCGGAGACAAGGTTTGCTTGCTGTTGTCGAGTTTGACGCGCGCCAACTGATAAGGGGATTCCATCGAAGGCACAATATGATTGACTGTGGATTCCGCGCTGCCATTGGCCACCAAGATATGAACGGATTGACCTTCCTGGACTGCGGACTGCTTCGCAGGATAGACACGCAGTTCCGCCCACACGGTGTCAAAGTTGGCAATGGAAAACAAAGTTTGATCCTGGGTCACTTCACCGGTATTAGCGTGACGCTGAACGATGCGGCCAGAAATCGGCGAGCGGATTTGGTAGGTCTTAAGGCTTTCATTGGATTCAATTTCTGCCAAAATATCACCGGTTTTTACTCGGTCACCAATGGTCACACGCACAGATTTGACCAAGCCTTCGAAGCGGGCACGCACATGGCTTAGTTGTTCTGGTGCCGACACCAACGAGCCGTAAACGGTAATGGTTTGGTGAAGTTCCAGCGACTTTGCACGGCTGGTTTCAATGCCCACTTGCTGTGCCATGTCGCCATCAATGCGGCTGCTGTTTTCTTCGCCGTGACCGCGCTCATCTTCTTCATTCCCGTGGCCATGCTCATCATGATCGTGTCCGTCTTCATCGTGATCCACATGATCCTCATGCTCGTCATGGTCACCGTCTTCATGATGCGGTGCATGTTGCTCTTTGGCTTCGTGCTCATGGTCGTGCTCATGTTCATCTTCCGACCAGACGTTAAGCGACAATGCGCTAAGCAGTAGCATCTGGGCAAACACTATTGCGAAATCAGGCTTTTTGTTTTTCGGTTTTATATGCGATAACCACGCGGTTAAACCTTTCATTATTTATCTCCCTTTGTTTTTTCTTCCGTCGCGTTGTCATCGCTGTGATCATGATCCTCATCGTGATCTTCCGTGGATTTATCTTCGTGATCGATGTGCTCGTCATGTTGTGCGTGATCGCCTTCAACGTGATGTTTTTTATGGTTGTCACTTTCTTCATGTTGATGATCGTGTTTGTGATCGTCCGCCGCGTAAAGGACAGCGCTGAAAACAAGGGTTAATGCTGTAAGACCTGTGATAATTGCATTTTTCATAGTCATAAATTCCTGAGGCCTGATGGTGATCAAACCTTAATGAAATGGGTTGAATTATTGATTAAGGGCTTCACTGGATAGTTTTTCTATCAGTGCCTGGCTAATCAGTGCTGTCGATGCCGCATCGATACGCGCCTGTTTGGTCGCCAGCAACTCTTCCTGAGCGGCAATCAAATCGAGATACCGATAACGCCCGTTTTCGTAGGCTTGGCGGGTCAGTTTGAGCGCGTTTTCGAGCGCCGGAATAACCACGTTTTGGGTTTTGTTGGCGGCCGCGATGTTTTGCTTTCTCAGTGACCAGGCTTCAAAAAGCTGGGCATGCAAACGCAAGAGCAGATCCTGCCGGGCATAATCCACGGCATTGCGATTGGCCAGAGCGGCTTTCACTTCCCCACTGCTGCGTTTATTGGAAAACAACGGAATAGAGAGCCCCGCGGTAAACGCTGAATCACCTGTTTCTTCGAAGCGTTTTATGCCCGCACGCCAGGCCAGATCACTGCGTCCGCCAGCACGTGCCAGTGTCACTTCTGCGTCCCTGATCCGTGCCTCACTGGCAAACACCTCAATAGCGGGAGAGGTTTTTACTCGTGCATAAAGCTGCTCAAAATCTCGATTTGTGCCAAATTCAAAAAGGCTTCCCTCCAGCGTACTAAACGCCGGAGTGGTATCCCCCCAAAACCGTGCAAGTTGTACTTTTTGCCGCTCGAGCTGTTCCACTAACGCAAAAAGGCGGATTTCCGCACGCGCAACGGCAGCTTGCGCACGCATGACTTCTGCTTCGGGTGTCGCCCCCTGTTTCGATCGCGTTTTGACGGTAAGCAGCAATGACTGGGATAGCGCCAGAGACTCCTCAGCCAGCCGAATATTGGCTTGGGTTGCCAGGCCCTCAATATAGATCGTCGTCAGCTCACCGAGCACATCCAGAGTGGTGGCTTGCTGTTCCCATTCCGCCATGTTGATGCGTGCATCAGTATAGGAAACTCGCGCCTGACGTTTACCGCCCAGTTCAATCACTGACGATAAGGCCAGTGTGGTTTCTGCTGAATCAAAGCCTTCGTTGCTACCTGGCCCAGCGAAGTTTTCGACCTCAAGTTCAAGCGCCATCGCCGGGCGTAGTGCACCCGTTTGCTTTTGAGCTTTTAAAGCGTCATTTACAAACCGGTATTGATATAACTGTGGGTTTTGCGCGAGGGTCTGAGTGATCGCGTCTTTTAGTGTGAGCGGGGTGTCAGTGCTAGCGTATCCAACTGCTGGTAGTAAACCGCCAGCCAGAATAAACACAATCACACCGATCTTTCTACACCCAATAAGTGTAATAAATCGCATAACTTGATCCTAAATTAAGTCTAATTTTTCCGCTTTCGCGAAATTAAAATAAGGGCTTGAATTAGGTGTGTGCGATCGGAGGGCGTAAGAGCGGGTTAATAACTTTAGATGGGATGTTTTCGCTGTAATCCGTATTGGATGTGGACGATTTATTTAAGACGAACCCAGAGGGTTTAACTAAAACCGCTGGGGTAAAATGGCCATGACAATGGCAGCAATGATGGCAGTCCTGTTCGTGGTCTTCGAATCCATCAACCAGGTTATGATCAATCTTGATATCTTCGTGAGTATGCTGATGATCGTCAAAAGTGAGGTGCTCGGTGCCTGACTGATGCAACTGATGTGCATCGGCAATCCCTGCGGCGGATTGGAGCACCACCAGTGCAAGGATAAAATATGTCAGGAAACGTTTACTCATTATGCAATTCTAATTCATTCGATATGTGATTCTATTAAATGGGTTATAACTCGATCATCTTAGCAAAAGTATGCGTCGGGCGCCGTTTAAAACAATGAACCCAATGATAACACCGATGATCAAGTCCGGTATTTGAGACCCTGTCAGGGCCACCAGGGTTCCCGCAATGATCACGCCGGCATTGGCCAGCACATCATTCGCCGAAAATATCCAGCTGGCTTTCATATGCGCCCCTTGGTGACGCGATTTGAATATCAGCAATAGGCAAGCAATATTCGCCACCAATGCCACAACACCCACACCCATCATCAGCGTAGAAACAGGTTCACTGCCATAGACCGCTCGCCTAAGCACCTCGATAAGGACGCCCACGGCAAGCGCAAGTTGCAACCAGCCGGACAAGTGCGCGGCTTTGAGCTTAAGCTTGGCAGCCTTACCCACCGCGTACAGTGACACTCCATAAACAGCCGCATCGGCAAACATATCCAGCGAGTCGGCGATAAGGCCGGTGGATTGCGCCACAATGCCGGTACTCAACTCAAGCACAAACATGACAGCGTTAATGGCCAGTAACCACCGTAATACCCGCGCTTCTCGTACTTCGTCGGACTTTGCAGTTTCTTGGGCAGCCTGAGCAGCTTCGCGGCCCACCGGCTCAACCGAGATCAATTTTGCCCCAAGCCCAACAGACGTCATGGCTTTTTCCACTGTCTCAGCAATATCGGGGTGATATATCCGCACTCTGCGGCTAGGGATGTCGAATTCGAAGGTGAGGGCCTCGTCAAGGCTCGCAAATGCAGTGCGAACCAAGTTTTCTTCAGACGGGCAATCCATCTGCGGAACATTGAACTCGCTTACATAGCTTGCCCCAGCCCGTATATCGCTTTGGGTTGGCAGATTAGATTGCAATCGCTCAGCCTGATTGCTGTCACATTCACAACCTGCCTTCGAACTCGATGGCATATATAGCTCCCAGGGTTTAAAAGCGCACCCGAACGCCGCCATTGATTACAAAACCGTCCAGTGGTGCATAGATATCCCGAAAAACCGGATTGACCAAATCGCCGGAATTAATATCTTCGTATCGAGTCTGACGGCTGTCTGTAAAATTCTCAAAGTTTAGAAATGCGGTCACTGGCTCGTTGAGTTGCTTTTCCATCATCAAACCGAAAAACCAATAGTCTCTCCCGGTACTATCGTTCTCTCTGGATTGCTTGCCGTAGTAGTATGCTTCGAAGCCGACGCGAAAGTCGTCCTCCCGCTCCCACATAATCACTTGATTGACCCGGTGCTGTGAGACGAGGGGTAGATCGATGTATCCGGATGCTGTTTCCTGTCTTGCATCGACAAAAGTATATCCAAATAAATAACGCAGTTCGCCGAAGTTTAAAGTCAAGTTTATTTCAGCACCTTGCGTTTCAATGGCTGTATCAAGCTGATTAAATCGATAAATCTCGTCATTTTCTACAATCTCTAATGCGTCTTCGATCTCGGTGTAGAACAATAGAAGGTTACTGTTAAGCGTCAGTTCTTCAGATATTTCAAGTCGGTGGTTGATATCAAAGTTTACGCCTTTAGACGTTTCTCCTTCGAAATTTTCTGGCTCGATGGGCTCCAGGTTTCTGAAGTGTATTTCTTCGGCTTCTGATATGAATAGGCTAGGGGTTTTATAGCCGTAGCCCCCGCCAATACGCATAGTGATGTCTGATGTCGGTAGCAGGAGGATGGAAACACGAGGCAAAATAAAACTTCCATAATCTGAATGTGAATCCACTCGCAGGCCACCCTCAAATACGACAAGAGATGATAGGTCGCGTGTATATTGTCCAAATGCACCTAGCGTTTGCTCGGAGTAATCGTGATCAAAACCGATTTGTGCCTGCTCTTGGTCAAACTTTTCAGTAATCGCGTTGAGACCGAAAACCCAACTTCCCTCACTAAAGTTATCCGCAAGTGTTAGTTCAGTAAAAGTTGATGTTTGTCTGCCTGAAAATATAAAGTCGGGAATCTCCAGACTTCGATCAAATACGCTATTTGCATTTTTTAGTGTCAACTCCATACCGCTTTCAAAAGCATGGTTCAGGTTGAGTCGCGTGTACATTCTTTGACTATCGTTAGATTCAAAGTAGTTATTTGGCGATCGACCTTCAATGTAATCAATGCTCCCGCCGAGGCGACTTTCGTCGATAAAACCAATACCAAAATCCAAATTAGTTGCCTCTGACATGGAGTAAAACCACTGCGGTGTAAGGGTGACCCTTTCAAACTCAGGGATTGCACTCAAGCCGTTGTCAGCTGGATCATAGGCTTCGCCGCGATTGTAACTGCCGAAAAGCGTAAAGCCGTGCGAACCGACTTCACGTGAATGAAAAGCGGAAACATCCAACCCTTTAGCGGAAGTCCCATTTAACATAAATGAGGTTTCGGGTTCTTCTCCAGGCCTTTTTGAAATGAGATTAATTAAACCAGCAATAGCACCGCCGCCATAAAGTGTTGAAGAGGCGCCCTTGACAACCTCGACCTGCTGTAAGTCCAGTGGTGTAATTTGTAGAAGACTAAGGCTGCCGGAAAAACCGGAATAGATGGGAAGACCGTCACGCAAGAGCTGTGTATACCGACCATCAAGCCCCTGAATACGAATGCTGGAATTAAAGCTAGTGGCCGACGTTTGTTGTACTTGTATACCCGTACTTTCATTAAGAATCATACGAATGTCGCCAGGCTTCATGTTCGCTTTTTCGTGAAGCTCTTCGGCGTTCAGAACCTGCAATCGCATAGGTGTATCATCAAGCGTCGCGTTGGTGCGAGACGACATGACTAAAATCTCTTCTATGTGATCGTCGTCTGCAAACGCAAATGGAGCTTTTATTACGGTTAAAACAAGTAGTGATGTCAAAATCTCTGGGATTAGTGACTTATTTTTATTAAACACGAAAATGGAGCGCATGTTTTGAGTATTCCCAATCTAAATTTGTTCAAAAGTTAATTCTTACCGAGCCTGGGCACTGAATAGTGTGCAACAAACACAGTACAACTTGCTTTATTCAACAAATATCACCGCCACAAGGGAGATCTGGAGCACTCACAGTCTCACACCTAATTTAGTGAATTGCTTTTGTCGAGAGCATGAGTGTAAACTCTATACTAACTATAGAGTCAAGGTGAAATTCAATGAAAATTGGTGAGCTGGCAAAACGCAGTGGGTGCTCAATCCAGACAATTCGCTACTACGAGAAAGAAGGCTTAATTTCGGCGCCTGAGCGTACCGAAGGAAACTTTCGTTTGTATAACAGTGTGGTATTAGAAAAACTGTCTTTCATCAAAAACTGCCGTGCGCTGGACCTGACCTTAAGCGAGATTAAACACCTGGTATCGTTACAAAACTCGCCGGGGACGCCGTGCGAGGCAGTAAATGAGATGATTGATACGCACCTGCTCGTTGTAGAATCGCGCATCTCGGATCTGAAAAAGCTTCATGGCGACCTCAAGCAGCTACGGCTTAAATGCGGCAACGCGAGATCGGTCGACCAGTGCGGGATATTGGGAGAGTTACTACCAAAACTCGAGCGCTCGCCAAGCGGTACAAGGAAATAGGCATGACAGATGTAGATCACTACATCCGAGCGGCAACACGCGATAACACTCGGTTAAGTTACCGTGCGGCGATTGAACATTTTGAAAGTCATTGGGGTGGCTTTCTTCCTGCAACGGCCGACAGTGTGGCGCGGTATCTGGTGGATTATGCCAATACATTGTCCGTGAATACACTGCGTCAACGACTAGCCGGTTTGGCAGCTTGGCATCTTGATCAGGGCTTCCCTGATCCCACCAAAGCCCCTCATGTGAAAAAAGTCTTAAAGGGTATTGCCGAATTACACCCGGTCGTCCAAAAGCAAGCCAAACCGATTCAACTTGACCAGTTAACGCTGCTGGTAAACTCGTTTGATCGTTTTATTGAAAATGGCGTGCCAAAGGAAGCGCTGCAATCGATCCGAGATAAAGCCCTATTGCTGATCGGTTTCTGGCGGGCGTTCCGCAGTGATGAATTAGCCCGTCTCTGCGTGGAGCATATTCAAGCCGAGGCAGGGAAAGGAATGGAAATATTTGTACCCCGCAGCAAAGGCGATCATTCCCGGTTGGGACGGCGATACAAGGCACCTGCATTACAACAGCTGTGTCCAGTTGAAGCCTATTTAGATTGGATTAGCGCAGCGCAATTACAAAGCGGGCCGGTCTTTCGTTCGATTAATCGATGGGGACAGGTATCCGACGACGCGCTCCATCCCGCCAGTATCATCGGGATCATTAAAAAGTGTTGTACGCAAGCCGACATCGACGAGGCAAACCTGTTTAGCAGCCACTCACTGCGAAGAGGTTTTGCCACCTGGGCCAATGCGCAAGGCTGGGACACGAAATCCCTGATGGAATACGTGGGCTGGAAAGATGTTCAGTCCGCGATGCGTTACATTGACACCCCAGATCCATTTGCTCAGTATCGTAGTGAAACTGGAATGGCTAAAGGCACTGCGCAAATCGAACGAGATGAACAACAATCCATACAATCGTTATTGGAGGTCCTTCTTGTTCTTGAGCCCTACAGTAAACTTTCCAAGCGCACTGAACGAGCAAAAAAAATGATCGAGCGACATTGCTTGTCACCTTGGTCGATGAAAAAAACCGGCTCAGAAGGAAGGAAGTACGAAATTACTGTCGAGCACAGCGATGGTGATTCACTGGATGAAATCCTGGATGAACTGCTTCACCAAATGCACCAGATCGCTTCTGAGAATCAATGCATGCTGGAGGTCAACATTCGCAATCCTCGCACCGATAAACACTGGGATTAATGCCCCCCGTTTTTAAAGGAAGTTCAAGATATGAGCAGTCTGCACGAAACTGCGTATCCCAGGTTGCGCAGCACGGTTACAGAAAAAGAACTCAAGGAGTATTACACCCCTACGCCAGAAGAATTAAAATTGATTGTCTCCGAAAAAAAGCCGATCTTGCGCTTCGGTTATATTCTGAACCTTAAATTACTTCAGCGACTCGGGTATTTTGTACCCCTGGCCTCAGCGCCGCCATCCATCATGAAACACGTGCTAGACGCCATAGGTATCAAACGACCGATTACGCTTAAGCAGCTTAAAGACTACGATCGTTCAGGTTCTCGATCTCGTCAGCAGCACCAATTGAGGGAATATCTCGGCATAAAGCCATTTAGCTTAAGCGACCAACCCTGGCTCGCTCAAATTGCTGAAAATGCGTCAGCGACAAAGGAGATGCTCGCGGACATCATCAACGTGATGCTCGAGGAATTGGCGCATCACCATTACGAGCTGCCGGGATTTACAGTCCTCAAACGAATCGCTCGTGCAGCGAGAAATAAAGTCAATGAAGCCTGTTTTCGTGAGATTGGCCTGAATCTCTCACCGGAAGCCAAACAAAAAATTGATGAATTACTGAATCCTTCCGATGGCGCTTACAGTGCCTGGAATATTCTTAAACGTGAGCCCAAAAAACCGGGGAACAAAGAAGTGCGGAGCTATCTTCAGCATGTTCATTGGCTCCAGACATTAGGTGAAACTCTCCCTGAAGTCGATGTTCCCGTGGTGAAATACCGGCAGTTTGCTCTGGAGGCTCGTGCGTTAACTGCCCCCGAAATGGCACGACTCAAAATCAACAAGCGTTACGCGCTCGCCGTTATATTGATTCGCCAACAACACAGCAAAGCCTTGGATGATGTGGCAAACCTGTACATCAAGATGCTGCGAAGCATGGAAGCTGGTGCCCAAGCCGCATTGAACAAATACATCCTGGAGCATCAAAAACAAATTGATGCCTTGATCGCAAAGTTTCGCGACGTTCTTATCGCCTACGATCAAGACTCTGAACAATTAACCAAACTGCAATTGATTGGTAGTGTCTTGGGCGATGACGCCAACTCGCTGATTGATCGCTGTAACCAGCACATCGCCTACGCCGGGAACAATTACTACCCCTTTATGTTGAGCAATTACCGTCAGAAACGTGCTTTGCTGTTCAATTGTCTGGATATACTGGACTTGCAACCAACCTCCAGCGATACCAGCAGTACGTCACTGCTTATACTTCTAAAGAGCTTACGCAGTACTCGATCCGAATTTATCAACGAAGAGACGCTTAATCAGCATTTGCCAGACCCATTTGATACCCGTTGGTTCACCGAAAAATGGCGCAAGCTGATCTTGTCGAACACGAAGAATAATGCCGGAGAAACCGAAAGACGTTTCCATCGAAAATACCTCGAACTCTGGTTGTTGTTACACATCAAGCACGAGCTCTCATCGGGCGATCTGTTTATTCCCTTCAGCGCCGAATTTGATGACTATCGCGAGCAACTGGTCGATGATGAAACGCTGGATGAAGAATTAGACGAGTACAGCGAACAAGTAGAAATGCCACTGAATGATGCGCATTTGTTTGTCACTAATTTAAAGCAGGAATTATCAGAGCGATCAAAACGGGTAGACGAGCGATTTCCATCTAATCTTCATGCCTCAATCAAAGAGGGGAAACTGTCGATCAGTCCGATAAGAAGTGAACAACCGCTCGCCGAGCTGCAAAAACTCGATGCTCTGATTACGGAAAACCTTCCTGAAGTAAGCATCATTGACATCCTGACCGACACCGAAAAGTGGCTTGGCCTTCACAAACTATTTGGGCCGCTGTCAGGGAATGAATTGCGTATTGATGAACCAGAAAAGCGTTTCATCACCACGTTATTTTGTTATGGCTGCAATCTTGGACCTGTTCAAACGGCTAAGTCTGTGAAGAATATGAGCCGTAAACAGATTGCCTGGCTCAACCTTCGGCATGCCTCCGAAGATCGATTGGACAAAGCGATCACCCAAGTCGTTAACGCTTACAATAAATTTGATCTGCCTAAATACTGGGGCAGCGGGAAGCACGCGTCAGCTGATGGGACGATGTGGGATCTGTACGAACAGAACCTGTTAACGGAGTACCATATTCGATATGGCGGTTACGGTGGTATTGGTTACTACCACGTTTCCGATACCTACATTGCATTGTTCAGTCATTTTATTCCGTGCGGTGTCTACGAAGCGGTGTACATTCTCGATGGCCTGATGAACAACAAGTCCGACATCCAGCCCGACACGTTACATGGCGACACACAAGCGCAGAGTTATCCGGTGTTTGGTCTGTCACATCTGCTGGGCATCAATCTAATGCCCCGAATCCGCAATATTCAGGATTTGTTGCTTTTCAGGCCGGACAATCGCTATCGATACAAAAATATTGAACCATTGTTTGCTGGAAGCATAGACTTCAAATTAATTGAGCGGCACCTTCGGGATATGTTGCGTGTGGTCATCTCAATTAAAAAGGGCAAGATTACTGCCTCAACTATTCTGCGACGGCTCGGAACGTACAGTCGTAAAAACAAGTTGTATTTGGCGTTCAAAGAGCTTGGAAAAGCCATCCGTACACTTTTTTTGCTTCGCTATATCGATGAAATTGAACTTCGAAAAACCATTCAATCAGCCACTAACAAAAGTGAGGAATTTAACGGTTTTATCAAATGGCTCTTCTTCGGAGGCGAGGGCATCATCGCCGAAAATGTCCGCCACGAGCAGAGGAAAATCGTCAAATACAACCAGCTTGTGGCCAACATGGTGATCCTCTACAACGTCGAGAAAATGACCCACGTCCTGAAGGACTTGTCGAAAGACGGCGTTGTAATCAACAAAGAGCTGCTGAATGGGCTCTCACCATACCGCAACTCCAATATTAATCGCTTTGGTGACTACAATCTGGACCTGGAAAGAGAGGTTCCACCGTTGGATTTTGGGATCAAGATACTTGAACCAGAAGAAACGTAAAAAACTATTTATATCAATGAGTTAATGTCACTTTGGCGAATTTTTCCAGAATGACGGCCGACCCTCAACATGCGCACCTAATAGATGGTTGCAGGAACTGTATACCAGATTGTCACAACGGTTAGGCACCCAAATATAAGAAGGCCAGCAAAGCCTGGCTTTCTATTGATAATCCGGGGCTTGTAAGGCGATTTGAGGAATAACGTAACGGCCCTGGGGGTTCATACCTGACTGCGCATAATATATATTATGTTAAATTTGACATTTGAATAAGCCAGGCTTTTAAACAATCTGTACGCTCTTCTCACAAATAACCCTCGATCCTAGACTTCATTGTATGAGCCCTACATTACAGCTATCCATCCGATAACTAGGAGCTTACCTACACAAACCGATCCTGGATTAACAGGTATTTTGCTCAACCAGCCTTTCACTGTCAGCGTTGAACAAGGTCGCGTATCACCAAGCGTATCAGAGTGTCCGTCAATGATTATCTGTAGTTCATGGCCTAAATATTTGACTTCGAAATGCCGTCAGTTTTAGTTAGCCTCATTTCGAGATCCCTCGTGGAATCTTCGATATCTAGGTTATGGTCACCAGTGGGATTTATGAGATAAGTATCCTAAGATTGATGAGCACGGCAAAAATTGAAATCGTACAAACCTAGAAAGCCGATAAAGGCTGTGGGAGAAGTTTTTTTCCTAAGCGATACAAAAACTTACGCTTGTAAACATGAAGCCAGTAATTGGAAGTTTGCAGGAGTAAGCAGCTTAACTAATAGATTGAAGGAATAGAGTGGTTCTATTGACCACTCTACTTCCCATGCTTGTTTACACTCAAATCATCTACAACTTCCAAACGTTAAAATCATCCATGATTATAAGGCGCCATATGAGTTTGAGCTCGAGGGTGTCTAAAAATTAATTCGTCCGTTTTTATAGGGTAACCTCACCTCTGATTGGACTAAATTGTCCTCTATTTAAAGTGTCCGTTAAAGTGGGGAGCTTCAATCTGTCCCCTTTTATTCCACTCCCCTTTTATTCCAAATATGTGACGCCCGCTGAATACGAAGAACTTTTTTATCAACAAACCGAGTCGGCTCCTGTAACATGAGTCAAATAAAACTACCTTCGATAAACTTGGGGGGATTCAAAACACTATTTAACATTGATTTATATCTGTCCACCGATAGGAGAAGTTCAAACTAAGGTGTAGTGAAGCAATTTGTCGTTGGCTTTGATTGCCTGAACTGAGAATTTTATTGAGTGATGACTCGCTAATAACTTGACCTGCAAGATACCGCTCGCCACTTTTAGATTTAAGATCTTGTGCGTACCACCACTCGTAGACTTTCTCGACAGCTGGTATAGGTAAGTCTTCCTCCCAAACGTGTACGAACCTTTTACTTGATCTTGTACTTTTTTCTTTAGCTTCTTGTTCTTTTTTTATAAAGTCACAATCATCACATACTTCGGCATCGTCTAATTCTGATTCTTCAAGATCCACTCCAGTTATTATTGCTAATGCTTCACCGGCTACACGAGCCACATCACGGTCTTCCATCAGCTCCAATAATTTTTCAATCCAAGCGCTCATACCAGAAACGGCTATCGCGTATGCTTTAACTCGCAGACTTACGTGCTCTGAGTTCCACAGTTGAGTAAGCCAATCTTCCAAAACTGTGCCCTCTTCCTGCTTAATAAATAACAAAGCAATTGCCTCACGCATATACGAATTATCAGAAAGCGCAACTTGTTTTAAATACTCTCTCGCATCGGACTGATTTAATAAAAACCCTGCTCTAGCTGCAGCGTAAGCAACTTGCGGATTTTCATTTGAATAATGCATCTTGATAAGGTCTAGATGTTGACCATAGCCCTGCTCCCCAAACCAATGGAATAATTGAGATCTAACAGCGGGATGATGATCTTGAATGAACAAACTTAGCATCTCGTCGCTAATATTAAATGTTTGACGTCGCGCTAAGGCCAATACTGTTTGATTGGCAACAGGTGAGGAGTGCTTACAGAGCTTTAAAAGCCAAGGTGAAAGGTCATCACAGTCATACCATCGACAGGCATCCAAAATTTCACGGTAATGTGTTTCTTGCTTTTCCTTTAACCCATCTAACGCTTTATCAAATAAGTCGGGACGGCAATGGCCGACACCCAGTGCCGCCAATATAAAACAGCTACCCCAATCGTTTATATCTAACCAATTGTCTATATCATCACCACCATTCAATGCAACAGTAAACGTATCCAAATAGGCTTCCAATGCGTTCGACTGTTCACGAAAATCATTGTAGCAATAACGAGGGTTGGATTTTGCTTGATCAAATAAAAACCATGAATAGGGAGCATCTTTTCCTAGCTGCTTAATAACACTTTGTGAATAACTCATACGGCCTCTACTCGCTCCAAAATAAATGCCCCACGTTCAGAGTTATCGTTACTAATTTGACACAAGGCCGCGCTACCCGGAGCGTATCCTTTTTCAAAAGCATAATGGGCCATAACAATCATAGCTCCACCAACGGCAGCGCCAACTTCACCAATACTATCAGCTGGATGCCACAGGGGATGCGAAGGACGCTTTTTTTCAAGAGTGCGACTTTGGGCCAAACTGGCTTCTCGAAACCAATACTCTTCGCCATTAGCACTAGAAATTCTAAAATCAGTCTCACAAACTGGTGTTGCGGATGAAGCAGAAGCTTGGCGAATAGCTTCACTCAAGCCATCCGCACGCAATACTTCCCCTGAACCAATGATACTGGGCTCTTCTCCCAAGCCCAAGCCGGTAATACAAGTTTGAGTAAAACTTGTGCCTGGATTACCTAATAACACGGCAACTGCGGCCTCACCCGGAACAAAACCATTAGAAAATTCATCCCCAATCAAGCGACGGCCGTTATTATAAATATCACCAGAAAAATACGAGAAAGAATCTGAATTTAAGTAACTGTCGGCTATGATCAATAAAACTTGCTTGCAGGAATCGTTATTAACGAGTGTTTGAGCGTGCTTTAGCATATGAATAATACCCGTTCTTCCACCAAAAACATATGATGAACCTGGGTGCTGAGAATCAACTTTTAATGTGGAAAGTAATCGCGAAAAATAATCACTTTCAAATCCTTCGTAGCTGTACGAGGCGAAACGTTCTAGTGACGGTAAACACACTATAATCGGCACATTATTTAACGATAAGTCTGGACACTGGTCTTTTATATCTTTTACTGCATCAACAGATAGCCTCATCAGTAAATCAAGTCCACCGATATTTTTATACTGATTTATCTCGGCCACAATTTGTGGCTCTGGGCTAAACGGTTGCAAATAATTCGAAACACCAAAACCATCATAATGACAACGCATTAATGCAGCATTCCCCTCCGCTGTATCAGCCATAGAGGAAATCATTCCCAGAGCTTCGACGGCTAATATAATATTTTTATTCATGGGCTCGTCGAGTTTATGTTGTGTTTAGATAACGATGGAATTTCTACAATTTCATGCCAGGTTTTTCCATCGTAGGCATAAGCTTGAATATCGGTATAGATCACCAAACATTCGTCGCAACTAGCAAGACCACGAATATTATGGTGCATATAGTTTGGGTAATCGCTGCTAAATTTAGCTTCTATAAGTGACTTTGTATCATCGCTAAGCGTATAAATTCGTCCATCCTTGCTTAGAAAATAAATGCGGTTTTGAAACCAAGCGCTATGAGTGATTTCCTTAAAGCTGTCGAGAGTTACCCAACGGTTATCTCGGCCTACAACTACAGGACCTAAACGACAAGCAATGTAGACTTGACCTTTAGGTGTACACACAATAGTTGAAATATCGCTATTAAGCGGTAAGTCCACTTTTCTCCACTGCTGACCATTATAGTGCCAACAGTCACCTCGGTTTCCACCTGCGTAGAGATCATTTTTATTAAAACCACCTAATGCTGAAAAACCAACCTCACTACCAAAAAAACGCTCTTGCTTTTGCTTAATATCGATCCACAAATTGGGGTGTTGAGATTCGGATGTGAGATTGTCCCAAGCCTTAATGTCTGTACGTTTAAAGACACTGCGAATCATGCCGTAGGCATACACATCACCATCAATATTGATCTGCCCTTTGGCTAATGTGCCAAATTCGTTATTGGGTATTGGGTAAAATTCGGTTTTCGCAACAGGCTCATTCACTTGAAAATCAGAGTTTAAAACAACCCATTTTGGACCTGAGGAAACCTTTGGATCGGTAAGACCAGAATCCCAAAATAATAATCCGAAAGAACCCGCTTCATTTTTCTCCGGTAAATATATAAGAATTTTAGTAGGTAGCTCTTCGAGCGCCCGATCATCTTCGTCATTATGAGGGAAGTCTTTCAAAACAAAGGCAATTCTGGAAAGGTCTACGGGCATACAATCTGTTAGTTTGCTAAATTTATAATTACTTTCGTAAAAATCTTTCTTCATAAAAAGGCGCCTAAAATTATTTAATCTATACCGCCACTCTGGCCAGTTGATGCGGGTACTCGTCCAATCTGCTTCACTGTTAATGCATTGCAATTTTGATAAGCATTATCTAATTGTTCTTTGAGACATTTACGAGGACAGGTACTAAATGGAAAAGTTTTAGCATGGGCGCGAATCACAGCGTCGCGTACATCTGAATAACTAGCGGTATCTGCTCCTTGTGTGCCCCAAAGTCTACGGGGTACTACTTCTTCATTTGTAGCTGTATGAATTGCCTCATGAGATCCCCCCTCACTTTGAGTTGTTCCCTCTACGCATACCACGGGAGCATTGTTGTAGTTGTAATTTTGACAACCAGCGTTTTTTACAAAGGAATCCGGAATCAAGTGATGCCCAGTTTGCCCCGGGCAGCAGCCATGACTCGTATTCATACCGCCAGAGTTTCTGGCTCCGGATGCGTTACTAGGTCTTGCTGAAGTGTCTCTCATTGGAACCAGCATACACTTACGTGCTCTTACACAGGGGTTTATTGTAGCTGCATTACGCTGCCAATCAGCGATAGTGCTAGCAGCCGTAGTTAAATCACCAGCCTGTATACTGCTGATAGCAGATTGAATATCCTGCCTGACATTTTGAATGCTACTTGTAATACGCTCCATTTCTTTTACCGCGCCATCGTACATCGCTTGATAATATCGAACATCAGCTATATCGCTCGCAAGTGTTGCTCCTGAGTATATCCAGCCTACAACCGGAACAAATTTTGTTCCTACTGCTTTAGCACCTAATAGAATTAATTTGTTGAGTGCCCAGCTTAGCGCCTGCTCCGTTGCTTCATTGATCGCCGCTTCCATTACGTTGGTTTGAGCAATATCATCTTTTAAATCCTGTAATAATTGCTCTGGATTTTCAATATCTTTTAAACCTCTTGGCTTAAAAGTTAAAAAGTCACAATGGTCTTCTTTCCAGTCGTGGTTGTAACGAGGGTTGCAGGTACGACATACGTTGGCTCGTTTAGGTGCACAAGCTCGATTCATTTTTTTCTTCATGTCTTTACAATCATCCCACGAGAAAAACGATGTATCTGTAAACTGCCATGGTGCAGTATTACCTGTAGAACCGTGGTTATGTGTTGTTAAGTCGCTATGGCGACAGACATTAAGCCCTTCAACTTTTACGTCCATTGACCAACTGGTGAAATAAGCTTTTCCTTTCTTTACCCCCGTACTGATACCTTTGGGTCCCGCAGCGGCCTCGTTACCACTACTAGTGCTAAAGTAAGATTTATCTTTTAGCATAACAGGCTTACCCTTGATGAACACTGTTTTGCTACCATTAGCCGTATCACTGGCTTTGACTGTGTTGGCGAAAGGAATAGGTATCCAGCCTGCGCTGGGTGAGGGAGGGCTAAAGCAGACATCAGGAAAGCAGGCGATGGATTTGCCGCTACTGGCTTTACCCGCAATAGACAAACCATTCCCATAGACGCTCATAGCGTGCCTCCTTGCGGATCATTTTTATCGGACTTATTAACGTTATAAAACTGAATGACATTCGTATTTGAAGCCTTATTAGCTTCGGTATTTTTTTTGTACTCGGCAGCTGCTAACACATAAATATCAGGTTCCAATTCATCTTCGTCATCTTCATCGACATCTGTTTCTGGCCTGACACCAACAATAAAAGCTCCAATTTCGTGTATGCTATTTTTTAAAGGTTTTAACGCCCTCGCTACCAATGATAATTGCCTTTTTTCCATATCAATAGTCACAGTATCGATAGCGTAATCGAGCATCTCTGAATCACCATTGCTTAGCTGAACCTCGATTGGAAAATCAAAGCTGGGAATAGAAAATTGTAAACCCCCCTCTGGACTTAGGTTTTTAAGCGTGATTATTTCACCACCGCTCGGGTAGTTCATTTGTTGATCTTCAGGCGCGCATTGGTAATAAAGCGCATTAAAGTCATGGGGTAAGAATGGTTTGGTATTTTGCTCCCAGCTTTTATCGTAAGTGCCACAATAATCGCTGCGAGGATGCCAATTACGACCGATTGGGCCAAAGCCTCGCGGCTTAAAGCGAGCCTTAGGCTTATCAATGGGTTGATCTTTTTCCTCCGTTTGAGCAATAGGACTATTCACTATTTTGCCTAACGTCGGCTTGTACCAATAACCACAACCGACGGGGTTTGGAAGATAGCTCTCGCTGAGGCCCTCTTCCTCGTAAGCGGTATCGTCGGTACCACCATACGATATTTCCCAACTAATTTTTTGCTGTGTAAATGGTTCGGGTTGGCTGGCTCGTGCCAAGCCTAAAGATGACTGCTCCCAATAACGAGGGCCTGTGACAACAAAGGTCTTATTAATGCTCGCTATTTGTAGCCCTACTTCCACACGCTGAGCAGGTTCGTTGTCTGGTGCGTGGGCAATGGCATTGCAAATAATTACATCGCAGCGAGGTTTTAAGGTTGCATAGTCGTTTTCGTAAAGTGGGCTACTGTAACCAGGCTCACCTATAAATTCATCACTGTCATAAATACTGATCTGATTCTCGGCGAGCATGAGCTCTAAACCTTCTTCCGCAGGAAAATCGTACGTTGCCTTAACAACGACGATAAGACAGATACGACCATCAGGCAGCATCCCTGGACCGAAGTTAGCGACATAGTCCGTATAATTTTGAATGTTCATTTAGTTTATTTTTACCGAAGCGCCTTTGAGTTTATTCGGACCATAAGCTTGAGAGTTTATACTCATGCCTTGTATGTTTATTAGACCGTTAGCATGCAATTGAATTTTGGATTGACCAGCCTCCAATGAAATAAAATCATCAGACTTTAAAACTAGGGGCTGACTGGTATCCTCATGATGATGTTGAGTATCATTAGTTTTGTTCGGAGTATAAAGAATACCCATAACTATTGGTTGAGCGAGGTCACCGTCGACAAAAGCCAGAGTACAGGTCTTGTTGATATGTTCCTTGCCAATGCGAACTTGACTTAAAGCACGAATGACTTTTGTGCTCGTACCATCAGCCCAGTGAACCATGGGATAACCATCTTCTATAAACATTATCGTCCCAAGCTTAACACTTAAGACATGTTTATCGACGTGCTGCTCGTTAACACTATCCTCAGTATTTTTTAGTGGTAGTACCTGATTCTTTAAGTTCATGCCCTAATTCTCCGATATTTTTTTACCTTTAAGAGTGACGTTATTTTTTGCGGTGACCTGAAATTCGCAATCACACAGGTTTTTGATTGTCGTACCTGAGAAAATGATAGAGCCATCACTTTTCATATTTATACTGGCTTCACCTGTTTTTATGGTAATTTCATCACCCGCATCAATAACTAACTTTTTACCAATCTTTTCCGTCAAGTCTAAACCTGTATTTCGATTCTGATAAAGACCAACGTTAAGCATGCGAAAACCCCCAACAGTAACCTCTTGAGCTGCCCCTACGTTTACCATGTCATTGATACCGACATTATGAGTACGAAGCTTGGCAATCGTGACCGTCTCATTGCTACCAACATTTTCCGTCCGGTTACTACCTATCTTAATGGTTTCATTGCCACCCACACTTTCTTTCCTATTGCTACCGATACAGATCTCTTCATTGCTGCCCACGTTCTCTGTTCTGTTACTGCCAATAGAGATAGTTTCGTTGTTCCCGACGTCTTCTTTGCGATCGTTGCCGACATTGGTCGTTTCATTGTTTTTGACGAGATTAACTTGATTCTTTTCCGCCTGAATATAAAGCTGCTCATCGCCAAATTTGTCATCAAAACGTAATTCATTAAAATTCGATGCAGAAGCCCCCTTGGTAGACCGCGATTTTATCCCACTCTGGGTTTTTGATGTATATGGTGGACGATTTTTGCCGTTGTATACGGTGCCACTAACAATTGGACGATCTGGATCGCCGTCAAGAAAATCAACAATCACCTCATGTCCAATACGAGGAATAAAAGAAGCCCCCCACTTGTTACCAGCCCAAACTTGCATGACACGTAAAAAGCAACTACTGTTTTCGTTGTGCTGCCCTTCTCTATCCCATATAAACTGCACTTTTATGCGACCATAGTCATCTACGAAAATTTCTTCACCTGGAGGTCCGACAACTATCGCAGACTGAGCGCCTTTCATTACCGGGCGTGTATGTTTTATTTTTGGGCGAAACGGTGTGTTTGCTGGAATACATTGAAAAAAATTGTGATAGCCAGAACCTTTTTTATTTGCACCCTTATTGCTTATACTGTTCAGGTAGCTATGGTCAAAAGCTTTGTGTTCTATTTTTGTAATTAAATATTCACCATTCTCAGTATTAGCCTCATGACCCACTAATTCGAAGAGTCCACCAGCAAACAATGAACTGCACTGGCTACTGGCAGTTGCAGTATCTTTATCGCTCTCTTCAGACTCCATTCGTAATTTTACAATTGCATCACGGACGCTTGTCTTATAAAGCGCAGGGTATTCGTAATGCTCCAGAGTACTGCTACTTGCAAATGGCAAAAGAGCACTAATATTTTTATTTACTTTATTTTGTGGTGTTTTGAAATCATAATCACTAATTGTCCAGCGTCCAGTTTTTAAACTATGGAGGCGGTTCCACCTATAAATGTGCGGATTAGTCTTGGTGCCCGTGAAATATTCAATTTTAGCTTGCCTGCAATATTGGAAAACACTGGCTTGATCGGTAAGCACAAGACCGTGATTTTTATTACTATGGGTAAAATAATACGCGATTCCCTCCTCTTCCAGTAATCGAGAAACAAAATCAAAATCACTTTCGTTGTGTTGAATACAATACTCTCGCACCTCTCCTCCTTTAGCTTGAAAGTCAAAATCAGTGAATCCAGCCCTAGTAAAAATATCACAGATAATGCCCTTCGCATTTTTATTCTGAAAGATCCGGTGATTATTTGTTTTCGTTAGCAGCCAAAACCACGGCACCATTTTCATGCTATATTCACGAACAGACCTCCCTTTCATCTCACCAAAAGAAAATTCGCTAATTACGCCGTTAAATATACGCGAAAACTCTGTATCGATATTGATAGTGACTGGATGCCCAACTATATCCTTAGGTGAAATATCCAGTTTTTCAGACAGCACTGTAATATCAAAAGAAAATATATCCGATATAAACTCGCCACCCTGAAAATCTGTTAGTAAAAAAGTATCTTTTCCTAGGCCAAAATCAGATATTGAGATTAATCGATTGTCTTGAGTGAAGTTATCCATGTTCCAAATTCTCAAATTAGCGCTAAAGAAGCTATGTCAAAAATGTATTCAGTCTTCGTTATTTTTTTCGAATTTCTAGGCGTATGGAATTTTAGTAATGGTATCTACTTTCTTTCCTAGGAGTGATCTAGCTTTTAATCGTTAACTAGCTAATATTTAATATCGGGATTTAATCGCGCAATGTTATCAACTACGGCAACATGTTAGCTAGTTAATCGACCACCGACGAGAATATCACTACGGTGATCATTAGCGTTTAAAATACTGTAAACGGTTAATTAAAACTCTCACCAAGATTGGAAGTCTCGTTTATTGAAGACTGCCGCTCGAATTTCCACCATCGTATCCGTCCCACCGTTAAACAGAAAGTAACTGTGATAATAATGAGTTTCAGGCAAAAAGCTCCTGCTAAATACGTTTGCAAAAGAATTAATTAGATCACACACCCCTAGAACTAGCCAACTACGTGATCACGTAGCTTTTTAAATATTTGGATGACTTTTTCTTTTTACGCAAATCAGCGCACAAAAAGCACATGATTTTTTTGTCGCTTCATACGTAATTTGGCATTCCCAAGGCATTAAACGCCAAACTGAGTGTTCACGACACCTAACTTCATTGAAATCTTCTAGATACAAAACAAATAATTCAAGATTTTCTATTTGGTGAGCAGTTACGCTTTTCGAATGGCACTAAACGAAAAGATCAAAATAAAGCCGATAATCTTAAGATGCATGGATATAAATGATGTGATACCGAGAGAACTACGCACACCAATAACAAAGGGGACAGATCTATTATTGGTACAGAAATGGCCAGAAAATAAATATGTCCCCTTTTATTATTGCATTTTTATCAAGAACTCTGACCCTTTGATTCTTGTGGATTGAAAACACGCCTTATCGCTTTAGAGACGGATACAACCACTTCGGAAAACACCCAGAGGAAGTTCTTTCATTTTTAAATCAATACATGCAGTAGACATTGATTGAGATTTGTCATTTACAGCATAAACTTTGTATTTAGAGAGAAGGGTTTTGTCGGTTGGGCGACTCCCCTACTCTCTGTTCATTGATATATGAAAATCATCTGTGTTTTCCGAACTTTAAAATTATCCATCCTTGACGATAATGAAAACTCTTATGCGATTTTAGCTTGCCCCTGTTCAAATAAGTTCTTCCAAGCGTTAAACGCTTCGCGTTCTTCTTCGGCTATACCAGAAAAACCTATGTACCTGCTATATTTTGGAAACGCTATTGTTCTACACACGTGACATTTGTTATCAAATTTCCAATTCTTATCTTTTACTGCTTTTTCAATCAGCTCAAAACTTGCAAACGGCTCACTTGTAGAATAAGCGACGACGAATAGAAAATCGTTAGATAAGGCTGTTACTGTTTCGTGTTCGAACTGAATTTTTTTCCCTTCGGAAACATCAATCCGATGCACGTATGTTAACTTTAAAATCCGCCATTTACTTTCAGCCTCAACAGCGAATAGTGTTCTTTCCGATTCATCAAATCGTTTGTATTCTTCTGGGAAAAAGGGAGCGCTTCCACTTATTGGCTTATGAACGTGTTTCGTCCATATCATCGAGTCTAGGTTCAACTCAAAATCAAACTCACTAAACCGATGAGTTTCACTATCCCTTGTCTTTTCGAGTATTTCCCCACCCTGAATCCGTATAATTGATTGACCGCATAAATTTGCCGAGTGATTGTAGATCCATCCCGGCCATTCGCCAGAAGTTTCAAGTTTTAGAATTTCGAAGCTATTAATATCCAGCCTGTAAACCGGCGTGGTCCCATAAGCTCTCTTAGCGGGGTAACCTAAATTACCAACGATATAAATAAATTCATTGACTAAAGTAGCTGTATGAAAATCAGCTGGTGGAAAAATTTCTTCTGGGTATTGATATATCGTTAATTCACCATTTCCTTTGTGATGAAATACTTCATTGTAAATACAAAAATCAGGGTCGTAAGAGTCCTCATGTTCTCCTGCAATTTCTACGAATTCACCACCACCGATCGAGGTAATAGATCTACCAAACCGATCACCGCACCAAACTGGTTGATCATTAAAGCTATCCTCATCATTGAATTGTTCTCTGGCTTTCCACGCGTTGAAGTTGCAAAGTACCATTTCGTACCAAAAAGGTATTTCGCATATTTCAGGGTTAGACTTGCCAAATACTCTATGCTTCTGAGAAATATACTCTTCTTTAGTTAAAGATACTTTATCCTGCTCCACTATTTTCAATAGAGTAGCCCGAACATCAGCATCGATCTGATTCAAATCATCACCGGCTTCAGCAAGCACTTCGGCAATCTCTACATTAGATGCTTGTGCAATAGCTGTCCGCTGCGAAAACTGAGAGCGGTCTTTTTTGTGGATGTCAGCTCCGTGCTTCAATAAAGCTTTTACACAATTGATTGCGCCATCTTCTGCGGCCTGTATTAAAGGTGTATACCCAAAGGCATTATACTTTTCAACATCCGAACCTGTTTGGACCAGAAAGGTGAGCATATTGGCATCATCATTCTGGATCGCATATTCTAAAGCAGGTTTATCACACCGCCCCTCATCCCCGATATTTGCGCCTGCCTCGATTAAATAGCTAACTTTATCTACCTCGCCGCTTTGTACTGCGAGAAGTAAAGGAGTACGCTCCCATGTATCTCTGGCCCTCAAATCTTCACCGTTTTCTACGTAATCTTTCACTTGGCACAAACTACCATAGGCAACAGCATGCATTAATGGCGTCCAATTTAATTGTGAAGGGTCTGCTCCGGATTCATAGAGAAGCTTAACCACGTCAAAACGCCCAAGCATGGAAGACACGCCTAACGGCGTTTCAAAATATTCTGTGCGCTCATTCGGGTCTGCCCCCGCCAAAAGATGAGACTTCACTTGCTCAAGCAGATTCTCTTTGTTTTCAAAAATTGTTTTTAACAGTGATTTATCCATTTTCGTTCTTTATAGGTATTTTCCTAAAGTGACAAGTGTCTGTGATGCACCTTTTTTGATCAAACCAGAGACTCAAAAAGAAATCTGTCACACTTAAGCTCTATATCGTTAAATATTAGAAAACTAATTTGGCGCCAAGCCTGCCTAATATATATTCAGCTTACTATCTTCTTGATATGCTTCCTTGTCTTTTGCTAAGTCAAGTGAGGCACATAATACCATGTGATAATACTGATAACGCGCTTTAACTTTCTCTGCCACGCCCAGTATTGAATAAAAAGTCGTGAGGGCCGTCTGATATTCTAATTCTCTTACTCTCTTGGTAATGGATGCGAAAAGGATGATTTACAGACATGGAAATAATCGAGCAAGTCAGCGATGAGACATTAATGTCGCCGCACTTAGAACGTACATAGCTTTTTGATTTCAGAATATGCCACTTCTCGGCCTATTTCGCCAGCGGCTTCTTTTACCATTTCCCAAATTGTTGTCATTGCTACCTCCAGTTCTCTCTGATGATATCTCAAACTCTGTAATAAACCACAAACAGATTCTCAGCATTTGAAGCATAAATGGGCAGATTTAATTGTGACGCAATATATTTGAGAAAATAAATCTGTCCCCTTTAATTTTTATCATCCATATCTGATGAAGACAGAAAGCTAATTAAATTAGCTCGTTGACCAGTAACATGCTGCAGTTGATTTTTTAAGGATTCGATATGGTTCTGTAGTGATTCGTTCCTTGGGTTTGTCGGTGGCATAAAATTTTCCTAGAGATATATAGCATGTTTATAGTTGATAAATTTTGGTTGTATACATTCGAAACCCTTTTGTTAAAAGGAACCTTTATTTACTCGCTATCAAAAATAAGGGAGTAGAGAACTCGATTTTACATATTTTAAACATATCTAGAGATATGATTCTTAGATTTTATATTATATTATTTCAGCCATATTGGTCTTTAGACACTCTTTTTTGATTGAAAAGCGCTGAATATTTATTGATAAGTTGATTAACTAGCTCTCGTATTTTGGGTTCTGCATCTATAAACTTATTCATATTTGCACCGCCAGATCGGGAATCATATAAAGCTTGCCCGCTAAGTTCGCCATTTCGGAATATTTTGATTTCGGCATACGATAAATATATTGTAAGATCCCATGACCACCTTGCATTATATGTAGCCGTCCATTCGCAAGTATCGGTTGCGGAAAACTCGGTGATAATCTTGTGCTTTATCCCCTTTTCCGTTAAGGTCGCCCTTAGCTCTCTTAGAAAACCTTCTTTGACTGCAGAATTTTCAACTATGCATAACTCTGCAGTGGATGACATATCTACTGGGTCAACAACCTGTTTTATCGTGCAGCCGGAAAATATGATTGTGCTTAAAATTATTAATAGTTTGGTTGGCATATTTTTTCCTTAATTATAATATTTGCAATAAAAGGGTACCGATTTATTTTTCGCGCTAATTATTGCAAGAAAATAGATTTGTCCCGCGTTTTTATAAACAATTAAACTGCTTGTATTTGATTGTATGGAATAAAGTAATTGCTGATCAAAATATAAAAACTGGTTTTACTGACTTTTTTGAAGTTCTTTATTACAAAGTATAAGGCCTATGCCTGGAGTTCTATTACTTCAGCCAGAAGATTTTAATACAAACCAAAAATTGGTAAATCATAGGCTATTGAAACAAACGGCCCTTCGGTTTCAAAATTTTCAGCCAATATCATATCCCACTGATACCCCGCCAATAGAGATATAGGTTTGCCTTTGACCGTGTAAGATAAAAATGCCGAAGGCGCAACAATATCGGAAAATTTGGCTGAATATTCCTGGTCGGTCAATTCGTTTGTTACGTAGTTTCCGATATCAAATGGTGCGTACATTATGGTTACTGGACTAGATTGGAAACTAAACAGTTTGAACTCAATTCCAACCGGTCCAAAAGCGCGCGGGTGCCATACTCTATCCATTCCCATTTCTTTCTCATATTTGGTGTATGAAAAGCCATAATACGAGCCAATGAAAATCGTGTTTTGACAAGGCAAAACTCCATAAACATGACAACTTGTTCTCCAGGAGCTGGTTTTTACTTTTTTCTCAACTCCATCGTAAGTTGTATAGTCGATGGTAGAAACAATGAAGGAGTTTTCTGAACGTTTCCGATTCATTACATCAATATCGTCTACGTATAAATCTAAAACCGCTACAACATTATCTGGTTCAGCGCTTTTTCCCGCATCAACAAGAGAGGCAAGAAAAATTGTGGTTGATTTGAGTTTTAGAAACCCTGAAATGTCTTTACTTTTAGGTGGAGTAAATTGCTCAACTATCGAAAACAGCGAAGTTGCTTTGACAACAAAAGGGACTTTATCATCACTAAACTCCTTGCTTATCCGATTATATTCTCTTAGTGCTGCAGTTAATTTATTAATATACGAGGACGAAAAGTAAGATGTTATTTCTTTAGGCACTACTCCGATAGATGGGAATGTGATATCCGATACAGACTTTGCACCTGATTTATAACTTGTTGTATCAAAATCTAGGCTGTTATATTTTGCCACCATATTAAGTACAGAAAAGGCTATGGCAGCAACATATTTTTCTTTACTTAATTTATCACTTAAATCCTGTTTATTTGCAGGCAATTTTGGGCATACATTTTGATAAAAATTCGATACCGTGTAGGTGCCAGATTTCTCTTCAATTTCAACAATTTCGATACCACCGAGGTTTTTTTGGGTAACCACATAATGAGGTGATTCTGGACGAGATGAAATGTTATATAAATTCAATAATAAGCCTGCAACTTTAATATATATATCGCGTTGCTCACTTTCTGTTAGATTGAACGATATCGTATTGTCTGGATTAACCGTAAAAGTATTTTCATCTATATCTTTAACCCACAAATTGACATTACTTGGTATACATACAGCTAAAATATCATTCAATTTATCGATGTCTTGTTCAATATTATATTGCATTAGTGGCACTAATCTTCGCGCTGAAGTATATGCACTATAAAGTTTTATCCCATTTGAAGTAAGTGGGAAATATCTTTCTATGTGAGAGTCGTTTGCTATGTCACTAATAGCGGAATCCAATGCGGCTTTCTCAACTCTGCTAGCCTGCCACTTAACAAAACCTTTTAGCAATGTTTCGCTAGTAGATAAATTGGCAGCTGTCACTTTTCCACTAGTAAAGAACACAATCAATGATACAACTATTAATAACCTCATAAATCACTCCTATTTAATTTTCTTTTTACAATATTTATAAATACTTTCTTTAACAAAATTTATGTGATTTTAAAAAACGTGAAAAAGCCTTGTATTTGGAAATATTATTTAAGAGTACAGTCCGCTTTCAGCCAGAAGCGGACATTTAATCCTTACTTTGATCGCTGTGTTCTGCCAGATAGTCAGTGTCCAAATATCTAAACATTTAATATATTTGCTCCTCGATTTTATAACTATAAGAACTTATTTAGAAGATGTTCGTGCTATTGATTATGGCAAACTGTGTTTTCTTATTAAAGTCTCAATATCTTTATTAAAGTTATGATTACTCTTCCATATATCAATTATTTTTAAGGATAGTTCATGCGCCCGAACAAAACCGTTTGCTCGCATTAATTGAAACAAATTACTGAGAACCACATATGAACATTCGCTTTGATTGAAGCTATTGAGCTTACCAATAATCGCTTCAACTACTTTTTTTACTTTATATGTATCTGGACTATGTCGATTGAGGTCAGCCAAAGACAATATTTCACATTCATCAAACCATCCTTGAGTTTTCGCATGATTTTCAACTAGATTTGGATTTTGAGTATATGCAACAACAGCCAAACTCTTCGCCGCCCGACTACAAGTCACATAAAAAAGCCGTCTTGTTCTTTCTGGCGTAGAATCATTTCCTTCCCTCTCATTTTTTTTATCGGTATCGCTCAATTCTTTCGCGCCCAATAACTTCTCATAGCTAAAAAGAAACCCACCGGCCTCATCGTCGTCTAGTATGACCATCACTCGAGGAAACTCTAGCCCTTTTATTCCTTGGTGAGTACCAAACCGAGACTTATCAGAAATATATTCATCATAAGCCACAAGCTGACTGAAGGGAGAATGTAAGGCCATATCCCATGCATCTACATCAGAGTGACTTTCACCATCATCACTAGGCGCTTCAAAATATTCTTTAGTACGTTGCATGATTGGGAGAAGCACATCTGGCACCCTCAATATTTCGAGGTCATAAACTTTCTTTACTATGTCTAATAGTAGCGGGTTAGCACCCTCGGACCACATGGCGTGAAGTTTATCTACAGCCTTTTTGGCCTGTTGTATCTGAGCCACCTGCTCCTGGCTTTCACGTAATTTATTCCTATCTAATAGAGGAGAATTATTCTTTATCAATTCAGCGATCTTAAAATTATCTTTTTCTAGAACCGCCTTTACTAATGGGAGCAATTTTTTAACAAAAAACGGCATACCTGACATCGTTCCATCCATTAAGCCTGTATGTTCTTTTTTTAAATCATAAAGAGGCTGAAAAAACTCTAGAAAACCACCCCTTTTTGCCGCCATCTTGTGCTCGAGCGTTAATATTTTAACCTTCTCAGGACTTTTCCAATCAACGTCATCAGTAAAATCTTCCATTCGGCAGGAAATTTTCTCCTCAATTTCTAGCTTATTAGTTGCCAAATTAGAGTCAATAATAAAAAGTCGAACAACTCCCTCTTCATTTTTTTCGCCTGGGACTTGCGGCTGGTCCTTCCTAATTTTATTTATTAAAGTAATTACACGCTTAGCGCATCTATAGTTAATTTCTTTTACGGGTTTAAGCCAATTACCTGGAAGATTTTCGCCTAAGTCCTTTTTGCCGTCAGTATAAATGCGTTGCATCGTATCGCCAAATAGCCCAAGACAGAATTCGGATGCAAAAGCTGCCTGAACTTTGAAAAATGCCTCGATCAATTCCTTTTTTGTGTCCTGGCTTTCATCAACCAGCAATATCGGATATTTTCGAATAAGTATTCTTTGCATCAAATCTTTAGAGCCTAAAAATTCTGCAGTTATCGCTATTACCTCTGCGTGATTAACGGATTCTCGGCTACTGTTTGTACCATTTGGATTATATGTGAATTCCAGTATTTCACTTAATTTTTCTAACCTTTTTCGTTTCGTAAGTATCTTTTTCTCACGATCAATAAACCCTTTATTCCTTCCTTTAGCCCTTGACTGAGCCAATTCCAATTCATCCAAATCGTTCCTGAGATTATTATCAAGCCATTTCCTTAAATCGGTCTGAAATGGCCGTATTAACTCCCAGCAAAAACTATGAATGGTAGAAACCATAAAGGCGGAATCAAATTCCAAACGCCTCTTAATTTCATCGCATGCAGCGTTCGTGTAAGTAATAATTGCTCCTTTCTTACCGTTCAAACTCAGTTCTTGAATATTTTCATCACGGAATTTTTGAAGAACCCTAACTAAAGACCCTGTCTTACCTGATCCAGCACCGGCAAACAGGAAAAAGCTTTTAGGTTTTTCTAAGCTCAAGCAAGAGTATATTTCCTTATCAACATCAGAAAGTTTAATCTCCATCAGCTTCACCATTAACTGCTGTCGCCGACTTATTATCTGAATGAACTTTGATATCTAGCTTCTTCTGCAACCATGCTAAACCTTCAGAAATATATTGGGGGGCCGATAATTCCGAGGGCTCTTTGAGAAAGAGTAACTCCAAAGCCATTTCTGCTTTCTTAGCTGATTTATCAAGCGCGTCAAACATTGATATTGAAGCAGTCTGGAGATCATCCGAGGAAAGGGATTCCTTCATCTTCTTCAAAAGACCTTTATTTACATTCAGCCCTCTAAATAATTCAATATTGGAAAAAGCAAGTGCATCCTCAAATGTGTAGGGGATAACTTCAACCTCCGCATCAACTTTATTATAAGTGACCGAAATAGGATATTGATATGCGACGCGGATCAATCCACTTTTGGTTTCTTTTTCTTGTAATGTAACCCCCATCACTTCAATAAGATTAGTCTTGCAGGGACACCAGGTTTTTAACGTTTCATTGGCTGTCTGATACGAACCTATACGCTCTGGACGTTTCTTAACAGCTCTCCCTTTATCTGGTTTTTCTACCGAGTCTAGATCGGTTATGACTAAACAGAATATCTTCAACTCTTCAATGAGAGGTTTTAACCTGTGAGCATGACTTCCCCCTATCTCTAGAATCGTGATATATCGGGAATTAAGCTCTGGGAAATCATTCTTGATAAAATATGGAACTAACATGCGCTCAGCAGGCCCTTCCACTAATATGACGGCATCGGCAAAGAAAAGGTCACAATGAGTAGTTTTCAAATATCGAGTTACAAAATTTGAGGTATCGGCACCACAGCCAAATGTCTCGGAAAGATTTACCAGAGAAGCACAAGGCACTTCATTTATATCAGTAACAATATTCCGTTGAAAATAACGTAAATCAGAAAAATCTACTTCGTGTGCAATATGGCTCGAATGGGTGCTGACAACCATTTGAGTTGTAAATTTATCTTTATCACCTAATTCTTTTCTCTTTCTCAATACTTTGTAAGCATTTTTGATAAACACTTGCTGAACTTGTGCATGCAAATGAGCTTCAGGCTCCTCAATCAATACAAGTTGCAAAGGCTCAATAACGGAGCCTTCCTTTTCGTGCCGTTTATCTGCTTTACCAAATCGAATCCATTCATCCCTGAAACGAATTAGTTTAAACACCATGGATATTAGATTTTGATAACCTAGTCCATTGTATTTTTCTGGCAGAGTAAGCGCCATTTGGTCTTTTACAGTGGTGCCAACACTAAACTGTACCGCAGATTCATGAATTATCCCTTCAATAGGATCAACGCGGCTGGTAATTGAGATCTTCGGGTCTACGAAGCCGGGGTATCCAAGATCCTCAAGTTCAGAAATGGCTGGATTAAAACTAAACTTTAATTTTTCATCAAATTTTTCTTTAGCCTCGCTGATTACAGATAAAACCTCTATGTCTTTCGCCTCTGGGAATTCTGTTGGATTCAAGTGTCTGTCATAGTAACTACGGAATTGAGAGGATAATGATGCTATACCAGTGCTATGGACTTCAGATGAGTTTACGTCAGAAAACCCCCTTTGAGCATTAATAACATCCACTTTAAACAGACCATCAAAGGGCTTTTGTGATATTGGAAAGGATTTCTCATTAAGCGCTTGAGGGTGAGCCACACCACTTTCAGGATTTTCAAGTTTGGCTGGATCTAGCAGATATGCATTTACGGTAAAGTATTTATGGAGATTTTTGTCCAGAAACTCCCTCATGGATTGTGGCCATAACTTAGGAGGCTTCCGAGGCTTATCAATTTTTTTTAATTGATTTGCTTCTTGTTCTGCAGCTGCAGCTGCAGCTATCGTTTGCTCAGTGGCAATATATGCTTGCCTAAAATCCCTATAAAGACTTTCAATTTGTAAATCACTGTTTACGTTAGGTTCGAGAATTAGCCGAACACCAATCTTTCCGCCAGACCATGAAAGGGTTGGAATAAGGTGACTCACATAATGAATTTCGGTGTCATTAACCTCAAGCCACAGATCAATTGCTGGCAAATAGGCGCGCCATTGCTGAGCATAGAGGCTCGGTAAGCCAGCCTCTCCCAGTTGTTCCAACTGAGCTTCTTTCTTAAAGTCATTAATAACTGAATTAATCCACTCTTCCCCTATTTGATTAAGTCTTCTCCAATTTGAAAGCGTAAAATCCGTCGTCGAAATATCTTTATTCTTTTCCTTTTTAAAGAAAAGAATAAGTGCTTCGATGGCAGAAGTTTTTCCACTATTGTTTGCCCCAACCAACAATGTTTCTCTTTTGCCAAGCTCTAGTCTACAAGATCTTAGCTTTCTGAAGTTCTGAATTTCAAAGTATGCGATTTTCATTTTTCTTCCTTGATGAAGGTTGACAGGCATTTCAACAGGACAGTCAAAATATAAGACTTAAAATTCAATAAATAAAAACTTCCTCTTTGAGCTCCCGCTAAGGGCTCAATTAGCAATTCAACAATAAACCGATCAAAATATGGCTCTCTCATTCATCGAGGGCTATATCATGTTAAATAATTTACAACTTTCAAAAGATCGAATAACACCCTGGAATAAAGGCAAACTTGTTGGCCAGAAACCGCCGTTAAAGCTTCAAGAAATATGGGCAATTCGTGTAAGACTTCAAATATTTAACAATTTTCGTGATCTTGCACTATTCAATATAGCAATTGATAGCAAACTTAGAAGTTGCGATTTAGTTAAGCTGAAAGTGCGCGATATCTCTCATGGCGCCTACATCCTCAAAAGGGATATAGTAATGCAGCAATAGACGTCACAACCGGTTCATTTGAGATTACTCAACAAACACGAGATTCTCTACAAAACTGGATACAAACCAAAGGGCTGTCGTCTGATGACTGCCTATTTCCCAGCCGAAATGGTGTAAATAAACATATTACAACTTGTCAGTATTCACGAATTGTTAAATCATGGGTACAGCTCATAGGGCTTTCTCCGAATGATTATGGAACGCACTCATTACGCCGTACTAAAGTTACACTTATATATAAACGTACAAAAAACTTGAGAGCTATTCAACTTTTATTAGGACATACGAAACTCGAAAGTACCGTCAGATATCTTGGAATCGAGGTTGACGATGCACTCGAAATATCTGAGCAAACTGAAATCTAAATCTATCTTCTTTGCGGCTTTCAGGCCGCTGTAGCTGGGAGCGAACCTCGGATTAACGTACGCTACATAGGGCATTTTGGAGCGCCAACGGATAATTGATCCGCGTGATAGCGCTTGTTATAGGATTCTTTACTTTTTATTAAACCAAAAAATAGAGAGCTACTAGCCATATAAAAAAACACTGTAGCCAATACTAAAGTCCAGCACGATGGCCATGATGCGGAGTCCGAAATTGGTCTTACCATTAGCACAGCCCAAAATGCCATTGTACTAAATAAGCCAAATATTAGTGGTCTCTTTAAACTAAGCTCCAAATTTAGCTCAATATTAGTCGAATACTCTCCTAATACATCATAATCACCAGGCTCCGTTGTAGACTGTATTGGCTTAAACCTAAGAAGTGATGCCTGTTTAAATACCTGGAGCGTCTTTACTGAAATTGGCACGTCATGATCATCAAACTGTATGGATGATTCGAAAGGATTAATGCAATTAAAAGTTATTTCGTCGCTACTGTCAGAAATTTCTATTTTTGTATTGGAAGTATCGGGGTTAGATATAGACAACTTTAGAATATACCTATTTCCATGTATTAGGTTGTAATAGCAGGATTTTCCATCATTTTGATAGTGTATTTTATTTTCCTGGTAGCCGTCATTAATTTCCTTCAAATGAAAGAAAGTGATTCTCGGAAAGTAATCCTTAATAGCTAAAACTCTTGAATGCCAATTTTTATCATTCGACTTTTCTGTGCAATTTAATCTCGTAAAAAATTTGGTCGGCGGAATTTTCTCTTGAGAGTTGTTTGAATCTACGTCAACGCTGCAGAATTCAGACAACTTCATGTATATATGAAAAACGTCGGTGACATCGCTAATTTCCACTTTTGTGATGATTGCATATCTAATGGAAAAATTTTGACATGAGTTATTTTCTCCCTCTGAACTGTTTCCATGGGTAAAGAAAATAGCAACTTTCTGTTTTAATAGTTTTTCAATATCCACCAGCAGGTTATCATCTACGTACTTTGTTTTGTATCGAAAATGAACGATATGACCTTTTGGTAATGCCAATACCCTGTATATGTCGGCTTTGTATAATTCTCTTCTATCCGAGCTGAATGCACATATAAAATTCATTACACTACTTCCTTTAGTTCTTTTTCCCAGCGATATTTTGTAACTTCATATATTTCTAAGTTAGCTCTTTCGATCCCATCTACTTTTGTACGGTTTATCCACCTCTTATGAGGTTTCACCGTTCCAACCAATTTCCACCCAGCCCCCTTAAGGGATGCTCCAGACTCACTCTCTAGTGTATAAGTTATTACTCTGTTCCCACCCATTTTCCGCCAAATTGAGCAGCAATTAGAAAGCAAGAAGCTACATGTTCCTTTAGGAGCACCTTCTTTGACACAAAGCCTAGTTAACTCCAATGTGAAACCATCCATATATGTCGCTGATACTGGATTGCCAGCTATAACAACCCCAACTAATTCATCTTCACGCCCCACCGCAGCCAAGGCCCATCGACCATTATTTCTTATGGTGGGGCGATGATGCCTATGAAATTTCTTAATAAACTCATTGGCGTATTTTATTGTTATCGGTTTTGTAACTAAAACTTTAGCCAACCGGCACTCCCTTTATTTTCGTATAACATTTGAATTTTCGACAGGGATACACTTATTTCGAATATTCACTGTATTTTTTATGTTAAGACTTAAATACCCAAATATACCGTCTACATATCGTCGCCTAATCTGTATCCGTAGTTTAAATCTTAAGGTCTCCAAGGGGCACTTTGCTGTCTTCGGTAAGCGATTAAACCAACTTCCGCTAAGGGCACTTAGCCGACATTGACATCCATTTTTAATTGAACACCTCCGATATTTTGACTTGTAAAAATATTTTACCTATTAAGCATTCAACTTCAAACTCGAGTGGAAGAACTTTCCACTAAAGAGTCTTTTTATTTTTAAAGCCCGATATACTTTTAAACTCACCCCAGCCAAAACTAGCTTCATACATTCGCAATGCATAAATCACTTCAAACTCACTGCAGAGGCCTCATACAGTGAGTCATTGTTTTAGTTTACAACTCAACCACACCCTTATCACTCAGCAGGCGCTTCAACGGCACTCACCACCCTCTCAAATAGATGTCACCTTATCGATCCTACACCTATCGTCATGGCTGATAAACCTGAAATAAGGGCAATTAATTCCTTTAATAACACATTAAAGACATTTAACGCCAAAGAGATGATTTGAAGATAATAATATTTAAACTTTTAAAGGGGTTTTTAAACTAACGAGAGGATTTCAAACGCAGAAATTCTACGAGGAAGGGTTAAATCTATTTGGCCGTACATCTGCCATATATTAATTTATAATTGTATCAACTAATTTTTATTCTATTGTCAGATATAAAGAACTATTTAATAAAGGGAGATACTTTTCTAAGCATCCTAAATAGAGGGTAATCAGAAAATTTCGCTAAGCCAGCCTCTTCACTAATACAAACTATATCCACATATATAAAAACACACCACAAAGCGTCCGATTCAAAGTGCCCTTCAGACTGAGACTACCAGTTCTTCCTTGAACACTTTATCGATAAACTCAAAGAAACCCCGTCAGCGCAATCCCCAAACCAAACCGCGTTTGCGAGACGTTGTAATCAATCATGCTTTCGCCATAACCGTTAAACAAGGTCATGTAGCCACGCAAGCGGCCAGACAATGGGAAAATAAAACCGGCTTCAAAGGCACCTCTTAAGGTTCTGAAGTTCTGGCGGCCCATGAAATTGACTTCGAAATGTTGCCATTTGTAGGCGGCATTCATTTCAAAATGCCCCATGTAATCTTCGATATCTGGGTTATCGTCGCCGGTGGGGTCTCCAAGATATTTATCCTCGTGTTCTGGGATACGCCACCAGGGTTTGAAGGTTAACGCTAGATTTCCTTTTTCTACCAGCAACAGGCTGTATATGCGATTCCAACTTCTGGAAAACTCTTCTGGCCGACCATTTGATTCGTGTTCAATACCGACCGCAAAACCGGCGTTGCCACCAACGGGCTGCCAAGCTAGCGGTCTGAGGTAGAAAAGTTCAGGGCGGTAATTGGTTTCTCGAAAGGGCTTGGATATATTGCTGGCGTAAACTTGCCACCAAGATTTAACGGTGAATGCAAAGTAAAGCCCGTCGCCTTCCACGAGCATGCCGTGTGAATTTAGTGGGATTTTTAAACTGAGCTGAAACTTAGCTTCGGTATCTTCCAGATGATCAGATTTTTCTCCGTAGCTTTCATAGGGTTCCGTGTTGATATGATTGGTCATATACAACGGAAGTACGTAGTTCATGCGATGAGGAATAATGACGTAGGGATCAAACTCCTGCATACGTTCTTGGAAAATCCTACTGGAAATCGCGCCGAACTCGCGTGCTTGGCCATCGATTGTGACTTTCTCTTCCTCTATCGAGCAGGCTTGCTTCACAATAGCAACCGTTGTTGCTTCGCTGGCGGTTTCTATTTTTTCTTGCAAACAGCGCTGATAAGCAGAAGTTTGATCTGCTTGGCTGTTCTCAGCATTTGCGCACCAAGGTAGCGAACAAACAACTAAAGCAACTAAAGCAACTGTGTGAAAAGTCTTACAGAAACTGGATTGTATACAAAAGGGTTTTAACATGTTTTTATGGATTAATAGATGAAAGGTTTACATCATCACGGTTTTTGTCCAACGATACGTCATTTGGTGCTTGTTCATTTACCTGCAGGGGAACATTGCCAATCGCCTTATTGATTGCCACAAACTGTACGTACAAGCGCCCTTCACTGTTGATTAAATCCCTGCGTGCTTGCAGATAACTTCTTTGTGTATCCAGCAATGCTGTTAAATTTGCGAGACCTGCGCTGTATTTTGCTTCGGCCATATCAAACACATCATGCGCGCTTTGTACCCGCAATTTTAATTGTTCCATTTGTTCCCATTCAGCGGCATAGGTACTGAGCGCGTCGTCAATTTCCTGCCAGGCTTTTAACAATGTCTGCTCGTAACTTATCGCGGCTTCTTGTTGCTGCAATTCTCTTAATTGCACAACGCTTTTGCGACGACCGCGATCAAACAGCGGTAAATTTATCATTGGGGAAACTGACCAGGCACGACTACCCCAATTTAAAAATTCTTCCGATAGGTATGACTCGTAACCGAAACGTGCGCCCAACCTAAAGCTCGGATATAAGTCGGCACGCGCAACACCAATATTTGCCGTGGCTTGGTGCAATCTGGCTTCAGCAGCGCGAATGTCTGGCCGCCTTAATGCGAGTTCTGAGGGTAAACCCAACTCCAAATCAGGCAAGGCCAAATCATTTTCGGGCGTTACAGGCTTTAAAAGGGCTTGCAACGAACCCGGCATTTTGCCGAGCAAAAGTGTAATTCTATTCTCCGCCATTCTTTCCTGTGCTAATAAGGGCGGCAAATTGGATTTCATGCTGATTAATTCGGATCGTTGTCGCTCCAAATCAAAATGATCCACTAATCCGTTATCAACACGCACTTTTAGCAGATCAACCTGCTCACTCAACGCGGCGATGTCTTCCCGTGTTAACTGAATAAGATCTTGCACTGTACGTAAATCAAAATAGTTACGCGCAATATCACTGACCAATACCAATTTGGCTAAATCCAAAAGGGCCTGCTGTTGTTGTACATCGGCATCGGCGGCTTCTATAGAGCGACGCACCCTTCCCCACAGATCCAATTCCCAGGAAGCGTCAAACCCGGCTTGATACGAGGTAAAAGGCTCACTTAATTTGTCGACAACCGCACCTCGATCTCCCCCCATTACATCCGTAACTCGAGTGCCAACCCCGTATTCACTCTGTCTTTGGCGAGACGCACCAGCATTCACATCAAGACTAGGGCCGCGTTGTGCAGCCACGGTTTGGCGTTGAACCCGGACTTGGGCAAATCTAAGTTGCGCTGTTTTCAAGTCCAAGGACGAGGAAAATGCAGCGTGCTGAAGCTCATTCAGCACTGGATCTTGAAAGGCAAACCACCAATTAGGCGGCAGCATTTGCTGGGTAAAAGACACTTGACTGCGCTCTTCGCTGTTGCTCCAGCTTTTCCATTCTTCAAAATCATTGACTGTCGGCTTTACGTAATCAGGACCAACCGAGCACCCAGATGCTAATAAAACAGGAATAGTGAACACGGCTATCGTTCGCGAAAACATTCGCGCTGAGCGTTGTGTGTTTTGTGGGAAGAATTTCATTTTCAACTCCTGATTATGAAAGTCGATGGCGGAAAAGCCATGCAGCCAGGGGTAAGGTTAAGGTCGCTAATACCAGCATGGGAACAAAGTCGAATGCCACCTGCTGTAAGCCGGCACCTTCAAGGTAAACTCTGCGTACCAAGTCAATACCAAAGCGCAGTGGGTTCATATACGTCGCCACTTGAAGAAATTCCGGCATATTGCTAACTGGCGTAAGCAAACCCGAAAGTAACATCAGCGGCATAATCAACAAAAATGTAAACAACATGGCTTGCTGCATATTTAAGGACACAGCGGAAATTGACATACCCACACCAACAGCTGCGATCGTAAAACTGATTAAGCCTAAATACATCACTAGAGGTGAACCGTTCATGGGAACTTCAAACCAAAAGCGAATGATCAGCAAGATAAACGTGGACTGTAATAAGCCAATAAAAATAGAGGGAAGAGATTTGCCAATAAGAATTTGCATGGGCGTCATAGGCGTAACTAGCAACTGATCGAAAGTTCCCTGCTCCCTTTCGCGCGCAACGGAAAGTGCAGATAACAACAAAGTTTGCAACATACTCAAGGCCGCAATGAGTGCGGGCATTATTTGCCAGCGTGATTGCAAGTTGGGGTTATACCAAGCACGGCGCTCAATAACCAAGTTAGATTCATTGCTTAACAGCACATCACTGTTTAACGACTGATTAAAACTGGCAATAATCGCGCCTACAATGCCGGCCGCAGCACCGGCAGTGGATGAGTTGCGACCGTCAAGAATTATCTGTACAGGCGCTTGTTCACCCGCATTTAGTCGCTGCTCAAAGTCTTGTGCGAAACTCAATACAAACAGCACTTTACCCGAGTTAATCATCTCGGGGATTTGAGCTGCACTTGAAAGCGTTGCTGCACGCTCGAAAAAAACACTGCCTTCGATGTGACTTAATAATTGGGTGGATGCATCACTTCTGCTTAAATCCAACACCGCAAAACGCGCGTGGTTTAAATCGTATGTTGCACCATACCCAAACAGCAGGGCCTGCATAATGACCGGCGCAATTAACACCGCCCTGCTTTTTGGATCTTTTAAAATCGTCAGTGTTTCTTTGCGTATAAGAAAAATAATGCGAAATATATAGGAAGATATGGCAGACACGATTTCAACCCAACTTTTTAACAAGAGTTTTACGAGTGGCAACAATTAACAACACGATGTAAAACAGCAAAATGGCACATTCTTTCAAAATCATTGACCATTCATTGCCGGCTAGAAAAAGGGTTTTAATCAAGGTCATAAAATGCGTTGCGGGCAATATGTTCGAAATCACCTGAATAACAACGGGCACATTCCGGATATCAAACACGAAGCCAGACAACATAAGAGCCGGCATAAAACTTAAGATCAAAGCCATTTGACTGGCGAGAAATTGATTTTTGGTACGACCTGAGATCAGCAAACCAATCAACAAAGAGACCATTAGGTATAAAATAGAGGCAAAACAGATCAACAAAAGCGACCCGCGCATGGGTACTTCGAATAAAAATTTTGCAGCGAGCAGACAAAAAACTAAATCAATGATACCCACCGCCATGTAGGGCGCCAACTTTGATATTACCAACTCTAGAGGCCTGACCGGTGTAACAAAAAGGGATTCTAAAGTACCCCGCTCCCACTCTCGAGCTATTAGCAATGATGTTAAAAAAGCGCCGATCAATGTCATAATCAACACGATTAAGCCCGGCACAATAAACCAAGTGCTGTTGCTGGCCTCATTAAACCATGTTCGTTGTACGAGTGTGACACCTGCACCGCTCGTAGCCGTTCCTAACCGATCCGCACGTTTTTGCAAGGCCAGATTTATTGCACCAGATACATAAGCTTCGATGGCAGAAGCCGTACCAGAATCCACACCGTTGACGATCAGTTGAATTTTTGCATTGCCCTTTCCTTGTTGGACGGAAAAATCCACGGGAATTCTAACGATTCCTGAAACCTCACCGGCTCGCAGCAAATCTTCTGCCTCGCTCATGCTGCCCACCCAAACTGGCGCCAGGTATTGGGACCCTTCTAATCCAGAGACAACTTCGCGAATCGCAGATGAGTTATCCTGCAACACGACTGCAATAGGAGAATTTTTAACATCAAACGAAAGGCCGTAGCCGAACAACAAAATCAACACCAGAGGAAGTGCCAAGCCAACGCCTACATTGCTTTTATCACGAAGCATTTGCCGGGTTTCTTTGCGGATCAGGGCTTTTAATCGGGAAATAAATTGGGAGACCATCATGCCGCTGCTCCGTCATTTTGCTTGCTCTTTGCTTCAGCTTCACTTTTTAGCGCTGCCCGATTTTGCTCGACAATGCCGATAAAGGCTGAGTTCATGTCACGCGCATAAGTTTCGCCCGCGAGTTCACGCACCTCCTTGGGCGTTCCTAACGCAAGTAATTTGCCAGCGTCTTGAATCGCGATACGATCGCAATACTCCGCTTCCTCCATAAAGTGGGTAGTAATAATAATCGTCACACCGCCTTGCGCGAGTTCGGTGATGGTGCGCCAGAACATGCGCCGCGCCAGAGGGTCAATGCCGCTTGTAGGCTCATCCAAAAATAGAATTTCAGGCTCATGCAAGAGCCCCGCCGCCATGGCTAAACGCTGTTTGTATCCTCCGGGGAGTTCACCGCTTTGTGCACGCGGATCAAGTTGAAACTGCTCTACAACCTCTGCCACACGCGTTTTTAATTTCTTGCCAAATAAGCCATAGGCGCCCGCGAAAAATTCTAAATTTTCCTTAACACTAAGGTTGCCGTATAGGGAAAACTTTTGAGCAACATAGCCGATTCGGCCTCGTGCTTCGGTTCGGGCGTCTCGCAAATTTAAGCCTGCAACTTCCAAATGTCCGCTCGAAGCTGGCAACAGCCCACACAACATTCGAAAGGTGGTGGTTTTACCTGCGCCATTGGGGCCCAATAAACCGAAAATTTCACCGCGACCAACACCAAACGATGTGCTATCAACCGCTGTGAAATCACCAAATTTCCTCACCAAATTTTGCACTCGAATAACCGGTTTACTCGCCGCTGTTTGATCTGACGAACTGAGTGCGGCTGTAGAGCTAGAAACAGTCGGCGCGCTTTCGGCATTACCTTCTGCATCTTCATGCTCACGCAGTAGCATCATGAACGCATCTTCAAGCTCTTCTTCGCGTGGCTCGACGTGGTCGCCATTCAATAGTTTTTCGATCTGGGGGACTTCGGCGTGTTTTTGTTTAATAAAACTGACAGCTCCGCCTCGTGGTACTGCATCGATGATAATGTCTTTCGCATCTATTAAGCGCGCCTGAATATCTCGCGCTTTTATGCCCGGCTTTGGATTGACGGTGTATGTTAAGCCTTTGGCGAGTTTGGTGAGAGAAGCCGGTGAACCTTGTTCAAGTAACTTCCCTTGATTTAATACAAACACTTTACCGCAACGCTCAGCTTCGTCCATGTAGGCCGTGCTGACCAATACCGTGAGTTTTTCTTCCTCAACAAGCTGTTGCAATATTTGCCATAAGTCTCGACGGGATAAGGGGTCTACCCCAACGCTGGGTTCATCCAATAATAAAAGTTCAGGGGAACGCACCAAGGTACAGGCCAACCCCAGTTTTTGCTTCATTCCCCCGGAAAGGTTGCCCGCTGGTCGCGAAGTAAAGCGCGCTAAATCGGTAATCTTGAGTAATCGTTCAAAGCGAGCAGCGCGTTCATCTTTCGAAACTCCATGCAGGTCCGCATATAAATCCAAATTTTCGCGCACGGTAAGGTCTTCATAAAGACCAAACCTTTGTGGCATATAGCTAATGCGATTTTGTATTTCCTGAGGTTCTTTACTCACATCACAGCCCAACACTGTCACCGAGCCAGAATCTGGTTTTAACAAACCGCATAAGACACGCATAAACGTTGTTTTACCGGCACCATCAGGACCGACAAGCGCTGTAAGTTCCCCCATTTGGGCGGTGAGTGAAAGTTCATTCAACGCGATATGTTTTTCTTTATCGCTTGTAATAAAACTTTTACTTAAATTTTGGGAGACGATGCAAGGAGTGGAAGTGTTCAAGCTTATAAACCCGCTTATAGTGATCCGGAAACTAGCTTAACCGTGACTGGCTGGCCTAAGCGCAATTGATTATTTTCATCTTGTACGATGATGCGTGCTTCATACACCAAACTCGTGCGTAGCTCTTCGGTCTGAACAAATTTAGGGGTAAATTCAGCCACGGAAGAAATATAACCAACAGTCCCCTCAACAAATGTATCCGGATGGCTGTCTGAGCAAATATGCGCTTTCATTCCAGGTTTCACTTTGCCAAGATCGTTTTCGCTGAGGTAAATACGAACCCATTTCGGATGCATAAGCGCCAGGGAAAAAACCGGGCGTTGTTGACTCGCCATTTCGCCAGGCTCAAGTAAACGCGACCTGACAATGGCATCAGACGGGGCTTTCAATTCACCGAGATCAATTTGGTGTTGCAGGATAGCTAATTCCGCCTGCATGGATTTTAACTGCGCCTGTGCGGCAGCGACTTCTTCAGTTCGCGCGCCTAATTCAATTAATCGCAAGGCTTCGCCTGCTTCGGCAACTTTGGCATCGGCGATCTTCAAAGCACTTTTCGCGCGATCTAAATCCTGTGCACTTACGCCTCGGGCATTGGTTTTTTCTACAACGCTTTTAAGCCTTTCGTATTCATGTTTAGCACGTTGCGCATCCGCTTGAGCGGCGGCATAGCGGCTGCGCGCCTGGGCGATTTCTTCCGGTCTTGCGCCATTTTGCAGTTTTTGAAGGTTCTGGCTTTGCACTTCAATCTGGGCTTTCACTTGTTCCGATTGCAGCACCAGGGTTTCTGTGTCGATCACCGCCAACAGATCCCCCTGTTTAACTTCGTCTCCCTCTTCCGCCATCAATTGTAATAATCGGCCGTTGCCTTCAAAGGCAAGCGATACCTGACGAATGTCGACATTGCCATAAAATTTCAGCGATTCCGCATCCTCACTGGAATGCATAAACCACCCTACTGACACCGCCAAAACGACCGTGATAGCGAGTATGGGAATTATCAGCGTTTTCTTCATTTTCGGAGTTCCATATAGGGTAAGGAAAAAGATTTCGCTGTCAGTATAGATTAGTTTAAATTTATTTTAAACTAAAATTGTTTTAAACTAAAAAAGAAGTACTACGCTTAACAGACAGGGGCGCGACTGTAGCTCTGCTCTGGCTCGTTGGCGCATATCTCTATAATATGGAGCCCTTATCAGGCTGTAGGTGGAAAATATAAATGAAGAATACCGGTCGTCCACAACGAACAGATGGAGAGACAACACGCTTACGCATCATAGAAACAGCGGGAGCGCTATTTGGGTCCAAGGGTTATGCTGAGACAACGAGTAAAATGATAGCCAATGAAGCCGAGGTTAATATCGCTTCTATCAACTATCACTTTGGTAATCGTGATGGGCTTTACCGCACCGTTCTGTTGACGGCACATGATAGATTGGTGAGCGTGGAAAACTTGAAATTACTGGAGCAAAGCACTGGCAGCTCGAAAGACAAAATTTATTTAGTGATTAAAAACCTTTTAGCTTCTTTTGGTGGTGAAGAACATTGGCATACACGCGTGCTGTCCCGCGAACTTATGTCTCCCTCCTCCCACATTGAGGCTCTACTACAGAATGAACTCGCACCCAAACTTTCCATCGTGAGAAACATCATTAGTGACTTTACTCAGATCCCTGTAGAGAACCCGGCTCTCACGCGCTGCTTGTTTAGTGTTGGAGCCCCCTGCCTGATGCTAATGGTTGCAGGCAAAAGAGCGCCCGGCCCGTTTAAAGAATTATCGAAAATGCCGAAAGAAGATGTAATCCACCATTTTTTTAATTTTGCGGTCGCTGGGCTGGAAGCTATAAGTGCCGAATATGCACAGAGCACCGATAAAACAGAAAAATAAACATTTATAAAAACTTTAAAATTTTGAAGGAGGTTTTAACTACCAGAAGGGTTTCCATCGCAGAGACTCTACTTTGAAGGGTTAAATCTTTTGGCCGTACGATTGCCATACGTTGATTTACAACTGGTGTAACTGATTTTTATTCTATTGCCAGATATAACGAGTTTACCAACAAAGACCGACACTTAGTTAATTATCTTTGAAGAGGTTAATCAGAAATTTTAATTTAATCTGGCTCCCTATCGAAACAAACTCACTCCATTTGAAAAAACGCACCACAAAGCGTTCGAACCAAAGTTCCATTCGCACTGAGACTCCCAGCTCTTCAATGAAGACTATATCAACAAACTCAAAGAAACCTCTTAAGTACGCCTCCCAAACCAAAGCGTGCTTTCGAGAAGCTGTAATCAGTCATGCTTTCGCTGTAACCCTTGAATAAGGTCATATAAGCTCGTAAACGACCAGACTAAGGGAAAATGATGCAGCTTCCGAAGCAGCTCTAAATGTTCTGACGTTCTTTCAGTCCATGAAACTCTCTTCAAATTAATGTCATTTGCATGTGGCTTTTGAGCATGAATATTGATGCGGACAAAGAGCTTTTAGCGCCACCACAGAATTTATGACGCAAGACACCAACGGCTTTAGTTAAATTTCCATAGGAAAGGCTGTTCTAGTTCATTAGATTTACTATTTTTGATCTAAATCGGTTGTATTTTTATACCGGGTTAATTTAAATTCTGTTATTTCTAAACCGGTCAGCGAAAACGCTATCCAGTTTTAGGTTATTCATTCCATCGAATCACTCATAACAATCGGTTGACAAGCACATGGTAGATGAAAAGAAAGCTGCAAATTTTGTATCAGACCGGCTAGGTGCACAATACCAAATCATTGAAAGAGGTGAATCGACTCAGCCCCATAAGCTCGCTGACCCGGTTGACATTTGGTCTAAAGAAGATGCTAACTTTTTTTTAAATCGCTTTAACCTAGACGCCTATTTTTGGCGACATTTATTGCGAAATTATCAAATGCAAAACAGTCCCGCGAAAAAGCCACAACATTTTAATGGCGAGCACGATAAGTTAGCTTATCTTTTACAGACGCACCGATTAAAGGCTTTCAAATTAAACCAACTAAGCAAAGTCTCGGTGAAATCTTCCGATAGTAAAGCCTTAACTTTTGTCAGCGGTATAAGATTGGACTCCCCACGGGAGCAGTCAAAACCGGTTAGCATCAATTCTGAGCGCGATGCAGAAAACCTTATAACAGGATTAAACCAGACTGAATCTTTTTGGCACGAAGTTATTCGCAGTAATGACCTGAACACTTCTCCCCTTCAGAATCAGTCACCGCCATCCCAAATTGTGAAAGGCGCACTTATTTCCGGCGAATTAAAAGTATTTGAAAAATCTAAAACAATAAGAGCAGCGGAGAAACAGGAAGAACTCGAAAGCGTTCTGGTAGAGAAAGTACCGCTGGCTCCGCAAACAGAGCCATGGATTTGTATAAAACTGGTTAATGAAGCTGAAGAAGCGGTCGCCAATCAAGACTATTGGCTGAAGGATAGTAACGGACAAGAGTATACAGGAAAGACTAACAGTAAAGGTGAGATATATTTAAGCAAGGTGGCACCGGGATCTTTCGAATTCAAATTTAGCGGTATTGAAAGCGATAGCTATTTGCAGATTTAAACAACATTTTTAAACCCATCGTAACGACTTTAATATTACTCGTCATTGCTGGAAGGTGGATCGGTATTTAAATGTTCGCTCACGCTAATTGGGAGCAAAGATCGGTCAATGTCGAGCAACGCACAAAAGGCATCAATTGCTTCCGTCACCGCAGAAGGTTTTGTCGCGCTCATCAATACGATTCCTCTAATTTCCGGTAGTTTACATAGATAATCCTCAGGGACATTATTTTGCTGCATCACCCATGCATAGGTCGGGACGACTAATGTCCCTACTCTGCCCGGCAGCGGAAGTGGAGCAATCATCATGTAGGTCTCTTTAAGATCACCTTCATTTAGGATTTTTTCCCCGAGTAACAATTGATAAGGTATTGACTGGTCCGCTGAGCTAATCCATAACCGCAATCCTTCTTTTTGTGCAGAGACTCTATCCCAATATGTTGCTGCAAATATTATGGCAGAGATTAGCGGCGTCCAAACAAAAACACTTGGAAAACTTTCTCCTGTCAACCATAGCATCAGCATGAATAAGGCAAATACCACCGCTATGAACCCGCTACCCAAGAGAGTTAAGGTGGACAAGCAGCCACGTGGTGGAGAGAGCAAAAGCTCGAACCCCAACTGTCCGGTGCCTGGATGTTGTTTTGCTTTGAGTTTATTGTTACCTGTAATCAATGAATTCTGCCTTTTTATTATTCGACTTTTTTATTTCTTGAGCCTTTCTATTTTTCGAGCCTTTTATTTTTCGACATTGAAGCTAGTGCTATAACCGTGAATGTAGCCACCCGGTCCGACTTTTAATCTAGCGTCACCTCTCACACCATCAATATCCTGACGCCCGTGTAGACTTATGGAGACTTTGCTTATGCGATTGCCGCTGCGATGGATGGTAGCTGGCGATGGATTCGAGATTTCTATGGTGCGGGAACCGAAACCAGCATGGCCCGTTACAAGGTCATCGCTGTCTGAATTCCAATCGAATATTTCGCTCCACGTCATTTCGGCATCCGTATGCAAACGAGTTAATTCAAATACAGAATCCTCCGTACACAAACGAGGAATCAGTTCGATTTCTACGTGAGTATCCGAATGGAACGTAGCATCAACTTCAAATTTGCACATGAGATTGTTTAATGCAGCAAGATCCCGATCCAAATTTCCATACGAAGGCGCTTCGCCAAACATACAGGCTTTCATCCAGTCGTCCAGTTCGTCATCATTAGCGAGCCACACCCAAAGCAAACCGATAGCTTCAACAATAAAGCCTGCGAGAATCAAAACGCCTCCTGGAATGGAGGCCGTTCCACCGGAACCAATGGCAATAGCACCACCAGTATATTGCAAGTATCCCCCAGCAGCGACAATGGCGCCACCCACAGCAAATACTGCCCAGCCGAATGCTGCATCATAGTCATGGGTCTGAATTTCCTTGTATCCCGCCCTGAAGCCGACCACCATGTCAACCACACCACTGAACATTATCAAGAAATTGAGCCGACCCGCCTTCACCAATAAACGCTTGGTATGCTTTTCTAATAAGCCCGCAGCGGCAAAATCTGATATGGCACCAGAGGCATTAAGCACGCTGAAGAATACGTCGGTTCCATAACTGGAGTTGCCTTCTGCACGAATCGCCTGGTCTACACCATAAATAGCGATACCTAAGTTTACTAGTTCGAAGCAAGACACAATAGAGCGCCCGTGAACGCTATCGACAAACTTGGAAGAAGATCTGGCCGCGGTTTCGAGGTGTTCGATATCAATGTGAGATACCAGGCGCCCTGTAAATTTGGCCGCTTTACTTTGTTTGGTTTGCAAGGTTACACCACGACTTTGCGCCCATTCTGATATCTTGCTTGCGGCATTGGCATCTCGCGCAATAAAACCGGCAAATTCCTGAAGACCGGCGAAAATGACATTACTGACTTTTCTCACTTCAACGGCAAAATTGGAATGGGCATCGGGATCTGTATAGTTTCGGCGAATTTCCGGGATATGAGTAGCCATGTTGAAAAAAGATCGATCGTCTTCGAATACTTTAAGAAGATATTCTCTGCCTTTTGGAATCAACGATAAGTCAATAATACTTTCAATATAGGCTTTTAATCCGTTTTCCTGAACGTCATCGTCTTCACTGTGGTTATAGTCCAATAACCACTGAGCAAATATCGGTGCACTTAACCATTCCAGTAACGATTCGGTGGCATAGTGCACGGGGAAAAATTTCTCTTTGTACTCTTCCGCATCGTCATCAGCCCATTGGCGAAAGCGATTCTCATTCAAATTGGATATTCGATCTGAATCCTTGCGTAAAATGGCGACCAGTGTCTGATGAATATAGGCTTTTTTATTTCGGTCTTCATCATTTAGCCATAATTGATAACGTTGTAAGCGCGATCGATAAATCCTTGCCCGACGAGCACCCTCTTCAAATGCATCAGCCCGACGAAGGTTGAACCCTTTATATTGACCAAATGTCTCCAGCTTTAAATCATAGGTAATGCCATCGGGCGCATCACCTTGTCCAGTGCGATAATTATTTAAAATGGTAGGGCCAGAAAGTGGATTATCCTGTGCATCCTGCATCCGAGAGTAAGATAACTGAAAGGAGTAGCTTCGGTCCCGAACGTTTTCACTGATACTAAACACCTCATCACTAAGACGTTTCTGGCTGAGTTTTATGTGTGAATCGACAATGAATATTCGTTCCGGAACATCGTGAAAAGCACTTGGAAAATAATTATTTACTCGTGCATGGTCTCGCGCCGGGCCAATCTTCGTTGCATAGTCCACCTGACCTGAATTGACTTTAACTTCCTGGTATTGCCCCGAGTCAATCGAAAATGCTTTCCAGACGTAAGCAGAACTTCCCTCCATTTTATAAATATAGATAAACCCTTTGTCCATCGCGGTGACAGATTGTGGATCACCGTTATACGCGAAGTCACTCAAACCAATTTCACCGTAATCCTTGTTTCGATAAAATCGGCTCCATGCATATGACTTGTAATCATTGTAATGGCTGACGGTGAAACATAGGGGTCGTTGGCCAACCACTAACAGGTTTGTCTGGTTTGAGGAAACGGCGGTAGGATGATTGGAATCGTTTGGATCTGAAGGGTCACTCATTGCGTCTTAACATCCATAAAGTTCTTTGAGTTTCGCTTGTGTATTAGGTCCCGCAATTCCGTCGACAACGAGTTCGTTGTCCGCCTGAAACGCTTCGATACATTCTTTAGTGATTTTACCTATCTTGCCGTCTATCGGGCCACAGTCATAGCCCAGATTTTTAAGCCGGGCCTGTATCCCTGTGTTTTCTGTCACGGGATCAAGATGATTGATTTTGATTTCGATTTTTTCGGTCGGTTCGTCACTTTCTTCATCTAAATACAATTCAATAAAGCCACAATCCTGGCTGTCATCGATAATTTCGACCGATATTACGCCACTATCATCTAATACTTGTTCAATGACCTGATCACCCAGGGTTAACTTGGCTTTTTTCCCGTCCCAAGCATTGCCGTAAATATTCTGCAATTTTATCGAAAGCTTATCCTGCTGTGGCGTAAGAAGTTGAAAGGTATGAGTGCTACTGGTAGCTAATGTCGCGACTTCCGCTTCCTTATCTGGAATGACGATTTTGTCTCCAGGAAAAAGCACATTGGGATTGTCTCTTAACTCTCGAAAATCTTCATTGTCAGGGTGATCATAAATTTTACGATAGTCAAAATAGCCGTACTGTCGCGCAATTTTGGAAAGCGTATCACCTTGCTTTACAGTGTGTGTTTTTGCCATAGTGAATCTTATTCAAATGTTTCGAATAGTAAGTTACTAATTTTAATACTTTCTTGGCTGAACGAAAGTTACGTGATTTTCGACACAATGTGGTATCTATTTCAAGCTAAAATTATCACCATACTTAAATTTATTAGGCATAAATTGCCATGAACCGTAACAAAACTAATAGATAGTGGAAATTGACGCCAAAAACTCACGACTGGAGAATGCGGGTTAATGCGATGTTACTACTTTTCACGATCTCATAATTCTAAGAAATATGATTCTATACATCTCTAGAATCCCAGGCCCAGTACAAAAATTTATATATTAACTCGTTATCCGTTTAGTCGCCCGGCCCAAGCATTTGTGAAGTTCAGCAGAATTGGGGGACAACGACGCCTAGCATCGAACACATGGAAACTCGGACAAATCTGTTTAAAAAGCTAAGCCAATTGGATGGCAGCATCAGACTGCAAGTTTGGTGGCCAAGCAAACTTGCAAATCTATGATTATCACGATTTATCCTGCCGACCTATATACGCTTTAATTTCGTCTTCAGGCAGAATTTGTGACGAGTTATGTTCATGTCGGATCACCCAGCGGCCATCACTGCATTCCCAGCCAAGCTGAGAGCGAGATTTGATTGCTGTGATTTCGCCGTTACGGGCCTCTAAGCGACCAACGAAGCCTAAGGTGCTGGAGGCAACACGATCGCCAACAATTGCTTGCGGCTCATCATGCAGCCCATGAAGCGCAGATCGCATCATATTAAACGGCCCTTCCCAAATCTGCCCATATCGCGCAGGCGTGTATGCGGTTTCGAAATCGGGAGCAAAATCATCGTAAAATACGCCGGATGCATCCAAGTCATAGAATCGCCCGAGCTGTTTATCGAAAGCAAATCTCTTCTTGTCTCCTGGCTTTTTCTCCCAGCCTTCCATTATCCATGCGCGATGTAGTTCAGCGGGACTGTTCACGCCTTCTTTCGGACAGGATTTTTGGTCGCTCGCTTGAGTTGGTCCCGCGAGTAAGGTTGCGGTTGGCACCAATACTTTAATAAGCAATTTCATAAGGATTCTCCTGTAAAAAACATATCGACATCGTGGTTGCCGAGATGTAAATCATAGGAATTACACAATCAGATTTGAATGCATAAAACTTCACAAAGACTGCCCAATTCTCCAGCGACATCTAATTAAAGCGGCATTTAACACAAATAGAAGCGCCCTGCTTTCATTCGCTTAATCTCAGGCAAAGGCTCTTAGGCATGAAGAACCAAAAAACAAAGGTGAACTAGAACGCAAGCGAATCAGGCGTCCGCGTGAGTCAGGGATATTGATAACAGAACCGGAAAGCGCGGGCTTATAGACTTACCAGCAAATCTCTTTGCTGGTATTGGAATAAAGGCGTAAAAAACTTTTAACCCTAGGAAGCTGGCAATCAATCTACTGGCGTGAATTAACAATCCACACCGGGGAGAACTTTAATACCGGCTTTAAAAGTATGTTTGATGTCTTTCACTTCAGACACCGCATCCATGATCTCGAGCAACTCAGAATCGCCGCCGCAACCTGTGACGATAACGCTATGTTCATAGGGCCGATCTTGAATAGTTTGCAGAATCATAGTCGCATCCATATTTTCTCTGCTTGCTGTTTAGTGGTGTTTGTCTCATATGCATAGGTTTCGCCAGACAAGGCAACCTCATTGAAAATAGGCCAAATGCGTTCAAAATCTTCTTTCTGTGCTTCGCGAATAGTCATCTGTACTTTAAATTTACCTTTGCTATTTTCCCTTACGTGTGCACGTATTCGAGGTCGAGCATTCGAATACGTGCGCTTCTACAAAACTGGAAGTTAATTATTGATCCCATTCTGGCGAAAAGCCCGGATTGGCTTGACGATCACTGCAATCCAGTTTGTTAATGGCTTGTACCTCTTCATCGCTTAGGTTGAGGTCCAGAGAGGCAAAGTTACTTTCCAAGTTTTTACGTTTGGTTGATGACGGGATGGTGGCCATGCCCTGGGCAAACTCCCAGGCTAAAACGACTTCAGCTGGGCTGCGTTGGTGCTGGTTGGCGATTTTGATGATGGTGTCGTCCGAAAGAACTTTACCCACGGCAAATGGCATATACCCGGTAATATGTATGCCCTGTTGCTGGCAAAATTCTCGCAATTTCTGATTGGTCAGATACGGGTGTACCTCTACTTGGTTGGTGTATATTTCATCTGCAGTTAACACTTCAAGTGCTTCTTTTAAGTTTGCGATTGTGAAGTTTGAAACACCGATATAACGGGTGAGGCCAAGTTCTTTAGCACGCTTGAGCTCTTTCAGGTATACCGCCATCTCGGTACCCTCTTCTGGCGATGGCCAATGAATAAGCAATAAATCTACCTGTTTCAGTCCAAGTTTTTCCAGGCTCTCGTGTACGCTGTCCATGAACAGGGCTGGCGAAAGCTTTGAATTCCAGACTTTGGTGGTCACAAAAAGCTCTTCGCGGGCAATGCCTGAATCCGCAATGGCCTTTCCTACTTCCGCTTCATTGTCATAAATCTGTGCCGTATCAATATGACGATACCCCACATCTAGCGCCATTTTTACGGATTCATAAGCCACCTCACCCTTTAATCGAAAGGTGCCCATACCGAGGGTTGGCATTTCTCGTTGCGTATCATGTTGAGACATATATTTTCCTTATTTAACAATAGGTTAAAAATTTTTATTCAGGTTATTTATGAAGATGATTTTTCGTTTTTCAAGTTTTGATATGAGCGTTGAACCCCCATATTTTCAGGCCTCACAGGCCACTGCCTGACGCTTGTCCAGCGAACCGGAGTATCGCGTCACAACTAATGCACTGATGGCGATGGCCGCACCGATCCAGGCCGTATCCCGCAAAGACATCGAATCCACTATGGCGCCTCCGGCTAGTGACCCTAAAGCAATTCCAATATTGAATGCGGCTATATTTAAACCCGATGCTACGTCTACCGCATTCGGCGTAAATCGTTCCGCGAGTTGTACTACGTATACCTGTAATCCAGGCACATTTCCGAAAGCAAAAGCTCCCCACAGCAGTACGGTGATGACTGCTGCCACTTTGAATGCCATGGTAAAACTGAATAAGAATAAGATGAGGGCCAGGCCACTGAACATCATCGATAACGCTTTGATAGGTCCATGTTTATCAGCCAACTTACCGCCCCACACATTACCCACCGCGACAGACACGCCGTATACCAGCATAATTCCCGCCACTGCGGACGATGCAAAACCAGCCTCCTGCTCGAGGATGGGGGCTAGAAATGTAAACGCTGTAAATGTACCGCCATAACCCAGTATCGTCATGGCGTAAACAATCAGGAGCCGGGGCTCCAGCAGTACTTGCAATTGTTCTTTAATACTGGCACTAGCGGACTGTTTTAAATTAGCGGGAACCAGCAGCGCACTCCCAATTAAAGCAATCAAGCCCAATGCACTCACGGCCAGAAAGGTCGCACGCCAACCGAAGTCCTGGCCGATCCACGTTCCCAACGGTACGCCTGTGACTAGCGCCACTGTTAGCCCGGTAAACATTATGGCTATCGCGCTGGCTTCTTTTTCTTTGGGTACCAGGCTTGTTGCGATGGTTGAGCCAATAGAAAAAAACACTCCATGAGCAAGCCCGGTCAGCATTCTGGCAACAATCAAACTGTTATATCCCGGTGCATACCAGGCAAACAAATTGCCGATAACAAACACTGCCATCAGTGATAACAGCACATGTTTTCGATTCCATTTGCTCGTTAACGCCGTGAGTACGGGCGCTCCTATGGCGACTCCCAGAGCATACAGACTCACCAGCAAGCCGGCAGACGGTAGAGAAACGGCAAAATCAGAAGCAATCACGGGGACTAACCCAACAATCACGAATTCAGTGGTTCCAATAGCGAACGCGCTCAAAGTCAGCGCAAACAAGGCTAAAGGCATAGTGTTTTCCTCAATCAATTTACGTTGAGGCGTATTCTGAAGACAAAGACTCTTGCAAAGAACACCAATAATGACAAAATATTTTTGTCATTTATGCAAATATAATTCGACTGCACGAGGCTAATATGTCGGTTAAATCCAAAACCGAAGATCTTGAAACGTTCATCGCCGTGGTAGACAGTGGCAGCTTTTCCCTGGCAGCAGACCTGCTGGATCTGCAAGTTGCGCGGGTATCGCGCGCGATTACTCGCCTGGAGCAAACATTGGATTGCACCTTGCTCAATCGCACAACACGTCGGCTTGAGCTTACTGAAGAAGGCAAAATCTTCTTAGACCACATTCGTAACGGACTGAATACGATAGAAAACGGCGAAGAAGCACTAAGGTTGTTAAAAGGTACACCAGCGGGGCGATTGAGAGTGGATGCCGCCAGCCCGTTTGTACTCCATCAAATTACGCCTTTAGTGAAAGCCTTTAATAAGGCGTATCCAAAAGTAGTTCTGGATATTACTTCTAATGATGACATTATCGATCTGTTGGAGCGCAAAACGGATGTAGCTATCCGTATTGGCAATCTGGCAGACTCAAATTTACACGCAAGAACACTTGGTTATAGCAGTTTACATCTGGTTGCCAGCCCGGATTACCTTGCGGACGCCGCTCCCCTCAATCATATTCAGGATTTAACTCAACATCAGCTACTAGGGTTTTCTCGTACGGCCACACTTAATAACTGGCCCTTGACGGAAAATGTTGCGTTGTCCTTCCATATGTATGCAAGTAGCGGTGAAACCATACGGCAATTATGTTTAAACGGGCTGGGTATAAGCCTGCTTTCAAATTTCATGTGCCGACAGGATATTGAAGCCGGAAGACTAATCGAGATATTACCCGGCAACGTGAGCACCCCAAATAAAAGAGAAAGTGTTACAGCGGTTTACTATCGCAATAGCGCGGTCTCTTCGCGAATCCAAACGTTTTTAGATTTTATTCAGCCACGTTTAACGCTGTAACACGGCAAAAGAAAAAAGAACTTCCGTCTGGCAAGGTTAAATTGAAGTTGTTCCACCTTGCTGAATTCTATACAATCCAGCGCTCTCAATTTGGTTCCAAACATTGGACTAATAGGGAATTCCAGACGTGACGCCCTTGCTGGTTGATCACGAAATCGGAGCTGTCCCCGCAACTGTATGCAGTGAGCTTCATCGAAACCACTGGCCATTCACTGGCCGGGAAGGTGATGTAAGCGTTTTAGCTGTGAGCCAGTAGACCTGCCATTTGAGATCTATCCATTGGTGTCGGGGATTGCACCAAGCCAAACGCTTATCAAATAGCTATTCTGGCTATCAGACCCGGCCCGCGCCGCAGGTCTCCCCGACCCTGTTTGCCTGTTTAAAGGCAGTTACTCGGGAGCCCTATGACAACTCACTCCACATTTTATTCAGTTCGGTGTAATTTTCTCCGAGCCTGCTTCTTTCGTACTAGTCTGCGACAATTTTCTTTAATCAAACAACCATTATCACGGTGTGTTTTTTTGCGGGTTTTATTATTCGTCTTCTGCGTCACTCAAATTGCACATGCCACTACGATTGAAACAAAGGGTGATGGAAAAATTGATGAGAATGCGCTGCTGATGATCGTTTCGCAGCGCAACGCAGAAAATATCGCTGAAGCAGCGCGTCAATTTAAACAAGCACACCCGGATTTTACTATCCTTGCCCGAACGGATCTTCAACTAAGTGAATACACCCCGTCACAACTTTCTCAGTTGATAAGCGCTGTGGATATTATTTTCGCAACGGGCTTATATGGACCGAGTGTTGCGCAACTGGAAAAACCTTTACAGCAGCGAAATAAGAAACAAATCATTATTAACAGTGATCACCGCCTTGTTAACTTAAGCAAATTCCAAGGCCATGCCGTATTTCCAAACAGCGAAACACTCACCTTACTCGCCAAGTCCAGCCCTGAAAAAGATCAACAAAAGTGGCTGCAGAATATTGTGAAAAACCACCCACAGCAAAAGCAGTGGTTGACCGCAAGAGCATATTGGCAAGCGGGCGGAGAACAAAATACCGTAGAGCTCATACGCTATTTATTTCAACAATACCAACTCGCCAATCTCTCACCTGCCCCGCCAAAACCCAACGCTCCGGTACGCTGGTTTCATCACGGTCAATACCAGGATTCTTTCCAGGATTCTTTCCCGGATTTTTCCCTTAAACACAATCCGTCTCAACAAGACACGGAGCAAGGCAATCAATTCTCAGGCGGCACACCCTTGCTTGCCATTATTGATCACGCAGGCGGGGCTCGCCCAGCAGACACTCGCATCCTGGCAGATTTATGCCAGCGCGCGAAAGAGGAAATCAATCATCAGTGTGTGGCTGCTGTAGCGAATTGGGGTGAAGCCGGTGTTGATGCACTGCGCGCTTTGCAACAGCATACACCCGATCTTTCAGCCATCATCATGCTACAGGATTTTATTATTGGCGCGGGAGAAGGCAGAGAGGCTGCCACCGAGATTCTGCAACAACTCAATGTGCCAGTGATTAAAGCGCTAAAATTACGGGACCGAAGTCAAATAAAATATCAGCTTTCTTCCGACGGAATTCCGCAGGACAAAGTGTACTATCAAGTTGCCATGCCAGAACTGCAAGGCGCCAGTCAGCCACTCGTTGTGGCCCATGCGGGCAGTATTCAGAATGATCCAGAAACAGGCATAAAAGTACAATCGATTGAAGCGTACAATACAGGTATTGATGCGATACTACAGCGAGTGTACCGCTGGCATGCGCTACAGCGAAAAGCCAACAGCGATAAACGTATCGCCATTGTGTATTACAACCACCCTCCTGGCCGACATAACATCGGAGCTGATAACCTGGATGTACCGGCATCCTTATGGGAAATACTGAAGCAGTTAAAAAATGCTGGATATACGACAGGCGAACTTCCCGAATCACAGGAAGCACTGTTGAATTTACTGCAACAAAAAGGCGTAAACCTACCGCGAGATGCAAACGCACTCCAGGACATGTCGCCACATATAAATACCATGGAAAGCAAAGAATACCAGTCATGGTTTGCCGGGCTACCCGACAACATCCAACAGGAAATGGAATTTGGCCCGTTTGGTTTACTTCACCAACAACTGCTTACGGCGCAAAAAAATGAAGCAGAGGATGAAGCCGCTGGTTTAATCGACCACTCTCTGGAAGAAATTCACCACTTACTCGAAGGTTTAGATCATCCGGGACGAGATCGTGCGGTAAAACTACTGGGAAAATTGGAGCAGTGTTATCACGCTAATTTTTCCCCCGCGGGATTAGCCCCCTCCTCTGCAACCGATAAAAACACGGAAACTCCTGCAAACAAACACCATTGCATGAGTGAAGCGCCAGCGATAATTGCAGCCCTGCAACGCACAGGAATTGAAGGGCTCGGCGGCTGGGGACCAGCTCCCGGCAATGTCATGGTGTATCAAAATCAATTACTTTTACCCGGCCTGCAATTTGGCAACATTTTTATTGGCCCTCAACCGCCACGTGGCTGGGAGATCAATGAAGAATTATTGCATGCGAATCTGGCTTTTCCGCCACCACATCAATATCTTGCGTTTTACCATTTTCTGAAAGACCAGTTCAAAGCCGACGCATTGGTGCATTTAGGTCGCCATTCCACCTATGAATTTTTACCTAGACGCTCAGTCGGCCTCGGCGAAGATGATTACTCACGGATCATCGCTGGAGACTTGCCGGGCATCTACCCGTATATTGTCGACGGTGTGGGCGAAGGCATTCAGGCTAAACGGCGTGGCCTTGCCGTAATGGTGGACCATTTAACTCCACCACTGAAAAGCACACCACTTTACGACGAACTCTTGCAACTGCGACAACTGGTAGAAAGCTTTGAGTCCCACCACGGTAAAGATAATCACGCGGTAAGCGAACGTTTTATTAAACAAATTCGTGAAAAAATTACCACGCTTAATCTGGAACAGGAATTGGCGGAGTCCATGTCTGCAGAACTGGCGATCATGGGAATCAGCTTTAACGATGTAGACGACGATCTTCTGGTACATGAAATCGGCCACTACCTCACAACCTTGCAAGAAAGATTTATGCCGCTGGGCTTACATATTTACGGCAAGCCGTGGAGCGAAGACGCTCAAGCTATGATGATAGACTCAATGGCACCAGACAATGCAACACAAAAACAACTTTGGCAAGAACAACTGCAGCTATCGCCACACGCGGAAATGAAAAGTTTACTGGCGGGTCTGGCTGGCCAGTTTATTGCGCCCGGTCCGGGCAATGACCCTATACGAAGTCCTCAAAGCCTGCCCACCGGGCGAAACTTTTACGCGCTGGACAGCAGCTTGATTCCCAGTCGAACAGCTTGGGCCTTAGGCAAAGAAATGGCTCAACAAGCAAGAAACAACAACAATCAGAACCCGGACAAACGCGAAGCCGTTGTATTGTGGGCTTCTGATGTTGTTCGCGATGAAGGCGTGATGATTGCTTTTGGATTAGACATGCTGGGCCTCGAACCCGTTTGGAATAGCCGTGGTCTGGTCACCGGCCTTCGCCACCAGCCACTCCAGCATCAACGCGTGCGACGGGATACGGTATTCACCACTTCCGGCTTGTTTCGCGATCTTTACGGGCAGCAAATGAAATTTTTAAACCAGGCCACACTAATGGCCCTGGATGCGAGTCGAGATATTATTATTCGCGATTATCCCGCACTGGCAACATCCCTTCAAAGTGCACTTGAGCCGCTTCAAGAATTATCTCAAGGTGGCCAGGAAAGCCTGGAAAATAACGAAATTGCGGCCCACTGGGTTGACCAAACACGTCAACTATTGCAGGAAGGCATAATCAATACTGAGGCCGGAAAAATCGCCAGTTATCGCGTATTTGGTGATGCACCCGGCGCCTATGGCGCGGGCATCAATCGAATGGCTGAACGCTCTGGTGCCTGGCAGCATCGCTCTGAACTTGCTCAAGTGTATTTACGTCGTTTGGGACACAGTTACGGCATGAAAGAATTTGGCAAGCCTGCACACAAGGCATTCACCATGCAACTCAGCGCGGTGGAAAATACCTACTTTGGACGCTCCAGCAATCTCTACGGACTAATCGACAACAACGATGCGTTTGATTATTTGGGCGGACTGAGTTTAGCGGTGGAAACGCTGAGTGGACAAGCGCCTGAGAATTTCGTAATCGACCATAGTGATCCACAAAACTTCAAAACGCAGGCACTCAGCATTGCCTTGAAACAAGAATTCCGAGGTCGTTTTCTCAACCCTGAATGGCTACAGGGATTAATGCCTCACGGCTATGCCGGGGCAAGAACCATGGGCAGCGAGTTTTTGGAATATTTGTGGGGATGGCAAATTACTAACCCTACGCTTGTGGGAGACTGGGCATGGGAAGAAGTGAAAGCAGTGTATCTGGACGATCGTTACAATTTACAACTCGATGCGTTTCTTGAACAAGGGCATAACGTACATGTTAAAACGAATATGTTAGCGATTATGCTGGTCGCGATAAACAAAGAATTTTGGAACGCCGATCAACACACTCGCGAAACGCTAGCCTCACAGTTTGCAGCGCTTGTAACACAACACGGTCTTCCGGGTAGCGGACATACTGACCCAGACCACCCGATGCTGCCTTGGCTGGAAAATTATCTCAGCGCAGAAGACTGGCAAGCGTTGCAACAAGTTATTCTAGATGCGAAACCTGCAACGAATTCACCAGTAGAAATTCATCGCATCAGCGAAATTAACGCGATTGCTAAAAACAATTCAGAAAATACTAACGCATCCCCTGACAGCGCCAAACATACCCCAAAGCAAGACAGCACAGGTGGCGATAGCAGTGTTAATGCAAGCGCTGGAAACCAAAGCTCTGAAAACGGAAGCTCTGATAACAAAAGCACGGCTATATACTGGCTTCTGCTCGCCATAGTGACCGCATTACTCATTGTGGGGCTAAGTATGTCTCGCGCAATACACCAGGCTAAACGTCAAGATTAAATGTAAACAACGAGTTCAAGCTTTATGTTTCAAGGTTATTTTATTACCACTCTCCATACCTTCGTCGGCTGGCTGCTCTACCCGGTAATTGCCGGCTTACTGCTCGCTGTGTTATTTCTGCTTGTCGAATTCGGATATGCATTAGCCGAGCGTTTTTACACGCTCAAGCATTACCGCCACGCTAAACTTAATCGTTTTGAGGAATACACACTCCAGCGACTGGAGCGAAGTGACTTACTCGCACGCTGCGGCCCTATTCTTGGGTTAATGGGAACCCTTATTCCTTTAGGTCCGGGTCTAATGGCTCTGAGCGATGGCAACATCAGTATTTTAGCCACTGCACTCAGCGTCGCCTTCGATACAACGGTTGTAGGTTTGCTTGTGGGCTTACTTGCCTTTATCCTCAGCCGACTACGCCGACGCTGGTATCAATACACCTGGCAAATCATCACGGAGGAACACAATGCCTGACCAACATCTTTCCGGTTCGACCGCACCTGCAAACCAGAAATGTGCGCCGCTGCGTCAGGAAAACAAGCAGCCGCCCTGGCAGACATCACGTTTCGCGATAGAAGAGGATGACCCACTTTCAGGGTTCGCAAATATTATGGATGTCATGCTCGTGTTTGCACTGGGTTTAATGCTCGCGCTCGTGACACAAAGTCAGGAACTTCAACGGCATTTTAAACTGGACCCAAAAACAATAATTGAAACGGGCAGCGAACTGATAGATGCCCCCGAGATAATTGAACAAATAACAGAAGGAAAGCAACACGGTATGGAATCCCTCGGCCAAGTGTACCGAGACCCAAAAACCGGAAAGCTGCTATTAATTGAAACGAAACATCAACCCTGATTGAGCGAGGCCCATTTGGAATTCACCGCTCCCCTCTTTTTAATTATTGCCGCATGGCTGCTGGATATTTTACTGGGTGAGCCAGCAAAGTATCACCCATTAGTCATATACGGTCATATCGTTAAGCGCATAGAACTTTGGCTCCACAGGAATAGTTTAAGCCCTGCAAAGAGTAGATGGCGTGGTGTTTGCGCTGTAGTGCTTGCGCTCACCCCAGTTTTAATTATTACAGCACTTACTATTGCAATAACCCATACGACTTTCAGTTTAATTTACTGGGCAATAGCATTAATCTGCGTCTACTTCACAATGGCGTACCGAGCGCTGTGTGAACATGCGCTTGAGATTTATCACGCATTAAACAACGCAGACCTCCAGCAGGCCCGCGAAGCCTTGGCCAAAATTGTAAGTCGCGATACAACTAACTTAAATGAAAAGGAAATCAGTAGCGCATGCATAGAATCTGTATTGGAAAATGGCAGCGATGCGATTTTCGCTGCATGGTTTTGGTGGGTATTCGCAGGCATACCTGGTGTGATTTTATATAGGTTAGCCAACACGCTTGATGCCATGTGGGGGTATAAATCATCACGCTATTTATATTTTGGCTGGGCTGCAGCGCGACTGGACGACCTACTAAATTATCTGCCGGCACGAACTACCGCCTTGAGCTACTGCCTTGCAGGTCACTGGCGAACTGGCTGGCAATGCTGGATGCAGCAAGGCTCCCACTGGAAAAGCCCCAACGCAGGCCCCGTAATGGCCGCAGGAGCTGGGAGTCTAAAGTTACGCCTGGGAGGCGCCGCCGTTTATCACGGCGAACAACAACAGAGACCGGAATTAGGCCGAGGTAAAATAGCAGAAGCTTCTGACATTCCGCGTGCCTTAACGCTTTTACGAAACGCTATGTGGATCTGGTTATTGTTGGCGGCGGTTTTTTTGGTAATCGTACAGACTATTGTACAACATGTTATTTTTTCGCCTTAACACAATCAATATCATTCAACACCGTTTAGATTTTTGGAAGCACTCTAAAACCTGGAAGCACTGAAAAACTTGAAAACACTTATCACCTTAGAAAAACAGAATCATTCAAAAACAGCGGAATATTTGAAACCTTCACGCGAACACGGGGGCAACATCCAAAACGCAGTTGAACGCTGGGGCATACCACACACACAATGGCTGGATCTCTCCACCGGAATCAGCCCATTTAGCTACCCGCTTCCCGCTGTGCCAGAAGCTATATGGCAGCATTTACCTTACGACAACAAGTCGCTGATTCAGGCGGCAAGGTCTTATTATGGCTGCGACTATCTTTTGCCAGTATCCGGGTCCCAGGAGGCAATCGAATGCCTTCCACGAATATTCAAACAACAACGAATAGCGCTTCCCGAAGTCGGTTACAGTGAGCATGCATATCATTGGCAAAACTCGGACCACACCATCGTTTTTTACCACGACATTGCCGCTCTGCAAGCCCTGGTGAATCAACACGATATAGACCTTGCGCTAGTCATTAACCCAAACAACCCCACTGGAAAGCGCGTAAACTCAGAAACCTTAATACAAATAGCCAACACACTAAAACAGCGAAAAGGTCACCTGATTGTTGACGAAGCGTTTGTTGACTGCCAACCACGCTTAAGTCTTGCTAACACAATACCCAGCCACGATAACATTATCGTATTGCGCTCAATGGGTAAATTTTTTGGACTGGCAGGTATAAGAATGGGATTTGTACTTGCAGCCACATCTATACTTGCCAGCCTGGCAGACCAACAAAGTCTTTGGCATTTAAGTGGCCCAACGCTTTGGGCAGCGGAAACAGCACTGAAGGACTATGACTGGCATGCTAAGCAGATCAAGAGGCTTAACGCATCGTCAAACTCGCTGGCCATACACCTAAAAAAACATTTCCCAAATGACGTGATTACTCCGCAACCACTATTTGTTTCCATTACCCTGCCCGTAGAAAGTGCGGAGAATATTTTTAACGCCTGCGCGACACAAGGAATATTATTGCGCTTTTTCGACCTACGCAATACAGCTGCTTTTAAACACTCAGGTTTACTAAGGTTCGGTCTTCCTCGCAATACAAAGGAGCTTCAGCGGCTGAACGATACGTTAAACACATTACAACTGAGTTAATCTCTAAAAAACTGTAACCAACACTTATTCAATAAGATTTTTTCGTTGAATGAATTTGATAGTTAATAAGGCGAAATTTATTCGTGAATATTTTTTTAATAAATCCAGGTTTGGATTCCATTTTATTTTAATAACAAAAATATTTTTTGTCACCAAAAATTGATTCGACATTCAATGTCAGCCAGTTGATTTTCATGCTATAAATTTTCATTACAAAATCAATCCCCTGCCAAAGCCCACTGTAAACACGTCAACTTTACGTGTTATCTGAAAATTTCATTTTTCACTATTTAAATGTTCGTTTGAAACAGATATTCTTATTCAAAACACACATTCACGTGTTCGCATACATACATAATCCACAACAATAAAACGTCAGAATTTATCATGGATAATTTTCTTTCCCGCGTTCGCACCCTTACCCACTCCTCCATTGAAAAACATCGTCTTGCCTTTAATCGTTTTGAATGGCCAGAGAAAATTCAAGATGACATGTGGTGGCATTCACCCGATGCGCTCTCTATTGCTACAAGTGCAATTGAAAACGATTGGAGTGAAGAACAGAAAATGGCATTGGCAAAATGGGAATGCATCAACATTTTCAGTTTGAATTACACCGGTGAGCTTGAGCTTATGCAGGAAGTCAGTCGAATCATGCATGAGGTTAAACTGGGTGAAGCCAAAGAATATCTCCACCACCTGATTGATGAAGAAAATCAGCACATGTGGTATTTCAATAAGTTCTGTCAGACCTATGCAGGAAAAGTTTATCCCAGCAAAAAAATTCAGCTTGAAAAACAAAAGCTTGAAAAGCCAATGGATCATTTTCTGGTGTTTGCGCGCGTACTTATTTTTGAGGAAATCGGGCATTACTTCAACGTCGTTAATGCCAGAGACAAACGCGTGGAACCGTTTATAAGAGAGATCAACGAAGCACATTACCATGACGAAGCGCGACACATTGCATTTGGTCGCCAAGTGCTGGAACAACTTGCAGAGGATGCCATTGTGGATGATAACGCTGCAGATTTCGTTGAAAATCAGCTCGATAAATCAATCGCCATAAATATTGGCTCTATATACAACCCTCAGGCATACAGAGATGCAGGTTTTCCTCAAGGCGTACTACTCAGAGAAAAACTCCTGAATGACCCCAGCCGAATGTTTATACACGAGAAAAAAATGCTATCCGGGGTTAAACGCCTGCTAGGCAAATGTGGTTTAAACGTAATGGAAGAGACAGCAGCATGAGTGAAACGTTAGATCTTGTAGAAGAAACCAGTTTCGACACACTGTGTTCATGGCTAAAAATGAAAGCCAAACGCGATGAAGATATTCCTCTGGACCTCAACCTTATAGAAAACAAACTCGTAGACTCAATTGTGTTTGTTGAATTCATGATGATGCTTGAAGAATTAGCCGGCATCCAACTGGAAGTGAATGAAGATTTACTGAAAAAAGTCTATTCCCTCCAAGCAATTAAAGAGAATTTTTTCCAATAACCCAGCCTAAAACCAGGAAAACTGCCATGTCAGCGACGTACGGAAATCTGATCGAATTCATCAACCAGCCTAACTTTGAAGATAACGATGCAATATTTTTAACCGGTGCAACAGGCTTTTTAGGCGGACATTTCCTGTTCTGGAAATTGCAAACGCCGGGAAAAGTTTACGTTTTAGTGCGTGCTTCCGATGCAGACAACGCCCGGCAACGGATTCGGGACAACCTTGAAGTATGCGCGCGCAGCTATAATCTTCCCATGTTAGCCGACAGTGTTTTAAATGAACGTCTCATTTGCGTTATTGGCGAATTAAAATCCTCAAAACTGGGGATTTCAGAAGAACAGATTGCCGAACTTGCGCAAGCCGGTATTCGCGAAGTCTGGCACAGCGCTGCCAGCCTATCCTTTCGCTGGGAGGACAAAGATAAAATCGATGCTACGAACCTGCTTGGCGTAGAAAACTTACTCGAACTTGCCAGCATGTGTGATATTCCCCGAATTGTTTACGTTTCTACGGCTTACACAGCCGGGAGAAAGAAAGGCAATATTAGCGAGGATTATCATGCAGAAGACACCGAGTTCGCCAACTACTATGAGGCGAGCAAATGCGCGGCTGAAAAACTGGTGGCTAACTACATCAGTGAACACGGAATGAAAAGCACAATTGTGCGCCCATCCATTATCGTCGGACCAGAATCTACCCAATGTAGCGGCGGTACGCGATTTGGGCTTTACGGCTTTTGCCAGGAAATGTACCAAATGAGAGATACGCTCTCACAGGTAAAAAAGACACTGCGTTTAGTAGGCGATAGAGATTGTTTAGGGAATTTCATTCCAGTGGATCACGTCGTTTACGACATGCTTTACCTGAAAAAAATAGGCTTTGGCGATCAAACTATTTATCACGCTACAAACCCCAACAACATCAAGATACTGGATGTGATGAAGCAGTGCGAAAAGCACAACGGTATTGACTGTATTGATATAGTGCCCGTCCGCGACGGCAAAGTTTCATCTTTTGAAAACCTGTTCGACAGTAAAACAAAATTTTATGAAGGTTATTACGGCACACAAAAGCTTTTCGAACGAAGCCTGCCACCACACAAAAAAATTAGCTTAAGCGATATTGATAACTATGTGCGCCTGTTTGTGGAAGAGCTGGAAGCGGAAAAACAAGGAACCATTTTTGATCGGACCCAAGTGACCAGTTGGGATAACCAGAATATCACAGTAAACGTCATTGGCGACCCGGCAAAAACGCCCATTGTTATTGCCAATGCTTACGGAATGCCGGTCGATTTCGTCACGCCACTCGCCCGCCGACTCAGCCACAACCACTTTGTAATAACCTGGGATACACGCTGGGTTCCAGCATTAACGCAGGCGTTTGAACTGGACAAATGCAACTCCCTGACTCATGCAAAAGATCTTATAGCCATACTGGATCACTTTGACCTACCCAAAGCCTCGATTGTGGGATGGAGCAGCGGTGCACAGGTGTGTTTGCGCACGATGCAGGAGTTCTCCGAACGCATCGAAGCATGCGTTTTGCTAAATGGCGGCGTTTCACTCAAAAATGACTCCGATATTCCAATGACCATATTCGAAGAGAATTTGCGTTCTCTCTTACCGAAGATCAGCAGCAATAGACGTATGGCAGAATTTTATTGTCAATTGATTTACGGAAATCAGAATGCGAACGAAAGCGATGAGAATGCGATTTCTTCTATTCTTACCAGTACAGACCCCTATCTGCTTTACATGACAAGCATGCCCTTCCGAACCACGGAATCGCTGTTTAGATACGCTAACATGATGAACAATCTGTTCCACGAGCCGGAAGATGCTTACACCACGGGCGTTCAAACACGCACATTAGTATTTGGCTGCGACCAGGATGAAGTCACACATCCATTGCTTGCCAAAGCGCTAAAACAAAAGCTGGCTAACGCAGAACTGGTAATAGAGGAAAATGCCGGACACTTTGCACAGTTTTACGATGAAAAGGTTGCAAAAATGGTCTCCGACTTTGTCAATGCAAAGCAGCACTTGACTACGCAGCAGGTGGAAGCTGAGTGCCTATGATCGGGAAACTTCTTCAAGATAGCAGCAACAAGTTTGAGGGCCGCCCCGCCCTCCATGTTGCCGGCCAGTTTTATACTTACAATGATCTTTTTATTGCCGGTAATACAATCGCCAATGCCCTCATAGAATGTCAAGAACAAGAACACCAGAGTCAACGCGTACTGGTACTGACTAAAAAAACATTTAGTGGGTTTGCTGCAATTTGCGGATGCTTTCTTTCAGGCTGCACCTACGTTCCTATCAATCCCGGTTTCCCAACGCAAAAACTCGTTGATATCGCGCTACGCAGTCAAGCCAATTTGATCATTGCGGATCAGTCCTGTATCCAGGAACTTGGCAAACTGCTTACCGCGCTTTCTCAAGTGGATTCTTCTGACTTATTTAAAGGCAAAGTATTAGCACTGGATTGGCAGGATGCGGACTGGAACACCTTAAATGAAAACATGCAAACTGCCGCAACATACGAGAATTCGATACTGGCCATTTTTTCTCGCGATGCATCTCAAACCGGCGCTCATACCGAACAGCACTATTCCATAGTGCAAGCAAGTGATTCACTGGCTTACATCATGTTTACATCCGGTAGCACCGGCATCCCAAAAGGCGTACCCGTTTCCCAGGGTAATGTGATTAGCTATATAAACCATATAAAAGCGCTTTACAATTTTAACGAGTATGACAGGCACAGCCAGTTCTTTGAATTTACCTTTGATTTGTCCATACATGATTTATTGGTGTGCTGGGCTACCGGTGGTTGCCTCTTTGCGGCAGATGAATTTGCCAAGCTCATGCCTTTGCAGTTTGCAGCTAAGCACGAACTTACCGTATGGTTTTCTGTCCCGTCTCAGGTCAGCACCGCTAAATCCATTTTGAAACAAAAGTTCTATTCAATCTCACTCCCCCATTTGAGATACACCCTGTTTTGCGGAGAAGCCTTACCCACTGCAACAGTAAAAGACTGGCAGAAGGTAGCTCCCAACAGCCATATAGACAACCTCTACGGCCCCACCGAGGCCACCATCGCCTACACTATTTTGCGCTACCAGGAAGCAAAACATGGTGCACTCCCGGTGGTGCCAATTGGAAAACCGTTTGCTTACAATGGCTTTGATATCGTAGCACCATTAGAGTTGTCGCAACCCGATGCCTCCGCGCAAACGAACCCCATGGGGGAACTATGCTTAACCGGCCCGCAGGTAGTGGAAGAATACTGGCAGGATAAAAACGCAACAGAAAAGGCATTTTTTATTCGAGAGAATGAACACCCGCACCATTTCAAACAAAAGCTTTACCGAACCGGGGACTTAGTGTCCAAAGACGAGGAAGGCGTACTTCACTACCATGGCCGCTGCGACCACCAGATAAAAATACGCGGGTATCGGGTAGAACTTCAAGAAATTGAACACCGCATTCGCGAAAACTCTGGAAGCCATCACGTAGCCGTAGTGCCCTTCCCCAACAATAAAAACAGCATCGCGGAAAAACTGATTGCCTTTTATAGCACCTGCAATGTTCAACAAGCTGATATTATTAAGGCCTGCCAACAAAACCTGCCAGTGTACATGGTGCCAGATCACTTTGAAGCGCTGGAGACGCTACCATTAAACTCGAACGGCAAAATAGACAGACCATCATTGGCCAAACTCGCTGAGCAGTTGTTTGAAACTGCTCCCGCGTAAAATAGTTATATTGCTAAATATGACTCACTAAAGCTGGCTCACTAAAAGCTAACCCACTGAATCTGGAGCTACCCACATGACTTCTCACCATTCACCCTGTATTTTTTGCGATATTGTCAACAATAACGCAAAGTCATTCACGGTGTTTGCGACAGATCAGTACAGCCTGGTCCTGGATATTTACCCCATTACTTTTGGCCACATGCTTCTAATCAGCCACACTCATGCATCACACATTCACCAACTCCCCGAGCAGGAATTTAGCGCTATGATCGAAGCGACTAAAAAGATTACAGAAAAACTGCCTGCATCCCTGCCCGACATTTCCGACTGCAATATTATTATCAATAACGGCTCGACCGCCAACCAGCATATTCCCCATGCTCACATCCATATTATTCCCAGAAGAAAAGGCGATACGTTGCGTTTTTACTGGCGCTTGCTCACCCGCTTCGTCTTGCCATTCAGCCGCTTGAATTCAACACAAAAACTTGAAAACGCCCACCAGGCTTTGGAAGCTATTTTACTGAAATAATGCAGCGTTTTTAGCAGCAACAATTTAAAGAAACGACCTTAAGCCACAACTCTCGCCAAACCGCCTTCTCAGGCTTTTTTACGGATAGATATAACAATCCCCAAAACGATAATACCTGCAGCCAATACCGACCAGACACTTTGTTTTTCATCCAGTAATATCCAGGCGAAAGCACCGGCCAGCACAGGTGTGGACATGCAGATAATATTATGCAGCACAGGATCTATACGGGCGGATGCCAGGGTATTGAATAAGGTGGGTAAAACAGTGGCAATACCGGCCAGGCCAAGCAACATAAGCAAGGAAAAGTGATCTGGCAATGCAGGAGAGCTTCCAATAAACAAGCCGGGAATACAAATCACACTTCCCAGCAAAACCGTTTTAAGGCTTAACAATAACGCATCTGGACCTTTGTTACTTTCTGTGTTTTTTTCACCTGCCAGCGCCTGATGCCACACAATCACGGCATACAACGCTCTCACACATGCTGCACCGAGCGCACACGCTGCACCAATCCACGTTGTCAGCGACAGAACGAGATTCCCATTGCCGCTTTGAATCGCCACATAAATACTGATACCGGTTAACGTCACCACAAACCCAACCACTTGATGCAGGTGATACATTCGAAATTTAATAAACTGCAGAATAAACGCAATAACCGGTGTAGCAGCTATCACCAGAACAACCAGCGACACCGGCGCCAGACTGAATGCCGTAGTGGCGAATATGTAGTAGGCCGTCATCAGAGAAGCCAGACCAAAGCCGCGCCACGCCAGTAATTTCCCACGCTCAATGGCACGCCTGCCTATGGCGAAAATCAGAACGCTTAACATCATCGCCAACAAAAAACGAAACCAGAGTAAATGCCCGACCGGAATTGCGTGGAGGTATTTAATAAATATACCCGTTGTAGCCCAAAGCACGGCGCTACCAATACTGTAAAACATAGGCGTATCTAAATAGAAAAGAGAAAAGCAAAAAAGACCAAATGAATATCAGCAGTAGAAACCCTACCAAGCGATATCAGCGAGTGACCGAAAAGGATTGCTTGCAGCCTGCAAGGTTGCGTAATGTGCTGGAGAGACGCCAGTAACTCGTTTAAAAGTACGGCAAAAGTGCGCCTGATCTGCAAAACCACATTGCATGGCGACGTCCACTGGCCGCCCACCAATCGCTAATAAGGATTGTGCGTGCTTAATACGGAACTGACGATGCCAGGCGTGAGGCGGTAAGCCATAGTATTTTTTAAAAGCACGATTTAGATGAAACCCATCCATATGCGCAGCTTCAGACAACTGAACCAAACTGATATTGTCATTCGGGTGAGAAGCTAAAAAATCCCGAGCCCGCTTGACTGCATTTAACGTTTTACCCGCAATTCTGCCTGCAGCTCTCTCTACACCTCGCCCAGCACCTTGCCCAGCACCTCCCCCAGCAACAGAACCCGCAAGACCAACTACAGTACGACCGGTGCTCATATCTGGAATTTTATCGGCACGATGATGCGTAAAAAAGCAGTTTAGTGTTTCTGCGAGTAAGCTTTCCATTGCCAAGGTATCTTTTTCCGGAACTGCTTGGAAAAAACTGTGAAGTAATTGACTTAGATGTGAGTTCTCAATCGACACATCACATAAATAATAATGTTTATACTGCCCTGTTAATCGTTCGACCAACGCATTGGGTACAATCAAAGAACGAAATGCCCACCCTGCAGCCGCCGGTACGCTGCTGGAATGACTTTCTTCCGGAGCCATCGCTACAACGTTTCCTTTTTTTGCTGTATAGCTCTTACTATTGTATTCAAGTTGCTGCTCGCCGGCATCAATCACGGACAACATTAACCCTTCGTGGCTATGCTTATCAAAATGGTGGAAACGCCCCCAGGTGATTTCACACCCCTCCAGGTTTTTAACTGTGGATTTAAAAGCAATCTGGCTGGCTGCAGCCATAAGGCACCTCGCGTGTTACATCGAATACTTAATCATTATGATGCATTTATAGCAGTGTTGAAGCATTTTATATTGAACAATCTTGGCGAAATTGGAGAATACTTCCCGCGAAGACCCAACCAAAAGTGGCGCGTAAAAGTTAATGCTATTCGATTATTTACTTTAAACATAAACGATATACTATTGATTTATAAAGCTTTTTAAAAATTCATCACTATTCACAAAACCTGCCTCTTCTAATTTTTTAAAGAAACATATCCCTTGTTAATTTCGCCGGCCGCAGTAAGCAGCACCCTTTCGCCTTCTGAACATTAAACAAACACACAATAAAAAATTGCGCCTGCGATTTAGGGCTTCAGAAGTTAAGCTTCACCGTACCGTTCACTGCATTCCAAAGGCACGTTATACTAGCGAACGAATTTATCCGGCATGGTAAAAATGGCGAGTTCCGACCTTTACGAGTCAGCCCACCCTGCTCATGTCTTTTCAACAGATTAAAAAGTTTAAGGCCAATTAAACAAGCAAGCCCAAGCGCTTTATTCAACACCCATAACCCACTTAGCTAAATTCATAACTAGCATAACCAACCTAATAAGTCGTCACGAATGAGTATCCTTGATTTTATAACGAACAATTTCCTTACATTTTTAGCATTAGTTGGCACTGGTGTATTTGCAGGTGTTTTAGCCGGCTTGCTCGGCGTTGGTGGTGGCATTGTGATTGTGCCGGTGCTATTTTTTCTGTTCCAGGGTTTTGGTGTATCCCCCGAGTCTGCCATGGTGGTTGCAACTGCAACCTCACTCGCCACCATCGTTCCAACTTCGATAAGCTCTATTCGGTCTCACAACAAAAAAGGCAACGTTGACTTTAACCTATTAAAACACTGGGCCATTTTCATTCTTTTTGGCGTGCTCGCTGGCAGCTGGTTGGTGACCCGTGTTGACGGCACATTACTCACAATGCTTTTCGGAATTATTGCTACGCTGTCTGCGTTAAATATGCTGTTTAGAACTGGAAAATGTGCGCTGTTTAATCAACTCCCTGGAACGCTGGGACAGACCGCCATGGGGACCTCCATTGGCTTTTTCAGCTCTATGGTAGGTATTGGCGGCGGCACGATTTCCGTTCCATTACTTACGCTCTACAATTATCCTGCCCATAAAGCTGTCGGCACAGCGGCTGCAATTGGACTCATTATCTCTCTGCCAGGCGCATTAACCATGCTGATCCTGGGCAGCACTCCAGCAGACGCACCACCGGGAACTTTTGGTCTGGTAAACCTTGTGGGTTTTATCTGTATTGTCCCTTTGACAGTTTTATTCGCTCCAGTTGGCGCTTCGCTCGCCGCGAAATTGGATGCAAAAAAGCTCAAGCAAGTGTTTGCGGTTGTGCTGTTGATAACGGGTTTACGAATGCTGGCACAGTTATTCCTGTGAACCTTTGGGCTAAGTTTTAGGTGACATGTCATAGGTGAAATGTCATAAGTGCATACCATAGCCCAATAAAATACACAGACATAAAAAAGCCGGCTTGAAAGCTTTCCAAGCCGGCTGATATAAAAGGAATTGCGTTGTTACTAGGCAAGCTCTTTACGGACTATTTCCGCGCCTGCATGCAAAGCGCTCAGCTTGCCTCTCGCTACATCGCGAGGCAGAGGTGCCATACCGCAATTGGTACAGGGATAAAGTTTATCCGCATCTACATACTTAAGCGCTTCTCGCAAAGTGGCCGCAACCTCTTCCGGAGTTTCAATTGTTTCACTGGCAACGTCAATCGCGCCAACCATAACTTTTTTCCCACGAATTAAGGCTAACAACTCAATCGGTACATGGGAGTTATGACACTCCAGAGAGATGATGTCGATATTGGATTGCTGAAGCTTCGGAAATATTTGCTCGTACTGTCGCCACTCGGACCCCAGTGTGAGCTTCCAGTCAGTGTTAGCTTTAATGCCGTAACCGTAACAGATATGTACAACTGTTTCGCATTTAAGCCCTTCAATCGCCCGCTCCAAACAGGCAACGCCCCACTCACTCACCTCGTCAAAAAACACATTAAATGCAGGCTCATCAAACTGGATAATATCTACGCCAGCCGCCTCCAGATCTTTAGCTTCTTCATTCAGAATTTTGGCAAACTCCCAAGCCAGATCTTTGCGGCTTTTATAATGTGCATCATAAAGCGTATCCACCATAGTCATAGGACCTGGCAGCGCCCATTTGATTGGCTGATCTGTTTGTGCGCGTAAGAATTTTGCATCTTCAACAAATACCGGGTGCGGCCGACTTACTGGCCCAACCACGGTTGGGACGCTGGCATCATAACGATCGCGAATTTTTACTGTCTCTCTTTTTTCAAAATCCACACCGCTGAGATGCTCGATAAAGGTTGTCACAAAATGCTGTCGTGTTTGCTCGCCGTCACTCACAATATCAATCCCAGAGTGATGTTGCTCCTGCAATGAAACACGCAAGGCATCTTGTTTGCCGCTAATTAACTCGTCATCCCGCAATTTCCACTGCGACCAAAGTTTTTCCGGTTCGGCCAGCCAGGAAGGTTTTGGAAGACTGCCAGCAGTTGACGTTGGTAGTAATTTTTTCATATTTATATGGTGTCTTTTTGTATGATGTCTTTTTGTATGATGTCTTTATAAACCGTGTCTTTTTAAACGGTATCTTTATAAACCGCGCCTATATATAAACGGTATCTTATTAAATTAGTTTTATTAATCCGGTACTATACAGCGGAATGTTCGGACCACTGTTTGAGAATTGCCTGATAGGGCTTGATAAAATGCTCTTCCGCAAATTTCCCCTGCTTAACAGCCAATTGGCTACGCTCTTCTCGGTCGTAAACAATTTGAGTTAACGAGTGGTCTGGATGCTTCAAATTTGGCTGGTAAAAACTTCCCGCCACGGCATTCGCGTTGTAAATCTCGGGGCGATAGATTTTCTGGAAGGTTTCCATCGTACTGATAGTCCCGATAAGCTCTATATTGGTGTAGTCACTAAGCAAGTCGCCAAAAAAGTAGAAGGCCAAGGGAGCAACACTGTTGGGCGGCATAAAATAGCGCACCTCAAACCCCATTTTTTTAAAATACTGCTCCGTCAAAGACGTTTCATTCGGCAGATATTCAATACCTAAAACTGGGTGCTGGTTTTCTGTACGATGGTAGGTTTTGTTATCCGAAACACTCAGACAAACAACCGGTGGTTTTGCAAAGTTTTCTTTATAGGTCGGTGAATTCAGAAAATCTTTAAATAGCTTACCATGGAGCTCACCAAAGTTTTCCGGAATACTAAATTCGGCTTGCCCTTGATTATGATCACGCAATAGCACACTAAAATCATAGTCTCGTACGTAAGAGGAGAAATTGTTACCGACTATCCCTTCAATGCGCGTATTTGTTTTGTGATCGAAAATGTTGGTTTTCAAAATCTCAATCGAAGGAAAATTTTGACCATTTCCTTCTATATCAATATCAACAGAAATAATTTCCAACTCAACCGAGTAACGATCGCCCTTGGGGTTGTCCCAATAGGCCAAAGCATTAAACCGGCTATCCACCATTCGTAAAGCGTTCCGCAAATTTTCCTGCCGACTCTCTCCTCGCGCCAGATTAGCAAAGTTGGTCGTGATCCGCGTACTGTCAGAAGGATGATAATTTTCATCGAAACTAATGCGCTTAATCGTGTATGCAAAGCCTGTATTCATTGTGATCTACAATCCTGTTTCTTTAGATAAACTCAAAATTTATTCCTGGCTCTATCTGTTGATGAAATCGCCGATCCACCGTCGTGACTGATAAACCCGTACACGAAGAGCCGAGAGCACTTTATACTTGGATAACCATATGAATAAAATTGATTTTATCTCATGGGTTCATGACCATAATTCATGAATAAAGCTGTACACCTCAAAGCCAGAGTCACTCTAGCTGGTGGTTATTAATAAAAATTGTGAGTCCTCGGTGGGTTTGCACAGCGCACCAATGCGCTTACAACATCACTCAACACCTCACGAGGAGTGGAATGAGACAATAGCCGGAACCTTAAAAACCGAAGCTTAGCCAGCAGGATTTACCGACAGGAATTTTTAGAAAAGTGCGTTGAGCAGTCTTAAGACCACTCAGAAACCAGACGTTTCAGCAGCTTGCGTTGTCAGCGCCGCTATACAACGAAAATGAACGAAATGAATACAAGACACCCAATCTTACTGGGAGTCACTCACACCCGCGGGGTGTTCATAATCACGGGCTAAATCGATAAATGCTTTGAGATATTCAATCCCTGCATCACCTTCTCGTGTTCCCAGGTATATCTGTTTTGCGATACCGTCTTTACCTAAACGCACCACGGATATGGGGAGTTTTTTGGCATATTCTTCAGCCAACCATCGAGGCAAGGCGGCTACACCACGATCAGACGCTACCATTTGCAACATGATTTCAGTCGCCTCACTGGTTTTATGATGCTTAGGCACTACGGCAGCGGGATTGAGAAACTGGGTGTAAATATCCAACCGGTCCGTTGCAACGGGATATGTCAGCAATACTTGATCACGCAGATCCTCTGCCAGCGCATATTGACGACCAGCCAACACATGATGTTTTGCCACAACCAGAACCTGCTCATAATCAAACACAGGACTAAAACAAAGTCCGCTTTTATAAAACGGGTCCGGCGTTACCAGTAAATCAATTTCATAATCTAATAGCGCACCAACACCACCGAATTGGAATTTCTGCTTCACATCCACATCCACATCTGGCCAGGCGTCCAGGAACGGAGAAACCACCTTTAACAACCATTGATAGCATGGATGGCACTCCATTCCAATGCGCAAAGTACCGCGCTCGCCCTGGGCAATTTGCTTAAGTTTATCTTCGGCGTGTCGCAGCAGTGGAAGTACACGATTGGAAATATTGAGCAAATAGCGACCCGCTTGCGTCAGCCGCAAACTTCGCCCTTCACGCAGCCAGATTGGGGTGCCGAGGTTGTCTTCCAGTTTTCGCATGGTATGACTCAAGGCCGACTGGGTCACACAAAGCTCTTTCGCCGCAGCAGTGAGCGACCCGTGCTGTTCAACGGCCTGAACAACCCTCAAATGAATACGTTCAATCATAATATCTATGAGCAAAATTAATTGATGCGTGAAAATATACCATTTTTATTCATTTTAGAAGTGTTTTAAGCTTATCGTCTCCTAGCGTTCCACTTTAAACAAAGAGCAACCCCCAAATGAGTGCCGATATAACGACACAAACGAAAAGTACTATCACCGAGGCTACGCAAGCCCTTGTGAATCATCCTTGCCGCGTGCTGGGTGTGAATCCAATATCTGCTGGTACTTTTGAAGTTGAACTGCAATCACCTGCCGGTACAATACTCAATTACCATGCAGGCCAATATTTGCAACTTGATGTTGATGTAAACAGCGACGGCCAATTTCAATCCTTATTTTATTCCATTGCGAACGGCTTTAACCCGGACCAACCGCGTCGATTACAGCTTTACATTCAAAACACCAGCGAGTTCGCCGATAAGATTTTGAAGTATCTTTCTCGACTCTGCGAACACAAGGCCGATGTAAAAGTCACCATGCCGATGGGGCAGGCATTTTTGCAAACCGATCTCGAATTAGCACACATATTAGCGGCCTCAGGTTCGGGAATTTCTCAGATTAAATGCTTAACGGAAGAGATCCTTAAACGCCGGCCCAATGCGGATGTCAGTATTTACTGGTCGAATAAAAACATCGATGATTTTTATCTGCTCAGCGAATTCCAGGCCTGGGCCAGTCAGCATCAACACCTTAAGTTCACTCCAATCTTAGCTAAGGCCAACCTAGCTTCGACCAAATTAGCTACGACCAATGCAAACTGGACTGGTCGCACAGGCTATATTTATGAAGTGATTGAAGAGGACTGCAAACAACTAAGAAATGAAGATCTGAACTCTACATCACAAGACCCTAAACCTTCAAAACAGGAATACTTAAGCAGCACCCAGGTTTATTTATGTGGCTCGCCACAAATGGTGTATGGCACTATCGACAAGTTAGCATCTATTGGCCTGAAAGAAGAAAACTGCTATTCCGATGTATTTGAGTATGCTCCTAGAGATTAAAGGCGGCCTCGCAGTGCAACAGTTTTATCCGGTTACACCGCGAAAACCAGCAAATTAATCTCGCCGTTTTATTGTCGGAGTTGCCATTCCAAAATTGGCAGAGGCTTATCGGGTGTTCGTTTTACCACTGGCACGGACACACCATGAATAGATTCAAACCACTGAGCAGGAATAACGCCGTGGGCATAAGCAGGCTGATTCCAACGAGAATACGGTTGTCCCGGTTGCGTGCGTGGGTCCAGCTCTACCGGAATGCCATTATTCACCAACGCGGCGACTGCCAGGCCTCTTGGTCGCAACGGATCATTCGCTGCACTTTCATGACAACTCAAACAAAAGGCGTTTTGTGTTGTGTCAGGTCTTGGTACTCCCGCGATCAATTTCGAATTACCGGTGAGGTCTTCCAAAATACGCGAGCGAAGAGAGATTTCCCCTTGGGGAAGCGGTATGCGAACGGCAAGATCTTGACTGTAGTCCGTAACGCAGCGAAGACGTCGATCATCGGCTATTTCTAAACCCGCAATACGCGCGCGGTTGCGCACTGCCGGACTGCGTTCTGAGCTGGCAAACAATGGAGATACATTTCCAATACTGGCCATGGTGCCACGTGCATAATTACACAATAACTCAATAGACGCTGGCCCTTCCAGCTGCGACACTTCACCTGCGGTGACCAGGCGCAATTCATCAAACCACCCTCTCACACCTTTAAAACCCGCACCTTGTCCGCCCAGCACTACACGAGCACCAGCCGTCAGAGTAACCGGTTCAGTCATTTTTTTACGTCCAACCGGATCACCATCAACAAATGCCGTCACTAATCCGTTTTTGCCAAACAAAATCCCGATGTGATGCCAGCCGTTTTTACGCCAGGGATGATCTTGAGCAACTGGAAAACTGACAATTTCATTTTCGCCACCCGGCAATACACGCGTGACCGAAATTCCACCTGGATGCACAAGCGTATACACTTCACCACTTTCGTTACTTGCTCCATTGTCAGCTTCCAGAGTAAAGAGCCTGCGCCCACCTTTTAAGGGGGAGCGTGAATCAAAAAAGGTACTCACATAAAAAGATCGCTGAGGCATTCCCTGAGCTTTTGGAAATTCAAAGGACACATTGGCGTTGCCTTCCAACCAAAGCCCACGCCCTTCAATGCCGCCCTGCGCCACAGGCTCAACTCGACCTTCTCCAGATAATTTACCCGGTAACGCTACAGGATAAATCGGACTTGTCGCAGCATTTTGAAATGCAATCTTTGCCGGGTCATGAACAAACGCACCATTAGACTTTTGAAAACCGTCCTGATATTTCCCACCGCGAGTCCCCATACGCATTTCGGATGACTGCAATTGTCTTGGCATTTTCCAAGCCGCATTCATCGGAGCGAAAAGCAGCACATGCGGATCTAACATATCGTCGAAAGCTAATTCCGATAATGCATCCCCGCGTGACATCGTCCAAACCACATCACGCGGTGTCACCGCTCGCATCCCCGTATGCATGGCATATGTATTTTCAAGGGATTCTATGTGCTGTGTATTGCCGCGCGTACCCGGCGTTGGGAAAGCTCGCGTATTGGAATTACCATCCACTCTTACATTTACCGGAGTTCCTTTGGCACTGCGATAAAGTTCGAATTGCCGCGTGTCTCCGGCATCAATACCGTAATCTTCATTATTGAAGATACCATCCAGCATAACAATTTTGCCGTGCGTCCAACTGCCTGCCACGGCAAAACCTCGGGGCGAGCGGCTTGTGGGACGACCAAGTTTGGGATGTTCGATGGACATAGGATAGCGTGTGGCAATATTTGAGGTGCTCGGCCCATCAACAACACCAGCAGGCACCACGGTGGAAAAAATAACGTTGTTGCCTCGACGATCGATCCAGGGATACGAACCGCGCACCAGGTCACCTTCCTCAAACACTTTGCCATAAGCATCACGCAAAGGATAAGCGGAAAACCCGTATTTCTTTAAGCGATCATCATAATGCGCTGCCGACCAGGGTTTCATATTAGGATACGCCCCATTCGGATTCGTTTTAAACCAGGCACGCACGTCACAAGGTTCGTCGCTATAAGCGTAACTCAAGCTGTAGCGTCCCTCGTGAATTGTTTGATCATTTTTAACAAAGGAATACGTCAGCCCAACTCCGTTGTCTATTGGATATCCCCCTAAAAGACGAAATACGATCAGACGACCATCTGCAGTGACAATGGGCTCCACCGTTGTTGCAGGAAACGAACGGGATGCAACCCAATCACCAGTTGCCTTGGCAGAAACGACTTTTGCATTTTTGGTTTTGGGGTCCTGCACGCGAACAGTCACCGGCACTGCTGCCATTCGCGAACATTGTGGCCAACCATTCGGGCATTTTGCCCCCTCTAATTTCCATGGCTCCACCAGCGTTAAATCATAACAATCATCTTGTCCACACACTCTCGGCGCTTGATCAAGACCACAAAAAAAGCGACCTGGCGAAGAGGATCGGCCAATGACACCAGGCGGGATTTTCGCGCTGGAAAGGTTAATTGGACGTGTTTCGGAAAAAGCATTTTTATACAAGGACAAACTACGTCGTACCAGTGGTACGCCATTTAAGTCATCCAGCAAAGAAGCTGCAACACCTGCACTGCCAGCAGGCAATGCCAGACGACCATCGGTACTGGTCCGAAATGCCGGTAATGATGGTTGAACGACTTTACCACGACAATCATTAGAACACGCGTTTGATGCCTTGGCATTTATGGGGCAATCGGCAAGACATTGCGGATTCGCCAACTCCGACTGTCGAAGAATTCGCTCAATGCGTGGGGGCTCCGGCACCACCGTTGTTGGGGCATTTTGATATGTGGCTCGGCCAGTTGGTAATTCTTTACGATTTGCTGCACACAATTTCTCTGCACACATGCTGGGGCCCGTTCCATCTTCCAATGCTGCATCCAATGTCGCGCCTACGGAACTGATTGGTGCAGCGGCTATCTCAGGTGCACTCTCAACACTATCATCCTCTTTTTCAAAACCACTTTTTGACTTAGCAGATGCAGCATTTTCTATATTTTCAGCGGAAGCTGCTGAAATATTTTCAGATGAGCCACCGCAACCGGAAAGGCTAAATACAAACATCGCCAATGCGATGTATTTAGTAATTGAATATTTGACAAACTTAAGCAACGTAAATTTACCGACTTCATTTACTTTAGAGGAAGACAACCCCTGAGGAGAAGGATTGAGATATTGAATTGAGCTAGTTTGGTGTCTGTTTTTTCGAGTCATTGTTATTTTACCCGGCTGTTAAACCAGTTATTTATCATTAAAGTTGATTTTATTAAAGGTGTTGGGCCGATTGATACCGCCAGACATTCAAGTTCCATTTTCCTGCAGCGAAATTTTTCCTTCCAACGCTAATCGACTGAGTCAATGAGAAAAGGCTTTTTTGTTAACAATTTGGGATGTGCTTCACCTTTCATCGTCAAAAATATCACTGGATAAGCGGCGATATTTTATCGATCGAGCAAATCGATAAAAACATCACTATCTGCTCAGACAATTATTGACAGTGAGCTTAAACAGTCATTACCATTTTGTGAAATGAATAGATCGAATGTTTCCAATTGAAAATATGAATATTACGGGCAAGGACTTAAATTTATTGCATTTGTTCTGCGTGTTAAATGAAGAGCGCAATTTATCGAATGCAGCCAAACGATTAGCGTTAAGCCAACCCGCAATCAGCCACAAGCTCAACAAATTACGAAAAGAGTTTGACGATCAATTATTTGTGAGAGCTTCACGCGGTTTATCACTCACACCTTTAGCAGAAAAGCTCTCCCCGCAAATCACAGAACTGGTGAAATCGTTAGAACAGTTTTATTGTCAGATTGATGACGCATGTTTTCTTGACAACGAAGATACCGTCAACATCTACACCACTGATTACACCGAACTTTTACTGATGCCAAAACTATTGACCATAGTTGCTGAAAAGGCACCGAACCTAAAACTGGTGTGTCATCACACTCAAGGAAAACTACCAAAATCAGAATTGGAGTCCGGGCAATGTGATATTGCCATTGCCGGATTTTACAAGGAATTACCAGAATCCTATTACCAGCAGCATGTACGCAAAGAAAGATTTGTTGTACTGGCAAATTCACGCAATCCATTAGTCCAGGGCGATATGACCCTGGAAGCCTTTTTACATTCCCGGCATATATTAACCACGCTTACCGGCGATTTAGATGGCATAGTGGATAAGGAATTAAAAAAGATGCAGTGCAAACGTAAAGTTGTTGCAGGACTTTCAAGCTTTCTTACGCCCCCGCTCATTGTAGAAGCGTCTGACCATATTTTAGTGTGCCTGGAATCCATTGCGAACACATCGCTAGCGCGCAACTATGACCTGGTGAAACACGAATGCCCTATTACCCTACCCGAGGTAAATATTACGCAAATTTGGCATAGCCGCACTCATCAGGACCCAATGAGAAGATGGCTGCGTGAGGAAATAAAAGCGCTTTTAGGACAGCCTTAAAAAAACAGACCTAAAAACGAGCCCTTAAAAGACAGCACTTCAAAAAACAACACTTTAAAAACAGCACTTTAAAAAAAGCAACACAACCTTAAAATTTCCAAGCCGTACGCGGGCATATCTCTGGGCTAACACCACTTAAAGTAATCAATAAAAAACTGATTTAGCCGCATGACAAACAAGATAAAATTTAACGTTTCAAATTATTGCTATTACACATTGCCATCAAACTGATGCACGCATTGTGATTACATCAATCATGTTAAATCTCTAATCCACTTTCTACCGATTCAACCAAGCGGGATAGCACCGGATTTAAGCTGTCTTGTCGCCATATCATCACGTATTCTACCGACGGTGCATTTTGTAAAGGGCGGAACGCCACGCCGGGAAATTGCACCTTGGTTAATATCTCAGGGATGAGCGCAAGCCCCAGCCCTTCTGCAACCAGATTAATAATTGATTGCTGGAGCTGAGTTTCCAGAATTACCTTGGGTTCAAAACCATATTGGTGAGCATAGCTTTGTAGTGCGCCCCGCAATTCTGGTGCAACATTGTGTGGCGTTGCGATAAACGGTTCTAGCGCAACATCGTCACCAGACAACTTCGATTTTTGAGTTAATGGATGATCCAGCGGTAAGGCCAGGCATAATGCAGATTCGCAAAGTTTGATTAATCCCACACCTTGAATCTGCTGGGGATGCAACATGACGGCCGCATCAAATTCACCAGCCTGGACACGCTTCATCAACTCTGAAGGAATAACCTCCTGAAGATGCAAGGCCACGTCTGGATACGCCGTCATAAATTTTTTGGTAAGTTTGGGAATAATGCTGTAAGCCGCATGCATCATAAAGCCAATGGACAATTTGCCGGCTTTTCCCTGTGCCACATCTCGAACATTTTGGCAGGCCTGCGACAAAGAAGATAACAGGTGCTGCGCATCTTTATAAAAGCATTCACCCGCTGGCGTTAGTGATACACCTTTCGGGTGACGTACAAAAAGGGATGCTCCCAATGCCTCTTCCAGCAAATGAATCTGACGGCTGAGCGGTGGCTGAGTCATGTTCAGCACCTCGGCAGCGCGCCCCACATGCTGAAGTTCGGCTACGGTAACGAAGTATTGGAGTTGTTTAATATCTATCACGATACAAAAAAGGTATTAAGGATGACAAATTTCTATATTAGATTAAATGACGCTGTCAGGGTAGCATTTCTTCCTCTCACAACGGGTCAACGGCAGGCAGCCCTTGAACATTGACAAAAATGACAACCGTTAGCTCCCTGGCGAACAGCCCGTTTTCGTCGCTTAACGAGTTTCCCACTGAAAAAGTAGTAAAAATAGAAGCCACCAATGTTTTCAATTATTTTATTAATTCTCCCGGTATTTCTGCTGATTTTTCTAGGCTGGCTGGTACGTCGGATGGGCTGGGTAGATGGTTCCGCAACACGTGAATTGAACAAGTTTGTGGTGTTTCTTGCCCTGCCCGCCCTGCTTTTTGATATTGTGATCCGCACGGATTGGCCAGTGGTTTGGCAGTCATCTTCGTTCAGTCACTTTGCCTTGAGCTTTACGCTCATTACTTTTCTTGTATTTGGTTTTACTTTATGGCTCCAGGCTAAACTCGGGCAAACCTTGGCTGATGCGACAATCCACGCCGTCACCAGTGCATACTCAAATACGGCTTACATTGGCTACCCTTTATTGCTTGCGGTGGCCGGCGAAGAATCCAAACCCTATGTGTTATGCGCAACGATTATCACCGTATGTGCCCTGTTTGCGATGGGTATTATTATGGTGGAAATTAATCGAGAGAGATCTCAGGCTCGCCGAAGGGATATTATTGGTCAGGCCTTATGGCGAGTATGCTCAATGCCCATCGTGCTAGCCCCTCTGCTAGCCACGCTAATTGTCAGCATAGATTTTGATGTGCCCAATGCCCTAACCATGCCCATTAACATGTTAGGGCTGTCGGCAGCGCCCTGCGCTCTGGTCACAATAGGTTTTTTCCTCGGTGGCCGACATGCAACAGCAACAAGCTCACCATCCTCCAAGCGTTCTACCTTTAGTTTTCGACATTTTCTCAAGCGTGTTGGTCAAAGCGCGCAACACGTGACTTCCATAGCGCGCAGAAAATCCAGCAGAAAAGCTAAAAGCAATAACGAATTACCTGAAAAACCCAGGCGACCGTCAAATATTCCAGGGATTGCTGCCATGGTAGCAAGCAAGTTGTTTATACATCCCCTGTTGATTTACATTGTTTCTCTGTATGTGTTTACTTTAAATTCTACAGCGCTTTTATGCATCGTCATACTTGCTGCCTTACCCACGGGTACAGGGCCGTTTATGCTGGCAGAATTATACGAACGAGAAGCATCGAGCACCTCCGATGCGATTTTGATTTCTACCCTGTTATCGCCCGTGACACTGGCCATTACCTTATGGTTAATTCATTGACTTAACGCATAAATAAATTGGAGGAGCCACTAGAAAGCCGTCATCAATAAAAAAGTGGTGTAAGCACAGTATGCGATAAGTAACAGCGTGCCTTCATATCGGTTGATTTGGGCAGGCTTTTTAAATTCATAGCCAAGGACAAACAAAGACACGGTTAATAAGGCCATAACCAGTACATCTCGGTACAGCACACTATTTTCAACGGGCATGGGGTAAATAACACCAGCAATGCCAACAACAGCAAGCGTATTAAATAGATTGGAGCCGAGTATGTTGCCCAGTGCTATATCATGCTCGCTCTTTCGAGCAGCAATGATAGATGAGGCAAGTTCCGGCAGTGATGTGCCCACCGCGACTATGGTTAAGCCAATAATCAAATCACTGACACCGACACTTTTGGCTATTTCAATCGCACCCCATACCAGTAACCGTGAACTGATAATCAATAAAAGCAAGCCCGCGACCAGCCAGATAAGTGAATGCCTTATGTTTTGAGGTTTGCTTTGTAACTCCTGAGCCATTTCCCCCGCCAGCGCATCGTTTTTATTTTTTAAACTCAGCCATATTGTCCAAATCATTAAAGCGAGAAAGATTAGCAGTAAGAAAATAGCGTCCAACCGGGATAAGGTACCATCGAACAACTGCCAGGCGGCGATGACAGTCACTGCTGCTAAAATTGGGAGTTCTTTTTTCAACACTGCAGAGTGAACAATAATGGGACTTATCACCGCCGTCACCCCTAAAATCAGGGCGATATTGATAATATTTGAGCCATAGGCGTTTCCCAAAGCTATACCTGGATTTCCTTGAACGGCCGCCAATGCTGACACCACCATCTCGGGTGCGGATGTGCCAAAACCTACCACCACCATGCCGATGAGCAGTGGCGGCATACCAAAATAACGGGCAGCACCAGAAGCGCCATCCACAAAGCGATCCGCACTCCAAACCAAAAGTACCAACCCTGCCACTAAGGCTAAGAACGCCGATAACATAAAGAGGTTTCCAGTCAAAAATTTGCACTATTATATTTTTTCTTTTCCAACCCTGCTCAGATATTTATTTTTTGAAACTCGGGTAAACCTATTGACTTTAAAAACGAACACCCAAAAAAAACGCGGGAGCCCTTTGGAGCTCCCGCGTTAACGACAAACACTCTGAAAATTTTTACTTCGCCAATTTAAACTCTACGCGGCGATTTTTCTGGCGACCCGCAGCAGTCATATTATCTGCGATTGGCACAGATTCACCGTAGCCTTTGGAGCTAAGACGCGATGCGTCTATGCCTTTGCTGATTAAGTACTGCTTCACCGACGCCGCCCTTGCATCCGATAAAGAGAGGTTAAATTGCTCGGCACCAACACTATCGGTATGCGCCTGAATTTCAACGTAAACAGATGGAAACTGTTTTAGAGTTTCCGCAGCTCCATCCAAAATGACTTTAGCATCGGCAGTGAGCACAGCTTTTCCACTTTCAAAGGTCACACCTTCAATAGCACCATTGAAGATTGCACACCCTTGTTGATTAACGGGAGTTCCTGCGGGGCTATTGGGACATTTGTCCAGCCCATTTTCCACACCATCTCGATCATCGTCACGCACGGGCACCGGCGTAGGTGTCGCTATAGGCGCAGGTGTCGGTGTTGCGGCGACAGGTTGAGTAATCACCGGTTTTTCCCGACTGCGCTTACCACCGAGATATCGCGACAAACGCAGCGTCACGCTATACGCATCACGGTCAAAGCTATCAAACGCCAACCCGACGCGCCAGGCAGAATCCTCAAAACGGTAGTGAGTACCTAAACCAAATGCAAACTGAGCAGAGGTTTGTTTATCCTCACCAATTCGAGAATCATTTTCTTCAGTTTCTATAGCGGCAATCCCGGCTTTGGCATAGAGGTTCCAACCATAGTCCTTTTTCCAAAACTGATACCCGGCCATTAAAGAAGGAACGGCATATGTAACAGCAGCGTCTGGAATTACAGCATTCAAGGCCGGGTTACGATTGCTTAAACCCGCCTCTCCTGCATCCATGTAATTGAGTTCAGCAAACCAATGTGGCGTAAAATGACGACCGACAAATATTTGCCATCCGTTACTGGAGTCGTCTGATGTGCGCCAGCCGTTCACTTCACCTTCGGGGTCAACATGGGTAAGACTCAAGCCACCTCCGAGATACCAGCACGGCGTAAAACCTTCCACCACGTCCAGCTCGGTACCGCAGTAGTTCTGGTCGTCTGCCCAGGTAAAGGCAGACAGACTTGAAACCAGGAAAGCACTTAATAAAAGCTCGGATTTTATTTGTTTAGCAGTCACGAGAAAGATTCCTTTTAGTCATTTTCAGGATCGCTAGTTTTTTTCTTTGAGCATAGGCCACGAAGATTAACAACACAACAATCGACAATGGATTAAACGTACCGGCGCCATTTACTGCTGTTTCCAGTTCACCGCTATTTTCCAGGCCGTCGTTTTGGCCATCACCGTCAAAGTCTCCATTTTCATCGCGATCATTAAATCCGTCGCCGTCACTGTCTTCATCAAGATAATCAGCAATACCATCGTTGTCAGTATCACGCACTGAAGGTGGATTGCCGGATTGACCATTTCCACTTTCGACGTCTCCGTCAACCTGATCTGCCACACCGTCTTTGTCAGTATCGACGGTACTGTCAATCTGCCCGTCACGATCCTGATCCAGCGCGCTGGAAGTACCGCTTTCTTCGAGATCGGAAATACCGTCATTATCTGCGTCAAGATCCTGGAAGTCCGCATTGTCCTGACCGTCACTGTTCAAGACTGTGTCGTTCGTATTAATGCGATCGTCCAAACCATCTGCGTTGGTGTCAACAATACTGTCTACGCGTCCATCGCGATTGGCATCCAGTGATGCACTCAGGCCACTCTCAATTGTATCGAGAATACCGTCGTTGTCACTGTCCAGGTCCAGGCTATCAATTTTGCCATCGCCATCAGTATCACCGTAAAGCACATCGTCCAGACCGTCCTGATTGCGGTCAACACCACCCGTTAATACGGCATCCCAGGCATCATCAATTCCGTTGTTGTTCGCGTCTAAACCGCTGGCTGCTACGCGTTTTGCCAGTTCGATTGTATCGAGAATACCATCGTTGTCGTCGTCAAGATCCTGATGATTAGGAATCCCATCACCATCACTGTCCAGACTTCCGCCGAAAGATCCGCCTTCGTAATCATAGGCATCAGGTACACCGTCACCATCGCTGTCTGTCGCGTTATCCACTTGTCCGTCACCGTCACTATCGAGATCGGCATTACCGGATTCAGCTAAATCACTTACACCGTCACCGTCGCTGTCCGGATCAAGATAATTAGGCAGGTCGTCACCGTCGTCATTGGGGGCGAAATCTGCAAGTACGCCATTGTCAGATTGACCATTCTCATCTTCATCCGATAAGCCAGCTTCAACAACATCAAAGATACCGTCATTGTCACTGTCCAGATCCAAATAGTTTGCTACGCCGTCAGCATCAGAGTTCAATGGCTGAATTGCATCGTCAACACCATCGCCATCGCTATCTACACCTCCGGTGAAGTCAACATCATAAGCATCGTCAATACCATCCTGATCAACGTCCTCGCCTGAAGCGCCTGCCTCAATGCCATCACTCAAGCCATCATTGTCACTGTCGACATCGAGGTAGTTTGGAATACCATCCTGATCGGTATCGGCTGGACCATATAGATCATCAACTCCATCACCATTAGCGTCCTGGCCACCGGTCTGATCAACATCGATGAAGTCATCGATACCATCGCCGTCACTGTCAACGCCACTTAGCACAGGCAGCTGCGGTGTTTCTACAGCATCTGGAATGCCATCGCCATCGCTATCGGCGTCCTGCGCATTTGGAATACCATCGCCGTCGGTATCGATCAGTTCGAATGCATCGTCAATGCCGTTGCCATTCTGGTCAAGACCGCCCGTTAGATCCGCATCGATAGCATCATCAATACCATCCGCATCGCTATCGTTGTTAGCCAGCGCAGGTACATTGCCAGCTTCCAGTGCATCGGGAATACCGTCGTTATCACTGTCGGCATCCTGACTGTCTACCAGACCATCGCCATCACTGTCTGCTGCGCCTTCCAACAGATCGGGAATACCATCGTTGTCAGAGTCCGCATCTAAATGATCGGCTATACCATCCTGATCGCTGTCAGAGGGCTCGAGCGCATCATCAACACCATTCGCATTGTTGTCCTGGCCTCCAGTGAGATCTACATCCAACGCGTCATCCACGCCATCTGCATCACTGTCGTTACCGCTTAACACTGGCAGTTGAGTATCTTCGTCGCCATCGATAATACCGTCGTTGTCGCTGTCGCTATCGAGGTAATCTGCCAACCCGTCATTATCGGAATCGGTGTTAACACTGCCTTCAAGTATGTCGGGAATACCGTCGTTATCTGCATCAGTGTCTTGCGAGTCTGGAATACCATCGTTATCGGAATCCCCGTCCATCGCATCATCGATACCATCATTGTTAACGTCAGCACCACCTGTTTGATCGACATCGATTGCATCATCAATACCGTCGCCATCGCTGTCTTGACCACTTAGTGCAGGAACACCAGCTTGTTCATCAGCATCGGCAATTCCGTCATTGTCATCATCGGTGTCGATGGAATTAGGAATACCATCACCATCTGTGTCACCACTGAGTCCGAAATCCGCACCATCATCTAACACATCGGCAATACCATCACCGTCGCTATCGAAACTATCATCGACAACGCCATCACCATTCTGGTCGTACTCGCCGTTGCCCGATTCAAAAATATCGGGGAAACCGTCATTGTCGCTATCAGTATCGAGATAGTCGGCAATACCGTCGTTATCCTGATCTGGTGCTGCATCGATAACGGTGCCGCCATCTACGGCTCCATTACCATCACTATCGGTAAGACCGGCTTCTTCCGTATCAGAAATTCCATCATTGTCGCTATCGAGATCCTGTGCGTTCGGAATACCGTCATTGTCAGAGTCCAGCGCGATCACATCATCGATAATGCCATCACCATTCGCATCGACAACACCGCTGTCTGTGCCTGGCTCACCATCGGTATCCGCATCGTATGCATCGTCGATGCCATCGCCATCACTATCATTCCCGCTAATACCCTGCTCCAGTCCATCGCTCAGACCATCGTTATCGCTATCGGCGTCGAGGAAATCTGGAATGCCGTCACCGTCGGTGTCGGGCAGACTGATATTGTCTCGAATACCATCACCATTGATGTCACTAACACCTGGATCTGTGCCCGGCTCGCCATCAATATCAGCATCGAAAGCATCGTCGATTCCATCGTTATCCGCATCAACACCGGACGCACCGTTTTCATATATATCCGGGATACCATCATTGTCACTGTCTGCGTCGATAAGATCGGCAAGGCCGTCGCCATCGGAATCCACTAAGGCATCATCCAATATGCCATCATTGTTCGCATCAGTGCCTGGTACATCTTCACCGGGCGTTGCATCAATATCTGCATCAAAGGCGTCATCAATACCGTCGTTATCTGCATCAACACCACTCCAGTCTGCTTCGATGAAATCGGGCAGTCCATCGTTATCACTGTCAACATCGTTCAGATCTGCAAGACCATCTTCATCAGAGTCTCGACGATTTGCTCCGTCAATAAAGCCATCAGCATTGGCATCGGTAACACCGGAATCTGTTCCAGGAATACCATCAGCATCTGCATCAAAGGCATCATCAATACCGTCACCATCTGCATCAGTATTAGCTAATCCATTTTCAAGCTCATCCGGAATGCCATCGTTATCGCTGTCATTGTCGCGGTAATCTGGCAGGCCATCTTGATCAGCATCGATCGGTGCAAAATTATCATCCAGTCCATCACCATTTGCATCGGTACGATCCGCATCAATTCCCGCAACGCCATCACGGTCAGCATCTACCAGATCATCAATACCATCACTATCAGCATCTTCGCCCGATGCACCCAGTTCAAACTTATCGGGTGTTCCGTCGTTATCGCTATCGATGTCGATAAAATCTGGTTCAAAATCACCGTCAGTGTCGAGTAATACCACCTCGTCGATAACGCCATCACCGTTCGCATCAGTTTTTCCTTCATCAGTGCCAGGTGTGCCATCGTCATCGGCATCAATACTGTCCACAATGCCGTCGTTGTCTATATCTGTCGTCGCTGAACCCTGCTCCAGTGCATCAGCCAGGTTGTCACCGTCGCTGTCTATATCCAGATAATCTGCAATGCCATCACCGTCACGATCGGAAGCCTGGGTGGATGGGTCTGTATCATCAATACCGCGATCTTCAAGAGCGGTTGGTATGCCGTCGTTGTCATCGTCTGGGTCCAGTGCATCAATAACGCCATCCGCATCAGAATCATTCGGCGCTGCCACATTGCCGACTTCTACATTGTCAGGAATGCCATCTTTGTCGGTATCTGCCTGTTCTGGGTCTGTGCCTAACTCAGCTTCTTCAAGGTTCGAAAGCCCATCATTGTCGCTGTCTAAATTGATAAAGGCAGAATCCTGATTACTCGTTTCGCCCTGGTTACCCGCCTGATCAATGATGAAGCTTTCCACCACTAAGGTTTCACCATTGCCAACATTGCTGATACCCAGCACTGCATTACCAGCGGTAATGTCTTGCGTGGTGAGCGCTCGGCTCACAGAGTCACTGCCGTAAGTCACAACAACATCGTCACCCGCCAGTGCGTCGCCAGGCAGGGTCACTGTTACATCTATATCGCCAACCAGTTCATCATCATTAATTTCACCGTCGTTGTTAGCGTCTTCCGTGATTTCAATGGAAGGTGCGGCCGGCGCAGAAATATCAATGGTTGCACTGTCTGTACCATCGGCCGTGATATTGCTCGCAGCATCTTCAATATTCGCCGTGACATTAATGCTGCCACCATCAGCGGGCGCAGGGAACGTCAGTTCTATTACCTCACCTACTTCACCGGCAGAAATGGTTTGCACGTGCTGATTGCCATTCCCATCGTCCACCGTGAGCGTTTCACCCGCTTGTGTATTGGCTGGAATACCGATGGCCACATCAATTGCACCGTCCAGCTCATCTGCTGCGATTGCACCGTTGTTGTTTACATCTTCTAAGATGGTAACGCTCGGCACATCACTGGTAGTTACGTCATAAATGGTTGAAGCCTGAGTTGCTGCAGTATTACCATTTCCAGCTGCATCACTGGCGACTGCACTGGCAATATCAATCGTCACAGCCCCTTCGCTGACGGGAGATATTGTTGCGGTATAGTTGCTGGCATCCACGCTCGTAAAGTTGCTTACCGACGCATTCGCAACGCTGATATCTGCCGCATCAAATCCAGAAACATCTTCACTGAATGCAAACGTGGCTGTAAATGCGCTGTTGGTATCTGCCGGTACGTTTTGAATAGCCACTGAGGGCTGCGTGGTGTCATACAGTGTAGAGGCTTGTGCAGCTGCGATATTGCTATTACTCGCCGCATCCGTCGCTACAGCTGCAGCCACATCGATAGTAACCGTGCCTTCACTATTTGGCGTGATTGTCGCGGTATAGGTATTTCCATCCACAGCCACAAAATCACTGGCAGTTGCATTGCTCAGATCTATATCAGCTAACACGAAATCGCTCACGTTTTCACTGAATTCAAATGTTGCCGTAAAGCTGCTGTTAGTTGCTTCGGGCACATTTTGAATCGCAACTGTCGGCTGTGTCGTATCGAAAACGGTTACTACTTGAGTTGCGGCAGTATTGTTGTTGTTTGCTGCGTCTACAGCGACTGCTTGGGCAACGTCTATGGTGACATTGCCTTCACTCGCAGGCGTAATTAAAGCCGTGTAGGTATTGTCATCAATTGCATTGAAGTTACTCGCAGCACCATTCGCTACGCTAATATCACCCAGCGCGAAGCCGCTGACATCTTCACTGAATTCGAAGGTAACAGTGTAAGTACTGTTAGTTTCCTCAGGTGCATTTTGAATGAGCACACTCGGTTGCGTTGTATCGTAAACAGTACTCGCTTGAGTGGCTGCAGTATTGCCGTTGCTGGCTGCATCCACTGCCACACTGGAAGCAACATCTATGGTTACGGTGCCTTCCGCACTTGGCGTGATCAATGCGGTATAGGTATTACCATCCACACTGTTAAAATCACTCGCTACGCCGTTGGCTACCGTGATATCCGCCAGGACGAAATCTGTCACGTTTTCGGTAAATTCAAACGTCGCCGTAAATGCACTGTTAGTGTTGGCCGGTAGACCGTTTATAGCAACACCCGGTTGCGTAGCATCATAGTTCGTAGAGGTTTGTGTAGCGGCAGTATTATCATTACCTGCTGCATCGGTTGCTACCGCACTCGCCACATCAAGCGTAACAGTGCCTTCACTTGCCGGGGTAATTAAAGCTGTGTAAGTGTTGCCGTCAACCGCTACAAAATTACTCGCTGAACCGTTACCTACCGAAATATCAGCCAGGATAAAATCGCTGACATCTTCACTAAATTCAAACGTTGCGGTAAACGCACTGTTGGTATCGTCAGGTGCGCCTTGTATTTCAACACTTGGCGCCGTGGTGTCGTAATTCACCGAGACTTGTGACGCGGCGGTATTGTTATTGTCTGCAACATCGACAGCTACTGCAGAACCAACATCAATGGTTACAGCGCCTTCGCTTGCAGGCGTAATTAATGCGGTGTACGTATTACCATCGACCGCAACAAAATTGCTTGCAGTTCCGTTACCAATGGTGATATCTCCGAGCGCAAATCCGCTGACATCTTCGCTGAATTCAAAGGTCGCAGTGAATGCGCTGTTCGTATCATCTGGCGTTCCTTGAATTTCCACGCTTGGCGCTGTTGTATCGTAATTTGTCGAGGCTTGTGTCGCCGCAGAGTTGTCGTTCTCAGATGCATCCTGAGCAACAGCTGAAGCCACATCAATAGTGACAGTACCTTCACTTGCCGGCGTTATTAACGCAGTATAGGTATTACCATCTACCGCAACAAAGTCACTGGCTGCACCATTGCCTACTGTAATATCGCCAAGCACAAAATCACTGACATTTTCACTGAATTCAAAGGTTGCTGTGAACGTACTATTGGTGTCAGCAGGCGCACCTTGAATTTGAACAGTTGGTGCTGTGGTATCGTAATTCGTTGATACCTGCGTCGCAGCTTCGTTATCATTGTTGGCGGCGTCTGTTGCAACAGCCGAAGCAACGTCAATCGTCACAGCGCCTTCACTTGCCGGAGTAATTAACGCCGTGTAGGTATTGTCATCAACGGCTGTAAAGTTACTGGCCGCACCGTTACCCACAGTAATATCACCCAGTACAAAGTCACTGACGTCTTCACTAAATTCAAAGGTGGCCGTAAATGCACTGTTGGTGTCAGCTGGTGCACCCTGAATTTCAACAGCAGGTGCTGTGGTATCGTAATTTGTTGAGACTTGTGTTGCTGCCTGGTTATCATTTACTGCCGCATCTTGCGCTACGGCTTCAGCCACATCAATGGTTACAGCGCCTTCGCTTGCGGGAGTAATTAATGCCGTGTAGGTATTGTCATCAACGGCTGTAAAGTTACTGGCGGAACCATTACCTACGGCAATATCGCCCAATGAAAACCCAGTAACATCTTCACTGAATTCAAACGTTACGGTATAGGTTCCATTGGTGTCGGCTGGTGCTCCAGAAATCGTGACGCTCGGGTCTGTAATGTCGTAATTGGTTGATACTTGCGAAGCTGCTTCATTGTTATTTCCTGCAACGTCTTGTGCAACGGCAGAGGCTACATCAACAGTTACTGCGCCTTCACTCGCAGGCGTAATTAACGCGGTGTAAGTATTGCCATCTACTGCGGTGAAATTGCTGGCCGAACCATTGCCAACTGTCACATCGCCCAAAGTAAACCCACTGACATCTTCACTGAATTCGAAAGTTACTGTGTAAGTTCCGTTGGTGTTAGCAGGAGCGCCACTAATCGCAACTGTAGGCTCTGTAATATCGTAATTTGTGCTTTCCTGGGACGCAGCCACGTTGCCATTATTTGCTGCATCGGTCGCCACATCGCCTGCCACATCAATCGTTACGGTTCCTTCACTCGCAGGTGTAATTAACGCAGTGTAGGTATTGCCGTCCACCGCGATAAAGTTACTGGCCGAACCATTACCTACGGTAATATCCCCTAAGGTAAAATCCGTGACATCTTCGTTGAATTCAAAGGTCACGCTATAGGCTCCATTCGTATCATCAGGAGCGCCGCTGATTGACACCAGTGGGTCGGTGATATCGTAATTTGTTGAGACTTGAGAAGCTGCTGTGTTGTCATTACCCGCTGCATCGGTTGCCACCGCATCAGCGACATCAATCGTAACTGCACCTTCACTCGTAGGCGTAATTAACGCGGTGTAGGTATTACCATCTACCGCGGTGAAATTACTCGCTGCACCATTGCCAACACTAATTTCTCCGAGCGTAAAGCCAGTAACATTTTCGCTGAATTCAAACGTAGCTGTGTAAGCGCCATTTGCATCATCCGGCGCACTAATGGCAACACTTGGAGAAGTCGTATCGTAAATAGTACTGGCTTGTGATGCCGCGTCGTTATCGTTTCCTGCTACATCTTGGGCAACAGCACTCGCAACATCAATCGTCACAGTTCCTTCACTGGCGGGTGTAATTAAGGCGGTGTAGGTATTGCCGTCTACCGCCGTAAAATTACTGGCAGAACCATTACCAACAGTAATGTCTCCCAAACTAAAGCCGCTCACGTTTTCACTAAATTCAAACCGAGCTGTATACGTGCTGTTAGTGGTGGCCGGCTCGTCTTCAATCGTTACGGTTGGCGATGTGGTATCGTAATTTGTTTCAACCTGACTTGCCGCGGTGTTGTTGTTACCCGCCGCATCCGTCGCTACGGAATCTGCCACATCAATCGTTACTACACCTTCACTCGCGGGCGTAATTAATGCCGTATAAGTATTGCCATCCACACTGGTGAAATTACTGGCGGAACCATTACCTACCGTAATATCTCCCAGGGTGAATCCAATCACATCTTCGCTGAACTCGAAGGTTGCGGTATAGGTGCTATTTGTATCGTCAGGCGTGCCGTTAATGGCAACGCTAGGAGCTGTAGTATCAAAGGTGGTAACTGCCTGAGTGGCTGCCGTGTTGTTATTACTGGCAGCATCAGTCGCCACGGAATCTGCAACATCGATGGTCACTGAACCTTCGCTAGACGGAGTGATCAAGGCGGTATATGTATTTCCATCTACGGCAACAAAATTACTGGCTGAGCCGTTGCCGACAGTAATATCTCCAAGCACAAAATCACTGACATTTTCACTGAATTCAAAGGTCGCGGTATACGCTGCATTTGCGTCATCAGGTGCACTGATAACAACACTCGGTTGTGTTGCATCGTATGTGGTCGTTCGTTGTGTAGCGGCTGTATTATTGTTTCCTGCGGAGTCCGTTGCGACGGAATCTGACACATCAATGGTTACAGTGCCGTCGCTGCTTGGCGTTATCAGCGCGGTGTAAGTATCACCATCTACGGCACTGAAACTTGAAGCCACGCCATTGCCAACAGTGATATCTGAAAGATCAAAACCACTTACCGCTTCGCTAAATTGGAAAGTTGCGGTAAAACTTGAATTTGTTGTTGTCGGTACGTTTTGGATATCCACACCAGGTGCGGTATTGTCCAAGGTGTACGTCTCTTCAGTGCCCGAAGGAGTCGTTGTTGTTAAATTATTTCCAGTTAAATCCTGAATACCAGTAGTCGCTGCAATATCAAGGTTTACTTCACCCGTTTCATTATCACCCACATCAACTGTAACCGTGTAGCTATTGCCACTGCCGTTTACTGTCGTCACGGTTGCACCGGTTGAACCTGCACCGCTTACACTGAAGTCACTGGTATCTACGTTTTGAACGTCTTCACTAAATGTAACAGCGAAGACTACAGCGTTTGCATTGGTTAACGCATTTGCAGGGTTAGATCTTGTAATACTGACAGGAGACGGTAACGCGTCGTAAACCGTTAAGGAATAGTCTTCCACTTCACCGTTGTTGGCTTCACCGGTTGCTTTGCTCGAATCTATATTTGCGTCTGTGGTTAAACGTAGACGCATGTATGTGGTCGAACCGGGCGTAACACCACTAACACCAGGTGTAGAACTCCAGGTAAGATCTGCGCCTGGATTTTGATTACTTAATCCGGAAGTTACCGTAATAGAGGTGTATTCGTCAGAATCAAAGGTGCCGTTTAAATCGAAATCCAGCCAGGCGTGAAGTGTTGCCGAAGAACCATAGCTGTTGGTCAAAAACAAGTTTGCCGCAGAGATCGTGTAGGACGAACCTGCAGGGTCAACCTCACTCAAAGCAGATACGCCATCTTCGTCATCAGAATCGATAGTATCATCGGAGTCAGCATCCACACTGGGGTTACCACCACCTTCACCATCAACTAAAGCACCTAAATATAATTCTTCTGAACCGCCTACAACACCATCGAAATCATAATCCGCAAAATAGTGATAAGCACCTAATGCACCGGAAATGGTTCCGTATGAATCTGGTGCATCACCGTAGTCCGTATTCAAACGAACAAATGCATCACTGCCTGTGTCTGCTGTACTGTCACCGCCAGGTTCAGATGGCACACCATCTACACCTTCGTTGGCGCCTTTTGCACCACCAGTTGTATTCACTGAACCAACATCCGCACGAATGGTAACTAAACCGGCGCCACCACCGCCGCCGCCACCGTGCTCAGGATCACCGTCACCGCCTGAACCACCAGAAGCATCAACATTTAAGCCTGGAATTGTTGGAGGTGTAGCGAAGTAAACTAATACTGTACCACCGGCACCACCACCACCGGCACCGTCCAGATTACTATCACCAGTTGCGTCCGGAGCATCACCACCAGACACGTCAATTAAACCAGTACCAATACCTGTGTTCGCGCGCAGTAGTACAACACCACCACCCACACCACCGTGGTTAATGGAAGCATCATTCGCTTCACCGGAACCACCGCCACCACCCATGTTGGCGCCAGCAAAAATAGATTGACCACCGTAACCGGCAAAATGGACAGGTGTACCACCTACCCACCCTTGGGCACCAATACCACCGCGACCGGCGTTTGAACCACCGCCACCACCAGAGTTATGAGGGCCTGCACCACCACCGGCATTACCTGGGGCACCACGACCAAAATCGCCCCCAGGGAGCGTCGAGCTGGCTTCTGTCACGACAGATGTGCCGTCATAAACTTGTAAGGGAGTACCGGCAATACCTTCACCTTTACCACCGGCATCACTGACCGCTGAAACAACATCTGCAACATTATCTGTAGTCGCGTTATTTGCCCCTTCAACACCACCTCGGAAACCAATTTCTGCTGCGTCTACCGTAAAGGTGTTGAAATCAATGGTTCCACCTGTCGCGTTAAACGCAACAATACCACCAGTATCACCATCCCAGGGAACACCGGTAACATTACCAATGAGGCGAGCTCCAGAAGTCGAATAATCCGGTACCACGACAATTTGCCAATTCGCTTCATCTGTATCGTAATAACTGTGCTGCAACCCACTGCTCAGAGTGATTTGAGAACCGGATACGCCACTGACCACAGCATATTCAAAACTACCTGCCGTCTGAGAGATCAAGCCACCGGCGTAACCATCGGTACCATGCGAACTTGTCGGCGTTGTACTGATATTTGCACCGGTCCCCACTCCGTCACCGTAGGTGTCTGTGTTGGTTGAATCTATTTCTGCACCCTGCGATTGAATAATCAGAATGACATCGGATGGATTGATGGATGCACCCGCACCACGAAATGAACCGGTGTAGTTAATGATTGTTGAGCCACTTGCAACATCACCATCACCTTTAACATAGGTATTCACTGTCCCGGAAATATCCGTTGCAAACGCATTCAATGATAAAGCGCATGCAATAATAATTAGGAGTGGGTTTTTTATGCTCATCAATCACCTCATGTTTTAGAAAGAGCAGAAAATTGATTTTGATCAATACAGAAATGTATTAAGTACACCTTAGCGGAAATCGCTTCGATACCTTCGATATTCTTATAATGTTTCGATTGGATAGGACTGGGATTTAAATTTTTTTGAAGAAAAAAGTGCTTTTTTTGCGAGTTGACCCACACAAAATGAGTATAAACACCCAAATTTTTATATTTTTGGGTTTTCGCGTAAATTCACTTTTTGGAAAGAAAAAAGGAGGGAACAATTAAAATAAAAACTATTAATTTGGAAACTTTAATTGTGATAAATATTTTCTTGAAGCGTCTAATCTCTGTGATAGAAAAGACTTTAACCACGACCCTGAGTAATAATTTGAGTAATTCTACTCATCCGTTTTTTTCGGTAAATGCCAGGCTTTCCAGTTCATTCTATAAACTTATTTATCCAGTTTTATTCAAATTTCGTAACGCCTTAAAAATTTTACAAAACTCGCAACACTCTCATTCACAACACGAATATTTAAATACTCCAGATTTGACCCTACCACCTTTAATTCTAAAGAAAATATTGTATGAGCGGGGTAACTTTCATCTAGCACATCATACTGTTTAAAGTATTTCTCATCGAAGCATAGGTAGTTTTCATTACTGGTTGGAATCATTTTAATTTCGTTACTTGAAGTAACAACCGGAAACAGCTTATCTAAAAAACAAAATGCTTCAAGACCATAAACAGTACAGACAACTTGCGAAAAATCCCTTCCCTGAAATTCACCGGGACGTGTATTTTCCTCTTCTTCTGTATCTTTTGCTGGTGATTCCATAACAACATCCTCTCAATCGCGTATCTATTTTATTTAATGATAGGACTTATATGTTGTACAATTACCGTTCTGCAAAGGCGCCATTTATTCCGCGCTGAATCGGCTTCAATAAGTATTCCATTATTGATTTTTTGCCGGTTTTAATATCGACCTGCACTACCATACCAGGCAATATTGTATTAATCCCTTCTCGTTCACCCACGAAGTTCTGATCCAGTGATATTTCAGTTAAATAATACGTGGTGTTATCGGCTTCTAAATAAGTAGAGGCTGATACATTCTTAACTTTTCCTGGAATTGTGCCGAACTTCTGAAATTCAAAAGAACTGACTTTTACTTCTACAGGTTGTCCTTTTTCAACGTGACCTATATCTTCCGGGGTTAATTTAGCTTCCACCAGCAATTCATCTTCCACAGGAACAATTTCCAACAGAAGTTCTCCAGCAGCCACGACTCCAGTCACCGTATTCAGGTTCAGGCCTTTCACAATGCCATTGATATTGGAACGGATAACCAAGCGATTTCTTCGTGAAACCAGCTCATTTAATTGTTCATTTGTTATCATGAGCTGACGTGCGATATCACTTCGCTCACTATTTAGCGCTTCCATTCGGCTAGCATTATATTCTACAGCTTCCTGTTCCAGCTCCCGAACATTGTTACCAATTCGCTCCAGATCCCCTTCTACTTCAGCCAAACGATTTTTCGCAGATGCTAATCTTGCGGAAGTGTCCAGCATGTCCATTTTTGCAACTTTACCGTTGCTAAATAGCGAATCACGCATCTGTTTCTGCTGGCGATACGCAGAAACCTCTTCTTTTAATGCGTTTTTCTGGCTTTCTTTACTCTTATATTCCACCATTCTATGGTTTCGTCGACTATGTATAGAATTGAGTTTTTCCTTATCGTGATCCAATTGTTTTAAATACAAGTTGCGCTGATTGTCCGCAAGCAAAGTATATTTATTGTCTTCTACAACAAAACTGGCATCCCTGGAGAGGATTAACGCATCTAAGCGCTCCATTCTCAGTTCAAGGTCAATTTTTGAAGAGTATAAAGTTTCAATTTCCGCGTTAATCAAGGTTGGATCAAGCGTGATAAGAGGGTCTCCAACTTTTACGCGATATCCATTTTTCACGTGAATATCTTGTAATATCCCACCTTCAGAAGGCTGAACTTTATGTATTCGCCCTTGCGGCACCACCTCCCCGTTTGCAATTGCAAGCTCAGGCATCTCAGTAAGGTAAGACCAGACAATCAAACCAAACACCAATACAGAAACAGCAATCATCACGGTTTTTAACTGATAAACTGCATTACTTTCTTCCAGTACGATAGCTTCCACTAAATATTTGGAACGTGCGAGGCCTAACTTGTGATCGCTTTGTGCGCCTTCCCACTTTTCTTTTAAGTGCTTCATACCATCACCACTTTTTTGTCTTCTTCAATTGCGTTATTAGTTACCACTTTCTTAACAGTACCTCGTTCCATCACAATCACTTTGTCTGCGGCTTTTATAATCTGAGGTATATGGGAAATAATCACGATTGTTTTCTTTCCCTTTAAGACTTGTATCTGTTTCAAAAACTGGTTCAAATAGTTTTTATCTTGTGTTGCCCCTGGTTCATCAAACAACAATATAGGAGAATCCCTTAAAAAGGCGCGGGCAATACATATTCCTCGTTGTAGACTTGAGGATAAATCTGTAGCGGCTCTTTCCCCCATTTTAGTTTTAAATCCATTTTTCATTGCCATAATATCTTTATATATTCCAGCATGTTTAGTAGATTCTATAAGTTGTTCATCAGTAGCCAAAATATCACTTAAGCGTAAGTTAGACAGAATATTCCCAGTAAAAAGCCGGGGATGCTGAGGGACATAGCCTATAACGCGTCGTAACTCGTTAACATTTAACTGCCTAATATCCGTCCCATCAATAAGTATATTGCCAGACTGCGCGTAGTACATACCGCATAAAAGTTTCATTATCGTTGACTTACCAGAACCGTTTTCACCCGCAATGACGACAAGTTCATTTTCTTCAATATCAAAATTGGCTCCAGTCAAAACTGGATCTGATTGAGGATGATATCTAAAAAACACGCGTTCAAACGAAATTTTCCCTTTGTATTCACGCTTGTGCAGCGAGGACAGGTCTGATACGCGCTCTTTTTTCAACAGCATTAAATCGTCCAGGCCTCGAATACCTCTCTTTATCTGATCAAATTGCACGTAAGCCATAAAGACACTTTGGATCGGCCCTGTGACTCGCCACAAAATGGCCATAATCGCGATCAGAGCACCTATTGAGATTTCTTGTGTCATCACTTTGCTCGCCCCCATCCCAAGAACGATAACTGCTGCGATCATGTTAAGACTCTGCGTGATATTGCTGGCAATCATCTGCATCTGCGATGCGCTGAGCGTAGACTTAATACTTTTTGCCGATACTTCTCGAATGCGTCGCATCCATCCTTCTTCTTCAGCCATGGCTTTAATTTCGGACACACCATTCAGCGTTTCAAGCAGTATTTGCTCCTTTTCGTTGCGCGACTTGGCGGCTTGATCCATGGCAAGCTTTAACTTCGGCAGCATAAACAAACCGATCAACACCAATGCAGCAATTAACAACAGTGGTACAGTCACGATGGTGCCACCTAGAAAATATAGCGTAAATAGATAAATAGGAATGAACGGCAGCTCAAGGGCCAACAATGCAGTTGGACCAGTGAAAAATTCGCGAATACTGTCATACAGGCGCAGTCGAGACAATTGTAGCGTTACGGATGATCTTTCCGTCATTGCTGAAGGCAGCGACAATATTTGTTTGAGGCTTTCCGTACTTAAGAGATACTCCAACCGACCTGCGGGGAGAGCCAGAATTCGAGAGCGAATCATTCGTAAAAATACGTCCACCCCTAGAACCAAAGCAATACCTATAACCAGCATAGGCAACACATCCAGGTTTTTCTTCGCTATCACCGAGTCATACACAAACATGACAAATAGTGGCACAGACAAGGTTGTAAGATTCAGTACAAATGAGATACCCAGTAATTGTTTTGTCAGAGACTTAAAACGTCTACTCAAGGTCCAGAACCAGGACTCCCCGTCCAGACTTTCCGCGACAGTTTCAGTATTTTTCTCGAGAATATAGGCTTTGCCCGTAACGTTGAGATCGTCAAACTTAGTTTGATCATTTGTTACATCGTAATAAATGCACTTACTTCCCTCGATTTTATAGATTACGTAGAGCTCACCTGAAGATGTTTCGAATAAACACGGTGCAAATTCCGGGGGTATGGTTTTTTTAATATTTTTAATATCACTTTTGTATCCCAGGCGCGCTAAAATTGACAAAAGCGCGCTAAGATCAAATTCGAAATCATAGTATGGTAAGGATTCTGCTATTTCACGGGGTTTGATATTGCTATCCAGCACGACCAAAAGAGGCATCAACGCTCCGGCATAATGCGAATATTCTCGTAGAGAATTTGAATCCCCCTGTACAATCTTGTCAATAATATCCTTGGTTCTTACCTTATTCATGGAAGTCTCCCCCAGTTATAGTGGGGTGTTTGTCTGTGGACAGCTTAAGTTTCTTATGCTGATTGGTTTTTCCATCCAAGCGCGAAAACAACTGAACCAATTTTCCATCTGTCAGTTTATAACACTTGTCACTTAATCCAATTATAGACTCACTATGCGTAAAGGTGATGATCGTTTTTTTGCCTTTTATCGATCTAAAATAATCTGTTAATTTTTTACTGTTTTCGGGATCATAGCCAGTATTGGCATCATCAAACACCAAAATATTTGCGCCACCAGAAAGCGATCTCACCATGGTGATACGTTGACGTAATCCTTCGGGTAAATTGTCTACCAAGGTGCTATCCAGCTTCGTCGAAAGCCCATCAACCAATCGCATAACTGAATTATTCAACCCTATATCCTCAGCGGCACTAATTGCCTCCTGCACATGGGTTCCTCCTCGAAATGCTGTAAGATTTTCCAGAATCGTTCCATTAAACAAAACTCCGCGCTGCGGAATATAGGCAATTTGCCGTCTTAAACTGTTTTTATTGATATGGGAAACCGGTGCATCATCAAATATTAACTCGCCTCCGGTGGCGTCTTGCAGGCCAACTATAATTCTCGCCAGAGTGGTTTTCCCTGAACCGTTTTCACCTATGATGCTAATAAAGTTGTTTTCATTGACTTCCAAATTTAGGTCGTGCAAAACCGGAGATTCTGATTTTGGATATTTAAAGCTGATATTTTGCAATTGAATTTTTCCTGATAGAGAAATATTTTTATTCTCCTCAGACATAACTTCCTGCTTCGTCTCCAACAGCTGTACGACTTTATCTTCGTAAAGTTTGGTGGTTTGCCACTGCATAAAGAAGCTCATGGCGCGTGAAGCAGGTTGAAGTATGCGACCCGACAATAAACTACCCGCTGCTAATGCCCCCATAGTGATAGAGCCAGATGCTGCAGGTATAGCCCCAACAGCAACAAATACCACCATGGTAATTTGCGACATGGTAGATGTGGAGGATTGAATCACATTATTGACGTTGGCAAGATCATACATGGCATTTGCAGAACGACCTTGCAAGCGCTCATACCGACGCATCATTTGGTTTTCCATCGCCAGCGGCTTTAGGGTTTGAATACCTTGAAGCAACTCCAGTAAGAAATTGTGTCGTACTTCTGTGATTTTGTCCTTTTGAATGAGGGCATTGTATAAAGTTTTACTCAACGATACGGAATAAATACTAAACGCAATAAACAAAGCAATAGGTACTAAAACCAACCAGCCGGTGAAGTACCAAATCAGTCCAATAAATAAAAGAATAAAAGGAAGATCGATCAACGATAGAATATTCTGGCCGAATTGAATTTCACGAATATTATCGATCGCCCTCAATTTTTCTAAATAATCTGTGTGACGACGCTTTTCGAACTCACCAATATTTGACCCCAGTATCACCTGCATGGAATTCAATAAAGCGTTATGCTCAAACTGAGCCCCGAGTCTATTCATGACACTAACACGTGCCAATCGCAACACTGTATCCAGGAATATACAAACACATAATCCAATAATTAATAAGGTTAATGTTTTATCCCCATTATTGGGAATAATTCTGTCATAGCATTGCAAAATCACAATTGGAAGCGCCAGACTTAAAATATTTATGGCAACCGTGGCCATTAGAATATCTGTGCGCAGGCAAACCCCCAAACGATGGAACACTGTCGAAAACACCGAAAAGTCGACATATCTTCTAATTATATTTTCCATTACTTTTTAGCCTTATTTGAGACCCTGAGACTTACAGCAACCAGTCTATTCGCTCAACGTTGTCAAAAGTCACTTTGGAGCCATCGATCAATTCTATAACTCCGCTAATGTCGCCATTAACATCAGGCGTAAACTCTGCATAACCAAATAAATCTAAAGGTGCGGGCGTGTAATCAACTCCATTCACAGTAATATTGCTGATTGTGGTTTGAAGGTTAGCTAGAGTAATTGTGTCCCAGCCTTCACCACCATCAAATACATCACTCCCCTCACCTAAAGCAAACAAGTAATTATCATCTCCCGCTCCACCAAATACTGTGTCGTCACCCAGACCAGTTGTGAAAAGGTCGTTACCGCTTGAACCCGTAATATTGTCCTGACCAAGCAGGTCTCCAAGGAAAATAAAACCTTCTCCGGTAGGATTGGAGAGCACATGAGAAGAAGCCAGCAAGGAGACGTCTACTTGCGGCACTCCGCCGCCGTCAACGCCAATTGATATCCCGGCAATTTCTACTCCAGCGACACTCAGATCTCCAGAGAGGATGGTATTGGTAGCTGCACCCACAGTAAGATCCAACAATGAAATTTCTTCTCCATAAATGGCTACATCACCATCAATAGTAATTACCAGATCGCCATTAGTTACAGCTTCTCCCGTGCGGCTTGTAAAGCTGGCAGCGTCTTCAATCATTACGCTTGTAGCAGTAGCAGCATCCAAAATTAAATTGTCATTGCCAGGTCCAGCAAGCACAGTATCTGTACCATCACCTTCAACATAACGGATGATGTCATCACCAGCGCCAGCATTAATCAGATCATTGCCAGCCCCCGCTTGAATATCATCTGCATCTATTGAACCTTGAATAGTGTCTGCATCCGCGCCACCCAATATAATGAAACCGCCGTTTCCAATATTTGTGGGCGTAATCGTGGCGTTGAGCGATGAAACATCTAAAGTGGCGGCACCGCCGCCATCAACGGTGACATTAAGGAAATCATCCGGCAAACCAGCAGCAGTTAAATTGCCTGAAAGCAAGGTTGTGGTAGAAGAAGAAAGCGTTAAATCAATCGCATCCAAGGAATTTCCGATTACAGCCACATCACCATCAATAATTAACGCAAACTGACCACCGGTTAAAGTCTCACCGGTACGCAATAAATAACTGGCGGCATCTTCAATCATAACGGAAGTTGCACCAATTGCATCGACGATTAAACTGGCCGCGCCATCTGGACAAATGATTGTGTCCGTGCCCTGGCCGATGGTGTAAAAGATCTGATCCGCTCCACCACCGGTGTTAATGATGTCATCACCCAAACCACCGGTAATTTGATCTGCATCGACAGAACCGACTATCGTATCCGCATCAGCACCACCGATCATGATAAAGCCTTCATTGGTGGCGTTTACAGGATTGATGGTGGCTGTCAGTGAAGCGACATTTAATTGAGCGGCACCGCCGCCATCAACTGTTACGTTTAAGAAATCTGATGGTAGACCTGCCGCAGTGAGATCACCCGACAATGTGGTTAATGTGGTGTTGCTAACGGTTAAGTCAATTAAATCCAAGGTATCGCTGATAATGACAAGATCACCATCAATGCTGATACCAAAGTTACCGCTATCAAGAACTTCACCGGTGCGCACCAAATAGCTGGCCGCATCTTCAATTAAGACATTGCTTGCACCAATGGCATTCATCACCAAAGACGCTGCACCATCAGAGGAAAGAATGGTGTCGGTGCCTTCACCAATAGAATAGTAAATCGTATCGGCACCACCCGCGGTTGTGATTAAGTCATCACCCAAACCACCTGTGATTTCATCAGCATCCACTGAACCAATAATGGTATCGGCATCCGCACCACCTAGAATAACGAAGCCATCGCCGTTGGTATTGGTTGGATTTATTCCGACTGATAATGAAGCTACATTCAATGTTGCGGCACCACCGCCATCAACGGTGATATTCAGAAAATCATCCGGTAATCCAGCAGCAGTTAAATTACCTGATAGCAAGGTCGTGGTAGAAGAAGAAAGCGTTAAATCAATCGCATCCAAGGAATTCCCAATAACAGCCACATCACCATCAATAATTAACGCAAACTGGCCACCGGTTAAAGTCTCACCCGTACGCAATAAATAACTGGCCGCATCTTCAATCATAACGGAAGTTGCACCAATCGCATCGACGATTAAACTGGCCGCGCCATCTGGACAGATAATGGTATCCGTGCCCTGGCCGATGGTGTAAAAGATCTGATCCGCTCCACCACCGGTGTTAATGATGTCATCACCCAAACCACCGGTAATTTGATCCGCATCGACAGAACCAACTATCGTATCCGCGTCAGCGCCACCGATCATGATAAAACCTTCATTGGTGGCATTTACGGGATTAATGGTCGCTGTTAGTGAAGCCACATTTAATTGTGCAGCACCGCCGCCATCAACTGTTACGTTTAAGAAATCTGATGGTAGACCTGCGGCAGTAAGATCACCGGATAGCGTAGTCAGTGTAGTGTTACTTACACTCAGATCAATTAAATCCAAGGTATCACTGATAATGACAAGATCACCATCAATGCTGATACCAAAGTTGCCACTATCCAGGACTTCTCCGGTACGCACCAAATAACTGGCAGCATCTTCAATTAAGACATTGCTTGCACCAATGGCATTCATCACTAAAGACGCTGCGCCATCAGAGGAAAGAATGGTGTCGGTGCCTTCACCGATGGAATAGTAAATCGTATCAGCACCACCTGCGGTCGTGATTAAGTCATCACCCAAACCGCCTGTGATTTCATCAGCATCCACCGAACCAATAATAGTATCGGCATCGGCGCCACCTAGAATAACGAAGCCATCGCCGTTAGTGTTGGTTGGATTTATTCCGACAGACAATGAGGCAACATTCAATGTTGCAGCACCACCACCGTCTACGGTGATATTGAGGAAATCATCCGGTAAACCAGCGGCAGTTAAATTGCCAGACAATAGCGTGGTAGTTGAGGAGCTTAATGTTAAATCAATCGCATCCAAGGAATTTCCAATAACAGCCACATCACCATCAATGATTAACGCAAACTGACCACCGGTTAAAGTCTCACCGGTACGCAATAAATAGCTGGCGGCATCTTCTATCATGACGGAAGTTGCACCAATTGCATCGACGATTAAACTGGCCGCGCCATCTGGACAAATAATGGTATCCGTGCCCTGGCCGATGGTGTAAAAGATCTGATCCGCTCCACCACCAGTGTTAATGATGTCATCGCCCAAACCACCGGTAATTTGATCCGCATCGACGGAACCGACTATCGTATCCGCATCAGCACCACCGATCATGATAAAGCCTTCATTGGTGGCGTTTACAGGATTGATGGTGGCTGTTAGTGAAGCGACATTTAATTGAGCGGCACCGCCGCCATCAACTGTTACGTTTAAGAAATCTGATGGTAGACCTGCCGCAGTGAGATCACCCGACAATGTGGTTAATGTGGTGTTGCTAACGGTTAAGTCAATTAAATCCAAGGTATCGCTGATAATGACAAGATCACCATCAATGCTGATACCAAAGTTACCGCTATCAAGAACTTCACCGGTGCGCACCAAATAGCTCGCCGCATCTTCAATTAAGACATTGCTTGCACCAATGGCATTCATCACTAAGGACGCTGCACCATCGGAAGAAAGAATGGTGTCGGTGCCTTCACCGATGGAATAGTAAATCGTATCAGCTCCACCTGCGGTCGTGATTAAGTCATCACCCAAACCGCCTGTGATTTCATCAGCATCTACCGAACCAATAATGGTATCGGCATCCGCACCACCTAAAATAACGAAGCCATCACCATTGGTGTTAGTTGGGTTTATTCCGACAGATAATGAAGCTACATTCAATGTCGCGGCACCGCCGCCGTCTACGGTGATATTCAAGAAATCATCCGGTAAACCAGCGGCAGTTAAATTACCTGACAATAGCGTGGTAGTTGAAGAGCTTAATGTTAAATCAATCGCATCCAAGGAATTCCCAATAACAGCCACATCACCATCAATAATTAACGCAAACTGACCACCGGTTAAAGTCTCACCCGTACGCAATAAATAACTGGCCGCATCTTCAATCATGACGGAAGTTGCACCAATCGCATCGACGATTAAACTTGCAGCACCATCTGGACAAATAATGGTATCCGTGCCCTGGCCGATGGTGTAAAAGATCTGATCCGCTCCACCACCGGTGTTAATGATATCATCACCCAAACCACCGGTAATTTGATCTGCATCGACAGAACCGACTATCGTATCCGCATCAGCGCCACCGATCATGATAAAACCTTCATTGGTGGCGTTTACAGGATTGATGGTGGCTGTCAGTGAAGCGACATTTAATTGAGCAGCACCGCCACCATAAACATCGACGGTAAGAAAATCGTTAGGTAAACCGGCAGCAGTTAAATCGCCAGAAAGTGTTGTCAGGGTTGAGGCGCTTACCGTTAATTGCAATGCTTCTAGAGAAATTCCCCATAATGAAGGTGAGCCATCAATCGACAAAATAAAATCACCATTAGCCGTTGACTCTCCAGTTCTCAGCAAATAACTCGCAGCATCTTCGATCAATACATCTGTAGCACCGATGGCATCAACAACTACGGTGTCAATATCCGAGTCGCCAGAGATGATGTCCATCCCCTGGCCCATGGCATAGTAGATAGTATCTGCACCAGCACCCGCATTTATCGTATCATCACCATCAAGCGCTGCAATAATGTCACTACCATCTCCGGTAACAATAATATCGTTATTTGCAGACCCGGTTACGTTTTCACTGCCGGTATCACCTGTAACCACTAACTGATGATCAGAAATTAGTTGTGAAGCATCTACTGTTATATCAGATGAATTACCTATGATTTGAATATCAGAGGTCAATGTGGTGGTTGTGAAATCTCCAACCAACACAATGTGGTCATCTGGACCAGTGTGTATCTCGATATTTTCAATGTTGACACCATCCACCTTTGGAACGCCATTTACGCTCACAATAAAATGGTCAGAATCAATGGTTTCGCCTGTACGTAAATTATAAACAAAGGCGGTTTCCACAAGAATAATCTGAAAACCAGAACTTTCGATTTGCAAGGTGTCTGTTTCTGTACCACCATCGATTACGTCAAATCCTTCACCGATTGTGTAAACAAAAGTATCTGCGCCGGCATCACCATGAATAATGTCGTCGCCCGCTTGACCATCAATAAGATCATCCCCAGCGCCACCACTAATCGTGTCACCATCGCCACCGCCATACAAAGTATCATTCCCCAAGCCACCTATGGTTACTGTGTCACCGCTGGTGCCATGGAAAATAATTTCATGATTGGAAACTAATCCTGAAGCATTAATATTGGGATCACTTACAATTGCATTAATTGTAATGGCATCCTGAGCAAGATGGGACAAACTCAAATCCGCATTGATTGTAATTGAATTGCTGTCATCCGCGGACAGAATAAGATGTTCAATCTCCGTAATTTCTGCCGCTATATTTCCATCGATACTTAACAAAATGAGATCAGCCTCCATCGAGGCGCCCGTTCTTGCATTGTATGTTGCGGCATCTTCGATTAAAACATTCGCACCCGCTGTGACGTCAATATTAAGGGTATCTGTATTCGCACCACCTTCGATATGATCGTAACCATCACCTACAGCGTAGTTAATTGTGTCCTCTCCCGCGCCGGCATAAATACGGGTGCGCCCAGAGAGATTCACGATCGTGTCATCTCCAGCCGTTCCATTCACGATGTCATGCCATCCTTCTACAGTGACATTTACAGTTGCGGTATCAGTCCCGCCCTGCCCGTCGGAAATTTCATAAGTAATGGTCACTTCCGCAGATTCTTCAGGTCTCAAACTGTCGTACTGATTATCCGGTGAGTACACCAGCTTATTATCCACGATCGAAACAGTACCTTGCCCTGAAGCAACGACTGGATTTTGAATGGTAAGAGTATCACTGGAATCTGTATCACTATCGTTTACCAAAACATCTATAGTGATATCTGCATCAAATTTTGTTGTTGCTATATCATCAGAAGCTGCGGGAGCCTGGTTGGTACCAGTTACCGTTATAGTAGCGGTGCTGGATGTTGAAACACCTTCACTATCAACCGCAGTGTAAGACACCTCAACATCGACTGACTCTCCATTTGCTAAACTATCGTAAGTTCCATTTGGATCGTATACCAATTTATTATCGACTATCGATACCAGTCCAGTGCCACTGTTTATACTCACATTACTTAGCGTTAAAGTATCACCCGCATCAGGATCAACATCATTCGCAAGAACATCTACTGTTACAGTAGTATCCTGGTCAGTTGTGGATGTATCCGCTACAGCGACTGGGCCGTCATTGGTTCCTGTTACCGTAATGGTTGCGGTTGAAGTAGACGATGCACCTTCGCTATCAATCACCGTGTAAGAAACTACAACTTCAGCTGTTTCGCCATTGGCTAGAGAGTCATATGTGCCGTTCGCATCGTAAACGAGTTTATTGTCTACAATGGACACAAGGCCGGTGCCAGTGGAAATAGAGACATTGTTGAGAGTTAAGGTATCACCGGCATCCGCATCTGTATCATTCGCAATTACATCTACAGTTACAGAAGTATTCTGGTCTGTTGCCGCTGTATCGGCTACAGCAATAGGACCGTCATTTGTGCCGGTTACCGTAATAGTCGCTGTAGAAGTTGAAGATACGCCTTCGCTATCTACTACAGAATAAGAAACAACGACTTCGGCTGTTTCACCATTAGCTAGTGAATCGTACGTACCATTTGCATCGTAAACTAGCTTGTTATCAACGATCGATACCAGTCCGGTTCCCGTTGATATAGAAACATTGTTTAAAGTTAGTAAATCACCGGCATCTGCATCGGTATCATTTGCAATTACGTCAACCGTTACAGAAGTATCTTGATCTGTTACCGCTGTATCAGCAACTGCAACGGGACCGTCGTTTGTACCGGTTACGGTAAGGGTTACCGTAGACGTAGAAGAAGCACCTTCGCTATCAACAACTGTATAAGAAACTTCAACTTCAGCTGTTTCGCCATTGGTTAAGGAGTCATATGTGCCGTTTGAATCGTATACGAGTTTGTTATCAACGATAGATACCAAACCAGTTCCCGTTGATATAGAAACATTGTTTAGAGTTAAGGTATCACCTGTATCAGCATCGGTGTCATTCGCAATTACATCAACTGTGACGGAAGTATCTTGATCTGTTACCGCTGTATCAGCAACTGCAACGGGACCGTCGTTTGTACCGGTTACGGTAAGGGTTACCGTAGACGTAGAAGAAGCACCTTCGCTATCAACTACTGTATAAGAAACTTCAACTTCAGCCGTTTCACCATTAGCCAATGAATCGTACGTACCGTTCGCATCGTAAACCAACTTGTTATCAACGATCGATACCAGACCGGTTCCCGTTGATATAGAAACATTGTTTAAAGTCAGTGAATCACCGGTATCCGCATCGGTATCATTTGCAATTACGTCAACCGTTACAGACGTATCCTGGTCTGTTGTAGCTGTATCGGCAACAGCAACAGGACCGTCATTTGTGCCGGTTACTGTAATAGTTGCGGTTGAAGTAGACGATGCACCTTCGCTATCAATCACCGTGTAAGAAACTTCTACTTCAGCAGTTTCGCCGTTGGCTAGAGAGTCATATGTACCGTTAGCATCGTAAACGAGTTTGTTATCAACGATCGATACCAGACCGGTTCCCGTTGATATAGAAACATTATTTAAAGTCAGTGAATCACCGGTATCTGCATCGGTATCATTGGCAACTACGTCAACCGTTACCGAAGTATCTTGATCTGTTGCCGCTGTATCAGCAACAGCAACGGGACCGTCATTGGTTCCACTTACCGTAATAGTTGCTGTAGAGGTTGAAGATGCACCTTCGCTATCAACCACAGTGTAAGAAACTTCTACTTCAGCTGTTTCGCCATTAGCCAATGAATCGTATGTTCCATTTGCATCGTAAACCAGCTTGTTGTCTACAATGGACACCAAACCAGTGCCAGTGGAAATGGAAACGTTATTTAGAGTTAAGGTATCGCCAGCATCCGCATCGGTATCATTCGCAATTACATCAACTGTTACTGAAGTATCTTGATCTGTTGTCGCTGTATTAGCTACGGCCACAGGGCCGTCATTTGTGCCGGTTACCGTAAGGGTTACAGTAGACGTTGAAGATACTCCTTCACTATCTACTGCAGAATAAGAAACAACAACTTCTGCCGTCTCGCCACTGGCTAATGAATCGTATGTACCATTCGCATCGTAAACGAGTTTATTGTCAACAATGGACACAAGACCGGTGCCAGTAGATATTGAGACATTGTTTAAAGTTAAGGTATCGCCAGAATCTGCGTCGGTATCATTTGCAACTACATCAACTGTGACGGAAGTATTCTGATCTGTAGCCGCTACATCAGCAACAGCAACAGGACCATCATTGGTTCCTGTTACAGTAATTGTTGTGGTTGAAGTGGACGATGCGCCTTCGCTATCAACCACCGTGTAAGAAACTTCTACTTCAGCAGTTTCGCCATTGGCTAGAGAGTCATATGTGCCGTTTGCATCGTAAACTAACTTGTTATCAACAATGGATACCAATCCAGTTCCCGTTGAAATGGAAGCGTTATTTAGAATTAAGCTATCACCGGTATCAGCATCGGTGTCATTCGCAATTACATCAACCGTTACAGAAGTATCTTGATCTGTTGCCGCTGTATCAGCTACAGCAACAGGACCGTCGTTTGTGCCGGTTACCGTAATAGTTGCTGTAGACGTTGAAGATACTCCTTCGCTATCAACAACTGTATAAGAAACTTCAACTTCAGCTGTTTCGCCATTGGCTAGAGAGTCATATGTGCCGTTTGCATCGTAGACAAGCTTGTTGTCAACGATCGATACCAGACCTGCTCCCGTTGATATAGAAACATTATTTAAAGTCAGTGAATCACCGGTATCTGCATCGGTATCATTGGCAACTACGTCAACCGTTACAGACGTATCCTGGTCTGTTGTCGCTGTATCAGCTACGGCCACAGGACCGTCGTTTGTTCCACTTACCGTAAGAGTTGCTGTAGAGGTTGAAGATGCACCTTCGCTATCAACTACCGTGTAAGAAACTTCAACTTCGGCTGTTTCACCGTTGGCTAGAGAGTCATACGTGCCGTTCGCATCGTAAACGAGTTTGTTATCAACGATCGACACCAAACCGGTTCCCGTTGATATAGAAACATTGTTTAAAGTTAGTAAATCACCGGCATCTGCATCGGTATCATTTGCAATTACGTCAACCGTTACAGAAGTATCCTGGTCTGTTGTCGCTGTATCAGCTACGGCCACCGGGCCGTCATTTGTACCGGTTACCGTAAAGGTTACAGTAGACGTTGAAGATACTCCTTCGCTATCTACTACAGAATAAGAAACAACAACTTCAGCAGTTTCGCCGTTGGCTAGAGAGTCATATGTGCCGTTTGCATCGTACACAAGTTTGTTATCCACAATGGACACCAATCCGGTGCCAGTAGATATTGAGACATTGTTTAAAGTTAAGGTGTCGCCAGCATCCGCATCAGTATCATTCGCAATTACATCAACTGTTACTGAAGTATCTTGATCTGTCGCCGCTACATCAGCAACAGCAACAGGACCATCATTGGTTCCTGTTACAGTGATTGTTGTGGTTGAAGTGGACGATGCGCCTTCGCTATCAACCACAGTGTAAGAAACTTCTACTTCAGCAGTCTCGCCGTTGGCTAGAGAGTCATATGTACCGTTCGCATCGTAAACTAGCTTGTTGTCAACGATTGATACCAAACCTGTTCCCGTTGATATAGAAACATTGTTTAAAGTCAGTGAATCACCGGTATCTGCATCGGTATCATTGGCAACTACGTCAACCGTTACCGAAGTATCTTGATCTGTTGCCGCTGTATCAGCAACAGCAACGGGACCGTCATTGGTTCCACTTACCATAATAGTTGCTGTAGAGGTTGAAGATGCACCTTCGCTATCAACCACAGTGTAAGAAACTTCTACTTCAGCAGTTTCGCCGTTGGCTAGAGAGTCATATGTGCCGTTCGCATCGTAAACGAGTTTGTTATCAACGATCGATACCAAACCGGTTCCCATTGATATAGAAACATTGTTTAAAGTCAGTGAATCACCGGCATCTGCATCGGTATCATTTGCAATTACGTCAACCGTTACAGAAGTATCCTGGTCTGTCGCCGCTGTATCAGCAACAGCAACAGGACCATCATTGGTTCCTGTGACCGTAATTGTTGCAGTAGAAGTTGAAGATACTCCTTCGCTATCTACTACAGAATAAGAAACAACAACTTCGGCTGTTTCGCCATTAGCTAATGAATCATATGTACCATTCGCATCGTAAACCAGCTTGTTATCAACGATCGATACCAAACCAGTGCCAGTGGAAATAGAGACGTTATTTAGGGTTAAGCTATCACCTGTATCAGCATCGTCATCATTGGCAATTACGTCAACTGTTACAGAGGTATCTTGATCAGTTGCTGATGTATCAGCTACGGCCACAGGACCGTCATTTGTGCCCGTTACCGTAATAGTCGCTGTAGACGTTGAAGATACTCCTTCGCTATCTACTACAGAATAAGAAACAACAACTTCAGCAGTTTCGCCATTGGCTAGAGAGTCATATGTGCCATTCGCATCGTAAACTAGCTTGTTATCAACGATCGATACCAGTCCGGTTCCCGTTGATATAGAAACATTATTTAAAGTCAGTGAATCACCGGCATCCGCATCGGTATCATTGGCAATTACATCAACTGTGACGGAAGTATCTTGATCTGTAGCCGCTGTATCAGCTACGGCTACAGGGCCGTCGTTTGTACCAGTTACTGTAAGAGTTACACTAGATGTAGAAGATGCACCTTCGCTATCTACTACAGAATAAGAAACAACAACTTCGGCAGTTTCGCCGTTGGCTAGAGAGTCATACGTGCCGTTTGCATCATATACCAGTTTGTTATCCACAATGGACACCAATCCGGTGCCAGTAGATATTGAGACATTGTTTAAAGTTAAGGTATCGCCAGAATCTGCATCGGTATCATTTGCAACTACATCAACTGTGACGGAAGTATTCTGATCTGTAGCCGCTACATCAGCTACAGCAACAGGACCATCATTGGTTCCTGTTACAGTAATTGTTGTGGTTGAAGTGGACGATGCACCTTCGCTATCAACAACTATATAAGAAACCTCAACTTCAGCTGTTTCGCCATTAGCCAATGAATCGTATGTTCCATTTGCATCGTAAACCAGCTTGTTGTCTACAATGGACACCAAACCAGTGCCAGTGGAAATGGAAACGTTATTTAGAGTTAAGGTATCGCCAGCATCCGCATCGGCATCATTCGCAATTACATCAACTGTTACTGAAGTATCTTGATCTGTTGTCGCTGTATCAGCTACGGCCACAGGGCCGTCGTTTGTACCAGTTACTGTAAGAGTTACACTAGATGTAGAAGATGCACCTTCGCTATCTACTACAGAATAAGAAACAACAACTTCGGCAGTTTCGCCGTTGGCCAGTAAGTCAAATGTGCCGTTCGCATCGTAAACGAGTTTATTATCTACAATGGACACAAGGCCGGTACCAGTGGAAATAGAGACATTGCTGAGAGTTAAGGTATCACCAGCATCCGCATCGGTATCATTTCCAAGTACATCAACCGTTACAGAAGTATCTTGATCTGTTGTCGCTGTGTCAGCTACGGCCACAGGGCCGTCGTTTGTACCAGTTACTGTAAGAGTTACACTAGATGTAGAAGATGCACCTTCGCTATCTACTACAGAATAAGAAACAACAACTTCGGCAGTTTCGCCATTAGCTAATGAATCATATGTACCATTCGCATCGTAAACCAGCTTGTTATCAACAATGGATACCAAACCTGTTCCTGCCGATATAGAAACATTGTTTAGAGTTAAGCTATCGCCAGAATCTGCATCGGTATCATTGGCAATTACGTCAACTGTTACAGAGGTATCTTGATCTGTCGCCGCTGTATCAACTACGGCCACAGGACCGTCATTGGTTCCTGTGACCGTAATAGTTGCTGTAGACGTTGATGATGCACCTTCGCTATCAACTACCGTGTAAGAAACTTCAACTTCGGCTGTTTCGCCATTAGCTAATGAATCATATGTACCATTCGCATCGTAAACCAGCTTGTTATCAACAATGGATACCAATCCAGTTCCCGTTGAAATGGAAACGTTATTTAGAGTTAAGGTATCACCGGCATCTGCATCTGTATCATTTGCCAGTACATCAACCGTTACCGAAGTATCTTGATCTGTTACCGCTGTATCAGCAACTGCAACGGGACCGTCGTTTGTACCGGTTACGGTAAGGGTTACCGTAGAAGTAGAAGAAGCACCTTCGCTATCAACAACTGTATAAGAAACTTCAACTTCAGCAGTTTCGCCGTTGGCTAGAGAGTCATACGTGCCGTTCGCATCGTAAACGAGTTTGTTATCAACGATAGATACCAAACCGGTTCCAGTGGAAACAGAAACATTGTTTAGAGTTAAGGTATCACCAGCATCCGCATCGGTATCATTTGCGAGCACATCAATTGTTACGGAAGTGTCTTGATCTGTAGTCGCTGTATCAGCAATAGCAACGGGACCATCATTTGTGCCAGTCACTGTTACAGAAACCGTGGACGAAGAGGTTAAGCCGTCGTCATTAATAATGGTATAACTGATTTCTACTTCAGCAGTTTCACCGGCGGCCAGGCTGTTATATTGCCCATCGGTCTGATACACAAGATTGTTGCCATCAATAGAAACACTACCATTGCCACTCACCAAGCTCACAGAATCCAGAGCAATATTGTCTCCACTATCATTAGCCAGAACGTCAAGCGTCAGGCTATCATTTTGCTCCATGCTTCCGGTATCGGCGACTGCAATTGGACTACCATCTGTACCGGTGACCGTTATCGTGGCTACTGCGACCGATTGCGAGCCTGAACCATCCTGTACTGTATATTCAACGGTGACGGTTTCCGTCTCGCCATTCCCCAACGCATCATATTGGCCATCGGCCTGGTAAACGAGTTTGTTATCAACAATAGAAACGAGCCCATTGCCTGAAACAATATTAACTTGGCTGAGCGTAAGCGAATCGTTAGCATCCGGATCGATATCATTCGCTAACACATCGATAGTCACGCTGGAATCAGAATAGCTTTCGCCGCTGTCCGCCGACGCGATTGGCCCATCATTTGTTCCCGTAACATTAACAGTGGAAACGACAGTACTTTGTTCCCCATGCGAGTCAGTCACCGTATATTGAATTTCAACTTCAGCAGATTCACCAACACCCAAAGCATCGTAAAAACTGGCCGGATCAAACACGATATCATTATCAACAATATTGACTTGACCAAAGCCATTGATGATCGCGGCATCGGTAATGGTCAGTGTTTCGCCATCATCAGGATCAATATCGTTCGCCAATACATTCAAATGCACCGCGGAGTCCTGATCAGTAGACACCGTCTCAGTTACAGCTATCGGAGCATCATTCGAACCACTCACCGTTAACGTAACCGAACTGGAAGAAGTCTCTCCTGATGCATCTGTTATGGTATAAGTGATATCAACTTGTTCGCTTTCACCATCCGCCAAATAATCGTAAGCACCGTTTGCATCAAACACCAGCTTATTATCTTGAATAGACACCAATCCGGAACCATTGGAAATTTCCACATTGGACAACGTAAGAACATCACCACCGTCGGGATCTGAATCATTGAGAAGCACATCCAGAGTAAGAATGTCATTTTGGTTGCTATTCGCGATATCTGGATTAGCAACGGGGCCATCATTGGTTCCAGTTACCGTTAAGGATATAGTTGCACTGGACGTCTCACCATTAGAATTCGCAACGGTATAGCTTAATTCGACCTGCTCCGTTTCTCCGTCAGCAAGATAATCATATTGACCGTCAGCATCGAAAACGACTTTATTATCGACGATTGAAACGGTTCCGCTTCCTGAACTCAACTCAACGGATTCCAGCGTTAAATTGCTCCCACTGTCATTCGCCAGTACATCAATTTCTACCGAAGTATTTTGGTCCGTGCTCGCAACATCGGCAACCGCTATGGGCTGACTGTCTGTTCCAGTTACGGTAATAAATACCGAGGCCTCAGAAGTTGCTCCGGTATCATCCACAACGGTGTATACGACTTCCACTTGAGATGTTTGACCACTTTCCAAGTCATCGTATTGACCATCGGTTGAATAAACCAATTTATTATCAACAATCTCGAGCAGACCTGATCCATTTGTAATTTGAGCCGATTGAATCGTTAGACTATCGGATATGTCTGCATCAGAATCGTTGGCGAGCACATCAATCGTTGTATTTGAATCTGCAAATACATTACTTACATCAGCTGAAGCGACTGGACCATCGTTTGTCCCGGTCACCTCAACAGTTACTGTAGAAACGCTCTCCTCACCAGCAAGATCGCGTGCAGTGTATTGCAATACAACCGTTGCCGTTTCACCTTCAGCGAGGTAGTTGTATGCATCTTCGGGGTTATAATGAACAGTATTATCGACAACACTAACAGCTCCGCTACCCTCAACAACGGTAACAGAAGTAATTGACAGCTCATCTCCCACATCAACATCAGTATCGTTCGCAAGAACATCTATTTCTAAATCGGTAGCCTGGAAAGTATCCGCGAAATCAGCCACCGCTATTGGACCATCATTTGACCCTGTCAATGTCACAATAGCAGTAGAAGTGGACGTTGCACCTGATGAATCTGAAATTTCATAAGATATGGAAACTTGCTGCGATTGCCCCTCACCTAACGCGTCATAACTGTCATTGGCTTGGTACACCAAATGCCCATCTACAATTGTTACTGAACCTTCTCCGTCGGTGATCGAGGCATTGCTAATGGTGAGAACATCGCCATTATCAGGATCTACATCATTGCTTAATACATCAATAACAGTAGAATCTTTCCCCGCTACAGCGACTTGATCTAGCGTTGCTACAGGCTGATCATTAGTACCAACCACTTGCACTATCGCCTCACCGGAAGACAATGCACCGGAAGTATCCTGAGCGACGTATCTAATCTCTACAGTTGCGGTTTCCCCGTTTGCCAATGAACGATAACTATCTTCTGAGTTAAACTGCAGCTGATTATCAACAACGCTAACCGAACCTGAGCCATTTACAACATCAGCGGACAATATAGACAAAGAGTCTGTCACATCTGGATCACTGTCGTTGCTTAAAACATCTATAGTTAACGTCGAATTCTGATCGATGTCTGCAGTATCATTTACCAATACAGGTAAATCATTCTGGCCATTGAGGGTGACAAATACTTGCTCTGTTTGCAACTCACCTGAATCGGAAACAACGGTATACTCAATTTGGACCTGAGAAGTTTCCCCTTCACCCAGAGAAATAAAACTATCACTCGGTGTAAAAAGAAGAAGATTGTCTTCTACACTGACCGTCCCCTCTCCTGCGAGAACATTCGAACTTACAAGATTAAATTCACCGTTAGGAGTACCATTTCCAAAAACATCAATAGTAAATTGGTTGTTATTACTGGTTTCAGTATTGACCAGCACAGGTGTGAAGACCTGCGAAGCCCCTCCTGTTTCACCACCAGGAGCCACCACATCTGGACCGCTTGCATCCGGACCATTTGCCGTCACTCCACTACCAGAACCACCACTCTGAGAATTACTGCTTCCCGAGGCTTCACCATCCCCTCCTGCATTATTACCGGGAGCAGGACCGCCGCCAGCTGAGGCAGATGAGCCTGAAGTTGTATTACTTGTGGAACTGCTTTGTACTGGAGCTTCGGAATTGTCGACACCACTTTGGTCAGAACCATCACCGTCTGCAGGCAGGTCGTTCGCTGCATCAATTTCAATTGAAGAAGCATTGAAGTCCGTAAATTCGAAAAAGCTGCTGTCACTATTTTGCAGCCCGGGAATTGAAGAGTTGAATCCAGGTTTTAGACCAAATGCAAAATCGTTAATATTCACAAAATTTACATCAAACTTAATATCCACTTCCAAAGCATGGATTAGATTGATATCAATTATTTCTCTAAGAAAAAGCGGAGTGACCGTACTATCAAGGTTGGACGTTTGATTGGAAAGCGAATATTCAAAACTCTCAGTCGATGTCATCCATAAAGGAGTACCCATAGGATCATTATAAATGGAGTCTCCACCAGAAACAGAATCACGAGCGCTGAAATTATTGGACTCTACCGGCTGTAAAATTACGTGATTTGCACTTACTTCGCTTTTCGGTATTGCTTTATCCTGAGATGATATCCAAGCCTTCCACGGTTTAACTGTCTCTCCCGCGCTTGTTTGTGATTGAAAATCATCGAGCAGAGAACTTGTTTCATTAATGTCTTTCATACTTCCGGCCGGTATAGTCTTGTGAAAAATTACAGATGAGGTATTGAACGATTTCTTTATCTAAGAGAGCCCTTTCTCCGTGGGCTTTCTTCCTGACCAACTTTGAACTGATCTATAAAACCCAATATATTCCCTTTCTTAGATTCTTTAACATGCGCCTCGTTACCGCACGCCTGATGCACTGTACGCACTAAATAGTGATAGGCTCTTAGGTAACACGGGTAGGTATTTAGGAAGTCCTCCAGAAGGTCCAGCACAGTTGAGTACCTTTTTTGGCGCAGCAACAAATCCAACAATCCTATTAAAGCCCAGCCAGATCCGTTGCAATCCATTTCCTTCTTGTAGAGTTCCTCTGCTTCGCTTTCCATATTCAACTTAATATACAAGCGCGCCAGCATGCGTTTCGCATGGTCGGCATATTCATCGCGCTGACGAATGTAGAACTTTAATTCATTTATAGCATCTTCATACTTTTCACTAGCGATATAATTGTAAAACCTCGTAAAAGCGTAAAAACGTCTACAGTAGAACTCCACCTTTTTTATGGATTCTTCCATGCTGTTTTCGAGGTCAATATATTCATCTACGCAAATATTCTCTCGCAAAAAGTTCTGCTCTGGAATCAAACCAGAATAAAACACGACAATCACGGAACGATAGGATATTTTTCCGCGGTCTTTTAATTCACGAATAGTCTTATCAACACTGGCTGGTGACGTTGAATCGAAGTGACAAACGAGTAAATCGTACTCCAGGCTTTCATTTACGCCTTTGCTTAATGCGGAACTAGCGCAATCAAAAACATTAAATTTAAACTCATTAAAAACATCAACTAGACCACCCTGAAGCTGATCGTCATTTTCAATCAACAGCGCATTAAATGAATGTAAACGCTCCATTCCTTCCTTACCTTTCGCTACATTACAGACTAGAAATTCGATATCGTATCTATCGTTTGATTATTTTAAGTCTAGGCAAAGAAACAAGGAGTTCTAGGATTGAATACTTATAAATAGGTGCCAACTTTAAAACCATAAAATTGTCGATTTACGATTTTTACTATATATATCAATATCTTATGACATATCTTAAAAGCGTCACCTTGCCTTTTAACGGCTTATTTCGTGAGTAATTGGCACCACTCGTTATAAGTGGAACTACTCAATATAATCGATCTAAAGGATTAAACGGATAGTGTGTAAAAATAAGCACTTTAAACGTCTTAATGCCTTATATGTACGTACGTCATTTATTTCTATAACTAATATATACGTACGCATGCCGCTTTTACACTAAGAAAAGGGAAACCACCTTATGAGGAAACTGAATTACCTAAGCGAACCCTGCAATCAACACGGTAAAGCAATACACACAGAAAGACCTGGAGGAGTAGTGTTTTTAGCAATGATTTCGCCACTGTGAGATTTAATGATGTGTTCAGCGATTGCCAGACCAATACCGGCTCCCTTAAATCTCGCTCTGGCAGTACTACTGCGATAAAAAGGCGCAAAAATATTCTTTAACTCACTTTCATCAACACCTTCACCCTCGTCTGATATATAGAGCTTTGCCAAGTTACCTTCCTTTGCTATCCGAATTTCAATTTGACTATCCGGTGGCGTATGACGAATGGCATTCCTAATGATATTTTCGATGGCGCGAATAAGATGATCTGGACGCATCTTGACACTCAAATCTTGTTCGGATGGGTGAAACACAATTGACTTATTGACTGCATTAGCCTCGAAGATGGCGTCATCAATGAGCGGCTGCAACACCGTACCAAGCTCAAGATATTCCAAGGCCTGCGTACCCGCCTCAATGTCCAGGCGCGCCAGCGCCATCACTTCATCAATCAGTACGTCCATATGGCTTAATTCTTTCTTAAGCCGTGTTTGAAGGGTATCCAGCTCTTTCCCATTCGCATCATCCAACATATCCGAAATTAATAAGAGCCTTGCCAACGGTGAACGCAATTCGTGTGACACATCGCGCAGTAGATTTTGCTGCTTTGTCTGCTCTCCATCCAGCGCTTTAGCCATAGAATCGAATCTCCTGGCCAACTCTGCGATTTCATCCTTCCTGGCCCCTACCGTTGCAGCAACATTAGTTTGAAAATCCCCTTTCGCTACCCGATCGCTGGCCAGGTTTAGCTGCTGAATTGGAAAGGTAATAAATCGTGCCAAAATAACCGAGGCCAAACCACTGGCTAAAAATGCGATGAGAACCAGAATTAATGGAGAAAACAAGGTAAATGGCATTTTCGGACGTGGTGGTACACTCACCAAATGAAATGGCGGATAACCCTCTATGCGAATTACCCTGTCCTCATGCAATTGATTCAAGCTGCGAAAAGACGACATGCGACGCAATACAATCACGGGTATATCCCGTTCCAGCAAATCCTCACCATCTGACGTTATAAGAAACACAGACTGATGCAGTTTTTCAAAACGTTTAACCCAATGTTCAAGCGATTCCCCTTTCGCTAGAGACAGTTGCAAATCTCTACTAAGCTGCGCATGTGAAATGGGAGGATTTTGAAATTTTTCTCGCATATCGCGTTCGACATACTGATGAAAAACCAGCACTGATATAAAAACAACCGACGCAAAAACGCCCCAGTTAGCAAGCCAGATGCGAACAAACAAACGATTCATGCGATGTATTGATACCCCACGCCACGAACAGACAGTATTCGATGCGCACCATCATCCATAGGGCCAAGTTTTTTACGCAAACTGCTTACATGCGTATCCAGGCTGCGATCATAGGGCATTGGCTCTCGATTAAGTACTGTGCGATAAAGGTGATCGCGCGAAACCGGCTCACCGGCACGACTCACGAGCAACTTTAAAATAACTGACTCTACACCCGTGAGCTTTACCATTTTGCCGGAAATCACTGCGGTATTGCGTGCGGGTGTAAAACTCATGTCACCAATATCTATAGCATTATTGTGATGAGATTTATTTGTTCGGCGAAGAATGGCTTTCATTCGCGCAAGCAGTTCATCGGAACTAAAAGGCTTTGGCAAATAGTCGTCCGCACCAAGATTCAACCCCAGGACCTTATCTTTTTCATCCCCTTTAGCGGTTAGCATAATCACAACAATATCAGACGTTAACCGTATACGTTGCAATATATCAAAGCCGGAAATATCCGGGAGCATGACATCCAAAAGAACAATATCAAACCTTCGTGCTTGTAGAAGTTTTAAGCCTAACTCTCCGTCTAAAGCAAATATCAGCTCCACACCAAATCGTTTAAACACATCATGTAACAATTCACACAGCTCGTGATCATCGTCAATCATCAATACACGCATACAAAGTCCCTGAGCAATTCTAATTAGTTTATACGTTGTAAAAGGAATCTCTGATTATCTGCTCCCGTTAATGCACAATTGGATACAGGAATACCGTTAGAGTATGTGCTACCTGGCACAGATAAACCGTAAGCAAGATTTTTTTTGTTACGTATAAAGTAATATCCCTGGTATTCATCCAGCAACCAGCGTTGATTGTACCCTTGTATATCTTCTTCCACGTAGACAATACCTTGTCCGACAACACATGATTCAGCGAAACTGGATACCGTCTGCATAAATCCATCTTCATCGATAGACAGGTTTTCAATACTTACGTAAGGGCCATTATCAACATTTAATCGCCACTGAAAAGCGGGTGTATCGCCACATATTGCAACTTCAACTTGATAATATGCTTCTACATCTCCCGATGCCTCAACATAAGCTACTGCCAGGCATCGCGCTGTATCTCTAGCTAGTTGAATACGATACACGGGAACAATCGATTCATCCGTGTAAATAGCCGCACCGGAATACATCACCTCACCTTCATCGTAACGAATATTTTGAGCTACTGTAGCCTGTTGTACACCTTCCGCACTGACTTGAGTAAAGTCACCATCCTCTAAATCGAAAGCATTCTGATATAACATGGCATTCTCGCCCCAGCTATCTTCTGAAAATTCTTCGGTCAGTGGAAGCAAACGAATGACCGATTGGAGTTCAGGCGCTACGGAATATTCAAAGTAATTAAACCTGAAAAGTGTATCGTTACCCTGATTCATAATCAGAGAATCTCGCTCGCCATCACCTCGCTGTTTTTGCTCCAGGAAGGCATTGTATTCAATATGTGTATCTTCAGAACCCGCGGCAACTTTAATTGCTCGCGCATTACCTAGAGATAAAAAGGTATTATGACGAATAGTATTTTGCTGGTTATTGACTAAAGGAGAATCCCCCACATTCACCCCGGCCAGTGACTCTCGTTGTACATTGCCCTCTTCATTTCCCGCAGTAAATGCACCACCGATATTACTAAATTCATTTAACGCCACCGTATTACGATAACCTCCAGATGTGATAGAGACACCACTTACACCAAGATTATCCAGTGTTAAGTTACGCAAACTATTATCGTGTCCGCCTCGTATTTGAACACCCTGTGCAGCGCTGGAAAATTCAATTCCACTGACACTCCAATAGCTACCATCCAATGTGAGTGCACTATGATTCATAATACTGTCGCCAGAAAAGATAACGCCCTCTTCTTCAGCCACCAAATAGATGTATTCATTAGGTGTTCCACTTCTGTTGGAGTAAAAATGCGAGTTTTCATCACCACTTTTTTCAAGTCCAATATCACCTTTGTAGGTACCTTTTGCCACGATAATTTCATCGTTTGGCTCCGCATTTTTCAGAGCCTGCTGGAGCTCTTCAACCGTATCAACTTCAATGCGGTTGCGTGCGTAGCGCGTATAATGAAATGTATACTGCCCGGTACTATAACCATTGAGGGATGTAACACTAACAACGAAGGTCCCTGCATCGTCATTCACTTCAAGATAATACGGCTCTTCAGCGGTCACTTCTCTGTCGTTAATATAAATTGAAACACCGTCAACAACGGGCTTTACGTTTATCGGGAAACGCGATATGGACTTATCCAAAACCACACTATATTCATTGATACCACATACAAAATCGAAATCTACATCCCTAATCTCAATGTTTTCTAAACCCGTATACGATACTAAAGTTTCATCTGATGCCGACAAACGATTAACAACGACGGTATACTGCTGCGAATACACTTCGTTTTCAGACGTAACAACATAATCAAAGGTATTTTCTCCTTGATACAGATTGTGATAGGTCGTCTCACCAGATTTAACGGATTCTCCATTAATTGCAAGTGAAGATTCGTAACGGTCTGTAAGCGCAATGGATGCGAACGAACAAGTCGCAAAAGGAATCGACAATTCGTATGAAAAAACGTCTGAACTAAAGATGGGAGACAGCGCAATTTCATCACTGGTAGAAATGAAATCATATAAGGCTATTGCACTAATGTTCGCACTTGAACGAACTTTATAGATATTGAGCCTATAGATTGTCGTGTTCTCCTCTTCATCTGAAAGAACCAGACTAAAGTAATTCTCTCCCTCTTCAACATCAAAATCGGCATTTACTGTATTGGCAAACACCATCTCGTCATCTACTTTCTCATTGTTAATCTTTACTGTGATTTCTATATTGCTATTTTCTGACTTTGCATCGATATGTATTTGACTGACAGTCTCATCCACCTCCAGTTCATAGACCCCCAGACGGTTTTTATCGAATTCAATATCATATCCCTGCACCTCGAACGCTTCGAGGTAATACACGCTCCCTGAAGGAACTGCACCATTATCAGGGCCACATGCTACAAGCAACAAGGGAAAAAAGGCGTACTTTATATAGGAAAGAATCTTATTTAATCTAAAACAACAAAAGGAAATGGCATGTAATTGGAGGTATTTTTTCATCGGTACCTTGATTTATTATTTCACTATCTGATTTTTTATTTGCGGTAAAAGTAGCGAGCATGGGACTCCATTTAATTTTGTTTGTTCGAGGAAATCTTGTAAAAAGACATAACTTGACAAAACTTTACATAACTTAACGCTAACACCCTCCTTGCCTCTTCTCAAACATCAGAACTTTCTAGAAGATACTCGGTCTTTATCGCAAGCTTTTATTATCACGTCAAAAAACAACTATTAAATATCTTCAAGGGCCAATAATCAGGTTAATCTATGCAATTACATTCACAGCTCAATTACAGATTAATAATCGTCTTACTTAGTTTTATGCTGATCAATTGTGGTGGTTCGGGCAGTAACTCCGACGATAGCAATCCAGACGACTTTACGTTTACAGATGAAACAGATGTTCCGTTGGCGGAGTACATTGTTTCAGACGCTATTGATGTGGAAGGTATCAATACTGAAGCAGACATACGCATTGAAGGTGGCGAATACTCTATTAATGGCGGAGCGTTTACCGATGAAGACGGTGAAGTAACGAATTTACAGACCGTACGAGTAAGGGTTATGTCATCCGATTTGCTTGATACAGAAACAGAACTCACTTTATATATCGGCAATCAGGAAGATACCTTCACCGTCCGAACTGTCGCTTTAACGCTAAGCGCGAAAAGCGCTTTTAAAGGGCTAACATTCAGCTGGCGCTCTGCCGAAGGTGCGGACTATTATCGTCTGCTGGAAAAGGCGACGGCAGATTCCGAGTTTGTATTGCTGGGTCGCGAATTAGATTCCGCTGCCATCGGATTAACGGAAGAAAAGCCGATTCACAAGCTCGACTGGTATAACACAGAATACAAGTTGGAAGCCTGTACCAATGCAGACTGCTCTACTACAGATGAGATTTCTGTTTATAGTTATATGCGACGCGCTATCGCATATATCAAAGCAAGTAATACAGAAAGCCACGACCGGTTTGGCAAACTCGCAATCAGTGCCGACGGCAACACTCTGGCGGTAGGTGCCCCCGGGGAAGACAGTGCCGCAAAAGGATTTAATGGTGATGATGGCGATAACTCAACTAGCGGCGCTGGAGCAGTATTTATTTATGTTAAAGACAATGGTACGTGGCGTTTTCAAACCTATGTGAAAGCGTCAAACACAGATGAAGCGGATGCCTTTGGCACCAGCGTTAGTTTGAGCAGCGACGGAAATACACTCGCAGTAGGCGCCCCTTTTGAGGATAGCGATGCTCAAACAATTGACGGAGCACAAAATAACAATAATGCCGAAGACTCCGGCGCAGTTTACGTTTTCCGGCGTAGCGGCGATGTGTGGATTCAACAGAACTACATAAAAGCTTCTAACTCTGAAGCCGGTGATAATTTTGGAACGAAAGTCGCCTTGAGCACCTTTGGCGCTTCCCTCGCGGTTGCTGCTCCCGGTGAAGATAGTGCCGACAATCTGGATGGGACAGTGAACACGGTGCAAAATTCCGGTGCCGTCTACATGTATGCACTGAATGGTGATATTTGGGAAGAAGAAGCGACGTTAAAAGCGAGTAATGCTGGTGCAGCAGACAATTTTGGCTCTGCCATATCCATCGCCGCGAACGGCAAAAAAATTGTCGTTGGAGCAATAAACGAGCAAAGCGACAGCAACGGTGTAAATGCTGATGACACGGATAATTCAGCTAATTTAGCTGGTGCAGCTTATGTGTTTGACAAGACTGATAGCGGTTGGCAACAAACCCACTATTTAAAAGCCTCGAACTCAGCGGTCAATCAACGCTTTGGAGCTTCTGTCAGTATATCGGCTGATGCCAGCACCATAGCCGTAGGTGCCATTGGAGAATCCAGCATCGCCATAGGCATTAACGGTGACCAAACAGATACCTCGGTTACTGATGCAGGAGCAGCCTATGTGTTCTCCCTGATAAATAACACCTGGGTACAACAAGCCTATGTAAAATCCTCTAACGGTGATGAAGGCGATCTGTTCGGCACCTCTATCTCATTGAGTTCTACAGGTAACTTATTAGCCGTTGGCGCGATTGGCGAAAGTAGTTTGTCTGAAGGCGTCAGTGGCAATCAAGGAGATAATTCCATGTCTGCCTCTGGCGCTGTTTATGTATATGAACGCAAAGACAACACATGGCAACAAATAAAATATGTGAAAGCTCCGAATACCAATGCGGGAGATAACTTTGGCAGTTCGCTCATGCTAAATGCTTCCGGGAATACGCTGGTTGTGTCAGCACCAGAAGAGCAAGGAGATTCAACTAACTTTGACAACATCCAATCCAACAACGCACTTACCAGCGCCGGTGCTATTTACATGTATTAATCCAGGTATAACAAATTTTTGTGTGGTTTAAATTGGACCATCAGCGCCTGGTACCAGGCGCTTTTTTGTAGTATGTCTTTTACTTAAAATTTGGATCGAGGGTTACATCCATTTTCATCTAGGGTTAATCCAGCACACGCTCAAAAGACCATAACTGATTGTCAATGCCGGAAGACTTTCGAGGATACTCTGTCACATTGTGCGACGAGACCTCCTCATCCAATACTTCGCCGCTGTCAGCCGACACCAAAAAGTAAACCCCCTCACCCGCAGATATGAGAGTCCATTGCGCATTGGCGGAGCCAGAACCATAAGGCCACTGAATAGCATTCCCTTGCATGGCTGAATCACCTGCTATGTTTAACGCTAATTGGCTATTGCGGTTAATGATATTGTAAACACCATTGCCCAGAGCATTTATAGTCCACTGGTGCCACAAACGCCCCTCATAAGGGTATGTGCCGACGCTCTCACCTTGAGAAACAGAACCCCCTGGAACTTCCAGCGCACGCCCTGTTGCTTTATTTAACAGAACATAAGTTTCGCCAGAAACAACAGGAGACTCATTACCAACACCCAAGGTAATTTTGAATATTTCACTTCCACCTTGATTCGGAGTATCGTTTTTATCATTCTCAGAGGTGGACATCCAAAGCCCGCCATCAATAGATGGCTCAAGCGTTCGAATACGACCATAACTGCCGGTAAACAATTGTTCCGCACTCCCCAGGTTCTCACCATTGATTACAATGCGATACATACGTTTTCCAGCTAGACAGCCGACATAAAGCACATTGTCCACCACCGCAATGCCACTACACGAATTATTACCCGTTGGGCTGTACACTTTTTTCGGGGCAATAAATCCGGCCGTAGCACAACCATTCCCACCTCGGGAAATCGTGCCTTCGCAGTCAGGGTAGCCGTAATTACCACCTCGTACAATTAAATTGGTTTCATCTTCAGCCCCATCGCCAAACTCCTGCTCCCATAATTGTCCCTGCGCATCAAACGCTAAGCCCTGTGGGTTTCGATGCCCGTAACTCCACACCAAATTGTTGAAAGGGTTATCTTGGGGAATGCTACCATCCGGATTAACACGCAAAATTTTACCGTTTAAGCGGTTGGGATCTTGCGGATCTGTATCGGGTCTCTGCCCATCTCCAACGGCGACATACAGTTTTCCATCAGGACCAAAGCGTAAACGCCCACCATTATGAAATCGGCTACTGCGAATACCAGCACTGGCTGGAATAACATCCTGCTTAGATCCCATGTTGAGCATGCCATTCTCGAAACGAACCCGTGCAACCTTGTTACGATTTCCGGCAGTCGAATAATACATATAAAGCCAATTGTCTGTTAAAGGAAATCCCTCTTGCACCGCCAACCCCAGTAGGCCACCTTCTCCACCAGTTTGATCGCTGTTCCCCCCAGTTCCTTCAGAATCCGAAATCGTCCCGATATTTATTCTTTCTCCATCTTTTAAATGAATAACGTCATCAGCATCACGACGACTGTAAATAATGGAACCGTCCGGCAGGGTCACTATTCCCCAGGGCACGTCGGGTTCATTTACAATCAAATCAACAGAACACACTGAAGATGAACACACACTTCCAGTAGTTACCAAAATAGATTGACTTGGATCAGATGTATTACCTTGAGCATCTCGAGCGGCAATTTGATAAGTGTACTCGGTATTTTGGGACAGGCCCGTATCCACAAAAGTATTGTAAGGTGTTGTGGCAACAAACTCGGAATTACGATATACATCATAACCACTAACACCTACATTATCCGTAGACTCCTGCCAGCTTAAACGAATTGACGTTCCCTCAGAAACACCGCTCAACTGCAAAGGAATGCTCGGAGGTATTGTGTCATCTTCGCAGAATGGGATATCAATGGGCAGGCTATCGCTATCCACAGAATTATTACCAGCCGCGTCAAACGCGGTAACATAAAACCCCCAGGTTGCACCGGGAACTAAATTCGTCAGATGAATACTCGTTTCACTGCCTCCTGCAGTTCCAAGAAATTGACCATCGCGATAAATATCGTAGCGGTTGACCCCGATATTATCGGTAGAAGCACTCCAACTCAAATCAGCGGAGCTGCATTGAAGATTGCTGATAGTCACATTTTCAGGTTTGGTGGGTGGTTGATTATCATAAAACGGTAGCTCTGCAATTTCACACTGTTTAGCTGTTCCCTGCAGCGGATCACCAAACACGCTGTTTCTACACGGTACACCATCGGTAAATTCAGCTTCAAACCAACTGTCGTTCTTACCATAGCGTACAATTTTATCGCCAGAGAAATCACAACTTTGGTTTTCATCTGCACATTTTGTCCATTGCACTTCCGTTAACTGACACTCTTTGCGTGTACCCTGAATAGGGTCGCCAAACGTTGTGTTATTGCATGCTATAGACCCCATGGATACTTTCTCTACCCAACTGTTGCCGCTACCATAACGAACAGCCTTTACGCCTTCGAAACTACAGGTTCCTCCTTCCATCGCACAGCTTACCCATGGGATTGCCACGTCTGTATATTCACAGGTTTTTCTCTGCCCCGGAAGCGGGTCGCGAAAAACCGAATTATTACATCCAACAGAAGCAGTAAAAAGCCCTTCATTCCAGTGCCCATCTTTTCCATACCGCACCTGTTTTGTACCACTAAATGAACAGACGCCACCCTCTTGCGCACATTCAATCCATTGTGCCTGCTGTGCATGGGAAGATTCTGTAAAGGTTGCAGCAAACCACAAAACTCCCGCCATTAACGAATATACCTTGATATCTCTAAACATAATTATTCTCTTTTCTGAGTGTATTTTTCGAGCCACATGCTGTCATCACAATATAAATTCCAATGATCTTTTAGTTTTTATATGGTTTTTCATTTTTTTAAATTAAAAATACAGTGAGCGATTCGTCATTTTATTTTCCTTTTTCTAACCGCTACTCGTTACCAATTCATTTATTACAAACTGTGCTGGAAGCCTTATGCACACTTTTCTAAAAGTTCCACAAAAAATGCGCTATCACAACTTGTCACAGAGGAAGTATTTTAAATATTAAGCAAAACAAAGATATTCCGAGAAACTGAAAACGGATAGGAAGGTAACAAAGTTGATTTACACCCACAATGGACGAATATCTAAAAGTGATAGCTGACGCATCAAACTCAGGCATTATCGGATAAATGGGCTTCTTTACCGATAAAAGAACATACAGTCCAAGAACAACCGGTGAAATTATTTTGATATATGTGCATTTTTTGTCGTCAAAACAAAGTTCGAATACATTTTCCTACTAGAACACAGAAATTCCGCTTTAATAAAGTACTACTTTTTACTGCAAAGTAATTCTTTTTTACCTGAACATTAAAACCGACAAGCATAGACAGTAACTGGTTCTCCTTTCTATCTCTCACGCACTTTATTGTATTGCCTCAAAGTTCAACAGTTGCTAACGTCAATCTCCAAGAATATTGTAAATATTACCTTAAAGATTCAAACGCTCGAATGAATGCAGCCAAAACTTATTCAGATAACTGGTTTTGAATACCATCTTTGAAAACGACTTCAAAGAGCCAATAAAAAGCTGTTATTAAATAAATGCTAACAATCATTCGTTAATTGTTACAGAAAGGTAAGCGCCACAAGAACACCAACCACTGGTCACAATTACAATAATTCTATTATTCACATTTCGCTCTATACATTTATTCACAATATGTCGAATTTATACAATAACAATATAAAGTAGGTATGATATGAAAAACAAAAATACCGCCGTTTTTTTTATTCTTGTTTTAACATTCGTGTTTTCCTTCCAGACTCATGGTGCGACAAGGCCACTATTAACCCCCATCAAAGTTGCCTGTATTGGTGATAGCATTACAGAGGGTTCAGGCACAAGTGATCATGCTTTATTCAGCTATCCAGCCCAACTACAAAAACTTCTAGGACAACACTATCAGGTTCGAAATTTTGGGCTCGGAGGTCGAACCATGCTAAAGAAAGGCGACATGCCTTATTGGAATGAGGCCACTTTTGCAGAAAGTAAAAACTGGCAGCCGGATATTGTCATCATTCAATTGGGTACCAATGATTCGAAATCCTGGAATTGGGTATACAAAAATGAATTCCTCTCGGATTACAAAGACATGATCAATCAGTATAAGAGTCTGGCTTCAGCCCCAAATATTTTTGTGGCGCAGCCTCCTGTAGTCTATGGCGACGGTGCATTTGGTATTACTAATCCTGTGGTTCGCGACGAGGTTGCGCCTTTAGTACAGCAAGCAGCCAACGACACAGGCGTTACACTCATAGATAATTATACCGCCACTCAGAATATGGCGGGTAACTTCCCGGACACTGTTCACCCCAATAATACAGGCGCATTTGCTATTGCCTACAACACGTATAAATCATTGGGGAGCCCCGACGCTCGCGTCTCATTTTTTGCAGATGCCAACTACTCTGGACTTTCATTTTCATTCCCCCAAGGTCACTACAGTGGTGACATGATGTTAGCATCCGGTTTACCTAACGACTGGATGTCGTCCCTTCAAGTCAACTCAAGTACATTGGTAAACGTGTTTGAAAATGGCGATTTCTCTGGGGAAACAACAACTTACATGGAAAGTCGCGCCTGGATTGGTAGCGATAGGAACGACAGAATGTCTTCATTTGACGTTCATTCCACAGGCCCCAGCAATATTTATTCAGAGGCGGCTGACCGATTACAGTCTGCTGCACACCAGACGTATATTTCCCCAGCCGGGTTTTATTATACTCACAGCCCTGATAATGGCTGGGATTTCTGGTGGAATGCGAATGCCCTATCCACTCTTACGGATGGATACCTGCGCACTCGTAGCGACACCTACAAAACGCGAATGAAAAACCTGCTTCACGGCATTCGTGAAAAGCACGGCGCATATACCAATCATTTTTATGACGATATGCTTTGGCTCGCACTATCAGCAGTGAAAGCATATAAAGCCACTACGGATCAGGAATATCTTGATGTCGCGCAACTTCTTTGGAGTGACATTTTAACCGGCAGGAGCCCGGAATATGATGGTGCGATCTCGTGGAATAAAGGATGTCATCCGGCATGTAAAAATGCCATCTCAAATTCTCCCGCAGCGTTGCTTGGCGCAAAGTTATATCGAATAACAGGCAACACTCAACAACTACAATATGCCGAACAGATTCATGCCTTCGTTAAAAACACACTCATCAGTCCAACCGGAGGCGTATACGACGGCAAAGACGTTGTTACAGGAGTAACCAATACTAATCCAGATTGGATTTTCTCTTACAATGTTGGGCAATACCTTGAAGCCAGCTTGGAACTATTTCAAGTAACAGGAAATTCGAATTATTTAGATGATGCGATTAAGACAGCAGAACATGCCTTTAACGAACGAATGGTCGATGGTGTGTTTTATACCAATGAAACAGGTCAAGGTGATGGAGGCCTTTTTAAAGGTATCTTTATTCGGGGTCTATTAAAACTTGCGCGAGAAGGCAACCTTGACCCAGAGACTCGACAACGTTACTACGATGCGATTAAGTACAATGCAATAATACTGATTAAACAGGGATTTAATAGTGACGGGTTAATTGGCCCCGTTTGGAATCGAGTACCTTCCGCTGATCTTGAGCTGCATTTTTCCACACAACTTTCCGGCATCATGCTACTGGAAGCAGCGGCTTCAGCAGACCAGATTATCATTTATCAGGATATTAATTTTGGCGGAAATGCTACACACTTGAGCCCGTCCACTTACGCAACATCAGACTTACAATGGAGAGGTGCTAAGGATAACGACCTTACATCTTTAGCCATTCCTCCAGGATTCCAAGCAAACCTTTGGGATAACAACCACTTCACCGGAGACCTGTATTCGGCACAAAACACTGTTGGATGGATTGGCGGAGACTGGAACGACCGTGCATCGTCAATCCAAGTACAACGTTTAGACATTACCGATTTAGGTGGCATACCCAGCGCCGAACACCCCATTAACTCCAATGAGAGCATTCTCCAATTATTTGATAATCAACCCGACACTAAAAAGCTCGGCGTAAATAACAGTGGCGGCTGGCTACAATTTCAAGCAGATCATGCTTACGTTGTTCACCGCTACAGTTTAACATCTGCTAACGACGCGCCAGAACGCGACCCTGCCAACTGGACACTCTACGGTTCAAACGATGGAACCAGCTGGGCAACACTGGATGTACGCAGTGGTGAGGACTTCCCTAATCGGTTTCAAACACGTCATTTTTATTTCGATAATGCTACGGCCTACCGCTATTATCGAATAGACGTGCAGCAAAACAGTGGTAACCTCTATCAACTTGCCGAGTGGGAGCTATTTACAAGCGAATTAAATGGCAGCAACAGCTCTTCCAGTAGCTCTAGCTCGTCATCAAGCTCTTCTTCCAGCAGTTCCTCAAGTGGTGGTTTTTCACAAAAAATTGAAGCAGAAAACTACAGCAATATGTCAGGTGTAGAAACAGAAACGACCAGCGATTCTGGTGGAGGTCTAAATGTAGGATGGATTGATACCGGTGATTGGATGGCCTTTACACAAGCGGCGAATATTCCCACACCTGGCACCTATATTATTCGCTATCGTGTTGCCAGTGAAGCCGGAGCGAGCTTATCGGCAGATTTAGATGCAGGTGCTGTGCAACTAGGCACGATAGATATCCCAGCAACGGGCGGCTGGCAAAACTGGATTACCGTCCAACATGAAGTACAATTACCCGCTGGCTGGATTAATTTTGGCATTTACGCCCCCACCGGGGGCTGGAACATAAACTGGTTTAACATTCAATCCAAATGAATTGTCTGACCAAGGCAGTAGTAAACCCTACTTTTTGTAAACACTACTGCCTTGTATTTGCTGGGTTCACTAGGAATTTGTGTCTTTTTCCAGGGACTTCATTAAGGTCAAAAACAAACCTCGTGTTTTCACCCTGAGCGACTCTGAAGACTCCATTTCTTTTATAGCTTTTTCTCGAATTTCCGAAATGTGCTTTTTCATGGCATTCGATTGATTATTCGCAAATCTAGATGCCGAAGTGGGCTCTTTCGCTAATGCATTATCAACCGCCTCATTGACCTCACCAAAGCCAAGCGCCATGATACTTTTGTGCCTGGCATGTGAGAATTCTATATTTTTATCAATATCATAAGCGATTTGTTTAATACTGCCTTTAAACTCTTCAATTTTTCTTTTACTGCTCACATGTAACTGCGTATATCCGATTTTTTCAATAATCTTGTCGGTCACCTTCGAGACGCCAATTATTTTTTTCTGCGCACTTTTGAATTTTTGATGATTCCCGTCGCTTCTCACCACCCCTTTTAAATACTTGGTTCGATAGCGTATCGACTTATCATCGGAGCTGATATTTGTCTCATTGACACTCATATTTTCCAATAAAATGCGATCTTTCTTATCCATTTTTCCTTTCTTCGAAATGGATACTACCTTCTCGTTAAACACCAGCTCAATCGAAGGATCTGAATGAAGCTCAAGCAATTTCTGGTAATACAAAGCAGTCAAATCTTCAAGAGAATTCGCTTCCAGCGCCTCGTACAAATACATCACGATATCTTCATTGATCTCATTACTGGCGGTAATTTTGTCCAGTTCACTTTTGACCTTTTTGAGTTCTTCGTTAAGCTTTTCAAGCGTCTGTGTATTATCGTCATGTTGCAACGGATCAGCTTTATTCAGATCCATTAAGGTTTTTTCCAATGTTGTGATGCAAATATCACTCTCTTTACTGCTTTTTCTTAACTTCTCAATAGTTTCATCCTTATCCTTTAACGACAGCCGTGCTTCATTCAACTCACTGCGAGCTTTATCTAAACTTTCGTCCAACTTTAGAATGGAATCTCGTTGCCGATTCAACAGGGATTTTAAATGCGCGACATCCTGTTGCGTACTGTTCACCATCTCATCTGAGATCTTGTGCAAATCCTGAGTATGTCTTTCAACCTCCGTTTCAGAAATACCACCGGCTAAAATTTTGTTTTTAAGGGCATTATCGCTTTGGTACTTCTCCGATTTATACAATTCTATACGTTCTTTTAAGCTATCTATGGATGTTTTTAATTCCGCATTCTGATGTTTATACCGCTCTACTTGAGACACTAAAAAATTAAGATTGCTAGAGTCTGAACTCAAGTCACTTTGCTTATCCGCAGCCCTGGTGTCTTTAATCTTCTTTTCTAAATGTGAAATTATGCGATTCTTCTCTACAAGCATGGCATTCAATTGATCAAGATTGTCCTGACTGACGTCAATAAAATTATCTGCTTTGTTGGAGTTTTGAATATACTGCTGAACATCCGTTCGTTCAAAACCGCTGACTGCGGATTCCATTTTCTTCAAATGATTATCAATAGTTTGCTTATTGGAAATGGAATGTTTGTATTTTTCCAGAAAATCATTTAACAAGCGCAATGACCGAGCACACTGCTCAGAGTTCTTATTGCCGTCAATAAACTGTATTTTTGTTTTCAGTTCTGCAATTCTGGATTCAATATTTTTAGAGTAATCTTCATTTTCAGTATGACTATCTACATGCGTATTAACCGCCTCAGCTCCGTTATTGGCAGCCTGCTTAGCAAGAAAAACATTTAGAAGCTTCTTCAGATTTTCGGCGATAAAATCCCAACTATTGGGCTTTCCTGCCTGATTTTTTGCGTAATTACGTTCTATATTCAGATATGCAAGGCGAAAATTAAGCACATTAACGGTCGCTTTATTCTGTTTATTGCCTTCGAGAGACTCTATTCTGGTTCGCGTACGGCTTATTTCTTCCTGAATATAATTTTCATCTTTAGAGACATTCTGCAGCTTTTCTCTCGCCAATCTCAGATCTTTTTTATAAAGAATATATTGAAATATATTTGTCACGAAGCTTGCCGTGAGAATCATACCCAGGATCAAACCGGCGAATACAGGTGCTGAAATCAAGTCTACGGCGTCCATAACCAGCTACTCCACTCGACCCAACAGGCCAATGCCAAATTGGACTTTACTTACCGCACCATCCTCTCTGATAGATTCAGCCTGAATCGCATACTCCTTATAAGAACCACTTTTAGTTCGCATCTGCACGGTAGTGCAAAACCCCTCCCCGGACGTTGCACATGCCGCAAGTAGCAAACGGAAATCATGAAGATCGTCATCCATGATTCGGTCGTGGATTTCCATGTTGCGGTATATATTAACATCCATCGGCATCGTCATATCCAGTAAGGCCAAAGCGGCACTGGACCATTCCGTCAGATGTGCCGACACATCCCAAGTAATCGGTTGCATTTCTATTTCTACACTGTCTGCAACGGACTTGCTCTGCGTTCCACTCGGCTCCCCGACCTGTTGATTCGTTAGGGTCAAACTATAGATTTTTGCAATAGCCTGCATCTGTCCTGCAAAATAGATATAACTACTGCATTGGCTATACGACTGTGAATCACCATATATACTCAGCACAGCTTTTGGTAGATTTTTGTGGCACACAAAAAAATGGTTTACAACGTTGTACTGCTCGTGAAGGTACTTAAAACCTTCCGGCGGGAAGCTTTTAGCCAAACTAAAATAAGACAAGTCCGACGGCAATACTTTGGCAGCATTCAAGGTAAAGTGCTTTAAGGTTCGCGCACCGCTCTCTCCCGTTTCGGTGGTAAACAAATGAGTGAACGTCGCTTCCTTCATGTATTTTTCAAACACCGGGGCAATCGACATCAAATTTTCCAGCTTTTTATCAACAATATCCATGCTCCAGCCAAAGGAGTTATTGATTAAGCCAGCTAGATAGTTGGGTTCGTAAAGCTCTGCAATATCCACGGAATAGGAAAGGTAAGGATTCTGTTTCACCTGGTGAGGATTCGTCGAATCTTCCTGAATCTCTCGAATAAGCTTTGGCTCTACCAGTAATTGTGTTTTATCAACGCTCTGATTATCCAGCAGTTTATTGACTGTTAGTAACGCACGATAGGCTACGAGATGAAGGTTTTCATCGATCGTCGTTACAGATGGGCACAACACCGACACCAAAGGTGCAGCACCATACCCAATCACTTCGTAATTCTCGGTTAAATTAATATCATACTGTCGCAAGGCATTGATAAACCCGATTGTCACCTGAGAAGACTCTGTAAGCACAGCGGATGCATTACATCCACGCTTGATAAATTCGTAGCCAGCCTCCAGTCCACAACGTAGTTCACTGCTATTTATGGCAATGAGCAGGTCCTCGTCGTAACTGATGCCTTCTTGCTCCATTCTTTCCAAAAAACGTTCATAGCGCTTTCTAACACTATAATTCCGCAAATTTCCGATAAAACAGGCTGATTTGTGATTCTTTTCCAGCAAATAATCAAATGCCAAATCTACGCTTTTATTGTGATCTATATCAATGACAGGAATATCGAGAGGAAAATAGTCATAGGCAATAGAGACTAATACGGTACCCTGCTGGAGAAGTTTTTTTGCAAATTCATCACTGACACTGTTGCGAATAATAATTGCTGCATCCAAGCTTTCTGTAGCAAATTCAGAGTGAAACTCCCCCAAACTCGCCGTGCAAAACCCTATAAAACGAATATTTCGCAGTACACACAGCTGCCTCAGCTGATTGACCAATTCGCCTGAATATGGCCCTTGGAATTCATGAGAAAAAACGCCAACGGAGATCATATCGTTTGAGTTAGCGGCCGGCATACTGCATCCAATTTGTTTTACCCGGTTAAAAATGTAGATGTATTAAGTTTGGCATTTCACTAGACACACTCTCTTTCCAGTAAAAACCGTCTTCTAGGCGCATTCGGAAGCAGCCCACATGCCTAATCGTCCACAAACCATAATGAGTAAGACTTTCATCGAGAGCTGATTGACCAAATATGAGCGTTGCTTACCAACATATATGGTATAGCTCAAAAACCCGGTATTGTCAGAGCTGGGGTATTGCAAAGAGCTGTATTTACTGCCCAATTTCTTCAGTGCGCGGTGTCCCTTGAGAGTGGTTTACTTTCTGAATTACCCCCTTTTTCCATCACCCCTGAATGCCGCCGCCAGGCTGTCTACAAAGAATTGTGGCACCACAATCATCAAATATGCAGACGAGGCTACAACATAAACTGCTTACAATATAGCTTAAGCTGTAAATGAAACCATTTGTGTGGCAGCAACTTACAGCGAGAATCGGATAAGATTTTTTGTGCGTCTTTAAATTCGTTCACACTAAGGAGTATTTTAGCGATATGGAGTAAGTGGGTCGCTGTATATGCCAGAACATTTCTTTGCATGTGTTTTGGCACTTCATTTTGAACTACTGCGGAATGAAGCCTCTTACTGAATGGACATTCTTCCCGCAATATATTGTTTGAACAGGCGCTGTTATCTGCATCTAAACGATAGCGAGACAATACTTTCGGACTATAAGCAATAGTACTTTTAAAACTGACTTTGGCGAACACATCCTGGTCTTCCCCCATAGGCTCGCCGACGGGAAAACCGCCTACCTCCAATAGTAATGCGCGTTCGACACAGACGCTGGAAGTAAAGAATGGCAAATCACCCCTGGAGGCAATCGCAAAATAATCTTCAATCAACATGCTTTCCTTCGGCTTGGGTGATATGCGAATCTTTGGCGAGACCACCTCCCCAGAAGGAAAGAATTTTTCATAGGCTGTACCAAAGGCCTTGGATTCAGGAAACATACCGATAAGAGAGGCAATCTCCTTAAGAAAATCCTTGTGCCAGATATCATCCGCATCGAGAAACGCGATATGTGTACCGCTCGCATTTTCGATCGCTGTATTTCTCGCTACGGAAACGCCCGCATTTTTCTGGCGAATCAAGACCACTTTATCGTAGTCTTGATCGGTCTCTATTTTTTCTGCGACCATATCGGGACCATAATCCGTTGAACCATCGTCCACAATGACGATTTCATGGGCTTGATAAGACTGCGAAAAAATCGAAGCAATTGCATCCAATATATACGCTTGCTTGTTATACAGAGGAATAACGACGGATATTTTGATCGGCTGCTTCACTGTTTACTCTCCAGTTTTTCAAGGACATTTCAATTGCGGTTGTAACAGGCAATGTGGGCATGATGTGCTCCATCGACAGACTGTGCTCTATGGTGTCTGTCAATTGTTTATGATCAATATCACTTGTATTAAATTGATGAGATGATGCCAATCCAATTTGATTGGACAATTCAGAGCACTTCTGATGATAATTTAACGAAATAACAGGTGTATTGACGAGGTAAGATAAAATAACGGCGTGCAAACGCATTCCAATTACTAACTCAAATGTTTCTAATACCTGCATAACCTCCAGAGGGTTTTCTGTATATAGAATGTGTGCCTCTAACACCTCTGCAGGGAGGTACTGCTTTAACTTATTATGAATCCAATTATCGCCAAGAGTAAGATGGCCATTAAAATCTAACAGCGTAATTTTACGTCCGGTAACTTTATAAATATATTCTAAAGATTGAGCGATTTTTTTAACTCGCTCTTCCTCAATCTCCACATCGCCATCGAAACGCTCTTTCGAGCAGAGACATACACAAATTCCGGAGCGATCTATGCTTCTGGATTGATAGTCTTCATTCAGTAAAAGTAATGGCGCCAAGTCAAAGGTATACTCAACATTTGCATCTGGCGCAATACTACGTGCAATATCGAAGCTCCTTTGATCCCTTACACCGACATATTCACACTCTTTTAAAAATTCAGCACAGACATACTCTGCACGAGCATCACGAAAAGGACCGATTCCAATACCCAAAGCCAAAGCGCCATCTTTTCCGGCCAGTTTAATTAAATGGCGTTTAATGCCTATATCATGCGAATTATGCAGCACTGATCCGCCACCAAAAATGATGCGGTCACATTTAATTGCACTATGGTACTGTCGCATTCGGTTTTCACCTTTAAAGCGCTGAACAACTTTTAAAGGCGGTTCAAATTTGCCAAAACCTGGAACGTTAACTCGAGTAGTATTACTGATTTTGAAATTTTCATCCCCCAGGTACTTCCTAGCCCCCCAGGCTGTAGCCAACATTAAGGCGTCGTCACCCGAGTTTTGCATCCCGTAATATCCGGATAAATACGTTAAGTCGCTCATGCATAAACCTCTTCATTTACATTTTGTTTTTTCGAGCTCTCGTTAGTCTCAGGCCGCAAACTAAATCCAATCCAAATTAGCGCGGGCCAATAGATGTAAGCGAGAATTTCCAAGTTTTCAAAAAAGCTGTACCCGACTAAAATCACACAGATTGCCAGACCAGTCTGAGCAATCTTGCTTTTTTGAGCGAGTAGCAGCATATAAATACTGGTAAAAAATAACGGTACAGCCAAAGCTATAGCTCCCACAATACCTTTTACAAACAGCAATCCGTACCAACTGTGGTGGCTACCGATCGGCATGTATTCCACTACTTTGGGACCACGCTCAACCACAGCATGCCCCCAAATCGGCGCTTCGTTCTCCCATCGCTGTACAGCTAAATTTGCCAACATTCCACGCACACGAGTCGATCCTGGACGGCTTTCTTTTATTTGGTTGTAGGTTTCAAACACCCACATGTAAATCGGTTCTCCAAGTAAGACCAATACAGGAAGTAAAATACCTCCAGCAATCCACACCAGCGGATAACGCAAAGAAGACAAACCAATTGAAATTGGAATGATAGTGGCAAAAATCACCCATCCAGCTCGTGATTGGCAAAACAAACACATCACCAAAGCACCGAAACAGCCCAGCGCTCGCCATTTAATGTCTTTCTCGTGAATACATATCACCAGATAAATACAACTCAATAGCCCAGCAGAAGGCGCCCATGGCCCAATAAATTGCCAGCGAGCAGCGTGAGTTTCCGGGTTCATCCCGAAAAGCACCACATCGAATGCCGATCCCGGCCCGCCAATAACTTTTAATGGGGAGCTGTATAAATATCCCGAAAACCCGACGATGTATAACAGCAACCCTAATACTGCAAAAGGAATGGCACTCGCCGCCGCAATACAACATCCACGGATGATCACTTCTTTTCGGATATTGACGATGCACCCCAACAGTGGGAACAAAGCCATGGAAGCCCAGCCTTTCGCCCAGCCAAAAGTGGACTTTATAATTTGCCCCAATCCCATTTGACGATCGATATGTGCCACAATAAGTGCTACTAGCATCACCATCATGCCTAACACCCAAAGCCAGATGACAGGCGAAATTCTCAGTAGCGGATTAATGGGAGAAAGTTTTTTTCCAAGCAAATATAACTTTAAACAATACAGTCCCAATACCGCCCATCCCAGAACAGAACCGAGTACATAAAATCCGCCCACCAGGTATATTGGATAGGTAAGCGCCAGCGAATAAAATATCAGCTGTTCTTCAATAGTAAGCTGATCAAGTAATTTCTGTGCCATGCGGTAAACAATCCAAATAAGACGAAAAATACACCCATTACGCCAATGCCGATGGCGATGATTCGGTTGGGGCTTTTGGGAGTACTGGGTAAAGAAGGAATAGACAAAAGCTGTACTGCCGGATACGACGCAAACACGTCAGACTTTCCTGACTCAAGACGTGCTGCGGCCGAAGTAAAAACCGCTTCCGCTAACGCGTGCTCACGCTCAAGTCGCTCTAACTCAGCGGACTCGCGCATGTAAACTTTTAACTGATCACGCATCTTGTCTTCGAGTTTATCTAATTCATTGATCTCTGCTTCAATACCTTGCAATTTGGCAAAATTATTCATAAGAGAAGCAAATAGATCCGCGCGATGCGGGCTGCCTGTTAGATCTAGAGAATGCAGGATATCACCAGCCTGTGCGCCTACTACATTTACACTGCGTGTTAGCAAGGACTTTTTAGCCCCTTCATATCGAAGTGTTTGCGCCACTACTTTTGGATGGTTCTGCCCCCACTGGGAAGAAAATTCAGCCACCTTTTTAGCACTCTCATCCAACTCTTTAATGTAACCACGAAACTCTGGGTCACTCTGTAACGTAAAAGCTTTACCAGCCAACGCAGGAGAAACCCCTAGATCTGAACTCAACTGATATACAAACTTCTCGGTGTTGCTGGCTGAAGACTGCGCCGTCATAAGACGCGATTCCACTTCTGTAATTTTTTTCATTAGCTCGTTAACCTGACCCTGATCAACCAGTAAGGAACGCTGCTGAAAATCTACGATTGCGGCCCGAGTACCATCAAGGCGTTCGCGATATTGAAATAGCGCTTCACGAATACTACTGTCTTTACGTTGAATTTCGTCTTCGCGGAGTTTACTTAAGGATTCCTGAAAATTATCGTACAGCGCCCAGGCGTAATCTTGAGCTGCATCAGGGCTAGGGCCATCAGCATGGATGTACATAATTGAAGTACGCTCACGTATTTCAACACGTGGAGAGCGAAGATCTTCAACCGAAGCGTGCAGGAAAGTGGCAGCACCTTTAATCACTTCTCGGCTTTTAAAAATCTCTTTGTAATTCACCAAGGGACTGACAATAACACTACCAAAGGGGTTGTTTGTCGCATGATTTGCAGAACCCACCTCTTGAATACTGAAATTACTTGAACTGCTTGAAGCCGGTAAAACAACACTCATCACACTGGAATACACAGGTGGGCGCGACAAGTAAAAAACAACAGCAGCGATGATCAAAAATATCGACAGCAGCGCGACCCAACCATATCGCAGTCCGCGCAGAAAGCGGAACCGCGAGTAGGTTTTAACCGGATCGTAATTTACTGGATAAGTGTTCATCGCACGACTTACTCAACAATTAAAACAACAGGCTTAATGGTTTGATAATATCGGTGACGGTCTTGGCAACATCCCGCATATTCGTAACATCCGAGTCGTAACAAGCTAAGGCATCGTTTGGCATCAGATAAGGATTCATATCCTCTCTTTGTGCATACCGCATTAGCTGCTCGACAGAACGTTCTATCACCTGAAACTCGTCCGTCAAAGGATTTTTACTTGCAAGCACAACTTTTCTAGGCGCATTGGTTGCCTGAGTGCCGCCGACGCAGTTTGCCGACACTGCTGCCTGTAACAAGGTGGTACCGTACGGCAAACTGGAACTGAACTTCCCTACTGCCGCACCCGCATTATCTAATGCCGGAACTGTCAGGTTGGACATGAAAACACGCATACCACGCGGTGTAATTTGAGACGGTTTTACCAATGCAGACTGAAAACACCCAGTTGTTGGTACAACGATTTGATCTCCATCAACCAGATGAATATCTTTACCCGTAATTCCACCTACTACACCACTTAAATCAAGTTCCATCTGCCATCCATTTCTGATTAATATAATCTGATCTATTTTTGCATCTGGACGAACACCTGAAGCTGCGCGTATTGCTTCAACAATTGAACGCTTGGAAGCAAAATCGCCTTCCGCACGCACTCGTTGCTCAATCACACTTTCCTGACGAGACTCGTTAATGGTTACTCGACCAGGCTGGAACACCGCTCCGGTTACCGTGACATTGATCGCAGACCAGTGTGCAATATTCACCGTAACACGCGCCGCTGTTGGTAAAAATATTTTTGCTCGTACTAAAGCCATTTCCAGCTTTTCTGCCACCATACTCGCTGTTTTACCAGCAGCCTGGATGGGTTCAATAAGAGGTAAAGAGATAATGCCTTCCTGGTTAATCACATATCGTCCGCTAAATCCTTCCCCGTTTTCTATATCTATATCGATTAAATCACCAGGGCTCAGAAATGTTTCGCGATTAAGAATATGATTTGGCATTCCACTTTCATTCATAAAAGTATTGAAGGGTAATGCTTTATCAACACGGTAATGTTTCTTGGCGCTGTTTGTAGTATTTGTTTCACATTGAAGGTTTGATGCGTATACATAATTTTCTGCGTCCGCATGAGCCATATGTTCGCCAAGTTCCTGTTTATTACCATAGAACTTATTACTGGGGTTTTCTGCTGTACGCATTGCATGATGCTGAGTACAAGCACCTAGACAAAGTAGTAATAAAAAACTTGTTGATATTTTTAAAATTAAGCGCATTGCCTGATACCAGTAAAGTGGGTTTGTATTTGTTATTGCAATGGACATGCCAAACCGTACATCATTGTTTTTAAAGGGATTTTTCTATTTGCAAAACGCAAATGCAGGGGTTTTTCTCATTTTAAAAAATAATTCTGAAGGGATTCCTAAAACGCGAATACCGTTTTTATAACAAAAGAGAAAAAAAAAGCCGCTAATAGAATTAGCGGCGAACCGGAGGTGGTTAATAAAAAGAAATAAAGTAGCTAAGATTGAGTAGTTTTACCTAAATATTTCGGTGCCACACTACTCAGGGCTGATCTGGATTTTGAAATTCGTAATAAAAACAAAGGCTTTAATAAGCTGTTCTGAGTACGAAAATTAATAAGCCCCTTTGCCAAACAGAACCGCTGGAACCGTTGCAAAAGCAATGTTCATATCCATCCAAATGCTTTTCCCGTATACATACTGAAGGTCCAAATCGATTTGTTCCTCAAAAGTAGTATCAGCACGCCCTGAAACCTGCCATAAACCAGTCAAACCAGGTTTTACGTTCAAGCGACGTAGAGCACGTTGATCATATTGAGCCACTTCCTGTGGTAATGCTGGACGTGGTCCGATTAACAGCATATCCCCGTTAATCACATTAAACAGCTGAGGAATTTCATCAACGGAGTACTTACGAATCCACTTGCCCATTCGGGTTACACGAGGGTCCTGACGAAGCTTTTTGCAAACACCTTCTCTATCACTTTCCATTTGCGCCGCAAGTTGATGACGATAATCATCGCTGCGGTACATAGAACGTAGCTTAAATAGTTTAAACGTTTTTCCATTCTTACCGACTCGGGTTTGCGAATAAACCGGAGAACCTTTGCTCTCAAGCATGATGAACAACATTACCAACAGCAAAAAAGGCAACACCATTAATAAACCAAATATTGCAGCAAACTGGTGAAGAAAGACAGGTGTATTCACTTTGTTTACTCTGTTGGAAACAAGCAGAAACGCACTCTGCATTCTATTTACGATATCATTTGAGTAAGTCATTAAGTTGTTCATCTTAGCTCCAGAATTTTAATTAATTTAATCTTGTTAATTCCTATAGAGCAATTGAAATGCCAACTCGTTAACACAAAAAAATACTACAAAAATGCCATTTACACGCAGTTATTTACTCAAATATCCAATCACAATGAATGTAATTTGCAAAACAAAACTAACATTAAAAATTAATTTTTCATTTTGCTAAAATGCAGCCAATTACACCCACTCCAAGAAACAGGTTAGCCACCCAAAATCAAAACAGCCAAAAGTAAATATTGAGAAATACAGAAAAACATCTTCAAACTTCGACAATCATCGAAGAATATCAGAAAGAAATGGAATATATTAAAAAGATAAATGGCAGCATCAAAGCATCAGAAGAGAAAGACGAACACACGCAGACTAACACACGGTTAGATAAGTAAAGACCACATTGACAGAAAACCAAAAAAAGAGAGATACCGCTAGAAAAACCTATAAAACAGCCACATTCACGAACTACACCAACCCGGTTAAGCCACCCCTTTAGATTTCAGCCTGGAAGAAAAGTATAAGCGAAACAAATAGAGAGGATTGCCTATCACATAGCGCTCAAACTTTTTTCCGGGTTCCATCGCTAAACGATATATCCATTCCATTCCAATTTCCCGCATCCAGATAGGCGCCCGAGAGATACGCCCCGAATAGAAATCGAATAAACCACCAACGCCTAAAGCTGTTTTAACTTTCAATTGATGCTTATTTTCATTTATCCATTTTTCCTGAATTGGAGAGCCAAATCCTACCAGCAATATACTTGCTCCAGAGCGATTAATGGCCTCTATCACGGATGCATTCTCTTTCGGCTTAAAATAGCCATGCTGGACACCCGCAATTTTTAAACCCGGGTATTGATCCTGAAGTCGATTAGCAGCAGTTTGCGCAACACCGGGAGCAGCCCCCAAAAGAAACAGAGATTCACCTCTGGCGACCAAAGCCTCACAAATATAAGGCAGTAAATCGGTGCCGTTCACATTGTCTTTGAGCTTTACATTGACACGCTTTGCCCCAAGCCTAACGCCCGATCCGTCTGCTAATACCAAATCTCCACAATTAATATCACGAGTCAAATGTTTATTTTTGAATGATAGATTAATCGAGTTCACGTTAACAAAAAATACAGAACGGCAACGCGACCCATCACTGGAGAATATTTCTTTCACAGCCTCCTGCAGAGTTCGGTTATGTATTTTTATATTGAACAAGCTAAACTCGCTCTTTTCTTCACCCTTGTTTTTATATAAACAACGCGTAGTAATACATTTCAACATCAGTGTGATATGCATTTTTAGCGAGAGATTGTTTTCGTGATACCGAATCATTTGCCGATTAGTCATCTCAATACAACCAATGGTTTGGTGTAACTCCTGGAAGCTGAATAATGCTGGTTTCAGTATTACACTGGACCCGACTTCATCTACCTTATCGTTAAGACCACAGAAAGACTTATCGCCCAGTATGATTCTACACAGGCTATAGCAAAGCGCTAAATAGGGATTCGCCGTTTGTTTAACGAGAAATACAGGGCCTAAAACTAACGCTAACACCAAAACAACAGGCATTATGATCAACGCCAAAGCAATATCAAATACACGTATTTGCATTAATGTAGCTTTACTTTCTACTGGGATGGCGCTGTACATGGCTAACTCTCCGGCTTTGACTAACTCGCGCAATATTATGCATAGTTATCATCTGTATTTTTAAAAACGAGTATTGCAGAACACATGCCAAAGCCATTATCACAGTCCATGTGATCCTGTTATAACCATTTACCGTGCTTTTATAGATGTTTGAAATGAATTTAAGTTAATGCGGGTAAATTTATAAAGATTAGTTTGAATTTTATGTATATTAATAGCGTTTTTTAAGGCTGTTTAGCAAAGTAGGACTGACATACGTTTCAAGCTGAAAAAGTACGTCGCATTTTGATTTGCAAAATGAAAATCGTAGAGCCGGGAGTACTACTCTCAACGTCAGTTTAGAAAAAACATTCAACAACTTAAATTTTAGATGATCCATGCGTGCGGGCGTATATAAGTGACGTATCGGACCAGCACTGTAGTGTCTTATATAATCCTTCATTTCAGGGTCATGATTATTGTTCCATTTTCGGCATATCGCCTGCACAAACGTTTTTCCCTTAGCAAAATGGATGATATGACCATTCTCTCCCCAACCAACATCATCATCTGTAGGAAGCGTACAATGCCGATTGCTTAGTATGGTGCTAAAAAACTGCTGACTCTCGATGGTATTCCGTACAATCAGAACACCTGAGTTATACCTTCCACTATAACCTTTCGCCATGTAAATCGACTTCTCCGGCGCCTGAATTTCTGTCAGCGGCGGACAACATTCTTTGATTTCTGCATCCGCATCAATACACATAACCCAGTCAACATCAAAGGCTAAAAAGTGTTGGAGATATAGAATTTTAAGCCATACAATTTCCATTCCTAGCCAAGTAAATTTTGGCGTATCAATTAAAATATATTGGTATCCATGCTTTTCACAATAGCGTCTGTGTGACGCTATATTCTTGGCATACTCCCAATGATATCCGCATGCACCCAGTGAAAAGACGATAATATTTGCCATTTTGATATCCATTGGCTATTACATTAAGAGTGATAAATTTATCTGCATCTATATTGTTTAGCATATTTCCTATTACGATTACGTATTACTTTCCGTGCACTATGTGTGCCACGCAAACTAGCAGGCAATAAATGGAAGACAAGCAAACCGCCAACGCCAATATTCTTTTTGTTGATGATGAACCAGGAATACTTAACAGCTTAAAACGAATTACTCGCAAATTACCTGCACACTGCTATTTTGCCAACAGTGGGCGGGAAGCACTCGACTTACTAGCAGAAACGCCCTGCGACGTTATTGTCTCGGATATGATGATGCCAGAAATGGATGGCGCTACCTTGCTCGCCGAAATTGCTCATCTTTACCCGGAATCTGTGAGATTAGTCCTTTCTGGCTACTCAGACGATGACCTCGTCATGACGGCTATCAATGAAGGCAAGATATGGGGGTACATTCGAAAACCATGGGAAGATCATCAACTAATAGTTACCCTTAAACAAGCACTTGCGTCGCAACAGCTTTTAATTGAACGCGCGCTCTTAAGACGTCGCCTCGCCAGCTTTAAACAAAATTATCAGTCTGGCTTTTGTTCGTTCATAGGTCATTCTAGAATCATGCAGCGTGTCTACGAACAAATTGACCTGGCCGGCCGCAGTAGCGCAGCAGTATTTATTACTGGCGCCAGCGGAACGGGTAAAGAACTAGTCGCAGAAGCTCTTCACCAATGCAGCCCAAGAAAAGATGGGCCGTTTATCGCTCTGAATTGCGCTGCGATTCCCAGCGAGCTCATGGAATCCGAGATTTTCGGTCATATCAAGGGTGCATTTTCGGGTGCTGTTGCACAACGGGATGGTGCGGCAACTCTGGCCGACGGCGGGACCTTGTTTCTAGATGAACTGGGCGAAATGGATATCTCACTCCAGGCAAAATTACTGCGCTTTATCCAAACAGGGAAATTTCAAAAAGTCGGCAGTTCCAAACAGGAATCGGTTGATATCCGCTTTGTGAGTGCCACCAACCGCAATCCTCTGGCAGCCATCAAAGAGGGCTTACTGAGAGAAGATCTGTACTACCGACTGAACGTAGTCGCCATCACCCTCCCTCCTCTTGCGAAACGCGACAATGACCCATACGAGCTCGCATGTGAGTTTTTAAAACGCTTTTCTAAAAAAGAAAGTAAAGACTTCACCGGGTATACCGAAGATGCTAAAAAGCTGCTGCTTGCTTATGAATGGCCGGGAAACATCAGACAGTTGGAAAACTGCATACACAATGTGGTGATCATGAGCAAAGGGCCACTGGTAGAAGCGGATGAGCTGGCATTGCCTCTACATTTGACCGAGTCAGACATTGAAAACTATATAACTCAAGCCAAAGAAATAGCAATACCAGAAGAAACCAGCTCAGAAGCTTTAAACAACCCAACTGAGAATGTCGCAACAGCGCCCAACTCCGGCGAACCATTGTTACGACCACTTGCCACAGTAGAGCGTGAGCATATTGAACAGGTTCTATCTGTCTGCGAAGACAATGTTGTGAAAGCGGCATCAATATTAGAAATTAGCCCTTCTACGCTCTATCGTAAAATCCAGGGCTGGGAAAAGTCAGCCGAATAACGCAAGAAGGAATGGACAAAAATTTTCTCAACAAGTTTTTGCAATTTAAGAAAATTTTCATTTTCAAAATGCGAATTCCCTATCAAACCCCTCTTACAATCGGGCTAACAAACACATAACCCACTGTTTTTATTGTATATTTTTACCTGGCAAGCTATTTGCTCTATAGATTTTAACATCTACAGAGTTAAGCCAATGAATCTATCAGCCACTATTAAGCATGCCAAAGACAAGCTCACGAAGCTTAAGCAGGATCGTCTGCTTAAAAACGTCAGCTGGATGTTTATGTCTGAATTCTTTTCAAAATTCAGTCGCGTGCTTGTCGTGGTCGTAATGGCAGCCACTCTCACGCCAAAAGAATTTGGTCTGCTTAGCCTGTCTGTCGTCATCTTTGAATTAATTCGAGTATTCAGCCGTGCAGGCGCAGGAATAAAAGTCATCCAGTGCCGGGACGAAGAGCTTCCTGCCATTGCAGGAAACGCCTCTTTGTTGCAATGGATAACTTGCATCCTGATCGCTTACCTGCAAATTGCCCTGGCCACCATTGTCGCGAACTTTTATAACGAACCGGGAATAGCAGAAATTCTACGCTACCTGGCACTGAGCTATTTACTTTTCCCTATCGTGGCTACAAAAGTATTTATGGTTCAACGCAACAACCAACTGGGAAAATTTGCATCTGCTAATGTCGCTTCAATGACGGCTGACAATATTTCACTGTGCCTGTTCTTACTGCTGGGCTGTGGCGTTTACTCTATTGTATATGCAAAATTGCTAGCCAGTATCGTTTGGGTGGTGTTCTTTAGCTTTTGTCATGTGCCACGATTTTCGCCTGCGCTGGATAAACCAAGCTTTCTTCCTTTACTCAAAACATCCATAAATGTTTTTACCACGGAAGCTCTTCGCGTACTTAGATTTCATATCGATGTCATTATCGCTGGCATCATACTTTCAACAGAACAACTTGGTCTCTATTGCTTTGCTAAAAACGCGGGGGTTGGCCTAAGCCAATCACTGGTAACGGCCTACATGACGGGTTTGTACCCTTATTTGTGTGAACAATTACGTAAGCAGAACCTGCAAGAGGCCATTCGTAAAATGTTTATATTGTCCACCGCTGTGGCAACGTTATTTGTACTGCAAAGTTTAGTCGCGCCAATTTACTTACCCATACTGTTCTCCAGCGATTGGCAGGATGCGTATAGCTTAGTTGCGGTACTGTGCCTTGTTGGTATTCCAATGGTTTTCCTGGACAGCTATGGGCTGGTCCTACGCACCCATCAAAAAACGTTTAAAGAAAGTATGCTGATGCTTTATGCCGTTCTTACCATCGCCATTTCCGCCTATTTTCTTGTTGATGCAACAGCCATTGCGCTGGCAAACAATATTCTAATGGTAAGCCTGCTCTGGTTCATTCCAGTTGCTGCGTACCTGTTAAAAAGTAACTTGCTATTTCAATTCCCAAAAAGAAGGTTTGTATCATGAAATCAAAAACCACTACACCAGTTTTCTCCGTCGTCATGCCAATGTACAACGTTGAGAGATATGTTCGTTTTGCTATCGAATCCGTCCTAAAGCAAACATATAAGAGTTTTGAACTTATCTGCGTTAATGATGGTTGTAATGACTTAACAGTGGATATCGTTCGGCAGTTCGATGACCCTCGTATCAGAATCGTTCACCAGAGCAACATGGGACTATCGGCAGCCCGAAATACTGGAATTAAGAACGCTAAAGGTGAGTTTGTAGCTTTCCTGGATTCAGATGACGCCTGGCAACCAACAAAACTTGAAACACATCTACAGCATTTTAGAAACAATCCTAAACTTGGAGTCAGTTACAGCGCCTCCTTATTTATGGACGAAGATGATGAATTACTAGGCATCGGTCAGTTTCCGAAAATCAGTAAACTAAGTCCGCAGGACGTCTTCTGTCGCAACCCAATTGGTAACGGATCAGCCGCTGTTATGCGCAAACGCATGTTACTGCAACTTGCCGAACCCAAAATGATAGATGGCATTTATCGAATGACTTATTTTGATGAAGAATTACGTCAGTCTGAAGATGTAGAGTTTTGGTTACGCGCAATGCTGTCTACAGACTGGGAATTTGCTGGTGTAAAAGAAGCGCTAACCCTTTACCGTGTGAATGCCAGTGGTCTATCCGCAAACCTTGAGAAGCAATTTAATGCATGGAAAACGGGCGTGACAAAAAACTGGGATATTAATCCAAAGTTTTACGAGAAGTGGTTTTCGTTAGCAGCGGCTTATCAAAAACGTTATTTGGCAAGAAGAGCGATTCAATCACGTCAAGGGCCAACCGCTATGAAAATGGTGAAAGAAGCCCTTTCGACAGATTATAGAATTCTCTTTCAGGAGCCCGCACGCACTTCCGTCACTATAATCTGTGCTTGCTTGCTCATGCTGCCAAAGGGCATGTACACGTCACTAGAGAAATTTGCCATGAATGCCAATGCGGCACAAATGAAACGCAGTTAATCTCAAGCTGTTTTTTGGGAATTACAGCAAGGCTTTACCGGATACGCTAGTCATGGTATCCGGTTTTTTTATTGCTGTGCTAACAGGGTAATCGTGAACTTGGTACCAACACCCACTTCACTCTGAACATCCAGGGTACCCTTTTGGCTCTCAATGATACCCAGGGATACGGATAACCCCAGCCCCGTGCCAACGCCAGGCTGTTTTGTGGTAAAGAATGGATCAAATATTTTATGGATAACATTGACCGGAATGCCTTCACCATTATCCATAACTTCAATAACGATTTTATCTTGACGTTGAAAGGTTTTTATTTTGATAATTCCATCAGCTTTCACAGCATGTGTTGCATTTACAATTAAGTTGAGCATCACCTGAGCAAAACCACCTTGAAAGCCCATGGCCAAATCAATATCACCATAGTCAGCTCTGAGCTCGGAAAGATTCTTCACCTCGCTACTTACCAATTTCAAAGTCGATGCAATTGAGGAATTGACATCAAAGGGTCGCATTTCATCGCTATCGGGGCGAGAGAAATCTCGTAAACCTTTCACTATGTCTGAAATTTTGAGGATTCCATCTAACGACTCCGTAATAATATCCTTAAAATCCTCCATTATTTCGCCTATCTCGTGCGAGGTAATAATATCCTGAATATCGCGATTTTCACTATTGTCGCCACCTTGATTCGCACTACTTGCCTCCTGAATCTGTTGAAAACAGGACTGCAGCGTGTCTCGATACTGCAAAAGTACATTGAGATTACTTTTTATATAGGCTGTTGGATTGTTGATTTCATGCGCAATTCCCGCGCTTAACTGGCCGATTGACGCCAGCTTTTCCTGATGGAGTATTTGTACTTTCTGATTCTTTAGTCGTGAATAGGCTAGCCTCATGCTATCGTTTATTTCTTGTAGCTCTTTAGACTTTTTTTCCAATAAACGATCAGCCTGCTCCCGAGCAGCTTTCTGACGCTCATAGGCAGCTTTATAATTAGAGTTTTCCATTGGTAATTCTTAAAATGCACTCGTCGTCGTTTTGATGGCAACACTTTATCTGTGTAATTGATATCTCGGAATTGAATTCTTTTGCTGCACCGTAAATTAATCCTTCTGCCAAATAGCAAAGTTTCCGCGGTGAACTGTAGTGCATATCCAACACATTTTTTTCTATGAGATTACAACTGATTTTAGGAAGCGAGGCATCGTGATACAACTTGTTTACCTCTTTATGGATCACCCCTTGGATGCTCACTAAAAAGGAAAAAATATGTTGATGGATATTGGTGAAAATGGGGAATTTTGCATTCAGAGCCCCAAACAGATACTCGCCGAAAGTTCTTAACACCTGATCTTGAGGAAGGTCTAATTGCTGACTTATAGCAGCCACTAAATCTGCAAGCTCCTGATCCGCGTAGCTTTCTGCAGACACGTATATCCCCTGAGATTCAGGGGTAACGTCGGCAAGCACCCTTTCCCACACATCAATGCCATAATCTCTCTCTATCATGTCGTTCAATGCGATGAAAACCGCGCCTTTCATATCCTTCCTCCATATAAAAGGTGTCACTCAAACAGCGAATATAAACAGGATAGATTATTCAAGCATTAATTCGTGGTCTGGCGTACATCTATCTTCAATGCATGCTTGGTTCTTTGCTCATATTTTCGCAACTGTTCAATGTGCTCAAAACTTAACAGGGTACCCGCTGGCAGCAACACTGATTTACTATGGGACAATACATCCTTTGCGACCATCATTCCAGGGAGTAATTGATGCTGCTCTTTAGTCAGTATAGTTAAGTATTTATCGATAAAGGCTTCATTTACACATTGACTCATACAATGCAGCACTTTGGCATCATATTTTATATACTGGTATTTCTTTAAATAGCCGATGGCGGCTTTAAAGCCTTTAATTCCACTGACAAGCTGTCCGTCATACAGGAGTTCAAAATCACTGACCAGGCCTAAAATGCGGCACTCTATGGGGACCTCCTCGTTCTTTAATCCAACAGGGTATCCGCTGCCATCAAGCTTTTCCTTATGCTTTAATATAACATCTGCCACACTGGACAGGCTTGGTAAGCCATTCATTATAGATGCGGAAATGGAAACCAAAGACTGGTATCGTGCTTTCTCCATGGCGTCCATTTGCCATATATTACTCTGTTGCTGACGCACGTTTTCCGAAGCTATTATGCCAATATTGTGAAACATACCTGCGATACGCAGCTTATCTACCTCCGCATCTTTTAGCCCGAGTTTTTCGCCGATCATGGCGGATACGTCGGCTACAAATTTATTGGATCGCCTTTTCTGATTCAACAGATCAATCGAATTGAACATCGCAGAAAGCAAATCACTGGAAACGCGATGCTCTTTAGATTGAGTTCCATAAAGCAAATGTAAAGCTTGATCTATTTCTATTTTGCTTTCTTTCAGTTTTTTCTCTAAGCCAATATTCAGGCGACCTAGCTTGCGAGAAATAGAGACTCGTTTCTGGTGGTCCAGTTTGAGGTTTTTTTCAGTTTTAACATTATCCAACAGCTGGTTAATCGTCTCCTTTAGAGTTTCGTCATCCCAAGGCTTTTCAATGTAATTATTGATGGCGGCGTCATTGACAGAGCGCCCCAATGCTTTCATATCGGAAAACCCTGTCACCAACACCCGGCCTGTTTGAGGATGAATGTTGCGAACATTTTTCAGGAACTCCGCTCCGTCCATCTCCGGCATTTGCATGTCAGATATCACAACATCTATATTCTCTGAGCTGACTAATTTTAACGCCTCCTTGGGGTTCGTGGTGGTTTGCACACGCCAATTCTGGCCGCGCGACAAACGCTTGAATGCTTTTAATATATGCTCCTCGTCATCCACAAATAATATGTTTGGCTGACATTGATCAACATTACTCATTACCACTCCACCCTTTGTCTTACATTGATTGTTTCAGTTAAAGAATTTAAAGCTCCTGGGTAACTTCGGCCCCGGACTCGCTTCCCAACGACACAATAAACAGGTTGTTTACTCCAATCACACTCAGCTCAACCAGAACCTTTTTCACTTTTACCGGCATTTCGTACTGTTTAGACACAACCCCGCTCGCATCCAGCTTTGTTACATATAGCAACTCCAGATCACTAAGCCGATCATCTTCAAGCGTGTCAAAATCATCCGGTAAAGCTTTGATTTTCACTAACTTGTTGGCTAGCGTGGAGGCATTTTCAGCGCTGGCCTCTAAATTCAGCGTTACCTTTTTAAACTGATTAAAGGAAAAAGTAGGTTCAACATACAGATCCTCTGACGCCGCAGCACCTGTAATGCTGTCTTCGATGTCTGGAGTGTAATCCGTATTCACCACTTCCCCACTTCCCTGCTCTGTCTCCGGATCATTTTCGGTTTCTGCCTCAGGTGTTACAACTGGCGTTGGTGTTGGCGTTGGTGTCGGTGTGGGAGCAGGTGTACTGACTGCAACAGGAGAACCGGTTGAATCACCGCCGCCTCCACCGCCGCCACACGCGGTGTTAAATGTACATACAAACAAAGCAACTAAAAAGATATTGATAGATTTCATGGTCATTATGCCTCTTCGAAAAATTAAAATTTATTGTGACACGCAGCTGTAGCTAGCTTCGGGGTCATATGCATCCATAACCACTTCAATCGTTTTACTTTGACCTGGTGCCAACAATACATCCCATACATTGTTGGCCATAATGAGGCTATTGGTTTGAGCTTCGTACACGGCGCCCTCATGACTTGACCCGACAAATTCTGCATCTAACAGATCGACCGATGCAGACCAGCCTACAATCACATCATTACCGTTATTTGCCAAATCAAATTTTACCGTATACATATTTGCGTCGATTTGTACGGCCTCCGTCAGAGAACATGCGACTTTATTCGTTAAATCAGTTGCGGGATATACCGGTACAAAAGCATTTTCATTGCGACAGAAATAATGGTTGGAACGATCACTGGCGTAGTACCATTGCTCAGCTTCCACGCCGGATGTTTCCACCCACTTTTCGTAAAATGGATACGCCCAGACAATATCGATGTACTCGGATGGGTAACACCAGTCTGTCGTGATTTTCAAAGCCCAGGGCAGATTTTTGTCATTGCGGAAGTATCGATCATTCATTGGTTCAGACGTATCATCGAATCGTCCAAACTGGGTTTCATCGAATAGATCTGTTGGAGGGTAATCTGCAAAGTGAATTTCACGCGCACGATTTTCTGTACGGAAGATAAAAAAGTCCAATGCGCTGTGCAATAGATTTGCCGGCGCATAGGCAAAGTCGATACTTAGCGTAAATGGAACTGGATCATATACGGGACAATCTTTTAAGGTATTAAACTGAACACAACCATCGTCACGACTGGTAAAGTCTGTAGTGTTGCTCCACAGCACTATAACGGCGTCCGTCTGGAACGCTTCAGGGGTTTTCTCAAAACTTTGATTATCGATTGTTATAGCTGACGATGCGACAATATCCGGTGACAAGCCCATCAATCGCACCGCAAAACCGTTGTTATGGGATGCGCCTCGCGCGTCGATAAACCCTGATATTTCCATACCGCTAATATCACCATTTGCATTGTAAATAGTTTTAAGACGTTCACGCACCACTAGGTCATTCATATCGAAATCTCCCACATGTGGCCAATTGTCTTCAAATGCTAAAGTGACCCAATCCTGATTAGATGGGAAAAATGCGCTAAAGGCTTTGGTATAGTCATTGGGGAATTCATCGTCAGCATCAAATATACCGTCGGCATCACTGTCATTGACATCCGGCATATTCACAACATCATTGGAAATAATCGCTGTAGGAGGATTAGCACTTACAGCAAATACCGCATCATTGAAATCATTATCTCCCCAGGTCCGCGGCAGATCTTCAAACCCAATAATCATTTCACCGCTGATTTCATCGAACAACATCACGTTGTGTTGTTTCAGCAACTCAGGTTCATTATTCAGTCCTTGCAGAGAATAGTAATATGGCGATTCGAAAGGTTTTACACCCGTGTCATACCAAAACGCATTGGCCGCCAGAAAAAAACCTATAGAGGTTCCTGCAGTAAAAGATCCCAGTTTCACCTGATGCCCACTGGTCAAATGCGGATAAGACAAATTTGGAAAGACTATGGTTTCCTGAACCTCCCAGATACTGCTTGGAGGATTTGCCGCATCATAAGTAAAGTATCCAAACGAGTTCTGATAGCCAGCACCTTCGTGAATAAACGTCACAAATACCTCGCCATCTTCACTCAGGGTAATGTTGGCACCGTTGTCACCCACTAGAAAAGCCTGGTTGACGATTCCCTCAGGTAAAGCATTGTTGATACGATCAAAAAAGCCCGCATCATAATTGTCTCGTACGTAAGTCAAGTCATCGGGCTTACCAGTATTCTGGTCGTAACCGATTGGCCATGCTTCGCCACTGTTGAAAGACCATACGTATTGACCATCAACCTGCTCAACAGCATCTACGCTATTCATCGCAAGCATACAGCCGGATGCCAAAATAAGTAGTTTTAGTTCCTTCGTGATCATATCGTTAACCTGTTGTTGGATTTGCTTTGCAGGTTTTATAGCGATAATCGTTCCAACTAAAATATTTATTTATTTTTCAATAGGTTATGAAGTTTCCCTGAAGTAAATTATCTTTTTCCGTCTAGTAAAATCCATCAAGATTTATTGTTATGAATTGCAATTTGCGAAATACAAACTGCATTTCGCAAAAACATAAAGTGCAAAGTGGGAAGATTGCTCACAGAAAAGAGCTTAAGGAAAGAGCTTAAGGTTTTTGCATGCTGAAGATTTGCGCGATAAAGATTGGCCTGGTCAGCACCGTTCAGTTTATTCTTGCAAGCTCACACAAATTCACCTTATATGGACGAGTAAAATTAAACTCTCCTTTCATTCGTTTGCGCTTTACAGCTGCAAATTCCACATATTGATACTCTCAAACAGAAACATTTTTTTACAACACGGCTAAGCGCAATACTAAAAGCTCATTGAGACTTTTCTATACCCCAAAATACATTTTTTTAACATTTCTATAACCAAACATTCCAACAGAAATGCTGTACCGCTGTTTAAACGTTACAACACCCAATATTCGATATTGATACACATAACTATCAGTGAAACTAGGCGTAAAGCGAAATTTTGATTGAATTTTTCTTTTTGTCATTTAATTGATATTGCGTAAAATGGTCAATTTACAATTGCAATGCAAAACAAAAATAGAGAGCTCGCGTTATCACTGAAACGTATAAAATTAACCAAATCTAAAACATAAAGCGACAGTCTTCGATTGCCGATAGTTTAAGGTCAGCACCTATACTCGGCTTCCACAAAAGAAGCAGATAAGAGTAAAAAGCAGCTAATTGCAATAAGAAAATAAGTGTAATAAGAAGTTAAGCCCAATGTTATAGGCGAGGCTTTTGTATAAGCATGAATGTAGCCATATACCTATAATTGTATCTGCTAGCCCCACCAGGCAGACAGCCCCTGCATTTGCAAAGCAAAAAGAAAAAATAAATTTAGCCTGAACCGGTTGAAGAAATACGCTGCAGAAACGTTTATTAAATGGTGTTCGGATCACGAGAATTTAATACAGACAATGCTGGCAGCACTTTTGGCAATACATTACCAAAGAAGCATCAGGTTACCGTGAGAAAACCAGAAATAGTAATCACCAGCCGGTTCACTGTTACACCAATAGCCGAATACTTGATCACGAACCGTAAATAGCCACAAAACAGCAATAGATAAAACAAAAAGACTTTAGTTGCATATCATTTACGCTCGGTTCAGACATAAAATGACCAGCATTAATACTAGTCACAAAGTACGGTTAGTTTCTATGCCACATCTAAGCGAATCTAAGCCGCTTGCTTAAAGTGGCTAATTTAAAAGCACTGCGGCTTAAAGGCACCACAACTTAAGAGCACTGTAGTTTAGAACACTGTAAATTAAGAGCACTGTAAATTAAGAACACTGGAAATTGAGAGCACTGAAAATTAAGAGCACCGCCATACAAAACACGCTGACCAGCCAGCTAAATAAAGTGATAGATGCAAAGTGAAATTAAATAATTCCACACTGAATGTAATTTACGATACCCCGTCATGGATTATCCATACCATGACATTCGTCATCACGACGGGGTACGGAATTTATCACGTTCAGTTCGGTATCGTTTTAATCGGTTACTTGGCTTTAGCTTCCGCCATTTTCTGTGCGCTTACAATGTGGCAGCTGGTCAGAAGCAACCCCCTGCCTGTTAATTACTACGGCGTGGTGCTCTGTCAGTTTTTTGCTTTGTTGTTGACCTGTTACTTTTACGGTATTCGTGGTTTGGTACTGGTGACGCCATTTGTATCGGGTGTATTTTTTCTGTTCCCATTCCGCAATGCATTATGGCTCTCCTGTTTCTTTGTCGGTTTCGCATTAATCGCCTCATACCCATCCATAGAACTAAAGCTGTATATTCGCCTGGCAGTTGCTCAGATTATCACCTTATTCTTTACTATTGCTTTTTCCCATGTGGTATACCGTCAACAGGCTTTACTGGAAAAAGAAGCCTATTATGACTATCTCACCGAAGTATTGAATCGACGTGGCTTTTTTAAATGGCTCACCTCAGAACTGCAGAGCATAGAAAGTACGAATAGTGATCTTGCGCTGTTCTACTTGGATTTAGACAAGTTTAAAGCGATCAATGACACCTACGGCCACCCGATAGGCGACAAGTTATTGGTGGCCTTCGCCAACAGGATTTTGAGTGCGCTGCGCCATGAAGACCTGATCCGCTCTAACCTGCAGGTATGCAATTTTGCCCGAATCGCCGGAGATGAATTTGCATTGGCCATATCCCAGCTGCACTCAAAAGAAGCGGCCAAAACAATTGCAACGCGCATAATGCAGGCAATAGATCAACCTTTTCGCTTTGAGGATGTCGTGATCCATGTCAGCATGAGTGTAGGCATCTGCTTCGCCAGCCAAAGCAAATTTGATCTCAACAGACTCTTTAAAAACGCAGATTCAGCGATGTATTTCTCGAAATCATCAGGCCGCAATCAAGCCAACTTCTACCTCGAGTCTGACCAACCGTCGCCGTAAAACAATTCGCTTACATTCGCCACTTAAACTCCATAAGCGCTCTGCCCTCCACTTATACTGCTCAACATTCGAACTGCTTTTGGTAAATTCGAACACAGGCTGTAACGCAACTCGACATTTATGGCGCGAAATAATTCTTACAGTCGTACCATCTGAAGTAAATTAACACGTCTTTGCGACTATGAATGCTTATGACCGATTTATCCTTTTTCAATATTCTGAAACACGGTGATGAAATACTTATCATTGGAAAAGAAAAAGAAAAAATTGATTATTTTCGACAGTGCATTAGCCAGCATTTTACCGAGCACGTTAAATTTCAAGTATTTGCAACCCTGCCCAGCGATTCTTTCTTCACCCCATCATGCACGTATCGCTTGATTGTTCTGTTTAATAAAACAACAAGTGATCCTTGTTACATGCAAGCCCTTAATCACATTCAAAGCGACAGCGTAAACTCACCACTTGTTTTGGTGCTGGAAAAATATCAAACGCAGGACGCGCATACACTGATAAGTCAGGGAGTCAGTGAGATTTTCCATGAAGCCGAACTGGCCTCAAGCTATTTTTTAAAATCTCTTGCTCACGTACTTTTACGAAACTTTGCGTTGAATAATGAAGCCACGCAAAGCAATTCTTACGATGCTGAGAATACAAATGCGATGGAGCAGACTTTACGACAAGCCGTCAGCTACAATACCTTAAACGTTCGATACCAATGTATTTTGCCTGTAAAAAGAGAACATGGCGTTTGCATGAAGCTCATCCCCGACGTGGAAGATTTGCCATTGATTGATGACCTGCATGAAGTTTACGAGCAACACCAGAAGGATGATCTATATTTGCAGGTCATCGAACACCTCATGGAAAAAGCCGAGCAGCTTTTACAGCTCTCGGTAAGTGCAGGTGAAAATCTCGGTAAGATTGGTATCAGCCTTTCGGCATCTTTTATTTGCGATAAAGCAGCCCGGCAAAGAATTATCCAAAAGCACCAAAGCTGTCAGTTTGACCAGCATAAATTCTGCATTGATATTCGACCCGCAACCAAAGATATAAATATCGTGGAATTTCGTCATGGTCTGGAAGAATTACAGGAGAATGGAATTTCAACGGCACTTATGGAGTTTGGCAGTAAAGATATTCCCTTAACAAATATCACAGACTTACCCATCAATATCGTTAAGCTGGATACAACCATCACGCAAAATATCTCCCAGAGTATTAAGCAGATGATACTGGTATCTGGCCTGGTGAAAATAGCACACAAACTGGGAATACTGGTGGTTATTGAGGCTATAGACAACAAGAACGACTTTCTGATTCTCAAGGACATCGGCTGTGATTATATGCAAGGCTCTTACATCAGCGAGCTGGTAACCCTGGATGATATACAACAAAACTGTGGGGATTTTTTCAAAAACCTGAAGCGACCATTGATGCTGCGCTGCTAATTTATGCTTATATGCCTGATTTCTGCTGCATGGTGACCTGGGGGGGTTATCTGGATCGAGAGCTGGATCATGATCTTTTCATGATCAAAATTCTGTCCCCATAGGTTTCAACCTGTGCATTTAATGCTTGCTGCAATGCAAATATAAAAGAATCTAGGTCGCCCTGCTGGAAAATCCCAGTAATTTTCTGTTTATTTAGCTCATCGTCTACAACAATAATTTTGGGCACAATGTACCGGTTGTATTCCTGAATCACTGCATCGAGCGTGTCTTCCTTGAAATAAATTTTATTATCTCGCCAGGCATGAATTTTAGCGTAGTTTACTTGACTGAAGTGCGCCTGATTCTCTTGAAAATCATACAAAACAGCATCCCCAACCTTTAAGCTAGTCACAATATTGCTATGACTGGCATCATGGGCAATAGAATCATCGTTCTCAATTTTAAACTCCACAATACCTTCCGTAACATCAACTTTAATGGCTTCAGAAAGCTTTGAGACATTAAATTCAGTTCCTACCGCTGTCACTGTAGAAGTATTTACTTTTACCAAAAATGGCCTTTCTCGGTTTTTCGCCACGTCAAAATAAACTTCACCCTTCTCCAGTTCAATTTGACGAGTATTTCGAGTGTATACAACCTTAACCTTGCTATTCGTATTCAGCGTAATAATAGAGCCATCCTGCAAAGTGACATTCTTTTGCTCACCAATCTTACTAAAATAATAAACAGCTTCTGGCACCTGCTGCCGGACTACGAGTAAAACCCCCACCAGCGCAATCGCAGCAACAGCAGACAACATTTTTATCATAGTAGAGCGACGCGCTCTAAACCTTGCAAGTGATTGACTTGCGCCGCTTTTTCTAGCCTGGCTTAACATTTCGCGAATATCTTCATCCTGCTTCAATTCATGACTCATCATCCATAAAGTACAACACTGTTCATAGGCCAAGGCATGCAGTGGGCTGGCATTTCGCCAGCGCTCGAACTCTTTTTTCTTTGATTCTGCCAACGAATCTTCGCGCATACAGGCAAACCACTCAGCAGCGGTTTGTTTAATTTCCTGTTCGGACTGAGGTGAAACTTGCTTCATAGAATGTCTTCAAAAGATTTTTGTAGCACTTTCATAGCGGTAGCCATATGACGTTCAACAGTACGCGTGCTCAATTGTAATTGCTCTGCAATTTGAGGATAGCTCATTTCCTCAAATCGGCTCAGCAAAAATATATTACGGGTTAATTGCGGCAAATTCGTTAAAGTTTGCTTCAGTTTATCCAATGATAACGTCCAGTCGAGTAGCTCAGTCGGCGTTGGCTCTGCACTGATAAACTCCATTTCATTGAACTCATCGTGAACATCCAGTTTCCTGCTCGCCCTGCGGCGCATGGCATCGCGAGACAAATTAGTTGCGATTGTGAAAATATAAGCCCTTGGACTTTGTTCTAGGTGCTCCAGGTTATCCAGTTTTAGCAAACGAATATATGTTTCGTGCAGTATTTCGAACGCCTCTTCTTGCCCACCTGGACAAATATTTACCAAATAATTAAACAACCCCGCTCGATAGGTGTGATAAAAGACCTCAACTGCATCTAACTTTTGCTGATCCTCTGTTGTCCGTTCCTGACTTTCGCCCATGTCCATAGGCGCAGAAACCTCCCCCTCATTACCAGGAGTTACAGATGTTTTCTTAACCAATCTGAGCATTGGCTTACTAACAGGCGCTTTCTTCACTGGTATGCTTTTCCAGAATAACCTTTATCTGCTCGTTTAAGCTTTTTTGTTTACTACGATGGCGAATCTCTAATTACCCTCAACCAATGAGATACACCGCTATCTCTTTCAATCCTGTTTAATGAGGCTAATCCCTTGTTCTTTAAACGAAAGTCATGCTTAAAACCCGACATCATTTATGCAATAGAAGGCTTAGAATTACCAAAAGCACACCTTAACTCGTACATTTATCACTCAATTTTGAATATTTTTATTGTTTAACAATCCATAACCGACACTCGACTGTCACGGTGCAAGGGCTTTTGGTATGTTAGCGCCTGTAATCGGCTGAATGTGAGACCCACAATTAACGTGAGCAGAACGCTAAAACCACCTCTATGCTTGATTATTGCGCTCAGTGTTTTCGCCCCGCCTGTGCTGGCAGGTAATCTGCCCGAACACCGTGTTCAGTATCAGATAGATAAACAGTCCCTGCCTAATGCCCTAACCCAGTTTGCTGAACAGACCGGGCTGCAAATCCTGTTTCGCCCAGAGGATATTAAAAATAAAGATATCGGCCCCTTTATTGGTGAGTTTCTTCCAGAGAAATTATTGATAAGACTGCTAAAAGGCAGCGCACTTAATTTCACCACTGACGGCAAATCCACAGTGGTTATATTTAAAGAAACACAACGAAAAAAGAAATCCTCCCCGACGAAATCGACACAACCGATAGAGGCTCTTGAAGAACTGGAAGTCACCGGGATTCGTCAAAGCGTGCTCAAAAATCTCAGCCTTAAAAGAAGAGCGTATGCTCAAATTGACGCGCTATCGGCGGAACAAATAAGTAAATTCCCAGATAAAAATGTCGCAGATGCACTACAACGCATCCCCGGCGTATCCGTTGATCGGATTTGGGGAGAAGGACGAGACATAAACATTCGGGGAACAGATAAAGACGTCAACCGGACTTTAATGAACGGTCAGAACGTTGCATCAGCGTATTGGTGGGCAAATGACAATCCGAGCCGTGGATTTAACTACACCATTCTCGCCTCCGAATTAATTTCCTCGCTCGCTGTATATAAAAGTCCAGAAGCCGACATAGATGAAGGCAGTATTGGTGGCACCGTTATTATATATACTCGTAAACCGTTCGATTTGGATGCAAAACGCTTAAGTATTACAGTGGAAGAGCAATACAGTGACCTGGCACGGCAATATGACCCTCAACTCTCCGTTCTGGGTGTTTGGCAAAATGAAGAGCAAACCTTTGGCCTTCTGGGATCATTTAACTGGCAAAACCGGAGCATGCGACGTGACGGTCTGGAGGCGTTTCCTGATAACTCTCTTTATGATGTCACCGATGAAAATGGGATAACAACCGAAGATGTGTATGTTATCTGGGGTGGTGGTTCAGCAATCTTTCAGGAAGAAAGAAAACGAACCACTCATAACATCACCGCACAATGGTCCCCTGCTGCTAGCTGGGATATTTCATTAAATTATGTCAATTCCAGCATGGATATGCGGAACAACAATCAAAATTATCTGTTTATGCCAGGGGGATTCAAACTTCGAGAAAATCCACCAGTACGCGTTTTTGAACCTAGATTTGGCGCGACTGGCGACGGGCGCTTAACTTTATTGGGTGGCGAAGTACAAAACCAGGACAGTATAGGCGCCGCTCTGGATGCTATATTTCGTGACGTTTTCGTTCAAAGTGAAGTTAAAGATTTGGAATTCCTTTACGACACACAACTTTGGGAGCTGCACGGCCAACTAGGTCGAACAACAGCCGAGGGTGGCAGCCATCATGACAGGTTATACAGATTTACAGGCAATACACGAGAAATTTTTTCATTGTCGGATGAAAGCATTGAGATCTCGTACCCAGATCTCGACCCTGTCGACCCAATCAGCCTACCTAACTTCTCTGCAGACTCTCGCGATTGGATACGAAAAATGCAGGATACGGAAGATTATTTTCAACTCGATTGGCAACGTGATTTTAGCCATCTGTTTTTTGAATCGTTAAAAACCGGGATCAAATTCAGGGATCATACAATTCAAAATGAACGCACAACAGGTGAAATTGACGAAGACCATCCAGCATGGAATTCATTGCAGGATATTGGTTTACAATATGTTTCCACCGGTCTAACTCCTCGCCTGCACCAGCAAACCGCCACCAGCGGCTCTCTCACCCGTTTTTCCTGGGCCGATAAACAACTAGTCTCACAAAACATTGACCCACTTCTAACGTCAGGACTATTTAATTACCAGTCAGACAACGATGCATTTTATAGAATTCAGGAAGCAATTTCCGCGGCTTACGTAAAATTGAATTTCAATAGTAATCAATGGCGAGGCAATTTCGGCCTTCGCATAGTCAACACACAACAAGAGGCAACCGCTTATTTAAACGCGCAGGACAAAACCTCTCAAACCAGGCATTATTTAGACCTTCTCCCTAGTGCAAATCTGGTTGCTGAATTTAATCAAGACTTATTGTGGCGTACATCTTTTGCAAAAGTCATGGCCAGGCCAACGTTTCAAAACCTTAGCCCCAATATCGTCATCGATGGGACTAGTGGGACAGCATCTAGCGGCAACCCCGAACTAAAACCTTATAGAGCACAGCAAATTGATTCGGGACTGGAATGGTATTTCCGAGACAGTGCCATTTTGTCCGCAACAGTGTTTTATAAAGACATTTCGACATTCATCTATACGAAAACCAGTACTGAAAACATCAGCGGTGAACCGCAGAATATCAGCCGCCCCTATAATGCCGAAGGGGCTGATATTATTGGCTTTGAATTTCAATGGCAACAGAGCTTTACCAACGGGATTGGCTGGATAAACAATTACACTTACACCAACGCAAAAGTACCCTCAGCCGACAAGCTACAAACACTGGAGCTACCTGGCAATTCTCAAGACCAGGTTAATTCTTCCTTGTATTTCGAAAACAATAAAATCACCATTCGACTGTCATTCAACTATCGATCAAAGTCCTTTGGTGAGTTAATTTCAGGAACTCAAGATGAAACCAAGGCCTATCAACAGTGGGATTTTTCTTCCGCCTATCAGATGAACGACCATTTATCGATTTATTTCGAAGGTATCAATCTTAGCAATGAAGCGATTTATTACCGAACTGCAAACAGTATTCCACAAGGTCTCTATGAAATAGGTCGACGATTCAGCATTGGACTAAGAGCCAATTATTAAATTTTCTTTCATCCGCTCATTTACCATCCACTTGACCTTCTCGTTTAATAAAACGCCGCTATCTCTCTGTACCCGACAGCCTAAATAATTTAATAAAAAATTAAAAAAGTGTGTCGGGGGTATGTCGCAAACTGCGTTTCACTGAGCAGCATTACAAATAAAAAATACTTTTTATCTATCGGGGGATATTTGTACGTGGTTATGAAACATTCAAATTTCAAAAAAACCTTACTCGCGCAAACCATCGCGCTGGCATCTGTAGGAACCGTCACCACTCTGCACGCTCAAGAATCCGCAGACGCAACAGGCAATAAAGTTGAAGAGCTGGTAATTACCGGCATACGGGGCAGCTTAAAACAAGCGCTGAATGTCAAACAAAACTCTGATGCCGTTGTGGATGCTATTAATTCAGAAGACATAGGTAAATTTCCCGACAAAAACGTCGCTGACTCTCTTCAGCGTATCCCAGGTATATCTGTCGATCGGATCTGGGGGGAAGGCCGCGATATCTTTGTTCGCGGAACAGACAGCACCATGAACCGTACACTAATGAACGGGCAAAACGTTGCATCGGCCTATTGGTGGGCCAATGACAACCCCAGCCGCGGATTTAACTATACGATTTTAGCTTCCGAGCTGGTCTCTTCTCTAGAAGTATACAAAAGTGCCGAAGCCGATATTGATGAAGGCAGCATTGGCGGTACCGTCATTGTACGCACACGCAAGCCAATGGATCTCGATCCACTCGTTGTCAACCTGACAGCCGAAGCGGTTTACAGTGAACTTCCAGATAAAACCGATCCTCAACTATCTGGATTGGTTAGTTGGACCAACCAGGAAGAAACATTTGGTATTTTAGCCTCTATTAATTCGCAGGAACGAAACGTGCGCCGCGACGGCCTCGAAACCTTTCCCGACAATACGCTTTATGATGTAACGGATCAAAATGGCAATACAACCAATGATGTTTACGCCGTTTGGGGCGGTGGTTCTGCCATTTTCCAACAGGAAAACAAACGTTTAACAACGAATCTCACCATGCAATATAAACCCACCAGCGAATGGGATATTGTATTGAACTACGTTAATTCCGACATGGATTCAGACAACAGCAATCAAAACTATCTCTTCATGCCCGGTGGTTACAAACTGGCAAACGGCGATACCGTGACTGACCCTCATTTTATTCCAACAGGCGACGGAAAACAGGCCATTGTCGGGGGCACATTTGAAAACCCCAACTCCGGTGGTGCGGCCATTGAACCAATTTTCCGCGACGCTTCGGTTGAATCCAGTGTGCTGGATTTGGATGTCACTTTTATCGGAGATGGATGGCAGGCACATGGCCAGGCAGGTTCAACCTCTGCTGAAGGTGGTAGTGATCGAGATATCGGCTACTGGTTTGAAGGTGATACACGTGAAGTGTTGAACCTTGAACCAAACGCAATTGAAATTGACTACCTGGATTTAGATCCGACCGATGCATCAGCACTTACCCTAATGAGTGCGCGAGATTGGATTCGTAAAATGGAGGACGAAGAAAATTATCTACAAGGTGATCTCGAATTCGATCTGAATGGCGGCCTGTTTACCGCGGTAAAACTCGGCGTTAAGTTCCGTGACGAAACCGTCACCAATCGGCGTACTGCAGGTGCAACGGACAGCTCACACCCAGGCTGGCAAACCATCACTATGGATCAGGTATCCACCGGGGTTACGCCCGGATTACACGGTGAAGCTGCCACTTCAGGGTCATTAACACGGTACGCATGGCTGAACGAGAGCCTGGCCAAGCAGATTATAGATCCCATGCTGGCCGCCGGTGTCATGACTTACACCTTTGACGAGCGCGCTTTTTATGAAATCAATGAAAAAATTTCTGCCGCTTATGTGAAAGGCAGTTATGAGATTGGAAAAGTTCACGGGAACATTGGTTTACGTGCGATTACCACGGACCAGACATCCAAGGCATATATTGATGGCGAAATTGGTGAAGTATCTCGCGATTACACCGATGTACTACCCAGCATTAACCTGATTTACGATGCCAGTGATGATGTCATTGTTCGTGCGGCAGCCTCTAAAGCCATGGCGCGCCCTACTTTCCAGAATTTAAGCTCAAACCTGACGATTAACGCAACCACGTCATCAGCCAGCGGCGGAAATCCAGATTTAGACCCGACTTACGCCAATCAATTTGAAGTGGGAGCTGAATGGTATTTTGCTGAAGCCTCTATTTTGTCTGCCACATTCTTTGCGAAGCAACTGGATACCTTTGTCTACAACCGCACCCAAGCGGAAGTCATTGATGGCGACACGATTACTGTAACTCGACCCTATAACGCACCCGATGGAGCAGATATTCAAGGGCTGGAACTACAGTGGCAGCAAGAACTCGGCCTGGGCTTCGGAGTTGTAGCAAACTACACCTATACCGATGCAGAAGTGCCTTCACTTGATGGTGGACAAAAGCTAAAACTACCGGGTAACTCAGACGACCAGTTAAACACTTCGGTTTACTTTGAAGATGATGTGTTCAGCGTACGTCTGTCATATAACTATCGATCAGAAGCTTTTGGCGCACTGACGTCCGGCTCGCAAATGGTAACCGATGCCTACGATCAATGGGATGCAACAGCAGACTGGGCGGTATCCGACATGCTGACTGTATTTTTCACCGGAGTTAATTTGACTAACGAAGTTATCTATATGAGAACCGATGACGGTTTACCTGTTGGTTTTTATGAAAATGGGGCGCGTTACAGCCTCGGTGTTAGAGCCAAGTTTTAAGCAGCGGTGTTCATTGTGAATATATAGGACAAGGATGTTCTACTTTTTCGCCGTGTCTAATTTATGTAAACCATAGCGGGCAAAAAACACATTGAACACGAGCAAAGCTTAATTTGTTTTTCTCCTAAGTAGTTTCTCCTAACGTAGTTTTTCAAAGAAGTTCCCCCAAGAACCTCCTCGAAGAATTTCTACACACCTTTAAGGAGCTTTACCCGGCGTCAGCCGGGTACTTTTATTCAACGTTAATAAATCCAGCGCGCCCCGTCTATTTCCCCATCTTTTTCCCCGATTTTCACCGCCAATTGCCGACAATGCGAATTTATGCCTTGCAGCATGTCAGTCAGATCCTTATTCTTGGCCCCGGCGAAATCCCCAGTTCCGCTGCACATGGTATGTTTTATAGACGGTATATTTTATAGACAGCCCCACTGTGCGCTCACTCAAAATTAAGAGGAAAAGCAATGAAAAATATAATAACAAGCAGCCTCGCTATTGCTTGTGTCGCTTTTGCGGCCAGCAGCCAGGCTTACGATTGCTCCAGCGTACCCAGTTACGCTTCGGGCAACATTAATACAGGCACCGTCATGCAACACAATAACACTGCCTACCGCTGTGACGTGGGTGGCTGGTGTAATGTTGGTGGCCCCTATGAACCCGGAGTTGGCTGGGCATGGTCTTATGCCTGGAGTGATTTGGGCGCATGTTCTGGCAGCACTAGTTCAAGCAGTTCCAGCTCTTCGAGCAGCTCAAGCTCTTCCAGTAGTTCATCTTCAAGCAGTTCGTCCTCCAGCAGCTCTTCATCGAGCAGTTCTTCTTCAAGCTCCAGTTCCAGCAGTAGCTCTTCTGGCGGTTCATGCCCAGGCATTGAAAACTGGAGTGCCAGCGCTGTATACCTCAAAGGGAATATGGTGAAGCATAACAGCCTTAAATACGAAGCCCAGTGGTGGACACAAGGCGAAGCTCCTGGGAGCACCGGTGATTGGGGTGTTTGGCGAGAAAAAGGTTCATGCTCCGGTACAGGATCTTCCTCTAGCTCAAGCAGCAGTTCTTCGTCTTCATCCAGCTCATCATCGAGCTCTTCAAGCTCTTCTTCTACCTCTGGCGGTAAGATTGTCGTTGGTTATACGCAATCCTGGCGTGGCAACGCGAGCTTTATTGATTACAGCAAAGTGACGCACATTAATTATGCTTTCCTGGTACAGCCCAATGCGGATGGTTCTATCCAGGCAGTACCAAATGCCGGTTACCTGCATAACATTGTTACACTGGCCCATGCTCAAGGGGTTAAAGTGTTGATCTCTGTGGGAGGCTGGACCAATCTTGCCAACGGTGGTTTTGAATCTACCGCGGCTAACCCGACCTACCGTACGCGTTTTGCCAATAACATGCTGGGAGTCGTCGAGCAGTTTAATCTGGACGGAGTCGATATTGACTGGGAATACCCAAGACCTGGCCAGGAATCAGAAAACTTCCACTTATTAATGGTTGAACTGTCCAAGGTATTAAAACCTCGCGGTAAGTTGCTAACAGCGGCTGTGGTAGCGCTCGGAGACAACCCTGGACAGGGCGTACAATCCAAAACGTTCCCCTACTTCGATTTCATTAATCTGATGGCCTATGACAACTATGGTGAAGCCAGCCACTCCAGCTACAACTTCGCGGTAGATTCATTAAATTACTGGGTCAATCAACGGGGCCTGCCCGCGCACAAAGCGGTATTGGGTGTTCCATTCTATTCCAGACCAAACGTTCGCACTTATGCGGAGAAAGTCGGAGTCAATGGTTCCAACCGTTGTCGTGACACTGATGGTTCGGATTACTGGAATGGCATCCCGACGATTCGTAAAAAAGGTCAGCTAGCCAGCGGATACGGTGGCATTATGACTTGGGAGATGTATCACGATACTTCTGGTTCAGATTCACTTTTAACCGCTATGTATGAATCTGTTAACGGCATGCCAGGTAGCTACTTCTGTAATTAAGCCGTTAAACGCTAATTGCATTGCGAGATTAAACACCTCGCATGGACAATAAAAAAAGGGTGTTGCCAATAGCAGCACCCTTTTTTGTTGGCTCAAACTCAGGAAGATTTAACGATATTTCATTTCAGATTCCATCGATGAAATCGCTCCAACCAGCGCAAAATAGCTTCCGGTTTATGTGCTTTTTTCCATTCACCAGCAACGTATTTGTTCGCTTCATTCCAAGTCGGATAACAATGAATTGTACCGAGGATTTTATTTAGACCCAGGCCGTGTTTCATTGCCAATACAAATTCCGCGATTAGCTCACCGGCGTGCTCTCCCACTATGGTAACCCCCAGAATTTTATCCTTGCCTGGTGGCGTTAGCACTTTGATAAAGCCTTTTGCTGCATTTTCTGTAATAGCACGATCTAAATCACCTAGATCATAGCGAGATACTTCAAATGGAATTTTTTGCTCTGTCGCGTCCTGTTCGTTTAGTCCTACGCGAGCAACTTCGGGGTCGACAAACGTCGTCCAAGGGATCACGCGATAATCAACCTTAAACTTTTTGAAACGCCCAAATAATGCGTTTACCGCAGCATACCAGGCCTGGTGTGCCGCGGTATGAGTAAATTGAAAACGCCCAACAACATCTCCCACAGCGTAAATATGCGGAAATGATGTTTGCAAAAATTCATTTGTAGATAACACCGAATTATTCGTGGGCATGCGATCAACAATGCCAAGCGCCTCAAGTCCAAAGCCCTGCAAACGCGGCTTACGCCCAACAGCGCAAAGAAGTTCATCATAGGCAACATGCACTTCCCTACTCGCGTGCTGCAATACCAAAATCTTCTCTTCGCCATGACGCTCACAACGTAAAGCTTTATGGTTTGTCAGCACTTCAACGCCGTCAGAGTGCAAGGATTGTTTTACAAACTCCGAAACATCTGCGTCTTCGCGTCGCATCAGCCGAGAATCCATTTCAACCTGGATCACCTCGGAACCCAGACGCGCAAAGCTCTGTGCCAGCTCACAACCAATAGGACCACCACCAAGCACCACCAATCGTCGCGGCGGCTGGTCCAGGTGTAAAAACCGCTCCCAAAGTGTTTCGCTTGTTACATACCCACTGTCTCCCATACCAGGTATCGGAGGTACGATAGGCTCTGCCCCCGTTGCCAGAACAATGTTTTTTGCGGTCAGCGTCGTTGTTTCACCCTCTGCAGTTTTAGTCTCTACTGTCCACGGGTCTACAAGTCGTGCGTACCCTTCCACCACCTCAACCCCAAGGCTGGTATACCTTTCAACGCTATCATGAGGTTCAATTTGTTTGATTACCTCCTGTATACGCTGCATGATTTGCCTGAAAGAAAAACGCGGCTGCTGTTGCTGCAAGCCGTATTGATCTGCGTGCGCCATCAGATGCGCTAATTTACTGCTTTTAATTAATGCTTTGCTTGGTACACATCCATAGTTTAAACAGTCCCCTCCCATTTTATGATGTTCTATCAATGTGACTTTGGCTTTCACTGCAACTGCGATGTATGCAGACACTAAACCGCCAGCGCCGGCCCCCAGCACAATAAGATTCCGATCATACTTATTTGGTTTTTTCCATTGTTTATATATTTTCTTTTGTTGCATAACATTCACTATTTTTTTGGCGATTAATGGCATTAGCCCCAACAGCGTAAAGGATATTAATAAACTCGGTGAGGCAATATCGCCTATGTTTTGTATCGACGCCAATTGCGTACCGGCATTCACATACACAATTGTTCCCAACAGCATTCCAACCTGGCTGACCCAGTAAAACGTCCAGGTCTTGATATGCGTCAAGCCCATAAGCAAATTGATTACAAAAAACGGAAACACCGGGACCAGTCTCAAACTGAACAGATAAAAAGCCCCGTCTTTTTCCATGCCTCTGTTAATGGTTTGCAGGCGACCAGCAAAGCGCTTGTGTACTGTCGAGCCAAACACATAACGTGACAACAAAAACGCCGCTGTCGCCCCCATGGAGCTGGCAAAAGACACCAGCACAACGCCTCCAAACAAACCGAATAGTGCGCCACCTGCAAGGGTCAAAACCGCAGCTCCTGGCAGGGAAAGACTGGCCAATGCAAAATACGCTAAAAAATACAGACTTGCCGCCAGCCACAGCCTGTCTTCGATCACCGTATCCCACGAATTCAAACGATTTTTCAGCTCACTCAGGGAGAGGTATTGATTAAGGTCAAAGTAGAAAAAGCCAGCCACCAGGCAGAGTATCAGTGACAACAAGAGAAAGCGTTTCATAGTTAAGCTCAGAATTTAAACAGAGATGCATCAGTACATGCCATAAAGCTTATCGTATCGTTGTGGCCAGTTCATCACAAATGTGACATACGAGTTTAGGGCGAAACGCAAGAGAAGAAAATGCTATGAGCTGGAACAGAGAATTGAAGTTAACACTACTTAATTAACAATACTTAATTAACAATATTTAATTAGCAATGCTTAAAAGACACTCGGGTGGTTTTGCACATTGGATTTCTGGCAATGCATTCTTTCCAACGAGAGAATGAAAAAAGCACAGTAAAAGGGACTTTATGGAAAAAGAGACAACACATAAAGAAGAGATGCGATGCTGAAACGCAGTGACAAGATGCAACGCTTGGGATTCCAATGACGATAACAGAAACACCAAGCGCTGCATCTTTTTTTAAATCTTATAATTTTAAATTCTCTATAAAATTATGCTGAACGCGATTTTAGCGCTAAACCCTAAACATTAGCACTTACGCTGAAAATTAACGCCAGCATTCATCCACGCCACTTGCATTTCCATCAATATCAATCGCACCTTTTTGGCCACGGTGAGTAAGTGTTAATGTGTTACAGGTTTTTCTCAGGCTTGATGAACCAGCAGAGGCTCGCGATACGCTTAACGTGTAGCCGTAGCATCGTTCATCGACATCATCAACAGCGCAACTGCCACCAACTGCAGCAATACTCGCAGAACATTTTCCTGTTTCACTTACGACACCTGCTGCGCCCAAGCCAAGCCCTGAATTGTCGGTCAAACTCGCAGGATATGTAAGATTTTGCGTATAGTATTTTTCCAACATGCTCGACATTTTTAAGGCAAACGACGAGCACTCTGACAAATTGCCTCGCTCCACTTGTTCCTGATACGAAGGCACTGCAATGGCCGCCAGAATACCAACTATGGCAATGGCAATAATCAGTTCGATCAGGCTAAACCCATGTTGCTTGGTTTGTTTCATAAGGATGTTTCCTTTTTTCTGAATTTTTTATGTCAACATCTAAAAATCAGGTGCCAGGGGGAAGAATGTGAATTTCTTCAATCACATCCCGGCGATCGCTTTTACGGCGGTAAGATTTGTACAGCACCTTTTGCCCCTGTTTTAAGTTTGCCCGCCCTACCAGCGACTTATTGCTTGAATACACTTTCATGCTGGGAGAAATTGCCCGAACTTTATCGCTGATCAGGATCTTCGGTTCACCCAGGGTATAACCATCAATCACACCAAATTGTAGTTCATCTTCTTCTGCCAGAACTGGCACACTCAGTACCAGAGCGACAATAAAACTGATCAAATATTTTAAGCTCATTGTATGCACCTCTATTTCACAACCGACCAGGAAGAACGACGAGAGTTTTTGTTGCTGGCTGGAGGGTTAAAATCGGCAGTCACGATCCGGCCAAGGGAATCTGATACGACCACTTTATTCCCGTTAATTAACGTAGCACCACCTGGAACAGCGTTGAGAGGAATACCAGCGTAGGCGTTTTCAAGGTCCTGAGGTGTATCCCCCAGATTATAGCTTCTGAATACCGCCTGATTAGGCTGGCCACCCGTCTTGATGTCAGCCACCATCAGATAACCGCTTCCCCCGGCAGAACACACCGCATTGTTGGGGATGGTTGTATTGAAGAACACATAACCACCAGACACGATCGGGTCAACCACGACGCGTTCTCCCAGCATCGCACCGTCGGGCTCTTTCAGATCAATAAACCAACCCATCTCAGGCACCGGCAAGGCTATCGGGTTGTAACTCACCGGGTTAGTGCTCAATACACGGCCTGCCAGTAAATCTTCATTCTCAGGCAAAGTCATGGTCTGCTCTACCAGATTGGTACGTGTCAGATTGCCATATGCGTTGCCCGCATCCCAAACACCATAAAAGCTTTGTAAGGTTCCATCAGTGTTATCGGTGGTAGTGATGTACTGCCCTGTACCGAAGAGCACCATTACGTTTGGATTCGTTCGCGAATCGGTAGCGGTAGGATGCGCAATGGCCATAGGCTTGGATGTAATGGGCTGACGATTCACAGGTCGGCCAGCCGAAGTACAAATTGCAGAGCTGCATGCAGTAAACAGAGGCGCAGGATTGAGCGTTGATCCAAACGCTGTTTTCCAATTTGTATCATTGCTATCGGAAACATCAAACACCCACATATTGCCTTGCAGATCACCGGCATAAATTCGATCGACGATAAAGTCACTATTGGTGTCGATCAATGAAGGTGATGACAAACCATTACAGTCGCTGGCTAAATTCGCGCAATCATTCAAAGTCATGCTGCCGACTTTCGTTTCCAGCATTTTGTAGCCGGAACCATCGAGGTACAACATAAACAACTTCGCCGTACCATCACCTGTTGGATCATTGTTGTATCCGTTACCAAAAATTGCAGCCCATTTGCCATTATTTAGTTTGGCTATCTGCGGGTTACTGAAGGTGTATCCCAAATCATTATGGGTAAACTCCATAACGGAAAGTTTGTCTGCGGCAACATCCGTCACGGTTGTGTAATCATCTGGGTCAGTGACATCCAACACATAAACGCCTTTACCACCGGCGCGGAATCCTCCCACCAGATAGGTTTTCCACTGCCCACCCACAAATACATCACGGGAAGTCGGGCTGGCATCAACATAAGGAATATGACCGTAATCTGTCTCTGTTAGTTTGTGCAAGCCAGTATCACCCGCGGAGAACAGAGTGCCAGGTATATAGCCGAACAATTCGTTACCGTCTGTTGCATGGAACGCATGAAGCATCCCATCATTCGCGCCTACATAAATAACCGGTGTGCGTGAAGCATTATTGGATACAAAACTGAAGTAGGAACTGGATTCCATTCTATCTGGATAAAGCTGATTAGGTTCACCCACAAACTCCGGGCTCGAATGCACAATATCGCCTAAACGCTTGCCTTGACGATTTCTGAAAGCACCGTCATTAGTGAAGTCACCTTTCAGATAATTCACCACCTTCACACCGTATTCTGTATTGGCTGTCTGCTGTTCGGCAACGATGGTATTAAGACCGAACGGTGCATTCGCCAACAGATCTGCGATCTGTGTGGAGTTGAGCTCTGAATCGTCTGGCGCGGTAACTAGCCGTGTGGTGTAGTCCGCCGGGAACGCAAATGGAATCCCTTTGTTTGTATCATCACGGTAGGTATAAATATTTCGGGTAGTCCAATCCAATGTTTCTGCACTTAAAAGTTTTCCGGCATCCCATCTCAAGCTGCCCAAACCATCGTCATCATATTCATACGCCAGCAATTGACCTGACCAGTTACCTGAATCAAATCGAGCCTGGTATACATAGGTTTCCGCCGTAATACTGGTAGTGTTGAACGCTACCGCAGAAGCGGAGCCGGTACGGTCCTGAATACTTGCCAGAGATGAACCAAGCGAGTCGATTAATTCTTGTGGATTTGCTGCGTTTAGAAACTCCCCACGCCCATTCCAAGCAGCATGACGCATATCATCGATGGCTTCAGGTGAATCGGCACGCGCTTCCGGCCAGGGGAATGGATCTGTTCGGTTAGGCGGATTTGCATCCAGCGTGCCATTAATACCGAAGGCAACGGTGAAGGTCACCATGTGTTGCTGGGTATTGGTATCAATACCCGCCGTTACAGGTACAGTGTCTTGCAACAGCGGCGCAAGATCGCGTTCGTAGTAGTGCATCGCCACGTCGGCCAGTGTATTGCTGTAACTGTCGGCATAGGACCCGCCATCAAAATTCACCACGGCACCGCCGGAGGAACTTGAACTACTGCTACTGCTGTTCGCGGGATCATCCCAGTAGTAACAGACTTTTGCCTGTCCGGGATAAGGATCGCCAAATGTCGCATTATTACAATCGGTACCGTCTGTTTTGGTTTCCATATGCCAGCTTCGATTGTAACCATAGGCTACGGTTGTGGTTCCGGTGAAACTACAGAATCCGCCTTCACTGGCACACCATTCCCAGCTGCCACCGCCGCCACCAGAACTGCTGCTGGACGATGAAGAAGAACTGACACCATCCGCATTGCCTACCGATGGACTTCCGCCATTCCAGTAACCGTCAGATAATAAAACAGAGAAGTTTTGCTGACATGCACCGCCATTAGCGGCCGATAAAATCGGACTGCTTGGACTGGGGTTAAAGCCAAATAAACCGCTGCCTGGGCTCACCCCAACTTCAAAGTAATCCCCCGCTTCTTCCAGGGTTTGACGCAGCGGCGTACCACCATTCGATGAGATTTTCGCGAGATTTTTTAACAGTGCTCGTTTGTTGGCAGCAGCGGTTAAGTCACCGGAGGAAATATCATCAATATCTTTAATGATGGTGCCAATACTGTTGTTATTGTGAAGCGACGCCAAGCCCATTCGGGAACGCCCTTCGGACATAATCTCAGACAAAGCTCTTTTCGCCACAAACTCTCGTTTACGATAATACGTAAACCAGTTGGCATAATTAATCTGCTCTTCAACGCTCATGTCATTAACGTAGACACAAGAAGGACAAATGTCGCGACCGCTGCCATCGACAATAATATCGAAGAGATTATAGATTTCTACACCGGGCTGCGTAGATCTCACATCAATTTCTACTCTGACCGTACTACCCGACACTGCAGTGGAAACCGTTTGTCGATTAAAGCCACCATTTTGCAAAAACATCGGAATTCGGGGACCATTATTGACAACCGCATATGCCCTAAAATAATCCGAGTTTTCAAACTGGTTCAGGTTCTCTGCGCCAATATCAATGGCCAGCGTTGATGTCGTGGTGATAGTAAACGTATCAGAAACATAAGTGGTGGTCTGGCCAGAAGTGGTCCAGATAGCCGATGATGAGGCTGTTGCACCAGTAACATCACACTCACCGTTTTGATAGTAATTATCACTATTGGAATCTTTCCATTCGATGTAAAAATGGTTGCGCAAGTCCGTAGCACCATCTTTTCTATACGCGTTGGAATAAGCGGAATTTACAGGCTGGTCGAGAAAAGTAAGATCGTCTTTATCTGTTCCCTTCCACGGGGTATACGACTTGCTTGGATCGTACGCCATCACATTGTATCCAACACACAATTCACGTGCCCGACTTGAACTTCCGGGAGCAAAATCGAGGTTGCCGTCATTTCGAGAACCACTGTGTGCATCTTCAGCACCATTTGACAATAGTACCTCCCAGTCCATTGAGCCCGAATCGTCCATTAAGAACAAAATATTGGGCTGTACGGATGTACCGAGAAATAGCGGCTTATTCGACAACTCACCGGGAGCAGCAAATGCAGCACATGAACACAAAAGCACACTGGAAAACGTGATAGCCTTATTTAAAGTTTTTAAACTACTCATAATCTCACCAAGCGAAAGATAGCCTGTTGTTACAACCAATTACTAGAAAACGAATTCCCGCAATACTGGGAACAAACTCCCTTACTCATTTTTCCTTTATAAACTTAACCACCGAATTGACGCCCAGTGGTATAGGTGGACTGCAAAACGCTGTAAATATCAGGGTTTTTAGACCAGCCAATGGCGGTAATACGGAAAACCCAGGGACTGTCATAAGACGGTGCGGTTTCTACATCAAGATTTTGCGCAGTTCCCGCACCCTGGTTTGTTGTGCCGGCTCTTAACGGCCCCAACAATTCAATCACTACTCGCGGAGTTCTCGCCCAATCGCCATCAGTCCATGCCGCATTAATATCTACAACCGAACGGCTCTCTGTGGCATCTGCCAGCCACTCATCATCATCACTTAAATCTCCAATGAAAGTCGCCAATTGACGAATAGGCGTTACGCTTAAACCGGAAATAGTACGGTCTGAATAACAGCCTTGCGTCGGCGTAACGAGAAAGTGGTTGGTGATGCTGGCACGATTTGTAATTTCATTAAACAGCCATTCTTCTGCCTCGCGCAAAGCGGATTCTGCCGCAGAATCTGCAATGAGTTTTTGCCTCGCATTATTCGCCATCCGCTCTTGTAGCGTGGAACTGTTCATGGTCGACACACCGAGGATTGTCATCACGGCCAGAATAACTAGAGCCACCACCAACGTTGCGCCTGCTTGATTTTTTACTGCAGAAATTTTTTGTACGGATTTCATGGTTGTCGTTTTCATGTAAAAAGTACCTGTTAATTCCCGATCTGATTACGCAATGCAACGGTTCTCACGTATGAGCGCTGCACTGGATCACCGCCGCTGGCGGGCCCTGAATTCAGGGTCATTGAAATGCGAATTCTATCTACATTAATCCACTGGGCTGCCGGCACTTGAGACGCATCACCAAAACTTAAAGTACCATCTTCAGCGCCATCCACATGCCAGCCGTATTCCACTTGAAAATCTTCCACGCCGTCGGCAATCTCTTGATCGTCACGCAATAAAGCGCAATATTCTGGTGTCGCAGCTGTGCAACTTGCCCCGTCATCACCGGCTGCAAGGCTGTCCCCAATGCGATAGATAACCGCTTTACTGGTTGACGTAGAATACACATAAGGACGAGTACTAGTGGTTAAGCCGGTGTTGTCACCATTCCAATTTCCGACGATAACGTTATCTTCGTAGTCGCTCACATTGTTTTCATCTTCCAATTTCGCGGTGGTGAAACCCGTTAAAATGCGATTCTTTTGCCCTGCATTAATATGCCCGGTAGGTGCAGGATCATTAGCTTTAAATTCTAAAACTTCCGAATTCCCTGGAGTGTCAGTAGGATCATTTGTTACCATAAAATAAATCGCGCCAGAACAATCGGCAGCCAGCAATACATCCCATTGATCAATAGCTTTAAATCGCTCTTTGGCGATCGGCGTAGACAAATCCAAGGACAACTGGTCTGGTGTCGCTCCTGTTTGATCGTAATTTAAAACGGGAATACCGGCATAGCTGGGAGAAAAGCGAAACAAAACGGTATCCGTGGAAAGCGTGCCATCATCATTTGTTCCATCAATCATTTTACTGGTGTCATAGCGTTTGATGCCTGCCGTTGCATCATCGACATTATCCTGCGTTAGAATATCACCGACAAAATTTTCACTTTTTCGAAACGCCAGACTAAAACAGCCGAGATTTCCAGCTTGCGCTATATCGGATTCCATCTGGCTCATGATATAGCGAACATTGTCCTGAATAACCATTTGCCCAAGATTAAGGTTGGTATTACTGCGCGATGTTGCATATAACTGCAACACACCACCCAGAATCATAATGCCGATGGTAATAGAAATAAGCAGTTCTATTAAACCAACACCCTGCTGCTTGTAAAAATGCATTTTCATTTAAATTTGCACCTCAAGTACGTAGCAACTTAAATCCACTTCCACATTTCCGCTGCAGTTTGTGCCAGTCGCACCCGTGCGTTCTTCGTCCCACATAACGGTAATGGTAAACATTTGCGTAGCGTTGCTGTATGTGACAGTTCCGTAGCCCGATGGCAACATGCTTTTTAATTGTTGAGACCAGTCAGCACGATCATGTGCATACTGATTTGCCCGATCACAACCGCCAGAGCAATCTACTGCGTTTAAATCCGTTGCACTGGTTAAATTATTAAATGCCGCGGATGATGGACTGCCAAAAGCGTTGTAGGCCACGATCATATTCATCATGTCCGAGGCCAACATTTGAGCTTCCGTAATAAATTCTGCCCTTTGATTACTGCGCAAGCCGGTAGTTTGCATGGCTAACACACCTAACAACCCTATCGCTGTAATAAATAACGCAACCAAAACCTCGATCAAACTGGAACCTTTTTGTCTTTTCATAGTTTTTTGGTATTGATTAGCCTGTTTGTTTTTCATGAAAGGCACCTTACTTTTAACGCTATAAACTTGGTTTTATTTGCTTGTTGCTCGCAGCTTTCTCAGCTTTCTCAGCTTTCTCTACTTTCTCAATTTTCTCAACTTTCACATCAGGGATTACACGTAGAAGCGCCGCTGCGAATTTGCCGAGAACCGGAAGGCTTCAATGTTAATGTTCGAAGATAGATATCATCGGCAGACGCGGTGCTATCATTGAGGCATAAAGCGAATTGAATGGACGCTGATGTAGCACCTTGCTCATCAAAAGTTATTGCAGAACTGGTTGAGGCATTCAATACCATCGTGGCATTGAGCGCATCCTGCTGACGAAGAACGCATTCATTCGCTGCAGGACATTTAGAGGCATCCGTAATCATAATTAACCAACCGGAGATCCAGTCATCTGTATTAGCGCAACTTGCGCCATCCGTGGTTGGACAAATAGCGACAGGTGTTTTTCTAGAGACTGCTTCTGCGCGCGCATATTGCAAATCGGAAGAAAGATTGGTGACAGCACCGTTGATCATTTGATTGCGAGAAAACTCCCTCATAGAAGGAGTGGCAATTCCCAGTAAAACGCCCATTATCATAATCGTTACCAAAAGTTCGATTAAGGTAAAAGCGCGAGACGTAAAATATTGGTTTGAAGTTTTCATACCCAAAGTGTAGACAGGCAAGAAAAATTGGTGAGGTCTTCAAGATGAAAGGTAGGATTTTACGATGAAATATTACACATGCCTTTCTTTTATTCCACTGTAAAAACATGAACAAATAAAACTGCAAAAAGCTGTTATAACCAAGTCGATAAAGTCATTAAATTCAAAGAAGTCGATGGCGTCAAAAGTATAGAAAGAAAGGTTTTTAGTGCATCAAGTGATACTGAAATTGAGCGGTAACATTCAGGTTGTTATATTCAATTTTCACGATTTTTCAATTTAATATAGCGCTAACTTTGCACGGGTTTCATACGCCTTATTTAAAGCACCGTATAAAACCCGTTTTGAAAATTTACTCACTGGGTAACACTAAATTACTTGCCCAATCTGCCCATGAACCGTCATATAAAGTGAGATGGGTGTAGCCGCATATCGAAGCAGCAAGTATGCCGATGCATGCGGTCACTCCTGAACCACAACTAAACACCAGCTGCTCGTCTTTACCGCTGGCATTTTTTCTAAACATTAACTCTATCTCTTCCTGAGTTTTGAAAAACTCACCGTTATACAAATCGGTGAAAGGTAGATTATATGATCCGGGAATGTGCCCACGACGCAACCCGGGACGCGGCTCGTCGACTTCACCGTTAAAACGCTCGCGACTTCTTAAATCGATAATGGTAATACTTTGCTTTTCCATCGCATCAATAATGCCTGCACTTTCTATTACCTTAGAAAACTGAAAATTCACCGACAGATCACCACCAACAATCGCCTTGCCTGGCGTAGTCACTGTATCCAGCCCCTGCTCCACCCAGGCAGGCAGCCCCCCGTCCAGCACATAGACATTGTCCACACCCATCACTTTAAAATTCCACCAGGCTCGCGGGGAGGAATATATTCCAACATTGTCATAGATGATAATTTTAGTGTGCTGATTAATGCCCAAGGCCCTGGCTTTTTCCTGGAAAGCTGCAGGCGACAGTAGCATGTGTGGCAATTCACTGGAGGCGTCGGAAAGCGCATTTATATCAAATCGCCGGGCACCCGGGATGTAACATGGCATTTTCACTTCAGGCAGGGAGATGCCTACCGGAGGCATACTTGCATCCAAAATGACCAGATCGGGATTTCCCAATTGATCAAATACGGCATGACAGCTGATTAATGACATAAAAGCCCCTTTAACAGGTTGATGTTTTGCCGCTGCAAACGGCTAACGTGGGTGGTGTAAATTTCAACTACAAGCACAAAACGAATAACTAATAAAAATCATTTTCATTTGCTATCTTATTGATTTAAAAAGATTTTTTTGGCATTTGCCGGTATTTGGTATTACAATATGCAGCAGCTTGGGTAGTAACTGCCTATGACCTTACCATAACTTTACAAGGGCTTTTAAAATGAAGACTAGCAGCCAGGTCTTACAGATTCTTAATGATGTATTGACCACCGAATTAACCTCGATCAACCGCTACTTCCTTCATGCTCGCATGTACCGCAATTGGGGCTTTGAAAACCTGAATGAAGTCAGCTACAAAAAATCCATAAAAGACATGAAACAGGCCGATGAGATCATCGAACGTATTTTGTTTTTAGAGGGACTGCCTAATCTACAAAAGCTGGACACGCTGCAAATTGGTGAGCATACCGAAGAAATGATCCAGGCAGATATGAAGTTCCAAGCCAAGCAAATCGCGCAGATGAAAAGCGCAATTGCCACATTGGAAATTGAACAGGATTTTGTAAGCCGTGACATCCTCACCGAAATCCTCGAACACGAAGAAGAGCATCTGGATTGGCTGGAAACCCAGGAATACCAGATTTCTCAAATGACCATCCAAAACTATTTGCAAGCCCAAATCGCTGAAGGAGAATAATCATGAAAGGCAATAGCAAAATCATTAATGCACTGAACGGATTACTCGCCTATGAACTGGCTGCGATGGATCAATACTTCATCCATTCTGAAATGTACGCAGACTGGGGCTTAAACAAACTATTTGAGCGCATCGCTCATGAATTTGATGATGAAAAAGGACACGCCAAACGTCTGATCGCACGCATTCTGTTTTTGGAAGGCACTCCTGACATGGTGACGCGTGAGGGCCTGAATATTGGAGCTGACGTTCCTGCCATGTTGCAATCGGACCTTGATGTCGAAGTTGCGGTAGCCCAAGCCCTGAAAGATGCCATCAAGCTTTGTGAAGATGAAAAGGACTACGTCACCCGTCAAATGCTGGTTGAGTTGCTGGATGACACCGAAGTAGACCACGCATATTGGCTGGAGCAACAGCTTGGACTGATCAAGAGGATTGGCCTGGAAAACTATTTACAGTCCCAAATGTAAGCCCAAAGAGGCTGATACCTGGTATTTGGTTTAGGTATCAGCCTTTTGATCCTTAGTGTTTTCTTATCAAATGCATTCCCACCTCATATCCAGCATCTGTCCAGCCAGCATCTAATCTTTATATCTTAGCAACTAGCCCTTAGCATCTAACCTTCAGTATCTTTCCATTCAGTATCTTTCCATTCAGATCTATTTCAGCATCTGTCCACTGTGAATCTATCTGTTCAGCACTCGTCCAGCCAGCATTCAACATCCAGCCAGAACCGTAAAATGACACCAAATTCAACCGTTACAATATAACATTGATCTATTTTTAACCAGATATGGTGCCATTTACAGGTAACCAAGTAGCACTTTTCGCGATTTACATAAAAATGATTGAGAGTATCCTGTCTTGTCATCAACTTATCGCTAACACCTTCGCGCAACGACCACCTGAATTATTCATTGTGCATCACAGTTAAAATCAGCCTAAAAACTTGGCGATAGATTCAGTAATAGAGAGACGAAAACAAAAAAACCAGACTTTCAAGCCTGGTTTTTTACAGTGTGGAAGGTAGGTAAGAATGTGTTAATGCAAAAACAACTGCTGGTGCCGAAGTGCCGCTTAACTAGGCCAATGCATTTTCAATGCACTGGGTTAACTCTTCGAGGCGCCCTTCTGTTGCGTACACTTTTTCGGTACCCACATTAATCGCAATATCATTGTCCATGTTCATAATGGATACCATGGTGTTCCCTGGAATGGGCACCGAGAACACCCGCTCCGCCTGAAACCCCGGACCACTGAAACTTTTCGATTTATGGCGACCGATATTGGTGATGACCGCAGTTTCCAGTATTTTTCGCTTGGTAAAGTTCTTCGGAGAGCGTGATACGAGCTTACCCATCCAACTTAGCGGCAGAATTTTGAGGAAATTGGCCTTTTCAGGAATACTGACATCCGCATTTCCATCCATTAACACTTTAATTGCCGCGGTAACATCTTCCACTGTAGCGTCCTGAGCAACATCAAAGTGAACCATAGTGGTGTAGTTCATGGTGGATTTCAGATCTGGAAAATGTCGGCGCAAATCCACAGGCATGGCAATTCGGGCTGGTGCAGCTGAATATTTAGCGGACATTTCCGCAACCCCTAATATTACGCGCTGCAGTAATTTCGGCTTTGGGCCGCGAACACGAATGGATTTCCAGCAATCTCCAGTTTCATTCCCTTTAGGACCACCGGTAGCATATGGTGGAGTACCTTTGACTGCTGAGCGCTGCCCTCTTTCCAAACGCGACATTAACTCTATATCGGTTAACAGGGTATTGGTGCCCTGCAGTGCTTCGCCGCGTAAGGCACGGAAAAATTCGTACATAAAATGTAGCAAACCTGCGCCATCCATCACCGCATGGAGCGAGCGGAATATCACGTATTGATATTCGCCCTGAGTCAAAATAACTTCAATGGAGGGTAAGTCTCCTCGGAGGCTCAGTGGCTCTTCAGTGATAAATTCACTGCCTTCACTTTGCATGCCGTCCCACTGGCAATCTTTGACTATGCGAAAGCGTGGGCGTGCGCCATCACTATTCCAGACGCTAGAACGACGACTTCCGTGCATCGCTATAAAACTGCCGGGATTCGCCAATGACGTTTGAACCAAGGCGTTTTCCCACATAGGCAAAGAGAAATCATCGCCAAACTGGCCACCAACGATACAGGTGCACTCTCTAGGTACTTCTAAGGTGTGTTTATTGGCCCCGATGGATGCGTGGTAATACTCCGAAATGGACACATCACGTTTGTGCACTTCGGTCACGGGTTCAAAGGAAATTTGTTCGATCATGCTTTCTACCTTAACGGATATCAAAAAACTCGTTGAGTTCCACCGCTAACTGATCGGGCTGTTCGATAGGTATATAGTGCCCACAATTAAGGGTTTTGAGTTTAGCTTTAGGCAAGAGGCCGGCTAAGCGCTCGCCAATATGATAACAATCTGAATCCTTCCCATAAATCAATTTGACCGGCATCGTTAGACTCGCCAAATCTTCATCACTCACATCTTTGGTCGCAGCAATATCCTGCTTTAAACTACTTTCTAAATACAGATATTCAAGCTGCGACTGTAAGTTTTTTCTACGCCGCTCGCCCTGCATGTTCAACTGCAGCATCAACAACTGAGTCAAGCTTTCCACACTTTGAGGATTGAGTATTTCTTTCATTGAGGGGTAGATGAAAGTAGAAGCAGGCAATGGTGCATCAATAATAACAAGCGAGTAAGGATGATTGTTTTTAAGGGAGGTGTTTGTCGCCGCCTCGTCACGCTGAAGGCGCAAGGCGAGAGAATAATGTAAAGCAACCAGCGCACCGAAACTATGGCCAACAATACTATAGGGCTTGTTTTCGAGCTGGTACTCACGCTGATAATGCGTAATAAGGCAAGCCAAATCATTGGCCATCGTATCTAAATCAAAACCCGTGGCGGTTTTTTCGGATTTACCGTGTCCACGCATATCATATAACACGACCCGGTAGTTTTTAGCCAGTTCAGGCGCAAATTTAAAATACCAGGTCGCAACGCTGCCACTTACCAATCCGTGGCACATGAAAATTAAGGGTCCTTTTTCACCCAGTACCTGGGTATGAATATCTATCCCGTTAACGTTAACCGTTGGCATACACGCGTTCTTGACTAGGATCTAACAACGATTCAAGCACAAGCGCGGCTTGCTTACTGCCTTGCAAAGGTTCAAACGAACGCTGGATTCGCGCCGCCGCCAGTAGATAAGAAGGATCATCCAAAACGGAGAAAATTGTTTGCTTGGCTTTCGCCACCGATACCTTACCAAAACGCAGACTTAACCCAGCACCAGCATCGACCACCTGACGAGCAATAACAGATTGATCATCACGAATTGGCGACACCACCAAAGGTTTAGCATGGCTTAATGTTTCACACACAGTGTTGTGCCCTGCATGGGAAACCACAAGATTGACGTGTGACAGCAACTCTAACTGCGGTACGCGAGACTGCACAATAAAGTTGTCCGGGATCTCGGCTTCGTAATTCTCTGGCGCCACCATAATGACCTGCACATCTTCGTCTTTTAAAGCTTCAATCATGATGTCATAAAAACGAGTGCAACGATCCCGATTCACCGTACCAAGAGAAATCAAAATTTTGCGTTTGTTGTCTTCCAGCTTTTCCCAGGGAAAGTCCGTCGGCTTGCGACGCTGGTTAATAGCTGGGCCAACGAAATGATAAGGCGCGTCAAAATATTCTTTGTCCTGCCCGATGAGCGCCTGACTGGAGAACACTACACAGCCATAATCCGAAAAGTCGGGGCGTTCAACGATCTGCTTCATACCATAAGCTTTTTGTAAGTCGGCAAGCTTGTCCGCCAACCAATTATCAATCACGTCAAGCAATTTAAGAATAGAAGCAGTGGTAGTTACAGAACTCACCCAAGGAATTTCTTTTTTTCTGGCGACCAAAGCACCGGCTATCATTTGATGATCACAGAAAATCACGTCTGGATTCAATTCATCTACAATTTTTTCCAGAGGTGCTAGGCAGCGCAATGCCATTGGCAAACAGAAATACTCGTAGAAAAATTTCACACTTTCCAGTCCACGCACTTTATGCCAGTTTTCATCGACAAAAGTACTCTCATTGGAGGGCAACGGGAAGCACGGCTGCGAAGCTGGTATGTGCTGGCTCACAACTTCTGTGTGCCCGGCCCAGGCAACAAAGTGTCCCTTCTTTGCTAAATCTTCAGCAACCGGGAGTAATGGATTGATGTGACCTGTGAGTGGGGGTACAACAAATAGAAAAGTAGCCATTATACATACGCCATATGTTGTTCAACAAATTCGGCAAGTTGACCGACGTTCAGTTCGATCATCTCGTCAAGACTCAGCGTTCCAAGCCATTCGATAAAATTAATGTCGGTACCGTAGTGTTGTTGTATTTTTTCTGCGATAGCAACGAATTCTATACTTTCCAATTCTAAATCATTGTTAAAGCTTGTTTCGGCAGTGATTTCAAACTCATCTATCCAGTCTTCATTTACTGCCTGGCGGATCAAACTAACAATCGTATCTAGATGTTCACTCATTTTTCTATTCCGTCCAAGAAATGACATAGTTCTCAAAAATTATTGAAGAAACCCAATGGCCATTGACTTTCATTTTTTGGCCTTCAACTTCTTCTACTACAAAACTTTTCGGCTTTCCTTGCAGACCTGTGCCCAATTTTTTGGCAACTGCCTCTTTCGCTGACCACATTCGAGTCACAATCTCATCTTTAGTCGCTTCACATGTACTACCTGTTTCGATGAATTTTAATTCATCTGATGCCATGGAAACTGTTACAAAGTTGTCAGATTTTGCTTCTATGCACTCAATGTCAATTCCCACTGCATTTTCGTGCGCTATCGCAACAGCTATTTTGTCTTTGTGGGCAATAGAAATTTGTAAGTGATTTTTATACGTTTCACTTATGTTTGACTTTGCAATTGGCTTGCCAAACTCATCTGACTCAATAATTAATTCTTTCGGGAATAATTCGCTAACGCCGTCACGCTGCCAAATAGTGTGACGTATCGCATCTTTTGCCGCGATTCGCCCGGCTAACCATTGACGTTTGCGTCGAGGTGGCAAACTTTCATACTCCCTTCGCTCTTCAATCGTCAGCATGCACTTGACCATATAATCACGCGTATTGGCTTTTTCGTAATTATCCAAAAACATCACGAAGCCCTGTGGCCAACTTTGGCTCACTAAACGCTTTTGCACACTAAAACTGTTCACCATAAAGTCCTTATCCATGGTGAAGCGACGAGTTTCCCACCCTTCTATTACAACATTAATCTTTTGCTCATGATCAATGAGTTGTAAATCAGAAATACAGGCTTCTTTATCCAGCTTGCGAATCAATACATCACAATGCAGCTCATCTCCAACTTTAGGGTCAGGACCATAAAAATGAATTTTTTGAACCCCGACAGGCATGGCTAAAGGGTCGACATCCTGTTCCATTACCCAATAACCGGCGAGCTGTCCCATGTTGTCAAGCAAGGCTCCCTCGCCTGCGGAAACTTTTAGCTTTCCTTGAATTCCATTGTCAGCCATAGGTCCCAATGTTGTAATTGACTGATAGGCTGGACCATGGAACATCCAATTGTCGTCATACATTTCACGTGCAGAGATATGCGCTGGTCGTTTGTTTTTCAGTGGAAATTGCTGAATCGCCGGTGCTTGCGGAAACTCTTTCGCTAAAACAGCTCGCGCCTGGGCATAACCGTTTATGGTGACATTGGCGATAAATTCCTGCACGTGTTCCACTTCAATGTGAATATCCGTTGGATCTACCACGATCAACCAGTTAAATGCTTTTACATCTTCCAAGGCAATAACTTTTAACCCTGGCAACACTTCCTGTACCGCTTCTCGCATCAGCTTCAATTCCATCGTCAATGGAATTACCGGATGACGGTCGGCGATCACAGGCCAATCTGTTGGCTGAGGATAAAACGAATGGTCCATCACCAAAGGTATATTGCTGCGCACATCCAGATGACGGGTTAATGTTTTACTGAATGGCACGAAGCCTTGAGGCGCTGAACCCGGCGGCGCAAATGGTGCCTGCTGCACCTTGCGCTGCTGCCACAGAGATTGAATATCTTCACTGGCTTGATGAATATCACTGAGCGTCTGCTGAAACAGTTGCTGCAAAGGATCATTTGACGCATGGCCAAATTCGTTTTGACTTGCCATGGCCCGACTCTCAGAGCCTGACGAACGAATATCCAGTGGCGTTGAGAGTTTTAATAACGGCACGCCCAATTGCAATTTAATTGCACTGGTTGAGGTTTTTTGTGATTTACCGGCATCTACGTTAAGTGCGGAAAAATCAGGTTCCGCACCTTCTACCCACAAGCCAGTGGCAAGATGACACAACTGCTCCAGACCACTGCGTTTAGCGATATTGGCTGAAAACGCGAAATGTTCTTTGTTTTTCAAGGTGTCTGCAACAAACCCGGTCAAACTACCAAACCCAACCTGGATAAATGCACGGAACCCTTCCGCATGCATATTTTCGATCAATTCACGGAAACGGACAGTCTGCGTCAAATGGTCCACAACCACGGCATGCTTTTCTTCAAGGCTTACGGGAAATTCTTTGGCCGTATTCGCAGACCACAGCGGAATCCTGGGTGTTTCCAAATTCACGCTGGTATAAAAATCGGTAAAGGGTTTGGCAAAGTCTGCCAATAACGGCGAATGAAACCCAGAGACAATAGGAAGAATCTGCGCGAGTATATTTTTCGCTTTTAAGCGTTCGCTTAATATTTGAATATCGCTGGCTTTGCCGCAGAAAATAATCTGATGCGGGCAATTATCATGTGACAGATGCAAATTAGGTAGATCTTCAAAGCAGCCTTTAACCGATTCAAGTCTATTGGCAACCGCGAGAAATTGAACCTCGGGAACCTCCAAACTGTCTGGCGAAAGTTTTTCACAGATATCATCGACTAAAGCCTGTGACAGACAACCCGAGCTGGCCATCGCACTCCACTCACCAATACTGTGGCCAGCCATCGCATCGGCTTGAACATTCATACGGTTCAGTACGCGATTCAGCAACTTATTAACGCCAGTCAAGCCAATTCCGACTTTCATTAAATCCTTAGCAGGATCTAACTCTTCGCAAAACGCGGGCAGTGGTAATTTAAAAAATTCAGCCACATCGTCTAATTGAGGGTTGAATGCCGAATCTACACCGGGAAATAAAAAGGCAACTTTACCCTCTTTAAGCAATGGCTCGCAGGCGAAGAATATCTGACTGCGCCCCTGCCAGGGTTTTGCCTTTTCAATGATATTTTTTGCCAGGGACACACGTTTCGCATTAGGTTCGATAATTGCGATTCGCCAATGCCCCGCCTCAATATCCGATACCGGTGCAGAGAGATCGAGTGCGGCAAGTTTTTGTAACAACGCCTGTTGAGAGTTTGCCGCCAGTCGAATCACACTTAAGGCTGGTTGAACCACAGAGCTGTGAGAATGTTCCGAACTAAGAACAGGTGCGTTACCTGCATTAAAGGATGTTTTAGCATCTTCACCAAAACCGCCCAATACCACATGCGCATTAATACCACCAAATCCGAAAGCATTTACGGCAGCCACTCGCTCTTGTTTCGCTTGTGGCCAGAGCTCACTTTCTTTCAGTAATTTAAAACGTGTTTCGGCAATTGCCGGGTTGGGAGACTCAGCTTCCAGCGAAATGGGACGAATACCGTGATACACCGATAAAGCGGCTTTAATTAAACCGGCGGCACCTGAGGCCGGCATAGTATGACCGATCATGGATTTTACGGAGCCCAGCCCAGCCAGCTCACTTTCTTCTGATGCAGGTCCAAAAAATTCTCGCAAAGTTTGAATTTCAGCATTATCACCTGCAGGCGTCCCTGTACCGTGCGCTTCCAACAATCCAATGTCATCTTTCTTGATACTGGTTTGCTTCCAGGCACGCTGCAGAGCAATCATTTGCCCCTCAACGGCTGGCGCCAGCAAACTACTGCTGTTGCCATCACTCGCTGAAGCGACACCGTGAATCACAGCATAAATTCGATCGCCATGACTTTTGGCATCACTTAAACGTTTCAACACGAACATCCCGATGCCTTCCCCCGCCAAAATCCCATCGGCATTGGCAGAGAGAGGACGGATCGTTTGAGATCGGGACAAAGCACCTAACTGACAGAACGTAGACCAAAAGGTCAGGTCGTGAGTAAAGTGCAGGCCGCCGGCCAGCATAATATCAGTGTCACCACGACGCAGACTTTGGCAGCTTTGCTCTACCGCAAGTAATGCACTGGCGCAGGCACCGTCCACCGTATAAGCAGGCCCATTTAAATCAAGGCGATTGGCCAGACGAGATGCAACCAGATTGGGAATTAATCCAACTGCAGTGTCCGGTCCATAATATGTAAGCTGTTGTTTGATCTGTTGCTTAACGGCTTCTAATTGTTCGTTCTTAATTCCCGGCACTAAATCCTGCAGGGTTTGCATGGTTTGCTGAACCAGACGAACATGCTGTTCCAGTCGCAAAGTACCCGCACTAAGGTAGTTACCACGACCAATAACAACACCGGTTTTCTCCCGATTAAAGTCTTCTTGCCACAAACCAGCGTCTTTTAGAGCTTCTACCCCTACGCGCAAACTTAACAATTGATCTGGATCAGCCGACAGTGCCGCTTTGGGCATAATGCCGTATTCCAAAGGGTCAAAATCTACGTACTCGTCGACGAAACCACCTTTGCGACAATAAAAGCGATCAGCAGCTAAGGAGTTCGGGTCATAAAACACTGGGTCCCAGCGGGATTCAGGTACATCGGTTATCGCGCAAACACCGTTTTGGATATTCTGCCAATACTGGTTCAGGTTGCCGGCACCAGGGAAAATACAGGCCATACCAACAATTGCGACAGGGCTTTGCTGATCAATCTCGTTTATATTTAATGACTGCTTTAAACGCGAATTCATAACCACTTACCCGCTGCAAAATTTGAATTCACGCAGTGCTGTACTGCGCGATCACCTAACCAGTTATTACCGATCATGCCATCATGCTCTCAACACTGGCACACATCAGAACAACCTGAGTATCCTCTTTAGTTCCGAAGCGCAATTCGTTGATTAACGCATTCACGCCCTCATCCAAAGGAATTAAACCAATCCCCTTGCGAGCATATTCACGTTCCAGCTCCTCCGACACCATGCCACGACCGGCCCAGGGACCCCAGTTAACCGACAATACACGACCATTAACTTTTGACTGTAAATTGTGTGCTATTTTATCCAGTGCATCATTGGCAGAGGCGTAATCAATTTGTCCGCGATTACCGAAGGCACCAGCTACACTGGAGAAAAACACCACGAACTTCACGTCGTCACGAATCAGTTTTGATAAGACCAAGGCGCCTCGCACTTTGGTGTCAAAAACACGCTCAAAACTTTCGTGGGTTTTATGCACGAGCAACTTATCTTCAAGCACTCCAGCACCATGAACCACACCGTCGATCTTGCCGTATTTTTCATACAGTCCCGACACAAGATCGGAAAAAGCATCGATATCGCGAACATCAATGGAATGGTAATTAACCTTGCCACCCACCGCTTCAATTTCTTTAAAGGTATTGCGCATCGCGCGGTTGGATAAAATTCTGGAGCAACGCTTTTCGATTTGCGCCGGCGTTAATCCTTTTTCTGTTGCTAATATCACTTTTCGCAACTGCATGCGATCTTGCGCTGCGGCGATTTCAGGTGTTTCATCTTCTTCCGGCGCTGGCGAACGTCCAACCAGCTCCAGCTGACAACCAAAACGTGCAGCCATTACAACCGCCAGTTTCGCCGTGATGCCCTGTGCACCACCCGTAATCAGCAGCACACTGTCTTTCGATAATCCCAGGTGATCAATATCATCATTTTCTGGTAATGCTGCTTTCACCACGTCCGCTATCTGACGACGACCAGAATGATAGCCCACCTCGGTTAAAGGATTATCAGCCAGCAGTTCCATCTCCAGATAAGTCGCCAGATTATCGATGGATTCACCCATGTCCAGATCAACCCAATGGGCTTTTAGATCGGGCCATTCACGCACGATCGTTTTAATCATCCCAGCGGTTCCGCCACCCGCTCCAAGATCTGCGGATTTTTTCTCTTCATTTGCGTTGTAGTAACCAAAACATCCACCCATGCCAGAGGCCACCATCAACACAGACAGTCCGCCAGTCAAGGTATCACGCACAACACTGAAGAAGCGTTTAACATCGTGAATGTTGGATTCTGGATTCAGTCCCCATAAATGGATCAACCCATCTACTTTTCCAAGATTTTCTGGAATCGAATCTTTCTCGTGGAAACCAATTACTTCAACACTTGCACCATGGCTTTCCAATTGTGTTTTCAGTTTTTCTGCAATCCCCAACGAATCATCGGTAATTACAAATCGCTTACCTTCGAACTTTGTATCACCACGCTTAGCTTCATCAGCCGCTTTCGTCGACATGACATAGCGAGATAGTGCAATTTTGGCAATTTCACTGGAAAGTGAATCCGCAGGAGTGGTTTGAATAGAGGCTTCACTCGCAGGTACAGCTGCAGAAGCTGGCACGGTGTCTTGTTGCGTATTGCTTGACAGCCAATCCACCATTGCTCGCAAAGTTTTTAATGCAGCAAGGCTTTCAAGCGCAGAGTCCTTATCGACAACAAGTTTGTCCAGCCCCAACTTGCCGGAGAGATCACCCACAATTTCCAGGCGTTTAATTGAATCGATTGACAAATCCGCTTCAAGATCAAGATCCAGTTCAAGCACATCTTCAGGATAACCCGTTCGATCCGAAACAATATTCAACAACAGCGCTTGCACGTTGACCGGTGCTGAACCTGACTCTGCCGGCGTCTCTACCGCAGGTGCTTGCCCAGACGCACCAACGGCATCTTCAGGCAACTGCTGTTTTAACCAACTGAGGATTCCGCGCAACGATTTCTGTGTCGCCAACTCTTCCATTAAGGTATCGGCATCAGCGCCCAATGAATTTTTAAAACCAAGGTCATCCGCCAATTCAGCAATAATTTCGACACGCTTAATAGAATCGATGGAGAGATCGGCTTCCAGATCCAAATCCAATTCCAGCATTTCCGCAGGATAACCGGTACGCTCGCTAACTATGCCGATTAAACTTTGTTGAACATCTTTTACAGGGGCTGCTTTTTCTGCGGACGCGCTTAATACGGCCGCTTCACTTGCTGCACCGGTTTGCGTCACCGCGGCTGCAACCGGCAGCGCTTGATTTGCTTGATTGTATACCTGAGGGGCTGCAGCCGCAGGTTGGCCAAACATACCGAGCATGACATCACGCTGGGCGTATACCATGTCGCGCATATTGTGCAGGTATTGCGCTACTGTCGCATCCGCCTGAGTCAGCGGAGCTGCGCTGGCCACTTGCGACGCCACTGCAACGGGGGCAAGAATTTCTTTCGCGGCGTGCTTAGGCAATTGACCGTTCAGTGGCTTAGCTCTTGCGCCATTCACCCACCACACAGTTTTCGCCAAATGCACTGGCTGAGTTAAATCCAAAGTTTTCGCTTGACGTCCACTGAACAACACGTCCAGATTCAATGACTGGTCCAGCACCAATAACTGTGCAACGGCTTCCAGCAAGCTCTGCATGCCAGATTTGCTCTTGTCATCGGTTGAAATCAAGGTGTGAGATTTATCTTTAAGAATGGATTTCACCAATCCACTTAAAACACGACCCGGCCCGACTTCAATAAACGTGCGAGCACCGTTGTCATACATCGCCTCGACCTGATCCACCCAGCGTACCGGGTTCACAATGTGGGAAGCCAGCTTTTGTTTTACTACCGCAGCATCTGCTGCGTAAATGTCGGCCGTCTGATTGGAATAAACTGAAAGCTGAGGTGCTTTCACATCGGCCTGCGCCAAATGCTCCGCAAAAATTTGTTCCGCATTGGCCACTACTGGTGAATGGAATGCACACGCGACATTAATCGGCTTCGCCGCAATACCTTTTTCTTTCAACACATTAATGGCTTGCTCAACGGCTGGTGTAGCCCCTGAAATAACTGTTTGTGTCGGACTGTTCTGATTTGCCAACACCACACCCTCAACATCTTGCAAAGCGTCTTCAATACTTTGTTTATCGGCGCTTACTGCTGCCATGGTGCCAGGATCTCCATCTGCAGCGGCAAGAATAGAGCGCCCTCTCGCCGCGCTCAGTTGCAGCAGATTTTCAATATCAAAACTGCCTGCTACCGCCAAAGCCACAAGTTCACCATAGCTATGCCCAGCTAACATCTCGGGTTTTACTCCCAGAGATTGCAATACACTTGCCATGGCAAAATCAGCCATCCCCAGTGTCGGTTGAGCCACACGAGTATCGGTAATATTCAGTTTTTGCGCTTTTTGTCCTGCTTCATCGTAAGCCGTTGGAGGGAATAGTTTTGCCATCCACTCAGCCCCGTTTAATAACACGGGTCTCAACGAGGGGAACGCCAGGAAAATATCACGCAACATACCCGGACTTTGACTGCCCTGCCCTGGGAACAAAAATGCCAAATTGCCCTGAGCATCGACCTTGTCCTGAGAACGATAGAAAATGGCGTTTTCCTGCTGTTTGGCTAATGCTTTTACCAGCAGAGTTTTCAGTTCATCAACATCATTCGCCACAATCACACACTGAACTTTGGGTTCGGCGGCTTTTGTCGCTGCAGCGTCTTTCTCTGTTTGACTCAATTGCCAAAGGCTAAAACTTAGATCACGCAACTCATGACGTGCATCAGTACTGATAAATGTGGCCAGAGTTTCCATTTGCTGTGCCGCCTGACTGAAGTCACTACCGGTGAAAACAAATATTTCAGCTGGCCATTTGGCTACACCACTTTCACCACGTTTTACAATGTCATCGGGTGCAGATAATACAGCGTGGAAATTCGTCCCACCAAAACCAAAAGCACTTATTGCCGCACGAGGACACACATCCAACCAGGGTCGCGCATGTTTATCCAACGAAAACGGACTGTTCGTTGGCTGATAGTACGCATTTGGTGTTTGGATATTTTGCGTGGGCGGTAAAATGCGGTGGTACAACGCTTTGGTAATTTTAATTAAGCCTGCAATTCCCGCGGCACATTTAGTGTGCCCTATCTGGCTCTTCACGGAACCTAAAACAGTTTGCTGCGGTAACGCACCACCCTGGTTATAGATTTCAGTCAACGTCGCCAACTCAGTTTTATCGCCAACAACTGTACCTGTACCGTGCGCCTCTACCAGACCAATATCACCAGCAAGCACACCGGCCTGCGAATATGCACGATCCAATGCGCGCTTCTGCCCCTCTTTTCTCGGCGCAGTCAAACCAAGGCTTTTACCATCACTGGAACCGGCAATACCATCTATCACCGCATAAATTCGGTCGCCATCACGTTGCGCATCAGACAATCGCTTCATCACGACAACACCGACACCCTCGCCTAAAGCAATACCGTCAGCATTATTATCAAACGAGCGGCAACGTCCGCTGGCCGACAATGCCGTAACACTGGCGAACATCAAGAAGTCATTTACCGCATTATGGAAATCCGCACCACCCGCCAACACGATATCTGAAGTTCCCGCGCGCAACTCTTTCACAGCGACTTCGACAGCAGTTAGTGAACTCGCACAAGCGGAATCCACGGTGTAGTTAACACCGCCCAAATCTAATCGGTTGGCCACTCGTCCAGCGATAACGTTCACCAATACACCGGGGAATGAATCTTCAGTAAGGTTGGGTAACACATCGTCCAGCTCTGGAGGTAATTCGCCGAGGTACTGCGGGTAATTATTTCGGAAAGAGTATGCACCGGCCAAATCAGTGCCGGATTCTGCACCAAAAATGACGGAGGCTTTTTCTTTATCCAGGTCACTTAAATCGTGCGCATAGCCCGCATCAACCAAGGCTCGTCGCGACACTTCAAGACTGAGTAACTGAACCGGTTCAATTGCTGCCATGGATTGTGGTGGAATACCGTAATCCAAAGGGTTAAAGGCAAAATCATCGATAAACCCACCCCACTTGCTAGGGGTTTTACCATTTACACCCATTTTCTCGTTGTAATATAGATCGGCATTCCAGCGCTCTGCCGGGACTTCAGTCACCAGATCCTTACCTTCGAGTATGTTGGCCCAGTATGTTTCCAAGTCAGGCGAACCGGGATAAATACAATCCATCCCCACTATAGCAATTGGCTCGTGTTGATGAGTTTTGGCAAATTCAGGGGCGTCGATATTTTGCAGAAAGGCATTGGCACCCGGACTCACTGACTCATGTAAATCAGCCATATCACATATGTCATTTCGCATGGCCACGAGCTGGCCAATCATGTACATGCCGGATGCGAGCTGAGCATCTCGATCGCGCTCTACCAGCTCGCCGCCCTCACGTTCAAAGCCTTTAGTGGCCAAGCGCAAGCGCCCGAGGTTCAACTCTTCCAACTTTTCCCAGATTTCTTTTTTATCGAGGCCCTGTTGTTTTAACTTGGCTTTCTCTTCATGAAAGAAGGTGACGAATTCCGTATCTAATCCGCGGATTGCATGACCTGGCGCCGTTTCCAGCAGGGCCGTGATATCACCTTCTATAATTTTTTCCTGGAATATTTCATTGACCGCTCGCGCCTGCACAGCTTCTTTTGTGGCTATATAAGCACTGCCCATCAAAACACCGACTTTTGCTCCACGAGCAGCCAGAGGTGCGGCCAACGTTGCAACCATGGATGCCGAGCGCTCATCATGAATGCCGCCGGCAAACAATAGATTTAACTGCTCTGGGTGGTCAAACTTGAGCAGACGATTTATTTGCTGCTCCCACAAAACAAAGCTGGAACGTGGACCGATGTGGCCACCACATTCGTGCCCTTCAAACACAAAGGAACGTGCGCCGTCTTTTAAAAACAAGTCAATCAAACTGGGTGCAGGCACATGCAGATACGCCTGCATGCCCAACTCTTCCAACGCACGGGCCTGGCTCGGACGACCACCGGCAATCAATACAACTTTGGGTTTGTATTGTTTCAGAAGCTCTAATTGCGGTTTTAAAACGTCGGCAGAAGCGAAGCCCAGGATTCCAACCCCCCAGCTTTTGTCACCCAGCAGAGACTGTGTTTCTTGCAGAAGTTTATCCGAAGACTTTTCATTCATTAACGATAAAGCCAGAAACGGAAGCGCGCCATTGTCGGCAACCGCTTTGGCAAATTCAGCAGTATCACTGACTCGCGTCATTGGACCCTGCGCGATGGGGTAACGTGTACCATGCTGACGGGCAAGAGGTGAATCGGCCGCAAGTGATTCGAGAGCTTTAGCCTGACGTATATGTCCTGCAATTGACACTCGCAATTGATTTACCAACCCTTCGCAAGTGGAGCACTGCTGGTAAATATCGTTTGCCAGCGCCGCATCTTGTCCAAGCGGAAGTATTTTTTCCTGGTTAAGTTGCGCAAGAAAGTCTTCAGCGGAAAGATCTTCGAGGGATTCTTCAGCTTTGCCTGGTGCGATGTAAACCGCATAGTCATGAATAACACGACTCTCAGTGCCTTCGAGTTTCTGAAGTTTCTGCTTTTCTTCCTGGCTTACTTTACGATCACTTAAAAGAGACAACTGGCTGTCTAAAACGACACCAAAAGCACCACCTGCAATTACTGCTGGTGCTGTATGTAGACCTATTCCACCTTGAGACCATAGGGGGATAGAGGAAAACTTTTCATCTTCCAGCAAACGCTGTAATAAAATGTATGCTGTTTCATTTCCAACAACACCACCCGATTCACGCCCTTTTGCAATTAACCCACTGGCACCAGCTTCCAGCGCTCGAGCAGCCTCATCTTTTGAAGTAACCTGGACAATCACCGGAAATGCCTTCCATTCAGCAAGATCGCGCTCAGCAGTTAAAACCACAAAGGCGGTATTGAGAGGAAGCTCTTTTGCACTTATATTTACGGCATCTGGAACTCTTACACCGAGTAAACCACTATTATCCTGACTGATCTTCGCAAAAACGTCCGACCACTTTGACGAGTCGCGTCCCAGATCAACAGCAGCTACAGCCCCTTGCTTAACCCATTTGCGACATAGAGCAACATCTGGTTTTTCAAAAGGTGAAATAGCCAAAAGACGCATCGCAGATTCTGTGTTTTCTGTAATGCTTGGAAACAGTTTCCCAATTTCGTAACGAGACATTCAATACCCCATAGCTCACTAGGTGAAGTTATACAAAACGCCAACTTGCAAATTTATAAAACCTGAGCTTTATTTATATTGCGAAGCATGGTTTCGTTTAGCCCAGCCACTGTACATTTCGAAACAGACGGCAGGGATTATGATGATTAAAATCTTAACTTCGTCGTTAAAACAGTGTTAACAAAGTGTTTAAGCCAACATTCCTAGTTGCAAACTTTGGCTGTATCGTTAATTCGTTACGGCAAAATAACAACTAAACTGTTAACGAAATCACGTAAAGTGACACATTGGACACCTGTTTTAATTTCAAAAGGCCGGCCTTATTTAGCAAAATATTTTTGCATTTTTAAGACATTTCTGATTTTTTCAGAAAAGCGTTAAATATTTTTGAACCAATATCGGCAACGCACGCTCTAAGACATGCATCACAAAAATTCAGACTCGTTCAACAGAATTCTGCATCACTGACTGTGCATTCGCGTTCCAAAATGTTTATACAAAAGCCAATAAAGCACGTGCTCAACAACAGTCGATTAACAACTGCGGTCTCTCATAAAAAACAAGTAAGCACCACTTTCATAAAAAGAAGCAATTACAGTCTCGATCATTCGTTAGAACCAAAGTGGTCAACTGCTAAGAAGAGCCACCTCGTTTAGGGCAACTTCATCTTAAAAAGCCGCTTATTGTCTATTTAAATAGACGTACTCTACTTAAATACCTGCTACCTAAATACCATCGACTTAGATAACACCTACTTAGATACCACCTAAATAAACGCTTTCTCGGAAGCGGCTTGTCTGATAGCGCTTTTTCTGACGGCAGTTTTTTTGACAACTACCAGCAAAACGAAATTGACAACAAAACCAACTAACTACGATCTTTCTAACAAGCAATTACATAAACAATTAACAGACCAACTTTTCATTGGTCCAAATATTTTATTCGGAACGGCTATTTCATCACACATACGCACAGCGACGGCTGTTGTTTAACGTGAAAAAGAGCAATTAGAACCGGCAATGACTTCGTCGGGACCTCGTCATTAAATCCCATTAACATTACTGGTTAAACGAAACGGTATTATTACTGCGGAAACGTTCTAAGCGCACAGTCCCTCAATAAAACCACTTTATCGCTATTGCCTTATTGGCCAAGCCCCAAAAAGAGTCTAAAAATACAGAATCTTCCAAGAGCCTCCCCAAAAAAGCGCACATCAAACTAAAGTGCTTTATCAAAGTTTGGTTGCCATTCAGTGACACAGCGATGACATTGCTATGACGAAAATAAATCTGTTAATGGCTTTACGACATTGACTTCAAAAAAAGAAAACCAACATCACAACTGGTTAAAAAACGTCTGTCTGTAAATTCAAATTGCGGCCATTTTAGAGAAGGAAATTTCAGCACACTATTCTGCGAGTGCAATATTTGTTGCGTAAACGTGTAAAAGTGACCCATTTTAGTGAATTTTTATAAGTAGTCACACATTCGACCCTACTTGCTTAACAAAAACGAAAAGGTATCGACTATTCCTTTGTGACGTAAATAGTGGCAAAAATGGTCGTTTGTTTAAATTTATTCCAAACAGCTTTTAGCTTCATTTACATTTAACAATCACACACTATCTTGCACAACCTTGAAATAATGTTGCAACATAAGCTTGCTAACTCAAACTAAAGAATTATGTGATTCAGTTCCGTTCCAAATGTCGATTGTGCATCAGCAACAACAAACTAATGCACGTTCAGGAAAATTTATTAAACGGCAGTTTTAATCATCTACATTTCTTTGCGGTATTATTGGTATTTTCTCTGCATAGTATTCTCGCATTACTAAACACGGGACCCAACTCAGCAAAGCATTTTTGAGTTAACCACTCAAAAATTCGTTTTAGTATTGCGCCTACAGCAAAGAAAAAATATTCTGCGCCCAGCGACCTATTAACCTAGACATACAGTATCTCCCATGACAGCAGAGCGAAAAGGCAAAGCCCAACATCAAATTTCGAAACGAAACAATGGTGTTGCAAAACGCTGGGTAATCCCTCTATTTATAGTTTCGATTGCACTTTTGGGCAGTGTCCTAATGACAGTTTACAGCCCTCCGCCAACGGTTAAGGAAGAACCTCAGAAGGCGATGCTGGTGAATGCTTTGGAAGTTCAAAAAGCGGATATGACCATTCGCATCCCCTCCCAGGGACGAGTTGCACCACACACTCGGACCATATTAATTTCTGAAGTCATGGGCTTGGTGACCGAAGTCTCACAAGATTTCGTCAGCGGCGGCTTCGTTAAGAAAGGCCAATTACTGGTAAAGCTGGACGATAGAAATTATCGCGCTGCGGTTAAACAGGCAGAAGCCAATGTGGCCAGAGCAAAAAAAGATTTAATCCAGGTAAAGGGGCAGGCCCAAGTTGCATATCAGCAGTACAAGCGAAATAAAAGCACGAAACGCACAAGTGAGGCCTTGAGTTTATTACTGCATGAACCTCAACTGGAAGAAAGTGAAGCAAATCTGGCTTTTGCCAAAGCGGAGCTGGAACGCATTAAGGGTGATTTAGAGAATACAGAAATTCGTGCCCCCTACGACGGACTGATAAAATCCAAACACATTGATATCGGTCAGTATGCTACACAGGGAACTAACGTTGCCGAAATTATCGCCGTTGACTACGCGGAAGTGCGCCTGGCAATTCCTCAAGACAGGCTCGCCTACCTGGATCTGCCATTAATCACATCGCATTCCGAAACCGACGATTTAACTCTTGCAAGTGCTTCTGAAGCATCTGGGAGCGACGCAGTTAAAACACAGGAAGCGACTGCAAAAAGCCCAACGAATGCACTGGCTAAAATTCAACAGGAAACCTCTATACAACACGACGCTGCCACCACTGCTGAAGACAGTGCCACCTTTACGCCCCCCCAGTTAAATACCGCACAGCAAAACGCCTTACCAGTGATGCTGAAAAGTGTTTACGGTGATATCGAATATGCCTGGCCAGCAAACATTGTGCGCACCGAAGGTTTTTTTGACGAGACCAGTCATACCTTATATGCCGTCGCCCGAATTGAAGACCCCTACCTTCTAAAGTCTCGCAACAAAGCCGAAGACAGCAAACTTGTGCCGCTGTTGATGGGCACCTATGTGGAAGCCGAAATTGAAGGCCACCGCCTCGAAGACATGGTGAAAATCCCCCGCCACTTACTGCGCTCCGGGAATAATGTCTGGGTAATTGACGAAAACAACCAGCTACGCAACCGCAAATTGGAAATTTTGCGCACCGGCGGAGAAGACATCTACGTGACCAGCGGTCTTGAGCAAGGTGAGCGTATTTGTGTCACCAACGTTGGTGAAGTTGTACCTGGAACCAGTGTTCGCGTAGCTCAAAGCGAAACGGCAGAAACCACTGAAACGGCCATGCTTTATGAATGACAACGAACCGCAAAGTGGGTTTATTTACTGGTTTATTCACAATCCGGTAGCAGCCAACCTTTTGATGGCGGCCATTATTATTTGTGGCCTGATCTCACTGGTCACCATCACCCGCAGCCTTAACCCGGATATTGAACCGCGCAGCATTACGATTGCCATCGCCTATCCTGGGGCAGCACCGGAAGAAGTTGAACGCAGCGTTACCATAAAAATTGAAGAGAAAATCAAAGATATAGAAGGTATCTACCGCTTCTATTCTGTGTCCGATGAATCGGTCAGCAATATCACAATTGACGTTGCAGACGGTTACAACCTGCTGGAAGTGCTGGACCAGGTACAAAGTCGAGTCGACAGTATCAAGACTTTTCCTGAACAAATGGAAAAGCCCGTCATCAGCCGTAAACAGATTCGCCGCCAGGCCATGATGATTCAAATCTACGGTGACATGAGTGAACTCGGCATGAAAACCTTAGCCGAAGAACTCAAACTGGAAATGCAGCAGAACCCGATATTTACCTCGATCGACATACTCGGCGTTCGACCTTATGAAGTCAGTATTGAAATCCCAGAGAGACTGCTACGTAAACATCAAATCAGCATCAACCAGGTTGTTCAGGCGATAAACGCGTTTTCCGTCGACGTTCCTGGCGGTAGCATTAAAACTGAGCGCGGCAACATTATGCTGCGAACCAGTGGTCAAGCTTACACACAGTATGATTTCGAAAAAATTGCGGTCACCAACTTTGAAGACTCCAGCCAGATTTTACTCGGCGATATAGCCAACATCGAAGACGGCTTTGCCGAAGTTGAAGGTTACGCACGATTCAACGGTAAACCATCGGTAGCTCTGGCCGTGTACTCCGGCAGCGACCAGGATATTTTAAAAGTGGCTAAAGCCGCACAAAAATTTGTTGACAGTAAACAACGCGACTTGCCAGACAATGTTTCGCTTGTCAGCTGGGCAGATGTGACCTTTTATCTCTCCGATCGTCTGACGATGATGGGCAGCAACATGTTTATGGGCGCCCTACTGGTGTTTGTAGTACTGGCCATTTTCCTCGAGATCAAAGTGGCCTTCTGGGTAATGCTTGGCTTGCCCGTGTGTTTCCTCGGTACTTTTATTCTGATGCCTTTGGAACCCTTTAATGTCACATTGAACATGGTCAGCCTGTTTGGCTTTCTGCTGGTGCTGGGGATTGCGGTGGACGATGCCATTATTATCGGCGAATCCATTTATACCGAAACCAACGAATACGGTGAAACACTGGAGAATGTTTACAAAGGTGCAGCAGCGGTCGCCGTGCCGGCAACATTTGGGGTGCTCACTACCATCGCCGCTTTTGCCCCCACGGTATTTATTACCGGAGCCTACTCAGCCATTCCACAAGCGATTGGCTATGTCGTTATTTTCTGTCTGTTTTTCTCGCTGATCGAATCCAAATTTATTTTACCAGCGCACCTTGGCCAGCACTGCCGGGATCAATATGAAAAGAAACCCGGATTTTTATCTCGTATGCTGGAGCCGATACAGCGACGCTTTGACGACACTATCAGCCTGTTTACAGAAATCCAATATCGTCCATTTCTAAAAAAAGCGCTGGAAATGCGGTACATTGTGATTGCAGTCTTCATTGCCATGTTCATTCTGACAATCGGTTTATTCACCAGTGGTATAGCCCGCCTGTCGATGATTCCCGATATTCCAAGTGATTTCCTTATTGCCAAGATTGAAATGCGCGAAGGTTCAAGCGATAAGCAACTGCGCCAGGCACTCACCACCGTTGAAGAATCCATCCTCACCATCGATCAGGACTACAAAAATGAAACCGGTGAAGACCAGGGCCTGATAAAGCATCGCATCATTGTCAGCAATAGTGACAGCGTAGGCCTGGCAATGCTGGAGCTCGTCAAGAGTACGGATCGCGACCTCAACAGCAATGACATCGTCAACTTGTGGCGCGACCACGTGGGAGAAATTGCCGGGGCAAAATTAATTAACTTCTCTTCCGTGGAGGATGCCAGTGGCCCTCCTCTAGCCTTTAAGCTGATCGGCCGCGATGTTGACCAACTGACTGAAGCGGCAAACACGCTTGAGCAAAAGTTACGGGAATACGATGGTGTCTTTGATATTGCCAACGGCAGCAGCGATGTGAATGACGAAATTCATTTAAGCCTGAAGAACTCATCACTCAGCTCAGGGATTAGTCTGGTGGATTTAGGAACCCAGGTTCGGCAGGCATTCTACGGTGCGGAAGCGCAACGCATACAGCGCGGAAATGACGAAGTGAAAGTCATGGTGCGCTACCCTAAAGAAGAACGCACTCTGGCAAACCTGGAGAACCTTGACGTTAAGCTTCCCTCTGGTGCCGCAGCACCATTCAGTGCCCTGGCAGACATAGAATTGCGCCGCAGCCTCGCCAAAAACACGCGTATCAATGGTGAAAAAGCTATTACTGTGGCAGCGCGCGTGGATAAAGGTAAAACGCAGTCTGGGCGTATTACCAAAGATATCATGCAGAATTTTGCTTCAGAACTTGAGTACAAATACCCCGGCGTTACACTCAAACTGGATGGTGCATCCGTCGAGGCGGAGTCCATGATAGCAAAACTATTTGTCGGGTTTTTCCTGGCACTGGTGGCAATCTATGTATTACTCGCCATTCCGCTGAAGTCGTATGCTCAACCCATCATGATTATGATGGCAATACCCTTTGGCCTCGTCGGCGCAGTTTTCGGTCACGTTGTCATGAATGTGTCAGTCAATATGATGTCGTTCTTTGGCATGATCGCTCTCGCCGGCGTCGTGGTGAACGATAGTCTGGTACTGGTGGATTTTGTCAACAAATCACGAAGCCAGGGCTTCCGCCTGGAAACGGCCATCATTGAAGCAGGCGTAAAGCGCTTCCGCGCCGTTATTATTACCTCTCTCACGACCTTTGTCGGTCTTTTGCCCATGCTTTTTGAAAGCAGCCTGCAAGCGCAGCTGGTAATCCCCATGGCCATATCCATGAGCTTTGGCATTGTCTTCGCCACCGTGATTACGCTGATATTAATTCCATGTCTGTATCAGGTTATCGAAGATATCGCGAATCGAAAACGCACACAGCGCGCCGCTGCCCGCTATACCAATACCGACTTAATTTTGGATAAATAGCTATGACGACCACGAAAAAAACCTCATACAAACGCAAGCTATCCGCCATTGAACGCTATAACATCGTAATCAATGAATCCACCATCTCCTACAATGTAGAAGCCATTCTGGAGGGTCGCGGTACACTGGACCCAGAAAAATGGCAACACGCGGTAAATATTGCAGCGCAAGCCAACCCCGGCATGCGCGTTAGATTGAAAAATGTATTAGGTTTTTCCAAATGGGTCGACAGCGGCATCAACCCCGAGGTCAAAGTCATCGAAACGCCCAACTGGGATGGCTACAGTGAAAAAGGGATAGAATCACTCAAGCAAAAAATCAATGTCTTCGAGAATGAGCCCGTCTGCGACGTTTTATTAATTCCCGGCGATCCAGCACGCGTCATGGTGCGTGCATTACATGCCGTTTCGGACGCTCGAGGCCTGGTTCATTTTATTCTGGACATTATGCGAGTATTGCGAAACGAGGAGCCAATCGGTTCGATGTCCACCCTCACCGACCTCGATGTTCGCCTGATGCACCAAGACAAAGTGAAGGTGGTAAAACAGGAACCCGTAGAAAGTATTCCGGCAATGCCGCCGGCAAAAGACATCCCAGAACACCTGCACTACGTTTGGCGACGAGTGAGAATTGATAAAAAGCTGGCCAACATGCTGCCTAAAATGGCGATCTTCCTAGCCAAACAGGCACGCAGTCACATCGATGGTGAAGTCGTCTTTACTGTACCTGTAGATTTTCGCAGTTTGCGCGTTGAAGCAAACAGTACGGCCAACTTAACCGGATACCTGAAAATAAAAGTTGACCCGCAAGACAGCACCCGCGATGTAATGAAACGAATTAATCAGGAAGTACGCGACCATGGAGATTGCTACAATCCCGGTGTTGCCAAACTGGTTCCCTGGATGCCTATCAACTTTTTAAAAGGCCAACTTGAAAAAGACTTTAAAAACGTTCTTTACTCACCTTCTAAAGGTCTGCCCACCGGCGGCATAGTATCGCTTGGCCTATTCAAACCCGAAGAGTGGTCCTGCCCGGAATTTCAAGTGGAATCCATTATCGGCATTCCCGGTAGCGTCGGTAAACTCAATGTTCTGATCCACAACTACAAGGACAACACTCAAATTCTGTTTAGCGCTCCGGAAGCATACAACAGTGAAGGTCAGCTCGACGCCTTAATCGAAGCTTTCCGCGATGAGTTCGATGTCGCTGAAAACGCGGACACCAGGAAACAAAAACAAAACGCCGATAACGTCGAAGCAAGCCCGGTTGAGGCTAAAGCCGAAGCTGAAACTGAAGAAGCATCGGCCTAATAAAAGAATTAAATTCTGCGCTAAACGAACAAAACCGAAGCAAGGTTCAAAGCGAATTAAACCGGCAACACAAATTTGCCCGATACCGACCATCTAACTTTGAAATAAAGCGCAAGTTAATCGTTTTATCTACATGCATTTAAATACTCCACGAGGTGTAAATATGAATCCAGAAAACCACCAGGAACCAGAGATGACAAAAGTCGCTGCCGATGAAGACAAAAGCGCTAAGGCACCAATTTTTATTATTGGAGGTGGGCGTTCTGGCACCACGTTGATGCGCTACATGTTAAATGCGCACCCCAATATTTATCTGCTGGAAGAAGCCTGCTTCTACTCGTGGACCAAAGGTTTGAAAAAAAATAAAAGCAAATATAAAAAGCGCATCGACAATTTCTTAAATTCATTTTCCTTTGCATGGCTTCGTATTCCACGAGCAGAAGTCGCATTGCCTGAAGATCAATACAACTCCGAAGAAGCGATGAAGCAGGTGTTTATCAACACCATGAAAGTGAAAGCAGCTTCACTTGGCAAAACACGCTATGGCGAGAAAAACCCTATGAACCTGATGTTTTTGGACAAACTGTTCGAAGACTTTCCAGATGCAAAAGTTATTCACATGGTGAGAGATCCACGCGCGCAGGTATACTCACATAAGACCATGCCCTTCTCTACCCCCAGCTTATTAATGGCGTGCTATGCCGTGAAATCCAGCTTTCGTCAAATTCACGAACACGACGAGCGAATTCTACCGATCAGGCTGGAAGACCTTATCAAAACGCCGGAAGATATGATGCGCAAAGTGCTGTCTTTTGTGGATGAGCCTTGGAGCGATCAAGTATTGCACCACGATCAGTTTAGTATTCCAGGCGATGGCATTCCCTTCCCCTGGCTGAACGAAGCCGGCGGCACTCGCAAAACTAAAAAACTAAAATGGAAAGAACAATTGAGCCCGGCATGGATTCGCCTGATAGAAAAATGGCAGAAAAAAACCATGGTACGCTACGGATATGCACCATTGGAACTGCCACAGGAACCCGGTGCTCTGGCATTTACGGGGGCAATCCTAAAGGACATCCCCGTATTGTTCAAATCCATATTCCAGGTATTTGTTGTGGTCACTAAGCTTGGCTTCACAGACAAAAACGATACCAAGCGCATGCAACAATTAATACACAGCTTTAATCCCTGGGCCTGGGATACACAACCAGAATGGAATGCTGAGCTTCCAACGCCCCCCGAACTTGTTTAATTTTGATAACCGGTTGAAGTAACGTATATGGGATTTTTCAGACAATTATCACCGAGCGAATCGCTGTATATCGCACAGGACACGGAGGCTTTCTCCCCCTTCGTGAACCAGTTTATTGTAGAAGGTAAAGGTAAACTCGATCCAGAAAAATGGCGCCAGGCAGTAGACATTGTTAGCCAGAAGAATCCTGGGCTAAGCCTGAAACTCAAAGGCATTAGCGGCTGGCGTTACTGGGACAAGGAAGGCGCCGCACCTGAGGTGCTTACCATTGCCTCGGACTGGGACGGCATATGCTCAGAGGATGCACCGGACTTTTCTCCCTCGATCAACCCAAGAAGAGATCCGGTCGCCAGCATCACCCTCATTTCAGGAGAAACTTCCCATATCGTGTTTCGCACGCACCACGCGATTACCGACGGCATGGGGCTTTTACATTGGATGAAAGAAGTTTTTCGCGCTTTACGCAACGAAACCCTTATTGGAGCACCTGGAACCAAAACAGAAACCGATCTGCCAGCAGACGTCATGGAAAAGCGCACCGTTACCCCCATTCAATGGCGAGACTGCTTGACCATAGCGCCAATCTCGCAAACTCCAGAAGCCACCGGCTACGGGTGGCATCGCTTCCACTGGGAAGGCAGCCGCTACATGATCCTCAGCAAACTGCTGTTGGCTTTGAGCCAAGTGGCCTGGGACTTTCACGGCGAAGGGAAAATCGCATTTCGGATACCAAGCGACTTACGCAGTTATCTGGATAAGGAAGAACCCTATTCCACTGCGAACCTGGCTGGCGTTATTGATTTTGAAGTAACCCCAAGCGATACGGTCAAATCCATTCAAATGAAAATGGGGAAAATCAAAAAACAATATGGCGATCTTAAACTCACGCCGAAATGGATAAAACTACTCAACTGGATGCCAAGCAAAATACTCAAGTTTCCCACCAAGAAAAACGCGGAACGCCATAAAACCGGGCGTTACTGTGCTACCGCCAATGTTAGCCATCTGGGTCACTTTGAAGCGGAAACCTATAGCACGGATGACTTTACCGCAACGGATATTTTTGCCGTCCCCATCGCCTTGGACAGCCGTTCATTTCTGACGATTTTCACCACGGAGACAGGCCTGAGCGCAACCGTAGGCATGCCAAAAGCCCTTGGCCAAAACGGTATCATGAAGGAAGTTTGCGAAAAAATCGTACACAAGTTAAATGAGATATGAATCATTCCTGGGTACACTTGTTTCAACTCAGATTTCGACCCAAATTTTGACCCAGATTTAAGTTCAGATTTAGGCTCACATTTAAACTCTGGGTTAGCACTTTAGTGCAAACGACGGACAAAAAGGAATCACTTTTACCCCGATGAGAATGTGCCCAAGTCACGGCGATTAAACGATTGTTTACGCCGTGCTTGAAAATTCGATATGCAATTTTTCATTCGTAAAATTTCCGCACGTAACGAACATTAAACCAGCAAAAAGTCGCGTAAATTACTTTACAAACTCTCCGCCATCGCCGAAATTCGATATGCTTTGGCTTTTACTTCACCAACATCACACTCCATTTCATATTTTTTTACCGCATTTTTTATTTTTTTGTGTTGAGTTCACACAATAAAATTGAACGAAGTCCAGTTTTCGCAATACAAAATATTGAGGGTGAAAAAACCTTATTCGTTTATCAGACAGAATCAAAGAAAAAAGGAATAGTTCTGCTTAAAGGTGATCTTCCTTTTCTGTGCAAATTGAACTCGCCATATCAGCAACAGATGAATTTTTGATGACTGATATGTGACTTTACACGCAAGAAGAGGCTTTTTTTGAAACGCTTCATGGAAGCAAACCATAAGTACCCGCAGAATTGACTCACGATGGAATGTTAAATAAAAATTTAATGCGATTAATATAAAAACAAAATTTATTTTTGATAATTTAATTTTTGAAATAGAAGGCAAAACACCATCCCGCAATATGATGGTTACACTCCAGACTTCTATGAACACACTGCCTCTCAAATGGAATTATCACATTTTCAAACGGACAGAACTAATTGGATATAACTGATTTAACATAACTGAAGGGACCCAACTGAAAGTAAAAAGTTTTGACATGCTTTTGTTTTAAAACATCAGCGCACCAATATGCTTTTGTATTTACTCTCAGATTTCACAAGGTGCTAAAGGGCTGCTTTTTGTCTATTTATTTGGCCAATTTATTTAGTGCAAACTAAATCAAACAAACCAAACACTTAAACAAAAAGGAAAACAAAAAAGAATGAGCAGACGGTTGCAGGTAATTACCAACAATCGCTGAAATTCAACAGCCTGACAATAAAACCCTTTAGCATGAACAGTGAATCAGATTTGTACTTTTAAGTTTAGCTGAAAGAGATAGATTTGTTTAAGAAATTTCTGGCCGCCTTTTTTAGACTCACTCAAAGTTAAACGGAAAATGTATGGCCCTACGAGATTACCTACTAGACGAACGATGTCTTGCTTTTTCTACAGAGCTTGTATCTCCCTACGAACGTTTTGATTACTGGCATGACGTCGTCTGCAAAAGAATCGCGAACGTTGCCTGTCAACAGCTCAATCGAGATCGCAGTAGTTTCAACGGCATACTCCGCATGAAACAGCAAAACGATATTAAAATTGCTGAAGTATATGCTGACCCGATTATTCTTAGTCAGTCCAAAGCAACCATCGCCAACATGCAAAAAGACACCATGTTGTTGTCGTTGCGACTAAATTCTTCCATTGATAAAAAGCTCAACAACCAAAGTCAAAGCGCTGCGGTTGGCGATTTAACTTTTTATCACTGCAGTCGAGAGCAAACCCTTTATCTGAACGGATCAGTAGAATCACTCTTACTGCAAATTCCCATCGAAAAAATGAATTATTTTTTCGATTATGCCGAAGACTTGAACGGTACCACGCTGGGTCACGGCCAACCATTTGGCCAGGTAATCCAAAGCTACATGCGTGGCATCATCCATGAAATTGGCAATATGGAAGATGATTCTCTTAACAAGATGATAAACAACTTTCTCCACTTACTCTCCATCGCTTTAGATGGGAAAAACCAAAACAAAAGAATCGACTGCGAGGCCATGCGCGTGGTACAACTAAATAAAATACTTGAATTTATTCGCTTGAACTTAGAAAACCCAGATTTGAAACCTGCTTATATTGCCCAGAAACACAATATGAGCCTGCGTTATCTATACAACATATTTGATCATCACCAGCTGACGCCTAGTCAATATATTCAAGACGAGCGCCTGAATATCATTGCACAAAAGCTGGCCAGAGGTCAGAAGATTAAGATTTCCGAAGTTGCCATGAAATATGGCTTTTCAAACTTTTCGCATTTTAGCCGGACATTTAAAAAGAAATTTGGCCAAACGCCACGAGACTACAAAGTTCAGCAACATGAAGTGAACATGCATATGGAAGAAGCCGTTTTCAACTAAGCGAAACGGCTGATAGAAAACTCTCTCCACTGCTTCAAAGGGGTCATACGGCCCCTTTTTTTAATCCCACGCTTTGCCTTGATAACCTCGATATAACGTCAATGATAACGTCGACGATAGCGTCGACTAGAATTGCAACCTTAGACTGACACTCCCTGCACGCCCCGCCTGGTTGTAACCTGGAATAAGCTGATAATCTTCATCTGAAATATTATTCAGCTTCATATTCAGCTGCAGCTCTTCGCTCAAGCTCAGCGTAAGATAAGCGTCCAGCATGGTAACTGCATCGAGCTTCTCAGCACCATCATTTTCGAACCGTGATCCACGATACTTCACGACCGTCCCTAAAAGCCAGCTATCACTAAACTGATATTCAAACCGCAAATTGCTGCGGGTTTTTGAGCGGCGATCAATGATTTTGCCCGTCTCACCATTTTTCGGGTCTACGTAGCTGCTGTTTAATTCAATCAGCCAGTTATCGAGATTCATGCCAAGCGTTAACTCGGCGCCCTTAAATTTAGCACTCGCGATATTCTGTGGCGACCATTTACCATCATCGCCGGGAGCCCAATCAATGAGATTCTCAACTTTGTTATTAAAAACTGCCGCATCGAGATAGATATCACCACTGAAATAGCGAAGGCCAATTTCACCGTTTTCGGAACTCTCTGCCTTAAGAAACTTATTTCCCACCGAGAATCCATCGTCAGGCCAGCCCAAGTCATTAAACGTTGGAACTTTAAACCCTTCCGCGTAACTCGCAAACAATTTAAGTTCCGATGTAATATTTACCCCTACAGCAAGAGATTCCGAATCATTTTTGCCAAAATCACCATAGTCGTCAGAGCGAAATCCCACGTCGAAGGTCCACATACCAAAAGTGCTGCTCAGCTGCGCGAAAGGCGCGCGAATATCGCGTTCGGTATCACTCAACTCTGAGGTGGTTTCGACAGACTCGTCGGTTAGGTCAAGACCAAAAAGCAACTCTGCGTTCTCACTTATCACTAATTCGTTTTGCCAAAATAGATTATGCCGCGCAGTCGCGAACTTTCCCAAAAAAGCAGATTCAATTTGTCGATCCTTTTCCTGGCTTTCATCGGAAGAATAATTATAAGAAACGTTACTTGAATATCGCGCATTAAAAGTCCAATCCAAATTCACACTGCCAACACGAATCTGGTTTTGAGAATATGGCTGAGTATCAGGTGAGTACAATGAATCGTAGTCAGACTCACTATCCACATAAAAATAATTGAAAGATAAAGCGCCCTTATCCGAAATTTTATATCGTGCAATTACATTAGCGTTATTATTCTCAAATCCATCTTCATCCGCATTAAACCCTGCTGTATCTTCCGTACTGTCAAAGCCATCCGATACGAAGTGCGACAAGCCAATATCGAAAGAAAATGACTCCAGACTTTGCGAAGTACTTAACGCAAGCTTATTGCTGTTAAAACTGCCTTTTTCCAAATACACTGATGACTCACTTTCTTCAGTGTCACTATTGGTTTTGATATCGATTACACCGGCCAGTGCATCACTGCCATAGATAGCCGAACGGGAGCCTCGTAAAAATTCAACGCGCTTTACCAAAGCCGGATCAACTAAATTAAATTGGGATGTCCCTAAAGTTGCACTGCTGAACTTCTGCCCATTAATCAATAACAATGTGTGGTTGGCATTCATCCCCCGGGTGAAAACACTGGTAGCGGAGCCGGCGCTTCCAGATCTGACCACATCTGTACTTGTGACCAGCTCAAAAATCTCACCGAGATCTTTTACTTGAAGTTTTTCAATGGTTTGTGCATCGACCAAGCTGACCGAAGACAGTGTGTCAAACAACTTTTTTTCGCTACGCGAAGTAACGACAACGATTTCATCTGCAGGGAGAGTATCCGCTGTGACACCCTGAGCTAAGAACACGGGCACCATCAAAGTAAAAAGTTTTTGCTTGTTAAAAATAATCATAAAATTATCCAAATACGCACGATAAAATTATGATGTTACTGGCAGGAAAATCAGAAGAATTCGTTGAAACATCTCGCGGACAAACTCAGGATATCCGCCATTAATGTTGAGAAACAATCACAGCGTTAATCCAGAAAACTACAATGCGAGCAGTGCAAGGCAATTTCACAACCATCTGTATACGTCATTAACGCCTTTATTGCTTTTTTAATTAAGCAACCACGAATAACGTTTAATGGTAATCAATTTGCCAACACAGGTTAACTGCAAACGATCCAAGTCTGGATGCCGCCCACCGCAACATCGTAAAAATTTGAACATTCAGTTCAAATGGATGTATAAGGCCGGTATCCGGGCTTAGAGCGATACCCAACACCTGAATCAGGCATGTAAAATATCAGGCTTCACCTTCCCATATCAGCAATATTTCAGTGGATAGCGTCCAATTCAACTGATCCGACTAATCAAGCTATACAGTGGTTTTTTGAAGCCGTTACGCAAGTTGCAACATGAACAATAACGTTCATGGAAACCTGTAGCGCGCTCATTACCGTTGCGGGGGCAGCGTTGGTTTTGCACCATTCTTCCCGTTTAACCTGACGGCCAAACACTCGCCGTCAGGCACCTTTAAACGCCGGCAATCTTAACGACGCGCCAAGAGAATTTCAACCAAAACCTCGGTCTAGCGGCGCATTTACAAATCAGAGACCCGATTATAATCATATATTCCAAAATTAACGGGCTCCTCTTCTTTCGCTGAGGCATGAATATAATCACTGAACTGCCAAAAATCCTTATTGGTTCTTCTCACTCCAAAATCAGCAACCAGCTGATGTAAAGCCTGCTTGTCAGCAATATGCGTGATTGCGTGGGTAAAATTAGCTAGCTGTGAGCGTTTAGCGTGTAAAAATACATTCGGATAAGCACCAACCAGACCACGCAAAACCGATACACCATCCTCTTGCTTCAAACGTCGATCCTCGTTCCCAAATAAATGTGAAATATTGGTATAGGCATTATGATGGATAATGGTGAAATTCTGTCGCTTTCCGCTCGCATCATCTTCAAGCACTAAAAACATGGTCTGAGGGAATTTGGCAGCATTCAATCCCTTTATCTGGTTGATGGAGGCCAACAACCCTAACGCCTCCTTATCCAAATCAGCCTGAGCAATTTCATATTTCGTCTCTGCAACCGGTTTCATTTCGTCTTTCAAATACCCATACAATTCCTGTAGCCGATTATCGGTGTGATAAGTAATTTCCGAATCCCCTAGAAACTCTACCTGATGCCCTTTGATATATTTCGCAACAGGGCTTATCGCTCCGCGATACCATTTATCCAACACTTCTTGACGATGACCTTTTGGCAGCAATGCAAGGAAATTCTCTTCCCCTTCCATTCGTAAGAAGTCCATATAAATTCGGGTATTTAACTGGTGACCTAAATTGCCAAACACATCGAACCCGGCAACTAACAAATAGTGAATTCGTTCTAATAAAGGGTAAGTGATTATCCAGGCACTTTGCGGAGTTTCGCCTTGCAGCCCCTTCACTACAGTCGCACTGTCAAAATGACGATAAACCGTTAAACTGGCATTTTTATTTTCACCCTCTCCATGCCAAATAAGATTGAAATCCAATGGGATTTTCCCAACTGCATTTTCATTTAGATATTGTATTTTTGCATTACGATAATCCTTTTCTTTTTCCGCGTAGGCCAACCAATGCGTAGGAAAAGCATTAGCTCCGTGCTCTGCCGGCAAGTTCATCTCATCAAAAACGTTTTCCATAAACGCTTCATCGTCGGTTGACATATCTATTTCAGGCTTTACAAAGACCACCCAGAAATAGTCATGAATTACGTTTAACGCCGTTTGTCCGCGACATACCGACCCCTTGATAAAATTCATAATGGTGAATTGCGCTTCATCCAATAAGAATCGATACCGTATATCCGTGGGAATTGCCGCAAAAGATTTAAAAGGATTTGCCGCTATTTTCAAGTCATAGCTGGGTAAAGCTGAGACTTCATAGGCGGACTCCAGGAAGCTTTTTTGCCACCGAGACTGACGCGCCTCATCCAGCAAATAAGGCAAATGCGTTTTATTCACAATCGTCTCCTGCACCGGGCGGAAGCGGTAATATACCCGCTCAACCTCTGGGTCCATAAACGGCATACGTGTAAAAATACCCTGTATTTGTTGCCCAGGTGGGGTTGAGGAACGCACCAGTTCGAAAAACGCAGGAGTCGCATCCTGCTTAAAATATATATGCGCAGCAAACAAATGCTCATAGATATATCTCGACATCAACTGCGCTTTCAAGGAATCTTGATTCAAGAACGCTTCCCACTGATCAATAGATTTTCCATGTTGTGCAATGGTGGAGTCCCCTGCCTGATATGGCATGCCCTCCTGCAACCAGGCCATCAATGTCGCATGCTCTTTCTGACTCACACCAGGAAAACCATAGGGCATCCCCCAAAGCGGATATTCCTCTTTGTATTTGGGATATTCAGCAATATTTACACATTGCTGATCGCGATTAAGCGATAAGTCGAAAGTGTCATACAACACACTATTGTCAGGTAGAGGATGCGCCTGTTTCTGTAATAACATTTGCGCCAACACACTGGTTTCAATGTTGGCTTGAGGCGTGTTCGCTCGTTCATTTAACACGGGGAAGAACCCTTTTTCTCTCCAGGCAGGCGTGCTGAAGGCATCCTCAAACAATCGCGACGGTGCCTGCGCTAGAACTCGACTGGCATCGTATACTTTGTCCTTACTCGCCCCTCGAGCCAAACCGTCATAGGCAGTGAGTTTCAATTGGCAAGGTGCGTCATAACAGGCATGACAAACAACACAACGGTTATCTAAAATCGGCTTAACGTCGTGCCAGTAATCTATTTGGCCGGTAAGAGGTGGTGAATCCAACTTTGCTGGTACAGCTTCACCAAAACGCTGATTAAAATCTTGAATTAGCAGAGCACTACACCCTGCCATAAAGAAAACTACAACCACTAATCCAATGCGATACACGCAACAAGCCCCCGAGGTTTCAATTTACATTCATCATGAATTGTAATTGAATCGGGCGCGAAGGCATACCAGCCGGAAAAAACGGGAATTCTAGTGTGCGGTTTGTTTACGGCGTATTGACGGTGAGTGAGAGTGTGGAGTGTTCGTTCAGCTCAGCGGTGTTTTGCTTGGCAGATACTGCTGCCGTACTGATAAATTCGCCGTAACCCGCTTCACCGGGGTTAGTCGTTGACGAGCCGGAAAGATACGCGTTACACGCAGACAAGACAGCGCCAAAAGCTATAAACGAAATTCGGAATCCTAACGTTTTTTTGAGCAACATAAGCCAGCCTTTATTGTTTGTTTTCTAAACACAACAAAGTCTAATGGACGATCATTGCCTTTTTATGACAGCAAATTCTGTTTGGATTAATATCATGCACTCAAAAAAAAGCCTCCTATCGGAGGCTTTTTTGTATTACGTAAAGATTGTCACTTAACAGCGTAGATTACCACCAGTACTAACTCCCAGCGTATTGCTGATTTCCTGGAAGTAGCGAACTCGCGCATCTACCTGTGCTGGGTTACCACCATTACATTCCAAAGCCCCATTAATCGAACGGATTGTTTCACCAAAGCCCGCTCCGTTCACAATCGCGTTGTGAGGAGTCATGGAACCAGCGCCAGTTTGCGTCATCCAGAACCAAATGGCAGTTTTCCATGCGACTTTGGAGTCCTGCTCAACAATTTCAGGGTTACGACGCAGATCCAAGCCCAAGGCAGCACCGGCCGCACAGTAGTTACCGTTCCAGCTCAACTGGATAGGACCACGACCATAGTACTTTTTACCCGGCTCACAAGGACAGGTGCTGGGGTTTCCATCCCAGTCGCCACAGTACTCACCCATGGCTATTTCACGTGCATAAACAAAGCTGCCAGTTTCATGCTTAAAGTTGGCAAGTGCTGCGGCCAGTTCACGCTTTTGCACTTCAACACTTCCCTGCTTGGCAAAGCCAGGGTACTCATTTACCGCATCAACAAAGCCTTGGTAGGTATAAAGCGCGTGACGATTAGGGAACATCTGGTCAAACTGCTGGCGAGAAATATGGAAACCATTGCTGCCGCCGCTGCTTGAACTCGAGCTACCACCTGACGAGCTTGAAGAACTGCCACCACCGCAGGTAGTCGGGTCCCAAAACCAGGTGCTAATAGTGGGATCGTATCCAGGGTTCTCATGTACCGCGACATAAGCGCTTCCCTGGAACATGACTTTGTCTCCAGGATAGTAATAACCGCTGGCACTCCAAGCGGGGCAAGAACCGCCGCCGCCACCGCCGCCGCCAGCGGTAACCTTCATAGACGAAATCTGATCGTTAAAGTTAACACTGCCTGATACGTTGTCATTTAAGCAACTGTCATCACCTGAAATAGTCACTGAGGCCCCAGTGAAATGGTGATGCTCAAACAGGGTCACGCTATAACCTGCAGACACTCGAATAGATGAAGCCTGGTCGTTAGGAACGCCCTTTTGCTGAAGGTTTACCAAATCAAAGTCGCCGGCATTAAAACTGACCGACCAGCCACCGTAGTTACAGTGTTCATATACCGTTACAACACCGCCGCTGGCACCGCCAGAAGAGCTCGTCGAGCCACCAGAACCACCACTGCTGGAGCTTGAGCCAGAACCGTTACATGAACCCAGGCTGTTCCAGGCATCGCCCTGAGCCCAGCCAACACCAGGCTCGTATGCGCCGCCTATCTGGCACCAACCACCTACCTTACACTGATAGGCATTGCCATTGTTCTGCACGATTGCACCATTGCCATAGCCTGTGCCCGCCTGAAACTGCGGCACGCCGGAGCAATTGTAGGAAAAAGCGTTTAGAGAAAGGGTTGAAACGGAAAGCAAAAGCGATGCCTTCACCAACGGGGAATTGAATAATCGCATAAACTACCTCATTGTCTGGGTTGGACTTGCGCACTATTTGAATTGCTATATGTGCTTAATTTTTATCTAAAACAACAACTTACTATCGTGTTCTCTACTAACACTGGAACAGATTCCTGCTTTCACACAAGCAATTGGTTCTTTCGTTCTGCCTGCGTTTTTTGTTAGACGATTACCCTTTCCTTTTCCCGCCTGTTTTTTTACACCTGTGATCCTGTTTTTTTCACCTGCAAGGTCACATTCGAAGCGTCAGCGGTTTACCAAGTTTTTTCAGCTCATCTATGAGTGAATGCGCTGTGTTCTTTTATTGGTATTTTTTGTTTGCTAATGACTGTTTCTAGATCGTTTTGTTTATGCGTTTTGCTGCTTAGGCCACTTGGCTAAACAAGTTTCTTGCCTGGCTTGCGTGTACGAATTCCAACAGAACTAAATGGGTATTTCATTGAATATCGGTACGCATACGACTGCCGAATTGCACACTAGAGTGTTTGTAATTTTCAGTCAGGCCAAAACCGTTATAGACATGAACGGATAAGCAAGTACCTCACAATCACACCGTTTTATTCTTAGTTATTCACAGTTGGTTGATGTGCCTGGAGGTTGCGTTATTTGATTATCTTTGGCGCATTATGACGCAATAATGCTTTTGAGGTCAAAAATTATTAGTGAAGTTGTTCAAAAAACAAAATTTCAGATGGGATTTTGATCGACACGAAAATTCCGCCGGCAAACTGCGGGTGTTTCTCCTTTTGGGAATGTCCTTTTGGGAATATCCTTTCGGACATCAAATAAAATCCTTTACTGCGCATCTTCAGCTTTTTCCAGATATTGCTTTAACACCTGCAGCGTCGTCTCAAAGCAATTCGATAATTTCGGTATTGCAGATACTAACTCATCCCTCCTTGTCTCTTTATCTGTACAACACTGCTCACACATCAGCGCAATATCCATCAATTGAAGTGCTCCCATATTCCCTGCCACACCTTTTAGGCTGTGGGCGCCCTTCCGCACAGCGTCATAATCCTGTTGCTCATACGCTGCGTGCAGCTGTGCGAGTTCCTCCGGCGTGTTTTTAATAAATAATCTGATCAGATTAATTAACCGATCCTTTTTGCCCCGGACTCGACGCAACGCAGAATGCTCGTCCCAGATCACGCTAACCGATTCCTCCGCGGGAACTCTACTGGTACTTTCCACAGGATCACTAAAGGTTTCAGCAGCATGGTTCTCAAGGGGTGCTTGCTCTTTGGTTGCTTGCTCTTTGGTTGCTTGCTCTTTGGTTGCTTGCTCTTGGGCTGTTTGTTCAATGGCCGCCTTCTGCAGGACTGCATCCTCAGAAATTAACCTTACATTACCCAGCCACTGCGTCAGCTTTTGTGCAACATCATCCACATCCAAAGGCTTAGGTAAGAAATCATTCATACCCGTGTTCAAGCATTTTTCTTTATCACCCGCCATCACATTTGCAGTGACTGCCACAATAGGAATGTAACGATATTCCTGACCGCAAATACCCGAACGAATTTGACGTGTGGCTTCATAGCCGTCCATTACCGGCATTTGGCAATCCATCAATATGAGGCCATACAACTCCCCGGTAGTTCTGGAGGTGTTGAGCTGATCCAGGGCCTCTCGACCGTTTTCAGCAATATCACACGTTAATCCAAACTCTTCTAAAACTCCTTCCGCCACTAAGCGATTCACTTCATTATCTTCCACCAGCAAAATCTTTCGCGAAGCGCTGCGTACTGTTAACGGTTTTCCCTTGTTGGTTGGCGAAAGCAAGGCTTCTTGTGGTTGAGCCACGGCAGACGAAGAATCCCATTGACTGACGGTCAGAGACTTCAGTACCCGGCTTAAACTATTAGACGTCACAGGCTTAAAAAGCTGAACATCACATTGTTGACGGTCACTAGCGAGCGGGTCTGTGACCACCTCCTCCCCTATGGGTGTCAGCAACACAATTTGCACTTTCGCGAATTCGGGTTCTTGTCTTAACGTTATCGATAATTTTACACCCTCTTCATTTTCAACATGCTGATCAACAAAGACCGTAGTAAAAGTTTGATTCGCCGTTTTTTGCGCTCCCTGATCATGCAGCGAGTCGTACAGAATAGAGATGGCAGAGGCATGGTCGAAAGCCTGATACACCGTTGCGCCCCAACTTTTAAATTGCTTCGCCAACACATTATTCGCACTGAGATTTCCATCAACAATAAGAATATGATGATGCTTCAAGGATATTGGAGCGCTCACAGCGGTCAATTCGCCAACTGCAGCCAGGGTCGCTGTCGCAGTAAACTCAGAACCATAACCCACTGCGCTGTTTATAGCGACGTCGCCCCCCATCATTTGAGAGAGGTGCTTAACCAAACTAAGTCCCAGACCCGCACCACCAAAGCGCCGTGTGGTAGAGGTATCCACTTGAGAAAAGGATGAAAATATTTTATTGAGGTTTTCTTTTGCTATGCCAATACCCGTATCTTTTACAGAACACTGGAAAAGATAGTGTCCGGGGTCCGCTTCAGACAACTGACATTTCAATACTATTTCACCATGCTGAGTAAACTTTATAGCGTTGCCAAGCAAATTCATGATGACTTGATGTAATCGCCCGGGGTCTCCTTTCACTTTTGCAACAGGAATATTTGTCACATCTAATACAAACTCTAAATTTTTTTCCTGAGCACGTACCCCCATGCTTGTAGCGATATCAGTTATCAGCTCAAGCAAATCAAACTCAACCTGCTCCAAGGCCATTTGACCCGCCTCAATTTTAGAAAAATCGAGAATGTCGTTCACAATGCTTAATAAATTTTGTGCGCTGGTCAAAGCCAACACGGCTTGCTGACGTTGCTGATCGTTCAATGGCGAACGCTGTAACAATCGCAACATGCCGATCACACCATTGATGGGGGTTCGCACTTCATGACTCATGTTCGCCAGAAACAAATTTTTGGTTCCGAGTGCTTCTTGCAGCTCCTCGTTTTTTAGATGAAGGCGCGTTCTCATAATGGCGACCGAATTACACAAAGACGTCAGGACCGCAACACACATGGTGAACACAAACCACATCACCAGGCGATCCATGCTCGACACACTTTCGTTCTGCAAAAGAAAGGAAGCGGTTTGCTGACACGCGAAACAGACAGAAATCACCAGAGAATAGACGATAAAATCTTTCCCATTCATACGGAAGATGCCGAACACCATGATCAAAAACAGCAGGAGCAACAATAATTCATAGTGCCCTTGCACAATCACCATCGTTAAAATGCAAGACAGTGACGCCCAGTACATTTGCGGCAATGTTAAAGAACCGTCGCGATAACGATCGGAATAACCGCTGCCTACTGCCCATAAAAACCAAGCATTGACCGACCAGAAAACAAGGAAAATAACAACCAACGGACCAGGACCAAGCGCCACCTGACCCAACATTTGCGCATATGCAACAATCAGGCACAACACCAGGCCACCGGAAGCGGCCAGAAGTGAATGAGTGAATCGAATACGGTGTCGCTTTTCCATCATGAGTCAACGAATTGCCAGAACATAGGATCAGAGGTTGTAGATACAGTATAAGCGTACTTGCAACGCATAATTAGCATGTCGTCGCTTCTTATTACCAACTCACCTTCACCCTGCAGTGATTGACGTGGTGATCACCATTTTTGATGCCAACAAGACGCCAGGGGCACACCCGCTGGTACGCTACTCACCGCAACCGAATACAAGAGAAAATTTCGCACTTACCAGATGTCGACGATATAACCAGACCGACTTTGAGGATATTTCTCATACGCACTTTTGTAATAAGAATGAAACAATTAAACGCTAGATTCTCCGTTTGTTTGCTATAGTCAGGTTGTAAATCATGCAAATTATTCAGAAGCTAGCCACTTTGGTACTACTTTACTCTTGTACCCTGTTTTCGGCACCCCTTTCCGCTCAGACTCTAAACGATATTACTGCCAGTCCTAATGGCCATTTATTCAGCATTCACGGCTCGAATACGATCGGCGCGCATTTAGCACCGGCCTGGGCGATGCAATATCTGGAGCAGCGCGGCGTCTCTGAAGTAAAGCTGATTGAACGCGCAGAAAACGAAACGCGTGTGGAAGGCCTCTTCGAACAAACCAAAGTCTACATTGATATCTATGCACATGGCTCCTCCACGGGATTTAAAGCCATGAAACAAGGCCAAGCGGAAGTCGCTATGGCGTCTCGTGCGATCAAAGACAGTGAAAACCAGTTGATATCGTCTACCGTGGACCTTCGCGATCAGGAAAATGAACACGTCGTCGCGATTGATGGTCTTGCGATAATCGTCAATGAGAAGAACCCCGTCAACGACCTTACCATTGAACAACTGCGCGACATTTTCTCTGGCAAAATTAAAAACTGGAGCCAGGTCGGCGGAGCCAATGCAACGATTGTTGTACATGCGCGTGATGATAAATCAGGAACCTGGGACACCTTTAAATCCCTTGTGCTCGACAAGCATTACCCACTTTCTAAAGATGCTACTCGCTTTGAATCGAATGATCAGCTTGCCAGCTTTGTTTCTCGCCAGCGTAATGCTATAGGCTTTGTCGCTCTTGCATCGGTTAGCGCAGTAAAAGCGCTCAACATTTCCGATGGCAAAAGCCTGAAACTTTCCCCCCAACACTTAACCATTGCCACTGAAGACTACCCTCTTTCCAGACGGCTATATATGTACACGCTGCCAGACATACAAAACGAAGTTGCCAAAGATTTCGTGAAATACGCCAAAAGTCAAAGCGGCCAGAAAATAGTAGAAAACATCGGATTTATATCGCAAAACCCGCTGAGCATTGCAGGCACAGTTCCAGAAGAAGTACCGCAGGGCTATGCAAACCTGGTTGAAAAAGGGCATCGCCTATCCATTAACTTTCGTTTTGAAACGGGAAGCGCCGAGTTGGATAACAAAGCAAAGCAGGATATTCAACGTTTAGCCGAATATATGAAGCTTCCAGAAAATCGTGACAAACGCGTGCAACTAATTGGTTTTGGTGATTACAAACAACGAGAAACCTTAGCCTTGGCATTTTCCAAGCTGCGTGCTTTAGCGGTTAAGTCTGCACTGCATCGAGAAGGTGTATCAGTAGAGCCGGTTAAAGGATTCGGCTCCTACCTGCCGGTCGCCTCCAATGATGGCGAAAACAAGATTCGCAATCAACGTGTTGAGGTTTGGCTGTTTGATCAGGGGCACACGCTTTATCAAGATAAAAATACGCAGGAATCCACAGCACTTACAAACCTCTAACGCATATAAAGAACGAAAATTCCGTTTAAAATAAAACCTTACTTGATGTAACGCGAAGACCAGCTGGATAATACATCAGCCACATATTGTGCGTCTTCGCGTTTACTTAACAAGTGATCGGCATTTTCCAGACTAACGAAACTTTTGGGATGCTTGGCTGCTTTGTAAATTTTCTCGGCTTCCGATATAGGTACAGTTTCGTCACTGGGCGAATGAAAAATTAGCAGTGGGCGTTTTAATTTCGCGATATATTCTTTAGCTATCGATTTTCGAATATCCTCGATAAACTGCCGTTTTATCACGAATGCCCTTCCAGCCAGATTGACCTGTGCCTCACCATCAGATTCAATTTTTGAAATATCACAACTGAATTGCTTCGCAACATTTTCAGGGTTGCAGGGCGAGCCGATTGTTACAACACCTTTTACCTCTGGAATTCTATGCGCAGCGGCCAGCACAGCGGTGCCACCAAGGCTGTGACCAATCAACATCTGAGGCGCTTTGTGATGCTTTCTTAAAAAGTCAGCCGCGGCGATAAGATCACCCACATTGGAAGAAAAATTCGTATTCGCAAAATCACCATCGCTACCACCAAGACCGGTAAAATCAAAGCGCAATACAGCATAGCCTTTTTGCACAAGCCCTTTCGCAATACGTGAAGCAGACGGTAAATCTTTACCGCAAGTAAAACAGTGAGCCATGATTGCCCAGGCCACCGGTTCACCTTCCGGCATTTCCAGCAGACCGGCCAGTGACTCACCCATATCACCTTCAAACATGAGTTTTGAACGCTTAATACCCGCCATAAATTCCCCCAATCATTAAATATCAGCAACACTGCTCTCTCCTGACTGTGCAGTAGGTAAAGCATAAATAGTGCAGCAGGCAATGCAGTAAACAAGGCCACAGTAAAGAATGGTCAGCCCAGAAACCGACATTGCCCATATCACCATTAACGCTCACTTACGCAAGCCACTATATTATTTCCAGGATTTCTCCTTATTCACATTTGAATATGCATATTTTTGCTGCTATAACAAATTAATGTAGCAAAGATTTCCAAATGTCTTGGATAAGCATCTCCTTCGAAATCACTCCTAGGAGGCATACCGCCGGGATACATTGCTGGTACAAATATGTTCCGTTTAACGATTGCGAAGAAGATGTTTTTTCTTGTCTGTATCGTGCTGCTCGCGTTTACGATCAGCCAGGGCTACTCGCTTTTCGTTCGACAGGACAACAACCAGCGCCTGCAACTTGCAGAACAACAACTCTACCCCACTCTTGAACTCACAACCGTTAATTTGGGCGCATTACAGTTAATGGAGTTTCAATTTAATTCAGCGGTAATTACCGGTGACGAACAATCACTGCAGGATGCTGAGGACAACTTCAATCTCATCAGCAAAAACTTGCAACAACTCCGCTCCTTGCGTAGCGAAAATAGCGAATTAAGCACCATAGCGCTGGAACTTACCCAGTGGTACGAAACCTCTGTCAGAATCGCCCAAGGCTTTATTGATGGCACGGTAGATTTTAGCGTAGCTGCAGATGAAGCGGCCAAAAACTCGGAACGTCTAAGCGCACTGCGTGACAAGTTGACCCACATGAAAACAGTGACTCAATCAGCGTTTACGCAATCATTAACGGAGACCCGAGCCGGCTCTCAGCGTGCGGCAAATGTTTCGATAATCATCGCTATCGTCGCCATCGCCATACTGCTAGTCATCAGTTTGCTGGTGTCCCGCTCTATTACCGCCAGTATTCACGCCGTCACCATGTCGCTGAAAGAAATGGCTCAGGGCAGCGGAGATTTAACCAAGCGCATTCAGTACAAAGGTTATGACGAAGTACGCTATCTAGTGAAGTATTTCAATGCCTTCCTGGAACGACTTCACTCGTCGTTTTCCAATGTCAGCAATGAAGTATCCGGCATGACTCAAGTTGCAACTGCACTGACAAAATCCAGCAGCGACAACCTCACCCGCATTCAGCATCAATCCAAGGCCATTGCCGAAATGCGCTCATCTATCGACGAATTACTCGCGAGCGTGCATGAAGTGGCTGATTTTGCCAATCATGCCTCCTCCCAGGCCAACGATGCGAGCCAGGCTGCGGCGCACGGCCGGGATACTCTTTCCGACAATGTTTCAACCATTACCAATTTGGTGCAGGAAGTGAAAAGCGCAGCAAATGTCGTCAATCGTTTTGAAGAATTCTCAACCGATGTCGCGCAATTGCTGAATACTATTCAGATAGTGGCAGAACAAACCAACTTACTGGCGTTAAATGCCGCGATAGAGGCCGCCCGAGCAGGTGAACATGGCCGAGGCTTTGCCGTCGTTGCCGACGAAGTTCGGGGCCTTGCTGTACGCACACGGCAGGCCACAGAAGAAATTCAAAGTGTGATCAGTGAGCTGACCAAGGTCTCAGGCAATGCCATTGATGCCATGCAAGGCAGCGTGGATAAAGCCAACCAAGGCCTGGAAGCTACGCAAATTTCGCGCGATGTATTGGATTCGGTACTGGGAAATGTCGAAGAAATCAGCAAAATAAACGACAGAATCGCAGCCGCGACACAGGAACAAACAGTAAATGTCAGCAAAGTATCCCAACACGTGAGTGGTATTTATACGGATACACAAAGCGTCACCAAAAGCACCAACCAGCTGGACGAAATCAGTCACGAAATTGATCGCATCAGCCAGGGCATACAAAAAATATCCAAACAATATCGTGTGTAGTCCAGGATCAAGGTGTCTTCGATCTCACAGTTTACTGAACGTGAATGTCTACCCCACTCAGCGTAAACTCAATAAAAAAGCAGCACTTGGCTCAGTAATTAACCTGGCGCCAATAAAATTTTAGCGCCATAGCATAAAAATAAAATTTTTCTAGATACTTTGGTTTAATTTTTTGTAATCTTAATAATTTCCCTCTATATTTTAGGGCGAATAAAATGCACTGACGTGCGTAAAGCAGGAGTAAAACACACATGATCCAAAATTCATTCCCCAAGAAAAAGCATTTTATAATGCTTGCGATGCTGGGGGGTTCGCTCGCGGGCTCGGCCTCATCGTATGCTGGAGACTTATATTTTTCCGGCTTCATGTCTATTGGTGGTGGTTTTGTCACCGATAGCGTTGAAGATGGAGAAGGTTTTGAATACAACGGCTTTTATGAAGACGACATTCAATTCAATCGTAATATTTTCGGCTTACAGCTCACTGGAGACATCTCCGACAAATTATCAGCAACAGCTCAGTTAATCACTCGCTCAGAAGATGATTACGAAATTACCGCTGAATGGGCATACATGTCCTGGGCGGTCAGTGACGACAGCCAAATACGGTTCGGTAGACTTCGTACACCTTTTTACCTTTATTCTGATTATCTAGATGTTGGCTATTCCTACTCCTGGGTACGACCACCTCGCGAAGTGTATTACCTTCCCGTCAACAATATCGACGGGGTAGATTTTTATACCACCGGCACATTAGGACCACTGGACACCTCTTTACAAGCATATTTTGGTGGTTTTGATGGAACTTATGACTATGTTGGAAGCACTCCAGAAACACCAACTGAATTAAACGCATCTACTCGAAATCAATTGGGGCTTGCGGTTACCTTGGGGCAAACTTGGTGGAACTTCCGTTTGGCATATCACCAAGCTGACTTCACGTTAAACACCGACCCTATTCCTGAGTTTCAGTTTGCTTTAAGCAGCCTTGAAGCGCTTGGTTACGGTGATCTTAGAGAAGATATCGCTATCGAAGATGACTCCACAACGTTTCTTCAGTTTGGTTTAACAATTGATACCGATCATTTTGTTGCTGCCGCTGAGCACATTGAGTTTGAGACAGATGATGCGTTCCTGCCAAAAGCGGTACGTGACTATGTAATGCTGGGTGTTCGCTTTAACAACGTTTTAATTCATGGCACATACTCCATGACTGAAGACGAGAGAAAAGAATTGGAAAATTTAGTCGCTCCAGATCCTGGCAACACAGCCAGCTTACAAGCACGAGGCATTCTCGCAGCCACTTCCGATACGCTTTGGTTCAACCAAGATGTTGTCACCATTGGCGTACGTTGGGATGTTACAACGGGCGCAGCCTTGAAGTTCCAGATAGACCAAATCGACAGAACTGATGAAGATCCGGTTACTATGACTAGTACTGATGTAGACCAAACCGTAGTGACTTTCGCTATTCAATCTGTATTCTAAGGAGTTGCCAAATGAAAATTTTTAAAGTGTTATTGGCAGCCTTTTTAATTTCAGGTCTGTCTGCTATATGTTCTGCTGAAATTGCGGTAATTGTAAATCCCAGCTCTGGCATTTCGTCTTTGAGCAAACAAGACATTGCCCGGATTTATCTGGGAAAAACCAAGAGCTTTCCGAACGGTAACAAAGTTGTCCCTGTTCAACAGTATGAAGGCTCCTCTACTCGCGATGCTTTTAACGATCAGGTTTGCAACAAAAGCGCGTCTCAATTTAAAGCGTACTGGTCCAAGCTGGTATTTACCGGCAAAGGAAAACCACCTGAAGATGTAGGTAGTGATTCCGATGTAGTAAAAGCTGTTGCTATTGACCCCAATAAAATTGGTTATGTGGATGCTGCATCTGTAGATAGCACGGTACATGTTGTTTACCGCTTCTAATCTGCACTTCTTTTTGATGTAACCGTTATTCATGAAACTGTAAGGCGGCTCACTTCGAGAGCCCCTTCAGTTTCATTCTGATTGACCAACACTCCGCAACTGACTTGCAACACACTTACAATCGCCACACACATACAATCGCCACAGAAGTGTCAGCAAGACGCTTCAACAACTTCCCCTCCACTTGCCACCTCCATTAACTCACCCACATAGCGCTTGCACGCTTATTCTGCTGCTGCCTGTTTGGCTTTAAAAAGCGGTTTTATCAAGTTAACCACCAGCAAAATAAGTCCTCCGCTTAAAATGCCTAAAGCCCCTGTTGCGATTAATTCCGCAAGCAATTGCACAACGCCGCCTGCATTCGTCAGCAGAACATTCATATCATGCAGAAGATGATGTAAGAATGGCAGACCGTGAACAATAATGCCACCACCGACCAAAAACATTGCCGCAGTACCAAGTATCGACAACACTTTCATTAACTTCGGGGCTAGCAAAATAAGCCACTCCCCAAGGGTACGAGTAAACCCTTCTTGCTGTTTTTTCTGTAGATACAGTCCAAGGTCATCAATTTTCACGATGCCAGCAACCAAACCGTACACACCAATGGTCATCATCATCGCGATTCCTGAAACCACCATCACCTGAGTCATAAACTCCGCTTCACTGACAGTTCCCAGGGCGATCACCACAATTTCTGCGGACAAAATAAAATCCGTTCTTATCGCTCCTTTGATTTTTTGCTTTTCAAATTGTACGAGATCCACTTTCGAGTTACTCAGGTTATCCACCAGAGTTTTGTGATGCTGCTGTTTCTCAGCTTTCGAGTGAAAAAACTTATGTGCCAGCTTTTCGAACCCTTCAAAACACAAATAACCACCGCCAAGCATTAATAATGGCGTAATCAAAACAGGTATAAATGCACTGATGGCCAGTGCTAATGGAACCAGAATTAATTTGTTAACAAATGAACCTTTCGCCACAGCCCATACCACTGGTATTTCACGCTCAGCGCGGACTCCTGTTACCTGTGCCGCATTTAATGCGAGATCATCCCCCAATACACCGGCGGTTTTTTTTACCGCTACTTTTGAAAGCACTGCCACGTCATCAAGCACCGTTGCGATGTCATCGATTAACGCTAATAAACCTGTCATTGCCATAATGTCACTACTCAATAAAATATTGCTGGTAAATCATTTATTACGCGAGAACTGTATTTACACTACAGAAGCGCTCCCCGTTTTGTCACCCGTGCAAAATCGCTGAACATACGTCGCACTTATTTTATGCCCGCATTCAAATACGCCAAATATCTATCACGGATACTTTTTACATAATGCACCGGCTCACTGCCTCTGACATAACCAAAACGAGATTTTTTATAATACTCCGGTTCGGACAATAACAGCATGGCTTTTTCTACATTATTAAACCAATAGTAGGGATCATACCCCAACTGGCGAGCCAGACTCATTGCATCTCGTACATGGCCGGTTCCGGCATTATAAGCTGCCAAGGTAAAATAAATACGCTGATCCACGTTCAGATTCTGCGGAAACCGATCATCAAGCCAATCCAGGTAGGCAACACCCGCTGCGATTCCCTGCTCGGGCTTTTTCAACGCCGAATAACCAAACTGCTGTGCAGTTCGAGGCAATACCTGCATTAAACCCAAAGCACCAGCGAAGGATTTAGCGTTCGGGTTAAATTTACTTTCCTGGTACATTTGCGCGGTCACTAAACGCCAGTCCATACCATAAGTGTCGGCCAATGATTTTACCAAATCATCAAAGGGCGACAAGCCGCTGTCTTGCGTTACACGGCCATCTTGATATTTGTGAATTTTCCGGCTGTTTTTAAAATACTTGTTATATGTAACGTTATAATACAAGCCGCGGTATTGCTTTTTGATAAAAGCATCTAATGTGGTTTTTAGAGTTTGTTGGTCTGGGCGTACCACCCAGGCAATTCCCGCCTCATCCGTTACATTCATAGTTGCTTTCACCTGCTTGTGATAAGCCTGCTCGATGGCAACCAGGTGACTGTCCGCAACCGTAAAATCAAATTCGTGCTTTTCCAGTAAATCAATCAATTCCTCTGTCGTCGTGCCGGGATATTCATGAATAACAAAATTTCCACCCTGCTGCTTGATAGCGCGCAGGCGCTCGTAAAAAACAGTATCCGGATTTACGCCAATAATCTCACCATTCAATTGTTCGAAAGAGGTAATTTCAGGTGTATCCAAGCGACTGACCAATTGCTCCTGTACGTTTAAATACGGCTTTGAAAAACGAAGACCCATAGCCTCTCTCTCCGGCGTAGCCGTAATCGAAGAAGCCACCACATCGCCCTCCCCCTTTTCGAGCGCCTCAAACAATTCAGGTATGCTGTCTTTTAAAATCACCGACAAGTGCAACCCTTGTTGATCAGCAAATTTTTTCATTAGCTCATAATCGAAACCCATCAATTCACCGCGATACATAAAATAACTCGCGGGGTTGTTGGTGGTTAACATGCGAAGTCGCCCAGAAGTTTTAATCTGTGAAAAACTTCTCTTTTCGTTCTTATTGGATGACGCTCGAACATGGTGAGAGACTAGAAATTCATTAATGTAGGTCAACAATAACGGATTATCTTTGCGCACGGCCCACGCTATTTTTCGCCGTTTCTTAATCGTCATGCCTTTTTTAATGTCGGGGTAAGCCGGCAAATACGCTTGCACGATATCATCATCCAGGACCGTTGCCTGGTAGTCACCATTCAGAATCCCTTCAATCAAGTCGCTGTCGCTAATGCCGGTTTCAAGCAACTGAATATTGAGTTTATCGGCACCGTCCCCTGCCTGCAGGGCCTGTAAACTTTCCACATAGGCTGTGCCCTCTGGAATGCTTATGGCAATGTTTTGGAGATCCGCCAAAGTATCCAGCTTAAGATTTTTTGCCCCCACAACTACTTCTTTTACTCGCGAAATACTATTGGTAAAACTGATGTCTTCCTTGCGCGCTTTGGTAATGGACATATTGGTGATGATGATGTCTGCCCGACCTTCATTAAGTGCGGGAATTAATCCGGCAAAACCATCAACATATACCCAAACGACATCCAAACCGAGTTCCATCGCCAGTTGTTCGGCCACTTCCTGATAGCTGCTGACAGGCAACCCCGAGCGAGGCAACGCGTCAGCGCCATCGAATTTAGGAGCGGCCAAACGGATCTTCCCGTGAGAAATAATTTCAGGCAAATCACCTGTCGACACATAACTTGCTGCGGCCTTTTTTGCCTTCTTTGACGCGGCGGAGCTTGGAGAATTATCAGCATCCTTTGAACAGGAAACCACTAGGAACAACAGGCTGACGAGCAAAAGAAATAACTTTTGTGGCATGTGTAATCCTTTTGTGTTTTTTTATGAGAACCCATCTTCCAAGTTTTACGTGCGTCTTGCAATATACGGATCAATTAAGTGACACGATTGACGGGAAAATGCACTGTGAAAATCGATTTGCAAATGAAGCGCCCGTCCACTCAATCGGCGCCAATCACCAGCATGTTGCTGACGAGAGAAAAAGGAAGAGCAAATACAAAGAAAACTAACCAGCAAGTAAATTAATCAGGGAGAAGAAGAAGCAGGACAAAGACTAAACAGGAAAAAGGCGAAATAGAAAGTCTTCGACAGCTCATTGAGACAGCAGAACCCCGGAGCCGCTGCCAGGTGAAATAGCGTAAAGCCTGAAGCTGGAGACTTACGCTTGAAAACTTAAACCCGCAAATATAGACCTGAAAAAATAGCCCCACTAAATAACAGACCGACTGAAAACAAGCATCCGTTACACGAAAGCCTTTGCTCACAGGCCAAAGTCAGAACCTTAAGCGAATCTCGGATTAACTGCACTATTTTGGCGCTTACAGGATTAACTTATACTACTGAGCTTCTCATTGGAATTTTTACGAAAGCCATTCTCATCGCCAAAACCGCGATCGCCATTCAAGTTTGCGACACGACGACTGTTGCCACTTTTTTTAGCTTCAAGTTTTTTCAGTAAATCGAGCTCCAATTCACTGATATTCAATTTGACGTAATGCAAACCTTCAGCCACCAACGACTGAACCTCATAGTCCGTCAGACCTTCGACATTGGCGGGCATTATTCGTTGAGGATTACGCCAGGTGCCGCCAACCAGGCGTAAAGTCGCACCACTGGTATGAACTAAATGATTGTAAGAAATTAGTGACCAGGTCATTTTGTATACGCTTTAATTGTTATTCTTGTTGTTGGATTGTTTTTTCAAGCTTTTGTTGCTTTTAATCTGCTATAAACATGCAAATTCCTATGCAATTACAGACGGTTTAAAAGCGGCTCCATGCGTGTACATGTCAGATACTATCGGGATCGCCAGCATTTACTGAATTTCAAGGGTTATACAGTGCTTAGCGAGTCCAAATCAATGGCCTTCTAAAATACCGTAATTCGGTTTTCGAGCAACTAAAATTTCGTGATGAGGGTCGCAAACAGGCCGACTTCATAAACCTTAGCATAAACAACACGCATTACGTTTACTTTACAGCCACAAATTACTTTTTATTATCAAAGATAGTAATGTTTATCGCGCTTGATTTTAAATTGGCATCAAACTGCCGAATGGTTGGGGAGCAATTGCACCTCAATCGTCATGTGGATAGAGGTGCAAAACAATCTTATTCGCTCTCTTTCATTTCATCCACTTCTTCTGCAACAGCACCGCTGGCTTCGTCTACCACTTCAGCTTCTGACATCGGTTCGCTGGCCATTTCCGCCGGTGTTACCTCGGCCTCCTGAGATTCACAACTCCAACCCCAGCTTTCTTGCTTGGCCATAAAGTCTGCTGCTTTTTGTTCGCAATAACCTTCCATGTTTTCGGCTCGCCACAGTGCCTGGGTACCTGTTTCTTTCACGTAATTGACGGTACAAGGGACGGTTTGACCATCCACTTCATAATCAATATGAATCTCTCTCACCGCGCCCTCATGCGTACACACGGCCACTTTTACGGCATATGCAAATGGCGAAAAGGCGCAGATCGTCAACAAAGCTGTTTTAGTCAGAAATTTGCTCATTAAGAATCCCCTTCAAATTGTCGTGGTTATTTTTGCTTAGAAAAGAAACAAAATGACGTCTTTATTACAACTTGGCGCCTATTTTGGATGGAAAAATCGGTTCAATAATGTATATAACGTATTTTTACAGATTCGCCAGGATTTAAAGTTAACTATCGTGTTCAAAGCTTTAAGTAAAGTTGAACTTTAACGATTAATTCCGCTCTGTGGAGTGGATGTAGGCTATGGTATAGTAAGTAGCAAAAAATATTTTTGAAACATGTCTTAAAGGTACGGAAGTAACATGCTAAGAAATCTCACTCGGCTGGTAGTTATAGTTGTTGCCAACGGTATTTTGTCTCTTGGAGTGCAGGCACTTTCATTAGACCCTCTTTCTTACACAAAAACCCAATCCGAAACGGTAAAGGATATACTGGCCAAATTACAATCACGCCACTACCGTGAAATTCAGATAAACGATGATCTTTCCGAGCGCTATTTGAGTAGCTACCTCGATACGCTAGACCCTTCCCGCATGTTTTTTTACAGCAAGGACATCCAATCCTTCGAAAAACACCGAGACAAATTCGATGACGATTTTAAATCCGGCAACTTAGATGCGGCTTTTGAAATTTATGATATTTATCGTCAGCGTGTCGGCTCCCGAATGGAATCCGTACTCGAAATGTTGAATGACTCAACAGTGAAATTTGACTTCACAGAAAAAGACGATGTTTTGATCGATCGCGATGAGCAGCCCTGGCCTAAAACCATGACCGAAGCGGATAAACTTTGGTATAAACGCGTTAAACTCAGTTTGCTCAATCTAAAAATGGCCGGCAAGACCCTGGAAGAAGCCAAGGAAGTTGTCGCAAAACGCTACAAAAGACAACTTAAAAGAATCCAACAGGAAGACACGGCAGATGTGTTTGAAACTGTCGCCAACGCACTTACGCTTTTGTACGATCCGCACACCAATTACTGGTCACCACGCACGTCGGAAAACTTCAATATCAACATGTCTTTGTCGCTCGAAGGTATTGGCGCCGTGCTGCAGTCCGAAGATGAATTCACCAAGGTTGTACGCCTGGTTCCCGGTGGACCTGCTGACAAACAAGGTCAGCTAAAACCCACAGATAAAATCACTGGTGTTGCCCAGGGAGACGAAGGCGAAGTTGTCGACGTGGTTGGCTGGCGCCTGGAGGAAGTTGTAGACCTTATTCGCGGCCCTAAAAACACTGTGGTTAAACTCGAAGTGATGCGCTCTGACTCTAAAACATCTGCAGACACTCGCGTAATTCGTATCAACCGTGGACGGGTCAAACTCGAAGATCAGGCAGCACAGAGCGATGTACTTGAACTGGGTGAAGACGGCAAAACAGTAAAAATCGGCGTGATCTACCTGCCGACATTTTATGTAGATTTTGATGCCCAACGTCGCCGAATGATTGACTACAAAAGCAGCTCAAATGATGTTGCTAAACTCTTACGCGACCTGATGAAACAAGGTATCGATGGCTTGATTCTGGATCTGCGTAACAATGGCGGCGGCTCGCTGCAGGAAGCGGTCAATCTGACTGACCTGTTTATCGACCAAGGCCCAGTGGTACAGATTCGCAGCCCGGATGACCACATCAATCGCCATAATCGCTCACGCTTTAAAGCGATGTATTCCGGTCCGCTGGTGGTAATGGTAAACCGACTGAGCGCCTCAGCCTCCGAAATTTTTGCCGGTGCTATTCAGGACTATGGCCGCGGGATTATCGTCGGTACACAAACATTTGGTAAAGGCACAGTGCAGTCAGTCAATCCACTGCTGGAAGGCGGTTTAAAAATCACCGAATCCAAATTCTATAGAGTGTCCGGTGACAGTACCCAGCATCGCGGCGTTATTCCTGACATCAATATGCCGATGATGATCGACCCCGAAGAAGTTGGTGAATCCGCCTACGAAAATGCTCTGCCCTGGGATAAAATTCACCCAGTGCCCCATTCGCAATACTTCAATTTCTCCAGTATTTTGCCTGTGGTCGAAAATCTCCATGCAAAACGTGCAGCGAAAGACCCAGATTACAACTTCATGCTGGATCAAATTGAAATCATGCGTAAGAACAAAGAAAAGAAAACCATTTCTTTGAATGAAAAAACACGCATCGAAGAAAAGGAAAATACCGAACTGGAAGCTATGCGGATTGAAAACAAACGACGCGCGGCAAAAGGTTTAAAGGCTTACAAAGATCTCAAAGAATTTCGTGCTTCCGAAACGGAAGAAGAGTCTGAAGACGAGGCCGCTGTTGCTGCAGCTGCATCTGCAGAATCTAAAATTGATGTTAATGGCGATGCCTTGCTCATCGAAACCGGCAGTATCTTGATGGATGTTATCCGCTTATCCGGTAAGCCCGAGCAACGCCAGGCGTTCAATTACCGTAAACAATTTTCACCCGGTATCGCAGAATAACCCCCCTCTCCAAGCGGAATACGTTACACTATTCCGCTTTCTTCTTTTAAGCACGCTTAAAACTTTCTATTTTCCTTATTTTATTGCTTTCATTTATTGCTATGTTAATTGTTTCATTTAATGTCAACAGCATCCGTACGCGTCTGCATCAGTTAGAAGCGGTCATTGATAAATATTCCCCGACGTTTATAGGTCTGCAGGAAACCAAAGTGGTGGACGATGACTTTCCCATAGACCACATAGAAAAGCTCGGTTATGAAGTAAAATTTACCGGGCAGAAAACTCATTACGGCGTTGCCCTGCTCTCCAAACTTCCCTTTGAATCCAGCCAGTTGAATTTTCCGGGCGATGATGAAAGTGCGCAAAAGCGATTCGTCTCAGGCGAATTTCGCTACAACGATAAAAAAATAACGGTGATGAATGGATATTTTCCTCAAGGGGAAAGCCGTGAGCATCCCGTTAAATTTCCAAACAAGCAAAAATACTATGAAGATCTGCAGCACTATGTCACGAACCTGCCTGACAAAGAGCACGTAATTGTGATGGGCGATCTGAACGTTGCGCCGCAGGATATGGACATAGGAATTGGCGATGCGGCCCACAAACGCTGGCTAAAAGATGGGAAATGCAGCTTTCTTCCAGAGGAGCGGGAATGGTTTCAACGCCTGGAACAAGCCGGTTACTTCGATACCTATAGATCCATCCACCCGGACAACGCTGAGTTATTCAGCTGGTTCGATTATCGATCTAAAGGTTTTGAACGTGAACCGAAACGAGGCTTACGCATCGATTTTGTTTTAGCGTCCAAAGCTCTGAATGATAAATGTATTGATGCAGGTATTGATTATGATATTCGCGCGATGGAGCGGCCGTCGGATCACTGCCCAGTCTGGTCAAAATTCGACTTTTAAGTTCGTTTAATTTTTGTAAATGTTCTTTATAAGTCTTCTTTACACGCTCGGTCCCGCACGTCTTTTGTGGTGAGGACATCTGAGGTTAACGAGGCTGCCCCCTGGGCTACCTCGAAACTTACAGGAAAATGACGTTTTAATAGCGGATTAAATCAAGGTTGCCCAATAACCGATAGTATTCACGAGTGTTTTTTTCGGGTTGTGTACCAGATCGATGAAATCATCCAGCCCTAGCTCATACGCACTGTTCTCTACATCTTTTTCCGTTACGCTTAATCCGATAACCGGCAGAAGCGTTTCTTTTTTAAGAGATTTCTCGGCTGAGCGAATTTCTCTCACCACTTCCGCAATATTGTCAAAATTATCACTATCGATAATTACAATCTGACATTCATCATCTTTAATTTTGTTAATGAGGTTAGGCAGCGCATCGTAGACCGTCAGCGAATCTCCCAGTTTTTCCAGAGTAGATTCCAGTTTTTGATCCATTTTTCCTGGCGCCGTTAATACCGCTGTCTGTACATTAAAAGGAAGCAACAAAGTGGAATCGTCTTGTTTTTCTGACGCATCGCCCTGCTTATAAATCTGATGGAAAATACTTTCCAACTCAAACAGCCCAGTCGGTTTGTCGACATAGAAAAAGCCATTGTTCTCATCAAATCCATTTTTACGCATTATAATTTGCTGTTTGCGAGTTGCGGCCACAATTTTATGTGTAAATTTTAATTCCGGTATTTCCAGAATGGCCTCGCAAAAAGCTACCACGCTTTGATTATCTGGCTCCAGATAAAAGATCAGACTTTCGATGGGGTTTTGATATTTATAGCTGTTTTGCAGTGTTTGCAGCGCACGCTTATATTGCGTTTCTGTAAATACATTAAACCCCAGCGCGTCCAATTCCTGCCGTTTAAGATCAACAATTCTCGGGCTATTGTGCATGAGCAATACGTTGTGACCCGAAAAAGAATCTTTGTGGAAATCGAGCTGCCCTGCAATTTCAGCAATATCAATTTTTGCATTGAAACGAAATTGGTGCTCTTCTGTCACCCCTTCATTCACCTCAATACTGCCATTCATTAATTCTGCCAGGCCTTTCGCCACCACCAGAGACAAACTTGCTTCGGGCGCAATTGGAGCCGAGTCATCCGCAAAAAATCGTTTTTTGTTTTTATCTTGTGTTCGTGTCACGGTAACATACAGCTCACCTGCCGTTTCGTACTCCCTTAGAAACTCCACTTCCACCAAAATAATACATTTTTCAATACTGGTGAGCGTCATATCTAACAGAGTACGGATCACTTGCGCCAGTCGAGAAGCGTCGCCTTTTAACCGTAAAGGAAGATTCGGTGATAATGCCGTTTCAATTTGAATATCTTTGCGCTCAGCGTCATCGATAAATTCGGCTACAAGGTGCTGGATCTCGTGTCGAATATTGAACACACTGTCCCGCAGATCCAGCTCTTTTGACAATACGCCATGGAAATCCCGGATATTGCCATACAAATCACTTAACTCTGACTGGATTCGCTCTTTAAACACGTTGGGGTCATGGATGGTTTTAATACTGACATGAGACAAAATTCGGTCGATATCACTGTGCAGTAAATTCATAAATTCCGCATTCAACTTCACGTTGGCTCTCGTATCACGCTTTTCTTCTTCAATCGATTGGGTCTTGCGCGCAAGAGCGTACGTCGCTTCGAGTTTTTCCCAGTAATTTTCCGAAATGAGTCGACATTGGTGAGTTAATACCAAGTAAAAGACCAGCAGCATCACACCATAGAGCACAGAATTTAAGTCCCCCAGAGATATGGCAATTATCCCGGCAGGCACCTGCCCTACAAATTGATAATAGGCGAGAAATTTTTGATACGGCGCGAACGCATGCGCTGTTGTCGAAAAGAAGATGACCGTGTAAATCCAGAATAAGGGGGCTTCACCCTGCATACCTAATTTCAATGTCACCGAGGAAAGAATTATCCCCCACCAGATTCCGCCCAGCAATGTTGCCACAAAATATCGGTTCCGCCATTTGGCTGGAGCGCGGGGATAAAGGTGTTCAAAGCGAAATAATAAGAACCCTCTCAACAAGGTAATCAGCAAAAGTCCAATCGTCAGAAAAATCATCAAATCGTGATTTTCTTCGAAAAAACGTCCGCTGAATAAAATTACCAGGAAGGCCAGGAAATTAACAATGAGTCCACGTCGACTGTATTTTGCCATGCGAGCATCTGTTTCACGCATGATGTGCCGATCTTTCTGAACCTTGCTGGTGGGTAAAAAGAAACTAAACATGAATATTTTATAAACTTATGCGTTATTTTAATCCAGATAACGGCTAAACATTAGCCACGTTGATCAGCTTAAACCCTTAACTTTACTTACATTCAGCTGACTCATTAAAACGGACTCACCACCGACACGTGTTCATGCCTTTATCCGTTGCCACTTATTCTACTCTTATTAAACCCCTCACCAAAGTTTTATATTACTGCGGTAACTTCCCATAATGCCCCGCAAAATACGGCAGACACAAAAAAGCCCCTGTAAAAGGGGCTTTTTAACTTTCAAGGCAGTCACTTAACCAAGCAGTTTATCCAGCTCAGGCACCGCTTCAAACAGATCAGCCACCAATCCATAATCTGCGACCTGGAATATCGGCGCCTCTTCATCTTTGTTGATTGCGACGATCACTTTAGAATCTTTCATCCCGGCAAGATGCTGAATCGCACCTGAAATCCCCACCGCTATATACAGCTCAGGCGCAACAATTTTACCGGTTTGACCCACCTGCATGTCATTCGGAACAAAGCCGGCATCCACAGCGGCACGAGAAGCGCCTACAGCTGCACCAAGCTTATCAGCCAGACTGTACAATAAGTTGAAGTTTTCACCATTCTGCATGCCACGGCCACCGGAAATGACAATCCGGGCGGAGGTCAGTTCTGGGCGATCAGATTCCGCCAACTCTTCACCGGCAAATGAGGAAATCCCCTGGTCATGCGCCGCATCTGCAGTCTCCAATGCAGCAGAACCGCCTTCGGCACTGGCTGGATCAAACGCTGTTGCGCGCACGGTCATAACTTTAATGGCATCACTGGATTGGACTTTAGCAATAACATTGCCCGCGTAAATTGGACGCGTGAAAGTATCGGCACTTTCAACGCCAATTACATCTGAAATCATTTGCGAATCTACCAGAGCACCTACGCGTGGTAACAGGTTCTTACCCGTAGTGGTTGCAGGGGCAAGGATATGGCTGTAACCAGATGCCAGTTCAGTCACGAGTGCCGCTACATTTTCAGCCAGCTGATGTTCATAGCATTGAGCGTCCGCGAGGATCACCTTACTCACACCCGAAATTTTCTGAGCCTGCTCCGCTGCGGCGCCACAAGCGGTACCAGCAACCAGCACCACTACATCACTATCCAGTTTTTGCGCTGCCGTTACTGTATTAAGAGTCGCCCCTTTAATAGAGGCATTATCGTGTTCTGCAATCACTAATACGCTCATGACACCACCTTCGCTTCATTCTTTAATTTCTCGACCAACTCTTCAACGCTTGCCACTTTAATTCCACCCTTACGCTCAGGCGGTGGAGCAACGCTTAGTAGTTTCACACGAGGAGTTGCGTCAACGCCAAGGTCTTCCAGACTCATGGTATCCATTGGCTTCTTCTTCGCCTTCATAATGTTTGGCAGCGACGCATAGCGAGGCTCATTCAAACGCAAGTCAGTTGTTACAACAGCAGGTAGTTTCAATGCAACGGTTTGCAAACCACCGTCAATTTCACGTGTCACGTTCACGCCGGCATCGGTCACTTCGACTTTGGAGGCAAAAGTCCCCTGCGGCAAACCAGCTAATGCAGCAAACATTTGCCCTGTCTGGTTGTTATCGCCATCGATGGATTGCTTACCCAGAATCACTAATTCGGGAGATTCTTTTTCATAGATCGCTTTCAGGCATTTTGCGATGGCCAATGGCTCGAGATTTTCATCAGTCTGAACCAGAATGCCTCGGTCTGCCCCAATTGCCATTGCCGCACGAATTTGCTCCTGCGCCTTTGCCGGACCAATAGACACAACAACAATTTCTGTCGCCTTACCCGCTTCTTTCAAGCGTACGGCTTCTTCAACCGCAATTTCACAGAATGGGTTCATAGACATTTTGACATTGGCCAAATCGACGTCACTTCCGTCGCCTTTGGGCCTGACTTTTACGTTGTAGTCCACAACACGTTTAATAGGCACGAGAATTTTCATTTGCCGTTGGCCTCCAGTAAAGATTTTTAATTTTATCGAGTGTTATTTTTTATGTGGTATTTAAGAAAGTTATATTGTGGCTTTTATTATATTTTTAAACAAAAATCCGATATTTTTACGTCAAGACCCGAAATCAATCCTGAATAAAACTATAGGTGACATGTTTTCTCGCTTAGCGAGTCAACAAAAAGCCTTTTAGGACAGCGATTGATCATCACAAATCAATCAGCCCTCCTGATCACCCCACGCTGGTTTTCCACAATGATCTTGCCTCAAGTGTAGCCTCAAGCATGCAAGCTTGGAAATGACATTTAAATGCGTTGTGTTTAACACTTAATTGCGCCGCCACACCTTGGACCAGGCCAAGGATAAACCATTCCGCGTTTTTACAGGAAGAAGCGATTACCACACGGCCAGCGTATGGTTTTTCATCAGATTAGTTTTTCGAAAAGTTGAAACGCGCAGGCAACGGCCATTGACCATCAATCGCACACCCTCCAAAGAACAGCATACACCTTCACGTTTTTCACCAGGAAAACCACTTCATAGCACTGATCTACCGTTAAACTGCCGACCCTAAAAAACCTGACAAACGACATTAAGTTCACTTGCAGTTATTGAGATAAACGATTGATTTTAAATTAATTTTTATGCGCAACACAGGGTCGCTTTCAGCTCAATTATGCTCGCAAATGTTAGTTTCGTTGCCACCATTTGCTATGGTGGTAACTGACGCTGTTTCCTATACTCGCTGCCAAATAAGCATTTAGAAGACTGTGGAAACACGGAATCTGGTTTAAAAAACCAACAGCGCGGTCGCCGTGAGTGACGAAAACGATCGCCGGAGAAACAATTTTCATGAAAACGTTAAAGTTTCAATAAACACACTTCTAATGCGGATTACGCGCTCCTATACTGTTTACTATTCAAAAACGCGTTAATTGCACTTACAGCACACCAATAAATAATAATCCTCAAACTGGAGAAGCCAAGTGGAAAGAGAATCGATGGAATATGATGTTGTAATCGTCGGTGCAGGCCCTGCAGGGTTGAGCACAGCCTGTCGATTAAAACAACTCAATGAAGACATCAATGTTTGTGTCGTAGAGAAAGGTTCCGAAGTCGGTGCTCATATTTTATCCGGCGCGGTTTTCGAGCCAACGGCGCTCAATGAGCTATTCCCAAATTGGAAAGAACTGGGTGCTCCACTGCTGACAGAAGTTACCGGCGATAACATCTACCTGCTAGGGAATGAAAGCAAAGGCAACAAAATTCCAAACGTTTTTGCCCCTAAAACCATGCACAACGATGGCAACTACATTATCAGCCTGGGCAATCTTTGTCGCTGGCTGGCGGAGCAGGCAGAAAACCTGGGAGTTGAGATTTTCCCCGGTTTTGCCGCTGCCGATTTTCTGCTGGATGAGTCCGGCACGGTAAAAGGCATACTCACCGGAGACATGGGCGTAAGTGAAGCCGGAGACGAAAAAGACAGCTACATGCCCGGCATGGAGCTTCATGCCAAATACACTGTTTTCGCAGAGGGCTGCCGGGGCCATATTGGAAAAAAACTGATCTCCCACTTCAAATTAGACGAAGGTAAAGAGCCTCAGCATTATGGCATTGGCATCAAAGAACTTTGGAAAGTGCCTGCGGACAAACACCAGCAAGGCTTGGTTGTACATACCGCTGGCTGGCCTCTCAGCGAATCCGACAGCGCTGGCGGCGGCTTCTTGTATCACATTGAAGACCACCAGATTGCCGTTGGCTTAATCACAGATTTATCATACAGCAACCCGCATGTAAGCCCGTTTGATGAATTCCAACGCTACAAACACCACCCGGTAATCAAGCAATATCTGGACGGCGGCGAGCGAATCTCCTACGGTGCACGAGCCATCACCAAAGGCGGCCTGCAATCACAACCAAAAATGCATTTTCCTGGAGGCCTGTTAATTGGCGACGACGCGGGCACTTTAAATTTCGCTAAAATTAAAGGCTCCCACACCGCAATGAAAAGCGGACTGGTAGCTGCAGAAACAATTCATGCGGCATTTAACCAGGAAGTCGCCAACAACGATTTGGTGCAATATGCCGACGCTTACAAACAATCCTGGGCATACAAAGAGCTGCACACACAAAGAAACTTCGGCCCAGCTCAGCATAAATGGGGCAATTTCCTAGGCTCTGCTTACGCATTTATCGACATTAATATTTTTAATGGTGCCCTGCCCTGGACGCTTTCTGATACTACCCCTGACTACGCCACCATGAAAAAGGCGGACGAATGTAAGGCGGTAAATTATCCCAAACCCGACGGGAAATTAAGCTTTGATAAACTCAGCAGCGTTTATCTCTCCAATACTAACCATGAAGAAGATCAGCCCTGTCATTTAAAGCTGGAAGACGGTGCCATACCTATCGCGACCAACTTGAAATTGTTTGATGAACCAGCCCAGCGCTATTGTCCAGCGGGCGTCTATGAAGTTATCGAAGGGCCAGAAAACGAGAAGGTATTTCAAATAAACTCACAGAATTGCGTTCACTGTAAAACCTGTGACATTAAAGATCCGTCTCAGAATATCACCTGGGTAACGCCGGAAGGTGGCGGTGGCCCCAACTACCCCAACATGTAATGTGGTCGCCACCAGGCTGAAAGAGTGTTTAACTGGGTTGTCGCCCAGTTAAACTGTATACAAAACGTTTTACAGCGTCCTGATATAAATCAGAAGGCTGCTTATGATGCGAAGCAAAATATTTTTGCTCACTGGCCAGAACCGCAACATCGAGCAAACGCCCTGTTCTAGCTTCATAAATTTCAATTGAAATTGCTACCTCGTCGGGCTTTACCTCCCGACCAGGGTGCAAATCTTTACCTTCACTCAACTCACGTGTACTGTTCAGGTGATTTTTATTTTTAACTAGCGCTGGATTCACGAGTAACTCACAGCGACTTCGACGAGCGAATTTGATCGCTTGATCGAGGGGTAAACTGGCCTCTGCCAGGGTTAAGCTCGGAAATGCCTGCTGCAGGTTTTGCGCTAAAGCCGAGTGCAAAGCTATTAGCGATCGGTTATGAACAGCTTCGTCGCGGTTTGAAGGTTTATTCAAACACATCGGCGTGGAAGCATGTAACACCCAGTCGGCGCTGCGTTGACTTTGATGAGCATCCGCCAGATTGATATTTGCCAACGATGAGTCGACAACTGACTTTGTATAGTTCGCGGTGCAGGCACTTAACACCAGCAAACCCGCAAAAATAGCAGTCCGCCTGGCGAGCGCTTTAAAAATTTTTGACGTTTGCGCAGTTTTCATAGAGACAATTAACACCGATTTGACATTATTTTGACATCAGCCAGGTAAAAAACGGCCAATTCTCAACGTATTGAAGCCTAATGCATTATTCGCGCCTATCTTTTTACCTATAAACTCCAACCAGGGTAATCGATTTATTTATGACTAATCCGCAGCACAACAAAGTATTCGAGGCCAAACTTAACGTTTCTTCTTTGAACGACATTCTCAGTCTCGAAAAACTGGATAACAACCTGTTTCGCAGCCTCTACCACTGTGAGAATTTTCGCAAAACCCTTTTTGGCGGTCAGGTCTTAGCGCAGGCCCTAATGGCGGCATTTAACACAGTAGACGGGATTATGCCTCACTCCTTACACGCTTACTTTCTGCGTCCTGGCAGTAGCCATAGCCCAGTAATTTATGACGTGGAAAGCGTTCGCGACGGGCGAAATTTTACGGCAAGAAGAGCGGTCGCCCGGCAATTCGGCCGCCCTATTTTCAACATGTCAGCATCCTTCCACCAAACGGAAAAAGGCTATGAACATCAAGCGCCTTACCCTGAGCATGTTCCAACCCCCGAAGATTTACTCGCAGCGGGACTGGCACTGGAGGATAACGAACAGGATGGCGATAGCTCGAGCGGTATTTCCCCCTTTCAACTTTTACCCATACCCAGAAGCGCGCTCAAACACGAGCAACATGAACCGGTAGAATATTTCTGGATTAAAACGACGGAAACCCTTCCCAAAGATCCTATTTTTCACCTTTGCACCTTAGCCATGGCGTCGGATATTGGCCTGCTTGGTACATCTCTGGTTCCTCATGGCGTTAGCATATTTGACCCGTCCATCATCGCCGCAAGCGTTGACCACGCCATGTGGTTTCACACCGCAAATATTGATGCTGATGACTGGCTACTTTACAAGTCATACAGCCCCTGGTCGGGAGGAGCGCGTGGTTTTTCTTTTGGCAGCATATACAACCGCAACAAAGAACTCATTGCCTCCACAGCCCAGGAAGGCTTGATTCGCCCGATTACACCCGAAGAAAGCGATACGCCCTAATGCCACTCAATATTAGTGTCGCTCAATTGTTTAGTCGTTCAATTTAGTGTCACCAAATATGGGCTATTTGAACCTAGAGCACCGTCTATAGTGACTGGGCTTTGGACATCCTTAATTCAGAGCCCTTTACTGTAGAACCACTTGCTTTAAGAGCCCTGCTTCAGAAAACTTTTCCTGACAGCCCCACAAGCTAAAAATATGAAAAGTATTACCACCGGGATTCTGCGATACCGGTGGGGCTTTCATTTTTATAACGCTACTTTTTCAGCGTCGTTTTTGCTCAGCATCGTTTTTGCTCAGCGTCGTTTTTGGATCGAAACAAAATATCACTAACATCGCGACGTTTAATGCTCCGCATTTTTCCAGCACATCGCCGTCACTGTTGATTGTTGACTGTTATTCATTGCTTATTGTTCATTGCTTCATGTCACTCCCGCTTTATATTGCAGACTTTTGGGATCTATGGCTTTTTCGTTGCACGCATGACTTAAGCGTCTCTCTTGAGCGTCTCTCTTGCCGATTAATATCAATTAATTATCAATCACTTTGCGATTGCAAATATCCGTGTGACTACACTTTTTCCAATGAACAAGCAGGTATTTTTACTCAGACAAAACCGCTCCCGTACGTCGCAAAATAGTTAGCCGTTAAGAATGCGAAGTCGCTCGCCACAGCTATACTTTAATGTAGTTTTTAATAGGGGTAAGTTTTATGGAACGCATGACAATTTCAAAAGCCATTGAGATATTAGACGAACTGGTACAGGCACTTACAGATGCATACTGGGATGCAAATGAGGTTTATCACAAAGACACCTTGTTTGACGCGGTAACAACAGCGCACTATGAAAGAAGCGAATTATCCAAACTGGGAATTGATGACATTTCAATGCGTTATGAACCTGTTACAGCGCAATTTCTGTCGTGCCACGCTAAATTTAAACGCCTGCAAAGTCATACAGATGATTGGTTTCCTCGAACACAAACAGCAGAGAATTTACATAACGCTCTAGCCAATGTTTTAAATCTTCTCAACAACAAAACCATGTAAAGCTCAGCGATGGCTCCATCTAAAGCGTAAACGGACACCGAGCCTGGCCTTTGTTAAGTTTTTATTGCAGACCGTTATTTCACTTTCTCCTGCGCAATTGCAGCAATTAACGCGGGAGAAAAACTTTTCTTTACATGCACACATCGATCAAATCAAAAAATGGCACGTTTGTTATATTCGGCTCGGAGAGTTTATCACTGCTTCAAACCCACTAAAGTCGCATAAAAAAAGAATATCCTTATGACAAATTATCGCTTTGGCAACAAAATCCCGCTATTTATTTCAACTTACTTCACAAACTTAACAGCCTATAAACATTTGGTTTAAAAAATCTAATTAGCTCACTGGCAATTTCGCCATTATGTTCGATACTTATAAATAGCTGGTGGCACACATCCCCCCCAAGTGTAAGCGCTACCGGTAGAGCTACCTAGTAGCTCGTTGAGGATGTTTATCCTTAATGTTTCACTCCTAATGGTCCTAGCCCGACGGTCTCCCCCCAGAAACGTCGGGCTTTTTTTATGCCTCAAAATTGTGCTTTCTACACTGCTGCGTTATCCCCGAGGTAAATTCATTTATTTTGCAATAATGCATACCTGCACAATTATCGCCGGTTGCTTTTCACTGCTCTCTATTCACTGTTCTCTATTCACGTAGACGCTGTTCCATAAACTTACATCGAATTCAATCCATCACCATTTCCTATTAACTCCAGAGCCGCAAGCGCGAACACGTTAGAAATACTGAAGTAACTTTTTCAAATTGATAGATGACTTTCATTCACGAGCTTTTTGGTTTTATTTTAATGTTGTTTATCTATCTTTTTATTTGTCTTTCTATTTGTCTTTCTATTTGTATTTCTCTCTATCTTGCTCTCTATCACTTCACCTATATCTTTTTACTTATGCACTTAAAACGCGCACTCAAACGAACCAACAAAAAAATTATTAATGATTATTCTGAGCAGGCAGCTGGCAAAGTGAAAGGCAATATCGGTCTTGCATTACAATACTTACTTTCGTTTCTCTGGAGGTTTCTCCTGCGCCCTGAAGCTGGTTATCAAAGCCTGGTCAATATCGCATGAAAATCAGATGAAAATTAAATGAAAGTTTACAACAGTCGCCTCAGACCAGCACTGGCAACTCCGGATTGACCGGTACACCCAAACACCCAGGCAAAAACATCTGCCTTCGCCGGCCCACAATTCAGTCGGATGATTGCACAGTTTTATACCACTGCGATAAGGCCTCCACTTCACCGTCATCTCTAACAGGCGGATAAGGGATATTTCGCTCATCACAGTAACTAGCTAACGTCGGGTGAGCCCAGCGAAAAAAACGTTTGTCATACTCATCCTGGGATAATCGCACCGTATCGTAAAGCCCTGCAGCATCTCGTTGGCGTTGCGCCTCGGCGAGAATAAGTGCACATGCCACTGACACGTTATATGATTCCACCATGCCATACATCGGCAATACAATATTGTAATCCGCTGCCGCTTGAGACTGCCCACTTACCCCTTTTACTTCAGCACCCATCACTAAAGCTGTAGGTACGGTGTAATCCACTTTTCGATAATCCACCGCGTCCTCTGTAAGGTTTGCTGCGAGAATCTGAAATCCTCTTGCCTTCAAGAGGTTTATAGGCTCTTGAACCTCAGAATAATGCAGTACATCCACCCATTTCTGCGCACTCGCAGAAGTACCAGAATATATTTGATACCCCATTTCCGGCATGGCGCAATGAACCTGATCAATTCCGACCGCATCACAATTACGGATAATCGCCGCCAGATTGCGCTGTTTGTGCACTTCATCAGTAATGACAGTCAGATCTGGTTGCCGCTTCTTCAATACTTGCGTTATTCGGTTATATCTTTCGGGAGTCATAATTACGTCGTTTTAGTTATAAAGAAATCTTTGTTTTTACCCAGTTATTCTAACAAAGTAATGTCTTACATTTACTTGCACGCCATATGTACAGTTCTGCAGCCAAACTAGGTTTTTTCCACATTTCCTGTGGATAACTTAGTGGATAGACATTTGGAAAAACCGTTCACACGTGGAATTTACTGGACACCGCTCAACTTGATCATTTTTTAACCTTATTTATTTTTTTCTTATATATCAATAACTTAGGTGTTTTTAGTAGGCTATTTTCAGTAAGCAACCAGTTTTGATCATAAATTATCTATTGCTTTTTAAATTTGTTTTGGTATGTGCATAAAATGTTAGTGGGAGCTAACCAGCAAGGCCTTTGATTTGCAATTTTATTAAAAATCAAGATTTAGAAATGAAATTTCCAAAAAAAATGGCGCACTGGACAAGTGAATATATTTTAATCTTTTATAACTATTGCTTATATAATTCGATTCTTATGAACGATAAATTGTAACAAACAACTTGCGAATGAACGGATTTGTGCTCATTGACTTTGCATCTATAGCAAAAAAGAATGCTGGAAAAATTAAAAACTCACAACAACTCACCTTCTAATTCCAGTACAATGCTCGGTCCCTGACAAGGCTCGCCCCTTTTTCCTTGAATAAATAAGAAAAATAAAGATTAAGCCGGGCAACCCATAATGACATTAACTAGCAATACGATAACACTGGTGCGCTGATGACTGAGAAAGTTGATGACTTAAATGTTGTCTCCCAGGAGATTCTTATCTCTCCAGAGAAAATAAAACAAGAACTGCCCATAAGCGAACTCGCTGCCACAACTGTAACCACTGGCCGCGAACACGTGCGTAATATTCTGGATCGCAAAGATCCTCGTTTGATTGTTGTGGTAGGCCCCTGCTCCATCCACGATCCGAAAGCTGCCATTGATTACGCCGAACGTTTAAAAGTCCTCGCTGAAAAAGTTAAAGATTCTCTGCTTATCGTTATGCGTGTCTATTTTGAAAAGCCACGAACCACCGTTGGCTGGAAAGGCCTGATAAACGACCCCTATTTAAATGACTCGTTTAAAATTCAGGATGGCTTACACGTGGGGCGCAAGCTCTTACTGGACATTGCCGAAATGGGTTTGCCTGCGGCTACAGAAGCTCTCGACCCTATTTCTCCGCAATATATGCAGGACCTGATTTCCTGGTCAGCTATTGGTGCGCGCACAACCGAATCACAAACGCACCGGGAAATGGCCAGTGGCTTATCTTGTGCGGTTGGTTTTAAAAACGGTACGGATGGCGGTTTGGAAGTAGCCATTAATGCCTTGCAGTCCACCTCTAACCCGCACCGCTTTTTGGGTATTAACGGTGAAGGCAGTGTATCCATCGTCCATACCCGCGGTAACCCGTACGGTCATATTGTATTGCGTGGTGGTAACGGCAAACCCAATTATGATTCCGTGAGCGTAGCCGTGTGCGAACAGGAATTAAAGAAAAGTAACGTCATCCCCAACATTATGGTGGATTGTAGTCACGCCAATTCCAACAAAAATCACGAACTCCAGCCACTGGTAATGGAAAATGTTGTCAACCAGATTTTAGAAGGCAACAAATCCATTATCGGAGTCATGATTGAAAGCAACATTGGTGCAGGTAATCAAAAGATCTCGTCAAATCTCGACGAACTCACTTACGGGGTTTCCGTCACCGACGCTTGTATCGACTGGGAGACCACCGAAAAAACACTCATTGATGCGGCCAACAAGCTAAAAGAAATATTGCCAAAACGATAATTTCGGCACCGTTGAGGTCTTCTCAACTGCGTGAAACGCAGTATTTTCAAGCCCCCTTAAAAACCCTTTAATTGTTGAAATTAAAGGGTTTTTCTTTTCTATCGACTATATCGCTTACCCCAATACCCATACGTTATGATTTTCTGGCTATTAAAAATTAATTGATATTGCATATGCTTATTTAGCGTTGGAATTTTGTGCGGTCAATTGTTAATCTACGTGACAACTCTCCCATAAAGCATCTTGTGGTCTATCCGGATACGACAGGGAACTAAGGACAAATTTATTCGGGACTTGCAACAACGTAACCGATATTTATAGGCATAGCAGATTTAGTCTGCGCATAAAAAAAGAAACGTGGATGTATTTTAATGGTCGCTCAGGTCTCACAAAACTTTGAAGAAACGTTTTCAGAAACCGTAGATATTTACACCTTGCTCGGTGAACCCGGAGATCCAAAAGCCTTCTGGGGCGAGCTAAAAGTCGTACAGCTTCAAGGCTTTGACTACATATACTTCTCCTCCAAAATCAACACCAAACTTGCCGGAAAAACAGCGCTACAAGCCTTTCTGATCGACGTTTTTCAATTGGCGGACACTCGCGCAGAACGCGCAAAAATCTTTATCTATGTCGAAAACACCATTGGTAAACCCGACTTCTTTGAATTTAGAATTAGTTGGGCCGGCAATAAAATAAAAGAATTCAACATCGAAAACATCGACAATCCGAAAAACAAAGAATTTATTCGAACCATGTACGACTACAGCAGTGGAATTCTGGAAACTGTTGGACATGGCTGAAACCAGGCAGAAATACCACAGAAAACCTGCCGAGCACCGCATCGAATCAAAGAAAACACAGAAGAAAAAAGTCAGCTAAAAGCGAGTAAGACATTGCATTTGCAATCGTATTAATACCCGCTTGAGAAAACAGAAAGGATGGACGTTTTCCAGCTCGTTAACTCTGCATGCAGATTCAACATCAATACAAACGAGCCAGAAACGTAGTTTACATTTAATGGTTGCTTAAATATAAGCGTTTGAACGATCTGAGTGATCCGTCATATCACGAACACCGGCTATCTCCGGCAGTTTTTCCATCAGCGTTTTTTCCACGCCTTGCTTTAACGTCATATCCACTGCACTACACCCCTGACAACCGCCGCCAAATTTCAGTACAGCAAATAAATCGTCCGTAATTTCCACCAGGCTTACATTCCCTCCATGAGAGGCCAAACCCGGGTTAATTTCGTTGTACAACAGGTAATTCACTTTATCTTCAAGCGGGCTATCGTCATTAATTTTCGGCATCTTTGAATTGGGTGCACGAATGGTTAACTGCCCCCCCATTTTATCGGGCGAGTAGTCTACTTTCGCTTCATCCAAATACGGAATACTTCGCTCTTCAAAGTATGCTTTAAACCCGTTCAGGTCCAAAACGATATCAGATTCCTCAGACTCTCCAGGTTTCGCATACGCAATACAGGTCTCTGCCTTTGGCGTCCCCGGGTTAGCAACAAACATGCGAATCCCCATCCCCTCAATATTCTGCTTGGATAAGAGTTCACGAAGATAGTCTTGTGCGGAATCAGTAATTGTTACATTCAGCATATAATTTAATTGCACCAAATAACCAAGTATTTAAGTCAAGTATTTTACGCGAATTTTACGCTTGCGTGAACCACTGTCTGGGCAAAGCGTAAAATATAAGCTTGCATGCAGGAGCATTTTCCTACGCGTTTTCTGCTAAGGTTTCTGGTATCATGGCGAACCCTAAATCAAAATATTTTGATATAGCTATAGAGCCAAAAATACTCGCAGTTTAATAGGTAGATACAATGAGTCAAAGCCGCGAAGCACGCATTAAAGCCCTTTATGACACCATAAACAAGCGCATCCTGATATTAGATGGTGCAATGGGTACCATGATTCAAGGCTACCACTTGAAAGAAGCGGATTATCGTGGCGAAAGATTCTCTGATCACCATCAGGACCTGACCGGAAATAACGACCTGCTCTCACTAACCAAGCCGGACATTATCAAAGACATTTACAAGGCTTATCTGGATGCAGGCGCAAACATTATCGAAACCAACACCTTCAATGCGACAAGATTATCGCAATCGGACTACGATCTGGAAGATATTGTCTTTGAGCTCAACGAAGAATCCGCGCGACTGGCGCGTATGGCGATCGATGAACATGACGAACCGGCCTGGGTGGCAGGTGTCGTTGGACCAACCAGCCGCACAGCGACCATTTCACCCGATGTAAATGACCCAGGAGCGAGAAATGTAACGTTTGATGAGTTGGTCTCAAACTATCAGGAGGCCACAAAGGGCCTGATAAAAGGTGGCTGCGATATTATCCTGATCGAGACCATTTTCGACACGTTAAACGCAAAAGCCGCCATTTTCGCGGTACAAAGTGTATTTGAGGAAGTGGGCTTTGAATTGCCTATCATGATTTCTGGCACAATTACCGACAGTTCTGGCAGAACGCTGTCCGGCCAGACCACAGAAGCATTTTACAACTCCGTCGCTCACGCCCGCCCCCTTTCCATTGGTTTGAACTGCGCATTGGGCGCAAAAGAACTCACTCCATATGTCGCCGAACTGTCCAGAATTGCCAAATGCCATGTATCCGCCCACCCTAACGCCGGCTTACCCAATGAATTTGGCGAGTACGACCAAAGCCCCGAAGAAATGGCCGAGATTGTTGAAACTTTTGCCAAAAGTGGCTACATCAATATCATCGGGGGTTGCTGCGGAACCTCTCCTGGACATATACAAGCGATAGCCAAAACGGTTAAAAATTATGCTCCACGTGAAACATTCACACCAGATCCCGCCTGCAGGCTCGCCGGTTTAGAGCCATTTAATATCACCAAAAGCTCTCTTTTCGTAAACGTGGGAGAGCGCTGTAATGTCACCGGTTCAGCACGGTTCAAACGATTGATTCTGGAAGAAGACTACACCACAGCCCTGGAAGTCGCGTTACAGCAAGTTGAGGACGGCGCTCAGGTCATTGATATAAACATGGACGAAGGCATGCTGGATGCCGAAAAAGCCATTGTGACTTTTTTGAATCTTGTCGCCAGCGAGCCGGATATTTCCCGCGTGCCCATTATGGTGGACTCATCCAAATGGGACGTTATTGAAGCCGGACTCAAATGCATTCAGGGCAAAGCCATCGTTAACTCGATCAGCTTAAAAGAAGGTGAAGAAGAGTTTAAAGAAAAAGCCCTGCTCTGCAAAAATTATGGAGCTGCAATCATCGTCATGGCATTCGACGAAACAGGCCAGGCTGATACCGCGCAAAGAAAAATCGAAATTTGCCAGCGCTCCTACAACATTCTTACCAAAGAAATCGGCTTTCCCGCTGAAGATATCATTTTTGACCCCAATATTTTTGCGGTAGCAACGGGTATTGAAGAACATAACAACTACGCTGTTGATTTTATTGAAGCAACCAAATGGATTCGTGAAAACCTACCTCATGCAGGCGTTTCCGGCGGCGTGAGTAACGTATCGTTTTCATTTCGCGGAAACAACCCCGTGCGTGAAGCGATACACTCAGTGTTCCTGTATCACGCGATTAAAGCCGGGATGAACATGGGCATTGTCAACGCTGGACAGTTAGCAATTTATGATGAACTTCCAGCAGAACTGAAAGAGCGCGTGGAAGATGTAGTACTTAATCGAAATCCAGAAGCGACCGAAGCTCTTTTAGACATTGCAGAAAAATATCGCGGTGACGGCTCAACTGAAAGTAAAAAGGAAGACGAGGCCTGGAGAAAAGAACCCGTCAACAAGCGTCTGGAACACGCTCTGGTAAAAGGCATCACGACGCATATTATTGAGGACACAGAAGAAGCAAGAGCTGGCGCCAGTCGCCCACTGGATGTTATTGAAGGCCCGCTGATGGACGGCATGAATGTCGTCGGTGATTTATTTGGCGAGGGCAAAATGTTCTTACCGCAAGTGGTTAAATCCGCTCGCGTAATGAAACAGGCAGTGGCGTATCTGCAACCGTATATTGAAGCGGAAAAAAGTGAAGCATCCAAACCAAACGGCAAAATATTAATGGCCACGGTTAAAGGCGATGTCCACGATATTGGCAAAAACATTGTAGGCGTGGTTTTACAATGTAATAACTTCGAAGTGATTGATCTGGGCGTTATGGTTCCATGTGAAAAAATTCTGGAAGTCGCACAAAAAGAAAACTGCGATATTATCGGCTTATCCGGCTTAATTACGCCCTCTCTGGATGAAATGGTATTTGTTGCAAAAGAAATGGAACGCCTGGAAATAAATAAACCATTATTAATTGGTGGCGCCACCACTTCCAAGGCGCATACAGCCGTAAAAATAGATCCACAATTCCATTTAAATCAAACTGTATATGTCGCCGACGCATCGCGTGCCGTAGGCGTAGCCACCACCTTACTTTCGGAAAATGCCCGCGATAAGTACGTCAGCGGAATAAAAGACGAATACGAAACTATTCGTGTGCGACGCGCTGGCCGTCAGTCGAAACGCCAGGCAATTCCATACTCGGAAGCTATCAGCAAAAAATATCAGATTGACTGGCAAAACTATCAAGCGCCAAGACCGCATCTGATCGGCAACGAAGTATTACTGGATTACCCACTGCAGAATCTGGTGGATTATATTGACTGGACGCCCTTTTTCATAAGCTGGGATTTAGCGGGCAAATACCCTAAAATTTTACAGGACAAAGTGGTTGGCGAAGCCGCAACGAATCTGTTCAACGACGCCCAAACAATGTTGAAAAACATTATCGACAATAAATTATTAAAAGCCAATGCCGTTTTTGGATTTTGGCCGGCGGCTACCATCGACGACGATGACATTGAAGTGCAGAACGATCAAGGTGAAACGCTCGCGAGCCTGCATCAGATACGACAACAAATTTCAAAAACCAACGATGACGTTTACCATTCTCTTGCCGATTTTATTGCCCCTAAAAACGCACAGACACAAGATTATATTGGTGGCTTTGTAGTTACGGCGGGAATTGGCGCAGAAGAGCTTGCAAAGGATTATGAAAGCAAGGGTGATGACTACTCCGCAATTATGGTGAAAGCTCTGGCCGATCGTTTAGCTGAAGCGTTTGCCGAACATTTACATGAACGCGTTCGAAAAGAGTATTGGGGCTACGCCAAAGATGAAAATCTGCAAAATGACTCCCTGATCAAAGAAAAGTATCAAGGGATTCGCCCTGCTCCCGGATACCCGGCCTGCCCTGATCACACGGAAAAAGAAACATTATTCCAACTGCTCGATGCAAAAAATAAAACCGGCGTGAGCTTAACGGAACATTTTGCCATGTACCCGGCTGCCGCCGTTTCTGGCTGGTATTTTTCTCATCCGGAAGCCAAATATTTTAATGTCGGCAACATAGCTAAAGATCAGGTCGAATCGCTGGCAAAAAGAAAATCGACTAGCGTAGAAAACATTGAACGCTGGCTGCAATCGAATTTAAGTTACGACAACTAGTTCGCAACATAGCACTGGATCGACAACTTAAAAAACTGCAAAAAAACAGTTGGGTCGAACAACAGCTTAGATACAATGGACGAATTAATCGTCCATATTCGTGAGACAGGGGTTTTGACACTCAGGAGGTTGCCACGCATGTCAAACACAGAGCAAGACAAAGCAAAGCCCGGCTTTTGGTCATTAATCGGGAGTACGATTGCCGCCGCTTTTGGCGTTCAAAATAGAAAAAACCTGGAGCGAGACTTTTCCCAGTCCAGTCCGTTCCCATTCATTATCGCCGGCGTGTTATTTACTGTACTGTTTGTTTTTACCTTATTTTTCATCGTTAAGTTAGTGGTATAAAGCCGATTACGGTAACAATTACGCCACGCATAAAAAAACCAATAGCGATTATGCTATTGGTTTTTTATATTACGCACGTTAAATCCCAGACTTACTTCGTGATTCGTATCAATTCCACGTCACTCGCCTAAAAACCATAAGCAACTGAGCTGAAGAATTTTCCGGGATTTTTTAGAGAAAACAAAAGACACCTTGAGAATTGTCTCTCAAGATTGCTTGCCCCCAGATTTTGTACCGACTTACAAAATAAGATCGATCTATTGGCCGCTCAGCCAAAATATACAGGTGGTGACAAATATTAAAATTAAAGCGACTGCCGCAATTGCATCTGCAATACTGTCGCCCTGCTCTGCCATTTTAATATCTTCTTCCATCGTACCCTCCAGTCATTATTAATGTTGTAGTTAGAGTATGCGACGAATGTACTTTGCTACATTCTGGCTACATTCTGAATGTTTAATAATTTTTATTTTAACTGCTTTTTTAATTATGTTTGCCGGCTTTGAGCTTGCTTCTAATACGGCTACTACTAATACGGCTACTACCAGCGGCAATATTCTCGCTGTAAAACATACTCAAACCAAAGAAATAACTGGCAAATGCTTTACAGTATTCGTTGTCTAACATAGTGCCGGCTTAGCAAAATCAGCCGGTATCCGCATTCAACATTAGCATGCGGGCGAACGCAACCGTTTTTTTAGGGTTTAGGCAAAATATAGCTAAAAATTTATGCAGCTAACATTTTTAGAACTTCACAGTTATAACAATGTGCCATTTTAATATAAAAAATGCCCGAATGTTATCTTATAACAGTCGCCGCTATTCAACATTTACTGTATGATTCGGCCCTCTTTTAAAGACTTAAGTTTATTTTTTAAACATTGTTAACACGCTCTCCTACTGAGGACTTCAACTAACATGTACGTTTACGACGAACATGACCGCAACATAGTCAAAGAACGCGTCGAGCAATTTCGCCGACAAACCAACCGCTACTTAGACGGTAAACTCAAAGAAGAAGAATTCTTACCGCTGCGCTTACAGAACGGCTTGTATATACAGCGTCTGGCGCCCATGCTGAGAATCGCTGTTCCTTACGGAATGCTGAATGCTCCGCAGTTAAGAAAACTTGCTCATGTTGCGCGCCATTACGATAAAGGCTACTGCCACTTCACCACCCGGCAGAACATCCAATATAACTGGCCTGCCCTGGAAGAAGTCCCCGACATTCTGGACGAGCTTGCAGAAGTTGAAATGCACGCAATTCAAACCAGTGGTAACTGCATACGAAACGTCACATCAGATCAGTTTGCCGGTGTCGCTCGGGATGAAATTATCGACCCTCGCCCGTATTGCGAAATTATTCGCCAATGGTCAACCTTCCACCCTGAATTTGCCTTCTTACCACGTAAATTCAAAATAGCGGTCTCTGGTTCAGAATCTGACCGTGCTGCCATCCGTTTCCACGATATCGGCTTACAGCTGGTTCAAAATGAAAGTGGCGCTACAGGGTTTAAAGTCCTGGTTGGCGGTGGATTGGGTCGTACCCCGGTGATTGGCAGCGTGGTGCGTGAATACCTCCCAGAAAAGGATATTCTCACGTATCTGGAAGCCATTTTGCGCATCTACAACCTGCACGGCCGCCGAGACAACAAGTACAAAGCCCGTATTAAAATCCTGGTAAAGGCTATGGGCGTTGAAGAATTCACCAGTCGAGTTGAAAAAGAATGGGAACGCATTTGCGATTCTCAAATGCTGCTGACGGACAAAGAAATCAATCGTGCAAAAAGCTTTTTCACCCGCCCTCAGTATGAAGAGTTGAATGAAGCGGAAGAAAGCCAGCTGTTAATTGGCCTCGCTGAAAAAGAAAAAGGCTTTAAAGACTGGCTGCAGCACAATGTCAGCAGCCACAAAGTGGATGGCTATCGCGCCGTAACGCTTTCATTCAAAGCCACTGGAATTCCCCCTGGTGATGTCACGGACAAGCAGCTTGAAGCACTGGCCGATTTAAGTGAGCGCTACAGTTTCGGTGAAGTCCGCGCAACTCACCAGCAGAATATGGTGCTGGCAGATGTGAAAGCCCATGATCTCTACGATCTGTGGATGGAATTGCGTCCTCTTGGCTTTGCTACCGCCAATATCGGCACCCTGAACGATATGATTTGCTGCCCAGGCGGAGACTTTTGCTCTCTGGCTAACGCTAAATCCATTCCGATTGCAGAAGCAATCCAACGTGAGTTCGATGACTTAGACTATCTCTACGATCTTGGCAAAATTGAACTGAATATTTCGGGCTGCATGAATGCCTGTGGCCACCACCACATTGGTCACATCGGAGTCCTGGGCGTAGATAAGAAAGGTGAAGAGTTTTACCAAGTGCAACTGGGCGGCGTGCAAGGCAACGACGCGGCCTTAGGCAAAGTACTTGGCCCCTCATTCTCGGGCCACGAAATGCCACAAGTCATTCGCAAGCTTATTGACACCTTTGTCGACAACCGTACGCAAGACGAAGAGTTCATTGATACATATCGTCGAATCGGCATAGACCCATTTAAGGAGCGCGTATATGTCAAAGCTAATTAAAGATAAAGTGCTCGCAGATAATGAATGGACCGTCATCAATGAAGGCGATAGTACTGCGGCAGGGCAAAAAAGCATTTTACCGCTGAGTGACTTTATAGCTCTGGCTGAAAAAAATGAAGTGGACTTCAATACTCAGGCCTGTTGGCTAGGGGCAGCCGATGAAGCTGAGCTGTTAGCGCCATATATCAAAGATCTGCAATTAATTGGCTTGAACTTCACTGCATTTATGGATGGCAGAAGTTTTTCTCAGGCGAGAACACTGCGTGAACACCTGGATTTTGCTGGAGAGTTACGCGCTATTGGATACTTCATTCAAGACCAGATGTTTTATTTAACCCGCTGCGGCGTGAACGCTTTTGAAATTCCGGATGATGCGGATATTGAATCCCTGCAGCGTAGCCTGACCGATTTCAGTGAAAGCTATCAAGCCGCGTGCGATGAGCCTCAACCGCTATATCGCCGTCGGGTTTAACCGCTCGCACTAAAAATTAGAGACCTCTCGCTCTATTCTCAGCTATTTAAAGGCGCCTTCCAGGCGCCTTTTTTATTTCGTGCTTCCCCAGACAGGCAAATCCGCTCAAGTTAGACGGGCAGCGTAAATCCTGATATAAATCAGACTCCTGATATTAAACGCTTCTGAGAATACACACATAACTATATTGGCAGTGAGCTATGGGCGGCGAAGTCTTTCAAACGTTTTTTCTAATTTTTTCCGGTGCCGCAATTATTTCCGCTATTGCGCTCTACACCCGTCAGCCTTTACTGGTGGCCTATATCGCGCTCGGTGTACTTCTTGGGCCCTATGGATTTAAAGTCATCACCGAAATCCATTACATTTCTGAAATGTCTCACATCGGCATCGTCTTCCTGCTTTTTTTAATTGGCTTGGACATGCAGCCGAGCGCATTGATTTCGGTGTTAAAAAAAGCCACCAGCGTGGCGCTGGTCAGCAGCGCGACCTTTGCATTAATCGGCTTTGGTATTGGCCTGCTGTTTAATTTCACACTGTTTGAATCGATCGTGATAGCGATGGCATCCATGTTTTCCAGCACGATTATCGGTATCAAGCTGCTGCCTACCACGGTCCTGCATCACAAACACTCGGGCGATATGATGGTGGGGTTATTGTTGATACAAGACTTTATCGCCATTTTTTGTCTGCTGTTCCTGCTCAGTGGTTCTCACGGCACAGTGGACTCCACACCGCTGATACAAGCACTTATAGCATTGCCGGTGCTGGCTGCAATTGCCTATGTCATTGTGCGCTATGTCATGTTTAAACTGATTGCCAAGTTTGACCGCTTTCATGAGTTCATTTTTCTGCTGGCGATCGGATGGTGCCTGGGTCTTGCTGAAGCGGCGGAAAAAATGAAACTTTCGGCTGAAATCGGCGCGTTTATCGCTGGCGTATCCATCGCTACCAGCCCAATTTCCCAATATATCGCCCTCAATCTCAAGCCACTTCGAGATTTTTTCCTCGTGTTGTTTTTCTTTTCAATTGGCGCACAGCTTAACATCGACCTTCTACCCAGCGTACTGCTGGCCGTGTTTGTCTATGCAGGGCTGATGCTGGCAGCCAAGCCTATTACCTTTTATGCACTGCTGAAGCAGCAAAGTGAAAAGAGCACGCTGGCCTGGGACCTTGGATTTCGCCTGGGACAAATCAGTGAATTTTCATTATTGATTGCGTTTGTGGCATTAAGCCGGCAAGCCATCGGGGAAAAGGCGGCCCTTCTCATCCAGAGTGCCGCAATCATCAGCTTTATCATCTCCAGCTATATTGTCATTTTCAGCTTTCCTAACCCAATCGCTGTATCCGAAAAGCTTCGGCGAGACTGACAGCACTGGAAAACACAATATTTGCCCCAAGGTAAACACTAAGCGCATTTCCCTATTCTGCTGGAGGACACCATGTTTAACGCAGGCGACAGTCACGTCGAACACAAGGTTGATATCAAACAGGCTTTACGAGTTTTTTACAAAATCCGCGAAGGCGGAAAAAAGCAGGACGATGATACATACGTACTACAGGGAATAAACGCCTACTCAGATTATGATGGCTACAACGTTTCACTGTTTAACGACTACGTCAGACTCGACATCCGCTTCCACAACAGTTTTAACTTTGAAGGGTCCAACCAGCGTGAAAAAGACAGCTTCCTCGAAAAGTTAGCGTTAATGGATAAAAGCGACTAAAAGTCTGCGAAGCAAAACATTTACCCCAAACAAAAACGGGCGCCCTAAAAGGCGCCCGTTTCTATATTGTAAAATTGAAATTGCAAAAAGGCTCAAATAACAGCTTAAGTTATACGTGCGTTTTAGTATTAAACCTCTGCAACCAGCGTGTTACAACGCGATCTAGCGCAGCTTCAGCGCTAATACCCAGCTTTTCAGGTAAGGATTTTTTCTGGGTGTAATTCACCTCATACAATTCTGCATCGTCTTTTGCGTTAAACAGGTATTGATCTGAAGTGTCGATCTGGTCAATCAGCTTTTGCTCAATCGCTCGTGTGCCGTACCAAACTTCCCCTGTGGCGACTTTTTCTACATCTACAATGGGACGATTGTCTTTAATAAAATCTTTGAACAATACGTGGGTATCTTCCAATTCCTCGGTGAATTTTTGACGCCCTTTTTCTGTATTTTCACCAAACATGGTGATGGTGCGCTTATATTCACCCGCCGTGAACAATTCAAAATCCACATCGTGCTTTTTAAGCAATCGATGGAAATTAGGCAGTTGCGCCAATACCCCAATAGAGCCAATTACCGCAAAAGGTGCAGAGACAATTTTATCAGCCACACATGCCATCATGTAGCCACCACTTGCCGCCACTTTATCCACACAGATTGTCAGAGGGATATTCTTGTTGGTGATTCGCTTTAATTGACTGGCTGCTAACCCATAACTGTGCACCATGCCGCCCTGGCTCTCCAAGCGCACGACAACCTCATCGTTTTCGGTTGCAATTGACAGGATGGCCGATATCACCTGGCGCAACTCGTCCGTGGCAGAAGCTTTTATATCGCCATCAAAATCTGTGACAAAAATGCGTTTTTTGTTCTGTGATGCAGGCGTTGCAGCTTTTGTGCTTGTCAGAGTCGCGGCACCCGTATCCTGCTCAGGGCTCGGCTCAGAGTCGCTGCTCTCACTGGCGTGAGCTTCGTCACCCTCACCAACTGGGCTTTTACTTTGCTTCGCATCTGCTTTTTTAGCTTTTAATTCTGCTTTTAACTTCTTCTTATCCAGCTTTTCCTGACGTTTCTTTTCTTTATCTTCAGACTTTAAAACATCATCAGGCAATATGGCTTCTTTAACCGCATGCGCCAGCGCATCAAATTTGTCATTGATTTTGACGATTTCCAGATGGCCTTTTTCCTGCGTGTGATTTCTCATACTGGCCGAAACAAGAAGTGCAATAACTACACCGACCGCAATGACAAAAGTAATAGTTTTGGCCAAAAAAAGACCGTATTCCGTTAAGAATTCCAAGCGTTACTCCAAATTTTTTACAAGATAAATTTAGGATTTAAGAGGCGGGTGGTATTGGTGTTATTTCCAGCGATTAATTGCCTGCTCCGCAATTGAATTTAATGGACGCGCCACTAAGCCTCGGGCGCTCAATGATACTTGGAATATGGCACCATGTTCCATAGGTAAATAGGTGGCACTGCCATATTCTGCCTGAACAAAAGGCACAATTACGCCGTAGTCACGCAACCAGGCCCAAAAGTCAAAGCCGTATTGACTGGGTTGCAATTCATAGACGCTGCGCTTCTTTCGATGCTCATCCTGCAACGAATAATAACGCCCCGCCAAGCGATCCAAACGGTAGCCGGGTTTTGCACCAAAGGTTTCAAACACACCACGCAACTGAAGAATTCGCGCATCGACAACCCACTGATCGCCGTAAAGGTCGTACTCTTCGTCTTCTTTGTCATCCACATAAGATAACTTCACTTTATAGTGCTGTTCCCCAACCAGCTCAAAGCTCATGGTCAAAATTGGGGTATCATTGAGCAGTCGTTTATATGATTGGATATCCAGACTGACCAATACCAGCGCTACAGAAAAGGCAACCAGCAGTATGCCAACCGTCCCTCTTACCCAGGAACCAAACCACTGCAAGTTAGCCAATAGACGAATCGCGAAGTAGATCGCAATCAGCGCCAGCAAAATACTTAAAATTGAAAACACACCAAATAACATAAAAAATTATCCCAGTATTACGTTTTTTCACGCATTTGTTGTAAAAAATGATCAATCAACCAGCCCGAGATTGTCAACCTGGGTGGCGTTAAAGGCATTTTATCCGCTGTAAACCATTGCGCATCCATTATCTCTACCATATCCGGCTGAAGATCGCCCGAGACATAATCTGCGGTAAATGCCAGCATCAACTGCCCCGGAAACGGCCAGGGTTGAGACGTGAAATAGCGAATATTATTGATCTCCACCCCCACTTCTTCACGGACCTCTCGTGCAAAAGCCTCTTCCGCCGACTCCCCAGGTTCAATAAACCCAGCGAGCGTACTGTACATGCCTTCCGGGTGTCGCACCCCTCTCGCCAGCAAACATTCATTCCCACGCCGCACCAGGCCAATAACGCAGGGACTAATGCGCGGATAAAAGCGCGACTCACACTGACTACAAACACAGGCTCTATCAGATTCAGATTCTCGCGTAGGGCTTCCACACACCCCGCAATATTGGTGATCACGATACCACTTGGTAATTTGCAGCGCCCTGCCCGCCAATTGAAACAGCTCCGACGAGATTTTTCCCAACTGACTGCGCAGCGGCACCCACTCATATGCCTCTGGCACGGTGAAATCTTTTTCATCATTGAAAAACAGAGCGTAACAATGCTCGCCGTTCAGCGCACCGAGATAATGCCGATGGAGAGGATCAGGAGTTGGGATAGAATTTGCGGCTAAAGGAAGCCAGGATCGACCTTTCTGGCACAGCAATTGGCCACGACGAATGGGAATGTAAAGTTCATGGGGCCTGGAGTTGTCACTTTTATCAGCAGCGATAAATACCATTCATTATTGTCTCTTTTCGGTACCTCTTAGATTACTCTATTTCGATGGCGTATCTTCTCTCTATGCAAGAAGAGGATGATGGCAGCACTGTGAACGCAGGCATCGCCTGCGCATCACATTAATTACACTTTATAGCCCAAAGCCTCCAGACTCTCTTCCGCAACCTGAAGTACGCTCTCATCCATTTTTAAATTGGCCGTCGCGGAGTTTAAATAATATTCCATAGAAATAATGGCATCCGCAAAGGTTTCGAGCATTTCTTTTAGCGCTGGCGGTGGATCTTTATCCAGCAACACTTCATCTACAAAGGCTGCACATCGCTCCAGTACATTCGCAGCACGCTCATTTTTCAGCATTAGCATTCCGCCGCGCACGGTACCCAGAGTTTTGGCAATATTTTTGATATGGCCCACGTCAAAATTAGAATCCGCAAAGGAGCTCAGCGCCCTTTTCGTCAGAGAAATGCCGGCTTCGGACTCCGCCATAACAATGCGCTTGGCTTCTGCCAATGCACCAGAGGCAATGATCTCACGCTGAGCAACTTTATTCGCCTGCTCCAGCTTTTCATCCGAAAGCGAACTATTGGAAAGTGAGATGACCGTCGATTCCAGATACAGCATGGTATTCGCCACTTCCTGCATCTCCTCGGTATCAATTCCATCCTTCATGTCCTTCCATTTTTCAATCCGCTTAATTTCTTCCTTAAGAATATTGGAAGCCGCCACCAGGCCTACAATGGCGAGAATTTCAGCGATTTTTTGCAGAGTCCCAACGAATTCTTCCAAATCATCAATCGTTTGAGAACTACTTTGAGAAGCGCTTTCCAGTGTCTTTTTAATATTCCCCAGTTCTGTTTGAAGTACATTTGCAAGGGAAGAAACTGTGTGCGCGCTAGGGCCACTGAGGCGATCGCGCTCATGAGAGAGTTCCTGGTCTGTGTAGGGGAACTTCTCGACTTTGTAGGTGCTGCGAATCAGTTTGGCGTCAGGTGTTTCCGCGGCAGACAGAGCAATCAAGTAGACCAGCTCTTTCACCAGACCTTTGGGCGGCTCGCTTGAAAGTGCGGCGTCGCCACCCTTCTCCACCTGACGGATGATGCGGTCAATGCGTCCAAATAACAGTTTTCGGGTTTCAATCAACTGCATGTTGTGGCTCACGAATACGTCCAGCGCAACGTTTGCCATCCACCACAACAAGGCCAACGGCTTGTCATCCGGTGTACAGCGACGCAAACGTATCAAACTGCGGCGCATCATAGAGATACAGTTCTTAATCTGGTTTTCCCGCATAAGGCCCAGAAGCCCTACCTGGTACATATGCCGTAAACGACGTACCGTGCTTTTGAACTCAGCCGGTGCGATAGCTAATTTTTCGACTTTGGGTAAGGCAGGCTTGTTGGCGAGATTTAAACTGAAAAAGTGGCTTTCTGGATAAACAGATTCGCCGCGCAGTTTACGCAGCTCGTTAATTTGTTGCACCAGCAGAACCGGGGCTTTTCGCTCGGTTTGCTGGATATATTCCAGATAACGGGTCAGTACGAAAAATGTCGCACTCACCACCTCGAGGCGTTTCTCAAACTTAGGCCCACTGTTACCAGGAGAAATCTCCGTGGCGGTTGCGAGCAGCTCTTTGGAAAGAAGCTCAGCGCCCTGTAATTGAATCAGGCGTAAAATACCGTGAATCTGGGTAATCCCCTCGATACAGGCCTGTAAACTTTTCCCATCATCTTGCGCGGATACAAAATGCTCGAGATTCCGCGCGGAATCTTCGATTGTTGCGACCAGCTCGTCGCGAACCATGTTTAACGATTGAAAGTTTACTTGATCCATAAATCTCGGGTCTTGTTATTTCAGATGTTGTTTTTCAGGCGTCGTTTTCCGGAATACCTGTACCAAATCAGCGCAGACCTTCTTCAGTTTGTCTTCTTCCCAACCGGTCTGACACCACTTTTTGTTTTGCTTTCTATTTGTGTGCTTTCTACTTGTGAACTTTCTACTTGTGCGTATTCTACTTTTTGCTTTCTACGCAGCCCATGCCATTTGACGCGCGTGTTTGCTGCCGCGCGGCTTTGAATGACCGAAGTATTGCCCATCCACTTGCTTACACGATGCCATGCAATGCGTGTAACACAGCGCCAGCGATAACTGACCAATTAACAGGCAAAGTTTGCTCGGGCACTGCACCGCTTTATCCACTTCACACTCATTTGCCACGATTTATCTCTGGCTGCAGTGTATAAGTATAATACTGTTTGAGCAAAAGTCTTTAGATATCTTGGAGTTACACCAAAATCTTAACTCAAAATCTCATTTCAGTCACAATTCACAGACAATGACTTTCGCGGGTTTGCTTAAGCAACTTTAGACTTTTTTCTGTGCCAGTGCTGAATAAAGCTGAACGAAAGATCAAGAATGACGTGAGCTGAGTTCCTTCAACCTGTGAAGCCGTCATCGAGGAGCAAGCGCAGCTCAATAAAATCAAAAACACACGAAAGAAACGAGAACAGAAGAATACGGGAGAGTAGACGCAGGGCGGCACGAAAAGAAGCAGCGCTATCTATAAGACTCGCTTATAAAAAAGCCCTGCCATCCAAAATGTAACTATTACACAGATTAAGGCTGAACATGAGAGAGAGCAAGGCCAGACCAAGCGGAGGACTCCTTAGTAGCGGAGCCTCCAGTAAGGCGACTGCATGGTCTCAGCGCTGAATATTCAACTAAAAAAAGCGGGCATTGACCCAAAGATGCGCTGCAATACTGGCGATGTAACCCAAGGCTATCACCGGCGTCCATTTTAAATGGCCAAAAAAGGTGTACTTACCTTTTGCCATGCCCATCAGGGCAACCCCCGCAGCAGACCCGATAGACAACAAACTACCCCCAACCCCTGCGGTTAACGTGACCAACAACCACTGACCTTCCGTCATTTCAGGCATCATCGTCAATACAGCGAACATCACGGGGATGTTATCCACAATTGCAGACAGCAAACCAATCGCAATATTGGCGTAAGTTGGATTCCACTGGGTGTACATGAGGTCTGAAACCAGGGACAGGTAACCGATAAACCCTAAACCACCCACACACAACACCACGCCATAGAAAAACAGCAAGGTATCCCACTCAGCTTTGGCAACCTTGTTAAATACATCGAATGGAATCACATCACCTTTACGCTTATCTTCACCTACCACATAGTTCAGAGGATCTCCCACAATGTGATCTTCCACGTCGAGATCGGCCGGTGACATATCATGATTATGTGTTCTTTTGAGGTAATAACCAAAAAACTGCAGTAGCGCTAAACCGGTGAACATACCAATCACTGGTGGCAGATGCAGGAAGTTATGGAAGCTGACCGCCAGTCCAATGGTCACCAGGAACAAAGCAATTATTCGTTTTGCGCCACGCTTCATCACTTCATCTTCGTTCTGCCCGGAGGGTTTCTCATTAGGAATGAAGAACATCATGATAGAGGCCGGTACCACAAAGTTCACGACAGAGGGAATAATCAAATGGAAGAATGTGAAAAAGTCGATCACCCCCTTTTGCCACACCATCAAAGTAGTAATGTCACCAAATGGACTGAAAGCGCCGCCGGCGTTCGCCGCGACCACAATATTCACACAGCCAATTGATACAAATTTTTCGTTGCTGCCCCCTACTGCCATAACTACCGCACACATCAGCAAGGCGGTTGTCAGGTTGTCTGCGATAGGCGATATAAAAAATGCCAGGATTCCAGTCATCCAGAACAGCTGTTTAAAGCCATACCCTTTGCTTACCAGCCAGGATCGCAGTGCGTCGAAGATTCTGCGGTCTTCCATGGCGTTGATATAGGTCATCGCCACCAGCAAAAACAGCATTAACTCAGCGTATTCCAGTAAATTGTGGCGTACCGCCTGTTCAGCGGTGTGATCGATCCCATGCTGAGCATACACCACTGCGATTATCGCCCAGATCAACCCAGCAGCAAGAATGACCGGTTTTGATTTACGTAAATGAAGAAATTCTTCCGCCATCACCAATCCATAGGCAATCACAAAAATCGCAATGGAGGCATAGCCGACAAAATGAGTGGTAAGATCCAGCGTTTCCCCATGAGCCGCTTCGGCAGCACCAGCCAAAACAGGGAAAAACAGCGCCAGAATAGCAGAAACAAAAAAAGTTAATTTCACGTCAATTCCTTCAAATAAGTGACCGATTTTAAGCGACAGCAATTATAGCGAGTTTCACTTGCATATAAAGTCAATCAGCTAAAAACCTAAAAAAAATCATGTGCTTGAAGCAAGTTTCTCGCAACGCGATTAACTTGCTTGAAAGAGATAATCCAGAGAAGTGTTGTGTGCAATGAGGATTCAATTGCAGCTAGGAAGGTGCGCCACCCTTTAACCACATGCAGTTACCGCCAGAGGCTTTATCTATGCTCGCCAGTTTTTCCCGGTGGCGCTCCAATTCTGACTCACTTGCCCGAATAACAGTTAATGGCGGGCGATTGGCATCCACGCGAATAATGGGCTCAACATAGTCGCCATCATCGCCGTCCGCACCTCCACCCAGGGCCAGCTTGCTCTGACCGCCGGTCATCAAAAGATAGACGTCGGCCAGAATCTCGGCATCCAATAATGCGCCATGAAGATCACGTTGCGAATTATCCACGTCGTATCGCTTACACAGCGCATCCAGATTGTTTTTTTGCCCCGGATGTTTTTTACGAGCAAGCACCAGACTGTCTATAACCTTACAGCGATCATTAATCCGCGCCAGCTCGGGGTTGAACATTTTCAATTCGTGATCAAGAAAGCCAACATCAAAAGGTGCGTTATGGATAATCAGGTCGGCATCACCGATAAAATCCAGAAAATCATGCACAATTTCTTCAAATGTGGGCTTATCTTCCAGAAACTCATTGGTAATGCCATGCACCTCCATTGCCCCCTCATCAATTTCACGATTGGGTTTAATGTACTGGTGGTAGTGCTTTCCGGTAAGTCTCCGGTTCACCAGCTCAACACAGCCAATTTCAATAATTTTGTGCCCCAAACTAGGCTCCAGGCCCGTGGTTTCAGTATCCAGCACGATCTGACGCATTTACTGCTCCAAACTCTATCTAATGGTCTATCTATAGTTCTATCTTAATGCCTGGCTTAAAGGCGATTCTAATGTTTATTCACTCGGTGATTATTGATCTGCCTGAAGGCTTGTTTAAGGGCTATGCATGAGCCAAGTAAGATCTAATATAAGATCTAATATAAGACCGAATATAAGCCCCTATATAAAACCCAACAAAAACCCAATGTAAAAACCTATCTAATCACCTGGCTTTCGAATCAAATTACAGCTCATCAATTCCCTGATTGGCTAATTGATCCGCAATTTCATTTTCCCGATGGCCAGAATGCCCCTTCACCCAGCGCCAATCAACGGTGTGCTTTGCACACTGATCATCCAGCGCCTGCCAAAGATCCGCGTTCTTAACCGGCTTTTTGGCAGAAGTTTTCCACCCATTTTTCTTCCACCCTGCCATCCACTCGGTAATTCCCTTTCTTACATATTGAGAATCTGTGGTTAAGACCACATTGCAGGTTTCCGTTAATGCTTCCAGCGCCTTAATTGCCGCCGTCAACTCCATTCGATTATTGGTGGTATTGGCTTCTCCACCGTGTAATGCTTTCTCCTTGCCGGCATAGCGCAGCAAAGCCCCCCAACCGCCTGGTCCCGGGTTTCCCCTACAGGCACCATCGGTGAATATCTCTATATTTTTCATTAAGTTACAGCGACTATTTAATCTAGATTAAAGTGAATTATGATGTATTAATTACGGTATATTGATCAGTTTTGACGTTCGAGCCGAGCGTTTAAACGCGCCACTTTTCGCGGAAAAGGTACAACCCTGCCCGGCTTTCGCGGCGTGCGCTGGCGCATGGCTTGTTTGCGGATCGGAATACCGCCGAGCAACCCTGACTTCGCCCACTTCGGTCGTAAGGGCGTCATACCGACCTTATCTTTCCGCGCCACCATGATAAACGACATTCCCGGAATTACATTATTTTTCGCCCAACGTTCGATAAATTTGCTGGACTTGAGGTAGCGATAGTTATTGATGGGTAAATTATGAAAGATCTGACGCACATTCAAACAGGAAAAATCTAAAAATTCGAGCCAGTCATTAATACGCCCGGCCCGCAGCACGCGACGATTATATATACCACCCATGCCGAGCAAGGCTCCCATTGGTTGCCACATTCCTGCCAGGCCAAAGGGATTAAAGGCCACGATAATGACATAACCGCGTGCAATCGTCACACGAGCCGCTTCTTTTAAAATTTGATGCGGATTGGGCGAGAACTCCAACACATGATGAAGAATGGTGACATCCACGCTTTCATCGTCCAGGGGGAGCTGGTCGTAATGTGCAATCCCTTGGGGCTGCTCTCCCGGTTCCCGGTTTTCTCGCGGAAATGGCGCCAGACGAAAACAGTGGTTAATACGGCTGGCGCGATAAAGGTTTGCGCTGTGCACGCCACTCAACTGCATTAGATGGTAGCCAAACAAATAGCGTAATTCGTCTGATAAAGCGCGGCGCTCATTTTTTAGCAACCGACGCCCAAGGGGCGTTTCAAACCAGGTGGAAATGGAGTCGTACGAGGCTTCTATAGATTTTATCTGGAATCGATTTTTTATTTTTTGCACAATCTGCACATTAACCACGCAATCTTTCGAAAGTTTGAATCGCCATTGTCATAGAGTAAAAAATTCCTTATAAAAGCACGATGTTTACTCAATGTGTATCGATGCTTAAAGGTGTACCGCACAGGATACACCATTATAAACCACCATGGAGCCTCATCATCGGCCTGATAATTGAGCCAGTACTCTGCACCAGATTATTGGAACAGATTATGGAAAGAATAAAGACGCTCCATAAAAACCACTCCACGGGGAACATCCCTAGTGAGCACATGTCCTAGCAGAAACTTTTAAATAGCCATAAATTATGTACAAAGTTCATCCAATTCCTGCTCTGGAAAGCAACTATATCTGGACCATCGAACACGAGCCCAGCGGGGACCTGTTGGTAATTGATCCAGGTGAATCTGATCCGGTACTCGCGTACATTCGCGAACACCAGTTAAATCTTAATGCTCTGTTGATTACCCATTCACACTGGGACCATGTCACAGGTATTGAGCCCATCATGGAATACTACGAACATGAGACTTCGGCAATTAAGCCACTTTCGGTATATGGCCCCGATGTCATCCCACAGGTTAACCAACCCTTAACCGAGGGCGACGAATATCATTTCCACAGTTTATGTTTCACCACTTGGCATACCCCGGGGCACCTTCCCGAACATTTAAGCTACCTTACGAAAATAGCCGGTGATCCTGCCTTGTTTTGTGGTGACACACTGTTTTCCGCGGGCTGTGGTCGTATGTTTTCTGGCACACCCACTCAATTTCAACATTCGTTGCAACGGTTTGCCGAGCTGCCAGCAGATACAAAAGTATATTGCACCCACGAATACACTGAAGCCAATCTCAAGTTCGCGCTTGCCGTCGATCCGGAAAATGCTTTTATGCGAGAGTATCTACACGAAGTACAAGCAGTAAGAGCCCAAGGCAGCCCGAGCCTGCCAAGCTTTATTGGCATCGAAAAGAAAATTAATCCCTTCCTTCGCACGTCCGATGCCAGCATTATTGCCGCGGCCAGACAACGTGATGCACAAATAGCTGCCGACAAACCAGAGGAGGTATTTCGCGTATTGCGCGCCTGGAAAGACCAGTTTAAAGGCTGAAGATATGCGAATAACATCCACGGGCCACAAATGCCTTCGTCTTATTGCCGCCCTGTACTAGGACGGCAATAAGACGACATGAAAAAACCCGGCAAATTGCTAAGCTCAAGATTGCTAAGCTCAAGATTGCTAAGCTCAAGATAGTGCCTTAGCGAAAAATCCTTTTACAAAAAGCGACTACAAGTTGAATTTAATCTGCGGCATAGTTGATTTTGCGCAGCGAAGCGATAGACTTGGACGCTTTGAAATGCCAACCGGAATCCAGAGCATTAGACTTTACATGATATTTAAAGCCTTCACTGACACTCGAACTTTTCAATTACCTCGATCAGCCACCCTAATTCTTACCCTATTACCCGTCTTGCATCTTGCCGGCTGCGGTCTGCAAAATCTAAAGCTGGGCGCTGATAATCCACCCGAACCCGCTGTGATCAGCCAGGGGGAATTTGAAATATTCGACGAGAACTGCAGCGTCAGTGATGAGGAGTTCGAACAGATTTCGGACATTGCAGCGCTGGATTTATGGGATAGAATCCGCGCAGGATACCAACTCCCCCAAACAGACCACGCGCGCATACTGCAGGAAATCTCCTGGTACAGTCGACACCCAAACTATATGAGCCGCGTGACTGAGCGCGGTCAACGCTACCTCTACTACGTGGTGGAAGAGCTGGAAAAACGTAACATGCCAATGGAGCTGGCCCTGCTTCCAATCGTAGAAAGTGCTTTTGATCCATTTGCTTATTCGCATGGCCGGGCTTCCGGTATGTGGCAAATTATTCCCGGCACGGGAAAGATGCTGGGCCTGAAACAAAACTGGTGGTATGACGGTCGTCGCGATATTGTCGCCTCCACTGGGGCTGCGCTGGATTATCTTGAGCAATTACATAAACGCTTCGACGGCGACTGGCTACAGGCCATCGCCGCCTATAACAGTGGCGGCGGTAATGTCTCTCGAGCTATCAAAAAGAATAAACGCAAAGGTAAACCCACCGATTTTTTCAGCTTAGATCTCCCAAGAGAAACCAAAGCATATGTGCCTAGACTTATCGCTTTGGCTATTCTGGTTCAGTACCCGGAAGATTACGGTCTTTCGCTCTTTTCAATTCCGAATGACCCCTATTTTGAGACGGTAGAAATCAACAGCCAGATCGATCTGGCACAAGCGGCTGATATGGCCGAAATTGACATGGACGAACTCTACCACCTGAATCCCGGATTCAATCGTTGGGCCACAGACCCCAAGGGACCTCATCGCCTGCTGGTTCCGCTGGGCCAGGGACCACTCATGTCAGAAAAGCTTGCCGCGATTGCGCCGGAAGACCGAGTCACCTGGGACCGCTACACGATTAAGAACGGAGACACGTTGTCCTCAATAGCGGCTAAATACAACGTTTCCGTCGCATCACTGAAAAGCATTAACGATCTTCGTGGCAGCAATATTCGCGCGGGTAAAAAACTCATGGTGCCTATTGCAACCAAGGATGATAGCCATTACAGCTTTAGCAGCAGCCAACGACTAGCCAAAAAGCAAGCGGCTTACGACAAGAAAGAAAACGGTCAAGCCATCGATTATGTTGTGCAATCGGGCGACAGCTTCTGGTCTATCAGTAGAAAGTACGATGTAAGCGTTCGAAAATTAGCCAAGTGGAACAACCTTGCGCCGCGAGACCCGATTAAGCCTGGCCAGACACTGAAAATCTGGACCGACCTTCCCACCATCAAAAACTTCAGTGCAGGCAGCGTAGTGCGCAAGGTGTCCTACCGCGTTCGCTCAGGTGATTCTCTCAGTCGAATCGCGAGTAAGTTCTCGTTAAACGTTAACGATATCGTCAAATGGAACCAGTTACAGAACAGTAAATACCTGCAACCCGGTCAATCATTAACACTATTTGTGGATGTGACTAAAACCGGTAGCTAATGCAATTGGCGAGATGTGCTGCTCAATAAAAGCTCTTTCCGCGTCGTTCCTGGGTACGACGCGAAAGCAGATTCAAACTTATTTGCGCCTGAGTGGCAAAATGTTTGAAGCTATCAAACTGCGTATCGCTTAACTTCCCCCCCAAATTCCAACGATCTGCGTAAAATATCGCAACTTTGCGGCCATCTATATCAATTGCGTGGGTAAAACATGGAAACTTGCCCACCACGGTAATAACATCGGACGGATACATATGCTTGTTTTTATCCGCGTAGTCCTGTGTATACCAACGCGCGCCCCCTTTTTCCAGCGTTTCAACGAAAATGTTGTCTGAATACGGCCCCACATCGAACGCGTAGCCTGAACGCCAATGCTCGGTACCCTCACCTAAAACGTATTTAGCGACCAGCTTGTGTCCCTTAACAAAGGCAATGCACACTCGCTCCAGCCCGATCCCTCGATGCATCCCTTCCAACACCATTTGGAACATGGTATTGACGTCAATCCCTTCATTAGTCGCCGAGCTGAGATCTCGCAGTATGCTTAACTGCAAGGCAGAATCCCCTTTCAGTGCACGGCTGGCTTTTTCCGGCTTATCATTAATATAGTCTTCGAGACTGTTGGGAATTAAAGGACAGGCTTCTGGCACACCGTAACTCAACGCAACTTCCGCCGCTTGATCCCCGCCTTCCTTTACGCGCTTCAAGGCATCTTCCATCGACATGCCGGTATATTCTGCCACTTCCTGCAACACTTTCTTTAGCTGACGACTTTCCCATCCATAGAGCGCCGCACGACTCAGGCGTTCTCCTGTTACCACGGCTTTCACTTTCTCTGACGCGTCGCTGCGCGGGTACAGAGCTTGCTCCAGAGTGTCGCCAAGCTTCCACTCCTTCGCTAATTCACGAGTGATCGCTTTGAAGCTGGTGCCAAGAATTTTTTCCATTGCATCACGCCGCACCTTGGGGGACTCACTCACCAAATCCTGGTTGTTTTCGTCAATATCTTCTAAGGACCAGAACGCCATTTCCCCCAGGTTGAACAACAGCGCACCTATAAACACTTCTTCTGAGCTTTCGTGATCCATTTTTTCCAATAAATTTCGCGCCTGCACGGCGCCATGAAACCCTTGCGCAATCAATTCCAACACGCGCGCTTTAGGCTTATCTTTTAACAAAGACTCCATCACCAGCGACGAAATGCAGATTGCGCGTACGCCTTTTAACCCGATATGCACAATAGCGCGACTGACAGTGTTGATTTTGGCGTTGGTATAGTTGTATTGAACGCTATTGGCAACTTTCAATACGTGAGAGGTTAAATTGGGGTCTCGTAAAATCACTTCAGCGAGTTGATTGACATCAGAGTCCTCACTGCCGGTAATTTTGTTCAGCTCTCCCACCACGCTTCCAAGCACGGGGAGACTGTTGGATTTCAGTTTGTCGACCCAACTTTTAAGACCGTGTGATGCCATATTTTCCTCTTCCACCTCTGCTCATTATAAAAGTGTAGACGACACCTTAAAAAACATTCCAAATTTGTGGTGTTGATTCCCTCTCCCAATTTAATGCCTCACATTCCACTGGACTGAAAACTCAAGCGGGTTAGAGAGCTTACGAAATGAGCAGGAACTATGCGAGGCTATGCGGGACGGAGCTTTTTGCTGATGGAATACACTTTTGACAATAGGTGTAGAGTCTTGCGCTATGCTCCCTGCTGGGAAAAACTGTTACTGAAAATGCCATTTGATTCGTTTAATGAAGAGCGTGTTATCAGCTGGTCAAAACACAAACAAGTGTTTTGTTGACCCCAGTTTATTGGCCTCTATTCATTGGGCCCAGAAAGAGTCAGCGCACCTAAACAACTAATTGAGCGGGAAAGCAGTAAGCGAATGTCTGAGCAATCCACCATAATTAAGCCAATGCGAACCGACTCAGCATACCACTCCCCATTCCTCTGTTTGTCTCACCTCCCTGACATGTTAAAGTCTTTTCGCCCAACACCATAAAACGCTCAGGATATAATAATGATTGAATATGGCTCTAACCCGGCGAGGGTTCTGTTTCGAATATGCCATCAATGTCGAAGCACCGCGTCTCGTATTATCGCCGTTAAAGCCTTCCCCCTTATTTCTCCACCAAATTTTTCGCGTCCGCGACTGCTTCCTGCATGCCTGACTGCAGTCGCGCTGCTAATATTGACTGCCTGCTCATCGGCACCTAACCGGGATACGATTCCCGGCAGTAATTTGAACATCAACTGGTTAAACTACGACGACCCACAAGCCACTACTTACGCCCAGCAATGTCGCATTGATTTTACCCAGGCCAATCGAAGCTTCTTAAGCTTAACCAGCAAAAAGTCCCTGGCAACCGATAAACTTCTCAACGAACTGAACAACCTGCATATCGCGCTGGACAAATCACTTAATCGAGCGAGCCTGTACCGTAATGTGCATCCGAATAAAACCTTGCGTAGTGCAGCCAATGAATGCTTTAAAAACTTTTGGGCGCTCAATTCTGAGATTGGGACATCCCGCCCTCTTTACAAACTCCTGACCCAGGTTGACACGTCACCACTTGAAGACATTGATAAGAAATTTGTCGAAGACCTTAAACAACGCTTTGAAAGAGCCGGCGTAGCGTTAAGTGAAGATAAACGAAAGCAATTGAAAAAGCTGGATCGTGAAATCAGTATACTGGGCAGTGATTTCAGCCAGAACATCCGGGAGGATGAAAGAAAGATAGTACTGGACTCCCCACTTTTACTGGAAGGTTTGCCACAAGACTTTATTGACGATCACGCCCCAAATGAAAAAGGGCAAATACTCATTTCAACCGATTACCCCGATTACCACCCCATCATGCAATATGCCAAGCATGATCGAGTGCGTTTTGAGCTCTACAAATTATTCCGAAAACGCGGCTACCCCGTCAACGCGGGTCTTCTCAAAGAGCTGCTTCAAAAGCGATATGAATACGCCAACCTTCTCGGGTACGACAATTTTGCACAGTTTATTACCGCAGACCAAATGATCCAAACCCCCTCCCATGCGCAGGCTTTTATCGACCAGATCAACGAAATCGCCAAACCAAAAGCCGAACAGGAATACCAGGCACTGCTGGTGACGCTTCAACAAACCGACCCCGAAGCAAGTAACGTCGGTGACTGGCAAAAGAGTTATCTGGAAGAACAGGTTAAACGGGAAAAATATCAGAGCGATGCGCAGGAAATTCGCCAGTATTTTCGCTACGACAAAGTCAAAAAAGGTATCCTTTCGCTGACTGAGGACTTGTTTGATGTGCAGATTAAACCGTGGAAAACCCAGGTCTGGCATGACGCTGTGGAAGCGTATGAAATCTGGGAAAAACGCAAATTGATTGGCAGGTTTTATCTCGACATGCACCCGCGAGCAGGGAAATATAAGCATGCGGCACGATTTGGAGTTCAGGACGGTGTGACGGGGGTGCAATTGCCTATAGCGGCACTGGTGTGCAATTTTCCAGGCGGTGAAAACAGCTCGGGATACATGGAACACAAACAGGTCGAAACTTTCCTACATGAATTTGGGCATTTGTTGCACGGCATGTTTGGTGGACAACAGAAATGGCTGGCCATGTCCGGTATAAAAACCGAACGGGATTTTGTAGAAGCGCCCTCACAAATGCTGGAAGAGTGGGTCTGGGATTACAACACCCTGAAAACTTTTGCCACCAATGATGCCGGTGACACCATTCCTGAATCGCTGGTGAACAAAATGCAAAGCGCTCGCCACTATGGCATGGGCCTGTATGTGCGCCACCAGATCTTTTATGCAGCAACATCATTGAACTTTTACAACCAAAACCCTCAAAACATTGATCTATTGGCCGCACTTAAAGCACTACAAGGTACCTATTCACCATTTCATTATGTTGACGACACCTATTTTTACACCAGTTTCGGGCACCTCAACAGTTACTCAGCCCTCTACTACACCTACATGTGGTCGCAAGTGATCGCTGCAGATTTGTTTAGCGAGTTTGAACGACTGGGTTTACGAAACCCGACCGTTGCACAACGTTATAAAGAGACAATTCTCGAGCCGGGAGGAAGCCAGACAGCCGAAACACTGGTGGAAAACTTTCTAGGCCGTCCATTTAACTTCGATGCATTTGCCAAAAAGCTTGAAGTCCATACCCAATAAACTCACCTACAACCCTAAGTATTGATATGAAAATAAAATTACTCCGTCTAATTCTGCCGTTAGTCTGTATCACAGCCTTTGGTTGTGGCCAAAAAACAGAAACCAATGTTGAAAAAGGGTATAAAACCAAAACCTTATACATCGCCAACGGCAGTGAACCGGAGTTTCTGGACCCACACACCTCAACGGGCTCGCCAGAAAACAATATTCAGCTGGCCATGTTTGAAGGTTTGACAATGAAGGATCACAAAACCTTAAAGCCCACGCCAGGCGTCGCCAAGAGCTGGGATATTTCCGAGGATCGCACCTTTTACACCTTCCATTTGCGAGACAATGCCAAATGGTCCAACGGCGACCCGGTTACAGCACAGGATTTTGTTAACTCCTGGCAACGAATCCTAACGCCGAGCATCAGTGGCGATTATGCTTACATGTTGTTTGTTATCAAAAATGCCGAGAAATTTTATCGCAGTGAAATTGCAGACTTCTCTGAAGTGGGGATTAAAGCAGTTGATGAACATACGTTAACCGTACAATTAAACAACCCAACGCCTTACTTTTTACAGTTACTGGATCACCATTCCTTTTATCCAGTGAATAAAAAAGTCATTGAACAACACGGTGATTTTTACGACCCACTTAACCCCTGGACACGCCCGGAAAATATCGTGAGTAATGGCGCATTCAAAATGGAAGTTTGGGATGTAAACCGAGCCATCGAATTGGTTCGCAATGAGTATTACTGGGGACAGGACCGTATACACCTCAATAGACTAGTGTTTTACCCCATCGAAGATAAACTGGCGGAAGAACGTGCGTTCCGCTCAGGCCAGATACATTTGACGTTCACACCTCAAATGGCCACGGAAAAAATTGCCGTTTACCGAGAGAAAAATCCCGAAGCTCTGCATATTCAACCGGCTTACTCCACGTATTACTACATGTTTAATACCACTAAAAAACCATTTGATGATGCCCGGGTTCGACAGGCGCTGGCTTATGCAGTAGACCGCAAAACCTTGGTAGAAAAAGTAACAAAAGGCGGTGAGGTGCCCTCTTACAGCTTAATTCCAATGGACCCTGAAGGTTACAGTCCAAAAACTTTATTTTCGGATGATATTGAAAAGGCGAAAGCCCTGCTGGCCGAAGCGGGTTACCCAAATGGCGAAGGTTTTCCCACCGTAGAGATTCTGTACAATAATGATGAAGTACATAAAAAAGTTGCGCTGACCTTGCAACAGATGTGGAAAAATGCGCTGAATATCAATGTACAGCTGTTTAATCAGGAATGGAAAGTTTACTTATCCAGCCGTAAAAACAAAACGTATGATATTGCACGTGCTGGCTGGATCGCAGACTACCTCGACCCATCAAACTTCCTCGAAATATTCTTTTCTTTCTCGGAAAATAACCATACGGGATGGGAAAACGCAGAGTATGACCAGATACTACGCGATGCTCAATCCGCAACAACTGATGCGGCTCGCTTTGAGCTGTTTGAGCGCGCCAACCAGATTCTGTTTGAAGAGATGCCACTACTTCCGCTTTTCTACTATTCGGATGTCAACCTGGTCAATCCGACCGTGAAAAACTGGCATGACAATGTCATGCACTATCACCGAGTTCAGGATGTTGATTTCACCGTGCCTGCGAGTGAATAAACTCTAACACTATCGCCGGCTTCGGCCGGCAAAGCTCTCACTCAGCCTTTCTCTTTTGGGGCTGTGTGATTTTTATATTGAAAACTAAACGGTAAAAAGCGAAATGCTTAAATTTTTACTTAAACGAATTCTCGCGGCAATTCCAGTGCTGCTTCTGGTGATACTCATCACCTTTCTACTGATTCGAATCGCACCGGGTGGCCCTTTTGATCGTGAAAGACAGGCATCACCCGAAGTCATCGAGAATTTAAACAAGCGTTATAACCTGGATGACCCTGTATATGTCCAGTTTTTCAATTACCTGGGTAACCTGGTACAAGGAGATTTCGGGCCCTCATTCAAATATCCGAATCGCAGCGTAACGGAAATTATTTCGAACGGCATTCCCATTACTGCAGAGCTGGGGTTGTATGCGCTTATGGTGGCCATTGGTATCGGGGTGGTATCAGGCGTAATCGCAGCGTTACGGCCGAATACTGCGCAGGATTATATTCCAATGTCGATGTCGATGATTGGAATATGTCTGCCCGCGTTCGTCCTCGGTCCAATTCTGGTGTTGATTTTCGGAATTTATCTTGGCTGGCTTCCCGTCTCGGGCTGGGGCTATCAAGCGTATGACAAAGTCCTCCCGTCTCTCACCCTCGGGGCAGCCTACGCCGCCTACATGGCAAGACTCACGCGCGGTGGAATGCTGGAAGTGTTATCGCAGGATTACATTCGCACCGCTATCGCCAAAGGCTTACCCAAATGGAAGGTCGTCCTTCACCACGCGCTGCGCGGTGGGCTCGCACCCGTTATCACCTTTGCCGGCCCGGCTGCAGCGGGATTATTATCGGGTTCGTTTGTGGTAGAAAGTATTTTTCAAATTCCCGGTATGGGGCAATTTTATTTACAGGCTGCGTTCAATCGTGATTACACCATGATCCTGGGCACCACCATATTTTTTGCCTCACTCATCGTAATTTTTAACCTTCTCGCGGATGTGCTACTGGTGTGGCTCAATCCCCGTCTTCGTCATTCCACGTTGAAAAATTAATATGCAAGAGTTAGAACAAGGTCGTTCCCTGTGGGACGACGCACTCAGTCGATTACGTAAAAACAAACTCGCTATGATCAGCCTCTGCTATTTGGTGGTTTTGATCATAGTGGCCTTAATTACCCCTTGGATTGCGCCGTACTCCTATGAAGCTCAGGACTTAATTCTTGGCGCAACACCACCATCCAGTGAACACTGGCTGGGAACAGATTCTCTCGGACGGGATCAATTAACCCGCGTGTTATATGGCAGCCGAATTTCACTTGCGGTCGGTTTTACTGCCACCTCCGTTGCGCTATTAATCGGCGTACTGTGGGGCACCGTCGCCGGCTTTCTCGGCGGGCGGGTCGATGCGTTCATGATGCGTGTAGTGGATATACTTTATGCCCTGCCCTTCGCCATTTTCATTATCTTATTAACGGTCGTGTTCGGGCGAAGTTTAATACTGCTGTTCCTCGCCATTGGCGCCGTGGAGTGGCTGACAATGGCCCGAATTATCCGTGGCCAGGTATTGACACTACGCCACCAGGAGTTCGTTGAAGCCGCTGTTTCGATGGGATTAAATCGCTGGCAGATCATCCGTCGCCATCTTATTCCAAATGCCCTCGGGCCGATTATCGTTTACACCACGCTCACTATTCCCAGTGTGATTTTGCTGGAATCATTTTTAAGCTTTCTCGGGCTCGGCATTCAGCCGCCGCAAAGTTCCTGGGGCTCCTTGATTTCAAGCGGTGTGGAGACGATGGAAGAATATCCGTGGCTGTTAATTTACCCGGGGCTGGCACTCTCTATTACGCTGTTCTCTTTGAATTTTCTGGGGGATGGTTTACGGGACGCGTTAGACCCAAGAGTATCAAAAGATTAAAACAGATAAATCAACCCGATGTATCTCACGAAAGCCTGTATCGCCAACGTGAAAGCGTTACACATAAATCGTAAAAATTTGAAGAGTAAATACCATGGCCATTCTCGAAGTTAAAAATCTCAGCGTAAGCTTTTACACGCGTGATGGTGAAACACAGGCAGTGCAAGATGTCAGTTTCAGCCTGGAGGCAGGAGAAATTCTTGGTATTGTTGGCGAATCCGGCTCCGGTAAATCCGTCACGTGCTACAGTATGCTGGGACTTGTCCCCATGCCGCCTGGAAAAATTGTCAATGGGCAGGCGCTGTATCACGGCCAGGACCTGCTTACCATGGATGAAAAAAGTCTGCGAGACATTCGCGGCAAAAAAATCAGTATGATATTTCAAGATCCGATGACCTCCCTTAATCCTTACATGCGCATCGGCAAGCAAATCATGGAAGCGGTGCAGATTCATGAAAAAGTGTCAAAAAAGGAAGCTCGGGAGCGGGCGATTTCCGCCCTGCGCGAGGTAGGTATTGTGGATGCAGAAAAACGCGTGGATGCATATCCACACGAATTTTCTGGCGGCATGCGTCAGCGTGTAATGATCGCGATGGCATTGGCCACTGAACCCGAAATACTTATTGCCGACGAGCCCACAACCGCCCTGGATGTCACCATTCAAAAACAGATTTTGGATCTATTGAAAAGCATTCAGGCCAAACGCGATCTGACAATTATTTTTATTACTCATGACCTGGCCGTCATTAAATCACTGGCCAATCATGTCGTCGTCATGCAAAAAGGCAAAATCATGGAAGAAGGCGAAGCGCAACAGGTCTTCAACCAACCGCAACACGACTATACCAAAAAGCTTCTTGCGGCCATTCCCACTACCGCCAAATCCTTCCCATCCAAGGTAACTGAAAGTACACCGGTGTTACTCGATGTTCACAATCTTCATACGACCTTTACCAAGTATTCCGGCATATTCTTTAAAAAAATCGAGCAGGAAGTCAAAGCAGTCAATGATATTTCACTAAGTATCAAGCAAGGCGAAATACTGGGTTTAGTGGGCGAATCAGGCTCAGGTAAATCTACCTTCGGGCGCAGTATTATTCGCCTGATAGAAAGCCAGTCCGGTGATGTGCTATTGAATGGCGTTGACCTTACCAAGTTAAATGCGGTTGAACTAAAAACAGCACGACGCGATTTTCAAATGATCTTTCAGGACCCTTATGCCTCGCTCAACCCCCGTATGACTGTATTCGATACGCTGGCTGAACCGCTGCTGACTCACAAACTGGCAACCAGGCAGGATGTCGGTCATCAAGTGAATCAATTGATGGATGATGTGGGCCTGGAACGCAAACATTTGCGAAAATATCCGCATGAGTTTTCAGGCGGTCAACGCCAGCGAATTGCTATAGCGAGAGCCCTCGCCCTCAAACCAAAGCTTATTATCGCCGATGAACCGGTTTCAGCTTTGGATGTGACGATCCAGGCACAAGTTCTTAAACTGCTGTTGGAACTGACAGATAAACATAACTTAACCATGCTGTTTATTTCCCATGACTTATCGGTCGTGCGCTTCCTTTGCGATCGTGTAGCAGTAATGCAACATGGTGTGTTGGTGGAATTGGACGAAACAGAAACACTTTTTAACAATCCTCAACACAGTTATACACAAAAATTGTTGTCTGCCATTCCCGCCCTGAATTAAGGTAGATACATTCTAAATAGATTCTAAAAGTCCTTTGTGTATCAAGTATTTATTTGATCTTTTCAAAGGACTTTGTACTGTTACGCCGCGCGACAGCAGTGTGAAACTCTTTGTGAAAATCGGTGTAAAAAGCCACATAAATAGATCCAGCACTCCCCTATCCGGCTAAGAACGTCAGAAATCGCCCGGTTGGCATTTGCTTCACCTAAAAAGCTCGCATAAAATCAGACCCCATAATTACAAAACTTCCCCAGACTAAGCTTTACATTTTCGATTAGGAACACTTCACCATGATGGTTTTTGCAAGAACTCGGTTACCTGGTGCGTTTATTCTTTTAACGGCAAGTTTACTGCTGACAGCCTGCGGTGGTTCAGACAATAAGCCACAACCAAGCCCTACTCCCAGCCCTACACCGACGCCTGACCCCGTGTTTTCCATCGATGCTGGGGAAGACCAGTCAGTGAGCGAAAAAAGCAAAATCACGCTGCAAGGTAACGCCTTCGATCCAGAGGATTCCATTACTGGTGTTCAATGGACGCAAACAAGCGGCCCTCTCGTCACCATTTCAGAAAGCCATTCCTTAAGCCCCACGTTCACCACTCCCGCACTGAGCGAACCCGCTGTAGCAATATTTTCCATGAGCGTAAGCAATGCCACAGAAACGCTAACCGACTCCGTCGCGATTGTTATCCACCCTAAATTTGAGGTTGTACCGGTATTTCCACCGATGCAGGCGGCTTATACCGGCCCTACATTGGATGTGAGCGGATCAGTGGATAATTATGCCAGTGACCTGGAGGCGGTATCCGTCAGCGTAAGCAGTGGCAGCAATACTTATTACGCAGATATCGATGAAGACGGTCAATGGCGTATTGAAAACCTGACCGTGGAATCTGAAGACGGACTTGCGTTTATTGCGGTGACGGCAATGGATGGGCAAAGCCAGGAATCCGAATACTTTATTCGCCTACAGACCAATCCAAATATCGCAGATGCGGATGATTTGATATTCGACTCAAATCGCGAGCGATTCTATGTTTATTCTCAGCGTGATAAACAGATAGTGGCCATCGACAACCAGGGCAATCGACAAATTTTGTTGGCCAATGCTCCTTTCAGTGGGGACGCGCTCGACTGCACGGTATATAACGACAAAGAAAATACATTGAATGATGCAATATATTGTTCGGAGCCACAGCGCATTGTGACCATCAACCCAACCACAGGCCAGGTCACCGTTGTAGCCGAAGGATTCAACAGCATAGATCAAATTGTCGCAGCCCCCGAACACCAGGCAATTTATATTACTGAGCCAGGCGTAATTTACAAACTCGACACCCTGACACATCAATACGAAATCATTTCCGATGACATCACGGGCTCAGGTCCCTCTTTCATGTTCGCATTTTTTGTGGATTTAATGTTCGATGCGGACGATAACAGACTACTCGCTCATGACGGATATACGCTGTACAGCTTTGATCTCAGCTCACTGGAACGTGCCATCCCTATCGAATATTTTTCCGATATTGAATTTGCCGAGGCAAAACCGCTAGATCCAGAGGACCCGTTTTCCCTCCCGTTTTTCGACATCACAGAAATGACACTGGACGGCGACTCCAACCTCATTTATTTCTATAACAAAGATGATGATTCCTTTTACAACTACAATCTGAACCTTGCACAAGGCACTCGACTTTCAGTAACAACGGAGCTGGGGCCATACGAAAACACTGGCACCATGGGCTTTTACCTCGACACGCAAGCGAACAGGATGTATATCTTAAAAGATATTTATGATTACATTGCCGTCTACGACTTTGAAGACAATAACAGCCAGTTTTTCAGCAGCACCACCATTGGCAATGAGCAAACCAAAAACTATGGCTTTGAACAATTAGATCTGAATCTGGCAACATCCTCTTTATACGCGCTATATGCAAGAGAAGAATTTGGTCAGGACGCCGAAGCGGCCATCCCTTTTCTTCAATTAAGTGAATTGTCTGTAGAGTCCAGCGAACGAAAAGAGCTTGCTTATTTGCAGCGCGAAACGTTTACCTTTGGCGAATTCAAAGTCGCGCGAGCTGACGCTAAGCTGTATTACCTGTTTGAAGGTGAACTATTTGAACACAACCTTCGTACTGCACAAACCAGTTTGCTTTCACATAGTGGTCAGGGCTACGCCGAGGCGTTCAACTTTAACGGCGGCGAACTTTTTATCGACACTGAAAATCAATTGGCCATCTACTGTCAGCAAAGTCCAAACAACCCAGCTGAATACAGCGATGTATTCACCATCGATTTACTCACGGGTGAACGTAAAAAAGTACAGCTGAAAAGCAGTAGCGGAGAAACAATCAGTATAAGAATGCAACTGGCAAGTTTCGATCCGCAGAGCCACACCATGATTGTCGCGTCGAGTAATTTTGGGTACGAATATTTCAAAATAAACACGGTAAGCTGGGAGGCGCAAGCGTTGCCTTTCATTGACCTGCTTGCAGTACCAACGGCCATGACCTATGACCATACCAGTAACAGCCTGTTACTGGCGTATAGCGGCGATCTTATATCGCCCTGGTCAGTGACCCAGGTCAACATCGACAACAATATGGCCGCTACGGTAATTTCAGATGAAACCAAGGGCTTTGGTGCAAGATTTACCAGTGCCCTGGATATTTTGTACGATGAGAAGTATCAGCGTATCTATATTGCGGATGCTGAAAATAAAATATTTTTAATTGATGCGGTAACGGGGAACCGTATCACCATCGCACAATAACCCGTGGGCAGTTTTACCAAAGAAATAAACTCGCATGCATGCCTAACACTTCTGCCTCATAGATATGGCGACACGGGCGCTGTGCAGCGCCATAACACACATGCAAAGGCAACAAGTGCTCTTCTCGGGGATGGCAATACCTGGCGTGAGGCGCCGCCTCCCAGTTTGCCAGCGCTTCCCAGCGGTTCGGTTCGCTTATTTCGGTAGCACTACAGATATGTCGAACCCAATGTTCGAACTGCAGGTTCATTTGTTGCTTTTCGTCCGATGCGGGCGCAAAAAACTCCCGCATATTATGAAACGTAAACCCGGACCCCAGCACCAACACATCGTCTGGTAAATGGCTTAATACTTTTCCCATCTGCAAATGGAAATCGGCATTTAAATGCGTTACCAACGACAGCTGAACACAAGGGATATCCGCTTCGGGATACATGATTTTCAAGGGTACAAACACGCCGTGATCCAATCCGCGCTGCTGGTCCAGAGTCACAGACATCCCCTGCTGTGAAAACAGCCTAAAGATGGACTGCGCCAATTCAGCATCCCCTTTAACCGGATACGTAATGTCGTAAGATTCTGGAGGAAAACCGTAATAATCGTATATGAGATCCGGCGATTGCGCTGCAGTGATCGCGGGACTGTGCTCCTCCCAGTGAGCGCTGATCACCACGATAGCCTTGGGACGTGTAAAATCTTTCACCACACGTTCAAGCGCGTCTACTAATGAAGCATGACCGCGATCACCGAGCAAAGGCAGCGGTCCGCCACCATGTGAAACAAACAAAATCTGCGGGCCATGACTCATCAAACCATTACCTAATTAAAACAATCTAATCTGAAACAACTTGATCTAAAACAAAACGCCTGCTTAAGCCATGCGCAAAGCACCATCTAAACGAACAACTTCACCATTCAAATAGCTATTCTCTATGATATGCTGAACAAGTGCTGCGAACTCATCTGCCTGCCCCATGCGGGCGGGAAATGGAATATTACCTTCCAGAGCATCCTGAACTTTTTGCGGCATTGCCTGCATCATGGGCGTTGCCATAATGCCCGGTGCAATGGCCATTGCTCGAATGTGTAAACTGGCCAAATCGCGTGCTAACGGCAAGGTCAAACTGGCAATCGCTCCTTTGCTTGCAGCATAAGCACACTGGCCTTTCTGCCCATCATAGGCGGCAATGGAGGCCGTATTGATAATGACACCGCGTTCGGGGTTTTGTTCATCAACACGGTTTAACACCATATGCTCGGCAGCAAGCGCACAAGTATTGACCGTGCCCATTACATTCACTTGCAACACCTTGTTAAACTCATCGAGTGGCATCGCCCGATTTTCACGATCAATAATTTTATTGGCAGGTGCAATGCCTGCGCAATTCACTAGAATATCTATGCGACCCAGACGCTGGAATACCTGCTCAATCGCCTTTTTTACTTCACCGGCATCCGTTACATTTACCCGGCAATATTCATCGAAATTTTCTTGTTCAACACTCTCAGCCAGATCAAAAACCGCAACCTTTGCGCCCTGCCGTTTCAGCCGTTGAACGACAGCTTCCCCAAGACCAGAAAGACCACCTGTGACAACGACAACTTTATTCTCTATTTGCATGACCCAACTCCCACTCCCGATTCTGTCCGCCGGTTTTGACTCAATAGCGCCAGGCCGACTTTGGAATTATTTTGGCGACCCAGCAAGTTGGAAATATGGGAACCGGTTTCCACAAGTTCAGTTAAATCCACATGGGTGTGAAACCCCATTCCATGAAGCATATAAACCAGATCTTCGGTTGCCACATTCCCAGATGCACCAGGCGCGTACGGGCATCCCCCAAGACCGGCAATAGAACTGTCAAAACTACGGATTCCCATAGCAAGACCAACACTGATATTGGCAAGCGCCTGTCCATAAGTATCATGAAGATGAAGTGCCAGCTTATCGCTGGCGGTTTTCCTTAAAATCTGTTCTAACAAGGGCGATATCTGGCCGGGTGTGGCCACACCAATCGTATCCCCCAAAGATATTTCATAGCAGCCCAAATCCAACAGCCTTTCCGTAAGCTGAGCCACCTTTGCCTGACTTATTGCCCCCTCGTACGGGCAACTGACGATACAGCTCAAGTATCCCCTGACGGCAATGTGATGCTGCCTGGCCAATTCCATCACCGCAGCAATTCGGGTAAAGCTTTCCTCGATATCGCAGCCAATATTTTTTTCATTAAAAGTATCGGAAGCTGCAGTGAAACAGGCAATTTCTTTAACTCCAAGCTCTATCGCTCTTTCCATTCCTTTTATGTTGGGTACTAAAACTGGAAACGATTGCTGACCACTAAAAAAATCGCTGCTATCCAAGGCCTTATAGAGCGCATCACTATTCGCCATTTGCGGCACGCGTGCCGGATTGACCAGGCTTCCCACTTCGATACTGCGTAATCCTGATCGGTACAGTCGCTCAATCAATTCAAATTTTTGTTCTGGAGACAATACTTTTGTTTCATTTTGCAGCCCGTCTCGTGGCCCGACTTCAACAATTTTTACCTGTGACTGTGTACTCATCTCATTACTTACTCTTATTAACCTTGTAACTGCGCTATACAAACCCTTGGCTTATCACAATTCGTATACAGATTCTCCGCCAATGTTCACTGTGAACCCAGCGTTAACAAATCCGCTCCAGCTTCCACTAAGGCCCCAGCGGGATACATAATTTTTTCCACGACACCATCCTGTTTGGCACTGATGGTATATTCCATTTTCATCGCCTCCAACACCAGCAGCGCCTGCCCTTTTACAACGTCACTCCCTTCTTCGACCATGATTTCAATGACCCGTGCATTCATGGGGGCAAGATAAGATGCATCCCCCTCTTCAGCGTCACCTTCACCGTGATCTGCCGGCGTGATTTGGAGCTCCACTGCCAACGCTGGTGTCAGCAAGCAATATTTTGAAGCCGTTTGATTCGCGGTTTCGGCGATTGCATCCAACGCGACTACCGGGAAACGAAAGTCCTGTTCATTACAGGTGACCGACAAGATTTCTCCATCCCATACACCTTCCAGGTGATAACGCTCATTACCGATGATCAGTGTCGAGGCCATTGCTGTTTGCGCCTCATGGTGGTGTGAGTTAGTAGTGTCAACAGGGGCACTCAAGGAAAACTGCTCTCCCGCCAGAATAAATTCTGCCCCCATGTGCGCACTCTGATTTAATCGCCAGGCATGAAGACGTTGCCAGGGTGTTAACCCACCTGACTGTGTTTTGAGGGATCGTTCTGCCATCGAAAATCCGGCTGCCATAGAAAATCCGGCTTGCTGTCGATCAAACAATTTTTTGGCAATACAAAAAAACCAACAAAGAGCAACATTTACATTCTGTTTTAAGTGCTTATTGTGTTCAGCTTCATCCATCAATCCCGGATTATCCGCGAGAAAATTGGTATACAATTGCGCGGCCACAAATTGAGGGTGTGCAATTACCGTCTTGAGCCAATCCAGATTGGTATACACTCCAGCGATTTTGCACAGATTCAATGCTCGCAATAGTTTCTCTATCGCCTTCTCGCGCGTATCCGCGTAGGTAATCACCTTGGCCAGCATCGCATCATAATAAGAGCTCACCGCGTCTCCGCTTTCAAAGCCTGTGTCAATGCGCGTAGCAAGATCTTCAGGCGCAAAGGTCAAATGAGATATAGTTCCCGTACTTGGACGGAATTCCTGATATGGATTTTCAGCGTACAACCTGACTTCCATAGCATGACCTTGCAGTGTGATCTCCTCCTGACTTAGCGTTAACCTTTCCCCATTGGCAACATTGATTTGCCACGCTACCAGGTCCACGCCACTGATATATTCCGTTACCGGATGTTCTACCTGCAAACGCGTGTTCATTTCCATGAAATAAAATTGACTGGAATCCGGTTCAGCAGAATGGCTCACATCGCCTTCGTCGTTTGCGCGATTCGCATCGAGTAGGAACTCAACGGTCCCTGCACCCACATAATCAATCGCCTGCGCGGCTCTCACCGCTGCGAGCCCCATCGCTGAACGCAGCGCTGGCGATAAGCCCGGTGCAGGCGCTTCCTCTACCACCTTTTGATGTCGACGCTGAACAGAGCAGTCACGATCGCCAAGGAACACCGCATTTCCATGCTGATCACAAAACACCTGAACCTCTACATGACGAGCGCGAGGTAAATATTTCTCTACCAGCATCACATCATTGCCAAAGCTGTTCTTGGCTTCACGTTTAGCTTCCACTAGCACTCGCTCAAACTCTTCTTCAGCAAACACCGGTCGCATTCCCCGACCGCCGCCTCCAGCGACAGCTTTTAAAAGCACAGGAAACCCCATATCAATCGCAGCACGCTTAAGAACCTCTACGCTTTGGTCTTCACCGTGATAACCCGGCACCAGCGGCACATGGGCGTTTTCCATAATGCGCTTGGCAGCAGATTTGGAACCCATGGAACGAATTGAATGGCTTCGAGGCCCGATAAACATAATCCCCTCTTTTTCACAGCGTTCAGCAAAATCCGCATTTTCAGATAAAAAACCATAACCAGGGTGAATCGCATCCGCCCCTCTGGATTTTGCTGCTTCAATAATTTTTTCCTGATTCAGGTAGGACTCTGATGAAGGCGCAGCGCCAATATAAACAGCTTCATCAGCACTCTTAACATGCAAAGCCTGTTTATCTGCATCCGAATACACTGCGACCGTGGCAATGTCCATTTTCTTTGCCGTTCGAATAACCCGACAGGCAATTTCACCGCGATTGGCTATTAGTATTTTTTTAATCATCGCATCACCCACTCGGCTGAACGTTTTTCGAAAAAGGCTGTTAATCCCTCTTGGGCTTCGGCGGATACACGAATTTCGGCAATACGTTTACTGGTAAATTCCAGCAAGTCCTCATCAATTTCCTTGTCTGCCACTTCCGCCACCAGTTGTTTGGATGCAGCCATCGCTGTGGGACCATTGGCCAGGATCTTACGAATTAAATCGGCAATATTGTCGTCAATACTTTCACTGGAATACACCTCGGAAATTAATCCCAACTGCATGGCTCTTGCCGCAGAAAATTTCTCAGCCGTCTGAAAATAACGACGGGCTGCACGTGCTCCAATAGCTTCAATAACAAAGGGACTTATAACGGCGGGAATAAGTCCCAGCTTTACTTCACTCAAACAAAAAGTTGCTGATTCGGTGGCAAATGCAATATCGCAACAGGCGATAAGCCCCAGCGCCCCACCATAAGCCGCACCCTGTACCCGCACAATAGTGGGTTTGGGGAAACGATACAAAGCCGCCATAACATCCGCCAGTACCTGTGCATCCTGTTGATTTTCCTCGGCACTGTAATTCACCATTTTTTGCATCCAGGCCAAATCCGCGCCGGCGGAAAAACTTTTTCCTTCAGCCGATAGCACCAGTAATCGCACTTGCGAATCGTCTGCGAGAGAATGGAAAATCTGCTTTAATCCTAGTAGTACATGCTCGTCGAATGCATTATGTTTTGCCGGGTTCGATAAAATAACATGGGCCACTCCCTGCGCATCGATATTGTAATGCAGGTTTTCTGAGGCGGCCTTATTTTGCATTGTGTGCGTCATAAAATTTCAACTTAATAATATGGATGCATTTAAATTCAGGAGTTACATTCGGAACACACCAAAATGTGTATCTTCACAGACAGGTTTAGAAGACACGCTCAGGCACAAGCCCAGTACATCCCGTGTTTGCGCGGGGTCAATCACGCCATCATCCCAAAGCCGAGCGGACGAATAATAGGGATGGCCCTCTTTTTCATAACGCTGAATGATTTTCTGTTTGAGTTCCGCGAGCGCCTGCTCATCACTTTGTGAACTCGTCGATGCCGATTGATTGGCTTTTACTTGCGCCAATACACTGGCAGCCTGTTCTCCACCCATCACTGAAATTCGTGCATTTGGCCACATAAACAGGAATCGTGGATCATACGCACGTCCACACATACCGTAATTCCCCGCACCAAATGAACCTCCGATAATAAAAGTAAACTTTGGTACTTTGGCGCAGGCTACCGCGTTTACAAGCTTTGCCCCGTGCTTGGCGATGCCTTCGGTTTCATATTTTTTCCCTACCATAAAGCCTGTGATGTTTTGTAAAAAAACCAGAGGAATTTTTCGCTGGCAACACAATTGAACGAAGTGAGCACCTTTCAAAGCGGATTCACTGAATAAAATGCCGTTGTTCGCAATAATCCCGACGGGGTATCCGAATACGCTGGCAAAGCCACAAACAAGTGTTTGGCCAAAGAGCGCCTTGTATTCGTCAAACGCGCTGTCGTCAACGACTCGCGCAATAATTTCCCTTACATCAAAAGGCTGTTTTACATTGGCAGGTATCGCACCGTAAATATCTTTTGCATCGAACCTTGGCGCTAGCACTTCTTTCGGCACTACCGCTGGAGGCGCAATATTGAGTCGTTGAACAGCCTGACGGGCCAGCGCCAAAGCATGGTGATCGTTTCTCGCATAATGATCCACTACGCCAGACTCGCGGCAGTGAACATCTGCACCACCAAGTGTTTCCGCATCTACCTCTTCGCCAGTTGCGGCCTTGACTAAGGGCGGACCGGCTAAAAAAATGGTTCCCTGGTTTTTCACAATAATGGATTCATCGGCCATCGCAGGCACATATGCCCCTCCTGCGGTACACGATCCCATCACGACGGCAATTTGCGGAATGTTTTTAGCGGACATGTTGGCTTGATTGAAAAAAATACGTCCGAAATGTTCCCGGTCAGGAAACACCTCATCCTGGCGAGGTAAATTTGCCCCACCGGAATCTACCAGATAAATACACGGCAAATGATTTTGCTCAGCAATAGTTTGTGCGCGTAAGTGTTTTTTTACAGTTAAAGGATAATAGCTGCCGCCCTTTACCGTTGCATCATTGGCAACGACCATACAGGGTTCACTGTTCACCAAACCAATACCTGCTACTACACCGGCTGCGGGAACATCCTCGTCATAGACCTCGTAAGCCGCCAATTGACCAATTTCTAAAAACGGCGATCCTGGGTCTAGCAAAACATCAATACGCTCACGTGCGAGAAGCTTGCCTCTATCCTTATGCTTTTTTTGGCGAGCTTCACCGCCGCCAGCAATAATGGCTTGAACTTTAGCATTCAGGTCATCAACTAATGCTTGCATGCTTGCAGCATTGCTTTTGAACTCATTGCTGTTAACATTAAGCTTGCTTTGCAAATGTGTCATAGTACGCTTACTTTCTTAAGTGGAAACCGTCAAGGTGTTTAGATTCAAGGTGTTTACTGCTGAGCACTTACATCTCAGCACTTATTATCAAAGCACTTATTAATAGCACTTATTATAAGCACTCGTATTAAAATACAGGTATCTAAGACTACATGGATTAAATCACCTAGTTTCCTGTGATGAATTTTTTCTATTTACCGTGTTTCATTAAACAACTCACGACCAATCAGCATTCGACGAATCTCCGACGTGCCCGCACCGATCTCATAAAGCTTTGCATCACGCAGTAATCGACCCGCAGGAAATTCGTTGGTATAACCATTACCCCCCAAAATCTGGATAGCATCCAAAGCGTGTCGCGTTGCGCGTTCGGCGGTGTAAAGAATGACTGAAGCGGCATCTTTTCGTGTGGCTTCGCCGCGATCACATGCTTTGGCAACCGCATACAAATAAGAGCGTGAAGCGTTCATTTCGGCGTACATATCAGCAAGCTTGCCCTGAATCAATTGAAACTCGCCAATACTCTGCCCAAACTGTTTTCTGTCATGCACATATGGCAACACGACATCCATACACGCTTGCATAATTCCAACAGGCCCCCCGGATAGCACCACGCGCTCATAATCCAAACCCGACATTAATACGCTTACGCCCTTGTGTTCCGCACCCAGAATATTCTTTTCTGGTACCAGACAATCTTCAAAAATAAGCTCGCAGGTATTAGAGCCACGCATACCCAACTTATCCAGTTTTTGGGCACGGGAAAATCCAGAGGTGTTACGTTCAATAATAAATGCGGTAATACCTTTAGAGCCGGCCTTTACATCGGTCTTAGCATAAACCACGTATACATCCGCGTCCGGGCCATTGGTGATCCACATTTTATTTCCGTTCAGGCAATAATGGTCCCCTTGTTTTTCAGCGCGTAACTGCATACTCACCACGTCTGAACCAGCATTGGGTTCTGACATCGCCAACGCTCCCACTGCACTTCCATCACACAACCCAGGCAAATATTTCTGCTTTTGCTCTTCTGTCCCGTGACGATGAATTTGATTGACACACAAGTTTGAATGCGCACCATAAGACAATGCCACTGAAGCGCTGGCGCGACTAATTTCTTCCATTGCGACCACATGTGCAAGATAACCCATGGCACTACCGCCATAGCTCTCAGCTACCGTCATTCCAAGCAATCCCATTTCACCAAACTTGCGCCACATGTCAGCGGGAAAATTATTCTCCGCATCAATATCTGCAGCTCGAGGTGCCAGCTCTTTACTGCAAAATCGCCTGACACTGTCTCGCAGCATGTCAACGTCGTCACCCAAGTCAAAATTTAATTCTTGATAATTCATAAGATCACCGGAACCTGTTAATTAGCAAGCGCATCAATACAGCGCGCTTCTGCTTCTTTTAGAGATTTTTGAATGGCTTTTATATCTTTAAGTTGTTCAGCCAGTGCATATTGCTTTTGTTGAATCTTTTCCAGATAGGTTTTTAATTGCTTTTTATTATTGTTATCGGGGTTATACAGCTCGATAATTTCCAGGCTTTCATCCAAGGAAAAACCAAGCCGGCGGCCACGTAAAATAAGTTTCAGACGCACGCGATCACTGCTGGTATATATTCGCCGCTGACCTTCACGACGGGGAGCCAACAAACCTTTACTCTCGTAAAATCGAATAGTTCTTGGCGTAATATCAAACTCTTTTGATAAGTCAGAAATACTATAAAGTTGCGTCATAGGCTTTCCACTGCTTATTCACTTTATTGCTTCACTTTATTTAGCCACTTTAATCAGTCACTTAATTTAGTTAAGCAATCTAGCCATTATTTTTTCGAAAATACTTTTTTTAGTGCTTTCGCGAGACTACCAGCTCAAAAAATATGTTTAATGATTTAACTACGATGATTGGATTCTAGTTTACCTTTACGTAAACGTAAAGCAACATAAGCGCCTAATACAGGCTTTCAACAAAATATTTAGCATCGTTTTTTTGGAGAAAATCCAGCATGGACCAGCAGCTCCAGGCTAAAAAAAACCACTCACCAGCGATCCGTCCGGTGAGTGGTTTTTACGTTGTGAGAAATGGGTTTCCTGTTAAACACACGCGTTTTTTCTGAGTTTCACCAACGCGTTAACTTTCTCGCAAAACTTTAGCCGCCAACATTTACACGCTGTGCCACAACATCTGCCGATAACACAGCGGCACCGTATAGCCGCTCCTCAGCAATAATGTTTGCAACCGTATCCGTCGCCTTCCCCTCTTTATCTGCACGCACAAATATTTCCTCAAGTGTATGGGCAATATTCTCAACGTGGGCAGTCGACTCTTCCCAAGTTCTTTTTGTTCTCATGTAATGCACATGAATTACGCCGCCGGCATTTATCACGTAATCTGGAGCATACAAAATATTTTTTTGACGCAAGGTTTCAGCAAATATTTTTTCATCCAACTGATTGTTAGCACAGCCTGCTATTACCGGCGCTGTAATAATGTTAATGGTATTTGCATTGATCGCCCCACCAAGTGCACAAGGAGCATAAACATCAACATCCAGCCCAGCAATTTCGTCATTACTCACCGCCACCGCATCACATACATCTACAGCTCGTTTTACATTGGCAGGGTTAACGTCGGAAACAAACAGTTTTGCCCCTTCTGCATGCAGATGTTTCGCCAGCGCAAATCCCACATTACCGACACCCTGAATCGCCACGCGAATACCATTCAGATTTTCTGTGTTAAAGCGATGCTTCACCGCAGCCTTAATCCCAACAAATACGCCGTAAGCAGTAGCGGGAGATGGATCACCGCTGCGCACTCGCTGATGATCATCAATTGCATTTTCCACGCCGGCAACGTGCTGTGTTTTCTGTGCAACGTGCTGCAGATCTTCCACACTAATACCCGCGTCTTGCGCCACGATATATTGACCAACAAGTTTTTCAACAAAAGCGCCCATTGCCTGGAACAACTGAGGGCTCTTATCGGTTTGAGGATTACCTATGATGACGGATTTTCCACCACCAAGTGGCAAACCTGCCAGCGCGGATTTATAGCTCATACCGCGAGACAGCCGCAAAACATCTCTTAACGCATCATCGTCACTGGCATAGGGGAACATTCGGCAGCCTCCCAGTGAAGGTCCCAAATGCGTATTATGGATGGCGACAATTGCCTTCAATCCACTCTCTTTATCATGCGCAAAGGCAACGTGCTCGTGACCATCAAAATCTGGAGCTTCAAAAACGGCCATTTTCTTTTTTCAACCTCAATCAATCGTAGTATTTAAGTAAAAGCAACTGTCGGGCAACCCGGTTTCAACAACCTAAGATGCCGCTTCAAATGCAAGGATTTCCGCATTATTCACCGGCTGGTGATACTGCATAAGTTTTTCTTTTAACCGGGTATCATAAAGCTTTTTATTTTTAAGCTTGACGTGACCAAAACCACGAACGGTTTGCGCCAGTGCTGCCAGCTCCACCAGTTCTACGTATTTATCATCACACAGTTCCACGTCAGGTTTAGCAGGAGTCAACTCATGCATTAATGAATCAATCAACGCTTTATACTCCTCAATCATCGCCACCTCCATTTTCCGTTCCGAGGAATAACCGAAAATATCAAGGCGGGTACCGCGAAGAGTTTTCATTTTTGCCAACAAGGGGAAAAGTTTCAGAAGAAAACCAGGATACGCTCGTTTTTTCAGATGCCCGGTATTGGGGTCACGGCGCGATATCAGTGGCGCCGCCAAATGTAAATTCAAAGTAAAATTACCCTGAAAACTGGATTTTAATGTTTCCAGAAATTTGGGATCGCTATAAAGTCTTGCCACTTCATACTCATCTTTATACGCCATCAACTTATACAAGCTTTTGGCCACTGCCTTGGTGAATGGCAGCTCAGCGTCAAATCCCAGACTTTTATCAAATTCACGCACTTTATCGACGTATGCAATATATTGATTGGCATAATCCGCATCCTGATACGCCACCAATGCATTTTTTCGCCACGCGATAATGTCATCCACGTTGGTCAAGGGTTTAAAGCTGGGAGATGCCTCTTCAATTTTGTTTAAGATTTTCTGAGGGTCATGCGCCATTCGGCGTCCCCACAAAAATGCTTGCTTGTTAAATTTTACTGCCACGCCATTCAATTCAATTGCACGCTGAATCGCTTCATTACCCACCGGTAACAAACCTTTTTGATAAGCGTAACCGAGCAAAAACATATTGCTGGCAATTGCATCCCCCATCAGCTGGGTCGCAACTTTAGTCGCATCAACAAAATGAGCACGCCCTTCCGCCAGCTCACCCTGAATAGTTTCTTTCATGTCCGCGGACGGAAATTCCAAATCCGGCTGTTTGATAAAGCCCGCTGTCGGTGCTTCAAAGTCGTTAACTACTGCGTGAGATCTTCCGCGATGCAACTTGGCCAACGCCTCGTCGGAATCTGCCACCACAAGATCACATCCCAGCAATACATCAGCATCACCCGCAGCAATACGCGCGCAATAAATATCATCCTGCTGTTTGCCGATACGTACATGGCTGATCACAGCACCGAACTTTTGAGCTAAACCGGTCTGGTTTAATGAAGAACATCCTTTATCTTCCAAATACGCAGCCATTGCCAGGATTGCGCTGATGGTCAATACGCCGGTGCCACCAACACCAGCAACCAGCACATTCCAGGGTTTATCTAATTCAGCCAGCACAGGCTCGGGAAGATGCCATTCATTATCTGCAATGCTTACCGCACTTTCTTTACGTAATTCACCACCACGCACAGTAACGAAACTTGGACAAAATCCATTTAAACAACTGTAATCTTTGTTACAGGCACTTTGGTCAATCTCTCGTTTACGGCCAAGTTCCGTTTCTTTGGGTAAAACAGACAAGCAATTAGAGGCAACACCACAGTCACCACAGCCTTCACAGACAGCTTCATTGATAAAAACACGTTTAGGCGGATCAAGCATTTCCTGCTTCTTACGACGCCGTCTTTTTTCTGCCGCGCAGGTCTGATCATATACAATGACTGAAGTACCTTTGTACTCACGAAATTCTTTCTGAACGGCTTCCATGTCATCGCGATGATGGAATGAAATCTCGGGTAGATAGCGAAAATCAGTTGGGTATTTTTCGATGTCATCAGACACTACGGCAATATGCTCGATCCCCTCACCCTGCAATTGCTGAACAACATTTTCCACCGTTAACTGACCATCAACACGCTGACCTCCGGTCATCGCAACGGCATCGTTGTATAGAATTTTATATGTGATGTTAACGCCCGAAGCTTTGGCGGCTCGAATCGCCAAAAGCCCGGAATGAAAATACGTCCCATCGCCAAGATTTTGAAACACATGCTTGGTTTCAGTGAAGGGCGCCTGCCCAATCCAGGGAACCCCTTCCCCGCCCATCTGCGCAAAGGTTTCTGTACTGCGGTCCATCCAGGTCACCATGTAATGACAACCAATACCCGCCATAGCTCTGGAACCATCGGGAACTTTCGTGGAAACATTATGCGGACAACCCGAACAAAAATGCGGAGCTCTTACCAGGCCGCGTCGTGGTTTAGCCAATGTCATTTCCTTGGCCTGTAAAAAAGCCAAACGTTCGCGCATAGTGTCACTGTCGTGAAAACGGGAAATACGCGAAGCGATAGCACGAGCGACCATGGCCGGAGTTAACTCACTTAAATTCGTTAACAAATCACCGCCAAACTCATCGAACTCACCTACCACGCGAGGACGCTCTGCTACAGGCCAGTTATACAACTGGCCTGTCAATTGATCTTCGATAATGCTGCGCTTTTCTTCAACCACTAGAATTTCTTCCAGCCCTTTGGCGAAATCGTGTGTACTGACCGGTTCCAATGGCCAACTCATACCGACTTTGAGCACACGCAATCCAATTTCTCCGGCGAGCTGCTGGTCAATTCCCAGATCTTCAAGCGCCTGCAGAACATCCATATAGGATTTGCCGGTAGTAACAATGCCCAGGCGCGCCTTATCGGAATCAATAACAACTTTATTCAGGTTATTCACACGGGCGAAGTTACGTGCGGCATAAATTCGGTACTTGTTAAGAATATATTCCTGCTCTAAAGGCGTACTGGGCCAACGTCCATGAACGCCAACATCGGGCAACTTAAAGTCTTCTGGAATCACAATCTGTACACGGCGCGGGTCGATATCCGCAGAGATTGCGGAATCCATAGTTTCTGTGATCGCTTTCAGTGCGACCCAGCAACCGGAATAACGTGACAATTCCCAACCAAAAATTCCGAGGTCTAACACCTCCTGAACATTGGATGGGCTCAACACAGGGATAGACGCACCGATGAACATGTGTTCACTCTGATGCGGCAAGGTGGAAGATTTACAGGCATGATCATCACCGGCCACCGCCAACACGCCACCATATTTCGACGTACCGAATGCGTTACCGTGTTTTATCACATCCATACTGCGATCCACACCGGGTCCTTTGCCGTACCACATGGAAAAGACCCCATCGTATTTTGCCCCTTCAAACAGGTTCACCTGTTGGCTGCCCCATACGGCGGTCGCCGCCAGGTCCTCATTAATGCCGGGCTGGAATACAATATTGTGCTTGTCGAGATAAGGTTTGGCTTTTTGGAGAGATTGATCGAGTCCACCTAGTGGAGAGCCGCGATAGCCTGAGATAAAACCGGCTGTATTGAGACCTGCTGCCAAGTCTCGCTGATGTTGCAGCATGGGAAGTCGCACGAGAGCTTCGATACCCGTCATATAGGCTTTGGTCGTGTCGAGGCGATACTTATCATCTAACGATACGGCAGCATTTCGCATAGGTGAACCCTTTTATTATTTGCAAACCTCATAACATTCTATGTTGAATTACGCGGTTAATTTTGCCTTTTTTACCAAGCAACGGGTTATTATTGGCAAATGATTCCCTATAATTAACAAATATTAGATAATTTATCCCCAAATTATAAAGTGGGCAAAATATGAGTAACAAAACAGAAGCCGTACGACAAAAGCCTGAAAAGCCCATCGACAAAAAAGACGTGGAAATTCTCAAACTTTTGCAGGAAGACGCCAACATCGCCACAGCGGACATTGCCGAGCGCATTAATATGTCCCAGTCGCCCTGTTGGCGCCGGATAAACCAGTTTGAAAAAGATGGCGTCATAAAACAGAAGGTGTGCTTACTGGACCGCAACAAACTGGGCATGGAGCTGGTGGTATTTGCCTCCATCAACCTCAACACCATTAATCGTAAAACACTGGAAGAATTTGAAAAACGTATCGTTGCCTTCCCAGAAGTTGTAGAGTGTTACACCATGACAGGAATGATCGATTACATGCTCAAAATTGTGGCGAAAGATATACAGCATTACGAACAATTCGTTCGCAACAATTTGGCTGAAATTCCAAATATTCGCGAGATACACTCGCACGTCTCGGTGACAGAAATCAAAATGACCACCCAGCTTCCACTGGATACACAACTTTAAACCCAACACTAAAGAATTACGTTTAACACCAACCGGAACCCAGGCAGATAAAGCCACTAGTAAATTATGAGTGAACCAGCATTAATTATTAAAACTTATGAATGCCGTGACGAAAGCATCATCGGACACATCATTCTCAATAATCCCAAAGCCCTTAATGCACTGTCGATAGACATGGTAGACCCCATGATGTCGCAACTAAAGCAGTGGAAAAACAATAAAAAACTTGTAGCGGTCATTATCAGCGGTGCAGGCGATAAAGCTCTGTGTGCCGGTGGCGACTTACGCGACGTTCACCATGCCATGACATGCGGAGATGCATCTCAACGTGTGCTTGCCGAGCGCTATTTCGCGCGTGAATACCGCCTGGATCATATGCTCCACAACTACCCCAAACCAGTCATCGTATGGGGAAGCGGTATTGTCATGGGGGGCGGCATGGGCTTGTTTATGGCTGGCGACATACGCATAGCAACAGAAACCACACGCATGGCCATGCCTGAAATCACTATCGCTTTATTTCCCGATGTCGGCGCCAGTTACTTTCTAAATCAATTGCCCGAGCATATCGGTTATTTTCTTGCGTTAACTGGTGCAATATTTAACAGTGAAGACGCTCTCGAATTGGGCCTTGCTAACACGGTTGCATTAAATAAAGATTTACCGGACATTATCGAACATTTGCAAGAGCAAACCTGGTCGGATGACAAAGAGGATAATGTTTCCGTGGTATTTGATATTGTCGATACCTACAGTGCCGACGCCAAAGAAAAACTCCCTCCAGCCCTTCTTGCACCACACCAGGAAATCATCAGTGAATTGTTTGCTGAAGCAGATACATTAGCACTGATCGAAAGTTTTCTGCAGCTGCAAACCAAAGATGAATGGCTCAAGCAGGCACAAGCCAATTTGGCCGCTGGCTCGCCGCTGCATGCCTTTATAATTCATAAACAATTAAAAGAAACCCTTGGTATGAGCCTGGCAGACGTTTTCCGTAGCGAAGTACGGCTGGCGACCAACATCGTCCGGTTCAGTGAATTTGCCGAAGGCATTCGCGCACTTTTAATTGATAAAGACCGCCAGCCGAACTGGCACTTCAAAACGCTGAAAGAAGTTGACTCTGAATTTGTCGATTCATTTTTCAAAGAGCCCTGGGGACAAAACCCACTGCAGGATTTAAACTGATTCACTACCTCCCAGTGATGAACTGACAGCAACGAACAGCCAGCAACAAACAAAATAAAACGCATATGTCTGACGAAAACATAGTTATAGTAGCGGCAAAACGCACACCCATCGGCGCCTTCATGGGTGCGCTGACAAACTTCAGCGCACCAGAACTAGGTGCTGCAGCAATTCAAGCTGCGATAGAAGATGCTAAATTAACACCGGCCCAAATTGATGAAACGCTAATGGGGTGCGTATTGCCAGCGGGACTGGGACAGGCACCGGCACGTCAGGCTGCGCTTAAAGCAGGACTACCCGACACCGTCGGCGCCACGACCATTAACAAAGTCTGCGGCTCGGGAATGAAAGCGGTAATGCAGGCCTGCGACGCAATCAAAGCCGGCAGCAGCCGCGTTGTGGTGGCGGGAGGCATGGAGAGCATGAGCAACGCTCCCTACCTTCTGAAAAAGGCGCGACAAGGTTATCGCTTGGCACACGAAAAAATATATGACCACATGATGCTCGATGGCCTGGAGAATGCTTACGACGGTCAGTCGATGGGATGTTTTGCACAAGCAAAAGCCAATGAAGAAAAACTTTCTCGTAGCGCCATGGATGAATTTGCTTTGAACTCTCTGCATAAAGCTCAAAACGCACAAAAAGAGGGATACTTTGCGCAGGAAATCTGCGCAATAGACTTAAATAGCAAAAACAAAAAGAGCGATGAATTGCATAGCTTTTTAGAAGATGAAGGCCCACTTCGCGCGAAACCGGAAAAAATTCCATTACTCAAACCAGCTTTTGCTCTCGACGGTACCATTACCGCAGCCAACTCCAGCTCCATTTCAGATGGCGCCGCTGCACTTGTGCTGATGACGGAAAGCGAGGCCAGACGACAAAACCTCACGCCACTGGCAAGCATTACTGGGTACACGACTCACGCCATGCAACCTGCTGAATTTACCGTGGCTCCTGTACACGCCATAGATAAACTCCTGCAAAAAGTTCAATGGTCGCCAGCAGATGTTGACGCCTTTGAAATTAACGAAGCATTCGCCATGGTCACCATGCTCACACAGCAAAAATTAGATATTGACCCTGCCAAAATCAATCTACACGGTGGTGCATGCGCCTTAGGTCATCCGATTGGCGCTTCCGGTGCAAGAATTATAGTCACCCTGGTGCACGCACTAAAAACACATTCACTTAAACGCGGCATTGCCAGCTTGTGCATTGGCGGTGGTGAAGCAACCGCGATAGCCATAGAAGTGAAATGACGCTATCTTTTCTTGAGGCTACCGCATTGAGGAATGCTGCCTTGAAAATACTGCATTGAGTATCTTCGTTTGCCAAAGAGCGAAGACATTACATTCCTGTTGACATCATTGCCCACAATAGCCCACGCCCTCTCTACTCATAAATATCCAGCTCCAGCGCATCCAGCTTGGTCAACATATTGCGCAACAACTCAATTTCCTGTGAACTGAACTGCTGCATAATATGCGCTTCATAATGCTTGGCGATAGGCACAATTTTTTTATACATACGTTTGCCTTTTTCAGTCAAACACAGCTTTGACCGTCGCTTGTCCTCTTTGACCATATCCCGCTTTAAATATTTCTCACCGACAAGTTTACTGATTGCGCGCGATACGGCCACTTTATCCATTGCTGTCCGCTCGCCTACCTCCAGCGCAGAAAGATTAGGCGTTTCCGCTAACACAGCAAGCACACGCCACTCTGGGCGTGTAATGTTAAACGTTTTTTCATAATGCCGAGCGAGCGACGAACTAATACGGCTGGCAATAACAAAAAGCCTGTAAGGCAAAAACTGCTCCAACCGCAATACAGTTTGTGAATTTTCAACCATTGGATATTCCTCTCTCACACTAAGACTTACCTGTTCACGCTATTCTATTGATATTAGTTTCATTTGTAACTATTATCTCCTTATTGTATCGATTGAAACAAGCACCTACCCGGCACGCGTTTCAATATTATGACTCACCATCCTGTGGCGATCCCGCAGGTCACACAGTTATAAGGTCTTGATATGGCAGATTTATTTGACAACCCAATGGGATTGGAAGGTTTTGAATTCGTAGAATTTTCCGCTCCGGACAAAGGTATTTTAGAGCCAGTATTCGAAAAACTCGGTTTTACACTGGTCGCCCAACACAAATCCAAAGACGTGCAACTCTGGCGTCAAAATGACATCAATTTTATCACCAACTATCAACCCAAAACTCCCGCGTACTATCTTGCTGAAGAACATGGCCCCTGCGCTTCCGGTATGGCATTTCGGGTGAGAGATGCCCACCATGCCTACACTCGCGCTTTGGAGCTGGGTGCTCAGCCAATGTCAGTTCCCACCGGTCCAATGGAATTAAATCTGCCGGCAATTAAAGGCATTGGTGGCGCTCCGCTATATCTCATCGATCGCTACAAAGGCACGAATACCATCTACGATATAGATTTCAAATGGCTCACAGAAGATCGAACCCCACGCGGTTGCGGCTTTAAATGTATCGACCATTTAACGCATAACGTCTATCGCGGGCGAATGAAATACTGGGCTAATTTCTACGAAAAACTTTTTAACTTTAGAGAAATACGCTACTTCGATATCAAGGGTGAATATACCGGACTGGTGTCACGAGCCATGACCGCACCCGATGGATTAATTCGAATACCTTTGAATGAAGAGGCTCCCGGCGGCACCGGTCAGATTGAAGAATATTTAATGAAATACAACGGCGAAGGCATTCAACATATTGCCTTCGCCTGTGACGATTTAATTCAAGCCTGGGACGAACTCAAAGAAAAAGGCGTCCCGTTCATGTCTCCGCCACCTGATACTTACTACGACATGCTGGACGAGCGTTTGCCCGGCCACGGTGAACCTGTATCCGAGCTGAAGCCACGCGGAATACTGTTAGATGGCTCAACGGAAGATAATGACCCTCGCCTGCTGTTACAGATTTTCTCTGAAACACAAGTCGGCCCCATTTTCTTTGAGTTTATTCAGCGCAAAAAAGACGAAGGGTTTGGTGAAGGCAACTTTAAAGCCCTGTTCGAGTCCATAGAAAGAGATCAGGTGAAACGCGGCGTTATCGAAACCTCCAAATAATCTACATCGCTCGCGATATGCGCACCAGATATTGGCGCGATAGGCAGTTGCAGCTCAGGCCCGCACAGGACTGATAAGCCTTCGTCCAATATTTGGTACTTCAATTTAAAACACTGCATCAATTAACGCGAGGTTTATATGTTAAACGAATCGCTAGCCGCCCTGAACTTACAAGGTATCCATCACGTCGCCTATCGCTGCAAAGATGCGAAAGAGACAGTCGAGTTTTACCAGAAACACCTGGACATGGATTTCTTACTCGCGATTGCCGAGGACAAAGTCCCATCTACTGGTGCAGATGACCCCTACATGCATGTTTTTCTGGATGCCGGCAATGGTAATGTACTCGCCTTTTTTGAACTGCCTAATAGCCCCGATATGGGTCATGATGGCAATACCCCCCTATGGGTGCAACACATTGCCTTTCAGGTAAAAGATCTGGACACACTCCTTTTAGCTAAACAACGACTGGTCACAGCAGGTATTGATGTTCTCGGCCCGACGGAACACACGATTTTCAAATCGCTATATTTTTTTGATCCCAACGGACACCGTATTGAACTTGCAGCCAACACCCACAAACCCGGAATGCTCGAAGAATTAAAACGCGTTGCCCCGGCCATGTTAGATGAATGGGCGCAAACCAAGAAAGCGCCACAACACGCCGCCTGGCTCCACGGCAAAGGCACCTTTGACAGCAAGGCCACCAGCAAAGCAACAAATAATACCGGCTCCCATGAACCAGCACGCCATTCAGAGCCACCACCACAAGAACAACACGATCAAGAAAAAGAAGCCGACTACTTGCGCGGGTATTAAATTAATCGAGGAAAAATTACATGAAGTTAGCGTCATTAAAACACGGGCGGGATGGAAAACTGGTTGTTGTTTCGCGGGATTTAACACGCATGGTAGTGGCAAATGAGATATCCCCTACCCTGCAACATGCCATCGACAACTGGAAGAGCGCTTCCGTCAAACTTTATGAGCTGTATGAAAAATTAAACCAGGAACCTTTTGTCGGCGAAGTGTTTTATCCTCACCTGTGCGCATCACCTCTTCCACGCGCCTATCAATGGGCAGATGGCTCCGCCTATGTAAACCATGTTGAATTGGTTCGCCGTGCACGCGGTGCTGAAATGCCAGAATCATTTTGGCATGACCCGTTAATGTACCAGGGAGGTTCTGATAGTTTTTTATCACCATACGAAGCGATCACCATGCCACAGATTGAAGGCTGGGGTCTGGATTTTGAGGCTGAAATAGCAGTTATTACTGATGACGTACCAATGTCTGTCAAACCGCAGGACGCCGCGTCCCATATTAAACTGCTGATGCTGGTGAACGATGTTTCATTGCGAGGGTTAATTCCAGGGGAGCTGGCAAAAGGCTTTGGCTTTTTCCAATCAAAACCATCCAGCGCTTTCTCACCGGTTTGTGTGACACCCGACGAACTTGATGTGGCATGGCGAGATAATAAAGTGCATTTGCCGCTTCTTAGCTATTTAAACGATGAACTATTCGGGAAGCCCAACGCGGGGCGCGATATGACGTTTGATTTTGCCCAGCTTATCGCACATGCAGCCAAAACCAGACCGTTATGTGCCGGTAGTATCATCGGTTCAGGCACCGTCTCCAATAAATTAGACGGAGGCCCCGGCAAGCCGGTAGCAGCAGGTGGTGTTGGTTTCAGCTGTATTGCAGAAATTCGCATGATAGAAACCATCTATAGCGGTAACGCTGAAACGCCATTTATGCAAGCCGGTGATCGTATTCGGATTGAAATGCTGGATCAGCACAAACAAAATATTTTTGGCGCTATCGAACAACAGGTCGACGCTCCGAAACACGCACTTTGAGGCAGATCCATGAGCGAGTCCGGCAAGCCAATTTTATACAGTTACTTTCGTTCTTCCTGCGCGTTTCGCGTTCGAATTGCCATGAACGTAAAGCAAATTGCCTATGAAATAAAAACCATAAATATCCACCCCGACGTGAATGCACAGCTGGATGACAGCTACCTCGCACTGAACCCTCAAGCGAGGGTTCCGCTTTTTATCGACGGCAATCTCAAAATTACCCAATCCACGGCGATTATTGAATATCTTGAAGAGCGCTATCCAGGTCCGCCGCTTTTACCAGAGTCCGCCACCGAACGCGCTTTAGCGCGGCAAATCGTCAATACCATTGCCTGTGATATTCAGCCCTTGAATAATATTTCCGTTCTGCAGAAATTAGGAAAACTCGAACTGCCACAAACCGCGATCAGCAATTGGTATGAGCACTGGATTAGCAAAGGATTTACCGCTCTTGAAGCGCAATTAAACGGGCAGAATAAGACGGGAGATTTTTGCATTGCCAACCAATTCGGAATGGCAGACGTGTATTTAATTCCACAGGTTTGGAATGCACATCGCTTCAAGGTTGACTTGCAGGGATATCCGCGTATTCAGGAAATTTATGAACGTGGAATGCAAATACCGGCTGTGCTGGCAGCAACACCAGAAAAACAGCCGGATGCGATTTAGATATAACTGGCCAGCAACTCGAAGAACACCACCGCATATATGCACGACTCCATTAACTACCGGAATTAACCGGTCAGTTTTTCTTTCACAGGAAAGCTCGGTGCAAATAAGCCCAGTTTTTTTGCTTCGTTCACTTTCGCCATAATATCGGAATCGGCAATATCGAACAGTTGCTCCATGCTTTCCAGCACATAGTAAACAGGCTGCATAATATCAATGCGATAGGGTGTGCGTAGCACATCAATCAAATCAAAAGGGCGACGCTCAGCTCGCTCATCATCCAAGGCGTATTGTGTTTCGCCAGGAGAAGACAGAATTCCACCACCGTAAATACGCAGTCCTTGCGCAGTGTTTAACAAACCAAATTCAACGGTAAACCAATATAACCTCGCCAGGAAAACACGATCTTCTTTACTCGCCTCAACGCCCAACTGACCATAACGTTGAGTAAAATGCGCAAAAGAAGGATGCGTCAATAAAGGACAGTGACCAAATATTTCATGAAAAATGTCCGGCTCCTGGAGGTATTCCATCTCCTGCACGCTTCGAATAAACGTGGCGACGGGAAATTTTCTGGCCGCAAGCAAGGCAAAGAATTTATCAAACGAAATCAATGCCGGAACACCCTCTGTCTGCCAGCCAGTCGTTGCGGCTAACACAGCATTCACTTCGTGTAGTTGAGGAATTCGTTGTTCCGGGAGTTTTAGTAATGCCACACCGTCCTGATACTCCTGGCAGGCGCGATTTTGAATCAGCGTTTTTTGATTGACGTAAAGCGTTCGCCAAATGGCGTGTTCGCTTTCAGGGTAATGTACATCACCGTGCGCATCAGGCTCTCGCGCCTGGTACTTCGAAGTCTTAGACACCGCTTTCCTCCTCTGACGTAAAGTTTCATTGTGTGAAACTCCGTACAGAATTATTGTGATTGCCCTTCCCTTCACCCTCGACCCTTGTCAATAACACCATAAATCTGCATGTCAGTCGATTTTGGCGGGAAGAACACAGGCTGCGCTTTTGGCGCTGTTTGCCTGTAAGCCGGAATATATACTCTTAGAATAAGCGTGCTTGCAATAAGTTTCAAGTGAAACTATTCAGTCTTCAGAAAAATTATTTTTCCTTATAAATCAACAATATAAACAATATTTTCAGGGCCGATCAAAATTTTCTACCAGCCGCTGGTTAAAAAGTGTTTGCCATACTTTTATCTTTACTATACTGTGTATACACACTATATACAGTTAAACATAGAGATTAAGCCAAGCGCGCCATGCCTGCAAAACCAGAATTAACATTACCCCCTTTTAAATTGGCTCAGGCAGATGCTCGACCGATGTATGAGCAGATTATTGACAACATAAAGCAGTTGGTCATTTTAGGCGTGTGGCCCCCGGGAATGTCACTTCCATCGATCAGAGAGCTCGCGGTGTCTTTGAATGTCAGTGTGATTACTGTCAAGCGAGCTTACCAAGAACTCGATTCCGCTGGAATTATTGTGACTCGCCACGGAAAAGGCTCTTTTGTTTCGGAGCAACTGGAGCAAGTTTCTCAGGCGAAACAAATTGAGCTGACCGAACGCCTCGTCCAGGCAGCAGAATTAGCAGTTTTACTTAATGTAGACATCACAACGTTAACCGAGCAGCTTCAACAACTCTACAAAGAAAAGGTAAACGCAAAACAATGAATAAAGATGGCTCCTTAATTTCAATGTCCGGCGTTGCCAAACGCTATGAACATTTCACGATGGAAAACTTTAACCTGCAGCTGAGCAGCGGTGAAGTACTAGGATTGATTGGCCCTAATGGCGCAGGAAAAACCACATGCCTGCGATTAATTATGGGGTTTATTTCCGCCGATCAGGGGGACATAGAAGTACTGGGAAAAAGCGTAAAACACGATATTGTATCGATTAAACAGGACGTGGCTTATGTTGCAGAGGACATGCGAATGTTCGGTAATAAAACAATACAGTGGCACATGCAGTTTTTCTCCAGTTTATTTGTAAACTGGGATCAGCCATACGCCACGGAACTGCTCGAAACTTTCCAATTGATTCCACAGCAGCAAGTTAAAACTCTGTCACTGGGTCAACGAATTAAAACAAGTTTACTGCTGGCATTAGCGCGTCGGCCCCGCATTTTGGTCTTGGACGAGCCCTCCACCGGATTGGACCCAGTCGCACGTCACGAGCTCACCAGCCAGCTATTTCAAATTATGCTTAACGAAGATCACAGCGTTATTTTCTCTTCGCAATTTACGCAGGATGTTGAAAGACTATCCGACAGAATAGTTTTTATTGATGACGGACAGATCATCAGCAATCAGGACAAAGAGAGCTACCTGGATAGCTGGAAACGCATTGATGTTTGCTTGGAAGCAGAAAAAGATCTGAAGGCATTTTCAGACATAAAAGAAGTGCAAAAAAACGCATTGAACATGTCAGTAATTCACTCCGAATTCAATTCAGAGATACAGAAAAGATACAGTCAGCTTGGCTATTCCATCGAAATATCGAAACTGACTTTAGAAGAAATTTTTATCGCGCAAACGCTGCATAGACGCCAGCATTTGTCCGCAAAAGGAATTAACGCATGATAAGCATGACCCAAAAACTCATTATCCAAAAAGACATTCAGCTTTTTGCCAAAAGCGTATCCATTTGTATAGCGTCTGGTCTGCTTTTCTGCGGATTATTCATGTTGCCAGGACAATTTTTTATTGTCCTGGGGTCCATTTTGATTATCACCATCATGCTGGGCTATTACCCGTATTTAATTACCACCTGCGTTACACGAGAACACAAAGATAAAAACACTGTTTTTGTCATGTCACTCCCAATAACCACAGGCCAATACCTCTTCAGCAAAATACTCTCATGCGCCATTCTTTATGGAGCATGCTGGATCATTTTGTTAAGCACGGTCATATGCGTATTTTATTTGGGCGGCCACCTACCCGCATTAATGCCTTCATACTATGTGGTGATGTTTGGGTTATTTATTCCTGCATTTTTGCTAACGCTACTTGTGGCCATACTTGCGGAGTCCGAAGGTTGGACCATAGTCTCGTTTATCTTCAGCAATATTTTAGTCACGCTTTTAGTGAATGTATTACCTAATTTACCCGCCGTACAACAGGCATTTGGCATGGGGAATTTGAATGATCAGGGCATACTCTGGCCATCCATTTTCACCTACATTGCACTAAGCGAAATAATCATCAGTGTAATGCTGGCTTGCGCCTTGTTTATCGTCGTAAAAACAAAGCGTCAATTCATAAACTTTTAAGCACATTGTAAGCGCAACATCGTCAAGGAGAAACATAATGGAAGTGAATCAAGAAGCATCACCAAACAGAACGTCACCACAACAACATGAAGTGGACGGCACACCGTCCACCGGTACTCGTTATTTCTACATGGATAACCTGCGGGCTATTGCCATGCTGGCCGGAATCGTTTTTCATGCGGCCTTAGCCTACAGCCTGCTTTTACACGAAGGATGGCCAACAGCCGATACATCTTCATCCGTCGCGATTGATTTTGTAGCGTGGTTCATGCACATGTTTCGCATGCCCCTATTTTTCTTAATTTCCGGATTTTTTGCCTGTTACCTGATTCAGAAACGCGGGAACCTCGGCTTTATTAAGAACCGCCTCCTTCGAATTGCATTGCCATTTATAGTCTTTTGGCCTCTGGTGTTCATCGCGGTTGTAGGCAGTCTGGTTTATGCGGCCAGTAGCACACAAGTCAACACACCGATAATTAACTTTATTCGCCTGGGAATGGAAAACCCGGACATGGCTGGCCAGGAGCAATCCCCTGTCACTTCAATGCATTTATGGTTTTTGTATTACCTGTTCTTCTTTTGCCTGGCGACCCTAATATTGAATGCAACTTTACGTTTACCGGAGCGGCTGAAAGTTTATATTTCCCATCCAGTCACCCTGGTAATTGGTTTGCCACTGATCACAAGTGTCGCTTTTTTCAAACAACATCTGCCTCATGCGGCACCAGAAAGTTTTAAACCAATGCTGTGGCCTTTCCTATATTACGGAAGCTTCTTTTTCGTAGGCTGGATTTTCTATCAAAAGCAAAATATGATCCAGCAACTTCGCCACTGGGTTTACCCTATGTTGGCAGTCTCCATTGCATGTTATGCCGTTTTCTTTTACCTGAGCCCAAAAGAATTATCGATAACAGAATTAATGGCTGGTGCGTACACATTGCCCGAACTTACCACCCAACAGGTTATTTTGAGCCTGTGTACATCCATTATATCCTGGCACATGACCTTACTCTGCATCATTGGTGCAGTTAAATTTCTCAACCATAACAACCAGGTAATACGTTTTGTTGCCGATTCATCTTATTGGTTGTATATCGTGCATATTCCGATATTGTTTGGATTGCAAATTTTCTTTCACACCATTGAATGGCCGATTTTCATAGAGCTACCATTGAGTATTGGAATTACCTTTGCGGTCGGTTTACTTTCGTACACCGGAATAATTCGACCGAGCCCCATTGGCTGGATGCTTAACGGTAAAAAGGATGTGAAAAACACAGTCGCTGCTGATAAACAGGTGAAAGATAAAAACAATCAATCGCACAAGGATATGCATAGTCATGTATCGCCTACAGACAACAGCATCGTCAAAAACACTGTCAAAGTGCAAGTCTAATCGTTAGCACTAAAATCAAAGCCGCCGTATCAGCACTCAGACACGCAAAAAGCGGCAAACCAACATTACGGTGAATATTCAGCAGAGATTGATCACAATCTCTGCTTTTTAATGCCATGCGTTTACATCTCTCCACTATCACTTCTTCTATTCCACCAGCCCGCCAACATTAAGACGGCTGGAACTTTCCCGCTAAAAATGTGACTTCGTACACATATTTCGCGGTTTTGAAGGTTCGCATTGGGATAATTTATTCGTACCTGGAAATATGAGAAATGCTAGACGATCACCTTGTTGTCTAGGCTCAACAATTCCGATATGTTCAGTACTTCACGGTGCTTTTCTGGTAACACGGACAGAAAACTTCGATGCAATTTGCAATATTGGATGAACAATAAAAAATCTTTAATCCTAAAACAATCTATATCCACCAAACGATCATTAACGATATAGCTTTTATACAGACGCTTTTCGGATAAATAACATGAAACAGATCACTTTTCATAAAACGCTCGCTCTCATTTCCCTGTTTTTAACTTGCTCAATTGCCCAGGCACAAGATGGGGGGACATTTAAAAACTGGGGTAACGAAACCCTGTCTGCAATCACACGTGACTATGGGATTGGTGGAAGCGCGCTGTACCGGGAAACTATGGGGAATGGCGCAATTGCATTTAACTGGCCACAGGGCGTGCAACTTCACGCACTCATTGCCGCCCGCAAAACCAATGAGGCAGTAGCACTTGCCGATGAAATGCATGCGAAATACTGGTGTTATTACAGCGGGCGCTGGGGCTACAACGCCACAGCCAATATGTGCGGTGACCGCTACTATGACGATAATGCCTGGATAGCCAAAGCATTAATGGAACTCTATCACCTGACTAATGATTACCGATTCGTGACTCGCGCCAAAGAAGTGTTAGCGTTTAGCATGAGCGGTGCCAATGGCCCTGGAGACAATCCCAATGGTGGCATTAAATGGAAAGAAAACACAGCGGGACACTGCTTATGTGCAACAGCTCCGACCATGGTTGCCAGCTTGCAAATATATCAAGTCACCGGAGAGACGCAATATCTAAATGATGGTCGAACTCTATATCAATGGGTGAGAAACAATCGCTTTGGTTTAGGTGGTGGCTATCGCGGTTATGAAAATGCAGTTGTTGCGCAGGCAGCCATTCGGCTTTATCAAATTACCGGTGAACGACACTATTATGACGATGCAAAACACATGGGCATCGCCATGGAAACTGTGTATATCGACTACGACACCCATGCCCTGCGTGAATACAGTCAATGGGGTGGACATGATATGAGTGCTGCCTACGTAGAACTTTACAACCTCGACAAAGATATTAATTGGCTGAATATAGCCTCAGGGTATTTGAGCTACCTGCATAACAATTTACGCGATGCCAATGGCCGCTACCCGGAACAATGGGGAGGAAATGAAACATCAGCTAAAGATGGGCTGCTCTACCAAGCCTCTGCTGCACGCGGCTTTGCGGAACTGGGAAACACTCCTGGCGGCCGAAGCAAACACCCAGACCCTGTCGCTGTGTATCACGATTGTAATTTCAATCCTTTCTACTCTGCAGGACTGCCACTGGGAGAATACAGCAAAGCAGATCTCGCCTTTGTCGGCATTCATGATAATAATATTTCGTCTTTAAAAGTGCAGCCCGGCTACAAAATCACACTCTACACCGACGACAATTTCTCGGGTAACTCAATTGAGTTCACATCCAATGAAAGCTGTTTAAATTATGGCGGATTTTTTGATAGCGTCAGTTCAGTCAAAGTGGAGGCTATTACACCCGGCGCCACGCTCTATACGGATTGTCAGTTTAGTAGCCGTCCAACTCACCTGCCTCCGGGCGAGTACGACATGTTTGCATTGATGGCGAGAGGCATCGGAAATGACTCCGTCTCATCCCTGCGCGTTCCCGCTGGATACGAAGTGGAAATTTTTCAGGATTACAATTTCACAGGCACCAGTTACATCGTCAGTGGCGATAACAGCTGTCTGAACAATACGGCATACGATAATTGGATTTCCTCCATTAAAGTACGTGAGGTCACGAATACCAACGAAGACATCACGGACTGGGGCGGCAATATTTCTTCCCAATACACAGACTGGCCAGCGGGAGAAGGCATTGACAACCTGATCGACAATAATACTAACACCAAATATCTAACCGTCCATGCTTCTGCCTGGGTGCAATATGATGCGCCTTCGTCAGCCATTGTAAATGGCTACAGCATTACGTCTGCAAACGATGCAGCAGAGCGCGACCCACTTAATTGGACGCTACAGGGCTCCAATGATGGCAACAACTGGAGCACCATTGATTCACGCAGCAACGAAGATTTTACTTCTCGTTTTGAAACCCGCGTTTTCAACTTCAACAATAACACGGGTTACATCCACTATCGCCTGGCGATGGAAAACAACGCTTCCAATTTATTGCAACTGGCAGAGTGGGAAATCTTTGGTTTTGCAGGGGGAAGCTCTTCGTCCAGCTCCTCATCAAGTTCCTCGAGTAGCTCGTCAAGTTCTTCGTCCAGCAGCTCTTCGTCTAGCAGCTCCTCATCCAGTAGCTCGTCTAGCAGCTCCTCATCAGGTGGGAACAATTGTAATGGAACAGAGGCCTATACCGCCGGTGCCAACTATGCCACGGGAGATACTGTAAATAATAACGGGAAAATTTATCGTTGTGATGTCGGAGGATGGTGCACCGTTGGCGGACCTTATGAACCCGGTGTTGGTTGGGCCTGGGTATATGCCTGGACAGAAACAGGTGCTTGCCGTTAGTCTTTAAAAAGCCAGAGCGAGCCTTTTATAAGGCTCGCTCATTATTACTCCCTTAATAAAGCTTCGTTAATATTACGCCCTTAATATTGCACCCTTAATATTACGCCCTTAATATTACGTCCTTAATATTAGACCCTTAATATTGTTTCTGGATTCCCAGGCTAATAACCGCTTTACTTTACTTAGCAATCATCTTTTTTAGCATCTACCCACTAAACAATTAGTCGACTAAGCAATTACCTGACCACGGTAAACACGCTTTGGTGCTGCAGTTTCGTTTTTTGAATCGTCTTCAGAACCTGCGTGTGCCAGAGCCATGTCCGACTTTTCGATTCCCGCGCTCCGCTTTTCTTCCAGCGATACAATGCCACGATAAGTTTTCGCATTGTGGGGTTTCACATTGGGCGTTGACGTCTTGGGAGTATCAAGCAGTGCACGCCATGGATCACCCGCAAGAAACAATAATTCTTTAATCAATGCTTTGGTAATGGTTTTTGCCCCGCTGTGATAGTGCAAAGCCAATTCATCAAACAGTTCAGGGTTAGCCATTTTCACACCGGGCTTTAATTCTGATGGGACCATTCGACGAATTTCGTACACTAATTCAATCATAGGTTTGGTGTAATTCATGATATCGCTCCCAAGCGCGAAGTACCCATCCATTTGTACGCTTGTATCAGTAAAGTGAAATGTAAATTCAAAGAAGTGGAATTTTTCAAAGCATAGAGTGCGCCACAATAAAACATCGCGAACACAAACAAAGCGCGCTTATTGTTAAAAACCAAAGGTACTTGCGCCTAATTTCACATAGAGACAAAAAACAAATCATTAATCGCACAATTCGCGTGAGTTGCATTCAAAATAAATGGAGAAAAATTACTTGCTCGTGTGGAAGTGATTCAGGAAAAAGAGGATATTCAAGCTTACGTTTCAAACACTTAATACAAATGACAGGCAAAACACTATTGAAAAGCGAAAAATAAGCGCAACTTGAGTGCAACCAAGCGCTTAAGCACCAGAAAAAAGCACTAAGGATACACCCTGCTCTTTACTGACTTTTCGCTAAATTTTCCAGCAATATTTCCACACTGGATTGGACATGTGTATTCACCATAAAGTGACTCGCGCCTTCTATTTCTCGTAAAGTGGCGTTTGGCATATAGTGTTGAAGATGATGGCAAATCTGGTGAGCCATACGATTGGATTGAGTGCCATTCACCAACATTGTTGGAGCACTAAAGTGTTGTAATTGCGTCAGCGAGTATTGAGGTTCTCGACACAAAGCCCAATGACGAAGATTGTTTTGTACTAAATGCCGCATAGCGGCTTTAACAGACTCTGGCAAAACAGCATATGAACCGTCGCCCCCCCAGAAATCTATCACCAGACTACAGGTGTCCACCTCTTGAGCATCGGCTGAGCGCAAATACCGCTGCAAAAATGTCTGCATCTCCGCCTGCATCGGCTCATCATTAACTAGCTTGAATACACCGCCAGCAACAGGCTCAAACAAGGTTAAGCTTTTAACATTAAGCTTTTCTGTTACCGCAAGAATAAGGGCAACAACACCACCAAAAGAATGCCCGGCCAAATGCACGGGCGTTTGCGCATCTCCCCACACATCTTGGATTACACGTTTTAAAAGCGTAAGTTCTGTGGCTATCGTCGGCTGATCAAAATCTTCCGGGTCTGGCACACCGCCATGACCGGGCAACTTTATTGCCACACATTGATAACGAGTCTGCAATGCATCAATCATTTTTTTCCAGGTCGCATGAGAAGCAAAAGAGCCATGTACTAACACCAGAGGCTCGCCCTGCCCCTGCACTTCGTAATACGCTTTTATGTCCACATTAACCAAACTACTAGAATTCTCATCAATACTCATATTCCGACTCATTTGCCCTTCACATACGCTTTTAATGGTGATTCATGGTGATCAATCAAAGAAACTCAATTCAATTTATGCTGTTAACGGTGGTGATTTTTAAAGAACTTCCAGATTATTTTAGACACATCGGGACCTGCTGGATAGCTGTAATCTCCCTCATTCCCACCATACCAACCGTGTCCGGGTCCGTGTAGAAACACCGTTTCCACAATACTTTTACGCCACCATCGCCCATACTTCTTATGCTCCCAAGGAGTGCCGAGGGACCGCCCGCGTCTTTTACATTTGACTTGCCCGGTCTTATACCCGAAATATTGAAGCCAGGAATCCCGCAGGTTTTTACCCGCTTGAATACTCACAGTTTCATCATCATGTGAGTGAACAATACACAACGGCACTGGTGTTTGATCATTGTGCCGAGCCTTTTGCATCAGCGTAACGGTCGTGTTTATTGAACGAAAAGTATCGCCAGAGGTGAATGCTGTATTAACTGCACTTGCACTTTCCCCGTATGCCAGTCCAGCGACTGCCGCTCCCGAAGCAAATAAGCCCGGATGCACAGTTAATGCGGCAACCGTCATACCCGCCCCAGAAGACAAGCCAGTGATATGAATACGCTTAGCATTAATAGTGAATTCGTGCGTGACCTCCTGAATAATACAACGCAAATCTTCCACCTCGCCCGAGCCTGTTTTGATATGCTCCGGGCGCCACCATCCCCAACAATTGCGAGTACGCATGTCGTTATAGTGCGTCACAAAAGGATATACCACGATGAACCCGTGCTTTTCAGCCAGATAATTAAACCCGGTGATAGAACATATATCGTGTTGGGTTTGACGGCAACCATGCAACACCATGATTAACGGCACAGCTTTGCCTGGTTTGTACAATTTTGGCACAAACACATTGTATACACGCTTTTTGTTGCCCCGGTGCAAATACCGTTTGGATTTACGCTCATGCCAACCATGCACCGTGGTGACAGAATTCTCTGCAGGTTCTCCTTGCGTACGGCGGTCACGATTGGATCTAGTAAAATACAACATGAACATCTACTACGAATGGGTGGATAAAAGGAAATTCGGGAACTGATCAACTGAAGTATTTCAGTATAGCGATGCTTTCTGCCAATAGCTGGTTGGCTAAAGTGAAATGGGAGCCATCGCACACCAGCGTGCTATACATCAAATAATGCCTAACCTTGATCACTGAACAATCGGTTACGATTTTTACGTCGCCTAATATGACTCACGTTTATGTCTCACTTTTGTGCCTCACTTTTATGCGACACTTTTTTGCCACACACACTGGTAAAGGTTCTGACCTAAGGCATTCAAAACATCTTTTTTCACTACTCACACCCCACTCCTTTTCTCCGTCATATGCAAATTAAAGCGACGTAACGGGAAGCTAAATGAAGCTAAATTAAGTATGCAGCTCATAAGGTTAGCGTTAAAAAACGGTACATCAAAAACATTTATTCAGAAATCATTAAGGAAAGGTTTTGTAAGATAGCCCCATTCTCAGCACACATTTTCGCGGGGCGACACTATGAATACCACTTTACCACTTCCAGAAGTACAAGAAATCAGTTTTGTTGAATTGCTGGCATTTTGTCTGCAGCATAAACCTCATTTTATTGACCGTCTGTTTAAAGCGAGAAAAGAACTAAAACTTGCTATTTCACAGGTTGACTCACTCTCAATTTAACCAGTAAACGGCCGCCGCTAGCGGGTCAAAAACAAACACAACACCGATACGTCTAACCCAAAAGACGCTTGTAATTCTTAGAATATTTTTGCAAATTCAGCAAAACCTCTTACTTTTGAACGGCGTGGTGTTCTGCTGGCACATCCCCAGACATTGTCACAAAGCACGAAATGGGTCGTTTGAACATGTCTGCAATTCCAGTTTACCCCTGTTTTTATAGCTCCAATCGAAAAAATGCGTCTACCGCTAACCCTGCGGATATCATTTTTAAAAAAATCTGGCACAAAAAACGCAAGACAAAACATAGGTAACCATTCAGTCATGAAAGTGTTACACACGAGTTAAAGTTCAAACGGCGTCAATACCAAGCGGAAAATGAGCGATCAACACGCTTGAACAAACACGTGGCAATTGGCAGGTGGTGGAAAAAGAATGGTAAAGAGATAGGAAGTTTAGCCGAAATATCAAAGCATATGACTTTTGACATCTATCAAATTCAGAGCTTGATACATTGATAAAATTTAAGCTTCGGCTTGATAGTTTTTGGGCAAACTAACTCCTTACCACCCGCCCAGGTGATACAAGCTTGAGAAATAAAATCTTGCTAATGAAGGCATAGTTTTTCTCTAACTCAATAGCACTTGGGATTTAAATTATAAGCCTTATATTAGTAAAGGCTATAAAAGCAATTGCGCTTTTAAACTTTAATTAGTGTTAAGATTTAAGACGTAAACAAATAGCATCACAGCTGTAAGGAGGCTCCGATGTCTAGCTATGAAATTGATATTGGTATTAACCAAGAAGACCGAGAGGAAATTGCGCAGGGCTTAAAGAAGCTGCTGGCAGATTCATATACCTTGTATTTGCAAACTCATAATTTCCACTGGAACGTTACGGGACCACAATTTCGTGAGCTACACTTAATGTTCGAAGAACACTACACAGAATTGGCCGTCGCGGTGGATGACATTGCAGAACGCGTGCGCACTCTTGGTGTCGCAGCACCTGGCACATATCGCGCTTTCGCAGACCTTTCCACTATTGAAGAAGTAGAAGGCGTCCCTTCTGCTACAGACATGGTGAAATATCTCGTTCACGGACATGAAAATGTCATTAAAACTGCCCGTGAAGTGCTGGCGAAAGCACAGGCAGCCAACGACGAATCTTCAGCATCACTGGTATCTGACCGTATGCGCATACATGAGAAAACTGCATGGATGTTGCGCGCAACTCTTGCCTGATAATCTCGGCTGCATTAGTGTCATCGCACTCATGCAGCCGCAATTTCTGCCAAAGCTATCTGCTAATACTATTTGCTAATGCTAAAGATCACTTCCCCTCCCCCGCCTTTCGCCCCTTACCAATCAACTTTTAGCACCCCTCCAATTTTTCGACACCCTAATAAACGATTCTGTTTTGCCCTTTAAATTGTTTTCGCTGATTGGTTTTTCAGTCTCGAAGAGTTCTGCATATCACTCAATAGGTGTAGCCGATGATTTAGATCGGAACAATCAAATAGCGTATTTCTATGGACTTTTTTAAGCTATAAACAATCCAAATAAGCGAGAACACTAACATGATTAAAACTCTTAGCTATGCCTCGGTGCACTTCAGTATCGCATTTACTGTTACCTGGATATTAACTGGCGATGCGTTTATTGGTGGCATGGTGGCGTTGATTGAACCGACGATAAATACGATCGCATATTTTTTCCATGAAAGAATATGGGCCCGAGTACAGACTCAAAAAGTGAAACATGAGGCTCAATTAGAACACTCATTATCACCAGCCGCTTTCTAATTCAGGTTTTAATTTACCGAACATATCTAACAAATCGAACAAGAACAAACTGGAGCGAGTTATTTTGATAAACCACAGCAAAACTGCAAAAGTCATACTTATTCGCCATGCGCAAAGCACTTGGAATGCACAAACTCGATTTACAGGCTGGGCAGATCCCCCACTTACCGCTCTGGGTGTTTCGGAAGCCCAAAAAGCCGGCGAATTACTCGCAGAATCTGACATCCATTTTGATATGGTTTACACCTCCGTCCTGCAACGCGCGAAACAAACCGCGGACATTATTCTGGAAACAACCGGCCAGACTCACCTTCCTCAAAAAAGCGATTGGCGATTAAATGAAAGGCACTACGGTCAATTGCAAGGTTTAAATAAAATTGAGATTGCTGAAAAGGTTGGCGAAGAACAGGTTTTGAAATGGCGCAGAGGCTACCTGGACAAGCCTCAACCACTGGCAGACGATGACGATCGCCATCCACGCTTTGATGCAAAATATAAAGATCTCCCGGAAACTCTCCTGCCTGCAGCAGAAAATCTGGCAGACACTCAAAAACGCGTCCTTCAATTTTGGTCTGACACGGTTGAACCCGCGGTAAAAGATGGAAAGACTTTATTAATCAGCAGCCATGGAAACACCCTCCGAGCATTGATTATGGCGCTATCGAATATGTCATCAAAAGAGGTGGAAACGTTTGAAATCCCCACAGGCATACCAATCGTTTACACGCTAAATCAAGATGCAAGCCCTAAACATTGGCAGTATCTGAAAGAAAGTGAAGCCGCTTAAGCTACAGGTGGGTTATTCAGCAATGTCGATGCCCTGATTTCACGGCATTCATTTTGACGTTGTGAACTTTCATGCGAACTCAGTTAATGCCGTAATTTTCCTTGACTTAACTTCCTATATTTACGCTTTTTCCCTGAAGTCCATACGGGGAAAAAGCCTGCATAAAGAGGAAACTGCAGGTACTCTTGTTGGTGGGGAATGCAGCCATTTTTCAAACGAAAGGTCAAATTTTAAGGCCTCTTCCACTGAATAGACTTCCTGAGTCGAACCTTAATTGGGTTTACCCATTAGCTTATTTCCATGGATTATGGATAGTGTTTTCTCCTCGGACATTTACCTCACCATTGTCCAAAAACTCTATCAAAACAGTTAAGCCAAGCCGACTTCCGCTTTGATTTTTTCTACCAAATAGACGATATTCTTCAGACCCTTTCAGGTCGGTTAAATCAAGTTCTTTTTGATATATTTTATCGGGGAGCAATCGCCATTCCTTGCAGTTTTTTTTCGTAAAATAATGAACAGAATACCTGGAACTTAATTGTTGGTTATGCAAAGTTTGAGGTATCCCGCTGTAGTCAATACTGCAGGCACCAATATCGGCATATTGGTATTTGAGCGAGATTTTATCGGGGAGTTTACGACCTTCGTAACCTTTAAGTGGTGGAAGTAATACTAGCGTATCATACCCTCCTGGTATCGTAGGCGTGATACGAATCTCTGGCTTGTCAGGATCTACATCAGAGCGATATTGCGTGCTCTTTGATATAGGAAAATCGTAAAGCACAACGCCATAACCTTTCGTGGTTATAACACTCGCCTTTAATTCATATCGACTTGGTTTTTTTGCACATGACACAGAAACCAAAACTATGAAGGTAATTAAAAAAAGCTTAGTAAGCTGAACCGTATTGATCGCTTGGAGAAGAATCATTACGGATACTTTTGGCTATGCTTTTCAAACACCAAGTCAGCTTGCGCTTTGGTAATTGGTGGGTGAAAAGTGGTATAAGCGTCCAAATAGCTGATTGAAGAACCCCATTTAAATGCACTGTAACTATCCGCAAAGTTATGTTTGCGGCCTTGTCCACGCAAATCCCATACAATCAAATTATATTCGTCATGGGCTACGGTATAGGCAATATATTTGCCGCCGCTGGTCCAGCGCTCTCGCTCAACCGAAGCCGAAACGCTGTCAAATTCACCACCGCTATTCGCCACGTAAAAATCGGTACGCTCCGCTTGCTGGAACTGATTGCAGTTTTTTTCCGTATCTGACGCGCAAATAGGATATTCTTCCTGATATTCTACGAGCAAGTCGCAATGCGTATCGCCGTCCAAGTCAATTCCAGCTACCTGAATGATTTGCTTACTGTATTTTGAACTTCGATACCTTTCCAGTATGCTTGCGGTAGTTTGATGGTCTAAGGCTTTGCTGCAATCCCCTGTCTCTTTAACCTGAAATTGCTGGCTTTTAACTGTACTTGGAAGTTCTGCGTCTGCTATAGCAAGTGAAGAGTGAACCATTGCGATTAATAAGAAGAGTAGCTTTTTCATTGGAGTGTCCTTGACTGATTCTAGCGAGGTTTTACAGGCTTCTTATCCATAGAAGCATAGCCCTTCGAAGGAGTGAGGCAAAGGCATGCTTTTAAAGCGCTAAAGTATACCTTCTAATTTCTGGAGAAAATAGCCCCCTGCTCTCGTTCTTACAGCCGTAGTTTTTGGCTAGGTCGATGGTGGAGTTCGAAAATGCTTCCATGTGAGAGATACGGTAGTCATTCTAGAGCACTCAAAAATTATTCACCTGAATAACCAGCCTGGACAATGGTGCCCCGCAAAAAAAATTTACCCAATACGATTGAATCTCCAGTACATCGGCTCTTCCCACTTTAGCTAGCTACCAAAAAATTTCAAATCCGTCGACAGTACTGGATTTACCGATTGATTGTACTCCTTGTAATGCGTTAACTCCTGGTTAAACTGATTCACGTAGCAATACACCATCACCTCATCGAATTCACTCATTTTCCCGACATCGGCTTTAAAATATATTCGAAAGATGCCTTTCGCGTAATCGTAACGAGATGAATGCTCATCCACGTGATATCGCAATAATGATGTGCCAAGTCGCTCTGTCATTTCTTTACCGCAAATCTGTTCTGCATCGTACTGATCGAAGCGTGTGGGATTGTAACTGATTCGCTCATCTTTTTTTGTGGTCTGCACGTACACGGCCCACGATACACTGCCAAACAGCAGGCATCCCATAACAGCTCCCAGCACAATGGCAAAATGGCGCTGGTGCACCGGATTATTCAAATCAATTTGGGAGAGTTTTTCACGGCAAAAAGCCCAATGTTTTTGCAGACGGGCGACGGTCATAGATGACCCCGCAGAAGTTGTTCAGCACACCGCTGAATCATAAAGATTTTGAGTGTTCCAGATTTTGTATCTGGCGCGTTTTTTACAAATGTCATAAGTGCCCCACTTGGTAACCGTTCGACCCTTCCTGACTGGCTAGGGCACTGGCTTTGCGTCACCGAATTACTCCGGTTTTGCCTTTATTTATTACTCAATTGCTATTCACGTTTCGACGTTAAACGAACCCGATAACGGACACACAACGATTGAAACTGTTCCACGCACCTTACGCGCATCCAGTGCGTTTTCCTGTAATTTTGTACCAAAGAAACCACTAGCAGGCGCGCCCGCTTATCCTGCCACAGTATCCCCACAGGGATTTACTCTGCGCTAACAGCGTTTTTAAAGTAAAAGGAAAAACAAAGAAATTCAGACCAGTCACAACATTTGTGCATAAAAAAAAGAAGTAAGTCACACTCCTCTTTTTAAACTCATCATAGTTGAATGGTTTTATGACTTCCAGAAATATTTAGTTATCGTCTTTAGAGCAAAATGGACTTTTATTTATAACAAAAAGGAAAAAGCCGACAAACTCGATCAATCGGCGTAAATCAGCTGTAAACGCAAGCTAAATGAGGTATCTGCGTTCCAGTTATTTTCCTCACTATATTCGACCGCAGGCACTAGCGTCAGGAATATCCAATGGTCATACATGTTGATTTTCAATGCTGTTTGCACATAGTAGGTAGAAAAATCTGAGTGATAATCATCATTACCGACGGCACCTATTTTATACTCTAGACCCAGTTCGTCATTGTAATAATGGTTAATCTGAAATGATTGAGACCACTCATTGTATCGCTCTTTTTCAGTATATTTGTAACGACTTACGGAGGTGAAACCAAAGCTTTCGGAAAACTCATACAACCAGGCGATGCGTGTAGACGGTTTTGCACCTTCGCGTGCAAAGTATGGATACTCAAAACGCGTAGACAGTACAGACTTTTGGCCCGTACGCGTTTTTTTGGCTAGTTTAAAACGTGCAAATATGTCAACGGGGAAATGCAGACGACTACCCACATCAATCGATGGGCGCCATTCAAACGGGTCTTTTTTCCTGGAGTATTCCAGACCGGCAATTGCGCCGTCGGAAGTCAGGTCCCGGTTTGTATTCCGGTTCGGCCGTTCGCCGTCATCCAGCGACAAATCCTCCTCCGGCTGAGACTCGAAAATTAGCTTGATCCTTTTCTGGGTATTGGATAGGTCGGCCTTTGCTTTACCACGCAAGTTAAATTCGTGGCTGCCAATTTCATTGAAAATCGCCTCAGAATCTATAATGAAATAACTTTCATTACGGTATTTTCCATCATAGTGATTCTGCGCCATATAGCGATCTATAGAATTGGTTAGCTCCTGAAACTGGTTAGCGAAATACTCGCGATGATCATCAAGCAAATGCGCAAAAGAACGGTTTTCAACCGCCTTTTCTGGATGCATTAGACTGGTGTCTGTCTGATGCCGAAATTCCCGCAGGGTTTCTTCAACAGGCAATGGGCGCACCGTCGTCAAATTTTCTAATTGCCGACAGGATAGATGCTCAAGCGACCTCTCCTGCAAACAATTAGGGTTGCTGGCAAAACTCCGAACACTTACTAGGAACACACCTATTAACAGAGAAAAAAAGCTACGCAGAAAATACGATCCTTTTACTTAACAAAATAATAATTTCATCCTGCCCCACAATGAACTACATCAGCATCGTACCAGCCTCATGCCGTCCATTCACAGCTCACAAACCCACCCTAACGGGGGCAGGTTTACGCTCCTCAGCTTCGATAACGTTCCTCGTCTACATTAAACAACAGCTTCTTACCTTATCGAACTCAAGCTAAGCGGGTACTGGCGCACCCACTAATCGTGAGTACAAACGCACCACATGCGGAATCAAAGCATCATTAAAATCATAATGCGGGCTATGACAGGGATGATGATATTTCCCATCAGTATGCGTGCCAATTAACGCAAAGGCACCTGGTATTTCATTTAAAAAGTAACTGAAATCTTCCGAAGCCATAATGGGTGAAGCTACTGAATCACAACGCCAGGCATGGCCAAATTCCTCTTGCAACGCAAGTCGAAAGGATTCCGCCTGTGCAGCATGGTTCGTGGTTGCGCCGTAACAGAGAGTGTGCTCCACACTGGCCTCACAACCATAAGCTTTGGCTGTGTGACAGGCAATTTCACTAAGTTTCTCATTAATAAAGTCTCTCACCTCACTGGACGAGGCTCTTACCCCACCACTTAAAACTGCCTGCTTCGGAATCACGGTTTGCGCGCTTTTCGCATCGAAAGACGTAACACTTAAAACACCGGCCGTTTGCGGCGGTAAAAATCGGCTAACTACCTGCTGTAATGCCAGATTGATGGCGCAACCGGCCAGCACCGGATCTCGACACGCTTCGGGTTGGCTGGCATGCCCGCCAATACCCGCCACCGAGATGGTAAATAGACTGTTTGCTGACATCACAGGCCCGTCCGGGCATATTGCCTGCCCAAGCGGAACGGCCGGCCAATTATGCCAGCCGTATATCGCATCAATACCTTTTAAAGCCCCCTCCGCTATCATGGCCTTTGCTCCATGACCACCCTCTTCTGCAGGCTGAAAAACTAAAGTGACAGGCCCAGGTAACTGCTCTTCATGTTGTTTTAACCACATGGCTGTTGCCATGAGCGAAGCTGTATGGCCGTCGTGGCCACAGGCATGCATACATCCTTCTGTAGTTGAACACCAATCCACACCGCTTTGTTCATGGATAGGCAATGCATCAATATCACCACGCAACGCAATATGAGGACCGGGTTTATTTTTCGCCAACCGCCCCAGCGTTCCTGTTTCCGTGCACGCTTGCCACTCAATCTCCAGCGCAGTCAATTGTTGACGTATTGTTGCAGTGGTATTTTTTTCCTGCCAGGTTAACTCGGGGGTTTGATGTAAGCGGTGACGAAATGCTATCGCCCGCTCCTGAATCTCTTGCCATTCCAACAAAGTTTTCACCTTTTCATCATTTATCTATAAATATTGTCGATTTAAGCGAAGTTCTCCACTTCGCTCCAGTCTGTTTTTTTTATTTTCGCTGCCGGGTGACGCAGATTGTTAATTTAATTGTGATTTACGTCACCAATCTAAACAATCGTCTATCTGCGAGTGTCAATTTTGAGTATGTATGTTACAAAAAACGTTAAAATAATTAAGTAGACAGTCTTATCTCTGTACATGCATTTAATCATTTTATTAGGACTTAATCGATGCTACCTTTGCTTCAAAAGTTGAAGAAAACCGATAAAACCGTTCGAGAAAAACTTTTAGAGGAAGAACCGCTTCAACCGGTTATGCCGCAGGCCCCTGAACTCAGCGAGGACGATCTGAAAAAGAGTATCGCAATGAAACTGCGGAACTACCAGCCGGTAGATAAAGAAGCGAACTTTACCGGTCCCCGTTATTCTCGCTAACCCATAGCCAGGTTTTATTTTCAGTTAGCTTTTCCGGCACAAACGATAAAACAATGATTCTGTAGCGGTGTATTTCGCGCACCGCTTCCCTCAAAACCCTGACCTTGCCACACAATCCATCAAATTTTAGCGTGAAAAATCGCATTCGTTTCAGCATACGCTATAGTGTTATTTAGTGCTTGAGCATTTTCCCTACCTTAATTTTCTGCGTGGTATCAAGGACCCACAGCACTGCCATAGCGTTTCTGCCGCTTTGCCGGATTACGCTGAAAAACCGCAGAAATAGGACATCAGTCATTCTACCGCCCCACTGACGCAACGCGGCCTAAGAATGACGACTGCACATGTGAATCTGAAGGAATCGTCTCTGTGAATGCAGCTAATGAAAGCTTACGACTTGAACTGGATGAAGAAATAAAAGCCGAATTATTCGATGCTTTTAGCGACCTGTATTACGAAATTGAAGATACCCTTATAGAACTTAAACAGAGCGATAGCCAGGACGCGCTAAATAGCCTGTTCCGTCATATTCACACAATCAAAGGCAACGCGGCAATTGTTCAGCTACTTCCAATTGTGGACTACACGCACCACATGGAAGAAGTTATGGCATGCCTGCGAGCGCGAAAATTCCACATGAGTCAAGCGCTCAGCGATATTATCCATGCTGGTATTGACCGGTTACGAGACCTGCATTTACGCGAGCTCTATGGTCATACGTTCGATCAGTTACACGAAAAGGAATTACGTCAGTTTTTCTGCACACTGGCTCACGCTGAAAGCCGTCAGGTCGATGCTCTGTGTCAGGACATGCTGGCGGCAATCAGCGCTGGACTGGATTCGAACACACCTGACGCGTCATCTGACCCAAATGCACCGCTTGCGACACCAGCAGCGGCTGGAGAAAAGCCCTCTCGCCCTACTGACACACACAAGCAGAGTTTTGATCTCGCTTTTTTTAAAGAACTGGCGACCAAAATTGACCATCAATGCCAGTGCTGGCAAGGTCGCAACGAGGTGATCCATGACTGGACTCTAAAAGTGAATGCCCAGCGTCAACATCAGGTAAACCCAACCCAACTTTCAGCCGCAGCCTACATGCATGATTTAGGTATGAACTTCATCCCTAAAGCGATGCTCGAAAATATCGCCGCCCTTTCAGATGATGAGTCGCAGCTGATTAAGCAACATCCTGAAGTTGGCTATAATTTTTTGATTCGAATGCCTGGCTGGGACGAAGCAGCCACTATCGTACTGGAACACCATGAGCAAGTTGACGGTTTAGGCTATCCCTTCGGGCATTGCGGTTCCTCGCTGCATGATGGAGCTAAAATTCTCGCGATTGTAGAAGCATTTTTTTCCATTGTGAACTGCCGAGCTGCACCCGCACATCGCAAAACCATCGTCCGGGCAGTATCTGAAATAAATTCGCGCGTTGGCACCGAATTTGATGAATACTGGGTCTCCGCGTTTAACGACATGCTTCGCCTGGAACTGCGCTCCGGTAAACTGTAGCTGGCTTGGCAGGTGGCTTAGTAGGTGGATTAGTAGGTGACTAAATAGAATCGCCGCAACATCACCCTTCCCTTTTCTTCCAGCAGACAACGCCTGTCAACAGAGAAAAACTGACAACAAAAGAAACCAGAGACTAAAAAAGCGCACCACCTTTCTGCACGCAATGTCTTTTGGAAAAGTCTGGATAAATGGCTGTAGCAGTGAACCAAATCCGAATAAGATGGTCGCACAAAAACGTGAAGCTTTTAAAAAACGTTGTTCTAAAAACGTTGCGCTAAAAATATTGCACTATAAATATTGCACGAAAAAGCACCACACAGAAAAATACGATAAAATTCTTCCCTGTCTCATTCATCTACACAGCACTGGCCTCGACAATCAAATGAAACACTTCTTCGTAACCGTTTTTTTATCTTTATTTGGAACAATTCAACTTTTGTCTGAGAGCCAAGCAGACACAGCGGCAGATATTAACTGGCAGCAGCATGATCACATAAGCGTCGCGCTGCTCCACAGTCGCACCAGCGAGAATATGATTCAGGTTGGCGTTGCTTTTAAACCCGAGAAAGACTGGCATGTATATTGGCAAAATGCTGGAGACACGGGTCTCCCACCTAAAATTACCTGGGAAGCAGAAAATACCGATTTTAGCCCTTTAATGTGGCCCTTCCCGCAAGCCATTCCTTTCAGTCACCTGATCAATTATGGCTACCATCATGAAACACTGATATTCAGCCAGGCCCAATTGCCAGCCTCAAAAAAAACGTCTGCTGAGGGTTTGCCGATTACCGCAAAGGTAGAGTGGCTGGTGTGTAAAGACTCCTGCGTTCCCGGCAAAGCAACACTGACCACACACATAACGCCTGATCACAATATGGGAGAAGATGTGGAAGCCAAGTTTTTCCATGCTCGCCAGCTATTGCCCATCCCGAAGTCACTAATGGGTAGCAAATTCTCCTTAGAAGAAGGTAAATTCAAACTCGAATTGTATGCCAAATCCCTGCTGTTTAAAGATGCCGCGAGTGTTGAAGTCTTTCCTGTGCAGCAGGATATTATCGCTTATTCATCCCCAGCCCAAACCTATTGGAAAAAAAATCTCCTGCGCTGGGAGCAAAATATTAGTGAGTATTTTTCACAACTGCCCGACCAACTTGAACTCGTGGTTGTGGTAGACCAGCGAAAAGCCTATTTATTTACGCTGGACACTCAAATTAACGCAGCAAAAACCACTATCCTTTAACCTAACTTTATTAGAACCTGGGAGTTTACTATGTACAGCTTTCTTCGCAGTTCATCTTTCGCTTTAATTTTTTCCATGCTGTTCACCGCCGGCGCATTTGCCTCTCCAGACATTGGCAAACCGGCACCGGAATTTACACTCAAAAACACGGATGGCAAGGAAGTAAACCTGGCAGACTTCAAAGGCAAAACCGTTGTACTGGAATGGACCAATCACCAATGCCCGTTTGTTAAAAAGCATTATGAAAGTGGCAACATGCAAAAACTTCAAAAAGAAGCCACTGGCGAAGGCATCGTCTGGCTGTCGATAATATCTTCAGCACCTGGCAAACAGGGTTTTGTCAGCAGTGATGAAGCGAAAGACCTGACCAAGAGCCGTAAAGCAGTTCCAAGCCAGGTTTTATTTGATCCAAGTGGTAAAGTTGGCAAGGCCTATAGCGCAAAAACTACACCTCACATGTACATTATTGATGACAAAGGTACGCTTCAATATATGGGAGGAATTGATAGCATTCCTTCGGCGAACCAGGATGATATCGGTAAAGCCACCAACTATGTGACACAGGCAATTAAAGAATTAAAAGCCGGTAAAACAATCAGCCAACCCAAAACTCGCCCCTACGGCTGCTCCGTTAAATATGATGCATAACTGACGCGGCGCAAACACCACATAATTTTCGGTGCTCACACAGGGTGTGAGCACTCGAAATATCAAAACCCTTCAGCGCATCACCACTTTGCTTTCCTCCACTAGCTCCCTCTATCACCTCCTTCCACTGCCTCCCTCCCCATTAAACTTTGCTTATTTAGCACAAAACTTTTCCCACTTTGCAAAACCGAGCAGGCATCTACATGAATTAGGGGGATACCTGTCCTCATTCAATAAATCTGTAACCTGAATTTAACTCAGGCAGCTTATTCTGAGTTCTTTGTATTGCCATTAAAAAGTATTGGGGTCAGACACAGGCTTCGCCATGATTGAGGCGCACGGTTCAATCATAGTTTTGCAGGAGTCCGCTCAGCAGCTCACATTAGCAGCTCACATTAGCAGCTAACATCAGCAGCTCACCTCAATCATAAAATTTAACCCCAACACCACACCTGCCGAGAAAATTTCATGTCAAACAGTTTGAAGTTAGCCCGCTTGCTGCTATCTGCTTTTTTATATTTACTGGTTCTTTTTAATGCGCCTACTCTGGCGGCACAAACTCTCACTCGCGGTCCCTATTTGCAACAGGGAGACAGTGACAGCATCATAGTTCGATGGCGAACCAGCAGCGCGACCGACTCGGTAGTTCATTACGGCAGCTCCGCAGATGCCCTCAACGCCATTGCAAGCGAGAATACCAACACGACAGAACACACCGTGCAACTCACTGGTTTATCTCCTGCCACTCGCTACTACTACACTATTGGCAACAGCAGTCAGGTACTCGCCAGCGGTGCCGATTATTACTTTGAAACCTCACCTATTCGCGGAATTGCAAGTGCTACCCGAATGTGGGTAATTGGTGACTCAGGCACAGCGAATGCAAACGCAGCCGCCGTTTACAATGCTTACCTCAACCATACGGGCTCAACCTATACCGATCTTTGGTTAATGCTGGGTGACAACGCCTACAATGATGGAACAGAAGCGCAATATCAGGCTGCGGTATTTGACATGTATCCTCAATTACTCCGTCAAACACCCCTTTGGCCGACACTTGGAAATCACGACGGCTACAGTGCAGATTCCGCCAGCCAGTCCGGCCCCTACTACGACATTTTTACCCTGCCCACACAAGCAGAGGTAGGCGGAGTCGCCTCTGGAACAGAGGCCTATTACGCCTTTGACTATGCCAACATTCATTTTATTGTGTTGGATTCCTATGAAACAGATCGATCCGCTACTGGCGCCATGATGAACTGGATGAAAGACGACTTGCAAAACGTCAGTGCCGATTGGCTTGTTGCGTTCTGGCATCATCCACCTTACACCAAAGGCTCTCATAACTCAGATATTGAAGCCGCACTCATTCAAATGCGTCAGAATTTTTTACCTGTATTGGAAAGTTATGGTGTCGATTTAATTTTATCTGGCCATAGCCATTCTTACGAACGCTCCAAATTTATAAATGGCCACTACGGATTTTCTTCCTCCTACAATGACTCACATGATATAGACGCCGGCAGCGGCAGAATTGATGGCAGCGGCGCCTATCAAAAAGACGGTACGGCAGCCAACTCAGGAACGGTTTACGCAGTGGCGGGAGCATCCGGTAAAATCAGTGGCGGCAGCTTAAATCATCCGGCCATGTTTGTGTCACTGAACCAACTGGGCTCCATGATGATCGACATCAATGGTGACACTCTAAACGCTAAATACATTAACAATACCGGGGAAATTACGGATTATTTCACCATTAGCAAAACAACCACGCCCCCCACTCTGCCAACAGCACCTACAAACCTGTCGGCAGTCGCCAGCTCTTCACAATCGATTAATATTGCCTGGGAAGATAAATCGGAGAATGAGATCGGCTTTGATATCGAGCGCTCACTGGATAATGCCACCTGGTCTTTAGCCGGCAGCGTGGGGATGAATACCAACACATACAACGACTTGGGGTTAACGCCAAATACACAATACTTCTACCGTGTTCGTGCAAAAAACAGTGCGGGAATTTCTGCCTACTCCAACACTGCACACACGACAACACATATCGCGACCCCGATCATCACTACAACCCTGCAAGACGGCCTCAATAACTACGCCGGCACCCAGGATGCATACATTGCCAGTGGCGCAGGTTCGAGCAACTGGGGTCACAGCGAAGACCTTAACGCCGATGGTGCCGACGGTGGTAACGGCGAATTGGTAGCGCTCGTTCAATGGGAGCTATCCATGCTTCCCTGCACGGCCAGCGTTACAGCAGCAGAACTTACGCTGGAAATTTTCAACACCAGTCCTGGGGCCTACAATATTTTTGCTGTGAACTCTCCCTGGTCAGAAAGCCAGGTAAATTGGGATAATTTTGCCATCGCCGAAGCGCAAGGCATTCTTCTCGGTACAATTTTCCCCAGCAATACAGGAAAACAAACACTTAGTTTTAACACTGCTGGCATTCAACGGGTTCAAGAATGGGTTTTGGGTTTGACACCCAATTACGGCTTCCTGATTCGCAGTGCAGGTACCGGCGATGGCATAGACATGCGCGCAAGGGAATATGCGGTAATCGACCAGCGCCCGGCCTTTTCCATCACCTATGAAACCGGCACCAGCAGTAACGCCCCAACAGCACCAAGTAATTTACAAGCAAACACTCTTTCAAAAGAAGCGATTGCCTTACAATGGACAGATAACGCCGACAATGAAACTCGCTTTAATATCGAAAGATCCATTGATGGAAGTACCTGGGCGCTAATTGATACCACTGGCACCAACAAAACCAGTTTTAGCAATGCGGGACTGCAAGCAGACACCACTTACTTCTACCGTGTTTCCGCCAGCAATGATGCGGGGACATCAACGGTAAGCAATACCTCAAGTGCGACAACTGAACCGGGTGAACCTGAATATACCCGTATTTTTCAGGACGGTTTCGAAAACTACAGAGGAACTGACGACACCTACATTGCCAGCGGTGCGCCAACCGGCAACTGGGGAAATGCCGCCGATTTAAATGCCGACGGCGACGATGGTGAAAACGGTGAGCTGGTAGCCCTGCTCAAGTGGGACATTTCCAGCCTCCCAACCAACGCCGTCATTTCTGTGGTGGACATTAATCTGGAAATATTCAATACGAGTCCGGGTGAATACAAGGTCTATGCGATGAACGGCGAATGGACTGAAACAGAGGTCAATTGGAATTCGGCTAACTTAAGCACTCAGCAAGGAAACCAAATCGGCATGATGTATCCAAGCACATCGGGCAGCTACACTCTGGGTTTAAATGCTGAAGGCCTTGAACGTGTACAGCAATGGGTAAACGGCTTAACAACCAATAATGGCTTATTGATCCGCAGCGCCGGGACGACTGATGGTGTAGATCTACGCTCCAGTGAATATAACGTTTCAGCTCAACGCCCTTCTCTCACACTGACTTACACTCTCGCGGCGCAGACAGAAATTCCGCAGGCACCAAGCAATGTTGCCGCGTATCCACTATCCGGCAGTGCCATGGATATCAGCTGGGATCATGAACGCACAGACGATGAAACTACCATTGAACTCGAGCGCTCGGAAGACCAGGCACACTGGCAGATGATTGCCAGCCTGCATCAGGATTTCGATCAGTTCACGGACAATGGGCTCAGCGGCAATACGCAATACTTCTACAGAACACGTGCAGTGAACAGCGCCGGAAAATCAAGCTACAGCAACGTCGCCAGTGCAACGACACCTTCCCAGTCCGTTACCCTGCACTTCCAGCAAGGTCTTGAGGGATACAATGGTGCAGCAGACAGCACTATCGCGAGCTGGCGAGGCCGCGCGAATTATGGCGGTCAGACATCACTGGAAGCAGACGGATGGGATGGCTGGAAAGGAGAACTGGTCGGATTGTTACGATGGGATTTGAGCAGTATTCCAGCAGACGCCAAAATCACGGGTGCAACAATCACCTTGCAAATCACCAATAATACGAATGGCAGTTACGGCTTTTTTGAAATGCTTGCCGATTGGAATGAATATGCTGTAAGTTGGAATTCGGCCAGCGTCAATGATCACCAGGGCGCACACGCAGGAAGCATCACACCCGTTGATACTGGAGCGGCCACTGTAAACGTCAATGCTGCGGGACTGGCCTTTATACAAAAATGGCTGGATAACCCGGCAACCAATCACGGCTTCGTCTTACGTTCCATGGGCACACTGGATGGAATTATCGCCAATACCAAAGAATCGCCGAACATGGTTGAACGGCCAAAACTAACGGTGACCTACGAACCTTAAGTCACAGGTTTACATGCTGTTTTTCGTGCGAGCCATATATTTTGCACGAAAAACAGTAGCCAAACGTAAGATCTTTTCAAAATAACTATATTAGTGACTATATTGAAGTCGTCTCTTTAGATGGTATGAGAATGTCTTTCGCAAAGCTTTTGCAAACAACAGGACAGACATACCAGCATCAACACGGACAAGGCTGCTATACTGCCCTTATTAGATATTTCTCAACTGGCGCCATGCTCTTCAGACTAAAAAGTTAGCGAACAGCATTCAGGTGCATAAGAAATACATCACTCCATTTACTTCTGTTCAGCAATATTCGCCTATGCTTTTTTCATCCCCGGTTTTGTCTTTACCCCCGTTCAAACGCGTCTATTCCTTTGTTTTTTTCTGCGTCTTTAGCCTGCTATCCTGCTCCGTATTTAGTCACGGACTGGTTCACGAACAAATTGATGAGGTAACACAACAAATCAATTCCGCGGAAAATAAAATGAACTCGTCACTCTATATTCGACGCGGCCGCCTCTATATGGAAGATGGCGCATTAAGGCTGGCACAACGAGATTTCAAAAAAGCCCTAAAAGTCGGTAGAAAAAGCCCGAATCCCGAAAAATCATTGGATGCATACTACTACCTCGGTGAAGTTGCTATACAGCAAGAAAAGTTTTCCACTGCTACACGATACGCCACCAGGTTTATCGATCAACTGCCAGAAGAATCGGGTGCACACATGCGCGGGCAGCATCTGCTGGGAAGAGCTTTATTCGCTGCACGCAAGTTTAAGCAATCCGCTCGTGCATTTCAGGCAGCCATTAATGCGGCCATGTTTCCAAAACCAGATTATTATTTGGACCTGGCTAAAAGTTACGAAGCAATGCAGCAACCCGACGACGCCGTTGCGGCATTGGAACAGGGCAAACAAAAACGAGGAGAACTTTCAGTATTTGATGATGCTATCGTAGAGATCTACCTCAATAACAACGATGTTAGTCGGGCTCTGCAACAGATCAATACCATGCTGGCAAATAAGCAGCGTATTCCATTTCTACTCATTAAAAAATCTGACATTTTGATTCAGATGAATGATCAAACCCAGGCGAAACAAGCCTTACAAGAAGCGCTGCAGTACTTGGAAACTCTGCCGGCAACACGCCGTTCAACGCCAACTTTCGAACAACTCAAGCAAAACATTGAACAGCGATTACAGGGCCTCGAGTAATGACTGAAGCTGGATTTAAATAACCAGCAAGGACATAAACTCATTGACAGGCATCTTCGCCAATGCCGATGGGTTTTTACATAATGCAAAAATCTGTTCGCATCGCTCTGCGGGAAAACGAGTCGCCAGATTATTTTTAAATTTCTGTTCCAACACAGGAATACCCTCTTCCCGGCGGCGTCGATGACCGATGGGGTATTCTATCTCCACTTTTTCTGTCGCACTGCCATCATTGAAAAACACCTGGATTGCATTGGCTATGGAACGCTTTTCAGGATCATGATATTCACGACTGTAACGAGTATCTTCCTCGATCTCCATCTTATTGCGCAACTCATCAATAATGGGATGTGCAGAATGAAACTCGTCTTCATAATGCTCCGCCACCAAGTTGCCAAAGGCTAATGGCACAGCGGTCATGTATTGCAGGCAATGGTCTCGGTCTGCGGGGTTCGCCAGTTTGCCGACCTTGGAAATGATACGAATAGCAGATTCATGTGTGGTTATTACAATTTTTTCAATATCCGCAAGTCGATCTTTCACTTGAGGATGCAAAGCCACTGCAGCTTCGCAAGCAGTTTGCGAATGGAACTCTGCAGGAAATGAAATTTTGAATAAAATATTTTCCATCACATAAGCGCCGTACTCGCGCTGAAATTTAAATATTCGGTCTCCTTTCTCTTTCAACGCCAGATCTTTATTCGTCTGGGAGAACGACACATCGTAAAATCCCCACTGCGGTGCAGACAGCACACCAGGAATCCCCATTTCGCCTCGCAATGCGATATCCGCTAGGCGAACACCGCGGGAACTGGCATCACCTGCAGCCCAGGATTTTCTGGAGCCGGCGTTAGGCGCATGCCGATAGGTTCTCAAGGCTGATCCGTCGACCCAGGCGTGAGATACTGCGGACAGCATCTGTTCTCGCGTGCATCCCATCATTTGCGAGACGACCGCCGTAGTAGCAACACGCACCAGCAACACATGACATAAGCCCACCCGATTGAAACTATTTTCCAGCGCCAGCACGCCCTGGATTTCATGGGCTTTCACCATGGCTTCCAACACTTGTTGCATGCTTAAGGGGGCATGCCCACTGGCGATATTTTTTTGTGATAAATAATCGGCAACTGCAAGAATACCCCCGAGATTGTCGGAAGGATGCCCCCATTCAGCGGCCAGCCAGGTGTCATTAAAATCCAACCAGCGAACAATACAGCCAATGTCCCAGGCCGCTTTCACTGGGTCCAAACGAAATTGCGTACCCGGCACACGCGCCCCATTTGGCACAACGGTACCTTCCACAATAGGCCCTAAATGTTTAGTACATTCAGGAAAACGTAACGCGAGAAAACCGCATCCCAAGGTGTCCATCAGACAGTTACGGGCAGTATCCAGTGCTTCGGTGGAGCTAATTTTATATTCCAGTACGTAATCTACAATATCCTGGATTACCTGGTCATAGTCGGGACGATCGTTCAAATCAACATTGGCGGACATAGTGTGCTCTTATAAAGTTGCTTTTAATTTCGATTGCTATTAATTAAGATGCAATTAATTTCAATGCTATAAATTTAAAATATTTTTGATTTCATGGTATTTGACTGCCGCTGCACTCAAGTTCAGAATTTTTTACTAATTTCAGACATCAAACATCTGCATTTTCTGAAAGGCTGCGAATACGGAAAACAGCATTAGCCGCGCTCACTCATTGCTGGCACTGCACGAATTTCACTGCCGATGTACTCCGCGGACGGTCGGATAATGCGATTATTTTCACGCTGCTCAAACACATGCGCGGCCCAGCCAGTGACACGGGACATCACAAATATTGGAGTGAACAGTTTGGTGGGAATTCCCATAAAGTGGTAGGTGGAAGCGTGAAAAAAATCTGCGTTGCAGAAAAGTTCTTTTTCTCGCCACATAACCTCTTCACAACGTACAGACACTGGATACAGCGTGGTATCCCCGACCTGCTCAGCAAGCTGTTGTGACCAGCCTTTAATGACTTCATTGCGCGGGTCGGATTTACGATATACCGCATGACCAAACCCCATGATCTTTTCTTTACGCGCAAGCATACCCAGCAGCGCCTCTTCGGCTTCGTCTGGCGATTTCCACTGCTCAATCATATCCATGGCTTTTTCATTTGCACCGCCATGCAGAGGGCCCCGCAATGTACCTATCGCACCAGTAATGCAACTGTGCAAGTCTGACAAGGTTGAGGCACAGACGCGCGCAGTAAAAGTAGAGGCATTGAATTCATGCTCGGCATATAGAATAAGTGATACATGCATGACTTTTTCATGCAGCTTATCGGCAGACTTTCCGGTAAGCATTTTCAAAAAATGACCACCAATAGAATCTTCATCGCTCGCTGTATCAATCTTCTCACCATCATGGCTATAACGGTACCAATAGCAGCAAATTGCTGGCAGCACTGCCAGCAGACGTTCTGTTTTCTCGTATTGCTCAGAGAACTGATTTTCCGTTTCCAGATTACCCAGCGTTGAAACGCCAGTTCGCATGACATCCATGGGATGACTTTCCGGCGGCAGCTGTTCAAGCACTAATTTCAGTTGATCAGGCAATTCACGTTTAGACTGTAAACGTTTCTTAAATTGCTGCAACTCATCGGCAGTGGGTAGTTTGCTATTCAGTAACAGGTAAGCCACTTCCTCAAATTCACACTTTTCTGCAAGTTCTTTTACATCGTAGCCGAGATAAGTGAGGCCTGAACCACTCACACCCACCGTACACAAAGCTGTTTTACCCGCGATCTGGCCATGCAAACCGGCTTTATTTTTTGATACCGCAACCATAAGCTCCTCCTAAAATGAAAGTTGCATGCAACTCATTTTCAACGTTGAAATACATTCAATTATGACGTTTCGTGTGCTTTCTTTTATTATTATTTTCGTAGTGCTGTATTAAATAATTCGTATGTAAATTTTACTGAAGCGATGCTAAATATTATTCCATGAGATACAAAGACCAGACCAGAACAGCACACAAACGTGTGTGCTGCTCTGAATTACTTTTTAGTTCTATCATTCGTGCATAGTTTTATTCTTTTTCTTGTTGCTCAGCAAACAGTGCGTCTAACTTATCTTCGTAATCATTGTAATTAAGATAGGCATACAGCTCTTTGCGTGTTTGCATGCTGTCTATTACACCACTTTGATCACCTTTGCTAAGCAATTCCTGATAAACAAGTTCTGCAGCTTTGTTCATTGCACGCACGGCAGTAAGCGGATACAAAATCATATCGACCCCTACACTTTGTAACGCATCTTTGGTGAATATCGGAGACTTACCAAATTCAGTCATATTGGCTAAAACTGGAACGTCTTGTCCGCTGGAAACCTTAAGTGCATTTTTGATTTTTGCATATTGCTGCAAATCTTCCATCGCCTCAGCAAATATGCCATCCGCACCGGCTTCCACAAAGGCAGCGCATCTTTCTGCAGCGGCTTCCAGACCTTCGACAGCATAGGCGTCTGTTCGCGCCATAATAAAAAAATTGTCATCCGTACGAGCGTCTACCGCGGCTTTGATACGGTCTACCATTTCACTTTGACTGACAATGGCTTTATTGGGACGATGACCACATCGTTTTTGTGCTACCTGGTCCTCAATATGAACAGCCGCTACGTTGGCGCGAATCATTTCTTTCACTGTTCTGGCGATATTAAACGCACCACCCCAACCAGTATCAATGTCGACCATCAGCGGTGTTTCCACTGCGGCTGTGATTCTACGTGCATCTTCCAGCACATCATTTAGCATAGTAATACCAAGATCCGGCAAACCATATGACATATTCGCGCAGGCGCCACCGGAAATATATAGCGCCTTATGGCCTATTTGACTTGCCATCATCGCGGTATACGCATTGATGGTCCCCACTATCTGTAATGGGTTATGTTGTTTAAGCGCTTCACGAAAAAGCTGGCCCGGACTGCTCTGCATTGGTTGCTCCACACGAGTTAAGACAATCCTGCCAGTGTATATACTCCGTTAATTTAACTCAAACTAGACTTTGGTTTACATTAACGTAAAGACATATTCTTGACTATTGAGTTGGGAAATAATAAACAGGCAATTCGAGACAATTTACACAATCTTTTAAAGTAGAAGACCTGTTCAAAATGCGTATCTTCGCGTCATCTTCCCGCCTGAGAGATAACCTAAACCGCGCTTTAAGCAATAGCATCACCCGCCGCATTTCCAGCCAATAAAAAGATAATACTTGCCAGGGAAAATTAACCTGTGAGCAGGTGAGGATTGCACACGACGCAGTGCGATGTAACAGGAATACTAAGGCGAATTGCCCAACCAGTAATACAACCAATATAACGCAGCGAAACAGCTGGGGTTAAACTAGTGCAGTACAGTAGCTTTATTTAAAATCACGGGGAGATCCGTGAGTTTTTTCGTTAGCATGGGAGTTTCAAGCTGAATCAATTTAACTTCCGGACGATTAAATTTCAGCAGCACATTTTGGTAGTGTTTATTGAAATGCTTGTGATACATGCCGTTGTCGAGCGCCTTTTTCATTCCATAAGTTAATCGCTCAGCCAGCTCCGGATATTGCACTGACACCATGATATGAACCGGCCAGGGATAGAAAACAATTACATCTTCCAGCAAAGTAAAATTCATCTTTGCCAGGCCTTCATCATCATAAGTTTTTTTCGATTCCGAGATCCCCAATGAAATATAATCGAAGCGGTTATATTCCAGCATGGAGAAAAGCGCGGAAAAACGTGGCGCTTCCAGCACATTGATTTTATTGTGCTTGTACACATCAATATCACCCCACCCCACAACCTGGCCTACGGTTTTTTCCTGAAAAGCTTTCTTGCTTGATATGCTTGAAAACTTTTCAGCATCGCGATTATTCACGATCAATTGACGGTAACCCAGCAGGTTATTAAAAATTAAATAAGGCAGCACAATGACGGCTTCTTCATCCATGTATTTATTCAGGTAGGGTGACACCATGAATTGAATATGCTTTCCCTCTTTTAAGTTTTTCATCATTCGCTTTCGCGACATGTCCCGACCGGTCACAATGAATTCGGCTTTTCCATATTTATCCTCACTCAGATCAAAAAGCAGCTGAATCAGCTCCGTTTCATAGGCACGCCGAGCGAAACTACCATTCCCATACCAATAGTTATACACCACCGTTTTAGAGGATGCATTGCTGGCCGTTTGCAGTGCTTCGGCGGTGAGAGTTTCGGCGGTGGGAGTTTCGGCAGCAGGAGTTTGTGCAACGGTTTTTTTTTCTAAGCGTGCATTGGCACAAGCCACAGATACTTCAAGTGTGGCTAGAAGTATCGCAGCGAGAGACATTATCAACCTGTGGTATTTTAGAGCAGACTTTAGCAAACAAAACGCTCCGACTTCCTAATCATATGCTGGATCTTTTCGTACAAATATACTGGCACAATACGGTTACATTAGTCAGCTACCGATCATTACGAGTCATTCATACCGGTTAGAATTCACTGCCCCACTCAGACTTATCATTTCCACAAATATGAAACTTGGAGCGGTGTGACCTGCCACTGTTAAAACAGGGTTGACAGCGCCACGCGATAGCTAATTAAAGTATCGTACATATCGAAAGATTATCTATTTCAATTAAATTAATCCTTCCGCATTTTTATAACATTTTCATGAGTTATTGATATTTATAAGCTCAATTACGCATAAAAATCGCCAATAAGCTTATAAACGAACAACAAGTTCATTTACTGTACGCATAAACCGTCAGACTGACATCAATAAAACGCTTACAGGCATTCAGCACTATGTCAGGACAGCAGGAGGTGAAACCAGGATAGCTCGGCGTTAAATAGCAGCCTAAGGAATGATGGTGGCCTGATCCAACAGTATCGGTGGTAAGCTGGTTGTCTCATCCAATCGAGGCGTTTTAAGCTTGATGATTTTCACCTCATCGCCGTTAAACTGTTCAATTGTCGACTTAAAATATTTATCAAACAGCGCATCATAATCGCCATTAGCGAGTGCTTTCTGCATGGCAAAATCCATTCGTTCTGCGATTTTTGGATGCGCGCGGGACACCATGATATTCACCGGCCAGGGATAAAATACAATCAATTTATCGACCATTTGCAGCCCACGCAAATAGAGTTTTTCTGATTTAAAAGTTTCACTGGCTTCATTCAAGCCCAACGGCAAATAATCAAAACGGCCAAATTGCAACATGGGGAATAAAGCTTCGAATTTACTGGCCTGGGTTACTTTCAGGCCATTATATTCGTAGACCTGGATATCGCCCCATCCGGTACCCTGCCCTGCAATCAATTGGTTAAAGCTCTTGCGATCATTTAGGGCGTTAAATTTAGCAACCTCTTCTTCCCTGACGATGAGTTGTCGATACCCCAGCATGTTTTTGGCTATCATGTATGGCAGGACGATCACAGCATCCTCATCGTTGTATCCAAACATAAAGGGCGCAGTCATTAAATGCATTTCACCACTACGCAACTTCTTAATCGCACGCTCTGTTGACATAACGCGCACAGAAGTTTTTAAGGAGACTCTGCCATATTTCTCTTCGCTCAATTTAAACAGCATTTGAATGAGTTCAGCTTCGTAACGCTGCCGTGCTTCACTGGCTGCTCCTTGCCAGTAGACGATGGTAGGAAAATCAGAAGATACTGGGTCTGCGGTGGCGAATATACTCATTCCACCCCAGTAAAGAACCCACAGGGCATTGAACAGCTTCTTCATCAAACAATGGCGCATGCAAGCAGACAAAGGATTATTGCGGGGTAAATTATGCTGCAATGTGTTACCTGTGATGTATGGGGAGTTATTCACCTAAACCGCAAGCGATTTGCCTTAAGTATAGATGGATTTCCCTTGATGCAAGCAATTGAATTCAAACAAAAAAGCCAAAAAATTCAGGTTATAAAAGAGAATATCGCTATGATCGCTCTGGCATATATTTGGAGCCATATGTCACCTGCACTGGCTTAAAGATATATCCTGTAGCAGGAAATGCTCCACTATTTACCATGAACCGGGTATTGCAAAGCGATAAAACCTATAAGCTTATAAGCTATTGTTCGTTTGTGATTCGCATTCCAGAAGAATTCATCCGCATATCGTTTTCATCGAGATGCAGCGTATGGTCGGGCGTAACCCTGGAGAAAATAAAAAGATTGGGCAATGAATGACAGCATCCTTGCTGTGCAGTGTGAAGTCATTTCTCACAGTAAAGCTGTCGTCCATGACTTTGTGTGTATTTACATTGTTGGGATGAATACCAGATCAATTCGGCGATTCTTCTTACGGCCTGCAGCAGTTTCGTTATTGGCAATAGGCTGAGTTTCACCATAGCCTTTCGCACTGCTATGGGCACTTGGGAAATTGGGCATATTGACAGAGAAATATTCGCGAATTGCATTAGCTCTGTCGTAAGACAATGTCAGGTTGGCCGAGTCTCCACCGAATGAATCCGTGTGCCCTTCCACCACAACATCATAACCTTTGAAAATATCAAAAACCTGTTCCAGTTTTTTCAGTAAACGAATATTGCCCGTGTTCACTTTTGAACTTCCAGGAGAAAAGCTGAGGCCAACTGCGCGGATAATAATATTATCCCCCTGCATCAACACCACGGCTTCTTCCGCATGGAACAGTCGATTAATTTTGGCGATTTTCGCCTGCTGCTCTTCCTGCTTTGCAATACGTTGAGACTGAATACCGAGACGACGCTCCAGCCCGCCATAATCTTTCTCCAACTCCGCCATTTTTAATTTCACCTGGCTTAATTCCTGCGCCTGCATCATTAACAAGTCAACTTTTCCCTTTGCTTTTTTTGTTGGCTCAGCAAAGCCCTGATCAAACTCAGCCACAATATCCATGCTTTCAGACACTTCGATAAGCGGCTTTTCCAAATCCAGAATAAGCTGCTCCAAAGTCACATCATCTTTACGAATCTGCTTAACGTAACCCGCAAGAAAAATGGAGTGCTTGGCTTCATACAAGGACTGTTTTGCCAATGAACGAGGATAATCCGTGTCGTATCGGTTCACGGTCAATTCATGTTCTGCTTTTTTCAATAAATCTTCTGCACGATCTAATGTAAGCGGCGCGTATTTGTATACCTTTTCTTTTTTTGCCTGGTCGATAATGTCACGCGTTTTACTTAAATAGTTGTGTTTGATTGCGATCAATTCAGCTTCACGGTATGTTTTTTCGGCCTCTTCTGCCTTTTTATTTGCCGTAGAAAGGCTGCCTGTTTCGAGAGCCTCGGCAGCATCATTAAATTGCTTTTCTGCACGCTCCCACTCTTCTGAAGCCAGGGTGTTTGCTTCTACCCCTTCAGCGTCACCACGCGCTTTAATGGCCGATTTGAATGTAATGCGCGCTAAATTAGTAGACTCAATAGCTTTATAAAAATACGTGGTCGCATTCGCCAGATCATTTTTAATTTTTTCTACTTTTTGCTTTTTCTGGTATCGCTTTTCCGCCTTATTGTAGGCATCCATCGCCTCTTCATAACTCACTGGCGCCAACAACGGTGCTTGACTATCTTTGGCCTGTTGCATCACTTTTTCTGTATCACTAAACAACGATGTACGCAAAGCATCTGCTGCATGCACATTTACCATGGCGCTCAGCATCATAATGATGCATAACTTCCCAAAATTTGACCAAGATACAAACACTCGGCCCGTCATTAAACCCCTCATTAAAATCCTCACTTACACTCACCTCTTCTTGCAATCATTCTACTTTTTTCAGTTATAACTTTTATTTTGGTATATATCACGTTTTTTCGTGACAGTAATTTCATAAGAAATGGAGAACTGAGTCTAATTACCAGCAGAAAATGTCGCAAGTCTTTGAGGGGTGACGTGTATTTTAAAAACTTAAGACAGGGTCGCTGTATGACGAATATACGATTTTCATCATACTTACATTCACCTGTAAGAAATTTTTACTGACGCGACTGTACGCATCAACAGCGCTAAATGCTTTAAGAATAGCAAGTTAAGAGCGTGTTAAGAGCACGCCTGGCAAGCGGCGCACCCAGATAGTTAAGGCGCACCCTGACAGTTAAAGGCGCATCAGAACAAAAAAGACGCGTCGAGGTAACGTTTAATCTCCATCGGCAGCCACATCAGCACCTGTTTCTTCCAGTACAATAAATTACATTGACGTCTGTACCAGATACGTCTCTGCTGCCTGCCCTGCTTTTTTGCGGCGATTTAGTAACGGAATTCGAAATACAGACGGACAGTTCTCGGCTCCACAATGTGATAGTGCCGATCATCCACGGGGGCAGCTTCCCCTGCCAACTGAGAGGCGTAGAAATATTCCACATCGCGGTCATCGGAATCTGTCACATTCAGAGCATCCAGTGAAACGTTGAACTGATCATTGAAGGCATACCGTAATCGTAAATTCAGCAATGTGCTGCCATCCGCTTTCATCAACTGTCCCGAATCAGGGGAGATCGCCAGAGGGTAATCGCCTACGTGACGCAAACGCAGTTGTGCAGACCAGCGATCATACCAATTAAAATTTACTCCACTGGTAAACACCTCATCAATGGCCCCAGGGATTTCCCGAGTTCCCTCCACTGCAGTATCGAACTCTGCTTGTGTTGTGGCATATTCGAAATCCAAGGTCCAGAATTCATTCACATAATAGTACGCGGTAAATTCAAACCCTTTCCGTACACTTCCTACTCCCGTATCTTCGGTGGTTCCCTCATCCCCCACAAACAACAATTCAGAGTCAATATCCAAATGCCACCAGGCCAAAGAGGCATTCAGCTTTTCAGAGGTAAACAGCCGCAATCCCCACTCATAACCCATGGTATCGACCAGAGGATCGGCAGCATCAGAAATCTCTCCCGTATTAGGATCTTGCGTAAGTGTGACACCACGAGCATCGTTACTATGAAAGCCCTGCCCCACACTTAAATACGTTTCTGCCGCAGTATTTAGCGTATAAGCGACGGTGGCGGATGCTGTTACCAGGTCGTCGTTAACCTTGCCTCCATTCACACTCATTGTGGAGGGCTCACGCGCATCCCGTGGCGTTACGTCAAATTGATAATAGTCATAACGAAGATTCAACACGCTTCGCCATTGCTCATTCCAGTGCACGGTATTTTCCCAAAAGGCACTGGTATTGGATTGCGTTACTTCGTCTGAGCGAGTAACTCCTGTTCGCTCTCGTTGGCTGGCATCATATAAACCAAGCTCTGAGATATCATCCACTCTTGCGTGCGTGCCAAAAACATTACTGATATCAAGCCCAGAAAACGTCGACTTAACGCCATAGCGCACATCCCAACCATAATATTTACGATGGTCAACCTGCTCGAACTGATCACCATCTGTGCTGGTAAAATAGGTAAAGTTGGACCAAAGATTTAAGCCATAGTCCACGGCATATACGCTTGCGTCGAAAGTTTGATGATCACTGATTTTTTTACGCCAGCGCGCAGAGAGATTGTAGCGATGAGACTCGCCACCCAAACTCGGATCAATGGACCCATAAGGGCTGATAATATTTTGCTCTACTGCCCGTGCAGGAATTTGATCGGCTGAATTCCACTGATTGTCATACAGCATGAGTGACAAAGAAATTAAATCGCTATGTTCAATTTGCCACTGCTGCTTCAACCAGAGGTTTATTTTTTCAACATCTTCATCTACATCGTCCCAGGGTCCAGAGTATGTTTGCGCTTCAAGTCCATATATAAATTTGCTTGTGGCTGCATCCAACTGACCGATAGCGAGTAAACGTTGATACTCATTTTCGCCAAGTGATAATTGTACTCGGTTATCGAGAAGCTGATTAGCGGAAAAGATTTGGGCCGAGCCGACACCAGAGAAATCACCTATGTCGGCGTAATAACTTCCTTTTTTATAGTTAATTTCCCCCACCAGCTCGGGGATAACAAAATTCAAATCGGTATAACCCTGTCCATGTCCATGACTGGGCATATTCACAGGAACATAATCCACATAAGCGGCAAAATCGGTACCGTGATCTAAATTAAAGCCGCGCAAATTATACTGGTTGGCTTTCCCGCTTCCGCTGTGTTGCGTGGCAACCATACCGGGAACACTTTCCAGAATTTCACCCGTTCGCAACAAGGGACGTAAACTCAATTCAGCCTGAGAAATACTTCCCTGAGATGCAGAGTTAGCGGCGCCAATTAAATTCTGTTGGCGGCCGAACACTGTCATCTCTTCAATCGAAAATTCGTGAGCAAACGACACATCAGCCTGTAAACCACTCAAAAACAGAACGCTGCACGCACTGCATTTAACAAAGCCTTTCACTGTAGATCTCATCCAGCTATCCAAAACCTGACGGTTAATCAAAAGTGCGCAATGCTAATGTCTGGCTTTGTTAAATTCCAGTTAATTTTCAATGAATGATTAACCTTAGTGCAAGCTGTTGGAAGCGCTGGCGAAACCGTAATTATTCATAGCTTTGGGCTTTTCCATACGTCGCTTGTTCTGGATTTTTGTTTCCATGCTTTCCAACACAGACAGATCACACTGATCACAAGGAACGTCGCGCGTGTGAATTAATTCATTCACCGCACTTAACACCATTGAAGCATTCGTTACATTTTCTTCACACAAGTAAATTTCGCACAAAAACTCGCTGGGTTTAATGAGCTGTAAAGCACTGAAGGATTGGTTTGCTGGACATGCGAAACGCAACATGGCAATTTCCAGAGCGGCATTAAGATAGTTTTTAGCTTCTTCCATCCGGCATTGCACAAATGCCTGCACTCCACTGTTCATGGTGGACTGCCAATGGTGGAAAGCCTGATTTTCATCGTGCTGAATCAGCAAAACATGACTACAACAAAGATGACGTGGTTGCATATTAATTCACCTGAATCTGTTCTTATGTGTATTGTGTGTTTCAAACCAAAGTAATGATAATCATTATCATTTGCAATTGTAAAGTCGCTTATGAAGAGATCTATGAACAAACGCAAATTTAGCTGTCGGAAAGATAGGAATCCCCTGTCACTTTGGGGCGCCAGGGGATTATTGGGTAGTTAGATGCCTATAAGGATTTCAGGCACAATGTGGTCTGAGCGGGATGAATGAGGCTTAATCTTGCACGGTATAGCCAAAGGTACGAATCAGCTGTTTTGCCTCCTCCCCTTTCAAATACGCCAAAAACTCCTCTGCCGCACGCTGCCTGACTGTCGAAGTTGTCGCGTGCTGGAGTAAAACCAGGTCCTGCTTAATAGGCTCAAAGTACTGCTGTGGCACAAGCCAATAAGATGCCTCACGCTTTTCCATACGCTCATATTGTTTGATTTGAGACAGGCTCACAAAACCCAGGTCCGCATTCCCAAAACGAACAAAATGAAATGCCTGGGCTATATTCGTCCCTTCCAAAAGCTTCTGCTCTGCCTCCAGTTGAACCCCAAGCGCCTGCATCGCCTGCCTCGCCGCCACGCCATAAGGGGCGATTTTGGGGTTGGCAATTGCAAGCCGCTGAAAATCCCCTGCCTGTAAATGCACTTTTGCCTGTTTTCCCTGCCACGCCATGGACCAGAGCACAATTGCACCCTCGGCATAAGTCACCTGCGAATCCTTCACGGCAAGTTTGTTATCCACCAACAAACGCGGATGCTGCTGGTCGGCGGCCAGAAACACGTCAAACGGTGCCCCATGGGTGATTTGTGTATACAGTTTCCCTGTAGATCCGGTAACTATGGCGATTTCCACGGACACCTGTGACGAGTATTGCTGCACAATGACTTCCAGTACCGGAGTGAAATTAGCTGCAACTGCTATGTTGAGCTTCACTTTCTCTTTGCTTACCGCCCCCTCGTTCACAGCCTCTGGGCTGTCCGCAAAAACCTGACAAATAAGAAATAAACATGACATCATCGTCAAGCATGTCTGTTTGATTAATTTACGACTAAACTTCATGTAGTGCTCCGAAAACCTGAAAACTGCCACGATTTGCGCTGCCAATTTACCTTGCTCGTGTAAAGGCTTATTTAATGCTTACTATGTTCTCGCTTAAAGGCACCTTGGAAAACATGTGGAATTATCGATTCGTTATTCAAATTACAACAAGATTGACAAAAAGCGCGATTGAAAAGTTCTATGCAGTTGAAAAATTCCATATAGAAATAGAAGCCAGAAATTTTCACTGGGAGCGCTCACAAACAACACGGTTTCGCTTTTACAACAACATCCACAAAAAAGCATCGTAAAGACCCGGACAACATTTTAACGCTATGCGCTTACATTCCACTAACTTTATTGTGCTGTCGGCAATTGTATTAACCATCGTCGCCCTCATTGTGCCGCAATTTCTACCCCCTAAGACATTCACTGTAGTGCCCAATAACTTTGATCACTTTATCTACCTGGAACAATCAGAGGACGGTTTAACAACTCAAAACTGGATAAATCAGGAAGAAAATAAATGGCGATGCCAGGTGGAAAAAGTTAACAGCTACCTGGTATGTAGTTCATACATCATGATGACCAAAAATGCACTTTCACGCGGCGTGGACCTGTCAACATTTTCTCAGCTGCATTTAGATATTGAATACAATGGCTCAGTGAACAAATTTATCGTCTATATCCGAAACTACAATCCTTCCTATTCCAGGGAAAATGATGGCGACAGCACCAAATTTCATTTCAGCACGCTTCGTAGCAATGACTTTAATAAAGCAGTCACGATCAATTTAAACGAATTTAAAGTGGCGGACTGGTGGATAGACACAAATGAATTACCGCGAGAACTCAGCCGAACGGAACTCAACAATGTCGCTATTTTAGGTTTCCAGTTTGAAACTGGTTTACCTGAAGGTTCCCACGAAATTACGATCAAATCCGTATATTTCACCGGGAGCTGGGTCGATAAAGAATCTTTGTATCTGGCAATTTTAACACTTTGGCTTTGCGGTGCTTTTGCGTTTACTAGCGCTCGAATGTACCGGTTGCACCGTCAGCAACAACAGGCAAAACAACATATTAATGCACTGGAGTCCAGCAACACTCGACTTCGCCATGAAAAAAAGCGCTACGAATATTTGTCTATGCGCGATGCGTTAACCGGTATCTACAACCGCCAGGGTGTCGAGAAAATTATTGATGAACTATTAGAAGATCCACGTGTACACAGTTTCGGTATTATTTTATTAGATATCGATCATTTCAAGTCTATCAACGATACATACGGCCATGATACAGGCGATAAAGTACTCCTCAACGTGGCGAAAGCCGTTCTTGGCAATATTCGCGCAGAAGATTGTTTTGCCCGCTGGGGCGGCGAAGAATTTATCTTACTCTGCCCTAATCTGGATCTGACAAACTCAGTGAAACTGGCAGAAAAATTGAGAAAAATGCTGGAGACAACCCTGTTTTCAGAGGACTTAAAAGTAACAGGAAGTTTCGGTGTAGGGATAAACCAGAAAACAGGAGTTCCCTTCGATCAATTGTTTAAACACACCGATACTGCGCTATATCAGGCAAAAAGTACCGGTCGTAATCGAGTGGTTTCCACCGACAATATAAACAGGTAAAGCGAAAAATCGAGTCTTCCGCTTTACCTTGATATAAATTTTACTCAATCACGATAGCACTGGGCGAAACGCTTGCACATCCATGCCCCGTTTCCGTATCCACAGAGCACTCATAAACACGCACATAGTCAATCGTAAACTCTTGCGGAAAAACGGTGGTTTCATCCGGATATCCGGGCCAATCTCCACCAATCGCCAGATTTAACAATAAGTGAAAATCCTGATCGAATGGCTGAGTTGGGTTTTGTGGCTCCGCTGCGTTTTCATCACATAGCGTCCAAATAGACTGACGCTGCGTAAGAAAGTGAACATCATTGACATACCAACGTATTTCACCAGCTTCCCACTCCACGGCAAACTCATGCCATTCGTCAACCAGATCAGATCCAGGGTCCATACTCTCACCAGAATACACATGGCCATTGTTACCATCGCCAAAATGCAGGGTTCCGAATGTGGTGTTGTAGTATTGCCCCTGAGTACGAAGGTTCACCACTTCCATAATATCGATCTCACCACTTTTCGGCCAATCACCATAAGCCCAGTTGGTGGGTAGCATCCATATGGCTGGCCATACGCCCTGCCCGTATGGAAGCTTAGCGCGAACTTCTATACGTCCGTAGGTCCAATCTCCTTTACCCAATGTGCGCAAACGTGAGGAGCTGTAATCCCGCGTGACCAGACTTCCATCACCCGACTGTCCACTCCAACCACTCCAGCCCTCTACTTCTTCATTTTTTGCTCGAATGACAAGGTACTCGTTATCCTTAATAAAAGCGTTCTCGGGGTCTTTGACATAACACTGTGATTCATTGTTACCGCCGCCGGCACAATTGGTTTCGTAACCCCACTTTGATTCATCAATGCTATCGCCCTGAAATTCATCGGACCACACCAGATTCCAATAATCACCACCCGCATCTACAATCACAGGATTATCACAAACCCCAGCCATCCCACTTGAGCTTGACGAACTACTGGAAGAACTTGAAGAAGAACTGCTCGACGAACTGGAGGACGAACTGCTAGATGTGGAACTGCTAGAGCTACTGGAAGATGAAGAGCTACTGGAAGATGAAGAACTAGTGGAACCACCATCTCCATCATTGTCGGAACCACCACAGGCCGACAACATCAAGGTGAGTAAGGCAATAAGGGGATATCTCATAAAGCACTCCGCTAACGATATAATTGTTATTGTGTTTTTGATTAACGGCGTACTTTACGCATTTTTCCCCTCAGGCGCCTAGTCACCTTCGTCATGCACTTAAAATGGCAACAAATACGCAAAGGTAGCAGTTTCTGCATTCGAAACTGGGACGAATCTATCTCTAATTTTAAAAAGTGATGCGTAATTTTTAAAAAACAAATCACATTTTGAATAAAAAAACATAGCAATTTTTATTTAACCTACATTTGATTTCCATAGAGGCGAAAAGACTAATAGACGGTAAAAAGACTTACTTTCCCGGTGAAAACATGATCTGAGAAGTAAATTGATGGTGTTTCTTTCTCCCGTGGTTTTTCACCCAAAATTGATAACTTATCAGGGGGCTGAGCAGGCCAGCTATTCGCCTAAACTCCAGGTTAAATAGTGATTTACTACACCTAGTGGCAGGCAAAAAAATGGAGAGCTTGGTTTACCCTAAGCTCTCCATTTAAATTGTTATGTATTCATGCCATTCAAACCGTTCAGGTTCATCACCCAAATGATGCGCTGAGGGATCGGATGCAGAAACCCCAGCGTGGGGCGTGCTACATCGTCAGCATATATAAAATCATTGCATTCATACTGGTTCGATTGCTGGCACACCAGGGATGAGGACTGGCTGGAAATCCTACGGGTTCTTCTGAACCTATTTCATCTGGCCCCCAAGCTAAACGCATTTGCTGATAATCCCAATAGTAGTAATCCGGGTCCCAGGGCACTTCCACAAAATACTTATGACGCTCAATAAAGCGGTTACGTTTTGCGCCGGTGTCATTGGCATTTTGGCTGTCGGATTTTGGCACTCGGAATACGTCGCCTTTGCGATTGTATGCCGGATAGGGTTCAGGGTGATCCGAGCCGCCCAGCGCCGGGTTAACGGGTGGATGCAAGGTATAGTAATCCTGATACATTTGCGAATTAACATCACACCGATCTGGATCAACGAGATCAACTAAATTTCGCACATGCCCGTCACTCAAAAGTCCGCGATGCTGCACCCAGTAGATATTACGGATAAATGTAGCGCGAATGGACTGGACTTCTTTGTGATAAATCGTTGGCTCAAAAAAGCGCCCGACTTCATTCAGCCGAATCATACGTTCATTCGTATGAGCTCCCAGTCCATCGGTATGACAGGAGCCGCAGTCATTATTAAACTGTTGCTTACCGTCAGCAATGGTATCCATTAACGCGGGGTACGCTTCCCAACCCGCCTGCACGAACTGACCTTCGCTCAGCGCTGTCCCCGTCATATCCTCAAGCAGACCATAATCCTTCATCCAGCGATACATGCCCACACGACGTAAATCATCATCGTATTTGTCGAGCTGCGTCATATAAGCCGTTAACGCTTGCAGCCAGTCTGCTCGCATAGAACCAACCGCGCCATCGGGTTCCTCTGCATGAATGTAAGAGCCCTCAAAGCCGACATACGATTCGGTGTGAGATAAGGATCGTCGAATCGGCATATGATTCGTGACGTTAGGGATGGCAATAGGTGAAAACTCATAATCGTTGTCAGTCAGGCTACCTTCGCCACGAATCCGAACCATGGTGTGCTCGCCCATTCCCTGAGGAACGTTATACACCAGCATGGATTTATCAACATCTTTTGCTGCGGGGTCCCAAGCTGGCCCCTCTTCTTTTTCTTCTACCCCGGTAAAATTATCCAGAAGTGTCCACTTCAAACTCCACAAAGGATTAGGCGGCCCAGGGAAAACTCGGGTAATAATATTGTTCGGCACATTCTCATAGGTGATCTTATAGCCGTGACATGACGAACAGTTAAACCCTATCCACGCACCGCGACCAATTAAAGGATGACTGGATTGCGCGTAACGATAACCCACATATCCACTGGTCCACGTATTCCCTTTCAAAAGCTGAGGATCTTTAGTTAAAAAACCAGGGATAGGATTCGGCTGAGGATAGGAATCAAAATACACCGGACTGTAGGATTCAAAAGGTACTTGCCCAGGAACAACTTTGTGCGCGCCAAACAGCTTTAATGGGTCGGCAAATTCCCCGGTGATAGGATCAACTGCACTTCCGTCGAAAATTTTATCCCAATCCAGATTTCTAAAAGAGTGCGCCACACCGATATTGTAATCATAAGACCAGAATGCCATACGCCCGCGTTGTACCAGATCCTCATACTCAGGATTGTCAACAATCACGTCGATAGGATCAGTACTAACTGGCTCACTGAGTTTGGATACCACATCACAAGGGTATTCAAAATCCTCATCGATTACACGAAAACGTTGCGCATCAATAACCAGATGCGCTTCCCCAGGTTTGGTCAGTGATTCATTGAAACCTTCACGCTTTTGAATTTGTACACGCAGCGGGCCGTTATGAACATGCACAGGTACGCGAAAACTAATTTCGTAAGGCGCCCAAACGATAACATCCTTATCCCAGGTGTCATGCAATTCGGAGGTCTCGTAATTGACTTCATCCGAAATGGCGAGAATCTGCTTATACATTTTCAGATCCGTTTCCAGCACCCGACTATTGCCAATCATGATTTTAGAAAAATCAATGTCGGTCCCATTGCCAAAGTTCTGTCCGGTGAGCGTGACCATATCACCCGGTTTAAGGGTGGGCGTTGTTTGCTGCCCCTCCTTTTCCCAAACCAATGAATTATTCACGTACATCGCCTCGATAACTGGCGTAGCAAAATTCTGGGCAGATTCCTGTCTTAAACTTTCCCGCGCTGCATCGAACGTGCAAATTTCATCTTGTTTGGGGAACTCGCCGGGCAATTTACAACCGGCCAAACCAACTCCGGTGATGACCAGTACCAGCCATTTCAACAAGGGCGAGTTCTGCTGTCGATAAATGCTACGTGAAAAAGTTGTATTTGATTCAAACCTCGCTTTTACGTTTTTTTTTAAGTTGAGATATATTGTGAGTATATTTGCTAGTCTAAAAGGTGTTTTGACGAACTGTGCTTGGATGAACTGTGCTGCAAAAACTAAAGTGCGTTGCATTACGGAACCCTCCGCCGTTTTATTTATTCATTATTATTGGCTGCTGCGACGATATCATCGCAGGCTTTTTCACTTATCATATACACGGGTACTACTATAAAAAATCCAGGGATATAAGGGAAAACTGAAGCGTCAACTACACGTAAATTTCGTGTACCAAAGACGCGAAACTTACTGTCAACCACAGCCATTGGATCATCGGCATGGCCCATTTTGTTGGTACAGGATGCATGGTGACCCCAGGCTTCATTTTTGACGAACTCTGCAATTTCTGCATCCGTTTCATACAGGTTCCCAGGAACAAGTTCCTGTTCAATAAGATCGGCCGCTACCGGCGCTTTCATAATATGACGGGATATTTTAACGCCTTCTACAACGGCTGCCAGATCATCTCCTGTGCTGTCATTACCCTCGTGAAAATAGTGGAAGTTAATTTCCGGTGGTTCTTGCGGGTCTGCGGATTTTAACAGGACTTTCCCCGCCGTATTGTTGGTATGCGCTTTAAGTACTACCCAGGAAAAACGATCTGCGTTGTCCGCTATTCCCTGAGAGTATCCAGGATAATAACCGGTAAACTCGGCTGGCAATCCAAAGATAAAGAGGTCGGGATTGTCCAGCTCCGGTTTCGACTTTTTAATGAGGGACAGTGTTGCGCCATTGCTGCCGTAAGGGCCTCGACTCCACCAGACGCGGTTGTATCGTTGCAAACAGGGATCACCCTCTTCGCCCCAGGTACACGCTTCTGTAAACCCGAAGTTTTCCTTCATTTTACTCACAACACCAACTTCGTAACGGTCTTGCAGATTTTCCCCAACACCCGGTAGATCCACCAAGGGTTCAATGCCGTGAGCCTGCAATTCAGCACTCGGCCCGATGCCGGAAAGTTTCAGCAACTGCGGGCTATTAAACGCACCGCCACAGACAATAACTTCACGGGAAGCAAAAACTTCTTTTAATTCACCCGCCTCGCCTGGCTGATGCAGGCGATCAGCGCGATAAAGACTTTCACCATGACGGTACTGAACACCAATCGCGGTGGTTCCATCGAACAATATTTTACTGGCCAGCGCATTGGTTAAAATATGCAGACGATCGGGAAATTGTTGCGCGGTTTCGAGCAAATATTCTCGAACCCCATGACGGCGACTCATTTTATTTGCCGCGAACGGAGCAATAAAAGGCCCGTCTTTCCCTGCCGCCACATCTAAGTCATTGATATCAAGACTGAACTGGCCATTTATCAGATCCCCTAAAATATCTCCCAGGCCATAACGCAATAACGCCGCTTTGACGATTTTAAATAATTTAGGCTCTTCTAATAACTGGGTTAAATCCGGCAAACGCGTGGGCAGCCAACCACTAAACCCATGCGATGCGTCATTGTCGACAAACAGCGGCTTCGGTAAATATTCACAGCGCTCCAGGCGCTGGAAATACTGCCGCATGGCCGTACTGTTCCAGGAGGTATCGCCGGTGATTTCTGCAATCCGATCAAAGTCAGTATCGTGCGGGTAAACAGTTATCAGAGCATGAACTGCTGTGGAACCTCCAATGGTGCTTCCACGCGGATACATTACACCTTCACCTACGACATATTTACTGTCTCTTTCCTGCTGTGCCTGATCGGCATAATGCTTTACAAAAAATTCCCAGCTTAGTTTTGGATCTTCAGAGGCAAATGGATGGAACGCGGGGACATCGCGTACATCGCCTTGAGGGTCAGCATCACCAGCCTCCAGCACGAGCACCTTAAATCCCTGACGGGCAAGATTGGCCGCCAAAGGCCCACCACCGGCACCAGACCCGACGATAACGTATTCGTAATCATCAAGCTCCGCTTTTTGGTTGACTTTACCTGCAGCACTGGCCGAAACCGCCTGACCTAAACCATTTGCCGCCAGACCAGAAGCGAGGGCTGCTCGAATCACACGTTTGGCAAATTCACGTCGGCCGAGTTGCGTAGAATTCTCGTTTTTACAAGAGTCTGACAGTTCTGCCGGATGCTCTTGCAACGTGTTGTTTGAAACATCGCGCTGATCACCTGTTGCGGAGGAAGATTCTGCCTTGCCGGGTTGGGATTTATTGTTATTGAATTTATTGTCGCCCATTGCATTTCCTCACGATAACTAGCCTAAGGGGATGTTTATTAATTACACGTACCTTGCCCCATCATATTTTTTTCTCTCAATTAAAACTTTCCTTTCCACGCATCCTTGCATGGAAAAAGTAACCCCTAGATGCATTATTGATCTTCAAATCGCTGATGTTTGAAGAACATCCCAGAATCACCAAAGGCAGACACGGTAAACGGCGAAGTCAAACTTAACTCGCCAATCTTCACAGCACTATCGCGGCGCTCTTTGGCATACTGTCGGGTAAGGTGAGGCAACAACGAAGTTTTAATGGGCATAGACGTTGCCAACACTTCATAAACGGTCGTGCCCTCGGGGATCATTTGCAGATCGTCCCTGAAGTCATGCGGCTCCGTTAAAAACAAGCCCTGAACATTTTCGTGGGGGACAAAGTAAATTTGTGTGGGCGCTTTCGGAAACAATACCGGATTGCCATTTTGTTTCACTTTTGCAAGATCGTTGGCCATCAGCAAGGTTGGTTTGGAACTTACCGTAGAGAACAATAAAATAGATGCTAAGGCTTCCGTTTCATGATGCACATAATTCGAAAGTTCATTGGCAAAAATATCATGGTTTCGCCCCTGCCCGGTTAGCGTGTATAGCGCAGAGATATTTTCTGAACGCTTTCCATCAACCATCAGTTTTAACGCAAGACCAGGAATAAAGGCATCATCTTCGCCTGGATCTCCCGTCACGGACATTCGTAAAAACCCATGGTCTGCACCTTTAAATAATCCAGTGTAAGGCGTATTTTCTGTCGCCGTGAACTTAACTTTTGCCAGTGCACCCATCGGATGAATGGGTTTGACATACCCTGCTGGTGCAACGTCCCCAACCCGATTCACTTTTTGCCAAAGTACTGAACTGATTAAAGCCTTCATATCCACATCCACTAGCGGTGGCAACGCATCTTTAAACGTGGTGCGCAACGCTCCATTCACCCAGAGATGATTTTGCTTACTTGCCGCCGGCCAGCTTTGATAATCTTCCGGCATATTCAAGCCCCAGGGCTGAAATGCATTTGTCATCCCAACCAGGCTGTAACTCAAGCTGGGATAATGACGCTTAATAACATCGACCATAGTATTGTCTTCCACCCAGTCAATACCTTCAGCGGTATAAATTTCTGGCCGATAATCCGAGGTAAAAAACCGATCCGTCATTAATCGTCGCGAGGCATTGACGATAAATATCTGGAAAGCTGTTTCGCCAAATCCAAAACCTTCCGGGCGTGTCTCTTCGGCTAACTGCCCAACCAGAGTATCAATCAACTCCACATCATTGTTGTACAAGGTCTTAAGTTTTTGCAGCAGAGTGGGATCGGAAGTGAGATCTTCAAATTGCGTTATTGGGACTAACCCAATCTGGCGACGAAACTCATTGTAGCGTGGTATACCTCGCTCTCTATCACGAATAATATCAATCGTGGCCATATCGATGTCACCCACCAGCGGTATGGACAATGAACGCATAAAATCCGGGTAGTTATTTAACGTTAATGCACCGGGATGTGTTATGCCAAAGGAATACCAGAGACGATCAGCCCCTTCATCATTTAGAACATCTTCCGCATCACCGTCGCGGGTCTCCTGCAGCGGATAGCGTGTTGAGACAATATTGGACCCAATGTCATACACGTCTATATTGTCCCGCAACAATGGGTGCATTCGATACACTGCAACAAACTCTTCCGTCAGCGTATAGGGCACTCCATAATTTGCCGGGGTTCTAGCGCCAACCAAACCACCGAGTGAATGTTCAATGTAGCCAGCATCCATTTCACCCAGATCATTTTCAATGCCGACGCTATCGAGCAGATCACCGATAAGCCCGAGATTTTCCACCGCCATGTCTAACTCATCCTGAAAATGATTACGGCTGGCACGATCACCACCGACTCCCCACCAGTTATTGTACATGGCTCGCCAAGTAACAGGGTTGTCCAAAATTGCAGGAGTCCATTCAACCGTGTGAATTTTTGCCATCAGCGCGGCATTGATTAACCGCGCATGATCGTAAAGCCACTGGTCGTTTTTAGCGGGATACTTTTGTTTGAGCATGTCAGCAATGGCATTGTGCTCCAGGACAAACAAGCGATGCATCATGCTTAAACCAAGCCACCAGTTTTCATTGAAACCGGTAATTGGCTTGCCAGAGAGATAGTCTGTTGGAAGTGTATTATCTGCGTTAACTTTTAATTTACCGTCAACAAATGCGCGCAATTGTGTGTTCGTATTTTTGTCACTGCCATAAATCTGTGAACCATCCCACCAGTGCGTATTGTAATTGCGAAATGTTTGCGGCAAATGATCGTCCGCCTCACTTCGAGTTGGGTCCGGCTGCGTACGTCGAATAGTTAAATTGCCACTCCCCAACGGATCATTTTCGGGCAGAGGTACAAGTATTGGATCGTCGTCCGTGCGAGGGCCGTGATCAAACCAGTCATGCACCATAAATTGAATCCATGCCACGGCAATAAAGTTTAAGCTGGTCGCAGGTTTAAATGCGTCTCCCCGGCTCATCAGTAAATTGCTGACCTCACGAGGATTGGGCGTTAACAGTAAATCGTCTTCTGTTTCGGCATACCCCACATTGGGGTTGACGTTACGGCCAAAACGAACAAAAGCAGCGCCTTCAGCCGGGTTATCAAGAATATTACACGTGCCATCCTCGGTACGTGCCGTTAAACTTCTTTCGTCACATTCAATTTCTGCTGAATATTTCGTAGGTTGCTCAACATCAAACATATTGTTATTGAGCAGCTCTTGTCTTTGACTGGAAATTACCAACAATCCAGCGAAAGCACCGATTGATCCATATTTTGTAAGTGCGGGCCAGGTTACCCAAGGGCTCGATAGCATTTCTCTTCTCCCATTATTCATTATTATTTAGAAGCGATAGAATTATTCCGTTATCTCGCTGAAAACGAACGCTCCGAAGAACGCAAAGCACAGTCCTTGCCAAACAACCATGCTAACAAGGCAACTCCAAACTTTGCCCCTCCCTAGGGAGGGGGCTGATAAAAAGTGAGGACAGTTAACCTAATATTCAGGAGCCAACTAATAGCGAATAGCGACTAAAAACAGTCGATTGAAAATATTGGGCAATAAAACCTCAAAGGCCTGAGATTCGGTCTGTAGAATTCCGTGGAACACCTTTATAAAAATGTACCTTCTGTATCGGTTTTGGGTATTTCCGTACTAACAAAAACTCACCTTGAAATTGGCGCACAATAGATTTTTTAATTAAAGACGACTAGCGCAAAATATTGGCTCGGGGGTTTACTCTTAAAATGGCTTCGGTGCGATTGGAAACCTGAAGTTTGGCGTAGATATTTCTAAGATGCCATTTAACAGTTGCCACACTGGTTCCACTTTGCTGCGCAATTTCCGCGTTACTTAACCCCCTTAAAATGCCATTCAACATGTCCATTTCTTTGTTAGTCAGCAACTCCCCTGCACTTTCAATGGGCAAAATGTCTTTTCGCTCCGTAGGTGAAGATGATATTGACGCATCAAAGATTTCGCGGAACATCGCACGAAAACGATCATCAACCTCTATCAATTTTTCGTTTGCCGCCATTTTTAATAAGGAGTCCAAACCCGGCACTTCATCGAGCACAGAGCGATTCAATGTAAGAATGCCATAACGCTCCAACAATCCACGCAAATGACTGGCACGAACCTGACGATCCTCGGTTTTACAGCGCAATACGGTGATATTTGCATCGTATACCACTACCCTGTTTTTAATACCAAAAGCCAGTAACGCGTCCCGAAGCACTTTAAAAACTCGTATAGCCTGGGACTGACGCTGAACAAAAACCAGATACCACCCTGCTGCCAGTCCCTTGTATTCCCAGGATTCACTGTACTGCGGAGGTGCGCACTGACCATACTCATCTATCCAGGATGGTATCCCCAAGGATTGAGCGATGGTTTCTATATCGGATTTGTTTTCATTTAACACTGCCTGGCGCAACATTTCGAATCCGGTACGACTGATGAAACGTTCATACCGCCCCAGCTTTATAATCACCATCAATTTTTCGAGTAATCGGCGCGCTTTGATTTTTTCATTGTTATGAAAGTGCAGACGCGACATGGTTAAATATACTGTCGCAATAACTTCTGTGGCAGAAGTGGAGTTTATTCTCGGCAATAAACTCTCACACAATTGCCTGGCCTGATTCAATTGGTTCTGGTCATAACGTACAACCACCATTCCAGTTCCCCACAATACCCAACTGGGGCTGCTCACTTCGACCTTTTCAAACTCGGCCTGAACATCTTTAATGGCATCTCCTAAAAGGCCCAACTGCCGCTTGCAAAGCACTTGAATTAGCCCGGCATAATTCGCAATGAAATTTTCTTTCATCGCATTTAGCACCTCTCTGGCCCTTCCTGCCAATGTTAACGCCTCGTGCAACTGGGCATGCTGCTGATGGTAATAAGCGGCCATCGCCAGGGAAAAAGCTCGAAGATCACGGTGCTGACCAAAGGTCATTAGACTTTCGAGATTATCACCCGCCATGAAATCCGTTTCGTTTTCAAACAACTGGAGCAACAACCGTAAAAATGTCAATGTCTGAAGAATTGCGAGTTGATCTTCATCTATAGGAAGCTTCGTTTCAAGCCGTTGAACGTGCGAACCTTTACCAGATGAGACCGCAGTGCCTGTTGATTTTTCTTCGCTGCTTAGGAGATTGCTGTATTGCTCTTCCAGCAGATTCAGGTAAAACTCCGCTTGATTAAAGTAACGGGAAAACGTTAAGGCACAAATCAGTCTCGCCATGAGCGCAAAATTGTCTGCTATCAGATTTGTATCAATCGTAGCCAGGCAATGTCGTACATGCTCAAAATGCCCTTCCCGCGTCCATATATCGAAACATTGAACTAATGTTTCCAAGTAAAATACTTGATCCTGGCTTTTTTCCGCATGCTGGAGTGCCGCCTCCAATTCGTTTAAAGCTAAAAAGAATTTAGCCGCTCGCCGATGTAATGACGGTATTATTTCAGCATGATCTACCTTTAAGCGCGCCAGCAAGAAATCACGCATCAAGCTGTGATAACGATACCAGCCAGGCGCATTTTCCTCCCGAAAAATAAAGAATTCGCCTTGCATCAGCTTTTCCAGCCGCTCACTGGATTGCGTTGTTTGCAAAACTTCGTCACATAGAGCCCCATTAAAACGTTCAAACACGGCACTTTTCAGGAAAAACTGATATAAACTATCCGGCAGTGTTTTTAAAACCACTTGTCCAAAATAATCCACTACGTCCGGCTGTAAACCGTTAAACAGTCGAACTGCATCTACACCATTCTGATTGGCCGCCAGCAAAGCGATTTTTACTCCTGCCATCCAGCCTTCTGTGATATGCATCAACTGCGATACATCCTCTACAGCAATATCTCGCAATCCCAAGCGATAATTGAGTTCTGTGATTTCGTCTGGATTCAGAGCAAGATCATGACTTTCCAGCAAGAGCAACTTCGCATCCAGTTTGAGCGTAGACAACGCCAGTCCAGGTCTCTTTCGACTTGCGACCAAGAAAATCAGCGGCGTATACTCTTGCGCCAGAATAATATTCAAGGTTTCATTAATCAGCTGACTTTCAACATATTGAAAGTCATCCAGCACCAGGACAAGTTTTTGTTCGACGTGCGCAACAGCATCGATAATGGCATAGGCCATGGCTTCAGGCTGCAAAACATCTTGATCATTGAACGGATGTAAGGCTGTAAAATCCAGCCCTTTGACTTTGGCACATAGCTTTTCAGCCAGCTTGCGAAAAAAGCGTACCGGATCTCGATCCCGGCTCATCAAATACACTTCTATTAACTGGCAATTTAAGTGAGCCTGACTCAATTGTTTTATCAGTGTCGTTTTACCAAATCCGGCAGGTGCCTGAATAAGCACGAGTGCATACTGATCCAGATGAATCAAGCGATCCAAAAGGTGCTGACGCACGACTTGAACCTGGCGACTCTGAGATTTACTCTCAGCGGTTTCCATATTTAATTTAGTCGCTTCTGATAATTGCTTTTTAATGCTCACGTTTTTTAAATTCTTTGTGTTTAATTCTGCAGTAACTGTTTTTCTTGTATCGAGAACAGGAGTACAAGAAGTTTTCAACTAAGGTGATTTTAATAAAGAGGCCTTTAAAAACGGCACGCTCAAGACAGCAGACGTTTTAAAGACATGCTTAAATCTGGGTGTCATGTTATTACATGCAGCGTTTAAAACGGCTGGAGAAGTCATTTCGCTCATTATCATTATTATGTTCAGCGAGCATTTACGCGTCATTTACCAAAACGCTGTACGCTTGAATGTGATATACCGTACATAGATTCTAGCACTTGTTTTAATCAAAACCGCTCATACCATCACGAATACAGATTATCGGCCTATCCAAATTTTTAATGGCATAATTTACACACTGGAATTTCTATCAATTTTTAGCAACATAATCACATAGAATGAAACAATATGTAGACTTTGATCATTTTGGAAAGTACAAGTGCTCCATTTTTATATTGCACTGGCACCCTTAACAATTTCAACCCGCTTTATTTTTTAAACGCCAACGTATCTTTCCAGGCTGTTTTGTAGAGCTTAAAACCAACAACATTAGTTATTTCACTTAAGAGTGAGACTAAGAAAGGTGAAAATAGAGCTATATAGCTAAAAGCCAAATACTACAAAGATGCCTTCTTCTAAAATCAACACCGAAATATGCAAATTGTCTAACGGTTCAACCAATGGCATACCTTCTTACGGAAGGCAGATTTTGCAAGAATATAAATGGGAAAAATTAAAAGCGGGCCTTAAGGGCTGAGGAAATCTACTAGGAAGACAAGGTGGGAACCTGAACCAAATAACTTTCAAAACTTTTTGTTGTGGCATCGAAGGTCTTAACAAAATCTTGCAGCAAGGCATCCAGTTTGTCTTGTTGCTCTTGAGAAAGACCTATTCCCTCAGCCTGATCTGCTACGGTTGAATCTTCCACTTTGTTCGCATTGCCAGGCGTTTTTAGAGTTTTCGCAAAACTTTCCAGAGTTTTAGCACTTTCATAGAGCTTTAATGCGGATATATTTCCAGCAACGCCTTTCACCGCGTGAACAAAATATAGTGTATTGTTGATATCGCGATTTTCTATGGACTCTTTTACTTTCTCAATACGATCTGGCATATCTTTCATAAACAATTGAATTAACCGCTCCATGCGATCATGCCGGAATTTAACACGTCGTAAAGCCTGATCCCTATCCCAGACAATATGCTGATCCAGCTTTTCTTTGTTTTGTTTGTCTTGTTCATTCTCTACCACAGCCTCTGCGTCAATGACACAGTGATCCGACAGCCATTCATTTATTTTTTGTGACAATAATTTTTCTTTTATTGGCTTACTGATGTAATCGTTCATACCGCTTTCCAAACAGCGTTCTCTATCTCCTTTCATCGCATTCGCAGTTAAAGCGATAATAGGAATATTCTGATATTTCTCACCCGCTTCAGCGTTTCGAATTTGCTCAGTAGTCACAAAACCATCCATTTCTGGCATCTGGCAATCCATTAGTATGAGAGAATATTCTGGTGTACTGCTATCTAAAAGCTGCGCTATTGCCTGTTTGCCATTACCAACAACATCAAATTTATACCCTAAATCATTCAGGATATACCCTATTACTTCCTGGTTTATATCGTTGTCTTCTGCCACCAATATCCGACAACTGCTATTGACATTTTTACTCAGGTCTCGTTTCGCTTTTTCGTGAGCTAATTGATGCCTCTGCTCTGACTCCAAGGCCTGCAAGTGCACTTTGCTTGCATGACTATCAATACTGCTAAATCGAATATAAAATCGAAATTGACTCCCCTCACCTTCTTTACTGTCAAAGCCAATATTACCCCCAAGCAACAAACAGAGCTTTTTGGTGATTGCCAGCCCAAGCCCAGTACCACCGTACTTGCGTGTTGTTGACGCATCAACCTGAGTAAAAGAATCAAATAATTTCGTGTGCTTTTCCTTTGGGATTCCAATCCCAGTATCTGCCACCTCACCTTCAAATAAAACCTCATCTTCGGAAACTTGAGATTTACATGTAACGTTTATCTCACCCTCGTTGGTAAACTTAATCGCATTCCCAATCAAGTTGACAAGAATCTGCCGTAACCTGCCAGGGTCCCCCAACATTAAATGCTCTTCCATTTCGTCTAAATTCACACGCAATGTCAATTGCTTTTCCTGTGCTTTCACCTGAAATGACTCGACCACCTCAGAAATGGTGGAGTGAGCATTAAAATTAATATTCTCTATTTGTAATTTACCTGCATCAATTTTAGTGAAATCCAGAATATCATTAAGCAAATGAAGTAAAGATTCAGCACTGCTATAAGCGATAGTTGCCTGTCGGCTCTGAGATGCATTCAATTCACTACGCTTTAACATGTTGAGCATACCCAGAATGCCATTCATGGGTGTGCGAATTTCATGGCTCATCATAGCCAGAAACTCACTTTTCGCACGCGCTGCACCCTCCGCGACTTCCTTGGCCTGGATAAGTTGCTGCTCAGCAAATTTTCGCTGCTCGGCGGCATATAAACTTCCAACCAATGTTGCAATTGATGCAGCAAATGATTCTTCAGCGCTCGTCCATTCACGCATTTCACCAATGTTTTCAAAACACACCACCCCAACAATACCGGAGCCACCCGCTATTACGGCGTCCAGCAATGAGTGAATACCCATGGGTTTTAAATAACCTTCTGTAAAACTGGAAGTTACTACATCCGTTTGCGCATCGCGCGCAGCAATAATAGAGTGCGCAAAAATTGCATTAAAATACTTCTCATGATCTCGACGCTCCAGTACAAGCCCCTGAGAATGTTGCCCTGCATTCACATCAAATAACTCGATACAATGCATCGCCTTACCACGCTCACTAAACATCCAGATGCTCGCACGCCCGACTTCCAGAGCATAACTCATACTCTCGACTATCTTGCGCTTGGCCTGTTCCAAGCTACCGGTCAATACATCTGTATCAAGCGTTAACTCAGCCAACACCTGGTTGTGACGCAATATATTTTGCATTGCTATTTGATTGTGCTTCCGCTCATCTACATCTTGCACTGACCCATAAATTCGTATGCACCGATCATCCTTCACCTCTGCCCGTCCGGTGATATACACCCAAAGTTCACGGCCTTTTTGTGTCACAATAATGAGTTCTATCTGCCAGGATGTACCTCGAGCAATCGCCTCTTGAATAGCTTGCCGAATTTTTTCACGATGATCTCCAGCTTTAAAAAAATCTATCGCCTCTCTAATGCTGGGTTCATAATTCTGATCGATATCAAAAATTTCGCGTGTCATGGCAGACCAATAAACTTTTTCCTCCTGTAAGTTATACTCCCATGCACCAATGCGACTTTGCACACTCATTTCTTCCATGACCACTTGCTGTTGAGCAAGTCGAATTGTATTTAGCTTTTGCAAAGTTATATTCGACTGAATCGCCATATAGCCCTGCAATTCGCCTGCATCATTTTTAAGTGGGTTGCAGGTGATATCTACCCAATACGTCGAACCATCCTTGTGGTAATTCAGTATTTCGGACTGGAAAGAATCCAATGATTTTAGGGATTGACTAATATACTTTACGGTTTCAGGATCAGTATCCGGCCCTTGCAGCATTTCTCCAGGTTTCCGTCCAATCACCTCTTCGAGCACATAACCGGAAATACGCGTAAAGCCGTCATTTACCCACTCCACCTTGCCGTGCGAGTCGGTGATGATAATCGCATTACTGGTCTGACTTGCGATACGCGAGAGCTTTGCAATTTCCTGATCAATCAGCTTTCGTTTGGTAATATCCAGGCAAGTTCCCACCATTTGCTTAGGCTGGTTGTCGACATCCCGCTCTATCACCATTCCACTGTCAAACACCCAGACCCAATGTCCGTTTTTATGCTTTAACCGTCCCTCAAATTCATAGCGCTCGGTTTTACCGTCCCAGTGATTCTTTAAACAACGATCCGACTTTATTGCATCGTCCGGATGATAGAAATCTCGCCAGTCATCTTTGCTAAACGACTTAAGCTCTTCCAGAGAATAACCAACTATTTCTGCCCAACGCTCATTTACCGCAACTTCATTTTGAGGAATAATCCAATTCCAAATGCCAACGCCAGTACTTCCAATAACTTGCTCGAGCTGCTTTTTACTGGTTTGCAATGCGCTTTCAGCCCACTTCACCGCCGAGATATTTTGCGCAATACATAAATACCCGATCAATGTCTGCTCTGCGCTGTATATTGCGGTGATAGTCATTAAGACTTGAATATGCTCTCCATCTCTGGTGACATATGTCCACTCACGACTCTCAGCGCGCTTGCTTTGCAGCGCGACTACGAAGGTCTGAAATCCATCAATTACACGCCCAAACTCTAATGATAATTCTCGTGCACGCTGCTCCACTTCCATGGGGTCATGCAATACGGAGGTGGTTTGTTTACCCACCATGTCTGTTGCTGCATACCCCAGAAGCTTTTCCGCACCAGGGTTGAAGTTTGTGATAATGCCGTTTGTATCTGTTGAAATAATACTGACATCAGTGGAAGCATTTAAAACGCTTTCAAGGAACATACTGGTTTTACCTAGCTCGTCCTCATAATTTTTACGCTGATCAACCAGGAAGTTAAACGCCTGCGCTAACTGCAGCGTTTCATCGTTACCTTGAAGCTCAATTTTCTCAAAACGTCCCGTGGCAGCGATAGATGATACTTTTTGCGTAAAGAAGTGTAATGGCTTAATAATTCTTTTCGCCAACGTCACAGCCGTTATAAAGATAACGATAAGACAGCAGGACACCACCAGGCACATGATTAGAGCCATTCGATAACTTGGTGCCAAAGCTTCGCGCTGCTCAACCTCACTCACGAGTAACCATGGAGCGCCTAGAGCATCAAGCACATGAAATACAGCGAATACAGGTTTGCCATTCACCCCTGTCCGCTCGCCTTGCTCCTTCAGCTGTTGAAAGTCCGGTACGCTTACGGTTTTCGATAAGACAGAAGACTCATCTATCCCTCCTCGAATTAACCCATCCTGCCCCACAAGATAGCGCAACTTTGAGCTGAATTCGCTGTGTTGTAAAACCACTAAGATGGGCTCTATGTTTAGCTGTAACACAACGACTCCCGCCATCCGATTATTCGTATCCATCATTGGCGCTGCCAAAAAACCCATGGCTCGGCCACCATCTTGTTGATCTACATATAAATCGGAAAACTGAACCGAATTCAGGTTGATTGTATTTTTAACGGTGGTGGCTAATTTAGTCGGCACGGCTTTAGAAGAAAACACATTAACGCCTGAGTGCAACTCACCTTTCGCAGTTACCAGTACATGACCGTCCAGAGCAATTAAATAAATATCATCATAATGGTCATACCGGTTAACCACCTGCGCCAGGCTATGCTGCCATTCTACTTTATCGCTGTCCGCTACGTGACCTGCTGTATGGCCTGCCGTGTGACCTGCAGAATTACCAAGAACGCGTTCGTTTTGTTCCTGCTCTCCGACCGTCTCTGTCTCACCCTGTTTCTCATCGTCCTGTTTTTTAATTCTCTCCAAAGCCTTGTTGGTAACATAAGCACTTGCCAGCGACTCTGCATCGGATTTTCGTAAATCAAACCAACGCTGAATAAACTGTGAAGACATGTCTGAGCTTTCGCGCAAACTCAAGAAAGCCTGGTCTTTTAAACCCTGCTGCATCAAACTGTATCCCAGCAAAGACAGTGCGATTAAGGGGACAAGTGAAATTATCAACAGCCATAAAGTTACGCTATATAACAAAGATCGCTCACGCTTTACGTCTTGCATCATTTGTTTTCGACTGTCGTTTTGCATTGATTGAGAATTTTATTGTGAATAAGAGAAAATTTGTCGTCAGGGTTTTCAATCAGGTATGCACTAAATACCAGGCATCAGTGATCGCCAGATTAGACCACTTATAAAAGAATAGTCGAAAATACCTTCTTCGCTGGTTGAGAATGAATGAATATTGCAAGTATTCATAAAGCGTGTCGCTTAGCTTAAACAGTTTTGACACAAATCAAATAATTATAAAAATTAATTGCATCATAAGAGAGCGCTATAAACGAAAAACCCGTTATAACGCAGTTTTTACTGGCGATAAAGCTTCGTCAACGGAGTAAAGGCAATTCGGGAGATAAAAACAGCTTTGTGAAAATAGCAGGAAATGGTGGTTCGACTTACAAAATTACGTGATGCGCTAAAAAGAGAGGCAAAAATAGGTAAGGCAAAGTAGCCGAGGCCAATATAAGTGACCAAAAACAAAGAGCAACCAGAAAAAGCTAGACAAAACCCCCGACGGCATAAAAGTGGTTTTTCACGTCAATAAACTCACATGGCATTACGCGATTGATCTATAGTGCGCGCTTTAAGCCAAGCCTCGAACTGCTCCGCAGGCATGGGCTTAGAAAAATAATACCCTTGAATATACCCACAACCCCGCTCACATAGCACCTTACATTCATCCTCACTTTCAACACCTTCAGCTATAGTATCCATGCCAAGGGAGTGTGCCAGAGAAATAACAGAGTTTACGATCGCAAGAGACGCTTTTTCCGAATTCATTTCACGCACAAAAGACTGGTCAATTTTAAGTAGGTGAATGGGCAGGTGTCGGAGGTAATTCAGGCTGGAAAACCCCGTGCCAAAATCATCAATGGCAATGCGATACCCTAACTCACTAAAGCTTTTCAATGTTTCCACTGAGGCATCAATGTCGGACATTAACACGCTTTCTGTTAGCTCCAATTCAATAAACTTTGGATCGGCTTCAGCTTCTTTGACGATATTGAGGACTTTTTCCATAAAATCGGGTTGCTGGAACTGCAATGCAGATATATTGACGCTGATCACTAGATCAGGAAATCCATTTTTGTGCCAATACACCATTTGTTGAGCCGCTTCTTTTAATACCCACTCACCCAGAGGAATAATAAGGCCGGTCTCTTCCGCCAGGGGGATAAATTCCGTTGGACTAATCAATCCACGATCAGGATGATTCCACCTTACCAGCGCCTCCGCGCCCCAGGTTTTTCCTGTTCGCCCCTCTACTTGTGGTTGATAATGTAAGCTAAAGTTTCCCTGGCTTATCGATTGCCGTAAGTCGTTCTCCAGCTTCAGGCGATCCAAGGTTCGGGCATTAAGAGCCGGCGTATAAAACTGGAAGTTATTTCTTCCACGCTCCTTTGCCAAATACATCGCCGCATCCGCATTTTTGATCAGAGCGTCAGTATTGAGCCCATCGTCTGGGTAAATCGCGATACCGATGCTGGGAGTCATATGCAGGTTAATACCATTGATCAAATAGGGTTCACGCAATACTTCACATATTTTTACCGTAGTATCTGCCAGACGTTCCGCGTCGCCCATTTTCGGGAACACTAAAACAAACTCATCGCCCCCCAAGCGCGACACGGTATCTCCAGCTTGAATAATATTACTTAAACGTTTTCCAGCATCTTTAATAATTTCATCACCAACAGCATGCCCCAACGAATCATTTACATTTTTAAAACGATCAAGATCAATAAACAGCACCCCTAAACTTGAACTGTTTTGTTGTGCGAAACTTATGGCCATATCCAGCCTGTCGTTCAACAAAATGCGATTCGGCAATCCAGTCAGACTGTCATGGTGAGCAAGAAATTCAATTTTAGCGCGCGAATTCTTGTGTTCGGTAATATCGTTAAAAGTAATAATGAAGTTTTCAGGTTTTCCTTTGGTATTATTCACCTGACTAATAGAAAACCAACAGGGAAAATCTTCCCCGTTTTTGCGTCGATTTTTTAGCTCACCCTGCCAATAGCCTCGCTCCTGCAGAATCGCTAATATATTGTGTATATGGCTGTATGTGTGCAGTTTTATACCGACTTGCAAGGCATCTGTTCCGAGTATTTCACCCTCTTCGAATCCGGTCACCTCTTCAAAAGCACCATTGACGGAAAGGACTTTTAACTGCGCATCTGCAATTAAAATAGATTCATTGCTACCTTCAAACACTTTTGCCCACAAACGCATTTGCATTTCTTGCTGTTTACGCTGGGTGATATCGCGCATTACAATCATAACTTCATGAACATCGCGTTTTATGATCCTCGCTTCCCAATGCTGAAGCGAGCCATCCTCCTCGACCCACGGCAATTCCAAAACCAGCATTTGCCCTTGCCCGGTAAACACTTTTTCAATGTTCATCTTGACCGCTTCATAAACTTCCGTTGGCAGGCAATTAATATTTGAGCCAGGAGCCAAATTCAACCAATGTTCTTTATTGGCAAAAAAAGTACCGGCCTGGATGTCGATCACAAAACCATTTTCGTCAATTCTAAAAATGATATCAGGCAAACTTGAAAGCAATGCACGAGTTTTGCTTTCACTAACACTTAAATCCAAAAACGCACGACTCGAACGCAACAGATATTGACAGCGGTAAGGTAGAGTCCCCCAGGATACAGGCTTAGTGATAAAGTCGGTCGCCCCACATTGGTAGCCTATTTGGATAGACTCGACATCATCCAGCCCCGTCACCAATGCTATCGGGACATCCCTACCCGTTTGTTTTGCTTTTGCCACAAACTCTTTCGTGAGATTAAATCCATCTCCATCAGGCAAGACTACGTCCATCAATACAATGTCCACTTCATAGTCTGCAAACAGTCTTCTGGCACTCGCGCAATCCTCTGCAGCCAAGGTATTAAATCCAGCATTTTCAAGTGTCGTGACCATCATCAGAAGCTCGGCTTCATCGTCATCCACCACTAATACCAATGAAGGAAGTTCAGAAAGATTATCCATCTTCACTACACTCCTCTTCAAACTCACTTAATACCTCAAGTGCTTCGGCACACATGATTTTTATTTCTGCAACGCGCTGCGGCCCGTCGACAATCTCCCCTGTGCGCCCCATCGCTTCCAGTTCTTTACACTTACCTGCCAGTTGCGTTATGCCTAAGTTAGCCGAACTGTTTTTCAAGCTATGGGCAGTTTTAAACAACAATTCGGGGTTATTGTTTGCAGCAGCGTCTTCCAGTGTGCCAACCAAGGTATCACTTGAGGAGCGATAGAGTTTTATGACACGCTGTAATAAACCTCCACCTAAATCTTTTAATTGCTCCAACGTTTTCTGATCAATGGTTATTTTTTCCCGCTGACTCGGCACTTCTTCTGACGCTAAGCTTTCGTTAAGAGGCAGAACATCCTGTTTAGGTAACCAGTTATTCAGTAATTGATGCAGCTGCTGCGCCATAAAGGGTTTGCTGAGATAGTCATCCATGCCTTTTTCCAGACAGGCTTCCCGGTCTCCGAGAATGGCGTTCGCCGTTAATGCAATTATGGGGATGGGTTTAGCACCCGTTTTGGCTTCATTTTTTCGAATGGTTTCAGTTGCTTCGAAGCCATCCATCACAGGCATCTGGCAATCCATTAACACCAGATCATACGGTTCTTGTTCCAGCATTTTCAGGGCTTCATCGCCGTTGGTGGCAACCCTGGCGAACAGCCCCATGCGCTGCAGCATGGCCATTGCCACTTCCTGGTTAACGGGGTTGTCTTCCGCCAATAACACCCGACCTGTCAGCGGTTCAAGCGCCTTTTCTGCAGTCTTTTCTACCAGTTTCTTATTGACTAACACGCGTTTGGAATGCGCATCTTCACCAGCCGCAATCCCCGCCAGCAGGTTGTGTAATTCCGATTGGCGAATCGGTTTTTGAATTGACAATGCATTTTTAGTTTTGTCGACACTGCCGGACATTCCTGTTGAGCTGAGCACAACTATAGGTATTGCATCAAAATTCTGTTGCCTACGGATTTTATCTATCAGTTCACCGCCATCCATTTTTGGCATCATCCAGTCGGTGAGAATTAAATCAAAAATGATGCCTTGGTTGTCATAACTTTCCAGAATTTCCAGTGCTTCCTTCCCGGAATAAGCAATGGAAGGAACCACACCCCAGGAGTGCAGCCAGTGACTTAATATTTCGCAATTTGTAGAGTTATCATCGACTACCAGCACTTTTAGCTTGCGAAATTCTTCCACTAACTCGTAGGCAGAGAAATCTTCGGATTTAGGGAGCGATAAGGTGAAATAGAATTCTGAACCTTCGCCAAGAGAGCTCTGAATTTCAATATCCCCCCCCATCAAACAAATAAGACGCTGGGAAATCACCAGTCCCAAACCTGTGCCACCATATTTTCTCGTCATGGAGGAGTCTGCCTGGGTAAAAGCACTGAACAATTTACTTTGCTGCTCTTTTGAAATACCAATTCCGGTATCACGTACTTTAAATTCCAGGTTCAGCATGTGCTCATCATCTCTTACCAGATTCATCGAGATAATCACTTCGCCATGCTCAGTAAATTTAATGGCATTGCTCAATAAATTGGTGAGGACCTGAGTTAACCGCGCGGAGTCTCCAACAGCGGAAACATTATGCAGCGGTGTATCGCAAAGCAGCTCTATTCCTTTACCTTGTGCAATGGGTGCGTATCGCTCTGCAAGGTCTTCAATTAAATGGTTTAAATGAAAGGGGCGCGGATCTAAGTCAAGTTTGCCCGCTTCAATTTTGGAGAAGTCGAGAATATCGTTGATAATCACCAATAGATCTTCACCGGAACGCCGGGCGACTCGGGCAAAACGCTTTTGTTTAGAGTCCAACGGGGAATCCAGAAGCAAACTGGTCATTCCCAGAATTCCGTTTAATGGTGTACGAATTTCGTGGCTCATTACAGCAAGGAATTCGCTTTTCGCACGACTGGCCGCCTCGGCGGTTTCAGTGGCTTTGAGTAATTGAGATGTACGTTCTTCCACCCGCTGTTCGAGGTGTTCCTGTTGACGCCTTAATTGACGGTCTTGCGATTCAATCCGATCCAGCATTGCGTTAAATCGCACGGTGAGTTGATTGACTTCATCGCCACTGTGAATCACTGGCGAGCGAAGACTGTAATCGCCCTTTACACCAACGTCATGGGCAATTTGTGTAAGGGTTTGCAACGGTCGAATAATAATATGAATAAACCTCTGCACCAGTATTCCGGCAAAGATCCACGCAACCAATGCAGCGATAAAGCCGAATAATATCTGTTGTTGCAACAGGGTTTTTAAACTTGAAAGATCGACGGATAACTGCAATTTACCGAGGTTTTCCTCCTCCCAGCTAACCGCCACGTCAAAATCGAAATCCGTATGGCGCACCTGCCAGTTCTCACTGCGGTATTCTGCCAGGGTGCGTCCATCCGCCAGCAATAACTTGGCGGATATGACTTGGGGATCAACTCGCAATGCATCGAGTGCCTTATGTGCAGCTTCCTCATCAAAAAACATACTGGGAGCGGCCAAACTATACGCTGTCGCTTCCGCCAGGATATGCAGACGTTTTACAACCTGGGCTCGCGCAATCTTATGCTGCTGCCACACACCGATGAGCGAGGCTACCAACACTGCAAGACAGGTAATCAACATCGCTACCCAGCTGATTTTACGCGATAAAGGCCACTTCATTTTTCAGAACCTCCATAATTATCCTGCTCTCCAAAGTGCGGCTTTTTCGCGAGCAACAATAAACGGCTGGAGATGCTGACACCCGCTTGTGTGATGGCCGGCTGATTTATACCAAACTCAATGCGTCCATCAGGATTTTTGGTGAGGGTTATTCCAATGTTGGGGCTATATTTCTTCGGTTCGTCAACCACTAAAATAACCCCGCTTGGCAGCTTCTCAGGTAAGGCCAGAGGCGCGCCTTCTACCGGTAAGTACAACATGTGGCAATTCCCGATTTCTTCTGAAATTTGCTCACTGGTGTCTAAGTAAATAATATGAATGACGCTTTTATTTGCTTTTTTTCCTTGAAGTCGTTCCAAGGCATTGCGAACTTCCGGTGTAGCACCGACGGGACAAAGGTTAATTGTGGCGTCTGAGCTATCTGATGAGCTATCTGATGATCTATCAGCTGCGCTATCTAATGCAGTGTCACTTGAACTATTAATTGAACCATCAATTGAACGGTCTACTGGCCACTGAATAAACTTCATGAAGTTATAGACGAATGCAGCCCGTAAGGTCTCTTCAGAAGACCATGCAGAGGAAGATCCTATGGCATAAGCCAAGGTGACTAACGAAAAAACCCGAGATACAAACCTAGATTTCTTGCTGCGGGTTCGACGCAGCTCTTCCAAACGCACCTCCACAATCAGGGATTTTTTTATTCTTGGCTGGAATTGTAACGCTTTAAAGAAGTCTAGATCCGACAAGGGTGCTATTCCAGCGACTCAATCAAAAGCACTTTACATTGACGCATTTTATTACGTATTCATCTCGATGACGGGCTTTTTACACTCGTTGAAGGGCTTTTTACAATGGAAGCCAGGTGAAATACGGGTTTCATATGCAACTTACTACCAGTCACTGAGCCAAGCTTTAAAACTTTGAAATAAGTGCTACTTTTAATATTCGCTACTGTACCACAAGAAAAACACTCAATCGTGTGTATGCAAAGCGATAGGTTTAATTAATGGCAAAAGTTGATCGTTCGCGTTACTCCAGTGTCTATAGTAATGAGTACAACGCAAAAGCTCAGAAAAGGCTAAAGCCAGCGGTATAGGTGTGATAGGTGGTGGTGTAAAGCGACTAACAAAGCCTGCAACTAAACGATGAGGAAGTAACGCGCAATTCATGCGACGGAACAGGATATCCACTGTCAAACGCCCGTTTTTATCGCTAGTATTAAACATACAGCGCAACAATCTGGATTTTCACTGAATTTTGATGAAAATAATCACCACTATAATGCTCTTGGCCATCAGCTTCACCGGCTTTGCGAGTCCCATTACCTCTTTCACAATTGTTCGACACATCAAAGTCGATAACGAAAGACAACCTATGAACTCGTACTATTATCAGGTGTTGAAACTTGCCTTAAACAAAACAATTCCCACTCATGGTCCCTATCACTTGCAAGAGACGACCCTGGATATGAACCAGTCTCGCGCGATGTCCAACCTGACTAAAGGTAACTTAATCGACGTCGTATGGACCATGACTTCTCGTGAGAATGAGGTGTATGCCCTGCCCGTCCGCATCCCTTTACTCAAGGGCTTATTAGGGTACAGGGTGTTGATGATTCGCAAAGATCGCGAAAAGGATTTTTCGGAAATAAGAACGCTGGAAGATTTACGCCTTTTCACTGCGGGTTTAGGCAATGACTGGTCTGACAACAGTATTTTCGAGGCTAACCAATTACCTGTAATTAAAGGCTCGCAATACTCTGGTTTATTTAAAATGCTTAAAGCCAAGCGGTTTGATTACTTTCCACTCGGCCTGGCAGAAGCCCTGTATGAACTGGACCAAACGGGCGACGATGAACTGACTCTTGAAGATCATGTGATTCTCAAATACATCGCTCCAGCCTACTTCTTCGTCAACCATCGCAATTCCGAGCTTGCGAAACGCATTGAAGCTGGCCTGTTAAAAGCAATTGACGATGGAAGCTTTGATGAGCTGTTCTACAACCACGCCTTGATTAAACCCGTATTTGAGAAATCACGAATTCTCAGCCGCCTGGTGATAGAACTCAACAACCCGCAACTACACCCTCAAACACCGGTAAAAAATGCCAGATTCTGGTTTCAAAGCCCAATATTGAGCCAAAAAGAATTACCTCTGAAAAGCAATACGGTTTCAGTCATTCCGGCCCCCAGAACGCCATAACGGCCCTTAGGCCTTTTGTGCCGGCCCTGTGCTCTTTCGAACAATCAGTTCATGCGGCAAAATGTGAAGACTTTCTGCCATTGGTTCACCTTCCAATTGAGGCAAAATCAACTCCATGCATTTGCGACCTATCTCCGCCATAGGCTGCGCGACTGTGGTCAACGCGGGATTCATGTAGGCGGAGTAAGAAATGTTGTCAAACCCCATCACGGACACATCGTGCGGCACATGAATGCCCAGATCATTTAGCGTGCTAATACAGCTCATTGCCATTTCATCGCTGAAGGCAAATATTGCTGTTGGCTTGTCCTTTTTACTCATGAGTTCCCGAGTTGCCTTATCAGCAAGCGCAAGACTGTAGTTTGCTGCCTGCAGTAACTCGGGTTGAAAATGAATACCCGCTGCCTGTAACGCCGACTTAAAGCCGTCCAAACGCTCGATGGTGCTTGGCGTCTGCAAATTGCCGGCAATAACACCTATACGTTTATGTCCGAGTGAAAGCAGGTAATTTGTTGCATCTTTTGCTGCGAGCCGATTATCTATATTCACTTTGGGAATTCCAGAGACCTCCACCATTTCACAGGCATTCACAATCGGTGGTAATTGCTCTGCGAGAGACAGACTTTCATCCAAATCAAATGGAAGACGGGAACAGAATAGAAATATACCGTCGGCCTGACGGGACTTAGCCATTGCGGCGAACGATCGCTCTCGACACTCCAGCTCCTGCGTATCACCTAACAACAAAGAATAACCATGTTCGAGAGCCATACTCTCTATTGCACGAATAACAGGGTAATTGAATGCACTGATAACATCAGGAATGATGGCCACCAGCTTGTGTGTTTTCGCTTTCCGTAAACTTACACCCAGGCTGTTGGGGGTATAGCCAGTGCGTTTGACGACCTCCAGCACCTGATTGCGCTTAGCTTCGGAGACTAATTCCGGGTTGTGCAATACACGCGAAACGGTTGCCGGTGATACATTTGCAGCTTTAGCTATCTCTTTGATCCCAATCATCTTTTTTACTCTTGCCATTTTATTATTGTGAGTCTGTAGGACTTTATATGGCGACTTCTCGACCTGTTTAAATAAATATACTACTCAAAAATACCACTACAGATATGCTCGCGTACCGACTTCATTTTCGCCTTATATCCGCCTTGAAAGCAAATACTTAGCGCACGTTATTTATTAACCAATTCACCGAATCTTCAGGCAGGCATGATTGAATCAATCCCCTTTCACAAACACCTAACAAGGGAATTCCAGGACCAGTAGTAAGCAGCGAAAATACAGAATTTCCAGCAGGGCAATCGTTTACATTGATGGAATTTCGCCGAAACCATACAGTTCACCGGCAAAACAGCACACAACAGTCGAAATACCTCCTCCTCAGCCCTTCACTGGGCCAGCCTGGTCTTCTATGCTGCGAGAGAAAAAAAGGAGCAGAGGTTGCGAGATACTCTAATTGATAAGCTTGGCGGCTAATTAGAGTATCCTCTGCTCAAGGTGCCGAGAACTAACAGGGTTAACACTTCACTCATGATGGCTGCTGAATATCCAGACCCAGTAGCCAGAATCCATAAGGGAAGCGGTTTTCAAAAAGTCTTGTTACGCCAATGACCTTTCAATAATCATTTTTCATTCATCAATGGGTGTCAGCTTCACTGCCACCCCACCACTGGTGGCCAAATCTATCTTCAGAGAGTCTTTTGCACTGACCGTTTTACTTTCAATAACATAGGCAGTTGGGTTAGCTTTATAATCCGCATCTTTAGCGTCGCGATAGATGGTGGCAGTAAAGCGCGTATCGACGGGAAGAAATGCCAGTGCTAAATCGACCGTTCTGGCTTTTTCATTGGTCACTGCACCCACATACCACTCGTCACCATTTCTTACCTGGCGTGCTACAGCAAAGTATTCCCCAATTTCACCACCCAACACGATGGAAGTTTCCCAATCAACCGCAACATCTTTAATAAATTGGAAAGCGTCCGGATGGGCTTCATAGTTTTCGGGAAGATCACACGCCATTTGCACTGGAGAATACACCACCACATAAAGTGCTAACTGCTTGGCCAGTGTAGTATTCACCTGGTTATCAGGGCGTTCAGGGAGGCTAATATTAAAAACCCCCGGCGTAAAATCCATCGGACCAGACAGCATCCGAGTGTAAGGAAGTATTGTGGTGTGATTCGGCGGATTACCACCATCTTCAGACCACGCGTTGTATTCTTGGCCTCGGGCCACTTCTCGAGAAATCATATTGGGATAAGTACGACGCTCACCGGTATCCTTGACCGTTTCATGAGCCACCACCATCACATGATGTTTTGCCGCTGTTTGAATAACCTTTTCTGCATGTTGCACAAACGACTGGCCATGATGATAGTTACCGTTTGTTAGAAGCTCCCCACTTTCTACATAGCCGGTTTTAACTGCTTTCATACCGTGCGCTTCCAGATAGGCGTATGCATCCTCTAGCTGCTTTTCATAATTATCCGTCTCGGCACCAGTCTCATGGTGGCCAATAATGAACACGCCTTTGTCTTTTGCATATTTGGTCAGGTAGTCGATATCGTAGTCTGGATACGGCTTGGTGAAATTAAAAGCGCCACCGCCATGATTCCACCATTCGCCATCCCAGCCATAATTCCAGCCTTCAACAAGCACACCTGCAAATCCGTGCTCAGCCGCAAAGTCGATGTATTTTTTAGTATTTTGGGTAGTGGCCGCGTGCTTTTCACCCTGCTCCCAGGTGCCCTTGTTTAAATGGAGTTCCCACCAGATACCAATGTATTTCCCCGGGTTCACCCAGGACACATCACCCAGCTTGTTTGGCTCATTTAAATTCAACTCCATATACGAGGTCACCAGATCATTTTCAGATTCCGCCACCTTTATTGTTCGCCAGGGTGTGTTAAACGGTGCAGAAAGCGCCGCTTTAAAAGATTCAGTTTTTGAAAATGGGACCAGTTCAGCTTTTAATTGATTGCCATCAACGTGGCGCAGATTCATAGTGGAATAGTTAAACAACGCCGCTTCATGCAGCACTACCGCCAGCCCATTTTCTGTTTTTAATGTTGCCGGAGTATGCGCTAAGGTCACTTCATTTAAGGACGTTTTATTGTAAAGGTATTCATATTGGTTACCTGCTTGTGCCGGAGTCCACCAGATATCCGCAGCATCTGCCAAATTGAACTCCGTTAATTCATCCATCACTTTAAAAGTGGTAAGTGACGATTGCTGAGGAAATTCATAGCGAAAAGCAACACCTTCATCAAACACACGAAAGCGAAGATTCAACTGCCGTTTATCACCGGCTATTTCCTGCAAGCGAATAAGCAATTCAGCATAATGATTGCGAATTAAACGCTGTTCGCCCCAGGGTTGTTCCCAAGTATCATCCACCTTCGCTGTGGAAACTTTAGACACTATAAATCCTTCTTTCAGCGGGCTTTCACCGTCCAGCAAAAACCCTAAACCCGAAGGCAAAATAACTTGCTGGTCTTTGTAAGATACACGATATTCAGGTGAACCACTTTCATTTAACTCAAAATCTAACGCGACATCACCTGACGGTGATTTGGCGCTAAATCTGTTGGCTTGAGAACCGCAGGCGCTCAACAGGACAATCAGCCCTGCGATGGGTACAAAAGACATTGCGCGAACGAAACGACGATTACATTGAACGGCCACGATACGAAGACTGCCTATTACAGTTTTAGCGATTATTCTCAACATGGTTTTTATCTTTTATTTTTGGTCTATTAACTTAGGTTTGAATTATTCCAGTTTAAACTATTTCAGCGTGAACAATTCCAGCTTGAACTACATTTCATTATTGTTATTTGAGTTTTTTCTTTGCGTGCGCATACAGTGTATATTTTTATTATTATGGCCCAATCGACTTAACAGTAAATCCTGCTTACTCCGACTGATTCAACGGTGATTTATATATTTGTAATATATTTGATACCCGCTGATGAATTAAATTATTTTTCTTTACCTAACACCTGGAGACGGAACACCATTTCACAATGACTACCATGACGCCTGCGCCATCATAACGCGTAACAGACACTCTGCTCTGGTCAGTTTCCACATATTAAATACGCCTTCTCAGGCTGTCCATAGTGACATGAAAATTAAAACGTTTTCAGTTTCTTGAAAACGATTTCATGCGTATCACCCGCGGAATCCGAGATGAATACACGCAATTAGCAATCGAAAAATTTAGATAAAAGATAGGAAATAAGCCGAAACGAGAAGAGAAAAACAAAAACAAAAAAGAAAGGAATCAAGGTCGACGCAAAAAAAATGAGAACTTAGCGATACACACGTCGCCATTTAGACTGAGCATGTCATCAAAAGCAGTTTTCAATACCCGTGTTGCACGGGTATTTCGTTAAAAAAATATCAACCGCCCCTCAACTAACTTTTGCGGGGCAGTTTTTAGACACAAACTCACTACAACTAGGTAGCTTTTGTATAAACTCTTCCAGCATAATTTTATATTTGTCAAAATGCTGTTTTGCTTCATCATAGTTCGTTGACTCAATAAGCGCCGAATATTTTCGCGGTCGCACAGCCATACCCTCACACACAGAACGCCAGCTGACGGGATGAAACAAAGGGTCCAACACTTCGGGCACATTTCCCTGCACTTTAAAATAATCAATAATTCGACTGAGTGATTCAGGTAGTTCCATGTTCTTACACCACCGCCAGAACTCCGTGTCTTCCCGATCCGTTAAACAATAGTGAAGCACAATAAAATCACGAATCTCCTCATAATCAACCGTCATCCTTCGGTTGTATTCATCAATAAATGCGGAGGATATTTCTCTATCAGGAAAATGCCGCATAAAATGCACCATACCCCGAACAACCAGATGGATCGCGGTGGATTCCAAGGGCTCAATAAACCCTGAAGCAAGCCCCAGGGCCAAACAATTCTGTGTCCATATTTGTTGTCTCACCCCTGTACGGTAAGGGATAACTCTTGGTTCTGTAAGCAGCTCACCATCCACTGCATTCAGCAACGTTTTGCGCGCTTCTTCGTCACTACAATATTCACTCGCATACACATAGCCATTGCCGGTGCGCGACTGCAATGGAATTCGCCAGCTCCAGCCAAAATCCTGAGCCGTTGCTCGCGTGTATGGCAATATCTCCCCGGCATTTTTTGTTTGAACGACAACGGCGCGATCACAAGGTAAGTAATGCGTCCAGTCCACAAAGTCAACATGTAACGTTTTCTCTGTCAACAACGCGTGAAAGCCTGTGCAATCAATAAAAAAATCGCCCGCCACCTGCGTCCCGTTTTGCAGTTTCACACCGGCAATACTACCGTCATCGTTTTGCTCAACACGCTCTACCCTTCCCTCCGTTCGAATAACACCACGAGCTTCTGCATATTCCCGCAGATATTGCGCGACCAGTTTCGCATCCAGATGAAGCGCATAACGGGATTCAGCTATCGGAGTGTTTTGTGCGCTCTGGGGTAGAAAGAATTTATTGTGTCGAGCCATTACACTACTGGCACAAAAATCCTGTATGGCATAGTGCTCACCATTCAAATAGCTTTTTATCCATAAGTTGTAAAACATATATTCATCCATGCCAGCCGTTATATGGCCAAATGGATGGAAATAGCGCTCTCCTTTGGTATGCCAATCAACAAACTCTATGCCCAGTTTAAAGCTGGCTTGAGTTTTTTGAATAAAATCGCGTTCATCGATTTTTAAGTTTTTCAATAACTCCAAAAATGGTGGAATGGTCGACTCACCTACACCAATAGTCCCAATCTCTTCAGACTCCACCAGCTCAATGACCAGCTCACCCTCAGCAAATTCATTTGCCAATACCGCTGCTGCAATCCACCCGGCAGTTCCACCACCGACGACAACCATTTTATTTATTTTATTCATATTTCAACCAATAAATCAGTATTTTTCCGCAGCACAAAACTCGGCGATAAATGCATCGTGGTCCGGCGTATCCGCAACTGCCTGCTGAATCGACGCCTGCATTTTGGCAAAACTTTTTGCCAGCTGGGCCTCTGGAAAGGCATCCACCCGCATATCATAATTATCCGGCAAATAATCAAATCCAGAAAAAATTGCCAGCCAGCTCGGTAAATGAAACATTTCCCAGCGATAATTCACCACGTATCCGCTGGATTTAAACAAAGCCAATTTATGCGATAAACTTTCTGGAATTTCCATGTGCTGACAGAACCTCCAGAACTCCGAATCACTGCGCTGAGTCGCTTTATAGTGCAATATTAAAAAATCTCGCACCCGCTCATATTCCAGCGCGGTCGTTTCATTAAACTCATTTACAACCGCATCATCGAAATCAAAGTTAGTCAGCAGTGTCCGTATTTTTTCAATGGCCGTTTGCACTAATGCGATGCTGGTACTTTCTAATGGTTCCAAAAATCCCGCAGATAATCCAATTGCAATACAGTTTTTATTCCAGGCTTTTTTACGACGTCCAGCGGTAAATTTAATCAGCTTAGCGTCACTGATTGTCTGTTCCGGAATCGCGTTAAATAGCACCTGCTGTGCCTCTTCATCGCCCATAAAACCACTGGCATAAACATGGCCATTACCAAAACGATGCTGCAATGGTATTTTCCACTGCCATCCCGCAGTTTTAGCATCAACCCGGGTATAAGGGGACGGTGTGCCATGAGCAATACTCTGAACTGCTTGAGCACTGTCGCATAGTAACCATTTTTGCCAGCTTTCGTAGCCCGTATGCAGCGCCTCTTCTATTAACAACCCGCGAAAACCAGAACAGTCAATAAATAGGTCACCAGCCACTGTCGCGCCGGATTCAGTGCTAAGGTTTGCAATATACCCGTCACTTTCTCTTAAGTTTACCTTCGTAATTTTTGCATCCAGATGCTCAACACCCAGTGACATTGAAAACTCACGCATATATTGCGCAAATAAAGCAGCATCAAAATGCAAAGCCCAATCAAACACGGATAAACTGGAGGGTGGATTTTTAGCGGGTAAAGTAAACTTGTTTTTCTCAGCCAAAGCAACGCCAAGCGAGTATTTTCCAAGCTCATCAGCCAAGCCCTGCTTGCGCAGTTTTAACCAGAATTGGTGAAACTCGATTCCCTGCGAGTCCTGCCCATAAAGTCCAAAAGGATGAATAAAGGATGATCCGGGTCGAAGCCAGTCATTAAATTGAATTCCTAACTTACAGGTCGCTCTTGTCGCCCGCATAACATCCAGGTCTTTCAGACCGAGCCCCAGATAAAAGTTTCGAATAGTCGGAATGGTTGCTTCACCAACCCCCACTGTACCAATATCAGAGGATTCTATGAGCGTGATATCGACGAGCTGCTTAAAATGGAATTTTAATGCCGCCGCCGACATCCAACCAGCAGTACCGCCGCCGACAATTACAATCTTTTTTTTCTGTACAGACATTGTTCTTAATTAATCAGGTCATGACTTTCTTTTGCACATTACTATACATCAACGATGTGAGAAAGCATTTTGCATCCATGCAACCGAGGCATACCGTTCGTCCTGAACATCGCCTCTCTATTGCATCCGTGCAATCGAGGCATACCGTTCGTCCTGAACATAAAATGCCATAGCTGGGGGCTATGGCATTTGAAGTCCGGCTAACCGGAGATAATAATCAACTAGAGTGCTTAGAACTTGGCACGCACACCCACGGCATAACGCGCTTCGTTGTCATACACAAATGCTTCCTGCTCTACACCGTCAGCCAATCGGTATACCTGACGGTAGTCTTCTCCAGTCAGGTTTGCACCTTGGAAGTAGACCGTAACATCATCCAACACATCATAGCTGATGTTCGCATCCACATAGGATTCTTCCGGCGCATAGGTTGCGTAACCATAGTCCCCGTCAAAATCCGTAATGTAACGCTCACTGCGGCCATTAAATGCTATACGAGCTTGCAATTTGTCTTTTTGATACCAGGCAATGAAGTTGTAGGTATGCTCTGAGTTGTTCGGGAATGGGTAGCGCTCATTTCTCAGGTCAGTTCGCGCATCGGCATCTTCACCCAAACGCTCACTAGGTGAATACGTGTAGTTGAATTCAACCCCCATGGAATTGAGCACTTCGATATCGACAAAGTCCGAAAACGCAATCTTTGTACCGAATTCAAAACCATCAACCTTACCACCTTCATCCACAACAACCGGCGCAGAACCGTCAATTGTGTATGTGTTGCCATCGCCCCACTCGACAGTCAGCTCTTGTTCCGGACGAATTTCAACATATTTCTTAATGTCGATATGGTAATAACCCAAGCTCACCATGGAGCCCTCGCCAAAATACCACTCAGCAGATAGATCCAGGTTATTCGTCAACCACGGCTCAAGGTTGATATTACCGTTAGAGTCCCAGCTGGTCGGAATACGTTGAGTTGCATCTAAAGGTGAAGGACCGGTATAAATGTTTAAGCTACTGCCATAACGATCCAGATCCAGATCCTGCTTGTTTTCTGCATAAGCAAAACGGAAAACCCAATCTTCCAGCGGAGTGAAATTCACCGCTAAAGCTGGTAATACATAATCGCGAGACTTGCTTTGTTTTTTGCGTCCAGTGTAATAGTTTGAACCACCGTTCGTGCGAGTTACCCCAGTACTCTCATAGACATTCGCTTCGATATCCGTACTGATGTAACGCAAGCCAAAGTAACCACTGATCATTGATCCGGCCTGGAAATTACCACTGACGTAGGAAGACATTTCATCCAGGTTGATGGTGTAGCTTGTCCCTGGATTAATAATCGGTTTAATGTCGCCGAACACGCGCTGATGGTACTTTTCTGGATCATCATATGAACTTGGATCGACAGCCCAGAATCCTGGAATACCGTTTACGTTATCCCCCAGATCCGTCACGTATTGGAGTTTTTGCCCATTAAAGTCGAGCGATTGTGGCGGCAAAATATAATAAGGTACAAATGAAGTCGGATCGGTTGCATCTAAACGCTCACCGGCCGCACACTCATTAAAGCTCGCCCCGCCATCAAACTTCTGGTCAATGGAACGCCATTGCGCGTAACACCCTACAATATTATTCGCGTCGGGGAAGTTTTCACCGGCGGTTGTATTAGGATCACCATCGTCATCATTTAAGCGCGTATTGGAGCCCACATAGAACTGTGCCCAGTAATCGAAGTTTTCAACGTCAACCATCCGTCTACTGGTACGAATACCTACTTCAACATCCGTCAAAAACATGCCTTCATCAAAATCATATTTCACGTGAGCGCTGCCAGCATTTAAGGTCGAAATCTTATTGCTGTTAATTTCAAACTGCTCACCTTCCATAATCCAGCTGTCTTTGTTACCCATATAATCGGCAAGTGTAGCTTCAGTGCCACCCGAGGTAAGACCACCGGCAATTTGCTGATCAAAGCCAGACCAGTTATGGGTATAACCATTCATATCCAAGCCCAACACTGGGTCTTCGTCATACCCCAGCGGGTTTGGCAATACAAAGCGGCCACCATTGACACCCACTTCACCTAAACGATCTGGATCAAGCGTTAAACCATATCGCTCGATTACGCTGGTGGGGTAAAAATGATTATCCAGTTTCTGTACCGTGTTACCGCGGAAACTGTTAATACCGCCCTGAGCAGTTGGAAGACGTTCTCTGTTTTCCGCTTCACCGTGGATAAAGCGCAGCCCACCAGACAACCCCTCTTCGTTATCGTAATTTAACTCGATGTTGAAGTTGTTGGAGGAGGTATCGATAATTTTATTGGAGGTTAATGAATAGATCCACAATGGTTCAACGCGATACTGATCAGCGACAATCCAAGTGGTGCCATCACCGGCCTGAATTTCCTGAGAAGCACTGATTGGTTGAGCAATGACAGCACCGTTCCATGCCGCAGGATCACTGTAACGATCAGCCCACATAGACTGGCTCGTTGCACTGGTACTGGCTTCACCCTGCCAGCGGTTGGAAATATTCAAACCTACACGCCGCTGGTATTGCTTGGCCTCGGTATGAAAGCCCTCAATTAACAAGTCCAGATGGTCACTTAAGTTCGCCTGGAATGCGGCATTAATACCACTACGATTTCGCTCGTCTTCCGCGCTAAAAAACTCAAACCCATGCCCGTGAGTCACGGTCCACTTTCCATTCAAATCTCCCGCGCCAGGCCCCATTTCACGTGAAAGTGGATCACCGGAAGCTCGCCCGGCATAATCGTTAGCCAGGTTTTTAGTGCCTGTTACCGCTGATAACATTACACCAACATCATCATTCCGCCAGGCAATCAATCCGTTGAGAGTTGGATCTGTTTCGCCACTGATTTCTCCAGTTGATACATCCAGACCGACAGCCGAGCTGAAGCCTTGTTCAAAATCAAACGGACGGAACGTTTCAATATCAATAGTACCGGTGATACCAGACTGAGCATTGCGCACGTCCAGGGTTTTGTAAACTGTCGCAGATCGCAGTAATTGTGCTGGCACGTCATTAAAATCTGGCTGTGCAGAGTTAAGATTACCCGCTGCTAAAAACTGTTCACCATTAAGCATTACGGCCACTTGCTGCATACCACGAATACTTAATTTGCCACCTTCGCCCGCTGTTCTTTCAATTTGCACACCGGTAATACGCTGCAGGGAGTCGGTAATGGTGGTATCAGGAAGCTTGCCGATATCCTCAGCTGCAATCGCATCAACAATGGATCGCGATTCGCGCTTGGTATTAATGGCCGACATCTGCGCCCCTTTAACACCAAGTACAATAACTTCTTCTAATTGCTTATCTGCGTCATCTTGCGCCAGCACCAATCCACTGCTGCCCGCTAATGCACAGGATGCTATAGCGCTGGCAAGAATCTTCTTCTTAAAACCTCGCGGATGATTCATGTGTTTCTCCTCTGATCCGAGTTTTGTATTAGTTTTATATTTTTCCCAAGCATTGGTTTTAAACGATTGTGAGAAGCCGTTTTTAATAGCCAATACAACCCCACTCGCCTCAAACCACAGGCGAATTCTTTGTTAAAATTATGGTTAGTTCGCAACCTATAACAATTTCAAATTATTTTTCGAGATTTCTTTTCTTAAAATCGTTTGTTCTTAGCTTGTAAAGCGAGAATGATTCCAAATACTATTTAAACTCTTTCTCGGACTGTAGAATTTGAGCTGCCTTATATTCATTATTTTTATACATGTCGTTAAGCTCAATTTACGGGAGGGTTTTGCAAAATTATTATTCTTTTGGTACTCGCATCATACCTTCAAGTGCATCCGTCCCCGAAGTATCCACTCCTTGTGGTTTTGCCTTTTTTGGCTTCCCTACATTCGCCAGCGCATATTACTTATTATTTTACGCTCAGGCGTTATACTTAATTTTCAAAATTCCGTGTTTAAAGTTCAGCGTTTAGCAGTGTCAAACTACGTAATGATTACGTGTTGCTGCATTCACAGAACATCATTACTTAGTCATGCATTAAAAGTGTAACCGAAGAACATCCAGGCGTTTAATCTCGCTCAAGATTCCTTCATAGTGCTCAAGTTAAAACCATCGCAAGTTAAAAACTTTTTTTGCGTGCCAAGCGTATTTAGAAGCCCATAAACTTATGCAAGCGACAACGCCATTAAAACACTTGCAGCGCATAATAATAACGTTTAATACGATGTGTCTAGAGGAAAACCAAATAAAAATGAGATGAAAACGTTTTCTATTTTTTGAGAACGTTTTCAATTTGCGGCGCCATATTTTTTCCCTGGAATAATTACGTTATCCTCAAATCTCTCGTGATTAATTGACTTTTCCGAGCATTAGCATCCTCTCATCCATGACAATGGCACTGTAAAACTATTGGGTTAACCATGCAGAAAACACCAAAGCCTCAATATAACTTTTGGCAAATCTGGAACATGTGCTTTGGCTTTATTGGTATTCAATTTGGTTTTGCATTGCAAAATGCCAACGCCAGCCGAATTTTTCAAAATCTTGGCGCATCCATCGAGGATATACCGCTGCTCTGGCTTGCAGCCCCCATTACAGGATTGCTCATTCAACCGATAATTGGATTTGTCAGCGATAAAACATGGAGCGGTCTGGGTAGAAGGCGCCCTTTTCTCTTACTGGGAGCAATTCTCGCCAGCATTGCACTTGTCATCATGCCCAATTCTGCAGAGCTTTGGATTGCCGTTGGCATGCTTTGGATGCTGGACGCTGCACTGAATATTTCACTGGGACCATCATTAGCTCTGGTTGGCGATATGCTCCCCAAAAATCAATTGCCATTTGGCTTTTCTGTACAAAGTTTCTTTGTTGGCATTAGCGCTGTCATAGCATCATCTCTGCCCTGGATTCTGACCAATATCTTTGGCGTAGCCAACAGTGCCCCAGAAGGTCAAATTCCACCGTCCGTGATTTACTCGTTCTATCTTGGTGGCGCTATCATGTTGATCACAATTTTTTGGACAACCCGCTCTACCCGGGAATATTCTGCAGAGGAATTAAGTCGCTTTCAGGCTGAGCCCCAACAAGCTCGACACGTTGTTTACCGTGCACTCCCTTTTAAAACATTCGTCACAACTGGCAGCGTGTTTCTTTCATTGGGCTTGCTCGTTACTTATTTGGTGTTCCATTTCGCTCTGGATAAAAAGCTCTTTATTTTAGCCTTCAGCTTTTTACTATTTGGCATGTTTAAACTTTTGGCTGGTGCCATGTCGATACGTGGCAACACAGATAATACGCTCTACAAAATAAGCCATGATCTTTCGTGTATGCCCAGAATCATGCGACAACTAGCCACGGTCCAGTTTCTTTCCTGGTTTGGGCTTTTTTGTATGTGGATCTACGCTACCTCTGCCGTGACCAGCTTTCACTTTGGTACCACAGACCCTAGCTCATTGAAATACAACCAAGGTGCAAATTGGGTGGGCATTCTATTCGCAGCCTACAATGCCTGCGCAGCGATCGCCGCGTTAACTATTCCGGCACTGGTTAAGCGCACCAACCAAATCACAGCCCATAGCAGTAATTTGGTTCTCGGTGCTATTGCGCTATTCTCTTTCCCCTTTATTAAAGAACCAACCTGGCTTTTAATTCCAATGGTCGGCTTAGGTTTTGCTTGGGCCTCGATATTAACATTGCCCTTCTCGATTCTTACCAGCACTTTACCGCAAAATAAACTGGGCGTTTATGCCGGACTTTTTAACGTGTTCATTGTCTTACCACAAATTTTAGCCTCCAGTATTCTGGCTTTAATCATTCGCCATGTTTTTGCAGGACAAACCATTTATGTCATGGTGCTCGCCGGGGTCTGCATGTTACTTGCAGCAGCGGCCACATTCCTGGTAGATATTCGACAACTCTCACCACTTCCAGAAATGAAAAGTACGGCGAATGCGCAAGTTTAAAACTACCGTTTGCAACCTACGTTTAATTAAGACGCTATCGAGTAATTCCAGAATGCGATAATCCATTCGACTTGAAGCAACCAGTTTGAAGTACCCAACTAGAAGTACCTAACTAGAAGTACCTAACTAGAAGCACCCAATTAGAAGTACCCAACTAGAGAACACAGCATTAACGAAGATAAGCGGAAAGACATCTGATAGAAGATGTCGTTTTTTCCAGCCGAGTTGTACAATCCCGCCAAGAATAATTTTATTCAGGTAATTCGGCTTCAACTCAGCGTGTGGAAAATTTTAACAAGCACTTGCTTTCCTTTCCCTTTTCACTTCGATCTCTGGCACTTACGACCTGTCGAACTTTTTTCCAATATGCATAGCATACCACGTGGGATCAACATCCTTATTTCACTAAAAACTCATCAAGTTCAGTAACTTATTCGCTCCCTACCGCGAGCTGCTCGAGAACAAACAGAACTCGATAATTTAATTTCTTAACGTACACTCGCAGTAAACAATTATAAATTTTACGTTAAGCCATCACAGAAATGATATTTAACGCTAAGTAAAGGTAATAAATTCACACTCATCCAGAGCAAAAAGGAAAAAAAAGCGTTTTTTTCATTAACTTTTTGACATTGACTAAAAACTGCTTTCGATTAATCTTATTAACCATGGAAGACAGCCAAAACAATAAGCTTTAAACAAAAAATAGAATGGTATTTACACTCTGCTCGGTAAAATTAAAAAAATCGAATAGATTATCAGCTGTGATTTAGCAAGCCTGGCATAGAGTGAAAATTGAAAAGAAATAGTTCACGCGCTCAATGTGAATTTTTCACATTCTTAGACAATCAAAAAAATGCAAAATTGTTCTGAGTTTTCTTTACGACCCTAATGTGAATATTTCACAAATACGAACATTACAATTTACCTGTCAACGTACACATTCGGAGGTGTATAATGCGGTGTCGATTCGCTCAGTGGACTTTAGATTTAGATAACTACTGCTTACTCCATGCGGGAGAACCTCTAGCAGTTCGTCCTAAAACTTTTAAACTATTATGCTATTTCGCGCTGAACCCTCAACGCCTTATTACGCGCGAAGAGATTTTCGAAAAAATCTGGCCTAATCGTTGTGTCAGCGATGAATCTCTAACGACCTGCGTGAAGGAACTTCGCCAAATCCTGGGCGATTCAGGCAAAATCCGCAAATTCATTATTACGCGCCACAAGCTGGGTTACCAATTCATTCAACCCGTGGTATTTGAAAACACCCAGAAGACATTCGGCCAGTTTAACGATCGCTCCCAATATGTTTACGAACGGAAAATCGTATAACCCTATTCATTATTAAGCTCTCTCGGCGAAACCCTCTTGGTTCTGGTTTCGCCATTTTCATTCGCCCAGATTAACCACCTCAGCTCCCTGCTCCCTTCAGAGTCAACACTCAAAACATAAAAATCACAGCCCATGGCGCGAATTTTAAAATAGTCAGCAGAACATAACGTCTGGCATAGCTTTCAAACTCTAATTCAACAGGACGTCACGAAAAGTCGCATTATTTTCCATTAATAATTTAAGACGACAAAAAGTGGCCTCAAATATCTCATTCTGCGCACGCACTAAATTATTATTAATATAAAGTCTAATAAACGCTTCACAACTGAATGAATAATACATAAGCCTCGATTAGACTTAATAGCGTGTCACTCCAATCGACCTGAACACATTTCAATCATTTTTCAGACGCGCAGCCAATCATTTTTAAAAACGTTATCGAATAAAGCTTTCCATAAAGTGACGTAACGGCCACGCAAAAAATAACATTCGCTTACATAAACTTACAATTAATCGCAAAGGTGTTAAAAATGCTAGATATTCGCCCCGCAACAGCAGTTATTGCATTGTTGGGATCTTTAATAGCTATGGAAGGCTTTGCGGACAACTCATTCTACTCTTGGAGCCAAAACAACTGGGGCAACCAAAATGAATGGGGTTGGAACAACAACGGTCACCATCGCTGGCATCGAGGTCAAACCGTCACACTGCTTGCCGACGAAGACACGACGGTTGTTTCAAATGCGAACAATCTAAACCTGGGCAATATCAGTACGCTTAACATTAGCCCCGAAGAAGATATTGCTCGCAGCCTGGTGAAATTCGATTTCAGTAAACTCAGCGCGAATGTTACCAGCCATCGAATTCAATATGCCAAACTCAAACTGACCGTGTTTGCGGACAACAACTACTGGCAAGATAATTTTGATAGTCGCCTGGGCATCTATCCCGTCAACCAGCCCTGGCAGGAACTGGAAGCTAACTGGGGTTGTGCAGATGCTTCTACCTGTGGGTGGTTTGGCGGTTCAATAGGAAGTAAAACAGATTCGGCTGATTTAAGAAGATCTTTTTTTGGCAGTATATATTTTGATGTAACGAAAGATGTAAAAGCGTTCTTGCAAGGTCAGGAAAACAATGGCTGGCTGATAAAAAAGCTGAATGAGAGCAGCCCTGGATCTATCAGCTTCTATTCGGCCGAATCTAACTTTAAGCCTCAATTAATCTTAAATGTCGATGTCCCCGGTGGTACAGACCTCTCCCCTCCCAGCATTAATATTATTGAACCCAAAGATAATTTTTATCTTGAAACACCTCCCGAACAAATTGTAGTGAGTTACTACGATCGCGATGACGGTGTCGACATGAACAGCCTTCATGTCTACCTCGACGGAAATGAAGTTGAATGTGTCATGACGGCAGGCACGGCATTTTGCCCGATAGAAAATCTGGCGAGCGGGATGCATCCAGTGGACGTGTTAATTACAGACAATGCAGGAGGCATCGCAATAGATAGCAAAATCTTCGTCTATAGCGAAGACCCAAACAGCGGATTCGGCGGTAATTCCCAATGGCTCACAGGTCAAGGAAGCCCATCGAGTGAACTTGGAAGTAATGGCGATATCTACCTCGACACTGACACCGGCGACCTATTTAAAAAACTCCAAAACCACTGGGAAACCGTAGCCACTATAAAAGGACCGGAAGGAAGTCAAGGTGAAGCTGGCCCCGAGGGTCCGCAAGGGGAAATTGGAGCACAAGGTCCACAAGGTGAAACTGGTGCCCAAGGTCCACAAGGTGAAACCGGAGCACAAGGTCCGCGAGGCGAAACTGGTGCCCAAGGTCCTCAAGGCGAAACCGGTGCGCAAGGACCACAAGGTGAAATTGGCCCTCAAGGTCCACAAGGTGAAACCGGAGCACAAGGTCCGCAAGGTGAAACCGGAGCACAAGGTCCGCAAGGTGAAACCGGAGCACAAGGTCCGCAAGGTGAAACCGGAGCACAAGGGCCGCAAGGTGAAACCGGAGCACAAGGTCCGCAAGGTGAAACTGGAGCACAAGGTCCTCAGGGTGAAACTGGCCCTCAAGGTCCGCAAGGTGAAACTGGTGCTCAAGGTCCTCAAGGTGAAACCGGAGCACAAGGTCCGCAAGGCGAAACTGGAGCACAAGGTCCGCAAGGTGAAACTGGAGCACAAGGTCCGCAAGGTGAAACTGGAGCGCAAGGTCCTCAAGGCGAAACGGGTGCTCAAGGTCCGCAAGGTGAAACCGGAGCACAAGGTCCTCAAGGTGAAACTGGTGCACAAGGACCGCAAGGTGAAACCGGAGCACAAGGGCCGCAAGGTGAAACCGGAGCACAAGGTCCACAAGGTGAAACTGGTGCCCAAGGTCCGCAAGGCGAAACCGGAGCACAAGGTCCACAAGGCGAAACTGGAGCGCAAGGTCCGCAAGGCGAAACCGGTGCGCAAGGACCACAAGGCGAAATGGGTGCTCAAGGACCACAAGGTGAAATTGGCCCTCAAGGTCCCCAAGGTGAAACTGGTGCCCAAGGTCCTCAGGGCGAAACTGGTGCACAGGGTCCCCAAGGTGAAGTAGGTCCTCAAGGTGAAACTGGTGCCCAAGGTCCGCAAGGCGAAACCGGAGCACAAGGTCCACAAGGCGAAACTGGAGCGCAAGGTCCGCAAGGCGAAACTGGAGCACAAGGTCCACAAGGTGAAACTGGTGCCCAAGGTCCACAAGGTGAAACCGGAGCACAAGGTCCGCAAGGCGAAACTGGTGCCCAAGGTCCTCAAGGAGAAACCGGAGCTCAAGGACCACAAGGTGAAATTGGCCCTCAAGGTCCCCAAGGTGAAACTGGTGCCCAAGGTCCTCAGGGCGAAACTGGTGCACAGGGTCCCCAAGGTGAAGTAGGTCCTCAAGGTGAAACTGGTGCGCAAGGTCCACAAGGCGAAACAGGCGCTCAAGGTCCGCAAGGAGAAACCGGAGCTCAAGGTCCACAAGGTGAAACTGGAGCCCAAGGTCCACAAGGCGAAACTGGAGCGCAAGGTCCGCAAGGTGAAACCGGAGCACAAGGACCACAAGGCGAAACTGGAGCTCAAGGTCCGCAAGGTGAAACCGGTGCGCAAGGACCACAAGGCGAAACTGGAGCACAAGGTCCACAAGGCGAAACTGGAGCACAAGGTCCACAAGGCGAAACTGGAGCACAAGGTCCACAAGGCGAAACTGGAGCACAAGGTCCACAAGGCGAAACTGGAGCACAAGGTCCACAAGGCGAAACTGGAGCACAAGGTCCACAAGGCGAAACTGGAGCACAAGGTCCACAAGGCGAAACTGGAGCACAAGGTCCGCAGGGCGAAACTGGCGCTCAAGGTCCTCAAGGAGAAACCGGAGCACAAGGGCCGCAGGGCGAAACTGGAGCACAAGGGCCGCAGGGCGAAACTGGAGCACAAGGGCCGCAAGGTGAAACCGGGGCCCAAGGTCCGCAAGGTGAAACTGGAGCACAAGGTGAAATTGGCCCTCAAGGTCCGCAAGGTGAAACCGGAGCACAAGGTCCGCAAGGTGAAACTGGAGCGCAAGGTCCGCAAGGTGAAACCGGGGCCCAAGGTCCGCAAGGCGAAACTGGAGCGCAAGGTCCGCAAGGTGAAACCGGGGCCCAAGGTCCGCAAGGCGAAACTGGAGCGCAAGGTCCGCAAGGTGAAACCGGGGCCCAAGGTCCGCAAGGCGAAACTGGAGCGCAAGGTCCGCAAGGTGAAACCGGGGCCCAAGGTCCGCAAGGCGAAACTGGAGCGCAAGGTCCGCAAGGTGAAACCGGGGACCAAGGTCCGCAAGGTGAAACTGGAGCACAAGGTGAAATTGGCCCTCAAGGTCCTCAAGGTGAAACTGGAGCACAAGGTCCTCAGGGTGAAGCCGGAGTGCAAGGTCCTCAGGGTGAAGTAGGCCCGCAAGGTGAAGTCGGCCCGCAAGGCGAAACTGGCGCTACTGGACCGATGGGCCCAATGGGTCCCCCTGGAGAAAAAGGCGATAAAGGTGAAAAAGGTGATACCGGCCCTGTAGGCCCTTCTGGAACTTCTAGCTGGGATGATGGAAGTAATCAGGTCACAACAAACGTCGCTGTTGGCATTGGCGTGGCCTCCCCCACGGCAAAATTACATGTCGATGGCAATATCATTGCTGAGGAGCCACAGGAAAATAACCACGTGACTACCAAACGTTATGTAGATCAGCAAATCGAAGATCTCAGAAAACTGATTGTTCAGCTTTCTGGTAAGAATCCGAATATTGCGTTAACGGGGAAAAACGGCCTGAGCAGTGCAAGCTATTCCGCAAGTTCAACCTACAGTGCAGACTTGCCTGAATCTGCTTTCGATGGCTACTTGATTGGCGGCACGAAAATAAATATGGAAGCCGGAGATATTGTGAATCGGGGGCTATGGTTAACATCCAATACGGTGAATCAGTGGTTAGCGGTGAATTTCAATCGATTGACCAATATTACCGGGTTTAGAGTACTGGTAAGCCCAGCGTATGCGGCAGCAAACCGCGGCCCTAGAAACGTGGTCGTACAAGGCTCGTTAGACGGTCAGAACTTTACCGACATTCAATCGTTCACTCTGGACAAATCGGATGATGTAAAAGTGAATTTGAGCAATACAGCTCAAATGCGCGTGTTCCGACTATTTATCGTCGACAATTATGGTGCTAACTTTTTGGAAATTGATGAGTTAGAAGTATTCGGCACATTCGAATAATATTCTACCCACCCATAAAAAAGCCGGGAAATTCCCGGCTTTTTTGTGTAAAACATCTTTAAGATACAATCAAAAAATAAATCCTGCGGACAAATGAGCATTGTTTTCAACATGACCATTAAAATATGTTCGATAACTAAATGCAAAACTCCAGTGCGTCCAAGGTTTTATTCGAATTCGCGGCGAAAAGTATCGCCCAGACTCAATATCAATATCCTCAGAATAACAATCGCTGCAATTATTGATCGAACGCTCAGACGAAAGAACTGTTTCCATCCCTACAATTAAATCCAGACTTACCTCTGGAGCAAGTTCAAACCCGTAACCAAGCTCTCCGTAATAATTCAACGCCGCTGCCGAAGATGAGGTGTATTCTTCATCACCCCAGGTATCTTCAGTCCACTGGTTAAAAGAATCATTATCCGAGTACCCAAAAGCGGCAAAACCGAGACCAAGAATTACATTATTATAATAGCGGCCTTCCCAGCCAAACTTCATGTAGAGCGCAGTGTCCTCCACGCCCTCTTCTGCCGCTACATCTCTGTCAAAGGATACGCCCCCTAAAGACAAGACAAACCCATTTTCTTCTAGCCCCCTTTTCTTCTCTTCCATCGGCAAGTCATACGCACAAGCTGTTTTAGCTGCAAGCAGCATTGCAAAAAGACTTAACTTCTTCGTCATGATTTTTCTCCCTAGATTTCCTTTTATCAGTCGCGCCAACGAAAAAGTGCGCTCACGTCAAGAAGTCGCATAATGACGTGAACGGCCGCAAAAATCCAGACAGATATGGTATCGATTTGTAACTACATGAACACGAGAGAGAAGACGGGTAAATGATGTATCGTCCTGCCATTTCGACAGGCAACCCTTATTCACCTTTTTAAGGGCTGAACATCACCATTAGTTCAATTTAAACACATCGATCACTTCTTTTAGTGTTTCGATTTCTTTTCGTAAAGCCGCAGCGGAATTATGATTATTCCCTACACTGGTTTCGTTTCTGCTGGTCATTGATTCAATGCCACGTAACTCTTGATGCATCACTTTAGTTTCATCGGCTTGTTGCAAGCTGGTCGTTTTAATCTCATCAATTGACGTAGAAACATCGCTAACCTGGGTTTGGATAAGGCTGAACGCATCGCGTGTTTCTGCCAGATACCCTTGTACCAATGCTATTTTTTCTACCACATCGCCAACGATTGTGCGGCTTTTTTCCGTAGCATCTGAACTATTATTCGCCAGCTGCCGGACCTCATCCGCCACTACAGCAAAGCCTCGACCAAATTCACCTGCCCGTGCAGCCTCTATCGCTGCATTCAGCGCAATCAATGAAGTTTGACCGCTAATATTATCAATCATGGCCATGGTTGCGCCCAACTCCTGACCTGCCGCTTCAATATTATTAATTGCTTCAGCTAACGCCTGCAATTTTGCCGAGCCGCTATTGGCGTATTCATTAGCTTTTGCGGATTTCTCCTCTGAATCCACAAGCCGTTCAGCATTTTTCTGAGCAATATCGCGTATTCGATCTGTCAAACTACTTAAATGCGCCATCGATTGCTTTTGTTGATTTATTGAATCCGCAATATCCTTACTGCTGAATGCCAACTCGTCAGACTTACTGTTCGCAACATCCACCAATTTTTTCAACATTGCCACCAGGCTTCCTAATTCAGCAATCATTTTACTTAAAGAATGCCCAAGTAAGTCGTCATCAGAACGCGGATCACAGGATTGACTCAGATCGCCCTCTGCCACGGCGGTAAGCAACAATGCGCGCGCCTTTAATGCATCAATCAGCTCTTCTGCCGCATTCCCAAGAACACCAATTTCATCGGAGCGTTTGCGCGCCTCATGGATAAACTGTTCATGCTGGTGATCAAACTGAATCTTGCCCCTACTTAAGTCTTCCAAAATAAAAGAGGCTCGGCGAATAGGTCGAGTGAATGATGAGACAAATCGAACAATGATCAATATCAAAACCATCAATATGATCGAACCTATTACAATACTCTGCATAGCCGAATTCACAAGGCGCTGGAGAATCACATCCTGATTGTGAGCGGCTAAAATTTTCCATCCGGTCAAAGGTACACTCGCCATACTGCCGGTGTAATCAATCTTTTGATACTGAAAATGCATGCTGGAGCTAGCACTTTGGCATAGCATCCGTTCAATTTGATCATCGACCGCCAACACACGCGAGCTATCCGAATGCGCCAGAACCTCGCAATTTTGTGTAAACACCATGTATAACTCTTCGATCTGTTGATCTCCATTCTTCGCATTGGGGACCACATATTTGGCATAAAAGTCGCTCAGAGGCAGTGATGCAAACAACACGCCCTGCACTGGGCTACCGACGCCAAAAGCAAAAGTAACAAGCGGTGCATTATCTACTCGGCTGAGGCGTGGATCAGTAATCAGTCCCTCCCCAGTGCGGATTACGGTTTGAAAATAATCGAGCTTATCGTAACGAGTACCCATTTTTTTAGGGTTTGACGTTACTTGAATCTCACCGTTTCGGTCTAGCAAACCAACATGACGGAAATTGAGACTCTTTTTTGTTTCTGTTAATCGTTGAGTCAGGCGTATTTTTGCCGCATCATCACCTTCCAATGCATTGAGTGCATCCATATCGCCGGCTAGGTTTTCAATACGCGAATAAGACATGGAAAGCCAGGTGCTGACATTTTTTTCTATCAGGCTGGCTTTTGCAGTATTGTTGGTTGAAACAGATTGAACAATTTGTCCTTCTGTTTGATAAATCGCAGAAACAATCAAAACTCCCAAACCAATCACCACCAACGGGATTAATCCGAGAAGGAATTTTGTAGATAACCGCTTAATTGTCATAGCTCACTTTTAAAAACGAAAATTTCACATCATTGCAGGCACTTCCAGATTCCTCGCTAAGAATATAAAAAATACTTTGCTCCGGAATAGACAAAATAGACTCGGGCCGACACAGATGATCGAAATCTTGCAGCGAAATTTTTTCGAGTAGATAAGGCGCGGGGCGATAAAACCAGAGCGAAAAATTATTGCCTTTCTCAACACTGCCACCAATAATGACATAGCCTTTTAGGGCAGGAATATACTCCATACCTCGTACACCCTGACCGTCAAGATCAAGAGTAATAACATCGCTTTTCATTCGCTTACTAAAGGGATCTGTCACGTTTACCAAAATCGCTTTTCCGCGATCCAGAGAGATATTTTTGCCAAATACCTTATCCCCGAAATTCTTATCATAAAGCGGCGAACGTAAACCGACCATGAGCTGCCCGGGCACGTCAGTCACCGACAACCCCTCGACATTCAAGCCACCCGACTTCCCAAAAGTGGTTGCGATGCGCGCAAACCAAAGATCATCATCAAAATGACGTTGCAATATTTTCAAAAGTTTTTTTCGAAAATATACGTAGCGCTCAGAGGCGACCTCTTTTCTATCATCCAGAGTCAACTCCACAAAAACGCGATAATCCTGTGTATCTTCGTCTTCCTGGCTCAAGCTCGCGATCACATAAAATTTACCATCGGCCGCCGTAGCCGCTTCAATATCCTTCTGCACTAGTTGCCGCTTAAGCAGTTTAGCTGGTTTCGGCAAAGAGGCTTCATCCGTAATGCGCAGCTCGGGGAACTGCGCATTACGGCCACCATCAAAACCAAGCAACACAACACCTTGATCGTAAGCGGAAGCGCTAAGATCTTGTAAATAGCTCCCGTAGAACTGATAAAGAGGTGTTTTACCTTTTGCTTGAACCGTAAATTTCGGTGCTAAAGCTTCATCTGCAGCCAAGGACAAGGAGCCCAAAGCGAAAACCGACGAACACAGAACCATGGCGGTTCTTATAATATTCAGCATAATGGACTCCTGCAGATTAAAACATTACTTGCATTCGACCAACGAGCATATGCACGTTATCTTCTCCGATAAACTTGCCTTTGCCATCTGCATACTCATCGAGATCCGCATGAATATAATTCACCCGAAAAACAACATTAGTATTCACATACCAGTTTAGCCCCAAAGTCACAAGATTGCCCTCCCCACCAAAGACTTCCACATCTTCATCGGTCAAATTGATTGTGCTATAACGCAAAGCAACTTCAAGCGCCGACTCTCCTTTTGATGGAACCACGGCACCAGGTTCACCGTCACGCGCATCATAGGGCTGGCCACTACCTTTAAGAAAATAGCCGGCCTGAACGTAGTATCCATCAGCCTGATATGCTTCCGCACCATCTAGAAAGTTGATCTCAGTGTTCATAAATTCACTTTGCATAGTGAACTTGTTGCGTTTGTAAAACATCTCTAAACCACTGACAGTAATATCATCCACATCACTAAAGTCATCTGTACGAATCAGTTTATAATCCGCCACGCGATTCTCCAGACGTACATCATATTCGAACTCATTTTCATCGGTAGATTGTGGTGTGTGACGTATATAATTGAGACCAATATGAAAAGCTGAATCTGGATTACTCATGGCAAACGGGCGCAACAATGTGCGCATTGAGTATCCGTAACGCTCAGATGCGCCCTGATTCTTCTCAACGGCATCAGAACCGTTCACGTTGACCTCGTCACCAAAAACACTCACCCCTACATTCAACATGCTTGAGGTATAATTTGCACTCGCACCAACACGTCGCCCCGTCGCGAAAGCTTCAACAACATTTGGCACTTCCATAAAAGTGTACCAACGTGATGTTGTCATTTCTGCAATACTAAAATTCGGTTTGTGATTCCCTACTTTGAACGACCAATCTTCAAGACCGTTATAAGCTAGCCACATATCTTTTGCTTCAATCGAGTTTTCTGCAAAATCCAAATCAAACTCTGCAGCCCAGTCTTCATAAAATCGCGTTTTCACAGCAAAACGTAAACGTCTGAAGCTGGTATCTGCCGTAAGCCCGGTGTTCTCCGAAGCATCAACAATTCCAGTATCAAGCATAATGCGGCCGTCGAACTTAAATTCGTACCCCGCCTCTTTGTTCTCGAACTTCAAATAACTTTTATCAAAAGAAGTCTCTAGCGGCTCAGCTGCCATAGCGGATAGACTTACCGATGTTACAACGACGGCTAAGAGGGCCAAGGGCTTTTTCATAAGGGATGTTTCCTACATAGGTGTGTTGCAAAATGTTTTGCAAGATTTCAGGTTTGAACTTCAAGTCATCCGCAATTTGTCTTACCGATGAACTTTCAACATTACCCTGAAGCATAGACGACACCTTAAACTCCATTTTGGCGCCAAATAAAAAACATAGGAAAATTAAGTAAATCTACTCAGAGTCAATTTAACGAATACCGATTAATTCGTTCGAACAAAAAATGTTGACGATTTTTGATATCTCAGATGAGCGAAATCCCCTGTCATAGTTTTGACAATTCGGCAAAAACAATAAACACCAAAAATTCGAAATGACAGTTTTCTGCCTAAGCCACATTCAACAAATGTGTTTTCCATAAAAAAAGCCCCAAACAGAAACTCTGTTCGGGGCTTAATCGTGAGAATTTTTTTGCTATTTAACCCATATAATGAATGCGATGTTTAGCCGTACGTAAACCTTATTCGATTCCTCTTGCTCGCATTTCGTTTTCAACCTTGTCCAAATCTGTAAATAACTGTTCGCCGATTTGATTGAAATGTTTATCACTTTTCGTTTGATCCACACCGATTTGGTCATGATGATACTTTTGCATCAAACTTACATATTCCGAAACATCACCCTTCGCGGCCATGGATGACAGTTTTTCATGAGCTTTTGCTGATGGGAACTTGTGATTCGACATATCCGAAACAACATCATACATACCATGGTGAACCACGGATGAAGCAATGCCACTAAACGGACTTAGTATCTTATTTTTTAATCCAGCCTGGCTGTGAGTTAAATGACTTTTCACTTTATCAGGATCAGACAATTCATCCATTTTTGCATCGAACTTGCGATAGGCCTGATTCCACGAACTATCACGATCTTCATCATTTTGAGCTATGCGACTTTCCAAATCTGATTTAGTTTGCATTAACGCACTGTTACTCAAGTTTTTGACATTAACCTGAGATTGATCCGCCAGCTGAATATGATGCGGTCCAAGTGCTTGTGCTCCCTTCTTACCTGCCCCCTTCTTATCTGCCCCCTTCACATTGGCAGCAGTGTTTTCAAGCGCACCAGAGTTATGTTTCTCGCCTTTATTGGAAATGTTTTTCCCGCTATTTGACGACTGATCAAGAACAGGCTTTTTCGCTCTATTGGCTTTACCGCTAGAAAAATTAAGCATGGGATTTGAATGGAGCTTCATAGAGTCAACTCGAGGTACATATACACATTTATAACGTGGAAAATAATGGTAAAAAGTTCCCATATATTGTTCACATCAATGATTATAGGACCATCGAATACCTCGCCTTGCTACGAAATAAATCAAACAAATTTCGATTCTTCCGTTGATCGTAAAGCAACTAAACTAAAATATTCACTTAATCTGGAAGCTTTTCGAACTTTGGCGCATCCTTGAGTTCATCCTCCCATGTGGAACGTGTAGACATAAAGATATGCGCAGATGGCAACATATGAAATTCAGAGTCCAAACTCCCAGCAGGAACAACAAGCAGTCCGTCAGTCTCGCCAGGCAATGCAGAGCCACATAGCTTGCAAAAACTCTTGCTGTGACGCGTGCCTGGGAGCGAATAAGAAGTCACTGCCTCTGAACCTGACAGCCAATACAATTTAGCTGTTTGAGAGAAAAGATTTGCTGCATGAGCGGAACCAGTATCTTTTTGACAAAATCGACAATGGCATAAGTAAAAACTGTCAAAGTCCCCATGAACTGAAAACTTTACGGTACTGCACAGGCAAGACCCAAAATGCTCAGTCATCAAATTGACCTCCTATACTTAATAGCCATATATAAACAATGCAGAGTCCCATTTTAATATGCACTACTTATCAGAATTTAATCCACACGACGCGAAGACCAACACTAAGGATTCACGGACAAAAACTCGATGTAAAACCAGATTAAACAACCAGACACAAGTTTAATTCACGGCCTGAGAGCTTCAATAAATCCTGCCTCCACCCAATATATATCAACATTTGGAAGTGCCCCATCAACACCGGGACTTACCGTACGATTAAAAAAGAAGTATTTTCCGTCAGGAGTTACATAACCTGCGGCTTCCCATGCATCAGTGTTGATTTTATCCCCCAGATTTACCACGTTCCCCCATGAACCATCCTGGTTTTTAAAACTGATATAAAGGTCAGAATCTCCATAACCATCATCTCGTTTTCCATCAAAAATCAGGTATGACTCATCCGCCGCAATAAAAGGATGAAAGCTTTTTCCACTATTAATGTTTTTTCCAAGTAATTTAGGGGCTTCGTGTTTTCCGTCTACTATGCGTGAATATCTTATGTCTCCAGTAAAATCTTGTTTAAATTCATCAAAAAAGTAAGTTCTTTTAGATGATGCCGTTAATCGCATGATAGGCCAGCTATTGAAAGGAGTGCCAAGACTTTTCACTTCTAACCACCCTTCTTCTGCTTTCTCTTTATAGCGATTACCTAAATACATGATGTTACCGTCTGGAGAAAAAGTCGGCTGTCCCAACCTGGGAGATACGGTGTCCATATACCATCGGTTATCTTTTTTCTTATAAGAAACAAAATGATGTTTGTTATCTTTGCCACCTTGAATAAAAATAAACTCATTCATATCCGGGGTAAATACACCGCCGTATTCATACCCTTTCGTTGTAACAACGCCAGGCGCAAAAGGCACAGGCATGGAACTTGGTGTTTTTTGCCCTAAATACCTGCCTTCAAGTATTGGCAAAACATCCTTGCTATAGCTATTAGCATTAATCATCAGAGTCAACAGAAAAAGAGGTACTGAAAGAACATCACGCATTTTCATAAAAAACTCTTACTTTGAAGATTCAAAAAAACCGCCAAAACTGCCCCCATGAATATAAAACCTACAAGCCAGCATCAGCATGCCTTTGACTTGCTAAATGGGTAGCTGTCTAACCCCATATTACATTTATCCTACTTGGCGACCAGTTGATAACAGAACCGCCTTATAAAACACAAAAATTTTAATTTTAAATACCAGTCACGCCTGCAATCTAATTCTTAATCCGCTTATAACACACTCTATACACCTTGTAACCTTTACATATCGTCTTTTGACACCAGTATCAACACTTTGAAATAAAACGGGAAACAGAATTAATTTATGTGACACTCAAAACAAATAACGAAAATTCGCACTTGCAGGAATTTTATTGCACTGGATTTAAAGCGAAAAAAACACAGGTAAAAACCACAGACAACAACCAATTAAATAGAAAGATTTAAACCGTGACGGTCCAATCGCCCCTCCCCAAATTATCTCGGCCCCCATTTTTTCGCGCCCAGCAATTCACATCCAGCAACACCCATCCAGCAACACTCATCCAGCAACACCCATCCAGCAACACTCATCCAGCAACACTCATCCAGCAACCCCCACCCAACTATTACCCTGCGCACCATTCCTAAAAATAAATATTTTCCGGATCTACTGGCTACAGGTAAACCATCAGCGAGATTTATATCGCCTCTGAAACCTCGCCACCAAAGTTATTGCTTGAAGACGATTGGCATTTTCCCTAATTCAGCACGGCATCCAGCACTGCAACACATTGATCAATCTGCTTTTCACTGGCGCTAGCAAACCCCAGCACAAGTCCATTCTGCTTACTGAACTGGTTTTCTTGAATATTCTCCGAAACGAAATGATCACTCAATGACGCAGAGCCAAAACCTTGCTTCTTTAAATGCTGGACAAGCGGCATATCATCTTGCGCAAAGGTAACCACTAAATGCATCCCCGCACTTTCTGCCACAATATTTAAGCGGTCACTCAACCTTGTTTCAATCGCGTTCACCATGTACTGCCACTTACTTTTATACAACTGGCGCATTCGCCGCACATGCCGATTAAACTGGCCAGTCTGCATAAACTCGGCAACAACGGCTTGCGCCAAGGTCGGCGATTCTCCGCTGACAATATGCTTTCGACGTAGCACAGGTTCCACGAGCTGACTGGGAACAATCATGTAACCCATGCGCAGAGCCGGCATTAAAGTTTTGCTGAAGCTACCGATGTAGACCACAGGAGCATCGTCCATCAATCCCTGAACAGCGGCAAATGGGCGACTCGCGAATTGAAACTCACTGTCATAATCATCTTCCAGCACCCAGGCTCCCGCTGCTTTAGCCCATCGCACCAACTGCAATCGCTCGGCAATATTAAGGCTGCCTCCCATCGGATACTGATGCGTCGGCGTGCAGTACACCAGTTTTGCCTTGGAGAATTTCGCTAGTGCATCAACATTCAAGACGTTATTGTGCAATGGCACCGCGTGCAGCTGAATATCATGCCTTTGCAATACCCGCTTAGCCCCGCGATAACCAGGGTTTTCTATCAGCACTTCATCTTTAGCGTCCAGCAATACATCACACATCAACGCTAACGCCTGCTGAGCTCCACACGTGATAATGACTTGGTCTGCATTACACCGGACACCACGAGATGTCCGCACATAATCGGCAATAGCTTCGCAAAGTGGTGTATAGCCTTGTATATTGTCATAACCGAGCAGACTCAAGCGACTCTCATGATGATGCGCAATCCGATTCCACTGTTTAATAGGAAAAGCCTGAAGATCCGGCAAGCCCGGCGTAAAAGGTAAATTTCCTTCATTGAGTGACGCTGAAGCTCTGAGAGACTTTTTTGCTGTTTGCTTACCATCCGCGCCCTTTTGTCCAGCCTCACAGGAAACAATACTTTGATTGTGAGCACTCCAGCTCCGACGTTCTTCACTGCGAATCGAAGGGCTGACAAAGAATCCCCGCCCCGGCTCCGCGACCAGAAAGCCCTCCGCTTTCATTTGTTCATACACAGCAACCACCGTATTTCGACTCACCTGCATGTCTTCTGCCAACCTACGTGAAGACGGCATGTGTACACCAGCTTCGAGTTGAGCCTCAAGAATGAGGCGGGTTAACGCGACGTATAGCTGTTGCTGCAAAGGTTGGGATTTATCCAAGGATACTGATTTCAATACTGGCTGCATCTACTGGCACCATAGTTTTTTATATTCTGGACCTTTTAATGGTATCAGTTATGCCGTGTAATAACACGCATTCAAGTATCGTGCAGCACAGGAGAATACAAAATGAACACATCAAGCCCAATGAGCCAATGCCCGCGCAGCACTGTATTGCGCACAGCTAAGCGTGCCAGCGGCAATCGCGAGCAAGCCTACGGGTTAATTGACCGGCTCAAAACCGGCCATGTGGCATTTATAGAAAATGGTGAACCCCGAAACATACCGCTGACTTTATGGCGCGTGGGAGATGAACTATTTGTGCATTCGTTAAATGGTGGGCGCCTGAGTAAAACTTTCGACCAGCAACCCTTGTTATGCATTTCGTTTGCACAAACCAATGAATGGGTCATGGCAAAGTCCGCCTATCATCACAGCGCCAATTACGAGTCGCTGGTATTGTTCGGTCGACCTCAGCGCGTCACTGACGATGAAGAGTTTGACCAAGCATTTAAGGTGATTATTAATCAGATCGCAGAAAACCGATGGGACGAAGTACGCCCACCTAACAACAAAGAACGTAAAGCCACTGCGTTATTTAAAATGCAGATTGAAGAAGGCAGCTTCAAAAGCCGAACGGGTGAACCCAACGACGAACCAGAAGATTTGGATTTGCCGGTATGGCACGGGTTAATCAAAGCTTAGGGTGTTACCTACACCTTGTTAAACCATTACACCTTATTAAACTATTACACCCCATTAAACTCCAGGTGTTACAGTCCCAAAAAAGAGACTACGTGGACGGATTAAACAAAAATGCGTCCACATAACAACTTATCAGCTACTATATTTTAGTTGATATTTCACCAGCAATTTGCATGTGAGAACGAGCTGACATTAGCAACACTAAAGTTTCTCTAACATTTTTAGATTCCAACCCCTCAGTATTCGCAACCACTTTTACTTGTCGCTGTGCACTCTCCAAGCTTGTTTTGAGAATTGGATACTTCGATTTTATGAAACCCTTAAATGCCCTACATGATTCAATCGCCAAGGTTTCCTTTTTCATTATTTTTTTGTCAGTAATACACTCGATGGCCAACATTCTATAGTGAGAAGCTTGGGATTCAATTTCTTCAGGCGAAAAAGCCTCTGAATAAACATAAGTGCAATTAAAAAATAACAACAAAGAAATATAGCGAATTTTCATAATTATCCTATTTTGTGTAAAACCATTTTAACTACGTTTAAAAGCGCCGTTATTTACAGTTATTATAAAGGCAAGAAACCAAAATATCCCTCCACCGTAAACTGCCTTTTTAGCGCCAAGAAAAAACCGACTGATAGCAAATAACAATACTTTCGAACGACTTCTCGGCAAAAATATTCAATGCGATGATTGCAGCTGCCCTCCACTCTCTTTTGCATATCCTATAGGCTAGTAACGTAGTAGCAAGAGTCTACTTTTCTTGAGAAATCTGGGCGCTATACTCCTTTTAAAATAGGCAGCATAAACAATGTTAGTAAAACACATACAAAAGCCAACACACTCAGTCGATAACCTTTGAAATAATAGATTGCTTTACTTTTTGGTAAAACTTTAAACACCTTGGAATACAAAATGTATTAAAACAATAACCCTATCAATGATACAGACAGGTTACCAGCCAATAGATAGAAGCGAGTATCTGAGGCTCCTTTTATTCCTACAACCCAAAAGACAAAAACTATAAAATTCGTCCAACCCAGAAACCTTATAGAATTAAGCACACCAATTTCTATATTTTCTCTCACTCCGAATAGCCCACTTAACGTCTACTACAGCAGGGTGTGTAGCGAATCGGCTTTTTCCGCTTGTTATGTGCGATTAACACGGAAGCACCGAAAAAGCTGAACCAACTGCGCTTGCTATGCCATTAATAATTTCGCATGCGACCCTAGCTTTATTAAAGGTTATATCGATCAGGAATCCAAATATTACGGCTATATAGAGAAGGTACCCAAACCCCACGTAGTCGTTGTATAAAATGGTATAAAACCAGTCTTGACCAAAGATATATATACTTGACGCCACTATAGTAGCTACAACTAGCAGCACACCGGGGAGAAACAGATGCTGTACTGCTCTGGGCTTAGAAAATGATATGACGACTAAAATAAAGAACATTGCCACATTTGAGCCAAGAAATATTCTGAGATCGACTTTCAAGTTACTCATAATTTCAAGGTATTTCCCTTTTACGACATCACTTAACGTTTTTTCAGCAATTTGAATGCTCTTGATTCTTTCCATGTAACCCGCAGCTATTGACTGAGTCAAAGCCTTCTTTTTCTCGCAATCATACCCACACATAGCAGCGACTATGGTCGCAATTTTTTCAGGTAGATCATCATCTAAATCAGCTTGAATTTTCTCTTTCTCGAGACCCAACCTTGCTGCAATATTTAATGCCGCCTCAGTTACTGAAGATTCTCTTATAGCTTGTTGCTTTATACGGACTTCTTTTTCAATCTGACTTTTTACGAAGGTCTTGGCGGAAGCTTCAATCCTCTCCGGCGACACAAACGTCACTGAGAACAGGAAACCAAACAGTAGCACCCCAAATATACCAATTAACTTTAATGTTTTACTCATAGCTTCCCTAGCCTGTAATACCTTACGAAGTGGAATTTTTGAAAGAGGTGCTGTGTGACACACAACACGCAAAAGAGCGATGAAAAAATAAATGTACGTCGGTTCAATTTGTTTATATCGAACATCTTCGTGAGACGATCTCTAATGGACAGCCAATTTAGACAAAAATATTCCGCTTTTGAATACAAAATAGTTCCGCACCTCATTCTTTGATCAATTTATAACACACTATATGCACCCCTGTAACGTTTACATTGTCGAATTCCAAAAACACCACCAACAAAAACAAAATAGACGCGAAATACCGTTAGTACAGGCGACACTCAATCCGAAGGAGCAACAAATAAAACCGCAAAAAAAGACGTTTCAGACCAACTTACATACAATACGGAGAAACAGACAGGAATGAAAATTTGAGGTAGTAAAATGCATTTTCAGCTCAAATCAGGCCCTAAAGAAACCATATTCGGAATTCGCCCGGAAAGCGGACAAAAATCAATCGGACTTGAGTTTTTAGAGAATAGAAATCGAGGAAAATCAAAGACTTAATGGGGTGAACGACGGGGATCGAACCCGCGACCACCGGAATCACAATCCGGGGCTCTACCAACTGAGCTACGTTCACCATGATGGGTGACATTGAGCTATTGACGTATGGGCTCGCGTCACATTGGTGCTATATGATCGGTGCTATTCGCTGGCGCTAATCTTGTTGCATAACTAAGATGGCACGCCCGGCAGGATTCGAACCTGCGACCCACGGCTTAGAAGGCCGTTGCTCTATCCAACTGAGCTACGGGCGCTCTGTGCGCCTAGCTACCCTAAGTTAACGTTGTTAACCAGTTAAAGCCCTTTTTCCTTAAAAGAACAAGGCAGGCTCGATTGGTCGGAGTGGAGGGATTCGAACCCCCGACATTCTGCTCCCAAAGCAGACGCGCTACCAGGCTGCGCTACACTCCGCCACTATCGGCAAACCGATGTGTTGGTTGCCTTGTTTCGAGAGGCGTGCATCATACCTACGAGTGTTGCCGACGTCAACGCTATTTTTCATTGAATTTTTACCTTTATCAGATTGATTTCACACAAGTATTTGGTACTCACCCCGAGCTATGGGACAATGCGCCCCCAAAGTGTGAATTAAACTTTAAGGATCATCCAAAAAATGAGCGCATTAGTTCTTGACGGTAAGGCACTGGCAAAAAAAACTGAAGAGGAGCTGTCGCAACGCGTAGCTGCTTTAAAAGAAAAGACCGGTAGCACCCCTATCCTTGCAACCATTCTCGTGGGAGACGATCCCGCATCGGCTACCTACGTTAAAATGAAGGGCAATGCCTGCGAGCGAATTGGCATGGGCTCCCTTCGAGTGGAAATGCCAAGCAATACATCTACAGAGCAATTACTTAACAAGATTAATGAATTGAACTCCAATCCGGATGTTCACGGCATTCTGTTACAGCACCCCGTCCCCGAGCAAATTGATGAGCGCGCCTGTTTTGATGCCATTGCACTGGAGAAAGATGTGGATGGCGTAACCTGTTTGGGTTTTGGTCGCATGTCTATGGGAGAAGAAGCCTACGGTTGCGCCACCCCTAAAGGTATTATGCGATTACTGGAAGCTTATAACATTCCCCTCTCCGGCAAACATGCTGTAGTGGTCGGCCGTAGCCCTATTTTGGGCAAGCCAATGGCTCTGATGCTACTAAATGCAAATGCCACCGTCACGATTTGCCACTCCCGTACGGAAAACCTGCAACAACACATTGCCGCTGCCGATATTATTGTGGGCGCGGTAGGCAAGCCAGAATTTATTAAAGCCGATTGGATTAAGGACGGCGCGGTGGTGGTTGATGCCGGCTATCACCCTGGTGGTGTGGGAGATATTGAACTGGAGCCTTTAAAAGAGCGCGCGTCCGCCTATACTCCAGTGCCTGGCGGTGTTGGCCCCATGACCATCAACACGCTGATCTACCAAACCGTGGATTCTGGCGAGAAAACCCTGGGCGCTTAACCACACGGCTTGACTTCACCGGCATAGCAAGCCCTAAACGTGCGTTGGCGTAATCGTGAATACATTTCCCGGTTGCGCCTGATTCATAAAAACGCAAACCAGCCTCTCTATACTTGCCTTGCGACACAAAGGTAAAGGTATGCGACTCGATAAGTTTATCAGTAACAACAGCGAGCACACGCGATCCCAAATTCGCAAACTTGTAAAAGCAGAACGAATTCAAGTTAACGGCGAACTGGTGGATGACGTGGCCTTCAAGGTCAAAAGCAAAAAGGATCTTGTCACCGTCGATGGCAAACCGATCAAGCCTATTGGCTCGGTCTACTATATGCTCAACAAACCCGTCGGCTATGTCTGCGCGAACGATGATGGCAGCCACCCAACGGTTATTGACCTGCTAAAACGCACCGAAAATCAAAAGAACCCTGAGGAATCACACCCAATTCCATTTAAGGACTTACAGATAGTGGGTCGACTGGATGTGGACACTACCGGACTGGTGCTCGTTACTAATGATGGCGACTGGAATCATCGTGTCACCTCCCCCAACTCTTCCTGCAAGAAAACTTACCGGGTCACACTGGAAGAAGCGTTTGATATTAAAACCCTGCGGCATTTCACGCATGGTATGGCCCTTGAGGGCGAGAAAAAGCCGACTAAACCGGCAGCTATTGAGCTCATCACCCCGAAAAAACTACGCCTTACCATAAGCGAAGGGAAATACCACCAGGTAAAACGTATGTTTGCTGCAACAGGAAACAAAGTAAAAAAGCTGCACCGTGAATCTATTGGAGATATCATGCTTGACCCAGAGCTAGACGCTGGACAATTTCGCAGCTTATCCAGCAACGAAGTTCAGTCCATGAACAAAAAACACGATTTTATTAGCCTGGATTAAGCCGGAATTCAATTAGAAAACAACGCGCCTTCAGCCCAGGAAAAACCCTTAATTATGTCGAACTCTTCAGTGCTCAAGCTTGTTCTTGAGCACAGCAAACAACTTCCGCCTCCCCAGGCCGCCGATGTTTTAATTGCTCTAGATGAAAACTCATTGGAAGACATTGCTGCCATAGCACACCACTACCCGGCCGCCACCATTATCACTAATCGCTGGGATATTTATTCGAGCTGCCAGAGTTACAACCTCCAATGTACCTTCAATGATTTTGATTTCGACGCACTGAAAGTCGAAACCGGCAACGCCTTTGACCTGGCTCTATATCGCATTTCGAAAGAGCGGACGGTAAGCCATCACATTATCAATCAGCTGTTCCAGTTAACCAGACCCAACGGCCACATTGTGTTTGGTGGGCGAAAAAATGAGGGAATAAAAAGTTATTTCGACAAGAGCAAAAAAACGTTTAGCTGCCACGCGCAACTGCAAAAAAATAAAGATATTTATCTGGCGGAGTTTTCTCAACTTCAACCCAGTTCAGCTCAGCTCGACGACAAACATTACTCGCAAGCACGCGCGCTGGATATTCCCTGGGTGGCCGATAAGAACATCACGTTCAACTGCACCACCAAGCCAGGCGCCTACGGCTGGAACAAAATTGACCAAGGCAGCGAATGGCTCATATCAACCCTGCTGCAACAGGAGAAAATACAACCTTGTGAACGCTTTCTGGATTTGGGTTGCGGTATCGGTTATTTAAGCTTGCAGGCATTACAACATCTTATCCATCACCAGCATGCTCCCAAGCTAGTTGTTGCTACCGATAACAATGCCGCGGCCATTACTTGCTGTAAATTAAACCTGCAATCGCTTTCCTTCCCTGTTCCAACACAAATTCAAGTCCTGGCCGATGACTGCGCCTCTGACATTCAACAAACATTTGACCTTATTATTTGCAACCCACCGTTTCATCAAGGGTTTGATACAAGTCGCGATCTTACAGAGAAGTTCGTCCGCACCACAAAGAGATTACTTTCCAGCAAAGGCTCTGCATTTTTTGTAGTCAACAGTTTCATACCAATCGAAACTGTTGCTCGTACAAACAATATGAACTGCTCTAGCCTGGCTAACAATAGACAGTTTAAAGTCATTGAACTGTCACATGGATGAAACCCTTTCAACTCCCTGCTATAGCTTACGAAACCGGAGTACATACTCATTTTTCTGGAAGGAAAACTTTGCCGCATGCTCCAAATTCGCTAATTGCGCCTGAAAAACACTTTTAATCAAAGGGGCTTTGGATAAAACTGCAATCGCATTTTCATAACGCGGCAAAGAAAGCTCCGCTACAGACACAAACCCCACCTCACCCAATGTTTTTGCCGACAAGGCCGCACGCAGCTGCCGCGCAGACTCAAAATTCATGACCAATATGCCATCTTCCGATAGTCGATTAGCCAGAGACTGCAGCCATTGAACGTCAGCTTTGATTGCGCGAACAGCATTGGACGTTCCAGCTTCATTCAAAAATAAATCTTCCAATATAAACTGAAATCTGGGTGCATCCTGTTTTAGCCCTTGTGCAGTTGCGTCATCCATTAACACATAGTTTTTGGCATCTCGCAAAACACACAGCACATTGGAAACACCTTCATTGATTTTAAAAAATTTTTCAGCCACATAAAAATGTTGCTCATCCAAATCGACGGCGACTATTTTTTCCAACGCGCAGTACTTTTGCAGCAAATTGATAACTGCACCTCCACCAACCCCCAAGATTAAAGCATTGTTAACCGCTGCCCAATCCTCATGAAAACACATCGGGAAAAATAAAAGATCCCATAAATGACCCGCAATGGGCTTTTTTGGGTTCCACTGACTATGAAAAACCCCATTACTATACAAACGAATGCTATTTCCAGCGGTACGCACTTCATACCGGCAATGCTCCGTTTGTTTAAACCAAATTGTTGCCATATCAAATTCCACTTAGCGCTTTCGGGCTCACCCCTGCAAAGCCTATTCTTCCAGGGCAGCCGTTGCACACGGCTTGGCCAGTGAGGGCACCAGAGATAAATCACCCGCTAACAGTCCAGGCAACTCTCGCCCACAATCAATCATATCCACTACAGCGTGACCGGCCTTTGGCACCACGATCCAGCGCAATGCATTAGCCTCGACGCTTATCCTGTTGGCACTTTTTTTATTCGCATACCGCGGATGGAAATCATCTGTATCTGAATTTGCAACACCAGCCCCGCCTATACTGGATACTCCAGCACCCGCACCTTTCACAGCAGAAACCGCTGAGTTTTGCTCCACCACTTGAGACTCGTCGTTTTCATGCAGCGTATTGAGCAGTGCCAAGTATAAATCCTCTCCCCACCCAAGGGGTGTGACAGGGTCATATTCTCCCGAATAGATGATGCTGGGCTTCATGGTGTAAATGTCGGCATTTACGGGTTGGTGATCAGCAAATATTGGAGACAGGCAAATATTACTGGACCATAGGCCGTCGAAATACTTTCGGGTAAAACTGGCTTGTGCAAGTGCCAGGTTATATTCATCCAATGTGCCTAAAGGGTTATCCAAACATTCCACCGCAAAATAAATAAAATAATTGAACTGCTCATCCAACACATTACTGACAAAACCATTTAAGACTTCCTGAAATTCCTGGCCAACAACCCCTGTATCCAAATACGCCTGCAAACCACGGTAATAAACTGGCACTTGAGAGATGTCGTACAACACGTCCAGATTAATATCAATTAAGCGATCAGCCGTCAAAACAAAGGGAAGTACTTTACCGTTATTCCAATTTTCCACCCGCAGCGGTAAAGGCTTTTCCTGAAGGGAATCACTCATTGCAGAAAACAACGTTTCATACTTTGGGTACGCCGCCGTTGCGTATGGACGATATAATTTTTTGTGCAGCTCAAAGTCGTATTCATACAATGTTGGCCAATCAGAATGCTTCCCTTCGGCCAGAGGGTATGGCGAATCCAACAACAACAATTTCACCTCAGCATATTGGGCTGCCAACAGAGCCACACGCGTTCCGTAAGACACTCCCCACAGTGCAACATTATTGTAACCGAGCCGCTGCGTTATTTGATGAATGTCTTTTGCTTGCTCCCTGGAGGATAAGGAATATATGGCCTTCTCAGGTGCCAGTGGAAGATATCGACTCAATTGATGTGTAAACGCCTGCATACACTTTTCCAATACCGGATTAAGCGCTGCGGCCTCTTCTACCACCGTCATATTTTTTGCCATCAAAGCATCGGAAAGGCGATCGTATTCAGCACATTTTGGACTAGGCAGGCTTTCTCCGGTTCCCCGAGGGTCAAACAACATCAGATCGAATGCGGCTTTAGTTTCTGCCAGCCAGAACTGCCAATTCTCAACTTCCTCTTGTAAAGTTTGAAAACCACCGCCGGGGCCACCGGGTATATGAACCACTAGATTTGCAATGCCTTTCATCGCAGCGGGCTTTGGCGGCTTTAACACCACCACAGGCAAACGAAAACCCCGCCGGGAATCGTTGGGGAGAGCGTTCGAACCATGGGTATAGTAATAGAAGCACTCTACCTCAACCTCGCCTGGTAAATAATGGTCACACTCTCGCTTGACCAGTGATTCAAACACTGACGCTGCAGATATTTCCACATCCCTCATGGCAGAATTTGCCCAATAGAACGCTAGAATTGTACACACTAATAATCCCACCCCGATGAATAACAACGTATTGCGAGGTAAAGTTTTACGTACTTTCATGGTGTGTATCGTCTGTGCCCTGTAATCTTTTTTGCTGCCGTTTTTTTTCTGCCGTTTTTTTTGCTATCGACTTTTGAGCGAGCGAATGCTGTGCAAGCGGCTTTTGTACAAGCAAATGCTGCAATATCAACTTGCAGTGCTTTTTGGTTGCCTTAATCGTCTTAATTTTGCCCTAACTATTATACCGCCTTCCACCTATTTATCGTTCTTCAGTGGTGGGATTCAGGTTCAGAAATCGATGAATATCCGGCCATGGCATAGCTGAAACATCAGCCAAGGTTGCCAACTGAGTTTGAAAAATATGAGAGGTAAATACGCATCCCAAACCTGGCGATCGCTTGAACTCGTATTCAGTGTTGTACAAGGTGAATTGCACACAATAAGCGTGCAAGTACATGCGGTCTATTTTACTTTTTGTTTGAGACTGTAAGCCAGCACCTGAAGTTTCAGGCGATGGTGACGCCCGCGCAAGTTCTCGATGGTCTACAACAGACTGACTGCTACCCAGCGTCCCTTCATGCGATAAATATTTATACAATTTCTCGCTCATCGCCAACGAATTGCCGCCATACCGCTCATCACCCAACACCGGTGCAGACAAAGACTTAAGCGCAACCCGTATCTGGTGTGTTTTACCCGTAGCCGGTTTCAACAGAAACAATCTTAATCCTTCCAAACCAAAACTGAAAAATTGGGTAACCGCTGGATTATTTCTGGTTTGGCTAAGCTTCCAGGAACCACCTCTGGCCTGCAGCATATCACCCAAGACGATACCCTGCTTTTTCTTGGGTTTAGCGGCGCTCACCGCCAAATAATATTTCTGAATCTGTTTTGTCGAAAACAGCTCGCTTATCGCGCGCGTATTGTCTACACCTTTTCCCAGAATCAACAGACCCGACGTGGCTTTATCCAAGCGATGACAGGGGTATATATCATCATCGCCCAGCATTTCCCGCAATAACGACACAATTCCAGGCGTACCGCCTTCGTCATGCATTCCTATACCGGGTGGCTTATCTATAATGAAAAAGCCTGGCTCCTCATGAAGCCAGGCTTTTTTGATCTCATTCAACATCATTAACTTGCAACAATATGGACGATTTAATAAAAGGCCTATAACAACCCTTTAAGCTTATTTAATTTTTCCTTATCTTCTTCATTCAGCTTATCTTTCATCTCATCTTCCTTGGCTTTCAATTTGGATTCAGCTTTCGCCTTTTCTTCATCCGCCTTTTGTTTCAATTCTTCTTTTTTCGCATCGAGTTTAGCTTCCAACTCTTCTCGGGCCATGTTTTTAAGCTTATCCTCGGCTGCGTCTTTGGCTTTTTTCATGAGTGGCTTAAGAATCGCTGCACTCAGCTGTTCAGGCGTTAAGCCAACATTAGGGTCGCCAATATTACTTAATTCAAAAGCCGGAACCTCTACATTGGCAGAGCCAAATTTTTCGGTAATCACATCCACTGAGTTATCTGCAAATTTCAGGCGTTTAATAGCCATTCGCACCTGAGCCTCACTTGTACCAGAGGATGTTTCCGAGGAGGAAGAAGAGCCGCTGGGCAATGCTTTTAACAGGTCCTGCACATTGGTAGTCTTACCTTTTTGCTCTACCTTGATGTTTACGCCGCTCACGCCAAACTCTTCTATCACAATCACATCCGTTTGCAGGGATTGCGGATCAATATGTAGAAGAATTGAATCCCACTTGAGTAAATGTTCACTGGTATACCCGCCAGGATTGCCAATCTTAAAGCCCTTTAATTCTCCACGCCCTTTCAACGGCTCCAGATCCACCTCATTCAGCTGTACCGTAGTGTGGGTGATTTTCGGCCCTTCGCTTTCAACAATTTGCTTTACCAGGGCATTTAAATTGGTAAGAACATAGTAAATCGCACCACCGATGAGCAGAACTAATACCAGCACCAAGGCCAGGACAATTTTAAAAACTTTCATTTCAACTCCTAAAAAAGCTCTAATATTACAAATAAAATGCTTGAGGGCTTATACCTAACCCGCTCCAGAAAGGGACCCAAACAAAAAGCGCGTCGCTTTGAAACTTGTGCCACTCCTCCCTGTCAATTGTCTGCATAGTCAGCACTTTGGGCAACGAAACTATCGACATCGGAGTCGCCAGTATGAGCAAAATAACAGCATGGGCCGTTTTGGCTTAACATGCTACACTTTGCCGGCCTAAAACGTAAGCGCATTACTTTATTGGGTTTACGGGGAGATGACGAAAAACTATCATTTGTCGCATAATTTAAAATAATTTAGTTATTTGGGCTCTGCCGTTATTTATGAAAACACCACGTCTACACTTTTTAAACCTCGCATTTATTTCTACGTGTCTCATTTTAAGTGCCTCGAATTGTTTCGCACAAAACTCCCATAATCTCTCTTATGGTGCAGAAAACGAGGAATTCCCAAAAATTCTGGACCTCAACTGGCTAAATGAGCAATTTCTAATCAAACAACGCAAACGCGTGGAAGAGATAACCCGGACGCACTTTGGACAGTCCCTAAAAAGTGGCAAAAACAATTTCCCACTGTTACAACGCATCATAGATGAACAAATTATTGAAGCAGACGATACAGTTTCGCTTCAGGCTTTGGGTGTTGTGCTCGGTGATATTTTTGTAGATTCCAATAAAAATTTCGCATGGAAAGTTTATGAAGACGATTTAGGAAAAAGTCATGCGGTGTGTGTAGAAAAAACTAAACAGTGTTTATTTCCGGTCACAATGTTGTCCAAACGTATCGAGAACAAGTTAAAACCCACGGTAAAAGACGTTTACCAAAAGGGATTAGACGCCATGCAACCATTTTTACCGAAACTCCCCTTTTCTTCTCCGTAAAATTCTTCAATTAATATGACGAATGCATAAAAATGTATTGTGTTCGTCATAAATGCCTCATAGAATTCCGCTTGTGATTTTGATTATTTGCATTTTGGCATTTGTGTGCTGTAGTTTTCGCAGCTTGTGCTTAGCATGATCTTAATCTGGTTATTGTCGTAATAGTAAAGGTGGTTTCAACACATGTCAGATAAGCTTAATGGAACAGTGAAGTGGTTTAACGATAGCAAAGGTTACGGATTTATTAGTCGTGACGGCGGCCCGGACCTATTTGTCCACTTCAGCAACATTACTGGTTCCGGTTTCAAAACTTTAAAAGAAGGTCAAAGCGTAACTTTCACTGAAGGTGAAGGCCAAAAAGGACCACAAGCAGAGAACGTCGAAGCAGTTTAATTGACTGCTTGCTAAACCTGTTTTCTGCGCGAAATTGAAACTTTTGTTTGAAGCTCGCGCCTGTTTACTTTTATGCGAACATTCAAGCTAAAGTTCTCTTTTTGCCATTAGATATTTTGCAGTGCGTTTTCTGCATATAAATTACCCAGTTTATATGCAGCTAGCTTTTTTTGTATTCGCTTCTTTCGTGCTCGCTTTTTTCTTGCTCGCTTTTTGTCTTGAAAGATAAATCCTATTCAGTACAAGGGCGTTAAGTTGTTAGTATGAATCATGCTAACAACTTAACGCCTTTATTTATTTCTCTTCTGTAACCACCCATTTAAGACTTTGACGCTAGAAGCACAGCTTTATCCAGTATGCGATAAGGCAGGAAATGGCGTATAAACGCAAAAAGATAGGTCGGGAAAGTCACGTAGTATCGAACTTTTGGGCGCTTCGCCTCCAATGCATGCAAAACTTTTTGAGCCACAGCGTCAGGCCCCAACGTAAATGGTGCCGCCGGCCCTTCCTTTGTTAATCGCTCTACCGCAGCTTCATACTGTGCGCCGAAACGACTTTGAGAAAAAGATATATTTTGCTTTAACGCCACCAGCGCGTTTTTGCGAAAGTGCGTTAATATCGGCCCAGGCTCAATCAAACTCACTCGCACATTCGAATTCGCCAATTCCAGCCGCAAGGTATCCGTTAAGCCCTCCAGAGCAAATTTACTTGCATTATATGCACCACGCATGGGCATCGCAGAGAATCCCAGAATTGAGCTATTTTGAATGATCCTCGCACTCTCCTCCTTCAACAGTGTCGGCAATAATTTAACAGTTAACTCGTGTGTTCCAAACACATTGGTTTCAAACTGTTTACGCAGGGTCTCTCGTGTTAGATCCTCTATCGCCCCAGGCTGACCGTATGCACCATTGTTAAACAATGCATAAAGACGTCCGCCCGTAATTTCCAGGCATCGCGCAACAGCTGTATCGATAGATTGACTGTCCGCAAGATCCAACGCAATAACGTGCTGTAAGCCCTCTGCCTGCAAGGGAGCAATGTCCTCGGCTTTGCGAACAGACGCAATCACGTTATAACCCTTATGCTGTAATGCAAGTGCCGTATATTTGCCGATGCCGCTTGAGCAGCCGGTTATTAATATGGATTTACTGGTCATAAAATTTTAAGAACGACTTTTAATTTGTGATTGTTTAAACTGATAGTAGTGCTGCAGATATTCAACACTTCGCTCGACACATCGATTCACCTGCTGCGCCACCACTGACTGCGCCTGGCGTTGATAAGTTTTGGACAGCGGCTCATGTTGCGGGTCATATACCTGGCGACTGAAAGAAGCAGATTCATCTGCCCAGACATCCACCTGTAAACTCGACTTTGCATTCCTCACTTTTTTAGTGTCAGAGCCAGTGCCATACTGTTCAATAAAAGCCTGCGGAAAATGCACCCCGTGCCGATTATTAAACAGGCCTATACCGCCGTCCCAGTATTGATGAAGGCTTAGCTCACACTTTCTTTTTTTCTTACTACTGCCAGTAACCGATTCATTCGGCCCCGGTTTTAAGCATGTGGTATTTCCGCCTAAATCATGCCTGCAACGATCATTAAACCGCGACAACATATGTAACGGCTGGTGCAAGTCCTGCAACAAATGAAGCTGCAAAGCCAATAGGACGGCCTCCTGCTTTTTGCTCAGCGTTGTGCTCGCATCAAATAGTATTGCGTCCAGAAGTTGCAGTTTCGGCAACAATTCCCCTCTATTTTTCAGTTCACACTGTACGATGGACTTTGTTACTTCAGGAGAGGCAACAAAACGATTATAGAAATGCCAGGACGATGTTGAAAAAGCCCCATCGGCACGCAAGCGATGCGGCAAAGGTTCGCCCAAGGATTTGAACAGCGTTTTTAAATGTTTATCCCGCACCTCATCAGCCCAAGTGCCAAGCAACGCTATCGGATATGAGGAGCTACTTTGCGATTGTGTTTTACGTTTATATTTACTGATTGGCTTTAACGTTTTCGCCAAAAGCATAAAATACTGCTGTTCTTTTGGCGAAAGCTGCTCATAGGTGTGCAGTGTTAGCTGTGTGTGCCCCCGGTAATTCCAGGCATCTGCGTATGCCGCCAAAAGACAAATAATCAGCGCAATAAAATATCGATACTCCCTAATATTTTTCGTCACAAAAACGAATAATCTCCGGTGTAATTACAGGTTACGGCTTTTCTTGATAAGATCATATGCAGACTGAATTTCTTGCGACCGCTCTGTGGCAAGCTTCACCATATCTTCTGGAACCCCTCGCCCCGCCAACTTATCGGGGTGGTATTCACTCATGAGTTTTCGATACGCCCGCTTTAACTCTTTGTCGCCAATATCCCCTTCCACACCCAAAGCCTCATAGGCAAGCTTGAGCTCATCCTGTTTTAGCGGGCGATGATTCTGATAGCCGCCACTGCGATAACCCGATTGATCCTGCTGCCCACGATAAAAATAGGTTTGCGCCTTTATCATGCCCAACAAATGGTTAAACGCAATGCGTGAATAGCCAAGCTTATCCGCTACAACTTGCAATAGGCCTTCTTCCTCAGCATGAAGTGACCCATCGGCATAGGCAATAGTGATGAGATAAACCAGTAGCAATTGCTTGAGATTGTTATAGCGCGCGCACTCGCTGACAAACTGTGCCAGTACAGGCTCAATATCATATTCTGGATCAACGCCCTCTTTAAACAGTGCTATCGCATGCTGACGCTGCTCATGACTGAGTCCCATTTTGGTCATCAGCTGCTCAGCACCGGAAATTTCTTCTTCGGACACGCGGCCGTCGGCTTTCGCCAATTTGCCCAACAGCGGAAAAACCGTTTGAAAAAACAGCGTTTCTATTCGCGCGCGGTCCTGAGGGTTAAACCCCTGTTCCACCGACATTCGCCCCTTATCGAAAACCATTCCAATCAAGAAGCCCAGGATTGCCCCTATAGGCCCAAGGGTAACGGCACCAATAATGGTAACTAATAATCTTCCTATGTATTGCATGTACTCTCTCGTTGGTCTTTACTTTCTACACGATATTCGTGTGAACTTTGTACAAAACTCGGCCACTTACAAATCAAACGATAATTTATTTCTACAGTTTGAACAGGCACGTCTATTATTCATTTAACTTTTACATTATTTAATGTAAATGCCCTGGCTGTTTTCTAGGTATTTTATTTTACTTGACTTGACTGTGCCTATAGCTTCGAATTTGCACATATTAACCGAATAAATGCCCGGTTGCAGGCATAAGCGGCAGGTGCACAACATAAACGGGCCACCCGAGCCAAAGCGTAAATGGTTTTAGACAGCACTGCACAAAAATATGCCATGTGAATTTATTTGCAGGTCATGAAGATTTCGGTAAAGTAGCTACTAACCTTTTTAAAATGATTCCGTATAAAAAACCAGCATGACTATCAACATTAAGCCATTATGGACTGATATTCAGGAGGAACTATCTGCAAAACTAGATCAGCCGATCAGCATTGAACTTGCAACGGCCGTGTCGGGTGGCGATATCAGCAAAGCCTATATATTACAGACGAAACCCACAAAAACTCCGTCTGAGCAGTCGCATCACCATGCATCCACTGCGAACAAGTTCTTCGTCAAAGTCAATCAACAGGATTTTCTGTCTATTTTCGAAGCAGAAGCTCGCGCATTAGACATCATTTCTACACATCTTGACGCTTCCTGCCCTACTCCGCTAGTGACGGGAACGAGCAATGGCAGCAGTTTTATTGTCATGCAATATTTAAATCTTAGCGCGCACTCACGCACTTCCCCCAGACAACTCGGTGAATTAATCGCTAAACTGCACTCGGTCCACAATACTGATGCTGAGCATGATTACAGCGGGATGTACGGCTGGCATGAAACCAACTACATAGGGCAAACACCGCAGTACAACACCTGGACACATTCATGGGCAGAGTTTTTCGTTGAACAGCGACTAAAACCGCAATTCAAACTGGCTAAGGAAAAAGGCTTTCATCATCAACTTTCCGCAATTTCCAGCGAAATTTTTATTGCAGTGGAAAGCATTTTACAACACCACCAGCCACAAGCATCTTTGTTACATGGGGATTTATGGGGTGGAAATGCGGGATACGATGATAAAGGAAAAGCCTGGATTTATGATCCCGCCAGCTATTACGGCGACCCGGAAACAGATATCGCCATGACGGAATTATTTGGAGGCTTCAGTAAAGAATTTTATGACGCTTACTATGCAATTATTCCGCAGCAGGAAGAGTATCTGCAACGCAAAACCATTTATAACTTGTATCACATGTTAAATCATTTAAACCTGTTTGGTTCAGGTTACCTGGCGCAAGTGCAACGCTACATCAAACTCATTTTATCCTGATTTACCGCCACTATATTAGACACCAAGATGTAGTCGCTTCAGAGCTTCAAACGCCTGTCGAATTTCGATAAATTTATTTGCATCTCCACCTTTGTCTGGATGATTTTGCCGCGCCAGTGTTCGATAACGCGATTGTATACTCGCCCAATCCGCCCCTTCCTCCAACCCCAGTAACTTCAGGGCCGGTGATTTTTCCATGTAGGTTTCGTATTTACGCCAGAAGGACCTTAGCATTTCATTCACTGACGCAGGTGTAGCAGAAAAGAAATTATGATAATCCAGGTAAAAAGCGATGTTAGGACTGTAGTTTTCTTCCAGGGCCAGTGCTGACAATCCTGACACTGCACCCTCAAGCGTTGCAAGTGGAGTTTTATACACAAGACACACGGATACAGGTGTAAAAAGCAATACTAAATGATCAGTTTCACTGGCAATGTCAAAATACAATTCACACAACGCCGCCTGGGTAATAAATTGCTTTTGAAATAAAGCCAAAATTGTATCCTTAGACCAGGGATAGTCGCAAGATTTTGTGACAGCTTGCACTAGCTCATAAATCTTGAACTCGGATACAACTCGCCCAACGGAGTTTATTCCGACAGCGCTTTGTCCCGCAGGGATTTTTTCAGAGGGACTTTTTTCAGAGGGGCTTTTTTCAGAAGGGCCTTTCTCAGAGCGGCCTTTTTCAGAGGGACTTGTTTGAGAAAGGCTTATTTGAGAGCGGATTTTTTCAGAAATAGCATTTGCTGCATCACCGCCGAAGATTAGCGATTTCAAACTGCCGGCCACCTGCTGAATAGCCTGATTTAGTTGCTCTCTTTCGTTTGCTGAGGGGGAAATATTTTCGTCCGTCACTATGATCCCGCTTTTTCCTTCAACAGTAATTTAATTTCAGCAAGCTCTGCCTTTATCTCCTTTAACTCGTTCATTTCCTCTTCGGGTGAAACATGCGCTGCCTCCAACTGTTCTTTTTCCAAGGCGCTGACGACTATGCCAATCACCATATTAAGGAAAGCAAACGCAGTAAAAAAGATAAAAGACAAGTAAAACACCCAGCTGAAACCGTACACATCCATGGTTTCATACATTACGTCGGTCCAGTCTTCAAAAGTCATGATACGGAACAGCGTTAACATACTAAGCGCAATATCCCCCCATAACTCCTGATTTATTTCCGCAAAGAAAGTACTGCCTATCGCGGCATAAATGTAGAAGATTATGAACATCAGCAACATGACATAACCAAGCTGGGGCAAGGCTTTAAGTAGGGAGTTAAGTAAGGTGCGCAGCTCTGGAATAATCGAGACCATTCGCAACACACGAAAAATTCGTACCAAACGACCGACCACAGCAAGTTCGCTGTTATCGATTGGGATAATACTGACCAACACAATGGTAGCGTCGAAAATATTCCAGCCACTCTTAAAAAAATGCGATTTTTTCTCTTCGCCGAGAAAGCGAATGGTTATTTCAATTAAGAAAATGAAGGTGATCAACCAGTCTAACACCACTACGGCCTGTTCAATGGCCGGGGGAATATCATAGGTTTTGGCACCCACTACAAGTGCAGAGAAAATGATAATCCCTACAACAAAACTTTCAAAAATTTTGTTGGAACGGATTTGAGCAAATTTATTTTCAACGTTTGTATAGTTAATCACGTGTATTTTACCTTTCAATACTTGCACTTCTTCATCAAAAGTTACGCAATTATTTACACCCTTACGGGAGATGGGATAAGTGTGATATTCAGTGGATGAGGAAAAATTTGCTTGCCAGACTGCATGCCTGGCAAGGAATGTTTTTTCTCAGCGGTATTTTCTCAGCGGACTTTACTCATCTGTCTTTTCTCAGCAGCTGTTTCTCCGCTACTGATTTCAAAGCGCCAACCCCAACCACTGAAACTTAAAAGAGTACTATTCTTTTCGCCAACTGGTACCTTCTTTCGAATCCAGCAGGATAATACCTTTTGCTTTCAACTCTTCGCGAATTTCATCTGCGCGAGCATAATTTTTATCAAGTTTTGCCTGATTTCGTTGCGCAATCAAATCTTCAATCCAGGAGGTGTCACTCTCCTCCCCCTGAAACCAAGTGTCTGGCTCTTGCTGCAAAAGCCCCATAAGCTCAGCCATTCCCACCAGCTCGGATTTCAAGTCTGCATTTTCCGGGAATTTATTGAGTTCTTTCGACAGTTTGTGTAGCTCGCTGATCGCAAGTGGTGTATTGAGGTCGTCAAGCAGAGCCGCAAAGACTGCTGATTGATTTCGCTGCTCATCACTTAAGGCTTGCACGGGTGCAGGTGAGTTCAACAGAGCGCCATAGAGCGCGTCTAAACTGGCTTTCGCCTGGTTTAACAATTCCGCTGAAAAGTCTAGCTCGGAGCGATACTGGCCTGACAGCAGCGCAAAACGAATAGCTTCACCATGAAATTTACCCAGTAAATCTCGCACGGTTTTAAAATTGCCGAGCGACTTTGACATTTTTTCGCCATCAACATTGATAAACCCGTTATGCATCCAGTATTTCACATATTGTTTACCGTTGTGAGCACATTGGCTCTGCGCCAATTCATTTTCATGGTGCGGAAAAATTAGATCTCGACCACCACCATGAATATCAATCGTATCTCCCAGGTGATTTTCAATCATGGCAGAACATTCAAGATGCCAGCCCGGCCGACCCCGGCCCCAAGGGCTGTCCCACCCAGGTTCATCTTCGCTGGATGGTTTCCACAAAACAAAGTCACCTGCATATTTTTTATAGCTGGCCACTTCCACGCGCGCGCCTTCCAGCATATCCTCTAGCGAGCGATTGGACAGCTTGCCGTAGTCATCCATAGACTTTACATCAAACAATACATGCTTATCCGCTTCATAGGCATGTCCATTGGCTATCAGCGCTTCGACCATGGCAATCATATCGCCAACATGGTCTGTTGCTTTAGGGGAAATGGTAGGCGACAACGCATTTAACTGCGCCATATCTTTCACATACTCATCCGCATAATGCGCTGTCAGCGCCGCAATGCTTATGCCCTGCTCCTTCGCCGCCTTCATAATTTTATCGTCAATGTCCGTAATATTACGGGCATAGGTAACCTGCTTAAACAGGCAATTCAAAACACGAAATAAAGTATCAAATACAACAACTGGGCGAGCATTGCCAATATGAACATAGTTATAAACAGTAGGACCACACACATACATTTTGACGTGATCACTCTCTATGGGTGTAAAGGTTTCTTTTGCGCGCGTAGCAGTGTTGTAAACTTTTAACATTGTTAGTCTTAAAATCCCGTTGTATTTGATCTCTTTTAGCTTTCTTGCGACGTATATGTCCGCAATAGCATGAGAGGCCTCCCCTTTTTCAGGAGACAAGCCACCTCTATTTATTTTCGATTTTCGCCCAGCTGTCTTTCAAACCGATGGTGCGGTTAAACACACATTGGCCCGCTGTTTTCTCGGAAGCATCACGACAGAAATAGCCTTCCCGTTCAAACTGGAACACTTCCCCCGGAGCAGCTGCGGCCAGCCCTTTTTCACCGTAACATTTTTGAAGCGTAACGAGGCTATCGCTATTGATAAAATCCAAAAAGTTTTTATCACCGCTATCCGGTGCAGCATCAGTAAATAAACGATCGTACAAGCGTACTTCAAATTCCGTATTATCTTTGGCGTCCACCCATTGAATGACACCTTTAGGGTTTATACCGTCTTCAGGCTTATTTCCCAGCGTATTCTCGATAACACGTGCACGTACTTCAATAATATTGCCGTTGTCATCTTTAATCGCTTCATCCGCCTCAATAACATAGGCATTACGCAAACGAACGCGTTTACCAAGCACCAGTCGCTTATACTTTTTATTTGCCTCTTCTCGAAAATCATCTGCGTCAATATAGACTTCATTGCTAAAGCTCAAGGTACGCTCGGGTAAATCTTCTCGCTGTGGGTGCCCTGGTGCAGTTAAATTTTCACTTTTATCAGCCGCATAATTTGTTAACACCACTTTCAGAGGACGTAACACACACATGGCACGCGGTGCGTTCTTGTCCAGGTCATCGCGGATTGCGTGCTCCAGCATGGCAACATCCACTACCCCATCAGCCTTGGTTACACCAATCATTTCACAGAATTTGCGAATTGATGCCGGCGTGTAACCTCGACGACGATAGCCAGCAATGGTGGGCATGCGAGGATCATCCCAACCATCTACGTAGTTCTCATCCACCAACTGCTTGAGCTTTCGCTTGGAGGTGACGGTATAGTTCAAATTTAAACGGCCAAACTCATACTGACGCGGCTTCGCCGGCACCGGCAGGTTTGCTATAAACCATTCATACAATGGACGGTGATCGGCAAATTCCAGGGTACAGATAGAATGCGTAATGCCTTCAATGGCATCTTCCTGACCATGCGCAAAATCATAAGTGGGGTAAATGCACCACTTGTCACCAGTTTGGTGATGACTTTGCTTGCGAATTCGGTAAAGAATGGGGTCACGCATGTTGATATTGCCATGGGACATATCAATTTTTGCCCTAAGCACTTTGGCGCCTTCTTCAAATTCGCCAGCTTTCATTTTTTCCAACAGTTCAAGATTTTCCGCCGCACTGCGATCGCGGAACGGTGAATTTTTCCCTGCTTCGGTCAATGTGCCTCGGTATTCTCTCGCCTGCTCAGCATTCAGATCACATACATATGCTTTGCCGGTATTTACCAGATGTACTGCCCACTCGTAAAAAGTGTCGAAATAACTGGAAGCATATCGCTCCTCGCCATCCCAGGAAAATCCCAGCCAACTGACATCCTGCTTAATAGCCTCGACATATTCCATTTCCTCTTTCGCGGGATTGGTGTCATCAAAGCGGAGGTTACACGCCCCGTTAAACTTCAATGCCAGGCCAAAATTCAGGCAAATAGACTTTGCATGGCCAATATGCAGGTAGCCGTTAGGCTCAGGTGGAAATCGAGTGACGACTTTTTCGACCACCCCGGCTTCCAAATCACTTTTTATCAATTGCTCAAGAAAATTTAAGGGTTTTTCTTCTGCACTCATAAGATCTAAAACTCTTTTAAAATGCCGTACTTAGCGACGACTGTTCATGCGGACCGTTCACTACGGTTTCGATTCCAGGACAAAGCGCGTATTATAGCCGGCTCCTTACCTCAGCGCAGGTAGAATTAAGCGAAAGCATTAAACAAACACAGCAAAGGTTCTTAAATGATCACTTTACATACAAATTTTGGTGACATCGTAATCGAGCTTGATTTCGACAAAGCTCCTAAAACCGCTCAAAACTTCAAACAGTATGTTGAAGAGGGTTTTTACGACGGCACCATCTTCCACCGCGTCATTGACGGTTTTATGATCCAGGGTGGTGGATTCGGTGAAGATATGCAACAAAAAGCCACGCGTGCGCCCATCGAAAACGAAGCCGATAACGGCTTAAAAAATGACAAAGGGACTCTGGCCATGGCTCGCACTTCTGACCCGCATAGTGCTTCTGCCCAGTTTTTCATAAACGTCAAAGACAACGATTTCCTCAACTTTCGCTCAAAAGACACGAACGGTTACGGCTACTGTGTTTTCGGCAAAGTTTCTTCTGGTATGGAAGTGGTTGAGAAAATCAAAGGGGTTAAAACAGGCAACCATGGTATGCATGGCGATGTCCCCGTTGATGCAGTCATAATCAACAAAGCCACGATTGCTGAATAACACTGAGATTTCAGACAACTGCGTTACCGCCTATATATCTAAATTCAAGAGCTAAACCTTGACGGAAAAATCCGCAATTTATTTTATCTCTGACTTACACCTCGAAAGCACCTATCCTGATTTGATACGTGCTTTTGAAGTGTTCCTTGAGCAAGCCAGTAAAGACGCTAAAGCCATTTATATTCTGGGCGATTTTTTTAATGCCTGGATCGGCGATGACGATAATTCCCGCTTCGTTTTACATATTCAATCCCTGTTACGGCAATATGCCGACCTGGGTATTGCGTTATTTTTCATTCATGGAAACCGTGACTTTTTAGTCGGGGAAAAATTCGCACATGCCAGCGGTATGACGATTTTAGATGAAGGGAGCGAAATTTTATTATTCGGCACCCCTACTCTTCTGCTCCACGGGGATAGTCTTTGTACCGATGATATTGCTTATCAAGCTTTTCGCACCAAAGTACGTGACCCAGCCTGGCAACGAGAAAAACTCGCCTACCCATTATGGCTGAGACGAATGATTGCACGTTATTATCGCTGGCGGAGCAACAATGCTAACCAGAACAAAGCGGAATATATTCTCGACGTTAATCAACAAGCGGTAGAACAAGCCTTTGTAACAAGCGGCACCAGCTTAATGATTCATGGTCACACCCACCGTCCTGGACGGCACGATTATGATATAGACCGGATTCCCAGGGAGCGTATTGTACTGGGAGATTGGGGAGTAAAAGTCTGGTATTTAAAGGTTACAGAGCAGGCAATGGATCTGGTGAGTTACGATCTTCTGCCCAGCTGACTCCTCAGCTTGGCAGAAGATTTTCTGTGTGATCCAGCTCATCAGCCGGATTCACACTGCCTTTGGAATGATTAAATTAAGGCTGTCCGGAGGGTGGGAAACCAAAGTCACTCCACGAATTTAGATAAAAATCATGCCCGAGACCTCCATCGGGATCTGTCAAAATAAAATCGACATCCATATCGCCATCCGTGTCGCCTACAGCCATTCTGGCGAAATCAGTTCCGATCGCCAATGCCTGCGGGCTCGGTATAAACACACCATTCCCATCATTGAAATACACCATATCGCGCTCAGTGGTATCGGCCGTTAATCGCAACAAATCCAGATCCTGATCGCCATCCAGGTCAGCCAGCGCCAGGCTGTATGTCGTAAGAAGATCTGCGGCAACAGACTCAGTAATATCCATCATGGAAAAAGTATTTAAACTCTCTTGAATAAATAAAGATACGATTTGTCTGGCGGTATCCGCCACAATAATATCGGCCAGCTTATCGCCGTTCACATCGCCAACTGCGTACGCATTTACATCCAGCTGTAGATCAAAATCAGCTTCTGTGAATTCACCGAGACCATCATTTGTATACACTGAGGACAAACCGTCTTTGGTAGAACTGAGGTGTAAAATATCCAGATCTTCGTCGCCATCCATGTCAACTAATACGATTTGGCCACTCGGAGACTGTGTAAGCAAAGGTTTCGGGCTGTAGGAGCCATCGATAAGATGGAAGAACACCACAATACCTTCTGGTCCCAGCGCGACGATATCATCTGTCTCATCAGCATCAATCGAACCGGCTTCCAGATCAATAATGGTTGATAACTCGGTCGCAGCATCAACAGTTTCCAACAATAGATACCCGTCAGTATTCGAGAGAATGCTAATGGTCGCGACTGAAGCCTGTACAATTTCTTTTGAAAATGCACCGCCAAATTCGCCTACAGCCATTGTGGTTGCACCGCCAATAGTCTCTTCCAAAGAAAAGAAGTTTTGGCCAAAATTGCTGTAAATCACAGTATCTTCAGCAGAAGACACAATAAATTCTGGCAAGCCATCAAGATCTAAATCTGACAAGACGGATTCGTTATGCACAACAGCAGGTAGTGGAGAAGCAATTGGTACAAACCCAGGAACCATATCAATAGCAACTGTCGAGACCGCGTCCTTTCCAGACTCCACAGCGACAATACTGCCTGAAGGTGCGGAGGTGTTGACATCAATGCCTGATGATGAACCTGCCGCGAGTTCAAGCTCATTAAAATCGCCCATAACACTGATTACTGGGCCTATTCCTAAGGTAATAAAAACTTCACTGGAGTTGTTCCCCGATGACATTGTGGCTCCAGTACCGAAACTATCATTGGTGACCGGCAAGGTGAACAAGGCACTTGGTTCCGCCCCGACATTAAAGATAACTTCCCGATCAAATTTAAATATCAATGTATCATTCACACCGATAGTCGAATCCCGGTTGTTATCCAAAAATAAAGCCGTCCCTTCTAACTTCGGTGCGCCATCTTCCGTTACTACAGTAAATGCTGCCGTCTCACCTCCGACATCCAAACTTATACTGTTGAATTGACTGTACTCGGGTCCGGTAGTCAATCTTACGATAACTGTACTGCCGTTTTCGACAACGCCATCAGTCCCAACAAAAGCTCCACCATTGATGGAGTACTCTCCACTACTAACAGAAATAGGTGTCGGCGTATTTATCCCGCTGATAGTAATTGCTTCAGATTCTATTACAGTGTCAATTGATTGATCAGTTAAGACGGTAAAATTAAACGTGTCTGGCACGCTGTCTTCGGCCTCTGTTGTCACGGTAAAATCCGCAGTTTCCGTACCTACGGACAGCAAAGCACTATTTGGTGTGCTGAACTCGGCAGACGCTTGTACTTCAACGCGAATCACATCGTTGTTAACCACTACTCCCGCAGCGTCAGTCATTGCACCGCTATTAATGGAATATCGGCCATTGGAAACACTGATAGAAGCTTCACCGCTAAGACCTGAAACAGTGACAGGCTCTGAGGTTTGAAAACTCGATACCGGCACACTCGGCAAAGGCGTAAATGCAATGGTATCTGGTGTTATATCTTCAGCGGTTGTCGTGACACTAAAGCCCGCACTCTCGCCACCAATTGTTAATTCCGCTGTTACGGTAACCCCATTAGCGTTTGATGCAGTGAGTTGTACGAGCACACTTTGACCATTAGAGACTACGCCTGGCTGATCAGTAAAATCCCCTTCGTCGATAACATAGCTGCCGTTTGAAATACTGATGGTTGTGGGGCTGTTAATGCCCGTAACCTCAATTCTGTTGGAGGATTGAATAGAAGAAAGCGGCACGTCGCTCAGCGCGACAAACTCAAATGCATCTGGCACCGTGTCTTCAGCCACAGTAGTCACTGCAAAAGCCCCGGATAAATCACCTACGATCAGCGTGGCACTGGTTGCAGTATTAAATTCCGCGGAAGATAGCACTCGTACAACCACCGTCTGGCCATTTCTAATCTCTCCATCGGCTGTTGTGAAAGCACCACCATCTATAGCGTAGCTACCATTAACAATGCTGATTGGGGCTGTCGTATTAATGTTTTCGATCGTAATAATGTTGGATTCGAATGCCGTATCACGTGCAACGTCGGTAAGACTTTCAAATGCAAAATCTCCGGGGGACGTGTCTACAGCTTCTGTAGTCGCTTTGAAACTTGCACTTACGCCACCAATATTCAAGGTGGCATATCGTGTTCTGGAAAAACCGGAGGACGCCGTTAATTGCACGGTGACTATATCGCCATTACTCACACGTCCAATATCACTGGTAAGTTCGCCATCTCCCACCTGATACAATGCCCCCTCTCCGCTGATACTGATATAACTCGGAGAATTAATGCCACTGACGGTCATGCTGCGCTCTACCGTAGAGCCAACAGGTACGGCTTCCGCATCGATAAATCTAAACGCATTGGGTTTTACATCCGCTTCCGGTGTAGATACGCGAAATCTTTTTTGCACACCGTTAATTGTAAAAAGCGCTTGAAAGGTTTCCCCAAACGTTTCGCCGCTGGTTAAGCCGATCCGCAGAGTATCGCCGGGATTAATAGTGCCAGCGGTTGAACGGTACTCGCCACCATTAATGGAGTAGCTTCCACCTTCAATTTGAATCGGTGTATTGGCAGCGATATCCGTAACAATAACCTGTGTCGATTCAACAAATTGTCCGGTTTCAACATTTTTTTTGCTGGCAAATGTCAGATTCTTCACATCCGTTTCACCATTGCCCGTTGTTACTTCAAACGTTTTACTTACACCGCCCACAATCACCTGTGCCTGGGTGCTGACATTCGTTTCTTCAGAGGCTTTAAGTCTTACGCGCAGCACCTGACCATTGGAAATTTGGCCTGCGGCACTTGTCCACGGCCCTCCGTCAATAGAATAAAACCCGTTTTCTATGTCAATCGAAGTGGCTATATCCAGCCCTTCGATAACTATTCTGTCAGAAATATAATCGGCACCTAACGCCGCTCTTGGTTTTGCCAAAAATACGAAATCATTGGGTTCGAAATCGGGTAACTCGCCATTAATTTCTTCGCCGCCCAGCATGGCAAACATGTCTAAAAGCTTTTTACCCTGCATACGTTCACTACTGGTCACTGCACGCGGATTAGCACTTTCACTGGATAACAATGCCGCGGATGCGAGAATCTGGTCATGTAATTCAGAAACGGTTAATTCCGGGTTAGACGCCCACAACACCGCAGCGGCACCGGACACTAATGGTGTGGCAAAACTGGTACCGTTTCTCGCTACAAACTTATCGTCCACATCCACTTTTTTACTGGCAGTTAACAGATTTTCTCCTGGTGCAAAAATATCAACATACAATTGGTTGCTGCACACACCGCTCTCACCAACATTCCACTCTGCCAGCTCGTTGTTAACGTCAGTGCCACCCACTACGATTAAGCCCTTCTGTAAGTCAGCGCCGTTAGGACAGGAGTATTCAGGAGAGTTGTATTTTGCAGGAAAAACATTTTCCAGTTCGCAATCTGGTTGCGAGGCATTACCGGCAGCAGCCACCACCAATCGACCAGAGGCAATTGCAGCACAAACTGAATTCAGAATTTGATCATTCGGGTCAATCGGGGAACCCGCACTAATATTCACAACCTTGACGTTTTCATCGTTCAAACTGCTATTAATCAGTTCACTCATTTTATATACGCTGCCGCCATCACCGACAAAACTGTGCGGATAAATAGAAGTATTCCAGGCAACGCCGGTCACACTATTCTCATCATTCTTGGCAAAAATCAGGCTGGCAACACCGGTACCGTGATCAATCGCATCATTCTCGACCAGATCAGGATCACAATTTAATTCTGTATGGCTGCAATCAACACCAAAATCCAAAACACCTACGGAAATTTCTTCGTCACCCGCACCAGCCAACAACCAGGCAATATCGGCCCGAATTTTCTCGATGTACCACTCACAACTTTCGTCGTTACACTCAGATCCGCTTATTTGGTCAGATATAGACAGCTGAACATTCGGCAAAGCCTCTTGTACATCTGGGTCCGCTTCCAACGTGGCAATTGCATTCGTGACGTCCTGTGCAATAGTTCCAGGAAATTCAATTAAAAACTGTTTGAGCTCCGGCACACAGCCAACAACCTGTCCACCAATGGCAGAAGCAATAGTATTCACCACCGGAAGTGAAGGTGCTGTCTCATCGGATAAGATGATCAACACTTCATTTGTAAAAATATCATTCCCCGAAGCCGGGTCCAGGGCAACTTTCTCTTTATCAGAAGGACGCGCATCGGTTGGGCATCCGCTGACCCAAAATGTAAGAGTATTAGAAGTGTATTCTTCATTAAACATGTCCGTGCGGACACGGAAATACTTCGCTAAAGCCGTATCCGCGCCCAGCTTGGCGGCGCCAGAATAAGTTCTATCCCCTAAATAGGTATCAACACCATCACCATCGTCATACAACTGAGCGATGTTTTCGGCTATGACATTACCCTGTGCATCTACTTCATCCAGCAATAACATCTCGGGAGGATTTTGGTAGCCGCTTATTTTCGACCGGAAAATAACACTGGTCTGCGTATCGGACGGAGGTATAAGAGCAGGACTGACAAAAGGCTTACCCAGTACAAGTTCAATTTCTGATTCAGGAGAAGTAGGTGCTGGTGTTGCACTTACAGGTAAAGGAATTTCTGAGGCTCCTCCGCCACACCCGGTCAAGCTCAATAATATGAGCGATGCAATTAAGAAACGAATTAAGGCGGTTGAATTGACTAACTTGGTGTACATGATGTCCTCGGGTATATTCCTTGGGGATTTAGATCAATTAAATCCCCGTCTTGTATTCCACAAATTTTGATTGGCAGTTACAACACCGAATCAAAAATCATTTTGTGCAACCTTGAGGGATTGCACTTTTTGCTTCAGTTCAGCGGTACTCATTGACGAAGGAATGAAATAAAAATCTCCGCCTTCGTGGCCCGCTGCACGAATGGGTCGCATCTCAGGAGTTTGTTCGACGTTTAATTCCTGTGCATTTTGACGAACATTCACCGCCAACTGCGCAAACAACATATTATCACGCAGAACCGACTCGTTGCTTTCCAGCACTTTAATCAGGGAGTTGGCGAAAATAGAATGGTCACCAGCAATACCGTCAAGCACTGGGCGCTCGCCACCAGACGATATAACAATGCGAGAGCGGCGCGAAATCCCCTGCTTGATAGAAGCTTCAGATAAATCGGCATACATACCGCCCAGGAGAAATGAGCTGCGTTCAGATGCCAGGTTGCCGGCGAAACACGAATCCGCTATGACCAGAACAGATCGAGCACGGATACGATCCAAATGATCACTGATAATACTGTTGCTGATCCAGTTCACCAAGCCATCCGGCGCGGCATTTGAAGGCAGCCAGTAACCTCGTTTGCGTTTTTGGTTGTCACTCTCGGTTAAATTACCATGTCCCGCATAAAACACTAAAAGATTGTCATTAGGGCCAATTTGCTCATACAAATCATCAAAAGCATTCAGTATTTCTTTTTCACTGGCATCCGACAGCAACACGGCGCTGAAGCCGTATTGTTGTTCAAGGATTTGTTTCATTCGCAACGCATCTTTATGCGGCGAACTTAAATCCTCGAGGTACAGGTAATCTTCATTGCCAATAATTAACGCAAAATACCGCCCAAAATTAATATCCTTGAAGGTTCGCGCATCTTTCTCACTTAATTTAACCGGTCTGATCAAGTCGATTTCTGCGGCCGTGCGATATCGAATTTTCGGCAGACTATCCATTTTACCACTTAACTCCTGAAGCTCTGCTTGCGAGCGGGAGTACATATTTTTTAACAGTTCAATTTGTTTGATTGCATCGTTTAACTTGGTATCACTGGGTTTAACACCACCAGACTGAGGTGCTGCGGTAGTCGCGCTGTTATCGATGGTGGTTTGTAAAGACGCGATCTGCTGGGATAAATATTGTGATTCCTGTTTAGCGCTGCTCACTTGTTGTTCGAGCTGTTTACGCAGCTTATCGATTTCTTCCTGCGCGTCTGCAGCGAAAATTAACTCACCTTCCGCACCGGAAGCAACGCGATACAGGTTCAATGCTTTGGCCGAATCCTGCGCTACGCCCAGACCATTCTCATACAGATATCCAAGGTTTATCTGAGCACGTTTAAAACCTTGTTTGGCCGCTTTTTCGTACCAACTGGCCGCAGAAACGTAATCCACTTCCTGCCCCAGACCTTTCTCGAAAATCTCACCGACATAGGTCTGCGCTTCCGGATCACCTTTCTCGGCAGATTCCAGCCAAACCGCTAACGCTGTTTTATAGTCCGCACGGTCATAGGCGGTGTACTCTCCACCGCGAATATTACAATCTGAAGCCGTTGTACGAACCGCTTTTCGGTCAGACATGTACGTTACACCGCCTAACTTTTTGACCTTGCCCGGCAGCAAACAGTCCACTATTTTCAGTTCTTCAACGCTTTTTCCCGCCTGCTCGCCTGCAGTTGCAAAGTCTTGCTTTTTCACATCACCACAGGCCGTTAACAAAACAGCCATCGCCACGCAAGCGAATTTCTTACTGGATGCGCCTTTTAAGCGACCGACTTTCTGATTAGAGGATGGTGATTTAGACCGCCAATTGACGTTACTTTTGACGTTACTTTGATTTGTTTGTGTATTCATAACCTTCTCTCTTCCATTAATCTTCATGCTATCAATAGAATTCATTTTCTTGAGTTAATTGGATGGCCTTTCAAATCACCACGATTCACCGAGGTTTAGCGTGACTGCAGTATGAACGGCTCGTACACCACACGTTCATCCAGCAATGTCTCTACGCGCCCCGATAGCTCGACGGGAGTATGCAAGGATTGAAAAACCGGCTTACTCATATGAATATCGATTCTATTTCTCGCGCTGCTCAAGCCGCGCTTTTATGGCTGCAATGGCCTTGTCAATTTTATCGTCCATCGATCCAAGTTCATCTTTTTGCAGAAATTCCAACGCTAACTGCAATTGCATCAGACTAAATTCGTCCAACTCTGGTTTTTCAGAATCGCTAATCAGTTTTTCTATGATTTTATTAATTCTTCGATCCACAATGACCTTTAATTTGTGCAGATCTCGGGAGTCTTCATTATGCAAATCGAAACTGGATTCCCAGGCGAGAGCATACAGTTTATGAGCCTGATTGACGTCTCCAGATTGCAGAATTTCATCACCATCTTTGATGGTATCTACTATCTTTGCCATTGATGGCGGCAAATCATCGAAACCGATAACAGCATCCGATTTGGACGCCAGCATATACCAGGACACCACCATGGCCACACTCAATGCCGCAATTAATAAGATAATGGATTGAGCCAGCTTAACCCGTGGTTTTATTGCATCAATGAATTGACCCGCATCGACATAGCGGTGTTCACGTTTAAATGCCAGGCCTTTGGTTAGTGCCTGCATTTGCCGCTTCGACAAGCCTTTCACAGGCTCGACATGCAAATTTCTTTTCTGCGCTTCTTTTGCGCTTAATTTTTTTCCGTTCTCGTCTCGGTAGGGATGCTTGCCCGTCAGCAGTTCGTAACCCACACAGGCCAGCGCATATACGTCATCAGCGGGAACTGGCCGCTGGTATTCAAGCATCTCCAGACTGGCGTAATTGGGCGTCATTGCCCCCAGACTGGCGGGGTCAAAAACCGTTTCATCTCCGGCTTGCGAAGCAAGATTATTGCGTACCGCTTGCGCGATACCAAAGTCCAGGATCTTAATTTGGCCCTGGTTTGTTAAAAATACATTTGCCGGCTTAAAATCAGCATGAACAAAACCTTCCTGATGCGCAAAAGCCAGACCTCTCGCCATTAGCTCGACATAGTGCAGAATTTTGGTCTGTTTTTCTGTGCGATATTCACCTCGCCCAATGAATTGATCTAAAGATTCCCCCTGTAAATACTCCATGCTAATAAAGAAGGTGGTGTCTTCCCGGTCAAAATCGTAAACCGTCACAATATTGGGATGCGATAAGGTCTGCGACTTTTTCGCTTCACGCTGGAGAGACATCACCGCTTCAAAGTTATCATGAAGTTCATCATTCAAGACTTTGATAACGATTTGGGAGTCTTTATCCTGCAACTCTTCCTTACGAAGATCCTTCGCCAGGAAAATGGTCCCCATTCCACCACTGCCGATCTTTTTCTCTAACACAAAACGGTTTTTAAGCTGTGTGCCCGGTTCTAATATAATGGGTTCCGCTCGGTTCGCAGCGATGGTACGGGATAAATCTTTAAATAAAGAATGAGGGTTATCAACGGGTTTTATCTGTGTCTCTCCGTCGTCTCCCTCCTGAACGTCTGACTGGTGTAACTTTGAAGAAGGATTCAGTTTCGTTTCTTGCGACTGCCATCCTTCTTCGGCTGTGTTTTCGAACGTTTTATCCACATCAACCAGAATGGTTTCATCTTCACTCAGATTTGACGCTTGCGGCTTAACCTGTAGACGGGTCGCATCATCTTCCACCCCGGCATTTGCGGATGGCTTCAGTATTGTTGCGTCTTCATCTGATTCTATCGCTGGGTTTCCAGCATTCTGGCTGAACGTTTTTGGGGCACTTTCCGATTCTGTATTATGGGCGTGGCTGTTTGGAAGTTTTTTGGCAGGTTGAAGCACGGTTTCATCAGAGGCTTGCGACGATTGCACTTCCTCTATGCTTTCTGCTTTTTTATCTGTCTGGTTTTTATCGCGCTGTGCTATACGCGGAGTAATACGGGTTTTATCGTCTTCATGTTTCATATTTTTGTCGACAGCGGAATTTGCTGAAATTGGATTAACTACTCTCGGATGAATCTTACTATGGCTTTATGTGTTCCAAGCTACTATTTCAGCAAAGTTTCACATTTTAAACTTATCACCACTTCCCTTGGCTTCCCGATGTTGTTTACAATCGTTCACCAACTTTCGCGCCCAAAAGCCTACACCTTTCGTTGCATGGAGACAATAATGATTTACAAGTTAAAACAGGATCTTGCGCACACCTTGACGGTTGTGACGACAGGCGCTTTATTCAGCTTTTGTGCAAGCTATTCAAATCTATCTACAGCCCAATCTTTAGATGACGCAGTACAAACTCAACTAGCGACCGGCACCGGTGGTTTAGCATGCAGAGTTTTATTTGCAGGCGGCGGAAACCCGACAGGGAACCTGCTGGAAATATGCGAGCGCACAACCCCCCTGGGTGCCGAACCAGGATCAAGCGGCGGCGCTTCAGCGACACCCGCCTCCCTTCCCTTTGAACAAACGGCAGGGGATGATACGCGAGCAAGAGAGACATCAGAAATTCAACTGGATTCTAACTGGTCTCTCTTTTTCACACTGGAAAACGGCAGCATTGATCGCTCACAATCAAGTCTTGAAGGCCCCTACGATTCCACTATCCAGCGATTAATTGCCGGCACAACCTACCGTGTTAACAGCCAACTTTCTATCAGTGGATTAATTGACACATCCACGATTGAAGGAGATTTTGAAAACGGCGGAAACTTTAAAGACGAGTCTACTGGCGTTAACTTTATGACGTCCTATCAATACAACGATCAGATTTCTGGTCAAATTTCAGCGTTTTATCAAAAAATGTCGTCTGAAAGAGAGCGTATTGCGAGCTTTGGTGACACCTATAACGGTTTCCAACTCCCCACTTGGGATGGTACGCCCGATGCCGATTTTAGCCCGGATAAATTCGGCTTGGCAGGCAATATAGATTATGACTTTACGTATAAACGCTTTTCCATCATGCCGCAGATCGGCATTGAATGGTTCAAAACTGACTTTGGCACCTACAGTGAAACAGATGACCTGGATTCTGGATTACAACTGACCTTCCACGACGATGTAATGGAGTCTTTCCAAACGAAAGTCGGCGTTACAACAAGCTACCCCATCAACACCTCTAAAGGTGTTTTTATCCCTCAGGTCAGCCTGGACTGGCGTCATGAATTTGAACATGAAGGCCGCTTCGTTGCTGTCAGCTTTGTCGAAGATCTAAACAGCACCAAATTCACTTACAAATCCAATGATCTGGATGCTAACTTTTTTGACGTAAATGTCGGTGGTGTTTTTGTTTTCCCACATGGCTACCAGGGCTTTTTCAATATTCAGACTCTGGTCTCCAATACGCTTTATGACAGCCTGATATTCAGTGCAGGCTTAAGAATGGAGCTTTAATATAGCATTCATAATGGAGGTGTAATCTACTGCACCTCCATTTAATCTTTTTTTATTTGCCATTCAGTTTTTCAAAAGCCTCTCTTAAAACATAACACCAATCCACCCTCCCTCAGCTTTCAAGGCCCTTCCAGTAAGAATTATTGCTACCCCCTATTCAACACCCCAACATAAAGACATTAAAAACGTATACAAATAAAGCATTTTAAGACAACACGACAATCTCTATACGCTAAACGGTCATTTGATTTCTTTACTGGTGTTTTCCATGGTTGTATTTTCTACGTCTGTATTTTCTATAGCCGTATTTTCTCTACCCCCATTTCCGTCTATCCTGTCCCGCGCTTTATTCTAAGACGCAGCTCTAAAACGCAGCTCTAAAACGCAACTCTAAAACACGCTCTTAAAACACCTCCACTGGACTGCCATTAACTCAATCAACAGACATTTTTTTAAACCAACTAATGGAAAACAAAAGAGCACTCCCAGCTTTCTCATTCCCCACTCGCGTTCGACCATTGAAAAGCCTCGCATTTCGCAACTGACAATCGTAAACAGAGCCACACTTTTATAATTTTAACTTCTACGATTAAAACATTTTATTATTAAGGACTTCTACTCTTTACAACAAAAAGCTATTACTAGAACGGGCGACTTTTTTCGACTTACCTTAATCAACATTCTATATACAGCCTTATTCTCCGCAGTATTCGCGGCATCTATAAACAGATTACATAGCAAAACATGCTGTACTAAAGTCTTAAATCGCTCACACGCTTGAAACATTTTTTTAACGCGCTTATCCACCCTCGCCTTGGATTTAATCTGCAACAATTTATTCGGTACTAAAAAAATGATGTTTTAGGTGATGTTTTTAGGTTACTATCAGTGTCAATTGTTGCCGAAGACATGCCTCAACATGCTATCAGCAATCCGTCCCCCACCCGGAAATACAACAATAGACTCAGGCTTTAGACCTTATGAATTCTTCTGCAGAATCTATCTCCGAAAGCGCCGATCATAAGATAATCTGGGATATTGACTCCTTTCATAAAAAACATTTAGCGCTCGATTTTGTTAAAAATATAAATGAACTTCTGTGTGTATTCTCTTCTACACTGCGACACATTTACGGCGAATATTCGATTGAAACGCTATCCGCAATCGACACGAAAATCGTAGTGGTGCCCAGCACATACAGTATGGAGCGATACACAGATATTGGAGAAGACGCAATTTTACCAACGGGTATTCATGTTTACCCTGGTTGGTTTTTTAAAAAAGATGTCCCTTATTTAATGACCTTCCCAGTCAAAAGTGGCGACACCCAATATCGAAGCAGACCACTCTCCCCGATGCATTGCTTTGAAATCATCGAAAGAACTATTATAAAAGACAACTTTTTACCGATAATTAAAAACGGCGATTTGCGTGAATTTAATCAGCAGGCACCCTATCTGCACCTGCATCGAATAAACATCAACAAAATCGATAACCTTTCGCAATTTGACTTGCAGCAATTAAAGCTGCTGATACTCGATAAGCGTAAACTGTTTTTAACCCGCAAACGTTAATGCCTTAACTTAGGCACTGTAACGGTAAAGCCACACTGGGTATGACCATTTTTGGTATGACAATGCCCCAATGTAAGCGCCATAATTTCATTATTGCATGACTGTTTCATAACTTGAAAATAGCTTCATACATAGCTGCAAAATGGCCGCTTACATTTACCCACTTATCACGATATTCTTTTAAGACATTCCCTGGATAGCTGCAGCGACGACAAGACAGGCAAGCTGACAAACTGGAAGTTAAGACGCCTCAACTACACCAGAGTGAAATCTGAATTCACAGTCACCAGTTTCAATTAACTCTTTGTCTCGCAACAGAAACAGGTCTACACGGGCACTGATATCCTTACCTTCTGCCGCATGCTTTGCCAGAGTGAGATAATCGCGATAATGTCGAGATTCAGACTTCAATAACGACAGATAAAATTTTTGTAACTCTTCATCCAGATGCGGAGCAAGCTTCTCAAAACGCTCACAGGATCGCGCTTCAATTATCGCCCCTACAATTAATGTATCAACCAAACGCGCCGGCTCGTGCGTGCGAATTGGTTTTCGCAACTCCGCCGCATAACGCGCTGGCGTAATTTGCTGATAGGCAATACCACGTTTTTCCATGATCGCAATTACCTGCTCAAAATGTCTCAACTCTTCACGAGCCAGGCGTGACATTTTATTCAGCAGATTAAAGTTATCGACATAACGGTACATTAAATTCAATGCCGTCCCCGCTGCTTTTTTTTCACAATTCGCGTGATCAATCAACAACATTTCAGGATGTTTTAAAGCTTCTTTAACCCAGGCATCCGGGGTTTCACAGAGTAAAAATTCGTGGACAGTTTTCATTTTTTAACAAGATCTAAAGTTTATTCTACAAATGAACGGTGCTTAGCATCGAAATAACGTTCGTAATGCACTTCCGACAAAATAAAAAAGTCTTTGTCGATATCATCTTTGATTTGCACTGGAGAAAGGTGGATATATTCTGAATTGATGCGACAACCATAGGGTTCCATCGCTTGAATCTGACTCGCACCAGCTTTTAACAAGTCAAACACCCAACACAAGGGGTCTGCATCCGGATTAATCTTCACTTTTTGCAATTGGCATTGTGCAAGCAATTGCTGCTCATCAACAATGGCTAATCTTGCTTGCACAACTTGCGACAGCAACTGGTTTAAACGCTGCAACACCAGACGCTTTTGCTCTTCTGAATACGCATTCCACTGAATAATTTCATGGGCAAAACGTTTGCAGCCTCTACAAACTGTATCCCCTATGCCGGTAGAACACACACCAATACATGGTGTTTTAACTCTATTAATGTTTTTCAATGCTTCACTCTACCAAATGGAACTGCATACTTAGTATGTTTTAAATATAAATATTTCACTGGCGTGATTTTCAGGCAACGCAATCTTCCGCGGTTTTTCGCCCATCATGTAAAAGCCATTTATTTTACTAAAGTCACCGGAGTAAACACGCTCGCGTTTATCCAGCCCTGATTTTTGTCCTGACCTTCAATAAAGGTACTGCCGTAAAAATGCTCCCGCTCTGGCGAATTGTCATTATCGCAATATGCCAGCATGAAACCGATTTTTTTGCCGGCTTTAAGTTTTACCGGAGCGTTCTGTTTACGATGATCAAATGAATCATCATAAAGTTTGATAAAGGCTTCCCACACAATCGTGTTCTTATGGCGGCGCCACTGACTGACGACATGATCATTGTACAGACGCGCGTTGCCCTCATCATCAATATCGGCACTCTGATTATCCAGACCGATATGGTAAGCAAACGCATTGTAACTGGTTTTGTGCAGTCCTCCGCTTTGATCCTCATCCACAAAAACTTCCAAGGTGTCATCGTCCCAATATTGCACAAGCGGATCTGCATATTGATCTATCAGTTTGTCATCGACAATTTCAGCCACCAAATAAAGCCCTTCTTTTCGCCAGCCAATCTTGAACCTCCCTGAAAAATCGTCTTTATCAGCCACGCTGCCAACCATTAACTGATCCAACGGGAACCAGGGCAATGATTCCCATTGCTTTTCCAGCACGCCATCAACTCGAGGCTGTGCCTGCAAATAGGTAAATTCAGAAAACGGGGTATTCTCTATTTTCTTAGGCTTATCCATCCCCGATTGCGCAACCACCAACGGTGCCGAGAACATAACAGCCACACCACATATGAGCGATGCCAATAAGGATTTTCTGTATTGCGTCGACAAGCCTGTACGTTTTATATTTTTCACCACAAAGATCACTCCAATTTCCAAAATCCACTGTAAGCCACCTACATCAGCTCAGACGGCCCCGCTTTTCGGTAAACATGTCGCCTAAAAGAACATAAATTAGCCAAATGACCTCCTGCTAGCATTATAATTTTCATGTATATTCACTATGCGCGAAGTCAAACTTAACAGTTTAACGTCAATCATGTAGAATTTCCCACCCGATTTTGACCCTGATGGTCCATATTTATACGATCCTGAAAGCTATAGTGCTCGTCAGGCTCAGTGAATTACAGAGATCTATTTACTTGCATAAAATGCGCGTAAAATAGCGATCTGCAAATCGAATATCTAAAGTTATATCACCTATTTACGTAGAGGAAACCTATCGTGCTTGAAGCTTATCGCGAACATGTAGCAGAACGTGAAGCCCAGGGAATCCCCCCTAAGCCATTAACTGCTGAACAAGTGGCGGCTCTTGTGGAGTTGTTGAAGAACCCGCCTGCCGGAGAAGAAGAGACTCTGGTCGATTTGCTCAGCAACCGAGTCCCCCCCGGTGTCGATGAAGCCGCTTATGTTAAAGCAGGTTTTCTCTCAGCCGTTGCCAAAGGTGAAGACTCTTCTCCCCTGGTCAGCAAAGCTGATGCGGTAAAGCTGCTTGGCAATATGCACGGCGGTTACAATATCGAAACACTCGTTGCCCTGCTTGATGATGCAGAACTCGCCAGCCTGGCAACCGAAGAATTGAAGCACACTATGCTGATGTTCGACGCCTTTCACGACGTTGAAGAAAAAGCCAAAGCCGGCAATGAAAAAGCCAAAGAAGTAATCCAGTCCTGGGCTGAAGCCGAATGGTTTACCAAGCGAAACAAAGTCGCTGAGTCTATCAAAGTCACCGTATTTAAAGTTACCGGCGAAACAAACACCGATGACCTGTCTCCTGCTCAAGACGCCTGGTCTCGCCCAGACATCCCCCTGCACGCACTGGCCATGTACAAAATGGCACGCGACGGCATTGAACCTGAACAACCCGGCGTTAAAGGCCCAAGCGCTCAAATTGAAGCCGTTAAAGCCAAAGGCCATCCTGTAGCATTTGTTGGTGATGTTGTGGGTACGGGCTCCTCTCGTAAATCCGCGACAAACTCGGTACTTTGGTATTTTGGCGATGATATTTCCGGCGTGCCCAATAAGCGCGGTGGCGGCATTTGTATCGGTGGCAAAGTCGCGCCGATTTTCTACAACACAATGGAAGATGCTGGCGCTCTGGTATTTGAAGCCCCTGTAGATGAGCTGAATATGGGCGACGTTATTGAGATTCGTCCTTACGAAGGCAAAATTCTGAATGAATCTGGCGACGTTATCTCTGAATTTGAATTAAAGTCCGACGTGCTGTTAGACGAAGTTCAAGCCGGTGGCCGTATCAACCTGATCATTGGCCGTGGATTAACGACCAAAGCACGCGAATCTTTAGGCCTGGCGCCTTCCGATCTGTTTCGCCAGCCAACATCACCGTCAGACTCTGGTAAGGGCTTTACCCTTGCACAGAAAATGGTCGGTCGCGCTTGCGGCTTACCTGACGGCCAAGGCATTCGTCCTGGCACATACTGTGAACCACGCATGACCACAGTTGGCTCACAAGACACCACGGGACCAATGACACGGGACGAACTGAAAGACCTGGCCTGTCTGGGCTTCTCAGCAGATCTGGTAATGCAATCCTTCTGTCATACCGCGGCATATCCAAAGCCTGTTGACATCGACACTCAACATACACTCCCAGACTTCATTATGAACCGTGGTGGTGTATCACTGCGTCCAGGCGACGGTATCATCCACTCCTGGCTCAACCGCATGTTGCTGCCCGACACTGTGGGCACCGGTGGTGACTCCCATACGCGCTTCCCGATGGGCATTTCCTTCCCAGCAGGTTCCGGCCTTGTGGCATTCGCAGCAGCTACTGGCGTAATGCCGTTGGACATGCCTGAATCTGTGCTTGTCCGCTTTAAAGGCAAAATGCAACCCGGCATCACCCTGCGCGATTTGGTACACGCTATTCCTTATTACGCGATAAAAGAAGGCTTATTGACGGTTGAGAAGAAAGGCAAGAAAAACATCTTCTCTGGTCGCATTCTTGAAATTGAAGGCCTGTCTGATCTCACTGTTGAACAGGCATTTGAACTGTCAGACGCATCTGCGGAGCGATCTGCAGCCGGCTGTACGATTAAGCTCCCAGAAGACTCTATTGCAGAATACCTGCGCTCCAACATCACGCTGTTACGCTGGATGGTTAGCGAAGGCTATGGTGACAAGCGTACACTTGAGCGTCGCGCTCAAAAAATGGAAGAGTGGCTGGCCAATCCAAGCCTGATGGCTGCAGACGCCGATGCTGAATACGCCGCAGTGATTGAAATTGATCTGGCAGAAGTCAATGAACCAGTTGTATGCTGCCCGAACGACCCAGATGACGCCAAGCTGTTATCCGAAGTAGCCGGTGACAAGGTAGATGAAGTTTTCATCGGTTCTTGCATGACCAACATTGGTCACTTCCGCGCAGCAGGCAAACTTTTCCAGGCACACGATGGCACATTAAGCACACGCTTCTGGATGTCCCCTCCTACAAAAATGGACGAGTACACCTTGCGTGAAGAAGGTTATTACAACATCTTCGGAGCTAAGGGCGCTCGCATGGAAATGCCGGGATGTTCACTGTGTATGGGGAACCAGGCTCGCGTTGCCGATGGTGCGACCGTGCTTTCCACCTCCACACGTAACTTCCCGAACCGTCTGGGCGCTGGTGCCAACGTTTACCTGACTTCTGCAGAATTAGCCGCGGTCGGTGGTATTTTAGGCAAGCTGCCTACGCCAGCGGAATACATGGAGTACGCCTCTAAAATAGACTCTATGTCCGCTGATATTTTCCGCTACATGAACTTCGATCAAATGGAAGAATATGTAAAAGGCGCAGAAGAAGGCAAACGTATTGCCGCCGTGGAAATTGAAGAAGTACGCGTTTAATTTTCACAAAATCCAATTGCGGCGACCATTGCTGCAATTGGATTTTCCTCTCCCCATCCAACCCAAATCCCCTACCACAAAAAATAAAAATACCGGAGGAATCCGTGGCTTTGCAATGTGATGATTGTGGCTACAAAGGTAAAAAAGCGGTTGAAGGCGGATGCCCTGCCTGCGGCTCCAGAAGTTTTCGAGCACCGCGACGCAAACGCGAAAAAGTTAAAGAACCGCAACCTATTCGCACGGCTTTTATGATTTTATTATGGGGCGTTTTGCTGTATAAACTCTATCAATTCACTTTTTCTTAATATAAGACAAATTCCTGCTACCACTTTCTATGCTGTAATACGCATCTAACTTGCTAACTGGGAACCATCTAAATATGACACTAGGACCCGATCTCGGCCTCGTTGAAACTCATCTCGACAAAATTAACCACGTGGTTTTACCACAAGCGCTTTCGCTAAAAATGAAAGTTGACGATGGCGCACGCTTAAATGAGTTTGATATAGAGTTTCTTGAAGAAGTAATGGAATACCACAAAACCGTGCTTCGCACTTTTGACCACCATCCAGAACTCAAGCAGCTCTCCAGTCAGCTAAGTTCCCTGTACACTCACATTGTGGAACAAGGAACCCAAAATGAGCCACAGGAAACAACGGACTAAAGAAACAAAGAAACCTCCGCCCCTGAATCGGCGCAGACGTAATTGCAGTGGCAGCAATATAGTTGTGCCAGGCTAAAAAGACGTGAATCAACTCAAGCTTCAAGCGCCTGATGAATTTTCACCAGGCCACTTCAGACCAATTCCTGTTACAAATCACAAAATAGTCTTACGCCATCAAGCGTTCAGCAAAAGCCGCATCTTGCTGCGTACAGGCATCATTTTCACATTCCACATCCTGCCATGGTGCGACTACCAACTTGGCTCTCGCCCAATCCATTCTGGAAGATAGAACATTAATCTGTATGATTGCAGTTTGATCAGCGCAAGCATCTTTCTTATCGAGCTGCACCATCGTGTGTCCAATCAATTCGGGAAAGTGCGAGAGCTTATCACCTCGCTTAAAAGCTTCTGCGTGAAAATATTCGAATACCATATAAGCATTTTTATCCACTTCCACCGCGGCTAAACGACTTACATGATTGACCAGAACGATCTGGCCGTGCAATTGACGGGTATCCATCTCTTCGTTATATACTCCGTAGTCTACGAATTCATAACGATCCATTTTAAAACCATCCATCTTTAAGACTTCCATTTGACTATATACCTCTCCAGTTCCTGTCTAAATCCAATTTAATTCCGATTTAAATCCTATAAATTAATACTCCTTGCCATGCCCCGCCTCAATACATACCTGTCATATGGAAATTAAGGCGACCATTGGGTGGCAAGTATATAGAATTTATAGAATTAAGGAAGTAGAAACTACCGCTCAATTTAGTGAGAAATTACCTATAACAGCAGGTTTTGGCACATTCAAAAACGCAGCTTTATGTCTTCACGACAGCATTCTATTACACACCCCAAAATGCGTTTAAAAAACACTTCATCAAGACACCAAAAAAGGTCACAAGAATTTAAAAAACACTTACAAGAAAGCGGAGACAACGCTTCAAAACTTTCATCCTGAAGCGTCAGATTGATCTAATTAACGCCCTGCTATCGCAGCTTTACCGTCAGCACTTAATAAAAAACCTCATCCAGAAAGTCTTTCATTTTTTCCCAGGATTTACGATCTGCATCAGCATTGTATTCCAATGGAATATCGTACGTTTGCCCTATTTCCGTTGCACCCGGATTAGTAAATGCGTGTTTTGCATCTTTATAATTTATTAACTCAAATGGATAATCTGCTTTCTGCATACTTTCTGTAAAGGCGTCCAACTGCTCTTGCGGAACAAATGGGTCTGCAGCGCCATTCAACACCAGCATTTTTGCTGAAGCATTTTCGGCAATCGGCATCAAATTCCCCAGGCCGCCGTGAAAACTCACAACACCCGCTAATGGCTTGCCCGCTCGCGCCATATTGATAACGATTGATCCCCCAAAGCAGTACCCTATCGCACCGATTTTAGTCGGATTGGTGTTTGAGTTTTGCATGAGCACTTCAAGCGCCTTATCAAAGCGTTTTTCTGCAAGCTCGGTATTCGCGCCCACCTCCATCATAAAGGCATTTGCATCCTGTGGGTGCGTTGTCACTTTGCCATCACCATACATATCCAAAGCAAAAGCTACATATCCCATTTCAGCCAACATATCCGCGCGTTTACGCGCGTAATCGTTGTGCCCCCACCATTCATGCACCACAATGATTCCAGGCGCGGGGTCGGAGAGCCCCATTGGATAAGCAAGGTAACCCGTAAAATCTGTACCATCGAGCGTATATTGAATTTCACGGCTTTTGTATGATGGAGCAGCTTCCACAATTTCTTTTAGATCAGCCAGCCCCTTTTCATATTCTGGGCCAAGCATACGATCAATAACCAAACCAATGTACTTTTCAAGTATCGTTTTATTTTGCGTATCGAAAGTCCATGTAAGCTTTGTATAACCATCGCCAGCATCCTGCAAAATATACGTGGCCGTACCACCACCCATTTCACCAAAATCCAACGCCACGGTGGCTTTTTCATTCGGAACATACTCAGTAAAGGTCGAACGACCCACCCCGACTTTTTCATTACCCTTCCACTCCATGGTAGAGCCGATACCCTGCTCTGGACCGGAAAACGTAACTGTCATATCAGGATCAAACTTCGACCACGGCGACCACTTCTGAAATTCTTTGTGATCAGCGGTGTAAGCAAAAACAACTTCAGGAGAGGCGTTTAATTGAATTGATCGCTCAACATGCGTTTGATCGGGTAACGCAAGTCCAATCCCGATAAATGCCCCAATAGCCACTAAAACAAAGGTAATAATAGAAATGACAATTTTCATACATGCCCCCATGCTTATTTTGAAGCTGCCAGACTATCAAATGGGGGGTATTTGAAAAAGACTTTATTCGCGCATTAAAGCCGGAGCCTTATTTCGAAGATTCACCAAAGAATGCCTCAATGGAATCTCGCTCCCACATTGCGTCCTGATATCCCAATTCCATCAACTCATTGCAATACTCGTGAGAAAACAACAGGTAACTGGCAGCAGCAGAACCGCCCCCTGCTGCCGTGGCCCCGGTTCTTCTCATGAAAAACCGCATGCTTTTTGGCATATGACGAATCTTTCTTCCGGCAATTTTGTCCAGGGGCTTGGACGGCGAAATAATCAGCGTATCGACTGGGCGTAAATGACTGGTATTGTCACACCGATCACCTTCGGGCAACAGTTTAAGTAAGTCATTCACCCGCTCCAGGTGCTCAATATCACCTTCCAGCGCATCAATAAACGCAGAGTTAAACATCTGCCCAATTAATTGAGCAATAGACGGGGAATGTTTGGCCTGCATTTGCTTTTTGGCTTTCCAGTGTGCGGCGGCATGTCTGTTCCCACTCACACCAATTACAAAAATACGATCCGCCCCTAAGTGTAATGCCGAACTGATTGGCGCCATCTGACGCATAGCTCCATCACCAAAATATTCTTTGCTGAGTTTCACTGATGGAAATACAGCGGGTATCGCTGATGACGCCAGCAAATGCTCTACAGTGATTTCTGCTGGCGTTCCGACGCGGCGGTATCTGCGCCAGCCGCGTAAAGAAGGCTGACCCTGAAAAAAGCTGACGGATTCCCCGGAGTTATACCCCAATGCTGTGATACATAAGGCCTCCAGATCTCCGCTCTCGATACGCTTGGGTATATTCTCAAACGCAATTACATTCGTGAGCAGCTCCCGCAAAGGCGAGTTATCCAACAAGGCAAAAGGTTTATCCTTGCCTAAGCCGTCATTAAAAAATGAAGCTAATACTTTAAGTCCGGATGAAACCTGCTCCCACCATCCGACTTTGAAAACCTGTTCTATCTCAAGAGAGCGCCAAGTCTTAGAAAGATCCATGGCAGCGGCACAGAATTCACCCGGATGCGCAGCCAACGCCGCAGCATTAATGGCGCCTGCGGAGGTGCCACAAATAATGGGAAATGGATTGTGAAGATGGGGAAGAATATCGGCGACTGCCTGCAGCACTCCCACTTGATAAGAAGCTCGCGCACCACCACCCGATAAAATTAATGCATTTGTCGACATACTACAAAGTGAGTATCGTTGTATTTATTTTACCCGGAAAAATTTTAAAGCTTTTGACGAGTTAAGAACACGCAAAAAACACCTGGGCGCTATGTGTATCTAACTATATGGATAAAACCATATCTATCTAATCATTTCCAACTAACCAACCCTAACCAACCACGCCTAACAAGCCAGTTAGTTGCACTCTAGCTGCTGGACAAGCCAATCTGTTGGGCAGGCCGCACATGAGAATTATCGAGCATTTCATAACAAATGAAACTACGCAATCTAGAAAGATACCGGTGTTTAGTATGGCGTCTTTTCCCTAACGACGCCATCTTACTTGCTCATTCGCGCCAGATAAACTGGCTTTCGCTTAACCGGTCACATCGCAGCGCACTAATTTCACCCCAATGTGACTAGATTTAAAGCAAAGTGATTTTTAAGCAGACTCCCTGAGTTCACGGCGCAAAATTTTTCCGACATTGGTTTTCGGAAGCGCTTCGCGAAATTCAATTATTTTGGGGCGCTTGTAAGCCGTGAGATTTTCGCGGCAATAGGCCTGGACCTCCTCAACCGTCAAAGATTTATCCGCAGGCACAATAAAGAGCTTCACAGCTTCCCCGGTGCGTTCATCGGGAATACCAACAACAGCGGCTTCGAGCACGCTGTCATGCTGTGTGACTACGTCTTCAATCTCATTTGGGTACACATTAAAGCCAGATACGAGAATCATGTCTTTCTTACGATCGACAATTTTGTAGTGCCCGTCTGGTCTTTGCATGGCCATATCACCGGTGCGCAGCCACCCATCTTCAGACAGTACTTTGGCGGTTTCATTAGGACGATTCCAATACCCAAGCATCACCTGAGGACCACGGGCACAAAGCTCACCGACTTCGCCGGGCGCAACTTCTTTGCCGTCTTCATCAATTAATTTAATTTCCGTATCAGTGACGGGAATACCAATGGTTCCCTTCTGAATATCGTCAATCTTGTTCGCACAAAGCACTGGGGAAGTTTCAGTCAAACCATAACCTTCACTGATTTTGTTACCCGTAATTTTTTCCCACTTCTTCGCAGCATCTTCGGTCATCGCCATGCCACCAGCGGAGCACATATGCAACTTGGAAAAATCCACATTTTTAAATTCTGGGTGGTTACTCAAGGCCACATACAAAGTATTGATACCGATAAAGACTGTCATATCAATGGATTTGAGCGTCGCAATCATAGAGTCCAGGTCACGTGGATTCGGGATCAAGACGTTGTGTTCACCTAACGAAAAAGCACATAAGCCGTGCAGGTTAAATGCGTAAATGTGGTAAAGCGGCAGGCAGGCAATAAAGACCTCCTCCCCTTCTTTGAAAGCTGTGGGCAGGTGAGTGATCATCTGCCACACATTGCTGGTCAGGTTTCCATGAGTCAGCATAGCGCCTTTAGAAATGCCCGTAGTTCCCCCGGTATATTGCAAGGCCATTAAACTTGAGGAGTCTACCTGGAATGGTTTGAGGGGTTTTGCGGCATCCGCAACCGTTTGGCGAAAACCGATTTCTTTTGGCAGCGAATATTTAGGCACCAGCTTTTTAACGCGATTCACAACAAAGTTAATAATCTGGCGTTTTGGCGTGGTGTGTAAATCCCCTAGCTGAGTGACAATCACATGCTTAACATCGGTTTCTTCTATGACTTTCGCCACTGTATCGGCAACATTCGCCAGTACAACCACCGCCTTTGCACCGCTGTCGATTAGCTGGTGCTTGAGCTCTCTGCCGGTATACAGTGGATTGGTGTTTACCACCACCATCCCCGCTCGAAGTGCGCCATACATTGCAACGGGATATTGCAATATGTTTGGCATTTGAATAGCGATACGGTCGCCAGGCTGCAAATCCAGATCATTATGCAAATAACTGGCAAAGCGGCGACTCAACTCATCAACTTCCCCATAGGTTAAAGTTCTACCCATGCAGGTGTAAGCTGGCAGATTGGTGTATTTCTTGAAGGAATAATCAAGTAATTCTAATAGATGGTTATATCGTTGAATCAAGTCTGTGCTCCATTTTCATTATTCACTAGTGATCACTAAAACAATGCACGCAGTTACTTTTAGTACGGATAGTACGGAAAAATTTGTAAGGCTACATTTGGGCAATTAGCGCTGAAAGTCTCTAATATTCTTTTTATTTATTGCTAACTATTGCTGCTTGTTCATATTATCTTCGCTCGACATGCACTAGGTTTGTGCTTCGACAGTACATTCTGACTATCGTTTATTATCATTGTCACTTCGTTATAGCAGTTTCTTGAAAGCGACTTCACTAAAGTCGATTCATAACGGTGTAAATGTCGATGCGATGATTCGCTCAGGGATTCTTATCTAATCGAAATCACCCATTTCAAACAAGCATTTTAATCATATTCAAGCGGTTTGTGGGCAATATTCGCTTTTCTTGTGTCGTGTGCTGTCGATTGTGATTTTCGACGCAGATTTCATAGCTTATTTTACGGTTTTGACCTTCCGCACAGATTATTATTTACGCTGAACTCAATATAGCAAAACTCAGGCATAAGAAATATGACACTCACCAATCAGGCGGATGACGACTCACTGTTTTTTATTATGGGTGCTTTTCTTTCTATATACATTATGAAAAATGCGCGTTTCATAAGAATGCGCGCATTTTTCGACAAACAGACCTTCTGTTACCCGCTTTAGCCATACTACGGAAAAACGAGCAACCACCACAAAAGGCTAACGCTTAAATCTCATTCAATTCAAAGTCCATAAGATTTGTCGCGCCGGATTTCATTGTTGCATGCAAGGTTTTGGTTCTCGGCAATATGCGCTGATAGAAAAAACGCGCAGTTTTCAGTTTGCTTTGGTAGAAAGACGCTTCAGAAGAATCTAACTTACCCTCTGCAACCTGAGCAGCACGCGCCCAGAAGTATGCCAAGGTAATGTAACCAGAATACATAAGGTAGTCCACGCTTGCAGCACCCACTTCTTCCGCATTTTCCATTGCAGTGAGACCAATGTGCATGGTGACTTCGCCCCATTCTTTATTCAACTCCGCCAAGGGGCCAACAAACTCAGCAAGCGCTTCGTTGTCTGCATTAGCCTGGCAGAATTTATGAATAATTTTAGTAAAGCGCTTCAACAACTCGCCCTGGCTCATCAAAACCTTACGGCCCAGCAAGTCCAAAGCCTGAATACCGGTAGTGCCTTCATACAACATGGAAATGCGTGCATCACGAACGTTTTGCTCAGCACCCCACTCTTTGATGTAGCCATGTCCACCAAAACACTGCATTCCCAGGTTAGCCGATTCGAAACCGGTTTCGGTCAGGAATGCTTTTGCTATCGGTGTTAACAACGCCAATAAATCTGCAGCTTCTTTTTTCTTCTCTTCGTCTTCTGCATGGTGCTCAGTATCGACCAACTGCGAAGCAAAATAGATCAACATGCGACCGCCTTCAGCAAACGCTTTTTGCGTTAACAACATGCGGCGAACATCCGGATGAACAATAATTGGGTCTGCAGGGCCCTCTGGATTTTTAGGGCCGGAAAGTGCGCGCATTTGCAAACGATCTTTAGCGTATTCCAATGATTTCTGGTAACCCACTTCAGTGTGAGCCAAACCTTGTAACGCTGTACCGATACGCGCAGTATTCATAAATGTGAACATGCAGTTCAAACCGCGATTTGGCGGTCCGATCAGGAAGCCCTTGGCACCATCAAAATTCATCACACAGGTAGCGTTGCCGTGAATTCCCATTTTATGCTCAAGAGAACCGCAAGCCAGTGCATTGCGCTCACCCACACCACCATCGCCATTTGGCAGGAATTTAGGCACGATGAACAGGGAAATACCTTTGGTACCCTCAGGCGCATCTGGTAGACGAGCCAATACAATGTGCACAATGTTTTCTGCCATATCGTGCTCACCAGCAGAAATAAAAATCTTGGTGCCCGTAATGTTATAGCTGCCATCTGCATTAGGCTCAGCCTTGGTGCGCAACATTCCGAGATCGGTGCCGCAATGAGGTTCAGTCAAGCACATGGTACCCGTCCAGGCGCCGCTGACCAATTGCGTTAAATACGTTTGCTTCTGATCATCTGTGCCGTGCAACTCTAATGTCTTCATTGCCCCGTGAGAAAGGCCGGGATACATGGCCCATGACCAGTTTGCCGAGCCAGCCATTTCACTCAAAATGGTGCCCAAAGACTCTGGCAAGCCCTGTCCTCCGACTGACTCTTCGTGTGTCATGGATGGCCAGCCGGCTTCAACGAACTGCTGGTAAGCTTCTTTAAAGCCTGTTGGCGTTTTAACTTCGCCATCATTCCACTGACAACCTTCTTCATCTCCCACTGCATTCAGTGGAGCAAGTACGTTTTCACAGAATTTAGCACTCTCTTCCATAATGGCACTTACGATGTCAGATGATGCATCGTCGCCCTTGCCAATACTCTGGTAATGCGCATCAAAATCCAGCAATTCATTCATCACAAATTGCATATCGCGCATGGGTACTTTGTAATCAGACATACTGAAACTTCCTCATTTAAATTTATGGCTATTTGGCCTTTCTGATCCGGTAGATTCAATTACCAAAAACGTCAATCTATGTAACAAATGGAAATACAGGGTGCCAGTTTAACTTCCGCTATCTAGCCGATTCCAAAGGACTTTTTGATGTTTGACGCTGAATTACCGGGTTATTTTAAGAGTACGCTGACTCGGATATTCCGGTTTTTTTACGTTCGCAATATTTGCGACTATCCCTATTCCATCCATAACTAAATACTGATTTTAGTCGTAAATTTATTTCTTTAATTTATGAAAATATAGCGGAAAAAACGTGTTTTTAAACTTTATTATTATATTGGCACTCGTGAAGTTGCTTTGCCCACTGTTACGTCCTTATAAAATTACTTCCTTTAGGGTTGTGCTTACTTGTCATGCGCCCCAAGTTTTTTTGCCGGCAACGGCGATTCACGCTTGCAGTTACAGGTTTCCCTCTGACGGGAGAAGTATCTGGCTGCAACTGAATGCCCGCTGCAAAGCTCCACATCCAGCGATACCTCAATTAATACCAGATGCTGACGCAAAAAAATACTGTGTATTATCGCCTTATACGAGATTGGCGCGATATTCACCAGGCGTCTGGCCCGTCCACTTTTTAAACGAACGGAAAAAGGCGCTTGGCTCATCAAAACCGAGCTTTTCAGCAATATCGGTATTGGAGAGCTCCTGACAGCTCAAATAGTGGAACGCAGCTTCCATTCTGCACTCGTCTTTCAAGCGCTGATAAGAAGTGTCATCTTTTTGCAATTGTCGACGCAAAGTCGTGACAGACATATTGAGCTGCGAAGCCACCGCTTCAGCGGACGGCATATTGCCACTGACATCGCGCTTTAATATGTTCCGTACTTTGTCTGCTGTTCTCACATGCTGGTGATCTTCTGTTACCAGGTGATATGGCGCAGTGCGCAGGAACGACATCAGAGAATCCTGATTCTGCACCACGGGATAAGCTAAAAATTTTGCATCATAGGAAATACTGTTAGCCTCACTGCCATAAGTTATCTGCGGCAAACGGCTTAAGTTATGCGGCATGTTTTCAACGGACTGCGAAAAACTTACGGTCATGGTCTGAACCGGAATTTCAATTCCAATCATCCACTCGGACAGACGGTGCCAGGTCAACAACGAGGCCAGTAAGGTTTCTGGGGCAGCCTGAGACACCTTTTGATTGAATTCTTCCTGCGACATGGAGCGCGAAGGCGACAGGGTCAACTTGGCCTTGCCATCGGCGAGACTTAAGGTATAGCGTACCTGCAAACCCCGGCAAATATCAGCAAACTCTCCAGCCCGGATAATCGCCTGCGATAGATCTGAACAATGCAAAAGAGTTAAACACATTAATCGAAATGCGCCGAGGGGCACTTTGCCATCAGCGAATATACCGAACCATTCATCCTGAGTGCTGCGCATTACCACTTGGTATATTTCGCCATATTTTAACGCGGGCACTTCACTGCGATTGTCAAAATAATCCTGATCCAGCTCCAGCTCTTTTAAAAGCTCTTCAACTTTGCAGCCGGATTTTTGTGCTTGTTCTAATAAATTCAATGCATACTGCACGGGAACCATCGGCACACTCATGAGCGATTCATCTCCTCGGAATTTTTTATTGTTGCAGCGTCCGTGTTTGCTTGGTGCGTCTCCATCTCCATAGTTGCATCTGACTGGACTGAGGTCTGGTCAACATTTGCAGCTTTGTCCATATCCCGTTGATTTTGCTCCATGATCTGCGACAGATTTCTGTCGGACATTTTTCGCATGACAAAACCAATTGCCGCAGCAATGACTAACAATGGAACAATTAATACAAAACAAACCGCCGCAATACGCAGCACTTCCTCTGCGGGGAAATGGAAATTATTGATCATTAACCACAGTGAAGCCGCACAGGCAGACAGGGTAATAATCATGCTGTAACGACGGTTGTATTTAAATTTTACTTTCAATTTGCTACCTGATTTATCACTCGCACAACGCATGTCGACAATTGCTGACCGTTGTTGTTGGAGCTTACGCTATTAGTTGTTGATTTAGCTCCCTGTGGTGCTTGGTCTCCTTGGTGTTTTTAATTTTACGCCCTTCTACGCCCTATTACGCCCTCCCACTACACAGCGCAATCAAGCGAGCGGTCACCGGGACAAAAATCGGTTGAGCGCGTAAGCCACACCGTTTTCCCACACCGGTAATGTTACAAAATCTGCACACGCTTTAACCTCGTCATTGGCATTACCCATCGCAATACCGATACCGGCTTTTTGCAGAAATACGCAGTCCGATTGTGCATCACCAAAACTCATGACATTTTCAGCCGCTATGTTATGCCATTGCAATAGTTTGTCAAAAGCTTGTTCGCGTGTTGCCTGTTTGCTGGTCATACTGACAAACAACCACTGCGGATAGGCTGCAATATTGGCGTAGGAAAATATCAGCTCTGGGAAATCGCGCTCAAGCCGATGCAATACGCCATGCAGATCAAATGAAGGTACCGCCGCTAAAAACTTAATGATATTCGATGTTTTCACGAGGTCATCGAAATTATTTTGCAGGGGCTGCACACGCAAGTGTGCCGCATGAACCTCGCGAATTTCCGGTATAACATCGTGCTCTATAAAATAAGCGCTATCTGTATATACCTCATAATGCACCTTTAACGCTCTGAGGGCCTCGATGAGATTAAGACTTGTTGCCGACTCAATCGGCTCACAAAACAGCGTCTCGCCCTTTTGTGGATGCATGATGTGGGCCCCGGCGCACAGTACACCAGGATCATTCAGCCCCAACTCCTGAGCAACAAATTGTGCTGCAAAATAGGGCCTGCCGGAAGCAATCCCCGTGGCAATTCCCCGCTGTTTTGCAGAATGGATGGCCTGTTTGCTCTCAGCTGAGTAACTCCCATCTAAACTTAACAAAGTGCCATCGATATCAAAAAAAATGGCCTTGATATCATTCCCCGGTAACTCCGTATCGGTTACCCGCTGTAATTCTTTGGTATTCGTCGCTATTTGCATGTTTACAGGAAGTTTACCTCATGGGTCCACTCGCAGTGAATTTGCTGCTTACCCGCTCCGGGGATGTGCCCATTGTTCTTGCTCATCCAGGTAAAGGTGTGGGTGCCAGACAATTCTGTTTCCAGATGAACCACCGCAGACACCCAATACATGGAATCCAACAGTGTTTCGAATTGCTTCATCCACTGACTCCACTCATATTCCACCGCTTTATACGATGCGCCAAAGTGCATAACCTCGGTCTGGTAGTTATCTGGATGAATTTCGATAGTGGGAATGGCGAACATTTCTCGTGAAATAAAGGGCCACTCTTCCGATTTTGGCAGTTTTAACATCGCCTGTCGGTTAATTTCCCGGCGACGACCATCTTGATGATATTCAGTTACATCTTTAATACAGCCGTATACGATTGACTCTGAATCCATAGGAACCCTTACAACGTGAGTAGGAGAATTAACAGTTTTCTACATTTAGCGGCGCTAGAAAGGCCACCAGGATGAATTTAGCCGATCTTCACATTTTTTAAGTTGATAGTCATACGATTTTGCACGTTTAGAGACCTTCGCGGCAACATTTTTAAGCCAGCCTTTGCGTTTATAGGTCCCACGTTTGAATCCGCCGTGGCCCTCGTGGTACGCCAGATACAACGAGTAGGCATCATCGGACCTCAGTCCGAGCTTTTTGGCGCTGATGTGGTTATACCAGGCCACAAAATCAATCGCATCGTCAAAATCATTGCGATCCGCACCCCAGTGGCCGGTGGAATCTTTATACCACTTCCAAGTGTCCTTTTTTGCCTGGGAATAGCCATAGGCGTTGCTCTTTCTCGGTCCGGGAATTACCCACAAAATACGAGTACGCGGCGGCTTGGCTTTGGCAACAAAGCGCGACTCCTGGTAGATAATAGACATGTGGGTGCCAATAGTGCCACCCCAGCGTTTTACCGCCTTTTTTGCATCTTTATACCAGCCGTCTTTTTCATCAAAGATATGACAGACATTATTGGTGTGACGAGGTGGGGTACTGGCACACGCCGCAAGCAGAACACTGCAAAGCAACAGCACAACGCGGCCGACCCGTATCAGCCCCATCAGGCTTTCAACCCTTCAACAAAGGCGATAAAAGCATCCTCATCAATCACTTCCACCCCCAAGTCCTGCGCTTTACTCAACTTGGAACCGGCTCCGGGTCCGGCGACGACACAATGTGTTTTAGCCGATACGCTGCCCGATACTTTGGCACCGTGAGCTTCAAGAATTTCTTTGGCTTCTTGTCGTGTCATTTTTTCCAATGTGCCCGTTAATACATAAGTTAAACCTTTTAGTGGTTGATCCTGTTTCACTTCTACATCGGGCCAGGTTACACCGACTTTAACCAAGGCATCTACCACCTCATTATTTTGCGACTGCTCAAAAAACTCCACAATAAAACCGGCAACAATGGGGCCGATATCGGTTACCGTTTGCAGCGTTTCATCGCTCGCTTCACGAACTTTATCCAATGTTCCAAAGTGTTGTGCCAGGTTTTTCGCAGTTGCCTGCCCAACCTCACGAATTCCCAGTGCGTAGATAAACCGGGCAAGTGTTGTTTCTTTGCTTTTTTCCAGTGCTGCCAGAAGATTTTCTGCCGATTTGCTTCCCATGCGCTCAAGGCCTGCAAGATCTTTGTGCTGCAGTGTAAAGAGATCCGCAACTGAATGAACAAGCCCTTTATCCACTAATTGCTCAACAATTTTATCTCCCAGCCCGTCAATATCGAGCGCGTGACGAGAAGCAAAATGCTTGATCGCCTCTTTGCGTTGCGCTTCACAGACGATACCGCCATCACAGCGGTATACCGCCTCACCTTCTTTTGCTGCAACGGGTGATCCGCACACAGGGCAAGCTTCCGGGAATACAATATCCTTCGCACCGTCCGGGCGTTTGCTTTTTACGACCGATACGACTTGAGGAATAACATCTCCCGCTCGGCGAATCACTACGGTATCGCCAATTTTCACCTGCAATCGATTAATTTCGTCTTTATTGTGCAAAGTAGCATTTGAAACAGTAACACCGCCAACAAATACAGGTTCGAGTTTTGCTACGGGTGTTATGGCCCCCGTTCGACCAACCTGGAACTCCACATCACGCAACACAGTCACTTCTTCCTGAGCAGGAAACTTGTGAGCAATCGCCCAGCGCGGTGCTCGAGATACAAAACCCAATTGCTGCTGGGTTTCAATCGCATCGACTTTAAATACAATGCCGTCGATATCAAAAGGTAGATCGGGCCTTAAATTTTCCAGATATGCGTAGTATTCGAGGCAGCCTTCTATATCATTTGCCACGCGGCGATGCTCGCTGATATGGAACCCCCACTGCCCGAGCTTATCCAGAATTTTGGAGTGTTGCGCTGGCATTGCGCCACCGTCAACCACGCCGATAGAATATGCACAGAGTACCAGTGGCCGCTTGGCGGTGATGGCTGGATCTAACTGGCGCAAACTGCCTGACGCTGCATTACGAGGGTTGACGAATACTTTTTCACCCTTGTCTTGCGCTTGTTGATTGAACTTCTCAAAGCCTCGATGAGGCATGTAGATTTCGCCGCGCACTTCTAACAGCGAAGGAACGTCATCCGCATTTATTTTTAATGGAACCGTTCCAATAGTTTTAACATTCTGAGTGATATCTTCACCAGTTTCGCCATCCCCTCGTGTGGCTCCGCGCACCAGAATACCGTCGCGATACAATAGACTGATAGCGATGCCGTCGTACTTTGGTTCACAGGCATAGGCGATAGCATCAACGCTTTTAAGTCGCTCGCGGATACGCTTATCAAATGCTCGCAAATCCTCTGCACTGAAGGCATTATCTAATGACAGCATTGGCATTTCATGCCTGACCGTTTCAAATGCTGACAACGGTGCAGCACCGACTCGCTGGGAAGGTGAATCCGGCGAGACCAGTTCGGCGTATTCGCCCTCGAGCGTTTTTAATTCTTGAAACAGGCGATCGTATTCGGCATCGGGGATTTCCGGTTCATCGAGTACGTAATATTGGTGGTTATGATGATTGAGAGTTTGCTTTAATTCATTATGACGCTCTACTACGTCCGCTGGTGCCGCCATGTTAATTCAATGTCCCAATTACCCGCGTTTTTTAGCGATTTTTATTGTTGAAGTCGAAAGCTGAGTTAATGCTGCCAGGTCCAACAGAGCCTTAGGCTCTGGCGAGTTTTTTCTTGCGTTCATACTCAATCACGCGCTGACGACCGTGCTCGATGGTTTGATTAGTCATCACGCTGCGATTTTCATCTTTCAATTCCCCATCCAGCTTTTCTGCCAGGCTTCGTGCCGTTCTGGCAAGATCGTTGTAGGCCGCAAGGCTTTCCCCTTCAACCGGCAAACTGAGAAACATGCTCACCCCGGGGGTTTGGAAGCTTTGCATCTCGGAAAGATTAAAAGTGCCCGGCACCACCATGTTGGCCAGACTGAACAACACAGGAGCATCGCCATCGTTGTTCAAGTGGCGATGGAAAATGTCCATTGCCCCCAGCTTTAAACCTTCGTCCATCAATGCCTGCAGCAGATCTTCACCGTTAAAGCGATATCCGGGCTTTGCCATGATGTTCATGATCAGTACTTCATCTGGTTCTTTATACAACTTGTCATCCTCATCGTCTTCATCGGCCTGATAGGAAGCTTTACGCAGTGAAGATTTTTCTTTGGCTGCTTGATGCTCAACTGCTCTGGATTCTGCACGCGCTGCGGGCTCACGATGCCCCAGAGAATGAGTATTATCCGGTTCATCGTCCAAATCGTTGAAATTACCTAACTGAGGCTCACGATGATCCTTAACTGAATCGTCCTCGCCCTCTTCTTCATCATTTCCATCGCTGTCAGCATCCTCACCTGCATAACTGTTTTCATCGTCATCATCATGTGCATAAGCAGCTTTGGACATCGACTGCTGATAGCCGTCGTCATCATCGTACTCGTCCCTGTATTCATCCCTCTCATCGTCGTCATAGCCTTCTGCCGCATAAGCATCGTACGACTCAGGCTCGTGATCGTCGTAATGCTCTGCCGCGTGCGCTTTTTCTTCCATCTCGACCGAATCCATCAACATTGGAACCGATTCTTCTAAGTTTAACGCGACTTGCTGAGGGATTCGCTGAGGAGCACCTTTGGTGACACGCTTTGCGGCGAAGCTTTCCTTCACCGTTTTATTCAGACTTTGCGCTTCGTTTTCTTCCCGATACCCCGCTACGCGAGCACCACCACTCGGGAATTCACTGGACCCCACTGACGGGTCAGCGTCTTTGTCAGCTTTCTGGGCATTTCGTGAAAGACGCAAATTCTCTCGTCGGGATTTGCGCATTCGTCGCAAACCATCGAGCGCTATGCCGATCATCAAAATAACAATAATGACGGTTAACCAGTCTTTTTCCACGGAGCCTCTCCCGTACGTACTTACTATTGGATCAGGGTTCTTACTATTCTTACTTATTTGCCATTGAGCTTAGGCGCAAGTGCCGGCTCGGCTTTTACGAAGCGGCCAGTTCGGCTGCTTCGTCAACATCTACGGTCACCATTCGTGAAACCCCAGGTTCATGCATGGTGACACCTAATAACTGATGCGCCATTTCCATGGCAATTTTGTTATGCGTAATGTAGATGAATTGTACTTGTGAGGACATTTCCTCCACCATACGCGCATAGCGGCCAACGTTGGCATCATCCAGCGGTGCATCCACCTCATCGAGCATACAAAACGGCGCTGGATTCAGACGGAAAATCGAGAATACCAAGGCAATAGCTGTCAGGGCTTTTTCACCACCAGATAACAGGTGAATCGTACTGTTTTTCTTACCTGGAGGTCGGGCCATAATGGCCACACCAGTATCCAACAGATCTTCGCCGGTCAATTCCAGATACGCATGTCCGCCACCAAAAACTTTCGGGAACAGCTCTTGGAAACCGGAATTCACCTGATCGAAAGTTTCTTTGAAGCGTGTACGCGTTTCGCGGTCGATTCGCTTAATCGCCCCCTCCAGCGTCTCCAGTGCCTCTTGCAGATCTTCGTTTTGCGAATCCAAATAGGTTTTCCGTTCAGACTCCGTCTTAAACTCGTCAATAGCCGCCAGGTTAATTGGACCAAGACGAGAAATTCGGTTCCCTACTTTCGTAATTTCTTCTTCCAGTTCTGCAGGGTTAATATCTTCATCGAGATCCTGCGCTACTGCATCGATATCCAGATCATCATCTGCTAACTGCTGTTTTAAGCCCTGCCGCTGTACCGTCAGAGTCTGTGCTTCCAATCGAGCACTCTCCAGATTGCCACGAATACCCACCAATTGCTGCTCAACCTGATGGCGCTTCTGCTCAGCTTCTCGCAAAGAGGCTTCAGCGGTTTCCATCGCGGCACGCGCTTCGGTTAACTGTTGCTCCACAGAGACGCGTTTTTCCAATAACGCTTCCAGCTCCAGCTTATTTTCCTCAACTGGGTCTAAACACTCTTCCAGGGCTTGAGACAAGGTCTCTTTACGCTCCTGCATGCGCTGCATCTGATCTTTTAAACGCTGAATTCCCTGGCGAACAGATTCAAGCTGAGTTTTTACAGATTGGAAACGCATGGCAGTAGCGTGCGCTTTATCTTTGTCGTGTCTGGCACGCTGGCGAGCATTATCCAGATTGCTACGAATCTCATCGCGCTGGCTGAGCAGACGTTCACGCTCACTGGTATCATCTTCCATCGAGCTGATCGCTGCGTGTAGTTTAGCTCGCGCATCGACCAGGTTTTCACCTTCCGTATTTAATTGTGTCTTAGCCTCTTCCAGGTCACGTTCAGCTCGTTGACGCCCATCCAGCACCTGCTCCACTTTCGCTCGCTTACCGCTGACTTGCGATCGCACTTCGCTGTGACGGCGACGCATTTCATCCAGCTCTTTCCGCGCTGTTTCCAGCTCACGTTCGGCATCCTGCAGTGCAAGCTTGGCGGTTTCCAGCTCATCAGTGACGAGGTCAATTTTTTCTTCAAGCTGCGCAATGGTTTCCGTCAGAGTTTCAAGCTCTTGTTGACGTGCCAGCACGCCACTATTGGCATCTTCGTCTTTAATGACTTTTATCCAATTCGGTCCGAGTAAAAGCCCATCTTTCGTGACAATGGACTCCTGTGCCGAAAGCGTGCTGCGCATCGCCATTGCAGCCGGAAGATCGTCGGCCACTTTAACATTCGCCAACAGGCCGGACAGATCAATATCGGATGTCACTTTGCTCAGCAAACTCTCACTTGCCGCGCTCGCCGAAGAGCGACTCATGGAATCAATCAAAGTTACCTGGCCAGCCTCAAGCTCTGCCAATGCCGGTGATATATCACTGAGGGATTTATCGGAACAGATCGCCTGTAACGATGGACCCAACACGACCTCTACCGCTTTTTCCCAGCCACCGGCAACCGTAATTTTCTCTGCCAGACGCGGGTAGTCCTGCAAGCCCTGCGCTTCCAGCCATTGGCCGAGAGCCTTCGATGAATTCCCCATGGCCGCCTGTTGCAGAGCCTCTAATGAGGCCAAACGGCCTTTGGAGCTCTGCAGTTCACTGCGCATGGCATCACGCTGATCGGCCGCGCTTTGCTGCTTATCTCGCAAATCACGAATGGTGTCCGAATGCTGCTCGGTTTGCTCGGATTTTTCTTCGATGCTCAATTCCAGCGTGGCCAGCTCTTCTTCCAGCATCTCAATTTCATCTTTGGCATCACCGACGACCAAAGAGTCACGCTCAGACTCCAGCTTTTCCATGCGCTGCATGATGCGCTGTTGAACCTGCTCTAAATACTTAATACGTGATTGCTGAACCTCTGCCTGTTGCCTTGGTTCTGCCGCACGCTGGTTAAATTGGTCCCACTCCTGCTGCCAGACATGCATGGCCTCTTCTGCTGCCAGCAAATCAGTCCCGGAGTTTTCTTCCGCTTCGCGAATAACCTCAAGATCAGGTTCTATTTCCAGTAACTCGGCTTCCCAGCCTTCTGTTTTTGCCGAATCTGCCGCGAGGTGCTCTTCCGCTTCCTGGCAGTCTCGTTCAGTTTGCTCCAAGTCCACCTTCAACTGGCGCTCACGTTCCTGCGCGTGTTGAATAGACTGCTCAATACGCGCTATATCGGCGCCAACTGCGTAAAATCGTCCCTGGACTTCACTGAATTTGTCGCCCAGGTCAGTGTATTCTGTGCGATGCTTTTCAATCGCCGTGTCATAGTGCACCTGCTCCGTAACACCCGCTTCAACTGCAAGTTCCAACTGCTTGATCGCATCCTGCTTGGCATTGGCTTTTTGCTCCATTTCCAGGTAGCGCACAGCCTGCAAGTGCGACTTCAATTGACGCTCTTGCTTTTTGAATTCTGTATATTTTTCGGCCGCTTGGGATTGACGCTCGAGACGGGACAGCTGACGCTCCAACTCTTCCCGAATATCCGTCAAACGCTCAAGGTTTTCACGGGTACGGTTCATGCGGTTTTCGGTGTCGCGACGGCGTTCTTTATATTTGGAAATTCCCGCGGCTTCCTCAATGTAGACCCGTAACTCTTCTGGCTTGGCCTCAATCAAACGAGAGATCATACCCTGTTCGATAATGGCATAGCTTCGCGGCCCCAGCCCGGTACCCAGGAAAATATCGGTAATGTCACGTCGACGACACTTACTGCCATTCAGGTAATAGAAGTTTTGTGAATCGCGGGTTACTTTACGTTTGACAGAGATTTCATTAAACCCGGCATATTCACCGGTAATGGTGCCGTCGCTGTTATCAAATATCAGCTCAATGGAGGCCTGACCAACAGGCTTTCTGCCGCTGGAACCATTGAAAATAACGTCCGTCATGGCTTCGCCACGCAGGTTTTTGGCTGAAGATTCACCCATCACCCAGCGAACCGCATCAATAATATTGGATTTGCCACACCCGTTCGGGCCGACGACCGCACCAAGATTACTGGGAAAATTAACCGTTGTCGGATCAACAAATGATTTAAAGCCGGCCAGCTTTATGGATTTCAACCGCATATTTTATGTTTCACTGTACTTTTTTATTTAATTTATATCGCTATTAAATTGATATCGTTATAAATTTATTTAAATAATTGACTTTCGCAATCTCGTTTGATGCGCTCACTCTAAAGGATATCCAAATTTGCCGTCGCAGGAATTTGCAGGCAGGACGATAATCAAATGTCGCTGAGTCACCTTAGCAATGGCGCTGTTCAACAATCAATCAACCAAATTGAAAGCCATCGAATCGCATTAATATCCAATCAGCATAGCCCAGCTTGCATAGCGCACAAAGTTTTTTCTATCACTTTAAGTATCGGCGCCATCCTACTGATATTTATAGATTTTTAACAGACATTAATTGTTAATGACAAGCCCATATGAACTCACCTGTGCGCAATTCGTCGCGAATTAAGTCTGTGATTTGAATCCCCCAACTGGATAACATTCTTCCGTTTCTACCTCGGAAAAATTCAGCGGTAATTTTACACACTTCCACGCCTTGAATCACGCAATCGGTGCAGCCAGAGGCTAATCCAGATCACGCTATTGAAGCTGCTCCTTGATTTCTAGCTTCAAGGTCTTTTTCTGACTGGCGACCAACACCGGTCCATGAGATGCCTGCCAGTCACCGGAGGTAGATACCGCACTCCCCGTGGAGGAGACTCGGGCCACAATTTCTACCTGAGGAAAACTCGAAAGGTCCATACCTTGTGTCATCGCCATGGTTTGATCGAGGGTAATGGTTTCTGGCAGATCAGACACTCTGACACGCTGAATTGCCAAAGGCATTTTCGGTCCCTGCCAGGCCCTGGCATAAACAAATACCAGATCTTCCGGATTTAACTGCAGATCCTTGGCAACAGATACTTCCACTTTCAATGACAAACCCTGTGATTTCGGGGTTTCTTTCTGGCCATCACCAGTCTTTGCAAGTGCCATTTCCGCGCGGGAAATACCGGCGTTCAACACCTTTGCAGACTGCGAATTAGGATCGAGCTGGGCCACCGCTTTTTGCCAATAATCTATGGCTACTGTGTAATCGCCCGATTGATAGGCATCAATCCCCGCAAGCCCCAGCGCTGTGGGCATTTCCGGTTGCATCTCCAAGGCTTCCTGAGTCTGCTGACGCACTTCCGGGGTGATGGTGTTACCCGCGCGCAGGAAAAGCGCCTGCGCCAGCTCCGCCTTTACTTCCGGGGCATTTGGTTCTACTTTCAAAAGTTCGCGAAACGCTCTCACGCCCTCCTCAAAATCCCCCATTTCGATAGAGGTCGTCGCCAGCAAATACCAGTTCTGAGTATTTAATGGCTTCTCTCTTAAACGCTCCTGCAGAGACTGCACCAGTTCTCCACCCAACTCTCGGCGCTCATCTTCGATCACACTGCTGTTTTTCTGTATAGCCAGTTCGTAAATCTGCCAGTCGTCTTTTGCTCCCACAAAGCGATAGATCAACAAAACGGAAATTGGCAAAACAAAGAGCAGCCCCAATAAAGGCAGCCGACTTTTAAACGTTGAAATAATTGGCTGTTCACTGTTGAGATAACTATTGTTATTTTCCTCAACCAGCGTACGCTCAAGATCCTGCTTTAACTCATCATACTCTTCCGCGTCGATTTCTCCGCGTGTACGAGTTCTTTCCAGATCTTCAAAATGCTGCTGAAATACCTCTTCATTGCTATCTGCGTGTGTATGCTCCAGCAGCGCCTTTTTCTGCTTTTTACCAACAAAGAGTGTTGGCCAAAGAACAAAAATCGCCGCCAACAGTGAAAGCCCTAAATAAACCTGCCAAAATTCCATAGAACTGGAATACCTCAAATCAAACAATTGTTATTTGTGCGAGACCAATACGTAACGCACTTATGAATATTACTCTGCGGTTAGCATCGCCACTTTATGGACGATTTTGATTTACCTCGTCGGTGTCATCTGCTTCAAGCTCTGGCTCACCTTCAACCACCACATTGACGCGAGACCTTTTCACCAAAATAGCGAAGAAAGCAATCACACCGATTCCCAATATCAACACCGGCCCCCACCAAAGCACAAAAGTATTACCTTGCATGGGCGGACGGTACAACACAAAATCGCCGTAGCGATCCACCATATATTGTTTGATTTCAGTGTCGGTTTTGCCCTCTTTCAACAAGCGGACAACTTCAGCGCGCAAATCAATGGAAATTTGAGAGTTCGAATCTGCCAGGTTTTGATTCTGGCACTTTGGACACCTCAATTCATAGGTCAACTGCTGGTAGCGTTGACGCTGCGATGGACTATCAAACTCATGGACATCCAGTGCCCACACCATTGCGCCATATGTGGCACACAATAAGAAAATGCAATGGTTAATTAATCGACTCATCTACCAACCTCAGATAAAAACCTGGCCAATGCTATTTGAAATTATTATTCGTTCATCTTCAAAGGCAGATAGTATAGCAACGAGTGGGGCTAAGGCTATCCAAGCTTTTACTTTCGTTTAAACGCCAATCACAATGTTCGTAAAAACCACAACAACTAAAAACTGCGCTCTCACCTACACGACGAAATTGTTGATTTGCCGTCCAAATTCCCATCAAAAACACGATTTAGGAAAATTTCTTCATCGCAACAACAGAAAATTGCTACAAACTGTTGACCCGCTTAAGAATATCATTAAAATGGCGGCTCCTTTTCGGGTGGTTAGCTCAGTTGGGAGAGCGACGGCCTTACAAGCCGTAGGTCACAGGTTCGACCCCTGTACCACCCACCAAAAGGACATTCACTCTGTGAATAACGCGGCCCGGTAGTTCAGTTGGTTAGAATGCCGGCCTGTCACGCCGGAGGTCGAGGGTTCAAGTCCCTTCCGGGTCGCCAAATACAAAAAAAGCCCCTTACGCAAGTAAGGGGCTTTTTTTGTATTTGCATATTCGAAATAACGCGAATGCTATGCGCAGGGTTCACAAATTCGTCAGGAACGAATTTGCACTGCGAAGCAGCCCCGCAGGGGTGGCAGCCATGGATGGCTGACATGAACTCCCTTCCAAAATACACCACCCAATAAGAACAAAATCCCCAACGCAAGTAAGGGGCTTTTTTTATATTTGCATATTCGAAATAACGCGAATGCTATGCGCAGGGTTCACAAATTCGTCAGGAACGAATTTGCTCCCATCAAATTTTCTATGTACTTTTAATCACTTTTGGATAGGCGGCCTGGTATTTCGCCTCTTTCGACTTATCAAAATTAGAGCGAATAAACTCTTTGATTCTAGGCTGTATTTCCGTGCGGAAACGTTTGCCACTAAAAACACCGTAATGCCCAACACCCTGCTGGATATAATCCACTTTTTTATCATCGGGAATATTGGAACATAAATCATGAGCGGCCTGCGTCTGACCAATACCGGAGATATCGTCGTTCTCGCCCTCCACTGTCATTAACGCAACATCCTTAATTGCATGCGTATTCACCCGCTTACCACGATGCTCAAAAGTGCCTTCCGGAATTTTATGCTCCTGAAAAATATCTTTAATCGTCTGCAGATAAAACTCTTCCGTTAAATCGAGTACGGAAAGATATTCATTGTAAAACTCCGTGTGCTTATTGGCGCTGTCACAATCACCTTCAACAAGATGATCAAAATATTCTTTGTGAGCCAGGACATGACGATCCTGATTCATCGTAATAAAGCCGCCCAACTGTAAAAAGCCAGGGTAAACCCTGCGCATAACACCCTTATTAGGCCACGGCACAGAATAAATCATATTTTCCTTGAACCAGGAATAACTTCGCTCCATCGCAATATTATTTGGTACTGTGGGCGAAAGACGAGTATCAATTGGCGACCCCATGTATGTCATGGTTGAAGGCAGAAAATCACTCTTCTGTTCAGATAGCAACGCAATAGCGGCTAGAACCGGGGGACCAGGCTGGCAAATACCAATGACGTGCGCATCGGGGCCAACACATTCAAGCATGTCAATGAAGTAATCAATGTAGTCATTGAGATCAAAATGCCCCTTACTGAGAGGCACCTCACGAGCATCGGCCCAATCAGTTACATACACTTCGTGCTCTGGTAAAAATGCCTCAACCGTAGAGCGCAACAAGGTCGCATAATGGCCCGATAACGGCGCTACAAGAAGTACCCGAGGATCAACTTTGTCTTTTTGTCTGGCACTGTCCTTCGCCTCCGCATCCCGCTCAAAATGCAGTAAACGAGCAAAAGGTTTTTGCCACACTACACGCTCTTTAATTGGCACGGGATAACCGTTAATCATGGTTTCGTGGAGTCGCCAGGCAGGTTTTTCGTAGCGACGGGTAAGAGATTCAAAAACATCGCAGGCCGCAGAGATGTTTTTACCGGCCCAGGTATAAGACATGGGATTGAGTGGCGACTGATACAGCCGCTTATTTATGTCGACCCACTGCCGGATCGGAGCGATGGCAGCATGACTAAGTTCAAAAGCGTGATACAACATAAAACACCCCCAAGGTTCGCAGGCTTATAGTTGATCATAGCACAAACATGCTGCACCGCACCAATTTTGTACACTTTAAATACAAAACGTTCTACCAAAAGGCCCTAATTGAGCCGTAAGACCAGGCCTACTGGATCATTAGAGGCGCAAGCGTACCCTTCCAGACCTGTTCATTAACTTCGCCAACATGGCGGTATTTGACGATCCCGTTGGCATCAATAACGAAGGTTTCAGGTGCACCGTACACCCCCAAATCTAACCCTAAGCGGCCTTCCTGGTCGACGATCGTCAACGCATAAGGATTTCCAAGCTTATTCAACCATTTTCGAGCTGCTTCATCTTCATCCTTGTAATTAATGCTGACAATTTTCACTCCGCGCTCAGCCAACTTCATCAAATAGGGATGCTCTACCTGGCAGGTATAGCACCAGGTGGCCCAAATATTGAGAAGATAGGGCTCACCCTTGAGGTCGTTATGAGTGACCAGTTCAGGCCCATCCCCACCCTGCTCTTCTGTTTCTGCAGACGTTTCCTCGACATTAAGTAAAGGTAAGCTGAAGGCGGGCATCGGCTTATCAATTAATGCGGATGGCAATTCGTTGGGGTCCAGCTTTAAGCCCCACCCTAAAAATCCAGCCAACACCAGAAACACTCCCAGCGGGATAAACAGCTTCAGTCTGGATGACGACTTTTCTTCTTCTTGCATCAGGTTTAACTCCAACCCTTTAATTTGAATCTGGTATTACTTGAGTGGAAGGTTTCACAGGTGCCGATGCTCCCGACTTTTGCGACTTGGCAACCTTAGCGGTGTGTTTTTTTGCTTCCAGCTCATCTTTCGCTCGAGCCAATTTATAACGCTTGTCCGTAATGGCAATAGCCCCGCCCAGAGCAATAAAAATTGCCCCCAGCCATATCCATCGAACAAATGGTTTATAGTGAATGCGCATCGCGTAGTCAGTATTATTTAACTGCTCGCCAATCGCGACGTATAAATCACGGAAAAAACCCGCGTCTATCGCAGCTTCGGTCATCACGTTACCGCCTGAAAAATACTGTCTTTTTTGCGGTTCAAGCACTGCGATTTTCTCGTCTCCAGAGCGTACAATAACCTCACCAACGTTGGCCATATAATTAGGCCCGCGCTCCCTTCGTACATCGGATAATTCATAACTTAAAAAACCAAGCTCTACCGGTGTGCCAATGGTCATTCGCACATCACGCTGCTCACTGTAAATGGACGTTAGCGAAGCCCCTAAAACAGCCAAACCAAAGCCGATATGCGCGAGAGTCATCCCGTAATAGCTGGCGGACAATCGAAGCAAACCACCACCGAAACTTCCGGCATTTCGCGTTTTCCGCCAGACATCGAGTAAGGACGAGACGATTACCCAGGAACCCAGCGTAATTGCGATAGCCGCACTGATATAGTATGGACCTTCCAGCAAGCCTGGAATCACAGTCCCCAAAAACACGCTGATCAGGAAGCTGATAATTTGCCATTTACGAATATTGGAAAAACTGGTGCGCTTCCAGTTCAGCATAATGCCAGTACCCATAATCGCGGCGACTAACGCCATCGCCTTGACGAAATACACGTTAAACCAGGGGGCACCTACCGATATTTTCCCCATATTTAACGCTTCGGATATGAGCGGGAATAAAGTTCCCAGCAAAACAAAACTCACTGTCACGACCATAATAATCGAGTTGAACAGCAAGAAAGCTTCTCGAGACAACCATTTAAAACCGGCCACACTTTTCACTTCGGGTGCTCGCCAGGCAAAAAGAGCCAAGGACCCGCCGACTACCGCTAGCAAAAAGCCCAGAATAAACACACCGCGCTCAGGGTCTGAAGCAAAAGCATGCACGGAAGTTAACACACCGGAACGCACTAAAAACGTCCCTAGCAGACTCAATGAAAAAGTAAAAATTGCCAGCAGCAGTGTCCAGTTTTTAAAGGAGCCACGCTTCTCTGTCATCGCCAGCGAATGAATCAACGCAGTTCCCACCAGCCAGGGCATAAACGACGCGTTTTCAACAGGGTCCCAAAACCACCAGCCTCCCCAGCCGAGTTCATAGTAAGCCCACCAACTCCCCAGTGCGATGCCAAGTGTTAAGAAACTCCACGCGAGATTTGTCCATGGACGAGACCAGCGCGCCCAGGCACTGTCTAAGCGACCGGACAGTAACGCGGAAATAGCAAAAGCAAATACCACGGAAAATCCGACATAGCCCATATACAAAACAGGCGGATGAATGATCATGCCAAAATCCTGTAATAGAGGATTCAAGTCCTGACCATCGGAAGGCATGAGAGGCAAAATCCGCTCAAAGGGGTTAGAGGTGATGAGCGTGAAAGATAAAAACCCTACCAGAATCATCCCCAATACAGACAACACACGCGCAATGATGTCTAACGGTAGACGTTTACTAAAAACACTGACAGCGAAGGTCCATCCAGCCAGCATTAAAATCCATAATAAAATTGAACCTTCATGCCCGCCCCACACGGCGGTGAGCTTATAATAGGAAGGCAACAAAGAATTGGAGTGGTTTGCAACATACTTTACAGAAAAGTCATCAACGTAAAACGACCACGACAGAATGACAAACGAAGCTGTTACAAACACCATGATACCCGCTGCCAGCGAACGGGCCGACGACATCCAAACAATCTTCCCATTAAATGTTCCAGCCATAGGCACTACAGCCATCACCAGAGACAACAAAAAGGCAATGATTAAACAAAGCTGACCATACTCAGGAATCATATTTTATTTCTCCGCAGGTCGCTGTGTGCTCTTTGTAGTCCGGGGATTTTTGTTGCATGGCATCGGCAACTTCGGGAGGCATATACGTCTCATCGTGCTTTGCCAGCACTTCTGTTGCATTGAAAATCCCCTGATGGTCAACCTGCCCGGTTAATACTGCCGCTTCTCCCTCAGAGAAAAGATCCGGCAGCAGGCCTTCATAGTGAACCGGCAGTACAGATGCACCGTCCGTCACGCTGAATGCAACTTTTAAACTTTTATCGTCGCGCACGACAGAGCCAGGTACTACACAGCCCCCTGCGCGAATTGTTTTATCCAAGGGTGCTTCGCCGTTGACGATTTTAGTCGGCGGATAAAACAGATTCATATTTTCCTGCAATGCATAAAGTACCAAGCCGACACCGACAGAGCTGGCCAAAACAATAAATAAAACAAGATATAAGCGTTGTTTTCTAACCGGGTGCATAAGGCCTCTTAAACGGATGATTCTGTGGCATGAGTATCGGAAGATGCTGCAGAGGGTTGAGCATCGGCTTTATTCTGTGCGGCGCTCTGCATAGATCGTTTTGCGATAGACCCCTGCTGCTTGAAGAAGTTTTCTCTAGCAAAGTAGAAAAGGATCAACAAAATAAAAATAGCCGAAAATGTGATCCCGTACGCTGACCAGACATAAGGGCCATGCCCGTTCATCCAAAATAGATCCGATAGTGATTCAAATTGAAAATTCATAATTAGTATCTTGTTAGTAGCGTTTTAAACACGAGCTGCAACCAGCTCTTGCACCCAGCGCGTTTTTTTCTCTCTTTTCAACACTTCCAGACGTGTAAACAGCAATACCACCCAGGCGAAAACAAAATAAAACGCTACGATCATGAAAATAAGTGGATATGCCATGCTAGGCGAGATTGAAGAAGCTTCGGTCAGTTTCAAGGTGGCGGGCTGGTGCAGTGTGTACCACCAATCGACAGATTTATAGATAATAGGAATGTTTACCATACCGACCAAAGCTAAAATTGCACAGGTTTTGTCGGCTGCATCCTGCTGGCGATAAGCTTCCTGCAAAGCAATGATGCCCAGGTACAGAAAAAACAACACCAGCATCGATGTAATTCTCGCATCCCATTCCCACCAGGTTCCCCACGTAGGCTTGCCCCAGATAGCCCCCGTAACAAGCCCGACAAACGTCAGCACAGCCCCGATGGGGGCGACCGATTTCATGACCATGAAAGATAGCTTCATGCGCCAGATTAAACCGATAGCGCCACAAATAGCCATTACGTAGTAACCGGCCATCGAAACTATCGCTCCAGGAACATGAATAAAAATAATACGGTAACTGTTGCCCTGCTTGAAATCACTGGGAGCAATCATCAACCCCCAAACAGCGCCAAACAGCAACATGGAAAGAGACACCAGCCCCAGCCAAAACACCCAGGGTGAAGTTTTATCGAAGAACCATCGGGGACTACCTAAGCGGTGAAACCATTGCCAAGCCAATTTGTTGCCTCTCTTCTCTAAGTATTGTTTTATGAATTATTTCTTTTATCGTTATTGTTAAATATTAGTAGTTGTATACACATGGCCAAACATAAACTGCTAGGCCTTAGCTTTAGCCAGACAATCGGACACAACCACTATTTTGGCAACACTTAACTGCTAACGCTGATGCGCAAGGCCCCGGCTGCAGCCAGCGGCGCCAAGACCAAGGCTAACACTAAAAAGGCTGCTAGCGTTGCCAGCTGTCCGGTAATAGCGAAACCATCGATTGCATTGCGCACTGCAGCGGAACCAAAGATTAACACCGGCACATAAAGCGGCATAATGATGAGGGATAATAACAGCCCTCCTCGTCGTAATGCCACTGTTAGCGCGGCACCGATCGAACCGATAAGACTCAGTGCTCCGGTCCCCAAAAACAGCGAAATGATGAGCGGCCAATAGCCCTCTGCAGGCAATGACATCATTAAACCGAGCACTGGCGCTAACAGCGTCAATGGCAACCCGGTAATCATCCAGTGCACAAACACTTTCACCAGTACCACCCAGTACAGAGGTTGCCCACTGACAATCACCTGCTCCAGACTGCCGTCTTCAAAATCACTTTGAAATAAACGATCCAGAGACAGCAAGGTGGCAAGCAGCGCAATGATCCAGATAATGCCCGGCCCCAGAATTTGCAGCACTTCTGCCTGAGGGCTTACACCCAGAGGGACAAACACAATAATGCAAAGAAAAAAGATAATCGGATTCGCAAGATCACCGCGATTGCGAAAGCCAATGGTAAATTCGCGACGTAAGGTTTGCCCCAGCAAATGTCCCAGACCTGGTAATTCAATCATGCGAGCACCTTCGCATTCACGGCATAATCAGCAAGGTCCAACACTTTCAATTGTGAAAAATGAGGCGGCTGATGAGTGGTGAGCAGAACAATCCCGCCATTTTGCGCGTGCTCAATTAATCTCGCTTCCAGTTGCGCGACCCCCTGTTTATCAATAGCCGTAAATGGTTCGTCCAACACCCAGATCGGCGCACAGGAAACAAAAAGACGCGCCAACGCAACACGACGCTGCTGCCCGGCAGACAGCTGGTAACACGGCACATCATCGTACCCACCCAATTGCACACGGGTTAAGGCTTCACTTAAGGCCTGTTTATCTGGCGTACAGCCTCTCGCTTGTGACCCCGCCTGTTTTTTGCCATGCAAAGCAAAATACCACTGCAGATTCTCAAGTGGTGTCAGGGAGCTTTTCACGCCTGTGGCATGGCCGATATAGAGAAGAGAAGAGAGAAAATCGTAATCACCAGCGGGTTGATCGTCCCAAAGCACATCGCCATCGTAATGATCAAACAGCCCGGTAATTATGCGCAACAAAGTTGTTTTACCGGCGCCGTTGGGACCAACCAAATGAGTGATAGTACCGGGTTCCAGTGTGTAATTAAGATCACTAAACAGCACGCGGTCTTCGATTTCGCATTGCACATTGGACAATTTTAAGCTTACAGCCAAAGCTTCACTCCACCCCAGGTTAATTTGAAGCATTATAGACAAATGATGATAAGGAACCCAAGTTGGAATGGCCAAAAGTAATACGTGATCACAGCGCCTATTACGGCAGGAAACCCGCCTGCGGTACAAAATGACTAAAAACACAGCAAAATCATTACAGTAAAACCATTGAGGAAAAACTTACTACACTCTAGGTATGGAAATACCACCGCAATTACAATCGTTATTGAGTAAAACCGCCACCACTGCAACGCGGGATACAGCGGCGTCTGCCACCAGTGTGGGAAAACTGCTCGATATAAATGCCTTAAAAGCCGGAATCCAGCTACAAGCGCAAGTCGCCGCAGTGAAAGCGCTTAACACTCAAGAAAGAGCCACCCTCCTGGACCTGTTACAGCAGAATGGACCGGCCGGCAAAACGCCAACACAAAATTTGAATTCAACAACAGCCTCTGGCGCCAGTTCTTCAGCTACATTACCACCGACCAACTCAAATGCCACTACTTCGCAGGGAATGCCTTTGGGCACCAGCGAATCGTCGTCAATGCAACAATTACTGGCAAAACCTGAATTGTATTTAATTAGACTACAACTGCAGGGTAAGCAGCTGAGTACTATCAGCAGTGTATTGCTGCAAACTAAACAACTGGTCGACATCAGCAAACGCGAAGATGGGCAATTGCAGTTGCACCCCCGGGCCACGCAACCCGCATCCAGCAACAGTGTCATGACCAGCGGTTACGTAAAACACGCCCCTACATCCCTTGAGCAAAAATCTGCAGCATCCGTTTCAGCCCAAAACACCGCACAGCCCAACACCCCGTCAAATGCCAGTCTCAGAGATAAACTTCTCGCCAATTTTACCCAGCAACAGTTAATAAACACATTAACTGCAGGGTTGCGTCAGTATATGCCGCAAGAAAAAGTGCTGGCGGACACATTTAAACAACTCGATACCCTGCAGAAAAGCCTACATCAACCAAACACAATGACAGGCAATACAGCTACTACCACAACTCCAACAATTGCAGCGCTGCTCAATAAGGCAATGGAGACCACCACCGGATTGTCACCCGAAGTATTACAACGTTCCATCGCCAGATCCGGGCTTTCTCTGGAAGGTCGGCTGCGCGCTGCAGCAAATCAAATAAAACAGCAAAACTCAACGGCGAGCACCAACCGCTCACCTGACAGCACCTTCAATAAAGCTATCGCGACTGAGTCACATACTCTCATCAGTACAGCGGGCAAAGTAAAAACCAACTCTTCAACTGCCGACACCTTACAAGCACTGCGTGAACACGCCGTGCCATACGATTTAAAAACCAGCTTGTTGAGAATTTTGAATTCCGCCTCGACCATCAGAATTCCAACTCAACAACAGACATCATTTTTTAACCATATTCAAACTTTACTGCCCAGTTTAACACCTCAGGAAATCGCCAATTTACCCAAGCTTGAATTAGAGCAGAGAATGAATAATGCCGTACGCCAATGGGTAATGAGCGGTATCGCAAGAATCACCAGTATGCAATTGCGACACCTGCTAAGCAGCATTCAAGACACCAGCGTAACCGGCGCAGGCGGTATTTATGAACTTCCAATTAAACTCGGAGAAACTTTTTATCCTGTGGTGCTGCATATTCAAGAGCGATACCAGCGGGAAAAAGAGGATGAACCAGACTCTGCCGATGCCAATCGCAATAAAAAGCCCACCTTAAGAAGCAGCTGGCATGTGTACCTGGAATTTGATCTGGATGAATATGGTATTTTTGCCAGCGATATTACGCTAATCGACAAGAGCATAAAAACCCAGTTTTGGATACAGCAAGGGCCCTTATGGCACAAGAGCAAACACCATTTAAATGAGTTGAGAAGCACACTGGAACAAGCTGGAATCAAAGTGGATGAAATGCTCTGCAGTCAGGGAAATCCTCCTGATAAAAGCATAAACCTGCAACATGCGCTTGTAGATATCAGAACGTAAGGAGACTGTATTGACTGACGAACTGGAACTAGAATTAAAACGCGCAGTTGCCTTGTTTTACGACGGACAAGAAGCTCCGACGATTACAGCGAAAGGCGACGGACTAGATGCAGATGAAATTATACGTATCGCAATGGAAAATGATGTTCCGCTTTGCGATAACCCTCCTCTCGTAGAACTTCTTTCCCATATGGAACTTGGTGATAGTATCCCGCAAGAGCTTTACGTCGCCGTGGCTCACATAATTGCGTTTGCTTATCAAATGCGTATGGGATTGAACAATGAAACGCCGTAGATACGGCGTTTCAGAAATTAGCATGGCGCGATTTTACAGCGCGTACTGCCCAAAAACGCAAAGAATTAGTTCGCTTCCTGCTTTAATGATTCGGCCAAACACACACCGGTACCGCCCAAGCCACAATAGCCGTGCGGGTTTTTCGCCAGATATTGCTGGTGATAGGTTTCAGCGTAATAGAAAGTTTGATTGCGTTTAATCTCTGTAGAAACAGCCTCAAACCCCTCCGCTTTTAACAGGTTTTCATACTGCTGCTTGGAGGCTATGGCCATTTCCATCTGAGCTTCGTCAAACACGTAAATCGCCGATCGGTATTGTGTTCCAACATCATTCCCCTGTCGCATCCCCTGTGTTGGATCGTGACTTTCCCAGAATACTTTTAATAAATCACTGAGGTAATCATCGGTATTTTCATACACCACGAGAACCACTTCGCTGTGGCCGGTATATCCAGAGCAGACTTCCTCGTAAGTAGGATTGGGCGTTCCTCCGCCAGCATATCCAACAGCCGTTGTGTACACGCCTTCCTGCTGCCACAATTTTCGCTCAGCCCCCCAAAAACATCCCATTCCCAGCATGATTTGTGCAGTTCCCTCGGGAAAAGGCGCTTTAATCGTGCGATTGCTAACATAGTGGCAGTCACTTACCGCCAGGGGTGTATTTCTACCCGGTAATAATTCTTCGGACTCTGGCAGTTTTGTGTTTTTAAACATTGAAATTCTTTCCTCGTAATAGAATTCAAAAGAGTAATTAGAACATCTTCCTTATTATATGAGGTTTTCCTTAGCTCACCGAACAGTTACCGGGTTCGAGTCGAGCAATTGAGCAGAACAAATGCACCAAGTGTTTCATCGATGCCCCATTAGTTTGCGATCGTTCGGCACTTAGTTTCGGTACTGAGTTGCGATTGTGAGTTTGGTTTGTTGGACAGCGTCCATCGTAATAAATTGGGTTTCGCCGCTAATTATTCTGCAATCCTTATCACTGTAATGGATACAAAAGGATAGCAACTGGAATTTCACATTACGTGTTGAGTTAATACTTAGTTTAAGCGTATCGCCTAAATTGACAATTTGGACAAACCACAATATGCCGGTTTGAGCACTGTTTTTTCAAAAAAACCCGTCAAGCTACAATTTCAGCCGCATAATAAAGACAGGTAATTGAACCTTCACGGTGTACCCAAAGCGATATTTTCGATTGCGCTTTATCGCAATGTTATGTCCAAAATAGCGTCAAGACAATATTTTCTTTATGAGAAAACGCATTTTTCATGTCAATTTTACAAAGTCATGATCCTGATCAATCCTTTTCAAGTCCCATGCTTGCTTTTACCCATTATGAAGTCTGATCGGTCCAGCCAAAAGTTAAAGCCCCTTATAAACCTCATATATAAGCGCCAAACTCCTCAGAACGGAATCCAATAGTTTGAATACTGCTATAGGGGCTGATTTAATACCGCCCTAGGAATTGCGTTCCCCACAATGAGGCGAAAATCGCCCGACTTATAAGCGCAACCGCAAAAGGAAAGTTGCAATAAAACAACACACAAAGAGGATAACCAAAATGAGTACGAAACCTATTTCGGCTACTCTGCTTGCTGCCGCCCTGGCGACAGGCTTTTTCGCCCAGCAGGCTCACGCCGTGAATTGTTCCGATTTTCCCGAATACACACCACAAACTCAGGTCGCCAGCGGCCAACAATATGTCATCGACAATCATTTGTATGAATGTAGTGTCGGAGGCTGGTGTAGCGTTGGCGGACCTTACACACCGCCTTCAGGCTGGGTCTGGACCTATGCCTGGGAAGATATTGGGAGTTGTGACAATTCCAGCAGTTCCAATTCCAGCTCTTCGTCCAGCAGCTCTTCATCAAGCAGTTCTTCGAGCAGTTCGTCCTCCAGCTCCAGTAGCTCTTCCAGTAGTTCATCCAGTGGTGGCACCTGCCCAACCGATGTTGCTAACTGGTCCGCATCAGCCGTTTATCAGGGTGGCGATACGGTATTGGCCAATGGTCAAATCTGTACTGCACGCTGGTGGACACAAGGCGCTGATCCTGCCAGCAATTCTGGCCCCTGGCAGGTTTGGAATTGTGAATCGTGCGGAGGCACATCTTCCAGCAGTTCAAGCAGTACCAGCGCTTCATCCAGTTCAAGTAGCTCTTCGACTTCCAGTTCAAGCTCTTCCAGTTCCTCTTCTACTTCGAGTTCGAGCTCATCCGGCATATCAACACCCGTTACCCGCAACGGACAGCTACGTGTGTGCGACAAAAAGTTGTGCAACCGTCACAACGAGCCGGTACAACTTCGCGGCATGAGCACCCACGGTATTCAATGGTATGGCTGGGGCAGCTGTTTAACTGAAAATTCACTGGATACTCTGGCCTACGAATGGCAAGCGGATATATTACGCATTTCGCTCTATGTGCAGGAAGGTGGTTACGAAAGTGATCCCGTTGGCTTTACTAATCAGGTGAATCGTTTAATCGATGAAGCGACGGAGCGCGGCATGTATGCACTCGTGGACTGGCATCAGTTAACACCGGGAAATCCCAATGAGAACTACAATCTGGCCGTCAATTTTTTTACTGATATCGCCATTCGCAACGCAGATAAAATTAATATTATTTACGACGTAGCAAACGAGCCCAACAATGTTTCCTGGGATGAAATTCAACGCTATGCCACCAACATAATTCCCGTCATTCGTCAGTATGATCCAGATGCTGTGGTGCTTGTGGGAACTCATGGCTGGGGTTCAATGGGAACGTCTGACGGTCGCAGCGCGCAGGATATCGTGAATAATCCGGTCAATATCGACAACATTATGTACACCTTCCATTTTTACGCGGCCTCACATGGTCAATCATATCGAGACAATCTGACCTGGGCGGCCGAAAGACTCCCGTTATTCGTCACCGAATGGGGCTCACAAACGTATACAGGCGATGGTGGAAATGACTTTACCAGCACACAAGCGTATCTGGATATTCTCAATCAATATCAAATCAGCTGGACTAACTGGAATTTTTCGGATGACTTCCGCTCTGGCGCGGTTTGGAATACGGGGGCCTGTGCTTCTGGAAACTGGTCTTCCAGTAATTTAAAACCGGCGGGGCAATGGGTTCGAGACAAAATACTTAATCGCTAATCCGTGTTGAACATCTGGTTCACGAGTTTAATAACCTACACTCGTGAACCGGATCATTCTGGTCTGAACCTGCTGTATTATCAGGTGACCTTTTTGAAAAATTTAGCTGATCCCTACTTTCTTTTCCCTGTTTCTTTTCCCAGCTTCCTATTCCTATTCCTATTCGATGTCTAACACAATGCCAGATGCGTTGTGCGGATGTGGAACAGTCCAGTCTACGTAGGCACCACCAAACTTTTCAATCGACTTTTCCGCCATATCGCGAAAAGGCGGACGCCCCGGATCAGTCATCACCGTTCGCACACCTGCTTTATGTGCACGCTTAACCAGATTGAACAAAGGTTTGGTCATTTCATCCCAAAAACACACGTCCGCCGCAATCATCATGTCGAACTCTTGCAGATCTTCTACGCGGATTTTCTCGTAACGATTTTTCCAGGTTTTAGATTTAACCCCATTCAACTTCGCGTGAAGATCCAGGTAGGGAAACACTTTTTCATCGGCATCCAGCGAGGTCACTTTTGCATTGAAATTTTTGGCGCAATAAATTCCACCAAGACCCCAGCCGCATCCAATTTCCAGAATCTTTGGTTTCTTTTTACTGGGCGGAAATTCATTCAAATAATCGATGAGCAAATATGTCGCCTTCCAGAATTTATTACCGTGAATACTCGGCATGCCGGTATCACTGCGTAATTTTTTAACATCAGGGTGACCATTTTTCAAAATAGTTAATCCAAATGCTTCACGTTGATCTGTCTTTTTGCTCAAAATTCATCCCGCCCTTAACCATTAAATATGCACAGTAAAATATAGTAAAACAATTACTGGATTTATTGACCTCTCACCTTGCAACTCTCACACTGCACTTCTCACATTGCATCTATCACCTTGCACTTCTGACCTCGCAAGAGGTAACCCATTGATTTAGTGCAAATACAACACCAGAAAATTCACCCGGTTAAAACCAATAAAGCTTAAGTCGCCTATAGTAACAAATTTTCACCGCTGGTCTACGAGGGTTTTTATGACGGTTTTATGGCAACAGTTTCAACACAGAGCATTTGTACTTCCGTGTGGAAGACGCTAACCGTTTGGCAAACCTGAAACAGCACGGCATAATGGAGTGCCGCAAAGCACAAATGACGTTACTCAAAAGCGCGAAATAAAAAAGAGAACAAGCTACACAATGGCAATAGATCAATTTGAATCCCCTTACTTCGCCGCAATCGATTTAGGCTCAAACAGCTTTCATATGCTGATCGCCAGATTTGGCGAAGACAAAATTGAAGTTGTCGATCGCGAAAAAGAAATGGTGCAATTAGCGCGAGGTATGCAGGAAGACGGCATGCTCAGCGAGGAAGCAGTGACGCGTGCCATAGATTGCTTAAAACGGTTTGCAGAAAGACTGCGAGATATACCAGCGACACAAATTCGCGCCGTAGGTACAAAAACATTGCGTGCTGCGCGCAATTCAAAAGCGCTGTTAAAAGCCGCAGAATCTACACTTGGAGCGCCGATTCAAATTATTTCCGGTTATGAAGAAGCCCGCTTGGTATATACCGGTTTTAGTCACAGCGTGAGCAGTGATGGTGCGAAACGCCTGGTTATTGACATTGGTGGTGGCAGCACGGAATTTATCATTGGCCAGGACTACAACACAAAGCTGATGGAAAGCCTGGCTCTTGGATGCGTCTCTTTTTCGCAAAACTTTATATTCAAGCATGGCAACGTCAATGAAAAATCGATGAAAAAAGCCTACCTGGCGGCCTGCTCTGAACTGGAAGATATTCGTAAAAACTATCTCGCCGAAGGTTGGAACGTCACCTATGGCACCTCGGGCACAATGAAAGCGGTGGCTGAAATTTTAGCCCCGGAAGATGGTGGAGCCATCATTACCTTAGACTCCCTGGAAAAACTGATCGACGCCACCATCAAAAAAGGTGAAATTCCTTCGGATCAGGTGCCCAAACTTCGACGAGAGGTATTACCCGCTGGACTGGCCATTCTCAAGGCGATATTCCATCAATTAAAAATCACTAAAATTCATGTAGCCGACGCCACCCTTAAAGAGGGACTGATTTACGATACGCTCGGTCGATACAGCGATCATGATTCACGAAATCAGACCGTGGCAAAGCTGAAGCAACAATATGCTGTTGACGAATTACAGGCTGATCGTGTTGCAAAAACCGCCAAAGTCTTCTGGAAGTCCATCTCGCCAACAGCTGCAAACCTGACAGGCGTATCACGCAGTAAAATCCTCACCTGGGCTTCCCAATTGCATGAAGTGGGCTTGAGCATTTCCCATTCAGGCTTTCATCACCACGGGTATTACATACTCCGACACAGTGATTTGGCTGGCTTCGGTCGCTACGAGCAGTATATTTTGGCCAACCTGGTGCGCTCACACCGAAAAAAACTCAATAGCATAAATATCGAGGGCTTAGACGATCACGCCTATCGCGCCTTTTTACCCTTGTTGCTCTGTTTACGGCTGTCCGCGCGCCTGCATCGACGGCGAGAAGATTTGGACGAATATCCAACCCTTAACCTTGAAAACGGCAACTACAAGCTTCACTTTAAAGATAACTGGCTGCAGAATAACCCTCTCACTCACGCGGGTCTGGAACAGGAAGCAGCCTACTTTAAAAATGTTGGAATCAAGCTCGACATTGACTAAGCTCGTCACTCACACAACCAGGTCGCTCTCACTGATATGATTATCCGATTAATACTCGCAGCTGCCGTCCTATATGTACTGTTTTGGGTTATTAATCGCTCTCTCCCTAAAGAAAAAGAGAACCGCCAAAAAGCCATTTTTCAACTCGCCTGCTACGGCGTTGCCGCTTTTCTGTTATTGGCGGTCTTTACAGGCAAACTTCACTGGATTGGCGCAGTGTTTGCGGGCTTGCTGGCCACCGCAAAATTTGGCGTAAGTGCTTTGATGCGAGCATTGCCGTTTTTAAGCTTTCTCAATAAGCACACGCCATTTGCCAGCCCCGTTTTTCGCACTCCCTATATTGAGGTCAAAATCGATTTGCAGCACCACTCTTTTAGCGGGCAAATTCTCCAGGGACCGCATACCGGTCGAGAACTGAACAGCCTCACATTAGACGAACTCCGGGAACTGGAAGAGCACTATCGAGATAAAGACAAGCGCTCTTATTATTTAATTCGGGTGTTAATGCAGCAAGGCGGAGCAAAATTCGAGCAGCAATCCCAACAGCATTACTCGGTGGTCGGTGATCCCAGTATCGACGAAGCAATGTTAATACTGGGTTTGAGCGGAACACCCACAGAGAAAGATATTATTCGTGCGCACCGTGCATTGATTCAGAAACTCCATCCAGATCGAGGTGGCAACGACTACCTAGCTTCACGGGTCAACGTGGCCAAGGATGTTTTGTTGAAACATTTTTCCAAATAATGTTCAAATGTAATTCTGCATTCCACTTCGACGAAAGCAACAAGGCAAGGCGCTATACTTGAATCAACTATCAAGTACAGCAATCTAGACTTGTCCTAAATGAGACAAAAATTCACCCAGGATTTGGCATACATTATGACTCACCCAGCATTCTCCTTAATTCGCACTCAGCAAGTCGCTTCGCTTAACCTTAATGTTGAAGAATACATCCATACCAAAACCGGTGCTCAACATATCCACCTGTCTCCGGTTGACCAAAAAGATGAAAGTGAAAATGTGTTCCTGGTGGCTTTGCGCACCGTACCACATGACTCCACCGGCGTTGCCCACATACTCGAACACACTGCACTTTGCGGCAGTGAAAAATACCCGGTGCGCGATCCATTTTTCATGATGACGCGCCGGTCCATCAATACGTTTATGAACGCCTTTACCAGCTCCGACTGGACCGCCTACCCGTTTGCCAGCTTGAATAAAAAAGACTTTAACAACCTGCTCGATGTGTATCTGGACGCAGTATTTTTCTCTCGTCTGGACCAGTTGGATTTTGCCCAGGAAGGCCATCGCCTGGAATTCAAAAAGCATGACGACCCAAATTCACCGTTGGAATATAAAGGCGTTGTGTTCAATGAAATGAAAGGGGCAATGAGTTCAGTACCATCTCAGTTGTGGCAAACGATGAGCAAATACCTGTTTCCCACGACCACCTACCACTACAACAGCGGCGGTGAGCCGGAAGATATTCCAGACTTAAGTTACGAACAACTTCTGTCTTTTTATAAAACTCACTACCATCCCAGCAATGCAATTTTCATGACCTTTGGTGATATTTCCGCTGCGGAGCATCAGCAAAAATTTGAAGCGCAAGCGTTAAATAAATTCGACAAACTGGATTACACCGTCGCTGTTGAAGATGAAAAGCGATTTCACGCACCAATTCGTGTAGAAGAAAGTTACCCGAACAACGATGACAATATATCGGAAAAAACGCACGTCGTGATGGGCTGGTTACTGGGTAAAAGCACTCAGCTTCGCGATACACTGCGTGCCCAGCTATTGTCGAGCGTACTGCTGGACAATAGCGCATCCCCGCTAATGCATGCTCTTGAGAGTTCTGATCTGGGTAACGCCCCCTCTCCTTTATGCGGCCTGGATGACTCACAGAAAGAGCTTTCCTTTATGTGCGGCCTTGCCGGCTGTACACCGGAAGTTGCCGATGAAGTGGAATCACTTATCCGCGACACACTGGAAAAAGTCGCCGAAGAGGGAATCCCGCAAGAAGACATTGAATCTGCCATTCACCAGTTAGAGTTACGCCAGCGCGAAGTCGGTGGTGATAGCTACCCTTACGGCTTGCAATTGATTTTGACCGCACTGACGAATGCAACACATCGCGGTGACCCCGTGGGCTTACTGAATATCGATGGCGAGCTTGAACAGCTGCGGCAAGATGCTCAGTCTCCTGAATTTATTAAACAACTGACTAAAGAGTTGTTAATTAACAATCAGCATTGTGTCCGACTAACCATGCTGCCAAATAAAGACATCGCAGAACGTAAAGAAAAAGCTGAAAAAGCTAAATTACACAGCATAAATGAAGCACTCACCGACGACGAAAAAAATGCAATTGTGCAACAAGCCACCGCATTAAAAGAACGTCAAAAGCAAGTAGATGACGAATCTATCTTGCCGAAAGTCACGCTCACCGACGTTCCCGAAAAAGAAAGCGCTGTGTTTGGCAACACCAGCACCATAAACCAGATTCAACTTAATGAATACGCTGCTGGCACCAACGGCCTTGTATACCAACAGGTCATTTATGAACTGCCACAGTTGGAACCTGAGCTCCTGCCACTGCTTCCACTTTACAGCACCCTGGTCACAGAACTGGGTGTTGGGCAATTTGATTACCTCGACATGCAACGCCAGCAAGCCCGCGTCTGCGGCAGTTTCAGCGCTTTCACATCCATTCGCGGTAAAATCGATGATCCACAATCTACCTCTCACTTTTTTACTTTCTCTGGCAAAGCATTAGCAAGAAACCAACACGCATTAAGTGAGTTAATGCAAAACACGATTGACAATGTTCGCTTTGATGAACTTGCTCGTATCGAGGAACTGGTTTCTCAAATTACCACCCATCAAGAGCAAAGTGTGACAGGTAATGGCCACGCACTTGCCATGCTGGCAGCCAGCGCCGGAACCGGTGCATCAGCACAAATCAGTCATCGCCTATCAGGTTTGGCGGCGATTAAAGCCATGAAAAAACTGCGCGCAGACATTAAAGAAAAGTCTAATCTGGAAGCTTTAGCCGCAAAAATCATGAGAATTCATCAAGCCGTTTCCAGCGCTAACAAGCAGTTATTACTCATCGGCGAAGAAGCGAACCTATCTCAATATAAAGAAGGTCTGAGCCCCTTGTACCAAACCCAAGCCAGCCACCCGTCCAGCTTTGCTTTCGCCTCCACGCCATCGCGCATTGACGATGCATGGATCACCAGCACGCAAGTTAATTTCTGTGCGAAATCATACCCAACCGTACCGATGAGCCATCCGGATTCGGCGCCGTTGGTTGTTCTTGGCGGATTTTTACGAAACGGGTTTTTACACACTGCCATTCGTGAACAAGGCGGTGCTTATGGTGGCGGTGCTTCGCAGGATAGCAATTCTGGCTGTTTCCGATTTTATTCTTATCGAGATCCACGTTTAACAGAAACCCTTGAAGACTTCGATCGTTCAATTACCTGGTTACAAGAGAGTGATCACTCAGCACAAAAAGTTGAAGAAGCCATACTGGGAACGATTAGCAGTCTGGACAAGTCCGAATCTCCGGCAGGACGCGCTAAACGCTGTTTCCATTCGGACCTCCATGGCCGCACACAGGAAGCCCGGCAAGCATTTCGGGAGAATGTGCTGGCGACCAGCATCGACGATTTGAAACGCGTAGCGCAAACCTATCTCACACCAGACAAAGCCAATACCGCGGTTGTTACCGGTTCCAGCCAAAAAGAAACGGTAGGCAATTTGAACTTAAATGTCATTGAGCTTTAAGTTTACGAAAAGCTAAGCTAGTTGAAATTGCGTAATTTTTGCTAGCTTAGGTGTATTTATCGTGAATCAACAACAAAACGTGGCCGAACAACAGAACATTCAATCAGGCAGTGAAACTCAACCGGCTTTTCGTACGACTATAGAGCCACGTTTTTGTGAAACCGATGCATTCGGTCATATCGGTAATACCGTTTTGCCGACATGGTTTGAACATGCGCGCAAACCAATTTTCCAGGAAATTTCAAAAAGTTTTTCCAAAGAAAAGTGGCCCACCATCATCGCTCATGCGAGCTACGATTTTATTAATCAGATATTTATTGAATCGAACGTTGATATAGATATAAGCATCAGCCATATCGGTAATAAATCTTTCACCGTGCACCACGACGCCTGGCAGAACAACACTAAAGTTGCGGAAGGTAAAACTGTGATCGTCTGGTTCGATCACAGTGACCAGCAAACCAAACCCATCCCTGATGAAGTTCGCCAACGTTTGCAAAAATTTGTAATTAAATAAACATTTGAACACTCGCCCTCAGCAAGACAAAATCACTCGTGACAACTGAGGGCGATGGTATTTTTGACAAGTTGAGCGGATTATCGAATGGGTAAACTAATGAATGGATTCTCGCCAACGCTGCATGTTGATTCCAGAAACAGATATCTTAAGGGATATACAGCTTAAAAACACCGCCACCCAAACTGCCACCATTTTCCAGCTTAATAAAACCACGTAAATTATGCTGCGTATGTAAATTCGCTATTTTCTCCGCAAAGTACAGTCCCAAATGCGTACCACCGTCGTTTACATCGGCGGCATCTTCCAGCAAGCCAGAGGGTTTTTGCAACATGCTGGCCGGATATCCAGGTCCATCATCGGCGACAGTGATACATAGATACTCCCCTTCTACCTCGGCAGATATCTCTATTTTAGATTTTGTATAGCGCACACAATTGAGCACGACGTTATGCACAACACTCCCAATCAAATCGATATCGTAATACCAGTTTAAATCCTCATCGCACTGCAATGACATACTGATTTCACTCGTCTCCACCAATAAGTGGTTACGCGCAACCTGATCTTCCAGTACATCAATAATATAATGCTGGTCGACTCGCACCGGCAGTACGCTGTCGTCCATCCGGTACAACGTCAACAATTGAATAAGTTCGCCATTTATTCGCGACGCCTCATACTGCAGCACTGTAAAGCGTTTCGCCTCTTCTTCATTTTTTGGCGGTGTTTCCTGAATAAGGTTTTCGAGTGATGCCAGCAACATCCCGACAGAGTTTTTCATATCATGAACACTGGATGCCAATACCGTGGAAAAATCTATTGACGGCTTGCTGTCTGTCATATTTGCTCCTCGATGATATCTCTTATTTTGTTGCGGAGGGTCAGATACCGAGGATGCTGGGAGTGACCTGCATCAATCAAAGTATCCACATCGGCTAATGCGGCTTCACATTCTTTTATCACATCATGATCATTGGGGACTAACATCAGTTTGCCAATTAATGACTGCACAATATTCAGATGTAAACCAACATGTTTTGGAAACAGCTTCTTCGCACGATCGAAGCAAAGCAGTGCTTCATCAAATTGCGAGCCATTGTAAAGGTCAATCCCTTCGCGATTGACCTTGGCTACCAGAGCACGATTAACTTCACTGGCTGGCTCTTCCAAATATTTATCCAGCTTTTCCAAGGCTTCTTCCGTATCTGAAAAGTGTTCTTTCAGCTCGCGTAAAATAAAATTAGCCTGCTTTTCTTCTCCCAGTGCCAGCAATAATTCAATGCGATCAATTTCCGCATCAATGTGCTTTTCATTTTTCATTAAATCATCAGCTTGCTGTAAGCTTAAACGAGCTTGCGCTTCTTTCCCGGTATTTGCACTTACCCGCCCTTCCAGCAAATGACATTGCGCCACTTGCGTTTTACCTAAACCATATTTATGTTGTGATTCCTGCATCATCACTTTCACTTCATCCTGAATATCGCCGCTTACGGAAACGCCTTCATTGAGTGCGACCGATACTGTACGCACATAATCCAACTGGTCATCAAAGGTTCCGTAACACGAAAGGCGTCCCAGTCGCACCGTGCGTCGCCGAGCTTCGAGTTCCGCATGAATATCCCCATTTTCCTGAGCCACATCCGCCAAACGCTTTTGCCGCAAAATCGACATAGGAGACACCTCTACTGCGCGCTCCACGGCCTTTTGCGTTTCTTTCTTGTTACCCTTTTTTTCCCAGTTATCGGCAAGTACATCGTAAGCCGGTAAAAACAGCGGATTTTCTTCCACTATTTTACTCAACCAGTCTCCCGCCGTTTCCAGATCGCCGCGAATCTGCTTTACCTTGGCCAAGCCCAGGCGAGCCCAGTCGAGCGGGCGAATTTCCAAAGCCCGGGTATAGAGTTTTTCAGCTTTTTGCAGCTCACCCTGCTCTATAAACACTTGCCCCAACAGCTTTTGCGCCATCACAGAATAACGATTATCGGCCAGGGAGAGATCAATTAAACAGTCCGAAGCGCTAGCCAGATCACCCCGATCGAGCGCCTGATATGCAGGGTTCAACACCTCCCGCTGCACCAGCTGACGTGTCATGCGCTGCTGTAGCATCATGGCGGTAATCGGTTTCATGAGATAATCGTCGGGCTCACAGTCATAAGCAGACATCACAATGTTCCGACTGGATTCTGCAGATACCATGATGAAAATATTTCGGCGTGTGATGCTGTTGCGAAATCTCAACTCTTCCAGCACATGCTGCCCATTTCGTCCGGGGCCCAAATCGTAGTCACACAGAATGACATCGAAATGTGTGTTTGCACACTTTTCAATCACCTCTTCACCATTGGACGCCATGGAAATATTGGTGACCCCGAGATTTAACAGCATTCCGTTGACCGTATTGCGGAAACTACTAAAATCATCAGCAATTAGAACAGACAACTTGTGGTAATTGATTCGGCTCACTAATTCGCTAGTCCAGAGGATTTATGGAGTCAGGGGTTTTATTTAGTGTAGTTGATTGTCAGTGGACGGCGAGCATTGCCCCAACAAGTTTTACTCCATCCGTAACGGATTTACAGATTCTTGTCCAAGACAATTGCCGAATTCGCTGTAAAATCAAACATATCCCCTCCAAAAAGCGCTAGAATGCGCGCCTTTACCAGCGAAATTTGTAACACACGTTTTGCCCGCACGCTGCAATCCCTCTCCTGCGATTCCACGCGTATCCGGCATCTCAAACAACACACTTGCTACCATGAACGAAAACACGCCAAACCACACAGCAGACAACTCTAGCGATTCACAAAGCCAGCGAGACAAACCCGCAGGCCAGGCAAGCACGCACTCGGCAAATGAAGAACACACATCGAAAATGAAAGACACCATTTATGCCACACCGCTGGAAGCGACCTTAGGCTTTGCATTTGACCAAAAAGTTGTCGATGTTTTTCCAGACATGATTAAACGCTCGGTTCCGGGCTATACAACGATTGTGCATATGATTGGACAGATGGCACAGCGCTACGCGCAGGCCGACACACGCTGCTACGACCTGGGCTGCTCACTCGGCGCATCCACTTTAAGTATGCGTCACCGCATCCAAAGTGCCGGCAGTAGCATTATTGCGGTGGATAATTCGCCAGAAATGATTGAGCGTTGCAGACAAGTCATCGAGGCGGATTCTTCTGAAATTCCGGTCGAGTTAGTTCAGGGAGATATTCTCGATGTCGACATCCAGCGTGCATCTGTTTGCGTTCTAAATTTCACTTTGCAGTTTGTTGCAAAAGAACAGCGGCCAGCGCTGTTGAAAAAAATATTCGATGGCATGGTGAGCGGTGGCATATTGATTATTTCAGAGAAACTTTGTTTTGATGACAACGACCATCAAGAGCTCATGACGGAATTGCATCATTACTTTAAAAAAACCAATGGCTACAGTGATTTGGAGATTTCCCAGAAACGCAATGCATTGGAAAATGTTCTGATTCCAGAAACCTTCGATGCGCATAAACAGCGTTTGCTTGACATTGGCTTCCACTCACCTGAATTATGGTTCCAGTGTTTTAATTTTTCTTCTTTCATCGCCTTTAAAAAATAACCATGATTGATTATTCCTCTTTCATTGAATCCATTCGCTCATCAAAATTAAAGCCATGGGCGGAACAATTGCCCGAACAAATTGCGGCAGGTTTATCCACGCAACGCTATGGTGATTTACCCGGCTGGTACGACGCGCTTAACGCCCTGCCAAATATTACCCCCTCACAGGTAGACTTACGTAATGAAGTCAAGATAGGCACAATTACAGATGCAATCGCTGACGAGCGGCAACAACTGGAAATAGCCCTGCGCAACCTGATCCCCTGGCGCAAAGGCCCCTATAATATTTTTGATGTGCACATCGACACGGAATGGCGCTCAGACTGGAAGTGGGACCGCGTGCTCGAACATATATCACCGCTTGCAGATCGTAATATTTTGGATGTGGGCTGTGGCAATGGCTATCACTGTTTACGCATGCTTGGGGAAAAGGCAAGACGCGTCATTGGCATTGACCCCTCGCCGCGTTTTGTAGTGCAATTTTATATGCTGAAAAAATACCTGGATCTTTATTGCCAGGCACAACAGCAGGACACCTTTGCCGTTGATGTGCTTCCGGTTGGCATTGAAGCGCTGCCAGAAAATCTTCAGGCGTTCGATACCACTTTTTCCATGGGCGTCCTGTACCATCGCCGATCTCCTTTTGACCATTTACGTGAACTGAAAGACACCCTTGTTCCAGGCGGCGAGCTGGTTTTGGAAACCTTAATTATTGAGGGCAAACTGGGAGACACGCTGGTACCAGAAGACCGCTATGCGAAAATGAACAACGTCTGGTTTCTGCCTAGCGCTGAGACTTTAATATCCTGGCTGAAGAAAGTGGGGTTTACCAATATACGCTGTGTCGATAACAACGTAACATCGCTGCAGGAACAACGTGTTACTGATTGGATGCAATACCAGTCCCTGGAAGATTTTTTGCACCCTGAAGACAAAAGTCTGACAGCCGAAGGCCACCCTGCTCCGATGCGTGGCGTTTTTGTTGCGCAGAAGCCACGTTAACACCCTTGGCACATGTTGTTTTCCTAAAAAGGAACAACAGGAAAAAAATACAAAGCAGAATTTAACAATGACAATTCACATTGTAAAAGTAGACTACAACAATCATCAACATATGCAGGATTTAGCTCAGCAACTGCAACATTACTCAGCAGACCCAATGGGTGGCGGTGATGCCATGCCGCTAGAAACTGCACGCAAAAATATTGCAGCGATGAGCGAAAGAAGTTTTGCCATCAGTTTCTTAGCCTACGATGATGATCAAGCAGTGGGCTTTTGCAATTGCTTTGAAAGTTTTTCGACATTTGCCGGACAGGCTATCATCAACATTCATGATCTCGCCGTGATGGCGGGTCAACGTGGGAAAGGCGTAGGATCAAAGCTGCTCAGCGCGGTCGAAACGCACGCACAATCCATTCAAGCCGCCAAACTCACACTGGAAGTTCTGGAAGGTAACGACAGAGCGAGGCGCACTTACCAAAGCTTTGGTTTTAAGCCCTATACGCTGGACGACACTTCTGGTTGTGCCCAGTTCTGGCAAAAATATCTCAATTAGAACACACCACCATCAACATTCATTCGAACGTAAACCGCAATATTCAGCCGTAAGAAAACTCTATGATTCAACTTCAATCAGTTCAACTCCAACTCGGAACCAAGGTCCTACTTGACCACGTCGATATGACCATTCACCCGGGGCAAAATTGGGGCATCATTGGTGCAAACGGTGCGGGCAAGTCCAGTTTATTTAAATTACTACTGGGCGAAGTTCATGAAGACAGCGGCACCTGCGCCATCCCAAGTCATTGGCAAATTGCCCATATGGCTCAGGAAGTGGGAAGCACAACCCAAAGTGCCATTGATTATGTTTTAGATGGTGATGAAGAGCTTCGTCAGATCGAACGCGATATCGAGGCGCACCAGGACGACGGTGAAAAACTCGCAACACTGTATGGCAGAATGGAAACCATCGACGGCTACAGTGCCCGCTCGCGCGCGCAACGTTTATTGCACGGTCTTGGCTTCGCCATTAGTGATGACAACCGCCCAGTTAAAGATTTTTCCGGTGGCTGGAGAATACGTTTAAACCTCGCCAAAGCGCTCATGTGCCGCTCCGATTTATTACTTTTGGACGAACCGACCAACCACTTGGATCTGGATGCTACTGTCTGGCTTGAACAATGGCTGCAGGCTTATCCTGGTACGCTTTTAATTATTTCGCATGACCGTGATTTTCTCGACAATGTCATTAACGGAATTGTCAGTTTTGAAGGAGGCAAACTCATTTCATATTCCGGCAATTATTCTGCGTTTGAAAAACAAAAAGCGGAACGCCTGGCTCAGCAATCCCAAGCTTTTGAAAAACAGCAGGAACGCATCTCTGAAATTGAAGATTTTGTCCGTCGCTTTCGAGCCAAGGCGAGTAAAGCCAAACAGGCACAAAGCCGCCTGAAAGAACTGGAACGGATGGAAAAAATTGCTCCAGCACACATCGACTCCCCCTTTAGTTTTCGCTTTCCCCTGCCCGATAAAATCCCCAGCACTATTATCAACTTGTCGGAAGCAGCCATAGGCTACCAAACCGAAAGCGGTGACAAGGTGTTAGCCGATAAAATTCAATTGAGTATTCTAGCTTCAAGCCGAATCGGGCTACTGGGCCACAACGGTGCGGGTAAAACCACACTGATTAAAACGCTGGCAAATGCATTGCCACTACTTAAAGGCGATAAAGTTGAAGGCACCCATATCGCCATCGGCTACTATGCGCAACACCAGCTCGAAGCATTGGATTTAAAAGCTTCTGCAGCACTGCATCTGCAACGCCTTAGCCCAAAGGCCAGTGAACAGGAAGTACGAAACTTCCTCGGCAGCTTTGGCTTTCACGGCGATCGCGCATTTGAGGTGATCACGCATTTTTCCGGCGGAGAAAAAGCGCGGCTGGCACTGGCGATAATTGCCTGGCAAAAACCTAACATCCTACTTATGGACGAGCCAACCAACCACTTGGATCTGGAAATGCGCCATGCCCTCACCCTCGCACTACAAGGGTTTGAAGGCGCTCTGGTGGTGGTATCACATGACCGCCACTTATTAAAAAACACGGTTGATCAATATGTGTTGGTCGATCATGGCAAAGTCGAAGAGTTTGACGGCACACTGGAAGATTATCAGCGCTGGGTAATGTCACAGGAAGCGCAGGAAGTCGAGGCACCCGTAGAACCAGTAATGGGCGATAGCGCATTTAAAAAAGTCGATAAAAAAGAACAGCGTCAGATGGCCGCAGCGCTTCGAGAAAAACTAAAGCCACTCACCAATCAAGTGAAAAAACTCGAGAAAGATATTGAGTCGCTACAGGCCACACTGGAGAAAGTGGAACAGAAACTGGCAGATCCTCAGATCTATGAAAACCCCGGCCCCGAGCTGGAAAAGCTATTAAAAGAGCAAGCCCAAGCAAAACAATCGCTCGAAGAAAAAGAAGAACTTTGGCTGGAGAAAAGCGAAGAGCTTGAGTCGCTGAAAGTATAAGCACATAGCGCTGAATGTTAATCGTTAAGTGCTTATTTGAATTGCCATTCCAGAATTTGACTAAAATCGTCGATACACATGGCAGGCGCATAGGTTTTTAAACGGTCAATATGGTGAGCGCCGTAGCTCACCGCTATACGCGGCATACCCAGTTCCGCGGCCATCGCCATGTCGTACTCTGTATCACCGATCATAACAGCTTGATCCACCGCAACATCAAACTCGGTCAAGAGCTCATTTAGCATTAATGGATGCGGTTTCGAAGCAGTTTCGTCCGCACAGCGAGACCCATGAAAAAAATCCTCCATGTCCAGGTTTTGCAACACTCTATCCAGCCCCTTGCGACTTTTACCCGTTGCAACAGCAAGTAAAAACCCCTGCGCTTTCAATGCCTCCAGCGTTTGCATCACGCCAGGAAAAAATGGCGAAGGCGTCACGTCATTACGAACAAAATGGTCGGCATAACTGTCCCGTAAATTTTGCCTTTCATGTTCACCCAGCTCAGGATAGAGCGCCAGTATTGCCTCCGGCAAACCCAGACCAATAATATTGCGGATAGCGGCATCGTCACGCGCATCTATAGCAATATCTCTCGCAGCTTGCTGCATACAAGACACTATTTTTGCAGCGGAATTACTAAGGGTTCCATCCCAGTCAAAAATAAAAAACACGCTTACAACTCTCTTTGAATTCGGTAAATGAATGCCGGGTAGGACGTGAAAAGTCGCCGCGGCACAAGGGTACTGTTACATCTCAATTTTAGTTAGTTGCGCCATTGGCTCACTTAACTCTTTTGGCAGAGGTGCCTCCACTTGAATGCGTGTTCCATCAGCCAACTGAAAAGCGAGCGACGCCGCATGTAGAAACAGACGCTTAAAGCCCAGCTCCTTCATTTGCCGGTTAAAGTCATCATCACCATATTTATCGTCACCCACCAAGGGGTGCTTGGCATGTAAAGCGTGCACACGAATCTGGTGAGTTCGACCTGTAATTGGTTTTGCCCTGACTAATGAAGCCGTCTCATACCACTGTTCTACTTGAAACAACGTCTGAGACGCTTTTCCATCTGGATGAACTTTCACCATTCGCTCACCACTTTGCAATTCGTTTTTGAGCAATGGGGCATCAACCTGCTCCCGCCGCTTAGGCCAACGCCCTTTCACCAGCGCCAGATACTGCTTGTCCATCCCCTTTGCGGAACGCAACAACGCATGTATTTCACGCAAAACACTGCGCTTTTTCGCCAGTACTATGCAGCCAGATGTGTCCCGGTCGAGTCGGTGGACCAACTCCAACGGTGTGTCTTGATAGATTTCACGCAAGGCCTCAACCAGCCCCAGCGAAATGCCAGACCCACCATGCACCGCCAACCCCGAGGGCTTGTTGACAATTAACAGTGATTTGGATTCAAACAGAATAGCTTCGCGTAAATGATCCAATAGTCCCTGGCTGGGCTTCACGGCTTCCCCTTTCTCGGGCAATCGTACTGGCGGCACCCTGACAATATCGCCTGCTTGCAGACGACGATCAGGCTTCGTTCGCCCTTTATTGATGCGGACTTCACCTTTACGAATAATACGGTAAACGAGCGATTTAGGCGCTTTTTTCAAGACTCGCAGCAAGAAATTATCAAGCCGCTGCCCTGCTTCGTCTTCACTGATTGTGAGAAATTGAACCTTGTCGGACATAGGGATTAGCAAGAGAGAAATTAAGGTTGGGATAATCAGGCGACATCATACCCGTATTCGGTTGATACGCCTAATAACTCATGTCGAAGTATTTGATTTGAAAGGGGTTTACTTCGGTGTTATATTGAGGAGTGATCGGCGTTTTGGAAGCTGCTGTTCATTGACTATAATCTTAAAGTTATAAGGTTATTAATAGGTTATACAGTGCAATTTCTAACCACAGGCTAGCTCAACATACCTGCTATGCTTCTGGACTGGGGATTTTCAGCTAAAACCACACAATGAAGGGCTTCCATACCACTATTTACTGCTCTACCTTAATTTTCGCAGCAAATATTGGCAAAACGATGCCGGCATAACCGCGGAGCTTATATTGCCAAAAGCGATATCGTCTAAATCGACAAAGCCCTCGCAAAAATTACCAGGTGTCTGGGCTGGTGGTCATCCACCAAGCCAGGCAAATATAAACAAATAAGCACGACAGTGTCGTATTACTGAGAAAGCCGAAATAGCCGTATCAGGCCGAGTGAATATTCCCCGCGCCTGCACAGTGTTTACACAAAGCTATTTGGGCATTGTTAGACTAGCTAGCAAGCTTATAAGATACACAGAGAGTATTAACGTTTTTCAGGTAACTATTTAGTTAACCACAAATTGGCTACAAGCGGTTGGGTTAACGATACGCAGGCAACAAGCAGTAACAATGGCAGCACACTTAAAGCTCCGTTTTATGAGTCACACTACACTCGAACGAGAGCACTTAATTTAAGATGTCCTCTACTGTTACCGGCGCAATGCATGCAGAACAGCCACCTGATAGAGCAGCTTTATCAACCTAGAAAGTCATTTGCTGCTCGAAGAACCGTACACGTCTTGATGACGAATAAGTAAACAGCCAAGCGCTTGCGACATCATATTGATGATGCTTCAAGTTGCAGCAACCACTTAAACGCCACAGAACGTACAATAAACGTAACACCAAATTAATTTAAGGAAACACGGCCAAAACAAACCCATATCGAGCAAAAGAAGACAGGCTCTTTAAACGCTCCCTCTCACTACCTATGCCGCTCGCGGCTTAAGTAAATTTATACGAGAGCATCGTTTAAAACAGGTTAAACGGCACACAACGCCCCACCTACAGGTTTATGCTAACGCCCAGAAGCGCAACAGCATAAGAGCACGCCAACCAAACTCGAGTTTTGCCATGCTTTTCCACATTAATTGAGTGTCAACTCTCTCCTTATAGCCTTCAGCTTTCTACAACAGAACTTAAAAACTTAAAATCAACTTCAGGTCTATTACAGATTTACAAACACTTGGTTTTGATTAGAAAAAGAACGGGCTTCCGGTAAAAAGTCGGGTCGATCAACACTTTCGACACAACATCGGCTTCAGATTGGTACCCAGCAGCAAAGCTGGAAATTTCGCGCAAGCATCTTTTCCAGTCATAGATAAACACGCTGAATTGTTTTTCAAAGTTTCATTTCTGTTTTTGCTCAGCCAAATACGATCTCTGAGTGCCACATAAGAGATCAACATTAATGAAAAGAATGTTAATAAATGCCACGCAGCCTGAAGAGATGCGTGTAGCACTGGTTGACGGTCAATGGTTATACGACCTGGACATCGAAAACCGCTTAAGAGAACAGAAAAAAGCCAACATCTACAAGGGTAAAATTACCCGCATCGAGCCCTCTCTCGAAGCCGCCTTTGTTGATTATGGTGCTGAAAGGCACGGCTTCCTTCCCCTTAAAGAAATTTCCCGCGAATACTTCGACAAACAACCCAAAGAGATTGACGGCCGCATCCGCATCAAAGATGTAGTGAAAGAAGGCATGGAAGTGATCGTTCAGGTCGACAAAGAAGAACGCGGCAATAAAGGTGCAGCGTTAACCACGTTTATCAGCCTCGCTGGCCGATACCTCGTGCTTATGCCCAACAACCCTCGAGCGGGCGGAATTTCTCGCCGTATTGATGGCGATGACCGTACCGACTTAAAAGACGCGCTCTCGAAAATTGAAGTCCCCAAAGGCATGGGCGTAATTGTCCGTACTGCAGGTGTTGGCCGCAGCGCCGAAGAACTACAGTGGGATTTAAACTACCTGCTAAGTCTTTGGGCAGCCGTTAAAGAAGAATCTGACAAGCAAGATGCACCGCACTTCCTGTTTCAGGAGAGTAACGTCATCATTCGCGCAATTCGCGACTACTTGCGCCCAGATATCGGTGAGGTTCTGATCGACAACCAAGAAGCTTTCGAACTCGCCTCCGCCTTCGTGCAGCAAGTAATGCCGAACTATTCCAACAAAGTGAAATTCTACAAAGAAGCGGTCCCCTTGTTTAACCGCTTCCAGATTGAAGGCCAGATCGAAACAGCTTTTGAGCGCGAAGTAAATCTTCCCTCCGGCGGCGCCATTGTGATTGATGTGACTGAGGCCCTGGTAAGCATCGACATTAACTCCTCTCGCGCCACTAAAGGCGGAGACATTGAAGAAACCGCCCTGCAAACCAACCTGGAAGCTGCTGACGAAATTGCGCGTCAATTACGTCTGCGTGACATTGGCGGTCTGGTAGTTATCGACTTTATCGACATGCAGCCAGTGAAGAATCAGCGCGCCGTTGAAAACCGTACACGTGACGCTCTGGCTATGGACCGAGCTCGAGTTCAGGTCGGCAGAATTTCTCGCTTTGGCCTACTGGAAATGTCCCGTCAGCGTTTACGCCCATCTCTTGGTGAAACAACATCCAAGGTTTGCCCGCGCTGTAGTGGACAAGGCACTATTCGCGGCACAAAATCTTTGGCCCTCTCAATCCTGCGCCTGCTGGAAGAGGAAGCTCAAAAAGAGAAAAGCGCAGAGATTCGCGCTGTAACTCCGGTTTCTGTGGCTACTTTCCTGCTGAACGAGAAGCGCAAAGCCATTTCCAACATCGAATTACGCCACAACACCCGCGTAGTTATTTTACCAAACGATGCCATGGTAACGCCGCACTTCGAGGTACTGCGCCTTAGAGAAAGCGACGTAACCGAAGTGGAAACCAGCTATAAGATTGATATAGCCAAAGATGAATCTATCGAACTGATCTCTGATCAGCCAGTGAACGTTGCCAACATTCCAAAGCCGGCGGTACAGCAAGTGGCCCCCTCTCAACCGGCGCCACCTGAAAAAACCAAAAGCGTTTTCGCTAGCTTTTTTGCCACCCTGGTTGCTCTGTTCAGCAGCTCAGACAAATCTGACAAAAAGAAATCTGCGCAAAACAAGCGTCATCAGAAAAGCAATGCCAAGCGCCGCCCCAACCAGGGCCGCAACCGCAAGAACAATCGCCGTAAAAATGACGATGAAATTACGGACAACCTGAGCGGAAAAGCCCCTTCGGAAGAGTCTCGTAACCGAAACAACAACAACAAAAAACCGCGAGACCCTGAAAACAAGCAAAACAAGCCGAAAGGCAAAGGCCGCAAACAAGAACGCGGGAGCGAGCGTAACCAGGATCGCAACAGGAATGATGCGGAGACTGATAACGAGTCCACCAATAAGTCCGATGGCGACAACAACAAACAGCGCCCACAAAAGCGCCCATCGAACAAACGTGGTCGTACCCAGGAAAGACAGCGAGGCCCCAAACCTGAAGCGGAAAAAACTGCTGAACAAGATAATAGTTCAGCGGCGCAAGATGGCAACACAAGCAACAATGCCCCTGCAAACAATGCTCCTGCAAACAATAAGGTAGAAGCGGTGCGCGAAAAGCCACAGGCAAGCAATACCAACTCTCAAACAATAGCACCACAACAAACTGAGAGCCGCGCAGAAAAGCCAGCATCAGCACCGTCAGCTGATAGCAAGCAAACAACGCAAGAAGCTTCGAAGCCAGCGCCGGATAAAGCCGCAAAGCCGCAAGCATCACAAGCGCCCGGCAAACCTGACGCCACAGCGAACAAGCCAGAGCAAAGATCTGAAGTTCCCGCTGCAAAAACAGAAGACAACGTCGCGCCAGCAGCTGCTGCCAAAGCGCCAGTAGAGAAAACAACGGATACGCCGGTTGCAAAAACCGAAAATGCGGTTGACTCTGCGGCAAAACAAGAAGAGAAGCGTCCTCGTACTCGTCCGGCCAATGACCCGCGCAACTCACCGCGCGCTATTGCTAAAACGGAGGTTTCCGATGTCGCACTTGAAGTTAAAATGAGTAATCCGCTAGACACTTCTGCCCCGGCAAACATTGAGCGTAAACCGCGTGAGCTTCGCCGCCCAGCGAACGACCCGCGTGCAGAAAGCTCAGATATCGAACACGCAGAAGCTAAAAAGTCTGAAGCTCCGGCAGATTCTTAAAAAACTTCTAAAAAACATAGGTTTATGACTTGTTCCTGGCATAAACCTATGTATAATCTGCGTCCTTCCGGTGGGGTGGCTGAGTGGTCGAAAGCGGCGGTCTTGAAAACCGTTGAACCGCGAGGTTCCCAGAGTTCGAATCTCTGCCCCACCGCCATATAACAAAAGGCTCGCCACTTGGCGGGCCTTTTTGTTTTAATCCATTTTGTTTTAATCCTTTGACTTAAACCCTTACTGAAAAAACCGCCTCACATTACACCAGCAAGGCAGCGCGCCTGCAGTACCGCGGCAAAGCAAGAAACAGATTGAAAGCGAGAGACGACGCAAACAGCCAGACTCAATGACTCCCCCGCTGAAAAATCCCGCCACCCCAATCAAAAGCGCATAACATATAACCACCGCAAACCTTAATCAAACCAACTATGAAAATACAATCGTAAAACACGTTTGTCGCTCATTTCACCATCACCTATACTCAGATTACGGTTGTTTCCAGCAACTTAAGCCGTGCCGCTGGAGATCCTAGCGTCGGTAGCCCCACGCCCCCGGGGCCGCCGCCGCGACTACAATCTTTCTTTTTCTCATCTTGAAATCCACTTCGTACCCCCAATAATTTCATTAAAGCTAAACCTTTAGCTAAAGAAAATGTCGAAAAGTCTGTGAATGACAACAACTTATTGTATGATTAGCCGTAAATAACCACTTTCAGGAGAAAGACCATGCAAGAGCTATACACCCGGAGTCATGAAAGTCATGTGGGTTCAAGAGAAGAATCGCGCGAAGTAAGCAAGGTATTGCGCAATACTTACGCCCTTTTGGCCATGACGGTTGCCTTTAGTGCTGTCACCGCTACCATCTCTATGGCTGTTGGTGTTCCGTACATGGGACTGTGGATGTTACTCCCTTATATCGGACTTCTTTTTGCTGTTGAGAAAACCAAAAACAGTGGTTGGGGTTTGTTTTGGGTATTTGCACTAACAGGCTTCCTGGGCGTCACCATTGGACCTGTATTGAGCTATTACATAGGCATGTCCGGCTATGAACCGATTATTTTAGCGCTTGGCGGCACTGCGCTAATATTCTTTGCTCTATCCGGTTATGTGCTGGTTACCCGTAAAGATATGAGCTTCTTAACCGGCTTTATTATGACGGGCTTTCTGGTAGCCTTCATTGCGATGATCGCCAGTGCATTTTTAAATATCGCAGGTTTAAGCCTGGCAGTTAGCTGTATGTTCCTAGTACTGAGCTCATGCATGATCATGTGGCAAACCAGCTCCATCATTCACGGTGGTGAGCGCAACTATATTTCAGCGACAGTGACCCTGTATGTAATGCTTTACAACATCTTCACTATTCTTCTGAGCTTCCTTGGTGGTAGTGACGATTAATAAGCACCAGCCATAATTTATTTCAGAGTTAACATCTAGAATAAAAAGCCCCGCTATATGCGGGGCTTTTTATTCTTATTACAAAACCGTGACCCATTCCGAGCCATACCACCACAATGAGCTTCACCATAATTATTAGCGCACCGTCATGCAGCAGAACAACCAGCGATGCACTGGTATTTTGCCAGGAGGCAAGCAGGCTAAACCTTGTTCACATGATTTTTTTACTCGGTAGCGGCGCTGAAATAGCGGCTGTAAATTCTGACAATAAGCCCTGGGAGGCACTGGCAAAGAAAGTCAAAATCTTCTGCTGCGTGAACTCAGCTCGCAAACTCCATTTGACCGACCAAAGCGGCAATGCACTGGAAAATTTCCACCCCGCATTTTCACTATCGGGACTCACTACACTGGCCCTGGGTTCAAAACAAAGCCAGAAAACAATTACTTTTGGGCAAAGGTCAACACATAGCGTGTGCCAGGACAATAACGCTCCGCCAGTGAGTTCACGCACGTAAACGCGCTGAGAACGAATTTTAAACCGAGTATTTTGACCATGCACACCCTGCTCTTCGGCCCATTAAATGAAAACACCAGCATCCCCGGCCTGGATTATGCGCTAACCTTACTATCGCTGGAGCAGCCCACCAATCTGGTACTGTGCTGCCAGCCCGCAACATGCGCACAAATAGATACCACATCAACAGTTAACGAAAAACTGGCACTGCTAGGTCAATTTGAAACGCTACATAGCTACCTTCTGCTGCCCAATAACGCCTCAGGCAGCGCTACTAATGATTTTCCAGACGACGCCACTGGCAACCCCGGGATTGAAAGCTGCAACGCATTGAATACAACAGCAATTAATCTCTCCGCTATTAACCTCTCCGCTATTAACCTCTCCGTAATCAACCCTGCAAGAATAAACCAAGAGGAATTCAGGGCACTTGTGTTAAAATCTCAATCCACTTACAGTTTTTAACCCCATACCTGTTGCGCCATGCTGCACATTCTTAGCCAACCGAACAGTCAGCTCTTCCATCAATGTATAGAGTCTAGCTCGCAAGGGGACAGCCTGGTGCTGATTGCAGAAGCTTGCGATTCTCTCCTGTCATCCGAGAGTTTTGCCAGAGAAGTCCTACTGGCAACCAAGCACTTGAGCGTGTACCACGTTCAACCCTCACTTTCGACAAGCGGGCAACATACTGCAGCAGAACGCCTGGCGACACCAACACAACACAATTTAGACTTAACCCCCATCAAAACCATCGACTACCCCTGCTTTGTTTCGCTCGCAAACGAAGCGGATAAGGTATTATCCTGGTACTAAATTTCGACGGAATCATCATGCTATTAGGTCAGGCACAACCAGAAACATACGAAGCACAGCTAGAAGAGAAGATACAGGTAACTCTCGAAGAATTTAAATCATTCAACCCTCCAGAACTGGAGGTGTTCCGCTCCCCTGCGGAACATTTCCGCATGCGCGCGGAATTTAAAATCTGGCATGAAAACGGTGAAGCGCACTACGCCATGTTCAAACAAGGCGAATACAAAAAGCCGGTAAAAATCGAACAATTCTCGATAGGCTCCGAAAAAATCGTTGCGTTAATGCCCGCCTTACTCAAAGCGATTAATGCAGATGAACTGCTCAAGTTAAAACTATTTCAGGTGGAGTTTCTCACTAGCACAACCGGCGATGCCGTTATAAGCATGATTTATCACAAGCCGTTAAATGAAAACTGGCAAAACACTGCAACCACCCTATCCGAAACCTTACAATGCAAAATCATTGGAAGAAGCAGAAAACAAAAGATAGTTATCAGTGAAGATTTCATCACAGAACGGTTTCAGCTTAGCAATGGAGTATTTTCCTATCAACAGGTGGAAACCGGATTCACTCAGCCCAACGCGAGCGTGTGTCAGCACATGTTAAACTGGGCAATTCAAAACAGTGCGAATCTCGGCGGAGATCTGCTGGAACTGTATTGTGGTAACGGAAATTTCACCCTCCCCTTATCCAGGAATTTTAATCGCGTTCTGGCAACAGAAGTCTCCAAAACCTCCGTACACTCGGCGCAATACAACATTCAAAAGAACGACATTTCGAACATTACGATTGCCAGACTTTCAAGTGAAGAATTTACACAGGCCTTAAACAAAGAGCGGGAGTTTCGCCGACTAAAAGATATACCCTTGGATGATTACCAGTTCTCCACAGTATTTGTCGACCCCCCTAGAGCAGGGTTAGATGCCGATACAGAGCAAATGGTCGCACGGTTTGACAACATCCTTTATATTTCCTGCAACCCGCACACGCTGCAAGATAATCTAACGGGACTTTGTAAAAGCCACGACATTAAAGCCATGGCGCTTTTTGACCAGTTCCCTTATACCGATCACAGAGAGTGTGGCGTACTATTAAAAAGGAAATAAGTTCAGGCTTCACCCTAGGGCTTAAACTCTTTCACGACGCTATCAACCTGCTCGGTGTTTATTTCTGAAATATTAGTTTTAGACAGCATCCCCTGATTCGCAATCCGGTCAGCGGTTACCATAACGAAGTCTTTAAAAGTCTCTTCAATTTTTTCCCGCTCCCGATCATAGGCCAGCTTGTCTTTGGTCGGAAGCTTTTTCCACTCTTCCAGAATTGGGATGTGTGCAGTCGCTTCGGCGAGCTGCCGAAATACACTCAACTCTTCTATTAACGCCTTATCCATCAACAGAATTGACAGTGCATTTATACGAATACTCGCTTCCGTCAGACTGACCTGCTCTGCCAACACGGCACGACTCAAAATAACAATACTTTGAACACCACGCTCGCGTCGCTTTTCAATTTCTTTCTTAAACTCATCTGCAGAAGCCGCCTGTCTCTTTTTGTGCCGATACAACAACACGTGGTAATACGCCGCTATTCCCATCAACCCAAGCACAAACAAAACCGCCAGCAACACCCAATAATTCATAACACACCTATTTCACGCAATACTTTGCCACATTAATCATCAACACTTTCTGTTTTTCCAAGTTGCTGCAAACCCTGAGACTCCAAATATTTATCCTCGTAACTATCACTCAGCACTCGAGTGGTTTTAGCGCCCAAATCTTTCAGGTTTTCCATTTTTTTCAACATATTTCCTCTCCCCTGCGCAAACCGGTTAAGCACCTGATTGTAGGAGTTATTCGCTTTTCCCAGGCTATTTCCCAGATCTTCCATAGCATTCATCACCAAAACAAACTGATCATACAGTCGTCCGGCACTCAAGGCTATTTTCTCCGCATTCTGGTTTTGTTTGTGATGACGCCACAAGGTTTCGATCGTTCGCAAGGCCACCAAGATACTGGTAGGGCTCACAAGCAGCACTCGCTTTTCCGCAGCTTCACTTAACAGCCCCGGTTGTGCCTGCACGGCCAAATTAAATGCGGACTCAATTGGAATGAATATAAACACAAAATCCAGCACATTAATCCCTTCCAATTGCTCATAACGCTTATCGGACAAGCCATTAATATGCTTGCGAATAGACTCGATGTGCAGCTTAAGTGCAGAGTGCCTTTCACTCTCCTCTTCCGAAGAGCAAAAGCGGTCATATTCTTTTAAAGACATTTTCGCATCAACGATTATATCCTTACCGTCCGGCAATCGTATCACCACATCCGGTCGATACACTTTTCCTTGCGCATCTTTCAGGCTAACCTGAGTATCATACTCTCGCCCCTTACTGAGCCCACTTTGCTCTAACAGGCGTTCAAGAATCACCTCACCCCAATTTCCCTGTATTTTATTATCCCCCTTAAGCGCTTTGGCGAGGCTGTCCGCTTCAGAACTAACACGCTGAGTTTGCTTTTGCAGCTCAACAATTTGTCCTACCAATTGGTTACGCTGTGAACTCTCTTGATCATAAACCTGATTTACTCGCTCACCAAAAGCCTTTAACTGCTCCCGAAATGGTTTCAACACCGACTCAACATTGGTCCGACTTTGCTTTTCAAACACTTCATGTTTTGCATCAAACAAGCGGTTAGCCGTAAGCTCAAACTCTTTAAACAAAGCCTCTTTGGTTTGGTTTAATAGCTTTTCACGTTCCTTTAAAGCCTCTTCACGCTCACTCATGCGAGCCTGCAACTGAATATATTCGTCCTTCACTGCGCTTAAGTCCGACACTTTTTCCTGCGACTCTTGCAGTCGCTGTTGCAACTGCTGCGACATGGAATGGGACTGTGCCAACTCCAGATCTTTCTTGTTTAGCGTAGCGGCAAACTCTTGCTGCAAGTGCAAGCCAGTCAACTCAACCTCTCGTTGCGTCTGCTCAGCCGCTCCAGCTTTTACCTTGTTTAGCCTCACGAACAAAACAATAATTACCACCACAAGGGTCACCAGCAGCGCCACGCTCAACACCAGCGCATCTCGCCCCAAAGTAAAATCTAAATCACCCATGCTTTACTCCAACCTGCTATTTTTCTCGTTTCTACACCTCTTAGAGGTGGCTCTAATTTCACGCATTTACTTTCGAGCATCAAAGTTTACGGGCAACCAGCATCCTGGCAACCAAGAACATTAAACATGCGCACGCATACCAATCAAAGCTAATCGCAACGCAATCAAATTGAGACTCATGGCGACATTCAGCCCCCAATTACTCACAGTCGAGCTTGCATCCACTTTCGCGGCAATTCACTCCGTACTGAAAACGCCATCCTAAAAGTACTTTTAAATGCTAATATAAACCAAACTTGCATTTTACTATTAAAGGTGAACTTCCCCAAATTATGAGCGAATCACCCAGAATTTTGGTTTTTGACTCCGGTGCTGGCGGCTTAACCATAGGCAAAGAAATACTCCTGCGATTACCCCCTACCCGTATTATTTTTGCCAGCGACAAAACCTATTTTCCCTACGGGGACAAACCTGAGTCCGAACTTCTCAGCCGCCTCTGTGAGCAGCTGGAAAAACTTCTCTCTATTCACCAGCCAGACATACTAATTGTGGCTTGTAATACCGCAAGCACCATTGCACTGGAGGCACTCAGAACCCGGTTTAGCATTCCTATTGTTGGTGTAGTCCCCGCAATTAAACCAGCAGCCCGGCTTAGTAAAAGTAAAGTAATTGGCTTACTGGCAACTCCAGCAACCAGCAATCGCCGCTATACGCATAAACTAATCGAAGATTTTGCACAGGACTGCAGTGTTATTATTCACGGCAGCAGGCATCTGGTATCACTCGCAGAACGCCGTATTCTTGGAGAAGCGATCAATCAAACACTTTTACAGCAAGAACTCGCCACACTATTCGGAATGCCCAAGGGTGAGCAGATAGACACCGTGGTGCTCGCCTGCACACACTTCCCCATTCTTCGCGACGACTTGGATGAGGCCTGCAAACTACAGGCTAGGACCATCCATTGGGTAGACTCCGGACAAGCCATTGCCAAACGTACAGCGGACTTATTGGGCATTACCTATCAGGATACTCCCGTATTCGCGCATGACAGGCTTGCAACACCACCAATTTTCACCGACTGCAATGACGAACTGGATCTTACACAATTCTCTAAAGCAGCCTTAGACTACCTCGCAAAACCACCGGCCTAAAACCTCGGATGTCGACTTCGAATTTAGGCCTCTCAAAACAAGCTTCTTAGATCCAGACCTCTCAGAATCAAGCCTCTCAAAATCAAAAGCCCCTCCCGAACTCCCCGATTTTTACATGCATAAAAACAAAAAAAGCCGCGAGTGATAATACTCGCGGCTTTTGAATGCAAAGATGAGCGCTTAGTAAATTTCTACTTTAGCGTCAGCCAGAACTTGATCCTCAAATGCAGTCGCTTCAAATCGACCACCCTGGAAACGTAATTGCGAAATCAATGCTTTCATTTGTTGCTCAGGCATATCCGCTCTGGAACCCGGGATAACTTCCTGCAGCCCAACTACCACTTGATTCCCCTTAACATCCGCAACAGAGTTGTAAACGACATCCTGACCACTTTTTGCTGTTGTAAACGCAGAATTCAACACTTGATAATCCGCGGTTGCGTCGGCGCGCTTAACTTTGTCATAACTCTTAAACTCGTAACCCTGGGCTTGCGCAAAAGCTTCTGCACTATCGCCGGCACTATCGCCGCCTTTTATAGCCTCTATCGTCTCAGCTGCCAGCGCTTCAAGCTTTTCTTGGGTTTTGTTTTGCTCAACAGCAGTTATGATGGAGTCTTTCACCTCATCCAAAGACTTAGTTCTTTCAGGGAAATGCTCTTTCTTGCGCAAGACAACTGAATTGCCCGCAGACACTTCAATGACCTTACTGTTATAGCCTTCTTTCAGAACATCTGACGAGAAAGCTGCTTCACGCACAACAGCGTTGCCTGCAATACCGGCACCCGAGGTGGCAGAAAATGGCGCTGTGCTTTGTACTTTAAGCCCAATAGCCTCAGCCACTTCCTGCAAGTTTGGAGCAGTGAAAGACAGCTCGCCCAATTGATCCGCCAGACCAACAAACTTCTCTTCCGCGGCAGCTTTTTTAAGCGCCAACACAATTGCATCTTTGCGCTCTTCAAACGTAGGGGGCACTTCAGTTTTCTTAGACACGACTTTAATAAAATGCGTACCAGCATCTGTAACCACAGGCTCAGACACATCGCCTTCGCTCAGGGTGTAGACCGCTTGCTCAAATGCTTCCGGGAACACTCCAGGAGTCAATACACCCAGATTACCGCCATTCTCTTTGGTACCGCTATCATCAGAGTAGCTAGCCGCCAGCGCAGAAAAATCTTCTCCACCCGCTAACTTGCTTTGCACCTCAGAAACTACAGCTTCTTTACCCTCTTTATCTTCGATTAGGATGTGCGCAACTTCGTACTCAACGCTCTTTTGGAAATTCTGTTTTTCAGCTTCATACTGCGCTTTAATATCTTCTTCATTTACTTCGATATCTTTGGCCAGAGCGTCAACAGACAACTGAATGTAATTAATTGATACTTTTTCAGGCTCAGCGTAACTAGGCTTATGCTCTTCATAGTAAGCTGCAATATCTTCGTCAGTCGCTTCAATCCCCTCAACAACTTTCTCTTTGGGTATCTGAACCGTGAAGAAAGAGCGCTTTTGCTGAATCAATGACACTAGAATATCGAGCTCTTTATCGGTATTAAAGGCCGACATTGTTATCGCCTCTGCATGCTGCCGAGAAAGCATTTCTTCAGCCAGCATATTGCGAAAGCCCGTGCTCGTATAATTCAGGTTGGCCAACAAACGACGATACGCCTGCTTATCGAACTTTCCATCTATTTTAAATGCGTCGATTGTGCCAATTTGCCCATCAATAATTTCATCGGCAATTTCCACACCCGCATCTCTGGAGCTTTCAACTAAAGCGGCCTGCTTTACCAAACCATCCAAAACTGGGCCTCTCAGATTTTCATCTTTTAAGAAGTCAGCTGAAGGATCAACCCCGTCCTGGCTAAGTATTTGATTTTTACGCATTTGTACAGCACGGCTTAATTCCATATTGGAAATATTTTTACCGTCGACTTCTGCTGCATCTGTACCCGCTGCACTCCCGAGGAACGAGCCATCACCCACTCCGGTCAAGACTAGAGGTACAACGAAAAACAAAATTACAACAAAGGCCACCAGGCCACCTTTCATATTGTCTCGTACGCTTTGAAGCATTATGCCACCTTCATAAATTGCGTCTAGTTACAAAAAAAGGCGCAATCTTCATGCGCCTTTTTTGTTTCATAAGTTATTCAATATTGTGTATCCGTTACTTTATATTGTTGTCTAGTGCCTGGAACATGATATCGGGCGTACTTCTTTCCACCCAATTGCTCTCTCAAAAATTTAATCTATAAACTGAAAAATTGAATAGCACCTGTAACAAATACTTTATGATCTAAGTTTTAGTTCACTGCATCCTTTAGCGCTTTACCAGCTTTAAAGCTTGGAATTTTGGCTGCAGGAATATCGATAGGAGCACCAGTTTGTGGATTACGGCCGGTTCTAGCAGCGCGCTCCTTTACCAAGAAGGTACCAAAACCTACCAATGCAACTTGATCGCCATTTTTCAATGCGGATGCAATTGAATCTGTAATAGCATCTAAAGCACGACCTGCGGCTGCTTTAGAAATATCTGCAGAACCTGCTATTGCTTCGACCAATTCTGATTTATTCACCATTAACCCCTTTTATTATTCGAATGTTACTTCGTATTTTAAGAAACTTGTAAGAATCTCACTAAGAAACTTTTAAAACCTAACCAAACGGAATCGACCCACTCACCAGCCAAAATTAAGTTTTGGCAAACAGCGCATGCAATTCGCATTTCCGCAATTATAAATTTTCTCGCTAAGGTTATTCAACTTACACATTCAAGCGAAGCGTCAAGCGCAAAACCCTTAGACGTCAAATATACCATGCCGCATTAATTTTTTTAAAAAATAACGCTTTTAAAACACGGTATTTGTACTCAATTTTGTAATACAAATTGGCCCATTAATGGCCAGCTAAACGCTTACCCTTACTTCTACATACCATTTAGACTTACGATTTCATGATTCCCAAGCATTTAGCATGTTGGAGATACGCCCAGTCTATGGGTGAATAAATTTTGCGAATTGCCAAATTAAAATTCACTCAAAGATTACGTTTAAGAAATTTCAATCAAATGTTTAAGGCTGCTTTAACGTTAGCAGATTTGGCAAATTTCCTGCTTTAAGCCTGCGATAACAACTACACATTTACATGTCAGCAAGCATTTAGAAACTCCACGTCAGGCAATAACCTCGGTGATTGCGATTGTAGCGTCTCTGTCGCAAAAAATTGCTTTCTGGAGTGCTCGTGCGAAACACTGTACCAGTAGACTCGTTGCTTGGTAATTAAATGACTTAGGGTCTAACCTGTTCAACATTTAAACTAACCCAAGCTTCAACACTGTTTAACTTTCAACCTTGCCTTTCTATTCAAGAAACAAACAAAACTAAAAGTCATTCCATTTCAGGATAATTTGACCCTATCTGGATCACCTCAAATAAAATTGTCGTTGAGTCTATCCCTTAGAACACAGGGGCTTGGAGCCCCTGCCTCAAAGGATTTAGATTTATACCAACTGACCTGACAAGGGTCAAGAATGAAATTAACTATTTGTTATGGTTTCCGTTAAATGCCAAAGAAGTGACTGCATTTCACCCAACTTTAGCCATTTATGCGATTAATTAATGTGTACTTATTCTCTTTTCATCAGAGCCTGAATCTTGAGTCTTTGCCTCAAGCGCCTCGTACTCTTCATCACTAAAGGGCTTTGGCATATATTGCAGTGCGATCTCTAATACCTGATCAATCCATTTAACCGGTTTTATCGTTAAATCGCTTTTAATATTATCAGGAATATCGCGCAAATCAGCTTCATTACCTTGCGGAATTACTACCGTTTTTATACCACCGCGATGCGCGGCCAACAGCTTTTCCTTAAGACCGCCTATCTTTAAAACTTCTCCACGTAAAGTAATTTCACCAGTCATTGCAACATCAGCGCGCACTGGAATTTCGGTATAAACAGAAACCAGCGCAGTCGCCATCGCAATACCTGCACTTGGGCCATCTTTTGGCGTAGCGCCTTCCGGCACGTGTATGTGCAAATCCCGCTTTTCATGAATACTGGGTTCAATTCCTAAAAACTGAGCACGAGAACGCACAACGGTCATCGCAGCCTGAATAGACTCCTGCATCACGTCACCGAGCGAACCCGTTTTCACCAGGCGACCTTTGCCACGTACAGCAGAAGATTCTATGGTTAACAACTCGCCACCCACCTGCGTCCACGCCAAACCAGTGACCTGACCAATTTGGTTTTCACTTTCGGCTTTCCCGTAATCTGTTTTGCGCACACCCAGATAATCCTCCAGCTCTGCGCCCACAATTTCGCGTTTGCTCAATTGCTTGTCTTTCACATTTTTTGTTACAACTTTACGGCAAAGTTTAGCAACTTCGCGATCCAATCCACGCACACCAGCCTCTTTGGTGTAATAGCGAATCACATCACGTATCGCCTCGTCCGAAATGGAAATCTCTTCTTTTTTCAAGCCATTATTCTTAACCTGCTTCGGAATAAGATAACGGCTCGCAATGTTGAGTTTTTCATCTTCGGTGTAACCCGGAATTCGAATCACTTCCATACGATCCAAAAGCGGACCAGGAATATTCATCGAGTTAGAGGTACACACAAACATAACATCAGACAGGTCATAGTCGACCTCTAAGTAATGATCATTAAATGTAGAATTCTGCTCGGGGTCCAACACCTCCAACAAGGCAGACGCAGGATCACCACGATGATCCATTCCCATCTTGTCGATCTCGTCCAATAAGAAAAGTGGATTTTTCACTCCAACTTTCGCCATTTTTTGCACAAGCTTTCCAGGCATGGAACCGATATAGGTACGACGATGCCCTCTGATTTCGGCCTCATCACGGACGCCGCCTAACGCCATGCGAACAAACTTGCGGTTTGTTGCGCGCGCAATAGACTCACCCAAAGATGTTTTCCCAACACCCGGTGGCCCCACCAAACACAAAATAGGACCTTTAACTTTCTTGACGCGTTTTTGAACTGCCAAGTATTCCAGGATTCTTTCTTTTACTTCTTCCAGACCATAATGGTCTTTTTCCAGAATCTCTTCTGCGCGCTCAAGATCATGCAATACCTTGCTGCGCTTTTTCCAAGGAATGTTAACCATCCAGTCGATATATGCGCGAACGACGGAAGCCTCGGCCGACATCGGTGACATCATTTTCAATTTATTTAATTCAGCCTTCGCTTTATCTTCTGCTTCCTTGGGCATTCCTGCATCGGCAATTTTCTTTTCGAGATCATCACCTTCACTGGCTTCATCACCCAAGTCTCCCAATTCTTTTTGAATAGCTTTCATTTGCTCATTCAAATAATACTCGCGCTGGCTTTTTTCCATCTGTTTTTTCACGCGACCGCGAATACGCTTTTCTACCTGGTACAAATCCGCTTCAGCATCCATCAAGCCGATCAAATGCTCAATGCGCTCCAACACACTTGTGATCTCCAGAATCTCCTGCTTTTGAGGAAGATCCAGCGACATATGCGCAGCGACAGTATCCGCCAGGCGCCCTGGCTCATCAATGCCAGACAAAGACGTCATCACTTCGGAAGGAACTTTTTTACTAAGGTTTACGTAATGCTCAAAACGCGACAACAATGAACGGGTCAGTACATCAAGCTCTTTGCCCTGCTCTGCCTCATCTTTTATCGTGTTAATCGACTCGTATTCAGCATGAAAATAACCATCGGACTCAGCTACTTGATTGATCTTGGCGCGACGGCGCCCTTCAACCAAAACCTTAACCGTTCCATCTGGCAGTTTTAACAACTGAAGTACAGCAGCAATTGTGCCGTAAGAATATAAATCGTCTTTACCAGGCTCGTCGACGGATGCATGTTTTTGCGCAACTAACAGCACCTGCTTGTCATCCGACATTGCTCGCTCAAGGGCCGCGATGGACTTTGCTCGCCCAACAAAAAGCGGGATTACCATATGCGGGTACACCACTACATCACGTAGGGGTAGCAATGGAATCGGAGACTCAGAAGCGGAAGATTCTAACTGGTCCATTAAGTAACCTCTGTTGAGCTAATAAATATGAATGTTGAAATATAAGATTGGGGGCAAATTCAATAAAATACAAGGAAGACATAATAAAAAAGGGGCATGAAGCCCCTTTTTTTACACTATTTTTAATCTAACTTTAATCAAGCTTTGATTCGGATATCGCTCGCGTTTAAGTCATATTCATTTCTATTTTTAATTCAGCGCTACACTAGCTGGTTACTGAATTTTATTTTTGATTTATTCTGCATAACGAGTTTAAAAAATCACTGCAAAATAAAAACAATTATGAATTTTACTCCACGCTAAACTCGTCTGAATCGGAACGTTTCACCAACTCAAAATCGCCAGCGGCTCAATCATTTATTCTTCTGGCAAAGCCTTCTGTGTTTCCGCATTTTCGTACACCAAAAGCGGGGCAGACTCACCCTTAATTACAGCTTCATCCACCACAACCTTGGCTACGTTCTCTTCTGATGGAAGCTTGTACATTGTGTCTAACAGCACATTTTCCATAATTGAACGCAAGCCACGCGCGCCAGTTTTTCGGATCATAGCTTTTTCGGCTACCGCTTCAAGCGCATCTTCACGGAAGTCTACTTCAACGCCTTCCATTTCAAATAACTTGGCATATTGCTTGACCAGCGAATTTTTTGGCTCTTTCAGAATCTGGATCAATGCGGGCTTATCCAATTCATCCAGAGTCGCAATCACCGGCAGGCGACCAACAAACTCAGGGATAAGGCCATATTTCACAAGATCTTCTGGCTCCAGGTCACGCAATGTTTCACCAACATTTTTAGAGGTGTCTTTACTTTTCACCTCTGCGCCAAAACCAATACCACCCCTTTCAGAGCGATCACGAATCACTTTATCCAGCCCCGCAAATGCGCCACCACAAATAAACAGGATGTTCGAAGTATCTACCTGCAAAAATTCTTGCTGTGGATGCTTACGGCCACCTTGAGGAGGAACAGAGGCAATAGTACCTTCAATCAGCTTAAGCAGTGCTTGCTGCACGCCCTCTCCCGACACATCGCGGGTAATGGAAGGATTGTCTGACTTACGTGAAATCTTATCGATTTCATCAATGTAAACAATGCCCTGCTGCGCTTTCTCGACGTCGTAGTCACATTTCTGCAGAAGCTTCTGGATAATATTCTCAACATCTTCACCCACATAACCCGCTTCAGTAAGCGTGGTGGCATCAGCCACGGTAAAGGGCACATTAAGTAAACGCGCCAGGGTTTCTGCCAGCAAGGTTTTACCACTACCGGTAGGACCGACAAGCAGAATATTACTCTTACCTAATTCAACGTCATCTTTAGACTTCTTGGCTTCGCCTGCTCGCAGACGCTTGTAATGGTTATATACCGCTACCGCCAAGACTTTTTTGGCCGTTTGCTGACCAATTACATATTCATCCAACGTCGCAGAGATCTCTTTTGGCGCAGGCAGCTTGTCGCCCTTGCCTTCAGTGGTATTTTCCTGAATTTCCTCACGGATAATATCGTTACAAAGATCGACGCACTCATCACAAATGAATACAGAGGGACCCGCAATTAGCTTGCGTACTTCGTGTTGACTTTTGCCACAAAAAGAACAGTAAAGTAGTTTACCGCTGTCTTCGTTACCTTTCTGGTCGGACATGCACTTTCTCCAACTCTTACCTATTTTTTATACTTTAACTGTTAAACATTGACTGATTTTACACGATGCTTGCTTTGCCACGACTTTTCAAGTCTGGAGGGCTAAAAAAACACCCTGTTTAACAATATTAGCCACAATATTGGGCTTCTGGTTGATACTTTGATGCCATTTTTACCATTGCGTGAGGTTTGACACTAATATCAACCAATAATTTCGCCTCTAATTTTCCTTAACCAGCAGATATACGCTTCTCAAGCACTTCATCGATCAATCCATATTCCTTGGACTGTGCCGCACTCATAAAGTTATCGCGCTCAGTATCTGTGGCGATTTTTTCAACAGACTGACCTGTGTGATGCGCCATCACTTCATTTAAACGCTGGCGAATCTTCAGAATTTCCTGCGCATGAATATGAATATCAGACGCCTGGCCCTGAGCACCACCAGAAGGCTGGTGAATCATGACGCGCGAATTAGGCAAGCAGAAACGCTTCCCTTTTGCACCAGCTGTGAGCAAAAACGCACCCATACTACATGCCTGCCCAATACACATAGTGCTGACGTCTGGCTTGATAAATTGCATGGTATCGTAAATTGACAATCCTGCTGTCACAGAACCGCCAGGAGAATTAATATACAGATGAATATCCTTATCGGGGTTTTCAGCTTCCAAAAATAAAAGCTGTGCCACGATCAGGTTTGCCATATGATCTTCCACTTGGCCAACCAAGAAAATTACTCGCTCTTTTAACAGGCGAGAGTAAATATCGTAAGAACGTTCACCACGCGCTGTTTGCTCTACAACAATAGGCACCAACGAGTTCGTGTATTCGAATGAATTTTGGCCAAATGTTTCAATATTGGGCATAATCTTCCTCAGTTCTTTATTGTAATTTAACTCTACTTTGAGAGTAGACCATCATTCCCCTGCAAGCCGGCAATTCCTTAGAATTTGTTGCTTTGCCTGACGTCTCAGTCATCTGGGGATATGAATAATCCTGTTACAGGAAATACTAACAGCTAATTTTAAAAAAGGCTTTTAAATTCAACCATCTATATTAATTTCTTTAAAATTGGATTAATTTTCAGGCAGCAAGTCAATCCAGCCCGTTCAACAATCAAACACATTGAACATTCATTAACATGCGTATTTCTTTTTCAAATTCAAGCGCTAATAACAACAAAAAAAGCCGGCAAAAGCCGGCTTTTTTCAATACACTTAATTTCGTGGCTTATTGCTGAGCCGCCGGCTTCATCAACTCTTCGTATGAAACGTTTGCGTCAGTCACCTTCGCCTTACCTACAATATAATCAACAATTTGCTCTTCCAACGCAGCAGCTTCTACACCCTGCATCAATTGCTCGTTGCTGTAGTAATAATTAATCACTTCTTCTGGCTGCTCATATGTTGATGCGGCTTCTTCAACCAAACGCTTAACAACGTCTTTATCAACGGCAATTTTTTCGTTCTTCACAATCTCAGAAACAATTAAACCAAGTGAAGTACGCTTAACAGCCTGCTCGCGGAACATGTCATCCGGCAACAAGGTTTTCAAATCCAGATTTTGAGCTGCACCACCGTAGTTTTGCACCATTTGTTGACGCAACGCATCGATTTCGCCGGAAATTAATGATGCTGGAACTTCAATTTCATTTTTTTCCAACAGAGCTTCCATCACCTGCTCTTTCACTTTGTTTTTAATGGCTTTTTGCTTCTCACGCTCCATGTTCGACTTTACGTCTTCACGAAACTTTTCTTCACCACCTTCAGTTACACCAAACTTTTCAAAAAAAGTATCGTCTAACTTAGGCAGTTTTTGTTTCTGTGCGCTGTTAAGTGTGATATTGAAAACAACAGCTGCACCCTTCAAATCTTCAACCTGATAATCTTCAGGGAAAGTTAAATCCAATGATTTAGTTTCGCCAGGCTTCATACCAATGATGCCGTCTTCAAAACCCGGAATCATATTGCCAGAACCAATGACCAGCTCGTGATTTTCCGCACTACCACCCTCGAAAGCTTCGCCATCACGCAGACCTTCGAAATTGATATTTACTTTAAATTCTTTCTTAATGGCAGCTTTAGTATCCACCCACTCAGACTGACTCTTTTGCAAACTTTCGATCATATTATCAATGTCTTTGTCTGCGATATCAGCATCATAGTTAGTGATTTCAATATCTTCCAAACCAGCTACTTCAAACTCTGGGTACACCTCAAAAGTGGCGATATACTCAACATCTTTCCCTTCTTCCAGCTGCTTAGGCTCAATCGAAGGCTGACCAGCAGGACGAACGGATTCTTTTTGAACCGCCTCGTAAAATGAACGGTTAATTGTGTCGCCGATCACCTCTTGACGGACACCAGCTCCAAAGCGCTGCTTGACCACCTTCATGGGTACTTTACCCTTACGGAAACCGTTGATTCTGACATTTTTTGCAGCTTCGGCTAGACGCTTATTCACTTCTTTGTCTACGGTTTCAGCCGGAATGCCTACAGTTAAACGGCGCCCCAAATTGGAAGTGGTTTCAATCGAAACTTGCATGGTTTTCCTCGTGAATTTCGTACAGGCAGGATGTAAATTTAATCGTATGAGTTTACAACGTGATTTATTTTATATGCGCCGTCTGGCTGATTTTCATCAACAAACACACCGCATATCTTCTGAATTCGTAAAGTTTTAGCGGTAACCCACGGGCTCTCCGCCCCTACATCACCATTAAAAACTTCTAAAAGCTTGCTAAGTCGTTGATTTTATTAGACCACCTCATTGGCAAGCGGCGGGCATTATACATAGATGCAGCGGGAAATGCGACAGGAAGTTTAACTTTTTACCGACAGATAAAGCCATGTGGAATTTCCCGTCATCAAATTCAAGAGGGCAGAAACACCAAGCGCGCGCAACCACGCAACACGGAACCAAGGAAACGTTTGGCGTCCATAAGGAGGGAATAAAGCAAAAACAAACACCCTACCGGTCGACACAGCCGAGAGATACTCCGTTATTTTCCTACCCCCCTACTTCACCGCGCAAAATATCACCCACACAACTCTTCCCGCCTGCGGGCGCTTAAAAAAACCCACTCACAGCAAAATTATTTTTCTCCGACAGCAATACTGTAGCCACACCATCTTTCAGAATGGCCGCCCCACTATGGCCGCCCCACTTTCCGTAAACTACAGACCTCAATTGCTTTTCGATCTAAATACGGCCTGCGGATACTCGGTTACTCTACTGCAAGCTATATAAAGCCCTATAAAGCAGACATGGAGTTAATCATGTTACGCAAACGCTTTAGCGTATAAGCGAAGCTATAGAAAAACTGTCGCTCCAGATAGATTTGTTACATAGCTTCTTCCGGCACCACCGGATCAAACCTATTGCCTGGAACAATATACTTCGTATCTTGAAGCAGCACACTTAAGTATTCTCCATAGCCCGATAGCTCTGGATCTTCAATTTTTACTATCTCGGCCTGTAACTTCTCTATAAATCTATCGCTTGCAGATTCCTCACCTAAATACCTTGAATAGTTCGCTGACAAATAGAGATACTCTAACTTCTTGTATTGAGAAATTTCTTGTGTGAGGAATTCTTTTATTTGATTGAAGGCCTGTTTTCGATATTCTTTTGCTTTTTTTAGATCACCGAGTTGCTGATACCATCTCGCATAGACTCTCGTAAGCATATTCTTGTATTCGGGCGTAAACTCTCTTAGTGAATTTATTTTTTCCAGCATTTCAACCAACTGAGATGTTGTCGGTTTCTTTATTCTATTGCTATTGAGATATTCTTTTATCCGGTTGATTTCTTCATCATTTACTTCACTAAAATCAGCCATAAAAGATACAAACCCAGACTTCTTGCAAAACCAAATGCTATTGACATCCGTAAAGGGCCAAAATACTTGATCATACTTTGAAGGCCACTGGTATATGTATCCACCGTAACTTGCTGGCTCACTGACTCTACACTTTTTCCCTTTTTTAACCGGATCATCCACCTTCGCTTCCACCCAGGTAGTTGAAAAGCCATGCTGAGACAGTAAAACCAATCCAATCATCAATAAGTATTTCATTTTCAAATCCTTTCAGTGAGTGACCTGTAACACTAGCAACTCCAACTTTTACAGAGTCTTTTAGCCCTGAATCAAAGCTAAAACCAAAGTCAAAGTCAAAGTCAAAAATAATTTTAGATGTTTACGCACACCGAGTACTTTCCCCAGGCATATTTAGTCGGGATTTCAGCAGCCAAAAAATCCTGTAGATGATTCAACACCCATATCAAATTCACTCCGACCAACTATAGAATTTTTGAAACAGTCGCCGCCAGAGATGACTTTGCAACAAACTCATTCACACCATGGTTAGCATTTTGCTCACAAACCCAGCCTATCACCTGCTCGCAAGGCATCTCTTTCTTACTTAGCAGACACACCAAAATATTAAAGCCGTTTGTATCAAGCTTCACTGAATTGTTCTGATTTTTGATCATGCCGGCTTAACTTGCTAGCCTTAGCGTAGATCATATATGAAGCTAAAAAGTACCATATATTTATTACGGAAATCCCCAATATTTGTGTCACTCCGCGATAACCACTGGGATCAAGACCAACAGCGTTCGCCCACAAGTAAACTAAATTTAAAATTGTAGCGACAATCGATACGCTTATAAATTTTTCTGAATTTAGATCATTACCGTACTCTAAGGCAAATATTGCTGGAATTATTACCGAGTATATCGGCAAACCATAAAGCCCATGAAGCGGTGTGCCAGTAGGAAAAATTGAATTTGATAGCATACCCACACCGTAAACCAACCCAAGAACTACCGTAAATGTAAAACGTTTTTTCCCATAAAACATAAGGCCTACAGGGAAAAGTGCAATTGAAACCGAAGCCAGCAAAAAACAAAAACTTGTGATTCCAGCAATTACTGTAGGAACAGATTCCATCACTGCAATTTCACTAAGATGCTGAGAAATCGAATCATAACCAGGGATCATAAAACCAAGACATATCGGAACAAGCCAAAGAAACGGCAATAACATTGCTTGATAAATTAGGAAATTCGTAAGTGTATTCACTTTCATTGTTTGATTTTCCTATTGGCCAACACCGCGCCCACCAGCACATTTAGTGGTGAGTGATTTTATGAAAAGCTAAAATGAAGCGAAAGACACAAATGAGCACAATAAATAGCAACAGACCCCGCCCATTTGACTCATGCCTACGACTCCATTTTTCGTTGGCGCTATTAATACCGCTTACATTAAATCGTGCAACTTAATATTGATAAGCAGGAGCCACAATATCCGCTTAAATTACTCCGCTTAAATCGTCGTGTTTTTGGGTAAAGTCATGCAGACAACCAAAAACGCGGCAAGGCAAATGGCGTCAATTTGATACATTTTTTAAGTTATTTTTTTCTTTAAAAACCGATACATTTAATGCTTTAGCTTTTGTAGTGGATCGAGAATAATTAAATGGCTTAAACAGCCACTCCCAAATCGAGTAACGCTCATACATTCTCAACCAATACTGCTTTTTCTGTTGCTCACCACCCATATGAATAGTGTACTCAAATGATTCTGAAGCATCTAGGTAACCAGGAAAAATGCCGGCAGTGAATATTGCTCCTAATAAGCCATTCCCACATCTCCCGTAAATTTCTGACTGCTCTAGCGTCAGAATAGCATTTACGCCTGGATCACTGGAAACCTCAAACAACCCAGATTTAACTAAGACCTCAAAGTTTTTGTGTTCTGGATTCGACACTTGAACCACTTGAGGAGATATATTTTTATATTCTCCTAGCCCATCTTTCTCGGACAAATATAAGTTGGATGCACACCCATGAATAAGCGTCATCGACATCACAATAAAAATATATTTCTTCATAATTTGTAGAATTTAACGCGCACCAGCATATGCGGCTCTGTAATTAATTAATGACTAGTGAAGGCATAAGCGCACAGGTCAATAAGCGGAAAAAACGTCGCTAAAACAGGCCTTATCAACACTTCTCCCCAATAGCCCTAAAAATGAATATTTATTGCTTTTTATTAATTTGTTGCTTTTTATTAAAAAGCCCAACTCAAAACAAATTTTTCCATTCGATTCATATTCAGCGATAAATTATTGTGATTGCGTAGTAAATTGAATGATTGCTCGATTCATCCATGCATTCCTGAGACTCAAAACCAAATATAAAGCACCAACTTCTGTCCTGCGGATTGCTTGATTCCTCACATCATATACACCCAGCATGATTAGCTTCATCGGTGATCATGCCCGTAGCGCCACAACCTCCATGCCCCTCAACTACCTGTTTTATTTACTCAGCTTTAAGATTGAAATTTTCACAGCACCCTCCCTTACGCATAATGACATCATTAGACGGACAAACTCCGATCTTAAATACTGAACGGTTCCGTGCCTTATACTTTCTTCAGTTTATAACATACCCTCCTCCCTTGTAACCCACCCACTTCTAACCTTGACGCTGCTATCAACACGCCAACCACAGCCCCCAAAAAAATAATGCAAAAGGCGGAACACCGTTAACACTTACATAAAACAAATCCCCCAAGACGGGAACCCACCGCCACTTGAGCCCCTCACACCAAAGTAAATCCTAGGAGACCTGGAAGCTACCAGATTAATTGCTCGCAAGCACTGACTTGATGACGATAGTCCGCCACCGAAAAAAGGTCATACAACCATCTGAGCTAGCGGCATAAAACACGAAAACCAGTGAGATTTTTCGACATTCATAGATGAAGAGATAGCGCAATCGCTCTAACAGGGTGATAAATAATTGGCGAAAACACTCATTGACTAACGAGATAACGCCGAGACTCCATTAGGATTATACAAACAGAGAAAAACAAATAACCGGCTTGTAATGCTGGCATGAGACTATTGGTTATTTTGGAGGAATCGAAAGCCTGCGTGATAGGCGGCATCAATGAAAGCAACGTTTAACAGATGACATTAAAGGATTGGCAAAATCAGGAAGTGCGACAGGAGCGCGACAAAAACAAAGCTTGAACCAGCTAAGCGATTGATACCAAAGAAAAAGAGATGGTGCGGTCGGATAGACTTGAACTCAATCCACACCCTCTAAAACCCCTCATTACCGCCCAAGTGATTGATTTTATTAGACCACCTTGGCGCTGAACGGCGGCGGTTATACATAGATGCGACAGAAAATGCGACAGGTAGTTAATCTTTTTCTAATAGGAAATACCTATGGATGAAAATCCTACTAAAAATAGAAATTATCACTCCTAAAAACCATACAAGGCGAAATATAAATCCCATTCTCTGACTTACATATGACGCTTAAGCGATTTTACACGTCAAAACACGCCTACGTCGACCCACATGCTAGGACACTACTAAATCCAGACACCAGCCAAAACAACTCTATAATTGTATATGCTTGATACCAAATAAAGACGGTTCCTCTCACTGTCAGCGTACCAAAGGCTTTAGAAGCGAAAATAAACAAATGAAAAAGATCACACTAGACACGATCCTCCAGCATGAACGCCAAGCGATAGACAGAGAAAAGCGACGTAGACGGCTAAGAGGGGAGAATCGTTCGACCCAAGAAGCCTCCAACAATGACTTTTACGCCCAAATCTCGAACAGAAACACAGTTACATTTGATGAGAGATGCGAATTTACCAACTCTAATATCAATGCGACTCTCGAGCCAATTCTTAGCCTAAGGTCAAAGGTAGAATCTGGGGAAAAAGTAGTGCTAGATTTTTCTAAGACCGTTTATTGTAGCGCCATATTCGTAGTCTACCTCTTTTCTGAAATAGAACTACTAATGAACCAATATGGCCAAAATACAATCGACTTAAACCTATACACACTGCCTGACAAATTGAAGCGGCTTTTCAAAGGTATTGGGTTGTTACAGCTAATTAAAACAAGAGTTTCCGACAACACATCGCGGAGATTTTTACCCGTCACCCGAGGCATAAATGACCAGCAGCTCGACGATATAATTTCATTTGTAATTGACCAGGCAAGGTTTAAAACTGATCTTTCGGACCAACAAAGAGCAAGAGTCGAGCTTTTAACTTCAAGCGCCATCTCTGAAGCGATGTTGAATGTCCAATATCATGCATATCCAACTTCTGAGATTGACAGATATTGGTGGATTATGGCCGCCATCATTGATGGGGACTTATATATTGCCCTCTGTGACAGAGGCGTGGGAATACCATCCACTCTCCCGTATTCATCATGGTGGGAACAGATAATGGGGGCATTGCCAATAAACGACGATGCACAAATGATAGCCGCGGCTATGAAATATACGAGAAGCTCAGTGATAGGAAAAAGAGGCAGAGGGAAAGGCACTAGAGATATTCAAAAACTGGTGCTAGAGCATAAGAAAGGCTTGCTCACAATAGTCAGCGGCAAAGGCCTATACAGGTTAAACGGAGCGCCGTATGAGGAAGATCGCAGAGAAGAGCATTTTCCATTACTATACGATATCTCGGGGACCGCCATTAACTGGCGCATTCCTTTAGAGGATTAAGAAGAGCGTTATGATTAATAAAATTGATGTAGCAAAAGAATTCTCAGCTCGGCCATACGGCAGATATAGAGATGACGGCGAATTTTCAGCCCAGAGATTTAGGGAAGAATTTTTGCTTCCTGCGTTCGAGCAAGGGCTACCCTTTTTGGTCGACTTGAGCGGCTCAAATCGCTATGGCTCATCTTTTTTGGAGGAGGCATTTGGAGGATTAATACGAGATGGCATTACGCAAGAACAACTCGGATTAATGGAGATAAAACATGAACTCCTTCCATCGATCCCTTTAGAAGCCAAAGAATACATAGAACAAGCCATATCCGCAAATGACAATTGATTGGTTCCAAATATTCAAGATAGTATATTTTCTGATCGGACATCTGGACGAGGTTGTTGCAATAATATTAACAATTCTCGGCTGGTTCATAATCGTTCAAAATGGCAAACGATTAGCCAGAAAGAATGAGGCTCACAATTTGTTCCAAATCACCCGATCCTTAGTTAACAATATATTTGAAACCTCAAAACATGCTTGGTTAAAAGGTAAAATAGACCTGCCTCAAATTGAAGAACACCACTTGATGCTAATGTGCGCCGAACTTGAAATTTGCATCAGCAAGCTCAATAATTATTTCGACACTAAAATTTACTCGCAACAAATCACTGACTTGAGGCAAGCTATAACACTTATTCCATTCACAATAAATGGAAAAAAATTAGACTGCCACTCAAGAATTCAAGAGATCAACTCTATCTCTTCTGAAATAAACGCCCTACTTATAACGGGAGTATATACGCACTTAAACAAAAGCTAGTGACTTAAGATAGAGAAATCCAAATCACTATTCACCAGTAATTTATTGCCAATATTGAAATCTTTAAGGACAAAAGGAAAATGGAACTATATCAACACAAAGACTTTCTGGAGCGCACGCTAGACACCATCATCGCGAAGGTCAATCAAGGAATAGCCGACACAAAAAACAAATCCAATGTCACCCAACTCGATCTCAACCAGGTTAAAAGTGCAGCACAAGTACAAGAACAGCTGGACAAATATCGAGCAGCCGGTGAAGGGATGGATTTTAAGGCACTAAGGAGTGAAGAGCACAATTCCGCAACCTTGGGAAAACACCTGGTGGAACGCTTCGGATTCCGCCCCAATAGATGCCATGCTCATGCAATTGTCGCTGGCAGACACCACTAAGCCCGCCCCGCTTCGCCTATTAATGGCAGACTTGAAGAACAGCCCCCAGATCATAAACTTTTTGGTATTCGGCAGCAGTCACACGGGGCAATAAAAAAGCGTCCATACCCGCGTCAATTTCATCTTGCATGGTGTCGTAGCCATTTGAAGCGTATACTCCGCCCAAGTCTCGATAGTATCCACCAAACCTATGAGCACATCACTGTCGATCAGGTCATTTATTTTTGCGCCATCAAAGCCTGCTTCACTCTCACGGAATGAATCAAACAAAGTAAAATCAAGGGGATCACCAAGACGACGAATCACAATGCTTTCTGGACCTGCATTATTCGCTGTATCACGAGCCACGATCCAAAAATGGTATAGGCCGCCTTGATTCACTTGCTTCAGGGTAAATGAACTGGAGCCAGCCTTGTCCTGAAATTTAGTAGCGGTCTCAAACGTATCCCCTTCACCACCGATAAAAAACTCATAGCGATCGACCGGTAAAGAACCTAGCGCTGTGTTGTAAATAAACTTCACATAATTATCAATAACATTGGCAATAATCGAAACACCCCCAGGAACAACGACATTGACCGGGGCATCAACACCAACACTGGATACATTCACTGTATAGACTGCGTGTCCTGTAAAAATACGAGAATCAAGAAACTCCACTTTCGCGGTAAATTCGTTTGTATCTACTTCAGCAATGAGAGCTCCTTCATGGCGAATTTCATAGCAAGCAATCTGGAAAATTCCTTCGATACCGATAAACGAAGGTCGAAAGTTTTCTCCAATAAAACTCACCTGCATATCGTCGACTGAAGGAGGGATCATGGTTAGGTCGGCGCTTACCTCATTACTTGGGCGATTGCCGGTGTCATAGTACACACACCAAAACGTAAAGATCCAAACAAGCCGTAATTCGCCGCCAGAGTATCCTCAGCGGCGAGATCCAGGAGCACACCAAAACTCGCACCGCACGAACAATAAACCTCAACACATTTGCAATGGATGCGATTAAGGCCACCGAAGAACACGGCAGCGAATTTGTATTCGCATTCGACGCAACCACACCAGTACGCTGCAATAAAATTCCAGCCAAAATCTGGAAGGAGGCGCTCAAAAAACTCGGCAAAAGACCGCGCCCCATGTACAACATGCGCCACACCTATGCCACCTACTGCCTAATGAACAACCTGCACGCAGCGTACATTGCCAGGCAGCTAGGCCACTCCCAGGAAGAGTTCTTTAAAACATACGCAACATGGATCAACAACCAGCTGGACAGCGTGCAAATTGAAACTATTGAAAAAGCACGAACTAAACTAAAAGACAAAACGAGATGAAAGTACTAATAAAGATGATTTTGAGATTGTACGATCCGGTTGTTTTGAACACAACGATAAGATCATGCCTAAAGAGATTGATACACTTGAATAAATTAACTTTCACAATTTGGGTTTAAGGATTCCACCAGATATCGAGCCGTTTTTTTGGAAAACGGTTAAATTGGTTGAAACTATGATTACAAGTCATTCACTTAACGACGTTCATCTTTCTATCACATTGCAGCAATTCAATGTATGCAAAAAGTCCGAAAAGAAGTTGAAAATTTAAAAACATTGATTCGAAGTTTAAAAACCATTTAATTCAATATCCCAAAGCTTAAACTCACAAGAAATCGAGGAGCAGACGATAGGTCTACGGTGTTTTGCTTTGAGATGGTTAGCCACTTCAAACCATTTAAGTCCAGCGTAAATCAACTCTCCATTTTCACGCCCCATATGGCAAATATACTGCTCGAATCCTGAATCCTTAGCTTTTTCACTCACAAGATCTTGAATAGTATTGACCGCACGGTTTACGCAATATTCCGTAAGGCTTCTATTTAGAAAATGCATTTTGGAAATAGCTTAAATATATCCATTTATTATTGAAGAAAGATCTAGTGATTGATCGGGGAAAAGCCTAGCTATGGGAACTTTCATATCAATAAGATCTTGATAAGAATAGTGCACTCTAAAGCTCACAGACTTATCCTTTCAAACTATCGTTGTCATCGCAGGTTAAACCACCTGAAAAACAATTTCTTCCATCTTTACTGTAGTGAAGATCAAGGAATAACTTGCTTAAATTTAGAATATTAAATGATATACGATTTAACGAACCACGAACATCATGGTTTAAAATATAATCGTTCGGTTTTGAAACTGATCTTAGACACCAGTAATTTATATAGTTTTTATATCTCCAATATTCTTTAATAATTTGATCGTAAATACTTTCCAAATGTAAATAGTCAGACAAAGAACTTTTTGCTCGAACAAACGATTCAAACTCTTGGCAGCTTAGGTTACCTCCATATCGCCCAACACCTTTCACATTTCGAAATACTAGCAAACTCAAAAAATCACTCTAGAAAATATAATATTCAAATAAATTAATACGTCTTAGTGAAGTTATTTTAATAAAATGGATACATCATTTAGGCCATTATTTATTTCCGCATGAATACAAATCACAAAAAATAGAGCAGAACATCGACATTATTTAGTACACCTTTCATCCCAGGTTTCCATTACAAATAGAGCCATTGTATGCGCAGAATTAACTGTCAACCGAGCATGTCGAGACTTTAATTTATATATCGTCCGACCTTGTCCGTGAGCTGAACTCGCCTGCGCTCTAAAAGCTCCAATTCCATCTACAACTGACAACAATCCGCTTAGTATCTTTTTGAGATCGTCGTCAGCGATTTCTTTGGAGTTAAAACCAATGTGTTCACGTACAATTTTCCATACACTCGACAAATCTTGTTTGTTAGGTATTTCGAGCCTTTCATCTTGAATGTACACTTTAAAAACAGACTCTAAGATGTTGCAAGCAGCCGACACAGCTTCTCTGGGATTACTATTTAGCGTGTTTATTGCGCGATTGAATTCAGCATCAATTGCAGGTATTTCTCTATCCCGGATTAATTCTTTGAGAGTTTTACTCGGGATAGAATTGCCGTCTGAAATATGTCCACCAACGATTTAAGTAAGACCGCATCGCTCCAGCACTTTGTTTGACTTATTTTTAAATTCCAATTTCGAATTAGGCAGCTCGCTTCCAAGAAAATCGACTTCCAACTCATTCTCTATCGGTAACTCCATATATTGCTCAATTAGCTTACCCAAAATCTTGAGAGGAAATTTTGATTCTTTATTGATTCGTTTGAGCCATACTTGAGTTTTTTACAGGTTTAGATCCTTCTGGTGGATCACCCGGTGCGTCAGCAAAAAAGAACAGACTATCCAGTGTGGCGTGAGATTCAAAGTTAGGTAGTTGTTCAGATAAAACACCAATGATCGGTGTCGGAATTTCTTTTTTCATTCTTTAAAAACCCCGCCCTACATGCGACTAGCGCTGCATTGATGGCTTCAGTTAAATTCCTTTCTGCGATTCATTGATTATTTTTTGCAAATCGCTAGTAAATTCAATTAATTTTTTTATAGCATCACTCACTATTGCAGCAGAGAGAACAATTTTTTCGCCTTCTTTTGTATATCCATTTCTGTGAGCTATATCATGCCGAAGATTTGTTAAGTGAACCAACTCATCTATATTTATTTTTATTTTAGCATTAAGTATTGACTCTAAAACTTTTACAACTTTTGGAATATTATGATAGAGGATATTGGATAACTCTTTGACAGCTAATTCTTTAGCATTTACTTCTCCTTCAGCGAGAGCATCTAAGGAATACCTCGCTTTCTTCAGCTCCTCCACTTTTGCAATGGCATTCTTAAAGAAGGTGTCAGATTCAGTAATTAACGATTTTGCAGTATCACTTAAGTATGTCTCCAACAAAGTAACCGCATAAGTAAATGACATTTTATAAATGATTTGAGGAAATTCCATATTCTTAACTTTGACAATTTTTTCTAGCGCATCCAACTGATCAATTAAGCTTTTGTGTATTTTAGAGGAGCCCATTTTCCTTAACCACAAGTACTCCGCTTCAAAATTCTCTTTTTCCTCAAGATACTCTCTTAAATTATCATAAGCGCTAGCCATGCTTTGATATTCTTCTGAGTCTTGACTAGCATTCTTATTGTTGAGCCTTTCTCGAATCCATTTATCAGCTTGTTCGGCTCTTATCTCCATCAAATAATCTTTCGTACTACTCAATATCTTCCCCTCCTGCCACTCAATCAAATCAGGGTCGGCCTTTTAGCAATTGTTTCCAACAAACAACTCCCAGCTGGACTAATAGCACACAATAAACTTACACAAATGTTCTAACTAAGCAAAAAAATTAATCATCAGATTTATAATCTGTTTCCAGGGTGTCAGGATCAAGTCTAGTTGAAAGTCCATCATACACTTCACCTATAAAATCTTGGGTATCCTGTATCACTTGATTAAGATTATCAAAACGCCTCTCGATCCAATCAAAAACATCTTCTATAACTTTTTTTTGATGGTTTCTTGCGATTTATCCATGCAATTAAGTATGTCATTAATAGTTACTGCAACCAATTCCCCATTAACCGTGACCGGCTCCCCTCCAGCTGTAACAATGTGAGTTTTTCTCATAATTTCAGCCCTCTATTTTCACCACTTTGAACAAGTTATACCGTCGGCCCATAAATACGAAAAAAATACTCTTTTTACTCGAAAATTGTATTTGCAAAAAAATAACTGTAGTTATCATGATAGTCTGAAGATGCTTTTACCCGAGTTTTCTTTCGAGGTCCGAAGCCATTGATAACAAATAGAAGCCACAAACAAACGATGTGTAATACCAAGCACTTTCCAACACTTCAAGAAATGGCAATGATTTTCCAAAAACACCGAGAAATCCAAAAGTTAAAAAAACAACTGATAAAACAAACAAAGCTGTAAGATTTGTATATAGGTGTATATTAATTAACACTCCGTGCAATACCAGACCAATAAACCCAATGGTTCCCACACTCAAAAGAAAGACTAGTAAAAATTGGAATGTCTGAGCTCCGACTGAAGCTTGTTCATTTATACTTATTCCGTAAATTGAAATGTTAGATTGGACTAAATACGCTGCGATCAACATCGGTAGAATCACCACTTTGCTCAACTCACGAAGCAATTTAACTTCCGCTATCTTAGGCAATACTTCGATCATTCAAACTTCCTTATATTGGCATGTCAACCACGAAAAAGACGACAATCAGCTATTAAAATGCGTCATAGGGACAAGTATTTTGGATGAGTACCCCGTAAAATTAACGCGAAAGGTGGGACTAGTCAACGTTTTGAAACCAACCACCACATCAACGAATGGAACAACGTTCGAGCCATAAACACACAGGCACTTTCAAATATATTCGCTAGACCTTAAAAAGGTCTAGCGAATATCAAGAAGCAGGGAAGTATAGAGCGGAATAATTTTTCACCTCACGTGAGACATGTCGCACACCGATTCAAGCGACTATCCTCTTGGCCCAACCAGCGGAAACTGGAAAACCACAATGGGGCTTGATTATTTTTTCATGACCTGAGTTGAGGTAGAGCTAGCCCCGGCTTTTTTATGGCTTCACATCAGATTTCGGTATCCTATGCATAGTGAGAGGTCTTCGTCCACACTCACGACATTTAACCTTTCCTTTATCCGGATCACAGGAAACCTCGCGCCTAAGCGCCGCAGCAATATCGCTTTATCTAATTTCATATCGACTACCACAACTGCAGTACGCCAAAAACAGCTCGCAGACAGGCTGATTAGCCAAATTATCCTAGATCAATACCTGCTCCAGTTTTCTCTTAAAATCCATTAAAAGAGCAAAAAAGATTCAAATAAAAAGGATGTGAAAAATAACGTTTTACGACAGGAGTGCGACAAAAACAAAGCTTGAACCAGCTAAGCGATTGAGACTAAAGAAAAAGAGATGGTGCGGTCGGAGAGACTTGAACTCAATCCACACCCTATAAAACCCCTCTTTACCGCCTAAGTGATTGATTTTATTAGACCACCTTGGCGTTGAACGGCGGCGATTATACATAGATGCGGCAGAAAATGCGACAGGAATTGAATTTTTTATTATAGATTTTACCTATCAATGTCCGATTTTACAGAATATTTAAAATCTAGCTGTCACATCAGCTATTTCTCTTGGCGAAATAACCTCAATTGTGGAGTCAAGTCCCCTGGAGTATATTTTTTCACCTACAAAAGATGCAGATTTTTGGGGTGGCACAGTAATTATTATAATTCCGTAACCGAAATAATCGTGGTAATCGAAATTAGTCAAAACGCAACTTTTCAATGGCTCTGAAAGCTCCGATTTGGATATTTCATTTTTCCAGTAAGCAAGATATTGTTCCACCGTTTTCCCTAGCACTTTGGCCTCCCGTGCAATTCCTACGACGTGACGCCGGCCTACTTTTTTAGTTTTGACTTCATCCAGCTTCGTTATGCGCGACGCATCAGCATCTTTGTCGGCAACCCCTATGACTAACTTGCCGGAGGAGTTAGGTCCAATGTTACTAATCCCACACAAAGTGGTGATAACTTTTCTAACTAGCTCCTTATCTATGCTTCTATTATCTTCCTGCAATGTGAGCATCCCTTGTTTTAATTCGTAATTTGGCAACTCAGCTTCAGACCTTCTTATGACCTCATCTATATCGAGAATAGAATGACTGCCATATATGTGGCTAGTATTTTTAGCCTTAATAAAACTTTGGCTCACGACACCTTTTATCGTGTTAATGTTTTTCCTACGATCTTCCGGTGAACTCGCTCCACGACCCTGATTTAATCTGTCCACTACGTTTTCAAGTGCTTTTTTGACACCAACATAATCAGAAATGATGAGTTTTTGTGAAACAAATAGTTCATGAAAAGCTATGTGGAGGGCTGCATAAACCGCGGGAAAAGGGTTGGTACTAGCTTTCTTGAACAATATGTCGCGCAACTTCTCATGCTCACCAGCTTGTGAAACCTTTTCCAATTCATCGATACAATATTTAAATTCTTCCGCAAACTTATCCTCTCCATAATAATCCAATGCATTCAATATACGCTGATACTCACTGGTTGAGCTATCGTATATTTTATCTAATGCGTCTTTTGATCGGGTTATTAACTGACCACCTAAAATGCTGGCAGCTATATCTGCGATACACTGCTCGTCCATACTGTCCCTTAAATCTGTGGATCTTAGAATTCCTTGCCTAACCCAAAAAACCTCTTCAGCTCTAACTCCATACCCATGCTTTGTCAAAGGTAGATCAATACTCACTGATGGCATCTTAGGAAGTTCTATGACCTCATCAGAAGTATCTCCGCGTAAACTACATGCCAACTTTCTAATTAAATCAGAAAAATCATTTTGTATTCCGGCCTGCCTTCTTTCTTGATCGCTCAATCGGTGGCCGTAAGTATTAATCCTATCAAACACGTCGTTTATTTCGTCTTCGGATGCCCCTCGCATCGTTGTGATAGATAACGGATAATCCAGAATAGTGCTGACTTGAGCTTGACTCAAGACAGCTCCACCTTTCTGCATGTCAAAGACTCCTTTTTCGCCATATTCTTTTGCTGTAGGAAACTTATCCAAATCAAAAAACAAATTTTCAAATACCGAAAAAGCAGTTTCAATATATGAAAAAATTGCATGTAGCCTTTGAAGTCCATCAATAATTTCGTACGAGGCAGAACCGACCTCCCTTTCAGCAACTAAAATGGCTGGGATCGGGTATTTCTTCAATATCGATTCAATTAGCTTTTGTTTTTCTTCGAGCGTCCAAACAAGTTTACGCTGATAACGTCGATTAACGAAAAGTCGCGTATCTCTATACCAAGTGTAAACAGACAAGATCGGTGTTGTTTGCGAGTTTAAATCTGCCATTTAGAGTATCTCCCTTGACGGTATCTTTTAATCTTAACGTAACTCTAAAAAATTTCGAATTTTAAAGTCGGTTTACTCCCCGCTCTTCCAGACACATCATCAAAACAACCTATTTGGCATAAATATCATTTACCAGCCAAACTTATTCCGACAATTCCTCCGTCAACAATAATCCGCGAACCTCCATCATCCCTTTTCCAAAACTAAAAATATTTTATTCTTCTCTGACTCTAAAAGGTTATTAAGAAGATCTATAACATCAAATAAACGTGTTGACCCGCCCATTGTGGGCGGGTATACTGCGAATCAACAGCTAGGCAATCCGCCAGGCTAAAAAACTGGGAGAACCCAATGATCACAGAAGCTCAACAAGCCACTATTAATGAAGCGCTAAATATCTTGCATAACACCCTAATCCGGGGCGTTGAATTCAATAATTCCACCACTGTAAAAGATTTCCTTGCTTTAGAACTTGCCCTCTTACAACAGGAAGTATTTGCCGTTCTATTCCTTGATTCACAGCACCGCTTAATAAGTTTCGAAAAAATGTTTTTCGGCACAATAAATGCCGCCGCTGTTTATCCTCGCGAGGTTGTCCGCAAGGCGCTGGAGCTTAATGCGGCGGCTGTAATTTTTGGCCACAACCACCCTAGCGGAAACTCAGAACCCTCACGTGCTGACATTGCAATTACTCGCAATCTCACCACCATTTTAAACATCATTGACGTACAGGTGCTGGACCACGTAGTGGTTTCCCCGATAGACCAAACCAGTATGTCAGAAAGCGGGCTTATTTAAGCCCGCCAGGAGGCCACTTATGTCTATTGATTCCCCCAAGTACACTACGAGCACAACCAATGAAACACTTGCCAGCTTTGCAAAGCTCGCGTGCTGTAAGCCTTGGTTTGATGACGAGTACCAACCGCCAACACGCGACGAACTGGTTAGTTTATTTGAGCTGGCGGGTTGGAAAACCAAAAAGATTGCTCAAATGCTTGGTGTTCACTATACCAGTGAGAAAGGCAGCGCGACCGTTAGGCGCTGGAGAAATGACGAAAAGCACCCCATCCCTTACTCGGCTTGGCGGCTTGCGCTTATTTACGCGGGCGTTGTCGACCCAAATGAGGATTTAAAGCAATGGAATGAGAATGAATTTTCAAGAATTGATTGACGCGCAATGCTAGTCCATTCGCTCCAACTGCAACCAAGATCCAGCCCGCAATACAAGCGTGCCGCTTGCTGACTCGCGTCTAAACTGTGCCTGTAATGTAATATCACTTCCAGCCTTGATATAGCCCTGCAAATACAAACGGCCTCCGGTAGCTACCGCTGAGGCCGGACACACCCATTGAGGGAAAGACCCGCTCCCGGGGACCACTACATCGGTGCCTCCGATATTTGTGAATCGAGCAAGCGAATCCCCTCCTGACGAGACCAAATTAGAGAAACGCAGAACAAATCCAGAATCAGAGGCGGAATAAGAAATAAACGCACTGTACCTGTAAAATTTTGAAGCCTTCACCGGATAAATATTATCGAAATCGGTAATCGCTACCGGCGTATCAGACGCTGTCGATCGATCAGCGGACAAAAATAAAGGCGGCGTGGCCGGCAACCAATTTATACCGGATTTTTCTTCCAGTTGACGGGCTGAACGATTGAGCCGCATGAAACCGTCCGGCACGTTTGTGTCACCGTCAAAATTCATTTTTCCAATGTGATCAAACCTATCTCCTAGCTTTACCGGGAGAGACGTTTTTAAAAAATCTAATACACTAAAATCAGACCAATTCACCATAACTAAACTCCGCTAAGCCGCAGCGATATAGCCGCGTGCACTCCAATAAAAATCAAGATTAATACGCGCCCCAACTTCATCAAACCACAATATTTCAAATTCGGTTGGATTTGGCACATCAGTAAAAACCAGACGATATGTTGCGTTTTCATTTCCGATTGGTGTGATGTTAATTGCCACAATGTCCACGAAGGACTTATTAAATGAAATACTAGTGCCGGAAGCATCGGCAGCATAACCGGTTGCACGCCCGCCATCGGTTTGTTCTTTTAACGTGAGATTCGTTTCGATATCAGAAACCAAAACATAATCATTCAATCCACCGTCCGCTGCCCACTCAACCGTAATACGCACGTATTGAAAATTTGTTGCATGTGTTTGTGTGGCTTCTGCAAGCGTGTAGCTCACACCATCCGTAGAATATTCAATAGAAACAGTTGTGCTGACACCACCGAAAACCTGCTGCGACACATTCACCGTGATAAGCGACTGCCCTAGAATAGCGCCCAGATCATAAACTTTTTGGTATTCGGCAGAAGTCACACCAGGCAATAAAAAAGCGTCCATACCCGCATCAACTTCATCTTGCATGGTGTCGTAGCCATTTGAAGCGTACTCTGCCCAAGTCTCGGTAGGATCCACCAAACCTATGAGCACATCACTGTCGATCAGGCAATTTGTTTTTACGCCATCAAAGCCTGCTTCGCTCTCACGGAATGAATTAAACAAAGTAAAATCAGGGGGATCACCAAGACGCCGAGTCACAATGCTTTCTGGCCCTGCATTATTCGCTGTATCGCGAGCCACGATCCAAAAATGGTAAAGGCCGCCTTGATTCACTTGTTTGAGGGTAAATGAACTGGAGCCAGCCTTGTCTTGAAATTTAGTAGCGGTCGCAAACGTATCCCCTTCACCACCGATAAAAAACTCATAGCGATCGACCGGCAAAGAACCTAGCGCTGCGTTGTAAGTAAACTCCACATAATTATCAATAACATTGGCAGTAATCGAAACCACCCCAGGAACAACGACATTGACCGGGGCATCAACACCAACACTGGACACATTCACTGTATCGACTGCGTGTACTGTAAAAATACGTGAACCAAGAAACTCCACTTTCGCGGTAAATTCGTTTGCATCCACTTCAGCAATGAGAGCTCCTTCATGGCGAATTTCATAGTAAGCAATCGGGAAGCTTCCTTCGATACCGGTGAACGAAAGTCGAAAGTTTTCTCCAATAAAACTCACCTGCATATCGTCGACTGAAGGAGGGATGATCGTTAGGCCGGCGCTCACCTCATTACTTGGGCGATTGCCGGTGTCAAAGTCCACGCACCAAAAGGTATAAGTTCCCGCGGCTAAAGTATCCAGCAAGTAGCTGTCGCCAGCGAGCCTGGCCACTTCGGTCGCGGTAGAGAAAGTTTCACCCACGAAAAACGCTGTTTCTTTGTAATCAACATCGATCGCCGGATTCTTTTTCAGCAACACGCCTGAGTCCCTTCGAATGGTTGCAGCAAAGCCAGTAGGAGTAGCAGGTGGCGCGGTTTTGCCGAGTACCTCATAAGGATCACTTTCGACCCAAACACTTCGCCGGCCTGTCTGGCTCACCGTTCGCACTCGCATTGCGACACTTAACCCCTCGCGCACATCACGCAAAGTAAACAAAGGCTCAGAGTCAACCTGTCCTGGCTGCCATGCTTCATCGTCCGTCAGCTTATATTGAAACTGAATCAAGGTCGCTCGGGGATCAGCAGAGGGCGTGCAAGACGCGTTCACGGCGGACTTAATCGCAACACCATCATTATATAAATACTCGCTCAGCAGCAAGTTTGTGGGCGGTAGAATCGGTCCTTCCGGCAAATCCGTAAAGTCGGGATCGTCAAAATATAAATCCTGTTCAATTCTCGCGTACTTATTAGGGTCGTGTTGCTCCCCTTCAATCGAAAACGTATTGTCGTTTTGGTAATTGGCATTGCGCACGCGAAACAATTGCAAATCCAGGTCGCCTACTGCCTCCAGCATCCACATAGCAAATGACTTAGGAATGGGAGAAAAGTTAGTGCTCGGAATTATGGTGCTTAATTCGAGATTAAAACTTTCCACGTCCACCGTTATCACGGAACCATCCGCTGCAATATATTTCAACGTGTAGTCGTAGTCCGTATTTAAATCGTCTGGAAGCTTATCAACCACCAATCGATTTTCTGTTGCACTTACAACGCGCCCGCTTAAGCGAATGCCTGCAATTAGAGGATCCTGAACAGCAATAATAGAAAACGGTCGCGCGTTGAAATGATCCAGTCCGACAGAAAACTTAACGGTGCGCTTTTCGTTTTGTGAAGTTTCAACTTCCCATTTCCCTGTGCGTCTGGCCAAGCCACGAGAGTCACAACCAAAGGCCACCACGTCCTTTTGTCGCCAACCATATTTTTTAATCGCATCTGCATCCTGGTACGGTTCTATAGTCGCCTTTTCTCCATCGTTTGGGTCATTATAAGAAACCAGCGCAACACTGCAGGAGTCTTTCAAACTAGTGGAACCGTAAGTGAACTTACCATCAATAACGTTAGCCGGACTGGCAATAAAATCTGGATCTGCCGGTGCATCCTGGACAGGAATAACAGCACCACTGCCCCAATACGTCACACCACGAAATGCCGACGACATTTTACGAATCAACGTGAACGCTTCTTCACGTGTTCGGATCTGCACATTGAGAGTAAAACGCGGTTCCATACCGCCAAAACCATCCGGTACTAATTCATCACAGTACTGGGCGATCTGGTACAACCGGCCTTTATCAACCGCAGCGGAACTAATGAATTCACCCAGCCCGTAGCGATCGTTTGTCACCATATCGTAGTAGCACCACGCGGGATTATCTGACCAGGCGTTTTTAAATGTACCGTTCCAAATACCGCTATATTCTCTGGTTTCGGGGTCATAGTTGGACGGTACTTGAATAACACGCCCGAGAATATCGTACTCACGCTTTGGAATTTTATCGCCAAACTGTTCGGCATTAATGTTCACCGCCACTAGCGCACTATCCGGGTAAGTCATTTTTACATCAATAATTTCCGTATAGGTTCCCCAGTACGTTTTATTACTGATAGTGGCATCATCATCAGAGTCGGGATCATTTCTAACGACTCGAATCTGCCAAGGTGCTCCGCCTTCTGGCTTTGGAATACGATAAGCGCGCTCGTAATCTGACGTAGTTTTTCCGCGAATCACATCCGTCACGCACTCTTCCCATCCGCCACCATTTGACTGTCGCTCTATCGTGATCGACACATGATACCCGTGTAAATCCCCGTTCTCAGGGTTTTGCTTTGTGAGAGTCGGCACCACAATTTTCACGCGCACCGCGTCAATATCTTCATCCGTAATCGATCGAGCAACCGGCACGCCTTGTGTAATTTCTTGGTCCACCGCGTGCTCTGCCTCCACACTAGTAAAGCCCGGAATGTAATCCTGCTCAGGAGTGCCAACACGCGTAGCAATGGAAACACCGTCAAAGTTGTAGCTGTCATCATCATTTTGCAACGGTACGCCATCTAGATACACTGAGCGCATACCGTCAACCAGCCCAACAATTTCACCTTCGGACACCAAGTCAATCACATTGGCCACCGCAATACTTTTCAATGTGTTTGGATCCTCTTGAGCTGCCCGTGCAGCACCGCCGCCTGCCTTACCCCCTTTCTCTCCGAATATCATCATACGCACCTTTAAAAAATTGCCGGTAACGACCAGTCAATATCCAGTCGAACATTAATGAGCGACTGCTCTTCAACAGATATGCCTGCTGAAATCACTGCGGATCCAGCACGGCGCACACGACCGTAAATAACTGGCGCACACATTCCCTGCTCCGTGGTGTTAATCCCACCGTTGAACAGTGCAGACAAACTATCGTCCTCTCGTGATTCATAGGCGCTCGCTTCCGGTGTCATGGTTGGCGCACCACCGCCCACCTTTGCGCCGCCAACATCTGGAACAATATGCATGCCGGATGCTTTTCCAAATTGAATTTGGGCCGATTCATTGTCTAAATAATCGCTGTGCCGATCGAGCCGAACACAATACGCGTGGGCAAAATATTCACGGGAAAAGCCCGGTAAAACTCCACACAAAAAACGAATAGCCTCCAAAGGCGACCGCACCGATATTTCAAGAAAGTCATTGTCAATCAATGACTTTAGCCGACCATGTAAGTAAATTTTTTTCATACTTATTTAACCGTCGTGCCTTACCCAGTATCGAATAAATTTTTTCCACATTTGAACAGGCTGCTCACAGCTTGGATATGCCGTACTGAAACCAGAGCGATGCCCTAGTTGATGCAAGATGAGACCACGCCCAACATAAACACCAGCATGATTAATTACCTTTGAACGTATTTGCGCTAAAAAGCAATCACCCTCTCGTACTTCGGCATCATCGATAATGCGAAATTTCTGTGATTTAAAATTCTGTTCATATAGATTAAATTGAGGATCCAGCCACCATTCCCAATCACGCGGAAACTCATCTAGCAGGATGTTTTTTTCAAGCCGATAATAATCACGCACTAACGAGTAGCAGTCCGTCACACCATGTTGAAAAGGTCTACCTTTTAAATCCGGTACCGGCATTTGATCACCCCAAAAAAACGGGTCTCGCGCAACACCTTTTTGCACATGTACGATCCCCCAAGGTACAGCACTAGCAATTTGCCCCTTCATATCGGCACGACTAGGAAAATAATTTCCATCAGGGTGAGAGTGAATAACAGCTTGAATTTTTCCTGCAAACTTTTTCAGTCGATCACGAGAAATGGCAAAACAATTCTCTGGATCCTTTGCTACATTCTTGGTGCGAACGTATTTATCATCGACCACCAAACCACAAGACTCTTTCGGGTAGGAGCTTTCAGCATGCTTTTTCGCAACATTTAATACAGATTTTTTAAACACGATCACGTACCCTTGCGGCACCAGGAAAGCCGCGAAACGGAAGTTGTGAATTAGCGAAGCGAGCCTTGCAGCCGCCCAAATTCAATGAGCATTTATCCTGGGAAGGATCCAGAACAACGTTGTTTTGCAGGTCGTATGCGAGCGCACCAACATACGGACACGTTGCGTCGCTGTAGTCAAACGCCCCATCCACCCATCGGCGATAACGATGAGTGCAGGCCTCTCTCAAGATCTGCCGACGCGGTAGCTTCACGCCACGCACATCAAAGAGCGCGCTTAACCGCCAGGTTATTTGTTCATTGTCCATCGATTGGAGCTGATCGAAGTAAAACACCTCTTCCGGGAATCGCGCGGTAGGATCCGGATTTTTTCCATCATCCAAAAATTGCTCGAACGTTTTAATAATTGTGAGCTTTGCACCGACCAGGTTATTTTTACCGACCAGCGAAGTCACAAACTGTCCCGCAATATTACTCACGGTAAACGTAGGTGATGGAATGTGACCGCTACCATTCCAAGCCAGACCCGTAAGCCGACATGGCACGGGTGCATATGGCTCGCCATCAAAGACCACCGCCTCGCCGCCTAGCGTTCCCGTAGTGAATTTAAAAATATCACCCTCAATTCTGGTGGCATCTATCACGAATAACGTTACTACAGCATCGTAGGCGCTCTGCTGCGCAGTGGACGCAATAATCTCAGACATGAAACACCTTCAAATCAACTACAAATCAAACACACGTTCAAACATGGTCGTTAAAGAGAGCCAGCCAGGCGCAAGGTCCGCCGGGCCGGTATAACCTTTGCAAACCCACTTTCCCTCACTTTCATCCGGCGGCGCCCACAAAAATGCTTCTACACCCTGGTGATCATCTAAAAATGTTTGGAGGTTCAACATATCCTCTGTGCGCAACTCAAAGGTCAACGGCCAACTGTTCAGCCTGTTATTAATTCCATCTTTGCCCCGCTGGCTATAGCCGTCACCAAACGAGGAAGTTAACGTGCGAAATTGCACGTCTGGTCGCGCACCATACTTGGGTAAGTAGTTGGGAAAATTTCGCATCGTTAAGTCCTGTATGTTCCATCTAACAAGCCACCGGGCGCCTGCTGAGCATAAAGCTCGTCTCGCACAATGCTTCGAATCGTTTGATCAATCGTGATATGCAGTCCATCAGCACGCTGCTCATGGCGCACGTTGTTTTCCACACCTGGTGCGGCATTGATATTCACCACCACTCCAGAGGATCGTCGCTCGTTTTGCAGAAAGTCCGTGAGGTCTCGGTTTTGGCGAGGGCTTACAACACGCTCGCCTTTATCGAGTAGGTAGGTCGATTCTTTTGGTACATTTTCAAGGCCGCCATGAGCGATACCTGCAACTTCTGCACCGTAGGTTGCACCCAGCGCAACAATACCTGCAGCGGCACCAGCGCCTAGAAATGGACCGACATAAGGAATTGAAGAAAGTGACTTATATGCGCCCATTGCCGCATCATATGTATTGATCGCAATACGCTTGAGGCTTTCGCGTTTTTCTTTATCAAGGAGGGTTTTACCAATTTGGATGGCGACACGTGCGCGTGCAGCCTCTTTGGTATTCAGTCCGTCATAGTACCGATCCGCAATATCCAGCATAGTGCCAAACCCTTCGCGAGAAGTGTTTAGCATCTTTTCCTTTTTTTCTTCGTCGAGCTGCTCGGAGAGCTTATTGAATCGCTCTTGAGAAATTAAATTATCTTCTAGCGCCTGGTTTAGCATTTCTTGTCGGCGTGTATAAGACTCCTGAATACGACTCTCTTCGTCCATTAGCGACACTTCGAGCGATTCCACGTTACGAAGTCGCTTTTGTCGCTCTGCCTCTTCAAGCTCAATTTGCTTGAGCTCATCAGCCATCGCAAGACGCATGGATTTTTCTGCTTCTATTTGCTCGGCTTTAACTTGTTGAAGCTCTTTAACTTTGGCAATTTCATCTTTAAGGCTGACGACGTTTCCTGATTTACCGCCGGTTCCAGAAGAGGAATCTAACCCTGACTGCAACTTCGCAAGTTTTTCCTCTCGTATTTTGGATTGTTCGTAATAGTCATCACGCAGCTTAAGCTGCTCTTTTAACTGCTCTTCTGTCTGGCGAATTTGCAGTGCAAAACCACCGCTTTCGCCACCGTAAGCTTTGTACCAGAAACTATCTTTATCGGGTGCAGACGCCTTTAGCTCTTCGAGTTTTTCCCTGAGAGAAACAATATTTCCCTCTATTCGGCCAATGTCATCCGAAGCAGGTCCATTCGTCCACGCTGCAAACTCCTCTGCCAAAAAGCGCGTAATATTGACAGTGGAGGAAATAGCTTTTGCAGTTGCGGTAAAGCCTTTAATCATTGCGGTGGTAACTGTTTGAACGGAACCTATAAACTGCGGATCCTGCAACAACGTGGTCAGCTCTTCGATACTGACCTTTACCTGCGTAAGGCCTCCTGTGTCCGCTTCCAATAAATCACCAGCGGCATTTTGTAAACTCCGTAACGCTCCGCCAAACGTCTCACGTGCTGCCCTGGCAGAGCCACCAAATTGCGTTTCAAGCTCATTCAGAATAATGGTTTGGGCTTTAGCAAGATCCCCACTCTCAACTAGTGATTTAATCACCGCTTTCTGATCGTCGCTAAATTGAATACCCGCACGTGACAACGCACTTAAATTTTTAATCGGATCATTTAATGCTTTGCCCAGCTGAACGGTGGCGCTGGATAAGTCCATATCCATACGAACCGCAAGATCGCCTGCAAGCTCCGTGGTGCGCTTAAAGTTCTCACCTAGGATATTGGTAAACGTCACAAGCTTAGATTGCGCCTTGATGACCTCCTCATCGCCAAAGGTGGTCACCTTTTGTAAATCCGCCGCGTGCTTTGTGAGCTCTTCGAATGATAAGCCAACCCGATTATTGGTGGTTATCAAGCCCTGCTGCAGCTGGCGCATTGCCGCTTCCTGCACAGAAGTTGCCTCTGTCACAGAGCGTATAAACTTCGTAACACCGATAGTAGCCAACACACCGCCGACGATACTTTTTGTACGCCGTCCCCAGGCTTGTGTATCGGCAACATTTTGATCTAAAGACCGGCGCATGGAAGCCGAGTCAACCTTGAGCTCGGTTAACAATGTCTGGAGTTTCTTCTGCATGGAAAGACCTAATGAGACAATATAGTTTTTGCGTTTTGCACAAGCCGTTGCACATATGCTTGCTGGCCAGTTTCATCCAGCAATTCAAACTGTAGTTGTGTAAGAGTGGCGTATGTAGCGTAGTGACTTCGCTCTTCAAGACTCAACGAGCTAAATTCAACCTCAGATAGTTGACCGTCACGGTAAGCGTCTGGATACCGGAAGTGATTCATACCGATACCAGGCTTAAGTGCAGCATTAGAACCCACGATATGAAAAAGTGCATGGGATAACAGCTTATCCATCCCGGCAAAATCCCAAGGATTCTGCCGATATACTTCCTGCCACACTGGGAACTCCTCTGCCGGGACAAGATGCCCAACTTGCCAAATTGGGCAGCGAAACAAGATGGCAAGCCTAACTTTTAATTGAAATGCGGCATCCTGCCTTAATCTTTTTTTGCGTCTTTCTCACCGCCTTCGACAGCGCAGCCATTAATTCGCAACCCCGCGCGATACAGCTGAATAATCTCTGGAACTCCAAGCACTGACTTGAGCTGCTCCAAATCCTCGATGCTGTGCTCATAACCCAATGGATGAAGTAGATAAAGTACAGCTACCTCAATCGGTTTCCCTTCAATTTTCTTTGCAATGTCATTTTCCCAGTCGTGTAGAGAAAACCGGTGCACAGGAATTTTTTTAGAAATACCGTCAATCGATACTTCTTCCGGTTTTAACTTTATGCCTTTTAATGCGCTTATCATTTGTAGCCCTCTACCTATAAAACGTAAATATTGAGACGAACATTTATTTTCTGAAACGGCTAGGCAGTTATAGCCCATTCAGGATCGCCAGACTGCTTGCCAAAGACTTCCATTTTTAGCTGAGCATTACCTTCCGGCTCACTCATCATTCGCCCCAACATGGCAACAATGAAAGTGGCCTCATCCCCAGTCGGGTAAGTCACCTTCATTTTCATGTTTTTACCCGCGTCCACTTCGTCAAGAAAATCAGAATATGCCGCTAATCCTGGTTGGTGGTTGAATGTGAACTGCTTGTCGGGTGGTGTTTTTAAACCCGCAATAAATTCACGAGCAACTGCACGAATGGGTGTGGTTTCAACTGGCTCACCTTGTGACCCCACCTGACCGATATTTAAACCATTCGGTAGCTCGATATACGTATCTGGCGTATCGGGATCTTCATAAAATAATTTACTGCCCGCACCCAACATTGGAATTAACGATAAAGCCATAACTCTTTCCTCTTATGAAAAATAAATTAAATCAAACAACAAAAACAGCGAGTTCATTTCCCCGCTGTCATCGTCGCCATATTTAAAGCCGGAAGGGGTAATATTGAGGTTTGCACTTTTGAGCAGCGACTCTGCTGGCTCGCTCCAATCATCCAACTCATCATCATCGTTTTTAATCACACTGTGAAACCCCACCACCAGCGTTGCAGTGGTCGTCGATTGCACCCCTTCATGAATCGTTTCCCCTTCGTCAATATTCACGCTGATGGCTTCGGGAATATCGGTAAGATCCACAACGCGCGAGCTCCTAACCGGCTGACTAAATTGTGTTTCAAGAATTTGAATGATTTGATTGCGTAATGCTTTGCGAATAGCTGACATTATTTTGCCCTGTATTTTCTGTATCGATATTGAAGATCACGCTTTAATAGCAGAGGAAAGTCGTCACGCATTTTTTGCCGACTAAAAAACTCAAGAGCGCGTTCATATTCTTTTTCGATCGGAATTTTGATGACCTCTAGCGGATAGCGGCCCTTACCTAAACGTTTCAACACCTGAAACCGGCCAGACTTTCTCAGTACGTTAATGAAAGCTCCATCGTACTGCCGACCCGCGACCCGAACGCCACGTTTATTGGTGCCTCGCCTCGCCCCTTTCAAAAGTTGTTTTGTTTTTAAAAGTGACACCACTGGTATTGCTTGAGCATAACCGTAGATTTTTGCGCGTTGCTTTCTGGATGTTGCACGTGAAACAAAAGTTTTTTTGCGAATGAATTTCTGCGGTACCTTGGTTTCCTGTGACACATAACGAACTACTTTTGGAATAACCGAGCGAGCAGTTTTATTTAACGCTGACGCGGTTGCGCGCGGTGTTTCCACTCCAGCAATTTTATTCAGCTTTTTCTGGTAGCGTTTTATTTGCCGCTCGATCGGTTCAGTCATGACGGTAACTTTTGCAGAATAACCACAATGGAAACACCATCGGTTGTTAATTTTCGACGCACAAAGAAGTTACCTGATGAACAAAAGAATTCATCCCCTTTGAACGCCTGCTCAATTTCGGACGCCAAAAACGAACCGGTAATAACGTTCTGTACACTTACACCGTCCTCACTCATTACATCCACATCGAAATCAATAATTCCTGTGGCCGTCTCACGCACAACGGAACCATCACTGCGCTTGTAAACACCGGTTTCCCCACCTAGCAAAGAATGACATAGTGCGCCGTGGGAACGCACTAAGTCACCGAAAAAACTCATTAAGGCCCAGGCACAATAGTCATATGCGGAATCAACTTCACTTCGGCTTCTGCAGCTCCCGCTCCATATGCCTTGGTAAACACCCCAATCAAATCCGTATCCGTAGAAACAGTTGTTACTTCGCCAGCTGGACCGTTCCAATATGCTTTCGCGAAAGCAGCTGGTGTATCTGCAGTTGCTTTAGGGAATATAAAAACACCTTCCGTCTGAGCTTCTCCCCACTCCTCATACGCGACATCATATGAGTTAACACCCATCAAGCCGGAACCAAGACTTACAACATTGCCTGCCTTTGTAAATTCAGAAGCCTGGAAGGAGAGCGTGACGCCCTCATGTAAAAAGTTTTTCATAATCTAATCTCCAAAAAAAAGCCGCAATAAGCGGCTTTATTTAGTTAAATACCCAGTTCTTTTTTGTTAAGGATTAGCCAGCTGCTGTGCTTTTCACCGCACCACGGAAGCCGACAATGCCCGCACCAAAGTCATGTGCGACCTTGATCTTCATGCCATCCGATTCGAATCCCATTTGCGTTTCTATTCGTGGTTCTTCCACACCCTCCAAATGAGCGAACTCTACCACTGGCGCTTCATCAGGATCGGCGAAGAAATAGAATGGATTATTCGCTTCTCCATCAAGACGAGTAACAGGCAGAGCTTCAAGCGAGTTGGCAAACACGTTGACTTCACCCGTAGTCGTAGCGAGAACAGCTGAAAGTGCCTTCATCGCTTCTTCGTAACGCGCGTACGGAATCGCTAGAATGCTAGGCTGAATATCAATTTCCTCGCCGTCTAAATCCTTCTGTGCAGCCATCTTCACCATCGCACTATTCAAAGCCGCTGCGATGGTAGCATCAGTAATAAGATTTCCGCGCTTATGTGACGCGGTAGAAGAGAACAACGGATTGCCGTCCTTCAAATTAGGGTTCGACTTAATTAACTCCCACACTATTTTCTCTTCAAGCGAATGCGCTTTGGAACCCAATTGGGCAATAAAATTGGTCATCGCACCAAGATTATCATTGATTAATAGTTGTCTTGTAAATGCGAAAATACGACCAAACGATTCAAGCTTATAACCGTAACCTGCTTCAGAAAGCGTGCCGTGCTTAAACTCACCTTTCTGATTTACCGGCGCTAACTCGCTACCACTACCAATCTCAACACTGTGTTTTTCTTTGAAGTCAGTAGACGTACTGCGGCGAGAGATTTTCTGATAAGTCTTCGCTTTTTTCCGGTATGCCCGCAGCAGCTCTTTATTCGCAACATCAGCCAACACCAAAGGAAAGTCACTTGTGGTATGCATTGCCAAACCTGCAACTTCCATTTTGCTCTTACGTTCGATGGAAACACCTTGGGACTGGAGCACTGCCTTTGCGATTTCCATCAAGGACAAACCAGTGAACTCACGCGAGTTGTCATTGTGCTTATAGTTGTCGGGTGAGGTTCTCACCAACAGAGCTTGTGATACAGCGGTTGCAATATTCACTTGGCCCGATGCTCGCACATGATTGCCTTGTGGAAGTTGCGCATTGTTGCGATCTGCCATGGCCGCTAAAGCAGTCTCACGAGCAGCGTCAACGCTTACGTCGTTGTCAATCCATTGCTGTATAGTCGCGTCATCTATACTTGCCTGAGCGCCAATCGTGCGAAGTGTTGCGGCCCGCTTACGCTCGGCAAGCACCAGGTCATTCCCTTGCGCTGCTGCAGGCTGTGCTGCCGCTGCAGGTTGAGTCGCTTGTGGAGCTGCTGGCATCTCCACCTTTAATACATCAGCAAGCTTCCCGAGATCAGAAAGACTCGCTTCCGCTTCTCCGGAAAGCAGTTCTTTGCTAAAGCCGTGCTCTGCCAATGCAGTAACAGCGGCATCAACATTCGCATACTGCGCAACTAGTGCGGCAGTTACGAGTGCGGCTAATGGAGCGCCGCTTTTCGACTTGATTTTCATAGGTTTCTCCTGTGGTTTTATTGAAACGGCGGCTGCCGCAGTTTGTAAAAATTCGGATATTGTTTTCAATGTTGCCTGTGGTAGTGGCTCACCACCTGCCAATCGCCAAGTCCGCGCCTGTGATGCTGATTGAGATGGAAAATATTGACTTGTAGCATTGTTGTTTGAAATATCCATAACCACGCCGGTCTTAAACGGATCATTCACTGCCTGTGCTTGTGAGGGCTGCATAATCGCACCAGCGTCTACGTAGTCAATGAGCTCATCAGCCAAGCCAAAATCAATAGCCTCTTGCCCTCGATAAAAATGATCTTCACCGTCAGACAAAAGCGCTCTAATTTCATCAATTGGTTTTCCAGTTTTATCTGACAACAGCTGCAGCACAGTAGGCTCGTAATTATTCAGACTCTCGGCGAGCTTTTGAAAATCAACAGCATTGAAAGTCCCGCACAGCGAATAATTCGGTTTGTGGATCATGATCATTGCATTCGTGGGAATAAATAACTGATCACATGCCATAGCAACTGAGGCGGCCATCGAGGCCGCAATACCATCGATGTAACCCACAATTCTTTTTTTGCTCGCCTTGAGAGCGTTGTACATTGCCAACCCATCCAGGATGACACCGCCAGGCGAATGGAATCGCAGAACAATTTCATCACCATCGAGCTCATCAAGCTCTCTCACGATGGTGTATGCATCCAGGCCATCCCACCAATCACCGATAACGCCATACAACAAAAGCTCGCCTTTCTTATTAATGGTCGCAGTAGGTGAAATTTGTATATCTTGTTTGCCCAGCGCTTGAAGTAATTTACGCATTCTCTTCATCCTCTTCGTTTTCATCTTCGCCTGTCGACTGTTGTGGAGTGCCACCAGAAGCGCTTTGAAATTGCCCCGACTTTGTGACCTTGCGCGGATCGATATCCAGCACTAGGCCGAGCTCATCCATCATTTTCAAATCTTCCGAGATTTCACGTAACACAGTTTCCACATCGTACCCGCGTTCACGTAAAGCACCCTGGAGCGAATTCATTCCCGCTCGAACTTCAGAAATAATCGCCGGCAATTCATTTTTCAGATCAAGAATATCTTTCTTGGGAGGCGTCCAGTCGAAAGTAACTCCCTCGATGTCATGCCCTACAAAAAGTGCGGCTTCGATCCACCACTGTTCAACTTTCTTTAATTGCTGAGGAATTAAGATCTGATGGCGCCAGCGATCAATGTTTTGGTACATCTCAATACTACCCATCTTGCCACTGGCGAAATTTACAAGACTGTAGTCACCGGTCATCGATTCGTATGTAATGCCATAAGCCTTTGCAATTAATCGCTCTTCACCTTTTATGAAAGTATCTTGTCCGGACACACTAGGAGGATTATTAAATGAGGCTTTTTCACCGTACGCCAATCGCAATAACTGACCAGGACTCATCGTTTCAGGAAGTGGGTCTGGCTTTACAGGTTGTCCGTCCTGATCCACGCCAGCTTCGTCATCATCGCTATAGATCGCACCGACCAAGCACGCTGCGATGCGTTGCTGCTCAATTCGAGCGTCTTGAAAATCTTCCAGGCCGCGAATTTTCATTAGCGTCGCATACCCCCACGGCATTCCTCTCGCTTGCCCGGGCCGTAACACATCGAAACCGTGTGCAATCAGCTCTGCGGGCGTTGCGGTTGAATCCCCGTACATACCGTAATCACCAGGGTGATAAGGATGCAGGAAAAAATGTGAAGGCCTGCCATTCGCATACTTAACGCCTAAAATATTGCTCTGATCCCCCAACCCTCGGGCATCTTTAGTTTCATCAATAAAATCGCCTTCCAGCAATTCAAGACGCAGCGGCACTTTCATTCTACGATCGGTGGTTATCCGTTTTACAAAAAGCGATTCCCCAGCAAACGCGATCGTGCGTATTGAAAGGCTTTGCATTCCGTAAAAATTCAACTTCCCGGAATAGTCGCACTCGGTAGACTTACACCACTCATCCATCAGTGCTTGTGCAAGTTTTTGTTTGCGCTTATTAGTTGGATGCTTAGCTTTGGGTTTGATGCCCATACCCACCGTGCGGCCCTGAATCACATCTAGAGCAGTTCCAATGTAAATGCAGTTTCGCTCTAGCTCTCGAACATTATTGCGAATGAAGCGAAGCGCGCGGCGCGACTCAGTGTTTTGACTGGTGTTAACCGTGCGCATGCCGCGACTACCACCGCCAGCACTATCGTAGCCAGAGCGTGCGATTAAATAATTAGTTCGCATTCTCGCTCGAATACGCTGCTCTGCTGTTTTCGGCGCAAAATAAAGTAGCGCCCGATCAATAAAATTGGTCGGTTTCATAGCATTCTTTTCGGTTTGAATTATTGGTAGCGGCGAGAATAGCCATTGGATGTATAAGGAACTCGACGAGTGTTATGGAGCTGACGTTTCATGGATCTCAGAATTCCTTTCATTTCTTCAATACTGCGATATTCTGTTTCGCGATCCCGGTACTTAACTTTTTTTACGCCGGAATTTATCGCCTTTTCCAGCTCTTCGATTTCTGCCTGTGTGGCCATCGTTTACCTCCGTCTCTGCCATGCACCTGGTGCGCGCTCACGTGGCTGTGGTTTTGCTGCCGGCACAAGTGGTGCGGCCTCTGAAAATAAGTCGGATTGCTTAAGTGTAATCTCAAGGTTATCCCAATCTTTTGCTGTTTTATGAGGAACGCCCACCGCTCTAGCAGCATGCTCTGCATAGACTTCACAGTCCCAAAATTCACAAGGGCAACCGCTTTTTTGTTTCCATTTAGCTCGACCACTGCGATCAGGAATTTTAGATTCAGCCAGCATCTGATCGAAATAGTCGTGCCGCAAATCTTCTTCACGCATAAAGTGAAATCGGTTCTGCCCACGCGCGTTCAGCGTCAATTGATCGGCAATGTAATCCTTGCCACGTTGCGTACCGATAATGTAAAGCTTGACCCCTTTTTTCTCGGCCTTTGTTAGCTTATCTGGGCGTTTAGATTCCAATGCTTTTGAGGGTGCAGGATGAGCAAACACTGGAGGGTTTGAAGTTGCACTTGACCCCTTACCCGCCATGATCGTAACCGTGCGATATTTCTTTTGCCTCGTGATTACCCAGTTATACACGGCATCAGTAGCATGGCCACCACTATCGATGGTTATTGCTCTCAAATAGATACTGGATCCGGATGCGTGCTCAATGGCTCCGAATAGAATTTTATCCAGCTCATCCCAAACCGGATCGTTTTCGTTGGTCGTTGAGACTTTTGCATAAATCTCATCAGCGTATAAAAGCCAGCTTCGTCGATCTCGCCCATGAGCCCGAATAACAATGGCCAACCGATTATCCTGGACATCAACGCCAGCCGTTACAATCAACCCACCGACTGGACATAGCATCGAGCGGTGCTGAGATTCTGGATCGGCATTTGCGTTTTCTCGTAAACTTTCCGCGTCATCACGACCATCTTGAAACTCGTATGGCTCACCAAGCTTTGAATTGATAAAGACGATTTGCTTGTTGGTATCGCCACGAGCAGCGTAATACTCCGCTTCCAGGTAATCACGTACCATTTGCGCAGCACCCACACCAGGCAAACAGCTATACAGTTCGTTCAACTTGGTAAACCCAGCAATTTTAGAGCTCGGTCTAGTGGGGACCCAAGCAAAATAAGGATCACCAGCCAGTATTGCAGCAATCACAGTCTCGCGAATATTCTGTCTACGCTGAAAGTCATCCCAGACCGACCCACAATGAGGACAGGCATAAAAAGCTTTATCTGGATCATGATGTCCATAAATGGGATGCTTATCACCGGATGTATCATCCCTTTCCCAGCCCAAAACATTATCGAAGGATAAAACATGTTTTTCTCCGCAATCATGACAAGCAATGGGAAAGACACGTTTATCAGAAAGATTTATATATTCTTCGACACGACTGAACCCTTTAACACTGGGCGTACCACCAAGTATTTTTTTGGGTTCTCGAACTCGCTTAGTTCGCTCGAACAATAACTTTATCGAGTCCCCTTGATCATTCAGGTTTTCATTCGCGTCGTCAGGTTCTTCAACAAAAACAAAATGCGCGGTTGTTGACTTAACATTCCATATAGCGTTGGACCCCATCAACTCCAAGAATCCGCCGTCATACTCTTTTCTGAGAATGCTGGTGCCTTCCTTTCGCGAGCCACTGAAATCTACTTTTTCAGCAATGGGCTTAGTCGACTTTCCTATTGGCTTTAGCTTAGTTAGCGAGAACTTTTTGGCAGCCCCCTCGCTTGCAAACATTCCAAGAAAAACACCTGGCTTTGTGTCAATACGCTTTAAAATGTACGCAATCAACGCGGTGGTCCATAGAACCTGCGCTGCTTTCATACAGTAAACTTCTTCAACCAAAGGATCATCGAAAGCAGCAAAAATACCGTATAAGTGCGGGCCATACTCCAATTCGAAGTTTTCTTGAAATGCTCCCGTTTCTCGTGGAAGGCGTAAATGTTTCTCTGACCAATCAGCTGTCGAAATCGGTGGTTTCGGTTTCAGCGTTTCCGCCAGTCCCTCTAAAGCGCTCGCCAAGTTCTTTCGCATCAGCTGCAATGCGATCGGCTGCAATTCGAAGTGGCTTAAGGATAAGTTCATCATCTAACTTGATATCATACTGAGAGTTGATCGCCTCAATAATTCTATCTCCCGCATTGGTTAGGTTTCTCGGAATGCCCTGCCCCATTACTCGAAAGCAATCAATCACGTCCACCGTTAAACACAAGTGTCCAAGAGCCTGCATGTTTGCAAGCTGCAATTGCATAGTTTTTTGTTGTGATTCTTTGTAGCGCTGTTCTGTTAGATTGGATTGACTATCCCCACCTCTACCAGAAGCTACATTGCGCTGGTGCTCACAATACACAAGCAGCCATTCACGCAGAGTTGCACCTGGAGTAAGACCGATCTCATCAGCTTTTTTTTGAATGGCTTGTTTGCTAACGCCGACCAGGCGTCCTAGAGCAGCGTGAGTTGCAATCTTGTCCAGTTCAGAATCACTCATAGCATCACCACTGACAACGACAACCCCATATAGCGCCGAAACATTAACGAAAATCCGCGGGCCAGCCCACCGTATAATCAGTATTTCCTAGGGAGAACCTAACCTATGGGGGGGGCTAGGTCTTATAGACAAGAAGCGATTCATTCTCAGAATTTCGTTCGCTTACTGTTAAAATATTTTTCCAAGATGCCTGAGCTCCGCCAGGCGTAGTCGCGGTAACTATTAATAGATATTGTTCTCCCACATTGAACGCAGCATGGTCCTCAATAATCGCAGAGTAATCACCGCTCTCATCAATATAGGAAAGTGTTAATGGTGAAGCGCCACTCACAGGGTCACTGTTAGCATCAGTGATCGTCGCCCCCACGGTGGCATCTACTACGGGCGTTTCGCTTGGCCCACTTCTCAGGTTAGATAAAAAGAGCTCCATCGTGTTGTCTTTCAGCACAACCAAATTTGCAGGATTATTTTTCTTATATGGATTTAAATAAACCTCACCAAGCATAAATGCCTCTTCGTTTGAATAGAGTGTGGTAATGCTAAACGTGTCCGATACACCACCGATAGTAAGAGTGCTCTCCACTGTCGTGAAATAACTATCTGAAGACGTCAAATAAACCGTGACTGAATCGCCATTGGTCACAGTGCCAGGATCTGAAGTTCGTACACCGCCATTTACTGAGTACTCCCCCAACCCCGTTACAGTGATGCTTGTCGCAATCTCGATACCGCTAACGGAAACAGAACTGCTGTACTCCTGATCAAGCTCCGCATCCGTCACATCCTCAAAACTAAACACGTCAGGAATATTATCAATTGTTTCGGTCGTTACTTGGAAGGTCGCGCTCTCAGAACCAATATGAACCACGACGCTTGTGGTTTGCTCTTCTACTGCCGATGATTGTAAACGCACAAATAGCGTGTCGCCGTTGTCGAGCCATGAAACAGTGTCGACGTAAGAGCCACTGTTAATTTTATATTGTGCGGTATCCGTGGTTTCTATAAATACCGGCACAGACTCATTTATCCCGCTCACAGTTACGCTTTGTTCGTAGTGGGTCGATACTTCTGCGTCTACAACGTCAGCGAATGAAAAGGCGTCGGGGGTTTCATCATCACTCGATGGGCCAGCAACAAGTACTGGTCGCCATTGTGACGACGAGCCAAACGCTTCGGGATTGTCCAATTCGATTAGCTGATATGAAATATTGTCAGGATCAGTACAGTCGACTTGGTATAGCTCCTGCTCGATACGGCGCCCGAAGATCAACTTATTAGTGTCGCGAAACCAAAATGAGGCTGTTGTCCCACTTCCTAATATCTGCTCTTTCAAAACCCAGTTTGCCGGGTCTGGGTCACTAATATCAATAATTTGTAAACCGTTGGTGTTATTGCTACAAGCTACCAAGGTTTCGTCATAACTAGCCTGCAAATTTAAGTTCGCACTACAGGCGCAAGACCCAAGCAAAGTGTATGGAATGGTGGACGTGTCGTAAGCTCTTAATTGGTCCGTCAACACTAACAACAAGTTTCGCTGTTCTAAGTATTCGACACAATAATTAGAATATGTATCTGAAGGCGATACTGTTGGCGATGCTAATTGCACAAAAGGCTTAGTTGAAACATCGAATACGTACAGGCGATCACCGAACTCGGTCGCCACTACCAAGTGCGATAACGACGAATTCCATTCTATATCGAAAATATCACCAGCAGAGCCAAGCCCTACCGGCAAATTGACTCTCGCATAACTATCGCTAGCATCCAGCACAAATACATTCCCTGCTTGGCGCATTACTGCAACGTCTCCATTTTCGTTAAACGTTGTTTTCTGTAACACGGCCGCAAGGTCGAACCCGGTGGACACTTCGACTAAGTTATTAACGCCTTTACTTGCATCAAAAAGCCTGAAAAAGTCACTAGGTACGCTCAGCCCTACCCCCGAATATCTAAACGCAAGTAGCTTTCCGTCTTTAGATGGGTCAACAATCCCAACGTTATTGCCATTGTCGACATAGTTCGTTTGCTCGGGGGAAAAATCATGCTCCACATCAAAACAGTAAATCTCTTCGTGGGCCCTAGTAATAACGACATATTTGTCTACAGTTGGGCGCACTGCGGTAGCTAAAAAAGGCGCACCAAAAATTGATTGCGCTTGTTCTATTTCAAAGCGATGGGATGTAATGCTGCCTAAATTTGAAAAATCATAGACCTCAATGAACGTTTCAAAAGAAATGAATTCAATTACACTTAGCTTTTGCCCGTCCCAGTTATAACTGTTAGCTTTCGGGTAGGCCACAACACTATCTGAATAGGCCCGAGTCCAGTTTATTGGATCAACATCGCTACTGTCGATCACTATCAAACCGTTGGTCGTAATGGCACTAATGGCGAGTAAACTGCCATCCTGGTTGAACGCTACCGAACGATCGCCAATAGAAAAGCTATCATCTAGCAGTGACCAGCTCGGGCCACTGCAATCATAAATATTTAATTTTCCATCGTGAGCAATGACGCAAACATCTAATGCTGGATGAAAAGCTATAGCACGTGCCGGGCTTGCTAGCGTTAGAACGTTAAGCGGAGCAAAGCTATTGTTAGCATCGAAAGCATAAAGATATTCACCAGTAGACGAAGTAATAGCTAAAATGGCACCATCGCGGCTCCATGACGCGCCTGTACCTCTCTCTGTCTCCCCTAACTCGATTTCGCTGTAACCATTCGTCGCATCAAGAACTGTAAATTCATCACCAGAGCCTAGTTCGTTCTCTCGAACTATGGCTAGAGAGTTATTGACGGGGTTAAAAGCAAAATGAGTTCGATCACTGTTGCCGCTTTTGGAGTTACCGGTGGGTATTTCTGTCGCGGGGATTGTCGTTAAGTCGTAGAGGAGTAGAGAGCTAGAGCTAGAACCTGAATCGCCAACCGCTAACAGCGTGCCGTCGGACGAACTTAGTGCGCCTCTTTGCGCTGCGACATCACTCGCATAATCAGGAATAGTAATATTCGATAGCGCAAACCCGCTTTCGCCGTCGAAAGCTTGATAAACATATGCGCTACCGTTGTGAAAAAACGCGATTAAATCCATCGAACCATACACTTAATTTGAAAATATTTTTCTAATCAAAGCAACACACCCCTGTCACTTTCGCGTTGCTATTGCTTTTTTTAGCTCTGCCACTACCCGCTCAGCTGCAATCAAGGTCCGATCCATATCATTTTCGAACGCAGCATCAATAAACTCCACCGCATTATCATCGATCAAATTTTTTGTCTGCTTAGACCAGAGTCGAGCAGCCCACATTCCAAACTTTCGTGTTGCAAACATAGACAGCAAATTACTAATTACTATAGAAAAAAAAGCTTTCATTTTTTACTCCACCAGGCCCTAACATTAAAGCTTGGGCAATCTTTGTAAACATTGGGAAAATCGCGATGACCACACACGCGACAAATGGAATACTTTTCAACTAGCGCGCTTACGAGTTCTTCGAGTGCGGCCCATTGAGGCGCAGTAAAATTGCACTCAGAACGCTTATGCTTATCCACACCGCCAACTAGGCAAATGGCAATACTGTCTTCATTGAACCCTTTCACGTGCGCACCTGGTCGCTCTACAGGCCTGCCAATTTGAATATCGCCGCTACGACAAATTACATAATGATATCCAACATCCGACCAATTGTTCGGTGGCGAGGTGTGCCAGCGTCGAATGTCTGAAACGTCGATATGCGACTGTTCGGGCGAAGTGGCCGAACAGTGAATGACCAAGGTGTTAATCTCGCGCATGCCTCAACCGCTCCTCCATGCGTTTCTCATGTAATGCACTCTCCCGACGATCGCGTCTCACCTGAAAGACTATGCCCGCGATCGAGAGTGCGATGCCACACAATAAACCAACAACACTAATCTCGGCAGAATTCTCAACCAGCCAACCGAAAATTGCAGACACGAACGTAATCACTGAACCCGCCTGAGTCACTTGTGCAGAGGCAGCGTCAAGTTTCGACATCATATTCACCTATCGAGAATTCAAAAAAAAGCCGCTTCGAAAAGCGGCCTACTAAGAACGATGACTTGGGGAAAATGCAAAAAAAAAGCCCGCAACATTGCGAGCTCTTATGGTCTGCGTGGCTTGCGCCAGCATAGGCACTAAAGGTATTGACTTTTCCGAAAATTAGCAACTTTTTTTTGTAATATTTTTTTATACTCACCTGTGTTTTTATTCATTTTATTAAATACGTTTAACCAGCACTCGCATCAATTGACGCTTGCAGTGTTTACGTCCCGTTGTAATCACTGCGTCTTGATCCCAGTCGTATTCTGCGATTTGCAAACGGCGTTCACGCTCAGCACGATTTTCATGTAGTAATTCGAGTTCTATAATTTCAGGACATACCGCGCGAAAAACAAATTCTTCAACTTTACGTAAATCATAATAAAACCGCTTCATAGCCTTTCGCTCCTCGGGCACTGGCTTCCGATCAACGTAGTGCCACACCGCCACACGGTAACGCTTTAAATCTTTTTCCCGCAGCAATAGCATAACGTTCGCCGTACGATCTACCGTTGCATCCTGAAACTCACTCATGTCCCCGAGAGATTTATACAAGCCAGGCTTTTGCAATCCATTTGGGCTCGCTTCACGCCATTCACAGCGCTTGTACTCACCCCACGCACGCAACAAATGCTTCGCTCGCGTGAAATGAGTTTTGTTCATTTTGAAAGTCATAAAAAATCCCCCGCTTATACAATGCCGTGTAATGCCGCGTTAATGCCGTGTTAGAAACATCTTGTAAGTTATTGAAAAACATCATTTTGCCGTGTTGCCGTGTTTGCCGTGTCTATTTTTCTCGCACGGGAGAATTATTTTTTTGAAAGACTTTAAGTAAGAATAAAAAATAATTTATATAAAAATACGCGCGCGCGAGGCGAAAATAAGCACGGCAAGCACGGCAACACGGCATTTCGTTGAAAATCAACAACTTAGAAGATTCTGAAAAACGGCAATGCCGTGCTAACTACACGGCAAATTACAAATCATCCACTGCATTACCTAATTTTCGGTCACACTCTTCGACGCGACCACCCAGCCATACCTGTTGCTTCAAACTCGGTGGACATGGTTCCACCATGAAAAACCGACCTTTTTTAGTTTGGTCACCAGTACCGACTTGATAATGCAGATCTTTTCTTAACCGTTCTTTTGTCTGAATGAGCCCGGAGAATTTATTTTGACTCATGGCATGCTCGCCCTGTCTGTTACACCACCGTTTAAACGCGGTGTACAATTGACTAACTAGACAAGGCGTGTAAGGTAAATCTAACTCATTATTTTTCCACTCGCCATAGAAAACTTCCCAAGCAGGTCGGCCAAACTCAATTAATCGCATCTTTGCATCGGTGATCGGTGGCTCAGTAAACTCGTTAAATCCCTCCAGAGGAGTTGCACGCAGCCAACCTAAAAAATACTCGCTGCCACCTTCAGCAAGCTCTCTATTCACCCCTTCCTTAATCTCCTGCAACAATTTGATCTCAGGCCATATAATTAAAAACCGTCGATCGTGCGGCTCAATAGGAAGCGGCTGAAACTCATTACTCAAAAACACACTGTTCATATGGTTGGATTCCTCCCAACCTGACATAAACTTTTTATTCACCCGGAAGACTGGACCAGTCACCATCTGCTTTACCGTACCGGTATGGCTAAACTTTTGCGATCGTGAAAGCACTTCCTCAAACACACCAAAAAGCGCTTCACTCATCCAATCGTTATATTGGCTTTCAAGATCAACTTGCCCAAGCGTACGCGCATATTGGCCGTATAAAGGACGCATCACACCATCAAAAAATAAACTCTTACCCGTGCCATGCACATCAGAATGCATCAATACAGCAGTCCGCATTTTTTTACCGACATGGATCAATGGAAAAGCCAACCAACGACGTAGCCACAAAAACGCCTCATCATCATAATTACAGAGAACCTTGAGCAGCTTCACCATATTCAGACAAGGCTCTAAGTTGTCTGGCGGAGTTTTCGCCTGCAAAGGGAGGCCAGCAAACTTATTAATAAACCCTTTTCCTACCTGCATCGTAGGATCGAACACAAGATTCTTACGCGGAATTTCCCGGCGTTTAACGTGCTTTAACCAATCATCAAAACAATCCGCGATAGCAAATCTTAAGTGCGCGATTTTAATAATCTCGCGTGTTTCGGTATCGTAAACCTCATCACTGGGCATCAAATACACGTACCGTTTAAGCGCAGCGACCAACCCCGCGCCCCCTGCCATTTTTGCGGCTGCCAACTTTGGCTTGATATAGGCATCACCCACGCTCCGCTTTTTCTCACTCCAAGCCTTAAAAACCTCGGGCGCCACCAGCAACTTAAATGCGGCCATCGATACTAGCTGCCGCTCTGTCTCGTCGAACACCTTATTCTTGGGATAATAAAAAGAAAATTTCTCAAGGGCTTTTTCAAGAGAAAGCAGCCCTGTATCAGAGGGGGCCGGGGGAGAGTCAGAAAATTTCTCATCACCTTTATCAGGGGGCGCGGGGGATTTCAAAAAAGCATCGTAAGCAGCCCGCAACTGCTCGCCAACGACCTTCAAACCCTCAGCGCAGTGCAGATCATTAAAATCAGTTGTGTTGGGTTTCGCCTTAGCCATTCGCACGCTCCTGAAACTTAGGCGGAACAAAAAAGCAATTCGGGATCTGTTCAGCGCAAAGCTTGGCGGCATCAATACCAGGGTTATGCCCCTTCTCCGCTTCCGTTATGTGGTCATCGTCAGCTAGTACCAAAATAGGACGATCCGGAAAGCGCTCACGCACAACCTCACACACTTGCAAAAGTTTGCCGCTGTTAAACGCCGTGAACGCAGCCCATTCACACGCCATAGCCATGTAGGCACTCGCAACAGTTGCGTACCCCTCTCCCACCATTACCGGCCCGCTATTGGAACTACCGAGCTCATGAAAAAGGCCCGTCGTCGTTGCCGGCAAAAATCGCTTATCACCAGGCTTTTTCTTCGCAGCAAAAATCACCTGCAGATTACGCAGCTGGCCAGCGGCGTTGAATGCAGGCACGACAGTTGCCCCCTTCTGAAATTGGCAACAAGCCTCGCCATCACGACGCACCCAAAACTCTTTAATATTCTCGTAGCCCGTGATCAACTCGTAACGGTATTCATCCTCATAAAACACCGCCACCACGGACTGCCGAACAAAGCGCACATTAAAACCGCGCACTTTTTTTTGCTCCAGATAAAAAGACTTACCTTCCAGAACTAAAAACTTATCCATTAACTCGTTTGCGCAAGCCGCTACCACGTCATACCATTTCGCTAAATGCACACGCTCTTCACGCTCTGCCTTTTCACGTGCAGCACGACGCTCAGCCTGCTCGCAAGCCAGGCGTTTTTTATCTTCATGGGAAAGGTCTCGCTTTTTACGTTGCCAACCATACTGTTTAGCTTCGTACACGAGAGATGCAATGGTGTAAGTGCCATTCCCACCAAAAGCCTTAACACTTTTAAATACGGAACGGACAGCTTTCAGGTCGTAGTCGGAGCCGGTTCGACTCCAGTCATCAAAAATGTCCAGCCCCAACTGGCCAAATTCATTTTTAAGCGCGCCGGCAATTTTCGCCCACTCCGGCTGGGAAAATTTATCAGGATCAAAACAAGGAAGGCTAAGCAAGTCTCGCACTTCATCGTCCGAGAGCGGCTCAAAGTCAGTCATAAAAGCCCTTAATAATTATAATGTTTCACTTGAATGGATATACCCCACGCGGCCCTGGTTTCACCTCCCGCTGGTTCAGTGGGCACAAGCACCAGCTATATTGATCAACCGTTTCGCAACTACCGGGGCTTCTTTTGGCTAGGCATATCGCCATTAAAAATTCGGAAATATCACAAAAGCTAAAACTTACCCTTTTTTTCCAATCGGGCCATCAAGCCATCCATTCGCTTAGCATGTGAAATAAATTCTCGCATTAGAGCAGCGTCTTCATCCTCAGGTGTACGAGGCTGGCTGCGTGTGTGCGAGCATTCATCCTCAAAGAAGTAAAGCGGATCAAAGCGTTCCACATATCGGCAAATCTCAATAATTTCCTCGAACGAAAACTTTTCGTCTTTCTCCTCGTTCAAGCATGCCTTCAACCTGGCGTAAGCTGTGGCAGGTTTTTTCGCCGGCCACAAATGGGAAGCAACCTGCTTGTGAGTAAAAGCACTGTCAGCGATGGCCAAATCGACACTTTCTAACGCGCTGTCATAGTAAAGCCGGCTCTGCTTCATAACCTTCTCCAATGTTCCCCTAAAAATACACAGAAATTAGGAGGCTTTAGGGGTACTTATTTTAGTTAAATAAAAGCCACCGAAGAGGTGGCATATTATGAAAACTTAATAACTTGAACTATGAGATTCTGTAGGAGAAACCAACTTGGACACAGTCGATGCGACAAACCGATCAGGGTATAAGATTTCCAACTCTGTCATTTCAAAGCCTGAGGCCTCAGCAAGCCGTTCGGCCAATTTAGGCGATACAGACCCTCCTGCCAGCGCTATCTGTCGAAAATTCGACAGTGTAGTTTTTGCCGCGCAGGCAAGTTGTTCAATCTCTGATCTAGTTTTGCTTTTATAGAATTGTTGTGGCGTCACCATAACCTCCAAACTAAGTTTAGAAGCAATGTTAGCGTTTTACTAATATAAAAACAATAGTATTTCACTAATAACGATTAGTAAATTACTTAACGTAAAATTCGATTATGGAAAACAAAGAAATTAGACGTAAGAACTTTCAGATGCTATGCGACCAACATGGTAGAGACGTTATCGCAAAGAAAATGAAGTATTCTGACACTGTATACATCAACCAGCTGTACGGTGGCCATGCTCCATGTGGCGATAGAACTGCGAGAAAAATAGAGACTTCTCTTAAATTACCCACCGGATGGATGGATGAACAACATGATAAGGATGATCCAGAAATTACAGCCTACATCGAGGAACTCAAAGAAATCATGAAAAGCTCTCCTCCTTCTGCGAGAAAGAAGATTCTTTCTTTTGCGAAATTTGTTCACTCCGAACAAGAGAGCGAGCATAATCAATAACCTTTTTTAAGCTCTCTAAGCTCAGATCATTCAAGACCAACTCCAATTCCTTCAGGTCAACCATCGTATCCATACAACATCCTTTCTTACTTCAAAACAAACCTTCAAATTAATTATTTTCCAAAATTGTGACACGTATTTTTACAAACCGCAAAGCTCAAAAGCGAACAAACACTTTTAGACGTCACGTTAGTTCTTTTGACACAAAAAGCTAGTTAGCATCGTGAAAACCAATAATAACGGATATTATTAAACCTCATAGAAAGCCCGCTTATAATCATTAGCGCACTCTCATAGGAAGTCACTTGCAACGAAGAAACGGCAACTGGAAATAGCGCCGATTTGCCCAGTAATTCATCAGTCACAGCTACTTTCAAACCAGGTTCCTCACCCTACATATCATCTAGACCCACAAAAATCCTCCAAGTTCTAATTTCCACTAACATTATATTAGTATTTTACTATTGACGATATATTAGTATTTTACTAACATCTAAAAATCGAGTCGTTCACCGGGAGATATATATGACCAATAGCACGCTGTCCGATATGCGCACCTCTGCCAAAACCCTAAATGTCAGCAGAGCCAAGCTGCTCGATATGCTGGAGCGCCACCACATTTTCTCCCGAAATCCACAAGGCCAACGCCTACCCTGCGCGAAGTTCATTCAGCAAGGTTACTTCGTTCGCAAAGACGCTTGCTTTCAATGTGGTGATGTCCAGCGGCAGTGCCTCAAGCCCATGACGACGGAGAAAGGCATGGATTTTCTGCGCGACTTTATCAACAAATTACCTCCCGACGAGCAAGCCCAGCTCGAACCCAAACCCCAGCGAGGCAAACATGGCCATCGACATTAATAGAAAACTTCGGGCCATCAACGCCCGCCTGGACAAAATCGCGATCGTGCAGTTGCGCGAAGAAGTGGCCCGCTTACATGAACGCGTTGAGCAAATTGAACGAGAGCTCTACTGGGCAGAGCAATCACTGGAGATGTGGCGTGACGTTATTGAAAGCGAACACACGTACGAAAACTTCGGACTCACCCAAAGCGGCCACATTGTGGCGCTACAACAATAAATCGAGGAAACACTATGTCTGCATTAGATCACCAGGTGGATGGCAACCACTATAAAACCATGGCCATTCAGCCAGCCGAGTACAACACCAAAAATGAAATCGGTTTTCTCGAAGGTAACGTCATTAAATACGTGTCGAGATGGAAAAAAAAGAATGGTGTAACAGATCTCAGAAAAGCAATACACAACTTGGAATTGCTTATCGAAATGCAGCCAGAAACCGACTTTGAAAAATTCAGGGAAAACACATCAAGCAAAGTGAAAAAACCTATAGACCTTACTTGCGCGCTCTTAAAAATCAGCGTGAATGATGCCAACACTATTTTTATAGCCAAGCTATTTGAAGTCTATCAGTCAAAAAGCGGCGAGCTTAATTGCGACCTTTTCAATATGACCTACGCCCAGATTCATGAAATGTTTCAAGAGGCGGAGGCGCAACACAAAAAAATCACCGGCAACCAGAAGGCAAATACCAATGCGTAAATTTGAGCATCAACCAACAGAAAAGCAGCAAATCCGCGAGCAACTAGAGCAAGACATTGAAACGTATCTAGCCGCTGGCGGCGCAGTAAAACGCTGCCCAGTCATGGTCGCAACAGATCGTAGCCAGCGCCCCAAGAAAAAGAAAGCCACTAAAAAGAAACATTAATTTCCACAAGACTTAACCCGGAAAACGCATAAATCACAGAGTAAACACCATGAGCGACGAATTCACGATAGACGGTTACACAGGAAAAGATGTGCTCTGCTTTTTGGCAGGCATGATGTTACTGGTGTTGTCGATGAACTTGCCGCAGCCCGATGAAATTAACCAACTATCTCACTCTTACGAAAAGGAGCATTCACATGAAGATTTTATTTTTACTACTAACACTGGCGATCGCTGCATGCAGCAGCACCCCTGCACAATACCAGAACTACGAAGAATCACTGGAGAGCGTTTGCAAAGACGGCATCTGGTATTACCTGTACAGTCCGAATCCACCACAAATTTATATTGCAGCTACTGATGATCAAGGCAACGTCCAGAGGTGCGAAAGAAATGTCGATAAGTAAGCGCGCTAAAACCATGGTGAAAGGTTTGGTGATCGACTGGATAGACAATCGAGCAGATGAATTTACCACAGTTGACCACCTAAAGATAAACGCGAGCCATAAAAATCCAATTTGGAGACTATTGGCCTATGAAATGTTTCGTCAGCACGTTCGCTACATAACCATACAGCAGGCATTTTTGTGGAAAGTCACTATTTATGTGGTATTCCAATATCCAAACGGTATGGAACAAACCGAGACAACAGAACTGGAATCCTTCACCAAGTTAACTGACCTCAATGACCTCATCCTAGATGAGATAAAACAAGACAAACGCAAAGGCTCACATTTCAAGCACGTGAAGTTCATTGCGGAATGCCTGGACACCCACCCCAAAAAGGAGAGGGTCGTATGAGCGAGAAAATGAAAATCACCTGGCAAGACCAGCTTGGGCAAGTCGAGGGCATCAAAGTCAATGAAAACACGCTCACCATTTTTACCAAATATGATGAGCTCCACTTTTGGTTAAAAGATGCAGAAAAACTCCGTGCTGCCATCAATGATGCAGCAGAGCAAAAATGGTGGCCCACAGAAAAAGAGGAAAACGACCATGCAGATCACATTGGCCTCAACTCAAAAACAGATGTTCGAGCATACACTGCAGGAATTAAAAAGTCTGAGTGAGCAACTGTGTGAGCTCGAAGAAAAGCACCCAAAATGCAACCTAAAGGAATCTGCCGCACTACTCCGTCAGATTGACTTAAAACGCGCTGTGCTGGCAACTCATGCAATATCCCTGTACGAGGCCGGCTTCAGCATGCGCCAAGAACCCAGGAGCCACTAAAACGCTATGGATGAACAAGAATTAAAAGCTACTGTGCGCGATGCCGTTTTTAAGATGGCAGACACTATCCCGCAAAAAATTTTCTGCGAATGCTTTGGTTACACAAAGACAAAAGTTCGATCCAAAATTCGCAGAAAAGAATGGGCCGAAGGCGAACAATTTTTCAAAGACCCAGACGGACAAATACATATCAGCTTAAGAGGTTACAAGGCATGGGTGAAAGGCTGCCAACAGGCGTTAGAGTTAGAGACGGAAAAGTCCAGATCTGGTTTACTGAAAAAGGCAAGGAACGACGCACGTATAAAACCCTTGACACCACCATCTATCCAAATTCCAAGACTGGAATAATCGCTGCTGGTAAATTGCGTACAGAAATTAAATTCAAAATCGCACATGACATTTATAACCCACGCGACTATTGGCTGGAAGATGAAGATATAAACCCTGTCGGCACCTTTTCTGACTGGGCACAATCGTGGTTGGACCACCCAGAGCACAACTGGAGCAGCAACACCCGCCGCAAATATAAAGGCCTGTTACAAAAATACTGGATGCCCCACTTCCACGCCTGGGACATGATCTTCATTGAATACCAAGACATTATCGACGCTCTCACAGCGGCACAAGCCTCCAAACTCTCACCCAGCCAATACAACGACCTGCTCGGCACTATACGCGGCGTATTTGGCCTGTACTGCAAAATGAAGGACATCGATGATCATAAAAACCCAACGCGAAAACTAACTAACAAAAAACGCGTTCGCGATGAAGCCGACCCGTTCACCATCGAAGAAGCGAATAGCATCATCGCATATGCAGGAAGGGAGTATGGATCACTTTGGTATGGCTGGTTCAAGCTCGGATTTTATACAGGCCTACGTTGCCCAGGAGAGCTGCTCGGATTAAAACACGCAGACATCGATCAAAGATCCAAACAAGCCGTCATTCGTCGCCAGAGAATCCACAGCGGCGAGATCCAGAATCACACAAAAACTCGAACCGCACGGACAATTAATTTAAACAGCTTTGCAATGGAAGCACTCAACGCTATTGAGCCTCACGGTAACAAATTCATATTCGCATTCGATGCAACCACGCCTGTTAGAAGCAACAAGATCCCAGTTAAGATCTGGAAAGAAGCGATCACCGCATTAAAGATCCGATATCGCCCGATGTACAACATGCGGCACACCTTCGCCACCTACTGCCTCATGAACAACCTGCACGCAGCGTACATAGCCAGGCAACTGGGCCACTCTCAGGAAGAGTTCTTTAAAACCTATGCAACCTGGATCAACAGTCAACTAGACAGCCTGCAAATAGAAACCCTCGAAAAAGCCTTGAGCATAATCGATAGCTTCAAAACGGAGAAAAATTAATGATCATCATACTTTCTATTTGGATTTTCCTGCTGCACTTCATCGGCGGTCTTCTAATTTTCGTCGACCTTAAAGATTACCACCCCAACGCTATGGCAAAACTCCAAAAAATGCCGGCGTTACTGCGCCTCACCATTCTTTGTGCATGGCCATACATATTCGTATGGGAAATGACGACTTCAAAATAAGGAATAGTAACAATGTGGTTATCTACCGAAACCGAACCCAAAACTAGCTGCAGCATATTGGTAGCGTATGAGGACTTTGCGCTGGTTCGCTCCGCCTATTTTGAGCATGAAGATAAAACTCTGTACAACGATATCGATCCGCTTGAAGAATGCAACTTCCATAACTGGGACGTGTGGGCTCCTCATGACCTAGAGCCCAACTTCTGGCAATTAGTCACAACCGTTGAGCAAATGATTGCAACCTACTCCCGCTCAGACATCGATCTCTTTCACCATAACACCGCGATTCAGTTTACCGAGAGAGTGAAAAACGAAATAGAAAACTTGAAGCGTGCAACAAACCAGAATTACCAGGGCAAACAAGCATGAGCATTGAGATAGGGAAAAAAGAAACACCGCTGGAAATACTCGCATGCCAGGTGCAATTTATCAAAATCCAAGAGCGCGACAAAGTGCCATCCGAGCACTTAAAAATTCGATGCCCCTGCTTAAAGCTGGTTCGCTGGATAGATGCATTCCGCTGCCTTTACTGCGGTATTTTCTACTGTCGCACTTGCGCAGAAAAGCATTTTGGTCAAACCGTCGAAGAGTATAAGGCTATCAACACACAATAATGCACGGTAACGTAGTTATGAAGAAACCCAGGAAGAAAGATTTGCAAGCACTGGAACTCAGCAGAGAAGTTTACCTTGAGTCACCTGAGCAAATCATAAACAAAGCCATAGCACTATTTAAGCCGGTTAAAATATTTGTCGGTTTTAGTGGTGGTTATGACAGCACAGTGGCAACGGGTTATTCCATGGATAACGTACAAGGATGCGAGGTTGTACACATTGATACCGGCATTGGCATAAAGCTGACTCGCGATCATGTTCGTCAAACATGCAAAGAGAATAAGTGGCCGCTTAGAATTGTTAGGGCAAAAGAAGATTGCGGCCAGGATTACGATGAGCTAGTGAAAAAATTTGGTTTCCCTGGTCCATCGCATCACAGCTTAATGTTCAGATGCCTTAAAGAGCGCGCCTGCGAAAGGCTACTACGCGATAACAAAACAAGTAGAAACGACAATGTCATGCTAATTACCGGCATTCGTCAAGATGAAAGTCAACGCCGATCGAACTACCAGGACAAGGTAGTTTCTTTCAAGGGGAATCTGCTGTGGGTGAGTCCGTTTTATTACAAAGACAAGTCATGGTTTGAAAGCTATATAAAACGCAACTTTCTAAAGCGTAATCCTGTATCTGAGGTGCTGGGTATGTCCGGCGAGTGCTTGTGCGGTGCCTTCGCCCATAAAGGCGAGAAAGAGCTAATAAAACTTGTATGTTCTGAAACACACGCTCGCATAGAAGCACTTGAAATCGAAGTTAAAAACGCTGGGCACAACTGGGGATGGGAAGAAAGCCCACCAAAAAAACGAGCTGATGACCGCACCGAGGAAATGTTTCCTATGTGTGTTGGATGCGGCAAATAGTAAATCTGCACCTTTTGAAGGATAGGCAATGAAAAAATGCGCTGAATGCGGCAATACCGACTTTGATAAATTCGGACATTGTCACAAATGTGGAAATCATGAGATTCAACACGACAGAATGCACGCTCACTTTCTCGCTGGTCGCGGGAAGAGCGTTGGCCATCAAGCTGTGCGAGCATTGCACATTGTTGAGGAGGCTCATGGGGATAACTTCAATGTTGCTCTATGCGGAAAAAAGCCACAAGGAATTAGTTTAGGGTGGATTAAAATTATGGGACCAATTACTTGCATCAAATGCATGAAAGAAATCGAGTCAATACAAGAATACGCGGCTAAAGGTCGATGTAATAAAAATTAAATCACCGTGCTTTTCACTAACCTGGATAAACAAATGAAGATCATAAAAAAAATCATCAACCAAATCGAAGAGCACCGCTACAACAGCTCTTCTCAATATCTTGCCAATGCACTAGCGTCTGCTTGTAGTTCGGCTTACAAAGTTAGCCTGCTAGACGCATCCGTTAAGCTAGATTCAGATAATAAAAAATTAATTACAGAGCTCGCAAACATTGCACAACAGCCAGACTTCAGCAATCGCGATCAAGACCATGCTTTGCGATGGCTCCGAGAAAATGGATTTATAGACACTCAACTCGAACTAACCCCACCTGGACCAGAGTGAGCGGACTCAAAGTGCGTCAGACCTACCGTCATCAAGTTACAGTACATTACACTTAGCGAGGCTAAAAATGGACAAGCACCAGATAGAAATAATAGAAATTGCACTTAACAAGCTTTTAAATAAGCAAGGCTTCTTTAGCATTTGCGAAGTTGACAGGCTCGCAAAGACCTTGGGCACAAACTGTGAAGCTCACCCTGACTACAAATTCTTATCTGCTTTGCACTGCACCAGCTATGCAGATATGTCGAACGACCTAAAAACGAAACTTCCGAAAATGATAATGAATGTGCTCTCTTCACGCTTCGATACGTCACTCATAGCGAAAGCTCTTGCAGCAGTGGCAAGTGGAGAAGTAAAAGACTTGCCCATTATCGAAGATACCGCACCGCCAGCAAACCGCATTGTAAAACTTTTTCGTTGACAACCAACTGAACGAGACCGAACTCACTTACATAATTGAGAACTCCCTATGTCCGACTTATTCACCGAAGAAACAAATGAACACATGCAAACTATCGTTCTGGCATCCCATAGCATCGCGAGAGAGCTCCAGGAACTCGTGAAAGAAGCGCAACGAGATAACAACGACCAAAGCGCTCTAGCCTCTGCACAGGCCGCGCTGGATGAATATAGAAACGCACTTGGCAAGTGTGGGTTTAAACTCGATTTTGACTGGATAGAACAATTGCGCGATCGTGAACCGCTCGTTCCCTCCACCATAAAACTATAAAACTCAGACAACACAGGCCTAGAAATGAAAAACAAACTCACCGACTTAAACGATCACCTTTTTGCCCAACTTGAAAGATTAGGCGATGAAACTCTCGGCGACGAAAAGCTAAAAACTGAAATTGAGCGTTCAAAAGCCATTACCTCAATTGCGAAGAATGTCGTAGAAAATGCAGCGCTAATGCTGGATGCAGCAAAACTAAAAGCGGAGTACCAAGGGCTGAGCGAGGGCGACTTGCCTGGCATGCTATACCGATCAACCAAACCCCTGGAAACATCGAAGAAATGAAAGGCACAAAAATAAATTACACCAAGGAAGAGCTCGACTGGGTGAAGAAACATTGCACCCTGGTAGTGAGCGAACTCCACGAACAATTTTCCCAGACGTTTGGTCGTACTGACGTTTCCGCTAATAACCTGCACGCACTCAGAAAGCGCAATGGATGGAAAACCGGCCGCACCGGGCACTTTAGAAAAGGACACACCGGTCTCGGTGGCGGCCCGGGAGGACCAAACGCAACCAGTTTCAAGAAAGGGAATATTCCGCCTAACGCGAAGCCACTTTACACAGAGCGCACCACCAGGGACGGATACACCGAAATTAAAGTGCCCAAGCCTAACCCCTACACCAACGCGAAAACGCGCTACCGCCTGAAACACCTGTGGGTGTGGGAGAACGCCGGCAGAGAGATTCCTGCAGGCCATGCCTTGATATTTAAAGACGGCAACAAGAAAAACTGCAACCTGGATAACCTGGTGTGCGTACCCCGCTCTGTGCTTCTTCTAGCCAACCGCCATTTGAACTACAGCGAATATCCGCCCGAGCTCAAAGAGACCATCATTAACATCGCACGTGTCCAGGACGCATCATTCAAAAAAATCAAACAACCTTCGAGAGAAATATCCTACACCCATTGCAGAGATTAGCGACTATCGCGGATAGCCTGGTGTTGCAACATTGGAGCCTTAGAGTTAGAGATATTCATATTTTTGAGCCAGGTGTAAAGCCTGGCTTTTTTTATGGCTTAGCGTCAGATTTGGGTATTCTGTGAACGCTATACGGTCGCTCTCCACACTCCCGACATACAACCTTTTCTTTAACCCGAATCACAGGGAACCTCGCACCTAAACGCTGGAGCAATATCGCCCTATCCAATTCATATTGCCTACCACAACCGCAGTACGCCAATAACAGCTCGTTTTCAGGCTGGTTAACCAAAGTGTCTTCTATCATTGACTTTTACCCATGGACTATCAAAAAACTTAACAACCAAAGTTTTATGTTGCACTCATAGCAAAGAGCTGAAAGAATAACCTCGCCGAAAAATTCGCTACAAACGATAATAGCCGTGTATCGCTCTGTATAAGCTACTTTACAGTTTTGTTATTGTTTGTATAAATTTGCGTTTTATACACAAATCACCGCACCAGACGAATAACAGGGGCTCTGATAGCTATAAAATATGTACATCCTGGAATTTTTACTTGAGAAAGATTAAAATTTGCGCTAAGGTGACAAATAAATCTGAAATACTGTATTTAAAAACAGTTAATTTTGGCCGCATTTAGAATCAAAAACAGCCAAAACAGAGAGGCATCCATGAAAAAGAGAAGATGAACCGGTCGCCAACATAACGGACGTTGGCGACCGGAACATACCGAATTGCCCGCGAGATAAAGGAACAATTCCGGAGTCAGAACCGAATTATATCCTCGTAGGCAAACCCAGTAAAGATTCACAAATAAGTAAAAAGTATACGCGCGCCTGCGCAGGAGAAATGTAAATGAAAAAACTTAACTGCAAACACAAATGGGAGCAGCTGGAGTTACCACTGACAGCCATAGAATTTATCCCTAGCGACGTAGTCGATAATCCCGGTAAGGAGCCCCCACCACAGCGGCGACGACCGGACAAATACCACAAGTAATACCTACATTGAAATCGGGGTGTAATTGACTGAAAAAAGTCGGTTGCGCCCTTTTTTAATAGGCAACGCCTATTAAAAGCACAAAAAGAAAACAAAGGAAAGAACTAACAGAAATGAGGTTTTGCGACAGAAATGCGACAAGATTGGAGCCAAAAAACACTAAGTCTTTGATTTTAAAGAAAAAGAGATGGTGCGGTCGGAGAGACTTGAACTCTCACGCCTCGCGGCACTGGAACCTAAATCCAGCGCGTCTACCAATTCCGCCACGACCGCGCACTAAAACTCTTAATCTTTTACTTTGCCAAATTGCTTGGGAAAGTCACTTTACAACATTTTACTGTGGAAACATTGTAAAGTAAATCGTCAAAAAAGTCAGGTAACTTATTGATTTATAAGGTGAATCACCTAAATCTTATCACCCTCCCTTTTCGAAGGCTGGCAATTGTGCCACAGTCATTATTAAGGTTCAACAATAAAAATGCGGCAATTGGAAATTTTTGGTTTTTCATTGTGCCCAAACCAGATCCAATGGCCGCATTGTGCTTTTTGTCTTTGTTTTTGACTACAGAAAACGCTTAGTTAATACGCTCTACGATAGTAGTTATACCCTGCCCAAGGCCGATACACATGGTAGAAACACCTAGAGTCGCATCAGTGTCTTTCATCACATTCAACAAAGTGCCCGTGATACGCGTACCGGAACAGCCGAACGGATGACCTAAAGCAATTGCACCACCGCGCAGGTTCACCTTTTCATCCATCACGTCGAGTAATTTCAGATCCTTCAAAACCGGCAGTGCTTGCGCGGCGAAGGCTTCATTCAATTCAACTTTGTCGATATCTTCGATAGAAAGACCGGCTTTGGCCAACGCTTTTTGCGTTGAAGGTACAGGCCCATACCCCATAATTGAAGGGTCTACGCCGGCTAGCGCCATTCCACGTATTTTCGCAATAGGACTCAAGCCCAATGCTTGTGCTCGCTCCGCTGACATTACCAACATTGCGGAAGCGCCATCTGTAATTTGTGATGACGTACCAGCAGTAACGGTACCGCCCTTTGGATTAAACGCAGGCTTTAATGTCGCAAGCTTCTCTACAGTGGTTTCAGGACGGATGGTTTCGTCATGCTTAATCAGCACAGGCGCACCCAGTTCGTCATGGCCATTCAAAGGAATAATCTCGCGATCAAACTCTCCCTTTTCTGTCGCTGCGGCAGCGCGATGATGCGAGCGAGCGCCAAACTCATCCATTTGTTCACGCGTAATGCCGTGCAACAAAGACAAGTACTCCGCTGTTAACCCCATGGAGCCTGCAGCCTGAGCAACTGACAAACCCAGCGCCGGGTTTGGACTTACGCCTTCCATCATATCCAGGTGGCCCATATGCTCAACGCCACCTACCACATAAACATCACCCAGCCCCGCCATAATGTTTGCAGCAGCAGTATGCAGCGCAGACATAGAAGAACCGCACAAGCGGTTAACAGTTTGCCCGGGAATTGTGTGCGGCAATCCAGCACGCAAAATAACATTTCGCGAAACATTGAACCCCTGCTCTCCACGCTGCATAACACAGCCCCAGATCACATCATCAATTTCTTCCACGTTTACCGCAGAATTTCGCGCAAGCAACCCGTTAATTACGTGGGCACTCATATCGTCCGCCCGCAAATGACGGAAACAACCATTTTTTGAACGCCCCATTGGACTGCGGGCGAAATCTACTAGAACAACATCTCTTGGATTTAAGCTCACCATTATTCTCCTTAGACCGCAGTGTAATATTGTGAATTGGAAGAAAGTTTTTCTTTCATCCCATCAGTTAATTGATAAAGAGGTCCAAGCTCTTCCAACGGTTTTGCCATTTCAGCGAACGCCTGAATGCCAATTTCATCAATCCAGCGGAACACACCACCTCTGAACGGAGGGAAGCCCAAACCATACACCAGTGCCATATCAGCTTCAGCAGCCGAGGACACAATATTTTCTTCCAGACAACGAGCAAGTTCAGTTGCCATTGGCACCATCATGCGCGCAATAATTTCTTCGTCAGTGAATTCTTTGGTAGCTGCCACGTGCGGCTTTAACAGCTCATAGGAATCCTGTGTAACCACTTTTTGCGGCTTACCTTTTTTATCCGGTGCATAGTCATAAAAACCTTTGCTGTTTTTCTGACCATAACGCTGCGCTTCGTAAAACACATCAGAAGCCGCCTTGAAGGTTTTACCCATACGCTCAGGGAAACCGTCTGCCATAACCTGCTCTGCGTGAACACCTGTATCAATACCCACAACGTCCATCAAGTATGCAGGGCCCATTGGCCAGCCCCATCGCTCCATCACCTTATCCACTTGCTGGAAATCTGCGCCATCACGCAACAGCATGGAAAAACCTGCAAAATAAGGGAATAACACGCGGTTCACTAAAAACCCAGGGCAATCATTTACTACGATCGCTTTTTTACCCAGAGAGTTAGCATAAGCAACGGTTCTTGCCACAGCTTTATCCGAGGTTTTCTCACCGCGAATTACTTCGACTAATGGCATAGCGTGCACTGGGTTAAAGAAATGCATACCACAGAAATTTTCTGGGCGCTTTAACGCTTCAGCTAAATAGTTAATGGAGATTGTAGAGGTATTCGAGCACAGCACTGTGTCATCGGTGATTTTACCCTCCACTTCGGATAATACGGCATGCTTAACCTTGGGGTTTTCCACAACCGCTTCCACCACGATGTCTACATGCTCAAAGCCATCGTATGCTAACGCAGGATCAATACGATTTAGAACTTCTGCCATCTCACCAGAGCTCATGCGGCCGCGCTCTACTCGCTTGTTCAATAATTTGGCAGCTTCATTTAAGCCCAGATCAATACCGGCCTGAGCAATGTCTTTCATAATAATGGGTGTACCTTTGTAGGCGGACTGGTAAGCAATACCCCCACCCATAATGCCCGCACCCAGCACCGCAGCTTTTTCAACTTTCTTATCTGACTGTTTTTCCCAGGACTTGGCTTTTTTACCAATCACCTGATCATTGATAAACAAACCTACCAGAGATTTAGCTACAGAGGTTTGCGCCAACTCTACAAACTTAGCCGTCTCAATTTTGATAGCATCGTCACGCCCAAGTTTAGCGCCTTCCTGCATAGATTTAATGGCGGTCACTGGTGCCGGATAATTTCTGCCAGCCTGCGCTTTAACAAATGCTTTTGATGTTTCAAAAGCCATTAGCGCTTCAATATCATTGTGCTTCAGTGGTGCTTTTTTCTGAGCTTTGCGTGGCTCATATGCCAATTCACCAGCGACTGCTCGCTTTAACACAGCAGTTGCAGCGGCAATTAAATTTGCAGGCTCCACCACTCCATCAACAACCCCAGCTTTTAACGCTGCATCTGGACGCTGCTCTTTACCGCTTGCAATCCACTCCACAGCAACATCCAAACCGGCCAATCGAGGCAACCGGACGGTGCCGCCCCAACCAGGAATAATTCCCAGTTTGATTTCAGGCAAGCCTACTTTCGCTGCAGTGCTCGCAATTCGGAAATCACATGCCAAACACACTTCCATACCACCGCCAAGCGCATAGCCGTTTATGGCGGCAACCGTTGGAATATTGAGATCTTCCAGACGACTAAATACCGCATTGGTCATGCTGACTGCACTTTGAATGGCCTCTTCACCCTGAGCAAACATTGGAACGAATTCCATAATATCTGCACCGACGATGAAAACATCTTTTGCACTCGACAACAGCAGGCCTTTAATGTCTGAGTTTTGCTCAACCAACTCTAATACCTGATTGAGTTCTTCCAGTACAGCCTTGCTGAATTTGTTTACCGACTCGCCCTGCAAATCAAACAGCAGTTGTGCGAGCCCATCTTCAATGGGTTTTAGTTGTATCGCTTTACCTTCGTATAGCATGTTTTCCCCTATTCTCGTGTTTAAACGGGCAATAAGTTAATGGAGCCAGGCTCCTTTTTAAAAACAAATCCTGATTTAGATTTATCCTGGTTTAGATTTTTCCCGGGCCGATCGCAGTCAGACTCTCAAAATTTGATAATTACTGCAAAGCGCCAGGCTCATCCTGAATCGTTATTAAGTCATTCCATGTTATTGCTCAAATATGCAGTTCAACTACAACATGCAGTTTGCACACCTGAAACTTTAAATCTGTAACGCCTAATTCTCTTGCGCTCAAACTGCGAATGCCTCCATCCGCTATGACCACGCTCGATAAACACTATGATTGATCCGACACACATGATTTTCAAGTGCGTGCGATTTGGACAACAAGTACCGCAAATTGGTCAATCATCTCGTGCATTTCTTTGGTGAGCGAAATCGTCAGCTGTGCTGCTCGAATATGACTCAATTAAAGACATTAGACTGATTTGAGCTAGTATGGTGGACTTTTTGGCTTTAATACAGTGAATTTGAAGCCATTTATAGAGACAAATTAAGTCACAGCGTGATATTTAAACTATTGGTTTTACAGGTGCGGAACAGAACACCAGAAGATATGAGCGGCTTGGCGTGATTATCTATAATCGCTATTGCAAAGCGGTTTTTTATTCTAATAAACCACACTCACCAACATACAATCTTCGTGGCCGCTATTTTCAAATTCGTGCTGTCGATTGAGCGAAAACTGGAACGCATCTCCCTTCACCAATTCATGCACCACACTTTCGACCGTGAGCCGAAGGCTGCCCTGCAGCAACAAACCCGATATAAATCCGGTTTGCGACATCCAACCGGAAGGAATTTTAGCGCCGACAGGAATGTCCTGTTTAATCATTTGTAAAGACTCCGCGGGAGGCTGCAATGCAAACATGGTTAACTGAGCTTTACCTTTTGCGATTTTGATTAACTGCTCTGCTGGCACTACTACGTCATCCGCCAATTCGTTACCAGAAAAAAACTCCTGCAATGAGACAGGAAAAGCATGCAATATTTTCTCTAATGAACCAATTGATGGGCTGACTTTGCCTTGCTCAATCATCGACAAGGTACTGTTAGTCACATCCGCACGACGCGCCAGCTCTCTCTGAGAGAGCCCATAACACTTTCGCAACACCTGCAACCTGTCACCAATGGAATCGCTGACACTTTCCTTTAGTTGTGATTTTCTTGGAGCTGGGCTATTTGTGTGACCGGCCCGGCTTTTCAAAGGACCATCAGAGATATGCGGAGAAGATGAACTATTTTTTGCAGGAGACTGTTTTGCAGCGGTCGATTGCTTATCAACCGCTATCTGATCGTCACCAACTACAGTTTTAACCATGAGAACGCTCTTTAAGTTCGATAGACAACAATACAGCAGACGCCCTCATAGTAACGGAAACTATAAATATTGCTATTGTTATCTACGTCAAACTTAAAACTCAAAACCCTCAGAGTTATCCAAACGAATAGATTTTTTTGAGCCCGGCATTTTAATTGTGTTGGCAGCCAATTCAATTTGCTCTTCGTCAATCAGGTGATTGCCAAATTCATAAATTGCATTGAACTTGCCTTGATCCGCTTGCGAAACGTAGGATTCCACTGCTGCCTCAGTACTCTCACAGGCTTTACGGTAATGTAAAAGCTTGTCTTTACCGTAATGTTTTGTCAGGTATCTTTCTACCACGTCAGGAGAAAACACTGCGGCCGTTGCATTGTTGCCACCAAATCCTTTTGAATTTAAAAACGCCACATCACATCGACCAGCGCCAAGTTCCTGATCTCGCTTATCTATCTTTAATCTATCCGCGAACACATCTTCCGCAACTTCATCCATGGTTTTAATTCCCGGTAATATTCCATGCGCAAACACACCGAGTGTGGCAGCGAGCTGATCACCACTAGCAGCCGCTAAAGAATGCCCCAGATAAGCTTTGACTGCGGCCACAGGCCAACTTTCTATGCCGAAATTTTTGGCTACCACATCGAAAATTTTAGATTCCGTTAATCGGTTTTGCGGTGTGCTTGAGCCATGCGCTTGAATAAAGCTTCGCTGTTTTACCGCTTCTTCACCCAACAAAGTACTGGCCAGCCCTACCGCCTTTGCCATCGTAATATAATTACCCGCACCGGGTGCCGATATGGATTTTTTATACCCATCCGCGTTCACATAAACCCCTGGTACAGCCCCGTAAATTTTTGCTCCCAACTCCAGAGCTAACGCATCGGACATAAGCACTACGTATTGACTGGACTCTGCCACCGTAAAACCACAGTTATGGCCAAACGGCCGGCTGGCGCGACGATAATCCGGCACGCTAACCCCATCCAGTTTCATTAAGTCTGCATCCGTAGCCAACGCGCTCATCGCGGCGTACCCGTCTATCACTTCAGGTAAAATAGGGGCTTCGCTTGCACCCACCACTACAACTTGCTTTCGCCCGGTACGGATATCTTCAACACCCTGCTTCAGGTTGTAGAGGAATGTTGCACACGCTCCGGCAATAGCGCCCGTTGAACCGAGATTACCCAGTACATAGGCGTTAACAAAATCTGCCGGCATGGTATTCAGGCCCAAGGCCAACTGCTTAGAGGTGACACGAGCCGGGGTAGAACGAGCACTGAATAAGCCACCATAGCCGCAACTATCCAACTGACTCATAATACTTGCACTGTAAACGGATACATCATCCGGACTGACGGCATCGGCAATCACTTGCCAATCGATACCCAAACTGTGCACCGCATCGGAAGCGCCCATAACGGCCATTTGTAAACCTCGGGGATGGTGCTGGGACCGATAAAACGAGCCTGGATCAAAACCTGACGGCAACTGACCAGCGGCTTTTACGGCCAGTGTCTCATATGAATCTAGTTTAAATTCGTGCTCACCGGTGAGCGTGACCTGGAAGTTTCGCCCGCCTTCATCAAGCGGTTCAACCTTCCAGTCAGACGGGATTTGTTCGGGCATTTGCCGACGAGATAAAGTAAAGCGAAGTGCTTGTTGATCACTTCCAGTCATGGTGACTTTTTTCACCGTGGGTATATGATCAACATCAAATAACGATTTTTCGATTTTACGCACCAGTGTGCCCTGCAGCACAGCATCCTGATCCAGGGCTGGATCATTCATCAAACTGGCAAGCGATTTATGAGTTCGCTGTTTTTCAGAGTCTGGCAGACTCTCCCAGATCATTCGTTTATAAGCCTGATGCCCCGAACTGCGACCCGCAGCATTGTAACCACCAAAACCCACTATAACAGGCAATTTAGAACTCATAATATCAACCCGCGTATCAATATTGTGCATTAGCAACAGTGTAATCCCGGGCTCGATTTGTTATGCTGGGCATATCGGCCACAAAACCTTTGCATTTTAGCCAAAAGAGAACCAGGTCAATTTTTACGCGAACAAATCAGTCATTTAAACACTCCCAGCAAGAACAAAGCAGGGTTTTCCGTGGGTTTTTACCCAAAGTCTGGGTGATCGAGTGTTGAAAAAAGAAGACCTGAGATTGTTGTTTCCATACTTTTAAGTCGCGTCTAAGCCGCGTCCAAGCCGCGTCATCCAGACCTCATTCAGAGATACCACGATGTTAAAAATCCGTTTTATTCTGTGCGAACACATGCTCGCCACCAGTGTATCCCTTCCGCTTGAACAATTACGTGCTGCAGAGAGCCTGGCAAAAGCCGACCTCCCCCCGCGCCTGCAACGCCACGCAAAAACTCTGGATGTACAACTTATTTCAGCGAGCGGCGAACCTGTCGACACTCATACAGGGCTGGCGCTGCAAGCAGACAGGAAAATCGCCGAAGCCGAACCCGGCGATATCATTTATTTGCCTGCACTTTGGCGCAACCCTAAACCGGTTGTCAAACGGAATATACCGATTCTGGAATACCTTAAACAGTCTTTTGAAGCGGGCAGTCTAATTGCCGGTGTTGGAACGGGTTGCTGCTTTATGGCTGAAGCCGGGTTACTCGACAACAAACCCGCAACCACTCATTGGCATTACTTCGACCAGTTCCAAAAATGGTACCCAAATGTGCAACTTAAACGGCAATACTTTATTACGCAAGCTGGGAATCTTTACTGCACCGGCAGTGTGAATTCAATGGCGGACCTGACAATCCATTTTATACAGCGGTATTTTTCACGCACGGTAGCCAGCCATGTTGAACGGCACTTTTTCCACGAAATTCGTCGCGCCTATGAAAGTTCCGTTTCCTACCAATCGGAAATAAGCTCTCACCCGGATGAAGAAATTATTCAAACCCAAATCTGGCTGCAAGATAATTACTCCAAACAAATACACCTGGGTGACGTTGCAGACCAGTTCGGTATGAGCCTGCGCAATTTTAATCGACGCTTTAAAAATGCAACCGGAATAACGCCGCTCAACTATTTGCAAAAAGTACGAATGGAAGCGGCTAAGGATTTACTGCAAACAACGAATTTATCAATCGAAGAAATCATGTATAAGGTGGGATATCTTGACGCGACACACTTTAATCAACTATTTAAAAAACACCACGCAACCACCCCTGGGCAATATCGTACGACGGTGAGAGCCAAGCTGTTTAGCCTATAAAAAAGCCGCCAGTTAAGGCGGCTTTTTCGGTGCTTTTAATTTATCACCTGTGTAGAATGCTCTTTCCAGTGATTGTTACGCGACTTTATTTTTACCTGCACTATCTTTATCCGCACTATCTCCGCTTGCACTATCGTTCGAGCTATCACCTACCAGGGACGGTTTGTCCTGTTTAGCACTGCCAGAGCCGATAGCAATCGTACGTGGCTTCATTTTTTCTGGAATTTCTCGCACCAGTTCTACATGCAATAAACCATTAGTTAAACTTGCGCCCTCAACTCGAACATAGTCAGCCAGCTGAAAGCGGCGTTCGAAATTACGGGCAGCAATACCTTGATGCAGGAATTTACGCTCCCCGCTCTCATCGGATTTCTTACCAGTTACACTCAAAGTGTTTTCTTTCACTTCAAGGGTTAATTCAGATTCGTCAAAACCGGCGACCGCCATGGAAATACGATATTGGTCTTCACCAGTTAACTCTATATTGTAAGGTGGATAGCTCGGCTGGCTGTGATCAGCGCGATTGATGCTATCTAATAAATTGGCCATACGATCAAAGCCAATAGTTGAACGGTATAAAGGGGAAAGGTCAAAAGTTCTCATCATTAATATCCTCTAATTGAGCAATATACAAGTTTATGGCTTATCAATTTGATCAAGCCGGGTAGATGTTTACATTTAAATTAAAAGCGTTTTAATTTAAATGTGAGGTAATCAGTTAGGCAGCGTAGATTTACATCTTCGCACTATTCCAACTTTACGGCATTCCAACTTCACGCGACTCCAACTTCACGCGACTCCAACATTGAGCTGCTCCTGCTAGAGGTGACCATAAAAATCCGCGTAATTGCGCAATCTTTATAGTGTTGCTGCCATCGTGTTGTTGCCACTTGCTTTACAGCATCTATGTGACTGAAATAAAATCCGGCTTAGTGCTTGCCGCTAACTTAAATTACCGTGGTTAGCAGCCTTATCAAAAAACTGCTTGAGCAGAGGTTTACGTCGTAAACTTTTCCCTGCTGAATATTAAATATGTTCGGCTTAAAATTTTTCAAGAGAAAAAATTAAAAAAATGTTTATCGGGCTTTTAAAACTGGAATTGCGACTCAGCGGTTGCAGTTCATTAAAACAAAAACGTCAAACGCTAAACGCGATCAAAGACCGTTTTGGCAAGCACAAAAATGTGGCGGTTACTGAAAGCAATTTCAATGATGTGCATCAGCGAGCAGAACTGAGCTTTATTTGCATGAGTAATGACAAATCCCTTATCGAGGCGATGCTGGCAAAAATATCGCATTTTTGTGGGTGCGAAGTTGACGCGCAAATCGTAAATGAATACGTAGAATGGTTATAATCGATAATCCATTGCAGCCATAAGCCTGCCCTCTCTTCAAACCCCACTACAGTTAGCGAATTCCATCACATTTTCACAGTGTTTCTTCCAGCCTTTTGCAGTGTTTTGGCATGTCTATCAGCACCTTAAAGTCAAGCCGATTTTCCGTAATAAAAATTCATTACAATATGATTAAAAAATACTTGAATTTTTTATTGCAGGCGTCAATATATAACTGTGGCCACATTCTTTTTTGTTCTTAGTCCTGGCAGTTGATTTATCTCGACTGGCTTATGACATATAGAAGGGAGAGCGTTTATTTAGTACGTTTATCGTGGTTTTTGATCTGTCGTAGTAACGCAGTCTCATGCGCTATGCGACCAGCTATAGTGTTTATTTGAGCGAGAAGCGCAAATCACCTGCAGCTATTTTTCTGCAGTGGAATGCATCACTCTCCCGCCGCTTATCACCGATTACCCACCTTAAACTTCCGCTCCATTAATTCTTGTCATAACGCGCAGTCTGATGAGTTAAAGACCAGGGTTTATCGGCACTTTTGGAGGTAAGCCTATGAAGTCTAATGCAGACGTTGTGTACAGAGATTTTGACTCTTCACCTGCACTGAACGACATCATCTATAAGAAGATCGAGAAGCTTAACCGGTATTCCGATTCTATTCTCCACAGTCGCGTTGTACTGGACGCGCCACACAAACATAAGCACAAAGGCAAACTCTACCGCGCCTCAATTGAAATTGGTGTTAAAGGCGCTCCCATCACCGTCAGCCAGGATGACCCTTCGGTTCACATTGCTGTCCGTGATGCCTTTTCTGCACTTGAACGCAAGCTTAAAGAGGAAAGCGCAAAACGCAAACAAGCTCGCCACTAGTTTTTAGGTCTCGCTGGCTACCAATTAAGACCAGCTCGACTTAAACTGAAGGAAGCAGCTGCAACGGGAGGTACGGTCATGCAGACCTCTCCTGACTTACAGCCCAGCTTCCTTCAAATCTCCCAATCTTCAAATCTCTAAACCTTACCCGTCCTCAAACCTCCCCCTCAGCACACCCAAAAGCTTTGCTGACATTAAGATTTTTATAACCGGGTCCAAGAAAATAAAATCTAACGTTTAAGACAGTGGCATATGACGACGTTCCTCGCTATAGTTTTTACCTTTGCAGAAACGGTTAGCCCCCGACAGTTTAAGAGCGAGAACACATTTGGAACCTTCAGGAGACGCAGACAAGCTCATACACCTTTGTCATCAGGAAGATACGAGCTGCCCTATTTTTGACAAATACGCACAATTGCAGCGAGAAATGACGCGCCTGGAAGAACAGGTCCGCCAGGATCACCTGACTGGGCTATACAACCATCGCTTTATGAAGTTCATTCTTGAACAAGAGATGGAGCGCACGATTCGAACGCAACTGCCCACCTGCTTTATTCTTTTGGATATTGACCACTTTAAAACATTTAACGATCAATATGGGCATGTTATGGGCGATAAAGTTCTCATCCATATTGCGTCTATTTTGCAGCGGAACGTTCGAAAAATAGATTTTGCTTGCCGCTATGGCGGTGAAGAATTTGCCGTAATACTTCCAACAACGCCACTCCTCATTGGCATTCAGGTCGCTGAACGGATTCGCCAGACCATTGAGCACCACCCACTGGAAATAGAGGGAGAGAGTTTAGCTATCACCGCCAGCTTAGGGGTGGACAGTTTTACACACCTCTCCCCCCTTCAGAACGCGGATCTCAACGACTCCGTAGCGATGGATTCGTTTATTGCACGTGCAGATGAATTTTTATACAAAGCAAAAAGCTCCGGTCGCAACCGGGTAGAGCATGCAATTTTACGCTCCGAAGACAAGGCTTCCGTCTCGGACGCTGAAAAAGCGGCGCTCTATCAAAACGCGCAAAGTGAGCAGGAAAGCCCTTAACGAAGATACATCTAGTTAATTGGCCTGCGCTTCAACTGCGGATTCATTCAAGCCAAACCCATAAGCTCTAAGCCGATCGTTTTTACTTAGGATTTCCTTTTCGTATTTGCCCTCACACTCCTCCCTATCTCCTCCCTCTCTTCTCCGGCACCAAACAGACCGCGGATTTCACGATGATTTTTGTACTTTGAATGAATTAACCCGGTATACTGCGCGCCGATTGTTTTGACCCAAGATTGGAGATATCAAATGTTAACTGTCAATGAATACTTTTCTGGCAACGTGAAATCCATCGCGCTGCAAACTCGCACGTTACCAGCCACCATCGGCGTTATGGCTGCTGGAGAATACACTTTCTCTACAGACTGCCTTGAAATTATGACGGTGGTAAGTGGTGAATTGGTAGTTAAGCTGCCTGGCACAGAAGATTGGAAAACTTTTATTGATGGTCAGGTATTTGAAGTGCCGGCAAACGCTGAGTTCCAGCTGAAAGTGCCAGTGGATACCGCTTATCTTTGCAAATATCAAAAATAAACGCCTCATTCCGTTCGCGCCTTAATTAGTAACATCCAATAATCAGTACTTGGCAAATAAACCCCTGCCAAGTACTGATTTGAATACGTTATTTTTATGTAATCCAACCCGCAAACAAAATTCAGAAAACACGCTTAAAACACTTTTAATAACCGCGTAAAACGGTTAACAAGCTTACTGCAGCCTCTTGAACAATCGTTTAGATGTCGTTTTTCAGGCGGGCAATCTGATCGCGAATTTCGGCAGCCTTTTCAAACTCCAAATCTTTGGCCGCATCGAACATCTGTTTTTCCAGCGCCGCAATTTGTTCAAACACAGATTTACCCTCAGGCACATCAATTTTGTATTTCGAGCCTTTCTCTGCCACTTTACGACGCGTGCTGACCTTGGCACCGGGAGCTCTTGCCCCTTCCATAATATCCGCCACAGACTTCTTAATTCCCTGAGGCGTTATGCCATGCTCTTGGTTAAAAGCCATCTGCTTTTCACGCCGACGCGTGGTTTCGTCCATGGCACGCTGCATTGAACCCGTGATCCGGTCAGCATAGAGTATGGCTTTACCGTTCACGTTTCTGGCCGCTCGACCGATCGTCTGAATGAGTGAACGATCAGATCGCAGGAAACCTTCTTTGTCCGCATCCATAATAGCCACCAGAGAGACTTCCGGCATATCAAGCCCCTCCCGTAGCAGGTTAATACCAACCAGCACATCAAACTCACCCGTACGTAAGTCTCGAATAATTTCTACCCGTTCCACCGTGTCGATATCTGAATGCAAATACCTCACACGAACGCCATGCTCCATTAAATACTCGGTGAGATCTTCGGCCATTCGCTTGGTTAACACCGTAATGAGTACACGGTCATTTTCGGCAACGCGCAAATTGATTTCCGACAAACAATCATCCACCTGCGTACTGGCCGGACGAATCTCTATTTCAGGATCGACCAAGCCGGTTGGTCTCACAACCTGCTCAACCACCTGCCCCTGATTTTCAGCCTCATAATTCCCAGGGGTGGCGGAGACAAAAATCATTTGAGGTGCTAAACGCTCCCATTCATCGAAGCGAAGCGGACGGTTATCTAAAGCCGATGGCAGGCGAAAGCCGTATTCCACCAGCGTTTCTTTGCGCGATCGATCTCCTTTATACATGGCGCCAATTTGTGGCACTGTCACGTGAGATTCATCGATCACCAGAAGTGCGTTTGAAGGCAAGTAATCAAACAGAGTCGGTGGTGGCTCACCCGCTTCGCGACTGGATAGATAGCGGGAGTAGTTTTCAATCCCGTTGCAATAACCAAGCTCCCGCATCATTTCCAGATCATACTTGGTACGTTGCTCTAAGCGTTGAGCTTCCACCAACTTGTCATTGTTACGCAGTTGCTCCAGGCGAGATTTTAGCTCTTCTTCAATTTGCTCAATGGCTTCCAGAATACGCTCGCGTGGCGTTACATAGTGAGTTTTCGGGTAAATCGTGAAACGCGGAACTTTGGCAAAAATTTCGCCGGTTAGCGGATCGAAGATGGAAATGTTTTCCACCTCCTCGTCAAACAATTCTATCCTTACGGCTTGCGCATCCGAGTCAGCAGGAAATACATCGATCACATCCCCTCTTACCCGATAAGTACCGCGTCGAAAATCCAGATCATTCCGCTCGTATTGCAATTCGGCTAAGCGCCTGAGCACCTTGCGTTGATCCAGTGGATCTCCTCGCACCACATGCAACATCATCTTCAAATAAGAATCGGGATCACCCAAACCATATATCGCTGACACCGTCGCCACGACGATAGCATCTTTGCGCTCCATCAAGGCTTTGGTTGCGGATAGTCGCATTTGCTCGATATGCTCATTGACCGATGCATCTTTGTCAATGAAGGTGTCTGACGAAGGCACATATGCCTCGGGTTGATAATAGTCGTAATACGAAACGAAATATTCAACCGCATTTTCAGGAAAGAAGGCTTTTAATTCACCGTATAACTGCGCGGCCAGCGTCTTGTTATGGGCCATTACCATGGTGGGACGCTGCACGCCTTCGATAACATTTGCCACAGTAAATGTTTTACCGGAACCTGTCACACCTAACAGGGTTTGACTGGCCAAACCAGACTCCAAACCATCCACCAACTGATTGATAGCAGTTGGCTGGTCCCCTGCCGGGGAATATTTTGTCACTATTTTAAAAGGTTTCGTCATAGCGGTTTATATATTTCTCAAAAAATAACGGCAAACAAAAATCGGTTTAGCGCATCGCGGGCGCATGCCCACTACAACAACAGCCATGATTACGCGTGCCGAATTTCCCAGCAATAGTGTATTTTAGGGTTTTGTTTAAAGTCAGGAGCCAGTGTTTGTTCACTAATATTCTGGATATTAAATTGGCCCAATTGCCCTTCATCCAGAGTAAAGCTGCGCAAGTTGTTGGAAAAATACAAGACACCATTTGGATTCAATAATTCCATACAGCGCTTTATTAAACTCACATGGTCCCGCTGCACATCAAACACATCACGCATTTTTTTGGAATTAGAAAACGAAGGAGGATCTAGCATAATTACGTCAAAGCCCTGACGGCAATCGCGCAACCACTTGGTACAATCTGCGTTAACTAATTCGTGCTTTACTGGATTAATATTGTTGAGACTGTAATTACGTGCTGCCCAATCCAAATAGGTTTTGGACATATCAACGCTTACCGAACCTGCTGCGCCACCAAGCGCGGCATGCACGCTGGCTGTTGCGGTATAACAAAACAGATTCAAAAAGTGCTTACCGCGCACCTCTTCTGCAATTTTTAAACGCAGCGGGCGATGATCCAAAAACAATCCGGTGTCCAGGTAGTCCCACAAATTAATTTCCAGCTGAGCTTTGCCTTCAGACACTGCGAAAAGTTTGTGCTGAACTGAAGACCTTATATCTCTTTGAGAGCCAGAGGAATGGGGTTTATTTTTCTGGAGTTTTTCGTATTGCGAAGTACCGCGATTTCGTCTTCGCTGTTTAATCACGATGAAGTCATCAGTACAATCGAAATAATGTGCCGCTGCACACACCAGCTCCTCGAATCGGGCTTGCGCCTTGTTTTCATCAATACTTTTGGGAGCTTGGTATTCCTGAATGTGTAAATATTGCTGATACACATCTATCGCCGCAGAATACTCTGGCATATCAGCATCGTACAGGCGATAACACATAACGCCCTCCTGCTTTAACCAGGCATTTAACCTTTTGCGATTTTTCTTTAAGCGATTGAGTACCATTTTGGCCCCATCACTCAGAGGCATATCTTTTTGCTGCAAGCGCTCCTTACTTTCAGCCATTGGTTTAGCAGCTTGCTCAGCGGGTTCGCGCTTTCGCTCTTCGCTGATCGACTGGTCTTTTCCCTGTTCAGTGCCCTGTTCATTGTCTTGCTCAGAGTCCTGCTCATTGTCCACGCGCAGAATGCTTTCCTCGCCCTGAATATCAAACAACACCAGTTCACTGGGAATTTTGCCATTAAACAGTTTGTAACGGCGTTTTGGGCGCAAACGCATTTCCTGAGCCAGTTCTTTATTACCCGTAAAAATGCCTACCTGCCAACCCGGCAATTCCGTTTTTACCACCTGCCCAAGGGTTTGATAGTCTTTGCGCAGTGCTTCGATTTCACCCAGACGCTCGCCATAAGGTGGATTACAAATCAGTAGCCCCCGGTCCAGATTAATGTGCGTTGGCTTTTTAAAATCCGCCGCATCCTTTTTACTTAATCGAATATAATCGTCAAGTCCAGCGGCGGCTATATTGGCGGCTGCAGCATCCAGCACCTTATGGTTAATATCGTAACCGCGAATTTCAGGCATTGCGCGGGCAAGACCTTCCTGCTTTTTCTGCAGCGCGTCATTCACTGTCTGCTGCCACAGTGTTTCATCATGAAAACTCAGTTTCTCAAAACCGAATTTTTTACGCGTAAGCCCGGGAGCGATATTCGCGGCCATCAACGCACCCTCAATTAATAAAGTCGCCGATCCACACATTGGGTCGAGCAGTGCGACGCAAGCCAACGGGTTTGACGATTCGGGGGCGTCATCAGGCATCTGCGTTTGAAGTGTTGTATCAAGCAGCGAACTCCAACCGGCACGGATTAATACTGCCGCAGCCAGGTTTTCTTTTAACGGGGCATCCCCTTGCGCCACTCGATAGCCACGTTTGTGCAGACTTTCACCCGAAACATCTAGCGCAATATGGGCTTTGCCTTTAGCGAGGCGAACGTTGATACGAACATCCGGGTTGCTTTTTTCAATGCTGGGGCGCACGCCGTCTACCGAGCGAAACTGATCGATAATAGCGTCTTTAACCGTTAGTGCGGCGAAGTGGGTATTGCGAATTTGCTTGTTGGCACCAATAAAATTAACCAGCAAACTCGCTTGCGGGCCAAATAACGACGGCCATTCAATGGACTGCACCGCTGCGTAAAGCTGGTCGGCCGTTTCAACGGGTGAATCCGCCAGACTTAACAAGACACGATTTGCCACTCTTGACCATAAGCACAATGTGTAGAGCGATTGCAAATTGCCACGACAGTAAACGCCACCGGCCGTTTCGCGCGTGACGCTTATGGCATGTGTATTTAATTCGTCAACAAGAAGTTGTTCCATTCCTGCTGGACAGGTCACAAAAATGTTTTGCTCTTCTGTAAACAGGTTTTTTTTATTCGATGAAGCCATATTGATTCTGCACAATATAAATATTTAATCGTTCACATTTTAAGTCACGTTTGGGAAACTGTCAGTCCGCCACAAAAATGTGGTGGAAAAAACAGGGTCCAGTCGATCCTCAATTGTGCGGGCTGCTGAGAGATTCCTTTAATCTTGCCTATTCTAAAAAGGCAGTGAGCCATTCTGCGTGCTCAAACCCTCTCTCAGCTGCTCGCTTGACTATCACAGCTTTCGTCATAAACATCTTCGTTATAGCGAAAACCCGTTAGTCGTGTTCTTTATCATTTTGATCTTACTTAGACCTGCAAGTTTTAATTTTACGGATTAACACTTGCAACAGTCTTTATTTTTACACACATTAAAAACCAATGATCTAAACGTAAATGGTCTAAACGTAAATGGTCTAAATGTAGAAAGTCTAAACGTTAATGGCCACTAGTTAATCGGCCACTAGGTAAACACTCCCTGGATTTATTGGTTTTTAGCGACGAGTGTCGGTCTTAGCTTTTTAACACCAGCGGTTTCGAGCATTCAAATAACCGAATGCGCCAAAACACATTTCTCTGGTTCTAAGACTTTATTTATTAGCCTTTAAATATTAACCCTAACCAATCAGCAAAATAAATGTACGAGTAGTCTGCCTATGAAACGCCAAAAAAGAAATCAAACAGAAAGAGCAATGGCCCGCGGATATCATGCGGGCATTAATGGAAAGTCACGCAATGTATGCCCTTATGAATCAGGTGAAGCAAGACACGTTTGGTTAACCGGTTGGCGCGAAGCAAGGCAGGATCTATGGAACGGTTACAATCCAATGGCACAAGCCCAGCGTTTAAGTCATTTACATATGACGTAGTTTTTACATAACTGTTTCTTTAGCGAAACTTATTTTTTCACAAGAGTTTTTTTACCACATCAGCAAAACACGAGGAAAAAACATACATTACTGCAAATACCAAGCGCTTACATTCACTGACTATGCAACAATATTCGGGTCTGTAAGCTCATCTGTTTAGCTCCGCAAGGGGCCTTCAGGCTCGCATTCAACGAGCCACTAAAAGAGGCTTATGATGCTGAGGAAATGGCCTCAGCCGCCTCTTTTACCAATTCTGGACCACGATAAATAAAACCACTGTAAATTTGCACCAGACTAGCACCCGCTTTAATTTTTTCAGCGGCATCTTCCCCTGTCATTATTCCACCCACACCGATAATGGGAATTTTCCCTTTCAAATGCTCGGCGAGCACTTTAATTGCCGCTGTAGATTTTTCTCTTACAGGTCTACCGCTTAAACCACCTGCTTCATCCTTATACTCTGAGTTTTCTACACCCTCACGCGACAAGGTCGTATTGGTAGCGATAACGCCATCAATTTCGTAATGAAGGAATGTGGCCGCCACCTGTGCTAATTCTTCTTCACTCATATCAGGCGCAATTTTCACGGCAACAGGCTTATATTTACCATGTTTGGAATATAGCTCACCCTGCTTTCTCTTAATCCCTTCCAACAGTACATTCAGCGCTTCACCGAACTGCAAATTACGCAGGCCCGGAGTATTTGGCGAGGATATATTTATCGTAATGTAGTCCGCATAAGGATATACAGCCTCCATACATATCTCGTAATCACGCAGAGCATGCTCTTCCTCCGTCGCTTTATTTTTACCAATATTGATCCCCAAAACACCAGTAAAACGACGGCGTTTTACATTCTCTACCAGATGCTCAACACCTTTGTTGTTGAATCCCATGCGATTGATAATAGCTTGCTCCTCTGTCAGTCGGAACAATCGTGGCTGTGGATTGCCTGGTTGCGCTAATGGCGTCACAGTGCCTATTTCTACGAACCCAAACCCCAGATCTCCCAGGCCATTAAAATAGTCGCCGTTTTTGTCCAGGCCCGCAGCCAGACCTACAGCATTCGGAAAGCGGATTCCCATCACTTCTACGGGGTCATTATCCACTTCTGGAGCAAATGGTTTCACCAGGTGTAAACGCTCAGCAGCACCAATCATGTCCAAAGACAGCTCATGAGACACTTCTGGGTCTAAACGGAATAGTAAATTACGCAGATATTTGTACATAGAGAGAACAACTTGTGTATTTGAAAGGCAAAAATTTGAGGTGCGAAGAATACAGAAGATTGGCTTCAGAGTCGACGAATAGATGAAAATTTCATGTTCTCGTCAAACACAATGATGAAACTGCCTTGAACGCCGTCATGTGTGACAAAAGGCCGAAGAATATGTGCTGGGAAACGGATTCTACGACCATCTCTAGCAAGTGCATTGGCATTTTTTGCCTGCCCGGAATACAGTTTCAAAAATTCTTCTGCTGAAATATGCAGATCAATAATTACCTGATTCGTCATAGGATGGAAATTCAAACCCTCTTCACAGGGACCGGATAAAGCTGATTCATTTTGTGCTAGCCGTTGATCGTACGAGTACGATTTTGCGGATGTGCTTTTGCCTTTTATTTAATTGCGTTAATTTTTACGTTAACGACTATTTATACCATCGCGTCTTGCCAACCATGCCTGCCTTGTCCGCCATGCCCGCCTTGTCCGCCATGCCTCACTGTCGCCTGAGTCATACAGCAGCATGATCAGGCAAACAGATAAGACATTAAAGCGTTAAGACACAAACACAACCGGACTAGGACCAGGATTCTGCATGTTCCGTCGCCTGCGCCAGATCGATCAACTCACGCAAAGCCACGGAAAACATTGCGTAATCGGTCACTTGTGACCCCTGCACCTCGTTCACCATATTGCGCCAGCGATTCACTAAATAGGCATTTTTCTGTGCCCAGATATCATACGCTTCGCTTATCGGCATATCCCCTTTAAGACGAATCATCGCCACGGAGAGTTTTCTCAACTGGGCGCTTAGATCATCGATAAAACTTTCGCGAGCCAAGGCTTGCCAATAGCTTTCGACATGAACATCTGAAAGTTGCGTCGCAAACCAGTACAAGCCCAGATGATCCAGTAAATAGAAAAACACCTCGGCCACTTCACGCATAATATTCTGCGATTGCGCCTGATCTAAACTGCCGCCATTTTTTGCTGCATGCGCGGCTTGTACATGTAAGATTGCCTCAACCACGCTTAAACCAGAGAACAAATTATCGGGCATGGATAGCGCATTCACCCACTGTTCTTCAATCGCATAAGATTGCATGCTTTCTTTGCGTTTATTCCACGCATCCAGCACGACACCGGTTGCCAGCCCATCTACGATATTCTGTAATTCCAAAATACCATCGCGGAAAGTTTTAACATCCACCTCTGGATTCAGCCCGGCTCGACGATTCCTTAAAAACCAGCGGGTTCCTCGGCGAACACGACGCACGATATTCACCATGAGTTCCGCCTGGTACTCAGACGGGACTTTGTTATCCAGCTGCTTGACATATTGCTGGAACTGCTCGAACTGAAAAACATCCCGCGAAACAATGTACGCTTTGGCTACGTCAGGCATGGAAGCGCCCGTGGTTTCAAGTAGTCGATGCGCAGAGGTTATACCTAAATTGTTGATCAGATCATTCGCCACTTGCGTTCCGACAATTTCCTTTTTGAGGCGATGCTGATAGATACTTTCCGGGTATTTACTTCTCAGCTTGGGAGGAAATGCCGTCTCGATTTCTTTGACGATATATGGATCATTTGAAATCTCTGACGAAATTAAAGCTTCTTTCAATACCACCTTGGAATAGGATATCAATACAGACAATTCGGGCCGGGTTAACGCCTTGCCCTGCCCTTGTCGCTCAACAATGGTTTCATCCGTTGGCAAATATTCCAATGCACGATCAAGCTTACCTTGTGATTCAAGATAGCTGATAAATCGTCGGTATTCATTGATGCGCGAACCTACTTCATGTTCTGCCAAACTGATGGATAAAGTCTGCCGGTAATTATTTTGCAACACAAGCTGCGCCACTTCATCCGTCATATCCACCAACATGGCATTGCGTTGTTTTTCCGTTAAATCACCATTGACCACAAGTTCATCCAGCAGGATTTTAATATTCACTTCGTGGTCCGAGCAGTCAACACCTGCAGCATTATCGATAAAGTCTGTATTACAGGCACCGCTATTTAAGGTGTACTCCACACGGCCGAGTTGAGTCATACCCAGGTTGCCGCCCTCGCCAAAAACACGGCAGCGCAGGTCTTTTCCATCCACACGCAAACTGTCATTGGCCTTATCGCCAACTTTACTGTGAGATTCCCAGCTGGCTTTTACATAGGTCCCGATTCCCCCATTCCAAATCAAATCCACAGGCGCTTTCAACAGGGCTGAGATTAATTCTGTTGGGGTTAATTTGTCTGCAGTAATGGAAAACCGTTCTTTCATTTGCGCAGAAATACTGATGGATTTACTCGAACGCAAAAACACACCACCGCCCGCAGAGATCAATTCCTTGTTGTAATCTTCCCAACTGGTTCGAGGGGTATCAAACAATCTTTTGCGCTCGGGGAAACTTGTTGCTGCGTCGGGGTTCGGATCAATAAAAATGTGCATATGGTTGAAAGCTGCACACAGACGAATTTTTTCGGAAAGCAGCATGCCATTGCCAAAAACATCCCCCGCCATATCGCCAATGCCGATAACGGTAAATTCTTCATTTTGAATATCAATGCCTTTTTCGCGAAAATGTCGCTGCACGGAAACCCATGCACCTTTTGCAGTAATTCCCATGCCTTTATGGTCATAGCCCTGACTACCGCCCGAGGCGAAAGCATCCCCCAACCAATGGCCATAGCGCAGCGAAATTTCGTTGGCAATATCAGAAAATGTTGCGGTTCCTTTGTCTGCCGCTACAACTAAATAAGGGTCATCTTCATCTTTGCAAATAACACTGTCAGGTTTGACCACATTACCACTGACGAAGTTGTCCGTGATATCCAACAAGCCCTGAATGAAGATTTTATAGCAGGCAATCCCTTCCGCCTGAGTTTCATCCCGCCCCATGGATTTATCCAACATTTTCGCAACGAACCCGCCCTTGGCGCCGTTGGGAACAATAACCGCATTCTTCACTTGTTGCGCTTTAACCAAACCCAACACTTCTGTGCGGTAATCCTGATTTCTGTCCGACCAACGCAACCCTCCGCGGGCCACTTTTCCGCCACGCAAATGGACGCCCTCGACTCGTGGAGAATACACATAAATTTCGAACATCGGACGTGGCGCAGGCATTTCCGGAATATTTCGTGGGCTGAACTTTATTGAAATATAATCCCGATCCTGATTATGTTCATTTTTTTGATAGAAGTTAGTTCGCAGCGTACCCAGCATTAAATCCAGATACCGTCGCAAAACACGGTCTTCGTTCAGATTACTGACCGCATCCAGGCTTTCAATAATTTTTGTTTTTAATCGGTCACTGCGCGATATGTTTTTTTCTTTATCCTCATACTTATTCACTCGCGGATCAAAATTGGCTTTAAAAAAGGCAACCAGATTACGCGTAATTTCCAAATGGTGTACCAGTGTGTCAGCAATAAAACGCTGCGCTGAATTGAATGCGATTTGTTTTAAATACCCGGCATACGCGCGCAGAACGGTAACCTCACGCCAATTGATACGAGCCCCCAACACCAGCCGGTTAAAGGCATCATTTTCACATTTCCCTCGCCACACGGCAGCAAATGCCTCTTCAAAGTGTGCACGCACAGCATGCACATCGACTTTAACAGGCAAGCCAAATTTCAATGTGAAATCATGCATCCAAACAACATTGCCATTGAGCTTTTTGATTTTGTATGGATGCTCGCCCATGACGCGAAGGCCAAGATTTTCCAATATAGGAATCACATAAGACAGCTCCAGCGGTGTGTTGTGATGCAACACTTTAAAGCGCAACTGACTATCATCAGCGCCAACAGGCTGGAATAGATTCATCGCAATATCTTCGCCTTCATCCAGCTTTTCCAGTATTTCAATATCTTTCGCTGCGGTTCGTGCGTCATAGTCTTCTTGATACGAGGGCGAAAACGCATCACGGTAAACATTGAAATACTTCAGTCCCTTGCTTTCACCATATTCATCAATCAGCGCTGTTTGTAAATGCTCGGTCCAGTTGCGGGTAATATCGCGAATAGCTTCTTCCAGCGCTTTTACATCTATTTCCTGGTTGCGATTATCGTCATCTATGCGAAATACAAATTGAGCGCGCGCCAAGGTGGATTCGGAAAAAAATGTCGTTGAATCAAATTCTTTTGAATTTAAGGCATTGCCAATCAGGCTTTGAATTTTTTCCCGTACTTGCGTGTTGTACAGATCCCTGGGCACATACACCATACAATTCACAAAGCTACCGAACGGATCTTTACGCACGATTAGACGCACAACGTGCCGCTCGTTAATGGTTGCGACACTCCAGATATTTTGGAAAAGTGTATCGGTATCCGATTGAAACAGCTCCTCTTTAGGGAAATTATCGATAACTCGGATTAGATTTTTGCCGTAATGCCCATTCGGATCGAGCCCGGTGCGCTTCACGATGGCATCCATTTTAGTTCGCAACAAAGGAATCACTTTAGGTGAAAGCGAATAAACAGAATATGTGAACAAGCCTAAAAACCGCACTTCCCCGCACACTTCTCCCTGCGCGTTAAATTTCTTCACCACCACATAATCCGGATACACCGCGCGATGAACATTAGACCGAGTGGATGACTTAGAGAAAAACACCACGCTTTCACTGCTGTAAAAACGTTTCATGCCCTGACTAAAATGTTCCTCCTGAAGGACATTTTCGGTTTTTTCCAGCTTTTTAAAGATGCCTCTTCGCTGGTCCAACGCTTCTTCCAGGCATTGCTTTTCATTTTTCTTGCTGTATTTGTATTCTCTAAAGCCGAGAAAGGTGAAATGCGAATCTTTTAACCATGAGAGAAACTCAACCGCCTCTTTCTCATGAGACCGGTGTTGTTTCAGGTTTGCTGCCGCCGACTCGACCTGCTCCAGCATCGCGTGATAGTCGTTCACGACGTTGGTAATATCATTCAATACAGCCAAGAGGGATTGACGAATGGAAGCATGTTCAGATTCGTCATGCAGGCTGGTCTCTATGTAAACCAGCGCTTCGCGAGATTCGACGAGCGCTTCTTCTTGAGCTTGTGTATTGCCTTGGCCCGCCGCGGCTTCCTGATCCTTCGCTTTACCCGGCGCCAGGTTGCTGGTGAGACTGACCAGTTCACCATTAGGTTTACGCAGCATATTCAGTACAGTGCTTTGCACGACTTGAATGGGCATGTCACGACGATTTAATTCAATGCGTATGGAATCTACCAGGAAAGGCATATCGCGCTGTAATACAGTAATCACCGTGCGACCGCTCAGCCAGCCATGCTCTTCCAGATTCGGGTTAAATACCTGTACCCTGGCTGCTGAGGCGACATCATCATGAATAAAATATTGCAGCCCGAGTAGAAAGTTACTTAGATCGCATACTTCTCGACCAACCCACTCTTCAAGAGGGAAAAAAGATAAGTAGATTTTCGCAAAACTGACGAGCGCTTCGGCTTCATCAGAGGGATATTTTTGTGATGCGAAACTTTCGATGGCGTTAATCAGTTGATCGAAATGCTCAATATGACCAGCATTGATTTCCACGATGGAATCCTCATTATTGTGTTTGCCAACAATCTCACCGACAGTGGCAATTCGAACAGAAATTATTCAGAAAGGCTTGTGATAGCCGGTATTTTATAACAGGTAACGATAGCCCTGTGATATACCTTACCGAACTTCAATAAAAATTAAATTTTACGCCCCAGGCTATTGATAATACACGTTTTTGACCTTACATAAGCATAGTTCATTTCAGCTCATTTCCTGCGCTATTTGGCAGAAAGCTAAAGCTTATGGGAACCTATGACATGCATACTTGTCAGTGGCAGTCTAGTTTCCTTTTTATGGCACTTGTTTTCATATCAAGGCTGGGTATTTAACCAGAGGTGAAACGGGCACAAGATGCGAGTGCAATGGCCGAGCCGCCATAGCAAGTCCATCTGGCAAGTCAACGGAAATTCAAGTATGAGTCCAGGACAAGGCGATTACTGTAGACTGACCGTCGGCCCTGCAAAAGATTCAAACACGAGCTTTTGCAGACATTTTTTTTGCACAGGAAGCAATGCAAGGAAAAGCACAGAAGTGCTGCTCGATTCAAGGCATGAGAGCCAAAAGCTTTAGAATATGAGCATATGCCAAATCGGGAAGCAAATTTGCTCCGAGGCAAAAACAGCGTGAAGCAGCAAGACTACGGGTGGTGACGTAATCTCTGACTGACACACGTGCCTCAACAGGTAAACGATAAATACAATAGATACCTATAAAAGTAGCGCAGAAAAGCCACCGCAAAACAAACCAGAACGTAGGCTTTACTTTAATAGAGCCGGCATAACGTAGCAGATAAAATAAGGTAAGCAGCTATTATGTCTACCCTTCAAGAAATACAGACCTTAAAACAGTGGCTGGACGGACAAATTGTCGGTCAGCCAAAGCTCATCGACCGTTTATTAATCGCCCTTGTTGCCGATGGACACATACTGGTGGAAGGCGCTCCCGGTCTTGCTAAAACCAAAGCGATTAAAACCCTTTCAGAAGGAATTGAAGGAGACTTTCATCGCGTTCAGTTTACCCCGGATTTATTACCTTCCGATGTTACCGGCACGGATATTTACCGACCAGAAACCGGTACATTCGATTTTCAACACGGGCCTATTTTTCACAATCTTGTATTGGCCGACGAAATAAACCGCGCCCCGGCAAAGGTACAGTCAGCCTTACTGGAGGCCATGGCAGAACGGCAGATCAGCGTGGGGAAATCGACCTACAAACTGCCCGAACTGTTTTTGGTTATGGCCACCCAAAACCCCATTGAACAGGAAGGCACCTACCCGTTACCGGAAGCACAACTCGACCGGTTTCTCATGCATGTTCGGGTAGATTTTCCTTCTGCAGAAGCAGAAAAGCTCATCTTAAAACTCAGTCGAGCAGAAGCCAGTATCACAGGAAAACCTGCTCCCATGGCTGCTGCAGTATCACAGGCAACCCTGCTCGCCGCACGTGAAGAAGCATTGAACATTCACATGGCAGACGCCGTTGAAGATTACATTGTCGCGCTCACCACCGCGACGCGTCAGCCTGACGCCTACGGTGAGGACTTTGCTCGCTGGCTGGAATTCGGCGTGAGCCCTCGCGCAACGATCAGTCTGGACCGCTGCGCCCGCGCCCACGCATATTTACAAGACAAAGACTTTGTCAGCCCAGACGATGTGCGCTTAGTGGTGCACGATGTGTTCCGACATCGTTTAATTCTGAGCTTCGAAGCTGAAGCGAACGGCATGACAGCAGATGCCATTATTGATGAACTGATAAAACGTGTGCCTTTGGTATAAAACAGGAACCATTCATGGCTTTGATGGGCAAACGAAATACCCGGCAAAATTCCGACGAAGGAGTCTACACCTCAGTCGATAGTTTATTAAGACTGAGGCACGTTGCTAAAGATTTATCGTTGGACCGCCGCAAAAAAAGTACGGCATTGGTAGATGGGGATAGTCGCACACATTTCCGTGGACGAGGAATGGAGTTCGCGGAAGTCCGGCCCTATCAGCCAGGTGACGACATTCGTAATATTGACTGGCGAGTTACCGCCCGTACCCAAACCACCTATACCAAGCTGTTCCAGGAAGAACGAGAAAGACCAGTGTATATTCTGGTAGACCAGCGTGCACCGATGTTCTTCGGCAGTGAGACGCAATTTAAATCCGTTATGGCCGCGCGAATTGCTGCCATTATTGGATGGACAGCATTGCAAAATAATGATCGCATTGGCGGGCTGGTATTTTCCGACACAGAGCAAACGGACTCCAAAGCCCGTCGCGGCAAACATGCGATGCTCAGTCTCATTCATCAACTTCATACTTATAACACCCAACTGACTTCTCCGGTCGTACAGAAACGCAGTAACAGCATGATTGACATGCTGCACGATCTGCGCCGGGTGTCCAAACCTGGAAGTGCCGTGTTTATTATCAGTGATTTCCATGATTTTGATACGCATTGCGCTGAACCACTGAGCATACTGTCTCGTCATAGTGATGTAACCTGCATTCATGTCTATGACAAATTGGAAAGCGCCTTACCTCGCCAGGGCAATCTCACTATTTCAGATGGCCAACACAAATTAACACTTTCCAGCCAGTCGCTTGCGTTTACGCAGGCATTCTCAAAAAGTTTTGACGATGCCTGCATGACCTTACGCAAAGCCTGCACCAATTCAGCATGTGCTTATGCCACCACCACGGTAGGCTATTCAGCCGAAGCTTTGGCTCAGGATTTATTCACCCACAAGCGACGTAGAACAACCAAGAATTCTTAACGCCATGGCCAAAGACGTAACCCCTTCAACGCAAGAACAACAGACAGAACCACCACTGTCCGCTGCCCCCTATCTGCCGGCTACTAACGCTGCGAGCCCAATGGCTCCCACCAATGCCATGGCACCACCAGGATCTCAAGCGGCAAATCCACTGCAACAGCAAAAGGCGCAATTGCTGGCGCAGCTAAATGACGTTAAAACGCCCGATAACATTGGCCTTTGGCCGCCTGCCATCGGCTGGTGGATAGTGGCCGCCATACTAATCGCCGGGGCTGTCACTGGCACACGTGCCGCACTCCGGAAGTATAAAAACAATCGCTATCGGCATCAGGCATTGCAAAAACTTCAACAACTGGAACAGGCTGAAAGCACGCCCCCTGCAGTGTCACTTACTCACACGTTGCAAATGCTCAAGCAATGTATGTTTACCGCTTACCCTGGCGCACGCCTGTATGTTGGAGGTTTACATGGTCAGGAATTTATTACCCTGCTGGAGTTGACCTGCGAAAAATCTCACTTCCAAAAATTCGACGGATATATAAGCCGCATTTTGTACTCACCGTCACCGGAAATTGAGCATCAACAACATTCCGCGTTGCTGCAGGAAGCGAAAACCTGGATCAAAAACCATAAGGCCCTTGACGCAACTCGCTTCAAAGCCCTGCTGCAAAATCAATTTGGGGAAAAGCTGACTACCAGCGCAGAAGCAACAGCTACCGCCAGAAATGGAGCTAACAATGGAGGAAACTTCTATGCTTCAGTTTGAATGGCTATGGGTGTTTTTCCTGCTTCCGCTGCCTTTGCTTTGCTTTCTGTTACTGCCACGAGCCAAACGTGAGGAAGCCGCGTTAAGCGTCCCTTTCTTTAAACGTGCCGAGACTGTTTTCGCCAGTAACGAGGGCTTTGGCTCAAGTAAAAACCTGATAAACCGATTGTTTTTGGCCCTCATCTGGCTGGCACTATTGTTTGCGGCCTCTAAACCTCTTTGGGTGGGAGATCCCATCCAAATTCCCGCCAGTGGGCGAGATTTAATGTTGGCGGTAGACCTTTCGGACAGCATGAAAAAGGCGGACATGGTGGTGCAAGGCCAACAGATTGCCCGTATTCTTATTGTAAAACATGTGGTGGGAGAATTTGTTAAACGACGGGAAAGCGACCGCATCGGCTTAATTCTCTTTGGAACAAACGCGTACTTACAGGCCCCCTTAACATTCGACAAAAGCACGGTAAAACAACTGCTGGACGAAGCGATGTTGAATATGGCCGGCCCAAATACTGCGATTGGCGATGCCATAGGACTGGCAATAAAAAGATTAAAAGACCGTCCCGACTCACAACGCGTGCTCATACTTTTAACCGACGGCGCGAATACAGCAGGTGAAGTTTCACCGAGACAAGCGGCTGACCTGGCCAAACAAGCCGGTCTGAAAATTTATACCGTGGGGATTGGTGCGGATGAAATGATGGTTCGCGGCGGTTTCTTCGGTGGATTTAATCGCCGCGTCAATCCTTCAGCAGATCTTGATGAAGACACCCTCACCTACATTGCCGACACCACCGGCGGGCGGTATTTTCGTGCGCGCAACCCACAGGAACTTGAGCAGATTTATCAAGAGATCGACAAACTCGAACCCATTGAACAGGAAGCAGAGGTATTTCGTCCTACCAAAGCTTTGTACTACTGGCCCCTTGCCTTAGCTTTTGCCCTGAGTTTACTTCTTGCTTTCATCACCGCATTTAACGGCATGCGCTTTCAATTCAGGGGAAATGAACTTAAGGAGAATGCTCTTAAGGAGAGTGAACAATGACAGAGTTTTTAGTCAACTTTCACTTTTTACGCCCCTGGTGGTTATTGACCATTTTACCCGCGGTCATCATGTTTTATTTATTATTAAGCCATCAACGTCGCAGCAGCCAATGGCAGAAAATAATTGACGAAAAGTTATTACCCTATTTGTTAGATGGACATTTTTCACCAACGAAAAAGCTCCCGCTGTTTGCCCTATTGACACTCTGGCTCATTGCCAGCATTGGTTTAGCAGGCCCAGCCTGGCAAAAGATTGAATTGCCCGTGCAAAAAGAAATTTCTGCACTTATGGTTCTTTGGGATCTGTCACCTTCGATGGAAGCAGAAGACCTGAAGCCTTCACGCTTGACGCGCGCGCGCTTAAAACTGATCGATTTGCTTGACGAGCGCAAAGAAGGTTTGACAGGCCTGATTGTCTACTCCGGGGATGCGCACATGGTAACACCATTGACAGACGACACCCGCACAATCGAAAGTCAGCTCGGCGGGCTCTCTCCTGCCATTATGCCGAGCCGAGGCAGCAACATCGAAAAAGCCGTACAAATGGCGGATCAGGCAATGCTGGATGCCGGCATTACCAAGGGCAAAATATTAATTCTCACTGATGGCATTGCAGAAAATGCCGTATCTGAATTGAAAAGCATTGGTCGCAGTCTTCCCCACCAAGTCACCATTTGGGGCATCGGCACGACACAAGGTGCGCCGATACCACTCGCCACTGGAGGCTTTGCACGTTCAGGTTCTGGCGAGATTGTGATTGCCAAACTCGATGAAGATACACTGAATAATGCCGCTTCGGCACTAAGCGGTCTCTATGTGCCGTTTAGCAATGATGAGCTGGATATTAAAACCATTCTCAACTTCAGCCTGAACGACGACACACACCTGGAACAAAAGGATAAACGCTCCTTTGATCAATGGAATGAACAAGGTCACTGGCTGGCGTTAATACTGCTGCCTTTTGCCGCTTTCGCGTTTCGTCGAGGCTGGTTACTTTGCATAACGCTGATGTTGTATCTGGCCTCTCCTCCACCGGTTTACGCCTTCGGCTGGCAGGATTTATGGCAAACCAAAGATCAGCAAGCCCAACAAAAACTGGAGCAGGCACCGGAAGAAGCCGCTGAACTGTTTAACAATAAAGACTGGAAAGCCGCCGCCCAATACAAAGCCGGTGACTTTCAGTCTGCGCAAAAGCACTATGGTCAGGGAACGTCCCCTCAGGACCTCTACAATTACGCCAACACTCTCACCCAGCAGGGTGACTATGACAACGCCATTGCCAATTACAATAAAGCGCTGCAACAAAATCCGGATCTAAAAGAAGCGGCGGAAAACAAGGCTATTGCTGAACAGCTGAAACAACTAGAGCAACAAGCGCAACAAAACCAGCAGCAAAACGGTGAAGGTGAAAACAGCGAGCAGAATCAAAACTCCCAACAGCAACAGGGCCAAAACCAGCAAGGTCAAAACCAGCAAAACCAGTCGCAGCAAGGTCAGCAACAGGATGGCCAGCAGAACAGCCCCGAGCAAAGCGGTCAACAGCAAAATGGTGACCAGCAAGGCGAGCAGCAACAAAATCAAGGGCAGAAGCAAGGTGATCAAAAACAGGATCAGCAACAAGGCCAGCAACAAGCTGAAGATAACAACGCACAGCAAATGCAGGAAAACCAGGCATCTCAAGAACAGCAGGAAGCAATGCAGCAGCAATATGCCAAACAGCAGGGAGAGGAAAACAGTAGTGACGATGCCACTGAACAGCAAGCACAAATAATGCAACAAGCGCAGCAGGAGCAAGAGCAAGACCCACAATCTCCGGAAGGCCAGCAGCAAGTCATGCGTATGACGCCTGAAATGCAGGAACAAAAAGAAGCGAAACAGGCACTGGAGCAATGGCTGCGCAAAGTGCCGGATGACCCCAGCGGTTTACTCCGCAATAAATTTCAGTACGAACACAATCAACGCCAACGCGAGATGACGGAACGACAGTTGAGAGCTCCGGATAATGCTCCAAGTGAAAGATGGTAATTAAATAATGACAACAGTTTTACGATTTTCTCAGAAATTTAAGCTCCTGATTTGCCTGGTGGTAAGCCTGTTTCTCAGCAATGCTTTGTTAGCCAACGCAGCTCGGGCGGACGACCTCACCGCAACACTGGATCGCAACAACATTTCGTTGAACGAATCCGTGCAATTAACCATTCGCTACAGCGGTAAACAAAACGTCAATGCTCCCGGCTTTAGTGAGCTGGAAACCTTGTTCGACGTAGTGTCGAACAACCGCAGTAATCAATTCATCAGCCGCAACGGGGAAATCACTTCATTTACCGAATGGCAATTAACATTAATTCCTAAAAAAGAAGGCAAACTGTTAATTCCGGCGTTTACGGTTGCCGGCTCCACCAGCCAACCAATGGTTGTAAATGTGCGTGCCGCTGCCGATAATCCCGTGGGAGCCCAGCGCGATGTTTTTTTGGAGACGGATATCGAGAGTGATCCAATCTACGTACAACAGCAACTGCTAGTTACGTATCGCCTGTATTTCACCAAGTCCATCAACGGTGTAGATTCAACTCCGTTTTCCGTACCGGATGCCATTGTCGAAGAGTTGCCGACTCGTCAGTTTACCCGCACGATTGATGGCCGAGATTTCCGTGTAGCTGAAGTTCGCTATGCAGTGTTCCCACAAACCAGCGGGACTCTCGATATACCTGCACTCAACTGGGATATTCGCGTCGCGACCAATAGTCGGGTGAATTCTATTTACGGTTTATCTGGTCGTTACGAGTTACGACGTGAACGCACAGATGCCAAGTCAATTGAAGTAAAACCGCAGCCGGCAGCTTTTCCCGCGAATGCCGCCTGGATACCCGCAAGTGATGTAAAACTGGAGCAAAACTGGAGTGGCGACCCCAGTCAATTTAAAGTAGGAGAACCCATCACTCGCACCTTGACCTTAAACGCCCAGGGACTTATGTCTTCCCAACTGCCTAAGCTTTTAAAAGAGTCCCAATTGAACGAGGTAAAGGTTTATACGGAACAGCCAACCCTGAATGATGAACACGGCGATAACGGCATGAGTTCTTCACGCATGGAAAGTGCTGCAGTGATTGTTTCTCAAAATGGAAAAACCACATTGCCTGCCGTTCGTATTCCTTGGTGGGATGTCAAATCTGACTCATTAAAATATGCCGAAATCCCGGCACAGCAGGTTACCGCCAGCGGTTCCGTATCCAATGCGAGTTATGAACAACAACCTACAACTCAAACCCCAACGGAATCCCTTGAACATGCAGGTGTACCAGCAGGTACGTTGGCAGAATTAAATTTGTGGCGCTTACTCGCCGTCGTATTTGGGCTAAGCAGCTTAGTGTTTGCCAGCCTTTGGATTCGTCTCCAACTTAAAGTCAGACGCACACAACAGGACGAGGAAGGTATCAAACAACTCGCCAGTATGGATTACAAAGCCGCACTTAAAGCAATTACAGATGCGTGTAACACAGGCAATAAGGTTGAGATTCGCGATGCACTGCTCTACTGGGCATCACTGCATTGGCCCACAAGCAGTATAAGCACCCTGCAGCAATTGCAATTAATGGTAGAAGACAAAGAAATTAAACTGGCATTTCGCAGCCTGGACAAAGATATTTACGGTGGTAGCGAAACGCAGGAATTTGATGCGAGCGCCTTCAATGCAAAATTCAATTCCTGGTTACAAGACTCGCATAAAAAACACAGCAACACACAGGAGCTGGAAGCGTTTTATGCAACACACGCCTAACGCTTCCAGGCTGTATGGCAAGGATTCTTGAACTAACAGCTACTTTATTGAGGTGAATGGCTCAGATGGCAGCTCTTGGCTGGACTGCTGCGCCTTATACGCAGCAAACACCGCATCCAACGAAAAGTCATAGCGCTGCCGTGCTGGAGTGTAAAACTTGGAAAAGGCTTTAAAATCAATATAGCGCCATTCATCATCATCAAATAATTGGCTGAATTGTTTAGCCGAATCCTCTGCAATTGGCGTCATTGGCAGGTTAATTTTTACCCCGATATCTTCTTTAAAATCAATACCGTGATGGTAATCATTAATCATAATCAGGGCCCAACCGCCCTCCATAAAGTGCCCGCCCATTGACACATTCATGGTGCCCCCCACAATGTCCTTTACACCACCGAGTGACCAGTCCACACCGCCAACGATAATGTCTTTGCCAGGCATGTAGCCAAGCTTTTGCATTGCGCCCATGCTGCCATGCGCCAGTAAATCACTCGCTGCCCAAATAATATCGGTATCAGGGTAAAGCTGTAATAGCTCATACGTGCCCTGGTAAGCATTTTCTTCGAGCCAGCGCGTGTAAATAGCGCGTTTTAAGGTAACATTCCCACCCTCATTAATTCTGCGCATGAGTCCCTGCTTACGCTTTTCAGCCACAGGAACATAAAGCTCTCCTCCGATGGCGATCATCTTGAGATTTTTCTTTGGTTTTTTCTGACGAGCGATATCAATCAATTTGTCTGCCAGTCTATACCCTACATCAACATTATCTGAATACAACTGGCCGATCCATAACGGCATTTTTTCCCGGGGTAATCCAACCTCTTTCGCTTCATTTTCCGGAGTATCCGTGTTGATCACAAAAGATTTAATGCCTCGCTCGTTGGCAGCTTTGAAAATTTGCTGTGAGATACCGTGCTGGTAAGAAAAAATCAGATAATCCGGTTTTGGATCGAGTTCGCTGATACGTTCAGCAGCCTGCAATGCCTGGAAACGACTGCTCGCGTCGATGTAACTTAATTCTATATCCAGATCGCTCGCCACCTCATTCATGAAACGTCTAACGTCTGCCCAGAATACAGTAATAAAAGGCGAGATATAGGTAACTCGAATCGGACGCTTGGGGGCTTGCGTTTCGACGGGAGAATTGAATTCGGTGAGGGAACTGGGCAATTGAGACAACGTTGTATCTGCACGGGTTTGACCGTAAGCCTCACTCGCAGCTGTTAGAAAGACACACAACCCGACAAGCCCTATCCTCACTTGCCAGCATAAATGTTCTATACGCTTACGCCACATTCGCTGATATACCCAATAAAAACGTAACAATTATAGCGGTTAACTTATTGTGTTCACCTGAATTTATGTTGATGCGAGCGATATATCGGTTTAATCAAATTCGCCTCACAACGCCCTCCTTGCGCTCAAACTACCGCTATAAATCAAAGTAGCACCGACCCCAGTCGTTTGCCACCTCTATTTTGTCGTGAAAACACGCCAACAGCAAAGAAATACACGCCAAAAAAAGCAAAACACTCCAAATACTGCAAGACTCGTCTGCCTGAGCTGTCAACTGTTGGATTTTTACTTCAATTAAAGAACTGCCAGCACACTGACACTGATGGCGAATAAATTTTGGCGGTATGAAGCTTGGACCACTAAAGAGGCCTGAAACTGAAAAAGTTTCTTTTTAGTGACTGAAAAATAACGATGAAATTTGTACAAGAGATTAGCGTGAATTAAATGGCTTGCGCTTTTCTGTGGCGACTAACTATTTTCGAGCCCGAGCTATTTGCAATTGCGAGAGTTTAAAACTTGGTGGCTGTTTTATTTGGTTTGTTTTTAATTATATTTTTTCTTGTCAGGATTTTATCTTTCTACTCTTCGCTCAGCGTAATCATGTTTTTCCCTTTGCGCTTACTGTCGTACATGGCTTCATCCGCGATGGCCAGTAACTGGTGCGCGCTCAATCCCTGTTTCCATTCGGCAACACCAATGCTAATGCCCACCGAAACTTCATGTGTGGCATCTTGCACGGTAAGATTCATTGATTGACTCAAGCGCTTCTGTTTGCGTTGTAATACGTCCAGCAATTCATTGTGGTTGTGGTAATTTGTCAACAACAGCACAAATTCGTCGCCGCCTAGACGAGCCGCCATATCCGAACAACGTAAACGCATTTTCATACGCTCTGCAATTTCCTTTAGCACCTCATCTCCGGCCTGATGCCCAAAGCTATCATTTATTTCTTTAAAGCCATCTAGATCCATCATGGCAATCGCCATTTTTGCGTGATTGCGACTCACATCCAACATGAGATTCTCAATCCGTTCCATTAATGCGGACCGGTTGGGCAAGAGCGTCAGAGGATCGGTAGTTGCACGCTGTTGAAACTGCTGTAATAAAAAATGTCGCTCTATGGAATAGCGAATGGAGCGTGATAGCAGAGATGTGTTGGCCTCTTCTTTTGGGACATAATCCTCCGCCCCAACTTTAATTGCTCGTTCGCCAAGTTCCACATCGTTAGTGCCCGTCAACACCACGATCGGCGTAGAAAACATGATGGCATTAGCCATGTGTTGTAGCGTCTCCAGACCAGATGAATCACCCAGGCCAAGATCCAGCAAAATAATATCCACCTTGGTTCTCTGCAGCATATCCAGGCTTTGTTGCAGACTGTCACAGTGCACGATGTCATATTTTCGCGCAGAATCCCTCCCAAGTATTTGCCGTACTAGATAAAAATCGTCAATGTCATCTTCTACAATGAGCACATTGATCACATCTTCCGATGAGTTAGAACGTCCCGAATTATTCCCCGAATTCAACACCTTGCCTGCCTGATTATTTTCCGAGCCACCTTCAGAAGCCGAAGGTGAAGTTGCCGTACTTGCCATATACTGTTTATCTGAGATTTTTGAGCTATTTAGCTCTTGAAAACTGTCCAGTGAAGTACAAACTAAAGCCTGCTCTGTTTCTTTACCCGTACTTGCACCATCTATACCTTTGGTATTACGTAAAACACTCGTTGCGCGATATACCTCAACATGTCGGAAAAATACGATAGCGGAGGTCTGCATCTGTTTAAATATAGATTGAACGAATAAAAATAGGTGGGTGGTCACTCTTCCTACCGAAATACTAATTACCTGCATGTAAATACCTTCACCTTAGGAGCTTCTTCCACCACAAGAAGACTACCTCCTATTTATTTCCCCAATATAATAACCACAACGTATAAACCATATTGATCCGCAATGACATTTGTACGGGGATCACCTAACTCGCCTAGTAAGTATAGCAGCGCTGAAATCAAACGAGCTCTACTGTTTCAAACCAGAACTCATACAAACGCTTAATAACCGTCACCATGTCCATAAATCGTTCTGGCTTTGTAATAAATGCATTGGCGCCAAGCTGGTAAGCTTCCTGCACATCGTAATTGGATTCAGAGGTGGAATATATCACCACAGGCAGGTTTTTAAGTGTTTGAGAGCTCTTAATGCGCTGCAAAGTGTCCTTGCCATTTAACGTCGGCATATTCAAATCCAACAACACTATCGCCTGCATATTGTTTTCTTTGTTCAGTTTATTCGCCTCAAGATGCTCCACCAATTCCAGACCGTTATTAAAAAACAATAACTCGGGTTGTTTTTCAAGCTTATTAAACGCGCTTCTTACTAAATACTGATCATCTGCATCATCATCAGCTAAATATACGATGTATCTGTTGTTCTCATTCATTGCTGCTCTCCTCGTGGTAGGCGAATTTCAAATGTCGCCCCTACCCCAACAGTTCCACGTGCATTTATCACCCCGCCATGAGCTGAAATAATTTGCCGACAAAGCGCCAGCCCCATTCCTGTTCCAGGGATCGTTCTCCCCACTAACCGTTTAAACGGCTCAAAGATTTGCTGCGCAAATTGTTCATTAAACCCCTGACCTTTGTCCTCGACTAGAATGACAACTTCTTTACTACCTTGCTCAATACGTATGGTTATTTCAGGTTTTTCATTGGGTTTAGCATAGCGAATACCATTGGCAATCAGGTTCATAAACACCTGCTGCATACCAGTATCATCAGCATATAGTTCCGCGTCCTGCTCCAAAACTACCTCAGCCTTGCTTTCATGTATAAGCCGTGACAGATCCTCTTTTACCAAGGCGATCACATCGGACACCTTAATAGCGTCTTTATTAATTTTTTGACTGGAGTACCTGGCAAGCTGCAACAAACTGTTAATCATTTCTCGCATGCGCTTAGCCGCATCACTGATACGGCTGAGTTCATAACGGGCATCAGGATCGTCCAATCGGTCAATCAAGCGGTATTCTAAGCTGTCTGAAAACGCACAGATTTTTCTGAGAGGCTCTTGCAGGTCGTGAGAAGCGGAATATGCAAAGCGCTCCAAGGAGGCATTGGATTCCTCTAATGCTTTTTCAACTTTCTTGCGCTCAGAGATATCTTCAACAACCGCAACAAAATGTAAATTCTTCCCATCGTCATTTCGCACAAGTGACAATGTCAGGTTCACCCACAGCATCTCTCCGCCATTTTTAATAAAACGACATTCCTTAATAAACTGCTCTGATTTTTTTGCTTTGTTTTTGATTTCGAGTTCAAAATAGTTTTTTAGATCCCCCTCCTCACAAATATCCCCAAATTCCTTTTCAATTAAGGACCCTTGTGAGTACGCCAGAATATCGCATAGTTTTTTATTCGCTTTTACAATAAAACCATCCATATTAATATGCACAATTCCAACAGCAGCTTGCTCAAACGTCATCAGAAAGTCCAATGCAAGCTTCTTAATACGTTCTTCGCGCTCTTTCAGATCGGTAATTTCAAAAAACGTACCGATCATCTCCTTTACTTTTCCGTTTTCATCAAAGGAATACACAGAATCCAGTGAATAACACCATAACCAACGACCCGCTTTGTGTCGAAAACGATATTCTATGGTCACGCCGCGTTTGTTGGATGAATTAATCACTTCCCCATAGTGATCCAGTATTCTTTGCTTATCTTCCGGGTGAAATAATGCGAGCAGCCCCTGTTCCTCTTGTATTCTTTTTAATTCTTCTGGGGTATAACCGGTGATAATGGAGTATTGTTCGTTTATATAGGTATTTTCTTGCAGTTGCAGATCAAAAATATAGGTGCCGCACAGTGATTTATCGAGCACCGCATTTAAAAAATGTGTTTTAGAACTCAATTCCGATTCAAGTTTTTTAAGCTCGTTGATATTACTTAATGTTCCAGACATTAACAGAGCTCGACCTTCGTGATCGAACAAGGTATTTCCTCGCGTGTGCATCCATTCATAATCCCCTGATTCACTCATTCCCCGGTATACAACGTCAAACCGGTTTTTATGGGCTATGTGCGTGTTTAGCTCCGCCATGACACGCTCACGATCTTCTGGATGAATATGTTCCTGCCACAAGTGAAATTCCGGTTTAATATTTTCATTGTGGCCGATCATCCGCATTAACTGCGGGCTGTACCATACATCGTTGGAAATAATGTTCCACTCCCAGATGCCGTCATTGCTCGCCTGCACCGCGCGTTTAATTCGATTATTCACCTCCAGAGCAAGGCTTTTTTCAGAAATGACTGACGTGATATCCACCACTGAGGCGAACGCATGCGTTTCCCCTTCAAACTCATGCGCAGACAAACTTATTTCAATGGAAATTTCACCACCCTGCTTTGTTTTCCCCCTTACTACTCGCCCAGATGCCATGGAGTGACCTTGCGTGGGATTTTCCAGGTATTGTTCTACCAGCATTTTATGGTGGGCATATAAATTACTGGCCAACAGGGTTTCCAGACTTTTGCCTTGTAATTCGTCCTCTTCATAGCCAAACATACGTTCCAGTGCTTTATTCGCAATTCTAATTTTTTGCTCGGCATCTATAACCAAAAGTCCCGTTGGCAAAAGCTCCAGAGAAAATTTAAATATTGCCTCGTTCTTTCTTTCCATTTCGATACGCGCTTGTTCCATCTTAGCTTCAAAAGCGTGTTTTTCTGCATCTTTTAACTGGGCAGGCGTAGGGATAGACAGGGCTTCAGGTATATATTTAATTGTAACCAACGCTGTTAACAAGGAAACCAAGGCTGTCACCGCTTTGGTGATGCCATGGAGGCCATAGCTCCCATTCCAGACGTTGTATATCGAAAACAAATGGGTGACGCCGCAGCAAAAAATAAACAACCCAAACAAAATAAAAATGCCACTGAATTTAATATCGCTGCGGCGGCGTACGAAGTAAAAAATCGCTACCGGAATGGAAAAGTATGCGAGTGCTATGAGTGCATCCGAAATCACGTTTAGCCATAGAATTTCCGGCTTCCACAGAAAGCACATTCCATGCGGCATGAAGTTATCACTAAAAAATGATGGCATTACGCAGCTCTTTGTTCACCTTTAAACATTAATGGTCTCTATAACTTCTTTGGACTTTAATATGGATAGCTTTCGGATCTTTTGCATGTGCAGCCGTACTAGACCCAGAAACACGGTATCTGTCATCGTGGTGTAATTGAATTCATAGATTCCGTGGTCCCTTTTTATTTTTATCATTCACCGCATTCGCGCCAAAGCCGAAGGCTCAAGACTGTTTTTTCAAGGCGTTTAACAGGCACAAACACGGGCACTAAAACAGAGCACGAGGTATTTCCCGCCGCCGCAAAAAACAAGAGCTTAGGTGAATGCCCGGGCTCAATCCTCACCCCTGGGTTAAAGTGTTTTGAATTATCCGTTTTGTCTTTTCAATAATGGTCCACTTCCAATGATTTTGCATTGAAATAACCGGGATTTTCCATGATGCGCAAATTAACGTGACACTCAGTTGCAGATGCCGCCACACAGCTTCGTGCACAGCGCTGACTCTGAGGAGTGTTGATTATATTGCAGCCTGTGGATTGGACTCATACCTTATCTCCCTTCTATCTCCCTTCTATCTCCCTTCTATCTCCCTTCTATCTCCCTTCTATCTCCCTTCTATCTCCCTTCTATCTCCCTTCACTCTCCTTTTCTCCGTTTCTTTCGCGTCCCAAGCTGTCCAAATTTTTCCAGCTTTCTCTTATCGTAAAGCTCTTAAATTTGAGTTAGCGTAAAAACTGCTGAGGAAAATGTTTTTTATTACGTTTGCAGTAAAGTGAGTAAAATTCTTGTCAGTAATTAGAGTTTTAGAGCTGATTAATATCGTTGCTTTGTACCTGTATTCTTTTTGTTGTTTTACATTTTTGTTAAAAGTCTTTGCGTAAACAGGTTTCATTCGGCCAAGATACAGTGAATATATTTCGACCTGATCGGCTTGTCGTTTGGCATATTGACATTAAACTCAACAGAATTTAGTCTGCCGCCAGGCAACACGGGAGATTCGAGGGTAGTTTTGGCAAGTATTTTTAATTCGAAGTGGCAGTTTTTCCGCTATTTACTCAGCGTGTTGTTGCGCTGGTCAGCCGTTTTATTTGTTGCTGTTTTTTCACTCATTCTGATTCTTTTGTCCTTCGCGCTGGACGACAAACCTTCACTTGAAATGAGCACCCCCATCACCAGCAGCGAAGCGAAGACGGGGTCGGACTTTATCAAACGTATCAGCAGAAAAGTCATCAATACGCACGAAACCATTCCCATTTCGGCCAGCGAACAAGAAATGGACAGTGTACTCCACCTCATACATCGCACATACTCTGGTTTCATTGGCAAGGTGAATATTCAAGGCAAAGGCGCTCATTTCGAATTTTCAGTACGTACCAGTGTATTAGGTCAGCCATACTACTTAAATGGAAAAGCCACGCTAACCAGCGCCAAACACGGTTTCCACTGGGAAGAAAGCCAGATAGGCAGTATTCCACTGTGGGATGGAATGGCAAATAAAATTTTCTATCGCCTAGTGGAAACGGGTTTAGGCAAAAGCTACGGACGTAAAATTCTTAACGGTATTTCAGACATCGAAATCCATCCAACCAAATTGACACTGTCATTTAAACCGCCGCAAGGTTTCCAAGAAGGTATCGCCAATGTTGTGGAGCGCCTGAACAGCTATTATGGCAGTGAAAAGAAATTTAACCCGGTACGAGTGCAGTACTATATTGATGCGCTTGTCGACTTTACTCGAGCCAGAGACAACACACCAGTTTCGTTGATTGACTACCTGAATTTTCTATTACAGACCAGCGCAAAACAAGCTGCCGCAAATAACTACTCTCCAGCAGAAGAAAACCTTTCCGCTTTATATGCCTTGGGAATTCAAGTCGGACCTGGCGTTTTTCGACATTTTGTGGCGGATATAAAGTTGCACAGACTTAATGCCACGGCCCAACCGAAGTTGACGCTCAAGTCTCGAGAGGATCTGGCTAAGCATTTTGTATACTCATCTGCATTGAAGATATTAGCCGAGCAGGGTTTCAGTTTTTCACTGGGCGAACTCAAAGAAATTTTGGATGCTAATGGCGGGGGTAGCGGATTCAGCTTTGTTGACATTACAGCAGACAAGGTGGGTATTCGCTTTACCGAAATGGCAATAGGCTCCGAACTTAATGCCACACGACTTCACGAGTACGCGCAAAAATCCCTTTCCGAAAACGATATATTCCCAGACATTATGGCACTGCCAGAGGGACTCAGTGAAAAGGAGTTTAAGAATATATTTTCTGATCTAGAGTCGGATACCTATCAAGGCTTATTGTCAGAAATCGATCTGAGAATCGGACAAACTCCCTTGTTTAAGCACATAGACTCCCTTTCCAACTTGCCGTCAGAAAACAGAAAATAAAACGCTAGAAAACTCTACAGAAAATAACGGAAGGAAATAATTGAGCTAACAACTCTCGCTTTCGCGAGAGTTGTTAGCCGGCTTGCGTCAGCTTGATATTGCTTTGCTGTTACAGCTTCAGCAACTTACTTACGAATACCTTCGGCAGACCAGATCAGTTCGATCATGCCAATTTTTTTCATACCGAAATCAGATGGATCAATTTCAGTAGTTGCTTCAAAACCTTGACGGTATCCACCCCAGGGATCTTCACCGCCACCAATAACGGTAACATCCAATTCAATCTCCTTGGTCACACCCATAAGCGTTAATTTGCCTTTCAATTTGGCTTTGTCTTTACCTACTGTTTTGTAGCTTGTGCTAACAAATTTTGCAGTTTTAAATTTGTCGGTATTCAAGTAGTCGGCACTACGGAAATGCTTGTCACGCTCTGCGTGGTTACTGTCAACACTGGTCACATCTACTGTTGCTGTAACTTTATTTTTAGAGTCATCCTTTGGATCATAGGTGAACTCGCCTTCAAAAGTGTTAAATCGACCGTACAACCAGCTATAGCCCAGATGCTTATATTTGAACTGTACAAAGGCGTGAGAACCTTTGGTATCAATGACATAGGTATCTGCAGCCAGGGCTGTCTGTGCCATCAAACCAAGTAACACGCTAGCAGACATTATTCGTAAAGCTTTCTTAAACATAAGTTACTCCTAATAACTAATAAAAACATTGAACAATAGGGATGGAACAATTATTCCGAGGTGGACTTACTGGAAAAACCCAACATTCTTTTAAGGGTTGAGTCTTTATCGAGAAAATGATGCTTTAAGGCTCCAAGTGCATGAACAACTGCCAGACCAATAATGGTGAAGGCGATAATTTCATGTATTTCACCCGAGATATCGGCCATTAAATCCACCCCTGTAATGGAAGATGGAATGGCAAACCAATCGAAAACGTATAAACTTTGCCCTTCTGCCGTCGTAATAAAGTATCCGGTGGGAAACATAAGGATAATTAAAATGTAAAACAACCAGTGCGCGATATGGGCACTGACCTTTTCCCATTTTTTGTGTGTTGGCAGATCTGCTGGTTTGGGATTCACTAATCGCCACACCAAACGAAATATCACCAACAATACAAGTAGTACACCAATACTGCGATGCAAATCCGGGCCTTTTTTGTACCAGGTGTCGTAATAATCCAAACTCATCATCCACAAGCCTAGAGCAAACAGACCGACGACAGTCACAGCGGTTATCCAGTGTAATGCAATACTCACCCAACCATAAGCTTCTGACGAGTTCTTAATCATGCGCGTTTCTCTTTCATCCTAGTTAGGCGGTCAGCCTTTTTAGGTTTGTTTTTATGCTTGCTCAATTGACATTTCGTAAAAAGAAACAATGCAGCGGTGCCAAGATCTCACGATGGAAGGTTGCCCCCATCGTACTACAATACTGATTTTATTGTGTATCATGCGCTTTTATCTTTTCATTTATCGTTTATGGATTAACGATTATCACTAAAAGCGCACATTTTTGTTATTTGTCAGAGACTTCTACAAAAAACACACAAAATTCAACCATAGACTTCCACTGCGACATTAAGTTCATTTATTTCAGACTTCCCAGGCTCTTCGCAACAACCTCGTAGACGTCTTTAGACAAATTGGGTAATGCTTTTATTTTTTCCAGTTGCTTTTGCATTAATGCTTGGCGAGACTCATCGTAGCGTTTCCACTTCGTCAGAGGTGTTAGCAATCTTGCGGCAATTTGAGGATTACTGCTATTTAAGGCCATAATCTGATCGGCTAAAAACTGATATCCCGTCCCTTTCTTTTCATGGAAATTAATCGGGTTACGCATGGCAAAAGCACCGATCACAGCGCGTAGTTTATTTGGGTTTTTACTATCAAACGCGGGGTGTTGCATCAGGCTTTGCACCGTTTGCAAAGTATCCGGATTTGGGTTGGCGCATTGCACAGACAGCCAGTCATTGACCACCAATGCTTCGTCTTTCCATTTTTCGTAAAACTGCGTTAATACGGTTTGCTTGAGTTCCGTCAATGCTGCCTTTTCGGAATGCACGATAGCGGTTAAAGCACTCAGTTCATCGGTCATATTGCTAGCATCATTAAATTGTTGCTGACAAATTTCAACCGCCTCTTCCTGACCGTTCACCATCAAATAATGTAATGCGGTGTTTTTCAAGCTACGCTTGGCTATGTCTTCAGCTTTGACAGAAAACTCACCGGTTTGATTCAGCTTTTGGTAGACTAATTTAAATTCGGCAAAAAGGGCTTGTGCCAATTTGCGCTCCACACGCTTGCGTGCGTGATGAATAAGATCCACGTCGACAACCGGGGCCAGTTCCGCCAGATAGGCTTCCGACGGGAGTTTTAGCATTAAGGCCACCATTGCAGGGTCCAGCGTGTCATCAGCAAGTAAATGGCGATAGGCATCAATAAGGCGTTCATCTACTTTCGGTGCAGGATCTTTGGTTAATTCAGCCATTACTTCCTGAATCACCTGGATAGCCAATTGTTGAGCCGCATCCCAGCGACAAAAGCCATCATCATCCTGACGCATTAAGCGCTGAAGCTCATCTCGTGAATAGGCGTATTCAATTTTTACCGGCGCGGAAAAACCTCTGAATAAAGAAGGCACAGGCTTTTCGCTCACATTTTCAAACACAAAGCTCTGCTCTGCTTGCGTTAACTCTAATACTCTGTGCGTGTTATCAGAAGTTTCTGTGTCGGCAGGTTCTCCAGCCAGATCCAACTTCAGCGCGCCCGCTTCGCCCAGCAGGCCCATCGCCACAGGAATTAAAAACGGTTGTTTTTCATCGGCTTCCGGTGTTGCCGGGCAGCTCTGTTTGAACGTCAGCGTGTAACGGCGAGCCTCTTCATCATATGCGCCACTGACTTTTACCACCGGCGTGCCAGCCTGTTTGTACCAGCGCATAAATTGCGTAAAGTCGCGACCAGACGCGTCAGCCATCGCCGCAACAAAATCTTCAATTGTCACGGCCTGGCCATCATGTCTGGAGAAATAGAGGTCTGAGCCTTTTCGGAACAAATCCTTACCTAGTAAGGTATGGATCATACGGACAATTTCAGACCCTTTTTCGTAAATCGTCAGGGTATAAAAGTTTGAAATTTCTATGAAGCTTGCCGGCTGAACAGGATGCGCCATTGGGCCAGCATCTTCGGCGAACTGCATGGTGCGTAACAGCGACACATCCTCCACACGTTTTACCGTGCGAGAGTTCATGTCGGCTGAAAACTCTGCATCACGAAAAACCGTGAACCCTTCTTTTAGACTGAGCTGAAACCAGTCTCGGCAGGTGACGCGGTTACCGGACCAGTTGTGAAAATATTCGTGTGCAACCACCCCTTCCACACGCTGAAAGCCAGCGTCAGTTGTGGTTTCTGGTTTCGCTAACACACACGAAGTATTAAAGATATTTAAGCCTTTGTTTTCCATGGCCCCCATATTGAAGTCATCCACAGCCACAATCATGAAAATATCAAGATCGTATTCCCGACCATAGACCTCTTCGTCCCATTTCATAGAATTTTTTAACGACAAGATGGCGTGGTCACACTTATCTGCATCTTTTTCTTCCACAAACACTTTAATGTCGACCTTTCGACCCGACATTGTGGTAAAGCTATCGTCCACATTCACCAGATTCCCTGCGACCAAGGCAAATAAATAACAGGGCTTTAAGTGTGGGTCATGCCAAACAGCCCAATGTCTGTCTGCACCACCTTCCAGGTCACCGCTGTTTATCAGGTTGCCGTTGGATAACAACACAGGGTACTGATTTTTATCTGCGATTATTTTTGTAGTGAACTCACTCATTACATCTGGGCGATCCAGGTAGTATGTGATTTTCCGAAAACCTTCAGCTTCACACTGAGTGCAGTACATGGTGCGCGAGCGATAAAGCCCTTCAAGAGAGGTGTTTTCCTGCGGTTTAATACGCGTTACACAAACTAAAACGTTATCTTTCTGCAACCCGTGAATGGTTAGACTTTCTGCATCCACTCGGTACTGTTCTTCACTTAAATCCTGACCATTGAGATTGACCGACACAAGTTCCATATCCTGTCCAGCCAGTGCCAATGGAGCATTTTCAGGGGCGCTCTCATGGCGTTTGATTTTGAGCGTTGACGTAACCAGTGTGTGCTCATCAAACAAGTCAAACACCAGGTCTGTTTTCAATATCCAATAGTCTGGCGCTTGATAATCTTTCAGGTAGATGGCTTTGGGTTGTGAATCTCGCATAGGGAATCTCTTTATTCAGAATCTCTTTAATTGGGAATTGCTTTTTCGAAACCAGATAGGCGTGAACGTATGCGCCGCGTCAAGGGTTATGTCAAAGGCTGTATTAAGGGTTGTTGTATCAGGAGTTGCATCAAGAGTTATAGTGCCCTCACCCCAATTATTGGTTTTTAATGTAAATTTACGGCTATAGAGTTGAGACGTGTGACTTTATTTTTGCCAGGTCAATGGCGATTCTTCAGGCTGACTTTCTGATGCACAGGCATCTTTGGGAGGTACGTAACCAGTTCTTGCCGTTTCTTCCACAAATTTATGCTCGTAAGCTATGACCGCCTGCATGCATATTTCTAATTGTTCTGGGGTAAGTCGTTTGCCGTCTGGCCATTTCCCCAGCTCTATCGCCAGCTTAAACTTTTCAACGATCTCAGGGGTGAGAGCCTCAAGGACTTTGTTCAATTCCATCATTTTCCTACTACTAATGTTTGTTCTGTGCTGTTCTAGTTTACGCTGTTCTAGTTTGTTCTGGACTGGTCTGGTCTGCTCTGTCAAGGCTTCTACACATGCTTCGATGTTCATGTTTACACCGGTTTGCTTTAATCAGGTTAGCCTTAAGAGGCGCAGCGCAAATAAGCCTTTTACTTCGTGACACACTAACTCGGGGCGATACTGCTGTAAATCAAGCTTATCTTATAGCGCAAATAGACTGTAACAATAAGCCAGCCGCCATTTTACGCGTTACCACTTACGCGTTTTGGTCTCCCGGAATTGACAAATATTCGCCCTTTTGGCTAGAGAGCGCCTGGATTGAAGTATAAATAAGCGCCAAGGTCACTCTTTGTGCTTCTGTAACAGCACCAGCACCAGCGCACACACCAAACCTGAAATCAAACCAAATAAATGACACCAGTTTGCCATATTTATTCCGAAGATCACTTCAAATATCCCGGTGAATCCCGCTAAAAGGAAACCGAAAATTACGGCATAGAATCCCTTGGGCATGTTTAGCCCGGCACTGGGACGAAAATACTGCAACACAAACGCGCACCCAAAAAACGCATAAACAACACCGGATAACCCACCAATTTCCACAGATCCGGCAATCCAATACTGGGCAAAATTGCTCACAACTGCCGTTACCAGACTTAAGCCCAGTAAAGCGAGAGAGCCCATCACCAGCTCCAGGCGCTTGCCCAGCTCCCAAATCCAGAGACAGTTAAACACCACATGCATGAGGCTATAATGTAAAAATATTGGCGTTATCAACCGCCACAATTGGCCTTGCTCCATCAAATCTGGTTTTAACGCCAGCCAATAGTGCATCTTAGCCAGCGAAAAAAATATCACCAGATACCCCAGCACCCCCATTATGATCAACAATAAGGTGATGGGGCGGGTCAATAAAATGGGTAAGAAACTGACCGACGACATACTCACTGTAGAATGGCCACTCTCCTCTACCGATTCAGGCACTCGATAACCCTGCGCTTTTACCGCATGGATAATTTCTTTCACCGGCTCCACAAAATGCTGACCGGGCAACCATAGACGCTGCCGCCCTTGCTCTTCAGTAAATCGATGCGGAATGTTGTGATGATTTAATGCTTTATTGATCTGACTTAGATCTTCAGCCAGTGGGAATTCAGCAAAAACTATCCAGCTCATTAATTTCTCAGTTGTCGATTTTTAGAATGAAAGAAGCGCGTAGGTTACAGCGTGAAAAGCATTCTTTCCACTAAACTTGTATGACCAAATTCTGGCCAGGCGTGAACACTACAAGATGACATTTTGATGGGAGAGCAAGCGCCACACGCCCCAAAAAATGCGTCGCTTATGCTCGAAAACGCTAGCTGGGTGGACTTTCCGTTGCTGGACTGGCGTCCACATACACCCAGGCAAACTTTTTATCACTTAAACAATCTTCTCCGTCAAAACGATAGGCCACTAAACGCCCGTATTTCACGGCGCTATAGTCCAGGCATGCAATGTTCGGTCGAAGTACTCGCGGTTTACCCTGCAACCAATAGTGGCCAACAAACACAGGAGGTTCGTTTTCGCCATAACACAGGAGTGCATCTTTTTCGTCGCCACTCAAGGATTGCTGCGCGATATCTTCGGGTAATGGATCTGGCTGAAACACCACATCCTGGTAGGTTTCTGGAGAATTTGCCCAAAACTTGGTTCGAAATAAACGCCGTTTATAGCCATCCTTACTGGTAATGGTGCGCCCTTCTGGCAGTGTAATATCCGTTCCACGTGTTAAGCGGTCCAGTAAACGCCCTTCAAATGTAGACTTGTCTGCAGATTGCTGGATAAAAGCTTTGTCGTAAAACAGGGATAATTTTCGCTCCTTACATTCCGCAATGAGCGCCTCATCCCAACACGCATGGACGACACGAAACCCCGGAAGCTCCAGAAATGCTGGAAGGCCACGAAACCACTCGAGAAACATCCGCCATTCTTCGGGGTAAGACGCGAACTGGGTGAGAGTTTCAGCAATTAACCGATTATGACGTGCATTATGGGCACGTACATATTTCACTTCTCGCGTATGTTCTGTTTCGGGGGTCGGCGTTATGTAACCCAAAGCGTTGTACTCATGATTACCTAGAATACATTGCGCGGAGCCTGCATCCACCATGCCTTTTACAATATGTAAGGCTTCTCGTATATGTGGCCCACGGTCGACAATATCGCCCAGAAAAATCGCCTGCCGATTTGCGTGGTAATACACCTCACCATCGCGGACATAGTCCATTTTTTCCAGCAGTTTTTCCAGGGTAAAGGCACACCCATGAATATCACCTATGATGTCGTAACCCGAATATTGCACCGTCGCCCCTTTTACCTCGTTTACCTTTTATGTAATTAAAGTTGAGAATTCCCAGAATGGCTTGCCCAACCTAATTTAGTTCGACAGGTTTCATAAAAATTATGGCCCAGCGGATGAATTAATTTTAGTAAACGTGGCGATTTCGAGATGATAACTTCGTCACCCGGTTGAGAAATAACATGCGTTTGTCCGTCACAAGTCACGTGTGGATTTAAATTGTTTGATTCACTGACAATTAATTTAATTTCACTTTCACCATTCACCACTATCGGCCGGCTGCTAAGAGTGTGGGGATTCATCGGCACCAGCACAATGGCGTCCAATTGAGGGTGCATAATTGGCCCCCCGCCGCTTAATGCATATGCTGTTGACCCTGTTGGGGTAGAAATAATCAGACCATCGGATCGCTGACGATAGACAAATTCATCATTGATAAACAATTCGAATTCGATCATTCGAATGAACTTGCCTGGATGCACTACCACGTCATTTAGCGCAACCCCTTGTGAAATAGCCTTCCCGTCACGATAAACCGTGGAAGTCAGCAAAATGCGCATATCTGAATTGTACTTACCATCCAGAACTTCCCCGACTTTATACTCGATTTCTTCTGGAGAGATGTCCGTGAGAAATCCCAGCCTGCCGCGATTAATTCCCAGTATCTTTACATCATAGCCAGCAAAAGCCCGGGCTGCGGCCAGCAAACTGCCATCCCCACCAACAACAATGATCAGATCACATTTTTCTGCCATTGAAGAGCGTGTTTCAACACGCAGATTGGAATCGGGCAGTACTGCTGATGTTTCCTCCTCCAGTAACATCGTGATGTTTTGTTTTTCTAAATAACTCACCAGACGCTGAAGCGAATACGTTGTACTTTCGCTGGCCAATCGGCCGATTAAACCGATGGTTGAAAATTGACTCATTGTTTCACCTTTTGGCAGTTCGGCGGTTACGCGTAAAGCTGCCTTCATGGATTATTATGTGCTGCAGTTTCCCAACTTATTCTGTTTTAGTTTTTATCCCCCAAAATAATCAGGCTTGGCCTTGCAAACGACCAGCTTGCGCAATCGATAACTGCCTATCGTCAACGCCGACATCAATAAACGAACAAAACACTTCGCTTTTTACTTTACCGGTATAAAGGGGTTTAATGGGAAAAGTCTTGCATGAAAAGATAACGAAATCCGACTAAAGTTTCTATAGGAAAGCATTTTTGTCCGACAATATCCTTAAATTCGCTCAATACACCCACACCAGCGTGCGAGACCTCGCATGGTTGCTTCAATCCGAGCCCTACTTCCAAACTCGCATCGCTGATTTTGCCACATTTTCCTTTGAGCTAAATACTGATGCAGCGCTGGATTACCTCCAATTTCTGGACCAGCAAGATACATTATTTTTTGATCGCCACCGCATTTCTCGCGGGCAGTACCGGCGGCTGGGCTTATATTTTGAAGCCCTTTTACAGTTTTTGTTCACTGAGGGGTGGCAAAATGGTGTTTGCCCCTACCGGCTCCTGGAAAATAACGTCCAAATTCCAAACAAACACGGTAAAACACAGGGGGAAATTGACCTATTGCTGCAACATAGCAACGGCACACTGGTTCATGTGGAAGCGGCGGTAAAATATTATCTGGGGTTTGCCAACGACGCGTCCTGGCAGAACTGGATTGGCCCCAATGCGAGGGACCGACTGGACATTAAAATGGATCGGCTACTGCACCATCAGCTGCCTCTATTACGAAACCCTGCAAGCACGCCTTTTGTTACACGCTGGCAAAATCAATATCAACAACCACACATCACATCCCAATTGCTGTTAAAAGGTATGTTATTTCAACAACCCGGACAGGATAGCCTACCCGAACAAGTGCAAGGTCAGATACATTTGGGACAATGGTGCCATTTTTCACAATTGAATGAGCTAAAGCGCGATATTGTGGCGTGCTGGCCTTGCCAAAAGTTGCAATGGTTAAGTGGCCCGACCATAGAAGAAGCGAACGCTCTTTCTCTGCAGGAACTGATTCAACAGCTTATGCAAGCACAAGCACCGTCACGCAATAATTTAGATAGAATAGCGAACGCGAATTCAGGCCCAGGCTCTGCCCCCTATCGCATGATGCTACCACTTCTTTGTTACACCAAAGATCGCACAGAGCAAATAGAACAACTTATGATCGTACCGGATCACTGGCCAGACAGCAGTACCCCGTCTCGCAAAATATAACCGTCGTCTTTCACCAGTTTATCCATTAATTGCTCGCCTACCAGCCCATCTTTAAGCGAAATAACGTTGTAGCCTTCTTTTCCCAGTAAGTACGCAGCAGCGGCACTGCGACGGCCCGTATCGCAATACATTACATATAATTGCTCTGGTGCTAATACCCGCTTTTTCAAACTTAACAGGCTCAATGGAATATTGGCAGACTCGGGTAAATGCCCCTCGTTATATTCATCATCGGTCCGTACATCCACCCAAATCGGCACCTCAAGCATTTCCCGAATCTCGCTTAAATCCACCTCATCAATCGCGGGATTCTGCAATAGCAGCTGAAAATCACTTTTTTCTAAACGCATCAAAACGCCGGGAGTCTGCATTGTCACAGTGGCGTTTCGCACAGTTTCGTTCACCAGCGCATCTTCGCCAAAACATCGGCCTGGGCCTATGCGAGCCAACTCACACTCGGGCTCCAGGGAGGATGACGTGGCTGACACCGTCGCTTCACCTTCTTTGATAAAATAACAACAGTCGCCAATATCGCCCTGACGCAATACAACCTCCCCCTTCTCCACCACCATTGGTGTCATTCGGGAAAAAATCTGATGTGCATTCACTGGAGGAGCCTTCAAGAACAAATTCGAATTCAAGACTGTTTGCATCCAGTCGATATCCTCGTCGTAATCTCTATTCAGAGATAACTCGGCAATCAAATAATCCGCAATCTGACTCCAGCTCAAGGTGCGATCGGCTCTATCGCTATCGATACGAACCAGCGTGCAATCGGTTAACGCCACGCATCGACATGGACGCGGCTGCTGATTCGCAATCGGCATGGTGTTTTGGTAAGCGTCGATTTTTTCGGTGTGCCCATTGCCATAGTGCAATTCAATTTCACCGCTTTGCAAATAGATCAGCTGCTTATCTATCGTGCCATCTTCAAAAATAACCTGATTTGCAAAAATAGTTTGAATCGCCACATGGTGGAATAAGTCCTCGAGAAAACTGGGACGCAAATATTTTAGGGGAACAAAGGTGTCGGCCGTAGCAAACGCATCCTCAATGAGTTTTCCGTAGGAGTTCGCTAATGCTTCGAATGATTTCATCTGGCTTGGCTACCTTTTTCTCAACCTGATTTAACAACCGACGAGTCTGTGGAGCTATCGGGTCATTGCTAGTCAACACCCCGGCAACCTTGTAAACCACCGGAATGTACAGCAATAATGCGTGTTCCTGGTGTAAATGCATCCTGCTCAGCCAGCTTGACTAATGCCCACATGACTTTTGAAGTATAGACCGGGTCCAGACATATCTGGGTTTGCTTTTCAAAGTCCGAAACAAAATCAGCCAGGTAATCGGGGTATTTCGCATAGCCACCACAGTGAAATTCCTGCTGCAATTCCCAACTTCCCGCGGAAACCTGCATTTGATCTAAAAACCCTTCTATTTCCTGTTCCAGTGCAGGATAGCCTTTTAGTACGGACACCCCCATAACATGCACACCCGTGGCAGGACTGAGTGCCAGCCCCGTGATAAGCCCAGCCACACTGGCTCCAGTACCGCAGGCATGAACGATAAGATCCGGTTTATCGTCCACAGAATTTAGAATCCCACGCGCCAGTGCCGCACAACCAGCCACACCCTGAGGCCCAGCACCACCCTCTGGAATCAAGTGATGATCACCGTATTTACGCTGCAGTTTTTCTCTAAATTCTTGGCTGTTTTTTTGTTGATATTCTTCTCTGCTGACGAAATGCAACTGCATGCCAAATCTTTTGGCATCCTGCAGCGTTGGGCTTAACTGCTGCGGCTCTTCCCCTCGGATAATACCAACTGTGGGCAGTTTTAATTGCGCCCCCGCTGCTGCCAAAGCATAAATATGGTTTGAGTATGCACCACCAAAGGAAATAATGGGTTTGTCAGGTGCGTCGACCGCGGCCTGCAGATAAGCATGCAATTTATAGATTTTGTTGCCCCCCAACTGGGGGTCCAATAAATCGTCTCGCTTGATACTGACCTGAATGTCTTTTTGATGAAAGACAGGTAGATCGATTGGCTCCATTGGCGCCAGCGATGCAATTACATCGAGGTCTTTTAGTAACCAATTATCTGGCAATAAGCGTTGACGAGCTTCCAGCACTGCTAACCTCAATTTTTTCTGTGGGATAATTTCGACGTTCACATAAGTTTAGACGGAGTTGGCACCTAGCACCAAATATATTGGCGTGCTTAATCAGGTCAGCAAACAGAACGTTAAACAACCAGCAACGTCAGAATGGCGAACCTTTCTGATGCAGAAATGATAGACAACTTAGAAAATTTAAGTTTTAGGGATTACTTCCAGCAACTTTTAATTGCGGTGATTTGTTTTTTCGGTGCTTATGGCAACAATCAGTTTCACCAAAAACAAAATCCACTGGGGATTCCACTCGGTGAATATTCTCTCCGCACATCTCCCCACTTGAATGGGTCGCACGACAAATAGGCACATGGTAGTGCTCGAGCCAAGCGTTATAGTGCGCCTCTGTCACGCCGCAAAAGCTGGCAACATAGGCGGTGGGATTTTCCAGATAGCTTGAGATGTCACTAACCGGTAACGTAATATGACCAGCGCCAGGCTGGTAGGTCACAAAACTCACCCCTTTTTCCATCAGCTTACTTAAAATGTTATCGCCACTGTTGTCGACCAGCCCCTGATTCTGCTCACGCAAAGTGTTAATTTCTTCAAGCAGCTTGGTTTCCTGTTCACTGCGATAAAGCAGTTCAACCTCCCGAAGCTGCAGCATTTCTTTTAGCTCCGTGGTTGCAGCTTCCACGTGTGCGTCCATTTCCATTTCATAATTTTGTTTAAGCTGTTCCAATTGGTCCTGCTCTGAACCCTCAGCCTTTTCCAGCTTAACCTCGAAATACTCACGCAGCCCCTGAATCTTTTGTGCCTGTCCCTCAATGGTTTCTTTTAAAGCTGCATTCCGTTCGCGCTCCTGCTCCAACATGCGCTTTTGCTCTTCAAGCATGGTCCGGTAATCTTCAACTCGCGCATTCTGTTGTACTTTTAAATCACGAATATATCGCTCTTTATCATTCAATATGGTTTGCGTACGTAACCGCTGCTCTTTAATCACCTGCGCCATGTGATCTCGAAATTCTTGATCCATTTTATTTCGCAAACGCATGGCGATGGATTTTTCCATGATCTGGCGAGCTTCTTCAGCTTCTTTTTCCTGTCGAAGCTGCTCCGGGTCCGGGTCTCTGAACATGATACCAACGCGATTCCGTTTTACGGCCTCGGCAATACCTTTAAACTCTCCTTTCCCGCTGCGTAAATCCGGGTCCCACAACCCAGCAGTATATTGTTTCATTGGGCAACGACTTGCACACACCAGGCGCACCGGCCCAGCGCCTAAATCCGGCCCTTTGCTGGCAAACCGGGCTAACTGCATCAATGGCACAGACCAGCGGTCATCCACATAGCCCAATGACGTGAATCTCACCAAAAAGAAGACTGTGGCAACAACTTTATACTTTGCATTAAATTCGACGTACACCGCATTTAAATCACGATTTGCGAGATCTACAGCCGGCACATAGCCATCAAGTATCGCTTGATACTCGGCGTAATTCATTTCGCGTACTACCTCTGAATCATCAGAGAAGAAAAATACGACGCTGGCGTGTTCGTCTTGATCAAATATCACAGAAAAAGAAACCTACTTAAGTATAAAAATTATGCGTCAATTTCTTTTGACTAGGAGGACATCACTGTGTGATTAAAGCTGAATTATTTCAGGCTATATTGAGGTTTACCTCACTTACAGTTTAGTAAGCTTCCTCGCGCTCTGCTTGCCGCCTGAAACTCGATAAAAAGTCATGTTCGAAGGTTCGATCTGAAAAATGTGAACCAGACCGCCCCACATATACTCTTTTGATATAGCGCATGAAATAAGCCGCATTCTAACGCACAAAGCTGAGACTTAATATTTTGAAACCTGCTTTTTTATAAATAAATTGTCTGAAAAATGTTACAGATTTTTACGCTTTCCCTGCTCGTTGGCACACACAACTTCCACCAGTCGCCTTGATATCGAGACAACGTAAACCACAGTAAACAGGATAAACATTCCCCTTATCCTCACGCGACATACGGTCGACTATGAATGCAGCAAAGAATCAACTGAGAACGGATTGGACGGGAAACAGACGCTAAATGGCAGATAAAAGATAAGCCGAAAAACAAAAGGTATTGACGGGAGCCGGACTGAAGACAAACAAGATGAAACGAAGGGGAAACTCAATAAAAATTCGGGGAAACTGAAAGACGAGACTGGCTTAAAAAGCCTCGCACTCGTCTAAGTATTCATCGCTTTCCATATCGCTTTGATCGGCATCCAATGCTACCTGGTCATCCATCTCCCAGTTTTGCTCCAATATTTCTTCTATATAATCATTCATGGTTAGTACTCCTGTTTAACAGTCCGTCTTTTATACACCTGAATAATGACACTAATTTGACAAAGTTGCTGCGTTTCCAAGATCAATCCACGTTAAATTTCGCAAATATTTCAACAAGTTGACGTATTTAATTGATTGTCTTTTTAGCTTTCAAACGAGGATCTTAGATTTTCCAGGTGTCAGGCTTTGACCACTGAAATTAGAGAAAGGTTCTGCCACCCCTGCGGGGCTGCTTCGCAGTGCAAATTCGTTCCTGACGAATTTGTGAACCCTGCGTATAGCATTCACGCCTTTTCAGACATGCACATACAAAAAAAGCCCCTTACTTGCTGCGGAGCTTTTACCTATATAGGGGCAACCCTCCGGAAGGGAGTTCATGGCAGCCATCCATGGCTGCCACCCCTTCGGGGCTGCTTCGCAGTGCAAATTCGGTCCGGACGAATTTGTGAACCCTGCGTATAGCATTCGCGCCTTTTCAGACATGCACGTACAAAAAAAGCCCCTTACTTTCGTAAGGGGCTTTTTTTGTATGTGGCGACCCGGAAGGGACTTGAACCCTCGACCTCCGGCGTGACAGGCCGGCATTCTAACCAACTGAACTACCGGGCCGCATTTCTCTGGCGAGTTCCAATTATTTGCTTAGCAAAGAATTGGTGGGTGGTACAGGGGTCGAACCTGTGACCTACGGCTTGTAAGGCCGTCGCTCTCCCAACTGAGCTAACCACCCCGCCGTGAGAGCTGCGCATTCTACCCGAAACTTCTTTCATGTCAACAAAGAAAATAAAGTTTTCTTTGTTGTGACTTTAATTGGGGATTTATTAATTCATCGGGTGCAATTCTTAGACTGTTAGCTGGTTGTTTGTCTAAATCAGCTATGCTGTTTTATAGTAGCACGCTTAGCTTTTGAGCATTAAAAGCGCCCCGATAAATGTTGTACAGGGCTTTAAATAAAAATGGAGTTACGCTTTTTGCCATAACTTGAGCCAGGGCTGGTCTCCCAGAGCAAAACAAAAACGAACTAAAACCCGTAGCAACTATGACCTTATCTCACTTCGATACCACCGTTTTCATCATTTATGTTGTTGGTCTGCTCATGCTTGCCCTCTGGATCTCCAGAAATGAGGATGACCAAGGTAAAAATACCTCCGACTATTTCATGGCAAGTAATTCACTCCCCTGGTGGGCGATTGGGGCTTCACTCATAGCCGCCAATATATCAGCGGAACAAATTATTGGTATGTCGGGTTCCGGTTATGCAATTGGGCTGGGTATCGCGTCTTATGAATGGATGGCCGCTCTCACTTTGTTGATTGTTGGTAAATATTTTTTGCCGGTCTTTCTGGAGCGGAATATTTTTACCATGCCTCAGTTTTTAGAGCAGCGCTTTGACAAGAACGTGAAAACCATCATGGCTGTCTTTTGGCTCGGGGTATATGTTTTTGTCAATTTGACCAGCATTTTATGGTTGGGCGCTCTGGCCATTAATACAGTTGCCGGCATAGATATACAGTTCGCCATGATTTTGCTGGCCCTCTTATCTTTGGCCTACAGTCTGTATGGCGGCTTAAAAGCGGTTGCGCTAACCGATATTTTACAAGTCGTGCTGTTAATTACGGGCGGTTTAATCCTTGTATACCTTTCGCTTGCTGAGGTGAGCAACGGCGCTGGGATTTGGCAGGGTTTTCAGATTCTTATACACACTGTGCCAGAAAAATTTGACATGGTACTGAGCAAAGATCACCCCGACTACATTCACCTTCCAGGTATTTCCGTACTCATTGGTGGTATGTGGATTATGAATCTTTCATATTGGGGATTTAATCAATACATCATTCAGCGTGCTTTGGCCGCAAAAAATATTCGAGAAGCGCAAAAAGGCATCGCTTTTGCTGCATATTTAAAGTTACTGATGCCGATTATTGTAGTATTGCCAGGCATTGCCGCCCTTCTTATTTTCCCTCAACTTGAAAATTCTGATAAGGCCTATCCTTCTTTAATGTCATTGATGCCGGAGGGTCTGAAAGGATTAATTTTTGCAGCGCTTGTGGCGGCAATAGTGTCCTCAATTTCTTCCATGAGTAACAGTATTTCCACCATTTTTACTTTGGACATTTACTCCTATTTTAAACGAGGACAAAGCCAGCACCATTATGTCAACATCGGCAGAATGGCAAGCCTGACAGGCTTATCTTGTGCTTTGATTGTAGCGGAACCTCTTTTGGGTCAATTTGATCAGGCCTTCCAATATATTCAAAATTTTACAGGCTTTTTTACCCCGGGCATTGCATGTATTTTTATTCTGGGTTTGTTTTGGAAGCGCACTACTTCCATCGGTGCGCTAGTAGCCGCGCTCGGTTCATTTTTATTTTCGGTGGTTTTCTACGTTTTCTTTGAAGAGATTCCCTTCATAGATCGTGTCGGATACGTATTTTTGTTGTGCTTTATATTTGCGGTCGCAGCATCTTTACTCACCACAACAGCAGCCAACAACAAGGCTGTTAATTTGAATGACATCGACTTTTCTACCACTCAACAATTTAACTATGCAACCGCGGGAGTGGTCGCCATCCTGGCAGCGCTGTATATCACATGGTGGTAGTACTCAAACTATTTTCCCGAGGATTTTATCCATGACCCAGGCGGTCTTAACGCCACTTTCCCCCGTCGAAGGGTGGTAAGCGCTACCGTTGAGGTGGCGACGCATATTTTCTACATGATGGATTTGCACATTCTCCGGGTTGGCAATGAAGATTTCCTCGGACGTTGACCTGTTGCTATAGCGAACCGGCTGATCTTCAAAAACCGAAAACCTCAGTTCACCATCACTACCCAGTATTTCAACCTCATCCCGATAAAGATGAGACGCAAAATTCCAAAAACCCGTTCCAGTGATGTTGTTTTCATGTAACCAGACTCCCGCAATAGAATCGCACGCTGAGTATAGTTTTTGCTGATTCGCTACGGTTCCGTGAGCATCACTAATCTCCCCCAATAAAAATTCAAACAAATTGAGACCATGACTGGCAAGATCATCAAAATAACCGCCATAGGCAACATTTTTGTCCGTGCGCCAATTCGCGACTTTGGCAAGATCACTTTCTGAAGGTGGGCGGCAATAATTCCATTGGATATGACGGATGTCGCCGATTACCTTTTGCTCCAACCACAGCTTAACTTTTTCAAATCGAGGCAAACTTCTACGGTAATAAGCGACAAACAAAGGCGTCTGACTTCCTTGAAAAGCTTTAAGTATCGCTTCACTTTCTGCGTAACTTGGTGCCAGAGGCTTTTCAATACAACAGGGTTTGCCTACAGATGCAACCAGGCTTGCATACTCCAGATGAGAATCCGGAGGTGTCGCAATATAAACCGCGTCAATATGCTTTGATTCAACCAATGCCTTGGCATTTTCAAAAATATGCTCTATGTTATTTTGAGTAGCAAATGTTTGTGCCTTGCTTAAGGTCCGGTTGGTGACACCGACTAAATTGAAACCGGGAACTTTTTGATAACACGGGGCACTTTTAACATCGGTTACGTTTCCACAACCAATCATCCCCCAGTTCAAACTTTCTAATTGTTTTGGTGTATTTTTACTCATATGCATTAGATAATTGAGTATTTCTACTCAGAGTTTTTTGTTTAAATCTTGTTTAATAGGTTTCATTCACTGAATAAGTTATTAAAATTAACTTAAGTCTTAAGTAGTTTTAATACGCACTTTTCTCTGCTTACGTTAGTGAACTGGTAAACGATAAAGTCGCTACACGTGAGCGTTCAAATAGCTGACTTTTGTTAACATCTCCAAAGTTTATTGAAATTCTTTTTGTATTAAAAATATTTAAGCCATTTGGCAGTAAAATGTGCTTTTCTGTTGTCTCAACAGTTATTGGCAAATACCATTTCTGCCACCATTTTAGTAGTAACGTATAGAAGTAAGGGGAATTAAATGCTGATTTTGACGCGCTACATTGGCGAAACAATTCGCATCGGTGATGACGTCTCGCTAACAGTTGTTGGAGTGCAAGGCAATCAAGTAAGAATTGGTGCAGATGCGCCGAAAGAAATATCCATCCACCGCGAAGAGATTTATCGTCGTATTCAACGTGAGAAGCAAGGCGGCCAACCTGAAATTGGAAACCGTGCAGAGCGCTCTGAAAGACACACCGAAAGACAAGACAAGGCTCCATCCAAAAACGCCATGTCATCTGACGACCATGAGTTTACACCCCACCCTGCAGCGGATCGCTATCCACACCAAAAAAATTCCGCACCGGCATACCCTGAAGCACCCAAAGCCCCAAAAATGCCAAAAGTGATAGTAAAAAAAAGAAAATTAGTTGACTGTGCTTAATTAAACCACAACGCTCCTTTGCGTAAGTACAGTCAGCAAAACTGATTAGCACTAAAAAAGCCCAAACCCTGTTCATCTGCGCAAGCTAGCTCGCAGAACAATAAAATAGCCGAGTGACTAAAGGTTATTTGATTTGACCTGCCAATATAGAGGCAGGACACGACACCCCATCTCTCAAAGGGTTTTGATGGATTATGTTGACGCCGATAATCGTTTTTTGAACGCGTTTTATCTTTAAGGGCTTTTTTACCTGACAAACAATCTGATTAGCAGGACGAATGAGTTCAGCAATCGAAACCCACCCTCTCCATAAAAAACCCAACCCTCACAACAAGAAACTCTGAAAAAGTGGATCAGCGTTTTAGCTAAGCTCAGGCAAAATAAGTTGTTTTAGCGGCTTTCATTGAAGTTATCATTGAGGATTTCTTAAGCCGTCTTTGAAGCTCCCCTTAAGAATGACGTTGACTTCTTTTTGACAATTATTTTGGAGGAGTTTTATTCGAGGGACTTTATTAGAGGGGCTGTCTTGGGCGAGCTTTCTTGAACGGGCTTTCCGTGAATTTTTTAGCAAATTCATTAGAGAATTTTGCGCAATCAGAGCATTTCATGGCAATTATTAGGGCTACAGAAAATCAGATCCAATCTCGCCAGCGCCAGCCAAAACCGTACGTCCTGTTTGTTGGCGGATAATTCTACACGAACACGATCCCGTCTTCCTGTCTAAGAAATCTGTGAGAAAAAAGTGATTTGAGAAAGAAGCCAATCGTTGGCAGGACCAGCTCCTTTTAGCCTAATTTGATTTTATAAACGAGCAACGTCTTCTGCTTGAAGCCCTTTCTCGCCTTCTAAAAGTTCAAACTCTACTTGCTGACCTTCGGCCAGACTCTTATACCCAGTTCCTCTGATATTGCGATAATGCACAAAAATATCATCAGTGTCTTCACCACGTGTTATAAAACCGTAGCCTCGCGCATTGTTAAACCACTTTACAGTGCCGAGCTGTCGAGCTGTCATAACGCACACCTCATCTCTTCTTATTAGAATAATGAAAAAAGTCTGCTTAAATTCGATAAATTAGATCTAAGCTGAGTTGTCGACAGTAGGTTAAAGCCGAAATACTGTCTACTGACTTATGCAGAAAGTGTGTAGCACTTCTCTTAATTTAGAATTAAAACAGCTTAATTGCGCCATAATGGCTTCGATGGTTATCACCTCTTTTGTCACGCCTGCTGCCCAGTTTACGGGCAAACAAATAGAGGCATATGCGATCGAAAGCTCTCTTGCGAGAGCGGCCTCAGGCATCATTGTCATTCCCACGAGGTTACAACCATCCTGAGCCAATCGTTTTATCTCTGCGGCTGTTTCGAGTCTTGGACCTTGGGTGCATGCATAAACGCCACCATCCTTACATTGATTTTCTGTGGCCTGTATGGCCAACAATATGCGTTGCTTTAGGTCTCGTGAAAACGGGTATGAAAAATCTATATGATGCGTTAGCGATGCATTACTGTCGACAAAGGTATGGTCTCTGCCATAGGTGTAATCCACAATTTGATCTGGCAGAACAAAAATCCCTGGAGGAAAGTCTTCCGTGATACTGCCAACAGCATTCAGGGCGATAATTTCTTCGACCTGCATTTGCTTCAGTGCTGCAATATTAGCGCGATAGTTCACTAAATGGGGCAACACATTATGGCTTCCACCATGACGGGCTATAAAGCAGATAACATTCACCCCAATCTTTCCCTTTGTGCAATTCACACTACCGTAGGGTGTTTCTATCACCTGCTTTTCTGGTGTTTCGATTTCTGGAAAATCGTAAAACCCGGAGCCGCCAATAATACCAATAACCGCCATTAAAACCTCATGCCGTTAAACTTCATCACTGTTAATTCGATTCAGCCTGCATATTGATTTTGAGAGGCTCAGCAACATGCAAGGTAGACGTTGGGAATGCGCATTCCGCACCTTCACCTTCAATAATGTTGATGATTTTCAGTAACACATCCTGTTTGATTTCGTGGAATTCAATCCAATTGGTTGTTTTCGTAAAGGCATACACGAAAAAATCCAAAGAGGATGATGCGAAACCATTAAAGTTTACAATCAATGTATTATTGGTATCAATTTCAGGGTGGGCCAGCAACATTTCCTTCACTTTAGCGACAATATCCGCCATTTTCGCTGCATCGTCATAACGAATGCCAACAGTTTCGTAGATACGTCGATTGGTCATACGTGAGGGGTTTTCCACTGAAATCTGGGTAAACGTCGAGTTGGGCACATATAAAGGACGCTTGTCAAAAGTGCGGATTCTCGTGAGACGCCAGCCGATTTCCTCTACCGTACCTTCAATATTTTTATCGGGCGAGCGAACCCAGTCTCCGACCGAAAATGGACGGTCCAGATACACCATCAATCCACCAAAAAAATTCGCCAGTAAATCTTTTGCGGCAAAACCCACCGCAATACCACCAATACCACCGAACGCCAATACCCCCGAAACGCTGTATCCTAAGGACTGTAAGACGATGAGTATCGCCGTGATAATCACCGAAATACGTAACAGTTTCCCCAACGCCAAGGCTGTGGTTTTATCCATTGGCTTTCGTAAATACTCGCCACTGCTTAAGTTTTTTTCCGAGCGAGAAATAAACCCATTAATAAACCAGGTTACGATGATAATGCCGCCGATATGGCGAATGGTGGGAATGGAATTGAATAAGATTGAATCAGATACCTGCCCGACAATCGTGGCCGCATAGGTTAGCCCCATTACCCAGATATACCACTTTACAGGACGCGCAACAGATTCGACTAAGGCATCATCCCACAGGTTTTTTGTCAATTTGGCTTTTTCATTGAGCTTGGCAACGAATCGACTGGCCACAAAAGCTGCGATTAATGTTGCCAGCACAACAAAAAACACCTCTATCATCCAAAGATTTTCTCGTCCCGCATAATCGGTTATCCACTTAAGACTGGATTTCCAAGCACTTTCCACGTTGTTTACTCCGAAATGTTTTATTACTGAACTTTGTTTAGACCAAGCCGTATTGGTCAATTTTATGTTGAGTTGCCAGCCAACGCTCATTGTTTTGTAGTGCAGTCAGCTGAACAAAATGACGTTTCCGCATCCGCTCCAAAGCCGCAAATTCCGCTTTGTATTGCCGCGTTTCCAGGTATTCAAGAGACTGAATGGCCCCTTCGCGATGATTACATACCAAGGTCACATCGCACCCTGCCTCCAGAGCATGCTGTACTCGGCTGGCGTAATCTCCAACTACAGCGGCACCTTCCATCGAAAGGTCGTCACTAAATATTGTACCTTGGAATTTTAAGCGCTCACGCAAATACTGCTTTAGCCAGAATGGTGAAAACCCCACAGGGTTGGGATCAACGGAAGAAAAAATTACATGCGCTGGCATTATGGCATCCAGTTTGTTCGCCAGCACAACAAATGGACGTAGATCCTGAGACTCTATTTCCTGCAAGGAACGACGGTCTTTGGGGGATTCTTTATGGCTGTCAGCGGTGACAGCCCCATGACCCGGAAAATGTTTGCCCGTAGCGGCCATTCCTGCTTCATGCATGCCCTCGATATATAACTGGCCGAGTTCACATACCAACTTTTGATCAGCAGATAATGAACGGTCGCCAATTGCCAGGCACTTGTGATCATCCACATCCAGCACCGGAGCAAACGAAAGATCCATATCATACGCAAGGAGCTCGGAAGCCATTAACCATGCGATATCCTTTGTCAGGCCGCGGGCAACTTCAGGCGACTCCTGGTACACATTGCCAAGTTTTTGCAATGGCGGCAGTAATGTAAACCCCTGTTTAAAACGCTGTACTCGCCCACCTTCCTGGTCAACGGCCAGCACCAACTCATACCGTACCGAACGAATGGAACGAATCAGTTCTTTTAACTGCTCAGGGCTTTCAAAGTTTCGCGCGAAGAAAATCACGCCTCCCACTTGAGGGTGACGTAACACTTCGCGATCTTCTTCGCTTAATTCGACACCGGAGATATCAAGCATCACCGGCCCTAGATTTTTATTTGGCATTGGGGGATTTTAACATGCCTGTGATGGGAGGGATCATCATATCTATCGCAGATTTCATCGGTGTATCTTCATGGTAATCCGCATTCAGAATCGCACGAATTGAATCGAAGCTGGACAAAGTGAAAACCGCAGCGCCCAACATAAAATATAAACGCCAATAAAACTCTACAGTGGTGAGTTCCGGGCAGACTTTGTGGATCAGGCCGACACATCGTGAATAGGTAGAACCAAAGGTTGCCACGATATAGTGACGTAAGTGCTCCTGAGACTGCGTATAGGCCAAACTCAGCAAGCGCATGAATATCTGTGGATCTTCGTGAATTTCCTCTGTGGCTACCAACAAAGTATTGAAGATGCAGGTCAGTAAATCCTCTACCGCAGGGCTTTCCCCTTCTGCACAACTCTTTTCCAGCTTATCGAGCTCTTTATCCAGCTCCCGACAAAAAGGTGCCATAAAACGATAGAAAACCGCTTGAATCAGCTCCTTTTTTGATCCGAAATGATAGTTCACCGCAGCCAGATTCACATCGGCCATTCCGGTAATGGTACGTAAAGAAGTTTCAGCAAAGCCGCGTTCGGCGAATAAAATGGTCGCAGAGTGCAATATACGTTCAACAGTATCGTTTTGAGCCATAGTGATTGTCTCTTTTTAGCTATTATTGGTTTCGAGCAATGTGAGGGGGTTGATCGCTTTCGCAAAAAACGATCTAAGCGACATGGAAATCATACCACTAAATAACTTGGCTGAAAAAGGAAAGGCTTCGCTCAAACAGCATTTAAGCGAAGCCTGATAGGTTTTTTGAATGACTAGAAGGCGTATTGCAGCTCGAAATAAAACTCAGAGGTTGGCGTCTCGTCTTCAAGCTCCCCGACTTTATCAAGAATTGGCGAGGCCGCCATTAGCACTGCACCGAAATTGCCGTGTTTTATTTTCAATCCTACACCGATGTCCGCCAGCTTGGCCTCAACCGGATCACCTTCGGGTGGCGGCGACCCTCCACTACTTGGGTCGAACGGAATTTCCAATGGGTTGGTCACACCATAAACCGCATCGGCAAAAAAGTATGGTTGTATCACTTCACGCAGGCTTTTCCCAAACAGCTTCGCCCCACCAAAGCTTGGAAGCTGGAAGATCCAGTCTGCCCCCAAATACAAGCCATCATCAGACTGCAATCCGTTTACGCCAAATGCTCTTGCACGCGTCGGACCGGTCAAGCTTATCTGGTTGACACTGGACAAATTGATTCCGGCATATTGCCCCGAAGTTTTTAACAACATTCTGGTTTCATAGTCGGTAAACGGGATTTTAGGGAATGAAAGCATGGATAAATCAAAATTGAATATCTCCTCATTCGCGTCCAAATTTAAATCGTCCACATCCAGATTACTTTTCTTGGCACTTGCCAAACCAATAGACCCCAGATACAACTGACGTTTTTTCTGATTTAAAATATCAAAATTAAATGATATCGACAGTTTTTGAACATCGTCGTAGTTAATAATCTGGCCATCTGTCGTGTCTAGTTTTGTTGCAATATCCATGTATTGCATTTGAAGACTGTAATTTTTGACACGGCTTCGTTTGAAAATATATTTAAACGATACGTCAGCAACTTCAGACTCCCCGGTAAATACATCACCAAAAGATCGAACGGTTCTCGAAACAAAATCATTGGTGGACAGCCCGACTTCAGCTCTAAATCGGGGGTTCAACAAAAAAGAACTGTAACGCAGAGAACCGTAAGTACTGCCGTCTGGATCATAAGACTGCAAAATAGCGAGATACAATTCATCGCCTGTGCCAAGAGGGTTGTGTAGTTTAAAGTCCATATAGGCACGATTTCGGCTGGTATTGTCGGAGCCGTGATTATCAAGACGAAAGTTTGCCGAATATCGCTTCTCGTTAAGTACATTTACTGAAAGCTTGGTGTCTCCCACTTGAGATCCCGGGGAGAAAAAACCTTGCACGGTTACGCCCGGAATATCATTTACCAGATAAAGGGCCTCTTCCACTTTCCAACTGGTGACAGGTTTGTGGAAATCGTTTTTAAACACCCGAGTGATTTGTTTTTCTGACACACGCTTGGCATTTTCCACTTTCAGCTCACCAAGCTCTCCCAGCAATAGCGTCAGTGTGACAACGCCATCACGCACCTGTTGCTCTGGAATGTAGGCTTTTGCCAATATAAATCCATTCTCTCGATAAAATCGCGTAATAGTATCTGCAACGGTTTCAATCATCCCGAGCGTAACACCGCGACGACGACGCTGCTCTCGAATAAGAAATACCAGTTTCTGCACTTCTAATGGTCCGACGTGCTGACCTTCCGTTTCCTTTTCAATTTGCGCCATTAAATCAGATACTTCGGCTATTTCATCCATCGTATAGCCAGAATCTAAGAACTCTCCTTCACTCATCAAATCAAAACGAATAGCCTCTACTCGCTTAATTAATTCCTCTCGCGAAATCCCAAGTTCAGGAAATTCAACAATACCTTGAAGACGAAACTCTTTGACATTTAGACGAGGCCCAGCTTGAGGATCTGGATCTCTATCTCGTACTGGTGGAATATCCAAATCGAGTAACATCGATTCTTTTTCATATTCAGGAACTTCATCCACACTGGGCATTTCCAGAAAGCCCTGCGCGAAAACCGTTTTTACCGAAAACAGGCAGGTTAAAACTACCCCGAGAAATAATCCTTTTTGTTTTTTATGAGCCATCATTAACTTCAAATGTAAATATGAATGAAAAAGGCCAATGGAACACATGCTCCATTGGCCATTAGAGTATTAGTTATAGATACGAATCTTCGTCAGTATCATCATCATAACGCTGATCTCTCGGCATTAGGATGGAGATATCGTCAAACGAATAGTTGCGCAGATCAGTAAAGACCGCGGGGTCTACTTGATCAATAGGTTCTACTTCAACCAGTAATTCATTCACCGAACCAAATACCGAGGTATCCGTTAGATCTTCGATTCCGTCAAATCCGTTCGCCGGGCAAGTGTTAAAACCACAATCTGGTTTAGCACCACGTCCTAGCGGAAGGATAGTACCGGAAGTTCTCACAAACAACATTAATGGTCGGCCAATAGAACCAAAGGCACCCTCTGTAAGAATATTCACATGATCCGCTACCACATCCGGACGCTCAAACTGGAATCGATTACCTGTTGCAAGTAAATCCCCTTCCACTTCCAAAGTAATGGTTCCCGTTGTATAACGAGTTGCAATCACGCCACCCGCAGTCATTGCGTTGTTTGTTCCCGCTATTGCAGATTGTTTATTATCGTAGTTCTCCGTTGTCTGGACCATAGTCACATCGCCGGTGAAATTATAGAGTTTAATATCACCATTATTGCGCAGAGCTGTGATGCTCACATCCCCCGTATTTTCAATGTTCACCATCCCAGAATTATTGATCCCGTGTAAGTTTCCGATCACAAGTTCCAGTGGGTCGGTGTCGGTCCCAAAACCACTTTCAGTAGCAAAGTCTAAATTATAGGAGGTCACATTATTTGCGTCTCCATTACTGTCTGTAATGGCTCCACCACTGACCAATTGGACAGAGCCTTCTTCTGCAGTAGCGACCACCTGTGCAAGCTGAATATTTCCAGAGGCAATCACTGCGGCAGATTCTACAGCAGCGATAGTCGAACCATTCTGCATTTGCAAACCACCACTCGCCACATCAATGTTTACATCATTTGCAGCGATCTGCGTAGCGATAGTAGAGCTACTCTGTAAGTTGATATCCAGACTTCCCTGTGAAGAAAGGGTGCCGTTCAATAACGCACTTCCGGCATTTATTTGTAAAGACTGGTCATCAACGATAATTTGAGAGCTACCTGCAGTTTGCAATTGGCCACTCAAATTAATCACTGACATTTCCGGTTCAACTTCATTACTGGCCAATGTGATAATACCGTTTTGAAGCATGGAACCCGCTTCAAAGAACAATCGTTCCGCATCGATATCTTGCACGGCTAATTGTCCAGCGGCATTCATCGTCAAAAATTGCGCTTGGAATGTCGTCGCAGTTGCTCCAGTTGAACTCACATTAATAGCACCGTTCTCTGACTTAATGGCTAAATCACCAATTGCCGTGATATTTGCCGCTAGTGAAATATCGTCATTCGCCGCCAATGCAATGTTTTCGCCACTAATTAACCCATTATTTCCCTGGGATATAGTGTTGCCAGAGATCACAATATCGCCACTGACACCTGTACTGCTATTGGTTGCATTAATTGCTCGATCAATGGCAACCGCCCCCGTATTCCCAATAACAGTGATCGCATTACCTGAAATATTAGAGGACACCGTGAGGCTATTGCCAATCTCAACACCTTCGCCTTCAATAAATATGGAGTTAATAGCCGACTGAGCATTTTGAATTGCCACAGCCGCTTCATTTGAAGTTAACACAATGTTGTTAGCGCTAATGGTGCCCGCATTGAGCTCGCTCTGTGAAACAGCGATAAAATCACCGGATATTCCTCTTCCAACAACCGCCATACCATCGGTATCACTATTCACAATATTGACAGAATTAGCGTTATTAACCACGACCTGACCAAAACTATGGCCAGATCCACTGAGATCAATCGCTGTGGAGGCATCCGCATTTACGACAAGATCACTGATACTCATTACTCCGGAATCACTTACGTTCCCAGTTACTGTAAAGGTCATTTTATCCGCTGAAACGTTACCAAATTGAGTGCCATCGTTATTCGCAAATTCAATCACGCCCTTATCGGTAAGCAAACTAACACTGCCATTTAAAGTATTGGCTTGAGACAGAGTAATATCACCTTCACTGACCAGAACAAATGCATTATCTGAATCCAGCACACCAGTACTGGTGATATTTCCAGAAGCAATAATATCTACGACTCCTGCAGGGTTGGTGACACCACTAAACGAAAGATGCCCTTCGTGATCTATGTACGCGTCTCCTAACAGATTTTGCAATTGTAGGCTTCCTGTTTCTAGCCCTAAACGATTCTCAGAAGTACCAATGCCATCAGTAGATTCAAACACCGCACGATTAGCTTGTATTTGTACATCGCTGTCCACGGCGACTACCGCGAGATCTGATGCACTGAAACGATTATTTACAATCAGAACACCATCGAGCAACAGCGTGTCCGTGTCAGTATTGTCACCTTCAACCGAAATGCTGTTTTTGTTATCGAACTCTATTCGAGTCAACGCTCCACTGTCAGCATCTGACAGTTGGAACCAATCTGTCGAAGTAAGGTTTCCGCCATTTAATGTGAGAGTTTCATCCAGATTGTTTCGAGTAAGAATCGTCAGCAAGCTGGAGTTCACATTATCCTCAACAGACTCTGAGTCTTTGAATACTACATCGTAGGTGATCAGACTCTCATCAACTTGAGTTGAATAAAACAATGTCTCGTTATCGTCATTGGCTTCGTAGGTGGTAGTCGTCGCGCCAACACCGCCGTTAATCACGATATCGTCGTCACCCGCTCCACCATTAAATACAACCTGTCCACTGGATGTCTCTGGCAATGCAATTGTCAAAGTATCATTACCATTGCCTGCCGAAATCTCTCCAGTTACACCACCTCCGGCACTGATAACAAAGTTATCCGTCGTATTTCCGCCTTCCAGAAAATTAAACGCATCAAACTCTATAGTGTCGGTACCATTGGTTAGCGTTCCACCGTTCATTCTGGAGATACTCCAGTTATTGACAGTGTCTTCAGTTGCAATAATAGTGCTGGTATCTCCATTACCGACAAACTTTTCAACACCTGTTACTCCACCCGGCATTGACTGACCGAGTCGAACCACGACCTCGCCGATCGATTCACTCATATCAAGTTCATCATCCAGATTATCACCGCCTTCAACACCATTTTCGATCACACTGTTGGTACCGATAAATGCGAAGCTATCAACCGCTTCCCGCCCGATTAAACGATTAAATCCAGAGAAAACCGTACCATTCATCGATCCCTCATTTTCACCATTAATCACCCAGGAGGTTTGACTGTTCGGCCCCACCAAAATATTGTCTTTGGTTTCACTGAGTGCAGCGTGCAACTCGTCAATGTTTTGCACACGAAGGTCTGCCTCATAGGCCACGTCAAAGCTTGCAGTGATGCCGGCATTTAATCCTTTAACATCGACGGTATCCTTAAACCCATTTTGCGTTGCGCCACCATCAATTACACCAGAGACACTGTCGTTACCATCCAAGATGAAATCATCACTCTGTGATCCGCCTGTCAGATTGCTAAAACCAGAAAATGCAATGTGATCAAGCGAACCACTGTTTTCGCCATCCAGCAGCCATTCATTCTTATTATTGTCCCCAACCAAACCATAATTCACATTAGCAGGTGCATTTGTTGCGGTAACCGTTTCAACGTTAATCGCGCGTAAAGTACCGCTATTAACCACATTGATATCACCAACAGTTCCTAACGCCAAAGTTTCAAAGGCGAGTAAGCCGTCAATATTGATAATGTCATTGTCGCCAGCACCTGCGTCGATATATCCCGTCAGGATATCGTCGCGATTAGCTTCACGATTGAAATTAAAGGTATCCTGCAACGCTCCACCGATTAGGTTAGCAAAGCCGTTAAACGCGACTTGATAGCCCAAATCAGAATTTAACAATCCGCTATCAGTTAGCTGCATGGTCCAAATATTGTTGGCATTTTCAGCAACTAAGGTGTTACCAAGATCTGATGCATTAATCGTTTCGATACTGTCAATCACCAAATCGCCAACATGTAAATTTGTTTCTCCGATAACAACCGTTACCGCATCATCAAGGTTTTCAATATCCAGCGTGTCTGCACCAGTGGCTCCGCGAATAGCGCCCGTGATGGTGTCGTTGCCATCAAGACGGAATAAATCATTGAGGCCACCACCAGTCAGTATTGCAAAACCTTCGAAACTGGTTGTACCTACGGTTCCGGCATTTACCTCATCAATTTCCCAAGTGTTATTAGCGTTGCCGCCAATAAGTTCATTCGTTGTTTGAAGATCTGTATTTGCATTAACATCTTCGATACTGACAAGATGTAAATCAGCAGTAACATCAAGGTCATCATGCAATGCAATGACGAGATCATTGGTTACGCCAGTAGTATCGACGATATCACTATTGCCTGCCCCATCGATCACACCCGTAATGACATCATGAATCGAGGTCGTGAATTGATCGAAGAAGAATTCGTCGACGTTTCCATTACCCGTAAGATTCGAGAAACCTGAGAAGGCCATGCCATTGAGCTCACCCGCGTTCCGACCATTGATGATCCAAGTGTTTTCCTGGTTAGCGGCAACAAGTTCATTGCTCAAGGTCGCATCATCATTTGCTACGAGTTCGTCAATGTTTTGAATACGAAGATCTGCGCTGGTGAGTGTTTGATCTAGCGACACCACCAAACTGCTGGTGATATTTGTTAAAGCAACTGTATCTTCACCATTTGTACCGCCGTCGATAATGCCACTTAGTGAACCCGTCGAGGCAAAAATGAAATCGTCATTTGCACTACCACCGGTTAAATTTGCAAAGCCTTCAAAAGCAGTCTCAGTATTGACTGTACCGGTATTTGCTGTGTCGATTTTCCATTCGTTATCTATGTTTTCGCCTGCAAGCGTATGGCCAGTGCCGGTGGCATTAATAGATTCAATACCAATCAGGTTCAAGTCTCCAACTGCCTCGTCACCCAATTGCACTAGGACATTATCCTGGTTAGTAATATTGACAGTATCAACCGCATCGACAGTATTTAAACCACCATCGACCACACCAGCTATCAGTGCATTATTGAATACAAACTGATCTTGCCCTGCTCCACCGGTTAAGTTGTCGAAATTTTCAAATTCAATACCATTTACCGAATTACCTGTGGCACTAATGATCCAAGCATTTGATTCTATGCCTATTAATGTATTTACACCTGTGGAGATAGCAGCATTGGCTGTCAGGGATTCAAAATTTGCCACATCTAAATAACTGGATTCACTGCTATCAACAATACGATCTCCCGCAACCAGTTCATGTAATCTGGCAGTCAGGGGAATATCTGCCCCTACCGTTAAGGTATCTTGCCCCAGCGCATTATCTCCTGCATCGATTGTGCCCCAATCAGAAATTGCTGCACCTGTCACGACAAACTCATCCTGATAGTTTCCACCAACCAAATGCACAACATTGTTAAAACTTAACGTTTGTGATCGGTTGCTGTATAGAAGTGAGCCGGAACTCTGACCACTCAAGTTCCAATAGTTGGTGTAAGTTTCTGGAACCGAAGCATCAAAATCTCCAACTTCATAGGTTCGTCCAAATAATGTGTGGCTCCCCTCTGCAAGATTTACTTGCTCTATACCGGCCAGGTAAATATCCATATCAGGAGACACAGCAGGAGTATCTACAGAAATATCCAAATCACCCACAATATTTTGCAAATTGACCGTATCTGTACCAGCGCTTCCCCCGGTAATTACGTTAGATACTTCACTTAATAAAAAGAGATTAAATTCATTATCAGCGTTCCCTCCGAATACAGCGTTTATACCGCTAAACTGCAACTCTGTTATACTGTTGCGTTCGATAGTGTTTTGGATTTCGACGCCACCTTCCGCATCAACTTCCTCTCCGATATTCCAGACATATAAACCGCTTTCGCCGCTATAAAGAGAAACATCAGAAGTAGCATCAACATTTAATTCTGTTACATTTGCGATTTCAGTGATGCCGTCGTCTTCACCTCTTTGCAATACGCGATACACATCGGGCATCGAACCTGCATTAGGATAACTACCATTTGCAGGTCTTACAGCTGTGGTACTGACTTCACTTAATCCAAAAGCGATATCAACATTGAGGGTTCGAGCGATAATTTCATTTAAGCCTTCACCACCATTAATTGAGCCATTGGTAAGCTCACCATCATTTTCAAAAATAAATTGATCGTCACCATTACCTGTTTCAAACTGATTGATGCCAGTGAACGTTATCACTAAATCTTCAACGGCATCAGTATCAACCGTAAAGGTTCCGGCATTTTCATCATTTATTAAAATTGACGTATCAAAATTATATAAAGTGCCATCAACCAGACGAATAAGGATATTGTTATTGCCTTGAACGCTTCTTAGGTTTTCATCAACATCTACGACGTAAAAACCGCTCCCAGAAAATTCTATATCCTGTAAACCGGAACCAGGAACATGTTCCCCTGAAATTGAATTTCCGGTTTCCACATTGACTTTATTTTCATCACCAGCACCGCCTTGCAGGCTACCAAAATTAAATAATTCAACACGACTGTTTTCAATTAGGACGGAAAAATCAGTACCCGGTTCATATTCCTCAACATACCCTTCATTGATAATCGCGTCGTTATCCATCCCGACGGTGAAATCCCATTTAACATCATTTGAATGGGTAATCGTCACCCATTGGTCAATCTCTTGGTCATTTGTTCTTTCTGCACCGATAATCGTTTCAAAGTTATTCGCATTCACAACTGTATCAATATTGCGACCAAACTGAGGCTCAGCCGAGAACACTGGATTGGGGCCCAACTCAACAATAACACCATTGGTTAAACCAATTAATGTGAGAGTATCTCCAGCAGGCTCCGGATCACCAGCAGCACTTTCTCCACCGTCAACTAGGCCACTGATAGATGAATTGATAGTTGAAAAGACAAATGCATCTATTCCCGCACCACCCTCAAGGTTTTCAATCCCATCAAACGCTAAATCGTTTGACACGCCAGCCACATCTATCGAGCCAGAATTTTGACCAGTAACATCCCACTCAGTGCTGCTATCAACACCGACTAAAAAGTCGTTAAAACCGTCATGACCACTTTCATCGGAATACCCCGCAATTCCAGTAATCCGCTCGACCGTCTTAACATAAACATAACCAGCCTCGCCAGAGTCAACTTCACTAATATCGGTTAATGTTATATTGAGATAGTCGTCATTCACATCGTCGGAGTCTAATAAGGTCCAAAGTGTTTGGGCATTTCGACCAACTATTGTATTTTCGCCAGTATTGCCATCAATCAACCCAAGTATCGCTCCACCGCTCTCAAGGTCTTCTCCGGCAAAGAAATTAAAAGTATCACTTCCGGAACTCCCTATTATGTGACGCATACCGCTGAAGTTATAAGTTCTTCCATCAGCTGCAACTGTACCAGAGCCTTCACCAGTTATATTCCAAGTGAACGCGTATGCCCCAGTAATAACCTCAATGATATCGTCCCCATTTCCTTGCAACACTTGGATACCAGAGAAATCGTCGGCATACCAATCATCTTCCCCTGAAACTCTCAGATTAAATAAAGAACTATTACCAGGCTCTAATTCCCACTCGTTTATTACACCTGGACGACTTACAACGGTGTTAATTGCGCCAGCAACTTCAGTTCCGCCAGAATATATGCCCGCAACAATGTTATCGACTAAACCACCGGCTTCAAAATAGAAGATATCGTTGTGAGTCCCACCACTAAGTTTTTCAATATTAGTAAATGACACAACCGTTCCATCAGCCGCTGTAACAGTACCAACACCATCCCCTGTGATTCGCCAATCGTTGTTTTGATTTAGACCTTGGATATTATCTTTTGTGTCTCCAAATTCAGCTGCGTTATAGGTGTGAATATCTCTCAGAAATACTTCGCCCTCACCGCTCTCCAGAACGCTATTGATAACAAAGGTCGAAGCTGCATTAGAGTATGCGTTAATGATATTGCCGGTTGTTTCAGCGGCAGCATTTGTTCCACCGTAAATTGTGCCATTAAGATCCGCGACCAACACATTAAATACATCGGAACCTGCACCACCTTCAATGGTGTTAAAGTCAGCGTTAATATTAAACGTATCAATTCCACTTCCACCAACTTTTGTTTCCATTGAAACAAAAACCATCCGATCAGCAGTATCATCTTTGAGATTTACTGAGCTGTTCGCCGTTGAAGCATTAATTTCCCAAGTGTTTTCTTGATTGCGAGCCACCAAAGAATCGCTTGAAGAACGTCCTTCCAGTTGACCGACCTGATAAAAAGAGACCACTTCACCATTAGTTAATGTGCCTTGTTGTGCCCCTGTAATTGTAAATTGGTTCACACCCTGGTCATCGCCGTAAAGTTTATCGGTATAAGTATTTGTTACGGCTAGCTCATCCTGTCCGTATATTGTTCCAGTAATACCCGCTTCATGGATATAAAACAGATCGCTACCATTGCCACCGAATATTTTTCCAAAATCGGCTCTTACATTGAACACATCAGTTCCACTACCTCCCACCATGGTTTCCATACTGGTAAACGTCATTTGGTCAGCAGTGTTATCTTGTAGGTTGACAGTGCCATTGTCAGCACCGATCTCCCAAGTATTACTTTGTGATCGCGCGGTCAGCTGATCCGAACCATCACCGCCGTTTAGTGTATCAACTTGATAGAATGTAATAGTCTTTCCACTATTAGTGAGCGTTCCTTCATGTACGCCGGTGATTAGCCACGAGTTGGAACTATCGTAACCATTGATAACATTGTCGGTAGCGATGCCCGAATCTTCGAACTCACCATAAATAGTCCCTTCAATCCCTTCAGCGAGAATATTGAAAACGTCCTCACCTAAGCCGCCTTCAATCGTGCCGAAGTCGGCATTCAAGTTAAAGATATCAACACCACTGTTACCACCGAACGAGCCGATTTGATAGAACGTGATTGTTTCATCACTCGCACCATTGGTTAATTCGCCAGAATTGGGCCCAGTGATTGACCATTCATTTGCACCCGTAGTACTACCGTTAAGCACATCATCTGCATCATCAGTACCACCTTCTAAACCACCATAAAGTGTACCGACGATACCGGAAGCCATCATAGTAAATATGTCTGACGCACCTGCACCTTCGATCTTTCCAAAACTTTGAGAGACATTAAAGTGGTCGACTTGTGCATTCCCTCGGATAACATCCATTCCCGTGAAAGTGACACGGTCTGCGGTATTTTCGTATTGGTTCACCGTGTTGGTTGCCGAAATCGCCCAACTGTTCTCTTGATTTCGCCCAATAATGACATCGTTCTCTGTGGAGTTACCGTTTAAGGTACGGATTTGTGAAAATGCAACAGTGCCTCCGCCGTTTGTCACAGTTCCCGCATTCGCATTATTCAACGTCCAAACCGTTTCACCGCTGGTAAAGCCTGTGATCGAGTCTGTACTTCCAATGGACCCGCCCGTGACATTGCCAAAGATATTACCGCTGATGCCACCGGTGTTTAAAATGAAAACATCTGAATTGCCAGCACCTTCGATTGTTCCGAAGGATGCCTGGTTGATGGTAAACTCATCGATTTGATCTCCACCACGTTTCGTTTCCATGCCGTAGAAAGTGACTTGATCAGCAGCACTTGAAGAGCTCTGCACTGTGGACGCAGTATCATTGATTATCCAATCATTCGCTTGGTCACGAGCAATGATAATATCTGCAGTTGATCGACCTCGAAGCTCATTTACTTGTGCGAATGTTACTGAGTTTCCACCATTGGAAATTTCACCCGCATGTGCGGTAGCATCATTTAATTGCCATTCGGTCGTGCCAGATGTAGCACCGTAAATAACGTTATCTGCACCGGGTGATGCCAATGCACTTTCACCATAAATAGTGCCTGATGCCGCTGCGGCCAATCTAAAGATATCTTTCGCGCCCGCACCTACGACAGTACCAAAAGCTCCCGTCAAGGTAAAATCATCGACAAAGTCTCGCCCAACAAATTCATCCATACCAGAGAAAGAAACTTGATCAGCAGTGCTGCCATGGGCATTCACTGTTCCGACGCCATTATTGATTACCCAATCATTCGCCTGGCTTCGGCCCGTCAGCTGATCATTACCACTTGACCGCCCGTTCAACGTAGAAATTTGTTCGAAGTTAACCGTACCGCCATTGGAATAGGTACCTTCGAAAGCGTCAGTAAGCTCCCAGGCAACCGTTCCTGTTGCAGCACCTTCGAGTGTATCGGCCCCCGAATTAGTTTCGCCCGATGCGTTACCATAAATTAAACCATCGATACCGGTCGCGCTTAACGTAAATGTGTCGTCCCCAGCAGCCCCTTCAATCTGATTGAAATCTGCGGAGATTGTAAAATTATCATCGCCTTCACCACCGGTGTAATTCTCAAAGGAGTAAATACCCGCAGTCACACGATCAACTGAGGAAGAAGTGCTCCCCACTGTCCAATTGACGGTTGCGGTACCAAGGCTAAGTACGGTTATGGAATCAGGCGAAGTGCCATCAGTAATAGCAGATGCTGTGCCTCGAATTTCTCCCGTTACACTTCCGCCAGTATTAAGAGTAAAGTCGTCTTGGCCTGCGTTGCCCCATAAGTTGGACATGCCGGAGAAAGAAATACTATCCGTTGGTGCCTCTACATTCTGAACCACTGAACCTGTATTTTGGCTCACAATTGTCCAATGATTATTTTGGTTTCGACCGATTAACGTATCAGCATTACCATTGATACTTTGGATGTTACTGAAGGTGAAATCTGCAGCAGAACCTACATCGCTGCTATCAACCTCTCCCGCAAACGCATCACCTAATGTCCACGTATTTCCAGCGGCTTCCAGCGTTAAGCTGTTACCTGAGTTACCAACACCATCTAAAGCTCCACTAATTGAACCTGTTACCGAGAATGTAAAGGTATCGGCTAATGTAGAACCCTCTAGATTTCCGATATTTTCGAAATCCAAAGCGGGTGCAGAAGCACCGGTACCGTTTGCAAGCGAACCTATATTTGCCCCGGTGACATTCCAAACGTTGCTACCACTGCCAAAGTCCGCAACTAGCGTCATTCCAGAAGTGTTTTCTGCATCGATAAGCTCTACTCCAGAAATGGTGTACAAGTCTACCGTTGTGGGAGTTCCAAGCTCATCATATGTGCGCTCTACCACGATATCCGTTCCATCAAACCTTGCGACATAATTTCCAACAACATCGGCTTGATCGACAATCAATTCGTCATTGCCTGAAAACGCATTTAACGTGATGCCAAGTGCGGTATTAATATCTTGGATAGTGAAGATATCAGTACCGGTACCACCACGAATCGACTGAATATTACTGAATTCAGCGGTGGAAATCAGAGAATTGTCCGAAGTGTTTCTTCGCTCAACGGACGTGTCACTCGTTGTGATAGACCATTGAGAGTTAGTATTTGTGCGCGTTCCAAAACGCAAGGTATTAGTTCCAGCACCGGCCCCACCGTCGAATTCCTGAATATCCCCAGCAGCCTGAACCACAAATAAATCATTTGCAGTGCCACCTTGTAACTTATTGATACCACTAAAAGATCCAACATAGTTGGTACCACCAGAAACATTAAATGCTACACGGCCGGATTGGTCACCGGTTACCGTCCAGGTAGTGCTTTGATTAAACCCTTTAATCGTATTGGTTTCTTCAACACCTAACCCTGAATCATCAACTCCAGAAATGCTGAGAACGGACGCTTCATCTGCAGTACCAGTTTGCGTGAAGTCGAATTCATCATTCCCCGCACCGCCATGGAGATGACCAAAATTTGCAAAGACGGTTTTGTCATCACCAACAATTCCAACAGAACCACTGTTCGTATTCAGTATCCACCATTCGACATTTTCATCAGCACCACTAAAGAAATACAGGTGGTTGTCTGCAATAGCGTCTACATCAGCGATGATTTTATCAATACTAACCAGACTCAAGCCTTCGTAGTCCTCACCTATCGTAATAGAAACACCACCAGCAGGTAGATCAATCGTATCAATTGCGTCTCCTCCGTTAAGTACAATATTGAAATTAGCATCTTCGACATCAGTAACAGTGGTTAAGTCGAAATCATCAATCGCTGAACCACCTCGGATATATTCTATTTGGTTAAATGAAGTAGATCCGGCTGCGATGTCATTGGTAAACGAGCCAACGGCGTAACCTTCAGCATCTTGCTGGATAGTCCAATCGACCTCTGCATTCCGACCAGTAATTCTATCGATACCGTCGCCACCAGATATCGTACCAGTTAGGCCATAAACATCTGACGCATGATTTCCAATAGTGAAATAATCATTTCCAGAACCACCGGTTATATTTTCAAAATCCACAAAGTTGAATAATGACGTTTCGGTGCTTGCATTAACTCGTAAAGCAACCTGACCATCGTTTACACCATTAACTGTAGGATCAGTATCAAGAGGCGAAGTGTTATGGTATGACCGGACGTACCAATTAAAATTATTTGAGCTAACAATGGTAATTGAATTAGTAGTGGTGCTATCACCTACCAACCAGTCTATTTCTGCCAATTCAAAAGATTCAGTAATATCACTCCCTGCATCCACGATAAAGACATCACGATCACCACCCGCGCTGGCTACACCAGTACGAAAATCTACCGAGTTAACACCTTCCCCGCCTTCTATTCTGTTTACTACAGAAGTGCTATCGGAAAATTCAAAAGTATCGTTTGCATTGTTACCATAAAGCGCTTCGAATCCTTCGAAGTCAATCGAGGAACTACTCTCTGTAACAGAACCAGTGTTTGCACCAGAAATAGTCCATGTGTTTGTGATGTCGTCTGGTGTATCAAGCGCTGAAAGTCTTAACCCAAAGCCTTCCGCTGAACCATCGTTTTTGATCGCTTCGATATCCGAGATATCTACAGCAGCTCCATCAAGTGCTAACGCGCCATCCAATGAAACGTCATAGATTCTCGCTTCGCTGACTAAAATTGAGTCGTAGCCGCTGTTTGCATGAATAGTTCCAGTGAAGTCTGCACTGAGAGTGAAATCATCTGTACCACCTTCTAATACCTCATCTACTCCAGGATCTGTATCAACTTGATTACCACCTTCGATAGTTTCAATTCCAGAAAAATATACAACACTCGCTTGATTTTCATTGCTGACATTTCCAGAGTCAGGGCCAGTCAATTCCCAGTTATTACCTGCATCCTCATCAGCATCGTGGTAACCATAAATAGTGTCGCTCCCTGCTCCACCCTGGATTAAGGAGTCTACTTGAATATTAACGTCGTCAGTTTGTAAATAAAATTCATCATCTCCGTCGCCACCGAATATTCCTGCTCCTGTGATGACGACTGCCGAAGTAGCGAAATAAAATTCATCATTGTCTTCACCGCCATCTATTCGACCGTTAACACTGGAATCAATATTAAAAACGTCATTGCCTTCGCCTCCATATAAATCCAATGCAATATTATCCAAAATATTAAACTCATCGCCCCCGCCGAAGCCACGTATTTCTAAGAAAGCATAGTTACCAATATCAAATAAATCCGCTTGATTACCGCCGTGCAGATTTTCAATACCGTTAAAAGAAATATTAGAAGTAGCAGAACCGTCGGTTATATCTCCACTGTTTGCAGCATCCATTGTCCACTCAGCGGTCTGATCACCAGCCAATTGGATGACCAAAGTATCCACCATCCCGGCTTCTAAAGATGAATTACCCGCTACCGAAAAATCAGAAGTATAGAAGCCAGAATCTAATGAAAACGTGGCTGAACCGTTGGAAACATTATTGATAGGTGCGCCAGCCAAAACAAAAGATACCGCACCTTGAGTTGTTCCTGAGGCATTAATATCGCCGTCCACTGATATCGTCGGACTTGCATTTTCCCGACTGTCAGTAGCGGTAATAGTGACCACACCACCATTGTCTCCAACACTGCTTGAATCTAGACTGCCAACAGCAATATCTGCGGCATCAATAGTGATTGCCCCACCGACATTTACACCTGTAGAAGAAGAATTCAAATTACCAACAAAAACTTCTCCACCCACAGCATCAATATCAATAACACCACCAGCACTTCCACTGGCATTGATATTACCTGAATAAAAATTTGAGCCGCTCGCGGTTATCGCTGATGATGTAATGGTGTATAGCGTCGACGGAATACCATCAGTTTCCGCTTCACTTCCCACTTCTATTCCGTCTGTACCATCAATTGCAGTTAAAACTAAAGCACCAAGACGGCTACTGCCTCCCAACACTCCTCGTAAATATATGTCGGATGACGTAATAGTTAGCGTTTCACTTCCGCCGCTTGCATTCACAGGTCCATTGATAGTTAAGTCTGCGGATTCAATTTCTTCATAGTTCGTCACTTCATTACTGACGTTATCAATAACGATATTATCAGTAAGTACTACATTACCACTTAACGTAATCGAACCTGACGCCCCATTTAAAGCTAGATCATTGTCATCAACAGAGTCGCTGTCTGCTAAATATCCGCCTTGGGCAGAGATATTTCCCCCGACATTTATTTGTGAGCCTGTGACTTTAATTATTCCAGCATTCCCTCCGGGCGCAATATCATTGTCACCAGTACCAGTTGTAGAAGCATTTCCACCATCAGAGTTAACTGCGCCCGCTAACGTTACTACACCAGTAGAACTGATGGTGATATCTCCTCCTAAACCACCTGGCGCTCCCGTATAGCAGCTACCAAAGCAACTCTCGTCTCGATCATCCAGTCCAGATGCGCCTTTTGCTGACAACTCCTGCACATTCACCGAGCCATCCGCTCCATTGGCAGTTAAATTGATTAAACCAGCCGAATACCCAGAGAAGTCACTTTCGTAATAATCCCAAATCCCCGATCCATCAATTCCATCAATGGCATTATCCCCAGGGTCTAAAGTCGAACCGCTGTCTGTCGTGATAGCTCCTGTAACAATTGCTCCCGTATTGGCTATTAGCGTAACCGTCCCACCACTCTGGTTGTCCGAGCCAAAAGTACTGATATCGTTAGTTTGGACTGAGCCACCCGTAATAGTCAAACTGCCGACAACATTGCTAGCACTGCTGCTAACAATGGAAATGTTTTGTGAGCTAGGTTGAGTAATCGCGCCACCAGCGGTTATCGAGTTGGCTTCACCTGAACCAGCAATTGTGATATTGCCAAGAATTAAATCATCAAGGTCGTTGAGTGTAAGTTGGGACGCAGAAACAATAGTGACAGCATCACCAAAATTATTTGACCCACTATCCAGAATGATGGCGTTCGATCCAGCTGTGAAACTTGAAGTACCTGTAACAACGATATCGCCGCTGTCGGATATGGTGCCAGAAGCCACACCATCCAAACTGCCAACACTAGACGCGCCAATGTCGAGTGAATTGACATCAGTGATCTGTACGACACTTCCGTCCAGACTAACAGTATCGTTAAAATCATTTTCTGAGTTTGTCAGGGTAATTGTATTGCTAGAATTATTGATATCAGTTTCACCGTAAACCAACCATTTGTTAGTTTGAGTTACTGCTCCGCCAGCGTTTAATGTCAGCTCACCACAACCTTCACAAGAGCGTGTTTCAATTTCACCGATCTCGATGACTCCTGAACTGGTAATGGTTATATCCCCATTACTACTGGCTTCTGGATCTAAGTTCTCATTTGTGCCAACAGTGGTATCCAAAGCGCCAGCAGTTATAACAATTTCAACACTAGTAGGACTGATGGTATTACCGATTGTAAAATCACCACCATAAGTACGCAAACCATAATGTTTTACATAGATTTCAACCTCTCCACTCGCATCTATTAATACATCTCCACCTTCAGTATTGAGATGACCACCAGTCCCACTTAACGTACCGAAATATAAATTTTTACTTTGCGATTTCCAGTCACCTTCGCCAAGATAAAAATTCTTATCATCGTCGATATTGATACTTTCCTTAGCCGTCATTGTTAAATTAAGCGTATTCGCATCGGAACCGTTGTCAAATCTCGCATGCAAATCAATATTTGCACCCGCATTGATCACAAGATTTGAAATATAAGACGTTAATTCATCGGGGTCTAACGAATCTATTTCCGTATCATCAGTATCTTTGAAGCCATCATTTATTGATCCGTAGTCCCAATCTGTATGAAACGTTATTGTTCCTTCCTCAGAATCCAATAATACGTCCACCGCATTTCGCTGAGCCGGAGATGTTTCACCTTCAAACCAATTATTAACAGTGACTCCATCTTCATCTGAAAATTCAAAAACATGAAGCTCCATTGCACCAACTGAATAAATTGCTATATCACCACCGCCAGAGACAGAACCAGTATCAACAAGACTCACGTCTCCGGAGGCACGATAACTGGCAAATGACGTTGCTCTTTCCGTAGATGATCCCACAGTGAAAGAACCGCCGTTAGTCGTAACATCGTCATAGAGCTGGACCGCGCCAGTATTGTTTATAGTGACGCTTCCTCCAACAGCAACGGTCCCATAGGTTGGATCCGTAATATTTCCCGCCCCTGTATCAATGGAATAATCTGTACCAGATCCACCCAACGTAAAATCCAAGCCAGACGACGTAAAATCTCCCCCATTAGTCTCAATATCTTCTTGAATTGAAACAGATGAGGTAACACCAATATTGAGATTACCACCATTGGTATCAATCACTTGCGTATTGATAAATCCAACAGCATTGCTGCCTGTAGTGTTAAAAGTGAGATTAATTTGATCGTTACTACTATTAGATGTAATAAGCGTATCGACAGCAATGGCATTAGTGCCATCTGCAGTGTCACTGTTATTAGAAGTGAAAGTGATGCTGTTAGCCCCACTTCCAACTAAATAGTCAAAGTCGATGTCTTCAGTTATGAATACATCATCACCAGCAATAACTGAAAGATCAAAACCCAAGAGAGAGGTCGATGACAATCTATGGAAAGAATCCAGGGCATCCGATGTCTCCAAATGTGACAGCGTCACATCACCGGCAGCATTAATATAGATATCCCCAGCAGTGTTTCCTGAAGCATTATCTCGACTGTTGGTCAGTAAAAATACTTGAGGGTCAGCATTAAAACTCCCACCTAAAGCAAATGGGACGATCGCATCATCTATTAGTTTACCACCTACGATAAACCTTCCACCTTCTGTCGCAAAATAGTCTTGAGCTAAACGCCGTCCGTTATCGTCGCTTGCGGAATCGTAATTAGTGTCGAGAATATCTAACGAATATCCATTAGCAACGAAATCCCCACCGCTAAGCCAAATATCGGCATCAGTTATAGTGATAACACCAGATGAAGATATTTCTTCGTTAGTTTTTGTATAGGAGCCTCCAGCGAACAAACTGAGATTGAGTCGGTCTGCAGATACCGAACCTGAGTTATCGAAGTAGGCACTGTAAATACTGATGGCGTCTTCAGCGCTTATTGTAAAATTTGTTAGATCATATTCCAGACTGGAATTAAGCGTAACTGAAGCCCCATCTACAAATATTTCATTCGCCTCAGTAATTGTGGAAGCCGAACGAACATCTAACCATCGCAAGGAAATATCTTCGTCGGCGAATATGTACAGATTACCTCCCTTCCCGGAAGTACTGCGAGTGTCGTACTCCCCATTATCACTGGACGTAATGGTAGTAGCAATTGGGTTCTTGGCATAACCCAATTCAGAATCATCAAACGAGCCACCAATAATGATATTTCCACCACTGGTTTCGATTAGTCCTGTGTGAGTTACTGAATTAGCTATTACCGAAAGGTTCCCACCATTAGTGGCAAGAAAGTCATTCAGAGTAAAATCATAGGCATTTGAAACAATAAAATTTCCACCACCGAGACTAAACCCAAAATCATTTGAGATATCGAGATCTCCCACGTCACTAGTAGCGCTATCCGTATTTGAGTTTATCGTAACGTTAAGAATATCATTTCCATCTGACATCGAATCGACAAATACTTCACTAAATTCCACTCCATCAATAGCATTTAGATTTAGATTTATTGTATGCGCAGTTGTTTCTTCGTTACCCCAACCATAAATAAATTGCCCTAATATTTCACCGTGATTTCCAATATTTTCACCTTCAACAATGATGTCGGCAAGATCAGCGGCGTCATCAGCGTCTTCGCCAAAATGGATAGTTTTACCAGTAATAGAGATGTTTGTTGTTTTAGGCGTCGGGCTAGTAGCCGCGGAGGGATAAGCTTCACCAACGAAAAATGTTTTTAACGCTACGTCGTTAGTAGAATTTACTGTGACGTTACCGCCACCAGAAACTGAACGAACATCAATCAAGCCATCAAGGTTAACGCTCGCAGACATTTGTTGGCTGGAAATCGTATCGCCACTAATTTGCGCCCCCAAAAAAAGATCACCGCCGCCAGTGCGTAAAATACCCCCGGTATAACTTGAATAGTTCGGGTTGGAGTCAGCAGGAGCTATGCGGTCGAGGACTCGTCCACCAATCAAAGATGTCGAAGCATCTAAACCAATTGCGCCACCCGCAGTACTAACAATGGAGGTACCTAGATCTATGTTTGTGCCTTGGGCGAAGAAGTAACCACCGTTGGTTTCGATGCTTGATGCTCCAAGTAGTATATTTCCATTTGAACCATCGTAGTTGGCATTGAACTGAATATTCAGAGAATCGCCACTATTATCAACATCCGATATTTTGTTCCCACCAAGATCAATATCTCCATGAGCGTTCAGCACTAAAGTCCCTGTACCAATTCCATTGTAATCGATTTTATCAATAAGGCTTATTAGGCCAGTTTGCCCCGTGTTATCTGGCTCGGGCCTTGCTGTTTGGATAGTTACTGTGCCGCCTGCAAGTACAGCCAAAATATTTTGTATATCAACGAATGCACTATTATTATTTGCAGTAAATGTTGTGGCTTTAGGAATTGTTGTAGTCGTTTCATCTATATTGATATTATCATCATCCTCATCCCGAATAGTGATGTTGTAAGGATCTATTAACCATTCTCCAGCCTGCCCTGCAATAGAAGTTACAATGGGACTTCTCAGTATTTCAAATCCTTGCAGTCCAGACGTTTCGATAAAACCACCATCACCGCCTCGCTCACCGCCAGCGGCACTCAAATAGCCGTAAATTCTTGCCGTATTTTCAGCAAAAGTAATTACACGACCACCATCACCCGCCTGCCAGGCATCGGCATTAACATGAGTATCTTCCCCAAGGAAGATGAACTCAGCATTGCGTACAGATTTATTTGCACCAGTCTCGTCTCCCCCCACTAAAACTTGGCCACCACCTTTAGCGCCAGATGCACTAACTTTAGCATTCTCACTTAACCCAACCTTGTTACCGAGAAGCTTAATATCACCGCCAATTCCATTTTCAGCGTCAGCAGTCACTAGCCCATCATGCGTTATAAGTGTTTTATCATTACTATGTATCTCAAGATGTCCCAAATTATTGCTATTTTTGCTGTTTGAGGCGATTTCCCCACTCGATTCAATATTCTCACCCAGCAAAACGATATCACCGCCGACTTCACCTGAAGCTTTAATGCTTCCGGTATTAACGACGTTGGCACCTCGGCCTAAAGTGAAAGTACCATCTTCATGAACAACAACACTTGTAGAGCCTTGCATACCCTCCGCATTAACGGCTCCCGAAAATATATCCTGGCTCACGCTAGCTGATATCAATATTTGCCCATCTTCGGCTTTTATTTCGCCGGAATTAACAATGGCTGGGTCCACACCAATGTCATCTTGCAGTATCTCTTTGCTCACACGAACGCCGAGTAAGCCTTCTTCATCAAATGTGACAACCGCCTCTTTACCAGCGGCTAGATTGACCGCACCTAGCTTCGCACTAATCAAGCCATTGTTTTCCACTCGCTGACCAATTAAAGAAATTGATCCGCCCGTTGATGCATTGAGTAAGCCATTATTGATAACAACCCCGTCAGTCCCCTCAATAGCTTTAAAGGTGTAATCCCCATTCATAAAATCATCTGGGTCGATAGAAAGCCCGCTCGCCAAGATACCGCCAGCATTAATGACAGAATCTTTACCAAAAATAATGCCGTTCGGGTTTACCAGAATCACGTGCCCATTTGCATCAATTTGCCCCATGATGCGTGAGCCTTGGTTGCTCAAAATACGGTTGAGAGAAACAGAAGAAGAATCCGGCTGGATGTAATTAACGCGCTCATCAGAATTGACGTTATAGCTTTGCCAATCGATCGACATGCGATCGGTCGCTTGTTCGATAGTTGTCGTAGTGCCGGAAGTAGTGATAGAGCCACTTCCTCCGGTGACGGTTCCACCTTCAGGGCCAGCGAAAACTGAGGCGCTACTGACCAAAAAGGTCTTGCAAATCAGTAGCTTGAGCGGTGTTAGTAAAGAGGGTTGGCGAATAAAAGATTGGCGTGAGGGGGCACTCATACTCATTTCCTATCAACATCCAGAATTGTCTTAATCCAGGGAGAAAAACCAATAAAAACGATATAAAGAGCTAGGTCGCTATTCCATTAGCTCTTATTGAAAGCCGCGATTGTATATTAATTAATCGCGGCCTTCCATACGCTTTTGCGCGTAAATCGACATAAGTCAAAGTTTTTAAAACTTAGTTAAAAGCAATGATTGGCAAGAACTGACAACTGAATGCTGAATCTAATCATCCGTACAGTTAGTGTAATAAACACGCTCGCCAGTCTCCGGGTCGACAGCCAACAAAGCATTTAAGCCGGCATCGATAACTAGCAGCCAATCGTTTTCTGCATCATAGAAAACTTCATTTGGCTCGACAAACATATTGTCGTTACCAGCATTTTCAAATTCCAACAGCAATTCTCGTGATCCAGTCTCTAAGTTCACAGAAATGATCCCTGGGATTCCAGGATCAGCAACATAAGCTTTATCTCTTTCGCTATCTACTTGAATAGTCCTCAAGTCTGGAGTGAAATTAACATCATCAGGATGAGTAGTATTTGTCGAAAAGTAAGCTGCGTTTGTCTCATCATTGAAAATTTTCAAACCTGAATTACTTAGATTAAAAGTAATATCTAAGATAATAATTCGATTCCTTAAAGAATCATATGCGATGCCAGTAGTGTCACTATCACCATTATCGTAAAATACTGACCGCATACCTGTTGTTTTATTAGCAATCGCAACTCCTCGCGATTCATTCGCGATAATCAGATTGTTAGAATCCGTAGGATCAAAAATCATCTCCCTTGGAGATTGAAACATAAACCCATCCGCCGGAAAATCATCAGTAGCAATCGCTGTTTTCTCGCCGGTTAAAAGATCTACAGAAAGAAGTTTATCCGACGTTCTATCGCCGACCCACATTATATTGCCATCAATCAAAAACCCCTCTGGCTGCTCATATGGATGAGTCGCATCGGCAAAGCTGCTATCAGAAAATAAGGTTCGCTCACCTGTATCCAAGTCCATCGCAAAAATGGTATCTAGGTCACGATCACTAATTAACACTCGATTACGGGCATGGTCAACCACTAACGCCACTGGACGGGTAAAGCTATTTGCACTACTAGGAAAATCCGCCAATGTTGCATCTTGTTTA
>CABFPG010000003.1 GCA_902141825.1 Thalassocella blandensis
TAGCTTAAAAAACGAATGGGTTTATCACGAAGACTACAAATCTCGTGCTGAAGCACGGCAAAGCGTGTTTAAATACATTGAGGTTTTTTATAACAGGAAACGGCGTCATGCCTTCCTTGACTACAAGACGCCTTTTGAGTTTGAACTCAAGGGCGCCTAAAAATTAAATCGTCCGTTTTTTTGGGGTAACCTCAGAGCACTTGATTTAAATTGCTTTGACTTTCTGTCGCCACCCCAATTTACATCGTTTACTTTTCTACCTTTCGCGGATTCAATCTGTCGTTTAAATTTTTCACTCCCTATAATCCATTCTTTATTCGAATACTTTCGAATTTCATCAACGCTATTTTTAGTAATTTCCGAGTCAAATAAAGAACGATAATTAACTAATCGGGAGGATTCCGTATCGCCCAACTTCAAATAATTTTCATGCTCATTTATTAGTGCGATATGAATACCCATTGCGTTATGTCGATAACTCGACCATGCATATTCGCCCGGCAAACGAACCATATTAGCTCGCACTAGATTTAGTTCAATGTATCGGTAAACGGTAAGAAGATAAATTTCTGAATCTACAATAGATGACTTGAATCGCCCTTCCCACAAGGTACCCGTCCGCTGGTAGGTTAAATTAATATATCGAACGTAATTCCGCCCGAGTGACTGCATCATCCGTGACACTCCAAATTCACAGCTTGGCGTTACCAGAAAATGAACATGGTTTGTCATCAATACAAATGCATGCACATCCACATTATATTTCTCGCTCGCCTCTTTTAGCTGCTATAAATAAAAAGCATAATCTGCATCAGCATAAAAACAAGCATCTCGGTTATTACCTCGCTGCACAATATGCTGTGCACAACCTTCCACGTACAATCTGGGCCTCCTTGCCATAGAACTCCTCCATAATTAAAAAGTCAAAATTCCTTCGATCTCAATTCCATCGTTAAAAATCAAGTACTCTGACCCCTTGATTTTACCCCTTGATTTTTCTTATTATTTTCTAACCCCTCGATTGAAAAAATGGAGTAAAACAAACCTTATAATTGGGTTTATTCAAACATTGAATAGCTATGTTAATTATTTCTGCTATATGCTTTCTTTGATCGTCCTCAATTACTGATTTTTTTAGTGTCTTCAATTCCTCAACCAGTCCAACCATATCTTGCTGAGAAAAAACATCAAAACTTGAATCAGATAATTCAGATAAATATGGATACACTGAGTCATTCTTCTGAGGTAGATAATTTTCATTGCCGGCCGCGAAAACTCTAGTCACTTCATTATTTAGTGAATCTTGTAAAATGATAGAATACATAATAAACCTTTTAAAATATCGGTTTTCCTGGGAATGTATTTATTAAATTTCCAGCTTTATCCGTGATGACGGTAATATGTGAAGTTGCTCTCCCACCACTATTTATAGGATAGCGCCCAATTGTCTTGCCAACATCCACAACTCTCATATAATTTCCAGAAGTTGATGAGATATTAACTTGGGATCTTACTACTTGATTACTTTGCAATAGTGATCTTATTTCACTCCTCGAAATTAAAAATTGAGATTTATTTGCAGGACCTGCTCCACCATGCTTACCCAGTGCATAGTTTAGACCAGAGTTTTTAGAGCCGTCACCGTTTCGCACATTAATTCTAGATTGAACACGTCCCGGAATATTATTGTTTGGATCATCAGGATCATAACCAGATCCGCCACCAGAAGATACATGCACACCATCATCAGGTAGCCGAATGTTTGAAACATTATCATCAAGGGGTCAGAGCACTTGATTTAAATTGCTTTGACTTTCTGTCGCCACCCCAATTTACATCGTTTACTTTTCTACCTTTCGCGGATTCAATCTGTCGTTTAAATTTTTCACTCCCTATAATCCATTCTTTATTCAAACACTTTCGAATTTCATCAACGCTATTTTTAGCAATTTCCGAGTCAAATAAAGAACGATAATTAACTAATCGGGAGGATTCCGTGTCGCCCAATTTCAAATAATTTTCATGCTCATTTATTAGTGCGATATGAATACCCATTGCGTTATGTCGATAACTCGACCATGCATATTCGCCCGGCAATCGAACCATATTAGCTCGCACTGGATTTAGTTCAATGTATCGGTAAACAGTAAGAAGATAATTTTCTGAATCCACAATCGATGACTTGAATCGCCCTTCCCACAAGGTACCCGTCTGCTGGTAGGTTACGTTAATATATCTAACGTAATTCCGCCCGACTGACTGCATCATCCGTGACACTCCAAATTCACAGCTTGGCGTTACCAGCAAATGAACATGGTTTGTCATCAATACAAATGCATACACATCCACATTATATTTCTCGCTTGCCCCTTTTAGCTGCTGCAAATAAAAAGCGTAATCTGCATCAGCATAAAAACAAGCATATCTGTTATTACCTCGCTGCACAATATGCTGTGCACAACCTTCCACGTACAATCTGGGCTTCCTTGCCATAAAACTCCTCCATAACTATTAAGTCAAAATTCCTTCGTTCTCAATTTCATCGTTAAAAATCAAGCACTCTGACCCCTTGATTGCGCATATTATCTCAGTATAGTTTCGATAATATATTCTTTTATGCGGCAACCCAAGGTGGCTCAACCAAGCATGACTGGCACGAAGCATTTGTTGAATTTGAAAAGAAAATAAGACTCATAGACAAACACCAAAGTCTAAAAGCCAGGTCAAACAAATAATTATGGGCCAACTATCGTTTACCATCGTCCTAATTGTAAAAAATGATCTCAATCTGCTGTTGTGCTCATTACTTTCGATCAACCACTTAACATACCCAACGAACAAATTCGAAGTCATTGTTATTGATGATGGAACCACTCCATCTCTCGAAAATAAAATCAATACATCACAATTCAATTACAACCTTAAGATTCATTATCTTGTACCGACTGAAACCTCAAGCCGGGCTAAAGCACGCAATACCGGAGCCGCAATGGCGAGCCACAGTCATATCGTTTTCATCGACGGCGATCACTTTTAGATCCGACACTATTGGAAAGGTACAACAAATACTTCCTTATCAAACGTCACCGAAAAGTGGTTTTGGGAAAGCGCAAACATCTCCACCACTCCGATTGGCCGAAAGCCAAAAAAGTATGTACAGCTCAGAACCTTGATCTAAACATCCTGGAAAAACTCAGTTTTGCCGAAGAAAGAGCCAGCATGTTAAATTTTTTAAACAAAGAATTCTATGAATTCCGTGGACGCTGGTATTTCTTCTGGTCTTGCAATTTTTGCATTGAGAATAAAACATACAAAGAAATTGGCGGATTTGATGAAAATTTTCTAGGGTGGGGACTGGAAGACGTCGAACTGGGTTATAGATTGTTAGATAAGAAAGTTGAATTTGAACTTATTGACAACTTTGTTTGGCATTTTATCAAACCGATCTCCGTCACAAGAGAAAAATACGCCCAATGGTTAACAAACTTACAATACTTTTATAAAAAGTATTGCGACGTTCGAATACTGGAACTAATGAGCTTCGAAGATATTTTTTTCAATACGGCAATCGAAGCTCCCAATACTTCTGCGTCTATACAACAACGTTATTTAAATTTCGAACGTAAGTTGGAGTTCATTGAAGACAGCGGACTAATAAAAGCTGACATCGACTAAAAAACCGAGATGAAAAAAGTAACTCTCACATCAACCAGTTTTATACGACATGATTTTTCAGTGGACAACCTCCTCGAAAATCTACACACCGTATTGGCAAAGAATGCCGACGAAAAGACACGGGTCGATCGAATAGTTGTTGTTAATGAGTACAGTGTCAATAATATTAGAAATGAGGTTGCGCTTAAAAATAAAGTGGAAAATGCGCTCGAAGAATGTATTTTCTATCAAAAAAAATTTGAAGAATATGGACAAGAAAATTCTTTGAATATACTCAAGCAACATATTGACCCATTCCAATTTCAAGTCCATTGGGAAGAAGGCTGGAAATGCACAGCCGCATTTTTAGACGATGCTATTGATTATATGGAAACTTCGAGTGTTTCCCAGTTGGGTTTAACTAACGATTATATAGAAGACAAGGATCGTTTAGGCGATATAGAAAATTTCCGGAGAATTTCAGTTCAACACTTGAAGCAATTGCCGGAGTTTGAAGATATAAATCTTTCTGAATTCCTGGATGAAAGTCGATGGAATGTTTTATTATCACGATTGCAGCGCTTTCGTGGAAATCTCTGGCCACTATATTCCCTTCGCCCTTGTGTCAACCGAGTGTCTTTCACCCAAAATCTACCGGCTTTTAATACCCATGAAAAATTATGGCCCGTGCTTTTTGAACTGTTATACGCATTTTCCTGGGTTAATGAAGGCGGCAGCAGGGCTTGCCTTATACCGCATGTAAGCGAGTACTCTGACAATTACAAATCTACTTGGCGCGGCAAGAAATCTTCAGGCCAAAAGCCGTTTATTTGAAAAAATATTGTAAAGTGCAATGTAGAAAATCAAGGCATAGTTTAAATGAGAGAAAGAGTAGGGCTTATCACGGATATTGATTTTTGGAAAGGCGGGGCAGGGTCCCGTGTGCGTTCACGAAGTTTAGTCCGTTATCTGACAAAATATTTTGATATTGCTGTGTTCTATTCAAATAAAGCCAAACCTTCAGATATCGCCCTGCTAAAAAGACTTAAATTACCCCTCACTTACTACAACCTAAATGACTTAAGCGACAACCTGGAAATTGATTTTCAATCGATATTTAATGACCTTAGTATTCGACAATGCATTATCAGAGGCTGGCAAAACATTGATATTGGGGATTATCTACCCAGCGACATTCGCACTTTTTTGATATCGATGATTTCCGTAGTGAAATTAAAGAATCCGCATTAAAGAGCGAATCAAAAACCCAATTAGAAACTTCGTTAAACTTTGAAGAAGAACTCCAGTTATACCAAAAATATGACAAATTAATACTTATTCAGGAAGAACACCTCAAAAAATCGAGAAAATTTGAAGACGAAGATAGGCTCATATACGTTCCACATTCGGTGAGAGCAACACGATCTCGTTTTCGACAGGAAGTAAAAACCATTGGTCTTTTAGCCAGCGGTTGGACTGCCAACCGAGAAGGTATTGCCTAGTTTGTGAATGAGGTTTTACCACACATCCAGTCCGCCGACGTTCAGTTTTTGATATTTGGGTATATTTCAACGCTTATTGAAAAAGTAACCGACCCAAGAATAAAAGTCATGGGGTACGTTGAACACGCATTTGAAGCATATAATCAGATTGATATCGGTATTAATCCTGTGCGTTGGGGCTCAGGCATAAAAATTAAAACCCTTGAGCTGCTCGGCCATGGGATTCCCACAGTGGTTACGAGCGAAGGTGGCCGTGGTTTAGATGATATCAATGGATCAGTCTTTTTGTGTGCAGATGATCCACTTACGTTTGCTAATCATATTGACACTTTGATTAACGACTACGAACTTCGATTATCACTGTCTGAAAAAGGCTATGAGTATATTCGCTTGCATTATCCCGAAGAAAATTGTTACCAAATTTTAATTGACATACTGAGAAATAAAGATTCAATTTAAACCCCAACTTAAGACTAATAAGGCTATTTTATAAAAATATATTTGAAATAGAAAATTTTCTACCGCTTCAAACCCAGCTTCATATCAAACTTAAACAGCGACTAGCAAATATAATTAGTAATTTTTTCTCTTAGAAAATCTTATAACTTCCTTTTTATTTTTTCATACCTTATGCTACAAAAAAGCTTAATCGTTTTTTTTGTAAAACAAGTAAAAAACTCATACCACACCAATTCAAAACCTATTCCATCCAAGCATTGCAAGCAAAATGCAATATTGCCCATGCTACTAAACTTTCTTTTCCGTCAAAACAATCCAAATCTAATTTATTATCCTTATAAAGAAATTTGGAATAAATCACCTCAAAACCAATTAACTTTTTACCCTTAATACTTTTGATACGTAAAGCCGCCACCCGAACACCGTTGATTCGGACATACCACAGCTGGTTTCGACCAAACAGCCCTACACCACCGCCATGGATGACGGATACTTCAACTTTTACACCTTTGCCTTCAAACCCACAATATATTCTTTTATCGTAGTTAAAATCTGAAACCGTTAAAAATTTTAAATTTTCATTCAAAAACTTGCCTCCTCCCCAATAAGCACAAAATATTTCTTCATGAGAAGAATTTAATAGGGAAACTTTTGTATCCGGAGCTTCAAATTTTAAGAAATAATCCTCTGCATACCCAATTCTTTGAGATGGAATTGGGTATATATCTCCAATATTTGGCAAACTATATTCGATCGAAATCAATGAACACCTCCTGATTTGGTCGTTGTAGCCGAAGGTCCTCTTATCTCAAAGTTTAACTGCCAACCGAATCTCGATGTTAATTTATTAAAAAAAGGCACAGGGATATCTACTGCTGGTCGCACACTAATCGTTTGATCTCCAGTTTCATAATTTTGAGTGTAGCCAGTTCGATAGCCGAACTTCCAATCTCCACCAAAAAGTCTTTTGGTAACATCGTCTTGAGCTATTATGCTATAACTTTTTTCAAATCCTTCAAATTTTGGCTCCCACCCCCAATCATCACTCAGAATTTGCCAATCGAGTTCCATTGGATTTTGACGGAATGCTATACCAGTGTTTCCATCAGTAGATATGTCCGAGTGCAGAAACCTTGATACATCACCTTTAACCTGCCATCGGAAAAGTCCGTCCGTTCCAGACATAATTTTAAATTCAGGAGATGTAATGGGAACCCCATTAGCCTTTAAATTTTCACCGACAATTTTCAAGGTTCTAGCCTCTTTTGTTTTCAAAGAGAACCTAAAATCTGTGTCATCTTTGAGGATGCCTTTCAACAAAGTATATGCTTCGTAAACGTCTGAATGAACATTACTTCTAGCATTTCCAGAAAGTGTATATTCGGCTAAATTTGCGACTCTATCGGTCGCATAGAGTAGGGTTTCTGAGACTCCCATGAGAACCGATGTTCCGTAAATCGTTAATAGATTATCCGAACGATCATAAGTTTCGGACACATAATTTCTAATATTCCCGGTAATTTCATTATAGTCGTCTCTCGCCCAACCAACCGTCATATCCATACTGTGCGCATTAACACCGAGTGCAATATCTTGATCACTTATGGTAACACCCCTAGACTGCGTTGCCATAAAAGCGTCCCACTCTTTCGCTGCTTGAGCCGTTTGATGGCGAATGAATGATGGAACATATTCAGAGCGTACATTATAAACTTCACCGCCTTTACCTTTTATCGAGGTAAAGTTTTGTATCACGCCACGAGTTACAACCTCGGCGGTAGTATAAAACTCTGTCCCATTTCCTCCACGATGGCCAGTCACTATCACTTCTTCATCCGCAGGAATGATAGGCGTTATTTCTGGAGGCTGGCGAACACGTGTTACATCCCTCAAATGCCGTTCCGATTGGCTGTCAACACTATCATCAACGGAACTTTGAGCGTTCTCGATACTGGTATCGCGCATACTTTCTTTGGCGGTATCTTTTCCATCTTCAGCAGTTTGATGCTTTGCTCCACCGGTGGCTTGGCCTGGCATTTGGCCACCAGCCCCCAACCAACTACCCAATTGATTCCCGAATGCATCCAACGCAATCAAGCCATAATTCGGGGTCTCTGCGCCGTTCCATTGGTGCATAAATTTGCCCGTTGCAGCACTGGACATAGCACCACGCGCTGTTCTGGACCAGAATCCGCCTCCCAGCTGTATACCGTCCGCCATCGAATTTCCCGCCGCCGAACCTGCGGCATAAGCGAGCATTCCCTTCCAGCTAAAGCTTGAGTCTACGCCGGTTACTTTATTCGCTACGTGATTGACCAGGTAATTCAGTGCTCCACGCGCAAAATGTGCTGCAGCAGTACCTAGACTATCGGAAACTTTGTCGATGTGGGCTCCACCACCACCGACACCGTAGGTAAAGGCTGAGGTTAAGGCTGAACTTCTTACCGTATCCCAATCGATTTTATCTTGGACCCCAAGTGCAACTCCTACTGCCTGGGAGGCCATACTCCCTACAAAGCCCCCAACAAAACCGCCCACAACGGCACCCACAGTTCCCGCAGCCGTGGCACCCAATGCTTCATTTAAAGCGCCGGCAACCAGTGTGGATGCAGCCCCAGCCGTTATGTAGGTCACAACAACGGCGACAACAACCATAACCAAAACTGCCACCGCATTACAACCCTCTTGTGGCGGTGGTAGGATTTTTACATCCGGCGTCAAATCGCCAATGATTTCGGCCGGGTTATAAGGCTTAAACGTAGTAGAGTCGTTACGCAGGTTTTGTTGCGTATTCGGAATGGACAAGGTGCGTCCGATTTCATCGTCACTGAAAACATCCTGCGGTCCTTTGGTAATACCATTTGCTTGCGCAATTACGTACCACAGGCTCGAATCGCCGAACATCGCTTGCGCCACCAGGCTTAAGCTGTCGCCTTCCCGTATGGTATAGCTGCTCGGGGTGTCACCTCCTGTGTGCAAACTGGTAATCGGTGAGAAATTAGCCCCATTTTCGCCAAGATCTGCTAACGGGTTATCACCGCGGTAATAGTAGGACTGGGTTCTATAATAATCCGAACCGTATTTTTTCTCGCTGCGCTGGATGAGTTGCCCTTCTGCATCGTAGAAAAAGGTACGCACAGTATTGCCTGTCGAATTGGAGAGGATATCGCGTTCGGTAACCCAGGCATTGGTTAAACGACCGGACATGTCACATCAAGGGGTCAGAGCACTTGATTTAAATTGCTTTGACTTTCTGTCGCCACCCCAATTTATATCGTTTACTTTTCTACCTTTCGCGGATTCAATCTGTCGTTTAAATTTTTCACTCCCTATAATCCATTCTTTATTCGAACACTTTCGAATTTCATCAACGCTATTTTTAGTAATTTCCGAGTCAAATAAAGAACGATAATTAACTAATCGGGAGGATTCCGTATCGCCCAACTTCAAATAATTTTCATGCTCATTTATTAGTGCGATATGAATACCCATTGCGTTATGTCGATAACTCGACCATGCATATTCGCCCGGCAATCGAACCATATTAGCTCGCACTGGATTTAGTTCAATGTATCGGTAAACGGTAAGAAGATAATTTCCCGAATCCACAATGGATGACTTGAATCGTCCTTACCACAAGGTACCCGTCCGCTGATAGGTTAAATTAATATATCGAACGCAATTCCGCCCGAGTGACTGCATCATCCGTGACACTCCAAATTCACAGCTTGGCGTTACCAGCAAATGAACATGGTTTGTCATCAATACAAATGCATGCACATCCACATTATATTTATCGCTCGCCTCTTTTAGCTGCCGTAATTAAAAAGCATAATCTGCATCAGCATAAAAACAAGCATCTCTGTTATTACCTCGTTGCACTATATGCTGTGCACAATCTTCCACGTACAATCTGGGCTTCCTTGCCATAAAACTTCTCCATAACTATTAAGTCAAAATTCCTTCAATCTCAATTCCATCGTTAAAAATCAAGCACTCTGACCCCTTGATTTCGCGAATTAATCTTAGGGGGGGGGTGGCTGGAGCAAGCGGGATTTCAGATTGAGACACCTTACATGATTGAAGCCCATGACGGGAAATTGGTTTTTACCACAGAGAAATAAACAATAAAAAAGCACTCCGTAAGTAATTATGGAGTGCCTGAATGTTTTTACTTTCTATTAATGGCTAACTGTTTAAATCAAACAATTCATACCTAATTGCAATATTTATATCACTCAAAATAGGCTTGAGCTTATTGATAAAGTCCATACCAGACTCATCAATCTCAAATTTAGAAATAACCTTGAATACGATACTTTTACCTTTAGCCTTTGGGTATGAATCAAGTATTTCACCACTCTCAACAAATCGTATATATGCATTAATTTTATCTTGCAATAAAACTAAGTGCTTATTTTCATCCCAAGGCAATTCGTCAATTACGCTTAGAACGACTTCGCCTTCAGAATTTATACTAATTGCATCAACGGTATCACTATCTAATAATGCCAACTATTTTCTCCAATTTTTAAGGTCTAACAACATCTACTTTTGTTGGGGGAATTTCAGTACCACCAGGATATTCAGGCTTTCCTTTTCCAACCACCGTGCCACCAGACTCTTCAATTTCAGGAAAAGCTTGTTTTTGGTTCTTTGTCAAAGGAGCAGTTTCAGACGATTTACACTCAGTACACTTTATATTTCCATCTTTATCTTTACTGACTAAATCAACCCTCGTTTTTGTACCTGATTTCGTTTTAATCGTAACTTGCTCCGCAACATCTGTATCTGTTTTTTCTAACTGTTCCTTAACTTGTTTCTCAAAAGCTTCTCCGACTTGTTTATTTTTTTCCAGTTGTTTATTTTTCTTGTATGTTCTATACGCATCCCTAAATGCACGATAAATATTCCCAGGGCCCTTCAAGAGCTGCTTTAATTTTCGACCATCAGGATCAGTATATCTGTATGGATTATTATTTACATAAGCATACCGATTAAATCCTTGAATACCTTGTCCACCATTTAGATGCTCTATAAACCCCACCGGATCATTACTATAAAATCTACCTATAAGTGGATCATAGTATCTAGCCTGCATGTACACTAAGTTCAAATCATCATCGTACACATGGCCAGTGTAATCCGGCTCGTCCTTCTTGTCACCACTTAAAGACTTGCCGAACGGTTCATAGTAATAACGATTTTTTATCTGACCATTCTCGGTTGTTTCTAAAATAGGGGAGCCTAGGTGGTCTTGATGAACAAATGTAATTTCATTAGCCTTCACGAATGATGCAAAGGTCAATAAGCTCGCCAATATAAACTGAACAAAATAATTCATTCCACCGCCTCCTTTTCGAGTACATATAATTTCCATCGAACTTTCATTACGATTATTAACAACAGTTAAACTCCAGAAATTAGTCATAACATTCTCCATTAAAACAATACATGCAACTATTTGTTCCAAGAACATTGTTTTCGCACATACATTTTCCATGCTGTCCGGTACCTACCAATCCAGTCGATTTGCACATTGGCAAGCCCGATTCTTTTGAACTATCTTTTGCAATAAGCTTTCCTTTAATGTAGATGTAGTCAACTGCTTCTTCAGGGTTCGCTTTGTGAACTAGCTTACCTTCAGCATCATAAACAAAGTAATCTAAGAAGTTGTGATTCTTGTCCTTACTTGCTCGACGACCCTGCGCATCGTAGGAATACACCACTCTAGTGCTCGCACTTCGCAACTGGTTTTCGGCGTTGTAAGCGAAACCCGTACGACCATTTTGAGTGATGTTCCCTTTATTGTCGTAAGTAAATGAATAATTTAGACTTCCAGTAATTTTTCTAAGCAGGTTCATTGAATCGTAAGTATAGGTTAAAGAACGACTGCCAACTTTTTGAGTCTTAATATTGCCGGTGCCATCATAGGTAAAGCTTCCTATCCCCCAAATTCCATTGGCAGTCTTGAGCCTATCCAGTCCGTCGTAAGTCATATTAATAGAGTGATTTTCCGAAACACGGTCAGTTATGGAATCGATGTTTCTATTTTCGTCGTAGTTATAGGTTAGCCCAGCCACCCGAGAATTAGTTCTATTAAAAATATCTGTAGCATCAAGCAAATTTTGATCATTAAAACCGAATGTTTGCTTAATGCCATTTGCATAAACAAGCTCTTCAATACTCCCAGATGAATGGTATTTTGCATTATTAATATATCTAGGTATTTTTGAAATCTGTCCCAATCCATTTACGCTCCAGTCGACTTTGTTTCCTGAGGGATAGGTGATTGAATTCCGCTGATGCTCGGTTGAGTATCCGTATTTCAAATTGAAAACCTTTCCTAATATTTTAGTTTCTTCTTGTGTCAGATATCCTAAAGGGTTGTATTTAAATGAGCGAACAACACCATTATCCATTTTTTCAACTCTGCCATCTAAATCGTAAAAGTATGATTTCTCTGGAGTACTGTCTGGAAAATCTACTTTCTTCAAGCGATTATTTAAATTGTAGCGAAGATTTATCTTTTGATTTTCTGGCACAAGATTATATTCGCAAGCGCCATTATGGTTTCCTGCTTGACCTTCAGAATACCAGACAACATCTCCAGTCGCGTTGTAAGCCTTGTAGCTCCAATTGGTTTCTGGGGCGTATGACTTACAGAGCTCTTGGTGGTCGTTGTAGTAAAAGCTATGCGAGATGCCACTTTGTGTAATTTTTAAAACGTTATCAAAGATATTGTACAGCATACTAGTTTGTACATTTTCTGGCGCCTTAATAAGCATTGGCATAGAATAGGATGGCGTACCGAAAGCCCGATAGGTCTTGGTGGTTACCTTATCTCTAAAGTTGCTGAAACGAATAGAGTTTCCTTTTAGAAATGTTCTTGTTGCATTGTCTTGTGTTGCAGTATCTATGATTTCTATTCTGCGCATTAATCCGTCATAATTATAAGCTAAACCAGATGTTTCATTGGCCAAATCGGAAGCAATAGAACTGAAAGATATTAAGCTATCTTTATTATAGGAAAAACTTAAGAATCGCTTACTGTTAGATTCATTAATATCTCTTTCCATAATAATCTGAGGTTGCCCGACCCCGTTAAGGTATTCGATTTTTTGGTAGGCCCCTAAAGTCTCAACCACCTTCATTTGATTTGACGCGAAGGCAATACCAGTTAAGCCTGTATCGCTAGAGTCAATATATTTATATTCAATATTACGGTTATCAAACGCAGCATTATTGTAATCAACATATATTAATTGATTGTTTTTGTTGTAATTGTATTTAATCATATTACCTTCATAATCAGATGACTCCTTAACATTCCCATAAACATCGATTTTTCTATAGGACGATATTGATGCACCGGATGTCTCTGGGTGTGGAATTGTAATAGTTCTAGACTGCCCTAAATAATAGTTGTCATATTGAGTGTAATTTACATTATCCGCTTGAGTGACTCGCTTGACATCACCATTCGGGTGGTAGGTATATTGCTTTAACAACTTGCCATATTTATATTGTTTGGATATTGCTCCTTTATATTGTCCCGATAGGCTATGATAGATGAAACGATCATTCTCATTCCAGATAGAATTGTCGCCTGAATAATAATCTGCCAATAGAAACCCTACTTGCCAATTCGCCGTATCGTTGCTGTAATTGAACTTCTTATATCTGACGTCAGTTGAACCTTGCATATACTCTTTAGTTCGTACAGGTGTACCGAAGGCATCATACGTTAAATACTCTGTAATATATTCATCGACTCCACCTTCATTGTAAAGTACTACTCGACGTTTCTTAAGTTGAGCGCGACCGCACTCTCTTCGGAATTTGGGGTAATAACGCTCCCCTTCTTTTTTACATCCCGCGCGACCATTCACCACGTAATCCCAGTAGTTTTCAAGACGAAATATAACGTCTCCCTCACTAGTCTGTGGAATGCTTCCAACCTTTTGAACAATTGTGGTGAGCGTACCGTTTATTGCGGACACTCCATTTTCATACTCACTGAAGTCTAGTTTATTAGCCCTAAATGAATAAAAGGTTTTACGATGGAGCCCAGGTTGAAAGTTGTGGTCCGTTTGGGTCACTTGCACATGTCTATCATTTTCAATAAAACCCGCTCTCACAACATAAGATATGGTTTTCTTTTCCATACCGGGGCCCGAGATTGTTTTATCCATCACCTGCCCAAACAACCCCAAATCCGGATTTATTGTCGTGCGTCTGTATGTGATTTTTGCTCCTGTAGGAATCTCGACTTCCTTCAGGGAGTCGAAAGCGTAGCTATATTTGGTTTGCAACCCTTCAGCATCTTTGAAATTATTTAATCGAAAAGAGCGATTAGCAATTCGGTCATAGGAATATTGAAGCTTTCTGTCTCCGTAAGTTATGATGGAAATATATCTCTGCGTGTCAATATTTTCATATTGAAAATTCACAACTACATTATCACTTCGTTTAATAGATTCTATCTGATACTGGGAGAAAGAATTATTGTAACTATAGTTATAAGTTATGCTATTGCCAAATCTATCTTGAATTGATTTGAGCGCATAAGTGGATTTAGGTCCCGTACTTGGGGATGGTGAGGTAAGCTCAAAAAAATTTAATTTTATTCCATTTTTTTTGTATATAACAGGAAGATTATTTTCACATTTTAATATTGAGTTATCATTGAAACTTAATATGGTTCCAGAGGGTAAATTTGATGCTTCGTAGCCTACAGTTCTAGTTGGCTTTCCATTTTCGACGTATCTTAATTTATCTAAATAACCAAAGCACCCATAGTAATCATGCTGAGTTACACTCCCACTTGGCCTATAAATACTTATGAAGGGTATATTTAAGCTCCAGGATATACCAAAATCCATTATGAGTGGAGTTTGGATGCGACCATAACTTCTGGTGATAGTTATATCCATGTCATTCGGCCCCGGGATAGATAAATCTTGGTAGTCGAACATAGGTCTTTGGCGTTGAATACCAAAACTTTCCCCGGGGAAATCGTTTGATTCGGCTTCTGGAACTTTATAACTATTTAGATCTGATTCCGTCAGCGGGCCTTCGTCGTCGCTAGCAAAACTTGAATAGCAAGCTAGCGATAGCGAAATAAAACAAGGTAATATTAGCCATTTTTTCATTTTTTTCTCCATATTAAAGGCTACAGGTGTTCCATGCTTGAACCTATTTAGCCAAAGTAAGCTTTATATTCGTCATATAAATAAAACTAAGATGTGTGTTGTAATTATGCTTTAACTCGAAATTGAATTGATCAATAGATTCATATCCTTTTTCCTTATCCTTTGAAATTCGACAGATTTTCCATGTATAGTCGAATCAATTCTATTTTTTCGTGATAAAAAACTGTGTGCCATAAGAGACGTGAATAGTTTGAACTCTTTTCCTTGAAAAATAACATCCATTAAATTAAGTAGGTTTTAAGTATCCAAATTCCTACTAAGATGCAAAGTATAATGTTAATTTTAGATTCGTCAATCATAAAATATTCACTTTATGCCTCTTATAGGTTTTACAATAGGATGCATACAAGAATGTTCAACCTTCCTCGCAATGCTCTTAGAGTGCAGAAAATTATATGTTGTTTTTTAAACTATTTGTAGGAAATTAGCTTTGCTGTGAGATCCCATTTTGCCGGACTTAAGCAAGCGCCTAAAACCCAGCCACACTCTTTACTTGTTAAGATCTGGAATCCACGGTGCCCCCCCCCCCCAAATTAGAGGAAGCAGCATGAAAAAAGATAAATACAACTTGCAGGAACCAATTCAAATATTCGAAATATTCTGGCTTAACTCAAACACACCTTTGCAATGAACAGAATGAAAACCCTAAGCACTTTAGTTTAAAACCCTCAAAAATGATGATGATCAAAACGAACAGTTTTGTCTAGATTGGAGTTAATACAACTTAGTCGTCTTCGTTGACTCTCACGATCTAAGTTGAACGCTGCAAATTTTATGTCCAGAAAGTATGTCATAAGAGTCGTTATAGCATTGGCTTGTCGACTAGAGTGGTGACATGGCAGTAAAATATTGACATTTATCTAAATCGAGATACGGCGAAATTCCGTAACGCGATTAACAGGCTTTCATTTATTGGTACCGAAGTGCAGGAATGTCGCCGTTCGATCGATCGTCGTTTGTCTTTTGTAATATGTGCAGATCTCAGTTTAAGGCACTGCATTAGGATGAAACTGAATTTTCGTTATATCCTGAACGTTTTGCAAAAGATAGATTCAAATACCCCAAGTGTGTGAGCTCGCAAGAAACAAGCATTACTAATGAACAATGATACTGAATGAGCGGTTTTAATTTTACCAAGATAAAGCCACATTATCAGTTGTAATTTAGCAGGATCAACTAAACTTTCTTGATATAACACACGCCACTAATGACAAAGTTAAACTACAAAAAGAGGACCATAAACGGCTAGAGACACTTGTGTCAACTTGCTGGAAGAACAGCTTCGCTTAATGAGAAGCAACAAGTTTACTTCTTTAAGCAAAAGAGTTTCTCTAGATCAATGCGGATTTTTTGTAGTTGGATTGGCGCTTACGTATAAGTAGTCACAAATACTTCTTTATTGAAAGATCAAACGATTAAAAATGTTTAATCGACAAGGAATTATGCGCCAACAAAAAATGACACATAAAACGTTGAGCTTCAAATTTAGATTAAAGGCTAGGGAGATATATCAATCAAAAAGGAATCCTCCGTGCATTACACTTGTCGCATCATATTTTCTTTTTCCATTTAGAAAATATTATCTTCTAAGCCTAAAAAGGCCAAGAATTAACTCAACCAAAAAAGGCATGTTTCCAATCCGGTTTTCAGATCGTCATATATAATTAAAGCAATTGGCTTCAAGATAAGCAGCCATATTACAACCTACCTTAAAGATATGTCAAAGTTTCTTCTTACCGATAAACATTTTTATACAAAGTAATAACAAGACGCAAAAACACATAATCAGTCCTATTCAAAAAGAAAACTTTGACTCAGACCAAGCCTGGATAGCGTAAAAATTCGCCGCACTCAGTACAACAAATCAATATACTGCTTGGCCGAACTACTCCAGGTAAACCTCTCTTTTTTTGCCTGGTCCACTAACGCATCCCAAATTTCACGGTTTTTATTGTACAAACCCATGGCTTCTGTAAACAAATCTACCATGGCTTGGGCTTGGTCATTTACATTGCTCGCTTCGAAAACAAAACCGTTTTTAGTATGTTCTACCGTATCTTTTAATCCACCAACGCCGTTAACAAGGCAGGGTTGACCGGCGCGCATGGCGAGCATTTGACTGATACCACAAGGTTCAAATGAGCTTGGCATGAGGAATAAGTTGCCGAATTTGAATAGCTCTTGTGAGAGTGCATCGGAATATCCGTTGAGGAAAATGAAATTTTTATTAGCGCCGCTTGCCTGCACTAAAAATTTTTCCATGCTGGCATCTCCACTGCCTAACATTAACAATGTCCCGTGACTGCCGAGCTTATCCAGCAAATGGTAGATGGCCGGACGGTTGTCTGCCAAAGGCGTTTGCAGTAGTCGTGCTTTTTGTTCTGTTAAGCGTCCTACCGATACCACGGTAAAACCCACATTTTTTTGTGTTTGCCAGTGGGCGATGCGTTTTTCAGCCAGCCAGTGCGCTGTTGCCAGCTGTACACTTTTACTTGCCCACAATTCTATATTTCCCAGCATTAATGGGATGAGTTTGGCCCGAGTTAACGGTTTATAATTTACGTTTGCGGGGTATTCACACCCGTTAATAATACCGAAAAGTTCGCCGCGCTCACTGCGGCGATGTAAGTCATATTCCAACCCTTCACCACCATAGATTCCATTTTTATGATCACTTGCTTGCAGTATTTCTTTAGCATAGGTGGGTGAAACGGTATTCACTTTATCCGCTAACAGAATGCCGGCTCGCATGGGATTAATGCAATCAGTAAAGCGAGGGTCTAATACTTTATCAAAACTGTATCGCAAGCCCGGAAACCAGGCATCCAATGAGGAGACATCATCTTTTACCGGGCGAATCCCCTGCATGGCCAAATTGTGAATGGTGTATACGGTATGAATATTAGTAAGCGAGCGATATTCCCGTGCGTATTTCATTAGCACTAATAACAAAGCGGAGTGCCAATCATGACAGTGAATCACATTCGGTCGAGGCAATATTCCTGAGACTAAAGCTTGTGCAACGGCCGCACAAAAGAATGCAAACTTGGTTGCATCTGTTGCAAAAGGTCGCCCCTCTTCATCATTGCAATACACCGTTTCACCTTTTGGGTAAAACTCTTCATGATGCATTATATAGTTCGTGACTGACTGCTTGCGGTCTTTGACTTTTAGCACCTGTACTTTCGCTGGTTGACCACGAAAATACACATCGCACTCACCACATGGTTCCAAGTTGTTTAAGCGGGATAGGAAACCGTAAGACGGTATAACAACATCGACAATACAATTGTGTTTTGCCAAAGCACCAGGTAAATCACGAATAACATCACCTACCCCACCGACCTTAGCACCCGGCAGAGCATCGTTCTCTGCCGCAACCATTAAAACTCTTTTTTCTGACATGCGATTAACTACTGCTCTGGACCTTGACCTAACATTGCTCGGGTGACTAGCACAACGCCTTTTTTAGTCACGCGAAATCCGCGTGCTTTATCGTGTTCGTGGTCATGGCCAATGACCATGCCTTCAGGGATCTGGCAGCCGCTGTCAATAATGACGCGTTTCAATTTCGCATTCCGGTGAATTTCTGCTTCCGGCAATATTACTGATTCTTCGATATCAGTAAATGAGTGAACATGAACGCTGGAGAACAGCAATGACTTTTTAACGTGGCCACCGGACACAATACAACCACCCGACACCATCGAATCTACGGCATAACCGCGACGGTTGTCATCGTCAAACACGAATTTTGCAGGTGGTAGTTGTTTTTGATATGTCCAGATCGGCCAGTGGTGGTTATATATATTTAACTGAGGGTCTGGCGAAATCATTTCCATGTTTGCCTGCCAGAATGAATCCAGTGTACCCACATCTCGCCAGTAAGAAATTTCATTGGTATCCGGATCACGAAAGCGATAGGCATTTACGTTATGAGAGTCGATAATTTCCGGAATAATATTTTTACCGAAATCATGCTCAGACTCTGGGTCTTTCGCATCTTTACGTAACTGCTCGAACAAAAACTCTGTATTAAATACGTAATTTCCCATCGACGCTAAAGTATGCCCAGGCATATCTTTTAATTCGGTTGGGTGTGCAGGCTTTTCGTCAAAGCGGCGAATTCGGTCATTTTCGTCCACCGTCATCACGCCGAATGAACCCGCGGCCTCTTCAATAGGCACTTCAATACAGGAGACCGTCATATCCGCTCCACTTTCCACGTGTGCAGCCAACATCGACCCGTAGTCCATTTGGTAAATATGATCTCCGGAAAGTACCAATACATATTTAGGCATTTGCTCCTGTATGATATCGATATTTTGGTAAAGCGCATCTGCGGTTCCCTGATACCAGTTTGGAGAGTATCTCTGCGAGGCTGGCAAGATCTCCACATACTCGCCCAACTCGTTTTTAAAGTGACTCCAACCATGCATTACATGGCGAATCAGTGAGTGTGCTTTGTATTGGGTGAGAATACCTATTCGGCGAATACCAGAGTTGACACAATTGGACAGCGGGAAATCGATAATTCTGAATTTCCCACCAAAATGCAATGCTGGCTTGGCTCGCCAATCTGTTAATTCATGTAATCGACTGCCTCGGCCACCGGCGAGTACCAGTGCCACGGTGTCTCGAGTCAACCTACTTACAAAACGAGAGTTGGGATCAAGCATGTAGCGTCTCCTATTGTTTGACTAAGCTTTTACACTTTTATTGTTATTATTCATCCGCTATTGGTAAGTTATTATTTTCCAACGCGCGGTGATAGGTTGTAATTAATTGCCGACAGCGGTACCTCTGAAAACGCATTTCGCACCACACTTTTTGCGTTTAATTTTGCTTGATCAGCACGTTATTTTTATCGTTCTTTGCTTTTGACTTCTTTCGCTTTTGAGTTCCTTCCTGGAACTAAAATTTATTTTTCAACCTGTAGTGACCAGATATCCCTCGCGTATTCAGCAATGGTTCTGTCACTAGAAAACTGCCCGCTGGAAGCGGTATTACGAATACTGGAAGTTACCCAGGCATCACGCGTTTGGTAGGCTTGAGCGGCCTTTTCCTGGCACTCGATATAACTGCGGAAATCCGCTGCAACCATCCAGGGATCATTCGGATTTCGAATAGATTGAATAATTGGTTCGAATATTCCAGGTTCAAACATACTAAAATGCCCACATTCGATCAAATGTATGACACGTCTTAAGTCTTCGTCGACAGAAATCAGGTCATTTGGGTTGTTATTTGCGCGATAAATTGGAATATCTTCCACTTTCAATCCAAACAAAAAGAAGTGTTCGCTCCCTACGGCGTCCATAATTTCAATGTTGGCGCCATCATAAGTCCCTATGGTTAAAGCGCCATTCATCATAAATTTCATATTCCCCGTACCGGAGGCCTCTTTTCCCGCCGTGGAAATCTGCTCCGATAAATCCGTCGCCGGACAAATTACTTCCATTGATGTGACCCGATAATTCGGGAAAAACGCCAACTTTAATTGTTCAGAAACTTTTGCATCAGTGTTAATCACATGCGCAACATTGTTAACCAGCTTAATGATAAGTTTGGCAAGCGCATAACCCGGTGCAGCTTTACCCCCGATTAATACACAACGGGGCATCACATCGGCCGCTTCGCCACGCACAATTTTGTCGTATAGATGAATGACGTGTAATACATTAAGCAATTGCCGCTTGTATTCATGAATGCGCTTAACTTGCACATCAAACATAAATTGCTCATTAAACTGGACCCCACATTTTTCCTGGACCAGTTTAGCCAGTGCAACTTTATTTTTTTGTTTGGACTTGTACCATTGCTCTTTGAGCGAGCTATCATTTGCAAAATCATGCAGCTTAGATAGCTCATCCAGATTCGTAATCCATTTATCACCAATTGTATCGGTAATAATACGGCTTAACGATGGGTTGCAATGAGACAACCATCGTCGAGGAGTAACACCGTTAGTCTTGTTATTAAACTTCTCAGGCCACATTTCATAAAAGTCTTTAAACAATCCGCTGGTGAGAAGACGCGAATGTAAAGCGGCTACACCGTTGACAGAAAAAGACCCGACAATTGCAAGATAAGCCATGCGCACATGAGGAGAATCCCCCTCTTCAATAATCGACATGCGTCTCTGACGATCGGTATCGCCTGGCCATCGATGCGCGACATCACACAAAAAGCGGCTGTTAATTTCGTAAATAATATCGAGGATTCTCGGCAGCAATTGCCCAATCATTCGAACGGACCACTTCTCCAAAGCTTCAGGCAGCAGGGTGTGATTGGTATAGGCCATGGTCTGACGCACAATATCCCAACTTTCGTCCCAGGCAACGCCATATTCATCAACCAAAATACGCATTAATTCGGCAACGGCCAGAGTGGGATGTGTGTCGTTTAATTGAAAACAGTGGAATTGAGCAAATTTCGAAAAATTAGCACCATGCTCTTTCACCCATCCTTTTACAACATCCTGCAGGCTCGCGGAGGCTAAAAAATATTGTTGACGTAAACGAAGCTCTTTTCCGTTTTCGCTGGCATCATTCGGGTACAGCACCATCGTAATTTGTTCAGCAAGGTTCTTCTGTGCAACAGCATCGGAGTAATCACCAGCATTAAACTCATCAAGATTAAATTCGTCTGATGCTGCAGCTTTCCATAAGCGCAACGTGTTAACACAATCATTTTGATAGCCAGGAATAGGCATATCGTAAGGTACCGCCAATACATTTTGAGTATTGGCCCAGCGAACACAGAATTTCCCCTGGTCGTTCGTGTACTGCTCTGAATACCCATAAAACTTCACTGTTTGCGTGTGTCTGGGCCGTTCAATCTCCCAGGGATTACCTTCACGCAACCAATGGTCTGGATGCTCCACCTGTCGCCCTTCAGTAATGCTCTGATGAAACATGCCGTACTCATAGCGAATACCATAACCAATTACTGGCAACCCCAAAGTTGCGCAACTATCCATAAAGCAAGCAGCTAATCGCCCAAGGCCACCATTTCCCAACCCCGCGTCCCGCTCGTGCTCTTCAATATGTTCATAGTTACAGCAAAAGTCGGCCAGAGCTTCATGCACCTGTTTTTCCAGCCCCAGGTTTAACACGGCATTGTTTAGACTACGACCAAGTAAGAATTCCAGCGATAAATAATATACTTTTTTACGGGACTTACTTTTTTCGTTGTTTTTGGTTTCGCGCCAGCGCTCCATAATACGATCGCGTATAGTCAATGCTAAAGCGTGCAGCATTTCACCGTCTGGCTCATCCGTATCAAAGCGACCTAGCGTGAAATTAAAATGGCGATGTAAGTCAGCAGTTACGTGCTTGCTGCCATTTTTCAGTGTAAATTTATGCTTTTCAGAGCTCATATATCAACCCATCATCGTTTCTAAATTAAAACACGGCGGACAATAGCTGCATGGATTTCGCCAGCAAAGTAATTTGAGATTTCTTTTCCAGAACTTTTTTCGCGGGTACACCGTCACTCTCACAGGTATCCAACAAACAATCCCAGCGTTTAATTTTATTGGTGTCCATTAACGTAAATTCGCGTTTTTCACTACTCGCATTAAACAACACCAACAACAAGGTTTTTTTAATTTTTTTGCGGTCAAAAATATTGTTTTCCAACACCCAGCCTAAAGTGTGACGCTGAAGTTCTTTCCACTGCCCCTCCTGCATCTCTTCACCAAGCTCATTCACCCACATCACACGGCAATCGTCTTTATCTTCTGGCTCATCTGGGCGATGAATGTAACTTAAGGAGGTTAAGATGGGATACTCTTGACGCAGACCAGTCACATATTGCGTAAAGTCCTGTAAACAACGATTTTCACCGGATATTTTCTTCCAATCCAGCCAATTAATATCATTGTCCTGACAATAAGCGTTGTTATTTCCTCCCTGTGTTCGGCCACACTCATCGCCAGCCAATAGCATGGGAGTCCCCTGAGACAAAAACAAAGTTGCTATAAAATTACGTTTTTGTCGCGCGCGTAACTCCAACACTTTTGAGTTATGCGTTTCACCTTCTTCTCCGTGGTTATCACTGAAATTTGAGTGATGGCCATCATTATTATTTTCTTTATTGGCAAAATTATTTCGATTTTTATAGCTCACCATGTCATTCAGCGTAAAGCCGTCGTGACTGGTTACAAAATTTATTGTTGCATACGGTGCTCTTCCAGAATGTTCGAACAAATCACTAGAGCCGTGTATCCTACGGGCAAACTCTGGCAACATGCCCTCATCACCGCGCCAGAATTGTCGTACGGTATCCCTAAAGCGGTCATTCCATTCACTCCAACCGGAAGGATAGTTACCCAGCTGATATCCTCCTGGACCAATGTCCCAGGGCTCGGCAATAAATTTACACGCGTTCAGGCTTGGGTCCTGGCGCACCGCATCGAAAAAGCCACTGCCGGGGTCAAAACCATGTACTTCTCTGCCAAGAACCGTCGCCAGATCAAAACGAAATCCATCCACATTCATGGTATTCGCCCAGTACCGCAAACTGTCCATAACCATTTGCAATACTCGCGGGTGTTTTACGTTTAACGTGTTTCCGCATCCGGTGTCATTGGCATAAAAGCGTGCATCATGAGAGGCGAGACAATAATACGAGGCATTGTCGATACCACGAAATGATAGTGTGGGGCCGAGGTGGTTTCCTTCTGCCGTATGGTTGTATACAACATCAAGAATAACTTCGATACCGGCCTCATGGTAAGCATCAACCATGCGGCGAAACTCAGCTCGCTCGCCAACAGACAAATACGGTGCATGGGCGGAAAAAAAAGATAACGTGTTGTAACCCCAGTAGTTTGTGAGCTCATGGTTCAACAGAAAGTGCTCATCGATAAAGGCATGTACGGGTAACAATTCAATGGCGGTAACCCCTAAACCTTTTACATAATCTACCACTTCCGGCCGCATCATACCTGCAAAAGTACCACGCTCCCCCATCGGAACGCCCATGTGAAGTTTTGTAAATCCCTTCACATGCGTTTCATATATCACCGTTTTATTCCAGGGAACTTTTGGTTTTCCAGCAGGCTGTTTGCTTGCAGCAGATTTACTGGTCGATTTTGGCAAATACAGCCTACCTGAATCTTCACGTAAAACTGCTTCCAGATCACTATCATCAAGCGCAACTGACTTCGGTACGATATGCGCGTTGTCTCGCGTATCCATTATTAGGTCTTGATCTTTGTGACTCTGATCATAACCAAATGCCAAATCGGACCAGCGAAAGCTGCCGTGCAGTTTTTTCGCATAGGGGTCAATCAATAATTTGTGATGATTGAACCGGTGTCCCGCATGCGGGTCCCAGGGACCATGTACTCGATAGCCGTACAAAGTACCTGGCTTTAACCCTTCAATATGGATATGCCAAACATGATCGGTGCAATGGCTTAGCTCAAAACGCTTAAATTCTTTAAGCCCAAAGCGATCAAATATACACAGCTCGATTCGTTCAGCATGAGCCGAGAACAATGCAAAGTTAATGCCCTTGGCTGTGACGGTTGCACCCAACGGATAGGGGTCACCCTCGGAAATTTTATGCCAATTGAACATATTATTCCTGCAATTCAAAAACAACAGTCGCTAATGGTGGAACCGAGATTTCAATCGATTGCTCTCGGTACTGCCAACTTTGTGGGCTTGAATGAATGACGGTTTCATTTTCCACACCTGAACCCCCGTAACTACGACTGTCGGTATTTAATACTTGTTTGTATGTGCCTGGCTTACTTACTCCCAAGCGATAATTGTAATGAACCGATGGAGTAAAATTACATACGAAAATAATGTGCTTGTTAGTGTTAGGCGTCTTACGTATAAACGAAAAAATTGAGTTATGCTGATCATCAGCTTCAATCCATTCAAATCCAGACTCTTCCGCATCACACTCGTACATTTCAGGGTGCGCAAGGTACAGATGATTCAAATCACTAATGAGTTTTTGCACGCCAGAATGCTCAGCAACATCTAATTGGTGCCAGTGAATACTCGAGTCGTGATCCCATTCGGGCCCCTGCCCAAATTCACTCCCCATAAATAGAAGTTTCTTCCCTGGATGCCCCCACATAAATCCGTAATATGCTCGCAAGTTTGCAAACTTTTGCCAAGGGTCACCCGGCATACGCCCCAATATTGAGCCTTTACCATGCACCACTTCATCATGACTGAGTGGCAAAATAAAGTTTTCACTAAACGCGTAGTACATGCTAAACGTCATATCATGGTGATGATATTGACGATAAATCGGATCTTTGGAGATATAGTCCAAACTATCATTCATCCAACCCATATTCCATTTATAGCCGAAGCCTAAACCGCCAAAATTTACCGGCTTGGAAACTCCAGGCCAGGATGTGGATTCTTCGGCCACCATCATGGCATCAGGAAAGTTTTTATATACACGCTCATTTGTCATGCGTATAAAATCTATAGCTTCAAGGTTTTCTCGACCACCGTAGCGGTTAGGTATCCAAGCACCTTCATCTCGGCTGTAGTCGAGGTACAACATGGATGCAACGGCATCTACGCGTAAACCATCAATATGGTATTGATCTAGCCAGAAAATAGCATTTGCCATTAAAAAGTTGGCAACTTCTTTTCTGCCATAGTTATAAATAAATGTATTCCAGTCAGGGTGAAAACCCTGACGCTCATCGGCGTGTTCGTACAAAGGTGTTCCATCAAACAGCCCCAGTCCATGGGCATCCGTTGGGAAATGCCCTGGAACCCAGTCAATTAACACGGCAATATCCTGCTGATGGCACTGGTCGACAAAATATTTGAAATCATCAATGCTGCCAAATCGGCTGGTAGCAGCATACATTCCTATCGGTTGATACCCCCAGGAACCATCAAATGGAAATTCGCTGATGGGCATCAACTGCACATGAGTAAAACCCATTTCTTTCACATAAGGTATTAACTGCTCGGCAAGTTCACGATAGTTTAAGTAGCGATTACCCTCTTCCGGTACTCGTCGCCAGGAGCCAGCATGTATCTCGTAAATCGACATTGGTCGATCACGCTTAGTCCACAAATATTTTTTCTTTTGCCAGTCCTGATCCTGCCATTGATACGCATCTACATCGACCACCACAGATGCTTGTTCCGGCGGCACCTGGGCATAGAACCCAAAAGGGTCTGCCTTGTGAGGCAGCAGGTTACCGTCACGAGCTTTTATTTCGAACTTATAACGGGTACCCACATCAATTCCGGGAACAAAGATTTCCCATATACCGCTGGGGATCAATTTACGCATGACGCTGCGACGGCCATCCCAGTGGTTAAAATCACCGACCACAGAAACACGTTTAGCATTGGGAGCCCACACAGCAAACCGACACCCGGCAACGCCATCAATTTCCATTAGATGCGCACCTAGGAATTTGTAAGCTTTTTCGTGTGTTCCCTCTCCCCACCAGTAAATGTCCTGCTCGCCTATGGTAGAAGAAAAGCGATAAGGATCTTCAAGATCCAATACAGCCTCGTCATAGGTCACACGAAATTTGTATTTATCCAAAGCGGCTGAATCCAATACCGCCGAATACAAACCCGCCTCATGTATACACTGCATTTGTGCTACAGGGGATTTACTGGTGTAATCAATCAGTTCGACTTGATGGGCGTGCGGTAAGAAAGCACGCACAACAATTTGTGTTTTGTTAATTTGATGTTTACCTAAATATGCGAAAATATCATCGCAGTCTGCATGCACAATCGCATGAATAACATCACTAGCTATTGAATCCATAGCAATACTTACCCAGATTTTTAATTGTTGTACTAAAAATTATGCTTTTCGATTTTTATTTATATTTTTCAGTTGTTGCTGTATTTTTTCATTTGCAAAGATATCCGCAATAGAGTGTGTCAGCTTTCGCTGCCAATTCGCATGCTCTTGAAAGGTACCAGGGACATTTACAGGAGCATCCATCAGCAACAAATCTTCTAGCTGTAAGACGAAAATTTTGGATGCCACCTGGCTACTCAACTGCAATATCGCTTCAATAAGCGCCTGATCAGCCGGACGCGTTATATCTTCCTCTGACCAGGATTCCGGACAAAGATTTTTTTCGCGTAGCAGATTGAATAAGTTACGCTTTTCCACTTGTCTAGCGTTTCTTACCTGGTGAATATCAACACCCTCTTCTAGAATGTTAAGCTTGTCTCGTATGATCAAATCAGTGCCGTTCCACCAACTCACTAACGTCGGCACATCATGATTGTTTAACATTGCCAAAGCATGCGGGTCATAATGTTCAGGCGCTTTAAATGCGTCTCCGAATACTTTTTCGAAATAAAATATTTTATTGGTAAATATTTTGGCCTTGGTCAATTCCTGACGAAATTCATCAGGCACTACACCTAAATCTTCTCCAATAATTAAGCAATTATTCAATACACTTTCTAACTTTAATAAGCCCAACATTTCGGCAAACGAATAATATACATATGCCCCAGCATCTGCTGTTGTATGTGGCGGGCACCACCACAAACGCATAAGACTCATTGCGTGATCAATTCGCAAGGCGCCGCAATGATTCATATTGTGACGCAGCAGCTCTATAAAATGATTAAAGCCTGAACGCCTTAACTCAGATGGAGCCATAGGAGGCAAGCCCCAGTTTTGTCCTGTCTGAGCCAAGGGATCGGGTGGAGCGCCGATTGACGCTTTCCGACAAAATAGCGTCAGGTTTGAACTTACCTCTGCCCCACCGCCATCTGCACCAACGGCGAGATCACGAATTAGCCCGACCTTCATGCCAAGCGTTTGTGCGAGATTCTGACAAGATTCAAACTGTACATCCGCCAGCCATTGCAAATAACAATGAAACAGCAAGGCCAAACGCGCCTTCGTAAAGGTACCATTCAAGTTAAAAATATCTTGGACAATATCATGATAGGAAAAGTCATCACTTAAGGAGTACCGAACTCCCTCCCAGTTCTGATACCGGGCTTCATGATATGCAAAATCAAATAAACATTCTGGCTGTGCTTCCACGTAGTGCTGGAATGAAAGAAAGCGGTCTGTACCAGCATGAAAATGCTGTTCAACAAATGAATCAAACATTTTCTGATAGATTTTATACTTTAGGTTTCGGACACTGACATAATCCACTGATTGGGATGCCTGCAGTGTTTGACGCTTAGCGCGATCCTCCTCAGTAAGAAGCTTTTCGTTATAGTCTTCAACCAGCACAGGATCAATATACAACGGGTTTGTATATCGCCGGTCTGAGGGACTGTAGGGACTATAGTAATTGTGTAAATCTGTTGATAATGCGTGCAAGGGATTTAACCCGATAACATCCACACCAACATCTACTGCATTGCGAATCAATGAGGTCAGGTCAGAAAAATCACCTATCCCCCAGTTTCGATCCGATACCAGGGTATAGAGCTGTATGATAAAACCCCAGACTTTTTCGTTGTTATCAGACCAATTACTTTGGTAAACCTCATCAGGAAATGCGGCTAATTGTGTAACTGTTTTTTCGTCATCTGCGACAACGGTTAGCTGATAATATTGCGGCTCGATGGCATTAATATATAACTTTCGACGGCTAAAACGTTGTTGCTTAAAAATGTAGTCACCCGTTTCTTCCAGTGTATTTGCATCAACATCCCCGCTTTGCACAAGGTTCCCTTCAGCATCAATTAGCGTCCAGTGTAGCTGTCGCTTAAAGTCTTCTGGTTTACAGTTGATTTCAAAATAAGGGTTCTTTGCGGGAGTTAGGTATAATGGTGGTAACCAATGCTGCCAAGGCTCGACATCAAGACGATAAGCTTCCTTTGCGATAACATCTTTACTGGATACATCTACACCCATCGCTTCCAGTAAACGAATTCTATTGTCCAGCGGTACAGTGACATGCTCACCGCGATAGTTAAAATAATCTGCTGCAATTCCACGCCAATAAAACAGCCGATCTAAATCACTCATAGGAATAACTCTTTGGCTAAAAATGCGAGCGCCAGAAATTGGTGGCCTGACGCGTTTTCGGGTACGTTTTAAACAGAGGTGTTGCTTGGGAATCAAAACCTCAGCGCATTGACTAATTCTTTTGCACTAAAGCCTTCCCTGAGATAACTTTTTACAATACTACTAAAAGGATGGGGAAAAGACACCTAATTAAGCCTGCTTACGCATGGGAAATCCGTTTAAGCGTAAGGCTCACATCTTTAAGGCGAAAAAAAAGCCGGTAAACACCGGCTTTATCTTAATCTTCTTCTGAAGTTTCAACTTCGTCTGCTTCAACAATTGGCTCTGGACGATCAACCAATTCAACAAAGGCCATTGGCGCTTTGTCACCAGGACGGAAACCGCACTTCATGATGCGCAGATACCCACCTGGGCGAGATTCGTAACGAGGACCAAGTTCGTTGAATAATTTACCAACGCTTGATTTGTTACGAAGACGGTCAAAAGCTAATCGACGATTTGCTACAGTGTCACTTTTAGCCAAAGTAATCAATGGCTCAGCATAACGACGTAGTTCTTTCGCTTTTGGTAATGTTGTTTTAATTAATTCGTGCTCTACTAATGACGACACCATATTACGAAACATTGCTTTACGATGAGAGCTGTTTCTATTTAGCTGACGTCCACTATGACGATGACGCATGACTCTAACCCTTTTTACCGATTGCTATCACAGCAAGTCTTTTTAAGAGGCTCTAACTTTCAAAGGGAAAGAAGAACGAGCCTCTCAATAATTAATGATTAACTTAGTCGTTTTTCAGACTGGCAGGTGGCCAGTTTTCCAAACGCATTCCCAAAGAAAGGCCTCTTGAAGCCAAAATATCTTTAATTTCAGTTAAAGATTTTTTACCCAAGTTTGGCGTTTTCAAAAGCTCCACTTCGGTTCTCTGAATCAGATCACCAATGTAGTAAATATTTTCAGCCTTCAAACAGTTAGCAGAACGTACGGTCAACTCTAAATCGTCTACTGGACGTAATAGAACTGGATCGATCTGATCTTCTTTCTGCTCTGGCTCAGCTTCTTTCTCGCCTTCCAGGTCAACAAACACTGCTAGCTGATGCTGAAGAATAGTCGCCGCACGACGGATAGCTTCTTCAGGATCGATAGTGCCATTTGTCTCCAAATCCAACACCAATTTATCCAGGTCAGTACGCTGCTCAACACGTGCACTTTCAACAGTGTACGCCAAACGTGAAACTGGGCTGTATGAAGCATCCAGCTGCAAACGACCGATAGCACGAGTCTCATCTTCGTCAGAAACACGTGAATCAGCTGGTTGATATCCACGACCACGACTTACTGTCAACTTCATGCTTAAAGAAGTATCAGAAGTAATGTTGGCGATAACAAGCTCTGGGTTAGTAATTTCAACATCGTGATCCAATTGGATATCACCTGCTGTAACCGCACCTGGACCTTGCTTGTTTAAAGTTAAAACTGACTGATCTTTGCCGTGCATCACAACAGCAACGTTTTTCAAATTCAAAAGAATTTCAATAACGTCTTCCTGCACACCTTCAATGGCAGAATACTCGTGCTGAACACCGTCGATTTCAACTTCGGTGATTGCACAACCTGGCATAGAAGAGAGAAGGATTCTACGCAAGGCGTTGCCAAGCGTATGACCGAATCCACGCTCAAGCGGCTCTAATACGACTTTTGCTCGAGTTGGACTAAGTTCTGTTACATCGATGTGACGAGGAGTCAAAAATTCGTTAACAGCTATTTGCATATACGCACCTGTTATTGATGTTTTCCCAAGGCAATATCTAAGTAATCCTAAAGGATTACTTAGAGTAAAGCTCTACGATAAGGTTTTCGTTAATTTCTGCTGGAAGGTCAACACGATCAGGAACGCGCTTAAATGTACCTTCTTTTTTGTCAGAATTAACGTCAACCCATTCCACATCTCCACGCTGAGCAGCTATACCCAGGGAATTTTGGATGCGAAGTTGATTCTTTGATTTTTCACGAATAGCAATAACGTCGCCTTCTTGAACCTGATAAGAAGGAATGTTCAATGACTTCCCATTCACCAAGATTGCCTTATGAGACACTAGCTGACGAGATTCTGCGCGTGTAGCACCGAAACCCATACGGTAAACTACGTTATCCAAACGACACTCAAGAAGTTTCAACAAGTTTTCACCTGTTGCACCTTTCAGACGTGCAGCTTCTTTGTAGTAACTACGGAATTGCTTTTCCAATACGCCGTATAAACGACGAACTTTTTGCTTTTCACGCAACTGAACACCGTAGTCAGACAGACGACCACGACGCTGACCGTGCTGGCCAGGTTGAGTTTCAGCTTTACACTTTGATTCAAGTGGTCTTACACCACTCTTTAAAAATAAATCTGTACCTTCACGGCGGGACAGTTTACAAGTTGGGCCTAAATAACGAGCCATTTTTCATCCCCTCCTTATACACGACGTTTTTTAGGTGGACGACAACCGTTATGAGGAACGGGAGTCACATCAGTAATATTGGTAACTTTGTAGCCAATATTGTTTAACGCGCGTACGGCCGACTCACGGCCTGGTCCGGGACCTTTAACTTCTACGTCCAGGTTCTTTAAACCGTATTCTTGCGCAGCGGTACCCGCTCTTTCAGCTGCGATCTGAGCAGCGAACGGCGTACTTTTACGTGAGCCACGGAAACCTGAACCACCAGCAGTTGCCCATGATAAAGTGTTTCCCTGACGATCAGTGATTGTCACGATAGTGTTGTTAAATGATGCATGAATATGCGCAACACCATCGACAACCGTCTTTTTGACTTTTTTCTTAGTCGTGGTTTTTGGCTTAGCCATAATCGAATCTTCCCAAAAAATCTGTTGCTATGAATTGAAGAACTTACTTCTTAATTGGTTTACGTGGACCTTTACGAGTACGCGCATTCGTTTTAGAACGTTGACCGCGAACAGGAAGGTTACGACGATGACGCAAACCACGATAAGCTCCCAGATCCATCAAACGCTTGATGTTCATGGAAATTTCACGACGCAAGTCACCCTCTACGGATTCCTTAGCAATTTCGTTTCGGATTGCATCCATTTGTTCTTCATTTAGATCACCGATCTTAGTAGATTCAGCGATGCCAGTTGTTGCACAGATTTTTTTAGCTGTAGTACGACCGATCCCATAAACATAAGTCAGGGAAATAACGGCATGCTTATTATCTGGTATGTTGACACCAGCGATACGAGCCATCTTTTATACTCCAATTGAGATGATATTCAGTGTTAACAGCGAACTGTACCACCCTATAAACGCGCTTAAACGAACCCCGCCACTTAATCGATTTCATCGGTTTTTACACCTAAAAATCAAAATAAATGCCAGAATTCGCTTAAAATTACTTTCACTATAAAAAGGCGCGCAAGGATAGCGACAAATCCACAAAAACGCAATAGTTTAAATGTTTCCACCTAAACGACAGTTAACACCATTCATTTATCAAGTGTGGACACTTGAAAGGCTCCGAAACCGACGCCTGAATTTTTATCGAACCAGATTAATTCGTTTGCACGATTAATGAGCAGAAAACCCGCTCAATTAACCTTGACGCTGCTTATGACGTGGCTCTGCAGCGCAGATAACACGTAAAACACCTTTACGACGAACAATCTTGCAGTTACGACATACTTTTTTTACTGAAGCACGAACTTTCATTTTTTTACTTCCTCACTACAAATAAGGCTACGCTCGAATTAACGACCGCGGCCATAACTTTGTAAATTAGCTTTCTTCAGAACTGAGTCATACTGATGGGTCATCAGGTGAGATTGTACCTGGGACATAAAGTCCATAACCACAACAACTACGATCAATAAAGAAGTACCACCAACATATACCGGAATGTTTGCTGAAGCAGTTAAGAACTGCGGCAACAGAGCCACTGCGGCTATATAAATTGAACCAACAACAGTCAAACGCGTTAATACATTATCGATGTATTTAGCTGTTTGATCACCAGGACGTATACCAGGAACATATGCACCACCCTTCTTCAGGTTGTCTGCAACTTCTTTCGGGTTATACATCATTGCAGTGTAGATGAAACAAAACGCTACAATTAATACCGCAAACACGACGAAGTTCAAAGGCTGACCAGGACCAATCGCAAATGCGATGTTCTGGAATATTTCCCCTGCAGTACCTTCGCTTGAATTCCCCATCCATTGCGCAATAGATGCTGGGAATAACAAGATGCTACTTGCAAAAATGACTGGGATAACGCCCGCCATATTAATTTTCAATGGTAGATGACTCGTTTGAGCCGCACCCTGTCCACGTCCACCTGCCTGACGACGTGCGTATTGGATAGTAATACGACGCTGACCGCGCTCCATACGTACTACGAACCAGACAATTGCGATCGCAGCAAACGCTATCGCCAACAGGGCTAACAGATGCAAATCACCGTTTCTTGCGCTTTCAAACGCAGAGCCGATAGCACTTGGAAGACCAGCAACAATACCAGCGAAGATCAACATGGAGATACCGTTACCAACACCTCGCTCTGTTACTTGCTCGCCAAGCCACATCATAAATACAGCGCCGGTTACCAAAGAGGTCACCGCTATCACGTAAAAGCTGAGTGGCGAGTAATCGGAATAGGCCATACCTTGACCAGCAAGACCTTTCACCATTACAAAACCCTGCACCAACGCTAGTAAAACCGTCAGATAGCGTGTGTACTGGCTGATTTTTCTTCTTCCAGCTTCACCTTCTTTCTTAATCGCTTCAAGAGAAGGGGTAACTGCTGTCATCATCTGCATGATAATCGAGGCCGAAATGTAAGGCATAATACCTAACGCCAGGATACTCATACGTTCGAACGCACCACCGGAAAACATATTGAACATCCCCAGCATCGTACCCTGGTTTTGCTCTAACATTTTCGCTACTTGGTCAGGGTCAATTCCTGGAACAGGAATATGAGTTCCTACACGGTAGATAACGATCGCTAAAAACAAAAATTTTAGGCGAGCCCATAGCTCGCCTAAACCTTTTTGATTGCCTAATGGTAAACTGCCGGGGTTCGCCATTGATTTCTCTCTTATTTTCAGTGTTATGAATGTATCGAACTACTCAATATTTTCGCTTCAGCTTAAAGCTCTATATATTGGGATTACTCTTCGATTTTTCCACCAGCTGCTTCGATTGCTGCCTTGGCGCCTTTAGTAACACTTAAACCTTTTAATGTCACGGCTTTTTTAATTTCACCAGACAAAAATACTTTTGCACGCTTCACATTTGCATTGATAATGTCAGCCTTTTGCAAAGCTTCAACATCAATCACATCTGCTTCAACAGCATTCAACTCGCTTAAACGAACTTCAGCGGTTACACGACTGATACGGCTTGAAAAACCATACTTTGGTAAACGCTTTTGCAGTGGCATCTGACCACCTTCGAAACCTGGCTTAACTGTACCGCCAGAACGAGCCTTTAAACCTTTGTGACCACGGCCACCTGTTTTGCCCACGCCGCTACCGATACCGCGACCAAGACGCTTTTTTGCTTTGGTGCTGCCAGGAGCTGGACTTAAATCATTTAAACGCATCTCATTCTCCTTCGACGCAAACCATATAGTTGACTTTGTTGATCATACCGCGAACTGAAGGAGTGTCTTCAACTTCTACAGTGTGACCAATGCGACGCAAACCCAAACCTTTGACGCAAGCTTTATGCGCTTCCAAGCGTCCTGATGAGCTTTTAGTTTGTGTTACTTTCAGTGTTTTCTTAGCCATCGTAATTCACCAGATAAGGCGCTTAGTATTAAATTTCGAATTAGTTCAAGATATCTTCAACAGACTTGCCACGCTTAGCAGCAACAGATTCTGGTGAAGCCATAGCACGTAGTGCTTCAAACGTTGCACGCACAACGTTAACTGGATTAGTTGAACCGTAACATTTCGCCAAAACGTTCTGTACACCTGCAATTTCAAGTACAGCACGCATAGCACCACCAGCAATTACACCGGTACCAGCAGAAGCTGGCTGCATGAACACTTTAGAAGCGCCGTGACGACCTTTAGTAGGGTATTGAATAGTGTCACCATTCAATTCTACTTGGATCATATTACGACGAGCAGCTTCCATCGCTTTTTGAATAGCAATCGGCACTTCACGTGATTTACCACGTCCAAACCCGACTTTGCCATTACCGTCGCCCACTACAGTCAACGCTGTAAAACCGAAAATACGTCCACCTTTTACAGTCTTAGCAACACGGTTTACTTGAACCAGCTTCTCTTGCAAGCCTTCGGCTGTGCTTTCTTCTTTCTTGGTCTGAGACATAGTTTAACCTTAAAACTCCAATCCACCTTCTCGTGCTGCATCTGCTAATGCTTTAACACGACCATGATATTTAAAACCACTGCGATCAAAAGATACTCCAGTAATACCAGCTGCTTTTGCACGCTCAGCGATCAATTTACCTACCGCTGCTGCTGCATCGATATTACCTGTTTTACCGCTACGTAGGTCTTTATCAAGCGTTGAAGCGCTGGCTAAAACTTTAGCGCCGTCGCCGTCAATGATCTGCGCGTAGATATGACGAGGCGTTCTGTTTACGCACAAGCGAGTAGAACCTAATTCGCTAATTTTTGCGCGCGAGCGACGTGCACGTCGAATTCTTGATTGTTTCTTGGCATTCATAGTTTTATACAACCCAATGTTCCAATTCTTCAGCGTTTTACCGCGAATTATTTCTTCTTCGCATCTTTACGGCGTACGTACTCGTCTGCATAACGAACACCTTTGCCCTTATAAGGCTCTGGTGGACGGAAAGCACGCACTTCAGATGCCGCTTGACCTAACAATTGCTTGTCAGCTGACTTCAATACAATTTCAGTTTGCGTTGGAGTTTCAGCAGTAACACCTTCAGGCAATTCGTAATCGATAGGATGTGAAAAACCTAAAGTCAAATTTAATACTTTACCCGCAGCTTTAGCACGGTAACCAACACCGTTTAACACCAGCTTACGCTCAAAACCTTCACTAACACCGACAACCATGTTGTTGATCAGCGCGCGAGTAGTACCCGCTAACGCAACATCAGTCTTAGCGTTGGTCTTTGCAGCAAATGACAATACGTTGTCATCCTGGCTCACTTCAACCTTGTCATGAATAGACATGGACAATGAACCTTTGCCGCCTTTAACAGTAATTTCCTGCCCGTTAAAGCTCACGTTTACACCGGATGGCAACTGAACTGGGGCTTTTGCGATACGTGACATAACTTTATCTCGTTAATATTCAGTCTCAGTACTTTACACTTAGAAAACAGTGCAAAGAACTTCTCCACCGACACCTGCAGCGCGAGCAGCGCGATCGGTCATTACACCTTTACTCGTAGATACGATAGCAACACCCAGGCCACCACGTACCGTTGGTATTTCGTCTTTCCCTGCGTATGCACGCAAGCCAGGACGACTGTAACGATCAAGCTCAGCAATAACTGGCTTGCCGCCAAAATACTTTAATTCAATAGTAAGTTCTGGCTTGCTCCCTTCCGATACTTTGATATCAGTAATGTAACCTTCTTCCAAAAGAACTTTAGCCACGTTAGTTTTTAACTTTGAACTTGGCATAGTGACTGTAGTTTTACCTACCATTTGCGCATTGCGAATGCGGGTCAACATATCAGCCAAAGGATCTTGCATACTCATCTTTATAAGCTCCTAAATTCGCCCTGGTCAATTACCAGCTTGCTTTAACTAGACCAGGAACGTCACCGCGCATTGCAGCTTCGCGTAGTTTGTTTCGACATAAGCCAAATTTACGATAAACGCCGTGTGGACGACCAGTTACACGACAACGACGTTGCTGTCTCGCTGCGCTACCATCGCGTGGCAATTTTTGTAGTTTCATTACAGCTTCCCAAACCTGGCCATCATTTGACTCTGGGCTGGAGATGATTGCTTTTAACTCAGCACGTTTTGCTGCGTATTTGTCTACTAATTTTGCACGCTTCACTTCGCGAGCTATCATAGATTTCTTAGCCATATCTACTTATTTCCTAACCTTTAAACGGGAAGTTAAATGCACGCAATAAAGCTCGGCCTTCTTCGTCATTTCTAGCTGTAGTAGAAATACAAATATCCAAACCACGCAACTTATCAACTTTATCGTAATCAATTTCTGGGAAGATGATTTGCTCTGTTACACCCATGGAGAAATTTCCACGACCATCGAACTGCTTCGGACTAATACCACGGAAGTCACGAACACGAGGAATTGAGATGCTGATTAAGCGATCCAAAAACTCGTACATTTTTTCACGACGCAAAGTCACTTTACATCCGATTGGCCAATCTTCACGAATTTTGAAACCCGCGATAGATTTACGTGCTTTAGTAACAACAGGCTTTTGACCAGCGATTTTTTCCATATCGGCTACCGCATTCTCAAGCACTTTTTTGTCACCAACTGCTTCACCAACACCCATATTCAGAGTGATTTTGGTAATGCGTGGAATTTCCATCACATTCTGTAAACTCAATTCTTCTTTTAATTTAGAAGCGAGTTCTTTCTCGTATATTTCTTTTAGCCTGGCCATAATCTTCTACTCAATTTGGCTTGTTAAATTTAAACGTCGATCTTTTCGCCGTTGGATTTGAATACGCGAACTTTATTGTCGCCTTCAACTTTAAAACCAACGCGATCGGCTTTCTGTGTCTTGGGGTTATAAATTGCAACGTTAGAAACTTGAATAGGAGCTTCTTTCTCAACGATGCCACCAGTAATACCCAATTGTGGGTTTGGTTTCTGGTGCTTTTTAACCATTTGAATACCAGACACGATCAAACGATCATCGGCTAATACTTTATTAACCTTGCCTCGCTTGCCTTTGTCTCGACCAGTGATCACAATCACTTCGTCATTTCGTTTAATCTTACGCATCTCGATTTCCTCTTGCCTTAGCGCGACTTAAAGTACTTCAGGCGCTAAAGAAATAATTTTCATAAATTTCTCGCCACGCAACTCACGAGTCACAGGTCCGAAAATACGTGTGCCGATTGGTGCTTCTTGGGTGTTCAAAAGCACCGCTGCGTTATCGTCGAAACGAATGATTGAACCGTCCTGACGTCGAACACCTTTCTTGGTGCGCACAACTACTGCCAACATTACCTGGCCTTTCTTCACTTTACCGCGTGGAATAGCTTCTTTAACGGTAACTTTGATGATGTCACCTACACCGGCATAGCGACGATGTGAACCACCTAAAACTTTAATACACATTACTCGACGTGCACCGCTGTTATCAGCAACGTCCAAATAAGATTGTGTTTGAATCATCGTCTTTCTCCAAAACTCTTAACTAAAGCTGCTGAATTAAATTTCAGTTGCACGCTCTTCAATTTTCACTAGAGACCAAGACTTTGTTTTAGAGATTGGACGTGACTCTGCAATTGTCACCAAATCTCCAGCCTTGCATTCATTGTTTTCATCGTGAGCCTTGAGCTTTGAAGATTTACTCACATACTTTCCATAAACTGGATGCTTAACACGACGTTCAATCAATACAACGATTGACTTATCCATTTTGTCACTTACTACTTTGCCAGTAAGTGTACGTACTAATTTTTCTTGCTCTGCCATGCTTATTTACCCGTCTCGTTACTTGTCTTCTGACTAAGCACGGTCTTAATACGTGCAATATCTCTACGTGTTTGCTTCAACAAGTGTGTTTGGTTTAACTGACCGGTTGATTTTTGCATACGCAATTTAAACTGCGCGCTTAACTGGTTTACCAACTCAGCATTCAACTCTTCAACCGTCTTTTCGTTGAGTTCATTCGCTTTCATTACATCACCGATCTAGTTACAAAAGTTGTGTTTACTGGAAGTTTGGCAGCACCTAAAGCAAACGCTTCACGAGCAAGTTGTTCTGATACGCCTTCAATTTCGTAAAGAACTTTACCTGGCTGAATTTGTGCAACCCAGTATTCAACATTACCCTTACCTTTACCTTGACGAACTTCCAAAGGCTTCTCGGTGATTGGCTTGTCGGGAAACACGCGAATCCAAATTTTACCGCCACGCTTAATGTGACGAGTCATAGCACGACGAGCAGCTTCGATTTGGCGAGCAGTAATACGACCGCGTGCGGTCGACTTCAAACCAAACTCGCCAAAGCTAACTTTAGAACCGCGGTGGGCTAAACCACGATTACGGCCCTTCATCTGCTTGCGAAATTTTGTACGTTTTGGCTGTAGCATTGCTTTACTAACCTTTAACTAAATTCTTAAGAACTGTATTTACGCCGCTTTTAATCGCGACTTTTAGAGCGTTAATCCTAATGGATTAACGAGATTCTTTCTTACCAGGCTTCTTTTGAGTAGCAGCAGAAGCTTCAACTTCTTCCATACCACCAATAATTTCGCCTTTAAAGATCCAAACTTTAACACCAATGATTCCGTAGGTAGTTAAAGCTTCTGCAGTTGCATAGTCGATGTCTGCACGCAAAGTGTGTAGAGGTACACGACCTTCACGATACCATTCAGTACGTGCGATCTCCGCACCACCTAAACGACCACTTACCTGGATTTTTACACCTTCAGCGCCTTGACGCATGGCGTTTTGCACAGCACGCTTCATTGCACGGCGGAACATCACACGACGCTCTAATTGCTGAGCAACGCTTTGAGCTACCAAAGTCGCATCCAAATCTGGCTTACGAATTTCTTCGATATTGATGTGAACAGGTACACCCATTTGTGCACTTAATTCGCTGCGAAGCTTTTCTACGTCTTCACCTTTTTTACCAATCACAATACCTGGACGTGCAGTGTGAATAGTAATTCGCGCTGTGTTAGCAGGACGTTCAATATCAACTCGGCTGACGGATGCGTTTGCCAAAGTTTTTTGAATGTAGTTACGAACTTTTAAGTCGATATTTAATTTGTTCGCATATTCGTCTTTACCTGCATACCAAGTTGAGGTGTGCTTCTTAACAATTCCTAGACGAATTCCAGTTGGATGTACTTTCTGACCCATAAGTTCGCTCTCTACTGATCCGCTACTTTAACAGTAATATGACATGTGCGTTTTAGGATGCGATCAGCGCGACCTTTTGCACGGGGCATAATACGTTTCATGGTTAAACCTTCATCCACAAAAATCGTGGATACCTTTAGCTCGTCAACATCGGCGCCTTCGTTGTGCTCGGCATTAGCAATCGCTGACTCGAGTACTTTCTTAATGACTGCAGCACCTTTTTTAGTGCTAAAAGTCAAAATATCTAAAGCGTCTTCAACGGCTTTGCCACGAATTTGGTCCGCGACTAATCGAGCTTTTTGTGCGGAAAGATTAGCTCCGCGTAATTTAGCTGCTATTTCCATCTTTCTACTCCGCGCTTATCGCTTCGCTTTCTTATCTGCGACGTGACCACGGTAAGTGCGCGTTGCAGCAAACTCACCTAGTTTGTGGCCAACCATCTCTTCGTTAACCAACACAGGTACGTGTTGACGACCGTTGTGAACCGCAATAGTTAAACCGACCATTTCTGGCAAAATCATTGAACGACGTGACCAGGTTTTAATTGGGCGACGATCATTTTTTTCTGCAGCCGCTTCCACTTTTTGCATTAAGTGGTGATCGATAAAAGGGCCTTTTTTCAGTGAACGTGGCACTGGCTTATCCTCTTTATTTAGCTATTTAATCGCCGGTTACTTTTTGCCGCGACGACGTACAATCATGTTATCGGTGCGCTTGTTTTTACGCGTCTTATAACCCTTGGTTGGAACACCCCATGGTGTCACTGGGTGACGACCACCAGAAGTTCTACCTTCACCACCACCATGTGGATGGTCTACCGGGTTCATTGCCACACCGCGAACGGTTGGTCTTACACCGCGCCAGCGTTTCGCACCAGCTTTACCAAGTGAACGCAAGTTGTGCTCACTATTGGAAACTTCACCCAAAGTCGCACGACACTCGGACAACACTTTACGCATTTCACCACTACGCAAACGCAGGGTTGCATGCTGACCTTCACGCGCTACCAACTGAACAGAAGCTCCAGCAGAACGCGCCAACTGCGCACCCTTGCCCGGTTTCAATTCAATACAGTGAATTACAGAACCCACTGGGATATTACGCAACGGTAAAGAGTTGCCTACTTTAATTGACGCAGCATTACCTGATTCAATTTTGTCACCGGCCTTAATACCTTTAGGCGCGATAATGTAACGACGCTCACCGTCGGCATAACACACCAATGCAATGTATGCACTGCGGTTTGGATCGTATTCAATGCGCTCAACTTTCGCAGGAATACCGTCTTTGTTGCGCTTGAAGTCAACAATACGATAATGCTGCTTATGACCACCACCAACGTGGCGAGTCGTGATGCGACCATTGTTGTTACGTCCGCCTGACTTTGATTTCTTTTCCAATAAAGGAGCGTAAGGTGCGCCTTTGTGCAAGTCGTGATTTACTACGCTTACAACGAAACGACGACCGGCTGACGTAGGTTTACGTTTTAATAATGGCATCTTATCGCTCCTTATTCGCCAGAAGCAAAGTCAATTTCTTGTCCTTGCTCTAGTCGTACATATGCTTTTTTCCAATCGTTGCGCTTACCGATACCGTAACGCGTACGCTTGGTCTTACCTTTAACGTTAAGAACGTTTACATTCTCAACTTTAACGTCAAACATCTTTTCAACTGCTGCGTGGATTTCAGACTTATCTGCATCTTTAGCAACTTTGAAAACAACCTGGTTAGACATTTCAGAAGCGATTGCGGTCTTTTCAGATACAACCGGAGCCAAAATAATCTTATATAGACGCTCTTGTTTTACGCTTGACTGCTTCATGCTAGAGCCTCCTCAAGCTTTTTCAGTGCGGCAACAGTAACGACTACCTTATCTGCACCAACAAGACTTACAGGGTCTAAGCCAGCAACATCGCGGACTTCAACTTTATGCAAGTTGCGTGAAGCCAAGTACAGGTTTTCGCTTACTTCTTCGCTAACAATTAATGCGTCTGCCAAGTCGAACTGAGCCAACTTTTGCACCAACAACTTGGTTTTTGGTGCGTCAAGCTCAAAGCCTTCCACTACGACCAAACGCTCTTGTCGATTTAGTTCAGACAAAATGCAACGCAATGCTGCGCGGTACATTTTCTTATTCAGCTTCTGCTCGTGGTCACGAGGTTTAGCAGCAAAGGTAACACCACCGGAGCGCCAGATAGGGCTACGAATGGTACCAGCGCGAGCACGGCCGGTGCCTTTTTGTCTCCATGGCTTTTTACCACCACCGGAAACTTCTGAACGTGTTTTTTGTGCTTTAGTGCCTTGTCGGCCAGCTGCCATATAAGCAACAACCGCTTGATGCACCAAATCTTGATTAAATTCTCTGCCGAAGGTCGCTTCGGAAACGGATACTTTTCCGTTCGCGCCCTGCGGGCTAGCAATACTTAGTTCCATGGTCGACTCCTAGGATACTTAACCGTTGTTGCGCTTCTTAACTGCAGGACGCACGATGATGTCGCCACCTGGAGCACCAGGGATCGCACCTTTAATTAAGATAAGATTACGCTCAACATCGACCTTAACAATTTCAAGGTTTTGAGTAGTAGAACGCTCAGCACCCATGTGACCGAACATCTTTTTGCCCTTCATCACACGACCAGGTGTTTGACACTGACCGATAGAACCAGGAGCACGATGCGAAAGCGAGTTACCGTGAGTTGCGTCTTGAGTACGGAAATTCCAGCGCTTAACAGTTCCCTGAAAGCCTTTACCTTTGGAAGTACCTGTTACGTCAACAATTTGTCCAGCTTCGAAAACGCCAACAGTGATCTCACCGCCAACTTCAAAACCTTCTTCATTGCTGTCATTGCGCAATTCAAACAAGCTACGTCCAGCTTCTGCTTCAGCTTTCGCGAAGTGACCTGCTTCCGGCTTGTTAACACGCGAGGCGCGACGAGACCCTACGGCTACCTGCACTGCAGAATATCCGTCGGTTTCTACGTTTTTAACCTGGGTGATGCGGTTTGGCGTAACCTCAACCACAGTAACAGGAATAGACAGACCTTCGTCTGTAAAAATACGCGTCATACCGCTTTTGCGGCCGACTATACCAATCGTCATTGTTAACCTCTCAGTGTACGGGGCTTTTACCCGCTATGGCCGCCCATTTCAGAGCGTTACACGACCTACATTGCAACCTTAAAATTCAAGATCACTTTATAGGCGTGATCTGAAGCCTTAGCCCAGACTGATTTGAACCTCAACACCCGCAGCCAAATCTAGCTTCATCAGGGCGTCGACCGTTTTTTCTGTCGGCTCGACAATGTCAAGCAAACGTTTATAAGTGCGAATTTCGTATTGATCTCGTGCATCTTTGTTAACATGCGGAGAGATCAAAACCGTAAACTTCTCTTTGCGCGTTGGCAGTGGAATAGGACCACGAACCTGAGCACCAGTACGTTTAGCGGTATCAACAATTTCCAACGTGGAAGCGTCTATCAATTTGTGATCGAACGCTTTCAGGCGAATTCGTATACGTTGATTCTGCATCTGAACCAAACTCCAAATCTTTTTAAAGAACAATCAGGTGAGCGCAAATAAACCACCCCCTGAAATGAGGGCGCAATCTTAATGAGGAGGCCGCGCACTGTCAAGCGCAATCTAGTAAATATTGTAAATATTTTATCCGACACAGACCGTCAGATGAAAACCCCTTCACTTCAACCACTTGCACACTATTAAACGCACCAACCCGACACAAAAAGGGGCGCTAAATAGCGCCCCTTATGAGCAAATATACGCTCTTGGCTAGATTAATTAGTCTTTCTTAGCCTTTTTCTCTTTTTCCGCAGCAATCACTTCTTCAGCAACATTAGCCGGACATGGGTTGTAGTGAGAAAACTCCATGGAGAACTGACCACGACCAGAAGTGATCGTACGCAAGTGACCGATGTAACCGAACATTTCAGCCAGAGGCACGTCAGCCTTAATACGAACACCAGTAGTGCCGGGCTCCTGATCTTTAATCATGCCACGACGACGGTTCAAGTCCCCGATTACATCACCAACATGATCTTCAGGAGTAAACACATCAACCTTCATGATAGGCTCAAGCAATTGCGGAGCTGCTTTAGGCATAGATTGACGATATGCACCTTTCGCCGCGATTTCAAAAGCAATAGCAGAGGAGTCGACCGCATGGTATGCACCATCATACAACTCTACCTCAACATCCAACAACGGGAAGCCGGCCAAAGGCCCCTCTTCCATCATTACTCTGAAACCTTTCTCAATAGCTGGGAAGAATTCCTTAGGAACATTACCACCAACAACTGTTGACTCGAACTTGAAGCCAGAACCAGTTTCGCCAGGACGAACACGGTAGTCGATTTTACCATATTGACCAGAACCACCAGACTGCTTCTTATGCGTGTAAGAATCTTCAATTGGCTGCGTAATAGTTTCACGATAGGCCACCTGAGGCTTACCAACGATCAACTCAACACCATAAGTACGCTTCAGAATATCCACTTTAATATCCAGATGAAGCTCGCCCATACCTTTCAGGATGGTCTCTCCAGAATCTTCGTCGGTTTCAACCACGAAAGATGGATCTTCAGCCACAAGCTTACCAATCGCGATCCCCATCTTCTCGGAACCACCTTTATCTTTTGGTTTTACAGCAATCGAAATTACCGGCTCAGGGAAGATCATAGGCTCAAGCGTACACTCGTGGTTAGGATCACAAAGTGTATGACCAGTTTGAACGTTCTTCATGCCCACAACTGCAATGATGTCACCCGCTTGCGCTTTGCTGATTTCAGTACGCTCATCCGCATGCATCTCCACCATACGACCGATACGCTCGGTTTTACCAGTGAAGGAGTTCAATACAGTCATGCCTTTTTCCAGTTTACCCGAGTAAATTCGGATAAATGTAAGAGCGCCAAAACGGTCGTCCATAATCTTGAACGCCAATGCGCGGAAAGGCTCATCCACATCAACTTTAGCTACCTGACCAGTAGCTTCACCAGTTTCTTTGTCAGTCAAATCTTGCGGCTCAACTTCAGTCGGATTAGGCAGATAATCAACAACAGCATCCAATACCAATTGAATACCTTTGTTTTTAAATGCAGAACCACAGTAAGTCGGGAAGAAAGACAGGTTGATAGTCCCCTTACGAATACAACGCTTGATATCTTCTACAGAAGGTACTTCACCATCCATATACGCCATCATCAAGTCATCATCCTGCTCTACCGCAGTTTCAATCAACAACTCGTGATACTCATCAACTTTCTCTACCATATCAGCAGGAACGTCTTTAACTTCGTAGTTTTCTGGCAAACCAGAATCATCCCACACGTAGGCTTTCTTGGTTAATACGTCAACCACACCCACAAAGTCATCCTCTGTACCGATTGGCAAAGTCATCACCAATGGATTAGCACCAAGTACTTTTTTGACCTGCCCAACAACACGGTAAAAGTCAGCACCCAAACGGTCCAACTTGTTAACGAAAATAACACGAGACACTTCTGACTCGTTTGCGTAACGCCAGTTGGTTTCTGATTGCGGCTCAACACCACCGGAACCACAGAAAACACCAATACCACCATCCAGTACTTTCAAAGAACGATACACTTCAACGGTAAAGTCAACGTGCCCAGGAGTATCGATGATATTTAAACGGTGATCTTTCCAGAAACAAGTAGTTGCAGCAGACTGAATGGTAATACCACGCTCAGCTTCCTGCTCCATGAAGTCGGTAGTGGATTCACCGTCGTGCACTTCACCTGTTTTGTGAATTTTACCGGTAAGTTTTAGGATACGCTCAGTTGATGTGGTTTTACCCGCATCCACGTGAGCAAAAATACCAATATTTCGATATAAAGATAAGTCTGCCATTGTTCTACTCAATTAGTCAGGTTCAAAAAATTTGCGCGCAAGTCTTTATGGATATCTGGCTGCTTTTCTCTTCAGGGGATGCCACAAAATACTCCTGTAGCCCCACCCAAAAACACTACGATAAAAACAAGCAAAACCGCATTCTATGCCGCGAGTTTTGTGCGTAGTAAACCACTCGTTTCCTACACACCTATTACACAAAATCCCCGCCGGGGGCGAGGATTTTTCTATACCTTGATCGACCGAGGTAAACACAGCCGATCCGAGCACATATCGTAAATTATTCTACGATTTTAGAAACAACACCCGCGCCTACTGTACGACCACCTTCACGGATCGCAAAACGCAGACCTTCATCCATCGCGATTGGACAGATCAGGGTAACGCTCATTTGGATGTTGTCACCAGGCATTACCATTTCTACGCCTTCTGGAAGCTCACAAGCACCAGTTACGTCAGTTGTACGGAAGTAGAACTGTGGACGGTAACCTTTGAAGAATGGTGTATGACGACCACCTTCATCTTTAGACAATACGTAAACTTCGCCTTCGAACTTAGTGTGAGGAGTGATAGATCCTACGTGAGCCAATACTTGACCACGCTCTACATCTTCACGCTTAGTACCACGCAAAAGAACACCAACATTCTCACCAGCACGGCCTTCATCTAGCAACTTACGGAACATCTCAACGCCGGTAACAGTTGTTTTAGTAGTATCTTTGATACCAACGATCTCAACTTCTTCACCAACTTTAACAATACCGCGCTCAACACGACCAGTAACAACAGTACCACGACCTTGGATCGAGAATACGTCTTCGATTGGCATGATGAACTTACCGTCAATCGCACGCTCTGGCTCTGGGATGTACTCATCCAAAGTTTCAACCAGCTTCTTAACAGCAGAAGTACCTAATTCATTGTCGTCTTCGCCGTTCAACGCCATCAATGCAGAACCTGCAATGATTGGAGTGTCGTCGCCAGGGAATTCGTAAGTGTCTAGCAACTCACGCAGTTCCATTTCAACCAGCTCCAACATTTCATTGTATTCATCTGAACCAACACCGCCACAGTCTTCTGCAAGCAGGTCAGCTTTGTTCAAGAATACCACGATGTAAGGTACACCTACCTGACGTGACAACAAGATGTGCTCACGAGTTTGTGGCATAGGACCATCAGTTGCACCACATACCAAGATCGCGCCGTCCATCTGTGCAGCACCAGTGATCATGTTTTTTACGTAGTCGGCGTGCCCTGGGCAGTCAACGTGCGCGTAGTGACGAATTGGTGAATCGTATTCAACGTGAGAAGTTGCAATTGTAATACCACGCTCACGCTCTTCTGGCGCATTATCGATACCGTCAAATGCAACTGCTGCACCACCCCAAACTTCCGCACATACGCGAGTCAAGGCAGCTGTTAAAGTAGTTTTACCATGGTCAACGTGACCAATTGTGCCTACGTTTACATGGGGTTTGCTTCGTTCAAATTTTTCTTTAGCCACTTTCAAGTCCTCTAAAAAAATAAATAGTTAAAATTTTTATCCGCCTTATGTATTTCTAGCGATGATATCGTCGGCAACATTTTTCGGCGCTTCAGCGTACTTTGCAAATTCCATCGTGAATGTTGCGCGACCTTGGGTAGCCGAGCGCAAGTCTGTGGCATAGCCGAACATTTCAGCTAGCGGGACTTCAGCATCGATAACCTTACCTGACACGTTTTCATCCATACCCAAAATCAAACCTCGACGACGGTTCAAATCACCAACCACGTCACCCATGTTTTCTTCAGGTGTCACCACTTCCACTTTCATCATCGGCTCAAGCAGAACTGCAATCCCTTCAGTTGCAAGCCTTTTCGTCGCCATGGAAGCCGCGATTTTAAAGGCCATTTCACTGGAGTCAACATCATGATATGAACCGTCATACAAAGTCGCTTTTAAACCAAGCAACGGGTAACCGGCCAAAATACCATTCTGCATTTGCTCCGCAATGCCTTTTTCCACTGCGGGGATGTATTCCTTAGGAACAACACCGCCCACGATTTCATTTACAAACTCTAGACCTTCTGCGTTCTCATCTTCCGCCGGCTCAAACTTGACCCATACGTGACCAAACTGACCACGACCACCGGATTGACGCACAAACTTACCTTCAATCTCACGCGAACTCGTAATGCGCTCACGATATGCCACTTGCGGCTTACCAATATTCGCTTCCACCTTGAATTCACGACGCATGCGGTCAACCAAAATATCAAGATGCAGCTCACCCATACCAGAAATAATGGTCTGACCGGTTTCTTCGTCTGTCTTCACACGGAAAGAGGGATCTTCCTGAGCCAATTTGCCCAGTGCTATCCCCATCTTTTCCTGATCCGCTTTGGTTTTTGGCTCTACCGCAACAGAAATTACCGGCTCGGGGAAATCCATGCGCTCAAGTACGATCTTGGCATTCTCCGCACACAGCGTATCACCCGTCGTAACATCTTTAAGCCCAATAGCCGCGGCAATATCACCAGCCAAAACCTCTTTTATCTCTTCACGGCTGTTCGAGTGCATTTGCACCATACGTCCAACGCGTTCTTTTTTCTCTTTCACAGAGTTGTATACTGCGGTACCACTCTCCAATCGCCCGGAATAAACCCTGAAAAATGTCAGCGTACCAACGAATGGATCGGTGGCAATTTTAAAAGCCAACGCAGAAAACGGGGCATTATCATCAGCTTCACGCGTGTGAATCTCATCACTACCGTCAACGTGCCCCTCAATCGCTTTAACTTCAGTAGGCGCAGGCAAATAATCGATCACCGCATCCAACATGGCCTGCACACCTTTGTTTTTGAATGCAGAACCACCGATTACCGGCACAATCTCATTCGCCAACGTGCGCGCACGGATACCAGCTTTAATCTCTTCTTCAGTTAATTCACCTTCTTCAAGGTATTTTTCCATTAACTCTTCATTGGCTTCGGCAGCAACTTCTACCATGTACTCCCGCATCTCTTGACACTCATCCAAGATATCGGCAGGAATTTCGCCATAATCGAAGGTCATCCCCATGTCATCTTCATTCCAATGGATGGCCTTCATTTTTACGAGGTCTACAACCCCTTCAAATTCGTCTTCCGAACCTATGGTCATTTGCAGTGGCACAGCATTCGCATTCAAACGTGTTTTTAACTGCTCAACAACTCGACGGAAGTTTGCTCCAGCGCGATCCATCTTATTGACGAACACCATACGTGGAACTTCATATTTATTAGCTTGACGCCATACAGTTTCTGTCTGCGGCTGCACACCAGATGAGCCACACAACACAACAACAGCGCCATCCAACACTCGCAAAGAGCGCTCGACCTCAATCGTGAAATCAACGTGCCCAGGGGTATCAATAATATTGATACGATGCTGCTCAAACTGCTGTTGCATACCCTGCCAAAAACAGGTGGTTGCAGCGGAAGTGATCGTGATGCCGCGCTCTTGCTCTTGCTCCATCCAGTCCATCGTTGCAGCACCATCGTGCACCTCACCAATTTTGTGAGACAGACCTGTATAGAAAAGTACACGCTCAGTGGTTGTCGTCTTACCAGCATCAACGTGCGCACAAATACCGATATTGCGGTAACGTGCGATAGGAGTTTTGCGAGCCACGGTTTTATCCCCGGTTGCGAATATTAGTAAAGTTGTTTGATCTAAAACGGTAAAAAGGCAGCGTAAAATGCTGCCTTCTTTTTGCACTAATTCGTACAGATAAAAGCAGAATCAGGCTAGAAACGGAAGTGAGAGAAAGCCTTGTTAGCTTCTGCCATACGGTGAACGTCTTCACGCTTTTTAACCGCACCACCTTTGTTTTGTGATGCATCGATTAACTCACCAGCTAAACGCTGTGGCATCGACTTTTCACCACGACCGCGAGAATATTCAACCAACCAACGCATTGCCAAGGCAGTACGACGAGAAGGACGAACTTCAACAGGTACTTGGTAGGTAGCACCACCAACACGGCGGGATTTTACTTCCACCAAAGGTGCGATGTTTTCTAAAGCCTCTTCAAAAACCTCTAAAGGATCTTTATTCAGCTTTTCTTTAACTGTGTCCAATGCACCATAAACGATGCGCTCAGCCACAGATTTTTTACCACTAATCATTACGTGGTTCATGAACTTCGCTAACGTGACATTGCCAAATTTAGGATCTGGCAAGACTTCGCGTTTAGCGACGACTCTTCTTCTAGGCATGTTAATTACTCACTTAATTCAGGTTCATCTAAGACCATCACCAACACTCACCCTAAGGTTTACTAGTTAGCTGAGGCTTAGCCTTACTGATTCTTTACCAAAAAACGCTTTTACAAAAAATTCTTTAACGGTAAACGCCAAGCAAATCTGTAACAGATTACTTAGGACGCTTAGCACCGTACTTAGAACGACCTTGCTTACGATCGCTAACACCGGAAGTATCCAATGCGCCGCGAACTGTGTGGTAGCGAACACCTGGCAAGTCTTTTACACGACCGCCACGAATCAATACAACACTGTGCTCTTGAAGGTTGTGGCCTTCACCACCGATGTAAGAAGATACCTCAAAACCATTGGTCAAACGCACACGACATACTTTACGAAGTGCTGAGTTTGGCTTTTTAGGTGTCGTCGTGTAAACACGAGTACAAACACCACGGCGTTGAGGACAAGCTTCTAAAGCACGTACGTCACTCTTTTGAACCTTGCGTTTTCTCGGCTTACGAACCAACTGGTTGATCGTTGCCATGAAACTTAACTCCAAAAATTAATAAAGTCCTCCTTCCTTAATAAAGAAAGTGGACCGGTTTCGTTTAAAAAAATGGATTAACTCGATTTAACAGACGTCAAATCACCGGAATCCTTCCGCTAAAGCTAGCGGGTGGCGCATTGTAATGAGACCACCCACTGGCGTCAACTCCTGATCGCAAATTAAGCAGAGCCCACTTGCGATTTCGAGGCCTCGGGATGATTTTCGTCAATCTCGAGGCCAAAGCGCTGAAATTTGAGCAAAATTAGCTCGATTTCAATGCTTCCGTCAGAGCCGCTTCGATTTCTGCCGCACTTACATTTTCTGAAGCTGGCATTTCTTCTTCACGACGACGACGACGTTCAGCATGATAGGACAAACCTGTACCCGCAGGGATCAGACGTCCGACCACCACGTTTTCTTTCAAGCCGCGCAAGTTATCGATTTTACCGGTAACCGCCGCCTCTGTAAGAACTCGTGTTGTTTCCTGGAACGATGCAGCAGAAATAAACGATTCAGTTGCCAAAGAGGCTTTGGTAATACCCAACAACTGACGCTCATATTGCGCAGGCTGCTTACTATCCGCGCGCAACTTCTCGTTCTGCTCAAGCACATTCACATACTCAACCTGCTCACCTTTTACGAATTCAGAGTCACCCATGAAGGTAATGTCTGCTTTACGTAACATTTGGCGCACAATAACTTCGATGTGCTTATCGTTAATTTTTACACCTTGCAGACGGTAAACGTCCTGAATCTCGTTAGTGATGTAACGAGCCAAAGCTTCTACACCTTTCAAACGCAAGATGTCGTGCGGGTTGCTTGGGCCGTCGGATACAACTTCACCCTTCGCAACTGTTTCACCCTCAAACACTGTCAATTGACGATGCTTGGGAATCAATACTTCGTAGTGAGTTGAGCCGTCCGGCAACACATCACCACTCTTAGGCGTGATTACCAAGCGACGCTTACCTTTGGTTTCCTTACCGAAAGAAACGGTACCGGAAATTTCAGCAAGAATAGATGGCTCTTTTGGCTTACGCGCTTCGAACAAGTCAGCAACGCGAGGTAGACCACCCGTAATATCGCGAGTTTTCGAACCTTCTTGAGGAATACGAGCAACTACCTCACCAATCTTCAACTGCTCACCATCTACCAAAGACAATACCGCTTTTGGTGGCAGCAAGTAATGCGCAGGCTGGTTGGAGTTGGCCAAGGTCAATTCGTTACCATCTTCACCCAACAATGTAATGGCAGGCTTTAAATCTTTACCAGCAGCTGGACGCTCAGAAAGATCCATCACCTCAATAGAAGTCAGACCGGTCATTTCATCCGTCTTACGACGTACAGAAAGCCCTTCTTCCATCCCGGCGAAAGCAATCTTACCGGCAACTTCGGTAACAATCGGGTGAGTATGCGGGTCCCATTTAGCAACAATAGAACCACCTGTTACTACTTCACCGTCTTTAACAGAAATTACAGCACCGTATGGAATCTTGTAGCGTTCACGCTCTCGACCCGCTTTATCCGCTACCGCGATCTCACCAGAACGTGATACCGCAACCAAGGCGCCATTTTCGCGCTCTACAGTTTTAATGTTATGCAGACGAATGACACCGTCTTGTTTCACTTCTACGCTATCAGCAGCAGACGCTCTCGATGCCGCACCACCGATGTGGAAAGTACGCATCGTTAACTGGGTACCTGGTTCACCAATGGACTGTGCCGCGATAACACCAACAGCTTCACCCACGTTAGCACGGTGACCACGAGCCAAATCACGACCGTAACATTGAGCACAGATACCGTAACGAGTTTCACAGGATATTGCGGAGCGAACCATCACTTCGTCAATACCCATACTTTCGATACGCTCAACCCAGGCTTCATCAATCATAGTGCCTGCGGGCACCAGGATTTCATCACTGTTATCTTTAATTACATCGCGTGCAACGACACGACCCAGGATACGATCACCCAAAGATTCGATGATGTCACCACCTTCGATTACCGGCGCCATGATCAGACCTTCGTCTGTGCCACAGTCAATTTCGGTAATTACCACGTCTTGAGCAACATCCACCAAACGACGCGTCAGATACCCGGAGTTTGCAGTTTTCAGTGCGGTATCCGCCAAACCTTTACGAGCACCGTGGGTAGAAATAAAGTACTGCAGTACGTTCAGACCTTCACGGAAGTTCGCCACGATTGGCGTTTCGATGATCGAGCCGTCCGGACGAGCCATCAGACCACGCATACCAGCCAACTGACGAATCTGAGCTGGCGAACCACGAGCACCGGAATCCGCATACATAAATACGGAGTTAAATGAGGCTTGCTCTTCGTCGTCGCCTTTCTTGTTAACTACAGTTTCTTTCGAAATACCTTCCATCATGGACTTCGCTACCAATTCGTTGGCACGCGACCAGATATCGATAACTTTATTGTATTTCTCACCTTGAGTTACAAGACCAGAGGCATACTGAGCTTCAATCTCTTTAACTTCATTTTCAGCCGAATCAATGATACCGGCCTTGGATGCAGGAATTTCAAAGTCGTTTACACCAATCGATGCGCCAGATTTCGTACTAAAGTCATAGCCCATGTACATCAAACGGTCAGCAAAGATTACTGTTGCCTTCAAACCAACAACGCGGTAACAGAAATTGATAACACCTGAAATGGCTTTTTTCACCATTGGACGATCAACCATGTCGAATGAAATGCCGTCTGGAACGATTTCCCACAACAGTACACGACCCACGGTCGTTTCTTTTAACTCTGTTGTTTCAATAATTTCGCCATCTTCACGCATAACACGCTGCTTGATTCGCGCCTTAATACGCGCCTGCAAACCGACCTGCTTGGAATAATATGCACGGGACACTTCTTTAGTGTCCGAGAACACCATGCCTTCGCCTTTGTCGTTAATACGTTCGCGTGTTAACCAGTAAAGCCCCAATACAACGTCTTGCGAAGGAACGATGATCGGCTCACCACTCGCAGGAGAGAGAATGTTATTGGTGGACATCATCAAAGCACGCGCTTCTAACTGTGCTTCAATAGTCAACGGTACGTGAACCGCCATTTGGTCACCATCGAAGTCCGCGTTATAAGCCGCACACACAAGAGGGTGCAACTGAATCGCCTTACCTTCAATCAATACGGGCTCAAACGCCTGAATACCCAATCGGTGAAGTGTCGGAGCACGGTTAAGCAATACAGGGTGCTCACGAATAACCTCATCAAGAATATCCCATACTACCGGCTCTTCACGCTCAACCATTTTCTTGGCAGCTTTAATTGTGGTAGCCAAACCGCGCAACTCTAATTTGCTGAAAATAAACGGTTTGAATAATTCCAAAGCCATTTTCTTTGGCAGACCACACTGGTGAAGACGCAATGCAGGACCAGTCACAATTACCGAACGACCGGAGTAGTCAACACGCTTACCAAGAAGGTTTTGACGGAAACGACCTTGCTTACCCTTAATCATGTCAGCAAGTGATTTCAGCGGACGCTTATTGGAACCAGTAATTGCTCGACCACGTCGACCGTTATCCAATAACGCATCTACCGCTTCTTGCAACATACGCTTTTCGTTGCGCACGATAATGTCTGGAGCATTAAGATCCAACAGACGCTTCAAACGGTTATTACGGTTGATAACGCGACGATACAGGTCGTTAAGGTCAGAAGTTGCGAAACGACCGCCTTCCAACGGAACCAACGGACGTAAATCGGGTGGAAGAACAGGAAGTGCTTCCATCACCATCCACTCTGGCTTGTTACCAGATTGAATGAATGCTTCAAGCAACTTCAAACGCTTACTTAATTTTTTGATCTTGGTTTCAGAGTTAGTATTTGGAATCTCTTCACGAATTGAATTCGCTTCCGCTTCAAGATCAATATCTTTTACTAACTGCTGAACCGCTTCCGCACCCATCTTCGCTTCGAATTCATCACCGAACTCTTCCATCGCTTCAAAGTACTGCTCATCTGTTAACAGCTGACCACGCTCAAGCGTTGTCATACCAGGATCAGTCACAACAAATGATTCAAAGTAAAGAATGCGTTCAATGCTGCGCAAGGTCATATCAAGCAATAAACCGATACGGCTTGGCAGTGATTTCAAGAACCAGATATGCGCAACGGGACAAGCAAGTTCGATGTGACCCATGCGCTCACGACGAACTTTTGCCAATGTTACTTCTACACCACATTTTTCACAGATGATTCCGCGGTGCTTCATACGCTTGTACTTACCGCACAAGCACTCATAGTCTTTTACAGGGCCAAAGATTTTGGCGCAGAACAAACCTTCACGCTCCGGCTTGAAGGTTCGATAGTTGATCGTCTCTGGCTTTTTAACTTCACCAAAAGACCATGAACGAATGACGTCAGGAGAAGCCAGACCGATACGAATACCGTCAAACTCTTCTGTCTGCCCTTGGTTTTTCAATAAATTCAACAAATCTTTCAAGGTGTTTCCTCCAGTGGGTGCTGCTGCACAGTGGGGGTTAGCATTTACTCTGTTTAAGTCAGGGGCTAACCACCCACCACCGATTAATTACTGTTTCGTTCGTTAAAGTCGTACTTTCAAGTTCGAATTAATTTTCGTTCTCAAGCTCGATATTGATACCCAGTGAGCGAATTTCTTTCACCAATACGTTGAAAGATTCCGGCATACCAGGCTCCATACGATGGTCGCCATCCACAATGTTTTTATACATTTTGGTACGACCAGCCACGTCATCCGACTTAACTGTCAGCATTTCCTGAAGGGTGTATGCAGCACCGTATGCTTCTAGTGCCCACACCTCCATCTCTCCGAAACGCTGACCACCGAACTGCGCTTTACCACCAAGAGGCTGCTGCGTTACCAGACTGTATGAACCAGTTGAACGCGCATGCATTTTGTCATCTACCAAGTGGTTAAGCTTCAGCATGTACATGTAGCCGACGGTTGTTGGACGCATAAACGGATCACCTGTTCGGCCATCGCACAATTGCATCTGACCCGACTCCGGTAAATCAGCCAGCTTCAACAACTGCTTGATTTCGGTTTCTTTCGCACCGTCAAATGCACGAGTAGCCATCGGCACACCACCGCGCAGGTTTTTAGCCAACTCGATGATTTCGTCATCGGAGAATGTGTCCAGCTCTTCTTTCTTGTAGGAATCACCGATCTCGTTGTAGACCTGCTCCAGGAAATTGCGAAGCTCTGCAATTTCACGTTGCTGCTGCAACATTACATCCACCTTGCGACCGAGACCTTTAGATGCCAAGCCCAAGTGCATTTCCAACACCTGTCCAACGTTCATCCGCGACGGTACACCCAGAGGGTTCAATACGATATCAATCGGCTCACCGTTTTCATCGTAAGGCATATCTTCAACAGGCATGATGACCGAGATAACACCCTTGTTACCATGACGTCCGGCCATTTTATCGCCGGGCTGAATACGACGCTTAATTGCCAGGTAAACCTTAACAATCTTCAATACGCCTGGCGCCAAATCGTCACCAGTTTCCAGCTTGCCTTTCTTATCTTCAAAACGGTCATCAAGATCTTTACGACGTTCAGCCAGTTGCTCTTCAGCTTTATCTAACTGTTCGTTAAGTGCGTCATCGCTCATGCGGATCTTGAACCAATCAGCAGTGCTCAACTCATCCAGCATTTCATCGGTAACAGGCTCACCTTTCTTAATACCTTTACCGCTTACCGCAACCTGCCCAACCAGCGCAGCACGCAAACGAGCAAACGTTGCCGCTTCAACAATTCGGTATTCTTCGTTGAGATCTTTACGTACTTTATCCAGCTGCATCTTCTCAATTTCACGAGAACGAGCATCTTTTTCCAGACCATCACGTGTAAACACCTGAACATCGATAACTGTACCTTTCACACTCGAAGGCACACGAAGAGAAGTGTCTTTAACGTCAGACGCTTTCTCGCCGAAAATTGCACGAAGCAGTTTTTCTTCTGGTGTTAATTGTGTTTCACCTTTAGGTGTTACTTTACCCACCAGAATATCGCCGGAAGTGACTTCAGCACCAACATATACAATGCCGGACTCGTCCAGCTTGGATAGCGCACCTTCACCAACATTTGGAATATCTGCCGTGATTTCTTCACTGCCCAGCTTAGTGTCACGAGCAATACAGGTTAGCTCCTGGATATGAATCGTAGTGAAACGATCTTCCTGAACTACTTTTTCAGATACCAGGATGGAATCCTCGAAGTTATAACCGTTCCAGGTCATAAATGCGATTCGCATATTTTGACCCAGTGCAAGCTCACCCATATCAACAGAAGGGCCATCAGCTAGAATATCACCACGCACTACTGCATCACCGACGCGAACAATTGGACGCTGGTTAATACAGGTGTTCTGGTTAGAACGGGTGTATTTGGTGAGGTTATAGATGTCCACACCCGCATCACCAGTTGCAACTTCAGCATCGGCAACACGCACAACAATTCGAGCAGCATCTACACGCTCAATAGTACCGCCTCGCTTAGCAACAACACACACGCCGGAGTCTGCAGCTACATTACGCTCCATACCTGTACCGACGATGGGCTTTTCAGCACGCAGTGTTGGTACTGCTTGACGCTGCATGTTCGATCCCATCAATGCACGGTTCGCATCATCGTGCTCCAGGAAAGGAATCAAGGATGCTGCCACCGATACAACCTGACGTGGCGACACATCCATATACTGCACTTCATTTGAAGCTTTTAAAGTAAATTCGTTTTCGAAACGCACAGAAACCAGGTCTTCAACCAAACGACCTTCCGCATCAACTTCAGCTGATGCCTGTGCAATCACGTACTTTGCTTCGTTAATTGCAGAAAGATACTCAATGTCATCAGTCACTTTGCCGTCAACAACTTTACGGTGAGGACTTTCCAAAAATCCGTAAGAGTTCGTACGAGCGAAAGTGGCCAATGAGTTGATCAGACCAATGTTTGGACCTTCAGGAGTTTCGATTGGACATACGCGACCGTAGTGCGTTGGATGCACGTCACGTACCTCAAAGCCTGCACGCTCACGAGTCAAACCACCGGGGCCCAAAGCAGAAACACGACGCTTATGCGTAATTTCTGAAAGCGGGTTGTTCTGATCCATAAACTGAGACAACTGGCTAGAACCAAAAAATTCTTTAACCGCTGCAGCAACAGGCTTGGCGTTAATCAAATCCTGTGGCATTAAGCCTTCGCTTTCCGCCATGGACAAACGCTCTTTAACCGCACGCTCAACTCGCACCAGACCAACACGGAATTGGTTTTCCGCCATTTCGCCAACAGAACGCACACGACGGTTACCCAAGTGATCAATATCATCCACGGTACCTTTACCGTTACGAATGTCGATCAGGGTTCTCAAGACATCTACGATGTCTTCGTTAGAAAGTGTGCCTTCTCCTTTTTCATCATCACGACTCAAGCGACGGTTGAACTTCATGCGGCCAACAGCAGACAGATCGTAACGCTCTTGAGAGAAGAACAAGTTTTGGAACAGGCCTTCTGCAGATTCTTTAGTTGGTGGCTCACCAGGACGCATCATACGGTAGATTTCAACCAATGCTTCTAATTGCGTTTTGGTTGGGTCACTGCGTAAGGTATCGGAAACGAAAGGTCCGCAATCCAGATCATTGGTGTATAGCGTCTGAAATTCTTTAACGCCAGCTTTGAACATACCCGCCATTACTTCATCAGTAAGCTCGGTATTACATTCGTAAAGCACTTCACCTGTCTCGGTGTCGATAATATCTTTCGCCAAAGAACGACCATTTAAATACTCAGCAGGAACTTTCAGCTCAGTAATATTGTTCTTTTCAATTTGACGAATGTGACGAGCAGTAATACGGCGACCTTGTTCAACGATGATATTGCCCTTGGTGTCAACAATATCAAACGTTGTGACGTCACCACGCAAACGTGCTGGCACCAACTCAAGATCAGCAAAACCTTCTTCTGTAATTCTGAATTTACTGGTTTCGAAGAACATGTCGAGCATTTCTTCGTTAGTGAAACCAAGCGCACGCAACAGAATAGTCGCAGGTAACTTTCTACGACGGTCGATACGTACATACACCAAGTCTTTTGGATCAAATTCGAAATCCAACCATGAACCACGGTAAGGAATTACCCGTGCGGAGTACAGCAATTTACCAGATGAGTGAGTCTTACCTTTATCGTGCTCAAAGAAGACACCTGGAGATCTGTGAAGCTGAGAAACAATTACACGCTCGGTGCCGTTAATCACAAACGTACCGTTGTCTGTCATAAGCGGAATTTCGCCCATGTAGACTTCTTGCTCTTTAATATCTTTAATTGCTTTGGTGGACGATTCTTTATCGTAGATGATCAGGCGCACTTTAACGCGCAGAGGCGCTGCATAAGTGGTACCACGAAGCGTACATTCGCTTACATCAAAAACCGGCTTACCCAGGGTATAGCTCACATACTCTAATGCGGCATTACCCGAATAACTGCTAATAGGAAAAACAGATTTAAATGCTGCGTGCAAGCCGATATCATCAAGCGACCCTTCAGCTCTATCTGTTTGAGTAAATTTTCTGTAGGAATCTAATTGAATTGCCAGTAAATAAGGCACGTCCATGACGTCTGGCAATTTGCCAAAATCCTTTCGGATACGTTTTTTCTCAGTATATGAGTAAGCCATTAGTTGGTATTCCTCAGCTTGTTCACGGATCAGTATCTGAATAGACACACGTCACTTAGTCTCACCAGTGACACTTAAAACCAATCACGATTGGTTAATTCGGCATTTGTATGAACAAATGTTTACCGTGTCTAAATTTTTGCCTTAAGTCACACTTCCGTCGTAAATTAAGAGCATAATAATTAGCGCTTACCTATATTGTGTTGATGCAACCCCAGCATCACCCTGTGCCACTTTGATACTAGTGAAAGCAGTGTTAACACTTACTTTTCCACCTTTGTAGCACGCTGTTTTAATCACGCCCAACTAAAACAGGAAAAGGCCAGCAGGATTAAACCCCTGCCAGCCCATTGCCAAATCGAAAATTTGGACTTTTATTAAACTTAAATAAATTATTTAAGTTCAACAGTAGCACCAGCCTCTTCAAGCTCTTTCTTAGCTTTTTCAGCGTCGTCTTTAGACATGCCTTCTTTAACAGGGCTTGGAGCGCCGTCAACCAAAGCTTTAGCTTCTTTAAGACCTAAACCAGTGATCGCACGAACTGCTTTAATTACGTTCACTTTCTTTTCACCTGCAGAAGCAAGTACCAGGTCAAACTCAGTCTTCTCTTCAGCAGCTGGAGCGTCGCCACCAGCAGCAGGAGCAGCAACTGCAACAGCAGCAGCAGCAGATACACCGAATTTCTCTTCCATTGCAGCAACTAGTTCTACAACGTCCATTACTGACATTTCAGCAATTGCATTTAAAATATCTTCTTTAGATAGAGCCATCACTCAATCTCCATTAAATAAATTTGTTAAATAAAAAATTTGCCTCATGTTTCACTTTAAAAAGCGAAACGACAATTAAGCTGCGTCTTGTTTCTGATCGCGAACAGCTGCAACAACGCGTGTAACTTTGGTAGGCACTTCGTTGAAAGTACGAACCAATTTGGTGACTGGTGCAATCATGACACTTGCCAATTGACCCAATGCTTGCTCCAAAGTCGGCAACTTCGCCAAAGTGTCAATTTGACCAGCTTCAAGAAGTTGTCCACCAACGGAAAGCGCTTTAATTTCAAATTTCTCTTGCTCTTTAGCAAAGTCTTTGAAAAGTCGCGCAGCTGCACCCGGATCTTCCATAGAAAATCCAAAAATGCTTGGGCCTACGAGCGAGTCACTAACACACTCAAAATCAGTGCCTTGAATAGCACGCTTAGCAAGCGTGTTACGGACAACCTGCAAACGAACGCCGTTTTCACGGGCTTGTTTACGCAGAGAATCCATAGCACCGACCGTGACACCACGAGCGTCGGCAATCACCAGAGATAACGCGTTAGACGCAGTCTCGTTAACATCAGCGACAATCGCTTTTTTGTCTTCGAGTCCGATAGGCATCTTTCTATCTCCATCGATTAAAAGTTAAAGTCTGTTTCCACTTAATAGAAACAAACCTGTTAATTCGGTGATCATTCGGGTATTGCTCCTGCAACCGAATAACGCTAAATCCTATAGCCATTCAATCTGTCTGCTTATAAACAACTTGCAACAAGGTTTATAAACAAATAATTTCGATTGGGTCTCACCGTCTGCGTAGGCAATAAATTAAGCTGTATAGGTTCTGACTCATAAAGCCGGCTACAACCACAACAACACCTACGGTCTTTGACGGCCCGCGTTAAGCTACTTTCAAACTGCAATAGCGTTTAAAGACTTAACACAGACCACAAAGCCTGTTTGCTTCGTTGAATTAAACTTCCAACGAAGACATATCAATTGCTAAACCTGGTCCCATAGTTGTGCTCAAAGAAACTTTCTTCAAGTACACACCTTTTGAGGTTGAAGGCTTAACTTTTTTCAAATCTGCCAGCAGGGCTTCCAGGTTTTCTTTCAGCGCTTTAGGTTCGAAAGAAACTTTACCAATTCCGCCATGGATGATACCGCCTTTGTCAGCGCGGAAACGCACCTGACCGGCTTTTGCATTTTTAACTGCTTCCACAACATTAGGAGTCACAGTGCCAGTTTTTGGGTTTGGCATAAGGCCGCGTGGACCAAGTACCTGACCTAACTGACCAACAACGCGCATAGCCGCTGGATCAGCGATAACAACGTCGAAATCCATCATGCCGCCTTTTACTTGCTCAGCAAGATCTTCCATACCAACAAACTCTGCGCCGGCTTCTTTAGCAGCATCAGCGTTAGCACCAGAAGTAAAAACAGCAACACGTACATCTTTACCAGTACCGTGCGGCAAGCTAGTTGCGCCACGAACAGCCTGGTCTGATTTACGTGGATCAATACCCAGGTTGATCGCAGCATCTACAGTTTCAGGAAATTTTACAGTGGAAAGCTCTTTCAACAATGCAACCGCTTCTTCGATGCCGTATTGCTTGGTTGAATCTACTTTTTCATTAATAAGTTTTTGACGTTTACTCAATTTAGCCATGGTATTAACCCTCCACCTCAATGCCAGCACTTCTTGCAGAACCTGCAATTGTGCGAACTGCTGCTTCCAAATCTGACGCAGTCAAATCAGGCATTTTCATATTGGCAATTTCTTCTAATTGCGCACGAGTTACCTTGCCTACTTTTTCAGTGTTTGGACGGCCACTACCACTCTTGATTTTTGCTGCCTTACGTAACAGGAACGCAGCAGGTGGAGTTTTCATGGTAAAAGTAAAGCTGCGGTCACTGTATACAGAGATAACAACAGGAACTGGTGAACCTGGCTCTAAACTCTGAGTTTGCGCGTTAAATGCTTTACAGAACTCCATAATGTTGACACCATGTTGACCAAGAGCTGGACCAACAGGTGGACTTGGGTTTGCTTGACCAGCTGACACTTGCAGCTTGATGTAAGCTTCTATTTTCTTAGCCATTACTCTATACCCCTTTGGTTGCTGGGTGATTAACGCCTCCAAACTGCGGCAAAACAGTTTTTCTCAGGCTCCCCTTCTCACTAAAATCGTGCACTTTCGCAACAATCTAATAATGAGACGTGAAAAGCCCTCCTCCAGACTTGGCTGGAAGAAGGCAAAATCGTCAATTTTGGCAAAAAATCTTACGTTTTTTCTACCTGGCTGAACTCCAACTCAACAGGAGTTGAACGTCCAAAAATCAGAACCGCTACTTGCAATCGGCTCTTTTCATAATTTACTTCTTCTACAACACCATTAAAGTCGTTAAATGGCCCGTCAATAACGCGTACCATTTCGCCCGGTTCAAACAGTGTTTTTGGTGTAGGCTTGTCAACAGAATCATCAACACGCTGAAGAATTAACTCTGCTTCTTTGTCAGTAATAGGCGCCGGTTTATCAGCTTTACCACCGATAAAGCCCATTACTCGTGGTGTTTCTTTTACCAAGTGCCATGCGTCGTCATTTAGCTCCATTTGAACTAATACATAGCCAGGGAAAAATTTACGCTCTGACTTACGTTTTTGACCGCCACGCATCTCGACAACTTCTTCGGTAGGCACTAATACCTCACCGAAATGATCCTGCATACCAGCTAGTTCGATGCGCTCTTTCAACGCAGTCGCAACTTTTTTCTCATAACCTGAATATGCGTGTACTACGTACCAGCGTTTTGCCACAATAATGATCCTCTAGCCGATGATCTTGGAAGCAATAAACCCAAACAGGCTGTCCAGCCCCCAAAGTATTACTGCTGCAATAATTACGACTACGACTACAACTAAGGTCGTTTGAATAGTTTCTTGCGAGGTTGGCCATACAACTTTGCGAATTTCAACCTGAGAAGCTTTGAGTAATTCCCAAAACGCATTCCCTTTGGCTGTTTTAACCGCAACAAAACATGCAGCTATGCCCAGAATTAACAAGCCTATGACACGGTAAAGGATAGGAAATTCCGCAGCATATAATGTATTAGCAACCGCACCACCAATTACCAGGGCTACGACCACCAACCACTTCAATCCATCTAACTGGAAATCCGCTGCTTCAGCTTTTGCATTCATATTTAGTCTCATTTCACCGCCAGCGTGGCACCAATAATAAAATTGGTATCTAGCGGTTTTTAGCACTATAAAACATAAAAATGGCAGGCCAGGAGGGACTCGAACCCCCAACTTTCGGTTTTGGAGACCGACGCTCTACCAATTGAACTACTGGCCTAGAACGTAAGCACTTCTGTAATGCTAATGCAGATGCGCTTCTTACTCTTACTAACGCTTACACTTTCTTTTTTTGCTATTTTCCATCAAGGGAAATGCAAAAAGGTTGGCGCGTAACTCGCCAACCTTAACATTTAAAATCGTTTGATTATTCTACGATTTTAGAAACAACACCCGCGCCTACTGTACGACCGCCTTCACGGATCGCAAAACGCAGACCTTCATCCATCGCGATTGGACAGATCAGGGTAACGCTCATTTGGATGTTGTCACCAGGCATTACCATTTCTACGCCTTCTGGAAGCTCACAAGCACCAGTTACGTCAGTTGTACGGAAGTAGAACTGTGGACGGTAGCCTTTGAAGAATGGCGTATGACGACCACCTTCATCTTTAGACAATACGTAAACTTCGCCTTCGAACTTAGTGTGAGGAGTGATAGATCCTACGTGAGCCAATACTTGACCACGCTCTACATCTTCACGCTTAGTACCACGCAAAAGAACACCAACATTCTCACCAGCACGGCCTTCATCTAGCAACTTACGGAACATCTCAACGCCGGTAACAGTTGTTTTAGTAGTATCTTTGATACCAACGATCTCAACTTCTTCACCAACTTTAACAATACCGCGCTCAACACGACCAGTAACAACAGTACCACGACCTTGGATCGAGAATACGTCTTCGATTGGCATGATGAACTTACCGTCAATCGCACGCTCTGGCTCTGGGATGTACTCATCCAAAGTTTCAACCAGCTTCTTAACAGCAGAAGTACCTAATTCATTGTCGTCTTCGCCGTTCAACGCCATCAATGCAGAACCTGCAATGATTGGAGTGTCGTCGCCAGGGAATTCGTAAGTGTCTAGCAACTCACGCAGTTCCATTTCAACCAGCTCCAACATTTCATTGTATTCATCTGAACCAACACCGCCACAGTCTTCTGCAAGCAGGTCAGCTTTGTTCAAGAATACCACGATGTAAGGTACACCTACCTGACGTGACAACAAGATGTGCTCACGAGTTTGTGGCATAGGACCATCAGTTGCACCACATACCAAGATCGCGCCGTCCATCTGTGCAGCACCAGTGATCATGTTTTTTACGTAGTCGGCGTGCCCTGGGCAGTCAACGTGCGCGTAGTGACGAATTGGTGAATCGTATTCAACGTGAGAAGTTGCAATTGTAATACCACGCTCACGCTCTTCTGGCGCATTATCGATACCGTCAAATGCAACTGCTGCACCACCCCAAACTTCCGCACATACGCGAGTCAAGGCAGCTGTTAAAGTAGTTTTACCATGGTCAACGTGACCAATTGTGCCTACGTTTACATGGGGTTTGCTTCGTTCAAATTTTTCCTTTGCCATTGCGACGGTCTCCTCGATTGGGACTTTTCACGATTTCAAATTAACAATGCTGGGAATAGTAGCAACTACTATTCCCAGCGCTTTTCACTAAGCCGCCATAAGCTTTTTCTATTATCAGATTAATAGAGGAAGCTTTAGCAACTTCTTTAATATGGAGCTCATAACCGGATTTGAACCGGTGACCTCTTCCTTACCAAGGAAGTGCTCTACCGACTGAGCTATATGAGCGCAAACTCAGCCTCAAGCGACTTGCTTGCTGCCAGCAGCGGTCGGCCTACTGCTTAAAGTTCACCAAGGTTTACACCTCGCATGAAAACAGTTTGGAGCGGGCGGCGGGAATCGAACCCGCATCATCAGCTTGGAAGGCTGAGGTTCTACCACTAAACTACGCCCGCGATAGATCTGCCTGACATTTCGATAATAACCAATGTTATATTTGGCAGATAATTAGATGACCTTGAAGGACTATCTAGTTATTAAAATCTTGCGGCAAGCATATTGCCTACCTAATAACAAAGCTTGACATTAACCAAGTAAAACAAACTTCGTTTTTTAGCCCGTCACCATGAACACAACGAATATGTTCGTGTAATTTGGAAAGCGATGGCAGTCTACGATCTTGTCGTTCAAACCTTCACATCATCTTTCTGGGCTTTTGATCCAGACCCTGAAAACAGCGACCTCGATCTTTATATAAAATGGTGCAGGGGGGTGGATTCGAACCACCGAAGCTTGCGCGTCAGATTTACAGTCTGATCCCTTTGGCCACTCGGGAACCCCTGCGAATTTTATTGCCTTATCAATCACATAGAACCGATTGTTAAAGCCTTCGCTCAATCAAGCCTGATATTTTGGCTTGTTAAAAAAGCCGGCTTGCGGCCGACTTTCCGAAAAAAATGGAGCTGGTGAGAGGAGTTGAACCCCCGACCGGCTGATTACAAGTCAGCTGCTCTACCAACTGAGCTACACCAGCTCTCTGCCACTAAAAAGAACCTGTCTCTCAAGTGGAGGCGGGATTCTAGTGAAAGTTTTACTGAGACGCAACATCTAAACAGTAATTTTGTCTCCGTTCGAGCATATTTATTCCTTTGAGTAGGTTTTCCCACGTATATTTGCTCATTTTTGCACCTTCTCCCTGGTTTAGCATGACCCAGATCTCTCTATAAGACCTTTCGATCTCTTTAAGCTGAGGCTCCAATCCAACTGCTGACATTTCCTTCAATCGAGCATCTGCTAACCCTTTTTGGCTAAACATGCCCAAAGAAATTCCATTTTCCAATTCGCCCTTAGGTATGACATAACTGTCCACACCCTTCGCTTGCAGCTCACTTAATCGCCGAAGCGCTTCTTTTCGGTTTCGCAAAGGCTTCAAATACACCCAATATCCAGTGCCCGATGGCAGCTCAATCTCCTTAACTCCACCGGAAACCTCTACCCCTTTTAGCTTCTCTATAAATTCTTCCGCCTTTTCCATATCGCCAAACGGTCCAACCAATTCACACAGAGGCTTGCCATCGTGCCGTTTTACCGGCTCAGGTTCAGGAGCGTTCACCGCCGGACTAGGTTTTACACCTACCGCCTCATTCCGATATTCACTGCTATAAAGGTTGGTTACCCGAGCCTCTTTGTTAGCAGGGCTCAACTCTTCCAGCAAAACAAGCTCGGGAATATTTTCATAGGGGTTTGCAGAGGGTCGCTTGGGAGCGGGAGCAACCTGCTCATTGGACTTCATAATCGCTCCCCAGCCGAAAGCAATTACATTAAAAAACAACAAAGCAAAAAAAATCCCACGCATAAATCAATCAATAGTATTTGAGAAGTGATATTTAATATAACCAAAAGTATAACGGTTAATCAGTCCACTGCGTGACGAATTCTTATACCGCGCCACCCTGGCTAAGACATTTATTTAACAGGCACCCTAAAAACTCTAGGAGACAACCCCGGGATTCAATGTTTGTGCAGTAGCGTCCCATTCTTTCTTTTGCTCCACTGGCCACTTATTCTTCGCCAATTAAAAGCGCATTGCGATAGCACAAAAGACCTTCAAAGATTAAAAAAGGCTCAACAATCACCTTTTGAGATGCATAAGATGCCGCAAGCGCCGCATCGCCACCCGTTACAATGAACAAGAAATTTGGATATTTCTGTTCAACCTCCCGCACAAAACCGGCCAACATAGCTGCCAGGCCATGCTCCACACAAGGCATTGTATCGCGCTGAGGCGCCCATTGCTGAGGCACACTCAAGTTTACCGGCTTAACTCTGGCCGTTTTATCAAACAACGCCTTTTCCATCAAACCCAAGCCAGGAGCAATCAAACCACCCGCATGCTCTCCATCTACAGAAACGTAGTCCGCAGTCAGGGCGCTGCCCGCATCTAACACTACACAGCCGCTTCGATATTTATTCCAAGCCCCCAAAAATGCCAGCCAACGATCCACTCCCAGGTTTTGCAGTTGTTGATATGCCGCTGTCACGCCAGCACAATGCAAAAGAACCCTGGCAAAGTGCACACTGACGCCGACCTCCAACTTACACGCTTGCTCGAGTGCTAACTGCACCCGCTCCTCAGTGACTGAAGACACCAGAATCTGTGTAATACGTAAAGAAGACGCATTGGACAACTCTCTCGGCAGTTCACTCGGCAGTTCACTCAGTAACTCTCTCAGCAGCTCTCCCAACAACCCCCTCAGAACACTGACTGCGGGCACAGAAGAGACGGAAGCAGATTCATGCGCCGACGCGTCTGGATACAACTCGCTTTTTGACCACACTCCAAAAGCATAGGGCTTTTGAGGTGCATCCACCTCGTATACCGCCCACTTCCAGCGAGTATTTCCCAAATCAAAACACAAAATCATCACGCCGGCCTCATACTTATTTCACCACCGACAAACACCTGCTCACCAGTCTCCGTTGAAATTCGCAATGCTCCATTCTCCTCAACCCCCAGCAGAACACCCTGCTGAGTTCGCGCTCCCATGGATAAGGTGATCGGCTCACCCATATATGCAGCATGCTGTTGCCATTGTTCACGATAAGCCTTAAAGCGGCGGCTCTCGAAATCTTTCAACAACCCCACCAAGTGATCAATTAAACTGGCCGCAAGCGCGTTGCGCGAAGGCAGACTTTCTCCGGCAATGGTTTTTAAATCAATCCATGGCTGGTCAATCTGGCTGGCCTCAGCGCTACTCATTGCGACATTCAACCCAAGCCCAACAACAACGCCACATCGACCACTGACATCGCCAGAGATCTCCAACAAAACCCCACCAAGCTTTTTTCCCTGGTACAGCACATCGTTTGGCCATTTAAGCGAAAGGCCATGTACACCCGACTGCTGAAGCGCCGACACTATTGCCACCCCAACCGCCAAACTCAACCCTTCTATTGCCGCAATCCCCTGTTCAAACTGCCAGGAAAGCGACATATAAATATTTTTGGCAAAAGGGCTTTGCCAGGTTCGCCCACGACGTCCTCGCCCAGCTGTCTGCATCTCGGCCAGACATATATGTGCACCAGTAAAAGCATCAGTGTCGTAGGCCTGCAGCAAATAAGAGTTAGTTGAATCCAGCTCCGTTTTTACCTCAATCAATGCAACATCTTGTAGACGCTCGATCGGCACAGCGTCTTGGATAACGGCCTGATCCAGCAAACTTAAACCGCCGGGAATGCAGTAACCCTTCCCTTTTACGCTTTCAACAACCACACCAACCTGCTTTAAGCTGGAAAGAGTCTTCCATACGGCTGCGCGGCTTATCCCCAAAATTCCACCAAGCGTTTCACCAGAGTGGTAGCGACCATCCGCCATCACGTGCAGGAGGGTCATTAGCGTAGAATTAATCTGCATAAACTTATGAGCGCACTTTAGTCGATATAACAACGTTGATAGCGCGATCCGAAAGATGTCAGTATTTCGTAACTGATCGTTTCTGCGGCATCGGCCAACTCATCAATGGAAACATGCTCACCGAGCAACTCGATTGCATCCCCTTCTTTTAACTGCTGAGCTGCGGGGGAATCCGTCACATCGAACATGGTTGAATCCATTGACACCCGCCCGACAATGGGCACCTTACACCCCGCCAGCCACCCCCAGCCTTTATTGCTTAAGCTACGCATAATACCGTCAGCATACCCACCAGCGACTATCGCGATTTTTCGCGGTCCCGTAAAACTACACGTCGCCCCATAGCCCACATATTCTCCAGCCGGCAAATCGCGCACTTGGATCACGGGAAGCTGCAAGCCCACCACTGGCTGCATAGGATTTTTTGCCAACCCTGGATTTCCACCATAGAGCGAAATACCGGGGCGAACCAAATCACTCTGCGCTTTTGCGCCTAGAAAAACCCCGGCAGAATTGGCCAGACTGGTTTTTACTGGCACCCCCTGTTCGCGCAAGCGTTCGGTCATATGATAAAAACGCTGTACCTGAACATCATTCAACTCGTGCCCCGGCTCATCCGCACACGCAAAGTGGCTCATCAGCCAACGGACATTCGCCCGCTTCAGTAGCGGTATTTCCTGTTGCAAGGCTTCAAATTCTGCAGGCTCAAGCCCCAACCGTCCCATTCCGGTATTCACTTTTAATGCTGCTTCGGCACAACTGCCTTCATCCACACAGTCAGCCCATCGACGCAACATGGCAACGGAAACAATCACAGGGATGATATTGCGAGATATGAATTCACTTTCGGCTCCAGCTATACAGCCAGCCAATACAAATATTCGCGCATCGCGACCGACCAGCGACTGCAACTGAATTGCCTCTTTTAAATTTGCGACGAAGAAATCCCGGCAGCCCGCCTGATAGATTTTTGGCGCTACACGCTCCACTCCCAAACCATAGGCATTGGCTTTCACCACCGCGCCGCATGCCGTTTGCTCGCCCAACTGCGCCTGAATGAATTTCCAGTTTGTTGCAATCGCATGCAAATCTACAGAGAGCTCTCCCGTTGGATATGCCATATAAGCCGCCTATTCACCTTCTTCATATTGTCTCGTTAAACACGTATAACGCAGAATTCAAGCATACCAACATAAAACCAACCACCTCTAAATACGTGAAGCGAGTGGAAGTGTTGCGGCTTGAATACAGCTACGACATGCTTAAGTCTAATGGAATTGTTTTCGACTTGCAGAGCTTATTTGAAGTTCGATTTTGTAAAATAATCGCGGTTGGATGGTGCGAGAGATCAGCGTTTAAAACAGAAATAAGCAGCATTAAGACAGCTGAGCCAATACTTCGGCAGAAATCTCAGCGTTGGTATATACCGCCTGAACATCATCCAGGTCTTCCAGCATATCCACCAATGCCAGCGTTTTTTCCGCATCCTCTATCGTATCAATAGGGACGGATGTCGCTGGCACCATGGCGATTTCAGAATTAGCAGGCTGCAAGCCCTCTTCTATCATCGCATCTTTCACCGGCAAATAATCTTCAAAAGCGGTGCTAATCTCGATAGATCCATCATCGTTAGTTTGTATATCTTCGGCACCAGCTTCAAGACAGACCTCCATAAGCCGCTCTTCATTTACCGCAGACTCAAAATACAACTGCCCTTTTCGTTCAAACAGGTAAGCCACCGAGCCATCCGTTCCCAGATTACCGCCTCGTTTAGTAAAGGCATGGCGCACTTCCGATACCGTCCGGTTACGGTTATCTGTCAAACACTCCACCAACACTGCGACACCACCGACTCCGTAACCTTCATAGGTAATTTCATCATAATTACTGTCATCGCCACCCCCCGCTCCGCGAGCGACGGCTTTATCTATCGTATCGCGCTTCATATTCGCACTTAGCGCTTTATCGATAACGGCACGCAACTTGGGATTATCATCCGGGTTACCACCCGCTTTTGCAGCAACGGTTAACTCACGAATAATTTTAGTGAAAATCTTCGCCCGCTTGGCATCTTGTGCCGCCTTTCGATGTCTTGTATTAGCCCATTTACTGTGGCCAGCCATAAGGAAGTACCTGTGTTGCGAGAAATTGATTCTCCAAAGTTTTTTGAGAATATTGGAGATTTGGCATTGAGACGCGGGCAATAAATGATATTGCCCGCTTGAGGAAATTACTTGGCTTCTGGGGCAGGCTTAACTTTTAGACGAATATGCAATTCATCCAGCTGCTTCTTATCAACAGCACCAGGTGCATCCGTCATGACGCATGCCGCAGATTGAGTTTTAGGAAATGCAATAACATCTCGAATAGACTCGGACCCAGTCATTAGCATGATCAATCGATCCAAACCGAATGCCAGACCGCCATGAGGAGGCGCACCATATTTCAATGCATCCAGTAGGAAGCCAAATTTCTCTCGCTGCTCCTCTTCTTCTATGCCCAGAATCTTGAATACGGTCTGTTGCATTTTCTGCTCATGAATACGCACCGAACCACCGCCTAACTCAGTACCGTTGAGCACCATATCGTAAGCTCGAGAAAGGGCTGTTGCAGGATTCGCATTCAATTCGTCTGGCGTGCAGGAAGGGGCCGTAAACGGATGATGCAGCGCTGTTAAACTTCCGTCTTCCAGCTCTTCGAACATGGGGAAATCAACTACCCACAGCGGCGCCCAGTCACACGTATAAAGATTCAGATCTTCACCCAGTTTGCAGCGCAGTGCACCGAGAGCTTCTGATACCACTTTTTGCGAGTCCGCACCGAAGAAGATTAAATCGCCATTCTCCGCCTCAACGCGGTCTAGTATGGATTTAACCACTTCAGGGGTTAAGAATTTCACAATCGGAGATTGCAGACCATTCTCCAGATCATCCTTATCATTTACCTTGATATAGGCTAGCCCTTTGGCACCGTAAATTGAGACGAATTTTGTGTAAGCATCAATTTTCTTACGTGGAATTTCACCGCCTTTCGGCACTTTCATGGCGGTAACACGACATTTTGGATCATTCGCAGGGCCAGAGAATACTTTAAACTCCACATCCTTCATCAGATCTTTAATTTCGATCATTTCTAAAGGAATACGCAGATCCGGCTTGTCAGAACCGTATTTTTCCATCGCTTCAGAAAAAGGCATTCTTGGAAATTCACCAAGGTCCACGCCCATCAAATCCTGGTACAACTTACGCACCATTCCCTCGGTAATTGACATGATCTCTTCCTCTCCCAGGAAAGATGTCTCGATATCAATTTGGGTAAATTCCGGCTGACGATCTGCACGTAAATCTTCATCCCGGAAACATTTGGCAATTTGGTAGTAACGATCAAACCCAGACACCATCAATAATTGCTTAAACAATTGAGGCGACTGCGGCAGTGCAAAAAACTTATTTTCATGCGTACGAGAAGGCACCAGATAATCACGTGCACCTTCTGGCGTAGCACGAGTGAGAATAGGTGTTTCAATATCAAGAAAGCCATTATCATCGAGATAGTTTCGAATGGCCGATGTGACCTTGGAACGAAAACGCAGATTTTTTTGCATGGCGGTGCGGCGTAAATCCAAGTAGCGATACTTCAACCGTACATCTTCGCCGACCTGAGTGTGTTCATCCAATTGAAATGGCGGGGTTTCCGCAGTGTTTAATATTTTTAACGCGGTTCCGTAGACTTCAATTTCACCGGTGGCCATATTAGCATTGACGGTTGCTTCCGAACGCGCTCTAACCTTGCCGGTGACCTGCAACACATATTCCGGACGCACTTTATCTGCGAGCGCGAAATTTTCCTGCGCATCAGGGTCAAACACCACCTGCACAATGCCATCACGGTCTCGTAAATCTACAAATATAACGCCACCGTGGTCTCGGCGACGATCCACCCATCCACATATTGTAACTTCTTGGTCAATGTTGGTCGCATTTAGAGAACCACAGTAGACGCTTCTCATGAGATATTCCTATTAAAGTCAATAAAATTAAGATTCTGTTTTCTTCGAGCCCGAAGACGCGTCGCTCTTATTTGAGCTTGCCGGCTTATCGCCACCCTGACTCGTTTTGCTCTTACTATCACTATCTGATTTAGCAATATTCTTCTGCTTTCCAGATTTAAAGTCCGTTTCGTACCAGCCACCTCCTTTTAACCTAAAGGCTGCTGCCGAAATTTTCTTTATCAATGACGCTTCACCGCAGGCAGGGCACTGCTTTAAAGGGTCGTCACTCATTTTTTGTAAAGCTTCCAGTTCATGTTCACACGCTTCACATTTATACTCATAAATTGGCATTTTTTAACCCTCATGCACTTACATTTATTGCATTTGACAGAGAAACAAGCCGGATTCACTCGCTTGTACACTGACATAAACCGATCAAATCCAGCGATCCATGCATTTTATGCGGAAAAACTAACTCAAACTGGTGTATTTCGCTCACATTCTAGCCAAAAAAAGGCGGAGCATTATACCCCAGCCCCGTTGATTCATAAACACACTTGAACCCGCTGAGACAGCCTCCTTAAATAGGCCCTTTTCTCCGTATTGCAAGCATACATAACGGAGAACCAGACGAATTGCCACAATATTTTCCCTTCAGTGCATATATCGACAAGCAGAATCACTGACCTACACTTTCCTTCGCCGCTTCACCGACTAAGCAATATTGGCTGATAAACATAACAACAAACTTAAACCTCACCCCACGGGAAAACACAGTCAAAATAACCAGGCTCATTAGAAATCAGATGTCTTTTACAGGCTGACTTTTCGTATTTGACTTGTGGCAGCGAATACTTAAACACGCGCGCTTCACTTCAGTTCTACAGAGTTTTTTTGCTGCATAGAAACAAAAACCCTATTTTTAAGGGATAAAAAAGCCTTAAAATCAACCAAAATGCAAAAAAGTCTATATTTATAGTGTTTTTTTATTGCTTAGATTCTTTGAATCAACTATATATACGCTCAGCGCACCGAGATAAAGGTTGTCTTTTTGGAATTTCTGGTACTTGGAAAACACAAGTTGTGTTTAAAAGCCAAATCGAAAAGTCGCCCCAAAGTGGCGCAGCAAACCATTATCCATTAATAATAAATTCACGAGGCAAAATATGGCTGCAAAAAAAGCTGCTAAAAAAGCTCCTGCAAAGAAAACCGCTGCAAAAAAAGCACCTGCAAAAAAAGCTGCCGCTAAGAAAGCTCCAGCTAAAAAAGCAGCTGCCAAAGCAGCTCCAAAGAAAGTTACAGCAATCAAAGAGCGTTACTCTAAAACTCAAATTCTGACCCAACTTTCAGAAACTACTGAAGTTCCACGTAAACAAGTTCAAGCTGTACTTGATGAATTATCAAACATCATCGAAGGGCATGTTAGCAAGCGCGGCTGTGGCGAATTCGTTATGCCAGGTCTTTTCAAAGTCGTTACCGTCAAGAAGCCAGCTCGTAAAGCTCGCAAAGGCATCAATCCTTTCACTGGCGAAGAGCAAATGTTTGCAGCGAAACCAGCTAGCACTTCAGTTAAAGTACGTCCACTGAAAAAACTGAAGGAAATGGCCGAGTAAATCTCGCCAGCCTCAATAAAAAACCCGCTGACGCGGGTTTTTTTATACCTTGAAAACAGTAACCAGGCTCACGGAGTAAAGCTTTCACTACTTCCCATTATATCGTCCACACCGCAGTGCGCTTCAAAGCCCTCCCCCACCAATGAGCCATGCAATCGATTGAGGCGCTCCTCCAGTACCTCTTTATCATATGCTTTTGCGGGTTTCGCCCCCCATATCGCGCCAGGCCAGGCTGGGTCATCAGAGAATCGCGCAACGTGGTGCACGTGTAATTGCGACACAACATTCCCCAACGCGGCAATGTTCATCGTTGTTGGGGTAAAAATCGAAGTCATAACCTCAGATAAGTGACTGGACTCACGAATAAGTTGTAATTGATCTTCTTGCGCCAGATGGTGAATTTCACGCATTTTGGAGCGTTTGGGTACAAGAATTACCCAGGGATAATTTGCATCCTTGTGCAACAATACCAAACAGAGCTTGAATTGCCCGACAGTCACGGTATCTTCTTTAAGTTGTTCATGGAGTTCGAACATAGCTATTCCTCAAATAGGCCTATCGTCTTAGAATACGCGTCTTATTAATTATAGGGTAACCATGAAACGATTGGACAAGCCCCTCATTCATTAATTTTTATATAAAAAGGTAAAACATGCGTGCCAGCAATTTCCTGATAGCCACTAAAAAAGAAACCCCTGCCGATGCCGAAGTTATCAGTCATCAGTTAATGCTGCGCGCCGGCTTAATTCGTAAAATGGCATCCGGTCTCTATAACTGGTTACCTCTTGGACTCCGGGTCCTGCGCAAAGTTGAGAATATTGTGCGTGAAGAAATGGACAAATCCGGCGCGCTTGAAGTCCTGATGCCTGTTGTTCAACCCGCCGAACTGTGGCAGGAATCACGACGCTGGGAGCAATATGGGCCGGAATTGTTGCGGATACACGACCGTCACCAGCGTGAATTCTGTCTCGGCCCGACTCATGAAGAAGTGATCACCGATCTAATTCGCAACGAAATCAGCAGCTATAAGCAGTTACCCGCCAATTTCTACCAGATTCAAACAAAGTTTCGGGATGAAGTACGGCCTCGCTTTGGGGTGATGCGCTCACGAGAATTCATCATGAAAGATGCCTACTCGTTTCACCTGACGCAAGATTCGCTGCAGCAAACATACGATGTGATGCATCAAACGTATTGCAATATTTTTGATCGTATCGGTCTGGGGTATCGTCCCGTACTGGCAGATACGGGCTCGATTGGTGGCTCCGGCTCGCACGAATTCCATGTCCTGGCAGAGAGTGGTGAAGATGATATTGCATTCAGCAGCGACAGTGATTACGCAGCAAACGTTGAATTAGCGGAAGCCGTTGCCCCACAAAATGACGATACAGCAGAGCAACCGATAGAAGAAGTGGCAACACCAGGTCAAAAAACCATTGATGAAGTATCGGCTTATTTAAAAGTGCCAGCCGAAAACTCCGTCAAAACGCTTATCGTCAACGGCATTTGTGAAGAGGGAGAGATTCCACCTCTTGTTGCCTTGGTATTGCGTGGAGATCACAGTTTAAATGAAATTAAAGCGGCAAAAATAGCTGAAGTGGCCGATCCGCTGACGTTTGCAGATGAAGCGAGAATAAAGCAGGAGATCGGTGCGGAAGTAGGCTCTCTCGGCCCAGTAGGATTAAACATCACGACCATCGTAGATCGCTCTGCGGCTGCGCTGAAAAATTTCACCTGTGGTGCAAACAAAACAGATTTTCATTTTATCAATGCGAATTGGAATGAAACCACCAAACCAGGCAAGGTGGCCGATTTGCGCAATGTGGTCATTGGCGACCCAAGCCCTTGCGGTAAAGGTACCCTGGACATCAAACGAGGTATTGAGGTCGGTCACATTTTCCAATTGGGAACCAAGTACTCCGAAGCCATGAAAGCCACCGTTCTCAATGAAAATGGCAAAGAGCAAACGATGATTATGGGCTGTTATGGTATCGGGGTAACACGTGTTGTGGCAGCGGCAATAGAACAAAACCATGATGAAAACGGCATCATTTGGCCAAATAGCATTGCCCCTTTTCAGGTTGCACTCATTCCTATCAACATGCATAAATCCGATGCTGTAAAAGAAAAGTGTGAGACTCTCTACACAGAGCTTAGCGCTCAGGGTATTGATGTGATTTACATGGACGAAGCTAAAGCACGTCTTGGCGTGATGCTGGCAGACACCGAGCTTATGGGCATTCCTTTCCGAATTGTGGTGGGAGATCGCGGACTGGAAAAAGGCGCGGTAGAATTCAAAGGTCGCCGCGACAGTGATAGCCAAGATGTTGCTATTGATGAAATCGTCAGCTTTTTAAAAGCCAAACTGGCGTAAACTTATGGGCAAAATGAGCACTGAGCTAATTTGTTTTAAGTGAATATATAGATTGCAACCATGACACGCCTGCCAAACATGCCCTTTTTTTTCCTAAGCATGCTGTTGTTGCTGACAGGCATCAGCAGTATGCAGGCATGGTCAAATGTTAACTCCAAGCACCACGTGGACCCGGAGTTGCGGGAAAAGTTACGGCAAACTATTTCCCAGGCAGACAGTTTCGTCGATCAGTTCGACGCGCAAGTCTGGCTGGTGCAAAAGTCTGAAGTGCTTTCTCGCTACATCAAAGACCATGACCGACGTCTTTTTATTCTTAAAGAAGTCCACCATGCAGCCACCAATGCAAACGTCTCTCCCGAGTTCGTATTGGCGGTTATCCAAATAGAAAGCATGTTCGACCCTTATGCGGTGTCATCAGCAGGAGCCTTGGGCATGATGCAGGTAATGCCGTTCTGGAAAAAAGAAATCGGACGGGAATCCGATAACTTGATAGATGTTCGCACAAATCTAAAATATGGATGTACCATCCTTAAACACTATCTGGATAGGGCCAAAGGAGACTGGAAGGAAGCACTGGCACGCTACAATGGAAGTTACGGGCAATACTGGTACCCCGAAAAAGTTATGGTTGCCTGGCAGAAAAACTGGCGTTAAGCCAGTAATTCCGTGATCACCTCAGCGATTAACGCTATACCGCCCTCAATCACTTTCTCACTTTGACAGTATGTTAAGCGTATGCACTGCTGTGCATGTTGGGCCGAAACGCCACCATGCGAGCTCGTCTCATCCACGCCGAAAAAGAAATGCGACCCGTCCATAACCAACACACCGCGTTGTTTCATTTGCAGATAAAGCTCTTCCGAACTGATCGGCAGAGACTTAAACCAAAGCCAAAGAAAAAATGCCCCCTCTGGCTCATGCACAGCATAATCAATATCGGCGAAATACTTATCGACACACGCAAGTGCAAAGTCACGTTTCTGCCGATAAAAGGGTAACAGGGTATTGTCACACAATGGCGCGAGTTCATTGCCCTGCAATAGCGAAGTCATGAGAGCCGGACCAAAATTGCCGTTGGCTAAGTTGATCAAGGTATTGATATTCACCAGTTTATTGATGACGTCTTCCGCTGCAATGATAATACCGGTTCGAGTACCCGGCATTCCGAGCTTGGACAAGCTCAAGACATAAATATTACTTTCATTGAAATAGTGCTGAGGATCATCATAGCAAATGCCGGGAAACGGGTGGCCGTATGCACAGTCCACAATTAAGGGAATGTCATGTTGTTGTGACAACGCCGTAAGATAATCCATTTCTTCCAGCGTCAGAATATTCCCGGTAGGGTTGGTGGGGCGGGAAACACACATCGCGACGCTGTGCTCATCCAACGTCACCCCATCTTTGTCGATGTGATACTTAAATCGTGCATCTGCGGTTTGCTCAATGCTGGGCATAAAGCCCCGCAAAACACCTTGCTCAATAGTCTGGTCGGCATAGCCCAGATACTCAGGCATCATCGGAAAAATTATCTGGCGTAATGCATCATTGACCCCGTGCTGCTCTTTGCGCCCGGCAAACATGTTTAACAAAATAAAAAAGGCGGATTGACTACCATTAACAACGGCTACATTTTTATTTGTGACCGGCCACCCCATGTGTGAATTTAGATAGGGCACGAGTGCAGAGATAAACTCCTCTGATCCTCGCGGTGACTGGTAGATACCAATAAGTTTGTGTAAACGTTCTGTGTTGTCTGCGATGGCGTGCATATGTTTGGCAACCAGCGCTTCAAATTCTGGTACCTGAGCGGGATTTCCCCCGCCAAGAAACAACAGATCCGGGTTTACATTCAACGCCTCACCCAGGTCCTCCATTAACGAGACAATGCCGGAATTTGCTCCCAGTTTTTGGCCAAAATGCGAATATTTCATATCTAGACTGCTACCATCTACAAACGTAAAAGCCTGCAATGATACAAAAGAAAGCGTGGAATTTGTGGATTAAAGCTCGAGAAGCCCGTAGGTCAGCAGAACTTCCTGCAACTTGTCTTTATTAATGGGTTTTTTTATGAAATCGAGCGCCCCAAGGGATTTTACCCGCTCTCGCGCTTCAGGTTGAATATCGCCACTGATAACAATGATCACGGCCTTTAACTCTTCAGACTTTACGGATTCCAATACGCCATAGCCATCCAGGCCAGGCATCGTCAAATCCAAAAAGACCATTTCCCCCTTCCCTGCACGAATTGCCTCTATGCCTTCATATCCATTCGTGGCATACGTAATGTCAACGTCCCAACTATCAGGCAGGGATCTCGCAACTTGCTTGCGCGCCATGCTGGAATCATCACAAATCAGTAGAGGTATGGCCATATAGAGCAAAAACCTGAATGCCGTTTTTATTTGATTATAGCTAAAATCACTGAAGGTGCCTGTTTTAATCACCCGCATGTTTTTAGGTGTGTAAATTTAGCTTAGCAAAAACCTATTGTTTGGCCTCCCGATTGTCGCAATTTAATGACTTTTTGAATCAAACAGACTTTCCAGGCTCAATGACAGTCGTTTTTTAGCAAAATCGTGCACTTCGCTATAGGCCTCTTCTACCGTTTTCAGCATGGTCGAGTTAGCATGCGCCTCCTGCAATTCACCCACTGGCATTTTGACCAAGTTGGCGATATCCCACAAACTCACATTATTCAGATCTCGACAAAGGGTGTAATTGCCGTTATCGGTTACGACTACCCATTTATTTTTCACCAGCAAAGAGCGCAGTGTTTGCCAGTGAACCAGTCCCAGGCCCAGACGCACACAATCCTCATCACTGACAAGCTCACCCGATTTAGACTTTTCCCGAAACATATCCAGGCACACAATGATTGCCATCATGTTGGACAGTTTTCGCCGTCGAATTGCATAGTCCTTCTCCGCCAGAGTCCTCACAAATACGGCCCCGCCGAGAATGATCATCCACAAAAAGTTAATCCACAACAGGAACAGTGGTACGGCGGCGAACGCACCATAAATTAGCTGGAAACTCGACTTCGCAACCAAAGCGCCAAACACCAGTTTGAGTAACTCAAAGCATAAGGCCGTGACTACGCCTCCTACCACGGCATATTTAAGCGGGACACGACAATTGGGGACTGCTGCAAACAGTAAAGTGAAGGATATTGAGGAGAATGCGACAGGTAAAATTCGAAATAAGGGTGCTGCGGCAGTCATCACATTTACCTCTCCCACGACCAGCTTCTGTGAAAGTATGTAAGTACTCATTAGCAAGCCAACCCCCAGTAATATTGGACCAATACTCAGTACCGCCCAATACAATAGAAAACTCGACAAGCCTCTACGCGCCTGGTCCACGCCCCATATATTATTGAACGTCTTCTCAATATTGGTCAGCATGAGATAGGCCGTCACAACCAGCATCGCGATGCCTGGCCAGGTTAAATTTCGTGCCTGGGAAGAGAAATTGGAAAGGTGACGCTGAAGCTCGGACCCACTGGAAGGGATAATGTGAGTGAAAATCAGATCCTGCAATTGGTCCCCTACACCGTCAAATGCTGGTATCAGAGAGAACATGGCATAGGTCACCGTCATCATCGGCACTAGCGCAAACAGCGTCATATATGTGAGCGCGGCAGCACTCCGCTGACATTTTTTATCAATGAATTCAGCGGTTAAATGGCATACAAACCGCCAAAAAGTGCGTGCAGTTAGAATGGGGTGTAAAAATTGTTCCCGATTGTTCATAGTCGAGTAGCAATCCTCGGTCTTCTCTTTAGGGTTTTCTTTTGTGGGGGTGAGATTTTGCATCTGCTTTAAAGTTTAGTCCTTTGTTCAGGTATTAGGAGTACACAGGGTTCTGGTTCTCAGGAAAGACATCATTAAAGCAAAAAGGTACAATCGCGTACTATATGCAAAAAGGCTTTATTACATGACTTCGGCATGTTTTCGGTGTTGAGAGAACGCTAACGCATTGCAACCTCGGCACTTTTCCAGCCATGAACACGTATCCAACAGGATACATACGACCGCAATACTAGGAAACGGTATGAGCAACGATATTACCATTTATCACAATCCGCGATGTTCAAAATCGCGTGAGACCCTCGCGATTATTGAAGCCAAGGGAGTCAGCCCAGAAATTGTACTCTACTTGGAATCACCTCCCAGCAAAACACAGTTGAAGACAATCCTAAAGAAGCTGGGAATCAGCGCTCGCGACTTACTCCGAAAGGGAGAAGACGCCTATAAAGCTGAGGGGCTGTCTGACCCAAATCTAAAAGACGACCAACTCATCGACGCAATGATAAAATTCCCTAAACTAATCGAACGCCCAATTGTCATTGCTGGTGAGCGTGCGGTTTTGGGCCGCCCTCCTGAAAATGTCAACGCCTTGCTGGCCTGAACCAACCTACACCGCTGTTAATATGTCTGACACCCCCTATATCCTTATTCTGTACTACAGCCGTCATGGCGCCACTCGCAAACTCGCGCAAACCATTGCGCGAGGCGTAGAAACCGTCACAGGCATTGAAGCCAAACTGCGCACTGTACCTGCAGTATCAACGGTTTGCGAGGCGAGCGAGCCCGTTATTCCACAAGAGGGCGACCTGTTTTGTAGCGAAGAAGACCTCACGGGCTGCCAGGGCTTAATTCTCGGGAGCCCTACCCGCTTCGGAAACATGGCTGCGCCGTTGAAGTATTTTTTAGATGGCACCGCAGCTCAGTGGATGAATGGTGATTTAATTGGCAAACCCGCCGGTGTTTTCACCTCGACCAGTTCGTTGCACGGGGGACAGGAAACCACCTTGATGTCGATGATGCTGCCGCTGATCCATCACGGCATGCTTATTTGTGGCGTGCCCTACAGTGAGCAAGCCCTGCATACAACCCATAGTGGCGGCTCTCCTTATGGCCCCACTCATCTTGCGGTACACCAAGCAGCAAACCAGGCAGCAAACGTACAGCTAACCCAGGAAGAACAGGACATCGCCAAAAGTTTTGGCAAACGTATCGCCACTATTGCGATGAAACTCTCACGCGGCTGACCGTTCTGTATGTATCCCTTACTTTACGATCACTAATTATGTCGAATTCATCATGCCCAAAGTTTATAAACCTATAAAACATTTACACACTAAATTGCGCGGCGGCATCGCCACAACCTGGGTCTTGTTCACCCTACTTCTCGGATTGTTTGCTTTTTGGAACATCAGCCGGGAAACCGGCTCGCTGGTGGTGTGGTGTTTTCAGTCAATCCCCCTGCTGGCTCTAGCACCAGGTATGTTTAAAAAGAACTATCGCAGCTACAGCTGGATGTGCTTCGTCTTATTATTCTATTTTATTTTTGCGGTAGAACGCTCAATGATCTCGACCAGCACCTTTACAGACTATTTATTTCTCGCTTTAGTCGTTGCATTATTTTTAGCAACTATGATGACGAGTCGCTGGTTGCAGCGCAGCCAAAAACAGCATTTACTGAACCCAAAGGAAATCGAAGCCAATGTCTAATTTTTTAAAAAAATTATGGAAAATCATTACGTACGTTCGCATGGGTTTAGCGAACGTATTTTTCATTATTTTTGTAATTTTCTTTATTGTTATTCTCACATCAGGCCCTGGCCGAGAACCCATCCCCAACAGTGCCCCGCTGTTTATTTCATTTAAAGGTTTTTTGGTGGACAGGTCTACCTATGAACCTACCGTGATGGACCTGTTTAATCCCGATATGGCTGATCAGGAAACGATAGTTCGCAATGTGGTTTACGCGATCAATACAGCTACTTCTGACAAACGCATTAACGCCCTGATATTAAATCTCAGCCCACTCGTGGGAGGCGGTATCAGTAAGATCGAAGAAATTGGTCAGGCTATTGAAAAATTCCAGGCTTCCGGCAAGCCTGTCTACGCCTATTCTGACGATTACAGCCAACAACAATATTTGCTCGCAAGTTACGCGGATGAGATCTATATCAATAAACTCGGCACAGTGGCATTAACAGGTTTTGGTTTGTACAGAAACTTTTATAAGGACGCTGCAGACAAGCTCTCCGTGAAATTTCATGTATTCCGGGTCGGCAATTATAAGGATGCCGTAGAACCCTATATTCGAAATGATATGTCCGATGCTTCCCGCGAACACAATGCCAGCTGGATCAGCACACTGTGGAAGCGATACACCTCCAAAATTGAAGCGAAACGAAGTTTGGCAGAAGGCAGTATCGACAGCATGATTGCCAATATTGAACAGACGCTAGCCGAACAGAAAATCAGTCAAGCACAACTTGCGTTAGCTTCCGGCTATGTGGATCACGTCGTGTCCCGCAATCAAATGGACGACATTTTTAAAGAGAAATTCGGTGAAGGGAAAGATCCCGGCTCCTTTAACGGCGTGGGTTTAAAGCAGTACCTGGCCGATGTAAAACCCATACTGCCCAGTCAGGATAACAATATTGGCTTGATCGTCGCATCAGGTTCTATTGTCGGCGGCGAAGGCGCGCCCTCGCAAATTGGCGGCCGGAGCATGAGCAACCTTATCGAACAGGCGAGTAATGATAAATCCTTAAAGGCGTTGATTATCCGGATAGATAGCGGTGGCGGCAGTGCTTTCGCCTCCGAAGTAATTCGCGATGAAATAGCAACAGCAAGAGCAAAAGGATTGCCCATTTATATTTCAATGGGCAGCGTCGCGGCGTCAGGTGGCTATTGGATCGCTACCGATGCAGAAGAGGTCTGGGCAACGCCCACCACAATCACTGGGTCAATCGGCGTTTTTGGACTAATTCCAAACTTAACCGAAAGCTTTGAACGCCTGGGCATTCATTCAGACGGTGTAGGCACAACGGGACTGGCGGATATATACGAAATAGACCGCCCGCTCTCACCAAAAGCGCAAGTCGTTATTCAAAGCAGTGTCGACAATATTTATCGTGAGTTTTTAAGCTTAGTGTCAAACGCTCGCGGTATTTCCGTCGAACAGGTTCACGAAATCGCACAAGGGCGCGTATGGATCGGAGAAAAGGCTTTGGCACTTGGACTGGTCGATCAGCTCGGTTCACTCAACGATCTGATGGAACACGTAGCGCAGCAACAAGGTATCAGCGGCTATCATGTCAAGCCCATTACTCGCCCCCTCTCTACCCTGGAGCAAGTGATGCTGGCTCTTGAAGAGCAGGCACGCGTGACAGGGGACGCGGCTTTTACCAGTGCGATCAATGAAAAGTGGTCCGGTTTGAGCAAATTACTTGGCAACAGTGAAATGAATAACATTATTCAGCAACTGGATCAGAAACAGGCGAACAATCGCTATTTTGCCCAATGCTTTTCGTGTATCGCTTTATAAAAAGGTGCCCAATGAAAACGAAAAAAGCCCTTTTTAAGGGCTTTTTTTATGCGTGACATTTTTTAATGCTATGGCCTCACCATCAAAACTGCAGCGTTTCTTTGACAAAAGGAATCGTTAACTTACGCTGTTGTTGCAATGAAGCATCATCTAGCCGATCCAGCAACTCAAATAACTCACTTGTGTCTCGTGGTGCACGCTGCATAATATACTTCGCTACGTCTTCAGACATTTCCATGCCCCTGGCTTGCGCCCGCATAATCATTGCATTCTGCTTCTCTGTATCCGTTAAACTTTCCACATGATAAACCACACTGGCTAACAAACGGGATTTAAGGTCAGGAAGTAGTATAGGAAGAGAAGGAGGACTGGTATGAGAAGAGAAAACTAAGGTGTGACCGGCTTCTTTTATTTTGTTATACAGATGAAAAAAGGCATGTTCCCAACTCCGATTTCCGCATATCGCATCCACCCCGTCAATGCACACCAGATCAATCCCTTCCAGTCCCTCACAGATATCATTGGCATCAAAACCGATGAGTTCATTCATGGGCAGATATTGCAGGCTTTTTCGGGCTTCATAAGCATCGTGACACACCGCCTGCAAGAGATGGGTAACACCACAGCCCGGCGCTCCCCATATAATAATGTTCTGCGCTTCGGACGATGAGGTGGCAGTCAGGTTTTTTAAGGCTGCCAATACTTGTGCGTTTGCGTCTTTTTCAAAAAAATTCGCAAACGTAGCTTCATCCTTTAAAGCAACACCTAAACTTAATTGAACTGGCGATCCCATTCTTTCAGCACACTTGTAAATTAATTCACCCAGGAATAGTTCAACGGGTTTTCAAATGATCCTAAAGGCATCTGTTGCCAAACAGGAATTTCATTACTGGCAGCGGCAACCACTTTAGGCTGCATTTTACCATCGAGCGCCAGCACGCTGACGAGCCGGTCTACACTGGATTCCGCGTCCAAATAAAGCAACATAGTATCCTGGCGGATCGCGACCAAATCCACACGCGCAATTGCTGCTAAGCGCTGCAGATAATCCAACGAGCGATAGTAATCACCAAAATTATGAATGTTGGCGATTTGCATTACCAGTTTTGCTTGGGACTCGCCAGTTGGAATAATGGCATAGCGGGCCGCCAAAAAATCTGCCAACGGATTCAATACTTCATCCCCAAGAGTTAAATATCCTTCCTCTTCATCCATCTTACTGCGGGTGTCGTAAACCTGGCTGGAACCAGCATGAAAATACTGCCAGGTTCCCCAAATTTCACCTTTGGATGTACTGGAATAACGCCCTACCAAAATAACATCCGCGTTATAGCGCAGCGATGCTTCGGCGATTTTTTCTTCGTCAAACATCCACACATCATCCGCATCCAAGGCCAGCTGATCATCGAGGTCAAGCAAAGGAAAGATTAATGGAACACCGCGCGTCAGAGCTGTGTGCTGTAAACCTTCTATCACCTGTAAGGACTCAACACTTTGGTTATTCACTAAATGGCGACCTTCTTCAGAAGAATCTTCCACCAGCCAGACAAGCGTCTTAGGGCGGTTGACTGGCCAATAAGGCTGTTGCGTTTCCAATAATAGTTTTTTGACAACCTCTGGCGAGAAGGTCAAAGAAAGTAATTCACGCTTACCCGCAGCACGTTGTTTTTCGTCATCCAAAGGCAAATAACGAAATTGCTCAACATAGCTAATGGCATTGTTGATTCGACTTTTCAATTCAGCACTTTGCAGAGTCTGGCCTGAACCCGACACTCGAATAATGACATCTTCCAATCCGAGCTTAGCGGCGTTGCGTCTCTCTTTACTGTCCTGCGAGCTTACCGGCACTTCGGCACGGAAATATTCCATATCCCGTTGCGCAAAGGCATGGGCCGACAGACTTGACACCAACACAAAATGTATAATTATCAACCAGTTTCGCACGTATCGCTCTCACTTCCGCTAAGTTATCCAGGAAAACCCTGTCTATTTCATACACGACATTGGTGAACACAATGCCGCGCAGCGCCTCATTGTAACAAGGTTGTGCAGACTTGGGACAGCGGCCAATACACAGAAATTCCCGAAATCCGGGCGAATCCACCTGCTAAATAGCGCCCATTGGCAATTCAAAGCCCTATTGCATGGCCAGCCGGCAAGAAACAAACACTATAGAGGGTAAATTTGAAGCGAAACTAAGCAGCATTGTGCAGACGAAACTGATAGAATTCGCCGCTCGTAAATTCCCAGCTTGGCAAGGCAAGATGACAGATTCAAAAACCCCATCCAATACCCATCTCAGTTATAAAGACGCCGGTGTCGATATCGATGCAGGAAACGCACTCGTCGATCGGATTAAGTCCGTTGCAAAACGCACTCGTCGACCAGAAGTTATGGCCGGATTAGGCGGTTTTGGCGCGCTGTTTGAGCTACCTAAAGGCTACGAAGAACCCGTGTTGGTTTCAGGCACAGACGGAGTAGGCACCAAGCTGAAACTGGCAATGGACGCAAACAAACACGATACCATCGGCATCGATCTGGTCGCTATGTGCGTCAACGATCTGATCGTCGGGGGTGCAGAACCTCTATTTTTCCTGGATTACTATGCAACTGGGCAATTGTCCGTCGATATCGCGGCACAGGTGGTTGACGGAATCGGCAAAGGCTGTGAATTGTCTGGCTGCTCCCTGGTAGGAGGCGAAACCGCTGAAATGCCGGGAATGTACGAAGGCAACGACTACGACCTGGCCGGTTTTTGCGTTGGCATTGTAGAGAAATCCAAAATTCTTGATGGCAGTAAAGTCCAGGCCGGCGACGCACTGCTTGCATTAGGCAGCAGCGGTCCACACTCCAACGGTTACTCGCTGATTCGGAAAATTATCGAAGTCAGCGGTGCCGACCTGCAAAGCAAGCTCGGCGATCGCACACTAGCGGAGGCCCTGCTTGAGCCTACACGGATTTATGTCAAACCATTGCTGGCATTATTGAAAGCGATCGATGTGAAAGCCCTGGCACATATTACCGGGGGTGGCCTCACTGAAAATATTCCGCGTGTACTGCCTGAAAATTGCAAAGCTGTTATCGATTGCGACCAATGGCAAATGCCGGAAGTCTTTACCTGGCTACAGCAAAACGGCAATGTACTCTCAAAAGAAATGATGCGTACCTTCAACTGCGGTATTGGCATGGTGATTTGTGTGGCGCAGGAAGATGTTGCCAAGGCAACTGAATTACTGCAAAACGCTGGTGAGAACGTGTTTGCGATTGGCAGCATTCAAACGGCCGACACTAATGAAGAGCAAGTTGAACTGCTGAATCTTAATTAATTGCCACGCACCAACGGCAACAACGGTACAGTTTTCATCAACTTGATACGACGTTCACATTGAATCAAGCGTTGAAATCACCCTTGACCTAAAACAACCATTGAATCAATCATTAGAGAGTGCGGCATTCACGTGGCCAGTAATACCCTAGATAATTCCAGCAAAGCACGCGTTGTCGTGCTGATTTCCGGCAGCGGAAGTAACTTACAAGCCATTATCGATCAGACTGAACAAGGTCAGCTTCCGATTGAAATTTGCGCCGTCATCTCCAACAAAGATAATGTCAAAGGGCTGGAGCGTGCTGCACACCATAACATTCCGGCAATTGTTCTCGACCACACCCTGTTTGATTCTCGGGAAAGTTTTGATCTACGCCTACAGGAAATTATTGACGCCCAATCGCCAGACATAATTGTTTTAGCCGGGTTTATGCGAATATTAACAGAAGCCTTTACCCGTCACTTTGAGGGAAAGATGCTGAATATTCACCCTTCCCTGCTCCCCAAATACACCGGGCTACATACCCACCGACGCGCCCTTGAAGCTGGAGACAAAGAACACGGAGTCACTGTTCACTTTGTAACATCCGAACTCGATGGCGGCCCTCCTGTTATTCAAGCCAGAGTTCCAGTGCTGGACGATGATACAGAAGCCAGCCTCGCTGCCCGAGTACTGCAACAGGAACATCACATCTATCCACTTGCTGTGCGTTGGATGGCGGAGAAACGTCTGGAAATGCGAGACAACAAATGCTGGCTGGATGGTGAGGTGTTGCCACCTTCAGGCCATCAATATTAATTGATGTATCTCCAGATTTCCCTGCTTCTATAACCGATTACGACTACTGGCGTTATTCTCCATTCAGCCAGTCTCGTTCTTTCTTCAGGCTCATTTCAGACGCTTTTCAGCGCTCTCCAAGCACCTTTCTGTTTTCCGGCCGCTCTCCAGCCGCTCTCCAGGTACTTTCCAAGCACTCTCCAAGTACTGAGCCAACGGATAATCTTTTTCTTCTGAGATAACACATGCAATTCAACTCTCGGGCAGAAAGTGTATTTTATTTCGTCACTACCGCACATTATGTTTTGATATCACTGCGTATTGAAACAAAGTGTAAAAAGATATTACAAAAGCCGTCCAGAGTACGGTTTTCTTTACATTTTTAGATAAGACATCCACATTTCACAATGTTATAAATATCGTGTCTTGGAATTAAACCAATTACGTAATCTAAGGAAGCTTTACGATGCCAAATCAAAACCACACCGCTCACAGCCAGCTCATCATTTCCGATTCAAATCAACAGGCTGGTGATTTGCCACGCACGCTTAAACACCGTTTTCTTTCTCGCTCTTGCATTCAGTCTGTGCTGCTTTGCAGTTCACTGGCAATAATGACAGGTAATACATTCGCCGAAACCTTTTCCTTTGAAGGTGATATCGGTAGAGCTATTCCAGGAAGCAATGAATATCACGATGGTTTCAGCATGGAAATTTCTGCCGCCTATCACTGGGACAGTATTATTGTACGTATTGGCGGGCTAAAGCTGGATGATATTGACCTGGCCGATGTTGACAATAGTGACATCACCATTGACGGCCAATACATTGAAATCAGCAAAGAGTTTGACCATAGAAATCTAAGTCTGGAGATAGGTGCAGGATATCTCGACGCCGAAACCGAAGCTTATTACCTTGATCGCCTGGTGACAGAAAATGACGACTCCAGCGCTTTTCTAAACGTAAAAGGCACAGTAAAACTTTCACGAATTTTCGCCCTCGTTCTGGACTGGAAATACATTGAGGACATCTCCGGTGAAGATCTCAGCGCCGCACAACTTGGTGCACGCTTTAGCTTTTAACCTTTTTCATGGAATTAATATTAAGGATACGACTATGAACATTTCCACCATAATTAAAGCCAGTGCCTTTATTGCAGGGGCAAGCATTTTAATCGGTTGCGACGATGATGGTCCGAAAATCGTCAATTCTGATACGGTGTCAACCAATCAAGTTTTTGCCACCTACCAGGTTTTTTCCGATGGCAGTCAATATGTATATGCCGAAGCCCAACTCACTCGATTAACGCCCCCATCTGAAACTGAAGATGAAGATTCTTTTGTACATCTGGTTGACAAGGATGAGCTCTGGTTTGCCAGTGAATTGAATTTATTAGACCAACAATTCTCCAGCGATGTGTTTGGAGAGTTGGAGCAACTACGCGATACACAAACGAGATTTAAAGCATCAACACGACAGGAAGAATTATATAACTTCATATTTTTTCGTACGATCATCAACCCCTTTGGCAACTGGTATTCCGCTCAATTGCCGCTCAATACTAACGGCATATACCAGATTTCGCTTTTTCGGGAAAACACTGTTGAAGCAAGATACTCAACGATTACTCTACCGAACAACTTCTCCATCATAGCCCCCGACAGCCTCGCACTATACAGTCGCAGCATGGATGACATTATCGTGGAGTGGAACAATACCGAAACGGATCTCAGCGTAGAAATAGAAACAACGGTTGCCTGCCCGGACCAGTCGTTTGAATCCTATTCCGAAACACTTACCAGCGACAGCGGTACATACGTCATTCCTGCTGGCACTTTATCAGAGCCGCACCTTGTTGGAAGATGCACCACTACGATTAACGTAAGAAAGGCATTATTAGGTACGATTGATCCCAATCTGGTCGGCGGACTGGCTTCCGGCTATCAAATTAGACGAGTATCCTTTGTCTCCGAAGACTAATAGATGAGGCTAATGGATGAACCTAATGGATAAAGATAACAGCGCGGAAACGCTAACAGTCTGATCCCACCAGGCCTTGGCTACAACCAAGGCCTGGTGAAATTCGTGGCACTATCGATCCATATTTTTAAAACGTTTTTCCTCTGGGTAGGGAAACACATTCTGGTACACCCCGTGACGAATCTGCTCTTGCTTATCTTGCCAAAACTGCGGCGTTAACAGATCGGCGTGCTTGGACATAAATGGTTCACGGTACGATTTTTTAGTAAGCACAAACGTTAAAAACTGCTCAGGAAAAACGTCATTCGCCCCCACAAAATACCAAGGCTTGTCTGACATCTCATCGACTTCATTTTTTGCTTCTGGTATTTTGCGAAAATTTACATCCGTTAAGTATTCGATCTCATCATAATCGTAAAAAATAACACGGCCGTGACGCGACACCCCAAAATTTTTCAACAACATATCCCCGGGGAAAATATTCACACTTATCATCTGCTTAATCGCATCGCCGTAATCACAGATGGCGTCACGCACTTGATCTGGGGTTGCATTTTGCAAATAGATATTTAATGGTGTCATACGCCTTTCGATATAGACATGCTTAATAATCACCATATTGTCTTCAAGCTCAATTTTAGACGGCGCCACTTCCATCAAATTATCCAAAAGTGCCTGACTAAACCTCGATCTGGGTAAAGCGACGTCGGAATATTCCAGCGTATCGGCCATACGACCAACTCGATCATGAAGCTTCACCAGATTATATTTCTTCTTAATCTCCTCTTCGGTGGTGTCTTTTTCTGGTGGAAAATGATCTTTTATCAATTTAAAAACATAGGGAAATGACGGTAAAGTAAATACAGACATCACCATACCTTCAATTCCAGGCGCTCGGACCAGGTTGTCTGTGCTATTGTCCAAATGTTCCAGAAATTCCCGGTAAAACTGAGTTTTCCCGTGCTTTTGAAAACCAATATGCGTGTATAACTCTGTACGGGACTTCCGTCCAAGAATAACCTGCAGAAAACTTACAAGTGCAGCTGGGGAATCTGTTTCCACCATAAAGTATGCACGTGCAAAGCCAAACAATACATTAATCTCTTCTGTATCGAGGATCAGGGTATCAATGTACAGGCCGCCGCGTTCGTTGTTGAGGATCGGAATAGAGAAGGCCTGATCGCCATACTCCGTCACAACACGTCCAACAATATACGCCCCTTTGCTACGAAAGAACGGTTTTCTCACCACATCGAAACGAAATTCAGTATTCGAACCCACTTCAAATCTCGACGTGCGCAAATAGCAGGCACGAATCATGGCGATGTCACGATCAAGATCTTCAAATGGCAATTTAAATCCCAGGCCTTCCACCATGGACTTTAAAGCGGGAATAATATCCGTGGCATGACAGCTGTAACTTTTTATGATGGGAGAGCGAATAAGTATGTCATCAAAAGAAAGGGACGAGCGAACAAAGATGTTGTCATTATTGTAATAACGACGGTGATGAATACGACAAAAGACAGAATTGTAATAGCTTTCAGCTAATTTGGGTTGCGGATGGACCTTCAAAAGTTTGGTGTAACGCTGCTTTATATTACTCCATAACGCTTCATCCAAATACTCGTGGTGGCCAATCAATATATTGCTAAGTGCTTCCGCACTTTCTTCAATGCGCTTGTCGTAAATCTGAATTCTTTCCCGTGAATTCTTTTGTATTTCTTTCCAGTTTGCTTTCTCAAAAAGCTCTGCGGCTCGTGCTGTATGCTCATTGAATATTCGAAAGTGCTTATCAAAGCCTGCCAAAATAATATTGGCGATTGTTTTCACAAGCTCTTGCTGCTTTTCCATTGAACCCCCAGTGCTTATTCGTTCGAACCCAGCTTAAGAAATTTAGGCGTCAGACGTAACAACCATGCTAGGTCAACGCCAGGATCACATAAAAGTATATAGCGAGTACAAAACCCCAACCATGACATTATTGTTCATTTGCGGTCACTTTATAACCCTCAAATTGCCACCCTGTTCGATGCTCCCTCTCTGGCAAAGGTCATCTCACCCAAAGGTTCTGGCCAGCAAAACCATTTGTTACGTGTTAATCCTGATATTCTGCAAATAAGCTCAAATGGGGAAAATAAAGAGCCGTTTTCACGTCTTTCCCAGTGGCTAAGGGCAGCCCCAAAACCGCCCGCTGATATTGACGCATTTGCGCAGCATATTGAGCTTTTTCATTTTCAATAAAACGATCGGTATCTTCATCCATCATAGGATGACTGGTTTTAAAATCAATTATCCACACGACACTTTCCCGCTCCACCAGCATATCGATAACCAATTGTTTTACGTCCTGCTCACCTGGCAGGCTCACGGGGAACTCATGCTTCCGGTGAGTAGACGGCACTTCCAGCAGTTGTTGTAAACGGGCATCGGCAATTACCGCTCTCACCGCTGAACTTACATTTCCCAGCCCAACTGCCAGTTTCGCCGGCGGCATTCCCAAGGCAAGCATTTTATTCCGCCAAACGCCTTGCTGGAGAGAAATAAACGCCTCATTGAAAATTGCCTGTCGTGAAACAGAGTCACAATCGCCCATCTGCTGAATCACCCGATGCACCACCGTACCAACTATCCTTGCCGTAGTGTCCTTTATTTCAAGCTTGAAAAATTCTTCGTTGTTGTGCTGAAAGAACGGCACGTATGGATCTAACACGTGGCAGTGTTCAAGATCAGGCAATTGCCAACGAGCCGGCAAACGAGAAAGCGCCCGAGGATTGTCGACCGGCGGCGCTTGACCTTCGGATTCCGGCACAACGTCCTCTTGCTTGTACAGCTTTGCACGAATTTGAAGCGGTTGCCAAATGGGATTGAGCAACGAGGACTTCGCCGTGTTTTGAAATTTATTTTCCGGCTTTTTACTATCCGTTGTAACTAACGCGCTAAGGTGCAAGTGTTTTTTTGCACGCGTACAAGCCACGTAAAGTAGTCGACAGTTTTCATAAGCGCCTTTTTTCTTCTCCTGTTCAACCAAGTGCTGGTACGTAGGGTCTTTATCCTTACCACTGGCAGTGATGGGGGCCATTAACAATTGCGTTTCACCCTCTTCCGTCAAACGCTCATACCAGCGCAGCAATTCCGGGTCCGGGCTGCGAGAAGTGCGGTGTAACTGCGGTACAATTACAACATCAAACTCCAGCCCTTTCGACTTATGTATCGTCATAATCTGCAGACTTTCATCGGCATCTGGATCTGGCACGGCAAACAGTCGCTGCAAGGCTTCCAGCAGCGCATGTTTCTTTTCCAACACCGTATGGTTATCCAGCTTCTCTAACAATTCAAAAAATAACTGTGCATTTTTTAAATCGGCCGATTTGCTGAGACAGGCTGGGCCACCAATACTTATCCAGGCACCTTCAATCCACTGCCGTAAACTTTTTCGCTGAGCTTGCTGAAATGCCTCCAGAAGAATTGGCGCTACACGATTGAGGCGAGCTTTGCCATCCTCGCTCACCCCTGAAAAGCCAGCAGCGGCATTTTTTTCATCACCAGAGGGAGAATCTGAAAAATCCACACCAAACAAGTCAGGCTGAACATCCTCCGACTTTTTAGCCAGCGCGGATTTCACCTCGGTAGCTTTTTCTGGCTGTTGCCAGTTCAAATAAAGCTGCAGCTGTTGCAAAATAGTAAGGGGCTGTTCTTTCTCCTTCTCCTTCTCCTTCTCCTTCTCCTTCTCACTCTCTTTTTCTTGCGCCTGCTCGTCTTTCACACCGATCAATGTTTCAAGATCCTGCAATGTCAAGCCACACCAAGGAGCCCTTAAAATAGACAGCCATGCGATGCGATCTGCAGGATCTAATAACGCGTGCGTTAATACCATCAGATCCTGAATAACCATATTACTTGCGAGAGGTTCAAGATCTACTGCACGATACTTTAACCCCGCCTCCTGCAGGACTGGAGTAATGTGTGCCACGTGACTCCGACTTCGAATTAAAATGGCAATACTGCATGATGGCATTTTTTGGCGTGCCTCCTGCACGATATCCAGTACCAGCTGCGCTTCATGCTCTGCACTTTTCCCTTCGGCAAACACGTGCGCCTGCACGGCAGGTTCGGGTAATGCTTGCTGAAAAGCGATAGACGGTGAATAGTGTACAGCGCCATTAGAAATATCACTGCGCGCAGGAAAGGCATCAGCAAACACATCATTAATCCAATCAACCACCCCGGCTTGCGAACGAAAATTTGTATTCAAACGAATTGGAGACAATGGGATGTGACCCAATCCGTGTTCGATACAACGGATAAACAACCCCACATTAGCACCACGAAAGCCATAGATGGACTGCATGGCATCCCCCACACAAAACAGAGTGCGTCCGTCACCCGGCGTCCAGCCTTGCGTTAGTTGAGTGAGCAATTCAATTTGTGCAGGCGAGGTATCTTGAAATTCATCAATTAAAATGTGCTGGATTTTATAATCCAGTTTCATCGCCAGTTCACTGACAGTATTTGCCGGATCATGCTCCAGGTCGTCATTGATTGACCCCAATGCCATACGTGCCTTAATACTGATCTCACTAAAATCAACACTGTTTTTTTCTCTAAACACCAGACTCAGATAAGCACTCAGCACCGGTAAAACGTAGGATAGCGAAATAAGTGTCTGCTGTTGATCGGGCTGATAGTGTGCCGCTGGCAAAGAACGTAAATCCAGCAATAATTCGTGCAGCCCAGGCACATCTTTAAGCGTGGCGATAAGTGTTAAGCATTGCTGCTTTATTTCCTTAAATCGCTTCTTCTCCTGCGCATTATCACCGGCGGGAAACCCCATTCGCTTATCCAGTGATAGCCGCCAGTCGTTATCGGCTTTTAACAGTAAGTGAGCAATGCCCTGCCACTGCTGAAGACCTGACTCCGAATCATCTGGCAGTTCAAGGTCTTCACCTGTGGTTGCCACATCCATATTTAAACAAGCATCAAACGGACTGTGCTTATCTGAGCCCTGTAAATTTCCCGCGGCAAAAGCACAGAATTCGACAATTGCATGGTGCAATTCTGCCGGAATTAAATCGCTGAGTTTTAAAATTGTATCCTGCTGAACTCGCGCCAGATTGTGTTCCAGCACCGCAATAACACTATGCTCCCCGTCTTTACTGGCCCCAGCGCCAATACCAATCAAGGGCAACCACGCTTCGCGCTGCCCCAGCATCTTTATCAAGAGATTTTCAAGTCGCTGTACATTGTTATCCAAATGCCTAAGGATATCTGCAATCGCGTCTGACCAGGGCTTTTCATCCTCCAAGGTTTGCAATACGTTTCGCGCGGCAATCCTATAGTATTCTTCGGCATTTTCGACCACTTGCGGTGGCGCGCCGAAGGAGGAGTGCAACGGCAAGCTATTTGCGAGTTTTGCACAAAGGCTATCAAAGGTTAAAACATTGAGCCTGTTAGGATTGTCAATAATATCCCAGTGATTATCAGCATCACGCTGCAGAACGGTTCGTGCCAGGTTCCAGGTTTGCATTTGATGATCACTATCTGGAGGGGTGTCATCCATGCCACGATGCAGCGCGGATAAAATTCTCTCGCGCATTTCCCCGGCTGCCTTACGGGTAAACGTAATCGCAACAATTTCTTCAGGCGTATTCACTCTTGCCAGCAAAGTTAAAAATCGCTGCGTCAATAATTCGGTTTTGCCACTGCCAGCAGGCGCCTCACAAATAATCGAAGCATTAGGGTCCAGTGCTTGCTGGCGCTGTTGAAAGTCTGCGGGCGTATTAGTCATTCCCATCACCTCCTGCCGCCATATCCAACTCAGAGTCTTCATTGATTCGGCATAGACTATGCAAGGTGCAGAACTGACAACTACTGTTAACATTTTTTGGTTCTACAGCGGCATACCCCTTAACAAACTCGCTCGCCAACTTCTCCAGTACAGTATGCCAATGCTGAAGAATATCTTGCCAGGTACCAGGCAGCTCCAACCGCGCCAATAGCTCTGGTGTACTTAGCCCCGGCGCCATTTCTGCATCTTCAGCCAGGCCTTTAAAAGCAACTGCGTCAACGTTGATTTGACCGATTGCGGCTCCACTGACTTTTTCCCGATTGGCAATACAGTAAATAGGAACTTGAGGCTCATCTGGACGTTCGCCAGACCAATGACGCAATTCCAGCTTTCCAGTTTTATAATCAATAATAAAAAGCTTACCATCGTCTAGCTGATCAACTCGGTCATAGCGAATATTAATTGGCAACCCCGCCAGCTGGATAGCCCGTGTCGCCTCGCTGTGCACCACAACAAAAGGCTGACGCTGTTTCTCCAATTCCATCCAGGCTCGCAATAGAGGAAGAATTCGCTGTTGCTCTAATAGTTTTAGTTTCGGGCCAAGAGTTTTATGTTTTGGCAAACGATAAAAACTCTGGTAAATCGCCATTCTAATATCTTCCGTTAATTGCGCCTCGCTCATACTTACGAGCTTTTGATGAGACTTAATTCTTTTCCAAATATTTTCCAGCGCGTTATGAATTAAACTACCTCTGTCAGCCGCATTCAAACCGGCTGCCGCCTCTTCGCTTTCCTGCGCTGCAAGCCGATGTTTTGCAAAAGAACGGAAGGGACAGGCCGCCTGATCTTTTAATATTTGCGTACCACCTTTTACTTCTTGCACTGAAGTTATCGCACTGGCTGTGTTATCAATAATTCTTTCCAACTGCCCTATGTGAAATAAGCTGTCTGCATAGCGCTTTTCTTCAGCTTGCTCTTCTTCGATGTGTGGGTACTTTTCGATTAACGCGCTGGCAAACAAAGCTTTATCACCATCTCGCTGAGCATGGCTGAATATCACTTCACTGGCCGAAGCTGCAAATCTTGCCGTTAGGCTTCTAGCCAAAACCAGCTCTTTTTCTGCAGATGAACGCGGCATGTTCAATTCTTTTTGCATGCGGACAGGGAGCAGTGCATTGGGTTTTGGTAACGGTGGCCAATGGTCGTTATCTAAATTCATGATCCACAAATGATCAAACAACATGCCAGCGGCTTCCAATACCCCCAGAACCTGTACTGGGGAAGTCGTCGTCTGCGCCTGAAACTGTGTATCTTGAGCTAACTGGTTAAGGTATTGCATTGCTTCAACCAAAGTCACACTTTGGTATATTGAATCCAGCTGGCAATAATCGCTCATCAATTCCTGCCATACATTTAACTGCTGATACTCCAAGGTATCGAGACTGCGCTGCCCCGGCCAACCCAATACATTCAACTGCTGCGTGAAAATTTCACTCCAGGCACTTGGGGCTAACTGACGAGGAAGTTGAATCTGAATATTGTGAAACTGTTGAAGACGCGCGTAAAAATCGGAGAGAATCCTGGTTTGTGGCGCATCATCTACGCCATTGTCTAATTCATTACCTGCGAGAGTGTCGTCCGGCTCTTTGGTGGGCGCCTCACACCCAAATTGGCTTGCACTCGCACGCAATGTGCTGGAGCTGACACGTAAATACTGCTTACGCAATTGTGCATTCAATTGCGCTCTCGCTGGCAATTCTTCGGTCACACCAATGAAAGGCGCATGCAATATGTGGGAGACATCTTCAATATCTAGCTCAAACAAATTTAGTTTCAAACTAAGCAAAGCTGCGGCGATCGGAGGCGTTTTCGCCAATGCCTGGCCCGCGGACATATTGAAACCACTCGCATGCCTTGACTCGTGCGGAAAGATATACTGAGGTTCAAATACTTGGCGAAAAATGTATTCAATCCGCTCTCGATTATTCGCTAAATCTGGAATAACAATGCCGATACTGGCTGTCGGGTTTTGCTCTACTTTTTGCCGAGCCCATTTTGCGGCTGCAAGCATTTCCTGGCTGTCATCACTTAAAGCCGTTCGGTTAACAGTGACAGACGCGAAATGATCCGTACTTGTCAACAGCCGATCGCTGTCGCCCTGCATGCTTAACTCCTCAAACTGCACCACACTGCCGCGCGCCTCTGCCTGCTGAAACAGGGACTTTGCCAACGGACTCAACTCATCAAAGGCAAGCAGGATAATTTGTTTAGGCAAAGTGACTTCTTCAGCTTTTATGGCTTCACGCACCATGCCTAACTGCGTCGCGCTATCAATAGCATTTAATCGTCGACAATGTCTTAGGAATGCGTCGGCCCAATGTTCAAACACTTCCGTTTCCGGTCCAACGTGATGCTGTTGCAAGATTTCAAAACTTACGTCCCATTCCACCAGAGTTTGCCAGGCCGATTTAGCCACCCGTGTAGTTGCAGAGGTATTAAACAATTCCAGTTCAGGGTGAGCATTACAATACTGCTGAATAATGTCCTGCCAGATTAATGTTTCCTGAGTCGAAGACAGCACAAATGCAGGGATGGGCTGCAGCGCATTTTGCTTTGACGATAAATGCGACGAGGAAAATAACCAGTCATCCCACAATTGCTGTACCCAGGCAGACAGCGATACGCAATGTAAACTCTGCCATGCGTTGCGACCCTGAGCCTGTTGGTATTCAGCATAGTGGCGGTGCAAAAAACGACTTAGCCGTTTATTCGGAGTCAATAACAGAACATCCTCACTCATACGAGCAAAAAGATTTTCGAGAACTGAACTTATTTTTTTTGTCATAGCAAATAATATAAAAGATCTTTAAGCTAAATGATTTTGAATGTCGATCAGCATTTACAGCAATGTTAATTTTACACGCAAGCTCCTCTTACGCATTTTTAATTCCATCCGGTTCTGTGCTTACATGATTTTTAAAATTTTCTCTCCAGCAGCCAACCATTCTCATTAACGACTTCACCCCCTATTAACTTTCTGTAACCGCTCATATCGAACTTAGTGACTTTTTTGAAGCCTTAAATAGAAAGCCATACAATGAAAAATTTCACTGCCAATTCATATGGAAGCTGGCATATTAGAGGACTTATGCGTTATATTGATCACATATGGCGCATAATACATCTTTACAGCGCGATATACATTACACTCTCACAAGTGACCCTGGGAAAAATGCTTTTGTATCATTATTTCAGCGTCGGCATGACGCTTGAAACAAGCAAGGCAAAAAATAAAAGACAAACCTGAACATTAAAAACGTTCAAGGTCAGTCAACCTATTGAAATGTAAGTACCACTGGCTTAAAACGCCGTTATGCTGGCACTATGTTATTAAGCTGTGTACCTTAATGGTTTTCAAACCAAAGCACGAAGCCTATTAAAGAGCAGGTGCTTTGAACGCCATACGTATTCAATTGCCTTTAGCGTAGCATCAATGAAAAATTGAAGTATTGATCAACAAGCAAGCACACAACAATGCATAAAAAACGAAATAAACGTTCTATTCGATATATTTGCACACAACTGAGTTGCTTTATGTTTATGGCAGCTCTGGTTTTCTCTTTGAATTGCCACGCAAAAAATGTGATTCACGTCACATTTGTAAATCCCGACAAGCCAGGGAATGTGTTTTGGGATCGCGTTACAACCTACATGCAGTTTGCCGCTGAGGATTTGGATATTGAGCTTTCGGTACTTTACGCAGAGTCACGTTTCCAAACCCCAGACATTGTCAGCGAAGCAATAAAACACAAACCCAAACCCGATTACCTTCTGTATATCTATCAATATGCACAAACCAGAGATGTTCTGGAAATTGCCGAACAAGCTAAAATTAAATCTTTTATTTTTAACACCAATATGGTGGAACAAGAAAGACGCACCGTCGGCGAGGCGCGTGAAAAATACAAATACTGGATTGGTCATAGTTTTCCGAACAACAAAAATTCTGGCCAGCAGTTGGCACAAAGTTTAATTACTGAAGCGCAATCCTTACATTTACAGCAAGGAGATGGACGGCATTACCTCGTTGCACTGCATGGTACACGCGACTCTTCTGCAGTGCCCGATTATAAAGCCGGGTTGGAAAACGCCGTCAGCTTAAACCCCAATATAAAAATTGTGCAGCAACTGCATTCTAACTGGAGTAACTTGCGCGCGAAAAAACAAACGGAAGGGGTGCTTCGTCGCCACCCAGAAATCGATATAATCTGGGCGGGAAGTGAGAGCATGGCAATGGGTGCTATAGACGCCAGTGAAAAGCTTGGACGCAAGCCCGGCCAGGATATTATTATTGGTGGCACTGTCAGCAGCCAAGCAGGGCTTCAAGCCGTTGACCAGGGTAAAATGATCGCCAGCATCGGCGGAGATACACTTGAAGGGGCTTGGGCTCTAACTCAAATTTATGATTATGAGCATGGTCAGGATTTTTATACCGGCACGCCGATAACCTACAGCCTGACTATCACAGACAAAGAGACCATCCGGCAATATGATAACTTCTTTAGTCCAGAATATTGGCAGCAGGTAGATTTTAAACAGTTTACCAAACGTCACAACCCTCAACTCAAAGAAGTTCAGGTAACGCCGGACACCTTGGTTAAATCCACCCGCGAAACGCCTAAAGATAGCGCTCCAATAAAAACCACTGCTGAAGAAAAAGCGCTGAATGAAAAATTTTTGAATAAAAAGGCATCACCTGAAAAGACATCACCTGAAAAAACGCCACATGAAAAACCTCTTCAGGAAGCAACCCCATAAGGCAGCTACACCCAAAACATCAGACGACGGATGCCTTTCACCAACTCCGCTTTGAGCAGTAATTCCAAAGCAGTAACCTACCCCCATTGTCATGTCGCGCTTCGACCAGCAGCGCGATCAAGATGAAAGCCTTCTTAAAACTGTCAAAAAGTTATTTTATTCTTCCTGTCTTTTATCGCAATTTTCTGTGAATACTCGACGAAGGTAAAAGCTATGATGCTTAAACGTAGGTTTTTTGGAATCTGTGCAGGTTTTCTTCTATTGGCCATGCACGCGTGCTCCTTTAATAAGCCCCCCACAATAGCCCCATTCCCAGTGGATAGCATTGTGAAAATAGAAACTTACGCTGGCAAAAAGCTCACCGATGCGTCACAAATTAAACCGGGTGAAATTGCCTTAACAACAAGCCGAGGATTCATAGTAGAGTCTGACGGACATGTTCTGACCAGCTACACCACATTGCTAGATCCAAATACAGAAGAGCTGGCAACCAACATCGCATTAACTTTGCACACCCCTCATCACCGACAGCACATTGCACAAATTGTAGCGGTGGAGCCGACATTAAATTTTGCAGTATTAAAAATCAACTCAGACTCAGCATTTCCCACCGCCAACATTATTGACAGAGACCACATCGAAACCAACAAAACCATTTACACCCTCGCAGATTTTTCGCCAACGAATGCGTTGCTGATAAAAGGTAAACTTGAACATTTAAACGCAAAAGAGTGTTACCAGGAAAGCATGACGAGCACCATGTTTGAAGCGGACATTGATTTGACCGACAGCCTTATGGGAAGCCCAATATTCAATGCTAACGGCAAAGTTCTTGCTATGCATACGGGTTATTTTCCCGCACTGGGTAACGACTTTCATCAGGATGACGAATATCTACTTCCTATTTTTCTCGCTTTTAACATTTATGACAGCATTAAAAAACGACAAAGTTATATTTCACCGTGGACAGGATTTTCTGTGCGCCCCCTGACCGATCAAGAACGAGCGATTTTTCCCTACAAACACTTACAAGGGGGAATTGCCATTGAATATGTGTGGCCAAACAGCCCAGCAGAAAAACTGGGGATTAAAGTCAATGACATTCTGGTGAAATTCAGCTTTTATCCAACCCCCTCCCCCGCGGAGTTTCAAAAATGGCTTTATCAACATGGGGTAGGCGCCAAAGTGGACTTACATATTCTACGCCATCAAACAGAACAGCTTAAGCTTCCCTATACAATTGAGCAGCGTCCAGACTGGGCAGTTCCCAAATAACTAATTCGCAGCTTCCTGCTCTGTGACCACGTCCGATATTCAGCAATAAAAGGCTAAACTTGTTGAAGCAGTCTCCACACATGTTTCGCTGTGAGAGACTGCTTCAACAATGGCACACCACATCCATAGTTTGCTAGCTGCTTCACAGACCACATATTCAATTAGCACTAGCCTTAGCACACCATCAAAGTATTAATAATATATTCTGGAACTTCTTAAATTCCACTGTCACCTATTGAAATGAGCCTAAAAACGTCAGCACCCCGGTTCAACCTTTTACAAAGATTTTACCCCTTACTTTTATAAAAACGTTTTCAGCCATAGGTATTCCAGCAATCTAATCGCTCTGTTCAGCATTAGTTTTTCACACCAGTGTAATAACACAACAACCATAAATAGGATCATAACCGTGCTCAAACATCTGTATGCAATACTTGCCCTTACTTTTATTCAGATAGGTTTTATCGCTCAAACAAATGCAGCCACTGTCTGGCAGCATTGTAATTACTCCGGATGGAACGCCACCATTAACGAAGGGCGCTATACCTTAGCGCAACTATATGCGCTGGGCTTCGTGAATGACGATGCCTCCTCTATTCAGGTAGGACCAGGATATGAAGTGGACGTTTATGAACACGACCATTTTCAAGGCGCAATGGTCACCTATACCGCCGATGACAATTGCTTTGTGGATGAAAACTTTAATGATATTGCTTCATCAATGGTTATTCGCAAAACAACTAGCTCATCGTCAAGTAGCAGCTCCTCTTCAAGCAGTTCCTCGTCAAGCAGCTCCTCATCAAGTTCTGGTGCCACGGTGTGGCAGCCAACACCCGGTACCAGTTGGCAGTGGCAACTTCTGGGGGACATCAATACTGATTATGCTGCCGATGTATACGACATTGATCTATTTGATACAGAGGCCTCCCTTATCGAGGACCTGCAATCACAAGGGAAAAAAGTCATCTGCTATTTCTCCGCAGGCTCATACGAAGAATGGCGGCCCGATGCTGATCAATTTAACAGCAACGCATTAGGCAACCCACTCGATGACTGGCCGGGCGAACGCTGGATTGATGTACGCGCGCAGAATGTACGGGATATTATGGCCAACAGAATCGCCCTGGCGAAAACCAAGGGCTGCGATGCCGTAGAACCTGACAATGTTGACGGCTACACCAACAACCCTGGCTTTTCATTCAATGCGGACGATCAGCTCAGCTACAATCGTTTCCTGGCACAGCAAGCCCACGATGCCGGTCTGGCTATTGGATTGAAAAACAATCTGGATCAAGTAGAAGAATTAGCGGACGAATTCGATTTTGCGGTAAACGAGCAATGCTTTGAATATACAGAGTGTGACATGCTGTACCCATTTACATCGCAAAACAAAGCCGTCTTCAATGCAGAATATTCTGACTATCTGGTTACCGACGTCACAGCCAGAGAAGCGCTCTGCAGTGATGCCAACAGCCGTCAATTCAGCACATTAATTCTGCCACTTGATCTTGATGACAGCTTTCGTTTTGCCTGTATTGAAGAAGGTAACACAGCCCCCACTCTCATCAGCAAAAACTTCACACCTTCCAACGAGCTGATCGCCAACCCGGAACGCGGCTGGATTGTTCATCGGTTTAGCCATAGCATGGGCGACTTGAGCAGCCTGAGAAGCAGCGCGGAAAAAGTTTCTCTGGTGCTAATAAAAATTGATATTGGAGCTTACAAAAACAGCGACCATATAGGAGCAGAAAAACTTACCGAAATTCAAAACGCACTCGAGCTTAGTCGCGCGAACGGCATTAAAGCATTGCTTCGCTCTGCATACGCCTGGCAGGAACAGCTCGCACCAGATCCAGCAGACATAAACCGCATGGTCAATCATGTACTGGATATGCAAAGCCTTTATCATGAATACAAAGATGTGATTGTTGCCGTAGAAATGGGAATGTTTGGCCCCTGGGGTGAAATGCACTCTTCCGCCCATAGCACCGTCAACACCGCACTGTATTACCCGGTTAAAACATCCGCATTGCAAACGCTTCATGCCGCTTATATGCAGGCTCTACCAACAGATCGCCAAGTATTGATTCGCCGCCCCTTTTACATACGTGAAATCTTCAATGATGCGGCTCCCCTGGCACCATCCGAGGCATATTCTGGCTCTGCCAAATCTCGCACAGGCTACCATAATGACGCCTACCTCTATAGCGCAGATGATGGCGGCACCTTTGCACATGGATGGACGCGCGAGCAAGAGCTTAATTATATTCACGATACCACGCGCTATACTTTTTTCGGCGGTGAAACCTTCGGCACCCCCAATGGTACTTTTAACAACGCAGGCAACGCTGTCTACGAATCCCGTCTGCAGCACATGAGTTATTTAAACCGTGATTACTACACGCCGATTTATGATGCCTGGGGAGAGGTAAAAGACCAGTTCACTCGTGAGCTGGGCTATCGCTTTGTACTGGAAAACGTAACTTATTCAGAAGCCGTAGCTCCCGGCGGAAAACTCAACTTGAGCCTTACACTCAAAAACACAGGATTCGCCAATCTACACAACCCGCGCCCCGTTGAATTCATTCTGGATAATGGCAGCCAGCAACTACGTGCAAGCTCCAGTCTCAACCCACGAGATTGGGACAGCGAAAGCGGGAGCCTGACTTACAACAAGACACTGCACATCCCGAGCAATCTCACGCAAAGCCAATGGCAACTCAGTATCGCCTTGCCCGACGAAAGTTCACGCCTGCGTGACGATGCTAATTTTGCGGTTCGATTTGCCAATCTGAACACCTGGGATGCGCGAGGTTGGAATACTTTGTTTAACGTGACTATCAATGCAAACGCTGGCGGCGACACGGACAATGACACACGCTTCTATGAAACAGATTTTGTACCGACGCCCACACCAACACCCACACCAGGCACCTATGCTGAAATTCAAAACGGAGAACTTATTTTGCAAACTCAATATACCTACGGTCTCAGCTTTAAACAGGTATATATAGATGCCGATAACAATGCGGCAACAGGTTTTAGCGCGAACGGTATAGGCGCTGAGTATCTCATTGAAAACGGCAGTTTATATCAACACAACGGCTCAGGCTGGTCCTGGAATTACATTGCGGCTATCACTCAGGAGAACAGTAATAATCAGACAACCTGGCACTCAGCGCTATCTCTGTACAACAATTCGATTCAGTCTGGAGATACACTTATTTTTTCTGAAACGGATGGTGCCGGTGCGGTATACTACAGCGATATAATCCAGGTCCAGTAAAGAACGGCTGTCGATACGGGATGTTTTCCCTAACAACGGCTATCTCAATGTACTGATACCTAACTACTATTTCAAAGTACTACTATTTCAAAGTACTACTATTTAAAAGTACTGCAACTAAAAGCACTGGCATCTCAATACATATAAACGGGGATACCAGTGCTATTTTATCAACATAGCAAATACTGCATAACAATCACTAACCTCTGAATTCAAATGAAACACCGCACTTCAACAGAAACAATTCGCCCCCAGACAGTGTGTCCGCGCTGCCAACAGGCATTTGTTTGTGGTGCAGAAAGCAATACACCAGAAGTCAGCGATTCACAAATCAATACTCCCACCTGCCACTGTTTTACTACATCATTGACAGCGCAGCAAAGACAGTTTTTGGCAGAACGCTGGCAAGGGTGTTTATGCCAGACATGCTTAAGTGAAATTAAACAATAGCAAGCTTCACCCGTCACACACAAAAAAACCGGATGCTATCAACACCCGGTTTTAAAGTTTTCAGTCAGTAAAAATTATTGCGCGCGCAACCAGCTCTGGTATTCATCCCATAAAGCTTGCACGCTTTGCCCTGTGGTATTGCGAATCGCATTGTCCCAACTCCAAGCTCCGCCATTATTCGGATTCGCCTGCTGATTAAAATCATGCAGGAAATTTGGAAACCCTTTTTCATCCTGAATCCATGCCAGAAAAAAGCCAGTCGTTTTATAACTGCTAGTCCAACTACCGCCAGGGCCACGATAAGCCAAATCAATATATCCATTTTTAAAACGTACGGCATCAGCCAGGCCTTCCACCGCTGACAGTTCTGTGCCAGACGAATGCTGGTACGCATGAGTCATTTCATGATAGAGCACACCGGTAACCTCATCATATACATCACCACCGTTCGCTTTCACACGCTCCAAATGGTAAGCGTTTATATTCACAATAATATATGGAGGCTCACCCGCTTTCCACGCAACACCACCAGGGTTATCATCCCAGTTTTCTATGTGGAATTCCAAAGTAGAGAAAGACGGTACTTCATCCGGCGTGTGATACATAGTTGTTACAACACCTTCTGCGATATCATAAATGTAAGCGTTTATATCAGGCACAAGATCTCTGAACATATTCCCGCCGGTAGAACCATCATTACGATAATCCACATTCGGACGCGCCACACTCGACCAATCCCCACCGGACGAACTACTTGAGGACGATGAACTTGAAGAAGAACTGCTCGAGCTTGAAGAACCAGTACCGCTTTTCGTGACTGTCAGTGAAGATAGCTGATCGTTAAAACGATAGTCCACAAGACAATCTGTATCTCCGGTCAACACCACTGGTGTCCCCGATTGATTGTCACCAGAATAAAGGCGCACTTCATAACCTGCAGGAATGCGTAAGGACGACGCATCATTATCCAAACCGCCCGCCTCGATCAAGTTCTCAGTATTATGCTGACCCAAACCTAATGGAGCAGACCACCCTTCATAATCGCAGTGCTGATATACCTCAATGACGGGATCACTTGTTTTCGATACCACCATGGAGGAAAGCATATCATTGAAATTGTGAGCGACTAGACAAGCAGTATCGTCTGTTAATGTAACAGGAATTCCACTCAAATCGTCGTATTGGTATAAATTTACAACGTAACCCTCTGGAATTTTCAACGAAGACGCATCGTCATCAAGACCACCAGCGGCCTCGATAGCCGCAGTGTTTTTCTCGCCAAGTCCAAAACCTGCTTCCCAGCCACCATAATTACAATGCTGATATACCTGAACGATATTTTCATTAATTTTACTGATTCGCATGGAGGAGAGAACATCGTTAAAATCATAATCCACCAAACATTGCACGCTATCTTTTAATACCAAGGGCTCGCCGGATTGGTTATTGGCATCAAATAAATATACTTCATATCCCTCGGGAACCTTAATCGCAGATGCATCATTATTTATCCCGCCAGCATTTTGAATTGCTACCGCATTAAAATCACCGGCATCAAATGAAGCCGTCCACCCACCATAACCACAATGTTGGTATACCTCAACGGATTGTGCATACCCTTCTGTTGAGGCACTCGCAATAGCACAGATGGCAAATGTTTTAAGAATGGAAGATTGGGCGCAGGGCTTTAACCACTGCTTTGGAGTCAAACTCAACATAAGTTCACCTTTTGGGGTTTGAAATCTAACAAGATTCGAACGTTTGTTTATTTTTATAATTTCGCACTAATATAACTAATCTATTTAGCTATTCGTTTTAGCTATGCTAAAAAACAAATAGTACGGCTTTGCACCTGTGCATGACGATCAAGCGTCCAAACAGGCAGACTTTAAAAACTGCACAGGGTTCTGTTTCACAGGACGAACAAATAACTTTGTTATTTTTTGTTAACACACTAATCAGCGCACAGAAATTTCTCGCAGCATTTCCGCAAGAAATTTACGTATCCACCATGAAACATGCTTATAGAGTGTAGGCACATTTTTCTTCGAACATTTTGACAGGGCTAACGGTTTTGTATTTTTTAATTACCCTAGTGATGTTTTGTGACAGAGCTCTCTCTAAGTAAAATCTTTAGGCGACATAAGAAATTCTCAGGCAGACCAATCAATAAAAATATCACTTACAAACAAACAGGAGCGAGCACCATGACAAGAAACAAAGCAAGAAACAAAAGCCAAAACATAAAACATCGTGATTACCTATCCGCAAAAAGCGCTCTTCCCCCTTCAAAACAGCGCTGACTTCTTAAACACTAATCTTTCAAACTTGGCTTTCTATTCTTAGCTGAAGCACAACCAAACAACGTCACTGTTTTTTTGACTACTGTCACTCTAAAACAACATCAATAGCTACAACAAAACTGCAATACGAATTTCATATATCAGACATATAAAATAAGCAAAATAAAGGGATGTGGCAGCACTGTTTTTACTGGCTGGTTTTACGTCAGCTGTTCTGCCCTAAGGGTTGACCCGTATCTTCCTGCCTACTCTTCGGGTAAATACAATTTAAAATCCCCTACGCAATCAGAGGAAACCTTTATGAACATCGCGCAAAAGATGTTAGTCGCTTTGTCGTCCAGCCTGCTATGTTGGAATGTCAATGCCGCCCAGCCAAATCAGCAAAGCTGGAATATAAAAAAATACAATCACCTGCTTACTGGATGGGCTGCACTGCCTGCCGAAGCTCGCACACCTGGCCCAACGTCTGGTCAATTTATTGAGGGCGTAAAAGGTATTGAAACGCCATTTCAAAATTCCCAAGTAATTCCAGGATGGTCTGCACTTTTAAATAATCACGACGGTACGTTTTTAGCGATGCCAGACAACGGCTTTGGTTCAAAAGCCAATTCCTCCGATTATGTACTGGGTTATTACAACGTGCGCCCCACCTTTAAACGCTTTGGCAATGGGACAACACAGCCAGGCCCCGTAACAAACAACTTTTTTGTAGCGCTTAACGATGCTCATGGCTTTCTCAACGATAATATCGGCGTGGATTTAACCATTGTCGCAGACTTTAATAACTACCCAACGCTGGACGGCAATGCCGTTGTAGAATCTGGCATTCCTGTTGCCGAAGAAATCCACCGTGACCGACTACTGACTGGATTTGACTTTGATATTGAGTCCGCAGCGCGCACTGCTGATGGCGCGCTCTGGATCGGCGAAGAATTCGGACCCTACCTGCTTAAGTTTGATGAGCAGACCGGCACGTTGCTGCAAGACCCAATTCCCCACCCAAGCTTACGCAGCCCTTTCAATCCAGAAGTATTAGATGGAACCGAAAACGCAACCCTAGGGAGTAGCCGAGGCTTTGAAAGCCTGGCAGCCAATGCGGATGGCACAATGCTATACGCAGTTCCAGAAGCCGCTCCATTGATCGATGAGTTACGACCAGTCCCTGGGGATGAGCGAGTACTTGAAATTTTTGAATTCGATCCGGTCACCAACCAATACACAGGCCGCACGTTTAAATATGAAAAAGACGGCAACCCAACAGGAAACAATATAGTTATTGGTGATATGACCAATTTGGGCAGCGATCGCTATGTACTTATCGAACGCGACAGCGGCTCCGGCGTCAATGCTGTGGTCAAGCGCCTATACGTCATTGAACTAAGTAAAACCGATGATCGTGGAATTCTAAAAAAACGTCTGCTGGTTGACCTGCTGGACATCAATGATCCTCTGGATATCGGCGGAGCACTTCCCAACATCGGCAAAAAGCGCTTCAATTTGCCGTTTGACTCCATTGAAAACGTAGTTCTACTCAACTCTCACACACTGGGAGTCGCCATTGATACCAATTACCCTTTTGAAGATGGCCGTACCTGTACCACTCCTGAAACCTGTGGCTGGGCATACCCAGAAGGCACCCCGGACGATACGGAGTTTGTCACAATCAGCTTTAAGAAAAGTCTGCTGAAAAAAGATTGTTACGGATGGTTTTGTCGCTGAGAGACGCCTCTCTAGCGACGCAAAGAACGTACAAAAACAAGCGCACATAAAAAACCCCGCAAGTACTACTTGCGGGGTTTTTCGTATATGGCGCACTCGGAAGGATTAACTGGCACACTTCCTTGTACGCCACTCTACGAGCGCCTTCGGCGGTTCAAATTGCTCCTGGCAATTTGTCGAACCTTGGCGAAGGATCTCACCAACCAAATACCACATATAAAAAAAGCCCATCCCTTTGGGGATGAGCTTTTTGTATATGGCGCACTCGGAAGGATTAACTGGCGCACTTCCTTGTGCGCCACTCTACGAGCGCCTTCGGCGGTTCAAATTGCTCCTGGCAATTTGTCGAACCTTGGCGAAGGATCTCACCAACCAAATACCACATATAAAAAAAGCCCATCCCTTTGGGGATGAGCTTTTTGTATATGGCGCACTCGGAAGGATTAACTGGCGCACTTCCTTGTACGCCACTCTACGAGCGCCTTCGGCGGTTCAAATTGCTCCCGGCAACTTGTCGAACCTTGGCGAAGGATCTCACCAACCAAATACCACATATAAAAAAAGCCCATCCCTTTGGGGATGAGCTTTTTGTATATGGCGCACTCGGAAGGATTCGAACCTTCGACCGCTCGGTTCGTAGCCGAGTACTCTATCCAGCTGAGCTACGAGTGCGTTGAGGGCGCGTATATTAATTAGTTAAGGGTGGGTCGTCAAGCCTTCATGTAACTTTATTTTGGTTGTTTGCGTCAAAGCCTGCCATTACACTCATTTCTGCATACAATAAAAGAAACCATTTGTTATAGGAAAGCGTTTTGAACACCAAACTGGTTAAAATTGAAACAAAAAAGACAATTGCTCTAGTGGCTCACGACAATATGAAGCAAGCTCTGGCGACCTGGGCATTAATGCACAAGGTCGAACTGGCCAAGCATGAACTTTGCGCAACGGGGACTACTGGTTTTTTATTGGAAAAAACGCTGAGCCTGCCCATCCATAAATATGTGAGCGGACCGCTTGGGGGCGACCAGCAAATTGGAGCGAAAATCTCTGAAGGCGAGATTGATATGCTGATCTTTTTCTGGGACCCGTTTGAGCCTATGCCTCACGACCCGGATGTGAAGGCGCTGCTGCGTATTGCCGCCGTCTGGAATGTTCCTGTAGCGTGTAATCAGGCCTCTGCGGATTTCATCCTGCACTCCAGCTTAATGACACAGGAATATGAGCGTCCAATCCCAGACTATGAGAGCTATATGAGCGCTCGGAAGTGATGCCCCTACGAGCTGATTAGCAATTCGTGGAGGGTGTTTACAAAAAGCCCTCTTTCGCGTTTTCACCATACTGCAATAAAAATAAAATGAGTAAACGCAAACCCACATCTCAAGAAATTGCCAACATTGCTGGCGTGTCACAGCCCACGGTGTCTAGAGCTTTACGAAACAGCCCCTTGGTCAGCGAGGAGACACGAGCCAAAATATTTGCGATTGCTCGGGAATTGAATTATCCGCTGGACAACCTGAATGGCCACGAAGCCGAAATCAGTAAAAAAAGCTTTACCGTAATATTCGCCGAAAACCCTGCAGATTCAATTGAAGGCTTATCGCCATTCTTTCTTGCGCTACTCAATGCCATAGTAAAGAAGGCGGCGCGACTGGACTACGGGATTCACCTCGGCCTAAGGCATGCAACTAAAAACTGGAACCTTGCATTAGATGAAGCTTTGCACCACGGTTGTGGCATTATATTTTTGGGCAACCAGGAATACGTCACATATAAAGACAAACTCCTCGCTATGCGGAATCGGGAAATTCCATTTACAGCGTGGGGGCCCGTTCTACCAAATCAGCACGGTGTGTTTATTGGTTTCGACAACGTGGATGGAGGCTTTCAAGCCACCAATCACCTGATTAAACTAGGGCATGAAAAAATCGCCTTTATTGGAAATATTGGGGATTTTCGGCCCGAATTTTCCGCCCGCTACCAAGGGTATAGCAAAGCTCTCCTGCAGGCCGACATTATTGTTGACCCCAAACTACGCACCGATGCCCAGTCCAATGACCAGGATGGTTATTTAGCAATTAAGCGATTATTCGATAATAAGCATGAATTTAGTGCAGTGGTGTGTGCTTCCGATATCATAGCCATCAGTGTGATAAAAGCACTGAAAGAGTTAGGAAAGAGGATACCTCAGGATATCGCCGTTACCGGCTTCGACGATATCCCTATCGCAGGTTATTTGAATCCGGCGCTCACCACTGTCAAACAGGACACCAAACGCGCAGGCGAGCTTTTAGTTGAGCAGCTTGTCCACATGACCAATGGCAGCGAACTGCAATCTATTGAACTTCCTGTCGAGCTTATTCTTCGTCAGACCTGTGGCCATTCAATGTAACTGGCTCCAGGTGTGATACACCTCCTCCGGCATCAAATAAAACTCGATACGCTCGAAGCTTTCTTCAAACTCCCGACTCACAGCCATCGCAATTGCACCGGCATGATCGACCGGATATGCAAATACGCCGCATGAAATCGCGGGTAAGGCAATAGACGTGCAGTGATTCTCCAGCGCCAAAGTAAAGCTGTTTCGATAAGCTGACTCAAGCAACGCGTCTGAAGGCGTGTCACGGCCAAAACGAGGACCAACAGCATGTATTACAAATTTCGCACCTAGTGCCCCAGCCGCTGTAATGCGTGCCTCACCCACCGGGCAGCGGATTCCATTCTGCACAGGGAGTATCTCGCAAGCTTTCAACAATACTGGGCCCGCTGCGCGATGAATAGCTCCATCTACACCGCCGCCTCCGAGCATTCCGCTATTCGCCGCATTAACAATGGCGTCCACACGGGCTTTGGTAATATCGCCATGAATAAGTTGAATCATAAAGTCCTCACTTAGATGCTAAACCTGCGTATGTGAGTGTTGCCAGACTGCGGATTTAGATCTCGCCACCATACATCTGTAACAATTGAATAAGTTCTTCCTGCTTGTGCGTGGTTGCCAGTCGCAACGGGGTGGAGCCTTTTTTGGTACGGGCGTTTACATCGGCGCCCGCTCTTAGTAGCGCTTTAGCTGCATCTTCCCGGCCCTTAAAAGCCGCCCAGTGCAGTGCGGTTGCTCCCTCACGATTACGATTATCGACAGCAACACCGTCCGTCAGAAGCCTGTATATCTCTTCCGTATCGCCGCTGATTGCCGCCTGATGCAAAGGAGGCTCCTGCCCCAGCCCAGAACCACACCCAAGTGCCAGGCTGATTCCGCACCAGCCAAGCCATCTTATCAGTTTTCCCATTTACCGCCCTGCCAATTCATGGAACCCATCTGCCGAGCCAATTCTGTTAATATGCCCAACTTTAGTTTCAGCCCTTGATCTTGGGCTGACTTTTTCAACGCCCGCAAATCGCGTCCAAACTAAAAACCCAACAAAAATTTAACAAAAACAGTTACTTATGAAACTAGTATCCTGGAATGTGAACGGCGTACGCGCCGTGGTAAAAAAAGATTTCGCACAGTCTGTTGCGAGCATGAACACTGATATTTTGTGCCTACAGGAAACTAAAGCACAGGATGATCAAGTTGTCGAAGCCCTGACCGAGATTGACGGGTATTATTTGTACACCAACTCTGCAGAAAAGAAAGGTTATTCCGGTACGGCAATTTTAACGCGCAAAGAACCGGAGAACGTCTATCTGGATATCGGCATTGAAGAACACGACAAAGAAGGTCGAGTAATTGCCGCCGAGTTTGACAAGTACTATCTGGTGACCGTGTACACGCCTAATTCAGGCAGCGAATTGAAACGTCTTGACTACCGCCAGCAGTGGGACGTGGATTTCCTCCATTTTCTGAAAGAACTGGAACAGGAAAAACCCGTAGTGGTGTGCGGCGATTTAAACGTTGCTCACACTGAAATTGATCTTGCTCGTCCAAAACAAAACTACAACAAAGCCGCAGGGTACATGCAGGAAGAAATTGACGGCATCAGTAATATTCTGGGCAATGGTTTTATTGACACTTTCCGCCACGCACGGGGCGAGGAAATCAAATACAGCTGGTGGAGCTATCGCGCTGGCGCTCGTCAAAGGAACATAGGCTGGAGGATTGATTATTTTCTCGCGTCAGAAGCACTTAAAAGTCACATCGTAGATGCTGATATCCACCCGGAAATTATGGGCTCAGATCACTGCCCGGTTTCTCTCTTACTCAAAGACTAAGAGCGGAAAAATTCAACACGTTAGGGGGTTTACTGCATCGTACAGAACTCAGGTTTAAGTTCAGAGTTTCTATTTCTTAATTAAACAAGACTGGAAACGCCTAAAGGCGTTTCGATGCCTGTTTAACCCCTTACACATGCTTGACCGCCTTAGCGGCAGGAAATTTTCAATCCACGCGAACGACAGGCTTTAACATCCATATCCGCAGTGTAAAGCCTGGTTAAATTAACTAATCCCTTCACCTGATATGTACACACTAGCTGCCTATTTTGCTCCACCGTGCTGCTAAGGTTTTTCCCCAATAAAACGCCCGGCTCTTCACTGCCAATTTTACTTGTGGAATAGCCTTCAATTGAGGAAAATTTCACAGCCACAATCCCCCCTTTCTTATCCTCTGCGCAACGCTCGTTTCCGCTGTAACTGTGTGTTGCAGTAACTTCGGTGTTAACGCGATAAATACAGGAGGCCTGAAGTGCACGCGAATCTTTTCCTGTTAATTGCGCATACCCCTTATCGAACGTTTCAGGAATCATCGATGCAGGTGAAAACTCCCAACCCTGTTGCGCAAAAAATATATTCAAATGGACATCTTTATGGTTGGGGCAATCCATCTGAAAACTTGGAACGCTTTCATTGCCTTTGGCTGCTGCATCATTTTGCATATACTTGTGCTGCATCGCGCGTCGGGGATCAAGCGCAGTTTCCGGTTCTCCTGCGTGATTTTCTTCGCTCTGATGTTTCACCTGCGCCAGTTTAACGCCTGTGAAGGGTGCAGGGTCGGCTGAAACCGCAGCAGCCGTGAAACTACCAACGAACATGAGTAAAAAGCAGCGATGTAACATGCAACAAACCTCGATCAATACTTAGACAACACTGATCAAGTATAGCAAGGCTGTGACATTACGCGATTGAGGGTTGAAGACGACGCGTATCGCCTTCAACCAAAGGCAAGTTATGTTAAGAAATATGCTACCGACAAAGATGCGGCTTTTTCCCTGACATACATTCAAGTGTGGTATTCACTTTTCGTTCTGTCTTCTTCGTGGCTTTCTCATTTTCTGCAATAATCGGGCTGATATCCAGCTTGGAAGAGGTTCCGAGTAAATCGCCAGCCTGCTTAAGAGTAGCGTTCACGGCTTTAACATCTTTGTTTTTCATCCAAAAAATACTGGCTTGCTGTAACCGTGCGGCCGCTTGGATTTCATTAAAGCGCTTATCTGCAGAGTCTCCGTTTTTACCTTTAGCCAACTCTAGTAATTGCAATGATGTGTCGGCCGAACTTTTCCATAATTTGGCGGCATTACCCGTTCGGTCTAACCAGTTTTCCGCATAAGCCGCGTGTTCATATAATAAACCTTGGATACGTAAACTTTTGACCAGTAAAACATGGAAGACTTTTTCACTCCGCGACGTAGTGGCGGACGTGAGGTCCTTAGACAGGCGTTTGCTAATATCGCTAAGCTTATCTGCAGCCTTTTCTTCGACAGGAGAATACATTTTCCATAAAGATTTTATTTCTCCTGAGTCATCCCAAATCAGGCTTTGCTGCATGGTAAATTGCTTGCGCGTTGACTCCTCAACCAATTTAAAGCCATCCATTGCTTTAGCATACTCACCTTCAGACAGGCTTTGATCTATCACGGTAAAAGCGCTATCCACAATTCTGGAATACGTGCTAATCACCTCACTCGCAGAACTGCTGGATTTTGTGGCTTTTCCATCGTGGCCAATTTGCATAGCCAAAGCAATCGGCGATGCATTTAAACCATGCATCAAACAATAGTCTTTCGGCGTATTAAAATTTGCTACACACTCTTTTTTGATATGTGTTTCATAAGTGCTGCATACTTCCACCCATGCAGTTGTAGGCAGATAATCACAATCACATTTTATTGCAGGACAACTTTCAGCAGAAAAAGCTATATGTGGAACGGCAAAGCAAATGGTTAAGAAAACTCGCTGCAACATACCTTTGTGATTTTCAATCATGATTCTCTCACTGAATTCATCGGTGAACGCACTGGGCTGTTTAAATTTTGGGTCAATAACTTAGGGCTATTGTTTGGGCCTGCACTCAGGGATAAGCACGAAAGCAGATTGCGCTTACCAGGCGAAACTAAAACTTACACTAAAAACCCGTTACCAGCCCTTTAATTTTAGCCAATTTATATCCATTTGAGCGTTATATCGGGTCGAAAATCAACATTTTATTTCATGCGCCAAACGATATGTACTTTAGCACAAGCTTTTTGAACGACAAAAAGTCTTTGCATATTTTTGCACATGGATATTAGACCAAAACGCTGATGCTTATAGCACAAATCGCCAATATCCTTCATTCAGCCACGAATTCGGGTCTAAACGTAGACGAGATTGTTGCGCTTTCCTCTCAAAATCATCAAATTCTTTGATAAATTTCAGGTTTTTTTCACTCACTGGCAAGTGAACATGCCAATTCACCTTCGATTAAATCCACCGCGCGCAAAATAAAACCTTTCATCTTTTCAAATCAGCCACGCTACAACCAAAATTAAAACAAACGTTTGATTCCATGCTAAATTCCAGCATTGTCGAGTTGTCATATATGTTTTGCACAACCCCATGACGGGTATGCAAACCTTTTCCCGAATGAAACACGCCAATTCTAATCATTAAGACGTCGTAAAATCTCACTGAATTATCACTTTGCAGCACGAAAAAAAGTTGCCACAAACAAGATCCAAGCACGTGTCAACGGGAAAAACCAAATCCACAAAACACATAAAAAGCCGATGAATTCACCCATTTACTGTATCCACCGGGATGTGCACCGCAGCATTTCAAACAGCTGTTTAAATATTTTCCAGCCTTTTACCAAGAATTCGAGCCCTAAGTATTGCGACTCCTCATACTTGACGGTAATGTTGCAGCCCCAGCATGCCGGCACAACGTCTAAAAGCAATAAACCTGCACGCCGTGCATAAATAGCGCTGAAACCGTAACACAATTGATAAAAACTAAGCTGCTGAACGTTTAACTGTTGCTGGAATGATGTTTCAAAGCAATTTAATAAAAGCACGCATTGACGAACAGTTACGGCATTAACGCAAAACTCTACCCAGGTAAACCCACCTCTAAACACCGCATAGAAAATGCAATAGAGGCACAGCGCAATGAAACAACCATCAAGCCACATGAGAGGCTTAAGGCTTGTGAAAATGACTTGCTCAATCCGGCAGGTTAACCATAAAAAGAATTGAACATTAGAGCGGATATCATAAATGAGTAATACCACCCTCGCGTTAAAGGCTCCTTTAACCGGCCCGTTAATGGCGCTTGAAAATGTGCCAGACCCTGTCTTTTCACAAAAAATGGTTGGCGATGGCATTAGCATTGATCCGGTCAATCAATGTCTGGTGGCCCCTTGTGACGGCAAGGTGATTCAACTGCACCGCGCATGCCATGCCGTCACCATTGAAGCCGACAATGGTCTGCAGGTATTAATGCACATTGGCATTGATACAGTAGGCATGGGTGGTGTGGGGTTTAACGCACGCGTTGCCATGGGCGATAGCGTGAAAAGTGGAGACCCGTTAATTGAATTTGATGCGGACTATCTCGCGACTCAAGCGAAGAGCCTGTTAACTCAGATTATCATCACCAATAGCGATGAAGTACAAAGTTTTAAATACAGCGAAGGTTTTGCCCGTGTTGGCCAGGACATTGTGCTGGAGCTGACCCCCAAAGGCAAAAGCGCCAGTAATGACAATGCAGCATTCGAACCCATTACATCCAGCAATATTGCCGTTCCCAATCCCACCGGTTTACACGCCCGTCCAACGGCAGTGCTAGTTGCAGAAGCCAAGAAATTTACATCGGTTATCCATCTGTATAAAGGCGGTGAACAAGCGAATGCAAAGAGCCTTGTTTCCATTATGGCCTTGGAGGTTAATTGTGGCGATGAGATCAACCTGGTCGCAAAAGGCCCAGATGCAGAGCAGGCATTAGACACACTGATTCCGCTTATTGCCAGTGGATTAGGCGAAGACTGCCCGCCCATCAGTGAAAGTCTTGGACAACCTGTGGTGGAAGAACCGGACAGCAACGATGATGAAGCTGTTCCACTTTCATCCGACCCAGAATTAATTCTCGGCGTTTGTGCCTCGCCAGGATTGGCAATTGGTCAAGTTGTCCAGCTCAAACACGAAGATATTATCGTGACGGAAACAGCGGACAATACCAAGCAGGAATTTGACAGCCTTGAGCGAGCACTTAAGAAGGCCCACGAGCAACTTCAAGCGCTGCACGATAAGCTGGAAGATAAAGAAAAGGCCGCAATTTTTACGGCGCACCAGGAACTCCTTGAAGATCCCGAATTGATTGAAGCCACACATGAACTTATTCATGATGGAAAGTCCGCCGCGTTTGCCTGGAAACAGGCCTACACCACACAAGCGACACAAATTGGCAAACTCAAAAATGAATTACTAGCCGCACGCGCTAATGATCTTCGTGATGTCGGGCGACGGGTATTGTGGTTAGTCCTCGGAAAAGAAACCGGTGAAACAGCGCTACCCGAGAATACGATTCTTATCGCAGAAGATCTTACGCCGTCAGATACCGCTAATTTAGACCGAGAGAAAGTACTTGGCTTTTGTACGATGACCGGTGGAGCCTCTTCCCACGTTGCAATTTTAGCTCGTTCAATGAACCTCCCTGCAATTGCAGGCATCGAATCCCGCGCCTTAAAAATTGAAAACGGAACCCAGGTTATTCTGGATGCAACCAACGCCAGCTTGCGTCTTAACCCATCTACAGAAGCCATTGCAAAAATTAAACGAGAGCAAGAACAACTGGCAATTAAACGCGAGCGCGATCTGAAAGAAGCCAAACTTCCAGCCACCACCACCTGCGGCCATACCATGGAAGTAGTGGCCAACATTGCTAACGCTCAAGATGCAGCAGACTCGCAAGGGCTGGGGGGCGAAGGCGTTGGTCTATTGCGCTCCGAATTCCTCTTTATGAATCGTGCAACAGCACCGACTGAAGACGAACAATTCAAAGCGTATACAGATGTTGTTAAAGCCCTTGCACCAAAACAACCTCTGATCATTCGAACTCTCGATGTAGGCGGAGATAAACCCCTGCCCTACCTGCCCATCGAAGCAGAGGAAAACCCATTTCTGGGTTTGCGTGGAATTCGAGTCATGCTACAGCGCACTAAGCTATTCCGTGCGCAATTGCGCGCTATTCTCCGCGCATCTCAACAAGGCAATGTGCAAGTCATGTTTCCAATGATCACCACGATGGAAGATCTACGTTCTGCGAAAAGTATTCTCGAAGAAGAACGAGTAAAACTAGGCATCGACCCCATACCTGTCGGCATAATGGTAGAAGTACCGGCAACCGCAGTAATGGCTGAGCAATTTGCAGAAGAAGTTGATTTCTTTTCCATCGGTACAAACGATTTAACACAGTACACACTGGCAATTGATAGAGGTCACCCTACTCTGGCTGCGCAAGCGGATGGATTAAATCCTGCGGTATTGGATTTAATTGGTAAAACTGTAGCTGGGGCACATAAGCATAATAAGTGGGCTGGAGTCTGTGGCGGTATCGCCAGTGACCCATTGGCAGTACCCATTTTGCTTGGACTTGGTGTTGACGAGTTGAGTGTAAGCGTTCCCAGTATTCCAAGTATCAAAGCACAAATTAGGGAACTGGACGTCGCCAGCTGTAAAACACTCGCTGCACGCGCTATCAAAGCCAAAACTGCAGCAGAAGTGCGCGCTTTAACGAATCAATAAACACAATAAATTCGACATAGATTTTTAGATTAGAACGATTGGGAGCGAATCATGAGTTCAAACGAAGCGGCCGTTAATAATGACGCTGCAAATAGTCAAAAAACCAACTATAAGGACATGCTGTTTGGCAGCCTGCAAAAATTAGGGAAATCTCTGATGCTACCGGTGGCAGTCTTACCTGCTGCAGGTATTTTACTGGGCGTAGGTGCCATTAAAGACAGTGTTTCTCAGGCAGGCAGCGGCGTTGATTTTGGAGCGTTAATTCCATTATTCGACATCCTCAATGCTGCTGGCGGTGCGATCTTTGACATCATGCCGATTATTTTCGCGATCGGTGTTGCACTGGGCTTTAGTAAGAATGACGGGGTATCCGCCCTGGCTTCCGTGGTCTGTTATTTTGTAATGTTAAAAACGCTTGGGGTTTTTGCTGAACTCCAGACCGTGGCAGATGCCACAAAAGATTCCACAGAAACCTTACTCGACACCGTGATGGGTATTAAAACGGTTAACACCGGGGTTCTGGGAGGTATATTCTGCGGCGGCGCATCTGCTTTCCTGTTTAACAAGTACCATCGTATTCAATTACCTGTTTATCTCGGTTTCTTTGCCGGTAAGCGTTTCATTCCAATTGTGTCTGCCTTTGCCGGAATTATTATCGGTGGCGTACTCAGCATTATCTGGCCACCTATCGGCGCACTGATTAAAAAATTCTCTTTATGGGCCGCTTATGAAAACCCGTTGATGGCATTTGGTATTTATGGTTTTGTTGAGCGAATGTTAATTCCTTTTGGTTTACACCACATTTGGAATGTTCCTTTCTTTTATGAAATTGGCCATTTCTCCGATCCCGCTTCAGGCAATATGATCACAGGTGAAATTCAACGCTACTTAAAAGGTGACCCCACGTCTGGTAATCTTGCTGGAGGTTACCTGTTTAAAATGTGGGGCTTGCCCGCAGCGGCTATCGCTATATGGCATTCTGCAAAACCGGAAAATCGTGCAAAAGTAGGCGGCATTATGATTTCTGCAGCCTTAACTTCATTCTTAACAGGTATTACAGAACCAATTGAATTCGCCTTTTTATTCGTTGCTCCGTTGCTGTACTTCATCCACGCCATTTTAGCTTCTGTTGCTTTCATGGTGTGTATTGAATTTGGTATTAAGCACGGTACGACATTCTCACACGGTTTATTTGACTACGTTATCTTGTTCAAAAACTCCCACAATGCTGGCTGGTTCTTTGTGATTGGTCCTATTTGGGCCGCGATGTACTACATTGTTTTCCGTTTTACTATCGCCAAGTTCAATCTGATGACACCTGGGCGTGAGTCCACTGCAGCGATTGAAGAGCAAGGTGGCGCTCCTGCAGAAGGCGGTTTGCCCTTACAATTGATTCTCGCATTTGGTGGAAAGAGCAATATCGAAACCATGGATGCGTGTATAACTCGTCTGCGTATTGGCGTAAAAGATATAGGTAAAGTGGACCAGGCAAAACTAAAATCACTTGGCGCATCTGGCGTGGTAACTGTAGGAAATAATATGCAGGCGATTTTCGGCCCAGCGTCGGAAAACCTGAAAACGGATATGGAAGCCTATATGGCACACGCCGGTGCAGAGGCCGAGCTAAACGGCTCTGGCGCAGCAACCGCAAGCAGCGCACCAGTAGCAAAAGTTCAGAAACCTGCGCTCTCCGAAGAAGCGTTAGCCAAAGTTTCCTCCATCATCAGCGGGCTGGGACAATCCGGCAATATCAAACGCGTGAACGCTTTTGCTGAAACCCGTTTACGACTGGAACTGAATAACTGTAACGACATTGATCAAGCAGTACTGGAAGCTGCTGGCGTACAAGGGATTATGCAATTAGCTGGCGATACAATTCACTTAATCGTTGGCCTCAATGCAGACCAATACGCTGATGCGATGAACAAACAGCTGGCATAAGGTCTTTCAAGTACAAAAAAAAAGCCCCATACGGGGCTTTTTTTATACCAGCAATTATTTACACAATAACCTGATCTGCAAGCATACGTAATAGCGCATCCGTATCTTCCCAGCCAATACATGCATCCGTAATACTCTGCCCGTAAGTCAACTCATCACCAGGGTTCGCGTTCTGGCGACCTTCAACCAAATGACTTTCAATCATCACGCCAGAGATACGGCTTTGTCCACCTTTAATCTGCTCCGCGATATTTTCACAAACGGCTATTTGCTTTTGGTGTTGTTTTTCGCTGTTGGCATGACTGCAGTCAATGATCACACCCGTATCAATTTTCCCTGCATTTAGTTTTTCTACACAGGCGCTTACACTCTGCGCATCGTAATTAGGCTTTTTACCACCACGCAAAATCACATGAGCATCACTATTCCCAGTTGTTTGATAAATTGCCGTGGTCCCCGCCTGTGTGGGAGATAAGAAAATATGCGGCTCACGCGCAGCGTGAATTGCATCAATCGCAATTTTCACATTTCCATCCGTACCATTTTTAAAACCAACCGGGCATGACAAGCCCGATGCTAATTCACGATGCACCTGACTCTCTGTTGTCCGTGCACCTATCGCGCCCCAACTGATTAGATCCGCATAGTATTGCCCCGTCACAATATCCAGAAACTCGGACCCGGCTGGCAACCCCAGGCGATTGACCTGCAGCAACAATTCACGCGCTAATCTCAACCCTTTGTTGATATGAAAGCTTCCATCGAGATCTGGATCATTGATTAACCCTTTCCAACCCACTGTTGTACGGGGCTTTTCAAAGTAAACACGCATTACAATTTCCAGCCGGTCCTTTAGCTCTTCGCGCAGTTTGACAAGCTTGCCGGCATACTCCAATGCCGCCTGAGGATCATGAATAGAGCACGGACCAACTACGACCAATAAACGCTTGTCTTTACCGTGCAGAATATCGCTTACTTTCTGCCGAGTGTCATTGACCAGGTTTTCAATAGGCTCTTCAATTGGCAAGCTGTTAATAATTTCTTGAGGTGTAATAACGTTTTTAATACTGGCAATTCTTCTATCAGATGTCGTGGTCACAATGATGTCCCAAATTCATTTAATACTTAATGATCTCGCTTTCATTAAGTATAACGGAATAATCCGTTATCTATATGCGGCTAATACCTAAGTTCGCAATAGGCAAAACCTATTCCTGCGCCCTTCCCAGGCGTTAACCCAGGAAAAAAGTATACGCAGGGTTACTGGTTTCATCCCAATAACTGTAATTTAGTTCTTTTAGCAATAGCTCTAATTGCTTGCGCTCATCCACTGGCACCTGCAGCCCCGCCAACACACGGCCAAAGGCCGCACCGTGATTTCGGTAATGGAACATGGATATATTCCAACGCCCCGCCAGACGAGTCAGGAAGTCTAGCAATGCGCCGGGGCGCTCCGGGAATTCAAATCGATAAACAATTTCGTTATCAACCATCGGAGCATGCCCACCAACCATATGCCGGATGTGCAGCTTTGCCATTTCGTTATCCGTCATATCCACAACGCCATAACCGGCTTTTTGCAATACATCGATAATATCCTGACGGTCATTTCCCTCTGAAGAAATTTGCAAGCCCACAAAAATATGCGCATCTTTCCCGTGGGCATACCGATAGTTAAATTCCGTAATTTGTCGACGTCCAATAATCTGGCAAAACTTTTTATAGCTGCCCGGCTTTTCCGGGATGGTGACAGCAAAAATGGCTTCTCGCTTTTCCCCAATTTCAGTGCGTTCAGAGATATAGCGCAAACGGTCAAAGTTTGTGTTAGCGCCGCTGTCGATTGCAATCAGGGTTTTACCTTTTACTCCGTTTTGCGCAACATATTTTTTCAATCCTGCCAACGACAAGGCTCCGGCAGGCTCTGCGATGGAACGCGTATCTTCAAAGATATCTTTAATTGCCGCACACATTTCATCAGAGTTTGCCGTGATTACGCCGTCAATGGTGGATTTGATGACGTTGTAGGTTTCTTTGCCTATTTGTGCAACGGCAACCCCTTCAGCGAAAATGCCCACCGTCGGCAGTACAACCCGCCTCTTTTTCTCCATCGCTGCTTTCAAACAAGCCGAGTCTTCAGCTTCCACAGCAAATACTTTGGTATTCGGCCGAACTGCCTTGATATAAGCAGCCACACCGGCACACAAACCTCCGCCCCCCACAGGGACAAACACCGCATCGATGTGTTGCGGATGCTGGCGAAGAATTTCCATAGCCACAGTGCCCTGCCCCGCGATCACATCAGGGTCGTCAAAAGGCGGGATATATTTCATTCCCTTCTCTTCAACCAGATTTTTGGCATATACCGATGCTTCATCGTAGGCATCGCCATGCAATACCACTTTGGCACCGCGACGACGAACCGCTTCCACCTTGATCATTGGGGTCGTTCGCGGCATAACAATTATGGCTTTAATGCCAAGATGCTTGGCCGCCAGCGCAAGCCCCTGTGCATGATTTCCAGCCGAAGCAGCAACAACACCCGCCGCCCTGTCTTCATCACTGAGGTTGAGCAGTTTGTTATATGCCCCGCGAATTTTGAAGGAAAACACCGGCTGCAGATCTTCCCGTTTGAGAAATACAGAGTTGCCCAAACGCTCGGAAATCAAAGGGATTTCATCGAGAGGAGTTTCAACAGCGAGATCATAGATTCTCGCGTCCAGAATGCGCTTTAGATAAGTATCAGACATGGCTCAATCAGTTTGAAAAAAGAAGGCCGACATACTAATGGATCGAGCAGCGTAAGTCATTATGCCCAGTACACACGGGGCTTTCCTGTAAAAACGCTGGAAATGCCAAGTTTTAGGAGCAAACTGGGTATTGATTATTTTTTAGCTAAGTGCATCATAGTCAGCTTTTTGTAATATTGCGGCAGTCAGGCGGGTAAAAATAAGGTAAAATTCGCGCACTTTTTAGCACAAGCGCCCTTCTTTACCGCAACAGTCGCAAACTATATCGTTTATGTGGGTGGAAAACGCCCAAAAGTATGCTTATGAACCAAGACGACCTCAAGAAACTCGTTGCCCAGGCAGCTATTGACTATGTCATGCCCCGCATCCAGACCGGTGAAATTCTGGGTATTGGCACCGGCACAACAGCAAATTGTTTTATTGAAATGCTGGGGGCTTACAAACATGCTTTTGCGGGCACTGTAGCGAGCTCCAATGCCTCTGAAACCCGACTGCGTCAGCAGGGCATCACCGTTCTGGATTTAAATGAAGTCGATCGTATTGTCTTCTATGTCGACGGTGCGGATGAATCTAATCACAATTTGCAGCTTATCAAAGGCGGAGGCGCAGCCTTAACTCGGGAAAAAATCGTCACCGCATGCTCCGACACATTTGTCTGCATTGCCGATGAAAGTAAATGGGTTAGCACGTTAGGGAAGTTTCCGCTACCCGTGGAAGTGATACCCATGGCCCGCGAATACGTAGCCCGCGAACTTCGCAAGCTGGGAGGGGAGCCAATTCATCGTGCAGGCATCGTTACAGACAACGGCTGCGATATCCTCGATGTACACGGCCTCAAAATCTCAGACCCAGTGACCCTGGAATCACAGATAAACCATATTACCGGCGTTGTCACCAACGGTTTGTTTGCAAGACGTGCGGCAGACGTATTACTGCTCGGTACACAGAGCGGGGTCGAAATTGTTCGCCCTTAGCACGACGACTCAACACTCCCTTCTTACGGTGATGTAGACGTTTCATCTTATTCCCTTATTTTTTTGATTTTACTTAAGAGATCCTCATGACAGCCAATAAAACTTCCCTCGAAAAAGACAAAATTAAATTTGTATTGCTTGAAGGCGTGCACCAATCCGCTGTGGAAAGTTTAAAAAACGCCGGTTATACCAATGTGGACTACTGTGAGACAGCATTGACGGGCGATGAACTGAAAGCGCGACTGCAGGATGCCCATTTCGTCGGCCTGCGTTCTCGTACTCAATTAACGCGTGATGTATTTGAATCCTGCTCCAAACTCATCGCGGTTGGTTGCTTTTGTATTGGCACCAATCAGGTTGACCTAAAAGCTGCGCAAGAATATGGCGTGGCGGTGTTTAACGCACCGTTTTCCAATACCCGTAGCGTGGCCGAACTGGTGATTGCCGAGGCGATTTTGTTACTGCGCGGCATTCCGGAAAAAAATGCCGGCTGCCACCGAGGCGAATGGAAAAAAAGTGCGAAAGGTTCATTTGAGATTCGAGGCAAGACCTTAGGTCTGATCGGTTATGGGTCCATCGGAAGCCAGATTAGCGTGCTGGCAGAATCACTCGGAATGAACGTGATATTTTACGATGTTGTAACCAAGCTGGTACTAGGGAACGCCTATCAGTGTAAATCACTCAACGAACTATTTGGTAAAGCGGACATTGTCAGTCTGCATGTCCCTGAAACACCAGACACCAAAAATATGATTGGCGAAAAGGAACTTGCAGCAATGAAGCCCGGCAGCATATTAATTAATGCCTCTCGCGGCACCGTTGTTGATATTGAGGCGCTCTCTCAGGCGCTTGCCAGCAATCACCTTGCCGGTGCAGCCATCGATGTATTCCCGGTGGAGCCAAAGAGTAATTCAGATGAGTTTGTCAGTCCCTTGCGAGAGTTTGACAATGTTTTCCTAACACCCCACATCGGGGGCTCCACCATGGAAGCACAGGAAAACATCGGCTATGAAGTGGCTGAAAAACTTGTTAAATATTCCGATAACGGCACCACACTCTCTTCTGTTAACTTCCCTGAGGTGGCATTACCTGCACACCGGAATGTTCACCGCTTACTTCACGTGCATCACAACGCGCCAGGGGTTCTATCCGCGATCAACCGAATTTTGTCGGAAAACAACATTAATATTGCAGGCCAGTACTTGCAAACAAACGAATCTGTTGGCTATGTTGTCATTGATGTCGACTCGCAATACAGCGAAACTGCGTTGGAAAAATTAAAAGAAGTGAGCGGCACAATTCGCTGCCGCGTTCTTTTTTAAGCCCGGGAATTATTCTTTCGAGAGAAAGTTCAGCATGTGCTGATAAACCTGTGAACGCCAAGCATCACCTTCACATGCAAGGTGATGCATTCCCCCTTCAATCATTTCAATCGTGATATCAGAAAATTTGTTCTGTATACGCGGTAGATTTTTCTGCCAATCGACCGTCATATCTGCATCCCCCTGAATGACCATGCAGGGAATATTACTCATCGGCAGTGAATCAAAGGATTGAATCCACTTCCGCATTGCACCCGTCCACACAGTCGAGATATGACGCGGCTGTAATGGATCATAATCTCGTAAAAATTCGCAAAAACTTTCATCATGAGAGTTCATGGTAAAATTGCGTGGAATAAACTGAATAAATTTATGCAGCAGAATGTAAGACACATTAATTACCGGCCACTTTTGAGGCTGAATTAACGGGGCGAGTAAAACCAGTTTTTTCACTTTCGTCGCTGGGTTCTCCGGCATTAGCTTCGATGGTGATTCAGAGGTGTTTGAATTTCTTCCAGACGATACGCTTCCATTTGATTCAGGCCCATTTAATTCGGGCCCATTTAATTCAGGCCTATTTAATTCACGCGCATTCAATACATAGCTCAATAACGCGGCGCCTCCGGTACTTTGACCAACAGCAAAAAGCGGCCTGGGAAGGCCAGGCATTAAAAATTGCAAGCTCTCTTCAATTACCGACGCATAGATTGAAAAGTCTCTTATGACCGCAGGCTCACCTTCACTCAACCCATGACCGGGAAAATCGAGCGCGACAACACAATACCCGGCATGCAACAGCTGCTCTATAACACCGAGAAACAAACCAACATGATCAAATAAGCCATGCGATACAAGCACCGTGGCGCTAGCATTAGGAACCTGCCAAACATGCACCGCCAAGCGGTGAGATCGTGTCTGTACAAACCCAACACAATACTGACAAGCGGTGACGGACTCCAGAAGCGAATCAAAACCATAGGTAGCAAAATAGGTTCGCAATGCAGCCGGGGCTTTATCAATCGCATAAGGTTGTTGCAAATTTAATTCAGGGAGTAAGCCCCCGACCTCTTCAGCCTGTTCTCGGCTGAAAGACTTTCCCCAATGTAACGATTTCAAATGACCCATACTCTTATTCAACGTGACGATACTATGTAGATTTTTTATTCCCTTTCAACGTTCGACATTCTACCATCAATTTAACAGTACTACTTTCGTACAACCCTGTTTTAGGGGCTTCACATCTCACATGCACCATCAAGGCTGCTATTATTGGTAAAGCCCGTATTGCCATAAACAATTTACATGCCATTATATTCAAGACGCATCACTGTTTGCTAAACTTTTAACACTGATCCGGTTTACCGCTACAACCCGCCAGAATAAGGACGCACCATGACGTTGGACCAAATACATCAATTTATTCGCTCACTGGATCTGTTTGATTACACCGTTATTATTTTTAATATTGTCATTATCGCACTCGCCAAACCGCTGGTTTACCGAATATCCTCCAGATCATTACCGGACAAAACGCTTCTGGCTCGAGTTTATATGATTCGAGGGCTGAACTTTATAATTCTACTAGTGTATGCGTACCAGTATCTTTACTTGCCATCCAGCGCTTCTGGCTCCGGCGGCCTCACCATTTTGAGTATATTGGCGATCCTTTACATGGCCAATATTACTAACTTCATCGCGCAGCATTTTATTCACAAACACTACGGAAAGCCCCGAGAAATTGGCGATAAAGTTCTGTATATCGAAACCTACCAAACCCGCCTGCTCAGCATCCTTGCGGCGATTATCATCACAATTATTGCGATCATTGCGATTATCGACCAGCTTGGTTTTGACTCACTGTTAGAAGCAGGCGGCGTACTTGGCATCATCGGCGTATTTTTAGGTCTTACTCAAGGCTCCTGGGCACCAGATATCATCAGTGGTTTAATTATTTTAAACAGCGATATGTTCGAGGAAGGAGATATCGTCGAAACTGACAGCGGCATACTAGGAAGAGTGTACAAAACGAAATTATTTCATACAGAAATTCTTAACATTAGCAACAACCATCGCATCATGATTCGCAATTCGCACTTGCGCGACTGCACTATACACAACCTTTCTAAATTTGCTTCAGCCAAAGGTCTGCGTGAATGCCTGTCTTTTAATATTGGTTACGATGTGGATGGGCAAGCCGTAAAAGCCATGCTCAACGATGCTTTCGAAAAAGCGCTCGCAGCAGAGATCCCCATAGAATCAAATTCACCTCCAGAAATAAAATGCCTGGAAACAGGTGACCACGCAATATGCTGGGGCATACTTTTTTATATTAAAAGTGTCGATAAAGTACTTAACATCCGTCGTGACTTTCGCGAGGTGATTTTAAGCACCTCCAAACTTCACAATATCAGCCTGGCAACACCGTTTACGGTAGAGCAGAAAAATATGATCGCTACCAGAAACTCGTGATATTCGTGTGATATCAGATTGTTGCTAGATTAGACATCGACTCGCAATAGGTTTTTATCCGCGCCAATCTGATTTTTTCAAATACATACGTTCTCTCAGCTGCTAAGATGCGCCTCACAAAATAAAAACCCAAACGCAGCCCATGGACCTGCTCCGCAGGAAAATAATTATTGGATGCACACCAAAAAAGGACCAAAGGAGATATCTGTGAATCGAACCATTCGCCTATCAAAACTCTCACTTATAACACTCATTTCTTCACTGTTTATTGCCTGTATGGGCGATGAGATCCCATTACCACCAGAAGGGTCAGGTTTCGAATTTGTCTGGAATGATGAATTTAACGACACAACACTAGACTCAAATACTTGGAACATACTTATTGGAGACGGCACAAATTACGGCACAACGCCGGGCTGGAACCGCAACGAACAAACCTGGTACACAGAAGACAATATAAGTATCGCCGATGGCATACTCACTATTACAGCGAGAGAGGAAAACACAGAGGGTTACCCATATACCTCTGGAAAGCTAAACACAAGAAACAAAGTCTCCGCTAAATATGGGCGTCTAGAAGCAAAAATAAAAACCGCTAACGGTAAAGGTCTGTGGTCAGCCTTCGAATTACATTCAGCGGAAGAAACTTTCGGTCCTGGAGCAGCGTCAGGTCAAATAAATATTCTGGAAGCCGCTTACCAAGAGGATACAAAGAGTAACATTTTCGGCTCTGCGCACTTTGGTATGAGTGAGCCATTACAGGTCATAAGCGGAGCTTACGCCGAGGTTGTTCCACATGAAGATTTTCACGAATATGCTATAGAGTGGGATGAAACAGAAATTCGCTGGTATATGGATGATGTGCACTACGCAACTGTAAAAAAAGAAGATTGGTGGAATTATTATTATGCCGGGTTGGAAGACGGCTATATATCCTCCGAGGGAGCACCGTTCAACCAGGAATTCTATATTCACTTAAATCTTGCGGTTGGGGGAGACTGGCTGGGAGAGCCATCTTCGAATACTGAATTTCCGGCAAAAATGGAAATAGAATACATTCGTTACTTCGAGTGCCCGGAAGAAAATGCCCCTTGCATCTCTACGCGTGATGATAGTGTAACGCAATCAACTGCTGAGCTTACAACTAACACTTTAGATTTTTATGTTAATTCCCCCGAAGAATTGCTATTAGATGAAGTTGTACCATTACATATTTTTAGTTCTGGCATGCAAGATGACAACGCTAGACACAGTGAAATTGACATAGGCGGCGAACATGGAACCGTTATTGATTTTTATACAACTGATGAAGCTTATTTTGGCTTGGCAGCCAAGTTCAATGGATTGGAGTTTTTTGGCATAGGCAATGTTGAACGCCTTGAGCCTGGCGCTGGTGAGCTTAAGTTTGATATTTATGTTGACAGCACGCTTACATCTCCGAGTACAACACTAACGTTTTCCTTCGGTAATGCTTCCGCATGGAGTTACAAGACCCTCGCCATCAGTGATTTAATACCTGATGCCTGGAACAATATATCTTTTCCTTTAAATGAATTCCTATTTGACCCATACTCTTTACCTTTAGATCTTACTTCTGTCGTCGAAGTACTGCAGGTCTACTCAGGCTCGCATACACACATTCAAATTGATAACGTGAGATTTACGTGTGGAGTACCTTCCTATACAAACTGTGGGGTTCAAGTTGGCAATACTCCCCCCTCACCAACCCCGACCCCTACGGCAACACCTATACCTACTCCAGATCCAAGTAAACCCCTTGTGATATTTGACGATACTCTAGGTACTGACATCCAACTCAATTTGGGAGTATACGACCCCGACACTGAAATTAGCTCTGCCATTGTTGACGGCGGGGAACGAGGCGATATTTTAAAGCTGAGAAAAAATGGAACGCTGGGTATATTCGAGTTTAATTTCAAAAATGGTGTTGTTGACTTATCGCCTTTATATGAGACAGGTGAACTGATCTTTGATTTATTCGTAGAAAACAACGTAGACGCTACTCAAATGATCATTCGTATGGATTCAACGTGGCCATACGCAAGCGATAAGATTATCGATCTCCCACCTGAAGGAGAGTGGACTGAAGTCCGAATTTCAGTGAAGCAGCTCATTGACGCAGGGAACCCAATTACCGATTCACCAGCCGACATTCACGCCATATATAACCCTCTAGTTATTGATCCGTTAGGCAACCTAACTTTCTTGCTAGATAATATTCGTTTTGAAGGCGGAACCATAGAGCCGACGCCAACGCCCACCCCAACTACCAAACCTACACCAAATCCTAATTGGCCTCACAATTTATTAACGGATGATTTAAGTGGAGAGTACTCCATTGATTATTATGATCCTGAAAATGTGATGAGCCACACTATCACTATAGATCCTGATAGAGGCACCATCTTACAAGTGCAAAAGTTGGGCACCGTAGGTAACTTGGCTTTCAATCACCAAGCAGAATATATCGACCTATCTGCCTGGTATGAATCAGGAGAGCTTGTTTTCGACGTGCGAGTAGATCAAGAAACGACAACCGAGCAATTGATCGTTCGAATGGATTCAGGATGGCCGAATGTCAGTGAATTGGCTGTGGATCTACCACAACAGACAGGAGAATGGATGACAGTTAGATTAAAAGTAAAAGATATTGTCGATGCAGGGAATCCTTTAGAATCAGGAAAAGCGGATCTATCGTCATTACTACATCCCGTTGTGTTTGAATCCTATGGGCCACTTTCATTCTCTGTCAGTAATTTACGCTTTGAAATTCCATTTTCGATCATCAAGCCGGAACTTAGTGCGGCATATGAAATTATTGGTCATCAACTGAATAGTGACTACGGTTTCTATTCTTACAACCCTAATAACAATATCAGTATATCTCTTTATCATTTTGATAATGAGCCAGATGAAGTAAGGATAGAAAAAACTGGCGAAGTTGGAAATATTGCCTTTGCGTTATTCAATCACGCGTTAGATTTGTCTGAATGGATTGAAGAAGGGGAACTAGTCTTTGAGCTAAGATCGGATTCTTATCCACTCGATACCAATATGTCGGTTCGTATGGATTCCGGCTGGCCAAATGTCAGTGACTACACCATTCAAATACCAACTGATATTTTCACCTGGGAAACTTACCGCATAAAAATTAAGGACATCATTGCCTCCGGCAATCCTTATGAGCCAGGAACTGCAAACCCAAGCTACCTGATGAATCCTGTTGTATTCGAAAACTTCTCTGCGCAGGATTTTTCTATTCGGAATGTTCGCTTTGAAGCTCCCGTTGTTACCCCCACACCAGAACCCAAGCCCGATTTGGTTTTATTCGCGGACGGTATCAACGAGAACTACACATTTTACGAATATGACCCCTATGAAATCTTAACTTTCTCAATAGTTGAAGACGAAAGTCATGGCGCAATTTTAAATATAAATAAAGCAGATTCACTTTCGGGAAACTTATCATTCTTTGCTTACAATGGATTTGAAGATTTTAGCTCCTGGTATGAAAGAGGCGACATCGTCTTCGACCTTCGCCCTGAAAGTGCCCCACAAGGGGCTTCACTTATTATTCGCATGGATTCCGGCTGGCCCAATGTTAGTGACTACATAATTTCCATGCCTGCAATAGGCACTTGGAGCGAAATTCGAGTTCCAGTGAAAGACATTATTGATCGCGGTAATCCATATGAGCCTGGACAAGCCGATCCTTCGCAAATCATGAACCCAGTAGTATTTGAGCCATTGGACATTATGGAGTTTTCTATCGATAACTTGCGATTTGAAGAGGGTACGGCCGAACCTACACCGACACCCAGTGCTCCTCTAATTCTGTTTAAGGATGAAATTAATCCAGACTATGAATTAGAGATTTACGCATCAGATGACAACCTGTTTTATCAGTTGGTAGAGGACAATGAGCAAGGCTCTGTTATAAAAATTGAGAAGTTAAACGGTATTGCCAATATTAGCTTTCGTTTCATAACGGGGGTTATAGACTTCAGTAATTGGTACGAGACTGCTGACTTGGTATTTGATATACGTATCGATGATCAAACCGATACACAAAACATGACAGTGAGAATGGATTCAAACTGGCCCAACGTCAGCGACGCGACTATCACACTTCCACGGGAAGTGGGTGTTTGGACAGAAGTTCGCTTAAATGTTAAAGCATTAATAGACGCGGGCAATCCATATATTAGCGGCCAAGCGAATCCTAGTATGATTTATCGCCCTCTAGTGTTGGAGCCATATGGTGCTTTAAACTTTTCAATTGATAATGTGAGATTCGAGCCAACGCAGACCAACCAATAAAAAATAGAACGTTTATATACAAAAAGCCCGGCAGATGCCGGGCTTTTTATTTTTCCGAACAATTAAACTTTTACATTTAATCCTGCGCTCGCGTTTCCAGCATCGCAACAGCTGGCAAAGTTTTCCCTTCTACGTACTCAAGGAAAGCACCACCACCAGTTGAAATATAGGATATACCGTCCGCTAATCCAAACTTGTCAATTGCAGCTAAAGTATCTCCACCGCCAGCGAGTGAAAAAGCATTACTCTCAGCAATAGCTTTGGCGATAACCTCGGTACCTTTAGCAAAAGCATCGTATTCGAATACGCCACATGGGCCATTCCAGATGATGGTTTTAGCATCTTTCAATATTTTCGCTACACGCTCTGCAGTTTCAGGACCGTAATCGATAATTTCTTCATCAGCGCTCACTTCACTTGCATCTTTAATTTCTACCGCTGCATCGTGAGCCCACTTATCGAAAGATACTTTTGTCACGCGAACGTCAGTTGCAAACTCAACTTTTGTTTGCTCACATAAACGCTGTGCCTCGGGAATCAAATCCTTTTCGTAAAGCGAATTTCCAACTTCGTTTCCTGCTGCAGCAACAAAAGTATTGGAAATGCCGCCTCCCACAACCAGGATGTCGACAATTTTTGAAAACGCATCCAACACAGTGAGTTTGGTCGAAACTTTCGAACCACCGACCACAGCCACCATTGGGCGCGCAGGATTCGCAAGCGCTTTCTCCAGCGCATCCAGCTCACCTGCAAGCAAGGGCCCAGCGCACGCGATAGGCGCAAACTTTGCAACCCCATGCGTTGAAGCTTGCGCACGGTGTGCAGTTCCGAAAGCATCCATAACAAATACATCGCACAAAGAGGCGTATGCCTTGGCAAGATCTTCGTCGTCTTTCTTTTCGCCTTTATTAAAGCGAACGTTTTCCAACAACACGACTTCACCATCTTCCATAGTGACACCTTCATGCCAATCCTTTACAACCGGCACATCAACACCGAGAAGTTCCGTTAATCGCACAGCAACCGGCGCCATGGAAAAAACTTCGTCATACTCCCCTTCTGTTGGTCGGCCAAGGTGCGACATTAATACCACTTTCGCACCGGCCTCTCGAGCCTGCTTAATGGTGGGCAATGAAGCTTGGATGCGCACGTCAGATGTAATAACACCATCTTGCAACGGTACGTTTAAATCTTGCCTTATCAGTACATACTTCCCTTTTAAATCCACATCCTTCATCAACTTTACATTAACAGACATATTTATCTCCGATGTTTCACAATCTGTTGTTTTCAACCTGGAAAGGGTTGAGCATTCATTTTTCGCTTTAGCTATCCGCTTCCAGCAATTCGTTAGCCACACTCACGATGTTGTCGACAGCAAAACCAAAATGTTCCATCAACGCTCCTCCAGGTGCTGATTCACCGAAGGTTGTCATACAAACAAAGCGGCCATCAAAACCAACATACTTGTACCAAAAATCTTCATGCGCCGCTTCTACAGCAATTCGAGCGCTGACATTAATAGGCAGTACAGATTCTTTGTATTGCGCATCCTGCTGGTCAAACACACTGGTGCTGGGCATGGATACAACACGAACATTTTTACCCTGGCCGCGCAACACTTCGGCAGACTTCATGGTGACATCCACTTCCGAACCTGTAGCCATCAAAATTAATTCTGGCTCGCCTTTACTATCACTCAGGATATAACCACCCTTGGCGATGTTGGCCAGCTGTTCGGCATCTCGTTGCTGTGCATTCAATCCCTGGCGGCTGAATACCAATGCCGAAGGGCCGTCTTTACGCTCCACGGAAGCCTTCCATGCAACGGCGGTTTCAGCACCGTCACAAGGTCGCCAGGTCATTAAGTTCGGCGTTAATCGCAATGTTGCAAGCTGCTCAATAGGCTGGTGAGTCGGGCCATCTTCACCTTGACCAATAGAATCATGGGTATAGACAAATACATTGCGAATGCCCATCAATGCAGACATACGCACAGCGTTGCGCGCGTACTCCATAAACATCAGGAAGGTTCCACCATAAGGAATAAACCCACCATGCAAGGAGATGCCATTCATAATGGCGCTCATGCCAAATTCACGCACGCCGTAGTAGATGTAATTTCCACTGGCATCATCGTGCGTCAATCCTTTGGAGCCAGACCATAGCGTCAAATTGGAACCGGCCAGATCGGCAGAACCACCCATTAACTCAGGCAACAAACTACCGAACGCTTCAATAACATTTTGCGAGGCTTTACGACTTGCAATTTTTTCACCTTTTTCCTGGCATTCAGCAATGAAGGCATTTGCTTTTTCGGCAAAGTCAGCGGGCAGTTCGTTATTGATAACACGACGCTCAAATTCCGCAGCAAGCTCTGGGTGGGCTTGCTGGTACGCGGCAAATTTTTCGTTCCAAGCCGCTTCTTTTGCCTTCCCTGCAGCTTTCGCGTCCCAGGCGTCATATATATCTGCTGGCACTTCAAACGGAGCATAGTCCCAGCCGAGCGCCTTTCGAGCCAAGGCTATTTCGTCATCCCCTAGAGGTGAACCGTGACTGCCGTGAGTCCCTTGTTTATTAGGTGCACCGAAACCGATAATGGTTTTTGTGCAAATTAGCGTGGGTTTTTGCGTTTCTGCACGAGCCGCTTCAATAGCAGCTTTTACCGCTTCTGGATCATGCCCATCTACTGCGGGAATGACATGCCAGCCATAGGATTCGAATCGTTTTGGGGTGTCGTCGGTAAACCAGCCTTCAACTTCACCGTCAATGGAAATCCCATTATCGTCCCAGAAGGCGATCAACTTGCCCAAACCTAAAGTACCAGCCAAAGAACACGTTTCATGAGAAATGCCTTCCATCAAGCAACCATCGCCCAGGAAGCAATAGGTGTAATGATCAACAATCTCATGGCCGGCCTGGTTAAATTGCGCTGCCAGCGACTTTTCCGCAATGGCCATTCCGACAGCATTACTAATGCCCTGCCCCAATGGACCCGTGGTTGTTTCCACTCCTGGTGCGTAACCATATTCCGGATGGCCTGGCGTTTTGGAGTGCAACTGGCGAAAATTCTTGATCTCCTCGATGGGAAGTTCATATCCCGACAGGTGCAACAGGGAATAAATCAACATTGAGCCATGACCGTTAGACAGAACAAAACGATCGCGGTCTACCCAAGAAGGGTTTTGCGGGTTGTGATTCAAGAAATCATTCCACAATACTTCGGCAATATCTGCCATGCCCATCGGGGCTCCCGGGTGACCACTGTTGGCTTTTTGAACGGCATCCATACTTAAGGCACGTATGGCGTTCGCAAGATCTCTGCGCGCTGGCATTATTATGTTCTCCTAGCTGGGCTCTGGTTTTAAAAGCGCGTATTCTGGCTTATTGCACCGAGCGAGTAAACCGCTGTGCCCTGCTCCGCCCACCTTTCTATCACAATCGTCGCTAAACCATTAATCTCCTATGGGTATTCTCACCAATAGTGTGCGTTATAGTTGCCATTTTCAGCAATTTGACTGGTTTTCCTTGATTGCCTGCAGCTTCAGCCCCCCCATCTCAACGGCGAATCCGCCAAAACAATCTATATCAAAAAATTTTGATATAGATTATTGAAGCTGCTAGACTTGTCCACATGCTAGACACTGAAACCACTCTCGGCGCAGATGATTCACTCATGCTATTGAGCCAAATGCTCAAAGCCAGTGGTGACGAGTTGCGGCTGGAGGTTTTGCGTGTGTTACAACGGGACTCTTTTGGCGTGCTGGAGCTGTGTCAGATATTCGAGATTAAACAGTCCGGCATGAGCCACCATTTAAAAGTCCTGGCCAAAGCCGGTTTGGTGAATACTCGCAAAGAAGGCAACTCGGTGTTTTACCAACGCGCAACACAAATGCATAGGCCAGGCAGCGGCATTGTATTGGCAATTTTTGCGGCCTTGGACAAAACGCATATTCGGCAAGAAATTCAAACGAATATAGAAAAAGTTTTTGCGCAGCGGGCCAATACTTCACTGGAGTTTTTTAGCGACAATGCCAATCCCGTTAAAGAACAACAGGATCTCATCGCCGGCCTGGATGTTTACGGCGAACGAGTTTTGGAATTTATCCGCTCAAACCAAGAAGAACACAACGTCCAATTTCAGCATCTGCTGGAAGTGGGGCCTGGCACTGGAGACTTCCTCCCTGCATTAGCCACACACGCCCAACAGATTACCGCGTTGGACAACAGCGAAAAAATGCTAAATCTGGCTCGCGAACATGTCACACAGCACAAGTTGAGCAACGTGAACTTCCACTTGGGTGATACCTCATTTTGTCAGACGTCGCCTGAACAGTTTGACTGCGCAGTGATAAACATGGTTTTGCACCACACACCGTCACCGCAAAAAATATTTAAGGATGTGAGTACAGGATTGAAGCAAAACGGCAGACTAGTGGTTTGTGACCTGTGCCAGCATAACCAGGATTGGGCGAGAGAAACCTGTGGTGACATGTGGCTTGGTTTTGATCCTGAACACCTAAGCGCATGGGCTAAAGAATCCGGCTTAGATGAAGGGCAAAGCAGTTATTTCGCTTTGCGGAACGGTTTCCAGATTCAAATCAGAACTTTTATTAAAAATTAAACCAGGAATTTATAATCTATGTCTAAATATTCCGTTTTTACTTCCGAGTCTGTATCGGAAGGTCATCCCGACAAAATGGCCGATCAGATTTCTGATGCAATCCTCGATGCAATTTTAAAAGACGACCCTCACGCACGCGTCGCCGTTGAAACGCTGGTGAAAACGGGGATGGCCGTTGTAGCTGGAGAAGTGCGCACTTCCACCTACATCGATCTGGAAGATTTAATTCGTGAAGTGATTCTGGACATCGGCTACAACTCAAGTGACGTCGGCTTTGACGGTGCCTCATGCGCCGTACTGAATGCAATAGGCAAGCAGTCTTCTGATATTGCTATGGGCGTAGATGACAACGCCGAGGCCAACAAAGACATGGGGGCTGGAGATCAGGGCCTGATGTTTGGTTACGCCACCAATGAAACCGACGTTTTGATGCCGGCACCCATTTACTACTCCCATCGTCTCGTTGAAAAGCAAGCTGAATTGCGTAAAAACGGTACGCATGCCTGGTCACGTCCAGATGCGAAAAGCCAGGTAACTTTGCGTTACGAAAACGGTCACCCGGTGGCTGTAGATGCAGTTGTTTTATCAACCCAGCATTCGCCCGACGTTAGTCAAAGCCACATCAAAGAAGCCGTCATGGAAGAAATTATTAAACCCGTATTACCTGCGGAGTGGATTCATGCGGATACCAAATTCCATATCAACCCAACAGGCCAGTTCATCATTGGTGGGCCAGTTGGCGATTGCGGCCTGACAGGACGAAAAATTATTGTCGACACTTACGGCGGCATGGCTCGTCATGGCGGCGGTGCGTTTTCGGGCAAGGACCCCTCTAAAGTAGACCGTTCTGCGGCCTATGCGGGACGGTACGTTGCTAAAAACATTGTGGCTGCCGGTTTGGCCGATCGCTGTGAAATCCAGGTGTCCTATGCCATTGGGGTTGCCGAACCAACGTCCATTTCTATCAACACTTTCGGCACAGGTAAAATTTCAGACGAGAAGATTGCAGAGCTGGTGAATCAACACTTCGATTTACGCCCGCGCGGCTTGATCGATATGCTGGATTTAATGCGTCCAATTTACCGAGCAACAGCAGCCTACGGTCACTTTGGCCGTGAGCTTCCCAATTTCACTTGGGAAAAAACGGATAAAGCAGAACTTTTAAAATCTGCACTGTAATTTTAATCGATAATCAACAGTTTGTTTTCAGCGTAAAACAAGCATAAGACCAGAATTTATTTGGAGGCATTATGAACGCCGTAGTAGAAGCACCTAACAACTTTAGCGATTTTAAAGTCGCAGCTAAAACCCAGGAATCCTTTAACGCGGATGCCGCCTGGGGCCGTCGTGAAATAGAAATTGCAGAAGGTGAAATGCCAGCACTTATGGCCTTGCGTGCAAAATACAAAGCCGCACAACCTTTAAAAGATGCGAAAATTATGGGTTGCATCCATATGACCATTCAAACAGCGGTACTGATTGAAACCCTGGTAGAACTGGGTGCTGAAGTGCGCTGGTCATCCTGTAATATTTTTTCAACGCAGGATCATGCTGCCGCTGCGATTGCTGCAGCTGGAATTCCAGTATTTGCCTGGAAAGGCGAAACCGAAGAAGAGTTCCTGTGGTGCATTGAACAAACGATTTTGGAAAATGACCAGCCATGGGCCGCGAATATGATTCTCGACGATGGTGGCGACCTGACCGAAATGGTACACAGCAAATATCCTGCTATGCTGAACAACATTCACGGCATTTCCGAAGAAACTACAACCGGTGTTCACCGTTTACTCGAGATGATTGAAGAAGGCAGCCTGAAAGTACCGGCTATCAACGTCAATGACTCCGTGACTAAATCTAAAAACGATAACAAATACGGTTGTCGCCATAGTTTGAACGACGCAATCAAGCGTGGTACGGATCATTTGCTGTCTGGCAAAAAAGCCCTGGTGATTGGCTATGGTGACGTGGGCAAAGGCTCAGCTGCATCATTACGCCAGGAAGGCATGATCGTAAAAGTCACCGAAGTAGATCCAATCTGCGCCATGCAGGCTTGCATGGATGGCTATGAAGTTGTTTCGCCATATAAAGGCGGAAACAACACCGGTAAAGTGGAAGATATCGACACTTTATTACTTAGCAATACCGACCTGATCGTAACAACCACGGGCAACGTCAATGTATGTGATTCAGCAATGCTGCAAGCTTTAAAGAATAGTGCTGTGGTATGTAATATTGGTCACTTCGACAATGAAATTGATACCGCCTTTATGCGTAAAAATTGGGAGTGGGAAGAAGTTAAACCACAAGTACATAAGATCTACCGCAACGGGGCTGACAAACAAAATCATTTAATTCTGCTTTCTGAAGGTCGCCTGGTAAATCTCGGCAACGCTACTGGCCACCCATCACGGATTATGGACGGTTCCTTTGCCAACCAGGTTCTAGCGCAAATGTATTTATTCGATGCCAAGTTTGCTGACTTACCGGAAGAAGAAAAAGCAAGCAAAGTCTACGTGAAAGTTTTACCGAAAAAACTCGACGAAGAAGTGGCTAAGGATATGGTTGAAGGTTTCGGTGGTGTATTAACAAAACTGACACCGGAGCAAGCCAAGTACATTAATGTACAAGTTGACGGCCCATACAAGCCAGAATCCTACAAATATTAAGGCTACTGCGAGGTCTGAGACGTTCTCAGACCTCGCCGATGACTGAATCGTAAGTCACTGCAGAACAACTTTGTGATTTTCAGCCCAAACTATTTAGCGGCTCCCAGGATATAAAATAATGACAGATCAAGAACCCCTTCGCTTAAGCTTTGAATTTTTCCCTCCTAAAACTGGACAGGGCCGAGAAAAACTGAAAGTTGTAAGAGAAGAGCTACAAGCACTCAACCCGGATTTCTTTACCGTGACCTATGGCGCAGGCGGCTCAACCCGCGACAACACCAAAGGCGTTGTTCGCGCAATGAGGGAAGAAGGTAAATCCGTCGCTCCACACCTTTCGTTTGGCGGCGATGAGGAAGAATCCATCATTGAGCTGATCAATGAATACAAAGAGATGGGTGTCGACCGAATCGTGGCATTACGAGGTGATATGCCATCGGGCGTTGGTGGTGCACTGCAAATGGTTCACGCAAATGAGTTAGTGTCATTTATCAAGAAGCATTTTGCTAACGACTTTCATTTGGAAGTTGCTGCTTACCCGGAAATTCACCCGGAAGCCATTTCCTATGAAACGGACATTAACCACCTCAAAGGCAAATTTGATGCTGGCGCCGACAGCGGTTTGACGCAATATTTCTTCAACCCAGATGCGTATTTTTATTTTATTGATCAATGCGATGCTCTTGGCATTACCAAGCCTATTTACCCTGGCATCATGCCCATCACCAATTATAAAAACTTAGCCCGCTTCAGTGATGCTTGCGGTGCAGACATTCCGCGCTGGATTCGAAAAAGACTGGAAGCCTTTCGTGATGATCATGAAAGCATCGTGAACTTCGGTATTGATTTGATCAGCGAACTGTGTGAAACCCTTCTTGATAATGGTGCACCTGGATTACATTTTTACACAATGAATCAGACTGATCCTACAGCCACCATTGTCAAAAATTTAGGTTTGGAGCAACGTAACTCTTAAGCGTCATAAGCGCTAAACATTGCACGAACACAGGCCAACAACAACCACGAAAGAAGTGACTACACCGTGAGAGTTCCTCGAGTATATACCACGCAGAACATACAGACCGGCCAGGAGTTGGCGCTCGAAGCCGGTCCCTCTCACCATCTCATCAAAGTACTGCGCATGAGCGAAGGGCGCGAGCTGCTGGTATTTAATGGTAATGGCAAGGAATATTCGGCAGTAATTCACAGTGCCACCAAAAAAGTGGCAACTATCACCATCAACAAGGAGACGGATATTGCAAGGCAATCGCCTCTCGACATCGAATTAGCGATTGGGCTATCCAAAGGAGATCGCTTCGAATGGGTTTTGCAAAAAGCGACGGAACTTGGGGTAACACGCATTACCCCTCTGCTTACCGAGCGTACGGAAATAAAACTCAGTAGCGAACGACTGGAAAAAAAAATCACCAGCTGGGAAAACATTATTATAGGTGCATGCGAACAAAGCCAACGCAATATATTGCCGGCACTCTCCCCACCAATGCACCTTTCAGACTTTCTTAGCCACAGCCAGGCACAGCTTAAATTTATACTGCATCATCGCTCGGAAGCAGGCTTAAGTGACATAAAAAAGCCCGACTCGGTCGCATTGATTATTGGCCCGGAAGGCGGGCTGAGCGAAACGGAAATCGACCTGGCACTGAAGCATTCCTGCTCCCCTCTCACACTCGGACCTCGTGTAATGCGCACGGAAACGGCTCCGATAGCGGCACTTTCTGTTTTTCAATACCTCTGGGGCGATCTGGCTGACTTTACCTAAACAGGCCATAGAGATTCTCATTTGGAGATTGTATTCAGCGCTTGTTTTATTGTGACGAATACAGGCTTTCAACCTCATACAACTTCTGGATCTTAGGGCCATTTAGCGGCCTTATCTGTGGTAGACTCTCGGCCTTTTACTTCGCACACAATGAGGTTGATATGTCTGAACTCTTTACCACCAACGCACAACGCGCCAGTTATGGAATCGGTCGCCAAATGGGTGATCAGCTCGCACCTAACCGCTTTGAAGGCCTGGACCCTAAAGCCGTAGCGGCCGGCGTGTTAGACGCCCTTGAAGGCAATGAAAGCGCTGTTGCTGCAGCAGATCTGGAAGCGGCATTTCGTGAAATAAGTGCCAAGATCCAAGCACAAGAAGCAGAAAAAGCCAAAGTTCACGCCGCAGAAGGTGAAACATTTTTAGCAGAAAACGCCAAAAAAGACGGCGTTACCGTTCTGGAATCTGGTCTGCAATATGAAGTCATTACAGAAGGTTCTGGTGAAAAGCCCACCGTCAACTCAACTGTGAGAACCCATTACCACGGCACATTGATCAATGGTGATGTATTCGACAGCTCTGTACAGCGCGGCCAACCAGCAGAATTCCCTGTAGGTGGTGTTATTAAAGGCTGGACCGAAGCACTTCAATTAATGCCCGTAGGCTCAAAATGGCGCCTGTACATTCCATACAACCTGGCTTATGGCGAGCGTGGTGCTGGCGGCGCAATTGGCCCCTACCAGGCGCTGGTATTTGAAGTAGAACTGCTCGACATACTGTAAGCACTGCCAATCATGTCATTCACACCAGCAGCTTCTCTGTCCAAGCGCAGAGAAGCTGCTGGTGTTTTATTTTGAACGCTTAATTGTGACCGCTTGAGCTATTCCTGTCTCACGTTATTGAAACACCCAAACAAAGTGCCCTCGGAGCTTTACGTACATGCAATGGTTTAAAAACCTTCGAATTTATCGTCTCACTAAACCGATCAGATTTACCCCGGAAACCATCGCCGAAAAACTCGCGCAACATGAATTCCAACCTTGTGGCAATCTCGATCCTGTCAAATATGGCTGGACCCTTCCTCTTGGGCGACATGGCAGTGAATTTGTACACGCAGCAAATGATTACATACTTATTGCCGCAAAGCGTCAGGAGAAAATAATTCCAGGCGCACTCATCAAAGAGCAGCTAGAAAATCGCCTGCAAGAAATTCGAGATGAGGAAAGTCGTTTTGTCGGGCGTGCAGAACGCCAGACACTCAAAGATGAAATTATTTTCTCATTGCTGCCCAAAGCACTGGCTAAATCTTCATTTGACTTTGCCTATATCGACAAGCAAAACTCTCTACTCGTCGTCAACACCAGTTCCGCCAAGCGAGCCGAGGAGTTGATTAGCGCATTGCGAGAAAGCCTGGGCTCATTGAAGCTCGTACCTTTTTCCGTACAAAAAACACCAGCGCACGTCATGACAAACTGGCTTCGCACCGGCAAAATTAACAAGCGCTTTGAGCTGGGTGAAGAATGTGAGCTGCAGGCAGCTAAAGATGGTCGCGTTATTCGCTGCAAGAAGCAGGACTTAACCGCACACGAAATTTTAAACCACCTGGAATCCGGCATGCTGGTCAGCAAAGTTGCGATCACCTGGAATGAGGCCATCTCATGTATCATCGACGACCAACTTGGAATTAAACGTATCAAGTACGAAGATGCAATTCAGGAGAAAGCCAAAGAACAAGATGCAGAAAGCGCGGTTGAACAAATGGATATCGACTTTTCCATTATGACTGTCGAGCTAGCGGCATTTATCAATGATCTGGCTAAAGTTTTTGGCGGCCAGGCAGAAGAAACGGAAGAGTTTTAATTCATTTTAAAACGCAAACTGAGTGAGGTTTAAAAAGCCATGAATAAAATCTCGGACCCGCAGAACAACCCTATCCTCGATTTACAGCAAAGGTTAATAGCCTTTGCTCAGGAACGTGACTGGGAACAATTCCAAGCACCGAAAAATCTATCCATGGCGCTCTCCGTAGAAACAGCGGAATTAATGGAGCACTTTCAGTGGTTGAGTGAAGAGCAGTCACGAAATCTGAACAGTGAAACACTGACTAAAGTGCAAGACGAACTGGCCGATGTGTTTTTGTATTCGTTATTATTAGCGAAGCGCTTGGATATTGATATTTATTCAGCGGCATTGAGTAAAATGGATAAAAATGCCGCGAAGTATCCTGCAGACAAAGTCAGAGGAAGTGCAAAAAAGTTTTCAGACTATTAATCCCCAATCATCAAGCGATAAATCAATGTTAATGCACAAAAAAGGTTTAAAGGTTTTATGTTGAGCTACCGTCACGCTTTTCATGCTGGAAATTATGCCGATGTGCTAAAACATCTGGTGCTGATAAAGACTTTGAATTATCTGTTGAAAAAGGACAGTCCGATTCTTTATATCGACACACATGCAGGTGCTGGCCTGTATCAGACAAATTCTGCAGAAAGCAAAAAAACGGGGGAGTTCGCGGAGGGATTTGCCCAATTGGACTTTACGCAACTGCCTGAAGACACTCTGCCTTATCACAAACTGGTACAAAAGTTTTCACGACAGGGACAATATCCCGGTTCCCCCATGATTGCGATGCAACTTTTGCGACCTCAAGATCAATTGCGTTTTTTTGAATTACACCCTGCAGACTTTGCCCTACTTCAGCAAAACAGCAAAACTCATAAGCGAGCTAAAGCCGAACACAGTGACGGGTTTCAGAGTTTAAAAGCGCTACTTCCGGTGCAAAACCAACGCGCGCTGGTACTCATCGATCCCTCTTACGAAATTAAAGATGATTACGATCATGTAGTGAAGTCTGTCATCAGTGCTTACCAACGTATGCCAAATGCGACTTTCCTCATCTGGTACCCCGTTGTAAATCGCCACTTGATCGCCGACATGATCCGTAAATTGAGCAAATCGCCCATAAAAGACGTGTGGCAATTTGAACTCGGCCTATCACCGGACGACAACCTCAATCACGGCATGACTTCCAGTGGTATTTTTGCGATCAACCCTCCTTGGACTCTGGCATCGGAGCTCCAGGTCTGCCTGCCAGTCATTCAACAACAAATTGCAAAAAAACAGGGGATTCATCTGGTTCAAAGGCTAATAGACGAGTAGACTGAACGTTTTTACAGCGATTTCGCAGCAATAGTCTGAAATATGGCCGACAGGACACCGATTAAACCCACCCCCACTAAAGCGGAGTGCCGAGAAGCGCTTAGCCGACAAGTGGACTCTTTTCTAGCTTCCGGAGGAGAAGTCAAGTCGATCCCATCTGGCGTCAGTGGTAACGATGCGAACGTCAATCTGTTTACTCGCTCGGCAAGCTTTGAACCGCGTAAGGAAAGAACGCCTGTAACCGATGTCATCAAAGTTTTGGAAGAACGCAAAAGCAGTAAAACCAAGCAATTAAAGAGCCGGCGAGCCGGCCCGAAAAAGAAACTTATTACAGATGATTTCGGTGAACCGGTGAGATGGGTCTGGGTTGACGACGAATAAATCGGGGGAATGCAACTGACCGCCGCTATACCAGCCCTTCTGACTGCCCGATGAAGTAGGCAATGCCTGTCAAAACGACTAACATGGCAAGAATCACCATTAGCAGCAGCAGTGGACGAAAGGGCTTTCGCTCACTACGTACAGATCTTGCCAAATACTCATCAACACGTTTCTGATCTTCTGGATACAATTCTGGCATAACCGCTTCACTCTAGAATACTTATTTTAAGCAGGACCGCTCGTCCACCTTTCTTTACCCAACACAGGTATGTTTACAGGAACTGCCATGGCTTTGTGTCCCCGTCAGAAGTGGGATTATGGCAAACCGCGTAAAATAAAACAAAGAGCTACTGTTAAGGAATAAAAGCAAGCACCACCCGGTGATGCTTGCCTGGAACGCATTAGAATTGGTCTTCTGTCATTGCCATAACTGTGGCAGAGCCTGCTGCAATTCGCGCTTTTAACACTTTTACCTGAGGTAAGAGCTTGGCAAAGAAAAACAAACCTGTGGCTTCTTTGCCCGCTTTGAAGCTATCTGAGACCTCTGCATCGGGTAAGGCTGATAATATTTTTGCCCACATATAGGCATATGCCACATAGCCAAACATATCCAGATAATCGACAGCAGCGGCTCCTGGAGCACAGGCGTCATCAGCAGACTGCTGTAACACCACATCGGTGCTCTCCTGCAAATCTGCCAGGGCTGTTTTTAATGGCGTTAACACCAGCTCAGAATTAAGTCCGCTCGCTTTTTCAGACAAAAATGCGTCGACATCGTCAACAAACAGTTTGAGCAGCTCGCCTTTTGCCATGACCGTTTTTCGACCGATCAAATCCATGGCCTGAACACCGTTAGTCCCCTCATAGATTTGAGTAATTCGAATATCGCGAACATGCTGTTCCTGACCCCATTCGCGAATAAACCCATGACCTCCGAGCACTTGCTGGCCAAGCACAGCCGTCTGCAACGCTGCATCCGTGAGAAATGCTTTGCTGATGGGTGTCAGTAAAGCCACCATATTTTCCGCATGCGCTTTCTCTTTTTCCACATCACTGAATTTAGCGATGTCCAGCCAACTGGCAACATAGGTGTAGAACGCGCGGCCACCCTCATTAAGGGCTTTCATGGTTAACAGCATTCGACGCACATCGGGGTGCACCAATAAATTATCGGCCTCTTTTTCAGGCGTCTTTGCACCTGTTGGACTGCGGCCCTGAATCCGCTCTTTCGCATAAGCCAGAGCACCCTGGTAGGCATTTTCAGCAACGCCCATGCCCTGAATTCCCACCGCCAAACGCTCGTAGTTCATCATAGTAAACATGCAGGCCAGGCCTTTATTCGCCTCTCCCACCAGCCAACCTTTGGCACCATCAAAATTCATCACACAAGTCGCCGAAGCTTTAATCCCCATTTTCTTTTCAATCGAGCCACAGGACATAGGGTTTCGATCACCCACATTCCCTTCGGCATCGGGTAAAAATTTTGGTACCAGAAACAGGGAAATCCCTTTTGAACCTGGAGGGGCATCCGGCAATTTAGCCAAGACAAAATGAATAATATTTTCTGCCATGTCATGCTCGCCCCAGGTAATAAAGATCTTCGTCCCGGTAAGTGCATAACTGCCATCGCCATTGGGAGTGGCTTTGGTTCGAATGAGGCCAAGATCAGTACCACAGTGAGGCTCGGTTAAATCCATCGCACCCGCCCATTGCCCGCTGTACATTTTCTCTAAATAGGCGTCCTTCAATTCATCTGCGGCATGTGCGTTCATTGCGAGACAAGCGCCGGCAGTTAACATAGGAGCCAGGCCGAAAGAGATGCAGGAACCTTGAACCATTTCTTCAACCGCAGAAACCAGTGTCTTGGGCATCCCCATTCCACCGTATTCAGGGTTCCCACCCAGTCCGCCCCAACCGCCTTCGCAGTATGTCTGATAGGCTTCTTTGAAACCTTTCGGTGCAGTTACAACACCATCATTCCAATGGCTCCCCTCCTCATCACCTTCTCGATTTAAAGGAGCTAATACCTGCTCACAAATTTTTGCGGCCTCTTCTAAAATGGCATCCGCCGTATCCGTATCGACCTCTTCTATTCCTGCTAAAGATTGCCAGAACTGTCCGACGTTAAACACGTTGTTCAGGACAAAACGGATATCATCCAAAGGAGCTTTGTATTCGGCCATTGTGAATCCTCTTATTGTTGTAATAAATGTGAGTTCTGAGTTGATATAGTGATGGTTTCGGGAAAAAACTTCAGTCTAATCAACAACCTAACCTATAGACAACGCAATTAAACAGTTGTTTGAATTCCACCACAAGCGCATTTCCGCCCGTTCTCACTGTAAAACCATTTCACCTTGCAATAATGCCTTTTAAAAATAGGTGCTTTATCAGAGTTTATCGAGCTTACAGGGGTTTAAAAGGAAAACTGTGCGACACAATCTCAAGGTGCCAAGGATTCTCCGCAGGTTTTGAGTAACTCTAAGCAATCTGATTCAATATTGAACCGGTTCTGTTAGGGGTAGGTGAAGTGCTGGCGATAGATTGCTGCAACCGCAAAAGCTGATAACTCGCTTCCGCAGACGTGTTAATGGGAGATGCCAAAGATCTGGAGGTTATTTGATTTTGAGCTTGCACAGCGGGGTTTGAGTTCGCTGTAGCGGTTCGTGGCGTCAGGTCAATTTCAGCAGAATCCAGCCCACTCGGTGAGTCGCGCTCTTCGCCATCCTCAGCGGTTCTCGCTTCACGTTCCTGCGCCGCTTCGCTTTGCCGCTGAATGGCCAGTTCACGCTGAGCTTGCGCTTCAAGTTGCGTAGCCTGAGCCGCCACACTTCGGTCCTGCGGCGATGGTTCAGCTGGTGCTAAAGCCGCGCGCCGCACGATTTGAGCTTTGCGAATGGTTTCCTCTGGCGTGGGTGCCCGTCCGACATCGATCGGGACTTCACCACTTGATGCGTAATTCACACCATCCGGCCCACGTGTGTATTGGTATGTCGGTGAACCCGCGTATTGCCCGCCGACAGCGGTATGAGCACGCTCGTGTGCGCGCACCTCTCTATCCCGAGCTGCTAGTTCACGGATCTCCAGCTGGTCCTGTTGCTGCTGCGCCTTTTCCTGACGTTCGCGTGTCGCTCGCTCGGCCTCTGATCTTGCTTCCTGCGCTTCGCTTTGGTTGGGAGAGGCACGGCTATCCCCGCTCGCAGGTTCAAGACCACTGTCTTGTGCTAAATATTTATCACGGGTACGGAGCTGTTGTTTTCCAGAACTGGAGAGTTGTTCGACGGGTTTGGTTGTCGCTATTCGTGAAGACGAGTCTTCCTGCCCTACAGGTTTCTGGCCTACAGAGTTTAGGGGCGCATACAGGTTCGCCGAACTCGTAATAAAGTTTTGTGTAATCACCTCTACTTAGCAGAGATGAAGGGTCGAGCTGAATTTCGTGGCGTCAATCCCAAGGGGTTACCCCCGAAATAACCAACGCAAAAGGCGAAATTACCGCCCTGGTCTTCTCCGCTCCTCCTCTCGTTCTATGGGAATATATAAATACTCTTGCTTTTGCTGTTCAATACCAAAGGCCCAACAAAAGAATTCTTGAATCGATTGCATCAGTGCATCAAGATTTAACATCAATTATGCTCCCAAGCGTTTCTTCCGCCACTTTCACTACAGCGGCATTAGCTGTGAATATTTGTTCTTGCCGACGCATTTCCACCAACGACTCTTCGAGCCCTGGTCGACGGTCTTCGTTTAATTCATTGACTGGAGGCAAAGACGAGGCTTGACTTGCAGCATCTTGTGACGGTGCATTGTCAGTATTACTGTCAATATTCGCACGGGCAATTTCATGCGCGGATTTTTGCATTTCGCGATAGCTTGTTGCCATACCGCGTACGCCTTCGTTAAATACTGAACCGACCATGTCGCTTTACCCTTTTCACCGCATGCACTGGTTGCCTCTGCAGCGGGGATTAACTGTTAACGATGTTTAGCAATGTCTTTTGCTCAATGTCTTTTCGAATTGCCTTTTGCGCAATACTGTATCCTGACATTAGAACATTTAACCGGCGATAAAGTTCGGTCATTTAACAATGCCTTGTGTTAATTAAAGTTTACGTCCTTTCTGAGTAAAAAACAGCCTTAATGGCACAAAATCCATCATTTTCTAAGATTGATTCGTCTTAAGCTTGTCCGCTTTCAACAATATTCTTTATATCAATATGCGCACTTGCCGCTTCTGGCGTCGCATTCGATATATACGGAATATTCCCAAAACAAGGAAACGGAAAGCGCTTCTGCAGAGTTTCCAGGTTTTCAGCTAATGCTGCCATGTTGGGGTCAATCACGGTGGAGACCCAACCAGCAACTTCAAGCCCGTCACGGTAAACGGATTCGGCAGTCAATAATGCATGGTTTAAACACCCCAGGCGCATACCAACCACTAAAATGACGGGCAGGTTCAGCGTCTTAGCAATGTCGGACATCAGGGCACGTGGGCTTATCGGTACACGCCAGCCACCAGCACCTTCCACCAAACACAAGTCATGCGGATGCATCATTCCACCACGGCAATACCCGACTATTCGATCAACATCAAGTGTGCGACCGGCTTTCTCAGCTGCAATATGGGGAGACAATGGATCTGGCAGCGTCACCGGACACACCTCTTCATAGCTCAGCTCAATTGAGGCATTTTCTCGCATGCGTTGCGCATCTTCATTTTGAAGCCCTTGCGCTGTTTCTTCACCGCCGGCTGCAACGGGTTTTAACCCCATGCACCGCAGCCCCTGTTGACGCGCCTTAAACAGCATGGCTGAAACCACCAGGGTTTTCCCTACATCCGTGTCGGTACCCGTCACAAAATAAGCATTAGGCATATCAGATTGTTTCCGCTGTTTTTTGTAAAGAGAGATAGATGACTTTATAGGTTGCAGGTAAACCTTCTCCAGTTCGATGCTGTTCATACGCCTGTTGCATCTGCATAATTTTGCCCTTGGCGGTTAAACCACGATTTTTTCCTGCATTAATATTATGCGCCCCAATGCCTTTTAAACCTTTCATCAATTGCATTACTGAATCGAACCACATGACTTCATCTCGCACCGTTATTTGATCGACAATAAACCCCGCATCTTTGGCAAACCGGATTACATCGTCCTCGCCGATAAAATCATTCACGTGTACAAAGCCATCCACTGCTCGCCACGCATCATTTAGCTCATGCAACGTCCCAGGCAAGAGCGTCGACAGTAACACCCACCCACCCGGCTGAAGTACACGATAGCACTCAGCAAAGACCCGGGATAAATCATCGCACCACTGCACAGATAAACTCGACACAATGCCGTCCATCACGCAGGCTTGCAAAGGTAGAAACTCCAGATCGGCACAAAGTCTGTGCTGCTCTGGAATCACCTGTTTAGCTTTTTCAAGCATCCCTTGGGCGATATCCAAACCAAACAGGGTGTTGGATGCACGGGTGATTGACTTACTGCAAAAACCTGTACCACACCCCAAATCTAAAATATTGCCCTCGTACGAGCTACGCCTGGCCAATAAGGTCTGAGCAACTCGCACCTGTAACTGAGCCATGTCATCGTAAGAGTTCGCGGCTTTGCTAAACGAGTCAGCAATTGCCTGTTTATGTCGATGATAAGGTGACGCCTGAAGGTGATTCACTATTTCATCTGCGAGCGCCTCGGGAATGGAAATATGTGGCGCATGGCCCACACCTTTGAGCCGTAATATCTTATTCGCCACCGACTCCGGCATCAAACCTTGAATATCGGTGCTCGCCGCAATAGGCACCAGACTGTCATTCTCCCCAAACACTTGCAGCCAGGGCTGATGGATTTGCTTACATATATTGCGATTGTCGAACGCCGCCAGCAATTCCAGCGCGCACAACCAGGATTCTTGCTGCTCGTCAGAAGGTGCTATTTGCGCTTGCTGCAGAGTTCGAATCACCTGCTTTCGATTAGCATCACCCTGAGCTTGTAGTTTGATAAATTTACTGAATGTCATTCCGGGTTGTTGCGCAAAGCCATGAAAAAACTGCTGAAACACCGTTTCCGTACAGGCGTTTTGCCAACCGGGCTTCACACTGAAACAAGCATTACTGGCTATCGTAATTAGACTTTCCACTTGCTGAGGATAACGATGAGCCAATTGCGTGGCGAGCATGCCTCCTAGCGACCATCCCACCAGTACGCAACGTGGAGGTATACACGCTGCTACAGCGTCCATAACATTTTCCATTTGCATCACAGAAAGATCATTTCCTATCGCCTGGTTACATCCAAAGCCAGGTAAATCGATCACCAGCATGGGACGCTGCAATGCATGCATTTTTTCAATTAGCGGCAACCAGCTGACAGAATTGCTGCCCCATCCATGTAAAAAAACCAAGGGAGTTGCGTCAAATGGTTTCTGAGATGACGTCACCTTAGTGGTGAAGACGCGGTTACTGGATACAGGAGATAAGGTACCGTCGGTCACCGTCTGTAGCGTCAGTGCAGGTATTTTCGAGGAGTCGTCATCCGCAAATAATGTATTCAGGGTATCATCATTCATTGACGGTGTTGCCGATGATATAGGTGCAGGCTTCATAAAAATCTTCGGTGTCTAAAATGCTAAGCAAGAAAAAAACGCACGTAATCAATCTTCTTATGAAGGCTGTTTTGACGAAGCTTTGATTTCGTCCATAGCTTCACAAATTGCTTCTACCAATACATTTACGTCCGCCAGGCTATGCGCGGCAGAAAACGTAACACGTAAACGTGATGTACCTTTGGGCACAGTGGGAGGTCGAATCGCCGTTAGCCAAATACCCTTTGCTTCCAGACGTTGAGAAATTTCCAACGCTTCTGCTTCATCACCAATAACAATCGGCTGAATCGGGCTGGACGAAGGCATCAATGGAATAGAATAAGCTGCACACTTATTACGAAAATGTGTAATCAAAGTTCGCAACTGTTCACGGCGATGTTCTTCTTCCATCACGATATTCAGGCTTGCGCTTGTCGCAGCAGCCACTGCAGGTGGTAACGCTGTGGTGTAAATATAGGTTCGCGCAAATTGAATCAGGCTTTCTATCAAGGTTTCACTGCCGGCGACAAAAGCACCATAGGTACCAAATGCTTTCCCCAGCGTTCCAACCACGATTTGTACATCGTCCAAACCCAAGCCGAGCTTATTGACGGTACCGCTGCCATGCTCGCCATGCACACCAAACCCATGCGCATCATCTACCATCACCCAGGCATCGTGCGCTTTTGCCAAAGCACAAATATCTTTTAGCTGAGCTTCGTCACCATCCATGCTAAACACACCGTCGACAACAATGAGCTTACGTCGAGCCTTACAATTTTGCAGCTTTTCCCGCAGGTGTTGCATGTCATTGTGACGATAACGAAGGAATTCTGCACCACTTTGCAGAGCGCCATCAATCAATGACGCATGATTAAGCTTGTCTTGCAGTACCGCATCACCGCGCCCCAGCAAAGCACTAATCACTCCCACATTGGCCATATAACCCGAGGAAAACAATAACGCTCTTGGTCGACCGGTGAACTGCGCTAATTCATCTTCTAAAAAATGATGCTCTTCACTATGACCACAAACAAGATGTGAAGCACCGCTGCCAACACCAAATTGCTCAGCGGCATTTTGCATGGCATTAATGATTCTTGGCTCGTTGCTAAGGGCAAGGTAATCATTACTGCAAAAGCTTAAATACTCTTTCTCGTTACGAATAACGCGCACACCTTGCGCAGACCCAACCACCAAACGTTTGCGGTACAGGTTTTCATTTCGACGCGCTTCCAATGCTGCCTGAAGCTGCTCTTCAAATGTCATAGTGCTATTTCGATTGGATTAATTGGCCGCGTTATAAAAGAATTTATCGTTCTGCGCATCTACCATCTGTTGTTCGATAGCATGAGTTAACGCTTCTTCGGTATGCTCAGTTTCATAAGGTTCAGGCTCAATGCCCAGACGCTTAAACAATTGCATATCTTTATTCGCTTCGGGGTTGGGGGTGGTCAACAACTTTTCACCGTAGAAAATTGAGTTAGCGCCGGCCAAAAATGCCATCGCCTGAGTTTGCTCATTCATGGTTTCGCGCCCGGCAGACAGTCGAACATGCGAAGCTGGCATTACAATACGAGCAACCGCAATTGTGCGAATGAAATCAAACGGGTCAAGATCTGCTTCATCAGCCAGAGGTGTTCCCTCTACCTTCACCAACATATTAATCGGCACTGACTCTGGGTGTTCAGGCATATTCGCCAATTGTAATAATAACCCCACTCGATCATCTTCTTCTTCGCCCATCCCCACAATACCGCCACAACATACTTTCATTCCCGCCTGACGGACATTTGCCAGGGTATTCAAACGGTCCTGATAAGTGCGCGTGGTAATAATGTCACCGTAGAATTCCGGTGAGGTATCGAGGTTATGGTTGTAATAATCCAAGCCGGCACCCGCCAATTCTTGAGCCTGGTTTTCATTTAACATTCCCAGAGTCATGCAGGTTTCCAGCCCGAGAGATTTCACACCCTTAACCATGTTCACTACATACTGCATGTCCTTGGCTTTCGGAGAACGCCATGCGGCCCCCATACAGAAACGGGTAGCGCCAGATGCTTTGGCAAGCTTGGCTTCTTCAATAACTTTTTCCACTGCCATCAGTTTTTCACGCTCAAGTCCCGTATCGTAGCGAGCGCTCTGCGGACAATAGGCGCAATCTTCAGGGCAGGCGCCTGTTTTGATCGAACACAGGGTACTCACCTGCACTTGGTTTGGGTTGAAATACTGACGATGGGCAGTTTGTGCCTGAAACATAAGATCATTAAATGGCAATGCAAATAATGCCTGGACTTCACTGCGCGTCCAATCGTGGCGCAAGTTATATTGGCTCATATTTCACTCTTTAATACTGTAACGGATACGAATTCGTGTAATTGCTCAGAAATCTCGCGAGATTTAGGCGTTTTCTGACGACTATAAACAGGGCACAATAATAATCGAAAGCAATCGCTGTCAACCAAAAAAGGACGTTGAGGTTTACAAATATGAAATGGTTTGCACGCACCAGGCAAGAATTTCTTAGTTTTCAATCACTTAAAGCGGGTTCAATACCGGTATCGCGCGCCTTAAAAAAAGCGGCCGCACACCATTGGTTTTCAAGCCTGCTACCGCGCCATTGCGAACTTTGCCATGGGGAAATTCACCCGGTAGACGACACTTCACAGCACTATTCAAACGTCAGTTCAAACGCTTGCTCAAAGCCTAGATCGATGTTTTGTCAATTTTGCCAGTCAGCGCTGCAAACACCGAGCAATTATCGACACTGCGATCAATGTGATCTCCCATTACATCAAAAAGTTGATGACTCTCTGGTCGCCGATATTTATTGCGGCGGATGCTTACAATCAGCGCCGGCCTATGACCGAATTCTATGTGGCCATGTATTTAGTCATCCAGTCGACACCTTAATTAATCGATTCAAACATCAGAACGGCCACTATCTCGTAAAAGATTTAACCCGGGCGCTAATCCAACGTATTCAGTTTGAATATTTTGACTATCCCCAGTTGATCCTTCCTGTCCCCATCCATTGGACAAAACGATTACAGCGCGGCTACAACCAAAGTGATCTACTGGCGCAAGAGCTCTCCCAACAACTCGGTATTCCCTGGCAGCGCCTTGTTCGGAAAGCGCATCGCACTTCCCTGCAACAGGGGTTAAAGCGCAAACAGCGCTTACGCAATTTGAAACATTCCTTCCATAGCAACGCTTCGGCCAAAGCAAGTCTGAGCAAATATGACCATGTGGTTTTGGTTGATGACGTTGTCACCACAGGTGCAACCGCGGAAGAACTTGCCAAGTTTTTAAAGACCCTTGGTATCCGACGTGTTGACGTTTGGGCAATTGCTAGAACCCCCAAATAAGCTTGCTGTATTCTGAATTCATTTTCCTTCCTTTGTCATACAGGTTTACAATGACCAGCATTTTTCATCACGCGAAGAGGTATGCCAGTGGATCAACACGATTACGCCCAACTAAGCCCGGACACCGTATTGGATGCGGTAGAAAGCCTGGGATTTTTATCGGACCTGCGTGTACTGGCATTAAACAGCTATGAAAATCGAGTATATCAAGTTGGAATGGAAGGCGCGGACCCCATTATTGCCAAGTTCTACCGTCCCAACCGCTGGACGGATGAACAAATTATTGAGGAACATGCATTCTCTCTGGCCTTGAGCGACAGTGAAATTCCGATTATCTCGCCCATCGAGAAGCAGGGTAAAACCCTGTTTGAGCACGAGGGATTTCGATTCGCGCTATACCCACGCCGAGGTGGTTACGCCCCCGAACTTGAAGACCTGGACACGCTCTATCGAATCGGTCAACAACTTGGACGCTTACATGCCGTAGGCCAAGCCGAGCCTTTCATTCATCGTCCAAAATTGGACGCTCAACAATTTGGCCATGCATCAAGAGACTACATATTGGCAAACAACTGTGTTCCGCAAAGTTTGAGGGAGTCTTACGCAAACTCGAGCGCACATATTCTGGAAAAAATTGACGAGGCCTTTGCCAATATTTCATTTACCTCAATTCGCCTTCATGGCGACTGTCACCCCGGCAATATTTTATCTCGCCCCGATTCGCTTTATTTTGTGGATCTTGACGATGCCCGCAGCGGACCGGCGATTCAGGATATCTGGATGTTGCTATCGGGCGACACTGAAAGCAAACGCTCACAATTAGCCAGCATAATCGAAGGCTACGAAGAATTTTGTGAGTTTAATGTTGTGGAATTTCGACTTATTGAAGCATTGCGCAGCCTGCGCCTTTTACACTACACCGCCTGGCTTGCGCGGCGCTGGGAAGATCCCGCATTCCCCATTGCATTTCCGTGGTTCAGCTCAGAACGCTATTGGGCAGATCACATAGTGGAACTTCGCGAACAATTACTGGAGATGGATGCAAAACCTCTTTCTCTACAGCCTTAACGGTCGTCCGTATCAAATGCCCGTGCGAGCTATAATTCACTAACTTAAATCGTCGTTCGAGGCGTGCTTGCCAGTGACGTCTGTCGAACTGGATGGCGAAGCGTGCTCATCTTCTGGCTGCAATAACCAGTCAGTTTGCTGAAGCCAGGCCAACATGTCACTGCGATTCATAGGACGGGCCACAAAGTGACCTTGAATAATATCGCAATGCAACTTGCCAAGTAACTCCAGAATCGGCTCGTTTTCCACCCCCTCGGCCACCACTTCATATCCCAGATCGTGGCACATGTTCACCGTTGTACGTACGATGGTTTCGTCTCCTTTATTGCTATCCATTTCCATGACAAAAGATCGGTCAATTTTAATTTCCTGAACAGGTAATTTACGAATGTAAGAAAGTGATGAGTGGCCGGTTCCAAAATCATCGATCGCGACTCGAATATTGGCACTCTGTAATTGTTTGAGGGCAATAACAGAACCTGCAGGATCAATCATTGCTGCAGTTTCCGTCACTTCCAGCACCAGCCTTTGCGGTGCAACCTGAGCGTCCTGCAATATTTGTACGACTTCGCTGCTGAAATCCGGCTCACGCAGATTCAGTGCCGATATATTTACAGACACATATGCCGAACAATTGAGTTCGTCCAGGTCGGCAATAAAATTAACGGCGTGTTTAATCACCCAGCTCGTCAACGGCTTCATTAAACCTGTCTTTTCTGCCATGGGGATAAATTCATCGGGAGGCACCATGCCATACTCTGGGTGCTTCCAGCGTAACAAGGCTTCAAACCCACACACGCAACGCTTAGCCAAATGGATTTGCGGCTGAAAAAATAATTCGAGGGTATTGCTTTCCAGTGCCGCGCGAAGTTCGGTCATTAACGTTAGTCGGCGCGGACTATAAGGGTTCATTTCCGGGGAATAAATCGCAATCGTCGACATTTTAATGTCTGCTGTATCAAAGGCGATAAAGGCCTGACGAAGTAAGGTTTGCGGATCACGTTCCTCCCCCGCAAAACTGCAACCCACAATAAAACTCAGTTCCAATTGCAGTTTCATAAACTCAATCGGCTGACTCATTTCTCGAATCAATGGCTCCAGCGCTTTTATGGTTTCATTGCGACTGGGTTTAGCCAGAGCAAACGCAAAACTAACCCCTTCAATATGCGCGGCGTAGTTCATACCATATTCACTTTTTTCCAGCGGTATAGAATCTTCACTGCTGCTCAGCACGTTGGAAATACGCTGACCAATCTGTCCCAACAATACATCAGCATTACGATGCCCCAAGGTTTTATTCACATCATCAAAACGTCTCAGATGTAACATCACGATCGAAATGCATTCACAACCGGTGGGCGGCTGGTCGACAAACGGTTGCAGGGCCCGCTCAAACAACACCCGATTAGGCAATCCCGTTACCTCATTATGACTCACCGAATGAATTAACTGCTTTTCCACATTCCGTTGTTTATTCAGCGCTTCTACCATTTGCTCCTGTGCCTTCAATCGGGCATAACGCTCTTCACTAAACCGCGATGCCAGCGCGAGAGCAAACAATACGCTCTGCATAGTTGTACTTAGAGGAATACCATACTCACTGATAAATGAAATGGGAAAAATTCCCAACCGGTTCAACACCGTGATAGAACCACCGGCCAAAAAGGCGATCCAGGCAATTGAAAACATTCGCGCACTTTTATCGCCGGATTGCCAGAATCGAAAGCCGGCAACAAAAGACATAATCGCAATGGGAATGGTCATCGTCACCGATATACGCGTGGAAATACCATATGGGAGAATAAAGGCTCCGATAATACACAGCCCTTCAACAATCATTAACGCTATAAACAAGCGATACCAGTAAAGTTGCTGTTGCCGCAGTTTCAAAAACTCAATCGTAAAGGCGCAAATGGCAATTTGCGAAAGCGGCACAATGACAAGCAGCACCATGCCGTGAATTAACGGCGAATCCGGGTAGATATACTGGTATGTAAAGCCATGCAAGCTGGACATCAGCAATAAAATACTGAGTACAAAAAAGACGTAGAGCAAAAAGGTTCGATCACGCAACGCAAAATACAGCATTAAAATAAATGCCGCCATCACCGCCAGAATGCCATAGTAAATGGCATTCCCTATGAGTACCCCGGCATCTCGCGTGAAAAACGCCCGCTCCTGCCATATTTCCAAAGGCACCTGTAACGCCCCTGACGTTTGGACCTTGATAAAAATATCATCCACTTCATTCGCAGGAATTTCGATAGGAAAAATAAAATAACGGTGCTGGATAGGGCGACGATAGAAGGGTAATTCATCCCCCGTCTGAAAAAAATTCACTACTTTTTTGTCTTGTACCTGATAGAACTCGATATGATCCAGCAATGGATAGGGTACTACCAATAAGCGCTCGACGGATGCATTGTTTAGATTACTTAAACTGACCCTAAACCAGTATGGCTGGTCGGTGTAACCAAAATTAATCGTATTTTCTACCGGTCGCCACCGATCAGGGGGAATGTTAACAAGGTCAGCAATTTTGCTGGAGTGATTACCTTCGATAAACAACACTTCATGCTCAATCACCTGGTAGTCGTGATTAACACTCACATCCATACCCAACGTGTCTTGGCACAGGAACAACAGACACGCCAAAATGACCCACAGCCCAGGGGTATAAGCAGTAGATTCTCTATTCAAACCTGGTTCCGGCGCGGGGGTATTCGCCTCTCGCATAACAACTCATTATCTCGGTACTGAAAGCCCGCCAACGCGGCGATGGATAGGCAATCATAGAATAATAACCATTTTTATTTTATGGCTATTTTTATCATTCGGCTGGGCTTTAACAGGGACACGTCACCTGTCACACCCTATGGAAAGAGTTTAGTTAGTGTGACAGATCTGTGCCAGTCAATATCGATGGATTGACTGGAGAACGTCTATAGATGACAGGGTTAAAAGGTAAAATAGACGCCGAGTCCATACAATTGATTATATACATCCTCGGTTTTGTACTGATTGGCCTCCAGCACCACTCCCATATGGTCCAGAAACTCCATTTCAACTCCAAGCCCGACGCTCACATCTTCGTCGGAGGAAGCGAAAACATTGGGCTCTACCGTACTGCTATCAACAATCACGCGTTCGCCATCCCAAGCGAAAAGACCTAAGCGGGCAAACAGTGACAATCGTTTACGTAATGGTAACTTGCCAATTACTGCAAGCTCATATCCACTGATATCGAGCTGATCTGAACTTTCATTGAGGTCTTGCTCACCATCAAGTGATCCCACAAGATAACTGCCCAAATCCACGTAAGCCACTTCAAAAGAAAAGGTATTGGAAAGCTGATTTCCCAGGTTGACGCGATACCCAGCATCCCCCTCCATTTCAGGTACAGAGTTACGTGAAGATTTGGCATCGCTCACGCCATAAGCCCCCCCCACATACACTTGTGCCATTGCCACTGAAGTGAAGCCGAATATGAACACCACACACAAAGTGCTGATCATTTTTTTCATGCGAGTTGCCCCCAGTCGCCCACCAATTTTGTCACTGCGGCTTTATGTAAGCAAAATTGCTAATGCAAAGCCCTGTTTATTTAATTTATTTCTATTACGCGAGCACGTGAATGTAGCGAGGATATTGCGCTTTCTACATTGCGCAAAAAGCTATTCTCCCGCGCTCACTCTCAACTTGCAAGCGAGCTGAATCACAGCGCACGACTATATTTATCAGCACGCGCCAATTCGCCATACACCTCTACTCGATATATTAGAGTATGACGAGCACAACCGAATCCACCTGGCGAGTTTTCGCTTTTTTCTCTGTTCGATATAATACCCGCATTCACACTTACGGGAGAACGACCATGGCACGAACACCCTCCAATATGCTACCGCTTGGCACCACCGCGCCAGACTTCAACCTGCCAGACGTTGTCAGTGGCGCATCGAAATCACTTGCAGATATACGTGGTGAAGCAGCGACTCTCATCATGTTTATTTGTAATCACTGCCCTTTCGTTAAGCACTTGCAAACTGAATTAGGCCAATTGAGTGAATATCTGGATCGCGGCGTCGGTATTGCCGCTATCAGCGCCAACGACGTGACCAACTATCCCGACGATTCACCTGAAAATATGCAGGCATTTGCCACCGCACACCAGTTTCAATTTCCCTACCTGTATGACGAATCTCAAGCGGTTGCAAAAAGATACGATGCTGCATGCACACCGGATTTCTATTTGTTTGACAAAAATCTCGCATGTATCTATCGCGGGCGCTTTGATGAATCCACTCCCGGCAGTGATACACCCGTTACCGGTAAGGACCTCAAAGCCGCCATAGAAGCCAGCTTGGCAGGAGAAGCACCAATCGCTCAACAATACCCAAGCATTGGCTGCAACATTAAATGGAAATAATGATATTCCACATCAGATGCGTCATGCACAAAGCTGCTTTGTTTCTTTAAAACTCAAGATGCTTGATATATTGCCCTCCGGGCAGCTCATTTCTATCTGCATCCAATAATTTACCGGTACTATCCATTAAGTGATTGCCATCTATTCTAAGTTCCACATCGGGTCTTAGCGGCAAATTCACTTTCAAAGAGTACTCTTGCAACGTCACCGTGTACGTCGACGGATCGATAAAACCGTTTTGATCAAACATCACAACATAATCCGCAGCGCCACTCAAAGGCGCCAGCGGACGATTAAACGTGACTTCAAGTTCAGCAACTTCGGCAGCCTGTTTCTGTAAAAACCGGGTAATTTTTGTTGTCGCCATAACGGTAGCATCAGCCTGCGCGCCATTCGCAATCCAGCCACGAATCATATTAATTTCAGCGTTACTCAACGGTGGATTTCCACCCGCGGGCATCCGGCTTCCTACGGAGGGAGTATTATTGGAAACTTTTTCCACAATATAGCTTTGATCGGGAAGGTTGGGCGCCACTCGTAACCGCCCGGCCACTTCGACCGATTCCACATTCACCAAATCGTTAAAGCTGTTGGTTGTACTATCCAAGCGTAAATTCTGTCGTGGTGCCGCCCCGCCATGACAGGAGGCACATTTGGGCGTAAAAATCTGGGCCTGTAGCTCACTGATCGTGGCCACTACCGGGGTAGGCGTTGGAGTGGGTGTTGGAGTCGGTGTCGGCGTTGGCGTTGGCGTTAATGTGGGTGTCACGGTTGGCTCTGGAGAGGGTTCAACCGTCGGCACAGGGGTAGTCGCCAAGGGATCATCCACGAATAATGGAGAGTCATCGCTACCACAGGCGGTTAAACACACACTACCAAGGATTACACCACAGACCATGAATTTTCGAAAAACAATCAGGGAGATTTCAAGGCTATTCTGGCCGGTAAAACAGCTACATAAGTTTAAAAACATTAACGTCCACCAATGGGGTTTAGTGTTTGCTCGCACTTAACATAACCATAGCTAAAAATCGTAGCCATGGCGTATTCGAAGTCACGTGTTCAATGTAGCTGGCTACACTGTGCGAGACCATGCGAGCATTCAAAAATTAAGAATAAAAGACATGGCAACTCCACGGAGACGAAGGAGGAGCGAGAGCTTCCGATACAATATTACCGATAAAGCGCCACTTTTCCGTGCACCCGCTCCAGATATTGCCTGTCTGATTTACTCAGCTTTTTCACCACTAAACCGTATGAACGATCTATCATTCTCTCGATTTCAGCCCTGGGAACAGAGCCATCAAGTATCACTGTGTTCCAGTGTTTTTTATTCATATGATAGCCGGGGATGACTGACTCAAACACGTCCCGCAACATCAAAGCTTCGGCTGGGTCACATTTTAAATTCATATGCGCAACGCCATCAGGCTTAACGATATAAGTGGCAAACATTTTATTCCGTATTTTCATGACGGAAACCTCTGGGCCGAAAGGGAAATCCTCCTGGGAATCTGGTTTGCTCAACAAATAGTCTCTAATCTCGTCTGTCATGCCAAAGTTTCACTAGAAATATGATAGTCAAACCCCAATAATACGGAAATCACACAGATTTTGGAGTTTTTATGCGCGCCGAGCCAGCCGAAGCGACAGCGGAGTCACTGAGCAAAGACAATCAAATTGCCACACGGGATGTCGTGTGGGAACAGATTCGCCAGGAAACCAAAGAGCAAGCTGAAAAAGAGCCTGCGCTGGCCAGTTTTCTGCATGCCACCATATTAAATCACGACAGCCTTGAAAAAGCCTTGAGCTTCCATTTGGCCAACAAGCTGGCTAACCCGGCTATCTCCGCCTTGCAAATTCGTGAAATGATCGAGCAGTCTATCGCTGGAGATTCATGCATCCGAAATTCTGTTCGGGCAGACATTAAAGCCGTTTACGACCGAGATTCAGCTTGCGATTCCTATGCGTTGCCATTTCTTTATTTTAAAGGCTTTCACGCACTGCAGGCATACCGTGTTGCTCACTGCCTGTGGAACAGCAATCGCAAATCCCTGGCCCTGTTTTTTCAGAGTCATATTTCAGAAACCTTTGGTGTCGATATCCACCCCGCGGCAAAAATTGGCAAAGGCATTATGCTGGATCATGCAACGGGTATCGTGATCGGCGAAACATCGGTGGTAGAAGACGATGTTTCCATCCTGCAAGGAGTGACACTGGGCGGTACAGGTAAAGAAGCTGGCGATCGTCACCCAAAAGTTCGCAAAGGATCACTCATCAGCGCAGGAGCCAAAATTTTGGGAAACATCGAAATTGGAGCAGGCTCAAAAGTAGGAGCTGGCAGTGTAGTGCTGGACAATGTTCCTCCCCATTCGACCGTGGTAGGCGTTCCAGCCAAAGTGGTTGGCGCACCTAAAACTGAATATCCAGCTCTGGAAATGAATCAGGGAATACAGTGCGATTGCAGTGATTAATTGAGATAACTACGGGGATTTGCTTAATTTCGGTTTAACAAATAAAGGTTCGCCCTTTAGCGTTTAAAAAGATTTAAGCCTGAGTCCCCGTATAACGAAAGCTGTATAGGATTATGGATGCTAAATGGAAATAAACAGGAGTTAAACCCAGAGCTATTCACGAGGAGCTATTCACCAAGAGATACCAGTTCGTCTTTCTGGACGGAATCACAGCTTACAAATTTTTTGACGGAAACGGCATGACATGACTGATGTCATTCTCATCAAACAAACACATCATGAGCCTGTCTACACCGAGAGCAACCCCCGCACAATCCGGTAGTCCTTTTTCCAACGACTCAATAAATTTTTCATCAATGTCTATGGGTGGCCGCCCCATAGCTTCACGCATTTTATTATCTGCAACAAATCGCTCGCGCTGCAGTTTTGCATCGGTCAGCTCCCAATAACCATTCGCCAACTCAACCCCTTTCCAAAATAACTCAAACCGTTTCGCAACGGGATAAGCGCCGGTGTTTACCACTTTAGCTAAGGCAGCCTGACATTCCGTATAATCGGTGATAAATGTGGGGTTTTGCAGATGTTTTTCCACCAAATGACTAAACAGCAAATCAAGCCAGGTAGCTTTGGGCTCACTGTCAAAGTGTACATCGAGTTTTTGTTTCGCGATGGCTGCCAGCTCGTCCACTGTGGCGGTATGCGGATTTAATCCCACATGTTTTTCAAACACTTCGGCATAGGAGAAATGCTCTATCTGCAAATCCACCTGCAACGGGGCCAAATGGTGCAATAACGCCCCCACATCATCCATTAATGCTTCGTCGTTAAATTCCGTACGATACCATTCCAACATGGTAAATTCCGGATTATGCAACTTTCCACTTTCATCATTCCGGAAAGCTTTTCCCAAATAATAAATATCGCCGCTACCTTCCGCCAGCAGTCGCTTCATGAAAAACTCTGGCGAGGTTTGCAGGTAATGCGCTTGCTGTTGCACCTGTGCGCTGATGGCACTGAGATGAGGATCTGTGACGGAGCTGCGCCCCAACAGCGGCACTTCCACTTCAAACACGCCCTGCTGATCAAAGTATTCGCGAATACGATGCAAGACACTGGCTCGTTTCTCGATTAATTGGTACATGCTATTCGTCACAGTCTTTTCACGTTATACGAGGCGGTTACTTGGCCGCACGTCCCAGGTATTCACCTGTGCGCGTGTCAACTCGCACCACTTCTCCAATAGAAAGAAACAAAGGAACTTTAACTACGGCACCCGTAGATAAGGTAGCAGGCTTAGTGCCGCCTTGTGCAGTATCACCTTTAAGACCGGGGTCAGTTTCAACAATTTCCAGTTCCACGTGATTTGGAGGCGTAATAGCCAAAGGACTGCCGTTATATAAAGTTACAACGATTTTGTCCTGCTCTTTTAGCCATTTTACGTTTTCGCCAACCGCGTTCGCATCAGCCTGATATTGTTCAAATGTGTCGGGCTGCATAAAATGCCAGAACTCGCCGTCGCTGTACAAGTACTCCATTTCAACGTCCATCACATCCGCGCCTTCCAGAGATTCGCCGGATTTGAAAGTACGCTCCCAGACCCGCCCACTTCTTAAATTCTTTAATCTAACGCGGTTAAATGCCTGGCCCTTACCAGGCTTTACAAATTCATTTTCAACGATGGAGCACGGATCACCATCGAGCATTACTTTTAAACCGCTTTTAAATTCATTGGTAGAATAACTAGCCATTTTATCCTCAATATCACTTTGACTTTACTGTGACCCGACACTTACTTTTTCAGTTCACTCTGAATTTGACCGCCCTAGGTATCCGCCATCCTGAACATGCTGTTCAAAGTGAATACTGAGCAGTGCTCGCCTTGCTGCTGAGAGCATTGAAAGCCACGCATTGGCAGTCGATTATGTAACTCGCTAGAATACGCAACTTTCCCGTTCAGTGTTAAGACTATGGTGTTAACCATTGAGCGGACTAAATTAGTGTTACCGGGCCCTATTACGAAAAAGGTGCTAATGATACCTCGAACTATCACAACATGGCAGAGTTTAAGCTGGCAAGAAGAGCTTTCTCAATTAATTACCGACCCAGAAACGCTACTGGATCTGGTACAACTGGATAAAACCCTTCTGCCTCAGGCCAAAAAAGCAGCAGAGCTGTTCCCTCTGCGCACAACGCCGTCTTTCGCCCGTCGAATTCGACCGGGTGATATCAATGACCCTCTGCTGCGTCAAATCCTGCCAATTGATCAAGAATTGCACTCACCGATGGAGTACTCCACCGACCCTCTGGCGGAAGTGCATTCCACAGTAGCAAAGGGGTTGATTCACAAATATGAAGGGCGAGTTTTGCTCGTCGCTGCGAGCCAGTGTGCAATAAACTGCCGCTACTGTTTTAGGCGTCACTTTGACTATGCAGGCAATACACCATCGCGCGGAGAATGGCAGGCAGCACTTACTTACATTCAACAGAATGACAGTATTGAAGAAGTCATTTTGAGCGGTGGCGACCCATTAGCCATTTCGGACAAGCAAATCCAATGGCTAATCTCTGAGATATGTCAGATCCCACACATAACACGTTTGCGTATTCATACTCGCCTTCCTATTGTCCTGCCTTCACGTATGACATCGGGGCTGCTCGACATCCTCAGCCAACATCGTTTGCAGTCTGTTTTGGTCGTGCATTGCAACCACGCCCAGGAAATTGACGAAGAAGTGTCCAATGCATTGCAGGCAATCGCGCAAGCGGGCATCACTCTGCTGAATCAAACAGTTCTTTTACGCGGTATCAATGACGATGCAAACAGCCTGACAACTTTGAGCAAGCGTTTATTCTCCGCCAGAGCACTCCCCTATTATTTGCATTTGCTCGACAAAGTTAATGGCGCATCACACTTTAATGTCGAAGAATCGGACGCAATTGACCTGCATCGGCAATTATTAGCTTCGCTACCCGGTTATCTGGTACCTAAATTAGTGAAAGAAGTCCCTGACAAACCGTCAAAGGTGCCAATCAACTACTAAACTGATTAATGTGGCGCTTGAGATCAGTCTACGGATTTCGGTCCAAAACATGTCGCAAAAATGAAGGAACGACTTCTTTTAAGTGAAAATGATGCCAAAACAGACGAGCAATCCAAGCCGTAAACTGGCAGAGTAGCCTAATACGCGCTAAATATATGAATTATGCGCCGATGAATTGTGACCCAGAAATCGCTCAAGCTTTAAACGACCTAGACAACAGCACGTGCCGTAATTCAGTTATCACTGCGACCGTTTAAAAATCGAGCATTCCACTACAAGACAAACTTATTGCATGACAAATCCAATTAAGCCCAGTGTATTACTTGCCAACCTCAGTCTGCCTGAGCAGGATCTGGAAGAGCTGAGTTTTTGCGTGAGTAATAAACCGGCGGTGCTATCAAAGTGGCTTGAAAACCTGCGGGCAACGCAATTAAACCAAACCGCGATGCAACTCTATAATGCGATTCCTGAAATCGTACAGCTCAACACGAGCTATCAGGTACGCCTGGAAATGTTGGAAATTGTCCGCATGCGTGTGCAGGATTCCATTGAGGGTTTGCAGAAAGGCTTTCTTAATCAGCCGATTATTATGCCGGAGGACGCACAGAAAGCTGTACTGATTGCTCAGACCTTACAAAAATCTATGATCGATGGGTATCTTTTAACAGCACTGCAAATTACCCAGCTAAATAAAACCAAAAAGCAAACGATGGATGATTTGACCAAAACCATTCATCGTGCAATGACTGGTATCGGGTTACTATTTTTCCGCAGCTGCCAGATATACACCCAGCTTTCCCAGTCACTTTGGTCAGCACTGCATATTCTTTATCAAATTGCAGATCATTTTGAACTGACGGTCGAGCCGATCGAAGACCCTTTGCTAAAACATGTAAGAGCCGTCTCTGTCACAGCCGCCTATACACGCGTATTGATGCTTGGCTGCGCCAAAACCAATCAGCTGAGTCAGAATGACATTGCTTTGGCCTATCAAATATTCGAGCGCTGGAGCCTGCATGTCCGTCTTCACGAACCTCAGCAGGCTAATAAAAGTAACTATCTGGTGGTAGACCTGCATGGCCAGCAAGGTCCCATTGCCAAAAGCAAAGTCGGAAAAGATCTCGATCAATGCTATTTGGAATTGGACTTTGCCCCACTTTTGAATCAGTTGAGCAAACCTTCAAGCGAGACCAATCACCTTGGGCCAGGTAAAGTGAATCTGGTGGGTGAGGACTTTCCCACAGCCTTGCTGCGGCATTTAAAAGATGCCTGGGCAATTGATGCTTCCCGAAAAAATGATCGTAGAAAAGTATCGAGTGCGGCGCATGTTTGCATCGGCTTGGTGGATTGCCACTATTATGTCAACAACAGTATTGAATTTGATGAGTTTGTCGCGTCTGATCGGGGCGAAGCTAAAATGCCACAAGGCATACCACAAAGTGTGACACCAGATCCAAAACCCCGAGAAGAAAGCAGACCGAGTTATCGCGTTAATATTCAAAATTCCAGCCCAGGCGGTTATTGTTTACTGTGGCAGGGAAACATTCCGAACAAGGTGATTGCTGGCGAGATTATTGGTATAAAGGAAATCGGTAAGCGCTCCTGGGATATTGGAGTCATTCGTTGGGTACGACAGCTGAAAGGTGCCTCCCAATTTGGAATACAGGTACTTTCACACAATCCAAAACCTTACGGAATCGCTCAAACATACGCGATGGGTGGCTATTCTGACTACATGCGTAGTTTTTATTTGCCTCCTTCTCGCTTCGGACACAACCAACCCTGTTTATTGACCGGCTCAGTTCCTTTCGAAGAGAAGGATAAAGTGAAGATAGCCGATGGGCAGCAAGAGTGGTCTGCAAACCTTGACGAGGTTATTTTCGCGACAAAAAGCATTCAACAGTTTACTTTTCAAACATTAGACAAAATAGGAGACATTCCAAGAGCTTCCGAGCCAACTTCTGAGGGTCAGTACTCGTCTTGGGACGACATATAGGTGCAAACCTAAGCCCGCATCAAGTAAGATAAGCGACTGAAAACAAAACTATTTTTAGATGTTGAATAAGTAATCTAGATTCTCGACGCATAACGATACATACGATAAAACGCTGAACAGAGAGGCCTCGCCTCGTGACTTTAAGAAACGAATGAGCATTAACACTGTACGATTATTGATCCTGAACGATTCACGCTCCGAAGCTGAACGACTTATCAGCATGTTGCACAATGCGGGCCGCCCTGTGCGTGCGCAGCACGTAGACAGCATCGAAGGTCTGACCAAACTTTTGCAAGAAAAAGCCTGGGACTTGATGATTGGTGCAGACCTCACCAAGAATGTTCCCCCCATTGAAGCCATCAAGCAAGTACGTCGTTTAAACAAAGATATTCCTCTCATTTTACAAACGGATCGTGAAGGCTCTTCACCCGTTGTGGAAGGCATGAAGTCCGGTGCAGCAGACGTCGTCACCCTCGATGAAGATCAGCATTTGCTGTTTGTCATTGCCAGGGAAGTCTTCAATCGGGAAGAACGCGAAAAACGCCGAATTGCCGAACGTCAATTTAATGAAATTGTTCGCCGCAACCAGCAACTTCTGGACAGTTCGCGGGATGCAATTGCATTTGTTCAAGATGGGATGTTTCTCTACGTTAACGACTCATTTGCGGAATTACTCGACCACGATTCACGTGATGATCTGGAATGCATGCCGATTATCGACATTGTGGCGGATAAGCATCAGGATGCAGTAAAAAAATTCCTCAAAGAATTTATGATCAAAGGCAGTGACATCGAAGCCACGAATATGAAGTGCGCGGTGATGACAGCCAACGACAAAGAAAAATTGCTGAACATTGAAGTTCTCAACTCCAATTACGATGAAGAGCCCTGCATACAGTTACTGATTCGCTCCAAAGCGGCGGACAATAACGAAGAGCTTGAAGCACAGTTAGAAGAAATTAAGAACAAAGATATTGCCAGCGGCTTGTTCAATAAAAACTACTTGATTGAAACGCTGAAGAAAACTGTTCATGACGCAGTTGAAAAGAAAAGCTCCAGTGCCTTACTGCTAATAGAAGCCGTACATTTTCTCGATACCGTTCAAGCAAAACTGGGCGTATCCTCGGTAGATGACGCGATTAAAGCGATTGCCGCTTACACAAAATCGCTCAGCCGTGACAACGAAACCTTGTTCCGCTTCAGTGAAGAACAACTGGTGCTGATAGTACCGCGCATTACGGCCAATAAAGCGTTGGAAAGAGCGGAAAAAATGTGTCAGGCCCTGCGTGATTACGTAGTCGACATTGAAGGCAAAACACTTCAGTTCAATTATTTGATCGGTGTTTCCTACGTCTCAGAAACCTGCACCAGCGCTGACATTCCTATTCAGCATGCCCAGAAAGCTCTGGAATCTGCCAAAACTCTGGGAGAAAAAGACGGCTCCACGCTGGCAAAAATGTACGAACCGGAAACGCAAAAGTCTGGCAAAAAAGACGTTGAGCAGATGGTGCAAAACGCGCTGGACAGTGGGCGATTCAAAGTACTTTTCCAACCGATTTTATCATTGCGCGGCTCCAACAAAGAGCACTATGAAGTATTAATGCGAATGGTTGATGAAGAAGGGAAAGAAGTCTCTCCAACGGAATTTCTCGCCGGTGCGGCAAAGATCGGGGCGACAACCAAATTGGATCGCTGGGTTATTCTTGAGTCCATCAAATTACTTTCCGAGCATCGCAACAAAGGCAACAACACGCATTTAATTATCAACCTTTGCCGCGAATCCATGCTGGATGCAACTTTACCGCCCTGGCTGGCGGTTGCGTTTAAGGCCGCCAAACTCCCAACAGATGCCATTATTTTCCAAATGCGGGAAATAGATATCAATGACCACTTAAATGTTGCGAGTACATTTACCAAGCAGATTTCTGAAATGGGATGTGGCTGCAGCATCAGTCACTTTGGTTGTGCGCTGAACCCGTTCAATGCACTGAGCAAAGTGACCGCAAGCTATGTAAAGGTTGACGGTTCATTTACCCAGGACCTACAGAAACCCAGTGACGGGGAAGAAAACTCTCTAGCGGAACTGGTTAGTGAGCTGCATCAACAAGATAAAATCACCATTGTACCGTTCGTGGAAAATGCCAACGTCCTATCCAAGCTATGGCAGTCCGGTGTGCACTACATTCAGGGCTATTACCTGCAAGAGCCTGTAGATCAAATGAATTACGATTTTGATATGGAGAGCTAAGGGCGTTAAGCGCTTCTTTCACAGTCAAGTAATCGACTATTTAAGAGCCCTGGAAAGGGCTCTTTTTCTTTAAGCATCAATCATCAGGCATCAATGTGTATGGAATAGCGCTTCTATTGAAGCCTGGGGGAACAGTGCGGCAAAGGATTATGCTTGTTTGATTTCTCGATCGCGAAAGCCCATCAAGTACAAAATTGCATCCAAGCCTAAATTTGAAATGGACTGTTTAGCCTCAGCTTTTACCAGCGGCTTAGCGCGAAAGGCAATTCCAAGCCCGGCGATACTGAGCATGGGCAGATCATTCGCACCATCACCGACAGCGACCACCTGCTCAAGGCTAATCCCTTCGCGCCGCGCAAGTTCACGCAGTAATTCCGCTTTACGCTGTCCATTGACAATCTGGCCACTGACTTCTCCAGTGACTTTACCGTCCACTATCTGCAGCTCATTGGCAAACACATAATCTATACCAAGCTTGCGCTGCAAATACTCTCCAAAATATGTAAACCCACCGGATAAAATCGCGGTTTTGTACCCCAGCTTACGCAAAGTGGAAATCAGATGCTCAGCACCCTCCGTTACAGGCAAAGACTCGGCAATTCCCTGCAACACAGACTCATCCAAGCCCTTTAGCAAACTCAAACGCTTGGCGAAGCTCTGGTCAAAATCCAACTCGCCGGCCATCGCAGCTTCAGTGATCTGGGCTACCTCATCGCCAATACCCGCAGCATGGGCCAGCTCGTCTATCACCTCAGCTTCGATTAAAGTGGAGTCCATATCAAAGCACACCAGGCGTCGCGTACGCCGGTACATATTGTCTTCCTGAAAAGCGATGTCCACATCAAAGGTCATGGACACTTCCGCCAACTCAGCCCGCAGTTTGGCAATATCCGGCGTTCCACGAGCGGAAAACTCCACACTGGCCTTGTTGCTATTAGCCGTGTCATCCAGAGCAACCCGACCAGATAATCGACTGATATTGTCGATATTTAAACCGTTATTCGCCACAACTCTTGTTAACGCTGCGATATGCTCCGCAGAGATCTGCCGGGCCAATAAAGTGACGATATGCCGCCCCTTACCCTGTTGCGTGACCCACTCCTGATAACTTTGCTCGGTAATAGGTTGAAAGCGCACCTGCATTCCCATTTCATGCATGCGAAAAAGCACATCTTTCATTAACAGCGAGGCATCATTCCCGGCTGAAAACTCAACCAGCATACCCAGTGAGAGACTGTCATGAATCACCGCCTGCCCGATATCCAGGACTTTAGCGGAATGTTGGGAAAGTAACTCCGTCACAGTGGAGGTGACGGAGGGGCGATCTTGACCGGAAATGGTTAGCAGAACGAGTTCGTGCACAGCTTACGTCTTATATTGAGAATGGCGGCCCATTATAGCCACTCACGGCCAGGGTTCAATCACAACAAACCGGCCAAACGATGATTTCACACGCTTCTGAGTGCGCATTTTGTAATTCCCAACTAAAACACAAACACTCCAATCTGTCGCTGTTATAGTGTTGGCGCTATACTTGTGGCATAAACCTTGGCAGGACTGGGCTGCGATTGTCATCAAAGCGTCATCACAGCGGCTTCAAACCGCAGACACACTGCAGATTTGAACGCATAATTGCTCCTTAACGCCAAATAAACTCTATTTAAGATTGACTAAGACCATTAGCCTTGCAGATTAAAATCCACAAAATCCCCGCTCTTTCCGCAGCCTGCCTCGGCGGCTTGTTCTTTTTATGTTTAAGCCTGGCGCTGACCTTACCGGAAAGCCACGCTCAAAGAGAACAGTTTTTATCCAACTACGGAAATGCCTTATCACAGATGGCGGCAAAGCAGGCCGTAGACGCGGCGTTTAATCACGACCTGGTTCGACTACAAGTGATCCTGCAAGACGTCATGGCAAACCCCCACACACAGCTCGCCACAATTCACGATGTGGAGAATAATCTGCTGGTGCAGGCGGGAGAAACTCGTTTCGGCAAAGCTCAGGGCATTGAGTTCACCGCCCCCATCGTGCTGCACGATAGCATCGCCGGCTATGTCTCGGTCAATCTAAACCCGCTTACGGAAACACTCAGCTCGACCTTAACCTTTGCCGGACTCACAACACTTTTACTTACGCTGATTGCCCTTTGGGACTTATCCCGCCAAGGGGCAATTGAAGTCGTTCCCGGTACCCGGAACACCGGCGCAGCGAAGAGCGAAGATGGGGACTCAGGCCTGGAGTTTAGTGATGGGGAAGAAGCATTTATTGAAGAGGAAGAACATGAAAGCGTGTTTTCCGTCATACATATTAAGAATCTCGATGTATTGAAGCAGCAGCTCAACGGGCAAAATTTTCGCGACACTATTGCCCGCCTGGAAAAAATCATTGCCGATGTAATGGCGCTTTATGGAGGAAGCAAGTTTGTCTTGGTAGACAATTACTATGTCCTTACGTTCAAAGCCAGTGACAGCGTTGGAGAAGCCATATTCCGTTCGGCTTGTAGTGCATACCTCATTCTCGAGCTGGCCAGCATTATTGATAAAATTCCACTGGATCTTGCCGCCCTGGTCAGCGCCCAGGAAAACGATGTCACACCGGAAAAGCTCCCGTTTGCCGGGCTCATTGTGGAAGCCTCCGCAGCACAAAACGAATTGATAAACCGTCGCGCCAACTTTATGGAGCTGGGCAAAAATGATGGCCGACAAGTAATTGCCGGCTTCAAGCAGCCTTTCCAGAATTTGCTGGACGGTCAGACGAAGCAGCTACTGCAAATTCTTTAGTACCGCACCGCCACCTATACGGAATTTCACACGACTTGCGCCGAAAGGTTCAGGTCCGCCCCAGAAACCCGCCCGAGCTTCACTATGCTCTCGGAATTCGCCAGATGCCAGGCTGTCTTTTTGTAGGGTTTTGTGAGTTTTTTCTCATAAATCGTCACAAATCACAGCCGGCCTATGCAAAGCGCCTGGAATTTTCCCACCGCAATAAAACCGTTAAATTAGTGTCACGCAAGCTTCATATTTGCTTTATACCCTACTGCCTTATGGGCCATCCAAAGAGTGCCGATTAGGAAAAAGTTATGATCGATATTGAAGCCGCTGTCACCAATAAATTTCCCAGTTTTGCGAACAAGCCAGAGTTAATCCGCAAGCCCACAATTTCACTGTTGAAGAAACTGATTCACGAAGATGAAATTAATGCGTTTCTGCAATCGAACGCCGATGCCTGGGGTCTGGAATTCATAGACAGAATCTTTGAATATTTCGATTTTAGTTACACGGTCAGTGCTCGCGATCGAGCCAATATTCCGGCACTGGGACGTGTGGTCATATTCGCCAACCACCCCATTGGCTCCCTCGATGGGCTGGCCATGCTGAAATTGATTAGCGAAGTGCGCCCGGATGTCAAAATAGTCGCTAACGACATGCTGAGTCATTTTGCAGCCTTGCAGGATTTAATTATCCCGCTGGATAACATGACCGGCGGCAGCGCCCGAAAAAGTTATAAACGTATTTTATCCAGTTTGGAAAATGAAGAAGCCATCATCATTTTTCCGGCAGGCGAAGTGTCTCGCGCGCACCCGACGGGAGTGCGCGACAGCCGATGGATGCCGGGCTTTCTGAATTTTGCCAGACGCGCCAATGCGCCACTACTCCCAGTTCATATTCAAGCCAAAAATTCGTTTCTGTTTTACAGCGCATCCATGGTATTTAAACCTCTAGGGACAGCATTACTTGCCCGGGAGATGTTTAACAAACAGTCTCGTACCATCAAGTTCAGTGTTGGCGAATGCATTACCAGCCAATCCCTGGTGACTGAAAAAGTTCATGACCGCTATTTGGTTAGCCGCTTAAAAAAGCATTTATATAAAGTCGGGAAACATCATCGGCCGATTTTTGAAACCGAAAAAACTATTGCTCACCCGGAGAATCGGCAAAAGCTACAGGAAGAACTTCGAGCATCCCAATTTCTAGGTGAAACGCGCGATGGCAATAGAATATACCTGGTTGATTATAAAATTGATTCCGCGGTTATTCGCGAGATAGGTCGATTAAGAGAAGTATCATTTCGTAAAGTCGGTGAAGGCACCGGGCGCAAACGTGATCTGGATGAGTATGATCAACACTATCGCCATTTAGTTCTCTGGGATAGAGAAAACCTTACCATTGCTGGTGCGTATCGGTTAGGTGAAGGTGCTGCAATTATGCGCGCTCATGGCGAGCAGGGCTTCTACACCCGCAGCCTGTATAAATTCAATCCGGAATTCCACCATTACCTTTCGCAAAGCGTAGAATTGGGCCGTAGCTTTGTTAATCCGAATTACTGGGGAAAAGCCGCGCTGGACTATCTTTGGCAAGGCTTAGGGTCCTATCTGGCGCATAACCCGGAAATTCGCTACCTGATTGGCCCCGTCAGCATGAGCGCCGACTACCCCAAAGAACTCATGGATGTTCTGGCGTATTTTTATCGGCGATACCACCCCTGCCCCAAAGAACTGGCCATTCCGTATAATCCTTACCAGTTGGACCGCCCCACCGTTGACGCCCTTGATGCGGAATTTGGCGATCTCGAAGCCAATGAGGCTTTTGACCTGATGCAGAAGCGGTTCCAGTCACTCGGACACAAATTGCCAGTGCTCTTTAAACAATATACGGCGCTTTTTGAAAAGGGCGGGTTCTATTCAATTGTGTTCAGTGTTGATCCAGATTTTGGCGACTGCCTGGATGGCTTATGCATGGCAGACATGAGTAAATTAAAGCCAAGTAAACGCAAGCGTTATATAGAAGACACGCGTCTCACAGTCGCTTAAATTGCCATTTTTTTGCGCACATATTTGTGCGCCTTAACACCTGCCCTCACACGCGTATTCAAAGGGTGGAGCCTTCACAGGGTAGCTGTGAATCTTATGGTATCCACCCTGTCTAAACTTCAGGTTCCCCCGCTTTCAGCGTTTCACTTGTTAAATTGCCCCAAGCGCTTTAATCTAACTTGCACAAGAACCCATGCACTCGGAGTATGAACATGAGTAACGACCAGTTAAAACAATCGCTGATTAAAATTCGTGAGTCGCTAAAGTCGAATGAAGCAATGGATGAAGAAACTCTGGCGTTAGCCAAAGCGCTGGAAATAGATTTAAGCAAACTGGTGGCGGCAGACGATGCATCTATTGAAGAAATTGAAACTTCGATGGACCTGGCGACTGCACTGGAAGCCCGGTTTGAATCAGATCATCCCGTTGCGGCAAGTTTTGTGCGAGAGATCATCAATGCTTTGCATAAGATGGGCATCTAAAACAAAGCAGACCCACAACGCATACCTCAAGGACCATAAACAACAAGACAGAATGAAGTCACGCAGCCTTGAATACAGCTGAGCAATTATTACTCAGCTGCACATAACATCATCTAAGAGGATTTTTTCCAACCGAGATCCTTCTCAATTGCGCTAATCATTAAGCCAGCGATATCCTGCCCCGTCGCGGTTTCTATCCCTTCCAGACCCGGCGACGAATTTACTTCCAGTAATAAAGGGCCTTTGGACGATCGGATAATATCTACGCCTGCCACTTTCAAGCCGAGTGTTTTTGTTGCTTTAACGGCAAGCTTTTTCTCTTCTGGCGTTACCTTCACAATCGCTGCGCTACCGCCTTGGTGAATGTTTGCGCGAAACTCACCGGGTGCAGCAGTACGTTCGATTGAGGCGACCACCTTGCCATCAATAACAAAACAGCGTAAATCTTTACCCTGAGCCTCTTTAATAAACTCCTGCACCAACAGGTTTGCACGCAGTGATTTAATTGCATTAATCACACTCTCAGCCGCTTTTTTAGTTTCGGCCAACACTACACCGCGCCCCTGAGTTCCCTCTAACAGTTTTACGATGAGAGGAGCACCGCCAACCATTTCAATCAGATCATTCGTATCAATGGGGGAATTGGCAAAACCCGTTGTAGGAATTTCCAAACCGCTTTTTTGCAGAAGCTGCAGTGAAAAAAGTTTGTCGCGTGAACGGCTGATGGCGTCAGAAGAGTTTAAAGTCATTACCCCCAAGGACTCAAAATGTCGAGCCAAGGCACAGCCATAAAACGTCATACTCGGACGAATACGGGGGATAACAGCATCGTAATCATTCAGAACTTTACCACCCCGATAATGTACTTCAGGTGCATCCGCATCCAGCTTCATATAGCATTGTTTGATATTCAGAAACACCACTTCGTGGCCGCGCTGTTCACCGGCTTCAATAATACGCTTGTTACTGTAAAGTTCGGGATTACTAGCCAGCAGCCCTATTCTCAAACCCGTGAACTTTTGCTCGGTTGCACCATAAAGCTGGAGTACCTCCGAGGTTTTCTTATCTCCCAGACTGAAACTGGCAGCTGGATCTACCAGAATCTTGCCACTCATCGCCTGACGCCCCAGCAACATGCGGTAACCCATGGCATCTCGATTGGTCAGGGTGAGCTCTACATCCCAGATCTCCCCGCCGATTTGCAACGGCGCATTGATAACATAGCGTTTTTCTTTCGTACCGCTTGAGCTTTTGACATAGCGTCGATCCACCACTGGACACTCACAACGCACCACGGTTTTGCGATTATTTTGGATCGGGTGTACATCAAACCCAACCCAGGCTTCATTGTTGCGGGTAAATGAACGTATATTAAACGCATGCAGTGATGAGGTTTTTGCACCAGAGTCCACTCGCGCCTTAATGGCTGGAATTCCCAAACTGGGAAACCCACACCACTCTTCACTACCAACAATTATTTTGTTTTCTTCTCGCATGTATTAATTCCAGACCTAGGAGAATGTATATATAGGGGAGTCACTCCCCAGATTGATTCGTTTTGGCGTTTATAAAAACACTTCGCGCTTTCATGAATTGACTAAGACAGAGAGTGTGTCGTCACGTGAATTTCAGAAGAAGGCGCTCACTAGTATAACGCCCGGCAACAGATATCCTGCAGTAAATCTCTGCGGATAATGGATATTTTCATAGCATCCGCGTGCATTCGATAGCGCCAACAGACTGCGCAACATACAGGATTTTACCTGCCCTGAGAACTGTTTTTCGTGATGAATATATTGCCAATTGCGGCTGTTCAAATGCTCATTTGGTTGCTAGATACGTATGGTCTCTTCGGATAAATACGCACAGTCAGCTGAGTGTGTTTGACTCATGACCGCCTGGGATCGCTTCGCTTTCTTTCTGGCATACATACGTGCGTCAGCTTCTTTGACAAGATCATCAAATCGCTCGTTCCGTCGGCGGTGAACGGTAGAAGCCACACCCACACTATAGTTTAAGGTGTAGGCCTTGGTGTGATTGCGATTCGCCGATTCAACGGTGTTTTTTAAACGGTTTAGTACAACTTTATAAGCGTCTTGCTGAGTCACTACCGCAAACTCATCGCCACCAACACGCGCCACCACATCGCTGCTTCTAAAGTTAGAACGCAATAGTTCTGCAAAATCTACTAATAAGGTAGAGCCAACATCATGCCCTGAGCTGTCGTTCACCGCCTTCAGACCATCGAGGTCAAAGAACAGCACCATGACCGGTTCACCTGAGCGCTTACCTTCACGCAGCATGTGTTCACCCAGCAGGTAAAACCCTCGGCGGTTGTAGATATTCGTTAAATCATCCGTTAACGACATGTCCATCAACTGCTTTTCCAGACCATTGACGTGGTTTGCCAACCGCATGGACAACCCAATTAGACCACAGGCCGTGACAGCCGCAATCATAGTGGCCACTTGAATCAGGGAAAACACGGCAAAATTATCAATGAACAGACAAAGGCCAACAATTAAAAGTGGTAATACCACCAGGACAGGGGCAATAATCCGCGACACTTCACTGCCAATACCCACTCCGACAAACACAGAAAAAATGCCCGTCTGCACTCGCTTTATTACCAGCACCATAAACATGGCGAAGATACACAGGGTAATGCAAAGGGAGTAAAACGCCTGAACCCCCGTTTGGCTTGCGGAAATACATTGCAGACAAAACCCGAAAAACATCAGTAGCACATTAAAAGCCAATATTAGGGTTAGTCCATCCAGAATTCTCCACCAGGGCTTTTTTAAATGCACTTCCAAACACGAAATTACGCTGTACAAAATAAAAAACAGATACGTTTGTATACTGAATTCGGTTAGCGGCTCAAATGCTACCGGCGTTCGCACAATGGATTGGGCGATCCACTGCTTTTCCAGCCAGGCTTCCAATAAAAAATAAGAAGCCGCAATCAACATAATTACTGAAGATAAGCGAATTAGCCAAAGGCGTTTGAACGACTGAGGCTTGTGAACAAAATACGCAAGCACGCCGCCAACCAGAGTCAGGAATGCGCTGTTAAAGGCAAACAGATCACTACTGCTTAAGGCTTGTTTAAAAATCAGAGAGAGGGAGGTGATCGCCAGCAGCAACACGCCCAAAAGCGTGGCAAAGGTCCACGTTTTACTTTGCCATCGGGCTAACCTATCGATTAAGGCAAAATCCGGCTGTCCCGAGCCATTGACCCATTGATTGATTGTGTTCATTTATCCCCCTGAGAACCAGCATTCCCGACTACTTTTCCCTGAAACATGATCCAAACCAGCTGCTGGTGACATCCTGTTTCATATCGTTATTATCGATAGCTTAGACAATTTTCCATAAAATCCATTATTTTTTACAGAATTAGCCTCTTTTTTGGCCTGTTTTTACTAAGTGGAAATACCTAGTTGCGGAAGTTCTGCCGTTCTATGTGCAGGCGTCTACGCTTGGCAGTCAAAATAAGACGATGCTTCAAAATAAAAACATGCCTAAACATTAGCCAAGCATGAAAACGTATAAAGCGGGAAGGTGTGGGATTTGGAACAGGAATAGGTGAACAATAAGCGAAGATCTCATCATTCGAGTTAAACGAGCGCCTTTACAAGACACTCGCTGAATACGCTTATTAGCTTATGCGGTCAGGATGCCTGACTTTTGTAATAAGCGTGTACCTTTCGGGGTACGAACAATTGCCTTGGATGCTGGTCGTCCTTCCAGATAACCGCGCGACTCCTTATAGGGCACTACTTTTAACATTCCAGCAGATCGATCAAATATACGCTCTACGGCTCGAATGGAAACGCCAGTACTTTCTGAAATCTGACGTACTGTTTTAGGTTCTGAAGTTTCAATCAAAACAGCCAAACTACTGAAAGTGTCTACACCTGCGGACCTCAATAATTTAAAGTCTATAGCATTCACTTTTATGACCCCCAAAAAATCACATAATCAAGATGAGCTTAGAGCACAACAAAAACCGCAACATTACATCAGATTAAAGTATGTGGTCATTCACTCTTAATTAATATCTCATAAAAAAATAGTAAAAAATTCATAAAACACACGTATCGCTTTCACAATTACACATATTTTTGCTTAAAATGGGAAAAGCCGCGCGCTTTTTAGCTGAATCTCATCGTGAATTAGAATTCAGAATATGCAGTTAAGTTCATTTACTGCAATTAAAAATCCATAGATTGGTATTATTCACTTTTCGTTCCATTTGTTTGCGCAGAAAAGAAACGCTTTTACTTTTTTACAATACCACTAAACACTTTCAATTACCGCATAGACCTGTGTAGGTAAATTTCACTGGCAGTATGTTGCTTTTTCCTGGCAATTTGCATTTGCCGTTACATTTATCCGGACCTTCACCTGGTCACATTTATTCAATACACAAAATGAAAGAGTTGAGCAGTTATGCTGTTTGCTTAATGTTATAGCGATTTGAAATACATACCCTCAAAGCATGTGCCTGCAGCACACAAAATTCCAAAGTGACCGTTTAGTAAAAATCCAAGCAAAAAGTTTTTCTCGTACGCTCTGGCAAATTATTTTACATGCCGGGTCATACAAAACGCTTTACATTCAAATATATGTTGCTGGCCGTTTAATTCTTTGATTCGTGAGGTTTGTGGTAGCTGGAGACTCCCTGTTTTTGCAGTTACGCTCTTACTGCACTTAAGCGTTACGCAACGCCTGTGATCAAGCGTATGCAGCTCGGATTTTTGATGAATACCATATCAATGCCCTTCTTGTGTTATTCGCGAGAAGGACGGGGTGGATGTGATATGCAATATATACTGACCAGTCCATATTATGTGGCGAACTTAGCGATACTAGTTCACATTTTTTTGAAAAAGTAACGACTTTTTCTTTTGCATAGCCCGCCAAGCTCCGGCTAAGTTCGCCAAATATATTACACACTGCTTATTTTCATAAACGAAGTTGTGTTTTTTTACACAAATTACGATGACTCAACAAAAGACTCCATAAAGTCCAGCGCTGCCTGTTGTCGAATTGTTTTACGGTGATTGGCCCAAAGCGCTTTTATTTTTTCCTGATTACACACTTTCCGATCGACCAGCACGCAGGTTTTAAGCTCTCCTACGGGTTTAGCTGAAGGCAATTTAGCAAACACGAATTGGTTGCTGATTAAGTCCATAAACGGACCCGATTTGCTGGTCGGCATAATAAATATCAACTGCAAACCCAGTGTCGCCGTAAGATAGTGAATAACTTCTCGCGATCGGTTTTCATCCATTTTAGAAAATGCTTCATCCACTAAGACCATGCGACAATGTGATTGTCCTTCACTGAATCTAAATGCAGAGGTTACAGCCGCTGAACGGATGATATAGGCAGGCGTTTCCAGCTGTCCGCCAGAACCGGTACCGTATTGGCTCAACGCAATTGGCGCTTTGCCTTCGGGCTCTTTATAAATTTCATATTGCCGGTAATTGCGGTAATCACTGATTCTCTCCAGTTCACGCAATGCCATTTGCTCATCTTGAGACAGCAGCATATCAAACAGTTTATCTCGCACAAGGCAAGCATCCTTTGACAGCTCTGCATCAAACAATCCGGCACCATCGCCTAAATTCGGCATATCGATAATGGTCTTAAAGAATTTCCAATATTCCTTATACTCTGGCACCCACTGCCAGCCGAAATAGAAACGCTCTCGGTCGGCACCAAAGCGATGGTCCTCCAACTCCTGATTGAGCTCCTCTAATACGCGCTTGCCCTGACAGATCGCTTGATAAATAGAGTGGCACAGATTCGTCACGAAGGCGGTATTAAAGCTCTCTTTGAGACTCTCCAATCGTGCGTATTTATCCACCAACACATTGTTCCGCAGGACATTATGTAAACGCTCCAATTCATCGAACAGCTTCACTATCGCATTAAAAAATTCACTGCTGTGGCGTTCATGATGATCGAGATCATAAACAATCTGGGCATGTTGCAATGCCGACTGATTGTGCTCAGTGATGGTGTGATACAGCTTACGCTCAACACTTTCCAACTGTTGCGCCAGTGTTTTCAGCTCATCAATAAAATCAAAATCTGCACCTGCTTTTTCTGCTCGTTGCTCCGCTTCCTGCAATGCCGATTCAAACTCGAAATCTGGATAATAACCAGCAATATCTCTCACCTGCTGCTCCAGTTTGTCCTGTTCATCCTGCAGCTTTTCCAAAGCATCCGCCATATCGGATATTTTTTTACCGATTTGAGTTTCTTTTTCTCGCAGTCCACCTAATTGCTGCTGCAATTCTCCGGCCTGAATATCCAGTGCCGCATATTGATCTTTCAGCTGTACTAGCTGAGTTTCGAGCGCGTCAAAGTCACTTAAATCCAGATTGTCCAGCGATGTTTCAGCCTGCGAAATTTTTCGCTGGATACGGCACGCCTCCTGCAATAACTGACCGCAGCGAGTTTCTTTTATCTGATCAACGTGCTGGAAAATTTCGTACACTTGCTGGTAGTAATTTTCTGCCTCATGCGCCTGTGTCAGTAATTCACTGATTTCGTCTCGTTTGGCCTGCATTGCACGCAAGCGTGCTCCCTGACCAAACACCAATTCACCATCATTTAAATCACATCGCCATAAACTATAATTGCCAGAACCTAAACCTTCAGCAGTTACGCCTCTAGCCGTGTGCTTGAGTTTTTCTGCATTTTCAACACAAAGGACATTGCCATACGAAGCCGCCAGATAATTTTCCACGGTTTTATGATTAAACTGCATTGCATGCATAATAGAGTCGCCAGGCAAGGAGATACGTGCTGCATCTTTGTTCGCCTTTTCCCCTTGAATGACTCGCGCTTTATTTCGGCGCGCATCCGGTAACGAGCGCACCAAACGAATGGCATCCGCTTCGAACTCTGGCTCAACAACAATGGAAAAACGCGCACCGCCAATATAACCTTCTATTGCCATTTGCCACTTGGGGTCCGTCACTTCAATGAAGTCACATAGCACTTGAGGATTAGCTTTGGGATACGCTTTACTGATAGCACTTACTGCGCTCTCTACATACAATGGGTAATTGGACTTCTGGCTTTCCAGTCGCGCTATCTCTTTTTCTTTCGCCTGAATCTTTGCCCGTATGCTTTGATTTTTTTGTTCGCATTGCGATAGTTGCAAGGCAATTTTATCGCGCAGACTAGCGCCGTCCAGACTCTGTTTATCTTGGTGTAAATTTTCAGCCCAGGCCTGGTGATTAATATCAATCGCAATCAATTCATCCAGCTGCTTTTCTACTTGCTCTATGCCCACCCAGTCCTTCGCCAGCAAGCGTGAGAAGTCCAAATCTGCAGGGCTGCTTTTCTCGATAAGATTTTTTCCCTGCTGGCGAAAGCTTCGGCTATCCAATTCGGGAATTGCCACCGCAAGCGAACTTGCAGACAATGCTTTCAGCATGGCTTTAGTAGCTTCAATATTTTTACTTACCTGTGCATTCTGCTCCATCAGAGGTTTGGCTAAATCCCCTAAAGTGCGCGTCAATGCGTTAATATTTTGTTCCAGCTCATCTTTGTTTTTTAAAGCGTTAATTCCCTGACGTTGCGCCTCCAACGCTACGCGATCGTCGTGCACTTGCTCGCGACGCTCTTCGCAAATCTGGTATTTACCTTTGGTTTCCGCGATATTTGTAGCTATATTTGCCTGCAGCTTTTTTGCATCGCGATAAGCTTTTTGTTTAACTAGTACCGCACGCGTAGCATCGGTATATTGCAGTATATTGCCGTTGATCCAAATATCCACATAGTGTCGACTATGTTCTTTTGCCGCTTCAATAGTACCTATCGCATTGCGTACCCGTTTAGCATCATCTTCCATTTGATGGATGGTTTTCATCAACTCCGACACATTACGAATAGCATCCCCTAAATCTTTCGGCTCCAATACTTCACGAGAGACGAATTCCGTAATACTTTTCACTGGCTTATATGCCATAAAATTGGCAAACGTGCGGGCCGCATGCTTAGCTTCTCTTGCGGCAACGGCATCTTTGCGACCGCGTAAAGCACCATACAAACGATTTAAATACGCACCTTTTTTATCGTAGGTTTCAACCGCTGACGCACCAAATTCTTTTTGCAACAGCTGCGCAATTTTGGTTGATTGCGTGACATGCTTGCCATCTGGGAATTCTTTTACAAAATGGTCCAGCGTTAACTCTACCGTTGGCAGCATTAGAAACTGCACATTTTCCAAGCGTGCCTGCGTTTGCTTTCCGGCCCGATCGATATAGGCACGCATGCTCATAACGGCAGTAAATGGCTCAGAGGACTCCCCTTGAGTCGGATAAAAAACACCAGCAATATATCCATCAGAAGTTTCCAGACGAGCATAGCTACCGTCGTCACACCCCATGACATAGGACGCGAGTGTTCGCACTTGTTTCCCACCACGGCCTTTCTGGGTCGTTTCATCCTGACCGGGGTTGTAGTTAAACAGGTTTTCGTGGGCCGCTGTCATCAGCGTTTGAATCGCATCAGCGGCGGTAGTCTTACCCGACCCATTCCCGCCAGAAAATAAATTAATGGGGCCGAAATCAAACTCTCGAAATGGAATATTACCCCAATTCACCAGTATCAACTTTTTAAGAAACATTACTGACTATCTCCCGCAAATAAAGTACTGGGTATTACTTTGTCTTCTTCATTTTCCTCTGGAGTGCCGTCTGGAGTGCCGTCTTGCACTTCGTCATTGCTTTGTAGACTCTCATCCTCCGCGCAACTTTCACTTAACGTAGACAGAACTTCTTCACTGACAAAGCTGGTGATAGATGGCAGTATTTGCAACCAGCCCTCCTCCCCTTCCAAATCATCTTCAGAATTAAATTGCACCAACCGCAACTGGCGCAGACGACGAAAAATATTTTTCCGCTCACCCAAGCTCTCGGGCAAACTGCGTTTTAACAAGTTGCTCAAAGCAATGGCTAACCCTTCCAGCGATAATAGTGCACATCCTTTTTCGTCAATTTTTCCTTCTCGTAATGACTTTTCGTACTCTGCACGCAAGACCAGAATAACCGCTACTTCACTTTGTGTGACTCGCGCTCGAAAGCCACTGTTAAATGGCAAGTCATTTTCATCTGCCAGACCTGGCACCTCAGCTCCTGGAGGGTATACCCGCAAAAAAGCGAATTGCTTGTCGTGTTGAATTCTGACCGAGATAAGAGAGAGATAAGACTCCACCAGCTCCGCACATGCCAGATAACGATCGTAAAGGGTAGCTTCGATTTGGCTTTCCCCTCGACTGATAACACCATAGTCCAACAACCGTATCAGCAATTCTGAAAATTCATTGCGTGTTACATGCAGGGCTTTTAACTTTTCTTCTATAAATGTTTCAAACATAAGGGGTTAACTATTGGACTCCAGCTCGATCAGTTCCAAAGTAAATTCATCTACGGAGTCGTAATATTCGGTCGCAATTTGACGGCCGGTATACTCCACATGGAACTGATGCGTTTTATTTAAGTTGTTCACCGCGCCGGCTTCAATGGCATGAGCCATGGCCAGTAAATCGAGCGCACTTTCAACAGGAAAGTCAGCCGTGGAGACTCGCTTCCCACTTTTGAGTGCCCGCGCGATGTAGTCTCGCAACCCTTTGTTATCCATAACAAAGGCCTGATCCAGCAACTGTTGAATCATTTGATCTCGCTTGGCACTTTCATCTACCGCAGCGTTCGTATTTACGGCGGTTTTTACTACTCGCTGTTTGCGTCTTTCCTGCAATTTTACTGTGGCAGGATCAACCAACTGTAAACGCATCCCAGACATCATCTGAGCAGCTATTGCTAATTTCTCATCTTGTGCGGAGGCTGAGAGGTTCTTCAATTTGTTGCAGACCGAGACAACATCATCGGTGCGCTGCACATGAATAAAGCTTAATTGACGAATGATAATGTCCGCGCGCTTGGTAAAACTATGCAAGGCAATTCGCAGGGCCGGCAACATAATTTCTGCGGCGTTTGTCATACGCTGTTCAATCGCATCCAGAATCATCCAAAGTACTGAACGATTTCCATCAATTAAATCTGGAATTTGCAGGCGCAATTGACGTTCAGCATTCTCTTTAAACTCTTTTTGTTTGCGACGAATTTTTGCTAGCACTTTACTAATTTGATCGCGGTGTTTTTCTACGCTGTCCGCAGACAGACGGATCGATACATCGGGCTGGAAACGCTTCTCCATAAAATCGAAAAACTGATTAGTTGCCTGGTGTACCAGTTGCTGCTTTTCGACTTCTCTCACCAGCTGCCGCTTGCGCTCTTCCAACTCGGCGATCACGTCCGTGAAATCGGTTACGATACGCTCGGAGTATTCATAGGCATCGAGGAGGTCGTAGATTTCACCACGGCTCACAAAAGCTTCAAGAGCATTCAAAGTGTTGCGAGTATTCCGATGACGGGTCCGAATCTGATTGTTTTCCGACTCGACCAGCGGCTGCGTCATAATCCGCCCAAGTCGTGTAAAAGGATAGGTTGACTGCAAGGTGGCGGCATCCACCTGCTTGGCAATCCAGCCGCACTCTAAAAGCTGCTTTAAAATCCAGCTGCTGTGCTCTCGGTGTGTTTTAAATCGCGGGCTGGCATCGTCTACAATTTCAGCAGATTCAATAAACGGTGTCCGGACAAGGGCCTCGTCAAATATATCAAGAACCTGGTTACGCGATAATGAGTGACCGTAGTCTGCCTGTGCGCTGTATAGTCGCTGATAGAGCAGACGCAAACATTGCACAACCTGCTCTTGGTATTTGCTAGTAAGGGGCTTGAAGAAATCCCTTCGCTCAGAGATAAAAAACATAGATGGCGACGAATTTCCTGGTCAAAAAACAGCCTAAACTTCTTGAAAATCAAGGGCGTACTGTATGCGCTTTCGCCAACATCGTCAATCTGCATTACACCTGGATTTCACGGCCTGCAGAACAAGCATTCCCGAAACAAAAGTTCAAAATTCAACCAGATAATATTCTCACATTTTGAGCGCTTCTCAGGTACGCCGTCGGACACTCAGGCTCTATCATCCAGCCACATCGCTGTGGTCACCTCACGGTGTAAGCTGCAGTTGTTTTAAGATATCCATTAAACCTTCCTTAGATGCTGCCACCGCGTCCATTGGAGACACAGCTTCCGGGTATTCTTCCTGCTCTACGATAAACCATTGCGTACCACCCGACTGTATTTCGGCTTGAATTAAAGCCTCCCAATTTAATTTTCCCCGAGGGTTCTGACCAATAACAGGTGACAAATCCTGCTCGGGTCGGGTTCGTATTTTAAAATGTGATGTTAGAGTTCTCCCCGGATAGCGTTCGACAAATGTGACAGGGTCCAAACCTGCATATCTTACCCATCCAACATCAAGTTGTAACACCACATTTTCATGGGTGTTTTGTGCAATATAATCCCAGTAGGTCCCTTCAGCATAAGCTTTAAACTCTTGATCATGATTGTGGAAGCCTATGTTTATTTCGTATGGCGCAAGTTTTTCGGAAAGCTGATTTAGCTCTTGCACCATCTCCACCACGCCCTTGTCATCCCAGGCGCGTTCATCCCAGGCAATAATCAAGGTGCTTACACCTAAAGCACGATAGAAATTTACGGTTTTATCAAAAGATTCCTCTGATAGCGCCTCAAAACCAATATGCGCGGCGCTGACCTCAAGATGGAGCGATTGTAAAAAGTCTTTCAAAGCGGTCGGGTTTTCTTCAAATGGTCCAAACTCACCAGCGAACTCAACCCCATCAAATCCCAAATTCGCAAGGCGCTGCAACGTTGCATTAAAATCCTTTTTCACGTCCTCTTTCACCGACCACAGCTGTACGCCTATTTTTGGTGTTACTCGATGTTCAGATTTCACTGTCGTTTGCATTTTAGAATGGCCACAAGCGGAAAGAATTGTGGTTGCGAACATAGCGATGGCCGCACTTTTTAATAATTTATTCATTTGCGATTACCGTGTCGTTATCTGCATATAGCGGCATTAGACACAATGCCGCGTGAAGTACCCCCACTATAACGCATCACATTAGCGGTTACACTCTGCAAAACACAATGTATTCAGATATAGGCAAGGCTAGTGACGCTGCTGTTCTATTGACGACAAAATGTCATTGAGCTGAGAAAAATCAACAGGCTTCACCAAATGAAAATCAAAACCTGCCTGTTTTGCTCTGGCAACATGTTTGCTTTCTCCCCAACCAGTTTGGGCAATACAAATAATTTTCTGAAACGCTTTATCCTGCTTTATTGTTCTGCATACTTCATAGCCGTCCATTTCCGGCATACCAATATCCAGCAACATCACGTGGGGATGAAAGTCCGTCAAGCGGGCCAACGCATTTTGACCGCGAAACTCGCAGCGGCACTCATGACCAGCCAGATTGAGTAATTGTGTGAGCGTGACTGCGGATTCTTCGTTGTCGTCCACCACTAATATCCTAAGAGCAACTACTGAAAGCGAGGTTTCCTGAACATCAACAGAGCCACACAAACTTTTATTGAGTACACGTGGGAAGCTCACTGTAAATGTACTGCCCTTGTCTTTGCCTTCACTGTTTACCTGTATTTCACCATTGTGCAGCAACACCAATTGCTTCACCAGAGTCAGCCCAATACCCAGGCCACCTTGCATACGCTGTAAAGAGCTATCCAATTGCAAAAACATATCGAATATAACGTCGCGCTTTTCTTCCGGTATTCCAATACCATTATCTTGTATTTCGACACGCACCTGATGCTTATCTGCCCTGACCCGCACATCGATTTGACCTCCCTTCTTGGTATACTTTGATGCATTGTTTAAAATATTGGAAAAAATCTGCGAAATTCGAGTAAGGTCACCATGAAGTAATAGTTTTTCGTTGGGAACATCTACATTCAGCACCTGCTTTTTCGCCTGCATGACCGGTAAAATTGCTTCCACAACACTGTCCATGGCGTTTTTTAAATTAATAACATCTTTACGAAGAGCCACTTTTCCTCGTGTAATTCGAGACACATCCATTAAGTCGTCAACTAATCGGACTAAATGCTGCAGTTGACGTTCTATGGAGCGTAATGCGGATTTTGCTTTTACTTTATCGTCAGTAAGCTGCAGAATATTAACCGCGTTGCCGATAGGTGCCAACGGGTTCCTCAATTCGTGAGCGAGCGTGGCCAGAAACTCATCTTTACGCCGGTCAAGCTCTTTGAGTTTTTCTTCTGCCTCTATGCGATCACTGACATCAAACACACTCCCCACAAAACCAAGCAATGGCTTGCCTTGCTTTTCCTCGTGCGTTTGATTTCCGTCAGATTGAAAATAACGTGGCACCCCGGCATTGATCACCCACCGGTATTGCCCTTGGGAACATTGCAGGCGGTAATATAATCGAAAAGCGGTTTCTTGCATGATATGCTGAGAATATTCAGTTTGAATTCTCGGTCGATCAGCTTCATGAATTTTTTCCATCCACTTCATTTGTAAATCGTCCGGTGCCCGTCCTCCTGTCATCTCATACCATTGATGACTAAGGTAAGTCAGCCCACCATCCGCTGCCGACATCCACAAGATACCTGGTGCATAATCAGCGATAATCCTAAAATGATTTTCTTGTTCCTGCCTTAATTTTTGAATAGCAAGTATCGAATCAACACGGGCGATCAATTCGCGTGAGCTAAATGGCTTAACCAGATATTCATCAGCTCCAGCAGAGATCCCTTCAATCTCAGCTTCTTCACCTGCGCGCGCAGAAAGAAGAATGACTGGCAAACTTCTTATACGAATATCTTTTCGAATTGCCTGTACTAAAGATACGCCATCAAGATTTGGCATCATGACATCCGAAATCAACAAATCCGGTGTATTTGCTCTTAGCCAGTTTAACGCCTGAACCCCATCGGCGACAGTGCTCACTTCGTACTTAGAGTTCAGCATACTGGCGATATAATGTCGCATATCGGAGTTGTCATCAGCGATCAAGATCAGCGGCCTTGATGGGTATTGCTGATCGTCCGAAATCAGCTTCCCCGTCTGATCGGAAAAATCTTTAGGGGTAGCAGCATCTTCAAGTGGACTTGCAGGATTAGCATTTTGCCTGGACTCTGGTAACCAATGCATCAGTTCGTCTATAAGGCCATCCGCCAGATAGGAAGGTTTTGAGACTGGCTCAGCCGATAGAATCTGATCCGCGTCCAGGTGTTGCCGGCCTTTTGGCATCGTTACGCTAAATACCGAACCTTCTCCAAGTGTACTGGAAACTGTTAGGTGCCCACTGTGTAATGCCACCAACTCACTGACCAACGCCAAACCAATTCCAGACCCTTCAAACGAACGCCCTCGGGCATTTTCAACGCGATGAAACCGTTGAAAAATATTGGACAACTCATTTTGTGGGATTCCAATTCCGGTATCTATCACTTGCATTTCAATGGTTGAGGCATATTCTCGTATGACCAATTTAACGCCACCAGCAAACGTGTACTTAAATGCATTTGACAACAAATTGAAAACGATTTTTTCCCACATATCGCTGTCAATAAAAATTGGTACACTTAACGGTGGGCAATCCAACTCTAGTTTCAGCCCCGCAATAGAAAATGCCGAGAAAAAATGACTCGCCAACTGCAGGGTAAATCGGTCAAGCTCAACCGGCCGAAACACAGCCTTCATTCGTCCCGCTTCTACACGGGAAAAGTCCAATAACGTATTTACAAGCTTTAACAAACGTTTACTATTTCGCAACGCCACTTTTAGTTCACTGTAGCTGGATTTATCCAGAGTGTGTTTTGCCAACACTTGCTCTAATGGTCCAAGCATCAAGGTCAAAGGCGTGCGAAACTCATGAGAGACATTTGAAAAGAAAAGTGTTTTTGCACGGTCTATATCAGCCAGAGCTTCCGCGCGCTGTCTTTCTTGCACAAAAGCCAAAACATTAGCGATGGTTCCCTCTATTTGATTTGCCAAAACCTGAACAAACCCACGATAACTTTCATCAAACAACCGAAAGGGATTTAATCCAAGCACCAGCACGCCACACTTACTGTCTTCTGCACTGTACTCGATCGGCAACAAGACAGCTTTTTCACAAGGCTGTTGCCAGGCACCTGTAGGAAGCGGTAGCTCGACCCCCAAGGCAGCAAGCTCCAATAATTGCTCACATTTGTTTTCCGAGACGGCGCTGAGCGGTAGAACGGATTCTAGGGCATCAATACATTTCGCTTCTGCACCACTGCCCATCGCGTCAAAACCCAACTGACTCTGCCTAACAAGCGTCTCGGTTGATGCATCAGGCAAATAAAGTAACGCAAAAAGTATGTCGTGATTATTATCTCGTAAACCTTCCAGGCATTTGCCACAGGCTTGGTGCACATCACGAATTTCCACAGTCACTTGTGCTAACTTTTGTAATGTCTGTAACTGCCGACGGCTGATAATCTTTTGAGTATCATCAGCATTTGCGCAAATAATACCTCCCACTTTACCGTCGTCATCTGGAACAGGGCTATAAGAAAACGTGTAGTATGTTTCTTCAGGGTATCCGTTCCGCTCCATGATAAAAAGCTGCTCCTCAACGAATACCCCCTCTCGGTCTACCATTGCTTTGTCCAGCATGGGTTTTATTTCACGAGTTAACTCCGGCCACACTTCCAACACCGATCTGGTAAGCGCCTTGGGATGTTTTCCCCCTACAACAGAGCGGTAGGCGTCATTATAAAAATAAGTCATTTCCGCCCCCCAGCTTACCCAAATGGGTTGCTGCGAGGTCATCATGATGCGGATGGTAGTTTTTAAACTCTGCGGCCAATGTTCAACCGGTCCCAAAGCGGTGGAAGACCAATCGTGTTTACGTAGCAGATCTCCAGTTTCTCCGCCCCCATGGAACAAATCTCGAGGTTCTTGTGCAGGCATTGGAAAAGTGTGATTCATTAATCGGCCTTTAAAGGGAAAGGAAGGGAAGTCAAATCACAAGACTTAGCGTTTTGCTCAGTTGCAGGCCTGAAGATAAACACAGAAAGATAGGAAGCTGCGCCTCAATAGCTTATGACATTCACGTGGATATTTTTGTTTTAACTGTTATTACTATTGTGACAGTTTCAGCAGCGACGATCGTGCCATCAATCTGCAAGCGTTGCAAAGTAAAAGACCAGATTTATGATCAATTACACAGATACACGCATCATAGGGCCAGAAGATAGGACGTGTAAACAAATAAAGGAAACGCTGAAGTAAGCATTCCCCCAACAACATGGTCTGTTGTTCTCCAGCACTAAAGGCGATTGCCAATTCAACCTTCGAGGCTTGTACTTTTTGCAAAATTTTGTATAAGTTTATCTTCTGCCAGCCACTGTGTATTTTTATATTTTCATACTAACACTCAAAAGCACTTTCAGCTTCCACACTGACACACAAACCTGATGTTTGGCACACCTATTGCGTACATCAGCTTTCTGGTAGCCAAATGTTGTATTCTCAATGAACTGACATATGACGACCGCCACCTGAACGAGGTCAAGAGAAAAAGCAATGCAAAAGGCGTAAAAGGAAGGTGGAGCTGTCAGTGAAAAATGAATGTAAACTCAAGACTGGCACAACAAGTCACGCTGCAAGTCGAGCATGGTTAAACTATACCTCCCGAAAGAGAGGTGTTTATACAGGCTAAGAACCTGTATTTAAAAATAGCGGTCTATGGGTTAAAAATCAGCAACACAAGAACGTTTGTTAAACACACTACCATCAAGGCTGGACTAGCGAATATAATATAGGTTATGAGGTCAAACAAACTGAAGCAAGACTGACTGCCCTGTCGGCCAGCACGGCTAAAGCGAGGCAGAGATCAGTATTGTATAAAATGCCAAAAATATTTACAGCTCATTACAAAACTGAAAGACAAACCAGAATAAACGAACCACAACAGATGAACAATGGAGTTCAACAGTGAAACTGACGTTGAAAATAATTGCTGCAATAGCGGCCATCTTAATTTTGATTCCTGTACTGCTTTTCATCTTTTTAGATCCGAACATGTTTAAACCGGTCATTGAAAAACAGGCTGATAAACAGGGGATTTATCTAGACATGAAGGAACTCAGCTGGACCTTATGGCCAGAGTTTGGTGTGAAAGCTGAAAACATCACAGCAAGTCCTCGAGCAGATAAAAACAAGCCTATCGCTACACTCGACTCTGCCAGTTTTCTAATTCAAGTAAAACCTTTGTTCCGTAAAGAATTCTTTATCGATCACGTCTCAATTGACAACGCAAAAATCAATTTAATAGTCGACCAAAGTGGCGAAGGTAATTGGCAAAGCATTCTGGATACCATGCAAAGTAATTCTTCGCCTGCCAATGAAGAGGCTCCAAAATCGCAACGGGAAGAAAAAAATCAGGCCTCCGATTCGGCGATCGATCTGGATATCAATCAGCTTACTTTTACTAACAGCCAGTTCAATTATGACAATCAACAAACCAAACAGAACATCCTTATTGAGAATTTGACGGTAAAACTATTTGATGTAAACCTTGACGGCAATCCAATGCCCATGCAGTTTCAAGCGCTATCGACTCTGACAAACAAAGCTGGACAAAATGCTGTTTTAAAAATTAATACGTCACTAAACCAGATCATCACACTAAGCCAGGATTTTAACACAGCAAGCTTGCAAGACGGCGTATTACTCGTTTCCGTATATGAAGGCGACAGCCAGAAATATGAAAACATCCAACTACATTACGCCATGCAAGTCGACAATCTAAATACAAACCTAAGCTACAAAGGGAAGATAAGTGTTGATGAATTAAATGCGAGAAAAATACTACGGAATCTAGGTACCGAGCTAGACACCGCATCACCGAGCGCACTAAGCCAAGTCGCTCTCTCCGCAGATTTTAACGGTGACAGTAACCGAGTTGCAGTCAATCCATTAAAAATACAAGTGGATCAAACCAACATCTCAGGTTATGCCAACATTACCGACTTCACATCAAGCCGCTTTCAGGTAGACCTAAAAGGAGATCAAATCAACCTTGACCATTACCTTCCCGAATCAAAAGAAGACGATACGCCGGAAACTCAAACCGATGAGACAGATACAGAGATTCCAGCGGAACTATTACGTGGCATTTCAGGCGTAGCCTCCTTCCAATTTAACAAAGCTACCTTTATGGACATTTCTTTTCAAGATACAGTGTTCTCAATGAAAGCCGACAAAGGGTTAATGAATTTTGACAAAATTGAAACGACTGCTTTTGATGGAAGAATCCACGCGGACGCCGTGGTTGACGCAAGAAATGAGAAAACAGCCATTAACTTTTCGTCAAAGGTCAGCAACTTTTCACTCGAACCATTTTTCTCGTACCTCGCTATCAGCGAAAAATTTAATTTTACTGGCCTTGTTAATCTGACTGCCACAGGCAACACTAAAGGCAAAACAACCAGCCAATTAACTGACAGTTTACTACTTGATGCAAAAGTGCAGGGAGATGAAGTCAGATTCTTCCCACTGAATCTGGAGGAGCAATTTTGCAAACTGGTGGACCTCATCAACCAAAACGAAAAAAGCTCAGAACCGAAAACCTGGCAAAACTTCAGCCAGATGCAAGCGCTGTTAGCCAATATCCATTTTGAGAACAATAAAATTTCCATCAACACACTTAATGCCGGTATCGCTAATTTGTTACTGGCCTCCGACGGCAGCCTGAACCTTGGAGGAGACAGCTACAAGATCAACCTTCCGCTGAAACTCCAGGAAAGCACAGAAGCCAAAGGAAAGACCGGTAGTTTTAAAACCAGCCAGAATGGATGTGCCATTCAAAGTAATTACTGGGTAACTCGAGGCTTAACCCTTATGGAGTGCAAAGGCGCTATTAGCACACTGAACCCAATAAAAGACTGTCGCCCAGATGAATCTGCATTAAAAAAGCTCGTCAAAGACTATGCTGAATTTAAAATCAAAGAAAAGCATGGAGACGACATTAAACAACTTGAGCAAAAAGCAGACAAAAAGAAAGAGGCACTTAAAGATGATATTGACGAAAAGCTAAAAGAGAAGGTGGACGAGAAAAAAATTGAAGAGAAGCTAAAGAATTTATTTGGTAAGAAAAAGGAATAATTTAAAACTTATCTCGCCATACAAAGCAATTGGTGTAAAAGTGCATCACAATGCCAATTGCTTTTTATATAAACAAAAAAGGCAAGGCAATACTGACTATAGAAAAATGATGTTTTTTAGAGCAATGTAATACTTTCAATTCATGTAATGGTAAAAATAATCTGGCGCAAAAATCGACTCACCAAGTAACGCCGATTAAGCAGTAATCCAATCGCTACCCCCCGAATTCTTCCGCGCAGATAACGAAGTACAGCAGTAAAGTCAACATCTTATATAAAGGACATGTAAATAAGATCTACCGATTTGGTCGATTTAGCATCGACATAGTAAGATAGCACAATAGCTACACTCCAAATAGGTTGATTTTACGCCATCTCCTAAGTCAGCCATTGAGCTGCAGAAGCAACTGCAGTATAAAAATTTAATTTTTAACGCTATAAGTTCTATAGGCAGTCAACAGTTTTTTATTTACAAGATTTTACACCTCCAGTTATTCTGATTTTTGAGGGAAAACCACTCCTCTTCGTCGTTTCTTTGTGTTAGTGCTATATTAATATCGCTCTTGGGCAATAATGATATTTTTAATAGTAACATTCATTAAAAAAACACATATTCTAATCTACCAAATTGGGGAATAATCTATGAAGCTGATTATAAGAGCCTTGCTTTTTGGCTTGGCGGTTGTTTCAGTGGCAGCATTTGCTGACACAGGGGCTTTAAAAGTGACGGTCACAGATAAAAACGGGAGTCCGCTGACTGGCATCACTGTAGAAGCAGAAACTCCAGAAAGCTTGACAAAACGAAAAATAGTCACAGACGAAAAGGGTGAGGCTAGACTTATTGGCTTAGATCCTTCACACAAGTATGAAGTTACAATTACTGGCGAAGGCTATCAAACACTCAAAAGCAACAATGTTGTTGTAATTTCGGGCCAAAGCTTCTCACTTGAATACTCGTTGAACCCAATGAGTCAAGTTACAGAAGAAGTTTTTGTAACTGGTGAGCGAACTGCTCTTGTAGACACAACATCTGCAATGGTAGGACAAGATATCACTTTGGATCTGACTGAATCTTTGCCAACGGGCCGAAGCTATCAAGATTATCTTCAGCTTGCACCAGGAACCAAACCTTCTTTAGGTGGTAACCCTTCTTCCAAATCCGGTGTAAACTACTCTGATGCCGTTGACGCCGACGGAAACACCTCCGGCGCATCTACGGATAATGTTTACTATATCGATGGTGTCGATGTAACTGACAACTATAGCGGTACATTCGGCTCTAACCTGAACTCAGAAATCATTCAAGAACAGCACGTATTAACTGGTGGTATCCCAGCGGAATATCGCGGTTCAGCGGGTTTAATATCTCGAGTGGTAACAAAGTCTGGTAGTAACGAATTCCATGGATCTGTCAACTATTACTTCCAAAACGACTCTTTGGTCGCTGACAATAAGCACATTGAAGGTAATAGCTTCTCAACCTTTGACACTGCATTTACACTTGGCGGGCCAATAGTTAAAGATAAACTGTGGTTCTTCACTTCTTATCAAATCAAAAACAGAGAAGATGACGTTTTTGACAAAGAAACCAAAGAAAAATTGCGTACAGTATCAACAGATCAAGATCTAGCGTTTGTAAAACTAACTTACAAACCAACTGATGCAGATAAAATTACAGCATTGTTCTTTAATGACCCTTATGAGCGTAACGGTTCAACCGACTCAACGATTTCAAACCTGCGTGACAGAACACGAAATCAAGGCGGCGACAACTTCAAGCTCTCTTATAGTCACGACTGGGAAGCAGTTAACCTGACAGTAGATTATTTCCGTCATGAAGCTGAGATTTCTTCATATGCATCTAACGGCTCAACAAGAAATGATGTCGCATTCTTAGATTACGATCCAACCAATGCCGAACAGAATATAGGTGGTTACGGTCAAGATTTAGAAGAGTTCAGAAATAAAGATTCTCTTTCTGTTACTGTTGACTACTTTTTAGACACAGATTTCGGTGACCACGCATTTAAAGCAGGCTACACCACTTCTACCGCTGAACGTAAACTTGACTTAGTCTACTCCGGGGATGGCTCTCAGTACTCCTCTATTGGTGCAGTGAATAGTGGCACTACCATGGCTGAATACTTAGGCACTGGATGGAATGGACCAAGAGAAATTGTAAGTGATGACTACGCTCGTATTCTTGAAGCGATGGATAACTCTCCAAACTCTGCTTACTATTTAGATCTGCTGGACACTGATTCGAGTGGCGATATAAGCAACTCAGAATTAGATGCTCTAGTTTTCAATAGCTCAGAAGGCAACCCGGAAGATCAAATTAACGTCTATCGAATCAACATGACTCAAACCGCACCTGTCACTTATGAAGTTGACGGTCAAGAGTTCTTTATTCAGGATCAATGGTCTCTTAATGCTTGGACTTTCAACCTTGGCTTGCGTGCTGAAAAATGGGAACACAAAGCAACTGACGGTTCTACCATTTTCACATTTGACTGGGAAGTTGCCCCACGCTTGAGTGTTGTTTACGACATCGATGGTGACAGTAAGGTTTGGGCGTATAGCGGCCGCTACTACGATCCAATTCGTACAGACATGACATCTTTTGCCGGTACATTGACCGGGCCAGTTCGAGAAGAGCAAATCCGAATAGGCGACTACTGGGAAACGTATCGAATCCGTGGCGGCAGCCAAGCACAAGACGCATTTTTCGCTCCATCAACTAAAACCCCATACACCGATGAAATTCTGATCGGCTATTCGCGGTTACTTACCGATGAAATTAGTGGTGAGGTAACTTATAGTAATCGTAAGACCAAAGACCTGCTTGAAGATTACGATTTAGGTTTATATACAGATCCCAATGCAGCCGGTGATTTTGCTTTACCACTTTCTTATTTTGGCTACAGCGAAATTCCAGACTCTAACTATGTAATCGCCACTTTAGCTGGTGGGGAAAGAACTTATGAAGGGTTAGAATTTACTTTACGTCGTCGTAAAGTTGACAATTGGCAATTACTGGCTTCATACACCTACAATCAGGCTGAAGGTAATTCTAACTCGGACGGTAACGCCGATTTCCAAGGTGACGTTGTATGGCTGGACCCTCGAGCTCCTGGTATGAGCGGTGACCAACCTGGTAACATAGAACATCTATTTAAAGTGGTTGGTTCTTATAGCTTTGACTTCGGATTAGAGATTGGAGCTCGTTACATCTGGAACTCAGGCTTAGTTTATAGTGAAACTTGGTCTGTTTCTGGCCGTCATCTTCCAGAGCGTGTAGATACCCCATATGAATATGGCGGTGTAACTACAGCGTGGGTCGATGAAGGTTCTGTGGGATCTCATACATCTGAGTCATACGGCACTTTAGATTTAAGAGCAAAATACACGAAAGAGTTTGGCAAATACACTGCTGAGTTCTTCCTAGATATATTCAATGCTCTTGACGATCAAGCAGTTGCAAGAGAGCAGGATTTACTTGCGGGCGATTCTGATTACGCATTCGGCGAAGGTGTTGACTGGGTTGAACCACGACGCTTTTATTTAGGCGCACGTCTATCCTTCTAATCAATTGAACTGTCAAAAAGCCCGGCTTAAGGCCGGGCTTTTTTTTAAGCAGCTTAATCCTCTACCCCTTTCTAAAATTAATATGCTCTCGGATAAATTCGCGATATACCTCATATTTCACTTTTTGTAAGTGAATGTCATATCTCCGCGATATAAGGAAATAATCTAAAAGATACAATAAAATCGGGTTGATCCTGCATATTTCCTATGTCGTAATAATCTTGCTGATTTCAGCGTCCTACCCAGTATTACCTGAATACAAACTGAGCAGACAACTCGCTTTTAGCGCTGCGTTTGTGCCTTCGCTCGGCTATTTTTGCTTCATTCAGGAGGCTTCGTAAAAGCGTCGCCTCGGTCATAAAGATAAAAATCAAACCAGTGAGAAAACCTATGAAAACTTTAATCCCCACTCTAACTCTACTTGGCCTCAGTCTTTGGGCCAGCGCAAGTTTTGCAGTCAATTGTTCAGGCATTCCCCAGTACAGTAATGGCAGCGCCTACGCCACAGGCGATCAGGTTCAGAATAACGGTAGTGCTTATGCGTGTTCTGTGGGTGGCTGGTGCACGGTTGGCGGTCCTTATGAACCTGGCGTTGGCTGGGCCTGGACTTATGCGTGGTCCAGTTTGGGCACATGTGATGGTGGCAGTAGCTCAAGCTCAAGCAGCAGCTCCAGCAGTTCGTCATCCAGTGGCAACCCGAATGGCAGCGTGACGCTATACCAGCACTGTAATTATGGCGGGTACGCAGTAAGCTTTGGCCCAGGAGACGTGAATTACTCGCAAATGCTTGCAGCAGGAGTTCTCAATGACGATGTATCATCCGTGCGAGTAGACTCCGGTTTAAGTGTCACACTTTATCAGCACAGTAATTTCGGTGGAGCCTCTATCACGCTAAATGGTGATGACAGTTGTTTGACCGATAACAGCGCTGGAGGGGTTAACTTTAACGATCAAGTATCTTCGCTTCGTGTAACTAATGGTGGCGGTTCCAGTAGTAGTTCATCAAGCAGCTCATCTAGTAGTTCATCTAATAGCTCTTCAAGCTCATCCTCAGGTGGAAACCAGCTCCCTCGACATGCGCTTGTAGGATATTGGCACAATTTCGATAATGGCAGTGGCTTATTACGAATTTCCCAAGTCCCAGATATTTGGGACGTCATTGTTGTTGCGTTCGCCGACGACGCAGGAAATGGCAATGTCGCCTTCAACTTAGACTCAGGATTAAATAAATCACAATTTATTGCAGACGTTGCAGCCAAACGCGCACAGGGAAAAATTGTTGTGCTTTCCTTCGGCGGACAAAATGGTACGGTCACACTGAACAACGCTACTCATGTCACCAATTTTGTAAACAGTACTGCCGCCATCATGAATGAATATGGTTTTGACGGAATTGATATCGACTTGGAAAGCGGTGCAGGTGTCGTTCATGGCGCTCCGGTAATACAGAACATTGTTACAGCATCCAAACAACTGCAACAGCGCTTTGGCTCTGGTTTTTATCTTTCCATGGCTCCGGAGCACCCCTATGTACAGGGCGGTCATGTTGCCTACAGTAGCATTTGGGGGGCTTATCTTCCGATGATTGACGGCTTGCGTAATGAACTCGATCTGCTCCATGTCCAGCTCTACAACAATGGCGGACTGGATACTCCCTGGGGTATTTTTGGCGCTGGAACGGTGGACATGATGGTTGCGTCTATCAAAATGCTTAACGAAGGCTTCCCCCTGGCGCGCGAAGCTTCGGGTAATTTTGCTGGGCTACCGGCGAGCAAATTAGGGTTGGGGCTCCCTTCGGGTCCCAGCTCTGCAGGATCTGGTCAAGCATCCAATGCCAATATTATTGCGGCGATAAATTGTATCGCGCGCGGCACCAATTGCGGCAGCGTAACAATGGATGGCCCTGAACCCACCTTCCGAGGTGTGATGACGTGGTCCATTAACTGGGACGAACATGATGGTCGAATTTTCTCAGGCCCCATTGGCAATGCAGTTCACAACTTACCCTAGAGACATCCACTAAGGTTAAGCGAGGCGCGTGCTGAACCGCCTCGCTTTAGTTTTTTTAAAAATGACAACAACCCCACTCCCGATGGACTCGTGACCGGACTCAAAGCTTTTTAACGAGACGTTTAAGCTAGTCCTACGCGGGAAGCATGAAAAACTCGAGGACAACAAAATGAAAAAAATACTCGTACTACTTTTACTTAGTTTTTGCGTATTAATTAACAGCAAGGCCTATGCTGTTGACTGCAGTAGCGTACCGCAATATCAAAACGGAGCCAGTTATAATACAGGCGATCAAGTACAAAACGGCGGCAGTGCTTACAGCTGTACAGTAGGTGGCTGGTGCACAGTAGGCGGGCCATATGAACCCGGTGTTGGATGGGCCTGGACATACGCCTGGTCCAGCGTGGGAAACTGCGATGGGGGCAGTAGCTCAAGCTCTTCTTCTAGTTCTTCTAGTTCTTCTAGTTCTTCCAGCTCATCATCCAGCAGCTCAAGCGGAAACCCCAATGCTCGAATAACACTTTACCAGCATTGCAATTACACAGGTTACTCAGCAAGCTTCGGCGTGGGCGATGTAAACTATTCCGCTTTACTCGCCGCAGGGGTCTTGAATGATGATGTTTCTTCAGTGCGTGTAGATTCTGGATTGAGTGTAACGCTATATCAACACAGTAATTTTGGCGGCGCATCCATTGCCTTGACCGAAGACGATAGCTGCTTGACTGATAACAATGCCGGTGGAGTCAATTTTAACGATCAGGTTTCGTCCTTGAAAGTGAATAGCGGCGGAGGTAGTTCTTCTAGTTCTTCTAGTTCTTCATCCAGCTCTTCTTCATCCAGTTCATCATCAAGTGGTGCAGGTAATTTGCTGGTTGGCTACTGGCACAATTTTGATAATGGCTCAGGCAATATTCGCCTGCGGGATGTTTCACTCAACTGGGACTGGATTCAAGTTTCATTTGCCGAACCAACCAGCTCAACCTCTGGCGATATGCGTTTTAGTCCATACAACGCAACAGATGCAGAATTTAAAGCGGACATTCAGTACCTACAAAGTCTCGGCAAAAAAGTGTTGATTTCCATTGGAGGAGCAAACGGTCAAGTACGTTTGGAGTCCGGTGCAGCGGTTAACAATTTCGTATCAACCATGACAAATATTATCAACAACTATGGATTCGACGGCTTTGACATAGATTTTGAAGGTCACTCCTTGCAATTAAATCCTGGTGATAACAGTTTTAAAAACCCAACCACGCCACTAATCGTCAATACAATTAACGCTATCCGCCAAACACGAAACAACGCCAATGGAAAAATGTTGACATTCGCCCCCGAAACCTTTTTTGTTCAGCTCGGTCACTCTTTCTATGGTGGCACTTGTTCAGGCTGTGATACACGCGCAGGCGCCTACCTGCCGGTGCTTTATGCTTTACGCAATGAAATGAGCATGCTGAATGTACAAAACTACAACTCGGGCCCGATCATCGGTTTAGATGGGCAATATCACACGATGGGCGTTGCCGATTTTCATGTCGCTATGGGTGATATGTTGCTGGCCGGGTTTAGTGTTGCCGGCACTGGCGAGACCTTCCCGGCACTTCCTGCGACAAAGGTCGGTATTGGTCTCCCGGCAAATGTGAATGCTGGTGGTGGCTACACCAGTGAAGCAGATGTGCAAGCCGCTGTCGGCTACCTGGCAGGAGTTAGAGGCGCTCCAAGTGGTTACACCAAACGCTCTGGAAACTCTCGAGCTATTAATATGATGTCATGGTCGATTAACTGGGATCAATTCAATAACTTCCAGTTTTCTAACAGCCATCGCGCATTTTTAGATAGCCTGTAGAGATTAAAAGCTCTAGCGTTAGGGTTATTACCAACCAGTACAGGGCCAGATTTTACAAAGAGGTATTGCACCACAAATCCAGGTGCTCTGCTTTAAAGTACTTTGTTTTACAGTGCCCTGTTTTGCGATGACATTGCGTTTATTGCAAACAGCTCGCTTAGATGAAAACAACTACTGGAGACGACCCATATTTCAAAGGGTAAGCTTTTGCACGCCTCGAATGGATTACAAAGGCAAGCCGGCTTATCCTGATACAGATCAAGACGCCGGCTTTTCAGAATTTTAGTTACACACCTGGAACTCTACAATACCATCACCAGATCCGAAGCGCTGCATCGTGTACTTTTCAATATCAATGAGGAAGCCATCTCCAGCCAGGTTTGCCGTACAACATCCATTACAATCGGAATCGCTACAAGCATCGTAAACAGTACCATTAATAAAACGACCACCCTGACGCAGATTCATACTTTTCAAACCAAGCCAGTTCCAGTCCTTCATGTGAACCGCGATGATATTGTTGGCCTGCACCCAGGACTCTGGCATTTTTCCATCTACACCATAAAAATATCCAGCCCACTTACAACCATTGTAATAGAGACATTCGTCACTCCCCGGATCAGGGTATGATTCATAATGTGTTAAACGAGCCGAATACCAGTGCGTACCACAGTCGCCACCACTTGAACTGCTTGAAGAGGAACTACTGGAAGACGAGCTGCTGCTAGAGGAAGAACCACCTGAACGACGAATAACAAGTGAAGAAACATCATCGTTATAACCATCATCGACAAGGCAGCTGTCATTTCCTGTTTTAATCACGGATGAACCACTAAAATTATCGTGTTGATAAAGCACAGCTTCATACCCTGGTGAAACTTGAATCGACGAAGCATCGTCGTTGACAAAGCCTAAAGATTGTAATTGACCTAAGGTATAACTCCCTTCACCAATAGACGCCGTCCACCCCGTGTAATTACAATGCTGGTACACTTTTGCAGCTGAACCTCCACCGCCGTTGGATACAACTTCAATCCAATTTAAATTCCAATCGGTAGCCATTGCATACACACCAAGATTATAGGTTCCAGCATTTACAGTAGTTTCAAATGAAACGGTCTGCCAAGTTTGCCAGCCACCTGTATTGGGAATATTCACCGATCCCAGAGTAATAGAGCCCCCGTTCAAATCTACTGATGCGGATGCACCACCATATAGGCTCGCTACTCGCAATTTAATGGTATAGCTACCGCTTACAGGGAAATTGATATTGCTATAGGAAAGCCATTCTGTGGCTTCGATCCACCCAACGTTATAACCGCCCCCTGCATCCGTGGTACTTTCAATATCAACATTGTCAGTTCGATAAGCACCACCGGTATTTCCAGAACTCGTATCATAGTACGCACTGTAATCCTCAGCTTGAATCACAATGGCCTGCGCCAAATGGGATAGCGAGAACAAAAAAAGTGCCGCGAAAATATTACAAGAATTTACTTTTGATAATGTCATTATTCTTTCTTGCCTTCTAAACATTGTAAATAAATATTGCTTTGACCATTCGTCCGAATAAACTCCGACCAGGGGTCGAGCTACCTCAAGATCATAGCAATCCCTAAACTGTCTTACTTTGTATGGATGTTTCGCATTTACTGCTTTCAATCTATCGTTCCCGCTTTACCAAAGGGGCTGGTCAAGCGCACTCACGGCTCTTTCAGAGAATTAACATCCAAATACTCACCGACCTTTCAGATAGTCGACGACATAAACTAGAAATAAACAAAGCCGAAAAACACGGAAAAACCCGCCATGACGATATGGCACCGCAGCTAGATTGAAAGTCGCAAGCTCAATTCGACTTGCTTTTTATATTTTGAAAGGAGTTTTTCTTGTTTTTACTTCATGTGAATGAAATCGAAAAAACGCAGAAAAACCAAATTGAGTTATGATCAAGAGCGCAAAAAAAGAATATAAGTTTTTTCTAAAAATATAGACTGACAGCGATTTCCGTTACACTACAGGACCTCTACCGGAGATTTAACTCCTCGAAATTACTTTTACAAACAGCCCTTAACACACCTTAATACACAACCTTTTAAACACTAAGCAGCACGACAACACGCTACGAGCAGAAGTTGGCTATGAAAAGCGGCAAAAAAGCTTAAAAGCAACTCAATTAGTCAGACCAATATTGTTAGCGAAACAAAGAGTAACAGCATTTATTTTTAAAATTCAAGCGGGAATATATCAAAACGCAAACCAGGTAGAACTTCACTACGGGAAAATATTGAACTTAGAACCATTAGAAATATAACACGCGCAAAAGTATAACCACGCACTTGTATTCATGTAAGCCGGACCTAACTATCCCCGGCGGTGCGAAAATTCAGAGTTTTGTACAACTCGACAAATTCATAGATTATTCTAGCCGCCAATTTCGCCGTTTGATTATCCTTGTCAAAAGCCGGGTTCATTTCAGCAATATCACACAGCACTGGTGTCACCGACATCTCACGACATAGCGCAACGATATTCTTTAACCAGAGGAGAGCCTGCATGGGGTGTATTCCAACCGCCGCTGGAGCACTCACCCCTGGCGCAAAAGCACTGGAGAAAACATCGAGGCAAACGGTAATGTATAAATAGTCGCACTTTTCAAGAAATGACATCAGATATTTTGTCTGTTCAACATTGGATAAGTGATGCATCATTTCATCGGTAAGCCAGCGAACCTGATGCTCTCGAGCAAAATCAAAAAGCGCTTGCGTATTACTGCTCGGGTTGACACCCAGCACACAATATTGAAAATCCAGGGACTTGCTTTCGCACAACATTTGACACTGACGAAAGGGTGTACCAGAACTCGCCCCCGACGCAGGATCTCTAAGATCAAAGTGCGCATCGAAATTAATAATCCCTATACGAGACTGACGTGATTGGCGCCTTTCCAAAAAGCGCTGTATTGCGGAGAATGAACCAAACGCTACTTCATGGCCACCCCCAATCACCAAGGGAAATCCGTTTTTATCAAGAATTTTAACGATATGTTCAGCGAGCTTATCCTGAGCCTGCTCCAAACTCTCACCCTCACAAACAATATCGCCACTATCAAAAAACTTGAACGACTCCGCACAAGTCAAATTTGCCAGAGCCGAACGTATCACTTGCGGACCATTTTTCGCTCCAATCCGACCCTGGTTTCTGCGCACCCCCTCATCACATGCAAACCCCGTCAATACCGGCTGATGTTGATAATTCTCCACCGCCTCAAAGCTTACCTTTTGATGCCACCGAAAACTATTGATCTCACGATCCTGACGTCCAGTCCAAATTTTTTTTAGCGATTCAATGGTCATTTACAGATACTCACTCGATTCACCATTTATCCAGATCTTTTCCGGCTCCACAGCGGGCAACTCATAAACGAGATCTACCGGCGACTTAATTGGCCACAAAACAAAATCCGCATCGGCTCCCACTTTTAACACCCCTTTCGCAAGCACATGATTTTTTTCCAGCTTCAAGGCTTTTGCAGCATTGATTGTAATACCTTGCAACGCTTCTTCCGGCGTTAAACCAAACAGCACACAAGCCATGTTTGCCGCGTGCGTGATACTAAAAATCGGAGAGCTTCCAGGGTTTAAGTCCGTTGCTATGGCCATGGGGACTTTGTGCTTACGCATTGATGCAATTGGGGGGAGTTGTTTTTCTTTAAGATAATAAAACGCCCCAGGGAGTAAAACGCCAACTACTCCCGCACGCTTCATCGCCATCACTTGCGACTCATCGGCATATTCAATGTGGTCTGCAGATAAACCATGGTAACGACAGACGGTATCCGTTCCACCGGACTGGCTCAACTGTTCAACATGGCCTTTTACTGCGAACCCGAGTTCTTTTGCAGCAGAAAACAGCCGAGCGGCCTGCTCTGTGTTAAACGCGATGGACTCACAAAATACATCCACAGCGTCCGCTAAATCTCGCTCTTTTACTTGCGGCAGCAAATCCTGGCAAACCCAATCGATATAATCATCCGAGCTACCATTAAAATCTTTTGGAAGTGCGTGCGCGGCTAAACAGGTCGCCACCACATTTATAGGCAACTTTTCATTCAATGCCCTGATAACCTGTAACATTTTCAATTCGGTATCCAGGTTCAACCCGTATCCAGACTTAACCTCTACACTGGTCACTCCAGAACGATGCAAGCGTAGCAACCGTTGTTTCGCCTGCTCTAATAACGTGATCTCTTCTTCCTGGCGAGTTTTCTCGACCGTATGCTGAATACCGCCACCCGCTTCAGCAATCTCCCGATAACTTTGCCCTTGCAGGCGCCACTCGAACTCCTGCGCCCGATTCCCGCCAAACACGGCGTGGGTATGACAATCAATAAATCCAGGGGTTACCAGATGCCCTTTGGCATTAATAATGGTTTTTGCATTTATATCATTCACGTGATGATCTTCATTGAGCAGCACGATTTTACCGTGCCGCCAACCTAAAGTTGCAGAACGCAACATGCCATAAGGATGAGAAATATGTGGGTCAAAGCTTGCAACCGTTGCGTTATAAATCAGCCCATCAAGATTGCCTGCCGGGGTAGTATACGATTTCTCTGAATGGGATTTTTCCGAACGAACCTGGCTCATACGATTCACCATTAAAAAATTTTCACAGCATTAATTCGCTTTTTCATGGAGCTAGTTTACCATCTATAGTTGTATATACAACTTATCTTTATTACTATGCTCAAGGCTGTCTATTAAAGTTGTGATATTCAGTGACAAGATTCCGCGAGCACGCATGAACCAACCACAATTTGAAGTCATTAAGCGCTTCATATTAAAGAAAATTGAGCAGGGGACCTGGCGCCCCGGAGATGGCGTGCCCTCAGAAAATGCCCTTTCGGAAAAGTTTTCCGTCAGCCGCATGACCGCTCGACGAGCCTTAAGCGAACTTACCGATAGCGGTGTACTCGAAAGAGTGAGAGGTGCGGGCACCTTTGTAGCCGAACAATTACCGATGGGTTCTTTTTTGGAAATACAGTCCATTGCGAGAGAAATTACGGCGCGAGGTCATAGACACCATGCTGAAGTTATCACGCTGGAATCACGCAAAATAGACGCCAAAATAAAAAACTTATTGCACCTAGACTTATTACATCTAGATAGTGCCGCTACTTGCGCTTATAGCCAGGTTTTGCATTTCGAAAATGACGTACCGATTCAACTTGAAGAACGATTTATTAATACACGTTTGGTTCCAGACTATTTAAAGCAGGATTTCACTCAAATCACGCCCAGTGACTACCTGTCTGAAGTCACTCCATTAAGCGAGGCAGATCACTGGATAGAGGCCGTTAGCTGCCCCAAAGAGATCCACCGCTTATTAAAAATGAAGCAAGCCACACCTTGCCTTAAAATTTCTCGGCGAACTTTTACCCGAAAGCAAAGCACAAAGAGGCATCGCACAGACGTAGTAAATTTCGCCGTACTTTATCATCCAGGCGACCGCTACCGACTCGGTGGTCATCTAAATTATTGATTACAGACTTAGCAGGTAATTTATGAACTTACGCCTAGACCCAACCCGAAAAATTAAAGCCCCTACCGGCACAAAGCTTTGCACGAAAAGCTGGCAAACCGAAGCCCCCCTGCGCATGCTGATGAACAACCTCGATCCTGAAGTTGCCGAACACCCTGAAGCACTGGTGGTCTATGGCGGTATTGGTCGCGCAGCACGTGATTGGCAATGCTATGACAAAATTATTGAAACACTGCAGCGCCTTGAAATTGATGAGACGTTATTAGTGCAAAGCGGGAAACCAGTCGCCGTATTTAAAACGCACAGTAATGCCCCCCGCGTTCTCATTGCCAATTCCAACCTTGTTCCACATTGGGCGAACTGGGAGCACTTTAATGAGCTGGATAAAAAAGGCTTAATGATGTATGGCCAAATGACCGCAGGGTCATGGATTTATATCGGCTCACAAGGCATTGTACAGGGAACCTATGAAACCTTCGGCGCAGTCGCCAGGCAACATTTTAACGGACAGGCAAAAGGGAAATGGATTCTTACCGGCGGACTCGGAGGTATGGGCGGTGCTCAACCGCTGGCAGCCACCATGGCAGGCTTTTCCATGCTCGCCGTTGAAATTGATGAAAGCCGTATAGACTTTCGAATTAAAACCGGCTACCTCGATGTAAAAGCGCATTCACTGGAAGAAGCCATCACGCTAATTGAACAAAGCCACCAACAAAACAAAGCCATTAGTGTCGGTCTTTTGGGAAATGCGGCCGACGTATTTTCAAACATTGTGGCAAAAAACATTATCCCCGATGTGGTGACAGACCAAACCAGCGCTCACGATCCATTGAACGGGTATGTACCGCAAGGATGGACACTGGAAAAAACCATCACTATGCGACACAGTGAACCGCAGACGGTGGTAGACGAAGCAAAATGCTCCATGGCAACACAGGTAACGGCAATGCTGGAATTGCAAAAGCGTGGCTCGGCCGTACTGGACTACGGCAACAACATTCGCCAAATGGCCAAGGAAAAGGGCGTCGTAAACGCTTTTGACTTCCCCGGTTTTGTACCCGCATATATCCGCCCTCTGTTTTGCCAGGGAATTGGTCCGTTTCGATGGGTCGCACTTTCCGGTGATCCAGAAGACATCTATCGCACAGACGCCAAAGTAAAAGAGTTGATCCCGGATGATCCCCATCTCCATAACTGGCTCGACATGGCTCGTGAGCGCATTCAATTCCAAGGACTACCAGCACGAATTTGCTGGTTAGGCTTAAAAGATCGCGCTCGAATTGGACAGGCATTTAACGAGATGGTCAAAAATGGTGAACTTAAAGCCCCAATCGTTATAGGAAGAGATCATTTAGATTCAGGCTCTGTTGCATCTCCCAACCGCGAAACTGAAAGCATGCAAGATGGTTCAGACGCTGTATCCGACTGGCCACTGCTAAATGCGCTTTTAAACACTGCCAGCGGTGCAACATGGGTAAGCCTGCATCATGGAGGAGGTGTTGGCATGGGCTTCAGCCAGCACTCAGGCGTGGTCATTTTGTGTGACGGCACAGATGAAGCTCACGAACGAGTTGGGCGCGTACTTTGGAATGACCCAGGCACTGGCGTCATGCGTCATGCCGATGCCGGTTACGACATCGCAACCCAGTGCGCGCGAGAAAACGACCTCGATCTTCCAATGCTTAACCTCAAATAATTTTTACACCAATATTTATGCAGACTTTAACCATCACTCCCGGAAAATTAACCATGCAAGATGTGGCAGAAGCCAACTTGCGCCACCAACCCATTCGCCTGGATGAAAATGCACTCGCAGATATAGAACGCTCGGCCAAGACTGTCACAGACCTGGTCGATAACGGGCGCGTCATCTACGGCATTAACACCGGCTTCGGCTTACTCGCCAATACCAAAATTGAACGCGACGAATTGGAAACACTGCAAAAAAGTATTGTTCTGTCACATGCAGCCGGCGTCGGTGAATTTATGCAGCCCAACACTGTACGCCTGCTGATGTTACTTAAAATCAATTCTCTGGCCCGCGGATTTTCAGGCATACGAGCCGAAGTCATCGAAGCACTGATCACACTGTACAATGAAGAAATCTACCCCTGCATCCCGGTGAAAGGCTCCGTTGGCGCTTCGGGAGATTTGGCACCACTCGCTCATATGAGCGCTATTTTATTGGGTGAAGGTGAAGCCATTTATCGCGGTGAAATTATTTCAGCCAAAGTCGCTTTGAAACTTGCGAATCTCGAACCTGTCACTCTCGCACCGAAGGAGGGATTAGCGCTATTAAACGGCACTCAAGCCTCCACGGCACTGGCGTTGCAAGGCCTATTGGAAGCAGAAAAATTACTCACATCCAGTGTAGTGATCGGCAGCCTTTCAGTGGAAGCTGCAAAAGGATCACGCACACCTTTTGATGAAAAAATTCATCGCGTGCGCGGACATCAAGCACAGATAGATATTGCCCAGGCTTTTCGCGAACTACTGGACCATTCTGAAATTGAAGATTCGCATCAAAACTGTGAAAAAGTACAAGATCCGTATTCGCTGCGCTGTCAGCCACAAGTACTTGGTGCATGCCTGCAACAAATTCGCAACGCTGCCGATATCATTCTAACGGAGGCGAATGCGGTCAGTGATAACCCACTGGTTTTTGCCGAGGAACAAGATATTTTGTCTGGCGGAAACTTCCATGCGGAACCCATTGCAATGGCAGCAGACAATCTTGCCATTGCGATTGCAGAAATTGGTGCACTTGCAGAGCGACGAATTGCTTTACTCATCGATAGTCAGCTAAGTGGCTTACCCCCCTTCCTGGTTGACAAAGGCGGTGTAAACTCGGGCTTTATGATTGCCCAGGTTAGCGCTGCAGCTCTTGCCAGTGAAAATAAAACGTACGCGCATCCTGCATCGGTCGATAGCCTTCCCACTTCTGCGAACCAGGAAGACCACGTATCGATGGCCACTTTTGCCGCGCGCCGGCTTCAGGATATGGCAGAAAACACTCAGGGGATTCTTGCGATTGAATGGCTTTGCGCAAGTCAGGGCCTGGATTTTCGCCACCCGTTAAAGTCTTCTGCCAGATTGGAAAAAGCGAAAAACCTGTTGCGCAGCCAGGTACCTTTTTATGATAAAGATCGTTACTTTGCACCAGACATTCGCAAAGCCACACAACTGATCAACGAAGGAAAATTACTTCCCTTCGCATCAGAAATTATTCGGCTATAGTATTTTAACCGTATTGCTATTGTGTAATTTATATGTTCATCAGCGTTCTGGAAATTTTTAAAATTGGCATTGGCCCCTCAAGCTCCCACACGATGGGACCAATGCTTGCTGCCAACCAATTTCTAGTGAAAGCAAAATCTTTTTTAGAGCAAAACCGTACGCCAATTAACGAACAGCAACTTCACATTACCTGCACCCTGAAAGGCTCACTGTCCTTTACAGGAAAAGGCCACGCAACAGACAGAGCCGTAGTGTTAGGTTTAAACGGTTATACCGCAAAAGGATTAGCCAATCTCGATATAGACTCACTCATGCAAAGTCTTTGGTGTAAAGCAAACGTTAGCCTGGAACACTGGAACATCCATTTTACGCCAGAAAAAGATATTATCTTTGACCAGGGGGACGCGTTGCCACAGCACCCTAACGGATTAATATTCGACTTAAATATTGGAGGGAAAAAAGCGTTATCCGAAACCTATTTTTCTATTGGCGGTGGCTTTATTAATACCCTTGAAGAAATAGACAACATTGTAGCGCCATTAAAATTTAAACAAACCAGTACCTGTCCCTACCCGTTTGATTCAGCCAAAAGCATGTTGCGAATGTCTCGTGACAGTCAACTGTCCATCGCTGAAATGAAGCTGCAAAATGAACAGGATTATTATCGGGAAACAGAACTCCACGCGGGCGTTGATGCAATCTGGCAAGCGATGAAAACCTGCGTTGAGGCCGGTTTACAAGCGGAAGGTATCTTACCTGGCGGCTTAAAAGTTTCGCGCAGGGCAAAGAACATCTATCAAAAACTTTCAAGCAGCCCCAGCCTGGTTAATGTAAACGATTGGCTCTGTGCATACGCCATCGCTGTCAATGAGGAAAACGCGGCAGGCCACATGGTGGTTACCGCCCCCACTAACGGTGCAGCAGGGGTTATCCCGGCAGTACTGTACTATTTTGTTAATCACGAGAACGGGACACAACAGCAGGTGAGAGACTTCCTACTGGTCGCCAGCGCCATTGGGGGGTTGATCAAACATCGCAGCTCCATTTCCGGTGCAGAAGTTGGCTGTCAGGGAGAAGTCGGTTCCGCTGCAGCCATGGCAGCGGCGGGCTTATGCGCGGTGCGAGGTGGTACAACCCTGGAAATTGAAAACGCCGCTGAAATAGCACTGGAACACCATCTGGGCATGACCTGCGACCCCGTAAAAGGGCTTGTCCAGATTCCTTGCATCGAGAGAAATGCCTTCGGCGCAATTAAAGCTTATGCCGCCGCATCTCTCGCCCTCCTCGGCGACGGCTCCCACTTCATGCCACTGGATAGCTGCATTGCAGCAATGAAACAAACCGGCCTTGAGATGTCCAATAAATACAAAGAGACATCACTCGGCGGACTGGCGGTGACCCTTACAGAGTGTTAACCAGCTCTCGATAACCCCCAATATTCCGTCGATTATCGCTGTTTTAGATAAAGTTATGAAATTGATAGTCATTAAAGCCAGCCGGTACATTGTGATTAATACCCAGGAAACCCTATAATACCGCTCTTTTTTTGAGCCCAATGGTAGTTTAATTTTTACTGTCACTGGCAACCAGACTAATTTTCTGCTCAAAATTTTGCTGTGCGTGCATCCTTATAAACGCCAAAATGTTTGAACAACCTAAAAAATTGTCTGCACCCCGGTAGTGAATTTAAGAATCTGTATCAATTTCAGTACCGGGCTACAAAGCGTTAAAAATACCGAAATCACATGCATCAGACCTGACGTCTGAGCATTTAATAGATCAACAGACAGTAGGAAAGAAAAATGGCAGTTATAAGTGCTACCGGCTTGTATACCCCAGAAAATTCCATATCAAATTCCGAACTTGTAGAAGCGTTCAATCAATATGTCGATAACTTCAATGCACAGCATGATTCGGCTATCGCGCAGGGTGAAGTGCAAGCGCTGCAACACTCAAGCGCTGAGTTCATCGAAAAAGCGTCAGGAATTAAAAGCCGTTTTGTAGTGAGCAAAAAAGGCGTTTTGGACCCTGCCATCATGACACCACTCATGGAAGAACGTACCAATGAAGAGCCCAGCATTCTGGCAGAAATTGCCGTGAAAGCCGCGCAAGATGCGCTGCAAAAAGCTAACCGCTCTGCGCAGGATATAGATTTTATCGTAGTGGCCTGCTCCAACTTACAACGCCCCTACCCAGCTATTGCTATCGAAGTGCAAGCACTGCTTGGCGCCGGCGGTTATGCATTCGACATGAACGTCGCCTGTTCATCAGCCACATTCGGCATCAAGACAGCGGTTGACGCCATTCGCGCAGGTACAGCAAAAAGCGCACTGGTGGTCAACCCGGAAATATGCTCCGGCCATGTCAATTTTCGAGATCGCGACTCTCACTTTATATTTGGCGATGCGGCGACGGCGATCTTAATTGAGCATGAATCCATTGCTCCAGCAGGCGGTTATGAAGTGGTCGACACTCGTTGCATAACGCAATTTTCAAACAACATTCGCAATAATTTTGGATTCTTGAATCGCACAACACCAGAAACACGGGACAATGCTGATAAACTTTTTATTCAGCAAGGTAGAAGTGTCTTTAAAGAAGTGTGCCCAATGGTTGCAGAACTGATAAATACTCACGTTGCCAATAATGAAATAGAAAAGCAGCATGTGAAGCGTTTGTGGTTACACCAAGCCAATCTCAACATGAATCAGCTCATTGCAAAAAACGTTTTGGGTAAAGATTTCAATACGGAAGATGCACCGGTTATTTTGGATACCTACGCCAATACAAGTTCCGCAGGATCAATTATCGCATTCCACAAACACTCAGACGATCTTGCCAGCGGTGACTTCGGTGTAATCTGTTCCTTCGGTGCAGGGTATTCAGCCGGCTCAGTTATATTAAAGAAACGATAAAACCAAACCATAAATTATCAGACACAATGTTTCGCCAGCATGGAGGCAGGCGAAACCACAAACCTCCCACCTTATTCACACCCGGCCCTCTGCCATCCACTAATAGCGATATCGAGATAAATGTTTCTGAATATTATTGGAGAGTCCCTCCAATTCTTCTGAGGCTTGCATAGTCTGCTGGGCACGCTCCGAGCTTTGTGCTACATCGTTACTGATCTTGGTCACCCGATGATTAATTTCATTCGACACGATACTTTGCTGACTGACTGCTTCCGAGATTTGCGCATTCAAAGCATTTAACTGGGATACTGTATCTCGCACTTCCGCGATAATATCTCCAGATACCCGTGAGGACTTTACATTTTCATCTGCTGCATTGGTTGCCTGCTGCATGCTTTCCAGTGCCTTGTCGGCATTCTGTCGAAAGCGCTTGAGCATCGCATCAACCTCTTCCGTTGAGGACTGCGTACGACTGGCAAGAGATCGTACTTCATCAGCAACAACGGCAAACCCTCGCCCCTGCTCTCCCGCTCGCGCGGCTTCAATTGCCGCATTTAACGCCAGCAGATTTGTCTGCTCGGCAATAGATCGGATAACATCGAGCACGGAACCAATTTCATTACTCGCCACCGCCAATTCATTGATAGCCCGCGTAGCGCTGCCGATATCCCCTGCCAGAATTTCAGTGGTTTTAATTGAGTGCACGAGATTCTTGTGTCCCTTTTCCGCCTCGTTATCGGCTGTTTTCGCAGATTCTGCAACATCGTTGGCAACACCTGCGACTTCATTCGCTGTGGCAGACAACTCATGGATGGAAGAGGCAATCGATTCAATATCTCGGTTCTGCACACTTATCGCCTCATTGGCGTGCTTGGAAATACCTTTCAAGCCTGAGGCCGCACGGCTGAGAGAGTCGGCAACTTCAGCCACAGATCGAATAATCGATTGCACCTGATCCATTAAACTATTAAAAGCCTTCGCCAGCTCGCCAAACTCATCTTTTTGATTGGTTTGAATACGCAGCGTTAAATCGCCATCCCCATAAACAATGGCCTCTACCCGCTCTTTTGTCGCCCGCAACGGACTGGACACCACAAAGCGAATGAGAAAATAAATAATCGCCAATATCACCAAGCCTACGATAAAAATTATACCTGCGGTTGCAAAAGACAGGCTTGCGATATGCGACCGTATTTCTTTGTTGGAGTAAGCAGTAACCACTTCATACCCCCAAGCGTCAAAAGTTTCAGTATTCACCGTCCAGTTGCGGTCCTTGGTTTCCAGAATACGATTAGCATCTTCTTCAGAAATATTGTTTGAGTGAATTCGAATTTTCTGTTTGTTATCACGAATTAACACAAAGCCATCTTCCAGCACTCGACTGTCTTCAATAAACCGATCAAGCTTCTGCAAATCGGCTTTATATCCCACGTACCAAATACCAATAATGTTTTTGCCACTCGCATCATTAATTGGTTCGTATGCCGTCAAATACGGACTACCTAAAATATCGACCAAGCCATAGTACGCCCGGTTATTTTTTATCTTTTGAATCGCCGCACCATTGGGCGCGAGAATAGTCCCTATAGCGCGACCATTGTCTGTCATTACATTGGTGGAAACCCTCACATAATCCTCGCCATCCCGGGCAAAAATTGTCGCAGTCCCCCCCATAATCTGTGTAACACTGTCTACCAAGGCAAAATTATTCGCGATGTCGACGCCCCCCAATGCCAGATTTCTAGCATTGCGGCCAGCAACATCCACTCGACCGGTTAATGAAGGGGCACCCTGTTCTTTTGCCTTATCACGCAGTAATTTTATGCTGCTGGCAACCTGTTCAGTCATAAGCGCGTCAGTGATAGAGAGAACATTGAGAATATTGGAACTAATATGAGCACTTTCACTTTCAGCATCTGAAGTAACAGATTGCGATTGCTTCTTATAGACAATAGTTATTGTAATTGTCGCTACTAGAACAAAAACAAGCGCTACAGAAAGCGTGAATTTATGCAGAATAGACACAACAAAGCACCACCTTTGGTAAAACCCTCAAATGGGTATAGAGAGATGACAGTTACATTTATTCAGTATAGTCATTGATGCGGATTTACGTGATTTTTGGATGAGCGAGACTCCAGCTCATCGCTTTGATGAACGCTACTCCACGAATCCACCCCGTATCAGACAAATTGTTCAATTATCCCGCTTTGCCCACTAACATTTCCCCGCCAAATTCGTTAATATTGCAGCCCTCCTGAGGGGTGGTGAGTTTACCTGAGACAGCGACACTAATTTGCGCTGAACCCTTTGAACCTGATCCGGTTAGTGCCGGCGTAGGAATAGGAAGTCAGCCTGCTTGAATGCATGTCATTTTACTGCCCTTAACACGCTATCCGCCGGGTCTTTTATTGATAACAAAATAAGAGCCCAGTCATGAACTTTAAGTTTTTACCTCTTTTTCTTGCCCATGTAGTGGCATCCTCCGCCTTTGCAGACACTCGTGAGGAAGTCGTCTACGTAAAGGGTGAATTACGCTCGCAGGACTTATTCAAAACGAGTAACAGCGTTACAGTTCTGGATGAGGAGCTGCTGCAAAACAGAGAAGCCAGACACCTGGAAGATGTTTTGAATGTCGCACCTAACGTGAACTTCAGCAGCGGCGCATCACGTGGACGTTTTATTCAAATTCGCGGTATTGGGGAGCGCAGTGAGTTTTCAGCCCCTGTCAACGCATCGGTTGGGATAGTTGTAGACGGCATCAACTTCACTGGTATTGGATTGGGCGCTACGGCAATCGACAGTGCGCAAATGGAAATATTCCGCGGCCCACAGGGCACACTTTTTGGTGCCAATGCACTGGCAGGACTTATCAACATCGTTGGCAACGATGCGTCAGACACATTTTCTGCAGAAGGTAAATTCGGCTATGGCAACTTTCAAAGCTCACATGCCTCCATCACCTTAAACTCACCTGTGAATGAAAATATCGGGTGGAGAATTGCACTTGCAAATAATCGCAGTGACGGCTACATGGAAAATGCGTACTTAAATCGAGAAGACACCAATAACATTAACGAATCCAGCCTGCGCAATTTGCTCCAGTATAAAAACGGCGCCCATGAATTTAAATTTATTTCCTATTTTATCGATGTTGATAATGGCTATGATGCCTTCTCACTCGACAACGACCTTATAACACTCAGCGATGAGCCCGGCAAGGATCAACAAGAAACATTCGCCAACGCACTTCACTATCAACATTCATTTAATAACATGGCGTTTAAAGCTGTTCTTTCACATGCAAACAATGACATTCACTATGGCTTTGATGAAGACTGGTCGTACCGTGAAATTTGCGCAATTGACAGCGAATGTGCATTCTATCAATACTCTACCACCGATGAATACACCAGAAAAAATGACAACACAGGAGTAGATTTACGACTATCGTCCACAGGGAATGAACAACTGGCATGGGTCACAGGGTTATATTTTTATCAGCAGGATGTCGCCTTGACTCGCACCTACACCAACAACGATCCCAATGGCGATAGCTTTTACACGCCGATCAATGATCCCGCAATCTCCCTGTACTCCAGCGATTTCTCAGTAAAACAAAATGCTATTTACGGTCAGCTTGACAGCCGCCTCACGGAAAATCTCACCTTAAGCACAGGCCTTCGATATGAGTTATATAGTGCGGATTTTTCTGACACAAACGCCGAACAGTTTTCCCCTGACGATAGCTTTTTGGGTGGAAAAATAGCGTTGGAGTACGACGCCGACAACCACTTCCTTTATGCACTTTTATCAAGAGGCTATAAAGCGGGTGGCTTTAACCCTGATCCTGATGTCGAAAGCGCAGACAAACAATTCGACAGCGAGACCATGTGGAATGTGGAGATTGGTGATAAATTCAGATCAAATAATGGAGAACTGCTATTACAAGCTGCAGCTTTCTATCAAAAACGCGCAGATGTTCAAGTCAAACAAAGTCGCGCCTATACTGATGGCAGCACAATTCAATTTGTAGACTTTTTGGATAACGCCGCAGAAGGAAAAAACTACGGACTTGAATTAACACTTAGCTGGTATGCAAGCGATAAAATTAGCCTGGACAGTAATCTGGCACTATTGCAGACTGAATACATAGACTTTGTAAATTTAAGCCATGTTGATCGAAATACTGAAACGGGTGAGGGTTATGACATGAGCGGCCGAGATCAAGCCCATGCACCGTCCTACCAATATTTTCTAGCCTTCAACTACACACCGCTCGAACAGTTAACACTGCGCATTGAATTGGAAGGGAAAGACGGATTTTACTTTTCAGAAAGTCATAACCAGCAGTCCTCTGCATATGATCTTGTAAATATGCGCATTCAATATGCCCTCCGCCATTGGGACCTTGCCTTATGGGGTAAAAACCTCAGTGATGAAACGGTTGAAACACGCGGCTTTTATTTCAGTCATGACTTTGGCAATGATCCAAGGAAATTTTATGCTCCAGAACCCTACACCCAAAAAGGTGCTCCACGGACTTTTGGCATCTCTGCGTCATTCAAATACTAAGAGGTAAGCGATATGAAACTCAGCGTTGAACTCACGTTATATCCACTACAAGACAACTACATCGATATCATCAGAGCGTGCATTGAAAAAATTCACAGCTTTGAAGGTTTAAGTATAAACACCTTCCCCACAGCCACTATTGTTGTGGGAGACTACGACAACGTCATGAAAATGCTGAATGACGTAATCGCCTGGAGCTATACAGAATTTGGTAAATGCGTATTCATCGCTAAATTTCTTCCCGGTTATGAAGCACGATAAATGGAAATATTACATCAAGCTATTCAAGGCTTAATTGCGCAAAGCGGTCTGGAATGGACCGCAATGTTACTCGGCCTCGCCTATCTAGGTTTTATTATGCGGGAAAATTTACTCGCGTGGCCTTGCGCCTTGCTAAGCACCGCAATCTATATCTGGGTATTCTGGGACGTATCACTGGTGATGGAATCTGTGCTTAATTTTTATTATGCCTTAATGGCAGTATACGGATTTTGGCGCTGGAGCCAGGAACCCCATGCATCTCACAGCGACGTTCCCATCACCGTCTGGAACTACAGACAACACCTGACCGCAATTTCAGCCGTACTCGTTTTAACATTATGCTCAGGATATTACCTGCAAAATAACAGTCAGGCAGCGTGGCCATATCTGGATTCCTTTACCACCTGGGCAGCGGTATTAACCACCTACATGGTCACACAGAAAGTTTTTGAAAACTGGATCTACTGGTTTGTCATTGATTCAGTGTCTCTAGGCTTGTACATTGAGCGAGGGTTATACCCCACAGCACTTTTAATGCTTATTTACCTGGTGATTATTGTATTTGGTTTTTTGAAATGGCGAACACAACTGCTTGCACAGCAATATGAAAACGCCAGCACTTAACGAGGTTCTCGCAGAGTATTCGCAGTGGGGCGGCAATATCCGGAACCGCCCAGAACTGGTTCGCCGATTGGATACGGGACTTACCAATGCCTCCTATATTATTCAGGCAGATAAGCGTTTTTTTAAATTACGAATCAACGCAGCCAACAGTGAAAACCTTGGTATCAATCGCGCTAGAGAAGAGAAAATTCTAAAACTAATAGCACCACTCAAAATATCTCCGCAGCATATTTTTAATGATCAGCAACATCGATACAGTATATTTGAGTATATAGAAGGAGAAGCCTGGACCACAAAAGAGCTGGAGACTCCTGCCAACAGAGAAAAACTTCAATACGTCATAGAACAATATCAGGCGCTGCCATTAACTGACTCGCCCCGCGATTACCTTCGCTACCTTCAGCACTACGAAAAGCAGATTCCCGAGACAAAGCTGCATCAACACGAATGGAAGAATTTCAACAATTTTATAGACCAACTGGCAAATGCCACAGAACAATGGCCGCCACCCGTCCTGTGTCACCACGACCTCATCCCCTCCAACATCATTCAGCAAAAAGATCGCATTTACATCCTCGACTGGGAATATGCTGCATTCGGCTGGGGCGAACTCGATTATTTAAACACAGGCATTAACCATAAAGTACAACACGGATTAACCGAGTCATTGAACTTTTGGCTGAGTAAGCTTTGGTTCTTGATTAATGAGTAAAGTTTACTTTTTTATCAATCACACACTGACACCAACTTAATTCACCCACGACAAAAAACGGCCACCCCAAAGAGCTTCGGGCTTCTCTCTGCTATCTCTATTTTTTACTTAAAAATTAGAACAACATTGAACAGCGTAGCAAAGATAAAAACGTGGACACACCATAGTAATCGAAAATCAATCCAACCAGTCAGTTCAATAAGCACTCTATTCGTACATGATTGCTTCGCAACTACTCAACTCAACTCAACTAATGTGCCAGTACATTGCATACCCACCCTTATTGGCAGCGGTAATTTGCGTCATGGCCCTCGACCACCCCCGCATGCTTGAAAGGGCTCAAGGGACGCTGATACCCGCACTAGCGGGTTCTTTTTATGTGATGGCGGAAGAGGGAGGGATTAACTGAAGCACCTCCTGTACTTCACCCGGCGGGCGCCTTTCGGCGGTTCAAATTGCTCCTGGCAATTTGTCGAACCCGGCGAGGCTTCTCACCCTCACTCACCGCCCATAAAAAAACCCGCATGATGCGGGTTCTTTTTATGTGATGGCGGAGAGGGAGGGATTCGAACCCTCGATACCGGATTAGGGTATACTCCCTTAGCAGGGGAGCGCCTTCGGCCACTCGGCCACCTCTCCGTTTTTGTTTAAAGTCTTTATGATCTGTTCAATTTACTTTGCAACAAATCAAGCTAAATAGTTTTAGCTAAATACTTTTCTACTGCTTGTTTATTCTAACAAAAACAAACAGTTATGTTTTCGAAATATCTTACTTTTTTTGCTTTCTGGGAATTAAACTTTTTTGAAAGCCCCAGAAGCTAGGGGCGGCATAATAGCAATAGGTACGAGCAAAATCAAAGACTTATTCTTGCAAAATTCCAATCACTTTATGCGCCCGACTCCCGCTTTACGCATAACTCTATAAAATGTCCAAATGTTGCCGGAATATCTAGCTGCTGAATTGGCGGCACTAGCGTCGTTAGCAACTAAAACGTACTTAGTTAGCTATTACCTGGTTCTGCTTGGTTTTGCTTTTCGCGTTGGATGCGCTGGTAAATTTCTTCACGGTGAACCGCGATTTCTTTAGGTGCATTCACACCAATACGAACCTGGTTACCTTTCACACCAAGCACGGTTACCGTAACGTCATCACCAACCATGAGAGTCTCGCCTATACGGCGGGTTAAAATTAACATTGTTATAGTCTCCTACTTCTCCTGTGAGTCCAGCGGCTAATGTAATTATGATTGACCGCCGCTGTCGGCCTTATAAATAAGCAATATAGAAGCAATAAAAAGCGCTTTAATACTATATAGCGCTTTTATCTATTTTGCCAAATTTAAAAGCCAGTCAACCACAACCCGATATCCCGTGCAAGCAGGGAAATCGGTAAACCCTGTAAATTACTCTGCGGCCTGGTCTAGCTCAAACGCTGAATGCAGCGCTCTTACCGCAAGCTCTAAATATTTCTCATCAATAATGACCGAAATCTTGATTTCAGAAGTCGTAATCATCTGGATGTTGATATTTTCATTGGCAAGCGCACTGAACATACGAGAGGCAACCCCTGCATGTGAGCGCATACCTACACCAACTATAGACACTTTTGCGATTTTGTCATCTGTAACAACCTTTCTGGCGCCTAATTCTTCGGAAATATCTTCCAAAATACTGGCTGCTTTTTCCACATCGTTACGGTGCACGGTAAAAGTCAGATCGTTATTGTTGTCTGCCGCCACGTTTTGAACGATTACATCGATTTCAATGTTTGCATCACCAATCGCAGACAATATTTTAGATGCCACACCCGGTGCATCGGGAACGCCTAATATTGATACTTTTGCTTCGTCTCGGTTAAAAGCAATACCGGAAACAACGGGTTGTTCCATATTTGCATATTCCTCATCAAGAGTAATTAAAGTGCCAGGCCCATCTGAAAACGTCGATAACACGCGTAACGGGACATTATATTTACCGGCAAATTCAACTGAACGTATTTGAAGTACCTTGGAGCCAAGACTGGCCATTTCAAGCATTTCTTCAAATGTAATTTTTTCCAGGCGTCTTGCGGACTCTACAACTCGTGGGTCCGTGGTATACACGCCGTCTACGTCAGTATAAATCTGACATTCGTCAGCTTTTAACGCTGCCGCCAATGCTACTCCTGTGGTATCTGAACCACCACGCCCTAGAGTGGTAATATTGCCGTGTTCATCAACCCCTTGAAACCCCGCGACAACCACTATTCGGCCTTCAGACAGGTCTGAGCGCATGTTTTCGACATCAATATTCTGGATTCGCGCCTTTGTATGAGCGCTGTCTGTCAAAATCTTTACCTGACCGCCGGTGTACGATTTGGCGTCATAACCTTTGTCTTTCAACGTCATGCAAAGCAAGGCAATCGTCACTTGCTCACCGGTCGATACCAACACGTCCATTTCTCGTGGATCTGGCTTTTCTTGCATATCTTTTGCCAATGCAATCAAGCGGTTAGTTTCGCCACTCATTGCCGATACGACGACAACGACGTCATGCCCCTGCTTTTTAAAGCCGATTACTTTATCGGCAACCGCTTTTATGCGATCAGTAGTGCCTACAGAGGTACCACCGTATTTTTGTACAAATAGTCCCATGAATGATTATTACCAAACTAAGAGGAGTAAACGAACGCTTACCCCATACCGAAAGGGCGCCAATTAAACACTAAAATGACTAAAATGTTAACTATCTTGAACACAATTAAGGATTTTAATCACAATTACCCAGAGTTTAAGCCTCGATAGTACCGAGTTTCTCTATTATCCAAGCATTTAACGACTCGATCGCTTTAGGTAAGGCGTCAGGATCAGCACCACCACCTTCAGCCATGTCCGGACGGCCACCACCTTTACCGCCAACCAAAGGCGCGAAGTACTTCACTACATCACCCGCTTTTACGCGGTTCGTAGCATCTTTCGTCACCCCTACTACAACGGATACCCGGCCATCTTCAACAACTGCAAGTAGTACAACGGCGCTACCCAGTTTATTTTTCAACTGATCTACCATATCGCGTAGTGATTTTTTATCAACACCCTCGATCACCTCAGCCAAAAACTTGATTCCACCAAAATCCTTGGCTTTGCTCAGCATGTCACCAGACGAAGCACTGGCCAATTTTGACTTAATCGCAGCAAGTTCTTTTTCTAAGAGTTTACTGCCAGCTATGAATGCATTTAATTTCTCGACGACAGACTCCGGACTTGCCTTAAGTAAAGAAGCCACTTTCGCGAGTGACTTTTCTGTATTTTCATACAGATTGATCGCCGCATCTCCCGTCACCGCTTCTATACGACGAACACCAGCAGCAATCCCGGATTCCGACACTATTTTAAATACCCCTATATCACCCGTGCGTTCAACGTGGGTTCCACCGCAAAGCTCCACAGAAAATCCATCGCCCATGGTTAACACGCGAACTTCATCCCCGTATTTTTCACCAAACAATGCCATCGCGCCTTTTTGCTTCGCCGTCTCCATATCACAAAGCTCTGTTTTTACCGCGGAATTCGCTCGAATCTGCTCATTGACCAGTTGGGAGATTTGCGCAAGCTCTTCAGCCTTAACCGCTTCAAAATGCGAAAAGTCAAAACGCAGCTTTTCTGAGTCCACCAATGAACCTTTTTGCGTTACATGATCCCCCAATACTTTTCGTAGAGCAGCATGCAGTATGTGTGTAGCGGAATGGTTTAAAGCCGTTGCCTGCCGCACACCACCGTCAACTTGCGCCAGAATCTGATCATCTTTATTCAGACTTCCATGCAACATCACTCCGATATGCAAATGATTGGCACCGCTTTTTTGGCAATCACGAACTTCAAATTTCGCGTTACCTAAAGTGATATACCCTGTATCTCCAACCTGCCCGCCAGACTCACCATAGAAAGGTGTTCTATCCAGTACAAGAACCGCTTCATCCCCCTCTTGAATAGATGCAACAGCTTCACCGGATTGAAATATAGCAACCAGCTTTCCTTCTTGCTGCAAGTGGTCATACCCTAAAAACTCCGTTTGACCGTCAAGGGTAATATTAGCGGTATAGTCAACATTGAATTTTCCGCTTTCTTTCGATTTTTTCTGCTGCTCAGCCATGAGTTTCTCATAGCCTTCCAGGTCTATCTGCAGATCTTTTTCACGTGCAATATCGTTTGTCAGATCAACGGGGAAGCCATAGGTATCATGCAAAGCAAATACAACGTCACCAGGGATAGTGGCGCTATCCAGAGCTTCCAGCTTCGCGTTTAATACAGCCATTCCCTTGTCAAGCGTTTTAGCAAACTGCTCTTCTTCTGTTAGTAAAACTTTTTCAATTTGCTTTTGGTTATCTTTTAATTCGGGATAGGCGTCGCCCATCTGTCCAACAAGCGCATCGACCAGAGTATGAAAGAATGCCTGACTTTGTCCGAGCTTATGGCCATGACGAATAGCTCGACGAATAATACGTCGCAACACATAGCCGCGCCCTTCATTCGAAGGAATGACTCCGTCCGACACCAAAAATGCACAAGAGCGGATATGATCCGCAATAACTCGCAGCGATTTATCTTCTTTATCTTTTGCACCTGTGGCTACAGCTGCCGCATCCAATAGCGCTTGAAACAAATCAATTTCATAGTTGCTGTGAACATTTTGCATCACTGCAGCAATTCGCTCTAAACCCATTCCTGTATCAACGGAAGGTTTCGGCAGCGGCGTTAAACTGCCATCAGCCTTGCGCTCGTATTGCATGAAGACCAGATTCCAGATTTCGATGTAGCGATCAAGGTCATCGTTTTCACTACCAGGAGGCCCACCGGGAACATCTTCCCCGTGGTCATAAAAAATCTCAGAGCAAGGACCACAAGGACCGGTATCGCCCATCTGCCAGAAATTATCTTCATCCAGGCGAGAAAAACGATCTGGGCTGACGCCAACTTCTTTCATCCAGATATCAGCAGCTTCATCATCCGAAATATGCACCGTGACCCAAAGTTTCTCTTCAGGCAAACCGAGAGTCTTAGTCAGAAATTCCCAAGCAAACCGGATAGCATCGCGCTTAAAATAATCACCAAAGCTGAAATTGCCCAGCATTTCAAAAAAGGTGTGATGACGGGCGGTATACCCAACATTTTCCAGATCATTATGCTTACCCCCAGCACGGACACAGCGCTGTGAGCTTGTCGCTCGAACATAATTTCGCTTATCTTCACCAAGAAAAACATCTTTAAATTGCACCATACCCGCATTTGTAAACAACAAAGTAGGGTCATTTCCAGGTACCAGGGAACTGCTAGGAACTACCGCGTGGTCGTTACTCTCAAAATATTTTAAAAAGGCGTCTCTAATTTCTGCGCACTTCATATATTTTTACTTCCAATTTTATTTAGCTAAAAGTTTTTGCGGTTTCACCACAGGAGTCTTACATCCCCAATGAGCCTTCGGTAAAAGTTTTATCGCCCAGAATATGCATATGCAAGTGGAATACTGTTTGCCCGGCTTGCTCACCATTGTTAATCACCAGGCGGAAGGCATCCCCCACACCAAGAGATTTTGCAATATCGCCAGCTTTTACCATTAAATGACCAAGTAATGCCGCATCTTCCTGCGTAGCATCAACAAGACGAGGGATCGGCTTTTTGGGTATTAACAGCACGTGAGTGGGTGCTTTTGGCTGAATATCTTTAATACAAATACAAAGATCGTCCTGAAACAAAATTTCAGAAGGAATTTGGCCATTAATGATTTTGGTAAAGATTGTTTCTTCAGACATAGGCTTTTCTTGATTATCGTTTAACACAGTATCGCCGAAATGCGAACTTTCGCGTGGGCGATACCAGGCATCATACTAAGAGGCTGAGTACTTTTCTTTTTCTTCAAGACTCAATTCTCGCGCTTCTGATTCCAGCATGACCGGAATACCGTCCCGAACAGGATAAGCCAACCCACTGGCGGAACACACCAACTCTTCAGGATCTTCAACATAGGTCAACGGTGCCTTACTGACAGGACACACGAGCATCGCTAACAACTTCTTATCAATCATTGCTGGCCTCTATATTAGCAACTTGAAATAAGTAACGGGATTTTCAAAGGGTGTTCGAATCATAACCCCTGAAAAAAGCACGGATTTTACACTGCGAGCCTCGGCGTGTCTCTAACCGCTTCCCTAAAATCACATTCAGCGAGAAGACTAACCGGTTTTCACCGCCATTTACTGAAGATTTGGGCATATTGCGGTAAATTTCAACACCTACAAGAAAGGAAAAGCTTAAAAAGTCGACAAAATACAGCCTTGAATGGTAAGAGCATTACCGAGAATCGCGCGGCACAACGATTCTTCACCGCGCTATTTAATCAATCGGCGCACCTATTGGGCGAGATGTTCGGTGGGCATATCGGTGGGCATAGGTGGCAACAACAAATAAGGGTCAAGTCGCTGCTCAAACCAGTTAATTCGCCAGTCCAGATGTGGACCTGTTGCTCGGCCAGTCGCACCTACTTCTCCAATCTTCTGGCCACGCTCAATCTTGTCTCCTTCTTTGACAGTCACTTTACTCAAATGAATAAAAGTGGATGACACACCCTGGCCGTGATCCATGATCAAAGTACCACCAGAATAATACATATCATCATGAGCGAGAGAAACAATGCCAGGCGCAGGGGCGTAGACAGGCTCCCCCACCGGACCGGCAATATCCAAACCAAAATGAGGGCGCTTCGGCACCCCATTAAATACACGCTGACTGCCGTACACTCCGGTTATTTTACCAAGTAGCGGCCAAGTAAACCCGGCAGAATATTGATCCTCATCGCGGTTTGTTGCGCGTGCTTTTTTAATTTGAACGTTGTCCCGCGTAATTCGCTCGCTCACCTCTTTTGGCGGCGCAACATATTTTTGGGCAACGCCTTCGACATACTGAATATCATACTTACGCTGAGTGACCTGATACTCAAATGAGCTACTTTGTCCATCAGGATAAATGAGTTTCAAGGTTTGCTTCGGGTCTGCATCTCGCCCCAAACCAAAAACAAATTGGCCGCGACTATCCACATGGATTTTCCTGTCGCCAAGCAGCACCCGAGTTGAGGGATGAGTTTTTCCCACCAATAATGCACCCTGAGTCCACTGCCCCTGAATATTAGGCTTTCCGGTGTCATTAGTGGCTAACTTGGGTTCTTGACTGGAAATGTCGTTGACGGCTGTTTCCTGCGAGCCTATTTTGGCTGCTTTATCAGCATAAGACAGGGCTGATATCAAGGCAAAAACAACACCAGCTAGTATAATTATTTTGAAATTTTTCATAGGGAAAACAGGCTAAATGAGTGTGCTAACAGGGTAGCAAACTATCAAATAACCTGGCAATTTGGAACGCGCTCACAGCACTAAGCACGAGAGTGTAATCCTTAGGCTTAATCTATTAACTCGTAGACGATGCCAGCAGGAAACCCTCTGGAGGCCATAAAACGCATCCGCTTGCCTTTTTCTTTAGCATCAGAGTAATCACGGTCACCGAATTTTTTTTCGTAAACACGCTCAGCCAACTCTCGCCACTCCTCATCATTGTCGTACACATAGGCCGCGACGAGGTAATCACTAATCCCTTTATCCTTGAGCTCATGCTTTATTAAGATCGGCCCTTTTCCCGCACTTTTTTTTGCACGAATGAAAGATTCAACGAATCGTTCATCACTTTGCAGACCGGCATCCGTCAACTCATCCACCACCTCTTCAATCAGTTGCGGCTCGGAGAACTTCCGCTGGAGTTTGACTTGGAGCTCTTTTTGGGATTGTTCGCGCTGCACCAGTAATGCGATTGCGGCATTTTTTATAACGCTTTTATATTCCTGGCTGGCATTTTCACTAAGATTAAATTGATTGGCATCCTTCACGTTAGAGTATTGCTCACTTGTCGTTATTTCATTGGTGGCGTCAAATGAATACATCAACATCCTGTCCTTTTGTTGATTAAGTCGTTCATATTATTTTCGTTTTGACGGGCTTGTTATTTCGCCGAGCTTGCCTGTTTAGCGAGTGTAGTGAGAGGCGTATTGTACGCCCCTCACCACTAATGCTTTGCGAAACAGTTATTGCTCTACACGCCAATTTATTCAGCGTCAGCCGACTCAGCTTCTTTTTTTTCAGCACCTTTGACTTCAGGCGTACCCAATAATTCCGCTTTGATTTTTTGCTCCAAAAATTCAGCTATCTCTGAGTTGTCTCGCAGGTATTGCATGGCATTTGCCTTACCTTGACCAATTTTATCGCCGTTGTAACTGTACCAGGCACCTGCCTTGTCAATTAATCCCAGTTTCACGCCATAATCGACAATTTCACCTAAGCGGTTAATACCCTGGCCATAGAGAATCTGGAATTCTGTCTGCTTGAAAGGAGGGGCAACTTTGTTTTTCACCACTTTCACTCGCGTTTCGGAGCCTGTTACTTCATCTCCCTCTTTTACAGATCCAATTCTGCGGATATCCAAACGTACCGAGGAGTAGAATTTAAGCGCATTCCCCCCAGTAGTAGTCTCCGGATTACCAAACATAACGCCAATTTTCATACGGATCTGGTTAATGAAGATCGCCATGCAGTTTGCGTTTTTGATATTCCCTGTAATTTTTCGCAGGGCTTGTGACATCAAGCGCGCCTGCAAACCGACGTGGTGATCCCCCATTTCCCCTTCAATTTCTGCTTTTGGAGTAAGCGCTGCGACCGAATCCACAACAATCACATCAATAGCGCCGGACCGAACGAGCATATCCGCCACTTCTAAAGCCTGTTCACCTGTGTCAGGCTGAGAAATAATCAGTTCTTCAACATTGACACCCAGTTTTTCAGCATAGATAGGGTCTAATGCGTGCTCAGCATCGATAAACGCACAGGTGCCCCCTTTCTTTTGCGCTTCTGCAATAACTTGCAAAGTAAGAGTTGTTTTACCTGAAGATTCTGGACCGAAAATTTCGATGATACGTCCACGCGGCAAACCGCCAATACCCAAAGCAACATCCAACCCCAGAGAACCTGTTGAAATACTTGGTATTGCACGCTTTTCCTGGTCTCCCAGACGCATAACAGTTCCTTTACCAAACTGACGGTCAATTTGTGTAAGCGCCGCCTGCAAGGCTTTTTCTTTATTCGCATCCATAAGTTCTACCCTTATCTTTACCTAATCTTTTACCCAATATTGTTAGCCGCAAAAGCCTTTAAATGAACTGATAACCCCATGCAACTAACGTTAAACCACTATTTATAAAACCAGCTGGTTTTCATCTGTAATACGGCACCACAGCCGACTTAATGCAAAGCATACGATATAAATACTGTATACGCAAACAGTATTAGTTATTTATACAGTGTTTTGATTATCCAAAAACTGAATGAGCGACATTAAACACGCTTCAATCGCCTGCAGACGTACCTGATCTCGATCGCCCTCAAAAAGACGGGTGTACGAATTTTGCTGAGTCTTTGTCCCAAAGGCAAAGCAAACAGTCCCAGTCGGCTTTTCTTTGGTGCCGCCGCCTGGTCCCGCTATTCCTGTGGTGGATATTGAGACATCCGCACCGCTTACCTTCAATGCGCCACTTTGCATCTCTCTTGCTACGTTTTCACTGACTGCGCCATATAAATCCAACGTTTGACCATCCACTCCCAGGACGGCTTTCTTTAAATCATTGCAATACGCAACAATACCACCTGAATACCAGACTGAGCTGCCTGGTATTGCGGTAAGCGCATAACCGACTCCGCCACCTGTACATGATTCGGCAGTAGTAAGCATTAACTTATTTCGCGCAAGCAAAGTGCCGAGCTTTTCGGCAAGCGAATATATTTGATCATTCATGGCAGGCAACATAGGATAAGCAGTCATCAGATGCAAATGCTTTTGGATAGAGTTCACGATATAAATGATCAGCTTACCGTCGGCTAAATCACCACACCTATAAGAGTAAAGTTTACTAGAATAAGAAAACGGGAAATATGGAATGACCAATGTTGACACTGATTAAAAAACTACTCTTTATAGCCATTCCTTTGGCGACTATTGGCGCCTATGCCATCTACCTCACAACAGGAAAAAACCCACTCGCCACATTCAAGCAAGCATTACCTGAGATCTCAATTCAGGAAAATCTCAACTCCTTGAGTGAGAAAGTAACGCTGCCCAACTCATCCGATATCGGTGAAAAACAAACGGTATTTAAATGGACAGATAAAAACGGCGTTATACAGTACACCTCGGAAGCGCCACCCGAGGGCACCATAGTCAGCACTCTGGAGCTGGACCCAAATACCAACATCGTTCAGTCCATTCAAATTCCCACGCGCGAAGAGCCCACTCCACCAGCACAAGAAGATACGCCCAACGCTAATTTTATTCCCGCCAACACCGAAAAGCTGATTGACGAAGCGAAAAACGTACAAAAGTTACTCAACGAGCGTACAGAACAACAGCAGCAAATTATCGACAATCTTTAATTTTTCGTTTGGCGGGTGACATTCCGCTTCAGGTATCTCAAAATGTGCCCCTTCTTTTTTTAGGCCAAGCACTGATTAAAAAACATCAGCGTTTTCGCCCGCATCATTTTTGATGTCGAAACTCAACTTATGACTATTTAAGCAGCTTCAATACTAATCTATGAGTAATGCCACACAACACACACCGATGATGCAGCAGTATTTGCGCATTAAATCCGACCACCCACACGAACTTGTTTTTTATCGCATGGGGGATTTTTATGAGTTGTTTTTTGATGACGCAAAAAAGGCCGCTCGGTTACTTGATGTCACCCTTACCGCGCGCGGAAAATCAGGTGGAAATCCGATTCCCATGTGCGGCATTCCCTTTCATTCTGCTGATGGCTATCTGGCTAAATTGGTTAAGGCAGGCGTGTCGGTTGCGATTTGCGAGCAAATAGGTGACCCGGCAACATCCAAAGGCCCGGTTGAAAGAAAAGTGGTACGTGTAGTCACTCCCGGCACGGTAAGCGATGAAGCTTTGCTGGATGAAAATCGCGATAACCTGCTAATGGCGTACTATCGTGGCAACTCGACCTTCGGAATTTCAACACTGGATATGGGAAGTGGCCGGTTTACCGTGTATGACGTAGCCAACGAAACGGCTCTGCTCGATGAAATTGAGCGCATACGTCCAGCTGAACTCCTCGCACAAGACAGCTCCAACCACCCGTCAAAAGCCTGCGATCGCCCCGGCTTTAGATTACGCCCCGAGTGGGAGTTTGATAACGAGCAAGCCGTACGTCTGTTAACAGCGCATTTTCAGACAAAAGATTTAACTGGATTTGGCTGTGACCCGGAGATGACGGCTATTTGTGCGGCAGGCTGCCTTTTTAACTACGCACAGGAAACCCAGCGAACAACACTGCAACACATTACAACCTTAAGTATCGAAAACCCTGGTGACATTGTTACGCTCGATTCCGCCACCCGCAAAAATCTGGAGTTGGACATCAACCTCGTCGGAGGGGAAGACAACACTTTATATAGTGTTCTTAATACCTGCGCCACGGCAATGGGCAGTCGCTTAATGCGACGCTGGTTAAACACACCACTACGCGACAAAAGAATCCTCCTGGAAAGACAAGATGCCATTAGCAGCTTGCTGAATAATTATTTGTTTGAAGAGATTCGCCAGCCACTGAAACATATTGGCGACCTTGAAAGAATTCTCGGCCGTGTAGCATTGCGCTCTGCCAGGCCTCGAGATTTATCGCGCTTATGTGCCTCACTCGCACAATTTCCCACCATTCAAAATTTGCTGGGTACCGTTGAAACGGATAGCCTGCAGGAAATTGCCAAGCGCATCAGTGAGTTCCCGGAAATGGTCGAACTGCTCAACAAAGCCATTATTGAAAACCCTCCAATGGTGATTCGAGAAGGCGGCGTTATTGCCGATGGGTATGATGCAGAACTCGATGAGCTGCGCAATATCAGCACAAATGCAGGCGACTTTCTAATAAAACTGGAAGAACAGGAAAAACAAAAAACGGGACTTTCAACATTAAAAGTTGGCTATAACCGGGTGCACGGTTACTTCATAGAAATAAGTAAAGGACAGGCTGACAAAGCACCGGTTGAATACATCCGCAGGCAAACATTAAAAAATGCCGAGCGTTTCATTACACCAGAGCTCAAAGAATTTGAAGACAAAGCCCTTTCAGCGAAAAGCCGTGCACTTGCCCGCGAAAAGGCGCTGTATGATGAATTAATCGAAAAAGCCAACGAACAGTTGGGGCCACTGCAAATTGCCGCTTCTGCGGTTTCGCAACTGGATGTTTTACACAGTCTGAGTGAACGCGCGCACCAATTAAACTTTACCCGCCCTGTACTACTCGACAGAGAAGGAATCAATATTGAACAGGGACGACATCCGGTTGTTGAACAGGTGCTGGACGACCCCTTTGTGCCGAACGATCTAATGCTTAATGACGAACAACGCATGATGATCATCACCGGCCCAAACATGGGGGGTAAATCGACCTATATGCGGCAGAATGCACTCATCGTACTCCTGGCGCAAATTGGTAGCTTTGTACCGGCTAGTCACTGTGAAATAGGCCTGGTAGATCGTATTTTTACTCGAATTGGCTCCTCCGATGATCTGGCTGGAGGACGCTCCACCTTCATGGTTGAAATGACAGAAACAGCAAACATTCTCAACAACGCCACACGTCAAAGCCTGGTATTAATGGACGAAATTGGACGCGGCACCAGCACCTATGACGGTCTCTCCTTAGCCTGGGCAAGCGTAGAACATCTAGCTAAAAAACTAAAAGCCTTCACGCTGTTTGCAACACACTATTTCGAAATTACTGCCCTGCCAGACACGCTGGAAGGCGTTGTGAACATCCACCTGGACGCCACAGAGCACAATGACAATATTGTATTCCTGCACAATATTCAGCGAGGGCCCGCCAGCAAGAGCTACGGTCTACAAGTGGCCAAACTGGCTGGCATACCTGCACAGGTAATTGCGGATGCGAAAACTCAATTACAGCTACTGGAAAACGGATCGAAAGCACAAGAAAAAAGCGTTCCTGTACCAGCAAGCAGTAAACCGATATTCCAGGGCGAGCTATTTGCTGCCGGCAATCCCAGTGAAGCTGAAGAAAAGCTCAAATCGATAAAACCCGATGAATTGTCGCCCCGACAAGCTCTGGATTTATTGTATGAACTAAAATCACTGGTATAAAGCCCAAAAACCCTAAGGTTTCTACGATGTTATAAGCTTATGACTTCGTGATCGAATGCGCTTTCAGGTATTCAAGAGCTTGACTTATCCTGCTAGAATGTCGCGCTCAAATTAGCTAGAGGTGAAGAAAATGACGTTTGTAGTCGGCGATAACTGTATTAAGTGCAAACACACCGATTGTGTTGAAGTATGCCCAGTTGACTGCTTTTATGAAGGACCCAACTTTCTAGTAATTCACCCAGATGAGTGTATTGATTGCGCGTTGTGCGAGCCTGAGTGTCCGGTTGACGCTATTTTCTCTGAAGACGAGTTACCAGCAGACCAAGAAGCCTTCCTGGAACTCAACGCGGAGCTGGCTGAAGTATGGCCAAACATTACCGAGAAAAAAGAGTCTCCCCCTGATGCCGAGGAGTGGGACGGTGTTGAAGGTAAGCTGAAATATCTTGAGCGATAATTCAGTCCTTTACACAACCTCCAGACATAAAAAAAGCCGCTGAAAGCGGCTTTTTTTATGTCTATTGCGTTTTGCTTGTTTCTTGTTTCTTTCTCCACTTCCCAGCTGTGGATTTTGTTAAATCAGCACAGATCTCATGCAGTGGAAAGATTGGCTTTGTTAAGGCCCGGATTGACGGGCCTTAGGCTTTGCCTTTCTCTTTTTTCGGACGCTATTTTTTCCCTGTCTACTCTGCACCAAACAATGCAGTTGCGTCTAATCCCTGCTTTTCAAGAATGTCGCGCAGTCGACGCAAAGCTTCCACTTGAATCTGACGAACTCTTTCACGCGTCAAACCAATTTCGCGACCCACTTCTTCCAGAGTACTGGTTTCATGGCCACGCAGCCCAAAACGTCGAGCCACTACTTCACGCTGTTTTTCACAAAGCTCATCCAGCCAGGAGTTCAAGCTAGCACTCAAGTCACTATCTTGAAGCAGCTGTACCGGATCAGATACTTGCTGATCGGGAACGGTATCAACCACTGTTTTGTCTGAAGATGGGCCAACGGCAACATCCATCGACGTGACACGTTCGTTAAGCGCCAACATTTTTTCAACGTCTTCTACCGGCTTATCCAGTAATTGCGCAATTTCTTCCGGCGAAGGCTCATGGTCCAGCTTCTGCGACAACTCACGAGCAGCACGAAGGTATACATTCAATTCCTTCACTACGTGAATCGGCAATCGAATAGTACGCGTCTGGTTCATGATGGCACGCTCAATGGTTTGACGAATCCACCAAGTTGCGTATGTAGAAAAGCGGAAGCCGCGTTCGGGGTCGAATTTTTCAACCGCACGAATTAAACCAAGGTTGCCCTCTTCAATAAGATCCAATAATGCCAATCCACGATTGACATACCGGCGGGATATTTTAACTACAAGACGCAGATTGCTTTCAATCATACGCTTGCGGGCACTTTCATCACCTTTTAAGGCTTTTCGCGCAAAATAGACTTCTTCTTCTGCGCTCAACAAAGGTGAAAAACCAATTTCGTTTAAATAAAGTTGAGTGGCATCCAGGTTTTTCTGATATGTATCTTCGCTCTCGATATCTTCCGAGGTATCCGCTTTGGCAGCTTTACGCTTACCCTTCGCTTGCACATCGTTATCACCAAGATCGTCGTCTTCAAAATCAGCATCGTTGTTTAACAAAACTGCATCAGAATCATCGTTCATTGAAACTATATCGAGCTCTTGTACAGACATGACCTTCCCCTTTTTGACCTGTAGTTTTAGCAACTTCTTCAGTGTCGCTTTTACTTCGCCTGCGTTACACGACCATTTAAGCTGTTAATTCATTAATAGCTTGTTTATTTAATTATTTGTCCCACTACGTTTCACGGAACTGCTTCAAGTGTTTCGGCGCAAGACCGGAATTCTTGAATCACAAATTTAACGACGGGGTAAATACTTCAGAGGGTCAACAGGTTTCCCATCGTAGCGAATCTCGAAATGCAGTTTTACCGAGTCTGTACCACTAGATCCCATTTCGGCGATTTTCTGCCCAATCTCCACTTTCTCACCTTCTTTCACCAGTAAGTTGTGGTTGTGGGCATATGCACTCAAATACTTTTCACTGTGTTTAACGATAATTAACTTGCCGTACCCCCGCAGCCCCTGACCGGAATACACCACCGTCCCAGAAGAAGCCGCAATGACAGGCTGCTCTAATTTCCCTTGAATATCAACACCCTTGTTTAAACCATTATTGGAGTAAAAAGTACTAATCAATTTTCCTTCTGAGGGCCATACCCATTTTTCATCTTTTTGCTCAGGTATGAGAGCTGGGGGTTCTGGTTCTACTGGCGTTTTATTTTTCGAACGTGCGCTTTTCGCTGGTTTGGGCTTTGGCGTAGCAGACGCCACCTTCCGTGGGGAGTTGGATACAGGCCGCGAGGTCGCCTGTTTTTCACTAAGCTGCAACACCTGACCGGGGTAAATCGTATAGGAGGAACCTAACTGGTTGGATGCCGCTAACTTCCTATAGTCGAGATTATATCGCCAGGCGATGGAATACAGGGTTTCTCCCCTTGAGACAACGTGTGTGGTGATTCGTTCTGAGGGCGGTTGCGACTTATCGTCGACTGGCGCGTAATAATTGGGACTTCCACAAGAAATCACACCCATAAGGGTGATCAATATAATTGACAGTTGACGTGCAAATTTTTCAATTGCCCGCTCCATAGTCCACCCCAGCCTCGCGCTTTTGGACAAATCATAATCAAAACGTTTTAGAACATTCAGTACTTAATAAACAAAATATATGATAAAAAAGTCTAATTCAAACAGGGAAAAATAAACCATTTCTTACACATTTCCGAACTTGCACCATGCTTTTACTTAGCCAAGCCTATTGATTTGATCGATTCACTACCAATCTTTTTGCTATATATTCCGTAAAAAGTACTAAAAAAATGCCACCACAAGTAGATATCACGACAAACCAGAACATCGTATCGGTTTGCGTCAAATCTTCAAAATTCCAGGGCCATACATTGCGCTGCACCAGTGGAACTTCGTCACCATGGCGATCTCGCATAGTCTGTAAAACCACTTTCCACGGCCAGGTGACGTTTAATGAACCGATCAAAAAACCAACAAGAAGTGCCAGTGTCTGTGTATAAAATCGATCTAACAGCCAGGAAAGAAAGCGAGAAAACACCAGTAAACCACTGATACACCCTGCAGCAAAACACCCTAAAGCCATAATATCCAACTCATTAATGGCCGCTAAAAATACGGGGTATAAGCCCATTAGTAACAATAAAAAGCTACCTGAGATGCCTGGAAGAATCATTGCACAGATGGCAATAAAGCCTCCGAAGAACAACATAATAGGGGTTCCGGGGACCTGCGCCGGCTTCGCAAGTGATATGCCAACAACAATCAACGCGCCAATGGCGCATAAAACAAAATCTTTGACACGCCATTCAGGATGTTTTTTAAACAAAAGTATGATTGACGCCGCAATAAGGCCACTAAAAAAACCCCATACTATTAGCGGGTATGAATCTAAACAAAAACTAATTATTTGTGCAAAAGTCTTAATACTTATGAGAATTCCGACGAACAAACATACTAGGAAGGTTCCGTTAATATGACGCCAAAATTCTCCAAACCCTTGCTTAAACAACACCATTAGAGCAGCGGGTCCGATGTTTTTGAGCGAGTGGAGCAACTCATCGTAAATGCCGGTAATAAATGCAATGGTGCCACCTGAGACACCCGGAACCACATCTGCGGCGCCCATAGCCATACCGCGCACTAAAATCAGAGCATTTTCTTTAACAGATCTTGTCATTTTATATTAGGTACGTTGGAATTTATCGAGTCACGCCTGATAACAGGGGAACAAATCGGACGGGTTCAAGAATTTGCGTGCGAAACTTATCATCTTCACCCTCTCGAACAATGAGTTGCAGGTGCTGCTCATCAGCTCCTACAGGAATCACCAATACCCCATTTGGGGCAAGCTGATCGAGCAAACCCTGAGGCACGGAACGGGGAGCTGCGGTAGAAATTATACCGTTAAACAAACCGGCATCGGGCCACCCAAAGCCTCCATCGGCATGCTTTAACTGGACATTTCGCAGCCCCAGTGTTCGCAATCTCTCACGCGCTTTATCCTGCAGGGGTTTGATACGCTCAACACTCAAGACTTCTGGAATCAGCTGTGCCAAGATCGATGTCTGGTAGCCAGAACCGGTCCCAACTTCTAAAACACGATCGAGTTTGCCTGCCGCACCGAGGAGTATTTCCGTCATACGGGCCACAATGTAGGGCTGTGACAATGTTTGGCCGTAGCCAATAGGAAGTGCGGTGTCTTCATATGCACGATGTGAAAGTGCTTCATCAAGAAATAGGTGACGAGGCGTATTTCCCATCACATCAAGCACTTCCTGACTGCTTACCCCTTGATCAATCAGTCGCTGAATCAATCGGTCGCGGGTGCGCTTGGACGTCATCCCGATCCCTTCAAGAGTTAAACTATTCACTACACCCCCAAATCAAAATGTGCTTTTCATAATTGTAATGGCGCACAAGTGCCTGGCGAAAATATAGCACAATCATCGCAGAGACTGATTATTTAATCGTGCAATTTCTCTTAAAATTACCGTTGCATAGGCACCTGCCGGCAGGGTGAAACTCAAGGTCAAGGTATTTTCAATCTGTTCCCATGAGAATGCCTCAGGCTTAAGCACCAAACTTCTGCGCTCCTGCGACAAGCCACAATGCTCCAGTTTTTCACACCAACTGGTGTACGCTTCCAGAATTCCTGATTCAAACTCAAGACAGGAACCTGAAGCCGCATTTCTCCCCCGCCCCCACAATGGTGCACTTGGCTGATCATCCAGCACCACTTCACCATCCAGCTTAGCTTGCCAGTTACCGGCTTTAACTCTTTCGCTAAGGATAAGATTGAACAGGTATGATCTGGCGGCAGACATCACCACAGATTTTAGGGACCGCCCTTTAGGCATTTTGCCTTCGGTCACCCAACGTTCCACTAGAGCAATGTTATTTCCGTCATGCCCAAAACGCTGATCACCAAAATAATTTGGGACTCCCTCTTTCGATACTGTGTCCAACCGCTCAGACACTTCAACGGACGCCGGAAGTTCACGCAAAGCAATTACAAAACTATTCGACTGATGCATACCTCGTCGAAGTTTCTGCCTGTGACGCCCACTCTGCAAAACCTTGACATTAATATCGCTCGTCGCAATAAACGCCTGCCAGTCCGGTTCACCAGAATAACGAGGCAAATACAGGCTAAACCACTGCGAGGTAATCGCATTGCGATCCTTCATTCCGCTAAAACCAACATCCATGGATTTAATCGAGAAATACTTGGCCAGCTTGTCCGCCACCCACTGTGTATTTTCGCCAGTTTTTTCTATATGAACATACAAGTGCTCCCCTTCTCCTTCAGGGGTAAAGCCCAGGTTTTCTCTCACGATAAAGTCAGCGGCCTCTTTACGAAACACAGCAGTATGGGTTGGCTCTCCATGTGCGAAAGCGAAATTAAGCGAATGGGTCATAGATGTCATCAGATATTAATTGGAGTGTAGCAATAAGACTGTTGCCAATGCGCTAATCCCTTCTTCCCGGCCATTGAAGCCAAGTTTTTCAGTAGTGGTCGCTTTGACGTTGATATTGCCAATTTCAGTATTGAGTTCTTCTGCGATAGCATTGCGCATATCCTGAATATGCGGTGCCATCTTGGGTGCTTGCGCAATGATCGTCATGTCAGCATTTGCCAGCACATACCCCAAAGCGCGAACTTTGGCATAAACCATTCGCAACAGCACTCGGCTGTTAGCATTGCTGTATTGGGGGTCATTATCGGGAAAGTGATGGCCAATATCTCCCAGTGCCGCGGCGCCCAGCAAGGCATCGCAAAGGGCGTGCAGCAGCACATCGCCATCGGAATGAGCAATCAGTCCACGCGTAAAGGGAATTGCGACACCGCCGATAATGATTTTGTCACCATCTCCAAATTTATGTACGTCAAAACCCTGACCAATTCTCACAAGTTCTATTCTCTTTTCTTTTATTTTCTTTGTTCTGTGGGCGATTAATTGTATTTCTATTTCATTTTACTGCGAAAGCAAAATCTGCTCAGCCCAAATCAGATCTTCCGCATAAGTAATCTTAATATTGTCTCGCCGATCACTCACCACCATCACCCGTCCACCATAATTTTCAACAGCAGAGGCTTCATCGGTCACAGGAATATCTCTTGCATGGCAAGCTTCAATCGCCTCGAACAAATAATCCAGCGGGAAAAGCTGCGGTGTATGTGCCAACCAAAGTTCACTTCGATCTTCGGTCGCAGTGACAATATTGTTTTGAGAAGCACGCTTTACCGTATCAGATACAGGGCACGCGAGAATAGCGCCCTGCACATGCCACTCTTTTACCGTCTTGTTCTGATTTTTTTCATCCTGCTCGAACGACGCTACCTTGGCAATCAGATCCTGGATTTTTTCATTGCTGACACAGGGCCGTGCAGCGTCATGCACCAACGCCCAACTCGGTTGTTCCCCATTTACCAACTGCTTACGACAGAAACTCAATGCATTTTTTACCGACAAACTGCGATCCGGTCCTCCAGTAACGGTATACACCCTATCCGCTTTCGCAGAACGAGTGTGCTTCCACCACTGATCATCCTCGCTGACAGCAACGACCACGGCTGAAACTTCTGGCACAGCCAGCAATTTTTCAAGCGTTATATCAATAATAGATTTTTCGCCGATACGTAAATACTGCTTTGGAGTTTCGGACATCATGCGACTGCCAGAGCCGGCAGCGGGAACTATTGCGATGATATTAGCATTCATGGATGGCCCTCTCTGTTATGAGATTATTGATTCTCTTCATCCACAATCATGAAGAAAGTTTCACCTTCCTTGATCATTCCCATCTGACTGCGCGCACGCGCTTCTATACCGTCCGTGCCATTTTTCAAAGATTCCACTTCAGCGGCCAATAAACGATTACGCTCTTTCAATCTTTGATTTTCAGCCTGCTGTTTTTCAATTTGATCTTTCAGACGGACAACATGGGCAATACTGCCATCGCCTATCCAGAGTCGATATTGCAGCGCCACGACTATGATGATGAGAATTGTGACTAGGACTTTCATATGACAGGGGCACCTGTTTGAATTTGCACTGCAATTTTGTCATGTCGCACTGCTACGTTCGAGTGAGTTACCCTCTAATGGCTACAGAAGGGTATCCCTTCTGTAGCATAACGCAGTATTAAGTTCTAAGTTAATCAAAAACAGACGATTACTTGAACTCTGCGCGGCCTTTATAAGGTGCAGAGTCACCCAATTCAGCTTCAATACGCAATAAACGATTGTATTTGGCAATACGGTCGGAACGCGACAAAGATCCAGTTTTAATCTGACCTGCAGCCGTTGCAACAGCCAGATCAGCAATAGTGGTATCTTCTGTTTCACCGGAGCGGTGTGAAATTACAGCCGTATAACCTGCATCTTGAGCCATTTTTATCGCATCCAGAGTCTCACTCAAAGAACCGATCTGATTGAATTTAATCAAAATGGAATTAGCGATGCTCTTGTCGATACCTTCTTTCAGGATTTTGGTGTTTGTTACGAATAGATCGTCACCTACCAATTGAGTTTGGCTGCCGATTTTTTGAGTTAACTCTGCCCAGCCATCCCAATCACTTTCATCCATGCCATCTTCAATGGAAAGAATTGGATATTTCGCTACGAGTGCAGCCAGATAGTCAGAAAACTCAGATGCGCTGAAAGCTTTGCCTTCACCTGACATGTTATAAACACCGTCTTTGTAGAACTCTGAAGAGGCACAGTCTAACGCCAGCGTTATATCTTTACCCAGTTCATAACCCGCATTGGCAACGGCTTCTGCAATCGCTTCCAAAGCAGCTTCGTTAGAAGGCAGATCAGGGGCAAAACCACCTTCATCACCAACAGCTGTATTTAATCCACGGCCAGACAATACTTTCTTTAAACTGTGGAATACTTCAGCACCCATACGCAATGCTTCAGTGAAATTAGGCGCAGAAACAGGCTGAACCATGAACTCCTGAATATCAACGTTGTTATCCGCGTGCTCACCACCGTTAATAATATTCATCATAGGAACAGGCATCGTGTACTTGCCTGCAGTGCCATTAATTTCAGCAATATGCTGATACAACGGAATTTTTTTGTCGGTAGCAGCAGCCTTAGCAGCGGCAAGAGATACGGCCAGAATCGCATTTGCACCCAATTTGGCTTTATTGTCAGTCCCGTCAGCATCAATCATCGCAGCATCCAAACCACGCTGATCTGCAGAATCTTTTCCAACCAGCAAAGGCTTGATTGTGTCATTGATGTTGGCAACCGCTTTTAAGACACCTTTGCCTAAATAACGGCTTTTATCTCCATCGCGAAGCTCCAGTGCTTCACGAGAACCTGTGGAGGCACCCGATGGCGCACAGGCAGATCCAACTACGCCAGATTCCAGGATAACTTCCGCCATTACGGTAGGGTTACCACGAGAATCCATTACTTCAAAACCTTTGATATCTGCAATAATCGTCATATCAGTCTCACTCTTGCATTTACTTACATTAATTTAAGTGTGCTCTATGTAAAAAGCGCATTTCCATTGAGCTTAACGCTCAGAAATGTCTTTTACGTGTCACTCGTACTTATTTTTATTATTCGAGCTTATTGTATTTCCAAATCGGGAAAACTTTTTATCAGGTCATCTACCGCTTTCATCTGTTGTAAAAACGGTTCAAGCTGATCTAATGGCAGTGCACTCGGGCCATCACATTTTGCCTGGTCAGGATCAGGGTAGGCTTCAATGAATAAACCGGCCAGCCCCACAGACAAACCGGCGCGACTTAATTCTGCAACCTGGCTGCGGCGTCCACCACTTGCAGCCCCCATTGGATCACGACACTGCAGAGCATGAGTCGCATCAAAAATAATGGGTAGGCCACCACTCACCTGTTTCATCGTGCGAAAACCCAGCATATCTACTACCAGATTGTCATACCCCAGACAGGTCCCGCGCTCGCACAAAATAACATTATCATTGCCGCATTCAGCAAATTTTTCCACGATGTTTTTCATCTGTCCGGGACTTAAAAACTGAGGTTTTTTCACATTAATAATGGCCCCGGTTTTTGCCATCGCCTGCACTAAATCTGTTTGTCGCGCTAAAAAGGCAGGCAATTGAATAATGTCACAAACTTCCGCAACAGGCTGCGCCTGAAAAACTTCGTGCACATCAGTGATTACAGGTACACCAAATTCTTTTTTAACGGCTTCAAATATTTTTAACCCCTCATCCATTCCCGGCCCGCGGAAAGAGTGAATAGATGAGCGATTTGCCTTGTCAAAAGACGCCTTAAAAACATAGGGGATGCCCAGTTTACGGGTAACGTCGACATAGGATTCCGCAATCTTCAATGTTAAATCCAAGGACTCCAAAACATTGATGCCACCGAATAAAGTAAACGGCTTATCGTTGGCAACGTCTATCCTGGATTCGCTACCCACCTGTATTGTTTTTGCTTGCACGTTGATAATTCTCTGTTTTAAATGTCTATTTAAAAGGTCTGCGCAACGGTTAGTGCATCAGACCTTTTTTTATTTACTAGGCTTGAGATTTCTTTTCTTTCAATGCAGCTTGAATGTAGCTGGAGAAAAGCGGATGCCCATCACGCGGGGTTGAGGTAAATTCCGGGTGGAATTGACAGGCAACAAACCATGGGTGATCTGGAATTTCCACCACTTCCACCAGCGTATCATCGGCAGACCAACCGCCAATTTGCAGGCCGGCCTGACGCAACTTATCTAAAAACGAATTGTTTACTTCATAGCGGTGACGGTGACGCTCAATAATTTGCGTTTTGCCGTAGATCTCCGCCACTTTTGCATCTTTTTCCAAATGACAGATTTGCGCACCTAATCGCATGGTACCGCCGAGATCGGTTGATTCATCACGCACTTCTTTGGTCCCGTCTTTTTCGGTCCACTCCGTAATCAAACCGATCACCGGGAAAGGTGTTTTACGATCAAACTCGGTACTGTTTGCGCCTTCCAGATGCACGACATTTCGGGCAAACTCAATGACAGCTGACTGCATACCGAGACAGATACCCAGATAAGGCACCTTGTTTTCACGGGCAAATCGTACAGACATTAACTTTCCTTCCAAACCGCGCTCACCAAAACCGCCCGGCACTAAAATACCATCGGCCTGTTTGAGAACGTCCGTTCCCTGCTCTTCGATATCTTCCGCATTAATATAAAGCACTTTAACTTTCGTACGGTTGTGAATGCCTGCGTGTTTTAATGCTTCGTTCAAAGATTTATAGGCATCCAGCAATTCCATGTATTTACCGACCATTGCAATCGTCACTTCATGCTCTGGATTTAATTCATTTTCCACAACATGATGCCATTCCGCCAGATCAGCTTCTGGTGCATCAATGCCAAATTTATCCAATACGATTTGATCCAGCTGATAATTTTTCAACAATTCAGGAATAGCGTAAATGGTTTGTGCATCGGGCAATGGCACGACTGCACGCTCTTCTACATCGGTAAACAGGGAAATTTTTCGGCGAGAATCAGAATCGATTTCTTTGTCTGATCGGCACAATAATATATTGGGCTGCAAGCCAATAGACCGCAACTCTTTTACCGAGTGTTGCGTCGGCTTGGTTTTTGTCTCACCAGCAGTGGCGATGTAGGGCACCAGCGTTAAATGCATTAATAGAGAACGCTTTCCGCCCAGCTCCACTTTCAACTGGCGAACCGCCTCGAGAAAAGGTTGCGACTCAATGTCACCGACAGTGCCGCCAATCTCTACGATGGCAACATCGGCATCGCTTCCACCACTTAAAATTCTACGTTTAATTTCATCGGTGATATGAGGGATGACCTGCACCGTTCCCCCAAGATAATCGCCACGACGCTCTTTACGCAGCACCGTTTCATAGACCCGTCCAGTGGTGAAATTATTGCGACGCGTCATTTTTGTGCGAATAAAACGCTCATAATGCCCTAAATCGAGATCAGTCTCGGCACCGTCTTCGGTGACATATACTTCGCCGTGCTGGAAGGGACTCATTGTCCCGGGGTCGACGTTGATATATGGGTCCAATTTTAAAATGGTGACATTCAATCCTCTTGCTTCCAACACTGCTGCCAATGAAGCGGATGCAATGCCTTTGCCTAAGGATGACACTACGCCACCCGTAACGAATATAAAACGCGTCATGTGAAACCTTTTTTACCTACTAAAGAGACTCTCTCAACAAGAGCCAAACTAATAAAGAGCCAAACCTTCTTACGAGGAAATACCCAGTAGGCGCTCTAATAAGATCTAGCATCGCTCTATTGATATCGAGGATCACTAGATGTCCTATTCGATTGCCAACTGTGGTGAGTTAAGAAATTCAGTGCTAACTGGATGGCCTAGCCATCCCGTATCGATGAGATGGCCAAATGCTTTTGCGCCGGGAAAATCAAACATGTAATAGCGCATTTTTTAAACAACCAAAATAACCGGTTGTTTTAAGCAAATGGTACCAAAAATGCCTTGAGCATTCGGCAGCCATAGCCTCTCCAAGATGGGACGCCAGATTACCAGAAAAGGGGGATTGGCTCAATCAAGAAACATCATGTAGGACAGGCAATTATCTCGCTCAAACTCCTGCGTCGGGTTTCAACGAGATGCGCTTGATTAATCGGGGTATCGCCAGGAAAACTGCCAGCCAGCCTGACTTGGCTGGGCAGAATTCTGAGAGGCAGAGTTTATGCAGGAAAATACGTCCCCGACAGCAGCTATTTGGCCATCGGCATACACCAATGGCACTCGATCGCGTAACCACGGCTCAACATTGAACTCCTGGAACAATTTTTTAAGGGTTTGTGAATGCTTTCGTCCCACCGGATGACAACGCTCCCCCCCCTGACGAAACATGATGGTAAACCCGGAAGCGGCAGGCACCCCCTCTTCAAGTGAGAGTACAGAGCCATCTGGCAGCTTCAGGGGGCGATCACCCTTCCAGCGAATCTCACCCGCGGGCAAACTTGGATCAAGCCTGGAAAACAAATAGAGTCGCTGCCGGAAACGTCGCACCTCGCACTGCCCCCAGGCAAGCTGCGCTTCACTATCCACACCACTGCGTATTAGCCGTTCCAACTGATCCAGGTGCTTATTGTCCGGCGCAGAGAATCCACATTGAGCAACCCACTGGCGAACTACATGCTTGCGACGCTCAAAACGAAAACCTTCTAATACCTCCAGTGCGAGACTCTGCCCTAATCTGGCGGATTGAACATCGCATAGATCCAGATCTGCACGGGCATATTCAGCTAAAAGAGCATCAGCTTCACTTAGCCATTGCGCCGTTTGCTGCATCCGGGTGTTACTTCCCGGCCAGCGGGACTGTATTAGCGGCATGACCTGATGCCTGAGAAAATTGCGGTCAAATTGCGGGTTTTGGTTGCTTTCATCTTCCACCCAGCGCAAATCATTTTGCTGCGCATAGCTTTCCAGCTGAACACGAGGAATAGCCAAGAGCGGTCGCACTATTGCCCCTCGGCCCAGCGCCCTGCTGCGATTCATTGCCGTTAAACCTCGCAAGCCCGCGCCGCGCACCAGGCGAAACATCAAAGTTTCTGCCTGATCGTCCGCATGGTGACCACAGAGCAAGATATCCTGCTCTTTCACAACACTTTCAAACTCCGCGTAACGCGCTTCTCTGGCGGCATGCTCCAGCCCCGCGCCAGCAGCTCGCACCTCAACGCGACGGCATACGATTTCCACACCCAGCGCGTTAGCGGTCTGCTCACAATGCGCCTGCCAATGATTAGATGCTGGAGAAAGCTGATGATTCACATGAATAGCCTGAAGGGGAAATCGTGTGTCAGAAATGGAAGCTAAGGCATGCAGTAACACCGTCGAATCCAGCCCACCACTATAGCCAACCCAGACTGTTGTTTGCTGCGTTAAATACGGCCCAATTTCTTGTAGAATGTGCTGAGTTATCGTCATTATCTTTATGAATTCGTTGTTAGAGTATGCTATGAAAGACACCATTTCGCAGGACAATCAACGCTCCACCTCAGCCCCTTCTTTGCAGATAAGACCCTATGGCAGCTGGTCCTCATCCATATCCGCCGATTTAGTGGCAGGAAAAACACCGCGTATCAGTGAAGCCCGTATTTTCGATGACAGAATATTCTGGCTGGAAACACGTCCGGATGAAAAAGGCCGTGTCGCCATTATGATGCACCAGAACGGTCGCAACCAGTGTATTTTACCCTTGCCACTGAGTGCTAAATCCAAAGCACATGAGTATGGCGGCGGCAGTTATGTTATCAAAGATTCGATGGTCTATTTCGTTCTAGCGGATGATCAGCGAATATACGCAGGTGATTTCAGTCTTGATGTTTTTGAACCCATAGCGTTAACCCCGGATGATGGCCGTCGATATGCGGATCTTCGAATCGATACTCAACGCCAGCAACTCATTGCCATTTGTGAAGAGCACGGAGAGAGCGTTAAAAATTACCTGGTAAGTATCCCGCTGGTGAATCCAGAGCTCCAGGTCACCACACTGACAAGCGGACATGATTTTTATTCCAACCCGGAAATTTCACCTGACGGCAAGCAGCTCTGCTGGCTCACGTGGGACCACCCGAACATGCCGTGGGACAATTCAGAGCTGTGGCTGGCAGACCTGACCGATACAAACCAGACGCTCACACTGCAAAATATTCGCAAAGTCGCCGGCAATGGAAATGAGAGCCTTTTTCAGCCTCAATTTTCTCCAGAGGGAGATCTGGTGTTTGTGTCAGATCATGACAACTGGTGGAATATTTACCGGATACATCAGCAGGCATTAGCAACACAAGACACAACGGCCGAGCAACTCACGCAACTTAAAGGTGAATGCGCAACGCCACAGTGGACCTTCGCCATGTCCACCTACACGTTTATTGATCCGCAAACTATATTGCTCACCTACACCGCTAACGGCGCCTGGCAACTATGCACATTGCATTGCGATACCCGAACCATTACGCCTTTCGCCAGCGAATGCTCAACAATAGAAAGTGTTCATGCGCAGAATGGGCATGCCGTCTATATTGGTGCCACCCCGACGCAAAGCGCTAACGTGTATCACATACATGAACAACACCATCGTCCACTAAGAGAGTCGCAATCTCTGGTTGATCCCAAAGAATTTTCCATACCTCAGAACCTGGAATTTCCCACCAGCCACAAGCAGACAGCGTATGTTTTATTTTACCCCCCACACAACCAGCATTTTCAAAGCATGAACGAACTTCCTCCGCTTATCGTCTTAAGTCACGGCGGCCCGACCGGAGCATCCGAAAGTGATCTGAATTATAAAATTCAGTTTTGGACAAACCGAGGGTTTGCGGTAGCCGATGTCAACTATCGAGGAAGTACTGGTTTTGGCCGGAAATACCGTCGGAGTTTATATCCGAATTGGGGAGAATTTGATGTCGATGATGTCTGCAATGTTGTGGACTTTCTGAGTCAGCAAAAGTTAATTGATGCTAAGCGATGCGTAATAAAAGGAGGCAGTGCTGGCGGCTACACCACCTTAGCAGCTCTGGCCTTTCGCGATACTTTCGCCGCCGGAGTGAGCCTTTATGGCATTGGCGATTTAGAAATGCTGGCCACCGATACACATAAGTTTGAAGCACGCTATTTAGACCAGCTAGTTGGACCATATCCGGACCAAAAAGCAGTTTATCTGGAGCGCTCCCCCATTTATAAAGTGGATCAGATCAACTGCCCTCTACTGGTTTTTCAAGGTTTACAAGATAAAGTCGTGCCACCTAATCAGGCACAACGTATGGTGGACGCAGCCCGAGAAAAAGGTCTGCCTGTGGCCTATGTTACCTATGCCGATGAAGCTCACGGCTTTCGAGATGCCGCATCCATCGAACATATGCTGGATAGTGAATTACAATTCTATGCACATATTTTTGACTTCCCTCAACCAGAAGCGGTTATTGAAAAACTAAATATCAGCAATTTCCCTCAACCCAAATAAATAAACAATAAGTCAGTGCCGACTTATACAGGAACCTGTTACAGAAACCTTTGGCAGAAAATATGAGTCAAGCGTGTTTTAGAATCCCAAGCATTCCGGACTGTAGCACGCTTTGCTGCCGGGAAGAAACGATATATTAGCAAGCCACTACCGGTTACCTGCTCACATGAAAAGAGCTGGCCCATGGAAGTGACATAATCTGGTAATATCGCCTCACAACAACACCTTAATGCCCAAGCGAATAAAGGGCTATTGCCCAATCCACCTGAGTATTTCGCCCGATAAACTATGAGCACACCATTAATAACCGAAGAAGGGTTAGCCAAGCTAAAATCCGAACTGGACTACCTTTGGCGTACAGAGCGCCCAGAAGTCACCAAAAAAGTTTCCTGGGCTGCAAGCCTTGGTGACCGGAGCGAAAACGCGGACTATCAATACAACAAAAAGAGGCTGCGTGAAATTGATCGAAGAGTCCGCTATTTGCGAAAAAGAATTGACTCATTAAAAGTGGTGCCTTATGCAAAAGAACAAGAAGGCACCGTGTATTTCGGCAGCTGGGTGAAAATTGAAAATGAAGCGGGTGAATCGAAAGAACTTCGTATCGTAGGGTACGATGAAATATTTGGCGAAAAAAATTATATTTCTGTTGATTCTCCGATGGCCAAAGCACTAATGCGCAAACAGGTCGGCGATGAAGCTGTTGTAAAAACCGAAGCGGGTGAATTCTTCTGGGAAATTATTTCAATAACCTATCCCCAATAATAATTTTGAATCTTTAACTGTCTTCAAAACGTCGACACTGCACCCGGACTCTCGACAAGCCAGACGGGTTTAGCCTGAGAGGAATTAAGCTCAGTATGGATAAACTACGCGCTTAACAGGCTTCAACAAATAACTTCCTAATCAAAAAGCCGATGAAGAATTTCCTTTTTACTCCGTTTAATGAAGACGGGAAATAGATGATTGTCGCCATCGAATACTCGCAATCACAATTGTCCGACAGCGACTCTACGACATACCTGTAAGTGACGATTTTATAGGCAGATTCAACAAATTTTAACAGCGGACAAGCCATCAATGCACTACTATTTGTTTTCTCACTGACAGTACAATAACGTTAAAGACATAAATAACTGCGAAACTCGTGAAAGCCAACCTTTGGAAAAATTAATGTTTATATTCAAGCCATTAGCATTTTTAAAAAGCACATCTCTTTTCTTAAAGCCAACTCGCTGCATGCCACTGTTGGCCGCCCTGTTCGGTTTTAATGCCCTTCCAGCACAAGCGACGATTGTGCAATTTCAAACTGTCGCGGGAAATTTTGAAGTTAATTTACTGGATAACGACGCCCCGATTACTGTACAGAATTTTTTAGATTATATTGAATCTGAGGCGTTTGACGGCTCGGTTATTCACCGCTCTATTGATGGCTTCATTATTCAGGGCGGAGGTTACAAAACCAATACCGATGACGATTTTCTACTGGACGCCATTTCCACCAATGGCAATATCGACAATGAAGCGCATTTTTCCAATACTCGTGGCACCATCGCGATGGCTAAAATTCAGGGCGACCCAGACAGTGCCTCCAGTGGCTGGTTCATTAATGTTGGCGACAACAGTAATCACCTGGATTATGACAACGGCGGGTTCACGGTTTTCGGCTATGTAATATCACCTGGCATGGAAGTAGTGGATAGCATTAACGACTACACACAGTTTTCTCTAGGTAACTTTAGTGATTTTCCGCTTGTGGATTACACCGTGGAAGATGCGCAAAATGACGTTCCAATTACGGATGAGAATCTGGTCGTCGTGCAAAGCGTTGTGATTATTGATGCTAGCGATGACACAGCTGACGGTCACAACCTTAATGTTATCGTTGAGCGTCCAGACCAAGGCAACGATACCTCTTCAGAGGGCGCCGGTAGCTTTAACTGGTTATCCCTTTCACTACTCGGCTTACTTGCACTCGCACGCCGCAAAAAAGCAATTAAGCATTCATAATTATTAATTCGCGTTTGCGTGAATAGATTAGCGTTTTAACACCAGCCCCTGCTTTTCATATTCACGCAACGTAATACCAAAACTGCCATCTGGGCATACCCGTTTAATTAAAAACTCTTTGGGTAACTCACCACTTTCCACTAAAGACAGATTCACAATTTTCTGCTTTTCCCGTGGTCCTTTTTTCTCGTCTGTTAACAATATTACCCGTGGAAGATGACGTCTTTGCATATTGGCTTCAATAACTAAACCGGCCTCGCCAGAATTGAGCTCTACAACACTTCCCACCGGGAAAATTCCAATTGCCTTAATAAATTTAATCGACATGTCTTCATCAAACTGGGTGCCCTTTTCTTTATAAATAATTTTAAGCGCATCCGTCGACGAAATTGCAGGTGAGTAACATCGGTCTGCGGTCATTGCATCGTAAGCATCACAAATAGCGATGATGCGAGAATACCGGGAAATACTGTTGGATTTTAATTTGCGCGGATAACCCAATCCATCCAGACGCTCATGGTGGCTATAGGCAACATCCACACAACCGTTAAACAGACTGGCACTGGATAATAAAATATTGCGGCCATGCACTGTGTGCGCTTTCATGATTTTCATTTCTTTATCGGTGAGCGGCCCAGGTTTTTCCAACACCTCAGCCGGAACTCGCATTTTACCGATATCATGTAATAAGCCGCACAAGCCGACCTTTTGCAATTCCTGCTCATCCATGCCCAGGTGCCGACCAAACACAATCGCTAAAATGCATACATTCAAGCTGTGCTCTGCCGTATATTCACTGCTTTCTCTTACTTTAGACATCCACAACAGTGCATCAGGATGGCGCAACACCGACTTCACACAATCATCAACGGTATTCTTGGCGGCTTCTGTATTCAGAGCGCCTCCCAAACGGATATCATCCAGCAATGTCCGGGTTAACGACCGCGCGCGATGAAATGACGTTTTTACGCGCTTATGCTCATCCTCAACACTGGAGGTGTAGGCGTCGTTGGAAAGTGGCGGAGCTGACTTCGCCGTGCCCACATTACTGCTATGCGAACTCAGGTTTTTCTGCCGATCGACATCGATCCAGACCTTTTGACAATACTCCGCTACGATATCTACATCAGCCGGGTCTTCAATATAAAACCCCTGCATGAGAAACGGCGTATCGAGCCAATCTCGATCCAGCTTGGACACATACATTCCCAAGCGAAGCTCACCGACAAAAATTTCTTGAATGTTTGACATAGTTAAAAAGCCATTTTACTGAACAGTCCGTCCACTGCCGAATTTACCAAAACCACTCTGTAGAATTCACAAATATTACATTTCCTGCAGATATTTACGGTCTTGCTTAGCAAGCAGATTGCTAACGACAGATATGGAAACGTGATAATACCATCACAAGTTAAATTATAGGCAATACATCAAAGACTATGGCAACGATTTAGCCAGCTAAATAACATTATTTAGAGCGCCAAACCCGTACTGAAGCAGGATTGCTGGAGCCAAAAGGCTCCAAACAATATCAAAATGAAGGCTTTTTTTAAAAAAAGTATCGGTTGAATCGTTTGCTTGCGTTAGAAACGATATAAAACGCGTTTACAAAATTTTTGCAACTGATTCACAAAAATACGGTAAATTTTTCACATTTAAACCGGCAACATTGATGCGACTGGAATCGACCAAATAAATTGCGCTTTCCTCCGCCAGGCGATGCACTTGTTGCGGAGTGATTCCGAGAAAAGAAAACATTCCTTTTTCCTGAGCAACAAAACCAAATTGATCATGCCCCAGACTGGACATTATGCTGACCAAAGATTCACGAGTTTGTTGAATCTGTTCACGCATATGTTGCAGTTCCTGCAGCCACTGCTGCTTCAGTTCGGCCTGAGACAAAATCAAACGCACAATCGCGGCACCATGATCAGGTGGCATGGAATAAATCCCACGCACTATCTGAGCCAGATGGCTGATCACTGGAGGTACCTGACTGGCGCTCTCGGTGATAATCCCCACCACACCCACTCGCTCACGGTATAAGCCAAAGTTTTTTGAGCAAGATACTGCAAATACAGCCTCAGGCAATCGCTCCGCGACTAAACGTAAGCCAAAGGCATCATCATCCAGACTCTCACCAAACCCCTGATAGGCCATATCAATAAAAGGTACGATTTTACGCGCTTCCAGTACATCGACCACTTGCTGCCATTGCGCCTGGGACAGGTCTGCACCGCTGGGGTTGTGACAGCAGGCATGCAACAATACCAGATCGCCTTCGGGAATCTGTTGTAGCACATCCAGCATCTGTTGAAATTTAATCGATTTATTGTCGTAATCGTAATAAGGGTACTGCTTAATTTGAATGCCCGCAGAACCGAGCAAAGGGATATGATTAGCCCAGGTGGGATCACTCACCCATATCGTCACCTCATCTTTTGTTCGCACCAGCAGTTCTGCTGCAACCCGCAACGCACCGCATCCACCGGGTGTTTGCAAACCTGCTACACGCTGTGCAACTAAGGCCGGATGATGCTGACCGAAGGCCAACTCACTCATTAACTCAGCGAATTGTATGTCACCACGGGCACCGAGATAGGCCTTGCTGTTCTGCTGATCCAGCAACTGGGCCTCTGCCTGTTTTACCGATGACAGGATAGGTGTTTGGCCATTGATGTCTTTATAAACCCCCACGCCTAAATCAATTTTCTGGGGGTTGGTATCTTTGGCAAACCGTTCAATAATTCCAAGAAGTGGATCTGCCGGTAAGGCTTCAAGATGGGTAAACATAAGCAGCTCTCTTATCCAAAATAAAAGCCGTATTCAATAGAATTTATCGAGTTGAAGCAAGAGCCTGCAAGAAAAAGGGCGAGCATGAATCGCCTTTAAGAAAAAGCCTGGAAGAAAGCTGCTTGCGAAACAATGACCCACCAAACGGTGGGTCATTTCGCCAACACTTAGCAAAGGGGTATAGTCTTTCACACATCAGTGAAAATAAGACGAGACAGCAAACTGCGATTAATTCGTCTATTTTAAGGTATAGCCTATGCCGTACAGGCTTATTGGTTTAAATGGAAATAAGTTTAGCTCAAAAATGCAGCAGAGGTTTTAACGCCAGAAAGACGATATGCAAACCCTGTTACATATTGAGCGCTTTGATGACCTTTTCCAGTCCAGCCTCAAGCGTTACGCCGTCCAGCGGCACCACAACATCTGCATAGCGCTGATACAGGCTTTCACGCTCCTGAAAAATCTGCTCTAACGTCGTCCCCGCAGGGCATGCAATACCGCGCTCAGACTGGTTGTGCACGCGTTCAAGCAGGGTTTCATAACGAATACTCAAATAAACAAGGACCGCATCCGATTTCAGCTGCTGCATGCCTTGCTCGCTATATACCACGCTACCTCCGGTAGCCACCACCGAGTCCGAAAACTGATGCGTGAGGAGCATGCGCTCTTCCTGCTCTCGCAGGTTGAGATAGCCATTTGCATCCAGATAATCCTGCAGGGTTTCGCCCAACATATCCTGCAGTAATATATCGGTGTCGGTAAATCGTTTAGCGAGATGTTTTGCCAGTAACACCCCTAAAGTACTCTTACCAGCACCGGGCATTCCAATTAACACTACATTAGATGAAGACTGCGAATTAATATGTAATTCCTTCATGATGTCCTTTTATTCTCTCTCAGTTTTTTAAAGCTCATTGAAAAACGGGGATCTTAGGGCGCTAGCCGATTGATTAACCATTCTGCATCACCGGTGTTTGCGTGGGAAAGATTTTCCTGCGCGTGGTCAACACGGCGATATTCAAAACGATCGTGCAAACGCTTGCCACCCCCTTGCCAGAACTCAACTACATGAGGCTCGATACGAAAACCACCCCAGAAATCCGGCAGGGGTACATCTCCGTCCTGAAACTTTTCTTTAATGGCTTCAAATTGAGACATTAAAAACTTTCGCGAGTCTATAGCCCGACTCTGCGAAGATGCCCAGGCGGCAATCTGACTGTCGCGGGGACGCGTTAAAAAGTATTTTAAGGATTCCGCCACGGGAATTTTTTCAGCCCTTCCCATTACCTTCACCTGTCTCTCCATTGCATGCCAGGGAAAATGCAAACTGACTTTGGAGTTTGCTGCAATATCTTGAGCTTTGGCACTTTCGTAATTGGTGTAAAAAACAAACCCGCGAGCATCCACATGTTTTAACAACACAATTCGCTGGCTCGGTTGACCGTCGGCACTCACAGTCGCCAAGGTCATCGCCGTTGGGTCTGGAATTTGGCTCGCTATAGCCTGCTCCAGCCATAATTCAAACTGCGTAATCGGGTCGCCCGACAAGCCCTCTCGCTGCAGTCCGCCCAACAGATACTCTCGTCGAATTTCTTCTAATTCTAACACGCTAAAACTCGCTTATAATTTCAACATTACTCGAAGCGAACCGTGAAACGCTTTCTCATTCCAATAACGACTCGCAACTACCCGTCACATTTTATACGAATACACCGAATAATTGGATTAGGATTTCAATATCGCGAAAGGATTAGTCGCTTAGCCTCGTGATTTACTGCTATTCTTTGAACTTAGTTTCGCCAGTGTTTAGCCGCACTTCCCTTTCGTAAACAAGTCGTCACTTTAGAAATGATGGATATCACCGAAGAACACAACTGTGTAACGAATATCCCCACTGTAATTCTGGCGGGCGGTCGAGGCACGCGTCTCGGGGTCGCCGATAAATGCCTGGCCACGGTGGGCAACACTACAATTTTGCAACATCAAATTAACACGCTCAAACCTCAGGCCAGCGCGTTATTTTTAAATGTAAATGGCGATGTTTCACGCTTTTCCCGCTATGAACTTCCCACAATCTGCGACGCCATGTTTGAAGACGCGGGTCCACTTGCCGGCATTGCCAGCACGTTGCTGGAATTACAGGCTTTAGAAGTTAAACAGATGAACGCCGGTTTCAAACCCTGGCTCATAACAGTTCCCAGCGACTGCCCCTTTTTACCCGCCGACCTCGTGATGCAGCTGGTTAACGCCATTAACACCACGCCGACCGACATAGCCTATTGTAAAAGTGGTGATCGCGATCATTTTGTCTGCGGCATTTGGTCTGCAGATATTCTACCGCCGCTGCTTGCATACTTATCACAAGGTAAACGAAGTGTGGGCGAATTCATTTTTGCACACGACTATCAGGTTGTAGAATTCCAACTGTCCAGCACGGGTTTTGATCCATTTTTTAATATCAACACACCAGAGCAGTTAGCCGCTGCCCAAACTTATTTTAATGACCATGATCAATAAAAAATTACTGTGTCTAAGCGTTGCCTGTGCGGCAAGCATGACAGCCTGGAGCGCTGCGGGAATCAGCATAAAACAATGTCAGCAGGAAGCCAAAAGCCAGATGGAAATCAGTTACTGTGCAATTTTGGAAAAGGCCGGTCCCAGCGGCTTACCTAACTTCCATCAGTTTCGGCAAAACCCCGCAAAAATGCAAAAACTGCTACTTAAAAATCCCGCGCGAAAAGCGGGCATAGAACTCCCTGAAGAAGTCAGTTCAAATTCGCAGTCTCCACTAAAGCCAACACCGGTAATCACCGCGCCTCCCGAGCCTGCACCATCGTCAACCGCAACCAGTCACAGCCCACAACAAGATCGCAAACAACTGGACAGCATGACATTTCCAAACACCGGAAATTCCACTGGAACCGCATCGAGCACGGCATTAGCCGGCTGCAGCTTAAATCAAACGGAAATTGTATGTGACAAGGGCACTTACAATCTGCAAAGTAATTTAACACTGCAACAATTAACTCCAGATGTATTGACCGATGAAAACAGGCTGGAATTTCCAGACAGGCAGGCCAATGAAAGTATTTTGCAATATCTCTCTCGAGTGTACCCACTCTATATTGAGAAAATGCTGCTGCTTGGCTTAGGAGATACAACCATGTCTTTCACGAAGTTTAATGCCATGTTTCATGAGACAGTAAAGCAGGGCTTAAGCTTTAAACGACGCTTTCGAGACATGTACGAATTATTAAAAAAGGAACGAAAAACACAGGCGATCAAAGCCCGCTACAATGACTTACTGCCCGAATCCATTAACAACTGCATGCCGTTAAACGCGCAGATCATTACGTGTGACAACGTAAAACAAAACTGGGTATATCAACAACAATAAACAAGGATCAAACAAAACTGTTTCCCTTACATATCATTTACGACAGACACAAAAAAAGGCTGATAAACATCAGCCTTTTTATTTATTGCAAATAATTCGATCTCACTAAGCGTCTTTTCGCAACACACGCTTAATGATATGTTTTTACAATCGAATTAAGGTAAAGACCTGAGAGTTCCCCGCACCTAGAGCGGCCGTTGTCAACAGGTTGTCTTCGCTACTCACGGTATAATCCGAGTCTTCGAAGCTGAGATCAACCTCGGTCAAATATGTGCCTCGAGAACGGTTAACCAAATTAATTGAGTCATCTTCAAACAACATCACCCACCGAAGGAAATAGGCTTCATTCAATACATCGGCAGGAGGATCGATCGCGTCTTCACGAGCAAACAGCACTTCAAAAGACCGATTAGTTTCACTGGTAATGGGCTGCAACACGGCGCCTGGACTCAGTTTAAAGTCAGGCGTTTGTGCCAGCGTTACCAGCAGGAAGCCAGACTTATCGTGCACAAACTGCCATTGCTGTAAGGGGTCTTCTGCATCACAATCTGCCATCAACACAATATCATTGGTGACTGAGGTATTACTGGAAGTCATCACCAGTTCTCGCTTGGCCAAACACTTGGTCTCATCGATATAGGATTGAATTTGATAAATTGGCGTATCGAAATCCTGATTGACCGTTCCTGTGTATTTGACTGCACCACCATCTGAGCGCACGTTATCGGCTACATCTATGACTGCCGCGTCACTGTTGGCAATCAAGGGAATATCCACAGCACTCAGGTCGAAGTTATTCTGATAAAACTCCAGGTGTGCCGTATTATCGGCATTGATATTCATAAAGGTTTGCACGGGATTCGCGCCTTGCGCATAAGTACGATATTCAACCTGGTTGTAATTCATGACCATTTCACCCGTACCAGCAACACTCACGAGAGTGCGCGCTTCATCAGCAATACCTTCGATATTATTCGCCAAGAAAGTACTGAACTGTATGTCGGTTTCAACGGCATTTGCTTTCAAATCTACAGCTTCAGTACCGATTTTCTGACCGAACCGCATATAGCGGAACGCATTCCCCTGATTCACCGCTTCAGCGTCTGCACCGCCAATCACAACGCCTTCACCGTACACCTCATCAATACCTTCGCGAACTTGTGGCATACGACCGGTTTTATCAATCACCAAACCACGCATGGCATTGTTGTTACTGCCATTCTGTAAAATAACTCCGCGCTCACCAACATCTGTGACTTCAAGGTTCAGTAATTTATTGTCACTGGCACCATTCAATACGATACCGTTCTGCGCCCCAGATATTTTAAAGCCATCAATTACCCAATGGCTTCCTTCAATTCGCAGCACGTCGTTCACGCTTTTGTCATCGCCCATTAAGGTGGTAAATTGATTCACACCAACCAGTTCAATGGGTTTTGCCTCTTCATCTTCGGTTGCAGCAAGTCCGCTGGCATTAGAATAAAAATGCGCAGTCGCGAAGCCGGAAATTTCTTCGCCAACTTCACCGACATATTCGCCAGCATCAACAAAAATCTGATCATTAGGTTCGGCACCAAGTAAAGCCGCCTGCAATTCTACTGCACTTGACACGTAGACAATATTTCGATCACTGCGATATGCATTAAATAAGTAGGTGCGTTTAGTCCCATTGTTGCCGGGTGTTACACGCAATACAAATGCATTATTCCCCTCTTCCAGGTCCTGCAACAAAGCACCTGAATAAGCTTCCCCAGGCGTCAGGGTGACGTCATTTTGAGAAAGGAGCAAACTTGAGTTATTTTCTTCTGTCTGAATTTCATCATCTTCATTAAAGACTGCATTGCCCAGCGTGACACTACCACCGGTACCAGACAGAGCGACTGTAATCGAGGTAGATGTTTCCGGGTTAGAAAATACCTGGGTGAAACTGGAGCCATCACAAATAAATGGGAATCGTGTGCGACCACCACCTATATCCACCGATTTTATTCGAGCATCGGCTTCCATATCACCGGAAGAAGGTTGCTTTCGTCTTAAATTAAATGTGTATTCATTTTCACTGGAACCGTCTTCAGACTTAACTTTGACTTTCACAGGACGAACAACATCCGGGTCTAATGTCAAAAAAGTCACCTCAAACAATTGTTTCTTATCACCATCCACGGTCACCGTGGCAGCACGACTTTGAGGCGTCGCAATAAAGGTAACATCACAAAGACTTTCATTGACTTCAATCGTGTAGGTAAAGGAGTCAGGATCAAACCCATCTTCATGAGGTGCAAGATACGTGATTCGCGACTTCAAATTACTTTCAATATCGACAGAGCTGAGCTTGGCGGATTCACTCGGAAGATAGATATTTAACGAATAAATATTTGTCGCCAGAACGTCGTTGTTACGGACTCGCACATAAATCACGTTCAGTCCGTCAACCAGCTCAATGGCCTTGGTTTCGCCGGAATTGGCAGGAATCTCAATATCCTCGCGATTTTCACCCTGAGCCACCCTGATGAAGGTGAGTGTATTACTCGTGGCATCGGCCAGCGTTGCACGTAAACTTACGCTGGTTTGACTTTCCGACTCGACATTGACGGTATATGGCCCGGAAATATCGGGATCGAACTCGTAAATCGTATCGTTTTTATATAGCAGCTCGCCGCCTTCAACGACTTCCAGGCTACTTAGCTTTACGTTGGGAACATTAACAAAATCGTTAACCTTGTCGTCACCCCCACATCCTACCGTAATGGCGATGATCCCACTGAATAAAACCCATAAAAACTGCTTAGAAAAACAACAGACTTTGTGTTGCAACATTATGCTCAAACCTAAATTATTTACTAAATATAAAACGAATGTAGATGCTTATTCTTTTATTCCCACCAACCCTTCTCGGGTCAGTCTGCTGGGCGCGAACACGGTACTAGTAAATGTTGCCGGAGTAAAGCGCCACAGTGCCAGGGTTACAAGTTACTAACATTGTGCCGGGTGGCACCGGTTCTGTGCACGGTATCTTATCCCGGCAAGGTAAACCCCTACTGTACAAGCCGGCGCAAACCCTCGAGCGACACCTGCCACATAGCCGCCAATCATCCACCACTTACAGTCAAATAGCTGCCGATTCGCCATTTTCATCGACCCTCCTGCAAGCACCCCGGAAGAGTCTGCAGGAGGATTTGCGGAAAAACCTGCAGAAAAATCCAAATGCACCGCTTTACCGCATATTGTCACTTCCGACAGCGCTAATAAGACAATGTTGCAAGCGCGCGTTAAATTATATTTTTTCTTTTTATATCAACAACTTATAACTGCCATATTTCGCCACATTTGCGCAGAATTGATCACCACGCTTATGTGAACCATGCACCCTTGCGCAAGAAAAGCACTGATAAAGTTTTGACCAACAGGCAGGGAATAACTCGCTGCTGCTCAACGACAGAACCAACAACACAACCAAAATTAAGATGCTACCTCAAAGGTGCAAATATTAAGGTGAAACTCATGAACGAACTAATCAATATGTCGCTGCTCAGCGACTGGAGGACATTCAGTATTACGCTCCTCCTTGGCGTACTTGTGCTGTTTTTAGCCCGCAGCCATGCACACTCAGCCATTACGGGCTTTTTCCGTTTAATCGCGTCGGTGCTTAGGCTTGCGGCAAAAGCCTCCGAGTCAACCCGCGAACAGCTCAAGGCCCGTAACCGCGAAGTACTGCTAGAGCAAGGGCAACAGCATGTCTCCCAGGAGCTCGAACGAGAGTTTTATGAAGTCAGCCGTTTTGTCCAGCGGGATCTCGGTGGATACCCGGCCATTCAACGTCAAATCCACGAGGAGATCACCCGAATCCACGATGACTATGAAAAAAGTGGTGAGGTCATCACGGCATTGCCCGAATGGGTGGAGGCAGTGGAGTCCGTGGCGAAGATCAAATCCAGCGAACATGCTGCAAACCTTAACAATAAAGTTTTGGAACAGATTCATAAAAGTGCGGAACAACAACATAAAGAACAGCTGCAACTCGCCCGACAAACAGCTGCCGACCGCCATAAGCGCTTAAAAGGTATGACCGAATACTGGCGCAAATTAACCGACAGCGTGGATGATGTTGGAGGACGACTCAAGGACATCATTACCCGCAGTGAGAATATTGATCGGCACATGAAAAAGTACACTGACATCACCGCAGGTACAGATGAAGCAGTCCGCGCCTTGCGTGCCTCTTCCATCACTCAGTTTTTAATTGCTCTTATCGTTGTCGTTATTGCACTGGGAGGGGCTTATTTTAATTTCCATTTAATCGCTCTGCCAATGTCAGAGATGGTGGGCTCCACTGATCGTATAGGCGGTGTAAAAGTATCCGACCTTGCAGCGATGGTGATAATCTGCATTGAAGTCACCGCGGGCATTTTCTTACTGGAGAGCCTGCGCATAACCAAGCTATTTCCGATGATCGGCTCAATGGATGATAAATTCCGGCGTATTATCATGGTGTGCGCTGGCAGTGTGCTGCTGATTCTGGCCTCCACCGAATCTGCTTTGGCATTTATGCGAGATCAAATTGCCGGGGATCTGGCCAGCTTGAGAGCGTCACTTTCCGGTGGCAGCATTGAAGCAACGCACAGCCCGATCAGTGAATGGATTCCACTTGCAGCGAACATGATTTTGGGGTTTGTTTTGCCCCTCGCACTTACCATGATCGCTATCCCATTGGAGTATCTTCTACAAACAGGCCGCACGGTCTGTGGCAGCCTGATGGAAATTCTGCTCAGTGGCATCACCATGGTATTTCGAATTCTTTCCAGTACAACCCGCCAAACCGGCAAGCTTCTAATCAGTTTATATGATTTTGTTATTGCCGCACCGCTGTGGCTGGAAGCCATGATAATGAAAACACGACACAACAAAGATCAGGACTTTAGTGCCACCCAGTCCTATTCCAGCGCGAGGGTAAAGTCATGAAAAAATGCATCCTTTTATTTCGCTCTTTACTGCAACGTTCACTATCGCCAATCGTTGTGGGCGTTTTGCTTTTGCCGGTTTTAAGTTCTTGCGGGTCCGGAGAGGGTTCTCCTTCTCATGCGCGCGGAGTTTACCTCCTGCTAGACACTTCCGGCACTTACACACAGGAACTAAAAAAAGCGCAACAGCTCATCAACTACATGCTGGCCATGCTGGAGTCTGGGGATACCTTTGCGGTGGCTCGAATCGACAGCGGCAGCTTTTCAGAAAAAGACATCGTGGCAAAAGTTGTATTGGATTCTCGCCCCTCAATGGCCAATAAACAAAAGCGAGAGTTTGCAGCCACTATCGAACAGTTCGTTAAATCAGTGCAAAGCAGTGCTTACACCGACATTTCAGGAGGTTTGTTACAAGGCATAGAATTCCTGAATGAGGCAGATGTGGGCCGCAAAACTATTATGATCTACTCCGACCTCAAAGAAGAATTGCCGAAAGGCTATGTTCGTAAATTTGACTTACCTCTGGATGGATTTACGGTTCAAGCACTCAATGTAACCAAGTTGCGCGCCGACAACCAAAACCCTCAAATATATCTGGATCGCGTTGAACACTGGAAAACTAAAATTAATACTGGCGGAGGCACCTGGCAGGTCGTCAATGACCTGGACAAACCTGAAGCGATTTTACTTTAAAGGAAGGGAAGCAATTGTCGAAAGCCGGCGTAACATCGCCGGCTTTTTTAGAGGGGCAAGCCTTGAAACAGGATTTATTCCTTATTTTTTTCAGCTTGCAGCATTGCAAACTCTCGACCAGGAAAATCTGCCGTGAAGTATTCGATGGTACCTCTATCCTGCAAAGTGACGAAAACAGTTTTGCCATCACGACCACCAAAAGCCACATTCGTTGGCTTTTTGCCTTTCAACATCACCGTATAAAGTAAAACGCCGTCCGGTGACAGGACAATTACTTCCCCGGCGTCGTAGCGTGCAATATACAAATTTCCTTTTACATCACAGCGCATACCATCAAGTCCGTGCTCATCGAAAGAATAGAATAAACGTTTGTTTTTAATTCGACCCCTTTCGTTTAAATCGTAAACCCAGATTTTTCGCTGGACGCTTTCATTGACATATAAACGCTTGTTGTCCGGACTAACTTCAATGCCATTAGTTGTACCCATCCGCTTGGCGACAAGATAGGTTTTTCCATCCGGATTAATTCGCCACACGTGCCCCGTTTTATTTTGCCAATCAGGATCACTCGCAAACAAAATACCGTTATCCATAATGGCCAGATCGTTGGGCTGATTCATAGCATTCGAATGCGCATGGACAACAAAGCCAGAATTGACATCTGTTTTTTTATAGACATTGTGTCCTATATAATCGGCGACATACATGACTCCTTGTTGGTCAATCCGAATACCATTCCCTATGCTGCCGCCAGGCAGATGTGCAAACAGTCCGGTCGTCACCTGCTGTGCCTGGTTCACCGTTACTTTGCCAATGGTGCCGTCGCGCTGGTAGTTCACGGCATAGAGCACGCCGTTTTTATCCACCGCAGGACCTTCTATTCCAGGGGTGAATACACCTTCCGGTAACAAGTCATGAGATTTTTTAACTTTCGGGGTTGGAACTGAAACGCCGGTAGAACAGGACGTTAAAACAAATAAACTAATAAGTATTGAGACACGGGCGATAGAAATAAACGATAACACTTTAATTTCTCTCTAATGGGAAAATTGAATTCTATTATTATGTAAACGAATCTAGGCTCGTTCGGGTGCATACTATAAATGATTTCCTTCCTGAATTCACAGACTTAGCATGAGTCTGCTAACTCCTCGACAAACCAAAGCGGTGGAATGTCGAATAGACCTTTGCCAAGAAGCTTATTTGCACCTAGAGAAAACTTTTTACGTTGTAATCGACAAAAAAAATCCCGCATGCGCGGGACTTTTTCGGGAAGATGTGAAGTGTGGTTAAACTTGAGCGATTAAACCTGGGCAACTCTTCGCAATATTGGAAACGCTTTCCTCTTTGTCATCGTCGACATCAACAACAAAAAAGTATACTTGATTAGCCAGCGTCAACTGCTTCGGTGATTTTTTCAAAAATAGCTTCGCCGCACCTACGCACACACTCACCAACAGTACCAGGGCAAAAAATTCGACAAAAGAAAGCCATTTGGCGTAAATGGTCATCGCGCCGCACAAGCCAACCAAAGCGTAAAGAGCTGTACTTTGATCCACACTGGCTTCTTCTTTGTTTTGAGTGCTTTGGAGGACTAATCCATCAAATCGATGTTGTGCGTTTTCTCGGGCAAAAACCCGCATCTTGTTAGGAGAGATACCTAGTGAGGCAAGTGCCGCCTTGGCAGACTGCATTGTATCCGATTGGCAAGTAAAGAATTTCAACTGTTTCATCAGTTATCACCCAATACATCAAGTGGTTAATTATAAGTATAGTTCACGTCGGAGCGTGTAGACACCATATCATATGAAAATCGTTTTACAGCCAAAAAAGTTTATTTCTTGGGAGTTTTTTTTGATTTATATCACAATCCCGGAGTTTAGTATTCTTATTAAACATGCAAAATGAACCTTTAAAAATAGGTATTTTTACTCACCCATCAAAGTGGTCCACACAAATTAAACAAATCGATAAAAACTTATTCGATATAAACCATCTGCTCCACGTAACAATTCATAAATATTCTGCAACGCAGTACCTTTAGCCCCCTGTCAGGGCGCATCGATATGATTGAAATAGACTTTAGCTATTTCAATCATCAATTTGCTAAATAACACGACCCTGCAGGAAAACACCGGCAGGATGAGCTAAAAAGGGGCGAACGATTCGACTGCTGCAACACAGCAAAAAACCGGCAAAACCTTATCTTTGAGGGTTGTACTGAAAAGCAGGAGAGTTGCGGTTAAAACCTGTTCCTTCGGCATATTGGGCACCCCATCAAAACAGTTTACTGCGCACGAACGCACGCTACTGCCTGTCGGGGAACCCGCTATACCTGTGTCGCTGGGTGAGAGCTCAGGGGCTTGAGCTTATAGCGTTGAGTGATGCATCTGCGTTGAAGTTAACGGCTTAAATACCGAATGCTCTGTTCCAGCCCTTCTAAGGTGAGCGAATACATATGTTGCTCCAGCGCTTGATTGATCACTTTAATAGACTGCGTGTATCCCCAATAGCGCTGATCAATCGGGTTCAACCAGATACTTTTGTCAAAACTATCCAGTATACGTTGCAACCATACAATGCCCGCTTCTTCATTCATGTGCTCAACACTACCAAAGGGGCTCAGTACTTCATAGGGAGACATTGAGGCATCCCCAACAAAAACAACGCGGTAATCACGCGAATATTTATGCAAAATATCCATAGTAGAAATACTTTCTGATCCGCGGCGTAAATTGTCTTTCCACACGGATTCATACACACAATTGTGAAAATAAAAATATTCCAGATGTTTAAATTCACTGCGACAAGCAGAAAATAATTCTTCACACAGTTCAATGTAAGGGTCCATAGACCCACCGACGTCAAAAAAGATTAATACTTTTATGGCGTTGTGTCGTTCAGGCACCATTTTAATATCCAACAAACCTGCATTTTCAGCGGTGGACTTAATCGTGCCCTTCAAGTCGAGCTCGTCGGCGGCACCGCTGCGTGCAAACTTGCGTAATTTGCGCAGTGCCATCTTAATATTGCGCGTCCCAATTTCGACATCATCATCGAGATTTCGAAACTGTCTTTTCTCCCATACTTTCACTGCGGTTTTATTGCGACTTTCCCCTCCTACACGAATACCTTCCGGATGTTCGCCACTATTTCCAAAGGGTGAAGTTCCACCAGTGCCAATCCAACGGTTCCCGCCCTGATGTCTTTTTTTCTGTTCCTCCAGGCGTTCTTTAAAGGTTTTAATTAATGCTTCAAGACCACCCAGAGTTTCTATTTTTTTTCGCTCTTCTTCCGTGAGAGTTTTACTGAATTCTGCGCGAATCCAGTCCTCGGGGATTAACGCGGATAACAGGTTGTCGATACTGTCAATGGATTCAAAATATGCACCGAAAATTTTATCAAATCGGTCGTAGTATTTTTCGTCCTTCACCATCACTGTTCGAGATAACAGATAAAATTCATCTACACTCGCAAACGCCAGACCACGCTGCAACGCCTCCAGCAACACCAATAGCTCTTTGGTGGACACTGGAATTCCCGCATTTTTCACACTGTGAAAGAAATTTAATAACATAGTGAAAATTTTAGTTCTTTCGTCGCATCATAAATGCAAGACGTTCAAGCATATGTACATCCTGCTCGGTTTTTAGTAAGGCACCATAAAGAGGTGGGATAGCACTGCTGTTATCTTTGTTTTTCAACACATCTTCAGGAATATCGTCGGCCACGATAATCTTCAACCAATCTATAAGTTCTGAAGTAGAAGGTTTTTTCTTCAGCCCGGGAACATCCCGAACGTCGAAGAAAATATCTAACGCAGCTTTCACAAGTTGTTGCTTGATATTAGGGAAATGGACATCAATGATTTTCGCCATAGTGTCGCGATCTGGAAAACTGATGTAGTGAAAAAAACAACGACGTAAAAAGGCATCGGGAAGTTCTTTTTCATTATTGCTGGTAATAATGACAATCGGACGCTGCTTCGCTCGAATGACTTCACCAGTTTCATACACAAAGAATTCCATTTTATCGAGTTCGACCAATAGATCGTTTGGAAACTCTATATCCGCTTTATCAATTTCATCAATCAATAAAACGACTTGCTCATCTGCTTCAAATGCCTGCCAAAGCTTACCCTTCTTAATGTAGTTGGCAATATCATGAACTTTATCATCTCCCAGTTGGGAATCCCTTAGCCGGGAAACCGCGTCGTATTCATAGAGGCCTTGCTGGGCTTTCGTGGTAGATTTGATGTGCCATTGTATAAGAGGCTTATTCAACCGCTTCGCGACTTGTTCTGCCAACAGGGTTTTACCTGTTCCCGGCTCTCCTTTGATCAGCAGTGGGCGTTGCAGGGTAACCGCAGCGTTTACGGCCACTCGCAGTTCATCTGTGGCGATATATTGGTCAGTACTATCAAAACTCATACGAATTCTCGTTTCGGGTAACTATTGGCTCAATTAAAACTGTCAGTATAAAGGCTTTTACGATAGGCCAATACTCTGACTTTGGCCATCACACATCCTCCATGTTTACTGGCAAAAATACACATTTCATCATAAAAAGACGAATTGGCCAGGAGGATATTTTATTGAGGAAAAAGGGTAGTGGTCAGACGATTTAAAAGGCAATCAGCAAAATGCGTGAGCAATGGGACGTTTTTCCGCCGATAGCTGTGATTTACGGTGAAATAATGCCTTTTTTGATGGCGGTAACTAACGCGGCAGTGGTGTTTTTAGCATTGAGCTTTTTCATTACATTTCGCATATGGTAATCAACGGTGTGCGATGAAATCCTCATCCGATCACCAATTCCAGACTTGGTTAAACCTGTCGCAGCCCACTGCAACACCAGATGCTCTTTACTCGATAGCGGCTGAATCATGGTGGATTCAAAACGCATGACATCCAGGTAGCACAAGTGGAATTGATAAGTCGCCAAATTGGCAGAGTCTATACTGAGCGGGTTAAATTCTCGTTTGCGTTCGTCCGTACTCGCAATTGCAACGCCCTTGGTTCCACAAGGACCATGAACGGAAAAAGTCACACCTTGAAATAATTTCCCAAAACTCACTGCCTCATTAAAGAAATTAGTCTGTGCAGCGCTTAACTGTCGGGTATCGCGAAACTCCTGCCAGGAAAAGATACCGGATTTGCAATAGGTCTCCTCAAACAGAGGGTCCACTTCCATAAAATTCTGTTCGATATAATACTGGTCCCAGCCATTCAGATTACTTTGCCGAATAATACCGAGCGGATGCTCCTGCTTTAATTCATCATGGTCACTGATGATGACATAGGCAACACGATTAAAGCCGCAGGTCTCCATAAAGCGAGTATAGGCACCAAACAGATCATCAATTGTGAAGGATGCTCTGCTTTCGCTGAGAAAGCTCTCAAAGTGGGGGTTCACCTTTATCTCCCTGAAGATGAGTGATACTGGCGCTGTATTGGCAGCCCAATCGACCAATATTATCCAGGTGATTACACGTTTTCAATACACGTAAATCTGACCTGTTCCTCATATTGAATAATTCTATCGGCATATCGTCACAACACTACGAAATCACGTAGTTGTTTTACCCCTGTTGGCTTGCTCTAATTCGGTCAAAAATCGGCGCGGGTGGTAAATTAGCATGTTCAAGGTCACTATTTTCACAGTTTTCATTAGCATCTTTGTCGTCAGCTGTGGCGGCTCAGGTGGTGGTTCCAGCAGCCGCCCACAAGAAACGCCGGCACCTGCAGATACAACTCCCGACGCCTTTAGCTTTACCGCGCAAACTAATGCTGCGCTGGACGTCAATACTGACTCAAATCCCGTCACCATCAGCGGGATCAATGCCGCTGCCCCCGTACAGATTTCAGGGGGATTATACCAAATCAACGGCGGTAGTTTTAGCAGTAACAGCAGCGAGATAAGCAACGGCGACTCCATTGTCATCAGAGTGGTTTCAGCGTCAGAACTCAGCACAGAAACGCATGCGACCTTGAATGTCGGTGGTGTGAGCGCGACTTTTTCGGTTACGACCAGCGCCGAGGCAGATGACACCCCCGATGCTTTCAGCTTTTCCGCCCAAACCAATGTCCCGCTAGACAGCGTGGCCATGTCAAACCAAATCAGTATTTCTGGAATCTCCGTTGCCACGGCAATTTCCGTGGAGAATGGCGAATACGCGATTAACAATGGTGAATATACCAGCGTGGCAGGCACCATAAAAAATGGGCAGTCAGTCATTGTCAGACATACGACTTCGACGGACTTTTTAACCGCTACGGACAGTACGTTGACCATTGGTGGTGTCACCGCAACATTTCGCTCCACAACTGAAGCGCAAGATACCACGCCGGCAGCGTTTACATTTGCCGATCAGACAGAAGTTGCCTTAAACACATTAATTGAATCGGCCCCCATCACAATACAAGGATTCAACAGCCCGACCAGCATCTCAATTAGCGGTGGGGAGTACGCCATAGATGACAATGCCTTCACCAGTGCGGACGGTTTAATTTCGCCAGGGCAATCGGTAAAAGTACGTCATCAGTCAGGCAGCGATTTCAACAGCGCCACAGAGACAACACTTACAATCGGTGGCATCAGCGATACCTTTAGTTCAGAAACATCGAGCCCGGACTCCACGCCAGATGCCTTTTCTTTTCAAGATCAATTTGATGTAGAACCCGAAGCGACAGTCACCTCGTCTGCCATAACTATCACTGGCATCAATTACCCCAGTACCATTTCGATTACCGGTGGGCTTTATGCCATTGGCACCGGAGCATTTACCGACGAACCCGGGACCGTTCAAAATGGTGACAGTATTACCGTACAGCACGTCGCCTCCGGCGAGTACTCTACAGTCACTACTACCAGTCTTACCATTGGTGGTGTGAGCGATGAATTCCAGAGCACCACCTGGCCAATCGGTACTGGCTTTAATCAGGCAAGCGGTTTTAACGACTCCGTCTATGAACTTGTGGAAACCAATGATGGTAGTGGCGATTACTATGTCGGCGGGGACTTCACCACCTTTAATACCAAGCAAAGCGGCAGCATTATTCGATTCAATGCCGACGGCTCTATAGATGAAAATTTTGTCGTAAATGAAGGTTTCTCGAATATCGTAAGAATTATTTCTCTCGCGTCGGACGGAAGTGGAGACATCTACGTAGGAGGCTCATTCGTAACCTACAACGCACATTACAGCAACTATATTATCCGGCTCAACAACGATGGTTCAGTCGATACCGGGTTTAATACCAGCGGAAGAGATGGTGGTTTTGATGGCGCTGTGTATGACATAAGCCCCGCTAACGATGGCAGTGGGGATATCTATGTTGCAGGCAATTTTGAATCGTATAACGACGTCGCAAGCTTTGGCATCGTTCGACTCAACAGTGACGGGACAATAGACGAAGGATTTAATACGGGAACAGGCTTTGATGGCACGGCCGTCCAGATTCTACCTGCACCAGGTAACAGTGGTGATATTTACGTATTATCTGGCGCATCGACGTATAATGGCACCGCAATTTCTCGTCTTGTAAGACTCAATAGTGACGGTTCTTTGGATACGGGGTTTGATACAGGCACAGGTTTTAATTCCGCCAGTTCAGCCATAGCGCTCGCCGACGATGGCAGCCAGGATATTTTCGTTGTGGGGAGTTTCAATACATACAATGGCGTTGAACAAGAAGGTATCGTTCGCCTCAATTCCAATGGTTCAATCGATGCGACATTTCAGGCAAATCGCAATCTTATCGATCACAATGCTTCGAAAATAGTACCGGTCGGCGATGGCTCAGGCGATGTATTTTTAGCTGCATATTTTGCAGGTTATGCGACGGAAATAATTAAACTAAAAGGTAATGGAATGATCGACACGAGCTTTGTCCAGGGAGACGGCTCAAACGATCGAATTCAAAACATTACCATGCACAGCAATGGCAGCCAATTATTTGTGACCGGTAACTTTAGTCGCTTTAATACGAGCAACGCGAAAAATATTATTTTGCTGAACATGGATGGATCGATGGCAGATACGCCAGCCCTCCCTGCCAGCTTTGATGACGGTGTTTACAATATTTTAATTGCCGACGATAACAACACCGATATTTATGCACATGGAGAATTTCAATACTATCGGGATTTTCTCGGTGAAGGTATTGTACGAATTGCACCAACGGGAATCGAAGACGGTCAATTCTCTTTAACTGAAACATTTTACAGAATCAAAGACACCGCACTAATCCAAAATGGCTCGGGCGGCCTTTATCTGCTGGTTGGGACTGGTGGCGGCAAACCGGACGCCATTGTCCGTGTAGATAATCACGGGAGTATCGACCAGCAATTTACCGTGACACTTGACGGTAACTATTCGCAAAAAATAATCGCTGCCAACGATGGAACGGGAGATCTGTACGTTGCGACTCAGCAAAACTGGGGGATGGATATTATTATTCGCCGTTATAACAGTGATGGCACAATTGATACGGGCTTCTCTCCTGCCGGCGGATTCAATACAGAGGGCAACGTATTAGAAGTAAGTACAATGGTTGTCGCACCAGATGGTAGTGGCGATCTCTACGTCGGTGGTGAATTTACGACTTATAACAATGAATCTGCGAATAACATTATTCGCCTCAATAATGACGGAAGTGTTGATTCAAATTTTAATATTGGCCTGGGTTTCAATTACAAAGTATGGGCTATTGCGCCGGCTTTAGACGACAGTGGCGATCTCTACATCGGTGGTGAATTTAATAAATACCAGGATGAAGCAGCAAGAGGCATTGTGCGCGTGCATTCAGACGGTAGTCGCGAAACCCAATTCACCGCAAGTTATTTTCGCGTTCGCACTATCGCACCTGCACTGGATGGCAGCGAGGATATATACATTGGCGGTCACTTAAATCCAACGCACATTTTACGCCTGAAAAGCAACGGAACTGTGAATGAGTCTTTTAACCCAGGCACCGGGTTTAATCAAATGGTGTACAGCATTGCCGTGTGTCAAGACGGCAGCCACGATATTATCGCCGGAGGCAATTTCACCAGCTACAACGCTACGACCGTCGACTATATTGCTCGACTTAATCCAGATGGATCGCTCAACGATTAAATAAGGATCATTGCAGTAAATACCGTGCAGTAATCAACATAACAAAGGGGGCGAGTGAGCAACGTTAATATTAGGAACGAAAAACTCACCCTCTTTCGCAGATGTCAGCACTACGACTTTATGATGTGAGGCGCTTTAAATTTTATGGTTTGTCTATCTCGATGCGGGAGTATTTTTAGTAGAGACCTGTCTTTAGAAAGTACTCCGGCATTAAGCAACAAGGAAGTCGTGTAAAGGAAAGCATTTAACGGAAAACGCGAGACGGAAATCGCCACATGGATGTTCGCTAATGGCAACATACGGGCAGGGATACGGTAAAAAGGACAGTTCAACACAGCCCTAGAGAGCGGAAGAGAACAGGATGAATGCAAGGGATGAACCCAAGGGATAAGTGCAAGGAACCAAGGCCAGTAAACAGGGAAATGGAAAAGCCACTATAGAATGAACTGGAGAGAGAGTTGGTTTAATTCTATTCTGGTCTAGTGAATACTGAAGCTGCCACTAAGACAACCAGACCTAAAGCGCCTCCATCACCACCTTAAACAACACCAATGCTGTGGACTGCGAGCTGAAAGGCTCGCCCAGGCTTAGGCAACCCTTCCCCACCAAAGGGTAAAACTCATCATGAATAATAACACTATTGGCATCGCCCGCTTTGACGACGGTGCCGTTAGTGCTTTTGTCGATGATGCCGATCTGACTGTCTTTGATATCCACCACGCAATGTACGCGAGAAACCACGCTTTTATTGACGGCCAGATCGCAGGAATTGTGATCACGCCCGATAGAAAAGGGAAGATCTTCGGCTTGTAAACGATGAGCGCTGCCGTTGTAATAGATTTCGATACGCTTAAACCGACCTTCATTGTCGTTTTGAATATGGGCGTTTACCAATGTGTTGGAGTTGTCTTCGCTCATTCAATCAGGTACCAAAAGTGATGTGCCGCGCTTTGTAAAAATGTGTGTTGGCTAGTGATTATAGCGCCACCTTCCCAATATTAAAGCACCTGGGTGCTACTTCCACCTCAAAAACGTCTTTTTGCTATGGGTTTCAACTACATAACACCACATTCCCGGTGCTTATCTTAACCGAACGGGGAACCTTCGTGTGTTCGCAAGCTCTTGAATTTTCAGAATAAATTTCATGAATACCGTTATTTGGGCGCGTTGGTTTACAATTTCAGTCCATGAGCACTCATGAAAGGTGTCTGAGGTTTTCTGCAGAACACTTTTGATGAAGGGTCACGTATGAAGAGATCGCCCCCTACACCAACCGGAGAACTCACCCATGGACGCAATCTGGCTTGGCCTTGCAGCACTCACCACTTCGACCATCGCGGGCGTCTTTGGCTTGGGTGGCGGAATGTTGCTTATTGCCATTGTGCCCATGCTACTTGCGCCTCAAGCCATTATTCCGGTGCATGGCACAGCGCAATTGGCCAGTAATGCTTCACGCGGCGTTTTTGCCTTTCGCGCCATAGCCTGGGACCTGTTCCCGCGATTCCTCTTAGGATCTTTGCTTGGAATAAGTCTGGTGGCACTTTTTTTACGGTCCATTCCTCTAACTTTTATTCCCTTGCTTATCGGTATCTACATTCTCAGCCGGCTCTGGCTGCCGATCTTAAGTAAGAAAATCGAACGTTTTGAAAACATGGTTATCGTCGGAGCAGTTCAGACAGGCTTAGGACTGGTAGTAGGTGCTACCGGGCCACTAACCACTACGATATTAGCCAAACGTTATGAGAATCGCGACATCGTCGTAGCTACCAATGCCGTGATGATGTCCATCAGTCACCTGGCAAAAGTGCTGGTATACGTGTTTTTAGGTTTTTCTTTTCTGGAGTACTGGCGGGAGATCATCGCCTTGGTAGTAGGTGCTACAGCGGGTTCTTACTTGGGAACAAAAATTCGTACACGTATTGATGACAAGCGCTTTTTTACAATCCTGCAGGTTTTGCTGAGCCTGCTGGCCATAAAAATGATAACGACAGCCGTGTTAAGCAGCATTTAATAAACAGTAAACGCTTTAGAATCCACCGGGGCAAAATATAAAGATGAACCCTTTCAAAGCGCTCATCACTATTTCATAAAAAACTACTGTTAGCGGGTAAACACCACAGTTTTACATCCGTTTAACAACACCCGGTGCTCTGCATGCCATTTCACCGCACGCTGCAGTGTTACCGCCTCAATATCCCGCCCGATCTGTACCATCTCATCCGGTGTGCTGGCATGCGTGACACGCTCAACAGACTGTTCAATAATCGGGCCTTCATCTAATTCCGTCGTCACATAATGCGCCGTAGCCCCTATCAATTTCACACCACGGTCATACGCCTGATGATAAGGCTTCGCTCCTTTAAATCCGGGTAAAAAAGAATGATGAATATTAATTGCACGGCCTTGCAGTTTTTCACACATTCCATCCGACAAAATCTGCATATACCGCGCGAGGACAAATAATTCAGTTTCGCTCTGCTCAATAATGTCGAAAATCGCTTGTTCCTGCTCCGCTTTGTTTGCTTTTGTGACTGGCAGATAGTGATAGGGTAAACCGTACCATTCTGTAAGGGCCCGCATATCTTCATGATTTGACACAACACCGACAATGTCGATTGGTAGTGAACCGCCTTTCCAGGCATTGAGAATAGAATTTAAACAATGCCCCCACTGCGAGACTGCAATTAACACGCGGGTCTTATGATGCGTTTCATTTAACTCCCAGGTCATTCCATAACGAACTGCCACAGATTGAAAAGCACTTTTCACATCACTCAAACTTTTCGGACCTTCAACAGATTCCAACAGCGTTCGCATAAAAAAGCGCTTGGTTTGTACATCCTCAAACTGTGAAGACTCACGAATATTAAAGCCCTGCAAGGAAAACAAGCCCGCTACAGCCGCAACAATACCGGGCTGATCTTCACAACTAAACGTAAGGATGAGTTCTTCAACCTTGGTCGACATAATAATCTCCAGAAAGTGGCGCCACACAGGAAACTCAGGGAAAACCTGAAAAGTGTCCAGCTTAACACGCTAATTTATCGTTTCTGTCCGAAATAATATCGGATTAGCACGATTTTAACAGTAACGTGTTTTCAAATATCAGCGAATATCTAAAGTGAAACAGTCTAAGGCATCCACGGCTAAGTGCCTATACTTAAACTATAGAGTTTTCGCTGGTCGTTAATGGCATTCTCTTTCAGCTTTGCTTACTACGCTCAGGCAGTTGAAGCAGGTAAAGAAGTTGGCAGGGAAGCGGCAAATGGAATCATCAGTAGCAGAGAAATCAAGGTTGCTCTCAGTAGCTTGGCGGGTCAATAAAATCTGAAGATCTGCGCGGGATACGGGAATATGATGGTCAAAACGACTGGCTTACTTTTTTAACACCTCGTCTTACCACCTCGTTTGAGTATTTACCTTACTTGGCTTGCGGTGCTTTACGCACCGCTTTTTTTTACCCGGGGTTTACTGCCCGCGACTATTTCAAGAATTGCTTCATCATTTCTGTCAATTGATTACTTAGGCTGGATGCACCACCTAACGCCCAACCACCATCAACAGGAATGACCGTTCCGGAAATGTAGCTAGCCGCGTCTGAACTTAAAAACAATGCAGCATTGCCAATGTCTTCAGGCAACCCCAGACGCTTCAGTGGTACAGATTGTTTGGCCAACTCCATTAACTCATCTGTAGGCGCCAGGCGTTTCATGCCTTCAGTCCCTTCAATTGGACCCGGAACAATGCTATTAATGCGAATACCTTCTTCGCCCCACTCCAGTGCCAGACAGCGCGTAATCATGTCTACACCCGCTTTAGCTGAACACACATGCGCTTGTGCAGCCATTGGCAGGAAGGCTTGCGGGGCAGAGATATTAATAATGCTTGCTCCTGGCTTTTTTAAATGCGGGTAAGCCGACTGCATTACATGGAAGGTGCCCAACAGATCAATATCGATGACCGATTTAAACCCATTGGCCGACATGCCGTTTGCCAATGCAGGGAAATTTCCAGCTGCACCAGACACCAGTACATCAAACTGACCAAATGCTTCAAATACTTTTTGCAAGCCTTCTTTTATCGCGTCCTGTTGACGAACATCCGCAGCAAAGCCCATGGCTTCAGCGCCTAATGCCTGCAAGGCCTTGACCGTATCGTCCACTTTGGCTTGATCTCGACTGGCCACTGCCACTTTAGCCCCATGCTTGGCAAACAGTTCTGCAATACCTCGGTTAATTCCACTCGTACCACCAACCACAACAACGGTTTTGCCGGAAAAATCTATGTTTATCGCCATTTTGCTGTCCTCTTAAAATTCTTTTCGTTTATCTTTTTCATTTATTAGGTGTGAGACCTTATCAATCATGACTTTTGACAACGCTCACGCGTTCATTTCTCAATGCTTATCGAACTATGCCCTGCTTCATAGCGTTTCAACATTATTGGAAACGAGTAAAATCCGCTGCGCGTTTTTCAAAAAATGCCGATACCGCTTCAGCAAACTCTGGCCCTTGTAGTGCCTGGCCAAACACCTTGATCTCATCTCGAATCGCTTGTTTTACTTCTTCATCGCCAAAAGATTTCATTAGAGCTTTGGAGTTACGCAAAGCAGCGGGAGGCTGTTTTACCAGTTTTTCGCACTGCGCTTTTGCATGTGCAATGGGATCTTCCACAATGGCATTTAGCAGCTTACCTTCCAGCGCTTCTTGCGCCGAGAAAAACTCACCGAGCATCAACCATTCTGCAGCTTTCGCATGGCCTGCCAGACGCGGTAACATCAATGAAGATGCAAACTCAGGACACAAGCCCAAATTAACAAAGGGCAGGCGGAAACTTGCCTGGGGAGAGGCGTAGACCAAATCACTGTGCATCAGCAAGGTTGTACCAATTCCCACAGCAACGCCAGTCACGGCCACAACAACGGGTTTGGGAAAATCAGCCAGGGTTAACAGAAACTTTTCGATGGGGTTTCCTTCCTGGGCGAGGTTGGCACCGTTGGCAAAATCGCCCAAGTCGTTGCCAGAGGTAAAGCAATCCTCGGTGCCCTGTAGCAGCACAACTTTCACTTCAGGCGTAAATTTTGCTGTATCCAACTGGTCTGCCAGAGCGGTATACATGGCAATATTCAAAGCGTTTTTACGCTCAGGCCGATTCAATTTTATAGTGAGAATGCCCTCACTCTGCTCCGTTACGATTTCACTTGTCATAAGGTCGCCCTTTCTTTGAAATGCTTTTATTTGATGTGTGTATGCTGCGTTAGGATTTGTGATCCAAATTTATTATGTGTCTAAATCTTCGCCAACAGCTGCAAGATAAGCCGACAAACGTGCGTTATTTGAACGTAAGACAGCGCTCTGGAGTTAAGTTCTTGCGCCATATGCGGCTCAAGTCGTCGGTTTCCCGCAAATTTGCCCGGACGGTACAGGCAACACATCGAGTTTCCGCGCTAGCCGCTTGCATATCAGCCAAGTACCGCTACAATCCCCGATTCTCTTTTGACGCTTATTTCCCAGCCTTCGACAGATCGGTACAGCAACCTGCGCAAGCTCAACCTCACTGTCCGCTTTGCTGGCCGCCCTGCACGCATGGGTGAACAAAAGGGGCCATAAGCATAACAATGATTGACGAGCTTAACACTGGATTACATACATGAATATTCGAACAAGCCTTAGCGAACGAGTTCAAAGCGCCATGCTGGCTGCAGGTATTCCCGAGGGCTACAACCCTCATGTCACCCCAAGCAAAAAACCCGGTTTTGGTGACTATCAGGCCAATGGCGCGATGGGTGCCGCCAAAGCCATGAAGCGTAATCCGCGTGAGATCGCGCAGTCGATCGTTGACAACCTGCAATTGGAAGGGATTGCCAGCAAAATAGAAATTGCAGGACCGGGCTTTATCAATATCCATTTAGACCAGCAGTGGTTAGCGCAACAATTGCAAAGTGCCAGTCAGGATGAACGCCTAGGCATTGAAAAAAAATCTGCACCATTAACCGTTGTCGCCGATTATTCGTCGCCCAACCTGGCGAAAGAAATGCACATTGGCCACATTCGCTCCACCTGTATTGGCGATGCCATTGTTCGAATTTTAGAGTTCACAGGCGACACGTTAATTCGTCAAAATCATGTGGGTGACTGGGGTACGCAATTTGGGATGCTGATTGCTGAACTGGAAGAACATATGCAGGATGGCGAACATGCAGAGTTTGCATTGAAAGACCTGGAGACGTTCTATAAGCAATCCAAAAAACATTTTGATGAAGATGAAGACTTCAAAAAACGTGCGCGCGATTACGTGGTAAAACTGCAATCCGGTGATGCTGACGTGCTTGCCTTATGGGAAAAATTCAAAAATGTGTCGCTCTCTCACAATCAGGACATTTATCAAAAACTGAATGTGTCATTGACTGCAGAAGATGCCTGCGGAGAAAGCTTTTACAATGATGACCTGGCTGTTCTGGTAAAAGAACTGAAAGACAAAGGCCTGTCTGTGGAAAGCGATGGCGCCCAGGTAGTGTTCCTGCAAGAACTGGCAGATAAGAATGGCGACCCCAGTCCTGTTATCGTACAAAAAGCGGATGGCGGTTATCTCTATGCCACGACGGATCTGGCCGCTATGCGTTACCGATGCCACACATTAAAAGCCGATCGTTTAATGTATTTCATTGATGATCGCCAGTCCCTGCACATGAAGCAGGTATTTCTCACTGCACAAAAAGCGAATTTTGTCCCTCCACATGTACTGCTGGAACATCACCCGTTTGGAAAAATTTTAGGGCAGGATGGCAAGCCATACAAAACCCGTGAAGGCAATGCAGTAAAACTTTCCGACGTGATTAATGAGGCGATTGAACGCGCGAGCGAAATTGTCCGAAAACGTGAAAGAAAAGAAGGCGATGAACTCAGTGAAGATCAGATTATTTCGATCGGCGAGAAAGTGGGTATAGGAGCAATAAAGTATGCGGATTTATCCAAAACCCGCACCAACGATTACATCTTCGACTGGGATGCGATGTTGAGCTTTGAAGGCAATACAGGGCCTTACTTACAATACGCCTATACACGTGTTGCCAGTATATTCCGCAACGCAGGAGAATCACTGGACACCTTCACAGGTGAGATTGTTGTTGAGGAAGAAAAAGAAAAGGAACTGGCAATTAAACTATTACAGTTTGCCGAAATAATTGAGCAGGTCAGTGAAGATGCTTTCCCTCATGTGCTGTGTACATACTTGTATGATTTGGCGAGTTTGTTTATGAGCTTTTATGAGGCCTGTCCAATTCTTAAAGCGGACTCCGCCGAACTTCGCGCTAGCCGCTTGCAGATAAGTAAAGCCGTTGCAAAGACTATGACGCTCGGTTTGGACTTACTGGGAATTGACGTCATGGAAAAGATGTAAAACGTCATCGAGTTGAATATTTACACTATTGGCAATGTTAAACCATTGCCATTCAACTTTATGATTGACACTTTCATTCGTTCATTCCACCAGGCTTTTCAGCCAACGATCTAACGCTGCAACCCAGTCTGATCACACAGAAAGTGCGATCAGACCCAGTAGTCTTAAACGTTATGAGTGCCGCAGGATAAATACTTCATACGATTGCCCTCGGTAAAACCTAAAACTTAGCGCCAACCCAAACCCACAGTTTTGTCGTATCCACAGCAAAATCATCGGCAGAATAATCTGCGTATTTAATTCCTGCATTGTAGTATTTACCAAAATTGCGGCTATACACAGCATCCAGTTCACTACCATAGCTCGCACCGCCATCTTCAGCGGAAAAATCGTGATAAGTCACAGACCAAACGCCACCTGCGACTTTCCCCCCAATACTGGCAGACATATCTTCTAGACCATCTTCAGGAGTATTCAAAAAGATATCGGCCCAGCCATTGAATTTATGCAAGGTCGCCAGCGGTGTTGCAAAACCAACATTCCCCAATGCCAGGCCATTCCATTCAACCTGACCCGCGCCGAGTGATTCATAGTGAGCTTTAACATTTACCACACCAAAGTCATATCCCAGCTCCGCCATCATATAATCGCTATCCACGTCTACGGTTGCAGGGCCAACCTCTGCCTCCTGACTCTGCGTGGCAAATTCCGCGGCAAAACTTAATTTGTCGACTGAAGCGGCATAACGCAGACCAAAAGTATCCAGTGCATTTTGCGAATCGTCATCGATTTCCAACAGGTAGGCATAAGCCGTAAGCGTTCCCGGGCCAATTTTAAATGCCGCGTTCAGCAAGTGGTCATTGGCATTCACATCCGCGTCTTCAGCAAAAATACGATTGCGCTGGCCAATGAAGTTGTAACTCAAGGTCATTAGATCATGGGTAAAACTAAAAGCAGCGCCATCAAATGTTTGCCGATCCTGCCTCCACCCCACATGCCCAACAAAGCGATGATTATCAAAAGTCATCACCTGCCGACCGAGTTTGGCAGAAAAACCTTCAGATTTATATGCAATGAAAGCTTGATCCAACTCAGTAGTTTCCGGGTCAGCAATCACCGAATATTCACCCGGATTGAATCCACTAGGACCTACAGTATATTCGTCTACCCCACCAACAATACGAACATCTTCGAATTCAACCATTGCCGAAAAACCATTGATGCTGCCCGTGGTGTACGCAATTCGCGTTCTTTCCGTCAATGCACTGGCGTCATCCAGATTGTTTTCCTGCTCCACGGACTCAAAGCGCACCCGTATATCTGCAGACGCTTTCCCCCCTGCTACTGCCTCACTGAAAGCATCAGCGTGAGCGCTGGCGCATCCCCCCCACACCAAACACGCAACCACCGTGCTCAAACATAATTTTTTATTGTGCATAAAAGACTCCTGACTAGTCATAACCCTATAATTTTGAAATGGTCTAATTATTTGCATACGCTGCTTACTTTATTTTTCCCTTACGCCGCCGCAGTTGATGTCTTTGCATGCGATGTGGAAGACGTTTTTTTGTTATTACTAAAATCCTCTATCTTGCGTTGTTTTTCGTAAAGGAACTTCAAGACCTCAGAACGCAAGTGTGTGTATCGCGTATCTTCTGCCAATGCCAGACGGTCGCGTGGGCGCTCTAGATCAATCTCTAAAACTTCTCCGATGGTTGCGGCCGGACCATTGGTCATCATGACGATTCGATCTGACAACAACACGGCTTCGTCAACATCATGTGTAATCATAATGACGGTGTTATTGAGCTCATTTTGGATTTCCATCAATGAGTCCTGCATGTGCGCCCGTGTTAAAGCATCCAGAGCACCAAACGGCTCATCCATCAATAGGATTTCCGGCTGCATAGAGAGCGCTCTGGCAATACCGACGCGCTGCTTCATACCACCGGAAATTTCGTCCGGACGCTTGTGCATGGCATGATCCATGTGCACTAATGATAAGTTGTGCTCAATCCAATCCTTTTTTTCAGCTTTGGACTTTCGCTTACCAAACACCTGACTCACCGCCAGCTCTACATTTTCATAGGCAGTCAACCATGGCAGGAGTGAGTGATTTTGAAATACCACAGCTCGTTCGGGACCCGGCTCATTGACCTCTTTGCCTTTGAGAATCACACCCCCTTGCGATGCCTTGAGCAGTCCAGCCACAATATTCAGAACTGTCGATTTTCCACACCCGGAATGCCCGATTAAAGAAACAAACTCTCCCTGATTAATCTTTAAATTTACATTTTGCAAGGCCGTGAATACACCTTTAGGTGTTTGAAACTCCATACTTACCTGACTGATATCTAAAATAGTATTCATACGTTTTCCTCTAATCGTTCGGGTTATACGGATGCACTGGATTTATCCCAGGAAAAAATACGTTGCAACTGCAACATAACGCGATCAAGCAGGAACCCAATAAACCCAATGACGATGACCGCCGCCATAATTCGAGCGAGAGAATTGGAACTGCCATTTTGAAATTCATCCCAGACAAATTTTCCCAAACCAGGATTTTGCGCCAACATTTCCGCTGCAATTAATACCATCCAGGCAATCCCCAACGACAATCGCATGCCGGTAAAAATCATTGGAATGGATGCAGGAATCACGACTTTCTGTATATGTTTGAGTGCAGACAATCGGATTACTCGACTGACATTAACTAGATCGCTATCGATAGAAGCAACACCGACAGAGGTGTTGATGACCATCGGCCAGAGGCAGCAAAGTGACACTGTAATCATGGAATTGATGAATGATTTAGGTATCAATGGATCGGGCGTGGCATACAGCGCACTAACCACCATCGTCACCAATGGTAGCCATGCAAGCGGTGAGACAGGTTTGAAAATCTGAATCACCGGATTAATGGCAGTGTTTAGCGTTTTACTTAATCCCACCGCAATGCCAAGAGGTATGGCGATGGCTGCCGCGAGGAGGAACCCACTCATCACCGTAATTAAACTCGTCACTATCTGGTCTAAAAATGTTTCTTTGCCGGTATAGGCACGAATTTTTGGCTGATACGTAGGGTCTTGGGCAAGGCGTTTCGCATTCCTTTGCTCCTGTCGCTGATAAAAAGCCGTCTGTTTCTCTCGCTGATCCTGATGCTCAATGTACAGCGCCTTGAATTGCTCAACCACAGCGGCCGGTCCGGGAAATTTTCCCAGCGAAGTGTCAATGTTTTGTGCAGCCACAGACCACATAAACAAGAACACGACAACTCCAATAAAAGGAATCACAAGCTTTTGAGTCAGGGCATTAAAGTTGGTTTTCAACTTTTCCGAAGTAAAATTCAGAGTGATCACTTTATTCACCAACCCCGTGTTATTCGTCATTTGTTCAGGCATAATTTTCTCCTCGCAGCCCGTATAAACGGCTGCTTTTTCAGTGCAGAAACACTATTGAGATCAGCTAAAAAGCTTAGATTTTGTCTCCCTGCTTCAAGCCTATAGTCAGGCTATTGATGTACGCATTCGGTTGACTACCGTCATATGCAACACCATCGATAAATTCCTTTTGTGCTGGTTTAAATCCGGTTTCTTTCGCGAAGTCTGGGAAGTCTTTGGCCTCCATCAACTTTTCCTGGATTAGCGATTGGGCGGCTTTGGCGTAAATATCAGGACGATAAACCTGCTTCGCTGTTTCCACGTACCATGCATCGCTTTTATCTTCGGAGATTTGTCCCCAGCGACGCATCTGTGTTAAATACCAGATTGCGTCTGAATAGTAAGGATAGGTCGCGTTGTAACGGAAGAACACATTAAAATCAGGGACCTCTCGCTTATCTCCTTTTTCATATTCGAAAGTCCCGGTCATAGAGTTGGCAATCACATCATAATCAGCACCAACATAATTTGGTTTTGACAGGATTTTTACTGCGGCAGGCCTGTTCGCGTTGTTGTTTTCGTCCAGCCATTTTGCAGCGCGGATCAATGCTCGCGTTAAGCGAATCGTCGTATTGGGATATTTTTTGGCAAACTCTGCAGTAATACCAAAAACTTTCTCAGGATTATTTTTCCAGATTTCATAATCAGTAATAACTGGAACACCTATATTTTTAAATACCGCTTGCTGATTCCACGGCTCGCCAACACAATAGCCATAAATAGTGCCGGCTTCCAAAGTGGCCGGCATTTGCGGTGGCGGTGTAACCGAAAGCAATGCATCGGCTTTCAATTGCCCCGTGATATCACCTTTGTGCGGAGCATAGAAACCGGGATGAATGCCCCCTGCCGCCAGCCAGTATCGCAATTCATAATTATGCGTAGAAACAGGAAAAACCATCCCCATATTAAACGGCTTGCCCTCGGCCTTATATTTTTCTACAACAGGCTTTAGAGCATCGGCTTTAATTGGATGAACAGGCTTGCCATCTTTACCTTTGGGGATGTGCGCCTTCATTTGTTTCCATATTTCATTGGAAACCGTTATGCCATTCCCATTTAAGTCCATAGAAAACGGCGTAATAATATGTGCTTTCGTTCCAAAACCTATGGTTGCTGCGAGCGGTTGGCCAGCCAGCATATGTGCGCCGTCCAGTCTGCCATCAATAACGCCATCCAGTAGCACTTTCCAATTCGCCTGCGCTTCAATCGTGACATAGAGACCTTCATCTTCGAAATAACCATTTTCATATGCGATGGCAATTGGCGCCATGTCCGTTAACTTTATAAAGCCAAAGGTCAATTCTTCCTTTTCCGGCCAGCCCAGTTTTTGCTTCTTTTCTGCAGCACTGGCATTTAGCACGCAACTGAAAGTTACCGACAGTAAGATGACAGCTTGTGTAATCTTTTTTGTAAAAAGAGAAGTTAAAAATGTCTTCAAACTCAGCTGAAAACAGTGATTCATTTTTTTCATGTTTCCTCCTGACGACGTGCTCACTTGTTACATAAAAATCTAAGTAACCATGTCGATTAAAATTGTTATCTGATTGGCGTTGACAGTGTTTGTGACTCAATTCGGAACACAAAATTTTTGTGACTTAAATTGAGGCATAAACTTTTGTTTTTTAAATTTTTCGGCAAAAACTACATCGCTTCAGGGGAGTATTTGCAGCGGTCGTGCCAGGAGAATTAAAAACGAGACAATTCCATAAAAAAACGACGTAAATATGACTATCTTCATGAGCTGAGCGTCACATTCACCACAACAGTGCATTTTTAGGGGTGACCGAGGATTTTAATTGGCGAGAATTGTTCGATGACAGCAAACAAAAAGCACCAACAATGAACTTTTCGCACCAATTAATTTCACCAAATGAAAGACAAGGTTAAATATCACACAAATCTTTCAACAAAAAAACGCACCAATAAAATACATGAGTAACATGATTACGCTTACAGAAGTGAGTTTTATTCAGCACAGGAAAATGCAAAACGACAAACACAAGGCCTCTCCTGGCAAGGAGGGACGCGGGGGTCAATAAGACAGGAATCTTGCTATTGGTGGTATTACAGGGGGAATATGTTAAAGGGTTAAAGCTCGCAGAACATCATGCAGGTTTACCGGAAAGCAACTCATCGAAAGAAACAAAAATGGCAGTCACTCTAGTGCCGGAAACATGACTTTCCTTGAAGTACTCTTGCGACATTGGCGCAATACCGCATTGCTCAGGCAGAGGGAGTTTGGCTTCAATTAAAGCTTGCATTCGTGCAATAAACACAAACTGTATCCACTGCGGAAACGTTAGTGTATCGAGCGCGAATGGCTGGGTACTGGCTAGCGCTTCTTCGGGTGGGACCTGGTTTTGCCAAAGTCCGAGAGTCCGCAATTCATATTCGAGATCTATTAACAATTCACCGGCTGCAATATGATGACTCATTTTCTCCTCCTACTACTAAAACTCCGATTTTCTGTTTGGCAGAACTTATTCAATTCTTACTTTAGTACTTTCTTACTTTAGTGCTTTCTTACTTTAATGCTTTCTTACTTTAGTGTTTTCTAACTTTACTGCTTACTAGGTCATACGTTTTCTGGCGAACCCTGGATCAGGGTAATACAGGAATCTTTGCGCAGGCAGCTTAGCAAAGCGGCTCCCTGCTATTTGTCATTCTGCAATACATTGTTTCGAGTACCACCGCTAATTTCCGCTTGATGATAAAACCCGTTTATTTAACTCCCGCCGAAATGGTGGCAGCGCTTCCAACAATGATTTACCGTATCGCTTGGTAATAAGTCGTTTATCCAATATGGTCACTGTGCCATTGTCCGACTCGGTACGCAGCAAACGCCCACAAGCCTGAATTAATCGCGTAGATGCATCGGGAACACTTATCTGCATAAATGCATTTCCGCCTTGTGCTTCTACCCATTCCGCAAGAGCAGCTTCCAAAGGGTCATCGGGTACTGCAAATGGGATTTTCGCGATAATCACATGCGAACAATAATCTCCAGGTAAATCCAGACCTTCAGCAAAACTCGCCAAACCGAAAATGACACTACCTTGCCCACTGTCGATTGTCGCTTTATGTTGTTTGATAATGGCCTGCTTGCTTTCAACACCCTGCATGGTAACTATAGACTGTAAATCTCGAGGCAGACCGTCATTTACATCAAACATTTGTTTACGAGAAGCAAACAGCACCAAAGTCCCCGCATTTTTATCAATTATGTGAGGTAGTAACTCAATCATATTCACAGTATGTCGCTCGGGGTCGTTTGCTTCTACCGCTTCCTGCGGCACAACCAAACTGGCGTTCTCCGTGTAACGAAACGGACTTGGCACAACAGCATAATGCGAATCATCATATGTGCCCGCACGGTATTTGAATCGATCAAACGAATTTAAGGCTGTAATCGTTGCCGAAGTGACCACGGCACCACAACAGCGTGACCATAAATCTTTACGTAACGCTCGAGATGCCAGTATGGGACTCGCGACAATTTCATAGTCTGTTATATCATTAAAATCCAACAACGTAATCCAGCGCGCTAACGGCCACTCCTCGTCCATTTGAGTGTCGCAATACAAAGACCACAATGTGGCATTGCCTTCCGCTCGCGCCAACCAGGAACCAATCACGGGGTAGATATCTTCCAGACTTTCTTTATTTGCCGACGGCGCATCATCATCGATCAGATAGGTTAACTCTTTATAAAGCTTTTCAAGTAAATCCGTCAGCTCAACAAATTTGTCACGCAATTGCTGTGCGAGCAACTCCATTGGTTTTGGGGCTTCACCTTTTTCAAAGCGCAACCGAGGTGTGGGCTGACTGCGGTCTACCTCTCGCGTAATATCGGACATTAAATCGGCGTTAGCTTCCAGTACTGTACGCGCAGCTTTTAAGCATGCTTCCATAGGTTCTGCCAGCTGACAGAAATATTCGGCATGAGAAACCGTTTCCACAAGGCTGGGCCATTGCCCCTCACTCTGCCCCAACCAGCGAATGGTACTTTTATAGCGCGTGTGCGAGGAAAAGTGACTGAGCGCCTTGTCCGGCAGGTGATGGCCTTCATCAAAAATATAAATGGTGTCTTCAGGTGCGGGTAAAATTGCTCCGCCTCCCAACGCCAAATCGGCGAGAACCAGGTCGTGATTTGCGACAATACAATCAGCTTCATCCAGCGCTTCACGTGCTTTAAAAAAAGAGCAGTTGCGTACATGAGAACACTTTCGACCAGTGCATTGACGGTGATCCGTCGTGATCCGCTGCCAACTTGAATGTTCCAGTTCATCCTGCCAATTATCGCGATCACCGTCCCATTCACCTTTAGATAATTGAGACATCATATCCGTATATAATTTAATGTCCTGCTCACTGATCACAGACACTTCGTCTTCATACACAGGAAACAAAGCATCATCATCTGCGTGGCTGAAAATTTTGTCCAATTTGGCAAGACACAAATAACGCCCTCTGCCTTTGGCCAGGCGATATTGGAAAGGCATTTCACTGTAATGCAATAATTCGGGAAGGTCTTTCAGTACAACTTGCTCTTGCAACGCTACGGTCGCGGTGGCGAGTACCACCCGCTTATCCAGGGCTTTAGCAATGATTAAAGTTGCCAGCAAATAAGCGACGGTTTTACCCGTTCCTGTGCCGGCCTCTACGACACAAATATGGCCGTTGGAAGTACGCTGCCCTTCTGCATCCAGAGCAATCGTGCCGAGAGTTCGCGCTATTTCAGCAATCATGAGCTTTTGCCCGTAGCGCGGCTTTAAAGATTTGGCGACAAGAAAACGGCTGTACGCGTGTTGAATTTGCTCCTTAGTTGATTTATCTAACATTGACGACTGACCAAATTCACCTGTTTATTAACGCTTAGCGGTTTAAACCAAATTGAGCTGCGTTAGCCATGGCTGACGCAGTGATACTGTTTCTGTTCTGTGCGGTATTTATTGCGGCAGTTTTTTGTAGACCGGTTGCGCATAGCCTTTTAACAAGGTCTCCCGGTACTCCGAAGGGCACTGATTAACATACGCCAGAAACTGGCTACGCTCTTCGTCGAGCTTCATGTCACAAAATAACTTCCCCTCTACACCGACAGGCACACGCGGTGATATTTTTTCTAATATTTCATAAGCAAAACAGTTCGTTGCGTGCAAAACGTAATTCTGACTGATTACGGTGTCCAGATACTCGGTTACCTGTTCCGAGTTTTCAAACTCCTGATTGAGTGGTTCGCCAAAACTCAAATGAATATTACCTTTGTAACCGGTAATGCCTTTGGCAATACTTTGTACATCTTCGTGTTGTTGTTTTTTATATTCCCCCTGCAACGCTTTTGTCGTCAGCTCCCGCGCTTTATCGTACCCGCAGGGATCATATTCATAGGAAATACTCACCGGCACAATGCACAGTTCACGAATATAGTCGGCAAATGCCATGGGTTTATCTTTGTTTAATACCAGCATACTGATGATGGCGGCATTGGTTTTATCATCGCCATCTTTTGCTCGCCCTTCGCGCTGCGCGATCCATACATTTTCGTTATCATTTTTCACAGAATGAAAAATATATTTAGACAACAGTTTCGCCGCTTTAAACTTTTCTCTCGGTGAAGTGGCCGAGCGGTTCACTATAAAACTTTTGTTCAATCGCATTAAATCTGAAGCAAAGGGCTTGGTCAGCAAATTATCGCCGATCGCTATGCGCAAGGTAGTAAACCCGTTTTGATACAGAGTCCAATTGACAAACGCCGGGTCCATTGCAATATCCCGGTGATTGGAGATAAATAAATGCGCTTTATCACGCGCAAGATGCTCCAAACCGGACAACGTCAGCTCGCCCACAGTTGTATCGATCACATGCCGAAGGTAGGTTTCAATACGCGTTTGAAAATCGTAAACCACTTTCACTTTCGCGGCTTCTTTGGCCAATCGACTTTTGACCAAAGGTCGAATTAACGGCGCAATGATTTTTCCCAAGCGTGGAAGTTTAAAACGAACGATGGTATCGAGAAATTCCGCATCGTTGAGTAAGCCATTGACAACCCCGGCGACTTCATCGTCGTTGTATGGGCGAATCTCGTCGAATTCTACTGTTGCTGACATTGTGGTCCTTAGCTGCTTTCTGCTTTTTAATCTTTTCTTGTTGAATACCAATATAGTGCGTATTTGAAGCAAGACTTCGATTGTTTTTCGATCAAATCTACACACTTGAGCGGGCGCGATTATACCTGCTCTGCGTTAATTTACCTAAATGCACCTGCCGTCGGGTTTTAAAGTGCGAAATCGCCTCCTTGTGATAGACTTAATTTAACGGTTTTTTGGAACTATTTGGGTCTAAATCCGTAATTTAAATTATTACATAAGCAACTGAATCTATTACTTTTTTTGCGCCGCCTCGCTCACTTGGCGACCTTAAGAGCAGTCGGAATACCCCCTTCAAGGGCCCCTTAACTTAAGTCATGCATGAAAATACTATTAGTTGAAGACAGTGCCACCATTCGCTATGCAATGTGCAGCTATATCAATGCCGCTGGCCACAATCCCATTGTCGCGGAAAGCGGTGAAGAAGCTTTACAGATTCTGGAAAACACCCCTGTCGACATGATTATCATGGATGTTGAGATGCCCGGCTTAAACGGCTTCGAAACAACCCGATTGATCCGTGAAGCACTTGGCGAACATTGGATTCCAATTATTTTCGTCACCGGTAAGGATGAAGACACCAGTGTCGAGGAGGGCATCGCCGCTGGAGGCGATGACTATTTGGTAAAGCCCATCAGCCAGGTGATTCTCAACGCTAAAATTCGCGCAATGGAGCGAATTACTGGCATGCGAAATGAGCTATCTGAACTGAATAAAGAGCTCACCGTTTTGAGTCAACGCGACGGCCTGACGGGCTTGTTCAATCGCCGCACATTCGAAGAGAAAGCCCAGGAAATCTGGGACATGTCCGCACGAAGTAAGCAGCCACTTACTATTATCCTGCTGGATATCGATCACTTCAAACTATACAACGATTGTTACGGTCATCCGGCCGGTGATGAATGCATCCAGAAAGTATCAGCAGCGTTAAGCAAATCACTCAGCAGGCCTGGAGATATTGTGGCACGCTACGGCGGTGAGGAATTTATCGCCATCTTACCCAACACCCCGGAATATGGTGCACGCCACGTAACCGAAGTGATTCGCTCGTGTGTTGAAGGCATGGCCATTAAACATCGCGCCTCCAAAAGCGGTGTCGTAGTGACGATAAGCATCGGTGCCATCGTGGTCAATTATGCCGGTGAAACCAATATCGATTTACAGATCGAAGAAGCAGATAAATGCCTGTATGAATCCAAACAGAAAGGCCGCAACTGCTGTACAGTGAGAGAGTACAACGCCAAAACCAAGATTCTCTTCGTCGGCGATTGCGACGAAAGCTATAGTTTATTAGAGGAAAATTTTGCGCCTCAGTACACCATGATCAGCACCTCGCATGGTGACGAATGCTCGGCGCTGGCAGAAGAATATCATCCCAATCTGATCATTCTGGATTTAAGTCTGGAGGATATGAATGCCAAAGATGTCTGCCGGGAACTTAAGGAAAATCCATCCACTTCTTTTATGCCTGTCATCCTGATTGGCGATGCCAGCATGGAAGCGCTAAAACAGGCGACCTCGGACCTGAATGCCAACGCATGTCTGCAAAAACCACTGGAAACCATCCCTCTGATGGCGAAAGTGAAAAAATTCGTCTAAAAGTTTCCATTCAGTGCTTGGTGGAAAAACTAAAGATTGCGGCGAAGCCCTTAAACAAAAAAGCATGTTTGAATGCCATAAATTCAATGGCCAAACATGCTTTTTTATACGCTGGAATTTTGTAGTTGTTACCAACTTAATCAAGCGCCTGAATGCCTTGTGTCACTTGCTGCGCTCAGATGATATGCGCCACCATCAGCACCGTACCAGCAATAAAGAAAAAACCTGCCAGATATTTGTCAATCATCATAACCCCCGAAACTCGTTAAACTGGGGCGAAGTATAGTGTGTAACATTTTTATACAAACTGACGAATTTCACACTTTTTTGCTGGCGATAAGACCAATTACATCTTGATTTGGCTATATCAATAGCCGGTTTTTATATACAAAAATGTAAACCTACACTCCGCGACGGTGATACCAGGTGACAGGCCTGGAATAGTGATCCACTTGGTCCGCCACATCCAAAATCAGTGCAAACAAGGCCATTCGCACTAACAAGCCATTGTCTGCCTGGCGGAATATGGCAAGATTAGGATTTTGATTGAGGTCATTATCCAATTCATTGGCATCGGAGCGAGAATCACGCGGCAGAGGATGCATAATAACGGTGTTGGGCTCACAATATTGCGTGTAAATTGCCTGATTCAAACGAAAGCGTCCACGGTAAATATCCGCTTCTTCTTTAGAAGCAAAACGCTCTTCCTGAATTCGGGTGGAATAGACGATATCCACGCCCCCAATGCTATTTGCCAAATCCGAAGATACCGTCACAGTATGGCCAGCCTGTCGCAGCGGCTCAACATACATTTCCGGCATTGCCAGCTCTTCTGGCGAGACCAGTACTACGTGAAGCTTGTCAAACAGACACAGCAAACGGATCAGGGAGTGAACTGTTCGGCCGTATTTTAAATCCCCGATCATCGCGATGCGCAAGCCGTCCAGGCTGCGACCACGATCGCGCAGTTCTTTTTGAATGGTGTATAAATCTAATAACGCCTGGCTGGGATGCTCGTTGGCACCATCGCCCCCGTTAATAACCGGCACGCGACTGGCTTCAGCAAACTCGGCTACCGAGCCTTCTGCCGGATGCCGCATACAGATGACATCACTGTAGCCGGAAAGCACACGTGCGGTGTCGTACAGCGATTCGCCTTTTGCAATTGCCGAACTTTGAAAGCCCGTCGTTTCGCGGACTTCCCCGCCCAGGAGATTAAACGCACAGCCAAAACTTACACGTGTCCGGGTGCTGGGCTCAAAAAACATATTGCCGAGAATTGCGCCTTCCAATACACGGGTGACTTTTTGACGCAGAGCATAGGGCTGCATGGAATCGGCGACGGTAAATATGGTTTCTATATCTGTTCGTTCAAACTGATCCACCGAAAGTATATTTGCGCCGGTAAAATTCACTGATTGCTCCCCTTATGCTTCGATTGCCAAGTACTTCATTGTAAAAGCACTTTAATGACTGATAGATAGTGAAACGCCCGCCAGGGAAAAGACCTCAGACCCGTGATACAGTAGATTGCGCACGCCCGGCAAACGGTGCGCTAGTTTATCATCAAGCTTGCCGCTTAGATAAAATATTTTGCTTTGCACTGTTCGGCATATACCCGTAAAGCCTGCAAAATGTTTTGTTTATCCGCATCCCCTGCATGCGTCTCTTGCAACTGCTCAACCTCCGTCAGAAAGGAGGTGTAATGTAAATGCTCACCCTCACTGGAAAACAAGCGATCTCTCACAAATTCCTGCCATTGAGACTTTTCATCCTGGGTCAGAGCATCGTAAAAATTGCGCGCCTTATAGCGGATTAAAATGCGGTTCAAGCGCTCGTCTTCAAATAGATAGTTATGCTTAGCCAGCTCTTCAGCAGTGGCATTTCGCACTTGCGCCATCAGGCTTTTGTCTCGGTCATTGACAAAACCGTTGTAGAGCTGCGCCTCCGGGTCAGCCGAGGGGGTAAAGTTATCCAGTCGATACATCTCCTGCAATTTTGAGGCGATATCCCAGTGGCGTATCATCTGCCAGTGCTTTTCACACAGCGTTTTATCCAGTCCCAAACGCTGTTCATGCGCCGCGGTAATGAGTTTGGGGGTCGCCAGCACAGGACATTTATTCAAATGGATCAACTTAATGGGCAGGCGCTCTTCGCCCTCGGGGAGATCGTCGTTGGAAACAAAAACGCGCTGACGAATTTGCTCCGGGGTCAAGTGCAATAAAGGACTAGGGTCGACACTCAAATCAATAACAATAATCGCGTTTTTATTCACAGGATGGATGGCTAGCGGTGCAATCAGCCCCGCACAACCACGTGTCGCTGGAAACCGGGATGAAATATGTAAAAGCGGTTTACGCGCAGCCAGATCGATCAACGCCGAGACTTTGTTTTTCATCCGGTGCTGGTATACGTAGTCATAGAGCTGCGGCTGTTTTTGCTTGATCAGTTTTGCCAGCCCTATGGTGGCCTCCACATCGGAAAAGGCGTCATGGGCGGCACCATGTGATATGCCATTTGCCTGAGTTAAATACTCCAGTTTGAAACTCGGCTTATCGTCAAGTACAGGCCACTCAATGCCCTCTGGACGCAACGCGTAGACCGCGCGCACCATATCAATGATGTCCCAGCGAGAATTCCCGTTGCGCCACTCTCGTTCGTAAGGGTCATAAAAATTACGGAACAAGGTATAGCGCGTCACCTCATCATCAAATCTTATGGTGTTATAGCCTACACCGCAGGTTCCCGGTTGCGAAAATTCGCGGAAAATCAGTTCTATAAACTGACGCTCTTGAATTCCTTTGTCCTGAGCCTGCTGCGGGGTAATCCCCGTAATCAAACAGGCCATTGGATTTGGCCATAAGTCTTCGGGTGGTTTGCAATACATCACCAATGGTTCACCGATAATGTTCAGATCTTCGTCTGTGCGAACCCCCGCAAACTGGCTCGCTCGGTCGGTCGCAGGGTTTGCACCCCAGGTTTCATAATCGTGCCAATACAAGGTCTTCATAATTTTCATAACTGTCAGTTGCAGGCTTCATCAATTTTTATCATTTTTTGGATAAAGCCAAATAAAGGAATAACACACAAGGAATAACACACAAGGAGTAACACAATGAAAATCGATGGTACCAGTGCAATGCGTGTCAAACCACGCCAGAACGCCGCTATATGTACTTTCATGAATATTTTGTGTCGTTCGATGCCAAATATTCATAGGGTAAACAGTACTTTTAATGCCATCTGGCTGGTAATTAAGCACGTGAGTGCGATACTTAATTAACCAATAAGCGTCTTTTTTACCACCATTCACACAGAGCAACGCACAGCAAAGCAGTGCGACGAGAAACAGGCTACAGCGATATATGAGTAATTGGTATTTGGAAGGTTTTTTTGGCAATGATGGCTTATTAAGTCAGCGGCAATTAAAGATTTTACCGCAAGTGTTAGGCCGCAATGAGGCGCTAAGTCTCACCATCTCTGCCCCCTCGGTGTCACGCAATCACGCGCGCATTGAGCAGCGTGAGAATCAACTGTGGATTGTCGACCTCGACAGCCGGAACGGCACATTTGTTAATCGCAAACAAATTAATGCCCCCACACAAATTGACCACGGCGATGTGCTGCATTTCGGCACAGCTGAAATGCGCTTAATTGACAGTGAACACAGCACGTCTCGACGCCCGCTGATAAAGCCCGGTCACTCAGATGACACAACGTTTTTGTCTGCCGCCGAATTAAGCCAGGCCTTTCCTTCTGGCGTGAGAGAGTTGGAACAGTTGATCAATAACCGGCAACTCAAGATGGTCTACCAACCCATAATTCTCGCTGCAGATTTAAGTATTTCCGGTTTTGAAATTCTAGGCCGAGGTGACCACCCAGGCCTGCCTCCCAGTCCATTCGAATTGTTTCGTATTGCCGAGAGCTTTAAGTTAGAAGTCACGCTGTCTGAAGTAATGCGCAATGTCGGCATTGAAAACGCTGCCCGATACAAACTTCCCGGCGATTTACTGGTGAATACTCACCCCAGCGAAATGCTGGACCCGGATAGATTACTCGCCGATTTGCAGAAAATGCGTAAGCGCTTTCCAGGCACCCCCGTAACACTGGAAATTCACGAACAATCCGTCACGGACAATACTGACCTCTTACGAGAAGTGAAATCTCACCTGGAAAAACTGCAGATTAAACTGGCCTTCGATGATTTTGGTGTGGGTCAGTCCCGATTGATGGAAATGGTGGAAGCCAAGCCCGACCTGATAAAGTTTGACAAGGTGTTGATAGAAAACCTGGACTCAGCCGATGCCTCACGCGCGAATCTGCTTCGGCATTTAGTGGACCTCGCCAATACTTTGCACATTAATACCCTGGCCGAATGTGTTGAGACCGAAGGCGAATACCTGGTGTGCAAAACCATGAATTTCGAGTTTTATCAGGGCTACTACTTCGCCAAGCCCCAGGCAGCGCAAAGTTTTACATGATGTCTTCAGCTTAAATCCATGCGTGGAAATTACCGTAAAACAACGAAAAATTGGGCACTACAATATCGAATGGACGACTTTTACGGGCTCAAAACACGCCCCCGCAACACGACTTCAAGAAATCTAATGCGGTAATTTCTTCATCATTCGTTTAACATGCCAAGGCGCAGCTTGCTGACTGTTCAATTTCTGCGCTAACATTTCTTCCCGTTTAAACAATCAACGAATGCATATGGAAAAAAAATACCTCACCGCAAACGAGTTATTGCTCGATTCTTTTCGTCTCGCAGAACAGATTTTTGTTCGAGGCTTTCGTCCACATTTTATCGTGGGAGTTTGGCGTGGAGGTGCTCCGATGGGCATCGCGGTGCAAGAGTATTTGGATTTTATGGGCGTGGAGACCGACCATATTGCCATTCGCACATCCTCTTACTACGGCATCGGCCAGCAAAGTAAGGAAGTTCGTGTACACGGGCTCGACTACGTTATCGATAACGTTAATGCCGACGAAGAATTGCTGATTGTTGATGATGTATTCGATTCCGGTCGTTCAATTCTGGCCATTATCGAGCAAATAAAACTTCGTGCTCGGCGCAACACCCCGCACTCCATCAAAGTGGCGTGCCCCTGGTATAAACCACAGAATAATATGACGCCTATTACGCCGGATTTTTATGTTCACGCAACAGACAAATGGCTGGTGTTTCCTCACGAACTCAAAGGCTTGAGCATGCAGGAGATCCTCGAAGGCAAAGGCAGTGAAATTGCGGATACGCTATCTCGAGCAATGGAGGCGACACAGACAGATCGTCCCGTTGAAGACCGCTCAGACGATACCAAACATTAATCATCTCTTTACTTCCTGCGGCGACCAAACTGCCGACACAATACCCAGATAAAAACAGCGCCGCCAATATTCCAATTGGCGTGCGTCCCCCCATTTGTTCGGCATGAGAACTGCATACTAAATTCCGCCTGCAAGTCACCTGAACTATACTGACTACAGCAAAAAGTTTTATTCAAATCATGTGCTTAATGGAATTTTCCGCGCTTTCACCCGTAAAAGATGAGGGTGAATAACGCTAAAAAAACCCGGCATTAATTTGAACTCACGAGTGGGTAAAACTGAAAATTTCCAATTAAAAACTGGAACGCGGCTCGCACTCGACCATCTAACAATAAAAATTAAGCGCAAGTGCCTATCACAAGCACAATCAACACAGAGCGTTTTGATTCCGCTTAAATTAACTGACTGTTATTGTGAGAACCTTATTGTGAGAACCTTATTGAGAGAACCTTATTGAGAGAACCTTATTGAGAGAACCTTATTGAGAGAACCTTATTGAGAGAACCTTATTGAGAGAACCTTATTGTGAGAACGTTACTGTTAAACGTTTTTAGATGACCGCTATCAAGAGGCCTTTACTAACGGTCCAATGCTGGAGTTAAGCGTGAGATTTGTTTTAAACCAAGAGCTTATAGAATTAGACGATTCGCAGATCGACATCAATCTTAGTCTGTTACGCTACCTCCGCGAATTTAAGCACCTATGTGGCACAAAAGAAGGGTGCGCCTCAGGCGATTGTGGTGCATGCACCGTTCTTCTGGGGCACTATCAAGATGATGCCATCAGAAGTGATAAATTAACCAGCACCGCCCAAACAACTCCGCCAGAGGAAAACGACAACCAGGCAAATAAAGCGATTCACTATCACAGTGTAAATGCCTGTATTTTACCCTTGTCCGCCATTCACTGCCGCCACGTAGTTACGGTAGAACACCTGACGCAAATCAGCGCAACAGTCCCGAATACATCTGCCGGTGAGCACCTGGCATCACTTTACCCGAGTCAGCAGGCGATGGTTGAACATCACGCATCCCAGTGTGGCTTTTGCACACCAGGTTTCGTGATGTCGCTGACCGGTTTACTCGAGCGTCGCACACAGATCAAAGCTGATACGACAACACTCAAAGAATCGGTGAAAGACTGTATCGCAGGCAATTTATGTCGCTGCACCGGGTACCGCCCCATCGTCGAAGCCGGAGTCCACATGTTTGACCTGGCTATGATCAATCCCCCGGCAGACCTTGCGAATAACCGCATCGTTGACACCATGAAAATGCTGAATACTTATGGTGATAGCAGTAAACGGACTCATCAATACTGGCAACCGGTTTCACTCAATGAAGTGTGTAATATTTTACACGCACAGCCCGAGGCAAGAATCATTGCCGGAGGCACAGATTTAATGCTTGAAGTAACGCAGCATTTTAAAACACTGACTAAAATTATCGATATTAGTCGGGTTGCTGAACTGAAACAAATTACTCGCCCCGCCGTTGAAAATGCGCAAGCGCGAGAGTCAAAAATTCGTATCGGGGCGGCCGTCACTTACACAGAGTTGCTGCACGCCTTTTCAGACATTCAGACTTTACAGCAATTAATTTTACGTATCGGCGCAGAGCAAGTACGAAACCGGGGCACGGTAGGAGGTAATATTGCAAATGCCTCCCCTATTGCGGATTTACCTCCAGTATTTCTGGCACTGGACGCAAATATAGAGATCATCGACGGCCAGCAAAAAAAATCCACCGTGAATATAGATGCATTTTATTCCGGCTACAAACACACTGTGCTCAATGATACCCCTGCGTGCATTATCGCCATCGAATTTAATGCCGACTACCTCAATGACTTTTTACGCTTCTATAAATTGTCCAAAAGAATCGAAGACGATATTTCCAGCGTCATGACAGCGGTGCGTTTCGCTATAGAAAATAACACGGTGAAAGACGTACGTATTGCGTTTGGAGGCATGGCCGCAACCCCAATTCGAGCCAGACAAAGTGAGCAGTGCTTTATAGGAAAATCCATTGATGACGAACAAACCTTGCAGACAGCCTGTAACGCCTTGCGTAAAGAACTTTCACCGATGAGCGATGTGAGAGCCAGCGCGGAGTACCGTTTGAACATGGCCGAAAACTTACTCCGTAAAGCCTGGTTAGAGTTAAATGGCCATCACTTGCCCACAATAAATCAAACGCATTTTACGCAATCATCTCAGCTCAGAACGGGAGAGGAACAAAGCCATGCGTAAACTTCCGGAAGCCTATACTAAAAAATCGTTCAGTGTTCCCCCTACCGCAACGTCTGCTACACAGCACTCTGACAATGAGCGATCCGCGCACCAACGCAAGATAAACCAGATTCACGAATCCGCAATTAAACACGTACAAGGCAAAGCACAATACGTTGATGACCTGCCAAATACAGTGAATACCTTGCATGTCGCCACCGGGAAGGCGACACATGCCAACGCCAAAATTGTTTCGCTCAATCTGGAAAAGGTCTGGCAGGCTGAGGGCGTCGTGGATGTTATCGTCCAGGGAGATATTCCCGGCAGCGCTGATGTGTCACCCGTTTTCAGTGGCGATGTTCTGCTTGCCGGCCAGACCACCCAATTTGTTGGACAACCCATTTTCGCGGTGGCGGCAACCAGTTATACCGCGGCACAAAAAGCTGTACGGCTGGCGGAAATAGAATACGAACAGCAAACACCGCTGCTGCGCATTCAGGAAGCACTGGCACAACAGGATTTTGTGTTGCCCACCCAGAGTTTTCATCGTGGTGATGTGATTAAAACCATCAACGAAGCAAAATTTAGCCTGTCTGGAGAATTAACCATTCGAGGCCAGGAACATTTTTACCTAGAAGGACAAATATCACTTGCACAGCCGACAGAAGATGGCGGAATACACGTGATCTCCTCCAGTCAACATCCAACTGAAGTCCAAAAACTGGTCGCCAGTGTGCTGGGTGTGCCGATTCATAAAGTCCAAGCGGAAGTTCGCCGCATGGGAGGTGGCTTTGGTGGCAAGGAATCGCAAGCAGCTACCCTCGCCTGTATGGCTGCCGTATTTGCGCAACGCCTGCAACAGCCCATCAAATATCGCATGTCACGGCAGGATGATATGGAACAAACGGGCAAACGGCACGATTTCTGGAATCAATACACCACCGCATTTACCGCGCAGGGCGAAATTCTCGCGGCCGATATCAAACTCGCGGGAATGTGCGGTTGCACTGCCGATTTATCCGATGGCATAGTCGATCGCGCCATGTTTCATGCTGACAACGCCTATTATTTACCACAGGCGCGTATCACCGGTTACCGATGTCGCACCGACACGGTTTCAAACACGGCTTTTCGTGGCTTCGGTGGTCCTCAGGGCATGCTTTCCACCGAAGCCATGCTTGATGATATAGCTCGAGCGGTAAATTTAGATCCTCTCGATATTCGCAAACAAAATGTGTATCGCAAGGATAAAGATGAAACACCTTATGGACAAAAAATTGAAGAGTCCGTCCTGTTACCGCTTATAGAACAACTGGAAAACACCAGTCAATATCGTCAACGACGCGAAGAAATTCACGAATTCAATCGCAATAACCGATGGCAAAAGCGTGGACTGGCGCTCACCCCAGTCAAGTTTGGAATTTCATTTACATCGAAACATTTAAATCAGGCGGGAGCATTAATTCACGTATATACCGACGGCAGTATTCACCTAAACCACGGTGGAACGGAGATGGGGCAAGGGCTTTACACCAAAATAAAGCAAGTGGTGGCAAAAGAGTTTGGCGTAGACAGCGATCGCATCATGGTAAGTGCCGCTCGTACCGACAAAGTCCCGAACACATCACCAACAGCGGCATCTGCCGGCACCGACTTAAATGGCATGGCAGCCATAGATGCCGTAAATAAAATCAAACAAAACCTATTCACATTTGCCGAGCACTATTACAAAGTAGAACGCGAACGTATATTTATTCATGATGATATTGTTCATGTTGGCGATCAGGTTTTCGCATTTGCTGAATTTATCAAGCTCGCTTATATGCAGCGTGTTTCACTGTCAGCGAATGGGTTTTACCGCACACCTAAAATTGGTTTTGATCGCAGTACGGGCAAAGGCCGACCTTTTTATTATTTTGCCAATGGCGCAGCATGCTCAGAAGTGATCGTCGATACAATGACGGGGGAATATAAAATAACGCGGGTGGATATTTTACATGACGTGGGTGAATCGATTAATCCGGCCGTCGACATCGGTCAGATTGAAGGGGGATTTATTCAAGGCATGGGCTGGCTAACAACGGAAGAATTGTTGTGGGACTCGCAGGGTAAATTAATGTCTAACAGTCCCGCCAACTACAAAATACCAACCGTGGGCGACCTTCCAGAAGACTTCAATGTCAATCTTTACCAGGCGAAAAATCATGAGCAAAATGTCTATTCTTCCAAGGCGGTGGGAGAACCCCCGCTGATGCTCGCAATATCTGTCTGGTGTGCATTACGAGACGCCTGTGCGAGTGTGGCAGATTATAAAATTAGTCCTCCCCTGGCAGCGCCCGCCACCACCGAAGCGGTATATCATTGCATGCAAGCGGCAAGTCAATATCAGCAAAGCCAGACTGCACAATCGGGCCAGCGCACTTAATTAACAGGTTTACACCTGTTACGGAGTATGTGAATGAAGCGATACTTAACCTGGGATGAAGCCATTTTGCAATGCCGACAGGGCAATCAAAGCTGGGTACTGGCAACTGTAGTGGACACCCATGGATCAACACCTCGCAACAGCGGCAGTAAAATGGTGATCACGGCTGACAGTATTTACGACACAATTGGTGGGGGCCAGCTCGAATACAGAGTCATTCAAACTGCACGTGAACTAATTGCGGCAGATGATGCTGCCCAGCGGATCGAACACTTTCCACTATCCGCAAAAGCCAACCAGTGTTGTGGTGGCACGATGAGTATTTTGCTCGAATGTTTTTGCACGCCTAAACAGCAGATACATGTTTTTGGGGCTGGTCATGTTGCGCAGGCACTTATTCCAATTCTATCGCAATTGGATGTGAGTCTGCATTGGGTCGATAACCGCGTCGATCTGTTCCCCAAGGAAAATACGCGTAACACTCACTACCGCTACTATGACAATATCATCGACCACATTCAGCGCATGCAGCCAGAAGCGTATGCAATTGTGATTACGCACCAGCATTCGCTCGATTATCAATTAATTGAAAAATTGTTAGATCGAAAAGACTGCGCCTACATTGGTCTGATTGGCTCTAAAATTAAAGCCAATCGATTTCGTCAGCGCTTAAAGCAGGCATCTTTTAGCCAGGAAGAAATCAATACGATAGTCTCCCCTATTGGCTTGCTGGACATTCCAGGTAAACGCCCCATCGAAGTCGCGGTTTCCATCGCCGCGCAAATTATCCAGCAATTGCATGTCAAAACTACAAGCCAAAAATCGGAGAAGCTCAACAAGGAAGAGCCCGGAATAGAAGAGGCCGGAATAGAAAGCCCCGGAATAGAAGCGGCCGAAATAAAAAGCCCCGACGAAAAGAGGCAAACATCACCAATAAAAAACTTACCGATTTTAGATTCCGAAAACCCGACACCTAAATAAGCCCATTAAGATGATAAAATCCAGTGAATTGATAACACAGCTATACCAGTTCAACACCGCGAGTGAGCAGCAGGCCATTCAATTTTTATTATCCTGTTGCAACAGCCTGCGATGGGCTAAAAACGTTGCAGCAAAACGTCCATATTCAGATTTGACTGTGCTATTAAACAGCAGCGACTGGCATTGGCAGCAATGTTCAGAGAGCGACATACTCGAAGCATTCTCCGGACACCCCAAAATAGGAGATCTCTCTGCGCTAAAAAATAAATACGCCAATACCGCAACGGCGGAACAAGGCCAGGTAAGTTCAGCAAATGAAGAGACGCTTATCGCCCTGCAGCACTACAATAGCGAATATGAGAAAAAATTTGGCTTTATTTTTATCGTGTGTGCCAGCGGCAAAAGCGCAGAGGAAATGTTAGGCTTACTTAAAACACGTATTTCAAATACCTACGAGCGTGAAATATCCATCGGCGCACAGGAGCAAAACAAAATCACTCACTTGCGCCTCAAAAATTTTTTGCATGAAACGGATCAAACAAGTTAGATGACAAAGCGTCTAAACATTATTAATGTGGTGAATCTCTCCCTTCATGCTATTCACACCATTTTTCTGGTGATTATTTTGATACGACAGTATATACAAACGAGACTTTTGTAAAATGACGAAGGCCCCTATCACTACTCACATTTTGAACCTAAGCACAGGCAAACCAGCGGCAGAAGTATCCGTAGCCCTTTATTCGCCAACAGCTCCCCATCCTGTTGCCACAGGCAAAACCGATAAGGACGGGAGAATCATGCATTGGGACTCAGATATCGAGTTGGAAGACGGTGTCTGGCATCTCGAATTTGCCACTGAACAGTGGTTTGCAGCCAATGAGCAGACATGTTTCTTTGCCAATGTCCGCTTGAGTTTTAACGTTTCGGCCAGTGAGCTTCATTACCATGTGCCGCTGTTGCTGAATGCGTTCGGCTACTCAACTTACCGAGGAAGTTAACGTGGTCAAACAACCACAAACCCGGGCTTTTCGCACGCGTATTGCACACATACGTGATTTCCATTCCGATAATAACGCGCACGCCAATAGCTCGTTGAGTCACAAAGTCGCCCAGCAGTTTGAGTATTTGCCAGATGGTGTGATCGTAGTTGAAGAGGGAAAAATCAAAACCATTGCCAAAACAGATGAACTGGTCCGGCATGGCTTTGACATATCCCAATGTGAACATCTACCAGATTACCTCTGCTGCCCTGGTTTTATCGACGCACATATTCATGCTGGCCAGCTCGATGTCATTGCGTCATTTGGCAATCAGCTGCTGGAATGGCTGGAGCGCTACACCTTTCCCGCCGAAATGAAATTTTCAGATGAGGCATATGCGCAAGTACACAGTGAACGATTTATTCAATTACTGTTGTCTAACGGCGTCACTGCGGCAATGGTTTTTACCACTCGCTTTTCACATCACGCAGATACCCTATTCCAATTGGCGGGCGACCGAAATATGCGAATGATCGCCGGGCGCGTGATGATGGACCGCAATGCTCCCCCCGCATTATGCGATACGGCGGAAAAAGCGTATGCAGAATGCCACGCATTGATTCAGCAATACCATAATCATAAACGCCTAGGGTACGCCATTACGCCACGCTTCGCAGGGACATCGACGCGAGAGCAATTAACATTGGCAGGCAAGCTCTTACAGGAAGTTCCCGATCTCTGGATGCAAACGCATTTAAGTGAAAATAAAAGTGAAATTCGCTGGACTAAAAGTCTGTTTCCTGAAGCTGATGACTACTTAAATACCTATGAGCGATTTGGTCTGGTACAAGCAAAAAGTATGTTTGCGCACTGCATCCATTTAAGCGAATCAGAAATACAGCGTCTGCGTGAAGCGCAATGCAGTATTGCATTTTGTCCCAGTTCGAATTGCTTTTTAGGCAGTGGGCTGTTCCCGTACCAACAGATAGCTCAGCAAAATATTCCCATTGCACTGGCAAGTGATGTGGGAGCCGGTACAAGCCTTTCACCCTTCCAGACGATGGCCGATGCCTATAAGGTCTGTCAATTGAACGGTTATGCTTTAGATCCAAAAGAAGCCTGGTATCTGGCAACGCTGGGAGCTGCCAAAGCCCTGCATCTCGATCGTTATATTGGCTCGTTAACGGCCGGCAAGGAAGCTGATTTCATCTTCCTCAATGCCAATCGTAGCGAAAAGGTCAAGCAGCGATTAACCGAATGCAACACCATTGATGAAGAGCTGTTTGCTTATATGATTCTTGGTGATGAACGCCTGATTGAACGCAGTCACGTGCATGGCGAACTACAACACGAGCAACAGTATCTAAAAAGTTAAAGGATCTCCTCTTGGAAAGTATTATTTTTGATAGCGCACATTTTTTATTACGCTGGCTTCACATTATCACCGCAATCGCCTGGATTGGAGCATCATTTTATTTTATCTGGCTCGACAATAGCTTAGAAGACCCTGTTGATATAAAAGCCCAACAGGGAGTTAGTGGAGACCTATGGGCATTCCACGGCGGCGGCATATACGAAGTTAACAAGTATCGGCTATCCCCACCTTCAATGCCAAGCACACTTCACTGGTTTAAATGGGAAGCCTATTCCACCTGGATTACCGGGGCATTGCTGCTCATCTTATTTTATTATTGCCAGGCAGAACTTTACCTAGTGGGGAAGCAGGACTGGAGCAATACCCCATTCAAAGCTATTTGCACGAGTCTTGTGTTTCTTCTCAGCGGATTTTTACTCTATGAATTACTGGTAAGGTTTGTCAGTCGCAAACACCCTGGAATATTTCTACTGGTATTTATTGCGTGCGTAATACTGTTAACCTGGTTTGCCAGTATCAGCTTTTCAGGCAGAGCTGCATACTTACATATTGGCGCAATGCTCGCGACTATTATGGCAGCGAATGTCCTGCTGGGTATTATGCCGGCGCAACGCAGTTTTATACGGGCTATTGAACAACAGCAGTCTCCAAATGCGGACCGAATGGCGTTCGCCAAAACTCGCTCAGTCCATAACAACTATCTAACACTTCCAGTGTTGCTGTGTATGGTCAGCAATCACTACCCGTTATTTTTTGGCAGTGAACATGGTTGGTGGATACTTTGCGTCATGATGCTCGCTGCAGCCTACGCAAGGCATTTCTTTAATTTACGACACAAAGGTATTGTTCGCCCCAAGATACTAGTTGTGGCGCTCACTGTTTTTGTCGCCATCATAATTTTTCTTGTGAATCAACAGCCCAAACCGGCTAAACGCCAAACGCCGCCCGCCAGCCAAACAGCAGCGACACCTGACGAGACAATGTCTCTGGCATCAAATGATCAAGCAGCACTTTTAAATCTCACAGCACTTCACTGCCAAAGCTGCCATAGTGCCAGTCCTACGAGCCCAGCTTTTCCAGCGCCTCCATTAGGCTTAACGCTCGATACGGTTACAGAACTGTCACAGGCAAAAGCTAAAATTATCACGGCGGTTTCCACATCTTACATGCCGCTTGGGAATATGACGCATATGTCAGAAGCTGATCGGCAGGAATTTATTCGGTTAATGCAAACACTTTAATGAGGCTGTTGCCGAACACGATGATGTGCATATTTTTGCAGGGCAATGCCCACCAGAACGATGGTCAAGCCAACGATGGTCGCCGGGCTTATTTTTTCACCCACAAGCAGGGCGATCACCAACAATGAAAGGAAAGGTGTAAAGAAAATAAGGCCGCTGATTTTGGCGGTAGTCTCACTTAGTTTAAGTGCTGTAGACCACAATACGAATGTAATGCCCATTTCAAACAGGCCAATATAGCCGGCCCCGGCAATCGCGTAGATATTGGGAAGGGATAACAGACTGGCGCCAGGTTCTATAGCTGATATTATAGCAATCACCACAAGAAGAACGGGAACAGCAAAGGAAAAGCCAATAAGCAGGTTTACTACGGGATCGATATTAGACTTTACATTCAACAGCCAATAAGCAGCCCAAATCCCCGTACTCAGTATTGCAAACACGGTTCCCAGCGAGTCTGAAAAATAAAGCCCATCAAATTTCCCACCCGTTGCGATAACCACAACTCCGATATACGCCACACCAATTGCCACCATTTCCAATCTGAAAATCACTTGTTTCAAAAATACGGCAGAAAGAATAACAAGCATCACCGGCCAACTGTAATTAATCGTCATTGCCTGTTGTGCGGGTAATCTGTCATAGGCATTAAACAGAACAAAATAATAAAGGGCCGGATTTAACAATCCTAAAAACATCGCGATCAAATATTGCCTGACGGTCAACATCCGTAAGGAGGTCAGCTTTCCCTGAATTGCCGCAATCACAAACAGTGTCACGGCCGAAAAAACGCAGGAATACAAAATGAGAGGAAGTGGATCGATATGACGCAACGTAAGTTTAAATGCAGTAGCAACCGTTGACCAAAATACAATAGCAAGGCCTGCCAATAAATACGCTGTCGTTTGCTGCTGCATAAAATCTACCTGATTAGCGATCCCGTTTACACGGTTTTGTCGCCACATCTTACACTAATTACGTACATTTTTTTGTCACAGAAACTTAACAATCATAAAGCTTTCGTCAGCCGTTGGTATAACTCTTAACCCTGAGCTTTAAATCCCTGTTAAAACCAGCTTATTTTGCAGACGAAATAACAAAATTCTCGTACAAATTACTACTAGACAGTCATCAAGATTAATCGTAAGGTCGCAGTGCTTTTAACAAGAAAGGGGCAAACTATAATGAAAAAACTTACAAACGTTATTGCAACAGCTGTGTTAGCGATGGGTTCTATTGCAGCACATGCCGGAAGTGACACGGGCTTATATATTGGCGGCTCCATCGGCCAGGCAAATGTTGAATTGTCCGATGCGGATTTCAACTTTGACGATTCCGACACCGGTTTTAAAGTATTTGGCGGCTACAATTTTGGCTGGATACCTACGTTAAATATTGCCGCAGAAGTGGCGTATGTTGACTTCGGCAGCCAGGAAGACGAAGTAGCGGCATCGGTAAATGTCAATACTGAATTTACCACGCTTACCGCACAAGGTATTGTTGGCTTTGACATGGGCCCACTGGGTTTATTCGGCAAAGCTGGGCTAGCCAGCTGGGATGGGGATCTAAATGCTTTTGGTGGTTCCAGCAGCGAGTCAGGCACAGACCCGGTGTATGGACTCGGCGCGAAAATTCAGTTGGGCTCTATAGCCGTTCGTGCTGAATATGAAATGTTCGATATTGACGAGTCGGATATTGATTATATTTCTGTAGGTGCTTCAATTACTTTCTAAAGCAGAAGTACAGAGTACTTTAAACAGGAAAATAATGGCTGAGCTCATGAGAGTGGATATCGGCAGTTTAATAAGGTTGGTTTACTGACTTTGTTTTTCGAATGACTCAGCTTTTCCTTCAGTTACTATTGATTGCTCTAGTTTAATTTACTGCGTTTCCTATATTTATCGCACTTTCTATATTTATTGCTCTTTCTATATATATCGCACCGGCCAAATTCATCGTATCACTCAATTTTATCGCAGCACTGAAACTTAAAGCACCATTGAAATTTACAGTACCATTGAAATTTACAGCACCGACACAAAGACCTGATCGCCACAAAAATAAGCAGCTCTAACCACGTTAAAGCTTTTCCTCATGAAAATCCATGGTACCGAAAGTGTTGTGGTCGTATTTATAAGCCCAGATCGCGTATCGAGAACCATCCAGCGTGCGATAGATTTTTCCCTGACCGTTGTCTTGAACCTCATCCCAATCTGACACAGGTGAATAGTGATTAAACAAAAACTTATTCTTCTTGCGTTTACTCCAGGGCATTCTGCAGGGCATTTGATAGAGAACTTCCTGAACTCGATTACTGGCTACCGTCACTAAGATTTCACCGTTTTTAAATCGATACCGATATACCGTTGCGCCCTTAACAGCATCATGCGGACGCATAGCCACCAAAGTGCCAGGCACGTTTTCTCTTGCAAATTCTTCACCTAATTCAAATACAGGTAACATTTTCTAACCCAAAAAAACTACTAGTTCAAAATATCAGCTAGCGCACAATATTATTTATTTAGCCCGTCAAATACATAAGAGCTAACACTAACCATCGAGCCGGCGCATTGTACTTAAGAAAACCAGATAAACAATCACCATATAACGGCTCACCGCTAAAAAATATCCGTTCGCCTCATATTCTTGGTGCTCACAACACACCAATTCAAACACTTGTCCAAGGTCGACACCTGCCGAAAAACTTTACACTTACACTATTGCCAACCGGCCGATTTATTCCTATTTGGCATAACCATGGGTTTATGTGAAAAATGCATGCGTTTTTTTCAACATCTAGGTACTATCTAGTTACTGTCTAGTTACTAACTAATACTATCCAGTAGTTGTAGTACTTGCCTGCTAGTACAGGCGGGCCAATACAAACAGCTCGACTATACAGCTCGACTATACAGCTCAACTATATAGAAACCCGATACAGGCGAATTGGCACATGCGAGTGTATTCCACACGGGTCTATTAAATACTAACTTTTATCTATTACTTGTAACTAAATACCAGCAACGATTAACTACTGCCGGTTTTAGTATTGTGAACAAGGACGGTATCACATTCACATTTTTCAGCCTGACATGTCGGCCTGATATTGTGACCCAATACAGGGAGCTTCGAATGTGCGCAGTTCATCAGAATAACGGTATGAACTCGAAATGATAACGGAATTCTACACATTGTTTAATTAGATTAAATGCCAGCTTTTCATTTGAAAAGTAACAACTAACTTTGCAGGTGGGTCATATTTTAACGTCTGAAGTTTGTTATGGATATTGGTGGAATTATCTTTGAATAAATACGCGAACAGCTACGAACGAGAACCTGATCACGCACAAATAATTGCGCGGCAGCAACATAAGCGAACTGACCGCTTGGGTATTTCCTTTGTATATCAGCTAGGCACTTGTTCGCTGGTATTAGCCGCCACCCTTCTCGGCGAACTGCACTGGTTAGTTCCCTCTCTATTTTTAGTCTTCATTTTTGCCAACACGGCTTGTCTGCTTCTGGTTTTTCGCAGTAATTTAAATTTATATTTCAAGGACCCGAGCCTCACCACATTTCAAATCCTGCTGTCTTACGTTCCACCTATCATTATTATGTACTTTTTTGACTCAAGTCAGGCGCGTGCCGCTTTTATCATCATGGCGTTAGTGCCAATTTCCTTTGGTGTTTTCCTGCTTACTACGAAGCAGTTTCTGTTTATTGGTGTAACGCTATTGAGTTTTTATGCGCTGGTTATGATACTGCTTGCGTTTACCCGCCCCCAGGTTATCAATCCTAATGGCGATATGCTACAAACGTACGCACTGGTATTATCAATTATCGAAATCAGCCTGATAGGCGGCTACATCACCGGTCTACGCACGAAACTTACCGCCCGCAATAAAGAATTGGAAAGCGCCTTAAACACCATTCAGGACATGGCTAATCGCGATGCCCTCACGGGTGTGTACAACCGCCGATATCTGTTTAACAAGTTGGAACAATATGCCGAAGAACAGCAAATATTAAGCGTTTGCCTCATGGATATAGACGGCTTCAAATCCATCAATGAAATACATGGTCATTTAAACGGCGATCTCACTCTGCAGCGCATTGCAAATAGCGTGACATCCTTACTGGATGAAAGTGAAAGCTTTGGTCGCTATGGAGGTGAAGAGTTTTTGTTAATTTTACCGAATACAGATATCGACATTGCCAAAGTCAAAGCGGACACGCTCAGGCATTTTATCTCGAAAATCGCCTTCCCCGAAATTGGTCAGGATTTTCGAGTAACGGTGTCAGTAGGTATCGCGGAATTTAAGCCTGACGAAGACATAAAAGAAACCATTAACCGAGCGGATCTCGCATTGTTTGAAGCAAAATCTCTGGGCGTTAATCACAGCGTGATAAAAGAGGCCTTTCCCATTGGCGACTTCAAATCCCCCTGATAAAAAACAACAACCAACATCCAGAGAGAAGCAGCACAAGACTAAAAGCTATACCCCACAGTAAGAGTCATTGCATTTTCAACATCATCTGAGGCATATGACTGATATGCCACCCCGAGTAAAACTCCGAAATCTGTCACATAGTTAATTCGAGGGGAAACATAGCTCCCTGTCGCAAAGTCTATCTCTTCAGAATAACAGTCATGGCAATCTGAGATACTGCGATCTGACACCAGAACTTTTTCATACCCAGTAACCAGGTCTACACTTAAATGAGAGTCAATATTGAAACGGTATCCGATCTCTCCAAATAAATTTAACGAAGATGCATCAGAACTCTCCACCCAGCGATCGCCCCATTCATCCTCCACTTCATGATAAAAATCTTCATAATCATCATAAAAAAAGCCGGAGATCCCTATCGCAAAAATAAGGTTATCGGACGTTTGCGTGGAAAAGGCCGCCTTGAGGTACCAGGCGTCTTCTGCAACCCCTTCCTCATATGCTTTCACCGGATTCAAATGAACGCCTCCTAATGCCACATAAAACGCGCTGCGGTTGTTCATCTGTTCATATGGTGAAGTGTATGAGTCGCCCCCATAATATTGATCGGCAGACACCTGGGAAGAAAACACAGCACCCAACAGTGCACACACGACTGCAGCATTAATATTTTGAAAAGAAAAAACCGAAGTTGAAGTCGAATGTTTCATATAGATCCCTGAGCATTAGTTATCGCGTCATATTTGTCGCATCTGGTGTAATGCTATTATCCACAACTAAACTGAACCTTAGATTAACGAGGGGGGAGGTAAAAGAGGGTTTCCAACCGTTTTGCTTTGCCAGTTTTTATTGGTGATTGAAACAGTAAACAATGAGGGCTAAAAATAGCGACAATCAACGATCGTAACGATCAATCATTCAACCGTGGATTGGTGAGAGCGGTCAGCATATGATCTTCCCATCGACCATTTATCTCAAGATAGCGTGATGCTCGGCCTTCCCAGGTAAAACCCAGCTGTTTCAGCAAGCGTGCTGAGCGATTATTGTGAGGCATGTAGTTTGCCATTATCCGGTTGAGCTTCAACTCATCAAAGGCAAAGTCAATCACGTATCGACAAAAGGCGCGCATTACCCCAGCACCTTCATATCTTTGATCAATGCCATACCCCATGTAGCAGGCGCGAAAAGGACCATAGAAAATCTGCGATAAACTGCAATGCGCAACGATACTTTGAGATGACGACTCAACCGCGACAAAAGTATAAGCCTTTCCCGCTCTTTGCATCGGCAGGATATCCTCTAACCGTGCTTCCCATTCAGCCAAGCGATTAAAACCCAAAGGACGCGCAGGCGACCACGGCTTGAAGTGCTCTTCATTTGCCAAGTGATATAGGGAAAGCTGTTTTGCATCCTCTCTATTTATCAGACGATACTGAATGGTATGCACAGTCGAACTCCTGCTGACAGTTTCGATGATATTAAATAAATAGTATTAAATAATATGATAGCAACTGGATAATATTTTCTTAGCGCAACAGCGCCCAGATTCCCGCCGCGATCAACCCAAGCAAACCCAGTCCTATACTAAACATGGAGAGCCAGGCCACCATAAACATTTGATACAGGATCGGTCCTACATCACGGCCCCGCCAAATACAGCCGCTCACACCAGCTTCATTCAAATTACCCCCGAGCCGTTTTGCGATAAAACCCGCAATTGCAGCGATCGATAAAGGCAGTAGCGCGATAACAACTGAAAGGATGGCTAAGATAGCCGGAGAGGCATAATTGACAAACAGGCTTCCCAACCACCAAAAACCTGCGACGATATACATCACAAAAGCAACACCCAGCAAACCGCCGCCGCCCATGGTTAACAGCATCGCAAGCTTTACTGCGAAACGCTGTTTTACAGGGTCCAGCGAAACGTTCTCTGATACAGGCCCAGGCTTAAACAACCACATTAACAACCAGCCACACAGTGCAGGTATGAGTGCTGCTAGGGCTACGCCCGTTGCTAGATTGGCAAAATTATTTGGGGTCATGAGATTTCAATCTGAGGCACACCCCGCCTTGATAAAGATTGCACAAAGCGGGGTGGAATCTTGACGCAATATTTCTGGCGGCAAAAAGATGGGTCAATTTATTTCAAATCTCGACCGATCTGCCAAATCATATCAGCGATACGCTGGTGTAACCGGGTAAATACCGCACGAATAAAGCTAACGGTTAAATTAGCGCCTTCTTTCACTTTAATACCGATCATCGCCGCCATTTTTTTCACCAGGTGATATACCCACATGCTGAAATCACCCGTTATTTCAACCGCCTTCGCCAGCAACATGGCCATGCGATCCAGCAGGGTAAATGTACTGGCAAATGCCGTGACGATAACGATGCCGGTTAACTGCATCGCCTTTTTAATGACATACAGCAGTGCTGCATTCAATAAATCGAGTGTGTTCGCCGTCAGCGAAACAGCCGTGTCTGATTTCAACCAGCGCTGTAGCGATGCTTCTAAATATGTTGAAGGACGATTTTTCGCTAAGGCGGACCAGCTACCCGCTTTCTGCGCTGTGGTCATGTAGTGCTTCATGAAATGATATTCCCAGGGTTTTCCACTCAAAGGAGAATAAGCCAGGTAGTCAATCCCTTCATAAGGCACATGGTAAAACGGCCAGGTGGGCACCAGTGGTACCGGGTCTGTTTTGTGATAAACCCGATAGACATTGTTCGGTTTTAAATTGGAGGTACATGCACTGGCGAACATTTGTAGGCCAACACGCGGACTGCCAAACGTGTAAAGTTTAACAGCCGCTCCAGCGTTAAGTTTTAACCAGTCTGCAGCTAGCGTTGCTAAAGCACCCCCTAAACTATGCCCTACACAATGAATGGTTGTCACACCGTCCAGGCTGGAAACAAATTTTCGCAGATCATGCAGAATAGATTGGAATGCATAGAAAAACCCCTGATGTACAGGGAAACCTGAATGACAGTGACGCACCCCCGCGTTCAAGTCGGTTAAAGCATCATACAGACTGGCCGTTCCCTTAATGGCGATAACAGCCTGTTTTTCGAACTTACCCTTTTCCTTGCCCTGCGCCATAAACGCCATAACGTGGGCTTTTTTGACAACCATAAAAGCACCTGTTTTGCCTTTCGACATGGTGCTGCTATCCATTGCAAAATCATCCTTATACTGCATCATAAAACCTTTACGGCTGAACTCGTCCTTAATGAGATAAACATTAGATGCGAGATCAGCTGCATACGAGGGGCTGAGAGTACTGGCCATTGTTAGTCCTCCAATTGACATTTGGTCACCATAAGTGACCCGTAATCTTTGATTAAAGTATCTTCATTACTCAATTCACAAACGGCAACAAACGGCTTGCCACCATATTCTGCATTTTCTTCGGGCTCACGTTTTGAATTGGTCCAGAATTCTATCTCACTCCCGTTGATCTCCACTGAAAGTTGCTGACCAACTACCAGCTCAACTGGCAATAAACGCGAAATAGAACTTTCAAATTTTGCCGGAAACTGTACAACTCCGTGCTCATCAGTCTGCGCTGAATCCATGGCACGCTTATTCCATTCCCACTGGCGTGTCACTTTGGCATGTTTAACCGGTTCGCCATTCATTAGCAGTGTCACCTTAACAGCAGAAAAGACACAGGTTTTTCCAGGGCTAAACAGGGCCATTGCGTTTACCTCTTGTAAAATTAGAAAGGTGCAGAGAAAAATCAGAATTCGTTTCATCAGGTCTCCATGGTTTGGTGAAGAAACATAACAGGGAGGTCTCGCTTTGATGCGACTTCCACTTTTTCACACGGAGTGTCTCTTTAGGCAAAACATAGTCAAATCATAGGCAAATCATAGCCACATCTTAGTCACATCGAGCCAGGCTCTGAAATAGAGATCCGCGAGGGTGTTAACAGGCATTCACCAATTGATATGTAAGATATAAAAATAAATTTTATTATTCTTTAACCAAGCATCTCTTTAACCAAAAAGACCCGGTTCAACTACCTTTGTGTGAAGCAGCAGTGTACCGTATTTATTTTGAATTTTATAAGTCCCTGGTGAGAAATTACTCCGCAGGTGTTCACAGTTTTTACGATGAACTCAGAGGGCCATTAGCAGGCAGAGAAGCTTGAGCGTGTTGACTGTTCTGCCAAAGCGCATTCACCATTTGGTAAAATACCGTGATCCCTTGGTGTACATCCTCTTTCGTCACCGACTCCGCAGGATGATGACTGATTCCCTCCTTACAGCGCACAAAAAGCATCCCAATATCCGTGATGTGATTGAACACCATTGCATCGTGGCCAGCGCCGCTGACCAGGCTCAATGGCACCAATTCACGCGCCTGTAAGATATCTTCTGTCATACGCTGAATCCAGCTTGAACACTGCACGGCTGAGGCGTTGTGTATTTCCCTGAAGCTGAATTGAATATTCCGGGCATCACATATTTCCTGGATTTTAGAAAACAGTGTGTCGACACCATAATCCCGACTGCTATCCTGACCGCTGCGAATATCAAGGGATATTTCACAGGCGCCGGGAATGACATTCACACTATTGGGCCAGCTTTGAATTTTGCCCACTGTCGCCACAATACGCGCTAGCTTGGCTATCTGTTCCACTTGTTCAATAGCCAGAGCTGCGGCCACCATCGGGTCCCGTCGCATGGTCATCGGAACAGTGCCAGCATGCCCCGCCACCCCTTTAAAGTTGAGGTAAAAACGCCTCGCGCCCGCAATTGAACTGACGACGCCGACAGACTGCTGTTGCTGCTCAAGTACGGGGCCCTGTTCAATGTGCAATTCTAGATACGCGAGAATGTTATCAGCGGTGCGATCTGCCTCATGTATCTTCGAGATATCCAAACCAAAATTTTGCATGGCTCTGGAAAGCGTAATGCCATCGGCATCGGTCAAGGCCTGCCATTCATCTCGCCACTGCCCTACCACCGCTCGGCTCCCCAGAAGGGTGGAACCAAAACGTGTGCCTTCCTCGTCGGCAAACCCCACAACCTCTATCGCAAAAGGTAGATGAATATTTTGCCGGTGTAGCACATCAACCACTTCAATTGCACTCAAAACACCGAGTATGCCGTCATATTTGCCGGCATTGATCACGGTATCGAGATGAGATCCGAGAATAACAGAAGGCACTTGCGCTGATTTGGTCGGCGCCCCCTGAACGCTGGTGACAGCAGGTTCTTTAGCAACCGCTTCCTCTGCTGCCTCACTGTTCGCCGCCGCGGGATAATACCCCCAGATATTACCGGCGGCATCGACTCTGGTTGTCATGCCCGCTTGATGCATCCAAGTCGCCACCTGAGCATTGCAGTGGCGGTGTTCAGTACTCAGATATACGCGTTTGATGCCATCTTCAATAGCGCTAAAGCTGGCCAGATGATCGCATCGCTGTAATACGCGCGCAGCACCGGGATCATCTACACCCGCATTAACATCAAAAGGCTCTGTCACACACTCCCCTTATTAACCACTAACAATAAGCGTGCAACTGGTGAATAAAACTCTCTTTCCTTTCATTCGACAGGAAGCTTGCTTTAAATCCGTTTTCAGCCAAGGTGATAGCTTGCTCTTTGGACATGTTTAACTCATGCAATAAGGCAAAGTAGTTTTCATTTAAGAACCCACCAAAATAGGTTGGATCATCAGAGTTAACCGTGATACGAACGCCGCGATCGAGCAACTGTAAAATCGGATGCTGCTGCATTTGGTCGTACACACATAAACGTATATTTGATAAGGGGCAAACCGTGAGTGGTATTTTGTTCTCGATTAAGAAATTGACCAGTCCTTCATCATCCACACATCGAACACCATGATCTACGCGTGAGACGTGCAACTGCTGTAAAGACTGCCAGATATAATCGGCGGGGCCTTCTTCACCCGCATGCGCTATTGCTTCATATCCTCGCTCTTTGGCCATTTGATAAAGCCGTTGAAATTTGTTTGGCGGATTGCCTTTTTCAGCGCTGGCAAGCCCAATTGCACAAAAGTCATCGCGAAATTCATCAGCCTTTTCCAAGGTTGCAATTGCATCCTCTTCCGGCAAATGTCGTAAAAAACTCAATATCAGCAGGACCGACTGACCCCAGGTTTCATTCGCTTCGTGAATGGCTCGCTTAAAGCCATTCATCATAGTGCGAAACTCTACCCCCTGCGGAAAATAGGTTTGCGGCTCAACCATAATTTCTGAATGTACAATGTGCTGGTCTCGACATTTGGTCAGATAGTCCATCATCAACCAGTAAAAATCCTCTTCATCGCGCAGCACTGATGCGCCGAGGTAATATAGATCTAAAAAACTTTGCAGGTCCACAAAGTTATAGGCATCTTCTATTTCTTTTAAGTTTGAATAAGGCAATTCCACCTTATTTTTCTGCGCAAGTTCCAGCAATCGTTCTGCCTGTAAACTGCCGTCTATGTGGAGATGGAGTTCTGCTTTGGGAATCTTCGCTAACCAATTGGCAAACTTCTCTTTATCAATTGCCTCACTGGTGAGATCTTGACTCAAGGACATCTTGGTATTCCTTCATATATTTTTGCACGGCTTTCAATCGTGCTTTTTTATTAGTTAATAGTTGTATACATCTAAAGCGGCACGTATTGCTTCGCCGCTGTGAACTTTCACTCCGTGTAAAAGCAGCACTTGTTCTAAGCCCGCAAGCGTCTGTAACACGGCATCCTTTCGCGCATTATACCCCATGGTGCCAATTCGCCAGATCAATCCATGCAGCGGCCCAAAGGAGGTACCAATTTCAATTGCGAAATCCGCTAGTAATTGTTTACGTACAGATTCACCATCCAAACCATCTGGGATATAAACGCCAACCACATTATTCATGCGATATTGTTGCTGCCCGTACAATGTTAACCCCATGGCTTGTAATCCTGCGGCCATTGCCTCGCCATTTTTTTTATGTCGTTCGACAGACAGCTCAATGCCTTCCTCCAGCAAAATACGTGCACATTCTCTTGCAGCGAACAACATTGATGTGGCTTCCGTGTGGTGATTGAGCCTTTGCTCGCTCCAATAGTCCATAATCATCGCGAGATCAAAATAGTTTGAGGCGATTCGGGTCCCCGCGCCATCTAATTTAGCCCCCTGACGGATACCCTTTTCCACATGTCGGCGCGTATTAATGAGTGCGACGGCTTCCTCGTTCAAGGTAATAGGCGCTATTCCGGAGGGGCCACCCAGACATTTTTGTAACCCGGCGCTCACTACTGAAATTTTCCAATCATCTGTCGCAAATGCATTGCCCCCAATTGAGGCAGTTGCATCACAATAAGTCATTATGCCTTTTTGATGACACAGCTCGCCAATGTCTTTTAATGGCTGACACATAGTCGTCGACGTATCGCCCTGCACCAGAGCCACGAGTTTAGGATTACATTTAGCAATCGCCTGCTCGACCTGCTCAGGTTGCACCACCTCACCCCATGGCACTTCAATTGTGTGCACTCGCGCTCCGCATCGCTCAGCAATTTCACTTAACAGCAAACCAAACCGGCCAATCACAGGAACCAGTACGCAGTCACCCGGGTTAAGTAGCGACACTAAGGCCGCCTCAATCCCACCTCGCGCGGTACTATCCACCATAAAAGTCCAGTGATTTTCCGTAGCGAATACTGAACGATAGAGTTGCATCGTGTCATTCATACACTGCGTCATGCTGGGATCAAACTGCCCCACCAATTGATATGACATCGCACGCAAAACACGCGGATCGCAACTGATCGGCCCAGGCCCCATCAACAGACGGGCCGGAGGAACAAAAGGGGTTTGGACTGGGGCTTGCACTAACGACTTCGACATATGTAATGATTCGCGTTTCACCGAGTTGAGAATTTATTCGACTAAAAACTCACATTTTTCCGTAAAGTTTTCAACCAAGGTTTTCAGTGAGTATTGGCAGTTTATAATCTCCGCTACACAAGATCTCATCAAGCCGATGAAGTTCCAGCGCAAACGTTTGAATTTTCCTATGAAATAAACGTGTTAAGCGAAGTAAGCATCATGTAAAAATATTGTGCTGCGCATATAAACTTCCGGCCACACGTCCGTAGCAAGATCTCGTGTGGGCATCCTCGCTTATCATTCATGCGAATTTCTTTTCACGGACATGAACACCACTATTATAATATTAGTCAAATACCTGATGTCTTGCGCAGCTGCACTGGGGGATTAGATTAGTATTGCCTACACTGGTAATGTATTCCTTCCACCTGACTCAACAGGCATCTTCACTAATAACTCTGACACAGCAAGGGAGCTCCTCATGCATTATCCACGCGATATGATCGGATATGGTAAAACCACTCCCGCACATCCCTGGCCTGACAAAGCAAAAATAGCCGTACAATTTGTTCTGAATTATGAAGAAGGCGCCGAAAATTGTTTGCTGCACGGCGATGAACATTCCGAGACCTTTCTGTCTGAAATTATTGGCGCACGTGCTTATCCTGCACGCCATATGAGCATGGAATCACTTTACGAATACGGTTCACGCGCTGGCTTCTGGCGATTACATCGCCTGTTTAATCGTTACCAGATCCCAGTCACTGTGTACGGTGTAGCAATGGCTTTAGCCAGAAATCCCGATGCTGTCGCGGCCATGCAGGAATCTCACTGGGAAATAGCCAGCCATGCGTATCGCTGGATCGACCATCAGTTTATGGATCAGGAAACGGAGCGGGACCATATTGCCAAAGCTGTCGCACTCCACACCGAAATTACGGGAGCGCCACCCCTGGGATGGTATACAGGCCGCGACAGCCCCAACACGCGAGCCCTCATTTTACAGCAGGGGGGCTTTCTTTATGACTCAGATAGCTACGCCGATGATTTACCCTACTGGCACTCTTACGAAAATGAAGGCACAACACAACAACATTTGATTATTCCCTACACGCTTGACACCAACGATATGCGATTTACCTCAGCCCAAGGCTTCAATAGTGGCGAACAGTTTTATCAGTATTTGCGAGATTGTTTTGATGTGCTTTACGAAGAGGGAGAATACGCTCCGAAAATGATGAGCGTCGGTTTACACTGCCGCATTATTGGCCGCCCTGCTCGTATACGCGCACTGGAAAATTTTATTCAGCATATACAACAACATCAGGACGTATGGATTTGCCGACGCGTTGACATTGCTCGTCACTGGCATCAGCACTACAAACCATAAGACTCACAATGACAAAATTAAACGCGAAAAACATCATTCGTCATCTGCAATTAGAAGCGCATGTGGAAGGCGGCTACTACCGACGCACGTTTCAATCAGATCATCGTTCAACCGTTGAAACGGCGCAGGGACAAAGATACTGCTCTACATCCATTTATTACATGCTGACGAAAGATTCACCGCTGGGAAAATGGCATTTCAACCATTCGGATATTCTGCATTACTTCCACAGTGGAAACCCCATTGAGTACTCTCTCATCCTTCCCGACGGCAGCCTGCAAACTTGCATCGTCGGACCGAATATATTGGCAGGGCAACAGTATCAACTAGTAGTGAAAGGAGGCAGCTGGAAATGCTCTCGCCTGCTCAAAGGTACGCAGGATTATGCGCTTATCAGCGAAGCTGTGAGCCCCGGCTTCGACTATTCTGACATGCGCATGGCCAACGTGGAGCAAATGAGTCGACAATTCCCGCAGCATGCAGAATTTATCAAGCAAGCTCAAAAGCCCTAGCATGCAAAAAAACGGAAGCAACTGAGCGCTGCTCGCTCCGTGCTACCAGTACCAAATCAGATCAAACGAGTGTCGATAGCGTATACAGATGACTCACCTCGATAAGTCTGGGTACGAACCAAAGTGCAGCTTAGCGAGGTGAAAAAAGCAACCATCAGGTTTTGGGCAAGGTGACTCCGCGCTGTCCCTGATACTTTCCACCTCGATCACGATAAGATGTTTCGCACACCTCGTCGCTTTCAAAGAACAACATTTGAGCCACGCCTTCATTGGCATAAATTTTTGCGGGCAATGGCGTTGTATTGGAAAACTCCAGCGTTACATGTCCTTCCCATTCGGGTTCCAGTGGCGTTACGTTGACAATAATCCCACAGCGCGCATAGGTTGATTTCCCCAGGCAAACGGTGAGAATACTGCGAGGAATACGAAAGTATTCAACGGTGCGAGCCAAGGCAAATGAATTGGGAGGGATGATGCACACGTCGCTTTGGATGTCGACAAAACTGTCATCATCAAAATTTTTCGGGTCAACAATTGCCGAGTGTACATTGGTAAAAATTTTAAATTCATCGGCACAACGGACATCATATCCATAGCTTGATGTGCCATAGGAAATTAGACGTTGGTCATTGCTATCGTATCGCACCTGACCGGCCTCGAAGGGTTCAATCATCCCTTCATTTTCCGCCATACGTTTAATCCATTTATCCGATTTAATACTCATAAGCACATTACCTATCGCTTGCTGCTGGCTGCCTGTTACACAATTTTCAGTGCCGATCCGGTCATTACTGACGTTCCAGTGTATCCACAGATGAATACTCCCATTTGCTTACTGCACAAACAGATCATGCACAAAACATGATGCCACGCCACCTTCAGCAACGGGAAATGTAAGAACGGGATTAAGAATGCACAGCGTGACTGTTTCGGGACGGAGATGGTACGCAAGTTACATTAAAATGTCAGCAGGAGGATGCAAGAAAGCAGCAATGGCCGGAATCCCTATGAACTTTGCCGCCTCCGGCGCACTACGCCGCTATATGCGTCACATGCCACTATGACCGCGCGCGATCGGACCGCCTTGCATGGCCATTAAACAACCAAACAAAGTGTGCAAAATGGGTTATTGAGTACTTAAAACGCCAATGTAATCACATTACAGTAGAAACAACGATAGCGTCAGCAAAACAAATCGCATAAGCTAAGCTGAAATAATTATGAAATAGCGTTGGTCACACACCTCAAAGGTATCACTTTGAGCAATTAAAACACGGATTCAAGCCTCTATTAAGCGAGGTCAATGAAGTTATTTCGAATATATATACACGCTTAGAATATCGAATTCACAACTCAATTGATTTTGCTTATGAAATTCGCAATAAAAACAAACGTTAAGCGCTTATTTCCTCAGGTTGCACTGCAGTGGCGCGCATATCACAGACTCATTCGCAATCCTGACTCCTATCTGTATTTGTCCGGCTGGATGGATTCGCTGCATAAAGGCAAACCCATGGACCATGCCGGAAACCTGATTCCCTGGCTCAATTTTGGCTTTGTTAATTTTTTAAATGATCGATTACAAAAAGACCTGACGCTGTTTGAATTTGGCAGTGGTTTTTCTACCCATTACTACGCTGCACGCGTGCTGCAAGTGACTTCAGTTGAACATGAAAAGTGCTGGTACGATCACGTCAATAAAGATATGCCGGCAAATGTGACCTTGCTTTATCGTGCACTTGATAAAAATGGTGACTACTGCCAAAGCATTCACCATGTGAAGCAGTCTTATGATCTGGTGATGGTTGATGGGCGAGACAGAGTCAATTGCCTTAAACAATCCGTGAATGCCCTTACCCCGCGCGGCGTGGTGCTCTTGGATGATTCACAACGGGATAAATATCAAGAGGGAATTACCTTCATGCAACAGCAAGGTTTTCGCATACTGCATTTTGAAGGCATGAAACCCAAAGGTACCGGAATGAGTCGCACGACAGTTTTCTATCGAAAAGAAAATTGTTTGGGGATATAACCTTGCCATACTGACACAGTACAGGGTTGAAATCTGAAACCGGTTTAAGGGTTTTCTGTTAAAAGCTTTCGCTTAAAGTCTTTCATTGACGCGCGCGATACTACAGTTTATCGCTAACAAAAATTTGAATGACGATGAGTTAACTTAGCGGAAATCTTACCTAGTTGTATTTACAGCTATATTTACACAACAAAATTTCCGCCATTTGATTCACGAGATTTAGAGCGCGGGGTTCGAAGTGCGACGATCAGGCGCGTTGCGCTTCGTCCCACTGTTCCACCACTTTTTTCGCCGCATCATAATCCGCTTCATCGACCAGAACGCGGATCAAATCGATGGCCTGTAACATTCCCATCCCACCCTGCAAATATTCGCCATCTATGCGCGCTGTCAATCCGGCATGCGCTAACTGGTCCAGCACCAGTTGTGCTTCAATCATATTCTGAGCTTGATAAACAAGTTTCATGGTCATTCCCGGGATTAATTCAACAAATTTTGGATATGTTTTTATCACCTGCTTTGACCATTAAGTCTCGCGCAAATTCCTTCTCAATGCAGTGCTGGTTTTTCACACTAGCACTCATGACTTAAGCGCACAGAAGAAGTGGCAAATAAACCGTCAGTCATCCGCAATTTCAATTGTCGGGCCACTTGGACCTGTCATCGCTCTCTGCCAAATATCCGCGGCAATCACCGTTGCAATCTGGCGGTACTGCAAACTTTCAGCACACAAAGGATCAGCGGCAACCGTGGGTTTTCCACTTTCCGCCTGCTCACGAATAGCAAGTTTTAAAGGCAAGCGCCCCAACACCTGCGACGCAAATTCCTCGGCAAGCTTTGCACCGCCATGCTCACCAAATATGGCTTCTTCATGCCCACACTGAGAACACACGTGGGTCGCCATATTCTCCACAATCCCTACCACAGGAATATTGACCTTGCGAAACATTTCAATCCCTTTCTTGGCATCGAGTAAGGCAATGTCCTGCGGCGTGGTCACAATAACCGATGAAGACACAGGAACGGACTGCGACAGAGTCAACTGAATATCCCCCGTACCCGGCGGCATATCGACAATTAGGTAATCGACATTATCCCATTGAGTCTGCGTTAAAAGTTGCTGCAAGGCTCCGCTAACCATGGGACCACGCCAGATCATTGGTGTTTTCTCTGTCACCAGCGACCCCATCGATACCAACTGCAGACCCAGTGCATTCAGCGGCACTATTTTATTTTGTGGTAAAACTTCCGGGCGAAGATTTGGTACCCCCAGCATTTGCGGCTGACTAGGACCGTAGATGTCTGCATCCAGGACACCCACGGTTGCCCCTTCATAAGCGAGAGCTAATGCAATATTTGCAGCCGTAGTCGACTTTCCCACGCCGCCTTTACCAGAGGCGACTGCAATAATATTTTTAACACCAGGTATCAATTGTTTGATATTCCCTGGCGTCACCGAGGGTATTCGCTGCTCAACCCGAAGATCACAGACAATATTCTGTTGCTCCAGCGCACTGCGAATTTCGCTTTCCACCGACGCTTTTACTTGTGCAATGGGATACCCCACATCTATAACAAGTGTGTTCCCTTCCTGTCTGGCAATGTCAGCCACCGTGAGAGACATATTGGGAACAGGGATGGTCGCAAGAACAGGAATAATCGATGCATCCAATACACTCATGACTTTCGCTCCATCTGTTTTTTCAACCACTCTATACAGCCGGGTGTCGCTGCCCATACATGCCGCATGGTGTCGCGATACAACCAGGCCTGGTCATCGCCACCAACTTGTATGCCGTAATCACTCATAACAGGTTTTTTCACTTTTTTCTTAATCAGATAGGAAGCCACTTTGGGCATTTTTTTCATGGCACACTCTAACATTTTTTGAGCCATTACGAGGTTGCCAGCACGATAATACATTAAGACCGAACCATAGAGCGTATCCGGGGAAACATCATCCGCATACTGCTTGGCCAACGCCAGGCCCTTATCATCCAAGCCCTGTTCAACATAATAATTCATTAAGAAATTGCGGAAACCATGATTATCGTGGGGATTCAGGGCGATATATTCTTCAGCGCACAGAATCGCTTCCTGATCTTCGTCTTTCACCGTGAAGATATTAATTAAGTGATTAATCACTTGTAATAAAGGACGGTTCTCCACAAGTACCCACGGCAATGTTGTGGCTGATTTTAAGCCTGCCTGTTTACTCAGCCCTACCCCGCGTTCAGCAATTAACTGGCTGATTTCCAGGGTATCAATCGGTGAACTGGCATAGGGAGAGTTGCAAATGAGATCGAGTAAATCGGCCAGGATTTCAATACTGTCAAATGATTCTGGATGCTGCTCCAGAAAAATAATCCATGCCGAATCAGCCTGCCATACGATGGACTCCTCATCAAACTGATGCACCAGCGGATTTATCTCCTGCCAATCCTCTTCCAATCGTTCAATGTTTTTCGGTGGCTGTAGAATTGCCGCATTGGCCATAATCGGGTCAGAGGTGTCCGCGTGGGTATATTTCACCTGATAGCTCGGCAGTTCACGCCCCATGTGGGCTTTAAAAGCACGCGTAATGCGATTGAGCGGATCACCCTCACTGCCGGCATCCATAGACCCCAGCATCATCGCCCCCAACGCAGCGGTAGGGTTGGTCTGCGCTTCTTTTAACGTCTGAATAAGCTCGGGAAACTCCTCTTCACGCTTGCGAAAGGAGTGCAGCCAAAAGGTGGCTCGCTGTTTTGCCTGATCGATGTCATGACTGCTGATCAGCAGCACCAACTCGAGCAGGCAGTGTGAAGGGTTCGCCGGATCAGCCCGCATCGCCTGCGCCAAAGCGTCACGTGACGATTCTATGTCGCCACGGTCCTGATAATAACTTGCCAGGCGCTGCCAGGCTTCAGCACGAATAACATTATCGTCATGTGCAACCATCCGCATCAGAAAATCTATTTTTTTACGATCTGAAGCGTAATGTTCATCGCACAAATCACAGTACAGATCCAGAACACCGGAATGTCGAAAGCTCAAACTATCCGCCGCACCCGCCAAATAAGCCGACAGCATTTTGATTCCGTTACCCGGTTTACCATCTTGTGCGACTACATCAGCCACAATCGCTGCAGCTTCGAGTGGAATCAGTTGTTCCGAACCCCACTGAAGCAGCGTTTTATAGGGAACCTGACGAGCAATAAAAGGCCAGAAAAAGTCGGAGGGCGGCTGCTCCGCCAAGTCTATGCCCATACAACAATTGGCATAACTCAAGCCTGAGCCACACAGGCAAGCTTCACTTGCTTTCGGAAGCGGCACTACATCAGGCTTAAACCCATTACGCGGCAGAGGAGCGACATTCCACAAACTGACAAAGATCCAAAAGAAGCACTTCTGGCGATGCTCGGGGTCCGCATCCATAAACATATCGCAACCTGTATGGGCAACAAATCGCATCATGTTGTCAATAAACTGTGAAAACTCTACCCCTTCCAAAACCTGGCGGGTAGCGGCTTGCATAAGCAAATCCATTTGTTGCTGGGGAACCTCATCATGGTGATCGTGATATGGCATGTTGTATCGGCCGACTCTCAAAAATGTAATTCCGCAGCTTACTCCCTCAATTAGGGAATGGCCACCATCCCAAGATGCTATTTTTTCTGAGCTTTGCTAGGCTTCGCCGGGACTTTCCGCCGATATCCTCCGAAATTTGCGGGTCAAAACGGACAAGTTTTTCACCCCCCAAAAAGCGGCGCGAAACAGGCGAAAGCGCTGGGAGAGTGCCAGTCCTGTCCAGGCAGAAGAGAAACTTGTTGCGCATTCGACTAAACCGCCATATTCAAGAAGAAAAAAGCAACAAATAATGCTATAGTGCGGCGCCATTTTTTTGGCCCCTGTCGGCCACAAAACTGGCGTGTAAGCGCTACAAATTCCGTACTTTCGATTAATTTGCAAACAAAAAGACCACGAATGACTGACACAACGACGCAACGCAAGATTCTGGTGACCAGCGCCCTGCCCTATGCCAATGGCGCAATCCATTTAGGCCACATGGTAGAGCATATACAAACTGATATTTGGGTACGCTTTCAAAAGCAGCGTGGTCACGAATGTATTTACGTTTGTGCCGACGATGCTCATGGCACCGCCATCATGCTGCGCGCTGAACAACTCGGCGTCAGCGCCGAAGAGCAGATTGCAGCCGTTAATCGTGATCATCAAGCAGATTTTAAAGACTTTCTGATCGAGTACGACAATTACCACTCCACCCACTCCAGTGAAAACCAGGCGCTTTCCAGCAGCATCTATCTAGCACTGAAAGAAGGTGGAAAAATTGCCGAACGCAATATCACGCAGGCCTTCGATCCTGAGAAACAACTGTTTCTGGCAGATCGCTACGTCAAAGGAAGCTGCCCGAAATGTAAAGCAGAAGATCAATATGGTGATAACTGCGAAGTGTGCAGCGCAACTTACACGCCCATGGATTTAATCAATCCTAAATCCGTAATTTCTGGTGCAACGCCCATAGCGAAAGAGTCCAAGCACCTGTTTTTTAAATTACCCGAATTTACTGAATTTTTACGCGAGTGGACACGGGCTGGCCATTTGCAGCCAGAAGTGGCTAATAAATTAGCCGAATGGCTGGATGCGGGCTTACAGGAGTGGGATATCTCGCGTGACGCCCCCTATTTTGGATTTGAAATTCCCGGCGAAAAAGACAAGTATTTTTACGTCTGGCTGGATGCGCCAATCGGCTACATGGCCAGTTTCAAACATCTGTGTGATCGCCGCGATGACCTCGACTTTGATGCTTACTGGGGAAAAGACTCCAGCCATGAGTTGTATCACTTTATCGGCAAAGACATCGTCAACTTCCATGCACTGTTCTGGCCTGCGATGCTAAGCGAAGCCGGTTATCGCACACCGACTAAAGTGTGCGTGCATGGTTTTTTGACCGTAGACGGTAAAAAAATGTCCAAATCTCGCGGTACATTCGTCAATGCACGAACTTATCTTGAGCACTTGGACCCAGAGTATTTGCGCTATTACTTTGCTACCAAGCTGACGGGCAGCGTGGATGATCTTGATTTAAATACCGAAGACTTTGTACAGCGAGTAAATTCCGATCTGGTTGGTAAATTGGTGAACCTGGCGAGTCGTACTGCCGGCTTCGTCAAAAAAGCAGGCGGCACTTTATCGGCCAATATTGCGGACGCTGAATTGTGGCAAAAATTCGTTGACGCCAACACTCTGATTGCAGAGCTGTACGAAGCGCGTGAATACAGCAAAGCCATGCGTGAAGTAATGGCCCTGGCAGATGCCGCAAACGAATACATCGCCGCACAGGCGCCTTGGAGTCTTGCCAAAGAAGAAGGAAATGAGCAGAAAGTATTGGACATCTGTTCACTGGGCATTAACTGCTTCCGCGTGCTCATGACCTACCTGAAACCGGTACTGCCAAAAACCGCTGCGGCCGCTGAAGCCTTCCTCAATATTGAATTGAACTGGCCGCAATCATTTGAGTTTCTCGGTGAGCATCACATTAATAAATTCAAAGCCTTAATGACGCGTATCGAAGGCGAAAAGGTACAAGCCATGATTGAAGCCAGCAAAGAAGAAGCTGCAGCACATTCCAAAACCACAGAAGCAAACGAGGCATCAGCTGACTCCTGGCTAGCCAAAGAACCCGTGGCTGAGGAAATAGAATTCAATGACTTTGCCAAGGTCGATTTGCGTGTTGCTTTAATTGCCAATGCAGAGCATGTCGAAGGGGCTGATAAGCTATTGCGTTTAACACTTGATCTCGGAGGTGAAACACGAAATGTTTTTGCCGGAATTAAAAATGCTTATAAGCCGGAAGATCTTATTGGCAAACACACCGTCATGGTCGCAAATTTAAAACCACGTAAAATGAAATTCGGCATGTCCGAAGGCATGGTACTGGCGGCCGGTCCCGGTAAAAAGGATATTTACATCCTCGAACCCAATGAAGGCGCACAGCCTGGCATGCGAGTCATGTAATTTAGGCAGAGCAGACTTATGAGTGATTTTGCCATCATATTGTTAAGCACCGTCCTGGTGAATAACTTTGTTCTGGTTCAGTTTCTTGGACTGTGCCCATTTATGGGTGTGTCCAACAAACTGGAAACTGCGATCGGCATGAGTTCGGCCACCACGTTTGTGTTAACCCTGGCATCCATTTGCAGTTACATGGTGCATGCCTGGATTTTGGAACCTCTGGGACTGACCTACTTAAAAACAATATCTTTTATTCTGGTCATTGCTGCTGTAGTGCAATTTGCCAAAATGTTTATCGAAAAGACCAGCCCACTGCTCTATCGTGTGCTCGGTGTCTTTTTGCCGTTAATTACGACCAACTGCGCAGTACTCGGTGTCGCGCTGCAAAACACCAACAAAGTACATAATTTTTATGAATCCGCGATTTATGGCTTTGGTGCAGCCGTTGGTTTTTCTCTGGTACTTATTCTGTTTGCCGCGATGCGTGAACGTCTCGCCGTCGCAGATGTACCCGTCCCGTTTAAAGGCGCTGCTATCGGCATGATTACCGCGGGATTGATGTCTCTCGCGTTCATGGGTTTTGCCGGCCTCGTATAACAGTTTGTTCTCATGATTGAATTAATTACGCATAACACTTTATACAGCGCGCTAATCGCATTAGGCGGACTCGCCGCTGTGTTCGGTGCTGTACTCGGTTTTGCCGCGATAAAATTTAAAGTCGAAGGTGACCCTCTGGTGGATCAAATCGACGAACTGCTGCCGCAAACCCAGTGCGGTCAATGTGGCTACCCAGGCTGTCGCCCCTATGCACAAGCCATTGTCGACGGCGACGCAATCAACAAGTGTCCGCCGGGAGGACAAACCACAATTAATTCTTTGGCCAACTTGCTCGACGTTGACGCACCGAGTCTGGATGAAGAACACGGAGAGGAATCAGAGGTTAAAAAAGTCGCGTACATTCGGGAAGACGAATGTATTGGATGTACCAAATGTATTCAGGCCTGTCCGGTCGATGCCATCCTGGGAGCGGCCAAGCAAATGCACACCGTAATTGCGTCAGAGTGTACGGGTTGCGACCTGTGTGTAGAGCCCTGTCCGGTAGACTGCATCGACATGCTGCCTTTGGCTCAGGAAATTAAAGACTGGAGCTGGGAATTACCACAATCTCTTCCCCTTATCGCCACCGATCGAACGCACGCAGCAGACGACGCGGAAGAGGAGAATGCGGCGTGAGACAGATTTGGGATATTCCAGGCGGTATTCATCCACCGGAAAACAAAACACAAAGCACTGGCGATGCTATTGCCAATATACCGTTGCCTGCTGAAATCGTCTTGCCTCTCAATCAGCATATTGGTGCACCAGCAATCCCTTGCGTCGCCGTCGGCGATAAAGTATTAAAAGGGCAAGTGGTCGCCGAAGCGCAGGGCTTGGTCAGCGCTCCGATTCACGCCTCCACCTCCGGCACTATCAGTGCAATCGAGCAGCGTTTTATTCCGCATCCTTCGGGGATGATGAGCGACTGTATTGTGATTACCCCTGATGGTGAAGATCAGTGGACCACGTTACACCCGGTACCAGACTACAAAGCACTGGATCATGCAGAGCTGGTTGCACTTATCCGTCAGGCAGGTATTGCCGGTATGGGTGGTGCGGGATTTCCAACCGCGGTAAAACTGAACCCGCGTGCAGACCGCAAAGTTCACACCTTAATCTTGAATGGAACCGAGTGCGAACCCTATATTACAGCCGATGACATGCTGATGCGCGAACGCGCCGATGAAGTGGTTGCCGGCACACTTTTACTCGCGCACATCCTGGGCACCCCAGAGACCATATTGATTGGGATAGAAGACAATAAACCCGAAGCGATTGCGGCCATGCAAGCGGCGGTCGACAAGCACGCCCAGCAGTCTCGGGGTATTGCAATCGACGTGGTGAGTTTTCCGACGAAATACCCCAGCGGCGGCGAGAAACAATTAATTCAAATATTGACCGGTAAGGAAGTTCCCAGCGGTCAAATTCCTGCCACTATAGGCATCGTGGTACAAAATGTCGGCACAGCGGTTGCGACCTATCGTGCCGTTACATTCGGCGAACCTCTGGTGAGTCGCATCACGACAGTTGTTGGCGAAACTCTCAAGCAACAGCGCAATATTGAAGTGTTGATCGGCACCCCGGTTGATCACGTGTTAACGCTGCATGGCTATCAGGCAGAAAAGAAATCACGCTTGATTATTGGTGGCCCCATGATGGGATTTACGGTAGAGCACACCAATATTCCGGTAGTAAAAACCACCAACTGTATTTTGGTACCCAGCAACGAAGAAATTCCCCCGACACAACCAGCACAGGCGTGTATTCGTTGTGGCATGTGCGCGGAAGCCTGTCCTGCGAATTTATTGCCACAACAGTTGTTTTGGTATTCACAGGCTGAAGATACGGAAAAACTCGAGCAACATAATCTGTTCGACTGTATTGAATGCGGCGCCTGCTCGTACGTGTGCCCCAGTAATATTCCACTGGTGCAATATTACCGCGCATCCAAAGGAACTATTCGTCAACAGGAACTCGCGAAAAAGCAGTCAGATCGTGCACGCCAACGTTTTGAATTCCGTCAGGAAAGAATTGCCAAAGCGGAAGCAGAGAAAGAAGCAAAACGACTCGCACGGAAAAAAGCCGCCGAAGAAGCCAAGAAAAAACTCGCAGCACAAGCCGGGAATGAGCCGGAGAAGAATGCGGCAACAAGTTCGGCAGCAGGGTCAACAACACCTGTACCAAAAACGCCTGAGCAAGCCAGCACCGGCGCCACGGATACCAATCAACTACCCAAACTTGAGCGTGCTTTAAGCAGTGCAAAAAGCCGAGAGGAACGCGCACAACAACAATTGGCTGAAGCCAAAGCGAACGGCGAAGACGCCAGGATAGAACCGCTCAGTGCGCGCTTAAAACAAGCTGAATTGAAAGTAAAAGAGGCCGAAGAAAAGCTTAAGGCTTATCAACAAGGAGAAAACCTCCCAAGCAGTGCGGTACCGGAAAAACTCCAGCAAAAACTCAGTTTAAGCCCACGCCAAAAAGCTGAAAAGAATATTGAAACGCTGCAAAAGCGAATTGCTACAGCGGAAGAAAAGCTGGCAGAAGCAGAACAGGCGAACGCATCCACCACGGACGCCCTTCGTCAGGGTGTAGAAAAATTAAACCAAAAACTTGCCGAAGCGCAACGCGAGTTGGAAGCCACAGCCGAGGACGGTATAACGGCTGAAAAGGGTGCCGCAGCGGTCGATGCACCGACAATGTCTGCCGCCGAAATTGCCATCGCGAAAGCGCAGGCGAAAGCAGCCGCGCAAGCATCCATGAGCGACGACGAAAAAAACCAGGCACAAATCGCCTCACTGCAGAAACGGCTCGACAAAGCACGCGAAAGACTTGCCAAAGCAGAAGCAGAGAACAATGACAATATTGATGCATTTCGCATTGGTGTTGAAAAACTAGAAGCCAAGCTGGCGGAAGCTCAACAACCCCAGACCACCCCTTAATTTAATTCGCAACATCCGCAAGAGAAAGGCAAACAGCAACACATGGCTTTATTGAAAATTACATCACCGCATGTCCATGGGACGAATAGCACCAGCCGCGTGATGGCTAAAGTCGCTCTGGCTTGCGCGCCGGGCATTATGGCCCTCACCCTCTGGTTCGGCTTTGGTTCGCTATGCAATATCATATTGTGTATCGGATTTTGTCTCAGCTTTGAAGCGATTGCATTAAAGTTACGGCAACGAGATGTCAGGTTTTTCCTGTCAGATTTCAGCGCCGTCGTTACCGCTCTGCTGCTCGGTATTGCACTACCACCGTTTGCGCCCTGGTGGCTGATTGCGATTGGCAGTTTCTTTTCGATTGTGGTGGCCAAACAACTGTACGGCGGGCTTGGATTTAATCCTTTCAATCCAGCCATGGTTGGCTATGTGGTGTTATTGATTTCATTTCCGGTGGAGATGACAACCTGGCTACCGGCAATGGCAAACAGTCAGGGGCTTGGCACGATCGAGGGACTCGCTCAGGTCTTCGCCGGGCACGCGTTTACCAGCCTGGATGCATACACTGGCGCTACCCCACTGGATATTGTCAAACAAAACAGCAGTGCGGTGCTTTCCGATCTGTACCAGCAACAAAGCGTCTTCAAGAATTCTCATTTTGCCGGAACGGGTTGGGAGTGGGTCAACCTCGCTTTTCTCGGCGGCGGCATTTATTTACTTTGGCGAAAAATTTTCACCTGGCATGCGCCAATCAGCATGCTGGGAACACTGGCCGTGCTCTCGGCGCTGTTTTACGACGGCGGCAGCTCAAGCAGCCCGGGGTCTCCGTTACTGCACTTATTTTCCGGCGGCACAATGTTGGGCGCATTTTTTATTGTGACGGACCCGGTAACTTCTGCCGTTAGTAACAAGGGGCGCGTTGTTTACGGTATCGGTATTGGTGCACTGGTATTCGTTATCCGTGCCTGGGGCAATTACCCTGATGCAATTGCCTTTTCAGTACTGCTAATGAATTTCGCTGCACCGTTTATCGACTATTACACTCAGCCACGCACTTATGGCCATGTAAAAAAGCCGGGCAAACCGTCGCAGAAGTAACAATGTTGCCGCTTAATTAATGAGACAGGACACGTAATCGTGCTTACGCAATCAATCAGTAAAAACAGCCTTATTCTCGCCGCTTTTGCTTTGGTAACGGCAGGCATACTTGCGTTAACCTTTATGAAAACGGCTCCACGTATCGCCGATGCAGAAAAACGAGCCGCTCAACAGGCTCTGCTTGAGATAGTGCCGGATTCGCGACACGATAACGATATGCTGCATGACATCTGGCAAATTCCCGAAGAGCAACTAATGGAGCTCGGCCTAAGCGCGCAAAGCAATATCCACATTGCCAGATTAAACGACGCCCCCGTTGCCTTTATCGTGCCGGCCACAGCGAAAGATGGCTACAGTGGCGATATCAAAATGATAATTGGTGTTAACGTGGACGGGAGTATCGCCGGTGTTCGCGTGCTCTCGCACAAAGAAACACCGGGGCTTGGTGACCGTGTCGATCTGAATAAAAGCCCCTGGGTATTGAGCTTCAACGGCAAATCATTACAGCAACCCCAGACTGAAAAGTGGAAGGTCAAAAAAGATGGTGGTGAGTTCGACCAATTCACCGGAGCCACCATCACACCACGCGCGGTTGTTCATCAGGTCAAACAGACGCTGGAGTTTTTTGAACGGAATAAATCTGCCTTACTAGAACAAAGTCCCACACAAGCAGCATCATCAATACCAACGGAATCCGTCTCTAGTCAACACTCCACCACGAGCCAGAGTGAGTAAATCATGAATCAATATCAAGAGATCAGCCTCAACGGTATTTGGAAAAACAATCCAGCATTAGTGCAATTGCTGGGCTTATGTCCGTTACTGGCTGTTACCGGCTCATTTGTCAATGCCATGGGCCTGGGGCTCGCCACCATGGTTGTGTTGATCGGTTCGAATGTCTCAGTGTCGATCATTCGCAATGCCGTGAGCGACGCAATTAAACTGCCAGCATTTGTGATGATTATCGCTTCATTCACCACCTGCACCGAATTACTGATGCAGGCTTTTACCTACGAGCTTTACCAGATTCTGGGTATATTTATTCCACTGATTGTGACCAACTGTTCCATTCTTGGTCGCGCGGATGCCTTCGCCAGTAAAAATAAAATCCTGCCCTCAGCGCTTGATGGTTTTATGATGGGCCTGGGCTTTCTACTTGTCCTGCTGCTGATTGGTGGTATACGCGAAATCATTGGGAACGGAACACTATTTGCCAATATGCACCTGTTATTCGGCGAAGCCGCCAAAAACTGGACGCTGCATATTTTCGGCGAACAATATAAAGGGTTTCTTGTAGCGGTATTACCTCCAGGCGCCTTCCTCGTCGCAGGTTTGTTAATTGCACTGAAAAATATAACAGATGCAAAAATTCAGCAGCGTTTGGCACAGAATAAAGTGAAAGTTGCTAAAGGGTCCAAGCGGGTTCGTACCACAGGACAAATTGCATAATTCACAAATTTGACGTCAGACGGTCGTTTTATAGTAATTTTTTTCGAGAATAACTTGCCAAAATGTAGGGTTAATATGGTGCACATTCATCAAATCACGCCCCATTTAATGAAAAACAAGATAAAACCTGGAAGCAGCCCGCTATAAAGCGCATATTTTCACCCAAAAAATACAAGATCAGTATAATTAAACGGCTTTTTGTAGAAGAGACATACTACTTGACAGTTTTCCCCATGAGATTGTAATTTACGCCAAATGGCACATTATTCAACATGGCCATCATGCAGTGATTGCTGTATCACCTATAATCGAATGGGTTAGACGCTTCCTTTCACAAGAAGCAAAACACGACTTTAGAGCGATACCGAAAAAGACGATCGTGCACAGCACTTGTCTGGTATCGACCTGATTACGCGCTAACGGCACGTAATGATAAGAAGCTACAAGGAGCCATGGTGGTAGATCGTAAGCAACGCTTTCTTCCGTTTTTCATTTTAATCCCTGGTATTGCATTGGTTTTCGCCATTGCAACGCTCAAGCCTTCACCCACACCAGATACCAGCAAGCTGGAACAGGAAGCCAAACCGCGAGTTGCCGTTGCGCATATTTCGCCAGAGACGGTAAAACTGAACACACATAGCCAGGGCACAGTGAGTCCGCGCCGCGAAATTGATCTGGTGGCTCAAGTTGCCGGACAAATCATCGAGGTTGATAGCAACTTCGTGGCCGGCGGTTTTTTTCAACAAGGCAGTACACTGGTACAAATTGACCCTCGCGATTATGAGTCGGCCCTGATTAATGCCAAAGCACAAGTGGCTGAAGCACAACAGCGACTGGCAGAAGAGAAAGGTCGTGCACGCCAGGCGAAACGTGAATGGCGGGATCTCGGCAATGACGATGCCAACGCTCTGTTTTTACGCAAGCCTCAATTAGCCGCCGCACAAGCTGCATTAGCATCAGCCCAGGCCCATGAACAGCAGGCGCAATTACATTTGCAACGCACTCGTATTATGGTTCCGTTTACCGGGCGTGTTGCAGAAACGCTGGTAGACCTCGGTCAATACGTATCCCCCGGCAGTAAAATTGCACGCGTATATGATGCCGCAGTCGCCGAAGTGCGTTTGCCCTTAAACAATCGTCAAGCCGCATTGGTGGACCTCCCAATTATCTCGCCACAACATCTGGACGAAGCCCCCAAAGTCAGCCTGCGCGGTAACATTGCCGGCAAACAGTTTGAGTGGCAAGGCGTTATCACTCGCACAGAAGCGTCAATTGATACTCGTTCGCGCATGTACTATGCCATTGCAGAAGTGGAAAATCCGTTTAATTACGGTGAAGAGCGCCACCCCGCACCCTTGATGATGGGACTATTTGTGGAAGCAGAAATTGAAGGCCAGCAACTCGATAACGTTTTGGTCTTACCTCGCTCCGCATTATTTAAACGCAATAAAATTTACAGTCTCGACGCAGACAATAAAGCCGTGTTGCAAACCGTTGATGTATTGCAAACCAGTGAGGAGCACGCGTGGGTTAGAGCAAACCTGGAAGCGAATACGCCCCTGGTTATCAACAAGCTTTCCCTCCTTACGCCAGGCACCGAAGTCGAGCCTGTTGAATCAGAAAAAACAACTCCGGACGCGGCGCCCGTCGCACACCAAGGTGAATAACAGCAAGGCTGCTCATGCAAAATCTGGTTAAATGGTTTATCGAAAACCCCATCGCCGCCAACTTCCTCATGATTTTAATGTTACTGGGCGGGCTGCTGGGTTCGTTTGCACTTAAAAAGGAAGTCTTTCCCGCTCACGAACCCAATTATATACACATCGACATGGTGTATCCCGGCGCAGCGCCGACCGAGGTAGAACAACAAATCGTTGTAAGAATTGAGGAAGTAATTGCAGGCATTCCGGGGATTTTTAAAATCACATCTGAATCCCGCCTGGGTTCAGGTACAGTGACGGTCGAAGTCGTCGACGGTTATGATGTTAAAGACGTACTCGCGGATGTAAAAATGCGGGTGGACTCCATCAATACATTTCCTGCCAGTGCCGAACGCCCCACCATTCGACAGCCAAACAATCGCCAAACACTTATCTGGTTTACCATTTTTGGTAAAACCGACCTCGCGACACTGAAAAAGATTGCCTATCAGGTAAGAGATGAAATGTCCTTACTTGAAGGGATTTCTCAGGTATATATCACGGGGATGAAGAGTGACGAAGTCAGTATCGAAGTATCCGAAAATACTCTGCGCGAATATCAACTAACGTTCGATGAAATCGCCTCAGCAATCCGCCAGTCTTCAATGAATGTGCCCGCCGGGACAATTCGCACACAACAGGGCAACATTCAGGTACAGACGCGCGCGCAGGCTTATAACGATCAGGACTTTGCCTCCGTGGTGGTGCGCAGTCATGAAGACGGGACCAAATTGTATTTGGGTGATATCGCAAAAATCACAGACGGATTTGCCGAACAGGAAATTGAATTTTACGACCATGGAATGCGCGGACTGAATTTTCAGGTAATGATCAGTGATGACCCCGATCTGTTCGGCGGGACGGCTAATGCCAAAGCTTATCTGCAAAATCTCGAAGAGTTTTTACCGGACAATCTGGAAGTTAAAATCAACTTCGAAATGCGCAGCCTGTTTGACAGTCGATTTAATTTGTTAAAAGACAACGCGTTAAGTGGCTTGTTACTGGTGTTTTTAGTGTTGATGCTTTTTCTGCGTCCACTGATAGCGATATGGGCGGTGATTGGCATTGTCACCACATTTGCCGGAACCATCTGGTTACTGCCCTTTTTCGATATTTCACTCAACATGCTGTCCATGTTTGCCTTCATCATGGTCCTGGGTATTGTGGTGGATGATGCAATTATTATCGGCGAGAGCATTTATACACACCAGCATCAGGGCTTGCGCGATAAAAACTCAGCGATTATCGGCACAAAGGTGGTGCTAAAACCGGTAATGCTGGCTGTGTTGAGTACCGTGGTCTTTTTCATGCCACTATTAAATGTTCCCACGGAAACCAAACCTTATACCTTGTCCATCTTTTTCGTGGTCGCCATCAGTCTGATATTTTCACTGGTAGAGTCCATGCTGATACTGCCCTCACATCTGTCACATATGAAACCGGAAAAGCCAGCAAAGAATGCAGTATTGAAAAAAATGGAAAGCGTTCGATATCGCTTTTCTGAGTACATGGAACACTTCGCCACTAAAATTTACAAACCCACTTTACATGCTTTGTTACGGCATAAAGCGAGTACCGTACTCGCATTTTTTATTGCTTTGTCGATGTCCGCTGCGGTGTACCTGGGTGGCTGGATCAACACTTCATTCATGCCGAATGTGCCGCGTTCCTGGGTTATGATCAACGTTGCCTACCCCGAAGGCACATCGTTTAATACCATTAAACAGGTGGGACAATTTCTCGATGCTGCAGTAGTTGCTGCAGCAAAAGACGAAACACTGTTAAAAGCAAATGGCGGACAGGCATTTATTCGCGAAACCAATAAAACCCTCAACGGCAATCGTGTTGATATTTTTGTGGGTCTGTACCCGGATGAAGAGCGCACCGTCACCACACAGCAGGTGTCGGAACGCTTGGGGCAAATCATCGGACCGATTCCAGAAGCACAGCAATTTAATTTGAATTATTCCATGAACGGGAATCAAGCGGATATTACTCTCAACTTGACCCTTTCCTCCAATCGGCGCGAAGACCAGAAACGCGCAGTAGATGAGGTGAAAAAAGTACTGGCGGCTTACCCCGGCGTCAGCAATGTTCGCAGCAACCTTGAATCGGAACGCATCGAGGTGGAGTTGGATTTAAAACCTCATGCAGAAAATCTGGGCGTGAGTTTATCCCATGTGGCCAATCAGGTTCGCCAGGGCTTTTATGGTGAAGAAGTTCAGCGTATCCCTCGCTCAAAAGAAGATGTAAAAGTCATGTTGCGTTATCCATTGGGCGAACGCAGTACATTGGATACGCTGGGTGAAATGCGCATTCGCAATAACGACCACACAGAGGTCCCTCTGGACGAAGTGGCACAAGTAACGCTGGTACCCGGTTATTCCACTATTCGTCGCGTCGACCGCCGCCGTAATATCACCATTACGGCCGAAGTCTCCGAAGGTGCAGACGCCAATCTGATCGTGTCGCAAATGCTCACCGACTACGCGCATCAATGGAAACGCGAGTACGTGGGTTTTGATTTATCGCGTGATGGCAACCTTCGGGCGCAGGCCAGATTTGAAGACAATTTGATCATCGACTTCCTCAAAGTCCTGTTTGTGGTGTATGGGGTTTTTGCCATCGCGTTTCGCTCCATCTTCCAACCCATGCTGGTGTTGATGGCGGTTCCCTTTGGCTGCATGGGGGCGATCTTTGGTCACCTGTTCCTCGGGCTCAACATCAGTATGATGTCCTTTTTCGGTTTCCTCGCCTGCTCAGGCGTTGTGGTAAATGATAATCTAGTGTTGTTGGATCGTATCAACCAATTACGCGCGCGCGGCCTCGAAGTTTTCGATGCCGTGCTCAATGCGGGCGTCGACCGCTTTCGCGCCATTGTGCTTACCTCACTCACCACCTTTGTCGGCCTGTTGCCAATTTTGTTTGAACGCAGTGGTCAGGCACAATTTCTAAAACCCATGGTGGTGTCTCTGGCTTTCGGGGTTGTACTGGCTTCCACGGTCACCCTGTTGATGGTACCTGCGGCTTACTACAGTTTTTATCGCACAAGCCAGTACTTAAAGCGGCTCAACCCACTGGCCAGATCCGCAACCAAGCCGGCATCAGTATCAGAATCCCATTGAGTATTCATTTCATAACTGCACTAAAGTGATGTTTTTCCCATCAATTTAGTGCAGTTTTTAGCGTTTTTCCGACAAAAGTTAAGATGCACACACTTTGGCTGTGGCTTCCACTGGGAACTGAAGGTAGGATTATGGCTAAAAAATCATAGATAAAAATCTGAGAATTATTATGTCCAACGCAAACCAAGTGGCGACAGCCGAAACACTTGAAACCCCCACAAGTCTCAAAGATCACCCCAGTACTATCAGCTCTGTTAAGACCGGCGCATGGGTCACCGACCGCGCCTGGGTGTGCGGTATTATTGGTGCCTTTACGGTTGTTGCCTGCGCGGTTTGGTACAACATCACTCAGGCGCTGCAAAAAGGTGTCTATCTATTTGGCTGGCAAGTCACAAACGAGCGCACCGAAAGTCTATTGTTTGCTCTGTTGGTGATTACCGCTGCGATGCTGATTGCCGAAGCTATTCGTTTGTATATACGTGATGCCAAACATTTTTTTGTGCTTGCGCCACAAATTCAGGAAAAACGATATAGCGATTTTCTCAGTTCAGCGCTGGCAAACTACCTGTGTTATCTGCTGTTATTTAAACTGGTTGTGCTGTTTTTCCAGTGGGGCGGTGAGTACGGTTATCAACGCAGAGCGGCTTATTATCAAGCCTGGTTTATGTTCGTGGAGGCAGCTTTCACGGTCTATTTATGGGCTGGTCTGCCCTATGTCCTGTTAACACGCGCTTTCAAACATGACCCGGAAAGTGACAAAACAGATTTGTCCAACCTGGTATTTAAGGTCATTACCTACCTGCTGTCATTTCCCCTAAAAATTAAAAGCTGGCGTGAACCCTTTGCCACAGAGCATAAAAAGGCTACTCGTGCGCTGTTAGTAAAGTTATTCTTCACCCCATTAATGACCGTTTTTTTCTGTGACCAGTTTCCGCACTTAGTCAGTAATGTCGGCTATGTTTTTAATACGATTCCAGACCTGATCGCCAGCGGCAATTACAACCACAAGCGCTTTAATAATGATTTTTTCAACGTTTCTATTGCGCTGATATTTTCAATTGACGTGGCCCTGGCCTGGGTCGGTTATGTCATTTCTTCTCGCTGGGTAGACAACCAGACTAAATCCGCCGAACCCACCATGCTGGGCTGGATGGTGTGTATCACCTGTTACCCTCCCTTTCAGATGTTCCTCGGTCTCTACTTCCCCGCACCCGGAGAGCGTGAGGTTTTGCGATTTGACCACCAGTGGGTGATTACCTTCACTACCGGTTTGATGCTCCTGAGTTATTTTGTCTATATGTCTGCAACTATGTGGTTTGGTGTCCGCTTTTCAAATTTAACCAACCGCGGCATTATCCGCTCAGGTCCTTATGCCATTATTCGTCACCCGGCTTATGCGTCAAAAAACTTTGCCTGGTGGTGTGTAATGTTCCCAGCCGTATTATTCAATGCTGCCAACACGGGGTTGCATGTTGCTATTATCCAAACCATCGGTTTGGTATTTATGACCTGGATCTACTATATGCGTGCAATCACCGAAGAGCGGCATTTGAGTGCAGATCCGTATTACCTGGAATACTGTAAACAAGTGAAGTACCGATTTATTCCTGGCGTACTTTAAAACTACACGCAGCATTTATCGGTATATATTTACCGAGTACTTTTTAACTTACGCTTATGTAGCTTATTTAAGCTACATAAGCGTCGCCAAGTTCAGTCATACCAACGAACACCCTCTCCTCAGTATCTTCCACACAATTTCCACCAGCGACCCGTGCGGTCACGGTTCTATTTTCCTAATCCGATAATCTTCTATATGTCAGTTATTACAGGCCGATGTCCGGGGCGCCACAAGCCGATATTATCGATTTCCCTACAGGCGACAATGAGCCTTCAATCTCAGCTTTTGCGCCTCAAGGCAAGCAAAAGAAATGTGCCTATGTACGCCGCTTTTTTTCCATCACAAAGCCTCTGGCCTTGGCTGAACTAGCCTCACTATTTCACCTGAAATCTTTCTGTTAAAGCCATCACACTTTAATTTGTTCGATTTTTCAGCTTTGAATACGCTAATTGTATGCTGTTTAGTCCAAAGTCCCACTATCTGTGTATCGGGTACAACTTTATTCAGAGACTTGCCCACTTCAAAACTGCCGCGTGCGAATACACGGAAGCTATGTTCGACTTTGAAGTGGTTAATTGTTGGTGATTTTGGCTGGTGATATCGTTTTTTCCACATTAATCATCGCAACCCATTAAAAACAAGAACTCGCTGCCAAGAACTCGCTGCATAGACACCTGCAGGTTTTGCCAATCTTCACCAAGGCATCTGCAAGTGGAAATAAATCCACCGAGGAGAATAAACATGCAATGTATCCCCACTTTTATCGAACAACTCCGTCCCAGAATTCGTCAATGGCTTCCCGCTTCGCTTGCGACTTTAGCGTTAACCGGTATCTGCCAATCGAGCCTGGCTCAAGATGCCCGAGAACTGTTTGACGATTTTAGTTACAGCAATACGACTCAGCTCACTAACAACGGCTGGAGAATCAGAACCTGGGGCGGAGCACCAGGCCTGTCCAATGGTGGCTGGAGCAGTGACAACGTGTCTTTCATACAGCAAGGCAATAACCGTGTGATGCGACTAAAAGCCAGCACCAACGTCAACGGCAATAATATTTCAGGCACCACGGCTACTTCTGGCAGCTCCTCTCAGGCCGAAGTCTCTCGCGTGGAACAGATTTACAAAAACGGCACCTGGGCCGCACGCATGTATTTTAACGATGCGCCGGTGACCGGCCCGGACGGAGATACCGTAATCGAAACCTTTTTCGGCATCACCTCCTATGTAGAAGGCCGCGAGCCCTACAGCGAAATTGATTTTGAGTATCTGCCCAATGGCGGCTGGTACAGCGGTTCTGCCGATCCGTCCATGTGGTCTGGCACTTATCGTTTAGTTGACTGGAGTGATCCAAGTAATCATGGCGTCACACGTACAGTCGGCAGTTTACAAGGCTGGCATACACTGGTAATGCAAGTGGTGGACGGCAGTATCAACTTTTACATCGATGGCAATTATCAAACTGGATTTAGTGGCGACGTTGCCCCCGATTACCCAATGTACCTGATGTTTCAAATCTGGTTCAGCAATGACTGTTTCGACCCGGCCTGCAGTCGCGGTGGCTATATCGGTAGTAGCGACTATCGAGAATACTCTGAAGATGTTGATTGGGTATATTTCCAGCAGGACAACATTTTATCCAGTTACGAAGTCGAACAAAAAGTATCTCAGTTGCGTAACGCCGGCGTGAGTTACCGTCAGACGGTCAACGGAAATATCAGCTCTTCCTCAAGCAGCAGCTCAAGTTCATCAAGCTCCAGCTCTTCAAGTTCCAGTTCGTCAAGCTCTTCCAGCAGCTCGGGTGGCGGCTATCAAGTGTGTAATTGGTGGGGCACCACATATGCACTGTGTGAAAACCTGTCTTCTGGTTGGGGCTGGGAAAATAACGATAACTGCGTTGGTCGTGCGACTTGCGCGACCTTGAATCCTCCGTACGGCATTGTCAGCGGCAGTTCGAGCTCATCCAGCAGTTCGTCATCCTCTTCAAGCAGTTCATCCAGCAGCTCTTCAGGTGGGCAATGGAGTCTGACAATTCAGGCTGAAGATTTTTCAGTGGCGGCTGAGGTACAAAATGAAGCGACAACTGATATCGGTGGTGGTCAAAATGTCGGATACATAGATCAAGCGGATTGGATGAGCTATGCCGATATCACCTTCCCCCAGTCAGGTTATTACACTGTGGAATACCGGGTAGCAAGTGTCCAGGGTGCCCAGCTTTCTCTGGACTTAAATGCTGGCGCTATTCAACTGGGCGCTCGTGATATTCCAGCGACGGGCGCATGGCAGGCGTGGACCACAGTGACGCAATCGGTGTACATCAACGCCGGCACCTACAGTGTGGGCCTTTATGCACCGCAAGGTGGTTGGAATATTAACTGGTTTAAATTTAGCAAATAGAATTTGAGCGCGGTGTTACCGCTTTTAGCCAGTAACGAAAGTTACTGGCTTTTTTTTGTCTGTCGGAAGCTCAGGTTTGTGCTGATTGGGTGTTCGCGGCTTCAGAATACAGTAAAAGATTAGACGTAGTGATTGGCAGGCAGACGGCAGTAACGCTGTTCCAAATCATAAGACGGTAAGGGTTTATCGAAAAAGTAACCCTGCACATTATGGATTTTCAATTGCCGGCACAGTTCGAGATGCTCCAGGCTTTCTACCCCCTCACCTATAATTTCCAGCTCGAGTGAATGAATCATTGCCGCCAGCCCCGAAATCAATGCGATTTCCTTTTTCGCACTATTTTTATTTGGCATGAGGGACTTGTCTATTTTGACAGTGGATATCGGGAAGTTACGCAAGTGCGATACGGATGAAAACCCCGTGCCGAAATCATCCAGCGCAATTCTACAACCCATATTGTGAATTTCATTGATCACCAACACCTGAGCAGTGGAGTTTTCCAACAGCGCCGTCTCGGTTAATTCGAATTCAATGGTGCGAGGATTTACCTGATGCTTTTCCAGTAATCTGGCGATAAATCGCGGTAAGGTTGTATCGGATAATTGCACAGCCGACAAATTAATCGCCATCGATAAATCTTCACCCAGGTGCTGCCATTGCGCTCGCTGTTCAATGGCATTTTCAATAACCCAGCGGCCTATATCCATAATTAAATTCGACTGTTCTGCGATGGGGATGAAGGTATCCGGACTATAGAGCTTTCCATCGACACACCAACGAATAAGTGCTTCAAACCCCTTAAGTGTATTATCCGCAGTATCGATTACCGGTTGGTAATACAAGATAAACTGCTTGTCTCTCAATGCCGTTCGTAATTGATTTTCTAATTTATAGCGGGCAGAAAACTGTTCCTGCATCTGTCCTTCAAAGAAACAGGCTTGATTTTTGCCCAGTTTCTTTGCTCGATACATGGCAATATCTGCAAATTTAAATAAATCCTCTGTCGACTTTCCCTGATCCGGGAAAACTGAAATACCAATACTTGCGCTAGCTTTGATCTGCTTATCTTCGACGTCAAAGGGCTTATCCAGAAGGTTTAGTATTCGTTTTGCTACTCGGCTTGCATCCTGATTCGTGCGCAAGTTGGTTAGTGTAAGACCGAACTCATCGCCACCTAGACGTGCAAAAATTTCGTTGCCCCGCAGTGAATTCCGAATACGTTCAACCACTTGCTTAAGGAATTCATCACCTAAGTCATGGCCGTATGCATCATTGATAAACTTAAAGTTATCAATATCAATAAAGACCACAGCTAGCTTATTGTTAGAGCGTTCGTGAGATAAGATGGCGTTTTTGGTGTATTCATCAAATAGATAACGATTTGCCAAACCGGTTAATGAATCATGCTCGGCCAGTTTCTTCGCATTTTTGTAACTTTCCAGCAGCTTGCCTTCAAGATCAAATCGCGTTTCAGCATTCGTGATGGCACGTCTTAATCGCGGCCAGCAAATATCACTTTTTACAATAAAGTCATGGGCACCGGCATGCAGACAATTTAATGCCAGCGTTTCGTTTTCTTCAGTACTGGTAACGATTAAGGTGGTACTGGCAGCACTCCGGTCATTGCGAATTTCCAAAAGCATTTCTATACCGTCTCGTTGCGGCATATAAAAATCCATCAACACCAAATCGTAGTGTTTGCTATTAAAAACCTGTAAACCTTCATTGACAGTAGTCGCTTCATCAACAAGACAACGAGACTTGCCCGACTTAAGAATGCGTTTTAACCGCTCTCTGTCTTTATCGTCACTGTCTACCAACAGAATGTTCATGTGAATTCTCTCTGCCTTTTCAACCCTTTCAACCTGGTCATTGCCTGTCAATTGCTTTGCGAAGCTGTAACATTTAATAAAATCCAAGTAATACAGTTCTTGGTACATCACTCTTTTTCATGAGTGATTCAGGACCGTCATTCCATCATAGCCTTTACATCAATTTGCAGAACTGCCGGCATGTAAACTGACTAAAAACTTGCCAGCCTTGCACAAAGTGTAACAACAGGAATGCCCACTCACATCTGCCCTTTTGTCATACATAAAAGACAAATAAAGCGATTTTGTTATAAGATTTTGAACACTCAAAAGCGGCAAAAATAACAGTGGCATAAGGGTTGCTTAATCCTTTCAGGACAACCGATCAATTCTATTTTTTTTATAACTGAATATTTGTTTTTACGATGATTTAATAATTAGCAAGGCTTCGTTGAATCGCTTTTATTGGTTCGTTTATATTTTTTGAGCTTATAAGAAATGTTTATAGATTCATTACAGTTTGCGACAGGAATTTTTTAGAATATCGACTCAAACGTTTATAAAATCACCTTGGTTTTAGATAAGTGCCTTTCTATAAAAAAATAATTTAACTAAATGCGGTAATCACTTAATAATGTGAGCACTCTCACTATTTCCCCGCTATTTTTTCAAAAAAATCATACCCCTCAAATCGATCAAGCAGATATATTCGTTTTTCATGTAACTCACAAGCGATTCGCGCGTTTTTTGTTTAAGGGATAGCCCCTAGCGTCAAAAAAGCCTCGTTTGAACAGTGTCAAACGAGGCTTTCTGGAAATAAAATGGCAAATTATTGCCGCTTTAAATTTACCGAAATATTACGGCAAGGCGATTCCTTTCAATTGCAACAATTGTGATTCACCGCTGTTATCTTCAACACCATCATTATCATTGAGAATATAAATTTTGCCATCCGCAGTAATGGCAGACCCCTCTATCTTCTCAGGAACCAGACCACCTTTAGCCGCGATATCGGGAATGACATCACGCACCAGAGTTTTAGAAATTGTTTCACCATCTACTGTGGTGCTGAGGTCAACCATATACAATCTTTTAATGGCTGCATCTGGCCCCATTTGATTGTCTCTTTCCAGCACAAGGAACCGGCCATCATTTAATGACGTAATGTCTGATAAGCCTACCCAGGCACCGCTGACTTGCGATTCATTCGAATCTAATGGATAAAAGACACTGCTCCATGTCTCACTGGCCAGGTCGTAAATGGCAATGCGTGGATTATCATCACTTCCCCAGGCACGCTGCACAGCCACATAAACTTTTCCGTTATATTCCGCTATGCCTTCAAAACCAAAACGCACCTGCATATCGTTCAGCGTTGCGGGCAAAGTCAACACGTCTTCGATCACACCATAAGCATCGGTTTTGAAAACAAAGTTCAATGTATTTACTGGTCGACCGTCATCGCCAATGGTTCCTTCGCCTTCAGAAGCCAGCCAGAAGCCGCCATCGGCAGCTTTAGCAATGCCCTCCAAGTCTGCATTAACGGTTTTATCCTCGTTAATCATTTTGGCTAGATCCGCTTCATCGAATACCGCAACACGCGAGGCGTCGTCATCGTCCACCGAGGCATCAGCCAGCGCCACCGCAGCAAATCCTGCAAAAACATTATTGCTGTCTTTTACATAGGTTTCATGGGTAATCATCGCAGGCGATGTACTGATATCAATGGTAAAAATTCGGCTACGTAAAAAGTAATTGTCGTCAACAGAATAAAGGCGATCGGCATTCCAGGGATCTCCTGCCAGACCCGACAAGGCGGCCCATGGAATCGGCGTTCCGTTGTTACGATCAGCGGATTGCAATGTTGGGTATTGCGGTGCTTCGTTAACATACGCATAAATATTCAAAGCGGAACGGATGCCATCTTCGCGAGCATCTTCTTCACTGGCAGCAATCAGTAAATTGCGCGCAGGAATAGCTAACACGCCTTCTGGTCCCATCGCGGCAGGAAGCGCTTGTTTGTATACCGGACTTTGAGGATCAGCAACATCATATACAAACACCAGACTGGAGCGTTCTGAATTTACAAAAAGAAAGCGCTCATCACCAAACACACCCACTTCGGCGTTTTCAGGCTCATTACCTTTATTTTCAGAACGGGATTCAGGGTAATGACCAAAACGTGCCGTCAAGTGCTCTAGCTGATTGCCGGAGCTCCACACCACTGTTCCGTCGATATGGAATACGGTAAAGCCACGGCTACCGCCATCTAAATCGCCTTCATCTGCAGTTGCAAAATATTCATTATTTATCCACGCAACGCCGTCAGGTTCGCGCAATACGCCATCCAAAGCTCCATCCATAAAAATAAATTCGCCAGAATCTTCATCCGTATCAATCATGTTCAAATCTACTGAACCTGCTGAGAATCCGTCCATCACGCTGGCATCGGCAAGATTGATCAAGGCAATAAAATTGTTTTCCTGGAAAGTTACCACTGCAATATTGTTGCTATTGATATCGACATATTCAGGCTCTGGATCACTGGGATACAAATCGGATAAACCTGTTACATCCACAACGCTTGTCGACCAATCCGCAACTTCGCCACTTAAGTCAACAATCACTATATTGCCAGCAGGCAGTTGAGGTGGAGCCCCATCTCCCAGATCTTCATCACGTTCATTCTCTATTGCAACCACCGCGTAATTTCCGTCCGGACTTACTGCGACAGAATCCGGTTGACCGCCAAGGTCAATGGATCGAACAAGTGTTTGAGTCGCAATGTCGACTACCGCCAACTCGCCAGAGACATTGATGTAGTCTGCAGAAGTATTAACCCCCACTAACACCACTCCACCTTTAACCGCAACAGATGTTGGCTCACCATTTAAAGCTAAAACACCTGCAGCTAGCGGTGTGGCAGGATCAGTAATATCAACAAAGCCAATTTGTTCTGCAGGGCTGTCGGTATAAATCAAGGTCATGCCATCAACACTTGCTGCAACAATTTCAGCAGCAGTTGTCTCATCCGTATTACAGTCTGAGTCAATTTGAGAGCAAACAGGAAATGATGCTACACGTTTGAAATTTTTCGAACTGTCAACAGATGAAGGAGTACAAAGGTAATTGGTTTCATCAACTTCGTTTTGATCCAGCAGGCTGTCATTGTTATCGTCAATACCGCTATCTATTTGGATACCACCTTTAAAACACTGCCAATGCCCAGCTGCCAATACAGTTTGTTTCACCAGACTTTGCAAGCCCTGCTCGCCCTGAGGACCTTGTTGTCCGGCTTCACCGCGACTGCCGTCATCGCCGCTACAGGCCGTCAGTATTGCCATCATTGATGCTGCGAACATACTCGTTCGAAGATGTAGTTTCATATTATTCTCCAAGGTGTACCAGATAGCGACCCGTAGCGTTTAAAAAAAGCCCAATCGCCAGTAAAAAAGAATCGTTATTTTGATTTGGAAAAATGACAGAAACATTAAATGCATGACTCAACGGCGCACTTTTAATAGTTTTAACGCCAATAAGTTTGAATGTGAGACAAGCTTAAATAATCTTTACGGTGCAAATCTTTTCAACCGTTTAATTTATAAGCCTTACGAGTAAAAACTAATAGATTGGGCCACCATTTTTCAACAATAAGCACTTGGTGCTCGAATCCATTAGAAAAATAAAACCGGCTATTGGCGCCCAGCATGCACGATAAATCAGCGTGTTACGCTAAAATAGTGACTGACCGGTCAGAGCAGAAAGCAACGAGAAATCCTGGCAGAAAATCTGGCAAACAGTAATAAACAATCCAGGTTAATAAAAACCTAGCGTTTAAAACTCCGGCTCCAGCACTGTGACTCACTCGTATAACTGAGTTTTGTATTACTGAGACTCTTAAAACTAAACAAGCATTGAACGAATTCGTTTGTATCTGTCAGGAAGATCGCCCAAAGTGGAGAAGATCATTTACCTGCACCGACACAAACTACAGCTTCCCTGAGCGACCAGGAAATTTCCACGATGCGGTTCTTTTGGGCTCATCGTGGTTTTTTTTTGCTTGTAAATCGGCCACTGGCTCTATCACGATATTTTTTCATCGGCTTATCAAACCAATCATTGCTGAACCTTTCGTTTACATAAACGTCGAATAAGCATAAAAGCCGCATATCAAAATTTCCTCTCTCTCGAGAGAGGCTGCACTGACACCACATGCACTGCCCCAAATAGAAGCAATACATTGAAAGAGGCCTTTAATAGAAAATCTAAGAATGCAAAGCCCAATCATGGAACACTTAGAAAAGTTACCATTAGAAAAGTTACCATTAGAAAAGGTACACTTAAAAACGGACAAGAAAAAACACAGCCAATACCTTGTGGTAAAAAAGCAGCCGTCATAACGCAAAAGCAAAAAATATTGCCTAAAAAAAATTGCGTTCCACTTCGGGCCTGCAATAAATTACAGTTTGACCATCTCATCAATACAACCAACTCACAGGCAAAGCTCCGTCTATGTACAAAATCCTAGCCAAGAAATTCTCTATTTTATTCACACTTAGCGCCGTTCTGGCTTGCTATTCCTGCGCAAAACATGAGGCCGAAATGATTCAGACCAAACCCTCGTCCCAGCTGGCTGCTGAAAAGCTGGCCGTCAACAGTCTCGCACAAGAACTCAGTATTCCTGTCAACGCCATCAGTGTCGTCTCCGCCGAAGCTGTGGAATGGCCAAACCCAGGTCTTGGCTGTCCAGACCCGGACAAATTTTACCCACAGGTAATCGTGCCCGGTTATAAAGTCACTTTAGACGCAAACGGCACCCATTATCCTGTTCACGTTGGCTCCGATCGGGCGATCGTCTGCCACCAATAAAGTGTCCTGAGCGCGAAGCAATCAGCATAAAAAACGATTCACCTGACGCAAAGCTAGACAAGGCGACGTCTTTTTAGTTAAATCTAGAAAGTCAGCGAAAAACGTTAGCGTACCTGTGAACACTGAGAAATTGTGAGCGCTCTTTGTATGAGCTATTAGAGATGCATATAGAAAGCGCTATTGGAAGTACTCTTAGAAAATACCAGCAGTATTCATCAGTATCATTGATAGATGGCCACCCGGCTTCAACTGTTGCTTTTTAACAACAGTTGAGGTGAGTCGGACATAGCACATCGGCTAAGTCGACTCGGGCAATACATTATCTTTTTGATATTCACAAAGATCTAATACGCAATAAAAACCAGCGCTGATAAGCCAACAGGCTTAAGTTAATATAACAATGACATAAACATGCAAGGCAGCATATTTAGTGCTTTCTCTTTGATACTCAATGGTAAAAAGCGCTACCAAGGATGTTCTTACGATGGACTTCCATCTTACCTGGGAAAACAACGTTTAAATTCATGTGCCACCAACACTCGTGTAAAACTGGTGGAAACACACTCATGATTCGTCCAGTCTGGTTGCCTTGAAACAGTATGCTGAGACGTGATTGCGAGTCTGTACGCAGCATGACAACATCGTGTTTAACCCTGCACATTGCCATTACCATTTAATGTGCGAAGTAAAGATGAGGCTCTCCCCCATGCCAATTAAACCGCTTTTATTTTGTAGCATTGGTTTACTCTTGCTCACCACACTAAAAAGCCAAGCACAGACCTTTAACTGCGAGGATCTGATCGATTTTTCAGACCCTTTCAATTTCGAAGAAACCATCACGCAAGATCAGATAATTCGCTACAACGATGTTGCATATCAGTGTGAAGTCGAGGGTTGGTGCAACCAGTGGGGGCCCTATACGCCTGGAGCAGGCTGGGCATATACCGATGCCTGGCGGGACCTGGCTTCCTGTGAATCCGGTGGCGGTAGTTCGTCGTCCAGCTCAAGTTCCAGTAGTTCAGGTGGCCCCACCCCGACGCCGACACCACCACCGGGGCCGATGTGTATTGGGTTAGATGCATGGGACGCGAACGTCGCTTATACCGCCGGGGACATTGTCTATCATGACGATTTCAAATATGAAGCACGCTGGTGGAATTTAAATGAAAACCCGGCCTCACATTCCGGTGAGTGGCAGTCCTGGAAAAATCTGGGGAGCTGTGGGTCGGATGGCAGTTCGTCCAGTTCCAGTTCAAGCTCTTCGTCATCTTCCTCGTCTTCGTCTTCCAGTTCAAGCTCCAGTGGTGGTGGAAATCTTAATCCCATTCACTTTCGCTTCGTCAGTGATGATGAAACCGATCGCTACTACGCGATTCAAGGAAAATCCGCTACCGGAGCGGTCATCGTGTCGCAGATTGAAGCGCGCAATGTCGCACTGAATAAATTCACATTCCGCGTTTTACCACCCGGCAACCGAGAGTTTAATTGTCAGTCGATTTCCAGTTATGTACAGGATCGGTTTTACCCACGTAACACGCTGGTAAAGTATAAAAACATGCTGCTGCGCGCTTACACCAATACCAACCTCAGCCCGGAGCAGCGGCTGGCTGACTGGAGTTTTCTAGGGGCGTGCAACAGCATTAAAATTGTCAAAACCAACATGATTAATGAGGGTTATGATTTTAGTGGATTCGATGCTTACAGCACGCAAATATTCTTTGCCAAAAATGGCACCTACAGATTAAGCCTGACGGCCGAAAACCAATACGGCACCACGTTTTATAATGAGACCAAAACCATTACGACTCTCCCCACGTCCTACCCCAGTATGATGATGGATTTTGCCTCCCCCGAACTCAATGCCTTAACACCAGTGGCTTCGGGTTTATCGGTATCAGTAACAGAACCCAGCAATCGTGCAGAAAAAGTAGCGCTTTACCTCGAAGATCCGGCAACAGAGAAAAACCTTTATCAGCTTATTTTGAATCCCCCGTTTAACACGACAATGACAGCAATAAAAGAGGAAGACAACTCCGATAGTACCGGTTTTATCAACGGAAAATCCTACCGTTTAAAAGCAGTCAGTATTGACCCATACGGAATTATTACACAGGGAGAAGTATTGTTTCGCGCGCAGAAATAAATCAACAAACCATATTGTGTCGATGACCACTCGGTCGTCGGCACAGACCTATTCGAAAGCGGGAGACGGTGAAGTTTCCAACCATGCCAGGACGGGCTCCCACTGAGCCAGATCAATTTTCACTTTACTGGCTGGCAATTCAAAAATACTCAATCCACCATCCATGGCATTCACATAGTTCTGGGTATCACGCAGCACACCAATTAATGGCAACCGCAATTTTTGTAAAAACTCTTCCAGCACAGAAAAATACCGGGTATTGCCTCGGACGCGATTCGCGACCAGTCCCACGTCAACACCTGAACCTAAAAAGCCCGAGCGATATAAACCCATGACAAAATGGAGACATGCACGGATATCATTAGGAGAAGGTAGTACGGGAATAATCACTTTATCGCAGCGCTGGATCAATCCATCTGCCTGCGCCAATGACCAGGCTGCGGGCATGTCATGTACCACACAGCGCGCACCATTAACCGCGACGGTTTCCCCTACAGTAGCACTTGAAAATAAAATTTCAGGTCTGGATTTAGGACGCTCGCGCAGCCAATCCGCGCTGGATTTTTGTGGGTCGTGATCGACCAACATGACTGGCTGATGCAAGCCAGCGTAATATGCAGCAATTTGTACGGCAATTGTTGTTTTGCCACACCCGCCTTTGGGGTTGGCAATGAAAACCTGTGCCATAGAGATCCTATCGTAACAGTGTTCAGTACAAAACTAGTCGAAGGCGGGTACCGTATTGCGTAGCCGGACTATCCCATTAGCATGAGTTTAGTGGTGATGAGAATTTTCATGCTGTTTTTCGCGACGAGAATCGTCAATATTTCCGTCCTGAATTTCCACAGCATGGGAATGCGAACTAGCGCCGGGAAGAGGTTCACCGCTATCTTTTACTGTTGTCTCTGTTAAGGTTTCATCCGATGAGGCTGATTCCATATGATGCATATGAGTATGCGGTTCTGCGTGATGCTCATGTGTTGCGGAATGATCAGCGGACGAGTGATGATCATGCTGGCCACCTTCTTGATGAGCCCCGTGCTGAGCATGAGAGAATGGAACATACGCCGTCCAAATTCCAAAAGCGATCAACGCCAAACCAGAAATGGTTTGAACGGATCGCTGCTGCAAGATGGTTTTGAGCCTGTTTCCAGCAAGCCCACCCAGAAACACGGCGGGAAATGTCCCGATACCAAAAGCCACCATCACCAGACACGATTGCGAGGGGTCCGCAGTAGCAGCCGCAAACACCAGAGCACTGTACACCAGACCACAAGGCAACCAGCCCCAGACCATCCCGACCACCAGGGCCTGAGGCACAGATCTGACAGGCATAAACTTTTGCCCCAAGGGTTGAATAATTTTCCATAACGACGAGCCGAGTTTTTCCAGTTGCACCAGAATTTTCCACCAACCCGTAAGATAAAACCCCATTAGAATCAACATAATCGCGGCCAGTGTGCGTAGCAGAGGGAAATCCGTCATTTGTAAGGATGCTTTCATGACCCCCAAACCCAGCAGTCCTGCCAACAGCCCGATAACACCGTAGCTGAAAATTCGCCCTACATTGTAAGCCAGTAAAATTTGTCGTTTCTTCGCTTCGTTTTGGATCGCAAAGGAGAGCGCCGCAGTAATCCCACCGCACATACCAAAACAGTGACCTGCGCCAAGCAAGCCAACAAGAAATGCAGCAATGGCCGTATCAAAAGTCATTATTCCGTCGGCCCGTTGTCCGTAATATTTTTCTCCCTGGAAGTATTCTCAGGAGAAGGTTTGCCGGATTTTTTTTTGACTGAATCATTGTCAAACAGAATACGTTTCGCTTCAGTATCCAGGTCATCGAACTGACCCGATTTGACCGCCCAAAAAAATACACCTACAGCTATTGCCACAATCACTATGGCCAATGGAATCAGTAAATATAAACTTTCCATATCAATTCAAATCGCATTGATTAAATGAACTAAATTTCTACCTGACGCAAACGCCAGGCATTAAATACAACAACCAGTGAGCTCGCAGACATACCAATTGCAGCCAGATACGGTGGCACCCAGCCCAAAGCAGCGGCTGGCAGCGCGATAGCGTTATAAGCCAACGCCCAGCATAAATTTTGCTTCACCGTCGAATTTACCTTACGTGCCAGTGAAATAGCCTGCGGTATACTCAGTAAATTATCGTTAACCATCACGGCATCGGCATGAGTTTGCGCAAGCCGTGTAGAACGAGCCATCGCTAACGATACATCTGCGCCACGCAACACGGGCACATCGTTAATCCCATCTCCCACCATCAGCACGCTTTCACCTGCGCGCTGCAGCGCCTTGATATGCTCCAATTTTATTTCCGGTGAAGCATCGGCATAAAACACCTGAATTGCATCTTGTGGCAGTTCACTGACAAACTGTTCAACGTTCGCCAGGCGATCACCGCTTAACAACTCATAGGACAAGCCATCTTGCTGCAAGTTGCTGAATAAACGGGGAACATCGGTACGCGGTTGATCTTTCAATAACACCCAGGCAAGCGCAACACCGTCGCAGCTCAACATCTGCCATGCACCCGCAGAGGGGTAACTCAATTTTGCGGCAAGCTCAGCATTTAAAGCGAATGCCTTTTTGCCAAATCGATACACCCGTCCCTCTATCCGGCCTTCAACACCATCGGCAGCAAACACGCGTACATCACTGGCTTGTGCCGTAGAGGTAATATGATCGAAAGCCTGAGCAATAGGATGGCGACTGGATTTTTCCAGCGCAGCAATGTTATTCAGGATATCCGTTTTCGATGCGCTTGCATCCACCAATTGAATAGCCGAAATGACCAAACGCCCTTCGGTGAGTGTTCCGGTTTTATCAAACACCACGCGCGTAATCGAGGCCAGTTTTTCAATAAACTGATTACTGGCAACTAACACGCCCAACTGTCTCATACGGAGAATTCCCGCAGTCAATGCCGTTGGGGTTGCCAGTGAAAGTGCACAAGGACAAGTCACAACCAAAACTGAAAGAGCTATCCAGAATGCTTTTTCCGGCGCAATTACATGCCATGTCAGCCAAACACTCGCCGCAACCACAATGACTGCGGCCACAAAATAACTGGAATATTTATCGGCCAAAGCAACGGTTTTAGGTTTTAATGCCGCAGCGTGCTCCACCAGTGTTTCCACCTGCGCCAGCTTGGTCTGCGCCCCAAGGCGTATGACTTTGACCGTCAATGCTGACTCCACATTCACAGAACCCGCAATCACTTCGTCACCTGACTGTTTTACCTGCGGCAGGGATTCACCTGAAACTATCGCTTCATCTACGCTACTTTTCCCCTCCACCACTACAGCATCGCAGGGAATCGTGTCTCCAGCGGCGACCCACACCAGGTCATCTAATTGCAACGCTTTTAAGGGGACCGTTTCCCTAGCTGTATTCTGCTGTAACCGTTCCACGGTCAATGGCAATAATTGCGTGAGCTTCTCAGTGGCAAACGCACTTGAGTGTCGCACTCGCATTTCCAGGAAACGCCCAGCCAAAAGAAAAAAGGTGAACATGGACACGGAATCAAAATACACTTCCCCGTGATGATTCAAGGTCGCCCACAGGCTGGCTCCGTACGCCAGCAGCAACGCCAGAGATACCGGTACATCCATATTTAGATGGCGCAAACGCAGCGCTCGCCAGGCACTGCTGAAGAAAGGTTTGGCACTGTAAAGGATGACGGGCGTAGCAAAAATCAAACTGACCCAGCGCAGATAAAACTGCCAGTGTGAATCCATTCCCTGAATCGCACCGGCATGTAAGGCGACGGCCACCATCCCCACCTGCATCATTCCCAGTCCGGCGATTCCCAGTCTTAGCAACGCATTGCGCTCTTCTTTTTTGCGAACGTCATTGGCCAGTGATTGAGTGTAGGGATAGGCCTGATATCCAATTCGATGCAAGGCAGAAAAGATTTCACTTAGCGGTAACCGCTCACTTTGCCATTCGATCGTGCATCGATGTAAGGTGACATTCACGCTTACCTGCTGAATGCCATCAATTTGGGACAGGTAGTTTTCAATTAACCACGCGCAGGCTGCACAGGCAATGTTAGCGATGGAGATGTGCGCCCGCCGTGTGTTATCGGCCAGCGTTTCAACAAACTCAGTTTGAACATCTGCAAGGTCATACGCGGAAAAACTGACAGTCTCGGCATCGGCCTTACTGCTGTTTTCATCTCGATATTGATAGAACTGCTGCAGTCCGCCTGCGATAATCGTCTGGGCAACCAACTGGCAACCTACGCAACAAAAGGCTCGTGTTTCGCCATCAATGTTTGCAGAATATTTCGATTCTGCCGGTAATCCGCAGTGAAAACATGATTCCGCTTCTGTGTACGCAGTTGAAGGGTCAGTCACTATTTTGGCACGAGCTCAGCAGTTTGCGTCTGGTTCAAATTAATTTCTCCGTGCAAACGCCACAACTCTTTCGAATCGACATTCATCCCCTGAAGCCTCAAGTACCAGCGACCACTGAGCTCTTGTGGCAATTCAACACGGAATTTATCTAACGCTGAAGGCGTGAGTACCAAATTAATATCTTTTGCCTGCTCAGCGGGGTGAGATATTAATAGTTTCAGTTCTACCACTTCTTCCAGAGTAGCTGTTTCATCCGCACCAATTTCAGCAATAATACTGCTGCGTGCCGGGTAGAAATGAATGCTCGCGTGCACCCCTATGGATTTAGCGTAATCGTCAGACGTAAACTCCTGAGCCAGCATTCGACCTTCTTTGTAGTAATCGTCAGACACGCGATCATCGGCAGAACGAAATGCAATTGTCACGGTAAAACAACAGGCAATCACAACCAGAATTAAAGGTCCTGCCACCAGCCAGGCATAGGGCTCGCGATACCAGGGCTTTGTGTGTTTGGAGTCTGCCAGATTGTTCATGTGCTTGCTTTACTCGTATTTACTGCGCTTGTGCATGTAGCCAAGAGATTAAATTCAGAATTATCGCGCCTTTTGACCTGGGCCCATAAAGTTAGTTTGCTCTACAGCACGAATTTTATCATTGTCCTGCGCCTGGACGATGACTTTTAACGGCACTTTATCCTGGTCAAATTGATCACGCGGAATAGAGACTCGAATGGGAATCGTCAGAACTTCACCATTGGCGACAACATAGTCAGGCAAATTGCGCAGTACAAATGGATAATCGCCCTGTACTTCCACATCATATTGATGTGGGCTGTTATCCATATTGCTGATTTTCAAGGTATACACATTTTGAATCTCACCACCGCTCAGACGATAAAGCCTCGCCCCCCGGTCACGCGCCACATCTACACTCAGAGGTGAACGCATGGCGATGGTCACAATAAATGCGGCTACCATAACAAACACAATAAAGGTATAACCAAACAGACGTGGACGTACGAAATTTGTTTTACCGGTTTGCAGTTCATCCTCCGAGGTAAATCGAATCAGGCCTCGCGGATATTCCATTTTATCCATCACCGCGTTACAGGCGTCGACACATAAACCGCAATTGATACATTCGTATTGCAAACCATCGCGAATATCAATATCCACCGGGCACACCTGCACACACCAGGAACAATCGATACAATCGCCCACATTATCGGGCTTGCTCTCTCCCTTACCTTTTCGTGCACCGCGCGGCTCACCGCGCTTCACATCGTAATGCACGGCCAAAGTATCCTGATCATACATTACCGACTGAAAACGCGCATAGGGGCACATGTACTTACATACTTGCTCACGCAACCATCCGGCATTCATATAGGTCATACCGGTGAAGAACAGCGTCCAGAAAACAGCCACGGGAGACGCATCTATTCGCAACATTCCCGCAACATCACGATGGGGAATCATCCCCAGCAACAATTCCCGGATCGGGACAAAATACCCGATAAAGGTCGCGCCCGTAATAAAAGCAACCAGTATCCACAGCCCGTGTTTACTGCCTTTGCGCATGACTTTTTCCAGACTCCACGCTGTCTGATCGAGTTTTATTTGACGGTTTCTATCACCCTCACAAAAATGCTCGATGGAAATAAACATCAAAGTCCAGACAGTTTGTGGACAGGTAAACCCACACCACACGCGCCCCAGTAATACGGTCACCGTAAAAAGTGCGAAGGCGGCGATAATCAGCAGCCAGCCCAACAACATAAAATCCTGTGGCCAAAAGGTCAGCCACATAACATGGAATTGTCGCTCGGGCAGATCAAATAATACTGCAGGTCGACCATCAATCACCAACCAGGGCAATAAGAGATACGCTGCGATAAGAGGAAGACCGGTATATCGACGAATAGATTGAAAAAAACCGGTGATTTTGCGGGTGTATATCTTGTCTTCTTTTTCGTAGAGGTTCACGTAACGAATTTCGGGTTGTTTTTCTTCCTGCTCGCTCATTTCGCGATGTTCGTTCACGTAAATACCTCTACAAAAAATGAATGTTTAAAACTTACTCGCCGTAGTCGAATGAAAGTGAATAGACGTATGCTGCCAACACATGGATTTTTTCCTGACGCAGCAGATCTTTTTGTGCCGGCATCTTATTCGCCAGACCATTGCGCACCGAGTGCGTAATGCCTTCAAGTGAACCGGAATACAACCAGGTACTATCGGTCAGATTTGGCGCACCGACGTCTTTCGAACCTTTTCCATCGGCTCCATGACAAGCAACACAGTTCTGGGTAAACACCGCTTTACCGGCCAATGCCAGATCCGCATCGTGCTCCTGCCCGGAGATCTGTCGAACAAAGTGAGATACTTGAGAAACTTTTTCCTCACCCAGCAATGGTCCCCAGGCTGGCATGTTGCCACCGCGGCCGTGGGTAATGGTGGTTTGAATGGTTTCAGGCGAGCCACCGTATAACCAGTCATTGTCTGTCAGATTTGGGATACCAAAATTACCGCCACCGTCTGCCCCATGACATACAGCACAGTTGTTCGCAAAAAGACGAAGTCCCATTTTCATCGCGCTTTGGTCATGTACCAATTCTTCGATTGGCATTGCCATAAAACGCTCATAGCTTTCTGCGTACTGCTCGCGTCCGCGATCCTGATCGGCCTTCAATTCATTGGCTGAAGTCCATCCCCAAATACCTTTGAAACTTCCTAAACCAGGGTACAGAATTAAATAAATTGCACTGAACACCATGGTTAAAATAAATAACTTGAACCACCATAACGGCAGAGGATTGTCATACTCTTCAATGCCGTCATAAACGTGACCCGTTGTTCTGTTTTCTGGGTCCTGATCATCTCGCACAGCAACCTTTCGGTTTGCTAACAGCACCCACAATACTAATGCCAGGCAAATCAAGGTAAGCCCGATTATCCAAACATTCCAAAATACACTCATAATATTTCCCGACCTTTAAGAGGAAGTCTTGTCACTTTCGGAGTCCGACTTCTCTCCTGTGTTCTGTTGTTCTTGTTGATTAACGGCGGCTTGGTTCTCATCTGCAAAGGGCAGGTTGGCCGCCTCTTCAAATCTTTTTTTGCGTCTGGGAGAAAATGCCCACCAGCAAACGCCGATAAACGCAAAAAATACGAATATGATTGATAAACCGCGTAAAGTATTAATATCCATCGATTTACCGTTTATGCGTTAACAACACACCCAACTGCTGCAGATATGCGACCAGCGCATCGATTTCTGCAACGCCTTTAACGGCTTCTTCTGCTCCGGCAATATCTTCATCGGTGTAGGGCACACCGACGGCACGCAGTGCTTTCATTTTTGCACCGGTGTATTTGCCATCGAGCTTGTTATCGAACAACCAGGGGAACGCCGGCATGTTGGATTTGGGAACGACATTGCGAGGGTTGTACAAATGCGCTTTATGCCAGTTGTCACTGTAACGCTGACCAACCCGCGCCAGATCAGGACCAGTACGCTTTGACCCCCACAAGAAAGGATGCTCATACACCGACTCGCCAGCAACAGAGTAATGCCCATAGCGCTCTACTTCTGCACGTAACGGACGCACCATCTGGGTATGACACACACTGCACCCTTCACGAATATAAATATCCCGGCCTTCCAGTTCCAAGGCAGGCAGTGGTTTCAAACCAGCGACAGGCTTAGTGGTTTCATCCAAATAGAGCTGCGGCACAATTTCAACTAATCCACCGAAGCTGATCGCCACAACGACCAGCACCAGCATCAAACCAATATTTTTTTCTACTAAATCATGATTTTTCACTGTCGCGTCCCCTTATGCTGTCTGCGGCTCGTTTGCTGCATCAACAGCAGACTCTTCATTCGCTTCTTCAATTGTGCGGTAGGCGTTATAGGCCATCAGTACCATACCGGCTAAGAAGAATGCTCCTCCGAGGAAACGCACAAAATATCCAGGATAACTCTGTTCAACTGCGTCAATAAAACTGTAGGTTAAACTGCCGTCTTTATTGAATGCTCGCCACATTAAGCCCTGCAGAATACCGTTGACCCACATAGAAGCGATGTACAAAACGGTACCCACTGTCGCTAACCAGAAATGCGTATTGATTAACGATACACTCCACATTTGCTTGCGATTATATAAGTTGGGAATTAAGTGGTAGACCGCACCGATGGAAATCATCGCAACCCAGCCCAGCGCACCGGAATGCACGTGACCGATCGTCCAGTCGGTATTATGTGACAGGGCGTTCACCGTTTTAATCGCCATCATTGGTCCCTCAAACGTGGACATTCCGTAGAAAGAAAGCGATACCACGAGGAAGCGCAATGTTGGGTCGGTACGCAACTTATCCCACGCACCGGATAAAGTCATAATCCCGTTGATCATCCCGCCCCAGGAAGGCGCTAACAGAATCAGCGACATGACCATGCCCAAAGACTGAGCCCAGTCTGGCAATGCAGAGTAATGTAAGTGGTGCGGACCTGCCCAAATGTAAATGGAGATAAGCGCCCAGAAGTGAACAATCGAAAGCTGGTAGGAATATACCGGGCGATTTGCCTGCTTGGGAACAAAGTAATACATGATGCCGAGGAAACCGGCCGTGAGGAAAAAGCCAACCGCATTATGGCCATACCACCATTGGATCATGGCATCTGCCGCACCGCTATAGGCAGAATATGACTTGAATGCATTCACCGGCACAGCAGCGCTGTTCACCACATGAAGAACAGCAACAGTCAGAATAAATGCACCAAAAAACCAGTTGGCCACATAAATATGGCTGGTTTTACGCTTAACGATAGTGCCAAAGAATACGATGGCATAAGCCACCCAAACCAGGGTAATAAGAATATCTATCGGCCATTCCAGTTCAGCATATTCCTTGGAACTGGTATACCCCATAGGCAGAGTAATCGCTGCAAGAACGATAACCAGTTGCCAACCCCAGAAAGTAAAAGGAATTAAAAACCCGCCGAATAATTTTGCCTGACAGGTACGTTGCACCACATAGTAGGAGGTTGCGAACAGTGCGCAACCACCAAAGGCAAAAATCACTGCATTAGTATGCAGCGGACGTAAACGTCCAAAGTGAGAATACGGCTGGAACAAATCATTCAGTTCCGGCCAAAATAATTGCGCAGCCAGCAATACACCAACCGACATGCCAACCACACCCCATACAATGGTCATGACGGTGAATTGTCTCACCACATTGTAGTTGTAATTTGGCTGCTCTGCAGATGCCAATTCACTACCCATAGCATTTTCCCGTTAAGTAATTAAAAGTTAAAAAGTTGATAAATTCTTTTTTGACCTGACACTTGGCTCGACAAATACATTTACACAAAGCCAACGGAGAACGCAGCTTTTCGGCAATTCAGTGCGGATAAGATAGGGAAACGAAGTTAACGCTCGAATAATTCTTGATATTGCTCAATAATTCGTACGCGCCCAAACTTATACCCGCAGTTTAGCCGAGATTATATTCACGCGATTTTTTTAAAGTTTGATTCCAGTCAAATGTCACGCCAATCAATAAGCTTCACCTAGGATTGTCGTTTTACCTAGCCGGGATTTCCCAACTAATAAATTTATAATTTAGACTGCCAGATTCGCCTTCTTTTACTGGAATGCCGAGCATCACCGTATGAGGCTGTTTGTATTACCTTTAGTCTTCTGTGCCAACTAACTAAATGTAAGGCGGCTGAAAAGCTGCCATTGTGGTTATATTCGTTTGTACAGCGTAAATCTGAAAAATCCCGCCGTACGGGCGGCGCGATTATACACAAAAAAACTTCGGTATGTTGTGGATTTTCAAAACAATTTCGATGGGAAAAGCGGGCATTAGTAAAATTGGCCTGCACGTCAACGCCACAACTGTATTACCGTGCCAGTTAAGCGCTGCCAGTGGAAAAGCATCAGATAAACGATAGAAAAAATCACTCACGTTAATGCAAATGCTTCTCATTTTATTTACATTAACCGTCACGGTTTTATCGCTTTATGACAAGCAATAAAAAACGCTAATTGTCAGGGACAATTAGCGTTTTCGAATTCAGTAGGCTAGCGCGAGCGCGTTAACTTACTCAACGTCGACAGAATTACAACATTGTGCGACCTTTTTGAGCGGCAATTCTCATACGCAGCGCATTCAATTTAATAAAGCCTTCAGCATCTTTCTGATTGTAAGCACCTGCATCATCTTCAAACGTCGCCACTTTTTCATCAAACAGGCTGTTGTCAGAACGTCGACCAACCACTGTGACTGATCCCTTATACAATTTCAAACGCACATCGCCGTTAACCCAGGCCTGTGATTCATCAATGGCTGTTTGAATCATCTTGCGCTCTGGACTCCACCAATACCCGTTGTATATGAGCTCGGCATATTTCGCCATAAAGGAATCTTTCAAGTGCGCCACTTCACGGTCCAGAGTAATTGACTCAATCGCGCGGTGAGCAGGTAATAGAATTGTTCCGCCCGGAGTTTCATAACATCCGCGAGATTTCATACCAACGTAGCGATTTTCCACGATATCCAATCGACCAATACCGTGCGCACCCCCTAACTTGTTTAAGGTCGCCAAAAGCGTTGCTGGTGACATTTCTTCACCATTTAACGCTACGGGGTCACCATTTTTGTAGGTCAATTCAATATACTCGGGTTTGTCCGGGGCATTTTCCGGAGAAACCGACCAGCGCCACATATCCTCTTCGGCTTCCGCCCAGGGATCTTCCAAAATACCGCCTTCATAGGAAATATGCAGCAGGTTAGCATCCATCGAGTAAGGCGATTTTTTCTTGGCCTTGGTGTAATCCACTGGGATATTGTTCTTTTCACAATATGCCATCAGGGTTTCACGAGAGGTGAGATCCCATTCACGCCAGGGTGCAATCACTTGAATACCGGGCTTTAATGCATAGGCGCCCAGTTCAAATCGCACCTGATCATTGCCTTTACCCGTTGCACCGTGAGAAATGGCATCTGCACCGGTTTCATTGGCAATTTCAATGAGTCGCTTGGCAATCAAAGGCCTCGCAATCGAAGTACCTAAGAGGTATTCCCCTTCGTAAATGGTATTGGCACGGAACATGGGGAACACGAAATCGCGCACAAATTCTTCGCGCAGATCGTCGATATAGATTTCTTTCACACCCAGGGCTTCAGCTTTGGCCCGCGCAGGTTCCACTTCCTCACCTTGGCCAATATCTGCCGTAAACGTCACGACTTCACACTGATAGGTTTCTTGCAACCATTTAACGATAACTGAGGTATCTAAACCGCCAGAATAGGCAAGGACGACTTTATTAATAGACGCAGACATTGTGGCTCCGTAGGTCTTAAATTGAGGATGTTCTTGAGGGATGCGGATTGTAGCGCTTTAAGCGAAAAATGAACAGCGCCGCCTGGCGCGTTACTGCTCAAACGTAGTGGAGAGGATGACACTGGTCAGCGTACTGTATAAAACACAGAAAATACCGAATGCGGTCCAACCCCCCTTCGCGCTCTGCGGTGGAATCATCTTCCACTTTAGCAATCAGGTCATAAATTCCACCGAGTACACAGACGGGTCGGACGAGATTGACACCCAAAACATTAAGCATCATATTTCTCATAAATTGCGAAATTCACTATTTATCATGAAGCATGCGTACATGTACCGGTGTCAGGCCGTCATTGAGCGCCAGAGAATACTCCTATTACACTCATACTTTCGAATCAACGAATGTAGTCCTCAACGGTCGTGAGAGACAATGTCAAAACACCGGCAAGTTCGGGGCACACTTACTGCTCAAGTTCGGGGCACACTTACTGCTATTGTGCCGCAACGCTTCGATTAAGGGCTGATCTGCATCATGATTATCATTCCGACGAAATATTCGTTATTTTGCTAAGCATTTTACGTCATTAACGTTATTTTGACTGTTTAAAGTGGCCAATGAGCGCTCTACTATCATTGTCTCTGGAATGATCTCTAAAATGGCCTCTGGCATCGTTTTATACATCAGAATCATACTCCCCCATACCACTCCAGGGGAGCGCTGCAAACACAACACGGGGCAAGGCCATGAGAACACTTTGGGGACAAATATGCATCGGCTGGCCCCTGATCACCAGATGATTTACCCTTTCTTTGGTGAACTATGGCAATACCACCCCGAGCTTGTCGCTGCCAACAATCGGGCAAATCAGCAATCTCAATCAACTTGTTTCAATCGGCTTGCTTCAATACCTAAGTTCAACCAATTGTCCAGCTACCTTGCTTTGAACTTGGGTATTGAACTTAGGCATTGAAAAACAAAGTGCGCTTGTTAGCGACCAACCAAATTAACACGACGAGGAAGAGTGCATGACAACCAAATGGCCACGCTTTAATTGGGAAGATCCATTCAACCTGGAAGCTCAGTTGAATGATGATGAACGCATGGTACGCAACTCTGCCCGTGAATATGCGCAGAAGAGCCTTCTACCACGTATTCAGGAAGCCTATCGAAATGAAGTCACCGATCCGGCAATTTTTAAAGAAATGGGAGAGCTGGGTTTACTTGGTTCCACCATAGAGGGCTATGGTTGCGCCGGTGTGAACTATGTGAGTTATGGTTTGATTGCGAAGGAAATCGAAGCTGCGGATTCGTCATTCCGCTCGATGATGAGCGTACAATCCAGCCTGGTCATGTACCCCATTTACGCTTACGGCAATGAAACTCAACGCCAAAAATACTTACCAAAACTGGCAACAGGCGAATGGATTGGCTGCTTTGGCTTAACCGAACCCGATCACGGTTCCGACCCCGGCAGCATGATCACGCGCGCAAAGAAAGTCGATGGTGGCTATGTCCTAAACGGCGCAAAAATGTGGATTACCAACTCTCCCATTGCCGATGTATTTGTGGTGTGGGCAAAAACAGGGGAAGATCATAAATCCATTCGCGGATTCATTCTTGAAAAAGGCATGCAGGGTTTAAGCACGCCCAAAATTACCGGCAAACTCAGTTTACGCGCATCCATCACCGGTGAGATCGTCTTGCAGGATGTATTTGTAGCGGAAGACAATCTGCTGCCCAATGTCGAAGGTCTCAAGGGGCCAATGGGATGTTTAAGCAATGCACGCTATGGCATCAGTTGGGGAGCATTGGGGGCTGCAGAAACCTGCTGGCGAACTGCGCGAGAATACACGCTGAACAGGAAACAGTTTAATCGTCCATTGGCTGCGAACCAGTTAATTCAGAAAAAACTGGCAGATATGCAAACGGAAATTTTTATTGCCTTGCAAGCATGTTTACAAGCTGGCCGATTAAAAGATGAGAACCTGTTGCCACCGGAAACTATTTCAATGATCAAACGGAATTCCTGCGGTAAATCGCTGGACATCGCCAGACAGGCGCGCGACATGCTAGGCGGCAACGGTATCTCGGATGAATACCCGGTGATGCGACATATGCTCAATCTTGAAACCGTCAATACCTACGAAGGCACACACGATATCCACGCGCTTATTTTAGGTCGAGCTATAACGGGTATCGCAGCGTTTTAACTCGTCCGTCCAATACCGGTAGTCCGCGGCAATAGTTTGCGGGCTACTAAGCATGGGCAACGCCAATAGCCATAATGGTTTGCATGACTGAGTTCTATTTTCACAACTACGTCCGCAGCTACACTCACAATTACACCCGCAGCTATCCCTCCAGCTCAACATCCACCCATTCAATATCTGCCACACCAATCGCTACAGATAAAGAGATTGTGGTGAACACAAATACAATAAAAGGCCAAGATTGCAGCGTCATCACCCACGAACCGGAAAGGCCGCTCATAACGACAAATGGAATAAGTACCAGCCAAAGAAGAATAACTGCCAGCAACAAGAATTGATAGACCTGTGATTTTACCAACATACCTCGATCCTTAAGTTAAGTGTTGAATACACATTGACGACATATTACAGGTGCTTTCTCCTACCGTTAGCACCGAAGCAATACATTTAAACTGCTCAAGCGTCATGACATCCTGAATATTTTCCCCTGCTGCCAGCCTGAATGGCAAAACCGAGAAACTCACCATTTAAACCCAGTGGAAAATATTCCGCTTTACCTTAAAAACTATAGCCAGAAGCGATTCGATTTTGAAGTGAGATATTCACGATCGCCATACAAAACAGGCATAAACCTCCACTTCGAACAAAGACCTGCAACATTTCAGACCTGTAGAATATTTTCCGCGACAAACACTAAACCATACAAAAGTCATAGTAACTTTGCTATAAAGGTGAAAACTCTAACATTATCCGCATATGACCGACCTGACCGTTCTTGACACCGCAATCAGCCTGGCCCCGCTCATTGCAGGCATTCTGATCTACATTTGGTACAACCTGAACTTTAAAGAACTTGCCATTGCCAGCGCCCGAATGGTGCTGCAGCTTGTCGCGATAGGATACCTGCTGACGTTTCTTTTTGAGTATGACCTGCCCATACTCGGCCTGGCGATTATGTGCGTTATGCTCGTCACCGCAGCCTTTATTTCAATTCGACCACTAAGACAAAAAAGCCGATTTTTATTGTTCGCCAGTTTACTGGCCCTGGCGCTGTCTGGTTTTTTTAATTTGGGCTGGATATTACTTGCGGTGCTCAAACTGAGTCCATGGTATCAACCTGCCGTTGTTATTCCCCTGGCAGGCATGGTATTTTCAAATGGCATGAATGCTTTGAGTATTGGAGCTGAACGCTACGAGAAAGAACGGGAGGATGAATCATCGCACGCTGCCAAAGCGGCGTTTAATGCGGCCATGATCCCCCAAATTAACGCCTTACTCGCTGTAGGACTGGTGTCACTGCCCGGAATGATGACCGGACAAATTCTTTCCGGCACTTCACCGCTGGTGGCTGTGCGCTACCAGATTATGGTGATGAGCATGGTAGTCGGTACCTCAGCAATCGCTCTCGCTATTTATTTCCATCTCTGCGAGCGACATAACAAGTCGCCCTCTGAGCCGGACACTAAAACTCGGTAATTGTTATTCCTATGAAATTTTCCAGTATTATCAGCCTTTGTTTTCTCGTTTCCCTGCCTGTATGCTGGGCCAAAAACCCTGCCGCAGAAAACACACCAACACCACAAAGCACCAACGCAAGTACGAAAGCAAGCACGATAGAAAGACTGGCTCCCTCTTTACTGGAGCAAGCCAAACTGCCGATAAAAAGTGCCAGCGCGGAAACACTTTATGCCGTAACCGAAAGCACACTATATGAAGATGGGCACTGGTTGCGCCGCTACTACTTATCTATTCGACTCAATGACCTCGACGCAGCGAGAGATTATGGTCGGCTGGCAATTCGCTTTAACCATTACTACAGTGAAATGGAATTGGAATATGCCAATACACTATCGTCCGGCGGTAAAATAATCGCTCTCTCGGATGACGCTCTGCAGAATCGAGTTACAGGCGGCGGCCAGGATTTTTATTCCGACAGCAGCGAGCTGGTATTTTCATTGCCTGACGTTTCCCCAGGAACCATCCTCGAATTCCAGTATGTCAAAAAAAGCAAAACACTGGCATTTCCAGCATTGTACTCTGCTGTATCCATCCCTCACTGGTTTCAAACAACCGCCGGTAACGACAGTTGGCGAGCCGATTTCGTTCACCACTATCGCTATACATTCACCTACCCCAAACAACAGACGGTGCATGTCCAAGCGGTAGGCGGCCATACTCAGAAAGCGAAGAAGACCCACACCGCAAACACCACCACACTCACATGGAAAATGCGCAATATCGCAGAAGTGGTGTCAGAACACTGGTTCCCGCGCAAGGAAAAAATCTACCCGGAACTGGAAATATCAACAATGGTGGACTGGGCAAACATCGACCGTTGGACCTGGGAAAAAGTAGCCGACAAACTCGTCACCAATGAAAGTATTGAAGAGGCAGTCCGCTCACTAAAACTGAAACCCACAGCCAGTAAGGAAGAAAAAATAAAAGCTGTGTATACGTATGTACAAAACAACATTCGCTATGTGTTTGCTCATCTCGGTCGTGGTGGATACGAGCCACACTTCCCCGCCGAAGTTATACACACACGATATGGCGACTGCAAAGATCAAACGGTTTTAACTGTTGCCATGTTGCGCGCGCTTGGCCTGCAGGCCTACCCGGCATTAGTTGAAACCCCGCGCGCCGGGTATGATGCAACCAGTGTTGTAAAATTAATATTCGATCACATGATTGTGTATCTACCGGCTCAGGACGGTATGCAGGAGCTGTGGTTAGATACTACAGGTGACCGCTCGCTCTACCCCGGCATGTCCGCATATCTGGCAGAACAAAACGCGATGATTATTGATGGTAAAGGCGGCAGGCTCACCCACATTCCCCAACCGGAAAATGACAATCGCGTGTTAATGACCATAGATTATTCGCTGAGTCACAATGGTTTAACCCAGGCACATATCACTTTGCAGCCTCAAGGGTCTTTTGAACAGGATATGCGAAGCTGGTGGATTAACGACAGTGACCGGCGCCAGAGTCTGGATCGGTACTTAAAAGGGATTTTCAACAATGCACTGGACTATGAAGTAAGCGGTGAGCTAAATAACAGTGACGATATTTTTACGCCAGTTAATATCAGCGGTGTTTACACATTCCAAGCCAGCAACGCTGAGGATGCCAAAATCCAAGGTGCCAGTATTAAACAGCTTTTAAATATATTTGCCGACACCAGTAATTTACCCCTGCCAGAAAACCGGGTAAACACGTTTTACAATCCCTATGCCTATACATTGGAAGTGAAAGCGCGGTTCCAACGACAGGACTCCGACATTCCCGCGTTAATTCAAAGCTCGGGAGATATACACAATCCCTTTTTCAGCCTGACCCAAAGTGGCGAAGGACAGGAACATGCTTTCCTATACAACGCACGTTTCACACAAAAAGTTTTGGATTTATCGGTCAAAGACTACGGAGAATATTATCAACAGGCGCAGGATTTAAATCGCCTCAAGCCCTGGATGGTAAGTTTAACGCCCTCGGTCGAATCCGAGAAACAACAGGAAATAGCCAACATTCAAGAAACTTTTGGCAACAACAGTGTTCAAGCTAAAATCGCAAAAGCTCGTCAGCTCATTGAAAAAGGCGATTTTGAAGCCGCGTTGGACCAGGCCAAAGCGGCTGTAAATCTGGATAAAGAAAATGGCGAAGCCTGGTATGTACTGGCGACGGCTCAGGGATTTAACACCATGCTGGAACAGTCTTCCGCCTCATTTGAAAAAGCTGAAGCGCTGGGATATCTGCCTTGACGATATCGAAGCAATAACAGCCTTTGTCAATACATCCGGTATTTACAACGAATACAGCCTAAACCTCGAGACAATAACAACATTAAGCCAACGTCATGAATTTAGTATCGACCCTGCGGCCATACACCTGGCTATTAATACTGTGTTGTGGATTAAACGCCTGCAGCACAGTCACAACGCCCCCCCAAAAACCTGCGCGCGTGCTTTTGGACGCTTCCGACTACTATGAACAAGGTGTTGACGCTTACAAAACCTGGAGTGAAAACGAAGATATTAATCAACTGCAACTATCCAGACAGTACCTGGAAAAGGCCTATCAGCTCAACCCTCATGCACTAGCGACTCAAGTAGAACTCTACCGAACAAAGTATATCCTCACGGCTTTAGCAAACGATACTCAGAACATCAAAGCTCTGGAAGATTTTTATTCGACTATGAATCCGATTGCCCGCAGCGCAATGGCCCCACCGGCCATATTGGAATACCATATTCGTAAAGGCCTAAACGCAACACCAGAAAGTTTAATTCAGGATTTGCACAAAGCGCTGGAACAGAGTCACTACAACGCACAAACCTGGACCAACATCGCCGACCACTATTTTGACTATCAGCAATATTCGCTGGCTACTGCTGCGGCAAAAGTCGCTTATGATTTCTCACCGGACAACGCATACTTCGCCCATGAAGTGGGACGTACCCTAAGTGCACAGGCAAAAGAATCCAATTGCGTATACGAAGAAAAAGAATTGCTGAAACGCTCGGTTCACTACATCAATCAAGCCAGCGTATTGGAAAAAGACAACTGGCAATACTTGTCTAACGCCAGTCTACAATACCTCAATTTAGGCCTTGCGCCTCTGGCCTGGAATCAAGCGCAAAAAGCCGTTGATATTTCACAAAACATGCTAACGGTCATTCGCTATTTGGAAATTGCAGTTATCCTGGGGAAATACCAGGAAGCCTACACCATGCTGAATAGTTTCCTCAACGGAGAAGAGAACGATCTATCAGACTTCAAATACGAACGTGTTTTCACATTACTCGCCATTCTTTCATTTAATGACGGAGACAAAGCCCTTTCGGATCGTTTTGTATTTCAGGCAAATAAATTTGCTTCCGACCATTTTTACCAGCTGCACTCGCGCTGGCTCTACAAGAGCGATGAAAACACCTTCCAAAGCTCACTCGAAAAAGCACAAAATTTGAATGAAGCAGATAAACTGCAGGTGGAATATTTAAAGCAAGACAGTTCAATGACGATTGAGGATTTACTGGCCCACGCAAATAATGTTTGCCAGACCAGTGAGTTTTATTTTACCGCAGCCGATAAAGCCTTTATCAATGGCGAACTGGATTTGGCGCGACACTACCTGGAAAAAGTGAAAGAGCAAAAAGCCTTGCGGGATCTTTCCTATCTTTGGGCCAGCGCGCTGCTCGACAAGGGTCTCTCGACAGAAATGAAGCACAATGAAGCACTTGATCCGTAACGAATTCATTCCCAGGGAATTATTTTAGAGAGAGTGTATCGATTTTTTCCACTTTTTCTAAGCGGATAGTTACACGTCGATTTTTTGCCCGCCCTGCAGCGGTGCCATTGGAAGCCACAGGATAACGTTCGCCATGCCAGCGCAATTTAATCCACTCTTCCGGAATCCCCCGTCGAGTTAGATAATCTCTTACGAGTTCGGCACGGCGTTTAGACAGTTCCAGATTGTAAGCACGATCTCCCGGAGAAGAGGTATGACCGTCGACGTAAAATAGCTGAATGGAATTATCGTGCTCCACCAGTTTTAAAATATTATTCAACTTGCGCACTATTTGTGGGTTTAAATCATCGGAGCTTTCTGGCACATTGGGTTCGAAATACAAAGCGGTGCGTCGCAATTGATCAAAATTCTGCGGCAGCAAGCCTGATAGACACATCAGGTATTTCTGATACTCTTCGCGAAATCCTATATTTGAAATCGCTAGACGTGCGGGTGGGTTTTTCTGATTCTCATACCAGGCGTCTTTCACGATTTCTATTTCCATCCCTTTAAACAGCTCGTTCATCATTCGCTCAGCATTTTTACTGGGTAACCACATGGGCCGGAGTCCGCGCTTAATCGGCACGTCGCCAAGATTAATCAGAGTTTTACCTCGCCAAATCGGTGCCCGAGCATACAAGTGCGCCTCTCCCGCCTGAAAGCGACTGGAGAGCGCGCTGAGATAAAACACTGAAGACTCCCCCGCACGCGTGCTGAACACCGCGGTACCATAATATGGAACCTGGTGTATCAAAGTGCATTCGAACACACTGGCCTGGCTGGCCCAGCCACTTTCATTAATGCCATTGGTGTAGGTTGTGGAATAGCTGCCAGAGGGCGAAGTGTGCCGGGCCGTGGCAACGGAAGCCAAGCCGAAACACAACACTGCGCAGATTAATAACCGTTGTAACACCATGACACAACCTAACACAAGCCAACATGACACAAGCTAACATGAGATCAGCTTAAAAGAGTCCTCATTGAGCTTAACGGCCGAATTTTCCATTTCTTTAGCCTTAAATCACCCGTCAAAGTTGAAACGCTAACCTGAAGCGACCTGGCGGCCAATAGTGACGGACCGCCGACAGAACCCGCCCAATAATCCCGGCTTAGCCCTGGAATAATGTGCAACTCGAGGCAAATTCCGGTAGCATTCGCAGCCCCGGTTTTATTCCTAAACGCATGACAGGAATGCCGACGAAACCCTTTAATGAAAACTGAGCAGTGTAAGCGATGACTAACTCACTAACGATCACCACCCCGGATGACTGGCACATACATCTACGAGATGGGGACGCTTTGCGCTTTACAGTGCCTCATGCAGCGGAAAATTTTGCTCGCGCCATCATCATGCCGAATCTGGTTCCGCCCGTTTGCAATGCGCAACAGGCCACGGAATACAAGAACCGTATATTGCAGCAAGTGCCAGAAGGCCAGCGCTTCGACCCGCTGATGGTCCTCTACCTGACAGACAAAACCGATGCTCAAACAATTGTCGAAGCCAAACAGGCGGGTGTCGTCGCATGTAAATTGTATCCTGCTGGGGCAACAACCAATTCTGACTCTGGCGTCACGGACATTAACAATATCGCGTCAGCACTGGAAGCCATGCAGGAACACGGCGTGCTCCTTCTGGTGCATGGTGAAGTCACTGATAGCCACATCGATATATTCGATCGCGAAAAGGTTTTTATTGAGCGCACCTTAATGCCTCTCACGCAAAAATATCCCAAGCTTAAAATCGTGCTGGAACATATCACGACAGAAAATGCGGTGGAGTTTGTTGAACAGGCCTCGGACAATGTCGCCGCTACGATCACTGCTCACCACCTGCTGTTCAATCGTAATCACATGTTGGTGGGCGGCATCAAACCGCACTTTTATTGTCTGCCCATTCTCAAGCGTGAGCGTCATCAACAGGCATTGTTGAAAGCCGCTACCAGCGGCAGTCCCAAGTTTTTTCTAGGCACAGATTCCGCCCCACATGCAAAGGGAAAGAAAGAAACTGCCTGTGGTTGCGCTGGCAGTTACACCGCCTTTGCAGCTCTGCCACTTTATGCGGAAGCGTTCGATGCTGTCGGCGCAATGGATAAACTGGAAGCGTTTGCCAGTTTTTACGGCCCGGATTTTTATGGCTTGGCGCGCAACAGCGGCCAGGTCACATTGGTCAAATCTCCCTGGCAAGTACCCGAGTCCTTTGCCTTTGGCGATGATGTCCTCGTCCCGGTAAAAGCCGGAGAAAGCCTCAACTGGAAAGTTGAGGCTTAAACGCGATGAACCTGAAGTCTGTATAACCTGACACCTGAACAAACTGACACCTGAATAAACTGACAAGAGACGAGTGCGTGCAAGAGCAACAGCCCACTGAAAAACATCCCTTTGCCAAACGCTTCCGCGGATTTTTACCGGTCATCATCGATGTGGAAACCGGTGGCTTTGATGCAAAACGCGATGCATTATTGGAAATTGCTGCCGTCACCTTAACAATGGACGACAACGGTTGGCTGACACGCCATGAAACTTTCGATTTTCATGTCGACCCATTTGACGGCGCCAATATTGAACAGACTGCACTGGATTTTACCGGAATTGATCTTGATGATCCCGATCGCAATTCCGTGCCGGAACTTTACGCACTGACAGAGGTATTCCAAGCCGTTCGTAAAGCCGTTAAGGAACACGACTGTAATCGCGCCGTGTTAGTCGGACACAACGCCCATTTTGATTTGGGCTTTTTGAATGCCGCTGCTGAACGGAGCAACATTAAACGCAACCCCTTTCATCCCTTTTCCTGTTTTGATACAGCCTCTATTGCCGGTCTCGCCTTCGGCCACACGGTCCTGGCTCGTGCCTGCCAGTTAGCTGGACTTGAATTCTGTAATAAAGCGGCTCACTCTGCGGCTTATGACGCAGAGAAAACAGCAGACTTATTTTGCATTATCGTCAATAAATGGCAGCAATTGGGCGGCTGGCCGCTTGCCAACACAACAGACGAAGAAGACGAAAGCTTGAGCCCTTAACCGGGCTCCGGTTTTAGCACAATTTTGCCTTTGATATTTCGATCGAAAATACGAGCCAGCGCCATCGCGGCTTCAGATAATTTGTATTCACTGTCTGTGATAATGTGGACTTTTTTCTGTTGATACCACGAGAATAATTCCCGGGTATTTTCCGCAAATACCTTCGGTTCGTGTCGGGTAAAACTCCCCCAGAAAACACCAACAACACTGTATTCCTTTACCAGCGACAGATTCACAGGAAACTGGGGGATCGTGCCACTGGCAAACCCTACCACTAACAGACGTCCTCCCCGAGCCATACAGCGTGTAGCTGCATTGAATGCATCACCCCCAACCGGGTCATACACAACATCCACCCCTTTACCCTGGGTCAGCTGTTTTAATGTAGCTTTTAAATCCTGCTCCTGATAATTAATTAATTCGTCTGCGCCATAGGACTTGGCGAAGGCCAACTTTTCTGAAGTTGAACAGGCCGCGATTACTCTCGCGCCCATAATTTTGCCGATTTGTACCGCTGCTAATCCAGTACCACCTGCCGCACCTAACACCAACAGGGTTTCATCTTTTTTCAGTTGAGCACGCTGTTTCAAGGCATGATGGGCGGTGCCGTATGCACAGAATAAATTGGCCGCTTCGTTGTAGCTCATATCATCGGGGATCGGCATGATGTTGCTTGAAGGGCTGGCAATTTTCTCCGCGTAGGCACCATAGCTGGCACTGATACCTACCACACGATCACCAATGGAAACACCTTTTACCGCTTGCCCTAAGGCGAGCACATCACCGGCAAACTCAACACCGGGAATAAAAGGCAATGGAGGTTTATCCTGGTACAAGCCCTGCACCACCAATGCATCCGGGAAGTTGATACCCGCCGCTTTTATCTGCACCAGTACATCATTATCCTGTACCTGCGGATCATCCACATCTTTGTATTGAAGTTCTTTCAAGGCACCGTAATTTTCACACACAATTGCTTTCATCACGTTTCTCTTTACTGTTATAAGTGTTCACTTTGGCTGGTATTTTTCACACACGGTCTTACTTCTTAGCCAAGCCATGTTAAACAAAAGCGTAGCAGCTCCTATTTTAATTTTCGTTTAAGCACTTTGCCGACATTACTTTTTGGCAACTCATCCAGAATCTGAAGATGCTTGGGTTGTTTGTATGCGGTGAGTTTCTCTCTTAGAAACGCCAATAGTGCCTCCTGATCAAAATTTTCAGTTGCCGGAACAATGAAAAGTTTAACCGCCTCTCCTGACTTTTCATCAGCCACACCTATAGCAGCGCACTCGCGGACCTGCGGAAATTTTGCCACCAGCTGCTCAATTTCATTTGGGTACACATTAAATCCTGAGACCACAATTAAATCCTTTAACCGATCAACGATCCGGAGATACCCATCTTCCTGAATAACCGCAATATCACCTGTACGTAGCCAGCCATCATCACTCAACACATCTCGCGTTGCCGCCGTTTGTTGCCAGTAGCCTTGCATAATTTGCGGGCCACGCACTAGCAATTCCCCCGGAGTATTGGCTGGCAGAGACTGACCATCAGCATTCACAACTTTGACTTCGGTATGTGGTAAAGGTAAACCCACCGTACCAGTTTGAATTTTCTGCGGAGGATTTGCGGATATGACTGGCGACGCCTCACTTAATCCGTAGCCTTCGGCTATCGCTACACCGGTTAAAGCCTCCCATTGCTTACCTACCTCTGGCGAAAGTGACATACCGCCGGATGCGGTACTTCGCAAACAGGAAAAATCGAGTTTGCGAAATGCTGCATCGTGACACAGCGCGGCAAACAGTGTGTTAATGCCGGGAAACCCCGTGAATTTAAACGGGATGAGTGCTTCGACAATGCTCGGCAAATAACGCGGATTGGGAATGAGGATACTGTGCCCGCCTTCATGGAACAGAGCCACACAGTGAATCGAAAATGCATAGATATGATAGAGCGGCAAAACAGCAACATAGATCTCTTCCCCTTCACGAAAATAATCATGCGAATGGGCAATCATTTGCAAGGTGTTCGAGACAAGATTGCGATGGCTTAACATCGCCCCCTTGGATACACCTGTGGTGCCTCCGGTGTATTGAAGTGCAGCAATACTGTATGGATCAATATGCGGCTGCGTCAATTCTTCTTCACTTCCCAAAGCCAAGGCTTCGCTAAAGCTGATACGAACTACGGCTTCACTGGAATCGAGGCGCGCTAACAATGACGCCTTATCTGCCGCAGTGAAAGCGTCTTTAACATCGGGAACATCATGCAGATCGGTTGGTGAAGCAGTAATCAGAATTTTAATTGGCGTTGTCGCCAGAATTGCATCTGTTTTTTCTTCCATACTGGAAAAAGCCACTAATGCCGTCGCTCCTGCGTCATTAAACTGGTATTCCATTTCACTCACGGTATAAAGCGGGTTGGTGTTCACCACTATCAGCCCCGCTCGCCAGGCGCCATAGGTCACCACCGGGTACTGCAAAATATTGGGTAATTGAATGGCCAACCTGTCTCCGGGCTGCAACGGTGTATAGCGCTGTAAAAACGCGGCAAAACTCCGACTGTATTCATCCAGTTGAGCATAACTTAAGGTTTTACCCAGGCAGGTGCAGGCAGGTCGATGAGAATGTTTATCACAAGCTTCACGAAATAAATCCACCAGACTTTGTTGGTTTTGTAAAACATCATTCATGGGAATTCTCTTTAAAGTGGTCACTTATTTAAAATGGTAAGTAAACTGCATGCCATAAATACGCCCCTTGCTCAACGGCGCAAAAGTTCCGCCGGTCGGCACTCCACTGATATCATCCGGTAATTGCGTATCGCCACCGTGCTTTACATCATTTAATAAATTCTTCCCATATATACCAACTTCCCAGGTTTCATCGGCAGAGCGCAGATCAACACCAAGATCCAACATCTCAAGAGACAATACATAGCCCAGATTATCATCGGTATAAGCCGACTCATCGCGGTAGGCATAATGTATACGAGAATTCAAAAGGGCCCATTGTCCAACGGCAGTTTCATGCGTAAACCCCAGGCTATAGGTCACTTCAGGCGCACGAGGCAAGTCAAGGGATTCATCTTTTTCATCAATTACCCCATCGCGATTTAAGTCCGCTTGAATATCAGAATAGCTCGCGTCCAATAGCCCCACAGAATAGTTAACAAATAAGCCCTCGGTTAACGCAGCGGTTCCTTCCACTTCAACACCATAAATATTCGCATCGGCGACATTCCGAATTAATTGAATAACGCCGATCGGGCCAGGAAAACTCAGCTCTCGTTGCATTTGCGAAATTTTGTTATAAAACAGTGCTGCATTAAAACGACTGCGATCGCTTTCAGACTTGTAACCCAGCTCGAAACTATCCACTATCTCTTCATCGAATGGGCCGGGCACGTCTGCCGGATCAAACGAGGTATTTCTTAAGTTATACCCCCCAGAGCGAAACCCCCGGGTTAAAAAACTGTACACACGCTGCTGCTCATTCAACAAATAAGTAAAGCCCAGTTTCGGTGATACATCTGACCAGTCATGTTCATCAATAAAATCCGGTTCGCATTTCGCTTCGCCCGGCTCAGGCTCGACCAGATTACAGGTTTGGCCATCCGGCGTGTTTGTGATGTTTTGACTCAGAGAGGCAATTTCCGCTTCTTTTTCTTCATAGGTATAACGCAAGCCAAAGTTCCAGATAAAACTATCGCTCGTTTCATAATCCAGGGTTGCAAACATAGCCCACGAGTTAACATCATAATATCCACCACCATCAAACACCGCAGCGGGCGCTGCTCCTCCGTTCGCAATGCCAAGGAGGTTGCGGCGTTCATGGTAGTCCACCGAGTTGGTAAAATAGTAAAGGCCTGTGGTTAGAGTTGCTCGATCGGCAAATCGTCCGGTATAGCGAAGCTCGTTACTCAGCTGCTCTGCATCTGTCCAGGTATCGGAATGAAACAGCCACACCGGTTGCGAGTCAATGTCGCCGCGACTGACCGCATAGAATTTACGCCAGCCCAGTATGTTGGTAATACTTCCTTCACCAAAATTGACATCGCGATTGTATTCGAGTGTGACGAAATCTGTTTCGGTATTGTAAAAACCCTCTTCATCGATAGACATATCAAAGCTGTCACGTTCGAAATTGGCAAAGGAACCTGGCACCCCTGATCCGTTGGTATGAGTTTGTGCCGCAGGGCCATCGCTGTCATTTTTATCGTGTTCCACACGCAGAATAATTTCGTTAGCGCCTGGCGACCACACACCAATTGCGCGTACCATCTGCTGATCCACCTCTCCAAACTCATCATCGGTATACTGGTTTTTGAACCAGCCATCGTCCTGATTTACATAGGCCGATAGTTTTGCAGCAAAGGTTTCACTCAGCGGCCCACCCACTGAAGCCATAGCGTAATAGTTGAGTCCTCCTTCACCACCGCCATCAGCCGCTGTTTTGACCACCGCTTCAAACGCCTCCCCTGGAAGTTTCGTGGTCATCTGAATGGCACCACCTGTTACATTGCGACCAAATAAAGTCCCCTGTGGTCCACGTAATACTTCTATTTTTTCCAGATCAAAAACATCGAACACCATGCCAGCGGGAATTCCCATGTAAACCCCATCAACAAACACGCCAACGGAAGGATCAATGGACAGAATCGAACTATTGATTCCCAAACCACGAACGGAAAAATTTGCATAGCCTTTGGCCGTTCCTGCATCATCCAGCGAGACATTGGGAATACCAACTGCTAAATTTTCCAGGTCACGTACCTTTAAGGCATCAATTTGGCGATCGCCATAGGCTGACACAGCCAATGGCGCATCCTGCATGCTTTCCTCACGTTTTCGGGAAGTGACAATCACCTCTTCCAGCAACGCCGAAGACGTGGAGCTGTCGTTTGTCTGAGCCGAAACGGGACAGGCGAGCGCCGACAATAACCCGGTAAACAGACAAGCATTGCGTGTACAAAGCTGAACAACAGCAGACGATTTTTTTTCTGTGCATTTGATGTTTATGTTCTTACTGCCTTCCCCATCTTTTTCCAGATGTTTACCAGACAAACGGGAATTGAATAGAACACGGTAAAAAGGATAAAACTGGTTCTCACACATATGTGACATACTGAAACCCTCGTTATTATTATTATCTTTATTTTGGTGACTTAGATTTCTATATTCTAAGTCATCCCTGCTGACCATGGCCAACGGTATTAAGCCGGAAGTGAAAGCACCCATTCATTTAACTGGAATGGCAAAATTGGCTCGCGATACAATTGTTAACCAGCGTAAGATATTCATTCAGAAATTAAAATTAACGATTCCCACCATAGTCGTTTGCAAAAAAGATCTTTTTTTGGCACCTAAAAAAACCCTCATATTCGAAGGTGAATAAGAGGGTTAGAAATTTGGTGAACAAAGGGGGATATTTTAATAAAACTCCTTCCCATAAAACTCAAGCAGCGTTACAGTTTTTACGTGATGTAAGACGTGTTTACATATGCAAAACTTGATTGGTCGAAGAAATAGTTTTATTTTAAAACAACAGGCACACATCGACACACCGTGACTGAATTCAATTTTCCAGTTAACTAATAATAAATAATACAATGACTGCCGAAGAAATTTTTATACCTACCAGCTACTTAAAAACACTACTTAACGAAGTGGATGAGCGCGGCTACGACACAGATCAGCTACTTGCTGAAGTGGGCATTGAGCGCGAGAGCCTGGAGCGTGAACGTTATTTTTCAGCGCTGCTCTACGGCAAACTTTACCAGCGTGCGATGGGGACTATTCGCGACGAGTGGTTTGGTATGTTAAGTGGAGGCAAAATACATCGCGGCACTTTCCGCATGCTCTCCCTCATTATGGTGCACTGCAAAACCCTGCAGCAGGCGTTAATTCGCGCCTGGGAATTTGGTCAGATCACTCGGGGGTTTCGCATCAGTGTTCGGCTGGATATTGAAGGCGATCTAGCGCGAGTTAGACTCGCCCCGCTGGATAACTTAACTCAGGAAGAGTTTGAAGACATCATCAAACAAACCAAACCAGTTACCCTGCACACTACCATAGCCGCCTGGCAACGTCATTGGAGCTGGCTGATTGGTACTGAACTTGAAATAAAACGCACAGCGTTTACTTGCGCCGAACCGGACACACCGTGGGAGATGGCGCAATTCCATTCTAATGAAACTGTCTTTGAAGCTTCGTTTAACGGCATCGAATTCGATAAACGCTACCTTGATTATTCCATTATTCAAACAGAGGAAAGCCTGGAGAATTTTCTGCGTGTTGCTCCTTTTGGTGTCATTATCAATGCTGAAAACGAACAGACGACAAAAGCCAAAGTGAAAGCATTGTTAAATCAGAATGTTGGACGGCAAATGCTCGGGATGGAGCGTGTTGCGGACAGGCTCAATATGTCCGTCACCACTTTACGTCGTCATTTACTAATGGACGGCAGTTCATTTCAAAGACTAAAAGACGAGTGCCGTATGGAAGCAGCCTTTCACTATTTGAATGTGCCGGATATCAGTAATCGCGAAATTGCCGATCGCCTGGGCTTCGATGAAGTCAGTACATTTTTTCGCGCTTTCAAAAAATGGACGGGGGTAACACCAGGGCAATATCGTGCTACGGAACATGGTGCATCACGTCATTAAAGGCTCGGCGGGTTTAGTACATCATTCCGGATTATTCGGCGATTGTCTGCCACCTTTCCTCCTATACAATTCAACGTTCAGCGACTTGTAGTTTTAACAGGTCAAGTGCTTTCAAACTTATCGCTGTAGAACGTTAATATTGCCCTACAATATCCCGCTAAATTTTCTGGATAACACCTACAGATAAAACGATAAATTCTGCGAGCAAAACCTGGGGAGAAAAATTTCGAGAAAGTTTCTCCCGTAACGCCTGGGTAGGCCAGCCGGCTTGCACTTAGAACCACATGTCATTTAGCTATAAAACGCTTCCCGTGTTTCGCATATTTTTGTGCACCAGTTAAAACGCCAATACAAGGTTCGATTACGACACAAAAAACTGAATCTCGGAAAAATAATAACAAATAAGCTAAGAGGTTAAGCCAATGCATCACTTCACCTTCGATACCTGCCGATCTCTCATTAGCGAAGTCGGGGCGGTTCGTAATCTCGGAATACTGTGCCGGAAACTGAATGTTCATCTTCCCCTCATAGTGTCCGATCCGGGCATCGAAAAGCTGGGTTTAATACAAACCGTACAACGAATTTTAAGTCAGGAAGGTATATCCAGCTACGCGTATACCGACGTCATTGCCGATCCCCCGGAACAGGTCATAAATGAAGCCTTAGCCTTTGCCAAACAGAAAAAAGTGGATGCCGTTATTGGCTTCGGTGGTGGAAGCTCGATGGATACCGCAAAACTGGTTGCCCTTCTCGCCCACTCCAGCGAAACGCTTGCAGATATTTATGGGGTAGACAAAGTTAAAGGCCAGCGGCTGCCGCTCATTCAAATTCCAACAACTGCCGGCACAGGATCAGAGGTGACCCCCATTGCCATTGTGACAACCGGTGAAACGACGAAACAAGGCGTTGTATCATCACGACTGCTACCCGATATCGCGCTGCTGGATGCAGAGCTCACTATTGGCCTGCCAGAACCCATTACCGCCATGACAGGGATAGATGCAATGGTTCATGCAGTTGAGGCATTTACCAGTATCAGAAAAAAAAATCCCTACTCCGATATGCTGGCAAAGCAAGCCCTGACTTTATTGTCAGAGAATATTTTACGCGTAACCGACTCTGGTCATGATCTCGCTGCAAGACAGGCCATGCTACTTGGCGCTTGTTTGGCCGGCCAGGCATTTGCCAATGCCCCGGTCGCAGCGGTACATGCACTGGCCTACCCGCTCGGAGGTCATTACCACATTCCCCATGGACTCAGTAATTCTCTTGTGCTACCTCACGTGCTTCGCTTCAATGCCTGCGAAGCTGAAGACTGGTACGCAGAGCTGGCAGAAATTGTGATACCCGTTGAGCAATTAAGCGAAACACCGCAACAGCGGTGCGAACAGTTTATTCAATATTTTGTCGATCTGATTCGCGCCCTGCGTCTGCCATCCACATTAGCGCTGGCGGACGTTCCAGAGCAAGAACTTCACCTGCTTGCGGCCGACGCCATACTGCAGCAACGCTTACTGGTGAATAACCCGCGAACCATGACGGAAGCGGATGCACTAGCAATCTATCGCGCAGCATATTAAGCCAATACTTTGAATTCCATTTCTTACACTCGAAGAATTTGCATATGAAAAAACCGATCGACGCCAGTCTATGTCAGCAGCGAGCGCAATACCTGTGGTTTTCACCTCTGACGACACGCTGGATGGACAATGATATTTATGGCCATATCAATAACGCCCACTATTACTCGTATTTTGACACCATCGCGAACACCTATCTGATTCGCGAATGCGGACTGAATATTCAGCGCGACGCCGTGGTGGCATTTGTTGTCCAATCACAGTGCACGTATTTAAGTCCTTTGGTTTTCCCACAGACACTGGACTGTGGGTTCAGGGTCAATCACATTGGCAACAGTTCCGTCACGTATGGCCTTGCTTTATTCCAGCAACATGCCGAGAAAGCCAGTGCATACGGCAGTTTTACTCACGTTTTTGTAGAGCGAGAGAGTGATCGACCGCACCCGATTCCCGACACCATTCGGCAAGGTCTGGAGCGAGTTTACTTCACATCGCCATCTTAATTTTCATACCAATTCGTTCGCTTTATCTATTTCTAACCAAATCGGGAGTGCATTGTGAACATCAGAGAAAAATTTAAAAAAGAAAGATTAGTGTTTGGCGCTTATTTACTAGTGCTCATTGTAGTAATGGAGAGCATATTACACACGTTTCACCTTCCTGGATGGCCGGTTTTTATGGTCATGATTTTCTTTTTTGAATCTCACATGGATCTAGCCAAAGCACCAAATATTCTTTTAGGCGGAATCGTCGGAATTATATGTTTTGTATTGACCGTAGAGTTCATTCAACTTAGTGCTGGATTTATTGATCCGGGGACTGCTCGTATTATTTTCATCTGCCTTGTGGTATACGCCATTGTCGCTTTTGGGGAAATTTTTCCGAAAGTATTTAACAACTATGCTTTTATGTATTATTTAATTTCGGGATTGGCAGCGTTTTCTATAAGCACGACATCAACACCCGATTCTCAATCCACACTACCGCATCCGTTTATCTGGATGCTCTTAGTTTTGTTCGGTGGCAGTGCCGTTATCGCAGCAATTGTTGGATTGCGAATTCTGGTAGCTAAAACTCTTGGCTTGCCACTACAGGCGCCCTCATCCTAAGGTCGAATACGTCTGCATAAGGTAAAAATTTTAATGTGGTACAAAGTGGAATGTGCCACATTCAATTAACAATGAGTCGACGATCGCCTCTTCGCGCAAATAGCGAATCTCCTGGTATTCAGCACTATTCACAAAATCTTCAAAATCCTGCTTGCACTCGTATTGCACCAGAAAAAAAACATCCGGCAAGGACCTTCCCTTTAATTCACCAATAATCATACTACGGGGTTGATACATTGTTTGAATTTTTACCGAGACCCCTAACTCCAGGCTTACCTGGTGCGCAGCGGCAAGATAGCGTTGATAGTATTTTTCGCCTTGTGGTGGTTTAAACCACAAGGCATTTAACATCATTAAAGGTTCATCAGACATCGGGCTTCACTCATTCCTGCCAGTCAAACACGCTATTTAATTCTGCGCGCATACAGCTGGCATGCACAGCATTTCGCGGTAGTATTCTGTCAAAATAAAATTGACAGACGGCTATTTTATTTTCGTAATATTGAGCATCGATATGGGCAGAATCTTTTCCCATTAATTTACGATTCGCTGCACTGGCACTTTTCGCCAGAAAATATGCCAGCGTGGCATAGCCCGCAAACATAAGATAATCATATGCAGCCATCCCTATAGCATTGGGGTCATCTTTACCCCGCCGCGCAATGTCCATCGTTAATGTCAACCAGTCCGAAAACTGTTGATTTACCAGGGCTTGAAATGGCTTCATCCGGTCGCCCTGCTCCGATTGGCAAAACGCCTGAACTTTCGCCGCAAAGGGCCTGAGCGCTTCGCCCCCCGAAGGCAATATTTTTCTTGCCAGTAAATCTAATGCCTGAATGCCATTTGTGCCCTCATAAATACTGGTAATCCGTGTATCGCGATATTCCTGCTCCATGCCCCACTCGCGAATATATCCGTGACCACCAAAAATCTGCACACCATATTGTGTGGCTTCCATACTGACCTCGGTTAAAAATCCCTTGGCAATGGGCGTTAATAATGCCAGTTCTTCTTCCGCTTCTTTTCGCGTTTGTTCGGTGTCACCCGCGTTATGAATATCTACTTGCTGTGCACAATAGTAATTCAGCAAACGCCCACCTTCAGCGTAAGCTTTTTGGGTCAACAACATTCGTCGCACATCGGGGTGAGCAATAATGGGATCAGCAGGTTTATCGGGTAGCACACGGTGAGGGGCGCGCATTTGCAAACGCTCATGCGCATACGCGAGCGACCCCTGATATGAACGTTCGATATGGCCGTGGCCTTGCTGGGCTACCCCAAGACGCGATTCGTTAATAAAGGTGAACATGCAGTGCAATCCTTTGTTGGCCTGGCCAATTAAATACCCCCTGGCGCCATCAAAATTCATCACGCAGGTGGCATTACCATGAATTCCCATTTTGTGCTCAATAGAGCCACATTGCACGTTATTGTATTGCAGGGCGTTCTGGTCCAGAGTCAGATCGCTATGGTGGTGGTCGATATTTTTTTTGTCTGAGTGATTACTGGCAATGTACTTAGGCACAATAAAAAGCGAAATCCCTTTTACCCCTTCGGGAGCATCAGGTAAACGCGCTAATACAATATGCACAATATTATCCGTCAGGTCATGTTCACCCGCAGAGATAAATATTTTGCTCCCACTGATCGCGTAGGTTCCATCATCATTGGGAATAGCTTTTGTTCGCAGTAACCCTAAGTCTGATCCACAGTGCGCTTCGGTTAAACACATGGTGCCAGACCATTCGCCCTGGACCATTAACGGTAAAAAATCACGCTGTAACGCTTCCGATGCATGAGATTTAATCGTATTTATTGCGCCCCAGGTTAAACTGGGATACATAGCCCAGGCGTGATTAGCGGAGGTTAACATTTCATAGAAAATTGTATTTAACGAAACTGGCAAGCCCTGCCCCCCAAACGCTACGGGCTGTGAAAGTCCCGTCCACCCTCCTGCTTTAAACTGATCAAAGGCCGCTTTAAAGCCGGTGGGCGTGCTGACCTTAGCATCCTGCCAATGGCAGCCTTCCACATCCCCCACGGCATTTAATGGTGACACCACCTGCTCAGAAAATTTGGCGGCCTCCTCCAATATAGCGGCCACCATATCTGGCGTCGCATCGTCCGCTGCGAGTAGCTGCTCATAGTGTTTATTGAAATCAAGAACGTCGTTGTATGCAAAATGTATATCCTGCAAAGGGACTTTATATTCAGCCATAGTTACCTCTATGCGTGTATGCTTTCACCTAATCGTATTTTCGTCTTTATCCGGGGCTGTCAACATTAAGGTCAACACTTCTGCCACCAATGCCAGTTTTTCAACACCATGAATTTGCACCTCCACGTGTAGCTTTAACAACCATTCGTGGGCGGACCTCTGATCACAGCCACTTAATTTAATTGAACACCGAATATAGCTGTTGCTTTTCACAGGATGAAGAAAACGCAATTTGTCGATACCATAATTTACCAGCGTACAATCGGCAGGACAGATGGGCGTTAACATGGGATACAACCATTGCGGAATTAATGACAGCGTCAACAGTCCATGTGCAATGGTCCCTTCGAACACACTGTTTGCCGCTAATTCCGGTTGCGTATGGATATACTGCTTGTCTCCAGTCGCCTCGGCAAAAAGATTTATCATGGTTTGATCCACTTTGCACCAGGCACTGGTACCTAGATCCATGCCAGCATAATGAGAGAGAGAACGCATAAACGAATCACACTCCCCCGACTATCTGGCCAACAGTTGGAAAAGCCATGTTCATGAGTTTAAGTCGCCAAAGGTTTGCCTGTTAGCAACCAGGCGCTTTAGTAGAGGCGCAGGTTCAAACCACATGCGTCCATGCTCTTCTAAGGTATCCCGGTAAAATTCCAGTCGCTGAACCACATAGTTTAAGCCTATTTCATCAGCATAAAATAATGGCCCACCACGCCACACGGGAAAGCCATAACCGTGAACATAAATAACATCACAGTCACTGGGTCGCGATGCGATGCCCTCGTCGAGAATCTGAGCCGCTTCATTAATCAGTGGAAACAGACAGCGTTCGAGTATTTCCTTATTGTCGTGTAGACGTTGCTGTACACCGAATTTTCTTGCCGCTTCCTTGGCTATGGTGACGACCTCCTCATTTTCTGAAGCCACTCTACCTTCATAGCAATAAAAACCACGACCGGTTTTTTGTCCGTAGTGACCACGCTCATACAACATATCGGCAACCACAGCATATGTCGGATCATGCGCAATTTGTTGACGTCGGCTCTGTCGCGTTAAATACCCGATATCGATACCAGCCAGATCACTCACAGCGCAGACACCCATCGCCATACCAAATTCCGTTAACACGGCGTCCAGCTGTGCTGGGCGTACTCCTTCGAGTAATAGGCGCATGGCTTCACGGCCATATGGCTCCAGCATTCTGTTACCCACAAAGCCAAAACAAACACCGACAGTGACGGGTGTTTTGCGAATTTTCTTCGCCATTTGCAACGCGGTTAACAGGGTTGTCTCCGAGGTTCTTTCCGCGCGTACAATTTCCAGCAACCGCATGACGTTAGCGGGACTAAAAAAGTGCAGGCCGATCACTCGCTCGGGGCGATTGGTACAACGCGCAATGGCATTCACATCCAGAGTCGAGGTATTCGAAGCAAGAATGGCTTCGGGCTTACAAACTTCATTGAGGGTACGAAATACATTTTGTTTAATTTCCATATTTTCAAACACGGCTTCGATAACCAGATCAGCTTCGGCGATATCAGCATAATCCATTGTGCTATGCAGACAAGACAAGGCTGCATCCACCTGCTCCTGAGTCAAACGCCCCTTTTGTACGCTGATATGATAATTGGTTTTTATACTATCCAGGCCTCGTTGAATTCCTTCCGCACTAAGGTCCAATAGTGTGGTGTGAATACCCGCGTTAATAAAGTTCATCGCAATCCCGGCCCCCATGGTTCCGGCACCGATAATGGCCACCGAATTCAATGGCAAGGGTGTAATGCGTTTATTGAGATTCTCAATTTTCGCTGCTTTTCTTTCAGCAAAAAAGCTATGCTGCTGAGCACGAGCTTGAGACGTCGCCATACATTCCATGAAAATTTTCTGCTCTTCTGCCAGGCCGTCCTTTAACGAAGAATTACAGGCAAACTGAACCGCTCTTACACACGCTTTAGGAGCAAACAACCCTTTGGCCTTTTTATCAATGCTCAACAGAAAATCTGTGAAAATTGACGCTGAATACTCAGTTGAGGAAAGCGATATCTCGTCACAGGATTTCACCGGGGCCCGCTGCTCTACCAATTCACTGGTATAAGTCAAAACGGCATTATAAAATTCGTTTTTGCTGTCAAACAATACATCGGCTAAACCAGCGGCCTTGGCCTTTTCTGCCGAAATAGTCATTCCCGTGGCAATCATTTCCAATGCCAAAGGCAAGCCAGCCAGACGCGGTAGCCGTTGTGTACCGCCTGCGCCGGGAATCAAGCCCAAATGCACTTCGGGCAATCCCAACGTCGCACGTTTATCAATAAAGCGATAATCACAAGCCAGGGCTAACTCCAAACCTCCCCCTAAAGCCGCTCCGTTAATAGCTGCTACTACAATTTTCTTACTCGCTTCAATCTCGTTTAGCACATCTGGCAAGGTCGGTGCCTGATTGAAACAGCCACTGGAAAACTCAGATATATCGGCGCCACCACAGAAGAAACTAATAGCGGACATAAGGATAATGGCATCAATCCGCTCATCGTCATGCGCTTGGCGAAAGGCCTCCTGCAAGCCTTGACGAACCGCCTGATTTAAACCATTTACTGGAGGATTATTTAGCGCGATAAACATAATATTGTGACAAGTTTTGCACTCAATTAATTTCGTCATATTCAGTATCCGTGCTTGGAAAAAGGGGCGCTGATGGCCGGCAAGCATTCGCCAGTGATTATTTTTATTGTTCACAAACTGCGTGATGAATTATCTGTACACAATACGCGACTATGATTTTAAGAGAGGTGAGAAATGTGACAATCGCAATTTCCACTATTGTCATTCACTAAATAGGCCGTCGCTATCATTGGTGTTGTGGCTGCGCGAGGATGTCGGCTGGTCGTGCATTACTGTGCGAGAGTGCTTGTTATCTCGGCTATTTTCTCTCGCATCCATTGGTTGGCTTTGTCCTGGTCGGCACTTTTGTGCCAATACAAATGCCAGCTTTCTTCTGGCAGAGGGAAGGGAATTTCAAACATATGCCCCTCATAATCGCGCAGTAACAATTCAGGGCCACTTAAGATTAAATCACTACGCTGCGCAATTACTGGAGCGACAAGATAATGTTGCACCCGCAATTTTATTTTACGGGCTTTACTCATACGATTTAATTCAGAATCCACAACTCCCATACCGCGTCGCCGACCCGACACATGTATATGCTCCAACGCCAGATAGGCTTCCAGACTTAAGGTGTTATCTTGCACAGACGAGACAACCGGATGATTTTTTCGCACAAAGCAAACATAAGGTGTGGACAGCAATGAATCATGCAATAACTGAGGCTCGTTCAGCAAAGGCGCATCAAAAGCCAGATCCAAATCCCCATTTGATAAGGCCTGTGGTAGATCACGTCGAGGGGTAAAATAACTTTCGATGCTGATTCCAGGCGCTTCCTTTTCTAACACGTCGTTCAGTCGCGGCAATAAGATGCTTTCACTCATATCATTCATACTAAAGCGAAACCTGAGATTCGCCTGTGCCGGTGCAAACGAATCCGCCAGCTGCACACTGCTATCTAACAATTGCAAAGCTTCACTAACCTGTTGATGAATACGTTTGGCTATAGGCGTAGGTACCATTCCCTGTGGCGTACTGACAAACAGTGGATCATTAAACGATTTGCGCATACGCGCCAGTGCGTTACTCACAGCAGGTTGTGTCACGCAAAGCACTTCAGCGGCCCGCGTAAGATTTCGCTTTGTGTAAATGGCATCGAACACAGGGAAAAGATTTAGATCGAGTTGTGACAGGCGCATATAGTTAACCGGTATTCACGAAATTAATAGACTATCATTCATACAAATAATTTCAATAATGATGTTTTGTCATTTAATCTTGGCTGTCACTGGCATCCGATAACGCAAATAAACAAGTCGTGCCGGCTACATGAATTCTTCAATATCGAGACAACACCACAATAAGTTTGCTATGACAGAAATTTTTCTGGTTCGCCATGCCCAAGCTTCATTTGCCGATGACAACTATGACAAGCTGTCTGAACTGGGGCATCAACAATCCAAATGGCTGGGCGAGTACTTTTGCAACATGGGAATCGTGTTTGATGAGGTATTTACCGGAGATCAAAACCGACACCAGCAAACTGCCAGAGGGATTACAAACCAACTGCATGAGTCGCCGCCAGCATTCGTGATTCCTGGGCTGAACGAATTTGATTTCCATAATTTATTTTGCGCGGCCGGCCACGAATATCTACAGCTTATGGAAAATCGGCGTGAGGCACCGCGTCAGTTTTTTATGGGACTAAAGCAGGTTCTGGGGCTATGGATTAATGATCAACTGAGTGAGCCGGCAAAAGAAAGCTGGCCCGAATTTTACGCTCGTGTCAATCAAGCGCTGAGCCGTATACGCACGAGTAAAGCAGATAATATTCTAGTAGTAAGTTCCGGGGGGCCGATTTCCACCATGATTGGCATGTTGCTTCACTGTCACCCGGTCACCATGATCGAATTAAACTTTCAAATAATAAATGCCAGTGTTTCCAGGGTTTTCTGTAACGATGCAAAACTGGTACTCGCCAGCTTTAACACTTTACCGCATCTGGATTCACCGGAACGCAAACATGCCATTACTTACGGCTAACCCATTTAACAAAACAATGCGTTTTCTCATAAAAAACAAAAACGACAAATCAGCTTAAGTAAACACCATGAAAAATGACTTAGACATAGAACAACTGGGCAATTATCTTACCGCCAATGTAGAAGGCATTACCGGACCGTTTACCGCCGAAAAATTTTCTGGTGGCCAATCCAATCCCACATACTTACTGAACAGCGCCAGCGGCCAATTTGTCATACGCCGCCAACCTTCCGGCAAGCTTTTAAAATCCGCTCATGCCGTAGACCGCGAATTTAGAATTCAGCGAGCTCTGCAACATACCGATGTCCCAGTCGCTAAGGTTTACCACTTGTGTGAAGACAGCCAGGTGCTCGGTGCAATGTTTTATGTCATGGAGTTTGTAGACGGTGAAATATTTTGGGACCCCGCTCTGCCGGATGTCGCGACTCAAGATCGCGAAGCCTATTACCAGGAATGCGTTCGTATCCTCGCTGCACTACACAATACCAATATTGCTACCGTCGGGCTGAATGATTTCGGCAAACAAGGCAATTATTTCGAGCGGCAATTCAATATCTGGCAACGACAATATCGTGCATCCGAAACCAGCCGTATTGAAGCTATGGAACAATTGATTCTTTGGATTGAGAAACATTGTCCAGAGGACGACGGTGTAACTACCCTCGTGCACGGTGATTTCCGATTCGACAATATTGTATTCGCAAAGCAGTCCGCTCGAGGACTTGCCGTGCTTGATTGGGAATTATCGACACTGGGACACCCTTTTGCGGATATCGCATTTTTCTGTATGTGCCTGCGCTTGCCCAGTAACCGCGTTTTTAACGGCTTGGCAGATCGAGATCGCCAGGCTCTCGGGATTCCGTCAGAACAAGAGATCGTTCGACACTATTGTGAATTACGCAATATAGAAACCATCAGTCATTGGCATTTTTATCTCGCCTTCAGCTTGTTTCGTTTAACGGCGATTCTACAGGGCGTGCTAAAGCGTGCACTCGATGGCAATGCGTCCAGTGAAAAAGCCAGTTACCTGGGCAATATGGTGGAGCCACTCGCACAAATGGCCATGGAACTTGCACATAGTGAAGACTAAAAATCAGTTTCCAGATTTAAACCACAACACGGGCATGAACCGTTTCAGGAGGCGCCTATGAAAAACAATGTATTTGATTTAACTGGCAGAATTGCGCTGGTGACCGGAGCCAGCCGTGGTATCGGTGAAGCCATCGCAAAGCTCTTGGCGGACTACGGCGCCTACGTCATTGTTTCCAGCCGTAAAATAGAAGACTGCCAACACGTGGCCAACACCATTATCGATCAAGGCGGGAAAGCAGAAGCCTTCGCCTGTCACGTGGGAAAGATGGAAGATATTCAGAGCATCATGCAGCATATCGAAACCAGGCACCAGCGTTTGGATATCTTAATTAATAACGCTGCCACTAATCCCTATTTTGGTCCCATTATTGATACGCCGATAGACGCTTTCGAGAAAACGGTGGAGGTCAATATTCGCGGATACTTTTTTATGTCCACCCTTGCCTGTCACCTCATGCGCCAACAAGGCAAGGGCTGCATTGTGAATACTGCCTCAGTCAATGCCTTACATCCTTCAGCCATGCAAGGCATCTACTCCATCACCAAAGCGGCCGTCGCCAATATGACTCGCGCCTTTGCCAAAGAGTGTGGTGCTTATGGTATTCGTGTGAATGCCTTATTACCTGGGCTTACCGAAACTAAATTTGCCGGCGCTCTATTTAATAATGAACAACTACTGCAACAATGGACGCAACGCATTCCCCTGGGACGCCACGCCAAACCGGAAGAAATGGCCGGCACCGTACTGTATTTGGTGTCCGACGCTGCCAGCTACACCACTGGCGAATGCCTGGTGGTAGACGGAGGTATTACGCTCTAGCGTCACTTTTTATCAGTATTCACAAGCACAATGATTGGGAATAATCCTATGCATACACCCTTTAAAGACCAGGTGATTTTCATTAGCGGCGCAGCCAGTGGCTTCGGAAAATTACTTGCACAACAATTGGCAGCACAACACGCAAAGCTCGTTTTGGCCGATCGTAACGAGGAAGGTTTGCACCTGCTAAAAGAAGAATTATCGACAATTAATCAACAGGGCTTATATCGCAAGTGTGACGTAACAAAAGAAGAGGAGGTCAAATCCCTTATGGCGGATGCGATAGCGACCTTCGACCGCCTGGATATTGCGATTAACAATGCAGGCATGTCGACCATCATGAAACCGCTTATTGAAACAGAAGAACAAGACCTGGATTTGAATTTTGCTGTGAACACCAAAGGTGTTTTTTTCGCTATGAAATATCAAATTCCTCCCATGATAAAACAGGGAGGCGGCAGTATTTTAAATGTTTCCTCCATGGCCGGGATTGGTGGCGCACCCAAACTCGCTGCCTACAGCGCATCCAAACATGCCGTCATTGGTTTAACCAAAACTGCAGCGGTTGAGTACGCGCGCCACAAAGTGCGTGTCAACGCAATCTGCCCCTTCTATAGCTTAACGCCCATTTTAGAAAACGAACCAAAACAGGTGCTCGACATGTTTGCCAGTGGCTGCCCGATGAAACGCCTGGGAGAGCCAGAAGAAATAGTCGCTGCGATGCTCAGTATCATTGCACCTGAAAACTCGTATATGAACGGTCAAGCCATTGCTGTTGATGGCGGCGTTTCCGCTTACTAACGCTCAGGAGAACCCCATGGATTTTGCTTTTTCTCAACGTTCACAAAAGCTGCAGGAGCAGCTCCATACGTTTATGGCGCATTACGTAGTGCCTCGTATCCGCCAACACAAAGAGGAAATACATGCGGGAAATTTCCCGGTGTCGTTTATGGAGGAATTAAAACAACAAGCCAAAGCAGAGGGGCTATGGAATCTCTTTTTGCCAGCCCTGCGAGACGATGAACCCGGCACGCGCCTCAGCAATCTCGAATATGCACCACTGGCAGAAATCATGGGGCGTGTAACCTGGTCATCTGAAGTGTTTAACTGCAATGCTCCCGACACCGGGAACATGGAACTGCTGCATATGTTTGCGACAGCCGAACAACGCCAACGCTGGCTAGAGCCAATGCTGAACGGTGATATGCGTTCGGCATTCTGCATGACAGAACCCGATGTAGCCTCGTCTGATGCCACGAATATTACCTGCTCCATCATTCGAGACGGCAATGACTATGTGATAAACGGTAGAAAATGGTTCAGCACGAATGCAGCTCATCCGCGCTGTGATTTTTATATTGTCATGGGCAAAACCAACCCCGATGCCGACAGTCACACACAGCAGAGCATGATCATTGTCCCTCGCGATAGTGTTGGTGTGACAGTGGAAAGAAACATCGAAACACTCAACCACCAGTCCCCCGAAGGACACTGTGAAATTGTTTTTCGTCATGTGCGCGTGCCAGCGTCCAACTTGCTTGGCGAAGAAGGCAGTGGTTTCGCGCTGGCGCAGGCACGTTTGGGCCCGGGCCGGGTGCACCATTGCATGCGCTCGATAGGCGCTGCGGAACTTGCTTTAGAGTTGATGACAGAGCGCTGCCTAGAGCGCAAGAGTTTTGGTAAATACTTGTTCGAACACGGCAGTATTGCAGAGTGGATCGCAAAATCCCGCATAGAGATTGAACAAGCACGATTACTGGTATTGAAAACGGCCTGGATGATCGATGAAGTCGGCACACAGGCAGCACGCAAGGAAATCGCCATGATCAAAGCCGTTGCCCCCGCACTCCACACCACGGTGGTAGATCGCGCAATTCAGATTTTCGGCGCTATGGGACTCACCAACGATACACCACTGGCAGAACATTACACCTGGGGTCGATGCTTACGCATTGCCGATGGACCTGACGAAGTCCACTTACAATCCATCGCCCGCATGGAAATTAAAAACGCCAAACAGCACTTGGGGCGTGCCGCAAAATATCTTACCCCCAGCAAACGCCAGGCATAAAAAAACCTGAATCTTCCTGGCACATCAATGCAAAGTGCCAGGCTGAGTTCAGGTTTTTGCTTTCGGTTTTTGTTTCAGGCGCTAAACAACAGCGTTGTTTTTACCCGAAATGGTAACTTAAAGTTTTTCGTGGTTTGCAGACAAGTAAGCAGCAACACCTTCTGGAGATGCTGTCATACCAGAGTCACCGTCTTTCCAACCAGCAGGACAAACTTCGCCGTGCTCCTGATGGAATGCTAATGCATCAACCATACGCAACATTTCGTCAACGTTACGACCTAAAGGCAGATCGTTAACAACCTGGTGACGAACAACACCTTCTTCGTCAATTAAGAAAGAACCACGGAATGCAACGCCGCCTTCAGACTCAACGTCATAGGCTTTACAGATAGCGTGGTTGATATCAGCAACCAATGGGTATTTCACAGGACCAATACCACCATTGTCTACTGGAGTGTTACGCCATGCATTGTGAGAAAAGTGAGAATCGATAGAAACACCGATCACTTGAACACCACGCTTTTCAAACTCAGCGGTGCGGTGGTCGAATGCCAACAATTCAGATGGACATACAAAAGTGAAGTCTAGAGGATAAAAGAAGACTACCGCTTTCTTGCCTTTGGTAACTTCTGAAAATGCAAAATCTTCAACAATTTCGCCATTCGCTAAAACGGCTGGTGCAGTGAAATCTGGAGCTGGTTTACCAACTAATACGCCCATGATGTTTCCTCTTTAATGGTTTATTTCAGTCGTCGATATATGGGGGCTTTGCTATTGAAGACAAGGCCCGAATATCTTGGATTTTTGGTGAATAATGACAGCGGCGAAGCAGTGCCGCTCAGATCACGTTTCTTGTCGCGGGAAGACCCGGCTCAAGCCGGCCAACCAAGCGATACAATATTGGAGGCAATAATACACGGGCTACACTTTGGTCCGTATTGAAAATCAATATCTCACTGATTAATTTATTCAATAACGCACAAAAATGCTCAATACACAAAAAACTCTACAAAGCTCACATTTCGTACAAAATTCAGTTTTTTTCAATGAAAGCTAATTGACAATCATTCTTATTTACATTACATTTTATTTAACTGATTAATATTCGCTATGACGAGAATTTTCTTTCACTATGTACGTATGTCTTTGCAAAGGTGTTACCGATTCCCAGATCCGAGAGGCGGTAAATGGTGGCGCAGAAAGCTTCCGTGAAGTAAAAAATCAATTGGGCGCAGCAACTGGCTGTGGCCGCTGTGCATGTGATGTTCGCGACTTAGTGAAGGCAACACTGGAAAGTGATTCCGATAACGCTTTATTCTTCGAAGTCGCGTAAGTACTTTAGAGTCGCACAAGTACTTTAGATAAACCCCTCTATATAATCCGCATTAAACACATGCCGCTTTATATAAAAACCCTGCTGAAAGCCAGACCCCGTAAAGCCAAACCCCGCAAAACCATGCTGAAGGCGCCTAACGCAAAAGGCCAAACACCACAATCTTAAACACCGCTCGGCATCTACAACTTTATTAAAGCGCCCCCCCTGATCTTCAGCTCCAGCAAAAAAACTTTAAGGGTTTGACACAACCACCTTTTCACCGATCATTTCTTCAACTGCCAGCGTAAGTGAACGAATGCGCTCCGAATTAGGCATCTCCATCAAAGGCACCTGCAAAACGCTTTTCACCTCTTCGGTTTTCTTTTCTCCAACCAAACGCCACACTTTTGCGCTCAACGCATCAATGACCGACTCCATCCCCTGCTGAGCTTTTTGATTGCCAGGCTCCAGCCGCAACACTTCAGCATAATCATAATATGCCGCTTGTCCCTTAGGAGAAAACAAGGCTTCTGCTTTAAGTTTTTTATCCGCGCTCGCCAATAAATCCTCAACCCGCTGCCCCTGAGAAAGCCTGTCATGTATTTGCTGACGCAACTTTAATGCGTCACCGTTTTTAGGGTAAATCGCCAGAGACTTATCCAGCACACTCAATGCGGATTGTAATTTACCACTCTGGTAACGTTTTTGAGCGGATGCGACCAGTCTGCGCGCGATGATTTTACGACCGTCGATAGCCGTCTGATTATCGGCGTCCAGACGCAATACTTTGTCATACGCTTCCAATGCATTGCGTCCACGTGGCTGCGTCAAATTGCTCTGTTTAAGGTATGCCTCTGCCTCCAAAAGCAAACTCATCACCCGCTTCCGTGTTTTCGCCGTTTGCACCAGCTGGTTAAATTCACTCGCTGGCGTTTCTGGAAATAATGATTTTAGCTGGGTAATTTTTTTATCCAGCGATGCGCTGGAACCAAACTCCTGGGCTTGTTGACGTGCGTCGGTGAACTGACGCTGTTTGAATGCTTCGTACTGCGTGTTCAGATCGGACTTTTCTGAGACAGGCAATAGAGCCAATAACGCCTGATAGGTTTTTACCAGTTCGGCCAGATATAAAGGATCATGTTGCTTCGCACTTAACTGCGCAAGCTTACTGCGCAGCGCTGCAATCTCACCAGCATGATTGTCAACAACAGGACTTGCCTTGATTTCATCTCGCACGGCGGTGTCGGGAGATTTTTTTTCTGTTTGCTGCCGCACGACTTCAACAGCAGGCGATGGCTGAGCCTGTTCCTGCTGCTCGCGAGCTTTGACCTTCTTTTCATCCAGAATGACTTCACTCGCCGAATCTGTACCCGCCAACCATTGCGCTTGTTTTTCTTTTGCCTTGGCCAACCATGCATCCACCATTTGCGGCTCTTTGACATACAAAAAACCACCGACAACAGACACAACAAAACAGGCAGATACAAACCACGGAATGATGCTAAAACCACTGCGCGCCTGGGCAGACTCGGCTTCATACATAGAGTATGCATCTGTCAATGAACGCTCATGATGCTGTAATTCAAAATCTTCAGCATCAGCATCTCCCACCTGACTAAACACCGTGGTTGACGAATCCGAGTCCTGCCAAGTGCTCGAAGACATCATCTGAGCACTGTGTTCAATAACATCGAGATCCAGATCATCCAAAGCATCTAACAGCGCACCAGCAGATTGGAAGCGATGCTTCACATCTTTTGCCATCATTTTGTCGAGCAATGGCTGCAAAGACTTAAACGCGGCGGGCAGCAATGGCACGGGCTCGGTTATATGCTTGATTCCGATCGCCACCGCAGACTCCGCATCATAAGGCACCCGGCCGGCCAGCATCAGATAAAGCACCACCCCCAGACTATATATATCACTGCGAGGGTCAACCGCTTTCCCTTTCGCCTGCTCCGGGCTCATATAGTGCGGCGTACCAATTGCAATACCGGTTTGCGTCACCGTGGTATTGGTTTCGGCTGCGCGGGCTATACCAAAATCCATGAGCACTGCGCGCTGATCAGACGAGTGAAACATGATATTTTCGGGTTTGATATCCCGATGGATGTAGCCTTTGGCACCTGCGTAATCCAAGGCTTTCGCGATGTCACGGATTACCTGCATTTTTTGACGAAAATTTAACTGCGACAACCGGTAACGCAAGTCATGGCCATCGATGTATTCCATCGACAAATACAAATACCCATCGTGCTTTCCAACATCATGCACAGTGACGATATTAGGATGCACCAGCTTACTGACGATCTTCGCTTCGCGGAAAAAACGCTGACCGAAATTCGGATCTTCCGCCAGCGCTTTTGACATTACCTTTAATGCCACTTCACGCTCAAAAACATCCTGGATTGCCAAATAGACAGTCGCCATTCCCCCTTTACCGAGAATGCGTTTAATTTGGTACCCTGGAATTTTTATTGACATTAACTGCTACCTGGGGACACGCAAATACTTGGCGAGTCTGTGAGTTCGATTTAATTGCTAGTTTTCTTTCTCGAGCCTTGTAAGACTTTAGAACGTATAATGTTTTTTAATTGTTCTATTAATTGTTCTTTTTTTTTTAGCTTTTTGATTTTCACTTTATGCTTTTAGCTTAGTGCCTTGACTAACATACCCAAGGTTAAGTGCAAAATGATCAATCCCCGACCTTTTGCAGGTGCAAGCTTTTCAACCTGAGCTTTTTATTGCGGTTTTAGTCCCGCTGCTTTTTTGGGAGCTGCAATTGGGCTTAAACAGCTGAAACGGAACAGGATTTTCATACCTTGCCCTTCAAACAATAATAGCCTAAAAGCACCGTCGCTTAGTAGTCTTACATTATATATGCCGACAATATCCGCTTGGATTTCGTTACAATTTGTGCAGGAAACACGCAACTTGAAACTGAATGAAGAGAGAGGGAAACACTTGTTTGGAAGAAGGGACTTGAGATGCAGGGAAAGTGGCGCAAATAGTTGCTTTTATTTGCGCCGACAGTCGATCAATTACTCTTCAGTTTCAGGAGCAGCGGCATCGATCAAGGTTTTCAGCTCGCCGTTTTCATACATTTCGGTAATGATGTCGCAGCCACCGACCAACTCACCATTCACCCACAATTGTGGGAAGGTCGGCCAATTTGCGTATTTCGGCAAGTTTGAGCGAATTTCAGGATTCGAAAGCACATCGACATAAGCAAAGCGTTTGCCGCAGGACATCACCGCCTGCGAAGCCCGCTGAGAAAACCCACACTGGGGAGCATTCGGCGATCCTTTCATATAAAGAATCACAGCGTTGGATTCGATCTGGCTTTTAATTGTGTCCATGATATCCATGGTTAAACTTACCTCTCTAACGTTTTTGCATGCTTTAGAAGACCGAGTACAAGCACAGAGCACACAGCGTATCTATCACTCTGCCATACACTATGCCAAATCTGTTGCCCAACGTCGGCGTCTCCGCTCACCGGATTTACTCGATAAAACCCAGCTTTTTACTCAAGTATTGCGCGATTGTACTGTAGATGGGGGCGGACTTTAAGCCTGACAAGGGGCAAATCACTTATTTTAATGACACGGCTATGCAAAATTTATGTTTGTTTATAGAATGGGCGCCATCAGGCAGCTATTTCGCTGCCTGTTTTGTTTTTCGGCAGGGGATAATAGATCTCAGACACCCAGGTAATCAGCAACATGGCATCTTCAGCAATTATGAACACTTACGGCACTAGAACAACGACTCTCACACGCGGCGAAGGCGTCTACGTCTGGGACAGCGAAGGCCGCCGGTATTTGGATGCAGTGTCTGGTATTGCCGTCTGTGGTCTGGGCCACTGCCACCCGGCAGTCACTGATGCTATTTGCCAACAGGCAAGCACCTTGCTGCACTGTTCAAACCTGTACCTGATAGAGCCACAACTCGCACTCGGCGAAGCGTTAATTCAGGCCTCTGGCATGGACAAAGCTTTCTTTTCCAATTCCGGCGCCGAGGCCAATGAAGCAGCATTGAAAATCGCGCGGAAATACGGTGGTGAAAAAGGCATTGCTTCGCCCGAAGTGATCACCACAACCAACAGCTTTCACGGTCGAACAATGGCGACCCTCTCTGCCACGGGTAATGAAAAAATAAAGAAAGGCTTCGCCCCGTACCTCTCCGGTTTTGTTCATGCCGAATTCAACAGTATTGATGCAATTCTGGCCGCCGCCAATGACAATACCGTTGCCGTAATGATTGAACCTGTACAAGGTGAAGGCGGAGTGAACGTTCCCGATGACCAGTACCTGCCTCAATTGCGTCAATTGTGTGATGAGAAAGGCTGGCTGTTAATCCTCGATGAAATTCAAACAGGCAACGGCCGCACCGGTACTTACTTCGCGTTTCAACACTACGGATTTTTCCCTGACGTACTCACCACAGCCAAAGGGCTCGGAAACGGAGTTCCCATCGGCGCATGCCTGACCCACGGCCCTGCGTCCGATATATTACAGCCCGGCAATCACGGCTCCACATTCGGCGGCAACCCACTCGCGACTAAAACAGCGCTGGCAGTGGTAGAGCAGATTACCAAAGATGGCTTTCTAACCCATGTACAAACCATGGGGGAACTGCTGCTGGCAGCATTCAAAGAGACTTTGGGCGAAACAGCCGGCGTCACCCATATTCGTGGCAAAGGTCTGATGCTGGGCATCGAACTGGATCGCCCATGCGGTGATCTGGTTGAAATTGCCAAACTCAATCACTTACTGATCAATGTAACAGCCGGCAACACCATCCGACTGCTACCACCACTGATCATCAACGAAGAACAGGTTCAGGAAATCGTCAGCACCGTGACCAAGATTGTGCAAGACTTTTTAAACACTGAAAACTGAACCCATGCTCTAAGGAAATACGGTAAAAGCTATGGCTGTAAGACACTTTTTAACGCTACTGGACTTATCACCAAGCGAACTGCGCGACCTGATTGATCACGGCATTGAGCTAAAACGTGAGTTGCGGGAAGGCAAACATCATGACCTACTGAAAAACAAAGTTCTGGGTAAAATTTTTGAAAAATCTTCCACTCGTACGCGCGTTTCATTCGAAGTAGGCATGCTGCAGTTGGGAGGAGGCTCTATCTTTTTATCTCCGCGCGATACGCAACTGGGCCGTGGAGAGCCAATCGAAGACTCATCGCGCGTACTTTCCCGCATGGTCGACATGATCATGATTCGCACCTTCGAACATCAGATCATTGAAAAATTTGCCGCGTATTCAAAAGTGCCCGTCATCAATGCGCTTACCGACAGCTATCATCCCTGTCAGCTGCTTGCTGATGTGCAAACCTACGTTGAACACCGCGGCAGTCCGCAAGGAAAAACAGTCGCCTGGGTTGGTGACGGCAACAACATGTGCCATTCCTACATCAACGCGGCCAGACAATGGGATTTTGAATTAAAAATTGCCTGCCCGGAAGGGTTCGATCCAAGCCCCGAACTGGTGGAAGCAAATCGGGATCGCGTACAAATTTTCCGTGATCCAAAAGAAGCAGTGCGAGATGCCGACTGGGTCGCAACGGATGTCTGGGCCAGCATGGGTCAGGAAGACGAACAAAAAGAACGCATGGAAAAGTTTGCCGGCTACCAGGTGAACCATGAACTCATGGATTACGCTCACGATAATGCGATATTTATGCACTGCTTACCGGCTCACCGCGGCGAAGAAGTCAGCGCAGACCTGCTGGAAGATGAAAAGTATTCCGTAGTTTGGGACGAAGCAGAAAACCGCCTGCATGCCCAAAAAGCACTTCTAGTGTTTTTGCACAACACTTAAGACATTCGGTCCGGCTTAACCGCCGGACACTCGCCCCTAAAACCCCGATCAAGCTGTTTCTACAATAAATTATCTCACGTGAACGGTAATCCAACACCGACAGAGACTATTCCTACGGCGGTGTTAGTGTCAGGGCTGCCACCAGACAGTCGCCTATGTTTAATGCCACTGACTTGTAAATCTTAAGGCTAAATTTTCACCAGCACTGTTTGTCAGTGTGCAAACACAATTTAACTTTCCTGGCCTAACATTCTTGGCCTAACATTCTTGGCCCAGCTTTCTTAACCAAACTTTCTTGACCCAACCATCATGATCCAGCGTTCTTGATTCGACTTTATTGATTCAACTTTAGTGATTAAAAAGTATCGCTCTATCTATTTTCTGGATTTTAAGCAGAAGTTTCGTCCAGGGTGGACTAGGATTAACTTATCCACACATTTTTCGCTAAATAAACTGTAAAAATCGGGTTGTAATTTTTACGATCTATGCAGGTCCATTTTTTTAAAGAAATCAATAGGCTTACGGCATAAAAAAGGTGGCTCAAAATAAAAAAAAATTCTACTTTGTTCCGCTCCATTTCATCGAACTGACACCTGTGTCTGCACCGGGCCCAAGCAAGTTAGCAAACACCAACATCGCAGCTTACTAACATTTTATCCACAAGCAATTCCAAAGAAACGCAACTTGCAAATACAGCAAAACCGCATTATCTTGTATCTAAATTAAATCGAGACACCATATATGGTGTTTTCCACTCCCGGATGCACAATAGCGCAAGTACAGCAATGAAGGCCGCAATGTCAACATTTCAGTACTAAAAAAACCAAAAACGCCGGGAAAACGTTTTGATGATTCGCACACAAAAGCAAAAGCAAAAGCAAAAGCAAAAAAAATAGAATCACAATAAATACTGGTCGACAACTTCAATCTACGGCAACACAAAATGCTGGCAACACTTAGGCAAAGCCGGAGCTCTAGCAGCCAAAGCAAATGGCGCAAGCAGCCTCCCAGGTTAGCCACATGAGGATGTTGCCTTAAGCAATGTACCAACCAGTAACAACAAACTTAAAACGTTTAATTTAGACACATTAAAAGCAACGATAATCGCGAAAACAGGTTCTTCTCATTCAAGTCGCTGACCATTTTCTGGAAGCATTCTTTTTGAAGAGGAAGAATTTCTTATTGGTGGGGTATAGAGCAATGCGCAGGTTGAGTCGCCAACCGGGTATTGCCGAATTCGTGTTTCCCACACCCATGCAGTTTTAAGGCATGACACACAAGACAATTTCAACCAGTTTCAACTCAACACCATTAGTAGTCACATACGAGCGGAAATAAAATGCAAACAACCGAACCAGAAGCAACAGGGAAGCCAGCCGTAACTCCGGGCGCACAGAGCACCTCCTCCACCTCTTCAGTCTCCACAACCGCACCAGGTCAATTGCGCGTTATCAAGCGTAATGGAAAAGTCGTACCTTACGACAACGACAAAATTGCGATTGCCATGACCAAAGCGTTCCTCGCCGTCGAAGGCGGAACTGCGGCAGCCTCCAGTCGCATCCATGAGCTGGTGGCAAACCTGACCAGCCAGATCACTTCGACATTCAAACGCCGTATGCCATCCGGTGGCACTATCCACATCGAAGAAATTCAGGATCAGGTAGAACTGACCCTGATGCGCACAGGTGAGCACAAAGTTGCACGTGACTACGTAATTTATCGCGCTGAGCGCGCCAAGCTGCGACAGGTGAATGTGCCGCAGGTAAATATCGACTTTCCGGAAATTCAGGTCACTAACGCAAATGGTGAATTGGAAGCACTCGATGTCGAACGTTTAAAAACCATCGTTGCGGAAGCCTGCCATGAACTGACAGGGGTTGACGGTGAAGCCATCCTGAAAGAAGCCATGCGCAATCTGTATGACGGTGTATCGCTGCTCGACGTGAACACGTCCCTGGTCATGTCTGCCCGTACCCTGGTAGAAAAAGAGCCAAACTACACTTATGCCACCGCTCGGTTGTTAATGGACAAACTGCGCAGTGAAGCACTGAGCTTCCTCAACATCAGCGACAGTGCGACGCAGGGAGAAATGACCCTCTACTACCCCAAAGCGTTGCGTGAATATCTGGTTCGCGGCGTGGATCTGGAACTTATTTCTCCAGACCTGCTGGATTTCGATCTTGAAATGCTGGGACAGGCCATATTGCCAGAGCGCGATCTGCAATTTACCTACTTAGGCCTGCAGACTCTTTACGATCGCTATTTTATCCATAGCAAAGAAGTACGCATTGAATTGCCACAGGTTTTCTTCATGCGTGTTGCGATGGGCCTCGCGTTAAACGAAGCAGAGAAGAATGAGCGCGCAATAGAGTTTTATCGCCTGCTCTCCTCTTTCGATTACATGAGTTCTACTCCAACGTTGTTTAACTCCGGCACCTTACGCCCACAACTTTCCTCATGCTATCTCACTAACGTGCCCGATGATTTATTTGGTATTTACGGGGCAATGCAGGACAACGCCATGCTGTCTAAATGGGCAGGCGGTTTAGGTAACGACTGGACTCCTGTACGCTCTCTCGGCGCATACATTAAAGGCACTAACGGTAAGTCACAGGGCGTTGTTCCCTTTTTGAAAGTGGCAAACGATACCGCCGTTGCTGTCAACCAGGGCGGCAAGCGCAAAGGCGCTATGTGTGCCTATTTAGAGACGTGGCACTTAGATATCGAAGAGTTTTTGGAATTGCGTAAAAACACCGGTGATGACCGTCGCCGCACGCATGACATGAACACTGCGAACTGGGTGCCCGACCTATTCATGAAGCGCGTGTTTGAAGACAAAGAGTGGACACTGTTTTCGCCCAATGACGTACCAGAACTGCACGAACTGTACGGCAAAGAATTCGAATTGAAATACAACGAGTACGAAGCAAAAGCCGCTTCCGGCGAATTGAAACTCAGTAAAAAAGTTAAAGCCGTAGACCTGTGGCGTAAAATGCTGGGCATGCTGTTCGAAACAGGCCACCCCTGGATCACCTTTAAAGACCCTTGCAACATTCGCAGCCCTCAACAACACGCGGGTGTAGTGCACTCTTCAAACCTGTGTACAGAGATTACTCTGAACACTAAAGCCGATGAAGAAATCGCCGTGTGCAACCTGGGTTCCATCAACCTCGCACAACACATTGTCGACGGTAAACTGGACGAAGAAAAGCTTGCTGCCACAGTAAAAACCGCTGTGCGCATGCTGGATAACGTTATCGACATTAACTACTACTCGGTGCAAACCGCACGTGCATCCAACATGCGTCATCGTCCTGTTGGCTTAGGCATCATGGGATTCCAGGATGCGCTCTATAAAATGCGCGTTGCTTACAGCAGCGACCAGGCCGTGAACTTTGCCGATCGCTCCATGGAAGTTGTCAGCTACCATGCCATTAAAGCGTCCAGTGATCTGGCGATTGAGCGTGGCAGCTATTCCAGTTTCGAAGGCTCTCTGTGGAGCAAAGGTATTCTGCCGATCGATTCCGTTGAATTACTCAAGCAAAACCGAGGCGAGCAATTTATCGAAGTTGATACCAGCACTACACTGGACTGGACCAGCCTGCGTAACACCGTTAAAGCACAAGGCATGCGCAACTCAAATGTTATGGCGATTGCACCAACCGCAACAATCGCCAACATTACGGGTGTATCTCAATCAATTGAGCCGACATACCAGAACCTTTACGTTAAATCGAACCTCTCTGGTGAATTCACGGTAGTTAACCCTTACCTGGTACACGACTTAAAAGAGCGTGGCCTTTGGGATTCCGTAATGGTTAACGACCTCAAATACTATGAAGGTTCACTGCAAAAAATTGACCGCATCCCAGCCGACCTTAAGCAGCTTTATTCTACAGCGTTTGAAGTTGAGCCACGCTGGATTGTTGACGCCGCAAGCCGACGTCAGAAATGGATAGATCAGGCGCAAAGCCTCAATCTATACATTGCTGGTGCGAGCGGTAAGAAACTGGACATTACATATCGTATGGCCTGGTATCGCGGTTTAAAAACCACATACTATCTGCGTGCATTAGCCGCAACCACTACAGAAAAATCAACTATCGACACCGGCGCACTGAACGCGGTTTCAGCGAAAGCCAGCGCTCCAGCAGCAACGGCTGCAGCGCCAGCCGAAGTGCCCAAAGCGTGTTCGTTAGATGATCCAGACTGTGAAGCATGCCAATAGTGCAGTAACCATAAACTGACACATTGGTTGGGGGGAGGAGTCTGATCGGCGGGGGATAACCCCCGCCTCAGGCTGCTACAACAATCAAATTTAAACGGTCTAAGTCAGGCAACATCACGACGCATTTAATCCGACCATGCTCACCAACACCCCCGACACGTTGAGCCGGAAATAAGCACAGATGAACAATTAGCTGCCGAATTGTTGCCGCGTTTTACAAAACGGCGAAAAAGCATTGCGATAAAAGCCGTGCAATACAAAGAAAGCAGCTAGACCAAAGAACTTAGTCCATAGAGCTTAGACCAAAGAACTTAGACCAAAGAACATACACAACATTCAGGACCTTGCCTTATGATAAGTTGGGACGATTATAAAGAAGAGAGCCCCAGAGAAAAGAAAGTCGCTCAGACCGTTAAAGACAATGCGCTAAACGATCTAAAACAACAGGAACAGGAGCAGCAAGCAGCTGCACCTGCAGCGACAGAAACAACCGCGAGCGAACCTGCCAACACCAGTGAAAAACAAGTGGCAGAAGAACCCGCAGCTTATGCTGCACCGGCTCAGGAAAAGACAGCTTACAAAGGCGGAGTCACCAGTGCGGTTGAGGGCGGTGATACAGACCACCCTGCAACCGGCGCAGACACGGTTAAAGCCACCTCTAAAGAAGCAAAACAAGAAGCCTTAAAGCGTGCTCAGGAAGCCGTTGCTTCTTTAGATCCAGCACCAGGGCTGGAAGAACTGGAAATGGGTGCAGCGCGAATCGAAGTAGACGATAAGCGCATGATTAACTGCCGCGCAGACTTAAACCAGTTAGTGCCATTTAAATATGAGTGGGCCTGGCAAAAATACCTGGATGGCTGTGCCAACCACTGGATGCCACAAGAAGTTAACATGACCGCAGACGTAGCGCTGTGGAAAAGCAAAGAAGGTTTGACCGATGACGAGCGCACAATAGTAAAACGCTCTCTTGGCTACTTTTCCACGGCAGACTCACTGGTGGCCAACAATTTGGTATTGGCAATTTATCGTCACATTACTAATCCGGAAGCGCGCCAATATATTTTGCGTCAGGCATTTGAAGAAGCCATTCATACTCATGCCTACCAATACTGTATTGAGTCTCTGGGCATGGACGAAGCCGAAATTTTTAACATGTACCGCGAGTTACCCTCGGTTGCAAAAAAAGCCGCGTGGAGCATTTCTCACACACAGGGCATTGGCAATCCGCATTTCCACACGGGAACGCCAGAAGCTGATCGTGAATTACTGCGTAACCTTGTAGGTTTTTATGCAGTAACTGAAGGTATCTTTTTCTACTGTGGCTTTACCCAGATCCTGTCGATGGGTCGCCGCAATAAAATGACCGGTGTAGCGGAACAGTTCCAATACATTTTGCGCGATGAATCGATGCACTTGAATTTTGGTATTGATGTGATCAACCAAATCAAATTGGAAAATCCACACTTGTGGGACGAAGACTTCCAGAAAGAAGTAACACAAATGATTCTGGAAGGCACCGAGCTGGAAATTACCTACGCACGAGACACCATGCCTCGCGGTGTATTAGGCATGAACGCGGCCATGATGGAAGAATATCTCCACTTCATTGCCAACCGCCGTTTGGCACAGCTAGGTTTACCGGAAGCCTATGCAGGAGCACAAAACCCTTTCCCATGGATGAGTGAAATTATGGATTTGCGTAAAGAGAAAAACTTCTTTGAAACTCGCGTCATTGAGTATCAAACAGGTGGTGCTTTAAGCTGGTAATTTTACGCCGAGAATTGAATGCCGATGACAATATGAGTGAAGTGCGTCATCGGCATTCAATCCCGCCAGCCGCTCGCCACAACAAGCAACATGTATGCAATGGAATCCATGCAACAGCAAAGCTCATTAGTAATGATGGAGCTAAAACAAGACAAAAGCCATTGAACAAGCCACCAGCAACAAACCCAAATATATGGCTTACCTAAATAGATAATTTACCTAAAAAATGGCTTAACAAATTGAAGGCTTAATAAATTGACGGCTTAATAAGACAGCCTGAAACATCAAGATCACTCATGCCGCATTGAAACAAGATGGATGAAATATGGAAGCAAGGTCCAGTACACGAGCCAACACCCCGTCAGCAACTCGCTCAAATACAGGCACAAAAATGCATTCCGAAAGCGGGCAAGCAGCACAAGCAAAAACGGCACCCTCTACGGCAGCCTCTGCGGCACCTTTAACCAGCTTGGCTATCTCCACCAAACAGCTATTACCGCAGGAAAACACCTGCCAGTCTACGCCAAACCTGGCGCACAACAAGCCTGCCATACACTATTCAACTTCACGCCAGCCGACCTGCAGAAGTACGATTGGAGAACCCAGATCCTGGCGGCAAAACCGCAATATTTTACATGGGGATCAGCGTAAAGCCTTTCGCTCGCTTCGCGCTTTACGTGATGACCTGCAACGGCAACACACCGACATGCTGCAACCAGGTTCATGGCTGCTCCGTCACATCGTGGCGAACTATTTCCAACCCGCAGAGGATTATGATTGGAATACGTCGCTGTTTCTTTTTTTAAAACATGTCCAACAACTTTCCCAAATGCCCTCCTCCACCCGGCCGCAAGGTGCTGAAAAGCAACCCGATAAAGAATCCGCCATCTTTACTCAGTTACACAGTCAAGCGCCACTGTTCCCGACAGATGAAGGCTTTACTCTCGACCACTTCAAAATATTTATTTACCAGTGTCTTAAACTGCTGGAAAGCCAAAACGACTGATTTTTGTAATTTATTCATACGATAAATTCGATCCGGAGCAGGCAAATAAAGACTCTATAAGCATAAGCGCTTGACTTGCCCTATACTAGGAAGAGACTACAAACCATAGCCCACAATGCCCGACATCAATGAATAAAGTTTTAGTCGTAGATGATATAAAAGACAATATAATGCTCCTCACTTTTGAGCTTGAAGATGACGGCTTTCAGGTGCTCTCGGCTTATAGCGGCGAAGAATGCCTTAAAATTGTAGAGGAACACACGCCCGATCTGATTTTGCTGGACATCAACATGCCGGGAATGTCAGGCATAGAAACACTGAAACATCTTAAGGACAACGGGCAGACAACGGACATTCCCGTCATTATGGTGTCTGCCAATAATGCGAATAAGGATATTATTGAAGCGATTGATCTTGGCGCACATGACTTTGTCGCTAAACCGATAGAATACCCCGTCCTGGCAGCCCGAATGCGCTCAGCGTTACGACTGGCCCGCGCCCTATTCGATCTGGAAAAAGCGAATTTCGAACTTAACAAATACGCAACGACGGATTCTCTGACAGGCTGCTACAACAGGCGACAATTTTTTAGCCTGACCGACTCGGAAATATCAAAGGCCAAGCGACGAGATTGCAAGCTCTCACTGATCATGCTCGACATTGATCACTTTAAACAAATCAACGATCAATTTGGTCATGCCGCTGGCGACAAAGCCCTGGTCAGCATGTGTGAGCTGTGCAAAAGCGTCTGCCGCGATTCCGACATCCTCGGAAGGCTGGGAGGGGAAGAATTTGCATTGTGCTGCCCCGACGCAGACATAGACGGCGCAGTAAAGCTGGCCGAACGTATTCGTATTGAATGCGAGAACATGAAAATTGAACATAACGACAAGGTATTTTCGCTAACCATCAGTATCGGTGTTACCCGTGTGGTACGGAGCGATGTGACCTTACACGAGCCGCTGCAGCGCGCCGATGCCTTTCTTTACAACGCCAAGCATACCGGTCGCAATAAAACAGTGAGCGACCTCGACCACGGCATTAAAATGACTCAGGAATCTTCCGAATAAATCGTTATGATTTAGCCCCTGTGAATGGCGCTTGACGCTGCCATAGCAGAGGTTCACACCCAAAAGGACTATCCCGCTTTCCCTATATCAAGTCCAGCTCCCTCTATAACAAGTCCAGCTCCCGCTGCGAAATGGCCACATGCATTAGCGCGGCGACCGATAAAGAATCCGTAATTTCACCATTCATCACCATCGCAAAAGCCTCTTTTATCGGTAGTTTTTTTACCTCGATATCTTCAGTATCTTCCAGCGACTGCGGGACCGATTTGAGTTGCCGGGCTACAAACAAATAGCCGACTTCATCGGTCACTGAGTTCGACAAATGCATGGTCATGATTTGCTGCCAGTCTTGAGCTTCCAGCCCCACCTCTTCCTGTAATTCCCGCTTAGCTGTTGCCAGAGGCGATTCACCAATCGGTGAGCCGCCTTCAGGTATCTCCCAGGTATAACAATCCAGAGTATAGCGACTCTGCCGCACCAGCCAGGTGTTCCCGTCCTCATCGATCGGCACAATTCCCACAGCATTTGACTTGAAATGCACCACCCCGTAGATCCCTTCTGTTTGATTCGGTCGTCGCACATTTTCGTGCGTCACTTTGATCCAAGGGTTTTCGTAGACGACATCGGCATCCAATTGCACCCACCCACCGATTTTGTTTTTCATATAACACTCACATAGTCAGAACATTTTTTTAAGCACTGTAGCATGCAAAAGCCAAAACGCTAAAGCCGACAAAACCTCTCGCGTTTGCGGGCGAAATTGCGGGAATCCGATGAGGATTGCACGACAGCGGATTCCGGTGCCCGGCATTGTTAGAAAAGGCGATTAAAACCGTGGGTGTATTACATAAAAATTGACCAAAGGTCTAGCCCAAAAACCCTGCGGTTGATAAACTTCCCCTCCGTTTTACCGGGCCGTTTATGGCACCTTTGCATCACTATGTGGGCACTGTTTCGTGTAGTTATTTGGAAAGACAAAGCTCGCGCCAAATATTCCACTCATCGCCAAGGTAAGAGGCGCAGCTTCCAGCTGCCGACTCCCAATTCCCAGCTTCAAAATGGCTTGCTAAACAGCGGACTAAATACAATTTACGACTACCAATGATCGTCATTGCTGAGTATCGCAAACTGCAAGACCTGCAGTCATCACTCGATTTTCAGCAATCACCAGGCAGCCGGTAAATACAGCGTATCCAGTAAATCTTGATACCAGGTAAGTAAAAGAGCCAGCGTAACAACCACTCTCCCATGAGCGAAACATACGTGCTGTTCATCTGAACCATGGCTCTCATAATTTTTTATAGGTAACAACCCTCGCGGAACTTTATATGTCGAATAAGCATTTGAATGAACTTTTTAACTCCAGCGAATTTATTTTTCGTCACATCGGGCCTAATCAAGAGCAAACGGCGTCCATGCTGAAAAGCCTTTCTCTTGCCAGCCTGCAAGAGCTAATCGACAAAACCGTACCGCAAGGTATTCGTCAAAGCGAAACAGACAAACTCAATGATGCCAAATCCGAACAGCAGGCACTGGCAGAAATAAAAGCCATTGCCGAGAAAAACAAAGTTTTCAAAAGCTTTATAGGAATGGGTTACCATGAAACTTTTGTGCCGCCCGTCATACTTCGCAATGTACTGGAAAACCCAGGCTGGTATACCGCTTACACGCCCTACCAACCTGAAATTGCGCAAGGTCGTTTGGAAGGATTACTCAACTTCCAGCAAATGATTATTGAATTAAGTGGTATGGATATGGCAAACGCCTCCATGCTGGATGAAGCCACCGCTGCGGCGGAAGCCATGGCGATGGCCAAGCGAGTGGTACGCAAAAACAATTCAGATCGTTTTTTTGTTGACCAAAACAGCCATCCCCAAACTATTGCCGTGTTAAAAACACGCGCGGAGCATTTTGGCTTTGAACTGATCGTTGGCAATCCCCACGAACAACTGGAAGAGGAAGATTTTTTTGGTGTTTATTTACAATACCCCGGCAGCAATGGCCAGGTAAGCGATATAGCACCGCTCATTAAAACCGCTCACGAAAAAAATGCACTGGCCATTGTTGGGGCAGACATCATGAGCCTGGTATTACTGAAAACACCAGGAAGTATGGGCGCAGACGTGGTTATCGGCAGCAACCAGCGCTTTGGGGTTCCCATGGGGTTTGGTGGACCACATGCTGCGTTTTTTGCTTTCAGAGAACAACACAAACGTTCCACTCCGGGGCGCATCATTGGCGCTTCTCGCGATAGCCGTGGAAAAACCGCTTTGCGCATGGCTATGCAAACACGTGAACAACACATCCGCCGAGAGAAAGCCAACTCCAATATTTGTACATCGCAGGTTTTACTGGCAGTCATGAGCGTGTTTTATGCCATGTACCATGGTACTGACGGGATTCATCGTATTGCACATCGCATCCATCTTCTCACCAAAATATTAGCGACAGGTTTAATTAATCAAGGTTATCGCCTCAAGCACGAATTCTTTTTTGATACTATTTGCATCGAAACACCGGATAGCCAAAGTGCATTACTGGAGCGAGCACTGCAGCATAATATGAATCTGCGCGCGATTGGGAAATCTCAACTGGCCATCAGCATTAACGAGTGCACCACACAAGAAGACATTCAAACACTGCTGAACATTTTCAGTGGCAGCAAGCCCGCGCAGGATTTCCAGTTCTTAAGTGATAAGGCTGCACAAAGTCAGTCAATTCCATCTGAATTACTGCGTGAAGAACCCGCCCTGCAACATGAAATTTTCAAATTGTATCACTCGGAAACAGAAATGCTTCGCTACCTGAAGCGCCTGGAAGCAAAAGATATTGCGTTGAACCATTCCATGATCCCTCTGGGTTCATGCACCATGAAACTCAATGCTACAGCAGAAATGATTCCTGTCACCTGGGCAGAATTCGGCAACCTTCACCCTTTTGCTCCTATTGAGCAAGCGCAAGGCTACCAGCAATTATTCAGTGAACTACAGGAAATGTTAAAAGCCTGCACCGGGTATGATGCCATCAGCCTGCAACCCAATGCGGGTTCACAAGGTGAGTACGCTGGTCTTCTGGCGATTAAAAAATATTTTGAACACTTAGGGCAGCACGAGCGTCACATCTGCTTAATTCCATCATCAGCCCATGGAACTAACCCCGCCTCGGCACAAATGGCCGGAATGAAAGTCATCGTGACCAAATGTGATGAGCAGGGCAATGTCGATGTACAGGATCTTAAAAACAAAGTAGCCGAGCATGGTGAAGCGATTGCCGCCTTAATGGTGACCTACCCATCCACGCACGGCGTGTTCGAGCAAGGTATTCAGGATATCTGCGAATTAATGCATAGCGTTGGAGCGCAGGTATATATTGATGGTGCGAATATGAATGCCCTGGTCGGCGTTGCAGCGCCGGGTAAATTTGGCGGTGATGTATCACACTTAAATCTGCATAAGACATTTTGCATCCCACACGGTGGTGGCGGCCCAGGCATGGGGCCTATCGGTGTAAAATCTCATTTAGCACCATTTCTGCCATCTCACCCGGTTCAAGACATTGCAGATACAAAAATTGAAAACGGCACGATTTCCGCAGCGCCATGGGGCTCTGCCAGCATCTTACCGATCAGCTGGATGTACATCACTATGATGGGACGAGAAGGCGTTCAGAAGGCCACCGAATATGCCATTCTCAATGCAAACTACATCGCACACCGATTAAAAGACCACTACCCCATTCTTTACCGTGGTAGCAATGGTTTTGTAGCGCACGAATGTTTGCTAGACCTTCGCCCCATCAAAGAAAGCAGTGGTATCAGTGAAGAAGATATTGCTAAACGTCTGATGGACTATGGTTTCCACGCACCCACGATGAGTTTCCCGGTCGCCGGCACCTTGATGATTGAGCCGACCGAATCCGAATCCCAGAAAGAACTGGATCAATTTTGTGATGCAATGATTCAGATCCGCAAAGAAATTGGTCAAGTCGAAAGCGGCGAATTTCCGCGAGACAACAACCCCTTGATCAATGCTCCTCACACGCAGGATGACGTCATGACCGACAACTGGGATCGCCCATACTCACGAGAACAAGCGGGGCGCCCCCTGGAATACCTGAAGCTTCACAAAGTGTGGCCAGCGGTGAATCGTATTGACAACGTGTTTGGTGATCGAAATCTGGTGTGCTCTTGCCCTACCACCGACAGCTACGCGGATTAAACAACAGTGGGATAAAGTGCAGGGAAAGCACTTATTCTCACTTACCAACAGGCAATATCGAGACGAAAAAAAAGGCTGGAATATCCAGCCTTTTTTCATACCTGCACATTTACGTGCTACGAGACTTTGTCATTAGTCCTTATAAGGCACCAATGACACATTGAAGATCTTCGCTTCACGAGCAGCGTCTGCAATGGCAACATAGGTTTCCGCGGTTGACTGTTCATGCATACGAACAACAACACCACCTTCCGGATTTTCCGCTGATTTTTGTGCAATCAAGGAACGCACTGCACGGATATCAACACGACGGTTGTCAATATAGATATCGTCTGCAGAATTCACCGAAATAAGTATGTTTTCAGACTTCTCATCGGGTGGTGGTGGTGAATCATTGTCTTCCGGAACGTTAACGCCCACGGATTTTTCCTTAATGAAAGATGCAGTCACAATAAAGAAGATAAGCATGATGAACACCACATCCAGCATGGGTGTTAAGTCAATCTCTGCTTTATCTTCAGCTTCAACCTTATTCTTCTTTCTTCGGCTCACTGTTAAATCTCCGCTATTGCTGGTCGTGCTTTACTTAGACGGATAAAAGTCGAAATAAAACAATTAAAACTTTTAAGGCGCTAGCCTGTAAATTTACATACTCGTTTGCACTCATAGAGGATAATGTAGCACGTCATCACTCGTATATGCTGCAGTTATAGAATTCAGACCACAGATTCGGGTAATTTGTAGCACATTACCTCGAAAACAGTGAAAATCTATTCCATTTTTCCTGCAATCCGGTGTTCCCGGATAAACATTGACCAAGCTCAATTAAGAAAGATCAATTTATAGCCTAAAGCTATGTAAATTTTAAGGGCCTAAGTATACAGGCACTCGAGGCAGGATATATAGAGCCGCAGGATAAAAAAATTGATTTTTCCCTGTGAAATTCGCCATTTTTTTAAGATCAGGAAATCTTCTTAAACGATCGCATGAAACATGCACCAAAGAGATATTGGTTTGATCTGTTTTGGGCATTCTCGGGGCTCCAGGACGGTATATTTCAACGCGACAGTTGCGCTCCGGTCCTGTTCCAGAACGCGCATTTCATATCGCACAATCAATCGCCATGCTCGCCCAACACAAATCAATATTTGCCTGGTAAAGTGCTGTTCCAAGCCAACCCTAACGCACTGCTCACTCTATTTTACTCATGCCAGATTGGTAGCCAATGGAGCTTGCGGAAAAACATGAAGGCTCAGCAGGCAAAACTAATACGGTGCAAGGTAACACTAGGGCAATAGGCATGCATGGGAAGGGTGGAGGGCGCTATCTCAATAAGACCTTCCCTATTAAGTCCACCCCTCAATAAGTCCACCCTCATTCAGACCGTCTTCATTAAGGCCATCCTTATTTAGGCCGTCGGCTGGCGGATGGAAATCTTACAGTTTTCAATTTTTAACTATAAAGCCTCGGGGTCAATGTGAGCGCTCTTTAGTTATACTTTTTTAAACGCTTTTCAAGTGCTATTTCAGGGTTCTTTTCTTTAAGTTCTTTTCTTTAAGTTCTTTTCTTTAAGTTCTTTTGTATAAGTTCTTTTGTACAAGTTCTTCTATATAGGTTCTTCTGTGCAAACTCTGCCGTATAAACCTTCTATATATGTGCTTTTATTTAAGTGCTTTTGATTAAGCTGTTTTGTCAGGCTTGAAGAATAATGTCCTTTTTCCGATTGTGCTGCTGATCTTAACCATTAGTGTCTTAAAGTTCAGTGCTTCCGCTATAGGATTCCAGCATAGCCTTTTCAGCTAAAGCCCAGGTTGGTTCATTTAATCCAGCTTAAAGGCCAGTTGATCCCACGAGTCTTCAGTTTTTATAAATCTAAATCCTACCCCCAGCAGCCTCACGGGTTTTTGAGAACGAGTTAAAGCTTCTGCCAGTAACTTTTCGTATGCGTCAATATTAAATAGCTCCGAGTCTTCCATGAAAATGCCTGTCGATTCTGAAGCATCCAAAAAAATCTCATGTTCTCGATCTTGCACTGACGGTTGTTGCATACTCGAGACATTGGATTCAGAAGCCTTTTTCACATGAGCCATATTCGACGGAAGTATATTTTCGGTCGCTGACTTAGCACTTGCTGCACCACCTATTTGCACCCCGTCGGCCCACACTTTGTCTGTTGCAGGCATATCAGATGGCCTGACGTCGTGCTCTTTGCAATATTCCTCATCTACCGAGTTGTTTTCTTGCCACAAAACAGGTTTTTCCATAGTGCTTTCGACGCTGGTGCGAGAAAAATCATTGAATTTGAGTTTAACGAAACGTTTATAAACAGGATCTTTACTGGGTAACTTCTCATATCGACGTTTCAACTCCAGAATTAAGTCCTGCAATTTCGCCGCTAGCTCAGTTTTGGAAGTGATGTCTCGTGAAAATGTTGTTTCCACACTTATAGATTTTCGCTCTCGGGTTGTTTTTACTTCCCTTTCATCCTGACCACTGGCCATTCTGAACAACTGCGTTCCAAACTTGCCAAACTTGCGTATCAGCCAATCTTCTCCATATACATTCAGGTCTTTTACAGAATAAATACCAAAACGGGATAAATTGTCAGCCGTTACTGGTCCCACCCCAGGAAGAAGCTTCACGGGTAATTCAGCAATAAAACTTTCCACTTCATCGGGATTAATCACAAATAAACCATCGGGTTTACGCCAATCACTGGCAATTTTTGCTAAAAACTTTAAAGGAGCAACCCCTGCCGACACACACAGCCCGGTTTCCTCATGGACCTTTCTTCGAATTTCTTTTGCAATCAAGGTCGCGCTACCAGCAAAAAAAGTGGAATCAGAGACATCCAGGTAGGCTTCATCGAGAGATAACGGCTCTATTCGATCAGTAAATTCACGATATATGTCCATTATTTGACGTGAATACGATTTGTAATCTTCAAATTTGGGGGGAATGATGACTAATTCAGGGCAAATTTTTCTGGCCTGCGCTGATGCCATGGCACTGCGAACACCAAAACCTCTCGCAATGTAATTGCATGTTGCAATTACGCCGCGCCGATTAGATTCGCCGCCAACGGCTAAAGGCACATTCCTCAATGCAGGATTTTTTAACATTTCGACCGAGGCATAAAAGCAATCGGCATCCAAATGAATAATTTTTTTCAAAAACAACCCCAAAACAAGGCGAATAAACTGTATTAACGTACAGTATTTTAATTAATAACGACCAAAAATTGAATATTTTTTTAATTGAGTGACTTTTTCAAAACCTGTTTTCGATTATTTAACTGTCTATCGTTCGGGTTTTTGTTGTTCCAGAAGACGGAGGCCTTTTAACTTTCGGTATATCTTTCGTTATTTTGTAAACCTGAGCCAAAAGCAAAAAAACAGAACTCATTTCACATATTTAGTCCCATTCGAAAGGCTTCTCAGCCAGAAACTTTTCAAAAAAGAGAAAAAGCGGGACCTAAAAGAAAGAATTCGGGCCTTCGTGTTCGCATCAGAGGAGTTCCAAAGCAACATTTCCTCAAATAAACCTTCCACTTTTTCGTTTTAATTGTCTGCTTTTCTGAAAAACCAGATGTCAGCTTCCGTTTTTGACATCCGCTGTTACATTATTCGCCAAAAAATTCAAACAAACGCATCACAACACCTTTTTCGTTACTTAAATTGACAAGAAGTGTCCTCAAAATCCGCGCTCGAAGAAAAAATAAGATCTTTAGCGTCCCTTCTTAGAGAAAAAGGAACGAAGGAAAGGAACATATCAGCCAGATTTTTATGTGTTTTGAATCGAATTTACAATTTTTGCCTTGCCAACCACCTTTCCCTGTTGGATTTTCTCCCGGAATTATTCATTTTTTAAATTGCGGGACACTAAGAATCAAATATTTGTTTAAAAACCAGGGCAGAAAGAGAATTAAACCAAGCACAACGACAAAATGTTCGAATTGATAAACCGTTTTTCTCCATTTTCTCCCCTTTGGCAAAATAAATCGGATGTTTTTTGCTTTAAACCTGGCTGCATTTGCAAAATGTTCCTGTGAAAAGGTAAAAATTGCCCGTCCATTGCAACAGCCCTATGCAAAACATTCGATGAAAACAGCTTGCTCAGGGCTTAATTCTTCTTTTTAGTCTGTAAACTTTTAAAAAAAGCACTGGTCAGAGCCTCAAACAGATTAAAAAAAGTAGTTTCACTTTATCTTTTTCAAAAAAACTTCCCCACAGCTCATTTTTTTTACCCTGATTGGCTTGAAATATAATAAACCAACGCCACTTTGGCTGACTTGGTCTTTGAAAGTTTAAAGAATCGCGCCAAGTCCTGAAAAATGTGTTTTGAAAATGTGTTGGCGACGATGAAATTGGAATTCCAAGAGAGTGTTTTTGAGTTTGAAAAAGTTTTTTATTTGCAAAACGGCTCACTTAAATTGGTCGTTGCAAAAGTGAAAAACGAATTGGATGTAGATTTTTTTCCGCGTGATGAAAATTGAAAATTAAATAGGGAATTTTCTTTTTTAAGGTCCGAATTAATTAAAAAAGATAAAAAATTAAAAAAATATAGCTTCAAAACCAAAAATAACCACTAAAATTGTTAAAAACACTTGAATTTTTCTTGTTATTTCGTAATGTAGTGCTACAACTTCTATAACTCCAATTAAAAAGGGTAAAATCATGGCTGGTCGAAAAGTAAAAGCAAAAACTGTTGATCAAGTAGCTTCTCTTGAAAAAGAGTTAGCCGCTCTAAAAACCAAACTGGAAAGCGCACGCACCGCTCAGGTGAAGTCTGCTGAAGCTGAAGCTTCTAAAGCAACCAAAGCTGCTGCTGCAGCTGCTAAAAAAGCAGCCGCTGCCAAGAAGAAAGTTGCTGTTCTTCGCAAGAAGAAGAAGTCTCCAACCGTAACAGCTCAACTTAAGAAAGCACGTGACGAAGCGTCTACTCTTTCTACAGCTGCTACTAAAGCGAAAGCAGAAGCTTCTTCTATGACTGCTGCTGCTAACAGCTTAAAGGCTGAAGCTAAGGCTGCTTCGACTCTGGCTAAAGCTGTAGCTAAAGAAGAAGCTGCATATAAGAAGAAAGTAACTGCCCAAGCTAAGGCAAAAGCTAAGAAAGAAGCTGCTGTGGCCAAAGCGAAAGCGAAAAAAGAAGCTGCTGCTGAAAAAATTCGTGCTAAGAAAGCTGCTGTAGCTGCTAAAGCGAAAGCTAAGAAAGCCGCCGCTGCCGCTAAAGCAAAAGCCAAAAAAGCCGCCGCTGCCGCTAAAGCGAAAGCTAAGAAAGCCGCTGCTGCCGCTAAAGCAAAAGCCAAAAAAGCAACTGCTAAGAAAAAAGTAGTTAAAAAGGCTCCAGCGAAGAAAGCTGCTGCTAAAAAAGCCCCTGCCAAGAAAAAAGCAGCTGCTAAAAAAGCCCCAGCGAAGAAAGCTGCCGCTAAAAAAGCCCCTGCTAAGAAAAAAGCAGCTACTAAGAAAGCACCAGCCAAGAAAGCTGCTTCTAAGCGCGGACGTCCTAAGAAGGCTTAATTCGTACTTGGTAATTACAAAAAAGCCGCCCCGATGGGCGGCTTTTTTGTTTTCTCATCATTTTTATGGCGCTTTTGAAGGCGGAATTTCGGGGTCAACCCGTTTTTTTATCCTTAGCTGCACATCTTCATTCAGTGTTCGACATGTAGCGCGATATTTTAATGCCTGTTGATACACATCCTTCGCATTGAAATTGACTGTAAAAAGCCCATTCCCATCGGCAAACTCGTCAGGCTCTGGCGGATAGTCTCCAATCCATTCCACCGCATCCATTAAAGCTACTTTTTTATTTAAAACTTCTGCACATTGGCTCCAGGCATTTAACTTCTGGAGTTTAAGCTCCTCGGCAAGACGCTTTTCTTCTTCCAAGCGCTTCTGCTCCAGCTCTTCCGCACTTAGTTTATCTTCAACCACGACCCTGGTTGTCAGGGTTTCCATGGTGGAACCATCCACCATTTCGTTATAGGTTTTGTTGTTTTCCTGGCGACAAAGAATACGATAAATGGGCCGATCCTCAGAACTCTGCTCCAAATCTATGGTGCCACGTAAAACCACCTTACACCGCTCTAACTCCTCCACTAGCAGCGCAGCCTCTTTAAGCTTTAAATAGTGAGTCACGTAACTTCCGGGCAACCACAAACGGGACTCATCTAAAGCCAATGAGGATGAAGAGGCACCAAGTGAGGCAATCAACATGGTGAATTTAACGGATTTTTTGAATATTTCCATAAGCCATTGCATTAAAGATGTAACCAAACAAAACTAAAAGGTCATCTTCATCACCGCCACAAAACTCCAATCCGTACATAAAACTATCGTTTGACAAACGTTTCCTTGCTCGAATCGTGGCTTTTACAGAAAGTAAACGCTGAATAGAATTGACCTCAAACTTCCCTTTTACAATAACCTGGTCGCCAATCACACCCAGGTGCTCATAACATTCCAAACCAGCGCCGAATGTACTGATGTCAATCACTCGCCCTGCAACACCGGATTGAATACCGGAAGTCGTATTCGACGTTAATACGGGTAAAGAGACATTGACTCGGTTAGCCTTTCTCACTTGTTTGAATTTTATTTCCCGCGGATAGTCGGCAAACACCATAAAGATGGGCATCTCCGAGATATAGAGAACAGCCGAAGAGAAAAGCGCGATGCCGTCGGTCATCATAATCCTGAATACCAGCTGATGGCCTTCTTCTATTTTTGGAAAATCACCGGTTTCCGGCGCCCCTAGAATCAAACTTTCGCCCGGTATCACCCCGATGAGCATGACATCATAAAATTGTTTTACTTCTGAAGGCTTGGACAATATCTGAATGGTTTGCCCCATTCTTACGTCCAGGGCATCAAATGTATGAAGCTGCTCACTACTCATGTATCGCTCTCGAAGCGGTATTTAAAGCTAACCTCCTAAATATAGTCGGTTAGCTAGCGTAGCACCGCCAGAGATATCGAATAAACGGAAAAATCCGTCGCTTATTTATACCATTCAGCTACACATTAATAGTGAGAGTACTTTATAACGGAATAACGGTCTCTGACCGAACGGGAATTTATCGTGCTGATGCATGTCAGCGAAAGCTTTAAAAAGCCAAAGGCAAGTATAATCATCACAATATTGATGAGTTCAAACGGCAAGGAAAATACCAGCACGACAATGCCAAGGCCAATGATAAAACTTATGATGTAAAATGATATTCGAGACACAATCCACGCGATATACCACCCTAAAAACAAGCCAATCCAGCTCGCACCGATCAACGCTAAAGCAGTAACCCCAGCGACCACTGCAAATAGCATCAAAAAGAAATCCGCTCCCGCCAGAAGTGAAAGTCCGACAGGTACGGCAGCCAGTAATGCCACAAAGAGTAAGCAACAGGGAATAATGACTACCATAGCCCAGAAAATCATTACCCGCTGAGAGATACCCATTTTTGCTTGATGAGAGTCATTAGTCATAATTATTCATACATCCATTAAACAGTTTTGTCTCGATATACTTTTATAGGGCGCTTAACATATTTACTGTATATTCGATGTAATTCTGACGGCACAACCAACATGCACGGCGTTACCAACAGGGTCAAAACGGTGGAAAAGACCAGACCATAGACAATAGCACTGGCTAACGATACCCAATATGAGCCAACCACACCCCCATGCACAACGGTGCGGTTTACCAGATCAATACTCACCGCAGTAGCCAGCGGCATTAAGCCAAGAATCGTGGTAATTGTCGTAAGAAATACGGGACGCAAGCGTTGTACCGCAGACATAATGGCCGCTTCCTTCACGGTATACTGCAACTGGTTCGCGCGAATAAAATTGAATGTATCAATTAATACAATATTGTTGTTAACCACAATTCCCGCCAACGCCACGATCCCCACACCAGTCATAATGACGCTAAAGGTAGACTGTGTCAGAGTCAGCCCCAAAAATACGCCGGCGGTAGACAACACAACGGAAGACAGGGTTAAGGCGGCCTGATAAAAGCTGTTAAATTGTGTCACCAATAAAATAAACATTAAAAACAGCGCTAAACCAAAAGCAGTGGCAAGAAAAGCCATGGAGTTCTCCTGCTCTTCATTTGCCCCCCTGAAATCAACGTGTACACCTTTATCTAATGGGTTTTCCTCTAACCACGCGCGAACTTCTTTAACTTTATCATCCGCCAGCACGCCTTCTTCAACATCAGCCATCACGCGAGTGTATACACGCCCGTCTACCCGCTGAACTTTATCAACACGCTGCGCAGGCACCAGTTTGACGAAGGTACTGGCGGCTACAGGCCCATTATTGGTGTTCACCTTCAGGGTATCCAGCATTTGAATACCCCGAAAACTTTCCGGATAACGTACGCGAATATCGACTTCATCATCTGCATCGTCCGGTCGATACTCCCCAACTTTCACACCATTCGTCACAAGCTGGACTGCACGCCCCACTTCAATTACGTTGGCCCCAAGCTGGCTTGCGAGTACGCGATCCACTTCAATATTCCACTCAATACCAGGCAAGGGTGTTGTGTCGGTCACATCACGCAAGCCGGATATTTTATCCTGCAACTGCTGCCTTAAAAATCGAGTCTGCTCCAAAAGCAGGTCACTATCAATCGAAGTCAATTGAATCTGAACGGGCTTACCCACGGGAGGCCCCCCTTCCATAGCAACCGCATTGACAAAAATACCCGGTAAATTCGCTGTTTTTTGGCGAATTTCTTCATACACTTTATGAGTGGAATAACCCAGTTCTTCAGGCTTATAGGTTTCTACCAGCATAAGCCCGATCTGATCCTTCTCCGGCGCACGAGGACCAAACTGCTGAGGCGCGCCAGGGCTTGCCACAGAATACACAACCTTGATACCGGGAATTTTCATTACCACTTCTTCGGCTTGAGCCACCAACTCACGCGCCTCTTCAACCGCCAGATTCCCCTGCGCACGAACGGCCACGGTGCCCAACACTTCTTCCGTTTGGACAAAGAATTCAACACCCGGATTAAACTTCATGAACGCTAAAAATATTCCCACCAAGAGATAAGCAGCACCGGTAAACATGGCAAATGGATGATGGACTAACCGCGATAATAAGCGTGCATATTTTCCAGTGATCCCCGGTAAATGTGTTGGAACGTCTTTTTCCAGCGCCTGCAAATACTCCACATCTTTTTTGTCCATGACATTTTTGCCCAGCAGCGCTCCCATCACTGGAGCAAACAGCAATGCATACAACAAGGAGCCGACCAGCACCGCAAAGACCGTAACGGGTAAATACCGCATAAACTCGCCAGCAACACCAGGCCAGAACATAATCGGCAAAAATGCAGCAAGAGTTGTGGATGTTGATGCGGTCACCGGCCACAACATGCGTTTAACAGATAATTGATAGGCTTCGCGGCTGGACATCCCCTCTGCCATTTTACGATCGGCAAATTCTGTAATAACAATAGCGCCATCAATCAGCATCCCCAATGCCAGCAACATGCCAAACAGCACCATAAAGTTGAACGAGAAGCCCATCAATTGCAGAATAATTACCGAAAACAGCAATGAAAAAGGAACTCCCGCGCCCACCAGAATACCGGAACGAAACCCTAGCGCGGCCACAACTATCACCATCACAAGAGCCATCGCGGTGAGAATATTGCCCTGCATTTCACTGATCATGCCAATGGAAAATTCTGATTGATCCATTAAGAAATCGACGCTGACACCGGCGGGAATCTGATCTTCACTCTCTTTTACCATTGCCCGCACAGCCTGGGTCACGGCTATATCATTTGCTTCATTGCGTTTTTTAACTTCAATAGTAATGGCCCGTTCACCATTCACCGTAGAATACTGGTATGGATCTTTGAAGTTACGACTTACATCGGCCACATCCCCCAGTGTAATGGCGCCTTCCTGTGTTGCCCGCAGTGGCAGGTTGAAAACATCATCTCGTGTTTCAATCAAACTCGGTACTTTTACGGCAAAACGTCCTTCTCCCGTATCCAGCTGACCGGCTGGCACCAAGACATTGTTGTTGAACACCGCGTTATAGATTTCGCTGCTGGTAATTCCGTAATGCTCAAGACGCGCCGGATCAATAATCGCTTCGATCTGCTCTTCCCGATGTCCCACTAAATTGGCTTCCAGGACACTCGGTAAAGATTCAATTTCCCGCTGTAATCCCTGCGCAGTTTGAAACAACACTCGCTCTTGAACATCGCCGGATACTGTTACCACAATTGTGGGCGCATCATTGGCGGACACTTCACTTACCACAGGCTCTTCTGCCTCGCTCGGCAGTTCTGACTTGCCGCGATCAACGGCGGCACGCACATCCAACAACGCCTGATCAGCATCAATATCAGCTTCAAACTCAACAATCAGATAGGAAATGGTTTCTCGCGATGTGGCACGCACTTCTTTTAATCCGTCCAACGATCGCAGTTCTTTTTCCATTGGGCGGACCAATAAGCGAGCACCATCTTCCGGCGAAATACCATCCTGGAACAATGTGACGACAACAATTGGAATGGACGGGTTTGGTCCAGCTTCAATCACCATCGACGCTCGCGATACAATGCCGGCGATGACAATCAACAACATAACGCACAGTGTTGCGCGCGAGCGATCAATAGCCCCTTTTATGATTCCCATACTCTAGTCCTGCCTATTTATTCATGGACACGGCTTGTGTCACTTTGACTTCCTGCCCGTCGGCAACATATTCCTGACCCACCGTAATCAAAGTCACTTTTTCGGGTAAGCCTACAACCCATACACCGTCAGGATCATCGCCAAGCAAGCCGACGCCAATAAATTTAACGGTGTTTAACTGCTGTTGAGTTTCCACAACTTTAACGCCCAGTTTGCCGTCATCTTTCAATGCCAGAAGACTGGGAGATATTAAATGTGCCTGCTGCGGTTCGGTGAACACGACCACCTGCGCACTCATTCCCTCTGCCCACAGCGCATTTTTATTGGCAATTTCCACTTCCACTTTAAAGGTACGAGTATTCAAGTCGGCTGCGTGAGAGATATAACGTACAGTACCCGTTTCCTTGCGACCATCCGCCAGAGTGACTTCCGCATTACGACCTACGGTTATAGCCAACATTTCCTGCTCGGACACCTGCCCGCTCACCACCAGAGGTGTCAGTTCCAGCATTTGTGCACAGGCACTGCCGCGCTGCACAAATGTTCCCGCATCCACCATACGTTTTTCCACCACACCATCAAATGGCGCGCGAACAATCAAACGTTCAATCGCCAACTGACCGCTTTTCACCTGACTTTTTGCCGTAGCTAATTGAGAACCCGCCGCCGCGATCTGCGCTTCCGACTGATAACCGCCATCTTTTAGTTTCAATGCGCCTTGATAATCCAGCTCAGCTTTTCGTAAATTCGCTTTGGCTTGCTCTAACTGAAGAGGGCGATCTTCTTCATCCAACTCACATAGCGGAGTTCCTTTACTGACAAACGCGCCCTCCTTTGCCGGTGTTGCAACGACTTTTCCATCAATTTCAGCCGCTACCATCACCGTGCGATTCGCTTCTGTTCGAGCGCGCACGAAGATTGGTTTTGCATAGGATGAAGCACTGACATCCTGCACTTGCACAGTAAACAGAGATTGTGACTTATCCTTTTCGTTTTGTTTCTCTTCTTTTTTCTGACTGAATACACCGGAAACAACCCAAAGCAGCATGGCGAGTGCCAACGCCACGGCCAAACGCATGTTGGCATTCCAGTTTTTAATGTTCATAGAAGATACCTTTCCACTCGTTACGATAAATTTGCAATGACTACACTAATGCATTACCCGATACGCGATAAAAACCCGTTTACGTAGAATTCCTTGGAAAACATATCCACGTTTGAGAAGTGGCAGGGATAATACGATGCTTTAGCCCTCCAGGCTGAGATGAAATGCGCTGATTCACAAGCATGACGCGACTGAACGAATACAACTCTTCGACTTGACGATTTAAGTTCCAAATGTCACGGATAGGATATGGCACATCAATGGAGCGCAGGCCGTTTTGGGCAGCGGGAATTCTAACGCATTGCACAAGATTTGTAAGCAGAGGATTGTTACAGACAGCGCAAGTGAAAGCATGATAGACCCTGTTAAAAATTACGCAATGTCATCAAGATGAAACCACGCAGACGTCAATTCCTCAACGTGACTCTCAAAAGAATATAAGGTGGATTCCTTTTGCGACTCCAGAATATGAAAAAAAGGAAGCGGTCGAGCAAAATTCTTTGCCGCCTGTGCCACGCCTGCATCGCCCACAGAAACAGGCACGCTGAAATGTTGCAGTTCGAACTTGAGCTATGTCAGTAAATTCATCAAGAGCCGTTTCTAGAAGGCTTTATTCGCAAGACTTTATGCGAAAGACTTTCTTAACATCTGTGCTTACATAAGATCGCCGCAATCTGGCTTTATGCTTCAAGAATTCGTTTTAAGGGGTTGTTATTTAAGGTGCTGTTATTAAAGGAGCTGTTTTTTATGAGCGTATTTTTTATGGGGTTACTTTTATTATGGGGATACTTTTATAAGGCTACTTTTAAGGGAATATGTTGAAAGGCCTTGCACAGGGCGTGTTATACAGGCTATGGCTTATATGTATATTTGGTAGAGAGATTTAAATTAAAGGGCGTTGATGAAAGGCTTAGTATTCTTTTGTGCGACAGGCTCGCGCTTAAGTGTTGAGCTATCAACCAGAAATCACATCACTCAATACGCGAGAACCGAATAGATTCACCTTCTGTTATCTAAATCGGTGATGATTATCCTAAAGCCTGTAAGGAAGTTTTATCCATTTCAGAGCGTGGCGCTATGCCCAGCCGATTAAATTCCGCATTCCACAACACCAATAAACGAGCCAGCTCTCTCGCTTGCTTATCCAGACTTACCAGTTCCGACATAGTATCGCGCAAGCCGGTGAAAAGTTTAACTTTACGGTGGTCAGACGCAAAAGATTTTTCAGGATAGGACATGCGATAAACTTCCAGTTTCCATCGCAGATTATGCACCATGTTTCGATAGTAAATCAGCTTGGTTGCCAAACTGATCGGACGAATATCCTCCAGCTCACCAAAAACTCGAAAATCCGTTCCAAATACCATAATTTTTTTGGAGTTTGCATCCGCAACCACAGTCGCGGTGCGTTCGTGATCCAGCAATACGGCTAAATCACCAAAAACTTCGCCAGGTGTAATGTAGTTAACAACTAGACTATCTCGGGTATCACCGGTCTCCAGGTTTTTCCCACTTAAAACTTCCAGCTGACCTTTCAACAAAAAGTACAACCACTCATCCTTTCGCCCCTTCTCCAACACCACTTCACCCGGTTCAAACTCTATCACGCGGGAATATTGCATCAAGGTATCGTATTGGTATGGGTCAAGTGATTTTACTGCACGGTAAAAAGGAATGGATAAAAGCAAGGCATCAATGGATTCTTGCGGATATCGGTGAATTGGCTGGACATCCATACAATTTCTCATAACTGAAAGGCTTCTGTTTATATACTTTTTTTCTTCCGGCACATCATCGTGCTTGGATTTGAATGCCATGAGTTAACCCCACGAATGTCAAATCTGGACCCCATTTTGGGATGACACAATGTTCGTTACCTGCACGACCACAACAGAACTTTTACGATCTCACCATGTGTTAGCGAATTAAACGCCGTCTTCACATTAGAGTGTTATGCCAACCACTCAATAGTAATACATGAATCACTGCTTTAAAGCGCTCATTTCGATGGCAAAAAAAGCTATCAAAATGTCACCTGCTCAAACGTTCTTAATCTTCTGTTTGGCGCGTAAAACACATTCTTCTTTAATTCAGAAACCGAGTCCTTGATGTACTTTGCAATTTTTTTATTGCGTTAAATTTTTATGAAAGTACGTTTTTTAATAGGACATGGTTTCTTAAAGTGAAATGTGCTTGCCGGCCCCCGTAAATTTCCACTCTCTCAGCGCTTTTTCTAGGCGCCACCATAAAAATAGTCTCATTTCCTGAAAAAATCCCCCTGGAAAAATGAAAGTTGAACGCCAAACATCAAAAATGAAAAGTATGTTTGTTTTTAATCCATTAAAGGCATAAAAATAACACTTTTTTAGCTTTAAATATTCTTAAACAATAAAAAAATGTAGCGAATTTATTGAATTTCTAAATCATTAAATAAATTAGACGCCAATTCCACCTCCAAGGATTGCGACAATTTTTGCCAAACTAATCAATTTAGCGCTAGGCATTTTTCACACTTTTGCCACAAATCCGGCTGGCTCAGTTGTGTGATATGCATCACACTTACATTACTGTAAAGTAAGCACCACTTTGGGCTGCCCCAACAGTGTTAAATAAAGTGTCACCCCAAAACTCTAATAATTTCAAGTAATTCGGTGTGCCCCACTTTGGTCGGTATATGTCTTACTAATCCACATTCGCCGACTATACTTCCATAAAAGCCTCGGTGAATGTCGGAGGCGCACGAATACACTTTATGAATAAAGGCCCCATGGAGCCAACATGAATATACGAAAACTTATATTTATAAAAAGTTTAGTTTTTATACTAACGTCCCTCTTTCTTGCAAAGAACCTTTACGCTGAAGCCCTGCTGAACGGCGTGACAACCCACTCCGAACTAGGCACTGAACAGTTTGTTGCAGGGCTGTTTGCCTCCACGCTGTCAAAAAACGCATCCTCCATCCTGACCGCCAATGAAGAGAAAGCCATTGAAGTCAGGGTGCTGGCGGATCGCTTATCCACTCGCCGCTTTAAACGTATGTGGATTGAAGGCATGGCGATTAACGCCAGCCCACAGGAACTGGAAAAGCAGGCCAACAACATGGCGGCCTTCAGTAATATGTTGCGAGTCAAGCTAAAACGCGGCGATATATTTGCCGTACGTCGCTCGGTTGATGATGTCAGCGTCTTGGTAAACGGCACACAGATAGGTTTGATCGAAGATCCTGCCTTTTTTGATTTGTTATTGCGCACCTGGATCGGCCCTGTGCCACTTTCCTCTGATTTTCGGGACGAATTACTGTCCGAAGGGGTGATTAAATCCGGGCCGCTGGCTTTATTCGAGCAAACAGCTCCGACAGCAGAGCGCCGTGATGCCATTGCCGCAGCCATCGGACCGGTAACCTCCACCACAAGCGAATCAACGAAAGCCGCGGCTGCGGCCGCTGCAACGACCGTAGCAGCAGTCAAACCCAAGATCGACGTCCCCGCTCCCGGCCTTCCCAAAGCGGACCAAACAAAAATTGCTTTAGCGCCACCAAAGGTAGACACACCAACCGCAACCCCCACGCCTGAAGCCACCCCCAAAGCGACGCCAACACCGCAAAAAGTTGCCATCGCCCCCAAGCAGGAAATCTTGGACGAAAGCATTTTTGATGAAGAGGAAGATATTGAATTTACGGCGGAAAGCCTGTTGAAAGAACAGCTGTATTACACGCAACTGGCCAAATATACCCACAAGTTTTTGCAGTATCCGCAACGCGCCTGGGATAGAGGACGAGAAGGTAATATTCGCCTGCGTGTCACAATTGACCGTGATGGCAAAGTGATTAATACCGAATTGCTGGAAGAAGCCCGCTATCGCTCACTTAACCGCGAAGCTCAAGATGCCGTCAAACGCGCGAGCCCTTATCCGCCGATGCCGGAGGAAGTATCTGGCAAGGATTACAGTTTTACATTCCGTGTAGCGTTTAAGATTGTAAACCGATAAAGCAAAACCACCAGCCATAAAAAAACCGCAGCGAATGCGGTTTTTTTATGGCTGGAAAAAGGGAAATACAGGCAACATCTTTATTGCCGACAAGCTAGATCCTGCAAGCGTTCAAGAATTACCCGCCGAATATCAGCAATTTCCATCTCCGACATCCCCGTCATACTGCTTAATGACAGAGAGTGTAAATGCAGACACGGGGTTTTCGTATCGAGTTCCCGCAAATCACCTTTCACCAGTACCGGTAAAAAAGGCTTATCCGGAGGCCGTTTACGGTTTATCAGGTTCAACCCAACTTCCAGCGGTACTTTACGAGTTTGTGAGCTATCACTTTTAAGGGGAATGATAATATTCAAACGCCCACGCGGATCATCTGCACGAGACGGAACCAGCAACAAACCGGTCGGCTTACAGGCTTCTTCAGGTATGCCGTGAAAAGTATCGTGGTGAACATAGGGGTTTGGCAGAATAACCAGTTTTCTGTTTTCTTCCTGCGGAAAAAAGATATTGTAATTGGTGTACAACTGAGAAACCGAGCCGGAATAAACACAAAGTTTATTTTCGAAGCTCAGCACAAACTTTTGCGCAAGTTGCTGTCGCGCAAACTGGTCCAGGTCCCAAACAAGATCATTGTTATTCTGCTGCATATAAATCCTAGTCTGAGGTAATACCTTTGTGATTAACTGAATATTGCGTTCAACAATTAACCACGTGGAAATTCAATTAACACCTCAATAAGAACATTAATTCAGTCGAAACGATACCTGCGGCAATTTCAAATATTTTAACGACATACAAAATATAAACCATTTCTCGCGGCTTATCTGGCTAGAGACAAAATTACTTTTGATTATTCGCCCTAAAGTAATTTAAGCGTCAAAGATGGCTTTCTGCAAACTTGGTCGTTCAATCTCACGAAAAAGATCATCAATCTGAAAGCACGAACAGACATGCGTGCTAAATTAAAGAAGGGGCAGTCAAAAGCCAAACTGCCTGCCACACATAAATTCGATTAAATGAGTCGCCGCTTATGTCCCACAGCAATTCCTTTGTTTTAGTGAGTGAAAAACTGAGTCAACGTATTGGAGGCGATAAGCTGGAAGTGCCAATGTTGCCCGAAGTGGCTGGCAAAGTTGTGCGATTAACGCAAGATCCCGACTCTGATGCCAGTGACCTGGCAAAACTCATTCAAAGTGACCAGACACTGGCGGGACATGTAATGCGCGTGGCAAATTCCGCCGCGTACAGTCCCAACAGTTCCATGGTTTCGCTCCAGCAGGCCATTACGCGACTGGGGATGAAAATTATTACTGAAATTGCTCTGGCTGCGTCAATTACGACCTCACTATTTAATACTCCCGGCTTCGAAAATCATATTGCCTATATTATTAAATATTCCCTTGCCTCAGGTTTGTGGGCCAAAGAAGTGGCGAGAGCTTGTCGCAAAAATGTTGAGGCCGCGTTTCTTTCCGGCTTGCTGCATGATATTGGTCGACCGGTCGCGGTGCAGTGCGCCATGGAAGTTTGCAAAGAACTAGGCATAACACTCTCAAAGGATGAAGTGCTGGAACTGGAGAATCAATTCCAGCGGGAGATTGGTGTCAAAGTGGTAGAACAATGGGAAATGCCAACATCAGTCTGCCATGTAGTGCAATATTTCGATGCATACCAGGAACCACACAGCGCGCAAAATCTTACGATGAGCGTTGTGGCCGGCGCGCTCATTTCCAGCCATTTTATGTGTGAAGCCGAAGGCCGGGACAACTGCATGAGTAAAGAAGAACTATGTAGCCAGGCGGTATTGGCCGACTTAAATTTATATCAGGATGAAATACAGGCGCTGCTCGATAAAGGCGACGATGTCATGTCTACACTCGAGGTGATGTCTTCATGAGTGCCGCCCAATATGATCTGATTGTTATCGGCAGCGGCCCAGCGGGGCAAAAAGCCGCCGTGCAGGCAGCCAAGAGAGGAAGCTCGGTTGCACTTATCGAAAGAGGAAAAGAACTGGGAGGCTCTTGTGTCCATCGCGGCACAATACCGTCCAAAACGTTGCGTGAAAATGCCCTGCGCGTAAAGAACATGCGCATGAATGCCGCCATTGCCAATTTTGAACTGGCCGAAGACTTAGAGTTAGTCACCCTCATCAGTCGCCTGGAAGAAGTGCTTGATGCACACGACCAATACATGCGTCGACAACTGGAGAGAAACAAGGTTACCGTCATTCACGGTCGGGCTCAGTTTATTTCTGCCACTGAAGTGGAAATAACTCAGGTACGCGGCGACAAACAGCTATTGCAGGGTAAACATTTTGTGATAGCAACGGGATCATATCCACGCAACCCTGACAATATTGAAATTGATCATGAAAACCTGTTCGACAGCGATTCAATATTGTCGATGATGTATTTACCCAAAAGTTTGACAGTACTTGGCGGCGGCGTTATCGCCAGTGAATATGCATCCATATTTCAGGCTTTGGGGGTCAAGGTCACCATGATCGATAAATACCCCTCACCACTGGGATTTCTCGATGAAGATTTAACGCAAAAGTTCGTCAGTGCTTTTGAACATATGGGTGGGACCTGGCTCGGCAGTAAACAGGTGACGCGGGCGTATTGGAACAACTTTGATAAAACAGTTACCGAGTGTGATGACGGCACCGTTATTGAAAGTGAAAAATTACTCTGTGCAGCTGGACGGTTGGCCAACGTCGACCACCTCTGTATTGAAAACGCAGGCTTACAGTTAAACGAACGCGGGCTGATCAGTGTGAATGATCACCTGCAAACCACAGTACCTACTATTTATGCAGCAGGTGATGTTATAGGTCCACCATCGCTTGCCTCAGCATCTATGGAACAAGGACGACGGGCCAGTTGCAATGCCATGGGCATTGCTGTTGGAGAAATGCAAAGTCTCATTCCCTCGGGAATCTATTCCATCCCGGAATTATCTTCGGTCGGTTTAAGTGAAACGCAAGCGCGAAAAGCCTTTGGTGATGTGCTGGTAGGTGTGTCGAATTTTGAAGAGATTGCCCGTGGTCAGATTTCCGGGATTCAAGATGGAATGCTGAAAATAGTATGTGACAGTGACGGCATGCGAGTACTGGGTGTGATGATTGTTGGCGAGGGTGCGACGGAATTAATTCACATTGGCCAGATGGCCCTAATTTCGGAAGCCAATGTTGATATCTTTGTCGAAAGTATTTTTAACTTCCCCACCCTGGCAGAAGCCTATCGCGTTGCCGCGTTAGATATTATTGGCCAGCGAGCGACACAACGTTCCAGTTACTAGCTCGCTGAACTTATTTTAGCTTCCCTCTTTCCGGCAGGATGCTCGATGAGAATTCCCTGCTCAAGAATTTTATTTATCCACAGGAGCCGCTTCGGCAAAACTTGCATCTTCAGCGGCACCGAGCATGCGCAACTCGTCGCGGTGAGGCGGTTGGTAGATATCCGAACCGGCACTAAGCATTATCGCAATCCAGCGAGTATCCTCAGAACTTTCCAACGCGATCTTGACTGTCATGGTCAAAGGAATGGATAAGAGCATACCGATCGGCCCTAACACCCAGCCCCAGAATACCAAGGACAAAAACACCACGAGCGTCGAGAGATTTAAGCCTTTCCCCATCATACGAGGTTCAAGAATATTACCCACCCCGAAATTGACGACCAAGAAACCGATGCCGGTTAACACCGCTTCGCCAACCCCCAGTTGAATTAGCGCAAGCAATACCGCAGGCACCGCAGCAATGATGGACCCCAGGGTGGGAACAAAGTTAAGCAGGAAAGCCAGCATGCCCCACAAAATAAAATAGTCGACTCCCAGTATCCACAACCAAACAAGAATCAACGCCCCGGTCAGTAAACTCATCAGAGACTTAATCGCCATATAACGATTAACGCCAGAGGTAAATAAATGAATCGCATCAAGGGTTTTTTTTGTGCCTAACGCGTGGATCTTCTGAGTAAAACCCACCTCCTCAGCCAAAATAAATACCACCGTCAAAAAAATCAGAAAGGCGTTAGTCATCATGTTACCTAACTGCGCCAGCGTATTTCCCGCCATGGATAGAGCCGCAGACGGATTAAAGCTTTCACGCAATTGCCCCGCGTCCACGTTGACACCGAGTGATTGCAAATAGGTAAATAAATTGGCCGTTAATGCAGTGAGACGCTTCTGGTAATCAGGTAGATCCTGGCGAAAGTCAGCAATAGATGAGCCGACAATCGCTCCCACCACAACCCCGCTAATGACAATAGTGGAAATAACAACGAGCATCGCGAGCCAGTTGGGCAGCCCGCGTTTTTGCAACCAGATAAGCGGCGGGGTGCATATTACGGCGATAAATAATGACAGGAGAAAAGGCACTAACAGGGTTTCCGCCGCTCGCATTCCCGCGACAACAATTATGAAGCACGCCATAACAAACAGTGTTCGTGCAACTGGTGATTGATTTTCCATGCTTTCTCCTGTGTTTGTATTATCCGCGATTAATGCTCACGTGTTGCGTGGAACTCAACTTCCGGGTAGCGCTCCTGGCTCAACGACAAATTTACGCGCGTAGGCGCGAGGTAAGTCAAATGGCCGCCGCCATCAATGGCGAGATTTTCAGAACATTTCTTCTTAAATTCTGCAAATTTTTTCTCATCCGCAGACTCAACCCAGCGCGCCGTGTTGACATTAACAGGTTCGTAAATCGCTTCCACTTTGTACTCATCTTTTAAACGATAGGCCACCACTTCAAATTGCAGCACCCCTACCGCACCAACAACAATATCGTTGTTGTTCAAAGGGAAAAATACCTGAGTAGAGCCTTCTTCTGATAACTGCTGCAAACCTTTTTGCAGCTGTTTGGTTTTCAGAGGGTCTTTCAGGCGAATGCGCCGAAACAGTTCCGGAGCAAAGTGCGGTATGCCGGTAAACTTGAGGCTTTCACCTTCGCTAAAGGTATCCCCGATTTGAATAGTGCCATGGTTATGAAGGCCTATAATATCCCCGGAGATGGCTTCTTCCACGTGACTGCGGTCCCCCGCTAAGAAGGTTACCGCATCCGCAATTTTGACGTCTTTGCCAATCCGTACGTGCCGCATTTTCATGCCCTGCGTGTACTTTCCGGAACAAATACGCATGAAGGCAATACGGTCGCGATGTTTTGGGTCCATATTGGCCTGAATTTTAAAAACGAAACCACTGAATTTGTTTTCATTGGCTTCAACGATGCGCACATCGGTTGCTCGGGACTGTGGTGCAGGCGCCCACTCCACAAACCCATCCAGCATTTCACGTACGCCAAAATTGCCCAACGCCGTGCCAAAAAATACCGGGGTTTGACGTCCCGCGAGATACTCATCCAAATCAAATTCGTGAGTAGCGCCGCGCACCAGTTCAATCTCTTCGCGCACATCATCCGCGTATGAACCCAACAAAGTGTCGAACTCCGGATTATCCACGCCTTGAATCTGAATATCTTCCGGGATGGTATGTCCCTGTCCCTGCTTAAATACATGAATGGTATCGGTGTACAGGTTGTACACGCCTTTAAAGCCTTTCCCCATGCCCAACGGCCAGTTGATGGGGGCGGCGGCAATTTTTAATACGTCTTCAATTTCATCCATTACCTCAATTGGGTCACGAATATCGCGATCCATTTTGTTAACAAATGAGAGTATCGGTGTATCGCGCAGGCGGCAGACTTCCATTAATTTAATCGTGCGATCCTCTACCCCTTTTGCACCGTCAATCACCATTAAGACGGAGTCAACTGCGGTCAATGTACGATAGGTGTCTTCAGAGAAATCCTCGTGCCCCGGTGTATCAAGCAGGTTCACCACGCGGTTCTTATAAGGAAACTGCATGACCGATGAAGTCACGGAAATTCCCCGCTCCTGCTCCATCGTCATCCAGTCCGATTTCGCATGAGGGCCACGCTTACCTTTTACAGAACCCGCCAGCTGTATCGCGTTGCCGAACAGCAAGAGCTTTTCCGTTATCGTTGTTTTACCCGCATCCGGGTGAGAAATAATGGCGAAGGTTCTTCGCTTTTTCATCTCGGGTGTTTTTTCTTCTGAAGTCATAACGTCTTACAAATGGTAAAAGGCGCAAAGTATACCCAATTTCCGTGTGGGGAGCCTCTTTCCACGACGAAAATTCGTTGGAAAAGTGGGTTCAGGTAGATTTTATTGCAGTTGACTCTGGAGTTTGCGGCGCGCTTTTTCTGGAAACCGAGGCTATCGTTCGAACAATCCAAACATAGGCCAGGCTGCCCACCAGAATATTTGCGATGGCAATCGCCACAAAAATGCCGGTTAATCCCCACCAGTGGTTAAACACATACACTACAGGCCAAAGCAACACAATCACTCGGGCAATGGAAATTAGCATTCCCGGCAGGGGTTTACCTATGCCATTAAACGATGCATTCACAGCCATCACAATGCCATAGGCAAAATAGCTGACAGGTACAAACAATAAATACATGGCGATGGTGTCGATGACCTGAGCTTCGTCACTGAACATGCGTGCAATCGGGTAGCGTGCTAGTAACAAAAAGAGCGCTACCGCCAAGCCTGAAACGAAACAAAATACGGCTGTTACGCGTTGAACTTCAGCCAGCCGCTGGAAATTCCCGGCGCCCAGGTTTTGTCCACAAAAAGGACCAATCACCGCAGAAAGGGCATAAAACAAAATTAACGCCATCGCTTCTACACGAGTTGCGGCACCGAATCCGGCCACAGCTTCCACACCATGTTGCGCTACGATCGCGATTATGACGCTGCCCGAAACCGGGATAATCATATTTGTCCCCATCGCGGGCAACCCAACATGTAAAATACGTTTCCAGGACTGAATACAGCGCTGCAGGCGAAAGGGATTGACCAGCAAGTGCATTCGAATATGAAAATGCCAGAACAGAATAAACATCGCCACAACGCGTACGATTAGTGATGCAATGGCCGCGCCTTCAATTTCAAGCCGGGGAAAAATCCACCAGCCATAAATAAGCAGCGGATCTAGAATGATATTGCCAACCGCCATCAGAATCATAAACTTACCCTGCAGCTTGGCATCACCCAATGCACGTAAAGCCGCCATGGCGACCATGGGCATGGTCATAAATATCACGCCGGCAAACCACCATTGCATGTAATCACGAATAAGCGGCAGTATTTCTGCTTCTGCGCCGAGATAGTGAAAAATCAGATCCAGACTGAAAAAACCGGCAATACCAACGACGATAGTGATTAAGCCAGTCAAGCTCATTGCGTCTGTAATTAATTCACGGACAGTTTGCTCATCATGTTTTCCAGCCGCTCGTGCCACGACAGAAGATGTCCCAGCACCCAATCCTATAGCAAGAGAAATTACCAGCATCACCACTGGAAATGTAAAACTCAGGGCTGCCAGCGCCTGTTCACCCAAACCGGAAACAAACAAGGTATCCACAACATTGAAAGTCATGGTTGCCAAAATTCCCCCGGCCATCGGCAGGGCCATTTGGGTTAATGCTGCGGGAATGGAGCCTTCTGTCAAATTCACCGAGCCGCGCGGCCTGGTTGACGTTTGAGCGGAGGAGGTTTGAGAGGGAGCTGTCATCCATCTACCTTAGATGTCATATGTTTCGCATAAATTAAGGCGTCTTCGCGCGGATGTTTACCACGGCTGGGATAGTAATTAGGTCGACGCCCGATACAGTTGAATTCAAGTTTTTCATACAGGCCAATGGCACTTTCATTGGATTCACGCACTTCTAAAAACAGTTCCTGTGCCTTCCGCCCCAGGAGACTTTGTGCGCAGTGTAATAGCCCTTCAGCAACGCCCAGACGTTGATGAGTGGGGTTTACAGCAATAAGTAACAATTCTGCTTCACCAGCTGCGCAGGAGAATATCGCAAAACCTAAGATGGTTTCTGCATGATATGCGGCATAACAGTAATGAGATGAGTGAATGGAATCGAGAAAATTCTGTCGCGACCAAGGACTGGGCGAAACCGCATTTTCGATGGCGAGCACCGCCTCCAGAGCATCCTCACCAAACTCGGCAAATTCACATACTTCACTGTTTCTTAAGCTAAACGCCAACACAGAGCTTTACTCCATTCCACCCCAGAATTTTCGCGCAAGAGCGACGCGATCAATCAAAGGAATTACAACAGTTTTTTTAAAGCCAGCCAAACGGGCTTCTTTAATTGGGCATCGTATAGAATTTCCGCCAAGCTCGGCAAGACGATGGCTTTCGCAGAATAATTCGGTAATTCAACCAATTGGTATTGCTGTTGGGCATAATCTATCTGACTCCCCAGTACCGCGCGTGTCGCGTCTCGGCCCATCAGCCAAAACGTTGTGGTCGGATGAGCCGCTAGCTTCCCATCCAGAAACCCCTGGACCATTTGTTCGGCCGCCTGCCAGCTTGCATCTTTTGCCCCCACTAATGGCCAGTGCAATATTTCTGCGCCCGGTAAATTGTCACGATAGAACTTCATGCCATGCACAATATTGTGCAGTAACTTATGGGTGGGCAATGCCTCGCCGGGTTGACGAGAATCCACAACCTGAATGTTCTCGCCGACGCGCCACAGAGACAGTGAAAACTCCGCGTTTTCAACCGGGACATCCGCCGCCTCATTGCCTCCGTCTTGCGCTTGGCCGACACCGGCGTTTTCAGCCGCAGCATGTTCACGATTGACACCGTCTGGTTTGCTCGCGGCTCGTCCGGTTTCTATTGTTTGAGACGATTTTGCATGGGAAGATTCCGTCGACGAAGGTTCTGTCGAGGAAGATTCTCTTCGCGGCCTTTGTTCTGTTTTTTCCAGTAACGAAGAGACTATTGCACTTGCTGGCTTTAAATGCCCCGAGTTTAAATGCCCGGAAGTATTCCCGGGTGCTTGATCCACGCCACGTATGCCATCCGATTCACGAAAGCCTGCATCCCCCCCTGCATCCCTATCGACGAGTGCATGTGATGCGTTTTGCATATCAACTACCTCAACCGGCAGTTCACAGACCGTTGCGGCTTTACATTGAGGCAGGATTACGCGGGGAACAAAGGAGTCGATCCCCATCGCATCGAGGTATTGCATTCGCTGTAATTCGTGCATAGTTTAACTCTTGCCGCAAAAAAATTGTGGTTTACACACCTTCACGCTGTGGATGGAATCCGCTCGGCGACTCCAGCAAATTCAAAGCATCGAGGTACGCTTTTACAGATGCCGCAACAATATCGGTATCCGACCCTACACCATTGACAATGTGCCCACTGCGCTCAAGACGGACCGTAACTTCTCCCTGTGAATCGGTTCCCTGGGTAATCGCATTGACAGAGTACAGCAGTAAATCCGCTTTGCTCTGCGCCACTTTTTCGATGGCTTTAAATGCAGCATCCACCGGACCGCTGCCGTCAGATTCACAGGAAATATCCTGGCCACGCATTTGCAGTGCCAGCTTAGCGTGTGGTGCCTGTCCCGTTTTACAGGCGACTTCCATTTCCACCAGCAAAAAAGCTTCCTGTTGCGAGGGTGAAGAGGAAACAATAGATTGCAGATCCTCATCAAATATCTCGTGTTTTTTATCTGCAAGATCTTTGAACTTGGCGAATGCAGCGTTTAGCGCTTCCTGTGAGTCAAACGTAATACCCAGATCTTCAAATCGTGCTTTAACTGCGGCACGACCAGAGTGTTTACCCAAGACAATCTTATTGGTGTTCCACCCTACATCTTCTGCGCGCATAATCTCGTAGGTTTCGCGATGCTTAAGCACACCATCCTGATGAATGCCGGACTCATGCGCAAATGCATTCGCCCCCACAATGGCTTTGTTCGGCTGCACCGGAAACCCGGTGATCGACGCAACCAAACGGGATGTCGGAACAATGTGCTCTGTCACAATAGTAGTTTCCACGGGGAAAACATCTTTGCGGGTGCGCACACTCATGACCACTTCTTCCAGCGAGGCGTTGCCTGCACGCTCACCCAAACCATTGATCGTACATTCAATTTGGCGCACACCATTCATTACGGCTGACAGCGAGTTAGCGACAGCTAAACCTAAATCATTGTGGCAGTGTGTTGAGAAGATGGCTTTATCTGAGTTGGGAACATTTTCAATCAGTCGGCGAAACATCGCACCATATTCACCTGGCTCGCCATAACCGACAGTATCGGGAACATTAATTGTGCGTGCTCCTGCAGCGATTGCCGCTTCGGTAATGCGACACATGAAATCAAAATCGGAGCGGCTGCCATCTTCGAGAGAAAACTCCACATCATCGGTATAATTTCGTGCACGCTTCACGGCGTATACCGCTTGCTCTAATACCTGGGGAGGCTCCATTTTCAGTTTGTACTGCATGTGGATAGGTGAAGTAGCAATAAAAGTATGAATTCGAGCGGATTCGGCGCCTTTTAATGCTTCTGCTGCGCGATCAATATCCGCGTCGACAGCACGCGCCAGACTACAGACTGTGGAGGTTTTAATCGCGTCTGCCACCGCTTTCACGGCTTCAAAATCACCCGGGCTGGCAATAGCAAAGCCGGCTTCAATCACATCCACCTGCATTTTTTCCAGCATCTTGGCGATGCGTACTTTTTCATCTTTGGTCATTGACGCCCCTGGGCTCTGTTCGCCATCTCGCAGGGTGGTGTCAAAAATCACCAGTTTCTCTTTACTCATGGGGTTTACTCCAGGATATCGTCGCCTTTTCGCAGGTCGACGTCATTAATCCGAACTTGGTTATTATATTAGATGAGGGATACATTGTTAGCAGTGCTATAGCCACAGTAAGCTATCGTAACGCGGATAGTAGTCTACCAAAATCCGTCTTGCTATAACCCCTTTGCAAGTTGTATTGATTTCATTGGTTATTCGTTTCACTCGCACAATCTTCGCGGCTGAATTTTGATCATTGTTATTATTATCATCTTTACCACTATCACCCTTACCACTACCACCTTCGTTACCTCGCCGCTTTTGACATCCCCGCTTTTGACATCACAGCGCCCGCCGAACAGCGTCTTGGATCGTGAGTTTACAATCTTGGGAGTGTGGCAGTTGCTACTGGTAGCAAAATCAATCAACCTCTACAGTTCTAACAGCAGCTTTCCGCTTTCATACTACAGAAATACTACAGGCGCTTTGAATATAAGCACCCGATGTTACATCGGTGCTATATGGTACCGCTATATCGTACCGCTATATCGTACCGCTATTTTTTGAAATCCAGCATACGCTGCAAAGGAATCATCGCCTTTTCTGCAATGATCGGGTCAACAAAAATTTCATTGTCCTGTTGCTCAAAAACATTGGCCAGATTTTCCAACTCATTCATCGCCATCCACGGACAATTGGCACAGCTGCGACAAGTTGCACCATTCCCCGCTGTGGGAGCAATAATTAAAGTTTTGTCAGGACAGGCCATCTGCATTTTATAAAAAATGCCCTGATCGGTTGCCACGATAAATGTATCGTTGGGCAGTGTCCGCGCCGCTTCAATCAACTGAGACGTAGAACCTGCAACATCAGCCAGCTCTACCACGGGCTCGGGGGATTCTGGGTGGACCAGGATGGCGGCATTGGGATATTGGGCTTTCAAATCCAATAAACCTTTTGCTTTAAATTCTTCATGCACGATACAGGAGCCATCCCAAAGCAGCATGTCAGCCCCGGTGACGCGTTGGACATAACTGCCCAGGTGCTTATCTGGAGCCCACAGAATTTTTTCACCGTTTCGATCCAGATAATCCACAACATCTTTAGCAATACTGGAAGTCACCACCCAATCAGCTCGGGCTTTCACCGCGGCTGATGTATTCGCGTACACCACAACGGTACGATCGGCGTGCTGATCACAAAAATCGGAAAACTGATCCGCCGGACAACCGATATCCAAAGAACAGGTTGCTTCTAAAGTCGGCATAAGCACGCGCTTTTCCGGTGACAAAATTTTAGCCGTTTCACCCATAAACTTTACCCCTGCAACGATCAGGGTTTGTGCGTCATGGGTCTTGCCAAACCGCGCCATTTCCAGCGAGTCTGAGACACAACCTCCAGTCTCCTCGGCCAGCGACTGGATTTCTGGAGAAGTGTAATAATGCGCTACCAAAACCGCATTATGCTTCTTCAACTGTTGCTTAATTTGTTCTCGCAAATCTTCATTTACAGAATCATTAAGCGGCTCCATCTTGTGAACAAGCGCCTCGTCGAGATAGTTCTTGACTAGCTCGCGCGGTGTAATACTTTGATCCCGGGTTTCACTTACTAAAATATCTGCCATTTGTTTTCTCAACGACACCTTTTGGGGGCGAATTTTTCAGGGCTAAAAGGTTGCTAAATTTACCATAAAACTGTGACAAACAGAATGAAAAACAGCCGACACTGGCGCAATATCACGGGTTTTCCACTCCTTTTAGCGCAGCTTCTCACCCGTAAAACACCAATCTGGTCGCCAGTCTTTCACACGCTTTGACTAAAAATAGCACAAGGTGTTCAGCTGAAAATACCTCGAGGCTTGAAACATAAAAGGGATGCAAGGAATGGACAGGTCATAAGCCCTGGCAGGGCTTATGACTCGCGTGCAACGATTAGATTTAAAGAAAGGATTTGGCGTGAGAGATGATTCCGCGCCGATTTAATTTTCGCCCGAGGCTAAATCTAAAAAATATTTGGACTTCAAAGCCATAATATGCCGACTTTCCAATGGTTTATCGACGTATTCCACCACCCGCGCATATTGTGCAATCCTGGCTTTATCCTCAAACAGGATAGACGAGGATGTCACTACAATCAGGGTGTTATGTTTTTGATGATACTGAAGTCGCTCATACTCCTCTAAGAACTCCCAGCCATTCATAACCGGCATATTGATATCCAATAAAATCAGGTCGGGAAAATATCTGGACTCACTTAAGTACTCCAGCGCTGTTGTTGCTCGGGTGTAAAACATTAAGTTGCACGCTAGATTACAATCATCAAACGCCTCCTGAGTCAGGAAGTTGTAATCTTCATCGTCATCAACAACTAATACGTTTTTCATTGGGTTTTTACTCATGTGCCTGGAATTATTACTATGCTTGCAGTTCTTTTAAATTAATGTAAAAAGTTGTGCCGACATCCACTTCGCTGTCTACTTCGATTGATCCACCTAAAGATTCAATTTGCGATTTTGTAATGTATAACCCCATGCCTTTGCCGGGAACATCTGTACATAACCGTTGAAACAATTCGAACACACGATCCTTTTTATCAGGATCTATACCCACACCATTATCGCGAAACACAATACAAACGCCGTTGCCCGTTTCTAACTTTCGGGTTTCAATAACAATTTTTAAATCTCGTTTACTTGAACGATATTTTATCGCGTTAGTCATTAAGTTGAGCAAAATACTTTTCAAATTGGACAAGCAATAATTAATCTCTGGTGCCTGACTGAAGTCCACATCTATTTCTGCGCCAGAATGCTGTATTTCAAGCTCGAGATCGCTAACCAATTCAAATACTAGAGTGCTGAACTTGACGTTCGATATATTAATTTCTGCATTTTTGCGACTCGTAATCACTTCGATTAGATCATGCATGGTTGTTTTAAGTCGATCAACAGAATTTTCTATTCTGGAAAAATAACTTTTGTTTTCCTGTGTAACAAAACCTTTTTTCACAAACAGTTTAACAAACCCGTCCAGGTTTATAAGCGGGGCACGCAAGTCATGCGTCGCAACATAGGCAAACTGCTCCAGCTCTCTGTTGTACCGTAGCAACTCTTGGGCTTGCAGCTCCATTTTTCTTTTGGATTCCTGCGCTTCAGTATTGGCCGCCCTGGCATCTTCCATCATAGCCAAAGCTTCCTGTCTCGCCTGAATCAAGTTCTTATTTTTCTCTTCAAGCTCGCGCAGGATTTTCTCGTATTCCTTTTCCTTTTCAAATAAATAAGAACGCAAAAATGTTCTTACCTTTGACAACAAAATACCTTCGTTAATTGGCTTAAGAATATAATCTATTGCGCCCACTTCGTAGCCCTGCAACATATTAATTTCATCTTTATCATAAGCCGTTAAAAAGATGATCGGGACGTTTTCGGTCATGGCATTGCCACGAATTAACTGCGCGGTTTCAATGCCATCCATTTCCGGCATTTGTATATCCAGCAATATCAATATGTAATTATGATGTATCAGGGACTGCAGGGCTTTTTTCCCGGAATCTGCAGTATGCACTTCGATATCCAATGAGGACAGTATCCGTTCCAGGATTATCCTTTCCGGCTCCCTGTCATCCACCACCAACAGCTTGGGCTTTTCCTTCTCAATAATTGTCTCACCACTTTCTGTCATACATTTATCTTATTTGTATTCTTTTTCGGTATATTTTTTTGCTTTCATCCACTACATCATACATAGCGCGCACTGGGGTATAGTCCAGACTTTCATGTTCACCCAAACATAAAAACCCCTTGGGACATAAACTATCTGTCAACAAAGCCAATACATTGTCTCTCAATGAACGACTGAAATAGATCAGTACATTCTTGCATACAATTAATTGCATCTCGGCAAATACGCTATCTGACACCAGATTGTGTTTGGAAAACACAATGCGCTCACGAAACTCGTCCAGTATTTTTGCTCCGCCATATCGCGTGTGGTAGTAGTCACTCAAAGACCCCTGTCCACCTGCCAAATGGTACTTTTTCGAGTAATCCTGCATACGACGAATATCATAGATACCTGTACGCGCTTTTTTTAATGCCAAATCATTGATGTCGGTGGCATATATCTGAGATCGTTTTAACAGTTCTTCCTCTTTTAAAAATATAGACATGGAGTAAGGCTCTTCCCCTGTAGAACACCCAGCGTGCCAAACATTTAAATAGGGGTAGGTTTTCAAGTGCGGAATTACTTTATCCCGCAGACTGTGATAAAACTCCGGTCCACGAAACATCTCTGTCACGTTGATCGTGATATTCATCAGCAACTCATAAAACACTTCTCGACTGTGCAATACCCGGGGAATTAGTTCCGCGATGTTGTTGTAATCCCGACTGGCAACAAAGTTTTTAAACTGATTAATCATTGTTGTTGTCTGGTAATCACGAAAATCGTAGCCATACCGCAGGTAAATCGCATCAATGAGTAATTTGGACTCCACGTCCACCATCTCTAAATTGGTTGTTGGCATAATTATTTATATAACCATACTCGAATAATGCTCAATAGCTTCTCCAGGTTCACAGGCTTAATCAGGTAATCATTTGCACCTGCCTCCAGACACTTCGCTTTGTCCTCAGCCATGGCTTTAGCCGTTAAGCTGATAATGGGCAGCTGCTTGTATTTTTCTATCTTTCTGATGTTTGTCATCGCCTCATAGCCATCCATAACAGGCATCATGATGTCCATAAGTACGATATCAATATCATCGTGCTCCTGTAGTTTTTCCAATGCGATCGCACCATTATCAGCAATAATCACATTCATGCCAGCATCGTTGAGTATTTTGGACAATGCATAGGTGTTGCGCATATCATCATCAGCCAGCAATACTTTTTTATTGGCTAACATGCCTTCATTATCGTGCAGCATTTTCATCATTTTTCGCTGCTCATCAGATAATGCGCTTTCCATGCTGTGGATGAACAGCGACACCTCGTCCAGCAACCGCTCAGGTGAAGATGCCCCCTTAATCACGATACTTCCCGTATATTGTTGCAAGTCTTTTATTTCTTCGCGGGACAACTCTTTCCCGGTATAGATAATCACCGGGGTAAGATTGAGTAATTCTTTTGCAGAAAGCACCTTTAATAATTCCTGACCAGAAATATCGGGAAGCTTTAAATCGAGGATAACGCAATCAAATGACTGACTCGCGAGTAGCGACTCGGCTATGGCACCATCTCTGGCCGCAACAATTTCAACCTGCTTATTGGAGAGCAACCTCTCGATGCTGGACAAGCTTTTTTCATTGTCCTCCACTACCAGAATTTTTTTGATGGCGCTACTTTGTTTTGCATCGAGTGCGTCAACTATTTCCTCCAGACTCTCTTTACTGGCCGGCTTCGTTAAAAAGCCAATAGCTCCTTTGCCCATAGTTTCAGACTTTCGATCTTCCACCGAAACAATATGAACGGGTATATGACGAGTTTTCAAATTAAACTTCAGATGATCCAGCACTTTTACACCGTCAAGGTCCGGTAATTGAATGTCCAGAATAACGCCGTTTGGCTGGTACACCATGGCCAACTCAATACCTTCACGGCCTTTATCGGTCACAAGGACTTTGTAGCCGTGCTGCTTGGCAATCTTTTTAATGATTTCGGCAAATTTTCGATCATCCTCAATAATCAGCAGGGATTTATCTTCCAAAGTCAAACTATTTCGATCATCATCGACAAAATCATCTGGCAGTACATTTTGAATGGTTTTTGCAGTGGAGACACTGGTTGCCGAAGGTAAGCCGGAGTCAATAACTTCAGATTTGAGACGTTTCGATTTTTTGCTCACTACAGAAGGACGAAGGTCTTCCCGCTTGGGAAGAATGGCTGCTTTATTCAAATCCAAAGGCAAATAGATGGTAAACACACTGCCATTTCCATGCTCACTCCACACATGTATTTCACCACCAAGCAAGCGTGAAAGCTCGCGGGATATAGTCAGGCCCAAACCTGTGCCACCGTATTTACGACTAGTTCCCCCCTCTGCCTGCTGAAAGGCTTCAAAAATTTCATTGAATTTTTCAGCTTCGATACCAATGCCGGTATCCGCCACCGAAATACCGATCACATTACCGGGTGTAAGGCCATAATTTTTAAATTTCACATCATAATCTGGCGTAAAGATCGCAACTTTCACTTCTCCATCACTGGTAAATTTAAACGCATTTGAAAGCAAATTTTTCACGATTTGTTCAAGGCGCTGGCTATCCGTGATAATTTGATTGGGTGTTCCCTGGCGATCAAATTCAATCACAAACTCCAGCTTTTTGTCTTTCGCTACTGGTTCAAACTTGCTTTTTATATTGCCAACAAATTTTGTCAGATCAACGGTTTCTGGGTGGAGTTGCAATTTCCCCGCCTCCACTTTCGATAAATCCAGAATATCGTTGATGAGATTTAGCAGATCCAATCCACCTTCATAAATAATCTGCGCATCCTTTACCTGTTCTCCATCCAGATTTCCTCGCGCATTTTTACCCAGTTCCTTGGCTAAAATTAACAGGCTATTAAGCGGTGTGCGCAGTTCATGAGACATATTGGCCAGAAATTCCGACTTATACTTACTGGCAAGCTCCAGCTCACGCGCTTTGCGCTCTACCTCTAAGCGACTGGATTGAATGTCTTCCTTCTGCATTTCCAGGTCATTGGTTTTACTTTCCAGATTTTCGTTGGCGGCTTGCAACTCCTCACTTTGCGCTTTCAGAATTTCCTGCTGCTTTAATAATTCCTCTGACTGCCGCTGGGACTCTTCCAGCAGCTCCTGCATTTTTTCCCGGTCCTGCGCGGAGTTCGCCGCAATAGCAATATTTTCTGCAACGAGTCGCACCAGTTCCAGCTGATTATCAGTAAAGGGTCTAAAAGATCCTATTTCCACAACACCTTTCACTTCGCCATCAATCGTAAATGGCTGTACCAGAATATTGGTGGGCGTGGATTCCCCGAGTGACGAAGACACCACGATGTAATCTTTCGGTACCTCGGTCACCACAATGGGCTCGCGTTCAAAAGCCGCCTGCCCGACAAGACTTTCACCCACTTCAAATTCTGTTTTTAAGGTTTTGCGTTTGGTAAAGGCATAGGTACCTGCAAGCTTTAACACCGGGCGCTCTTTATTACGCTTTTCAATGTAATACAAGGCTCCCAGTTGTGCACCGAGATATTTGGTTAAATACGATATGACATTTTTGGAGAGTGTGGACAGATCCTGCTCGCCTCGCATGCTGTCATTCAGATTCGCCTGCCCGGTTTTAATCCAGGCTTCATTTTCATTTTCTTCTGAAATACGCTTGAGGTTCTCTGACATCGAGTTCAATGCAATGCCCAGTTGATCGGCCTCACTTCGCAAGGGCATTTCAATCGCATAATCCCCCTCTGCAATTGAGTTGGCCGCTCGTACAATCGTGATAAAGCTGTCCACCATCGCATTGATGTTATTTTTCAGCTCCTGCACTTCCCCTTTTACTTCCACCTGAATTTTTCTGGAAAAGTCCCCGCGAGCCAGAGCCGTTGATACACTTGCAATATCGCGAACCTGCGACGTCAGATTACTTGCCATCAGGTTTACATTTTCGGTCAGCGCTTTCCAGGCACCTGCCACATTGGGCACAACGGCCTGCCCACCAAGTATCCCTTCGGTTCCCACATCCCTTGCCACATTAGTTACTTCATCAGCAAATATATTTAACGCGTCTACCATGCGATTAATCGTGGTAGACAATTCCAATACCTCTCCCTCTTTGCCTCGTTCAGAAATTTTCTGAGACAAGTCTCCATTCGCCACGGCAGTAGTCACCGAAGCAATCTCCCGTACTTGCGTGGTCAGATTCGAAGCCATGGTATTTACGTTGTCGGTCAGATTTTTCCAGGTGCCGGCCACATCGGGAACATAGGCTTGCCCACCCAGCTTACTTTCCGTCCCCACTTCACGCGCAACCCGTGTTACTTCCGCCGCAAAAATATTCAGCGAGTCCACCATCTGGTTAATGGTATCTCGCAGATCGGCAATTTCGCCTCGAGCATTAATCGTAATTTTACGACTCAAGTCACCATTGGCCACCGAGGTTGCGACCTCGGCAATTTCTCGCACCTGCGCCGTCAGATTGCTCGCCATGGTGTTTACGTTATTGCTCAAATCCAACCAGGCACCCGCCACATTGGGTACTTCAGCCTGGCCGCCCAACACACCTTCGGTTCCCACTTCACGTGCAACCCGCGTTACTTCGTCAGACAGCCTTTGCAGTGAGTCCACCATGGTATTGATGGTAATGGACAGTCCCAAGACCTCGCCGCCTTTTTCTTCTTCGGTAATTTTTTGCGATAAGTCGCCGTCGGCGACCGCTTTTGTGACCGATGCAATTTCCCTAACCTGGGTCGTCAGGTTACTCGCCATAGTGTTTACATTTTCCGTCAGCTCTCGCCAGGCGCCGGCCACATTTGGCACTCGCGCCTGACCACCCAAGATCCCTTCAGTACCCACCTCACGCGCCACCCGCGTTACTTCGTCAGAGAAAATATTCAAGGAGTCCACCATCTGGTTGATGGTTTCTTTCAATTGAGCAATCTCCCCCTTCGCTTCAATCGTAATTTTTTGCGCGAGATCCCCTTTCGCCACCGCGGTCGCCACGTTGGCAATTTCACGTACCTGCGTTGTCAGATTGGAAGCCATGTAGTTTACATTCTTCGTGAGGTCCTTCCAGGTACCTGCGACATTGGGAACCTCGGCTTGTCCACCAAGTATCCCTTCTGTTCCCACCTCTCGAGCAACCCGCGTCACTTCGTCGGAGAAAATGTTCAGCGAGTCCACCATCTGGTTAATGGTTTCTTTCAACTGGGCAATTTCTCCTTTTGCATTAATCGTGATTTTTTGCGAAAGGTCACCATAAGCTACCGCGGTAGCCACATTTGCAATTTCTCGCACCTGACTGGTGAGGTTGGAGGCCATGATGTTGACGTTTTCTGTAAGGTCTTTCCAGGTCCCTGCTGCATCGGGTACCTTTGCCTGGCCACCCAGCACACCTTCGGTTCCCACTTCTTTTGATACCCGCGTTACTTCTGCAGCGAATATCGTTAATGAATCCACCATGCTGTTAATGGTGCTGGATAGCACAAGCACCTCACCGCCTTTGCCTTCCTCTGTAATTTTCTGACTGAGATCGCCTTTTGCCACCGCTGTGGTTACCGAAGCAATTTCCCGCACCTGAGTGGTCAAATTACTCGCCATGGTATTTACATTATCAGTCAGGTCTTTCCAGGTACCTGCCACGTTGGGAACTTGCGCCTGACCACCGAGCTTACCTTCGGTCCCCACTTCACGTGCAACCCGTGTCACCTCGTCAGAGAAAATATTGAGTGAGTCCACCATCTGGTTGATGGTGTCTTTCAGCTCCGCGATTTCACCTTTAACATCCATTGTAATCTTTTGCGACAAATCCCCGTCCGCCACCGCTGTTGCGACGTTGGCAATTTCACGCACCTGGCTCGTTACGTTCGAAGCCAGCATGTTGACGTTGTCCGTGAGGTTCTTCCAGGTTCCCGCCACATTCGGCACTTTAGCCTGACCACCGAGTTTTCCTTCTACCCCCACGTCTCTTGCCACGTTGGTCACTTCCGCCGCGAAGATATTCAGAGAGTCCACCATTCGGTTAATGGTGTTAGACAGTCCCAGTACTTCGCCGCCTTTTCCCTCTTCGGTAATCTTGCGGGACAAATCCCCGTCAGCAACGGCGGTTGTTACTGTCGCAATCTCCCGGACCTGTGCAGTAATGTTACTCGCCATCTGGTTTACATTGTCTGTCAGATCTTTCCAGGTTCCCGACACGTTTGGCACACTTGCCTGGCCACCGAGCTTCCCTTCAACTCCCACTTCGCGAGCCACCTGGGTTACCTGTTCAGCAAATATATTCAGGCTCTGCAGGGTACGATTGATCACATCCGCCATCGCGCGGAAATCCCCGGTCACGGTCAAATTAAATTTGTCCTGCAAATTTCCCGAAGCAATGCTGTTTAGAATTCGACTCACTTCCAGTACCGGCTTTGCAATCGCCTCGATCAGAATATTGATATTGTCGATCAGCTCCTTCCATACCCCGCTGGCTGCCTTAAATTCAGCCCGGGCATCCAGATTACCTTCGATCCCGCCAACGCGTGAGATCCGCGAGACCTCCGTACTTACACCACCGATCATCTCCACCATGGAGTTATACGCTTCCGCCAGATCTGCAAACTTGTCGTTGCGCTCTTTAGATAAGCGAACAGAGACATCTCCCTCCCGGAAAGCTTCCAAGGCGAAAATCAAACGATCCAACTGGTCATGTGCATAATCCGTATCCGCAAACATTATGTCGTGCGGAACCCGTTTGGATACTCGATCTTTCACAGTATCCGCATTGGTGGCGTTCGTGCGTCTTACCCGCTCTTTTACCGGAGGCTTCTTAACCGCTGCTTTTTTTGCTGTGGCTTTGGCTGGCGCCTTTTTTGCTGACGCTTTCTTTTTTGAGGAGTCTGAAGAAGTCATTATTATCCTGAACTAGAAATCATTAACGGGAATCCGTGGCGCGCTAACTGTTCACGCAGCAAAACACCACCGATGTCTTTATAAAAGTGCTGACAGGGAACCTGAATGGCCATCCCGCCTAAATGGAATTGAAATTGTGTATTGGACCGCCGTTTGAATATCGCTCCACCTGGAATATTTTGTAGTTCTTGCAATAGAACTTGTAAATTTTGCAAAGGCAAATCAACGCAATCACCGTAAAAGCCTCCAAACACTGCTTTTTCTACTTGTATTTTGTGCAATTGGCTCCGTAAAAATTACGAGCAAGATATCGCTATTGAAGCTAAACAAAACTCGTACCAACCACATCAGGAAATTTATGTAGCCGCAAAAAGCTGCGGCAGCAGAATAAAACCAGGCGCAACATGCTAAGGGAGAAAACTGGAACACAGAGAAATGCATCAGGCATAAAAAACATGCTCGTGCGGGATTTTTTACTTGGGGGCATATTCGATAATGCACAGACAAAAAAAACCCGCATAAGCGGGGTTTTTTACTTGGTAGGTCGTACTGGATAAACTCCGCACTTCCCTGTGCTCCGCCGCTTCGCGGTCAGAGGCCAAGCCGCTGGGTCAGATCGCTCCCGGCGATCTGGTCGAACCAGTGACCAATTGATTAAAAGCCAACTTAAATTACACGATTAATTTACTTCGATATATACAGGCAAAAAAAACCCCGCGTAAGCGGGGTTTTTTACTTGGTGGGTCGTACTGGATAACTCCGCACCTCCCTGTGCTCCGCCGCTTCGCGGTCAGCGGCTAAGCCTCTGGGCCAAATCGCTCCCGGCGATTTGGTCGAACCAGTGACCAATTGGTTAAAAGCCAACTTAAATTACACGATTAATTTACTTCAATATATACAGGCAAAAAAAAACCCCGCATAAGCGGGGTTTTTTACTTGGTGGGTCGTACTGGATTCGAACCAGTGACCAATTGGTTAAAAGCCAACTGCTCTACCAGCTGAGCTAACGACCCATAAGACTTTACTTTTAAGACCACTCTAATGGCCTTAACTTACTTCTAAGCAGTTGCCTCAACAAAGCCAAGTGCGACCTCCAGGTATGGAGGAAGTGGCAAAATTTGTCTGGAACAAATTTTGGCCTCTACCAGCTGAGCTAACGACCCGAAGCTTTTGTATCTCACTCTTGCAGTGAGATTTGAAGTTGACGCTCGCGCTGGGCCAGCGTTTGGAATAATGGTGGGTCGTACTGGATTCGAACCAGTGACCAATTGGTTAAAAGCCAACTGCTCTACCAGCTGAGCTAACGACCCACATTCTTGTTGCCAAGTTCGTGATCTGACCTCGACAAAAGAGGCGCATATAGTAATGATTTAGCCGCAAAACTCAAGGAGTTTTTGAGCTTTTTTTCTTTTAAAATTAAACAAGTAGCCAAATTAACGATTAAACGCTGTAATGCGTTGGATCTTTTACCCCCGCATCGGCAAATCCTTTAGCCCGAAGCGAGCAACTATCGCATTTTCCACAGGCTTCGCCAGCGCTGTTTGCGGAGTAGCAAGAAACGGTTTTGGCGTAATCCACACCCAGCGAAATGCCCATTTGAATAATTTCCGCTTTTGTCATATGGATTAATGGCGTATGAATCTCAAGGCCAGCCCCTTCCACGCCTGCTTTTGTGGCCAGGTTCGCCATCTGCTGGAAGGCTTCTATAAACTGAGGGCGGCAATCTGGGTAGCCGGAATAATCAACAGCATTTACGCCAATAAAAATGGCGTTAGCGCCAAGCACCTCCGCCCAGCCGAGAGCGATGGAAAGAAATACGGTATTACGAGCGGGAACATAAGTGACGGGTATATCGGTACTGGCTTCGCTGGCCGCATCTGGAACGGAGATCTGGTCGTCAGTAAGCGCCGACCCACCAATCGTCCTCAAGTCGAGATTGACCACCTTGTGCTCTGTCACTTGCATACTTTCGGCCACTTTTTGCGCTGCATTTAGCTCCGCGCGATGTCGCTGACCATAATCAAAGCTCAAGGAATAGCATTCATATCCTTGAGATTGTGCAATCGCAATAACCGTCGTGGAATCCAATCCTCCAGAGGTAAGCACCACAGCTTTCGGTTTTGTCATGGTGTTGTCGTCAGACGTATTGGCCATCTTTTATACTCCCGGCTTATCGCCCCACAAGAGCTTGTGAAGCTGCATTTGAAATCGCACGTTTAATTTGTCTCGCAAAATCCAATCAGCCAAATCAGCAGGCTCCACCTGACCAAAACAGGGAGAAAACAATACATCAGAAACCTTGTCGATCAACTGGTGCTCGTCTGTTTTAAATCTGGCCCATTCATAGTCCTGCTCATCACACAGGACAAACTTGACTTGATCAGTTGGCTTCAATTTGGCGATATTACTGTAGAGGTTTCTGTCCATTTCCCCCGACCCCGGCGTTTTCAGGTCCATAACGACGCTGACACGATTATCGACCGCCCCAATATCCATAGCACCACTGGTTTCAATGGAAACGTCAAACCCTGCGTCACACAAGGCTGTGAGCAGCGGCAGGCAATTCGGTTGCGCCAACGGCTCACCGCCAGTAACACACACAAGCTTTGCGCCGAAATCCTCCACCACTTGCAATATTTCGGTGAGCGACTGACGCTGTCCACCATAAAACGCATACTCTGAGTCGCAATAGCCACAACGCAATGGACAGCCCGTCAGCCGCACAAACGTCGTAGGGCGCCCCACAGAGCGAGCCTCGCCTTGCAGGGAGCAAAAAATTTCGGTAATTCGCAGGCTGTTTTCAGACATGTTAAGGGGTTATGAACGATGCTTGGATCAAAAAGCGGGCAATTCTACACAAATGCATGCCTTCCGGCGAGCCTTTAGACTCCCCGAAAGGTAATTTATCTACACTTGGAACTAGAAATTTCTGTCGAGGTAATCTTTGGCAAGTTGCGCAGCATTGGAGTTTGTCGCGATCACTTGCTGCAAGAGTGTTTTAGCTGCGGCGTTATTTCCCTGCATATGGTACACCTTTGCCAGCTTAAACTGCGCGTCAGGTGCCTTGCTGTGCTTAGGCGAATCACGTAAAAGCTGCTCAAACCACTGTGCGGCGGAACTTAAATCATTTTTTACCAAATATATCTCACCCAACCAGTACTGAGCATTTGCTGAGTAGCGACCATCGGGATAATCCTGTAAATGCTGCTTTAGGGCAGCAATTGCCGCATCGTGCTTTTGCTCTTTTAGCAACAAATTAATCGCCTGCTTGTAGCTTTTCAGCTCTTCCGCAGAGGAAGCGGCCGATACAGGTTTAACATCATTGCTGGAACTGCTCGTCGGTGCGGCAGCAGAGGTAGTACTGCTCTCAGAATTACCGCCCGCAGCACTTATTCGTCGGTCAAGATCAAGATAATCATCTAGACGTTGCTGCTTGAGCTTTTTGATTTGGTGGTTTTGCTCTTCAACCATGCCTCGCAGCTGCTGAACTTCCTGCTGAAGCACCTGAAACTGATAATACAGCTCAGCCACATTCGCACCGCCGGAATCTGCGGTGGTACTCTTTTGGGTGGGAGCATTTGCAGAAGAAATAGGTCGATCGACGATTTCTACTTGCGCTGAAACAGAAAACGCCGCTACCCCGAGGGTAGCGGCGATTAGAACTTTGTACATCATCATTTAGAGATAATTACTTTAACTCTACGCGACGGTTTTGAGACCATGCTGATTCGTAGCTACCGAATGCGGCTGGTTGCTCTTCACCGTAGCTGATAGTTTCAATTAAAGAACTATCAACACCTTGAAGCACCAGGTAATCACGAGCAGCATTTGCACGACGCTCACCTAGAGCCATGTTGTATTCACGGCTGCCGCGCTCATCGGCGTGACCTTCCAAACGAATTGAGCGTGGCTCGTCTTTCAATACTTCAGCGTGAACAGACAAAGCAGAACGCGCTTCAGAAGTTAAGATCGCTGAGTCAAACTCAAAGTAGAACACTGAAGAAACACCTTCTAATGGATCTTCAACTACTTCTGGAGTTGGGGTGGGTACTGGGGTTGGCACAGGCGTTGGAGTTGGCTCCACTTCAGGATTTGAAGAACACGCTGCCAAGAAGCCCACAATAGCAAAAAGAGATAAAAATAGTTTGATGCTTTTAATCATTGTTTTACTCCTAAGTTAAAAAAATTGTACCGAAAACCTACTTTTTTTTGGTTAATTTATTCTTGATTAATGAACGGAGACCATGCAGGTTCACGTACATCACCTTGCTTTGAAGGCAGTCTAAACTTTACCCCCGCATCCATCGAAACCGCCGCCAGTACTCCCTTATTATTGTGCTGAGTTGCATACAGCAGCATGGCGCCATTAGGCGCTATGCTTGGGGATTCGTCAAGCCATGTCTCTGTCAATATTCGCATGTCTCCAGACTTAATATCCTGCCACGCGATATGAAAGATCCCATCCTCTCGGTGTACCATGACAAGACTTTTTCCATCTGGTGAAACTCTTGGGCGCGCATTATAGTCACCTTCAAAGGTTAAGCGCTCAATACGTCCCGAAGCAAGCGTGACTTGGTATATTTGTGGGCTACCTCCACGATTTGACGTGAAAATAATCCCCTTTCCATCACTTGTCCAGTTTGGTTCCGTGTCAATGGAAGAACCGCGCGTCACCTGAGTCAGTCTGCGTGACACAATATCCAATATATAAATATTGGGTGCACCATCTTTCGACAGAACTATGGCTAATTTGGAATCATCCGGTGAAAATGCCGGCGCTCCGTTTAAGCCTCTGTAGTTTGTAACTTGTTGACGAGAACCTGTGACGATGTTTTGAACAAAGATTGCCGGTCTCGAAGTTTCAAACGATACATAAGCTACATATTGTAAATCATTAGACCATGTGGGAGAAAGCAATGGCTCACTGGATGCAAATAATATTTGCGCTCTTGCACCATCTGCGTCTGCTTTTACCAAACGATATCGTTTTGCTCCGCGTTTTAAGTCTTCAATGTATAGTATCTTAGTGGAAAATGCACCGCGTATACCGGTGATCGCCTCATAAACTTCATCACTCACCACATGAGCGATATCACGAATGGCATTGCCGCCACCTCGTGTAATTTTGCGAAATACTTTTCGCTGGGTAATGACATCATAAAGTTCATACGTCAGTTCAAAACCCGCCCCCGCTTCCGCAGGCGCTCTTGTCAATTCACCAATGACCAAAAAATTTACGCCGATAATCCGCCAGTCACGATAAGAAATATCCTGTTCTTTGCTCGGCAATGACAGCATATCCGCTCGCGGTATGGGACGAAACAGACCGCTGCGCTGCAGGTCCGCGGACACAATAGACGCTATCTCTTCCGCCTCTTTCCCCAGCATTCCACCAAAAGGCACAATGGCGATAGGTGTCGGGTTCTGAACCCCCTGAGTAATTTCGATCGCCAGTTCAGCTTGTGAAGAAAGTGAATAACAGGCAAGCGTAAGTATGATTAATAATTTGGAAATCAAGCCTGCTGGGTTAATTTTTTTCATCATGCCTTTATTCGCGACTAACCATGAATTTGCCAATACTCTTACACTCACAATCGCAGATCCTGTGGATTAAAAATAAATTTAAATTTACGGAAGTTTCGCTCAAACACTTCCGGCGACATTTCTTTTATCTCAGGAAATACTTCAACCTTTTTCACCGCCTGCACTGCTGAGCGGTCAAACGCGGCGTTGCCACTACTTTCAATCACGTCGGCACTCACCACACGCCCGGTCGGCACTAACTGAATACGCAGCGTACACCGCATTCCAGTTCTCGCAGAGGGTGGCTGATTCCAGTTTTGCTCCACGCGCTGCTGTATTTTAGAGATATAAGATTGCGCTTCTGTGGCATAGATCTCTTCCATCAACATGCCTTCTTCCGCTTTTAGCGCCTCTTCAAACTCCTGCTGCAAACGCTGTTTATTCTTGCGCTGCTTTTCCAGCTCCTGCTCCTGAGCCAACCGTTTTTTCTCTTGTTCCTGCTGACGCTTTTCTTCTTCGCGTTTGGCTTTTGCTTCACGCTCTCGTTTGATTTGCGCCTGCCGTTTTTGTTCGGCTTCTTTTTTCAAGCGCTCCTGTTCCCGTCGCTTGGCTGCCAGATCAATTTTCTTGGGCTGTTTAGCGGCCGCCTTTTTGGTTGTCTGCTCTTTCAATTTGACAAGCTTGGCTTCCACAAACTTTGGTGTTTCCCGCTTAACCGGCTTTTTTTCCGATTCCCAGCTAACAAACAACGCACCGAACAGCAGGCCGTGAAGCGCCAGGCTCACAGAAATAGGTACAATGGAATCACGCAGAAACGATATCATAATTGATTCGGAGGATCAGTCACCAGACCAACAGACGGCGCACCCGCTTTTTGCAATTCACTCATCAGGTTAACGACGAGGCCGTATTCTACTTTAGTATCCCCCCACACTAAAACAGGGGTATTGGGTTTTTGTCGTAAAACTTTTGCGACTGTATCGGTAATTTGCTCCAAAGGTTTCGCTGTCTCCTGCTCTTTTCCAAGATTAAGGTAAAAGCTGCCATCACTTTTTATCGAGACAATCACCGGTTCATCCTCTTTATTATCCAGAGGAACAGAATTCGCCTGAGGTAACTCCACCTTTACACCCTGCATGAGCAATGGCGCAGTTACCATAAAAATCACTAATAACACGAGCATCACGTCGATGTAAGGTACGACATTAATCTCGGCCATTGGTTTACGTTTTTTAGTCGCCATGATTGACTTCCTGATTTCTGCTTCGTTTCGCCCGGTTTAGTATAAGAGCACTACTTAGAGTGAACCTGACGATGCAAAATTGATGAGAACTCTTCAGAAAACGTCTCGTAACCACTTACCAGAGATTCGGCTCTTGCGGCAAAACGGTTGTAAGCCAATACAGCAGGAATCGCAGCAAACAGCCCCATTGCCGTCGCGACCAGCGCCTCGGAAATACCCGGAGCAACCGTCGCCAGAGTCGCTTGAGTCTGATTTGCCAGACCGCGAAACGAGTTCATAATCCCCCACACAGTACCGAACAGGCCGATGTAAGGACTTACCGACGCAACACTGGCGAGAAATGGCAGGTTTGCTTCCAGCTTTTCCTGTTCCCGTGCCAGTGCAACCCGCATGGCTCGTTGCACCCCCTCCATGATGGCATCAGGCTCGGTGCCGCTTTGTTGCCGCAGACGTGAAAACTCTTTAAACCCTGCACGAAATATATTTTCTACACCCTCTATACCTTCTACACGCGCATTGCTTTGACGATAAAGCTGGGTCAAGTCTCCACCGGACCAAAAGGTTTTTTCAAACGAGCGGAAGGCATTTTTCGCCCGCATCTGGTAAATACCGCGTTGCACGATCATGATCCAGGAAACAATTGAAGCCATAACCAATAAAGCCATAACCAACTGCACCAGCAGACTGGCGTTACTAATCAGATGTAACAGTGAAATAGGTTCCTGGTTCATGCAAGAATACCCTCTAAAAACTTTGCAATGGTCAATGAATAAATACGTTGGTTTCTTTTAATGACTTTAATAAAAATGTCTTAAATAAAAATATCTTATACAAATATGGGGCTGTATTAAGGCCCCATTTGATCAAAATCGAGTTTGTTAAAACTTGTAATATATTGACAGTGTTAACAATTTGCTCACGCCCAGTGTTTGCAGAAACTCAGCAAAACTGGCGTTTTATGCCTACTTTTTAAGCTTCTTCAGTCTTGCTACTGTGTCAGACTGGCAACTTCCTACTAATGTACACGGTTCTAATAAAACTACCAGAGTGTCTGACACTCGGAATTAAAATTTATTAACCGCGCCCCACTCGGATAAGATGCGGCCTCCACCCCAACGATGGCTGGCAGCGATCATAGTTTAACTTAAGCTATTACGTTATAAGCAGGTATTTCTTGCCGTAACATATTAGCTATCCAGCAATTTCACCACGCGCGGTGGTAATACCGCGGGTCTCATCGTGTCTCTTTTCACGCAGGCTATTTTAATTTCCGCGGTTGTAAGACATTCCTCTCCGCGAAAAATTCGCTGATCAAACACTATATAGGTGCGAGCAACTTTTACAATGTCAGCGCTTACTTGCAGTTCATCGTCCAATCTAGCCGATTGTCGGTAGTTTATATTAGCGGAAGCCACGACCAATAACAGTCCCTCTTCCATCACCGCGGGTTTTAAAAACCCTTTGTCACGCAACAACTCTGTCCGCGCGCGCTCCATATATTTTAAATAATTCACATAATAGACGATACCGCCAGCGTCGGTATCTTCAATATATATTCGCACCGGAATAGAAAAATCACTAGAGAAAGACATGATGAATTAAAAAACCGTTAAATCCCAGGGAGGTTATCTTGACGTAGAGTATTTGGCATAGACAAACCAAAATGCGTGTAAGCTAATTGCGTGGCCATTCTGCCACGCGGGGTTCGAATCAGAAAGCCCTGCTGAATTAAATAGGGCTCGAGCACATCTTCAATCGTATCCCGCTCTTCACTAATTGCGGCAGCCAGACTGTCGACACCCACAGGCCCGCCACCAAACTTTTCAATCAGCGTTAAGAGCAGTCGCCTGTCCATATGGTCAAAACCAAAGTTATCGACATTCAGCATGTTTAAGGCCAGATCCGCAATCTCTTCGGTAACAACGCCATCTGCTTTCACTTCGGCGTAATCCCGCACACGACGCAACAACCGGTTGGCAATTCGCGGTGTGCCTCGTGAGCGCTTGGCCACTTCATGGGCGCCGCCATCCTCGATTGCCACGCCCATCAGGTTTGCCGCACGACTGACAATATGACTAAGGTCCGCCACAGAATAAAATTCCAGGCGCTGCACAATCCCGAAGCGATCTCTCAATGGTGAAGTTAACAGGCCCGCGCGCGTGGTTGCCCCCACCAAGGTAAATGGCGGCAAATCCAGTTTGATCGATCGGGCAGCCGGACCTTCGCCAATCATAATATCCAACTGGAAATCTTCCATCGCCGGATACAACACTTCTTCAACCACTGGGCTTAAACGATGGATCTCGTCAATAAACAAGACATCACCAGGGGAAAGATTGGTCATTAGCGCCGCGATATCACCCGCCTTCTCCAATACCGGACCGGAGGTCGTTTTAAGATCCACCTCCATTTCGGTGGCAATAATATTGGCGAGTGTGGTTTTCCCAAGACCGGGAGGGCCAAACACGAGCGTATGGTCCAGCGCTTCATTACGCTTTTTAGCGGCCCCAATAAAAATTTCCATTTGCTCGCGCACTGCGGGCTGTCCAATATAGTCCTGCAGACGCTTGGGTCGCACGGCACGATCAAGCTGCTCTTCGCGAGGTTGCGCCTGGGCATTCACAATTCGATCTTCTTCTATCACCGTGCTTTCTCTTTCTGCATTCTCGTTGCGCTTAATCTCAAATTTGCCTTGCCGAGCATTCAATGAATGTTCGACGTCTTAGACTTGTGCGGTGCTTAGTTTACAACCTGTTTACAGTCTCTTTGTGTCCTGTAGATCTGAGCACTCAGATCTGCCTCGAACACTAAGAATTACTTTACAAGGTAGTCGTTAAAGGAGCACAGCAGGTTTCCGCTTTACGCGGGCAGCATGCTTTTCAGCGCTGCGCGAATCAACTCTTCACTGCGGGTAATGTCTTCATTCATTGCCGCTGATACCGCTTTGGCCGCTTCTGTTGGTTTGTAACCTAAAGCGATGAGTGCACTCTCCGCCTCTTGAATAATCTGATTTCCGGTCACCGCAGACGGACCGCTGTCATCCAGCGTAATCACGTCACCTTCCACACTGGCTCGAGGGACATTCCAGTCTTTGAGTTTATCACGCATTTCTATCATTAAACGTTCTGCTGTCTTTTTCCCCACCCCCGGGACTTTTACCAATGCGGTGATATTGTCATCCATTACGCAACGTACAAAATCATTAGACTCCATCGACATGATTCCAATTGCCATTTTGGGTCCCACCCCATTGACCTTGATCAACAGGCGAAACAATTGACGATCTTGCGAGGAGACAAACCCATACAGCTGTTGAGACACCTCACTTACAGCAAAATGCGTGTGCAATACCACCTCACCGCCAACTTCCGGCAAGCGATAAAAAGTTGTCATGGGAGCCTGCACTTCATACCCGACACCATGGACATCGATCAATAAATAAGGGGCTTGTTTTTCCAATACTTTGCCGAACAGTCGACCTATCATATTTACTCCCAATTACACCAGGCGACCGCGACGAAAATGTCTGGCGCTCGCCGTACGAATTAAATGTTGTTGGGTATTGGCGTGGCAGAGCGCCACCGCCAGTGCATCGGCAGCATCTTCCTGCGGCGACATGGAAAGGCTCAATAATGACTTGACCATATGCTGAACCTGCAGCTTATCGGCCGCACCGGTACCAACAACAGACTGTTTGACTTTACGCGCCTCGTATTCCGACACCGGCAAATCGTGATGCACAGCAGCGACTATTGCCGCGCCGCGCGCCTGCCCCAGTTTCAGTGCAGAACCCGCACTTTTCGCCATAAACACGTTTTCAATGGCAAATTCCTGAGGCATATGAAGGTTGATGATGTCGGACACCGAAGAGAATATGGTCTTGAGACGCTCCGCAAGACTGTGCGCATTGTCCATGCGAATAACACCGCTGGCAATATATTCCACCTTTCCGGAGACACTGCTAATAACGCCAAAACCCGTCTTTCGCGAGCCAGGATCAATACCGAGAATTATGGGCATATATCTGGTTATTTATTCAGTACTTTAAAAGGAGAAGTGTTTCAGGAAGGCGGGCATTAGTCAAGACTTGCCCCATATTTGACAGTCTCCCGGAAAAATTGCCGGGAGACACTATTCCTTTCAGGCCGCGCGTGATCCCACGGCTGTCATTTTCATGGTATTGACAGGGCGCACTTTAAAGCGCGCTTCGTTCTGACTGGCTATTTTGGCCAGCTGTACGCTCACCGCTGCGTTGAACTGGCCATAAAATCCCTCCAGCTCTTTTGCACGCAACAATACGTTTTGCTCAAATTCCTCGCCATTAAGGTTTTTAATATTGAGTTTATTGGCCATCACACTGGAGGACTTGGTTCCCAGCAGCGCCTGAGGGAATGCTGCTAACACGGTCTCCATCTCATTGATATTTTTCAACAGCATACGTGCCAGGCGTGCAATCGTCTGTCGATGCAGCTTTCCATCACCATCTTGCCGGCGCTCTATAAGCTTTTCTACGGTGGAAGCTTTGATCTGGGAGTCTGCAAATTTATCTTCCAGTTTTTGCAGCGCGCGCAGCATACTGAGCAATTTACTTCCAGTGGCATAGCTTTTACCCGTTTTGTCCAGCGCTACTGCAGCGGCAACACGCGAGCCAAAATACTTTTTATAACTCTCCAAACTGGCCTGATGAACCGCCGTAAAATCGTCAGCTTCGCGACGTAGCTTTTCCATCTGCTCCTGACTGGGACGCTTGCGACTACCATCTTTTATCAGCCAGTTGCCAAAATGCATTTGTGCCTGACGCTGAAACTGTTTTTCCGCCTGAGCCCGATAGGAAGAATATTCTGGAATATTATGTCGAATGTTGACGGCCAGTTTATTTAAAACCGCAATCAGTTTGTCCGTTCCCAACTGTGCAAACTTTTTGCTCTCGGATACATCCCAAACAATATCATCACTGAACAGTTGATTTGAGAAGTCGTTTAGCAGTTTACGAACCGGATTTTCACGTACAGCCACCTGGCCTTCTTCCATACGGACAATCTTACTGCGATCAATTTCAATTTCCTGCACTTGATAATAACTTTTACTTAAAGCCTTGGAGTACTTCTGGAGGTTTGGGAGAATCTCATTAAAAGTATGCGGCAAATGATACTGGGCATTGACCCGGGCTTTTTTAATTGCGTTATTGCGCACGGTTGGCACTGGATGCATATACCAGTTGGAATAATTGTCCGTGGCTGACAATTCAATATATTGGTTTTTCTGTGCCTGCGTTTTAGCAAACATATTTTGCACAAACCGACTGAGATCATCCGGAAAGATTTCGCCAAGATGAATTTTTTCCAGCGCGGCGTGGTATGCCTGATCCGTGCGAATCAAGTTATGCAGCATGTCAGAAAAACCTTCGCTGCCAAGGATAGCGGCCTGATGCAAGTCCGCCATATATTCAATTTCCCGATCATTCTCCTCGGTTAAATCTCCGGTCACATCATAAGCAAACTGCACGATGGAATTCACAAGTTTTATTCCCAATTCAATGGGAGCACATAAAGGTCCCAATAAACTGATTCGATCCTGTAGCGCGTCAACTTTTTCCTGCCAGCCCTCTTCTCCGTTCATTACCTCAAACATACGACAACGAACAAAACGTTTTAACGCGAATGCTGGACGTAATAAAGGATGCGAATAGTGACCGAGTTCATGAGCGACGAGCGATGCAATCTCATCACTTTTCATGCACATAAGTACCGGCATCCCCAATTCCAGAGTCAATTCATTCTGTTTAAACTCACGATGATTTTGAAAGTATGCCTGTACCACTACGTCCATGTTTAATTTGATTTTTGCCACGCCAGGTGAGCCCAGTTTCTTTGCCAGGCTATTCACCAACAGAAATAACGCGCCTTCTTTACCGTTACGCAAAATGATTTCTGACTTCGCCTTTTTGCTGGGAAAATAAGGTCTGGCAAAGAAGGCAATTGCACTGCCGCCTAAAATAACTCCCGCCAGATAGGCCAGTGTGTAAAATCCACCGGCATCTTCGACAAACAGCGGCATGTCCATTACCACAAAAATAAGAAACTTAATGGCAAAGATACACAGCAGCAGGGAATAGACTGCCGCAGGCAACAAGACCAGCGCTGTATTTAAATAAGCTTTCCAGATAAAAGTCATGGACACTTCGGGCTGCGTAAAATTACCCTGGAACGCGGCTTTTATGTCACTTGCTGATATTTTTGTTTTAATTGAGTTATTCACCATCACCACATCTCCAATCACTCTTTCCGCACTTTTCCATGTGGCCGGTATTTATATTTGGCAGCGATTGATTCGCTAATAGATTGCGTATTTGTATACCTATGGAAGATATGCACCAAGCTAAAGGACGCTACGGGAAAGCAATCTTGAAGTATTTACGCCAGCAGCGCCGTAAATTTAAGCGCCAACGAAAGATAGTTTGATAATAACAGACAATCCACGAGGCATAAGCAAAATATAGCCAACTCTATGCGAGAGCTGGTTCACAGTTCGAACAGAGAATTGTGATAGACATAAGTGAATAGATAAAATCGATGACAATATGAATACCGGCGGGCTGAACAGAGCGCGCAAACCAGAACGGGTTCTCAATTTTATTTGATGATTTCAGGAAAAACACCGCGCCATTACAGCACGGTGTTCCAGGCAGAATAAACATGCCGCAAAGAAAAAAAACAAGCGAATAACAAAACCTTAAAAGCTCGCCAATTCGCTATAACGACTCAATAAATTGTAAGAGCTGGTTGCGCTGCGCGCCACTTAACGCCTTAAAGGCATTATTGCTGGCTTGCGCTTCACCGCCATGCCAAAGAATCGCTTCTTCGATATTGCGTGCCCGACCATCATGTAACAAATTCATGTGACCATTGACGGAGTCGTTGTACCCCATCCCCCAAAGTGGCGGGGTTCGCCATTCACGGTTTAATACACTTGAGTTTGTCAGATTGTCCGCCAGATCTGGTCCCATATCGTGCAGCAACAAGTCCGTATAAGCCCGCACCTGATTTCCACGTAATTCCGCCAGAGGGTGGCGATGACCACTACTCATCTCTGGTACATGGCAAGAAGCACAGCCAATATTTTGAAAGTGAACTTGCCCTGCCAACACGTTGGGATTATTGACCTCCTCAGGCCGACGTGATGGGGCTCCCAGTGCTTGCAAATACACCACCAGTTCATGCAGGCGGAAGTCAGATAATTCGACACCACCGCTATTACTGTTTAAACATGCCGATTGCGTTACACCACATTCTTCATCGGGAAATACGTGTGTCGTCACCCCCATATCCCCTTGCAAGGCAGATGCAGAAAAACTGGTTAAACTGGCAAAACTTGCTTTCCAACCAAAGCGACCAAGCTTTTGTTGACCGCCACTGCCTGCATCGGTGACGATGCTGGCTCGCCCCGAAATACCATCCCCATCCGCATCATCCGGATCATGACGCGAAACAATGTCAGATTCAGGAATAGCCTCTAATAATCCTAACCCGGTTATATTCTGCGGCATGCGCACAGAATAGTACGGCACACTACCGCCTTGACCATCCAATACGTTCAATTGGTAACTCGGACGCTGCAGTTGATAGGAACTCCCATCGTTGTAGTTGCCACTGATGGTGCTGTAACTCACACTCACTTGCGCTTCGGCCGAAATGGAGGAGCTTTGTGAAGTAGGCTGAAGCACACTGCCAAAGTATTCATGAGCTTGCGCCTGCCCCAAACTATCATATTGACCATTACTAATTCGGGTCACCATGGTCGACAGACTCTGGCCATTAGCCGGCGCAGCACCACGGCCGTTATTAACGTGGCAAGCGATGCAGGCATTCTGTACCGTCAAACCGTTGGAGGCTCCAGCCAGTTCAGGAAAGTCTGGATTACCTGCTTCCGCATGGGCTCCAGTATTGAAGAAGGTATGAAAGACGCGACGCCCCTGCATAAACGTGTTATGCGTTTCCCACTGAATATTTAACGCTTCGCGAAAAAAAGCCGTCCAGTCTGCAACATCACTATCAACAATATAAGAATCGTAAGTCTGTATGCCATCCATTATGGGATAGGTCACCACCGTTCCGTTGGGATCATTACGATCAACCCATTTACCATTGCTACCCACTTTATACGTAACGGTATTACCATTATTGGCGATGATTTGCGATGCGGGAACGGGATCACCAGCGCGAATAAAAGGTGCGGATGCATCACCACCAGCGCGTACCTGCTGCTCCAAAGCATCGTCCCCTACAATGTATATTCCCGGCTCACCAATTTTAAAACGATAGGTATCTGTGTAATACACTGTTTGCGCTTTCACTTCCGGGTCACCTTGATAGCGCCCAAGAAATTGCTGAAATTCAACTTCCATCCACTCGCCGATTTCCAGCCGGCCATCATCGCCATTGTGCGCATCGCGACGAATAAAACAAACCCACTCCTGACCAAAACCGGCAGGATCTGCGGGCACAACAGGGTTCGCTTCAAACTTTGCATTGTTATTAAAATCTGCGCGATGCACATTGCTATACGCTGAGCGGCATTCGGGTTCACGGTAGTGTGCAAATTCCGGTTTATAATAGATAGCAATGTAGTCTTCGCCAGCTGCGACTTTATCGTGGATTTCCAATCCAAAGGTGCGATGTTCAAAATAGTGCGTGGGAAAGGTGTAAAATGAATCTTCTGATTCATGCCGCGAACGTGCTCGCCCACTGGCCACGGTAACAATGGTTCCATCACTTTCCACCCGCCATTCCTGCGAGCTTTGTTCACTATAACTTGTTGGAAACAAGGGCGTATAATTTAAATCAGGATCGACTGGATCGGGGTCAGGGCTTGGCGTAGGAGTGTTTGTTGGTGTTGGCGTTGCTGTTGGTGTTGGCGTAGTGGTTGGCGTCGGATCTGGATTACCACCCCCACCATCAGTACTGCCCCAGACTTCCATCTCCCAGATTGAGTATCCCCAATCATTATTCGCGCTACGCGCGAGACCATTCATGCGAACAAAACGAAAAACACCAGAGACTTCCAAAGTATCCGTTCGTTCGCCAAACTGACCGCCGGAAAAATTTGCTAACGTACTCCAGCTGCTCCCATTTTGTGAGCCTTGAATTTCATATCGCTCAGCATTCGCCGCTTCCCAATAAATAACCACTTCAGATAAATCAAACACATCACCAAGATCTACCGTTAAATTCGAAGGATCGATTTGATGCTGAGACTCCCAGCGCGTCCCCATGTTGCCATCGAAGGCTAAACTCGCGGCTTGCATTGCGGAACTGGCCGTCGCACTTTTATTGACGGATACTAATAACGTCGGAGGCGGTGTTAATGTGGGCGTGGGCGTCGGAGTGGGCGTAGCGCTAATCTCCCGACCAATAACCTGGAATTCCCAGATAGAATAGCCCCAACCGGTGCTGCGTTGGGAGGCATTTACACGAACATAGCGATATTCACCTGAAACATTAAAGGTATCTGTTCGCTCTCCCGCCTGCGCACCTGAAACACTCGCGAGATTTTGCCAGTCTGCATTGTTGTTACTGCCTTGTATCTGAAAACTTGCCGCATTGGCATATTCCCAAGTCACAACAATTTGCTGCAACTCATAAGTGAGCGCAAGATCCACACTTAACCAGACGTTATCCACACCATGCTCTGATTCCCATCGTGTGCCGGCATCACCGTCGACAGCCAATGAAGCGGATTGCATTTCGGAATTTGATGTCGCCCATTGGTGAAGAGCAAGATTTCGAACCTGGGCAAAACTATGAGTACAAAAAGAAAGTAAAAAGCTGGTCATCAGCCAATAGAACGCATTATTTTTTTTCATGACGAATACCTGATATTCACTACGAGCATAGAACTTCATGCAACGCACGCATTATGCAATGTTGTAAAGTGAATCAGCTCAGAAAAAATAAGCAATTCGACAAAAAGAATTCAAAGAAAATTCACATATAGCTGAAAGTCCCATGAAGATTATCGGTACTCGCAATTTAATCTGAGCCTGGTTCGCTTAATTTTATGAAGAGCGCAATGTGAAATGTCGAGATCAGACACTGCATAGCAGCATAGGATTTGCAAAATGTAATACGTTTACTTAAAAAGCAGACGCGCATCACAGATATTATTTATTGTTAGCAAACACCTGACAAACACAATGCACTATTGCCAATCTAAGCCCCGCCTTGTTTTTTCCGCAATTAAAACAAGGCAGAGAGGATTTGATTTGCGCTGAAATGGACAGGGAATTTATTGAGCGTCAAAGTTATTTTATTTCCGAATAAAAACCTTTAATTTATACTTAAAATAAAAATGTAGGATAGATCTCAAAACGACAATTACAGGCACGAACGCCATGCTGCACAGCAAGACCAGGAAATCACTTAAACGACAGACTGTTCTCCTGCATTCCAGACGACTACGGAAGAGTGACGGATTTTTCTAATAGAAAAACGCGATAAAAACCATTAAAAAAATAGAAAATCGATTTTGCCGAAACTCGCAAAACATGAAGAAAGCAAAAGAATTGAAAGAAAAAAAGAAATGAAAACCAAAGCCACAAAGATAAAAACAAATAAGCGCAAAGATAATCAAAAATAGGTATAGTGAATATCCACTTTAAGCATTTTCCCATTCTGATCTGCTATATTTCCCAAGCCCTTAAACCGCATGAGCTTTTTATCCCCTTGAGAGAAGACCAAAAAAATATCCGAGACCAACAAACGAAGCAAGGCATTTTTAGCGCGAGTTCTGAAACAGGAATAAAACTCCTTACCTGATGCATCTTGCTGCAAACGCATTAAATACTCCTCATTTAACAAATCCTGTTGACAGCGTACTTGTTGCGTTTGCATGGTTATTGTCGATAACCGCGAGGGCACCACAAAAGGATATTCAAATACTTTTTCCTGCTGAAACTCATCCCAATGCTCTAATATAAATGCAACAAACCCGGCATCTACGATTAAGCCATTTTTTTCCAGCATTTCAAAATCCAAAGCATCGGTCTTATCTTGTAACTCCCCGTGAGAAACTTTTAATTTATTTTGACGAAGCTCAACAACGCTAACCTCTTTTGCCCAGTAATTTTTAATCGTAAAGCTTGGTTGTATTTTACTGTACTCGTAATTTATGGTTTTATCTGCAACGAGTTTATCTTCATTCGAAATATATTGAACTCGCCACACCGCATCATCCAACTGGGTATAAAACTCGGTATACAGCAGCTCTTTTCCATCCAGCGAATATGCTTTTCCCATAATGGACGCGTCGCTTTGCGAAACGGTTGATTTATTGCCCACAATATTGGCAGTCACCAGCGGAGCAGAGAAAAAAAACACGCTCACGCTTACTACCTTGAGGGCCAATTGTTTAGGAGCGTTAACATTAAAGGATATAAGCTTGTTGACGTCGAACATCGAGCCCCATGCTTTAACACTTAACGCAGTAGACCAGAACAGTAAATTCAGCATTTTAACCCTCTTCAGGTTGAATACCTGAATTGTTTAACTCTGTTACACGGTTGCGAGATATGTAATACACCAGAGCCGGCAACCAAATAGCCCATATAAAAGCAATAGCAAGCAAACCCTGCCAAGTCAATGTTACGCCTCGCAAATAGCCCCCAGCAAAATATGCCCACGGTGCCGCAATAGCCGATAAAAGCACGGTTATACCCAAATGCTTTTGCAGAAAAGCCATGCTGTGATACAAGGTCATGGCAAAGGCCATCCACAGACAAACCAACCACCAGGGAGCAAAGGTCATCCCCAACCAATAATTCGGTTCTAAAGGTAAATACTGAAAATGAATAAGAAAGGAGTCAATAAACAGCCCCAATATTCCAACCAGGGCAATCACCTTCCACTCTGTAAAGCTGGGTGAATAAAGGTAATAATGTATCGCGAGTAATACGCACATCAATAACAGGGCCTGACTGTCAGACGCAAACATTAATGCGAACCAGGCACCTTGAAACATCAAAGCATTTCCTACAAGGAGTCCTCGCTTACGCCAACTCGCCGTATTCAAAAAATTTACACTCGCCCGCATGACTGACCTTTTTTAAAGAAACTGCAACTGTATCGCCGATTTGTTTGGCTTTGTCTAGATCGCCGCTGCACTCCCGCGAAAGCAATTCGAAGTTTAGCGGTGCTGATCTTCCAGATAAGAACAATTTGTCGACTGCATCTACAGATACGAGAATTCATCCCGGGCGGAAGGTTTCGCCATGACCACTTGTACGGTGCTAATGGTGCGCTCTAAAAATCCCCCTTCGCAATAGCACAGATAATATTCCCACATCCGGCAGAAGTTATCGGCATATCCCAGGGTTTTAATATCTTCCAGTCGGGTTCTAAATCTTTCTCGCCAGGCATTGAGCGTACGAGCATAATCACGGCCAATATCCTGAACGTGCACGATTTGCATATCCGTATGCTCTGCCACATTCGCACTTATCGCCTGCAGCGAAGGAAGAAAGCCACCAGGGAAAATATACCGCTGAATAAAATCCACCGTTTTCTTCGCACGTTCAAAACGCTGGTCTGCAATCGTTATGGCCTGAATGCACATTAATCCTTCGGGCTTCAACAGCTTTGCACAACGCGAAAAATACTCACGATAATACTCATAACCAACCGCCTCGATCATTTCAATGGACACGAGTTTGTCATATTGCCCTTCCAGTTCGCGATAATCACGTAGTAAAACCGTGATCTGATCTTGCATTCCCGCGTCTTTCACCGCTTGACTGGCATAGTCGTACTGCTCCTGACTGATTGTCGTTGTGGTGACTTGGCAACCATATCGCTGAGCTGCATAGATGGCCATGCCGCCCCAGCCCGTACCAATTTCCAACAGATGATCGCTCGCTTTTAATTGCAGTTTTTGACACACCAGATCCAACTTAAACTCCGCCGCCTGATCCAGGCTTTGTTCAGCGTGCTGGTAGACCGCCGACGAATACATCATGCTTTTGTCTAAAAATAGAGAGAAGAAATCGTTCCCCAGGTCATAGTGTGCACTGATATTTTCTTTCGACCCTTTTACCGTATTCGCATTCAGACGGTGTAACAGGCCAGTCACAATTTGGCTGACACCTGGACGGTCATCGTGCTGACTGTTGAGAATATCTATATTCATACAAAACAGACGAATCACATTCAACAAGTTGGGTGAATCCCAAAAACCCTGCATATAAGCTTCGCCCGCGCCTATCGATCCGTTTCGAAAAAAGCACTGATATGCGGCAAAATCGCGAATGATAATCTCTGCCGTAAAATCTGAACCTGTATCACCAAATTCAAATACTCCGTTACCATCAGTCACAATCAGTTTACCGACGGCAAGACTCTCCAAGGATTTCAGTACCAGACGTTTGATTAACTGATGCTGCCATGTCAGCTTTTCAGTATGCTCACCAGCATCTTGCCCCGTCATCACCTCAGGAGTAAGGCTGGCCGGGTTCGAATGGCTAAACGCCAACGCTGAAATATTTCGATGTCCCGCTAATAATCCGATGAGTTTCTTTACCGGATTAGACATATTAACGTTGAGCATGAACAATGAACCTCCATTAACCTGTTTTTTGTTTTTCTAAGCGCGTATTTTTAGGGTGAGAATACGTCGGTGTGCGTTTAAACCAAAGTTTCATCGCTTGCCAGTAAATCGTCATAACCACCTTAAGTGTCATAAACGGGTACATAGCCAGCGTTTTAGCCAGACTTGCTGGTGAAATTTCATGACGTTCCAGCTTTAAAGTTGCGTCAAATTGCTTGTGAGACTCGAACCAATTAATCATGTGCAAAACCAGCGTCTCGGACGGCGTATTGTTTTTCCATTCATATTGAATATTCATGGGATTAAAAGGTGAAACGTGCATCTCCTTTTCAAAACTAATACGCTGCCGCTTCCTCAACGGATCACAACGCAACACATATGCATGCCTTTCCCCCCAAGGGGTATTTGTCACTTCCGCAACAACAAACTCCAATTGTTCACTACTATTAAAAATGTAATAACAGGTGATGGGATTAAAAACAAAGCCAAAATACCTGAGATTCGTTAACATACGAATCGGGCCATCAGGGTAATGACCAGTTTCTTCCTGCACTTTTTTCCGCACGGAAAATTCCAAAGGCTCCGCGGCATCACCAAGGTAATCTTCGCGTTTAAAGTAGGCTAGATTTGCTGTATCGACAGACCAACAGCGACTGCCGGCAAACACTTCATCCAACTCCGCCAAGTCGAGATACATCATAAACACCTGGTAACGAAACTGGTGCTGCGTAGGGGAAAACCGACGATGCTGCACCCAACCGCGATAGATAGCGCTTTGCAGGCCTTGAACAGAACCTGAGACGGCCTTCTTTTTTAACTGTTGCGTCTTTGCCGTGTTTTGCTGCTTACTCATAAACACTCGTCTAGTGAATTACCGTCCACTCCACAGTGCATTACCCATGGAGCCTGATTGCCCTTACCTTATTTCGGCAGCTTTAAACCTTTTGTCACGCGTAGCGCACTGGCAACACCATCTTCATGAAAACCATTACCCCAGTATGCACCACAAAACCAGGTTTTATTCACCCCGTTTATTTCGCTCCAGCGATTACTGGCTGCTACCGATGCCAGGGAAAAAACCGGATGTTCATAGTGATAACGTCCAAGAATTTTCTCAGGATTAATTTTATCCGTTGCATTTAGGGTCACACAGAATGTATGCGGCGACTGGATTCCCTGCAGGATATTCATATTATAGGTTAATACAGCAGATTCCTGTGTTGCGCCATCCACGCAATAATTCCAACTGGACCATGCGCGTTTTGAATGTGGCAAGAGCGATTCATCCGTATGCAAAACCACTTCATTGTTCTTATAGGGAATCGCCTGCAAAATAGTTTTTTCCTGCAGGCTGGCATCCGTCAACATTGCCAGAGCCTGATCTGAGTGGCAGGCAAAAATAACCTGATCAAAACTCAATGGCGCTGTTTCATCCTGCAATTTAATGTGTACATTGTCAGCGCGCCGTATGACACTTTCTATTCTGGCAGACGTCTGAATTTTATCCGCATAGGCTTGCGTTAACGGCTTCAAATACTCACGCGAACCACCCTTTATGACGTGCCACTGAGGTCGATTTGCCACACTTAACAGACCGTGATTTTTAAAGAATCGAACGAAGAATAAAAGCGGGAACTCCAGCATAACCTGAGTGGATGCCGACCAGATAGCACAGCCCATCGGCACCAGATAATGCTTTACAAAAGCTTCACCGTAGTGGTGACTGGCAAGATATTCTCCCAACGTCGTACTGTCTGATATTTTTTCCTGTTCGAGATCTCGAATTGCCTCTTTGTTAAACCGCACAATATCCCGCAGCATTTTCAAATAAGAAGGCTTGAATAGATTTCTGCGTTGGGCAAACAAGGTGTTCAAATTGCTGCCACCATATTCCAAACCGGTTTCCGTACAATGCACACTGAAACTCATATCGGTAGGCTGTGTGGCAACATTCAAGTCCTCCAACAGTTTGATAAAATTGGGATATGTCCAATCGTTGTAGACAATAAATCCTGTGTCGATCGCGTAGTGCTGGCCGTCCAGCTCGATGTCTTTGGTTGCGGTGTGCCCACCGATCTCTGGGGCACTTTCAAATACGGTGATATCGTGTTCTTTATGTAATTCATGGGCACATGTCAGCCCGGAAATACCCGCTCCAATAATGGCAATTTTCATTTAACAGCTTCCTGTTGTGGGCTCATTTTTTTGAACCATAACCCGGGAAAAAAAGAAAAGAATTTCAGCAATAAATATAAGCGCTTAGGAAACGCAAACACTCTAGGCCGGTTGGCAACACCGCGACATATTCTTTTTGCCGCTTCAGAGGGCGACATAATAAAAGGCATTGAAAAGTTATTTTGATCTGTCATTGGCGTTTCGACAAAGCCAGGCAACACACTTGTCACTGCGATTTGATGCGGCTTTAAATCCATCGCCAGACTCAGCAATAAATAATGCAGGGCTGCTTTTGACGAGCCATACGCTTCGGCACGGGTAAATGGCATTAGTAGCGCCAGCGATGACAGCCCCACAATATGCGCCTGCGTTTGAGTACGTGCTACGAACCCCTTTAACAAAGGCAGTGCCATCTCTATGCAATTCACACTGCCCAAGAAATTCACTGAATGGACACGCTTCACCATTGGCCAATCATCCGTTGCGCAAGATTGACTATCAAAATTCAAGTACTCACACACTCCCGCGCACATATAAATGGCCGCTAAGTCAGGTGCGAGTTCCGCCAACAGACGTCGCTTTTCTGCCACTGCGGAGTCATCACTGATATCCATCGCAAGAATATCAATTCGGGGCGCCTGTGCTCTCGCATTTGCTCTCGTATTTGCAGAGGAGTGATACGCCATCTGCGCCTTCTTTTTTTCTAGCGCTTCCTTTAAATCCTGCAATTTTTCTTCGTTACGCGCAGTTAACACCAGGGAGTACCCTTGTAACATTAACTGCTCCGCCAGTGCGGCGCCAATTCCGGAACTCGCCCCCGTCAGCCAAATTCTCTGGTCTGCCTCAACCCCGCTATTATGATTGTCTATTTGCTGACTCATGCGGCTTGACTCCCTTGGGCGATTTTTGCTTTCAGCCAGCGCGTTACACCACCCAGCACGGGAACATGGTCGTAAATCATTTCACCAACGTCATACATGTCTTCGTGGAAGATAATTTTTGTATCGAACTGCACCTGGCTAACGCCCCGTACGGTAATCAGCTTGTCCTTAAACTTCGGGTGCCTGAAATGCATGCGCCATTTAATGTACGCCGAACTCTCCCCGATCAACTCGTCGAGATACTCAAAACGACATTCTGTAATGTTGTCATACATTGCGGCCAGATAATCCCGCAACGCTGGCAGCCCCCGAATGGTATGCAGGGGGTCCCGGAAAACCACATCTTCTGCGTATACTGCGTCCAGCGCGGTTAAGTCCATTGCTTCATGATCTGCGTAAAATTGCTTAAACTGCTCGATCAATATCTTCGACATAATCAGTCATCACCCATGTGAGGAGAAAGTAAGCTCATTGCTTTGGAGGTGCGTCCCCGGTTGCTGCGGCTGCATCGAACATCTCTGAACAAGCACCATTGAACCCACTAAAATGTAAACCATGCGAAGAATACGGCGCTGCACGGCGGGCGGATCACCTAAAGTTAATAATAGATGGCAGCATCCGCTATGATCCAAGCGCCTGCTGTATAGCGTATAGAAAGGGTAATGGCAGGCCGTGCCGAGAGGTGTAATGGCGGTACAGAACCCCCTAAAAAACTGGAAACCGTCTACGTCCGGTGATCTGATATGAGATTGGTGGCGTACAAACTAAAATTTAGGGCGGAACCACCTGAAGACCATGTATTCTTCAATGTCAGGCTTGCGCAATCACTGTGTATAAATAGACTTCATGTCGACAAACAACAGAGTAAACACTGAGATAATCGCGAAATGAGTAAATCGACTTTGAACGCTCAGTCCCAGGAGGCGGTAGCCGCCCACCTGGAAGAGTGTATGCGCCGCACCGCACAGAAGCGCGACAAAGCAGCATTCGGCGAATTGTTTGACCACTACGCTCCGCTGCTGCGCGCTTACAGCCTGGCGCGCGAGCCTGGCGCCATGCTGGTAGCCGATGAACTGGCTCAGACAGTGCTGGTCAAAGTGTGGAACAAAGCGCAAACATTCGATAAACAAAAAGCCTCTTTAAACACCTGGATATACACCCTGGCTCGCAACAGCAGAATTGACATGCTGCGTCGAAACAGTCGCTACACCATGGAAATCGACCCCGAGTTTTTATGGGCAGAGGAAGTGGATGAGCAAGCAGACCCGTTTGTTGCCGTTCAGCAAAAACGAGCGGAAGACACCATTGCCAACGCATTTCAACACTTGCCGATCGAGCAGCAGGAAGTTCTCACCAAAGTCTATTTAGAAGGTAAATCTCACCAGGAAAGCGCGGAAGAATTGAAGCTTCCGCTGGGCACCGTCAAGTCGCGAATTCGACTGGCGATCCAAAAGCTACAAGTTCTGGTGGGGAGGTAGTTATGACAGTCAATTATCATCCATCCACCGAATTACTCACAGCGTATGCCGCCGGCTCCATTCCTTTGAGCCAGGCCTTGTGTCTCGCAGCGCACATCGAAATGTGCGATAGCTGTAAACAAAACTACAAACGTCTGCGGGGCCTGGGTGCGTTTATGTTTGGACAGGGCAGTGAGCAGGAACACGCCGCCTCACGTGAAACCAATGCCCACAAAAATCTCCGCCAACAGGTGTTTGCTCAGATTGAGCAGGACAAAGCTGTCGAAAGCACACAGGAAAAAGCACCTGCTTTGCTGCAAAGTCAGTTGCAGGAAGATCACTTGGGTAAAGATCACTTGGGTAAAGGTCGCTTGAGTAGTCGTCGTAACAAGGCTGATGCAGGGGTGAAAACCCAGACGCGTATTCCCAAGTGCCTGCAGCAGTTTATTCCGACTTCCTACGAAGATCTTCCGTGGCAGCGCGTGTCGCCCTCCATAAAACAGGTAAACTTGTGCTCGGATGCCAATGGTGCTCAAGTTGCGCTGTTAAAAATAAAACCGGGTGGCAGCTCGGGCCATCACACCCATATGGGTGATGAATATACTATGGTATTAAAGGGCGCTTTTTCTGATGAAACCGGCATATTTCAGCAAGGCGATTTCATTGTGCGGGATAAAAAGCATCGTCATCGGCCCATAGCGACTAAAGACAGTGAGTGTATTTGCTTGACAGTAGTGGAAGCGCCGATCCAGTTTACCGGGTATTTTTCACGCTGGCTTAATCCTTTGCTGCGCCTGATTCACCCCAGCTATGCCATGCAAAACCAGTGACAAAAGCAAACGCTCCCTAAAAGAATACAGGTAGCGAAAACGTTTAAACAAGACGGTTATTTGTCGGGAAGAAATACGATGAGCGAAGTACAACAAACGGACAAACACGAACACGACACAGACCGTCCACACGCCCATAAAATTCCTATCGGCATCAGTACCTGCTTGCTCGGAGAGCGGGTGCGTTTTGACAGCGGGCATAAACATAACAGTTATATCACTAAAACACTGGGGCAGTACTTTGCCTTTCAGGCATTTTGCCCGGAAGTTGCGATTGGTCTTGGGATTCCCCGTGAGCCTATTCGCCTGGTCAGTGACAAACACCCGGATGAGGGTGGCGTAATTCGCTGCGTAGGAACCAAAAACAAAACCTTGGATGTCACTGAAGCCCTTAAAAACATCGCGCAGGAGCAAGCCCATTGGCACAAAGATCTTTGCGGATATATTTTGAAGAAGGATTCTCCCAGTTGCGGCATGGAGCGGGTGAAGGCGTATGTAAATGAGCACCCCACGCGAGCTGGCACAGGCCTCTATGCTCAAGTGATGATGCAAAACTTTCCAAATCTGCCCGTGGAAGAAGAAGGCCGCCTGGGTGACGCACGACTGCGAGAAAATTTCGTTAAGCGGGTATTTGCCTACCACCGCTGGGTTCAAGAACACAAAACAGGTTTGAGCTGGAACAAGCTCTATCAATTCCACGCCCAACACAAGCTCATACTCATGAGCCACGACCAAAACTTAGCCCGAGATCTGGGCCGCAGACTTTCGCAGGCGGCGACCGTCGAAAACAAAGAACTTGATGCGTTTCAGGAAGAATATTTTAGCGATTTTATGCGCATCTTAAAAAAGATTGCGACCCGGAAAAACCACGTCAATGTACTGCAGCATTTGCAAGGGTATTTGAAGAAGAAAATTGCTCCGCAGGATAAACAGGAGCTTTGTGACACCATCGATCAATACGCGAAAGGCCTTCTGCCGTTAATTGTACCGATCACCTTATTACGCCATTATTTTCGCGTGCATCCCGACAGCTATGTCGAAAACTCTTACTACCTCTCCGCTCATCCAAGCGAATTAGCGCTTTTGAATAATATTTAATATCAAACGAAGAGTTAGTTCTTGTACCTCATATAATAGTTATAAACGCCGGTTTGCATATTTCAAATTATCAGCAGATTTCGTGATTGGTGATTTATGCAATGCTCTATTACACTTTTAATCAAGACCTTGATAACACACACCCGGCCATAATTTGGACTTAACACCAGCGTATCGCAGCACATTCAAGACGCCCGATTGACGCTCGATTAATTGACACCCGATTAACAACCCCGCACTACACGGGAAAGACATTAACATGATGTTATCGACAGCACTCAAGACACATTTATTTTGGTATTTGCGAAATCCCAGGGTTGCCCGACTTGTTTAATCGTTTTGCTCAATATTTATTAAAGCTTGAAAAAAGCCACCGTATTTCAGATTTACAAATTGCGGGCTTTATTGTTGGTTTAATGGTGGTGAGTGTTTCCAGCACTTTGATTATTGTGTCTTTGATGAAAAAAGAAGTGGTGAGTGAAATTCCTCTCACATTCGGAATTTACGACGCAGAACAAATCTGCGTTAAGCAAATGGACCAGCGTTTAGGGGATTCCTTTCTCCGTTACCACCTGGACACTCACTCATCTCGTCTCGATCAAAAGGCGGGAATCTTTCGCTTATTCCTCAAAGCGGATATCGGCAACCTCAGCGAATATGATGAGGTATCCGTCCACTGCTTCATCAGTTTAAGCGGCAAAAACCTCGAGCATTATCGCGTGCATGGTTTATCACATAACACGCAATGGGAAACCAAGATCAAATTCTTTTAACGCTTAGTCCACAAGCCACGCCCCAACTGCACTATTTTCATACGATTTGTTGCCGGGCATAGCGAGCCTAAGTGATCCATGATAGATTGCGCGCTCAGTTTTCCCCGATCTAAAAGTGCATCTACATGTCGATTCTCACTCCCCCCAAGAAGTATTTGTGGGTTTGGTTTGCCTGGCTCGTTCTGTTTTACACCACCTGGCTGTGTATTGTGGTGGGCTGGGAACTGTGGCAGACCACGCAGGAACACTGGCCAATCGCGCTTGCTATGGCGCTTGGCAGCTACGCTGCGGGAGCAACCCCCATGGGAGGTGGCACCGTTGGTTTCCCGGTACTGGTCCTATTGTTTGATATGCCGGCAAGCCTGGGGCGGGATTTCAGTTTTGCGGTGCAGTCCATTGGCATGACAAGCGCAAGTATTTTCATATTGGCCCGCCGCCAGCCGCTGGCCAGCGCTGTACTGAAAGGGGCAATTATCGGATCTGTAGTGGGAACGCCTCTGGGCATAGTCTTTATTGCACCACTAATCCCAGAGTTATGGATCAAAATCGTGTTTGCCGTTATATGGGCAGGATTCGGTCTCTTACATTTGATACGTATTCGCGAAATATCTTCGCACAGCGGTATTATCGACTTTAATGAGGGCTGGGATTTTCGTCTTGGCCTGGTACTTGGGCTGTTCGCCAGTGCGACAGTCGTATCTGTCACTGGCGTTGGCATAGACATGGTAGTTTACGCCGCACTGGTTCTGCTTTGCCGTGCCGACTTAAAAATCGCCATTCCGACTTCCGTCGTTATCATGGCATTTAACTCAGTTTACGGCATACTAATAAAAATATTCACTCACGATGTACAACCAGGTGTGTTTGAAAACTGGCTGGCCGCCGCGCCCATTGTGGCACTGGGCGCCCCACTCGGCGTTTTTATGGTGAGCCTGCTGGGACGGAAGCCAACGCTTCTGTTTGTTGCGGTGCTGTGTGTTATCCAGTTTGTCTGGACCTGCTCCGCTGAGTATGAGGCCTTGCAATTCAAAGGTGTGGCCATCGCGCTGGCCGCCGTGATTGCGCTCTTACTCTTTTTCGAGCGACTCCGAGTCTGGGGAACTATCTTGTCCGGCGAGCACGATAATAAAAGCCGGCATTATTCAAGCTTAGGATATACGGATGTTGAGCCCCACGTGCACACAGAGGGCAACGACCCAAAACTCTAGTCCGATTGATGCAACGATTTTGACATTAAATGCGAAACGCATTGATAGTCTTCGTGCTGATAAAATTGCAAGGCACCTTCATTAAATTGCATAACGTCAAGTCGCAGTTCCATAGCACCGTTGGCTCTCGCCCATTTTTCTACTGCAGCCATCAATTTACCGCCCACGCCTTCGCGCTGACGCTGCTCATCAATGACCAGCGTCCCTACCCGGCAATACACATGTTTTTGTAAAAATTCAACACTGGTATTTTGACGTAACACCGCTGTGACAAACCCGATGACTTCCGTTTTCTCAAGTTTGCCTGCCTTTTTATCCCATACACGCGCAACCAGACAAATACCGTTTTCTTCATGAATGGCATCTTTCCAGTAGGACTTATCAAACCCAATGTGTGAAGGGGCTTTAAACATTTGCGGTAAATATCTGGAGTGTGTCGTATTAATCTGATAAGCCAATCGACATATAGCAGGTAAATCGTCATCTGTCGCTAACACAATATCCATGATGGCTCCTTAACATGGTAATTCCTAATATGGTAGTTCCTTATATGATAGTCCCTTACATAATAGTCCCTTATATGATAGCTCCTTAAAATGATGGTCCTTTAATATATAGCGCTTTCGCACTAAGCAATTTTTCCGTTTAACAATTCGTGTAATGTACTGCTTTACACTGGAGTTTACCAAGCGATTTTTAATTTTTACCAGTTTTATTTTACTCTTCCATAAACTCTATTTTTCTCACACTTTCTGCGTGCTAACATCTTTACATCATTTCCACACCATGGTTTCTTCTTTCTGTATCCCCATCCCTCTCCCAATTGTGGGTTTTGGCCTTGCAGCCACATTGAGGGTGTCTATTTTAGTGGGTGACACCACTATTTTTTGACTTTCCTTTCACCTTTTAAGCTTTAATCTGGCAGCTTGCCTGGATATCTACCTTCCCGGTTTTCTACCCGAGCCTTCCTATCTGTATTCGGGAATTCAAAAAGCGCTCAGCGCCAGCCTCAATGCCTATAAGACTATGTTTCAATAAAAGCTCAGACATAAAAAAAGTGCCCGATAACAGGGGCACTTTTGTCATTACATTTTAACTTATGTGTTTACACTGACATCTTTTTCACGGTCGACTTTTGTAGTGGCGTTCTTGTAGAGGCTTTCTTGTCGGTTCTGTTTAGCCGGTTCTTTCTTGTCGCCCCTTTTTAGTTGGTTCTTTTTAGTCAGTTCTTTGTTGTCGATCTTCTCGTTAAATCGCTGCCGATTAAGGTAATTTACATCACTTTAACATCCATTAGGCGCCAGCTTTCTACTGTCGAATCAATCGTCATCTTCCTGATGCTCCTGTATTTGAGGTTGCTTGCGCTTTGCGTTTACTTCATCCTCCTGGCTTAATTCTTTTTGATCGTCATTCTCTCGCTTTTTCTCTAACTCAGTTAACTTTCTTGCGTTTTCCTCGGCTTCTTTATCCTTCTGAATCTTACTCTCCTTGTCATACCCCGTTTTTTCCTTTGGTTCAGATTCTGCAGTTTTGCCAGGAATCACTTCCTTCTCTTTGGGTTTTGCCGTTTGTTCACCTTGAGGCCGCTCATCTGTTTTCTTTTTCTCCAGCAACTCAATGGATTCATCCATTCTCAAGTTCATCGGTGGCGCACTACCATCTTTATCTTCACCAAAGTATATCGTTTGATGTGGGAATGGTATTTCCACACCTTGTTCATCAAATAGGAATTTCATTCTGCGATTAAATTCACGTCCCACTTCCCACTGCTTAATCGGTCTCGTTTTAATGCGTGCTTTGATAATGACGGCACTATCGGCAAATGCATCCACGCCCAGAATTTCAATGGGCTCCAAGATATTATCTTTGTAGTTTTCATCTTCGCGCATTTCCTCATCGACTTGCTTGAGCAGGTTAATGACCTCATCTGTATTTTCCCGATAAGCAACACCCACGTTCATTAGGTAATAACTAAACAACTTGGTAAAGTTGTCCACAATCCCGATTTCACTAAACGGTACGGTTGATACAATCCCTTCAAGATTCCGCAACTGAATTTTACGAATTGTGATTTTTTCCACCAGACCCGAGCGATCGCCCACACGAATAACATCACCAACCTGCACCAGATCTTCTATCACAATAATAAAGCCGGTAATTAAGTCTTTGAAAAAGGTCTGCGCACCGAAACCAATGGCAAAGCCAACCACACCTGCACCTGCGAGCAAAGGCATAACGTTAATGCCGAGTTCAGATAGCAGTGTGAGGCCAAACAATACGAACACCACAACAAAAATCAGATTTTTAGTGATGGGCACCAAGGTCTGTATTCTCGCGTTATTGGACTCGCCAAATTTATCGAAGGCTTTTTCCACCAGATTTCCTGCGAGCGCAATTAATATAGATGCCAACATAAGAATAGCGAAAATTGAGACGATACTCTGCAGCAGCCAATACACGTTTTCTTCGGACAGTAAGCTAAACACCGGGATTTGTAAAATAGACGATACGGATGCGATAGCGATGACTGCTAGTGCAATTTTCAGGAATATTCGTACCAATCGAAAATTAAAATCCAGATGACGCTGCGTAATATGGTATCGCTGAACAAAAACAGACGCCTTCCTTTTGAAAAATTTTGTCCCCTGATTGACAATAATCCAGCAGATAAACGTGATAAGTAATATAGCCAACGTTCCAATTAATCGACCAAACCAGGATTTATCTATACCAAATTTTTGCAGCGCTTGATTCAGCTTTTTGTCCCAACTGTGCACAGCTTCTTCGACATTTATCGTCTCCGCTATATTCAGACCCAGCGAAAATTCCTCTGCCGTTTCTTTATCCTCTGCTGTCGAATCATCTTGCGACTCACTGGTCTCAGCGATTGCGGAAGAATCGCCCTCCTGAGTTTCAGCATTGTCGCTTACGCTCTCAGCCACTTCAGCTAGGTTCTGCGACAAAACACTATGGCTAAAAACCAGCGAAGTGGCACTTAGCATTATGCAAATACAAATAAGTAAACGTCTTAGATAGTGTTGGCGCCCAAAAATCGGCTTGTCATTCATTCAAATTCTCCCCTCTTGGTTTGTATTTCTCACAATGCATTGTCATATTTTCAAAATAGTACCATGCAGCTTTCGCTTTACATTCAGCAGCATTCAATTTTCATCACGATGTCAGCCCCCTTGCGACATACCGCTATAAACATCACTGTCTTAGCGAGACCAGTAAAAGCAGCTGTATCTGTATTACAAAACCTGCAATAGCCCGATAAGGTAAATGGATTACGCCAGACTGCCGCAGGGGCATGCCTTAGATGTGCAAATTTACTCGGTCGCCCTGTTCATCGCCTTACTCCTCTTTTTGCTCCTCTTCTTGTTCCCAGCCTTACACTAGTCTCGACAAGGGTCCATCACTTGTACCGCTGTAAACTAGCAGGATGACCACAGCTCTCACCCGAGCGCATATACGGTTTACAAGAGAAACAGAATAAAAGTTCAGACATGAAAATCAACATTCATGCCAACCGGATGAAAAATTATTTCTTTGCCTGTGTTTGCAAGTTTCTCTCCATGTTTCTCCCAATGCATCTCTTCAAGCATCTCTTCAAGCATCTCTCCATGCTTCTTTCCATCTTTCTCACCTTCTTTCTGGGCATATTTCTCGCTAGCTTTTTTCTTCTTCATCGCCACATTTCTTTCCGGATTTTTCAGTGCAGATAGCTTTGCTGTAATTCAGTGCTTTACACCCTTGTGGTGGAACACAGCTTCACCTCGAATTTTTTAATGCTTTTGTATCAATTTCAGGTCTTAATCACGGTTTGCGTCAGTCGTTTATCCTTTTTGCAGCAGCCTGCTTTAGTGAAATTAAATACGTACGACTGAGATGGAATTTGTGCTATTTTGCCACTCTGATTGGTGAGGGGCTTTACGAGATTGAAAAATAACTCTAGCTCGAATTCACGCCCGTAGTTCGGGTCAATGACGAACCAATCGCGTGCAACACAAATACCACAATCATATTACAAGGAGACAATGGATGAGCGATGCTAAACGATGCGGTTGGTGCGGAACAGATCCGCTGTATGTTGCTTACCACGATGAGGAGTGGGGCGTGCCCATCTATGACAGTCAGGATTTACTGGAAAAGCTGATTCTCGATGGCGCTCAAGCGGGTTTATCCTGGATCACCATTTTGCGTAAACGCGAAGGGTATCGCAAAGCCTTAGATAATTTTGACCCTCAAAAGATGGCAAGATACAGCGATAAAAAACTCGAAAAACTGATGCTGAACCCGGAAATCGTACGAAACCGATTGAAAATTGAAAGCGTCCGAAGAAATGCTCAGGCGTATTTGAAGATCATGGAAAATCAAGAGTTTTCAGAATTTTTGTGGCAGTTTGTTGATGGCGAGCCTCGCCAGAATAAATGGCGAACCCTGAAACAGGTGCCAGCGGAAACCAAAGAGTCAATTGCAATGAGCAAAGCGCTGAAAAAAGCAGGGTTTAATTTCGTTGGCCCCACTATCGTATACGCGTTTATGCAGGCCGTAGGCATGGTGAACGACCACCTTGTAACCTGCTTTCGCCACAACGAGTGTTAGTGAGTCGGTGATGCTTCCGCCCCGTTAAATCGTTCGAAAAATTTTAATTCACCTACATTAACGCTCGGCCCCTGACCATTAATGACATGATCAATCCCGCCATTTAATCCAGCAAAAATAATCATATGCTGGAATTCAATGCCTGCATGCTCGGGGGCTTCGATTGCGTTGGATAACCGCATATTGTTTTCGATAGTGCTTTTGCCACGAAAAAAGCTGTAAATTCCCAACCCCCAGGCTTGGTGTGAGGTCACAGAATCAGCCACTTTATATGAGGCAAAGCCCATCTTACTGCCATCGTTCCACGCCTCGTAACTCGGTGGCTGATAAGGGATTTCGGACTGATAAAAATAGGTACGGCCACGTTCTCCGTTCCACACTGTTTGATATTCTTGAAAATGCTCGTTGAATAACCCGTATATGGTGACATCATCACCATTGACCACTAACCCGTGTCGACTTTTATTAATTTCCCAATCAGCACCCACTCCATGGTCAGCGCGCCATAGCCAAACATGATCAACCAGTACTTGATGACTGTTAATCGTTAAACAAGTATCCGCCGTGCCATACAATGCGCCACCAACACGACAGTATACATCGTGCAAGGACACAGGATTCTGGGCATGATCAGCACTAGCTTTTTCCTCTCCAACAGTGATGAGAGAAGGCGAGCTTAATAGCCCGGCATCAACCATCACTCCAGCCAATATTATGCCGTCTTTATCCGCCGTCTCTATGGCCGTCTGCCCTTTTATTGGAATAATGGTAGGCAGCCCCAGACCGTACACTACGGTATCTGCATGCTCTATGTGAATAGTCTCTTCCATTTTATAAACGCCAGGGGTAAGCAGTAAATGCTTACCTTGCTTTAATGCCGCGTTGATAGAGTCCGAGTCATCTTTGTCAGCTCTTGCGATATAAAAATCGTGCAAAGGGATGTGTTTCCCGGCTTCCGCTTTCCCTTCTCGAGGTAACCAGCTAACACCGGAAGTGTTGTGTCTAACCTCGGGAACGAAAACCACGTACTCATCCTGCTCGTTCAACATTAGCTGAGGTTTTTCACGAACAATCGGCGTTGCGTCTATCACAGTCGTCGGCTTTTTAGGCCAATCTCGTGCAGGTGCGCCTTCCACACCAACAAAGACGCGATTCCAGTTTCCTCCTTCCCACTTTCCTACTTGAGAATTTCGCACGAACCATTGTTGGCCTGAAGTCAGCCCCGCTCTCCCTTCAATAATGGAATTCGCTAACACTCCACCACTGGCCCAGCCATGCTTATCAAAGTTAACATTGCCTGCAACATGCATTCGCCGATAAGGCGCCGCTTGCGACACGGCCCAATACATTAATTCGTCTTGCGGTTTAACGTAGAAGTTTTCCGCACTACGCCAAAACATCGTGGTGACCTTTGTACCTTCCGTTGTGGTAACAGATTGCACTGCACCATTGATTCGTGTGTCGGAGGGCAACTGCCCTAATCCTAACGCCTGAGTATAATAATCAACGGTAATGTTCAAATTATATTGCCCCGGCTTAAACAGCAGGGCGTAACGTTGCGAACTGAACTCATCAAAAGCCTGTTGCTCGTGCAGACGGTCCAATGCGTCTTGCATAAGCTGCGTATCCATAGAGGGATCAAACACCAACACGTTTTTGCCAAAGTCCACATGATAAAAAGCAGGATCAAAAGTCACCGGTGCCGGCGTGACACTTAATGCAAGTGCATCTTTTGACTCATTTTGATTTTCAACATCAGGCAACACTTCCGATTTTTTATCGCATGCATTCAGCATTAATACTAAAAAAGGAGTCAGAAAAAACGCAGACCGCGTGAAGAAAGTAGAGTGGGCTTTACAATTGAATAGCAACATTTATTATGTTCGGCAAATAAAGTTTAGATAATGAACAACATTCTAGCCTTGTTCTTACAAGATAAAAAGGATTTTCAGGTTAACGCGCCTGACGATAAGCCAATACTATCCCGGTATCTGTTGAGACTCATTGTGTCACATTAAACACAAAATGGAAAAATGTGAGCTTTCATGACGTGTGCGTGCGCAATTTAAGCATCCTGACGACAAAACACTCACACCTGCATGCAGAGCGCATTTTAATTACAACACGAGTGTACTGGAGAAGTTATTGAGGTGAGAAGATTTTGCGGCGCTGCAATGATCAATCTTTGTGAAGCGAGTGTAATCTCTCTCGTTCCTGTTGCTGGCTTAGCGGTGCATCTAAAAACTTGGAATGCATCAACTTCGCGACCTTAGAAGTTTCATCATCCTTTACGGCAAATAGCTCACCGAAATTATCGCCTTCGACATTTTCAGTTACGGCATTTATCCATTTGCCATTTTCAAAACATGCAATAGCCTGCATATTTTGCGCCTGCGTTTGATAAAAATAATGTTTACACAAAGCATTATGTTCATTTACAAAAGACATTTGCTGCTTAATTTTAACATTCGGAAAAGACGTTGTGCTCCCTGAAACTGCCACGCTTAAAGTCTCCGCAACCACATCGGGCACCTGCCCATCATGCAAGCGGTTTACACCACCAAATTTTAGAAAGAACAATGCAGCCACCATTAAACAAAATGCAAAGGTAATCCCTGCGATCAGTGCAATAACCTGCATTTTAGTCAAATGAATAGCGGATCGTTGAAGCATATAAAAACGTGCAATAAAAATTCAGTGTTTTGGGCAAAAAAAGTTTGTTATTTAAACCAATAACTTAGCGAATTATCTCAGTATCAAAAGCTGCTGCATTTATACATGAGAGAGAGTTTTTTCACAGATGTGATTCGCTAATACCGCTACACAATTGAAGATTAAAAACCAGAATGATTACAGCAATCTAAGTTTTCCAAGATTCGATTTGAGAGAAATAATCGATTTATTCGAAAGTGGTTAGGCGAGTGGTTATTGGCACAGGAGCGATGAGTGAGTGGCCAAGATAGCCAGCGGACGCCCCTTAGCCAGTAAAAGAAACGTCATCAACAAAGCGTCATAATAATTGCACCAAGCAATAGTATTTAGAAATTTATATCTTATTCCAGCTGCTCTGCTATTTGCGCCAGTTTTGCATCAATGTTTTTCAAAAGTTCATGGCCGTCCACCTGCTCATTGCCCTTCATCAACTCATCTAATTCCATTTCTTCCATTCTCGCGCGTAACTTTTGCATTTGCTGCTTAATTTCCGGGATAACGCTTTCTTTAATTACGCGTTTAGTGTGCGCATTAAAATCATCAACTTCATCCATCAATTCATCCACTTCCTGCTCAAGCATCGTTATCTGCTGCTCTATTCCAGCTCCAGATTGCGCAATATCACCAACAGTCTGCTCAAAAACTTTTTTCACCGAACGAATTGTGTCGTCAACATTTTGCCTCAATTGACTCGCATATACTTCAAATCGTGTACTGCCCTTCACGCGATCACCTGAGCTTAATAATTGCCCCGCCTGCTTTCCCGGGGTAACCACGATGACTTGCCTGGGATCAAACGACGCCAGATGATCCACATAGAATGTGGCAGTATTGGTAGCCACAGCTTGGTAAGGTGCTTCAATATGGACATGCACATCAAAAGTACCATTATCGAGATAGTCTATTTTGTTTACGCGTCCAATCGCATCATTATCCAGCACCAGAAGTGATTTAGAACTAAGGCCATCAACATCATCAAACTGGATAACTAAATTGATTCCGTTCTGCATACAGGCAGTCAGACTCACTAAAATAAAAGCAGCCAGGTAAATATTTCGTATCATCATGTCAGGATATCAGGAAATTTATTGCAATCATCGGTGAACATAGACCCACAGTGCGCCGCTGTATTTTAGCAATAGCGTACCAAGTCTCTTAATCTACCAAGTCTACAATAAAATAGCAGTGAAATTCGAGTGAAAAAACGTCACCCTGGAGTCGAGAAAACACGTATTAAGAAGAGCGGGATAACGCTCGCGTGAACCGCGAGCGTTGGTCAAGCAAACTACCAGCATGCTGCGGGTGTGGTGGCTCCAGTGTGTGACAGGGTCATGGTTGTACAGTCCGTATCATTGGATTGTGGAGCACCGTCAGCTGTAGCCGTTAGAAGATAAGTGGAGGATGCATCGCCATTGGCTGCCACAGTAATCACATACATTCCCTCGGGAGAGTCAACACCGCCGGCGCTTTCCAGGGATGCCCGAATACTACAATTGGTGGCATCATTGTACTTATTCAAAGTGGTGTAACACCTTTGAAGGCGCTGCGCAGCATCATTCAAAGCCGTTTTCGCGTCGGTGCGGTTACTTTTTCGCACCGACTCCATATAAGATGGATAAGCGATTGCCGCCAGAATTCCGATAATTGCCACAACGACCATCATCTCTATAAGCGTAAAACCAGTTTCAGTTTTTACCCCATTTAATTGACCTTGCATTACCACCTCTTAATCTCAATTAACTTTTATAGATTCAAACTTGTGCTATCTCAATGAGATTTACTGCACTTGTCGCCATGACATACGTCCGTAGGTACCCGGCGGCAAAGTGCCTGCCTGCATATCTAAATTACCACGAATATCACTCACAGGCAGATAGGCATTTTCACCGGAGCGAATTAAAGCGGATAGTCCCAACACCGCATTGTCCTGTTGCAAACCGGATTGTCCCAACACTGAGTGATTGACATATTTATCCCCCACCCCCACGAGTTCCATAATCCAGCCATCACCACCAAACTCACAAGCAGCATTAGAGGGAATCACAGTAGGGAAAATCAGCCTGTCAAACACTAACAATGGTTTACTGATAATTCGCTCCCCTTGTTTTGTTCCGTTAGGCTGAACAAAATCGATAAACCATCCATCGACTGTGGACCAGTCGATAGAAGAACTGGTTGTTCCTCCAGACGTTGTCCATTCGCCAGCAATCGTTCGCGCCTTATTCGCTTCGGTTGCAATAGTTTTTTCATAAAGGTTGCCATTGCGATTCGCACCACTGTACGTGGTCGCAATAGATGAGCCTTTGTCTGCGATCGCATAGAAACTCTGCACACTTTTATCGTTGTTATCAGCCAGTTCCATGTAACTGCCCGTGCCAAAGTACACCATCGTGGCATTGTTAAGTTCTTTGTTAAGCCCCAAAATGGGAGACGATGTGATGGGCTGTGCTTCGCCGTCATTATTCTGTGCCGTGTACAAGCGGTAGTCCAGCCCCCACTGATCGGCCTGAAAACCATCCAAATCAAATTTCCACATCCGCCCGTTTAAATCACCCGCATAGGCAGACACAACAACACCAGATGAATTAGTCATTAGCGCCGGCTCAGCCAACCCATCGTTATTACTGTTGATGGCACGTATAGCACTGCTCGGTGAATTATTTTGATCGCGAGATCTCGGATTATCCAGATCAATGACCAGCAATTGTGGATCGCCACCATTACTGTTGTAACCATTCCCCAAAACAATTTTCCAACTGTCACCAACCGGTGCAATCACAGGCCTGGCCAACACATTGCCAATTTCAGGGTAACTATATTCTGTAATTTCAAATTTCACGAGACTGCTTGCCGTGACATTCGCAGGGTCGGTCACATCCAGCACAAAAAGTCCGCGGCTGCCGCCACCGTAAGTGCCGACTAAAATATTTCGCCAACTCTTATTATTGACATTACCGTGACTAATAAACGCATCCCCCACGAAGATGGGGCCATCCACTAAATATTTGTGGGCGTTGTTGGAGTCACCGTAATTTTCGCGAGCAAGATTTTTGAATTTTTCGTAAACCATCCCCGGCACGTAGGCCCACAGCTCATTTCCATTTTCTGCATCGAAAGCATGCAGCATACCGTCATTAGCGTTTACATAGACGACTTCAGCACGTTCTTTTTTCCCTGCGGGGTACTCTGTCGTGCCACCGTTAATATAAGCAGCATATTCGTTCCCACCTAAAGCATCGGGTAATTTTTGGAAACCATAGGAAGTTTTACCCGCGTGAACTGGGTCTGAATTAACAATATCCCCGAGCCAGCGCTTGTGATTTCGATCGCGATAGGACGTACCTGCAACCCCATTCAGTAAGTTACCGGCATCGTTTACGATATCTGTTTCACCACGAACCCACCGCATGAGTCGCTTGCCTTCGTTTTCATCATTACGACTCAAGCTATATTTTTGATAGGCATGGAGCTCATCCCAGTTGTGATCATTAAACTCAAAACCATAATCAAAATTGGTGGAATAAATCTTGCGCGAACTTGCATCTATCACTTTGGCACTTGTCCATTTTTGGCCAACAATCTCGCCCGTATCAGGATTCAAACTGTTTGCAATTAATTCACCGCTCCAATCCGCGCTACTGAATTTTGCCTGATAGACAACTGACCCTGCAGTTAAACGCGTAGAGTTCGCAGAAGCCGCCGAGCCCGACGCAATATCATCAATCACGCTGGCAAACACCTTATTCAGACTTGCTTCTAATTGAGCGGGGTTGCTAACGCCAAAATAGTTATCGGGCAAGCCATCAGGAGTCAAATTTCCAGTAATATTATTTTCAGCATCCCATTCACTGCTGCTCCCATCTGTATTGTTTGGGGTACCATCCTTATCCTGATCGTCAAAACCACCGTATTTTGCAACATAGTACAGTGGCTTTTTCAACAATATCGCGCTGCTATTACCAATATTGTAATTGGTTTTAGTAGAGCCAACATTTGATGGAATTTGTGACGGGTTATCCAGAGCATCGTAGTTAGTACCACCGGGACGGACCGCCCAGCTATTGTTCATGCCATCATTGCCTGAGCCTGTCACTGTATAGCTGAAACGCAAGTTGTTACCCGCATTGGCATAAGGCACTGTATTGGTAATACGCACCTGATTCATACCAACAGCCGGGTCACCATTATTTACAGTACAGGCACTGCCGACACAAAACTCCAGTCGTTGCGCACCATCGAAATCATGGTCGAAGCCCCACAATGAATCTTCCCAATAAATTAAATAGCTTCCAGAAACCAGATTATCGTTTCCATCAAAATTCAAAGCCTCCACTTCCACATCAATCAGAGTACAACTTTGGTACGGGTCACCGGATTTTTGCGACTCACAAGCGGGCAAAAAGGTGAGTGAACTATTACCAACCGGCACGCTAAAGCTTGGTAAACTTTCAGCCAGATCAATCGCGTAAGTTTTAATGGATTGCACGTCGTTTCGGTCGCTACGAATATCCTGAGTCCTGGCATAATACGCCAAACCGGCAGATTTATACGTTCCTTGAAGCGCAGGCAATTCGGGACAAATCCCCAACACTTCAGACAATCCATTCAAGTTGCTATTTGCCGAGCAATGACCAGTCGCACCATCAAAAAACTCAAGCGAGGAAAAGTTATTGCCAAATTCAATTTTCCCGACCATATCTGTCAGATCATTGATATTCACGGCACCAGGAGTTGTATCACCCACAGCACTCACGCCAGTTAAGCTCGAAGCACCACCTAAATCATCACCATCAAATGAGTTCGCACCGGTGGATAACAAAATCACAGCACAATTCGCGCACCACTCATCCGCCGCCATTGGATCAGTCCAACTGTTCCCTGCCGAAGTTAAATCGCTAATACCTGGAAATCGTGAATCGGTGTTGGAGTTAGGTGTGCTGTCATCCACATTGAAAGCGGTCGTTGGTGCACTGGCGCCCGTAATGTAGCGCAAAGCCTCTAAATAAATCTCTGCCAAGGGATTACCCCAATCACTACAGGCTCGATTGGTAGCTCGGCCATTAGCCATCACCGTGCTAATGGGAATACTATAAGTATCACAGTCGACATAACGACTCGATGAAAATGAATAACCTGCGATACGCAAGGCATTGATATTTTTTACTATGCCATCAACATTATTAAACTGTCCCGTCTCCAAATTAACTTCGTCTAGAGCACTATCAGTGTTACCGGCAAACCGACGAGCAGCTTTACGCATTACCCCGCCTTTTAAATTAGCTTTATAACTACCTGTTACCAGACCAAACTTTATCTGTCCCGACTCGCCATGCACCTGCAACACACCCACCGGCTTAAACGAGGTTTTTGTTTGCGAGTTTTCGACGTATTCATAGGCTTTACAACGCTCTGCTGTTGTCGCATCTTTGTCATCGCGGCAAACTTCAACCCTCACGGTCGCCTCGCCTAAGCTGTCTTTATACCAATCGCCGTTTCCGGTCTGATTGTCCGGCCGAGTACCTGTCCCATCACCCCATTGACACTGCGTCCCCTCACTTGCCGCCCACTGACGCCAGACACCTCGAGCAATTCTCAATTCTGGGTGACCGTCATTTCCAGTCGATACATTACAAAAGCTTATTTCGTTATTGGTAAAGGGCGTGTACTTATATAAATCATGACCTTTATACACTTTGGCAAAGGCGTGAATATCTTTTGGCAGGTAAGCGCGCTCCAGTATGGTTCGCGTTTTAGTGTCTAAACCACGCTTTCCGCCGTACAATACCTGTCGAACAATATCCATGCGAGTCATTGTGGCCCAGTTGAGGAAGTTGCCACTCCAAGCGCCCCTCTTGTCAATGTCCCCGGTATTCCTACACTCACGATCACTCGATTGATACTGAGGCGTAAAATAGTGGTCTTTACTGGAACCGTTGTCCTGATAGGTGTAACACCAGTCCGGATCAAAGTACCCATAATATTCAAAATCACTGCGAAACGTGGTATCCGCAATAGTTAAGCTTCCACCATCCAGGTTTGAATAATCATTGTATGCTTTTTTAAATAACTCATTGTCCGCAGACATTGCCAGCATCACAATGGGTGCTGCAGGTTGAGCCAAAAAAAGCGGAGTCTGCGACAAATCTACAGCAAAGGCAGCGTGGCTGAACAAAAAAGTACAAGCACTCGACAGTGCACCTAAAGCCGTTTTGTACACTGTGTTATTCATAAGTTGTTTCATAACTCAATCTCCAGTCCTAACGCACAATAGTTTGTAATAAAACTACAGCATTGTTGCTACCGCCGGTTCCTCGACTGGTAATTCGATAATAAATATTTTCCTGCGCGCCCAATTGGCTACTGAAGTCAATTGCGCCCCCTTCCGTACCTGCCGCTGGCAATCGTGTTAGCTGCTCAATCACATAACGCGGTGGGCTGGCAACGCCTTCAAGATTCAATCCCACTGCAGCTGAATTTGCCTGCCAGTCACTTTCGCTCCATTCGCTTGGCAGCTCGTCATTGCTTGCACCAAGATCCAGATACAAACCATTCGTATTGTTAAAGGCTAACAGAGAAGGATCATCTAAAAGTTCTTCAGCCACGCGCAGCCCTGCTTCGGCAGCCTGAAAAGCCATATTGCGATCACGCATATTGCCCGCCATCAATTCCTGTGTACCACTGCCGCGTATTGCAGCCAAAGCGACAATGGTCATAAGAAGCAGCATCACCAGGCCAATGATCAAGACCATGCCCTGTTGCTGACGAAAATTTGGAAGTGTGTGTTGACTAACCATATGCTTTCACCTGCTACTGTAAACGGTTGCGAATGGCGATTGTTGAGTTAAAAGTTTGACGGATACGTCTGTCTGCTGGTGTTGTAGTGGTCCCAGCAAAAGTATAGGGTTGCGAATCTTCAATGACATTGTCTACCGGGCTGCGTACCAACAGTTCAACATTCACACTGGTTACAGCATTCCAATTGGTAACTGCACTATCTTCGACATAGGCTCCACCATTGGAAGAATAAGTAAGTTTCATATCCTGCACACCTTCCAATAGAACAATAGGTAGATCATCACCGACTTTCTGATAAAGACTTGGCTCGCCAAATTCATTATCTGCGATAAAGTACAGCATATTTGTCGTCCGTATTATTTGTGAGCCGGTATCAAACTCCTGCCCCCAGGACGCTGTATTATTGCCGGGTGTTGCCGAGCTATCATCGTATTTCACATCCACTTTACCACTGTTCTCGGTGAGTCCCGTCACCTGAAAACGACGCGCCTGCACACAATCAGACAGGACAACAATATCCCCCTCACATACATCACCTACACACCCACCAGAGACTGCGCCATTCGCTTTCACTGTATTCGTGCTGCCGGTACTCTGCGAAAGAGACAAACTGGATGCCCCGGCAGAACTGACAAACAATGCATCAGTATTTGCTTTTACTTCAATTCCCGTTAAACCATCCGTCACATTCAAGGTGTTCTCTGCCGTATCGGCATCATAACCACGAATAGCATTAACAAAGCTGTAGCGATAATCCGAGCTTGCCGAAGCATCTAGCCCATCGACAATCTCCATTTCACCACGTGTTATACAACCTGCATAACCGGCCTGACGAATATCTTTAGCCATGAAATCTATAGCCAAACGCCCGACCTCCTGAACCCGCGACATAGCATTCTGTGTGGTAAACGTTCCTTTGCTGGATATAAACACCTCAACAACGCCAGTCATTAGCACCAGGCCAATCACCAGGGATACCATAAGTTCTATTAAAGAAAGACCTTTTTGCTTAAACATGATGTGTCCTTTAAAGCACTGTCTCGTATACGAAAGCCGTCGTACCGTTTTCGCTTTCCAATTCTTGCCAACTCATCACCACCGAACACAAGTGGGTGGTGCTATTACATATAATTTGTCCGTCCCCATTGGGCAGCGTAACGGCAATATTCCCTAGCCAATCGCGTAAATCAGTCTCTGCACGAGAAGCGCCTGTAGGTGCATTTGCTGCAAGCGCAACGTTATAGCCGGCTATATTCGCGATATTGGCACGCGCTCGATCTATAATGTCATACGCCAAAATATTTGCTTGAGAGCGTAAATAGGCTTCATGGTTAAATTGAAGCGAGCGTTTCTGCATAACGGCAAGCGATAAAAGTGCCGTGGATAACAGCAGCACTGTTACCAGAATTTCAATTAAGCCCACCCCTTTTTGACGATGTTTGTGGCTGCTAACTTTCATGGGAAACTCCATATGCGATTAAATATACACAACCAAAATTAACTACCGCTTGGGCAGTCGCTGCGTGTTACGTTCACCATACCGGCAACGCCAATGATCAACTCCTGACGACCATTTAAATTACAACCGCTCGTAAAAGCGGTGATCCGCTTTAAATGAACATTGTTACTGATACGCGCTAGCGTCCCGGTGCTGGCATATCGAATAAACGAAATAGCTGTACCGGTCGAACTCGTGTTGGGAGTGGTGACGACAGAAATCTGAGCGTTGGAGGGAACATCTCCCCACACACGCAGAATTTCACCAGGATTAATACTGGAAGATGTGGGAGCAGCAGCATCTAACAAGACCAACCAGCCATTGGACCAGGTACTCGTATCATTAGAGCAGCCAGAGTTATTGGCATTGCTCGCGCAAATCGTCACTGACTGACCGCGCTTGACCGCTTCGCTACGTGCGTATTTCAGTGCGGTAGTTAAGTCTTCACCGATTGCCTGCGAGCGATTATTTTGAATTTGAGAATTAAAACTGGGGACTGCAAGAACCATCAAGATGGCAAATATTGCCAACGTTACCATGAGTTCTACCAGGGTAAATCCGTCTTGCCTTTGCATATTATTAACCTGTTAGATTCCAAAAAGAATAATTTGGTTTATTAGAAAAACCAAAGTAAATTAGCTTAGATATAAATATGGATTCTATAGAATGTAAGATAAGTGATTAGTTGCAAGCAAATCACTAATGATTCGATACAAGGTCTTCCTTCATGACTAAACGGCAAGCGCTTATCAATTTGATCGAATTTAATTTACAAAAAAATCTATCAAAAAAATAAACGGAATAAATTCGGTTTAAGAAAGGTCAAATTTCCATGTTTACGCTTAAATTGTAGCATTAATTATTTATGCGACGATTTTTTATCTGTTGCGACAACATTTTTTTACTCGCACAAGCCCAAACACAATTAATTCATACAAACAGCAAACGTTTTAACACATGAAAATAATCGAATATATTTAATTTAGCGAATACTACATTTAGCACAGGTACGATATGACGGAGCGGCAATTTAATCCCACAACGCATTTACCGAATCAAGCTGAAGAGTTCAAATAAAAAACTAACGCTTGCTTTAGGCGCATCCATTGGTCAACATTTCTTTACAAGGTGGAGTTTTTGCAAAAGAAAAAACAGAACACAAAAATACATGCTCCTTTTCATTTATATGTATTTTTTACAAAAGCCTTCTTTCTTTCGCTGGTACTGGCAGCAACGCCCTTGATCGCCCAAGATCACACAGTAAAAAATGACAATAAAAAAATTACCGCGACCAGTGAATCGTGGCTAGACGTTGTTCGCAGCAGTCCCTACTGGGTCAGCAAAGGGATGTATAAAAACCTGGTCACCATTCGTACCTGGGTACTCTCCAGTGAAGCATATTGTGAAAAAAGCGAACGGCATATTTTATTTGACAATCGCTCACGGTTTCTCGGTTATTTTGATAACGGCGCATCTCCAGAAGAAACCCAACAGATCCTCAATCGAGAAAGAGCAAAACTGTTCCAGCAAGGTCGCGTTGACTACTTTGTCAAAGGCGCTGAAAATAAAATCGGTTACCCGTTTGCCCTGGGTTGCAATCAGCCGGATGCAGATCTTTCACTTTCATTTGCTCGATATTCCGGGCAGGACACGGACGCGTTGCTCTGGGGTACCTGGGACGGCATGACCATTGGCGACAAACACAATTTGGTCTCACTACACAAAGCGCTGGACATCGTTTATCACGATCGTTTTAAGCGGCAGCATATTAGCTTACCAGAGGAAGTGTTAAGCACCTTAGCGGGTACAATTCTGATAGAGAGTGGTGGAAGAAAGCACGCACACTCCAATGCAAATGCCAGAGGGATTTTGCAATTGTCTCCCCAGGCATTAAACGATTGTAATCTGGCAGAGAAATTTCACTTTCATCGCATGGCTCAAATAGATTGTGCGTTTCAACTTCTGGAAATTAATCACCGTAATTTATTGCCGACATTTGAGAAGACATTTGCCGCCTTACCCAAGCACAAATCCGATCAACTATACGCTCTATTGTTAATTCAGGCATACCACGGTGGCGTTGGTCGCGTTAATGCCTTGATGACCGATGCTGAGCTCAACAAAGCCACACGCTATTTCGCAAAACATCATGAACAATACTCGGCTGAAGATATCGCATTGGGTATGATCTACCATAATCTGGGCAGAAATCTATTTGGTTTCAGTTCTTTGTACTACGTCACCGATGTGGGTATTGCAAAACAACTTGTCTGCTCACGTTACACAAACCTTTCTGGCTGTTAATGGCCCGACTAACAGCCAGAAGAAGAATCAATCTCGTCCTGTAGCCCTCACCAACGATCCCGAAGCAAAAACAAAAAAAGCGCCTGAAACAGGCGCTTAAGCGTAGCAGTAAATTCTTTTAAATCTATAATCCTGTTGCCATACCTTGTGGCGTTACAATGGAGAAACTCTCACTGAGCTTAATTCATCATTAAAGCCATCATTGACCAGACAACTGTCGTCAGCCGTCACCGTAACGACGTTACCGGTGAAATTGTAGTGCTGGAAAAGTTCGACTTTATAACCGGCGCTGACACTAAGCGAAGACACATCATCATTGCTGATCCCCATCGCCTGCAAATCTGCCAGAGTATATTCCCCGACCTCCAGAGCTACACCATAGCCACCATAATTACAGTGCTGGAACAGCGTCGCCACTTCGGTATTTTCTTTAGATACACGCACAGAAGTCAGCTGATCGTTAAAGTTATCATTGACCAGACAGGTATCATCACTGTCTTTAGACACAACAGTACCAGTCTGATTATTACCGTTAAACATTTCAATAATATATCCCTCGGGTACTCGCACAGATGAAATATCATTATCACGTATACCCAAGCCATTGAGCTGGCTGATGGAATAATTGCCCACATCCAAGGTTGCAGAATACCCTCCGTAGTTACAATGCTGATACAAAGTTACACCATTGCCAGGAGGAGGCGTTACAGTGGGAGTAGGTGTTGGGGTTGGTGTCGGACCGGAAATATCATCCAGACAGCTGGCAGATGCAACTACCGGGGCCATTTGGTTGATGCTGCATTGAGAAAACTGGTCGCTGCCATTAAGACCGGGGTTCATCAAATAGCTTCCGGGTGTTGACGAACATGCGGAGCCAGACTGATTGTCATGAGGCGCCCCCATGTTGTGGCCAAACTCGTGCGCCGCGGTTAATGCACCATATACGCCGCGATTTCCCATTTGAGATGTCCCGGTGCCATGACCAGTACAAACGGCTCTCATATAGGCAACACCAATAACATTCCCGTCAAACTCTTTCCCTGAAAACAAATGCGCTAAACCCGAATTACCTACGTTGCTGTTCACGTAAGAATTGAACTGACCCAGCAGCGTGCCCGCATCTGTAGAAGTTAAAGGACCGTTATTCGACAAGGGAATAATTCTGTCGATATAAAACTGTACACCTACCTGTTCAGAAAAAATCCCATCAACCACGTTCATTTGGGAGATTACCTGGCCGTCCACATCACCGTTACTGGACGCTACGTATTGGGTGTCAGCAACAACGGTGACGTTGACGCGCTTCTCAGCGGCCAATGCCATCGGATATTCTTCTGCCGCTTGCTCCTGTAATTCTTCCACCAGCTTTTTATAAGATGCCTGTTTGGCAGCAGCTTTGGCGGTTGCTTCTTCCGCACCGCATGCGGCAGTATCCATCGTATCGGACATACGATAAATGACTTCTTTGGATTTATTTTTACTGAAATCTCGCTTGAGCCATTTCGACATCTCGGGCTCAACCACTTGAGTTTGATCTATGATAAATAACTCAACACCATCAAAAATTGCACCCGTCATAACGCCGTTGTGACTGGTTAAACGCACCCAGGAATCAGCAATGCCTTCAATATTCCCTTTAAAGGTGACTGCACTGGAACGACCTTGCAATTTGCTTCTAAATCGCGTGTTTTCATACAAATTTAGCAAAAACGTTTGACCGTAAGCGTCAAACTCCATTTGAGTCATCGGACTTTCGTCTTCAGCTGACCTTTTAAAGAGCCTGGGGCTGTTCGCCTTAAACGTATATTGAAAAGATTCTGCCTCTAAAATTTCACGCTCGCCTCTCGCTGAAGCTTGCGTACTAGCTGCAATCGCTGCAGCGGAAAACATTAAAGGGAGTAACAGTTTTTGGAATTTGGAAAGTTTATAACGTGCGGGATGGGGTTGGGTATTGAACTGCATTGTTGTATTTCCTTTTTATAAAGGTTTATTTTTTAAAATCGTTATCATGTAATTGTCGCTATGAACGATTTTTCAACAATGCCATACTAATTGCGCCTGGTTTAAAAAAATACAAATTGAATCACAACCAACTGTTTGACACCTGAATCTTCTTCTTTTTGTGCTCCTATTCAATTTTTTGCTTTTTTGAGAACAAACTTAATAAATCATAATAAGTTTAATTAAAAAAGCATCTAAGCTTCCAGGCAAGACCTCTCTCATTTGTGATACAGCACAAAGACTGATTTTGCTTTTTCATTTTGAGCGATAAAAGTTTTAAATTAAAACTTTTCTGCATTGACTTAAAAAATGGATTCAGAAGAGATTTAAGTAAAAATTCAAGAAAAACGTCTAAAAATAAAATTTATAAAAGAGTTTAAAAAAAGAACTTAAAAAAAAGAAATTTAAGAAAAGAACTTAAAAGAAAGAAACTCTGAGTTATCCGCTCCACAGCATTGGACGCAGCCCCAGGGGGCAATGAAACTCCGCACCGAATCATCAATATGACCTCCCCTTTTACAAAAAGAGGTGGTCACATTGACGGCTGACAACTGAGTTCCATCATGTTCAGCCTGGACGAATGAATTACACAGGCTTGACGTGCATTTTTCCTACGGCAGTTTTTACCACTTCCACTTCTGTTCCTGCGGCTAGCACTTCTTGCTCACCTTCCAGAATAAGCTTCCATTCGATACCAGAATATTTGTGTGAAATGGTGTTGCCTTTAGCTAGCTCTTCACCAATGTGAAACGTTAATCCCTTAAATACATTGGGTTGATCCTGAGGAGACTGGTGATTCGCCTGAAGATCTCGCATTGGCTTCCACAGCACAACGGCCGCGATCAAAGAACTGATTCCCACAGATCCCGCAGCGGCAAATATGGATTCGGGAATTACACCAAAAAACATCAGTAAGCTGCTTACTAGAAAGCCAATGGACAAGAAGATCAGAAAGATCGTTCCAAAACCGAAAACAGCAATTTCTATCGCGGCTAATGCCAGACCTGTAACGGCCAATAGCGTTGGCATACTCATCACGGATTCAAACATATATGCCTCCCATTTATTTATCAACTTTGGTTGCGTTGTAAATACTGACCGCTTCTGCCACCACTGCAGCAGCATTTGTTCCAGTATCCGGCAGTAAAACCACAGAGGATTCTTTTGCTATTGCATGCTTTGCGTCTATTGCCCGTGTTGCCAAATCCAACTGTACAGCTGCGCGTCCCTCTTCGGTTCTAGCCGCTTCACCAACAGTTTTAAGGGCGTGCGCTTTTGCTTCTGCCACAGCCACAATGGCTTTTGCTTCACCTTCAGCTTTTAATATCTGTTCAGCCTTGTCGGCTTCAGCTTCCAATACTTGTGCTTGCTTTTCACCTTCGGCACGATTAATTGCTGCTTGTCGATCTCCTTCCGACTCCAGAATTTTTGCACGGCGTTCACGCTCAGCCCGCATCTGAGATTCCATCGCAGACATGACAGAAGTAGGCGGTACGATATCTTTAATCTCATAACGTAAAACAACCACACCCCAAGGCTCAGCGGCATCATTAATAGAATGAACGATATTGGAGTTCAACTGGTCACGCTCTTCAAATGTTTTATCCAGTTCAATTTTACCAATCTCCGAACGCATGGTTGTTTGTGCCAGCTGTTGAACAGCAAACACATAGTCTTCCACACCGTAAGACGCTTTGTAGGGATCGACCACACGGAAATATAAAACACCATCTACAGTCAGCGAGATATTATCCTTGGTGATAGCGCTTTGACTGGGAACGTCATGCGCCTGTTCTTTTAAAGAGCGATCATGAGCAACAACGTCCATAAACGGAATGATGACATTCACTCCAGCTTCCATGGTTTTATTATATTTACCAAATCGTTCGATGACGTAAGCACGATTTTGCGGCACAAACTTGATTGACATCTTGAGTAAAATGACAATCAAAATTAATGACACTGCTTCAATAGAAAATAAAAAGTTAAGAAGTGTAGTTTCCATGAATGATTTCCTATGCGAGTGAATATTACTATTTTATATGTAAAAAAAGTTATGCCGATATCACGCAAAATGCAATACGTATCAGGCAAATTAATATAAAAATAGAACGCCTTTCCTGAATGAACATGAACCTGTCAGTCTGCAGCACTCTGGATAGCACTGATAAGCCCCAATGAAAGTTCTATAGCAAACTTCAATAAGACGTAAAGTGAACCACAGAACAAGGACAGGAATATATCTGCCCCTAAGTTCATCCCTTATAAAATGAGGTCTATGTGTCAACTTTTCAAGACGACAGCCATCAGTTGGCAATGCAGCCTGACGATGAATGTAACTGGACAGAAGATCCATCTGAGCATCCATCTTGACTATAACAGATTGACTATAACAGAAAAGCCATGGCAGCAAGACTACAAAAATGTTTGCACTGCAGCACCGTAGCATCGCATCAGAGAGCGTTTGGCTGGCTCAAAAATGCAGGAGTAATAATACAGGAGAAAACACCGCCACTTGGCACAAGACAGATCACTTTTCATCCAGTTTATTTACGATTTACAAACGCTTGGGAATCAACCAGCCTGCGCTGAAGGAAAACAAACTACCTCGTGTTTGCACCAGACGCTTGCCGTCGCGTATATTTGTCTTCTTAACCAATTAACCGACAAATGGCGAGCGGGACATGGCACAATGACGACGGAGATGATGACGGGACAAAAAGCATCCGCTTCGTATTCAACACTCGTAAGACTAACTCGGTGGAATTAGAACCAAAAGGACTCGTTCGCTACACTTATGATTCAGCTCAGTAATCTACATAAATACTACGGCGACAAGAACCGCCAGCTTCATGTCCTAAAAGGCATTGATGTGACTATCGAGGAAGGCGAGCTGACCGCCATCATGGGCTCCTCCGGCTCCGGCAAATCCACCTTGCTCAATATACTTGGCATACTCGATCATTTCGATGAGGGTCGCTATTTATTAGACCAGCAGGAAATCACCAAACTCACGGAAAAGCAGGCTGCGTATTTTCGGAATAAATTTATAGGTTTTGTCTTTCAGTCATTTAACCTTCTGTCCTTTAAAAACGCGACAGAAAATGTGGCGCTACCACTGTATTACCAGAAAGTGGGTCGCCGCGAGCGAAACAAAAAAGCGGCGGAACTGCTGGAGATGGTGGGCCTTGGCGACCGAGCAGAGCATATGCCCAATCAGCTCTCCGGCGGACAGAAACAACGTGTGGCCATCGCCAGAGCGCTCGTCACCAACCCCCGAGTGATCCTCGCCGACGAACCAACGGGTGCATTAGATAGCAAAACCACCCAGGAGATTATGCAACTCTTTAAAGAAGTTCACGGCCAGGGCAAAACCATTGTGATTGTCACCCATGAAAAAGAGATTGCCGATGCCTGCGAACGTCTTATTGTTTTGCGTGATGGGCAAATTGCCAATACCACTAGCAAAGTGAGTCCCCTGTGAACCTCGCTGATGCGTTGCAAGAAATCCTATTCAGTCTAAAGCAAAATAAATTGCGGACATTTCTAACGGGTTTCGGTGTGTTCTGGGGCATTTTTATGCTGATTCTGCTTTTGGGAGCAGGCACTGGCTTGCGCAACGGTGCCGAAGCGGAATTCACCTCAGACGCACGCGACAGCGTCTGGCTGTTTTCCCGCAGAACTTCTGTGCCTTATATGGGGTTAAATGCCAATCGAGATATTCGATTTACATCGCATGACCTCGAGGCCATATTGCGCGATATTCCTGGAATTAAGTATGCATCGGCTGAAAACCCTGTGGGCTCTACCAGTCGAGCCGATATAGTGGTTCGAGTTAAAGATCGCTCTGCAAATTTTGGTGTATTTGGTGTTGCGGAAAATTATTTCCACATAAAGAAATACCAGGATGTTTTGCACGGGCGAAAGCTCAATGCGCAGGATGAACAACTACAGCGAAAAGTCGCTTACATTGGTAAACCAGTCGCCGACCAGCTTTTTCCCAATCAAAACCCGATTGGCAAAAATATCGAAATTAATCAGATTACATTTAAAGTCGTTGGCGAGTTTTTTGATAAAGGCCGCAATGGACAAATGTCTGAGCGTATTTATATACCGATGAGCATTTTCCAGAAAGCCTGGGGCCAGGGTCAACACTACTACCGCATCCTCACCTATCAACCAGAAAGCAATGTCGATCCCATCGCCGTTGAACAACAGGTCGTAAAGTTATTGAAACAACGGCACCGCGTAGCCCCCCAGGACCGAAGTGCCATTCAATCGCATAACATGGTGCAGCAGGTCAAAGAAGTAAACGCCTTGTTCGCAGCGATTAACAGCTTTATCTGGTTTGTCGGGATAGGTACTTTAACAGCCGGAATTGTTGGCATCAGTAATATTATGCTGATCACGGTAAAAGAGCGCACGGTAGAAATAGGCGTTCGAAAAGCCCTGGGAGCCAGGCCCATCAATATTATTTCAGCCCTGTTATTTGAATCCGTTTTAATTACTGCCGTGGCAGGCTACGTTGGCCTGGTGTGTGGTGTGGGCTTGCTGGAACTGGTGAATTATATACTCAAGGTGATTCAAGTCGAACTGCCCTACTTTCACCGGCCCGAAGTCGATTTTCAATTGGCCATCACCGCCATTTGTATTTTGATATGTGTCGGCGTTATCGCAGGCTTTGCTCCCGCCTGGCGTGCGGCAAGGATTTCACCAGTGGAGGCCATGCGAAACTGATGTTTGATCTGGATCGATGGCGAGAAATCCTGTTTACCTTTCAGCAGCATAAAATGCGAACGCTATTGACTGCCTTTGGCGTTTTTTGGGGCATATTCATGCTTGTCATGCTTTTAGGGGTTGGCAAAAGTTTACAGCAAGGTTCCGTTAAAAATTTTGGGGGGCATACCAATACCATCTGGATGTGGAGCGGTTCCGCCACACAAATTCCCTATAAAGGTCTCCCCACTGGCAGACGGGTCACACTAAAAGATGGTGATCTTGCCGCTCTTCGAAAGTTGCCAGAATTGGGCTTATCCAGCAGTGTCAATAACCTCGGTGGATGGATGGTCAACCAGTACATCGTGCGTAAAAGCAAAAGCGGAACATTTCCCACCAGCGGCGTAGAACCGGAAATTTTCACCCTCTCGGGTTATACCATGCTGCAAGGTCGTGCCATCAATGATCTGGATTTTAAAGAGAAGCGAAAAATTGCGGTTATTGGGCCAACGGTAGCCGATATTCTGTTTGAACCGGGAGAGTCCCCAATAGGTGAAGAGCTGGAGATTGGCGGCGTGAACTTCACGGTTATTGGTGTTTTTCTTGGTCGCGAAGATGACCAGGAAGATCAGGAAAAAATTCTGCTGCCCAATTCAACACTGCGAACCACCTTTAATCAAACCGGATGGATCGGCCATTTTCAACTGGCCCCCAAACCTGGTATCAACGCCGCTGTACTGGAACAAAAAGCCAAAGCGGTCATCATGTCTCGCCACCACATTCACCCGAGCGATATGAATGTGGTAGGAACATACAACGCGCAGAAAGATTTTGATAAAGTGAACGGCTTATTTACCGGTATTAAAGTATTTAGCTGGGTTGTAGCAATCGGGACGATTATCGCCGGGGTGGTAGGTGTCGGAAACATCATGTTGATTATTGTCAAAGAGCGCACGCGAGAGATTGGTCTGCACAAAGCACTGGGTGCAACGCCCTCTCACATTATCGGCACGATCCTGATGGAAACCCTGATCATCACCTTGATCTCGGGGTATCTGGGCTTAGCCGTGGGTGTTTTTTGTCTGGAAGGACTCACCAGTTTTCTCGGACAACAGCATGATGTTGATATGTTTGCCAATGCTGAAATTGACTTTACTACCGCTCTACTGGCATTAGCAGCGTTGGTGGTGGCCGGATGTTTTGCGGCCATACTTCCGGCGAGTAAAGCGGCGAGTGTTGACCCGATTGTCGCACTGCAAGATGAATAATAGACGCTAACAGGATTGTTATGAAAAAAATTGTTTTCTTTTTCTTTCTCGGTTTAATCGCCTTTATCTTTATTGGCACTGCGGTTTTTCTCTATAACAAATCTCAGGAAAAACCGGTTATTTACCAAACCACTCAAGCTTTTCAAACCAGTATTGTTAAAAAAACCGTGGCAACCGGTAAAATTCTGCCACGCAAAGAAATTGAAATTAAGCCCCAGGTTTCCGGCGTGATAGACACCCTATTCATTGAAGCCGGTGATCAGGTAAAAAAAGGGGATTTACTTGCACGAATTGAATTAATACCCAACATGGAGCACTTAAGCAGCGCGGAATCTCAGTTGGAAACAGCCCGAATTAACTTGCGCAACGCCACGCTGGAGTACGAAAAACAAAAAGAGCTGTATGAAAAAAAATTGATCAGTGAAATAGAATACAATAAGTTTGTCCTTAACTTCCAACTGCAACAAGAAGCCGTAAACTCTGCCGAAAACAATGTAGCGCTGATCAAAGAAGGCGCGTCTAAGAAAAGTGGCAAAGTTGCCAACCTGGTGAGATCCACAATCGATGGCATGGTGTTAGTAGTACCTTTTCGCGAAGGGACTTTTGTAACAGAAACCAACACATTCAACCAGGGCACAACCATCGCGAATATCGCGAACATGCAGGACTTGTTATTTGTAGGAAAGCTGGATGAAAGCGAAATAGGCAAAGTCAAAGAGGGTATGGAGCTAATCCTCAATATTGGAGCGATTGAGGGACAATCGTTTAAAGCCGCTTTGGAATATATCTCACCAAAAGGCGAGGATGACCAGGGCACAATAAAATTTGAAATCAAAGCGGCGATCGAAACACCGCAAGATACCTTTTTACGCGCTGGTTATAGTGCGAATGCGGATATCGTCCTCGCCAAAAAAGACAATGTGCTCGCTATAAACGAAGGTGATTTGATTTTGGAAAACGGGAAAGCTTATGTCGAAGTAGAAACTGGCGAACAGGAATTTGAAAAGCAAGAAGTCAGTACAGGTATTTCAGACGGCATTAATATTGAAATACTTTCCGGTATCGACCTGCAAACCAAATTTAAAAAGCTGGTAAAATAACAAGCCAACGCCTTGAGTTAACAATCAGTCAAACACAAGGCGTCATAGGTTTTCTGTATATATTGCTGTGCATTTTGAAACTCCACAGTGCTCTTCAAGCCTCGCAAAAATGGATTGGCTTCCAGTGGCGGCCACAACCAGAATGCATTGGGTAGCCAATGCTCTTCCAATACGGCTTTTTCCAGACGTTCCGCTGCCAATTGCTGCCGGCCAGTGAGCGCATAGAACTCCACATCAGCCAGACCAAAGCTTGCCGTACGATTTAAATTGGGGTGCTGCTGTAAAAAACTGTTAAGGGCAAAGTCCACGGACACGGAGCGTCGATGGTCTCCAATATCCTTGATGGCTTCATTGAAATACACCGCATAACGAAAATTATCCTGCGTAATGAGAATATCGTCACTGGTCAACTCTGGAAAAATTTCTTCAATATAACCACGTGCACCACGTGTGTTATTAAAGTACATATCAAAGTAAGCTAAATAGAGCTTATCCAGTGCATTCTGGAATTCCCTGCGATCTTCAGCTTTCTGCTTCGTCTCGTGCCATTTTTCCAGATCTGGCGACTCACTCCAGATACCCGCCAGCAGCTCAATAATCAACAAATCAAAATAAGGTTGTTGTTCCAGACCTTGCAAGTAAAGTCGAGAGGCTTCCTGATGAAAATTGGCATTCAACAACATATAGGCGTTGTATTTGCTAATCTTGTGGCGAGAATCATTCTGTAATTGGGTTTTATACCAATGATTAAAACGTTGCAGATCCTCCGCTGTAACTTTTGTCTGGGACACGACATACCAGTTATTGCGATTAGAATTCCACTGACTGAAACTTTTTGCCAGCTTTTCAGCATCACTTAACTGGAGTTGTTTAAGCAGGGAATTACGGTAGAAAGAATACACGCCCGGCGAAAAAGGATTGGCGACATGATTAATCCAATCGATAAGCAAAGTCGGCTTATCAAATTCAATCAAATAAAAACGTACGTTACCGATAATACCGTAATCAAAGGGCTTGCGTTTATACGCTTCAACCAGCTCCTCTTTGCATTTTTCGTAATTGAGTAGACGGCAATAATATTCAGCTTTGGCATGGTAAGACTTAAAATAGCCGGGCATCTTTTTATCAACGATTTCTGTCATGCTTAGCAAAGTGCTAATAACAGGGCTGGTATTGTAAATATTTTGTTGATCCAAAGTAGCAAAAATTATATCCCAGGCAGCACTGAGTATAACCAGGTTTTCCTGCGCTTCGCGATTTAACGCCACAAAGCCATCATAAAATTGATCAAAAACCTCTCCGGGGACAAACACATTCTGCGGGAACTGTATCAATGCTGAAAATGGTTGCCAGTGCGTATTATTTTTAAATTGCGCTTCGCTTTGAATGTGTAATTGCGCTTCTTGGAGCACACTTATCAGCTGTGTTTCAAAATGGTCTATACGTAATTGTGTTAAATCAGAGGCTTGTAGTTCAATAACGGATTCCGGTTCTGCATTCTTCCCTCTTTTCTTTTTCACCCCATAAAACACCCCTTGTTCGCGATGTTCGATAAAGGGCTGATAGACGAACTCCAGGCCGCCAGCCTCGGCAAAATGCTGCTGCAGGATCGACCAGTCATCTCGTACCGTTGCCGCAGGTAAAATTGCAATATGAAACTCTGACTGCGTTTCCAAATGAAACTTGGTAATAAACAGTAGTGTATTTACCACGCCCAGAACTTCAGCATCATTGGTTGCAACGGGCAATTCCAGTCCAATCACCGCTCGAGGAAGATCGACCTCCCCGGCAAAAGATTTGATAAACAGCGGTGCGTTAACTTGCTCGGGTAAATTCGTCTCAACGGCGAGTGTTTGCTCATCTGACCCGGTCCATTGCAGCAGAACAGCCAAAGCCCCCACAATGCAAACTGACACGAAGACGGCTGCAGCAATAAGTGCAGCCCTGGAACGGACGCCGACGGGCTTACCACCGGTTACCTTGCTCCCTTCCAAGGGCTCATAACGCCCGACAAAGGCATAGCCCTGTTTGGAGATTGTTTTGATGTACTTGGGACGCGTGGAGGAATCCCCCAAACTGCGACGCAGGCTCGCGACTTGCTGATACAACGAGGTCTGGCTGTTATAGCCATGCCAGAGTTCACTTTCAAACTCTTGATATGTGGCAAGCTCACCTTTTTTTGCAATCAAAAATAATAATATTTGAATGCCTTTTGGAGAAACCGGGATTTCCTCACCGTCGCGGTAAACTAGATTTTTCACCGCATCCACAATAATATCGTCGTCGATTTTAAATCTTTTTAGCTGGCTGATATTCAAGGAGAACCCTCAATTGCATTCATCGTAAACTGCTCCCGGTGCCGTTTGGGGCACGGAAAGGACGAACTGAACACAACACGAATTTGATCAAAATGTCTGTATCACATTCGGATAGATGTTTTTATTTTTTGTAGCATATTACCATTTTGCTTATCGTGGTTTTCAGGATGAATATCCAGATTTGATTATCCACGACAGCAATCCACGATAGCAATCCACGATAGTTATTCTCGGTGGCTATTCTCGATGGCTATCACCGGTATTTGCCTACGATTTTTACACCGATGCTATGCCGATGCTATGCCGATGCCATACCGATACTATGCCGCTTGTCTCGTTTGTATTATGGTTATTTTCAGTTTCTTGTGTCTGCGAGGTGTTTCTGCATTCGCTTATTGTCTAGCGTCTTGTGTAGCGTTTCTATAGTGTGCATAACGCAATGCCCTCACATACCGTGCCGCGACATGCCAAACCGAAGCATGGATGGTGTAGCTTAAAGGCTCATGTCATGCCTGTTGCAGCTATGCGATGAATTCGTGCCCATAGCACTTACAACACAAATCGTATCTAACGAACGCTTAGAAAAACCAGATGAGAAACCGCTGAGACCTCTCATCCGATCATAACTCAGCGACCCATTATTCTCAATATGAGCCCCCAAAAGTGGTACTCCCGCCGAACGCACGTTTAGTCGGCCAACCGCTGAATTCCAGCGGCAATCCGCCACGCGTAGAAATCGCTAAGTTTATTGCGCGCATAAGGAGGCATAAAGAGAATATGCAGGTTTAAAATGTGCTACTTTCCCGCAAAAGCCGGCAGAATAAAACGCTACTTTTCTCAATCTCCCCCGAACTTTCCAAGTTATCTCACATAACCAAGCAATAAATCTAAAATTAAATCTATTTTTCTCTATGCCGCTAGTGGTCTTACTAAGGCCACGGTAGTCTCCTCCTTAGCAGCACCCGAGTCGTCCTGCTGTCGCCAAGTGCGACTTAGTTCGTCAATTTTATGCGTGTCGAATATCTGGCAAATACCTTCCGTGATTACACGTCATGCACCCTGACGAATTCGATCTTTCCGATGAATATCTTCTGTCTGAATGATCGACTAAAGGATACCCCAGGAAACGTTTGCCCTCGGAAAACCGACAGCAACAAGCAACATTACTGTTACAACTCCCGCAAGGGTTAGATGGTCACTCAAAGGTTAATCTAAAGGATTGTACTTTATGTCCAGTAGAGAATTGCTTAGCCAGGAATTTATCAATTACCAGCTGACACTGAAAAAGGTCGTCTCTCGCCTGGTGCCTATGAAAGATGTAGACGATATAGTGCACGATACTTACATTCGCGCCTGCCAAACCAATTATGAAATCTATCACCCCAAATCCTTTCTGGTGAAGATTGCCCGCAACCTGGCGGTTGATCATATTAAACGCGCTGAGTATCGCCTTTGCGATTCCATCTTCAATGAGGATGGTGAGCTGGTATTTGAAGCACTCAAAAGCGACGAAGATGCTACAGTTAAATCCACCATTTCCAGTGAACGCTACGAAAAGTTTTGCGAGGCCATCGGCACCTTACCAAAGCAATGCCAGAAAGCCTTTGTGATGAAGAAAGTCTACGGCTATAGCCAGAAAGAAATTGCCAAAGAGATGGGTATTGGCGAAAGCTCTGTGGAAAAACATATCGCGAACGGTTTAAAGCGCTGCCGGAAACATATGGAACATCGCCCGCAAAGAACTGTACGGAATCACCAATAGTCAGGCAAAAAAAAGCGGCCATGCAACGATAACCGCTCTAGTGATTTTTTTGATCTGTATTACTTAACGGATGCACTACTCAAACTTGCGCGAATGATTCGCAGCGCTATAAGAGAAATGCGCTCTGCCATTCGTCATCCTTGCGAAAAATCAGCGTTTTCACCTGCTGCATAAATTCAATATTCACCACATTGCGTTGCTCAGGCCAGAACTCCTGCAGTGAAGAATGACGCATTGCCAATTGCGGGAACAGCTCCGGCTTCAGAGCCGTGTTTTTATCTACCACCAGCACAGATGGTATGGCAATTTGCTGATAAACCCACAAAAACTTGCCTTCCACTTCCTGTCCCACGTAACGCAGATCCAGCGCCAGGTTTTTACCTTCTGGCAGCAACACCTGCAAAGCAAAATGTTTTGCCACATACTGACCGAATGCTTTTTGCGACTCACCATTCGCAATGATGTCGGCATTTTTTTTCGCATCTATTTTACTGACCACATGTTCAGCATCGTGAATATAGAAACGATGCATCACATCAATATTGCCACTGCGCTGATTAAACAAAATTGTGGTGAGCGCTTCCTGCTGCTGGTGCGCCCAGGCACGATCACTCGTACCCAGGGCAGCACCCGCCATTGTCACCACCAGAACCAAAACAATTAATCTTTGCATTATTTCTTTTTAACAGTGGTTTTTGGATCTTCTTTTTTCGTGGTTACATCATGCATGATATCGCGATACTCATGACCAACTCGCTCTTCTTCCATATAGGCATCAATACGAGAAGGGATAATGCGACGCGGATAGTAGTTGTTTTCAACATTCACATCGGCAGTCTCCCAGTGCGGGTCAACCACAATAGACGCAATTTTCTTTTCGCTGACAATCAGTTTGCTCACCGTGTAAGGCGAACGACGCCAGATTTCCGCTGGAATGTAACGATCTTCTTTCTTGCCATTTTCATAGGTAATTTCCAGAAGAATCGGCATCACCAGGCCACCCAGATTGGAAAAGTCCAGCACGTAGTAATATTTGTTTTCTTTGCTGGCACGCTCCAGCGCACGACGGTCATCCGGGTCTAAATCGGCCAGGATCTGGCGATACTCATTGCGCTCTTTATTCGTAACAGTGAAGCGATCATTTTTATCGTAAAAATCACTCACGTCTTTATTGCGTTCCACCCAGGATTTTCGTCCTTCCTCACGATTGCGAATATTAAAGAATGGCTCGGGCTTCACTGCTTCAAACTCACGATCACGCGCAAAGACCACATCGGGGTCCATATTATCTAATTGCATTTCATACACATGATCCAGAGAGATGTCCACATGGTCGGTGGTGTAAAACCAACCGCGCCAGAACCAGTCCAAATCCACCCCGGAGGCCTCTTCCATGGTGCGGAAGAAATCCGTCGGTGTCGGACGCTTAAACATCCAGCGCTCGGCGTACTCTTTGAACGCAAAATCAAATAACTCGCGACCCAAGATCACTTCACGCAAAATGTTTAGTGCAACTGCCGGCTTGGTATAGGCATTTGGCCCTAGCTTTAACACGCTGTCAGATTGCGTCATAATCGGGACCTGAATATCGGACTTCATGTAGCCGATTATGTCGCGGGGCTCGACTCTCCAGGGTATTTCTTCGTCCCACTCCCGGCAGGCAATCCCATCCAGAAAGCTGTTCAGGCCTTCATCCATCCAAGTCCACTGGCGCTCATCAGAATTCACGGTCATAGGGAAATAAATGTGGCCAATTTCATGGATGACAACGCCAATCAAAAAGCGTTTTTCAGCCAGTGTATAGGTACGCGATCCATCTTCATGCCAGGTGGTACGCGGGCCATTAAACGTTATCATCGGGTATTCCATCCCACCGACCGGGCCGTTAACACTTTGCGCCACCGGGTATGGATAATCAAAAGAGAAGCGCGAATAGACTTCCAGGGTATGAACAACCGCCTCCGTTGAATATTTTTTCCATAGGTCGCCGCCCTCTTTGGGGTAGAAAGACATGGCCATCACGAATGGCATACTTTCTCCGCCCTGCTGGTAGCCTTTCGCGTCCCACATAAACTTGCGGGAGGAGGCCCAGGCAAAATCACGTACGTTGTCTGCTTTGAATTTCCAGGTTTTCATTTTGCTGGTGGCTGATTTTTCAGCGTTTAACGCTTCGTCTGCCGTCACAATAAAGACAGGACGTTTAGCCGTTTTGGCTTTTTCCAAACGCTTACGTTGAGTACTGCTGAGAACATCTTTAGGATTCTGCAATTCACCTGTCGCAGACACGATGTGGTCTGCCGGAACCGTAATATCCACTTCGTAATTCCCGAACTCCAACGTAAATTCACCACGTCCGAGGAAGGGCTTGTTATGCCAGGCTTCGTAATCGCTATAGGCTTGCAGTCGTGGGAACCACTGAGCCAGCAAGAAGATATCATTCCCGCCTTTGCGAGCATCATCCGGAAAGTGTTCGTAACCAGCCCGAGCACTCACCGCATCCTCTTCCAGAATATTAAATGCATATTCCAGGTTGAATTCAAAGTTGCTGTTGGGGGCGAGACGCTGAGGAAGGTCGATTCGCATTTGCGCACCGACAATGGTGTACTTAAGTGCGGCGCCTTTGGCATCCGTCACCGAAGTAATATCGTAACCGGGCTTGGTATCTTCCAACCATTGCATGCGCTTGAGTTCACCAATGCTGATGCCTGCAGGCCCCTCATCGGATTCCTGACGCGTACCGGGACCACGCCGGCCAATCCCGCCAAACTCAGCACTGCTCTCCGCGATGGAGTCAGCTTTAAAGCGGTTTTGATCTAATTGCAACCACAAATACTTTAGCGAATATGGGGAGTTATTGTGGTACGTCACACGCTGCTTAGCTTGTAAACGTCGTTTGCCCTCATCCAGCTTTGCATCGATATAGTAATCGACCTGCTGTTGCCAGTACTGAGCACCGGGCTCTCCGGCGGCATTACGGTATTGGTTAGGGGTTGGTAAGTCCTCATCCAATTGGCGAAACTTATCGACGAATACCCCTTTAGTTTGTTCTATTGGGTTGGCATAGACACTTGTACTTATATAAATACTGAAAGCGACTAAAAACATCGCAATTATTTTATTCAAAACACTCTCCTCAGGCGTTTTTATCGTAATTCCTACAGCTCTTTTGCAAAACCTGCACACCGTTCTAGTTAACGGACAAGCTCTGCAACTCATCAGGGCCAAATCGATAAATGTAGTAGAGAACGCTTCATTTTCTATAAATTCTTATAGAAAATCGGGGAGAGAGCGGCTGTTTTAGAATTCTGAAAGCGCAAAGCGCATAAATATGAACAAAAAAGCCCTGCTAAGCAGGGCTCCAATGACTCCAATCTACCGATTGAAGAGGGGGGGGTTATTGGTAGACCCTCACATAGTCAACATACATTTTCTGGGTGCCGTAATTTGCGTCCGGAGCACCTGGCCAGTTACCACCAACGGCCACATTCAATAATATCCAGAAGGGGCCGTCGTACACCCATTGACCATATTGTTCAACCTGAGACTTAGTTGTGGTATAGAAAAGAATATCGTCCACATACCAGCGAATCTGGTTTGCATCCCACTCGACGGCATAGGTCTTGTAAGAAGCGGTAATATCGGTAGCGTGATCCAAATGGCCGGTAATCGGCGTTGCCCCTGAATATCCCGGACCATGCAATGCACCCGACGTAATATTATTAGTTCCGACATGCTCCATAATGTCGATCTCTCCGCCCTGCGGCCAGCCGACGCTGTTAAACGCATCTCCCAGCATCCAGAATGCTGGCCAGATACCCTGTGCTTTTGGCAATTTGATACGCGCTTCTATACGACCATATTTGAACGATTTATTAAATCGCGTATTCATGCGGGTAGATGTGTATTCACAGTTCGCACCCCACCAACATAGTCCGCCCTGCTCTTTTCTCGCTTCAATCACAAGAACATTGCTGCCCGCCTGAGGATCATATTGCACGGAAGCATTTTGACCATCCGTGTAGTATTGCAGCTCGTTGTTCCCCCAGCCGCCACCGCCAACTTCGAAATTCCATACACTTCGATTAATCGTATCGAACTCATCACTCCAGCTCAGATTTCCTCCAGGGGGCGGAGTAGGGGTTGGCGTCGGGTTCGGGCCACTTCCACTTTCGCTGATTTCAATCCAGTTTAGATTCCAGCCACCAGTCACCACAAAAAGGCCAAGATTATATGTGCCTGCATCAATATATGTGTCCATGCTGATCGTTTGCCAGTTCTGCCAACTACCCGTTGCCGGTACGTTTAATTGACCAAGCGCAACCGCATTCGCATTTAAATCAAATGATAATGCACCACCTGAAGGGCTTGCTACGCGCGCCTTAATTTTATAATTGCCACTGCTGGGAATGGTGACATTGCTATACACCAGCCATTCGCCTGATTCCACCCAGCCGATGTTGTAGGCACCGTCACTATCGGTCGTTTGTTCAATATCTACGGCATCATTGCGATACGCACCACCGAGATTTTCAGGTGTTGAGTCAAAAAACACATCGTAATCTTCCGCTTGAATCTTTGTGGAAGACCCGCCAGAAACATTTTCGGCTACCACTTCAACCCAGTTTAAATTCCAACTGCCCGTTGTTGCATAAGTGCCTATGGCATAGCTACCCGCATTTAAAGTTACGGTTTTCGAAATCGTTTGCCACGATTGCCATCCCCCGGTATTCGGAATGGAAAACTCACCCAGGGGAATATTGCCAGCATCCAGATCCACTGCAACGATACCGCCAGTTTCACTTGCCGCGCGCACATTAATTTTATATGTACCGCTATTGGCTATATTTAAATTGCCCAGCGCCAACCATTCGCCCTGCTCAACCCAACCTACACTGTAACCGCCTCCGGTATCGGTAGTCGCCTCTATATCGACGTTGTCTGAACGATAAGCTCCACCGGTATTTCCTGCGGTGGTATCAAAAGCGGCGGTATAATCTTCCGCCTGAAATACAACGGCTTGCGCTAAATTAGTAAACAACATCATCGCAGAAAGTCCTGCGAGATTTTTAATTGTTTTCGATGTTACTTGCATCTGCTTTTTCACGGTGGCGGATATGTCATTTGCTTTCCGCGCGTTATTTACTTGTCTGGTATCACAATTAAGTTTCACACTCGACTCCAAAGTTTTAATTTAAATGACGGGGATTTTTTAGAAACTCTCTTCTATGGAGGTTTTTTATGCATGCAATGCAAAAAGGCGGAGCAAGAATTCTCGATGCGCCACGCATCTGCTTACAACAACACACGATTCAAAAACACGAATCGCAATAAGAAATGCAACTGTTAATTAAGATTACACATAAGCTTCTTTGAAAAGCAATCGCTTAACATCTTTTTGTAGAACGCTTCGTGTTTTTTTAAATGAATGCACAGTGATGAAACTCCCGCACCACTTTAGCCCCACAAAAACCCCGTAAAAAATGTGACAGCAGTTATATTTTTTATATATGCATGCTTACTGCAAACCAAGCTCATGTGAGACATCCTTTTCGTCATTCACCTCGGGGCACTATTAACACACCAATAAAGAGATCGGCTGATTCATGTTAAAAAAATAAACCATGAAGTCAGCATTTAAACAGGACGACTTACAATAAATATTATCGCCAGCCACATGAGAAATGTGTGAGCGATCAACAAAGAACTAAAAACGAATAACGAAAAAAGCACAAAGAGAACCAAGCCGTTGATCGGTAAGCCATCTAATACCATCGAATGTTCAGGCTGCGGCCAGCCTCGAACTTGACCAAAAACCGGTCACCGCTGCAACAAAGGTGTTTCAGTTCCGCCATCACGCAAACAATCGCACCGGAGGGCCTTCTTGATAGGCTAAATTATCAGACTACCATTTTAGGTAACGCTATTAGGTTTGGGTAGAGCTATTAGGCAGAGCTTCTAAACAGAACTTCTAAACAGAGCTTCTAGGCAGAGCTTCCAGACAAAGCAGCTAGACAGAGCTTTGAAGCAGCCCCACTAGGTAATCACCATCCGACTGGCAGAGGTATTCTGTGTATGCCCCCTCATTAAAAACAAAAACCACGCACTACCAGATACGCCTTTTTCCTCTTTTCGCCGCCCTCTTCCTTAAGGCTTTATCTGACGCAACCAGACAGTTTATCCGGTTCGGCTTTTGACCAACACACGCAATGCACTCAATTGGCACACCTGGCGTTACTTGTCACATTATCTGCACCAACAACGGTAACAACTCAAGCTCCAAAAGGTAACAAACTTTCGTCAAATTCAACAAGTCAACGCAATTATGGTGCCTTTCTATTCTTTTTTTGAATCAATGCTGATTTTTTACCATCAGATATTTACTATTTTCTAAAATGATGTAACCATAGGTAACACTTAGATTCGTTACCAAATAACACATAGATTTTAAATTTTAGGAGATCATCACATGAAACTTTCTATTGCTCTTATTTCTGCTGCTGCCGTTTTAGCTTCTTCTTTCGCTAGCGCTTCTGCGACCACAGTAAGAATCACTGGCGCTTTCGAATCTTACGATGCAACTTCCAACACTATCTCCATCGTAAACGCCAAGAGCGGCTCTCTTGAAACCTTCAAGTACTCTGCAGCGGCAGACATCCAAACAACTGAAGGCTACAACATTAAGTTAGATCGTCTGCCTAAAGGTGCCGACATCATTTTGCGTTTAGAAGCTGCAAAATAAGTTCGCCCAATACACTCGCGAAACAACAAGCGGGCTTGCCATCCTGAAACAGGGTCGCAAGCCCGTTTTGCGCTCCCCATTGTATACAGCAGGCTGACGGTTCTACGAGCTGTATACTAGCTTTGCCCACCTTCTTCGATCAATTCTCCGCAATAGGCTTCCCTGCCCTTTATCCGCCACGTTTACTTATGCTTGACGCTTCAGGCATCGCCACCACAAAGCACTTAAACATAAAACCCAAAATGCCCCCATACTTCCTCCACCGCCAGAACTTCCTTCTGTATCGGGTTGCGGGGTAGGCGAAACTGAGGGCGTCGCAGTGGGCGTTGGTGAGACTGCAGGCGTTGGTGTTGGTGTTGGTGTTGGCGTTACCACAGCAGCCACGCTCACTCGCACATCATCCGAGCGACTTGTTTTTCCGTCATTTGCCGTTAATCGCAACACATAATGCTCCCCATCCATTAGCCCGTACAGGTCCAGGTTTGCAGAGTTCACACCACTTAAGGTTAACGCGCTTCCCTCAATCTGACTCCAGCTAAGATCAATGTCATCACCATCTGGATCACTGGCGCTTCCTTCCAACATAAAAGACTGAGTTCCTGCAGCAAGTATTTGATCTTCACCAGCAAAAACTATTGGAGAACGGTTTATCGGTGAGTCCCCACACTGCGTTAAAAAAACAGTACCGAATGTAGAGGGGTTTTGCCAGGCCATGTCATCCATTGCTATCGAACCATATTGCGCATCACGATCCCCGCCATCGTCATCCAGATCTATACCAACATCAAAGCCTAATTGCATTCCTGGATACATTTCCACTCCAATGGAAGACCAGGGTATTGCAACTTCCAGTGAGTACCCCTGCGTCGTATTAAACAGTGAAAACTCGATTCCCTGCGTATTTGTGGAAGAGTTTCCTCCTACATGCAACACATCATCCTGCCAGCGAAAACCCAGTTGAAAATCATTAGCATCGTAAGTCTCACCTTTGTCGTTAGCACCGTCGAGGTATAACGTGATGTTGTCATCATTCCACCACTGCGACCCGGAATCGGCAAACATCGCAGCATCCTTTACCTGCACTAATACATAAAGATAATCGTTTGAGGCCATGGCTCGCCAAGAGGCTTCAAAGCCATTAACCGGGTTGCCTGTGATTAATTGGTCGACCGCAAACAATGGCGCATCCGCCCAAACCGCATCCACACTATCATCGATGAGCGGCGCCTCACTGGTGATAGCGATGGCAGGCGCATTGCAGACGGGCAATTCATTGTCGCGAATATTGAGTGTTACCGAATTCGGCGCAGTCAGGAGGTAGGGGGCGGATGTATCCGGGCTGTTAAGGGAGAAATTTAACTGCTCTAGATTTTCATGCAATTCATCATCTAAAGCCACGACGTTAAACGTGATTTCTGGCGATTCAGCACTTAACAGAAAACTTCCACTCTCACTTAATACCGGTGTTATCTCCACATCGGCCAGAGATGCAGATCCACTCAGCGCGTACGCAACATGAATAGGCTGTAACAAATTTTCCGCACTCACTTTTATCCTCGCAACACCACCATCTTCACTGGCATCGTCGGCAAGAAGCTCCATGGTCACGCCCGGCAACACTCTGACAATGACCGAATCGGTAAAAGCGCCGTCTTCGCTTGTTGCTGTAATGGTGGCTTCACCTACGGCATGAGCAATCACTTCTGCCCCATAAGCACCGCTGCCACTAACGGATACAATTGCAGATTGACTTGAAGACCAGTTCAGATTTTTGTTACTCGCCTGAGCAGGCGTAAACTCCACCGTGAGATGCCGACTTCCTCCATGTGCCAGTCGCAATGCATCATCAACAATATCAATACCCTGCAAAGCCACGCTGCTTTCGTTAATCACCAACTGAAAATTAGCGTTCCGATTCAGATACGCGAGGTCCTCATAACCACTGATGGTCACATTGTTAAAACTAACGGTACCAGCGTTTGCCTGGGCCATAATGCCTACACCGCCGTATACATCCATCATCGTATCGCGCGATACCGCATCCAGGCCGGCCCCATCTATTTGTAGATTATTAAATGTAATATTGTCGAACTGCCCCTCCAACTGCACAGCATGACGTTGAGCATTGCGAACAGTAATATTATCGAACTGCATATTGTGGGCGCCGCCGGGAACAAAAAATTCTATAGCACCGCGTTTTCTATCCCACAAATCAAAGCTGGTACCGCAATTTTCTATGTCGATATCATAAAAGCGCATTAACCCACTTTCGTTAAATGAATAACCGGGAAAGTCTGTTGTAAAGCGCATACCCGCACCACCAAAACAATCGCGAATTAATAAATTATGCACTTCGTGATCACGACCACCAAAAATCGCTACACCGCCAGCGCGATACACATGCTCTACAGTGTTATAGCGCAAAATATTCTCCACCCCTTCTTGCACTTCTGGACTGTTGGATGTCCACATTGCCAACCCGTCATCACCACTATTTCGAATATTGCTATGCTCTACAATGGAATGCGAGGTTCCCTGAGATAAATTAATTCCATCCGCATAATTATTTCGTAAACGCACCTGTGATATTAAGATGTTTTCGGTTACATCCACCGGATACGGTGCGTCGTATCCACCCAACCAGATTCCCACTTCAAAATGCTCTGCCCACACACGTTCAATTTTGCTGTTGTCACCATAGGTTCCCATAAACGCTTTATAAACCATGTATTCGCCAGGGCTGGCAAAGCGTCGGTTATTAATCGTGCTCATATAGAAATCAGCTATTTCAACCTGGGTGACACGCGCAAATATGCCGCCACTAAACACGGCGGGATTAGAAAAATAAATATGGGTATGCCACATTCCCGCGCCTTGAATACCGATGTTCGAGGTATTCAGCACCAGCTTATCGTCAAATTCAAATCGCCCTGGCGGCAGATAGACTCCAGTTCCCGCCGTGCCTGCTGCATTCAACGCGGCGTACATGGCGTCGAGGTCAGAATTTCCATCATTCGCCACAGCGCCAAAATCGGTAATCGCAATAAAACCAGCGGGTTTGGCGACAGGCTCCTGAATCGATTCCAGCTCAATAAAATCAATGCCATACGGCAAACTATCATCAGCCGATTTTTCAATCCGAATAGTGTCTCCAGCCTTTACTGCTGTGTTTAAAGCAAAATGCACTTCGTCAAATCGCATTCGGGGCTTCGTCCCCGCAACTTCATTTTGCGGTTCCTGATCTACGTAATACTGCCAGGACCAGTACGACGATATTGCCACAACCTGATCCAGCACATTGTTCACATATATTTTTACTTCACCTTGCTCACCAGTGCCTTGTGCAGAGTCTGGCAAGGTGAACCTCAAGGTAACGCCATTGCCTGGTGTATTTACGGTAAATGTGATCGCACTGTTAAGCGAACCCAGTTCAACATATTTTTGTTGCGACGCCTCTGCAGCAGTTTGCGATTGATCAAAATTTTCGCTCGCTTTAATCGAAGCTCCGGCAGATAAAACAGCCATATCTGCTTCATATCGGCTGTAGGGCATTTGATAAGCTCCGCGCTGTGCGAAGCTGGATACCGCCATCACCAGCAGCCCCATACCCAAAAGAATTTTTACGAAAAAAGACGGTTTTTTCTGATGTGTAGTAATACCGGAACAAACAGGTAAACGGCAAAAACGACAGAATAAAGCAAACATATACATCCCCATGAGTGCAATAAATAAGAGCGTGGTATTTATGAATCGCTATATCAAAACAGTGAATGTGTTGTTATTGTCAGTTTGGATATAAAAGTGATTGCAGCCTGGTTAGGCTGAAGGACGGAAGAATAAAGCACAAAACCTCAAGAAGGTATTCGCAAACCGATCTGTAATCGTTTTCAATATTTAAAAGTCTCGCGATTTGCGGATGTTTTTTTCTTTTTGTGACAAAGCCCACTAAACCAGACCGACAACAGCGCTTCGCATTCCCCCCTTTCACGCAGAGCATCATCGACAAGCTCGGACAGGCGTATGGTTAGACATTTACTCTACGCGCATAAAGGCCTGGCCCTCAGATACAAGGCCATGCGGATTTACGCTACACTTGCAGCTCAACCGCTACCATTTGAACTTTCCATTTAACACTATGCTGGAAAACCTCGATTTTGCGCCCATATGGCTCACCCTGCATCTGGCAGTGACCAGTACCATCATTTTGATAGTGCTGAGTTTGCCTCTGGCCTGGTGGCTGGCAAACACCCAGAGTCGATGTAAGCCTTGGATTTCAGCACTGGTGACACTGCCACTGGTTCTACCGCCGTCGGTTCTGGGATTCTATTTACTGGTACTGCTGGGGCCACAAGGCTGGGTAGGAAAAGCCACCGATTGGCTGGGAATAGGCACATTGCCATTTACGTTTAGCGGTCTTGTTGTGGCATCCATCATTTATTCACTGCCTTTTGCCGTTCAACCCCTATACAACGCGATTCAAAACATGGGGAAGCGTCCACTGGAAGTGGCTGCTACCCTGGGCGCCTCGTTTTGGGATCGGTTCTGGACGATCGTTCTTCCCTTGATTCGCCCCGGACTGCTTACCGCCATAACTTTAAGCTTTGCTCATACTATGGGCGAATTCGGCGTAGTCCTGATGATCGGGGGGAATATACCAGGAGAAACCAAAGTGATATCCGTGGCAATTTATGAGCATGTTGAATCCCAGGCGTATACCCAGGCACATATGCTGGCTGGCGGCATGCTGCTTTTCAGTTTTTTTGTGCTGCTAATACTGCAATGGCAAGACACTGGTCAACGACGGATGCTGAACTAGATGGAAACGCACACTCATCAACTGGTTTTACAGCTGCATCGTGAAACAGCGGCATTTCATTTCGACATCGATCAGACTCTGACCTTGCAGGGCATTACATTTTTATTTGGTCCCTCCGGCTCGGGAAAAACCACGTTGCTTCGCAGTATTGCCGGCTTAGATATTCTGCCTGGCAGTCATATTCAATTTAACCAGGAGCAATGGCAGCACCAGCGAGACATTGTTCCAACGCATCAACGTGCAATCGGGTATGTTTTTCAAGAGCCCAGTTTGTTTCCCCATCTGACTATCCAGCAAAACATAGAATATGGGTATTGCCGTCATCGTGCGACAAACAACAAAATCACAATCCAGGAAGTTATTGACTGGCTGGATCTTTCCGCCTTGCTGACACGTCGCAGCCATGAATTATCCCTCGGACAAAAACAGCGTGTCGCAATCGCTCGCGCCGTATTGGGTTCGCCTCAATTGCTGCTTATGGATGAGCCGCTCGCAAGCCTGGACCGCCAGTCAAAACATGACATCATGCCGTATTTTGAAACACTGCAGCGCCAATTGAATCTACCCATTATCTATGTGAGCCATGCGATGGAAGAAGTTTTGAATCTTGCGGATCAATTGGTGTTAATGCATCAAGGGCAAATTACCGCCAGCGGTCCGGTCAATCAGATAATGACAGACCCTTCACTGCCGCTGGCACAAGAAGAAGAGGCCGCAGCCATTTTACAAGGGGAAATACTGCAACACGATCATCACTACGCCTTGACGCAAGTACAAGTTCCTGGCGGACACTTAACTGTCGCCCAGCGAAATATTACACCCGGCAATAAAATCAAGATCAAACTCATGGCTAAAGATGTCAGTTTGGCCTTGGAAAAACCTCAACACTCCAGTATCAGCAACGCATTGCTCGCGGAGGTGATTTGCCTGCAAGATTCCACCGAGCCTTCGCTACTCATTGTGCAACTCGGCTTAAAAACCTTGCACGGATATGAGTTTATTTTGGCCCGCATCACCAAACGTTCACGCGATTTGCTAAAACTTGAGCCCGGCAGTCAAGTTTATGCTCTGGTTAAGAGCGCCAGCATCATAAAATAACGAGCACATAAGAACCCACTAAAACGCTCATTCGCTTACAAATAACACGCACCTACCTCGGTGTATTACACCCCTATAACACCTATACCGCCAAAACCTTCCCATTTCCATTATTTTCATCAATTTTTAAGTCATTGATTTTATTGGGTTTTTAAAATTAATAAAAAATATTTGAATGTTTCCCGCACAAATTACTTGTGTTCTGCAATCCTAGTGTTATAGTTGCGTATAACACCGGGTCAGCAAACAAAGTTTTATGAGGACACCGTGGCACACAATTAACTAATTATGACTCGAGGAATTTTTCCATGAAAAACACTAAAGCAAACAACAACTTTATCAAATCCATTGTTTTGGCAAGCACTGTGGTCTTTGCCAGTGGTATCAGCGCTGTAAGCCAGGCAGAACAAGAATCACAAAATGAAATCTTCGATTTAACGGCCGATTTTGGTTTTGAAATGCCCTTAGCCCAAGAAGAAATGACCGTGATTTTTTCTCAGCAACAACTATTTGATACAGAAGCGTACAAAGCGTACGTCAGTGAGATTATATTAAACTCTGCCAAACAACTTATTCGTGACATTGCAGTTAGCCCAAACTATCTAGCAGCTAAATAATCAGGAGACAACACGTGAATTTCAATCAGATCATTTTTAGCGCCCTACTACTGATATGCTCTTTTCAGGTATCAGCGGGCGATTTGCTAAAGCGCACCGTCGAGATTTCCAAAGTAGACAGTGTTGAAATTCAGGGACCCGGCGTTTTGGAAATCAGTCAGGGAGATACAGAGTTACTTGAAATTATCGCAAGCGAAAAAGTAATGCCACGGGTGGACGTTTCAGCACGTGGCAGCAACCTCCGCTTACGTTTAAAAGAGAGAAATGGATTTGGCTTATTTGGTTTTGATCAGGATGTGCATTTTAAGTTGCACGTGAAAGACTTGAAAAAAATTCACGTCACAGGTTCCGCCGATGTTAAAGCAATGACCGATATCACTTCAGATGAACTGGTCATCAACCGTAGCGGAAGTGGCGATATTCTTTTGATGAATGTGACTTGCTTCAGCCTACGCTCATCGGCGGCAGGAGCAGGTGATTTTAAAGCCAATATTATAGATGCAAGCATAGCCGAACTTGAATCCGCTGGCGCTGGCGATTACAGCATCGAACAGATCAACGCCAAGGAGTTTATCCGGTTTGAATCGGCTGGAGCAGGCGATTTAAGAATTAACCAATTGACCAGTAAAACCTTCCAACTCAGCATGGCTGGGGCGGGAGATGCGAAAGTGGGCAGCGGAGAGGTGGAAAGCCAGGAAGTGTCTGTGAGTGGTTCCGGCGATTTTTACGCAAGCAAACTTAAATCAAAAGTTGCCAGCATTGAGTTAAGCGGTGCAGCAAATGCCTCAGTCTGGGTGACCGATCACCTTACAGGCTCGGCCAATGGTGCTTCCGACATTGAATATTATGGAAATCCCGCCATAAAGGTGAATACGAGTGGCGCCAGCAGTATCAGTTCATCGGGAAAAGCACCTTAATCGATCAACTGCAGCGACAGTAATCCAGAAACTCAACAACGGTAAGCACTATGCAAGAGCAATGGAAAGATGATCAGCCCATTTACCGCCAACTCCGAGATCGTATGATCGGACTAATTATGGAAGGGGCGTACCACGAAGGAGAAGCCATTCCTTCGGTAAGGGCAGTATCAGCAGAATTTCAAATTAATCACTTAACCGTATCCAAGGCTTATCAAGAATTGGTCGATGAAGGTTTGGTAGAAAAACGCAGGGGATTAGGCATGTTCGTCATCGAAGGCGCTAGAGAAAAAATATTAAATACTGAACGAGAAAAGTTTCTAGCAATTGAATTACCTCAATTGCTGCAAAGAATTATTCAGCTTGGCATACCCAAAGAAGAGTTGATTAAACGAATTCAATCTGCCGGCGAGGACAAATAAGCATGGAACATATTATTAAAGCTCGTGGATTGCGAAAATATTACGGTAAGAAAATCGCACTACATAATATCGATCTGGATATTGGTGCCGGTAGAATTGTTGGTTTGATCGGACCAAACGGCGCAGGAAAGACCACGGCACTTAAAGGAATTCTAGGCTTAGCCGAAGTGGACGGTCATCTTGAAGTACTCGGAATGGACCCACACAAACAGCGTACACAACTATTGGAGCAAGTCAGTTTTATTGCCGACACTGCTATTTTGCCGCGCTGGTTAAAAGTCAACGAAGCAGTGGAATATGTGGCAGGCGTTCATCCAAGGTTTAATCGAGAAAAAGCACAAGAGTTTCTAAGTAAAACGCAAATACGCAGAGAAAGTAAAATTTCAACCTTATCCAAGGGCATGATCACACAATTGCACTTGGCATTGATTATGGCCATTGACAGTAAATTGCTGGTATTGGATGAGCCAACTCTTGGGCTGGATATTATTTATCGCAAGCAGTTTTACACCACACTGCTGAACGACTACTACGATGAAGAAAAAACCATTTTGGTAACCACCCATCAAGTAGAAGAAATTGAAACGATTTTAACAGACCTGATTTTCATTAATGAGGGCGAGCTGATTCTCAATTCCAGCATGGATGAGATTGGAGAACGCTTTGTTGAAGTTCACGTTTCAAATGCAAAGAAAGAGGACGCTTTAGCATTAAATCCGCTGAGCGTTTCAAGTCGCCTGGGCGGCTACACAATGATTTATGAAAATGGCAATCGCGAACAACTCGAGGCATTGGGCAGCCTACATACACCGAGTATTTCCGATTTATTTATCGCAAAAATTCAACCGGCACAATCTTGGGGTCAAGCATAATGAAATCCTATCTCAGTTCAGTCAAACGGGAGTTTTGGGAATATCGCGGAGCATTTCTGCGTTTACCAATAATTGCTGCGGCGGCACTTACCCTGCTAATGATAACGGCGCTTGTCCTTTACTCAACAAGCTCTATTCGCTTTGTACTCGAAGGCGACGACATCCTCAGACAATATCAGGACAAAGACGGTATCTATATTCAAATGGAGCCGGGTCACATCGATCAACAGCATTTTGAAGCTTTAGTGCATGCAAAAGAAGAAATTAAGCGAGCCAAACAAGAACTGGAAAAGCTTGAGTCCAATCCTATGCTGGAAAAAGCAAAACAGGAGTTGGATCAACAGCTACTGAGCATTGAAAAAAACCTGCAAATGCCAGAAGCGCCCGAGGCACCTGGAGCACTACAACCGCCTGCGCCACCAGAATTGCCAGGCGATATAGATTTTCGTGAGTTCCCTTCAACCACCGAAGTGATAGGCCAAACAGACGAAATTCCCTTCACCAAAGAAAATATTGAAAAGGTGAATGCGTTTGTAAAATCAATTTTTGCCTTGTTTAGCGGCATTATGTTTCTGGTTAGTTTTCATTACCTCTTGAACTGTCTGTTCACGGACCGCAAAGACAACAGCATTCTATTCTGGAAGTCTCTTCCTGTTTCAGAAGCACAAAACGTTCTGGTGAAATTTGCGATTGCCACTCTGGCACTTCCATTTATTGCGATCGCTGCAGCTTTTGTGGTGAGTATCGCTTACGCAATTTTAGGCATGATCGCCGTGGCAATTTTTTCCTCCACAACCACACCCTGGCAGTTACTAAGTGGCTTAGAAATTTTCAGCCAAAGTTTTTTCCACGGATTCACCATGATTGGAGTAGCCCTTTGGTCTGCGCCGCTGTTTGCCTGGGTATTATTTTGCTCGGCCTGCGCCAAACGCTCACCATTTTTACTGGCAGTACTGCCAGTAGCGGCAATCGCACTGGTAGAAAAAATTCTGTTTGGCAGTCAAATATTTATCCAAACCGTCATTTTTCGTATACCCGGTGTTATTTTCGAAAGTTCTCAGAACGGTTTATTACATTTTCAGGAATCCAATTTCAGCCAGTTTGTGCACTTTATCGGGCGTCCCGGTTTATGGCTTGGACTGATTCTGTGTGCCGGTCTGGTGTATGCCTCAATCTGGTTGCGCGACCATCGCTACGAAGTTAAATAATAGGAGATCAGCATGAAAACGCTATTCACCTTCGCCCTGATTGGTTTAATGATATGTGGTGTGGCAAGTGTCGGTGCAGGAGCATCGACCAGTTACTGCCACACCTACACGTTGCCAGATATCAAACACCTTGAGCTGAACGCGTTTGCGGCCATCGATATTCGCCAGGGAAAGGTGAATGAAATTAAAGTTACCGCTGAAGATAGCTTTATGGAGCATCTAGAGCTACAGGTGAAAGATTCTACCCTGGTCATTCGTGACAAACGGCCACAATCCTATTGGCTACAACAAACACAGTTTTATAAGCATTTAAAAAACAAAAAGAATGCGCCGAGCAATATTCACTTTTTAATCACCTTGAAAAACCCGGAAAATATCATGCTTACGGGCTATCTGGCGACCAATATCAAACGGATAAAAAGCGACGCGCTATCGCTTACGTTTACAGGGTCAGGAAGCTTAAACCTGGCAAAAGTGAAACAGCACACACTGAATATTTTAGCCAATGGCCATATCAAAACCAGTATGAAGCACGTGCACGCAGACCAGGGGAGTATCAGCATCAACGGTAATGGAAAAGTAGATGTCGCCCATGTAGATTTTGAGCAACTGGCTTTTTTACTGAACGGCTTGCACCACTGTACCCTCGAGGGAAAGGCTCACAATCTACACATCAATATGCAAGGCGCGGGAACCTGCAGCGGACAGGATTTTATTGTTAACAATGCGCACGTTGGGCTCCAGGGAAGTAGCGAGCTGATTCTTGACGTGGACACGTATTTACAAGCAACAACCATGGATGACAGCAGAGTACGTTACTATGGAAGACCCAAAGTCATTAACAATGGAGCGGATGTCACCCGTCTGGCCGCCAGCACACCGACGCACATGTTTTTTTAATTGACGACAATCACTTCACAGCGGGAGAAAAAAAACCGTTACAATCAAACGTAATCGGTCACGAAAGAAGAATAGTTGTTGATATGAAAGTGTTAATGCAGCGAGTGAAGCACGCCTCTGTTGTGGTAGAGGGAGACACCATTGGAGAAATAAGCCAGGGAATTTTGATTTTTGTCGGGATTGAAAAGCATGATACTCCCGAGATACTTGAACGAATGGCTAAGAAAGTCATCAGTTATCGAGTATTCAGTGACGACCAGGGCAAAATGAATCTTTCCGTTAGTGATATCGGCGGTGGAGTTCTCGCCATATCGCAGTTCACCCTCGCGGCAGATACCAGGAAGGGCTTGCGCCCAAGCTTTTCATCCGCCGCGCCGCCGGATTCCGCTCAAGATTTATACCAACAATTCATCAATCGCTTACTTCTGCTCCACCCACACATTGCGCAAGGCAGTTTTGGCGCAGATATGAAAGTTTCTCTGCTCAATGACGGCCCGGTAACCTTCATGTTAGAAATGTAAAATCCAGGATCATCTGTTAAACTTGGGGTTTGATCGAGGCTTACCTGCTCTCTGGAGAGGGACTGTGGGCTGTCCGACCTGATGAATACTGATTAACAATAATAAATTTCAAACAATCAAAGATCTGAAGTTAAGATCAAGAGTAAAACAGGAGCTCCTAATGGAACCCATTGCTGCACTTTTCATCACCTTTGGCGTCGTACTTCTAGCTGCGGGCTGGATACAACTGCTTATCACCTCATTTAAAGATGACTATACCTGGGGCCTGACGAGCCTGTTTTTACCACCTCTGTCTTATTTATATGCGTGTTTTTCCTGGGAAAAGGCCAAAGATGCCATCATTCTCAGCGGCATTGGCTTTGCGTTAATCATTTTTGGTTTATTAAGCTAACTCCATTTCGGGGTGAAACATGCTCACCCCATATTCCCTCTTTTGCTCCAGCACTCATGACCAACGCCATTAGCATCAACTGTGACCTCGGAGAAGGGCTAGACGACATCGATGCTCAGGTCATGCCTTATCTCGATCTTGCGAATATTGCCTGTGGTGGTCACGCCGGAGACTTGAACTCCATGCGCAGAACAGTCGCACTCGCCCAGCAACACAATGTACAGATTGGTGCACACCCGAGCTACCCGGACCGGGAAAACTTTGGCCGCGTGAGTTTAGAAATTCCTGCAGATATTTTGCGACAGGCAATGCATCAGCAGGTACATGCTCTGCAGGACGTGTGCAACACGGCTGGGGCCACTGTCCGGTATATAAAACCACACGGGGCCCTTTATAACGATGCCAATACTCGGTCAGAGATTTTACAGTGTCTGATACAACTGGCCAAAGACTTTCAATTGCCACTGATGTTGCAAGCACATCCTCCTGCAAAACAAAGTGCAATCACACACATCCTAAATACTGAAGGCGTCGAACTTATTCGCGAAGCCTTTGCGGATCGTGCATACACAGATGAAGGTGTGCTGGTTCCCCGGTCACAAGCACATGCCGTGCATCACTCCCTGCAACGTGTTGAGGAGCAAGTGAGATCATTGATGCAACAAGGAGGCTTAATGAGCGAACACCATAACTGGTTAGCCATCAATGCGGACACACTGTGTGTTCATAGTGACTCGCCGCAGGCAATCCATTTCATCGCCGCCATTCATCGCATCTGCCGATCGGCATAAATTGTAGTGGTTGGCAATTACATGTCATGGTCTACAGAAATAGTGTCGCAGGACTCTCTTATTCTCTATTTTCAAACCCATGAAAATTCGCCTGATCTCGATGCGATTGCATTATTTCCTCAACTTAGTGAAGCACTTCAAAGCCACTTTCAGGATCGCCTGATCGAAATTATTCCGTCTTATGCATCAATTCTGCTCACATTTAATGTGGCAGCAAGTACCATCTCGCAATGGCAGCAGCTGACCGAAAACATTCTCGGTGTATTTGATTTTTCAGAACGCGCGAAACAATCCGCAAAACAGTTAGCACGCCCGATCGACATTCCCGTTTATTACAGTGAACAGACCGGACCCGATTTGCAAACATTGGCCCAGGCAAAAAACTTGTCCCAGCAGGAAATCATTCAGCGACACAGTGCGAATATTTACACCGTTTATGCCATGGGCTTTGCTCCGGGCTTCGCGTACATGGGGTTTGTTGATTCACACCTTGCGAGTCCACGCCTGCCCACCCCCCGTAAATGCGTGAAGGCAGGTTCAATCGGCATCGCGGATCGGCAAACGGGTATTTACCCCAACGACTCACCGGGTGGCTGGAACATTATTGGACGAACGGCGATAGATCTACATATAAGCAAACAGCCAAATGCTTCAAAAACATTCCCCCCGAATGAGTCCACCCAGCCCCATCAAAATTTTTTATTCAAAGTCGGTGATACCGTTCGCTTTCACTCAGTGAGCAAAGCTGAATATCTCGCTGCGGGTGGTTTTCTCGATGAGTAAACCCCTGCAAAACAGCACTAAACCCCAGTGCCCGAATGAACCAGCGTCAGCTTTAACTGCACTCAATATTTTGCATGCCGGTCCGATGACGACGCTGCAGGACCTCGGTCGTCAAGGCGGCCAACATCTTGGCTATTGTCAAAGCGGCGCAGCGGATGAGTACAGCTATTTATGGGCAAACAAGTTACTGGATAACGACATTAACTGCGCAGCTTTGGAAATTTGTTTTGGCCCTTTTGAATGCGAATTCGAATTCGACACGCTCATCGCTATCACCGGTTCCATGGGAAAAGTCCAAATTAATCAGAGTTTTCATGATGGCTGGCAAAGCTTTTTGATTAAAGCTGGCGACCGCCTGAAAATTCACGCCCCAAGTAACGGGATATATACATACCTGGCAATAAAGCAGGGATTTCAACTGCCAGCGGGGGAAAAGATGTTCTTCGGAAGTGTTGCCATGGTGCCGCGAGAACAAAGTGGGCCTTTCGAGGGGAAAAAATTTGAGCGTTTGTCTTTTGAGCGTTTGCCTTTTGAGAGTGCATCAAAAGCCCCGCTCTATTATGGATATTCACCGCCCACAAGAAAAAAAGCGCAGGATTTTTATTCTCATAAACAACAGCGCAGAGTACCGTGGCAATTTATTCCAAATTACGCGAGTACTTTGGAACTGGGCTTAATTCTTTCTTACCAATCCTCCCAGCTTTCAGCAGAACGCATCGAACATATTTTTCAGGATACATATCACCTCAGTGCCGACAGTAATAAAATGGGAGCACGACTGGAAGGCCCAGAAATCAAATTTGATCGGCAGCATTTACTTTCTGAGGGTGTGGCTTTCGGTGCAGTGCAAATCCCGGCAAACGGGCAACCTATTATTCTGTTGAAAGACCGCCAGACGATTGGCGGTTACCCCAAAATAGGCTGTATCTGTTTACTGGATGCCTTTCGCTTGAGCCAGAGTAGACCAGGGCAAAAGATAAAATTCAAACCTGTGGAACTCACGCATAGCTATCGCGAACTCAGGCAGTGGCAGAATTTTTTCGGGCAGACACTGGGGAAAGGGGATTCGGGGTAATAGCAGAAGAAGCCAGTTTCACATCTGGCAACACAATAGAACAGCACTGATGAGGCATTCAGCCAGGGATTTTACCGTTTCAGAATTTTCTAAAATTCAGGAAGCTGCCGGCGGCAGCTTCACGATTTACTATTTATATTCTTCCAACCACTGATACAAGGCGTGCGCATCCAAAGGATTTGCCCAATGGAAACCCTGCGCAAGGGAGCAGCGAAGCGAGCGTAAAAACTCTACCTGATCACCGTTCTCAACGCCTTCGGCAACCACTTCAAGATTTAAATGTTCCGCCATTTCGATAATCATTTTAATAATGTCTTTCCCATCTGGACTGGATGCGCCTTGAATCACGGTTTTATCCAATTTTAGACGATCGATGGGCATTTTTTGAATATGGTTAATGGAAGAAAAGCCTGTCCCAAAATCATCCAGGGATAAAGTAAACCCTAAAGCCTTGATTTTTTCGAACAGCACCAGCGATGCATTCAAATCTTTCACCGCGAGGGATTCTGTCACTTCTAAATCAATAAATTTTGGATCAATACCGAAGTCATCGGTGATCTTGCTGAGCATGTCAATCATACCCGGATTAATCAGTTGCACTACCGAAATATTGACCGACATGTGGCAATCAGACCAACCACGATTGTGCAGCTCAGACAATGTCGCCACGGCCTGTTTTAATATCCATGAACCCACTTTAACGATCAGACCGGATTTTTCAGCAAGCGGAATAAAGTTTTCCGGCAGTATCAATTGCCCTTTAGAATCGCGCCAACGCACCAGGGCTTCGAACCCCGTAATACGATTATCCTGTAAATTAAATTTAGGCTGGTATACCACAAATAACTGATTGTGCTCATAAGCCTGACGCAACTGGTGCAGCATATCCAAGCGGCCAATAGCTTCATTGACCATAGCCGGATCATAGCTGTGCACAACACCACGCTGCTTTTCCTTACCCATTTTCAAAACAGTCATCGCGTCTTTTATTGCTTCACTGCCACCCCCGTCTACATCACACAGCGGAACAAGACTGGCCGTAAATGAAATAGTCTGTTCTTCCTGAGCAATTATCAGCGGGTATTTGAACGGTTCTAATAAAAGCTCTGCATTCACCTTGTTGCTCTCACCCAGGACAGCGAATGTATCGTTGGCTACGCGCGCCACATAGGCTCCGTCAGAAAACTGTTGTTCCAGCTTTTTACTGACAACCTTCAAGGTTTCGTCGCCATAGTCCTGTCCTAATGAGGCGTTAATTTCAGAAAAGCCATCAATATCCAACATTCCCAGCACGAAATCATTCGATCCCCGCTCACTGGTACTCTTGGGCATAAATTTATCTATTTCATCCAGCAGCGCATTGCGATTGGGAAGGTTGAGCAGCACATCTTTATAGGCATAATCGCTCAAGCGATCAACACGGTCCAGATTATCCGCACAAATAGAGATATTACTGCAGAACAATTCCAATAACTGTTCATCGATTTCGTTTATCTCTGCATTACTGCTGACATAACACGCCATATCACGCTCTTGCCCACCCAAATACAGCGCAATGCCATGTGGCCGGTAGACATGATGTTTGATTTTAAGACACTCAAGCAGAACGCGTTTTGCCTCGCCTTCGATCAGGTCCGTCACCGGTTGATCGATCAGTTCAACATAATGTCCTGCTGCAGCAATGATTCGCGGATCATCCTGGTCACCTTCACGACCTTTTCGTGAAACGCAAATTAGCCCTTCTGGCGTAATGCTGAGCAACCCAGACAAATGCAGGATAACGCCTTGAGCAAAATCATTAATACCTTTCTGGGTTAACAGCTGCGCGCAGGAGCTGACGATCATATTTAAACTGCGCTTGCCTGCCTCAATAGTTTGAATTTGCTTATAGGATCGTATTGCTGTAGTTAACGACGCGAACAAACGCGCTTGCGTTAATTCCGACTTTAGTTTGTAGTCATTGATATCGTAATCACGAATAACTTCAATTTCCGGAGCCTGGTTCGGCTGGCCGGTGCGCAGAATAATACGTGTATCCCGAATTTTTAATTCGTCGCGTATAACCGCCACCAAATCCAGACCGGCGTTTGGAGTTTCCATTACCACGTCCAGCAGTATCACCGCGATATCTTTATGCTTACTTAACACCTCGCGCGCTTCACGAGCGCTGTTAGCATGCATAAATTCCAGAGGTCGACCCACAACTTCCGTGTTTCGCAAAGCAAATGTGGTGGCCGAGTGAACGTCTTTTTCGTCGTCAATAATCAGCACCCGCCATACTGCGCGGTCGGGGTCAACAGAACCACCCGTCGCCTCTTCGACGAAATCCATTAAATCATCGCCATCCGAATCATCTTTACTCATTAGCCATTAAACCTTTTTATTGCGTTGTAGAGTTGGGTTTTCCATTCAATCTGCTTATGTTTTACGGGAGCATCATGCTCTTGTCTCCCTAACTTCGACTTAGGGTTTTCCCAACTCATGATCCTGATTATTGTTTTGTTGTTCTTCTGTCTCGCCTTCAATAGCATCTTTAGGTTTCGGTGCGACCAAGGGAATTTTCAACACGAAGGTTGTTCCTACTCCCACTTCTGATCGCACTTCAATCGTACCGCCCAGCGCAGCTGTTACGATATTGTGCACAATATGCAAGCCCAGGCCATTGCCCCCTTCACCAAGCTTGGTGGTGAAGAATGGGTCAAAAATTCGGGAAAGGTTCTGTTCGTCAATACCACGACCATTATCGTCCACAATAATTTTGACCGCGCCCGGCTGTTGCACAGTCGTGATTTGGATGTGTCCATTTTCACGATCATCAAAAGCATGCAAAATCGCATTATTCAGCAAGTTGGTAATCACCTGCCCCAATGGTCCGGGATAACTGTCGAGCGCTACATCGCCATGCTCTTTGATTTCCAGCGTATAAGGTGCATGCTTCATCAAAGTTGCCATGGTGATACGCGTTTCTTTCAATAGGCTGGACAACATAAAGCGCCGACGATGGGCTGTGGTCCTGTCAACGGCAACCTGCTTGAAGCTGGATACTAATTCAGATGCTTTTTCCAAGCTGACGCACACGAGGTTCATACCTTCGTCCATATCACTTAAATAGGCTTCCAGTGCAGACCGTTTCAAACCGTTTTGCATGTCATCGCGAATTTTGTGCGTTGAGTCGTACAAGGAACTGGCCACCGTCAAACCATTACCTATCGGCGTATTTAATTCATGGGCAATACCGGCCACCAGCGAACCGAGTGCGGCAAGCTTTTCTGACTGCACCAGTTCGCCTTGCGCGTGGCGTAGTTTATCCAAAGTGCCTTGCAGCTCCGTATTAACCTCTTCAAGATCTGCTGTCCGCTCTTTCACACGCTCTTCCAGATCGTGAAAGGACCGACTCAAGACCCCCCGCATGCGCTCCAACTGATTGGACAACACGCCAAATTCGTCATTCCCGAGTTTGGGAATCTGCGTTTGCAAGTCCCCCATGGCAATACCGGCAGCAGACCGCTCCAGCAAGTGCAGTGGGATGGTGACACGCTTACGCAGAAAAAAGCTCATGAGGGCGACGGAGAACACCAATTGCACGGAGAGAATCGTCAATAATAGACGCGACTGGTTTTCTGCCCGGTTTCGCGCTTCTTTTAACGAATAAACCAGCTTCACAACGCCCAGCTTATCGCCATCGTACTTTATCTCTCGGGTTAAGGAGATGCTGTCCTCTTTGGTTCTGTCCTCCTTTTTATAGGACAAAAATTCGCGATGATTGGGCGTTTCTACATATATTGTCAGCACGGACTTATCCACACTGATCGCCTCAATTAAAGGCTTGCCCAGATCGGGGGATATATTCCACAGCGGCAGCGTCAAACCTGCTTGCAGCAAATCAATATAGCTGTTAGCGGCTGTGTGCGTATCATGCGTGATGGTTTGATTGAAGTTTTCACGGATCAGGATCGTCCCACTGATAAGAGCGGGAAAGGCGATAGAAAAGAGCACCAGCACAAGAAGTACTTGCTGCAAACTGCGGTAGGCTCTTACCTTCTGAAATGCGTTTTTGCGACTTACAGAATTCGTCTGCGACACCGCGTCGTTGCTCATGCTTTGTCCGCTCAAATGTTTGCCCTATTCCAAAAGTATAGCACCCAAACTCCTCCCTGACTTTACCTGCCAAACATCCCTCAGGCTTTTAACGCCTTTATACCAGCTGAACGGCCATTCACGACGGTTTTACAGGGAATTGTCAAAAATAAATTCCGGGTTAGTACATTACCGAATTAATAGTTTGTTTTATATAAACTTTTTTTCGCATGATAATGACCGTAAGCTGCAGATTCAATAAGTCCGTCACTGATCATCCGAATTGGTTTTGTTTCAGGATGATTTTAGCTCTTTGCCAGTCCGGCATTACAGAGGAAATTAAACGCCAAAAACGGTCATTGTGGTGTCGTTCCAGCAGGTGCGCCATCTCATGTACCACGACATACTCAAGACAATGGAAGGGATATTGCGCCAGACTTAAATTCAGCCAAATCCGGCGGTCTGAAATATTACAAGTGCCCCAACGGGTTTTCATCCTCTTAATTCGCCACTCATCTACTTTTACCCCGAGCCGAGGTTCGTAAAGCTCGACCAGTTCAGGAATACGCTGCTGCAAGGCTTTGCGATAAAACTTATGCAATGCATCTTGCCTGAATTGCCGGGTATTTTGTTTCACCGATAAATGTAAAGTGGACGCGTCCAGAAATGATTGGCGTAAGTTCTCCGCCTTTATTATTTTAAGCTGTATCGGCTGCCCGAAAAAAAAGTGAGTATCCGCTTCAGCGAATTCAGGTTCTACTGGCAGCGGCTGCTGTTGAATATGCGACTGCTGTTGTTTGATCCAGGTGAGATTCGCACGGAGAAAACGCTCAATCTCTCCCCTAGAAGCTCGCATGGGCGCAGACACTTTAACCTCCCCGTGGGGAGGTTTTACAGCTACTCGCAGATATTTCATTTTCTTGCGCCGAAGCTCCATTTGCGTCCCATCAATTTCCAATAACACGACACCAGTTTTCGTTTTTGCTCTAACAGGGAACAACATACACCTCAATTTTTCTCGGCAAAAAAGCATTATGCCGGACAGATATTTTTTTAAAAGTTATAAAAGCAGCCCCCCGTCCAAACAAGACGTTTTTTTTGCAGCTGGAATTCAAATGAGTGTTTTAGTAACAAGTGCCTCCGCTACCATTTGTTACGCTTTTTTTGCTTCAATATTTTCAAAAACTGCACTGAAAATGCACCGCGAACATTTTGCTATAACTTTTTAAGTTTGCGTTCAAATAACCGTTGACTCTTTACTAAATTCGTATAACCTTAAGCGCAGCTGGAAAGCGCGGCTTGTCATTATGTTAATTCGCATGACGTACAAAAGCGACTGCAAGATTCCGGTCAGCGCGTACGAATGCCAACGTACATTTTTCAAGATGCAACTTCCCAAAAGAAGTCGCCAAAATGGAATACGTTGGTTGGATTGAGTTTGATGTTAACGTCAAACCAACAGTCACGCTGCCCTCTGCAATATTGTAATCGTCACAAGCCTATTAGTACTTCTGGAGCGGTTCGTTTGATCCAACCCGGCAATCTGTAGGTTCTCGTCTTGTTCTCCTCATATGCAACATCCCACTCTCAGCAGAACATACCCAATTCTTGGTTTTCTATTGCGAGCATTTAGCAGGTTCTCAATAGTGCTGTAGACAAGTCGAGGGTGATTTATTTTTTTATAAGTAACAGGTTACACAACTATGGCTAAATCTACCGGCACAGTAAAATGGTTCAACGAGCGTAAAGGTTTCGGTTTTATTTCAACGGAATCTGGCCCTGATGTTTTCGCACATTTTAGCGCGATTACAGGCAGTGGATTTAAGACGCTTAACGAAGGACAAAAAGTTGAGTTCGATATCACTGATGGAAAAAAAGGACCACAAGCCGAAAATATCGTTACACTATAAGGCCGCACTACCCGCGCTCTAAAACGTCTGGATTCCAGCGCTACAGCACTCGGAAACAGCGTCTACCCACAGAATTGTTTGTAAGGGGCTATACCAGCCCCTTATTTTATGTCGCTTACTATAAGCTCCATACTATAAGCCCCATATTTTGAGCCCCCTACTTTAAAACCCTTCAAATCAAACGTCTTTTTATACCTCTTAAATCGCAACCTCTGCGCCGGCCATCGATCTTCCCTCTCGAATGGCACTCATTGCAAATGATGTTCACCGCCGTCAATACAGCATCAAAGCACTGACAATCCAAACCCCGCAAACCAGAACATCCAGACACACGTAACCATTCTGAGGGAATACGTTTTCCAAACTTACACATGGGCATTCGTAACAGCCAACGAAAAGCCTTGTCAGGGCGTCTAATGGAGAAATAAAGACGCGCTGTATATAAGCTTTATGATGTTTCCAGAAACACTCAGCATTAGCTTTACAAAAGTGCAGGTCAGTTTATTTTTTAATTTTCCTGTTGAACATCCACATAAATATGCTGTTCATCATCATCCAAATCAACACTGACACTAACCAGCATAGGTGCACAACACACATGGCAATCTTCCACATACTGCTGTGTTTCAACCGAGGGATCTATTAACAAGGTAAGGAGTTCGCCACAATACGGGCAGCCTATCTGAGACTCATGTAAATGCATGCTGTAACTTTTTTATTGCCGATGGGTAATTTATTATTTTTCCGCGCTATTGCCGTTTAATTTCTCACGCAAATGTAGCACTTTTATCACCAACGCGCGGATTGAATTTGAGTTTTATTTTAGTGCAGATAAAAAGACCGAGAGGCAAATAAAGAGGTAAAAACCGGCTTTAAGCATTGGCAATCACCCAATCACCCAATCACAGAGGACGGTTAAATCTCTTTAACCCAATCTTCCAGCTCTTCGTTATGTGTTAAGCGCACAACATATAATCCCTCTTCCACAATTTTCCAATATGCATCAATAATCGAAGTGGCCAGATCAAACAATTGTGACGCCGATGCTTTCACCGTACCAGGCGTGAGAATACTGCCTTCAATCAACGATAGAAGATAAACAAACTTTGTTTCAAGTTCATTAATCAACCCCAGAGAATGAAAATACCCCTGAGATAAGGACCTCAAACGCTCGCCGCAATGGCGAATTTTTTCATTTCTCTCCCGGGCGCAATCAATAAAAAACCGCAGCTTTCGCGCAAGCGTTTCATCCACCTCACCCAAAGCAGCGCAATAAGTTGCCAACCCACGAATCTTCGCCATGAATTCAATCATTACTGGAAGTTGCGAACAGATAAAATCCAGCACTTCAATTTTCTTTATCGCTTTAGGATAAAGGCCATCATCATTGTCCGCCGACAACGCATAGTTCGATGTTTTATTTGGCAAACCCGCCAGGAGGGGTGTTTCCAGCATCTTAGACAGTGCTAGAATGGTCGAAAATAGCTGTTCTATAAAGTGAGAATGCAATTCAAAATTATCGCTCAGGCGATCATCTTGCCAACCATCGCGAATGGTTTGCCAAGCTAGCCGGATATTTTCCAGATCTCGGGGCTTAATAATCTCATCACTTTTGGCACTGTAGGTTTCAAACAACGCAATACGTTTTTGGAGTTGCATTTGCAGCAAGTGAAAATCTTTTTCAAAAACCTTGTTACCTGCCAGCAGCCCCATACTGATACCGCGATGACGCTGCACCGCTTTTACAATATGGTTCAATTGATTAACGAGGCTTAAGGTTAATTCACGTCGCGTAAAAAGATCGCATAACTGTGAATGAACTTCCTCATTATTATTGTTGTTTTCTTGCTCAACGAGTATGGGCATACTTTGTAAATTGCCAAAACGACTATTCATAATTGTACTTCAAATTACAGCAGCTAATGCGGACTAACGGTAGTCATGCTTTTGTGATTAAGCATCCCCCATGGGCTTTGCCGGACGTGATTCGACCGTAGTTACCACAGCGGTTTCCGTAACCGCGCCCTCAGAGAATCAAATGATTTTAGATCCTGAGCAATATGCAAGCAGCGTACCATTGAAACACTGAAGAGTATTTGCTGTCTTATGAGTTCTTAAAACGACAAAATCCACAATTACCTGAAACTAAAAGCCAATAAAACTTAAAGAGACGACTTATCATGACTCGATTTATCTCACTAACCAAATACTTGTGCCCACTGATAGTGCTTTTTTGCTCTGCGTCGTTTGCAGCAGCAGAATCCAGCTCCCCAAAAAACGCCAAAGTATTTATTAAAGAGCCTGCAGACGGTGCAACCGTTCAAAATCCAGTCAAAGTGGTGTTTGGCATTGAGAATATGATGTTAATGCCAGCCGGCGTACCACACTCGGACAGCGGCCACCATCACCTGTTGGTGGATGTCAAAACACTGCCTGAAGCCGGCAAGTCCATCCCAGCCGATGATCAGCACATCCACTTTGGCAAGGCGCAAACAGAAACAACTCTGAATTTAGCGCCGGGAAAGCATACCCTGCAATTGATGCTAGGCGATCATCTGCATATGCCGCACAACCCACCTGTCGTGTCAAAGAAGATCACTATCACAGTGGCTGCCCCGGTCGCAGAAGCTGAAACTAAAGCGCCAGCAAAACCGAACAAAAAACCAACAGAAGCTGACGCAAAATAAGTTTTTCCCGGCGACATATTGAGCGGTTTTTCTCTTTGTCGCCGCTTCCCTTCCTGATCTTCCCTATTTCTCCACTGCAGCACAAGAATTCGACCCTTATGGCTTACCTTAGTGGGCCTAAGTCCCTATAATGCGAGCTTTTCCTCATCCAACAGCAAGCATTCAGTGAATATGAAAGACGTTTATCAACCCTCCTCTATCGAGTCCAACATCCAAAAATACTGGGAAGACAATAAGAGTTTCGAAGCCCAGGAGGATTCTGATAAAGAAAAATTCTACTGCTTGGCGATGTTTCCCTATCCCAGCGGACGCCTCCACATGGGGCATGTGCGTAATTACACCATAAGCGACGTTATTGCCCGCTTTCAGCGCATGCAGGGTAAGAACGTGCTTCACCCCATGGGCTGGGATGCATTTGGTCTCCCTGCTGAAAATGCGGCGATTAAAAACAAAACCGCTCCGGCTGCCTGGACCTACAGCAACACCGATTACATGCGCAAGCAGTTAAAAGCCCTGGGATTTGGCTTTGACTGGAATCGCGAAGTGACAACCTGTAAACCCGATTACTACAAGTGGGAACAATGGTTCTTCACTCGCCTGTATGACAAAGGTCTCGCTTATAAAAAAGTTGCCGCCGTCAACTGGTGCCCAAATGATGCCACGGTGTTGGCGAATGAGCAGGTCATAGAAGGGCGATGCTGGCGCTGCGAAACGCAGGTGGAACGTAAAGAAATTCCCCAGTGGTTCATTAAAATTACTGATTACGCCGATCAACTGCTGAAAGACCTGGAGCAACTGGATGACTGGCCCGAACAGGTCAAAACCATGCAGCGCAATTGGATTGGCAAGAGCCGCGGCGTGGAAATGAGCTTCGGCCTGCACCAGGAAATTGCCGGCTACAACGCGTTTGATGTTTACACCACGCGTCCAGACACCTTGATGGGCGTTACTTATGTCACCCTGGCAGCAGAGCACCCCATATCGCTGGAGCTGGCAAAAACCAATGCCGAATTAGCCGAGTTCATTACCAGCTGTAAAACCCAGTCTGTTGCTGAAGCGGATATGGCAAATATGGAAAAGCGCGGCATGGACACGGGCTTAAAAGCCATCCACCCGATCACCGGCGAAGAAGTTGCCATCTGGGTAGGTAACTATGTACTGATGGATTACGGTTCTGGTGCGGTAATGGCCGTTCCTGCACACGATCAACGTGATTGGGAATTTGCTCAAAAATACCAGTTACCGATCATGCAAGTCGTTGCACCAACAGATGGAAGCGAGATCGACCTCAGCAAAGAAGCCTATATTGATAAAGGGACACTAGTAAATTCCGGCGAGTTTGACGGTCTTGATTTTAATGGCGCATTCGAAGCCATTTCGCAAACCTTAATTGCAGCGAATAAAGGCTGCATTAAAACCAATTTCCGCCTGCGTGACTGGGGCGTATCTCGTCAACGTTATTGGGGAGCACCAATCCCGATTTTAAACCTGCCCGATGGCGGCGAGATACCAGTACCCGCTGACAAACTTCCAGTATTGCTGCCAGAAGATGTGGTTATGGATGGCGTTCAGTCTCCAATCAAAGCCGATGCAGAATGGCGCAAAACAGAATTCAATGGACAAAGCTGCGAGCACGAAACGGACACCTTCGACACGTTTATGGAGTCCTCTTGGTATTACGCGCGCTATACCAGCCCGGATGCCAGTGCCATGCTAGACCCGGAAAAAGCCAATTACTGGCTGCCAGTAGACCAGTATGTTGGCGGCATCGAACACGCTATTTTACATCTTCTGTACGCCCGCTTCTTCCACAAACTTATGCGGGATGAAGGGCTGATTGAAAGTGATGAACCGTTTAAGCGCCTGCTCTGTCAGGGCATGGTGTTGGCTGATTCTTTTTATCGCCAGAGCGAATCCGGTGCTAAAGAGTGGATCTCACCTGCGCAGGTAGACATTGAACGAGATGATAAAGGCAAGCCAGTCGCTGCCAAGCATCGCGAAACCGGTGAAACGCTGATTCACGACGGCATGACAAAGATGTCCAAGTCCAAGAACAATGGTGTCGACCCGGAAGAAATTATTTCCCACTACGGTGCGGATACTGTACGCCTGTTTACCATGTTCGCGGCTCCACCCGATCAAACACTGGAATGGGCGGACAGTGGCGTGGAAGGCTCTTACCGGTTTTTAAAGAAGCTTTGGAAAACGGTTATCAATCATATTGAGGCCGGCGAGCCAGGCAAGCTTAATGCCGATAAACTGAACCAAAAACAAAAAGACCTGCGCCGCAAAACCCACGAGACCATTAAAAAAGTCAGTGACGATTTCGGTCGCCGTCAAACCTTTAACACGGCCATCGCGGCTGTGATGGAACTATTAAACGAAGTGAATCGCCATGCTGACCGCAGCAATGCGGATGGACTGGCCGTTGAGCGCGAAGCTCTGGAATCTGCATTGTTGTTGCTCAACCCTGTGGTTCCCCATATTTGCCATACCCTATGGGAACAGCTCGGTCATCAGGACAACATCCTGGATATGGCCTGGCCAAACTTCGATGATGAAGCAATGCAGAAAAGCTCGGAAGTTATTGTCTGCCAGGTCAATGGTAAAGTGCGTGACAAGCTCGATGTCCCGGCGGGATCAGACAAAGCAACACTGGAAAAAATGGCCTTGGCATCAGCTAACGTGCAAAAATTCATTGAAGGTAAACACATTCGAAAAGTTATTGTGGTCCCAGGCCGTCTGGTGAACATCGTAGCAAACTGATAGCCACTTAATTATGCATACAATGTTTCTGTCTCACGCAAAAAACTATCTGTTCAGGCTAAGCCTGATTGTCATGTGCCTTGCCAGCTGCTCCTGCGGCTGGCAATTGCGTGGCAGCGCTGACTTCGCCTTAAAAAGCAGCAACAGTTTACAGGATATGGATTTAACGGCAGACAAAAGCATCAGCACGCTGCAAAAAACCGTAGCGTTACAACTTGATGATCTGGCCATCGAACTCAAAAGTGCATCGCAACATCATTTGACATTAATGGATGAAAAAATAGAACGGCGCCCACTCGCGTTCAGCAGCACCGGTATTCCTATTCAATATCAGCTGATTATGACGGTTCACTATTCTTTTATCTCACAGGGTTTTGAAGAAAGAATCATTAACAAGCCCATTACTGCGCGTCGCAATTACGATTTCGACACAGCGCTGATTGTGGCAAAGAACGAAGAAGAGCGACAATTGTTGCAGGAAATGCGCGAAGAGCTGGCCTCTCGCATTATTGCCAGCGCGCAAAAAATTACCGCATCCGAACAAACGGCAACTGATTTCCAACCAAAATAATGGCCAAGTTACGTTCCGACCAACTCGAAAAATCGCTCGCCAATGTCAAGTCACCAATGGCGCCCGTGTATTTGGTGACGGGAGACGAGCCTTTACTGGTACAGGAAGCCTGCGATACGGTTCGCCATGCGGCAAAGCAGCGAGATTTTCTAGAGCGCGAGCTCCATCATACAGATGCAGGTTTCTCTTGGGACTCATTAACGCATTCGGCAAATAGTATTTCGCTATTCGCGGAAAAGAAAATTATCGAAATACGCGTGCACAATGGCAAACCCGGCGATGCGGGCAGCAAAGCGCTGGTCGAATACTGCAAAGCTCCGAGCGAAGACAATCTGCTGTTATTAGAATTTCCCAAGCTCGACAAACGCACACAGAATTCCAAATGGTTTAAAGCTGTTGAAGCCTGCGGTGCAGTGGTGACCATATGGCCAATCAGCTTGCAGCAGATGCCCCACTGGGTCAGTGGTCGACTAAAACGGGCAGGACTCAGTGCAGATCCGCAGGCCATAGAAATTTTATGCGCAAAAACCGAAGGTAATTTACTTGCGGCCTCTCAGGAAATTGAAAAGCTGAAACTGTTAAGCGACGATCATCACATCGACGCAAACACAATGGCGAATGCGGTTACCACCTCCGCACGCTACGATGTTTTTGGCCTGGCAGACAAAGCACTTTCCGGCAATAGCCGTTCAGCCGTCACCCATTTGCAGGGGCTGCGCGGTGAAGGAACCGAGCCAACCATTGTACTTTGGGCTTTAGCTCGTGAAATTCGTGTTCTTACACTGCTAAAAGAAAGTATGGATAACGGTAAAAGTTTTGATTTTATCGCGAGAAACGCTGGAGTATGGGATAACCGTAAACCGATTGTTAAGCAAGCGTTACAACGCTTGAGTAGCGGCCAGCTTCATCTGCTGGTTCGCAAAGTCAGCCTGGCAGACAAAGTCATTAAAGGCATCAGCACTGGCGATATCTGGAATGTGCTGCTGGATATTGTACTTTCACTTTCCGGCACGCAAGCACTAAGCGCACAATCACAACGCATGATGCTGCGAATTTAAACGTGCGCGGTCGGGCAACACCTGCAGCGACTTAAATACACCCGACCATTTACTTTATATCTTAATCCAGATTCCAGCCGCATCAATACGTGCATTTTTTTCATCTCGCACAAATTCCACCAGCTGTTCTTCACTTAAGGGTTTTGAATAGAAATAGCCCTGCACCTGATCACAGCCTTTATCGTTCAACCAATTGTTTTGCGCTTCCCGCTCAACGCCCTCAGCAATCACTTGTAGCGACATATTGTGTGCAAGATCAATAATGGATTTCGCAATCGCTGCATCGTGCTGATTGGAATCGATATCTTTGATAAACCCCTTATCCACTTTGAGTTTTTGTATCGGGAAACGTTTTAAATAGGCTAGAGATGAATATCCGGTGCCGAAGTCATCAATCGAGATTGACATACCCACTTTGCGCAATCCGTGCAAAGTATCAATGGCCTCTACGGCGTTTTCCATGGCAATACTTTCAGTTAACTCCAACTCCAAGTATTTGGGAGCAAGCTTTGTTTCCGCTAATATATTCAATACTTTTTGTTCGAACTGCTCCTGCCGGAACTGCCTTGCGGATAAGTTAACCGCGATACAACCGAAATTTAATCCTTGATTAAGCCACGCGCGAAAGGTTTGACACGCTCGTCGCAGCACCCACTCACCAATGGCTTCGATTAACCCGGTTTCCTCCGCCAGGGGAATAAAATGTGTCGGTGGTACCAGGCCACGATCAGGATGCTGCCAACGCACAAGAGCTTCCAGCCCGACAATACGATTATCCCCCAGCGCTATTTGCGGTTGAAAATACAACACCAACTCACCTTCATCCAAAGCTCGTCGCAAATCATTTTCTAACAGCAAATAATTCATCGCGGTACTGGTCATCGCTTCGACGAAGAACTGATGACGATTTTTTCCAGCCAACTTGGCTTTATACATCGCCATATCTGCGTAACGCAGTAACTGGTCTGCACTGTCACCGTCTTTGGGAAACAAGCTGATACCTACACTGGCAGTGCAGGATATGGTTTTATCAGCAAGCGCCATGGGTGTGGAAATAGCCTCAATTAATTTATTGGCAATAAGTTCAATATCACCCGCCTTTTCAATATTATCCAGCACCACTGCAAATTCATCGCTACCCATGCGCGCCACCGTATCGGTATCACGTACAACGTCCTTAAGGTTTTGACCAATAAGCTTTAGTAAAGTATCACCCACTTCCTGACTATAGGTATCATTAATCTCTTTAAAATGGTCAAGGTCGATTAACAAAAGTGCAAAATGCCCCTGATTACGCTTGGCACGCGAGAGACTTTTATTGAGGCGATCATTGAGTAACGAACGATTGGGCAAACCGGTTAAGGCATCGTGAAAAGCCAGGTAATTGATCTGTGTTTTGTAATCTCGCAAATGGCGTTCGGCCAGTTTGTGGTCCGTAATATCACGCCCAATGCTAAAAGTCATGACCTGACCAGCTTTATCGATAAGCGGTATGCGCTGCATTTCATACACATGCTGCGAGCCGTCATGATGTTTGATGCTTAATTCCCAGGAATAGGTATCACTTTGCACTGCACAAAAATCACGTATCCTTTCGATGCGATCGTGCAACATGGAGGGAAATAAATCTGTTTCGTGAATAATTTCACGATCGGCCGCATTAAACTTGGCGAAGTGCGAGCTGGCAAAAATCACATTGCCAGCGGCATCAACGGCATAAATTAAAGAGGAAACATTCTCTAATAAGAGTGCGAGATAGGCTGCAGACTGATCACCAATTTTCGCTAACAGCTCCTTGTCATCAGGTAAATCTCGGACTTGCTTGGCCATATCAATACATCTCGGAAACTGGAGTCTTTTTCTTTATACAGAAAAAGCATGCACGAAGCGCTTACTGCGTAGTTAATAAATAGTCGAGTACCGAAACACGCTGTTTCTGCACAGTTCCATAAGTTAAAAAACGCCAATTGCGTTTCATATAGAAATCGGTTTGATCGCGTGTATACAGAAAAAGTCGCTGCAACCCCAGTGACTGTGCATGCGCTACTACGACGTTCAATAATTCACTGGCAATCCCTTGTTGTCGATATTTTGGCAACACATAGAGATTAGATAACCATTCACTCGGTGCCTGATCATCACGCACGTTGTAATACACTAAGCTAACAGTTCCTATCGGCTCTTCGTTATTGTGAGCGACAAAAGTAACAGGTAAACGGTGAGATCCCAAATGAGCCTGCAATGCACACTTTCGTTCCTGGAATTTTGTTTCGTTATCGGGGTGGTCTTGAGGAAGTGAACTGGCCTTCAACCATTCCTGGTGATGCCATAATGTAACGGTCGGCAACCAGTGATCACACTGACTGAGATTCGAGATTTGAATTTTTTCTTGCTCGAGTTTTAACAAACTCCACACTCCGCAAACAACTTGGTTTTCAGGCTTGAGAGCGAATCGGGCTGTAATTTCTTAGCGACTGAACCTTATCGGGAAAAGGTAAACCAGCCACAACTACAGCCACAGTAAAACAAGAAAACTCACACTTATTTTACAACTTCACCATGTGCCTGCTTGTCAGCGTGATACGAAGATCGAACCAGCGGACCACAAGCAGCGTGAGTAAAGCCCAGCTCTTTTGCTATTTCGGTATATTCGTCAAACTCTGCCGGCTCTACATATCTCGCTACAGGTAAATGATCGCGAGATGGCTGCAGATACTGTCCGATGGTGAGCATATCAATATCGTGCTCACGCATATCTCTCAATACCTGGATGATTTCATCTTTTTCTTCACCCAGTCCCACCATTAAACCTGATTTGGTGAGTACTTCCGGGCATCGAGCCTTATATTGCTTCAGCAAATTCAAAGACCAGGCGTAATTGGCACCCGGACGTGCCTGACGATACAAACGCGGAACCGTCTCCAGATTGTGATTAAACACATCCGGCGGGGTTTCCTGCAGAATATCCAATGCAATATCCATGCGACCACGAAAATCTGGCGTTAGCACCTCAACCTGCAGGTTTGGCGAGCGAACACGAGATTCACGAATACAATCAGCAAAGTGTTGTGCTCCACCATCACGCAGATCATCTCGATCCACCGATGTAATGACAACGTATTTCAACTGCATGTCCGCAATCGCTTCAGCTAAATTGGCGGGTTCTTCCGGGTCCAAGGCGTTTGGTTTGCCATGTCCCACATCGCAGAACGGACATCGGCGAGTACAAATATCTCCCATGATCATGAAAGTAGCGGTACCACCACTAAAGCATTCGCTCAAGTTTGGACAGTTCGCCTCTTCACACACAGTGGATAATTTATTCTTACGCAGCAACTTCTTGATACGTTCAACTTCTGGCGATGCACTGACGCGAATACGAATCCAATCGGGTTTACGCAGCATCTGATCACTGGCAATGACTTTGACAGGGATGCGTTCTACCTTGTCACCATCGCGCAGCTTTTCGCCTTGTTTAATGCGTCGCGTACGTTTGACTGGGATACTACTTTCACTCATTCGTTTCAGATCTCGTTTTAGTTGAAGACTGTACACACTGCCAGCACCCTAAATTGCGGTCTCGCTTGCCTAACAGGCCGGGCGAACTGGGGGCAATGTCTATGGCAGGGCCGCGTATTCTACCCTATTAGGCGCCCAATATTTACTCAGGGACAGAAGAAAGTTGGAGAATTTTGAGCAAAACCCTGACATATTGCTCGGAAAAGGTCGAAACATCAGGACAATCTGCCTTCCCCAGCAGCAATTGCAGGCTTGTCATCGACAATCCCGCATATCCACAGGGGTTAATATCGATAAAAGGCTGTAAATCCGCGTTTATATTAATTGCAACGCCGTGAAAACTACACCCTCGCCGAACTCTTAGCCCTAGCGAGGCTATTTTCTGATCAGCCACATACACGCCCGGAGCGTCTGCTCGCGCTTCGCTTTGAATACCGTACAGCGCCAAGGTGTCGATAACGGAGTTTTCGATGTGGCTCACCAGCGCTCGCACCCCGAGCTTCAATCGCTTTAAATCCAATAGCGGGTACACCACCAGCTGGCCGGGGCCGTGGTAGGTCACCTGTCCGCCGCGATCTGTTTTTACAATGGGAATGTCAGTATTGCGCAGTACGTGTTCAGGTTTTCCCGCCTGCCCCTGCGTGTATACGGGCGGGTGCTCCACGCACCAGATTTCATCGGGGGTTTCTGGGGTACGGGTTTGCGTGAAATCCTGCATCTTTTTCCAGCAGGTATCGTAGGCCTCACAACCGAGGTTTTTCACCAGGGCCTGAGGCAAAAGCGAGTTCTCAGAGGGCTCACCCATGGTTTATAACACCATGCGTGTAGCTGGCAGCTTTTTCAGATCCTCAAACAGGTTTTTCAGCTGGTCGATGCCAGTCGCCTCGATATAGATAGTTACCGAATGAAATCGACCATTACGGCTATCCCGCACTGTGACACGGCTTCGATCAAATCCGGGGGCATGCACTTCCATGACCTCCAAAACCGCGGCTTTGTACTCTTCACTGGCTTCCCCCATCACTTTGATGGGGTAATCCGGGCATGGAAATTCAATTTTAGGAGGTTGCTGGTCTGTCATGTTCTTACGTTCTTCAACGGCGATTACGGGTGTTATTCCGGGCCGTTGATCATCAACATCAAGGAATCCCACGTCCGGGCGAAGAAGCCGGCTTCAGCGATTTCTTCTTTTGCGGCCAGGTCTTCTTCTACGATGGTTTCACCATCCAGGCTAATAATCAACTTACCCAGTATCTGGCCTTGAGTAATGGGGGCTTTTATTACGCTATCAACCTGTATTTTGGCATTCAGATTCTTTTGACTCCCACGTGGAATCGTCGCTACAACTTTGCGCTTTACCGTTAACTCGATTTCATCTTTGACCCCAGACCAGACTTTATGAGTGCTGATTACCGAATCTGCCGGGTAAAGTTCATGTGTTTTGTAATAACGGAAGCCGTATGCCAACAACCGCTGAGACTCGCTGGCACGTTGTGATTCGGTCTTTGTTCCCAGCACAACAGAAATTAACCGGGTTCCATCTTTTTTAGCAGATGACACCAGGCCATATCCTGCCTCACTGGTATGCCCCGTTTTAATTCCGTCGACAAACTTGTCAGTAAACAGCAGTTTATTGCGATTAGGCTGGTTTATCCCATTGTATTTAAAGTATTTTTCTGAATATATGGAGTAGTGGTCAGGGTGATCATTTATCAGTGCACGAGCCAGAATAGACAGATCTTTTGCCGTTGTCAGGTGGCCGTCAGCTGGCCAGCCCGTAGCGTTCACAAAGTGAGAATCATTCATTCCCAACAGGCTCGCCTGCTGATTCATCACATCAGCAAATGCGGCCTCGCTTCCCGCAATATGTTGAGCCAATGCAATAGATGCATCGTTACCGGACTGAATAATGACACCGCGCAACAGATCTATCACAGGAACTTCGGAGCGAGGATTGAGAAACATGGTTGAACTACCACTGGCAGAACCGCCACGACGCCATGCGTCGTCGCTGATATTCACCAGATCGGCTTCTTTCAAACGCCCGTTATGTATTTCTTCTGACACGATGTAGCTGGTCATCATCTTCGTTAGACTGGCTGGTGGCAGTTGCTCTGTCGCATTATGTTCAACCAGCGCTGCACCTGTGTCTGCATCTAATAATAAATAGGCTTTCGCGGCTAACTGCGGCGGAGCGGGAATAATCACCTGGTCAGCCAAAGCCGTCAGAGGGGCCGTTAAAATACAAAAAAGCGAAAAAGCGAAAGATATTCGTAATGAATGCATGATGGAAAGTTGGACCTGTTTTACTTTAGATGCTTGCGATAAATACAAAGTTTACCAGAGTTAGACGCGAAACCCGAGTAGCTTCAGTTCACGCTATGCGAAAGTTACGTATTTTTATCTTAGCGATAGACCACGTGGGGTTCGGTAAAGTTCGCATCAATGATCTGCTGACGCACATTCATCAACTGGAAGTTATCTCGAAAAGGACCAATTAATACCTTGTGTAAAGCACGCCCGGACGCCTCCGAAGCCAACACCCAAACATTGATATTGGTAATACTTTGCAATTTATCTCGCAGCGATTCCGCCGAGGTTATCGCGCTGAAAGCGCCTACCTGTAAATAGGTATTTTCTGGAATTTTGTATCCGGCAGAATTCACCGGTGTCGGTGCCGGAGTTTCCTTCGCGGCATTATCGTTACCCGACCCTTTCAATGTGGCAACCTGCGTCGCCGTCGGCTGATTTTGAGGCGTGCGATTGAATACCAGAGGATCTATATATTCAACCGTCACCGGCGCTGTGCCAATATTTTCAAACCCCAGTTTTTTCGCTGCGGTGTAAGTCAAATCGATAATGCGATTTCCATGGAATGGGCCACGATCATTCACCCGAACTATTACGGAGCGATTATTTTTCGTATTGGTAACTCGTACATAACTTGGAATTGGTAAGGTTTTATGGGCTGCCGTCATGCCATACATATCGTAGAGTTCACCATTGGAGGTCCGGCGACCATGAAACTTGGTGCCATACCAGGAAGCCATTCCGGCTTCCCGATAGCCATCCGGCTTTGGCATAACATGATAGGTTTTCCCTAACACTTTGTACGGCGTTTTATTGCCTGCTATCGTACGAATTTCTTCGCGTGGTACAGCATCTGGAATATGGTTGACACTCACTGGCTGCTGCGGATATCCATCTTGCTGGGGCTTGTCGACAGAGCGCGTATCCACCGTCGTACAGGCCGATAACGCTGCAAAAATTCCCAATCCACACAACCTAATTACACATTTCAACATAAAGAACTAATAATATTTTCTATATTTTCCAGGCTACCTGCGCAGTGATGTTGCTGCACATTTTAAGATTCGTTTACTTTTTTACTTTCTTTTTATTTTGCGCTTACTATTTTCATTTTGCTCGATGAGCACGGCTCAGACGCAATTGGCCTGACGAGGCCGGCTACAATCACGTCGTTATTCATGTGCGCAGTCATTCAAGCAGCGGTTCAAGTAAACTGCCAATCGAGCAAGTTAACACACCATTCCCGCTAATTAGCAACAGGAATGAATGGCATGAATATTAGATGAATTATCCGTTTAAACAAGCTTTTATGCTTCGGAATATTCCAGACGGCTTGTTCTGTTTCGTTCTATCGCCACGAGTCCACATCCCCTGCCTTCAAGACGTTGTTTTTTCTGCGAGTGACTTTTCGTACAGCATCCGAATTTCCTCGCTCAGCTGCCAGACAGCCATAGCGTACAGATGGCTTCGGTTGTAACGGGTAATCACATAAAAATTGTTAAACCCCAGCCAGAATTCCTTGCCATACTCGCCAACATACATCAAAGGAGTGGCCTCAGCACTTGCTTCATACCCTTCGACCGCAGGTGTAAATCCTTTTTGCTGCAGCTGCGCCAGAGAAAGATCCGGTTTATTTTTCGAGTTCAGGATCTCTTTGTCATACCCCTCCGCAATGCGAGCTCGCGTAGCAACAGGTTTGCCGGTCTGCCATTTGTGTGACTTGAAATAGTTAGCCACACTGCCGATAGCATCTGTTGGATTCGCCCAGATATCGGCAATTTCATCGCCATCAAAATCAACTGCGTAATGCCGAAAACTGCTGGATATAAACTGACCGTACCCCATTGCACCAGCGTAGGAGCCCGTCAGCGCCAAAAGATCCTGCTTCTGTTCACGGGTCAGCAAGAAGAAATGCTCCAACTCACTGCGGAAAAAACTGGCACGAGGAGGATAGTCAAAGCCTAATGTACTCAGGGCATCGATAACTCGATAGCTGCCTGCGTGGCGACCATAGCGAGTTTCCACTCCGATTATCGCGACAATTATCGATGCCGAAACACCAAACTCTTTTTCGGCCTTGCGTAATGTGGATTCGTTTTCCTGCCAGAACTGAACCCCTTGATTTATTCGAGACTCACCCAGAAATATTTTGCGATAGTCAAACCATTCCAGTGTTTTTTCTGCGGGACGGGAAATGGCATCCAGAATGGATTGCTTTTTCTCTGCCTGACGGAGAGCCCCCTCAACATACTCTTTTGTGAAGTTGTGTTCTTTGACCATTTTATCGATAAATGCCGCAGCGTCGGGATGCTGAGAATAGTCCGCATACCCAAAGGATGACCAGCCACCGACAAGCGTTGCGATGCTTAACAGGCCTGCACGAGCAAAGTTTGTCAGACGAATAGCGATTGGCCTCATCCAGTTCGCCGACACTTTTGCACCTGGTTGTTTAAACGGATTGCCTAATACATCAATGCAGCGTTGATGACCGACCGATTTTTTCATAGAAAGAGTGAATCCTCGAGATCTGTTTTTTTTGATTATTGAATTAAAAACACAATGAATCTATTGATAGCCATTCTGGCAAATTGTTCAACGACAAGGAATGCTTATCGTCAAATTTTCATAAATGTTTTTTTGTAGAAATGACAAGTTACTTAACTTCCACCGAGGGTTACTTTTTTCTTTTCCGTGGCAACTGCCATAATAATACCGAAGCCCGTCATCAGGGTGACGATGGATGTGCCGCCAAGACTGACCAGAGGCAAGGGCACCCCCACCACCGGAAGTAAACCGGACACCATACCAATATTCACAAACACATACACAAAAAACGTCAGTGTAATACTGCCGGCGAGTAAACGGCTAAACGTCGTTTGCGCGGTCCAGGAAATGTATACTCCACGAGAAATAATCAGGAAATAGAGGCCGATCAGACATAGCACTCCGATCAAGCCAAACTCTTCAGCCAGCACTGCAATAATAAAATCAGTGTGGGATTCAGGTAAAAAATCGAGTTGAGATTGTGTTCCAGTCAACCAGCCCTTACCGTTTACGCCGCCGGAACCGATGGCCGTTTTTGACTGAATAATATTCCAGCCAGCACCCAGTTTATCCGCCTCAGGGTCGAGCAGTGTCAACACACGCTGCTTTTGATAATCCTTCATCACAAAGGTCCACATCGGCCACAAGCTCAGAAGTACCGCCATCACACTGCCCACGATATACCGCCAGCGCAACCCAGCTAGAAATAAAACAATGAGCCCGGAAATAGCGATGAGCAAGGAGGTGCCCAGGTCGGGTTGTTTTAGAATTAACACCGTGGGCACCGCGATTATGATCAGACAAACCACCGTATGTTTAAGACTCGGCGGCAGCATACGAGTACCAAGATAAGCGGCGACGAGCATAGGCACCGCAATTTTTAAAATCTCGGAGGGTTGAAAGCGGAAAAACCCCAGACTGATCCAGCGTTGTGCCCCTTTGGCTCCAACCCCGACGACATAAACCAAACCGAGCATCACCAGCCCTATGGCATAAAACCACGGTGCCCAACGACGCAATAAGCTCAGCTCTATCTGCGCAACAGCGAACATAGCGCCGTAAGCCAAAGTAAAGAAGACCAGCTGACGCTTGAGCATCCACTCACTTTCACCGCTGGCGCTGTAGAGGACGATAAGCCCGTAGGCCGTAACACTCAGCAGAAACAATAGCATTAGGGGGTCGATATGAATTTTCCGCCAAAAGCCCTCGCCACGTGCGAAGTGCTGGGTTGAATCGGGCAATCGACGAATAAAATCCTGACTGGACAAACTCATTGCTGAGCCTCCTGGACTGCGGGCTGGGCCTGCATATTGGCCTGCCTCACTTTCTCTTGCGCAAAATATGCATCAAATACAGCTTTCACCACCGGAAAATCGGTATCCCCGTGCTTTTCTCCGTTTTCCACAATCACCGCCAACGCTAATGTTGGGTTTTTCACCGGACCAAACGCCACAAACAAGGTGTGATCGCGATGGAATTCGGCCAGCGCCTCACTTTCGTATTCCTCACCCTGAGCGATCCCAACTACCTGCGCAGTACCGGTTTTTCCGGCAATTTTATAATCTAAGAGACGCCCCAGAGAGTGCGCAGTCCCGTGAATATTGTTGACCACATCGCTCATGGATTGCTTCACAAACTCCCAGTTCACTTCGGATGCCTGCATTTGATCCACCACCTTGGGTTCAATCGTTTTATCGCCAATGCTCGCAACAAGGCTCGGCTGCATTCGCGTACCTCGTCGTGCCAGTGTTGCCGTCATGACAGCCAACTGCAATGGCGTTGCCAAAACATCGCCCTGCCCGATACTCATATTCAGACTGTTCCCGGGATACCATGCTTGCCCACGCGCAGCGCGCTTCCATTGCCGCGATGGCCAGATACCGGCACGCTCACTTGGAATATCGATATCTGTTTTTTCACCCAGGCCGAAGTGAGTGCCAAATTCATGCATACGATCGACCCCCATGCGAAAAGCAAGATCGTAAAAAAAGATATCGCACGATTCTACGATTGCTTCATGCAGCCCCACGGTGCTGCCATGCCCCCCTTTTTTCCACTCGCGGTATTGGCGATCATCGTTTTCCAGCTGATAAAACCCGGGGTCGCGAATGCGGGTGTCGGTACTGATTATTTGTGCCTCCAGACCGCCGAGGCCCAGCACAGGTTTGAGAGTGGAGCCTGGAGGGTATTGCCCCTGTATCGTGCGATTAAACAAGGGTAAGTTGCGGGACTCGTTAAGTGCACGATAATTTTTTACACTGATCCCCGTCACAAACAGGTTGGGATCAAAGCTCGGCGTACTGACCATGGCCAACACCCCGCCGGTGGCGATATCAATTGCCACCATTGCACCACGCCGGCCCGCCAGTGCATCCGCGCCGGCCTGTTGCATAACACTGTCGATATGCAAATGAAGATCCTGCCCGGCCTGAGGCTCTACTTCATCGATGGTACGTAAGGCGCGGCCATGTGCATTGGTCTCGATGTATTCCACGCCGACAGTGCCCAACAACTGGCTTTCATAATGTTTTTCCAGGCCAATTTTGCCGATGCTGTGCGTCCCGCGGTATAGCTTGTCGGTCTCCTCATCAAAACTATTGAGTTCACTCTCATTGATACGTCCGACATACCCTACGATGTGCGCGTACAACTCACCTTTAGGGTAGTAGCGCACCAATTCGGCATTGACTTCCACCCCTTTTAAGTCAAATTTATTCACCGCCAGCCGGGCCATTTCCTCTTCATCCAGGCGGTAACGCAGCGCCACAGGTTCAAAAGGACGTCGCCGCTGTTTGAGGTATTTGAAAAAATTCTCTTTGTCACTTTCTGAAATGTCGACCAGCTCACTAAGACGCGCAATGGTACCGTCCATGTCTCGCACTCGCTCTTTTACCAGTGAAAGCGTAAAACTGGGGCGATTTTCTGCCAGCAATTCGCCATTGCGATCGTAGATCAATCCACGGTTAGGCGGAACGGGACGCACTTGAATTCGGTTTCGATCAGACAGCGTGACATAGTTTTCATAATGCACGACCTGCAGACTGTAAAACCGATAGATGAGAATACAAAACAAGATAAACACCAGAAGCAGCGCGAGAGCCACCCGGCGAGTAAAGGTATTCGCCTCATTGACATGGTCTTTAAATCGATGGTGCTCGGTACTCGCCCAATTCATAGTTATTTTTTGTTGAGGCTACGATAACGTCTGTGCACTAAAATTGCCGATGGCCGCATGAGTTATTAACTGTTTCACTGCAGTTTGTAATGGTTTGTTTTTTTTAAGCGCTTATTGCTGGTGTTTTATCTGTGATTTTTGTCTGTGATCTGTTCAGAGAGCTATTCAGAGAGCTATTCAGAGATCTTTTCATAGTCCTGTTCAGTAATCTAACGTGATCTATGTTTGTAGCTTCTTCACCAGACGCACGGGCAACTATCACTTACTTTATTTATGGTAAGGATGGTTTTGCAAAATCGTCCAGGCACGATACAACTGTTCAATCAAAACGACCCGCACCAGCGGGTGCGGCAGAGTCAATCCAGACAGCGACCATTTTTCATCGGCTGCGGCCAGACATGAAGCTGACAGCCCGTCCGGCCCGCCTATGACTAAGCATACATCAGTCGCTTCCATTTGCCACGAAGCCATTTTCTCTGACAACAATTCCGTGCTAAGTGCCTTACCTTTTACGTCCAGCATCACCGCACGTGCGCCTTTGGGGATGGACGCAAGAATCTGCTCCCCTTCGCTTTGTTTTATTTTATCGACATTGGAAGATTTGGAACGCGGCGCGAGCGGCAATTCAATCAATTGCGGCTTGAGCTCACGCGGCAGACGTTTAGCGTATTCTTCATAGCCCTGCATCACCCAGGCAGGCATTTTGGAGCCTACAGAAATAAGGGAAAGTTTCAAAATTACACGGCCTTTTCTTGGGCGAAACTGAGCACCACAGATTCGATTATTCCTGCTCCGAAGAACCGCTCCCAGACTGGTTTTTCTTGCGACCGGCAGGCTCCATATACCAAAGCTTCTCCAGCCCATAAAAATCACGTGTTGCCTGCAACATTACATGAACAACCGTGTCTCCGTAATCCACCAGGACCCACTCGCCCGCCTCCATACCTTCGACACCAATCGCCTGAAGCCCCTGCTTTTTGCACTCTTCAATCACATTATTCGCCACGGATTTCACATGGCGATTAGATGTTCCCGTGACGATTACCAGATTGTCCATAACGTCACTTAACTCAGTCACATCGAGGACTTTCAGGTCCTGCCCTTTTAAATCTTCAATCGCTGTTATGATGGTTTGCTGTAAATTTCCAGACATTGATAAACTCTTTAAGTTACTTAAAATTCAGCGCAAAACGCTGACTGTATTTCCGCTAGCCTGCATTATATAGCTTATGCTGCGCTATATAATTCGCCACCGAGGAGTATAACTGACGTCGCGTACTCTCCCCTCGGGCTATGGTTTGGCGAATATCACTGGACGCCAGATCACGCTGTTCCGTCGCCACTTCAATTATTTTACCGGCAGTATGCGCCAGAGCCTCAGCCGGATCGACACTCCGCTCCTGCAACAATTGCTGCAAGGGCTCTGCCAATTGAGCGCTATACCCCGGCCGTCGCACTAGCACCAGATTGACATAGCTCAGAATTTCCTGCCATTGGTACCACTGCGTGAAGTTTTCCCAGGAATCCCACCCCAGGATAAAATGCAGCGAGGCCGTGGGACCGAACTCATGACGAATCGCTTCAACGGTTTGCCGTGTATAGGATGGACCTTCTCGCTTAAGCTCTCGGGTATCAACCAGAAGCCTGCCCGCGTGTGTGTGGGTTCGCTGGTACTCCACTAATGCCAGCTGTGTCATGGCCACTCGCTGCTCTGCGCTGGCGTGCAATCCCTGTTTGTGTGGCGGTATCCGACAAGGCATGAGCCTTACCTCGGCAAGTCCCAGTGCGCGCTGCACAGCAACCGCCATTTCGATATGGGCAACATGGACAGGATCGAAGCTCCCGCCAAAAAAACCCAGGGCCAAGGGGGCTTTATTCAGTGATGACAAAGAGCTCACCAACTTCGTGATTTATTGACGAATATGACCATCACCCAACACGACCCATTTTTGAGAGGTCAGCCCTTCTAAACCTACCGGTCCACGAGCATGAATCTTATCTGTTGATATACCAATTTCCGCACCCAAGCCGTATTCGAAACCGTCTGCAAAGCGCGTGGAAGCATTCACCATGACGGAACTAGAGTCCACTTCGGCCAGGAATCGACGTGCCAGAGTATAGTCTTCGGTCACGATGGATTCTGTATGCTGCGAACTGTATTGATTAATATGGGTTATGGCCTCATCGATATCCGCCACCACTTTAATAGACAATACGGGCGCAAGATATTCGGTTGACCAGTCCTCTTCACTTGCCTCATTGGCCGTAATAATAGCGCGTGTCTTACTGCAACCACGCAGTTCAACCTGCTTGTCGGCGTACGCTTGGGCCAGTCTCGGTAGAATTTGGGAAGCGACAGGCTCTGCCACTAACAGCGTTTCCATGGCATTACACACCCCATAACGGTGTGTTTTACTATTTAGAGCGATGTTAAATGCCTTGTCCAGATCGGCCTTTGCATCAATATACACATGGCAAATACCATCAAGGTGCTTGATAACACTCACTTTGGCATCCTGTGAAATCCGCTCTATCAACCCTTTTCCACCGCGAGGCACAATCACGTCGACATATTGTGGCATGGTGATGAGTTCACCCACGGCTTCTCGATCTGTAGTCTCAATCACCTGTACTGCCTGTGGATGCAATCCCGCCTTTACCAGCCCTTGCTCTATGCACTTGGCAATCGCCTGATTGGAGTGGATGGCTTCTTTACCACCGCGCAAAATCGTGGCATTTCCGGATTTCAAACACAAACTGGCCGCATCGATCGTCACATTTGGACGCGACTCATAGATAATGCCCACCACACCGAGCGGCACTCGCATTTTGCCAACCTGTATACCGCTTGGACGATATTTCAAATCGGTAATTTCACCGCAGGGGTCTGGCAGTGCCGCAACTTGCTGCAGCCCTTCGATCATCCCGTCGATGCGTGCCGGTGTTAGCTCCAAACGATCAAGCAATGCGGCATCCAGCCCAACCGCTCGGCCCTGCTCCAGATCCCGAGCATTCTCTCTTGTGATTTCATCACGAGCAGTATCGATTGCCTCGGCAATAGCCAGCAACGCATTATTTTTCATGCCGGTGTTAGCACTGAGCATGGCACGAGAAGCTGCACGAGCCTGCTGGCCCAGCGTCTGCATATATTCTTTTACGGAAGTCATGATGTCTTTACTGATCCTTACCGGTCCCCAGGGCACAAAAAGGGGCATTATAACGAATTACATGCAGTCTAACATGCAAACAGTTAGACTGCTTAATGACGGATCACGCCTCGGGATCAACGGTAAAGGAATCGCCCAGAATGGAGGCTGCGCCGGGGGCGACGTGGAAGTATTTTTGCGCGTAAGCAATGCGATCATCAATAGACATGCGCTGTGGAGATTTCAAGCGCTCAACACTTTGCAACCGGGGCAAAAGCCCCTGATTATTGGCGAGCTGAATCGACAAACCCGGACGAGCATTGAGCTCCAGCAACATGGGACCGCGGTTCTGATCGATCACCAGATCCACACCAAGGTACCCCAATCCACTCATATCCGAACAAGCGCAGGCTAAGTGCAGCAGGCGATCCCAGCTCGGCAGTGCCAACTCAAACAGATCCTGCCCGGTGTCCGGGTGGTAGCGCACGGGATGGTCGTTCTGCACAGCATTTACGGCTTTGCCTTCAGAGATACTCAAACCAACACCCACAGCTCCTTGGTGCAAGTTCGCCTTGCCGTTGGAAGCCGCACAGGATAAGCGCATCATCGCCATGACAGGAATTCCGCGAAACACAATAACGCGGATGTCCGGTACGCCTTCATAGCTGAATTTAGTGAGGGCTTCTTCCACCACAATACGGGTTTCCAGCACCGCCACATCGGTGGCTCCGCCCAGTGAAAACAGCCCCGCCAGAATATTGGACGTATGACGCTGAACATCTTCACGCTCAATCACTTGCTGATTGGATTTTATGTATTTGCCTTCATCATTTTTGCCGGCGACAACCATGATGCCTTTACCACCCGACCCTTTGGCAGGTTTAATACAGAAGGCTGGATGGTCTTGCACGATATCGTGAATAGAGGCCACATCGTGCTGACTGGAAATTACGCCTATTAGCTCCGGCACTGTTACCCCATGCTCCAGCGCCAGCTTTTTAGTTTTAAGCTTGTCGTCCACCAGAGGAAACAGCGAGCGCGGGTTATAGCGACCGATATAGGAATAATTGCGACGGTTCATTCCCATAATGCCAAGCTGTGAAAGCTCGGCAAAGTTTTTAAGAAACGGGATATGTGACAACAGACCCATTAATTATTACCGGAAGTTTGACTGGCGTGATCTTGCAGCGGTTTAAATCTACGCAATTCGGAAATACGATATCCCGTATAACTCCCCATCATCAATACCAGCGCCATCAGCACCAGCTGCAGGCCGAGGAAGTTGAAGGTCAGATGGCGAACCAGCTCATTGGTCATCAACATGTAAGCAATAAGCGCTACGAACAGTGATCCACCGGACTGTTTAAACACTTCTTGCGCCCCTTCTTCTTCCCACAGAATCGACATCCTTTCGATAGTCCAGCTAAGAATAATCATCGGGAAGAAGGTAATTTTCAAGCCTTCTGTCAGTCCCAACTGATAGGCGATCACCGACAAGATCGCGATGAGAATAATCACTGTAATAATTACCGCGGATATCCTCGCCACCAGCAATAAATTGAGCTTTGACAGATAACTTCGAATCATTAAGCCGATAGCCAGGATGGAGATAAACCCGACTAAGCCCACCATCAGCTTGGTCTGGATAAATGCCATTGCAATCAACACGGGCATGAATGTGCCGGATGTGCGTAAACCGATAAAGATGCGTAAAAAGACCACCACCAGAACGCCAACCGGGATCAGCAAAATACCTTTAAACAGTGTTTGCTCTTCAAGTGGCAGACTGTGAATGGATAAATCCAGTAACGAGGACTCCTGAAAGGCTTCCAGTTCTTGCGTTTCATTAATGGGCAATTCCTGTTCGATCATGGAAAACATCACCCGGGAACGGGTGCCACCCAACAGGTCCAGCAAAGGCTGAGAATTGTACTCCCACAATAACAAGCGGTCGCGCTTACGCAGTTGACCAGTGCTGGGGTTGAACAGCTTGTAACTGCCATCGGCAGCAAACACCTGTAAATAACTCACCAAGTGCTGACGGCGACGCCCGTCCTCCAGATTCAGTGCCAGAACCTCTCGCGCCGGAACTTTTGCTTCTTGCAGAAGTTTTACCAGCCAGACAATGCGCGATGTATCCTGCAACAGATATTGTTCACGCTGCGTTTGCGTATTAAATTCTTGAATCAGCTCATGCGTGAGCGTATAGGCATCGGCCGATCTTTCCAGCGCTTCATCTAACAAGGCTTTTGCCGCCGTCACATAAGGCCCTTCATCGTCCATACTTTCCAGCGCTGGCGCCTCACTGAAACCGCTGGTTTTCCACTGACTGTTATCAACCATCATGTCGACGCGGTAATACAGTGTCTGCGGGCCCTCTGCATTGCGAATGGACCACTGGGCACGGCGGCCTTCGGGGTCTTCCAGATAGGCCAGGCCATAACCCGCACTTGCCGTATGCTCTGCCATACGCATAAACCCTGGCTGCGTATCTGGAATGGCAAAGGACACTTTGACCGGCTCACTGCGCGCCTGGAATTCAATTTTTGCTTCTATTGACCACACGAGCCGCTTCTCCCCGGGCAACCAGGGTACGTTAAACGCATAGTGTCGATAGAGACTGAGGGAAACGCCACCTATGACCAGGATGGCAATAAACAGGTAAAAAGGCTGACGAGATAGTTTCACTATTCTGCTTCCACTTCTGCTAACGCTTTAAGTTTTGGGTCACGCTTGCGAGTGAATTTTCTTGCGACATCAACCAGGGCAATGTCTCGCAGGAAACTACGCCCTAAAAGAATGGGGTACAACATATCGGAACGGTCCGTCAGGGTAAATTCAGTTTCTTCTTTTAACTCGCCCAATTGTACGTTTAATTTCACTACAGGGCGTTTTTCCAAGCCTTCAACGCCGGCCTGGCGAATTTTCACAGTGCGCTCCAGCGGCGCTTCCATATTGATAAGTTCTTCATCCATCATTAAGGCAAATCGAACCCAGCTCTCGCCGTTGCGCTCAAAGCGCTGAATATTCTGGGCGTGTAAAGAGGAGGATTTTGCTCCTGTATCAATGCGGGACTTTAAATATGTTTTTACTTCTTCAATCCAGATGTATTCCACTCGGCCAAGAATCGCTTTACCCTGCGCGACAGTTTTCTCCCGTGCTTGACGGTGAATTTTCTCTTCAACAGCCGGTTTCACTTTTGCCATTTCAATGGCAACCTGCTCACGCTTTTCCATCGCTTTACTGATACCGGCAATTTCCACTTGCACATTATTCAAATAGCGCAACATTTCGTCTTGAGTGGAAGCCAGTGACTCCAATCGATCCGCGTGCTCTTGTAATTGTTGCTGTTGAGTTTGTAATAATTCCAAACTTGGATTGACGACAACTTCGCTTTGCTCTTGCTTATTGGAGAACGTGCAAGCTGTCAACGATGTAAAAGACAGCACACATATGAGGGGCAACAATCTCATGTACAGCAACCTATCCTGATTTCTCAAGTAATGTCTATTCTAGATGATATTTATATTGGTCAACATATTGGTCAACTCAAATACTCGCGACTGGGCGAGCAAAAGTTGTTTTCGGCGCAACACTTTTACGCAGATATACTTAAACGAAGAAGTTGAGATTTTAATCAACGTTCCCGGCTAACCGCGGGTTAACAATCACAATCAGTGCCAGCTTGGCAGCCTATGCGTTAAAAAGGCCAACAAGATAAAGGCAAAGCGCTGTATTCGCAATGCACTGGGCAGCAATTTAGCCAACTTTTGCAGCATCCCGCAAAAAACATTGTACATCTGCCAAGGTTGGTTTCCTAATGGGGGGCTAAAAATAGCGACATTGAACGTTAAATAGAACTTTAAACAGCTGGCGTCCTCTGGTTAAATAGCCCAGCTTTAACCTGGGGCAAATGAGATATGGCTGTTGAAGGTATAATTTTTGACCACGATGGTACGCTCGTGGATTCGGAATACATTCACTTCACCATCTGGCAACGCCTGCTCGAAGAGTTTTCCATCTCGTTTACTCAGGACGAATACCTCACCCACTATATTGGTGTGCCAACCCTCCAGGCAGCTCGGCATATTATCGATACCTACTCGCTGGATTTAAGCGCTGAGAAACTGTACGAAAAAAATTTCAGCCTCACAATGAAGACACTGGGGAATGAACCCGCCCCATTAATGCCCGGGGTGGAGCAGGTTCTGGATCACTGTCGCGCCGCCGGCGTTCGCATCGCCATCGCCAGTGGCGCCAGTCGCAGCGAAATATTCACATCCATCCTTGGGCATACCTGCCTCAACAATATCAATCTTGTGTCCTGTCGCGAGGACGTGCCTCGCAACAAACCAGCGCCCGATGTTTATTTGCTGGCGCTCAGTAAATTGGCGCTCAACTCAACTCAATGTGTGGCGATAGAAGACTCCCAGAACGGTGTAAAGTCTGCAGTTGCCGCCGGACTCCACTGCATTGCCGTGCCTAACGAATTTTCTCATTCGCAGGATTTCAGACAGGCGCACTTTGTTGCAGATAACCTTTTACACGCCTGGGAATATCTCCAGACACTTTAATCGGAAAGTTCAGCACCGGTTCAGCTTCATCCCGCTAAGCTACGCCTATATTCTGGCAAAACCACCTGTTTCGGGGACCCAGATTTGCAAGTCATGCAGGAGAAAAGCAATGAACAGATCTTCAGTATATTTGGCTGTAGCGGCACTTACCTTGGGTACGGGCGCACAAGCAGACTCTTATCATAACGACGCCTATGATTATGCCCGCGTGACTCACGTCTCTCCGGTCTATGAGCAGGTAGAGCACCGTGTTCCACGCGAAGAGTGCTGGATGGAAACCGTCGAGGTAAATCAACCGCGCAATAACCACGCTGCGGGGACAATTGTCGGAGGTGTTTTGGGTGGCGCCGTAGGTCATGCCGTGGGACACGGCCATAAAAACCGCAAAGTCAGCACCGCACTGGGCGCCATTGTCGGCATGTCGATTGGCAATCAGGTCAGCCAACGCCATCAGGATCGTCATGCCAGTGTGCGCTATGAAGAATTTCAGCGCTGTGAGACTCGCTACACCACCGAATACTCCGAGCGCTTAGCCGGATATGACGTGAGTTATCAGTATCTGGGCCAGCGTTATACCACTCGCATGCAACATGATCCGGGTGATCGCATACGTGTCGCGGTGAATGTACGCCCTGTGGGCCGATAGTCCGAGTTGGGATTACTCGAGATTAAGCACCCCATCGGTAGCATAAGCATCACACATAAATAGCCCGGTAAATTGGCGAAAAAATCAAGGCAGCACCTTCAGCGTCCCCGACACTGTTCGGTAGAAAGCGGTGGAACGCCGCATTTTTTAACAATCCGGGCTGGAATCCTAAAATTTCAGACGAACATGGCTTAGAATAGACCTACAGGAATCGTATAAACTTTCATTAATGGTTACGAGAAGACAAACTTTATGAGTATTCAACACATTGCTTTACATGCCGCAGCTCACTTGAGAATGACCTCGAGGACCGCACGCAGAGCTATGTTGAGCTTCCTGGTAACTATTGTGGGTATATTCACTTCTGTGAGTGTTCTTCCAGCTTATGCGGATTTAGACCGCAACAGCAGCCAGCTTCGTCGTGATGAACAGAGAAACTATAAAAACGACGCTGGATCAGCAGCAGCCAAAGCACAGGCACAACATGGCGGAAAAGTGCTGAATGTCAGCAAAAGTACCGTCAACGGTCGCACTGTGTATCGGGTCAAATTACTGCTGGATTCCGGTCGCATTAAAATTGTCACCATACCGGAGTAGAAAACGGTATTTATGAACTTTATGCATTTAGCTGCGCGGCACTGACCGTTAAGGAAGAAACATGCGATTACTCATAATTGAAGATGAACAAGCCATTCGCGAACAACTGTGTGAATATTATCGGAAACAGAACTTCGTGATTGATGCCGCTGAAGATGGTGAAGAAGGCAGCTACTTTGCCATGGAGTTTGACTACGATATTGCCATTATTGATATCGGCTTACCGAAAAAAGATGGGATTACCATTATCAAGGAAATTCGTGCCGCCAACAAAAAATACCCCGTACTGGTTTTGACAGCGCGGGGCAACTGGCAGGATAAAGTCAGCGGCCTGGAAGCCGGTGCCGACGACTATCTGGTCAAACCCTTCCACACTGAAGAACTGCGTGCGCGCACCAATGCGCTGATACGCCGCTCAACAGGTAATGCCTCACCCACATTGAATTTCGATCCCATCCAGATCGATACCTCAGCCAAGAGTGTCAGTGTGGACGGCAAATCCATCGAACTAACCAGCTTTGAGTACAACACGCTGGAATATTTAGCGCTGCATGCTGGTGAGCCAATATCCAAAACAGAATTAACCGAACACCTTTATCATCAGGACTACGAACGCGACAGTAATGTGATTGAGGTTTTTGTTGGGCGGTTACGAAAAAAACTGGACCCGGCCAATACCCTTAAACCCATTAAGACGGTGCGCGGTCAGGGGTATCGCTTTTACGTAGATAACTAGCCCTGATGCCAGTATTTTCCGGTACAAAGACTACATTTCGTTTCAAGATTCGCTCAACCTCACTAGCCCGGCGTATATTCCTGGCGTCATCACTGATGATGCCTATTCTCCTGTGCTTCAGTGGTTATATGCTCGACCGGGCATTTCGGAACAGCCTCTACAATGCGGAAAAAGAATCGCTGCTCGCCCATACGTATTCCATGATGGGCGTGGCTGAACCAGACGGGGAGTCTCTAATGATTTCGCAGGGCTTGTCAGACCCGCGCTTCAGCACACCCGCTTCTGGACTTTATGCGCAACTGGTACGCAGTGAAGATCAATACATCGTCTGGCAATCTACATCTCTTAGCGTTTCCCCGGTCAACAGTAAAATTCCTTTTCACGAGGTGGACATCGGTAATCGCGAACTTCTCAATATAAAAATTAATGGTACGCGATATTTTATATCCCGCTTTAACACTGTGTGGGAAATCGGCGATGAGGATCAGCAATACCAGTTTGTGATTATTCATTCGCAAAAACAGCTGGACCTGGAATTAAAAAGTTATCGTCGATCACTGGCCGTCTGGCTGGGGGGATTAGCCCTACTGTTAATTTTTGTGCAGACTGCGATTATTCGCTGGGGTCTGTTACCACTGAATCGCCTGGCTTCCGATATTGGTCAACTTGAAACAGGCCGGATAGACAAACTGGATGAAAGCTACCCTCAGGAAATTGTTCCTGTGACCCAAAGCATTAATCTCCTATTGGAAAGCGAGCAGAAGCAACAAAAACGCTACAAAAACACCCTGGCAGATTTGGCTCACAGTTTAAAAACACCATTGTCCGTCATTCGAAGTATTCTCGAATCCGATCAGACACACCATCACTCCCAGTCTCAATCCACGCACTCCCCTGGAAATGAATGGAAACTCTCGATTGACGAACAGATTGACCGAATGTCGAGCATTGTGAACCATCAGCTAAATCGAGCGTCAGCCAAATCCAAAGCGGCATTTCAGTCCGCGCTGCCGTTGCAGCCAATGTTTGCTCGAATTGGCGCTGCACTGGAAAAAGTTTATCGAGACAAGCATATCCGTTTTCAAAACAAGGTCGCCGCGAACGCCCGTTATCCCGCAGAAGAAGGCGATTTAATGGAAGTGTTCGGCAACATTTTGGAAAATGCTTTTAAATACGGTAATTCCGAAGTGTGTGTCACCAGTGAGGTTGTCGACAAGCATCTTCGAATTTATATCGATGACAACGGTGAAGGTATACCAACAGACTTACATCAGGATATTCTGCTGCGCGGTGCACGCGTGGACACCAGTTTGCCCGGACAGGGAATTGGATTATCGGTTGCAGCGGACATCATCAGCACCTACGATGGCGGTATTTGTATTGACCAAGCGCCCTCTGGCGGTGCTCGCTTTATCATAGACCTCCCCCTTTAACTTCCCAACTTCAGATCTCATTGCTACACATTATGCTATTACGTTTTCTCAATTTACCAGCCGTCAGGTTTTTACGAATCGCGCAAAGCCTGCTGGCTCTGTGCATTTTTTTCTATGCGGGTCTCATGCCCTTTAGCCCGAACGACCTGCCCATGCTGCCCCCCACGTTCCTGCATATTTTTGGCAACTTCTGTTTAATATGCTCGCTGTGGCTGGCACTGTTTCATCGAGTTGCGTTGATATATCTGATAATAACCGCAGTGCTGATTTCTTTTGGCTGCGAATGGACGCAGAGCTTTACGAATTCCCGTCACACCAACCTGTGGGATTTTTTCTGTAATTTTCTGGGAATAGGATTAGGAGCAGCCACATGCGCGCTTTTGCACATGTGGCTGAAAAAAGAGTAGCGTGTGAGCGATAACCGCTAATCCACTTTGAATGGCTTAACCAATAATATGAGCTGCGGTAGAAGTAACAGCGCGCCCATCAACGCGGCAAACATGGCAAAGCCGGTCAATACGCCAAAGTAGATAGTCGGAATAAACTCGGACAATACCATGACAGAAAAGCCAAAAATAATAATGGCCGAAGTGTAGTACATAGCCCGCCCAATAGAGCGATGAGAGCGATGCATTGCGGCTATATAGTCGCCATCCACCTTCACTTCCTCTTTAAACCGATGAATGTAATGAATGGTATCGTCGACCCCAATACCTACTGCAATGGCAGCTACAGTAATGGTCATCATATCCAGGGGTAAACCAATTAAGCCCATGGCACCCAATACAGAAAGTGCGGCGAGTACGTTTGGAATAATGGCAACCAGACTGACCTTGAAAGACTGAAACAAAATTAGAAACATCAACATAATGGCCAGAAACACCAAGCCGAGCGTTTCAATTTGTGAACTAAACAGGCTCTGCAACATATTGTTGTACAACACCAGTAAACCACTAAAGCGCACATCTTCTTCCGCGAAATGATCCATTCCAACAATATGCGCATAAACTCTGTCAGCCAGTTCTTTGCGTTTCAAATCCGGATAAGTATCGTGGATTCGAAGACTGATACGCGTCTGGTTTTCCACACTGGAGATGTACGGGGAGATCAACACTTTTTTCACATCGGCTGACAGATTTTTTTCCATCAGTGCCAGCTCAAAATCATTCAACCCGCCGTTAATATCTTTACCAACTTTATAGAGCGTGGCGAGCGACTGTACCTTACCGATTTCGGGCAAACTCTCCAGGTAGTCATGAACCTTTTCAAGTCGACGCAAGCCCGAAACCGTCATCCAGTAATTGTCCAGTCCCTGCTGCTCTTCATCATTGCCAGAAGCAAAGGGGTCATCCTCTTCTTCACTGCCTGCAAATGGATCAGCGAACGCATCATCCTCTTCGCCATAGGCGTCTTCACTGGAAGCTGCAGTATCAGCAAAGGGATCATCTTCCCCTTCAAAATTCTCGACATCGACGGCAATACTGCTGTCTCCTGCCGTCAATAAAATATCCAGAGAGGTTGTACCACCCAGGTTTTTATCGATAACAGAAAGCCCCTGATAAATTTCGGTTGAATCATGAAAGTAATCAATAAACCGATTTTCAACTTGTAAGCGGGATATTCCCCATGCACTCAAAAGAGCAATAAAGACACTGCAGATTAAAATCGTTTTACCATGATGCTCCACTACGCCAGCAAACTTGGCCGTCAGCGGCGGCTTCGGGTTGCTGTCGAACTCTTGCCGCTGCTCACGTTTTATCAGCATCAGACAAGCAGGCATAATCAAAAATGCGAGGGTTAATGCAACAACCAACCCGATGGTCATCAGCCAGCCGAAATCAATCACTGGGCGTATATCACTGACGACCAACGAGGCAAAGGCGACAATAGTGGTAAGTGACGTATACAAACAGGGACGAGCCATGAATTTTACCGTGGCGGCTACCAGTTGCTTTTGGTCCCATTCGGGATGCTCTACTTCATATTCCCGATAACGCACCACCAAATGAATAATAATGGCTAGTGAAATCACCAGCAGTAAAGCAACAAAGTTTGATGAAATTACGGTAAGGCGCCAATCGAGCCAGCTGACCAGCCCCAGCATCATCACTACCGCCACAATGCAAGTTAACATAGGGATAAAAACAAAACGCAGGCGCCGAAAAATAACAGCCAGAATGGCGATCATAAATATCACCACTGCCGTACCGAACACAACCAGGTCGTTTTGAATATAGGTAATCATATCTGCGGTGATCATAGTGAGACCGCCGACAAAAATCTGAGCGCGATCTTTGTAAGCGTTAACCGCGTCTCTTACCTGTTCTACTCGCTCGTGATTTCGTTTCTCTGCCGCAGTTCGATAATCTAAGAAGGCCTGGGTAACGCGCTCTAGCTCTTGCTGTTCTGCCTCTGACAATCCTTCCGTATCACGTTTTAAACGTAACTCATCACGCTGCTGCACCAGATCAATATATGTTTCATCTACCTTCAGGTTCAATTGCAATGCGGTAGTCTGCCCGTCGGGACCTAAAATTAAATCCTTGTAGATTGGACTGGTCAAAAATTCCTGCTTGGCCATATTCCGGTCGACCCCGGGCGTCAGCAGTGTCCTCGGCTCGGACACTATCTCACGAATACTCTGTTTGGGACTGTATAACAACGGCACATCAAGGATACTGTTGATACTCCTCACACCTTGAACCTGAGCCAGATCGTGTTTTAAGGCCTGCAAAATTTCCAGTGACGCATCACTAAATAAATCCTGCTCAGGGGTAAAGGTCACAACCAGAAAATCCCCACTGCGATAACTTTTACTGACTTCGCGAAAGTAGTTGAGATCTTCATCGTGCTCCAGCGTCAACGAGTCCGATGATGCATCGAGTTTAAAGTGTGGTAATCCGGCAGCAAGGCCAAGAGTCAGCAAGCCAATCATGATCAATATGAGCTTGGGATTTTGCGTTACGATTTGAACGTAACGCTGGAACAGACGATCAAGCATAAAACTGTATTTCCTTCTTACAAACCAAATTCGGTATTTTCAACGCGTTGCAATGCACGCACTTTACTTCAGATAACGTCACTTCGAACAAATAACCGGGCAAAACATCTGGAGTTATACAGCATGCGTAACGTGATGTATTGTTTCCAGATGTTATCACCGCTCGCGATTTTGCCAGTGGCGGGCAAACCCGGTGAAACCAAGTGGCAGGCCTTGCAGCTTAAACCCATAATTTCACCTGGCATTCTTCCTTCGGGCAACTACACCACAAACAGGACTTTGCTCATTCTCTAGCCACCTGTAGACAGGTGCGATTTTTCGGCACCAGCATATTTCTTCCGCTATTATTCAAATAGCCTCATCAATTTTCATCATGGTGGTGACCCTGTGTTGCCAGAATTGCGCCGGTGTAGCTAGTCATTAACAACTACAGAAAAGGCACCGTAGAGAAGGCACTGCAGGGAAAGCGCGTTAGAGAAGACGCGTTCGCCTGGGCCGCAATTCAAACACATTTTCCGCTTTGGCGAGAAATATTTACCAAATTTATGCCTTTCCTCGGCTGCTAGAAAGAAACCCTGTTACGCTTTTATCGTCTAACCGCTATAATTTGGCTTTTTTACGCGAAGAAATTCTATCGACCCTATGCTAAAGATTCAGTTCAAGGATAAAAGACAAGAACCATTTTGGGTGGTAGAGAAAAGCTTTTCCATTGGCCAAGCGGACGCATGCAGTCTAGTGATCAAAGATTCATCTATTGCCGAATCTCACGCAAAGATCCTGCAACAGGGCGATACCTACGTGTTAAAGGATTTAGGCAGTCAGGGAGGCAGCTTCGTCAACAACCAGCGGATCAACCAGAAAAACATCGCTTGCGGCGACACCATTCGTCTCGGCACAGTGGAACTGGAAGTCATAGACCCTATCGCAGAGCATGGCAATGATGCCGCCAGTTACTGGTCCTTAATTGCCGATTCCAGTTGGCTGTCTGGCCAGGAATTCCCGCTGGGGGGATCATCGAGCGAAGTCATCTCTCTTGGCCGCGGCACCCAATGTGACATTGTTTTTCCCGGCACTCACCTTTCGCGTCGGCATGCTGAAATAACAATTTCCCCTTCACATTTGACAATTCGCGACCTCAATTCAGCCAACGGCACGTTTGTGAACGATGAAAAAGTGGATGTCAGCACCGTCTTTGCTGGCGATCGTATTCGCCTGGATGTTTACAGTTTTCGCGTATTTGGACCTGGAATTCACTTACCCCGCTCAGCCACTGGTACCAGCAAAGCCCTGAGTGATAGCAGTATCAAGGTAGGGGAAGGCTCCAAGCAGTGGAAATCCAAGCCCACCTCACCGGGTAATCGCGAAGAGATAAATCTCTATAAACGCCAAAACACACAGTTAATTTTGGCCGGCTTGGTGATTTTGGGGGTAGTAGGAATGTTTGGCTATATTATTGCGGCTGTCTTCGGTGCTGAATAACCGCACTGATGTACGCAAATCCAGATCATGACACATTTCAACACCAGATTAATTTTCCTAATACTCGCCATATCCGTAGTTTTTAGTCTGTCACTTTTCACAAAGAGGTTATTGCTCTTCCTATTTTAGTTCTCTCCATTTTAGCTCTCTCCATTTTTATTCGCCCCATTTTTGCAGGATAGTCTGCTCAATGCCCAGTTGATCTAAAATTCTGGCAACCACAAAATCCACCAGATCGTCGATGGATGCAGGATTCTGATAAAAGCCAGGGCTTGCCGGCAGTACCACAGCCCCCATTCGCGTAATTGTCAGCATATTCTGCAAGTGTATTTCTGAATAGGGTGTCTCCCGTGGCACCACAATAAGCTGACGGCGTTCTTTTAATGCTACGTCTGCAGCCCGCTCGATCAGATTATTACTTGCGCCAGTTGCAATGGAAGAAATGGTGCCGCCACTGGCCGGGCAAATAACCATCTGCGCCGGAGAGCTCGAACCGGAGGCAACCGGTGAAAACCAGTCCTCGCGTTCAAACAGCACCAACTGCCCCTCTTTGGCCCCGGTGAACTGCGTGAAATAGCGTAACTGTTCCGACATACCCTGTGGTAACGCATGTGAGGTTTCGGTGTTGATTACAATTTCTGCTGCACGCGACAACAACAGGTACACGCGAACATCCGCAGCAATTAAACATTGCAGTAAGCGCAAACCATAAGGTGCGCCGGAAGCACCGGTCATAGCCAGGGTTACAGTTTTATCCCAAGTCATATTTTGCCTTCATTGCGGTTACCAGACGCTGATGAATACCTTCAAATCCACCATTGCTCATGATCACGATATGATCGCCCGGTTGTGAACTTTCAAGCAGCATATCAATGATCTGCTGCGTAGTACTGACCGTGCGCGAGGATTGCAGTTCAGTGTTGCTGGCTGCCTTTGCGCTATAACTCACCGCCGCATCGAGATCCCAGTCAAGATGATTCGGAGCAAACCAGAGCGCCTGGTTAGCCGACTGAATGGATTGCAGCAGCGCCGATTGGTGCACGCCCTGCTTCATGGTATTTGAACGCGGCTCCAAAACCGCCACGATGTTCTGCCCACCAACTTGAGCGCGCAATCCTTGCAGGGTCGACGCAATCGCCGTGGGATGATGCGCAAAATCGTCGTACACGCGTATCCCGTTAAACTCACCCAGTAATTCCATGCGTCGCTTCACCCCACGGAACAAGCCCAAAGCTTCGCAAGCCAAAGCCGGCACCACACCTACATGTCGAGCCGCAGCAATTGCTCCTAGCGCATTTTGTACATTGTGCTCACCGGAAAGGGTCCATTGCACTTGCCCAACCTTCTCACCGTCAAGCAGCACGTCAAAACAATCTCGGCCTTCACTTACATTCGCCGCGCTCCACCCTTGGTTTGTCGCAGCATTATTTCCAGACACGCCGTGAAGCGTCTGCTGTTCAGACCAGCATCCCATTTGCATAACATCCAGTAAGGCTTGCTGATCTGCCGTAAGCACCAGGCCATTTCTGGGTACCAGCCTAACTACATGGTGAAACTGTTTTTGTATCGCTGCGAGATCAGGGAAAATATCAGCGTGATCGTATTCCAGATTATTCAACAACAGGGTACGCGGATGATAATGAACAAACTTGGACCGCTTATCAAAAAATGCCGTGTCATATTCATCAGCTTCAATGACGAAAAAATCACTCCCCCCCAAACGAGCCGACTCCGTAAAATTTCCTGGTACGCCGCCGATCAAAAATCCGGGTTGCATATCCGCCTGCTCCAAAATCCAGGCTAGCATGCTGGTCGTAGTAGTCTTGCCATGAGTACCGGCAACTGCCAGCACCCATTTATCCTGCAAAATATTTTCACTCAACCACTGCGGACCAGACACATATAACAGGCCGCGATCCAGAATTTCCTCCATCAATTCATTGCCCCGGCTAACAACATTGCCGATCACAAATACATCCGGGTTTAAGCCCGTTTGTTCAGCAGAAAAACCCTGAATTAATTCAATACCGGCAGCTTCCAGCTGTGTACTCATCGGAGGATATACGTTCATATCGCAACCGGTAACACGATGACCCGCCGCTTTTGCCAATAACGCGAGCGAGCCCATAAACGTGCCGCAAACGCCTAAAATATGGATGTGCATATAAGAAAATACTTTTTATCAATGAGATTAGGCGTAGCTTAGCGGCTAACAAAGTGGCAAGTAAAGTAACAGACGTGAAAAGGAAAAGCCCACGTGACGCGAATTAATCATCATATGGGCTTGAGCGCAGAAACTAAAAACTAAACCGGCTGAGTTTTAGATTAAGGGGGCGATCACCAGACTGACAATCGCCATCACGTTAATCAGAATATTCATGGACGGACCGGAAGTGTCTTTGAAAGGGTCCCCGACGGTGTCCCCTACCACAGCGGCCGCATGCACAGATGAACCCTTACCACCAAAGTTACCTTTCTCCACAAATTTTTTCGCATTGTCCCAGGCTCCCCCTGCATTGGCCATGGTGAGCGCCAGCAACACACAGCAAATCAATGCACCGCCTAACATGCCCCCAAGCGCCTTAGGGCCTAGAATAAAACCAATCAACACTGGCGCGGCTACTGCTAACACCCCGGGTAATACCATGCGCCGCAATGCCGCTTTTGTTGCTATGTCGACACAGCGCCCCGTGTCGGGCTTGGCATTTCCCTCCAATAACCCCGGAATTTCCTTAAACTGGCGACGGATTTCTTTAATCATATCGAACGCGGCATCCCCCACTGCTCGCATAGTCAAGGCGCTGACAAAAAATGGGAATATCGCCCCCAGGAACATACCGGTCAGCACCAGAGGATCACTGATGTTTAAAGTAAAGCCGTGATTATTTTTTTCCACAGTTTCTATAAATGCCGCAATTATCGCCAGCGCAGCCAAGCCGGCAGCGCCAATCGCAAAGCCCTTACCGATGGCAGCCGTTGTGTTTCCCACCTCGTCCAAGCCATCGGTAATTTTTCGGGTTTCCTCTCCCAGGCCAGCCATTTCAGCGATCCCTCCAGCATTGTCAGCAACAGGGCCGTAAGCATCGATAGCCATGGTAATCCCCACGGTCGACAACATTCCCACCGCGCCTATGCCCACGCCATAAACACCCGCACCTTCAGGTAAAAGAAAACTGGAGATCAAGATAATGGCCGCAATGGAAATAACTGGTACCACTACAGATTCCATGCCCGTAGCCAATCCTGCAATCATCACCGTGGCCGGTCCGGTTTCTCCGTCTTTGGCAATTTTCTGCACGGGTTTACCCCCCGTGTAATATTCCGTCACCAGGCCTATCACAATCCCCCCGACAGCGCCGGCCACCACACACCACCAGACGTGGCTTTGGATTTCAAACCCGGCAATCAAAAAGAAAGAGGAGAGAATAAATATAATAGTGGCGCCAATCGTGCCGAACCGTAAAGCCACTTCAGGCGATTTTGCCGACATGAATTTCACAATGACAATGCCGAGAATTGAACAGATCAGCCCCAGCGACGCCAGTGCCAGCGGCAGAAACATCAAATCCCCTCTATCCGCGGCAAGCTGTGTTACGGAGGTGAGAGTCATCGTCGAAGCAATGGCGATACTGGCAATCATAGAACCACAATAGGATTCAAAAATATCCGACCCCATTCCAGCAACATCCCCTACATTATCACCAACGTTATCAGCAATTACACCGGGGTTTCTGGGATCATCTTCAGGTATCCCGGCTTCCACCTTGCCAACCAGGTCAGCACCAACATCAGCGCTTTTGGTATAAATTCCGCCGCCCACACGAGAAAACAACGCAACGGAGGATGCCCCCATGCCAAAGCCATGAATTGCTTCTGCATGCGTCGGGTCACCACCAAAGATCAGATAGAGAGTCCCGAGGCCCAGCAATCCCATGGAAGCAACCGTCAACCCCATGACTGAACCTCCGTAAAACGCCACGCTCAATGCCGCTGCAGCCCCTTTTTCTTTTGCCGCCACCGTAGTGCGAACATTGGCTTTGGTTGCAGAAAACATTCCCACATATCCCGCAAATCCAGAGCAGAGCGCACCGACGACAAATGCCAGCGGCGTCTGCCAGGAGCGAAAACCGATAAATAATAAAATGGTTACAACGACGATAAAGATCGCCAAAATAGAGTATTCGCGCCGCATAAACACCATGGCGCCTTTGTGAATTTCTGCGGCAATTTCCGCAATAAGATTATCGCCAGCAGGATACTTCGAGACGATTTGATAGACGATGAACGCAACAACAAGACCGCAACCACCCAGGACAGGTGGCAACCACATTAAATCCATAATATTCCCCAATTCTTCGTTATTGTAATGCGAGTGCGCCATACTGCTCATTGGACCCACAGGGGACACACTCATGGCTCGTGCACACACGGCGGGAATACTGCTTGCCGAGCTTTGATTCTAGGGGACTAAGTGCCATGCGTAAACTCAATAATGGTACCGCTATGCCATTGTGTTACAATCGCGCGCCATAAATTTAAACTTGCTTTGTTCTTAAGCAGCCATCTGACTTAATTTAGGATCTGACTATGAGTTTGCACTTAGTACCGACCGGTAAAAATGCGCCTGATGAGGTGAATGTCATCATCGAAATCCCAATGGGTGGTGAGCCAATTAAATACGAAATCGACAAAGAATCCGGCGCCTTATTCGTTGACCGTATTTTGGGAACATCCATGCGTTACCCATGTAACTATGGTTACGTGCCTCACACTTTGTGTGGCGATGGCGACCCCGTTGACGTTCTGGTTTTCATGAATCGTCCATTAATGCCTGGGTCTGTAGTGAAGTGTCGTCCTATCGGCGTTTTAAAAATGACAGACGAGTCTGGTGAAGACGCAAAAGTTATCGCCGTTCCCGTAAGTAAAATCACGACTTACTACGACAAAGTACAGAGCGTTGAAGATTTACCTGAGATTAAACTGCAACAGATCTCACATTTCTTTGAACATTACAAAGATCTGGAAAAAGGCAAATGGGTAAAAATTGATGGATGGGAAGGTGCTGAACAAGCGAGACAGGAAATTCTTGATTCCATCGAAACATACAAGAAAGAGCCTGAACAGCCTCGCTTCTAAGGCCTGTTAACCCAAGCCCTCTTGTTGTAATCAAAAAAGGCTGGTTGAATGTCTAAATTCAACCAGCCTTTTTTGTCGGTCTGTAAACTGTGTAACGTGCAGGCACTATTTAGTATCTTAGCGTAAATGTCTGGATCAGATTACCCTCTCCTTAACGATAGCCCCTAACGATAGCTCTTAAAGATAATCCTCAATAAACACACCAATCCAATAAACACATCTACCCCTAAATTAATCCGCTAATTGAATCCTGCTGACATCGGGGGCCGGGGGCGGCTCAGGCGAAGGGTCGCTCAATCGGGAACCCGGCTCGGCTATATTTAAAGCACTCACATCAACTTCAACAGCCTCCACTTTTTTGCGCTCGCTGACGGTTAATACATCGGCGCCAACAGGTGCGACATCTAGAGCACTCGTATCTATCTGAGCATCCTCATAACGACGCTTTTCATTGTCCTCCAATAAATCCCCGCCACCTTCTTTCAAGCTGATACCAGCGACATCGACCTGTACAGCGGCAACTCTGGGGCGATCTTTCGCCTCGATCATATCACTGCCTACGGGGGCTATTGTAAAAGCCGCATCGTCTTCAGCAGCAGAGTTCTGTTGTACGGCTGGTGCCGATGGAGTCGCGCTTACCGGTTGTTGCGACGCCTGACTTGGCTGTTCGCCAAACACCGCTTTTCCTTGCGAGGGCTTCGGCTTTGGAGTGCTATCCTGCTGTGCTTGCAGATTGACAACTGCCCCGGCTTTTTTGATCGCCACTCGATATTTCGAGGCCGTGTCAAAATCCAGCCCGCGCTTCAAGACAATTGTTTTTCCACTGAACAGCGCATCGAGTTTTGCACCGTCCATTTTAAATAATTTACCGACATTTTGTTTTGCCGTCGCTGGATCAACGGATTTCACTAAATCGCCTTTAAACACAATGTCATAGAGCTCTTCTGACATAAGTCACCCTTGTCGTATTGGCACTTCTTTATTTCGTATTCTCAGTATAGAGACTTTCGTACTTTACCGGTGATAATCCGTCGACAACAAGCGTCTCTATAGCAGGGCGCTCGAGTCGCTCAGAGCAATTAACACCCAATAAGCTTCGTTTTCTTTAGCTGACACGTCAAAACGGGAATTTTCGCGCTAATTTTTTTATACTAAGTTTTAATAAAAGATTAAAAATCAGGCCTAAATCACAGGACTTTCGGAATAGACTTCACAAAACTGACGCAAATATTAGCGTAATATCACAATTTTCAACAGATATTGAATTTCGCGCCAGCATCATACACTGGATTAGCGGACGAAAATTAACCATACTGACCTCTATCCTCACACGAATCCCAATATTGACGTGGTAACAGGCTAATCTGCTGATCAAAAGCGATAGAGACAAAGAGGGTCGCTGAATGCAAAACAAAAGCTCTCAGGCAACATTTGAGAATCTTACCCAGTTCCGCACTATCCGCCGTAAACAAATGTCTGGCGGAACGGAACTACCAGCGATGACGCCCAATGAAGTCACCGCCAAAGTGGTAGAAGACATTAACTTTTTACGCGGCCGCATTGATCACATCAAAAAAGCCAAGCATGCCAACACCAATCCGTCCATCCTCAAAACCTATGAGAGCATGCTCGAAAGTCGCGAAACCATACTGGCCTGGCTTGACGAGAATTACCACATTCAGATCAATCAGAGTGCACAGGTAGCAACCGCCAGCGCGAAGACATCCAGCAATTAAACTGACTTGATCTCGCGTTCAAAAAACTCTTGAATCTGCTGCATGCGGGTAAACACCCGATCCTGCTCACTGAATGTCTCTAAGGGCAAATAGCGTAAGAGCTTCATGCCCGCCGCTTGTGCCGCCGCAAATCCCGTTGGTGAATCTTCGATAACAAAACAGAATTCAGGTGGTACGCCAACCACTTCAGCCGCATACAAAAACAGCTCCGGTGAAGGCTTACCCTGACCTACATCTTCAGCCGAGAATCTTTGTGAAAAATAGGCATCCAGGCCTGTGATAGCAAGTGAGTGATCAATTTTTTGTTTTCCACCATTGGACGCCACACAAAAGTTAACATTGTGCTGCTGTAAAAATTGGAGCAGCGATTGAACACCTTTTACCGCTTGCAGGTTTTTGCTAAATCCTTCGCGTGTGCGCAGGTCCAGTAAGTCTTTAAAATCATCTGGAAGATCAAATTTCAGTTCCTGCGTAATTTTATTTAAACAGGCCGGCAAAGTATGGCCTTTAAATAAGGTAAAACATTCTTCCGCCGTCAGATTTAACCCGACTTCCTGCAGGGTTTCAGAAAAAATCTGAGCCGCCAGCTCTTCACTATCGACCAACACACCATCACAATCAAAAATCACTAACATAACATCAAAATCACTTACCGCTTAACTAATGGGAGGTAAAACAAAACGATGATAAATCTCATCCAGGTTTTGTAGAATTTCACGCTTAAACACAATATCAGTGGCCTGTATTTGTCTAGCCAGGACATCAATATTCAACACATGCTGATAGTGTACAGCAAGTGGCTGATAACTCATGTGCCAAGGTTCCGGTGCAATCCCCCCAGTGTCTCGCGCATAGGGACGATAAAAACCGAGTGAATTGCTTTGCAAGAAAGTGTCCAGCCATTGATACATGCTGGCAAACACACCACCGGCTTGTGTTTCGGCAACGGTGAGCTGTAAAGAATAGTCAGGGGGCATGGCTGCGCGATCATAAATATCAAAGTCAGTGCCCCAGTGATGCCTTGAGGCGCCGGGCAATGCAGACCAACGTAGAATCGCAAACATAATATCGCCGGGGCTCATCAGTTCACGCGCAATTTCACGCTCCTCACTGTCGAGCACAGGGCGCTCCCCTTTGGCTTTGGCGTTCCATATATGCAGTTGCTGGGCGAAACTTCGATAGCCACTAGCCACCGCAATATCATAACCATGCTGGGATGCAGCATCCTTTAGTTGCTGCAGAACTGAAAGCACCTCAAAACGTAAGGGCTTTTCACCGTGAGTGAAATCAATACAGCTGTCTTCCGTGCCTAAACATGCTTCTACGGACACCAAATTCTCCACATCACTCACCAATTTTGCATTTTTATCGTGAATTTTATTGCGCCTGCCAGATAAGTATGTATTATTACTGAATAACTTGTTGGCAGGATTTGCGCACCTATCTGGCCTAGCGTATGATCCTCGCAACATACAATAATAACGTTTTAGCCACAATTCTAATAATAATGATCTTGGGAGATCGGATAGAATGACTTCCAACAATGGCGAATTACTCGGTCTTAAAAATTTAGGTACAGCCTCAGTCAATATTCTCCACGCAGTTGGCGTAAACAGTTACGATGACTTGTCTCAAATTGGTGCCGTCGAAACCTATCGTCGGATCAAAGCGCGGGGCATTCACGTTTCTAAAGTTATGCTATATGCGTTACAAGGCGCGTTGATGGATGTGCACTGGAATGATTTGTCACCGGACCTAAAAGCGCAATTAGTTGCAGAAGCTGAGCAAGCGACGCAAAACGCATAATTGAGTTGACTGTTTAATTTCTTAAACATCAGACCTCCAACTGCAGAATGCTGGAGCGTTGCGTTACGCTTGCGATAAATGTGAATCTTTAGAAAAGTTTCAACTGCAACGCCTCTCGCGCAACACATCCACCCTCAGAACAGCTCGAGTCGACAGGGACAACCTCGTCTTCCCCATTCACTCTCGATATAATTCAATCCACTTGAACCACGCCGCCGAAAAACTCAGACTCAGCCTCCCTGTCGTATTGATATTTCCCCTTTACTGACCACGGCTGAGCAATTGCCGTGTATCATTTTCACTCCCCGAATCCACCGCGAATTAAAATGTAATGATCGAGCTTTGCCGCACAACAGACTTACCCGAAGGCAGCAGTAAAAGCTTTAGCCTGCCCAGCGGGAATATTTTCCTCGTGAAAAAACAGCAACAAATATACGCCTACCGAAACAGCTGTCCGCACTTAGGCATTCCCCTGGAATGGGTAACAAATAAATTCCTGGACGAGGATGGAGAGCTGATCCAATGCGCTACGCATGGGGCGCTATTCACTATTGAAGACGGAATGTGCGTTTACGGTCCCTGCGTCAATCAGTCACTCACTCGCGTTAGCGTGCAGGAGATACAGGGGAGCATATATTTTATCTCACCTTAATGCCCGCAATACTGGAGACAATATCATTGGCCTGGCAGTCGCTTAACCAGGCAGGTAAAGGCAGGTGAAACCCAACCCCCAGCCTATTCCACCCCCACTTGCAAATCGCTAGTACCGCACATTTTTTAACCCCGACATTCTTTGTAAGTTTTCGCCAATCCTACAAAAAACAAACAGGTTAATAAAACCACAAAATAATCACATCTCGCTCCTTCCGCGCGTCCAGAATAGCCATTTACTGCCAACAAATGTCTTATAAAGACTGTTGCTATCAAATACTATTGCTACAATTAAAAAGCACTAGCGTGAGGCCTGTAGATCTGATAGTTTTCACGCTTTGGTCGGCTCCAGGCCTTTTTCCTGGTTAAACTTTGATGCTTTTTGTATCGCGTTTCACTCCCAGTCAAGTTGGTGTTTGAGAATTCTCTCTTAGTTTGAGGATTCCCTGGTCCAAGAACTGTTCTGGACTGAGAAACGATACAAAACAAAAAAGTGTCTGAAGTCTTGAAACAAGGCATTGAAGCCCCAATTTGTGTTCGAACGTAATAATGAGGCGAAAAGCGCATGCCCGAACTTAAAAGCACAGGTTTTGCTCTAGGCGATTTTGCACCCTACGAGGTCAAAGACGGCGAAGAGTATATGAATGCCACACAGCGAGAGCATTTCAAAAAACTCTTAATGGCGTGGAAAAAAGAATTAATGGAAGAAGTTGATCGCACCGTAAGTCACATGAAAGACGAGGCCGCCAACTTCCCAGATCCAGCAGATCGTGCAAGCCAGGAAGAAGAATTCAGCCTGGAATTACGCACCCGTGATCGCGAACGTAAGCTCATCAAGAAGATCGATAGCACGCTAGAGCTATTAGAAACGGATGATTATGGTTACTGTGAAGCCTGCGGCGTAGAAATCGGCGTTAAACGCTTGGAAGCCCGTCCTACCGCAACCCTTTGCGTTGACTGTAAAACTCTTGACGAGATCAAAGAAAAGCAGACAATGGGCTAAAGAACAGGCAGGGACTTTCCCTGCCTTTCCCTACCTTCTCTTCACTCCATGGTTAGCCATTATTTAGCGTTTTACTCTTTCTGCCACCGACTAAATCAGCTCAGGCTGGCACTCTGCCGATATCATGGCACACCCAGTTAACCCCTATATTGGAAGATTTGCTCCATCCCCCAGCGGTCCCTTACATATGGGCTCCCTGCTGTGCGCTCTCGCCAGCTATCTCGATGCCCGAGCCAATCAGGGAACCTGGTATGTACGCATTGAAGACCTTGATCCACCAAGGGAAGTCGCCGGCGCCGATCAACGCATTCTGGATTCGCTAAGCGCACACCATTTACATTGGGACAGCCCCCCTGTTTATCAGAGTCAGCGCGCTGAGGCATATCAGCATGCACTCCAACAATTGAAGCATTTGGGCCAGGCCTATCGCTGCAGCTGTAATCGTAAAAGATTGGCTGAACTGAACCACAATTACGACAACGCTTGTCGCTCGCGCAGTATTTCCGACAACACTCCAGCAGCCATTCGATTTCACACCGACGCAGCCCGACAGGCCATCCACCTCGAAACCAGTAACATTTGTTTTCAGGATGAAATCCAGGGAGAAAGCGGTGAAGACTTTCACCACACCGGCGATTTTGTCATACACCGTAAAGATGGATTGTTTGCCTATCAACTTGCCGTCGTGGTTGACGATATTGCCCAGGGCATTACCCACATTGTGCGCGGTAGCGACCTGCTCGACACGACCGCCAAACAAATCTTACTCACACTAACATTCGGGCATCCCCCACCCATTTATCGTCATATCCCCGTCTTGACATATGACACAGGCTTAAAGCTGAGCAAACAGAATCACGCCCAGGCCATCGATGACACAAGCGCTTCACACAACTTACTGAGATGTTTAAGATACCTGAACCAGTCTCCACCTGAGACGCTCAAAAACGCCGATTGTTCAAGCATACTTGAATGGGCTATCGAGCACTGGAATCTTCCTCTCGTGCCACGCTGTTTATCAATACCACAATAAAACGTAACACTGGATCGCCATTTATGAGTAGGCAAAAGCCATTACTAATTATTGCATTACTGTTTTACATTGTTGCTCCGTCACTGTTCGAATGGATGAGCGCTATCAGCGGTTCCTGGTACCGCCCTTTCATCATTTGGCTGGCCATCATCATAATTGCGTATATCGTGCAATTTAGGGATAAGTCTCATGACGTTTAGTTTGTTTCATGTTGCACTTATCTGTCTGGTTTACATTGGGATTGTGTTTGCCATTGCCTACACCACTGAAAAGGGTTGGATTCCAGACAAAGTTGTTAGCCACCCCGTCGTCTATATTTTTTCGCTTGGAATCTTTGCCAGTGCCTGGTCTTACTATGGTGTTATCGATCTGGCTAAAAATTTCGGTTACGGTGCGCTAGCGTATTACATCGGCACAGGTGCATTGTTCTTATTCGCTCCGATCGCACTAAAACCGCTGATAGAACTGGCTCGCCGCTTTCAGATTAACTCCATGGCGGACCTGATGACCTTTCGGTATCACAGCCATTCCGTCGGCGGTATCGTTACCCTGTGCATGCTCCTGGCGATGATTCCGCTTCTCGCCCTGCAGATCCAGGCTGTTGGCGATACTATTCATATTCTGACTCGTTTCGATGGCAACAATTCGCTCACCGACTCACCACAGTTCGGGTCGCGTGAAATGTTCGCTCTGGTTTACTGCACCATGATCGCCTGTTTTGCCTTGCTGTTTGGTTCCAACCGGGAACACCACAAGGGCCTCATTACCGCCATGGCGTTTGAGTCGCTGGTAAAATTGTTTGGCCTGTGTGCCATCGGTCTATTTTCGCTTTACTACGTTTTTGGCGACCTTCCCAGCCTGGACAACTGGCTGCGGGAAAATCCCGAACAGCTGGAACAATTATACTCCCCCGTCACCAGCTACTCGTCCCACACCTTATTATTGGTGTTTTTATCGACGGCTGTATCGATGCCGCATATTTTCCACATTACGGTGGTAGAAAACCCAGTAAAACATGCAACAAAAACGGTCACCTGGGCATTCCCTCTGTTTTTATTTTTCATGGCCCTGCCAATTTTTCCCATCTTGTGGGCCGGAATAAAACTCGACAGCCTGATGCCCGCGCAATACTTTCCGCTGGCCGTTCCGATCGCTTCAGGTAATGCAACTTTCACCATTATTTCATTTGTCGCGGGACTTTCAGCATCCACAGGTGCGGTGATCGCTATTGCCCTCGCAGTTGCCACCATGATCATGAATCACTGGATCTTACCGGCTACGCCCCTGGCCACGAAAAAAGAAATCTATGGGCAGCTCATTCGAATTCGTCGCATCCTGATCACCGTTGTGATTATTGTTGGTTACCTGTTTTATTTAACTATCAACAATCAGTTTACCCTGGCAGAACTTGCGCTTACCGCATTTATCGCTACCGTTCAATTTTTGCCAAGCATTATCGCTGTAGTGCATTGGTCTAAAGGCAACCGACGAGGTCTGGTCGCCGGACTGTTTGTCGGCTTTGTCTACTGGTTTAGTGGTTTATTTGTTCCCATTTTGATGGGAGAACACAGTCTCACGGTGGATATTTTCGGCCTCCAACTGGCCCTCGGCATCGATCACTGGACATCTATCACGCTGTGGTCACTCGGTCTGAACACTACGGTATTTTTTATCGTTTCCCTGCTAACCCCCCAATCAGCAGAAGAGCGCTACAGTGCGGAGCTATGTTCGGAAGATGAATTAAGCCATCCGATCCGCCTGACTCTGGATGTGCGCTCGCCCGAAGAAATTATTGAACGGCTAAGTTTACGTATCGGAGAGTCCACCGCGCGCAAAGAAGTGGAACGCGCGCTGGCACAACTCGGTTTAAACCCCAACGAACGACGCCCATACGCATTACGCAGATTGCGCGATGAAATTGAAGCAAACCTGTCGGGCTTAATCGGCATTGCCATGGCCAGTGAAATTGTCGATAAACAGCTGCCGTTTAGCGTGCCTGAATCGGAAGTAGCCACCGATATCACCCTCATGGAAAGCCGCTTAAGTGATGTCCGCGATGAACTTACCGGACTTGCAGCAGAACTGAACCACTTGAGACTTTATCACCGCCGCACGCTTGAAGAACTCCCCATGGCCGCCTGCTCTGTGGGAGAAGACAAAGAAATCATGATGTGGAACAGTGCGATGATTCACCTGACGGGAATCGAAGCCGATACGGTCACCGGCTCACGATTGACCGAAGTACTCGAACCCTGGGGGGAAATTCTGCACCATGTTTCAGTCTCTGATCAGACGCATTTTTATAAACAGCAAATAGAGCTGGCAGGCAAACCCCACTGGATCAGTCTGCATAAAGCGACCATCCCCTATTCGTTTAAAGAAGAAATCGAAAGCCAGGTCATATTGATTGAAGACGTCACCGAGCTGCAACTGCTGGAAAAGGAATTGTTACACAGCGAACGCCTGGCCTCTGTTGGCCGCCTGGCCGCTGGCGTAGCCCATGAAATTGGCAATCCAGTGACGGGCATTGCCTGTCTTGCACAAAACATGAAATACGAGACAGACAACGAAGAAGTCCTGGAGACAGCGCAACAAATTCTGTCTCAGACCGATCGTGTCAGCCGAATTGTGCAATCGCTCGTCAGTTTCTCTCATTCTGGCAGTCGTGAAGATGAAACCTTCCAGTCAGTCTATGTCTGGGAGTGCGCAAAAGAAGCGATCAACCTTATTGCACTGCAAAAAGAAAAAGGGCAAATGATTTACGAGAATAATTTGCCGAAAGACCTGATCATTTCAGGTGACAGCCAGCGCATTATTCAAGTACTTGTCAATCTGCTGTCTAATGCGCGCGATGCCAGCCCCAGTGGCACAATGATTAAAATCGCCGGCGCCCAGCATAAACAATTCGTCGAGTTCTCTGTCGAAGATGAAGGACCGGGAATTCCGGAAGAAATTCAGGACCAGATCCTGGAACCTTTTTTTACCACCAAAGACCCTGGAGAAGGCACCGGATTGGGACTGGCGATGACCTACAGCATCGTTGAAGATCATCGCGGAACCATCGAAATTATCAGCCCAGTGAATGAAATGTTACAAAAGGGCACAAAATTTGTGATAAAAATGCCCGCGCCACTTGAAACTGGTGACAGTTAGGGTAACACTATCGGGCCCGACAAAAGGGCATAAGTTAGTCAGCTAACCGGTTAGCCAACCGATAGTTCAGAGCGAAGTTAATTTTATGAGTAAAATACTGATCGTTGAAGATGAAGTTATTATCCGTACAGCACTGCGTAAGCTGCTGACGCGTAATAAGCACGATGTCAAAGAAGCAGGGTCTGTCAGCGAGGCAACGAGCAAAAACAAACTCGATACCTTTGACCTCATCATCAGTGACCTTCGCCTGCCTGGCGCCCCGGGCACCGACCTGATTCAGCTCGCGGGTGACGTCCCCGTCCTCATCATGACCAGTTACGCCAGCCTGCGATCTGCCGTCGACTCAATGCGAATGGGGGCTGTTGATTACATTGCCAAACCATTCGACCACGACGAAATGCTGGCCGCGGTCAAACGGGTGATCGGCAAATCCGCCAGTCTGGCTGCCGCCGTGAGTAAAAATGCTACCGGGGAATACGACAAAGAAATTGAAGGCATGATTGGCACCAGCCCAGTCATGAAAGAGCTTTATTCAAAAATCCACAAAGTGGCCCCAACCAATGCAACAGTCCTGGTTAATGGGGAAACCGGCACCGGTAAAGAGCTCGTGGCCAACGCCATTCACCGCGAAAGTCCACGCCGAGAAAAATCCATCATAAGTGTAAACTGCGCCGCCATCCCTGAAACCCTGATTGAAGCTGAACTGTTCGGTCATGAAAAAGGTGCATTTACCGGTGCTGCCACAATGCGTGAAGGTCTGGTAGCCGCGGCAGACGGTGGCACATTGTTTTTGGATGAAATCGGCGAGCTGCCTTTAGAGGCACAGGCACGTCTTCTTCGCGTTTTGCAGGAAGGTGAAGTCCGTCCGATTGGCGCTGTTGAATCGAAAAAAGTGGATGTCCGCCTGATCGCAGCAACTCACCGCGACCTGGGACGCCTGGTGAGAGAAAAGAAATTCCGAGAAGATTTATATTTCCGCATCAATGTTGTACAGCTGAAACTTCCGCCCTTGCGTGAGCGCGGTAAAGATATTCTGGCTCTGGCGGAAACCTTCGTAAAACGTTACTGCGCTGAGACGCGTCGTGCCCCTCTGAGCCTGACTCCAGAAGCAATTCAAGCCATTACAACCTACTCCTGGCCCGGCAATATCCGTGAACTGGAAAACGCGATGCAACGCTCAGTCATTCTGTGTGAAAATGAAACAGAGATTGACCACACGCAACTCTCAATCGATCTGGACCTGGTCAAGGTAGATGATGACTACCCTGAAGAGGCCAAAGAAAACGCGACGAAAGCAAACAAACAAGCCAGCTCAAATGAGCCCAACGAAGATTTGAGCCTTGAGGATTACTTCCAGCGCTTCGTATTGGAGCACCAGGACAGCATGAGCGAAACAGAGCTGGCGAAAAAGCTCGGTGTGTCACGAAAATGCCTGTGGGAACGTCGTCAGCGACTGGGTATCCCACGGACAAAATCCAATCAGTCCGCCTCCACAGCCAAATAACCTAAGAGTATAAGTTAGCAGCAAAACATCTAAACAATTGCTGCGCTTAAATCATCCAGTTGTAAACTTACTTTCCTATTACTGGCGCCGGGGTAACACCCCGGTGTGTCGCTTCAGCATATTTTTGACTTGGAAATCTTTCCATCTTCCGCTCACCCCCACAATACGAGACACAGATCACAACTCGGTGAGTCTCACCTCCAAAATCGATCAAAGCGAAAGATCAATTTTCCGTCAAACGGTTGTTTATAAAACCAAAGGAACAGAGTACGCGAAGTAACAGAAATAGCGGTTATATGGATTTGCGCCTGTGTTACCCCGTTTTTAACAAAGTAACAAACCTCGACACATAAAGTAACGACTTAACATAACAAAACTTAATAACTGGAAGGGCGAAAAATGTTATGTCTTTGTTTTTATTACGTTTTTTAGTTTTGGCACACGCCATGCATTCCCTACGAGCAATAATAAAAACAATAAAGAATAATAAAAACTGAAAACATAGCGAATAACAACAATAAACAATAAAAAGAATATACAAATAAAAATAATAACAACAATAAATAATAACAAGATAACAGGTATAGGCTAACGCACCCTTGGAGAGAGCTTGCAAAGTAACAAAGAACAAAGCAAGTGTGCGGTTAATAATAAAAAAATTCTAACTAGAAGATTTACGGGAAAGCTTAGGCTTTCCCGTATTAGTTTTTAAGCCGGCAATATTCCCTTCAGGCTAATCATCCCGCATAACACCCGCTATTCATGCATCGACGCTCCGTCTGACACCTAATCTGAGTAAAAATAATCGCACCAAATTATGCATTACCAACAGTTGTGATACACTGCGACGCTACTACATCGTAATGACTATGCGCGATGGCGACCATTTTCGCCGACATCGTTATCAAAACGTTACCAGCTGAGACACTTTGGAGAGGATCAACAAACCTGCCTCTTCCGCTGCGTTAAAAGCCCCGTTTGCGAAAACAACATCCGCATATTGGTGTCAACACAAGTACTTAGAAAGACGCTGGCTAAAAACCCGCTCCTTCACTGCAGTGAAGCGACTTTATCAGAGTACTATTGAGGAAGAACAAACATCCATGTTGAAAAGGCTGCGCAAGCTGTTAGGGCCACAAACGTCGTCCGAGGCATCACGAATTCACAAAGATACTCACCCGATTTCCCTGTATGACATTAGTCGCAGTGCTCGGAAGGTCATTCAACAACTCAAACAAGCGGGCTTCGCCGCTTACCTGGTGGGCGGCGGCGTTCGAGATCTTCTGCTCGACGGCAATCCCAAAGACTTCGACGTTGCGACTGACGCAACCCCTGAACAGGTCAACAAAATATTCAAAGGCTCGCGCATCATTGGCCGCAGGTTTCGCATAGTACACGTTCGTTTCGGCCGCGAAATTATTGAAGTGACGACCTTTCGCGGGCACCATGATGAAGCCAAAAAGCGAGGCGACGCCACTCAGTCTGACAAAGGCATATTACTGCGAGACAACGTTTACGGGGATATAAAATCCGATGCATACCGTCGCGATTTTACCGTTAATGCGCTGTACTACGACACTGAAGATGGCGCTATTCTGGACTTTACCAATGCCATTGAAGATCTCGACAAGCGCCAGTTACGTATGATCGGAGATCCCGATACCCGCTACAAAGAAGACCCTGTGCGTCTCCTGCGGGCTATTCGCTTTTCAGCCAAACTCGGATTTACCATTGAGCAGGCTACAGAAAAGCCGATTCGGGAGCATGCGGATTACCTTTCTGAAATTCCTCCAGCCCGCCGCTTTGAGGAAGTTTTAAAATTGTTCCTGTGTGGCTATGCCACCGCCATTTTAACCAAGCTTCAGGATTACGGGCTGTTGGCCTACCTGTTTCCAGCGGCGAACGATTTTCTCAACAAGGGCACCGAACTCGACAAACGCCTATTGTTTGCCGTCGCCTCCAATACGGACAAGCGCATTCGGCAAAATAAAAGTGTTACCCCGGCTTTCATTTATGCGGCCATGTTGTGGCCTCCTCTTCGCGCGGAAATGGCACGCTTGATGGAGGAGCATAAACTTAATGAGTACGAAGCCATGCAGCAGGCGGCACAAGGCGTTATCAGCCAACAGCTCGCCTATACCGCCATCCCCAAACGCTTCCTGATTCCAATGCGGGAAATCTGGAGTTTACAACTGCGCTTAAAGCGCCGAGAAGGTCGCCGTGCCAGCATGTTACTGGAACACCCAAGGTTCCGCGCAGCATACGACTTTTTACTCATGCGTGAGGAGGCCGGTGAGCGCATGGATGGCCTGGGCATGTGGTGGACCAAATTTCAAAGCGTCAAGGAAGAAGAGCAAAATGCCATGGTGCAGGAGTTAAATGGGAAAAACCCCAAACGTTCACGCAAGCCTCGCAGACGTCGCAAGGCTGATGGCGGCGAATCCGGCAACAGCAACTGATTCCTCCTATGATTGTGGACGCTTATGTTGCTTTAGGTAGCAACCTGAACAATCCTTTAAAGCAGGTATGCCGGGCCGTCGCAAGCCTGGATGCTTTGGCTGACATTTCCGTAATTCAACAGTCTTCCTGGTATCGCAGTGTCGCCATTGGTCCCAATGGCCAGCCCGACTACATCAACGGAGTTGTAAAAATCACAACTTCACTTCAGCCATTAGCCTTGCTCGATGCTTTGCAGACGATAGAAAACCAGCAGGGCCGCACACGAGAAATTCGCTGGGGAGCTCGTACGCTGGACCTGGATCTGTTGCTTTATGGTGAACACCCGTTTCAACATGAACGACTCTCCATTCCTCACGCCGAAATGCACAATCGCAATTTTGTTTTGCAACCGCTATTGGAAATCAATCAAAATATACGCATGCCGGACGGGACAATTGTCAGCGAACTTCTCAATGCCATAGGAACGGCCGGATTAGAAAAATTAAGCAGTAAAAACGCGGAGTAAGATTTGGACGATTCTAGTGATTGGCAAATAGATTTAGCAGGCAAACAACTGCCACAGTTTATCGCAGTGGAAGGCCCGATTGGTGTTGGCAAAACCACCTTAACAAAATACCTCGCGCAAACGTTTAATTATGACACACTGCTCGAACGCGCCGAGGACAACCCTTTTCTCGAACGTTTTTACGCAGACCAACGCAACGCGGCGTTACCCACCCAGCTGTTTTTTTTATTCCAGCGGGTCCAGCAAATCAACAGTTTACGTCAGACAGACATGTTCGAGCCGGTACGTGTGGCCGACTTTCTGATTGAAAAAGACCAGCTTTTTGCGCAAGTGACACTCGACCATGACGAGCTATTGCTCTATCAGCAGGTTTATAATCAACTCACGGTCGACGCCCCTCGCCCTGATCTGGTGGTATATCTACAAGCGCCTGTAGACGTATTGTTTGATCGCATAAAAAAACGCGGCATTGAATCTGAACAACAAATTGACGCAGAGTATTTAACTGCACTCAATGATGCATATACGCGCTTTTTTCACTATTACGACGACGCGCCCCTGTTAATTGTTAACACAGCCGATATCAACTGGGTAAACTCCGCAGAAGATTACAAAAAGCTGGTGGAATATATGCTCACCATTCGCAGCGGCCGGCACTATTACAACCCGGAACCCTCAATTTTTTAAACGCCTGTTTCATCTGACAGGTTCACTTTATTCAACGGAATTTCATTATGGCTTACGCAGATACCAGCGCTTTAGAAAAAAACGTTACCGTTCTCACCATTCGAAAAATGAAACAGGCCGGAGAAAAGTTTGTCACCGTTGCACTTTACGATGCACCGATGGCCGCCATGGCGGAAAAGTGCGGCGTCGAGGTGGTGTTAGTGGGCGATAGTCTCGGAATGACGGTACTCGGCTATGACAGCACCATTCCCGTGACCATGGAACAGATGATTTATCATATTGAGGCCGTTGCACGGGGCAATAAAAAATCGCTGATTATGGGCGACCTGCCTTTCATGACCTATGCAACACCAGAACAGGCGCTAGTCAATGCCACTCGCGTGATGCAAGCAGGCGCTCACATGGTAAAAATTGAAGGCGGTGCCTGGCTTGCCGAAACCGTACAAATGCTGACAGATCGCGGCATCCCCGTATGCGCACACATTGGCTTAACCCCCCAGTCCGTGCATAAACTTGGCGGCTTTCGCGTGCAAGGGCGCGGCGATGAGCAGGCAAAACAGCTGTATATCGATGCAAAAAGCCTGGAAGAAGCCGGCGCAGATGCGATTGTATTGGAATGTGTGCCCGCTACCTTAGGCAAACAGATTACAGACAACCTGGAAATTCCCACCATCGGCATAGGTGCTGGAATTGAGACCGACGCTCAGGTACTGGTGATTAACGACATTCTGGGGCTTACGCCCAATCCGCCTAAATTTTCCAAGAACTTCTTAGTGGAAGCCGGCGATATTCCTGGCGCCCTTAAGCAGTATGTTCACGATGTAAAGCAGGGGGTATTTCCGGGAAGCGACCAGATATTCGAATAAATTTCAACCAGCTCGACCGTCTGAACACGCAATATTCTGCCAGGAGACTTCATCCCCGCGCCACATTTTGGTAAAGTGCCGAGCATTACAAAGAGAAGCAAAAGCAATTCTCAATATCATAATTTCGGCACACCTTAAGCATTCTAAAAAGCAATCTGAATAAGAACTCTGAAATGACCTCTTACTCCGACTCGCCAAGTAAAGAATTTCAGTTTCCATTCGTTTTTTGCCTCTAACATTTGCATTTGATGTTATTGGAGAAAGACTATCGGATTAAAAGTTATCGTTATTATTGAAGCAGAGGTAAAAAGAGCTCTATGGAAAAACTACCTGAAACCCTGAGAGATAATGTTCGCCTGCTGGGAGAACTTCTCGGTGAGACCTTGTTAGAACACGAAGGCCCGAAACTGTTTAAAAAGGTCGAGGAAATTCGCGCTATTTCCAAAAACCTCGCCAAAACCGATGCCGGGGATTACAAACCCCTGATACAACTGCTCAGCCAACTTGAAGACAAAGACATACTGCCCATCGCGCGTGCCTTTAATCAGTTTTTGAACCTGGCTAACATTGCCGAACAAGAATACATTTGCAGCGCGGAAGCACAGGCGGACTCGGGACTGGATGACCTCCTGCAAAACCTGACAGAAGATCTGGGTAAAGACGAGCTGGTTGATGTGATTAGCAACCTGCGGATGGAGCTGGTACTGACCGCGCACCCGACTGAAGTCACACGCCGCACCTTGATCCGTAAATATGAATCCATTGCCAACTCCCTGTCAGACATGTCCCGCAATGACTTACTGGACTATGAGCGCGACAAAATTCAAGGCCGTCTACACCGACTCATCGAAGAAATCTGGAGTACAGATGAGATTCGCATTACCCGCCCAACCGCTGTCGACGAGGCGAAGTGGGGATTTACTGCCGTTGAAAACAGCCTGTGGAAAGCCGTACCGGATTTTATTCGCCAATTCGATCGCATCAGCCGACGCCATTTAGGCAAAGGGTTACCTCTGGACTTCCAGCCGTTTCTGTTTTATTCCTGGATGGGTGGAGACCGCGACGGCAACCCAAACGTTACCCACAAAGTCACTGAAGAAGTTATCCTGCTGGGTCGCTGGAAAGCGGCAGAACTTTACTTTAACGACATCCATAATCTCGCCGGCGACTTGAGCATGAACACGGCATCGAAGGAATTATGGGAAAAAGTGGGTAAAGACAGCACCATGCCCTACCGGGACATGCTAAGCGGACTGGCGAAAAAGCTGAAAGCAACGCTGGACTGGGTAGAAGAGCGCCTGGAACATGACATGCTTGAGCCAGAATGGGTAATCTCTTCGCGCAAAGAGCTGCTTGAGCCACTGATGCTGTGCTACACCTCGCTTAACGAACAAGGCTACGAGCATATCGCGAACGGTCCGCTAACTGACACCATTCGACGAATTTACGCCTTCGGCATTAACTTGTTACCGCTGGACATTCGCCAGGATGGTGATCGCCATGTTCAAGTCCTGGATGAACTCACAGAATACCTGGATCTGGGCCACTACCGTGAATGGAGTGAGGAACAACGCCAGGCCTTCCTGTTGGAACAATTACAGAGCCGTCGCCCGCTGCTTCCGAGCAACTGGAAAGTTTCTGACGAATCAGCCGAAGTCATCGCAACGTGTAAAGTCATCGCCCAGCAGCCGGTTGAAACACTATCGCAATATGTCATTTCCATGGCGCAGCAACCCTCCGACGTACTGGCCGTTGCGCTACTGCTTAAAGAATGTGGTGTTCACTGGCAAATGCCAATTGTTCCCCTGTTCGAAACGCTGGACGACCTCGATCGCGCACCAAAAGTGATGAATGCACTTTGGCAAATGCACTGGTACCAAGGCTATTGCCAAGGCCACCAGACGGTGATGATAGGCTACTCGGATTCGGCGAAAGATGCCGGAAAGTTTGCAGCTAACTGGGCCCAATACAAGTCACAGGAAAAACTCGTCAGCCTGGCGGAGCAACACGAAATTCAAATGACCCTGTTCCACGGTCGCGGAGGCACCGTGGGCCGAGGTGGCGGTCCAGTTGAGAAAGCCATGGCATCTCAACCGCCCGGGTCAGTTAATGGCCGTATTCGGGTGACAGAGCAAGGCGAAATGATTCGCTACAAGTTTGGTCTGCCGCGCCTGGCACTCAAAAGCTTAAACAGCTATGTTCAAGCCACTTTAAAAGCAACCGTACTGCCTAGCCCGGCACCGCAACAGGAATGGCGAGACCTGATAGAAACCATGTCGGAACAAAGCCTGAAAGCCTACCGTGGAGTTGTACGTGAAAATCCAAACTTTGTTCCCTACTTCCGCAGCCTGACGCCGGAACAGGAACTGGGCAAACTGGCACTGGGCTCGCGCCCGGCAAAGCGCAAAGCCACAGGTGGTGTTGAGAGTTTACGCGCAATCCCCTGGGTATTCGCCTGGACACAAGTACGACTAAACCTGCCGAGCTGGCTGGGCACTTTGCAAGCCCTGCAATACGCGCAGGAAAACGCACCAGAAACCCTTGCAACTATGGTGCAGGACTGGCCTTTCTTCGCCAGTTTCCTCGACTTACTGGAAATGGTGGTAGGCAAAGCAGATGGCGCCATTTGTGCCCACTACGAAAAGCAACTTGTCGCAGAAGATCTACGCGATTTTGGTGGTGCATTGAGAGACGACCTGCAAAGCCTGGAAACCAACCTCAACACGATCAAAGGGCAAGAACACGTACTCACAGACAACCCCATGCTGCAGCAGTCCCTAAGTGTACGCAAACCCTATATCGACCCGCTCAACTACCTTCAAGCCGAACTCCTGCGTCGTGAACGACGTGCTGGAGAAATCAGTGCCGAGCTTGAACGAGCACTTAAGGTAACAATAGCGGGTATTGCGGCGGGGATGCGTAACACCGGTTAATCGGTGCTTTTAATAGCGTGTCCGAAACAATACAATTAGGCGTTTTGGTTGGCCGCAAGTTGAAGAACTTGCGGCCACTTTATAGTCAAAGTGATACATGTTTGAAACCATCCCATTACAACGCCCCGACACGCCTCTATTAGATGCGATTGACGATCCGGCAAAACTGCGCGAGCTGGACCCAGGCCAACTGTCTGAACTGGCGAATCAGCTGCGTGCGTATCTTCTTTATACCGTGGGTCAAACTGGCGGGCATTTTGGCGCCGGCCTGGGCGTGGTGGAACTTACCATTGCGCTGCATTATGTACTCAACACACCCGATGATCGAATAGTCTGGGATGTAGGGCATCAAACCTACCCTCATAAGATCCTCACCGGCCGTCGTGATGCCATGAGCACCATACGTCAGCTCAATGGTCTCGCAGGCTTCCCCAAGCGCAGTGAAAGCGTATTTGATACGTTTGGTGTGGGTCATTCCAGCACCTCTATCAGTGCCGCTTTAGGCATGCGCGAAGCCAATGCTCTGCAGCAAATTGATCGCAATGTTGTCGCCGTGATTGGAGACGGCGCGATGACTGCAGGCATGGCATTTGAAGCCTTAAACCACGCCGCGCACATAGAGTCAGATATGCTGGTTATCCTCAATGATAACAACATGTCGATCTCCAAAAATGTGGGCGGATTAGCTACCTATTTTTCAAAAATCTGGGCAAGCAAGACCTACCGCGCCATGCGCGAAGGAAGTAAGCGCGTACTGACAAAAATCCCGCAAGCCTGGGAGCTCGCCAGAAAAACCGAAGAACATTTGAAAGGCATGGTATCGCCAGGAACCATGTTCGAAGAACTGGGGTTCTACTACGTCGGCCCAATCGATGGCCACGATATGGACAATCTAGTTACCTATTTACGTAACATGCTTTCCATTAAAGGCCCCAAACTCTTACATATTATTACCCGAAAAGGCCGAGGCTTTCTTCCGGCCGAAAGTGATCCGGTGGGTTATCACGCACTGAATAAAATCGAGCCGAGCCCCAAAGTTCGCAGCACCGAACCTTCGCAAAAACCAAATAAAAAGAAATTCCAAACTATTTTTGGCGAGTGGCTGTGTGACCTTGCACAACAAGATTCCAAACTGGTGGCAATAACACCGGCCATGTCAGAAGGCTCCGGCATGGTGGAATTTGCCGAACAGTTCCCTGAACGTTTCCACGATGTCGCCATCGCAGAGCAACACGCGGTTACCTTTGCCGCTGGCCTGGCTTGCGACAATGCCAAACCAGTAGTCGCCATCTATTCAACCTTTCTGCAACGGGCATATGATCAACTGGTTCACGACGTCGCTTTGCAGAACCTGGATGTTACCTTCGCAATAGACCGTGCGGGCCTGGTCGGTGAAGACGGACCAACCCATGCTGGCAGTTTTGATCTTTCGTTTATGCGCTGCATACCCAACATGATCATCGCCACCCCAAGTGACGAACAGGAATGCCGTCAGTTATTGTTTTCTGCTTACCATTACAAAGGGCCATCGGCTGTGCGCTATCCTCGCGGCACAGGTACAGGCATCAATGTGGATGAACAAGATTTACAATTCCCTGTTGGTCGGGGCTACATCGCCCATGAAGGACATAAGCTATGTATTTTGAATTTCGGCGTACTCCTGCCTGACGCGATTGCGGTCGCAGAAAAACACGGTTATAGCGTTTGCGATATGCGCTGGGTAAAACCTCTCGACATTGAATTAATTTTAAGCCAGATAGAACAGCACGATTTTCTAGTTACACTCGAAGAAAATGCAATCGCTGGAGGCGCTGGTGCTGGCATAGCGGAATTTTTAAACCGCGAAGGACTTGTCATACCATGCCTGAACATCGGTCTGACGGATCATTTTTATGATCATGGAAAGCGAAATGAACTATTGAGCATGGCAGGGTTAGATGCCGACGGAATCGAAAAGCAAATCAATGTGTGGCTGGAGAAACTGAATACTCAAACAGTCAAAGCGGCCCAAAATAAAGCAGAGAGCAAAATTAAACCCGTGAGTTAATTTTCTTTACTGTTCTGAGTTGATCGATAAATGCAATATTCATCGATCAACTCAGAATTTGTTGTCCTTAAAGCGCTCCTTAGCACTACAAATAAATTTAACAAATTACATTATTCACAAATCCCACGAAGTACAACATCTACTCCACTGGCAATTCAGGTTCTTCCACTAAGGTGGCATACCAGGAAAATGCCATTTTCAAATACTGCTGAACAGCAAATGGCGACTGGTCTATTAGTACGTCCAGGTCTCGACTGCTTTCGCTGTCTTTCCCATTTTCTGCTACATATAGGTTTGCAGCTTTTTCCAGGACTGCGCCTAAATTGATAGGATGTTCAAATTTAGTATCCACATTCGCCTGGCAGTATTGGGTAAAGGCAAACAGGGTTTCAACAATCGCACTTTTATAATAGGGTGGATGTACGTGTTGTGTCAGCTGGTCAATTAAACGGCCAAAGCTTTCTTCCCCTGATGTCATAGAACTTTGTGTGTATTCCGAATCCAGGGTGCATTCCTGACTGCCCATGTCACCAAAGATAATTTGCGGCGAGTGAGACAAGCTCTGCCAAATGTTTTTCAAAAATTCTTCATCGAATCGAGTAATCAATCCTCGTGCTGATCGCCACTCCAGCCAGTCTGTATCCAGAGCGTGCGCCTCTTCAGCAATGCCGTAAAGTTCAGCAGCACTTTCTTCCTGCACGTAGCTAAATTTAACACCTCGGATAAAGACTTTTCGTTGAGATTCCAGAATCCCCAATATTTTGTCGGTAAGATCAGCGGGCGACAGTTTTGCCAGAGTTGGCAAGCCCACAGCGTTAAAATTCTTCTCCTCACATTTTGCACACAGTGCCAGCAAATGATGGGTGTGAATCGAACGCAGCCCATCCAATAGTTTTGGGTGCAGGCGCGCTATCGAACCAATAATCACCAAAACCTCTTGCACCAGTACACACTCCAGAGGTTCTTCAATGTGATTATTAATCGCCGTTACTATATCGCTATTACTATTGTAATGTTCACCATCCAGACGCAGGTTGTTATCCAGCCCCACCACAACGCTTAAGTGCCGCGAATGTAACAGCAACATTCCATCGTACAATACCGATTGAGTTCGATTTAATACCGCAAAACAATAGCGTGCGGTGACCCAATGGTTATCTTCACAGGCTTTTTCGTACACCAGCTGTATTAAGTTGGCAATCGTAAAATTTTCTTCGGTACTGACACTGTCATTTAAATGTCGTTCTTTCAACAGCCTTTTCACTTCCCGATATTGCAACTCATCCAGGCTTTCAATGCCATGAGCCTGCTGCGCGGTGTAACGGGAAACAAATTCCAAACCCACACCTTTTAATTTCCCTGGAATGCGTTCAATCAAACTCAGCACCGGGGAATAGGCGCGAGATGTCATGGGTGTAACGCAATATCGAGGTAAATTGAAATGGTGTGTCCGCGATGCCCGACAGGCCAGTTTTGCCGAAGCATAACCGACACTTTCATTTTTCGTGCGCAGCTGAAATTCTTTTAAGGTGGAATATATGACATTGGCGTTCGGGGTTTCACATAAACGCTGTTCAACCATAAAAGTAAATACGGCCACTTCATTGTTCAACCAATGGCGACGGATGTGAGAGATTTCCTGGTCAATTTTGTAAGCCATGCGTTTGGCATCATACGCACGATAATCCCCTTCGTTGCTCTGAATCCAGGACAAACATAAATATTCTTTCCCGTTAATGTTATAAGTCTGCGAAGTGGACAGACTTTGCAGGCGGCGGGCCGGACGCCCCGTTAAGCCCAAGGCATCACATGCACCAAGTTGCGCGTAAGCATCAACCAGATGCGGGGCAGAAATCACTTCAACCGGATGAATATCATCAATGCACTCTGAAATAACGCCTTTTTTTGCCAGCAGTTGTTTAACATTTTCATTTTCTGCCAGCACGACCAATGCAATTTGAGGCTTAACAAAACGCGTGGACCGATTTCGCATTCTCAACGGATCAATATCCTGTTTGGTAATTAATCCTTCATCCAGCAATAGCGCTGTTAAGTACATGCTTTGCGCCCACACCAGGGGCACGTTCTCATTCGGTACTCGCGGTTGGCTGCGCGGCTCTGCTTTTTCTGCCGCTATATGTTCACGCTGCAGATAGTACAATTCGGGAATCAAACCGATACCGTCGATTTCGATCATCAAGCTTTCAATTTTTTCGCGGTAATGCTGAGCCGTAGTTTCGTTATCATTAAACAGCGCATTGATGTACAGATAGGTATAAAACAGCGGCCATTCAGACTCAACATTTTCAAAGTTTGCCAGTTCTGAATGCTCGTAATATATACGTGAACTTTCTTCTATAGCTGTCTGATGGCCATCCCACAAGAATCGTTTACAGCCATAGTTTCCACCAAGCTTACTTAGAATTTCATCGCGGGTTTTGGTGACCAGTTTTTCATCCCCTACCGCAAAAGCCGGATAGCCAATAATACTGAGCAACGCGCTGTCCACTTCCTTACTTAAAGATTCTCGCGGCAACAAGGTTGCCAAAGTATTACGGGCAAGAGAAATAGCATCAGCAACCGTGTGAATTACGGCGCGAGGTGAGGCGTTCTCACCAAATAGATTAAAGCCATCAAGTGCCTGTAATGCCGCTTTCGCCATTCCCAGCGAACTAGCATTGATTTCTGTTTTACCATTATTAATTTTATTGCCGCGCTCCCAAATCCCGAAATCCGGAGTCCGATAAGCACTCGCAATGTAGTACACCAGGTTTTGTACAAAATCCACTTCATTGTACGTGCATACGATACGCATGCCGGAAGCCGTCATCTGCGCCATCATCAACAAAAACAATGATGTTGCATCAATCTGCAAATGTCCCCAGGCATCGTCTGCCACCACCGGCAGACCAGTGGTCGTATCATATTTTGCGTGCAATGCATCCTGGGGGTTCAAGGTATGCTTAAAGGCCTCAACTTTGTGAGATTGACGCATCATGGCTTGCAGCAAGCCCCGCATCAATTTAATGGTGGCCTGCTCCAGCTGATCGTGACGCACTTTTTCGCCAGTCCGCTTATACGCCATGCTCAGCGCCCAGACACATAAGATGGAATACACATTATCCCGAACCCAGGCATCCGTATAATCGCCGTGAATATTGATGGAGGTACTGGCAGGGAGTAAACCGGTGACAGGGTGCTGGCGAGATAATATGACCGTGTCAATTTCTTCAAACAAGCGGTTAAGAATTTCGTTAGGCTTCATGCAGTATCACTTATCGGTATTAGTAGGGTTACGGGATTCGTTATAAGTATCGTTTTTTTGGATATCGAGATTATCTGGCCAGCGGGCATCGCTGCTGATGGCTTACCATGAGCGCCGCTCAAACATACCCGGTTTTCAGGTAAGTTCTAAAAGGCAACGTTTGGCATATTTACCTCAACAACCTTCTTCCGCCAAGCAGTGCTTCTTTTTCTCATTTACACACATTTAAGAGCCGCTTTCTGGCGATGCAGCATTATACCCTTACAATTTTAAAAATTGCGCCACCATATTAATAATTAGTTTTGCTTTAAACCATCTTGTTAATGCAAAAAATTTTATTCCCTATCGATCATAAAACAACTGAGCGCTATTTCAGTGCAAACCCAGTATTACTATTATGATGATAGATTTTAGTCAGTCAAAATTCGCTTAATTCAATTCCTTTATTTAAAAGCTTAGCTATAAATCGCAACTTGTTTTAAGCTTCGCGCTTTTTACAGATTATATTTTCATCAACCAACAAGCTATTTTTTACTTGTCACAAAAAACAACCGAATGTGCATGTATATTCACGTCGATTGTAAATCTCACAATTATTTCACTGCGAGGGAACAACTGAAGCACTAAACTTTAGTTGATATAAGGGATTCACTTTCTTTTCATCATCATTTCGGCAGGGCATAACGATAACAAGTTCGGTAAAAGGGGATTTTTACGCAATGGTCAAGCAAACATTTCTTCATCTAATCGATTTTCTACGCTCACGCATTAAATACCTGACGATACTTATGGGGTTAATCATCCTCTGTATGTTTATCGCTTTGGCGGCAGGTAAAATCTATCAAAACTGGGATGACGATGAGGATCGTGGCGGCATCCCCATAACAGACGGTCATTTTGACGAAGATTATTCAACACCTGTATACCTGGATCAGGGCTGGAGTGAATCCGATAGCTTGTGGTACTACAACATCACCCAGGGGTCAGACCTGATTCCCTATGACTTTTTCATGGTACTGGAACAAGCTGGCTCGAAAGAATTATTCCGCTCCAATGCCAACTTTGACAAGTACCGATATCTCCCGCAGAAAGCAACATTTTTTAATCCGGATGGGCTGGCAGTCGGCTTTGTAAAAGATGTTTACAAGGGTAAAGAATATATTGGTTATACCTGTGCGGCGTGTCATACAGGCCAAATCAACTACCAGGGAAAAGCCGTCCGCATTGATGGTGGCGCAGCCATGGCAGACATGGTGGGCTTCCTCACCGCGATGGAAGATGCCATGCATAAAACACTCAGTGACAGTGAAAAGCAGGAACGTTTCGTCAAAGCGGTACTTGAGCGGGATAACGATTATGACAGCAAAGACGAAGTACTCGCTGATCTCAATAAATGGACGCAGATCATGCTGAATTACAATGCTGTGAATTTGAGTTCACTGGAATATGGCTATGCCCGCCTCGATGCTTTTGGCCGGATTTACAACCGGGTACTACAACATGTCATCAACAAAAAGCAGGCACGCAATCTCATGCTGATTGCTACCGACATTGACGGTCGGCGGATGCTGACCGAAGCCCAGGTGGATCTGGTATTAAATGGCATCAACGAAACAATTATTGGGAACCAGCAATTTGCTATCGTCATTGACAGGCTCATGTCTCAACAGGGCGGCTATCCCAACCTCAAGGGAGAACAAATGCTGCGTCTTCGAGAGTATTTATTTAATGAGCCCAATGCCCCTGTCAGCTACCCCTATTTGTGGGACATCACCAACTCGGACTACGTGCAATGGAATGCTCTGGCAAACAATGCGGGTGTAGGCCCGCTCGGCAGAAACGCGGGAGAAGTCACAGGAGTGTTTGCCATTCTGGACTGGAAAATGTCTGACGGCGACTTCAGTCTGGGAGCTAAGATTTCCGGCCAGAACAATAAAACCACACAAATCGATTTTACGTCCTCAATAGATCTGGTGAATTTACAGCGAATTGAAAATCACTTGAAGAGCTTAAAATCACCACTGTGGCCTGAAGACATCCTGGGGAAAATCGACTATACCAAAGCAAAAAAAGGGGAGTTGCTGTATGCGCAATACTGCCAGTCCTGCCATGAAATTATCGACCGCAATAACTGGAATCGGGTAGTCATTTCCAAACTGTCTTCGTTAAAACGCGTGGGAACCGACCCTACCATGGCAGAAAATAGCGTGAACTACGGCGGCAAATCAGGAAACTTCGAATACACCTATCAAAGTACAGATGTGGGAGATCTAATTCTGGGAGAAGAGGCGCCAGTGGCCGCTATTCTTACTGCGACTACTCGCGGTGTTGTGGCAACGCCCGACGTCGATAAAACCTGGATTCGCCGCTGGCTGGACTGGCTGTATACCCTATTTGCCTCTTTCTTTTACAACGATATTAAAAACAGCATGAAACAAGGCCAATATGATCCCGATACAACGGCGCAGCCGTTTCAGTCTCTATTGGCATATAAGGCGCGTCCGCTGAATGGCATCTGGGCTACTGCACCTTATTTACACAACGGCTCTGTACCCAGTCTGTACGAGCTGTTGCTACCAGCCAAACAAGCAGATGATCCGGAAGACGGTGAGTATCGCCCCGAAAGCTTTACGGTGGGAAGTCGCGAGTTCGATCCGGTAAAAGTCGGATTCCGCACATCCGGTTACGAAGGCTTTGTTTACAACACCAAGTTGAAAGGAAATCTAAACACGGGGCACGAATATGCCGCAGGCAACACGGAGCAGCCAAACGGCGAAATACTTCCAGCGATGACACGAGAACAACGCTTACAACTATTGGAATTTTTAAAGACTTTATAAGCTTCTATCGTTTCATTCTTACAATTTTCAACGCAAGGCGTTAAGCTGAAATCAGTTTAACGCCTTTTTTGTTTGGGAGGAAAATCATGGCGGAAGTTATTTGTATTACCGGTGCCACATCAGGTTTTGGTTTGGCTTGTGCGCGCAAATTTGCCAATGACAACGATGTGGAACTGTTATTAATCGGTCGACGAGAAGAGCGATTGCAACAGCTCGTGCAATCACTGCCTGGCAAGGTTCAAACTTTTTCATTTGATGTTCGCAATGCCGAGGCAATAGATCAATTTGCACGCACCCTTACCGACAGTAACACTCAAGTTGATGTATTAATCAATAATGCCGGCCTGGCACTGGGGACGGAGCCCGCGGACCAAGCCAGTCTGGAAGATTGGAATACGATGGTAGACACCAACATCAAAGGACTCATGCACATGACCCACGCCCTGCTCCCGCAGATGGTGGACCGAAATAAAGGGCACATAATTAACTTGGGGTCGATTGCCGGAAGCTGGCCTTACCCTGGGGGCAATGCCTATTGTGCGACCAAAGCCTTTGTTGAACAGTTTAGTCGCTGCTTACGCGCGGACCTCTTAGGTAAACATATTCGCGTCAGCAATATTGCGCCAGGTTTGGCCGAAACGGAATTTTCTCTGGTAAGAATGAAAGGAGATAAAGCGAAAGCGGATGCACTCTACAATGACACTCAGGCATTAACTCCTGAAGATATTGCAGAAATCATTTACTGGACGGTAAAACTACCCGCGCACATTAACATTAACCATCTGGAAGTCATGCCCACCTGTCAGGCATGGGGGCCATTAAACATCGATAAAACCATGGTTTGATTTTTTGTAACTGAGCCAGTTTAAAAGAGTCACTCTACTGGACTCTTTTAATACCCCCCTCTTAACACAACCCCATTAACCCGTGCCTATAAACACAACCCTATTAACCCGACCATCTTAGCAAGTGGTCGGGTACATATTTAACTCCGGTTATTCTTCAGGCTTGCAAATAGCGCCAAGGCTTCTCAATGCCTTAATTTAATCTGCCCTGCAGTTTTTTCTTTTGCTTCTCACAGGTTTAAGATTCGTAATTAAAAATGTAACCCTCTTCCAGGGAACAAAAATATTACGGCAGTAGACGAAAGGTACATTTGCTTTTTTGACACAACAAATACGAATAAAGGCTCATAAGCGCCACCAACAGATGCCAAGCAGCACCACCGCCTCCGCTATCACCACCGTTTGACCCACCGCTGGAACTGCTCGAACCGCCTGGGGGCGGTGTAGGTTCAACACCACCACTGCCAACAACAATACTGGCTGCCGTATCAGTATTTTGGTTTGCGTTGCTTAGATTTTCCAAAGCTAAAGTTATAGTCGCATCAGCAACAATGTTAGCATCGGCGATGGGTACCACGATGTTTTTACTACTGACATCTCCCGCCGCCCATTCCAAGTCGAAACGCTGCGTCGTAAACGCCGAGCCGTCGGGGTAGGTCGCCACCAGTTGCGCACTCACAGGCATTTGTATATTGGCATTTCGCAATACGCTCACTGTGGCGCTTTCACTGCCAGAAGCCACTGTGGTGGTAGAATTAAGGAAGGACAGAGAGGCCATGGTATCCGCTTCAGAAATGGCCAACATCGTAATACGATTACCAGCAACCGTAGCGCCGCTAGTCGGACTTTCCAAACGCAGCGCAAAACGTTCCAGCCCTTCCACTTCACCATCGGCGACAACAGGAATCATCAGGGTTTTTATTTCTGTATCACCGTCAGCCCATGTCAGGCTCGTCATGGCCTCACCAGACGCAAACAGAATATCAGTATCATCAGCCGTCAGAGGGACCAGAGCTACCTGCACACTGACATTGCCTTCACTCCCTCCCACACGCGCTACATTTACCTCCAGGTTGCTACCTTCCGTCGCGCTGTCATGCGCCAAAGAAAAACCTATGGCTCCTTGAGCACTCGCTAAGGATTTATCCTTCAACAAATACAAGCCACTATTAATATCACTCACAGCTAATAGATCAGAGACAAAGAATGGATAAATACCCCAGGCTCCTGAAAAGTTAGCGGCAGAAACACCAGGCACAGTGTCAAAGTATGCCTTGCGCTGAGTTTGCGAGGGGTCAGTAATGTCCAACACTGTCAAGCCTTCTGTGTAGTGCGACATGTAATAACGATTACCTTTGACAAACCCGTTGTGGTCAATAGCACGCTTTTCTCCCGTCCAATTCCCGAGGTACTGCGGATTATTTAAATCCTCCATATTCCAGATGCGCAACGTTGTATTTAAGCCATTGTGAGTTTCGTCCAACTCGTCCTGCACAAATAAAAATTTTCCATCCTCAGTCCACCAACCCGAGTGTACATAAGCCGAATTGGTATATTCAAAGCTGGACAAATGTTGAGGAGAACTCGCGTTTGTAATGTCAAAAATCTCTACGGTGTTTTCATTAAAATCTGCCAGAACCTGACACGCTACCGCTTCGCTCGCATTTTCACACTGAGTATTTTTGCGATCATCATGAATTCGAACGCTTGCCGCATCATGCATATAACCGTAATTATTGGCAGCAACAAAATTAGGGGATTGCGGATTCACCAAATCATACAAGCGGAAATTTCCGCCTCCGGCATTTGCACCTGCAATACTTAACAATGCCTGCAAGCCAGGCTGATTTACCGCAAACGTGAAATCCACATTTGCCAGATAGACATTGTGCGCCGAACTGACACCTCCACCACGAGCCACAACTTCTGCGCTATTGGGCAATTGGTTTAGATCGATAATGGCAATGCCATCACCGGTCTCATTGCTGACGTAAGCATACGCAAGCCAGCGCTGCGAAGCTGCATCGTAACTCTGGTAAACCTTGATATCTCGCCACAGTGAATTAGGACCGTCGGTTTCCGCCACTACCTGCGGCTGCTCCGGATTTGAAGCATCCACAATTGCCACGCCATTATCCAGACCAATTAACACATACTCTTTACCACGGTTAAGATCGTAATACCCCCAGATATCATTTCCCGAGGTTGCATTGGCTTTTAAGGAAGACAAACTGAGGTGGGCATATAGATCCAGTAACTCGCAATCAAACCCCTGTGTCGTATTGTTTATACACTCACTGGCATTGTGATTTTGCATCGTCCTGGAAACTTTCTGCATTTTTTGTTGGACTGCCTGAGACTCTGCACGACTCATCCCTTTCTGATCGGCAATCACTTTAAAGCCCGCTTGTTGAAAAGCATCACGATACAATGGCGGCAAACCTACCACAGTGGATACATAACGCGATGGGTCCCGTTCACTAAAGCCACTGACTCGGCTATAGCCACCGACAATACGAAAGGCCGCACTGCCCACACTATAGACCTGATCCGCATTGGCAAGCGTGTACTCACCTGCAGCCACATAAATACGATCAACTTTTGTGGAATTTTGCACGGCATACGCCAAGTTGCGGCAGGGACGGAACATATTTTCACAGCGACCAAGATCTTCGCCGTCCTGCGCAACATAGCGCGTTACCCCGCTATCTGCCTGGGCAAGGCCAGCAATACACGCGATTGTGACGGTGAAAACTGAGAGGTAAAGTTTTTGATAGCATTGCATTATTTTCACTGTTAACCCTTTTATTTTATTAGCTTCAAAGTCTAGTGCCGCTGACAGCACAGTACTGCCAAAATTGTAGCGCCTGAATCTTTCCAATATAATTGATTCATACGCGAATAACGCGAACTGAGCTACATACTACGTTAAATTTTGTAAATAATGTGACGCAAGGACTGCGAAATCACCGGCCTTAATGCCAAAATTTACAGTGCTTTCAAGCGTATTTATAACCAACGGCAAACGCCGATTTACGCTTTCGTAGAGTCAACTTCACTCATTCCCGTGAGTTTGCTCTTTTCTCGATAACCCTATACAAGTGGAATAACACATTGAGAAAGCCATACCTAATTCAACTAATTCGCACTCTGTTTGTAACATCGCTACTACTAGCGACATCTGCCTGCAGTAAAAATACAGCACAGCCCATCACTATATATTTCTCCGCGGCAGAAAAAAGTTCCGCAAATCCAGCGTCCTTTACTTTGCGGCAGTTCAAATTCTATTTACACAACGTATTTCTCATTGATAAACAAGGCAAATTTATTCCCGCCAGGTTGAACGACAGTCCCCCTTGGCAACAATCAACAGGAGCGCTCATAAAGCTGGATCAACAAGGAGAGCAAAGTAACAGCCAGATAACAGTTCAACCCGAAACATCTGTGAGTCCGGACGAAATAGCTGGAATACAATTTACCCTGGGACTGGATTTTTCTACCAATCACCAAAACCCTTTAACCGCGGTTTCACCGTTCAATGTCGGCAGTATGTATTGGAGTTGGCAACTTGGGTATAAGTTCATGCGTCTCGATTTCAGCCTTGAAGATCGGCATTTTAACTTCCATCTTGGAAGCACTGGCTGCCAGTCAGCTTCCCCCATGCGCCCACCAACGGATCATTGTGAACGCCCCAACCTTAGCACAATTCAACTACTCGATTTCAATCCGACTACGCAACACATACAGCTTGATCTTTCGGCCTTATTGAAATTGATTCCCGCAGATACTCCGAACACTCATTGCACCGGCAATTATCAAGACAACCCCGTATGTGCGGGCTTTGTAACACAGTTAGGGCTCTCGGCAACAACGGGGCAATGCATAGACCAATGTCAGCAGCAGAGTTTTTTCAATGTCAACACTGCCAGCGCACCACAGTAGCATGACCACATACAAATATCTGTATAGCGTTATTGCAGCGTTAATATGCTTGGTAAGTGCATGCAGCAAACACACGCCGACCGAATATGTTTTTCACTTACCACCAGATTTTCCGCCTCCGCCAGTGCCCGTAGACAACCCCATGACGCTAGAAAAAGTTTCGTTGGGACGACACTTGTTTTACGACACCCGGCTTTCGGCGAATAACACACAAAGCTGCAGCTCCTGTCATTTACAGGCACAAGCTTTCAGCGAATCGCTGGCTACTGGTGTAGGATCGACCGGTGAGGTGCTAGCGCGAAACTCGCTCAGCCTCACCAACGTTGCTTACAATGAAACATTCACGTGGGCCCATGATTCGCTTACATCCATAGAAGCACAGATTCTCATTCCATTATTCAACGAGGCCCCTATTGAAATGGGGTTAACCGGCAATGAAGAAGCGATACTTGCACGTTTGCAGAAAGACGCTACATATCAAAAATTATTTGCCGCCGCTTTTCCTGAACAAAATAAAAATATTACACTGGACCAAACAGTAAAAGCATTAGCCAGCTTTATTCGCTCTCTGACGTCCTTTAACTCCCCTTTCGATCGCTATGCGTATTACGGCGAAGATGATGCATTAACCGATTCCCAGCTGCGTGGCCTGGGTATCTTCATGTCAGAAAAAACTGAATGCCGACATTGCCACGGCGGATTCAATTTCTCCCAATCCACCAATCAACATGGACTCGCCATTACAGAGCGCCCCTTTCACAACACGGGCCTGTATAACCCGGAAGTGCCACCTGCAAATTTTGATCAAGGACTGTATGACATCAGTTTAAGGGAGGAAGACAAAGGAAAATTTCGCGCACCAACTTTACGAAATCTGCAATACAGCGCGCCGTATATGCATGACGGCAGCCTGGCAACATTAGTTGAAGTCATAGATTTTTACGCCCAGGGAGGACAAAACCTGAGCTCAGGACCACTAAAAGGCGATGGCAGAGCACACCCTCAAAAAAGTGATTTGATTAAAGCATTCCCACTCAGCGAGGAAGAAAAACAGGATCTGATTCACTTTTTGCACGCACTGAATGATGAATCATTTATTGAAAACCCATTGTATTCCAATCCTTGGAAAACACAGCCCTAAAGCCATACAAGAACATTTTACGACGTAACAATTAAAAGATTATTGGCATTCGTCCATAACTTAAATTCGGCAACATCCCTTTCCTCAAGCGCGATCGATGCGGTGATGCGATCTCCATATTCAACCCCGTCCACCTTTCCATCATGCAGTTGCAGCCAGTGACGCAGAGGCTGTTCTGATGAAAAATCCCCTGTAACCTGCAGCTGAGTTAATTGCCGAAACTGGCGTCGAGGCAGTGCGTCGACAGCCAATTGTGCAGCATGGCTATATGCTCGAACCAGACCACCAGCGCCAAGTTTTATTCCGCCAAAATAACGGACCACAATTAGCATGATATCGCCAACATCTTTGTGTTGCAGGATATTGAGAATGGGCTTGCCTGCAGTGCCACTCGGTTCGCCGTCATCACTCATGGCAACGGTGACAGGGGCAGCAGGAGCTCCGATAAGATATGCCCAACAATGATGTCGGGCATCAGGATACTGCTCCCGGGCAAGAGCCAATGCCGTCATCGCTTCATCACGGCTAGCAACGTGGAAAGCCAAGCTGATAAATTGACTTTTCTTCACTTCATATTCGATTTTGAAGCTTTCTGCAGGAACAGCGTAGTGTGCGGTCAAATTAACTCACCCAATGATGTCTTTACTTTAATTGTACACATCCAGTTCTTTTTCAGCATTTTCATAGTTTTCTTGCAAATCCGCATAACGCCCTTGCAACACCATAATTTGTGAATCGAGAATTTTGTTGGCATCATTCAAGCGATCGATATCGGACATGAGATGCGAACGCATTTCTTTGGTCATCCCATCGGCAAACATTTGATCGTGCTTTTCTTCCATTTGAGTTTCATTGCTGGCTATCGATTTGTGAGCACTGCTAATCTCATGCTCCACTTCATCCAGCTCCAGCTTTATACGGTAAAGTTCCCAACCATCATGGTAACCTTGTAGGAACTCCGTCTCGAGATCAAGTGGACAGCTTTGCTGATATTCAAAGCCTTCTCTGGCTCGATTAAAGCCATTCTGTGCGGTACAAAAAGTTTGCGAACCAACGTAGTGTCCCTGCTTATACAAGGCATAGTCCGGTGTAATCTCATGCTTCAAACATGCTTTTTGATACAGATCCATGCGAGATTCGTTATACCCAACCAATGCATCTTTTTCGCCGATGGCTTGCCAATCAGCACTTAAACAATCAGCCTTGTTCATGGTTGCACACCCAGTTTGCAATCCAATCAAAGCCCCCAGTATGACTACTGCTTTTCTCATTACCACTCCAATATTACTGCGCATTATCACTGAGCATTATCACTGCGTATTGTCACTGCGCCTTTTCTACGTTTTTACAGCACATCAAATACAATGCACTGGCCGGTACTCCTGCTGCGAGAAGCGCCGGTGAAATTGCTTCGTCCTGAAATTTGTTGCTCATCCCTGTATGACAATAATTTTAACATACGTGCCAACAAAGTTGGTTTGGAGTAAATTCACAAAACCGTTTAACGCGAGATCAACGCGTCATCTTAATCATCAAATTTGCCAAATAAAAAGTTAATACATTATTCATTCGGTTTTTCTTATGAAACCACAGCACATTGGAATATCGTTATCAGCGATTTCAACATAAAGCCAATTGCACAATTGCAATTGTTTGCATAAACTTCCGCATCAGGAAGCACAACCTTCACGCCGAGTATTCATTCAAGCAGTGCAACCAAAATACGATGGCCCCAGCCCGAAAATAAGGATATTTCACGATGCATATACTCATTGCCTTTATCACCGCAGCCGCAGGATTAATCTGGGCGCTTTACCGATTGCAAAACTCAGGCGTCGATCTCAATGCCTTTAATCCATTTTTCTGGGCGAGAAGACGCAAATGGGAAAAGCTGGTGGGCACCAAGCCGATACACCGCATAGAGTCCCCTCGAGAAGTTGCTTCATTGATTTTAGTTGCGGCCGTCACACTCGCAGGCAATGTGACAAAAGAACAGAAAGACGGGTTACTTGCAATATTGAAAGACGAATTGCATGTTCCAGAAAAAGATGTACAGGAAAATTATGCCTTTGCCTGTCATTTATTAAAAGACGTCGGTAACGTCTCGGCGGAACTAAAAAACATTCTGCGCCCGACACTCCCGCAATTTAGCGCAGAACAAAAGCTTTCATTACTATCGCTGTGCGAAAAAGCCATTCGTCTGGATCAAGAGCCGATAGCGGCGCAACAGGATTTTTTGAATGAGCTAAAGCGTGTTTTAGTGGTTTAATTCATTGAATTTTGTGTGTATAAATCAATAAAAAAATTAGTCACCATTTGAATCCCTTCTTCGGGATTCATTTTATTTTGCTTTGCCAGTTTTTTACCAATTTTTTCGATAGAAGTACGGCCATCCACCTCCGCAGCCAATTGCGCGTAGATACGATAAGTAAAAGCAAATTGCTCCAGGTAAGGTGCTTTAGGTATTGCCTGCTGCGGGTCTAGCAGCCAGCCAGGAAGCACTTGAGGTGACGCTTCTGCTGCAACATCCTGTGTTTTTACCGCTCGCCAGGCCCACACCGTTTCCATTCGATATCCCGCATTATGCGGCGACTTCAAATAGGGCATTTGATGCTGAGAAATCTCTAAAATATCAAACCCCTGTTGCGCCGCGATTTGTTTGACTTCGTCAATCGCGTAACAAAACGCATCTCGCTGCTGGTTAAATACAAGGCTACCAAAGTTTACCCAGCTAGCGCCTATCGGGACATAGTGGTTGAGCTGTCGCATAAAACGCGAAAACTCTAAAGGTTGAATATCAACAAGCCACGGTGTGACAACACAATCAAAGGCATGTGCTGCAAGTGCGGGCTTGGTGGCATCGGCAAAGAGTAAATGAAAATTTTGATCAACCTTATGCCCTTTTATTGCATGTAAAACGGCAACATCCTGCTCAGTTCTAGGGTGTAGGGGAAACTCATAAATATCCAGGTCTTTTCCGTTGAGAATATGTTTGGCAGCAAACATCAAGAGTGGGTTAATATCGGTGGCCACGGTAAACGGCAAATTCAATGCTTCATGCAAGTCTACCGCTAATCTTGCAGCCCCCGCGCCTAACACTAACGTCCGCCACCGGGATTGCCCTTCGCTACACAAGTCACTCAGAATTTTAAGGCTCGCCTGGTTCTCTTCTTCGCCCCATACCCAATCGCGATATAAATTTGCCTCGTAACTTAACAAGTTCTGAGCGCTCGGTGCTCTATCGCGCAGGGCGTCATATATGCGCAGAGGTGCCTGCGGCGTGGCTATTACGGGCATCATCAACTCACCAACGCGGCGGATAAAGTGTTGCTTGCCCTGTAACACTCGCGATAAACGGTCATGCGTCAATCCTTCAACGCGTGACAGTTCGTGTTCCAGCTGTTTGATTTCTGCCGCTAAAACTTGCGCGAAATGATGTAATTTACCACTCCAATCCAACAGAGAATTTTGTGGATTTGGCAATAACCATGGCACGCCGCCAACGACCGGATAGCGGGTTACGCCCTTATCATGAGGCAGTGTGTCCGTTTCATTAACAGTTCGCAGCACTGTGCTTTTTAGATCGCTTTCTTGATTGCTTTCTTGATTGCTTTCCTGTGTGTTTTCAAGAGCGCTTTGCGACTGAGCTGTCTGCTCCTTCTGATCGGTATCGATCGCCAGCGGTACTCCTGTTTTAGGGCAGCGCAGCACCGCGAGCAGTGCGGGTGAAATGGAAGTTTCGTTATTGGTATCGCTCACGTTCTATTTCACCTTTACTTGAGACTGCAACTGAATTTCGACAAATAATTCAGCCAGTTTATTATTTTGATCGCCATGCGCTCGCAAAATACATACGGTGCGTTAAAATAACAAGCATGCAATGTCGAACTCACTGTGGTGCCTGCTGTATTGCGCCTTCTATTAACTTCCCCTATTACGGGATGCCGCAAGGTAAGCCTGCCGGCGTTGCCTGTGTGCACCTGGATCTCGTCAACATGCAATGCCGTATTTGGCAAACCGAGCACTATCCCACCACTTGCCAGAATTTTCGTGCAGAAGCTTTTGTCTGCGGTAACAGTCGTGAAGAAGCATTGCAGTTGATTCATCGATTAGAGCTGGATACGTAACCATTTACAATGCTTATGCACCCAAGCCCAAACCGTTGCCAGTTTAATTACTGGATTTCACCGGGCGATAAAAATGTGCCCACCAGGTAAATGCACTGGCACTGCGCGTTTGAATCCAAACTTTGCCTTTACCGGTAAACCGACACACAAATCCTTCCCCGGAAAAGAACAGAGATTTATACCCTCCAACCTTAGACACTTTATAGTCCAGGCCTTCAGTAAAGGCGACAATATTACCGGTATCTACAACATAATCATCTGTCACATCAATTTCAATAATGGCTCCATAGGTGTTAAACCAAAGATCACCGCGACCACTACAACGTATTAAAAACAGACTTTCTCCCGAGAAAAAACCTTTTACCATCCCCTGCCATTTGGATTCAACGGCCACATCCTTGGTTGCGGCAACAAACGCTGAACTTTGTAAATAAATCGTATCGTTGTCCAGATACTGATGCATCATATCGCCCGGCGTGCCGGGTGCTATACCGATTTCACCCGAACCACCAGCAGCGGTAAACTCATTAATAAATATATTTTCACCCGTGAGAAAACGTCCTAAGCCACCTTTAAACTTGGTTTTCATTTGCAAGTTTGTATCCATCGTCGCCATGGATGAGGCTTCAACTTTTAAAGTTTCATTGGCGGGAATCTGCACCGTGAGGAAACTGTAATCAGGCTGTCCCTCGATAGTATAGGTCCACCCCATGTATTGCTCCGGTTGCACGATAGGGCTGGCGACGGTCGGGGCTGTCGGTGTTGTTTGCTCTGCACTTGATGAAGCGGCAAGAGATGTTTCATCGCTCAGAACTCGACAGGTAAAACCCACCTTCTCAATGGCCGCAACAAATTTCTCCGCTGTAGCCTTATCTATATCTTTTTTCACGGTCACCGGTGCTTTTTCCAGCATGGCTTCGGCTTTCGCTTCATCGATTTTAAACAGGGCTGCAAACTCAAGCAAAGCGCTGGCTCGGTCAACACCTTCACGTAACTCGCCCGTTATTTCAACATAATAATTCATGGTGTCTCCTTAGGCTTTTCGTACACGAAGGCTGGGCCGCAATGCCATACCAAAACTTTTTGGGTTGTGTGACTGGCACCAGACAATGCCTTTGCCTTTAAATTTACACACCAGCCCCTCGCCCCCCAAAAAGGACTGCACCCAACTCTTACCGGCTTTGGTAATGGAAAAATTCAAACTTTCATTAAACGCCACGATATGCCCTGAATCGACAATATACTCACCATCGACCTCTATGGGATAGATTGCTCCAAAAGATGAAAGAATAATTTTTCCCTTCCCTTTCATATTCAACCAAAAAACATTTTCACCGGAAAACAGCGACTTAAATCCCTGCCAACCCAAATCAATATCCACCGAATCTTCGCAAGCGAGAAAGGAACCGCTTTGCACAATCAGGTTTTCATTGTCCAGATCGAGCGTCATCATATCGCCAGCCAAATCGGTCCCAAAAAATACTTCACCGGGTTTGCCTTGTGGATCGAAATGGTTGAGAAAAAGTGACTCGCCAGCAATCATACGCTTCGCTGCCTTCAACAGGCCGCCAGATGATTTCTTGTGTGTGGTAGTCGTAATATTCATATGACCGCTCATCGCGATCATCGCTCCGGACTCTGCAGTACAGGTTTCACCGGGCTGCAAAGTCACTTTGGCAGCCGTGTTTCCGGGACGGTGCATTAATTCAACGTGCATGTTCTTCTCCTGTGAATCTGGCTTACCAGAATTTTGGATTTAACCAGTGAGCTAAACCGGTAATGCTGCGAGACTGGATCACTATCTTTCCTTTCCCCTCTACACGCGTCACCAAACCTTCGCCACCGAAAAAGCTGGAAAAAATCCCACCCGCCAATTGTAGTTTGAGTTTTATTGTTGGCTCATAGCTGACCAGATGAGAGGAGTCGACAATATACTCACCGTCGATATCTTTCTCCACCAGCGCCCCATAAGCACCATAAAAAACATCACCCGTACCACTGAGCTTCAACCGAAATAAACCTTCTCTGGCAATCCAGGAAACAAAGCCCGCAAAGTCTAACCCCAGCGTAACGCCATCAGTACACGCGAGATAAGCGCCAGGCTGCAAATAGATAACATCGTTTTCCAACTGCACGCGACGAATCTCTCCCGGTGTTCCTTGAACCAGAGTGAGTTTACGGGCGGTATTCGTATTGTTATCAAAACGACTGACAAAAAGACTTTCGCCACCTAAAAACTTTCGCAGCAACCCTTTAAAAAAGCCACCGTTTAATTTCGCAGTTAAATCCAATTCTGCATCCATGCTGGACATAGCATCAGACTCGGCCGTAATGCCTTCACCAGGCTCAAGCTCTACATCAATATAGGAAAAGGCTTGTGTGCCTTTAATTTCCGCTTTCATTTATTGAGTCCTCACTGTTTTTATTGACAGTTACAAAATCTTTTACAGCATTTTGTAACTGCGTAAATTGCACCGATAAATCTCTATAACTTTGAGTTGCATTGGCATCTTGTTGTGCAAGTGCTTTTAAATTTGCAACGCGTTCTTCACTGGCCGGATGGGTGGATATGAATTGCAACACGTCTTTTACCATTTCCCGTGTTTCTTCACTTTCTATCTGCTCCATGCTGCGTTTTTCTTCTTCGATCAGCTTTTCGAAAAAACTGGCCAGGCCAGCTGGATTGATATTGGCACGAACCAGTAAACCATAGCCTTTTTCATCTGCCTCACGTTCAAATTTACGAGAATAGCTTTGGTTTAATAACAAAGGCGCAGCACCACTGAATACCGACAATACCCCACTTACATCACCAAAGACTGCACTGGCAACGACGTAAATCCCCGCAGTTCCCAGAACATTACGCACGCCGTGCTGCTGCTCAACATGTGTAATTTCATGGGCTATCACGCCCAGCATTTCTTCGGCACTCTCTGCTTTTAATATCAGCTGAGAGTGGATCACAACATCGCCCCCCGGAAGCGCAAAGGCATTTAACGAACTGTCATTGACAATGTAAAAATCGTATTGAAAACGCGAATTGGGTACGGCGTCGATTAGCGGATTCACTAAAGGTGCCAGTAGTTTTCTGGCGTCATCCTGCGGTAAAAATTTATGCTGCAACCGGTACTGTGCAATTGCAGACTGCCCTAATTGCTCCTCCCAGGCGGGTGGTATTTTAGTTGCAATTTTCTTGCTCACCCAGTCCATTTTTAAAACCACTGAAAGCGGAATCACAACTATCAGACAAACAACCGCTGCAATTATCCCCCAGCCCAACCAGTGTTTTTGCTTGGCTTTTCTGGCACTGGATGAGAGGTGCGCATATTGCGAAAAGTGTGGGTTGTTTAGCACAGAGCGATCGCTGGTGTAGATACTCCATCCTCTGGCACTGGGATGTTCAAAAAAAACCAGCCGATCGCTGGCACCCCCCATATACATGTTCAACTGGGGGTAGGACATGGATACCGATTTATCCGCAATCCGACAGTGCACTCCCGTAGTATCAACACGCATGGAGCCGGATGCTTTGCCTTTTGGTAGATCATCATGAAAACCATGACAGGCATATTCGGTTATTTCAGGCATAGAATATTCCACTTGATTTTGCTGCATCACCAGGACGAACGAATCCCAATATTCGCCTCAAGATGATTTTAACTGCCTCAAGAATAAACGCGGCGGACATCAAAATCCAGTCACCGACCGATTAAAGGGGCGCTAAATAAGATAGAAACCGTCTAAACACTTCAAAGACCAACGGGTATACCGCAGGGCGCCTGCTTAGCGTACAGCGGATAGTCCAGAAAAAGAAATCAGAATACGACTGATGACATGTGACATGCCGAGATAAAAATGCAAGGAGAAAGCCATACACTAGTCGCTGCCCCCAAACCTGGACACAGCGACTTACCGCTTTAATTTTTAGCCGTTTGTTTGGCTTTCGCCTGTTCAAACAAGGCCGCCATGGTTCCGAGTCCAGCTCCGCCCTGGTTGCGATTCTGCTTGCCGCCCTGAGCACCTTTACCCGCACCGTGACGAGACGGTTTTGCACCACGATCCGTTTTTGCTCCTGCTTCCCCAGGCACATCATCCAATCGCATTGACAGGCCAATTCGCTTCCGCGGCACGTCTACTTCCATCACTTTTACTTTCACAATATCACCAGCTTTAACCACTTCGCGTGGATCTTTGACGAAGGTGTTTGACAGTGCTGAGATATGAACCAGACCATCCTGGTGTACACCCACATCCACAAAGGCACCAAAGTTCGTGACATTAGTGATCGCACCTTCCAAAACCATCCCCGGCTCGAGATCAGAAATCTTCTCTACTCCATCCTGGAATTGCGCTGTTTTAAATTCTGGACGAGGGTCGCGTCCGGGCTTGTCCAGCTCTTGAATAATATCGGTAACGGTCGGCACACCGAAATTATCATCAACATAATCATTCGCTTTCAAATTACGCAAAAAAGCAGTATCACCAATTAACCCAGCAATATTGCGCGAATTTTTCTGCGCGATTTTTTCCACAACGCTGTAGGATTCAGGGTGGACCGCCGAAGCATCCAAAGGATTATCCCCACCGGCAATTCGCAAAAATCCCGCGGCCTGCTCAAACGCTTTAGCGCCTAAACGCGGCACTTTCAATAGCTGTTCACGACTTTTTAACGCGCCGTTCTGGTTGCGAAACTCCACGATGTTGTTTGCAATACTCTGATTTAAACCGGACACACGGGCAAGCAAAGGGGCAGAAGCTGTATTCACTTCAACACCTACACCATTCACACAATCCTCAACTACGGCATCCAAAGATTTTGCCAGGCGTGTTTGCGAAACATCGTGCTGGTACTGACCAACTCCGATGGATTTAGGATCGATTTTCACTAATTCGGCCAGCGGATCTTGTAAACGTCTGGCAATGGAGATCGCTCCTCGAATGGTCACATCGAGATCCGGGAATTCTTTCGCGGCAAACTCAGAAGCGGAATAGACCGAAGCACCGGCCTCATTCACCATCACTTTTTGCACTTTCAAATCCGGATGCGCCTTCAACACATCGCCCACAAACTTGTCCGTCTCACGGCTCGCTGTACCGTTACCAATCGCAATAAGATTTACATTATGTTTTTTACACAATGCGACAATCACAGCTTCTGCTTCCTGAACACGGTTTTGCGGTGGCGTTGGAAAAATTGCACCGTGATCGACAACGCGGCCAGTGGCATCCACAACAGCTACTTTCACCCCCGTACGCAAACCAGGGTCCAGACCGATTGTCGATTTTTGCCCGGCGGGTGCGGCCAGCAACAAATCTTTCAGGTTGTGTGCAAACACATCAATCGCATCGGCTTCGGCTTTATCTCGCAGATCACCCAACAAATCTGTTTCCAGATGGGTCGCCAACTTGACTCGCCAAGTCCAGCGTACACATTCACTCAACCACTTATCCGCTGCGCGCCCTTGATCTTCCACCTTCCAAAATTGCCCCACCATCGTTTCACATGGATGACTTTGGCCTGGCTCCAGATCATTTTCCAGCGTAAATGCAATATTCAAAATGCCCTCATTGCGGCCACGGAACATAGCAAGGGCTCGGTGAGAGGGGACTTTTTGAAACAGTTCTTTGTGCTCAAAATAATCCTGGAACTTAGCACCCTCGCTCTCTTTCCCGGCAATCACTTCGGACTTCAAATACGCCTCGCTGCGCAAAAAGCTACGCAGTTTTTCCAGCAAGGAAGCATCCTCACTGAATCGCTCCATTAAAATCTGCTTGGCGCCATCCAAAGCCGCTTTGATATCAGTAATTTTATGCTCTTCGTTAAAGTAGTTTTGCGCCAGCGTTTCCGGCTCTTGAGAGGGGTCCTCAAACAAGGCATCCGCCAGCGGTTCCAGGCCGGCTTCACGTGCGATCTGTGCTTTTGTGCGACGTTTGGGCTTATAGGGAAGATACAGATCTTCCAGTTGGGTTTTGGTTTCAGCCCCTTTAATCTGCGCTTCTAGTGCCGGCGTAAGCTTTTCCTGTTCGGCGATAGATTTTAATATTGTGTCCCGTCGATCTTCCATTTCACGAAGATAACTTAGCCGCTCGTCAAGTTGACGTAATTGGGTATCGTCCAGTCCCCCCGTTACCTCTTTACGATATCGAGAAATAAACGGCACTGTTGACCCTTCGTCCAACAGGCCCACCGCCGCGGTCACCTGGTTTTCGTTGACATTCAGTTCCTGAGCAATACGCGCATTAATACTAATCATAAAGGCTTAACTTCTTTCTTATAACGGGTTTTTATTACGAGGATGACCGAATCCAGAGACTCAGTTTTCGCAGCAATGTGGATGGGGATTATGCTGAAATTCTGCAGGAGTACAATCTTGTTTTTTTAAATTTTTTATGTCTTGTGAAGCAGGCGCGCCACTCTGACTTCAGGCACCCTGACCAGGCAACTGGTTAAAAAAAAGGCGCGGAAACCGCGCCTGAAAGCCTCTTTGGAAGAGTGGTGAATAGCCATATTCATTATCGCGGTCTTTAGCGCCGCGATAATTCACGTATTACAACAAAATAATTTCCGAACTGGGGCGCGTTGTCGTGACATTGCCAGACTCGTCAACGGACGGTAAGCGTTGAAACGCCAGATAGTTATCCAACTGAACCCCACTTCCTAGGCTTTGCGTCAGTCCATTGGAAGCGTACAGGTTGGCAAACTGCCCTTCCATACCATGCAGCGCCATGTAATTTGCAACGATGGCGTCACAGGCAACTTCCGCACTGTTGGCGCCTGGCCAGCTGTTAGTCTCCACATTCCCGTCGGCCCTCATATAGCCGATTTGCTGATGCACTGCCTGAGCTTCCGGAGTAGCTCCGCGCAACACAGGTCGACCGACAGGGTCATAAACCAGAGCAAACTGACTACGCGTATTGGAATTATCCGAAGTCCACATGAATTTTCCGCGCCCATCGGCTGAATTGTCGACCTGACCTCCCGCAGACAAGGAACCGTCACTGTAAACTACCAGCATGATAGGTACTCCCATGCGGTGAGCGTACTCAAGACAGGCCCCCATACAGCGGCCGGCGCGCAAATCGCGCACTTCACCGGTGGCCCGCCCCTGACCGTGATAGTCATATCCCCCCATGGATATATGACCAGCCCCGGCGTAACCACTGGTGGAACCTCCCGTCCCGCCGACCACCAATTTCATAATGGAGGCGGTTTTCTGGAATTCGCGATCGTTCAACTCATCACCAGGGAAGATCGAGGAAATAAAGGAATCTTCCGCAATATCCAAAACACGCGGGTCTGGATATTCACGCGCAAGATGCGCAGTTTCGGCATAAACGCACTGCAGTTTGAATTTCAAATCATCATTTAATTGCGCCGTCGCCAGTTTCGGGTCCATTTTAGACAGCTTGGCCTTACTCATCTCCCAAACGGAAGTCATGACAGAAACGACTTCATCCGTGGAAAGACCATTAAAGTCTCCAACTTTCACCAAACCCAGCGCATCTGTTCGTCTATCCACTTTTGTTTCACGGAACTCATTGGAGTTCATGAACTTCGTGGGCAATCTTGAATTACCGCCACCCATATCATTATTGCGTGAAGCCACGGCGTAAAGGATGTCACCTTTATTTTGCGCAACCATATTGATGCCGCGAATCGGATTGTGCGGATTATTCCCAGTGTCATTTTCCGAACGAGCAGCCATCACAAACCCGTTGACGTTGGCAGCACACTCAGGAGAAACCTTATCCAGTATGCCGCGTAAAAATGCGCTGTCGGAATGAAAAGCCAGGCCAAGCGTTGTGTCGGTATGATCGCCATTACTGGTACCCGTGGCGTTACTCAACGGCCCATTGGGCTCTGCCACACCAGGCACCTGGTCTCCGGGCAGACCCTGACGCGCATAACCTGCCGTGCTTAAAAAGTCCATTTGGCCACCAGCACCACCCACCAGCACATTAGAGCCGGAAGTGTTGGCGCCACCGGCCAGGTCGAAGGCGATGAATGGCACTTTAGAGGTACCACCACCAATCTGACAGAGCTCGATGACCTCACTCGGCACATCCGCAGCGGCTGTTGTTGCCAGAAGAGATCCCAAGGTACTGCAACCTGCTACAACGCCGGCTCCGGTCGTAAAACCCTGCGCAAGAAACTCGCGTCGCGTTTTAGGACGAGCATGGCAATTGTGCTTGAGAGGTTCATCCAACCCTAAAAACAATCTATCTTTAGCCATAATTCTTAACCTCTCTTATTGCAACAACATGGTTGCACTGGATACTGCGGCAGTACACACAGCGATAACTTTGGTCGACGTGTCATTGGTTGTCATACCATCAATCAGGCGATTCAACTCATCACGCACACCTTTAATTTCCAAGTGTGGCGGCTCACCGCCCGATGCGGGGTCATCCAGGTCAGGCTGAGTTGCCAAACCGGAGCTGTGCAGCATATGTGCTAGCAGAGGATCAACGACATCCGCACTGTTTGCCGACGTCAGACTGCCGCTAAACACCGCTGAACCAAAATAGGCATTGCGCAGCGTGGTGTCGCTGACAAGTTCCGTACAAAACGCCAGTGCCAGCTGCGCCACTGCCGATTGCTGCGAAGACAGGAAACCATAAAGCGATTCAGATGCGGGCAGGGAACGACGCAGTTCACTGCGATAAAAATCACCGACACGCTCCGATGGCACGGTTGTAATGGTGGACATGTTTTCAAAAATTTCGTCAAAGATACGCATTCCGACATCGGGCTGAATATCGGTATCCAGCTCTCCGGGAACAGGAGGTACAGGCTCTGCGGGGCGACTGTAATTATTGCTGCCGATAGCATCGAAGGTGAGGAAGAACTGATCATCCAGCGGGCCATTTTCCAGGGCGAATAAAGTCCCGGAAGGGTTTGTGGCCAACGGTACACCGGTGGCTGCATTATAATTTTCTGCCGTAACGGTTGCGTTTACATTGGCAAAAGCCTGACTGGTTGGTAACTCTTTAGCGTTTAGACCAACCCGAATGCCGCGAATATTAATATCCTCAGCGGGTACTGCATCCTTGTCCAGGCTGATAAAGAATGGCGAGCTGAACAGGTAGCTGTAATCGTCGTAAACCTCCACTGAGAACACCACGTAAGCCTGCGGCATATTCACCAAATGGGAGACACCAAATAGCAGATAGTATTTCTGGCCAACACCAGATTCAAAATTCGCCATGATCTGCTCTGCATTCAATACGCGATTATGAATGGCCAACAACCGAACCGTCCCTTCCCACCAGCGGGCATTATCCACCTCATTGCCCACAGCCAAGACGAAAGTATCGTCCCAGTCATTTATATTGCCAGCCAAACTTCCGTCATCGTCCTGCGCCACCAATTCACCATTAACAAATATTTGTCGACCTTCGATGGGATCGTAGGTGGCAACAACATGTTGCAATGTGGCCTGCAGGATTTCATCCGCAGAAGGCGTAGACAGCTGCGGCATTCCGTTAGCATCCGAGTTCTCGGAGCGCGAGAGGAAGTCATAGTCATATAAGGTTTGATTCAGCGAAAAGTTGCGCGTATCAGTACTGCCCGAGTAGGTGATAATACGCGATTCTTCCTGCGTCACATTCGCGGGAATCACCCAGGCTTCTACCGAGTATTCACCTGTCAGTTTGATCAAGTCGTTGAGTTTGCTGCTGGATGCTGTATCCCCCTGCGCCTTGCCATTGTCCTCAATGCGGATACCCCAGGAACCCACCCACTCAACCGTAGGCGAAAGATTCAGATCCAGAGCGGGATCAACACCACTGGTATCATAAGCAATAGATCCAGCGCCCTCTTTAAATTCATACAGGGCAATCACATCAGATTCCACTCGTCCACCGCTGGCGGCAATAACACCATCCGCCAGTAAGCCCACAGCGTTACTGACCAGCAAATCTTCATCAATTGGCTGAGGTTCTGGCACAAGTTCAAGGAAGGCATTTACCGCGACGGTCATCTGCTGCACGCTGTATGCCGTTGGCGACATGGCGCCACTCGGATCTTGCCACACGTTATGCCCTTCCTGCATACGCTGTACAAACCGCGAGTTCGCGCCATTATTCAAGTCGATAAGGGTACGGGCAGAGTTATATGCCGTTTCGGGATTGGCACTGGCAAAATACGGTTGCTGGCGCTGCGCACTCGCCTCCGAGTGACACTGCACACAATTTGCAGAATCGGTGTCCGTAACCAGCGGATATATTGTCGCTTCATAAGCATCACTGCTCACCGGTAACTGCTTACTCACGCCCACTTCATGCACTTCTGGTGGCGTTAGCACAATCACATTTTCCGAAGCACCGCTCGCGGTGGCCCAGTTTTGAATGTAGTTTTCAATGATGTCCGGTGCCGCTTCACTCCAGATGTTATGGCCCGCTTCAGCACGCTCAACCAGACGCGAGAGTACTGGCGCTTGTAAATCCACGTAATTCAGCGCGATCGAGTACGCCAGATTGATATCATCGCGACGCAAGAACTGCGGCTCCTGCCCTACAATTTCATTGTGACAGGCACCGCAACGATCGTCGCCAGCCAGGTTGTCCCATACAGCCAATTTGAATGCGAGCACATCATCAGTAGAGGCGACCGGACCATTGTAGACAATATCATCGTTACCACTATCTTCTTCATCCGGGATGTTTCGCTGGTTTTCCTGACCGGAATCTCCACCGCAACTCACCAGCACTCCCAATGCTGCCACGAGCACCACATAAGTCAGGCGCTGCACGGCTTGTGTCAATATTGCTGGCATGGTTTGAATAATCATTTGCTTCATCTCTTATTCCCCCATGCAGTAATCAGCTGCCCGAGCGAATGTACGCTTCAGGTTGAAACCATTGTTTTTAAAATCCGAAACAAGACTCGACACTTCAGTGCGATCCGTCGCGTCTTGCGGATTTCGCAAACATACGGTGCGAAAAACACGTTTAACATGACATTGCGCATAAGCTTCTGAATGCGCCAATTCCTGAAACATCGTACTGATACCCGTGCCACTGCCAGGCAAGGCACTATCCCAACCCAGCACTACGTTTTTACCGGCGCGCCAATAGTTGGCCCACTTGTTATCCGGTGTGCGAAAGCCGTAAGGGAAGGTCGTATCGTTGTTAAAATATTTTTCCTGAACCGTGCCTGGGGTATATTCCACCTGCCCGTTTTCCCCGGTGGGATCATTCTCCGGCTCATAGGCATAACCGTGATAGGCCATGGCCTGCGCCATCGGGTCCATCCCGGTGTGACATCCCATACAGTTATTTAAAAAGATCCGTGAATCACCGCCTGGACTGCGCGATACATCCTGCCGAATACGATCCGGCACTCTCGTCACATCGTGCACCGCCTCCATATCCAGACACAGGTGATTCACCATCGTGAAACGAAACGCCGCGCGATTTGTACCCGCGATCAAAAACGCTTTAGCGCCAGCGCGAGAAGTAATAACACCCGAAGCTCCGCCATTGGCCAACGCAGGTACAAGTTGTGACTGAGTTCTGGCTTCGAGATCGTCTTTTAGACTGTATCCAGGGTCGCCGTTAAGCTCTAGCCCCTCTTCCAACGCCACATAGTGGCTGTTATTACTGGAAGAATATGGCGGCAGCCCTGCAGCATTTCCCACATACAGAACATCCTGATAAAGCAGACCGCGAAAATCACGCTCATCGCGCACAAATCCAATGGCGGTGGCAATGTAGTCATTTAAATCGGCAAACACATCACCTTCACGATTCGTCCATGGCGCTGCCCAGTTTTTTAATGTGACATTATAAAAACTGTGGTTTTCGTTGTTATCAATCGCCAGTTCGGCAGCGCGAATACCGTTGCCGTCATCCTCAATCAAGGTCACCATCTGCTGCAAAATAGCTTCGCTTGGATATGCACCGGTTAATCGGTCATGGATGCGCTTGGCCTGGTCTTCCACGTTGGCAGACGCAGTCACGCCCGTCAAAGCCGCCGACAGACTTACAGCCCAAACACCTAAATGGCGGCGCCAGGTCAATGGCATCTCGCGCAGTGTTTTATTTGAATTACCGGTTGTCATATCTCTTGCCTTTCAAAGTCAATCAAAGTCAATCAAGCTTTACTGTAGACTGCTCGAATTAATCGGTTTTATTGAGCAGCTTCTTGAGTGTTTGCCACCGTATAGTGACATTTTTTGTTTTTACGGTGACATATTTTGTCATTTTATCTTTAAAAAAAGTGACGTATTTTGTCATTTTTTAGTTGGGATCTTGCTTTAACCCCAGAGCCTTAAAGGCTTTACGGTAAAAATCTCGAGAATGCGCTATTTTTACTTAGGGATAGGTAGAGCAGAATTTGTACCGAAAACACGGCAGCAAGAAAAAAGAAGGGAACTAAAATAACTAAATGAGACGTGGTTCATATTCAAAGGTATCGGAAGATGGAATACACGCTGATAAGTTCTCCTCAGCCGTGCGCATTACAAAAAATCACTTATCTTACACCTCAGTTTAGTCTAGTTTTTAAGCGGAACTAGCTGATTTATCAAGAAATTTAGCGATTTCTAGTTCTCAGAAACACGCGCTTAATAACAATTGCGTCGGATTAGGCACAACTCTTGTTAGGAAAATAAAAATAAAGATGTGTGACAATAGAAAGTAAACACGCGATCGCAACATTATTCGTGACAACAAGATGCAAGATTCCCGGTAAAACACTGAGCGAATCCATCTGTAGAAATGGCAAAAGCCTGTAATAACCGAGCGAAACCATGAAACAACAACTCCTTCTGTCATTGTTACTGCTGTGCGCCCTGCAAGGCTGCGATGTAAGCAATAACAACGGCAACAGTAACACGGGCTTGGATTTGGACAATGATGGCTCAGGCGATGACGGTGATCCCGTGGTGGTCGACTTACCCATCGCATTCATCGAGCGCCCCACCCCCTACGAAGCAGAAGATCCCGATGACGATGCTTCTCCGCAGGTACTGGTTCCTTTTGATGTTTTTGATCCGTCGCACTTTAACCCGGGGGCTCGCCTTGTTATCAAAACCCGCGCGTCAGCCTCTGCTTCTGCACGAGTGATTACAGACGAGGTATTTCCTGCGGAAATCGAGGGAGAAGATGCGCCGCTGTATGACGTAAAGGATCTGGCAGTCAATGCAGACGGCACCAAGCTGGTATTTGCCATGCGTGCACCAGAAATCGAAGACGCTGATGAGGATGAACAACCTACCTGGAATATTTGGGAGTACGACTTAAGTTCGGATATGCTGCGACGAGTCATCAGCTCCAACCTGCTGGCTGAAGCCGGCCAGGATATCATGCCATCCTATCTGCCCGATGACCGTATCGTGTTTTCCTCCACGCGTCAGCGTACCTCCAAATCCATATCACTGGATCAGAGCCGCCCGCAATTTACCTACGTCACCGAGCGCGATGGCGATGAATACGCCTACACACTGCATATCATCGATGAAGACGGCAATATCAGCCAGATATCCTACGGCAAAGGCGATGACTTTTATCCGACAATATTGAGTGATGGCCGCATTCTGTTTTTACGCGGAGACGATACCAGCAATACCAATCGCGACCGATTAAGCCTTTACACGATTCACCCGGACGGCAGTGATCTCAGCCCATATTACGGATTCCATAGCCCTTCCGGCAGTGGCGACGAGGGACAGGGCGCACTGATCAAACCGTTACAAATGCCGGACGGGCGTATTCTTGTCAGCTTTCGCGAGCGCCTCAGCCAGACTCACGGCGGCGACATAGTCGCGATAGACACACAGAACTTTATCGACCTGAACAAACCCACATATGCCAATGTCGGCGGCGTGGGGCCAGCTGAAACCTCCTTGTCATTTGGCACGGTGGTGATTGAAGCGCAATCTGAACATGGCACATTTAATTCAGCCTACCCGCTGTTTGATGGGACCGGACGCTTTATTGTGGCCTGGCAACCCTGCCTGGTAGAAGGCTACGACTTCAGTCCGCGTATCTATACCCAAAGCTCGGTTGACGCGGAAGGCAACAATGTTTACACACTGATTAACGCCAATGGCGAACTCGTCAATACCGGCGGCAGTGTACTGGCTGCTGGGCAAACCGCCGTTACCATTGAAGAAGACGAAGTCATTACCCTGCCCTGTCTGGCCGAAAGTATCGATAACCCCTTTATTGAATTGGCCGACCCGCAGTTTGGAATCTGGATTTACGACCCCGTCACGCAAACGCAGGCCCCGGTTGTGACAGCGAACAGCATAGGCACACTGTACACAGAAGCCGTTGTTTTCGAACCAAAAACACCTGCCGACTATATTCCAGGGGCAGCCACAGACCCCGAACGCGCGGAACTGACAGAACAAAGTGTTGGCATCGTCAACATTAAAAGTATTTACAGCATGGATGGCGAAGATGGCGTCGCAGACGGTATCCCAGCCATGGCAGACCCTCTGCGGACGCCCACCGACGAACGCCCTGTACGTTTCATCCGTATACTCGAGCACGCCAACATGCCGCACGATGACGATTACGATATCGACATGGCTCTGGTAAGAGGACGCAACGGCCAACCCGGTAAAGGGATCATTGGTTATGCACAGGTCCACCCCGATGGTTCAGCCCTTTTTAAAGTACCGGCAAACGTGGCTTTTACCATGGAATTTGTCGATGCGAATGGACGCCGCTTGCGCGGTTCACTGGAAGGACGTCACCGCAACTGGCTGAACGTAGTACCGGGCGAAATTCGCACCTGTAACGGATGTCACAATGCTAACAGTGAAGAACCTCATGGCCGCTACAATGCAGAACCCCCGACAGCAAATATTGGCGCTTTAGCGGAAACGCCCTTTCCCAACACCTCGCTGCGTGACCCTCTTGGTACACCCTATTCGGCGATGCCACAAGTGGGCGAAACCATGGCGGAGTACTTTACTCGGGTAAAATTAGCTGATCCAGCGGTGGAGACCGATCCTCGTGATCTGTCACTGGACATTGTGTTCACAGACGAGTGGACCGATCCCGCCAGCGGTGCTGCCGTGGGTGCCGACATTTCCCTGGTGTTTGCAGCTCCAGAAGCTTCCGGGCCAGATAATCTTCATACCTTGCCACCGGTTTTAATTGGCGATTGCCTGGAAAGCTGGAGCTTTCTGTGCCGCACAGTGATCGACTACCCAGACCACATTCAGCCGATCTGGGAGTGGCCACGAACCATCTCCCAAGCGGGAGTAGATGTCGACATTACCTGTATCAACTGCCACAGTGCCGCAGATAGAGACGGCAATCCACAGATTCCCGAACCGGTCGATACTGTGCAGCTGAGCTTTGAAAACGTCGTTTCGCCACTGGATAACAATATGGTATTTCTGAAGGGCTATGACGAACTTTTTGCAGCCGGCGACCCGGTACTTGAAGTTAATCCGGATACCGGATTAATCCAGATCCAGCAGATACCCCTGGTTATCGATGGCGAAATTCAATATCAGATGGTGCAGCAAACTGACGATATGGGCACTCCGCTGTTTGAAGCAGTCGACCAGACAACCCTGGAAGACCTGTGTGTACCACAAAGCACCGACGACCCGAATATCGTTCTGAATGTTGATGCGAATGACGCCAATATCCCCTGTATGACCTTCGTGTACTATACGGATGAATTTGGTGAACTAGTATTAGATGGAGCGGGCAATCCAATTCCGATTCCATTGTTCGAAAATAATACGCAAGGCCGTTATTTAACTACCGCACAAGGGGCTAACTCTACCCAGAACGCTCGTTTTTTTGCAGTCTTTGAAGCCGGTGCCGCTCATGAAGGCTATTTGAGCCCGGCAGAAATCAAATTGATTTCGGAATGGCTGGATCTGGGAGGTCAGTACTACAATGAAATTTTTAAAGCATTGGATGACTAAAACACTTTTGTGTCCGCTGTCAGGCTTTTAGTGATCATTATTAAGAAGTCACTTGAACATAAGAATGAGGCCCATTAATGTATCACGTCCATAACGTTGGGCTTGTAAATTCCTTTGCCAGTTCTCACCTGCATGGGGATTGCAAAGACGACGTCCCTGCGGTGACGGGGAGCCTGACTACATTACCGACAATGAAAACCTGCAAAGGATTTAACTGCATTTGATCGCGCCAAACATCATGACATTTGCCAGATCTCTCTTGACCGTAGTGTTGATCACACTGGCGCAATTTTCCCAGGCAGGCTTTGAGTTTTTAAAAACCAAAGTGATGGTCGTCGTTGTGGCGGACCCCTACGTGGAAATTCATACGGGACCGGGCCGCGGGTATCCGGTTTTTCATGTCATGGAAAAAGGCGAGACCATCAAAATCTTCAAGCGCCAGACTGACTGGTACAAAATGAAAACCAAAGATGGCATTGAAGGCTGGGTTCAACGGGAAGAACTGGGGAAAACCCTTGGACCAGACGGGTCGGAAATCGATTTTACCGCCCCTAACTGGCAAGACTACGTTGACCGGCGCTGGGAAATTGGCATGCTGGGCGGAAACTTCGAAGATGCGGACGCGTTTACCAACTACCTCGCATTTCACCTGACTCAGAACATTGCCTTTGAGGCCAAATACACCCAGGCATTCAGTTCTGTCGGCAACAGTAAACTCGCCAGCCTCAATGCCGTCCACAAACCTTTTCCACAGTGGAAAGTATCCCCCTTTTTCACCCTGGGTGCAGGCCAGATTGACATTTCGCCCAGTTCCGACCTGGTACAGGCCGAAGATCGAGAAAACCCTGTCTATACCGTCGGTGGCGGTGCTGTCATCTATATCACACGACGTTTTTTGATGCGTGTTGAATTTAATAACCACACCCTACTGACCAAAAGAGAAGAAAACGAAGAGGTTGATGAATGGAAAGCTGGATTCAGCGTATTTTTCTAATCGGTTCACTCGTCGGAACTGTCACACTGGCAAGTAATATTTGTCAGGCGCAGGAAGACGAGGGCGAATTTGATGACGAAAAAACCATCCTCGATGCGATTATCGAGCCCGACCTCGAACGCCGCACAGTGGAAGAAGACCAAATTGATACAGAAAACTTTGAAGTCGGTTTTTATTCCGGCGTGATGAGTTTCGAAGATTTCGGTTCGAACAATGTATTTGGTTATCGCCTTGCCTACCATATAAGTGAAGACTGGTTTTTAGAGGGGGCTTACGGGATTACCGAATTGGGAGAGACATCGGCTGAAAGCCTGTTCAACCTGGATCTTCTCGGTGACGAACGCGAGGCAAAATACTACAACATGTCACTCGGCGTGAATTTATTCCCAGGTGAAATCTTCCTCGGAGAAAAATATGCCTTTAATACAGATGTGTATTTAATTCTTGGCGCGGGCAGCACAGAATTCGCAGACGATGAGTTTTTCACCTACAACTTCGGTGGCGGGTTCCGTTTATATGCCACAGACTGGCTGGCTTTCCGTCTCGATTTTCGCCATCACATATTTACTCATAATATTTTGGGTAATGACAAATCCATCCAAAATCTGGAGGCCGATGTCGGTCTTTCCCTGTTTTTCTAAAGTGGAGTTCAATATGAAACGACTACTATTTGTAATTTGCTTAAGTTTCCTCACCGCAGCGGGAGCATCAGCCAAAGAAAAGCACGTGGACCTTAAAGGTCCCGCCAAGGATTTCACGTTAAAATCCAACAAAGGCAAAAACATTCAACTTTCAGATTTACGTGGCCGCGTTGTCATGCTGAACTTCTGGGCTTCCTGGTGTGGCCCATGTCGTCAGGAGATGCCTTTGCTGGACCAACTCTCACAACGATATGAAGCGGCAGGATTTACTTTGTTAGGTGTCAATGTGGAAGCAGATCAAAAGGCGGCCGACAGCCTGCTCAAAGAAATTCCTGTCAGCTTTCCCGTTCTTTACGATCCCACCAGTAAAGTCAGCGAGATGTATAAAGTGGAAGCCATGCCAAGCACTATCATGATCGATTGCGACGGCAATTTAAATTATCTGCATCGCGGCTATGTGCCCGGCGATGAAAAGATTTACAAAAAGAAAATTAAAGAGCTGATTCGCGCCTGCAAATAACACCAGCGCTATCAAAACCTATGAAGCGGCATAAAATGATGAAAACACTGCGCCTGACTTTAAGCCTGCTGGCATTGCTGAGCGGCTTAAGTGGCTGTTCCACCGTTCGGGACTTTAAGCTTGAGCCCTGGGTGAAACCCTACGAAAGGGAGAACCTGGCAGACCCCGTAATGGCATTCGATCGCAATTCCGTCGACACCAAATTCATGGGACATGCCTTTGGCAACCGTGAAGCGGCTGTCGGCGCTGAGGGCACAGGTGGAGGCGGCTGTGGCTGTAACTAAAGCAACAATGCTGAACTGGCTCAAAACCTGTTTTGGGCTTGTTTTATTACCCCTTTGCCTGCTTTCGAACATGGCGACAGCTGCGGTACTGCCGGAAGATCGGGCTGATGTTTTAATCCATAATTATTCCGGTGACGGCTCAACATTTAAAGGCCCATCGATTCTTGTCAGAAAGCAATACAAAGACAAAGTATCGTTTTGGGGCAACTACTACATCGATATGAACAGTTCCGCGTCCATCGATGTGATGACGCAAGGCAGTCCCTACGAAGAAGAGCGTACGGAATACAGTGCCGGGATGGATTATCTGCATGATAAAACCATCATGAGTGTAAGCTTCACCAACAGCAGCGAAAACGATTATGAAGCGGACACATTCGCCATAGGGATCAGTCAGGATTTTTTTGGCGATCTATCCACCCTCACGATGAGCTACGCAAAAGGGGAAGATGAGGTCTACCAGAACATTCGCGAAGGCTCCGGCAAAGATGATATTACCGGGCGAATATTTATTGGTCCCGCCTCCCATCAACGCTTTGCCATCGGCTGGACTCAGATTCTGACAAAAAGCTGGATTGCCGCGTTAAATGCAGAAGCCTCCGTGGATGAAGGAATATTGCGTAACCCTTACCGCAGCGTGCGTTATTACCAGGGTGCAGATTCCATCAACCGCCAAATTGAAAATTACCCGACTACTCGCAGTGGACAAGCTTACGCTTTAAAAAACATGGTCTACCTGCCCTACCGTGCCGCACTAAAACTGGAATATCGGGTCTTTTCAGATTCCTGGGATATTGAAGCCAGCAATTGGGAGCTTCGCTATACCCACCCCTACAAAGAAAGCTTCATCTTTGATGTGCGTTATCGTTTTTACGACCAGACTCAGGCCAGTTTTTACAGCGATATTTTCGCGTTTCAGGACGAATTTGATTTCATGGCCAGTGATAAGGAATTGAGCACCTACCAGACCGCCGCCATAGGCTTTGGTGTGACCTATGAATTGGAGAAAAAGTGGATCAAGTGGTTTGACCGAGGCACACTGAATTTTAATTTCGACTATGTTTCCTATAACTACGACAACTTCAGTAACAAGCTCTTAACCGAAGGCCCCAATGCGGCGGACTTCGATGTTAATTATGGGGAAGAACCCATGTTTGAGTTTAATGCCCGTATTTCCCGTTTGTTTTTGTCTTTGTGGTATTAGCCAGTCAATCTCTACAGCGGTTTCTGCAGGATTGAAACCGCTGTATTGCCCTTCAAAGTACTTCCAAAACACTCATTAAGCACTTTTAAACACTTAACAGACCCTCCCCACACAGACCTGTATTGGTCGGCCGGTTCAAACTATTTTTTTAGATGCTGGCGCAAGCTCCTCGCGTGTTTCATTTCCGGATGCGACCAACAAAGGCATCTCTAATCAACAATGCCTGCGGCCCACCCCATTAGACCTTACCTGTATTCACACCAGAGCTCTATATTGCACAGCCATTCACGATTCCGGTGCGGACAATCTCAACTGAATAAAACATAAGACTTAAGGCCAACCTTGCGCGGTAAAGAGATGCTGCAGCTGACTAAATATCGCTTTTATCGCTTAAAAAGCGAACTTTTAATGAATTTATACAATTTCAAGCATATCTAACTAATAATGATTTGTATTTACATTCCGGCGCATTTATCATTCAGCATTTTCGTAATCCTGAGGAAATATTCTGCATGAAAAGCAATCAAAAACTGATTTTCGCTCTGGCGGGATCACTGTTGTCTACCACCTCAATGGCACAAACATCTTCATCCGCTGAGGAAATGGTCGTCATCGGCGTACGTGAGAACCGCACCAGTAAAGGAGCGACAGGTCTTGCGCTGGAAATTAAAAATACGCCACAAAGTATTAGCATTATTGACCAGGAAGCGATGCAGGACTTTAACGTAACTGGCAGCAACAATGCTCTGGAGCTTTCCACTGGCATCAACGTTGACCAGTACGAAACCAATCGCGCGACATTTAACTCCCGTGGGTTTGAGATTCAACTTACTCAGATCGACGGCCTTGGCATGACCAATGACTTCGGTACAGTGGTTGGTCAATGGGACACCTACCTGTTTGAAAAAATCGAACTTATCCGTGGTGCTAACGGCTTACTTACAGGTGTTGGTAATGCATCTGGTACGATTAACTACGTGCGTAAACGCCCCACGAACGAAGACCAGGGCGAAGTGATCGTCAGCGGCGGATCATACAGCTACAAGCGTGTTGCTGCGGACTACAACAAAGTGCTGAGCAGCGATGGCAGTTGGGCAGGCCGAGTTGTCATGGCATATGAAGATAAAGATTCTCATATTCGTGATTTGCACAATGAAGACACCACTTTTTATGGTGTCATTGATGGCCAGATCGGTGAAAACGGCATTCTAACCGCCGGCGTCACCCTGCTTAAAAACGACCAGGACTCTCCGATGTGGGGATCTCTCACCCTGTTCTACCCTGATGGCAGCATGGCCGAGTTCGACGATTCCTCTTCAACTTCACAAGACTGGACCTATTGGAACAGCGAATCCCAAAACGCGTTTGTCGAATATAAGCACTTACTCGGACAAAACTGGGAAGCAAAATTAACCTACAACCTGCGCCGCGCAGAGTCTGATTCCCGCTTACTGTACGCGTACAACCCTGCTGGACCTTTGAATGAAGACAACACCGGACTGGTTGGTTGGCCATACTCAAGCCACACCGAAACAGACAATGACCTGCTGGACTTCAACATCAGCGGCACCTTTGAAGCTTTTGGTCAGGACCATAGCTTAATTGCCGGTGTGAGCAATGCGACGCAAGACCTGGAAGGCTGGATTCAGAACTTTGATGATTCTTACCTGCTTCAACCAATGCCGGCCTTCCCTTTTGAAGGTGATGTTTACCCGGAACCTGAATGGGGTCCATTGACACCTGATCGTGCCGGAGAGCAGGAGCTAACTCGTTTTTATGCAGCCACTCGCTTTAGCTTTACTGAGAAATTTAAAGCAATTGCAGGTCTTAACTCCATTAAACTCGCGCGTGAAGGCAGCTCACGCTACGGCAACGCCGTCGCGGTAACTGAGTACCCTGATACAGAAGAAACCAGCCCTTACCTTGGTTTAACTTATGATTTCACCGACAACATTTTGGGTTACGTTTCTTACTCGGATATTTTCCAGAACCAAGATCAGACAGATTTCGACGGCGAATATTTAGACCCAATGAAAGGGGTGAATATGGAGCTGGGCGTAAAAGCAGAATGGCTGGAACAGCGCCTGCTAACCACCGCAGCAATATTCAGTGCGGAGCAGAAAGGTCTTGCTACTTATGCAGGTCTTACTGATGGCGGTACTTATTTCTATGAGCCAAAAGACGTGAAGTCCGAAGGTATTGAACTGGAAGCAGTTGGTAAAGTCAGCGATAACGCTAAAGTTTCTGTTGGTTTAACCCACCTTGATCTGACTGGCCCTGATGGCAATGATATTTATGAGTGGATACCACGAACAACCGCGAAAATTCGTTTCGACACGCGAATCAGCTCCTTGCCTGAACTGCGTGTAGGTCTACATGGCCGCTATGAATCAGAAGTGATAGGCTCCTACGCCAAGCAAGATGCCTTTTATCGCTTCGACATGTTTGCCGCATACGAACTTTCAGAAGCAGCAACTATTCGTTTGAATATCAATAATTTGCTGGATGAAAAATACGTTGAAGGTATTGCCTACGGTGCTATCTACAGCGCACCACGTCATGCGCAAGCATCTTTACAATACAAGTTCTAACCACCTCAGTTAGCACCAAAAAAACCGGGAGCCTTGAACAGACTCCCGGTTTTTTTATGCCTTGTTCTTTTACCTGTAACGATGGCGTTACAGTGTTTGACTCTCCGCCAAGAGCATTACAGGGACACAGACAGCGCCCGAATAACACCTCGAATTTCTGCTAACCCCTTTAGCCTGCCAATACCCGAATATCCCGGATTGGTTTTTTTATTTAAATCATCCATCATCTGGTGACCGTGGTCAGGGCGAATATAAATAGGATTACCCTGTTCTCGACGTTTTTCCTGAGTCAGAAGTTCGCGTATCACACTCACCATATCAATATCACTGTCCAGATGATTTGCTTCGTAAAATGAGCGCTGCTCATTGGCATCCCGACTAACGCCACGTAGATGAGCAAAATGAATACGATCACCAAATTCACGAGCCATCGCAGGCAGATCATTGTCAGGACGACTACCATAAGTGCCCACACAGAGGGTGATGCCATTCGCTGGACTTGGCTGCGCCTCAAAGAGCTTTCTTAAATCTTCTGCCGTACAAACGACTCTAGGCAGCCCCAGCATGTCTCGCGGTGGATCATCGGGATGGATGGCCAGTTTCACGCCGCATCGTTCAGCCCTGGGTAATACCCGCTGCAAAAAATTAAACAGATTTTCGCGAAAATGCTCCTTGCAAAGGCCAGCGTACTGCGCAAGGGCAAGACGAAAATCCTCAATAGAATAGCTGTCTGTCATCCGCCCAGGCAAACCGGCAATTATATTCGACGTGAGCGTTTCCATCTCCTCCTTACTCATCCTTTCGTATTCGTTCTGCGCGCGTTGAATTTCCTGAGGGGTATAGTCTTTGTGGGCATTCACTCGCTGCAGAATAAACAAATCAAACGCTGCAAACGCATCCTGATCAAAACGCAAGGCATAAGCACCAGAAGGTAAACGAAACTTTAAATCTGTACGCGTCCAATCAATCACCGGCATAAAGTTGTAGCAAATGGTGTTTACACCACAGGCCGCCAGATGCTCCATGGATTGAATCCAGTTTTCTATATACGTTTCACATCCTGGTCTGGCTAACTTTATGTCCTCGTGAACAGGAATACTTTCTACCACACTCCATCGCAAAGGAGACATACCCTCAGGAGTTGTTTCAATTAAGGCCTGGTGTGCTTTAATCGCCTCGACAGGCCAAATCTCTCCAATCGGTATTGTATGAAGCGCGCTGACGATATCCGTCGCCCCGGTTTGCCGAATATCATCGAGAGTGACGGGATCTTGTGGTCCAAACCAGCGCCAGGATTCTTGCATAGTAAAGCTCGTTTATTCTCGTTTGTAATTCAATTATTGAAAGACCGTCTATTGTATGACCATTCCGCTGTACATAAAGATTGCAGGGTGAAGTATTTAAGGTCGTTAGACCGTGGAGTTAGCCCTTTAATTTATCGCTCGGATGACTTCCCATAAAACACGCCTCCCCTCCTCAAAAAACTAAAAACAAAAAACTGCGCCCAAAGCTATACTCGGATTCAGGCAAAAGTTTGGCGTTTTTTCAAAACCAAAGTCAAAGTTACAAGAGTAATGCGATAAAAACGGATGTTTAGCTTCGCTCATCTGCACGCCCATTGTTTCACTCCCCCCGTCAAACGGGAACGTTTCAGTTTAGCGATGGTTCGCGAAGCTTTTATGAAACTCCCACTCTTCCCCGCTCAATATGCAGCAGCCTGCAGACTTCGGCCATAGGGTCCAAGGTTTAACACGCAGTTAATCTACATATGGTATATGTTTATTTTTTTGCTGGTCTTATTCTTGCTATCGTAATTCATGCTATTGGTAAGTAAGCTTTAGCAGTTGTTCATGTTTGTTCAGTTGTTAATGCCGTTTACACAGCGGAAATTCAGTGAAAACCGAGAATCAGGCATGAGGTGACATCATCGACATCTGTTTAAAAATACACCAGACTCTAACAGAGATTACTGGTGCGTGGCCAATAACGGGAATTTGGTCACTATTCAGAAAAATGAATGGCTTGCTTCGCTTGAAACACGGGAATTTAACACTAATTTACACATTCTAAACTCATCACACTTTATTATTCCGCGCAACGTATAGTGTTACAATGCGCGCTTAATCCAAACAATTGCAGGACCATATGAATAAACTTACTCAATTTTCGACTATCGTTTTAGGCTCTTCACTTCTAGCGGGCAATGCGTTTGCCAGCTCTTTGGAAGCCGATATCCATGCGGATGCGATAAAAGCAAAATACAATTTCAACAGTGAGCGTGCGAGTATGGGCTTGTCCGCAGCGGTTTTAATCACTGATGAAAACGGTGAAGCGTATTCTTTTGATATTCGTTCGCAGGGTTTATTAAATAAAACTCAAGACGCCAACATTCGTGGCGGCTTTGGTATTCGCGGTTACCATGTTGCGCCAGACGGTGATGCAGACAGCTTCCAGGCATTGTCTTTGGGCGGTTTTGTTGATGTCGGTATTCCAAGCATTCCAGATGTGACATTCGGTGTAGATCTGTACTATGCACCTTCCATTCTGGTGACGGATGATATTGACAGTCTGTACGAGCTGAACCTGCGTGTCAGTTACCAATTGTTCCAGAACGCGAAAGTTTACGCGGGCTTGCGTGATTTTGAAGTCGGCTTTGAAGACTTTGATTATGACATCGACGACAATCTGCACGTCGGCTTCAAACTGGACTTCTAATTCCAATTACACTCATCACACTAAAGGCTCTGATACAGAGCCTTTTTTATTTTCGCATCACCACATTTCCCTATATGCCTATTTGCTAAGCCGCGCATTGACGGTTTAAGCATTCTTTGCCTGATACTGAGCAATAAATCGATCCAGTTTATCAGCAAAAGATTTTCGGTCTGCCTGACTGAAAGCCGGTGGTCCACCGGAATCAATGCCACTGGAACGTAGAGTTTCCATAAAATCGCGCATATTTAAGCGGGCTTTTATATTGTCTGGGGTAAAACGCTCCCCTCTTGCACTTAACGCATGCCCACCTTTTTCGATAACATCAGCCGCCAAGGGTATATCGCTGGTGATCACCAAATCTCCAGGGCTGAGACGCTTGACGATCTCATTGTCAGCTTCGTCAAAGCCTGAGGTCACCTGCAGCATAGCAATATAGGGGGAACGCGGTACGCGCAAGGCTTGATTTGCCACCAACACCACCTCGAGCTTGGTTCGTTCTGCCACACGATATAAAATTTCTTTAATCACAACCGGACAAGCATCTGCATCGACCCAGATTTTCATAGTTTAACCTTTCACACTAATCACTTTTCCTGCCCGTTACACCATATCCTCACTCAATAACTCTGACTGAATACAATGTCCTGAACAATCACTGCTGCAGTATATCCTAGACTACTTACAAACGACTCATGCACGGTCCTATCCATCGCACCATCGCAGATCCGCTACGATCTGACGTTTCAGCCTTGCCCTTGCTCTCTGGTCTTTTGATCTCTGGTCTTTTGATCTCTGGTCTTTTGATCTCTGGTCTTTTGATCTCTGGTCTTTTGATCTTTAGTCTCTTGATCTTTCCTCTTGGCCACTCCATTGACTTTTACGATCAAATATTCACCTTTCGCGCGCCGCAACGCTATAAACGCTATAGTGCCAGGCGATTCATTCATCAGACAGACAATGAATTATACCGCCTCCGCCATCCAACACGGCGTATTGGAATACGCAGTATACAACTCATAGATATCAAGGAAAAAAGTCCCGTGCGGCTGAGTTTTGCGGTGAAAACTGAGGTAAGATCAGGCTCAAGCAGAGAACACTGGCGTATGCGCATGGCGAAAGCTTTGATTTACATGCCGGATGAAAATGATTTTAAGATTTTCTTCACTCTTTGCTTGAAACTGTTTGAATATACAGGTACTGTATATTCAAACAGACATTCATCGTAGAACACTTTACGAGTAGCGAATATTCACAACTCATGACTTTTCATAATAACGGGAGGCAAAGATGGCGGTAATAGCCGTTTGGAAATGCGATCGGGATGGGACCATGTTTGACACAAAAAAAGAAGCCGAAGAACACGACAAAATGTTGGAGCTCGCAGCCAACATCACCAGCCTTATTGAACAACATGTTGATATTGATGAAAAAGCCAGCGAAAGCATTGGCTTAATTCTAGCGAAGCGACGCGAAAAGCTTGCGGTTGCCTGTAAAGGCAAACCCGAAGTTTTGCTGGAAGCTGAAGAGGAAGAAAGCACAGAAAAAGCAGAAAATTCCGATGGCAACAAGGTGACCAATTTAGCAGCGAATGCTTAATCGCCATACGGCAAATTTCAAAAAAGTTTTCTCTATGTGAGAGAAATTCGCGTACAGACACTTCTACCGGTCTAAGCGCGAAAGAGTGTTGGCATTACTTCGCATCCCTCTACCCCCAACGCGCTGATTGATGTGAAGTTTTGACAACACGACAGGTTATAGGGACTTAGCCTGATTTTACCCGGTCCATTACACCACACTGACCACAATGGACCAAAATCATCTTACCGCCTTCGGGCGGTTTTTTTTGCGCGTACTACTTGATATACACTCGCATACTTTTTATCTTGGGCGCGCCATTAATTATTCTCCATGACATAATTTTATGTATGCCATAAGGCTGTTCATAAAATAAAGTTGTCCGTGGAATATAGTTGTCCATGGAATAAAAAAAAGCGCTATACAACGTTAACACCATTGAATTACGCAGTATTAAATTACAAGGTCGAAGAGTAACGCCGCAACACTTCTACTATTTCTACTGAATAATGGGAATACCAACGCGTGCGACCTTTTTCCTGAGCCACTTGATGCAATGCATCCTGCTTCCAGGCCATAATATCTTCCTGTGTTGCCCAATAGGAGATCGCTAATTCCTGGTCATTCTCGCTGGAGGAAATAAACTCAAGGCAGCCATACTTTTCCTGCGCCAGCTCACGTAATTGCTTGGCCATGGCGAAGTACTCATCATCAAAATGTTTGATAGTGGCTCGAAAGATAACAGCAAACATAGCTGTACATCTCCTGGACAATAAAACTGGTGAAAGGAAAATCGCAGAGCTAACTTCAGATTAAACGTCAGCTCCGCGTTTAGTGTTAATAGGGCAGGAAATCCAGATCGTAATTGATCGTCATATTACCAACGTTTTTGGCTCCAAACGTAATTAAACGCATCCGGGCAATGAGCTTTCGCTCAAGGTCTGCATCTTTCAAATCACTTGAAACGATCGAGGCATTGATTACTTTACCATTGCCATCAATTTCAATTTTAAAGACCACCTTCCCTTCCAGGGCAGGATTTTTACGCAGCGCACGATGGTAAATTTTGTAAAAAGCATTTTTGTGCTTCTCCATCACCGCACGAATTTCCTCTTCGCTGCGCGAGCCTTTAGCCTGTGTTGTTGCAGCAGCTGTCGGCGCTTTGCCAGACCCCACATCCAGTTTGCTGTCCACCTTCGTACTACTCTTGCCGGACAGTGCGACCCCACCGGTATTACGGCTAAGGTTACTGGTGTTGACTCCGCCACTGGTTTTCTTGGCGCCACTGGTAATAATATCTCGACTTTGTTCGGCCGCTTTACCTGTAGACTGAGTGACTTCCTGATTTACATCTGAAAGATCAAAAGAATCTCGCATATCCGATAATGCATCTGCAAACTGATTAATCTCAGCTTGAGCCTGTTCTCTTGCCTTTTCTACCATCTTCACTTCTGGCTTAGGCGTAGGTTTGGGCTTGTCTTCTTTTTTTGGCTCTTTCTTCGGCTCTTCTTTAGGTTCTTCTTTTTTCGGCTCTTCTTTTTCTTTTGGCTTTGGCGTAGGTTTAGGCGTTGGACGCGGAGTTGGCTTCGGCAATTCTTTCTGTTCCAGCACTACCTTGGCCAATTGCGGTGGTAATTTTTCCAGCTCTTCACGCTTGGGTTCCGGCACATTGATAAAAGGAATTGCAATGCTGAGCAATATTGCTGGAATTATAAGATAGCGAAAAATTTTCCAAAACTGACGATCATCTTCGTCCGTCGAACTCCACGGCAGCTGTAAGTTGGGTGCAGCGATTAATCGAGCCATGCTACCCTCCTGTTCCAGCTTGTGGAAGATTCGCCGCATCAGCGTCTTCAGGCACACGGCTAACCGCAAGAGAAATATTACGATAATCTGATTTTGCGCAGGTCGTCATGATTTTCTTCAGCAGTTTATAAGGCGTTGATTGATCTCCCATAATGGTGACATCACGCCCTTTCTCTTTTTCTTCCGGCGTCTGGTAAGGCTTACGTGAAGCTAGATAGTCCAACTCCTTTTTTAAGGCCTCAATTTCAGATTCCTTACTGGCTAGAATCGGCGCTACACTCGCTACTTTGCGCCCCCCAACCAGAATGTCGTCCTGGCTGACCATCACCACCAGGTTGTCTTCTGGTTTTTTATCCGCTACAGATTCCGGTAAGGTAATGTCTTTATTATTCTGTAACACTTCCACATCAGAAGAGTTTACCAATAAGAAAAACACCAGAATGGTAAAAATATCCATCAGCGAAACGAGATTGAGTTTCGATTGCTGCTTATTGCGGCGATGTGATCTTTCCATTCGTTTGGCATGTATCGACTTCTTCATTTATTTGCCTCCTGTTTTACGCGGAGGCAGATTGTCGACAGGTGCTTCACCTAACGAAATAATCGGGAATAATTCTGCATCGACAACACTGGCCACATGCACCGCTTTAAAACTGCGAACGGTATCCATGGATTTCACCAGCGTCTGATAATCTGTATCAGGTTGCGAAAGAATCAAAATATCTTTTTTGTCTTTGCCTTGTTCACGCAGTTGTCTTTTGATTTCCTGGAGAACGTCCGACAAAAGTTTAAAATCATGAACTTTTTCACCGCTTTCTTCATCTAAGATTTTAGGCAAGAGTTTAAGCGGACTTCCCGCGGGATAATTCACTAAAAGTTCGTTTGGCAATATCACCAGTTCTATAGAGTCATTTTCTTTGTCACTGTCATTGGGTTCTGAGCTCGAACTTAAGTCAGGCAGTTTCAAATCCAATACCGTGACATGGGAAAACACCATACTCATCAAGAGTACGGGCACCAGAATAATCATCAAATTCATAAAGGAAGTGATGTCGAGATCCGCTTCCTGTTTTCTATAACGTCTTTTTCGCATAACCCGGCCGCGTGTGTTTGTGTGTTTGCTGTGTTATTTCACTGCATCCGCTTGTCGTGTACGTGAGCCAAAGGCGTTGCCAGACGACATTATGTTTAAACACTTCACGCCAGCCATTTCCAGACTGTCCACAATTTCAGTGGTTTTGTTTTGCAAGGTTGCATGTAACAACAATAGAGGAATAGCCGCCATCAAACCGAAGGCCGTGGTATTCATCGCAACCGAAATACTTTGAGAAAGCAACGTCGCCTTTTCGGTAGGATCGGCGTTTGCCACCGCGGTAAAGGCTGCGATCAAGCCCATAATGGTCCCAAGCAGACCAAGCAGGGTGGCAATGTTCGCCAGGGTCGCCAGATAGTGGGTACGCTTTTCTAAACGTGGCACCGCTTCCATGACCCCTTCTTCCATCGCGTATTCGATATCATCACGTCGAGGCGTTTGCTGCATACGAGCCACACCCGAGGCGACAATACGACCAATGGGAGCTTTACTGTTGCGAGCAAGATCGATTACGCCGGAGTAATCCTTCTTACGCAGCAACGGCAAAATACGATCGAAGGTGCGACGGTTTGACATTTTTGCGTGAGTTAAAAACAACCATCGCTCGATGGCTAAAGCCAAGCCCACTACTAATACCAAAGCGATTGGGTACATGTAGGGCCCACCGTTTTGGAAAAAACTCACAACATTGTTCAACATAAAGCCTTTGCCTCCGAATATAATTTGAGCATTTTGTTAACGCATGTGCGTCTTCATAGCCCTGGCTGTATTCCTAAATTATTGTTTAAAAAGAAAAGTAATTGGTTACTAACAAAGCCTGCCTGCGCGGAGGCTTCATTGTTGCAATTCGTCTAACTGCTCAATGTATTTGACTTGGCGCTGATGTTCAATTCGCTCAACATGGCCAAACAGATTTTCCATCGCTTTTGGCTCCAAGGGCAAATAAAGTATGGTCGTATCCTCCGCAGCTTTCCAGGGAACAATGTAAAGTACTTTTGGCTGCTCCTGGTTACCCACAATTGTGTCGCTTAAATTAATGACATTGCTGTCCTGTGCGGAGCAAAGTCCTGCGCTCAATAACATACCTGCAAATATGATTCTGCGAATGTTCACGGGCATAATCGTTTACTCCTTCATACGGCGAGATAAATCGGCAATCCAACCTTTCAGCTGCCGATCTTCGCCACCGGAAATATTTTGGCTCAGCTCGTAGTACTTCATCGCATCCTCAAAGCGTCCCATGTACAAATCATACAGAATACCGAGATTCAATGTGGACGGTAAATGATGCGGCCATATTTTCAAGGCGGCCAGGTAAATTTGTTCCGCATCGTTAAAACGCCCTTCTTCTCGGTACAGCACACCCAGCTGTGTATAAGCATCGAGATTTTGCGGATTCGTTTCTATGGCAAACTGTAACGCTTTCTCAGCCTCATCCGGCTGACCTAACGCCTGGTATACGATACCGAGATTGATGTAGGGACCTGAAAGTGTTGGAAAAGTTGTAGTCATCAGCTGCAAGGCGCCTTCGGCGTCCTTCCACTTTTTCTTTTCCATCAACGCTTTAACTTTTTTATATTCTTTTTTAGCCTGTGATGGCACTTCGCCAGCTTGATAGGGATTCGGCAAGACAACAAAACTCGGTGTTGCCGCAGCGCCATCTTGAGCATCCCCCTCTTGAGTCAGGCCTTCCGACTTTTCTGGGTCTGCCTGATCGCTCTCTGGCTTTTTACCCATTCCTTCACAAGCGGTGATCAATACGATCAACGCCATTAAGCATCCGAGTTGACAGTATTTTCGACAGCCCGGTAGAACTTTTGCGAAGTGAGATTTAGAAGATTGCATCGCTAAACTCCACTACCTTTTCTTTCTTACCGTAACGTGCTGGTAAAATTTCAGCCAGGGTTTTAAAACTTTGTTTCACCCAATCGTCATATATGCCTGTCCAGGCTCTTTCAGCATTGGAAGACAGTATTTCGATCGCCTTTTCTTCGAAAGGATAGGCCTGTTCTTCCAGCAGAATCTCATATTGCTCCAATGCCAGCTCATCGAGACCCTTGGGACGCTGAGAATTCATGAGATCTTTCGATAGCTGACTGTAAATTCGCCCAATGCGGTGGTTTGCCTGCGTCGTAAATTCAGCTATGCCGTAGCTCATGGATTTTTTGTAAGCATTCAAAGTAACATCCAAAGCGGTCTTTTTACTCTTAAGACTTTTCTTCAACGGCAGTGTTAGTTTAATTCGTTCGTAACGGGAAAATTCCTGATTGGCAAAATCCGTTGCGGCAAAAGCGGCTAAATACTTAGAGCGATCTGTTCGGTTTTTGCCTGCGCGTGCATCCTCTTCCATCAGCTGTTTTAACCAGTAATTGCGACTGCCAATATCATCTTTTTTGCCATACAGTTCAACCAGATGGAATCGTGCTTCAGTGGCAATATCAAATGGTTGCGGATTGCCCCTGACGTAGTCGCGATATGCACCAATCGCCTTTTCCACATTGCCGGATTTTTCATAGAGCTCAGCAGAGAGGTATTGCGCCTGACGCTTTTCTTCAGGCGTTTTCGCCAGTCGAGCCATTTCCTGTAAGGCCGCCGCAGCTTTGCCCCACTGCTTGGACTCCTGATAGACAAGCGCGAACTTGGGTGCGAGCGTGGCGCTGAGTTGATGCGTGGGATACCGCTGTTTGAAATCCACCAACACTTGCTCTGCTCGTTTCCAGTCTTTCATCTCAATAAGATAGTTGGCTGCATCGTACTGCCCACTGATGGCGATTTCAGTGCCCGGTGCCGCATCACGTAAACTCAGTAAGCGCTCAACTGCAGGCCCTAAATCGCCAGCCGCAATTTGCGCTTCAGACTGTTTATAAATGCTGGCAGCTACTCGTTCAACGATTTTAGGACGATCCGGATCATTTTGCGGCAGGAAGCTCAAGGTCGTACGATAAGCCACTTCTGCCTCAGCGTAACGCTGTAAATCAAAATCACTGTGTGCCATGATCAGCCAGGCGGTTTTTCGCGTTTCCACATCCGGTGGTGGCTGCCACTGCGTAATGCGTTTGGCAATTCGCGAAGCACGGTCAAAATCATTTTTCTCGAACACTTCCTGTGTCGCTTTAGCCAGTACTTTGACTGCGCGAGGATCGTTGGGGTAATAGTCCGCGTAGCTGATACCACTTTCAATTTTGTGATCACGCCAGCGAATATATTCCACTTCGGACTCGGGCTTACCCGCATAACGATCCATCAGTTCCTGCAACACGACAACCGCCGAGTAACCAGCCTCTGCACCGCGCTTTTCATCCAAATAATTGTAGGCAACCAGTTCATAAGCGGTCACGGCTTGCGGTAAGTTGCCAGCTTCGTAATACGCCTCCCCCATCAGGTAGGCCATTTCTCCAGCTTTTGGGTTTTTGGGGAAGGTGGCCACAAACTCTTCATAAAATGCCGCCGCCTTTAGAAAATCCGGTTGTGCAGGTTCCGGCTTATTTTTAGGACGCCGTCCACGGGATACTGCGCGTTCGTAATCACTATTCAGTTTTTTCAGATCAATGCCGCGCGAGTGATAAAAAGTGGACAGTTCCTCTAGGTAAAGAGCGAGATTTGGGATCACCTGCGCACGCTTGGCATTATCCCGGTCGTTCCAAAACTGACTGTAGATACCGTAATTTTTAACGTACTCTTCTTTGGCCGGCAATATCAAACTGGGGAAGCCCCCCGTTTTATAAACTTCAATCGCTTTTACACTGAAAGACGGCGCCTCGTCTGTATTGGGAAATTCGCGTACGTACTGGCGATAAGTATCCGCACTTGCGCGATAGCTTTGTTTCTCCAGATACAAATCTCCCAGTGCCATGTACAGCAAATGCGCGTAGTGTCGATGCCCCACATGTTTGTAGTATGCCGTGATTGTGTCTGCACCATCCAAATACGAAAACGCGATACTGATAACTCGCAAGGTATCGCGAGACATATTACGTTCCGTATTGGACATTTCACTGGAAGGTCGCCCTTTAATAATGGTTTTATCCAACACTTCAGTAAACGAGGTTAAGGACTCGCGGTATTTGGACTGCTTGAATTGAGACCAGCCGTGCATATACACCGCGTTCAAATAAAATGGTGTACCTTTTCCAATATCTACGACTCGCGCGTACAGCATTTCGGCTTCGGCATAACGCCCTTGGCTAAACGCTTTTTCAGCGCGTCGGAAATCGGCTTCGGCAGCAAAGGGGGAGTCTGGAAACTGTTTAACCAAATTATCCAGGACTTCATCGGACTCTTCGATACGCCCATCCAAGGCGTATGCTTTGGACAATTGATAGAGCAGGCGTTCGTTAGTCGGGGTGCCCTCTTCGCCCTGACGCTCTGAATTGAGCACCAGAAGTTCTTGGTACATATCAATTGCACCGGTGTAGTACTCGCGCTGCTCTATGGTAGTCATTTGATCGCGCTCGCTTTTTGCCATTTCCAAATCGGCCAGGCGCGTGAGAATACGATGGCGAACGCCAGGATCTTTAGCCACACTCAACGCAGCACGATAACTGTCCTCAATAACTTCCAGCTTTGTCACAGGGACCGGATCAATTTCATCGGGAATGTTCACGTCTTGTAAATCGGCCAGCGTTTTCCCATACCCAGGTCTTTCACGTTCTTCTTCCAGCACACTGCCCATAAAAGTACACGCCGCCAACATTGGTACGAGTAAAGACATTTGGGTCAGTCGAATAAAAGTTTTCACAAGGCCCCTCCAGCTTCACTGTCTGGAGTGGGAGACGGACCATCTGGGAGGGTATTTTCTGTAGAATTCAGCTCATCGCTCGCATCCGCTTTACTCGCGTCACCGCTACCCGGCTCAGAAAGGCTGTCTGTTGCTGTAGCGGATGCAGCTGCTGGTTCTGCGTTTTGCTCGCCCTCAGCCTTCATTTTTTCAGCGGCAGCCTTTTGCAGTTGCGCCTGAGCATTCGCTTCATCTTGTAAAGACTGATCGTATAAGCGCGCAATGGAAAGACGACTCTGTGCGACATAATGGTTCAAGCGCGTACGCTGCTCATCCAGCACTGCCAGGGTTTGCTGTCGCAAGTTATAGGAGGTCGCAGTAATTGCAAGGTCAGTGCGAGCCAACTGAACTTTGACTCGCCGCTGACCTTGAGCAATGCGGGATTTTAGCGGCGCTAAATCCTGAGCATTATTGATGATGTACTCCACTTTTTCATGATTGCGGGTAATTGTCGCCAGATTCGAATCAAGTCGGTTCAGAGTTTTTACCGCTCGCCACATGCGATCAGAAAAGTTTTCGCTGGCCTGCCAATACAAAATACCGTAGTAACGACGTATGGCTTCTTCGCTTTCATCAATAAATGGATCGGTTTCACGCAGGGCGTCAATGGCTTTTTGCGAGCGCAGCACGCGATCTATTAAATCTTTTTCGTCTTCCGTTGCCAGCGCAAAAAAGTCTCGCTCTGCGGCTATGCGTTCAATCTTTTGCGCTAACTGTTTACGCTGCGCCTTCATTAATTTTATTTGCAGCGTAAGATCTTGGGCAGCCAGTTTTGCTGCACGATCGGCACGTCCTTGTTCACGTTCCAACATTAAATCTGCATAAAAATCGAGTTTGTCCTGCCACGCCAGCAAGTCCTGCTGCAGGCCCAATAGATCCCGCAGCTCCTGCACAACGCCCTGAAATTCTTCTCGGGCAAACAGTTCTGCAAGATAACTCAGTTGTGGTGACACCTGATTGTCGCGAACATACTTAAGCCAATCCATGCCTTCACTGCGATCAAGGCTCAACGCATCGAGAAACTGCTTGCCCTGCATGCTCTGTGTAACACCTTCGAGACGTTGAATTTCTTCCAGAAAGCTTTGTTCAGCATGTTGAAATCCTTGTAATGCCAAACCTCTTTTATCCAGTTTTTCATATGCATAGGGAACAGCGATTAAGGCTTCCTGGCTGTTTTCATCAACCAGTGAACTCTGCGACAGATGTATCCACGGTTTTAACGCCAATTCAAACTCACCCAGTTCGGAAGCTGCCCAGCCGTAACCCAGTAATGCCCGATTTGAAAGCGCACTGGTTAGACGCACTTTGGAAAATTCTTTAATCGCGAGTTGATATTGCCCTGCGAGCAGATACGCATAACCGCCAGCGGTCATGGCTTTGTCATAAAGTGCACGCAGCTCATCGGTGGGATATTCCTGTTTGGCAAGACGCCGAAAATAGGCCACTGAATCCAGATATTTTTGATGACGCGCATACGCTGAGCCCAGGTTGTAATTAATGTAGGGCATCCAGTCATCACCTGGATTGCGTTTGCGCAGTAATTTTTCCGCTTCGGCAAGCTGATCCTGCCGAATCGCCAGATTTATGCGGTGTGCATATACATCATCGCGAATTGCGATTGCGGGCTTGTCGCTGACTTTTTCCAATGCCGCTTCTGCGCCGGCCCAGTCGCCACGTAAATAGCGCAGTTTTGACATAAAAAACCATGCGGCATCCTGGGAGTCGCGCGAACGATTCTCTGATAGCAAACGCTGAAAAATGTCACTGGCATGTCGCTCCATGCCGTAACCGAGCGCAAATCCGCCTTCCATAATTTCTGGATTATCGCCGTGCCCTTGAATACCGCCACGCTCTTTGGCCACCATCAATTCGGAAAGCGCATTCATGTAGTCGCCCTGGTAATACCAGTACAAGGCAACCCCGTAACGCAAGTCTTTTACGGTGGTGAGTTTTTCCTTTTTGGCCTGTGCAGTGGCACTTATACCGAGCAGTACCGAAAAAAGAAAAACGCTAAGTCTGCTTACAGCTCCCATTCTTCGAATTTAAATTCCGGTTGCATATTGGCGGAGGAATCCCGAACCTTGAGTTCCAGCATTTTCGGGTCGTCGTCTTTGTCGATAAGGATGGTTGCCCCGCGTTTATATTCGCGATTGTCCGGGCCCATGCCCACAAAAAAAGCAGTAACTTCATGTTCGCCCGATTTCAGGTTGCCTAAGTACAAGCGTTGAATGCCACCCAGAGCCAAAGCGGCATTTTGTCGTTTGGTGTATAAATGACTAGCGACAAGATTGTCATCAATTAACACTTTAACTGAGTCCAGCGAAAAATATTTACCCACGTCCAGCGACATAAAAATTGAAATCTGTGAATTGGCAGGAAACAACAGTTCCTCTTCCAAGATCAATAAATCTCGATTGAGCTCCAGCGCGGCTTTTTTTAAGTCTTCAATTTCTTCACTTAGAGGGCTGGCGGTATTGTCGTCTTCTTCGGCATCTGCAGACGCTGCTTCACCGTCAATAGCACTATCCTCTTCAACATCTTCAATCTCTTCAAGCGCAGCCACCGCGTTTTCCTGTGCGTAAACAAAGGTGGTGGGTACAGACGCGGTGATGAAAATTGTCGCTACGGCCAGCGATAAACTTACAATCTTTGTCAGTCTAAAATTCAAAATTTGACACATATGGACGCTCGATGTCACGGTTAATCGAATATCTAAAGCTCGCAGCGCTACTGGCAACGTTTACTTTCGTTTTCAATAGTGGAATTTGGAGCCGTTTTAATCGTTAATTGCTAAGAATTGCAGCGTTTTTATCTAATTAGCTGATTCCTTCCGCAATACTCGTGAGAGTCTCTCGATACAGAGTTATTAAACCATCACGTTTTATGCCAATACTTACTCACACTTTTGATTTTTGTGCAGTCTGGCAATTTCTTTGAGTGTGTCTTTTGTGGTACTTGCTTGAGCCCTTGGGGCTCATGTTTTAAGCAGAGGTTCTACAATGAATCTGCTATGAAGTCTTCTCTGCGTCGTCTCCCTCAGCCGGTGAAGCTTCTCCAGGCGCCATTAAACCTTCGCTGTAATGCGCCTGACCACTGGCATCGATAATCACACAATCAAAACCAGGCAGTTGATTAATTAAGGCCAAACCTTTTTTCACACCCAATACAAATACTGTAGTCGATAAAGGATCGGTATCCACTCCGTGCTCACCTAAAATTGTGACACTGACAACGCCATGTGTGGATTTTCCTGTTTTGGGGTTGATGATGTGATGAATACGCTGCCCCGTGGCATCATCAATGAAATATCGCTCGTAATCACCGGAAGTCGACACCGCTACATTTTCCAACGGCATGCGTATGACAGAGTCTTGTGGGGATATTTCACTGATACGTGGATTTTTTATGCCCACCATCCACGGGCGCCCACGACGGTCACCCAGAATTCGACTGTCGCCGCCAGCACTGATGGACGCATGCGTAATACCCATGGAAGCAAGAATCCCTGCCGCTCGGTCAACCGCATAGCCTTTGGCGATTCCCCCAAGATCAATGTAGACCTCAGGGCGTAAATAGCGAATAGTTTTTGCTTTTTTGTCCAATAGAAGATGGTGGTAATCTATCGCCGGCAATAAGGCTTCCCGCTTTTTATTTGAAGGTTGCTGCTTGTTGCGATAATCGTAATAACGACCAACCGAGGCAAAGGTAATATCAAAAGCCCCGTGACTTACTCGACTGAAGTAAAGAGATTTATCAATCAGGAATACAAATTCATCACTGAGCGCTTGCGCTTCTTTGGCGGCAAGACGATTGACTTTCGACAGAGCACTGTCTTCCTTGTACGGAGACAAGGTCGCGTCAATACGCTGCATTTCATCCATCACTCGCGCAATAGCCACTGTTGCCAGCCTGGCATCCTCAGTCCATAAGGTCACACTGACTTCGGTCCCCATAATCGACTGGGTATCACTGTGCCATTCAGCAAACACAGTAGTGCTGTAGCCAAGAACCAGGCTTAGCCCCCAATGAAGAACCATCGTCAAACGATGCGAAAGTTGATGTGAATGCATAGCCTTACACAGTTCCCACAGGAGATTCCCGCATTATTATTCAAGTGTAAGGAATCGTAAAAATGAAACGGTAAACGACTTCAGTGAAGTGAGTGTGCACTAGCCGAGAACTTGTTTTACAACGCGATCAAGGCCACTGCAACTTGTATGTATCTTTATCCACCTCTTCACCGAGAGTGGGCAAACCTTGACGGAAAATTTCGGGAGATTCAGTTTTCAATTTAACCGTGCCAGATAACTTCCAGTTTTCCGCGCCAGGTGTCCAATCCGCTAACATGTCAATACCAATGGGACTCTGGATATCAAATATGCTGGCTTTAACGCCCCCTTGACCGTTGCTTTCCGCACGCGCTGCAATTGATCCCAGGTTCACCCAGTCCCCTAAAGGATTAATACGTGTTCCCTGAACACTTAATTTAGCATCCAGGTGTTTCACATTCTGATTTGAAAAGCTGGCATCGATCACCTGAAGCGAGAGCTGACCTGCCGCTTCAAATGGCAGTAAGTCTTTAATCACCGCCAAAGGTGCATCCAGCATAAGGTTTTCAACTGAACTTCCACCTGCAAGGTTGTGACAGACTTTACCCGACGACATGTCTGATTTAAATGTCACACAGGGACTGAAAAACAATATGGATAACGGGTTTAACTTCCAACTTACCTGTCCCAGAGGAACGGTTTGTGACCCCAAATCAATTTGCGCTCCGCGAGCGACTCCGTCCCACAAAGACCCTTCAACGCTGGTCAACCAGACGGTAGGCACTGCTTTGTGCACGGCCCAGGCAGCGATAGATGCAGGGGCTTTAGACAGAATTAAATACAAAAAATACAGGATCAAAAAAGTCACGAAAGCGGTTTTCACTAAACCGGAGCGAAAGATATTGCCGTCGTCGATGGTTACTGCAGAATCTGACATTATTGATTTACCTAATTTTTATTTGCGCAGCGATATCATTCAAATTCGCGAACGTCGTAACACTTTCTATTTCTGTATATCTTTATTGCTGCATGCGCAGGTTAACGCTGACCATGCCGGGATTGTTGGTTGGTGATATTGCAAGATCCTGAATTTGCAGGCCTTGTGTCACTTCCATTTCGTGCAACCATTTTAATGCATTATCAAAAGGCACTTCATCAAAACGCAGACGCAATCCATTGTTACCACTGGCATCCATGGACGAGACTTGAAGATTATTCGGACCAAAACTGCGCTGCACAATACTTTCTATAGAAGATTGTTGTCGTGCACCGCTGGCTGAGGCATTTTGCTCCATCACTTTGGCGGCGAGCTCTTTTACACGCTCAAGCGATGCGCGCTGTGCGGTGTTACGCAGCACTTCTTTATCCCGCATATCTTTCACGGGACCGAGTACAGCCATGAACAATAGATACACCAGCAAAAAAGCGGCGCCGGCCATCAGCATAATTTGATCACGTGAAGAAGCTTGATCCCACCATTGCTTAAACTGGTTCATAGTTTCTCCGTCACTTTCATCGAGGCCTGATAGGCATCACCTTGTAGACTGGTTCTTGGTGAACCGGTATCCAAACCGTTTTGCGCCATCAGATCTTTAAATTTGGTCAAATCATCCAAGCCTTTCACCATGAGGTTAAGCTGCAATTCACGCTGCTCACCGTTGTAGCGAAAATTCGTTAATTTAATATCCGTTTGCTGCTGCATGGACTTGGACAGTCCCACCAACAAGGCAGCTAAATTACTCGGTTGAGTCGCCTTTTCACCGCCGCCACTTTTCTTCAACAACGATTCCAATCGGCGCTCTTCATCCCCACGACGCCCATTGGGAACGGCTTGCAGATAGACCTGTTCAATTTGCTTGCGTATTTCAGTCCCTTCACTTTTAGCAGCAACATATTCCCCTAAAGCTAAACTGAACGAAAACAAAAATGCTGCGGCGGCAACATACACGGGAAATTTCCACAGTTGCCACCAACGTTCAACAGGGAGTTTACGAGCAAACATACCCCGACGGAAATTCAACGGCGAGGCCAGGACACTTAAATCCATCCACTGCCAAAAATCCCCCAGCTCTTCTCGCACTGGCGCATCGGACTCCAATACCGGCTCATCCATCGCCGCGTCCAGCTCATTGGCTAAATCGGCTTCCAATTCGCTTTCAAGCGAATCAGATTTTATTTCTTCGCCCAACCAGTTAGGTGGAAGCGCCGCGCGCAGGCGGTCAAGCTGTTCGTCTTCGGGGGCAACCAGGGTAATGTAGTTAGGTGCAGTGACTTCTTCGGCTAACTTGGCCAAAATCACTTCACACAAATCATCTTCTATGGTGAGGCCTTTCCCATCCCCAAAACGCGCAATCATCAAACCGTTGTCAATCAACAGAGTGAGAGATTCCGGCTGACTGCTAACAAAGAGAAAATCAGCAAATATTTGCTGTACATCACAGCCTAAAGGCGCAACCTCTTCCAACGCAGTTTCTATTGCTTCAATTTTGATATAGGTCGCCAGCACATGCCCATCGACATAATTGCTGTAACTGAAATGCAAATCTTCTATCGATTCACACACCATTTCTTCCATTTCATATGGCAATAACTTTGCAATATGATTTTTTTCTTTAGCATCAACCTGCATTCGCTCGACAACTGACTGAGTACCAGGCAGTATCAGACAAGCGGGCATGGAGATGCCTTCCAGCGACGCCATCATATGTTCGAGATCACCGGCACCGGCGACATCAGTCCAGTAGTTGTCACTACCGAGAACTCGCCACTGCCAATGGTGGTCATTGAGTTTGCGAATAAAAATTCGTTCTGCCACGGTTACTCTCTTTCTATTATCGCTTGACGCTTTATTCTGTTTTACTTTCAACATTCAGTTACTGCGGTGTAATTTTCACAGCAACCCACTTTATTTTCAGTGATTAAAAATTGGCATCGGTACGCCGCACGACCTGCAGGTCAGCCCCGCCATTTTGCCCTTTCGTACGCTTAATCAGGCTCTTGCCATTGCGCACGTAATCATCACCTATACCAACCTCACCATAGAACAGAAAATAACTGCTCTCGAAAACTCCGAAGAGATTCTTATCAATACCGAGCGTGTTGTTATTCATCCACACCGGCGGGATTAAAGAATCCGCTTCCATGTCTTCCATACTTTCGTATTCCCCCGCGGCAATTGCACTCGCAATTTCCTGTCCGGTTTCTTCAGGCAAAGGCAGCATATCGCACCCCTCTGTCACACCTATCGAGCGCAATAATGGCGCCTTTGCCGTATTTAAATTGATTTTATTCGTTATCCCTTGCTCACCACCGTTTGCCTGTCGATTATCGGTTGGCAAGGCCACCACGTAAGGTAGCAATCCGCGGTATATCTCCGCCGTTACACCTTTAATTTGCTGCAACTCCGACACGCTGATCATTTGCAAGTTGGCAATAGTCGTCGGCGGTGTTAAGCCTTCATAATAATTTGACTCTGCTCCACCGTAGCCACTGATTTCAGAGTCATTGTCCAGCCAGTCTATTATCGCCTCGACGATCTCTTCGGCCATCGCCGTTTGCAGATAAACAGGCTCTTCATCTTCCGGGCCGGCGATATTAACGGTCTGTAACAATCGAACAAACGTCAGTTGCGCTTCACTGTATTTATCGCAGGTTCCAAACGAAGTGTTCTGGCAAATACCATTTTCCCGATTGCTGCCATTACTGCACTGATTATCTGGCGGTCGCATTAAATTCAAATTAAAACGACCTTGAGCATCTTCAAGCCGGCCCTGAACCCAACCGTGATCGGTCGGAAACGGTTGAGCATCCATCGCCCACGGCTCATTTAAATGGTCAGTTTTACTCGTCTCTTCATCTTCGAGGTCCTGACGAAGAATCGTCATCGCCAGCTGCTCTGCCCCTTCCAGATATGCTTTCGCCTGTACCCCAGCCCAGCGATTGGCACTGCGAGAAATACTCAACTCAAAACGCCAACGAATTTCAATGGCAACAGCGGTCACTAACACCACAATCAGCATTGCCATGATTAAAGCAACACCTTTTTGCTTTTCAACAAGCGGTGGCGTTTTCACTGCTACTTTGGCTTTTGCACTATGCATCACGGCGTATCCAACGTTTGCTATTCACCCCGTAATAACGAGTACAAACGGCTGATTTCTTCATAACCTTCAAGCTTTATCGTAATCTTCAATGCCAGCGGCATTTTACTGTTTGACTGGTCTTTTAAAGTCCAGCTGTCCAGCCAGGGACCGGAACTAAATGAATTTGCCCGGTCGGATAAAACGCTGATTTCAAAACTCTCAACACCGTCAACAATTTTTTGTTGCCTTGCCTCATCCTGGTCAACACTTCCGAGGTTGTACCAAACATCTCGCCACAATGTCTCATCCTGTAATCGATAACCGACTCGAATGAGCTCCGAACGAGGGAAGTTCATCGGATTTGGATGACCACCACGCAATAGCACCATGCTGTAATCACCATTGCGCTCGATCAAAAGCGGTAAAATCAATTCGCCGCTGCCCGGCCCCAACATTTGTTTTCGTTCATAGCTCAGGTTGTTTTTCAAATCTGTTTCAAGCAACAACCAGGCACGATCTACTCGGGCCATTTCTTTTAACTTTGCTTCCACAACATCTTTTGAAGCAATGGTAATACTCAAAGTCTGATAAGAGATGGTAGCGATTACAGCAAGAATGGAAACTGCTACCATCACCTCGATAAGCGTTAAACCTTGCACGCGTCGTTTTGTGCAATTGCGCTCTAAATCTCTTCTTACAGCTGGAGATCGTGTGATTAAAGGCTTAGGTCTGTTCATACAAAAAGCCCGACAGGGTTACCAGCATTTCATCTTCACTTAAGCCGACAGAAACTTCCATACGATACATATGTTCAATTTCCGTCTCTTCTGTCTCCACTTTCCAGAACCAGCGAACACCAGCATATTCTTCTGTGTCCTGCTGTTTTCTTTTTTTCACCACATCGCCCTGCAACTGCTGTGTCAGGGTCATTTCCTGCATTTTATTTTCGGCAAACCAGTAGGCGTATGTTTTTGTATTAATATGCCCGGTGTGATCCATAATTCCCTGCATATTGAGTACAAGTGCCGGCAAAGCAACCCCCACCACGGCTAACGCAACCAACACCTCAATTAAGGTGAAACCACGGGAACGATGTCGTGCTGGCAATTTAGTCATAGCGCTCAAGCAATTCATCTCGTTCTTTCTCTGCCTCTTCTCGTTCTTTCCACACCACCTGCCCCCAGACATTTACCATGACCGTTTGGCTCTCACCGGGCAGCTCTTCATGTGAAAATTCAATTTCAAAGGGTGTTACTTCACCACTGGGATAAAACGCCAGTATAGGTTCTTTTATTTCCGGTTCTTTTTTATGCTTCCACTGCATCTCATCAATAATTACTCTTAAATCGACTTCAACCGGAAACTCCATTTGATCAACATTTGGTAATGCCTGCCAACCTTGCGCAGTCATTTTTTGCCAGCGGTATAACCAGCCCTGATCCAAAGGATTGTCTCGCCACTCTCTGGGCTCCAAAATCAACCCGATAGGTTCGCCGTCGAGCAAAGCCAGCTCTTGAATGTGATCGGATATAACCACGAACTTTTCAATTGCCGTGTTCATTTCCTTTTTTGGTCCACCAGTGGAAACAAATGCGGTCGTCGCGCCGGCCATGATGCCGACTATCATGACCACCACCAGTATTTCTATCAGGGTGAAGCCCGAGTTGCTTTTCATTCCCACATTCTCATAGCGGCTGTCTCATCACAATTGTTTAGCTGACTGACTACCGTCTGGCGCACTCTCTTTCCAATCGGTGAAAGAGAATTAACCTTCACCTTTTCCTGTGTCCCAGTTAGTGATATCAGCGGCGTCATCAACACCACCACGAACACCGTCGGCACCCAGGGTATAAATTTCATAAGGCTTGCCTTCACCAGGGCTAAGGTAAAGATACTCATTGCCCCAAGGATCTAATGGTAACTCTGGCAAATAACCGTCTTTACGCCAGTTTTTTGGCGAAGGATCGCTCGATGGCATCGATACCAATGCTTCAAGGCCCTGCTCTGATGTTGGATATATAAAGTTGTCCAGTTTGTACATCTTTAACGCGGTTTCAATACTTTTAAAGTCTGCCTGAACACGCTCGCCCTGAGCAGTGCCCAATGCACCGATAACCTGAGGACCGATTGCAGCGGCCAACAATCCCATAATGACCACAACCACCATGATTTCGATTAAGCTGAAACCTTGTTGTTTTTGCAAAGTGCTGTTTCTGTTCATCGTATTTTCACTCTTAAATATATGTGTTACATCAAAGGTTAGATTTATTAACCCACCATTTGGTTCATGCTGAAAATCGGCAATAGAATTGCCATTACAATCGCCGTTACCGTCCCCCCCATGAAAATAATCATGGCCGGCTCCAACAACCCCATCATCGTATTTAACGAGAATTCAAGCTCTCTTTCCTGGTTACGTGCAGCGTGCATTAACTGCTCTGACAACTTACCGCTGGACTCACCGGATGCGACCATCTGCACCAGCAATGGAGGGAATATTTCCACCTGGTCCAGCGCTCGGCTGAAGCTGGTACCTTCCTGTACCGACATGGCAACCTCTCCGGCGGCCTTTTGCAGTTCAATATTACTCAACACCTGCCCAGCAATTTTTAAAGACTCAAGCAGGGGAACGCCACTGTTCACCAGAAGCCCCAATGTGCTGGCATAACGCGCACATTCTGATTGCATAATCAAATTGCCAATCAGCGGCAACTTGAGCTTGGTGCGATGCCAGGCCCGCCTGCGTGAAGGGTGATTCACAGCCCATCGGAATAACGCAAACAAACCGATCAATATCAATAACAGGAAGATACCGTAATTCACCATGAAATCACTGGTGGCGATTAACACTTTGGTTATTGCCGGTAATTCCATTTTATTGCGCTCAAACATGCTGATCAGGTTTGGCACCACCTTCACCATCATGATGGTAATTACCGCCACACATACCACCACCATCACAATGGGGTATACCATGGCTGATTTTAATTTCTGCTGCGTATCCTGACTGCGCTCGGTGTAATCAGCCAACTGCTCCAACACCGGCCCCAGATAACCCGAGGATTCACCTGCGCGTATCATGGCGCGGTATAGGCCATCAAACACTTTGGGCAGTTCCGACATTGCCTGCGCCAGACTCAAGCCCTCAAGTACGCGTGAGCGCACCTGTAAAATAATGGTTTTTACTTGAGGTTTACGTGACTGTTTGGCGGTTCCGGCCAGAACTTCGTCGAGTGGCAGTCCACTGAGAACCAGCGATGCCAACTGACGTGTGACCAACGATACATCTCGGTGACTCATTTTCGGGCCGCCAAGATTTGCAAAAAAACCGCCACCGCCAGCATCATTACCAGCAGGCCCTTTTTTGCGCGAAGATTTCACTTCAAGGGGTTTAAGTTGTCGGCCGCGAAGCTGTGTACGAATATGTCGTTCGGAGTCGCCTTCTAGAACACCTTTGACTTTTTTGCCTTTCGGGTCGAGGGCTACGTAAGTATATGCCGCCATGCTGCTACCTTAGTGTGTTGCCGTTACCCGCAACACCTCCTCCACACTGGTCAACCCCTGCAGCACTTTATCGCGGCCATCTTCATCGATGGACTTACTGGATTTGCGCGCGTGAGCAACCATTTTCTGTTCACCCGCACCTTCATGAATCAGGAGGCGAAGTTCGTCGTCTACCGAGATCAGTTCGTATATCCCGGTTCGACCACGATAACCATTGTGGTGGCAAGCATCACAGCCAACCGCTTCGTATACTTCAGTCCCTTCCGGAATTCCAAGGCGCATAGCTTCAGATTCCGTAGCGGGATGTGGGCGTTTACAATCAGGACACAACAAGCGCACAAGGCGCTGCGCCATTAACCCTTCCAGACTGGAAGATAACAGGAAGGGTTCTACCCCCATGTCCTGCAAACGCGTAACGGCACCTATCGCCGTATTGGTATGCAGTGTGGATAACACCAAGTGACCCGTCAAACTGGCCTGTACGGCAATGGCCGCCGTCTCCTGGTCACGAATCTCACCGATCATCACTACGTCCGGGTCCTGACGAAGAATCGCCCTCAAAGCCCGGGCAAAGGTCATATCCACTTTGGTGTTTACTTGAGTCTGCCCAATACCGGGCAAGTTATATTCGATTGGGTCTTCCACCGTCATGATATTGCGTGTGCGAGAGTTCAAATGACTCAGGCCGGAATACAACGATGTTGTTTTACCGGAACCCGTCGGCCCCGTCACCAGAATAATACCGTGTGGTTTGGACAAACCACTTTCAAAACGCTGCTGCACCAGTGTGGGCATATTTAACTGCGACAATGACAATTGACCTGCTGCCTGATCCAAAAGACGCAGCACCACACGCTCGCCATGAGCGGAAGGTAAAGTAGATACACGGATATCAACCGCATGACCGGCAATTTTTACGGAAATACGACCATCTTGTGGAATACGTTTTTCAGCAATATCCATTCGCGCCATGACTTTTAGACGAGACACCAATACCGGAGCAAGTACCGGCTTGGGGGATAAAACCTCTTTCAACACACCGTCAGTACGGAAGCGAATGGACACTCGATCTTCGTAGGGCTCTACGTGAATATCCGATACCTTTTCCTGAATTGCCTGCGAAATCACCGCGTTAATCAAACGAATAACCGGTGCATCTCCTTCGCCGGCAAGCAGCTCGCCATCTTCAATGTCTTCCGCCAGAGCTGTCAGGTCAAACTCAGCCCCCATGTCTTCCACTGCTTGCTGGGCTTCACCGTCACTGCTTTGATAGTACTTGGTCAGCTTGGCTTTAAACTCTGCAGTCTCCAGCTCAATCAGCTGTAGCGGGTGTCCGAGAAAGCGACGCAGTTCAATCAGAGTTTTGGCTGACACTTCTTCAGTGTGTAAAACCACACCTTCGTCGAGCATCACATGATTCGCCGAAGCGTAAGCAAACGGCAGTCGCGCGTGCTTTATTTCCGCTTCTTCACTCACTGCTCATCTTCCTCTTCGAATTTTTGCTTGTCGGTCTTCTGTTCATTTATCGCTTCCTGAACATAAGCTTCCATATCCGGAAGGACTTGTAATTTCTCGTCACTCAACATGCGTAAACCGACATCTTTGGCTTGTTGCTGTAGATCCTGGATATAGCGATACTTTTCAGCTGTTGCGCCATAAAGCGTTTCATCATTGCGAATAATTTTTGCTCGCAGGAATACCATCAAATTAGACTTGCGGTGCGAAGTGGATTGCACCTTAAAGAAATTACCCAGCACAGGAATACTGCCCAGCAGTGGTACACGGCGCTCACCGTCGGAAATTTCATCTTTAATCAAACCACCCAGAACAATCGTCTGGTTATCACCCGCCAGAATTTGCGTGGTGATGGTACTCTGGTTAGTAATCAAGTCCGCAGAACCTGCCACACCTTCAGAAAGGCTCGATACCTCCTGCGAGATATCCAACAGAATTTTATTCCCTTCGTTCACTTGCGGAGTAACAGTCAGAGAAATACCCACGTCTTCACGCTGAATGGTAGTAAACGGGTTACCAATATTGCCGCCGGTATTGCCACCTGTGCTTGAGTAGCTGCCCGTTCTGAAAGGCACATTCTGACCAACAGAAATCGTCGCTTCCTGGTTGTCCATGGTTAACAACGAAGGCGTAGAAAGAATATTCGCTTTATTGTTGTTGCGCACCGCGGAAAGAATAACGGCAAAGTTATCGTTCCCGTTCAGCCCTGCAAATCCTAGAATTTGCCCTTGGTTTCCAGCGATACCACCGGCCAGATTAGCTAAACCACTGGTATCTGTTCCGCCATCAGTAGAGCCACCAAGCAGGCCGGTCGCAACGGAAAGTTTGGTTGTATCACCTGCAGAAGAACCACCGAACTGGCCTTTCTCAGCGTTGGCAAAAAGCCATTCAACCCCGAGCTGACCTTCATCGTTACCCGTCAACTCCACAATAATGGCTTCCACCAGAACTTGAGCGCGGCGAATATCCAGGCGATGAACAACGGCCAACAACGAGTTCAACATATCACCCGACGCGGTAATTAATAACGCATTGGTTGCCTCGTCCGCTTCAACAGTTGCCTGATCATTACCACTGCCTTTAGCTTGCCCTGGCGTCAGCTTTGACATGTTCTGAACCACTTTCGACAAAACTGCTGCAACTTCTTTGGCATCGGCATATTCAAGGTATACAACACGAACATTGCCAGACTGTTTCTGCGGTACATCCAGAGTACGAATCAGTTGCTTGGCTTTGAGACGCTTCATCTCTTCGCCACTCAAAATAATAGAGTTATTGCGCGCATCCGGCACCATGATCAAATTATTGGTGGAATGCTGTTGCTTGGCTTCAGGGCTTTCCAGCTTTTGCAGCATAATGACCATGTCTTCCGCATCTGCAAATTTTAACGGTACAACTTCGGTCACTGGGGATGCGGCACGGTCAATTTTCTCGATGACTTCATTGACACGGTCGATGTTGGCACGTGTGTCAGTGATCAAAATTGCATTGCTGGGCGGGTACGCAGCCAGATGAGAGTTTTGCGGCACTAACGGACGCAGTACCGGAATAACTTTGGCTGCGTCGATATTTTTTAATTGAATAACCTGAGTAATAAACTCGCTGTCGTCCGCAGGAGTTGTCTTGTTTACCGCTGTCGGCGCCGTACGAGCATCTTTCAAAGGCAGAATACGGACAATGTCCCCTACTTCCACCACGGTGTAATCGCTGATTTCCAGTACTGAGCGAAATAGCGCAAATAATTCTTTTTCGGTTAAAGCCTCACTCGACATGATTTTGATACGCCCTTTTACACGAGGGTCGATCACCATGGTTTTGCCGGTTACTTCCGCCACAAATTTAATCACTTCCAAAATATCGGAATCATTAAACTGTACTGTGTAGGTTGGTTCAGCATCATCCTGCTGAGCCCAAACCGGTTGAGTGCTAGTCATTATTATCAGTGCCATTAATATGGCGCAGGTTGGCTTTAACACGCTTTATTCACCTAAGCTAATACTTATTGAATGAGTTTGACCATCTCTCAGCACGGTCAATTGTGCTTGAGTAGCAGTCTTCATCGATTTATATACACTTCTAATTTGTTTTGGATCGTTGACTTCGATTCCATTTACCGAAGTTACGATGTCATTGGGCTTAAGCCCGACCTGGTTAAACAGTTCGCGATCTCGTCCGGGACGAATGCGATAACCCACCATTTTACCGCCATCACGATGCACACTGAAACGGACCACGTCGCCCACATTTTTTGGCAACTGGTCACGAGTGGCTGTCGTATGGGTGACATTAGAGTTACTTGCGGGGGTATACATGCGATTGCGGGTCATTTGACGCGGCGCAATTGGACCTGGCGTGGCGCGAGGTCTGGATGACGTCGGGTTCGCCCGACGCGTCACTTTAAAATCTTCTTCGGAATACAACCACAGTGATTCGAAATTTCCACGGTTATCTAAAATTACGCGTTTTTCTTCCACTTTGGCCAGCTTAACGCCATTGGTGCCTTTGATATCATCACCCACCCGGTACAGAGCCTGCTCACTGCCATCGGCAATGATAGCACTGCCTTTGGTCGGGTCACTGGTGGCAATAACGCCATGCAATTTGAGATTAAGCTTGGTAGTTTGCGTCGCTTCTACGTCTTCAAGGCTCTCTTCCTGTGCCGATTTAATCGCCTCTTCAGAAGCGGTACCGTACACCCCTTCCAAATACTGCATATCGTTATAGGCTACGTTTTTCGTTTCCACTGTCTTGGTCGCCGTTACCGGCACTGCCAGTTTGGTGGGCTGAGGGGCTTCAGGGGTTGGAAATACCAGCCAAAATAGTGAAGCGCCACTGTGAACCATCCAGATACAGGACACCACCAACAGGATATTACGCCAAAAGGAGAGCGGCAGCTGTCTGGCATAATCCAGGCTACTTTGCAGCTTATCGCTGAGATTTCCCACCAGGGGTTGTTGTGTCAGGTTGCTGGCCGACAAGCTCAAACTCCAATTACGTCATAATAAAACTATAGTCACCGAAGTTTAGTTTATACATACAAATCCCGTATTGGTACGTCTATTGCGTTAGCTCCATAGTTATTTCACATTTTTCCGAACTTTTTTCACAAGTTTCGATCATTCCGATTTTGCCACTTTGCATGCCTTTTAAACGACATAAAAAGCCATGACATAAGACTGTGACTTGACGCACAATACAGCTTTTATCCGCTTGCCGGGGGATAAAAAAACCAAGCTTAAGTTCTACTTGTGGTGGGACTACAGCCTTTGTATCCTACGCCCTTCAATAATTGGACACATTAGGTAAGTTTTCCCGTATGAGCGTGATCTATTTGCTACAAAATCAACACGATGAATTTCTCGATAAGTCTGGCGAGTGGGTGCTTGAGACTGAAAGCAAAAGTCTGTATCGGACGGAACACAAAGACGAAGCTATCAACCTGAAAGTTGAGCACAGCGTAAAAAAGCCAGATCTGCGCATCCGTCTGGCCGAAGCCAAATACAATGATAAGGGCAAGCTGGAATTGAGCGGCGGCGATTTTAAGGCCAAGCCAGCTACCGCACCCGAGCAAACTGAACAGAATGACATTACCGCTTCAGATGTTGAAGCAGAAGCTGAAAACGCAATCAACACAACGCCGGATAACGCTGACGACGCAGCCGAAATGACAGTAGCGGTTGCCGGCACCGCCATAAGCGACTCAACACCAATCACCCCTGAAGAAGACCTTCTTTCCAGTCTCGACACTGAAATAAGTAAATCCGCAGAAACCAACGCAGAGTCGGAGCCCAACGAACACACCTCGGACCAGAACATTTCTGCACTCGCGAATGACACCGTTGAACAGGATGACGCCACTGAAGAGGATGACGCCACTGAAGAGGAGGACGTCCCTGAAGAAGCTGAAGAAGACGCCGCTGAAGAAAAAGAAACAAAAGGTCTAGCGACAGATCAGACTGAAGCGCAGGCCACTGTTTCACCTGCAGTGGAATCACAGAATCCCGGACCTGATTCCGATGCAGACTCAGCCCCAGACCATGCTAACGAACCTGCCAACTGCGCGACGCAAACAGGTGAGGAAGACGAAAGCACCCCAGATAACGCAGCAAGCGATTCCTCAATAGGAGACGACGATACAAATGACCAGGTTACACGACTTGAGTTACATTGATGCTTGAAATACAACATATCCCCAAACACCTGTTCAGCAAAAAAAATGCACCGTTACTGACCGGCATTTTACGTGGCCTCGAGCGCGAAGCTCTACGTGTATCGAAAGACGGTGAATTGTCGACAAAACCTCACCCCAAAGGGCTGGGGTCGGCATTAACCCATCCACAGATCACCACAGATTTCAGTGAAGCCTTGCTGGAAATCATTACGCCGCCCACACATTCTGTTGACGATTTATTTCGACACCTGAAAGCCATTCATCAATACGCCCTGCATCAGCTAGATGATGAGTTACTGTGGACCCACAGTATGCCATGCAAGCTGGAGGGAGATGATCACATTCCTGTAGCACAATATGGCAGCTCCAATAATGGTCAGATGAAAACCATTTACCGGGTGGGACTCGGCCATCGCTATGGCCGCTCAATGCAGACAGTCGCAGGAGTGCATTACAACTTTTCATTACCCAATGCCTTTTGGGCATTTCTTTCCAGCGAACAAAATAGCATTGATGATTTACAGCTGTTTAAAGATAAAGGCTATTTTTCTCTGATCAGAAATTTCCGCCGACATTTCTGGCTGCTCATTTATTTGTTTGGCGCATCACCTGCCTTGTGTGAAAGCTTTGTTCAAGGGAAGCCACACAACTTGAGCCTGCTGGATGATCGCCACACGTTTTACAGCCCCTACGCAACATCGTTGCGCATGGGTGACCTGGGCTATCAAAGCAGTGCGCAAGAATCTTTATACGTCTGCTACAACGAGAAAAACACTTACATTCGTACACTCTGCCGAGCCATTACTCAACCGCACGAAGCCTATCAACGCATTGGCGTAAAAGATGAGCGTGGCGAATATCAGCAACTAAATACCAGCCTGCTGCAAATTGAGAATGAATTCTACAGTGCGATTCGTCCAAAGCGCACAACCCGTCCAGGTGAAACAGCTTTATTTGCATTACAAAATCGCGGAATCGAATACATTGAAGTGCGCTGTCTCGATGTAGACCCGTACTGCATGTTTGGCATTAATCCCGAACGCGCCTACTTTCTGGATACATTCTTGCTCTACTGCGCATTGCAGGAGAGTCCAATGTCCTCCCCGGAAGAGACCGCTATAATTCTGCGCAACCAGAAAAAAGTGGTTAACTTTGGCCGACAGCCGAACCTCTCATTAGACTGGTTCGACGGCACCCCCAAAAGTCTGACGACGTGGGCAAAGGAGCTGCTGGAAGCCATGCGCCCCATTGCCAAGGGGCTGGACAATGCAAACGCCAGTGAAGAACACCAAAAAGCGCTGGAACTGCAGATGGCAAAAATCATCGACGTTGAGAAAACCCCTTCCGCACAAATTCTTCAAACCTTGCAGCAAAGCGGCAAAAGTTTTAATCAACTTGCCTTAGAAATGAGTCGAAACAGCAACAGCGGCTTGCGTGAGCAGGAAATAGAAGAGAGCGTTATGCAGCGCATGAATCATATGAGTGAGGAATCTTTAGCCGAGCAAGGCGCTCTGGAAGAAGCATCTACCCTCTCTTTTGATGAGTTTATTAAAACGTATTATCAGCAATACGCAACATGTAAGTCCTGCGGTTAATGCATTACTTTTGTACGAAGAAAGTATTGAAGTAAACGTCGACCACTTCTTCTCGCGGAATGCTGTTCTCCCGCTCGAGAATATCCCGAATGGATTCTCGAGCATCAATCAGCATTTGCTCTTTGCCCTCCTGTGAACTGACCGTTTCATTGGTCTGCGAGGCAAAGATCATCACAAGGTTATTGCGTACATAAGGTAAGTGCTCACGAACAGCGTGCGCGGCATTTGTTGTCGAAAGGCGCACAGATACTTCCGCCTTCAAATATCGCAGACGCCCGGCGCCACCGTAGTTGACAACAAACTGCGGTTTTATCGGGAGGTAAATTGCAGCGGAAGGCGCAGCAGAACCCTCTTCACCCTCAGCAGCCTCACCGTCGCCACTTTCAGCCTCTTCCGCCGCATCTGCACCACCGCCCTCGGTGTCATCCTGCGCCCACAATGAAGAACATCCCCCCAACATCAGTACTACCACCAGGATACGAATGAGAAGAGAAAAGCTCGTTTTTTTATCAAGCACACATTCGTGTTTCAGCATCATAAACCTCTTTTTTGCAGGGAATCACTTGTTGGAATGACCACATCGTATTGCTATATCTCTGTTATCAGCATAGTCGATCGCACAGACCCGGCAAGATCAGGCGCCTATTTCACCGATTGAAAATCCGCTGTCAATTTCGCGGTCATCAAAGCCCTCAGCCAAGGGCATGCCAGCCGAATTGAATACCGGTTTTATCGACCCGTTTGTTCGGAATCGCTTGCCCTGCGCGTTCAGTTATCCTATCTTGGCAATGAACAGGTCGCACATTATGGGTTCGTTATCAAAACGAATAAAAATAAAACCAAATTAAATAAGGCAATTGTCAATGTTAGAAAACTGCAAATCTGCACAGGAACGATGGGGTGGTGTGAGCGACATCATTGATCGCTGGTTGCGCGAGCGCCAAGAGCTGTTAGTGGTGTTCTGTAAACTTTCTGAAAAAGCGCAAGAGGATCTCGATGAGCAGTGCGAACAGTCACTTCAACATCTTTGCCAAATATTAGTAGACTATGTTTCTGCGGGGCATTTTGAAGTCTATGACCAGCTCGTGCAGGAAGGCCAGGCGCTGGACAATAAGGAAGGCCTGAAAACTGCCGGACAGTCTTTTAAAATCATTGATTCCAGCACCGAATATATTCTGGATTTTAATGACAAATATCAAGAAACAGACGATCTGGAAACCATAGTACAAGACCTCTCACGGCTTGGCGAAATTATAGAAGCTCGTTTTGAAGCAGAAGATAAAATGATCGAAGCGCTGCATATTGCCAATCGGGACATTGCCAATCAGGACAAAGTCACCAGCTGACTCCATCCCTGAGGCACCAACAAGTCGGGTTTTACCAAAAAGTCTAACTAAAATGAGCCGTCTATAATGAGCCGTCTAAAAAGAGCCTCCTAAAAAGAGCTTGAACAAACATAGGCCTGGACAAACACCGGCCGGGACAAAAAGACACGGAGAACCAGAGGCTCCGAAAAGTACATCGACAAGCCCATTGAAAATGTACAAATAAAAAAGCCCAACAAACAAGAGCCACACAAAAACAATAATAAGCCTCCACTTAAGCAAATGGAAAGCGCTGGGCAAACAACGCGCCCAGCGCCTAAAATCAACTAAACGAAACACCAGCAATTTATAAAAGCACCATGTCATCGCGCATTACGCATATCAATTCACTGACGAGCATTCGCATATGGGCGCCTTTAACACCAGCACAGCACACAACTGCATAAGACGGCAAAGCCTTTCCAGGATTTTACTGGTCGGCCTGACTTTGAATCTCTATGCCTGCGACAAGGCGCTCCCCCCAAGTACATCTCTGGAAGTAGCTGCCGTCGGCATACACAGCGGCGCAATAAGTGATAACGCAGAACTATTCACCATCGGCTCCATCAACCACGGCGGCAGCATGTGGCGAACCACTTCACAGGAGCGCATTTTTAACTGGAATCATAAGTCTGGTGAATACAGCACAATTGTTGCTGCGGACTTTTCACATAACGCAGCCTGGGCAATTACAGCCACGCCTTTCGATCTCGTGTTATGGAACACCCAATCGGGTGAAGGTGAACGCTTCTGGTCTGCCCCCGGAGAAATACTGGACGCAACACTCGGACCCGATGCCCGCTTTGCCCTGCTGGGGTTAAGCGACCACAATGCGGTTATTTTTGACATCCGCCGAGGCGGAATACTGCAGACCTTCACTCATCAAAACCGCGTGCGCAGCGTCGACCTGAGCCAGGATGGCACATTGGCATTAACCGGCTCAGAAGACTACACCGCAAACTTATGGGACACGCAAAGCGGAAAAAAACTTTACGCCATCAAACATGATGATGATGTCCAACTGGTGAAACTGTCTCCGGACGGCAAGCTGGCCCTGTCGGTCGCCAAGTATGACAAAGCACTGATCTGGCAAACCTCTGACGGACAAGCGATAGGTGAAATTCCACTGGGCAAAGAAGAACAGAAACGCGGCATGCGCTTTACTACAGCCACCTTCAGCGCCGACGGCAATCAACTTCTAACAGGTCGACCAGATCAGACCGTAGATTTATGGGACGTGAAAACACTCAGCAAAATCAGCAGCTGGAGACTACCCAAACGCGACGCATGGAAACCTACGAGCGCAGCCGTGATCCACATCAGCTTTTCTGCTGAACCCGGAACATTCTATGCTCTGGCGTCTAATGGCTTCATTCACCAATTGAAGCTAGCTGAAAGTGTACCCCAATGATGCTCATTAGGAGCTGACTCTCATTAACCACAACGTCCATCGTCAGCGCTGAAACGCAAAATCAATAAAGTAGAAGAAAAAGGATCGTATCGATATCACACGTAATACAGCGTGTGCCAATTGTCGGTGGGAAAGTTCTGGGAAAGCGTAAAAAGAAAGGTTTACAACAACAATAGATAAGGCATAAAAAAAGGAAGGCTAAGCCTTCCTTTTTCAATTCAGCAATTACTCTTCGCTTTCTGCCGCTTCGTCTTCTTTTACGATAGACAGCAATTCCATTTCAAACACCAGAGTGCTGTTAGGACCAATTTGGCCAGCACCACCTGCGCCGTAAGCCAAATCTGAAGGGATAAACAACTTCCACTTGGAGCCAACCTTCATCATAGGCAGCGCCTCAACCCAGCCTGGAATCAATTGGTTTACCTGGAAAGTCACGCCTTCCCCCTTGTCGAACACTTCACCATCGATAAGAGTCCCGACGTAATTCACAGACACTTGATCTGTCGCCTTAGGCGATTCCCCCTCACCCTTAGTAATTACTTCATACTGCAAACCGCTTTCCGTCGTCACGACGCCTTCACGCTTTGCATTCTCAGCCAGGAACGCCTGACCTTTCTGGGTATTCTCTTCCATTGCCTTGGTTTGTTCTGCCTGGCGTTTTTCCATCATGTCCGCCTGAAAGGCCATCATGGTTGCGCGCATCTCTTCTTCTGTCAGAAGCGCTTCTGCATCTGTATTAACATGGTCGATAGCCGCAGCCATTGCCTGGGAGTCCAGAGCGAAACCACTGGCTTTAACCTGTTGAGCTGTGTTGTAGCCCACGATGTAACTTACTTTTTTCTCTACCGTGTCAAGTACCAACTCTTTTGGCGCTTCTTTTTCGGCTTCTTTGTTACAAGCCACCAAACTGAGCACTGTCACCCCTGCAACGGTCATTAATATTAGTTTTTTCATTGGAACACCTGTTGTGCTTGATTTAAGTGTGTCGCAGTATAACGAAGGCAGGCACAACCTAACAGGCGTGTAAGGCAAAAACTCTGGAAAACAGTCAACACATGGGAAGAAGATCAACTTACATGCAACTTTTTACATCTGCAGCAAAGAAAAATTCTGCAGATTCGTTACGATAAGTGACTTCATACCGAGAAAATCCCTGATTTAGTTAAAAAATAAATTAAAAAAATCGTTGACATATTTTTTTATCAAGCAGACGTAGCTATAATCTACCTCAGAAAAAAAGTACATTTTTTCTTCAACAGACATTTTCTTGCAGTACTAATCTTCACACAGCATCTACTGAATAGGGTTTCGACATGGCCGCAAAAAAGAAAGCACCTATCTCCGTATCGGATTTAGAGAATCAAATTGCGAAGCTTGAGCTCCAACTAGCCAAGGCTCGTGCTAGCAAACAATCCACATCAGAGAAGGCGGCAGGCAGTGCAAAGTCGCAACTTGCAAAAGCTAAAACCAAGCTAACTTCTCTTACTACTAAACTTAAAGCCGCCACTGAGGCGAGCAAAAAAACCAAAACTGCAGCAGCAAAAACACGTGTTCAGAAGGCACGAGATGCTGTGAATGCACAAAAGAAAGTAGTGGGTGAGCTGACCACTACATTCAATGCTGCACAAGCTGCACTGGTTGCGATCAAAGAAGAGAATACGCTAGCGGCTGAACTGCAAAAAATTGCCAGTGCCGCAGCGAAAGCAAAATCCAAAGTAAAAGCGAAAAAAGCCAAGGCAAAAGCCAAAAAAGCACCTGCCAAGAAAGCCGCAGTAGCCGAAACTACTGACGAAAAGACTGTTGCGAAGAAGGCCCCTGCTAAGAAAAAGGCTCCAGCGAAGAAAGCTGCCGCTAAAAAAGCACCGGCAAAAAAGGCAACCGCGAAAAAAGCCCCAGCCAAGAAAGCCGCCGCTAAAAAAGCACCGGTAGAAACTGCCAGCAGTGACAAACCAGTGACTGAAACTAAAGCTGCTAAAGCACCGGCAAAGAAAAAGCCAAAAACCGCTGTTAAAAAAGCCGCTCCAGCCAAAAAGCCGGAAGTTAAAGCTGAACCAGCGCCAGCAAAAGAGACTGCCCCAGCAAAAAGCGAAGCACCAAAGCCTGTGACACCAGCACCAGTAGCGAAGTCCGAGCCAGCACCTGCTAAGCCAAAGCCAGCGGCTCCAGCTCCAGTACCTGAGAAAGCAGAAACGGCAGAGAAAAAGCCAGATCCAATCCCACAACCTCTATTTACGCCAGAGCCAGCACTAAAAGAAGCGGCTCCGCAAGAGCCTAAAAAAGAGGAAGAGAAGAAGGACGAGATGAAGCCTTCCAGCCTCTTCGGGGATAATTAATACTTTTGCTTCTGGCAATAGTCGAAACAAAAAAGCCCGCAATTGCGGGCTTTTTCTTTTTTACATTTCATATTTTAGTGGCGATCATGACGTTACACCGCCGCTCCAACCTCAGCCGCGGTAAAATCTTCCGCGCATGCCCGCAATAAAATTTCCGCTTTATTCTTCGCCGCCGGAATGTCCAGTGACTGCAGATAAAAATGCAGATCCAGAGCCGTCTCGTCAGGAGCCAAAGTCAAAGTTTCAAGAAAGCGGCAGGTCAGATCCTGCAATCGCTGCAATAATACTTTTTCAATCACCAGTTCTGCGCTGAGAATATGCTTTCGAATACCCAACGCCTGAACTTTTGTAAAGTGCTTGGAGGTTTTAAGAAATCGTCGCACTTCACGCAATTTATCGACGGTTTCATGACTCACTTCATCAATGATTTGTGTTACATCACTAAGGCATGACTGCGGTAAACGAATGCCTTCGTGTTCCAACCAGCAACTCCAGAGCATGATATTTACATTCGCACCACACTGGTCCTGCAACTCAATACTGAGCGTCTCAACTTCGGACCGGGAGTAAACACGATTGGCAAAATCCCACAACAAACTGGATTGGCTTAACAACGTATGAGGATCAATATTCATTTTTATATCACCACCTTTGAGTTAGCTTGACCCAATATTAAGTGTTATTGCTCTAGATGGGACGAAGCTTAATGTTTTATTGATTTACTGGATTCAGCAGAGAGGAGAACAAAACTTAATCGTTTTAGGTGCCACAATACAATCAAAATCTCACTTTAATGTGACTTTACGCATACTTTTTTGACAAAATCATTGACTGACCGCCAGCAAAACGATTAAAGCGCTTGCTGACGGCTAATACAAGTGGGTTAAGGTTTGCGGCCTGCAACTGACAGGCTCAATAGATCGGCTGCGCATGAAGCCGTTTCACTTGGTGAATAACAGATCCCAAACACCATGCCCCAGCTTTTCGCCCCGGGTCTCGAACTTTGTCGTCGGACGAAAGTCTGGCTTCTCGGCAAACAAATACTCACCGGCACAGTTCGTTAGTCCTTCCATCGTGCTCATCACTTCCATCATATGCTCGGCGTATTCATGCCAGTCGGTTGCCAGATGTATGAGTCCGCCAACACGTAATTTCTGCTGTACTAAGGCCATGAATTCCCGCTGTACGATACGACGTTTGTTGTGCTTTTTCTTGTGCCAGGGATCGGGGAAATACAACTGAAAACGATCCAGTGAATTATCGGGAATACAATCCGTTAATACGTCCACGGCATCGGCCATATAGACTTTTAAATTTCCAACTTCCTGCTCCCTGGCACAATTGATAATGCGCCCAACACCCGGCGGGTGCACCTCAATACCAATAAAATTTTTGTCCGATTCAGCTTCCGCCATTTGCAAGAGAGAGGCACCCATGCCAAATCCAACCTCTAATACCGTCGGAGCCTCTCGCTCAAAGACTTCAGTATAATCAATGCTGCCATCAAATAGACTTAAGCCATATTGAGGCCAGCAACGACTGAATGCATTTTTCTGCCCTTCTGTCATTCGCCCTGCGCGAATAACATAACTTCTAATCGCCTTTTTCTTGTATTCCGGACGCCACTCCAGCTCTTCAGAGGCATCATCAGCCTCTTTTCCTGGCGCTGAATCGACCTGCGACCCGTCCAGCTCATTTGTATGAGCAGCGTCTTTTTCTTCAGCACCAGCCATTATTGATTCATCGCTTTCCAAATTGTCTTCAACTACATTTTTTTTCACAGGACCGAACTTCTCTAAACTTTCATGACTCACTAGTGGAAGATGACCGTAGGCCTTTGCATACCTGTCATCATAAAATTATCGCGCTTGACCATCGCAGAAATATTGCATACTCAAATGGGCTTGCCTCTTCAATTGGCTTCACACACAAACGTATTGTGCATTGAGCTTTATGCTTGCTCTCGATTGAATAGAGGTTCATCTGCAGCGAGCCACAAACCCTCGGCATCACAGGGTTACTCTTTTACTGCTGCAACTATTAGAGCCAGCCAGCCGAGGAGAAAGAACACTCCGCCGACGGGTGTAATCATACCCAACCACCGAATACCGCTGAGAGCCAATACATAAAGGCTACCACTAAATATCACAATTCCAGCGATGAACAACCAGGCACCGGCTTCAAGCCAGCCAGACGGACTGGACGAAAACTTTAGCCAAAGGGCTGCCCCCAGCAACGCAAACACGTGATAAAACTGATATTCCACGGCAGTATGATATGTCGACAGCATCGGCTCGCTTAAAACCTTTTTCAGGCCATGCGCACCAAAAGCACCAAGAGCCACAGCCAGGAACCCCAGCGCTGCAGCAATAATCAAAAACAAAGAGGATTTATTCATCATTCTACGCCAGAGGGCTGGTGGTATTGCCGCATCTTTAACAACAATATTAATTAAAATTACCGCTCACTATAAACGCAAAAAAGCCGCTATCAATGTAGCGGCTTTAGGGATTTATTGTTTGAGCGCTTTTTGCTACAAACTTATTCCATTAATGTTGTCTGCACTATTCATTTCATTAAACGATTGCAGATCTTTCGTACGCCTTATGCTTCGAGATATGTACGTACTTTTTTCATGGCATTTTTCTCAAGCTGACGAATACGCTCAGCAGATACCCCATACTTGTCGGCAAGATCGTGTAAAGTCGATTTGCTTTCACTTAACCAGCGCTGATTAAGAATGTCTCGGCTACGGTCATCCAATTGCTCCATCGCCGCTTCCAGTCCGTTGACGCTGCTTTGTGTCCAGTCAGCATCTTCCAGCAGGGTGGATGGATCATAACGCTTATCTTCCAGATAATTTGCCGGAGCCTGATACGCGGTTTCATCATCATCATCTGCCCCCGCATCAAAAGAAGCGTCAAATGCGGACAAACGGCCTTCCATTTGTCTTACGTGCTTTACATCGACATTCAAATCTTCTGCGACGGCTTTCGCTTCGGCGTTGGTCAACCAGGCTAAGCGCTTTTTCTGACCGCGTAGATTGAAGAACAACTTACGCTGAGCTTTTGTAGTTGCGACCTTAACAATACGCCAGTTTCGCAGAATAAATTCATGTATTTCGGCTTTAATCCAATGCACTGCGAATGACACTAGACGCACGCCTTTTTCAGGATTAAAACGCTTAACAGCTTTCATCAAGCCAACATTACCCTCTTGGATAAGATCAGCTTCGGCTAAGCCATAGCCAGAATAAGATTTCGCGATATGAACCACAAAGCGCAGGTGCGCAAGCACTAAGCGACGCGCCGCCTCCAGGTTCTCACGGTAATAGAGATCTTCTGCCAAGCTTTTTTCTTCTTCGGCAGTCAATACAGCGATGCTATTAACAGCTTGAATATAGGCCCCGACATTCTGTCCAGGTACCAACATGTTAATTGGCTGCAAACTTGTCCCCATGCGGGTTTCTCCTCCAAATAGTTTACCGACGAATTTTAGCAAATTTGCCTTTTGTTCACCAGATTAGACGGGGCAATCCTTCATCTGCCTGCTCCAAATATGCCTTAATATGAGCGCTGTTTAACACATTGGCTGATTCTACCGTGTTTTCCTCATCACTCTAAGCACATATCGGCGTCGAATATATACAGATGGGCATGCCCAAAGCAGATTTCAAGCCTTGAATTGCAACTTTTTTGCTTATTTAGCCGCCAATTCAATGATTAATCTCTGCATTATTAAGACCACCCTGAAATCTATTAGTTCTCGCAGTTTAACTGTTACAAACTATAGCCATTACGATGGTTCGATATCGCTCAGGTGCCGACTGACCGCCAGCCAGGCGCCACAAAGCCCAAGCCCCGCACTGAGCGCCATTAATTGAATTGCCCCAGTAAAACCCAGCCCCTGTAAGTCAAACTCTGACTGGTAAAGAGCCGCCAGACGCGCCACGGATGGTTCAACCACCAGATAGCCCGCCATCACAATGCAACAGGCTAATCCTCCACCTAACAATCCATACCAGAGCCCACTATAAAGAAAAGGTCGTCGAACGAAGCTATTAGTTCCACCTACCAGCTTACTTACCACAATTTCATCGCGGCGATTCTCAATAGCGAGGCGGATTGTGTTACCTATCACCAGTAACACGCCTATCCCTAATAAACTCGCCAAGGCCAGGACAACCTTTTTACCCAGCGCCATTAACTCCTGAAGTCGTCTTACCCAGGCCATATCCATGCTGACTTCTTCTACAATTGCGCTGGCCGCGATTTTATCTGCCAGTGCTCTGAGCCGATCTGGCGCCATTGCGCCGACGCTAGGCGTGACAATAATGGTGGCGGGCAATGGGTTTTCTTCCAGCGAAGAAAGCGCTTCGCCAAAACCCGAAAACTGCTGAAAATCTTGTAAGGCCTGCTCTGGCGACAAGAAATCGACCTGCGCTACATCTGTGTAGGTTTTAATTTCCGCGATCAACTGCTCCATCGCTGTCGCGCGCGCGCGCACGTTCAAAAAAACCGAAATTTTGGGGTTCACTTCCCAGGACTGCCCCAGCTGCGCGAAGTTATTCAGCGCCACCAGCAATGTCGCCGGTAAAGCCAAGGCAATGGCCACCACGGCGGCTGTCATAAATGACTGTATAGGTGCGCCAATTAAGCGAGACAGGCTCTCATAAAATGATTCACGATGATGTCCGAGATAACTGGACCACTTACTCGCAACCCCAGTTTTACTTTGCACCGCACCTTTACTGGAACGTTTCACCGCAGTTGCCGACAGTTCCGGGGGGGATTGCTTGGAATTAATCCGTGTTGCTCCACGACTCACAGCTCAAATTCCTCTGTCTGCAATTCCGCTAAATAGCCGTCGTGCACTAAAGAACCCTGCGCTAGTGTCAACACCCGCTTGTTGATTCGTCGAACAAGTGCCAGGTCATGGCTGGCAATCAGTGTGGTCACACCCACCGCATTAAACTGCATAAATAAATTCATAATTTCAGCGGATAACTCAGGGTCCAGGTTTCCTGTCGGTTCGTCAGCTAATAAAATGGGCGGCTTGTTCACCACGGCCCGGGCAATTCCGACGCGCTGTTGCTCGCCCCCGGAAAGCGTGATGGGATTATGTCTTTCTTTGTGTAATAGACCGACTTTATCCAGGGAGGCGCGCACACGACGCCCGACTTCTCGCGATTGATATCCCGCTACGCGCAATGGCAACGCAACGTTTTCAAATACATTGCGATCAAATAAGAGTTGATGATTTTGAAAAACTACACCCACCTGGCGACGATGATAAGGCACTCGTCCAGATGAGAGGCGATTGATATTCCGTCCGCCAATGACCACCTGCCCGGTAGAGGCTCGTTCCATCAGCATGATCAACTTCATCAAGGTACTTTTACCGGCCCCCGAATGACCAGTAAGAAACACCATTTCACCTGCCCCGATCGCAAAACTCACTCCACTCAAGGCCTCTTGGCCACTGGGGTAGCGTTTACTCACCGAGCTGAACTCAATCATACTCATGCTGCGTTTTAACCCAAACCTAATTCAAGTGCTCTCTCATCGACAACACGTTTTAATTGATCACACTTTTTTACCGAGCTACCGGGGAAGCGGACGGAAAAACCTAACGAAAAAGCTTAGTTAAACAGCGCCGCAGTAAAGCTCTCCGCTGCAAACGGCTGCAAATCATCAATAGACTCGCCCACGCCGATATATCGAACAGGGATTTTATGCTTTTTGCTTAACGCAAATATAATTCCACCCTTGGCTGTTCCATCCAGCTTTGTTAGTACCAGACCTGTTACTCCGACGGATTTATGAAATTGTTCGCACTGATTAACCGCGTTTTGCCCCGTGCCAGCATCCAGCACCAGTAGCACTTCGTGTGGCGCCGTTGCGTCCACCTTGCCCATCACGCGCTTTACTTTCGCCAGCTCCTCCATCAGATTGCTCTTATTATGCAGGCGCCCGGCAGTATCTGCGATGACGACGTCGATATTTCGGGATTTTGCTGACTGAACAGCATCAAAAATGACAGAGGCGCTATCCGCACCAGTGTGCTGAGCTACCACGGGCACGTTGTTGCGCTCGCCCCAGACAGTTAACTGCTCAACGGCGGCGGCTCGAAACGTGTCACCTGCCGCCAGCATTACCGACTTGCCTTCATTCATCAATTTTTGTGCAAGCTTGCCGATGGTCGTTGTTTTGCCAACGCCGTTCACCCCGACAACCAGAATCACAAATGGCTTGGTGGACGTGTCAATCACCAGAGGCGCTTCCACATCTTGTAACAGATCCTGCAAATTCTGCTTTAATGCATGATACAGCGCATCAGAATCAGTCAGTTGTTTACGTTCAACTTTTTCGGTGAGTGCTTCCACGATATCGGTGGTTGCATCCATACCGATATCCGCCGTCAAAAGCAGAGTTTCAATTTCTTCCAGCAATTCATCATCGATTGCCTTTTTACCCAACAACAAAGTCGCCAGACCATCCGACAACTGACTACTGGTTCGTGTCAGGCCACGCTTGATTCGGCCAAAAACACTGAGTTTCGGTTCCGCTTCCGCCGCTACCTGAACATCTGACGATGCTTCAGCGCTGGGTTCTGCCGCTTCCACGGGTAATGAGGTTTCTGATTGAGAAGCCTGATTTTCATCCTGCTTGCTTTTTTTACGTTTAAAAAACATGATAATTCGTAATTCCGTAGCGCATTAACGCGCTAAAATGACTAACTTACTTTGCGAGACGAAAGTGTCATCGCTTGCCGAATTTAATTTTAAGGTTTAATACATTGGCGCAAACGAAGAAAAAGCAAGGCCAACCCGCCCCCTCAAAAATCCGCATCATTGCAGGACAATGGCGTGGCAGAAAATTAACAGTACCGAATGAGCTGGGATTGCGTCCGACGGGAGATCGCTTGCGAGAAACCCTGTTTAATTGGCTTGCACCTTACATTGAAGGAGCCCGCTGCCTCGATGCTTATGCAGGCACGGGTGCCCTGGGGCTGGAAGCCCTGTCACGCGGTGCCGAGCAGGTACAGTTTATCGAATCCAATGGACGAACAGCTAGCCAATTGCAAAATAATTTGCAGCTACTGCAAACTAATCAGGCAAATGTCGCTCATGGCAGCTGCATAGACTGGTTAAAAAGTAACTCTCCGCAACCCTATGACCTGATATTTCTTGATCCGCCATTTGCAGAAAACCTGTGGCAAAGCACTATCGACGCGCTCTGCGAACACCAATTGTTGCGCCCCAACGCTCTGATTTATATCGAAATGCCTCGCCAACACCTGTTGCAAACCCCATCACAATGGCGAAACATCAAACAAAAGGACAGTGGCCAGGTCAGTGCACGACTGTATGAATACGATGTGCACATGACGCACAACGAGACAATCTAGAGTCTGTCGCGTTACAATACCGCTCAAACCAATGTGACAAATGGCTCATCATGCAAAGAACGTATGCTAAGCCATTGATTTACAATAAATAAACAATTCTACACAGCTGAACGGGGAACCGTTCATTCTGCCAACAAGGTTGAGCGACTCATGAAAAAAGTCATGTACCCAGGCACCTTTGATCCCATTACAAACGGTCATATTGACCTTGTATCCAGGGCTTGCCACCTGTTTGACTACGTGATTGTCGCTGTTGCCGCCAGCAAAAAGAAAAACCCCTTGTTTACCGTATCTGAACGTGTAGAACTGGCTCGGAATGTCTTGAAAGACTTCGACAATGTTGAGGTTTGTGGTTTTGACGGTTTGCTGAAAAACTTCGTTCAGGAAAAAGGCGCCTACGGCGTTGTGCGTGGTTTACGCGCAGTATCGGATTTCGAATATGAATTTCAGCTGGCGAATATGAATCGCGTGCTTGCGCCTTCAATGGAAAGTCTGTTTTTAACGCCAGCGGAACACTTGTCTTATATTTCCTCCACCTTAGTGCGGGAAATAGCCTCCATGGGGGGAGATGTCAGTAAATTCGTCCCAGCTGAGGTTGAAAAAGCCTTGCGCGCGAAGTATCAAAGCCTTGGACAAGGCAGCTAAATACGGCAAATTTCCAGCGTCATTCCCATCTATAGCGTTATCCGCGTTTCGCGTTTGCCTACCATTTTGCCGACGCCTTTACCGGGTGAGTGTTAGCTCATCCGGCCCATCCAACCAGTGGTCTTTATTCCGCCTTAGCAGTGGAGAGTCGGCGTCGATGAGACTAAACTCGAAATATTAGCTCTATTGTAACGCTCCGTTGTACGAACCATACCCAAGGTCCGTCCCAGAGCTAAGAAAGCAAATACAGACAAACCCTTCAACGTTTACTCAGTGAGTCCAGGTATGGCAACACAAGATGAAAGGCGACGGTTTACCCGTATAGATTTTGATGCCACAGCGCGTTTACAACAGGGCGAGATTTCTCTCCCGGTTCACATCATCGATATTTCTGTGAACGGAGTTTTACTTGAGACCCCCAGTGATTACAGCATTAATATGGAAGATTCCAGCGATATTGTGATCACCCTTTCCGACGATGCACAAATTACAATGAAAGCCAACCTGGTTCACAGCAGTAGTGACGTACTTGGTTTTAAATGTATTTCCATGGACATGGAAAGTGCGACTTTACTTCGTCGTTTAATTGAGTTGAACATGGATGACGAAAATGCAACTGAAAGAGTATTGGAAGAACTCTTGTCTCGCAGCTGAACTCAATGTATATATAGGGCTGAAAACTTAGTGAAAGAGGTTGTTTAATTTATGTCATCGACAGAACGCAGGATTAGTGAACGAGTAGTACACCGCGGCTATGGCACACTTGAGTGTAAATCGGGCAGCGAGTCCGTCCATTTAGTTAACATTTCCGCAAAGGGAGCCTTGGTAGCACTGTTAAATGACCATGAATTAAAATGCGGCGACACTGCGACCTTGCATATTGATTTAGATGATGAGCGCACAGCCGTTATGAACGGTAAAATTGCCCACGTGAAAAATCACTTTATCGGTTTACACTGCGCACCGGAAACAGAAAATGATGAAACCCTCATTCAGGAAATCATTAACGAGATTCATCAACTTTCCTAAATAGCACTTCCTTGTGTGGCTTGTTTTAGCTTTGAAATACTCAATACACAGACAAAGTTAAAATCAGCCACTCACACAACCCAAACCTCATATCTTCTTCCTATTCCTTTCAGTGCCATACATGTTTCACTTATTAAAAGCTGAACCTGTTATATCAACTCAATCTTAATTTCATCCCGAATACACGCTCCCAAGAAAAGCATTTTCTTTTACCATAGAAACTCTTTCGACAAACCAGCACATTGACAAAGTCAGAAAATTACTCAAAAGAAAACATGGGAAAAGTGCTTTAAAAACTTCCTGAGCAAGAACTTCCTGGACAAGAAACTCCCGGACAAAAAGCTTCTGGCAAACAGCACTTGAAAAACCACTTAAAAAATAGTGACCGAGAAAAGCGTGCAGCACACACAAATAAAAATCCACTGAATAACAAGAGATAAAAAACACAGCAATAAGCAACAGAAGAGCACCTGAAAAACAAATGAAATTCAAGTAACAGTCGGCATATACACAACAAGTTAAACATCTGTTAGATATACAAAAGCCTTTAATTTTACATGCGACCTATCGAAATTAAACTTCATAAACAAGAGCGCAGTAATACTCAGCGAACAAAAAGCTGAAAAATTGGCAACTTTGAGTTATATGGAAAAGATGCTGAAATAACATTTACATTGAAAAACAAAGGAATCAGATATTCGGTTATATATTGCGTACAGAAACACTTGCAGCGAATGCAAAGCGAGCTAACCTAATATTATCCAAAGGAAAAGGAAGCAGTCGAAATGTCACAACCCAGAGATTACCAAGAAAAATATCAAAGCTTGCGTGACAGCTATATGGCCAAGCTCCCCATGCAGCTTGATATGATCGACGACGGCTGGTCCAAACTCAACAACATCCAATGGGACCCCAACCAACTGAAAAAATTACAACGCATCGTGCATTCGATCGCGGGTACCGCTGGCAGCTTTGGACTGGAGGATCTCTCTCATAACGCAGAACAACTTGAAACCATATTGAATGATTTCAGTAAATCGAGCAGTATTCCCGACAACGCCACAAAAATAAAAGTTTACGCATTTATTCAGTCAATGTTTGATTGCATTGGCATGTCGAGCAACCTCCCAACCGTAGAAGACCTCAACGCTAGCCAGGCTTTACAGGTGCTCATCGTTGACAGTAACGAAGAGCAGGCCAGCTATCTGGAACTCCTGTGTTTTGAACTGGGTTGTTCCACTAAGGTGGCGAACTCCCTGGAAGATGTAAAGCAGCATGTTCATCGGGCAGTACCCGATGTTATCTTAATCGACATCGCATTTCCTCATGAGCAGCCAAGCGGTGCGGAGACTGTAAAAGAAATTTATCGGAAAATCGGCTTTAAAGTACCGGTGGTATTTATCTCTTCGCGCAATGACATGCTATCAAAGGTATCCGCATTTCGTGCAGGAGGTCTGGGTTATCTGCACAAGCCCGTCGACATCAGCGAACTGAAAGTCCAGTTTGAACTATTAAAAAACCACAAGCATTATCATGCGAAGATCCTGGTCATTGATGACGACCAAGACTTTGTTCAGCTCATGTCGTCCATGTTAGACAGCCAGGGTTTTTACTGTGTCAGCAGCCATCAGGCAAGTGAAGTAATGAAACTCATTGAACATCACCGTCCCGACATCCTCATTCTGGACACTAGCCTGCCCAATGTACAAAGCCGCATAATTCTGCAAACGCTACGGGATGACGTAAAACTGGCAGGCTTGCCCGTTTTATTACTATCGAGCGGAACCAACCCCGACATTATCAAACTGGCAAATGCTCAAGGGGCAAACGGAATCATCCCCAAGCCTCTTGAATTTAATGTGTTGCTTGACAGCATTCACACCGTATTAAAATCCAGCAAGTCCATTGATGCAGTTCTGGAGCGAATCACCAAAAAAGATACAGGCAACCAAACTGTACAACGACATTATTTTTACACCCGAATTGAAAAAGCCATTGGATTAAATGCACAAACGAACAGCCAGCTTTTGGTCAGTATTTCTTTTAAAAACCATGAAAATATTCGTCGCCAAATAGGATTTCACCAAATTGAAAAACTCACCGAACATATTACTGATGCTATTCAACAGGACTTGTCCGACAATGAGTTTATTACTCTGGTTTCCGAATTACATTTTGCCTTGATCCTTAGCAACACCAGTCAGGCATCAATAGACAATCGTCTACAAAAGCTCATTGCCCGAATTAACAACCTGACTCCGAAACACAATAATTTCATAATATCTTTAAACGCCTGCCTCTCGGCCATTCACCTGAATGCAAATTATCAGTCTGTGGACGAAGCGTTACATGCCGCAGAAGCTCCCTTACTTGAACTGGTAAAATCTCCCGACGATATTATTGCCATTGAAAAAGGTAAAAGCCTGCAACCACTTAATGAAAGCGACCTGCTGCAGATAGTTGCCAATGCCATTAGCCAAAAATCTCTATATTTAAACTATCAACCGGTATTTGATATCTCTGGCCGAGAGAAGCTGTTTGAAGGTCTAGCCCGGATGCGAGATGGCAACCAGGCGATACTATTGCCCGATGATTTCATTGGCAATATCCAAGCGTTACGCAAACAGGATGAGTTTAATCAGTTGATTATTCAAACCTGTATTGCCGACTTGAAAAAATTTCAGGTTGAGTCCAGTAAAAGCACTGAGATCATCATTAAACTTATTCTGGACGCGCCTCTTGCACCGGAGTTTTTTTCCTGGCTGCAAACGCAGTTATATACCGGCGCCAGCAAAGAGCTGCACAATCGAGTCGTGTTTGCCATCACCGAGGAAGATATTTACACACTACCGGAAAAAATTGCCACCTTAAAAAATGGTATTAAGCTGTTAGATTGCGATGTAATGGTGGAAAAAATAGGAAGATCGGCTCAACAGTCTCTCGACCATTTTGATGAAATTGTAAAACTAAATGCCCGATATTTTAAACTTCACCCGAATATGACGCGGGCGATTCTAAAACAGGAGGAAGACGCGCTCGACCTCTTGGCCGCGCTGCAAAAACTCGGCATTCCAATTATTGCCAGTCACGTGGAAGACAATTCCATGTTTTCCCGGCTGTGGGAGTCCGGCATCCGCTATTTCCAAGGGTACTTTGTAAAGCGTCCTGAGCAAACACTGGAATTTGATTTTAGTTTCGAAGATACCGAGCTCACCTGAAACCTGCCTTTCCACGATGAGACGACAGCACTATCTTCCCGGATGCAACTGCTGAAGGCTGATGGAAGTTCCATTATCCAATACCATACGCGCGTGCTTTCGCTGTAATTGTCTGGGTTCTGCAACACCGCAAGAATGCGCAATCGTTCCCACTTCTTTCTGCATGTTTTTCGCGTAAGCAGCAACTCGCTCAGCTTTATTTTCCGGAACCAGACCATATTGCAGTTTTTTATCGTGCGTCGCGACACCGGTGGGACAAGTGTTTTTATTGCACTGTAAAGACTGAATACACCCCAGCGCGAACATAAATCCTCTCGCAGAAACGACAAAATCTGCACCGGCACAAAACGCCCAAGCAACTTCCGAAGGGTTAACCAATTTGCCACTGGCAATAATCTTAATCCGCTTTTTCAAATCGTACTTATGGAGAATATCCGCAACGCCTGGCAAACTTTCATGAATAGGCATTCCCATATTATCGATCAAGCTCATTGGCGCAGCGCCGGTACCACCATCAGCGCTATCGATAGTGATAAAGTCTGGCGCATATTCCTCACCCGCATTTTTGATGTATTCACACAGATTTTCAAAAAACGAAAAATCCCCAACCACCGTTTTGAAACCTACAGGCTTTTTCGCCACTCGGCGAATACGTTGAATGTATTCCATCAAATCCTCAACGCTATTGATTTCGGGATGACGGTTGGGACTGATCGCACTTTTACCCACTTCAATTCCACGAATCTCTGCAATTTCGCTGGTCACCTTAGCCCCGGGCAATATGCCTCCTTTACCCGGTTTTGCGCCTTGAGCCAGTTTTAGTTCAAACATTTTAACTTGAGGGTACGCGGCTATTTTTGCCAGGCGCGCTTCATCCAGCTGACCCAAGGCATCGCGCACACCAAATTTTGCCGTACCAATTTGAAAGACCAGATCTGCACCGCCTTCAAGATGATAGGAGGACAGGCCTCCCTCACCAGTGTTTAACCAAATTCCCGCCTTTTTCGCACCCAATGATAAAGCGCGAACCGCAGGCACTGAAATCGCGCCATAACTCATACCCGATATATTGAACAGACTGGACGTAATATAAGGGTGTTCGACATGCGGCCCAATAGTCACCAGCGAGGGGTCAACCGAGTCCACCTCTAATGTGGGAAATGCGCAATTCACAAAATAGATTGTGCCGGGCGGGCGTAAATCACGTGTCGAACCAAAAGCCACGGTAGTATCAACATCTTTTGCCGCCCGATACACCCAACTGCGTTCAGCGCGATTAAATGGCAACTCTTCGCGATCCATCGCAAAAAAGTATTGGCGAAAGAAGGTTCCGAGATGTTCAAACAAATAACGGAAACGCCCGATCACAGGATAGTTGCGCCGAACAGTACTGCGTTTTTGTGTTCGATCCAACACATAAATAAAAGCAATGGCAATCAATGCAATAATGATGCAGGCCACAAAAGAATAGGCAAGCACCTGAATCACAGTAAAAGTAAAGTTCGGTATCAACATAGGATTTTCCATCACACAGGCAAAGAAGTATGGCGGGATTTAATTAGCGTATAGCGGCGGAGATCCGCGCGCTGAATGCTGAAACGGGTGGTGTTATTCTTCGTCGCTTTTGCTGAGCATACGAAAATAGATAATGTCTTTATCATCAACATCAAACTGGCCGCCAAGTTTTATATGTCCTTGGCCAACCAGTGGATAAAAGCGGTTTTTAATAACAAAAGGCTCTGCCCGTCCCACTCTTAAGAAGGTTCCATTGGTGCTACGATCCAACACACCTATTTGGTTGGCTTGCACAACGATTGCACAGTGTTTACGCGAAGCGACATCCGTATTCACAATAATATCGCAGGCTCGTTCATCACGGCCAATAAGTTTGGGGAGGTCAGTTTTTCGATATGACATTTCCTTGCCGCGATAAAACAACTCGATGTGCGTCGCTGGTGAATTAATTTTGTTTTTAATTTCGGTATTGTATTTGGCCGAAACGGTTTGATCACGATCGCTCATGTACTTCACTCACTTTCCCGAAGCTAGATGCATTTGTTACCACTACCATCCTGGTGGTCATCGATATCTGCTTATTTTATAAGAAGAGCATACAATGCTAAAACCAATACGAGGATTAGTAAACCAGCGAAGATAACTTTATTCGCTTTGGGCTTGCTTTTATTGACCGCACGGCCTGCTTGGGGTTCGCTTTTTATTGCGCGCTGCTGAGCAGAGAATTTACGCTCGTATGCGGCGGGAGGCACGACAGGTGCACGAGCCATTGTCATACCCCCTGCACCATGCGCTTTCACATCCGATTTTCGCTGTGTTAAATCCAAAGGCACAGCCTTATCGTCACGGTGCTTGATAAGCTCTTCCACAGCCGGACGATCGGTAACATCCTTCAAATGCCCGGGGCTTGTTGTATTTTTCGCAACCATCTCCGTGGCATCTGCGCCACCGGAATGAAGAGAGGTTACACGAAAAATTACATCATCGAATGCGATCTGATCACCCAGCCCAATTTCAGTGCGCCGTTTTACCGGTACACCATTGACGAACGTCCCATTGGATGACTGCAAGTCTTCTACAAAGATGGCATTTGCTGCCACGATTATTTTGGCGTGATAGCGTGAAACCTGAATGGATCGAAGCTGAATATCGCACTCCACTTCACGGCCGATCAATACTTCGCCGCTTAAGGTATGCATATCCCCTGTTTCCTGGGATCTTAGTGCCAGTAGAGGCTGCGCCAACGAAGCGCCGGTGGTGTCATTCACAATTCAAGGCCATTTGAGTGCTTTCAGCATGATGGAGGATTGTTTTGCCTAAACCTACGTTTATAGCATAACAGTCTGCGAAGCTTATGCTTTATTTTTTCTGAGGAAAAGTAAAAAGAAATGCATTAAAAAGGCGGAATTTTCATCCGCCCATTCATTGGAGCGCCATCTTAGCGTGTCATTTCACAGCTAAAACGCCAGCGGTGGGTTAAACCCTGCGACAACCTGATCACGGGCCAGTGCGTCCAATATCAACTCCTGCATACTCTGCCCAGCCAGGGACTTGCGACCCTCGCGGACGATGCTCCCAAATCCGGTTTCACTCTCCTCATCAAGAAAGAAGAAAGGGTGCGCCTCCTCTTGATCAAGATCCGTCATCTGCATCACGCTGGCAGGGATCTCAAAACCATAAACCGCTATTGCTCCCACTGCGCTGCTAGTAATAGCCGCCTCACCGACGAGAAGCGGACTGGTACCGTCATGACGATATTTGAAAAATACTGCACGCAAGTTAGCACCAGCAATAGCACCATCCGATGACGCGAGAACACCGAGTATTTCAAAGCGACCGCTCTGATCATAGCCCTCACCTGCCCAGAACTGCCCATGCACCATCCCCTCTAACAGCTCGTTATCGGAAAATACGGCATCATCCAAACTGGTTGCAAGGACTGGGGCATCATTCCCGTCCACACCAATCGTAACGCCATTGGCACAATCCAGGGCCAACGACTCCAGCCATTCGTTGTCACACCACAGAGCATACTGATCGTTTTGCAGCGTAATACTGGCCACGTAGGCTATAGCGCCCTCATTGAACACGGCTTCGGGCGAAAGTCCATATGCCCAGTCATCACCGAGGATTGAAAGTACCGACATACCGCTGATATCAAACGCTGCCAGATCAATGTACTGTTGATCAAGCCCAGCTGGCGTCCCTTCAACAGTGGCTTCCAGAACAGCCGTTTCACCGCCATTGACATAGCCGTTAATCATATACACATCATCGACAACAACTAACCCGCTCGCGGTTAAAAACAGCTCTTGCTCCACACTGCTTTCTGTTACCCAGTGACCTGCAGATTCATCCCAAAAATGAAACTGTTCTACAGCACCGTCTACGATCGTGCCATACTCAAACTCTACGAAACCATCCTCCCATTGATCCGACTCAAACCAGGCTATTCCCCCGTTCTGGAAAACGGTTTGTTCAACCACCTCTTCCGGTGGCAATCCGCTCACCGCGGTGCCGGTTTCGACACATTGTGTCGGATTGTCTTGCGGTCCCGTCGATTCCGTAAAGTTAAAGGAGAAAGTCTTCAAAGTGTCATTGAACACACCGTTCGAACTACTGAAGCTTTCATTTTCGCCCCACATTTCGAATGTTCCATTGGCTTGCATAACGCCAACCAATCCACGGCCTTCATCCTCTGCGACCACCCGCAAAAATATTTGATTCCCTTGCATACTGATATTCACCAGGAATGCCTCATCATTGAGAGCGTCACAATTTCCCGTGGCTTCATCAAACTCGTTCGCGCCCTCTTGACGGGTTAAATCCACCCGATACACACCGTTCATAAGCGGAACGACCACATCACAGACATCGCCAAGTCCATCCATATCTGAATCTAGCTGGTCTTCATTGGCGATGACCGGACAATTATCTTCTTCGTCGAATAACCCATCTCCATCGATATCCATACGCTCTGGCAGTGAAGGCCCGCCTTGGTCAAAACCACGCCAAATCAGAATCTCAACCTCTGTCGCCAGATCTTGTATATCGATAAACATCCCTTGCCCATCTGCCGCCAGATATTCAATCGTCAGCATATTGCCATCGCGTGGTAATTCAAAACCTGCCGACTCCATGACTTCACCCGTCATTAAGTCTACGTGGCGCAGCATCGCGCTGGTATTGCCGACTGGCAGCGAAACCGAAATTGTCGACATACCGATATTGAAATCCACTATAGGCTCAACAGACGCACCACCAAACAGCAATTCACCGGTGGCAGCATCACGCCCTAAACTTACTTCCCCTTGTTCCAACGTGATTTCAGCCAGTGGTTGTTCGCAATCATCACAGCCGACATCAGCGCCGATAGTCTGTACATTCGAAATCGCTACGAGACTGTAGCCAGAAAATTCACCTACGGCATTTTGCAAAGCTGCCAGCATGGTGAAGTGGCAACTGCGCTCGCCTAGCCAAGGGACACTGAGATAAAAAACTGGAGGTATCGCATTGCCGCTGTCATCTTTCGCAGACGCGTAAAAGGAAAGATTTTCTTCAGGCATCCACTGTTCAGCACCCGGCGCTGAACCGGAGCAAAACAGATTCAGTTCGTAATCATACGCATCAGCAATAATCTCTCCCGACACCACAAAATCCATTCCTACATCCAGAACTGATAATGCTTTAAAACTTTGTGGCGACGCATCACCAATTACAATACTCAAGTCATCCAACACCGTCACGCTGTCAGGATCGGCAACGAGTACTGAATGATGCACCTGCATGTTCTGACGCGCTGGGCAAGCTTCATCACCGCACATAATAGGACTGCCATCGGATTCAGTCGGCGCTCTGAAACTCACCTTAACATCCAAGGCAATTCGACCATCTATTACAGTCCCTTCGGGGATAAAGAACGAATAACCCAGTCCATCACCGTGGCGATAACGCTCCAGAATTTCCACACCGGAAACATTACCTCCAGCGCAGACATAGTCAATATATTCACCACTTTCGCTGATGGAAGGAGGCTCGCAACTCAAAAGTGTTTGCAGGGAGTCATCACCAAACAATTGCGGACTGCTGAGGCTGATGGACTCGATTTCTCCAGGATAAACATTGTGGGTTTCGACCAGCAGAGACTGCCAGATACCACTATTACCATCTGATTCATTCAGGACAGTAACCGTCACAGTTTCCTCGAGACCACCACCGCCAGCCCCACCTTCTGATGGATAACCGGGAATATAAGGGTCTTGGTCATTTTCATCGAACAAGGCAGGCACACCATCCGCATCAAGATCGAAGACACTGCCTACCGATGTGTTCAAATCGCTGGCCACAACAAGATTGGCATGAGACTCGGGACAATGACTAAACTGGCCGAGTAAGCACACAACAATTTTCTGATTATTTTGTGTATCTGAATTTTCAGCGATGGCGGCGGCATAGTGAATCCATTCGATATTCAGTTCCCAATTCGCATAAGGATCATCCGCAGGCCTGTCTCGGATTACACGACCGATGTAGACCGGTGACTGCGTTTCTTGTGCATGATCACTAAACACAGCTATCAAATCATTGTGGCGTAAATTTGTTGCCGCTGAGCTCGCGTTGGCGGGGCTGGAATTCATCACCCAGGTATGATTGCTTTTATCGAACCTTAAGGTAGCCAACGTTATTCCTGTACGGGCCGCATTCACATCAACCGGAATGCTGGAATAATCCGCGGGAACACCAAACACAGCATCGAACGAATCTATCGACGTGATATGTTCTTCAAAATGATCAGCAGAATAACGCAGCGCTATACCATCTGTTGCGTTTTCCAGAAGTGTGTAATGACTTTCGTTTGCAGCATCAACAGCCACTTGTTGAGGCTCCAGCAAATGCGGTCCACTATAACCACTGGGAGCTTGCAAAATCAGCCAGTCGCCGTATAGCAGGTACTCATATCGAATATCGCCATCTGCAGGATCACCGTCATCACTGAAGGCCAGATCCGGCACGGAAATGACGCCGAGACTGTTCACTCTGGCAAATCCCATATCGATACTTGCACGTGTTACACCTTGCTCGTCAAATAAATCAAGATAACGGATTTCTACAATCCAGAATTTACCTTCAGCATCTCGCATTAGATACAAACGGTTGTGATCAAATTGCTCCGCATCGGCTGCAAAGTGAATAGAAGGAAGCAGCGCTGAATCATCAACGGCCAAGGCTTCAACCACATCGCGTATATTACTCCCGAGCACACTGCGCATATCATAAAGTGGCGCATAAGAAGTATTGCCCGCTTGTGATTCTTGTAGCGAAACATACAACACGCCGTCCATCCAGGCTCCATACAGCGGAGCAAAACCGACACTGGATTCTGCCCTGGCATTAATCACAAATTCCGTTTCTGCCGACTGAAAAGTGAAATCCACTTTGCCATAGCCTTCTGCCTCTTCCTCGGCGGTCAGTAGAGTTAAGCCACCGGCCTGAGTAAAGTTGGACACATCCAGCCCTTCTTCCTGCGCTGTGCCATCGGGCCCAACGCGACGCTGATCGCTCACCAGCCCCATTCCGGGAACAGTGTTACTATTCGCACCGTGATTATCTGGTCCGATAAAAACCGGATATTGGATATCACAAAGACTGAGGTGAGGGGCAAAACCATCTACCCAGAAAAACAACTCGGGCAGTTCTGTGGTATAAGAAGGAATATCAAAGCGCAACACATAATCTCGCCCAAACACACCGGCAGAAACTTCTGTTGATAGGTTGTCAATGGTATAGGTACGTCTTGCTGGAATACCGTTAACACCAGTCCCATTCACCAGCGCACTGCTTATCTCAACCTCAATGGCCGTGGTGCCTTTTTGGAAAGACCCGGTACTGTCATTGTACGTTACCGGATACACCGACACCCCCAGCTGCCCTTCTGGATCACTGCCGTCGAACATTTCGACAGTGCACATCGCATCAACCGTAGCCGCTCGAGCACTTTCATCGATAAAGTCTCCAACTTGCTGTTCTTTAAATTCCGGTAACTGAGGAAGATCGTCCAAGCCCGTGACCAAGGCGGCATTCGCGACATGAAAAAAATCACTATTGGTAATCGTCGAAGCTTTCAAAATATTGGCGATCAAACTGGTAATAGTGACATTATCGCCTGGCTGCATAAATTTGATATTGCCAAAGTTTGGCACCAAACGCGTACTCTGCCCAATCGCTTCTTGCTTGAAAAAGCTGGATTCGGGATCAATTAAAAATTCGCTACGAATCAAAAAATTCAGAAAAAATAATGCAGAACGAACATTGATTTCACTCTCGCCAGACAGTGTACGACCAAACAATGTTGCTGGGACCGAGGTTGTTAAACCGCGTACAACCCGATCGCGCGCACGAAGATATGACGCATTCGCCGCCGTATCGGCTGTTCCCAGAATAAGCTGCCGATAGCCCTCTGCGGTTGCTGGATATATCTCCAAAAGCACACGTTCTAAAGCAAAGGGATCATCCACACCAGACTGTTCATGTAAGAACTTTTCGTGCTGCAATTGTGACGCAACCGCCTCTGGCGCAAACTGGGCATAGAACCCGACTTTTTCGGTTAAGACTGCGGCAGACGCTGTCGCCGACTGCGGTAGCGTTAAACTTAAGGCACGTACTAACTCCGAACTGTTAATAACGCTGGCACTCTCTAACGGCGCGACCCTGCCGCTGTACATCGGCAACCCTTCGGGACTTAAACTCACCCCCTCTTTCACCCAAATAAAATTTTCAGCCAGAATAGATGAAAGTTTTTTAATTTTAATTGTTTCGTATTTTTTACTGATCAACGCATCCAACACCGCGGATGAAACCAGTGATGCCTCATTAAGACGCCGATTTAATTCATGATATAAACGCACGCGATCCAGCAATGTATAATCCGCATTAGTGCTAACACCGGTGGCAATCCTGGCAAAAGCACTGTCAAGATTCAGCTGAAAATCAGCCGCTGTTTCACCACTCAGTAGCACATTGACAATATCTGAAAGTGCAGGCGCATGATAGAACGGTGCCTGCAGGTTTTCGTTTTCATCCAGCACTCCCAGCGCCGCTCCGGCGTCAGTAGTGTAATCACTGCCTACATCCAGTTCACCGCTGCCCACTTTAAACAACCGAATTGTGCGATCATCATAGCCGCGCCCACCGGGCAAGCTGGCCGCAGGAATGTGAGGCGCGGAAGGCAAACTGATAGCGATAACGCCAGCATCACCCGAGGTATTTTGCTCCACCATGACCGCCAGCCCCATGGATAAAAACTGTCGAGTCAAACTTTGCCGAAGAATTTTATTTTTGTGCACAGCCTGGGCTTGTAGCACTTCCTCTGCGGTGGCACCGCCTTGCAATTCCAACACGGTGGAGAGATCTTCGGCCGCTTCAATGGTTTCATCCACTTGCGAAGTCACTTGATCCATAAGCACTGTCTCTAACCCGGCAAGCAACCCTTGCGCCTCACTATCCAGTGTTGATGACAAAATACTGTCTTCTTCCCGCACGATTTCCGGTGCTTTAACAACGGTTTGCTGTAATGCCTGAATAGCTTGTTCAGGGTTTTGTGCTGTGCCGTCTATTACTTCGACCAGCTGATTGATATCTTCTTCTTGGGTAGCCAGGGCCAAATCATTTTCTTGCTGTGCAATTACATCTTCAACAGTCTGACCTTCTGGGATTTCAATAATGCTGGAGGCAGACTCTTCTACCACCCGATTAATTTCAGCGCTCACTTGAGTAATGACACTGTCTGTCAGCTCTTTCACTACCGCTTCTTTTAAACCAAGATTTTGCAGCGAACTGATAGAATCCTTTATTTGATGAATGATCGTTTTCACCACGCGGTGGACAATCGGATCAACCTGGACGGGTTCCGGTTCATTGTTTTCATCTAATCGAGACGGATCTGCAATAGACTGTATTGCCAGCGCTTGCCGGCTGCCGCCATTATCTTGCAAAACAATAGCGCGGACCTGTAAACGCCCCAGAGCTCTGAACGCTGTCAGTATTTCATCTTCACCAGCGGATTCGGCAATGTAGCCATTGGCCACAAGATAGGCTGACACATCAGCTGAAGTAACGGTATATGCCCCTCGGTCATCCGTCGCCACTGTTGCCACTGGGTGTTCATAATTCACATCGCTTAATAAAAACAAGGATACCAGTGCTTTCGCAGGAACCATATCCTCCCGCGTTAAAGTACCGGCTGGCCTCATCGTAGTTTTTTGGAACCCATCATTGGAACGCTTGAAAGCTCCGGCAGAATAATTAATCACTCTTGGTTTGCTGGAAACTGAATCTGATGTATCAGGAAAGCTGGCGACACTGCCACTTAATGCAACTTTTTCCATGTCGGGTGTTGGTGTTGGCGTTACATCCGCGGTTGGTGTTGGCGTAGTGGTGACCGTTGGCGTCGGAGTAGGGCTGACAACTACCGTCGGGGTAGGCGTTGCACTGGAACCACCGCCTCCACCTCCACCACCTCCACAGCTTGCCAGAGCTATCGTTGCAAGAATACATAGTGGATATTGCGCTTTTGCGAGTAGGCTTGCGAAACGCCGGGGGTTCATTCGTATCATAGTTTCCATCCATTCACACTAATATAAAGCCAACACACTGATATACAGTATGGAGAAGTACATTTAGAGGAGTATAGACAGGTAAAAAAGAAGCGAGAGACGAAAGGACAAAGGGCTTAGTCTCACGGCAGTGCAAGTAAGATAAGCAAATTTTTTTCTTGAAAAAGAGCAACTTATCAAACCGTCACAACAACGTAATAGACACAAGAACATACTCAAGAAAAAATGCAAATTCAATTTAATAACCATTCGAGATAGATCAATTAACAAGTTTTCACCTATCGTTTTGAAAAAATACCTGTTATTACTCAAGAGAGGGCTCGAATAAAAAACTAGATTAAAAAAATCTGAATAATTCAGGGCACAGGAACATGAAAAATGGCGATACACTGACAAGTGTGCAAGATAGTGAATTCAAGCAAGGTTATTTGCCGAATTATTGACGTAATTTTCAAATTTGACTTGTCCAAAGTGGTTTGGACGTTATTAACATAAACCTGAATAAGTCCGTAGAATCCGGTGAAATCCAGAAGCACCCCACTTACCAGGTTAAATGCGCAGACGAACCACCTTCAGAGGACAGCATTCTACCGAATGCTATAAACTGGCAAAAATTATCATTTATGACAAAGAAAGGAAGTGCTATGCAAACTCATAGCTTCAACAACACCCCGAGGTCCATTCAAGCCATGAGCCCCATTCAAATCATGAGGCAGTGGCTGTTAATAATGTGTCTAGCACTAAGCTCACCTGGTATGTTTGCTCAGGGTTTTTCATCCGAAGCTCTGGTTTCAGCAGCTCTGGTTTCAGCGGCTAAAGAACGCACCAAGCACTTCGTAATTTATGATGGAAGTTATCAGAAAATCGCATACCCTTGGGGGGATGTTGAAAAAAACCGTGGCGTATGCACGGATGTGATCATCCGCTCTTACCGGCAACTGGGAATAGATCTGCAACAGGAAGTGCATGAGGACATGACACAAAATTTTCATGTATATCCCTCCAAACGCATTTGGGGACACAACAAACCTGATCGCAATATCGACCACCGTCGCGTACCGAATTTGCAAACGTTTTTCGAACGCAAAGGCACCAGCCTGCCAATAACAGACAATCCAACAGATTACCTCGCTGGGGACATCGTCACCTGGATGCTGCCTGGCAACCTCCCTCACATTGGTATTGTGGTGGATGAGAAAAATCGCGGTGGCTTGCGTCGCAAAGTGGTACACAATATTGGGCGAGGCCCTAAAATGGATGATATGCTATTTGCCTACGATATTACCGGGCATTACCGATATCAACCCACCCGCTATCAACCTAACCAGACACCCTAAGCAATATGATTCAATGCAAGCAATGTGGCAGCATGTTTAATGACGATGCACAGTTCTGTAATGTATGTGCCGTATCACTGACTGACCAAAACTCACGCAGTGTATACGATGATCAACATTTAAAGCGGTCAGTCAAACTGCGCTTGAAACTTTTGCAGCAGTGCAGAATCGTATTGATTGGAATCATGATATTTGCCCCATTTACGCTGCTTTTGGCAAATTTCACGCTGCTGGACAGTGTTGCCAAGAAAATTGGCGTTGTTCTCACTCTCGAATTTCTCAGTTTGATCGCTATTTTCACGTTAAAAAAAGCAGAATTTTACGCGAGAACAATTACAAATAATTACGCCCCAAGTAATTACATTCTATTTTGCATCGGGGTAACATTATTGATTATGAGCCCCATCGGGCTGATTCCCGGTGCAGCGATTTTCTGGTATTTGATAAAAATAAATACCGTGAATATCCATGACTAATCACGACCAATACAACGATTATTACGACTACAAACGTCTAATGCTCACCGTTTAAGAATATTTATACTTTCAACCTTATGAATCACAGGACTGTCTCTATGAAAAGACACACTCTTCTTATCAGCACCTTACTAATTTCGCTTTTCGGGATACCGAGCTATGCTGAAGCGCCAGTGTGGAAAGTATCGAAAAATGGCCACCACGTGTATCTTGGCGGAACATTTCATATGCTGGCAAAATCGGACTACCCACTGCCTAAAGCATTTGAAAAAGCCTATAAAGACGCTTCGACTTTACTGTTTGAAACAGATATTCAGGCCCTGCAAAGTCCCAAATATCAAATGCAATTAATGAATGCGATGACCTTGCGCGATGGTTCGACGATCAAAGACAAATTGTCTCCCAAAACCTTTGCAAAGCTTCAAGCATTTTTCGATGAACGAAACATACCGGCAGCAACATTCAATTACCTCACACCAACAGGCGTGGCTTTAACTATTGCGGTAATGGAATATCAGCGACTCGGTATGAATCCGGAATCTGGCGTGGATCAATATTACAGCAACAAAGCCAAAGCAGATGGCAAGTCACTGGACCAACTAAACACCCCGGAAGAGCAAATCAGCTTTATCGCCAACCTTGGAAAAGGTCAGGAAGATGAAATGATTATGCAAACTTTAAGCGACATCGAATTACTATCGTCCATGCTGGGAGATTTAAAAGCCGCCTGGCGAACTGGTGACCTGACAACCTTGAACAAAGATTATCTGGCGCCCATACAAAAAGAGTTTCCCGATGCTTACCAGGAACTCTTTGTTGATAGGAATAATTCCTGGCTGCCTAAAGTGCTCGAATTATTAAAAGATGAAGATACCGAATTTGTCCTGGTGGGCGCTGTACACATGGCAGGCGAAGAAGGATTGATTGAACAGCTGAAGCGTTCTGGCTGCAAAATCGAACAGATGCAATAATGTCAGCAGCGGTGTTTTTGTCCAGAGCAAAAACACCGCTTTATTCGTAGACACAGCCTATAACGTTAGCCGCACAGCACAAATACTAATTTTCGTACTCAAAATCCCGCAACACTTCTAAAAACTCATCCCCGAATCGTTCCAGTTTCACGTCCCCAACACCATTTATACTCAACATTTCCATGCTGGTTAAAGGACGATGCAGCAGCATTTCTTTCAAAGTTGCATCTGAAAAAATTACGTACGGCGGAACATTTTGTTCATCCGCTAATCGCTTACGGCATTGGCGTAACGCCTGCCACAGCGGAAGATCTTCGTCGGCTATATCCTGCTGGGCTCGTGCGGGCTTAATGGCACGCTTAGCATGATTTACGTCTTCACGTAAAAACAGCTTCTTTTCACCTCGCAGTATCGTTCGGCAACTATCGGTAAGACGCAGACTACCAAAAGCATCTTCGTCAACCTGTAGATATCCGAGCACCATTAATTGCCGCATGACCGATCGCCACTGCGTAGTGCTCAGCTCCCGCCCTATTCCATAAGTAGATAAATTGCTGTGTGAAAAACGACGAATTTTTTCATTATCAGCCCCACGCAACACATCGATAATGTGGCCTGCACCAAATCGCTGGCCGGTTCGATACACACATGACAGCGCTTTTTGTGCAGCCTGCGTTGCATCCCAGGTAACGGGGGTCACCAGACAGTTATCGCAGTTGCCGCAAGGCTCTTCCAGCGTTTCACCAAAATAGCGTAACAACGCCTGACGACGACAGTCTGTCATCTCACACAGGCCCAGCATAGCATTCAATCGCTGCTGTTCGTGCCGTTTAAATTGTTCGTTTCCTTCAGATCCAGCTAACATTTGTCCAAGTTTAACGACATCTTCCATACCGTAAAACATTACAGCGCTAGCGGCTTCACCATCACGACCTGCACGCCCCGTTTCCTGATAATATGCCTCTATACTTTTTGGCATATCCAAATGTGCAACGAAGCGAACATTCGGCTTATCAATACCCATACCAAACGCAATGGTGGCAACTATCACCCACCCTTCCTCGCGCAGAAAAATATTTTGATGTTCTTCTCGCATTTGCGAGGTCATGCCTGCGTGATACGGTAGTGATTTCACCCCGTGTGAACTCAACCAGCCTGCTACATCCTCGACTTTTTTTCGCGAGAGACAATAAACTATGCCCGCATTGTCTTTCTGCTCTTGCTCAATAAATTTTAATAATTGCTGCCGGGATTGTTCCTTCTGACGAATACGATATTGGATATTTGGCCGATCAAAACCACAAACAAAACTGGCACCTTCATCAAGCATCAATTGCCGCTGAATTTCCATCTGTGTTCGTGAATCTGCCGTCGCGGTTAAGGCAACTCGCGGTACATCGGGGAAGGTTTCAGCCAGGACATATAAACGCAAATAATCTACTCGAAAATCATGCCCCCACTGGGCCACACAGTGCGCCTCATCAATCGCAAACAGGGAAATTTGGATCTGGCAAAGCAAATTCAAAGTACGATCCTGCACCAGCCTTTCTGGCGCGACATAAAGAATATCAATATCCCCCTGATACAAGGCAGTCTCTACATCCTGAACTTCCTGATAGCTTAAACTTGAATTCAAAAAGCCAGCCTTGATCCCCACTTCACGCAGAGCATTTACCTGGTCCTGCATTAATGCAATTAACGGTGAAACCACAATCCCCACCCCCGGCCGAACTAACGAAGGTATTTGATAACATAGGGACTTACCGCCACCGGTAGGCATTACCACCAGCGTATTTTTTCCTTCACATACAGCTTGCACAATTTCAGCTTGCTGACCACGAAACTGTTTGTACCCAAAGGTGTGATTGAGAATTCGGAGTGCTTGTAAGAGATCTGTAGATACCATGGGAAAGAGTATACCTGCTAGGTCCATCTGGATGAAGAATTGAATCGCTAAGATCCCAGTGCAATTCCTTTTTATGCAAAACCTGCTTTATTCAGCGCCTGCACATGATCCTGGTAACTCGGGCGTAATGCCATGGTAACAGCTGCACACGCAGTTTAACAGGACATATAAACCTGTTTTAAGGTCGGCTGGGGAGGTTAAAGACTGCTGGAATGGTGCCGTATGGCGGGCTTGCTAGAGGTCAATATAGTTTTATCCCAACTGCGATACCATCGTGTAATCTCATCCATTGGTCGCGGTCGGCAAAAGAGAAACCCCTGGAACAGGTTTACCCCCAGTTCATTCAAACATTTATAATCGTTTGCATTTTCAACGCCTTCTGCCACCAGCTGCAGGCCCATCTCCTCAGAAACCTGTTTAATCGAACGAATCATTGCCTGCAGACATTTATCATGACTGACCCCGTTGACAAAAAGAGCGTCGAGTTTAATTTCATTAAAGGGAAATTTTTTCAATTGCCGCAAGTTAGTACATCCAGAGCCATAATCATCGAGGGATAATTTATAACCATTAATTCGCAAACGGTTAATATTTTTCATTTGAGCGGTATCATTTATTTCATCATGCTCGGCAATCTCCATCATGACTTCTTCTCGCCGAATCGCGTAGTAGTCGAGATATTCGCTCAGCGATTCAGGTAAAAACTGGTTGCGCAATTGCAAGGGAGACAGGTTAAACGCAATGTGGCATTCATGCTCATAATCTTTGCGAAAAGCCAAGTATCCCGGTAAAGCATTCGCCAGCACGGCATCCGTCAGGGCTTCCATGAAATCATACTTTTCAGCGGTGTGGACCACTTGTTGAGCGGGAATAGCGCCAATGCCAGGAATATTCATGCGGATAAGACATTCAAGCCCCGTAATCCGACAATTTTCAGCCGAAATTTTAGGCTGAAAATAACACTGCAGAAAATCTGATTTTAACGCGGAGAAGAATTCTCGCCTGGAAATATTCAACGCTGAAAATTGCGTGTTTTGTTGCAGCAGGTTGATTCTTTTCACAAGAAAAGCGACGAGCGCATAGTTAAACGGCTTTTCCAACGCTCCGAGCACTCGCAAATTGTAATCGGAAACCACTTCGAGCGTGAGTTCAATAATTTTACGTTCAAGTGCCGATACCACCACAATCGCACCACGATAGTGGTGCGTATGCAGTTGATGAATCAATTCGAGACCGTCCATGCCTTTCAAATGCAAATCAATAAAAATTGCATCGTAAATGAGCCCCTGATTGACAATGCGCTCTAATGCAGACTCACCGTCAAAGCAAATATCAATGTCTTCAATGCCGTTTTCTCGCAATATTGCCCCGAGAGCAGCACAGGCACTTTTCACATCATCGACAATTAATACCGAACAACCTTGGCTCATACGAATAATGCTCTACTCAAGAATTAACCAGATTTTAATCTTGATCATTGATTCCCCCGCACAAATACGCTTTGTCAACAATACTACCCACCACAGATCATATTATAAGACACAAGTACGTCTATTTAATCGTTATTACAAGTTATAGCGATTCCTTAGCGGAAATTCCACAAATTATTTGAGGTTAAGAAGAGAATTGAGGCAAGAAGACGCTTATTGGCCATTAATGTTGCCAAAACAGGGCAACGATGGTGCGTTATACCGCTTTTTTATTATCTGTGGCTTTATTCGGCCAGATGTAGTTTTCTGCGAACTCATCCGCAAAGGTCGGTCTACCATAAAGATACCCCTGACCGCTTTGACATCCCAATTCTTTAACGAGTTGATTCTGTTTTTCCGTCTCAACACCTTCTACGAGCGTCTTGAATCCGAGTTTTTTATTCATCGCCAGAATCGCACTTACAATATCCCGGTCAGACTGATCAGTTTCGATATCACGAATGAAACTCCGATCAATTTTAATAACATCAACATTAAAACGTTTTAAATAAGCCAGCGATGAATAGCCTGTGCCGAAATCATCAATCGCCAAGCGGAATCCCAGGTCAGCAAGATTTTTTAATGTGCTGTCCGCATTCAAAGACTCTTTGAGGAAAGTGCCCTCGGTGATTTCCAATTGAATATTTTCTGGTTTTACATCGTGCTCTTTGAGCAAGTTAACCAGATCCGATGTGAATTCCGGTTTTTCCAGTTGATGAGGGGATACATTAATGGAGATATACTGCATGGAAGGTGAAAGAGCCTGCCACAGTTTCCATTGTTTGATCGCGGTCAAATTAATCCATTGACCCAAGTCATAAATCAATCCACTTTCTTCTGCAATGGGGATAAATTCTACCGGCGAAACAAAATTGCCATCGGCATCCTTCCAACGAATCAGGGCTTCACAACCCACAACGCGATCATTCGCCTCCAGATCTACAATTGGCTGGTAATATAACTGCAGTTCTTCTGCCATGATGGCATTGCGCAATTGGTATTTAAGATTATATTTTCGACGAATACTGTCAGACATCTGGGCATTGTAAAAAACAAACTGCTCAGATTTATCCGCTTTCGCCTGATGCATGGCGAGGCCAGCACGCGTTTGCAAAGTAATGGCGTCTCGGCCGTTTTGCGGATAGAAACTCACACCAACAGATGCATCAATATTAATAATGATGCCCTGCTCCAGAAAAATTGGCTCTAGAACTGTCTCGCGAAAATCTTTGGAAAATTGCTCAACTTGTTCGTTACTGCTGACATTTTCCATAACCACAATGAATTCATCACCACCAGCACGCACCAGCGAATCTTCTTCTTTCATCAATGTTTTAACGCGGCGAGCGATTTCGATGAGTACCTTGTCCCCAATCGAAATACCATAATTATCATTGATTTCTTTAAACCGGCTAAGGCCGATCATCATGACACAAAAGCTGCCTTTGGACTTATTCGCCCGAACTACCGAACGTGACATGCGAAATGCCAACCCGGCTCGGCTATATGCCCCCGTCAACGCATCGGTATAGGCCAGCTCCCACAGTTTCTTTTCTGCCTGTATATCCTTGGTAACATCCTGAGCAACACCGATCACCCGCAAAACATCGTCGTTCGCATTTTTCATCACGCGCGCTTGCGCCCGAATGTGGTGAGTCGAACCGTCGTGCCAGATAACCCGATATTCGATTCGCTGATTACCGACGCCGTTCTGCGATAAATCGGTAAGCGCTTTATTTACCCGCTCTTTATCTTCCGGGTGCATGGACTTTTCCCATGCATCACGTGCATTGATTTTGGCATCATCGGGATAACCGTGCATCTCATAAAGGCGGTAATCCCAAATCATCAGAGATTCGTTTGGAATCCAGTCCCACACGCCCATTTCCGCACTATCAATTGCCACTTGAGAGCGATCGGTCAACGATTGTAAGGCAACGTTGACATTTCTTTCATCCGTAATATCGGAAAAAGAAGTGATCACTCCTACCTGCTGCCCCGTGTCAGAGTCTGCCACTATTTCCGCGTTTATCTTGATCCAGATACGCGTTCCATCTTCTTTTTCCAAACACATGACCGCGCCGCGCACCGCAACCCCGGTGCGCAAGGTCTGCATATTGGGGTGCTCGTCGAGCGCCATCGGGCGGCCGTCTTTGTGAAACACCTTCCACGGCATATTATCGACGGTGACGTTTTCCAGATCAGCTTCATCCACCCCCAGTATTTCTTCAGCGGCTGGGTTAGCGAACTTTATCCGCCCATTATTCCCCTGGTATATCACGCCGATAGGCAGCTGTCGAAACAAGGTCTCGTGAATATTGGACTTCTGGATTAAAGTTTGACCGACAGTTTTAGCGGCTTTTTTGCCCGTCGCCTTGTCTGCTGGATGCTTACTAGTCATACGTTACGAACCTACAAATTTCCTTCGCAGGTTCTCGACCGTGATGTTCGTACTACTAGATACATACTACCTCTTGTGCTGTTTGCCGATGCTTAAGGTTACGGGGTCGCGCAACAGCAGTGCCGACACCCAAAATTCATTGCGCCTTCACTTAGTTTAGGAAAAAGTTAATACGACATCAGATTAATGTCATCTTAAAATCGGCAGTTCTATAACGACTGATGGTTAGAACTATATAGGCAGGTAGAAACAGCGCGTATAAATCGAGTTTTTCGATATACGCGCTGGGAATTGATCGTGTTGCAGGAAAAATTTATGCGGGGTCTGGTGTACTTTCTTTTTTCGGCAGGCGCTTCACCAGCTCAGACATTGCACTAATTGAGTGCAAATGTGCGTGGGACCACGCCAACCAGCCTTTTTTAAACCATTCAACCACATCAGCATCGGATAGCGCTTCGTACATTTTTTGTTCGTTGATCACATGCAGGTGATCAAGCTTGAGTGATGCATCAGCAAATTTGATGACACCTTTGAAAGGCTCCAACAGCTCTTTTTCCTTCAACGCTTTTGTATAAGCTTCGGTCAATTTATAGCTCTTATCACAGTTATCCAGAAATGCCATGATTTCTCGCAGAAACTGTGTGGGCTCACCGTCTTCCTGAAACAGGGCTTCACCCTCTTCTTCCTGCAGCTGAGGCGCTTCCGCATCGATCATCACCATGCCCTGATTCGCTTCCAGAACAAAGGGGTAACGTCGAACAAATGAGGGAACATAAACATTTTCCCACGTATCCCCCAGGCTGTGGCCTTGCGTCTTTAAGGACAATACCGCAATTGGGATATATTCTTCGCTGTTGTTTTTAACAAACATCACCGGAAAGTTGCGGCTGCAGTTAAAAAACTCCAGACCGGAAACTGGCACGGAATTCACGTCTTTCGCGTAATCGTATCCGGAGATTTTTTTCAGCTTAAGGTCTTTGTGTTTGACCTTATCCAGCATGACGGGTTGCTTGTAGAACAGCAGGGATTTAGTAGTCATAGCGAGCAATTCTTATGTAAGTTGGAATTAGGATCTTGCAGCAATACCTGATTTGCGACCATTCCTTCATCGGCATCCAATAAAGGCAACAGCAAACTCTTCTGGCAACCAGCACTTGCCATGGCGGTGTGCTGGAACATCACTATCAATCGTGATCCGATAAATCAGAGCGCTGGATAGTAACGACTTTGTTGCAGAGCTGCAACTTAGGCACGGAATGCCTGGGAGGGAAGGGATTTAAGTGACACCCGGTGCATTTGGATTTTGCACCGGGCTACACACTGTAAAGGCAGGAAGAACTATTGCTCAACAAAGGCGCGCTCTATCACGTAGTGGCCAGCTTTGCCGCCACGAGCTTCTTTAAAGCCGCCTTCATCTAAAATTTCACAGGTTTCTTTGAGCATACTCGGGCTGCCACAAATCATAAAACGATCATCATCCAGATTGATCTCAGGTAAGCCGAGCTTCTGAGCGAGTTGACCGTTGCGTAACTGGTCCGTGATACGACCGTTATTGCGAAAATCTTCGCGCGTTACAGTAGGAAAATACAATAACTTTTCACGAACAATTTCGCCAAAAAACTCATTGTTGGGCAATTCGTTCTGGATATAGTCCTGATAGGCCAAGTCCTGAACCTGCCTTACACCGTGGGTCAAAATCACCTTATCGTACTGCTCGTACACTTCAGGGTCTTTAATAATACTCATGAAAGGTGCCAAGCCAGTACCAGTGCTGATGAGATACAGGTGTTTTCCAGGCAATAACGCGTCAGTAATCAAGGTCCCAGTGGTTTTACTGTTAATAATGACTTCATCGCCTGGCTTAATGTGTTGTAACTGCGAAGTTAATGGACCATCTGGCACTTTAATACTGAAGAACTCGAGGTTCTCTTCATAGTTTGCGCTGGTGATGCTGTAGGCGCGCAATAAAGGTCGGCCACTTTCTTGCTCCAGCCCCATCATGGTGAAATGACCATTGCGAAAGCGGAAGCCGGGGCTGCGTGTCGTGCGGAAGCTAAAAAGCGAGTCCGTCCAGTGGTGAACATCAATTACACGCTCTTTAATCAAATTACTCACGAAATGTCTCTCCAAAGTTTGCCTAAGTCTGATGTGCAGGATAGCGTCTTTAAGCATAGAGGTAAAACAGTAAATAATGATATCATTAATCGGTTTTTCCGATTAACCAATAATAGGCGAATGATATGCGCTATACCTTGAGACAGCTCGAAGTATTCCTGGCCATCGCCCACTATGAAAACATAACCAAAGCTGCGGAAGTACTGGCCATGTCACAATCCGCGGCCAGCGGCGCTCTTAAAGACCTGGAGAGCCAATTCGATATACTGCTATTTGATCGCGTTGGAAAGCGCCTGCAAACCAATGAGTTTGGAGAACGAGTGAGAGTGAAAGCCGAAGCACTGCTGGCGCAGGCAGGAGAGCTGGAACAGGAACTCAGTCAACACAACAAGGTTGGTCATTTACGCGTGGGCGCTACCTTGACCATCGGGAATTATCTCTGCGTTGAAATGATCACCCAGTATATGCAGGGCTCCGATGATGCCCGAGTTGATCTGGATGTGGCCAATACTGAAACCATTGCCCGCAAGTTGCTAAATTTTGATATTGATCTCGGCCTTATCGAAGGTGAACTCCACCATCCTGAGCTGAGTGTATTACCGTGGAGGGAAGACGAAATGCAGTGTTTTTGCTCACCGGACCACCCGCTGGCAACCGCTGAAAAGATTCAGGATGAACAACTGCTAACAACACCGTGGATCTTGCGCGAGTCCGGCTCGGGTACTCGCCAGGCCTTTGATCGCACTATGGCAGGATTAGCGCCAAAATTAAATGTCACGCTGGAGCTGCAACATACAGAAGCGATTAAACGTGCAGTAGAAAAAGGCTTGGGAATTTCCTGTTTATCCACCATTGCTTTAGAAGATGCTTTTGCTCGTGGTGATCTCGTACCACTCAAATTACCCAATAAAATTTTTAAGCGGCTATTCTATTTTGTAATTCACAAACAAAAATACCGCGCGGCGGGAATACTACGCTGGATGGAAATTTGTGGTCTAAAGGATATCGCCCATTAATCGCAGGGTAAAACTCGCCCAGCCTATTGGGAATTTAATAACAAGAGCTGCTCCAGCCGCATTGGTTTTGCAAAATAAAACCCTTGCAAATATTCACACTGATTCTCAGCTAAAAAATCAGCCTGCACCAGTGTTTCCACACCCTCTGCCACAACCGACAAACCAAGTTTTTTCGCCATCGCAATAATCGCACATGAAATCTCAACGTCACTTTGGTCTTCCGGTATATCACGAATAAAGGATTTATCTATTTTAAGGCTGGTGATCGGAAATTTTTTCAAATGAGAAAGGGATGAAAAGCCCGTACCAAAATCATCAATAGACAACTTCACCCCTTTTTCACGTAAGCGTTGCATCAAGGCGACTGCGGTATCCACATCATCCATCACAGTTGTCTCTGTTATTTCAAATTCCAGCATACTAGGTGATATTGCGAAGCGATTGAGCTTTTCCTCAATATTGGCAATAAAATCCGGGGCAAAGAACTGTTTAGGTGAAAGATTTATCGCTATACCTGCGATTCCCAGCTGACGTAAACGCTCATGATGCAGCGACAACATTTCCAGCACACGCTCCATCACAAAATCACCTACCGGGAGAATTAGCCCCGTTTCTTCAGCCAGGGGAATGAATATGTCTGGCGATATTGCGCCTTGCGTCTCATCAGTCCAGCGCAATAAAGCCTCGGCCCAAACCATGGTCCGACGTTGTGCGCAAAACTGCGGCTGCAAATAGACTTCCAGCGTGTTGTCCTCCAAAGCTTTTCGCAGACGATGCTCCAGACTAACTTTGGCTTTAATTCGTCGATCTAGCTCGCAGGAATAATACGAAACACGATTTCCTCCCGCCCCTTTTGCATTGTACAAAGCAATATCGGCATAGCGCAGCAACTCTTCTGGTGATTGCGCGTCTGTCGGAAAAATCGCAATGCCAACCGAACCAACAACCTGCAAGCTTTCATCCGTAGACTGCACAGTAACTCTCAAGGCATCCAATATCCGTTTAGAGGCATGATCCAGGCGAGTGGGATCTTCAATATTATCCAGCAATAACATGAACTCATCGCCGCCAAGACGGGAAACGACATCCCCCTCATACAAAACACCTTTGAGGCGCTTGGCAATATCCACTAACAGCTGATCACCGGTATCGTGCCCAAGGCAATCGTTGACCCGCTTAAAATCATCAAGATCCACCATATAGATAGCGATTTTTTTGCGCTCTTTTTGCGCACGGGCAATGGCCAGTTCCAAATGATCTTTAAAAAAACGACGATTGGGAAGCAATGTCAACGGATCGTAAAATGCCAGCTTTTCCAACTCCAACTGGGCAACTTTTAATTCCGTCACATCCATCAACGATCCAATGTAGCATTCTTTGCCCTGCTCATCCTCAATCAGAGAAATGTACTCCATCAAGCTACGACGCCCCAGCTCAGGATTGTGGTAGCGATACTCCACCACTTGAGAACGTCGGTGGTGTTTAGCAAGTGACAGGGCATCCTGGTAAAACGCCTTATCTTTTACTTCAATATTTGCCATAAAGCCGGCAGCATTGAAAGAACGCAACCCAGTAATCTGACTCCAGCGGTGGTTGGTATATTCAAACCCTCGCTTGGATTTCAAATACACACCAACAGGTGAATTCTCGGACAGTGAACGAAAGCGATTTTCACTGGCGACAAGCGCCGTATTCTCCCGACAAAAATTATCCAGCATGGTATTAAACACATCTACAACACGCCCAATTTCATCGTTACTGACTTTGATAGCCCGCACGTCGGAAAGTGGATTGCGTGCGATTATTTTCGACGCCTCATACAAAGCATTGAGAGGTTTCAATGATCGTTTGATTACTTTTTTACTCAACACAAACGCAAGTAGCAGCGACAAGCAAAACGCCAGAAGAAACAACCAGAGAAAAACACCATTTAATAAACTGGCGTCACGGTAATATGCCTCAACCAGGGCATACCCGAGCACTTTCCCACGCTCAACAATCGGTGACTGTAAACGTGCGGTATGGCGCTGAAAAACAATTACTTCGCTACTGGTGCTCTCACCAGAAAGATCACATTGATAAGTGTCCCGGGTGTAAGCAGTTAACAGATGGAGCTCTGCATCATACAAACAGATTCGACTGATACTGCCAAAGTATGGCGAGCTTAATGAGCGCTCAACATGTTTAAGATGTTGATGGCGTTGATGTACTTGGGTTTGGGTTTCTGGCTGGGTTTCTGATTGGGTTTCTGGTTGGTTTTTGGAATGCATCTGCCATTGAACATTCTGTTCTACCACAAAGGTCAGTATGCGTTTTATTTCAGCAGAAAAATCTTCCCTTGATTTATTTTCACCCACGAGAAAAAAAATGATTGTTGACAGGCAAAATCCTGCAGCAAAAAATCCAATTGTCAGCCCAATTAACTTGGATTTAACACTGTTCCAACGTACACGCCACTTCATCGCCGGCGCTCCGCTGAAGCGACGGAAAAAACTAACATCGCCAGACTGCAGTTGACTTTGGTTCGGTAGTTTTGAATTAAAATAATTTTGCCACCGCTGTTTACATTCACCAATGCAAGGTCAAAAATATCTTTAACTCCTGCTGCGACTTTTCGCCACCGGGCTCATGCATAGTATGTATTGAGTGAATAAGGTAAAACGCGAAACCTGCTGTTTAATTATTGGTATTCTTTTTATTTTTTGCTTTTATTTCAAAGCCATTTCAGCATATTTCTATCTATGTATTCAGAGTTTTGCGCGATTATGCGTTTCATTCAGCGGGAACATCACCGAATTTTATTTTTTACTTTATTGATTCTACATGAACGGTACAAAACTCTGTCGCGCAATGCTACAGAGCTTAATCGAAACAGTTAGGAGAATAAAGCTATTCCTTTGCTAATTTCCATTTTCAAGAGAATACAGCCGGATAAATCCGGGCATAGTGATCGAATAAATTTTGGCTTGGTACGAGTTAAATTATCACCAAACTTTTTATTCGCAGACAGAACAAAAAAGAGTGCGCCAACAAAATGTAAAAACATAAATTAAGATAATGAAACGAGTTCGTCTTTGAAAGCGACGGGCATCTATTCCTTTCCAGATTTACACCCAAGACATACCATGCACTTCACGATAGCGATTGCTTACTTCAAGCATTCAGAAATGAAACTCTATTTAATAGCGGATAGAAAAATCTCGAAAAACTTCATCGCCATGTTCCGCAGGTTGAGAGCAATCAATAGATTCCACTTTGGCATAAGAAGGGCCGATCTTTATTCTTTCCAACGCATTATCTATTTGGGTCTGCTCCCCCTGCAAAACAAATTCAACACGCCCATCGGAAAGGTTTCGTACATAGCCCGTAAGGCCAAACTTTGTTGCTGTTTCTTGAACAAAATTACGAAAGCCAACCCTCTGAACTCTTCCCGAGGCATAACCTTGAATATACATGGTAATTCTCCTTTTTCGTCACTTAGTCAATCATATCAATATCTTTTTTAACAAACTTTATACGCGAGACTCAGGAGATTCATCTGTCTAAAACGCGCGGTTTTGCATCTGGGTGGGAGCGATAAAAACACAATGCATCTAGCTGGCAACAAGATTTCAGATAAAAACAGGATTCCCGGTACCGGCAAACAGGCACGCCATACAATGAGAACAAAACCAGCAGAAAATTAATTCACTACAGATACAACAGGAGAGGGTTTCGCTGGTCGGTGTGAGAGGATTTGAACCTCCGCCCCCTTCCTCCCGAAGGAAGTGCGCTACCAGACTGCGCCACACACCGGCACTTTTAGTTATGAGCTATCAGTTTTGTGCTACCAGTTTTGTGCTACCAGTTTTGTGCTACCAGTTTCAAGCTATCAATTAGGTGCTGTAGGCTTAACAGCCGCTAAGATAATAGCGCAAATGAGAAAGACTCGCCAAGAGGGATACAAAACACGCGTTCACAAGAGCGAACTTCAACGATTTTATCTGTGCCAGGAATGGCTTAGAATACTTTAATTGCAAGAAATAGGCTTGGTCGTGCTATCGGTTCAAGAAAACACCAAGCGAAATCAATTTAAAACAGGATCACCTCTATGTCGCGAATGTTTCCCGCTACCCGACTTCGTCGCAACCGTTTTTCAGACTTTTCCCGTCGCCTGGTACGTGAATCCGAGCTGTCGGTAAATGACCTTATCTACCCCATGTTCGTTCTCGAGGGAAATGGAATTCGACAGGAGATCGCCAGCATGCCTGGACAGTACCGTCTGAGCATTGATCAACTACTAAAAGAAGCTGAAGAGTTGTGCCAGTTGGGCATCCCGGCAATTGCATTGTTTCCAAATATCGACAGTGCGCTTAAAACTGAAAACGGCGAGGAAGCCGGCAACCCGGACGGATTAATTCCCCGTTGTGTTCGCGCATTAAAACAAGCCTTTCCCGACCTCGGCATTATTTGTGACGGAGCTTTAGACCCTTACACCATTCATGGCCAAGACGGTATTATCAATGAGAAAGGGCATGTCCTTAATGATGAAACCGTCGAAGCTTTGCGTTTGCAGGCACGCACTTGCGCCGAAGCAGGTGCAGATGTCATTGCGCCGTCCGATATGATGGATGGCCGCATTGTTGCAATTCGAGAAGAATTGGACGATGCCGGTTTTATTAACACCAGTATCCTGGCTTACTCAGCAAAATATGCATCCAACTACTACGGTCCATTCCGTGATGCTGTCGGTTCAGCGGCTAATTTAGGTAAGGCTGACAAAGCGTCATATCAAATGGACCCGGCAAACTCCAATGAAGCTTTGCATGAGGTAGCGTTAGATCTTCAGGAAGGTGCGGATATGGTTATGGTAAAACCTGCAATGCCATATCTGGATATTGTGCAACGCGTAAAACAGGAGTTTGGCGTGCCGACATTTGCGTATCAAGTCAGCGGTGAATACGCCATGCACACGCAGGCGATTCAGGCGGGCATGCTGGCAGAATCTGTCATTTACGAGTCTCTGCTTTGTATAAAACGCGCAGGCGCGGATGCAATTCTGACGTATTTTGCAAAGGATATCGCAAAGAAAATTAAATAAGCTTCACAACAGGAAAACAGGCCACAGCTTTATAGGTGAGGTCTGTTTTCAGTTTCAGTTTCACTCCCATTCCACAGTTTTGCTCTGTGCTTTTGAGTTCTTTCGAGTGCTTTTTAGTTCTTTTGCGTTCTGTGAAATCTTCGCCACGTATTATGCTTCGCCACTTGTCATGCTTCACTACCTGTTTTACATAGCATGTATAACAGGTAGCGAGATAGTCCACAAAGTACAATAAACTTCACATCTGGCGATGGCTACATTTTACTGTAACGTAAAGTTGCGGGTGCTGTTAGCGGATTGAACTTACATTTAAAGCCTTTTTCGGTGGAAGCAAAAATGTAACAACTTTGCTGTTCCGGTTCCTCGTCAACCCATGGCGCTTCGCAGGTCTCACGCGCTTTACCGTTTTGAATATCGAATATTAAACGAATACCCTGCTGCTTCCAGGTATAATCAGCGGTATACACGACGCAAGTGTTCGCTTCATCATTCAGCTCGTAGTGGCCCGTCCCATCTTCACGCATTTGATCCACACCAATATCCTGCCACTGACAACGAATGTCGGGAGTGGCTATGGTATAGCGCCCTGCAACTTTGGGTTTTATCCACTGGTATTCATCCATCGTTCCAGTTCCGGTAAACACCACACCAGTTTTATCAATATCGCCCAGCATCGAAAAATCAAATTTCATGGAAGCCAGCACTTCACTCATTTCCAAGTTCATCTCGCAGGAGTCTGGACTAGCCATTGCCATTGGCTGTGAAAAATTACCTAGCGATAACATTTTATCTACTGAAAGACCAAGCTTTCGGTAATCAATGGAAAGTCCAAACAAGCCATTTTCCTCAATGTCTTCTTTTGCCAGTGTACTCACATCGGCCATAGTTATATCCCCGGTATATACCACCAGATGTTTTCCTTTAATGGCGGCCTTGAGCTGGATATGCTGCGGTAACAAAGGAAGTGGAATAAGCACTTCAGAACCATCAGCTGGAATGGTGACACCCTGCAGTAAAGGAATCATGGACGCCATAGATGCCAGTGTTTGCGGGTTCTCGGCGGCGGCAGTGAACATTCCGGATATATTCTTAGGCTGCATGGTTTCCAAATCCATATCAACGTCATATAACGAAATACCAATACCTTTTAAGCCCTGCACCATCCCCAAAAATATGCCCGCCATTGCCGGATTGGTCTGACGCGCATTATCTTGAGCTTTGACTAACTGATCACAAGTAAACTCAGCGGCAATAAATTCATTCCACAGTGCCATCATGGACGGCACTGCATTATCTACATTTATGCCAAGCCCCAATGCGAACATTTTGTCAGTAGCGTTTTGTGTATGCTGCGAAACATGCCCACGCACGTTCATCAATTCATCAATCACTTTGCTGTTTTTGATTTCAAGCACAGAATGCATATCTATGGCCATCTGTTGATCCGCAATGGACAGCGCGCGGTAACCGCCAACCAAGCGAGGCACCTTGGCGGCAATACTCAAATAATCCGCTTTACATGCCGGCGTTAAATCAGTCGTCAATGCTTCTGCCTTCTCTGGCCGCAAATAATGCATCAGGCTTTTACCAAAGCTGTTGCTTTCGGGATCAAAAAAACCTTGAGCCATGCGAAAAAAATTGACCATGAAAATCATGTCTTCGGAATAGCCATAGGTTTCTTTTAGCTGACGTACCTCACCAGAACTGGCAAGACTATCGGCAGGCTTTACAATACCTAAACGCTGTTTCACTAGCGCTTCATCATCTTCGCCAGACACAAAGCTCAGCACCAGCATATTATCCATTTCAGCAACCGCCAATTTCACAGGGACTTGCGCTTGAGCATCGGTAATTGTCCAGTATTTGACTTGGACACCATCGAGCTTTACCTCGGCGAATGGAAGTCCACTTGCTTCAGTAGCGTCTTCAAATCGCTGATAAAAAACAGAGGCGTCAATCACTGGCAAACGTACCACAGGGACGACCCCATCACTGTAAAGCGCAAAAGAGCCAGAGGAATCGGTGCCGAAATACTGAGTCACTTCCGCAAGTGTTCCATCCGTGTGGTTGATCACTCCATTCATCAACTGGAATAGGAAGGTGGCAATTTGAGAACCCTCTTTAGATTTTGCCGAAAGGGTTTCAAGCAACAGGGCCGTTTGTGAAGGCGTCACGCCGAGTATTTTATAGTTACGCATGAACCTCGCGACTTTGTCAGAGTTGATTCCACCAAAGTAATAGACGGTATCGGCCGGAACATATGCAAGCAATTCATGACTCGAAACATCTGCTCGCCGCTCTGTTACTTCCGGTGCGTCGTCTTTGGGTTGAAATGCAACAAACGCAACGGCGCCAGCCACGGCTGCTGCGGCAACTAAAGCGATCCATTTATTCATAATGTAATCCTGTATACGAGGGGTTTAAACGATTAAAAGACTGGGTCGAAAACACACTATTGAATCCGTTCCACCTGGTGATTTTTTACTGAAATCAACTTCGCGCCCATTGACAGGGGCGCGAATCGAATGGGCTGCAATCTCATCACGTTGAACAACTGCAGAGCGAAAGAGAATATCCTGCCGGATTTACGGTTGCGCGTGTAAATAAGCCGCTATTTTTTCTGCCATGAGGCTGGACGCGGCATTAACCAAACCATTCATAGTAGTAACGTAGGCATCGACATTGTTGCCAGACGTCGCCTGCGATAGACGCTCTTTGCCTGAAACTAAAACAGTATCTGCTTTTTTATTGAGTAAAGTCCATTTCAGTAACAGATCAACGTTTTCGCCACGCACTCCACTTAAGTTTTCAAATTCTATTCGCAATTGATAATCGGGTCGAACGCGGTTGTCCCAAGGGAAAGCCCAAACACTGTTTAACTGCAAATGGTTCGAGATATTTTCACCTACAACGCGCGCAATGGTTTCACTTAAATCTCCAGCCCAGGCGTGATACCCATAAACTTTCACTTTGGCAGTATGGGTCAAACCCACAATGGCAGGTTTATCAATAAAGTCAGGTAACACAACGGGACCTACGCCAAGTGATAACGCTGTTGAACCAGAACTGCCAGAAGGTAAGGCGAATTGCTTTTCACTGGCCGTTTTACTGGGGAACAATGAGTAAAAGCTGGTAGCGGGTCCACTTGAGGAACAACCGGAAATACCACTGGTCACACCAACCAGCCCCAAGACGCAAAGCAAAACAACTTTACTGATACGCTTATTCATTTTTATCCGCTCCATAAATTAAGGCGTCTGGATGGCGATTCAATTCATCCACAAATAGTTGAACGGATTTAGCCGCTTTTGCCACGGACTCCAACATTTCCGTCAATTCATATTTCAACGCAGAATCCGGCGCAACAGCTTGATCTATGCTTTCCATGGTGGTGGCAATCTGGCTCAACGCTTCGTTCGCTGACGCGAGGGTCTTCTCAAGATTTTCAACCGCACCATCGACTTTGCCCGCGGTGTTTTGTTTTTCCAATGTAGAAAGAATCAGGTTGAGGCTGCGCATACTGCCCGCCAGATCATTTCCGATTTGGTCGAAAGGAATTTTATTCACCTTGTCGACAACTTCCGCGATTTGATTGAGCATCTGATCGGTAGAATCCTCTACCGTTGGCAATTCGGAGTAGTTCTCTTTCACCACAAGCGACTGCGGTGTCTGATCATCCATAAAAACCAATTCAATCAGTTTTGATCCTGTAATAAAGCTTCCGGTTTTCATCTGGGCCCGCAAACCACCTTCCACCATTTTTGCCAGGCGCGCATCCAGTTCTTCACGCGTCGGACTGGTTTCCGGCTCTAATCGCTGTGGCTCCAATGAAATAAACACATGCAGGCTTTTATCTTGGCTGGTAGCGCTGGCCAATTGCAAATCCACCACTTCCCCAACTTTAATACCGCGATACTCAACAGGTGCCCCTACCGCCAGGCCACGCAGAGAACCGGAAAACTTCAGCAAATAAAAATATTCAATATCAAACTGACCTTCCAATACAGATTCACGATCCGGGTGCAAAAAGAATCGCTGCCCTTCCGGTGCCAGTTCACTGCTTTCAAAACTGGCAACATTGTCAAACGCAATGCCACCATTTATTAGTGAGGCCAGTGAAGCCATGCGTGCTTTCATACCATCAGCCCCAATAGAAACCCCGAAACCGCTGACATTCCAAAAGCGACTTTTGGTTTGTACCAGACTGTCGTTAGGGTCTCGCACAAACACATTGATGTTCACGTAATCACGATTCTCAGAAAGTTGATAACCGGTGACTTCACCCACTCGAATCTGACGAAAATAAATTGGAGAGCCAATATCCAACGAACCAAGCTCTTCTGCCTGCAAAATATACTGGGTACCCGGTTCATCCGAAACAAAACTGGGCGGTTCATTTAAGGCTTCGAATTTGGAGGTGTAAGAGCCAGACTCGCCTGGGTCCATCACAATATAGACACCGGAGATCAGCGTTCCAAGGTTGGACACCCCGGCGGCGCTAATGCGAGGCGTTACCACCCAAAACCGTGTGTTTTCACTGAGGTAGCCAGACACATTGCGATCAATTTCTGCGGTTACCACCACAGATTTCAAATCGCTACTTAAGCGAACCGCCTTTACCACCCCCACCTTCACGTCTTTCAACTTGATCAGTGTCTGGCCCGCAATAATGTCCGAGGCTTGCGAGAAAGTAATTTGAATGGTTGCGCCTTTTTCTAAACGAGCCTGCACCGCTAGCCAAATGGCGATAATGAGTGCGACTGTCGGCACAATCCATACCGGCGAAATCGCACGTATTTTTTGCACCACAGGTTTATTGATCATTATTTTCTTCCAATGCGTCCCACAACAAGCGTGGGTCAAACGTTTCTGCTGCAATCATGGTCAGTACGACAACAGCACCAAATGCGATGATAGCCCCCTCGGGTTCTACCGTATAAATAAATCCAAACTGCACGATGGCCACAAATATGGTAACAACAAATACATCGACCATCGACCAACGTCCAATAATTTCAGTCAAGCGATACAAAAAAGCTCTATGGCGTATCCCCACTTTTACTTTCATACGTACAGACCAGACCAGATAAATCAAAATCAAAAGCTTGATAATCGGAACAGCAATGCTCGCCACAAAAACAATGATGGCAATGCCATATAAACCTGCTCCGAAAAGTGCCACCACACCAGAATAAATCGTATCGGTTTCCGTTTCACCGAGTGTGGTATACGTCATAATTGGCAATACATTGGCCGGAATATAAAGAATGATCGAAGCCACAATTAACGCCGTGGTCTTTTGCAAACTATCTGGAATTCGGCGGTGCAGGGCAGAAAAACATCGGGGACACTCTTCTTTGTCATCGATAATAGAGCCTCCCACCATGGCTTGGCATATGTGACAATCATATACAAATTCACGATTGTACGATGTGAAGTAATTATTCGGATTCATCCAAGACCATAAATTACGCCGATCGATCTTAACGTAAGCTAACAGCAGTACGCCGACCAGCAAAAACAGGGCGTACGCACCCACTTCCAGGCTGAGCAACGCCATATCGGCCATTTTTACCGACGCAACTACCACCGAAAGTAAAAACACTTCCATCATGCTCCAGCTCTGTGCCAGCACCAGCCAGCGCAGCAACGACTTTTGTCCGCGCAGCCGTATATTGAAGTTGTAAGGGATCAGCAAATATAAAAAAGCGAAAATTTCGAACAGGGGAAAGAGGAAGATGGTGGTCACCACCAGACCAGCCAGTATCCAGTTACCACGATCCAGTAAGGCAAAAAAGCCATCCAGAATGGTAATTGTCTGGCTTTGAGATCCGATTTCCAGTGTAAGAAACGGAAACGTCTGGCAAATAATAAATAGAAAGCAAGCGGTTAAGGCTAACGCACTGGCCGTTTGCAACCACTTGCCATGACCATAATGTAAATGATTGCCACAGACACAACAGCACATCTCGTGCTCTGGAGAAATTGCTACCACAGACTGTAATTCGCCACACTCGTGGCACATCAACCAGTCTTTATATTCTGCGTGCAATTCGCTCAAAAAAGGCCTCTATTATGTCGGTTTATTTCACGGGAGCATCCCGCAGACGCTGCGATTAGACGCTCTGCTGATGCAAGCCAAACACTCTGGTCTGTCCCGACGAAATTCAAATAAATTTACCACTGGCAATTTTCGCCAACTGGTTTTTAATCAAGGGCTGTCGATTCAAAAAACTCATCCCCGTATTACGCATCCAACGCAACGCCAGATTATCGGTGCCGAACAATTGCTTAAAGCCCTCCAGAGTCGCCATGGCCATCAGGTTATGCGGCATGCGCTGTCGTTCAAAGCGATGCAAAACGGAAGCATCATTGACAGCCAGCTGGCGAGAACAGGCTCGCGCAATTTCTTTGGCCAGTGCGTCCACATCATACAGTCCGAGGTTGGCACCTTGACCGGCAAGAGGATGCACTGTGTGCGCAGCATCTCCCAATAGCACCAACCCGTCTTTAACATAGCGTTTACTGTGACGTTGACGCAAAGGAAAGCTCATGCGGGTATTGGTAGCCACAACAGGACCAAGCCTGGCCTGTAACGCCTGAGTCAGGCTGCGGCAAAATGCTTCATCATCCAACAACAGTTTTTGTTCAGCCACGGAAGTTTTTAACGACCAGACAATGGAACAATGGAATTCGTCATGCAATGGCAAAAATGCAACCGGACCATCAACAGAAAAGCACTGCCAGGCCGTGTGACGATGAGGTTGTGAAGTGGTCACGGTTGTCACAATGGCGGTGTGATCATAATCCCACTCACGCGTGTCGAACGCCATCCATTGCCGCAACTGCGAACGTGCGCCATCTGCCGCCACGACTAAATCAGCACTAATACTATGATTATTGTCAAGCGTCAGCCTGTTCAACACTGCGGGCGCTTCTGCTCCCTCTTCTGCCGTATCTGCATTTTCTGGTGACGTAAACCCGGTGACAGTCGCATCCAGCACATGAACATTGGCAAAGCCTTTTAAACGCTGAAACAAGGCCTGAACCACCACGTGGTTCTCAACGATATACCCTAAAGCGGGCTCATGGATATCGGCGCAATCAAAATGGATACTGCCTGTTCCCTCTTCATCCCACACTTCCATTTCACGATACGGGCAAGCGTGCGGAGATATTTCCTGCCACACTTCCAGAGCCTGAAGCTGAGCTTGAGAAGCGGCCGACAACGCAACCACTCGAGAATTAAAATCTTTTGGCGATTTTGCTTTGCCGCTTGCGAAGGATGACATAGCCGTTTCAGTCGCACGCGATTCGATCAGGGCAATCCGCAAACGGCCCGCGTTGACCGTCACTAAGTGGTTCGCCAGACTCGCCCCAATAATTCCACCACCTACGATTGCTATATCAAAATGTTCTGCCATGGTTCCGGTTTTCTTTTCGCGTTGATTGCTTATATTGTTACAGCGCCCCGGCGTAACAACGGCTTACGATGCATTTATTTTTACCCCGTGCGCTAATCCTGCGCACTTAACTTAGCCTCCAATACCCCCAGCTAAGACCAAAGTAAGCTTTAATTTTATGCATTAAGGATTGAACTGAATCTGTTTCTGCCCCGTCCCCATCATCTGAGAGAAAAACTGCTGTTTCAACGGCGGGCACAACTCTAATGAAATCAAGCCAATGTTGCGCAGTATTTGCCAGGACTTTTGATTATTGGAAAACACGCGATTAAAGTTGTGGCTCAACTGGGTGGTAAGCCACTGATCATTTTCCTGTTTCCGCAAGTATTCCTGTAACACTGCCAGCGAGCCCAACGACTGTTTCTGCCGTCGAGCCTGCTGTAATACATGAATCAACTGCGCGCAATCACGCAGCGCCAGATTGAACCCCTGCCCTGCCACAGGATGCAGGTAATGCGCCGCATTCCCCATTAACACAATATTAGAACGAATCTGCTCAGATGCCTGCTGTAACTCCAAGGGATAACTGCCGCGTTGACTGACTCGTAAAAACTTCCCCAGCCGATAACCAAAAGCAGTTTGCAATTGTGAGAGGAACTCGTCGTCGCTCCATTGCAGCACACGATCCACTTCAGCAATGGGGTGAGTCCACACCAGTGCACTGGTGCGCGCGTGCAAGGCTTCTCCCAAAGGCAGTAACGCCATCGGCCCCTGTGCGGTAAATCGTTCAAAGGCAACGCCTTTATGCGCTTCACTGAATTCCACGTTCGCAATTACAGCGGCTTGATGATATGGCGTACGCTCAACATGAATGCCCAGCGCTTCGCGCGTGGAAGACGCTGCGCCGTCAGCCACAATCACCAACTCGGCTTCAAGTTCAGAGGCTTTGCCCTGCTGCTCTATCTGTAATGTCACACACCCCCGACGCGGAGTGAGTTTAGAGACATGAGCGGGAGCGACAATAAATACCGAATCCGATACCGAATGGCCTTCATCCGTTGGACTGTTGGCTGACTCAAGCCCGCGCAATAATTGCTGGCCCAGCCAGGCGTTTTCAATCACACAACCCAGTGAGTTTTCAACGCGTCTGGCGTTTTCTCCAGCACTCGAAGCTTGCGCATTGTACGTGGCACTGCCCAGATGTCCGCGATCAGTGACATGCACACGGGTTATCGGCGTGGTTTTGTGTTGCATCGCCGACCACAAACCAAGCTGCTGAAAAATATCAATGCTGCCACGGGCCAAAGCCGTTGAGCGTCGATCAAAACTTGGCTGCTGACTGGCTGGCCGCGCGACCGGGGTATTGTAAGCATGGGCCTCAATCAGGCAGGCGCGGCAATCGGGCAAATATTTGGCAATAAGCTGTAACAGCGACAAGCCCACCATGCCGCCACCAATGACGGCAATATCCACTCGTGAGTGTCCCGCCTGCTCCATCGATTAACCCGCCATCAATTGTTCAATATCATCGGCAGTTTTTGGTACAGCCGAGGTCAAGACTTTGTAACCGTCTTTAGTCACCACAACGTCATCTTCAATCCGCACGCCAATACCACGCCATTTCGCGGGTACAGTTTCGCAATCTGGCGCAACATAAATACCTGGCTCAACCGTCATAACCATGCCCGGCTCTAGCACTCGCCATTCGCCACCAACTTTGTAATCACCCACGTCGTGAACATCCATTCCGATCCAATGACCGATACGATGCATGTAGAACTCTTTATAGGCCTCATCTTCAAGAAGTTGTTCCAAGTCGCCTTGTAATAAACCTAACGCCAGGAGACCTTCCGTTATTACGCGTACCGACGCATCATGCGGTTCGTTCCAGTGGTTGCCCGGGGCAATCTTATCAATCGCAGCGTACTGAGCCTGTAACACAATGTCATAGATAGCGCGTTGTTCTTTACTGAATTTACCACTTACGGGAAATGTTCGGGTGATGTCCGAGGCATAACATTCGTACTCACAACCCGCATCGATTAATACCAGATCGCCGGCTTTCAGCTTTTCGCTGTTTTCAATGTAATGCAGGATACAGGCATTTTTACCACCACCCACAATTGGTGTGTAAGCAGGTTCCCGTCCGCCTTGCATGGCACAATAGTGCTGAATCTCGGCTTCCAACTGGTATTCAAACAAACCCGGCTCGCAAATTTGCATCGCATGCTTGTGCGCTTCTGCTGAGATTTGCGAAGCACGCTCCATGATGCGCACCTCTTCCGCGCTTTTATAAAGACGCATATCGTGAAGGAAGTGGTCAAGGTCGAGGAATTCTCCCGGAGGTGTAGCACCAGATCTGACTTTGGCACGAATGGTATTAACCCACTCCATCACATGCTGATCGAACTTGGCATCTTTGCCTAGTGCGTAGTACACCCGCTCCCGACCTTCCAACAAGCCGGGAAGAATTTCATCAATGTCGCTGATAGGGAAAGCATCATCGGCGGCATAATCGGCGCACGCCCCCTCAGGACCGGCGCGATATCCATCCCATATTTCTTTCGCTTTATCTTTTTCACGACAGAACAGAACAAACTCCCCGTGCTTGCGCTCCGGGATCAACACCATGACAGCTTCAGGCTCATAAAAACCTGTCAGGTAGAGAAAATCGTTATCTTGTCGAAAACGGTAGTCTGTATCCCGACTTCGCACTTTCTCATGGGCAGAGGGCACAATAGCGATGCTATTAGGCTCCATCATACTCATTAATTGTTTTCTGCGACGAATGTATTCTGCTTTACTAATACTCATACTTAATGGACCGTTTTAGATGCCGAACTGGCTGGTAATTTTTGTGAAAGTTCTGCATAGACGTTTAACACTGCGACTTTCACATATTCTACGAGTTCATTCCAATAGACTTCGTTCTCGTCGCCAGCCTCATCATCTTCCACATTCACTTGAGAGATTTTGGCCAGATCACGCAAAGCGTCCGCCACATCGGTACTGAGCTTATCGTCCAGCTTCATTCCAGACGTCCCAACCCCGTGTAAAAATGCTTCACACCAGCCACCCAGCTCCTGCGTACGGCGCTGCATGCTGGCATTGTCGTCTGGTAACAAAGGGCTGAAAGAGAAATTCAGATCATCCATCTGGGAGACGGTGTAATCGAGCAGCTGATCCAGCAATTGCAGTTGCTCGTCATTTAATTCGACATGATCCACATCGAGAAAATCGATTGCGGCCGAATGCCATTGCTGCTGATCCAGAACTTGCCCACCGCAAATCCTGCCACATAAAAGCCCTTGCAGTTGAGCCGGTGAGTTAATCGCCCCCATATTGAGAAGCTGATCATTAATAGTGTGAAAATCTAACTTTTCTGACATAGTACTTACCTGATAATCTAGGGAATCACAAATGGCGTTGTCGGTAGCTTCGTCGGCCATTTTATCGACATTCATATCGACGGCTCGGCCAAAGGCCCCAACGTTCCCCAAGCCGCTTATCCTAACATTTTGCCTCCTTTTTTGCCGCATATTCGGCGAGCAGGCATGATAAGTATTCTGGGAAGTGAATTAGTTGAAAATTTAAGCGGGTGCCGTTTGACGCTTCTCTCACCCTTCTGATGCGTAAAGTAAGCAGTGGAGTAAAGCTGAGACTTAAAGTAGAGGCGTAAAGCTGAGACTTAAACTTAAAGTAGAGAAGCAAAATATAGGCGCAAAATATAGGCGCAAAATAGAGGCACGATCAAGGTGAGACGCAAATAAGCGCCCAGTAAGGCAGCACGGAACCTCCTCAGACGCTATACTTCTGGGAATTAGCCGCATAAAATCGCCGGCGAGCAGGTTTCTGTCAACGTAAGCAGCCCAACCCAAGAACAAATTGAACTAGAACGATAAGAACTAATCCTATGTCTGCAGATTTACTAAAAGATGTTGAAGCAAAGTTGGATGAACTTATTCACCTGTGTAATCGTCTAGAAAAAGAAAATGCAACACTCAAAGCGAAAGAGCAAGGCTGGCAACAGGAGCGCGCGCGCTTACTGGAGAAAAACGAAATTGCTCGCACCCGCGTTGAGGCAATGATAAAACACCTAAAAGAAATGGAAGCCGATAGTTAAGCTTGCAACATAAATTAACAAACACACGCAAATGATCGCGCTAAAGTGAGCAGTTACACCTAAACAGCAAAGGCAAAAACAGCAAAGACCGGAAAGAACCCTTAGTGTACACCAGGCAATAAGGGGCACGAGTTCAAATGAAAGCACGGTATTATCATATGAAAATAACATATGAAAACAACGTATGAAAACATCGCATAAAAACACAGCGCAAAATAAACGCACACGAATGACCAAGTAACACGCGTGCAGCCAGCGCATGAAAGAAACGTTTAAAGCACACAGCCAATGCTTTACTTAGTTTATTTGATCATTAATATTTTTTAAAAACTTCAGACAACAGCACACATATCAACATAGCAGCAAAGAGATTCATGGGCTTATGAGCGACAGCACAACGGTTTACGTCAACATTCTCGATAAAGATTATCAGGTTGCCTGCCCTGCTGAAGAAAAATCGGCCTTAAACCGTGCCGCGCTGGAATTAGACAAACGCATGCGCGCCGTCCGTGCGTCAGGCTCCATTATCGGACTCGACCGAATCGCTGTCATGACAGCACTCAACCTGTGTCACGAGCTTCAACAAATTCAACAAGGTCGCGGTGGCATCCCAAGCGACACAGCGGCAACATTAGAAAGACTTGCCAAGAAACTCGATTCAGCACTGACTCACGAATAGTTTTTATAACGCAATCCCATAAAAATTTTTCACACTTAAGGTTCAGTGGTGAATATCCATACCTTGAAGGGCTATTACTTAATGTCTATTGCTTAAAGGTCTATTGCTTAAGATCTATTTCTGAAGCAATAGCTTATGCCCCACTGAAAGCACCTGACCGAATAATTGTCGAGCAATATTCCAAGCGTTATAGGAATGCTCTATTTATAACGCTAATGTCAATCGAACTTTCAGAGGCAAGACGCATTTTCCAGAAAAATTTTCGGTTTTTTTCCAACTTCGTGACAGCCCTGGCAAATCGGGGCTTTAGAGTAAAAACACCCTATTTTTTTCGATAAAAAGCAGTATTTCTAAATTTGTCAAGACTGGTTCAATGCTTTCCCAGTGCTATAATGAAATCAACCTGAGGTGTTGGCCAGTTGACTGTATCCTCGAGCCGATAATCCCTTTTTAGGAGGCCTCTTGTTGTATTGGTGTGCATGTCCGCATGACGGAAAGCCTAATATATGACAGATCCCTCCCCCTTGAACTTTACGGTTCAAGGTTAGGTCGACAGCGGCATCTCGGGCAATTATTTTTTTCCCACCTAATCTCTCTTCGCCTTTTTCGTTCGCCCCACCCTTATCTTCGTATATTATTTTTACACCTTTTCAACTTACCCGCTCATTGCGCACACGCTAATGTATAATTTGCGGTACAAATGTCACCCCAGCCAGAACGAGTTACACCCATGAGCTCAGCTCACCGAAAAACGCATTTAAGACAAAAAATGCGCGCGCTGAGACGCGCTCTTAGTCAGGCGCAACAAAAGACCGCCAGCCGTCGACTTTGCTGGCGACTATCCAAACACCCCGCGTTTAAACAAGCCAAAACCATTGCATTTTACATGGCGAGCGACGGCGAGATCTCTCCCTGGCCTCTACTCAAACTTGCCTTAAAACAAAACAAACAGGTTTTTCTTCCCGCAATTCGCCCAAACAATGGCATGGAATTTCGGCAGTTCTGCGAAAAGCGCCAACTCAAGAAAAATCAATTCAACATTCTTGAACCGCATCCTTCAAGCGTCCGTATCGGCTCTGCGCAATTAGATGTGATACTGATGCCGCTGGTAGCTTTTGACGCCGAAGGAAATCGTTTGGGGATGGGAGGCGGCTACTATGATCGTGCCCTGTCGTTTAAACGGTCTTTTAAAAAGGCTGGCCCCACACTGATAGGACTTGCGCATAACCTGCAGGAACACCCCTTGATTCACACGGAATCCTGGGACATCCCACTTAACTTTATAGCCACAGATGCGCGGGTTATCAGGCTTTAATCTTATCCCAGAGATGGCAACAGGAAATTTATGCAGGGGGCTATAGGCGTGAAGGCTTGGGGCTTCTTGGGGCCTGGGACTTGAAGATATGAAGAATCGAGAACGCGGCATTCGAGGGATCTAGACTTTGGGATGGACAACTTTCAGCTGCGGCTTTAACCGAATAAGTCGCGTCAAGACAATAACAAAAGAAAACCACAGACAAGTATTCAGCAAACTATGAGAGAAGTACTACCTTACCTCTTCTCCCACAGCAAATAAGCGAGCGAGAACATTACTCACAAAAAATGACGTTACTGCATTAATTTTTTCACCACAAAACCACATAAAAAATTAATGTCATTAACGATTTTAATACCTAGTGAAAGGCCACACCCTGTTGGAGCTCGGCGGGAGGTTCAGCCTCAGACGATTCAAACAACTCTGAAGACAACAAACTACTTACCAATAAACCCACGACGAAAACCAGTGCAGCAAAAGTTAACACATCTGTTTTCATATTATTTTCTACCTAGAATTCCACTTAAATTGAGAGAGAGAGTTGAAGTCAACCGGTCTAAGCGGAAGTAGTTTTATACCGATTTAATTCTAAACTTTCAAATAACTTTAATAAAAGTTAACTAACAATTTCAGCGTAGACCCCGTTCAAATATCGCTCAAGTTTAATTTGGCATTATGATACCTGACTCACACAATGAGTGAACACTCACTTTGGAATGGGAATTTTCTTTTTGGCAGATATCACTTTTTGCTGCAACGCGTAATAATTACACCATTTTGGCGCGAATATATGGTCATATTCCGAGCAAAGGTTTTAACTCTTTCCAGACATTCTCCAACACAACTTCCTGGCCTGGCGCAGAAGGATGCAAACCGTCGCTTAGCATCAAATCTTCATGACCTGCAACGCCATCTAAAATAAATGGTACCAGGGCAAGACTCTCCTGCTCAGCCAGCCGAGCGTACTGCTTGAAAAATGGATCGGCATATCGGGAACCAAAGTTAGGCGGCATACGCACCCCCACCAACAGGACCTGCGCACCGGCACCTTTACTCATATGCACCAGCGTGCGAAGGTTTTCCGTAATATAGGTCACCGGTTTTCCCTGCAAACCATCATTTCCACCCAGTTCGAGAATCACAATGGAAGGCGTGTACTTCGTTAACGACTGAGACAGCAATTGAATAGCAGCCGCGGTCGTGGCACCGCTAATAGAGGCATTCACCACCTGGAATTGATCGTCATAGTTTTGCTGTAAGCGTTGCTCAAGCAAATGCACCCAGCCTTGCTTGGCCGGCAATTTATAGGCAGCGCTCAAACTGTCACCGATCACCAGTAAGGTTTTGTCATTGACTGGCAACCCAGCAGTGGAGGCCTTGGTTTCATCGCTGCCAGCATGTCCATTCACCGATATTAGGGTGAGGAAAATTGCCATACACTGATATGATCGTATAAATTTGAATAGATGCTTCATACTGCTACTCCGGCAAAATAGTGCATTCATAAACTGTTGTGCGAATTGTGTTGTCATAGTGAGCTAACGCTAATCCCAAATAAATAACCCAGAGAGATCCCAATGCTCAAAGCTGTAAACCTGACCCAACAAGTTTCTATATCGGATGGTGAATTACACATATTGAAAGGAATAAATTTGGAAATCAAGCAGGGCGAAACAGTCGCAATAGTCGGTGCATCAGGATCGGGCAAATCGACACTGCTGGGCATGCTCGCAGGCTTAGACGTTCCCAGCAGCGGAGAAGTTCTCATCAATAATCTCAATGTGAGCAATATGGATGAAGAACAACGTGCGGCCGTTCGCAGTCAATGGGTCGCCTTTGTATTTCAAAGCTTTCAATTACTCGGTAGTTTGACTGCGCTGGAAAATGTGATGTTGCCTCTTGAAGTTCGCGGCAGTGAGAATGCCCAGACAATGGCTGAAGAGATGTTGGCCCGGGTCGGCTTGCAAGAGCGTTTGCACCACAAACCCGCACAACTATCCGGCGGGGAACAACAACGCGTCGCACTCGCACGAGCCTTTGCTTGCCAAGCCCCCATTATTTTTGCGGATGAACCCACAGGCAATCTCGACGCTGAAACGGGTGAAAAAATCTCCGATTTATTGTTTGAATTAAACCGAGAAAACAACACAACACTCATTCTGGTGACGCACGCCCAGTCGCTCGCCGACAAATGCCAGCGCACATTGCACATGCAGGCAGGCGTATTAACGGAGGCGGGCGAGTGAAAAAATCATTTATGGGGCTATGGACTTTAGCCAATCGCATATTCATGCGTGATTATAAAAGTGGCGAATTGAATATTTTATTGTTGTCGCTCCTCATTGCCACAGCAACAGTAACGGCGATCAGTTTATTTACCAGTCGTATCGAAAACTCCATCGTAGACGAAGCCAGTGAATTTCTCGCTGCCGATGCGAAAATTCAAGGCACGCAACCCATTCCAGAAAATTTACGCCAGGCGGCTGCAACTCAATTATTACAGAGCTCGGATTTTATCGAGTTTAGAGCAATGGCTTTTGCCGGCGACGATATGGTGCTATCACAAGTAAAAGCGGTTGATGAGCATTACCCCTTGAAAGGGGAATTGGAAATTGCTGAGACCATTTACGGGGAGAGTGAAGGACGCAGCCGTAAAACCGCGCGCGGCCCCGCCACTGGCAAAGCCTGGATCGCACCACGAGTATTTCATGCCTTAAATGTCAAAGTCGGGGATCAAATTGACATTGGCGAAGCGAGTTTCGAAATTGAAGCGTCTTTGGTAAAAGAGCCCGATAGCACGCAAAGCTTTTTCGGCGTATCCCCACGAATTTTAATCAATATTGCCGATGTGGAAAAAACGCAAGCAGTACAGTTTGGCAGTCGCGTTAATTATGCATGGCTACTGATGGGCGAAACATCCGCATTGGCCAGCATGAAAGATACCTTTGAAAAAAGTGATGATAAGCACCACCGCTGGGTAGATGTTAAAAGTGGAAACCGCAGTATTGCCGGCGCCCTGGATCGCGCGGAAAGTTTTTTATTGTTAGCCGGCTGCCTGAGTGTGCTTTTGGCCGGTGTTGCCATTGCACTGGCTGCGCGACGCTACGCCAAGCGTCAACAAAAACAGGTAGCCCTACTCAAAACTTTTGGCCATACACCGGCAGATATAACACGCTTATATAGCTTTAATTTATTTTATCTGGCGAGTTTCGCTTTAATCTGCGGCAGCCTCAGTGGCTGGCTGTTACATTTGCTGATTATCTATTTCCTGGGAGATTTAATTCCTCACAATTTGGCGGCACCGCAACTCACCGCATTTTTTACAGGCGGACTCAGCGGCTTTACAGCACTCCTGGCATTTGCCGCTCCCCCCTTGATGTCCCTGCGTTTTGTTTCTCCGGTAAGCATTATTCGCGATGATGACACTCTGGCAATCAACACTCGTACCAGCACCATTATTGGCAGCCTTGCCATGATCTTTTTAATCCTGATATACAGCAAGAGTGTCAAACTTACCTTTTTTATCACTCTTGCCGTTATTGCCTGCATTGTCGGCGTGGGATTGCTGTCTGCCTTAATGATGCATGCCATTGGACCGCTCGGGAAAAAAATGAGTAAAAACTGGCGCTTGGGACTCGCCAATCTCAAGCGTCATCAACAGATGAATACCTCGCAAATTATGGTGTTTGCTATTTTGCTCTTTCTCCTGTTTTCCATGACCAGCATACGTAGCAGCTTACTTAACCAATGGCAGGACCAAATCCCCGAGCACGCCCCCAATCATTTCGTCTTTAATATCTTTCCCAATGAGGCGCCAGCTATAGAAACCTTTTTACAGGAACATGACATCTCTCATTCGCCTTTTTACCCAATGATTCGTGGCCGGGTGTACAAAGTCGGAGAGAAGCTGGTTGAAGATTTAGCAGAGGAAGCAGAAAACAATAACAACTACGAGCGAGAATTAAACTTAACCTGGTCTGACACGTATGGCAAAGACAACAAGATCATTGCGGGAAAATGGTGGGATAGCGCTCCCCAACCCGGTGCCACGCCACAAAATATTCAAGCCTCAGTAGAAGAGGAGTATGCGGCAGGAATTGGTATTACTGTCGGCGACCAACTGGAATTAAGTGTCGCAGGGCAAACGGTGATTGCGCGGGTTAGCAGCTTGCGCAGTGTGCAATGGGATTCTATGAACCCCAACTTTTTTATTATTTTCAATCAACCCTTACTCGAAGGCGCCGGAGCCAATTGGCTCACGAGTTTTTATTTACCCTTGGAGCGAAAACGCGTATTAAACCAATTGGTAAAGCAACATCCTACGGTATCTTTAATTGAAGTAGACCAAACCATTGCACAGGTTCGCAGCATTGTTGCGCAGATATCCCTGGCCGTTGAATTCATATTACTGTTAATTTTAATTTCCGGCTTTCTGGTACTTATCAGCAGCATTCAATCCACCTTGGATATTCGACTGCACGAAAGCGCGATTTTACGTACGCTCGGCGCCAAACGCTCGATGGTGCGACACATACTGTTAATTGAGTTTGGCGCGCTGGGATTACTGGCAGGCCTGCTAGCCGCAGCCGGCAGCGAAATATGCCTGTTTTTCCTGCAGACACAAATATTTGATTTGCCTTATGTTTTCCAGGGCATGATCTGGCTTATAGGTCCAGAACTCAGCGCTGTTGCTATTGCGCTGGTAGGCTGGTTTTCAACACGGAAAGTGGTGAATACACCACCACTAGCGAGTTTACGGCAGATTTAACAGAGCGGCGCAGCGGGAATCTGACCAATGCGCCCAACTAGGCATTGCCCTGAGCGAATAAACGTTATACTTTCATTTTCTGCAATTTGACGTCATCCACAGGTAGCCATCGCCAGAAGGCTTTCACAGCTGTAGCAATGTGAGACTCGCGACCAAAGATGACAGCAAAACAACGACAAAAAGCGTTGCATCAACCAATCCGAATCAAAACGACAATGTGCTGTGACCTGTCGTCTCGGCACACATATTTACTGCATCAACAGAATTATAAGCGTAACAGGAGAACACCATGATTGAATCCCGCGCAGCCGTTGCCCTCAAAGCAGGCGCCCCATTATCTATCGAAACCATTAAAGTCGATGGTCCCAAAGCCGGTGAAGTTTTAGTGAAAATCGTGGCGACAGGTGTATGTCACACTGATGCATTCACCTTGTCAGGCGAAGATCCTGAAGGCATATTTCCCAGCGTTCTGGGACACGAAGGTGGTGGCATTGTGATGGAAGTGGGCGAAGGCGTCACCAGTGTAGCGCCAGGAGATCACGTTATTCCACTTTACACCCCCGAGTGCGGCGAATGTAAATTCTGTAAAAGCGGCAAAACCAATTTATGTCAGGCCATTCGTGCCACACAAGGCCAAGGCTTGATGCCCGATGGCACCACACGTTTTTCTTTAGATGGTAAACCCCTCTATCACTACATGGGTACCTCCACATTTTCTGAATACACCGTATTACCGGAAATTGCACTGGCGAAAATTAATAAAGAAGCCCCATTGGAAAAAGTCTGCCTGCTCGGTTGTGGTGTGACCACCGGTATGGGTGCCGTCATGAATACAGCAAAAGTCGAACCGGGTTCGAGTATTGCCGTGTTTGGCTTAGGAGGAATTGGTTTATCCGTCATCATTGGTGCCGTGCTGGCCAAAGCAGAGCGCATCATTGCCATTGATGTCAATGAAAGCAAGTTTGATATGGCGCGAAAACTCGGCGCAACAGATTGTATAAATCCGAAAAAATTCGATAAATCCATTCAGGAAGTCATCGTAGACCTCACAGATGGCGGTGTAGATTACTCCTTTGAGTGTATTGGGAATGTGAATGTAATGCGCTCTGCTTTAGAGTGCTGTCACAAGGGCTGGGGCGAATCAATTATTATTGGTGTGGCGGGCGCTGGACAGGAAATATCGACACGCCCATTTCAGCTTGTAACGGGAAGAGTTTGGCGAGGCACAGCCTTCGGAGGCGTTAAGGGACGTAGTCAGTTGCCCGACTATGTCGAGCGGTATATGCGTGGTGAATTTCCACTGGATGATTTTATTACGCACACCATGCCTCTGGAAAAAATCAATGAGGCCTTTGATTTGATGCATGAAGGTAAAAGCATACGCTCGGTAGTAATGTTCGATAAATAAAATTGACGATCTGTTCAGTATGTTATCGAGGCGCTAAAACCTATTTAGCGCCCAAACCTAACATTATTCATTTAAAGATTCGTCACAATGAATTCTCAAAATAAATGACCCGTAACTTTTTTAACCACGTGTTTCAGAAATTATGACAGAGATAATCGAAATCAGTCAGAACATTTGCTTTGGCGGAAAGCAAAAACGTTTTAAACATTATTCCGAAGTGAATCAATGTGAAATGACGTTCAGCATTTTCCTGCCTCCGCAAGTAGACCAACAACCCGCGCCCGTGCTGTATTGGCTTTCCGGCTTAACCTGCACCGACGAAAACTTTGTACAAAAAGCAGGGGCACAACGTATAGCGAGCGAGCTTGGTTTAATTATTGTGTGCCCGGACACATCTCCACGCGGAACAGACGTGCCAGATGACCCTCAAGGCAGCTGGGATTTTGGTCTTGGTGCCGGCTTTTACGTCAATGCTACCGTGCTACCCTGGTCCAAACATTACAATATGTTCGACTATGTAAACCAGGAATTGCCGGGGATCATCAAACAACACTTCCCCATCAATGATAATCAGGCCATCAGCGGTCATTCAATGGGCGGTCATGGTGCTTTGATCAGTGCGTTTAAACAACCAGGCGCGTTTGCATCGGTTTCTGCCTTTGCACCAATTACCAATCCTATTCTATGTCCTTGGGGAATTAAGGCTTTCAATCATTATTTAGGTTCAGACAGCACACGCTGGAGCCAGTACGATGCCTGCGAACTGTTGAAGCAAGGTGTTGAACCTCTCCCGGTGATGGTGGATCAGGGAAGTAGTGATGCATTTTTAACGGAGCAGTTAAAAATTAACTCACTGGAAAAAGCCGCGCAGGATAATGGATTTCCAATCGATTTGAGCATTCAAGAAGGCTACGATCATAGTTACTTTTTTATTGCCTCGTTTATTGAAAAGCATTTGCGCTTTCACGCGAAGCACTTGGGATTGTCATCGTAATATCACACTCTCAATACCTTCCCTGAACGATTAAAGGCCAGCACTCACCTGAGAGCTGGCCATAAATCATTTCACTGCCCTACGTTTTTTTTGGACACCAGCATGAAAATAGGTGAATCACTTCCTTTTGGTTTTGAAGATACGTCCTATCAGGCAGCAGGTGGATATCAAGGTGTAATAAATCTGGTTGAATGTTTTTATCAGTATCTCGACACGCTACCAGAGGCTAAGCCACTAAGAGAACTCTACCCGAAGGATTTAACACGCTCTAAAGATAAATTGGCACGTTTTTTAAGTGGCTGGCTGGGCGGTCCACGTGTGTATCAAGAAAAGTATGGAGAGATTAATATTCCCCGGGCACACCAATCCATGGGGTTGACTGAGCAGCATAAAATGCTCTGGCTGGCGTGTATGAACAGGGCAATAGCTGATCAACCCTATTCCACAAAATTCGCAACCTATTTAAACGCGCAATTTAAAATTCCCGCAGATCGAATTCTAGCGGCAGGTTCAACAGCACCCACCCGCTAGAGAATTCAACGATGATTCAGCATTTATTTAGCAAAACGATTTTCTACTAAACCCGGAACATCTACTTCAAATTTAAAAATTGCACCCGAGTGAGGAAATTCCTGTAACTCTTCTTCCGAACGATTTCCTACCGTCGTGACATACAGCGTTTTTAAATCTGCACCGCCAAAAGCTACCATGGTTGGGCATTTCGCAGGCACCTGCACTTCTTCAAGAATTTCGCCTTGCGGGCTTAAACGCACCACGCGGCCACCTTCGTATAACGCGGTCCAATAACATCCCTCTGCGTCTACTGAAGCACCGTCTGGACGGCCGTTTCCATGCGGAAACTGGTGAAACACACGCTCATTCGCAATAGTGCCAGCCTGCAAATCATAATCGTATTGGTAAATCACATGCTTGGGCGTATCTGAAAGATAAAAGGTTTTATTATCTGGACTAAAGGCAGCGCCATTGGAAGTGAGTAAATCTCCACGCAGTTTTTTAGCACTTAAGTCCGTATCCAGCGTCCATAAGTTAGCGCCATCATGATCTTTTGGTGGATAGTAACTGCCCGCAATAAACCGCCCAGCGGCATCGCATCGCCCATCGTTAAAACGGTTTGAGGTTAAGCCTTCTTCAGGATCAGTAATCGGTTTAAGATCTGTATTCCAACCGTCCAATAAGAAAAATCCATGACGCATGGCGAGCACAAAACCTTTGTCCTGACGTAAAGCAAAACAACCAATTTCCTCTTCAAAGGTCAGCGTTTTATTGTCTCCAGTTGCAGGATCAAAACAATGAAGCTGAAATGCGTTGATATCCACCCAGTAAAGTTTTTGCGTCTTTTCATCCCAGCGAGGACATTCACCCAGATTGGCTTTTACATCTAATGCAACTTCAACGTGTCTCATACAATTCTCCCGGTGTTCAATCGCACCTGTTTCACGGACGGTCAATGAGCACTGCCGGCAAGGGCAAGCCCGAAAAAGCGCATACCTTACACTATTTCTAAGGCGAAATCTGGAGTAACAAAGGGATCTAGGAGGATTTGAAAAGCCGACACCTTAAGAGCGACTAACGCTTCGATGTATCGCAAGAAAAAAAGAAGCACGCCATGAGCGAGGGAGGTTTATATCATAATCGGAGCATTGCCTCGCACACGGTTGTCAAAATTTTCATTCAAGTTGATGAGATCATCCAGAGTCAGGTTGTACCGTGAAAATTGCGGTTGCAAGTATTCAAACTGATCACCTCGAATCCGACGGCTGTTAATTAACGCCAAATACTCATATGGGTTGGGGCGATAAGGCAATGCCAGTAACTCCATGTTTATCTCGCTCAACAGGGCATCACCTTTACGCTGATTGCAGCGTTTACAGGCCGCCACCACATTTTCCCATTTATCCACACCACCACGGCTGGAAGGATGCACATGATCCCGTGACAGCTCTGCAAAAGTAAAATAATTGCCGCAATATAAACACTGGCAGTTATCGCGATAAAAAAGTGCGGCATTGGTGAGTGGAGGATCAAGCCGCATGCGAGACATACGCTCGCCATCGCAGGCAACAATCGCGGGCACATCCAGGACTGTTTGCAACCCTGTCATTCGTGAATGACCTCCGTGGACTTTTTTAACGACTCCCCCCAATGTCCAGGCGACCAGACCTCTCGCATAAAGGCAAACACAATCTTTCCAGTGCAGCCACTCTATCGGTTGCCCCGCAACATTTAATCTGAGAACTCTCGCCTCCATCGTATTCACCCTTCAGCTATTAAGACCATTTGCGCTGATACCTCTGGATACTGGGTTCTGCGCGGCACGTAAAACGAAAAACCCCGCGTTGGCAAGCCAAGCGGGGTTTTAGAAGACGGTAATCGTAGTATTTGTAAGGGTAAGAGGCCCTGTCAACGGCGCGGAGCATCGACTGAGAATAGTTTTTTCGATAGCCATTGCAGTGAGCAAGCGTTCTTGCTGTATTGCTCAAATTTCCTGCCGCAGCTATCTCACGGCGTAAATACTTGAAGACTAATACCTCGTTGTTGCATTGATCAGAATTAATACTACGAGAATTACATCAAGTGTCAAGACACTAGCAGTTCTATTCCGAGATGTTTCTTAGATATCTTTCGTTCTTCGAAGATTGAGACAAAGCGCGCGGTTCCGAGTGATTCCCACAAAACCGCCATCCAAGGACAGCATCTCACGGTCATAATATAACTAAAAATTATGACGTTTTTTTTATAATAGACCTGTATTTGAAACTTTGACAGGCAAATTTGCCGTTTTTTGCACTCTTTAACATAAAATGCCGCGACACATATGTGTCGCGGCACTCTCACAGGAAACCCAGATCCTCAGGGTAATATGCGGCACGAGTCCCTTCTCTCCTTGCCCCAAATCCTTTTGGATGCGTCCCTGACATGAGTAATTCTACGCATCTGGGACGGGGTAAAAAGTAGATATTGGCGTCATATGATGTGAGATATTTCCTACAGTATCGCGCCAAAATCAGGTTTTAATGTGGCACACATATCAACATTAATTCACTAAAAAGCGATTAAGCAATTGATTTTACGAACATTTTTTAGCCGTTTGCAGGCTAGTTGCAAAATGCCCAAAATGTAGGAAAATCGCCTAAAAACTTAACTTCACATTAAATAATTTTTAAGGTCTTTTCGCTTTAAGCTGCGTACTTTGGCTTTGCACAATGTGCTGAATAAGCTCTTCCTGTACTTGATTGGGCATGCCGTAGAAGTCAATTCGCCAGTACCAGCCTTCCTGGGCTTTATCACAGCTAATAATGATACCGTTGGTTGACAGTGTTTTCTTGCTCGGGAACAGCGTCAGCTCCAACTTGATATGTGTATCCAAAGGAACTTCTTCTGTGGTGGCAAAGGCAATACCACATGCGCTGATATTTGCCTCTTGTACTCGATGAGCAATTTTGCCCACCAAATGGCTATCCAATACCAGTTGGTTGACGATACGCTCGAGCTTCTGATTAAAAATAGTCACCAGTTGGGCAACTTTGGGGTTATCTTCCGCCACTTCCAATAAAAGCTTTTCAATTTGCTGGTCCTGCTTGGCAACCAGGTCCAATACATCAACTTCGTGGGGCTTCGATTTCCCCGGAAGCTTCTTCGGATCGATCACTTCATAGGAAATACCCACGGTTTCATCAATGCGAAAATATCGTCGCCGTTCATTACTCATGCCACTAACATCTCCAACATCTAGAAAATCTCCTCAGGTTCAAGGTCAAACAGATACTCCGGCTCCAAATTCAAATCCCGTAAAATATCTCGGCCCTGATCATCTTCTTTCAATAATTTTATATCTTCATCGTCCAGTTCGTCCTCCAAGCCCTGCTTGATCAGTATTTCCACTCGACGATTACGTGCCCGATTCTCAGGAGAGTCATTTGGAGCCAGCGGTTTGGTATCGGCAAAACCGGCGACTTCAAAACGCTTTTCCTGAATTTCACCCCCCTGCATCAATTCCAAGGCCACAGATACAGCTCTCGACGACGATAACTCCCAGTTGGTGCGAAAACGCGAAGTACGGATCGGTACATCGTCAGTATGCCCTTGTACGGCAATTCTTCCAGATTTCTGCGCCAACACGGCCTTCACTTCACGCAAAACGTCTTTATATGAGGGGGCGAGTACCGCGGAACCAGAGATAAAAGAACCTTTTTCACGAATTCGTATGATAATCATACGCCCCCGCGTTTCAATTTCCACCTGGCCATCGCTGATTTGTTCACTCAGGGTATCCGCCAGTTCATACGCATCTTTTTGCGTTTCACCAATCAGCTCCTCGAGCTTCTGCTTCACCTTCAACGCAATTCCGGCGTCATAGCCCTCCATGCCTTGCTCCACCGTGTATTCCTGCGAACAATCGACATCGAGCGACATTTCGGTAATGTCCTCCGTATGCTGCCAGATTTCATTGATAGGGGTAGATTCCGGGCGGCCTGGGCTGAACTCCTGCGCAATAATACTGGTTCCTTTGGGGATATCGGTCACGTTGAGCTTGTTTTGCACGCCAAACGCCTGCGCCATAGAGCCGGCAAGTCGCTTGAATTTCATGGCATCCATTTCGGAAAACGAGAGCAGCAGGACGAAGAAACACATTAAAAGTGACATTAAATCAGCGAAAGTCCCCATCCAGGGCGGGAGCCCGGGTGGACAATCACAATTTTGTTCTTCTTCGTCACTCATAGCGATTCAGCATTCCCGCCCGGTTATTCTTCCGCCGCAGCACGCTTACCTTCCGGCAAGTAATTGCGCAGCATGGAATCAATCACACGGGGATTCTGCCCACCCTGAATGGCCAATAAGGCATCGATAATCAGGCTCTTTACCATAGCCTCTTCCGCAGCACGAAGTTTCAACTTATCAGAAATAGGTCCAGTCATGGCATTGGCAATTACCGCCCCATAAAGGGTTGTCAGCAGCGCTACCGCCATCGCCGGACCAATCGCTTTGGGGTCATCCATATTCGCCAGCATCGCCACAAGACCGATGAGCGTACCAATCATTCCCATAGCCGGCGCCATATCTGTCATGGCAGCAAAAATTTGCGAGCCTGTAGTGTGACGTTCAACGGCTTGGTTTTTGTCTTTTGATAGTAAGGACTTCACCACATCCGGGTCGTGGCCATCGACCAATAGCTGAATACCGCGCTGCAGAAAGTCACTACTCACTTCCTTGCCTTCCAGCGAAAGCAGGCCGCCTTTACGCGCCTCGTCGGCTAAGCCAACTACCTCATCAATTAACTCATTTACATCTGGCAGTTTATTTTTAAAACTTTTTCCGGCAACTTTCATAGCGCTTAAAAACTGGCCCAGGCCAAACTTCGCCATCACGGCAAAAATGGTTCCGCCCACCACAATGACCAGCGACGGGCCATTCACAAACATCACAAGGTCGCCACTCATTAACATCGATATCACAATCAATGCTAATGCGCCAAGCAAGCCGACGAGGGTCGCTAAATCCACTGAACAGTCCTCACTATTGGTAAAACCTCTTTACTTTCCTAAGTCTAGCTCGTATATCTCGGAAAGTTATTGAAACACGCATTCCTTTGAATATCGGCGAGTTCCAGAGAATGTGAAGGTGAATATTTTGGAGACGACATAAAAACTTATTTCGAGGCAGTTTTTGACACTTGTTTCTTCATCTAAATTTTAATTGACCAGCCATGAGCGCTTCTGTAGGGTAGCGTTGGCTTACATTCCGGGCCATTTATGCTCAGAAAAATCTGCATCGTTGCGACGATCTGAAAAAGCACTTCGGCGAAGATCTGGCACGTCAGATCGGGCAAGAATGAAGCCCATTAAGCGGCCTGAAAATGGCAGTATGTAAACGCAGCATGCAAACAGAGATACAACACCGTATTCGCAAAATCAGTGATCAGACTGGAGACACCTTTGGCGGCTAAAAAAACACCAAACTTCGAAAAATCCATCGAGCAACTTGAATCCCTAGTGGATGCTCTGGAGTCTGGCGATTTGAGTTTGGAAGATTCCCTGAAAACGTTTGAAAAAGGCATTAATCTCACTCGCCAATGCCAACAGGCACTCAGTGAAGCAGAACAAAAAGTACAGATCCTTTTGCAGAACAATAATGGCGAAAACACAGAAGAGAGTGTGGTAGATTTTGACGACTCTGACGACGCCTGAAATTCCAGCCAATATGAGTACGCCCTTTCAAGAGTTTCTGCAACACCATCAATCGCGAATTGAAACCTGCTTGGCCCAACTTTTTCACGAGGTGGAAGCGCACGATACTCGCCTGATCGAGTCTATGCGATACAGCCTGTTAAATGGTGGCAAGCGAATTCGCCCGATTCTGGCATATGCCGCCGCGCAAGCGTGTGGCGACATCAATAGCAGCACCGACAGTTTTGCCGCTGCGCTTGAATGTATTCATGTATACAGTTTAATTCACGATGACTTGCCCGCCATGGATGATGACGATTTGCGCCGTGGCAAACCGACCAATCACATTGCTTTTGATGAAGCCACCGCGATCCTGGCGGGCGATGCCCTGCAAACGCTCGCATTTGAGACGATTTGCCAGAGCCCGGCTGCAGCACAAGAGAAGGTTCAGGCAGTACAAATTCTCGCAAGAGCAGCGGGAATGCAGGGTATGGTCATGGGCCAGGCGATTGATTTGCACGCAGTTGCCACCACGCCCGACCTGCCAATGCTGGAACGCATGCACTTGCATAAAACTGGCGCGTTAATAGAGGCGGCTGTTCTGCTCGGCGCAGTATCTGTCCAGGCAGAACCTCAACTACAAGCCCTGTTACAAAACTATGCCAAAGCCATCGGTTTGGCTTTCCAGGTACAAGATGACATTCTCGATGTCATTTCAGATACACAAACACTCGGTAAGGTGCAAGGTGCCGACGCCCAGCGTAATAAGCCTACCTATGTTTCACTGCTGGGCCTGGAGCAAGCCAGAATAAAAGCCGATGAGCTGTGCAATGATGCAATTAAATCTCTAGCGCCTCTTGGCCAGCGTGCGCAAATGCTTACCAACCTGGCTCAATACATTATTCAGCGCTTACATTGATGCGTGCAGCCCGCTAAACGATGCGAGGATCACGCTAACGGCAGCAGTTTCTTGTACAATAGAATGTGTGCCATCCGTAATAATCAACACATACACACGAAATACCATGACGAACTTTGTAGACGAGATAAAATGGGACAGCAACGGTCTCATTCCAGCAATAGCGCAGGATGCACAAAGTGGCAGAATTTTGATGGTTGCCTGGATGAATCGCGAGGCATTGATGCTGACAGTGCAGGAAAAACGCGCTGTTTACTGGTCTCGCTCACGACAATCGTTATGGCGCAAAGGTGAAACTTCAGGAAATACGCAAAGCGTGCGGGACATCCGCCTCGATTGCGATGCCGATGTGATACTTTTGCACGTTGAACAGCTAGGTGGGATCGCTTGTCACACAGGGAGAGAATCCTGCTTTTATCGCAAACTCGTGGACGATCGCTGGGAAGTCACCGACGACGTGCTGAAAGATCCAAAGGAGTTGTACAAATGAATGATGTGTTAGCGGCGCTCGAAAGCGTCTTACAAGAGCGGAAAGCCAATGGCGACCCGGATAACTCTTACGTGGCGCAATTGCATCACAAAGGTTTGAACAAAATTCTAGAAAAAGTCGGCGAAGAAGCAACCGAAACCATTCTCGCTGCCAAAGATGCCGAACGCTCGGGGAACGTAGATTTCCTGATTGCAGAAACGGCGGACTTGTGGTTTCACAGCATGGTGATGCTAAGTCACCTGGGCTGTAACAGTGACGCAGTATTAAGTGAACTCGCCCGACGCTTTGACCTTTCTGGTCTGGAAGAAAAGGCGTCGCGAGACAAATAAGTTGAAGACTATTCTTGCAGGAGAATTCGCATGGGTTTTGGTGGTATTAGTCCCTGGTCCTTAATCATTATTTTAGTGATTGTTATTTTATTGTTTGGTACTAAAAAATTACGCAATATGGGTGGAGACCTTGGCGGCGCATTGAAGAATTTCAAGAAAGCCATGAGCGAAGAGGACGACAAAGAGAAACTCGACGCACAACAGGCACAAGCGACAGAGTCAGCCAAAGAAGATGCGGCCAACGCTGATCCGGCAAGTGCCGACCAAGACAAAAAGCACACGTCATAACCCTCACCCCCGGTTGTATTTGCGATGAGTTTTGCCGAATTATTTACTGTGCTGGTTGTGGGCTTGATTATTGTCGGGCCCGACCGTTTGCCACACGCCATAAAATCCGGATTAATCTGGATTAACCGGGTAAAGCGCATGCTGCATGAAACTCGTTCAGAGTTTGAAAACCAGCTTGGCATGGACGAAATTCGCCGTGAAATTCACAACGAACAGGTGATGGCCTCTTTAAAAGCTTTGGAAGATGCGAAAAAGAAGCTTCAGGAAACCGGAAGCGATATTGGCAATGAAATTGAAAGTTCACTTAACACTAGCGCTAACAGCTCAACACAACAAAGCCCGTCGACGATTCACTCAACAGCTCCGGATAGTGACAGCCACACAATTCACACTCCCGCAAAACGTGTCGTAGAGGAAAACTTTGAAGACGATGAGCACTTGTTTGGAGAACAGCTTGGCAATCACCCGGAACGAGACAACGCTCCTGACGCACCATCTGAAGCAAACAACACGCTCGCAGAAAAACAACAAAAACACTCTCATTGAGTAAGCTCGCAAATCGAGCCTTCAAACTAATTCAAGTGACTGCAACGGCATGACAGCGGAAAACTCCTCTAACCAAGAACAACCACTTATCCAACATTTGATCGAGCTGCGCGCTCGCTTACTCAAATCACTTGCTTCCATTGTGGTGGTGTTTGCCTGTTTATTTGCCTTTGCCAATGACATCTATGAATTTGTTGCCCGGCCATTGCAAAAATTCCTGCCTGAAAACAGTCAAATGATCGCCATTGATGTTGCATCACCATTTTTGACTCCGTTTAAACTCACCTTGCTGGTGTCACTGTTTTTGGCCATGCCTTATATTCTTTTTCAAATCTGGGCCTTTATTGCCCCTGCGCTTTATAAAAACGAAAAGCGCATAGCCATGCCGATTTTCATCTCGAGCGTGGTGTTATTTTACATGGGCGTGAGCTTTGCTTACTTTGTAGTATTCCCGCTGGTGTTTGGATTTTTTACCAGCATTGGCCCCGGCAGTGTTGCGGTGATGACCGATATCAGCAGCTACCTCGACTTTGTGATTAAGATATTTTTCGCATTTGGCGTTGCTTTTGAAATACCGGTCGCGACTATTCTGCTAATTTCCGCCGGGATCATTTCGCCCAAATCTCTAGCTGAAAAACGCCCCTACGTCATCGTCGCATGCTTTGTACTGGGCATGCTCCTTACCCCTCCGGACGTGCTGTCTCAACTGTTACTGGCCATTCCCATGTGGGGCCTGTTCGAAATGGGCCTGATATTTGGCAAGATTCTGGCTCGACCACAGGCACAATCGGATGGGCAATCCTCCAGTGAAAAATCCAACCAGTCAGATGCCTGATCGGACTCACGCCCAGATTCAAAACGAATATTTAGGTGCTGCCACCATAAAATGACATAGAAATCCTCTTTTTATGACATCGCAGCATTGCCCTAACAGCGCAGACAAAATAGCCTAAACTTAAAGAGTTATGTTTCACTTGGCGAACTGCAAAGTCCATATGATTGTCAATGACAAGACGATGGAACAGAACGCTTGTTGGTGCGGACCATACAACTGCGCCGAACGCTCAAACCATTACTCAAACAACGACAATGAATAACTGATTAATCAAGGGTGGTTCATGCAATTACTGTATCCGGAAATAAAACCTTACGCGCGCCACGACCTGCAAGTCGACGATATCCATACTCTGTATATCGAGGAGAGTGGCGATCCGGACGGCCTTCCGGTGTTGTTTATTCACGGCGGCCCCGGCGCCGGTTGCAGTAAGCATGATCGTCGTTTTTTTGATCCTGACAAATTCCGCATAATCCTTTACGACCAACGCGGTGCCGGACGCTCAAAGCCCCATGCAGAGCTGGAAAACAATACAACAGCGCATTTAATCGATGATATTGAGAAGATACGCCAGCATCTCGGTGTAGAAAAATGGGTCATATTTGGCGGCTCGTGGGGCTCCACCCTGGGGCTGCTTTACGCGCAAAGTTATCCACAATATGTCAGCGGTATGATTTTACGCGGAATATTTTTATGCCGGGACGAGGACTTGCGCTGGTTTTACCAATATGGCGCACATCAAATATTTCCCGACTACTGGGATGACTTTCAAAAGCCCGTGCCCGAGCATGAGCGCGACAATATGATGAATGCCTATTATCAGTTACTGACGGGGGATAATGAGCTAGCCAAAATGGGCGCAGCAAAAGCCTGGTCTTTGTGGGAGGGGCGATGTGCGACATTGAGGCCATGCCCTGATGTGGTATCGTCATTTTCCGATGCCCATATGGCACTGTCATTAGCACGGATTGAAGCGCACTTTTTTGTGAATAAATCCTTTATCGAGCCCAACCAGATTCTCAATAACATGGACAAACTCGAAGGGATTCCCGGCATTATCATTCACGGCCGTTACGACATGGTTTGCCCTCTTGAAAACGCCCACCAACTCTATAAAGCCTGGCCAGACTCTGAACTGCAAATTATACGGGATGCAGGTCATTCATCGCGAGAACCTGGAATAATTGATGCTTTGACCAAAGCCACCAAAGCCATGGCACTGCTATTAGCCGGCGAAGGTGATCAGCTTAGCTAAAATCAGCGAAGGCAAGACAACAACTTCATTCACCTCGCCGAGAGGCTATTGCTAGAATGAAGCGGCAGCAAAAGGTGAAGAAGAGAAAAAAGGATGGGCCAAGCGGCAACAATCAAACAAAACCAGATTTGCGCTCATGACCGGTACTATCTATTCCAACAGAAGCTATTCCAACAGAAGCTATTCAAACGGAAGCTACACCGACTGACCGGACGACAGTGGCATGCCAGCTCGGGCCGGCCACTGAACGATAAACTTCGCGCCCCCCATTAACGAACGGCCGATATATACTCGCCCACCGTGCCATTTAACAATACGCTTGACGATCGAAAGACCTAAACCGAAACCGCTTTTGGAATTGTCCACTCCGTCTTTGTGCAAACGTACGAAGGGTGAAAATACCCGTTCAGCATCTTCCACATCGATGCCGGGGCCATCATCTTCAATGACAAACTGGTGAATACCGGGCTTATCTTCAACCGTCACTTTTATCGCGCTATGGGCATATTTAAAAGCGTTTTGCGTTAAATTCTGCAGACACACCTCCATTAAATACCACGCGCAATACACCGTCCCCTGCTGCATTTTATTGTCGAACTGGTACTCCACTTTTTTATCATCGCGCTCAAAAATTGCGGCATTACTCTTCAGCAGATTTTCCGCCAGCTCAGGTAATTCTCCGGCCTGTAATTCCAGAGAATGGTTTTGCAGCTCAAAACCCGCGTACGCCAACAGCTCATTGATCAATCGATCCATATCCGCCACATCTTCACGCACACTAGCCAACTGCTTATCAATCACCGCCGGGGACTGGCTGTCCAGAGCCATTTCCAGAGCGAATTTCATTCTCGCCAAAGGCGTCCGCAACTCATGCGAAACCGCATAGGTCATCTCCTTATGCGAGGCCAATAGATCTTGAATGCGCTCGACCATTTTATTAAAAGCTTCGGCCAGGGAGTACACCGCCGAACGCTGCCCCAGCTCCACCACCGCGGGCACACCATCCTGTCCAACACGCTGGGTCTGGTTTTGCAGCTTGCGTAAATCTCGGGATAGAGGCCAGATCCAAAAATAAATCACTATGGCAATCACCAGGTAAAACACAATGATTAATATCAGATACAGATTACCGCGCGGTTTATGCTTAAGATCAGAACTGACACGGGCAATAATCTGCGAATACCCCATGCGCTTATAGCTGGATTTACGGCCTTTATTGTCAAAGATGGAAACAATCTCACCTTGCTCAATTTGTGCCGCCAGCTCGGACTTGGCAAGTTCTTCAATGCTGTATATTTCTATTTCTAGATTGGTATCCACACTGAGCGTTTTGGAAAGCAGCCGGGCCTCATCAACGGTTAAGTCACGTAACTGACGCTCCATCAAAACAAAAAACGAATCTTCAAATCGCTCAGTGTCTGGCTCCGGGTTATACACTTGCCACAGTTTATCCGTGCCCCAACCGACAATAACCACAGAAAACACAATCAGGAAATACAGCGAAATAAAAACGCGATTCATAATTTAACGGGTAGAATTAAAGTGGGAGGTCAGCCAGATCACGAGTCCCAGGCATCCGACACAAATAGATAACCTTTTCCCCAAACGGTTTTTATACGCGTCGGATTTTCAGAAGAGTCGCCGAGCTTCTTACGAACATGTGAAATTCTCACGTCAATCGTGCGATCAACGCCATCGTATGGACGACTGTAAATAGTATTAAACAGATATTCGCGACTCAAAACCTTGCCGGCATTTTTAGCCAACTCTAAAAGCAAATCAAATTCATGACTGGAGAGAATAACGTCTTCATCAGCCAGCGCCACGGTGCGCGCCGCGACATTGATATACAACTGACCAAAATTCAACTCCTTCTCTTCAACCTTTGTTTCCTGCTGGTAACGGCGCAGCAATGCGCGAATTCTGGCAAGCAGTACACGGGGCTCTGCCGGTTTGATCACATAGTCATCCGCCCCAAACTCCAGCCCCAGCACTTGGTCCATATCTGAATCTCGAGCGGTTAACATCAAAATCGGGCCTTCATATTTCGGCCGTATCTCCTTACAAATAGTCATACCGTCTTTGCCCGGCAGCATAATATCCAAAATGACGATATTCGGATTCAGCTCATTCACCTGGCGAGGAACATTATGCCCCGCGCCCTCTACCACCACACGAAATCCGTTATTTTCCAGATAATCTTTGACCAGATTCGCTAGACGGGCATCGTCTTCAGCCAGTAGTACCATATTCATATGCAATCAATCCCGTTTTCTAAGGTGTTAGAAAAAGCTATTTGTAGTAATTATTCTAGAAAAAGTTCCAGCCGTTACGGCGGCGGCGGCGGTATTTCGTATTGTCTTGTACAACTTCAAATACTTCGCTGATAACCGGTTTCTCATCGGCGTTTTCTTTCAAATAAAAGTCAATATTTTCAGACGCTATCACTTCCACATAATGTACACCGCTAAAGGTGTTATCCCAACAGCGCAGTTGTTTTCCGGTATCACTTTGGTAAAGACACAAGGTACGTTGATTCTGTGAAATCCATTTGATCTCCAACTCATCATGACAAACTTCTTCACCCTCAGACAGTACGCACAAACGCGGCTTAATCGAAAACTGAATAACAGGCGTTTCCTCCTTGGCAGACACACTGTTTACTGTACCCCACCCCATCAACATTATTATTATTCTTGTTATGATTGAGGTATTAGAAATGGTACACCCCCCCAGTGAAAACTGTGGTGACTGTACTCTCCTCAATCAGAGGGCTATCCTGAATATCACTTCCTAACCAGCGTTGATGAATCACCGCCATCCACGACCAGTTGTCATTAAACTTATATTCCCAGTCCGCTTTTACATAATATGAAGCATCGCCTCTCACGTGGTAAGCATTTTCCGGGTTTTCCACTTCATCTTCACGAATGCCGTAATAATAGTCGAGCGTTTTGCTGTCTTTCCATTCAACGCCGGCATTAAAATTCCACATTGAGCGGCCCGCTAAAAAGCCATAGCCCCCAGACACTCGCGCCTGCTTCCCGTCATTCACAGACGTGACATCTTGCAGTAATTGCAGCGCCACACTCCAATTCCCATTAATGTACAGATACTCCAGCCCCATGAGCCCGGACACATCGCGATCATGCAGCTCGTCTAAATCAATCACTTCAGCTTCCCGCAGCGCCTGCTCCTCTGCGCTTACCGGACTTTCCAGAGGAGGAAAATCACTTTCATATAAGTTTCGACCAACACTGGCGTTATATTCAGGCTCGTCCTTCCCTCCGTTAAAACTGATACCAGAAAAGTCCCCAGAGATACTGGAATTTGAAAACCCGCTTTCTATAAAGAAGTTTCCTACGCCCCAGCGGTTAAAAAATACCTGATCGTAGCTAATTGTCCCAATAATATTAAACATATGGGTGGGACTGTCATTGAGGGTATAGCCCATAAAGTCATTGTCCCAAAAAAAGCGTTCACCGTAATAGCTCACGCCCGGAAGCAAAACAATGGGGACCGAATCACTCGAAATTACCGGATTACTGCGACTGCCATAACCTAACGATAACGAGAAATCCCACTTACCGATCGGCACGCACTCGGGGAGTTCAGAATCACACGGGGTGGCCCCCATGACTTTGGACGCCAAAAGGAGGCAAAGCGATGGAATGAGAACCGCGGTGAGGCTTTGTATTTTCAACGATTTAAATTTGATAATGTTCACACTACTTACAACCCTTCCAGGCTAAAAAGCTTAAATATCATGTCATGTTTCATGATCATTTAGCGTGGAAGATCTTTCTATGCCGGATTAGCAAAATTGTGTGAAAAAGTGTAAACCAAGCGGTGCAATCTGGCTATAGCCGGAAACATTTCCCCCATATTCAGCAACATTAAGCGTTAACTGCTCGACGTTTACAGATCTTTACAAAGTTACGCATAGCTTTTACAACATCCGGTTATCAAGCCCACTACTATTAAATGACGGCGTACCCAACCATTCGGGCCTACTTCGCAAGCAGTCTTGATAAATTAGCAAGGCATCGCCGATAAGAAGTACATCAGGGGATAAGCGTTTTGTGGATTGAAAGCATTGCGGTTTGAGAGCCTAGCTAAATAAGAGCCTAGCTAAATAGCAACCAAGTGGGTTAAGAAGCCTAGCAGTTTGAGAGTGAAACTTTGAGCGTAAATACGCTCGCGTCACAGCCGTTACTTCAGGACCATGAAGTAACGGCCTCTTCTTATTTAGAACGTTGGCCCTGGACCAGTGAATTCAACACATCCTGCGCAAAGCACACACGAGCGTATTCCCCATCCAGATTCGCAAGAGACATCGCATGAACCTCCTCCGCTGAGCGTTGAAGGCCATTAAAATCCAGTTTCGCAAATCCAAAACACGCATCCGCAACTACCGTCACACTATAGCCAAGATTACCAGCGGTGCGCGCTGTCGACTCCACAGAATTATTCGTTGCCACTCCGGTAATCACCACGTTTGCACACGATAGAGACCGCAGAGTCTGCTCCAATTGCGTACCAACAAAAGCACACGGCGTGGATTTCACTAGATGATTTTCCTCAGCCCGAGGAACAAAAGCCGGTTTAAAATCATAACCCGGCTGATGTGGCCAAAACACCGAATCAGGCTCTCTCGACCGATGTTGAATATGGAAAACTGGCCAGCTATTGGTACGCCAAAAATCCAGCAGACTCAGAATGACATTCTCTGCTTGCGGATTATTTCTTTCCCCCAATTTTGGATGATCGATACCCTTTTGCTGATCAATAACCAATAGTGCCGCATCGGAAGTCATACAATCCTGCCGAAGCTAATTATTATGCTTTTGGTCAAAATCATCTAAAACCATGTCCAATGCGCGAGTGGATACCAGCACCTCCCAAAGCGAAAAAACTAATGACGTCATCATTGAAATAACACTTAAGCCAAACAACAATTTTCCCGCAATCTCCTGGTGTAAAAATAAAACAAACATGGAAATAGTACAGAATAGAAAACTCAAAACCCCAAGCGCCTGCATGATTTGAATCAATCTGACACGCTGCCGCAATATGGGCAATTGATTTTTAAAAAGTGTTGCATGTTCTGGATCATAGTCGGCATGAATATCACGAATAATTTTTGCCAAAGCCAAAAATCGATTGGTATATGCCAACATAATCAAAGCAATGGAACCAAAAAGAATAGCAGGGGTTCCCATGGTCATAACAATAACTCCAATAATGTTTAATATTCACGCTATCATAATAGCCGATAATTTCCAGCGAATGTATCCTCTTTTAAGAGACGACAAACACCATTGGAGTACTTTAGTTATTCTCACCATAGCATCAACACAACCAGATCGATAAAATAGATAATATCCACACTAAAATTGCGTTGTTCAAACCATAGGCGCTATAACGCCCGCTTCAGCTTCCACTGTACTTGAGTTATTTTATACAGTACGTGCTCCCTTAAAGGGCTATCGTCTGACAGGGCTGGATGATAGAAATTATTATGGCAATTTTCCATACCAAGACGGCACATCAAGGCTTCGGAGCGCTTATTCAATACAGAAGTAAAGGCAACAACTTCCTGTAGCTGGAGTGTCATAAAAGCAAAATTAAGGCATGCGCTTGCAGTCTCAAAGGCTAAACCCTGCCCCCAATATCTGGGACATAAACGCCAGCCGATTTCAACGCAAGGCGAAAAAGGTAATGGAATTTGGGGGATATTCAAACCGACAAAACCAACAAGACGCGCATTCGCTTTATTTTCAATAGCCCAAAACCCCCAACCGTGTTCCTTAAAACGTTTACAGATTTCAGTGAAAAACTCATCACTCTTCTGAGGGCTCAAACAAGCAGGAAAAAACCTCATCACCTCAGGATCTGCATTCAAAGCGTGAAAAGCAGGTAGGTCCGCGTCATTCCAACACCGCAATACACATCTCTTTGTTTCGAGCTGATAAACTTCAACGCTTTTCACAAAAACTCCAAGTCTACAGGTAAAAACTAGAAGAAGTTAAATTGATAACCCTCACGCCCCTATTAAAACACCAATCAACCCCCAAATAAATCTGGCTGCTCCAAAACCAAAAGGCGCTGTTTGATATTCAAGCCGCCACCATACCCTACAAGCTCACCGTTGGAACCAATAATTCTATGGCAGGGCACCACCAATGCCAAAGCATTGGCTCCGTTCGCATTAGCGACTGCTCGAACAGAAGACTCACACCCCAATAGCGTTGCTAATTGCAAATAATTCGCAGTTTTCCCATATTCGATTTTTTGCAGTGCTTGCCACACCGCTATCTGAAATTCGGTTCCCACTAACTTGATAGGTAAATCGAATTCCAAACGCTCACGAAGTAAATATTGCTCAATTTGACGTTGTGTTTCTATATGAAGCTCATTTTCTTGCGATTTAAATTCTGCACACAGTAGTCTCATTAACCGCTTATCCACGGTTTGACGCATTTTTCTATATCGAAAATCGAGCAGGCATAACGCCCCCTCAAACGTCCCCAAGATCAACTCGCCAATCGGAGTTTTACAAAAATGTATGTGTATAGCGTTCATGACTGATAAATATATACCTATCGCATGAGAAACTGCGAACAATAATATGACACCCCGGAATCTGGGATTTTCATACATCTAAAAAGAGAGCCCAGCAAGAAAGCCCAGCAAGATAGCACAACCATATGTGCAGCATACCCGAAATATGCGGAATGCCCCAGGATGAAAATCCACACTTAACGAGGTTTTTCCAGCATAGCCAACTGAAAACCGAACACGATAAAAATAACGCCAGTAACATATTGCAAACAACGCTTGAAGAGAAGGCCTGATGTTAAATGTGTAAACCTGGCCAACAGACAAACCATTGCGGAGAACCAGATGAAATTAATCAACGAGTGAGCGGAGACAAGAACTACTGAATTCAAAATGCTCTCGTCCACAGAGATAAAATGTGGAAAAGCCGCCAAATAAAATAGAGAGACTTTCGGGTTTAACAAATTAGTGAAAAATCCCTCTAGAAAAGCGGTGCGAAGCGAAATTTTCTGTGGAGCGACATTCATCAAACTTTTCGCTTTTAAAGGTTTGCGTTTAAATGCCCCAATTAGAGAACTTAAACCAATCCAAATTAGATAAGCAGCTCCAAACATCTTAAACAAAAAAAACAACTGCGCAGATTGCATCAAAACAATAGAAACACCCAAAATTGAAAGCGCACCATGCACATAAAAAGCCACAACAAAACCTAAAACGTTAGCTAAACCCGCACTTTTTCCTGACAAGGGAACGGTTTTAGCAACAAGAAGTCCATTAGGTCCAGGTGAAATAACCAGTAATGCGGCAACCACCATGAAAGCAAGAACGGTATTTAAATCCATACAAAACCTCGTGATATGAAAAGAGTAATTGGCATAATAATGCTAATCTGAATTGGATCATACTCGAGCTGATATCTTCTAAAAATCGGCTCGGCCGTAACCAAACATTTGCATAACGTCGTTGTATATGGCGCGTATTGTGGGGCCAATTTTGGATTAGAATGGCAAAGCCATTCCAAAATTGAGCACAGTAAAATATGCCATTTCTTGAAAGCTTTATATGGTTGAAATTCCAATAAATTCGTTCCTTTCAAGAAGAGTTGAGGTGAGGCCCAAACCTGCAGCAACAGGTTTTCAGTAGGCAGCCCGGTTGACGATAGGCACCGATATTATCGAGTCAATTAATAAACTTGGGCGTCATACTGATTTTAGCATTAACTCGAACAGCAAAGACAGGAACCATTGATAAGATAAATATTGTTAATTTCATAGGTTGCCCTAACGTCTCAATCCGTCGTCGCGTTAGTGATCGGCTGAATTGATTTATTGAGATTTTTCCCGTTTTCTAGCAAATTAATGATTTCTTTCGCTACTATAGCCGAAGACGGTAAAAACATTGTCGACACAATGCGCTCATCAATAACCACATCATGCTTATTTGAAATAGTTTCTTTATTGATAGCAATTGCTCCATTTTTCCGAAGCAGGTCTTCCACGAAAAAAGGTAGCAAAGTACCTTGCTTAGCCCAAGGCTTCACTTTTTCTGTTGAATTAGGAAATCCGGCCACTCGCTTTCCCTTAACAAGAAACTCGCCATTACCAAGTTTTGCGTTGGCGAAAGCGCCAGCTCCATGCCCACAACTACCGATTATGCCTCCATTTTCATAAATCTCAGCCATAATACCTAGCAACTTCTGATTTGACGCTACATCAAATAATGTGCCGTAGCCTCCGCCGATGAAGACAGCCAAGTAATTTTCAGGCTTTACCTGATCTGGACTCAAAGATATGTCAGCTCGATCCATGAACCCTTCATATTTGATTGTGTAACTGCTGATACCGAGAGGGTCCATTGAAAACAACAACCTCCCTCCGAGGGGAGAAGCGAAATCTACTTCATAGCCATGTGAAACAAAAATGTGATAAGGAGGGGCGTACTCCCAAAGATTATTTCTGGCATCATGCTTTTCAGCGTCTCCCATATGTTCAAGATTTGAGGCAATAATTAGTATTTTTTTTGTATCAAATGCTTGCACAGGCAAAGTAAATGCTGCAAAAAAAAGGCTCAATAAAATCATTAAATTCTTCATAATCTTTCCATAAAATACTTATTTACACAAACTAACGCTCATAGCAGAGGCGAGCCGTCAGGCGAGTCCTGCTGGCTTTGCTTGTTAGAAATTTTACTGAACGCATACACTACTTGCCAAACTCTCTTTTTCCATATTACACATTTGAGGAAATGCCTCGGAAGGAAAACCCTTAAAAAATGTGACTTCTGGAAATTTGTAAGGCTTGAAAATGTAAGGTATGCCTACTTTATGGCCGGAAACAGCCTTAGAGAATAGATCTGGCTTTTCCCGCCTACATTCATTAAACAAGACTTTGCATTCATTGCATTGAGCATATGAAGCATGAAAGTATTCCTCTCGAACTATCTCGCATCTAGATTCCGGCATCTCTTTAATTTGAACCGTGGAAATTTCACCTCCGGGAAATTCGAAAGAAATATAGGAATACATTTTTTCTTCTTTGGTCTCATCCACAACTGAATTGAACTTTCCATATATCAAGCCGATACCTGATAAAACTATAAGCCCAACAGTTAACTTTAAAAATTTCCACATATTTCGTTCCTAGGTACATAGACATCATGACACCCCTTAGGGTGCTAGCCTCCAAGTTTACGTGGGTTAGCAAAGCCAGAGCCATAATATATGTAGGAACCATATATACCGGAGGCTAGCATGATGAACACTAACATACTTTTTGTAGGTTTAGACACAGCAAAAG
>CABFPG010000004.1 GCA_902141825.1 Thalassocella blandensis
TGCTCTGAACCTGCTGCACCCGCGGCCACCGATTTAAGCTGGTTGCGTTTGTTGTAGGTGAAGATGGTACTTGCAGGCCCGTCAGTGGTCGTATTGGTTTTTGACGTGGTATTACCATTGTTATCATAGCCATAGCTAATGATGCCGCCACTACCGGCAGACTAACTAATGTAGTGCCTGTCCTTGTACCGCCTTTACAGTCAAACTGGGGAAGGTTAAATGAGCCCCCTTTGACCGAATATTTTTAATAACCTGCCACTAAGCTAGATTTATATAGATGGTTTAGACATTCAGCTTATTGCACGAATATAACTAGAAATTAATTGGCTTCCTGTATCCTTTGCATAATCTTCTAGTGACTTACCTTCATTGCTTCTGACATTAATATCAGCACCTTTTTCAATAAGTAATTTTAGGATATCTACACCAGATATTTTATCTCGATTAAACGCAGTGTACATCGCAGCAGTATATCCAGCATCATCTTGATAAGACGCATCTAAACCACTATCTAACAAAACTTTTATAGTATCAAGATTCCCCTGCATGCTTGCAACCATCAGTAAGGATTCACCATCAGCATTTAAAACTCTATTATCAGCACCTCTTCTTAATAAGAGCTCCGCAACTTCGTGCATTCCAGATTGGCAAGCGAAGACTATAGGTGCTAGTCCGTTTTTATTTTTTTCTTCAATGTTTGCTCCCATATCTAGGAGATATTCAACAACATTTAAATGTCCCCAACAGGATGCGACCATTAAAGGCGTATTTCCAGATTCGTCTTTTTCAGATAATACATCAACACCATCAGCATTAAGCTGTTTAATCGTATCTAAACTACCATCTCCAGCACATTCAAATAATTCTTTATTCATTACCTACCCCATGATTAAAGGTTTCTTTTCATTTGCAACCGTTTATAGAACACTAATCGAACAACTCCACAATAACCATTAATTGGAGCCTCATCCACGTGACTAGTATCACAGCTATGCCTGTCCAATTACTACTATCATTTCAATTCATCTGCATCTAATACTTCTTGAATTGTTACACCGATACTATCTATACCATCAAACTCATCTAGAAGTATTCCCATATTTTTTAATATTTATATCAACAAGAAATTAAAATCCATCAGAATTTAAAGCAAAGCTTAATCGACCATTTTCAACATCATTGAAACCTAAAAGCTCTCGCATTTACAAAACAAAACCAACATTTTTAAACATAAATTTTCCTAAATATTTTTTAGTGATGCTTTTACCCGAATAAAAACATTCTAACGATTTTGGAATTAAATATGCAAAGTGAGCCTAGAAATTATTAAATATATTTTTTATATATTCACTACTTACTTAATTATTCAGCAAATGCAGCAATAAACCTCCCACCCTCAAGAACGCCATCAAATCTCACTCGGGCTTTATTTAAATATTCAGCGAAGCAAGGCAAAAATTAGAATTGTGAGTCCAGATTCTTTATTTTTTCTCCTATTTTATAGTCAAACTCAAAAACCCACCTCCTCCAGGAACCCCCTTACTTTTTTCTCCAAAATGGCTTTTCTTAAAAAGTAGCGCTAATCTTTACAACTCAAAAACTTACTAGCCTTCTTGGCTGGTTGACCAGGCAATGCCGCTGTTAGATTCGGATACTCAGGATGCTTTACCCGTCTGTAGCACTTTAGATCCTTTCCACGGCGTCTACCCTTTTACTTTCTTTTACTTTACTTTTAATTACATTTCATCCCAACTATTAATCGCTATGAGATATATATTATTAATCAATTCTCTAGACTTAGAACAATCAAAACCCCAAGAAAAAAACTCGTTCAACTGTATCTTTAACTAACTTCTTCATATCAAAATTTTGATATTCCAATCTTTCTTTCATCACCTTAAGGATTTTACGTTTATATTCAAGAGAACGCTCATCATTCGCTTGGATTGAAAACTAAATTTCCTCCAAGAACTCTGCTAAAGACGTAAAATCAGTCACATCAAATTCATTATATATCTCACCCAAGGAGTCCTCTTGATCATAAACATCAAATAACTCTAAAAATTACGCCGCAGTTATATTAAAATCTTGATCGCTACTAAGGCAGTTTAAGTTACTCATAAAATTTCCAAAATTTTTATTTTGGAACGGGGACGCTGTGTATGGTAAATTAGAGATTTTATAAAAAATCAGTCGCCATCTGAAAATCTCCGGGATTTCCTACGGCAATCAATCTTGGAGCCCCCCAAATCCGCGTCCCACTTGATGCGAATAGATTCCCTAAACACCAAGTTGATTTTGTGTCCCTGCGTTTTATCTTGAAAATCCTCTTTGCTCCCTGGCAGCGGCTTTGTTTCTGAAATAACTAACTCTTGTAGTAAATCTGGATGTTCTTTAAGTTTTCTAACAACGGTTTCAACGCCACCCATTTTTAACTGCAGAGTAAATATTTTTTATCTCAAAACTCATTGAAATTTAAGCTCTTTCTTTACCAATAAACTCTTTACCGGCCTCCATGAGGTACCGGCCTCCTTCATCGAAACCAGCTGTATGGCCATCCACATAAACCACAAGTTTACAAGTACCCATGCAAACTAGGTAGCGTATCGCGCACTCCAAGAAAGGCACCCTCGCTAATAAAACTGCCGAAATCTGGATCATAAAAACGGCTTTTTATATAGATTAAGTCAGTTTCTGTTTCGTGCTCCTGGCCAATGAAGACTTTGTAATTGACACTGGTGCTTTCCTGATCAGTAATCTCATCGAAACAATCTACGCCGCAGGCGATTTGATTTTGAGTTTTATTTGGCGCACTATTTCTCCCCATCCAAAACAACCGTATTTTGCGTAAATCTTTCTCGAATGGTTGCTTTTTCCAGGTTTCAAACAATTCAATTGAGGGTCTATTCAGACAAAATGAAACTGCCTCGCCAATCAAACTTGCAGCGCTAGCTTTATCCATTTTAGCGATTTCAACCCTAAGGATGTCTTTTTCCCTAATCTGATAGCAACTTCAGAGATTGTCCTTTTTCAAAATACGCAGCGCGGAAGTTGGAAATTTTTACGCTTTACACTCGCTACACAGTCCAATCAGCTTACCCTGTACAAATAAAAGTTAACTTACGGATACTCTAAAGCCTTAAGTTTTGTGTGTTCGAAAGATTAATTACAAATATTCTTTTTCACTGTACAGCAGTGCTCAAGACACATTTACCGACGACTTTCGCGAGGGGTTGGAATATATTCATTTTCGTACGTAGTTTTACTCAGCTTTTATTCCGTTTATTATAGGCAACAAGGGAAACTTGAACGCACTTGAGTCGTCGAATACGTCTATTATTGTGCAGACAAATTATACAATTGAATAATTTAATAATTTAATAATTTAATAATTTAATAATTTAATAATTTAATAACTATAATAATCTTTGCGGATATATATTATGAATAGAGTTTATAACCATCTTCTGACATCTTGTCTTGTCATCTTTTCCAGCCTGTTTTATTGCATCGCGATTCAAGCTGATGAATCTAAAAGTTTGCCTCGGGCTCAATCCATCAAGACGCTCAACGCGCCTTTCAATGAATTCCCTGAGCTTACGCAAGCGATACAGATGTCGCATATGTTTGAAGATTCAAAAACCTTTGTAGACAGTCAATTATTGAAATCACCAGAAGCTATTTCTGCCGCTTATGCCGCAGCAGTGACTAAAAAAGATTTTTCACTCAAAAAATTCGTTCAACAGCATTTTAAAGCACCGGGGGCAAATGACAGCAACTTCCACAGCGATGTAAAACATGGTGTTGAGAATCATATTAATACCTTATGGGATGTTCTATTGCGTTCGCCGGCCGATGCGGATGCCAACAATTCTTTGTTAGCTTTACCAAACCCCTATATTGTGCCTGGTGGTCGGTTTCGCGAGATTTATTACTGGGACAGCTACTTCACAATGCTGGGGCTACGTCAAGCACAGCGAATTGATATTATCGAAAATATGGTGGCGAATTTTGCCTTCTTGATAAACACCTACGGTTTTATTCCCAACGGAAACCGCAGTTATTACCTGTCGCGCTCACAGCCTCCATTTTTCTCGCTAATGGTGGAGTTACTGGCTGCGGAAAAAGGAAATGCGGTGTTATTACAATATTTACCACAACTTCAAAAGGAATATGATTTTTGGATGGATGGTGAAAAAACTTTAAAACCCGGCGACGCTCATCGTCGCGTAGTACGACTGAAATCTGGTGAAATTCTCAATCGTTATTGGGATGACAGCAATCAACCTCGACTAGAATCCTACCGGGAAGATGTTGAGCTGGTTGCCGCTTTAAAATCTGAAGATAAAGACACATATCGACACATTCGAGCTGCCGCTGAATCTGGCTGGGATTTTAGTAGCCGCTGGTTTAAAGACGGTAAGAATTTGTCCACGGTTCACACTACCGATATTATTCCGGTTGACTTGAATGCTCTGCTTTACCACCTCGAAAGCACACTCGCACTTGCATATATAAAAGCAGAGAATGTGCAACAGGCAAAATATTATCAAAATCGCGCCCAACAACGACAAAACGATCTTATTCAGCTCACCTGGAATAAAAAATCTGGTTTTTTCTACGACTATGATTTTGTAAACCAACAATTGTGTGAAATAAAATCCCTGGCAGCGATGTATCCTTTGTTTTTTAAGCTTGCTTCCGATACGCAAGCTAAAAAAATGGCGAAACATATCAAACAGGATTTCCTTAAGCCGGGCGGCGTTGTGACCACACTTGGCAACACAGGACAGCAATGGGATTCACCTAACGGCTGGGCACCGCTACAATGGATAACCGTTCAAGGTCTGCGCAATTATCAGCACACTGAGTTGGCAAGCACCATTAAACAACGCTGGATCAAGCTAAACAGTGATGTGTTTCAGCGTACAGGAAAACTTCTGGAAAAATACAATGTACTTGACATGAAGCTTGAAGGTGGCGGTGGCGAATACCCCGTACAAGATGGCTTTGGCTGGACTAACGGCGTTTTACTGCAGTTTTTAAAAGAAGATACCACTAATAAAACACCGAAAAAATAATAAAAGCGGTTTTAGCAAAATAAAAAAGCCGGTTGCCAGCAACCGGCTAAATAAGATTAACATTCTACAATGTTAAAAACCTACTAAAAAACCCCGCTACATCTATTAGAACGAGTAGCCAACACTGAAGACAATGGTACGACCAAATATTGGTCGTCCCTTAAGAACGCCCACTTGAGCTCCAGCAGTACGCGCATCACCTTCCGTTAAACCTACTTCATCTGTCGCATTGTCGATTGCTACTTTGAAATCCACATGCTCACCCAGGAAGTATTGCGCTCCAATATCCAGCTTTGTATAGCTATCCAATATTTGTTCATTTTGCAAATCAGAATAACGATCATCCACCCAACTCAAAGAGCCGTATACGGATAGGCGATTATCACCCAGCGGCAGATCGTAACTTGGGCTCAATCGGAACTGCAATTCTGGAATACGTTGTGGCTGGTTACCTTCAATTGTGGCATCTGATGAGTCTGTTATTTCCGCATCAAGCCATGTCATGCTGGCACCAATGGTGAAATTCTCCAGTGAATAAGAACCTTCAAGCTCCAAACCCAAGGTCTCAGATTCCGTTTTCGTTACACGGGCTTCATCATCAATAATCTGGAATTGCGCATCTGAAAATGAATTAAAGAATAAGGTTGCGTATAAATCCCAGCTGTCATTCATCATTTTGTATCCGAATTCAGCTTGATCCAGCTCGCGCTCCGATGGGTCTATCCCTTCTTGTTGATTTGCTGTGTTACGTACGGTTTCAAATGTTGGCAGTAAAAAACCTTGTGTAATTCTAGCAAACACGCCCTGATCATCACTGTAATTCCAGTTCACACCGGCAGTAAATGAAATATCATCCACGTCGTGACTTTCAGTACGATCTACCACACCGTCCACTACAGAACCCACATCGTATTGTGTACTTGGATCTCCATCTACATCCACTTCGATTGGATTGTCAAATGTCATGTTTACACTGTAATCCACTGCGCGAACACCAACATCCACAGCCAGTGTTTCATCAAAATGGAAGGTATCGGCAATATAGATCGCTTGCGTTCTAGCATCTCCATTCTGGCGCATGGCAAAGAAAGCACCACTGTATTGACCGCCAGAAGTTACCTCACCACCAAAGCCATCGACGACCTCAACTCGCTGGCCATTTGCCTCCGCGGTAATGTAAAAATTATTGCCAAGTGACCAGGTATCCTTCGCTGAAAACTGATCTACATATAACCCTACAGTTAAATTGTTATTGTCAGTTTCGTAACTAAAACTCAAATCATTACTAAACGATTGAAAGTGCTTTTCCACCGTCCAGAACCCCACAGACGATACCAAGTCGGAATCATCCAGAGTTTCCCCAGAAGAAATCACAGTACCAGTGGCGCCCGCCCCAACCAGAGAAGCCAAGGTATTGGTGTCGCCATTAAATAATGCGATAGTATTTGCATCCCCTTCGGTCACACCAAGGTTATTTCGCACCATCCAACCATTTTCAAGATCAAACTCCGCGTTCAAACCAGACATTACGCCATCCCATCCACGACCATCTGCTAAATCAAAATCGCGGAACTGGACATCGCCTGTGTGTGGATTAACATGGCTGGCGATAGAGGCAAAGCGAAGATCATTACTGTGATAGGTGCCGGTGCCGGCATCGAACCCTGGAATACCGTCTTGATTATCACCCAGGGGAATAGCGACATAAAATGCACCGCGATCATCAGTAATTCGCGTATATGCATTGACTTTACCGTTATCCAATATCTTGGTTAAGTTCAAGGTGAATTGCTTACCTTTTTCAGAGGTGTATTCGGTGTCGCGAATCCCAGGAGAAGACTTCACATAACCGCCGATCATGTAAAACAAATCATCATCCAATTGACCGCTCAACATGGCATCGACGCGATCAAGGTCATAATCAGAGGTCGAATATTTTATTACGCCCTGCGTATCTTCTTCCCCTTCTTTGAGAATAAAGTTAGTGGTCAAGCCTGGCTGCCCGCTGGCAAATACGGCATTGGGGCCACCACGCAAACCTTCCATTCGCTCAATGGTTTCATCCATACGAAACAGTGTGGAACTCTCAAAGAAAGACAGGCTGGGCGCGCCATACACTGGAGAGCCATTTATTGAAACCGTGACAAATGGCGCATCACCGGGGGCCGGCAAACCACGGAATTGAATATTCGCACCGGAAACACCACCGGATGACTCCACCCACACACCCGGTACAGATTTCATCAGATCCGCCGTACTTTTAGGCGCAAAGCGATCAATATCCTCTCCGCTCATGGTGCTAATCGAAAAACCTGCAGAAAGCTTGGCAACACCGGCACCACCAGGTGTCCCAGTAACAATCATTTCTTCTACACGTTCATTTTCCTGCGCTGCCACGTTCGCCGACATCACAGCACAGCTGGAGGATGTTAATATCGTAAAGATTAATTGGGATAGGATTTTTTTGTTATACAAACCTACTGATTTATTTTTATTTTGCCCTGTTAACATAGAGAGACCCTCAGGTTATTTATCCCAGGCATATAGATGTCGTATTGACGTAAAGCAAAATACTGAATACCAAATTCAAGCATTTTCACGCCAGTATAATTCAATTTTGTTGAAACCAAAGGTGAATGCACAACTTCTATATATGCACTGACATACAGTATTTATTGAAATTATTAAAATTGGATAAAAATTTGGGCAGCTGTTTTCAACACGTTCATCATTACGCTAGTCAACACTTGAGTTGGCCCGAAATCATTCAAATTATTATTATGTAAGTCTTATTGCGTTAAAAAGTATAACGAGAAATTAAGTTTACTAAGTTATTCAGCGCGACGACATCGACGAAATAACCAGAAAATCTTTATTTATTTCAATAAGCGCGTGAATTTTAGCAACCGACTTAAAATTCGCAAGCGTCTCTAAGTATTTTTACTCAAATAATTGGCGCCAAAGCGGTGTGTTTCTACACAGACTAAATCAACCTTTCCTGGTATTTAAATTTAGCCCATGATCAAAATGGTCAAATTTTCGTGGTTTGCTAAACAAGGGGGGGGTACTCGCACCCCGACGGACTCGGCCCCCAACCTCTTTTGCCTCGCAGTTACTCGCCGCCATCCCGACCCGGCATACGACCAAACATATGTGCACACCGGTTTTAACACCTTTTTAACACTTATAGATCCGCGAATCATTAAGATAATATAAGGTCCATAATTAAGAACATTACGTTATTTACTAGACTTAATATCCAATATAATGAACTTTAAATTAAATTATTTTACTAATTAATTGTAATATCCTAAAATCAGCACATTACTAGCAGAAATCTCTATAACGTCCAATTTATTGCACTTAAATGATCAAAAACAGCTCAACTAACGTTATTATCCAGGAATTAGGCCAGCGCCTGAAGCAGGCACGCTTGAACGCGGATTTAACTCAGGTGGAAATCGCGGAATTGGCCGGTCTAAGTCGCAAAGCCGTATTAAATGCCGAAAAAGGTAAAGCGCAATTAGAAGTCTTTGTAGCCATACTCCAAGCGCTAAACCTTACCGACCAAATGGAAAACTTTCTCCCCTCGCAAGAGATTTCCCCTCTTCAACTGGTGAAACTTCAAGGCAAAAAAAGACAACGCGCTTCCGGCCAAAGAACCGGCCCCAATAGCACAGAGCACAATGAGGAGCCTCCTGAATGGTAATGCAAGTTATCACGGTAAAATATGCAGATAAAAATGTCGGCGCCGTAAGTTTCAACACCCAAACTGGAACCGGTGCATTTGAATATGATGCCCAATTTCTCAACAGTGGTATTGAGCTCTCTCCCATTAAAATGCCACTAAACTCCCAAATATACAGCTTCCCCGCCCTCAGTCATCCAACCTACCATGGTTTGCCGGGCCTCGTGGCAGACTCACTACCCGATGATTTTGGCAACGCGGTTTTGAATGCCTGGGTAGCAGCACAAGGTAAATCACCACAGGACATTACCCCTTTGCAACGCTTACAGTTCACCGGTAAACGCGGTATGGGCGCGCTTGAATTCTACCCGGCTACACGGCTTAAACATTTAAACACCTCAGAAAAAATCGCCATTGAATCTCTGGTGAGTATTGCTCAGGAAATTCTGGATACCCGAGAAGACTTCTCAGTCACCTTGGAAAAACAAGGAAGAGAAGACCGCGAAGCCATGCTATCGTTACTGCAAGTAGGCATGAGTGCTGGCGGCGCCAGACCCAAAGCCGTACTGGCCTTTAACCGGGATTTTACTCAAGTGCGCAGTGGCCAGGTCGATGCACCGGAAGGATTTTCACACTATTTAATGAAGTTTGACGGCGTCAGCGAGCACAACAAAAACAAAGAAACCTTTGGCGATCCTCAAGGTTATGGCGCCATGGAATATGTCTATTATCTTATGGCCATACAGAGTGGCATTCGAATGATGCCCAGCCATCTTTTACACGAAGGTCATCGGCGTCACTTTGTCACGCAACGCTTTGATCGAGACGGTAACAATAAAATTCACACCCAAACACTCAACGGTCTGGCACATATCGATTATAAAAAACCGGGATCATTCTCCTACGCTGAAGTATTTGGCGTCGCACGCCAGCTTCGCGTATCGGCAATAGATGCAGAGCAACTGCTGCGGCGTCTGGTGTTTAATATTGTGGCTCGCAATCATGATGATCACTCTAAAAATTTCGCGTTTGTGCTCCAACAAAACAAATGGCAACTTTCCCCGGCTTATGATCTGGCTTACAGCTACCGCCCCGGCAGCCCCTGGGTCAACAGCCATTGGATGAGTTTAAATGGAAAACGCGATAATTTTACCCGTGAAGATGTATATTCACTGGAAAAACTAATTCCAAGCTTTACAACACGAAAAATAGACCACGTCATAGATGGCACGATAGAACAGGTCGCGCAATGGCCAAGACTGGCAAAAGAATACGAAGTCCCCAACACTTTGCGTGAGGAGATCACCAACAATTTACGCTTAAACCTCTAACCAATCATGTTCGCAAGGCACAGGTCAATTAAAAGTGCGCAAGCAAAACGATTGAAAACAGGAATTAATTACTAACTTTGAAAAATCCTTGAAAGGCTTCTCCGCTATAAACATGCAAACAAAACACCGTCAAACTTGCGTAAATTATTGAGTTTAAAGAGCACTCCATCGTTTAACTACAACAAGAGACTGATCGTCACCACTCCTGACACATCAGCTTCAGTAGCGTAATAAATCAAACAACCATTACGCTTCGGCATTTAACAACTTTTTTAATTTTTATCAACTTTCCATCAACCAAACAAGGGTGGCATTGTGAACATTCGCTCCAGATCAACCTTTATCGATAGAAAAAGCGCCTGCCTTTTAACGACCATGCTTTGCATTGTCAGCGCACTACTTACCGGCTGCAATGAAGAAAAAAAGCCCATAGATATAAAACGCCCAAATAAAGATCCGTTCCCCTCCACCTATGAAGCGAAATCGCATCCACAATGGGCAGTGATCAATGCAACTGTTCTAACAGGTACCGGTGAGCGACTGGAGTCGGCCAGCATCTTAGTTAAAGATGGCAAAATTACGGCCGTCGGAAATCAACTTGATATCCCTGCGGGCACCCAGACTATTGACGCTCAAGGCAAATGGCTGACACCGGGACTTATAGATGTTCACTCTCATATGGGAGTTTATTCTGCACCCGACACCGTCAACAATGCCGACGGCAATGAAATGACAGAGCCGGTCACCGCTCAAGTCTGGGCGGAACACTCCATCTGGCCACAAGATCCACAATTTGAAAAATCGATCGCAGGGGGCATTACCACCTTGCAAATCTTACCTGGTTCGGGAAATCTTATTGGTGGCCGCGGTGTTACAGTTAAAAACGTTCCCTCGGTTACTGTTCAAGGCATGAAATTCCCACACGCCCCTTACAGTTTAAAAATGGCTTGCGGCGAAAACCCTAAAACTGTTTATGGCAGCCGCACACAGGCCCCTTCCACTCGCATGGGGAATATGGCAGGTTTTCGCAGCGCCTGGATTGATGCACAGGAATACAAGCTGCAATGGGATGATTACATTGCCAAAGCCAACAATGGCGACGCCGATGCGAAACCACCTAAACGCGACTTGAAACTCGAAACACTGCAAGGAGTTCTGGAAGGTGAAATCCGTATTCACAATCACTGTTACCGTGCAGATGAGATGGCTCAGATGATCGATATGAGTCATGAATTTGGCTATCGTATAACAGCGTTCCACCACGCGGTAGAGGCTTATAAGCTTGCGCCTAAACTTGCACAAGAAGGTATTTGCGGCGTCGTCTGGGCTGACTGGTGGGGCTTCAAACAGGAAGCAGCAGACATGGTACGCCAAAATCTCGCCTTACTTGAAGACGCCGGCGCCTGTGCCATTATTCACTCTGACGACCCTATTGAAGTTCAACACCTAAATCAGGAAATCAGTAAAGCCATGACAGCTGGAAATAAACTGGGCTTGAACATTACGCGTGAAAAAGCCATACAGTGGGCAACGCTTAATCCAGCAAAGTCCCTCGGACTGGATAAACTGATCGGCTCCATCGAAGCGGGGAAAAATGCAGACATCGTTCTTTGGGATGGCGATCCATTCAGTGTTTACACCCACGCTGAGCAGGTTTGGATTGATGGTGTACAACACTATGATTTACACAACCCCAAGCTACGCCCCACATCCGATTTTAATCTTGGCTTACAACCATAAGGAGAAAACAATGAACATAACAACACATTCTCGCCAGGTTGTTTTAAGCTTGGTAACCCTGGCAATTACCGTATTTTCTTCCGCGTTAGCCATATGCGAAGAAACCTCCCAAGCCAACTCCTTTGCTATTCGTAACGCTACGATCTACAACACCAACCATGAAGTGATCACGGGGAATATCATCGTTAAACAGGGAAAAATTTCGGCCATCGGTGCAACCGCAATCCCATCCGGTTTCAAAGTGATTGATGCGAGCAACGGCAGCGTGACACCGGGGTTATTTAATGCCATCACGCATATCGGTGTCGAAGAAGTGTCTCAAATCCCCGAAACAGTAGACAAACTCACTTTGGACCCACGCATCACTGCATCCCTTAAAATTGCAGATGCTTTTAACTTTCGATCTACGGCGATTGGGATAAATCGCAGCCAGGGCCTCACGCATGCACTGGTACTCCCGTCCAGCGGAACCAGTTTAATTGCCGGACAGGCAGCGCTTATTGACTTATCCGGCTCCCGCCAAAGCGTCATTGATGACTTCGCTGCACTGGTGGTTAACCTGGGTGAACAAGGTCAGGCGCTTGCAGGTGGTTCGCGCGCTGCCGCCATGCTGCAATTAAAAGAAGCGTTTCAGGATGCGCGAGACTATATGGCAAATAAAGCACAGTTTAATCAGGGGCAACGTCGCACATACGCCCTCTCCCGCCTGGATCTCGACGCCTTATCCACGGTGATTAGCCAACAAAAGCCGGTGATCATACAAGTCAATCGCGCAGCGGATATTTTAAATGTTTTGGAATTTGTAAAGGAAGAAAACATTTCCGCCGCCCTGTTAAACGCGGAAGAGGCCTGGATAGTTGCGGATAAAATCGCAGAAGCCAAGGTGCCTGTGATTATAGACCCAATACGAAACATTCCATCCCACTACGAATCTCTCGGTGCGCGATCAGACAATGCCGCGCTTTTACACCAAGCCGGTGTAAAACTAATATTCAGTGGCAAAGATTGGCGTAGTACCCATAGCGCATATTTAGTAAGGCAGTCTGCAGGCAACGCTGTAGCTAGTGGCTTGGATAAGTCAGCGGCTATTCAAGCCATGACGTCCAACCCTGCCGAAGTATTTGCCAAAGGCAAAATTCCTGCCGAGCTCAAAATTGGTGAAACTGCAAATTTTGTTGTGTGGTCAGGAGATCCTCTGGAACTCACAAGCGAGCCATTGTCAGTCATTATTAATGGTCAGCTGAGTTCCCTGGAAACTCGAAGCCAGAAGCTGGCTGAACGGTATTTAAAGAAAAATCAGCAGGCAAAGCACTAAACACATTTAAATCTTTCCCCTGGCTCTTTTCAGGGCCAGGGGAATATGACACACCTCTTTTCTTTCTCGGTTATTCCTCGGTTATTCCTCGGTTATTTCTCGGCTGTTTATGGCCGTTTCCAGCTTCAGCCTTTATAACACCCCAACGCTATAAAAATTTTGAATGGGATTCAATATCGGCGTTTTCCACTTCAAAGTTAAAGCTCAATGCAGCATCCGGCTTACTGAAAAAATACCCCTGGAAATAACGAATGCCCATATTCCACAATTTATTAAATGTCGCATTATTTTCAACATGCGTGGCAATAATCGGCGCTTGCTTTGAAGCGAGAATATCTAACATTTGAGCTTCTGCATCGCTGGCACTTTCCGGGTTTACTAACTTTTGCGTGAACGTAGGGTGCAGTTTGTAGTAGCTCACATCCAACTCATCGGACTTTTTCAGCGCTTCCAGACTTGGGTTATCAGGACTACCAACTTGCTCTATCATCAAGCCGCAATGAATATCAATCAAACCTTTATTCAATACTTGAATGCTTTCAAAATGCTGCCACAAATCCTTTTCCGTCACTGAGAAAATCAAACGATTTTCTCCTCGTAGATTTGCGGATACCAGGCAGTTACTGACCCAGGTAAGAAACGAAAGCATTGAAAACTTACCCATTTTTAATTTGACAATAATTTCAGTTTCCTGCAATTCCTTACCATGGAGCTGTTTTATATCTTTTATACAAGTCGACACAATCAGCTTATTAAACTCATACTCTTTTCCGGCAGCAACAATAGTTTGAATAAAATGCTCGGGCAAGATAATAGTGTTGTTATCGTCCTCCAGGCGAGAAAGCGCTTCAAATATACGCTCGTTACCATTCACATCAAAAACCGGCTGATAGCTTAAATGCAAACGCTGAGTTTCCAATGCACGCATCACCAGGCTGGACAACTGCTTATCACTCAACGAAGGCGAAGCGATGGATTTTTGAATCGCAATGTTTCTATCTGCCACATGAAACAGTTTTTGCGCCTCGAGTTCAGCCAGATAAATCGCCTCATCAGCAGAAGAGAACCGAGCGCTTAACTCAATCACACTGATACAGGGTTCCAAACCTGGCAATTTTTGCTTACCATCCAACTGGACCGTTTTTAATCCATCAGAAATTGCATGAACGCGATCATCAATGGATACAGCGGTCTCTTCCTGAAGCAACATGCAGAACTGGAATTGGGAAATATTGGTTACCCATTCACCATCATTTAATCCGCCGGCTATTTTCTTCAGCAAAGCGTCAGCGACCGCATCCAGGCTTTCCAGACCCACGTCCATTTTCACCACGTCATACTGTCTGAAACTAACGTATGCCAAATAATGCAGACCTTCATCCGCTTTCCCGATAATGCGCTTGATCTCTTTAGCAAACTGGCTGCGGCCAACAACGGATGACACAGCTGTATTTTCTGGTAACGATGAAGGTACAGGCGCTTGTGACAACATGCGGCGATTAAGTACTGTCGAAATGGTTTTATCCAACAGTTTAAAATCTACAGGCTTGGGGATAAAGCCACTGGCACCGTTAGACATTGCCACCGCAACATTCACAGCACTCACATCACTGCTAATCACTAAAGTCGGAATTCGTGCATATTTTTCTTCCTGCCCTAGCACCACTAATAATTCATCTCCCTTGATGGTAGGCATATTAATGTCCAGTAAAATCAACCCGGGTTGGAATTTTTCCAGGTGGTGAATAATTTCAGAAGGCCGGTGACAGGAAGCACACACATATCCTTTTTTTGCCAGCACATTGCTGATCAACTCCGTCACTTGAATATCGTCATCAACAATAAGTATTTTCTCTTTAACCAGATCGAGATTTACCAGCTTTTTTAACTGCTGCTTTAACTCGCTGGCCTGAATAGGCTTACTTAAAAAACCTAGACCTCCGGCTCTGGACGCTTTCACTCGCGACACCAAATCACTGCGGGAAGATGAGAAAATCACCGGGATTTTATGATCCAGGCCGCTCACAATACGCTTAACACTTTCTAAACCCGCCTGCTGCCCTTCTGGGAACACAATATCCATAATGATGGCATCCGGCACTTCAATTTTAAGTTGCTGATCCAGCATCCCCGGCGAATTTAATACGGTGACATGGCACCCTAGTTCTTGACACATGCTTTTTAACAAATCCGCCTGATTTCCATCATCATCGACAATTAAAATTTTTCGATTCAGTGAAAGGCTGGTGATATTCGCCAGATGGTTCACCTTATCTGGCACTCCGGCGGCTTTCGTCAGCGCAACAATCTGTTGCGCTATCTGTTTTTTAACCTGCGCTTCGGGAGCAGAATTCTGACTCACCAGTGTTCGCAACATCACATCCAATTCGCGCGCTGCCTTTGTGAGTTCGGTATAACCAAAACTCCCGCCAATTCCCGCTAACTGATGAACAATTTGATGCAGCTTTCCCAGCTTGGCAGAATCCCATTGAATATTGGTAAGTCGAGACCATATATCGTCGACAGTATTTAATTGAATCGGTAGCTCAGCGTTAAATTTTTCACGTAATAAAGCTAATTTTTCTTCGATTTTTTCGGAGCGCGTCATGAATACTACCTTTCTTACCTCATATTAACTGGTATATTTTTAAAATCGGGCGCGTTACTCGCAGCAGGTTTATCTTAAACTGGTATCGAATACAGCGTGTTGTTAAGGTGATGCAAGCATAACCTGGATGACTTACATACCCGGCAAATTAATGGCATGAAGGAAATCACAGCACAAAAAGTCTTCTCACAGAACATCTCCTCACGGAAAACCTCCTGACAGCCGCCTCACAGAACCTCTCCTGACAGAGCTTGCCGCCGCTGCACTTACCGCCACGCCGTTTCATGGTTCACCCAAGTAACTTTTCATGCGGTTCATGCGGTTCATGCAGATCACGCAGACCTAACAGGCTCTGCTATTTGAACTCTTCCAAGTATAGTTAACTCATGCTCGAAATGTATTTAAAATGAATTTTTATAATAAATTGATATATTCGATCTCTCCGCTTTCATTTTACTAAAGCATCTTAGGAGACTTCGGTAACCGCTGTTGCCGATTTTCTTATAAAAATTGACTCGTCATTTCTATATTGAAAGGCACGAAAGCATTAGGCTTTAGTCCATAAAACGGCGCCAAATTTCCCAACAAAACAATAATCAGGCGAGAATTTCATGAATAAAGTCAGATTCGGCATGATCGGTGGTGGCCCTGGAGCATTTATTGGCCACATCCATCGTATTGCCGCCGCATTAGACGGCGAATTAACCCTGGTATGCGGGGCCTTCAGCCAGAATTTAGAAAAATCAATCACCACCGGACAACAACTTGGAATCCACCCAGAGCGAATCTACGCCAACTATAGCGAGATGTTTGAGCGTGAAAATGCGCTGCCTGAGGAGGAAAGAATGGAGTGTGTTGCCATTGTTACACCGAACCATTTGCATGCAGAAATAGCCTTGGCCGCGTTACAGCACGGCTTTCATGTGTTTTGCGAAAAACCCGCAACGCGAACTGTTGAAGAATGCGAGCAACTCCAGAACGCGGTGACGACAAGTGGCAAATTGTTTGGACTGGCACACACCTACCTCGGATATCCCATGGTCGTGGAAGCCAGCACACGTGTTAAGCAAAATGCCATAGGTACAGTACAAAAAGTCGTAGTGGAATACAGTCAGGGCTGGCTGGCAGATATCAATTTCGACCAAGATAACAAGCAGGCAAATTGGCGATTAGACCCAGCACGCGCTGGCTTAAGTTGTTGTATGGGAGACATCGGCAGTCACGCAGCAAACCTCAGTGAATTTATTTGCGGTGAAAAAATTACACAAGTATTGGCCGACCTCGGCAGCGTCGTACCGGGCCGCCAGTTAGACGATGACGCATCTGTATTTTTACGCTACGAAAATGGAGCTCGCGGGGTGTTAATTGCCAGTCAAATCAGTATCGGCGAAGAAAATAATTTACGTATTAAAGTTTACGGAGACAAAGGCAGTTTAAGTTGGCAGCAGCAGGAACCAAACACCTTAACCATATATGAAGGCCAGCACGCCGCTCAAGTTCTGCGAGCAGGTCAAGGCTATTTAAGTACGTCCGCATTGGATCTTTGCCGCACACCACCCGGCCACCCGGAAGGTTATATCGAAGCGTTTGCGAATTTGTATCGTCAGTTTGCGTTGGCCATCAAAACTCAACGTGAAGCAGACAAAGCATCGCTTGGCAGCGTGTGTGGCATAGAGGATGCAGTCCATGGCATGAAGATTTTGCAAGCAGTGATAGACAGTAATGCCGCTGGCAATACCTGGCAAAGAATATAACGGCATACCCAACTGCCCTCTTCACAACCCAGCTTAAAATCTGACTTTTAAAACAAAAATGAGACACACTATGAAAGGTCCCGGAATATTTTTAGCGCAGTTTATTGGCCAGGACGCGCCGTTTAATTCATTAGCCAACCTGCTTTCCTGGGCGTCCTCTCTCGGTTATGAGGGCATTCAGATTCCAACAAATGACCCTAAGATTTTCGATTTGGAACTCGCTGCAAACAGCCAGACTTACTGCGATGACATTAAAGGAATGTTCGCCGAACACAAATTAAGTATCACAGAGCTGTCAACCCATCTACAAGGCCAGCTTCTCGCTGTACACCCCGCTTATGATGCGCTGTTTGACAGCTTCGCGCCGGAAGCGTTACGCGGCAATCCCCTTGCCCGCACCCAATGGGCACACTCGCAGTTATTGCTCGCAGCGAAAGCCAGCCAAAATCTAGCGCTAACCACACATGCATCGTTTTCCGGCAGTTTGCTCTGGCCTTATTTTTATCCGTGGCCACAACGTCCCAAAGGATTGGTCGACGAGGCTTTTACAGAGCTGGCAGCGCGCTGGCTTCCGATTCTGAATACTTTTGACGAGCATGGCGTGGACATATGCTTCGAGTTACACCCAAGCGAAGATTTACACGACGGCGTTACCTTCGAGCGCTTTCTTGAACACACAAAACAGCATCCACGTGCAAACATTCTGTTTGATCCGAGTCATTTGGTATTGCAACACATAGACTACAGTGGTTTTATCGATATTTATCACGATCGGATCAAGGCTTTTCACGTAAAGGATGCCGAATTTATTATATCGCCGCGCAGTGGAAGCTATGGGGGCTATCAGGAATGGACGGAACGTCCGGGTCGATTTCGATCGCTTGGCGATGGGCAAATTGACTTCAAACGAATTTTCAGTCAATTGTGCCGATACAATTATCAAGGTTGGGCGGTACTGGAGTGGGAATGCTGTTTAAAACACCCAGAAGACGGCGCCCGAGAAGGTGCAGAATTTATTCGCAGTCACATGATTCGTAAAGCAGAAAAAGCTTTTGATGATTTTGCAGCAGTAAAAAGCGATGAACACTTTAATCGGTCGGTATTGGGGCTCCATAACGACTAATGTAACAACCCGCAAAAATAACAATAATTCAAAACGGTAACGCACATATGGAACACAATCAACAGTACACCGGCCTGGGAAGATTACTGCTAATTGCAAATCTTTCCATTTTAATGATTGGTCTTGGTTTTGCGGTTCGCACTAACATTGCCATTAACCTGCAGCATGATATATTCGACAAAATTGATCTTGCCACGTCAACCGCCATGCTGGGGAAAGCACTGGGCGTAACCTTCACAGGTTTTGCATTTACCCTTTTGTTCGGGAGTGCATTGGTAGACCGCTTAGGTGCGAAACTCATGCTGTTGTTTTCTGCCTTCAGTTACATATTAGGCAGCCTGTTGATTGCAGGTTCAAGCATGATGCCAGCAGGCTCGCTCGCGCATGCAACTGTTTTCAGTGGCCTGTTGTTAACCGGCCTGGGCTGGGGCACTGTTGAAGCCGCTTCGAACCCGCTTGTCGCCAGTATCGATCCACAGAATAAAATACACCGCCTAAACGTTTTGCATGCCTGGTGGCCGGCAGGCATAGTGATAGGAGGGATAAGCGGTGTGCTGATTGCTCACTTGGGAATTTCCTGGCAATTCAATCTCGGTTTATTAATTATTCCCGGGGGAGTTTTAGCCTATCTCGTCGCCACCTCTCATTTCCCCCCAACCGAACGGGTAACCTCCGGTGTGAGCTACCTGGAAATGTTCAAAGAATTATTTAAACAGCCATTGTTTTACGTTTTCTGGGCCTGTATGTGGTTAACCGCCATCACCGAATTAGCACCGGGTCAATGGGTCGATCTAACCCTAACCCAAGTGGTTGGCATGAAAGGAATCTGGGTTTTAGTCTATGTAAGTATGCTGATGTTTATCATGCGACATTTTGCCGGGGCTTTAGCTAAACGCATTTCAGGCGTTGGCATTCTTCTTTGCAGCAGTGTTGTAGCCGCTATTGGCTTATACCTGCTAAGCCAGGCGAACTCGCCAGTCACAGCGTTTCTCGCCGCAACCGTCTGGGGCATTGGCGTGTGCTACATGTGGCCCACCATGCTGGCAAACGTTTCAGAACGGTTCCCGCGCGGCGGCGCCCTGTTCTTAGGGTTAATGGGGTTTGCGGGCGGCATGGCAATCCAATTTACACTCCCTATGATGGGCCAGATTTTTGACCAGGCAAAAATCAATGCTGCGGGTGGCGTGGAAAAACTTGCCCTTCTCCAGGGGAGTGAGCTCGAGGCCGTGCTTCGTCTGGCATCTATTGAATCATTTAGTTCTGTTGCAATTGTCCCCGTTTTGCTAATTCCTGTTTTTGGGTTAATATGGCTTTTCGATAAAAAAAATAACGATAAAAGTACGATCAGTTCTCACTCAAAAGCACACGAGCTAAAATAAAAAGCAAAGATGAATTACAAATAGATGAATTACAAATAGATGAATAACAATAAGAAGTGGATAAGAAAAAAATAAGAAAACGATAAAAAGCCAGGCAAGAAGCCAAACAGAAAGTGACGCCTGCACCAGAGCGTCACCATAAGGTAACAAGCCTTGCAGCCTTAGAAAACACACATTTGCTTTTGAATATACCTATAAAATATATATTATTGCAGCAGGCACGGAAACCGCAAAAAAATCCGCAAGAAAAATAATCACCGGATTTTTAAAACGCATAGTATCTGCTGCTCGCTATGCATTTAGCTTATTACACAGTACAAAAACACTAACAGCAGAATAAAGCAGTCTAGCTGACAAAGCTCATATAAAAAATAACATCGCAACAAGAGCGGCGAAGATCATGGACTCCGACAATATATACAACTTCTATCAACTGAACGATGTTACCCCGCCCAGTGAATTGTTTAACACATTCACAGACACATTTTATTTTGCAAAGAACACCCACGGCGCATTTGTCTATGCAAACCAGCTTTTATACGATCACTTCGATCTGGACCACCCGGAAGATGTTATTGGAAAAACAGATGCAGATTTTTTTCGTCCGGTTATCTGCGAACAAATAAAAAAAGATGACATCAGCGTCATGCACGGCACGGTTATTACAAACAAACTGGAATTAATAGAAGACGGCAGCGATGATGTACACTGGTTAATCACATCAAAAATGGCGCTACGCAATTCACGCGGAGAAATTGTAGGTGTAGAAGGCGTAAGTCGGGATGCGCGTCGTGCTCAAGCTAACATTAAACAATACAATGTATTTCACAAATGCATTAGCTACATGCAAAAAAACTTCAAAACTACAATATACATCGAGCATCTGGCCGATCTCGCATGCATGTCCGTCAGCACATTCGAACGGAGATTTAAAAAGCAATTTAGTTACACTCCAAAGCAACATATTAAACGCCTGCGCATTCAAGAAGCCTGTCGCCTGCTGCGATCAGGCGTTAGTATTCAGCACGCCGCTGCAGAATGTGGTTTTTGCGACCAGAGCTATTTCACGCATGAATTTCGGACATTAATGGGAAGAACACCAAAAAACTTCCAGCGAGATGCCTTGGCAAGGGAGTATCGATCTCAAGCTGAAGAATCACTGCCCTTAAGTAGTTGCTCTTAAATAGTTTCTCTTAAATAGTTGCTCTTAAATAAATATTACTGAGCAGCGGTATTTGAGAATATCTTTTTGAAAAATGCGTCATTTACAACTCTATTTATTCGAGCCTCTTACTTGAACTTCTCGACATCACGGATACAACCCAGAAGTTCTATTTCCCATACTATTTACCCCATGCTCTTTTTGCATTCTGTTCTTTCACGCCTGATTCCCTTACCATCACATTTCGCCATTCTCCATTCGTTTTACTAAGAGTCCATGTGTTGCATCTAGCTGTATACGGTTTAGCGTCACATTACAGATACGATTGCCGAAAAAACAACAAAAATCGAAATAAGCGTTATAAACCTCAACGCATAGCGCGGTGTATTCTTAGCAGCAGCCTATTAGCTACCCATTATAAAAATAACGAATTGGAGTGAAATACCATGGTGCTACGCCAACGAAAACTAGCATTCGCCCTTAGTCAGATAATAGCTTCCACTTATTTTGGCACAGCCATTTCTGCTACAGCCCAGGAAACTGACGAAAACGCACAAAATAATTATGCGCTAGAACAGGTCATTGTGACTGCGCGTAAAAAAACGGAGAACTTACAAACAGTTCCAGATACTGTTGCAGTACTTTCCGGCTCCGCAGTGGAGCGTGCAAATATAACCTCTGCTCGTGACGTTACCTCCCGTATGCCGAACGTCTCCATTATGGAATCTCTCAGTCCTACGTCTACATTTGTCATTGTGCGAGGCATTTCATCTGTCAGAAACTCAGAGCCCGCAGTTGCCGTGGTCGTCGATGGCGTGCAGGTGGGCAGTGCTTCAGAAGTATCTCAATCTTATTATGATGTGGAACAAATAGAATTGTTAAAAGGTCCACAAGGCGCCTTGTATGGAAGAAATGCCTTAGGTGGTGCACTAATTATTACCTCCAAAAAGCCCACATCCAATATGGAAGGCAAAATAAATATTGGAACCGGAGGGAATGGTCTCAAAGAAGTGTCCGCGTCTATTTCGGGCCCTCTGGCAGACACCTTATTCTTCCGTGTTGCAGGCAATCAGAAAACCTTTGATGGAACCATCGAAAATCAATACTTAAAACGAGTATTGGAACGAAACTACATTGCGCACACCGGAAGCGCCGAGAAAAATACGTACATGGATTTTGAGGATAACGAGGACTTCCGAGTACAACTTTTATGGGAGCCGACAGATCGTACCTCGATCGACTATCGCTATTCGGAAAACAACCTGGAAACAGGCGCTATGTGGTATCGCAACATTTACCGCCTGGAATCCGATCCGGAACAAAGTTATGAATTCCCGATTAACTCCAATGGTAATCCAACGGCTATTCGTTCACTGGACAATCATACGTTACGCTTTAAACATGCATTCGACAACTCTGAGCTGAGCTGGTTGACCAGTCATACAGACACTAACGAACGATACGGTGTTGCAGGCGAAGTACGCGGCCACGACAGAACCGGAAATGTTCACTTTTTTACCGGCCCGTTTGTGAATGAATTTGTCGACAGCCTGACGAATCAAGTTGATATAGATTTCTTTACGGAGAATCTAGCGGGCAACCTGGGTGGTAACTTTGTTGGCAGTGACCAGTACTATGACATTCAGACCCTGTCTTCTGAGCTTCGATTCAGCGCAGACGGTGATCGACTAAGTTATGTCACGGGTGCTTATCTTTTATTAACTGACCGCGCGGATACTATCCGAGCCACCTGGGAAACTCCGGACGGCGAGCCGTTTGACTGCGAACCGCTGTATGAAGGCGGGCCAGCCATTACCGATTTTAGTACCTGCAACGGACTGTTCTATGCCACCCAGAATGAACAGGACAACGTCGCTTGGGCAGTATTCGCCAGTGCCGACTATATGTTGAATGACGAATTCACGATTACGTTAGCCGGGCGTTATGATACGGATAAACGTGAAGTCACGAGAATAGATGGCCCCACCGTCGACACCAACGGCTTAGGAGTTGGCAACATATCCCTTGGCGGTGCAGATTGTGACTCCGATGCAGACCCGGAAAACTGTGCTGCGGCAGGCTCGAAAATCAGCGAAACCTTCAGCGCCTTTCAACCGAAAATGTCTCTCGCATATACCCCTAACGATGAATTGACTTTATACGGCACCATCGCTCGAGGATTTCGCAGTGGTGGATTCAATGCCTCGGGCGCTTTGCTGACCGATAGTTATGACAAGGAAACACTCGACAGTTTTGAAATCGGTTCAAAAATGACAATGCTGGATGGGCGAGTTCGCACCACGGCTGCCGCATTTTTCCAGCAATATGAAAATGCTCAGCAATTTGAATTTGACGGCAATATCTTTGTACAAAGTCTTTACAACATACCGGAAAGTGAAATCTATGGCATTGAAGGCACTATTGATTTTGCTGCAACCGAAAACCTTACGCTAAGTGCAGGATTTGGCTGGATGGACTCAGAAATTGTGGAGTTTGATGATGCCATTTTTGCACGACTAGAATCCGAGTTGCTCGCTCGCACAGCAAACAGCGTTAAATTGCCAGCCGGCACTCAAGCAGCATTTGACAAGCAGTTTGAGGGCGAACACATGCCGAATTTCGCGCACAAAACGGGAAATGTATCCATCGTTCATCATCTGCCTATCGGTAGCCGCGCGCTCACAACACAAATTGACGTGAGCTACATGGCAGATCGCTACTGGTGGATAGATGGGCAGGACATTCAGGACCCAGTCACCTTGTTGGACTCCAGTATCGCCTACGAAGTAGATGACAATCTACAGTTTCAATTGTGGTGTAAAAACTGTGCGGACGAAGAATACGATTCAGAATACGCTCCTGGCGAAAAGGAGCTTTTCGGCGGAGCCATGAAAGATGTTGCCTACCGTGCGCGAGGCCGCACTTGGGGCGTCAAAGCTAAATATGACTTTTAACCGCGAACGAGCGTAAACCACCCTCTCCCCCAAGCGGTAAGCGGATCATGAATACCCGTCATCACGAGTAGCGTTTCATGATCCGCTTATTTTCTCTTAATCCTAAAAAATTAAGCGTAAAGGGACGCTAATAACCTTAGAAAATAAAGGATGTTTCAAGCATAAAGCCGCCCCAGTCACTGCCAATTTGACCAGCTGAATTTTCTTCTTCTACTTGATTCACGAACTCGCCTTTGAAAAGGATATTATCGCGATAGAAGTATCCAACACCCAACTGAACACGACTGAGAAGATCTTCATCTTCTACCCCTTCAGACTCGTTGGTGACAGCGGTATAACGAGCAGCAACATATGTTTTTTCATTGAAATAGAAAGTGCCTTCCAAGCCATAAAAACTTACCTCGCTCTCCTCTTCTATAAAGCCAACGGACTGTACCGCTACGGTACGATTACCACCGGCATCAGCAAAACTGAAATCATCCGTCAATTGACCAATCCAGCTGCGCAATATTAAAGATTCAGATTCTGTTTTGAACTGGCCGTCCACCAAAAATCCCTGTGTGTCCAATCCGGGGATTAACCCCATGTGGGTATTGCGGATACTGTCGGTACCCGAGCTTGGAAAGCGGTAGTTATCGCCATCACCGGTATAGAAACCTGCACGCACAATATTGCTCGCACCGTTGCGAACCTGGTCACCGTGATTCGAACTGGAGAAGCTGGCACCTAGTCCAAATTGATCAGAAAAATCGAAAGAGGCTTTACCAATATATGTCAGTCCTCTATCACCACCGAAGGATTCACCAAAATCGGAACTGCTGATAGTAAAATCCCATTTGAGCTGGCCATGATCACCAAACATTTTCATACCTTCGGCCGCGCCCGCCATATCAGCAGGCGAATTTCCAATAAGCGGATTACTCTGCACGTCAGCGCCATCGGAATACCCACGATAGGTAAACATTCCTGTTCCAACCGTCCCTATCTGGTAGGTTAAAGTATCATTCAGCGCGAAATTCACCACCGCAAAATCAATATGGGGCGTGTAATCCACACCGAAGTCATTGGGCTCTTCACTAAATTCAACGTAGGCTGTCACATTATCAGCAAGGGTCACATCAAAGCCCAAAGCATAACGGAAACGATTGAAACCTGGAGACATATTGCTGTCTTCTTCGAAAAACGCACCATCATCGGCTTCAATGGCTTGCATGCCTTGCGACATCCACCCTTTTAATTTCACGCGTTTAAAAAATTCTTCAGAAAGGTTATCGGTATCCGCAAACACTGTTGGAGCAAGTAAACTGCCGCTGCAAATTAGCAGCCGTGTAGCCAGACTTAAGCTTGATGATAATTTATTCATAGCATTTCTCTTACGTTATTGTTTTAATGTGAATGTGTTAAATTTTGTAGTTGTCGTTTTTCGTAGACCTAACTCTTCGACTGTTTGCGGTAAGAAATCCCTGACGTTTTGAAGGCCATAGGTATCCCTGCAAATCAATAACGATTTACAAAATTTAATCGGTTAGCGCTGAAATCTTTTTTGCATTACAACGCGCAAAGATATATGACGACAAATACAGATACAGACTAATGTCTATACTTTTTTGATTGCACGCCTACCACAAAACACTGTTAGAATTGGCAAACCCCAAAAAGGCTGTATCTGCATAAAACACAAAACCTGCGCAATAAAACTGTAAAACTGATAGCAATAAAAATAATAAATGCGCCAGATCAACACTTACGAGCATTGTGTGTTTATGCCCCGTAAAGAGCTGAGCAACTCACTCAATTTGAAAGCAAACGATCATGACACTACAAAAAGTACAGAAGCTGCAAAAAGCACAGAAAGAAAAAATAAAGCCGGAATACGAATGGGTGGCCAAACGTGAAGATGAATCCATTCGCTACTTGCAACACGGCTACCCCAGTGAACTCGTACGCTGGCATTATCACCAGGAATATGAGTTACACTATATTGTCGAAACTCAAGGCAAGGTATTTGTTGGGGATTATATCGGCAACTTCAAACCCGACAGTCTTATCCTTGTCGGCCCCAGCTTGCCACACAACTGGGTGAGTGAAATGGAGGCGGGTCAATCCGTAGCAGTGCGGGATCTCGTGGTGAACTTTAATCACAAATTTATTGAAACCTGCGAAACAGCATTCCCGGAGATGCAGGTTATTGCTCCTTTCTGGGAGCGCGCCATGTTTGGCATTGAGTTTCTTGATCCGAATGTCATACAACAATCCCGACAGTATCTGGCCGAGATTTCGGCATCTACCGGATTTAGGCGTTTAACGCGATTCTGGTCTTTAATCGAGCTGCTGGCCGCCACTCCGGACTATAAAATATTGTCCAGCTCATCCTTTCAATCTCGGTTGGATCACAAAATTCTCAAACAGATGAGCAAAGTAATTCACTACATCATGGACAATTACGATACCAATATATCGCAGGAAGAAGTCGCTGAAATAGTGGATATGAGTACCACTTACTTCTCAAAAATATTCAAAAAAACAACCGGACATCGCTTCGTATCCTTCGTTAACAATTACCGCATTAATAAAGCATGTGAATTGCTTGCCCACACTGAAGAACCTGTGACAAGTATTTGTTTTACCGTAGGTTTTAATAACATCGCCAACTTTAATCGTCAGTTTTACAGCCTCAAAAACATGACACCAACTGATTATCGCAAGTCTGCACTGGATGGCCTGTATAAATAGGCCATCCCCCACCTGAATTGCCGTCGTCTATAGATTCCATCCTTCTCAGATCTTTCGCTATCACCGGTTTTGCGCTTTCTCTGGCCTCGTCGCATCACCAGGAAGTGGTCACGATAAAATCGCGAGAAATACTATAGAAAACGGTATCAAAATCCACATTTATGACGCCTTTTATCGATTTTATTCCATGAGCCAAGGCCTCATGGCAAAAAAGTATCAGTAAATCTTCCATAAAGTGTTTGTTGTAGAACTTGGATTTTCGTTTAAATAGCTCAAATAGAGTTTTACTCACTCACAACATAATAATAATTTAGAGAGTCACCATGGCTATTATTTCTATCAAAACCCTCCCAATTCATACGTATAAACGCCTCGCGTACGGTCGTTATTCTGCCTGCAACACTCAACGTCAGGCCCAGAAAAACTAATTCGAATTTACAAAAAAGGCGAAAAAAACTTTCTTTGTTTGTGCCTTGAAGAGCCGCTTTTAGCTTTTTAAAGCCTCTTCACTGCAATGGAAAAATTTGACCATCACGGACAATGAAGAAGTGTTTTACAATTGGGAGAACCACGAAATGGGCACCAGTATAACGATGAGCAATACAAATCAGCACAATGCATCGGCAGCTTCTACCAAGACACCTTTGCCGACCCCCTTAAAACCCAGGAAATCCCTCGGTTCATTTTTAGTCACTCCCTCGGTTTTAATTCTTTTGGTATGGATGATCGTACCACTGGCGATGACGATTTATTTTTCGTTAATCCGCTACAATCTTCTTTACCCCGGAGACAACGAACTCGTCTGGTTAGAAAATTTCGAATTTTTCGTCACAGATGATGGCTTTTTTGCTGGCATAAGTAACACGTTAATTTTAGTCGGCTCCGTACTTGTGATTACCGTAGCCATGGGTGTTGGTATTTCTGTATTAATCAATTCTAGTTTTTGGGGCCAGGGAATTGTTCGCGTTCTCTTGATTTCACCATTTTTCATTATGCCCACCGTCAGTTCACTGGTTTGGAAGAATCTTATTTTTCATCCCGTTTCCGGGGTGCTCGCGGCAATATGGCAATTCTTCGGTGCAACACCTATCGACTGGTTTACTACGTATCCACTACTTTCCATTATTATTATTGTTGCCTGGCAGTGGCTGCCCTTTGCCATTTTGTTGTTTGTCACCGCGCTACAGTCACTGGATCAGGAACAACAGGAAGCTGCTCGCTTAGATGGTGCGGGCTCTTGGTCAATTTTTTATTACCTTACCCTTCCCCACCTGGCACGACCGATCGCCGTTGTAGTAATGATCGAAACTATTTTCCTTCTATCACTCTTCGCGGAAATTTTTACCACCACTGGTGGCGGGCCCGGGTACGAAACCACAAACCTCGCTTATTTAATTTACAGTCAGGCTCTACTCCAGTTTGACGTAGGCATGGCTTCTGCAGGTGGCTTAATCGCCGTGATTCTTGCCAATATCGCCGCGTTCTTTCTAGTACGCGTTATCGGCAAAAACCTTACTGATAAGCCATAAGGAAAATCGAGATGACGACACTAAAACAACAAAAGCAAATTCATGCAATTTTGCTGGGTACGCTATCATGGACCATTGCATTGATTTTATTTTTCCCTATTTTCTGGATGGTCCTCACCAGCTTTAAAACAGAGATTGATGCATTCGCAACTCCGCCGTCCATTTTCTTTTGGCCAACTCTGGAAAACTATTTGACCATCAATGAACGCAGCGATTATTTCCATTTCGCCTGGAACTCAGTAGTTGTGTCTTTTGGTGCAACAATCGCGGGTATGATTATCGCTATACCGGCTGCTTTTTCTATGGCTTTTTACGAAACAAAACGAACCAAAACCACTCTGCTGTGGATGTTGTCCACCAAAATGCTGCCCCCTGTCGGTGTACTGATGCCTATATATCTTATATTTAAAGATTTCAGCTTGCTCGACACCAAAACAGGTTTGACCATCATATACACCCTGATAAACCTGCCCATTATGGTGTGGATGATTTACACCTATTTCAAAGAAATCCCAAAAGACATATTAGAAGCAGCACGAATTGATGGTGCCAGTGTTATGCAGGAAATCCTGCTTGTTCTGATTCCCATGACTAAAGGTGGCCTTGCCTCCACCGCGTTACTGTCACTTATATTGAGTTGGAACGAGGCATTTTGGTCATTAAACCTGACGTCTTCAGAGGCCGCGCCGCTTACTGCACTGGTTGCGTCTTACTCCAGTCCAGAAGGCTTATTCTGGGCAAAACTCTCCGCCGTATCCACATTGGCATGCGCCCCAATTTTGATTTTTGGCTGGGTCAGTCAAAAACAACTCGTGCGCGGTCTTTCCTTCGGCGCAGTTAAATAATAAATTCATAGCACTCATTGCATCTGAACAGAGTATAAACTTATGGCCTACTTGGATATTAAACAGTTACGCAAAGCCTATAATGAAACTGAAATCCTGAAAGGGATTGATCTGGAAATTAATGATCAGGAATTTGTCGTTTTCGTCGGTCCATCCGGCTGCGGCAAAACCACCCTGCTCCGTTCTATTGCCGGTCTGGAAGAAGTGACCAGCGGCCAAATTGTTCTAGATTCAACTGACATCACTCAACTGCCACCGGCCAAGCGTGACCTTGCCATGGTCTTCCAGAGCTATGCGCTCTACCCACATATGAGCGTAAAAGAGAATATGTCTTTCGCGCTAAAACTCGCAGGCATTGAAAAAGCGGTAATTGAGAAAAAAGTCAAAGAAACAGCGGAAATTCTAGAACTTGGCCCGCTACTGGAAAGAAAGCCGAAAGATCTTTCGGGCGGTCAAAGACAGCGGGTTGCCATTGGACGCGCGATTGTCCGCAACCCAAAAGTCTTTTTGTTCGACGAGCCGCTTTCCAACCTGGATGCCGCCTTGCGTATTCAAATGCGCCTGGAGCTTGCCAAACTACATAAAGAGCTCAAAACCACCATGATCTACGTCACGCATGATCAGGTTGAAGCAATGACACTGGCAGATAAAGTCGTGCTATTAAATCAGGGGAAAATAGAACAGATTGGTTCACCCCTGGATCTCTATACAAAACCTGCTAATAAATTTGTTGCAGGCTTCCTCGGCATGCCACGCATGAGCTTTCTCGATGGAAAAATCGTATCCAGCGGTACAGAAGGCATTCAAGTGCAGTTGGCAGCAGGTGAAAATGTCAGCTTGCCAACACGAGAAACCAGCCTCTCGACAGGCACACCTGTTTCTCTGGGAGTAAGACCCGAACATGTGAGCATTTCGGACGTTGCTAACGGCCATTTGCAAGCGCGTCTCGAAGTATCCGAACACTTGGGTAGCGACACTTACTACTATGTGAAAACGCCAACAAATGAAAGCATCACGATTCGTTCGGACAACCAGAACAAGGTCAATGACAACGAAGCCGTCGGCTTGCAACTCGACTTAACGCAATGTCATTTATTTGAAAAAGAAGGCAACAGAATTTACTAATTCCCTTGCAAAATGCATTACGATTTGAAGCCATGCTAGAAAATAATCTGTTACAAGCGTTTTACCAGATGTTCTCATAAAAGCAATTTAAATCATGGCGACCAAAGCGTAACGAGATAAATTAACTGGAATATCTTGCAAGAAATAAACGCTTTAAAACGTTTGAATTAACCAACCGCTAAACCCAAGTGCACGTACCCCTTTTGCGTGTTCTCCTCTAAGCAGGCTTTGATCGCAAGCTATCAACAGCCTGCTCTTTTTTATGCGGACCACTTGCAAATTTTTTTCACTCATCGCTATTGCATATATAAATATAGAACCAACAATACCCACTCACTAATTTTACTGTCATATATAATTGAAAAATCAGGTATAAAAAGAGGCGCATTATGAATCAGAATGATACACGTCCATTGTTGGCCGGAATAGAAGCCGGCGGAACAAAATTTAACTGTGTATTAGGCTATTCGCCCGAAGAGATTATTGTCCGACAAAAGATTCCCACCACAACGCCAGAAGAAACTTTTGCCAAAGTGTTTGATTTTTTTGCGGATCAGGAAAAGCAACTCGCGCCGATTGCAGCATTTGGAATCGCCAGCTTTGGGCCAATTGATTTACACCTGCACTCAGACACCTATGGTTTTATCACCGCAACACCAAAACCTCATTGGAGTCATACCAATGTTGTAAAAGCATTTAAAGATTTTCGCAACATCCCTGTAGCATTCGACACGGATGTCAACGGTGCTGCGCTGGGTGAACAACACTATGGTGCAGCTAAAGATATTGCGAACTTTGTCTATGTCACCGTAGGCACAGGAATAGGTGCAGGTGTGTTTTCAGATGGAAAACTGGTAAACGGTGCCCTGCACCCCGAAATTGGGCACATGCTGGTGCCCTCTCCTGAGCACATTAACGTGCAGCATAGTGCTGACACCGTAGGACTAATAAACCCAAATCATATACCGCAATTAGCTCACGCAGAAAAGCCGTACACTATCGAACAATCTCTTTGTCCATTTCACCAAAACTGCTTAACCGCTTTTGCTGCAGGCCCAGCACTGGAATTACTCTGGCATAAACCCGCTCAGCAGCTGGCCGAAGATCATCCCGCCTGGGACTATCAGGCCTATTATTTGGCGTTGATGTGTATGAACCTGAGTTTATTCTATGCTCCAGAGCTGATTATTCTCGGTGGTGGCGTAATGGACCAACAACAGCTCTTTGCTAAAACGCGAAAGACTTATGACACGCTAATGGGTAACTACATGCTACCAAACAAGTCTTTAGATCAGTTTATTATTCCGCCCGGAAAACCCGGGCAATCAGGAGAGATCGGCGCATTGGTTTTAGCGCAACAGGCACTGCATACAAACACATAAATTGCGGAAGCACTTGTCACGATAAAAGCTGCCTGAAACCATTACGAAGAAAAGCTGCTATCTAAGAAAAACAAGGACAACAAAAGATTAATAAAAGGATTAGTGAGAAGATAACTGTTGTAAATTTTCCACCTGCACACGATATTGTCGGTAAGCCGCCTCGTACGCTTCATGTGATGCCATATCAGGCGCTACCGACATTGCAGAATCAATATCAACATACCTTTCACACAGAGTGGCCAGGGATTGAGGATTACCCCGAAACTTTTGTTCACACCACATGGCTTGAATTGCTGCCCCGAGTGCACCGGCCTCTTTATTCGCCGGACATACCACCGAGGTATTCGTAATATCCGCCACCATTTGACGCCAGATCTCGCTGTTAGCACCACCACCAATTAAACGTATTTGCGCGCTTTGAATATCTGCCTGGCGAAGTAAATCCAAGCCATAGCGCAATCCAAAAGTGGTCCCCTCCATGACTGCACGACATACATTCGCCGCATTAACATTTTGCATGGTTAAACCGCTAAGCTGACCTTGCGCTTGCGGCAGCGCGGGGACACGTTCACCACTTAAAAACGGCAACATGGTAATACCTTGTGCACCAATTTCTGAGCCCATCACCGCCGAATTAAATTGCTGCAAGTCAAAACCAAACATATCCCTGACTTTATTCACCGCAGCGGTTAAATTCATTGTGCAAATTAACGGTAGCCAGCCGTTGCTGGATGAACAAAATGAGGCAATTTCAGGTTGTAAATTTACTGGTGGTTTCGCTGAATATGCATAGACAGCTCCTGACGTTCCCAGGCTCATCGTGACAATTCCTTCAGCAATATTCCCTGTTCCGATAGCGGCCATCATGTTATCGCCACCACCACTGGCAACAATAACATCTGGGTTTATATTCAAGCTTGCCGCTACCTCTGGCGATATTTTTGCTACCGACTCATCAGCCTGGATAACGGGCGGCAATGCGCGAAGCAGATGCTGCTTGCCACCATCGATGTAGTGCAACACATCTTCCACCCACTCACGGCTTTGCGAATTAAAATACCCCGTACCAGAGGCATCGCCAAACTCAGTAACGATTTCTTGGGTTAAATAAAAATTGAGGTAGTCATGTGGTAATAATACGTGGGCAATTTTGTCGAAATTATCGGGCTCATGTTGCTTTAACCACAACAATTTGGACGCGGTGTAACCGGTTGCCAACACCAGACCCAGCTTATCAAGAGAACCTTTTTCACCACCCAGGTAATGCAACAGCTCTTCATTTTGTGGCGCAGTGGCTGTGTCACACCAAAGTTTGGCTGGCCGTATGACTTGCTGATGCTTATCTAACACAACTAAACCGTGCTGCTGCCCAGACACCGACATAGCTTTAATCGCCCTGCTATCTACGCCAGATTCATCAATCGCCATTTTAAAGCTACGATGAAACGCCTCAATCCAACTGGCCGGGTGCTGCTCACGCTTTCCCTGCGCATCGCTGTCCATGGAATGCGGTGCATATCCCTGCGCTACAATCGCAGCCGAATCTGCATCCAATATAATGACTTTTGTACCTTGTGTACCACAATCAACACCTAAATACATACATCTACATTCCACGGGGTTAACACTATTGTACTGACAGCATCGAACTTGCTAAATCGCTCCAATCGAGAAGCGTTAGATGCAAAATACTAAACCTTTTTGTTCAATACAGATTGGATCGTCTTTGTAACGCCAATAGTTCTCAAGTTGTGTAACTGCCGATTGAAACTGTCGACAAACGCCTGTGATTGAGGGATATCACTGCCAAATATTTCATAAAACCCGAGAAATTCTTCGGTGATATCACCACTTTTTCGGCAAACGCTTTGCAGCTTATCCAGACGCGGGTCCAATATATTGTATAGCGCCCCAGATTCATCTACACCTCTAAGATAATGACACCAGGCGGCGACAATTAAACTGACACGATCTAAGGATTGTTCGTCACGAATCAGGCCTTTTAAAGTGGGAAAAATAAATTTCGGGAACTTGGAAGACCCGTCAGAACAGATACGAGTCAGTTGATCACAAATTTCAGTATTCGAAAAGCGCTCAATTAAAGTGTCTTTATATTCGTCGAAATCAATACCAGGAGCCGGCTTCAGTAATGGCGTGACATCCTTATCCATAAACTCTCGAACAAAAAGTCTTATATTTTCATCTTCCATGGTTTGGTGCGCATACTGATATCCCAACAACGTCCCCAAATAGGTTAACGCAAGATGGCTGCCATTAAGCAAACCAATTTTCATCGTCTCGTAAGGCGTTACGTCATCGGTAAATTGAACCCCAACGTTTTCCCACGCGGGCCTTCCATTACAAAACTTATCTTCAACGACCCACTGAATAAATGGTTCGCAGACTACCGGCCACTCGTCTTCTACGTCGAATTTATCAGCTAATTGCTGACGATGCTCTGCTGAAGTCACAGGCGTAATTCGATCGACCATGGCGTTAGGGAACGTCACATGCGTTTCGATCCACTGTTTTAAATCAGGGTCTTGCAGGGATGTGAATGACAACAGCGCATTTTTGGCCACTTCCCCGTTGTGCGGTAAATTATCACACGACATTACCGTAAATGGAGCAACACCATTCTCTTTGCGGCGGCGCAGCGCTTCTGCGATTACACCAAACACCGTCATCGGTCTATCAGGAAAATTGACATCATGCAGTATCTCTGGATGTTCAGAAAGAAATTTTCCCGTACTGTCATCCGTAAAATATCCACCTTCGGTAATCGTCAACGATACAATTCGAATCTGTTCCGAAGCCATGGTGGTGAGCAGACGCTGTAATTCCGTTTCTGCCAGGATAAAGTCTTTGATTGCGCCGACCACAACCACTTCTTTATCATCCGAATCCGCTAATTCATACAAGGTATACAAATAATCCTGTTGAGCCAGAGCGCTCTTAACCTTCTTATCTTCAGGTCTTAGCCCCGCGCCGCAAAATCCCCAGTCAAACGCTTCATTTTGCTGCATTAGTTTATCGGTGTAATATGCCTGATGGGCTCGGTGGAATGCGCCCACACCAATATGTACGATACCGGGGGTCACCGATGATCGATCGTATGCAGGGCGTTTTACGACAGGGTTTATCTGATCCAGGTTTTTATTATTTAATTTCATAGAATTCACTGCGATAAATATCATTTGTCATGTCATTAAACAATTCCGTCCTATAAGCCGCAAATCCCAGTTGGCACTATAACTGATACATTTTTGCACTCCAATCAAACCAAGCGGATAATCTGTTGTCGAAGCTGATACTCGCTATCGTTATAACGGCAATGGCACTGGAAGCCCTGTAAAAATCAGCAAAAACTGCGATAATTTAACATGACAAAACAATGATTTTTCGCGATTATTTCGCTATCGTTTTGCCTCTGCAACCAACATAACTTACTCAATAATTCGAATAAATGTGAATCTTATGTCTTGCGAATCTACAGTACTGCAAAAGCCTTCATATGAGCTTATTAACCCACAGGAAGCCAGCTCTGTCCTGTACCGGGAACACGGCTTCCCGCACCCTCTTGTGCGCTGGCACTACCACAAAGAATATGAACTGCATTTAATTACTCACAGCTCGGGCAAAATATTTGTTGGAGACTATATAGGCAATTTTCATCCGAACCATTTAGTGCTAACCGGGCCCAACCTCCCACACAACTGGATCACACAATCCGAAAACAATGAATTTTTTCCCAAACGAGACAAAGTCGTTACTTTTACGGATGAGCTTGTCCAATCGGCTCGCGCCATTTTTCCTGAATTTCAGGAATTAGATGGCCTGCTTCACCGTTCTTGCTTCGGCATAGAATTTCTTCAGCGGGAAATGATCGATGAAGTGCACTCGCTAATTGATGAAATCGCCAGCTCCAAGGGCATGCTGAATCTGGCAACCTTCATCAAGATAATGAGCATTTTGGCTAACAACAAAGAGTACAAGTTACTCTCAAGCAGTCAATATTCCATTGTTGAAAATGAAAAACAGCAAACCCAGGTGGACCGGGCGGTAAACTTTATTGTTGATAACTATCAGCAACAGATCACCCAGGAAGATGTAGCGGATCACCTGTCCATGACGCCCACCTACTTCTCGCGTTTTTTTCGTCGCGCGACTGGTCGTCGCTTCGTAGAATTTATCAACAGCCTACGTATCGCTCGTGCATGCGACCTGATCAGCCATAGCGATGAACAAATCACGAACATTTGCTTTAATGTAGGTTTTAACAATATCGCCAACTTCAATCGCCATTTCTTTACCATTAAAGGCATGACGCCAACAGACTATCGCAAATCCGTACACGTTCCACAAACACCTGAACCATCACTCTAGCACGTGGAGTCTGAACCAGAAGCTTCCTAACGCCTAATTGGTAACACAAAAAATTAGCGTGAAAGCAAAAAATAAAAAAGCGGAGAAGCACACAGCCTCTCCGCTTTCATTTATTTTTCGACTAAACAAACAAAGCAGCTATTTATAATATCGTGCACGCTTCATTTCACGCTTAGTAACACTTTGCGCACGCGTTAAAGCATCTTCAGTTGACATCGATCCCGCTAATGCCCCTGAAAATAATTTGCCTACTTGCGTCGCAATTGATTGGAATTCCGGAATTGCGACAAACTGCGTGCCTTGATAAGGAACAGGTTTTACAGTTGGCTTGTAATTACTGGCTCGCTGCATCGCTTCCAAAGTGGTTGCCGCAAATGGCGCCGCTTCTAAATACGCTTTGTTTTTATAGGTTGACTCTCGAACACCGGGGGGCACGTTGGCAATACCACTGGTTTTAGCAACGAGATTGGCATACTCTTTTGAAGTTGCCCACAAGATGAAGGTTTTAGCGGCCTCTTTAGCATCCGAGCTTTTTGGAATAGCCAAGGCCCAGGACCACAACCAGCCGGCGACGTCCTGCTTCGCTTGATAAGGCGACAAGGCAAAACCGACATGCTGAGAGACTTTGCTTTGTGATTCATCCATCAAAAATGAACCTGCTACTGTGGCATCAATCCACATACCGCATTTGCCGCTGTTAAACAGTGCCAGGTTTTCATTAAACCCATTGGATGATGCGCCCGGAGGCCCATATTTCCCTAGCAATTCAACGTAAAATTTAATTGCTTCAGTCCACTCCTTGCCGCTGAATTCGGGCATCCATTTTTCGTCAAACCAGCGAGCACCAAAATCATTTGCCATGGTCGTAATCAGCGCCATGTTTTCACCCCATCCAGCCTTCCCTCGCAAGCAAATGCCATAGACATTCTCCTCGGGCTTATGAATAGTTTTGGCGAATGTCATGATATCCTGCCAGCTGGGCAACTTCGGCATGGTGAGTTTGTTCTGCTCAAACAAATCTTTGCGATAGTAGGTCATTGAACTTTCTGCGTAAAAAGGCAAGGCAAAGAGCGAATCGTCCACCGATAAGCCTTTTGTCACAGCAGGGAAAATATCATCTTTATCGTAATCCGCCGGCAATTGTTTAAATGGCTCCAGCCAGCCACGCTTGCCCCAGATTGGAGTTTCGTATAACCCAATCGTCATCACATCAAATTGTCCACCATCGGTGGCAATATCGGTGGTTAATCGCTGACGAAGAATATTTTCTTCCAGCACCACCCAGCTCAACTTGATATCTGGATATTGCTTTTCAAACTCCCCGGACAAACTTTGCATGCGGATCATGTCGTTGTTGTTGACAGTACCGATAGTTAACGTTGTGGCTGCGTGAGAAGCGATAGTGCCGCAAGTGAAAGTTCCGCAGCAAAGTGCCGCTGCGACAAATTTGGTAAATAATTTCATTTTCTTCATCCTCTACATTATTCTTATATGAGAATTTTCATCAAACAGGATTCGTCTAGATCCTCAATTAGACAGGTCTTCTATTAGACAGATAGCACGAAGTTGGCACAAATATAAAACCACTGCACGACTTATACTTTTTTACGATTTTTGGCACAAATCCGAAAGATCTATTCTACGCACTAGCTCAGCAACTAAATCATACAAGTTTCAATGCTTTTCTACCTTTCGCCCCTTTTTGTGGCGGAAAATGGAACGCCAACCCTCGCTCGCCACCCTATTCGATCATCATCGCATAAATGCATAAATAGATGCGCCAAAAGATACGCAAACAACCCCTCAAATATTGCACCATCATCACATCTCATGCCGCGAACTGAAAGGACGTCAAACATGCCACCCTGGCATCATGTGTCTTGCTATAGCGCGTAAAAAAAGATAATTATTTTCACACCCAACTATGACTGCATTTTTTTACTTCACACACCGGCAAATTCTGAACATTTTATTTATTAGAAAAAATTTAATTCACATTTTTTCACCTAATTATTCAGAATATTTCGTACTTATTCGTTAAATAAGAATAAAAAATACAATTCACAAAAACGTAAAGAGATGCATGCATATGTTTAAACATCTTCCCGCCACACTTATAGCAGGTTTAGGCTGTTGGCTGACCGTCACAGCCAATGCAGAAAATCGTGAAGCATTGCAAGACAGTGCTAATCATTATCACACAGCGAAAACAGTTGAACAGAGTAACTATGCTGAAAATGAATTCGTCTGGATTTCTATCGGCTCTGATGCGGCAAAAAATATTTCTTCCAGCATCGCGCCCTTGTTTGCTAAAAATGCACTAACGGTTAAAAAAAGCTCAGACGATAATGTGATGTTAATGCAAGTGCCTGCATCGAAACTGCAGGACTTAAGTGAATTTATGCACTCAGAGTACAACCGTTGTGCTGGTTTTATTTTCCACAACTCCTTGGAAGATGCACAAAACTACATTGCTGCAAGCAATACTTTTACAACACTTGCCTACAACTACACAATTGACAATGCGTCGGTAGTTAACACACTCTCTGCCGTAGTTAACGGAAATAAACTGACAGAAACAGTTAATACACTGTCAGAATTTCACAATCGGTATTACCAGCAGCAAACTGGTGTAGACGCTGCCGAATGGATTAAATCTCACTGGGCATCATTGAGTGCATCACGCAGTGATATCAGTGTTGAATTGTTTGAACATAGCTGGGCACAACCATCAGTCATTGCCACAATTACCGGCACTGAAGACCCAGACGAAATCGTTGTGATCGGTGGGCACTTGGACTCCATTAATCTTTGGTCGCCAAATCAGGGGCGAGCGCCGGGTAAAGACGATAATGCATCCGGTATAGCGGTTATTACAGAAACACTTCGCGCCATGGTGATGAGTGGCTTTAAACCGAAAAAAACCATTAAATTAATGGGCTACGCAGCGGAAGAAGTCGGACTCCGTGGTTCCAATGATATTGCCAGCACATTCAAAGCCAACGGCGAAAACGTAATTGGCATGGTGCAATTCGACATGACCGGTTATCACGGTTCACCAAATGCCGATATTGTCTTCATGACCGATTACACCAGCAGCGCTCAAAATCAGTTTATGGCACAACTGCTGGACACTTATCATCAGGATATTTTGTATGATTTTGGTGATTGCGGATATGCGTGTTCAGACCATGCCTCCTGGCACAATCAGGGCTATGCCGCATCAATGCCTTTCGAATCTCATTCCGATGAGCACAACCCCAGCATTCACACCACAAACGACTCTACATTTGATGCTGTGCATGCCTTGAAGTTTGCGAAATTGGCGGTCACCTATGTTGCCGAATTTGCCAAAGGCACAACCGTATTAGCGCCCCCAACGCCCACACCAAGCCCGACAAATACGCCAACGCCAACCATTACACCCACACCAACAATTACCCCAACACCGACGGTTACTCCTACCCCGACATTTACTCCTACGCCTACACCCGAGCCAGACAATGTTCTTCAGAATGGTGTAGCTAAAACCGGGATTAACGCAGCACAAGGCAATACCGTCTCTTACACTATTGATGTACCAGAGAATGCCGAGAACTTAAGTTTCAATATGAGTGGCGGTACTGGAGACGCAGATCTGTATGTTAAGTTTGGCAGCGCACCCACTGACTCCAGTTACGATTGCCGCCCCTACAAAAATGGCAACAATGAAACCTGCGAATTTTCTTCTCCGCAAACTGGCACATACTATGTTCGCATAAAAGCTTACCAGTCATTTTCTGGCGTCAGCCTGCTCGCCTCTTATGACGTGGAAGACGGCGGCGGTGATGGTGGTGGTGACGGCGGTACCGACGTTACACCGATTAGCGAATCCTATGACAATATTGATGTGAGCTGGTTGCAATGGGAGCGATTCACACAAACGCTTGATGAAGGTTATTCAAATTTGAGCGTTAATGTCTCTGGGGGCAGTGGTAACGTTACCTTGTATGTCCGCCACGCTTCACAGCCGACATTTTTCGCTTATGATTGTCGCTCCAACAATAATGCAAACAGTGAAACCTGTGAAATTCCCAGCCCGCAAGCAGGAACTTGGCATATCGGACTGTTTGGCAGCAGCCGCTCAAGTGGCGTAACGTTAAATGTAGAAGCGAATTAATTTAACGCATTCAACAGTAAACCTTAATTAGTTCCGGTCAGTTCGTTCATTCTTCAATGGGCGAACTGACCACTTCACAGCACTAACATACAACATCAAAATTCACCACGAAGTCGCCGCCAGGCAAACCATTTTTATCTCCATCTATGGCTTTACCCTGCTTGTCCGTCACAGGATTTTCACCCTCGCCTTTAATAGTTAAATCTAAGCCACCAGAAAAGCAGGGACTGACAGCAGTAAATTCTTCCATCATGGTATATCGCAAAGCCGCACCACCTTCCAACCACTCGATAGTGCCAGTACCACTTCCACCACTTCCGCTAACGGTAACATTCTCATCAACAATGACAGACTTATCGTCCAACGCGACATTAAAGTGAATGGTAAACACGCCTCTGTTTTCATTTAAATCGAAATCCTGATAATTGGATTCCAATACGCGCGGCGAAACAACATAGGTGATAGTTGAGGTCTGTGTATTTTGTAATTCGGTAACAGCGGCCTGCAACGCCCCTAAAGTCTGCTGCAAACTCGCATTTTCGGTATTCAACGTCTGTACTTGCGCCTGCAAGGAGACTATCGTGCTGTTGTTATCATTCACAGCGGTTTCTATCGCAGTAAAATTTTCATTGACCTCCGCTGCAACAGCTGGGGTTCCCGCCGAAAAACTGTTTGGTACTTCCAGCTCACTTGCGTAGAGCAAATCACTAAACGCCATTACAAAAAATGGTATTAAACTATAGTATTTTTTCATTTGTAGCTCCTATTTTGCCACGAATTAAATTCGAAGAGACCACATCTCTACTGCCATGTGCCTTCATTCCAATGCATTTCGTCCCAATGACTGGCGAGTGGAGTTGGAGTTAGAGTTGGAGTTAGAGTTGGAGTTGGAGTTGGAGTGACGGTTGGGCTAACACTGACGGTCGGACTTGGAGTCACGGGCGTTGCAGTTGGAGCTGGAGTTTCAGATCCCCCGCCGCCGCCACAGGCCATCACCGTTAGAACCATTACTCCGACCACACACCAGCTAGCGGTTTTATGCAAAATACTGGAATTCATCATTCTGTATCCTGAAACTTGAATTGCTGAAGTCTAACGTAAACCAGACATGTGGACTGACGGGTCCGCGCTCAATATCACGATGGCCGTCTACACGCAAAATCAAAAAAACCACATGTCATCGCCTGGCACATTATGATGGCATTTGGTCGCCACAAACCTTTAAAAAACAGGAAATTAACCTGAAACCCACCCAAAACCGTGAACCAGCTCCAGATTTAGGCACAAAACACAACATTTTCAGAACTTAAACTTTCGCGCCATCACATTAACAGCAAAACAAACATGATTAAAAACGGAAAGCACTTTTTAGGTTTTCCAAAGTAACCAATGGATAGCGATTGATGAAACTTTCAGGTCCCAGCAGCACATCGAACCGTAAAGACTTTCAAAAAGGCGAAAAAAATACATCTGCAAGCCCGCATTCAAGCCGGGCTAAACCGCGCCATAGCGAATTGAAATGCCGTAGCGAGTTGAAAGGCACCGAAAAGTCCATCACCCCTGCTCTACAACAAACCAAAAACCAACCCCCCGTGCGCGCTAAAACGATGTATGAGCATATGGAATTTAAATCTAAACGCGGTGAATTTCGGCGCTGGTTAAATCCATTTAAACCCCAGAGTGATATCACCATTCCCAAACAGATGGAACCACCAGTCAACACGCGGACCGGTCGCGTATTAGGTGGCCTTACTGGCGAGCAGACAAAACACCAGGTACAACAGTCCCTGGAGAGTTTCAGCCAGTTTATGCGACCGGGCGATAAATTCACTTTGGAAGACAAAAAGAATGCGATGGTCGAGGCCGGATTTTCCGCAAGCCTGGCAGATATTGCCGCACCAGGTATTGGCATGAGCGGCGTGACGCTCGGCCCTAAGGCTGGTGGAGGCATTTCATATGCGCATGGCGTAACGGATACACTGGCCATGAGCAAATCCAAACAAGATCATGTACAACTGAAAGGCAAGCACAACATTACGGATGAGGTCACATTAAAAGGCTCCGGCGGTGTGGGTATTGGCATGGACGTTGGACCATTGAACATGGGTCCATCCTTGAGCCTGAACACGGAAGTTGGCATTAAAAAGGAAACCACTCACACCGCCACCCTATCTCCCCAAATGGAACCCGCAAATGAGATTACCTCTTTTGCACAGAACACAGAGGCACTCAATCTAAACGCACCGCAATGGGAACAGTTGAAGCAGGAAAAACAATGGACGATTCCGGCTCAAGCCAGCGTGGATGCCGGATTGGAAATTTCCCCCAAAACAGATAGTGACATAAGTCAATCGGGTTCCGGATCTATTGGCGCTGGTATTGGTGTGGAAGATTTAAAACACCCAAAATCCACTGCCAGTGTGTTTGTCAGCGGCGCGGGTGGTATTAACACCTCTGTCGGTGTGGGAACGAAAGGTAATATAGAAGGTTCAGTTGAGCAGGATATTGATGTTCTGGAAGCTTATCAACTAAGTAAACAAAGCACACTTCATGGCTCGCACTACAATCATGTCTTCTCTCGTCACAAACACGTAGAGCAACTGGATAAAATGATAGGGCCCGGTTCAAGCAAACTCGCCATTGAAGAATTCCACAAAGAATTCGGCAACAATATTCCCCGCCGAAATATGGAGTTCATCCCCAGTTACCTTGAAGACGGGCGCATGCGAGTCGACGGCCACTTGAACGTAAAAGCCGCCGAGGGACATATTCTGAAAACACCGGTATTTACCATTAGTAATACCACCCACGCCAACCTGGACCAAACACGCTTATTGTTTGAAACCGCAGAAGTGGTGGACAAAAAAAGCAAATAATATTTAGCGAAATATTGCCAAAGACTCAACCATAAAGCAGGTGGGAGCAGCGGATTGTCGAATTCAACCTTCGTTTTTGCTAAGCCCCACCTACTCGCTATAAAAAAACATCACCCGGATGTCTTACCTAACCGGAACTAGCTCCCAATAGCTGGTAATTTGATTATTGTTGTCCCATTGTTGGACATTCGCATCTGGCTCCATACTTCCGTTGGCAACTTCCACAACGCGATTACTGTGCAAAGCAATCAGTTGATGAAACTGCCCTTCTTTGTGTGCGATAAACTTTTGATTATCTCCACCCACATAGGCCCACTGATGAACGTTAGCACCATTGCTGGTACTGATACCGTCGATATCCATTGCTTTGCCACTTACCACGCTGCGAATCACATACACACCATCCCCTAAATGTTCAAAATCAAACTGTTGATTAGTGCCGCCGTGAAAATTCCATTGCAATAAATTTCCGCCATCATCCTGACTGAAATTCGCCACATCCACATACAAACCACTTTTTCTATTGCGAATATAGAATCGTCCAGACAAGCTCTGATCACCATTGGGTGTTACACGCAATGAAGACGCCTGATCATTAAAGCCCTGGCTCACCAAGCATCCCTGACTGTTTGCCGAAAATAATTCCTGACCTCGCCAGGCGGAATCCCAATACAACTGTGTTTTCCACCCGGGAGCCAGCCAAAATGAAGATAGCCCATCATTAACAAACCCAAGTCCTTGCAGGTAACTTAAATCATGATGACCCGGTGGAATCACGGCTTCCCAACCGCTTTGATGGCAATCACCAAATGCTCGCATTACAGGAGCTCTACCACTGGCCGGCGGCACTACAGGCGGGAATACATTGTTAATTGCAGATGAATACTCTTGTACACGACCGGAATTATCAAAATCATCGTACAGCCACATGAAGCCACCTTTCACTTTATGGCCACAGGAATTTTTCCAGTCATTCATTCGGGATTGAACTGAAGCGGGAGACGCTTCATTGCTCCACATACCCGGATAAATGGGAATCGCGCCAAAGTCCCAGTGACAAGGATTATTGCCGCCACCGCCAGCATAAACCTGCAAATCTACTCGGTCGACGGTACCAGGACGCTGGGCATTTGTATTACTGGCCAGCGCCGTCCAAAACTCTGCTCGTGTATACGGAACCAGTGTAATTTTATACCCCAGATCCGCTAGCATTACCGCGAAGCGTGTGGCCGTACCCACATCATATTCACTCTCATCATCAAAATTGATAGCGTCTACGCTGGGAATAGCATTACGTAAAGCTTGGAAATTTCGATACAAAATACTTCCGCTGCCAGTACCCTGTGCATTAACCAAATTTCGAATATTCGCAAACGTCCCAGAGCCCCACCCGCTTAATGAGAACTCCACCCGATTGATACTGGTAGTACCTTGTTTTAAAGAAGCGATATCGGCAGGAAAGTTCGGATATCGGCTATTGCCGACATAGTTTCCATTTTCAACCAGAGGAAACTCTCCATTGAAATTCATATTGCCATTACTGTCGATATGAATAGTCCAGACGATGACATAGGTAAACCCTGAGTTTTTCAATTCATTGATGGAATAGTCCCGATGTATATACACAGGCCCACCGGCGTACACCCCAGAATTGGCCATCACGGAGGGCACGAAGAAAACACTCAAGAGCGAAAATACCCAACATATTTTTTTAACAATATTCATTTAGTTGCCTATTTTTTTAATTTTTAAATGACAGGAAGGGATCAAAAGTATCCTTTAATAATTCGTGCGCACAAAAACAATAGCGAGCGAAAAAAGCGCACAAAGGAATGGAACGATGAATATATGAAAAGGAATGAAGATTTTCTGTGAACCGCGTTCACGCTTGAGTGCGTTATGCAGCTACAGGCAAATTAGGCACCAAAATTAAAACAAACGCTTGGATGACAACTTGCGGCAAATACTGGAGAATTTCTCCGACTAAATATCGTTTCGCACCACCGTCAACGTTTTGTCATCAGATTAATACTGATATAAACAGTGGCTTATAAACAAGCCGTTCGTCCTTATGCCATGCTAAAAAGCTTAGATTAAACGAATTAACGCTGACGACTGCCGTTTCCATTGCAGACCAGAACAGCTGCAATAAGACTACCCGATAGACATTCCGAAAACGACTTTACACACCAGTAACACTAAACCAACGAATACCGGTACACTTGCCAGCCATTTCCACCACATCATTGGTGCAAAGCTACCTAAGGTAATATTCTTTACACTTAAATCTTGCCGTGCTTTTTTAAGCATTCGACTTGAAACAATGGCTGCACCCGACAGTGACAAGCTGGTAAGCAGCAGTCCAAATACGAACCATATACTTTTCGTTGCAAGCCCACCAAAATAACCGAAATGCAGCGGATCGGCCATTTCAGAAATACGCTGATGCAATGAAAACTCTCGTCCATCGCTTGTTAGCAATACTTCGCTCGTCTCAGCATCTGTTACCACGGCATTGGCTCTTGGTCGAACCAGCACGGCTTTAAATTCACCATGAAAGGCAAACACACTGTTTCGAGCAGAAGGAAAAATAATTCGCTTTATTTTCAACCCAGGAAAAGCCAATTGTGCCGAATGTAAATTATCATCTAAAGCCATAACTGCAGCGCCGGTCTCCATAACAGGTTGCTCTACTTTTACATTAGGCAAAACCGCTCGGCCACCCAGACTTTCGACGAAATACCAAACTCCCGTCAACACCATTAGCGTTATAAACCAGAGACTCCACACTCCGGCAACACGGTGAAACTCCACTAGCCAACGACGCGCATTGTTGGCCGTAGGAAACCGGAAAAACCCTTTCCACCAGTTTTTATAAATAACAAATGCAGTCACTAAAGAGATAAGAAGTAAAAACGCCAGGGATGAGACTATCGGCACTCCGATTTTTGTCGGCAGGAATAAATGCCGATGCAAAAAGCGCAAAGCTCTTTGCACGGTCATATAATTATAATCACCTTGCAATACACCAGTGCCCGGATCATGAAAATATAATCGTAGCGATTTGTCCGGCAAGCGCACCATAGCATAGGGCGCAAATCCACGATCCACAGGGGCATTTAAGGACAATATTTCAGCTTCGGGCGCATAGCGGTGGATGGCTTTAGCCATTGCGTTCCATTCAATACTACCGCTATACACCGGAGCACGCATTCCTTTGTGTAGCAACCAGTCAATTTCATTACTCACCACCGCCAATGAGCCAGTAAATAAAACAAAGCTCATAAAAATACAGAGTTTTAATCCAACCCAATGGTGCAGATACCAGGCTGTCTGACGAAATTTCTGGCTGATCATTACGCGAACCAAGTCATCTAAAACGAGCGACTCACCTGCATCAGAATTTCACGCGGTGCCCCAGGAAAATGGCCATTACGCTCACTAAAACCACTTACAGCATATTCTTTATCAAACAGATTACTCACATTCAAACGAAATAAAGTATCGTTCCAAGTGGTATTCCAGCTCATGTCATAGACAGTAAAAGGCTTAACTCGCTGCTCATCAAAACTGACTTGTTCACTCACATAATCTACGCCAAACGCCAAAGCGGAGTTCATACTGGGAAAATCAAACCGCGTCCAAACCCCCGCCTGATGTTCGGGGGCATTGGTAAAGCGAGCCCCATCACCAAAGGTATTCGTTAATCCGCTCCCTTCAACAACTACCGTATCGTTATAAGCATAATTAGCCGTTACGGTCCAATTGCTGGCCAAGTCTCCCACAACCGTCGCCTCAAACCCTTCACTTTCCACTTCACCAAGATTAATCAAAGCCGGAATGCCATCATCCGGGCCTGTGTCTTGCGGGTTCGACAGCGGTAAATCCTGCTTCACAATTTTGTACACAGCAAATGATGTCATCACACTGCCATCAAAAAATTCTGACTTGACGCCAAGCTCTATTTGATTCCCGGTTTCAGGTTCCAGCGCTCGCTCGGCCTCAACAGTTTCCTGGTTACCCAAGGAAACTGGTATAAAACTTTCAGAATAGTTTAAATACCAGGAAGTACTTTCGAATGGTTTAAAAACAATTCCTGCGCGAGGAATAATGGCATTGTCGTCAAAACTATAGTCTGAACCTTTATCAGTGTCTTCAAAGCTGTCATAACGCAAACCCAATAGCACGTTCCAGCGGGCACTCAATTCAATTTGATCTTGAATATAAACACTGTTTCGCGCTGCTTTTGTACCGTCACTACTTAGATCTGTAAGGTTGTAAGCTGAAGGATCGGTTTCTCCGTAATTTGGGTGAAAAACATTGAGGTTTCCAACTCCGTCAGCTTCATAACGTGCGCGATAGTATTCGTATTCCGTATCTACTTTATGCGCATCTCCACCAAACAAAAGTTGATGTTGAAAACCGGAGAAGTTAAATTTATAAACAAAATCAGCGGTGAAACTGATTTCATCGTTCGCCCGATACTGATCACGATACTCCCGGCGAATTGTTTCATCATCAATATTTGCCTCGCCATCGCCATTCACATCCACCCAACTGCGAGACTCATGATATTTTTGCGTGCGTTCATTCTGCAACGAACGCAAAGTAAAGCGGGATGTTAGATTATCGGAAAATCGGTGATCTAATATGGCTTGCACAACCACGGCTTCCAGATCCTGAAAGTCTGACTTTTCATTTGCGTTGTAACTGCGGTCGACAATAAAATTGCCATTGTCATCCACAGGAACACCACGAAGTCGGTTACCACCAAGATCCTGGTCAATATAGTCAAATGTTGTTGTGAGTTGAGTGTGTTTACCTAGCTCAAACAAAAGCCCACCGGCAATTTCCACATTACGTGCATCCGCATTATTGCGAAAACTGTCTTCTTTTTGATAATAAGCACCAAGTCGATAGGCCACCGAGGAGTTGAGACCACCTGTGGCATCAATTGAGGCACCACGTGTACTAAAATTGCCTGCCGACAATACCACTTCAACGTCGTCCTCAAAAGTTGGCTTCTTTGTAACGTAATTAATCATTCCTCCCGGTTGACCGCTTCCATACAAAGCGCCCGCCGGTCCTTTTAAGATCTCAACGCGTTCTACATTAAAAAGCTGAGGAACAGCGAACCCTGAATAAGGATCACCTCGTACGCCATCGTAAAAGACATTGTCACTATCGCGAAACCCACGAAACGTGACTCCGGAATAACTAAATTCACTTACACCGGCAATGGACCGGTATAGGTCGGTAATATCACGTGCCGCCTGGTCCGCAATAAGCTGGGAAGATAACACCTGAATGGATTGGGGCACATCCAAGATATCCGTATCGGTTTTAGTGCCAACTGTAGAAGTTTTTTCCAAGTAAAATTGCTGTGCCCGACCAATGACCAACACATTTTCTGTGTTTTGGTCGGCGTTTTGAGTTTTGCTAGCTTCTGTTTCAGCGACTTCAGCGAAGGTGACATTTGGCAGGAGAAACAGAATTCCCCAGCAATAGTTAAATCTGTTCATTTTACCCCCACCTCTAATTTTTAGAGGCAGAAGAGTACTTTATATGCCACCTATTTGCAAATCATTATCATTTAGATTTGCATGATGAATATACTGGCCTGAGATCACCCAATATTTGCTATTCGATCACAGATGGCATTGGCCGCAGACATGCACAAGTGCAATTCGCGCTGTGCGCGAGTCATTCCTACATAAAGCAGCTTCGCGTCACGGGCGAGATCATCCTGCTTTAACTGTCCTAAACCGACCATGACCACGCCATTAAATTCCAAGCCCTTACTGCTTTGAATCGTAAGGACGTTCACCCGGTCAATCATTGGATCGTAAGACTTTTTATAATTCTTGGACGCCATCCATAAATTTGGAATCCCCGCTTGCTTGAGTGCAAGCGATACGGCTTTGCCCTGATAACCCGCCACATAAATAACTCCCATGTCCCGCCATTCCATTCCCTGCTTGTGCCAGGCTTGCAGGCATTCCACACAGTACTCAACTTCCTGCTGCCATTTCTGCAACTGATGCACTACTGGCTTCGCTCCCGAGGTGCCCGCCGCCTCGGGTTCTATTACGTGGAAGTCATCTGAGCTTGCTGAATCGGTAAAAAAATCTTTAGCAAAACGGTAAGCGAAATCGAGAATTTCACGCGTATTCCGATAATTTAATCGCAAAATTGACGTGCGACCGACCGCCTGAATACCCACACTGGACAAGGTAAATCCCAAACCGGACTTTTTCTTATAGATGGATTGTGCATCATCATAGAGTAGTAAAAGAGAGTTCGAGTCTGGATCAATCATCTGGACTACCAGCTTGAGCCACTCCGCTTCGAAATCATGTCCTTCATCAATAAGAACCGCACCATATTGTGCACGCGGAATTTGTTCTTTATCGACCGCATCAATAACACTGGTGACTTCACGCTCCCAATAACTGGCCTCACCTTGCGCCACAGCAACATGGTAAGTTTTTAACTGGAGTCCGCACCAATCATGAAAGTGATACACCTGCACCTGCTCAGAAATACCTTTTGCCACAATAAAACTTCGAAGCTTTGCCGCCAGCGTGGTGTTAAAACATAAAATTAATACAGGCTTATTGGACGTTTGTGCCAACAATTGTGCGCGATACCCTAATATCAGAGTTTTCCCTGAGCCAGCAACGCCATGAATAACGCGGTGCCCCTCCCCCAGGCTTCTTGCCAATTGCTCTTGTTGAATATCCATAATACGAACAATCTCTGGGATTTGTTCTATTGTGGGAACCTCTTCACTCAGAGGATCATCTAAAAAACTGGCTTGAACCGGAGCATTAATTCGGACTTCAGGAAACAGATGCCAGCGAATACGGTTAATTTGTGGAACGGTCAATTTTTCGGGGAAACGGTAATTAAACATTCCCCATAATCTTTCCTGAAAACTTTCCGCATCAACAGCATCCGTCATTTCATCTTTATACAACGTTAAATGATCCGGTAATAGGTTTTGACGATGCTCCTCGGGTATGGATTTTTCAATTTGCGATCGCGTAATACTGGTAAAAACCACACCCCAGCCATAAGGCATGACTAATTTACCCTGGTACTGTCCTTCAGCTTGCAACAAGGGATCACGCTGTAACAGATTTATGCCATTAAACGCATATTGCCGAACTTGTACAAAGGGGTTGGGAACGGTTTTTAAACCTTGCTCGGTATGTAATTCGACTTGCTCTTTATTGATTTTTTTGACACTGGAGGGCTTCCAGTCTTTCACTTCCAAAAACAAAAGCCCTCGACCGGGATGAAGAATAATAAAATCTGGGTATCGTTGCTTTCGTCCGAGTGGAATGTCGTACCAGCATAAGTAGTCATCTTCTAATAAATCTTTCAAACGCTGAGCTAAGCGTTTTTCGCCAGACGTCATACGACTGAGCACTTCTCGTGTGAGGCCCGGAATAATTTCAGCCATAAAAATGCCCTTTACAATACCCTATGAATTAAGCGCTATAGCGATATCGTAAGCTTAATGACATTTGAATATTAATGGGGCAAATAAACGAAATAATGACGCTTATCGTCAAGTTTTGACAGGCTTTTATCGTGTTGCTTTAATATTTTTACGTTTGACCGAAAAAGCTCAGTAATTACATATATCCAAGGGACACGGGTTTCCAAGATACTCCCAGATATATGAGGTCAGTGTTTTCGGCCCACCATATAAAGTACTACCTCCCTGCGCGAAACCTCTCTCACCGGAAAGCACATTACCCTCTGCATCCATGTATTCAAACACACGCATTTTTTCTTGTATTAAGGTTTCCTGAGGATAAGGCCACATCGCAATGCCCGTCTCATCATTCCATCCGGCATCACCGTAAAAGGTGCCAGATTTTCCAATAAACGTTGTGACATTAGCACCAATTTCCGCACCGTTTTCTCCCGCCGACGATAATTCCGAGTATGCTTCTATACGCGGCAGATATTTGAGTGAACCTTCATAAGGGTTAAAATAAGAATATGTCTCCGAATATTGTTCGGCGCCATTGGTGGGCACGTTCGGCACGTTAAAAAAATTGTTAAATGCCATTTCCTCTATCTGGAAAGCCAGTTCAAGCCCCTCATTCGAAACAAAGTCCACCAACAGAGAATTCCGAACAGATTGATGAGCTTTCCAACCATTAAATAAATGAGCGTCCGCCTGTATATTCCCCAAAGTAAAATTCTCCAGTTCACTCCCCTGCTCGGCGGGCATTAGAAAAGCGCTGCCAGATTCTGGGCCAGGTAGATTTCCGCGAACATCCCAGCCAACAATATTCCTAAAAATACCGCGCACATTCGTGCCATATGCACCACCCACACCGGATGCACTGTTCACCACTATTGCACGATCAAACACAATGTTTTCCGCACTGTCTCGAATTGTCCAAAACGCACCTGTACGCTGTCCCTGCGGCCAAAATGTTTCAGCATCTGAATCGGAGTCGACATCAATTATATTTTGAAAAACTACGTTATCGGAGTTGTATGATGTGTAAGTGCCATACGGGCTGTAGTCGCCTACCAACGCAGACAGATCCATTCGAGAAACCATTCGTCGGACGACAATATCTTGCGAAGCATAAATGGAAAGTTTGTAGCGACCCGCACCAAAAGCATAATTATTCTCAAACAAAATAAATCTGGCGTGACTTGTTCCAAAAGGCGTGCGAACTCCCTGTGCACCGGTGTAACTCACCTTAATATGGTGCGTACATAGCGGGGAACAATATTCGTCACCGGTGCCAATACTAATCCCGCCCGATTTAAAAAATAAGCCTTTAACTGCTACGTAGCCATACTCACTAAACTTTCCTGCCAGGCTCCAGGATTGATCCTCAATTGTCACGCCACCAGGCGTTTCTGCCATAACCGTAGTAAAAGCAGTCTCGCTTCCAGCAGGTGGCATTGTCATATCGCCATCACCACTGGTAATTCCCATGCGCTCACCCGAATAAACGCCGTCGCGAATTATAATCGTACTACCACTGGCCGCACCGGTTGTATTATGGTGCGCGTCCCAGACATCATCAAAATCATCGGGGATGTAAACAACATTGCCATCTCCCAACGTCACGATCCAAATCTTCTCCGCACGCCCAAGGTCATTTTTTGCAACAACACCTAAATAAAAGCTTTCTGCTGCTGTACCGGCAGGAATATTCCATTGTACTGTTCCGCTTTGAGCATCCACCACAAGGTCGTCTGGCCCATAACTCTTGCTCCATTCTACATTTTCACCCGCAGAGAGTTCGGGCGAGAATTCATAAAGCGTCCCTATCACAGCACGTTGATGGTGTATGTCTTCAATAATGGGCACGGTATTGGCTACCGGTGTTGGTGTGGGTTCTATTGAAGGTGATGGTGTAGGAGATGGTGTAGGAGATGGTGTAGCTGTTGGTGTCGGGCTTGGTGACGGGGAAACCGATGGGCTTGGTGTTGGACTTGGTGAAGAAGACACAGTAGGACTTGGTGATGGAGAAATGGTTGGCTCCGGTGTAACCACTATAGTCGGTACGGGTGTTCCACCACTTGGCAACGCCTCTTCAGAATCATTAGTACCACCACAGGCCGTTAACACTGCCATCAATATTCCAAAGTATCCCGCACGAGCATATTGCATAAAACAGCCTTTGATCGTTTTATATTTTTCCTGAAAATAAAAATGACCAATACACGTTTATTTTCATTATCCTCTATTCATCCTAATCCTTATTTTGCATTGCTCAATTTTTTATCAGTTATTTTTTGAAGCATTTAACATTCGCGGAAGATTTAGTCTTGGAATTTGATTTTTTCGATATACCGTACCTCTTATAAAAATAAAAATCTGCCAGAAAATTGACGACTGGAAATAGATTAACTTAAAAGGTTTAGTCGAAAGTCAATCGCTGCCATATCAACACACAAGCCGCTTATAGTGACTTTGCAATAGAAAGTAAAATCGGCAATCCAGGCTCAATCATCATGTGACCATAACCATCCATCTCATATAGTTGGACTTTCTCATGCCCGCTCACTTTCATCATACGATAAAAATACGCATTCTCTTCGTAACGCCCCAATAGTTCCAGTTCCCTATCCCCAGTAATTAACGTTATCGGAGGAGCATCCTTACGCACATAAAATAAGGGTGCAAGTTCATCTACAATTGGCTGCTCGCCTTTAATACCCCTCTCCTCCCTGACGGTAAAATGCGTAATTGTATGTCCGCTAAAAGGCACCAACTGATTCACCGTATTTGCATCCATCTGATACTTCTGCAGCCAGCGTTCATCCATCACCACCATCAGAGCGAGATAGCCTCCTGCTGAATGACCAGAAATCACCAACTTAGATTTATCCCCACCATATTTCTCAATGTTGTGATAAACCCACGCAACCGCTCGTGCGGCATCATCAATATAGACTGGGGATTTAATCTTAGGGAATAGTCGATAATTTGGTCCGACCACACACACAACTTGATTCAACAAACGCTCAGGCAGTTCTTTATTTCCAGAACGCAGACCGCCACCATGAAACCAGACAATAACCGGAGCATTTTTTGCCTTATCAGGACAATAAATATCAAGCTTTGCTCTCTCTTTTAAATAGGGATCAGAAACTTTTTCACTTTCCGACAAATAAGAAATATCTTTCCAGGTCTCTGCATATACATGTGAGAAGGAGAATACCTTGAATAATATTATTGCGACTACGAACTTAGTTAAGAAGTGATTCATATATATTTTTACTAATTTAATTTATAGAAATATCAATTTATTACTGGAGTAAAAAGCAATGTATTTTAGATACCGGAGGTACAAAACGATAGTAATCAGCCCCATGCATATCGTTCAAAATTTATTCCCGATTTTATTAACCATTCTGCACATCATTTTTTATTATTCTTAACTCATTGTGCAACGTTATTAGTTTTAATGCTATCACCATAAGCAGAACATAACATTATTGAAACAACAAATAAAAGACGAACTCAAATGCACACGACCAAAATAATCTACGTCACCTCAGGAGAACACAATAAAAACCAAAAACCCCATAATCTCGACCGAATAAACATACTGGTCGACAACTCAGAAATTGCTTCTTGATAACAATATCGCTAACACTTAGCGTCGTAAACCATACAAATAGACGAACTAAATATTTTTAATTTCCTAGTTTAGTTCTAGACCCAGTAGTTTTAGGCCCAGTGGTTTTAAACCCGGTAGTTTTACAAAGTCGGAAACTGGCCAATAACCACCCAGCGTTCATTCTGATCCAAAGACATTGAAAATAAACGAAGATTGAAATAACTACCACCCTCCACAACATCTTGTGACACAATTACGACATCTTCAATGCCGTCATCATTCAGATCTCCCCGCCCAATCTCGGTAATCGTTTGCGTTCCCGCATCCGAAATATAGTTCGCTTGGGAATCTGAAATTTTCTCAAAGTTGCGTATTGAATTAATATCGCTCCACACCTCTTTAGAAGTATCCTCCATCGCAACTTTGAATTCCGAAGTTGATGTGGACATGGCAATTATTTTGGGAATTTCTAAAGGTAATTGCTGATCAACCACACTAGCGTCCAAAAAACTCTTACCGCTCGGCTTCATATCTGCTAGCAAACGCGCAGCTTCACATGCAATTTGTAACTCGAGAAACGCATTTTGCTCGTTTTGGTTGTCAGCCCTGATATCCGGTGTTTTTACACTAAAATACTCACTACAGCTCCCAATAGTTTTCGCCACCTCGGCTTCAGTTGTTTTAACCTTAACCTTGGAGTACCAAGGCTTGTCCATTAATATCCCAATATCCCTATTGGAGCCACGATTACCTGTCCAGTTTTGCACAGCTTCAGCAAGCAAACCCGGAAGACTGAAAGAATCCGTCCACCTTGGCTTTATTATTTGAGTTGATTCAACATCAGGGGCATCCACTTTTAACGCTTCTTTGGTTCTTGGCGCTTCATTGGTTTTTATCTCTTTTAATGGATTATCAGTCTCGTTTTTTGAGCAAGCGGAAACCAATAAAAACCATTGGCTTACACTAAAGAGAACCAATACAAACCTGACTTTTTTTCTGCTCCACATAATTCACCTTGGATATCGTTATAGCTTCAAAAGCACTTACAGCTCAAGACTTGCTGCCTTTTCCAGCAGATCTTTAACATACCTGTTACGTTCGGCAGACACAGGCGCTTTGCGATTAGAATTTTCAGCCGCTTTTTTCCAGTCCCTAGCCTGAATAGCGGCATTAAAATTGGGCCACTTCGTTTTAAGGTTGGTCATACCCAAATTAAAAATCAAGTCAAAAAGTGCCAAACGAACGTCTTTCGGGTAAGTCAAAAAATCACTGTAGATTAAGCTTAACTCTTCTTCAAAATTATCAATATGACTATCAGTAAGCTTGTTAATTTCAGAATCTGAAAGACTAAGTTTAGTGCTTTTTTTGTAAAAAGATGCCAAACGGTTTTTGGGCTGCTTTTTTACTTCTTCAAAATCAGCCTTAATTTCCGTTGCGCTAGCATTCGTTAGCGCTGCATTTATGAATGGTAGTTTCTGTGCTTCCGCGATCGATGTCAGCAAATGCCCCACACCAACGGTCACATACCCTTTTGAATCCAGATACATATGAACCACTTTACCTTCATATTTTTCCAGCTGAGCTCGTAAAATATTCTTTTCATCTTCTGTTGCCATTCTTAAACTCCTTTTTCTTTCGAAAACATTGTATTTGTCACCACGCTTAGAAGCGCATGCCAACTCACACCCTAAGACGCCACAAAACCCTCTCAAACACAGCTTTACGCTATTCCCTCAAGACTATACCTAAATCTCTAATTTTCTTGGTATAGCACGTCAACCATTTAAAAGCACCTCTTCAAAAATTGCCGGAAAAGATTAATCGTGAAAACACATGGAATTCGAATATTCAAGACCAGTTGAAATGCGTTAAGCTCAACAGCTTAAACAAGATATATCCAGGACTAAATTGCTAATCAAACAGACACTTGATTCTGCAGCGGCATAAATACAAAGCTTACCCTTCCCCCCGAAACTTACCTGAGCACAAAACAATCATGAAACAATAAAACTACATGATTATTTAAAAAGTTATTCAATCGCCAACCGCTTCCTTTTCCCATCAACAAGCCATTTTCTCTCGTACTCTGGTGCAGAGGACCAACAGATCGAACTATTATCTGAAATCACTTTTTTAGACAGACCTCCTACTGACAGCCGAACATTAAAAAATAGACCCCACCCTCTTTTACATCTCAAACGGATTAGCATCCTTGCGCCCAGCAACGAAATCACCGCCCGAATATGGGATATGAGAACCCTACCCTACAAATTCTTTAGCCATCACGCTCACGAATGGATGACTAAGTGCAACTTATCGGCGTGCAATCAACAAACACCTCAGCCGACTATAATTTCCCCCACAATCAAGGCGAAAGCTTGCCATTTAACTAAATTCTCGTGAATTCAATACCTTAGCTATTATTTGACCGATAATTTTTGGCATAAAAAGCTAGGAATACGAAAACAAATCCAGTACAATGCGCAGCCCTTAAGGGGCACGAGGGTAAAACCTGATTTTTGCCCTTCGAGCAGGCGCGATAGCAAAGCGGTTATGCTCTGGATTGCAAATCCAGCTAGGCCGGTTCGACTCCGGCTCGCGCCTCCATTAAACACAGTAGGTTTCCGATCTCCTACTATAAAAATACTTCTCGTAGCCCGGGTGGTGGAATCGGTAGACACAGGAGACTTAAAATCTCCCGGGATAATATCCCGTGCCGGTTCAAGTCCGGCCCCGGGCACCACCTACCTAATTTAAAATTCACTTAGCCAACACGCATAGACTCATTATCCAGACCTGTAAAGGCCTTGAACCGTCGATTCAAGTGACTCGCGCTTCCTGCGCTCGGCCCTGCGGACCAACTAACGTTGCCTAAATTCGTTCCTGACGAATTTTTCCGGCCCCGGGCACCACCTACCTAATTTAAAATTCACTTAGCCAACACGCATAGACTCATTATCCAGACCTGTACAGGCCTTGAACCGTCGATTCAAGTGACTCGCGCTTCCTGCGCTCGGTCCTGCGGACCAACTAACGTTGCCTAAATTCGTTCCTGACGAATTTTTCCGGCCCTGGGGGCACCACCTAGCTTATTTAAAACTCATCTAGCCAACACGCATAGACTCATTATCCAGATCTGTACAGGCCTTGAACCGTCGATTCAAGTGACTCGCGCTTCCTGCGCTCGGTCCTGCGGACCAACTAACGTTGCCTAAATTCGTTCCTGACGAATTTTTCCGGCCCCGGGCACCACCTAGCTTATTTAAAACTCATCTAGCCAACACGCATAGACTCATTATCCAGATCTGTACAGGCCTTGAACCGTCGATTCTAGTGACTCGCGCCCCCCTACGATTGTTGGAATAAATTGATTTCGAGCTTTCGAATAGAATGATTTCTCGATTTTTAATGAAGGATGTAACCTATTGATTTATTTGTGTTTATTCAATTGAAATCCCTGCAGACACATCGTATATTTATTGCTCAAACTGTCGTATTTTTGTGAGATCAGCATGCCTGCCAAGTCATTGAAAAGTAAGGTCAAATACAGAATCAGCCGCGCGCGAGGCACTGTGTTTACGCCGAAAGACTTTCTTGACCTGTCCGATAGGGACCAGGTTGGACGTGTACTGCGCCAGCAGGTGTTTGCTGGCGAGCCAATTAAGTTTGATCAAGGATTGTACGCAAAGTCGAAGCGGTCCAAGCTAACCGGGAAGATCATTCCTGTTAAACCATTGCCGGAGCTAGCCAAAGAGGCGCTTACGGAAAAGCTTAAGATAAAAATTGTGCCCAGAAGTGAGACGGAAGCATACAACTCGGGCAAGTCCACACAAATTCCTACCGGACGCGTTATTGCTGTTAACGGACGCGTCCCGCAAAATGGCTTTTGATGGAAAATCTATAAAGTACCAATATGTCTCTTGAAGCAGGTACACTAAACGAAATTTCCTCTGAGCTTGGCATTGAGAAGCCCCTTGGTCCCTTCAAACCTACCATATTAAACCTTGAGGCCTGCTCAATATTCCCCTATTGTCTCAGTCTTTGAAGGGTCCCCTTAATCTATGACATATGAAATACTAACCATTGACGAGATGACTACCTGCCTCAAGCTAGCGGAAAAACCGTATAGCGGCTGGTGCCCAGAGTAAAGTTATCCGGCTTTAATGAAGGGTGAAAGCTGGCAGTTTAAGCGGGATGTCCTGGAATTTTGGATTGAAAAACAAAACACGACAAGAGTTATAGGCAAGACCTCCAATGACAGATAGACAAAATACCCACCTGGAACGTCTTAAAGTTCAGGGCTTTAAATCAATAAAAGAACTCGATCTAGAATTGAGCGCTATCAACATATTGATAGGAGCAAACGGTGCTGGTAAGTCCAACTTCATTTCACTCTTTACGCTTCTAAGAAACCTTTCAGAAGGCAAGCTTCAGACTTACATAGAAAAACAAGGCTACGCGAGTACTTTTTTCCATTTTGGGCCAGAAACCACACCTAAAATTACCATTGATTTAGATGTGGGCCACAATGGTTACCACACTGTATTTGAGCATGGAGCCAATAATGATTCTCTTGTTTTCGCGAGCGAGTACTGCACATATACAAACTCCAAAAAGCAGTTTCAAATTAAAGGTGTGCGAGGCGAAAGTGGACTGCTGGAAGAAGGCGAAGCCGATAGCAATTATGTAAAGAAATATACACGTGAATATCTTGAAGATTGCCGGGTATACCACTTCCATGACACCAGTGAAACTGCTGCATACAAAAGAGCAGTGGATTTAGATGCTGCCGACTTTCTCTATCAAGATGCCGGCAATATCGCAGCATTCCTTTACCGATTAAAAAACAGTAGCGAAAAATTATATAAAAAAGCTTACAACGACATAGTCGATGCCGTAAAAACCGTTTCACCCTATTTTCATGATTTTTACTTAGAGCCGCGAACGGACACAAGCCCGACAGGAAAAATATTGCTCAAGTGGCTACATCGCGACTGTGACCACCCTTTCTCGGCTAATCAGCTTTCTGATGGGACAGCGCGATTTATTTGCATGGCGACACTGTTTCTTCAACCGAAGGGATTAAGACCAAAAACCATAGTGCTGGACGAGCCAGAACTGGGTTTGCACCCTGCAGCACTCGAAGTGCTAGCGGATATTGTGAAAGCCACGGCAAAAGAGAATCAGGTAATATCCTCAACACAATCGATAACCTTTGCCAACAAGTTCAGTGCCAAAGATTTTATAGTGGTGGATCAGCAAAAAGGCGCATCACATTTTAAACGTGTTGATGAAAATGCATTAAAATGCTGGCTGGAGGACTATGCCATGGGAGACATCTGGTCCAAGAACTTGATTGGAGGGAGGCCTGAGTGGTAAGAATAGGAATTTCAGTAGAAGGTCCAACGGAAGAACGCTTTGTAAAACAAGTGCTAGCACCTTACCTCGCAAATAAAAACATATTTATCACGCCTATTCATATGGAAGGCGATGTTAAGCTTGATAAGGTTAAAAATGAACTGAAAAATATCGCAAATAGCTTTGATTACGTGACAACGCTTTACGATTTCTACGGTTTTAAGAAAAAAACGACTGATGAAACTAAAGAGAGTCTCGAAGAAAAAATAATGCAACACGTTCATCCAAGCATAAGCCCACGACTAATACCCTATATTCAAATGTATGAATTTGAAGGTTTGTTGTTTTCAGACCCGGACGCCATGGAAAGTGAGCTTGGAGAAGAAGGTGTAAAAAACTGGGCTGAAAGCATATTAAATACATTCGACAATAACCCAGAAGCGATTAACGACTCCACTGAAACTGCACCGTCCAAAAGATTAGTGAAGAAAACTTCCTACCGAAAAACCACCCACGGACCAAATATTGCTGAAGCGATAGGTATAGAAAAAATAAGAGAAAAGTGCCCAGGCTTTAATGCTTGGCTGCAAAGAATTGAAACGCTTACTCCATGATAACAAGCAAAAATAAAGGCATATTTGTGGGCCGCCCCTCCCCTACTTGATTTTACCCACGATGGTGTTGCATTGCATTGTCACTCGGGCAAATTATATAACACGCAGAGTTTGACAAATCTTCAAGAACACCTAAACCAAATTAGAGGTATGATCAAAGAGAATTTCAGGTCCGGAAAAGTCTGTAGAAACGAAAGAATGCCGAGAACCAGTAACAGAGCCATAACTGCTACTGTCTATCTAGAAAAATCTATATAATTCGGTAACACACCAACGCCAACCCAAGCTGCCGTTAATTTGCACGATTCTTCTTAAAATTTTCCGCTTGCTCAAAAATCTCTTTATAGGCATCGTCGTTGGCGACAGGCGGATATCCATACTTGTGAAGCAATAAAATCAATGCAACCTTTAACTCGGCCTTTATGTCCTGGCGGTGGTTCCAGTCAGTGTATTTGGCTTTATCATCGACCACAACTTTGACCTCCTTGGCCAGCTCCAAAAGTTTGTCTTCTGGATAAGTAAAGTCGTATTTTACTGTAAGTGACTTGAGAATATCGTAAAAGGCTTTTTCCTCAAAATCGATGCCCATATCTTCGTGCGCGTTAAATTCGTCGCGTATATCGCTGTACATTCTCACGATTTCATCGGCAAAGTCATCCAGTACGTCACCCACTAATACACTGTCTTCGTTACGCTCGTTATATTTTTCCACCAATGATTGAAACTTTTTACTAAAATCTACCGCCTGCATTCTATTGGTTTTACCCAACTCACCAATGGCCTTGGCTAACAATTGCTGCAGCAATTTAATTTTAGTATTGGGCAATTTAATTTTTTCGATCTTAGCAAGATAGTCATCATCAAAAATATTAATTTTTCCGCCTTCACCGCTCCCCATTTTAAAAATTTCTTCTACGCCATCACTTCTCAGTGCATCACTTATCATACCGCGCACCTTGGCATTCATTTGCGCGCTGTCCGGTGCGTTGCCGCGAGTGAGTTTAAATACGATGGAACGAACGGCCAGATAAAAGTGAATATGATCGCGCTCATTTTGGTTCAGTAAATCGCTACCACAGCAAATATCATAAGCGGCTTTTAAGCGTTTGGCTAAATCCATAAAGCGCTTTTCGATTTTATCCGTAATCATGGCAAACTCAGCAGCTCGGTTCAGGCAGTTCAGCTGAGATACCGCATCTCCACCAAAATAATCACGACTGTCAAACTTGTGAAAGAGCTGAGCCAGCAAGTCCAAGTGGTTTTTCACCTCAATAACGGACGCTTGTACATCTTCAAAACTGGTTTGCGCGGAACTGGCGTATTGCGCCATGGCGGCATTCATCGCCTGCTTAATGCCGATATAGTCCACTACCAAGCCCTTGTGTTTGCCCTCAAATTTACGGTTCACACGTGAAATGGTTTGAATTAAGTTATGTTTGGCGATGGGCTTATCGATGTAAATGGTATCCAAGAAGGGAACATCGAAGCCCGTCAGCCACATATCCACCACGATAGCTATCTTAAAATTGCTCTTTGCATGCTTAAACTGGCGATCCAATTCTTTGCGATACTCTTTAGTCCCCAGCAAATCGTATAGTTCGGCTTCGTCATCCTTGCCGCGCGTCATTACCAGCTTTACCCGCTCATTGGGTTTTACCTTTTTGCGCTCTTCTTCACTAAGTGACTCGCCCTCCACGCATTGCCTTTGCTCAAACCACTCGGGTCGTAGTTCCCTTAATTCTTTGTACAACAACCATGCAATCGGGCGCGAACTCGAAACAAACATAGCCTTGCCGGCAATAGTGGAACCTTCCGATACGCGCGCCTCGTAATGCGCAACAAAATCTGTGGCCAGGGCACGAATACGATCCGGGTCGCCCAGAATCGCGCCCATACTGGCCATGGCTTTTTTGCTTTCTTCTATCTGGTATTCGCTGGCACCGTCTTTTTCGCACTGCTGATAGTACTCTTCAATTTCCTTAAGCTTGCTGTTATCCAAAATCACTTTGGCTGCGCGGCCTTCATACACCAGCGGTACGGTAATTTCATCATGCACGGATTCGGTCATGGTATAGCTGTCTACCACCGGGCCGAATACATCGAGCGTGGCATCCACTGGCGTGCCGGTAAAGCCAACGTAGGTGGCATTGGGGAGGGAATCGTGCAGGTATTTGGCAAAACCAAAAGTCTTTTTCACGCCCTCTTCGGTGATTTTAATTTTTTGATCGAGGTTCACTTGGCTGCGATGCGCTTCATCGCTGATGCAGATCACATTGCAGCGTTTGGTTAACAGCTGGGTGCTTTCGGTGAATTTATGAATGGTGGTAAGGAACACACCGCCACTGTTGCGACCTTGCAACTTTTCGCGCAGGTCATCGCGGGAATCCACCGCTTCTACCACTTGGTCGCCAATGTATATTTTGGCGTTGGTAAACTGCTCGCTTAGCTGATCGTCCAAATCCGTTCTATCGGTAATTAACACAATGGTCGGGCTAGCAAAATCAATGCTTTTCATCAGCAAGCGCGCTAAAAACTGCATGGTAAAACTTTTGCCGCAGCCGGTTGCGCCGAAATACGTACCCCCTTTACCATCGCGCAACGGGTCATTCTCTCCCTCGTTACTGGAAAGTTTTTGATGGCGTTTAATGTTTTCGAAAAGTTTGGTTGCCGCGTAATATTGCGGGTAGCGGCAAATAATTTTGATTTCTTTATGGGTTTTATCGGGGAAGTAAATAAAATGCCGAATCACTTCACGCAAGCGGCGCGGCTCGAATAAGCCTTGCACCATGCTGTGCAAGGAATCTATACCGTCTTTCTCAATCCGTTCATTACCGGTGACTTTGCGCCAGCCGTAAAAAAAATCGTACTGGGCGAACAGCGTGCCCATTTTATTATTCACACCATCGCTTATCACGCAAAATGCGTTGTACACCAGTAACTGAGGAATATCACGGCGGTAGCGTGTGGTGAGTTGAACATAGGCTTCATGAATATCAACCGTTTCGCGAATTGCACTTTTAAATTCAAACACTACTAAAGGCAAACCGTTGATATACAAAATCGCGTCGGGTATGCGGGTTTGGCCTGTAGGGCCTTCTATTTCGAATTGATTGACGACTTTATAAATATTACTGGTTTGTGTGGCTTCGCCAAAGCTGTAGATTGCCGTGGGATTGGAGACGTGAAATGGCTTGCTTGACTCGCGAACGGCACGCACTTTTCCGTCAATGGCTTCACTTTCAGAGTGGTTTTGATTCTCTTGAGAATTGTCATCCGTCGCCAAGGTGTCGTGTTCCGTCTGCGATATCGGATCATCAACTGGCACCCGCATTGCCGCTAGATCGTCGTAATCAACCAACTGAATATATACATCTTTTAACTTCGGGTCTTCACGCTTTAATAAAAAACCATCGCTCAGCCATTTGCACAGTTTTTTATTGCTCTCGTACAAGTCACTGGCGGGGAGTAATTGTAGCTGGCGCACTATCTGGTTAATTTCACCGGCGGTAATGCCCTCATGAGCATAGCGGGACTGCAAAAACGCCACTAAGTCGCCTTCCAGCAATACATTAGTGGCAGCGCCTAACTTGCTGCCAACGCCCAATTTCACGCTGGCGCCATCGACGTAGGCATACCCTTGCTCCCCCAGGAGCTGGATGATGGCTTGCTCTAGCACTTCTTCGGTGAATTTATGGCTCATGCTGCGCGTATCCTTCTAGCCTTTAAATTAAAACCTCTAAGCGTTAACTTCTATGCTTTGGCTGTTAATTTCATTGGCTTTTAAACTTTTTCTTCAAAGCCAAGCTGACATTGCTCTATGCGGTATTTTTCGTTTTCTCGTTAACTATAGCGCTAAATGCCTGGTCCAGCGCATCGGGTAAATTAAACTGCTCAGGAATATAGGGAAATACATCGTATTTATATTGGTGTTCCTGCAGCCATGCGGCTTTTTTCTCTACAGACCAATCTAATTGTTGAAAGCAGGTAATTAGGCGCTCACCTAATTCTTCCTCAAGGTTTAAGCGATAGCCGCCAGAATCGTCAATGCCTTCTAACACCAAATTCAAGCGTTCGAAGGCCTGCATAAGCCATGTGAACTGTTGTTCGTTGGTGAGGGGGCCGGACTGCTTGCAGGTTTCGTCTTTCGCACCTTCGTCGTTTATTTGCGAATCTAACTGAGCGAAAGCTAATTGAAACAAGGTTTCGGCTTCGTAGAAATAATGCCCCACTTTGCGCCACAAGTTGGAGGTAGCCAGTAATTCTTTTTTTGGTAGGGCTTGGGTTAGCAGCTTTTTATAGTCGGCCGGCTTGTTCGAAGCGAGTAGCAAGCGCGCTTGCCACTGTTTTTTTAATTCTTTGTCAGTGCAAATGGTATCGGCAAGCCATTGGGCGACTTGTTCCGATGGCTGTTGGTTTAGAAAGTCCAAAAGCTGTTGAGGGAAGGTTGGCTTGTTCATTAAGCGGCGCCTTCTGTTTTTTCTTTGGCTTCAGGGATGCGGAGTTCGCCGGAGATGAGTTTGGGGAGGAGTGTGTCGCGGAGCTTTTCTAAGTAAATATTTTCGTTGCTGGTTGATTTGTCAACCATTGGGCGCGTCAAACGAAAGAAAGCTTTCAATGTGGCAAGTGGAGGAAAAACAACCTTTTCTACTGCAAGAAATATCTTAGTTTGAAAGTTGGAAATGCCGGTACTCGTATTCTGGTATTCCCAAGTTTTTCCTTCCGCGTAAATTTTCTTCAGGTGCAACCCTAACAGCAAGCCTACTTCTTCATTGATAGGACGAAGTTTGCGACAAAAACTCGCTGGCTCAACAACCCCTTCCAACCGTGCCAGTAAATTTTCAGTAATCATCAAAGATCGGCCAGTAGGTTGTGTTGGGCTACCTCCTGATACCTCAATAACAATATCGCTGTCGGCTAGAGATCTTGTATTAAGTTTTTTGGGTTCAACCCATCTTTTAGGTGCAGAGCTTTGTGATCCATTCAGCAATTGAGGTATATCTGTTCCTCGAATAATAACCGATTGAATGGAATGTTTTTCGTCGTACTCTTCTTTTCCCCAATCACCACCGATTGTCTGCTCCAATAGGTCTCCAAATGCTTTACTTTCCCACCCCTTGGGTACCCACCCAGAAATACCGACAGAGTTACCAACGTCCTGCTCCACATACTCAAACTCATCAGGAAATAACGCTAATATATCGGCATCGAGGGGTTTATGGTCGGGGTCGTTGGCGAGTTGTGCCAGTTGGGTGCGGCGGCGTTCGGCGTGAGCTTGTAATTCTTCGGGAATGGGTTTGCCGGAGGCGAGCAACTTATCCATCACCGGATCAAAATCCACAAACCAGCTTTTAAATAGCGCTTGCGCCATTTGTTCTAGGGTTTGGTTCATCTGGCGGTTTAGTTGGATTTTATTTTCATATTCTTCTAGGAGTTTACCAATTAGTGCTTGTTCAACTTTGTTTTTAGTCGCCCAAATTTTATAAGGGTAAATGGCATTTCTATTTAACGACTTCTGAGCGCTTCCCGAATTAAACTGGTTAAAGTCAATCTGACTCAATAAATAATAAATGTATCTTTCATCATTCCCTTTGAAGTCAGTAACATACAAAACAGTGTTCAGAGGCCAAAAATCTACGTTGCAGTAACTTACAACTCCCATAGAGTTACCACTACGTCCAATTACAACACCAGGCCCTTTGGTTTTACACAGATTATGATATCCCGTAACACCAGAAGACCCCATAACGGGAATCGCCCCTAAAAGTCTGTCTTGCGAAGGTAAGTCATGACCCCGCTGAAGCGATACTAAATCTCCTAAGGGAATACTCCCCCAATCATTCGCCATAACCTAAAGCCTCCAAATTTTGCATAATTGCCTTATCTAACTCCATTGCTTCTAACATTTGGCAACATAAAGTCTGAGACAATTCCTTCATCTTGACTTCAAAGGGAATGCCATCATCTTCCAATTCAGCAGCACCTACATATCGGCCAGGAGTCAATACATAGTCATTGGTTTTAATGTCTTCTAACGAAGCACTTTTACTATAGCCAGCAACATCTTCATAACTGCCGTCTTTCGCTTCCCCTCTCCACGCATGATACGTCTGCGCAATTTTGGCAATATCGTCCGCTGTTAATTCTTTATGAATTCGGCTGGCCATGGTGCCCATCTGACGAGCGTCAATAAATAGTGTTTCGCCTTTGCGGTTGCGATAGCCACGTGTTTTATCTTCACCTTTATTTTTAGTCAAAAACCACAAACACACGGGAATTTGCGTGGTGTAAAACAATTGGCCAGGCAAGGCGATCATGCAATCGACGTGGTCATTTTCAATTAGCTGTTTTCTAATTTCACCTTCACCGCTGGTGTTGGTGCTCATGGAGCCGTTTGCCAATACAAAACCTGCGGTGCCGCTTTCGCTTAGCTTGCTCAACATATGCAGTATCCAGGCGTAGTTGGCATTGCCGGTGGGCGGAATGGTGTAGCCGCGCCAGCGTGGGTCGTCGGTCAGTTCGGCATCGGCTCGCCACTGCTTTTGGTTAAAGGGCGGGTTGGCCATTATAAAATCGGCTTTTAGGTCCTGGTGCTGGTCTTTAAAAAAGGAGTCGCCTGCAACATCGCCAAGGTTGCCGTTAATGCCGCGAATGGCGAGGTTCATTTTCGCCAGTTTGTAGGTAGTGTTGGTGTACTCTTGGCCGTAAATGGAAATATCTTTTTGGCTGCCGTTATGGCTGTTCACAAATTTAATGGACTGCACGAACATACCGCCGGAACCGCAGCAGGGGTCGTAAATTTTGCCTTTATAGGGTTCGAGCATTTCGGCCAATAACGCCACCACACACTTGGGGGTATAGAACTCGCCACCGCCTTTACCTTCGGTAGCGGCGAATTTACCCAGGAAATATTCATACACTCGGCCTACCAAATCCTGTTCGCTGATATCACATTCGTTGGCCATGGTATCGATGTTATTAATGGTATCCAGCAGCGCGGCCAATTTGTTTACTTCCAAACCTAAGCGCGAGAAGTAGTTGTCTGGCAGTGCGCCAGCAAGCTGTGGATTGCTTTTTTCAATGGTGTGCAAGGCGGTATCAATCTTAAGTGCGATATCATTCTGCTTGCTGTGAACCATCAGATGATCCCAGCGGGCTTCTTCTGCAAGGTAAAACACGTTTTCGGAAGCGTAAAACTCCACCATTTCGATAAAGGCTTCTTGGCCTGCTTCTTTTAGCGCTTGGCGACGCTTTTCAAATTTGTCCGATATGAATTTGAGGAAGATAAGGCTTAAAACTATATGCTTATATTCGGAGGATTCCACCGAGCCGCGCAGCTTGTTGGCGCTGTCCCATAGCGACTCCTCGAAGGAGGCACTGTTCTTTTTGGGTTTACTCGCTTTGGTCTTTTTCTTCGCGTTTGTCATGTTGTTGGTCACTGCTGGCGTTTTCTTGTGGTCAATGTTCGTTGGCGACGCAGGTGATATTTGTGCGCGGCACGTTTGGGGCAACTAGTTTTGTTTCGAAACATGGATGAATTTTCAATTAGGCGGTATTTTGTCACATTTGACTGGTATTGATTAGCCATATGGATGCAAAAAAAGCCATTATAGACCAATGACTTACATCGGGAATTATGTGCGAACCGATTTGGTCACCGTTTAAACGCTTAATCCTAAAAAGACCCGGGGGGGGTAATTTAGGCGTACTAAGACGCAAGCGCATCTGGGCTTCAAAATTCAGAGAGTGCTTTTTGTTTATACGTGCGCTCTGAGGTATTACCGCCAGTGCATTGCATACAAGTTGTATGATCTGTGCAAGTTACAAACTACTCTGGTGACGGCAGGTGTTAACGAGCACCCACAATAGTGGAAGGACGGTATTTTCAAGACTTTCGCGCAATGCATTTACAACAGTTAACACGCCGACTACGTGGGAGGCACTAAGTTAAAGAAAACCACGGCATTCACTTGCACTGGAGAAAATTCAACCAATCACGAATGCACGGAAATATGTGCTGCCTGGCCCTTCAATAAACGCTCTTTTGGTGAATGCCTGTACATGGAGGGCTTTACAATCTCACGAAGGTAATCACTGACACTGATACCCCGAGCATCCGCGTTATCCTGTAGGCGTTCATACATATTCTGAGTGACACGGAAGACAATCTGATGTGTTTTATTCGCCATCTTCTAACATCCCCACTTTGATTTGCGACCGAATACGTGAAAGCCGCGAAAAGTGGTTATAAGCTCACTAAACAATGTAAAGTGGTGCTACTTATGGTGCTACCTGCAATGCACTATTGTTATTTTATCTTTTTAAAACAATAACTTACAAGATTGGTTCGACACCGCCCCCGCCATCTATCTAATTTAAAATTCACTTAACCAACACGTATAGGCTCATTATCCCGACCTGTACAGGCCTTGAACCATCGATTCAACTGACTCGTGCGCGCAAATTCACGCAGACCATCAACTACGTATTCAAAACAAACTTAAACGGGAACCCAGGAATCTGGAACGTCACACTTTCCAGATATGCGTGATGTAAGCAATATTGATATCAATATTGCTTACAACAAAACAAAGGGGATGTGTCAGTTACTCTCTGCCCATCAGGGCTGGCCAGGCGGCCTTCAGATATACGCACATGGACCAAATTGTGAGAATTGCAGCCAAATAGAGTGCAACATAGCCAACCTGATTAAATAAGGGGTGTTTTTCGTCGGTAAAGGCCAGGAGCATGACGATGGCGACAATTTGCAAGGTGGTTTTGAATTTGCCGATATTGGATACCGCAACGCTGGCGCGCTTGCCCAGCTCCGCCATCCATTCGCGCAAAGCGGAGATGACGATTTCGCGACAGATAATCACTATGGCAGGCAGAGTGAACATCACATCATTGTGGGATTCGATCAGAATCGCCAACGCTACGGCGACCATGAGCTTGTCGGCAACCGGGTCCAGAAAGGCACCAAAGGGCGTAGTAAGATTGTATTTACGCGCAATATAGCCGTCCAGCCAATCTGTAACGCCCGCCAGAGCGAACAATGCGCCTGAGGCAATATAGCGCCATTCAAATGGGGAATAATATACCGCGACGAGTAAAGGTATGAACAGGATACGGACCAAGGTCAATTGGTTTGCGGGGTTGAACAAGGGATGTTGGGGCACTGGCTACCTGGCTTAGTTAAGATCTAAAATAAAAGGGCTAATTCAAAAGCGTTTACATTCATAAACTCGATATAAACACCCGTATTTTAATGGTTTGATGGGAGGGTGTGAACGTTACTCACTGTGAAGCACACTGTAAACCTCTTCCGCCATTTTTTTGCTAATTCCGGGAACCTTGGCTAGATCTTCAATTCCCGCATTCATCACCTCTTGTAGACCACCAAAGTATTTAAGCAGTTCACGGCGTCTTTTAGGGCCGACGCCGGGGATTGACTCCAGTGTAGACGTTTTGCGGGCTTTGTCTCGTCTTTGCTTGTGCCCGGTGACCGCAAATCGGTGTGCCTCATCGCGAATCTGCTGAATTAAATGCAGCGCAACATTATCCCCTGCCAGCACCTGTTCGTGACCATCTTCATGCACCAGCGTTTCGAAGCCAGCTTTTCGTGTTGTGCCTTTTGCCACACCAACGAGCATGATTTCATCAATCCCGAGCTCTGTCATCACTTTGCGCGCAACACCTAACTGCCCTTTCCCACCGTCGATCAACAGAATATCCGGCAATTGCTGCTCTTCTCGCTGGAGCCGAGAATAGCGCCGCGTGATGGCCTGCTCCATTGCTGCATAATCATCACCGGCGGTGATGTCATCTATATTAAATCGTCGATAATCGGATTTTCGCGCTCCGCTGTGATCGAACACCACGCAGGAAGCCACAGTTTTTTCACCACTGCTATGACTGATATCGAAACATTCAATCCGGCGCGGCATATCTTCTGCTTTCAACGCATCCTGCAAAGCCTCAAAACGCTGCAACAAGGTTTGCTTGTTGTTCAGTTGGTTTTTCAGGTTTTGGCGGGCCGCCTCCAGCGCCATAGCCACCCATTTTGCACGATAGGTTCGCACATTAGTGGTGATCTTCACCTGCTTGCCGGTTTGCCTTTCAACCGCTGCACTCAATGCCTGAGCATCTTCAATGTCATGACTGGTGATGATGGTCGAAGGGATATCCATTTTACCCTCTTCCAAATAGGTGTGCGATATATACGCACTCAAAACCTCACCCTCCTGATGCTCCAGGCGATCCTTGGGTTGATAGCTTTTGCTGCCAATAATCCTTCCTTGACGAATATAGAGCACATGCACACACACCAGCCCTTTTTCGCTCACACAGGCCAGTGTATCGATATTCCCCTGTCCAGCTTCGACAATTTGCGATGCCTGCACGTGCCGTAAAGCCACGATTTTATCGCGATACTCAGCCGCCCGCTCAAACTCCAGACTCTGCGACGCCGCCTCCATGGCCTTATTCAAAGTCTCATACAGCTGATCGCTTTTCCCTTCCAGAAACAGGGCTGTGTTTTCAATATCGAAGCTATATTCTTCCGGCGTTACAGCTTCAACACAGGGCCCAGAACAGCGTCCAATCTGGTACAGCAGACAAGGCCGTGAACGGTTTTTATAAACACTGTCCTCACACTGGCGAACACCAAACATTTTCTGTAGAAAGTTTAAACTCTCTCGCACAGCCCCTGCGTTAGGGTATGGACCAAAATACCGCCCTTTTTTCTTTTTGTTGCCGCGATAAAATGAAAGACGCGGATGCTTTTCACCCTCCGATAAAAAGATATACGGAAAAGACTTATCATCGCGCAGCACGACATTAAACGGTGGTTTTTGCGATTTAATCAGGTTGTGCTCTAACACCAGCGCTTCGGCTTCGGTCGGCATTACGGTAATTTCAATGGACGCGATACGCTTCACCAGCGCCATGGTTTTTATCGGTAAACCGGTTTTTTGAAAATAACTGGAAACGCGGTTTTTTAAGTTTTTGGCTTTACCGACATACAAAATCTGCCCGTCTGCATCATACATCTGATACACACCGGGCTGTTTTGTAAGATTTTTGAGAAAGGTTTTGTGGTCGAAAGAATTCTGACCCTGTTCTACTTCAGTCATTCACTTAATTGCTAACGATACGCTATGATAAATTTTCAACATCCAGCAACTTATATTTAACCGCCAAAAGAGCAAGTTCTACGTCACTATTTATGTTGAGTTTATCAAATATTCGGTAGCGATAGCTATTGACTGTTTTAGGGCTTACACAAAAAGAATCAGCGATATGATTCACTTTGTTACCATTGGCGATCATGATGGCAGTTTGCAATTCTCTTTCAGATAATTGTTCAAAGGGCGACTCCTCACCTTTCGCTCCGGAAAAGTTTTTCAAGGCAAGTTGCTGAGCAATATCACTGCTCATATACAGCGACCCACGCAACACTGCATTGATGGCTTTTTCAATTTCATCAAAGCCCGCACCTTTTGTCACATAACCGCTCGCTCCTGCTTTCATTATGCGGTCAGTGAACATTTCATCTGAAAGCGCCGTTACCGCAATTACTTTTGCAGTTTCACACGCGGTTTGAATTTTGCGAGTTGCCTCCAAGCCCCCCATACCCGGCATTTTGACATCCATTAAAATCACATCAGGGTTTAATTCGCGTGCTAATTTCACGGCATCTTCGCCGGTTTTTGCCTCACCAACGACTTCGAATCCGTCAACATCAGATAACATTCGCACTATCCCCATGCGAACTAAGTCATGATCGTCTGCGACGAGTATCTTGGCCAAGAATTTACCCCCTGTTGGTTAGTATTAAAATCTGGTCACTTTACGGGCGTAGTGTTACTACTACACTGTGCCAACATGAAAAGTTTAGTTCCATGCAATTATGCTTCATACGTTGCCTGCAACACATTACAGGTACGTAAAAGTATTAAATTTTATTCGAAAAGTATTACCGGCACAGACGCTGATAGTAATGACTCTTCCATAATGGCTTAACTTGGAAGTCCACTGGTATTCCGCACAATTTACTATTGGCGGCCAGTACTATCAGGATACCCAGATATCGTTAGACTTATTGTTCTAGTTTTCAATAACTTAATCAAATACACGCATGCGGGATGCGTTGATGTCTGATAAGAAAGTTAGCATCGCGCCAATAACATGGTCTCACTGGCGAATCATTACTGATGCAACATTTCGTTAAACTACAGAAAACTGGCAACCCAATACAGACAATAAGCTTATAGTTAAATTAAGCGTCCATTGTACCAGTAGTCCTTTAGATCAAGCGCGTCAATTTACCATTCTTATGCAGGTTTTCATAGACAAAAGGCCACCTGTATAAAGAAACGAAATTTTCTTGCCCGCTCCGAAAGCAATTTCACCTGCTGTACTATTCTTGCTGTACTATTCCTGCAGTACTATTCCTGCTGTGTGAATAGCCTTATGTAGCACACACAAAACTTTTTCATTGGCAATCAAAGCTGACCTATTACAGTATAGATCAAAGCTGAGAAGACAATACCTTGGAACAGCGTGAATTAATTTCCAAATTGCACAAAACAGTAGGTGAATCACGTTTATAAAACTGTAAAATGCCTGGCTTTGCAATTACACAATCGCGCACCATTCATGGCACAAATTATATTACTTAATAAGCCTTTCAATGTTTTATGTCAGTTCAGTGATAACGCTGAACGCTCTACTCTGGCAGACTATGTTAATACCGCTGAATCCAAGGGGTATTACCCTGCCGGGCGCCTCGATTACGATTCAGAAGGTCTCGTAATTTTGACAAATGATGGACAGTTACAACACCGAATTACCGATCCCAAGTCCAAAATGGAAAAAACCTACTGGGTGCAAGTTGAAGGCAATATTACTGAAGACGCCATCTTATCCCTGCAAAAAGGTGTGAACTTAAAAGATGGTCGCACCTTGCCGGCCCAAGCTACAACACTTTCATCACCGAATATCTGGGAAAGAAATCCACCCATTCGAGAGAGGCAAAACATCGCTACATCCTGGCTGGAACTCAAGATCTGCGAAGGCAAAAATCGTCAGGTAAGAAGGATGACAGCCGCGGTTGGATACCCTACCCTGCGTCTAATCCGCGTGGCAATAGGCCCATGGCGGCTAAATGAATTATCACCCGGACAATTCACTACTGCCGAAGTTAACCTGCCAAAAAGAATTATTTCGCGACCACACAAAAACAAACACGCCAACAAGCATCATCAACGCCGATAGCGTTAAAATTTCTCTGGAACTGTCGAAGGACACACCATGCATCCACACGTTACTGTTGCCACCGTCATCGAAAAAGACAATAAATTTCTCATGGTAAAAGAGAGAGCCGCCGGTGAGATTGTGATAAATCAGCCAGCTGGGCACATGGAGTTACAAGAAACCTTACTGGAAGCTGCCATTCGCGAAACCAAAGAGGAAACCACCTGGGATGTTGAACTCACAGGATATTTAGGCGTGAGCCAATTTACAGCGCCGGCAAATGGAGTTTTGTATATACGACACAGTTTTGTAGCAAACGCCATTGCACGGGATGAATCCGCACAATTGGATAGCGATATTCTTGAAGCCACCTGGATGACATTGGAAGAGATTCAACATCATCCCTTGCGAAGCAAAATGGTGCTGAACGATATTCAGCGTTATTTGGCAGGGAAAATAGTGGATCTCGATATGTTTACCAACATTGAAAGCTGATTCATTCAAAAAAAACATTCAACGCAAACCATTCCCCCATTAAAACATCTGCGCAAAAATCGCCAACAATATTTGGCCTGGCGCTTGCTTAGGCAAATTAATAGTGCCCGGTAGTGTCTTTCCACGCGTGCAAGCTAGTCTTTAAAAATCCAAAAAAATATTTGGATCGATTAAAAATTCTGAGTTCCTAACTCTATATCAGGAACAAGATGAAAGTTTTGCACTTATCGTTTTGTGGGCAAAAGACGACAACACACAAATGACACAGCTGCGCTAACTTAACGCACAGCATTACACACATGCACTCAAACAGAGCCTGTCGCATGGCGCTCTTTGCGCCCAGAAATGTTACACGACTCTCAATAGCGCATTTCAAACAACTGTATTAGTGCACGGGTAATCGATTAGTTATTTTTTTATTGCTGTACATGCACTAAAATAGATATAACCGATATGCGAAATTTACACCCTACAGACCGACAGCAAAGTGGATTTCACACAGAACTGTCGGAAAAATGATAGGCATTTATATAGTTAGGCATTTTTATAAACTTCACCAAGTAGTGATTCAGAACAAACATATAGGAATACTACAAAAAGAAACCAAAAGAGCGACTACACCGCCAGGCTAGACCAAGACCAAGATACCCACACTCCCATGCTTGCTTTAATTACAGGAGCCACTAATGAGCGTAGAAAAAAAATATTTAAAATCCAAACCGATTTGCAAAGTAAAATTTATTGCACCAAAAGAAATTGTTGATGGCGCTAAGACGGTTGCCCTTGCGGGAGAATTTAACGACTGGGATACGGAAGAGACGAAATTGCGAAAGCAAAAAACCGGCGACTATGCAACAACCCTGGATTTGGAAGTTGGGCACGAATATCAATACCGTTTTGTCGTAGATGGCAAACGCTGGGAGAACGATTTTACTGCAGATAAATACGTTCCCAATAATTTAAGCTATGAAGATAATTCTGTAGTGGTTGTATAACAATACAAACACTGACGGCACAAAAAAACCGGGCATTTGCCCGGTTTTTTTTAAACGCACTAACACATTTGACTAATGGCGGTTCACTCGATTTAAACCATTAAGCGCTGCAATACGATAAGCTTCTGCCATCGTAGGATAGTTAAATGTGGTATTCACGAAATATTCAATGTTATTTGCTTCATCCGCCTGGTTCATAATTGCCTGACCAATATGAATAATTTCCGACGCCTCGGCACCAAAACAATGAATACCCAAAATTTCGCGAGAATCAATGTGAAACAGGATTTTTAACATCCCCACATCTTCGCCACTAATCTGCCCTCGCGCAGTATCTTTAAAAAACGCACGACCGACTTCATATGGAACCTTCGCCGCCGTTAACTCTGCTTCTGTTTTTCCAACCGAGCTGATTTCTGGCAGGGTATAAATACCCGTAGGTGCATCTTGCACATAACGTGGCGTCTGGTTGAGAATCGAATCCACGACGGCACGCCCTTGATCATAAGATGCGCTGGCCAGACTTGGCCATCCGATTACATCACCCGCAGCATAGATATTTTCTACATCCGTGCGATAATTCTTATCTACTTTTACTTGACCGCGATGGTTTGCTTCCAGTCCAACGCTTTCTAAATTCAATGCGTCCGTATTACCAGAGCGACCATTACACCAAAGCAAAGCATCTGCCTTGATACGCTTGCCTGACTTCAATCGTATTGTCACACCACTGTCGGTTGACTCCACAACATCGTACTCTTCGCTGTGACGAACCATTACGCCGTTATCGCGTAAGTGGTAGCTCAAGGCATCCGAAATTTCATCATCCAGGAAAGACAGCAATCGCTCGCGGCTATTGATCAAATCCACTTTAATTCCCAGTCCGGCAAAAATAGAGGCATACTCACAACCAATAACGCCCGCGCCGTAAATAATCAGTGTGCGCGGTGTGTGTTGCATATCTAAGATTGTGTCGCTGTCATAAACGCGAGGATGATTAAAATCAATATCTGCGGGACGATATGGACTGGAACCAGTCGCGATCACAAAGTGCTTCGCTGAAATAATGTCGCGCACACCGTGAGGATCACGAACTTCAACTTGATTATCGCCAATAAACTTTGCCAGACCGTTATGAATTCTCACACGGTTTTTCTGGAAATATTCGGTGTGTAAAGCAACTTGCTTTGGAATAACCTCTGAAGCGGCTGCCAGAACTTCCGCATAGGAAAGCGCTTTGGCGTTGCCTATCGCACGAAAAATGGACTTCGAGCCAAATTGAATAACCTGCTTAACTGCACTTCTTAATGCCTTGGAAGGGATTGTGCCTTTGTGGGTACAGTTACCACCTAAAACGCCTCTGTCTTCCACAACACCTACACGCAAATCATTTTTTGCTGCTGCCATTGCCGCAGCTTCACCCGCTGGTCCGGCGCCAATTACAAGCACGTCGTATTTAAAATCGGCCATCGTTGGTTGTACATCCCCAAAGTAAAAAGTTGAAAGTAAAAATAAATATTAAGTGGGCCGCTAGTGGCGACAAAAGAACGTTTATTTGTTGGCGACACTAGTCGCGTCATAACTTAAATCAGTTTCAGCCGCATCATTTTTTGCAGACTGCTGTTCCTGTTCTTTTTCACACTTGTTTTTATCGCCACCGCATATATCACATGCGGTATCAATGCCCAAAGCAGACATACCACCACATGAACCTGCGATCGGCTTTTTTGCCAGGATGACGCCAATAGACATCGCCGCCACAATAATTAGCAATATCACAAAAGTTAATAGAAAAATTGTCATATGTTCACCAAGAATATAATGCTGGAGTTAATCCACCATGTACTGCTCAAACTGGGGCGTGTGTTTTGTAGTAAAACCATCGGCTTCACGCACCACCAAAAATACTGCCAGGTTCTGCTCAATGGCTAAATCATACCCTAAGTCCGGCCCCAAAACATTAATGGCAGTCGCATAAGCATCTGCCGCGCCACCGGTCTGCGTTATAACAGTCACAGAAGCCAGAGCATGGTCTATCGGCTTGCCTGTGTTGGGGTCCAGGGTGTGGCTGACTCGTTTGCCTTCAACCTCGTAAAAATTGCGATAATCTCCCGATGTTGCAATGCCGACATTGTCTCCGGATATTTTCTGCATTGTACCGGTGTGACCCAGTGCAGGCTTTTCCACTCCAATAGCCCAGGGTTTTTCAGAGAAATTATGGCCGCGAATTTTTAACTCTCCGCCAATTTCCACCATATAGTTGTGGATGCCTTGCACCTCTAAAAGTTCAGCAATCACATCGGTGGCAAACCCTTTGGCGATCGCCGATAAATCAACATAAATGGCTTTCTCTTTGAATATTCTAAGGCCAGCCTTGTCGAGCTCCAGATTATGATAGCCAACGACCTCCATTGCCTTGGCAATTTCCTCGTCGCTTGGCATTCCTTCACGCTTAACCGGACCGAATCCCCAGGCATTTACGAGCGGGCCCACAGTAATATCAAAAGCGCCATTGGACGCGACACTAACTTGTTGTGCGAGTAATAAAACCGACATCAGATTCGGCGTTACACTCACCCACTCCTTCACTGCGTGCTTATTGAAAAGCGATAACTCAGAGTCTGCAATATAGGTCGACATCACCTGATTAAAACTCACCAGGGCTTTGTCGATCTCCAGCGCCAACTCATCTTTTGGCAGTTCAACGTGTGAATGGCCAATTGCTTTTATATGATAAGTGGTCCCCATGGTATTACCGGAGAACTGCCAGTGGTATTTATCCCCACCCGCCGGATTACATGCCGTAAGCACCACACCGAACAAACAAAAAAAGGCCAGATATACCGGCCTTCTTATTTTTCTTAAGATCTTCATACCGCGATTTATATTAACCACCAAAATCGTCGAGCATAATGTTTTCGTCCTCTACACCGAGGTCCTTCAACATTTTAATTACCGCTGCGTTCATCATTGGAGGCCCACACATGTAGTACTCACAATCTTCTGGCGCGGGGTGATCTTTCAAGTACTGCTCGTACAACACATTATGAATAAACCCGGTTAAACCATCCCAGTTATCTTCTGGCTGCGGATCTGACAAGGCAATGTGCCATTTGAAGTTTTCATTTTCTTCGGCCAGCAGATCGTATTCATCCTGATAGAACAATTCACGCAATGAACGTGCACCGTACCAGAAAGACATTTTACGATCTGTCTTGATTCGACGCAGCTGGTCAAAAATGTGCGATCGCATCGGTGCCATACCTGCACCACCACCGATAAACACCATCTCATTTTCAGTGTCTTTGGCAAAGAACTCACCAAATGGACCGAATACCGTAATTTTATCACCAGGCTTCAAGCTGAACACATAAGAAGACATTTGTCCCGGTGGTAAGCCTTGTGAACGCGGTGGTGGAGTCGCAATACGAATATTGAACTTCACGATACCTTTTTCTTCTGGGTAGTTCGCCATTGAGTACGCACGAATTACAGGCTCTGTAACTTTGGATTCCAGATTAAAGAATCCGAAATGCTCCCAATCGCCACGGTACTCTTCTTCGATTTCAAAATCTTTGAATTTAACGTGGTGAGTTGGCGCTTCCAACTGAACATAACCACCTGCGCGGAAGTCTACGTTCTCCCCTTCAGGCAAACGCAGCGTAAGTTCTTTAATGAAGGTCGCGACATTAGGGTTCGCTTCAACAGTACATTCCCACTGCTTCACACCGAACACTTCTTCAGGCACTTCAACTTTCATGTTTTGTTTAACCGGCACCTGACAGCTTAAACGCCAGCCTTCTTTACCTTCGCGCTTGGTAAATGCAGATTCTTCGGTTGGCAACATGGAGCCGCCACCCTCTTCCACCACACAGCGACACTGCGCACAGCTACCGCCGCCGCCACAAGCTGAAGGAAGGAACAAATCCGCCGCCGCAAGCGTTTGTAACAATTTGCCGCCTGCAGGTACTGTAATGGTTTTTTCACCATTAATTTCGATGGTGACATCACCACTGTTCACTAGTTTTGAACGCGCACCAAGAATCACGAAGACCAACGCAAGAACGATGCCCGTGAACATGATAACGCCTAATATAATCTCTATGCTCATGTACTATTCTCCGTTGGTTACAGTTTAATTCCGCCGAACGCCATAAAGCCCAAGGACATCAAACCTACTGTAATGAAGGTGATACCCAGGCCTTGTAGACCGTGCGGCACATCGCTGTACTTTAACTTTTCTCGAATACCGGCCAGTGCGACAATGGCTAACGCCCAGCCCACACCAGAACCAACACCGAAAACTACGCTCTCACCAAAGTTGTAATCACGCTCAACCATCAACAGAGCACCACCCAGAATTGCGCAGTTCACTGTAATAAGCGGCAAAAACACACCGAGAGCGTTGTAAAGCGCAGGCACATATTTATCCAGAACCATTTCCATAATTTGAACAATCGCGGCGATAACGCCGATATAGCTGATCAAACCAAGGAAGGACAGATCCACTTCAGGATAACCGGCCCAAGCCAACGCACCTTCTGATAACAGATAGGTGTAGAGAAGATTATTCACCGGTACGGTAATACCAAGAACAACAATTACTGCAATACCCAAACCGATTGCCGCATCAACTTTCTTGGAGATCGCCAAAAAGGTACACATTCCAAGGAAGTAAGAAAGGGCCATGTTTTTAAGGAAAACAGACTCTGTAAAAATGCTTAATAAGACTTCCATTTACACAGCCTCCTTCGCCGTAGAGGTATTTGGCGCAATTTTAAATTCAGCAGTTTCCACTTGCTCTTTCTTAAATGAACGCAATGCCCAGATAATCAGACCAATCAGGAAGAATGCACTTGGTGGAGCCAGCAATAGGCCGTTATTCACATACCAGCCGCCTTCGGTGGCCAACGGAAGAATCTGATGACCGAACAGCGAACCAAAACCAAACAACTCACGAAATACCGCAAGCGTTAGCAATAAAGCACTGTAACCAAGACCATTACCAATACCATCCAGGAATGAAGGAATTGGCGGGTTTTTCATGGCGAATGCTTCCGCACGCCCCATCACGATACAGTTGGTAATAATCAGACCAACGAATACCGAAAGCTGCTTACTGATATCGTAAGCCACGGCCTTCAGGATCTGATCAACCAGGATTACCAAACTCGCAATAATCGTCATCTGCACGATAATACGAATATTGCTTGGAATCTGGTTGCGGATAAGCGCGACGAAAAAGTTAGAAAACGCCGTAACCAGGGTTAATGCAATACACATAACCATGGTTACTTTCAAACTTGAGGTCACCGCCAGCGCAGAACAAATTCCGAGAATCTGCAGGGCAATCGGGTTGTTATCTAAAATGGGTTTAAATAAAAGTTCTTTAGCTTTCATGACTTAGGCCTCCCCGTTCTTGAGGTTAGTCAGGAAGGGAGCAAAACCGTTTTCACCCAACCAAAACTTAATCATATAGTCGACACCATTACTGGTTAAGGTCGCACCAGAAAGTCCGTCTACTTTGTATTCTGCGTTAGGCGTGCTAGCGTCAACAGTGCCTTTAACCACACTTAGCTCTACGTCACCTTCTGCGCTGTAAACTTCCTTACCATTCCAAAGTGCTTTCCACTTGGGGTTATCCACTTCACCGCCAAGTCCAGGTGTTTCACCATGTTCGTAATAACCCAATCCGATCACAGTGTTGAAATCAGACTCCAGTGCGATAAACCCTTTCAGAGTTGACCACAGGCCATAACCACGAATTGGCAAAATGACTTTTTCAATGTTGTTACCGTTTTTCACCAGGAATACTTTTGAATATTTTTCCTGACGAGAAAGACTGGCAATGTCCTGCTCGGCTGGAACAGGTTCAGACATTTTAGGGTCTTTCGCTGCTTTTACCTGATCGTATGCGGTGACATTCTCAATCGCATCTGGCGCAAATTTGCCAGTGTTAAGATCTACGATTTTAGTTTCAACAGCAGCAAACTGATCTTTGATAGTTTTAGACGGGTCATACATACCCGCTGCCATCAAAATGTTTTTTCTAAAATCTTTTGCTTTATTGGCAACTTGCGCAGGGCGCAATTGCACCGCCGCAGTGGACACAATGATCGAGCAAACGACACACAATGTTACCGCAACGCCTATTGTTCGTTTAAAACTATCGTTACTAGCCACGTGCTAACCTCCGCTTGATATTCGCCTGTACAACAAAATGATCGATCAGCGGTGCAAAAATATTAGCGAACAGAATCGCCAGCATCATGCCTTCAGGGAAGGCAGGGTTCACAACGCGAATTGTGACCACCATAAAACCGATCAAACCACCAAACCACCATTTACCGGCATTGGTCATAGACGCAGATACGGGATCTGTCGCCATAAAGAAAGCACCAAATGCAAATCCGCCTAACACGAAGTGCCAGTAAAAAGGCATAGCGAACATTGGATTTGAACTCGCATCACCTACAGCGCCATATAACAAAGACGTCAGGGTAGTGCCAATGAAAACACCAAGTACGATGCGGGTCGAAGCAATTCCCATAAATAGCAGTACCAGACCACCGAGCAGAATTGCCAGCGTAGACACTTCCCCGATAGAACCTTGCATCTGCCCAAAGAATGCATCGAGCCAGGACATTTGCTGAGTTAAAGCGTCCATCCCCTGTTGTGCAGCAACAGAAAGAGCAGTCGCACCGGTATAGCCATCAACAGCCGTCCAAACCGCATCACCAGACATGGAAGCCGGGTAAGCAAAGAACAGAAAGGCACGGCCAGTCAGCGCAGGGTTCAAGAAGTTCTTACCCGTTCCACCAAACACTTCCTTCCCGATTACCACACCAAAGCTGATGCCCAGGGCCGCCTGCCACAAAGGTAAATCTGGCGGACAGGTTAAAGCGAATAAAATGGAGGTTACAAAGAACCCTTCATTGATTTCGTGACCACGTTTAACCGCAAACAGAACTTCCCAGAAGCCGCCCACTACAAACGTGATGAAGTAAATCGGTACAAAGAATGCAGCACCGTAGATCAGGTTATCCCAAATGCTGCTTGGATCATGCCCAGCCAGCATTAGAATTAATGCTCCACGCCAGCCTTCGATGGACGTCGCGCCCATTTCTGCCAGCACTGTATTCGCCTGAAAACCCAGGTTATACATACCGTAAAACATCGCTGGGAACGCGCAAGCCCAGACAGTGATCATGATACGCTTAAGGTCAATACCGTCGCGTACATGTGCTGTCGTGCGAGTAACCGTGTTGGGTTGGTAAAAAATAGTATCGACAGCTTCATACAGCGCATACCATTTTTCCCATTTGCCGCCGTGATGGAAATGCGGCTCCATATTGTCGAGGATGTTACGTAAAAATTTCATGCTTAGCCCTCCTTCTCAATTTGCGTTAAGTTGCTACGCAAGATTGGGCCGTATTCATATTTGCCAGGGCAAACAAATGTACACAAGGCTAAATCCTCTTCATCTAACTCTAAACAACCGAGCTTTTGCGCAGTGTCGGTGTCGCCCACGATTAATGAACGCAGTAACTGGGTCGGTAAGATATCCAGCGGCATAACTTTTTCATATGCACCTACAGGCACCATGGCACGCTCACTACCGTTGGTGGAGGTTGTGAAGTCGAACTTCTTACCACCCATCAATTTGGAAATATAAATACGCAATACGGAGAAGCGGTCTGAACCGGGCATGACATAATGCAAGAATGGACGCTCACGGCCTTCCAACAATACTGATACCTGATTGTGGTAACGTCCCAGGAAAGCCAAAGGCCCTTTACCTGTGCGGCCACCCAGCACGGAACCGGAAACCAGTCGGTTTTCCCCAGCTTTCATTTGACCTGCAGTCAACTCTTCCAGGCTAACGCCCACTCGGGTGCGAACCAGGCGAGGATCTTCCATTTGAGGACCCGCCAGAGAGACGACGCGATCCAGATCCAGTTTGCCCGTGGTGAACAGGTTACCAATGGCAGCGACATCCTGATAACCCACTGTCCAGACAACTTTGTTGGCGCTGACAGGCGATAAATAGTGGATGTGCGTTCCCACATTCCCGGCAGGGTGAACCCCGGAAAATGTTTCATAAACCACTTTCTCTAAACCGGCATTAGGAATATCGGCGCCTTGAGCGTGACTGACGTACACTTTGCCTTCCGTTAAGGTAGACAGTACCGCCAGACCATTTTTAAAGGCTTCTGCTTTTTCAGCAAGGATTACAGCGGGATCGGCCGCTAATGGATTAGTGTCCATGGCGGAAACAAAAATGTTTACCGGAGCACTGTCAATCGCGGGAACCTTACTGTATGGACGGGTACGAATAGACGTCCACATGCCAGAATTAACCAGGTTATCGACCACGTCTTGGCGAGCAATCGAGCCTAGTTGTGCAGCATCATAACTGGCGAAGGTTTCAGCTTCATCCCCTTCCACGTCAATCACAACCGATTGGAAAATACGTTGCGCGCCACGATTAATCGCAGCCACAGTACCTGCCGCTGGCGAGGTATAGCGTACTCCTTCGGTTTTTTTATCGGTGAAAAGGACCTGCCCTACTTTCACTTTGTCACCCACTTGCACTTCCATGGTTGGCTTCATTCCATGATAATCAAAGCCTACAAGAGCGACAGTTCGAACGTTAGGGCCATCTTCTATGGATTGTCGGGGTTCACCCGATATAGGTAAAGTCAATCCTCGACGGATATTAATCATACGTCACAGCCTAAGTTTTGAGTTTAATATTTTTTGCGAAACTTTTAGCAATAGAGGCTGCACTTTTACCTCACATACCTCACAAGCAATTGCTTCATATGCCACGTCTTTACAATCTATATCACTTGCCGACGTCTTATTGCATACACGTGTTGTATACATGGGTGCAGCCAATATTGCGGAATTTTTATTTCTGGCCGTTCTACATTTAACGGAACGCCAGCGCAATCAGCGCAATTCCTCTTAACCGCGTGCGGTAAGAGTCTCTTCTATTTGCAGCTTGCTTTTATTTGTAGATGTAATTCAGCAAATCTTTTGAGAAGTATGGTGATTGATTAGTAATCTAGACGATACACCACGCGCATTGCGTAAATTTTGACCCGGATGACCGATTTTCTAACGGCCTTGATTCCGGTTCTTCTATCGTACTTTCTATATTTTATGGGCCCGCAAAAAAGCCGCGCCAATTATACGGATGAAGAGATCATTTAGCTAGTTTAACTCTTTGTTTTATCGATCTTTTTGCTATAGGCGACGCAGGAAGGCGTACAAAGCTTAATCAAGCCCTGGCATTTCCTTGCATTTTATCGAATTTCGCCTCGGTTTCCACTGCCCCCTTCAGGTCACCCCGCTCAGAATCCGACTTAAACTGGAGGCAATTACACCTGTTTATCCCTATTAAAGGTCGCTAAAATACCGCCACAATTTTTCAGGTAGTGTTTAGGTAGTAATACGCTTATGGCAGTAAGTCCGCTCGACCCGCCTCTCAAGAACAAAAGTGGCGACAAATCGCTTTGGGGAAATCTTTCAGGTAGTGCGCTCGCTTGCGCTATTGCCAATAGCGCTTTGGCTAATAAATCCTCAACCCTGGTGATCGCGCCCAACATGTCCGTGGCAGATCGTTTGGCAATGGAGGTGGAACAGTTTGTTCCCGCCAGCGCAAACAGCAGCGGCGACAGACAAGCGGATTTAAATATCATTCTGTTTTCAGATTGGGAAACGCTGCCCTACGATAGTTTTTCCCCCCACCAAGACATTATTTCCAACCGCATGCGCTGCCTTTACCAGCTGGCCAAAGGCCACAAAACACTGGTCATTGTATCCGCCCAAACACTTGCACAGCGCCTGGTACCACAGAGCTATATTTTGTCCAAAAGCCTGGTTCTCAAAACGGGTGAAATTCTCGATCGAGAGAAACTGCGCCAGCAGCTCACGTACGCCGGTTACCAGAATGTCGATACCGTTTATCAGCACGGTGAGTTTGCGCTTCGCGGTGCCCTTCTGGACGTATTCCCGATGGGAAGCGAGCACGCATTCCGCATCGAACTGTTTGATGATGAAGTGGAGTCTTTGCGCACATTTGACCCAGAATCTCAGCGCACCATCGAGAAGGTTCCCAGCATTGATATTTTGCCCGGCAAAGAGTGCCCTCTCGATGAGCAATCTATTGTCCATTTCCGAAATGAGTGGCACGAGCGTTTTGACGTCAACCATAAAGCCTGTCCGGTTTATCAGGATGTAAACTCAGGTTTGGCAGCAGCGGGCATTGAATACTTCCTGCCGCTGTTTTTCGACTCCACCTCCTCCCTCTTCGATTATCTGGATCAGGATTCTCAGCTATTCATTCTGGACGGATTTGATAAAGCCTATGAGGACTTTTACCGGGAAGTCAGCTCGCGGTACGACAGCCGTTGCGGTGATATTGAACGCCCCATTCTAAAGCCACACGAAATTTTTCTGCCGGTCAATGAGCTGTTTGGCCACATGAAAAATTTTGCCAAAGTCAGCCTCAGCCAGCAAATGGTTGAAGATAAGCCAGGCCAGGTAAATTTCGATATAAAACCCGCGCCACTGCTATTAATCGACACGCGACTCAAGAACCCGCTTCATCATGTCGAAAAATTCATTTGCGATACTGAAAAACGTATATTGTTTTGCGCAGAATCCAGTGGACGCCGAGAAATACTAAAAGAACAGTTTTTAAAGATAGGCGTCGAACCTCAGGAAGTGGAATCCATTAGTGATTTCTTTACCTCTGACATCTCGCTGGCCATTACCATTGCGCCGCTGGAGGAAGGGTTTAACTGTCAGACCCCCTCGCTGATTCTGGTTGCGGAATCACAGTTGTTTGGCACCCAGGTGAAACAGGCCCGTCGCCGCAAAACCGGGAATGATGATCACGATAACATCATTAAAAATCTGACCGAATTAAATATCAGCGCTCCTGTCGTTCACCTGGAACATGGAGTCGGCCGTTATCGAGGTTTGCAAACTATAGAACACGATGGACAGGCAGAAGAATTTTTAGTCCTTGAATACGCTAATGATGCAAAACTTTATGTCCCTGTTGCCAACTTGCATTTAATCAGCCGGTATTCCGGCTCCGAAGAAACGCACGCACCACTGCACAAGCTTGGCAGTGAACAGTGGCAAAAAGCCAAACGCAAAGCCGCCGAACAAATTCGCGATGTTGCGGCAGAACTGCTCGACATTTACGCCAAACGAGAAGCCAAAAAAGGCTTTTCCTACAAAAGTCCGAGAGAAGATTATCAGCAATTCTGTGCTGGTTTTCCATTCGAAGAAACCCCCGATCAGCAAGACGCCATTGAAGCTGTACGAAACGATATGTTGTCCAATAAACCAATGGACAGACTCGTCTGTGGTGATGTTGGTTTTGGTAAAACTGAAGTGGCAATGCGCGCGTGCTTTATCGCCGTTCAAAATGCCAAACAGGTGGCAATCCTCGTGCCCACCACGCTACTGGCGCAACAACACTACGAAAATTTTAAAGACCGCTTTGCCGATTGGCCGGTAAATATTGAAGTGGTTTCGCGATTCAAAACGCAAAAAGATATTACCGAGATAAGCAAGCGCCTGGAAGCGGGTAAAATTGACATCATTATCGGTACCCACAAATTAATTCAAGGTGATTTAAAATACCCCAACCTGGGATTAATGATCATTGATGAAGAGCATCGCTTTGGTGTGAGACAAAAGGAAAAACTGAAGTCCCTGCGCGCCGAGGTCGATATTCTGACCATGACTGCCACACCAATTCCACGAACGCTCAACATGTCGATGTCCGGCATACGCGATCTCTCGATAATCGCAACACCACCAGCAAAACGCCTTTCTGTAAAAACGTTTGTCCGTGAATCCGACAAGACCATCATCAAAGAAGCGGTACAACGGGAAATTATGCGTGGCGGCCAGGTGTATTACTTACACAATGAAGTTAAATCGATTGAAAAAGTTGCACGTGAGCTTGCAGAACTGGTACCGGAAGCACGCATTAAAATCGGTCATGGACAAATGCGCGAACGCGATCTTGAAGCGGTGATGGCGGACTTCTACCACAAACGATTTAACATTCTGGTGTGCACCACCATTATCGAAACAGGTATCGATGTTCCGAGTGCAAACACCATTATTATAGATCGCGCAGACACCTTCGGCCTGGCGCAACTGCATCAGCTTCGCGGTCGTGTCGGCCGCTCGCACCACCAGGCTTATGCCTACCTGTTGACGCCAAACAAAAAGGCCATGACCGCAGATGCACACAAGCGACTTGACGCAATTTCAGAAGCCCAGGATTTAGGTGCCGGATTTATGCTGGCATCCCACGACCTGGAGATCCGTGGTGCAGGTGAATTGCTTGGCGAAGAGCAAAGCGGACAAATCCAAACGATTGGTTTTTCTTTATATATGGATCTGCTGGACCGAGCTGTCAAAGCCATACACAGCGGAAAAACCTTTGACCTGGACGATGATTTGGATAATGGCGTTGACCTAAATCTTCGTATACCGGCATTAATCCCGGAAGACTATCTACCAGATGTGAATACCCGTTTAAACTTGTATAAACGGGTTGCTTCCTGTAAAACCGAGGATGACCTAAATGAACTCCAGGTAGAGATGATCGACCGGTTTGGCCTGCTGCCAGACCAGGTGAAAAACCTTTTCCGCCAGAGCAAATTGAGACTCGAAGCTGAAAAACTTGGCATTATTCAAGTAGACGCAGGAAAATCACAGGGGCGAATTGAATTTGCCAAGGAAACGGCAGTCGAACCCCTTACAATTGTGAAGCTCGTGCAAAAACAGCCACAACATTATCGTCTCGAAGGGGCAAATCATTTAAAGTTTATTTTTGACATGGAAAACACCGACGAACGCTTAAAGATCGTTCACAACGTGCTGGAATCCTTAAAAAAATCCGCCTGAGTAACAAGGGATTTACCTTGAACAGCACCGATAACCGCTATTAAAAACAAGTGAAAGCACTATGCGATTAAAGATACAACGAGCACTCCATCAATTGACTTATTCTTTTGCCATGCTCAGCCTGCTTACAGTTTTACCGGCAGCGGCACAAAAAAATGAAGGCGTCAAAGATACTCGCTACGAGGACTGGTTCCAGGTAGAAATTATTGTTTTTGCTCGCAATCAGATTAATTCGCCCGATGCCGAAAAATGGTCTAAAAATGTTGCCCTGGCCTACCCACCCAATTTGCAATTACTGGTAGACCCGAATGCACCGGCAGCTCAGGAAAATTTAAATGCGGCAGTGTCCACTGCCATCAATGCAGCCCAAAGCACCAGTCAAACCGGCCTACCCGCCATGGAACAGCCTTTCGTAATGCTTAGCTCCAACCAGCGGCATTTAAATGCGGAAGCTCTGCAAATCAAACGCAACCGAGGCAAACGTGTATTATTCCACGAAGCCTGGCGACAACCGATGCTGGACAAAGACTCCTCCCCCGCAATTGTAATCAGCGGTGGCGATACGTTTGACAAGAACAAAGAACTCGAGGGGTTTGTCACCATTTGGCTAAGCCGATACCTCCATATAGGCACCAACTTATGGTTCACCAGCTTTGAAGCGAATTACGGCCAGGAAACCGAGCACTGGCCTTATCCACCAGAACCACCAAAACCGTTCACCCCCAACAATACAAATCTAGACAGCGGTGGCTTATCCAATAACAGTCAGTGGAATTTGTCCCTGGATGAAAGCGACAAGGATATCGGTCTTAACTTTGATGCGCAGTCCAGCCAGAATTATTTCCAGGATTACACAAATTTGACCAAACAACCCTATGTGGTCAGTCGAGTCGTTACGATGCAACAACGCCGGCGTATGCGAAGTACTGAATTGCACTACCTCGATCATCCCCTGATGGGCATCCTGATCCAGATTGATAAATTTGAGCCAGTTTTACCTTAAAGACAATCCACTCAGGAGCCCCCAAACTCCATAACATCAGGATTAAACGATGCGCACAAAATGGTTCATCCACATCGTTCCACAGAATTTTGTGCGCAAATCCAATCAGCATCACCTCAAGCATGAGCGAACGTCTTTATCCCGCCTTACTTTCTACCCATTTTTTTTAAGCTTGTTCTGTAGCAGCTCGGTTAACGCCTCATCCCCCTTAAATAACTTCAAGCAAACGCTGGAAAACAATATATCCCTTTGGATTCTATTTTTAACGGCGTGCATTTTGCTCACCATTATTCTAGTGCAGGGAATCTGGCTTGTTGCACTGTACTACAGTCGTCGCCGTCAGCAATGGAAAACAGAAAAAGACAGCATTAACCCGGAGTTACTGGCCAAAACACGTCAGCAACTCTATCGCGAAATTGCCCGGCACGAATCCACAGAAGAGCTGCTACGAGAAACACAGGAATACACTAAAACCATGATCAATTCCATGCCCAGCATTTTGATCGCGGTTACACCGGAGGGCTTTATTACACACTGGAATCTCGCTGCCATTCGCTCTACAGGGATTAATGCAGAACAGGCACTGGGTGGTCACATTAATAAGGTTTATCCTGAGCTGCCGGTAAACCACACCTTAATCAAAGAAACCATTTCCAGCGGTGAACCCTATTTGCGTGAAAGCATCCAGCAAGGTCAAGGCCCTCATGCGACGTTTTTTGACCTCACACTTTATCCGCTTATGGCAGACGATATCAGCGGCGCTGTTATTCTTGCTGAAAATGTAACGAAGCGTGTGCGTGTTGAAAGCATGTTAATTCAGAATGAAAAAATGATGAGTCTGGGTGAAATGGCCGCAGGTATGGCTCATGAAATTAACAACCCTCTCGCAGGCATTCTAAACAACGCACAAAATGTTATTCGCCGCATGTCTCCAGATTTGGCAGCAAACAAAGAGGCAGCCGACAAGTCTGGTGTTGATCTGACTGCAATGCATGACTATATGCAGGAGCGCGGTATTTTACAGTTTTTACAAAGTATTCGAGAATCAGGAGAGCAGGCGGCGCAGATCGTTACAAACATGTTGGAGTTTTCTCGCAGCAACTATAAAAACCACCAGCTGCATGACATTACAGCATTAGTTGAAGGCGCACTTGAACTAACCCGTAAAAGCCTCGAATTAAAAACCAGCATGGGAGTGGAGATGCCCAATATTCGAAAGGAATACGAGGCTAACCTGCCACTCATTCCCTGCTCATCTACAGAAATTCAGCAGGTGCTGGTCAACCTGGTAAGAAACGCTGCACAAGCATTTACATCCGACGAATACGGCCCACCATTAGACCCGGAAGTTCTCATTACCTTGCATATGGAAGATGCATTTATTGTTATTGAAATTAAAGACAATGGGCCAGGAATGCCCAGCGAAGTAAAAAAACATATATTCGAACCGTTTTTTACCACCAAAGACGTTGGCAAAGGGACAGGGCTCGGCTTATCTGTAACCTATTTTATTATTTCCGAACATCACAAAGGCAGCATTGACGTGGAGTCCTGGCCCGGACAAGGCACCACTTTTACCATCAAACTGCCGGTTCACCAGCAATTCGAGCTTTAGCCCTGACAAGGTATTCTTCCTGTAAGATTTTTCTTTGCGAAGTTCCACCCCCAGGAAAACACAACTACGATATTTTCTGACCTGCATCAAATTCCGTTATTTCAAGGCTCTTATACTTTCCGCACTTAAAAAGACATAGCGGAGTTTTTCAGTTGGACGCATTTCTTAGTCACACCACAGGCAAGAACATCTGGCAGTCAGAGTTAATACGCAAATATGATCTAGCAGGCCCACGCTATACTTCTTACCCTACTGCGTTGCAGTTTTCTGATAAAGTGGGATTCGAGCAGTGGAAAGCCGCTGTCGACAATAGCAATGCACAGCAAACACCGCTCTCCCTCTACTTTCACATTCCTTTTTGCGACACAGTTTGCTATTACTGCGCTTGCAGTAAAATTATTACCGCAAATAAGAAAATTGCCGAGCCGTATCTCCATAAACTGATGCGTGAAATCTCATTACAAGCACACCATATTTCGCCCACGCGCAGCGTAAAGCAACTCCACTGGGGTGGCGGTACTCCAACCTATTTGAACCACGAAGAAATGAGCGCAATCATGTCGGCCATCAAGCAGAATTTCGCTTGGTTGAATGATGATTCAGGTGAGTACTCAATTGAAATTCACCCTGCTGGCGTTGATACCAAACGCATTTCCCAACTGCGCTCACTTGGCTTTAATCGTCTCAGCATGGGCATTCAGGATTTCGATCCTCAGGTGCAGCGAGCGGTAAATCGCTTCAACTCACAAGCGGAAGTAAAACGTCTCATTCAGGCGGTTCGTCAACAAGGGTTCAGAAGTATCAGCATGGATTTGATTTACGGCCTGCCAAAGCAAAGCTGTAATAGTTTCGCGCGAACCCTGGATTGCATTATCGAATTAAGTCCTGACCGCGTATCTTTGTTTAATTACGCGCATATGCCACATCTGTTTAAAACACAGAAACAGATTGATGCTCGCGAACTACCAGAACCACAGGAAAAACTGGATATACTTAAACTCAGCATTGAAAAGCTTTTGTCCGCAGGGTATGTATACATCGGTATGGATCATTTCGCAAAACCCGATGATGAATTAGCTACAGCACAAGCTGCGGGGACTTTGCAGCGAAATTTCCAAGGGTATGCGACCCATGCTGATTGCGATCTTCACGGATTTGGCCTGACGTCAATCAGTGCGATTGGTGATGTATTAATACAGAATGTAAAACAATTGAATGAATACGCTGAAAAAATTGACGATGGGGTTATCCCTCACTTCCAGGGTGTAGTTCTATCGAAGGATGATAATATTCGAAAAGCAATCATCAACAACCTAATGTGTCACTTTCAAATAACATTCAAAGAAATTGAAACGGTTTTCAATATAGATTTTCAACATTATTTTGCAAAAGAATTAATGCTTTTAAAGGAAATGCAGAACGATGGATTAGTACAGCTAGACAAGCACGGATTATACGTAAATACTGCCGGTCGGCTTTTAATCCGCCGAATATGTATGGTCTTTGATAGCTATTTACACTCAGGTGCACACACTCCCACATCACACACGGCAGCAAAACGCTATTCACGAATAATCTAGTGCACTCATAGACAAGTGTTACAAAAATATTGCGATGGAAACGCAAGCGTAAAGCCAGCCACAGCCCTTTCGTCACCAGCATTTTCTGCTATTTTCAAGCTCCATTTAAAATATTTCGTTTTCCAATATAAATCAAACACTTAAATAGCAAATCTAAATACCCTATCAACGTTCGAATATTTTTCCTTGTTAGAACATTAAAAAACCTTGTCGTGTATCGCTTTTTTTGTAAAAAAATGTTGACTTAGCTAACATTTTATCAATAAATAACGACAACACCTTACTCAAGGCGCACATAGAAATTTTGACAGTCAAAATTTTGTAGCGCTGAGATGTAAACATCGGTGATTAGCTACTGCAAATTTAAACTACTGTTGTAGTACGCTAACGAACATTAAGAACAACGCTTTCGTTTACATATTAATTTTGAGCCATTCACACATCGACAGATCAGGTGAAGAAGCCGAATATGCATAGACGTCGAAGCCAATCTGGACAACGAGGCCAACACCCTGCCTATTGGCCATGATCACTTTGACTTGATAGCTGAATATATACAACGAAATTTTTATTAAAGACAGACCAAAACATCTGATTGCGATTTTTAAAAACCCAGACTAAAGACCCAGACAAAGCATTTTAGGTAACACACAAACATTACATTGTAGAAACAGTACACGCGAAAACTGAACTCACTGTACGAAGTATTCAGTGATAATTAAGTGCTTAATTGAGAGAAGCGCTTATTTGAGAAAAGCACTAATTTGAAAGAAGTGCTTAATTGAGAAAAGCACTTCCTTGAGAGTAGTACCACAAGAGCACAAGAAGAATAAATACGCGTATCAATTAACACTTTATTCATGCGCTCAACACAGCTCTTGCAGCCTTCAATTCTCATCAGTATTCCGTATGCCTCACAATGTTCAGATTGATTTATGCAAGATTGTGTTTCTGCACTCCGTATTGCAGCAGCCATTCAGAAACACGAAGAAACATACAGTCAATCAACGTCCAGCCGTGCCATCTGTGTCCAGCGTCCGTTTAAAAGAGCTCTTTGCTTTTGCCGTCTGTATTATATTGCCGAAAAATCGAATATTGCTGAAGAAATAAACATAGGCCGGTCGGGCAAAACCGAACTGGCAATTACAGATAAATACAGCGAATACGCAGACAAACACCATCACTGTAAATTTTTTTGAGATTTAATCATTCAGGTTAACACTATATAACCAGCAGTGAGAACGTTTACCTTGCAATTGCGAATACGAACTCTGAGCTATTGAGCCCACAGGTAATCGCTTATTTTAGATACTACATAACACATCGCCGGGAAGGCGCGGTGAATACTGCAGTACTCTGGGGCAAATCCAGAGCAAGCAGTAAAACAACAGGGAAAACAGCCGTTTATAAAACAAAAATACAACTTAACACCAAAATTGGAGTTGTGACTCATGGCATCAACTTTTTTACACTTGCTCAAACACCAACATTTCAAGTCTGGAAGGTGTGTAATAAACACACTACTGGGCGTCCTGGCAATCTTAGCGTCTCATCCCGGTTTTGCGGCCATCACCTGGCCTTCAGACCAACTGCTCCCCTCCTTCCCTGCGCCCGAACAAACCCAGGATCACATTTTCCTGCGAGAAGAACCTGCACGCTGGCAGGCTGAGGGCGGTAACATTTCGCACGGAACGGGACATCTCGATGGGGATGGCTGGCTATGTCAAACCGGTGTCGATACTCCGAATGCGCATATGGTCTATGGACCTTACAGCACGCAAATTCCCGCCGGTGATAACACCGCCGAATTTAGAATTATGATCGACAATAATACGGCCATCAACGATGCCCAGGTAACGCTGGATGTTCGCAATGCATCTAACGGGGCACTTTTGGCTGAGCGGGTGATAAATCGCCATGATTTTTCAACGGCCGGTAGCTATGTTACGTTTTCCTTACCGTTCAATCTTGCCGCAGCCAACCAATCTCTGGAACTGCGCGTTTACTGGCACGGACGCGCTTACATTAAAGTAGACTGGGTCGGTGTTAGCAAAGGCCCCAGCGCGGAAGAAATGTATTTATTTGCTTCGCTAAAAGGTTTGGTGAATGTAAATAAACCCAGAATTTTTTCTTACGAGGGAGATGCGTTCGCAGAAGGTCCATATACCTGGCTGGAATCCCTCGATTTAAACTGGGCTGATGTACCCAACAAATGGGATCTTATTTCAAAATATCGCGATGAGATTAATGGCTTAATTGTCTACGATCCCACACAAATTCATACCGTAAACCTCGCCACTTCGATTGCGGGACAACAGCGCGCACTAATCGCCTCTCCAGCACTGGCAAACCGGTTAACAGCAGCACCTTACAACTTTCCGATTCTGGTAGATTTTCGCGGGCAATTCAGCTCTAAATTACAGGTGTACCAGACACTGTATAACAATTACTGGCCTAACCTGACTCACCGCGCAATTATGGGTTTGAGTCCACTGGCTCATAAAGCGGGTGGACGAGAATACGCTGTCGGTGCCGGTCTGGCGACAATCTGGCTTGACCCGAAAGTGTCAGGTGAAAGCGAATTGTTAAATCAGTTCCTGCAATCCATGGGGCATGGAAATACTTATCTGGGCTGGTGGCCAGAAGAAGGCGCAGGCATCACACGCGGCTCCCAATTCGGTATTACAACAGTACCGAGCGACTATGCCACCAACCTGACCATGCACAGTGGTATGCCACGTGCGATCAACGTTAAACCCATCCCACCAAAACCTGCTCTTCAAAATAAGATTTACGTGGCTTTTATATTAAGTGACGGAGATAACTTGCAATATGTAGAGCATTTGATGAGAAAACTTTGGAACAACCCTGATCGAGGCAAAGTTCCCATCGGCTGGACGGTATCCCCCGCCATGGTCGACGCCATGCCCGGTGCTTTAAATTTCTTCCATGAAACTGCTACAGAAAACGACAACCTCGTATCGGGTCCTTCTGGGCTGGGTTATATCTACCCCAACGACTGGTCTAACACTAACACCTTAAACCAGCATCTGGCACGCACTCAGGAGTACAACAAAAAGGCAGGGATTAATGTTATTACCGTATGGAACACGATTACGGGAGGCATTAATCAAACGTCTGGCAACGCATATGCGCAGTTCACCCCGCAAACGTTAGGATTAACCGGGCAAAACACTGGCGGTGGCTTAACCATCTACAACGGCAGTATGCCGGGCATGGCCCTCTCCTGTAATTACTGTACAGGCGAACAAGCGATGATCGATCACATTAATTCCGCATCCTCAGGCTGGAACGGCGCAACACCACGCTTTGTCATTATCCAGGCACAACCCTGGACCGATGTGAAACCAACAAATTTTATGAATGTTGCCAATAGCTTGAATGGCAATTATGAGGTTGTGCGCCCCGATCACTTGTTCCAGTTGCTGCGTGAATATAACGGCCTGCCCTGGGATATTGTCAGCAGTGGTCCAGCGGGGTATACCAAGTGCGCGGATGAAAATGGAATTTGCTCATTTGCGGGCACACGCCCTGTGGCCTTCGGTGCAAACGGCAGTTTCAATTACATCACCGCCACGGGAAGTATTGCCTGTGACAATGCGACTTTCGGTGATCCCGCTTCCGGTGTGGCCAAAGCCTGCTATTACGGCGATGCAGTCAGCGGAAATGGTGACGGATTAAAAGGCGAATACTTCAATGGTATGAATTTCGAAACATTTGTTGGTCAACGGGTAGACGCCAACCTGAACCTGAACTGGGGGAATAACTCACCTATGACAGGCGTCAATGCCGATGCTTTCTCCACCCGCTGGACAGGACAGATTCAAGCTAAATTCAGCGAGAACTATACCTTCCACATTCGCAGTGACAACGGGCGCCGAGTGTGGATCAACAACCAGCTGATCATTGACCAGTGGGTAGACAACTGGGACACCTGGTATAGCGGCAGCATCCAGCTCAACGCTAACCAAAAATACGACATTAAAGTGGAGTATTTTGAAAACAATGGCGGCGCGAATATGCTGCTTGAATGGGAGAGCGCGAACCAGGCACGTGAAGCTGTGCCCCAATCTCAGCTCTACAGCTCGGGTTATACTGGCGGCTCTTCAAGCTCTAGCAGTTCCAGCAGTTCGACAAGCTCCAGCAGTTCGACAAGTTCCAGCTCCTCGTCGAGCAGTTCATCTTCAAGTTCTTCCAGCTCTTCATCGAGCTCCTCGAGCAGCAGCTCTTCGGGTTCTGGCAACACCGCGCCGTGGGTGAAGAAGTCCAATGGTATCTGGACGCCCTGGGGCGAGCAGATCAACAACCCCAACAATGTCCTACGCGAACACCCTCGCCCACAAATGCAACGCAGTGACTGGGTTAACTTAAATGGCGCCTGGGATATTTGGGAAGGTGAAAATCTTAATCAGGCCAGTGGAAAGCAAGGAATACTCGTGCCCTTCCCAATCCAGTCTGCGATCTCCGGTATCAAACAAAACTGGAAGCGCTTTACCTATGAGCGCAGCTTATACATTCCAGAGCAATGGACAAGCCAACGGGTGCTACTACACTTTGATGCGGTCGACTGGGAAAGTGAAGTGTTCATCAACAATGTCAGCGTCGGCACACACAAAGGCGGTTATGACCCCTTCACTTTTGATATCACCGACTATGTCAGCCCAGGTAATACATATAAATTGAATGTACGCGTCTATGACCCCACAACGACAGATGGCCACCCTGGCCCTACGGGTAAACAGGTCGATGAAAAATGGAATAACCCTGGTGATATCTGGTATACCCCCGCAAGTGGTATCTGGCAAACGGTCTGGCTGGAAGGTGTACCCCAAACCTACATTCGGGATATGCGCCTGATACCTAATATCGACAATAACACCTTGTTCTTAACGGTAAACACCAGTGGCGACACTTCGGGTATTAGTGTTGAGGCAATCGCCAGAGACGGTACCACCGTCGCAGGGACAGTTACCGGAAATGCCAACAGCAAATTAGCACTGGTTATTCCCGATCAAAAGCTTTGGTCGCCGGACAACCCCTTCCTTTACGACCTGGACATTACTTTAAAGCGCGACGGTCAAATCATTGACTCTGTCGACAGTTATTTTGGTATGCGTAAAATTTCCCTGGGTAAAGTCAACGGCGTGACCAAGATGTTTTTGAACAATGAGTTCGTGTTCCAGATGGGACCTCTGGATCAAGGCTTCTGGCCGGATGGTATTTACACCCCACCATCTGAAGATGCTATTTTGTTTGACCTCCAGGGCATGAAGGATCTGGGTTACAACATGGTCCGCAAGCATATTAAAACGGAGCCCTACCGCTGGTATTACCACGCTGATCGACTCGGCTTGCTGGTGTGGCAAGATATGCCCAACGGCAACAACAGCACCCTGGAAGAACAGGCACAATTTCGCACCGAGCTCGAACGCTTAATTCGCACACACTGGAATATTACCTCCATCATTATGTGGGTACCGTTCAATGAGCAGTGGGGCAAATTCGACAGCGTCAACGTCACTAACGCCGTCCAGCAACTGGACCCCTATCGCATTATCAACGAAAACTCTGCCTGTTGTGGCGGAGACTCCAGCGTGGGTGACCTTCGTGATTGGCACTTTTACTCTGCACCGGCGGCACCGGCGTCCGACGAAGATCGTGCGATTGCCAACGGCGAATATGGAGGAGTCGTACTGCGAAAGCCAAACAATATGTGGGACACGAACATATGGTCCAGCTGGGCACGAGTTGTAGAAACCGACCAGGAATTTACCGATGTCATGGCCGAGTACGGTACCATTTTGAACAATTTACGTGACCGCAGAGGACTAAGCGCAGCCGTGCTTACACAGTGGACGGATGTGGAAGCGGAAATAAACGGCCACTACACCTATGATCGTAAAGTCTTTAAAGGTGACTTTAATATTATTCGTGATGCCTTCCTGGCCACCCATCAAAACGGTCGCAATCCCAGCAAGATTCTCCCTCCAAGCGGTGCAGAAGTTTGGGAGAGCATGAATATGAATGGTGCGTTTATTCGTCATCAAAACAGCCGTGGCCGCATTAACCATACCGTAGGGCCAGCGCGCGACGCCTATTGGCGAATGGTGCCGGGTTTAGCAGGCAGCGGCGTTTCCTTTCAGTCTGAAAACTTCCCGAACAGTTACCTGCGTCACCGTGAAGGAGAAGTTTGGCTGGATGCCTCCGATGGAACACAACTGTTTAACGCAGATGCCACCTGGGTCATAGAGCCGGGACTGGCAGACAACAGCAAGGTATCCTTCCGCTCATACAACTTTCCGACACACTATATTCGTCACCGAGAGTGGGCACTGTATGCAGAACCGATCGATAACGATTTGGGACGAGCCGACGCTACGTTCTCTCGCTATTACGGTTATAACACCGATATCACCAACTTTGGCGGCACCACAACCGCGCAGTATAATGATTCGCCAGCAGGTGAAGGCATAGACCGACTGACGGACAATCGGATCGATACAAAGTACCTGACACTTAACGCGAATGCCTGGGTCCAGTTTGAAGCTGATGCAAGCTATGTGCTGACGGGTTACTCCATGACCTCAGCCAATGATGCAGCAGAACGAGATCCTTTGAGCTGGACTCTGGCAGGCTCCAACGATGGCAATACATGGACGAATATTGATTCGAGAAGCAATCAGGACTTCCCTATTCGCTTCAAAACACGGCGTTTCAATTTCGCCAACACAAACAGTTTCCGTTTTTACCGCTTGAGCATGAATAACAACAGCGGCACCATCCTGCAGCTAGCGGAACTAGAATTGTTTGGTGTTACGGACCGAAGCGGCTCATCTTCCGGCAGCAGTTCTTCCAGCTCCAGCAGCTCATCGTCAAGCTCTTCTAGCTCGAGCAGTTCTTCAAGTTCCAGCAGCTCTTCAAGTTCGAGCAGCTCGTCAAGCTCCAGCAGCTCATCCAGCAGCAGTTCTTCAGGTGGCGGCAACTGCGCTGGAATACCGCAATATGTTGACGGGTCCAGCTATGGCGACAGCGCAAGAGTCCAGAATGTTGGTAACATTTACCAATGTATTGTGGGTGGCTGGTGTACGATTGGCGGTCCGTATGAACCCGGAGTTGGCTGGGCCCGGACTTATGCCTGGTCCCAAACAGGCAGTTGTCAGTAATATCTAACCGACGAAACGAAGAAGAGGCTCCTTGTGAGCCTCTTTTTTGTATGTAGGTTTTACATATAGCTTTTCAAAGGCCCGTTTTTTAAGGCCGATGTTTATACAGGGTTACAGTGCAGCAATAGCCGCTTCGTAGTTTGGCTCATCCGCAGTTTCACTCACCTGCTCGGTATAAACGACTTTGCCATCCGCATCGATAACAACAACGCAACGAGAACACAGACCAGCCAGAGGGCCATTTTTAAACAGCAAACCATAGTCACTGCCAAAGCTTGAACGAAATGCAGAAGCAGACTCGACGTTTTCAATACCTTCAGCGCCGCAAAAACGTGCCATTGCAAAAGGAAGATCCACAGACACACAAAGCACAGTGGTATTTTCCAAAGAAGCCGCCTTCTCATTAAAATTACGTACAGACATTGCACACGTGCCTGTATCCACTGATGGAAATATATTCAACACCAGCTTCTTACCCGCATAATCGCTCAGACTGACTTCGGACAAATCGGTTTTTACCAGTGTAAATGCTGGCGCTTTGTTTCCAACTGCTGGTAAATCGCCAACGGTTTCAATGGGATTACCTTTTAAAGTTACTGTAGCCATGGTCACCCTCCTCTCGTGTAGGTAAGTATGTAATATGTAGCCGCAAGTAAGCGGCCGGAGATTAGCATTCGACAAAGCGAAATACAAAACATTCCCAAAGAATAAAAACTTACCGCCAACACAAACAAAAAAGGCCGCTACAAGAGCGGCCTTTCACGACAATTAAATGTCTACGTTTTATTCAGCATGTACTTTTAAGGTCACACCGCTGAAGTTACTATAACGACGCAAGTCGATATACCACTTGCCAGCCGAAGGATTAGAGAAGGTACAAGTTTCGCTATTGCCTTCTTTGTACGGACGACAGTCGTAGTTGCTCGTAGATGACTGAGAACCAAAGTTAACGTACAGGTCCGCGTCTCCTGATCCACCAGAAATACTAACGACCAGGCTGGAGTAACCTTCGGTTAGATCCACTGTGTAACGCTTCCAACCAGTTGGCCATGAAGCAGAAATATCAGTAACTTCCGCGTCAATTGGCTCTGGGCCACCAGGAGGTGTTGTTGGTGTTGGAGTGGGAGTCGGTGTTGGAGTTGCTGTAGGAGTTGGCGTGCTGCCTTCGTAGCTCCCGATCAACGTAACACCAGAGAATGAAGTGTAAGCTTTCACACGGATGTAGTAAGTACCACCTGATTGACTACCAGTACAAGACTCGGTATTACCGTTTTGGTATGGACGACAGTCATAAGTGCTATCTGTTGGAGCTGCACCGTAACGTACGTACAAGTCTGCATCACCTGAACCACCAGAAATACTGAAGGCAATATCTGTAGCGCCAGCAGGAACGTCCATAGTGTAAGTTAAGTCACTACCAGAGTTTGCACTTAAACCGGTAACAGGCACACCATTTTGTAAATCACCACCAGGAGTTGGAGTGTTTGTTGGGGTCGGTGTAGGTGTTGGGTTAGTGCCGCCAAATGTCGTTTGCACTAACAGGTTTGGAGAACCGTTTACGCCACTGATTTTGTTAACTGCGGCTGCAGCTTTCAAACCTGAATCAACTTGTGAAGGCGAAGAGTTAGGGAACTGATCTAGATACAACGCGGCAACACCAGCTACGTGTGGAGATGCCATGGAAGTACCACTGATGGTGTTAGTGCCGCCATTTAACCAAGTCGACTTGATACTGGAACCTGGTGCAAAAATATCAACACAAGAACCGTAGTTAGAGAAGCTTGAACGGGAATCGCTGGAAGTTGAAGAAGCAACTGTAATAGCTAAAGGTTCACGCGCTGGAGATACGTTACATGCGTTTTGTGTTTCGTTACCGGCTGCAACCACGAATACAACGCCCGCATTTACCGCATTGCGAATAGCCGTATCCAGAGCAGAGGAAGCACCACCGCCAAGGCTCATGTTCGCAACTGAAGGGCCGCTGGCGTTTTGACGAACGAAGTCAACACCGGCGATCACACCAGAGTTAGTACCACTACCATCACAACCCAATACACGTACAGGAACAAGTGATACGTTTTTCGCTACACCCCAAGTAGTACCACCTACAGTACCCGCTACGTGAGTACCGTGACCATTACAGTCTTGAGTACCACGACCATCGCTGATGGCGGAATACCCTGATTCAAGGCGGTTGCCAAAGTCACTGTGGCTTGCAATACCAGTATCTACAACGTATGCCGTTACACCGGAACCATCGTAGTTATAAGTGTAAGTACCAGAAAGTGGACGATCTGCCTGATCGATTCGGTCCAGACCCCAGGTCGCATTATTTTGAGTAGCCGCAATAGTACGAATAAAATCTTCTTCAACCGATTTTACGTTCGGGTTTTGCATCAATGCTTGCAGGTTATCTTCCGACATGGAAGCCACGAAACCTGAAATTGCAGCAAAGAAATTTTCTTCCACTTTTAAGTCATAAGTGGCGGCCATGCTGGTTGCCATAGAAGAGACGGTTTGTTGACGGAAACTCATCGCCATAAAATCGTCAGCCATAATACTCATGCCACCAGCCAATTGAGCTGCTTGTGCAGTGACCGTATTATCTTCAAGTACAACAACGAACTTGCCAGGAATTTTGGTTGTGCCAGCCGGTGCTGGAACATATTTATCAGCGGCAATACTTGGCGCCGCTGCGACTGCTAGACTGTTTAAAGACACGGTTTCTTCTTCGGCAGCGATAACTGCTGAAGCGTTAACTAATGTAAAAAGTGCGGCAATTGTAGCCGTTGCACGTTTTACATCAGAAAACTTGTTCTGTGCATTGTGTGCAAACTTATCTAAACCCGAATACATTTTTTTTCTCCCACTATCTGATTGTTTAGAATTATTGTGAAATCGTTGGCCAACATAATTCACATTAGCTATTCGCGTTGTAACGGGTAACTCTCAGTCGCATTTACCTTAGTCCCTTTTCCTAAACCTATTGAGTGGTTCACGACAAACCGCATTGCATTACGCTAGCTGCATGATTAACGAACTTAAAACCACAGCCCTCAATTTATTTTATTTTTACGCGGATTGAACCGCATAAAATTTTGCAAAACCGAGATTGGAAGATAAATAATGCAGCAGTGGAGAAAAAATAACACTCGATCAGATTGGATTTTTGACAGAAAAACCTAAAATTTCCAGGGTTAAGCGTATTCATTTTGTTACATGCAGAGAACCACATTCATGCATGCATTGCAAAGTGAGATTCATCTCACAGTTCCCATCAAAGATTGTGAAAAGTTGCTTAAAAATGGAACGAAAAAAAATTTATCCTCAGGAAAAATAATAAATGTTTTATCGATGCAGAATTTATTGTCTGCGCATGCAAAATAGATATACAGAAATTTAATCCAGTATGAGGGTAGGAGAAATGGCCACAGCATCTCGTGTTTCTTTGGCTTTGTATAAGGCTTTATCAACCTCTTCCAACACATTCGTCACCGAATCATTTGAGGACGGCTGATAAACACCGAAAGATGCGGTTACAGCTTTACCGTCAACATGGATATTGAGCTTAATAATTTCCCTTAACATATTTGCAATGTGTAAGGCCTGGTCGGCCAAGGTAAAGGGGCAAACAATCATAAACTCTTCACCACCCCATCGCCCTACTTCATCCACACTGCGCAATTCCTCGATTAACAGGCGGGCAATCTTTTTTAAAACTTCATCACCTTCTGAGTGCCCGAAGTTATCATTAATGGCTTTGAAGTGATCAACATCCAAAAGAATAACGCAATACGATTGCTGGTAACGCACCAGGCGATTTTGCTCACGGGCAAGAATTTCATTAATCGAACGTCTGTTTGCAACTTGGGTCAGCTCATCGGTTTGAGATATATGAATTAGTTTTTCATTCAGCATTTCCAGCTCAATCTGGATGGTTTTTATTTTTGAAATGTCCGACACAATAAACAGAATTCCTTCTCGGAAAGTATCGTGGCTCACAGACTTGGCATTCACCAGACCCCAGAAATACTCTCCCGTCTTGCGTTTAAAGTGGACTTCGTCCACATAAACACCATTGTTTTTAATCTGCTCCTCCACTTCAGCAGAGACAGTCGCAAACTCAATCCCTTCCTGCATCAGTTCGTCGATGGGGATATCTCGCAATTCCTGCTCCGAATATCCAAAGAGGTATTCGCAATAACTGTTGCACCAGCTTATTTGATTTTGCACTACCAGCACGATGGCCACAATGGAATTATCAAGAATTAAATCGCGGGCACGTAGTGAGTTTTCAACCTGCTCTTTGGTTTTCTCCAGGTCACGCGTTCGCTCTGCAACAGTACGCTCCAGCTTTTCATTAAGCCTCTTGATTTTTAATTGCTCTTTCCTTCTTCGCTTTAAGATGTATAACTGAACAATCGAAGCCAGAATCAGCAGCCCGATAATTGCGTAGATAATTGTTTTGAACGGCTGCTGATTACTGGGGCGATTGATCAAGGTACTACCCGCCGGAAGATCGGATGCAGCTATAGAAAACCTTTGCATTACTTCATAATCAAAAACCCAGCTGTTAGGACTAACATATTCGATGGGGATACTTCTGGAACTGTCATTATGCAATATTTCCATTGCCTTTCTCGCTGCCACTTTGCCCTGCTGGTAATGAGAAATAATTTTGCCCCCAAACAAACCATAACCAAATCCATGCTCCCACAGGTGAAACACCGGACCGTTCGCACTCCCCAAGACAATGCTGAGAGATTCATAAAAGTCTTTTTTCTTTGCATTTTTATCAAAATACGCAGCGATTAACAGTATCGGTGTATTGCTGTCATAATGCTGCAATTTCGCCGGCAGCTCTTCAAAACTGAATTCAGCCAGCGAAACCACCTCATAGGGGATAGAAAGTTTTTCCGCTTCGGGTAAAAACTTATCTAAATCACTTTTACCGGTCACCGTCGCATCGCTGATAAATACCAATGGTTGCGCGGGAAATAAGTGATGAGCAAAACGCATGGTTTCCACCAGCGATACGGCTTCCACCACCCCAGTAATTTGCTGGGCTTCCAGTGCTCGCAAAAGTGCCAGATTATTAATACCAAAAAACACCATGGGCATTCCGGCAAACATCCCATCTTTTCGCTGTAACACCTGTTCTACCGCGATATCATCACCTACGATAAGCAAATCGTAAGGCGGCATTCCTCGCAACTTTTCCCCCAGACTGAGAAAAAAGTGGTCTATGTTTTCTTGCTCGGGAAACCGCTTTGCATCGACAAACTCAATATCCAACTGCACGTGCGGCTGATGCATGACTTCCTGCATCCCGGCGATTTGTTTGAAAAAAGGTGGGAAGTTAGGGTGATAGGAAGAAAGAAACAAAACACGATGACGCGTTTCAATTTCAGTTAGATCCCTGTTTTGCGCTACGCAAAATGTTGGCTGCCAACATAATCCAAGGTAAAGGCATACCGGGGACAACAGATACATCCCTTTTGACTTCGCGCATTTAAGCAAACTAAAAATATGCACAGTCCTAATACCGAAAGCCTCACGTTAGCTAAAAGTTTAGTTGATTATGAAGCTAAAACAATCTTGAAAGTGTCATTGCATTGATAAATTATTTTAGACGTCAAGCGACTTTGACTGACGCGAATGCCCAAGCTCCCACAACCCCGCAAAGGTCTTGCTATTGCGCTGCAACCTGATGTAAAAAGAGGCTTTACCGCAAAATCCCAGCAGTTGATATAACCTATATTTAATAAGAATAACGCTATCATCCTTACACAGCGGAGCACCTTAGGTGTTACGCAGTAAAAACCAGACCCTATTAATGAGCAGCTTTTATGCCACAAATTGTCTGCACAAATCGTTTGGAAGGTATAGGCCCGTGCTCTCCTGAGGCATTTGAAGGAGATGACCTGGGTTCGGTTCTGGCCAGTGCATCTAACAAATATCCTCGCCTATCCAGTTATCTGATAGACGACCAAGGCAACATTCGTAAACACGTCGCCATTTTTATCAATGGCCAAATGCAGGACCGTCATACGGTGTTGCAAAAACACCTCAATCAGGAAGACGAAATACATCTGCTGCAAGCACTTTCTGGAGGGTGATACTCCGTCAAGTATTGCTTTGCACAGCTCAATATACCAACGTGGAGATGAAGCACATGGCCAACCGATTGTTTGTCGCCAGCCGCAAAGGGCTATTCTGTTTTGAAGCCACCGCCAGCCAGTGGACACTCACAGGCAAGAGTTTTTTGGGCGAGCCGGTGACGGCAATCACGCAAAGCGCATCAAAGCAATATTTAGTAGCCGCATTAAACCTGGGACATTTTGGAGTAAAACTGCATCGATCCAGCGACCAAGGGCAGACCTGGGAAGAAATTGATGCTCCAAGTTACAAAGGCGTGCATTCCGATGCACAAGAAGACGACCCCAGCTTGCAGCTGGTTTGGGTACTTGAATACGATGCAGATGACACTTTATGGGCCGGCACGCTCCCCGGTGGACTTTTTAAGAGCACAGACCACGGCTCCCACTGGTCACTGGTAGAATCCCTGTGGCAGGACCCCCTCAGAAAAGAATGGTTTGGCGGTGGCTATGACTCACCGGGAATACACTCCATCTGCTTTGATCCTCGGAATCACGAGCATGTAGCGCTTGCGGTGAGTTGTGGCGGTGTTTGGATTAGCGAGGACGGAGGTCAGCACTGGCAGGTCAAAACCAAAGGGATGAAGGCAAGCTATATGCCGCCAGACCAAGCGGAAAATCCAGCCACGCAGGACCCACATCGAATGGTTCAATGTGCAGGTAACCCAGACGTACTCTGGGTACAGCATCATTGCGGCATTTTTTTAAGTGAAGACCGAGGTGAATCCTGGCGAGACATAAAAGCCAGCCCATCTGCTTTTGGCTTTGCCGTTGCAGTTCATCCCAACAAGCCCGGAACGGCCTGGTTTGTACCCGCGCAAAAAGACGAAAAACGCTACCCGGTAAATTATGAATTTGTGGTAAATAAAACAGAAGATTACGGCAAAACGTTTACAACAATTCGAGCGGGTTTACCGCAAGAGGACAGCTTTGATCTGGTCTACCGCCACGCATTAGACGTCTCCTCCGACGGAGTAATTTTAGCCATGGGCTCTACCACTGGAAATTTATGGGTCAGTGAGAACGGGGGAGATAACTGGCAAAATATCAGCAACTATTTACCCCCGATTTATGCGGTAAGGTTTTTATAACTTTCCTTTGCGTGCATAAATTGGTTTTTTATTCTTCCAAAAAAGCAATTCCTCACCATACTAAGAATTGGTAATTTATTTGTTTGTGCTCGCGCGCCCTCTTTTTCATTTTTACACCTTCTTTGAATTATTCGTTTGCACTTTCCTGCTTGCTTTCCTCCTTACTTCTTTTCTTCCTTGCGTCCTCCCTATCTATCTGACTTTGAGACTTTTTGAGACTTAGGGCACACTTTTTTCACAAGGACGAAAAACACTATCCATTAAAAATGGTGTTTGATTTATTTAAACCGAATCACCCTGCTCTTTCGCTTTTTTCCACCGTTTAGTTTTTTAGCAACATCCTTAGTCACAACTTGCTCTGGCACATGAAGACTTGATTCAACATTTATATGAACTTAACTTGCATTTAATACTTCATTCCTTCGCATTTTTAATTATTATTTTTATTCAACTACCAATTCCTAACTCGTGATCGAGTTAACACCTGAGTTTAAGTTGAATCCCAGAGTTTCTAACATGCGTTTAAATTCAAATTGAATTAATTCTCTACAACTTTTCCCCTGAACTTGCACACACAGGAAGAAATCTTTTTCTATCCGTGCATAAATGCATTCAATACGCCAAAGCGGAATTTAATGTTTGAGGCAACTTTCGTATTCATCGTTTAACAAGCAACAATAAAAACTTTAAACAGCATCACAGTTTTATTGTGACGTTTTGCCAGATAAATTTTTATTGAAGGCTAAACGCCAAAAAGTTTCGTGACAAATTCATTTGCCCAACATAACTCGCAACCCGTTAAATAATTTTCAGTAATGTTTGGTGAATATCTTTAAACACTCATTGGAGCAAAGTCATATGAAAGCAAGAAATCTCGTTGCCCTTGTGTCTTTATGCTGCGCAAATTCATTTGCAGCTGAAAGACTACCCGCTATGGCAAGTATGTTACCTAATAGTGATGGTTCATCTATTATGGTTAACGACCAAAGCTTGCAGTTTGACGTAGTTAATTCGCGTGAATTACCAAACGGTACAACGATCGTTCGCTATCGCCAAAAATTCCAGGACATCCCGGTTATGGGTGTCAATGTCGTTTCGACAAAACAAGCTGGCGCAATTGAGCCTTTGGTTTCCGGTGAAGTATTAGCAGGTTTAACAATTGACTTGCCATCTGTTTCTCCTTCAATCGAAACTGACAAAGCATTAAAGCTTGCCATGCAAGATGAACTTAGTGTTCGTCAAAGCACCAGCAATTCATTTTCTGCTCAAACAGTAGAGTCCATGGAAAAGACGGCTGAAAACGCCAGCGTTTCTCTTTGGATTAAAATGGATGAAAGCAATGTTGCTCGCCTAGTGTACATAATTAACTGGGTAGAACATCATGAATCCGGCCCTACTCGTCCATACAAAATCATGGACGCAAACTCTGGCCTGGTGCTAGAAAGCTGGGACGGCATTACTCACCTGGAAGCGACTGGCTGGGGCGGTAACGAAAAAACCGGCCGCTACGATTACGGCACTGACTTCCCACCTCTGGATGTAGATTCCAGCTGTCGCATGACTAATTCAAACGTCGACACAATAGACATGAACAACCGCATCTTCGGTGGTTCTATTTATCAGTTTGATTGCCCACGAAATGAAGAGCGTTTTGTAAATGGTGCTTATTCTGCACTGAACGATGCTCACTTTTTCGGTAGCGTTGTGTTCAACATGTACGATGAGTGGTACGACACAGCACCGTTAACACAAAAACTTCGTATGCGTGTGCACTATAGCAACAACTACGAAAATGCATTCTGGGATGGTTCTCAGATGACTTTCGGTGATGGTGCAAGCTACTTTTACCCGCTAGTGAGCCTTGATGTTTCTGCGCACGAAGTAAGCCACGGTTTCACTGAGCAAAACTCCGGCCTGCAATACAGCGGTCAATCTGGTGGTATCAACGAAGCATTCTCTGATATGGCCGGTGAATCAGCCGAGTTTTACATGAAAGGCTCTAACGACTTCCTGATTGGTGCGGATATCATTAAAAATGGTACTGCGTTGCGTTTTATGGAAGATCCAACATTAGATGGCAGCTCCATTGGTCACGCATCTGATTACACCAACGGTATGGACGTTCACTACTCATCCGGTGTATTCAACCGTGCGTTCTACCTCATTGCAACTGCTGATGACTGGGATACCCGCAAAGCGTTTGATATCTTTGTACTTGCAAACCAATTCTACTGGACACAAAACGCTACGTTCATCACTGCAGCTTGTGGTGTATTGCAAGCGGCTGTTGAATACGAGTACGACTTGGAGCCTGTATTTTCTGCTTTCTCTACCGTCGGCGTAAACACCAGCAGCTGTGATGTTTCTGGACCAAACCCAACACCAACACCTACTGTAACGCCAACACCAACGCCAACTAACACCCCAACGCCTGGTGGTGTTCTTGAGAACGACGTTCCAGTAACAGGTTTAGGTGTTTCTCAAGGTGACGATGTGGTTTACACCATGGATGTACCTGCTGGTGCCAGCAACATTTCTTTCACTATTTCTGGTGGCTCAGGCGATGCGGATCTGTACGTTCGATTCGGCGCGGCGCCAACTGATTCAACTTACGACTGTCGCCCATACAAAGCAGGCAACGAAGAAAGCTGTACAGGTACACAAACTGACGGCACTTACTACGTTCGCTTGAAAGCTTACAGCACTTTCTCTGGTGTAACTCTGGTAGGTAGCTACGACACTTCTGAGCCAACACCAACACCTACAGCGACGCCAACACCAACGCCGACTCCAACACCTACGTTGACTCCAACTCCTACACCAACGCCTACTCCAGGACCAACGCCGATCGATCTGACTTATACAGATGTTTCTGCCAGCTGGCCAACAGGTTGGGCTCGTTACGATGTAGATCTGGGCGAAGGCTACACCTCCATGACTGTGACTATTTCGGGTGGTTCAGGTGATGCGGATCTGTACGTAAACTACGGTTCACAATCCACTATCTTCGACTATGACTGTCGTCCTTATAAGAGCGGTAACAATGAGAGTTGCACATTCAGCAACCCTTCCGCCGGGGCATGGTTCATCGATCTTCGACGTTACAGAAACTTCAGCGGAATTACTCTGACAATTCATGCTGAATAATATCTGACTCACATCAGCTAAGACTAAAATGCCACTCTTTTTAGAGTGGCATTTTTTATGGGTATAGGGAAAGTCACAGGAAACAATGACTTGAAGGAGAGAATGATTCGAACCACTTTTGCGGTAAGCACTGTTAAGGAAAGCAATACCCGCTCAATCTTAAACAATTACGTATAAATATTGCCCCGGGAATTAGCTCCCGGCATTCAGCATCCGCTACTTAGTACACTTCTTATAGTACACTTCTTATAGTACACCTCTTATAGTACACTTTTTTTAGTCCACTTCGTTTAGCATGCTTCACTCAGTACATTCCACCTTGTACTCGCCACCTCACACCCACAAGCCCAGTAGAACGCGCTGCCGCTTACAGCGCCAGGTATTACTGCTTGAGATAAATTTCAGTTTGCACCGGGCTTTTACTTTTGGCGATACATTTTGCTTTATATTTAATATTCCATTTTTCATAAAACTCATGAAAAGTCGCCAACGGATTTTCTACCATTTCCTGTTCTTCCAGCTTATTCAGCATTCCCTCTTGCGACTCCGTTAAGTTTCCCATCACCTGGTAAAGTGCGCTGGCAACCAACACACCCGGCATTTTTTCATGCACCACAACCACTTTATCCTGCATCTGAGCCCATTTCGCTTCATCCAACTTGGCCTGTTTGGGAAAACGTTCAAGTACTTGCGCTTCAATGCTTTCTGCCAGGCTAAATCGCGCGTAATACAGTAAGCTCTGTAGCAAATCATCATCCAGTGTAATATGCGATGTAGCTAGCACAACCTGCATTTCGTTCGAAAGCAACTGCTGTTCCTGCCATAGCCAAGAACTGTGAGCAAAGCGAATATCAGAGTAAGCCGCTTTAGCATTAACAATTTTCTCGGCCACACTAAAATCTTTTATCTGAGCCTTCGCTTTTTTTATTAATGCGATAATGTCATTAGTTCTCAGAAGCGCAAATTGATGCGATTTACTTTTTGGCAGGCCAGGTGTAGCAGAATCACTCGTAACAAGAGTAAAGGAAGCTCCGCTTTTTAATTTTACAAAGACTTCATAACCATAGTTAAGCTTTGCTACACCCAGTTCATTCGCGATAGTGGTCTCCTCTTTGACAACAATGCCAATGAGGTCTTTAAAATTCCAAAAGGAGAATTGAGTGGTCTCGGAACTGTCCGTGGTAAAATAATATCCTTGATGTTTCGCCCCAATTTTATTGAGCTTAGCCTCATCTTCATGAAGTTTATCTTTGCTTTTCCAGCTATCGGGCCGGGCTTGAAACAGCTCCGTAGTTAAAGGTGGCAGTAACTTGATAATGGCGTCAATTTGAGACTCCGAGGCAGATTTGCCAGCCTCTTTGCGCTTCCAGAACCAATATCCACCACCCAAAATGGCACATAAAATAACAAAAAAAACGAAGAACGACACCACGAGAATACCAACCTTAAGCCAGACTTTTTATTGTTATATGAATTTTAGCAGCAACGATATCGATCTTGCTTGAATTACCGCATAAGCTTTAAAATTCAGTGGTCCAGGCTACATTTTAACCACATACAGGCAGCATTTAATAAGGTGTTCACGGCAATGAGAAAGCCGACCGTAGATCAACTCTATCATCTCCGGTTGCGGTGGAGGCTAAGCAACTTTTAAGCAACTTTTAAGCAACTTTTAAGCAACTTTTAAGCAACCCATAAGCAACCTTTAAGCAACGTTACGGCAAGGCAACTACTGAAGACTGACCTCTATCCAATCCAGCTTATACCCGCCCTGTGGGACATAAATCGCTATGTACTGCTCACCCGCCGACAAATGGACAGTATGTGAAACAGTCGTCCACCAGTTTAGATTTGACGTTTTCGGTACATCCAGCGTTCCATAAACGGGGTAACCGCCCCCACGCTCAAACTGGATTACACCTCCCACTTCACTGGCTACGTGATAGCTGATTTTGTAACGCCCATGCCGCGGCAAATTAATGTTCCAAACCAGCCAGTCCCCCGTATCCAAAACATTGGTAACTTTACCCGAGCCTCCCGCCTCAATCGAAACACCATTGGAATAGGTTAACCACTCTGCCTGAATCGATCGACTCCAATAATCATTGGCCTTGGTAATGACAACAGCACTTAATTGATCGTTGAACCAATCATCAACAAAGCAATCATCATCGGAACGTTTTACTAAGCGATATCCGCCAAAGAAATCATGTTGAAACAGTACAGCCTGATACCCGGGTTTCACTCGGATAGCTGAAATATCATCGTTTTTCATACCGAGCGCATACAGTTGATTTAAAGTGTAAGAGCCTTCAGCCAAGGCCACATCATACCCGCCGTAACCACAATGCTGATACAGTGTGGCGGCAGCTTGAGGCTGAGGTGTTGGCGTAGGTGTTGGTGTTGGTGTTGGTGTTGGTGTTGGCGTCGACGTAGGAGTGGGCGTGGGAGTAGGATCTATTACCAATGTGCCCTCACCTTTTGCCAGCTCTGCAACATATGTCACGGCCAGTTTTGCAAATGCCATTGCCCGCTCCTCTTCAAATTGCACATCCGCTTCAGTATGACTTAACTCTGAACGCGCTTCTTTAGTGGTAGCGCTGGCCATCGATGTTGCAAATCCTCGATTAAACCAGGCCACATGATCGGAGCAAGCCCATCCGCAGGTATCAAAACTGTATACAATATCCTGATGATAGGTATCCATTAAACTGGCTAAGAATTGGTTTTGCGCTGGATGTGTAAAGTCTGACATTAACACCACGTCGGTGTTGGTCACCGGAGAATTGCCCACCATATCAAACTGCATCAAACCAACCACACCAATATTGTACTTACTGTAGAGTGACGCCATATCATGAGCCGCGCGCAGCCCTGCCTCTCCCGCCGAAAACGCCATGAGTCTTACTGTGGTTTCCGGTATATACTGTGTCGCAGCGATTGCACGTAAGGTTTCTGTCAGCACTGCAAGGCCAGAGGCATTATCATCCGCTCCCGGTGCGGTCCCGTCACTGTGATTACCAGAAGTCACTGAATCTATATGTGCGCTTAGTACGACCGAAGAATTGGTATTGTCCGATCCTGGAATGGTGACCATTACCGTTGGCTGCTGCCACTCATGTTCCTGCAATTCTATTGCAATGTCCGGGCGACTAGCCGCGATGTCCATCCAATAATCCTGCAATGCAATAGCCGCATCAACACCGGCAAGAGATTCGAATTGCCGATTTTGAAACACCGTCAACATGGAAACTGTTTTAAGCAAGCCCTCTTCCGTAATTTCAGACAACAGCACCTCAACGCCATCAGGATTATCAATTGTATAATTGTGAGCATTCCCATTTGACGCCTGTGAATCCTCTAAGGATTCAGCATACGCACTCGCATCCTCCAGAGTGCCATGAAAAATAAAACCACTGCAGCGCTGGAATCGCTCGTGCATTATATCTGTCAGCTTTTCCAGCTCATCCGGCAGCACTCCTACCACCGCGATTATGTCACCATTGGCGTTTTCGGTATGATCCACCAGCAAGTCAATCGCGTCCTGGTAATCTTGTTCTAAAACAGTCACTGCATCCATATCGATAGTAACCCACTGACGGTCACCAGAGACGACCTGTGCAAAAACAGTATTGGATATAAATAATAAAAGGAAAAAATAATACAGGCGTTTAGCTCGAAGGATTTTCTTCATCGGTACATTCTCGATTTATATTTTAAGTTGAGTGGTTGTTGATATAGGAAATACGAGCAGAATATTTTCAATGAAAACCAAATTTTATCGGAGGGGACTTTTCAATTAAAAATTGAGAACTTATTCAACTCTTAAAAATAAAACTATCAATAAATCGATGAATTTAAACCGAGAAAGACGCGCAGTGTGACACGCAGCCCAATTTAAAAAACAATTTCACAACAAAAAACCAACGAAAATATTTCTCGCGACATCAGAAAAAAGTAAAATCACATTTAGTTATCGATACTCTAACCTCCACGAAAAATAATTATTACGTGATATTAATATTTACGATTAAAAACCCAGAGACTGAACCATAAGTTATTTCTATCCCTTTACAATTGAAATAAAAAACACAGCCACACCTGATTTTTATTATTTACAAAACATTCTCGCTTTCTCGTCTTCTCGCCACGACAACGACCAAGACCAAAACAAATCCACCGACATACATTAGGATTAATCATTTCACTTATTCAATTAAATTATGCACCCTGACTCGCACTCTCAAACTGTTTCACATATAGCAAAAAATATTTGAATCCACTTCCAGGAGTATCTTTTTAATTCCCGTTTTTTACGCCCCATTTTTAAGCTCCGCTTTTCATGTTCTTCTTTTTATACGCTGCTTTGTAAGTTCATTATTTTTACCTGCAACACAAAAATTCAGATGGCTTTGCATTGAATTGCATTGAACACAAAACCTTTAAAACACTGACATCTATTTACAAGCATTTAAAAACAAATACTTCCTGTATTGAAAAACGTCCCTAACAAACAAAAAAGCCAAAGCACTTATTTAAGTAAAAATCGATAGCATAGATGTAAGCCATCAAGTCGCTTTTGCTTATATCGTTTTAATAAAAATTTAAAAAATAAATAAAAAAAGTTCACATATCATTTGCTCAAAATGGCACGAGGATCTACATTGATGTATAGTGCGTCAACTCACAGGCACTCAACAGATCAAGCTACTTTTCTTGGTGAATTAGGGAAATAACTATGTTGCAAATTATCAATGACAACCTGGGACCCGCTGGGCGTAATAGGGACATCCTCTCAGTTGAAGACCAAACAGAATCCACCTACGCCGACTTAATTATTCACTACCTCAATCAAATGGGCATCGACACAGTTTTTGGTGTTCCTGGGGGTGCTATCGAACCGTTTTTAAATTCTTTGGCTCGCAGCGAAAGACAGGGTGGGCCACGATTCGTAACAGCCCGTCATGAATGTGGAGCGGCATTTATGGCCGATGGGTACTACCGGGAAACAGGGAAAATGGGTGTGGTGTGCAGCACTACCGGCCCCGGCGCTACCAATCTGGTGACAGGTGTGGGCTCCGCAATGGCTGACGAAATCCCCATGCTTGTTATCACCGCACAAACACCCCTGCCCAAGTTTGGGAAAGGGGCACTGCAGGAATCCAGCTGCACTGCAATTGATACGGTTGGAATTTTCCGCCATGTTACGCAGTTTAATACTCTCGTTTCCCATCATGAACAACTGGAAACAAAACTGACTTCGGCGATTATGGCCGCACACCGCGCGCCTCACGGACCATCTCACATCAGCATACCTGCAGATATTCTTCGCGCGCCAGCTCGTATTAAACCGCATATTCACAGCGATCTGTTCATACATGATTTTTCACTGTCGGATGAGCTTGCCATTGAAAAGCTTTGTGAAAAACTGGCTCGTGTAGACAATCTGGTAGTTTACATAGGTAATGGTGTTGGCAAAGCCAATCAAAAAATCATGGAGTTTATTGAACTGACCAATGCGGCTTTTATTACGGGCCCATTAGGTAAAACCTGGGTTGATGAAACGCATCCTGCTTACCGAGGTGTTTACGGCTTTGCCGGCCACAAAAGCGCGAAAGCACTTTTGCAAAATCCAGAAGTGGATTTGATACTTGCAGTTGGGACCGCCTTAAGCGAGTTATGCACCGGTGGCTGGACAGAAGAATTACTCAATAACAAACTAGTGCACATCGATTCTTCCATTGAACATTTTACCCGTTCGCCAATGGCAAACCTGCACGTGTTTGGCAACATTCACACTATTTTTTCACGCTTAACCACCAGCGTGGAGAATGCCCGTAAATGGGGACGAAAATGGAATACGGTATCTGGGGCAAATACTCAGGAAAATATTCAAGCGAACTTTGCCTCAATCATCAATGAAGACAAATGCCTTTCCAATGCCTCACCAATTAAACCGCAACGGCTTATGCACAGTTTAAGTTTGAACTTGCCGGAAGAAACGCGCGTATTTGTAGACGCGGGCAATGGATGGTCCTGGGCAACGCACTATTTTAATCGTAAAAATGACAAAGGGTATTATCGAATTGCCATGGGGTTTGGCTCCATGGGTTGGTCAGTAGGCGCTGCGATTGGCTCTGCCATCGGCAACCCCTCCTCACCCACTCTCTGCATTGTTGGCGATGGCTCATATTTGATGAGTGCTCAGGAAATCAGTGTTGCCGCGCAACAAAATATCCCGGTGGTATTTCTGGTATTAAACGATGCCGCCATGGGTATGGTGATGCATGGCCAGCGCCTTGGCCAGCAAGAATCCATCGGCTGGCAATTGAATACGGTGGATTATGCATTAATGGCAAGAGCTGTGGGGGTTGACGGGATGATCATTGATTCCGTAGACAAGCTGGAAGCTCTCGACTGGACCGAACTCTTCAGCCGCCATCAACCAACCTTACTTGATGTTCGAATAGACCGAGAAGAAATTCCCCCCATGCATGACAGAATAAAGGGGTTAGCCGTTAATGGCTCTGCAACGCCCGGTGGCTAAGCCGGGCATACCAAAAAAAAGAGCTAATTATAGGGGCTGTTTAACAGGGCTGTTTTAAGAAGCTATTTTAGGAAGCTATTTAAAGCGGGCTGCTTGTAAGGACACAATTGAAAGCAGCTCTTGAAAAGGCCAATCCGATTACCCCACCCCACCCCATCTCACTCCCCTGGTTTTGTGCATTGAGACCGCAGCATCACCACCTGCCTCGCCGACAGTCTTTTACTTACGCCCGCAGTTAAGCCTGATTATTTATTCAGAATAACTTCGGCCACCCACCTCAACTCGAACCCGTTAACGTCCACCTCTGGCACTCCTTTAGCCTCGCCCGTCCCAGCCATGCCACTCTCAAAACCGGCCAGACCACCACCCGCTTCGCCTTCGCAGGCACAGTTATTTAGCTTTGCACTTGGAACAACTGGAAGCTCTACGCTAATATGAATACAAACGGGAGGCCCTGAGTGTTGCCAAATAACAATAACCCCAAACCAATTCAAAATCGTTTGAATATCCTAATCGTCAATATCAAATCCGATGCTGAAGATACACTTCGGGACAAACTTCGCCAAAATCAACATATTATCGCCGGATTTGCCAACTCAGCAAAAGAAGCACTCCATATATTACGGCATCAATCGATTGATCTATTAATAGGCGCGGTGGAAAGTGAAGAATTGGATGGATGGCGGCTATCCCGCTTAGTTCGTTCAGGCATACTCAAATGCCGTCCCGACATCCCCATCATTATGCTCAGCAGCACCTGGTGCGAGCGCATAGCGGAAGTCACGGCTCGTGAATATGGGGTAAATGAATTATTGCCGATTAGCGATATCGATTTAATCCCCGAACGCCTGCAATATTATCTGGACAACCCGACGGCCACTCTGGCACGCCCAAAGTTACTCGTGGTGGAAGACCAGGTCGATACCGCAGATTTAATTGCGCGGGTATTAAATCATTCCTACAGTATTGATGTCGCTTATGACGGTGCTGAAGGTGTGCGCATGTGGCGAGAAGGTCAATACGATCTGGTGCTCCTGGATGTAATGTTACCCCACAAGAATGGTCGTGAAGTACTCCACGAAATCATGGCAGAAAAACCGGAACAGGCCGTTGTCATCATGACTGCCAATACCAGTGTTGATCAGGCACAAAATCTCATGCTTGATGGTGCTGCCGATTTTCTTCCCAAGCCTTTTCGCGCTGAACAGCTGCGCAAGGTCTGCCACATTGCCACACTCAGAGAAGACTACCTCATTAGCAACGAACAGTTTGCCGCCCGCGTGGAATCTTTGAAAGAGCGCGAGGAAGCATTCCGCAAACTGTCGGAAAGCCATCATCGCCTGCTGGACGACTTACAATCTGTTGTCATAAAGCTGGATGAGAATCTCAACATCAAATTTCTCAATCGCACCTGGGAAAATGTGATGGGACACTCCATCGCCTCTTCACTCAACCAACCAATGGAAGTATTTCTGGCAGAAGAACACCATGCAACTTTCCCTAGAATCAAAAACAAACTGCGTGAGGCCCTGCAAAAAAAGCATTCCAAATGTGAAATGGAACTCTGCTTTCTAGGTAAGGACAATCAAAAAATCTGGACTCAACTGAAGGTTATCAGCTCCACCAGTATTGATAGCTCAATCAATCTCACCATCTGTCTGGATGACATTACAGAACGCATTAAAACCCAAAAGCAATTAGAGCATTTAGCAATGCATGACTCCCTGACGGGACTGTTCAATCGCCACTACTTTGATTCGTCACTGGAACAAATTACGGCAGATGCTAAGCGCTATCACAGGACCCACGGCCTGGTTTATGTGGACCTTGACTATTTTAAAGTTATCAACGACACCTTCGGTCACCAACGTGGTGACGAAGTATTGCGAGAAATAGCCTCAGTACTTAAACGTCGCATCCGGCATTCAGATATTTTATGCCGCCTGGGCGGAGATGAGTTTGCGGTTCTCCTGCACGACGTCAACGAAGACAGCATGTTGACTTTTGCCAGAGAAATTCAACAGGCAGTGGGAAGCTGTACGTTTCAATTACAGGATCAAAGCATCCATTTAGGTGCAAGTATCGGGTTGGCCAGCATCAATGGCAGCTTACCCAGCCATGAAGAATATTTAATGCAGGCAGATATTGCCCTCTATGTTGCAAAAGGCCGCGGAAGAAATTTAATTCATTTCTTTGACCCGGAAGACCAGGAAAATGAAAATATGCGTTCCAATATTAATTGGTCGCAAAAAATACGTGAAGCGATTCAGGAAGATCGCCTGCACCTGACTTTCCAGCCGGTTCTCAACATGGAAACAAACAGTGTTTCCTACTATGAAGCGCTGGTTCGTTACACCAATCGTGACGGTTCAATAGTTGTTCCGGGGGAATTCATTCCCGCGCTGGAAAACACCGGTGAAATGCAAATACTGGATCGCCACATTATAAAGCTGGCGGTCAAATGCCTGCGAGATTATCCGCAACTCAATCACATTGCGATCAACCTGTCCGCGCAGGCATTTAAGGATGACAACCTCGTCCCTATCATTATGGAAAACCTGGAACTTCATCAGATCAAAGCTGAACAACTTACATTTGAATTAACAGAAAGCGCCAGCCTGTTTAATTTAAATGTGACACAACGTGTTATTTCCAAACTTCACGCTCTTGGCTGTAAGTTTTCTGTGGATGACTTTGGCTCAGGGTTTAGCAGTTTTTCCTACCTTAAACAACTGCCAGCTGACTACATCAAGCTCGACGGCTCCTTTATTAAAAACCTCGATAAAGATCCTGTCGACCAGGCACTCGTAAGATCGATTATTCCCGTTATTCAAGCACTGGGGAAAAAAGCCGTCGCAGAATACGTTGAAAATGAAAAAATCTTAGCAACACTCAAACAAATGAAAGTAGACTACGTCCAAGGCTACTATATTGGCCGCCCTACCAAGCCGGATGACCTTTTCCCCGAATAACAGGTATTTTAAACGATAATTCTAAGCCAAATAATGTTTGACTGTTCAAATAATTGACAGCTCAGTATCATCGCAAACCGGTTATCGCGCATCTCTCACAGATCGCTTTTCTGGCCCGGTATATTGCACATCATCACAACGCCACGGCAAAAAATATTCCGAAGGTTGTTGCTTCGTATCGAGATAGCATGCTGTCACACCGCTTGCAACCAACATGGCAAACATTTGATAAATTTCCTGAGCGGTGAACCCCTGATCAGACAGGAAAGCGGAAACATAGCCATTGATATTCATTCCCTCATCGAATTTTTCCATTAACACTTTTTCAATAGCATAGGCCAGCGTCAAGTGTTCACCTTCAGCAAATCCCAGCTTCTGACTTACCTGCTCCATCACCTCCAGACGCTCATCACCCTTGGCAATAGGTCGAATATAGCCGACGATAAAAGGCTTTCCTCCGCGAGCTGATGTTGCATCCTTGACGATATCCTCAGCCGACATTCCCTGACGATGACGGAGCAAAGCCTCCTGAATAAAGCCGACACCCTCCATTAAAGGCATTACGCCATAGGCCCGCGAGTCTGTCGCCAGACAACCAATGGCAGTTGCCGTCACCGCAGAAGTGCGAGCAACACCTGCCAAAGCTCCAATTTGATTACACCAAATACGCGGGTCTGGCCAACTCAAACAACCATAAACCGCTTCCATCCACTGCGCCAATTCGGAGGACACCAACTTACCGGTTGCATTTAAAATAAGAATTTGGAAATAGGATTTTTCACCAACCAACTCTTCCAACATTGAATAGCCGTGACTGTATACCCCTTTCCCTGGAAACCAACCGCCTGTTTGACTGATAATTTTTCCACGACGAGCATCCAACTCCTGAACAAAATCATGCGATGTTTTCATAAAATTTCCAAAACCGATTAAGCTTTTGATGGGGTGTCGATGACATAATTGTCATCACTGACATAGGGCATGGCCGTTATGGGTTTGTTTGCCAGCTCCAAACCATGGGCCAGTAACCCTGGTGCACTCATAAGCTGAAACAACCCGGCACCGGAACGAGGATGAAAACCAAGATCAGAAAAAACAGCGGCTGCAACACCTGGCATCAGCCAGCCAATATTAACGCTCGCCAATGCACTCGCCAGAGCGCTTCCCCAATGCAGTGCTGACAATTCCTGCGACAAGGGCAATAACGATTGAACGATCTTGGCAGAAAATATATCGGTATCACCATAATACTTACCGAAACCGGGGATGGACGACGCATCTGTCACTAATGCATCGGCAAAAGAAGTTGCCACATCTTCAGGGTCTTTCTTCGAATATTTGCGAAAAAAACGCATGGCGCTTTCTATGCTACCGCCACCCAGATATTCGCCGCCCATCACAGCCGTGGACACAGGTAGAATATGGGTGGTTTCAGTCTTCCCCACCCCGACATTCATTGCGGCTCGAGTAGCAGGATGGCGAGGGCCGGGGTTGATTAAGGCAACCATGAGGGTTTCCAGCAGGCGAGCATCCGCTGCTGAGGGCAACTCACCGCGAAACATCAGATAGAACACTTCAACCAGCGAAGCGTTCTGCATCAAATCCTCAACATCGTATCCATACCATCGAACATTTTCTGCGATATAAGGATTACCGAAGGAAGCATCTTCACTACTAATTTTACTGCTGACTTTATCACTGAACGCTTCATTTCGACTTCGAACTTTATCGTGCTGATGGTCTGCCATAACACCTACCCTTCGCATCTCGTCAAAAAATTTATTTCACACTACGCATTCAAAAAATATAGCCCAAAATTGACGTTACATCATTTATTCAAACAAATAATCAAATTGCAGCCAAAGACTGCGACCTTCAAGAGGATAGTCTTCCGCTATTGTGCCATCACTGGGTTCATAGGCGTTTTCATCAAAAAGATTTTTAACCTTTAGCGCGACATTCAGACCTGGGACAAGATCACGACGTCGAAGATTCATGTTGACCAGCGTATAATTCTCCACCGCTTGCCTCCCATCCCCTTCAACTCGCTCACGATCCCCCACCCAGTTTGCGAAACCATGTAATGACCACTCAGGAAGAAACTCCCAGTAAGCATTGACGGTAAATTGTTGGCCTGGCGCATCAGCAATGGTTTCCCCCGTATCGCTGTCTTCTGCGTCCTGCAGTGAGAAACTCGCATTTACCCTCAGGTTTTTAGTTGCATCCCAGTTAATTTCCCACTCAAAACCTCGCCCATCCTGATTGTGAGCATTTTGTGCGGTATTGGAAACGAAGTCATCATTGGGGACAAATTCGATTAAATCTTTTGCCTGATAATGAAAAAAACTTAAGCTGGACGTAAAGTCCGAACGCAAATGAAAATTAAACGCTACTTCATACGTATCAATCGTTTCCGGCTCGAGAGATTCATTGCCAATTACGACAGGGTTATGCTCGTTAAATTGTTGCGAAAATGACGGAGCACGGAACGCACTGCCGTAAAGAAATTTGGTTGTCAGCAACTCGCTGCTCATCCAGACAAGCGCGAGACGAGGATTGGTTGTGGTACCAAAATCAGAATAATCATCTATTCTTACCCCCGCTGTCAGCTCCCAGTCGGCTGAAAATCGCCATTGATCCTGCAGGGAAAAAAACTGCGTATCACGATTAACATCCTGAATAAAAACAAAAGGTGTATCACTGACGTCCGTCAGTTCTCCGCCCACACTACCTTCTGTACCATCGATAACACCCGGTCCAAAATTTTTACTTTCATTCGTATCCAGAGATTGCTGACGATATCCTGCTGCAAAACGCCAGCGATGCTTTGCATGCCCCTCGTACACACTGATAAATTCCAGTTGCGTGTCTTCCGTCAGACCTCCAGGGTTACCCTTTAAACCTTCAGGAAATGTAACAATGCCATTGGGAGCAACGAAATTTAAATTACCGTCACTGCCAATAGGAACCGTTGTTCCACCGGGCAACAGGTTAAAGTACGCCTGCGTATCGTAGTACAGATAGCTGGCTCGCACGGCAAAATTCCAATCATCTACAGCGTCATCAAGGCGGTAAGTCGCATCGAGGTTATAGAGCGTGTTCTCATCGCGCCCATCATAATCCAAGGCCTGAGCACCACCTGGTCCCACCCCGGAATCACGCATTATCCAAGACCAGGCATTTACCTGCCAACGCTCACTTTCAAAGCCAATATGGGTATCCAGTATTTCAAATCGCGTTTGCAATGCACCGGGAGCCAGTGAAACCTCTGTACCAAAGGCATCATCCAACGTCGTTTGCAAATCCTGATGAATTACGCGATCGTTATCACCATCACTGGCTTGGTAGTCCATATTAAAAGTAATATTCGCCTGACTGAGATTGGCCTTACCCGTCAGCCAGAATTCACGGCTGTTAAAAGAACCAATTCGCAACCCTGTTTGCGTTGACGGAATAGCAGCAGCATCTTTCGTAATAATGTTAACCACGCCCGAATAAGCGTCCGCGCCATATATGGCGGAACCCGGCCCTCGAATCACTTCGACCCGCGCAATGTGCTGAACAGGCATTCTAAATGAAACCGGTCTGCCGCCCTGCGTACTGAACTGAATGGGAACCCCATTCATCAACAACAGCACATGCGGATTAAAACCGTTATGAATTCCCCGTATTGAATATACAGACTCTAAACGGCTTATTGCAGAAAGAGAGACATGGAGACCAGGGATATTCTCCAGCACCTCATCGAGACTTTGAGCGCCCATGGCTTCGATCTGTGCGGCATTGATAACAGATGCCGTAGACGGTGAACGGTCCAAAGGCGTACTGTTGCCCGTCGCAGTAATAATTTCAACAGACCCTAATTCCGCCAGGGACAAATCGTAAATACCGGAGATATCCATATTTTCATTCGCTTGCGTCGCTGCGCTGGACATACCCGTTCCAAACACCACCATTCCATTGAATATAATCGAGATTAATTTTCTCATGGATAAACCTAAGTGAGTGGCTTCTACCAATGCGTAAAGTAAAGCGTGTACAAATGCGTGACCCTCTTTAAACAGGCGGAAAAGCCAAACGCACCCGTAAAGAAGAAAAGCGACATTCTTAATTTGGGAATTTTATTCTGAAAACCATTTACAAGCCAATATTGGATAATTGAATACTTTTGCTTTATTTTTTTATTATTGTTAACAGAAAATCAAGCGGACAGCTTATTTTCATTTTTGTGATAAAGCTTACACTGTTATCACGGTACAGGTGAAGGGTTTTATTAGATTGAATCCTGACTTAGTACACTGATGGTTTAATTTTAATGGTTTAGCTTTGAAAGTTTAACTTGATGGTTTAACTTTAGGGTTTAACTGTAAGCCCAGAACCCTCAACTCCGCGCCCGGCATAGCTGAACATGCTTTATATGAGATGCTGTTCGCTTTCAAATATCGTTTTCAATCCGTTTGTCAAAAGCCGGCTTCAAATAAAGCGTTTTACTTCCTTTTTTTATAGCGATTTTTTATAGCAGTTTTTTATAGCATTTTTTATAGCACTGAGACATAAGAAAAATGTTGAAACTCTACGCTGTACAGGAGTTTGAACCGATAACCAAACCCTATCTTTGTATTTATCTTGGCACCAGCTTTTTTACCGCAACTTTTAAGCTTTCTCGTGCAATTGGCTTGGTCAGGTAACCATCAGCCCTGATCCGTTTATCGTGAGGGTCATCCACAATGGAGACCACGATGACCGGGATATCCTGCAACTCTGGATCTTTTTTAATTTCTTCAAAAACCATCCAACCGTGTTGATCCGGTAACAACAAATCCAGAGTAATCACCTTAGGTTTAATTTCTCTTGCCAATCGAAGACCGTCTTCTGCGCAATTCGCCGTGGCAACCACATAACCTTCACGCACCATGGCCCTCGCCATAATATCCAAAAACGCCGGATCGTCGTCTATCAATAAAATACGAGGCCCTTTGGACTGGTCCGGCAAATGTTCAATCGTATTTTCATCGCTGATGATACGCTCGCCGAATTCAGCCACTTCAACAATCGGTAGAGGAATGGTGACAACAAATTTTGCCCCTTTATTTAACTCACTCTCAACAAATATCGATCCCCCCATCAACTCACAGAACTGACGGGTAATTGATAATCCCAGGCCGCTGCCTTGGAATTTTTGTGTAATAGTAGTATCCGCTTGCTTAAATCGGTCAAACACGGTGCGTTGCTGCTCTGCCGTCATCCCTATACCAGAATCTTCAACGCTGATGTAGATACGATTCGATTCATGTTTTACGACAGCTGAAACAGAGCCATTCTCGGTAAATTTAGCCGCGTTACTCAATAAGTTAATCAGAATATGCAGGAATTTTTCGGGATCAATCCTCGTCACTGCATCCCCGTCATCTACGTCCAATTCCAGTACATTATTGTTTTGCTGCATCTGCGGTTTAACATTATCCACCGCTTCCTCTACCAGCGTGGAGAGTTTTGAGTCAACGAGATTCAACTCCATACGGCCGGATTCAATTTTTGCCAGATCCAGAACACCATTAATCAATTTCAACAAGCGCTCACCGTTATTATTGACACGCACCAGATCTTTTACGTGTGTGTCATTGCCATCAAAGCGCAGTTCTTCAATCAATACATCGGTATAGCCTATAATCGCCTGAAGAGGCGTTCGCAGCTCATGACTCATTAGGGAAAGGAATTCACTTTTCGCTTCACTGGCATCTTCTGCTTTACGCTTGGCAATATCCAGGCGATCTCTCGCCAATTGTAAATCCTGAGAGTGTGCCGCCAGACGCATGTTGTCGCGGCGTTTGATGATATACGCGATGAGAATGGTCACCACTAGCAAAAAAGCCAGAACGGCCATTCCACGCGAATACGTTAAAGCCTTCTTTTGCGAGCTCACCAGCTCGTCTAATTCAGAAATCGCCCCCTTCTGGGCGACAATCTGATCTTCCTGATCGCGAATTCTGCCATTTAGCGAACTGAGCCTTGCCTCGCGCAAATCGATTTCAGTTCGAATATCTTCGAGTTTATGCTGACTTTGATCCAGCTTTTCTTTCTGTGAATACAATTCTTCGGTTCTGGAATTGAGTTCCTGCTGAACCACATTGATTTTGTCATGCTGCTCTTGAAGTAACTGCGCCTGCCGCTCGATCAACAAATTACTTTTTTCAATACTGTCACTCAACCGAGTCAGTTTAATTTCAAGATCTTTGTTGCGCTGTTCTTGTCGGTCAATGCTCTGGGTTAACTTGTTCAGATCCTCTTCACGCGATTGCAATTGTTGCTGCAAATTCACCAATGAATTACGCCCCTCGCGGAATAACTGGGCTACATCGACTTCTGTTCCGCCATTGAGAATTAACTCCGGTAAAGGCTTCAACCCCTGATTAATGATATTGGATTTGTTCACCTCAAACGTAACGGAACTGTTATTAAACAACAAGTTCACCATCACTAAATGTTTATTTTGCACCTGCTCGGTCACAAGCAAGACCGGCTTTGCATCTATCACATCGTATATATTGTTAAGAACTGCATCTCTTGCTTGATCCGTGTAAATCAGATCAAAGCCACTTAGCGCTTTCGCCGAACGGACTCGTTCTACGCGAATGGGACGATCTCTCAATTTGAACCGACTTTCCAGCACCTTGAGTTCGTCAAACAATTCAACGCCGTCGACTGCATATAAACCAATCAGAAAGGGTTGTTTGGTAGGCTCATTGGGCCACTCAATATTCTTGGCAAAATTATAAATATAAGAGGCCGTGATCTGCTGTTTATTCACAGCTTGAGCACGTGTTAAGGGGGAAAAACTTAAAAACAGGAAAGTGCTCACACACATCAGCAACAAGCGTGGAAACTTGCGCAAATACAACGATTCTAATGTCGTTTCCGTGTATTGGGCCATTGAGTCAGGAAGCTATAAATTTTGGCCCATCTTAGTTGATGTCCGCGCCTACTGTCCACGGATAAAGTCGCTTTTCTTCGAAAGCGCGACGTTATCCGAGAAAAACACGAAAAAACTCTGTTTGTTTTTTACTCTTCAATCCTTGATATGCAATATCAGCACAGGCGAAGAGTCACCAGGGGAAACAATTTCACCTGGTGGACCACTTAAAAACTTGCAGAACTTACAGTACTGGATGACCCAGATACCTGATTATTTGCACCCGCCTGCCAAACAATGCCCGCTTGCGCATTTGCCGATTCGCGTTTTAAACACTTCCATTCTATCGAAGTGTCAGCGGACACGGTGATTGTGTTCTGCCAAACGGGATACTGTCCAGAATCCAGCAGCAATGCATTTGCCGGGTTCCAGCTTCCTAGTTCAGCAATATTTCCCACAGCATAAACTGACTGCCCCCAGTAAGTTGTGCCATTTTGACAGTGCAGAGTCACTTCCTTCGTTGCGGGCGCATGCTGACTGATGACATAGAAACCAGTGTTATCATTGAACTCAATGGAATATGTTCCAGCATCCCAAATATTGATATTGTCCCCTTCCACATCAGCATATCCGTCTGCATTATCATCACCCCAATTATTTTGCCAGTTCGCAAACGCATCAAACTTGAACTGAGTGTTTGCAGGCAGTGCTACTGTTACCTGCCAGACACCGTTATTACAGGACATAGACGTTGCACCCCAGCTGTTAAAACTGCCACGCAAAAACATACTGCCATACTGGCATTGTGGCTGTGGCGTAGGAGTCGGCGTTAACGTTGGGGTTGGTGTAGGAGTTAGCGTAGGGGTTGGGGTTGGGGTTGGCGTCGTAACGACACCTCCAAGCTTGGCCTGCACATGGATAGCGCTTGCCTGTTTCGCCGCAACATTAAAATAAGCATATCCCTGAGCGTCGACTTCGATCACAGGTCCGGAACAACTCGCGTTAGCACCGTTAAAATCGCCGTTGATAATATCGCAATAGCGCCCTGCTGCCATTCCGGTGTAAAGCATTGCATCCAACTGTGCACCAGCTTCACCGTTGATAGCAACAAAACCTAAATCACCTCGAGCAAATGCAATCTGATTATTGCCATTGTCCCACCAGTTGGAAACATAAAATGCGCTGTCGGTGGCATTTCTAAAACCTACCATATTGGCAATCGCGCGTTGTCGGTGTTCACAGAGCCAGCCATTACTGCAACTGCCAGCACCATGCGACGGCGGACCTTGATCATGATCATTCCAATCGTAACTGGACATCACCTTGGGGTAACCATAGGGCCAGGCCAGTGCAAACACGTGCGCGATGTTATTTACATCCCAACCATCTTTATGGGTGATGGTATTTTCTGTGTTTTGCCGCTGATTATCGTGATTGGCAACAAACGTAATAGCATCATCACTGTCTAGCCAGCCACCCCACTGACCAATATTCTGCAGATCGCGTAAAGCCCCGCGTCCTTTAAAATAATGTCCGAGGGTATTGGTGAAATAAAACTCGGTGATTTTCCCATTGCTTAAATATGGCTGGGGCGTAACCGCTTCACCACCATTGTATATCACCTCCTGAAAAATAAAGGGGCTACCATTTAATCGGTTTACGATATTGGCAACATCTTCTGCAGGCATGTGCTTGGCGGCATCAATACGAAAGCCATCCACACCCAGACTGATTAAATCATTTAGATAGTCAGCTATTTTACCGCGAACATAATCACTTTCAGTCGCCAGGTCATTCAAACCAACCAAGTCACAATTTTGTACCTGCCAGGCATTGCTATAGTCTATGCCAGTCGTACAGTTGTGAAAATCATTCGCGTGGTAAGGGACTTCCGGAAAAGAGCGATTCCAGGCAGCCATGTGATTAATCACTGCATCCACATATATATCAACGCCTACCGCATTACAGCGACGCACCATATCCGCAAACGCTTCACGAGAACCGGAGCGACCTTCTATGGCATAACTTACGGGTTGATATCGCGTCCACCAGGCACTGCCATCGATAGATTTTTGAGGAGGAGAAACTTGAACAGCACGATAGCCCTTTGGGCCTAAAACGTTTTCACATTCATTGGCCACATCCGGCCACTGCCATTCAAAGAGATGAACAAAAGCTCCTGCAAAAGAGGAGTTGGAAAATATTAGAGTGAGCGCGCAAAGCAGGCTTCTGGCAAAAACTTTCATGGAGCCCCCTAGAAAATTGACTGCCTTATTTATGTTTATATTAAAAAACGGGAAATGTTTTTTAACGCTGCAATGAACATGCTAACGATTTACATCAGAAAACATAGATCTTTGCATACGTATTCAATGTGAGCGAAATCTATATTTATTGATCCTGCAAGAGAAAAGCAATTACGGAAGACAAAAAAGAGGAATTGGCTCACATTACACCATTTTAATGAAACAATTTGAATAAAAATTTTTCTGATTTATTTAAAAAAAATGTAATGCCGAAAATATATTTCCTATACATCGAATTAAAATAATTACCGTGATAGTTATCTCGTTTTAATCTACTTTTCTGCTTGATTTGTTCTGACTTCAAGCACACAAATGGAGCACACACAAACATGGTCGATATAGTCAACATAGCCCATATCGATACAATCTATATTTTTCTAAACCCCTATCACGCTGTAATTTTTTATCACTCGGTGAATCATTATCAAATTACTACCCGACTCATTTCTAATGGCTACCGATCACGTATAAAAAGTGAATTCAGAAAGCCCGCTATTCTGTTTTTACTTTGCGAAAGGAATTTTGTTTAGGTGATAGCTGGACCGCGCTAAAGAAAGCTGGACAGCGTTAAAAAGATGCCTGTTATCATTTTTAATGCTGCCTCTTTGTAATTTGGTTTCTGATCTTTGGTGTTTATTGTTTGGTATTGATTATTTGATATTGACTGTTTGATATTGACTGTTTGGTATTTATTGTTAGTTAGCTAATAGCTGATTTCTGCACCAAGCCGTTGCACAAATCTTCTAGCAACGAAAAATATACCGGCAGCCGCTTACGTCTCAACCGTAAAACCCAGGAAATTATTTCAACCCCCCACTATGATCAGAGCTTTATTGAACAGTGCTCTATTAAATAACACTATATTTAATAACGCTCAATCAGACAGTGCTGATTTGCCCCCCCTGCCCCAGAAACTCATTAAACCACCAACACCAACACCAACAATATTAAGGACAGGAACAACCTGTTTAGTTTTTGTTCATACCAGGCTTGTATCCCACCCCAAACAGGCAGTGGACGAAAATCCTGGGTAAGACCGCCGGGTCAAGCAGATGAGGTCACTTGCTAAATACTGCATGAACAGCCATTCACCGCTTATGCTTGAACGCCGTGAATTTTTACAGTTACCTCGATTTTAGTAATTAAAAATTCTATATAACCGACAGACCAGTCGTCTGGATTTGCTGAGGAATCATGTACATAAGCCTCATAGATTAAAGTTGTAAGTAATTTCCGCTATAAACGTGACGTTTAAAGAACTCTAAACTATTCTAAAGAAGCGCATTCAAGAAAATTCGCAAAGCGCAGGCAACACCAAAAATCATAAAACAAATTAGAAACACGTAGTCTACAAAGTGAGTCTATTGGTGCTAGAAACATTCACGGTTATCACAACAATTCTAAGCATTGCTTTGGCCGTGAGCCTGATAATGTTGGTTCATCGCTGTAAAAATCAGGTGCGGAGGGCCGAATCAGCCCACGAATCGATGATCGCGAATATGGTGGAAAAAGCGGAGCACCACGCGACTGTAGCTAGAAATGAAGCATTTATTCACGAACTAAGCAGTGAAATAGACCACCTGAAAGCGCAATTAAAGTGTAACGAACAAGCGCAACAGACGGTTGTTTCAGACTTGCAAATGCAACTTGAACATACCAGTCAATCGCTCGAAAAAGCAGAATCCACCGTTGCATATTTTCGTCGCGGCGTGGGAACGAAAATCGAAGCACTGCAAGAACATACCTCTCGCTTAAAACACGATCTCACCTCTTTTGAACGCTGGACTCACCAGCTCGAAAGCCTGATGGTTAACAATGCTGAGATGCAAAAGCAGAGCGCTACGTTTCAGGACATCGTCAAACAGATAATAATTCTCGCATTAAACGCCAGTATCGAAGCTGCTCGCGCTGGAGAAGCCGGGCGAGGTTTTGCCGTTGTCGCGACCGAAGTACGGAATCTCGCCAATGAATCCGAAGAGCTTAACAACAACTACAAAGAAAACCTGTGTAAGAACGAACTACTGACTATATCGGCATTCCAGGACATTCAAGCGACAAGCAAAATGATTCTAACTGGGGTTACCAACATCATTAGTGAAATCGATACCTCATTAAACCGATAACCGTCAATCTATATGCCGAGATTTAAAGCGTAGTATATGAAGCCCGACAACATCAAAAGCACTGAAGTGATACTGAATCGCGCGTTCAGCGAAATGGTTGAACTGCTCGATCGCGGCCAAGATCACGACTTAAAGATAGAAGCTGTGGACAGTGAAACCATTGAACAAAGTGAATTCGGCGCAGTAATGTTTTCCATCGCCTCGTCCACCTTTCGCATGTGTCTTTTTCTGCATTTTGCGGAAAAAAATATACTTGAGGGAAACTTTGCTACACCGTATCAATTTGACGCAAATAAAGACATCGCAAAGCAATATCACGACTATATTTCAGAGTTAGGTAACAATTTATGTGGTGCCATAACGCGGATGATTGGCGATGCCGGTTTTTCAACAGGCATGTCGACACCCGCCACACTGAAGATATCGAAAGGGACACTTCACATGCGAACGCTTAATCCGCATGCAGAATGTCACTTAGGCTGCTCAATGGCAGATAACACATTGATCTTTGCTAGCCTATACTTATTTATAAACCAGGGTCACGAAAGTGACTTGACGTTAAAGATTAACGAAGATCAAACGAAAAGCGTTGAAAGCTCCGGTGAGCTTGAGTTTTTTTAATTCCTATGGAGGAAAACTAATGGCACAAGTGCTCGTGGTCGACGATTCAAGCACGGTCAGAAATGAGGTAAGCACCTTTTTGACCTCTCACGGTATCGATGTAGACACCGCTATCGATGGTATTGATGGCTTATCTAAAATCGACAGTGACAGCAACATCAAACTGATCATCTGTGACGTTAACATGCCCAATATGGACGGTTTGACCATGGTCGAAAAGATCAAGGCTTCAGGCAAAGAACTACCAATTATCATGCTAACGACTGAAAGTAACCCCAGTATGAAACAACGCGGAAAAGATGCCGGCGTTAAAGGGTGGATTGTAAAACCTTTTAACGGTGCCGCCGCGATTGGAGGAATCAAAAAACTCATTGCTTGAAGACTGGCAATCTATAATTTAATTGAAAACAGAACTGAAGTTTTCAAGTAAATTCCAACAGGAAATAAAAATGACAGACAACTCATCTCCAGTAAGCAAGGTTCTCGTTCATGACTGCGATCGCGACAAGGAAGCGGCCATCAAGCAGTTTTGCGATGATAATCAGTTAGTAGCGCTTAAAGCGAGTTCCAATAACGTACTGGACGTGCTGCGCTCCTATGTCGACCTCGGTGGAGTATTTCTTTCTGAGGATCTAGACGGCGAACCGGGTGCAGGCATTAAGCTTGGTGAAGAAATTCATCGTATTCGCCCTGAGCTACCAATTTTTTTAAGAATCAACTCAGAATCCAGCAACATTGAAGATCCAAAAAAAGCGTTTTGTGCAACCTATACGATTGAAAGCATTGACACGTTAAAAACGATCATTAATGAATACATTTTCTGTACTTATTACCCCAACGCCTTAATACGCGGTATCGAAGAAATTACCTGCGATACACTTCACCACTTCTTTGATAATGTTGACATCAATGTTTCTGCACCATATCTGGTGAAAGATCGCATTATTTTTGGTGAGCTTTTCAGCCTGATACCCGTTGAAAGTTGCTGGTGTAAAGGCTACATGACCCTGCAAAGTGAAGAAGGTAATGTCAGGAAAATGGTGAAAGCGGAGAAATTGAACGAGGAAGCTGGAGATGTTGAAAATTTCCGCGTAATAAACGATGTGCTCAGCGAAATTACCAACATGGCATGGGGCACTATTCGAAACCGCTTTATCTCGGAAAACTGTCCAGCCTCGGATGTAAAAACGCAGGTGCCGATTATTGTCAATCACAAGAACAAATACATTACTTTCGGCACCAATACACCGCAATTATGTTTTAAATATACGCTTTCCCGGCCGGAAGGTGCTTCTTTTTCACTGTATATCAAATTTGTTTTCAACCTCCATTGGGCTCCCGAAAAATTCTCCGAGAATCAACCCAGCGTCAATGAACTTGTTACCTCTGGCGAACTGGAGTTTTTTTGATACTCTTTGAATAGCTTCCGGTGTTTAAACACTCTCTACCCGATGACAACAAAAGCAGCCTCTTCACAAGGCTGCTTTTGTTTTTAGGAGAAGTAATTTATACGTTTATTTCATTCAGCATCCCGCAGAATACATCGACATACCAAAAGCGAAATAGACGTGGGCTGTTTTCAGTAAGCTATTTTGAGAGAGAGCAACAAATGCCAGAGATAAAGAGATGTGAGGAATTGTTGCAGTGGCCACGGCTATACGGCCACTGTTAGACAAAAATAAAGGCAGGCTTGATTTAAATCCCAATAAGCTTCTTGATTCCACCGATAGCTGCAGGCCCATTGAAAGGCTTTACAATCCACCCTTTTACGCCCGCATCTTTGCCTCGTTGTTTCAAGCTTGCCCCGCTTTCTGTCGCCAACATAATCACAGGGAGCACTTTACCGGATTCTTTCACTTTCTCCACCATGGTAAGGCCGTCCATGTTGGGCATGTTTACATCACATATAATCAATTTTAATTCAGCATCCTGACTAACTTTTGCCAAGCCATCCAGGCCATCTATTGCCGTAATTACGGCAATACCTTCTGCTTCAAGAAATGCCTTAACTTCATTTCGAACGGTACTTGAATCGTCAACCACAAGCACTTGTGCCATTAGGCTTCCCCTTTCCAATTTGAGCTGTTTTATCTTATTTATAACTATTCTTGCGATTTAGTGCCACAGGCGTGACAAAATCGCGCAAATTTTTATATAAATATATGCGATAGTCCCAAGATTATCCAATGCTTAGCTCGCTTTTTTTAACTGAACATACAGTTCCGGGGGCAAAGAAACTACTATTTCAAATGGACAAAAGTTGTCTTGCTGTTGTTTTACCGGCAATAAATTAACGCGTACTTTTCCGCCACTTTCTTTGATATATTGATTCACTGCATCCATTCCAACGCCGCGACCTGAAATATCCGTTATTGCTTCGGAAGTGGAAACACCTGAGGCAAAAATTAATTGCGCGATATCGTTTGCATCGACTTTATCCTCGGCACGCCATTTTCCTAACTTCACCCCAATATCATGGAGTTTAGAAATATTTAATCCGCGTCCGTCGTCGTGCACATGTATATCAAGGCGGTCTGTGCATTTATCCGCGGTAACTTCAATATTACCTACTGCATCTTTCCCTAAAGCCTCTCTTTCCTCAGGCTTTTCAATTCCGTGATCTACGCAGTTTCTTAATATATGCGAGAACACATTGTTCATTAACTCAAACGCCTCCTCTTTAATTCGAACATGACGTGCATCAATATACACTTTGGGGTGCGGTTTATGGAGTTGCTCCGCAATTGAAGGCAAAGAATTAATAATGTCATCCAGCACTTCATCTAGCGTCGTATTGCAACTGGCATCATTGTTGGCAATGACGTGCAACTCCGGCAAACCCAACTGAGACCCCGTGTGAAGTTGAATACTTGATATAGCGCTGTTGATACTGCGTAATGCTTTCCCGTCCAACCAAATACCATCCGAACTGCCTTGCGGGCCTTCATTACCTCGTCCAAGTACACGATGAAAAATATCAGCATATTCCGCCAAACTCGATTCGACCAAGGTCAGCTCATCCAGCAGCCTTTGCGGTTTCCAGGGAGCCCCCTCCGCCTTCGTCAACGCGCTATATGAAGCTTCTACCGTATGCGCAACTTCACTTAAATAGCTAAATCCATACGTGCGGCTGTTGCCTTTGATGGTGTGCATATTGCGAAATAAAGTTGCCATGACATCGGTATTCAACTCCTTATTAGCGATAATTTTATTCCGGTTTTCCTGCACAAATTTTCGCACAGAATTTTCAAAACTATTAAATTTCTTAGCATTAATATTTAATAACTGGCTAATTATATCCAGCTCTCGTTTCTGTGTACGAGCTTCGTTTTCCATTTTTTTGAGCTGCGTAATATCGCGCACAGATACCATGAGTTTAGCCACAATATCATCTGCTACTATCGGGTTCCAATCGAGTGAGAGGTGCTTACGCTGACCTTCTATATCAGCATCGTACTCACTAAATAGCAAATGAGCATTGAAATCGAAATTCATTTCACTCTCACCGAGAATAGCCCCAGTCGCTTCACGGACTTGGTCCAACTCATCTTTCCCAAGGTGGGAACGAGAAAATAAAAATTCCATGAAATTTCGTCCAGCTACTTTTTCCGTTTCGAAAATTGTTTCCAGGTACTGGGAATACTCGGGATGAATAGCTCCCCCCTTCTCCACGGTAAACAAGCCCTGTCGCATGTGGCTTAACATGCCTTGAATATCTTTATTTTTCTGCTGCAGTTCACGCGTACGCTCGGCTACATTAACTTCCAGTATTCGATTTTGGTTCTCCACGCGTTTTCGCTTTCTCGCCTGATGCTGCAGCGCTAACCCAAAAATTCCCACGACTGAAAGCGCATAAAAGGTATATGCCCACCAGGTTTCCCACCAGGGCGGCATTTGTACAATCGTTAATGATTTACCTTCCGTATTCCAAACACCATCATTGTTGCTGGCTTTCACCCGAAACACGTAGGTGCCAGCATCAAGATTTGTATATTTCGCAGAGCGTTGACCACCAACATCCAACCATTCATCATCAAAACCTTCCAAAATATAAGCGTACTGGTTCTTACCCGAATCACGGAAATTTAGCGCAGCAAAATCTATTTCGAACATGGATTTGGTATAGTCAAGCTTGATTGTGTCGGTGAAATTTAAGTCCCGCTCTAAAATGCCGTCAGCGCCATCAACACCAATAATATCTGAATATATTTTTAGTTTCGTGAACGCGATTTTCGGAACATTCGGATTGTCTTGCAGCTCATCAGGCTTATAAATTCTTAAACCATTCACGCCTCCAAAAACAATTTCGCCAGTTTTAGTCGCAACACCAGCACCGTAGTTAAAGCTCCCGACCAGTTCACCGCCATCTCGGTTAAAATTCTTTATTTTCCCAGTATCCGGATTGTATGAAGAAACGCCATTGGCCGTGCCCAGCCATAGAGACCCCTCTTTATCTTCAAGGATACGGCGAATACTGTCATTGTTTAGCCCATCCTCCGTCGTTACGTGAGTAAACGATTGCGTTTTGTAGTCATACAGGTTCAAGCCAACGTTGGTACCAACCCAAAGTCTACCCTTATGATCTTCATGAATAGCCAATACAGCCCACTCGCTAAGGCTACGAGAATCATTTGGATCAGGTTTAAACTGTTGAAATGTCTGATTATCACGATCCATCAGAGCTAACCCGCTATTGGTACCAATCCAGAAATTACCTTTGGAATCTTCATACATACTCCATACCCATTCCGAATTCAATGTGGTGGCATCGTTAGGGTCCGCCCAATAATGGTAAAACGTCCTGGCATCTCGATCGTACTTGTTTAGCCCACCAGAGTGCGTGCCAAACCAGAGGTTGTTTCGCTTGTCTTCATAAATCGACCACACATGCCGGCTATTTAAAGCTTTGGCGGAATCTTTGAACACGCCGGAAGGACTATACATCGGCAAGCGAGTGATCGTGCCCGTACTCAGATCAAATTGAGTTACACCGCCATCCCAATGGCCCATCCATAAAGTGTTTTCAGAGTCCAGAAACGTAGTCAGTACCGCATTTGTTGCAATAGTATGCGGATCACCAGGATCACTTTGGTAACTCGTGAATGTATCTTTTTCCCGGTCGTAGAAATTCAATCCACCACCATCCGTTCCAAGCCAAAAATTACCGTGTCGATCTTCACTGACCGACAGAACCGAGTTATGACTAATGGAGCGAATATCATTTGGATTATTTGTGTACGCCGTGATGGCTGTTGTGGACTGATCGAAAAAATCAACGCCTTCTGGATAAAAGCCCAGCCACAAATCTCCACTACTGTCTTCCATCACCGTTCTTACGACATTGGATGAGATAGCACTGGCCTTTCCTTCCATGGTTTTATAACGAATAAAATTATCTTTTTCAGCATTGTAAACATTCAATCCGCCCTGATCGGACGCAAACCATATACGCCCTTTAGAATCGATTAATATGTCCCAAATATTATTTTGACCAATGCTGCTTTTATCATCGGGGTCATGTACATAACGTTTTACATCGCCACTGACAAGGTCGTAATGCAGTACACCAAGTTCTGTGGCTAACCAGAACTTGCCCGTTTTATCCTGTGCAATATCTTTTACCCAGTTAGCGACGCGATCATTATTTGTGTTGTCAGGAACAATATGGGTAAAACGTTCATTTTGAATATCATACTTGTCAATGCCTTTTTCAGAGCACAACCAGATATCGCCATCTCTATCGGTAAATGCACAGGGCATTGAAGGTGTTGCCGGGTGTTGAGGGTCTAACCAATTGTCCGGATTCCAGGTTTTAGAGATATATTGATTGTTGGTGGGATCGACAATAAACATCCCGTCTAATGACCCGGTGACGATTCTCCCATCGGGCGCCTCGGTGATGCCCATGATATGGCTTTTCGAGATTTTCACAGCTTGCGAAGACATATCCTCAATCGGCAACATTTCATTTTTTACAGGATCAAACCGGAGTAACCCTTGCGCAGTGCCCACCCAGATATTTTTGCGAGAATCCTCATACAAGTGTGTTGTCATGGTCGTTGGCACCAGTGCAACTTTACCCGCTTCCTGAGTTGTCAGGTAGACCGGGCTGACATCATAGCCATCAAATCGCACCAGGGAATTCCATCCACCGAACCACATATATCCCTGACTATCTTGCAAAATTGCGCGTACCTCTCCCACAACAATATCGCGATTATCCAGAATATGCTGAAATTTTATATCTTTTGGAAAGGTGTCTGCTGGCGATGGGAGAGCAGCAGTTAATAACACAAATAAATTGAGCACGCCTGCGAGTTTGATAGTTTTCTTCATCATTTCTACTGACATCCGTCTTGTAGAAATTGTGCAATCGCGTGCCGTAAGTGCGTGCTGAAAGCAGACAAAAGTATTGCCTGCCTGATGCTAACTCGCTTTCTTCAAATGAGCGTAATATGCCGGAGGTAGCGATACCACAATTTCAAATTGTAAGAAGTCTTTATCACCTTCCTCTTGCAGAAGGTTAATGCAAGCCTTACCGCCACATTCTTTCAGGTATTGGCTCACTGCATCCATGCCAACCCCACGCCCAGATATATCGGTTACAGCATCGGAGGTAGAAACTCCCGATGCAAATATCAATTGGGCAATATCATCCCTGTCTATGTCGTCCGTTTCAGACCATTTTCCCAAGTTCACACCAATACGGCGTAGTTTAGCGATATTTAACCCTCGGCCGTCATCGCTGATGTGAATATCCAAATGATCAGCATAGCTCTTGGTGCTGATCATAATTTTTCCTGCTGCATCTTTGCCTTTTTCTTCTCGCTCAGCGGGACGCTCAATGCCATGATCAATGCAGTTTCGCAGAATATGAGAGAACACATTATTCATCAGATCAAAAGCGTCTTCCTTGAAACGTACATGTCGCGTGTCGATAGTTACCTGAGGTACGGGTTTATCCAGTTGAGAGGCAATGGAAGGTAATGAATCGATGATATCCTCCAAAACCTCATCCAGAGTGCTGTTACACGCAATATCACTGTTGTTTTGGACCGCCTGTAATTCAGGCAAGCCAATTTGGTAGCCCGTATGTAATTGAATATTGGAAATGGAACTATTGATACTTCTCAACGCTTTACTATCCAGCCAGATCCCATCCGGTCCGTTTTGCGCGGGCGCATCGTTACCCCGTCCAAGCACACGATGGAAAATGTCAGAATATTCAAATAATGTCGCTTCGACATCTTTTAATTCCTGAAGAAGCGTATCAGCCTTCCAGTTCATCCGCCCAGTTTCATCACCACCCTGGGCTTTCATGGCGTTATAGGTCGTCTCCGCTTCGTGAGCAATGTCACTAAGATAACTAAACCCGTAGGTTCGACTGTTCCCTTTTATGGTGTGCATATTTCGAAAAAGCAAAGCAACAACATCACCATCTGGTGCGTTACACCCCATGATCTTTTTACGGTTTTCCTGAATAAACTTTTGTACGTTGCGTTCAAAATTGCCAAACTTTTTATTACTTACATTGAGTAATTGACTGATGATATCCAACTCGCGTTTTTGCGTACGGGCTTCACTTTCCATTTTTTTCAAATCGGTCACATCTCTTACAGACACCATTAATTTGGTGACCACATCATCCACCACAATCGCATTCCAATCCAAGGACAAATGCTTGCGATGCCCTTCAATATCTGCATCATACTCATTGAAAAAAAGATGCGAATTAAATTCGAAATTCATCTCATCTTCTCCAAGAATCGCATTGCTGGCCTCTTTTATCTGGTCCAGCTCATTACTGCCAAGATGAGAGCGGGCGAACAAAAAATCCATAAAGTCCTTACCCGCGATTGCCTTGGTTTCGAAAATCGTTTCCAGATATTGCGAGTATTCAGGGTGAATGCATCCACCTTTTTCAACCGTAAACAGCCCTTGGCGCATATTGCCCAGCATCGCCTGAATATCCTGATTCTTCTGACGAAGTTCAGTTGTTCTTTCTGCAACCTTAGTCTCGAGTTCACGGTTTTGTTCTTCCACTCTCATGCGTTGTCTTGACTGGCGCTGAGTGGACCAGGCAAACATGCCCAAAATACACAGGACATAGAAGGTATAAGCCCACCAGGTTTCCCACCAAGGTGGCATTTGCACGATGGTGATACGTTTCCCTTCTTCATTCCAAACACCATCATTGTTGCTGGCTTTAACGCGAAACGTGTAGGTGCCTGCGTCCAGATTCGTGTATTTAGCCGTCCGCTGGTCTCCCGCAGACAGCCATTCCTCATCAAACCCTTCCAACATATAAGAATATTGATTCTTTCCCGGATCACGGAAATTCAGCGCAGCAAAACTGATTTCAAACATGGATTTGGTATAATCAAGTCTGATTTTATCAGTGTAATTCAAGTCTTTTTCCAATATGCCATCTGGCCCGTCAACACCAATCACATCGGAATAGATTTTTAACTGAGTAAACGCTATCGGCGGAATGTTGTGATTGTCCTGCAGCTCTTTTGGTTTATACATACGTAAACCATTTACACCACCCATAAATATTTCGCCACTACTGCTAATAGTGCCTGCACCATAATTAAAGCTACCGACCAGTTCACCACCGTCGCGATTAAAATTCTTAATTTTTCCGGTATCAGGATTAAAAGAGGAAACACCATTCGCGGTGCCCAGCCATAACGTCCCATTCTCATCTTCCAGAATCTGGCGAATACTGTCGTTGTTTAACCCGTCCTCTGTCGTTATGTGGGTAAAGTTCTGCTGCTTCTCATCATATAGATTCAGGCCGACATTTGTCCCAACCCAAAGTCGACCTTTTTTGTCTTCATGCAGTGATAAGACTTGAAAATCGCTGAGGCTTTGTAGGTTTTTTGAATCTGCCAAATATCGTTTAAACGTTCCCGTATCCCGGTCCATCAAAGACAGGCCGTTATTAGTTCCAATCCAGAAATTGTTTTTCGAATCCTCTAATATGCACCAAATCCACTCCGAATTAACGGTGGTGGGATCGTTAGGATCAGACCAGTACAGATCATACGTTTGTTTCTCACGGTCATACTTAGCCAAACCACCGGTGTGTGTGCCAAACCAGAAGTCATGATTCTTATCTTCATAAATGGTCCACACATGACGACTGTTTAACGCTTCCGATGTACTGGCAAATACACCATTGGGGCTGTACATCGGCAAACGGCTAAATTGTTGAGTGCTTGGATCATATCGGGTCACTCCACCGTCCCAGTGTCCCATCCAGAGAATATTTTCCGAATCAAGAAAAACGGAAAGAACTGCATTGGCAGCGATTGAATTTGTATTGTCTGGATCATGCGTGAATGAACTAAAGGTTTCTTCCTTGCGATCAAAATAATTCAATCCACCGCCATCAGTTCCAATCCAAAAATTTCCTTGCTTGTCCTCCACCATTGAAAGCACGGAACTGCTGGAGATACTTTTGGAATCATTGGGATTATTGGTGTAAGCGACAATTCCTGTTGTGGACTGATCGAAGAAATCTACGCCCTCAGGATAAAATCCCAACCAGATGTCGCCACTGCTGTCCTCTACAACCGTGCGAACAACATTGGAAGCAATGGAACTGGATTTACCTTCATTGCTTTTATAGCGGATAAAATTATCTTTCTCAGGATTGTAAAGATTGAGTCCACCCTGATCAGATGCGATCCAGATTCTGCCACGCGTATCCACCATGACATCCCAGATATTGTTCTGCCCCAAACTGTTAGGGTCGTCCGGGTTGTGCACATATCGCTTGGAATCCCCAGTTTCTGGATCAAAACGAACAACACCATATTCTGACGCGAGCCAGAACTTACCGTCTTCAGCCTGCGCCATATCTTTAATCCATATGGCTACTCGCTCGTTCGTGTTCGGATCAATATTCACATGAGTAAATTGCTGGCTTTCTAAATCAAATTTGTCGATACCTTTTTCCGAGCAAAACCATAGACCTCCACTTTTATCAACAAATGCGCACGGCATAGAAGGCGTACCCGGGTGATTTGGGTCGGTCCAGTTGTCCGGGTTCCATTTCATGGATGTATATTGCTGGGTTTTGGGGTCGAGCACTAACATGCCGTCCATGGAGCCAATGAGCAACTCTCCGGTAGGCGCCTGATCCATACCTAAAATATGTGTTTTATTAATCTGGATTAACTCGCCATCTATATTTTTTAGAGGTTTAAGCTCATCTTTTTTCGGGTCATAACGCAATAATCCCTGACCAGTACCAACCCAAATAATATGATTTTTATCTTCAAACAATGTTGTGGTCATTGCGACCGGGACCAGAGCTGTTTTGCCGGCTTCTTCTGTCGTGAGAAAGACGGGAATGACTTCATAGCCATCAAAACGTACGAGAGAATTCCAACCACCGAACCACATGTACCCTTGACTATCCTGCAAGATGGAACGCACTTCCCCCACCACAATATCGCGATTTTGCAAGATATGTTGAAACTTTATCTCTTTTGGATATAAGCCTGCGTTAACGTGCGTGGCTGTTAAACTGAATGTTGCGAAAAGACAATAAAAAACTGCAAATCTAAAAATTTTTTTCATCGTATATAAGTTACTGCTTGTGAAGTTGCCACTCGAATTTGCTACAAAACGGCCTTTCCATGTTGATTTGATCGCTTCCACTACGCACTTTGCTCATTCCACCATTGTATGTCGTTTATAAACCTGCGGTGGCAGCATAATTATAGTTTCAAAAAAGACTTTCTGTTGGTTTTAGCGCAACTAAAGAAAAAGAATTAAACAACTTTTTCTCCTGTGCATATCACAACCATTAAAGAGTTTTATTTATACCCGGGATGACGTATTTCCTTTAACCCCAAGTCCCCTACTAAAAAATAATCCGTTATTAATAAGCAGTCTTCTACCTTGTGTCATTTACATTATTCTTGTTTGTTCAGGCAGTTTCGTTAAGTCTTTTTTTACAGTGCTATTTCTAAAAAATATTCACCGCTATGAGTGGCGTTGCCCTTTGGCACTTGTTCTCTTCGCACTGTGGGAATAAGTGTGTCCATTTGAGCCTGTTGAAATAAATTTATCCAGCTGCATTATTTTTATAAAAATTATTTATGGGACTATCACGATAAAATCGCTATATCACTGGATTAAAGCAGGTTTTTGCATTTAATACGATTTCGACATAAGTTAATGACCAACCATAGTACGCAATCTACGGCTTCGTGTTTTGACGAGAACTTGGGATAAATTAATTGTTCAGCAGTCAGGTCGACAAAGTTTTATCGATATGCTTAAGGCCATTCTTCCATGTAACGTTAATTAGGCATGTCGATAAAAATATTATTAGAATTGTAGTCGAGAATAGATTAACTTCGTGAATTATTTACAAAATAGCTCGTCTAATTTAATACACATTACATGTATTGTTAACGCACATGTACTTCATCAATATTATTGGTTATGTAAAAATCTTTTTTATTACTAACATTTTAATTAATAGTGTTTATTTCACATCTTTTACCACGCGCATTGCCACATACAGGTATTCCCATAGCCAGCGCATTTACGCCCCTGGATTTAAAAAATGTCCTGAGCACGTGAAGCCCGTACGACTATTTAGTCAAGTTATGCGCAAAGTTTTCGACGTTTTCTTATTCCTCTTATACTAAACACTCGAACATTAAACACTCGAACATTCAACAAAAACCTGGCTCATCAAATGTTGATGAAGTAGAACAACCACCGCGAACCAGAGGCGAGATGAATTGTGAACACATTAGATACCAGACTCTACGAAAGCGATCATCATTGCAGGTTAGTGAGTACTTTGGCACTTGTGTTTTGCTAGCGTTTTTACACCGCCATTGAATACCGCCGATAACCCCTGATGATTAATCTATTGAAAACGGATGTGCGCCAGAGAACACTGGCCTCCATTTGGATACAAATAGAGCAACCAGCTTTCACAACAACTTTCTCTTTGTGTCTACTATTAATTGTGTCTACTATTAACTTTGTCTTTCATTAATTGCGTCTTCCATTAATCGCCTCTTCCATCAATTTGCGCCATCCATCAATTGTGCCATCCATCAAAAGCAGATGTTTAAACATTTTATCGCCAACGGCTCCATTGGAATACTCCTCGGCTTTGCCTTGTATGTGTTAATCGATCCTCTCCAGCTTTCCTTTCAAAGAGCCGTGTTGGAGGCTTTTAATTTGAATCCGGCAACACAAGGTAAGCAGCTGTATATTGAAAGTTCGATGATTGCAGTTAAACCGGTTGCTATTTAATGATACAGCTTGTCAATGTTATTGCTGATTTTACATCCACATTCCGTACTCCCCACTATTCGCAGGCAATAATCAAATACGGCTTTCGCGGCTGGCAACTTTGAGCGCTTTGCGAGCAAAGTAAAATTGAGTGAAGAATCAAGTGAGCCTCTTTTATTTACCCTAAGAAGCTGGCAATTGGATATAAAATGCCCCATATTTATTCTTACGGTAATCAGATATAACACCCAGCTTTTGACTTCCCTCAATCCACTTTTTAATAAATCCCGATTAATTCGTTCAATTCTCACTCAAAGATTCACATGTAAAGCATTTTTTCGCTGTATTTTTCACATTTATCATGCGATTTTTTTCATTGATCTCAAGTGAAATGCGGTATCATGGCGGCAATGAACAAGAGCTCATTTATCAAGACAATGTTCGTCAAATACCAGTCAGATCTTAAGCGATTTGTAACGCTTAAGTTCGGCGATGTTGATGAAGCCGAAGATATTGTTCAGGACGCATTTCATAATTTTCTCCGCACCGATACTCCAGAAACGCTGGAGAACCCACGAGCGTATTTATACCAGACCGCACATAACCTTGCGCTCAATCGTATTCGTAAACGTAAACACCACGAAAGCTACATTGCGATTGACCACAATGAAGAGGAATCCAGATCTCCCGAGCGCATCACTGCCGGCGAAAAAGATCTGCTTAGCGTACAGCGCTCACTAACCAATCTCCCTCCCAAGTGTCATAAAGCGTTTGTCATGAGTCGCGTGGACGGTAAGTCCTATCATGACATCGCTGACGAGTTAGGCGTCTCAGTGAGTTCGGTGGAAAAATATATGATGCGGGCAATGAATTTTTTACGAGAAAATTTTGATGAAACTGCTGAGTAGAGTGTTTCAAAAGTAACGAGTTAAAAAACAACCAACTCAAGAGTATACAAATTAACCCATGTTAAGTGACGCGCAAAAACAAGTAATTGACCAAGCTGCCATGCAATGGCTGGTCAAACTGGAGTCTCCAGATCTGACAGAAGATCAGGAGCAGGCGTTCATGGCATGGCTCGATGAATCTCCGCTGCACCAGGCCGCTTATATAAAAGCAGAAGACATCTGGCAACGCGGTGAAGCATTGAGCAAAATATCACCCCAAAATGCAAGCTCTGAAGAAGCGAGCGCACCACCAAAGCCCTCTTCAGGTCAGGTAATCCAAGGAAACTTCCCACTCTACAAAAAAGTAACGTATTTAGCGGCCGCTGCTTGCGTATGTGCATTTATGGTACTGGGATTTCAGTTTTATTCCACTTCGGAAACCTTCGAAGCTCAATATGTAACAGCTGTTGGCGAACAACGCACAATAACGCTCCCCGACGGGTCTCAATTACTGCTCAACACCGATACAGACATCGCAGTAAAACTTGTAGCGCACAATCGTGTTGTGACTTTACACCGCGGTGAAGTATTTTTTGAAGTGAGTCGTGACACGCAACGGCCCTTTGACGTGATGACATCCGCTGGCCAAGTGCGGGTATTAGGAACCAAATTCAGCGTATTTAACAATCCCGGGGCGACTACAGTGACGGTACTCGAGGGTGCGGTTGGACTGGACGGCAATGTGCCCGCAACCGCCCCGCAACAATCAAAGAGCGAAGCTGCGGGAGGCTTCAGTGCCGATGTCACGCTTAGAGCAAATGAGCAGCTGACCCTCGAGGAAGCCGCTGATAAAGCTTCTCCTCGTAAAGTGGATGCACAAAATCAGTTAGAGTGGCGCTCCCAGCACGTTGTTTTTCGTGGAGAGCGATTAGAGGAGGTTGTCAAAAGCCTTAATCGCTACTTCACACATCAACTTCGTATAGCCGATCCAGAGTTAGCAGATTTGCAAGTAATTGCAGTTGTTCAGGTAAAAGATTTTAATAAGGCTCTATTAACTTTGGAGCAGTCTCTCAACTTGCGCTCGGAGCGTAAAGATACGAGTAACGAAGTTTACCTGTTTGCAAAGTAATACCTAAAAAGAAGTCAAACACCGCTTCCACTATCCCCCACGTTTCTCGCTTTTCCCAACTCGATCCGCATTGAATTATTCAGTTTTTAAGCCGGCGTTTTTTAGCTTTTTTTCATATTTGTCACTTATTATTTCGTTCTGTATTTTTTTAAAGAAAAGTGAACAGTTTCTCACTTTAAACACTGACAATTTCCTACAAAACACCTGCGTCATGTCTCATGGCGATTTTGACGATAAAAACCCACAATTACATCACACAAACAAAAAACACGGACGAACTTTTTTTAGCTGCCATGCTCAAATGGAAAGTTTCTTCAATATCACTGAGCGTTTTTTAAATCGGATTTTTGATACTAATAACCACTAAATTCATACAGCAAAACGTCAAACACTGACAACTAGAGGATTGCGACATGAACCACTGTATTCTGGCAATGAAGGAAAATAACGATTATTTAAGTGTACTGTGTATTTACGAAGGGCACATCTCGACCATGCTTCAACAACATTACAACAGTGAAGATAAGGCTCGCTCACTGGTTGAACTGGGCGACATCAATAGCATTCAGGAAGATGAAGTGAATGCCTTTCATCGGGACTGGGGGATTTCATGGCGCTACACCAAACCACAGCACTATTCTGACAAATCATCCTTACTGCAATATTGTGAAGCTACAGGTTTAGATTTGATGTTTTTGTTTGATGGCCAAAAATGGGAAAAAGTCGAGTTTGAACAAAACTTTGAAATCAGCGATTTCGAATTGAGTGATGATATGACGATGGCAAGTGGCAATGATATTGATTTTGATATTGATATTGAGCATCACTTTGAAATTGAAAGCATGAGTCAGTTTCATCGCACCGGCACCCACTGACAAACGTCAATGCATGACGTAGTTTTTCAGAAAAACAGCTAAAGCGAGTTGCTTGCATGGGCTCGCTTTGACTTATCCAGATTCAGAAAATGTCATCCTGGTCCAAAAAGAGCCCAATATGAGTCCATATGTAACTCCAATATGGCTCCAGCATAAGACCAACATAGTAACCAACCAACATAGTAACTAACCAAAATACTAGAACTCTCGCTTAGTTAATCTGCAATTTCGGAGAAAAACGCCTTGAGATCTGCCAGATTTTTTGGGTAATTTAAGGGGTTTGATTGTCTGTACGCATTGAAATTGTACCCACGTTCAATTAATGCCTGAATTTTCCGCCATTCTCGTTTATTGGATTGCTTCGGGGCTTTAAATGCTCGCCCCATAAATACAAGATCACCACGACACTCAGGACAGAGGTTTGATCCGATATCTTTACCGGGTACTTTGAATGACTTCCGGCAGGTAAAACACGCATGAGCTACCAGATATCGAGGTCCACGATGCGAGGGAGGCGGAATCGGTCGATTAATGTTTCTTGTTCCTGAGGTTTTCCTCAACTCCATCCTTCGCAGCTTTTCGTGATTAACCATCTCTGTTTGCCTTTCAAAAATCGAAACGAAATATCACCATCAATATTTTTTCATGTCTGGCGGTATTTCAAGATTACGTGGATAGTCAGGACGCTGCCCTCTGCCCTTTCTATATTCACGTAACTGGAACACATATGCAAGCACCTGAGCTACCGCCACATATAACCCTTGAGGGACTTCATCATCCACTTCCGTGGTGTGATAAATGGCTCGCGCGAGCAAAGGCGCTTCGACGAATTCAATATTATTCAAGCGCGCAATCTCCCTGATCTTCATGGCCATGTTATCTACGCCTTTTGCCAGCAATATCGGAGTTGACATTGTCGCAGGATCATATTTCAACGCAATGGAGAAATGCGTTGGGTTGGTAATTACCACATCGGCTTGCGGTACATTCGCCATCATTCGTTTCTGCGCCATTTCTTGTTGCAGTTGACGAATTCGTCCCTTAACTTCAGGTTTCCCCTCTGTATCTTTCATCTCGTCCTTGATGTCCTGGCGAGACATTTTTAGTTTTTTCGTATGCTCATGAATTTGAAATGGAATATCAATCGCCGCAATGATAATTGTCGAAGCAGCCAACACAACGGCTGTAGTGATACTCAGCTGCACAGAATGCACGATAGCACTTTCAACACTTTCTGCTGCAAGCCCGAGCCACGCATCCTGCGTAAAACTCAACAGTACATATGCCACGGCAATAATTAACACAATCTTACCAATGGCTTTCACCAGTTCAACCAGAGATTTCACCGAAAACATTCGCTTTAAGCCGGACAGTGGGTTAATGCGATCCAGCTTGGGCGCAAGAGATTTTGCGCTGAACAGCCATCCACCCAATGCAATAGGGCCAGCAATCGCGGCAACAAGCAAAATAGAAAAAAGCGGCAGCAGCGAAAACAAAGCATCGCCAAAGGAATTACCTAAATGCTTAAACATTAAGGATGTGTCGAAAATTGATTCTCGATTCAAATCGAAATTAAATCGCATAACACTTATTAAGCGTTGCGCAATGAAAGCACCGAAAAACAACAGCCCGAGGCAACCGGCCAACACCACAGCCGTGGTCGTGAGTTCACGAGACCTGGGAATCTGCCCGTCCTCACGGGCCTTTTCCAAGCGTCTCGGGGTGGGTTCTTCTGTCTTCTCCTGGGAGCTGTCATCTTCTGCCATGCTATTCCAACCCTAACATTCCGGCGGCAACGGTAAAGCCGTGTTCCATAATGCTTTCAAAGGTCGGCAGAAAACTGGTTAAACTCAACCACACCAGAATTAAGCCAACAATCAAAGTAAACGGAAAACCGACCGCAAAAATATTGAGCTGCGGAGCGGCTCGACTCATAATACCGAAGGCAATATTGACAAATAACAAAGAGGTTAATACGGGCAAAGCGAAAACCAGGGCGGCAGAAAATAACCAGCTTCCCATCAGCGCAATTTCATAAAATAAATTTATATTGAGCTGCCACTCACCAGGTGGCAGGCTGTTAAAACTTCTCACTAAAAGCTCTAACAAAAGTATATGCCCATTTACCGAAACAAAAATCAAGGTTGTCAGCAGCAAAAAGAATTGCGATAAAGCCGTCGTTTGAACACCGTTCGTAGGGTCGTTCATGGAGGCAAACCCAAGTCCCATTTTCATCGCCATAAACTGCCCACTTAATACAAACACCTGAAATACAATTTGCATGGTAAAACCGACCAGCAGTGCAATAGCCAGTTCCTGCGCGATGTATACAAGTGAGGTAAGCGATAAAGCTGGCACCTGGGGCAATGCGGGCAACAAGGGAACAACCAGCAAGGTGGTTAAAAAGGCAAGCACTAGACGCAGGCGAGGAGACACCATGCGCGAACCGATCACCGGCATTACCATAAACATCATGGCAATCCTGCTGAACGGCAGAATGTATTGTTGTACAAAGCTACCAATCTCGACATCGGTAAATAACACGTGCGCTACCCTAGTATCCGACTAGCTCTGGAACCTGCATCATTAAACCGGTGAACAAGTCGAGTATGTTCTGAAGCAGCCAGGGTCCGGTCACCATAATGGTCGCAAGCGTGATGATTAGGCGAGGCAAAAAACTGAGCGTTTGTTCATTGATTTGAGTCGCCGCTTGAAAGGTGCTGACCAGCAACCCCACCGCTAAACTCGGCCCAACTATCACCGCCACCATTAGCATCGTTAAATAAAAGGCATCTCCAAATAATTGCAAAGCGACTTCTGGCGTCATATCGATTACCTATTTTGCCTAAATACCAAAACTTGCCGCGAGAGTGCCAATTATCAGAGCCCACCCGTCAACCAGAACGAACAGCATAATCTTAAAGGGTAATGATATGATCAGCGGCGATAACATCATCATACCCATGGCCATCAATACACTGGCAACCACAATATCAATAACCAAAAATGGAATAAAAATCATAAACCCGATTTGAAATGCGGTTTTCAATTCCGATGTAACAAAGGCCGGCATAAGTACTTTGAACGGAATATCTTCTGGAGCACTGATAGCAGGAAGATCACCAATGCGATAAAACAAATCTATATCTGACTCCCGAGTATTACTAAGCATAAATTTGTGAAATGGCTTTTTCGTAGCCTCTATTGCATCCCGTGCCGATATTTGCTCATTTATATATGGCTGTAATGCATTCGTATTCACCTCTTCCAACACTGGGGACATGATAAAAAAAGATAAAAACAAAGCGAGTCCAATGAGTATTTGATTAGACGGCGACTGCTGCAAACCTAAGGCTTGCCGCAAAATGGAAAAAACTATGATTATTCGGGTGAATGAGGTTGCCATCATCAATATTGCCGGCAGAAAAGTCAGCGCCGTCATCAATATTAATATTTGGAGTGTGACGGTGTAATCCTGCGATCCGTCCGCATTGGTTTTTACGGTTAACGCGGGTAAACCTTCAATAGGTTTTATTCCCTGAATCGCCGATTGAGCGCCGACGCTTTCAGCCAAAGGCGTTGATGGATTCTGTGCAAATACACTTACACTGAAAACAAGAAAAGAAAACAGCAAAAGAAGCTTTGACATAGACATTAGATAATTTCGCTTGATCAAGCCAGTACGATGCTAGACTTTTCGTCCGGCACTGAAATTCAGCACATCTTTCAAATAACTGGAAAAGTCCTGTTTTATCGGGTTGTTCGATGACGACTCTGTCACGGAGACGACATTCACCAGCGAAGACACATTTTCCGTATTGGCCTTTACCCCATCGGCTGCTTGCGAAACCTCGTCGTTAAACACATAAAGCTGACTGATACCACCGGGAGATACACCCAGTAATATTTTTTTATTCTCCACTTCTAAAAGCACCGCTTTTTCTCGTGTGCCCAGCGGCATGGCACTGATAATACGCATACCATTTTGCTGCATAAAATTTCCATGCGTGAACTTTTTTACGCACCAGGCCAGTCCATATATTACGGATGTGACAACTACCAGACCGAGCAGGGTTTTTCCAAGTGCCATATTGCCGGTTGAGATATTCGTTTTTTCTACCAGTTCCTCTGCACTTAGGACAAAATTAGTGCTCATGAGAAGCAATGCAGCCGTAAAGAGTTTGATTCGCATACCGTTCACCTGTTTTCGCGTTTAAACCGTCAACATTAGAAGCTCTACAATGTCCTGCAGAGTTGCCAGATTTAACGCAACTTCTTAATTCGCTCGGATGGACTAATGACATCCGTCATACGAATACCAAATTTCTCATTCACCACGACAACTTCACCATGTGCAATCAATGTCCCGTTTACCAGAACATCCAGAGGTTCGCCCGCTAAACGATCCAGCTCAATGACGGAGCCCTGATTTAGTTGCAGTAAATTTCGAATAGTAATGGAAGTACGCCCTACCTCCATGGAAATCGTGACGGGGATATCCAGAATAATATCCAGATCAGGATTCCCACCAGGTTGACCACCGGGTGGCATATCAAACTCTTCGAAGCCGACCGGATCGGCATCGGGGCCACCCTCATCGGCGGCCTGCTCTTCCATTGCTGCAGCCCAGTCATCTGCCATGCTGCCTTGATCGACTTCGTTATCGTCATCACTCACTTCACACCACCTTCTTCGCTTTTCACTTTAACTTTTGAACGATCTATAAAATCAGAAATTTTCAGGGCTAAATTATTATTGGATTGACCAACGGTTGCTTTGAATACTGGAACACCATTTGCCGTGACTATTTGAAAATCAGGCATGGTAATCGGGATAATATCGCCATCGCGCAGATCTACAATTTCACGTAAGCTGATCTGTCTTTTGACGATATCGCATTCCAAGTCAATACAGGCTTCCATCACATCTTCTTTTAATGCATTGACCCAACGATCATCTCTTTCATCTGTGTCCGACTGTAATCCGGCATCCAGAACATCGCGAATTGGTTCCACCATGGAATATGGCATTGTGATATGAAGTTCACCACCACCGCCGTCCAGCTCGACATGAAAAGTGCTAACCACTACAACTTCACTTGGGCTAACGATATTGGCCATTGATGGATTCACTTCAGAATTCATGTATTCAAAGTCAATTTCCTTAACCGCTTTCCATGCTTCCCGTAAATCGACAAATACCTGATCCAGCACCATTTGCACCACACGCAATTCCGTTGGTGTAAATTCTCTACCTTCAATTTTTGCATGGCGACCGTCGCCACCAAAAAAATTATCCACCAGCTTGAATACTAATTTTGCGTCGAGAATTATCAACGCTGTGCCACGCAATGGACGAAACTTCACCATGTTCAAACTGGTGGGAACGTAAAGCGTATGCACGTATTCGCCAAATTTTTGAATTTGGATTCCACCTACCGACACGTCAGCAGTACGTCGCAATAAATTAAACATGCTGATGCGAGTATATCGGGCAAATCGTTCATTAATCATTTCCAGCGTCGGCATTCGCCCACGCACAATACGATCTTGACTGGTCAGGTCGTAATTTCGGACCGACCCTTCCTCAACTTCACCTTCTGTATCGATGTCACCATCATCAACACCGTGAAGTAACGCATCAATTTCGTCTTGTGATAATAGATCCTGCACCGATTTGCCTCTAACGTTTTATGCTAATACGGACTACTGTCTTGTTGTAAATTTGTAGCGTGAGTTGCTCCACTCAAAACCACTTACAAAGCGATCCAATTTATTTATTGCATGACCAGGTTTTCAAACAACACTTGTTCCACACCAGGTTTACCAATTTCTTTTTCCAGCAATCGCTGAATCTCTTGCAGGCACTGCACACGCAGCAACTCTTTACCTTCCGCCGTTTGAATTTCTTCAAATAACTGACTGCCAATCAACAGAACCAGTGCGTTGCGAATCATCGGCATATGCAGTTCTATCGCGGCAATGACATCATTATCCCGAGTCAGCAGAGTAATTTCTGCTTGCAGGTAGCGCTGCCGACCTTTTGCATCAAAAGTCACCAGAATCGGAGGTTTTAAAGGGTAGTAAATAGCCTTTTTCACTACCTCCACTTCTTCCGCAGGTGTTTCCACCTGTTCTTCTTCTGGCATATCACTGCCACCTGTCAGTTTTAATACTGTCAGAGTCCCCCCTACCGAGGCCCCAACAATTACCAACGCCAGGATAGCTAAAACAATCAGTTTCTTTTTACCGAGACCTTGAGACTCATTTGACGCATCTTCTGCGTTTTCGGGAGCATCTTCTTCAGCCATGTCAAAGTTCCGTCGCTCTATCGGTTTTAAGACTAAACAGCAAGAGATATGCCATTCTATTGAACACTGGATTTCAGTGGATGCTGCAACGATTAATTAGCATTAAATTTCACACCGTATTTCTATTATGGTCTGCGTGAATCTGCTTAATAACGTTGGCAGGTAGGTGATAACGCGGGCCTACACTATTAATGTAGACCCGGTTTTTAGTTTGTGGGAAAAATTATGGGAAATGGATTTTTTTATAACCAATTTTATGGTGGTCCGATTTATCATCCGAGTGTAAACCCCCGAACCACCGGTTTTAAACTTGAGACGCGTAACTTCCTTTTACAACCAATATTTTGTTGAGCAATGCGATGAGGCACGTCCCTCAGGCATAATAATCAACACCCGAGCGAGCGCTAACGATCCAGGTCTGTTGTGTGGTCTCTTCATCCAGCGCAGTATCTTCACCACTCACACTGGAATTTGAACCACCGGCTTGCTCACCGGTTTCCCCCTGGGAATAGCTTTGCTGATCCGACACATCGACATCGACTAAATCAACGCCCTGCTCCTGCAATAATTCACGCAAACGCGAACTGTTTAAATCCAACGCTTCTCGAACATGTGCATTGGCGGAAACGAAAGAAATACTGGCTTGGTTATCGTGATTCACCGAAACTTTAACCTGTAATGGTCCAAGTTCCGGCGGATCTAATTGAAGCTCTGCAAATTTAATGGACTGTGCAGCCATCATCGCAGAACGCTCGGCCACCATCCCCGCCCACTCTGGTTGACCAAAGCTCACATTCACGGGAAACACTGGTTTTGCGCCAGCCACATTTAGACCAATGGCATTTTGAAACTGGGAAGCCGGCATGGCGTTTGCCATTGTTTTATTTGTACTTTGTTGCAAAGCGTCAGACAACTGCCCTTCTGCAATCAGCGCGGCATCTCCCGAATTTAGGGCGGCATTTTTACCCCCAATCAACGCATTTGCTGAGTTCGATTTCCCTATTAATTCATTGAATAATTGGCTATTGGCACTGCTTTTACTTTGTATCAAGTCTGCATCTTCCGAACTGAGTCCGTCCGTCTGTAAAGAAGCGGCCAACCCTCCGTCGGGTATTGATGAACCGGTTGAGTCCCGCAACATTCCTGGTGTCATTGAAGACTTATCTGAAATTCCAGGCTGTGCCGATTGCATCGCCTGAGCAAGCCATTGGGAATTGGTCGTTTTACCTGTTGAAGTTGTTGTATCTATCGAGCCATCCCCCAAAGGAGCGCTGGAAATTGTGCTGGAGTCCGTATCCGCGTTCGCCTGCTGTGCAATTAATTGTCGCAATAACGATGATCCGCTGCCTTGTTGATCCGGACTAATTCCATTTGCCGTTAAAGGCGCAGCAGAAGTCGAAGAGGTTTGCAGCGAAAATGAGGTGAGACTGGTTTGCGTGTCGCTGGTTTGCGGACCTGCCAGCAACTGCAACATTGAACTGGCATCGCCAGTTTGAAGTCCTGCCATATTGAGTTCACTCTCAACCTGCAGGTGTTCGCCTTCAAGTAATGACATGCCTTCAGCAGTTTGCGCCTCCTCAACTGCGTCACCTGTCAAAGCGTTGTGGGTGGCTTGCTCTGAGGCTAGCTTTTCAGCGGATTCGTTTTGCGATACCTGCTGGCGAGATGTTGATTTTTCCGCGCCGTTTTCCGTTGCTGCGTTTCGCGAAGCTTCCGATGACGCAGAAGCTTCAGCTACATTCTGTTTCGATGGCTTTGCATTATGGTCCGCAGAAGTTTTCGCATGCGTATTGTGTGATTCTTCGCGAGCCATTCGAGTATCACGATTTTCATCCCGTTGATGTTCGCGCGCCTTTTCCTCTTGAGCATGTCGTCGATGCTCGGTCTCTTGTGCTTTTACAGCGTTCCGCTCTTTATCAAATGCTTTGGCAAAATCATTTCGCTCTGCCGATGGATTAACATTTGCTTTGCTACCAGGATCTACGGAGTTTTCAGCAGAGGTTTTGGAATTATTTGCGGTTGACGGGGACAACAATAAGTTCATTTACTGCCTCAAGCTTTATTCATGTTCGAATCAGATTAAGATCAGCAAAGGTTATGCCAGATTGCAAATCAGGCCGTTAGCTGCAGAGCGCTGAAGCTAAAGAGATGCTTCATAAGGCAAGAGCTAAGCGTACGGAGTGCTGTTGGCTCAGCAATGGGTTTCGCTCCAGAAGCACGTGTGCGGCAGGCATTGCAAGCACTGCTGAAGACTATCCAACTAAAACGCTGGAACCTGGAGGTTTTTAAGGGGTAAATAGGATGTTTTCTATGAGCTTTTGTAAAGCATTACAGCCGCCAGAAATTATTTTCAGGTCTGCGTTACGAAAGCTTTAAACCGTAATTCCACTGCAATTGGTCTTACAGCAAGGATAAAGGGAGCGGTGTTACTCGATAAACGTCTTCAACTTTACCGCCACAGCGGCAAAGTTTTGCTCTATAGCGGCCAATTGTTGCTCTTCATTGGTCACCGTGCCAGCGTGTGTTTGCTTTTCTAAAATATCACAGGTATCGGCCAGACTATTGATACCGATATTACGACTACTGCCTTTTAGTCCATGTACTTCGTGTTTTGCCGTCTCAATATCACCAGCTTCCAAGGCAACTTTTAACTTCTCAATACGCGCTGCAGAATCCCTTAGATAGGTTTCAATCAGCTCAACAAATTTTTCTCCCAGCAGCTCTTTGAGCATCATCAAGGAGTCCATGTCAATCAAGTTATTGGGGTCCAGTTCTTCTGCCATAACGTGTCAATTTCTCGTGCTATATTTTTTGCTTACAATACTTTAATCGCTTACAAATTATTACCCACTTACCAGGTCTGATATGCTCATCGCGCCCGATGTCACTCTTCAATATCCCATCGATATTGCACTTCGACTTCGTTACCGGGCTCAAACAGCGTCAGCTTCTGACTGAGATTACTGATAAGCTGCAAACCACGCCCAAAAAAGTCATCATTTTCTTCTATTGTGACGACCTTACCTGCATCCAGTCCTTTTTCCTTGCTCTTGCGATTAATATCAAACCCTTCCCCAGAGTCTTTAACACGAATCACCAATAGCCCGCCTTTTTCATCCGCAAAATGCTCCAATGAAAAACTGACCTTACCTTTTGTTAAAGACTGGAGTCTATCCGCTCTGGTTTCATAATATTTGGCAAATCCGTCAGGTGTGGATTTTAATTGCGAAGAAAGACCCAGGACGCCGTGCTCTAAAGCATTGGTGTATAGCTCAGCCAGCACGGTATATAGAGGTGTTCTGTGCGCGCGCAAGCCCGGCACTTCAGAAATAATATTCATCAACAATGGCAGCGGATCAAACTCTCGCAAACTGGTTTCTGGCAAATCGAAATTCATATACCAGTCAGCCAGACTGCCCTGACGCTTTTCATTTAAATGATCAACGCTGGCAACAATATCCACATCCCGCATTTCAATCTCAACCAGAGACATATCATCGTCTTTTTCTGACGAGCCTATATGTTGCTGAACATTACTAAGAATTTTATCGAAAATATCACTCTGCCCTTTATTTTGGTAGAGGATATTATGCAAACGTTCTTCACCATACATCTCGCCATCATCATTGCGTGCTTCAAACGCGCCGTCAGACCACATAAACATACGGTCGCCTTCTTCCAGCTGGAACGTATCGCAGTCGCCATTAAAACTCTGATTGGAAAGCACACCCAAGGGTAAATGCTTGGATGGCAGAAGTTCGTACTCATCATCTTTTAAGCGATAAAGAAAGCCTTCAGGCAAACCACCATTCCAGACCTTCAAGCGTCGCTCTTTAAAATTAATATCGACACAGATAGCACAACAGAAAAACCCCACAGGCAATATTTCATTGAGCTTCTGGTTAATTTCACGCAGGATATCAGGAATACTGAAACCTTTTCTCACCATCCCGTAAAACGTCGTTGCCAGTGGCATGGAACCAATGGCCGCGGGCAAGCCATGCCCGGTAAAATCCCCAAGCATCACCACCATACTGCCATTCGGGCTCATCTCAGACACGAGTATATCGCCATTAAACACCGCTAGTGGCGACATGTAATGACGAATGTTGCCAAGGTTTAAACAGCCCGTATGCGCTATTTTATCGAACACCTGTTTGGCAACGGTCTGCTCCTGAATCAAGTGTAAGTTGTTCGCCTCTATTTGCTCTTTTTGTTGCAGTAATGTGCGATGCATTCGGCGCAGCCGTCCAAATGCTTTTATCTTGGAGCCAAGGACGGTTTGATTGTAGGGTTTAGGAATAAAATCATCGCCGCCGGATTCCAGACATTCGACCAGCGACTGAATGTCATTCAGGGCAGTAAGAAAAATAATCGGGACTACATCTTCCTTGGCCAGCTCTCTGATGATTTTCGCCGCCTCAATCCCGCCCATGTTCGGCATCAGCACATCCAGCAACACAAGGTCCGGGGCTTCCCTTTGATAGGCTTCCACCGCTTCTTTGCCGTCACTCGCACCGACCGGCACATGGCCAGCTTTACTTACGATAGTTTCAAGGATAAGACGATCGGTCGCAGAGTCATCTGCTACCAGAATTTTGAGGGATTCTATTGGCTCATTATTTAAGGACATTTGTTGCCTTTCGCCTAAAATGCGTTCAACGTAAAATGCTAGTGTTCTCGCTACATTGGTTTTTACGTTTAAATAATTAAAGTGCCACTGCTTAATCGCTTAAATTTACGCGCCAGCCAATAAATACAGACCCAGAAAGCTGGGCACTTTTTTATGAATTTGCCTTGGTTTTACAACATTGGTTTTGCAACAAAGGCCGTAAATTGTGGCTTTCAGTACATTCTTATATGCTGACACGACAGGGCAATGTCACACAAATTTATATCTACGACTGCGATATACTTGTGTTTAGCATCTGGTGATAAATACCACTGCGGCATTTGGGCGACATTCCATTGCCAGTTCACCTATTTCAAGTTCAAGTTCAAAACCAAACCCAGTCCAGGCTGCCAATATCATCATTACTCCCGACTACCAGCACCGCCACACGAGAACGTACTCAAGCTATCTCCCGCACTTGACGTGTCAAATACGGGGATGTTTACTGAATTTTAAATAGCTGTTCAAAGCTTGAAATCGTGAATATTTTTTTAACCTCAGGTGAACAATTTATAATCGTGATATCGGCTTTGTCGCCGCCGGCGTGGTCACGAAGAACCAACAACATTCCCAGAGCTGAACTATCAAGGTGAACCGTACCGGCCAAATCCACCTTATATTTAGTTACATTTCCCGCGTCTGGACTTTCAAAGCTACGTCTAAAATGCTCCAGTGAGGAAGCGTCGAAACGCCCGACAATGGAAATCGTAAGCTCTGCACCATTTTCCGAAAGTGATGAAGTTATGGACATATGGAAGATCCCAAAAAAATCAAGATATTACAACACAATGTATCAATGTTTAACCATAAGCATAGCTTAAAAAAATATTAATGGAATGCTTCATGCAATATTGATTTAGCAATGTCGTGTAAATCAAGAACTTTGACAGCGCCTTCCATTTTAACCGCCATGCCCGGCATGCCCCAAACGATGCTGGACGCTTCGTCCTGCGCAATTGTCAAACAACCCGCTTGCCTCATACGCAACAGCGCGGCTGAACCATCCGCTCCCATTCCGGTGAGGATGACCCCCATCGCATGTTTACCGGCTACCTCTCGCACAGAATCAAACAGTGCTTCTACTGCTGGTCTATGTCGATTTATAAATTCACCCTGATCTAACTTGCAAACATACCGTCCACCGGCTTTAGCTATACGTAGGTGGGAATGTCCAGGAGCGACATAAACACACCCGGCTTCAATATGCTGATCGTGTTCGGCCTCGTATACTTTGGCTGCCGAAAGACCATCCAGCCGCCGAGCAAAACTTGCACTGAATGATGCGGGAATATGTTGTGCGATAACCAGCGGAGGGCAATTTGGAGGAAGCCCGGAGACAACTTCTTTTATCGCTTCTGTCCCGCCTGTAGAAGCACCTATAGCGCAAATGAATTGACTACGTAATTTTTTATTCGCAATAGATCCCAGATTGGTTTTAGCTCGCGTTGCGCGGGACTCCCGCTCGCTATCCACTTGCGGCCGAATCGATGCACGTGAGGCCGCCAGCACCTTCTCGACAATGATATCGCGATATTCGTCCAGAGAATTGCCACCATCGTGTTTAGGCTTACCGATGAAATCTATTGCCCCTATTTCCAACGCCTCCAGCGTTGTAGGTGCACCCTCTTGTGTCAGGGTCGAAATCATTACCACGGGCATCGGACGCAAACGCATCAGGTTTTTCAAAAACGTTATGCCATTCATTTTCGGCATTTCAATATCGAGCGTTAACACGTCTGGATTGTGCAATTTAATCAACTCACGTGCTTCATACGCATCACAAGCAGCTGCGACCACTTCAATGCGCTCACTGGACTCCAGAATTTCCTTCAGTAACGCTCGAATAAGCGCGGAATCATCCACGACTATAACTTTCACTTTTCGCCCAGATCTACTCACAAAGCTTCACCTTACCCAACCAGACTACCAGTTTATTTTCACCCACATTTTGCAAAGCACGGACTTAAAACAGCTCCACATCACCCGCTGGTTTTTTCTCTTGCATGGATTCAATGTATTCTTTTTCACGCTGTTGAATCGTATCGTTCGCTTGCGTGCGCAGACGTTTGAGCTTTACCGAACCAGTATCTGGAAAATACAATACTTTACGCGGGTGATCACTGCCAAGATCTTTGGCGGCAACGGAAAGCCCCTCTTGCTGAAGAAACTCCATCACAAAGGCAATATTTCGAGCACCGACGTCAATGTTATTCATGGATGCAAGCACTTTACCGCCACCAAACAACTTCACTTCCAAATTCCCTTTTCTTCCGCCTTGCTTTAAAATTTCATTAATTAAAAACTCCATGGCCCAATTGCCATAGCACAAAGCAGAATTCACTGCACTGCGAGCATCGCTGTGATGCTCAGACTGAATGGGCAACATAAAATGGTTCATGCCCCCCACGCCTATTTTTTTGTCGCGTATACAAGCGGCAATACATGAGCCTAAAACTGTAACAATCATTTCTCCGGTTTTGCTTACGTAACATTCGCCAGGAAGAATTTTTGCGGCAGGCATTCGCATCCGCGGGTCCCAGTAGCGATTAACATGTTCAAACCCTTTAATTGTCGGCGTTGAAATTTTCTGCCTGAAAACCACTAGTGTCGCCTCTCATATATCGTGCGGCCAATGGAACCAAACCGCGAAGTAATATTGTGTAAACTTTCGCTATGGCCAATAAACAAAGTACTTTGCTCTGTCATAATGTCAGCATAACGATCAAATAACTTGCGCTGTGTATTTGCATCAAAATAAATGACTACGTTACGGCAAAAAATAATATCGAACGGGCCTTTCATTGGCCATTCGTGGAGTAAATTCAGCTGTTTAAATGTAATGAGCTTTCGCACATTGTCTTTAATTTTGACTTTTTTACGGGACTTATCAATCGAGAAACATACTTTGTATTTATCCGGGATGTTTTCAGCCCGCTCTGCGGCATAAATCGCTTCTTTCGCCTTTGCCACAACATTGGAATCGAGATCCGTCGCCAGGACTTTTACATCCCAGTTGGACAGAGAAGCAAAAGACTTCACAACCATCGCTATACTGTAAGCTTCTTCTCCAGTAGAACAACCGGCAGACCAGATGCGGATACGCCGGGAGCCTAAATTCTTTCGCATCAAGCCAGGCAATACCGTATTTTTTAAATGTTCAAAGTGGTGATTCTCACGAAAAAACGACGTGAGATTGGTGGTAATGGAATTGACGAATTCAATATTTTCTTCCGTATCTTCCTGAACAAGGAGATCGCAGTACTCTCGGAAACTTTTTAGATTCAAACGCCGCAGACGACGTGCCAGCCTCCCATAAATCATGTTCTTTTTATGGTCGGTTAAACTTATCCCCGTTCTGGCATAGGCTATCTCACGGATTTTTTTAAAATCTCCATCCGTCATGGGGAATTCGTGATTCGAAAAATCTTCTTGAGCAGCCACCAAAACTCCATTCTTAGTATTGATGAAAATGGCAAGGCAGACTCCGAACCCACACTGCATTCAGAGTCAGTCAATCCGCACTCGTGGACATGCGGATTTTTCAGCATCTCGAAATGTAGAACTTAAAAATCTTCCCACTCTTCATCAGATGACGAGGAACTGGCTGTATGACGCATCACTGGAGGCGCTTTACTCGCCGGATTCAAAGGTCGACGTTCACTGAAAGATGATGGTGATGAAGTTGCTCCAGCACCAAGATTAGAAATAGAGAAGAATTCGACCACTTTATTCATCGACTTGGCCTGATCGGACATGGCCTGACCTGCAGCGGATGCCTCTTCTACCAGCGCGGCATTTTGCTGAGTCATCTCGTCCATTTGCGTCACTGCGGTATTCACTTGTTCAATACCGCTGGTTTGCTCCTGCGCAGCTGAGGCAATTTCCTGCATCATCACCGTAACCTCATCCACGGCGCGAACAATTTCTGACAAGGTATCACCGGACTGATTCACCAGCGAAGCACCATCTTCGACTTTGGACACACTATCACGAATAAGATCTTTAATTTCTTTTGCGGCTCCGGCAGAACGCTGAGCCAAATTGCGCACCTCGCCGGCCACAACGGCAAACCCTCGGCCCTGCTCGCCCGCACGTGCGGCCTCTACCGCCGCATTAAGCGCTAGCAGGTTAGTCTGGAAGGCAATTTCATCAATCACGCCAATAATATCGCTGATACGTTTACTGGAGTTGTTAATCTCTTCCATTGCAGACACCGCACGCTTCACAATATCACCACCATCACGTGCCCGTGTCTGGGTTTCCAGCGCCATGCGTTTTGCTTCCTGAGCATTTTCGGAACTCTGTTTCACGGTGGACGTCATTTCCTCCATGCTGGAAGCAGTCTCTTCAAGTGAGGATGCCTGCTCTTCGGTACGCTGACTCAAGTCAGCATTGCCTTGTGCAATCTCTTCGGCAGAAGTTGCAATAGAGTTCGACGCAACGCGAATTTTACTGATAATTTCTGTTAACTTATCTGCGGTTGTGTTCGCATCATCTTTTAGCTGACCAAATGCGCCCTGGTATTCACGTGTTACCCGTTCAGACAAGTCTCCACGGGACATGGCGCCAAGCATTCTTAAAATGTCATTTAGCGCCACCTCAACCGTACTGACCAAATTATTTAAGCCTTTACCCAAGTTGAGGAAGAAGCCTGATTTTCCGTCAATACTTAACTGCTTGGTAAAATCGCCTAATCCTGCCGCCTGAACCATGTCATCTATTTCGGCTTCAATACGCAGCTCAGAAGTTTTATCTTCCCATTCAACTACTGTCCCTACCCGTTCACCATCTCTGAATACCGGGTTGGCAATCACAATGAAGGTTCGACCACCCACAATGGCCTTACCCTGGTATGCCGTTTTCAAATCTTTTAACAAATTCCGTTGGTGGCTCGGGTTTTTATGAAACCCATCGATGTTAGTACCAATTAATTTGGACGCATCAAAATGCGGAAGATCACGTTTTATATCCGACTCTGCTCCCGACATCATTTCCTGCACAGCTTTATTCAGATAAATAATATTCGCATCAGGATCGGCGATCATAACATTGGCAGAGGTATTATCCAGTGCTTGCTTAATACGCTCATTCTCTGCTGCAACACGCTTTTCTTCACGTTGTTTGGCAACGCGTTCTGTTTTATCATCCAGCTCAACTACTACACCAAGCTTACTGCCATCACCGCTTAACCAGGGAGAGGCAATCAATCCAAAAATCAAACTACCGATATTCAAGTCCACTTCATAAGGTTGTTTAAGCGACAGCAAGGCATCTACATCCGCTTTGTCCTGCAATAGAATATCTGGTAAACGGGCACCAATTAAATTTCTAACGCTGAATTTATGCATGACATCTGCAATGCTTTTCTCATTTCGCTGAAGCATTTCACCAACAACATTATTGAGATACACCACTTCCAGGTCATTATTGACCAAAATAACGTTTGCCTGACAAAGTTTGAGAGCACTGGCCAGATCCGCATTCTGTTTATTGGCCGTAATGTCAGTGGCAAATTTCACCACTTTATAGGGTTTACCATCATCATCCAATAAGGGATTGTAAGATGCTTGAATCCAAACCGTTTTACCGCTTTTGGCAATGCGTTTAAACTCTTTAACCGAGTGCACACCACGTCTAAGGTTTTCCCAGAATTCCCGATACTCGGCACTATTCTTGGTTTCCTGATCAATGAAGATGCTGTGATGCTGCCCCACAATTTCATTAAGATGGTATCCCATCACATCACAGAAATTTTGGTTGGCCGTTAAAATATTACCCGACAAATCGAATTCAATCGTAGCTTGAGAGCGACTGACCGCATCCATCTTTTGGGAAATTTCTTTACAGTTTTTGTGGTCGCCACCTAAACCTAAGATATTCAGAATAGACATAGTTACATCCCTTCCTCAATTAATTGCTTGATTCGTCAAGCTGTTCAGCCAGCTTGTTCAGATTCGGAATTTCTTCCATTGTGAGTAATTTATCAATGTCGAGCAAAATCACCATTTTTTTGTCGACATTGACTAAACCGCGAATAATTTCTGTATTGGTAGCGCCGCCCATATCCGGCGCTGGTCGCATATCGCTTTCGGACAAGGTATACACATCAGACACCGCATCCACCACAATACCCATGACTCGCACGCCTTTTTCTGTATTCACTTTGAGTACAATCACAACCGTTACCGGTGTGTATTCAATACTTTCCATACCAAAGCATTGGCGTAAATCAATTATGGGTACAATAGTACCGCGCAAATTTATGACACCTTTAATATGCGGCGGTGCATTGGGCAGCGGTGTTGCTGTTTCCCAACCTCGGATTTCCTGCACACATAGAATACCAACGCCGTATTCTTCTCCGGCCATGATAAATGTCAGAAACTGTTCTGCGTTGTCGGCAACTTTGTCAATATCATCCATTTTGTCGAGAGTTTTCAAAGCATCCGCACTGATACTTGTGGCATTCTTGGCTTGCATACCCTACCTCATGCACGCTGACTAAGCGTAGAACGTTCATTTATATGTTTAAACAAGTTACTGGAAGAACTGTTGTGATTTTGAAATTCTTGTTCAGCGAGTCTCACTACGCCGGGTATATCCAAAATTAATGCAACAGTTCCATCACCGAGTATGGTGGCCCCCGAAATACCATCCACTCTCCGGTAATTTTGCTCAAGACTTTTAATAACAACCTGCTGCTGCGCCAGTAGCTCGTCAACTACCACAGCAACCTTGCCGTTGTCTGACTCGACCACCACCAGCAAAGACTCCTCCAGTGAACGGCAATCCGAACGCTGATTGAACGTTTCCGCCAGTTTGATAATCGGAACATAATCATCCCGGAGTCGAAGCACGTTGACACCTCCAGCAAGCTTATTGATCATATCGCGGTTGCCCTGCAGAGACTCCACAATAGAAGTTAAGGGGAAAATATATGTACTGTTTCCTACACGCACCAGTTGGCCATCGAGTATTGCCAGCGTGAGTGGTAAGCGAATTTTAATGGTTGAACCGGCATCAACTTCAGACGTGATATCCACAACACCATTGAGCGCCTGGATATTACGTCGCACCACATCCATTCCGACGCCTCGGCCGGATACATCACTTACCACTTTTGCCGTTGAAAAACCCGGTTGAAAGATCAAATCATAGGCCTGCTCTTTACTTAAACCATCTGCATCCTGTTGGCTGATCACGCCTTTTTCTACCGCTCTTTCTTTCAGTTTTTCCGCATCCAACCCTTTACCATCATCAATAATTTCAATAACAACATTACCCCCTTGATGATAGGCGTTGAGCACGATTTCGCCGCAGGGGTTTTTACCTTTTGCACTGCGTTCTTCTGGCATTTCAATGCCGTGATCTACCGCATTCCGGACTAAATGCACCAGCGGGTCACCAATTTTTTCCATCACGGTTTTATCCAATTCCGTCTGTTCGCCCTGCATAACAAGATTGACTTTTTTCCCCAGTGTCTGCCCCAAATCTCTCACCATGCGAGGAAAGCGGCTAAAAGCAAAACTGATGGGCAACATGCGTATGCGCATGACACTCTCTTGCAACTCACGCGTATTTTGTTCCAGCTGACTTAAACCTTCGAGCAGCTTGGGGATTTTTTCCAGGGAAAATTCAGTGCCGAGCTGACCCAGCATGGATTGGGTTATCACCAACTCACCTACCATATTGATGAGGTTATCGACTTTATCAATCCCAACACGAATAGACGAGGATTCCGTATTCGCTACCGCTTTTTTAACTGCAGTCGCCGGCTTACCAGCAGCCACCTGCGCTATGGGCTTTGCCATAGGTTTCTGTTTAGTGCCGGTATCAGAAGGAGCGTTTTCAGCAGTAGATGCGACTAGCGAGAGATTTGCCGAAGCTGATGATTCTTTACCGGCTTCGCCGCCTTGGCTGGTCTCCTGGCTCGCATCGTTTATTACTTCGCTTTGCCTGCTGGATGGGGAAATTGTTTCGCTTTTTGATGTGATGGAATTCGGATCAAAAAGACCGGATACCGCATTGATTCGAATATCCGCATCGTCCAACACCCACTCAAAGACTTCCTGAATTCTGGCTTTGTCCGCCGATTTAGATTCCAGATAGATATCCCAGGATAAATGGCACTGTTCTGCGTCCAGTGCCGACAGCTTTGGCAACTGATCTAGATTCGTGTGCACATGGTATTGCCCCATGCTTTCAAGCGCGGAGAAAAGTTTGATGGGGTCATTCCCTGTAATAAGCAAATCCTTGTTCGGCTTAAATTGGATATGCCAGGTAATATCTGTCGAGGTATCCGCTGAAGAATGGAACTCTGCACTCACTTCATCCAGACTTTGGATGGTGATATCAGACTCATCAGCCACCCATTCAAACACTTCTTCAATTTGCTGTCTGCTTCGATCACCGGTCAACCGGATGTTCCAAGAGAGGTAGCATATTTCCGGATCAAAAGTACTAAAATCCGGAAAGCTTTTATGATGCGCTTCTACTTCAATGTCACCCAGCTCAGCTAATTCTCGGAGAATTCGATAAGGATCATTACCGGTTTTGAGAATATCACCGGTAGGCAAAAACTCTATTTGCCACTGCTGTGATGAAGAACCACTAGCAACCTGTTCATTAGCCGGTTCTGCATCTTTAGCAGGTGAAACTATTTCACCTGTGTCACCTTCTGTAGCAGGATTGGTGGTGATGACGGAGGTCTCAACTGCGCCATTTTTATGATCTGGAATATCAGTCTGATCCACCTGGGGAGAATGACTCTCTTCCACCACTTCATCGTCAGCATTTAAAAGCTGGGTAAATTTAGCTTCTAATTCTTCAGAAAGCTCGGTTTTACTGTCTTCGCCAGACTGCAAAAGATTCAACATCTCTCGCATGCAATCGACCGAGCGCAAAAACAGATTAATATCATCGCCGGTCAATTGACGCTGACCAGCTCTTACCTGATCCAGTAAGGTTTCGAGGATATGAGTAAATTCAGCAATGGCTCGGAAACCAAATGTAGCGCTTCCACCTTTTATCGAGTGAGCGGAGCGAAAAATCGCATTTATGGTTTCATCGTCAATAGCATCAGGGTCCAGCTCCATAAGAGAGGATTCCATAATATCAAGACCTTCAAAACTCTCCTCGAAAAAGACCTGATGAAATTGCGACAAATCAATAGACATGATCTCTCCCAGCGAAACATGCTAGAAAAAAGTTAAACGACTTTACCAATGGTGGCCAGTAATTGATCCGGGTTAAACGGTTTTACAATCCATCCGGTTGCACCTGCCGCTTTGCCCTCACCCTTTTTATCTGCACCGGATTCGGTGGTAAGCATTAAAATCGGCGTAAATTTATATGCGGGAAGCGCTCGTAACTCTTTGATAAGAGTGATGCCGTCCATATTGGGCATATTGATATCTGAAATTACCAGATCAAAACCACTTTGAGCGTTGGCAACTTTTAGGGCTTCGGCACCATCGGAAGCCTCGTGCACTTCATGCCCGGCACCCTTTAATGTAAAACTGACCATTTGACGCATTGAAGCTGAATCATCAACTGCCAATATTTTTGCCATGAATTTTCTCCACTAACACATGAACTTTAAGTGTATTGATATCTCTGTTTAGTGCCGCGACTGTGGCTTACACGCGTTGTCGACACGAATGTCTGCAGGCACAAACTCCAAGACTAAACCTGGACTGAGTCTCATCTTGCCGAAATTACGTTTACGCTTAGCAGCGCCTTTTTACCGTTTTTACGGCCATTTAACCTGCTTTATTCTGTTTACCTTTGATTACCTTTGATTACCTTTGGTTACCGTTGATCACCCTTCATCACTTTTTTGGGTCTGTCTGCCGCTCGGTTTGTTGCGGTAACATTTGTTGCGGTAATATTTATTGCAACAATATCCCGTTTTTGTGATGTTAAATGATTGATAAAATTCGCATTGCAATCGGTTTTCAAGCTTTATAAGTCATTAACGGCCTGTTAATGGTTTTCTTAAGCGCTAGCCTTTGCTTTGTTCATCCGATTGTCTATTTATCCGATGTCTATTCATCCGATTTTCTATCCGATCTTCAGTAACTTACTTTGTCATCGGCGTCAGCTATTTTCAGATTTTCTATTTTTCAGCTTTTCGTATGTCAGATAGTCAATAGTCAGCCATTCGACCATTAATTCAGGCTGATCTTTACACCGCCGCAAGACACCGGTATTCCACTATTTTTTAACGGTTTTTACAGCTGAACGCGTTAAACACAACTTACTTTTATAGCTTTTAGTTAGAGGTGGGTAACACCGAGCCCCTAACTCTTTTACTGTCATACACGCTGGCTTTGTACAGGGAATTAGTGAAGCCCTAAATCCTGATCCAAGCCTAAAACTTTCGCTGCCGCACGTAACTTGTCTGAAGGTTCTTTCCAATCAACGGCAATCTGACGCTCTTTAGAAGCATGTACAAATGCCAATAAAAGCTGTATTCCCGCAGTATCTGCACGCTGAACATCTTCAGCCTGCAAAGTTACCTTGTCGCAGTCCTGCTCACCCACCAAAGCTTCAAGTTGGTCATGCAAGCCCTGTACATTTGCGATGGTTAAGTTTTGTGGTAAATGAAAATCTACGGATGTAGCCACAAACGCCTCCCTATGCATCTATCTGTGATGCGTTATCAAATCTAATTTTAGACAGAGTTGCGTAACTTGCGAATAATAACCAGCCTTTTGCCAAATTATTTTTGCAAAGCATAATCCGGTAAAAACGTTATATTAATTGTTTATTTGGAAAAGAGGTTTCTGCATTTGCGCTTATAAAAATTCGATATTGAACTTGAAGTGCCATGGTTTTTCTGAGTTAGAAAGGTAACATTACACCATTCTAAGAGAATGCTGGTTTGAGATTTTTACTGGATACTATTAAGCGTGCATGCCGATTTTAAACATTACTGATATCGCGTATTTTGCTGTCCGTGAGTTTGCGATACCCATTCATCGATAATCTTTTGTTCCTGCTTGTCCTCTGCCAATGCTTCTTCTACTTGATAGCGTCGGATCAGTTCTTGCAGTTTTTCAAACTTCAAATGATTTTTGTGCCAAATCTGCTTTGACTTCTCCATCGCATTTTGTGCGTTGTGTATTTGCAGTTTTTGTCCCTGCTGCACCATCACAATCTGCTGCAACAAAGAACGGGCGTTCGCTATATCGCTGCCGCGTAAGCCTTGCGTTTGGGCTTGGAATTTTGATGCATAATCGTCATAGTATTTTTCCAGATCCTGCAATTTTTGCACCTCGCCCTGATAGTGCGTACGTGCAGACTCGAAATCCTTCGCTGCTTTTTCTTCGTCCCGCCGGGCCAGTTCCAACACCACCAATAAACGTTTGGATTTTTTCATTACGATGCACCGCAGCTTCAGGGTTATTTAAAAAGGATTAGCGCGCTGGCCTGTTACTTTTCAATGGACTATTGGGCGTTTTTACAGATGCAGGCTGTAACAGTTGTTTCAACATCGCCTGACTTTGTGCAAACGGCGCGGCCTCTGTCATTTTCTGTGAGACGAATTCGCGCAACGCAGGAAACTTTTGGATTGCCTCGTCAATATCAGGGTCACTCCCTTTGGTATATGCCCCAATAGCAATAAGATCTTTGTTACTGCGATAGCGTGACAACAATTGTTTGAATTTCTGTGCACTGGCCAATTGTTCGGGTTTTACAACGTTTGGCATAACCCGACTGATTGACGCTTCCACATCAATTGCCGGATAAACCCCTTCTTCTGCCAGACTGCGCGAGAGCACCACATGACCGTCTAAAATGGCGCGAGCGGAATCCGCGATCGGATCTTGTAAATCATCCCCTTCGGTTAATACAGTATAAAATGCCGTAATCGATCCACCGCCTTTATCCGCATTGCCAGCGCGTTCGACCAGCTCCGGGATTTTCGAAAATACCGAAGGCGGATAGCCTTTTGTCGCTGGAGGCTCTCCCACAGCAAGGGAGATTTCTCGCTGGGCTTGACCAAATCGGGTCAATGAATCCATAAGCAACAGTACACTCTTGCCTTGATCACGGTAATACTCCGCGATTCTGGTTGACAGCTGCGCTGCTCGCAGCCGCATCAGCGGGGCATCATCTGCAGGTGCAGCCACCACAATGGCTTTCTGTAAGCCTTCAGGTCCAAGAATATGATCAACAAATTCTTTAACTTCTCGACCCCGCTCTCCAATCAAGCCGACAACCACAATATCCGCCTGAGTGAAACGCGTCATCATTCCCAGCAACACACTTTTACCCACACCACTGCCGGCAAACAGCCCTATACGCTGTCCTTTACCTACAGTAAGTAAGGCATTTATCGCACGAATTCCCACATCAAGAGGTTCGCTAATGGGGTGTCGATGCAAGGGATTAATCGGGTGATCCTGCAGCTCGATATCTGAATCGCTTAAAAGCGGACCCAGACCATCCAGCGGCTGACCAATACCATTGAGAATGCGGCCAGTAAGATGGTCGCCGATCGAAATTTTCTTATGCTCAGCAACCGGAATGACTTTCGCGCCGGGTTGTAAACCCTCTATTTTTTGTACCGGCATTAGATAGGTGGTCTGGTTGTGGAATCCAACCACTTCCGCCTCTATCTCTCGACCATTGGCCAATACTATGGCGCACTGGCGGCCTACCGATACATTTAAGCCCACCGCCTCCAAAGTCAGGCCGACCATGCGTGTCAAACGTCCGACTGCACTTGGCGTCGACTTGAGTAAAGCGTATTGACGGTATTTTTGTAGACGCTGTTTTAAATCATGAGCAGTATTCATTTTTTTAATCTGCTTTTTTTGCATCTTGCTCAGAGGAAGAAAGCTCACTTTCATTCTCAGAGGACGGTGTAGAATCGCGCTGGGCACGTACAGGAGGAACATCTTGCTCGCTGACTTCGCCACGCTCTTTCACTTGCGCGAGGAAATCCTGCAGGCGTTTTTCGACTGTATAATCAATCAGGGTTTCAAGCGTCTCTACACGACAGCCCCCGGTTTTAATTGTGTTATCCACTTTGATTATCCAGCTGCGCTGTTGTTTTGGAATATTTCCCTGTACAAGAATTGCATCCTGCTCGTTCAAGTACACCGCGATATTTTTGGCCCCTACGGGCAAAGCCGCTAAGGCCTGGTTAATCACATTGAACAGATGTTGCGGCGTCTGTTTAATTTCACTGTTAATTAATTCACTGGCAAACTGCATTGCCATGTCCACAATAATTTCTTCCAATTGCGCATCTTGTTCCTGCATAGGCTGAAAAAGCGCATCGCCTATTTGATTTAAACGCGCAATTTCATCTTCCAGCTGCTGTTTGTTTTCGGTATATGCCTGATGTTTCCCGTCCTGCAAACCTTTGGCTTGTCCGTCTTGCAAGCCTTTATTCAGGCCCTCATTGTACCCTTGCTCATACCCTTCTTTTTTTGCCTCTTCCGCCATTTTCATAATTTCATCAACGGTGAGAGGCTTGGGCTTTACAGGGCCTTTGTAATCTTCAACCAGTTCATTGGCATTGTTTTTGGATTGGCTTTGCTTGTCTTTTTTTGCACTGCGAACAACGCGCTTTCCTTCGATGTGCATTTCAGGCAAAGACCAGGATACCACAGGCTGATCTTCAGTCAGACTCTCGAAGGGAATACGGTCAGATTGCTTGTTTTTCGTAGTCACTATAGGCCTGCGATTTAGTATTGTGTTGCTATTGTTAGGTATGCAAAAGTAAAGAGGTTAGCTGGTAGCACGCTGAAAAAACGCTTGCCAGGGTTACAACATTTCTTCACCACCACCGCCAAGACTAATTTCACCCGCATCGGCCATGCGGCGTGCAATCGTGAGAATTTCTTTTTGTGCCCCTTCCACTTCAGAGACTTTGACTGGACCTTTCGCTTCCAGATCATCACGCAGCAATTCCGCTGCACGTTTTGACATATTGGCAAATATTTTTTCCTGCAGTATATCGTCGGACCCTTTGAGCGCGAGAATAAGAATGTCTGAAGATACTTCCCGCAACAAGGCCTGAATACCTCGATCGTCCACCTCTTTGAGATTTTCAAATACAAACATCAAATCCTGAATTTGTGTTCCCAGGTCCTCATCAATTTCTTTGATGGAATCGAGCAGTTCGGCACCCACCGAGCTATCCAGATTATTGACAATTTCAGCGGCAACTTTATATCCGCCCATGTCTTTGGTTTGCGAACCAGCATTGCCTGAGAACTGTTTCTCGAGAATATTGTTTAGCTCTTGTAACGCGCTAGGTTGTACCGTATCCAGCGATGCTACGCGCAACATTACATCCAGACGTACTTTCTCTGGGAAATAGGTCAAAACTTCTGCCGATTGGTCGGCGTCAAGATAAGCAATCACGATCGCCTGTATTTGAGGGTGCTCATTACGAATAATATCGGCAACTGAACGTGCATCCATCCACTTCAAAGTGTCCAGGCCAGTGGTGTTTCCACCCAACAAAATGCGGTCCACCAGACCGTCGGCTTTGTCCTGGCCAAGAGCTGTCACCAGCATGTTGCGAATGTAGCTGTCAGACCCCATACCCAAACCGGTTTGCGTGCGGACTTCATCCATAAAATTGGAAATGACAATTTCCACTTCCTGCTGTTGAATATTATTGAGTTGAGCCATGGCAGTCCCCAGACGCTGAACTTCCTTTGGGCCCATGTGCTTCAGCACTTCTGCAGCCGTATTTTCGCCGAGAGACATCAACAGAATGGCCGCCTGGTCCAGGCGCGAAAGACTCTTGGTGGTGTCTTCTTTCTTTTTCGCTTTTTCAGCACTCATTCTTCGTTAATCCACCGCTTAATCACTTGCGCCACTCGGCCAGCATCTTCCGCCACCAGGCCTTTTACCGCATTTAATTGCTGTTCGTAACTTTCCTCAGGGCTGGGCAATCCAAGAGCATCGCCCCCAGTTAAGGTCACAGTCTCGTCCGAGAGAGAATCAAAGGAGTCGATGCCTGCAGAATGCAATGCTTCCAACTCTTTACGCTCGTCCTCTTCACGCGACTTTAAACCTGATCCTGCCAGACTTTTTAACACTGGACGAGCAAAGCCAACCAATAGGATCAATGCCACCAATACGCCCGCCAATGGGCGGAAAATTGAAAGGAACCATTCCTGCTCCCAAATAGGAGCTGATTCGTCATAACCCTGCAACTCAGGCATTGGGAAAAACGATTCGTTCAAAATGTTGACACTGTCTCCACGAGCCGCTGAAAACCCAACGGCATCCCTTACAAGTATAGACAAACGCTCTAATTCAGCATCCGTCCAACGTGTTGTGGCAACATCACCGGTGTCAGGGTTTACCGATTTTTTGTCATCAATGACTACGGCAACGCTCAAACGACGCATGCGCCCCTTTTCCCGCTTGGTGTAACTCACCGTACGGTCAAGCTCATAGTTAGTTGTGGATTGTGTACGTGTGTTTGACGGAGTAGCGGCTTCACTGCCATCACCCGCGGCGCCAGCACCGGCCACTTCTGGCGCCTGACCAGCGGCTGGCGGTTGATTGGTTAATGCGCCTGGAATACCACCGGCAGCGCCACCACCACCCACGCGTTGCTCACTGACTTTTTGCTCACTACGTACTGCTGGAAGATCCGGATTGTAACTTTCAGCAGCCTGCTCTACTTCTGTGAAATCTATATCGGCAGACACCTCTGTTCGAAAATTTGCGTCGCCAAGAATGGGTGAGAGTAAACGTCGAATTCGCAGTACAATGTCATTCTCCACTTTTTTGGTATAGTCGAGATGCTGCGCGGCCATAATCAAATCTTTATCTTCGATTCCTATGGATAAAAGATTGCCCTTCTGGTCCACCACCATGACATTTTCAGCATCCAATTCAGGAATACTGGCTGCCACTAAATTTGCGATTCCGCGAATTTGCTTTTCCTGAATTGGTCGGCCAGGGTAAAGTTCAATAAAAACTGAAGCGCTGGGTTCGCGTCCATCCCTGACAAACACAGAACGTTTGGGGATTGCCAGATGAACTCGCGCCGAGCGAATCGCATTAATACTTGTAATCGTTCTCGCCAGTTCACCTTCTAGCCCACGACGATAGCGCGTTGCTTCCATGAATTGACTGGTGCCGAGCGGTTGTTCCTGATCCAGCAGCTCATAGCCAATGGATTTTTCTCCCTGAATCCCATTCTCCGCCAGCAAAATTCTAGCTTTTTCGACGTCATCTACAGGAACCAGCAGGGCCCCACTGGCGCTGTCAATTTTATAAGGGATATTATTAAAATCGAGAATATTTCCCACTTCGGCAGAGTCGAGCCTGTCCAGGCTGCTATATAGCGGTTTGTAGTCTTCCCCTAAACTCCACAAAGCAACATACACACCGATGGCGATACTCAACGCCAAGCCGATCATTAAACCAGCCTGACGAATCAGATTTAAATTATTAAAGCCTTCGATGGCATCATTCGAACTGGCTTGTTGTGAGGGTAATGCTGCTTCGGCCATAACGACTTCCGTCTCTTACATTAATAATATAAGGGGTGAGATTATTTAAATGGGCATGTTCATGACATCGCGATACGCTTCTACCAGCTTATTGCGAACCTGGACCATCGCATCGAAAGCAACCCCTGATTTTTGTGAAGCGATCATCACATCCGTGATGTCAACATTGGGATCACCTTTTAAATACGCTTCCTGCATGGCGCCCGAGGCTTGCTGAACTTCGTTCACCTTATCTATCGCCTGCGTCATCAGATCAGAAAACTTTGGGCCGTTTACATTGTTGGCCGCATTGACATTACCATCGCGATTTACCACATTGGAAAATGCTTGGGACTGAGCTTTTAATGCACGCATTTCCAGAAGTAACCGATTTACATCCATACGCTCTGTCATAATTACGCCCTTTCTTTATGCCCATTCGAAGTCTATTTTGAGAATACCGACAAAAATTTGTCGCATTTCAGATGAAAGCTCTGTTATTTAAGGCTTTTGCATAAAGCAGGCCAAAACTTGCCGCTAGGACATGTCTTGCCGTTGCTGAATTTTCCGGCGCAGATTTGCTAGCTCTTATCGAGTCAGACCACAATCACCGACAATGAATTGTAATGATCGTGAAAGAGCGCTAACGCCTCCGGATAGAGGCCGTCGACAAGTATTCGACCCTTGGATATGTAACGAAACATTGGAGCTAAAAATAGATATGCGACAAGAGCATCGGAAAAGGGTTGGCTATAAACAGGGAAAAGCTGGAAAAGGAATAGGAAACTTAACGTGTTGCAGCTTTACATGACGCGGTTTTATTAGCACAGCTTTACATAATGCTGCGGGACTTGAAACCACTTAGCGAAATGCTTCTTGGGGAAAGGCAGACTAAATCGCCGAGCCTTTCCTCAAGCAGGTTCGCGATACAACTTCGTGTGCGGGTAAATGTGGCTGTGCAAATTAGCTGAGCAAGTTAATTACTCGGTTTTGCCCTGTTCGTGTTTGCCCAGTTCGATTTCACCCGGTTCAGTGTAATTAATTCCCTCTTTGCTTATTGTAACCTGCTCGGCTTAAATGTTTTGAACCCTAAACATCATGAGTTGAACAAGCTCAAATGGCTCTCCCCTGAGTGTTACAGGAGATACATTTGGAACAAAAAAAGAACTAAATAGTGATTACAGGGGATTAATCATCAAAATCAAATTCTCGCATTTCTTTCATTAAACGCAATTCTTCAATTTTGTCCTCTAAACGTCTCCGAGAATCGGTTCCATTTAAGGGAGCTTCCATGTTGAACATACCATCCTCGGGGTTTCCGTTAACCTCAAAAGAGCCATCCAAAACTTCAACACTCATAACACAGGACTCCTATGCTTGCAAAAAGTGAAATGAATAGTTTTTAGAGACTTTATTTCGCCTGCTGACTGGACTCTAGTTTTAGTAGAGCAGCTGAGGCGAAAAAACCTCATATTACTCAACGCCGAAATTAAAACTTTAATGAGTTATGCATATCCTCTCTGACACGCAGTGTCCAAGAGTAATATGACAAATAAATTAAAAGCAACCAAAATTTTGTATTATTTAAACGACGACCGCCTTTTATAGAATTTTGTTCTTAGCGCGCCACATTCCTTTAATTGCAGCTCTAAAAACCGTCGATTTTTCATTCATTTAAAGCCGTATGGGATAATTTTTTCGCGATAAAAGGAAATAAACTACGACGCGGGATTACTTTGAACACTAAGAATTTAAGATCCTAACGTCCCCTGGAAAAGCCTCTATAGCCAACGGCGCTTAATCGACAATAACGAAAGCTGACTCCAGCTTATTTTAGATTTTTAACTCAGAGTCTCACTCAGGGACTCCATTTGCGAGGAGAGATAAGAGAGGAGGAAAAAAACAGTGGCGAAAACCACGCCTACAATAACCAGTCAACGGCAGCACAATTCAGCAAACACTGGCTGCGAGTGCTTGCTGAATTTAAACAGACCTGAGTTTTACACAGACACCGCATCAAGATCGTAACCTTCGTCACGCAGACGAGCGAGTTTATATCGCAAGGTTCGAGGGCTAATACCAAGTTTTTCTGCTGTATTTTTTTTACTGCCATTTTCCTGGCGGAGTGTCTTGACGATGATTTCAAATTCATGTTTTTTCATGTCTGCCCCCAACGCTGGATTCGAATCCTCATCAACCGGAGCAAGATCACTGGGTGAAGATGGCTGCGGCAACGAGTCCACTAGAGACAGCAGGCTGGTTTTGGTTTCCTGTGCAACGGCTGCGATCAATGAAGGCTTTTCGCTGTAACTGTCAATAATCTGCAAGCCCAGATCATGGGAGCAAATCGTGTTGCCGGGTTGCAAAATCAACGCGCGTTGCATCACATTATCCAATTCACGTACGTTACCGGGCCAAGGGTAGCTTAACAGAGTTTCCAAGGCCGACGGATCAAAGGTCACGCCTGTGCGCTTTTGTTTGATGGCGTGTTTACTCAACAGGCTTTTCGCAAGCGGTAAGATATCCTCTTTACGATCGCGCAACGGCGCCCACTGCAGCGGCAATACACTCAAACGAAAATATAAATCCTCGCGAAATTTTCCTTCTGAAACTTCAAAACGCATATCCCGGTTTGAAGTTGCAACAACACGGACATCCAATTTAATACTTTTTCTTCCGCCCAGGCGCTCCACTTCTCGCTCTTGCAATACCCGCAGTAGTTTCGCCTGCAGCCCGAGATCCATTTCAGTAATCTCGTCCAGTAAAATGGTTCCCCCATTTGCCTGCTCAAACTTACCGGGAGCAGAGTTATGTGCGCCTGTGTACGCGCCTTTTTCATGGCCGAACAGCATGGCTTCCAGCATATTTTCTGGAATCGCTGCGCAGTTAATTGCCACGAAGGGCTTGTTAGCGCGTGGAGATTTGTCGTGGATATATTTGGCCAACACCTCTTTACCGGTGCCAGACTCACCGACGAGCAATACGGTTGAATCTGATTGCGCTACTCGAGAGGCAAGCTGCAGCAACTGCCGGCTGGAAGGTGCTTCGGCAATAGGCTCATCTGTAGCAACATTGTGTACATCCACAAATTTCTTCACGGTGTCCAGCAGCATATCAGGTTCAAAGGGTTTAACCAGATAGTCCACCGCGCCCTCTTTCATCGCCTGCACACTCTCGCTGATCGAGGCATAAGCGGTAATTAATAACACGGGAATTTGAGGAAAATCCTGTTTCACCTTCCGAAGCAGATCATGGCCACTGAGTTTTCCCATGTTGACATCAGACACAATTAAATCGAAATCACTTTGCCCACTCAGAATTTCTAATGCAGCTTCAGCACTGGCAGCATCATTCACATCCATAGCTTCCAAACTGAGCGTATCAACTAAAGCTTCACGTAATGCGGGATCATCTTCCACGACTAAAATTTTGGGCGTTTTGGTGTTGCCAACTTGAGTTGCCATGTTAATTCCTCGTTATACCGCTGTATTCTTTTCTATTAATGGAAGCTCTAAAAAGGCACAAGTGCCTTTCCCAATCTGAGACTGCATATACAACTGACCGCCATGCGCACGTGCAACAGAATTCACAACGGAAAGACCCAGTCCAGTGCCCTGGGGTTTTGTTGTGACAAATAAATTTTGCGCTTCTTGCAATGCCGATGCATTCATACCTGGACCGTTGTCGCACACAGAAATACGTGCAAATTGCTTTTCATCTCGTTCAATCACATCAAAAATCACTTTTATCTGTGCAGACTGTTCACAAGCCTGTATACCATTATTCACGAGATTCATTAACGCGCTGATCAAGGCATCTCGATGACATTTAATGGTTTTATTAGGGTGCAGATTTTGCCAGTCACAACTACTGTTGGATGTTGCCAGGGCCACTTCGGCTGCATCTCGAAAATCAATTTCCAGATCGGCCAGGCTGGCAATATCATTCAGAGGCAATTCGTTTTTTACAAATAACAGCATATCGCGCACTTGCTTTTCCATATGCTGCAAACGGCCAAAGAGCTTATTGGCAAATACGCTGCGTTTACTGTTATCCAGATTTTCATTAGTTAAATGGCCGGCGTATAGAATAGCGGCTGAAAGCGGAGTTCGAATCTGATGCGCCAGTGCTGAGACCATCTTACCCAACGCTGATAAGCGTTCATTCCGGCTCAGATTTTCCTGTAATCGGCGCGTTTCCGTTTGATCGGTTAACAATATAATCTGGCCGTCATTCTGCATGGAGCTGGTTGCAATGCTAATGCGTTTCCCCGAACGCGTTGAGATTTCTAACCCGTCATCGTTTTTCGGTGCAAAACAGGCAGCAATGACTTTACGCCACAACTGCCCTTTTAATTCGTAACTCAGAAGATCTTCGGCAGCCGGGTTGGCCTCAACAATCACACCTTTCGAGTCCAACACAATGACGCCGCCCGGCAAAAAGTCCAACAGCGCCTGCATGCGGGAGGCCAGCTGATCTTTCTTCTGATGAACGGCCTCCTTCTCATCGGACACTCTATCCAGCTCTTCACTCAGTTGTTTTACACGGCCTTCAAGCATGCGGTAAGAACTGGTGAGCTGAGCAGAGGTCTCATTGAAAAATGCAAACGCCGCTTCAAGGCTCTGCTTGTGTTTTTCGTTGATGTCGTTTTCAACTATGTGGATCTGGCTTTGCAAAATGATTCAACTCCTGCCTGAGATTCGTCGAATTTGGCTAGTTTTCTTGAGTATTGCAAAGGTGGTGCCATTTTATTTTTACTATAATTTTCAATGGCTTAGAAAATGTAAACTTTAACAAGTCAGAAATTAGTCAGTGATTTGACGGCAAAATGATTGAGCCGAGAAAAATTAAATAAGCCACTTATCCTGAATTTCTCACCTTAGTACTTGAAGCCATTCCGGGGTATTTAAGGGCCAGATTAGCACTGGATGCCAGCTGTTGAAGTGCCAGGAAGGAGCTGCGCAAAAGCTATTTAGAGATCAGATATTTAAGCGAAGATTACATGTAAGGAAAAGCAAGGTAAGGTAAGGTAAGGTAAGGTAAGGTAAGGTAAGGTAAGGTAAAGAAGTACACCGGGCAAAGGTAAAAAAGGAAAGGAAAAGGCGTTCTAGAATCGTTCAGGAAGTGTGTAAAGGATAAGTGTGTAAAGGATAAGTGTGTAAAGGATAAGTGTGTAAAGGATAGATGCGAGGGTAGCAACGTGAAGCTTACCCTCGCGAAATATTTTTTCAGCTAAGCGGCGGTAACTCAGCCACGCTGCAAGCCATACTTTTTCATTTTCTCAACCAAGGTGGTACGACGAATCATTAATTGCTCGGCTGCTCTTGCTACTACCCCGCCGGCATTATCCAGAGCCTGCTGAATCAGACTTTGCTCCAGGCCAGTAATGTATTCTTTTAAATCTATCCCCGATTCTGGAAGCAAAGCCACATCACCTGCAGCCACAACGGTAGGCTCGGAGGCGCTGCCTTCTTCCTGGGTGAAAGCCTCCTCTTCTTCCATTTCCACATGGCGATATTTTTTGGGTAAATCCTGTGCTCCCACTACGCCAAACGGATGCATAATGGCCATGCGCTCCACCAGGTTAGCCAGTTCACGTACGTTGCCTTGCCAGGGATGCCGACACAATGACAGTATGGCCGCCGAATTAAATCGAATTGTACCTCGCTGTTCGTGCTCCAAGCGCACAACCAGCTCATTGATTAATAAGGGAATATCTTCGGCACGCTCGCGCAGTGCAGGCATTTCAATAGGAAACACATTTAAGCGATAATATAAATCTTCGCGAAACCTTCCCTCTTCAATCATGATATCCAGGTCGCGATGAGTTGCAGCAATTATTCGAACGTTGGTTTGAAAGGTTTTATTCCCACCCACACGTTCAAACGATCGCTCTTGTAAGACCCGCAAAATCTTCACTTGCATGTGCAGGGGCATATCACCAATTTCATCCAGAAACAGCGTCCCACCTTCGGCCAGCTCGAATCGCCCTGCTCGCGCACTGACCGCTCCAGTAAACGCGCCCTTTTCATGGCCAAACAATTCACTTTCCAGTAATTCGGCCGGGATCGCGCCACAATTCACGGGGACAAATGGCCCTTCACGGCGGGGGCTGTTGTAATGCAGGTTCCGCGCAACCACTTCTTTACCGGTACCAGACTCTCCCTGGATTAACACAGTGACATCTTTGTCAGCGACTTGCGCCATCATATTCCTGACACCCTGAATCAGGCGACTGGTGCCTACCAGGCTGCGAAACAAATGCGAAGGCCGACGACCTTTTGCATTCGATGCGGCTTCCTGCGCTTCGTTGTAACGCTGCGCACGATGAATAGCATCATTCAAGTCGTTGTAATGCATGGGTAACCCAATTCTGGCGACGACCATATGTCGCAAAGTCGGGTCTAAGGCCTCATCCAATTCACCGTGCTCACCAACGAGTACGCACGGCACAAGTCCGCATGCTTCAAATATTTTTTTAATTAACTGATTGATGTTTTTGGTTTCAGCCGAAGGTGATAATAGAATAAGCCCAATGTCATCCTGTGATTTGGCAGCCTCACTGCCGGCAAGCCATTCGTCTAGTGACGCACATTCCGCTTGCTCGCCAATAAAATCCAGGATGACTTTTGTTGCATTTCGTGAATCCAGATCATCTTCGAGTACAAGTATTTTTTTATCGTGAAGCATGCATATGTAACTCTTAATGTTAGTAACCAATACTGCTCAATTTGGCACTACACCAGGACTGGGGAAGTCCGGGTATAATTTCCATCTGTTGTGGCGTCCCTTCTAATCAACGCGTAATACGGGGAATAATTTGTTAACCACAACTACCAGCGACACAGGTAACATATTTAAAACGGTATTACCGTCTACATTTTGACCCTTTAATATAGAGCAACCTACCTAGCTTAGTAATAGTCAAGAGATTGCCACTAGTCAAATTAATGTCAGTTTAAGATGGAATATAGAATGGGGGATTTTAGACAGCTTTTTGGTGAATAAATCGAATTGCAGGTTACGGGAAATTAAGGCTTAGGAGTTTGTGCCAATTTCCCGCCAACCCGAGGCAAGCGGCTCCACCAGAGCAATAACTTCATCCAGAATCGGCAAATCGTTGCCTATGCGTGCGCGTAAAAGCTGTCGCTGCATATACTCATAAAGCCTGGAAAGGTTATACGGTAGATCCGATTCGACCTGAGTAGAAATACTCTCATGTAAGCCGATAAGAATCTCTAGGGATTTTTGAATCGCTTCATCTCGTAATACCGAGTTGCCCTCCTCGGCGTACCGATAAGCATACTGAAGCCTCAACAGCAAACCATCAAACAGCATCTCGATTAATTTATGAGGGGAGGCATTCTGAATTTTTGCCTGTAATTCGATATCCCGATAGGCTTTGGTTTTTTCATCTGGACTGGACATTACCGGCGCCCCAGTAAAGGTGATAGCCTAGGTGATGGCAGTAAGCTAAACACCCTGCATTTGCTGGCATTTTACTCCAAGTGTAGCAGCTACAGACTTATCCAGCCTCAAAAGCGAAATTCAGGACCCACCATGAACTGTCCACAGCTATCCGGGAGTGCCTCAACGATTTTGGCGTAGGTTTGAAGAATGGTCTGTAACTCTCGGATTAGCGCTTTGGTATCGCGTGCGCCGTCTTCAAAAGCGTCATTCAGGTGTTGCGCGATTTCAGTATCCCAGCGACGCACCTCTTCCCAATCTCCTTGGTGATACGCATTTTCCATGGCCTTTCTGGCCCTTTTTAAACTGAATAACGACACACTGATGACTGACATTATAAGCTCCGCAAGTTGAATGCCCTTATAATCTCTATAACGGCATTCAATCACTAAGCTTTAGTCGCAACTCCTTAAAATCCCATTTTTTCGCCAGATTCAATATGCTGCTGAGCTGGCAACTTAAACCAAAAGTAAAAATTAAGCAGACATCGCCTCTTCAACACTGGAAATGGAATCCCATCCCTGTTTGATTTCAAGCAGCAGTTTTTCAACTTCGTTCATAACGGCGTATTCTTCAAGTGTTGAGGTGTACTTGATACGATCAATCATGTAGAGGTAAAGCGCATCGAGGTTATCGGCAATGTCTCCACCATCATTAAAATTCAAACAGTTTCGCAAGCCATTTAAAATTGCATTAATTTTGGTAAACAGAACTACCTTATCTTCTTTGTTCCCGGTGGAGATGCAGTGTTTAGCTTGACTCACTCGCTCCAACGCGCCATCTAATAATAATGCAATAACTTGGTGGGAAGTCATATCTGCCGCATTTTGTGCCATAATCGCAGCGGCTTTAGTTTGTGATACAGCCATGGAAATGCTCCTTTCGCATAGTAAATAATAAGCGGCAATGGTTTGCCGTTTGATGTTAATCAATAGGTATTATGCGAAGAGAATGCCAATGTGAAAATTTTATTTAATCGGCAAAGACTGGAGACTTATTTACAGAAGCACTTGATGGGAAGCTCTTTATCGAAAGTACTTGATCGAAAGCACTTGATCGGAAGTACTTGGTCGAAAGTACTTGATCGAAAGCACAGTGAATAAGTGAATAAAAGCAACCTCGAAAGGAAGGTAAACCAGACACACTGCCATGGGTGCCTGGTTCAAGACATACAATTAACCAATTTGCTTCCAGGCTAAACGCAACTCAACCAGCAAGTTGGAGCATTCCTCTAAAATCTTGTCGTCATTTTTTAAATGGGCTTTGGCTAGTAAGCCTTGAATATAGATATAGAGATTATTGAGGTTTTGACCGATATCCCCGCCTTCATCCAGGTTTAGACTTTCGCGCAGGCCACCGACGATTTTTACCGCATCATTGATCTTCTTGCCTTTCAGCTCCACGTTACCAAACTGCATGGCACCACGAGCTTGAGCAATACGTTCCAAAGCTCCTTCATACAACATGTCAATTAAACGATGTGGAGATGCAATTTCAACATTGGCACCATAATTAACTTTCGCATAAGACTTAATGGCAACTTGGGTATTCACGCATAAACCTCTTTTATCTACATGACTGCTTCAATTAGCTTATCGGCAAAAAGTGACATCACTTTAGTCCATTAACTTATGTCAGTTAGTGATAAGAAGTCTCAAATACTTAGATTTTGAGTTTAAGTCTACACAAGGGATATTAAAGCTCGCAATGGAGCAATAAATTGGCACAAATTCTGCGAAGCAAAGGATTTACATCTAAACTTGTCAATAAACCAGCACTTTGGGATCAGCAAATATGTCGAAGCCAGCGAATTCTTCCGAGCAATCACCCACCGTCGATGAATCTATGGCAACGCTCATGCGCAAGGTGGAAATGCAGCACTTACAACTGCAGCTGGAAGCCCGCTTTCGTAAGAACATGGAAGTATTTAAAGAGTTATCCCCTGAAATTTACCATCAATTCACGGACTATCAACCAGAGGAGCTGCGTCTGTCTTACGACAAAGACGGCTATCTCGAACTGGTAAATTTCAAACTCAACAATAAACCGGTCTATGGCAGTGACCCAGTAGAATTCTGCAGAAAACAAGTAAAGGATTTCGTAAAAAATCCGAGTGCTACAACGATTTCAATTGCGCAAGCCAAAATCAATAATGAAGCTCACATTCACGTGAAGTTCATGAACCGGTTACGAGAGGAAACCCTCCCCTTTCTGGATGGTTTAAAGATGCATTGCGATGCTCCGATCGGGTTAATGTTAATGACCGGTTGCGGTCTGGGATACCAGATTCACGAGCTATTGGAAAGAACAGAAATTCACAATCTGATTATTTTTGACCCCCATAAAGACTCCTTTTATGCCGCACTACATGTAGTCGACTGGCTGCCCATTTTGCAGTATTTTTGCCAGCGTGGGCGAATGCTGAAATTTCTTATTGGGGTAAACCCCCGCGATGCGATGGCAAATATGCGTTTGTTGACCGATAAAATAGGTCTCCACAATATTGTGTACACCTATGTCTATCGCCACTTCAGCAGTAAAGAAGAACAGGAATTTATTGATCTGTATCGCAAAGAGTTTCAGTTCAATGCCTCTGGCACTGGCTTTTTTGATGATGAGCAAGTCAGCCTGGCGCATACCGTCACCAATTTGAACAATAGAACACCCGTATTTAGGTATGACAAAAACCTGGAAAACCTACCTCCGGCCATTATCGTAGGTAACGGACCGTCGCTGGACGATCATGTGGCATTTATGAAAGATGCACTGCCCAACGCAGTGTTATTTTCTTGTGGGACAGCCTTGGGCGCACTGGCGCGGAACAATATTAAGCCTGACTTTCATGTGGAAATGGAGCGTAACTACAATATTGTGACGTGGATTAAACGCGGCTCAACCGAAGAATTCCGTAAAGGTGTTAGCTTACTTTGTCTGAATACTGCCGCACCCGATGCGATTGATATTTTTGATGAAGCTTGTATGGCTCGCAAACCGAATGACCTGGGAGAAGTATTTTTTGATGAGATTAAAGAAAAAAATCCCATCAGTTCACTGCAGCTTTGTAACCCAACTGTGACCAACGCGGCAACCACTTATGCTTTGGCGATGGGTTTTCGTGAGATCTATTTAATTGGTGTGGATCTGGGTAATCGGCCAGATGGTGAACATCACTCCAAATACAGTCTTTATAAAGATATTGAAAATAAAGCCAGCGAAAAAGGCAAAAAGATATTTGATTACACCTCAAATCAGTACAAGATAAAAGGCAACTTCACGGATGAAGTGTTTACCAGTCACTTTTTGGACATTACCCGAATCAATCTGGAAATTCTCTTTCGCTACTACAACCTGTCCAAGGGAAAAGTTAATTGTTATAACCCTAACCAGGGGGCCTACATTGAAGGCGCCACTCCAACCAAGGCCGAGGACTTGATCCGCCCTGCGCCGCTGGAGAATAAAGCTGAGATTATCAAGTCTTTGAAAGCACTGCATTTCCACACGCCAGAACTGGAAACAATTAGCGAAGATGAGGTTCGGGAAAAATATTTGAAAAGTTTCTTTTCCATCAAAAAATCTTTGGCCTTACCGAAGAAAATTAAAAACCATCGCCAATTATATGACACCTTAAATGAAATTTACTTACGGGTCAGCCAACTGGAAGGAATCGATCGCAGTGCCAAGATGTTGTTACGTGGCAGTATGAACGGATATTTCACATTAATTGTGAAAGCAGCTCACCTAACGAAAAAACAGGAAGATTTCATTAAAATCTATCAACTTGGGCGCAAAGCGTATACTGAGTTTATGGATAAAGCGTTTATGCTGATGAAAGAAAACCCGCTCAAGCTGGATGACAGTTATGACAAGTTGGTAGTCACTTTGGATGATAATAAAAACTCTGCAACTAACGACGCGACGTCTAAGGCCGATACAAACGCCGCCGACACCACGACCACGAAAAAATAAGTGGATGTCTGGTCAGCGAATGATGGAACGAATGATAGGTCGAGTGACAGACCAACTCATGGGCCAAGTAAGGGGAAAGCAAGAGAAAAGCGGCGCAAATAAATGACAAAAAGATAAAATGAAAAACAAAAGACATGCTCAAATTATCTTAGCGCTCCACCAACTCCCACTCTAATCGAGAACCCGCGGCAATAGCGCGGGTTGACTTTTTCCCTAGTACAGAGTCGTAGTGCTTCGGTGCCAGGCCGAATCCAGGACGAATACTGCGAACATTTTCAGCTGAAAATACTTCTCCGGCTTGCATGTCTTTTACAACATAGAGTGATCGACGAAAAATCGCATTTTTCGATTCACTGACACCCCGCTGATAATTAACATGCCCCAGTGCCTGCCATGCATTCTTGGCACCATCACACAGATCAGCCAGGTCTTTGGGTTCCATAGAAAAGCTATCGTCAGGTCCACCCCCCTGCCGGTCCAGGGTAAAGTGCTTTTCAATCAACACTGCACCTAAGGCTACAGCCGTAATAGACGTAATGTTTGATAAAGTGTGATCAGACAGTCCAACGGGGAGTTGAAATTTTTCTGCCAGGTCCTGCATCGTTTTTAAATTGTACTCCTCTACCGGTGCCGGATACCCACTAATGCAATGCAATAAAACCAGCTCTTTGCAACCATGTTGCTTCGCTGTATTCACCGCCTCTTCTATTTCTTCAGCGTTTGCCATTCCACTGGACATTATCATTGGCTTTCCGGTTTGGGCAACTCGTGCAATGAGAGGAAGATCCACCAATTCAAACGAGGCAATTTTGTATGCGGGAACATCAAGCGTTTCCAAAAAGTCGACGGCAGTTGCATCGAAGGGCGAACTGAACATGGTAATACCAAGCTGTCTGGCCCGCTTAAACAAAGCTTCGTGCCATTCCCAGGGAGTATGCGCCCAGTCGTAAAGCTCATAAAGTGTTTTACCGCCCCACAGCCCCCCTTCAATTTTAAAATCGGGTTTATCGCTGTCCATTGTCAGCGTGTCTGCTGTGTAAGTTTGGATTTTTATCGCATCCGCACCGTTTTGCTTAGCCAGCTCAATGAGTTTCAATGCCGTATTGATATCCCCATTATGGTTCGCAGACAACTCTGCCACAATGTACGGTGGATACCCCACGCCAATTTTTCGGTTTTCAATTTGGATAAAATCTGACTTCATTTTCGGCTCGTTGTGCTGCGACAGAGATCACGCGTTTCTTTTTATTAAGACCATGATCATTAACGCATGGTCTACACGGAAACACCTCGATCAAAAGTTCTAGATTGAATAAAAAAACAGTCTTACATAAAGGGCTAATTTCTCATACATACACCCACATCACCGAAAGTAATTTTTCGGTGAAACGTGAAAAAGCAACTATGTTCTATCGCAGTCGCCCGGATAACAGCGTTTCCACCACTCGCTCCACACCTTTCCCATCGGCAACTTTCGCGATTTTTCTCGCCAGATCATGAAGGTTTATTTTTCCGTTGAGTATATCCAATAACATTTCACACAATCTGACAGGCGTTAAAGACTGGAATTTACCGAGAGAGTATACCGACCATTCGGCTGATAAATTATCCAGCACTTTCTGCTGGTTATCCGCTGTTTGCATCGCCAGTGTCGGCACCCCCAAAGTAGCCAGTTCCCACATGGTGCTGCCAGCTGCACTGATGCAAATATCACAAGCAGCCATCAGTTGTGCCATTTTTTTTGGACTGACGTTAATCAATACATCTATGGCGGACACATTCATGCCGGCCACTCGCTGTTGAATAATCTCTAAATGCGGACAAAGCTCACCAACAATCACTGTTATTTTAAGTTTTTTGCCACGCTCATATCGTTGAAGCGCATCCAACACCAGTGAGGTAGCATTCACAGGGTCACTGCCCCCCATTGTGATCAAAATATTCTCGGCTTTGGTTTTTTTATCTTTCCGTCTTGCAAGACTGAACTCACGTAGCTCAGCAAAATCTTTCCCCACCAGTGCGTACTGGCTACCAAGACAATGTAACTGCGTTACCGGTAGAAGTTTCTTTATCTGCTCCTGTGTAACGCCATAAGTTTGATCAATTGCCATATGGCACTTGTGCATGCGACCATTCAAATCATCTATTACACACAATCGCGTCACTTTATCGTATAAAAATGATTCCCAGACAAACCCCAGTCGATAGCTGTCCACAACCAATAGTATGTTTTTCGCAAAAACATAGTGCTGAATAATTTCCCAGCTTTTATACGCATCGCTGATTTCAGTGGTGGGGTTGCTTGTATCGATTTCACAACAATCTATCTTAAGTTGTTGCAAGCGTGCCTTCGACCCTTCACTAATGTACTGACATATGAACAGGCAAGGAATATCCAGCGCAATTAAATGAGCAGCCATTGTAGTGCAACGACTAAAATGGCCTTTACCAATATCGGTGGACTCATCCACACGAAACACACTCGCTTGCTCTAACATTCAACAATTCAACCCTGGCTAAGTTGTGGTTGCCTTTCTAAAGATTTTTGATAGGTTTGATAAAGCAATTCTGCATGCTGCCAATCTTCTGCCGTATCAATATCCTGTACCAAATGCCTGGGTAACTTCACAATACGGGAGGTTTCGCCAAAGATAGCCTTGTCCTGCATGAATGCCTCGGCCCTCCCCCAATAGAATTGACCGGCGTCATGATACGCCTCCTCAAGATCCTGCGAACGAGTATTCAAGTGCTCAGGTTGAAACATGGTAACGCGATTTTCGTTGTCCAGCTTGATCGCTCGCTGCACAGGGAAAGCATAGGTAGTTGCACTGAAGACGTATTCACATTTTTCCTGCATTAATATCTCCAGGCCCTCCCGCAAATACGAAGCCTGTACAAATGGGGCAGTGGCATACAGGCAGCAAACCAGCTCTGGGGTTTGCTGATTGGTGATCTCAAGGTTTTTATTGCCGTCGGTGTCAGCATCAGAATAAGTCCCACGCAGCCATTGAATCGCATGCTTTATAACATCAGCGGTGGTACTAAAATCATCTGAAATATTGGCCGGACGCATAAAAGGGACTTCAGCACCATAATCTTCCGCCACAGCTTTAATCATTTCGTCGTCCGTAGATACGATAACCCGGTCAAAACACTTGGACGCAATAGCCGCCTGGATGGAATAAGCAATGATTGGCTGCCCAGCAAAGAGCTTTATATTTTTCCCTGGAATACGCTTGCTGCCACCACGTGCAGGAATAATGGCGAGTCTCACGTCAAAGCCTCGCGCAGTTTGTCTGCAATGTAATCCTGCTCCTCAAACGTAAGATCCGGAAACAAGGGTAAACTCATCGTGCGCTGATAATAATCTTCACTCATGGGAAAGTCCCCCACACTGAACCCTAGCCGCTTAAAATCCGGTTGAAGATGGATTGGGATATAATGCACGTTTACGCCAATATTATGCTGTCGGAGAAAATCAAAAACCCGTCGCCGCTTTTGCGGTATATCCTGATCCCCCTGAAGCGCAACGGCGAATAAATGCCACGCACTTTGGGTTAGAGCTTGTTCACGCGGCAAGGTCAGAGGTAGGTCCGCTAAAATCTCATGGTAACGTTCGAACAGCTGTCGCCTTTTCTCAATAAATTCATTCACTCGCTTCAACTGTGACAAACCCAATGTCGCGTGCAAATCACTCAAGCGGTAGTTTACGCCGAGTAATTGTTGCTCGTAATACCAGGGCTCGTCAGCGTTGTTTTCAAGCTTTTGCGCATCACGAGTTATTCCATGCGTTATGAATTGTCGAATTCGATCGCTCAAGGTTTGACTGTTGGTCAGTACAGCTCCGCCTTCGCCAGTTGTCATGGTTTTTACCGGATGAAAACTGTAAATTACCATATCGCTGTATCGACAATCTCCGACCCGGCTTTCACCATAGCGGGAACCGATCGCATGAGCAGCATCTTCAATAACGTGGAAATTGTATTGCGCAGCCAGCGCAGCGATCGCGGGCATATCACAAGGAAGCCCCGCGTAGTGAACGGGAATCAAAATTTTGGGTAGGCGGTTTTGTTGTGCGGCAAGTTGCAGTTTTTGCTTTAGCTTTTCAATACTCATTAATCGCGTTGACGGATCAATATCCACGAAATCAATGTCTGCACCGCAATACCTCGCGCAATTTGCGGAGGCAACAAAAGATATGGGTGAAGTCCAAACGATGTCTCGACGGTCATCAGGATCACTCTCCTTTGCTCCCAGCCCATTTGTTCCCCCCAACCCCTTTGTTCCCAGTCCCAAAGCCATACAGGCAGCATGTAGTGCCGCAGTGCCATTGCTAAGAGCGATGGCATGATCAGCTCCGCCATATGCGGCCAACGCCTGTTCAAACGCGCCGACTTGCGGACCTTGTGTCAGCCAGCCGGAACGCAGTGTTTCCACCACGGCCTTTACATCATCATCATTGATATTTTGACGGCCGTAAGGGATTAAATGTTCGCCTGCTTGTGTAATGCGATTATCTCCTCAACACTTAAAAATTCGGGATTGTTGCCGGAGTTGTAAGAGAACCCGCGGGCGACACTGACTCCCTCTTCACCAATGCAATTGGTTTCAAAGTTGACATAGCGGAATAGTTTAATGGTCGGTGTTATCACGTAGTGATCGGCAAATTCCAAAGTGAGGTGTGAATCATCTTCGGGGCACATGGTTTCGTGCAGTTTCTCTCCTGGACGAATTCCGATTTCTTTTACCGGAACACCGGGTGCGATAGCTTCTGCCAGATCGGTGATGCGGACGGAGGGAATTTTAGGCACAAAAATTTCTCCGCCTTTCATACGAGAAAAATTTTTGATTACAAAGTCAACGCCCTGCTGCAAAGTAATCCAGAAACGCGTCATCCCCAGATCGGTTATGGGGAGTTCCTCCACGCCTTCGTCTATTAATTTTTTAAAAAATGGCACTACCGAACCGCGTGATCCTACGACGTTACCATAGCGTACCACTGAAAATTCCGTCACTCCCGCCGCCATATTATTCGCCGCTACAAACAATTTATCCGAAGCCAGTTTAGTGGCGCCGTATAAATTTACCGGGCATGCCGCTTTATCCGTTGAGAGTGCGATAACCTTGCCAACTTTATTTTCGATTGCCGCATGAATAACATTTTCAGCGCCGTGAATATTGGTGCGAATACATTCTGTAGGATTATATTCTGCTGCCGGAACCTGCTTGAGAGCGGCCGCGTGAATAATAATATCCACCCCTCGACAGGCTTGCCGCATGCGGTCTTTGTCTCTCACATCGCCAATAAAATAACGCATGCAGTCGTCGTTATAAACTTGCTGCATCTCAAACTGCTTGAGTTCGTCCCGTGAATAAATAATGATTTTCTTAGGGCGATATTTTTCGAGAATGGTTTGGGTATACATTTTTCCGAAGGAGCCGGTTCCTCCGGTGATCATCACTACTTTATCATCAAACATTGCGCACCTGCATAGGGATTTTGACGGTTATCTCCGTCCAATACTCACGACCGAGACAATAGCGCCAATTTTCTGCCGCATTAACTACCTTATATATCGAATATAGCAGGTATCATGCCACACGCTAGAAATTTAGATTCCAACACAGGCAACGATGTAGATGAAAAAGCCATGATGTGGGCGAAGTGATCAATTAAGCCCAAAACATTTAAGGGCCACCAGCGGACACGAGGCAGAGCGTAAGAATGAGAACATTAAAATAAGAACAGCAGAATGAATGCAGCTTGCTTAAGGCTTGCTCCGATTATGCTTAATCATTGCCCGCTGTAAATGGCAAAGTATCAATCAGGTTTTCAAGAAAGCTGCCGGAAGAGTTCAAGCCGCTCAAGATATTTTCCATTGCGATAAACTGACGAATCAATCGCTCTTCATAAGCACTGATTCGACGATCCAAGGCTTCCTGGTCCTCATCAAAGGTTTCCAGACGGGCTTCAAGCACTTGCTCCCGCTGGCTTAACAGACCGGAGGATTTAAGAAAGTCATCAATCAGAGTGTCCAATTCGCCGGAAAAGCCGCGTGAAAAACTCACGGTGCCGCTGGTAGCATTTTCACCAACCAACATTGTGAGCCCTTCAGCATCCTGCCCGAGTTTTGGCAGCAGAACGTTACCCAAGCCAAAACCAGCTACGCCGTTCACCAACCCCGCTACATCGACGCCATTGGTACCATTTGCGATCGTCATACCAAGGTCCACAATGGAGTCGGCACTGGCACCGCTGACACTGACCACCGAGTTTGCGCCGTATTTACTGGAAAGAATTTCAAAATGATCAGTATCGTAATTTACCGTGACAGAAACCCCCTTGGCTTTCAGATTACTGTCTGAATTTATGACGGACTGCATGGCCGCTGCAAATTCTTCTTCGGTGTTATATGTGGTATCCGTTGGAATGGTTATTACCCCGGACACTTCACCATTAACGGTCAGTTCCAGCGTATAGGTTTTTCCTGTTGTATCGAAAGGAAACGTAACCCCCGCGTCTAAAGGCTGCGCCGCGTAGTAGCCTTTTTGTGGTTTTGTGGTGATAACAACATCATAACTGCCAGGCACGGTCTGCGAGCCAAAACTGTTGACGTTAATATCCGATACCGTGCTGGACGTGTGTGATCCAAATAACTTTTGCACATCTTCAAAGTTATCATTAAATGCGTTTCTGAACTCTTCTTCTTTGATTGTCAAAGAGCCATCGAGATTGGTACGAATACCCACATTGGTTAATGCGGTATAGTTACCTTCAGATAATCCGGGAATCGCACTGCCAATAATGGTCCGCATACGAGACAATACGGATTTGGCCAGCGAATCATTTTTCAGTGACCCTTCTTTTTCCGTTTCTTCGTTGTATTTAAAAACACTGTCAACTTCGTCTAAGAAGTTATTGTAAGCCTCAACAAAATCGCGCACATTCTGTTCGGCAAAGGTTTTGTCGTCACTCACCGTCACTGTGACTGTTTCTCCGGGCGATGCTTGTAACAACTCTACAGTAAGTCCATCAACCACATCGTCAACTGTATTACTGCTGCGATTAATCGGCAAACCATTAATAGTAAAAGAAGCGTCACGCCCCGCCTGGTATTGCGTCATTTGTTGAGTGTGTTCAGTGTCGGCGCCATCAGCGGGAATATCATCGTCATTGAAAGCAAAACGGGAAAGGCCATCGGCATCATCGTTGGTCGGCGTACCACTGGATTCTGCCACGGTAATTTCCAATTGATTCTGCTCGCCGGATTCTGCCGTTAACAGCAGACGAAAGGTCGAACCGTCGTTCACAATACTGGCTTGAACACCAAAATCTCCGGCATTAATCGCATCCCGTAGACCTTTAAGGGTGTTATTACTGCTGTCGATCGTTATGGTTTGCGCAGTACTATCCAGATCTTCGGTAAACGCTGTGGCTCCATCATTCCAACTACCAAACCGGATGGTTAACTCTCCTTCACCCACGGGGTCAAGAATACTGGAAAAAGTGGGAGACGAGAGAGTTTGCGATTGTGCAACTTCGTTGACCACAAAGTTGTAAGTACCGGGCAACACATCGGTCCCCAGCTCTTTTGGTACGAGTGCATCGCTATCGGTAAACGAGGCTGTTTTACTGTAAAGACCTTCTTTTTCACTCAGTGTTGATACAGCACTTTGCAAAGTCGCCAAAGAGGATTTCAGTAAACCGAAATCCGAAATTTGCGTTTCCGTCAGCTCTTTACGGTCATCAATTCGCTGTTGCGGCGCAGCTCGCTCAATTTCCACCAACTGCTTGACAATCCCGGAGGTGTCGATGCCCGACCCCGCTCCCAGAGACTGAATAATGTTGTTGTCTATCGCCGCCATTGAAAGCCCTCACCTGCGAATCTGTAATATTCGCGATTCACATACAGCAATGAGGCCCTTGTGACTCACAAGCGCCCCACCTAATTTTAGCAAGAGGAATAAAGGAGCTTAGTTCGTACCATTGTAAATTAGCGCTTTCTCATAACTTTCATTCATAATGTGTAATCACAACTTTCAATTACGATTCATTCTAAGTTATGCGAATCAAAGCGCTACTTTTACGCTACTCCTGCCTTATTAACTTTATCGGCTAAAGTCCGCTCGACTTTAGCCGATTTTTTCACCAGTTTACTGCAGTAACTGAAGGACTTGCTGAGGTCTTGCATTGGCCTGAGCCAGCATCGCCTGAGATGCCTGCTGCAAGACTTGTGCGCGACTTAGATTTGCTGTTTCTGCGGCAAAGTCGGCATCAACAATTCGCGACCTGGCCGCCGAAGTATTTTCCGAGACATTGCCAAGGTTGGAGATGGTGAAATCCAATCGGTTGTTCACCGCACCCAGCTCCGAGCGAATTTCGTTAACAGTCTCCAATGCATTATCAATGACGCTAATGGCTTTTTGCGCATTCGCAGCCGTGTCAACCGATATGGATGAAATTGCCGTGCCGAACGAGCCGTCACCCAGCGTATTCGCTTGACGTAATCCCAAACGGGACTGGATTTCCGCATTCGTGGTGGTCTCGCCAAATTCTACTGCAATCGGGTTACCGTTGATCGAGGTTAACTCCAATCCGGCACGTACAGACATCGCCAGCGTCGCTGCTGCGCCCGTATCGAGCGATGACGTCGACTCAGTCAACACACCAGCGGAGGTCACAAACGTCTGGGTAATCTCATCAATCCCCAGCGATGAACCAAAGAAGTTGCCGGCCTGCGACACCGTGCTGATATTGATCGCGCCCTGATTGCTTTCCAGTACCAGGTTCTGTCCCAGCACTCTGGCTTTCACACCAGTTGCGCCAGTTTCACCATTTAACGCTTTCGCGATGTCACTCAAGGTTGAAGATGTTGTCAAGGTAATCTGAATTTCAGCCCCGTTTAAAACAAGGTCGAAATTGCCGCCAGCGTTACTGGCAAGGAAACCCGTCATATCGACTGACGCTTGTGAGTAGGTTGTCGCCACGACTCCGGTTTGCTCTGTCACTTCATTGATAGCATCAATTTTCGCTGCCAGACTGCTGGTATCCGTCGCATCAATAATGACATTGTTGATTCTTAAATCACTGACGGCTAATTCTTCGTTGGCACCGCCACTGTTAACCACCATCCCGACACCACGTACCACACCTGGATCTCGGGATTCTCTGAAGCCGTATGCGTCCAGATTGGCCAGGGAGCCAGTAGAACCCCGCTCGACTGTGATCGGATCGCCATTGTCAGATTCCAGTACGATTTGCGCATTAAACTTGTTCGCCGCCAAGATACCGGACCCTTGATCTGCATCGGTCACAGTAACACTGCGTGCGCCTTGCACTGCCAATTGCAGGGACCCATCTTCACCGATCGATGCCGATAAAATACCATTAGTTGCTGTGCTGATTTCGTCTACCAGATCTTGCAGACTTTCGGTATTGGCGATGTTATATGTCGTGGTTAACCCATCGCCGCCTTCAACGGCAAACTGTATTCCAGCGGTACCTATAACACCTGTGCCGACGGAGGTCGCGTCAATTTGAACGACCGCTGTTGCGGTTATTCCATTGATGTTTTCATTAATCTGCTCAATGATTTCATCCATGGTGTCAGTGGATTCGATCACGCCGACTGCCTGGCCATTAATTAGAATATCTTGTTCATCCAACGCCAGCTCTGAACCATCGCTGGCGATTTCAGCTCCGACAACATCGGCGCTGAGTGACCCCATACCCAAGGTATCGGCATCCACTGCTGTCACACTGAATTCGATTGTCTGGTTCGCCTGAGCACCAACTTGTAATTCAACAGCGCCCAGAGTTCCGTCGAGAATATTCTGGCCGTTAAAGGAAGTGGTTTCGGCAATACGATCCAATTCCGCAACAAGTTGTTGAACCTCTGCATCCAATGTGGCGCGGTCTTTATCTTCATAAATACCGTTCGCAGACTGAATCGCCAACTCTCGCATACGTTGCAGAATGTTGGTAGTTTCTCCCAGTGCACCTTCTGCTGTTTGAATCAGGGAAATTCCGTCATTTGCATTTCGGATAGCCTGATTCAAACCGCGAATTTGAGAGGTTTGTCGATTTGAAATGGCCAGACCAGCTGCATCGTCGCCTGCGGTATTAATACGTTTGCCGGAGGCTAAACGTTCCGATGCCTGGTCTAATTCATTACCTGATTTCAACAACTGACGCTGGGCGTTAATAGCGCTGATATTGGTGTTTACATAAAGAGGCATAAATATATTCCTATGTACACAGGTTTACTTTTCACCATGAATATATTTTTACTACACCTAAAAAATAATCATTGGCTCGGTTTGCAATACTTTAACCTTGGGAAGACTGCATCTTGATTCCCGACAGGGTGCAAAGCGGACACAGCGGCAAAGTATGTTTGTATGAAGGCCTATTGCAAATTGGTTGCCAATTTAAAAAACAGAAGTCGTGCTAATGCAAACCAAAGCATCATTTTTTGTTCCTTGCACTGGTCTGAAAGGGGTTACACAGAGGCGGTTTTGTTATACCACACCAGACCAAACCTCCTCATAACCGCATGTTTTTATTGGTTTTTTTAATAAAAATCCGGGGTCAGGAACGTGCCAGCTCACACAGTAGAAGTGAGTTTTTGAAGTTGTTTAACACAAAAAAAATATTTACCCAGATGGGAAGCCCAGCGGAAATGAGGACGTTTTTTTACGGGGGGTAAACAGAAATTAATAAAATTTTGACGTTCCAGACGAGTGAGCGAGTGATTGTGGCGAGCCCCTACGATATAAAGCGGCAATTAATTTCCGCTTCTCTTATTAGCACTTCCGCGATTAGCACTTCCTCAATTAGCGTTTCGGCGAGTAGCACTTCCACAGTGTGCAGAACCAGCAACACAGCAGTAACACAGTTTAGAAAGGTCGAAGTATGCCACTTGCTACGACCGCAAAAGAAAAAGACCAATCATTAAAACATCCCCGCCATACAGCCAGGACATTTTAATGATTGGTCTCCAAAACTCCTTATTGCAATCGGTCGCTAGCCCAAAGCATTCATGAGTTGTAATTCACCATTTTCGTTCAATTTTCTCGCCAGCTCCAAAAATATTTCTTCAGGTATTTGACGAATTAATTCTCCCGAACTGCCATCGATGACTTTAACAACAGTTTTTTCCAAATCTTCATCGACGGAAAAATGAAGATTGCGTTGGATCGATTGAACGTAATCGTTGACTTTTGTTACGGCTGTTTCCACAGTGCCCGTCGCTGCGCCCTGCGCAGAATGACCGGCCCCATTTACGGCTTCGACTTCTTTTACGTTAGTAATGGCAGCAGTGTTGGACTCCCCTGCCGCACTTTTGGTCTTCGCGTTTTCAGCCCCAGTTGATGAAGCAGACCGGTCCACCTTAATCGGCGTTACGGACTGTGCTGTTCTTACTTCATTCATAGGGTTAACCTCTCTCAGCATGAATACCGGCAGGGAAACCCCGCCGGCTGATGCCCCTTAACCTATTAAGTGTGATAAAACATCGAAATTATCTAAAGGTTATTGCAGCAGCGACAAGACTTGTTGAGGTCTTGCATTCGCCTGAGCAAGCATGGCTTGCGAAGCCTGTTGCAGTACTTGCGCTCGACTCAATGCCGCGGTTTCAGCCGCAAAGTCAGCATCTACAATCCGCGATCGCGCAGCCGAAGTATTTTCCGACACGTTCCCAAGGTTGGAGATGGTGAAGTCGAGTCGGTTGTTTACCGCACCGAGTTCCGAACGTATACCGTTCACCGTTTCCAGAGCGTTGTCAATCACTTCGATGGCTTTTTGAGCATTAGATGCGGTATCGACAGAAATCGACGAAATCGCAGTACCAAAAGAACCGTCGCCCAAAGAATTGGATTCACGCACACCCAGACGAGATTGAATCTCTGCATCCGTTGTGTTTTCACCAAATTCTACTGAAATAGGATTTCCATTTGTAGAACGCAACTCCAATCCAGCGCGGACAGTCATATCCAGCGTCGCCGTAGCACCAGTGTCCAGCGTAGATGCAGATTCCTGAACCGTACCGGCCGATGTCACATAAGTCTGAGTGACCGTATCAACACCCAGAGTAGAACCGAAGAAATTGCCTGCTTGCGATACTGTACTGATATTAATGGCACCCTGATTGGTTTCGAATACCAGGTTTGACCCCAGAACTCGAGCCGTTACGCCAGTAGTACCGGTTTCGCTGTTCAATTCTTTGGCGATATCGCTCAAGGTGGATGCAGTCGTCAAAGTAATGGCGATTTCCGCACCATTGAGCACCAGGTCAAAGTCACCACCCGCATTACTGGCCAGGAAGCCACTCATATCAACCACAGCTTGCGCGTATGTTCCCGCGACAACACCTGTTTGCTGGCTAACATCATTGATCGCATCAATTTTGGCCGCCAGACTACTGGTGTCAGTCACATCAATCTGTACGCCATTGATTTTCAAATCACCCACATCCAAGGCTTCATTTGCACCCCCGGAATTCACAACCATACCCACACCGCGGACATACCCAGCGTCGGTAAATTCCCGGAAACCGTAGTGCTCAAGATCCATTAAGGTTCCCGTTGCACCCCGCTCTACCGTAATATCATCGCCATTATCCGACGACAATATAATCTGCGCCTGGAAGGTTGAAGCGGCAATACCAGCACCGCCACCGGTATCGGCATCAGCAAAGGCAATACTTCTCACCCCTTGCGCAGATACTTGTAATGAACCATCATCACCGATATCGGCAGAGATAATACCGTTGGTAACCTTAGTAATCTCATCAGCCAGTTCCGACAGGCTTTCCGTATTTGCCACATTATAAGTAGTCGACAAGCCGTCGCCACCTACTACGGTAAATTGAATACCCGCAGTGCCTACAACACCCGTACCGATGGAAGTCGCGTCAATTTGTACAACCGAAGAAGCCGTTACACCGGTAATGTTTTCATTAATTTGATTAAGGATGTCATTCATCGTATCGGCAGTACCAATTTCACCCATGGCCTGACCGTTAATCAAGATGTCCTGTTCATCCAAGGCTAAGTTGGTAGCGTCTGCATCAATTTCATCACCAACAACATCTGCACTCAAAGAGCCCATACCCAGAGTATCAGCATCTACAGCAGTAATATTGAAACCGATGGTTTGGTTCGCCTGCGCACCAACTTGCAAAGTCACTTCACCTAAACTTCCGTCCAAAATCGTTTGGCCGTTAAAAGCTGTAGATTCTGCAATTCGGTCAAGTTCTGCAACAAGCTGCTGAACTTCGGCGTCCAGTGTCGCGCGGTCTTTATCTTCATAAATACCGTTAGCAGACTGAATGGCCAGCTCACGCATACGCTGGAGAATGTTGGTGGACTCACCCAAAGCACCTTCAGCCGTTTGGATAAGTGAGATACCGTCATTAGCATTTCGAATGGCTTGGTTTAAGCCGCGGATTTGCGAAGTTTGTCGGTTTGAAATGGCCAAACCGGCCGCATCATCTGCAGCGGTATTGATTCGTCGCCCAGAAGCCAAGCGCTCTGAAGCTTGGTCAAGCTCTGCGCCCGATTGCAACAACTGTCGCTGAGCATTGAGAGAGCTGACGTTAGTATTTACGTATAATGGCATGGTAAGCCTCCTAACCTATACATGTGTTAGATTGCTTGCCAGCAAAAAGACCAGCCTGCAACCAGAAGCTCAGATGGATAATCGAGCGCTTCTAGCTGGAATTTCGACCGTTCACGGAAGATCTTTAGAAAATATTTACAAAAAACCTAAAATAATTTGCGCGTTATTGTTTTTGTTTATAGTTGGCCAGTTTATATAAGCGCCAGTTAGCTCTTATTGCCAAACTCTCAATTTATTCACCTTATCATTCCATTTGATAATTACTTTTAACGCAGCCGTACGCGGCTATTTTTAATCGTTCACAGGGCTGGAATCCGAAGGTTCCGCGCTGGCACTATTAACGCCGCTGACAGAACCACTTTGTCTATAGTGCTTTCGATAGGCACTGGGCGTTAGCCCCGTGAATCGTTTAAAAAAACGTTGGAACGCTGAGGCGCTATTAAAGCCACTGGCTGCAAAAATTTCCGCAATGGTGTCCTGATCATAATGTGAATCACTTAAGCGTCTTTTCGCTTCGTTTACACGATGCTCGTTAATGAACTCAAAAAAGTTAGTCCCGAAATGGCGATTAATAACAGCGGACGTTTCGCGAACAGGCAGGTTTATAGTTTCTGAAAACTGCTCGATATTAATATTGTGTTTTAAATGTAGTGCCTGACCTTGAACGCCGGCTTCCACTTTAGCGATTGCGACCGGATCTGGTGACTCGGGGTTTTTATCTGGCGAGGTGTTTTGGTGCGTAATAATAAGGCTCTGCGCATGTGACATACTGTAAACAAATAAAGATACCACCAGAATAAAGCTGAAATAATTATCCGCAATGCCTAAATCACCTGCCAGTGGCACATTCACCACATTTCCTAATCCGTTAACAATAAGCGTCCAGAGCCAGACCAACGTGAACCCAAAACTGATCGCATGAAGCCAGTTTGGAGCCAGTGTTACGATATCTGCAAATTGTTGTTTAAGACGGGTTTTATATTTCAAAATTTCCCAAATTGCGTATATCCCATAGAGTACGGGAATCACTTTTATCCCATACCAATATACATTAACCAATTGCGACAGAGATTCAGTGAATGCTGGAGAAGCAAACAACAGCGCCTGCGTATCGATGTCGGTACACAGAATAAAAACGCTGAGTATCACGCAAGGGAACAAGTGTAAAAACCATAAGGGTTTAAACTGCGTCGGAGGGAAAACGAGAGATCGAATGTACAACCACAATGCAGTACCCTTGAGCAGAGACGAAAAGCCCAGCAAATAAGGCAAGCCCTTTTGCATGTTAGACGAAAGTGTAATGTACTCATTCCATAAAAGCATGGTACAAACACTGTTTACCGCTATACACACAAAAAACACTACGAGAAAGCTTCCTGCTTCCCGATTATTACCGCTCACCGCAAAGCGCAGCACTATAAATACCACGCTCAACGCTGCTGTAATCAACAACACAATATCATGTAAATTGAATAAAGGAGCATCCATCGTTTTCTGATTCGCTTAAATGGTTAAATCGAGGCCACAGTATACAAAAATACTGATATGATTGACGTCACATATAAAACAAAAATAAAATTGAAATATTAGCCCTGTATGTTCCCTGCTCTGCCCATAAATGAGCAAGAGATGAATAAGAGACGAGTAAAAAACGATTAAAAGACGAGAACAAGGCTAGCTAGACACGAAAAAAGACTAGCAAGAAACGAGAAATAATAATTAAACAAGTTTTGATAAAACGCAGTCCTGCGGAAATGGAGCAAATCTACTAAGCGTTCACCTTTTGTTCCTTACAGAATTTCTGTCGCGGACGTTGCAGCACAGGATAACGTTTTCATAGTTTTACATGAGGATGCTGACATGTTGGTAAAACAATCCCGGTTAAATTGTTATTTTAAAGCATAACCGCTTACAAAAACGATCAAATCAACATGATTTTCCGGAATACGTATTTTCTACAAAAACGTTTTCCACAAAAAGCACAAACATAGCGCACGGCATTTTTGGTAACCTCCATGCAAAACGCTCAATGAAGCAGCAAAAAGAATAACGACAAAACATCAGAAAACAGTATTAAACTTAAGATATATTGAAGACCCTATAATAAAGCACGGAAACACTGTACGAGTACAAGCCAATAGCGCCAGGGTGAAACACCCTTCGGACAAGAGCGATCAAGTAAAACCGATTTAAAGTAAAAAATAAAAAGTATAACGCGGTAAAGTAAAGTACGAATAATCAAAGTACGACCAAATAAAGCACAGTAACAAAGCACGGTTATAAAAAGCAGAGTAATAAAAAGCAGAGCTATAAAAAGAGCACAGAAAGACCACAGCAGGTATGGATGTCGGAACAAATACCTGAATCGCATTACAATAACAAAACAGGCTCTATTTCAGTCGCTTGATCAGGGCTACCTACAAAAAATTACACAATGTTTACGTATAAGTTTTAGTGCATATACGTTTTTAAATTATTCACACAGTGAATGACGTAGATATTGAAATGAATGTATCTGGTTGAACAATATTGTTTAACTTATTGGTTAAGATGTATCGTGAATACACACAGGTAAGGCATATCGTTACAGCATATTAGCCTGTCAGCTATAAACGACTCGACTTAAAAACCAGCAACCAAGATCATTTTGTCTTAAGCGTTCTCGCGTGGATTCATTTGGTTACACCGTGGTCAACATTATTGTAACAATGACCATTACAAAAGATGGCCAGATGATGCCACCCGAGCATAAGAGCGCAAAAATAAACCGTGTTTGGTTCTAACCCCAAACCCACTTATGTAGGTGATACCGTGAAAAAGTTCGTATTTTCCATCGCGATATTGGCATTAACGCAAAATGCTTTCGCACAGTTTCCCGTTCCGGATAAAGATCTGGATACCTGGGGGTTCGCCAAGAAAAAAATTGAATCGCCACGTTCGAGCTTGAGTGATAGTGGCGCGACAATTTCGTTTCAAGCCATTCGCCCGGTGGATACCGAAGCACATTTTGTCTTGATTGAAGAGTGTTATGACACAGTTGAACAAGCTAAGCAGCGCGTAAAAAATATTCCAAAGCTCAGTAAAGCCGCTAAATCTGGTGGGGTATACGAAAAAGGGTTCGAAATTCAAAATTGCGTATACATTGTTAACGCACCGGAAGTAAACCAAGTCACCAGCTTGCGATATACCGTTTACCCACTCTTTTACGCCCACATGGTCGGCAGACATGATTTTCTGTATTACGTCACCGCTAAAAGCGGAGCTAACTTGCGAAAATCCGCTGACTCCGCGAGTGAAACCAAAACCACCATGCCCGTCAACAGTGTTGTTTACGTCATCAACGAATCGGGCGAATGGAAAACGGCCGTAACCATTAAAGGCAGTGGGTATATTCACCAGGATTTAGTGAAAAAGATCTACCCTTGATAACAACTCCAGGCAGCTTTTACTCCCGTCTGTAGCGCCACAGCCTTTTTATTTCCCTAACCTTCAAAAGTGTGCGGGGCGACTATATTGTCGCACACGAACCGAACTCAGCGCTTTATTCGGGTAGGCAACCTCTAATGGAAAAGCAGCGTCTAAGAGAGAAGAACAACTTCCAACGAGAAAACAGGATGGTATGACCTGCAAACGAAGAAAGAAAAAAGAAGAACAAAAACTTTTAAAGGAAGACACAGGTAAAAACAAGAACGTTTCATGTGCTCTTGTTTAGGGGGCAGAAGGCGCGATATTTACATATTTATCACTACAAAAAGATATCGGCAAAGAGTAACGCGTAAAATAAAAACCAGGTATGCACCAACCTCCTACCGCTTCGCCTTTCGTCGAATCACTTCACCTGCCGGGTGTTTAGGAGAAGGAAGAGAGCTAAACACAGCAGGTGGTTAGGAGAATTGGTTGATCACAATAAACCAACCATATCACGCAAATAACTATCTTTAGGCTCAACCAACCCCGGTTAACAACCGAGGTTATTCCCGGGGCTTACACCAAGGATATTGGTAATTTCCGTATAGTAGTCAATTCGACGTTGAACTTTATCAGGATAACCGCCATTACATTCCAGCGCGCCATTAATGGCACGAACGGTTTCACCGAAACCAGCCCCTGTCACCATAGCGTCGTGAGATGTCATGGAGCCTGCACCAGTCGCAGTCATCCAGAACCATATGGCTGTTTTCCAGGCAACAACAGGGTCATTTTCCACCAGCTCAGGATATTTACGTAAATCCAAACCCAGTGCCGCACCAGCAGTACAGTAATTACCATTCCAGCTTAATTGGATCGGGCCGCGGCCATAATAGCGCTTCCCTGGCTCACAAGCACAATTGGGTGTACCCCAGTCTCCACAGTAGTCGGCTTTCTGTATTTCCGTCACATAAACAAACCCACCCGTTTCATGTTTAAAGTTAGCCAATGCTGCAGCAAGCTCACGTTTTTGCGTTTCAATACTGCCTGTTTTTGCAAACCCCGGCCACTCCTGACTATTGGCGGCTTCAACAAAATCGCGATATTGATAAAAAGGGTTTTTACCCGGAAACAACTGATTAAACTGTGCCTCCGTCATGTGGAAACCTTGACTGCTACCAGAGCTGGAAGATGAACTACTGGAGGAGCTGCTACTTGAACTACCCGTCCCACCACAACTCTGGCTTGTTGGTTCCCAGAACCACGTGCTGATGGTTGGGTCATAGCCGGGGTTTTCGTGTTCGGCTATGTAGTTGTTTCCATCGCTATACCTGACAACATCACCGACATAGTATTGCGTTCCAGCAACCCAGTTCGCACAATTACCATGACCCCCACTGGAACTGGAGCTTGAACTAGAACTGGAGCTAGAGCTGGAAGAGCCGCCGCCAGACCCAGTGCTATAAAGCTGACTTTGCGGAACAACTTCTCTAACCTGTTTCGGGCTGGACCACTCAAATTTGATATTCGCACCACCCCAGTTTTCAAAGTACTCAACCACAATATCGTACTTTTGCCCACCATTGAGCCAAATTGCTCCTTCGTACCAGATATCCCAGTCATCTACCCACTTATCAATCAGCAAAGTGCCATTAATGTATACACGCCGGCCATTATCACTGCGAATATGAAAGGTATAAGTATCACTGAAACGCGGTTGAATTTTGCCCGTCCATTTTACGGTAAACCCATCGGCATTAAGTGACGCGTCGGGCGATGCATTTCCCCAGTCAAAATCTAAGGCAGCATCCACGCGCGTGAAGATTTCATTGTCAAAATTCATACCGCTGTAATAAGTTCCCGTTAATCCGTCGCCACTACCATTGACTGGATTTCCTGAACTGGACGAGCTTGACGAAGAAGATGAACTAGAGGAACCCGTATTCCCACTGTCGCATGCACCCAGGTCTGCCCAAGCATCACCAGATGCCCACCCCGTTGCTGGAGCGTAGGGACCACCAACACTACACCAACCACCGATTTTACATTGATAGGCATTACCCGACGATTGGACGACCGCGCCATTGCTATAAGCAGATCCATCGACATAGTCATTCACTCCTTGACAGTTATAAGCATTCGCAGAATGAGTCAACATTAGGAGTATTGCGAATAGCACAGTGGAAAAGGAAGAAACCGTAAATCGCGTTTGAGAATATTCAGAATGGGCGGATATAGATTTTTGCATCGCAAACCTCTGATTGAGAAAGTTTGAAAACCGATTTTTAAAATATTGGTATCGGAATGCTAAGGTCGTTTTTCCGGCATCCCGTCAACTATCGCAATACGCTTTTGGACGAGATTTTTGATGCCAGCACTAAAATAGTAACAGCATTTTTTGTTTTAATTAAAAGAACAGAAAAAATTGAATTGAATTTTGAAGTAAAACGCGCGTTGACATAACAGAAGGGAATTAGGTTGCACCATATCAACGTAATATTTATCGATTTTAAAAATAGTATTAATTTTGCTATCGCTTTCAGCGGATTCTTTAATAAGAAAATAATCTTAAACGCTACGCTCTTGAAAAAACCAAATATGATTGAAATGATCGATTCCATCTCGTCATCAAGAGCGCAACATCGGAACCGGTGCCCGCTGACGGTAATACCGCCGAAGTATTTTTATTTGATTCTAACTATTTGCTGTAATTCAAGTGCCTCGGTATTTATCCTTTACATATCTCAAGATCTTTTAAAAATTCACCTATCAACAATTTAATATTTCAACTATTTTACTCCATCAACACAGGAAAGCTTTGGTACTCACAATAAATAAACGATGTGTCACACACCTGGACAATAAAATATAGATCCTGCGGCAGGGTTTTCACTAAATCGCCGATATACTCCTCCTGTACAGTGTCAGACGGTGTATCACAGGTGAGGTAAAAATCAGAGGAATAATCACAATACTGATATTGCTGATGATAACAATCCGAATACGGTGAGCACCAATCAGAAGTGATCAAGCGACTTCCGGTACTTTGGTCAATGTCATTCACCCTCAACTCTACAAAGAAATCACCTTCACTTCGCATATCCCAGAAAACTTCAAACTCACCGAAGTTCACATACGGCGACAACGCCAAATGTTCATTATCAAATTCACTATTAACTGCATAGGTATCGACCATATTTGCCATATACAATTGCGGACGGTGAGGGGCAGAGGTCGAATCATCATAACAATCGTCATAGCAGCTATCTTCATGACAGGCGGTAAGACCTATAATGGAAAGCAGCAAAACCCCATATGTTAAGCGTTTAACATTCATAAAATTCACCTTTGATCGTATCCATCCATTACTTTTATGTATGACTGTTCATAATGTTGTCTTGTCGCAAATCCATAGGCCTTATGAAATTTGCAGCTTATGCACATAATAGATAAGGGATACTGAACTTAAGCTGAATAGGATATTGGTGCTATTTTTGAGCGCGAATCCACCTTTCTGGAAAAAGCTTGTCGGCTATAATCACTATTTACCTGGTGAATAACGTTTAAAATTACGCTTTAGGCACTGCGTAGTTTTGAATGCACTCCAAATCGACCATATCGACATCCTGGCGTTTATTAATATTCTTCCAGAAAACATTTTTTATTTTATACAAGCAGCTGAAATAAGATTTATTACATGAAGCAAATTGACACTTTCACAGAATTCTGGCCATTTTATCTCAACGAACACAAGCAAAAAGATACACGCCTGCTGCATTTTGTGGGGACCGGATTTTCGTTTATTTTTCTTTCGCTAGGGATCATTGTAGATCCCTCATTGCTTATTCTGGCGCCGCTCTTTGGCTACGGCTTTGCCTGGATTTCACATTATTATGTCGAGCGAAACAGACCTGCTACGTTTACACATCCCTGGTGGTCATTATTGGCCGACTATAAAATGTTTTATCTAATGTGTCTGGGGAAGATTGATGGTGAATTAAAGCGCTATGAAATTCCACATCAGAGCGATAGACATTTCCCTCAAGATAACAAACTTCCCTAGGCTTACATGCCTGGGCATGTAAACCTGAACTTCATACCAATAAAAATACCTCTCACCTTCAACGCTCGATTTTAGTCAACACATTAACACTCCGACCAAAAAACCTGTGCGTGATGAGCCCAACGTCGTCCATATTTTTCAATAACAGAAGAACTTAACACCAAGAATATACCGGCCACTGCCAAAGCAACCCACACGTTGATAGCTACCCCGACGAGTGATGCCAGTATCAACGCTCCGATTGCACAAAGGCCCAAAACCACACCGACAATCATTGGGAACTTTTCTCGCAGCAAAATTCCCCAGGCGCCTTTCATGATCGCCAGCATCAACACCACCACCGCTGCAATTTCGATCTGATCAGAATTCAACAACCACCAACTGCAAATCAGACACGCGATACTTGAAAGGTGACTATAAAAAGCTGAGAAATTACGGGTCTGGCGACGAGCAAAAAACAGTATTGCAATCAAAGGGAAAAACAACACAACACTCCAGATTATGTCCGCCGAAAGATGCATGGAAAACCAAAAGATAGCAGATGATAGTCCCAAAGCGAAAACCGCGTAGGCAAGCACCGCAGTGAGCACACCCGCAAATAGACAACTTTCTTTTAGACGGTTTTGACGAGCGACTGACATCTTAGCGTCGACGCCACTAAACCAAAGCGGTAATTGGAAAATCAGAATATAAGACAGAAACAGCCCCATCATTCCAATACCGGAATAAAAATCGACATGAAATGATGATCGACTACAGGCAATCACAAATGGCATTACCATAATCAAACGTAAGATCAAGCCTTCACGAGTTGAAAAAATTTGGTGCTGTGTAAACAGCTTGACCCTTAGCATCACTAATGCCAGCAACATAGCGGCCATCGTCAGCACCGCAAGTAAGGTGGTGCGTTCTGGAATAATTAACGCAGCATTGAACAAAACAAATACCAGGGCTAATTTTTTTGCCTGAAACCTGGCGAGAATTGAAAAACTGATAAACGATAGAATCCAGGCAAGACCAAAGGATATGACTAAAGATATTGTAACAGTCTGCATATCCGTATGAGCAAAATGCCATACGTCATTTAAGACGCTGGAGGACTCGACATTAAAAAGTGCGTATACCATTCCACCCAACTGGGAAAACTGCACAGGAACCAACATAACCGCCAAAGCAAAAAAAAGACGAGCGGCCAATGCATCGCCGAGTTTGAATCGACATAAATAGCCACCCAGCGCCATCGAGGTCATTAACATTAAATAAGTCCACTGACGAAGCGCGGCGTCCACATTTTCAATGCCTTGTAACATATAAATTAACGCCGACAAAACCACTGCGCCCGCGCCAGCATATCGTAAGAACGATGCGAGTTTTGAAGAGCTTGTATTTAAGCTTGTTTCGTTTTTATTTTCTTGATCTAAATTAATTTTTGCGGTGGATGTGGCATTGACCTTCCCTTTTACTCTGGAGGCGACAGCCATGTCATCTACATAATGTGCGCTTTGCGTACTCATGGTTTAACCCTCTCCCTCTATCTGTGACGCCTTTTTATTGTCTACACCAGATGTGTTGGTAACACCGTTTATCGATTTCTCGACTGAGATTTCGACGTCGGCGCGCTCATCCTGTTTTAACGCATGCAGCTCGGCCAGCAGCGCTTCTCTTTCTTCTGCCTCTGCAAAATCTTTCGCAAGTGACGCGTCCTCGGACTGCTGCGCATCAGCAAAAGCGTGCTGCCCGTCTTGATACTCCGACTGCAGGATATTAAGTTCCCAGCGATCAAACACCTGGTCTACATTCATTGCGCCGAGTTCACGCTGAGCATGTTGACTCTGATTAATCGCCAAGGCTCTGGATTCGCGCGAAGCAAGTATCGCCCGCTTGCTATTAAGCTGCGTTAGTTTGTTTTCTACCTGCTGCAAACTGCTATTCAAACTGGTAGCGACATTTAGTAATTCTTGCTGCTGACTTTCCCCCTGCTCGACTTGAGCTTTTATTTTTTTCACCTGTTTTAAACACTGCAACGCTTTGCCTTCGTCCGTATCAGCGCAGGATTTAGCTCGCGCCTGCCAAAGTTGAATGTCGGATTGCTGTGATTTCAGCTGATCTTGTAGGCGTCGAATACTCTGATCCACCTTGTTTTTTTCCGCTCGAATTTTTGCAGCGGCTTTTTGTACATCTGCAATTGCCACTTGAGCTACAGCATCATGATTTTCCACTTTTGAGACCAAATCATCAAAACAAGCACTTATGGATGCCGCTAATCGTCTTATTTTCATCGTTTTCACCTCGAATATTAGTTAGGGCCTGATAGCGATGGATGGAAAGTTATACAGGTAAGACTTTTTCGGCAACAACATTTAAATATAGATAATTTAGTATTAATATTTAATACCTTTAGTATTGACAGAGACAACACAAGGAGCCCGATTTCGCTCTGGCATGGTGGCAAGCGGCTGGGCGAAACATCCTTATATTCACAACATTCACCTCGTTTGCGGCCTGAATAGCACATTTTTCAGCGACGAATCCCTTCTTGTTTAAGGTAGATAGCTGCGATAGGCTGTCGCCTCAATTTGTTTCCCATAATGCTGGGATCGTTCAGCGGTGGTGAAAATCGAATCCAACCGCTGTAAGAAATTCAAATTCGAACACAAATGTCGGCTGTTGCTTAATCGCAGCCGAAAGAAAATAAAAAGTTAGACGGGTATCGCTTGAATATTTACGCGTGAAGCTCGACTATATTTACCTCATTGATTCCATTGCCAGTACTGCTCTGGCGTTCATGGTCTACTAGTTTGTTTAATGCTTCCGGAGAGCAAATGTTATTCCAGGCGAATTATCCAAAAGCCATTATTTCTGCCACGGTGTTAGCCGTGTCACTGTCTGCCTCAGGCATATTGCAAGCACAAAATACAGCCAGCCCAGAGGAAAGCAAAGCCGTTAGCAGCCCATCCACCAAACAAGCTGCAACGGAAACTAAAGCTGAAAAAACAGCCAATAACGGCGGTGCTGAATCACCGTCACCAGAACCAGCCCCGTCCACTGCGGAGGCTAAAACGAGTGCAGCCACACCTCAGGCAAGCGCAAAGCCCAAAGTCAAAAAGAACACAAAAAAATCAACAGAAGCAACTGCGGGTAAACCCGTCCCTAAAGCTGAAAACATCAACCTCGAAGAGGTCATCACCGAACTAAAACCTTCCGAAGAAAAGAGTGCGCCTGAAAAAAGCGAAGAAGAAGCGGCATCCACTGGCGAGACGAAAACACCAGACGAAAAGAACAACACCTCCTCTGAACCGACGAAAAGTGCGGATACCCCTGCTCAGGGCACCGATGTTTCCAGTCAATCGGCAGACACTGAGCCTCCCGAAACGGTGAATTCAAAAATTATTCTGGGTGTTGAAGTGCCTCCAAATACAAAAACCCGACTCGTCTGGTCTCCGGAAGAAAAACTCAGCGGATTAGCAGAGCGTACTCCCGTGTTAGTGGTCAATGGTGCGCATGCGGGCCAAACGCTTTGTTTAACGGCGGCACTGCATGGTGATGAATTAAATGGTATCGAAATGATTCGTCGGGTCATGTATAACCTGGACCCTGGAGAACTCACTGGCACTGTGGTGGGAGTTCCTGTGGTAAATTTGATGGGCTTTCGCCGAAATTCTCGCTACCTGCCAGATCGCCGAGATTTAAATCGCTATTTCCCAGGCAATACCAGTGGCAGTTCGGCTTCTCGAATCGCCTACTCTCTGTTTCATGAAATTATTCTCAAATGTGACGCATTAGTGGATCTTCACACAGGATCATTTCATCGCACTAACCTGACTCAGCTACGGGCAGATCTCTCGGTTCCCGCTGTGTCCGACCTTGCCCATCAATTCGGCGCGATTGCCGTTATGAATTCTCGTGGTAACTACGGTTCTCTCCGTGCAGCAGCAGTGCGCGCGGGTGTACCCACCGTCACAATTGAAGCCGGTGAACCAATGCGGCTGCAAAACGATGTGGTCGCAGAGGGAGTCAAAGCGATTCGAACATTAATCACCAACCTGGGAATGTACGGTAGTGCCAGTCGCTGGTTTAAATCGGCTCCTGTTTACTATAAATCTTATTGGGTACGCGCAGACCAAAGCGGCATTTTGTTTAGCAAAATATCTCTGGGCGAACGCGTTTCGCCCGGCGAGGTGCTGGGTACCGTAACAGACCCGATTACCAATGCCCGAAGTGAAATTATTTCACCCTACCATGGTCGCATCCTTGGCATGGCGTTGGACCAGGTAGTTATGCCTGGCTTTGCCGCCTACCACATTGGAATACAAACACCGGAAGAACGCTTAAAAGAGGAAAACCCTCAAGTGACCGACGATGATGGAGACGATGCAGTCACCCCTCCAATGCCGGAATCAGCCCCTTCTCAGGAAGCACCTAAAGACCGGGATGATTTTGAGGATTAAGATAAAAAAAGCCCCCTCAAGGAGTTTAGTGTCCTTGAGGGGGCCTTTTTTAGGGTTTACGGTATGGTTTCAGTATAAAAACAAAGTCCGAAGTTATTCCAGGTACCTGTCTATCACTCTAGAAGCAAGCTCTAGAAAACACGCGCTCACACTGACGCGCTAAAATAAATACATCACAAGCCAATGCGTGAAGGTAATCGGGCTTGGCATTCTGCGTCTGACGTAGGAGCATTTTGCAATGCTGTAAAACCATTTTCGCTGTGCCATGCTCGAACTTCACCATCGAAATCAAATCGTAATCGCTGATACTGTTGATCATTAACAGTCTCACCTCCTGCCGGTTTCATAATCGCCTGATAAGTTGTTTCTAAGAAGTTGACCGTAAACAATAAACTGTAAGATTCAATATTATTATCGCTGGTTCCCAATAAAGACCAGAACCCCGATATCAGTTCGCCTCGCGTATTTCCTTTACCGAGCGTGCCATCAACGCTGGCGCCGTCTATATATTTAACGCATGCAGAAAACCGCCCGCTAATATCATCAGGCTCGCCGCTAAAATAGAATTCAACTTCACGATCCTGTAAATCACTCGGTGCATACCCGAGGTCCAAATCTGAAATTTTCACCTGTAAACCGCCAATTTCTGTGAACGGCAATACATCCTGAGGGAGCTGAGAGGCAGCTTGGATTTCTTCCTCGCTATCAAAATCATCACCAGTAAAATCGTTTTGTACGAGCGCTGGTATATCAGAAGCACTGCCGGATAAAGCATCTGTCAACGCATCAACTAAATTGCTCGAACTAGAATCGGTGAAAAAATTTACAGCATTATCAATCGAATTATCTTGGAGTGTTTCGTTGACTGTTTTAATTACTATAGTTTCCAAAGCCTTTGAGCTACCTACAACATTCACATTATTGTTGTTGGCATCAAATAATCTGTTAACCACATTCGCGACCTGAACAACACGATTAGCACCAGAAAGCAACTCTTGAGGGTTACTTTCGTCTCCCATATCGGCCGGTACATCTAACTCCCTATTCCGATAAATGTTGCGAAGATCGTCTTCTGCATTGTTCATGACGCGGAGAATTTGCGTATTGTTATTCAACAGGCCGTCAAGCCCCGTTTGGCTACTCACAATCTCTCGTGCAAGCTGACTATAGACAACGGAGGAAGCATCGCTGGGAGTTCCCAATTCATCACCAATCTCATTATAAGTATCGGTCAGGCGGTCAGACATTACAGTGACCACCTTATGCACTTTCAATGCCGTATTCAACAAACGAGTATTTACCTCGCCGTTGCCATTAGCGTTTAAATAATTCACATCCAAATCGGATTCTGAAATCCCCACCGACTGCAGCAAAAAGTTTCTATCCGAACTGTCTGTCACATCGGTGACTAAAGTCGTCAGTGGCGTCACTAAAGTATCTGAAACATCTGCGTCAGTATTCAATTGCAGACGGCGACTCATTTGCTGAAGAAACGGTTCACCGGTTATCACATCATATCCACCTTCAATACGAATCACTAAGTCCGAATATTTAATGGATGTCCTCAAACAGTATTGTCGCTGGTTTTCCGTCGCCGTATCCGCGCAGTAATCTACACCGGAATTAGGATTAACCGAATAAAAGCCTTCGTCATCGGTAAAGGCAAAACTTTCCCAGCTATTTCGACGGCCATCGTTATTGGAGTCGATATACACTGTCGCTCGCGCAACATTTCCGTCAAGCGCAAGCCCGCCAAACCGCTGTTCAAATTCCGACACAGACCCATCATCTTGTCCGGTACCGCCGCAAGCGGATAACAGTGCGGTGGATAAAAACAAACACCCAACTCTTTTAATATCTCGACTGAAACTGAGGACTGCTAAGGTTTTATTCATAATACTACTCTTCTATTTCTATAGTCCTGGATTTCTCCTGGACCTCTACCCAAAACCATTTGTTAACGATGAACGTTTAACACCCACGAATTAAAATTTTTCAGTAAAGGCTAAACTAAAACCTAAACGTCTCGGTCCGGAACTGCCGTCCACTTCAACAGATTCCAAACCGTATTCCAGATCGAAATTGAAACTTTTGAAAAAAGTAAAACCCAGCATCACACTAGACAATTCTGACCCTGCCAGATTTTTTTGATAACCAATACGTGTAGATGGCAACCACCAGCCTTCAGTTTCATATGTCGTTGCCAGATGCAGCCATTGGTTTTCGAAGCCCACAATGTCATCATATTTAGCTAAATCAATGGAAGATGAGACAAACCAGCGATCACTCACTTTGAGCAAACTATCTACTCGCATCTTGGCATGCATAGTATGTGTTTCTTTTGCATCAATCCGACCTTCACTAATAAAATAACGAGAAACTTCACATGTATTACGTGCAACGTTATCGTCGGTAATGCTTTCACAATCCACACCTAGCTCGCCGTATTCAAAACTTGGTGAGTTCAAATTTTCTAAAGTCAGACCCAGACGATACCAATCGGCATCCCACATAACTCCAACATCCAGCCCTACGTTTGTACTGGAATTTAAGTATTTGTCATAATCATCTGATATAACATCTTCAATATCTTCGCCGTTAAAGTCCTCCAGCAATTTCACCTGTTTGCTCAACTCGAGGCGTATTACATTTAACTTCGCACCGGCATAGAATTTCCCCAGCGATGAAAGCGCAGTATCGTCAAAGTAATTACCACCATAGGTAAAGCTCACGCGTGTTTCTATCCCGCTTTTCATATAAAGCGATGTATTGGTAGAAAAAGTATCATTAGTGGAATCTAGCGAGAGGACATCATCGAGTATCAACGCAGCAATTTGTGTATTAATGGAAAGATCCATTCCAAAAGTACCGTTTAATTCTTCCGATTGGTAATACAGTGGTGTGATAGGTGCGTGAATCGAAATACTGTTTTTGATATACCCCTCTTCACCAATGCGCCCTAACACATCATTGAAGCGATCGAGAGTTTCTGTGGCCGATTCATCTGTAGAACTGGCGTCGTCAAGAAGGTCGATTAGGTCATCGACGTCGTCTGCGAAATTTTCCACATCTCCGATTTCGAAATTTGCTGCGATACTGGGGAAAAAGGTGATTCGCCAACTCTCTTCTTCCGGGATCATAAGTGGCGCCATTGCGGGGTTTGCTGAAGCGCCGAAGACTGAATAGTGATTAAGTGAGGGGCCGGTCGTCATAGATGCACCGGAATTAATAACGCTGGTTCCTGCGTTCACACCGCCGGCCAAAAAGCCGACCGCGATAGCCAAAGTTCTCTTCACACGTACTCCCATTACTTCGCTTGTGATGATGTCGGTTTGCGATACTTCGCTCAATTCCTTTCTAACCCTAGACAAGGGTCACAGAAGTTGTGTGAAAAATTTGCTTTATATTAATAAATAATATCAAACTCAATTGAATCCATCGTTTTCCCCATAAAAACTTCATAAAATCACCCAACAGATAAACACTTGTTTAACTATTGCAGCAGCCAAGACTCTTGTCTCATAATAAAGGCGCGCGATACCCTATACTTAAAACGCAGCGAAACAATGGTTTTTAGATAAAAAAGCTATGAGCAAGGGTGTTTGCCGTGTAGGATTCGCACACAATTTGAAATAGCAGATATCACCAGGCGAGCTTTGCTATTAATACGGATTAAGGTAGTTTATGAGTAATTGAAATTTACAGAAAAATACTTATAAACCTTCAAAATATCAGCCAAATATTAATGTCAACCTAAGCGTATAAATTTGAGTATGTCGATAAACAGCTCTCCTTCAGCCCACGCTTCAACATCATCGGTAAAGTGAACAGCACTATGGATAAAAACAGAGTATTGAAGGAATTAAAAAAAGGCGCTTATTCCTGGAACAATTGGCGTAAAAGTCAGGCATTAGGCGATTTAAATCTCGACAACATCGAACTGAACGAATTGCAGCTGGATAATGTGGACTTTTCAAAAATTTCCATGCGCAACTCAGTTATTAAAAACTGCTCATTAAAAAATGCTGATTTTATTTCCGCCAATCTCGCTGGCTCAGATTTGCAAAACAATGATTTCAGCTCAGCCAAGCTCATTGCTGCTCGTTTGAATGAAGCTAACCTAAGTGGCTCAATATTGACCGATGCGAATATGCTGACGGCATCGACGCGCGACGCAAAGCTGGAGAACATAAATTTCAACGGTCACGACATCAGTGGCCTGAATTTAAAAAACACCTCCCTCGCGGGAAGTAATTTGGAAGGGCAAAATCTCAGTCGGGTGGATTTGTCTAATACCAACCTGCAAGAAACCAATTTAAGCGGTGCGGATCTCACCTACGCCGTACTAAACGGTTCCAATTTAACCAGTGCGAATCTTCGTAACGCAAAACTTGAAGGAGCACAGTTTAAATCCGCCAACCTGTGCGGCGTAGATCTCAACGGCATGGATTTGTCGGAATGTGATTTCACGCGCGCCAACTTATCCAATTGCGATTTGCGTGAAGCGAATTTCAGCAAAGCCAATTTGGCGCAAGCCATAATTTCCGGCGCCCTTCTTTGGAAACTGCAGACACGTGGCTGGGCCATTCCAAACATCGTCTGTACTTATGCCTTTTGGGATAAACGTGGTGAAGATAAAACTACCTACCGAAATCACGAGTTCGAGCGAATTTTCGCTGAAGCCATTACCATTGAACTGCGCTACCCCTACCGCCTGACAGCCAATGAATTGGCCACCCTGCCGATTTTTACGGAACATTTGGAAGCTGTCCACTGGGGCATAATTTTGCGCCTGAAATCCATTACCGACGTGGCCGGTGGTGCGCTGGTAACCTTTGTAGTGGAAGAGCCGGGTTCACACAGCCCGTCCGAGCTGAAAGCCAGCCTGCAAGGTGAAGCAGATCGCATTCAAGTAGCGCAATTGGCATTGCGAACCAATTCCAAGCTGCATTTAGATCTCAAGGAAAAAATTGGGATAATCAAAGAAGAGTTCTGGCCTCGCCTGCTGGAACTTGCCGCCGACCATGACCGCGATCAAGTGCGCAATTTAACCGTGGTATTTATGGATCTGAAGGGATTTTCCAGCTGGGGAGATGATGAGCTGTCTGAAAAACTTTCGCTATTTCGGGGCCTGGTTAAACCCATCCTTAAAAAATGGAATGCCAGCTACCCCAACATGGAGGGAGATTCTTTGCGTGTCACCTTCCGCAATGCTTCTGCGGGACTGGCCTGTGCCTGCATGATGCGCAACGTACTCACAGCGGCGGGATTTGAGTTGCGTATCGGAGTTGAACTTGGCGAGGTCAGTGTCATTCACAATGAAGTGACTGAAGTGACCGATCTCGAAGGTGTTGCCGTGAGCATGGCAGCCCGACTTGAAGCCGCAGCTGAACCTGGCGAAGTTCTCGCCAGCCATAAAATTCGACATTACACAGGGCATAGAGATTTATTTGAATTTACGCCAAAACGTGTCCGACTGAAAAAGAGCATCGGCGAGAAAAAAGAGGGAGACTTCGTGGATTGCTTCTTAGTGACAGCAAATACATCCCTTCAGGAAGTGTTTTAGCGTAAGTTTAGCGACCTTTTCACACATTTTTTTAAAACCCAAGGCGATTAGATTGATTTTGGTGCATCCGTCTGGCACTGCGATCTTCTATTAACTAGACTTATCCTATAAAAATCCTAACAACACCCTATTTGCCTTGTACATCACACTATGACAAACCCTGGCGTCGCACTGCCTAACGACGGGCTGCTGGAACAAGACTTTTACGGTCATCGACTGGCGGCAGTCAATGCGACCAATCCAGTGATCGCCAATGAGAATATTCTCAATAGCCAGGGCGTACTTCTGGTTGCCAAAGGCAGTGAATTATCACAGGCGAAAGCAGAAGTCATTGCTCGACATCGCCTCATTAAGCCACTTGAACACAGCGTAGATGTATCTAAAAGCCTGGACGCAAATGGCCTTTACCAAATCCTGGAAAACTATACTGCCTCATTGCCGGGGTTAAAGAACGCTCTCGACAACGAAGAAATCTGGAACAAAATTAAGATTCTTTGCAGCTATTACGAAAGATTCTCCCTTGTACGCCAAAAGTTAACTGTACTTTCCAGCCAACTCCCCGACATCTATAACGACAGTTTGTATTCCGCCTTGGCCGGAACCGCTATTGCCATGCAACTTCAATTGAGCGAAGAAAGCATCAAAGCCATTTTTATCGCCGGACTAATGCATAACTCCGGATATCTCAACCTCAACCCGGAGCTTGAGTACGATGAGAACAGCAATGAAAACAACATTACTCGCGAAGTGCAGGCACACCCAATCATTGCAAAGCATTTTTTAGATCAAATTCCCGGACTCACAAAAACTGCTGGCACCGCAGTGGCGGAACACCATGAAAGAACGGATGGAACCGGGTACCCTAAAAGTAAATTTGGTAGCGATTTGTGTATTGAGGGTCAGATAGTCGGTATGACTGACCGCATCATCAACAGTTACAAACGTTGTCTGGATTATGGCGAACATGCGCATCAATTGATTCTGCTGATACTGCAATTGAATGATAACGTTCATTTTGAAGAGGTCTATAAAGCTGCAGCCCTATTGGTTCGCAAAGGTCCCATGCCGACCAACCCGCCGCAGCAACCACCGAATCCCAAATTGGTATTGGTGCAGGAAGAACGCATCCTGGTGAAGTTTGATGCTTCAAAAAAACTGGCGTTTGTTCTAATGAAAAGTACGCGTAACCGCTTTACCAAATCCATTGCATCTATGATTGGACGCCTGGCAAATTCGATTGTCAGCTCAGGCATGATGCAGGAAGAATACAAGGCCTGGCTAAAAGGTCTTATCGAGCAAGACAATCCAGAGGAACATTTAAACCTCGTGAAATGCCATGTCATGATGGGTGAAATTGAGCTGCAAATGGATAAACTTCAAGTCATTATGTGGCGCTCGATCGAAAAAATTTCTGATGCCGAAACCAGCCTAAAAGAAGATTGCATTCTTTCTTACAAGCACATCGAAAGCCTGGGTTAATATCCGCATTCGCCCTCTTGCTGGCCGGCTATCAACCTTCTTTGCCGGTTTCTTTACAGGTCTCTTTAGAGGTCTTTCAACGAGTCATTCAACGAACCTTTCAACGGGCTCTTCAGAGGCTTTGGAACTCCATACTAAAAGTAAAAAAGTCCAGCAAATTATGCTACATTAGCGCCCTTCCTCAAAGCATACTTGACTTAGAAAAGGCGCTCCATCATGGACAAAACGACTGAAATAGAAGCGGCTGTTTTTCGTAAACTGCTCGCTCACCTCGATGCCAACAAACAGGTCCAAAATATTGACTTAATGAACCTTGCCAATTTTTGTCGCAACTGTCTGGCAAAATGGTATGCCGCTGAAGCCAAACAGGTTGGCGAAGAAATTAGTGTAGATGCGGCAAAAGAAATTGTATACGGCATGCCCTACGCAGAATGGAAAGCGAAATATCAACAGGAAGCCACACCAGAACAATTGGCAGCGTTTGAAAAAAATAAACCTAGCGCAAAATGATGGGCTAAAGCTCATTAAAACGGGCAATTTAAGCGCGTAAATTAAGCGGCCGTGTTAACAAGCCAATTTAAGCAGCAACACAAAATCGAATATGCACCACCGCAAAAGCACTCCCCATAATATGCATGATGAAACCGAAAAAAAAGTACCATCCGACACCGTCCGCGTTACAGAGCTGACTTTATTTCCAGTCAAATCCTGCGCCGGTATTGCCCTTGAGCAAGCCAGTTTAAATGAGGCAGGTCTGGAATTCATGGGAATTTATGATCGCTCATGGGCAATATGCAAGCCCAATCAGCACCTGCTCACGCAACGTCAAAACCCACAACTAGCGCTTATTACGCCGAGAATCAGCCAAGGTCAGCTGTATCTGTATCACGAGCGTGCCGGAGAAATATTACTGCCCGCCATCAACACCTTGGAACAGGCCACCACCACGGCATTGTGGAAAGACTTCTGCCCTGCCCTGCAAGCACCGGAAGCCGTGAATCAGTGGCTTCGGCAGGCTTTGAATACCCAGGAAGAACTTTCACTGGTGGCCATTGACACGAAAAAACCACGGGATTTTATTCACCCTACACGATTTGACGTAAACACAAACTATTTTTCGGATGCGGCGCCATTTCTGATCACAAACCAGAGCTCCCTGACAGCCCTGAATCAAGCGCTACAGGATAAACAGGAACCTTCCATTGACATGCGCCGGTTCCGCAGCAACATCAACATAGAGGGCTTGCCCGCTTTTACAGAACACCAGGTACAAGCCCTGCATCATGAGCGCTACAGCCTTGGTCTGGTCGACCACTGTCAACGGTGCATTATGACCACAGTAGACCCCGACAAAGGTGAATTCTCAGACAACAGAGAGCCTTTTATGACCATCCCACAGCTCAACGGGATGCCCAATAAACCCAAAGCACCCGCGTTTGGCGTCAATGCACGTTTAGCAATACCTGGGCGCCATTCGATCAACGTGGGTGACATATTGAATACAGAGTGGCAATAATTTCAGCTAAAACTGTTTTATTTTTGCACAAAACGAGAGAAACCATCACTTTTACCACCCAGTGAAGCATTCCCCTCTTTTATGATTGTGCGATAATTGTCATACGCATTGATCTGACCAAACCAGAAACTAGCCAGCGACGTAGAAAAATCACCCCAGCAGTAAAACCGGCCAAAGTACAATATGATCCCTAAACTGAAACAGCTTTCACCAGTTCAACAACATTATCTGGATTTTTTAGACGCCCTCAAAAACACGGCGTTTAAGGGGGACATCAGCCCTGACTATGCCAACCGAACGGTCTTGGCTACAGACAATTCGATTTACCAGGTGTTGCCTCAAGGCATTATCTACCCGGCCGACAGTAACGATCTCATCCTATTATGCCAACTGGTTAATAAGCCCGAGTATCATGACATCGTTATCTCACCAAGAGGTGGCGGTACCGGTACCAACGGACAGTCGTTAACCGATGGTATCGTGGTCGATGTTTCCAAACATATGAACAATATTTTGGAGATAAACATCAAGGAAAAATGGGTGCGAGTGGAAGCTGGCGTTGTAAAAGATCAGTTGAATGCAGCATTAAAACCCCACGGTCTGTTTTTCGCTCCAGAGCTTTCCACCAGCAATCGGGCCACTATTGGCGGTATGATTAATACTGACGCTTCGGGCCAGGGTTCTTGTGTTTACGGCAAAACCCGAGACCATGTATTGGAGCTGCAGACGGTTCTGGTAGACGGCTCCGTTATCAAATCTCACGCCATGAACGACATTGAATTTTCGGCCATGTCGCACCAACAAGACAAAGTCGGCCTGATTCATCGAGTCATCGATAATATTTATAAAGAAAACCGCACGCTGATTGAAGAGACCTTTCCTCCGCTAAATCGCTGCCTGACCGGGTATGACCTTGCACATATTCGCGATGAAAAGGCCCAGTTTAATTTAAACAATGTGATATGCGGCAGCGAAGGTACACTCGGTTTCGTCTGCGAAGCCAAATTGAACGTGCTGGAAATACCACGGTTAAGTGCTCTGGTCGTTGTTAAGTACAAAGAGTTTCAAGACTCGCTGCGTGATGCAACAGAATTAATGAAGGTACACCCCACCTCCATCGAAACCATCGATTCAAAAGTACTTAATCTTGCGATGGGTGATTTTATCTGGAACCAAGTAGAAGAATTTTTTGATGGTTCCGAAGAAACGCCGGTACAAGGCATCAATCTCGTAGAGTTCACCGCAAATACCGAAGCAGAACTGCGCGAAAAAATCGACACGTTGAAAAACAAGCTGGCCAGCCACACTACCAATGGCGAGCATCAAATCGAACGGTTGGGCTTTTCCCTTGCCTGGGGGCATGATGCGGTAAACCGCATATGGGCAATGCGCAAACGAGCTGTAGGTCTGCTCGGCAATAGTAAAGGAGAAGCGCGCCCCGTTCCTTTTGTAGAAGACACCGCCGTACCGCCAGAGCACCTTGCCGATTTTATCCTGGAATTTCGTGAAATTCTGGATGCGTATCAGCTTGAATATGGAATGTTTGGCCACGTGGATGCCGGCGTACTCCATGTAAGACCCGCATTAGACATGAAAAACCCGGCGCACGAAAAAATCGCCTGGGAAATTTCCGACCGGGTGGCCGAATTGACCTATCAATATCATGGCCTGCTTTGGGGTGAGCACGGCAAAGGTGTGCGCTCCGAATATGCGCCGCAATTTTTTGGCAAACTCTACCCGCAACTGCAACGTATTAAATCGGTGTTTGACCCCTATAATCAGTTAAACCCAGGAAAAATAGCCACACCGAGTGATGAGCATGCTTTGCTAAAAATCGACGAGGTGACAACGCGCGGCCAATTGGACCGTGAAATCCCGGTCAAGATCTGGGAGGAGTTTAGTGATGCGGTTTACTGTAATGGCAATGGCGCTTGTTTTAATTGGAATACGCAGGATGCCATGTGTCCCTCCTGGAAAGCCACCAGAGAACGGATTCATAGCCCCAAGGGGCGTGCCTCACTGATTCGTGAATGGATTAAACACATCGCAAAAAGTGATGAGAACTGGGAGAAGTCCTTTACCACTAAAGGTTTCTGGGGCAGGCTCAATGACTTGCCAGAAGTTTTTCGCAGCTCAAGAGCCAAACGTCGTGGCGAATACGATTTCTCTCATGAAGTGTACGATTCCATGGCAGGCTGCCTCGCATGTAAATCCTGCGCGGGGCAGTGCCCCATCAAAGTCAATGTACCGGAGTTTCGCAGCCAGTTTCTAGAGCTCTACCATACGCGTTACCTGCGCCCACTGAAGGACTATCTGGTTGCCTCACTGGAAACAATGCTCCCATGGTGCGCAAAATTTCCCAGGCTTTATAACGGCGTCATGCAACTTCCCCCAGTGAAATTTCTGTTGGACAAGGTCGTTGGCTTTGTAGATGGCCCAAGTCTTAGCGGTATTGCACTGTCCGGTCATACCGACATTGAATTCGCCACACCAGAACGGCTGAATAAACTGAACGAAGAACAGCGTCGTAAAACTCTGGTTCTGGTACAGGATGCGTTCACCAGTTATTTTGAAACTCAACTGATTTTGGACACTGTCAGCCTTCTCAGACAACTGGGGTTTACCCCCCTGCTCGCGCCTTTTAAAGCAAATGGCAAACCCCTACACGTGCATGGCTTTTTACAAAAATTTCGAAAAACCGCGCAACAAAATGCCACGATGCTAAACAGCTTAGGGGACACAGGTGTAGCTCTGGTCGGCATCGACCCTTCGATGACTTTGACCTATCGTAGTGAGTATCAAAAATATTTACCAGACTCACGCATTCCCACCGTTCATCTGCTACAGGACTGGCTGGTACAAAATCTGGTGCATAGCGAACTGCCTGCCATTTCAGCTGCCCGTTTCAAACTTATGCCGCACTGTACGGAAAAAACGAATGCCGGTAACGCCGTGAAAAACTGGCAAAAGGTGTTTGAAGGATTTGGTCATCAACTCGATGTCGTAGATGTGGGTTGTTGTGGAATGTCAGGCACTTATGGTCATGAAAGCCGGAACAAGGAAAACTCCAAAAAGATTTACGAACTCAGCTGGCGTGACCCTATCGCCCGCTACGGCGACCAAAATCAATTAGTTGCCACGGGATTCTCTTGTCGCAGTCAGGTGAAACGAGAAGATAAAAAGCAGATACCTCACCCTGTCCAAGCATTATTGCAAACGCTAAACACCTAATAAGTTTGCAGCCATTTAGAAAGTCCGAGACATCTGCTTCAATACTACAGGTATAGCGTGTAAGAACAACACGCTATACCTGTCATTTAATTTACGATGGCGGGTTGCTGAGATATTGCGATGCTGAGCTATTCCAATGCTAAGATCGCGGGGAAAGCACAGGCTAAACAGCCAAGAACTTCCTGCGGGCCGAACGGAATCTGATAGACAATAGTCGGCTTAGTTGTTCACACTAGAATCGATAAAAGAACTTAACACCGGGATTGAAACCATTCACAAAATCATCTCCCTGCCCGGAGTCATAGGCTAACTCCATGTAGTACTTGCCATCAAGTGCCAGCCCCATACGAGAATTTTCTCCAAACTGGTACCGCAAACTGGTGCCGAAGATGTATCCGTTCGCTTTTTTTAACCAGTCGTACTGTGCAACTCCTGCATAAAATTCCGCAGTAAAATGCTGTGAAACCAACAGCTGAAAATTGACAGGTCGAAAACTCAATATTCTGCCTGACCCTGGCAACTCTTCGTCGCGACCTTGCGGCGAGCTAATTTCTATTGCTGCACCCCACGCGGTTTTCTCGCTGGATTTGCGATACGCCGCTATCGACAGGTTTAAAGCCTGACTATCGTCCACCCAGACTATTGGGGCATTACGCGGAGAAATTTCCAAATCATAACTATGTGCACCGACACCCACTTCAAAAAACGAAGCAGCGCTTACGCCACCTGCGACTAACAAACTCACGGTTACAAACGCAGCCTTAACCACAGAGCAAAATGAAAAAAATTGATCGTTGCGATACATCTCTACTGTTTCCTTTTGCCTTTCTTTTGACTTTCTTTTGCCTTAAACAAAGCGGGCAGATTATGGTTATTTTTCGCGGATTACTTTAGCTGGTTTTTTCCAAGTGGCTATTTCCAGATGGCCATTACCTAGCAGATGTTACCAGGTGCCTTTAATACTGAACTGGGCAAAGTCGTTACCAAAATTGTCTTGTCCCCAGAACGCGCCAGCCGTCACAGAATGAGATTTCGTTGGCAAGGTATAGCGTAACTCATAATATGTCGCATCCTGATAAATATCACTTTCAATGCCCACAATTTCGGCACTTGCGTCATAATGGTGGCTGGTGCGAACTAACACTTCCATCACATGGTCCCAGGGTAACTGCCATGTAAGATCCAGATAATGGCTGTTACCTTCAATTGCGGTACTATTCTCGCGCTGCACCTGCATAGCCCAATGCCCCATAACTACGCCTTCATTGACATAGCCACCATATTGGTAAATATGATTGGAGTACCAGGCATCTTGCCAATCAGAGTATTCGTAGGTCAACGATAGTGAATCACTGAAAAAATAGGGGAAAAATAAACCGGCATTAAATGCACTGTTACCCAGTAAATGATTTTGACTTTTACTGGTGTCTTCGCCCGCAAATTCGATCGATACGGAGAATGGCAATGGGCCATCAAAATTTATTTTACTTTGTAATGAGGCAATCTGGTTTCCGGACTCTTCATCAACACCATTTTCGCCCTGGGCATTGTCCGCTTCGCCGGGATCAAAAAAAGCATTGAATAAGGTTTTTAAACTTACGGGCCGCTCTCCCCCACCAAACTGCATCACGCGAGAAGCCCCTAAGGTAAACCACTCCGTAGGTTGAACACTCAAATGCGCACCAAGTAAATAAGGGCGCTCTTTGTCAGACCAGGTACCATTATATTGAACAAACTGTCTAGAAGTTCGGGCAACAAAACCTTCGTAGCTCCAACGCATGCCAAAGATCTCGATGGGTAAAGTATTGCCAAGGGAAATCGAAGGGAAGGATTGTGCCTGCGTACTCAGTACTTGTGCAGAGCCCTGCATTGGTGACCACCAAAAATCGCGATAACCAATGTTCAATTGCGCCCAATCAGTCCCTAGTGCGATATGACTTCCCGACGCCTGTTCAAAATTATCAGACACCTGAGCACCTAAATAAATGCCGTACCAATCTGCCACCTGCCAGTGCGCACGCAGCTGCGCCATTGCGCTATACGAGGTATTTTCACCCCGGCTATTGGGGATGTCGATGTCTGAATCAGAATCCGCCACAGTGACACTGGCATGGGTAATTGCCGCGTGTGCAGTATAAGGCTCGAGAGCCACACTCAAACGACCATAAAGCGCGTGATGTGTGTTTCGAATTTTATCCATATAAAGATAAATCGTCGCCAGACTATAAGGCTTGTTCAAATTCGGGATACCGGCAACCACGGCCAATCGTTCAACTTCTTTTTCCAGAATTGGCGATACATTCATCGGCAGAAAAGGCGAGACGCCACTGGCGAACACGCTGGAACACAACCCCAGAAGAAAAAAAAGCAAACTTATGCGCATGAAGTGAGCAAAAAATACCACAATGAATAATTTCCGTTTAATGAATGGATGCTGGCCAAGACGCGGTATTATACGGACTTTACCTACCAGTAAAAGAGCGTTACACAGAGATAACGGTCGATATTCGTTAATATTTGTTTTTTAATTCCGCACAAATATCAATCAAATCAAAATTGAACAAAATTCACTCGATCACTACAACAGGTTTTACGAATAAAGCAATGATTGAAAAACATGAAAGAGCCCAGGCTTATGAAGAAGTACTTATCAAGAAGTACTTAAGAAGAGCCACTTAAGAAAAAGCACTTAAGTAAACCCCCGCAAACGGAACCGAACGGACTCAGAAGAAAATACAGGAAAAGAAGATGCCGATAAAAAGGGCTTGAAATGTGTTTGGAAGGTGTTTTAGAGCAGCTTGAAAGATACCCTTTATAAAACATCTGACAAGCTGATACCCAGAATAAAAGTTTAACCTCACAAGCCTGCCTGTATATCTAACAGGCAGGCAGTAAGATCTAAAAATCAACCATCTGCATTAGCCACTAAAACCAGCTAAGCGCGTCAATCAATATTACGAATAATCCCTTCAACCATTTTCTTGGCATCGCCAAATAACATCATGGTATTGTCATTGAAAAAAAGTTCATTTTGCACGCCGGCATATCCCGTGGACATTCCGCGTTTGACAAACAAAACGGTTTTCGCTTTTGCAACATCCAAAATAGGCATACCAAAAATAGGGCTTGCAGGATCGGTTTTGGCTGCCGGGTTTGTAACATCATTAGCCCCGATCACGAACGCAACATCGGTAGATTGAAATTCATTATTAATATCTTCAAGTTCAAACACTTCATCGTATGGAACATTCGCTTCTGCCAATAATACATTCATGTGTCCGGGCATTCGGCCAGCAACAGGGTGAATGGCATAGCTGACTTTCACATCATTTTTTTTCAGTTCTTCGCACATTTCCCGCAATGCGTGCTGCGCTTGCGCCACAGCCATTCCGTAACCCGGTACAATTATTACGGAACCGGCATTTTTCATGATGAATGCAGCATCCTCAGCACTTCCCTGTTTGACCGGTCTATCGGCATCACCGCCACCAGAAGAGGCACCCTCCGCATCTGCACCAAAGCCCCCCAGAATGACATTAAAAAATGAACGGTTCATGCCCTTGCACATTATGTAAGACAGAATTGCGCCTGAAGAACCTACCAGCGCTCCCGTTACTATTAGGGCATTATTGTGCAAGGTAAATCCAATACCTGCCGCGGCCCAGCCAGAATAGGAATTCAACATGGAAACCACCACTGGCATGTCCGCGCCGCCGATGGGAATGATGATAAAAACTCCCAGTACAAACGCCAACCCAATCATGCTCCAGAAAATAACTGGCTGTTGCTGCAAACAAAAAGCGACGATTAACGCAACAATTGCCAGTCCCATGCAGGCATTAAAAAAGTGTTGACCTTTAAATACCACTGGTGCGCCAGAAACCAGTCCTTGCAACTTGGTAAAGGCAATCACTGAGCCGGAAAATGTAATGGCCCCGATAACAGCCCCCAGCCCCATTTCAATTCGACTGGCGATAAAAATACTGCCACTGCTATCCACAAGATGAAATGCTTGAGGATTACTGTAAGCTGCCCCCGCAACCAGCACGGCGGCCAATCCCACCAGGCTGTGAAAGGCCGCCACCAATTGCGGCATGGCCGTCATCGCAATTTTGGACGCAATCGTAATCCCAATTATTGCACCGGTGAGTAATGCCACCGCCACCCATAAATAGGACTCAATTTCCGGACTTAAAATAGTCGTGAATACAGCAATTGCCATCCCCAACATACCCAGAACATTTCCAGTTCGGGAGGTTTCTGGAGAAGATAGTCCGCGTAAAGCGAGAATAAACAAAACTGCAGCCACCAGATAAGCTAGCGCTGTTAAACTTTCCTGCATTGCCATTTTGCCCCCTATTTTTTCTTTTTATACATAGCAAGCATGCGTTGAGTCACCGCAAAGCCACCAAAAATATTGATTGCAGCCAAAACCATGGCAATAAAGCCAAAGATCTTTGCAGCACCCCAGTCGCTCGGACCTACCGCCACAATAGCGCCAACAATAATTACACTGGAAATTGCATTTGTGACGGCCATTAGAGGTGTATGTAAAGCGGGTGTTACACTCCATACCACGTAATAACCGACAAAAACAGCTAGAACAAATATGGATAACTGAGAAACAAAATCTCCACTCATAGTTTTCTCCTAAGCCGCTGAATTTTTTGCAAATGCTGGATGAACAATCTGTCCATCACGCGTTAAAGTGGTCGACGCTACAATTTCATCTTGCCAGTCAATATCCAATGCCAGTACCCCCGACTCATTCTCTTTTTTCAATAACGGCGTCAGAAAGTTCAAGATGTTTTTAGCGTATAAAGCACTCGCGTCCGAACAAATTCTACTCGGCATGTTAAAGTGCCCTATTATCGACACGCCATTTACATCCACAATTTCACCCGGTTTGGATAAGGTACAATTGCCACCCTGCTCTACCGCCAAATCCACCACTATTGAACCGGGCCTCATACTGTGTACCATATCGTCATTGACCAGAGTCGGTGCCTTTTTTCCAGGGATTAATGCGGTACAAATCACTATGTCCTGTTTCTTAATGGTCGCAGCCACTAGCTCGGCCTGTTTTCGCTTAAAATCTTCACTCATCTCCCTGGCATAACCACCAGCAGTTTCTGCTTGCTTAATTTCATCAGAATCTACCATCACAAATTTCCCGCCCAGGCTTTCCACTTGTTCTTTCGCGGCTGGCCTAACGTCTGTTGCAGAGACAATAGCGCCCAGACGCTTGGCAGTCGCTATCGCTTGTAAGCCCGCAACCCCAGCCCCCAAGACCATAACGCGGGCAGGTGCAATAGTACCTGCTGCCGTCATCATCATAGGCATGCCACGCTCATAGACATACGCCGCATCCAGTACGGCTCTGTATCCTGCTAAATTACTTTGCGAACTCAGAACATCCATACTCTGTGCTCGCGTAATACGTGGAACAAATTCCAGCGCAACAGCAGTAATATTGGCCTCCGCGTAATGTGAGGGTGATTGAGGAAAGTTATAGGGGGAAAGTATTCCCAACAATAGCGCACCAGGTTTTATTCCCGCTAACTCATTTTCTCCCTCGTCCTTCAAGTAAGGTCTTTGAACTTTGAGAACGATATCTGCGTTAGCACAAACATCGGCTGTGTTTGGCGATAGCGTTGCGCCAGCGGCTTCATACAGAGCATCGGGAAAACGACTTGCCTCTCCCGCACCAGCTTGAATCCACACCTCTGCGCCCAGGCTGCAAAACTTTTTAACCGTTTCAGGTGTTGCAGCTACGCGTTTTTCGTGTTCTCTTTTTTCTTTTAATACCGCGATTTTCATGCATAGCCTCCGTGAAGTATGCGAGAAATTAAATACGGAATTGGCTTCCGCTTCGATGCGTTTTTATTTCATTGTTGATGGCAATTTAATTCTTATTATCGTTTTACGTAAAAAAAGCCGTTTCAGTGACAAGCAATTCCATTTAGCGAATGAAAAATGATTCTTATATTTATTATTGTGATAAACACCCCAACAATAGCAAATATCGAGCAACTTAGTTAAGCATTATTTTTAAAATAACTAAATTTCGTTTTCATTAAAAATATTTGTTCATATTTGCAAACGATTATGTCATTCCTTATTTTTTATAATTTCTTCAATAGTGTTTTTTTATTTAGAATTGCTCTAAGAGTCATCCCTCTACACACTGACCCAATGAACGCATAGATAACCAGAAGAAAAGAATAATGGTCGAGTAAAAAGCAATACGAATGAAACTTTTCAAGGAGAGGGAATTCTTGAGGATGAAATATAGCGCTTATGAATAAGTTTCTGAGGAAAAACTGCAAGCATGACATTCAGAATTAGAAAGTCTCGAAGGGAGACCAGAACAAACCGAAAATACCAGCCTTATAAAGCCCTTCTCTAAAAAACACTATGCATTTCAAGGGCAGTTGTGAACAAGAAAATAGCAAGGCAAGCAATTAGCGCTATGCTGAGCTAGCGCCAGGCCAAGCTAATGCGATTTTTTTTTACAGCTATTTAATAAAACGGAAGGAGTCCACTTACTGGAGCCTTTTATTTTTTGATCTTATAGATCTTGTTTCTTTGTTTGTTTCCTTGCTTGTTTCCTTCCTTGCTTCCCCCCTTCGTCTTACGCACTTAGCGTTTTGACACAAACACTCAGCGTAAAAACTCCTGTAATTGCTCCATCATATTTGAAGGCCCTGCAAAGAACGGGGTTCGCTGGTGGAGCTGTCTTGGGTCGACATCCAGCGTTCGCTGGTGGCCATTTGTAGCTTTACCACCGGCCTGCTCAGCGATAAACGCCAAAGGATTGCACTCATAAAGCAAACGCAACTTACCATCGGTAGCTGTTCGCATTCCGGGATAAAGGTAGATCCCTCCCTGTAATAAATTGCGATGAAAGTCTGCCACTAAAGATCCAACATAACGTGCCTTATATGGACGGCCATAATCAGAATTTTCTTCCTTGCAAAAATCCAGGTATTGTCTAATGCCTTGATCGAAGTAAGCGGTATATCCTTCATTGATGGAAAATATATTGGGTTTTTCCGGGTAATGTATATTCGGGTGAGAAAGAAAAAAGTCACCCACTGTGGCATCAAAAGTAAACCCGTTTACACCATAGCCCGTCGTGTACACCAGCATGGTGGATGTTCCGTAAATGACATAACCCGCTGCAACCTGTACACGTCCACGTTGTAAAAAATCACTCAACACAACAGATTCACTGGTACAAGACAGTCGACGGTATATTGAAAAAATAGTGCCCACAGGCACATTAACATCAATATTGGAAGATCCGTCAATCGGATCGATAGCCACGATGTATTTGCTTGTCCCTTTTTCGTTTTGTTCAAACTCGATAAAATGCTCTTCCTCTTCTGAAGCAATAGCGCACACATGCCCACGAGCTTTTAATGCATTTTTAAATCGCTCGTTGGCAAACAGATCCAGTTTTTGCTGTTCTTCACCCTGGATATTGGTCTCACCGCTCGCTCCGAGAATATCCAACAGGCCCGCCCTGTTGATTTGTCGGTGTACATGTTTTGATGCAAGCTGTATTGCGCCCAACAAATTCGTTAAATCCCCTGTTGCCTCAGGAAATTCATTTTGTTTATGCAGAATAAACTCAATCAACGTCATTGGCTCGCTCATGCACTTCCCTCTTTCAACATTATGGACATTACGCTAATTACACCTTCATCAGGATTTCTTTTGGAAAATTGATGTAACGAGAGGTGATTCCGATGATATATAAATTCTGAAATAATACACCGGACGTTTGAGCTTAGCGCTGTTAAACCAGTGCCTTGTGTTACGGCTCAAGTATTCTTCACACACCCGAAGATATGACAATATAATTTGGTTTAATCTAAAGCAAGCGCAATTACGAGTAAAGCTTAACACCCGCCGACACGAGTACTGGCCTCGGCAGGTGCGATTCAGCTTACCTTAAACTTTTAGACCTGGGCAAAAGGCCTGGAAACAGGACAAAGAAATAAACCGGGCCCTCACAGCTGAGGGCCGGCTTTTACTAATGATTTGCCGTGAGCAGAATCGGTAAACTTGGCGAAGTTATCAATGAATAAGCGAGCAAGCTTCTTGGCGCGCTTATCCCAGTCCGCCGAATCCCGATAACTCTCTCTAGGATCAAGCAGGCCCTCTTCCACTCCCCCAAGCTGCTTGGGCATTGCCAGATTAAAATATGGCAATGTATGAAGCTGGGCTTCTTCCAGGCTGCCGTCCATGATTGCATCAATTATTGCCCGGGTAGCCTTTAATGATATCCGTTTACCACTGCCATTCCACCCGGTATTCACCAAATAGGCCTTGGCATTTGCAGCTGTCATACGCTTCACCAGCTCTTGGGCATACCTTGTTGGGTGCAAGCTCAAAAATGCTTCACCAAAGCAGCTCGAAAAAGTGGGTGTAGGCTCTGTAACGCCCAGTTCAGTCCCGGCGACTTTGGCTGTGAAACCAGAGAGAAAATGATACTGTGCCTGCTCATTGCTTAACACAGACACAGGAGGCAATACGCCAAAGGCATCAGCCGTCAGGAAAATAACTTTTTGCGCATGCCCGGCTCGGGACACAGGCTTCACAATATTATCAATGTGATAAATAGGGTAAGAAACACGAGTATTTTCGGTTTTTGAGCTATCGCTATAATCAACATTTCCCGCGTCATCTACTGCGACATTTTCCAACAGTGCATCACGTCGAATTGCGCGAAAGATATCGGGCTCTTTATTTGCATCCAGATCTATGGTTTTAGCGTAACAGCCGCCTTCCAGATTAAATACACCATCATCATCCCAACCGTGTTCATCATCGCCTATCAACGAGCGCTTAGGGTCAGCTGACAACGTGGTTTTGCCAGTACCTGAGAGACCAAAAAACAAGGCAACATCGCCACTTTCGCCTACGTTGGCAGAGCTGTGCATTGAGGCAATACCTTGCAAAGGAAGAAAGTAATTCATCATGGAAAACATGCCTTTCTTCATCTCACCGCCATACCAGGTGCCACCAATTAATTGCATTTTTTCCGTCATATTGAATGCCACGAAGGTTTCTGAGTTTAAACCTTGCTTTTGCCAGTTTGGATTGGTGGTCTTTGAGGCATTGATAACGACAAAATCCGGCTCAAAGCTTTCCAGCTCTTTTGCACTGGGGCGAATAAACATATTTTTAACAAAATGTGCCTGCCACGCGACTTCCATAATGAAGCGAACCCGCAGGCAAGTGTTTTTGTTAGCACCACAATAGCCATCGACAACATAGAGTGTCTTACCGCTCAACTGTTGGTTCACGACGCTTTTGAGATCATTCCAGACCTCAGTGGTAATCGGTTTATTGTCATTTTTTGCCTGTGCAGAGTTCCACCACACGGTATCAGCAGTGGTTTCGTCTTTGACAATATATTTATCTTTTGGTGAACGTCCGGTGTATTTACCGGTGTTCACATTTACAGCGCCGTTATTGGTGACCTCACCTTTTTCTGCGCCGTAGAGCCTTGGGTCTGTTTCCGCTCGAAACAGCTCATCGTAACTCGGGTTATAAAGGATTTTCTCAGGACCTTTAATGCCTAAACTTTCAACATAAACGCGAATGCGTTCTTGTTGTGTGATTTGAGTATCCAGTATTGGCTGTGCTGTTGCATTCATGGCTACAGGTCTCTTTTGGTGGTTTTACTATTTTTACTTGGTGGTTTCGTTAAAAAACATTTCAAGCCTACTGTCATTATAGGTGAGTGTACTGCTCACCCCTTGGCTAACTGCGCCTTTTTTAACAGGCGATAATGGTGCAACAATGGCTCAGTGTATCCATTAGGCTGAGTCTCACCTTCAAAGATCAATGCTGATGCTGCAATAAAAGCTAAACTATTCTTGACGTTGGGAAGCATTGGTTGATACTGCGCATCGTCAGCATTTTGCTCATCTACAACAGCAGCCATACGTAACAAAGCTTGCTCAACTTGCTGTCGCGTACAAATACCGTGCAACAGCCAATTACTCAAATGCTGACTCGATATTCTTAAGGTTGCACGATCTTCCATCAACCCTACATTGTGAATATCCGGCACTTTTGAACAGCCAATTCCCTGGTCTATCCAGCGTACAACATAACCGAGAATTCCCTGGCAATTGTTTTCAACTTCGCGGCGAATATCTTCTTCACTCAATTGTTCCGCGTTGTATAACAGCGGAATCTCCAATAATTTTCCAAAACATTCCGGCATATCTTTATTGATACGATTTTCGATAATACGTTGCTGTTTAAATACCGGTACCTGATGGTAATGCATGACATGCAATGTCGCTGCGGTAGGTGACGGAACCCAGGCTGTATTTGCCCCCGCTTGTGGGTGACCAATTTTGTTTTGCATCATGTCACGCATTTTGTCGGGCATTGCCCACATACCTTTGCCTATCTGTGCCCTGCCCGACAAACCACAATCCAATCCCGTGTCCACATTCCATTCTTCATAAGCATTCAACCAGAGTTGTTGCTTCATTTGTGTTTTAGGCACCATCGGACCGGCATGCATACTTGTGTGAATTTCATCACCGGTGCGATCCAGAAATCCTGTATTAATAAACACCACACGTGCGCTGGCCTTTTTAATGCAAGCTTTTAAATTAAGGCTGGTGCGACGCTCTTCATCCATGATGCCAAGTTTAATCGTGTTGGGTTGTAACCCCAGCATAGATTCAATGTCGGCAAACAGGGAATCGGTGAACTCCACTTCCTGAGGCCCGTGCATTTTTGGTTTAACAATATAAATACTGCCTTTACTCGAATTGCTATAGCTCCCGGAGCGCTTAAGATCATGCATGCCTATCAACGAAGTGATCACACCATCCATTATCCCTTCAGGAATTTCCTGGTATTGATCATCAGAAGTTTGACGCAGTATCGCTCCTGTCGTCATCAAGTGCCCAACATTTCTAATAAACAACAACGAGCGACCAGATAATGTTATTTTTTCACCATTGAGCCCTGTAAACTCTTTATCGTCATTCAGCTTGCGCTCAATAATTTGCTTTCCAGCGCGCGTATTTTTTTCGAATGATACCGTCAAATCGCCCTTCATCAATCCCAGCCAATTGCGATAAACATCGATCTTATCTTCTGCATCGACAGCAGCGACGGAGTCTTCACAATCCATTATCGTTGTTAGCGCGGATTCCAGAACAACATCATCAATTCCGGCTGAATCTTCACATCCCACCACACCGTTTGCATCCAGCTTTATTTCAATGTGCAAACCATGGTTACAAAACAGTAGTGCAACAGGATCAGAACTATCTCCACGGTATCCAATGAACTTTTCAGGGGTAAGCAGGCTCGTCTGCAGACCATCCATCAACGACACGTCCAATTGACCATCGCGAATTGAATATGCGGTCGCCTCACTGTGCGAACCTTCAGCAAGCGGTATCGCTTCATCTAAAAAATATTTGGCATACTGAATAACTTTTTTGCCTCGCACAGGATTGTATTTTTTCCCGGCTTCGGCGCCACCGTCCGAATCAATTACATCACTTCCATACAACGCATCATACAAGCTCCCCCAACGCGCATTGGCAGCATTCAATGCAAAGCGAGCGTTTTTAACAGGGACAACCAACTGCGGACCCGCCTGCCTGGCTATTTCATCATCCACCTGCTGGGTGGTGATTTTAAAGTCGCCAACGCGTGGGGCGAGATACCCGATACTTTGCAGGAAATGGGTATACTCTTTTTTATCCAGAGTTTCATTCTGAGAAAGGTTCAAGCGATTGGATTTATGCCACTCGTCAATTTGCTGCTGCATTCGGTCGCGCACCAATAGAAGCTCGGCATTTTTTGGCGCGAAATTTTCAATCATTCTATTGAAGTCCGACCAAAATTGTTCGGCTTGAATATCCGTTCCTGGAAGCACTTCGCTATCTATAAATTGCTTTAAGTCACGATCGACTTTCAAACTGGCGACATCAACGTAATGATGATTTAAGGCGTGAAGTTTATTATCGGCATCGCTGGCATTGGCATCCAGCGCTAGAGGAGTTCGACTTAATGCTGAAATACCAGCCGTTTGCATTGTTTGAGTCACGGTACCTACCTTATTAGCCTTTTAGTCTGTGCGTTTATGTTATCGAGAAATTAATTCACTGCATCAATACCTCTACATCATGAACACTCACTGTAGATTCGCTTATAACTACTCAACGAGCTGCGGCAAGTTCCCCTCACAGTGCTTTCTTTGCTGTTCCTATTCACTCTTGTTCGCTCTTGTTCACTTCTGACATTTCAGGCGTCGGTGTAAACTTATCTCAACAAGATATACAAGAATCCGTGCAAGGCGTATGGCGGTCAATACTCGCGACACTGAGCAGAAATTACCAACTGGCACAGTGGCGTGGAATTTTCCGCTGGTACATATTCCTTTACGAAAGCAACTCGTAAATGTTCATTTCTTTTTGGCATTAATCAACAACTGTTACTGACATTTTAAAAAGGCTGTTTGAATTACTCTAATTTATGTTTTTTATACCCCGCATAATTCAAATGAATATCATTTTTTTACTGCTCAAAGTTCATTTTGCGCAACTTGTGCCACTGCTCGCCGCAGCCAGCGATGACCGGGATTATGGTGAAGTAAAGGACTCCAAGCCATTGTGAGCTCAATATCCGGAATATCAAAAGGCGGCTCTGCAAAAATCAAATTTGAATTATTTTGTTGCAACTTGGCTGCACGACTCGGAATTGTCAGCACAAGATCCTTCTGCTCCGCCATTAACATGGCCGCCTGATAGTGACGGGTGAACACCATAATTTTGCGTTTTTTACCCAGTTTATCCAGTGCAGCATCTACCCAGCCAAGTCGCTGAACATCGGTTCGATTCACTCCAACGCCGACCCCCATCCCGGTTTTACTTACCCATACATGCTTAGCCTGAAGATAGCTTTCCAGATTAAAATTGTCCTTTATGGGATTGCTCTTGCAGAACATACACGTAAATGAATCTCGCCGTAATACCGTCTGGTGAAACGAGTCCGGCAACATATCAAATCGGTTGATGACGAAATCTATATGCCCCTGCTCTACATCATGGTAACTGACATCGCTCGGCGTCATGATATCCAGCGCAATATTGGGTGCTTCCTTTCGTAAAAATGTCAGTAATTCCGGTATCACAGTAGACTCAGCATAGTCACTGACAGCGATACGAAAAAACCGGTCGCTGGTCTTAGGCTCAAAGTCCTGCACAGGTTGAACCACTTGCTCAACATGCAAAATTAACTCGCGGACCTTTGGCTCCAACTCTTTCGCTCGATCAGTTGCTCTCATTCCCTCACTGGTTCTTACCAACAGCGGATCATCAAACTGTTGGCGCAAACGTTTAAGTGCGTTACTCATCGCAGGCTGCGTAATCCCCAGATAGTCCGCGGCCTGCGTTACACTTTTTTCTTTTAATAAAATATTTAGAGCGACCAATAAATTTAAATCTATGCCATGCAGATTCATGAAATATATATCCAAAATAAAGCGTATAAATTGGATTAATTATGGGCTCATTTTTAATCTAGTCAATATGCACAGGGGCAAACCTATTAAAAATTTTATTTAACAGGCAAATGCAACTTTTTTGTTATTGCCAATATTTTGGAGAGAGGATAGAACTATGCCTAAGAGCCCAATAAACACTGGTAGCTACAGCCGCCAACAAGAAATAGAAGCTTTGCAAAGTGAATGGAACTCCGATCAACGCTGGGCTAATGTAAAACGCACATACTCCGCCGAAGACGTAGTCCGTTTGCGTGGTTCGGTTAAGCAAGAGCACACTATCGCCAAACGCGGCGCAGAAAACTTATGGCATCTCATCAGTGAAGGCGCACACCCAAGCTTTCGTCCAGAAAAAGATTTTGTAAATGCAATGGGCGCCCTGACAGGCGGCCAGGCAGTGCAACAAGTTAAAGCCGGTATACAAGCTATTTACCTTTCAGGTTGGCAAGTGGCTGCCGACAATAACTCGGCTGAAACCATGTATCCAGATCAATCCCTCTATCCCGTGGACTCCGTACCTACCGTAGTACGCCGGATAAATAATTCATTTATGCGCGCGGATCAAATTCAATGGCGCGAAGGAAAAAATCCTGGAGAAGAAGGTTATATAGATTATTTCGCTCCGATTATCGCGGATGCTGAAGCGGGATTTGGTGGCGTACTCAACGCCTACGAATTAATGAGCAACATGATCGCAGCCGGTGCTGCCGGCGTGCATTTTGAAGACCAATTAGCCTCAGTGAAAAAATGTGGCCATATGGGCGGTAAAGTTTTGGTGCCGACTCAGGAAGCTGTCGACAAACTCACAGCAGCAAGATTGGCGGCGGATGTTGCTGGCGTACCCACCATCCTGCTCGCTCGCACAGATGCGAATGCCGCTGACTTATTGACATCAAACGCCGATCCACGAGATGAAAAATTCATCACCGGTGAACGAACAAAAGAAGGATTCTATCGTGTTAAAGCGGGGATCGACCAGGCGATAGACCGTGGTCTTTCCTATGCACCATATGCGGATTTACTCTGGTGCGAAACAGCAACACCGTCTTTAGAAGAAGCTAAAAAGTTCGCTGAAGCCGTGAAAAAAGAGTATCCAGACCAACTGCTGGCTTACAATTGCTCACCTTCATTTAACTGGAAGAAAAATCTGGATGACGCCACCATTGCCAAATTCCAAACCGAACTTTCGGCTATGGGGTATAAATTCCAGTTCATTACGCTTGCGGGTATTCACAACATGTGGAACAGCATGTTTAACCTTGCTCATGCGTATGCCCGTCGTGACATGTCTGCGTACGTAGAACTTCAGGAAAAAGAATTCCGCGATGCACGCAAAGGCTATACGTTTGTTGCGCACCAGCAGGAAGTGGGCACAGGATACTTCGATGATATGACTAATGTCATCCAGGGTGGCAACTCTTCTGTCACCGCTTTAACGGGCTCAACTGAAGCAGCTCAGTTTTAATCCAAAATTATGTGTAAGCGAATCATCCCGATTGCTGCTCGGAGGTCGAGATACTGTTAGTTCGAAATTTACCGCATTCAATATTCTATTGACTGTCCCCAAATGGCATTTTTTGAACTCAACAGTATTTTCATCAGCCCCTCTCGCCAAGGGTCGCCATTAAATCTCTGATTTAACTTGGCCCTTGGCTATTTTTCCAGCCGCCTCGAAACTTGCATAAAATCCATAACTCTCAATATATCATGAGCGATTACCGCTGAGGATAAAAACCCAGGTTCCCCCGGTCCATTTTCAGTTGGCTTTATAATGGCCTGCAGCTTTCCATTTGGGTTTATCAAATACAACTCCACACCATGAGTCACTTCATAGTAGCCTGTTTCCGCGTCCTCTGGCATTTTTTGATAACGTAACCCCAACCCGGATTCCAAGCCGTTTTTCAAATAGTATGCATCGGAACGTTTATTTAGATCTCGTGACATATAATCCGTATCCACGGGTACCAGGCCTATAAATCTCGCATTAAAAAACTGTAAATACTGTTTAAGCACTGATGGTGTATCACGCTCCGCATCCACCGAATAAAAAATCACGTTAAAATTTTCCATGCGGTTCTCTTTTGCTATAACATCATAAACCTTATTTAATTTAGTCATAATTGTCGGGCAAACATCTGCACAACTGGTAAAGCCATAGCTGATTAAGTGCCAGCGCCCTTTCAACGCCTCCTGGGTGAACGACTGTTGGTTTTGATCCAAAACTGAAAACATTGGCAACTCCTTTGCTTCTGCCAAAATCACCCCGTGTATTGATGGGTATGTAGCAGCGCGAAACCCTACAGATAGATTAACAACAATCATAGAAAGGCATAAAACACAAAGACCAACGGCAAAATACTGTTTCATTCCGACAGATTCTTGATTGCGCTCAACGTTATCCATACACTTTCTCAAATAATCAAGATGACGATTAAAAAGGTTATTGAATTGATAGCAATAAAAGCTTCAACAACTTATGAAATTCAGATGTAACTGACTCTGCAGACACTATCGGGTATTGGATCTCCTGAGTGAAACTACTGAATGGAACTATTGAGTGGAGCTATTGAGTGAAATTAGCGAGTAAAACAAACTATTGATTAAAACTATTCAACGGTACTATTGAGCGGCACTATTCAACGATACTATTGAGCAGTACTTTTCAGATCAGAGGAGTTTTTCATAAGAGCTATTCAGAAGAACTATTCAGAAGGGCTATGATGATCTTTGAAATCCAAGATTTCCTGTTGCCAAAGTTGACTGAAGTTAAACTCTCTTGACTGTGTAGTATATTGACCCTCTACCGCCATAAATAGAATTAACACTAAAATAGCACCCGGAGGCAACAGCACTAGTGTTTTTAAAGCAAAGCGCTCAAGTCCCAAATGCATAAAAACACTCAGAATAAATGCTGCTTTGAGCATCATAAACATGAGCACCAAAGTCCATCTCAAGTATCCCTGAAGCTGGAACAGATCAACCATATAAGAGAAGGCACTTAGAACAAACAACAAAATCCATACTTTAAAATACTTAGCTAAAGATGATACTTCATGGCTTTCATCTACAGTTTGAATTCCCATGAGAACACTCCACATGTGAACAATAAAAATGATCAAACGTTACCACAAGTAAAACAAGGCAAATATAAAGACCCAGACCAAATCAACAAAGTGCCAGTACAGCCCGGTAATTTCAACAATATGTAACGAACGCCCATCATAATGCCCAGCTAATATTTTCGCAGCAACAATGCAAAGGTAGATAACCCCCGCGCTTACGTGAACACCATGAAAGCCAGTAATCATAAAAAAGCATGCCCCAAATTGTTCTGCACCCAAAGGGTTTGACCAGGGACGAACGCCTTCAGAGATCAGCTTGCTCCACTCAAAAGCTTGCATACTGACAAACATCGCTCCAAGAAATGCTGTGGCCAACATTAGTTTGACTGCCAGCTTTTTATTGTTCTTGTAGGCGTAATTCACCGCGAGTGCCATAGTGCCACTACTACTAATTAGAACAAAGGTCATGATAGCGATCAAAATCAGCGGCAAATGAATACCACCGATGGTGAGAGCAAACACTTCACTCGTATTAGGCCACGGCGCCGTCGCGCTGATGCGAACATTCATATACGCCGTAAGAAATATGCTAAAAATAAAAGTATCGCTTAACAGGAAAATCCACATCATTAGCTTACCCCAGGGAACCTGGAAAGCCTGCTTTTCTGCGGACCAGTCGTCAACTAGAGACTGTAAAGAAGACGTGTTCGACTGAGATTGCATATACCGACCTCACATACCTACGCAGCAAATTAATTTAGCGTAACTCCACACAGTGCAGCAATAAAAGCGTAAGTGCCAGGAGAACTTGTTGTTAACAGTACGAGAAAAATCCACAACACAAGCAAATAATGCCAATAGAGAGCGCAAAGCGAAATACCCTCATATCGGATTTTTCTACCATTTGATCGCCAGACATAGACGAGAAGCCAACCCAATACGACAATGCCTGCCAAGAGGTGAATTGCATGAAGACTAGTTAACAAGTAAAAGTAACTATTCGCGGGATTGCTGGCATAGTCAAACCCGAGGTTTATCAAATACTGAAATAACAACAATTGTGATGCTATAAACTGCAAAGCCAATAACAGGCTTATGCCCAACGCCAGTAAGCTCCATTGAACTTTATTGTGCCTTAGAAGATAGACAGCGCCCTCTAATACGATACTGCTAGCCAATAAAAAACTCGAATTCAACCAAAGTCGCTGCGGGTTATAAAATGGTTGCCAATAATCTCCGGCAAGAGCTTGAAAATCGGGGTACTGTGACCGAGCGATAAACGTTACCACAAATAAAGTAAAAAATACGGAGATAATAACCAGTAGAATTACCAGAACAGGCTTTTTATTTACCGGGATTTCAATTCCTTCTTCAATTCGGGAATACTCTAATGGAGATGTGTAAGAAGGCGTGAGCCAGGATTTCTCAGTAATCTCGGAAAACACTTTCATAGGCTTTTACCTCGAGGCTTTGATAATTCATTAATCGCATCCTGCGGAACATTTTGCGGGATATAATCCTGCTGAACATCAGGTACGCTGTAATCATACGCCCAACGGTACACAATCGGCAGCTTATCCCCCCAATTGCCATGAGGCGGTGGATAGACCGCGGGTTGCCACTCTAGCGAAGCGGCATGCCAAGGGTTTCTTTCACATTTCTTTCCATTTCTTACGGTATAAATCAAATTGAAAATAAAAATTAGCTGGGCAACTCCCACTATTAACGCCGAAACCGTAATACCCGCGTTAAGGGATTGCACAGATGTATCGGTAAATCCTGTGTCTCCCATCGCATAATAGCGGCGAGGCACGCCAAGAAATCCCAGATAATGCATAGGCAGATAGATGGCATAAGTGCCTAAAAAAGTGATCCAGAAATGCCACTTACCCATTCCATCATGAAGTTTTTTGCCACTAATAAGAGGAAACCAGTGGTAAATTGCCGCGAACAGCACCATGATAGGCGACACGCCCATCACCATATGAAAGTGCCCTACTACAAAATAAGTGTCGGATAACGGCAGATCGATTACTACATTTCCTAAAAATAAACCAGTTAATCCACCGTGTGTAAATGTAAAGATAAAACCTATGGCAAAAAGCATCGGCACAGTTAAATGAATATTACCTCGCCAGAGTGTTAATACCCAGTTGTATACTTTTATTGCTGTCGGCACCGCGATTATTAATGTGGTTGTCGCAAAGAAATAGCCAAACACCGGACTCATGCCACTGACATACATATGATGGGCCCAAACAACAAAACTCAACAAACCAATTGCAACAATCGCCCATACCATCATGCGATAACCAAAAATATTCTTCCGTGCATGCACTGATAACACTTCTGAAACCATGCCAAATGCAGGCAAAGCCACAATATAAACTTCCGGATGACCAAAAAACCAAAACAAATGTTGGAATAATACTGGGCTTCCACCCGCATAATCGAGTTTCTCGCCTAAGGATACTATGGCAGGCATAAAAAAACTGGACCCAAGCAACTTATCCAAGGTCATCATTATCGCGCTGACTAACAGCGCAGGAAACGCGAGCAAACCCAAAGCCGTAGCAACGAAAATCCCCCAAATTGCCAGAGGCATTCTCATTAGACTCATGCCATGTGTTCGAGCTTGCAAAATGGTAGTAATGTAATTCAATCCTCCCATGGTAAACGCAACAATAAAAACCGCTAAAGACATGAGCATAAGAATGATTCCCATATCAGCACCGGGTGTTCCATCTAAAATCGCCTGCGGAGGATAGAGCGTCCAGCCCGCACCTGTAGGTCCACCAGTAACAAAAAAACTTGCCAGTAAAATCAACACAGACAACAGATAGGTCCAGAAACTCAGCATGTTCATATAGGGAAATACCATATCTCTGGCACCCAGCATGAGTGGAATCAAATAATTTCCAAACCCGCCCAACAATAAAGCGGTTAGTAAATAAATCACCATAATCATGCCATGCATAGTGACAAACTGGAGATAAGCATTGGGATCAATAAAATGAAAGGTTTCTGGAAAACCTAATTGAAGACGCATTAAACCGGATAAAACCAGCGCAACAAGACCGACAAAAATAGCGGTAATACCATACTGAATGGCAATCACTTTGTGATCCTGGCTCCACACGTACTGGGTAAACCACCCTGTCGGTTCGTGCATATGTGCAGGCTGATCGGCAATAGCAGTGCCAGCGTCAACGATTGCCATAATTTCACTCCTACTAGAATTTATTTTTGAACAGCGTTGTTTTTCATTTGTGAAATAAAAACTGCCACATCATCGATGGCTTGTTCCGAGTTAAGTGTTTTTGCCAGTAGTTGCATTTGATTACCAAAGTAATCAGCCTCATGACCACCTCGTAATCCATGCTGGAAGAAATGAATCTGCCGACGGACATACCAATCCTGTAAACCCGCAAGTTTTGGCGCACTTAAAGCAAGGTTTCCCTCACCCTCTTGCCCATGGCAACGCGCACAGTTTTGATATACTTTTTCCCCGCGCTTTACATCAGCATTTCTAATAGTGGCAGGACTATTAATGTGCGACAGTGATTCTACATAAGCTGCAACATCCTGAAGAGCTTTTAAGTCAGGCAGCGTTGAACTCATAGAAGCCATTTGACGGCCAAGATCATCAGCTTCATAAGTTCCGCGGATGGATTGTTGGTAGTGCTGCAATTGACGTACTATGTAAGATTGATGCTGACCAGCAAGCGCTGGAGCCTTACTTACCACACTCCCCTGCGCTTGCTGTCCGTGGCAGGACGCGCAAACCATATAGAGACTTTTACCCGCGGCTAAATCCCTGGTTGCTGTTTGCTGACTTTGGGCAAAAGTGGGTTGCTCGGCCAGCCACACTTTAAACTCCGACGATGTCTCAACTACCACTTTTCCGCGCATCGCGTAGTGTGCAATTCCGCAGAGTTCCATGCACAAAATATCGTAAACACCCAGTTTTTCGGGGGTAAACCACACGTAGGAAACCAGACCGGGAACAGCATCCATTTTTACGCGGAATTGTGGCACTGCAAAATTGTGCAAGACATCTTTTGAACGCAGCAGGACTTTTGCTGGCTGCCCTTGCGGAAGATGGAGTTGATTATCTTCAACAATTATATCGTCTTGTCCGTTTAGGTCTTTCGGGTCCAGGCCCATAGGATTTAAATCAGAAATAAAATGAGCGTGGGTTTTGCCAAACACCCCATCCTCACCCGGGAAACGATAAGACCAATGCCACTGTTGCGCCAGAACTTCAACTTGAGAAGCGTTTTTGGGCACGTCGATAAACTTTGCCCAGACAAACAATCCTGGAGCCAGCATCAGCACCACACCGACTGTGGTCAATAGCGTTAAACTGGTTTCTAGTTTACGATTTTCGGGATCATAATCCGCTTTACGTTTAGGAGAGTAACGATAACGGAACACCACATAGGCCAGAAATAAATTTACCGCGATGAAAACCAGTCCTGTCACCCAGAAAGTAACATTCACCGTAAAATCAATGCTGGACCAGTTTGACGCTAAAGGCGTAAACCACCAAGGGCTCACAAAGTGAAACACCAGGGTAAAGATGACTAACAAAACCAATACAATAGCGAGCTTCATAGCGTGAACGCCCTCTTTTGATTGTGCATGTAAGTACAAAAAAGACTGCGGTCAGCAGGTTTTTAGTAGCTGTGAGCCCACCGCAATAGCTAGATCAAACAACCTGCTAAACAGATACAGATATGTAAACACCAATATACGGACACCAATATCGCCAATATGTAGACACAAACATGTCTTCGCCCAAGGTTTGGCGCCGCTGCAACGAAACAACGAAATTACCTTAGCGGCAAATTAAACGTTTTAGAAGCTCAAACGTCTAGCAACTAACAAGGTGCTGAATCGAAGCGGGATATAGCCCGTCACAAATGTCAGTCACTAAAGTCAGTGGCCAATGTCAGCACCTAAAGCCAGCAGCTAAAGCCAAGCACAATAACCAACTGCAACAGCCAGTTGCTAAAAGCCATATTCTATTAAGGTGCCCAGTGAACGAACCGGTTGAACTGGTGCTGCGCCCCGACGACCCAACCCGGTGTTGCTACGCCTATTCCCGCCGACTCCAATTGTTCATGCCTGTTAACGATTTCCTGAAGTTTATTTTCATTTCGACTGTCAACATCAACAAAAAAAACATGTCGCCCTGCACTCAGCTCTTGCTGAAAACGTTCAAACAGATGATTTGTTTTCTGAATTCCCCACAAACCGCCTTCCCAAGTACAGAACCCCAGAATTACAATGGAAAAAATAACCGTCGGCGCCCAACCAATCGACGAGTGAAAGCCGAAGGCCGTAGTAATACCGATGGTCAACGCCACCAAAACAACGCCCGCAATTAAGCCTATAAAACCGGAATGGATAAGATCCTGTCGAGAAAGTGAATTCACAGAATGCAAATGATGGGATTCCACTCCGGCAGGTTCGTTGCTTAACACATGCAACTGCTCTTCTTCAAAACCGGACTTCATGAGTTCCTGCTCCAACATGGCCAGGTCGTCTAAATTACTACTCAGATAATAATGGCGCTTCATAATTTCTTCCTCATTCAGCACGCTATATCAAAGTGTGTTTTTGCTTCCATTGAAAAATTCATTTGATTGCTTTTTTACACCAAAGCCTTTATTGCAAACACTCTTATACAAGTATACCACTGGCTTTTGAGATTATTGCGTTCAAAAATTCACATCCAATATACTGAAAGAAAATCAACCAATGTGTTTATATTCGAATTTCATTTAACATCATTTTTGATGTCCGACAGACATAATATTTGTTGCGTTTAATAGCAAATATAAATATTCATGCTTCGTCAGTTGACAAGGTTTTTATTGACTTGAAAAAGGGGCATGTCCTTAGAAAAAGGATCAGCGAGCATATTGTAAATGGAGCGCCTTTAGAGTCCTAAAGCGCTCGAATAGAAATAACCGGCTGGCGTGAAATGAGGAAATTCTGGTTTTGCGCACTCCATGTTAAACCTAATGTTAAGCCTCATGTTAAACCCCATGCTAAACATTAACTTTGCAACAGCTGGAGCACCTGCTGTGATTGTGCGTTAGCCTGTGCCAACATGGCTTGTGACGCTTGCTGCAATACTTGTGCGCGACTCAAAGCTGCTGTTTCTGCTGCAAAGTCTGCATCCATAATACGCGACCTTGCAGCCGCCGTATTTTCAGTCACAGAAAGAAGATTGTTAATCGTAAAATCCAAACGATTGTTAGCCGCCCCCAGATCTGCGCGCACATCGTTAATTGCTGATAAAGCATTATCAATAACACCGATAGCTTTTTGTGCCTTAGCCGCTGTATCAATACTGACACTCGCAATAGCAGATCCAAAGCGCCCTCCAGCGGTGGAATTCGCCTCCATAATTCCCAGCGTTGCAGGATTCAGGTTATCCCCCAATTCAACACTGATTGGATTTCCATTTGTCGACGTCAATTTCAGGCCAGCTTCAATTGTTAAGCCAATATTCGAGTCCGCTGTGTAACTCGAAGCCGTTAGAGTACCAGCTGTATTCGCGAAATATGAGGTTATAGTCGCACCCGCTAACGCTCCAGAGGTGGAGAAAATATCCACTGCCGTTGCTGAAGCGCGTGACAAAGTAATATTCCCTTGTGTCGATTCAAACACGATGCGTGTACCCGACAATCTCGCAGTAACGCCAGTCAGGTCAGAATTGGCATTGAAACCATTAACCATATCTGTTGCGGGAGTTGTTGAGGTTGCAACAAGATTCAAATCAATCACCACGCCATTGACAGTGAGACGATCTAATGTTGAGTCGACCAAGGCAAGATTAGCATTACTTAAATCCATGGTAAAAGACGCAAACGCATTCGCCACGACACCAGTTTCCGCGCTTTGCTCATTAATCGCGTTCACTTTCCCCTGCAAAGAGTCGGTATCGGTATTGTCAATCGACACCCCATTGATCACGACATCCCCTACATTCCATCGCGTTGCGGCATGTGTTCCATCAATACCGACACCGTTGATTTCCCCTGATTCGTTTGATTCGCGAAAGCCCAGGTTTTGTAGAGTCTCCAGGGTTCCAGTTGAGCCGCGGGATACAGTGATCGGATCGCCATGTTCTGAGGTTAGTATGATTTGCCCTTCTGCGGAATCAGTTTGAGCTGCTGCGCCTACATCATCATATACATTAAATCCTGTTGCCTGTTCCACTAATTGCGCGGCAGCAGCAGTAGCCACATTGGCGGCATCCAGTCCTTCAACAACAATTGTAGAACCACTGTTGTTTGTGACAACAAGTTGTCCCAGATCATCAGTATCTGCGCTGACAATCCCACCGGTGACCGCATTGATTTTTTCCACCAGCTCGTCCATGCTTTTTGTGTCGGTAATGTTAAATATATTATTACCACTGCCATCAGCAGCCTGAACAGTAATTCGCAACTTATTACCATTTTCCAGTACGCCATCTCCCACTGTGCTGGCTTCTAACGAAGTGTAACCTGATGCATCTACTCCCAATACATTTTCATTAATGTTATCAATAAGATCCTGGAAGGTGTCTTCTGAGCCATCAAACGCACCAAGATTTTGCCCATTAATCAACACGTCCGTTTCATTCAAGGTTAACGTCGTCAAGTCTGCGGTAATTTCAGCTCCCAACAAGTCCACACTGACAGACCCCATCCCAAGAGTTTGTGAATCCATTGCCTGAATTTTCACATTAATCGTTTGATTTGCTTCCGCTCCCACCTGAAGTTCAACATCACCCAGACTTCCATCCAGCAATGCCTGACCATTAAAGGTTGTCGACGTAGCAATGCGATCTAATTCCAGAATTAATTGTTGAACTTCGGCGTCCAATGTAGCTCTGTTTTCATCATTGTAAATACCGTTGGCCGATTGAATCGCCAGTTCACGCATGCGCTGTAAAATATTCGTGGATTCATCCAGCGCACCTTCTGCGGTTTGAATCAGTGAAATACCATCATTCGCATTACGCACTGCTTGAGTTAAACCACGCACCTGAGAGGTCATTCGCGTCGAAATCGCCATACCTGCAGCATCATCCGCTGCGGTGTTAATTCTCTTTCCCGATGAAAGCCTTTCCATTGCAGTAGCCAGTTCATTTCCAGAATGCACCAACTGACGCTGGGCATTCAAAGATTGAACATTGGTATTAATCACAAGTGGCATAACTTCTCTCCTACTGTTCGATTGCGCGTACCTTGGTATTACAGCTATAGACAGTATGTATTTTTAGCGAACGAAATTTATTAAACAATACAATTACCTCTTACCACTGCAACCGATGTGCCAAGTTAATTTTCACTCCTGTTACTATGGTTTCGTGCACTTTGTTGCGATTATATTTGAATAAAGCGGCAAACAGCGGCAAAGCATCGAAGACCAGAGAGAAATAAATTGCCGCTTTATCCATCTAAAAGACTTGCAGAGGTGTAAAATGCATTTTCGAAATTGCGTACAGGAAGGAAAAAACCTCATCCCGCAGAATAAAATCTAAATGAGAAGAAAAGCTAAATTAGAAGAAATACCCTTTAAAAAGGAAGACAAGAAGCAAGAGGTGAATCTCAACAAAAATTTCGGGAAAATGCAGAAGGCCTAAAATAGAAATCAAGCAATCGAAATAAAGCAATGGAAACCAAAGCTATTAAAACCAAAGCTATTAAAAAAAATCACTCCAACTCAAAACATCTAACGCCAGGGAAAACTTGCCGTTACATGTCGCCAAACACTATATTGATAGTTTTCTTAATAATAATTCAGGCTTGTAATTAGAGCTGGTTTACTAGGGAGAGTTGACTTACCCGAATAAAAGCAGACTGTGCCGCCTGTAAAATTAAAGACTGAGTTGATAAACGAGTCGCAGCTTCGGCATAGTCTATATCCCGCAGTTCAGAAAGCACCGTTTCAGTAACCAGCTGCGCGTCCAAGTGAAGTGTCGTGGTACTTTCCAGAGTATTAATTCGACCACCAATTGCAGAGGTCACTTCTAGCACCGATGTTTGCGCATGCCCCAGATTCGAGATGGTACTTGCTACTATGTCGGATAACGCGTCCCTACCTTCATTTGAACCATCGAAACTCTTCATCGCCTCACTGAAACGTGCAAAAGTCGTGAGAATATCCTGTTTATCCGTGGAGTCTATAAACAATCTATCGCCAGGCGTGGCCAGCTCGCCATCTACGGAATTTGTGCCAATTGCAGTATTCAAACCAAATGCACTGTCTGTAACGGCAGACCCTCCGTTTATTCGAAAGTCAACACCGCTGGGCATTGTAAATCCAGAATCGTTAACAGTAACACCCAACGCCGTTAATGCTGCTGAATTATTTGCATTAATCATGGTAGCCAATTCTGATGCGTTATTCACGGTACCGGTCAAGGTTAATGTTTCCGACCGACCAGCAACGGTTATTCGCACACTGTTATTCGGTGCGGCAAAAGTTTGCGGAAAAGTCGCTGCAACATCAGCACCAAAATTTCGGGTTGCTGGTGTTGCCGCGCCACCGGATACCGGAGCGCCTGACAATCTAAAACTGACGCCGTTGACTTCAACTTCCTGTCCAGCCACAAACCTCTCATTTCCCAACACGACTCGCCCGGTCGAGCGCTCAGTAATGGTAAAGTTTTTCCCAGGAGGCGAAATGGCATTGTCTGCATTAAACGTCACAACCATATCTTTTGGGTAAAATTCATCAAATTCTGCTTGATCCACTATCTGGCCAACGGAAATCTGCGCCGGAGGATCAGATTGATTGCTCGTGCTGGCATAAGTGTGAACCGTGTGATTTTCACTTTGCACATCAACAAATATTTTTTTACCTGAATCACTGGCTGCGATGGTGGTACTGCTTGAGATTTTTATATAGTGTTGCCCTTCATCACCCTCATAGCTAAAGCCGTTCTGCGCACTTCCCTGAAAAGGAGGCTGAGTACTTTTATAGCCCCCAAAGATATAATCCCCATTGGCATTTTTAGAGTTAAGGAGATTTTTTAACTCATCCAATCGTGTATCTACTTCGGCAGCAATACTCTTGTATTCACTTTGCGTGAGAGTAGCGGTGTTACCCGCTTGAACCGCCAGCTCCTGAATACGAGTAATGATATTATTCACACCGTTTAAAGTGGTTTCTTCCATATTCAGATTATTGGTAGCGATATCGATATTTTTATTAAATTGATCCAGTGATGCAAGCTCTGCGCTCAATGACATTATTTTAGTCGCTGCGACTGGGTCATCGGATGGTCGATTGACTCGTTTTCCCGAACTTAACTGTTCCTGGGTTTTTACAAGTTCCTGATTCGACTTTGCCATGCTGCCATTGGCAATATTAAATATCTGTAATGACGATATGCGCATAACCGGGCTCTTTTAAAAAACGAGTATTTCTGACTCGTGGTTGAGTAAATTCAATAATCAGATGTCAGCGTTTTGCTGAAGGAATTTAAAACGCATTAATCAAACGATCAAACAGATCTCTAGCAACAGATATCACCTGCGCATTTGCAGAATACAGCTGTTCAAATTTAATTAGATTTGCAGCTTCTTCATCGAGATTGACGCCAGAGATGGAATTACGTCGTTCTACCGATTGAGCCAGTACCTGTTCGCTTGCATCAAGATTAATCTTTGTAGATGCAGTGTCTATACCAACATCTTCAACCAGAGAGCTATAACTGTCAGCAATACTGGATACGCCCCCATCCAGCATGCGTGCATTTTGCAAGTCCGTAAACGTCAGAGCATTGCGGTTATCCATTGCCGCATTTTCATTGAAATCCAAGGTAAAGCGGTCACCTTCATCCGGTGTGCCGGTAATTTTTGCCTGTATGCCTTGATACGTAGATTTGGCAAAATCCGCTGCTGTGGTATCACCAAAAATCATACTGTTGCGCGGGAAAGTACTAAGAGAAAGAGTATCTTCCATACTGACATCTATTCTGCCACCAACCGTGATAGAGGATGTTGTTCCGCCACCGGTTGCACTCAACTGTAAATTGGGGTTCTCTCCATCACTTATATCCACAGTTTCACCTGTAGCGGCCGTTAGCCCCATGGTTAGATCATTGCCCTGTGAATCATAAACACGCAATTCATTCGCGCCACTAACAGGATCGACCCCAGCTACTGCATACACGCCCTGCATCGCGAGCGTTTCATTTTCATTGATGCGTTGTGCGAGATAGTCATAGAACTCCGCTTCTTCCGTCTGTGGATCAGGAACTCCGTCACTGACCATTGCATCTCCCGTGGTGGAGTCCACACTGTATTCCACCAGGTTTTCTCCATTTAAATTAAACTGAAGCGGAACTGCCCGAGTCACATTCAGGTGGGAGAGCTCAATGTAATTAAACGCGTTTGCAGACACCCCTTCAATATTATTTAATAAACTAGCCGTTTCCATTGCACTGGCATTGGGGGAAGTAAACAAATTGTAAGTGGTTGGCGTTCCACCAGCAATTTCAGAGGGACGTGTTATTGTGATTGCTTCAGCGGGATAACCATTGGTGGATTGCCCTTGCCCCGAAAAACCATCCAGGTTCCCAAGCGTGGTAATTGCAACAGTACCTGAGTTTTCAATATCATATCCCATCAACGCATCAGCTTGCCCTGCAATACCACCAGCAAAATTCTGTAGCGTGATATCACCTGCGCCAGCGGTGTTTAAGCGGAACGCGAGCTCACCAGCATCATTCATGTAAGCTCTTACATCCGTACCGGTTAGATTGGTATTGATATCGAGAAGTAATGCATCTTCGTCTACAATACTGGCGCTATCCACGGTCACAACAATTGGTGCGGCGGTGTTATTGATTCCCCCAGGGGTATTCTCAACAACAATCTCAAAACTGAATGAGGCGGCACCACTAAAATCTGTATTGGCAAAACTGGGGACAGCATTCGCATTTTGGATCGAGGCGTTTGTAGTTGCTCGTCGCCCTTCCGGCAATCCAATTAAATCACCATTCGTACTGACCATGGTTTCCCCTGGATCAGTACCGAATAGATTGTTCTGCCCTCCAACTATGAATTGCTGGTTTCGGATAGGGGGATCTAAGTCGACTGGATTGCCGGGGTCAGAGTTATCCAGTATTTCATACACCGTCGGCGTTATAAAATTCACCAATAGTGGTGGGTCCATTTCACCAGTATTGGCCAGCAATGGTAATGGCAGGTTATTTTGATCAAGCAGGGACAACACTTCACCCGCAGAAATAGCCCCAGAACCAGTATTACCAATGGCCGTATCAGTTAACAAAGGGCTACCAAACGCAATATCTTCCGGATTGACCAAGGCCGAGGAAAAGTCTCGTCCGGCAGATTTAAACGGCTGCAAGGTAAATGAATCACCCGCTTGAAAGGAGCCGCTTTCAAAGGTGAACTCCAGACCATCAAATTCTACAGAAAAAGGATAACCACCGTTTAAAGCTCCCCGCACGACTTCTTCGCCATCGGAATCTCGATGAATACGAAACAGGCCACCGGCTTCAACACTCACCGTATAGTCGGATGATACGAGTTCATTGGTATTTTCTATTGTCAGCGATAGACGTCTGTCGTAGGGTGGCGGATTCGTTGAATGACTAATCACGCGATTACTCGCAATATCAGGATCATTTACATCGTAAAAGAAGTTCCCGCCAAATTCATTGTTTAAATCAATCCCCATCTGGTGAGTAGTGTTAAATGCATCGGCCATGGAAACGGCAATTCGTCCTAAATCGTTATAGGCGCCCTCTAAAATTGAATCTCGAAACCGAATCACGCCTCCCAATTCTCCTCCGGAAACCAGATCCGTAATCACAATGCGTGATTGTGATTTGCCGACTTCTTTGAACGCGACATCGTACTGGTTAGCATTTTCCGCACTTTCAATCAATTGCAACTGCCGACTTTCAGTTCCAATCACGAGGTTCTGACCACTACCAACCACCACGTTGACTTGACCAAACCCTTCTTCAAAGGTTTGGATTGATACTATTTCTGATAGCTTACGAATGGCCTCATCTCGTTGATCGATCAAGTCATTCGGTATAGCCCCGGTTCCCATGGCATTGGATATTTTTTGATTAAGCCCGGCAATATTCTGACTCAAGGCGTTTATCTGCGAAACTGCCGTTTGCATTTGGTCATTGATGTTATTTTCAATTACCTGCATTTTTTCATAAATCGTATTAAACCTGTCCGACAGGTTTTCGGCTTCACTGATAATCAATTGCCGAGCAGGAATTGAGGTCGGATCGTCTGCGCCGTTTTGAACCGCCGCGTAAAAGGATTCCAACCCACTGGACAAGCCCGTGGATACATCCGAAAGAATGACATCCAATTGTGCAATATTGTCATAGTAAAGCTCTAAATCTTTATACAAGCTGGTGTCAGAGCGTAGCTGGGAATTCACAAACTCACTGGCCACTCGCTCAATAGATTGCACATTAGCGCCATTACCAACCCAGCCACCACCTTGCAAGTTGGCAGGATTAGTTTCAGACAGAACTCGTTGACGACTGTAACCGTCGACACCAGCGTTCGAAATATTATGTCCTGTTGTGTTTAATGCGGTTTGTGCAACACGCAAGCCGGAAACGCTGATACCTAATAGATTACTGGTCATAGATTTTTACCTGTCTTACCAGAGTTCAAAAACTGTTTAATGCCAAGCCCTGTAGGCAGGTTGTCTCGTGTTGTTTTGTCGGAAGAGAAAACAGAAGGTATGCTTGAATTAAGATTCTGAGGTTCAGGTTTTACCTTTTGTTCCAACACAAGATCTTCCGCTACACTTTTCACCTGCTCGTAAACACGAAGCACTTTGTCTTTATATGCAGGGTCTGTGGCATAACCGGCTTTGTGCAGTTCATCGATAAAAGCCTCACTATCTCCTGCCACTTGAGATGCCAGACTGTAGCGCTGGTTACCTTGAATAAAATCCACAAAGTCATTAAAGCTTTCCGCCAAATCGGCATAAGTTCTAAACGCGGCACTCTCTTTTTTCACCACACCATTCTCATACTCCAAAGTGGTATGCTGTACGGATTCTCGGAGTGAAGAAAATGTTTTTATGTTAAATAAATTGTTACTGGACGCCCCTTTGCCATCGCCTAATACATATTTCCCCCACCCGGTTTCCAAAGCTGACTGCGCAATCAGGATATAGTGATCAACACCAAGGGCACGAGCTGCATTTTTCGCATAGGGCAAAAGCTTTTGAATAAAGTCGTCAGGTGTTTCTGCAATAGCAATGCGATCGGGATTATCTATCTGTCGCGATGCGTCGTCAGAGACTGGTGCAGGCTGTTTCTGATTCACACGGTTATCGATGGTAGTGGCCGCATTCGCTTGCGGCGGGCTCACACCTATCGGTGCAGCGTTGAGCTTATACCCGGCAGCCGCTGCCTGGTTTAGATAAGCGCTAATGTCCTTGGCGCTGCTTTGTATTGCGTTATCCTCACCCTCAATACTGTCTGGACCTTTCTCTGTGTTTCCCTGTGCTCGGCTCAATTGACGATACAAAGCATCTGCAATGCCGACACCCTTCCCTTCCGCCATAGAAAGGGAGAGTTGTTGATCGTACATATCACGGAAAAACTCAGTTTCCTTGCTGTTAAACATACTGTCTTCTTCAAACACGGCATTGGCTGCGCGCATGTTTTTCATCAACATATTCAAAAACAGCGATTCAAATTGTTTCGCAACTTTTCTTAACGCCAAGTCCTTATCATCTTGATGTTTTAATTGCTGCAGGCCATTAAGGTCTGTGTACACATCGGTTGATAGTGGCAGTTTGCTGGAAAAATTTGAAAATTCCATTAGATCACCATTATCTCGGCTTTTAATGCACCGGCTTGTTTTAGCGCTTCTAGAATCGCCATCAAATCACCAGGTGCAGCCCCCACTTCATTTACCGCACGCACGATATCATTAAGGGTCGGGCCAGGCGAAAAGTTAAACATTGGGCCGGACTCTTCATAAACTTCAACATTGCTGTCTGGCACTACGACAGTTCCACCATCACCAAATGCATTGGGCTGACTTACTTCTACATTTTCCTTGATGGTGACAGTCAATGAGCCATGGGTCACGGCCACCGGCGCTACCCGCACGTGCTGACCAACAACAATAGTACCCGTTCTTGAATTGATAATAATTTTTGCCGCAGCTTCCCCTGGGTCTACTTCAATATTTTCCAACAAAGACAAATAATCTACGCGATGTGCAGCGTTTTGCGGTGCCCGCACTGTGATAGACGCGGCATCTAACGGCAGCGCAACATCCGGCCCTACCAGTTCATTAATACTGTCAGCCAAACGTTTTGCTGTAGTGAAATCCGGGGTATGTAAATTAAAAACAATATCGCCATTGTCGCCAAAGTTTGTAGGGACCGAACGTTCCACAATTGCGCCATCAGGAATACGACCAACACTTTGAATATTCACTGTGACCTTTGATCCATCAGCTCCTTCTGCGCCAAAACCTCCTACAATCAAGTTGCCCTGTGCTACGGCGTATACATTGCCATCAATTCCTTTCAGCGGCGCCAACAAGAGCGAGCCGCCACGTAAACTTTTTGCATTGGCAATGGAAGACACTGTAATGTCAATTTTCTGTCCCGGTTTTGCGAAAGGCGGTAATTCAGCGTGAATTGCTACTGCTGCCACATTTTTGGTTTGGAAACTGGCATCTTGCGGCACTGTAATTCCAAACTGCTTTAACATGGAACGGAAGGATTGCTGGGTAAAAGGGGCTTGATTAGTTGAGTCACCAGACCCGTCCAAACCGACAACCAAACCATAGCCAACGAGCTGGTTAACGCGAACCCCTTCAACCGATGCAATATCTTTGATGCGCTCAGCAAAAGCACCCATGCTCGTGCTGAGTAACACCACGATAGCAATACAAGTAAAAGTATTTCGTTTCATACATAAAACCCGATAAGGCAAAATTAGAACGGCCAGATTGGACTGTTAAAAAATCGAGTTAACCAACCCATTTGTTGTGAGTCAGCCAACTCGCCAGTACCGGAGTAGGTAATCCGCGCATTGGCAATTCTGGTAGATAGAATGGTATTTTCCGGTGTTACATCATCAGGTCTTACCAATCCGCTTATACGAATAAATTCGCTGCCACGATTTAATGTCATCCATTTTTCACCACGCACCACCAGTGTTCCATTAGGGTAAATGTCCGTTACAGTAACGCTGATATTGCCGCTGAGCCGGTTGCTTTGATCAGCATCTGCTTCACCTTTAAAATCACGATCAGAGACAACGTTAGTCGCCAGGTTGTATGAACCCAGACTTGGATTAACGCCAAATATCGGTCCCCCATCGGGAACAATTTGTAAGTCATTTTCTTTTTTAATATTTACCGCTGACGATTTTGTCGACGTTGTTCGCTCATCAAGAATAATGGTGATGATGTCGCCGATCCTCATGGCTTTCTGATCGGTAAACAAACCCAGGGCAACATTTTCACGATAGAGTGAACCATTCTGCGAAGCATCTGCTGCCGGCTCGGTTCGCATAACAGGCGCGAAGTACGGGTCATTGGGTTGTTGCGGTTGATGCACCACGCAGCCCTGGAGTGCGATTAAGCACATCCATACTCCGCTTTTTATGCTTGCCGTCAATTTCATATTTTCACCTTTCACCTTCAAACAGATTGCTTTTTCAAACCACAACTTTCATGGTTAAACATTCTGCGTGAGGAACTGCAACATTTGATCAGCAGTAGACACCACTTTGGAATTCATTTCATAGGCGCGCTGTGTGGTGATCATGTTCACCATCTCTTCAACGATTTCCACGTTTGAATTTTCCAGCATTCCCTGTTTTATCTGTCCTAAACCGTTTTCACCCGGAGTACCGACAATTGGATCTCCACTGGATGCCGTTTCCAAAAACAGATTACCTCCAATCGCCTGCAGACCCGCCGGATTAACAAAATTTACGGTTTGTATATTGCCAAGAACTTGTGGTGCGGCCTGCCCTGCAATATACGCCGAGACGATCCCGTCCGTACCGATCGTGATTGTGCGCGTGTCTTCAGGCACAGTAATATTGGGTTCTAATAACAGACCGCTGGCATTGACCACTTCACCATCGCCGTTTAAATGCAATTGTCCGGCTCGGGTATACGCGATGGTGCCATCCGTCTGTTGGATTTGTAAAAATCCACGTCCGTCAATCGCCACATCCAGCGCCTGATCCGTTATTTGTATACTGCCAGTGGTAAATTCTTTTTGTGTTCCCACAACACGTACACCTGTTCCCAGCTGCAACCCGGAAGGAAGCTCCGTATCTTCGGACGATTGCCCACCAGGCTGTCGTTGAATTTGATACAGCAAATCTTCAAATACAGCGCGGTCACGTTTAAATCCAACAGTGGAGGCGTTCGCCAGATTATTGGAAATGGTAGTTAGCTGTGTGTCTTGAGCCGCTAGCCCCGTTTTACTGACATATAAAGATGCGAGCATACTTCACCTCTGGGAACCCTTTCTGGGTATTACGTTATGCGTTGCTATTAAATTGATTGACTTTAAATTAGTGAGCGCCTGAATACGTTACGCTTAGCCGTTCATTTGCAGTAAGCTGGCAGAGGACTCGGAATTCTCTTTTACTGTCTGCATCATTTTGACCTGCATTTCATACTGGCGAGATAAACTTAAGATGCTGGTGAGTTCATTCACTGCATTCACGTTACTCGCCTCAAGAAAGCCTGAAATAATTCGCACGGCGCCGTCGGGTGGTAATTCACCTTCAGGATTTTTTTGACGAAACAATCCGTCTTCAGATTTTGTCATCGTGTCTGGGTCCGGGTTTACCAGTTTGATACGATCGATTTGCGCGATAGCATCTACTTGTCCACCCAGTGGGACGATTGTGATTGCACCATCAAAAGCAATTTCAATTTTCTCAGCCGCCGGGATTGCGATCGGTCCGCCATTGCCCATCACCGGCAAGCCATTGCCGGTACGTAACATACCCACGGAATCTATATAGAGTGAGCCGGCACGAGTATAAGCTTCCTGTCCATCACTGCCCTGTACAGCAATAAAACCATCAGACTCAACAGCAACGTCAAGATCCCGACCAGTTTCATTCAATGCGCCGTGCGCAAAATCCGTAGCAGGACGCTCAACCAGCGCAAAGGCGCGTGTAGGTTGCCCGTCGCCATAAAGTACTGGCATGCTGCGAGCTTGTTCGAAATCCGCTTTAAAGCCTGTGGTATTCACGTTAGCTAAATTATTGGAATGACTGACTTGCGCCAGCATATTATGCTTCGCGCCGGTCATGGCAATGTAAAGAGCCTTATCCACGTTCACCTCGTCAAATCTTGTTTACGTAAAAGCGTTAAATTTACGTCGTTTTTACGGTATTAAGAGTGACTCAGCAAGATGAATGCCAATATTCAGATTGCCGCTTTGTGGGAAGTTATGATGGGATGTAGCACTGCCTTGTATAAATACACACAAATACAAACATGTGAAAACCTTGTCATTTCACGAGAGTGGAATTGTTGGGAATATTTGCGTCTTCACTCCTGACTAACCTGATTGGCCGTCAGGAGTGAAAGAGCTTTACCGGTATTAACGCAGGTTGATGATGGTTTGCGTTACGGTGTCTGCCGTTTCAATGGTTTTCGCGCTCGCCTGGAAATTTCGTTGCGCGATAATCAGCTTCACCAGTTCAGCAGAAATATCCACGTTGGATTCCTCCAGAGCACCGGATTGAATGGCCCCCAAAGAACCGGAATTCGCACCCGCGATGCGTGGCTGGCCTGAGGCAAAGTTCTCGACCCAGGCGCTGTTGCCAATAGGTTGCAGACCATCCTGATTGGGGAATGACGCCAACGCTACCTGCCCCAGTATCTGAGATTCGCCATTCGTAAAACGCGCGAAGATCACACCGCTGTCATCGATACTTAAGCCGGATAGGCGCCCAGTGGCATAGCCATTCTGATCAACATCATCAACTGAGAATTCAGCTCCGAATTGCGTTGTACCCGTAAAGTCCACGACAAAGTTTGAACTGGAGGGAGGCTCTGGTAAAGGGATTGACCCACCGGCCAGGACATTTTGTGGACCCGCTGCAGAGCTGGGATTACCATCTTCATCCAAGGGCACCCAATTAGACACCAGAATTGGATCTGTCAACAGTTCATTGAGCGTGCCATCGTCGTTAAAATAAATATCGTAGGTTGCTCGCGTTGCCACCGTATTATCGGGTGCGGGCAATGAGGTATCCGGGTCGCCAACATCTGCGCCATCAATCATTAAATGCACTTGCCAGTGGTTAGGTACTGCAGTGGGATCGGTCGGATCGTAATCCTGCTTCACAAAATACTGTGTTAATACATGATCCACACCTAGACTATCGTAGATGGTCATCGACGTTGCGCTGTTATACGTTGCCTGGTCAGCAGGATCAAATTCGTTGATCACCACATCGGTAAACATATCGTTACTGATTGGCTGTAACCGCGCACCAGGTGTGTAGTCGATGTCGTACCCCTCTTCCAGAGTAATATTGAGCGAGCCGCCCACAACAATTGCGCTGTCCGCTGCATCTAAATTTGTACTGGCTGGAGCCGGGTTCACTTCCAAAGTTTGTTCCAAATCATCAGGATCACCCAAAACTGTAATGGAATCACCTGCATTACCGCTGATTGAAATACGTAAATCGTCACCACCGGCAGAATGCAAGGCCATGGTTCCCGCCGCCGCATCAAAAGTTGCGGTAACTCCGGGTAAGGTTGTGTTGGTAAGTGAATTAATTTCCACCTCAATTTCAGCCAGTGTAGCGCCGGTTAAGGTCACTCCATTTAGCGTCATGCGCAAATCATTTGGGAGATTGCTGTTGAAATTGGTAATGGTTAAATCGGTTTCTGCGGTCGCGGATACACCTTGCAAAGCATTAAGCTCAGACGCACTTAATGCTGCAGTGTCGCCCTGACGAAAGTTATAAGTCACCGTCGTACCGTCCGGCGAAACAATATCGATCGCCTGTGCTGGATAGCCATTATCTACGGCTGGCACACCCGACGTCGAAGCAATCGCACCGTCCAGACCAATGGCATCAATGTTACCAGACACATCGGTAATGGAAATCGTCTGAGCCAATCCTTCTTCTACTGCTGTGAAGGAAATACTGTATTGAGGAGTAGCCCCCGATGTATCAACAACCACATCCGCCGCCACATCTATCGTCGTTTCCCCCGCTGTGGGCGGATTAAAGATCTGGGCATTGATCGCACTGACCATATTACGAATATCATTTAAAGATGCTGTTGCGGTGGTAGGAATTAATGCGGGGTCCAAACTGATAGAGACAGTCCCCAGGTTAGTTCCCTGGCCAGATAAATCTACCTGAAATTCTACCGGGTTACCATCGTAAGGAGGCGAAGCAATAGGCAGTGTAAAATTATTGCCAAACCATTCTGTGGATGTTGCATTTTGCAGCCCACCCTGAGTCACACCAATGTCAACACCGTCCGTTTCGAACTGGTGCCCGATGCTTTGTAATACGGGTTCGCTCGCATCAAGATTTAATACGGATTCCACCAGTGTAGATCGACGCGGATCTAGGTTGCTGGTTTGGAGTTGTACATCGCCCGCAATACCCCCGATATTTCCCGACGCATCCGCCTGAAAGCCCTGCAGCCGTGCATCATTAGCATTTACTATATATCCTTCACTGTCCAAACCAAATGACCCGGCACGCGTATATTGTGTTTCACCACCTTGGTTTATCACAAAGAATCCGGTTCCATTGATAGCGAGGTCTAACTCTTTTTCTGTAAATGCCACGTTTCCCTGGGTAAACCGCTGTGCAACATCCTGCACTTGCACCCCACTACCAACGGCGGTATTGCCTGCCCCCAAAACAGAGGTTGCATATACATCACCGAATTCAGCTCGCGATGATTTAAACCCGGTTGTCGATGCATTGGCAATATTATTACCAGTCACCGAAAGGTCCGTGGATGCGGCGCGAATTCCACTAAGGGCTGTATCAAAAGGCATTGGATTCTCCTGTCATTCTTCAATTTTCCAACACAGGCTTTCCGTTCACTGAGCTGGACTACGCTTGTATATATTCATCAAACATTGATTCGCCGTAGCGAAGTTACTGCAACAATTGTCCACAACTGTTATTCGTTAAACTGCTTGATGTCCGCCAGACTGACTGCACCAATTCCAGCGAGGTTTAAAATTAAATTTCCGTTTTGGCCAACAGTGACACTATTAACATTGGCACTGAGAGCGGTATCCAGCGCTGTCGGTTCGCCATCTATATCCGCCATGACTTCTATGCGGTAAGTTCCTGCCGCCAGCCCCTCTTCGTGGCCGCTCACCCAGTCGGTCAACTCACCATTCACTTCCATTCGCACACCATCCCAACGCATGACCAGTTCACCCGCCGGCTGTTCGCCCAGATCGGCCTGGTCAACCAATGAGCCACTTTCATCATAGATATTAACTTGTACCTTGCCGGTACTCGCTGGTACGTCCACACTGGCACTGACTACACCGCCTAATTCGAGCATTGTGGTATCTGTAGGCACAGAGACAGATCGACCAACCAGACTGGACGCCTGTAAAGCCTGATTGGCGACAAAGTTACTGGTAAAATTGTCGAAGTTATTGTTGAGCTTATCGAGACTTTCCACCGAACTGAATTGCGCCAATTGCGCGATAAACTCAGTATTTTCCTGTGGGCTTAAAGGGTCTTGATTTTTCAGCTGAGTAATCATTAACTCCAAGAAAGCACTTTGTCCAAGCTCATTGCTCTTTGGTTCAGTTTCCTTTTTCTGCGCGATACCCAGATCAGCAAAAACGGAATTGGAAGTGTCTATCGTACTCATGTTGCAGCCCCTGGCTTTGACCTTACTGACCCAAAGTTAATACGCGTTGAACCATTTGTTTGGCGGAGTTCATAACATCCACGTTGACCTGATAGGATCGCGACGCAGAAATCATATTCGTCATTTCCTCAACCACATTCACGTTGGGGTAATAGACATAGCCATTTTCATCTGCCTGCGGATGGTGAGGTTCGTAACGCGGTTGTAAGGGTGCATCGCTTTCTACAACACCGTCTACTTTCACGCCGGCCACTTCATCCCCCGGACCATCAAAACTGGAAAAGCTTCCGTCTAACATACTGCGATGCAGTGTTGAAAAAACCGGATTTCTAGCACGGTACACCTGATCAATACTGGAAGACGCAGCCTCGGCATTGGCAATATTGCTTGCGGTGGTATTTAAACGCATGCTCTGCGCATTCATACCTGTTCCAGCGATGTCAAATATGTTTGATAAGCTCATTGTTATTCACCTTTGATCGCTTTAGTCATGCCTTTGAATTTGCTGTTCAACAATGTAAACGCAACTTGGAATTCCAAACTGTTTTTCATATATTCTGCATGCTCGATATTTTCTTCTACGGTGTTTCCATCTATAGAAGGTTGCATTGGCGTACGATAGTAACGTTCAGACATGCCTGTACCATTTCCTGATGCTGACATATTAAAATGCCCTTGATGCGTGGCTTTCATAGGCTCTTTTAAGCCGTCACCCATTTGCGCGCTAAAAGCTTCTTGAAAATTGATATCACGTGCTTTGTAGTAAGGCGTGTCGATGTTGGCGAGGTTGTTGGACAGTACGCTGGCGCGCTCAGCCCGCAGTCTTAACGCCGACTCACTTAACCCCATTGCATTTGCGAAACTTATTGCCATAACTCTTTACTTTACGTTTGCCATTGTTGATCTTCACTAGGGTTTTGCAAGGCATATGCCAAAAAACACAACGCCTCCTGAAACACGCTAAGCATTCGCCAAAAAAATCATATTCTCTATATTTTTCAACAACTTAAAAACACCTCGACCGATAAAAATGAATCGTTGAAATTTGCCCTTTGCGCCTCATTCACTGCTGACAAGCCTGTGTTTTACGGCAAGCGGCAAGTTGTTTCCGCATACCCGTTTCGACCAGACATAGCGCGTCGTTATAAGAATTCATGTGCGACTAAAAAACGGGAATACACCAGGCAAAATGAATGTCCCAGCACAATAAAATGATGGGGTAAGACGGGAGCACCGAAGCACTGGCCTGATTTGGTTTTGCTTGATTTGGTTTAGCTTAAAGAAGAGAAAAGAAAAAAGATGTGGCACCCCGCCAAGCGCCAGTGGAATTCCAGCCTTAACGAGCTTTTGCCCGATAAAGCACGCCGGGATTACAATGCACCATGTCGAAATAATCTGTTGCGCCGGCAAGGCTCTCGGACGAACCTAAAAACAGCAAGCCGTTTGGCCTGAGCGCATTGTGTAGTTTGATAAGAATTTCGCGTTTAGTTTCAGCAGAAAAGTAGATCAGCACATTGCGACAAAAGATAATATCGAACTTGCCAAGTGTGACATATCCATCCAGCAAGTTTAGTGCGCGATAAGATATTCGATTTTGAATCAGCGATTTGGCTTTCCACTTGCCCTCACCCACATCATCAAAATAGCTTTTTAATCGTTCCGGGCTTAAGCCTCGCGAGATAGATAACTGATCATAAATTCCTGAACGCGCCTGCTGCAGAACCTCACTGGAAAGGTCAGTGGCGACGATATCCACCGCCATATTCCGCATAGAATAATTTTGGCGGAGACACTCTTCTACCGTCATACTCAGGGAATAGGGTTCTTGTCCAGATGAACAGGCCGCAGACCAGATTCGTATACGAGCTTGCGGATTATTCTTATATAACGCGGGAAATGCGGTGTTTTTCAGATAATCAAAGGGATATAAATCTCGAAACCAAAATGTTTCGTTGGTCGTCATATCATCAATTACACGCTGACGCAGACGAAAATTCTCGGATCGTTTCACTAATTTAGTTAACTCAGAGAAACTCGGACACTCAATTTCACTCATGACTCGGCGCAACCGCGTCGCCACGAGATATTGTTTGTTGTCTCCAAGGTCTATTCCCGCCGAATCCCTCAGAAATTTACAAAATTCCTGGTATTCTACGGTCGACAGCGCCATCTGGTCGAAGCTGGATTTTGCCACCATTAATGCTCTAAACCCATGTTAAAACACAAAAAGGACATAACAGTTATTCACGTGTTCTTATTTATTTTCACTAGTAAAGGTTAACCGGAGGATTTTCCAGTTAATTCGGCTATACGATTATTAACCCGCTTGGCCAGCTCATCCGGGTGGAATTTTGCCAGAAAGTCATTCGCTCCCACCTTTTGCACCATGGCTTCGTTAAACACCCCGCTTAAAGAGGTATGCAAGATTATATGCATATTTCGAAACCTCGGATCGGCTCGAACCTCTGCGGTAAAGGTATAGCCGTCCATCTCTGGCATTTCAATATCGGAAATGATTAATAACAACTCATGGTAAGGGTCTTTACCTTCACTCACCATGTGCTGCAAAAATTCAAGTGCCTCACGACCGTCTTTACACAGCGATGTCTTCACGCCGAGAGACTCCACCACCTTCTGCACTTGCTTTCGGGCGATGGAAGAATCATCGACAATTAGAATATGCTTTTGCACCTCGATGTTTTCCTGGGCAGCCCGAATTATTTCCGCGCTCACCTGTTCTTGCAGCGGCGAGACCTCCGCCAGAATCTTTTCTACATCGATAATTTCAACTAAGCGCCCTTCCACCTCTGTCACCGCTGTCAAATAGTTATCCCGCCCCGAACCTTTCGGTGGTGGATGAATATCACTCCAGTTCATATTCACTATGCGTTCAACAGCTCTCACAAGAAAACCCTGTGTAGAGCGATTATATTCAGTGATAATCACAAAGCAGTTTTCAATATCTGGTAGAGGTCGCCCCCCTGTAGCCAGTTTCAAATCCAGTATCGGCAGGGTTCCACCCCGGATGTGCGCGACTCCGCGAACAATCGGGTTACGCTTGGGGATCTCATTTAAAGTGGGACATTGGAGTACTTCTTTCACTTTAAATACATTTATCCCATATTGCTGATTTCCACCCAGATTAAAGAGCAATAGTTCTAATCGGTTTTGTCCGACCAACTGTGTTCTTTGATTAACACTGTCCAATATGCCGGCCATGTGACAACGCCTCTCACTTTTCAATAAAAATTTCTTAAGTTTTGCTCTTTAGTTTAGCAAGAGGCACAGGCTTTGCTATAACTTAAATAAAGTATCTTGAGTGTCAAAAATTTGTTGCATGGCTGTGGTATTACTACAGCACCAAGACACGCTAAATTCGGGGAAAAGACAATTGAAGTCACTAACAACCCCCACTACATACAGCATAGGACAATAATTATGATGATTCGCAGTTTTTTCAGCCTGCTGGTGACCTTAGTATTCAGCTCGAATCTGTATGCGTATGAAGTCCAGGACCTTGCCCTGTTAAAGCAAACGGTATTGGACTATACCGATCAGCATTACCGCCAGGCTTTCGGAGAGGATGAGTTTGATTCGAAAGTAAAGATCGAGGTTGGCGGTTTGGATGTACGACTGAGACTAGCCAAGTGTGACGACAATCTGTCATTTAAATTAATCGAACCCCCGCACAACCCTCACAATGTCACGGTCAAAACCAGCTGTAATGGGGACAAGCCCTGGACGGTCTACATTCCCGCGACAGTGAACGTTTTTGAAGACATAATCGTGGCAAATCGTTCTCTGGCACGCGGTGATGTACTGCAGGAAGATGATCTCACCTACAAGCGCGTCAATACCGCCTCGGTAGGCAGAGGCTTAATGAGCAATATGAAATCGGTTAAAGGAATGGAGTTAAAGCGTTCAGTGCGCGCAGGCGAAACTATTCGTAATAATTACCTGAAAAAGCCTGATATTGTATTGAAAGGTCAACCTGTGGTAATGAGTGCAAAATCGCGCTTTCTATCTGTAGAAACGACTGGTGTGGCCTTAGTCAATGGGCATATTGGTGAGCGAATCAAGGTAAAAAATGACAAATCCAAACGCGTTGTGGATGCGCAAGTGGTCGGCCCGGGTAAAGTGAGCGTGGCTGTAAGGTAGTTTTTTGAAGTTTGAAGCGTCATAATCGACAGATATGGGATAAAACTCACATAATTTCGGTAAGTTTTATTAAAAAGCTCTAAAGTTAGTTAAGGGTATGCCGATAACCCTCTCAAGGTAGCTCAGTAAAGCGCATTGTTAAATCGCTTAAGACTATCTCGTGAAAGCAAAACAAACGGTGTTAACAATGGTAATAGATCCTGGCAATAACGTGAACTTGCACAGCTCTACATCAGCTAGAGCACGGCAAACGGTGCCCGGCAAATCGGCGGGCGAAGTAAACGACAAGCAGGAAAATCAGAATAGCAGTGCCGACAGCGTGTCCCTGAGCTCCCAGGGTCAGGCCATTGCGAAAATTGAAGCTAATCTGGTGAATAGTTCAGAAGTGGACGAGGCGAAAGTAGCGCAAATTAAAGCGGCGATCACCTCCGGTCGTTACAATATCGACAGTGGTGCAATTGCCGAAAAGATGATGAATCAGGACGGGCTGTTCTAAACCCGTCCAGTTTCCACTGATGCCTTACCCCAACAGCCAAATTAGTGTTTACCCGTCCCCTCGCCTGAATATCCATCACCCCGTTTTTTAGCGCCGCCATTCAAAGCAATGGCTTATTTTATGCATAATTCGAGTATTCATTGGCTAATTCGCCAAAATACTGTCGGCGTGTGTACATATGCAACCCGATTTTAAATTCTAGCAACCACTTCTAAAGCGCAAACCGACTTGTTTTGTCTTATTACACAAGCTCGTTTCACCGCACAAGAAAGAGAGGTAATTATGGCTATTTCCGTCACAGCCCAGCAAATTGAAGCGCAAATTGCCAGTGACATCGCCGCATGTGAGTCTTTGATTTCTCTGTTAGATCAGGAACAGGAAGCGCTAAAAAACCGAGACCCGGATCAACTCTCCGAAATTATCGATGCCAAACTCACACCATTGAACCACCTGGAAAACAGTGCAAATGTCCGTGCTCAATGGCTGCGGGAATCCGGCGGTGAAGTGTCCAGTGATGCCTGGCTGGAAGTACTCCAGCAAACCCAACAACAAAAACTTAAACAGGACTGGCAGACGTTAAAAAAACTCACACAGCAGTGTAAGCTTAAAAATGAAGTTAACGGTAAATTACTTGTAAGAAACCAGCAAGTATTTGGTCGTCTGCTCGAGGTCTTGCGCGGTCAAAATAACAATTCGAGCCTCTACAACACCAAAGGTGCATCAAAGGCCATGGGGGGATCAAACATTATTGGTGAAGCGTAGAATGTAAATTCAGAATGGAACTTCAGAATAAAATTTCACGGGCAATAACAACAGAACCACGAGGGCTCCCTTCAAACATTTAATCGGCGGACTTATGCTACTGCCTTTGACCTACAGTCAGCAAAAATTCTAGTCAGTGGCGTTTGTGTTTAAAGGGGGTTATATTCAGAGGGGCTATATTCAGAGGGGCTATATTCAGAGGGGCTTATATTTAGAGTGGCTTGTATTCAGAGCTGTTTACATTCAGAAGAGCTTCTATTCTATTCAGGCAGGCTATTTTCCAGCAAAAATGTATTAAACAAAATTAAGACTTAGCAAGCAAGGTCGAAAATTCGGTACGAGTCTCGCACAAGCTTTTGAAATCCGCGGGATAATCTATATCCTGCAGTGCAGGTAACACACTCACCTGCATTTTTTCCTCAGCACATTTTCTCAAAGTCTGCTCTAACACCTTTGCACTCCCCCATGTAATATCTTGAAAAATATTTCGCGAAAACCGCTTTATCCCCAACATCACATACCCACCATCTGCGGCCGGAATCACTGTCGCATCAACTTCAGGGGCTCGCCATGCGTCCATAGCCTCTCTCAATTGTTCGCATGTCAAATACGGACAGTCGCTACCAATCAGTATGACAGCGGCTCCACTTTTTGCGTTTTGTTCTGCACAATGCGCCAGTCGCTGTCCCAGGTCAGAGCCAACTTGTTGCCGCAGAGAAACGCCATATTCCCTTGCGAGCCGGTCAAAACTTTTGTCCGCATCCGAATACCAAAGCTGGTACGACACGCGTCCACCTTCTGGTTCCGCATGCTGTAGAGGACTTAACCGTTTAACGGTGTCTTCGACCAAGGCGGAATGAATGGCAAGCGCCTGCTCAGGGCTATACTCAGGCGTTAGGCGAGTCTTTACTCGGCCCAAAACGGGTGCTTTTGCGAATTGACAGATAACAATATTCATTGGGAGGATTAATTTTTCTTCCGTTTATTGAGGTGGTAGCGGTTTAACAGATAGATTTCTTGCATGTGTTTATTTTTATTTTCTATTACTAATAACTAATATCTAATTCATGTTATTCTGCTCAATGATGATCTAATCTTCTTCATTCTGGCTTTAACTCTTTCCACTTAATACATCTTTGCTAAACGAGCAGGTGACACTCCCAAGCGAAATGCAAGCTGAAACATCCACATTAACAGTACCGTTTTCACCACTCCATATTTTTCCCATCGCCGCGCAGAAGTAATCGCTTTATCAAGAACTATTAATGGCGTTTTCAGCTTTAACATTCGTCGAGTAAACTCAATATCTTCCATTAAAGGAATCTCGGAAAAACCTCCCTGCGAAAAATAGAATTCACGCGCGGCAAAAATACATTGGTCGCCTGTGGCTACTTTAAAAACACGAGAGCGAAAATTAATGCCCTGACTAATAACTCGATACGCTCTTTGCTGATTATCCAACGCGACCAAAAAGAAGCCCCAATCTACCTGGGTAATTTGCTCCAGCGCAGATTCACTGAGCACTGGTAATCTCGTATCCACATGCAAAAACACGATAGACTCTCCCCTGCACAGCGCGGCTCCCGCATTCATCTGTTTTGCACGCCCTTTGCCACTGCGCACTAGCCGGCAATCTGCTCTGTGTGCAGAAGTTTCCACTGGGTCACTCTCATTTTTGTCCATTTCTATCAACGGCCAAGGCGAGCACAGGGAGTTAATGATGTCCACGGTCTCATCACGACTTCCACCGTCGACAAATATCACTTCATACAGACATCCGCATTCATGCAATGCAATTCCTATATTCTTCCAACAAGCACTAACAGAAGCAGCCTCATTCAATACGGGCACGACGATGGAAAGCTTAATTTGTGCATCGCTCAAAAATATATAACCTCAGATAAATTAAAAGTAAGGGTGTTCGTCGCTTTCCAAAAATGAAGCCAAAAACCAAGCCAAAAATAAAGCCAGAAGTGAAGACAGAAATGGAACTAGAAAAGGCACAAGCAAAGACATAAGCAAAACTTAATTTAATGCTCCACCGCAACTACTGCCCTGCCCGGCCGTGCATCCATAGCAATGCTCACCTACGACAATGGGATTATTTTCAATGGAGGCTTCCAGCAGGTCGCGAAGATGCAGTAAGGGTTTATCGGTAGCAATGGCGTCGTGGTGATAAATCATAGGCCAATGTAACATCTGATTAAAGTCGCAGTCATAAACGTAGCCCTTCCAGTCTACGCTTATCAAATTTAAGCACATCACGTTGGACAGGTTCGCCGCAGAATAAGCATTTTTTAATAGATCCATATACCCTTCATACTGTCCCTTGGCCAGCAGCGTTCCACCAAAACGCTCAATAGGCATATTGGTAATGGTATACAATTCGTTAAACTGTATATTGAACTGATCTGCCAGTTTACGCTTGTAATCCTGCTGCAGCTGCTCTTGACCCGGCGGCAAAAATGCTCCGTTGGGGTTATACACAAGGTTCAATGCCAGATCTTTTTGAGACGCGTATCCCATCTCATTTAATTTTTGTAATGCAGTAATAGAGGATTCAAACACACCATTTCCACGCTGCTGCTTTACATTTTCTTCGGAGTAACACGGCAATGAAGCGACGATGGTTACTTTATTTTCAGCAAGAAATTCAGCCATATGTTCATAGCCGGGTTCATTTAAAATAGTCAAATTACAACGATCAATAACTTCAAGGCCTCGACTTCTCGCTTCGCGCACCAAATACTTAAAATGATCATTCATTTCCGGCGCACCACCAGTAATATCCAGCGTCTTTATACTGTGTTTATCGATGAATGTGAGGATATCCTCAATCGTTTCCCTGGAAGCCAATTCTGTTCGTTTAGGACCAGCATTGACGTGACAATGCGTGCAGCTCAGGTTACATAGATACCCCAGGTTGACCTGCAAAGTTGTTAATACGTTGCGTTTTATCGCTGGAAAAGAAGTTTTAGCAAGCAGCGGGCGTGTATCTAACATAAAATTCTCGCTTATATAAACCTGTTTATGTGTCGCTCTATGTATGATCGTTTTGTGTAATTGTCTTTTTTCTGCTTCTATTTATTTTTCCATATTTATTTCTAAACATCGCGGCTAAATATTGCCACTATAAATCTCCTGCACATCCCTTCATGCATCTTTTGATGAACCACTCTAAGCATGAGTGCCCTTGTGATCCGCGAATTTCAGTTAATACAAATTAATGGAATCGCGATTTCAAATTTTATGCAACACTGCCCGCAACTTGTATAAACATGGGTCAATTTTGTCTGCATTCAGATCATAACGCAGTTTAAAGCACACAGTTTGTTCTCATCAAAGTGCTGGTGCGATATAATGTTATTTAAACGCGAGATCGCGTTATGTAACAGTTTAAAAACACGTAACGCTCAGTAAACAATCAGTGAACAGCGCCTTCGTAGCATAATGGATAATGCAGTCCCCTCCTAAGGGAAAGATTGCAGGTTCGACTCCTGCCGAAGGCGCCATTTCCCCTCACCATAGCCGTACCTATTAGCTGCCGGCTCAACTCCCCCCGAATTAGCACTAAATTAGCTCCGAATTAACCCTGTCGAAAGCCTAGACGTGTATATATTAGACCGCAGTCCACCACTCTGTTTGTCCTGACAGTTTACTGTCATACTGCACCTTTGGTAATGATACACAAGCCGGCCCTTGCTGGTCATTATTTTTACAATCGAGTCTTTATTATGTTGCGTTTATTTATCATCTTACTCTTTATTGCGTTCATAGCGATTTTTGGCGGTAAATATTATATCGAGCAGCAGATAGAGAATTCATTAGATCAAACAGCTCAAGCCATGACGCTCGCAGGAGAATTCAGTTATCGCGATGTAGACATCAATCACCGGGGAGAGATCCGTATAAATCGCTTATCCTTCCGGCCTTATAACATGACGGAAGCGACTACGATCGATGTGTTAGCAATACGGCCTGGTGATGTATTTAAGTTGTTCCAACTTGAACGTGACTTCCGCCAACAACAGTTACCTGAACACCTGGGATTGTCGCTCCTTGGCGTAGAAATGCCAGTCACAAGTGGCTATGAGAAAATCCACGCCCAAACGAACCAAATACTGAACTTTGGAATAAGTGGATGCGGAGCACCCGCCCAATCGACTTTTCCCGGTTTGGTAAAACTCGGGTACGACCATGTTGAAATGCAAATGGAGATCGATTATCAGATTGTAGGCAACGGTGAGCATATCAATATTTCGCTAAATTCACTCGCAGAGAGTATCACCGACACCACTATGGATCTGAATTTGCATTTGGGCTCGCCATCTCGTCAAGTTGGAGTGATGGCTATGGCAATAAACAAGGCGCAGCTAAACAGCTTGAAATTCCAAGTGAAAGACCTGGGTTTTGAAACGAGGCTCATGGAATACTGTGCTAAATATGCCGGGCTCCCACTTACTGATTACTATGCGTACCATGTACAAGCGTGGCAAAGTACCTGGCAACTCATGGGCGTTAATATCGGCAATGCTATGACCAGCGCATATCGAGAATTTATCGAAGCCCCTTCAAGTATTGAACTCAACTTATACCCTGCCGCGGACCAGTTATTAATAAACACTATCGCTACCAGACCAATAGAAGCACTTCTGTATCACTTAAAAGGCACGGTAAATACGAACAATGAAAAACTGACACCGCTGGATCACTCTGCGTATTCCAGCGAAGTCATCCATATTCCAAGTGATGAAGGTTCCCCTTAGTATTTTAAGTAGTAATTCATGTGGGATTTCTAGTAGCATTTCGAATGACCATTCAAATAGTCATTCAAGATACTGAACAATGGAAATCATAGCGGCAACCATGTACCAGCAAACGCTATGCCTTGCCTGCCGACACCATCAGTTTATAAAATATCAATTCTACCCTTGCCAAAATCTGCTCAAATGAACTTATTAATTTTACAACAGGAACAATTTATTTCCCCCTCCGAGGCGGTTACTAGTGCCCGTCAAACATTACATATCCGAAAAATCTTGAAGTTAAATAAAGGCGATGCGCTACAACTAGGTGAATTAAATGGCAATATGGGCAGTGGTATTATTGCAGAAGATGCTGGGGATCACTTTATTGTTCATCAGATAAAATTAACGGATTCGCCACCACCAAAACTACCTGTGCGATTAATTCTAGGGATGCCCAGGCCACAAATGATAAAACGAATTCTGCAAACCGTCGCTACCATGGGTGTTGACCACCTGGCATTAATTCAATCGAGCCGCGTCGAAAAAAGTTTTTGGCAATCTCCCTCGGCTACCCCGGAGTCAATCCACGAGCATTTAATACTCGGACTGGAACAAGGCGTTGCCACGCAACTGCCAACGGTGAGCATACACAAACGCTTCCGGCCTTTTGTTGAAGACGACCTGACTCCATTAAGCGAGAATTCGATTAAATTAATTGCTGACCCTGGCGGTGAGAATGAACCGGCACTGCATTCCTCATCCCAGGCAATAAGCCTGGCCATAGGCCCGGAAGGTGGTTTTTTAAAGCAAGAAGTAGAAAAGTTTAGAGAACTGGGGTTTGACTCCATTCATCTGGGAAGACGAATTTTGAAGGTGGAAACAGCCGTGCCGGTATTGTTGGCCAAGCTGTTTCATTTTTAACTTTAAATTTTCGTGTTTATAATTTTTATGTACAGCCGGTCACTTCCGGCCAACTTTCATTCTTTACTTGAAGCTTGCCCTAGCCTTGGCTGAACTTTACTAACACTTCAAAATCTTTTGGCGAAAGTGGTGCGCTACACAGGAAGCCTTGGTAAAAGCGGCAACCATAGTCTTTCACTAAATTTAATTGCTCCGTAGTTTCGACCCCCTCTGCCACCACTTCCAGGCCCAACAAATTCCCCATGGCACTGATGGTTTCTACAAGCACGCGATCATTGCGATCAAATGTAATATCCCGAATAAAACTCTGATCAATTTTCAAGATGGACACCGGCAATTGCTTTAAATAACTAATGGAGGAATAACCTGTACCAAAGTCATCCAGTGCAAAGTTAATACCTTCTTTGGTCAACGTCGCCATCGTTTCAATGGTCTCATCCAGGTTTTGAATCACAATACCTTCGGTAATCTCCATTTCCAGATATTCCGGTGGAAATTTATTATCCCGTAGCAATTTCACCACATTATCGACGAAATTCGTAGAGCGAAATTGACGAGGACTGATGTTAACCCCGAGGCGCATAGAGGAATCCCACAAGCCCATGTCCTGCCAGATTTTCACCTGATTGATGGCTTCCTTAATCACCCACATCCCGACGTCCACAATCAATCCTGAGGTTTCCAGAATTGGAATAAACTCCACTGGCGACACCATGCCACGCTCAGGATGCTGCCAACGAATCAGGGCTTCCGCGCCAACGACTTTGGAGGTTATTGTATCGACGCGCGGCTGGTAGTGCAGACTGAAACGGTTAGCTTCCAACGCGCGATGCAAATCGCCTTCCATCGCGAGCACGCTGCGAGCCTTATCGGCCATGTAACGGTTAAAGAACTGAATATCATTGCGGCCCTCTTCTTTCACCCGATACATGGCTGTATCCGCGTATTGAAGCAACTCGTGAACGCCGGCTCCCTCTTCGGGAAACATCACGATTCCAACACTACATGTGACGTGCAGTTCAAAATCGTTGTGATAATGAGGCTCGGAAATGGCAACGCGAATACGTTCACCAATTTGCTCAGCACGCAGCAGTGCAGACGACAACTTGCGACCGAGATTCGGCAAAATAATCACGAACTCATCGCCACCCAAACGCACCACAACATCATTTTCTGTCGTTGCCAACATAAGTCGCTGCGCTACTTGTTTCAGCACCACATCACCCACGGGATGTCCGAGCGAGTCATTAATATTTTTAAACTGGTCCAGATCGATAAACAATAAGGCGCCGATTGAATCCTGCTTAACAGATTTCACCAGCTCTTCTTCTAAACGCTCCAGTAAATAGCTTCGGTTGGGCAGGTCCGTCAGCGCATCGTGATAGGCCATATGCTCCATTAACTGCTGAGTACTTTTCAGCTCCGTGATATCAGAGGAAACGACCAGCGCTACCACCTCATCATAAAATTCCATGGGCATAATGTAGGTATGCATTTGCCGTTCGTTGCCATCCTGGTCGATCCAGACTTCCTCCCACACTTTGCCACTGCGCTTGGAATGTATCACATTGGCATCCATCGCCATTACATCTGCCGGTGCGGTAGAAAAGAACTCTGCAAAATCGGAGATGTGTGAGCCACGCATTTGATCGGGTGTGGTGTGCAAAAAATCTGCTAGCGCTTTATTGGCAAAAATATAATATCCATCTCGATTCCGCGCGCCGACCCAAACAGGCAAACTGTCGATAATCTGGCGAACATGTTCCTCACTTTTACGCAGCACCACTTCTACTGCTCGGCGTTTTGACAGTGCAAGGTCAACCGAATCCAGCAGCTGGTTGCCAATGACCACTAACTGATTGAGTTCATCATTGTAACCCGTATTGACGGGTGTTAATCGTTGCTCACCTGGGCTGCCAGGGTTTATTGCTTTTAACTGCGAACTTAATTTGATTAAGGGCTTAGTCAACATGTAATAGAAAGCAATAAACAGGAAAAGCACCAGAAAAAAGCTACGGATAAGCCCGATACTGATGAGCACAGCAGAATGCTGATAAAAAGGCTGGAAGGCTGCATCCATGTCCACGATAAAACTAATATGGCCACTGTAATTTCGACGTGGTACCGCCAATGGAGAGGCAACCAGTTTTAAATCATCAGTGAACAGGTTGGTGATCCAAACGGTGTTGGAGTCAATTCGTGCTTTACGAGCCGAGGCCAGTTCGTGCCCCACTTCATCTTCAATAGTCACTGCGATAATAAAATCGTAGCGCATAAGCCCTGTAACCACCTCTTGTGCCAACATGTCATCCATTGTGTGCACTGCTCTGACGGCAGGAGGTGTGGACACTTCAGTGATCCGGGTTAATAAGCGTTGAATTTCCGAGGACTGGACCTGGTAAACAATATAAATCTGCAGGGCACTCATAATGATCCCCACGATCAACGCGATGACCACGCCAACTTTAGCTAGCCGAAAAGAGATACCCTGAGTAAAGTTTTGCACAACTGACCCTAGTCTATTACTACTATCTACAGAAGGCCTTAAATCTGACATCGAAAGCGAGTGGTTTTGTTAAACGCGATTCATCCAACGGACTTGCTAACGCTAATGCAACCAGCAACACTAATGGAGCTATCGCATTACCGACTGGCAATGTCGCTCAACACGCTACAACTAAGATTTCCGGGCCATCTGTAACGCCAATTAAAATTGACTATTGTATTTATTTTATGGGGTGCAATGACAGATATACGTGCGTGCCGCCGGTACTGCGCAGATTTCACCCCAATTCACTGTTACCAATTCGTGGTATTCATTATAGTGCCTTCGACCTGCTTGCATAGTAGATCCATGCAAAACCTTTCCACGATAAAGGTTCTGACATATCGATTAACTTAAATTAATCACTTTGACCAGTTCTGCACCCGACTCACCTAGGTCTACGGTCGCATCATGAAAAATTTTCTCATGATCGCTGCGCTGCGCTTCCTGCTGCATGCCATGGTCTTCAACGGCAGACCCGGTACGATCCAGAGTAAGCCCCTTAAAGTTGAACAATTGTTGATCGGCCAACTGAGAAAGTGATACTCGTTGCAAGCTGGAAAATATCGTCTCAACGCGACCGGGAAATGATTTCTCCCACCCCGTTAACATCTCTTTAATCACCTGACGCTGCAGATTTTCCTGAGAACCACATAAATTACATGGAATAATCGGGAATTGCTTGAGATTGGAAAATTCGATTAAATCTTTTTCTGTGCAATAAAATAACGGGCGAATCAGCACGTTGCGTTTATCATCAGACAGAAGTTTGGGGGGCATGGCTTTGAGACGGCCAGCGTAGAATAAATTTAAAAACAGCGTTTCAACAACATCGTCCCGATGATGTCCCAAGGCGATTTTAGTCGCACCAATTTGCTCGGCAAACCCATATAAAGTCCCACGGCGCAAGCGGGAGCACAGCCCGCAAGTTGTCTTCCCCTCAGGGATGACAGATTTCACAATGCTGTAGGTGTCTTTTTCAACGATGTGATATTCCACTCCCAGACTATCCAAATAGTTGGGCAAAACATCCTCAGGGAAACCTGGCTGCTTCTGGTCCATATTCACAGCCACGATATCAAATTTGATAGGTGCAGACTTTTGTAAGCCTAAAAGAATATCCAGCATTGAATAGGAATCTTTACCACCTGACAGACACACCATGACTTTATCGCCATCTTCAATCATATTGAAGTCTTCAATGGCTTTGCCCACGTTGCGACGCAGACGTTTTTGTAGTTTGTTAAACTCCAACTTCGATTTTCGGTCTATCAATTCCACATTCATATCAGTTCTTAAGCTGCCAAAAGCCCGCCATTGTACGGTTTTTATGCGAGCTGTGAAATAGCTACTATTCAAACTTTTCCGCTTTGCCGGGCGGCAAAACCTGAGCACAAGTGTGCACTATTTCGCCGCAAAGCGGCATCTAATCCATCAACTCGACATTGTCGCCTGCCACAATTTGTATCTAAGGCGCTGTTTTTCATAAGGATTTATACAAACAGACAATAAGAGGAACTTGGGCACAGGAGTTGCTATAAAACTTTTGAACCAAGTCCAGGCAGCGCCATTAAGCCAAGCTGTTAGAAGACTTGTAATACACGTACTAAACAACCGGCCAACCCCGGCATAAGCAAAATCTGGAGTTTCTATGGCTTTCGACCGACTTGATCCTGATCTATTGTCTGCCTTGTTGGAAGCACAGTTCAACCATGCTCAAGCAACCCTGTTTTTAAATAACGAAGCCACGCCTTTTTCCAGCACCCTGCTAGGATTTGACTATTACGAGAATACTCTTTTGATCGATGGCTTAAGCCCCCCAATAGAACAAATGATACGCAACAGATTGATGCAAAAGCCTTTTTGGATGCAGATCAAATCCGAGCGTGGCTACATCCACATTTCATGTATTTTGCTGGAAGTTCAACACGACCTATACACGCTAAGCCTTCTGGAAGGAGAGCTGACTCACAATCGGCGGTGGCATCCAAGGCTCGCGTTTCCGTCGCGCAGCGGACCAAAAATAAAATTCCAGCGTAAAAACGGCCCCGACCTGGACGGTATAATTCGCGACATTAGTATCTCTGGCGCAACGGCAGATTTTTTTGGCAAAGACATTCGCTCCGAACTTCAGAAAAACTCACAGGTGAAAACTCGGATTGTTTTTAACGAACAATTTAATTTATCCGTTGATTGTCTAATCAAACAGAGCAGTTTTTTACGTCAACCTTGTTGCCACTCCAAAGTTCGACTGATGTTCAATGATTATGACCAGGTGTCTCGCCTTCAACTTCAAGAATTCATTGAAGCGCTTACCGAAACAGAAGCCGCTTAAAGTCTGGTCTAAAGCGAACTAAACGCCTCCAGCAACAAATTTTTATGTGGATTTCGATCTGAAGGTAACTGCTGTACACTGAGCTTTTTATTAAGTGAAGGCAGAATTATGACGGACTCAACATTAAGCGAAAGTGATCTCATCGCGCTTGACCGACAGTTGGTTTGGCACCCCTACTCTTCAATTAACAGCGCCACGCCTGTGTTTCCAATTTCAGCAGCACAAGGCATACATCTGGAACGCAGCAACGGTCAACGCATGATCGATGGCATGTCTTCCTGGTGGAGCGCCATTCACGGTTACAACCACCCCGAAATGAATGACGCCATTGAACGTCAATTGGGTAAAATGGCGCATGTCATGTTCGGCGGGTTAACCCATGAACCGGCCGTTCAATTGTGCAAAACTCTGGTGGAAATCAGCCCGAAAGGACTTGATCACGTCTTTATATCGGATTCAGGCTCCGTCGCAATGGAAGTTGCATTAAAAATGGCCCTCCAATATTTCCACGCACAGGGGTTAACGGAGAAAAATACCTTTCTGACATTTAAAAATGGATACCATGGCGATACTTTTGGCGCGATGTCGGTGTGCGACCCGGTGACCGGCATGCACTCCATTTTCAGTGGCAACCTGAAACAGAATATCTTCGTTGATGCGCCCTCCGAGGGTTTTGATGCACCGTGGCAAGACGAAAACTTCGCGCAGTTCAAGTCCACATTTCTCGCCAATAAAGAGACGCTCGCGGCAGTTGTGCTAGAACCGATCGTACAAGGTACGGGTGGCATGCGGTTTTATTCCCCACAATATTTACGCGAAATTCGCGCGCTATGCGATGAGCATCAGGTATTGATGATTGCCGATGAAATTGCGACAGGATTTGGACGTACAGGCAAACTCTTTGCCTGTGAACACGCCCAAATTTCACCAGATATTATGGCAGTCGGCAAAGCATTGACGGGGGGCTACTTAAGCCTGGCCGCCACATTGTGCAGCCAACAAGTGGCGCAGACTATTTGCAGTGGTGATCCTGGTATTTTCATGCATGGTCCTACTTTTATGGGTAATCCACTCGCCTGTGCCGCAGCCAATGCCAGCCTGGCACTATTATTACAACAGCCATGGCAGTCACAAATCAAACTCATTGAATGCGAACTCATTGAAGGATTGAATGCCTGCAAAAATATTGGCGGCGTGGAAGATGTAAGAGTGCTCGGCGCCATCGGCGTAGTGGAATTAAAAACAGCTGTAGATATGAGCCGGATTCAACCTATGTTTGTTGAGCGCGGTGTATGGATTCGTCCTTTTGGCAAACTGGTTTACACAATGCCGCCGTTTATCTGCCAACGCGAAGACATCGTTGAAATCTGCTCTGGAATTTTCGACGTTCTGCAGGCATATTTAGAAAATTAGATTAACCTGCCGAAGTGTTTTACACCTTCATGTGATGTGCGTTGCGGTATACTCTGAGGGAGGAGGTTAAATCAAGAATGGTTAACCTCCTCCCTCCAAGCCCAATTCATAATGAACAACCACAGTTCGCCCTTCATTACTGTATTCAATTTTTGAGCACAAGCTACGCAACAAGGCAACTCCCCTGCCGTAAGGATCGTTACCTTCAGCGTGAGTTTCACCGGCTTTTTGATAATCAAATCCTATACCGGTATCTGTCATCGTAAGAATCAGACAATCTGGCTGTCCTTTGATATACGAAAAGTCTATATCAATTGCTTGCCCGGAGACCTTTTTTAAGCGCTGTTCGCGCTCGCGATAGTACTGCTCGAATCCGTCTGCAGAATCTTTCAAATTCGAATCTAACTCCAGAATTCCATGCTCCAGCGCATTACTGTACAGCTCACTCAGGATGGTGAAAATTTTATCCCGATGAATTTCAACACATTGAACCGTGCCCACTACATTCATTATCTGATCCACAATATTGGCATTGCGCAGATCTTTATCTTCCAGATGCATGGAGAATTTCCATGGGAAAGATTTTGCCTTAAAAAACACTTCTTTGGTTTCTACCAAGGCGTTGCTGATCACGTCGTAATGTTTGATTTCCTGCGAGGTGAGTTCAATAAGCGAGATATCATCGCTCTGTTCTTTCCCCTCTGAAAATGAATGCACAGCACCGGTAATTCTCCTCACAACATCTTCGCCACCCTGCTTGATGATATCTTCTAAGCGTGGCAATCCAAATTCTTCACCTTCAGCATTTTTTGCTTCATTGACGCCGTCGGTATAGATATAAACTCTATCGCCGGGTTTTAGCGTAATTATTGTCGGCTTACCGTCGAACTCCACTACAGGTAGCACCGCAAGTGGCATATGTTCAGCATGAATGTATTGTAAATGGGAGGGGTCATCCGCATCAGTAATCAGAATGTCATTCATGCCGCCCGACCATAGCGACAACTCTGTGCCTGAGGGACTTAAATATGAAATAGCCGCACAAAAAAACATATTGCTTGGCAACAACCCAGACAAGCGTGAATTTATTTCACTGGCTATCTGAGAGACGCTAGCCTGCTTACCTGCCAGCGCATAGAAAATATCCGCTACGGGAAGCGTTCCGATTGAAGCGGACAAGCCATGCCCAGTAAAATCTCCTACCAGATGATAAACACCACCGGCCGGCGATGGCGACTCCAATACCAGATCTCCGTTAAACATCGAGGCTGGGGAAGTGTATTTTTTTGCACAAGAACAATAAGTACGCACCCGATTCGTACTTTTTTCAAAAACACGTTCTACTATACTGTGTTCGCGCTCGACCTGTTGCTGATGGAGGTTGAGTGTTTGATTAACTTCCTGCAGTTTACTGTATAGATTTTTGGTGCGCATATGCGCATTTATTTTTGCCAGCAAGACGCTTTCATTCACCGGCTTTGGTACAAAATCATCACCCCCAGCTTCCAAACATTGCGACAACATATCGAAGTCATCTAAAGCGGTGACGAAAATAATAGGGACATGACGAATAGTATCGAGTTGTTTGATCTTTTTAGTTGCGCTGATGCCGTCCATTTCCGGCATATTGATATCCATAAGGACTAAATCCAGGTCATCCATACTCTGGTATTTTTCTACGGCTTCAATACCATTTTCAGCTTCGATACACTCATGCTCGGCATCAGTCAGAATAAATGATAAAAGTTCCCGATTAAAATCATGATCATCAACAATAAGAATTTTCATATGTATGATGGCTTAATCCGTTAACTCATAGAATTTCAAACTTTTTATCAAAGCGCGAAATAGAAAAAATCTTTTTAATCTGATCGTTCGCATTAATCAGTTTGACTTTTATTCCTTTGTCAGAAAAATAAGTTTTAGCGTTAATTAACATACCCAAGGCCGAACTATCGATATAGCGAGTATTACGAAAATCGACAGCGACAGTGTTATTTTTTACTGTGGTTAAACTTTCGTAACAGCTGCGAAACGGCCCCACCGATTCGAAGTCGAAGCGTTCATCAGGGATGATCGCTTCATGTTCATCTTGTGTTTCAATTGTTATGGCCAAAATAACATCTCCAAGAAATGTAACTTATTCAAGTTTAGAGTTAAAACAATGCGATACTTTCGTCTTCGGATACAGGCGCGTGATTCGCAATATCGTTCAATTTGATTTCTTCCAGTTGCGCTATTTTCTGCTTTGATAACGCTATTAATTCCCGCGCATCCTCGCCGGGTTTCAAGGCAAACACCGTGAGCATCAATTGCTGCAGATGCGCCGAAACCAGCGACATATTCTGCGCATATTGTGCAATTCGATCCGCCGTTTGCAAGGCTGATACAGCGCGATTAACTTCCTGATTAATTTCCTCTCCAATTTCCGCACCATGCTCCACGCTGTGAGCCACTTTTTCATTAACACGCTCCAATTGAGCGAGCATTCCGTCGAGATGCCCCTTGGCATCAATCGCAATATTCATGTCCAACGAAGCGATATCGCCCACCACTTTTTCCACGCCCGTCACGGTGGCTTTTGCAGTTTCAGCTTTTTCCCGTATCTGTTCATTAAGTTCGTTGGAATCCTGCGAGAGCTTTCGCACTTCATCGGCTACCACAGCGAAGCCTCTGCCCGCCTCACCGGCCCTTGCCGCTTCAATTGCCGCATTGAGGGCTAGCAAATTAGTTTGATCGGCAATGCCTCGGATGTCATTGATTAAACCAAACATACCATCCAGATGTTTGACCATATCCTGAATTTTATGGACTGCCTGAACACTTTTATTGCTGATATCAATAAACAGTTTTACGTAATCATCCAGTATCTTCCCTACTTCATCGGCAAATCTTCGCAAAGATACGTCCGATTCTCCTACATTTGTGCCTTCGGATAGCTGCTCAACTATCCCCATCATTAAATTCTTACCCGCACTGGCGGATTCGGACAGCCCCTGAAAACTTTTATGCAGGCGAATACTCGAGTCTTCCGCGAGTCGCTGGATTTCCTGGGCGGTTGTATCCAGGTTTTCACACACTGGGTGAGTGCGATTGGCAAGATCGTCACAGAGGCTTTTATATTCTGCAGCCAGTTCGCGATTTTGTTCAATCAAGGCCTCGTTTTCTCCCGTTTCACGGGGGTAAAAAACAAAACACACAGCCCCCGCCAACATGATAATTATTAGCGCAGATGCGAGGGGGGAATCAAGCCAATAAACAAAACCTGCGGCAAGTGTGCCAACGCTGCATACAGCTATTGTCCGCGACCAGAAATCTTCCACCTTGACCTCATTTTCATTGAATGAACCAGCTCGGATACGGGGATATCCTCTTAACTAGACTAGACGTGGTTTTATCGGTTTGCCAGTACTACAGTGCGTGTCCAGCGAATAATTATTAACCCAGGTGGGTCGTTTTATGCTTTGGGCTCAAGACAAATTTGACGCGAAAATCTACATCGATAAGGCTAATTGAGATGAAGAGTAAGATTTTGGGCGGGATGCGACAGTAAGATCAAAACATCGGAATAAACACGGTAACGAGACGCTAAAAAAGTTACCGTGCTAGAAATATTTTAGTGTGCTTGCACTTAAAGGGCATAGATCCCTATAGCTTTACGCACTTTAGCCAGCAGATCCGCACTATATTCCCTCGCCTTCTTCGCTCCTTCCTGCAATACCGCTTCCACCTGTGCAGAATCCTCCATCAGCGCGTTATAGCGTTCACGAGCGGGAGCTATCTCGGTGTTAATCAACTCAAATAATTGTTTTTTTGCTTCACCCCAGGCTATCCCATCGGCAAATGCCTGGCGCATCTCAGCGGTTTGCTCAGCACTTGCAAATGCCTGCCAGATTTGAAATACCGTTGAATCGTCTGGGTCTTTTGGTTCACCTGGCTCAAGCAAATTGGTTTTGATTTTATTAATCGCTTTTTTCAGTTGTTTTTCTGTCGAAAAAAGTGGGATGGTGTTGTTGTAGCTTTTGCTCATTTTACGGCCATCTAAACCGCTCAGGACTTTGACATGGGATTCCACCACCGCTTCCGGCTGTGTAAATAGCTGTCCAAAATGATGATTAAATCGTCCTGCAATATCTCGCGCCATTTCGATATGCTGAATTTGATCTTGCCCGACAGGAACATGTGTTGCGTTAAACATCAAAATATCCGCGGCCATTAAAACCGGGTAGCTATAAAGGCCCATGGTTACAGCGAAGTCTGGATCTTCACCATCTTCCAGGTTTTTATCAACCGCGGCTTTGTATGCATGGGCTCGATTCATCAAGCCTTTGGCTGTCATGCAGTTTAAAATCCAGCACAGTTCTGAAATTTCAGGAACATCAGATTGACGGTAAAACACGGTTTTGCTGGTGTCGAGGCCACAAGCCAGCCAGGTGGCGGCAATTTCCTTGGTTGACTGATGAATTTGTGCCGGATCGGAACATTTGATCAGCGCATGCAAATTCGCTAGAAATAGATACGATTCAACGTTGTCATCCTGACTGGCAGCGATGGCAGGACGGATTGCACCAACATAATTACCCAAGTGGGGTGTACCGGTTGTGGTAATTCCGGTAAGTACTCGTTTATTCGACATATTCTTTTTGACCTAGGCGCCGCAGCGCTCGACCTGGGCGCCGTGGCGCTCGTTAAGCTTTGCATTTGAGGCCGGCTATAATACCCATCACCGCTTAAAATTCAAATGCCAAACGTTCAAACAGCTCGCGGTAAGCCGGGCCCAATTGCGACCAGGTTAGCGCGTGAAGACTGGGAGGGATTATCTCGCTTCGGGAAAGCCGGAGTATCATTGCTGCTGCATTTTCGCCCTCTTTCTCAAGACAGGTACTTTCTTCGTAGCGAAAATCCGACGAGAATAATTCCTGGTAGGCTAATCTGTTGGGGACCACCGGTAAACAGTGCGCCTGAACTGCCTCCAAGACGGATAGCCCTTGAAAATCATGCACTGCGGTAGACAACACCATACGGGCACTCGCCAGCAAGGCATGGTAAGACGCAGAATCCTCCATATACCCCCAATTGCCAAGCCATCCATTCCGCTCTAAAAGCTGCCGTATTTCAGCAAACTCCGAAGGCACCTGGCGAAAGGACTGTCCCACCACATGTACCGTGAACTGCTCGGTGGCAGGCAGAGCCCGCAGGCAGTGTAACAATCGTTCTGGCCCTTTATCGTACTCCCATCGATGATTCCATAAAATACTGTAGCTTTTTTGCTCGGAGTTTGTCTCTCGCTCTGGCACAGACAGACTCGCCCCTGCCGGAGGTGTATCTGATAACGGGACATGCAAGATTTGCGACTTAGCGGTGATGGACTCGGCAACCCCTTGCGGCACATAGTCGGGCAACTGACGCAGCAACTTCTGTAAACCGTCGATAAAACTACGGCGATTGTATTCACTGTTAAATAGCACTTTATCTGCTGCAAGCGCGCTGTATAACTGAACCATCATAGCCGCTACAGCGTCGGCCTTTCCTTGTTCTTGCGCCTTACTGCCTGAACTCGACATTGGATAAGCAAATTGATTTTCGTGAAAATAAAGCACCGTGGGGATTTGGCACAATTGCGGAACCAGGCCTCGCAATGTCGCTAAATCCACCATGGAGGTGGCCAATATTAAATCATAAGATTGGGTCAACACGTCATGTTCAGCAAACGACCAGTACAGGCCATTTCCACGAATTCGCCAGTTAAAAAACCGCGAAGGTAAAACCAGCTCAGTAAATTGATAGTCCTGGAAATGCTGACGCAAGCCACTGCGCCAGTATTGATGGCTATTGGCGTCATACGCGGAAAGTAACAGTATATGCATATCTGCCAATAGCGTTGAATGCGTGAAGCGGATGTTTATGATCAAGACGCCGGTGTAGAGCTAACATTCAACAGGTCAACCGGATCATCTTGTCCGTTTTTATTTTTTTGTTCTTGCGTCTTTTCGTTTACGTCTTTTGGTTTGCGTCTTTTCGTCCTTCTCATCTTTTAGTGAATCAGTTTAACCTGCCACTAAGGTGTATCCAGAGGTCTTTTTAGACGGACTTTCTTTTAAGACAAACCTTATTGACTCTTTATTTACGCGCTCTCTCCCAGGTTATGAGAACGGCATTAAACAATTAATCAACGACTTCTTCTTTCTTACCCTTCAGAATGTAGGCATCGTAGCCCATCTGACAGAGCAGATGCGCCGCAATATCGGCGCGACTACCGGCATCATCAGGAACAATATAAGCGGTCGATTTGGCTAACTCATTTATACGAGTTCGCAAACGTGCCAGAGGAATATTGATACTGCCGGGGAAATGGTTCAAGCGGTATTCCATCGGCATTTTAACGTCCAGCAATTTGAACTTTTGCTCAAATTTTTCCAGCTCTTCTTCCTTTACGTAAGTCAATACGGGCGCCTTCAACAGCGCTGTGAAATTTTCTGCATCCAGGCGTTTTAGTTCGCCCGGCTCTACCATGCTAATGGTGGCATTTCTCGGAGTGTCACCCAGCAAAGCCTCTTCGCCGAAATAAGTCCCCGGCTCCAATTCTTTGTCCACACTTTGGGAATGATTGGTTAGACGTGCGCGGCCAGAAGCCAGGACATAAAAGAAGTCTCCCTTCTCCCCCTCTTTAATAATCACTTCGCCTTTTTCCGCAGGAACACTTTCAAAACGAACGAAGAGCTCCTGCACCTGTGTTAACGGAATCCGTGAAAACAACGGCGACTGCAGCAAGGCTGACATCCAGTCTGTAGCGTCTTCTTCGGCCAAAGTACCGACTTCTATCTCTCCGGTGGCACTAAAGTCAATTTCTTCGTCCGCCGTGTTGGCGAAAGCTGCCGAGTCTCGCCAGGCAGTGATTCTGTCCAGCGCATCATTACTGATTTTAAATACACTGACTAAAGATTTCGCTATGCAAGAATACTTAGTAGGGGCTTCGGCATTTAACGCAGCATTGGTGTTTTCTTTTCCCGCCTCTACAGAGGTGGAGTTAAACGAAGCATCGATTAAATCTACTTTGCCGGATAATAGGTAATACCGATATTCTGGTGTACGGCCTCGCTTAAATAGCATGTCACCTTTGTTAAAGGTTTGTTTCTCAATATGCGCCAGCGCATCTTCCAGGTACTTGCCTTCCAGTTCACTAAACGGGACAAACCATTTTAGAACATCAATATCCAAAGTTATTTCCTCTAGCATCTACTACTTATTTGAAAACCAACCTACGATTGTTCGACACTCGTGCTTGATCAACTTGCACCTTTGTGCGTTTTCTTTGCCCTCCATGCAGGGCCGACACATCGTTTGTCGTTCATCATGATACTCGGTTGTTTCGTCTGTTTTCCGGTGCGGTTTATAAACCTGTTTTGCTAAGCTACCGTTTCGGTCTGTTTACCAGCGTTTGCTTGCACACAGACCACGCTCAGGTACCTGCCCAGGCACTAACCCTTGGAACCAGCCCCAGGTACCAGCCCCTAATAAAAGATAAACACAATCACCACCAGCATCTGATAACAGATACGGTTAACAGACGCAGCTGTTAAAGGCCACGCCGCTTCGAAACAACTCTAGCATGGGTGATTTTTAAGCTGCCCACCACTGTAACAGCCTTCGCTCAACGAAGTCATTCTGATTTTTCAGGCAATAGTGAAAGCCGTTCTTTTTTGTGCCGATCCAATGTCTTTCCACGACTTTTATCTGCATCCGTTAAGCAAAAAAGCGGAATTGACGACAGAGGCCACCCACCTAAAAACCTCGGACACACCACGCCATAAAAAGCGCGAAATTGTGATCGAGTTTACGTATTTTTTCTGTCTATGTATTCACGAAAATTTATTCCTGCACGCCGTTTTGCAAAAAAAATGACATGCAATTAGACAGACACTTCCGCCGTAGCGTAAAACTGCGAGAGTAAAGACGCCAAATGGTCAATATCCTGATATCCCGCCAACTCGCGAATAGAGTGCATTCCAAACGTCGGCACACCAATATCAACCGTTTTAATCCCCAGGTTAGACGCTGTAATGGGGCCAATCGTACTCCCGCATCGCATGTCCGCCCGCGTAACATAAGTCTGTAACGGTACTCCCGCCTGTTTCGCCGTCGCGCGAACAAATGCGGCACTGTCTGACGATGTGGCATAACACTGATTCGCATCAAACTTTAACACGGGGCCTTTGTTCAACAATGGTCCGTGCTGCTCATCGTGTTTTTGTAAATAATTGGGGTGGACGCCATGGGCATTATCCACCGAGAACATGAGAGATTTACGCAACACCAATTGTCGCTCAATCGAGTCGGGCACCAATCGCTGTAATGTGTCATCGACCATGGTTCCCTGCGCGCCAATATCAGTATTACTGCCCACCTCTTCATGATCATTACACACAACGAGCGCACTATAGCGTGTATCTGCCTGCGTCAGCGCATAAGAGGCAACAAAACAGCTCAACAAATTATCCAGTCTGGCACTACTGATAAACTCAGATTTAAATCCCACGACACCTGGAGCCTGCACGTCATAAAAACTTAAATTGAAATCCAGTACTTCCTCGACATCCCCACAGCCTTCTTGTTCCAATTGCTGCTGTAACATCTGGCGGAAATCAATTTTCTCATCGGATTGCAATAAAATAGCACTCATATCCGTTTGAGGATTCACAGTGCGCTTAATATTCGCTTCTCGATCCAGGTGAATAGCAAGATTGGGAACGATAGCAATGGGAGATTTGAAGTTGATCAGATGCGATTGCAACTTGCCGCTTTTGTTGAGAAAACTCACTTTTCCCGCAATAGACAGATCCCGATCAAACCAGGGATTTAACAACACACCGCCATAGACCTCTACGCCTAATTGAGCATAGTTCTTGATAAGTTTTTCAGGCTGCGGCTTTACTTTCAGACAGGGGCTGTCTGTGTGCGCACCGACCATGCGGATACCGGTTTGCCTGATATCCTCTGAACCTTTAATAAACGCCACAATGGAAGAGTCGCTACGAGTGAAAAAGTATTTTTGCCCCGCCACTAACTGCCAATCTTGTTTTTCATTCAACTCGTTGAAGCCATGCTGCAAAAACAACTGCTTTAAATTCTCTGTTGCATGGAAGGGTGTAGGCGACTGCGTTAAAAATGTTAACAGGGAAGACGCAACGGCGGATTCAGTCATAAGCAACCATACCTTTTCAAAACTTGGCGCTGTTTTAGCGTGAGAAAGCGCGAGAGAATGCCCGCAGGCAATTTGGTTCGTGAGTAAATCATCGATGGTTTACAGCTAAATAAACAGTAAAAGCAGCAAGACACCGCCAAGGATCAGACGATAAATAACAAACGGCGTCATGCTTAACCTATTGATAAAACTCAAGAAGTAATGAATGCATAAATAGGCACTGACCGACGAAATTGCAACCCCTATCGAGATACTCACCCAATCGACATCAGACTCGGACAGCAGGCTTAACCCCTTGTAACCGCCACTTAGCAAAATTACCGGGATTGACAGCAAGAAGGAAAACCTGGCCGACTCGTGCCGACTAAAACCAAGGAATAATGCGGCAGTGATAGTAATACCCGAGCGTGATGTGCCTGGAACCAGCGCCAGCGCCTGAGCGAAACCCACAATTAAGGCAAAATAGAGCGTCATTTGCGCAAGATCTTTGGTGCCTGTTTTACGATCTGCAATAGCCAACACAATACCAAAAATAATGGTTGTTGCCGCGATCACTGCAATTGAACGAAAATGTGCCTCAATAAAATCATCGAATATCAGGCCAAAGACACTGGCGGGTATCGTTGCAGCAGCGATGTACCAAGCCAGTCGACCATGCTGATTGGTCCCCTTCCCTGCGACGGACAACCCCCATCCGTGAATTAACTGGAAAACATCCTGGCGAAAATAAAGCAGGACGGCCATGAGGGTCCCCACATGAACCGCTACGTCAAACGCCAACCCTTGATCGGGCCAACCAAGGATTTCCTTGGGTAAAATTAAATGCGCTGAACTGGATATTGGCAGGAATTCAGTAATTCCCTGAATCAGCGCCAAAATAATTACATGAATAACATCCATCTATGCCTACTTTTTTAAGTGCTCATGTTTCAAGTGTTCAGGGTTAATGTTTTAACTGTCTGAATGTTGTTTGCCTCTAGACTGCCTCTAGACTGCCTCCAGGTTGACGACCTAGGAGTCTTTCTGAGGTGCTGTCTGAGGCGCTGGACGAATACGCTTGCGCTTTTCCCAGGCCACTTCATTCCTGATATACAGTGGCTCTATTACCCCATCTTCACTGACTTCACCAAATTTTTCGTCCAACACCAGTCGAGCAGCACCTTCTGCATGAGGCAAAATAGACGCATCAAATGCGGTCGCTGCGGAGCATTTTGTTTGGATGATATCAATCTGATCAGTCACAACTTCCCAGCCATGCCCAACGCCAACAAAGGGTGTATTGGCCGCCTGTTGCGATATTATCGCACTCACTTCAGCAACAAAATCCACAGGAGAGGACAAAGTCGGCTCACTGATGTGTTTAATTAAATTATTCTCAAGAATGTTCGCAGACCAGTAAATCTCATTCATACGCGCATCCAATGCAGGAATTATCAATAAACGAGATGGTGAGGATGACAATATAGAGTGCAAGCCAGGATGAGGCGTTGCTGCAATGCTGGCATATTTAGCCAGAGCGGCTAAAGAGTCTACACTCACGATCGGCAATCCACTGCCATATGCCAGACCTTGCGCAATACTGAGACAGATTCGGATACCCGTGAACGAGCCAGGTCCCCGGCTCACAACAATTTTAGATAGCTCGCGCAAAGTCATACCATGCTCATTCAGTAACTCCTGAATTAAAGGCAACATAACTTTAGCGTGAGATCTGGGAATATTACATTCGCGACTATGAAAACGCCCTTCAACAACAAGCGTTACAGAACACTTTTCGGTAGATGCATCCAGCGCAAGATAAGATTCAGGCAATGACATGATGAACGTTTATTTTTAAGATGCGGCTTTACTTCGCGTTTGTTAGATTGATCGCAATTGCGCAGCTAGAAGTAATTACGAAGGTGGCAATACGCCTTTATTACTACAATTTTCGAACGGTTACAGGGGTATTCTGTTTTTTCCTCGCTGAATATGCGAGGAAAAAACAATTGATACTCTTATTTTAAAGCAGTCAGTACTTTGCTTTTAATGTCATCCAGGCTACCGACGCCATCTACACGGGCATACGCGATGTCATTAAAACCTTTGTAGTATTCAACCAAGGGCTCTGTTTGATCGTGGTAGACGGACAAACGATTGCGCACGGTGTCTTCTTTATCATCATCGCGCTGAATCAAAGGCTCACCGGTCTCATCATCAACACCTTCTGCTTGTGGTGGATTGTATTTCACATGATACACTCGCCCAGAAGCTTCATGGACTCGGCGACCACTTAAGCGAGAAACGATTTCTTCATCATCCACATATATTTCCAATACATGGTCGATGTCTACACCGGAAGCCGTCAAAGCTTCGGCTTGCGGAATGGTACGAGGAAATCCGTCCAACAAAAAACCATCTTTACAATCGGCCTGGTTTATTCGCTCTTTCACCAAATCGATAATGATCTCATCAGATACGAGACCACCAGTGCTCATAATGTCCTTCACCTTCAAGCCCAAGGGAGTGCCAGCCTTTACAGCTGAACGCAACATGTCACCAGTGGAGATCTGGGGAATACCGAAAGCTTCCATCACAAACTTTGCTTGCGTGCCCTTACCAGCACCTGGAGCTCCTAATAAAATAACTCGCATGAGAGATCCTCTAATTTTTCTGGTGCTTTTTTTCAACACCTTTATATAGACTGACTATTTACTGTGCAATATGTGCAAAATTGACTTAAACCCATCGCGACTACAGCATTTTGACAATTTTTCACTCAAAACACTGGGGTTTGATCTTCCAGGTCCGATATTGTCGGCCTTTTGCACCGTTCTGGGCGGCATACAATACACATTGCCAGAAGTATGCACAAGGGATTTGCACCGGGGTCCCGTGTTATGCAGCCGGGGTTAAACCGGGTCTGAGTCAACGCAATCCCCGGTCGGAAAATCAATTTTGACGCAGAACTCCAGGCCAGCTGTATTCTACCAGCGTAGGGCACCACTGAGGCTCAACGACGGGAGCCACGTATTTTGAGCAAAATAAATCTCACAACATAACTCACTGCACCCGCTTGCGGCCATTTCTTATCACCATCACGCACGGGCAGCAGCAGAGCGCAAACCAGAACCTTTCCTCAATTCAAATTAGGTGCCGAAAATTTTCAATTTATTACACAAAACTTTGCGGGATCTGCATAGATCAACGTTAGTCTTAAATGCAAAACAGACTTGGATTTTGCCGCCCAAAACGGCCTCTATTTACGAGTGTTTAATTTTGGTCGGATTATTGCAATATTTATCGTTCTGCAACAATGAATTCGCGGCGATACGATGTGAGCAATGAAAGTTTTGACTCCACACGAGGGACTCTGAACACAAAGCTGACTTCACAAAAAAACAACCGAAACGCAAACGCGTATCAATTAGAGAGGTATGCGTGAGGTATGACTGAGGCATGCCCGAAATAGTCGAGAGGTACGCTTTTAGCAGCGAGTTTTAAACCGTTTGTTTGAAGAAGCTCACAAACGCATGCAATTTATGGCTTTGCATTTCTTCACACTTTTGAAGTGCTAAAAACTTCAAGAAAAGTAGTCTATAAATTAATATAGACTTCGTTAATAAGTAGTAAGAAAAACGCACCTGGAAAGATAGTTCTGAAAAAGATACACCAGAACGTGTGTTTCGTTTTACGAAGGCGCCCAAAAGGCAAATACGTAAAAAGCAGGAGGCAATTTGTATATTTCAACCTGTTTCTATCCGAAATAAGGGAGAAATTTCACAATTGATGGTAATTAAGCGCTTTGGTCGCCAGCAGTTTTCATTGCAGACATAAAACAAAGCCACTTAATAAAACCATTACTTTATAAGTTAAAAGCTTAAATATTAAAGTTAAATTCAGGTATAGGTATTTTATGACCGTTAAAGAACTCGTCAAAAACTGGCAAGATCAAGCGCATGGCACTCTCACTAAAGACAAATTCACGGTAAATCTTGCCGTTGAAGATGCTGCGCGTATTGATGCGCTTTCTGAAATGTACCCCAAGCGTTCTAAAGAACAACTCATTAGCGAGCTAATTTCTGCCGCTTTAGCAGAGCTGGAATCAAGTTTTCCTTATGTACAAGGTTCTGAAGTTGTAGCTACAGATGAATTGGGCGATCCGATTTTCGCAGACGTCGGGCCTACCCCCAAGTTTTTGTCTCTGACAAAAAAATATTTGTCCAAATATAACGACGCGGCAAATGACTGATTCGACTTTAGCTTGATGCTGCCATTATCAAGTTTATCAAGCTAAATCGACTGAGCCCCGCCTAGCTTATTCACACGGCTAGGCCTATATGACCATGTCTTTTATGGCTATATCCTTGTAGCTATTACTTTGTGGCTTTACTTTTGAGGTTATACGTTAAAAGCTCCATTTATACGTATGCCGAGAAAATGCTTTTAGTGTTGCCTATTAAGCGACCTAAATTATTCGCGTATTTTGCAAGCCGCTATTGAAAGGGCTTTTTGAAAACCGCTATTGAAAGCCCCTATAAAAAGACCCTATCGAAACCCCATAAAGAATGCCCCCATCCCTAGCCTCCTATATTAACCTTTCTTATTTGCTGCGCTTATCATTCAGGTGAATTACCCTACATAAAAGCCCTGCCATACTGGCTCTCCGTTTATCAGCTAAAATAGGTAGCGATTTACATAAGATAATTTTACAGCAGTTAATTGGCTGCAAGTGCAGGCGAATTTACCCTTTATCTACCTTTTCTTTGCGCTTGGCTTGCTGCCAAAGTGCCTCTAAAGCTTCAGCGGAGTAGGTAAGATCCGCGTTAGGAGAGTTTTGAATCGCAGTACTTTCCTGCATTTCCGCTTCCATAGAACGGAAGCGTGATTCGAATTTGAGATTAGCCCGACGCAAAACCGCCTCCGGGTCCAACTTTAGATGACGAGACAGATTCACACAGGTAAACAGGAGATCCCCCATTTCTTCTGCCATCGCTTCTTCATCGCGCGCCTCCATGGCCTCTTCCAGCTCGGACAATTCTTCATGTATTTTTTCGATAACCGGTTTCGAATAGGGCCAGTCAAAACCGATTTTGGCAGCACGCTTTTGCAGTTTTGCAGCTCGACTTAATGCCGGCAGCGCCAGAGGTACATCATCCAACAGGCCTTTTTTTCCTTTTGAGTGACGCTCCTCTTCCTTTATTTGTTCCCACGACTGCTTAATGGCCTTTTCCTCTAAGGCATTTGGTTGACTGTCTCTTTTACTCTTTAAGCTACCATCGGGAAACACATGAGGGTGTCGCCGAACCAGCTTGGCTGTCAGTGCATCCACGACTTCATGAAAATCAAATCTTTGCTCTTCCTTCGCTAGCTGGGTATAAAAAACAACCTGGAACAAGAAGTCCCCCAACTCTTCCTTTAAGTGGGCATAATCCGCATGCTCTATTGCATCAACCACTTCATACGCCTCCTCCAGCGTAGAGGGCGTGATACTTTTGTAATCCTGTTTCAAATCCCAAGGACAGCCGCTTTCGGGATCTCTTAATCGTTCCATTAAATATATGAGATCATTTACATTATATTTTTCAGACATAAACTCTTCTCAGCGCCATGACCATGACGGGCTATTTCTCTGGAGACGACAACATCTACAGGATTCAGATTTATAATATTTTGTATTTGGGAATTACGGGCTTAAGTTATACATCCTTAAGGTTTACCTTCACGGCATGGTTCGCCTGTTTCTCAAACCAACGCTACCCACTTCCCACCACCCACTAAGAGTGGCGACGAACGATTGATACGTTCGGCAGATGATTCAATTTCGCCAGCACTCGACTTAAAGCACCGAAATCTTCAATTTCAATGGTCAAATTCATTTCGGCGGTACTCTTTTCCTTGTTCGACAAAGTCGTTAGCGCGCTAACATTCACCCGCTCACGATCCAACAGCGTGGTAATATCACGCAGCAACCCATGGCGATCAAAAGCCTCAATAAAAATACCCACAGAATACAAGCGTCCAGGCTTTTCAGCCCAATCTACCGTAATAATTCGCTCAGGTTCTTCAGACTGACGCTGGAGGAAATTTGCGCAGTCATTGCGATGAATAGAGACACCCCGCCCCAAAGTGATATAGCCAGAGATTCCGTCACCGGGAATAGGTTTACAGCATTGCGCGATATGGGACATTAAATTACCCACACCGTCAATGTATACATCCACTCCACTCTCTTCATTCGAAGCACGGCCAACCATGGAGCCGACCGTCTGCTGGGAGGAGTCTTTATCGATTAATCGATGTGCTGCATTAATTACGCGATCAACACTCAAATCGGCCATGCCTACAGCCGCGTACAGGTCGTCCAATGATTTGAGTTTGAGTTTTTGCGTCAGCTCTTCATAGTTAAGTCCCGCCAACGCCAATCGCTTGAATTCATGATCCAGCATAGCGCGGCCATCAGCGATATTTTGGTCGCGATCTTGTAGTTTAAACCACTGGTGTAAACGACTCCGTGCACGCGAGGTGGTCACATATCCAAGATTGGGGTTTAACCAGTCGCGGCTTGGCGCTTCCCGTTTACCGGTCAGTACTTCTACCTGATCTGCTGTTTTTAGCGGGTGATTTAACGGTACTATCCTGCCATTAACTTTCGCGCCTCGACAACGAATGCCCACATCAGTGTGAATTCGAAATGCAAAATCTACCGGGGTCGCTTTTTCAGGCAAATCCACCACATGCCCTTCCGGTGTGAAAACGTAGATTCTGTCTTGTTCAATACCTTTTGGCAGGTGATCTTCCCACGGAGTACCACCGACTTCATCGTGCCACTCAAGCACCTGGCGCAACCACTCTATTTTCTGCTCGTAGGAACCGTGGCCGCCTTCGGAATCCGTGTCTTTGTAACGCCAGTGCGCACAGACACCAAACTCCGCCTCTTCGTGCATTGTATTAGACCGAATCTGTACTTCCAGCACACGGTTATCCGGGCCTTTCACTGCTGTATGCAGAGAGCGATATCCATTTTCTTTCGGGTTTGCTATGTAGTCATCGAATTCATGTGGAATATTTCGCCATAAGGCGTGCACAATCCCCAACACGGCATAACATTCGCGCTCACTGTTGACCAGAATGCGGATGGCTCGAATATCGTAAACTTCGGAAAAACTGATATTTTTACGACGCATTTTACGCCAGATACTGTATATATGTTTGGCGCGACCATGAACTTCAGCCTTGATATTCTCTCTACCAAGCGCATCATTAATCATATTGATGACCTGGTCGATATAGACCTGACGATCCAAGCGCCGCTCGTCCAGCAATTTGGCGATGTATTTATAGTCGTACGGCTGTAGATAGCGAAAGGCAAGATCTTCAAGCTCCCACTTGATATGACCAATTCCCAGACGATGCGCCAGCGGTGCATAAATTTCGGATACTTCCTTGGCGACTTTTTTACGTTTTTCACCGGGCGCTTTTTTAACAGCACGAATTGCGCAAGTTCGCTCGGCCAGTTTGATGAGCGCCACTCGCACATCATCAATCATCGCCACTAACATTTTACGAACGTTTTCAGCCTGCTCTTCAGATTCCTGCCCAAACACGGCACCGGCATCATGATTCGATAAACCGCTGATGGCCGCCATTCGGCGAACCCCATCCACTAAATTGGCAACGGTTTCGCCAAATTCGTCCAGTATGATTTTTTGAGAGATTTTATCTTCGCGAACACTGCGATAAAGAATAGCGGCAGTGATGGTATCCAGATCCATTTGCAGATCGGCAAGAATTTCCGCCATCTCCAAACCGGCGGAATAGGTGGTAAACCCTTCGCCCCAGCCAGAATTCGGGTCACCCTGCTCAAGCTCCAGACTTTTGGCCGTATTACAGGCTTTAATCAGCTGTGCTTTTGCGCTTTCATCATAATGTGCCAAGGCACATATTTTTTCTAACCAGGAATCCAGGTCCACCGCTCCGTCTAAATCAACCGGGCGATCTTCGCGAACTTTTACCATGAAGCATTTACCATATTGCGTAAACCGTAAAACTTTGTGTTATTGATAAATACCGGAAGAGAGATAACGGTCGCCTCTATCACAAATTATCGCGACGATGATGGCGTTCTCAGTTTGCTGAGCGACGTCCAGTGCAGCGGCCACAGCCCCGCCTGACGATACGCCGCAGAAAATCCCTTCTTTTTGTGCTAATGCCCTCATTGTGTCCTCCGCTTTCTGTTGAGACATGGAGACGATCTGGTCAATGTTGGCATCATCAAAGATTTTCGGTAGATATTCCTGTCGCCAGCGCCGAATTCCCGGAATGCTTGCGCCTTCAGCGGGCTGTAGACCTATGACTTGGATATCCGCATTTTGTTCTTTCAAAAACTGAGATGTTCCCACGATCGTTCCTGTGGTTCCCATGGAGCTGACAAAATGTGTGATTTTACCCTCGGTCTGCGCCCAGATTTCTGGTCCTGTGCCCTCATAATGGGCAAGAGGGTTATCAGGGTTACCAAACTGATCCAACACGATCCCCTTACCATCAGCTTCCATTTTGAGCGCCAGGTCGCGTGCCCCCTCCATACTGGCCTCCTTAGACACCATAATTAGTTCAGCGCCATAGGCGAGCATGGATGCTTTTCGCTCAGAAGTCATGTTATCCGGCATAATCAAGGTCATTTTATAACCTTTAACAGCGGCTGCCATTGCAAGAGCTATTCCAGTATTCCCGCTGGTAGCCTCAATCAAACGATCTCCAGGTTTTATTCGTCCTCGTTGTTCTGCATGCCGTATCATCGACATCGCTGGGCGGTCTTTAACTGAGCCCGCAGGGTTGTTACCTTCCAGCTTTACCAGAACGTGATTTTTTTCTGTGCCAGGCAACCGTTGGAGCTTGACGAGAGGAGTATTCCCTATATAAGACTCGATGGTCGGAAAATTCATATACCAGCTTATTTGTAAATTAATGATTATTGTTGAAAAAAGTTCTGAGAGGCGGTGATTCCTACAGCACCAATAATAGTGCTTAAACCTACCCCTCGCATGATCCCGTATAATTCCAATTCGCTCTTTTCGACGTACATTAGTGGGTGAGCACGTTGAAGAGGTTCATTTTATTTGCCTACGCAATGTTCGACCTCCTCACCTGCAATTCATTTATGCTTATATTCCACGGTTTCTGCGACTTATCACAGCTATTACCCGGAGAAATTTAAGTGCACCAAAATTTTGATTACGGTGACAAAATGAGCTTTTGATTTAAGAGGGTTATTTTTTCACGGTTGGCTTCATTTATAAATGATTAATTCCGGAAATAATAAAGCAAATTACGCTGGCAGTAGTTTTTAACAGCGCTCTGAACTATTATAAGTGCTGACCAATGTATTTGTTTGTAAATAGCAATAAAATCAAGCAAACAAACCGTCTGGATTGCATACTATGCCACTTTATCCAAAATTGAATCCGGGCATATGCGTAGCTTCGCCATATTAATTAATAAATTGCCTGGCAATAGCCTACTCGACAGAACAACCATAGATTTTTCGAGCGCCGGGGAGCATCCCAGCCTCTGCACAAGTAATCAAACTTAAAGTCGAATTTTACATTGAACTTGTAGAAAAGGATTCAAATGATTAATCATAAAATTCTTGACCGACGTTTATTCTTATTGGAATACGCTCCCTCCCTTATTACCTGCCTGCTAATATCCTTACTCTTCATCATTTTAAATTTTCAGTACCAGCGTAATAATGAAGAGCTGCAATTAAATTATATTAGGTCACTGTTTAGCGACCAGCAAAATATAGATACAGACTTATTCGAGAAACACAGCAAAAGTTTATTGCTTACAGGCTCGTACCAATCCATTAGCCTGCTGAATCAAGAGCGAAAAATTGTGGCTCAATTCGGGCTGCCATTAAGCGATACGGATTTAACCATGCTGCGAGAAGGCAAGCAGCACTGGACTAAAAACAGTATAAAACACACTTTACTCCAGGCTAAAACCAACACAGGAGAGCAATACTCTATACATGTAGCCAGCAGCACAAAAAACATTGAGCTCTGGGCCTATCGAAGCCTGCTTATTGTTTTAGCTACGACGCTGGTTGCACTGGGCCTGATATACGCCATCAACCGTAAATTCAGAGAAAACCTTAAATCAGAAGGAACACTGATTGAAACAGCACTGACGCGATTGGAAAAAGGTGAGTACGGAGAGATTGTGGAATCGCAGCAACACTCTCTATTTCAACCCCTTCAAAATAAAGTAAACAGCCTTTCCATATCACTGCAAACGTCAACACAAAAACTACAACACACTATTGACCAGTCAGTTAAAGACTTAGAAGAAACGCTGGAAACCGTTGAAATTCAAAATATTGAAATAGATCTCGCGCGCAAGAATGCCATTAAAGCCAACCAGGCGAAGTCAGAGTTTCTCGCCAGCACCAGCCATGAAATTCGCACTCCGCTAAATGGCATTCTAGGCTTCACCAATTTAATGCGAAAAACCAACCTGACGCCCCAGCAAGAAGAATACCTGGAAACCATTGAAGATTCAGCGCAGGTTTTACTGCTAAACATCAATGACATTATTGATTTCTCCCGACTAGAGATTGGTAAATTAAACCTGGAATACAAGCCGATTTATTTACGTGATCTCATTAAAGAGTCACAAAAATACATTCTGACGCACAGCAATTTATCCGATGTCATCTTGAATACTGATGAAAAATCATCAATTCCAGCGAAGCTGCTGGGAGACCCACTTCGAGTTAAACAGGTGTACACCAACCTGCTGAGTAATGCGCTAACTCTTTGCCAATCTCACAAGATAACAACAGCACTTGAAATACATAACCGGGAAGACAATCAATCTCTGCTAAAAGTGGAACTCATCTGCCATGGAGAAGGCCTTGACATCAGAGAATTGCAAACGGCACAAACTTTACTGCGATCTCCAGACCCTGCTCACGAAAAACTCACCAACAAAAATCACATGGGGCTGGTAATTGCCAAAGGTTTGGTAGAACGTATGAATGGCGAAATAGGTCTGTCCACTCGTGAGCAGGCCACGGTCTTCTGGTTCACAGTTCTACTGGGCAAACCAAATGTCGAAGTCAGTAGCGATGAGAGCGCTTCAGTTACCAGTATTCTGGTGGTTGATGACAATCCATCAAATAGAAGATTGATCTGTGAGTTGTTAAATGATTTACATGTGCTCGTGACGAGTGCGGGTTCAGGCCAGGAGGCCATTGAACTATGTAAGAAGCAGAATTTTTCGCTGGTTCTCATGGATATTCAGATGCCAGGTTTAAACGGTTTTGAAACGACGCAAATTATTCGAGAGAATGAAGAAAAGAACTGTCGGACACCAATCGTCGCACTTACTGCACACGCCGTTGAAGATGCAAAAAGTCAGCTGCTTCTTTCCGGGCTTGATGATTTCGTCAGCAAACCAATTGGTGAAACAGAACTAAAAGAACTATTAAACCGCTGGGTGAGTTACTCCAGCCTAAACGCCCCAGCGAAAAAACTGGAACAGCCGGAAGAATCGAGCAGACCGAGCACCTTGCCAGAGCACTCTGTATCACAACCCCCGCTATCACACTCCTCTTCACCACAATCCTCTTCGCCACAATCCTCTTCTCCAAACATAGAGGGCGTAAAGAAGCCTGTGGACATCACCGAAAGTTTAAATCTAGCTAAAGGAAAGGCGGACTTAGCCAGGGATATGTTGGTAATGTTAATTGATTCATTAAGGCAGGAGTTCCCAACAATCAAGCAACTGTGGGAAAACAAACAATACGATGCAATGCAGGATATAATTCACCAGATTCACGGTGGTGCCTGTTATTGTGGTGTGCCAAAACTTTTAGCGTCAAGCAAAACACTGGACAAAGCGCTAAAAGATCAGCAATACGACCGCTGCAAACCACTGGTTGATGCTTTTTTCTACTCCTCCCAAGAGCTTCTCGATTGGGCAGATAGCCATGATGTGGCAAGCTTGTTCGATATTGATATTGCTCAGTAAAGTGTTAGCCACTTTGTTATTCATCCAGCCCAGCACGGGAGCAGTTAAACGGTTGAAAATAACTCTCTGGATTTTAGCGGCTTATCTCCAAGCAGAGGCTTTAACAGCATTCGGCTGATCGTTTTTGCTTCTCGCCGAACCATAAGGTCTGAAAAATCATTTATTGCCATTGATAAAATTGTTTTCCCTTCAAACACCACTTTCATTTTTGTTGGCGAACTCAAAACACCAGCGTCATCCGACGTCAGCACCGGGACGAAGCCCTGTTCACAATCCAAGCGGTAAAATAAATGCTCTTCAATGGTTTGGTCAAAAGCATCAGAACTAAAGCTTATACCATAGCCTAAATTCGCCAACAGCATGAGCTCAAATTTTCGCAGGGGCACTTCAATGTGTGCAAGCTGAGACTGTCCCGATAGTGCAAGATGCTCCAATTCGAGCAGCACACCCTGATACAAAGAAAGCACGTCAGCACTGCTATCCTCAGCTGCCAGCAAGCGCAACATAAGCTCGTTAACATACATTGCAGCGAATAACGTGATACCGCTTAACTTACACCCGGGCCCAACAGGCTCAACATCTGTAATTGTTTTTAGCGCCTGTCCCCTACCCCAACTAACCAACAAAGGAGTGAAACTTGGCACTGCTGTTGTAATTTTCTTTTTGGTTTTCAAGCGAAATACACCAGAAACCAAACCAAAATCGCTTGTCAGCAAATCGAGAATCACACGGCTATCGGTATATTTTCGACAGTGTAATAAATAGGACGATATTTGCTGAGTCGCCATAGGCTATTTCAAACTAGAAGTCATCTTCCTGTAAACCAAGGCTTTTCAAAGCTCGCTCGTCATCCGACCATCCAGATTTTACTTTCACCCACAAATTCAACATAACTTTGGTGTCTAACAATTTTTCAATATCCTGTCGGGCTTGACTACCAATAGCTTTGAGCTTGTCACCCTTATCGCCAATAATGATTCTCTTTTGCCCCTCTTTCTCGGCCAGGATAAGCGCACTGATATGTGTAACCTTACCCTGCTCTTTGAACTCTTCAATTTCAACGGCTATTTGATGAGGAACTTCCGCTCCGATCTGGCGAATAATTTTTTCTCTTACAATCTCCGCCGCCATAAACCTGACCGTCTTATTGGTAATCTGATCCTCCGAAAAAAAGTGATCGTTTTCGGGTAGAAATTTTTCAATCAGCGCTTCAAGGTTTTCCAGATTTTGATTGCGCAGCGCTGAAATTGGTACAATTTCAGCCTTAGGCAGCTTGCTGGCAATTGACGTTACATGCGGGAGCAAAGCTTCCTTATCTGCCATTTGGTCCAACTTGTTAACCGCCACAATCACTGGACATTTCTCCTGGCTAACATGCTGCAACACGACATCGTCTTCTTCTGTCCAATGCGTTTTATCCACTACAAAAATAATCACATCAACATCTTTCAATGCACTGGCAGCACTTCGGTTCATCATGCGGTTCAAGGCTTTTGCATGTCCCTTATGAATACCCGGCGTGTCAATAAAGATCATCTGAACTGCATCTTCAGTTTTTATTCCCAACACATTATTTCGCGTCGTTTGAGGTTTACGCGAAGTAATCGTGACCTTTTGCTTTAATAAATGATTAAGCAATGTCGATTTACCAACATTTGGCCGGCCTACAATGGCAATATAGCCACATTTTTTTACTGAAATGTCATTTTTTGAGGTCATGATTTTTCTATAGAAGAGATATGCACTCATCTGCGAACAGCAATGAGTAAGATTAATAGCTATTAAATACCACGATAAAAAGCAAACGGAAGCTCAGCAATTTTATGCATCGCTAAGCTTGTCCAGCATCATTCCAGCCGCCAGCTTTTCCGCGTTGCGTTTGCTGCTGCTTTTACCTTGCGTAGTTTCATTTAACGGGTCGATTTTACATTCAACAACAAATTCCATTGCGTGAGCCTGTCCGCTGGTTTCAATCACCGTGTAGGTTGGCAGCGGTAATTTTTTTTCCTGCAAATATTCCTGCAATCGCGTTTTGGGGTCTTTTTCGGTGTTACTCAGGGATATCTTTTTTAAACGGGCATCAAACCAGTCCAACACCACTGTGCGACATGTTTCCATATCGCTATCGAGATAAATTGCACCGATTATAGCTTCTACGGCATCGGCTAGAATGGAAGCACGGCGAAAACCACCACTTTTTAGCTCCCCTTCTCCCAACAGCAAATACTCACCCAAATCGAATTGCCTCGCCATATCAGCCAAGGTATCACCCTTGACCAAGCTGGCCCGCAAACGACTCAGATCCCCTTCCTTTGCGTGCAAAAACTTTTGGAACAAAGCCTCTGCGATTATGCAGTTAAGTAGCGAATCTCCTAAGAACTCCAGCCGCTCATTGTTGTTTTTGCCCACGCTACGATGCGACAGAGCAGTCACCAGCAGGGATTCGTCCTTAAATGTGTAGCCAAGCGCTTGTTGCAATCTATTATTTATTTTCATCGATCTTTGTTACCAGGCGTTCACAGCATGCCTGGGGGTTATTACTATCCAACTGATTCTCAAACTTTACCACAACATCAATATTCGCCATGAGATTGGAACGAACTTCATAGTTTGCATTTACGATAACTCGATTACCGTATTTTTTGATTTCAAAGCTTTTTTCTGCGTCGGAATTTATACGGTTAATAGTAAAATAGGAGCTTAATGCTCTTTTAATCTCATTCTTTTCCATTTGCCCCAGATTTTGCCCATCTTTTACCAAAGATTTTAATGCATCCTGGACATAAATATTGTCAATATACGGAGGTGCAGCGGCTATCACAAACATCATCAAAAACCCGGCAAAACCAATGATTAAAATCCACCCCGGCATGGAAAAACCTTTCTGCGATTTCATTATTTTCACCCTTCTATCTGCTTAAAACGTTAACGTTATTAACGGTTAATTAAATACTGCCCACGCGGGAAAAACTGGGCAAAAACGAATCCCAGTGCATCCAAATCGCAAAAGCTTTACCAACAATCCTTTCTTCTGGGACTTCGCCCCATACACGGCTGTCGCTGCTATTGTCACGATTGTCACCCATCATGAAATAATGTCCAGGGCTGACAGTCCAGGTATCATCGACATAATCCCGTCTTGGAGAGACACACTTGCGCATAAAGTGATTGCTCTCCTCAGAAAAACTCTCTTCAACGACTTCGTATTGTCCCACTCCCTTACCGAGTAGAGTGACACAGTGTCGATCCTTTCTTTCATCATTATATAACCACTTTTGAGGCATTTCTTCGCCATTTACATAAAGTGTGTTGCCTGCATAACGAATAGTGTCGCCGGGTAACCCAATCACACGCTTAATAAAATATCTGTCTTCATGAGGAGGGAAAAAAACCATTACATCTCCTCGCTGGGGATCACCCACATCAATAACTTTAGTGCGTACAAGCGGAAGCCGGATACCATAAGAAAACTTATTCACCAGGATAAAATCACCCACTTCCAGCGTTGGGACCATTGACTCGGAGGGTATTTGAAACGGTTCAATAATGAAGGAGCGCAGGACAAACACTATTAACAACAACGGAAAAAAAGACTTGGCATACTCCACTGCCGTAGGCTCTTCTCCCGCCTTATCAATCGCTACCGTATATTTTTCGTCAGACTTTTTCTGCTCATCGTCCAGCGCATCAAATTCGCTTTCAACCGCTGCAACGCGAGCCTTACGGGACTTTGCCAAAAACAAAATATCAAACAACCAAATGGCACCAGTACCCGCCACACCTAAAAACAAAAATAAAGGTAGATTTATATCCATCGTTTAATGCTTAACTCACTTCGGGTTTTAATTATCAACTTTCAACACAGCTAAAAACGCTTCCTGTGGAATCTCCACGCGCCCGACCTGCTTCATTCGTTTTTTACCGGCTTTTTGCTTTTCAAGCAGCTTTTTCTTTCGTGTTACGTCACCGCCATAACATTTGGCCGTCACATTTTTACGCAAAGCTTTCACTGTGGTCCTCGCTACAATTTGCCCACCAATAGCAGCCTGAATGGCTACATCAAACATTTGTCGCGGGATCAACTCTTTCATTTTATCTGCCAATGCCCGCCCCTTATATGGCGCATTATCACGATGCACAATAAGCGCTAAGGCATCCACTTTTTCAGAGTTGATTAACACATCCAGACGAACCAACTTGGCCGCCTCAAAGCGAACAAAGCTGTAATCCAGAGATGCAAAGCCACGGCTTACCGACTTAAGCCGATCGAAAAAGTCCATCACCACCTCATTCATCGGCATCTCATAACGAACAGATACCTGCGTTCCAAGAAATTGGATGTCTTTCTGTATTCCACGTTTTTCGGCACATAAGGTAATTACCGCCCCCAAATAGTCTTGAGGCACAAGGATATTGGCCTCCACCAGCGGTTCGCGCATTTCTTCAATCAGGCCAAGATCTGGGAGCTTGGATGGATTATCCACATAGATGGTTTCGTTGTCTTTTGTCACCACCTCATAAATTACGGTTGGAGCTGTCGTGATGAGATCCAGGTCGTATTCACGCTCCAATCGCTCCTGAATGATTTCCATATGCAACATACCAAGGAAACCACAACGGAAACCAAAACCCAGCGCATCTGAACTCTCTGGCTCATAAAACAGAGAAGCGTCGTTCAATGTCAATTTTGCCAGGGCATCTCGAAAAGCTTCATAGTCATCGGAACTGACCGGGAACAAACCGGCATATACCTGCGGCTTAACCTTTTGAAAGCCGGGTAAAGAGGCAACGTCTGGGGTGTTTGCATGCGTTAAAGTATCACCGACAGGCGCTCCATGAATATCCTTAATACCTGCAACAACAAACCCTACTTCGCCGGCTCTCAGAATACCGGTGTCTTTGCGCTTGGGCGTAAAGACACCAACAATATCAACCACATGGGAACGCTTAATCGATTTGGATATAATTTTGTCCTTGGTTTTCAAAGTGCCCTGCTTCACTCGAACCAGTGACACAACGCCCAAATAGTTATCAAACCAGGAGTCAATAATAAGCGCTTGTAACGGGGCGTCGACATCGCCTTGAGGCGGCGGAACCATGGCCACCAGATTTTCCAGTACATCCTCAATGCCCAGACCTGACTTAGCACTGCAACGCACCGCTTCAGTCGCGTCGATACCGATAATATCTTCAATTTCCTGTGAAACACGCTCGGGCTCCACCTGGGGCAAATCCATTTTATTAAGCACTGGAATAACTTCCAGCCCCTGCTCTATCGCGGTATAGCAATTGGCAACGGATTGAGCCTCGACACCTTGTGCGGCGTCCACTACCAGCAGAGCACCTTCACATGCAGCCAGGGAACGGGACACCTCATAAGAAAAATCAACGTGACCGGGCGTATCAATGAAGTTTAACTGATAGTTTTTGCCATCTTTAGCGCTGTATTGCAGGGTAACACTTTGCGCTTTAATCGTAATTCCCCGCTCGCGCTCAATATCCATGGAGTCGAGTACTTGAGCAGCCATTTCGCGCTCATCCAAACCACCACAAAACTGAATAAAACGATCTGCCAAGGTGGATTTACCATGGTCAATATGCGCAATAATGGAGAAATTTCTTATATGACTAAGATCTGACACAGGCTTGAAGAACTCTTAAAATTTACCTATTTAAAAAAGCTACCTGAAAATTGGTGAAGCAATCGATTAGACATGAAACAGTCCAATCAAATCACCACAAACCAAGCTATGTGGAGCCAAAAGTGCCAACAGGACTAGTGAATCCACAGGTCGGATGGACCATGGTAGCTTCGATTCTTTGATGCACCGACACTTTGTAATTTCTACTTAAGTGTACTTCGCTGCATCGATATTTTGATGTATTGATTCATTCTTAGGCGGGTAAGCCACCCAAGACTCGAAAAGCGGCAAGTCTACAGTAATTGGAGAACCCACGCCATGCGTGACTTTGGGAATCGATTCAAAAACACTAGTGCTATTATTCTTCGGCCAGCAAAGCCCGGCCAACGACTTGCGCCTGATAACAGGAACGGCCTTTGGCGGAATAGGAATGCCATCTGACGATTAACCCTCCGGATGCCAATCCCAAAACAGCCCCCAGGACTGAGAGTATTTCACGAGAGAAATATCGCTCAAAAATCTCCGGAATTAAGATAAGCCCCAGCAACATAGAGAAGAGAGGTAAGAGATAAGAGACCAAAGCAGCCTTTACTAAAGCCTGACGGTCAATACCCAGCATCGCCTGATCTCCCACCTGCCAGCTTTCTTCAGGCAATTCGGGAGAGAATACCGCCTTGATGAGAGTCATATTCCGATCAATTGAGAATTCACTGAGCAGTTTTTGGCCACACCCTGCTTTCGCGGCGCATTTACCGCATGCGGATTGCTTCAGCGTTTCCACCCACAAACCATCGCGCTCAACCGCCACCACTCTGCCAGATTCATACAACATCGACTATTGTACCGGTTTTACTGAAGACAGAATTCGACCAGCAACGTCACTGGGAATTTCACCTAACAACGATGCCTGTATCGGCATTTGCGCTGAACCATAATGCCTTAGCAGAATGATAGTTGCACCTTTGCGTAAGTTAGTTGAGAAATTAGCAGAAGCAACCTGCTCCTGAAGTGGTTTGATAATGACTGTAAACGATGCCAAACCATCCGTGTAGGTTTCAATATGGCCGTCTTCTTCTGTAAATGAATATGCCGAAAGTACGAAGCCTGGAGGCACCCAGCTCGGCTTCCATTGAGACTCCCCTTGTGGCATCTCCGTTTTGTCTCGTTTGCACCGAGTATTACTGTATTCTGTAGAACCCGGGAAATCTTCGACCTTGAAGCTGACATCTGTATCGAGAGAAACAAAATGCAAACGCTCCAAGACTTTTCGGGAGCTTGAGACATACATGGTTTTCAGTGGAATGTATGAGCTTTTATCAATTGTATATATTACGCCATGGCGATATTCATCTGCTGGAAGCATTTGCAGGACCCAGGCTGAACGACCAGCAACTCGATCTTCACCAATTACAGCCATACGATAAGATTTTTCGAGGGCTGCAAAATTACCGCTGGATAGATTTATCGGCATTCCACTTAAAAGCTTGTCCCCCATGGATTGGCAACCAACAGACTTGCCCTGCTTAGCCAATTCACGGTCATCGCCATTTAAGAAGTAAATTTTTTCGTACTCAAGGCCACCAATAACCGCATGACTCACTTCCATCACTTCAAGCTTGCCATTTTGCTCGTAAGTAATGCGCCCACGATAATTTGTGTGTTTTAAGGCACTTACCACTTTAGCCAGCACATCTGAAGCCTGGGGAAATGATGATGGCGCGAGGTTCGGAGAAGCCTGGCGTGGGTGTATAACATTAGCGTGAGCGATTTGCGCTGCGAAGATTCCCCAAATACCAAACACACAAAGAAAAAAGCCAAATGCAAATTTGGCTTTTTTCAATTCATGGAGAATATAAACGTTCTGGCAAACCCGGGGATGGGTGGCAATCATGCCTTAATCTTCCTTAGTGGATTCACCGGAATATTCAGATTTCGCCTGATTGGGAAGATTGGACTTTTCAGTATTCACATCGCTCCCATGTTCTTCTGCCGCTTCTATATCTGACACTCTCGCATAAGGAATTAACCCTAAAGCACCCGCAGAAGCTGACTGTTCAGCGTGTTTATAGAGCAACCGGTTAACATACTCGTCCATTTCATCATTACGAATTACCACCGTGCCTGTTGGCAAGGTATTGTTCACTGATATAGGCGAAATTCGCGCTGCGCGAGTCGAGTCATTGACATCACCAGCACTCACTGTTCTAGCAGAGAGAGGTGGCAGCTCAAAGCCCTGAGGTACAGTAGCGCCGGCTGACGGTGCACTCTTAGGTGCAGTGCTATCGGCAGCAATTGTTGGCCCTGCGTCATTACTCGAAGGATTTAAAAATTGCACTCCAGCAACAAAAGCAAAGGCAACCGAGGCTGCAATGGCTGTTTTCCCTGCGAAATCACGAACTGGTTTCCAGGTAAACCAACGTCCACCATCACTGCCAGCGGATTGGATTTTCGGTGCTTGCTCACTGGCAATCGCCTGGGAAATCGCTACAGACAAATCCAATTGTGGATTTATCGTTTTATCTTGAGTGACCGCTTTAGCCAGATGTATGCGCTTCCAGTTTTCTCGCAAGGAGGCATGACTGCCGGCAGACAAACTCGATGACGGATCAACAGAGTCGGAATCGCTATTTGCCGCTTGCGCTGAATATAATTCGCTATTCTCAGACCCAATTGCATTGAGCAGTTTATCCAGATCTGACCCGCTACATTCACCATCGACGAGGGCTGATAGAGCTTCGTGTAAAGAGTTATCGGTATTATCTGTCATCTTCCTGTAAGCCTAAAAGTGTTGCATTTTGTTGATTCGACCCCAGATATCACACGTATGTTGCTGTTTCTGCTGTTGGCTTTGCCATCAAGTAATCGCCCTTCGCAGGCCTACCAAATAACGGCCACCAAACGCTCAACAGTTACAACTTGTAATAATACCGAGGCTTCGTGTTATTGTAATCAGATTCGGTGCAGCTGATGAAGTTCAGTTGGAAATTCAACTAACATCGAAACTTGCTCAATTCACTATTTACTCTGTCGCCATGAAGTCTGAAAAAAGACTCCAAATCAACATATAAATTCATCAAGAGAGACTTTCTTTGTTTTGATGATTAATAATGATTTATCCAAGATGTGCTAACTCATTCAAGAGCATATTCAATCGCGCGAGAGCCATTACGGCTTCAAGCTTGCGAGCGAACTGCCACGATCATGACACCTTTTAAAATACCCGAAAAAACAATCAAAACAATACGACCGATACAAACTAGCTCTGTACGCTCTTTGTACACACCCTGTACTATCTCCGTCGCTGTAAGGTCTTAATCAGGCCATCCCAAGGAACGACGCTGATCGCGAAACACCCTCACCACAATCTGGTATCTCAACCTTCACCTTAAGTCTAGTTTGTGAAGCCACAATTGAGACAGGTCACCTGTCCTTTTGTTTCACAAATTTAGCAAAAATTGTGATTTTTTTACTTTCCAATCCCAATTATAAAGATAGACAGGGAAATCCAGCCAAAATTCGATCAATTTTTTTTACCCTTTTATCGGGAAGATAGCAATTAATGGGACAATTAAAGGCTCAGTGAAGGCTCAAAAGCAAAAAGAGGAGCAAAAATAGCAAACCACCCCACCCCAATACAAAAAATCGCTTATCTCCCCCTCACAACTACGGCCGCAATTCAGCCAACGCACCGAAAACCATAGCACCGGAAATCAAAGCACCGAAAGCCAAATCACCGAGTTGATGGTAACAGCTGATCATTCGATTGCGCTTTATGTACCAACTCAGCACTTTTCAGCTCAGCCGCACGTGTCTACTCGCACATGTCTACTCAATGTTATTTGCATTCCCAGCTAACTAATTACACCCCGTTTTTCACAATAACGGGGCCATTTGCTTGTCTATCGCCTCTCGGGCGCGGAATATTCTGGATCGAACTGTGCCGACCGGACAGCCCATCACTTCGGCAATATCTTCGTAACTCAAACCTTCCATCTCACGCAGAGTCACCGCAGTTCGTAAATCTTCTGGCAGACCTTCGATCGCCTTGTTCACCACTTCCTCAAGCTGATCTCGCATTAATTGGCCTTCAGGCGTAGCCAGATCTCGGAATTGCTCGCCGCCCGAATAAAACTCCGCATTTTCGACTTCTATATCGGTTGCGGGAGGCCGACGCCCGCGCGAAACGAGATGATTTTTAGCCGTGTTAATGGCAATTCGATAAATCCAGGTATAAAACGCACTGTCTCCCCGGAAATTGCCAATGGCACGATAAGCCTTGATGAACGCCTCTTGCGTCACATCGTACACTTCAGCGGAATCTTTGATATAGCGACCTACGATCGACACAATCTTGTGCTGGTATTTTAATACCAGCAAATCAAACGCGCGCTTGTCGCCCGCCTGAACTTTTTCCACTAATTGACGATCAGTATCTTGCGCCGTTTGCGCTGTCATTCCAGTTTCCCCAAACAATTTCACTTTTTATTTAGCAATACGCATTGAACGCTTTGCTTTTTTAACTTGTTTTCGATAGCGCTGTATAGATTACTTCAATTCTAACTTGCATTGAGTATTGATATGTTCACCGGAAAAACCCAGTCCTTACTCATCCATCAAGTAAAAATAGATTATGCGCCATTAAAAAAGTTCCGAGCAGTAAATTACACTTACAACTTACGCATAGTAAGCTGAAGTAAGGCTGAACGGTATATTCGTAAACAAATTTACTCGTTGTATAAATGAAGGCATAAATTGGCAAATCAATTGCTAAAACAGAATTCTTAGTGTCGCGCTATTAAAAAAGAGGTTATTATCAGCGCTTTAATACAGCTTTGCCTGTTTTTTCAGCAACACACATCCACCAAGGTTTATGGCTAACGATTTGACCAATAAAAATTTTGACGTTTTAGTTGTGGGGAGCGGTGCTGCGGGTTTAACCCTCGCCTTGCACCTGGCGCAAAAATATCAAGTCGCCGTCCTCAGCAAAGGCAAACTGAATGAAGGCTCTACCTGGTACGCACAAGGCGGTATAGCAGCAGTACTGGACAATGAAGATTCTATCGATTCACACGTCCAGGATACACTGGCCGCAGGAGCTGGGCTTTGCCATAAAGATGCCGTCGAATTTACCGTCAGACACAGCAAAGAAGCGATAGACTGGCTAATTAAACTCGGCGTCAATTTTACCAAAACTAATGACTCCGAGGATTACCACCTCACACGAGAAGGTGGCCACAGCCATCGAAGAATCATCCATAGTGCCGATGCTACTGGCAAAGCTGTACACACGACCCTGCTGGAACAAGCGCGGCAGAGTAAAAACCTGCATCTCTTTGAAAACCATATTTCAGTCGATCTGATCAAGCAATCTCAAGCTAATAGCGCCCGCGTACGCTGCACCGGAGCCTATGTATACAATCGTCTTTCCGATTGTGTCGAAGTGTTTTCCGCAAAAGCCGTGGTACTGGCTACCGGTGGCGCCAGTAAAGTGTATTTATACACCACCAATCCAGATGGTGCCTCGGGAGACGGAATAGCAATGGCCTGGCGAGCAGGCTGCCGTGTTGGCAATATGGAATTCAATCAATTCCATCCCACCTGCCTCTATCACCCAAAAGCCAAGTCGTTTTTAGTAACCGAAGCGTTACGTGGCGAAGGCGCCAAACTACGTTTACCCGATGGGCAGACGTTTATGCACAAATTTCATCACCTGGAAGAACTTGCACCAAGGGATGTGGTTGCCAGAGCGATCGACCATGAAATGAAACGTCTGGGTAGCGACTGTGTATACCTTGATATCAGCCATAAGTCCGAAGAGTTTCTCGCATCGCATTTTCCAACGGTAAAACAGCGCTGCCTCGAGTTCGGTATCGATATTACGAAAGAAGCTATTCCGGTCGTTCCCGCGGCCCATTACACATGTGGCGGTATAGCAGTCGGCCTGAATGGCGAGACTGATTTAAAAAACCTCTATGCTATTGGGGAGACCTCCTTCACCGGATTGCATGGCGCCAACCGCATGGCCAGCAACTCCCTGCTTGAATGCCTGGTCTATGCGCAATCCGCAGCGCAGGCTATAGATGAGTCCATCGCACACATTCCCGCCCCCAAACCCGCACCGGCCTGGGATGAAAGTCGCGTAACCAATTCAGATGAAGACGTTGTGATTTCGCATAACTGGGAAGAACTAAGACGATTTATGTGGGATTATGTCGGCATTGTACGCACTCGGAAACGTCTGGAACGAGCAACGCACCGAATTAAATTGCTCCAGAAAGAAATCCACGAGTATTATTCAAATTACAAAATCAGTAATGACCTGGTGGAGTTGAGAAATCTGGCCATGGTGGCAGAATTGATTATTCGTTCTGCGATGGCACGCAAGGAAAGCCGCGGCTTGCATTACTCAATTGATTATCCGGACACAGCGGATATTGCACAGGACACCGTCCTCGTTCCCATGAATCATGCAGCACAAAACATTATTGTCGACTCGCCATAACTTATTACAAAGTTAACTCGACTTTCAATGCATCTTCGTTTGCAGGCTGCCGGGTATTGTGGTCATGCGTTTCATTGTCCGTTGTTGTGTTTATAACGGCCTCATTTTCCGTGTTTAAGCTGGAATCCGCCTCCTCGCTCTGCACTGGGAGGTGAGTATCCCCGCTATCAACCTCAGCACTTTTTTCAGGGATTGCCGAAGACCTTGCAGCTTCACCCGGATTACTCGTCTCGGGTTGATCCCGCGCGGTATTTTTATTCCCAAAAAAAGGAAGTTTCCAATTGACTCCCGAAGATTTTTCTTTTTTGGGAGGATCGACTTCCTGTACCAGCTTGTGAATTTTCTGAATACGCAAACTGTCATCAATCCAGGTCTTTTTAATTTCGTTATTTTTATATGCCACATGAAAGTATGACAAATCTTCTGAGCGCGCTCCCGAATGCAACACAAATAAAAATCGCCAATTTCGAATATGCACACGATTAAAGCGATAAGTCATTACTTTAATATCGTCCCCCAGCATTTCAATCAGAACGGGTTCTCCCAGCTGTTCGACCACCTCTCCCGTGGAAATTTTTTTCTGCTTTATATCTTCAAAAACTGATTCAGGAATCTGCCCTTCCTGATCTTCGTAGCTTACCCTTTCAGTAATCGAGCAAGCGGCAATACCCAACGCGTACAGCAGGCAAAAACATTTTAGGAAAAACGGAGTAAAAATTTTCACCGGCATGCTCCCATAGTGGCAGATAAGCTTTTCAGAGGTAAGCTTTCAAAATTTAGCCCTAACAACACGCCCTATCCGAAAGAAGCCTGACGAGTACTTTTAGACATTCCCGATTGATGCAATAACTGCATTAACTGGATTTCTGAAGAGGATAAACCGCTATTCGCTGCGATCGTTTGACTATCAATGCCCTGCTCAATTAATTTTTGTGCCTGTGTATAGGAGAAATCCATGTTACTTTGTTTTAACTCTTCCTGACTCGATTGCAAGCTATTGAGTTTTTGCTCAAGAGCAATCATTCGCTGCCCCATACCGAGCGAGCCAGAACTCAGCACATTCATACTCGCACGAATTTTTTTCAGTTCTTTTGATTGCTGCCGACTTACCCGATTCACAATGACGCAGGAGATAACCACAGCAATCAGGATGTTCAACATCACTGCACCTGCTATTTCCGGTAAAAATTCCAATACTGTCGCCAACATACCATCACCTGCTATTTACACCTAAAAGGAGTCAAGCTCTGCCCATTCCTCGTCGGTCAATAATTTATCCAAATCAATCAGAATCAATAGTTCGTTATTTTTGTGGCAAACACCTTGAATAAATTTGGCACTTTCTTCTGTGCCAATATTGGGTGCAGTTTCTATTTCAGATTGCCGCAGATAAACGACCTCTGCAACACTATCCACCAAAATACCAACGACATGGGACTCGGCTTCAATCACAATAATGCGTGTATTGTCGCTGATCTCACCCGGCGTTAATGCGAATCGGTTACGCGTATCAATCACAGAAACAACCTTGCCACGCAAATTAATAATGCCTATCACATAACTCGGGGCACCCGGCACTGGCGCAATTTCGGTGTAACGCAGTACTTCTTGCACCTGCATCACATTAACACCGTACTTCTCACCGGCTAATTTAAAAGTCACCCATTGCAGCATCGGATCACTTGTGGCTGTTTTGTTGTTGCTCGATAAATTCAACGCCATTGTTCTGGTTCCCAATAAGATATGAAGAAGCGTCAAAATACAGTCAAAAATTTGCCGCTATATCCTATTACTATAGAATATTGCAGCATCTATGCCAGCCTATATGCCAGCCTAATTTCCAGACAGAAAAATAAGTCATGACGAATAAATGACAATAACAAAGGCGAGTGATTATCGCGATCATAACCAGCCATTTTACTGACACATTGAAAGGAAATACGAGATGGGTGACTGGCGCTAAGTACGTCGATTTTTATCGGATTGATCTAACAGTTTCGCCATTTGAGGGATATCTAGTAATGCACACATTCTGGATTTTACAGTTCCCGCCAACCAGGGGCGCTTACCTCTCTGGCTCCGCCAGTTAACATCCTCCGGTTTTAATCTTACGGGTTGATTGACCTTATCAACCGCTAACCCCCATGGAAGCCCATCGATAGAAATAACAAATTTTGCGGTATTCACAAACTCGGGATTGTAGCGTTCAGGCATTACGAACAACGCCGTATTGACGGTTCGCAAATCACCGAGAGAAGTGGAAAACATCCCCATGAACCACTCAGACTGTCCCGCCAGCGGCGTAGGCTTTTTGTTTAAGTTAACAATCTGTCCCAAGGCGACCAAAGGGACAGCCAGGGTTAAACCAGCGACTTCAAAAAACAAAGCATCGAACTCCCCTTCCGCCCAAATAGGTCGGCCATTTGCGCCCCACTCCAGAATTTTATAAACCCCAACGGGCTCATCCGTCACCAGGGAAGCATCCCTGGCATCCTGTTTAAGCGATATGTTCTCCTGCTGTAGGGATTTCTGCTCCAAGACAACTGAAGCTTTCACTTCCTGTTCTGCGTTGGGGAGCTGCACCGGAGGTTTTGGCGTTGCGACTTTGCTTGAAACTTGTGTTTTTTCTTCCGGTGGCGCTTTTACTTGCGCCGGCTTTAATTGAGGTAGCGCCTGCTGGCTCAACATCTCCTGCAATTTCTGGCGTTTATGTTCTTCCAGGAGCGCCACTTGCTCCTGAATTGTTTGAGACTGTGTGTTTTGTTCAACCTGAGGGTTCGGCGCTATCGGTGGAGGAGCTGGTTCTGAGTGAAGGAGAGCAACCTCTTTGGGTAAAGAATGTTTTTCCACTAAGGACAGGGTACCTGCTTTCACCCGAGGCGTTTTTTCAGAATGCTCGATTAAAGTATCTTCGCCACTTGCAACAGGCGTAATTACTGCGTCTGGCTTGGCAGCGTCAACCAATGTGATTTTTTCTACCTGGTTCGCTTTGGCATTGCTCCCGCTGAACTCACCGTTAACAGACGAGCTGCTTGAACTATCCTCAGATAATAACCCTTGGATATACGCTTCTAATGTGTCATCAGGTGTATTTGCCATAGTCAGTCTATGAATTTATTTGGGCGCGATGGCCCACTTTTTGTGATTGCAAATGCATAAACAAAGACTGGTAGCTTTCTACCCCCCGACTTTTTGCATCAAATAAATGCGGAGGAACCCCCGCTTTACTCGCATCACGGAAATGTGTGTCAATTGGAATCTTGCCTGGCCACACCGCATCTCCATAATTATTACGAATAGATCTCAAACTGCTGGTAGACGCCTGTGTGCGGCGATCGAACATGGTAGGCACAATCAGGTAAGGAAGCTCTTGTTTGCGCGATCGGCCTAACATTTTTAATGTATGCAGCATTCGCTCCAGCCCTTTGAGGGCCAGAAACTCTGTTTGCACGGGAATTATCAATTCCTGACAACAAGCGAGCGCGTTGACCATCAGCACTCCGAGTTGGGGGGGACAGTCAATGATCACCAGATCAAATTTCGCTTGAACCAATTGCAACGCTTTACCAATAACCAGCCCCATGCCGTCGCCAATGCCCTGACGTTCAAGTGTTGCGAGCAAGGTGGACGCAGGAAGCACGGCTAAATTTCTAACTTGCGTATCCTGAATCAGCGACTCAATCAGAGCAGCGTTTAACAGCTTGCGCTTTTCAAAAATTGTATAACTGGAAAGCGCCTGTTGGTCGGGGTCCAGACGGAAATATGAAGTAAGAGAACCGTGTGCATCTAAATCCAATAACAGCACGCGTAACCCTGCCTGCGCCGCTAAACCGCCCAATGCAACAGTGGTAGTAGTTTTACCTACCCCACCTTTTTGATTCGCGACCGTCCAAATTTGCAAAACAGCCGCCTTACAATGTGAAATTAAACATACGATAAATAACTTGAGTACAACTGCCAGAACACCTGGAAATTTCAATCTTCACGCTACTGTAAGACTTGAACACAGGTGCAATTCTTTAAATATCCAAGTAAAAATTAAACCTCTAAAAAGTCATTGCAAAGCCTGGGCCGAAAATGAAGTTTAACCAAAATTGAATGAATTTCATTAGCTACCGTTAGCTAAATTTTTTAATTTTTATGCAATTTAAATATGAAAAACGATTTTACATAAATTAAAATTATAACAACGCCATTTACATTCGGATATCAGCCCAATAAGTATAGCTGACGGGATCGAAATTCCTGCATCATCGCATTGTTCCAGATGATCTCGTTCAGGGAAACAGAAATACTTCAATGCCAATCGCGTTTTATTTCTAAAGCGGCAACTTCTTGCCTGCGCAGGGGTTTAACGGGGAGCGGGAGAGATAGATGGTGAGACCACGGGATTCACACGGGGTAAATCAGGGTCGCTGGAAAAAAGCAGGCTGCCATCCTGCAGGCGAACAGGGTTCACGGCAGATTCTTGACGCGGTAAGGAAGGCGCATTTGTTTCAGTAGCTTGCGAAGTAGCAGATTGACTGCCAGGCAGATTCTCGCTTTGGTTGTTTTGTCCTTGCTGAGTGTCAACACCTTGTTGACCGAAACCTTCTCGTTTGGATAACTGCACCTGCATTTCAGGGGATTCTTCCGCGGTGCTGGACACACTGATCACTACTCGCCGGTTTTTTTCTCGCCCCGCCTCGGTTTCGTTGTCAGCAATCGGTTTGAACTCACCATATCCCACTGCTGACAATCGCTCAGGATTCACACCACCATAAGCCAAAGCATTCACTACCGCGACAGCTCTAGCAGATGACAATGCCCAATTATTGGCAAATGCGTCGTTGCTAATTGGCAGGTTGTCCGTATGCCCACTGACAATTACCCGGTTTGAATTCAGTGCGATTTTATCAGCGATGGCAGCAATAATTTTTCGCGCAGGTGGAGTCAGCTCCGCGCTGGCGGACGAAAACAAGGTGCTGGAATCCAACTCTATTTCTAACCAGTCATGATTACCACGCACACTTATTTCACCTTGTTCGTGCAAGGCACTGAACTCCTCCTCTATCAGCGGAAGTATTCTCTGCTGGATGCTCTGCAACGAATCCACTTGCTCGAGCTCGCTTACCTGCTGACTGGAAGTCGTTCGCGTTGAAAAGGTCGACTGTAAAGTTTGTGTTAATTCTCGATACTTGGATTCACTCACCTGTGACACGGAGTACATCACGACAAAGAAGGCAAACAACAATGTAATAAAATCTGAATACGACACCAACCATCGTTCATGATTGATTTTGGTTTCCCAGCGTTTATCAATATTGGCTCGTCGTATCATGGTTGATTTTTATGAACGTATTCGATCGGGCGTAAAAATATCGTTATTGTCTTAATGCAAATAACCACTTAATTTCATTTCAATGGACTTAGGATTTTCCCCGTCAGCAATGGCCAGAATTCCTTCGATAATCAACTCTCGATATTGTGATTGCTCGCGGATACAGGAACGTAATTTATTAGCAATAGGCAGCAAAAGTAAATTTGCCAGTGCAACGCCGTAGATAGTCGCTACAAACGCCACCGCGATACCTGGCCCCAACTCCGCCGGGTCTGCTAAATGTTGCATAACGTGGATTAACCCGATCACCGCACCAATAATACCAATCGTTGGAGCATAACCGCCCATGCTTTCGTAAAACTGTACAGCTTCCTGGTCTCGCTGCTCAGCAATGAGTAAATCAGTTTCCAGTACATGCCGAATCACATCTCGTTCACTGCCGTCTACAAGCAACTGCAAGCCTTTACGAGCAAAAAGATCGTGTTCTTTATCTGAAATACCTTCTAAGCCAAGTAAGCCATCGCGTCGTGCTGTTATCGCCCAATTCACGACCCGTTTAATCGCCGTTTTAAATTGTTGACGGGGAGGTTTGTATATCCATGAAAATAGTGACAAGGCTCGTTTCAAGCCATTTTTCGGCGTTTGTAAAATAGCGGCACCGAGGGTTCCACCGATCACGATGATTGCTGCCGGCCCATTGACTAGAGAGCTCCATTGACCGCCTTCCAGAAAATTCCCGCCAAGCAATGCAGCGAACCCCAGAATTACCCCAATGACACTTAACATATCCACCGCATTTTCTCCCGTGGATAAAATCCAGATTCCGTAATAATCGTTTTTTCTGTCGTGTTAAAAATGATTAAAACTCACTAATCAGTTTATTGGCTATATCATTTAACGGCAGTACACAACTGGTCAAATTAGCTTTCGCAACAGCGGCCGGCATACCGTAGACAATGCTACTCTCTTTGTCCTGGCTCCAAATAATTGAGCCGCGTTCTTTTAACAGCCTTGCACCCTCACAACCGTCAGCGCCCATACCGGTCAACACCAGACCAAGCACCGAACTGCCTAAAGCTGAAGCCGCAGATCCAAAGGCGATGTCGACACTGGGTTTATAATTTACCCGATCATCCCCCGCAATAATTTTGACACTGGAACCACTGCGATCCACCATCATCTGTTTTCCACCCGGGGCTACCAGTACACGACCAGGCTCCAACCGATCACCCGCTTCCGCTTCTTTTACCTCAAGCTTCGCCAGGCGGTTCATTCTTTCGGAAAACGCCCGAGTGAAATTTTCGGGCATATGCTGAATAACGATAATGGGTACGGGAAAATCCGCCGGTAGCGCAGTGATAATTTCCGAAACCGCAACTGGCCCACCAGTGGAAGCACCGATAGCTAACAACTTGATCGTGTTGCGCAATTTCTTGCTGCTGGAAAAGTTTTTTTTGGGTTCGGCCGTACTTACCGCTGGCGAAGGTGAAGCGATATGAGAACGAGTTAATGCAGGACTTTTGCCCGATCTCGCACACGTCAGCAGCTTTTCATAAAGCCGCTCTTTAAAACTTTGCGAATTACCAGACACCTCCGCAAAATTTTTATTCATAAAATCCAGTGCACCGGCATCCAGTGCATCCAGAGTAATACGGGCCCCCTCATACGTCATAGAGGAAAACATGATGATAGGCCGAGGGTTGGTATCCATAATATGCTTAACAGCCGTCACCCCATCGAGAAATGGCATTTCGTAATCCATCGAAATGAGATCGGGTTTTAACTGCTCCGCTTTATCAATGGCTTCTTGACCGTTTGAGGCCACGCCCACGACATTGAGATCGGGATGCTCATTAATAATTTCTTTTAGTCGAGTTTGAAAAAAACTCGAATCATCGACAATCAGAACACTGTAGGGCACGCGACCCTCCTCGTTAATTGCTGACTATTGTGCTAGCAAATATTATTGTAAGTTAGATTTAATTATTTCCGGATCATATTTCCGCGTTGCTCTGTTCTGATGCAAAATGGTTCTGAGACACAATGGTTCAGAGCCAAAATGTAACGCGTACAAAATAACACCTCGCGGGAAAGGCGTGTTTACTAAGCTCGTCCTACATAGCGTTTTAACATGCTAGGCACATCAAGAATCAATGCAATCGTGCCATCCCCCGTAATCGTTGCTCCGGCCAGACCTGGAGTTCCCTGCAGCATGCGACCAAGCGGTTTAATGACAACCTCCTCCTGGCCAATTAACTGGTCCACCACAAACCCAACGCGCTGCGTACCCACAGACACAATCACGACATGACCTTCATGAGACGGTGTCGCATCACGCTGCCCACCACGAATCAACCATTGTTTTAAATAAAACATCGGAATCGCTTTTTCACGGATCGTGATACATTCCTGACCATCTACAATATTGCTTTTTGCCAGATCCATATTGAATATTTCATTCACACTAACCAGAGGCAAAGCAAATGTCTGGTTGGCCAATTGAATCATCAACGTTGGCATAATGGCTAAGGTTAAAGGCACTTTAATTACAATTTGCGTGCCTTCACCAATACGCGAATTAATTTCAATGGAGCCATTTAATTGGGTGATTTTGGTTTTCACCACATCCATTCCCACACCACGACCGGAGACATCAGAAATTTCCGTTTTGGTGGAAAATCCCGGTGCGAATATCAAATTAAACGCCTCTATATCAGAGAGCCGTTGTGCCGCATCATTGTCGAGAAGGCCTTTTTCTACCGCTTTGGCACGCAACGCGTGCGGGTCCATACCGCCCCCATCATCGGTGATAGAAAGCAGGATATGATCCCCTTCCTGCTCCGCCGCAAGAATAACTTTGCCCTCTCGCGGCTTTCCTTTTTGTTCACGCACACCGGGCAATTCTATGCCGTGGTCAACGGAGTTTCTCACTAAATGGACCAAAGGATCGGCCAGAGCTTCTACCAGATTTTTATCCAGATCAGTATCTTCACCCTGCAACTCCAGGGTAATTTCTTTTTTCAGATTTCTGGCGAGATCTCGAACTACCCGAGGGAAACGTCCAAAAACTTTTTTAATTGGCTGCATGCGAGTCTTCATGACGGCGGTCTGCAAATCACCTGTGACAACATCCAGATTTGCAACTGCCTTTTGCATGGCCTCATCAGAGGTTTCCAGACCAAGCCGCACCAGGCGATTTCTCACCAGCACCAACTCGCCAACCATATTCATTATGTCATCAAGGCGCTGGGTATCTACCCTTACCGTGGTTTCAGCCTGCGCAGCAGGCGCTTGCGTGGCAGAAGATTCGCGTGGCTTGGCTGCAGGGCTAGATGCCCCGGTAGCATCACGGACTTTTGGCGCACCACTTAATTCAGGTTTGGCAGGCAATTCCGGTTTTGCAGGTTCAGCGGCCGCTCTTACCGTGTCATTTGCAGTCGCTACAGGCGAGCTTGCGGGTACCGGTGCGGATACAGGTTTGCTCGCGCCGCCAGGTGAAGTGCCGGCACTTGTCACCGGGCCTTTTCCCTTCCCGTGCAACTGGTCCAGCAAGGCTTCAAATTCATCGTCGGTGATTAGCTCACCATCTTTACCAGTGCCTGTTGCAGCCGTTGCTGGTGGTCTAGCGGGAGCAGCGGCACGTGGAACAGGTGCTTTGGATGCTAAACCATTTCCCTCACCATTAGTAACACCCGGTCCTCGCCCTGGGCCATGTAAGCGATCCAGTAACTCATCAAATTCAGCATCTGTAATTTCATCTCCCCCGGCAGGTTTAGGGGCAGACGAAGGTTGTGTACTCTTTGTTTCTGAAGCAGTTTTGTGAGTTGGCGTGTTCGAAGCATTCCCTGTGCTACTGTCTTTACTGGGTAATTGCTCTTTTGAAGGCCCTTGCCCTTTCCCATGGAGCTGATCTAACAACGCTTCAAACTCATCATCGGTGATATCATCACTATCATGCTTACCGGCAGCATTGCTCGCGCCAGGTGGTGATGCAGAAGAAGATGTCGCGGATTCTGCAGTGGAGGCTTCGTCACTTATGGCATCAAGAAACCCTTCAAATTCATCGTCGGTTAAATCAATCTGTCCGTCGGAACCTTCATTGTGGGACGTACTCTCAACGGTTTCAGATGGCATTTCGTCCGTGCCGCTGTCAATTTCTTCACCGGCCACTAAGCGTTCTAACTTTGAGATAAGTTCAGGATCTGCTGGTACCGGCTCCTCTCGATTCGATACCTGCGCAAACTGGCTATTTACCGTGTCTAACGCCTGTAAAACGACGTCCATTAACTCCGGAGTTACCGCTCGTTTACCGTTACGTAGAATATCAAACAGATTTTCTGTTACATGGCAGCAATCCACCATTGCATTTAGCTGTAAAAACCCCGCACCGCCTTTAACAGTATGAAAACCACGAAAAATAGCGTTCAGCAGATCTTTGTCGTCCGGTCTTTGCTCCAGGTCGACCAGTTGCTCTGATAGCAGTTCGATGATCTCTCCCGCTTCGACCAAAAAGTCCTGGAGAATCTCTTCATCATCACCGAAACTCATGCAATGCGCCCCTTAAAAACCCAAACTTGAAAGTAAATCATCAACTTCATCCTGACCAGACACCACATCGGCTCGTTTGTCGGCATGAATTTGTGGACCTTCTGCTGCGGAATCGCGTTTATTCGTATTTTCGGTGACGGGTGTTTTACTGGCAGAAGCCAGCCCTGTTACCTCTTCGACCTGACCGGCAATTCGCATTAAATTCACCAGCTCTTTTTCTACGTCACTGATCAAGCCAATCACTTTTTTTAACACCTGACCGGTAAGATCCTGATACCCCTGTTCCAGAATAATTTCCTGCAGGTTGGTATTAAGTACCGCCGTGCCATCACCCATCTGCTCTAAAAAGTCATCAATCCTTTCATAGAGCGCTTTAAATTCCTCTTTGGTCATTTCGCGACGACGAAGTTTTTGCCACTCATCTTTCAAGTTTGCCGATTCCAGCCCCAAATTCATGGCAATTGGCGCAACGGCCTCCACTTTGTCCATGGTTTTATCCGCGGCTGCCTGCGTCATTTCAATGACATAGTGCAAGCGGTCACTGGCGTCTCTGATTTCAGAGTTATTAATATTAGGGGGATCTGCATCGAGATTTGCATCAACATGAAAATTCATGATGGCATTGTGTAATGCGCGTGTCAGCTGACCGACAGATTTGAAAATATGATTATTACGAGCCTCTACCAATTGATGAATTAATTCTGATGCTTCATCGTAATTATCGCTTTGTAGTTTTTCGACGAGTTGATTGGCACAATCCTGCAATTGTGACATAAAATTTTCGTCTTCATGTAGAGGTCCACTGTGTTGCATGAAACTGTCGCCTTTAAATTTTAGCCTTCAACTCGCTCAAAAATTTTGTCGATTTTTTCTTTCAACACTTGCGCGGTAAATGGCTTTACTACATAGCCGTTTACACCGGCTTGTGCAGCTTCAATAATCTGATCACGCTTAGCTTCGGCCGTCACCATTAACACCGGTAGCGAAGCCAGCTTTCCGTCAGCTCGGACTTCTTTTAACAAATCAATGCCCGACATACCCGGCATATTCCAATCCGTCACGAGGAAGTCGAAATCTCCACTTTTTAGCATTGGCAAGGCTGTGGAACCATCATCAGCTTCGTGGGTATTGGTAAAGCCCAGATCCCGTAATAGATTTTTGATGATTCGACGCATTGTCGAAAAATCATCAACAATCAAGATTTTCATATTTTTATCCAATGCCAACCTCCAAATATTTCACAACGAGGATCTAAATTTTTTAGGCTAATCATGCGTTTCACTATCTTTACTTGGTTTTAACGTCTTAGGGTGGCATCCAGAAAATCTACATTCACAACCAAACACACACCCGCCTGAATTCTATAATTTTCGATATTTTATTAACTTATCTGATCAAGTCTGCGCAAATCGCTTAAATGGACACAAGCGCCATTAATTGCCCCCATACCAGCACCAAATCGTCGATTTAGTGCCTCCCTAGTTACTTATTCTAGTCGGTTGTTGCCAGTCCTCCAGTTTTAAACTCGGGAAATTGCTATTTTTTATTACTCGCAGAACGGGCACAAAAAACTGGTAAAATCAACCATTTAGAATCACTCTTTTAACTATTTACGAAACAGTGCTGACGCGGATTAAAATGCCATCTCCAACGTGGGGAGTTACGGTGAAAGGAACGCGTTGCTCATAACGCGTTAACGGACGGAGACTTGATCCCATTTTGCGTTATGCGTTTTACTTATTAATTCAATAACTTTTATTGCCAATCTGTTAGTTTTGAACGTAACCGCGCTGCAGCTTGACTATGAATTTGACTGACTCTGGATTCTGACACTTCAAGCACTTGTCCAATTTCTTTCAAATTGAGTTCCTGCTCGTAGTAGAGAGACAATACAAGTTTTTCCCGCTCCGGTAATTTATCGATCGCCGCGGCTAACGCCTGTTGCATGGCTGCGCGCCGAACATCTTCTGCCGGCTGAGATAATTGATTGACCTCGCCTTCGCCACCACTTAGCTGCTGGTCATCGTCTTCATAGGACTCGTCATAGCTGAATAATCTGGTGGAGGCAGCATCCTTCACCATGTCATAGTATTCCTCCATGTTCACCTGTAATAAGGCGGCTACTTCAGAATCTTTCGCATCACGACCGGTGCGGGCTTCAATTTGGCTGATTGCTTCGGAAACTCTGCGACTATTGCGATGCACAGATCGGGGGGCCCAATCACCACGACGCATTTCATCAACTATTGCTCCGCGAATACGGATTCCTGCATACGTTTCAAAGCTTGCACCTTTACCACCGTCATATTTTTGCGATGCTTCCAGCAAACCAATCATGCCTGCCTGAATTAAATCATCTACCTGAACAGAAGACGGCATGCGAGCCATCATGTGATGAGCAATGCGCTTAACCAGAAACGCATAATCTTCAACACTGATCGATTTTTCTTGACCTGTTGCCTGGTATACCATCAAATTTTCAGCCACCGATCCGACCATTTTTTCTCACACGCCAAAACATTTCTAGGGATTGATTAATACATGCCACTGGCTTGCGAAGTTTGCAGTAAACGTTCGATAAAAAATTCTAAATGTCCGCGCGGACTGGATTGAACCGGCCAGGCATCCACTTTTTGTGCGAGGGCTCTTATCGCCACCGCGGCCTTGGAGCGCGGCGCATAAGAAATTAACGGTGTTCGTTTCTGGACAGCTTTGCGAACGTTTTCATCAAATGGTACCGGGCCCATGTATTGTAAAGACACATCCAGAAACTTTTCACACACAGCATTTAATTTATTAAAAAGATTAACGCCTTCCTGGGTACTGCGCGTCATATTCGCGATCACTCGAAAACGAAAAACGCCATATTCCACATTTAGCAGTTTCATCAGGGCATAGGCATCGGTGATAGACGATGGCTCATCACACACCACCACGATCACTTCCTGAGCCGCTCGCACAAAACTCACTACGGTATCCGAAATGCCGGCAGCCGTATCCACAACCAGCACATCTAACTGGTCACTAAGTTCACTAAACGCATTGACGATGCCTGCATGCTCCTGATGAGAAAGCCCCGCCATTTGTTGCACGCCCGATGCAGCCGGCACAATTTTTATGCCGCCCGGGCCGTTAACCAGGATTTCTCTGAGAGATTTACTGCCATCGAGCACATCCGCAATCGTATATTTAGCCTGTAACCCCAATAGCACATCAACATTGGCGAGCCCAAGATCCGCATCCATTAAAACCACTCGCCGCCGTAATTCCGCCAGTGCAATACTCAGGTTGACAGAAACATTGGTTTTGCCCACGCCACCTTTTCCGCCGGTGACTGCAATAACTTTTATCGGATGATTTGACGCCATTGGCTCTTTCTCAAATTCTCAACATGCATTTGCTGTCCATTAACTTTAGCAAACTGCACGCAAAACGCTTGTCCCAACATCCCGGTTGGATGAATGCCTTTTTCGGCACTGAATGTTTTACTGTTTTTTCGTGCTTTCGACGTTATTTTTTAACTACACTTGCTGCTCATTAAGTCAGACTTTCAAATAGCTATTTCCGTTCGAGTTTCCCTCGCGAAAACTCTTTCCGTCGCGGTTTAAGTATAGTGCTTAATAAACAGATGCATGCTCTGTTGTTGCGCTATATTCTTCTCCCTTTTGCTTAATCGCTGCCACAGCTTTGGCAACCAGGCCATGACCGCTCGCCGGAGCAATATCCTGCGGAATTTCCTGGCCATCCGTCGTGTAAGCGACAGGCAATTGTTTTTCTACCACCACACTCAATGCTTCACCCAAAGTTGCAGACTCATCCAGCTTCGTTAATACGCATCCAAACAGAGGATGGTCAGCCGTGTGCGCATGAATTGAAGCCTTCATGTTGGCTAATTGACTGTTACATGACATCACAAGAACTCGCTGAACCATCGGGCAACGATCAAACTGTGCTAATTGCTTTTTCAGCATGGGATCACCATAGCGAAAGCCTGCCGTGTCAATCAGAATTAGCGGGAATTGGCGCAATGAAGATAGAACGGTGAGCAGGCTGTTTTCTTTGTCCACCACTTTTACCGGCACATTGAGAATTTTCCCCATTGAACGCAATTGCTCATACGCACCGACTCGATAAGTATCAGTAGTGACCAAGGCCACCCGGCCTGGCCCATGCCGCATAACGTATTGGGCCGCTAACTTTGCGATGGTAGTGGTTTTCCCAACGCCGGTTTGACCAAAAAAAGCATAGACACCTGAGTGCTCCAATATGCCTTCATCACAAATCGGCACGCGCTGAGACAGATGCGCCATGCACTCTCGCCAGGCCGCACTGGCACGTTGCGTAGGCGCCACTCCAGCCAACAGCTCCTGCTGTACATTTTCCGTCAGCCCTAAGCGGCTCAAGTGCTCAGCCACCACATGTATTTTGTTCGGCATGTTGATCTGCTGACCCAGTCCTGTAGCACTGCCCGACTGCATAGCCTGGCTCTCTCCCATACGCCACAGTTGCTGTTCCAGCAACATTCGCATATCCGCTAATTCACTTTGCAAAGACTCCAGTTGCGCTTTATCTTCCGCAGAAGTCTGGCGAGCGCCTTCATATGATCCAGCGTGAGCTTTTTGTCTGGCCGAAGACTTTCGATCGCCATAAAAATCTTTTAATTCACGCGCAAGTTCTGCATCTGACTGCTGATGATGATGTTGCTTGGCTTCTGCAGCCTGCTTGGCCTGACGTTTTGCCGCCAGCATTTTCTCTCGGGCCTGCTCAATTTCTTGAGCCAGTTGTGCTGAGGATTTACCGCGAAACGGCTTTTTCGAAAAACTATCGGCTGAACCATTATTAGCGGAGCCGTAATGCGTTGAACCGTAATTATCAGAATCACGCTGAGTGACCGCGCCACCATAATTGGCAGCGGCCTGTTCGATACCGGCACTTGCCCTCCAGGCGGAATCACTGTCGAACGCGGTATCCAGGTCGGCGTCAAATTTCCGTCCAAAATCGCGACGAACGTCAATTCCCCGTGTCGGCAAATCCGGTTCAAGAGATGTGACTATTTCAACCCCCTTATCAATTCGCTTACTCGACAAAATCACCGCTTCCGGCCCAAGCTCACGCTGTACCATTTCTAAAGCGCGACTCATGGTCGGTGCGACAAAGCGTTTTACCAATTGATGTGATGGATGGTTCATGTTCTTGCATCTCCACTAAAATTCAAGCTTGCAAAACGTTTCAGTTCGCTCTGTGTTCTCATTAACTCACAGCGTATGAACAACCAGTCATTTATAAAGTTTATCTGTAAAACCCTATAAATACAGGCTTATTTGCGTTTCAGGCTAGCTACCATTGTGCAGATTTATTTCACTGCATCAGCGCCAACACTGGCTTCAATCGTAATTTGTTTGTTGTCCGGTACTTCGTTGTATGCAAGCACTTTTGCATCTGGAATATTGAATCGAATAAATTGATATACCAGGTTACGCAATTGCGGAGCGACCAGAATAATAATTGGTTTCCCCATGGCTTCCTGTTTTCGTGCGGCCTCTACTAAGGCGTTATTCATTCGTTCAGCCAGTTGAGGTTCAATAAATGCGCCCTCATCTGCGCCAGCTTTTTGTGCTTGCTGAGAGGACTGTAGCAACAACTGTTCCAATCCGGGATCTAAGGTTATTACCGGCAGATTGGGCTCCTGCCCAACAATGTTCTGTACAATTTGACGTGAGAGCGCGCGACGAGCAATTGCCGTTAAACTGGCGGTATCAAGATTTTTGGCACCATGAGCGGCGAGCGCTTCAGCAATCGTGCGCATATCGCGTACAGGCACCTGCTCGCGCAGCAATGTCTGCAAAACTTTTAGTAATTGGTTTATGGAAATTGTATTCGGAACAAGCTCTTCCACCAGTTTCGGCGATTTTTCTGCCAGCAGATCCAGCCATTTCTGCACATCTTCATGGCCTAGCAATTCATGCGTATGATTCTGAATGATTTGATTTAAGTGCGTCGCAACAACGGTGCTCGGATCAACCACGGTGTAGCCCAGAGTTTGCGCCTGATCTTTCTTGGCTTCATCCACCCAGACGGCTTCCAGGCCGAATGCCGGATCGACTGTTTTCGTCCCTTCAAGTTTGCCAAATACCTGACCGGGATTTATCGCCATAAATTTGTCGGGAAACACCTCACCTTCACCGATGGTGACACCCATCAATGTAATGCGGTAGGCACTGGGTAACAAATCCAAATTGTCGCGAATATGAACGGCGGGAATTAAAAAACCAAGGTCCTGCGATAGTTTTTTACGTACTCCCTTAATGCGCCCCAGCAATTCACCATTTTGCGCTTTATCGACCAGGGGAATTAAGCGGTATCCCACTTCCAGGCCAATAATATCCACGGGCTGCACATCATCCCAGCTGACTTCCGTGGGCTCCTGGTTCTGCGGCATGGCCTTATTTTCCAACGCCTGCTGACTTGAAACAGGCGTCGGTCCCGGGCTACCTGCAGAGGACGCTCCCATCGCGCCGGATTGTGGTACCCGTCCTTGAAAGCCACCCTCTTCCACAACTTCGGCTTCCTGCTGACGAAAATGAATATAGTACGCCAGCAAGCCACAAATAAAAGCCAAGCCCAAAAACGGGATGTGCGGCATACCTGGGATTATGCCCATTAAAAATAAAATGCCTGCTGCCACCGCCAGCGCTTTGGGAGAATCAAACATTTGCGACAGCACTTGTCGGTTCATATCTTCAGCGCTATTGACTCGAGTCACCATAATAGCGGCTGCAACAGACAGCAACAGCGAGGGGATTTGTGCAACAAGACCATCACCAATAGTTAACAGCACGTATTTTTCAGTGGCATCAGCAAATTCCAATTGGTGCTGAGCCATCCCCACGGCCAAACCACCCACAATATTGATAATTAGAATCAGAATCCCGGCAACCGAATCTCCTCGTACAAACTTACTCGCACCGTCCATTGCACCGTAAAAATCTGCTTCGGAAGCCACGTCAGCACGACGAACACGCGCTTCATCCTGATCTATGATTCCAGCATTCAAATCGGCATCAATCGCCATTTGTTTGCCGGGCATTGCATCCAGTGTAAAGCGGGCACTTACCTCAGAAATACGCCCTGCACCCTTGGTTACCACCACAAAGTTAATAATAATCAGGATAATGAAGACCACTAGACCCACAGCGTAGTTACCACCAATTACCACTTCCCCAAAGGCTTGAATAACCTTTCCCGCAGAGTCACCACCTTCATGGCCTTTTAACAAGACGATACGGGTAGAAGCAACATTCAGCGCAAGACGCAATAGCGTCGCGACCAACAAAATGGTTGGGAAAACCGCAAAGTCCAAAGGCCGTAAGGTGTACACTGCAACCAGCAGTACCACAATAGACAAGGCGATATTGAAGGAAAAAAACGCGTCGAGCATAAATGCCGGTAACGGCAACATCATCATGCCCAGTAAGGCCAGCAACAGAATAGGTACGCTCAAATTGCCTTGCCATAAGCCTTTCACACTCTGTAAAGTGGATTGCCCTGAAACATTCCCAGGAAGGGATTTCAAATGCTGGAAAAATGGCTCTGCCATAAGGCTCCTCGATCAGACAATTTTTTGGCGCTTATCAACTAGTAAGGGCTTCATCGCAAAATCTATGCCTGAGTTCATTTTCAGCCAGATAAGACACCTGTTAATCTCGAAAGGGTTATCGAATTCACCCCATGAATTAGAACTCACCGCTCTACTCCTGGCTTTTATCAGACTGGTTTTCAATTAAAAGAAACTCGCAGACCTCACAGAACTCAAATATTCATCACCCCGTCGCAATTTTTCGGAATATGACAAGCCTGTCGTCAGGCTTCATCTAAACTTAATATGAGCGATTGAAAAAATTTCACTGACGGTACTAACTGCATATAAGCTCGGGGACGACTTAACAAGCAGATACAAAACAAAAAGGCATATTCACGCGCAGGAAACTAAGCGAAAAGACCGCCGATAGCCGACACAAAAATGCAGTAGAAAAAGTGCAGAAAAAAAGCACCATCAACAAATATTAAAGAAGTGATCAAGGGAAAAATTAAAACGTCGATCAGAAAATACTGTCGAACAACATGAAGTGGGAGAATGAAAATGCGATTGCCCGCCCAACTGAATACTCATCAGCAGGAAATATCTGTTCCCGGCAAAGGTGTACATTATTTTGTTGTCATGTTCCTGCTTATTGCCCTGTCTGCGCGAGCCTCGCCAGAATCATCCAGCGAAATAGCATCACAGACTGCAAACACGCCCCATCAAACCGACGCTATACAGCAGAACAACTCAGAACAAACTCTTCCAGACAGCGCAACACCGTCTCCTCTGTCAGAGAAACCCGATCCAGCACAACTGGCACTCATGGATCGAGAATTTACTATACCGCCTTATGACCTGCATTTTTTAACGGATGAGATTAAACAACTGTTAGATGTTGAAGTCACGCACGTACGATCTAAAAAGCAACGTTTTTTGAAACTTCACGATGTTTTGTATAAATCTCACTACTTGAACCTCATGTATAACCCAAACGGCACATACACGGCGGCTGAAACTTTTCGCCAAGGCAGCGGTAACTGTATGTCCCATGCCAATTTATTTGTAGCTGCTGCACGCTACGTTGGGTTAAAAGCTTACTATCAATCCGTTGAAGTTCCGTTGGAATGGCGCCCTCGTCAAGGATTTTATGAATTGCCAGGACATGTCAACGTTGTGTTAAAACTTGGGCACTACAATGCTACGGTGGAATTCAACCAAGCTATTTTTGACGAGTATGATATGACATCGTTAAAAAAAGAGATAATTTCTGACGATCGAGCAAAGGCGGAGTTTTATAACAATCTTGGCGTTGAAGCATTAAATGAAAATCAATACTTTAGAGCGATTGCTTTCTTTGAAAAAGCCATAGAGACAGATAAAAAGCTGGATATCTCCTGGTCAAACCTGGGTGTCGTCCATAAAAAACTAGGTGCGTTTAACCAGGCTGAGCAGGCTTACCTAAAGGCTATTGCGTTGAATCCTCACAATAAATCTGCGATGAAAAACCTTTTTGTTCTCTACACCCAAATTGGTGATGAACACAATGCCGAAACCTATCGTAAGGATGTTGAAAAATACGCGCGCAAAAACCCTTACTATCTTGAAAAGCTCGCCAAACGTGAACTTGCATTAAAAAATTTCGACAAAGCCACCCGTCTATTTAAAAAGGCCATTCGCATTTACAAATTGGAGCCCAGTTTTTACCACGGCTTGGCATTGAGCTACTATCACCAAAATAAAATTGATCACGCAAAAAAAGCGTTGGACAAAGCACAACAGTATGCAGATTTAGATGACAAACAACGCTACAGCCAAAAGCTTCAGGTACTAACCGCGAACAATGGCATTTGATCGCAGGACGTCTAAACACAGGTAAATCCATGAAGTGGAGGTGTAAGTTTGCAATTCGTCATCAAAATTATCTTTCCAACTTACAAGCGATGGGCAAGCGGCTATATTTAGTGGGTAACGCTCACGTTTCGGATCTTCAAAAAAGCGATATGGATATTTCTTAACCATATCTCATAAAAAATAGTAAAAACCTCAAAGTCGGATTGCCGTATTACTGTGCTTTATGGGAAAGTTATGCCGCTAACACTTGAATTTAATCGCAACAGCCTATATCAATCGCGTTTAAATTTATTCCATTTTGAAGACTTACGTGACATTCTTACAGATAAGTTAACTACCTAGTCGCCGTTTTAGATGATCGTTTATTCAACCGATCATTCTTTTAAAGAGATGCCACACAGCAGAGAGTTGAGCACAGAATAATGGGTAAACCCGAATTAAGTCTTTTTTATCACCCTACCTTGGCGGTATACATTGATGACAACAAAGAGTTCATCCAATCCGTAACAATGAAGTCCGATCCGGGCTCATTTGCACTGTTTGATGATCCTCATGAAGGTCTGGTCTATGTCGAATCACAAAACAAGCTGATCGAGAATTTTGCCAAAGGCTTGCCCATGTCTCCCGACATCAATGCGCCTCAGCAATTAATATTGCCGCAAAATCACATATGTAAAAAACTCAACACCTTAAACCGCTTCGCGGAGCCTTCGGTGGTCGTTGTAGATTTCAGCATGCCCCATCTAAACGGGTTGGATCTGTGTTCGCAAATTTCAAATCCCAACACCAAAAAAATTCTTCTGACGGGTGTTGCCAATGAAAAGCAGGCGATTCATGCACTCAATTCAGATTTAATCGATTTCTATATTGGGAAAAATGAAGACGATTTACCCAATCGGCTCAAGTCCATCATCGCAACCTTAAATAAACGTTATTTCATGGAGTTGATGCCACTATCAAAACAAGCGGCACACACCCAGATCCCTTATTTGTTCGATACTGAATTTGCAGATTATTTCGAACAGCTGTGCGAAGACATGGACATAGTGGAATATTACTACGTGACCAACCCCGGCGGTTTTCTAATGATTGATCGTTTCGGTGCGATGAGCCGGTTACTGGTGTATACCACAGACGAATTCACTCACACCTTGTCAGAGCTCAATGAGAAGAAAATCAATGACGAGTGTTACAGCGTGCTCGCCAGTCGCTCTCATGCACCGTTTTTTCAAAACGATGATGGTGAGTACGAACCGTCTTTCATGCAGAACTGGCAAGAAAACATTTATCCGATGGAAGTTATCAATGGTGACCAGGATTATTTTTGTGCACTGATTAAAAAGAAGTTTCGGTGTTTATCGAGCTTTCAAGAATACCTGGACATGCCGTCAAATCGGCTTCATTAACCTTACGTGACTTCAACAATGAACTCCGCTAATTCGCAACACAACGATATTGATCAAGTTTCTTCAAGCTTTTCTCATGATGTGTCAACCCCACTGGCTACGGCTAAAATGAATGCGGATTTAATCCTGGAATATATGCAGGAGTTAACGCCGCAAATCCAGGCGCTGGACAATATTCCAGACCATATTAAATCCGCCTTAATCAATGCGCCTAAACTTATCAGCGCAAATGTCAGTGAAGCTCAAGCCCTGCTGAGTCGCTACAAGTTATTTCTAAATACCCTGGACAGACAGGATTACCTGCATCAGGAAGGTAGTGACAGTCAAATTCACAAGACGGACACACAGAATCAAACGCAACTTCAACCAGCCCTCAAAATCCTGCTGGTTGATGATGAACAAATCCACCATGACATAGCAGAATCTGTGTTGGGCAGTACACACAGCATCGCGCATGTTTATTCCGGCAAGGAGGCAATAGAAACCAGTCAACAACAAGAGTTCGATGTCGTGTTAATGGATATGCAAATGCCTGGGCTATCCGGCAAGGAAACCACCGAAAAACTGTGCGAACTAATTGGCGCGCAAACTAAAATCATTGGGCTGACCAGCATGCCCATTGAACGCCAAAAGGTGGAACTCAAAAAAAGCGGATTTTATGATTTTTTAGACAAACCGCTAAAGCAAGGCATGCTGGAGCAGGTATTAATCGCAAATTAAAAAACGAAACTTAACTGTAGATTACACGGGAAATGCTATAATGCCGTCAGATTCAACAAAAAATTGAACCTGACAATTGAGGTAGTGACGTTCACTTTAGAGGCACAATTAAGATAGAGGTACAACTAAGAGCGCAGGGTAAACCCAGCCCAAAGTATTTTGAAAGACAAATACTTATGCAGCCAGGAGCTTTCCTGGACAAGCTTTCTAACAAAAGCTTTCAAAAAACAGCCTTCCAAGTAATGTTTTCAAATCACTAACTTGAAAGCGCCAACTTGAAAGCAACGACTTGAAAGCATTGAACTGAAAGCATTGAACTGAAAGCATTGAACTGAAAGCATTGAACTAAAATAAAGGCGCCTAGTTATACCAAAATAAAACACTCAAAAGAATGCATTAAAAATCCGCTTTTTGGAACTTTATGCATGAGAACTTCACAATTTCTACCCACAAACAGACAGTATAAGTTGGCGCTTTACATGCGACCCCAGATTTAACATGATGACATTCGACCCTATTAAGCAGTTACTGGTTGTCTCCAGCGTGATTGGTTGCAGTTTTTCGCCATACGTTTTCAGTGCGCCACAACAACAAACGCAAACTGATGATTATCATGGCGGCCTTGAAGAAGTGCTCGTTCGAGCACAGATTCGTGAAGAGAGCATCTTTGAAATTCCCGTCTCAGTCGCACACATCAGCAAAGAGTTTATTCAAGCCACCGGCGCCAAAGATCTAAGCGACCTGGAATACGCCATTCCGTCTTTGAGTTTCGGCGCAGGTACACGTAAAAGTCGCGGTGAAATTTCAATCCGTGGTATCGGTGATTACTCCCGCAATATCGGCAGTGATGCTCGCGTGGTCGTATATGTTGATGGTGTTCCTTATGTGCGCTCCTCCACGTTTAACGTCGCTCTGCTGGACGTGCAACAAGTTGAAGTGATTAGAGGGCCACAAGGAACCTTTTTTGGTACAAACTCCGTGGCTGGTGCCATAAATATAACCACTCATAAACCGCATGAAGAAGCCAGCCAGTCCATGCAATTGGAAATTGGCAATTACAATACGCGCAACGCCAACCTGTTCGCCAATATTCCTCTCAATGATCGCGTCATGGGCAGCCTGGAACTTGGACGCCAACAGTCAGATGGCTACATAGACAATATCTATCAGGGAAAGGAAATTCAGGGGGTAGATAACAACGCCGCCCGAATAAAACTCAAAATACTTCCATCGGACAAACTGGACATCGACATCAGCTTAGACTGGTTGGAAGAAGATGTCCCCGCAACCAATGGTGAGGCATTACAAGACAACAGCAGTTATAGTGGCTACAGCGAAGCACCAGAGCCTCTCAAGGTCTCCCATGACACTGACGAGTACGAGAAGCGCTCCGTCGCTGGAGGCTCTGTGTCGGCCTCCTACGCCACAGATGCCGATTTCACTATTGTCAGCACCACCGCATTGCGAGACAACGAATTCAGCACGCAAAATGAAGAGGATTACTCATCCGTACCAGCGTCCTATTCTTACTTTAATGAACAGAGCCAACAGGCCTCTCAAGAGCTTCGACTTATCTCGCCCCTGTACGACAAGTTTAACTATATTGTCGGTGCCTTCTACATGTCACAGAGCATTGAAACTGCACGATTTGCTCAACTGGGCGAGAACCGCGCAACAACTCCCGGCAAACTGGACCATGATTCGGCCTCACTTTATGGCCATTTGAATTATGTATTGAACGAGCACTGGCAAACGTCTATTGGTGCGCGATTTGTCGAAGAGAGCAAAGCCATTAACTACACCATCGAAGACGGCATTGGCCTGTTTGTAAATGACACACTGATCACAGATAAAACCTTCTCGGATTTCCTACCGAAATTCGGTATTCAATACACCGCCCACAACGACGGCATGCTCTACTTTAATGTCTCCAAGAGTTTTAAAAGCGGTGGCTGGAATGCTGATTTTGTTACCGACCTGAGCAGCATTGAATTCAAACCAGAGTATGCCTACAACTGGGAGCTGGGCTACAAACAGGAATTACTCGATAACAATCTCAACTTCAATGTTGCCTTATTTCAAATCAATATTGAAGACTTACAGGTATTTCAATTTGTTGAAAGTGACACGGCCACAATTTTACAGCTCACTAACGCAGGTGAAGCGACCAGCAGAGGTCTGGAACTGGAATTGAACTATCTGTTAGACGACCACTGGAAATTGACATTAAACAGCGCTTATACCGACGCAAAATTCGATGAGTTTAAAAATGGCGGACGCGATAGTGAAGGTAATTTTGTCAACTATGACACACACCAGCTTTCCTACGCCCCCAAGTTAAAATATTTTCTTGGCCTGGACTACACCTATAAACACTTTTATGGGCACCTGAATTACAGCTATTCAAGCAGTTTTTACTCCAATCCAAGCAACAGTGATTCTACCCAGGTTCCAAGCTGTGACACCATCAACAGCCGTGTGGGCTTGAAACTTAACTCTCATTGGCAATTCGAGCTTTGGGGCAACAATCTGGCAGATTCCCGCCATTTGCGTTACCGAGAAGAATCGTTTCTACGAATTGACCGCGGTTTCTATGAAGAACCAAGAAGCTTCGGCATCAGTATTATGTTTAAAAATTAACGCACCACTACCGAATGCAGCGCCTAAACGCATGACATAATCGCTACTCACAAGCCAAAATCATAAACCAAAGTCATTAGCCAAAATCAAAAGCCCCGCCCATAAAAAAACCGGGAGTCGTCTGCACCCCCGGTTTTTCGATTTGTCTTTGCTGCAAAGTTCTAACTATTGCGAATCAAGCTCGGGTCAAAGTTTCGATTTTTTCGTGCAAAAATATTATCTTCATCAAAATCAGGTTCAGGAACATTCGTCACCACCAGGCTCATGGGGAATTTGATAATAAATCGCGTGCCCTCGTTCACCTTGCTGGTAACATCAATAATCGCCTGATGCTCGTCAGCGATTCGTTTGATTGCCTGCAAGCCAATGCCACTGCCGAACTGTTTAGTCGTGACAGCATCTTCCCACAAATTTTCCAACATATTCTGTGGAATACCCATCCCATTATCTGAAAATGCCACACACACATAATCTGCGGTAGTCCACGTGCGAATCGACATCGTCAAAGGTACACCTTCGCGCTTGGCTTCAATCGCATTTTTCACCACATTGATCACAAGAATTTTTAAATCCTCTGGATCTGCTGTGATTTTAGGGGTGTCAGAAAACTGCTTATCTAATTTATCCAACCGTTGGGCAAACAGAAACAAGCTGTCCTCAATTGTGTCTCGCACAGAAACAGCCTGCAATTTACGCTTTCGCTGACCGCGAAGAATCTGTGCCATCGTGGCTATCAGCTTGGAGCTGCGATCCACCTGCTCCAGCACAATTTGCGTCTGACGCTCCCGATCATAAATATTGTTGGTTAAAACCCCATCGATAATTGCCAGAGGCGCTTTAATATCGTGATGATAGTGGTTCATAACCCCCAACATGGAGAGAGTTTTCTTGGCGTCCCCCAGCTCGTCCTGCATTTCATCAAGACGTTTAATGCGATTGAGCACCTGCCCCAGCTCCTGGCGCAACCACTCAAAAATTCGAATATCATCGAAGCGATAAAATGATAGCTCGGAGGTACACCCCACCAGAATCAAGGCCACCAAATCACCGTCATATTCAACAGAAAAGAACGCGTTACAATCACACTTTTCTGCGATTTTCTGAATTTTCTCCGGCGTTTCGTCAGCGATAATCAAGCCTTTATTCTGCTCGCAGTAATGCAGTAAATCCTCTTTCTGGCTCTTACTTAACTTTTCTTCTTTGAGCGACTTACTGAGGCTGACGGAGTGGATAGCGCCCTTTTCAATTTTCCAGAACTGATAGCTCTTGGCGCGCACTGTATGAATCAACAAGAACTCCAATACGCGATTGAGCCCTTTTAAATTCATACAAACATTCAACTCGGCACGCGTTGCCTCTTTCACTTGCTCATAATCGTAGCCATGGCGAGACATCAGCTTTATCGCGTTGGGCAATGCCCAACGTAATACTCGCGGATACATTTCCAAAACAATCACAATAAACATTAACATGACCAGGACACCGGCAATCGACTGATCCAGCTCACCCATCACGGAATGTAAGAAGAAATAAGACCACACCACCAGTGCCAGTATCGCCAGGCGCGTTAAGCCGACACTCAGCGCCAAGCGAATGTCCATCAAATGGTGCTGAACGGTAGCGTAGAACAGTAAAGAGATGAAAACGATATTCGTCGTCGCGCCGACTAATTTAAGGTAAAAATCATATTTCACCAGCCAGATACTCATTAAGCCAGTCGACATGGTCATCAGCAGAATGATCATCAGCCAGCGAATCCGTTGCCGCTCACGATGTGTCGCACTTTTGTAACAGCCAATACACAGTGACACCGCGCCAACCAAGCACCAGAGGAAATTGACGGCAAACAGGTAGAAAATACTGTCTACTTTGGGCAGGTATCCCCCAATGACACCTTCCAGCTTTGAGGGAACAAAGAATAGATTCGTGATAGCAAGCCCTGCACTCATCAGAGCACCGGGAATCAGCACCATGGCCAAATATCGTTTAGATCGGGAGCCAACCAGCCTCCATGCCAGAAATGCAAGCGACGGAGGAATGAAGAACATTCCCCATCGCGTCAGATGAAACCAAAAAGACAAGGAGACAAGATCGTCGATGACCGTCAGTAAAAATAATTCTAACGACCACAAGCCCAAACTAAACGCCGTGAAAGCCAAGGCAATCGCAGATTTGTTCCTCGTTTTGGTTAATGCGGCACAACCGACAAAAAAATCAATGAGTGCCGTAACTAAGTAATGAACCATTTACAATCTCGCGAACTTCAGGCTTATTAGTTTTACTGTAGATTCTGTCAACAAATCCCATAACATCTTCACAGACGACGAGTAATGTTAAGAATTTTAAATGTGGATATGATTTCACATCTGACATCGGTTTAAAATTCAACATTCGATAAAACTTAATATGTTCCGGTCTGATACCTGCCACTAAATATTTAGCATTATTTTCAAGTATAGAGTCTGCGATGTTTTTATAAATGCTAAACCTAGCTTTTACGCCACCTTTTCTCTGAAAGGAAGGGTCGATAACAAATTTATTCGCCTCAATAAACGTTTTGTCGTAACCGACAATATCCCCTAATTCACTTTCAAAAACATCCATCACTGGAACACGATTTATCTCACATTTAGGATCGAAAATACACGAGCGAATCGATCCAATCGCTTTTTTTTCAAAGTAAGTAAGATAGGAAGTGCAGTTGGGCATCGGATCATATTCATCCATAAATTTTTTCGTTTCGCACTTACTAATATAATCATCGGCGCTATAACTGCGATAACGCATTGAATACACTCTATCAATTAAAGGTCCTTTAGCCTCCAGACTGTAGTATGGATTGCTATTTAATTGGGTGATATTTTCCAACTGCTGTTGAACTAACATAGTTTCTACCTCTTAACTATTTCAAATCATATTTAAAAACAATCTATTCCCTGCCCAAGCGGCCATGAAAGGTCATAAATACGGCCGCCGAATCATCTTCCAGGCATCCATAACCCGGTAGAAAAAAAACTGGTGTGAAATGAGGGGGTACCAATGAAATTTGGGTGAAAACTCGAGGACTTAACTTTGATGCGCAAGTTAACCGTTGTGGGTACATGTATGACGCTGACGCCATAAAACACCGAGTGTCGCCAAACACTTTATTTCCAATAAAATCAATAACTTATGTTTTGATGGAACCACAGAAATCTGAGATCCATGTAAATATGCGCGCCGGCAAATCTTTTAAGCGACATGAGCGTTTTTTAAGCTATTGATAAATAATGAGTTTTTTTTGGTGTCATCTAAATCAATGTGTTTTTGTGATAAAAATCACACTATATCTTTCTATACTCAATATTTTGGATGTTCAGCATGCAAAACGCCGAAAAATAAGCAGTCAGTTGTGTTGTACATTGCGTGCCACAATCCGATAAAATTCCCCCTCTTCACTCTTCCTTAAGAAACGCGCAATTCGATGGTTAACAGCAGCAACGACAAACAATCCAGTCAGCACAATCCACCCAAAGTTATTGTCGGGATGTCCGGCGGTGTAGACTCCTCGGTGTCAGCATTACTTTTGCAACAGCAGGGGTATCATGTTGAAGGCTTGTTCATGAAAAACTGGAACGAAGATGACGGCACAGAATATTGCACGGCCGTAAAGGATTTGCTTGATGCGGCTGCGGTGTGCCAAAAGCTCGGTATTCATTTGCACACAGCCAACTTCGCTGCGCAATACTGGGATAATGTGTTTGAACATTTTCTCCTGGAATACAAAGCCGGCAGAACACCAAACCCCGACATTCTGTGTAATCGCGAAATAAAATTTAAAGTCTTTCTTGAGTATGCCGAATCACTTGGGGCAGATTTTATTGCAACAGGCCATTACACTCGCACGACCACACGCGATGGTCACACCTATTTGTGTAAAGGTCTCGACCCGAATAAAGACCAGAGTTATTTTTTACATGCGGTATCTGAAAAAGAATTTGCAAAAACGCTCTTTCCAATCGGCGACATGGAAAAAACAGAAGTTCGTCGCATTGCCGAAAAACACGACCTGGTGACGCACAACAAAAAAGACAGCACGGGGATCTGTTTTATCGGTGAACGCAGATTCAAAGACTTTTTAGAAAATTATCTCCCGGCCCAGCCAGGTAATATTGTGACGGACACAGGCGACGTCATTGGCTCACATCAGGGACTGATGTATCACACCATTGGCCAACGCCAAGGTTTAGGAATTGGCGGTGTGCCCGGAGCAAAAGAAGAACCCTGGTATGTAGCAGAAAAAGACCTGGATACAAACCAGCTGGTGGTTGTACAAGGAGGCCAACACCCTCTGTTGTTCAAAAACAGTTTGATTGCGGGACAGGTACATTGGATAAATAATCAACCAATTCAAAATAAAATGCACTGTAAAGCAAAGACCCGCTATCGTCAGGCCGATCAAGACTGTATCATTTATTTCGATGACACAGCGCCGGATACTATAAACGTGGTTTTTAATAAGCCACAACGCGCCATTACACCGGGTCAATCTGTCGTATTTTATCAGGATGACATTTGTCTTGGAGGTGCTGTTATTGAGAAAGCCAGCAACATCCCCGCGGAACAAATCACTGACAATAAAACAGTAACCTCATCATGAATCCACCACAAAGAAAATATAAAAATCGATAGGACACATGACTTTGCAAAACTCATTGCATGAAATAGTTATTGCCCTCGCCGGCGCGATACAAGCGATCAGCGTCGTTGAACAACTGGCGAAAACAGGCTATTTGAGAACTGAAGAATATGAAACGGCGGTGAACAGTTTATTTGTGCGAGATCCTGATGCCGCAGCAGATGTATTTGGACGCCCGGAAAACCTGAGCTTTGGTTTCGAAACCCTGACGGAACTACTCAACAACCATCGGGACCCCAAAAACAGTGATTTACTCCGCTATGTACTCGGTGCCATGCACTTGCAAAAGCGACTGTCACGGCGTTCAGATATGTTGTATGTCATCTCGAATCGACTGGAGAAAGCCCAAAGCCAAGCCCAGCACTTTGGTGTAAGCCACGAAAATGTAGCCTCTAACCTGGCAGAAATCTATACCGACACCGTCAGTAAGTTTTCCTATCGGATTCAAATCAGCGGCGAGTATGGCTATTTGCAACAGGCGCGAGTTGCCAATCAGATTCGCACCCTGCTTTTAGCTGCTATCCGAGCTTTTACTCTCTGGCGCCAGGTCGGTGGTGGACGCCTGCAGATTATTTTCAAACGAGGCAAGCTCGCTGAAATCGCCAGCCAACTCAACGACCAGTACAGAAAAACCGTTCACTAGCGCCATCAGTCAAATCCTGCTGCAAAAAAGCAGGTTTTGCTGTACACTGCGCGTCCTTTTTTAGAACGTCTCCAATATGCGCTATTAACGCATTTGCGGGACTTTCGCATGCTGAACTCAATTTTGATTTCCATTACAGATCAAAATCGAACCCTGACCCTGTCCAGCCGCTTCGTTGGATCTGGTCAATTTAAACCTGACGTTAGATTTAGCTAGAGACCTAATTTCCCATGGAACTATCATCGCTCACAGCCGTTTCCCCTGTCGATGGCCGCTATGGCTCAAAAACCACAGAACTTCGCCCTATTTTCAGTGAATACGGACTGATTCGCTTTCGCGTAGAAGTCGAAATTCGCTGGCTACAACAGCTGGCCAGCATGGAAGCGATTACCGAGGTTCCTAGCTTCAGTGAACAGGCACAAACGCTACTCAATAATATCGTCAGTAACTTCTCGATCGATGATGCCCAAGCCATCAAAGATATTGAAAAAACCACCAACCACGACGTTAAAGCCGTGGAATACTTCATTAAGAACAAAATCAAAGATAACGCTGAATTAAATGCGGTGACTGAGTTCGTTCACTTTGCCTGCACCTCAGAGGATATAAACAACCTCTCCCACGCGCTAATACTGCGAGAAGGCCGCGACGAAGTCCTGTTGCCACAACTGAAAAGTATTATTACAGCCATCGCCGACCTTGCGGTGCAGTATGCCGATGTACCGATGCTCTCGCGCACGCATGGCCAAACTGCCTCGCCAACAACCGTTGGCAAAGAAATGGCTAACGTAGCCGCTCGCCTGCACGACCAATATCAAGCCATTAAGTCAGTCAAGCTACTGGGTAAAATAAATGGCGCCGTAGGGAACTACAATGCTCACCTGAGCGCCTACCCCGAAATCGACTGGCAAGCTAACGCCAAACACTTTGTTGAAAGTCTGGGGCTCCACTGGAATGCTTACACCACCCAAATTGAGCCGCACGATTACATTGCAGAATTGTTTGATGCTATTGCACGCTTCAACACCATATTGATTGATTTTGACCGGGATGTGTGGGGCTACATTTCACTGGGCTATTTCAAGCAAAAAACCATCGCAGGCGAAGTGGGCTCTTCCACCATGCCTCACAAAGTCAATCCTATTGATTTTGAAAACTCCGAAGGCAACCTCGGAATCGCCAACGCTGTTTTCCAGCATCTTGCCGCTAAACTTCCCATCTCACGCTGGCAGCGTGATCTCACTGACTCCACAGTACTGCGAAACATGGGTGTCGGCGTGGCCTATAGTTTGATGGCCTATGCGGCATCGCTGAAAGGAATAGGCAAACTGGAAATCAATACGGCTGCGCTGGAACGAGATCTGAATAATGCCTGGGAAGTCATGGCAGAACCGATTCAAACCGTAATGCGACGCTTCGGTGTTGAAGAACCTTATGAGAAATTAAAAGCCCTGACTCGCGGCCAAACCATTACGCAGGCCATCATGAGTGACTTTGTAAAGGGCTTGGATATTCCAGAACAGGGCAAACAACAGCTGCTTTCGCTGACACCCGCATCCTATATTGGCAATGCAGCAAGTCAGGCAAAAGATATCGTGTCACGGATTCAAGACTAACATCGGACCCAAGCACGAATTACCAACATGCCGGCGCTAAAGCAATTAGGCTCAATGCCAATAGACGAATTCCTGCGTGACTATTGGCAGAAAAAGCCTGTGCTTATTCGCCAGGCATTTACCGATCTGCAAGACATTATCAGCGCGGATGAACTGGCAGGACTCTCTCTTGAGGAAGACGTCAATTCGCGCCTGATAATCGAAACACCAACTCAGCCAGCAAGCACAACAACAAGCACAACAAATAGTACTCCACAGAGTAACTGGCAAGTACAGCACGGCCCTCTGGCTGACGGCACGTTTTCCAATCTTCCTGAATCTCACTGGTCACTGCTGGTCCAGCATGTTGATGCACTGGACCCCAACGTAAACCAATTCCTGCAAAATTTTCGCTTCATTCCCAACTGGCGCCTAGACGACATTATGATCAGCTATGCCACGGACATGGGGGGCGTTGGCCCGCACTTTGACTACTATGATGTATTTCTCATTCAAGCCGCTGGTAAACGTCGCTGGCGACTGGGACAAAACTGCAACAGTCAGAGTGCCCTCGTGCCCGACCAGCCGATGAAGTTACTGCAGGAATTTACCACGTCAGAAGACTGGATAGTGGAACCGGGAGATCTGCTTTACGTGCCTGCGCAACTTGCGCACTGGGGTGAAGCTATTGGCGAGTCAATGACGTACTCAGTTGGCTTTCGCGCTCCCGCTGATGCTGATATTTTACTGGAATACGCACAAGAAAAGGCGTCCAGCAGTCCAGCGGATATACGCTATCGCGACCCGGATCTGCAGTTCAGCGAAGCCAGCAATGCAATAGGTGAAGACGCTATCACTAAAGTACAAGCCATGCTGCTAGCCCACTGCCAAGACAAAACCAGTATTGCGAAGTGGCTGGGGGAATATTCTACGGAGCTAAAACAGAATATTGAGTGCATGCTGGCACCGCTGGACGAAAACGAATTGGAACTCTCCCCTTTTCAGTTGTCGCCTTACTGCCGCACCGCCTATTACGCGATTGATTCCACCCCCAAAAACGCCCTGGCCTTATTGTTTGTTAACGGCCAGAGCTGGGAGTGCGACCTGCGCTTTGCCAGAGATATAAGCCAATACCAGGCCATAGAGTTCCAGCAACTCGTTGAGCGCGAACAAAAAATAGTGCTAGAGTTACATGCACTCGAAGTTTTGTGTCGCCCGTAGGGCCAACATTGCAGAACTGATTTTCACGGAGCGTTGTAAGAAGCAACACAACGCTACACGCAGCCAAAAGCCTGACGCATGTGGAGGTAGCCATGGCCTATTCCTATACTTCATCAAACACACGAGAATTGTTCGAGCTCTCTCAAATATCATGGCAGGAAAATCTCGAAGCACTCAGTGAAATTCGACGAAAAGTCTTTGTTGAAGAACAAGGCGTAAGCGCCGATGAAGAATGGGATGGACTGGACGAACTCAACAGCACCCTGCACTTTCACGCACAAAAAATTGAAGCAAGCGATACAGATTCTAAAACCATTGCAACCGCACGGGTCCTGGAGGACGGAAAGATTGGGCGCATGTGTGTCCTGCAAGAATTTCGCGGACACGGCATTGGCAAAGCGCTGCTGCAAGAGATTTTAAACACCTTGATTGAGCAACAGCGGTATACACAAGTGTATTTATACGCTCAAATATCCGCTCAGGCTTTTTATGAATCCGTAGGTTTTCAAGCTGTTGGCAATACCTTCATGGAAGCAGGCATAGAACATATTCGAATGGAATTGGATATCACCAACGCGGAAAACTTTTCATCCATCTACGAAGATCGTGTCATTCGCCTTCACAGCATGCAGCAGTTCGAACAACACTTACAGCAACTTATTGCGATGGGCAGGTATACACTCGACATTCTTACTCACCATTTGAATCCGCAACTATTTACATCGCGTGTAGCGGATGAAATATCCAAACTCGCACGAAACCACCGCCAATCTCAGGTGAGAATCTTAGTGGAAGACACCAAAACACTGGTTGGTATCAGCCATCCCGTGGTGCAATTAAGCCAGCGCCTCTCTTCCAGCGTGGAAATTAAAAAACTGAATAATGGACCAGATATTGGCAGCGAAGCGTTCACGATTATTGATAGAAACCGGTTACTGTTTTTTAATGATGAAACAGCTCTTCAAGGGTTCGCACGTTATAACGCAGCAGCGGAATGTGAACACCAGCTGCAGAATTTTGAACACCTTTGGCAAACCTATGGCATAAAAGACCCAGAATTGAGTCGACTTTATTTGTAGTTGTCGTTTATCCATGCTTTGCAGCGCAAGGCTTATGAGTTTACCCGCCCCTTTTACCTGCGAGGTGATTATATCGCCTGTTAAAAGCTGCCGGTTGAGAGCCTAATGTTAAAAGCTTTGTGATCAGAGCTTTATGCGTTAAAAGCCTTGTATTAACAGCCACCTGTTAAGCAACAGCTACAAATAAGCAACAACTACAAAGTATCGGTATCCACACCCAGCTTATTGCCATCGTAAGCGATGGGATAAAACCTTAAGCGCTCTATCGTATCGCCTAAAGGCCCATTTGCTTTTCCATTTAACAAACTAAATTCAATGCCATGAGCTCGGCAACGAAGGGTACACTGCGCGCCTTGAGAGGCATCGGTTAATGGTACATCCATATGGGGGCATCGATTTTCAATCAGGAATGTTTTCCCCTCCAGTTGACAGAGTAAAAGTGCCTTACCGTCTACTTTGAAGGGCCTCTGATAACCATCATAAAGTTGGCTGAGTTGTTCTAATGGGATAAATGCCATACATTAGGCCTTTCGTATTTGTGAGTTCTTCGGACTACGTGATAACAGCCAGGCCTTGTTTGCTGCAGTACCAATACCTGGAGCGCGCACTAAGCCCAATAAATCAGACGTCATATTGCGTCAGCCGTACGTATCTATTTTCACATTGGCATATTAAAATAACGTGTTCTCACAGTAAAAATCAATGGCGCCTTGTCCCTGCATGTAGAATCCTTGCTGATACTCCAGGCACTTCGCGCAAAGAAGTATAAAATCAGCCCAGTTTTTTTACTCGTAATGACCTATTCCAATACAGAAATCGAATATTTCCCCATTCCTTACTTATCCGATGCCAGCCCATATTTTTTATCGTTTCGCCCACTGGGGAAGCGTGTCTGGCTGGATAGTGGCAAACCCTGGTCGCACTATGGTCGATACGACATATTGACCGCGGCTCCGCACAAAACCCTGGTCAATCCTCATCAAGGTGAACTGGAAGCAGCTATAGAAGCACTTGGCAATCCATCGCCAATGGATAGCTCGCACGCCCCCTTCCCGGTGCCATTTATCGGTGGACTTTTAGGTTATTTCAATTATGAGTACAACAATGCGGACTACCAATTATCTGCCAAAGCATCGCAGCATCACGAGATTGTACCCAGCGCTTTTGGAGTGTTTCACTGGGCTTTGATTCAAGACCACGATCTGCAAAAAGCCAGCCTGGTATTCTTGCCTCAATGCGAAGCGAAATTGCGAACCAAAATAAAATCGCTAGTAAATGCAGTCTCACTACCGGAGCAAACCAAGGTCAACGAGCCCGCTACAACAACAAGCGATTCAGACACATTTACCGTTCAGCATTTAAAAAACGATTTAAGCAAAACAGACTACCTGAACACAATTGACACCATCAGAGAATTAATTACTGCAGGCGACACATATCAAATAAATTTTTCACAACGGTTTAGCGGTGAATTTTCCGGTCGTGAAGATTTAGCTTACATCGCTATGCGAAAAGTGCTGCCCAGCCCATTCTGTGCGTTTCTTGAATTAACCGAGCAAAGTATTTTGAGCTTGTCTCCAGAACGCTTCATCCAAGTAAAACATCGCCAGGCAACAACCCAACCGATAAAAGGCACGGTCGCGCGCGGAAAAACCATTACGGAAGATAAAGAACTGGCAGAAAGCCTAAAAGCCAGCGACAAAAATCGCGCTGAAAACCTAATGATCGTGGATTTACTTCGCAATGACTTCAGTCAGTGTTGTGAACCACACTCTGTCAAAACACCCTCACTTTTCCAGCTGGAAAGCTTCCCCAATGTTCATCACCTGGTGAGCACCGTCACGGGTACGATTAAAGCCGATGTCTCACTGTTAGAATTTTTTCTAAAATGTTTTCCTGGTGGCTCGATTACAGGCGCCCCCAAAAAACGCTCAATGGAAATCATTCACGAACTGGAAGAGCATCCCCGCAATATATACTGCGGCTCAGTGATGTACTTGAGCGCTCACGGTCAACTCGATTCAAGCATTACCATTCGAACAATTCTGATAGACCGCAATAAAATCTATTGCTGGGGCGGCGGCGGCATCGTGCACGATTCTCAGGCCGAAGATGAATACCAGGAATCTCTTCAAAAAATTAATGTGCTCATTGAAACTCTAGCAAAATCTGGCCAGGCGTAAACCGCTTTGCCAGATTTTGCCATTTAGTGAATGTTAGCCTCTAGTTTGGCGGCAGGACTTTGGTCTGCCGGCCTGCTCTTCTCCGTTTTCATCTCCCTTTTCTTTCCTCTACTCCCCTTCTCCTTCCTCGCCTCCCTTTTTAACTCCCTCATTCTATTTCTCGCTATCGTGGTATCGCGAAAACGAGACTCACACAAAACACCAAGATACCAAGATACCAAGATACCAAGATACCTCCAGCAAAAGAGTCTGCAGATATTAAATCCACAATACAAAAAAAGCCCCATATAATACCTTCATCATATGGAGCTTTTTGTTTTTACCACGAGCTCAATGGCAAAAATTAATAGTTAACGATCTCTTCATTCCGTTTACAGGCTTAAATTACGAATACTTGCATCCAAAAATGCCTGCTTTAATTCTTCATAGGTGTGTACGGCGGGAAATTGAGGAAATTCGTCAATAACATTTTGCGGCGCGCTAAAAAGGATACCCGCATCGGCCTCAGCCAGCATGGTCGTATCATTATAGGAATCACCCGCCGCGATTGTACGATAATATAGCGTTTTAAACGCCGCGATACTCTGACGTTTTGGGTTAGCCTGACGCAAATTGTAGTCTACCACCTTGCCACTTTCATCAACGGTTAACTTATGGCAAAACAAGGTTGGGTAACCGAGCTGCTTCATTAGAGGACCGGCAAACTCATAGAAGGTATCCGACAAAATAATCACCTGAAAACGTTCACGCAACCAGTCTAAAAACTCTGCAGCGCCCTCGAGCGGACTCAAAGTGGAAATGACTTCCTGTATTTCATTTAATCCCAAACCGGCTTTGTCTAATTCGGCTAAGCGCATGGTCATCAGTTCATCATAATCAGGGATATCTCGAGTCGTTGCCTTTAAAGCTTCGATACCGGTCTTTTCCGCGAATTTAATCCAGATTTCCGGGATTAAGACACCTTCAAGATCTAAACACGCCAGTTCCACGTTTTTCTCCTCATATTTGTTGTAATTTGTATATATTTAAGCCAGCGAGAAAGCACAGAAGCGACCAGAGCTTCGCGCTGAAATGCAGGCAAATCTACAGCTATCCTCTAAGGATCGCAACTGAATCCCCGCTTGGGCTGGCTCAGATATCGCTTTTACGCATAACCAATTTGACGCGACAGAAAAGTATAAGCCTATAAATCAATGATATTTCTAATATATTGGCAGCTCTGGTATCCTTGCCCGCCAATTTACAGAGTGGGTATATCAGTGCCTGACTCCTCCAGCGCAACCGCCTGCCGAGGAGCCAGCCGCAAGAGGAAGCAATTACATGAGCGAAGCGTTGACCTTGGTCGATATTGACAAAAAACTGCAAGAATCTTCTCCTCAGGAGATTTTGTCTTATGCTTTAGAGCAGTTTGACAATATTGCGGTATCATTTTCCGGTGCCGAAGATGTGGTTCTGGTAGATATGGCCAGTAAAATCAAACCCGGAATCAAGGTGTTTTGCCTCGATACAGGAAGATTGCACGCCGAAACTTACAGTTTTATTGAAAAAGTAAGGCAGCATTACAATATTTCCCTGGATATCTTGTTTCCAGAGGCGGAAGCCGTACAAAAGCTGGTCAACGAAAAAGGCCTGTTCAGCTTCTATGAAGACACCCACTCAGAGTGCTGCGGTATTCGCAAAGTTGGGCCACTGCGTAAAAAACTGCTAACCCTTGATGCCTGGGTGACCGGTCAACGGAAAGACCAAAGCCCTGGCACCCGTGCAGCCATTCCAGTGATTCAACACGACAGAGTATTCTCCCGTCCTGGCGAAACGCTGACTAAATTTAACCCCCTGGTAAATTGGACTTCACAGCAAGTATGGCGATATATTCGGGACAACGAGATTCCATATAACCCGCTCCATGACCGGGGATTTATCTCGATCGGCTGTGAACCCTGTACTCGCCCTGTCGGGCCAGGCCAGCATGAGCGTGAGGGTCGCTGGTGGTGGGAGGAAGCGACCAAAAAAGAATGCGGTCTGCACCAAAGTAATGTAGACAAGTAAACAGCCCTTCCACCGGGCTTAATAAATAGGACATATGATGAAAATAATCTTAGTAAAAAAGATCTTAAAAGACGGCTCACCCTGTAAAAAATGTGGCGATGTACTACAAAAGCTGGAAGAGTCCGGGCATATGGCCAAGATTGATGAAGTCGTTGTAGCCGATGAGCGCGACCCTGCAAGCGCCGGCATTCAACTGGCAAAACAATACAATGTGGACAGAGCCCCGTTTTTCATCGTTGAAAATGACGGTGAAACACCACAGATCTATACGGTGTACATGAAATTTCTAAAGGAAGTTCTGGAACAAAAAACGGATGAGTCAGAAGAACTCAAGGAAATCATGAAAGATAACCAGGATCTGGATTTTCTTTGATTCTGTTAGGGTCGTTATTTTCCAGCGACCCTGCTTCGAAAAGCACCGGACCAGTCCGGGGCGCTCTTTTCAAAGAAGCTTCGCCCGCAAACCTCCCTCAGACACTTCCCTCCAGTCGCCCCGGGTAATAGTGCTACTGGCAGTAAGATATTCCGCACAATAAAAAAGGCGATCGCTGAATGATCTAAAGATCTGCAGCATCGCCTTTTTTATGTTCGTTGAACAGTGGTCACAACAAGACCACTTAGTATTGCGGAAGCTCCACATTGGCAAACAATTCATCCAGCTCCAATTTGGAATGGCGATTGAAAGCCTCATTTACAATGTCCTTGTTTAAATGAGGAGCAAACTCTTCAATAAACTCAAACATAAAGCCACGCAGGAAAGTGCCACGACGGAAACCAATTTTTGTAGTGCTGGCACCAAACAGATGACTAGCATCCAGTGCAACCAGGTCACTATCTTCTGTTTCACTGTAAGCCATTTTTGCCACAATGCCTATGCCCAGCCCTAAACGCACATAGGTTTTGATCACATCCGCATCAGCGGCCGTGAACACCACCTTCGGTGCCAGACCTCGCTCCAAAAAGGCTTCATCGAGCTTCGAGCGGCCAGTAAAACCAAATACATAAGTCACTATCGGATGTTTCGCCACATCTTCAAGCGTCAGGTTGGAGATCTGACAAAGTGGATGCCCTTTCGGTACAAGAATACAACGATTCCAGCGATAGCAAGGCAACATAATAAGATCACTGAAAAGCTCTAACGCTTCTGTGGCGATTGCGAAGTCAACCGAACCATCTGCCGCCATTTCAGAAATTTGCATCGGAGTTCCCTGGTGCATATGCAAGGAGACTTCCGGATATTTTTGAATAAAGTTACGAATCACCGGTGGCAACGCATAGCGTGCTTGTGTGTGCGTAGTAGCAATCGACAGACTGCCCTTTTTCTCGTTACTAAATTCCTGTGCAACCTGTTTGATGCTTTCTACTTTTCGTAGAATTTCACCCGCAGTCCGCAAAATCGCTTCCCCAGCTGGCGTGATCCGCGTCAAATGCTTCCCACTTCGAGAAAACACTTCGACACCTAACTCATCTTCCAGCAAACGAATTTGCTTACTAATGCCCGGTTGTGATGTATAAAGACTTTGCGCAGTAGCCGACACGTTTAACTCGTGATGTGCCACTTCCCAAATATATCGCAATTGCTGCAGCTTCATATGCCCTCCAAGTGACGGCAATTGAAAGAAAAACCCTAGAATTGATTATTTTTTATTCGCGACCAATTTCATTATAAAAATATAATCAAATATTCTTTTGAAGAATAGTAATAGATCTATATATTTGCCAGTCAATTTTTTTAATTTCCTAACAACTTTTTTAAAATTTAGTATAAAAAATTAATGGATCTTCTGTTTTACATTATCGCAGGCGCCATTGTGGGCTTGGCTGTGGGGTTAACTGGCGTGGGCGGAGGTTCATTGATGACCCCTCTGCTCATCCTCTACGGCGTTCCAGAGAAAGTGGCGATTGGGACCGACCTGCTTTATGCATCGATCACCAAAACCGGAGCTATGGCCGCACACAAGCGCCAGGGCACTATCCGCTGGCGCATCGTGTTATTCCTTGCCGCAGGCAGTATTCCCGCCTCCATCGCCACCAGCTTACTGCTGAAACATTTTATCCCTGCAGATCTCGATTACGGGCCAGCGTTAAGCCACAGCCTTGGCGTTATGCTGATACTCACAGGAATCGTCGTTCTGTTTAAAAATAAGCTCCAAGGCGAAAGCAACAGCAAACAACAGGACAGCGCTGCATGGATTCACCGTCACGCTTCTCTGATCACATTTATTGCAGGTATTTTTCTCGGGGCGTTCGTTACCTTATCATCCGTGGGCGCAGGCGCATTTTGCGCAGCTTTATTGTTTTTTCTTTATCCAAGGCTGCCCGCTATTAATGTTGTCGGCACCGATATTGCCCACGCAGTACCACTGACTCTGATCGCAGGTCTCGGTCATTTATGGAATCAGAATATTGATTTCGCTCTGCTCGGCGGCCTGTTAATTGGCTCCTTACCGGCCGTGCATTTTGGAGCGAAATTAGCCGCACGCGTTCCCAACACCATACTGCAACCGGTGTTAGCATTGTTACTGCTGGGCATAGGAATTAAGTTCGCTTTATTTGGTAGCGGGCACTAACCGCAATACGGTCAAGTAATGGCAATCCGTGACCGCGCGGTTACATAAATTTATTCAGCGGCAATCTCACGGCAATCGCTTCCATCATTGGCACCATATAGACCGGCACTTTCGCAAGCTGTAACACCTTACTGGCCACAGATCCCAATATTTTACCGTCAATGGCTTCCGGTCCATGATTGCCGATCACAATCAGATCAGCATTCAACCTTTCCGCTTCAAATAAAATCACGTTGGCAGGCTTACCCGGTACAATCACAATATCCTGCAGCCGGGTGAGCAGATTATCTTCTATCAATGAATTGGATGCGATGAGGTCAAAAACCTCATCGCGCACGGATTCTAACAACCCTTTTATATTGCGGGACTCCAATAGCTCATGTTTTACCGCCTCAGAGCAGTAACTTTTGACAATGGCACTCGTAAACTCAGATATGGGAGGCACGACATGCACCAGGCTAACCTTCGCATCATATTGCGATGCAAGCGATTCAACATGGACAAGTGCGTGTGGAGTAAAAGCGCCCAGATCAGTGGCAAATAAAATCTTACGGATCATTCATGAACCTACAACAATCAACACAATGGCGACGCAGGCCTGCCCGCGCTACCCATTATAAGACTAGCATTGCCAGTTCCACTGTGTAGATTAGTTCTAGATGGATTCTGTATTAATTTGTGATTTCTTATGTGAAGAATCAGGGTTAATGTAAAGGGAATTACACAAAACAGAATTTTAGTATCAAATTCAACTAATAAGCGACGTGCCTTCGTCTTTTACAACTGTTTCTTTTAACCCGGAAACTTTTAAAGCTTTTCATGTTAATGGCAATCTGCAAGCGTTAGCGGTTGCCAACTTTTTAAGCCTTGGAATTTGCAATACCGTGGGGAACATGCCCAGTAGCAACGTGCGATCTTGCCGACTCACAATGAGCTTGCTGGTCATCAAAAAATACGTCTGCCCCGTAGGCCTTTAAAAACTCCCCTTTGGCTAGCCCACCAAGAAACAAGGATTCATCAATACGAATATCCCAGGCCCTTAAGGTGCGGATAACTCGCTCGTGTGCAGGTGCAGAACGCGCAGTTACCAACGCCGTTCGTATTGGACATTCTCCCGCTTTGAATTCACGTTGCAGCGTTTGCAGCGCGGCTAAAAAAGATTTGAACGGGCCGCCACTTAACGGTGTTTTCGCTGCGGCTGTTTCGCTTTTTGTAAAAGCATCAAGCCCTTGCGATTTAAACACCTGCTCTGCTTCATCCGAAAAAATCACCGCATCACCATCGAATGCAAAACGCAGTTCTTTCGCACTCTGGTTCTCTTTGTTAGATGCCATTAACGTTGCTGCCGCCACGCCCTGCTCCAACGCAAATCTCACATCATCGGCGTCTGTCGATAAAAACAAATGGCAATTAAATGGTGTGATGTAACGGTATGGGCTTTCTCCACCTGAGAATGCTGCTCGTGTAATTTTTAATCCGTAATGATTAATGGAGTTAAAAACACGCAGCCCTGTATCCGCACTATTGCGGGACAGCAAAATCACTTCAACTCTCGGATCGCCGTCTAACATCGCATTAATATTTAACAGCTTTTGCACCATATGAAAGGCATCACCGGGTTCTAAAATATCATCCTCATGCTCTATCTGATATTTAGAGTAGGCGGAAAGGCCTTCGTTTTCGTAGACTTTATGACTCTCATCCAAATTAAACAACGCACGAGATGAAATTGCGATTACCAACTTATTTTTCATACCAGCCATACATTTCTCACCATAACCATTCAGACTACTGCACTCTTCTATTCAGAATAAACATGTGAAAGGTTTTGTGCAAAAGGAAAAATTCCGTAAATCCCCCCCGTATGCAGGAAAACAATGTTGTCACAATCCTGCAACTCACCATGCTTTATTTCTTCCAACATGCCATAAAACGCTTTCCCAGTGTAAACAGGGTCCAACACCACACCGTCCAACCGAGCAACTTCCGCAATACAGGTAAACAGTGCATCATACCCCTTACCATAACCGGGACCAATATAGGAATCGTTGGTACGTATTTGTAACGCCCCTACCAGATCAATCTCAGAACCTATTCCATACGATGCTTGCCAGCTCGCCACATCCTGTTGAATTTTTCGTTGAAAGTATGGTGCTGAATCACACACAGCGAAACCATAGACCTTCACATCCTGCGAAACACTCGCCGCCAGAGTAAGTCCGCCCTGCGTCCCTCCAGAGCCGCTTGCACATACGATAGCATCGGGAGAAAACTCCTGCTGCTGACACTGCTCTATCAATTCATCATAAGCGTCAATATACCCCCACAATCCCAGAGAATTACTGCCACCTGTGGGTATGATGTAGGCGGCCTTACCCATCCCATTGATAGCCACCCCACCCATATCAACTCCATCTTTACCAGCTTCTTCAGTTGCCTGGGCACCCGAGTAGCGCTGAGCGACATCAGCGAGGATGGTATTCAGATTACGCTGGTAATAGGAAGGTGAAAATATTGAGATCGTTGCACCGCACAATTCACTTATGAGCAAATTACCGGTCAACTCCGACAGGTAATCCGCCCCCCTCTCCTCCTCTTCTTCGTCAAAAGGGTGATCCGCTCGCAACACTAGATGACAATGAAGGCCAAGTTGAGCACATAGCACGGCCGTTGCGCGACAGTGGTTGGATTGCAAACCTCCACAGGTCACAACAGTGTTCGCCCCCTGCTGCAAAGCATCGAACAACAGATACTCCAACTTTCGAACTTTGTTGCCGGAAATCAGCCCTCCGGTTAAATCATCGCATTTCAGCCAAAGATTTTTTCCACCCAGCCGAGACGACACATGCTTTAAATGCCTTAATGGTGTCGGCGTGCAAGCCAAAGACAATTTTTGCGGGCGATTCAACGCCAGGCTACTTTGTAAAACTGACATAAAGTCCCCTCTTCTAATTTTTCCAGGCATTTATAAATGACTATCAATGGATATCAATGAAGTGCAGAATGTGGGCCTGTAACGCGATTATGAGTTTAGATGTATTGCTCAGGCAAACAAGAGACGATTAAAAAAGAGTACGCGAACAGCGGATGGCCGTAAACACTGCTTTTCGAAGCACAAGTTGCGCTGGCACTACTAACACAGGGCGTAAAAGCAGGAGAAATGACTTGAGGTATGAATACTTCAGGCCACTTCCCTTTGGCCTGTCACCCCCTTAAGGCCCGGTGTTTTATTCTTTCGAATACTCACCAAGCCTTACGGGAAAGCTTAGTTAGACTTCGCAACGCCTTTGATCGTGCCTTTTGGAAGCACTGCATGCACTGCAATTTTCTGGAATTTCAACTCCACACTATCACTGGCTTTAATGGTGACGTAATCATCGTCAACATCGACAATTTTACCCAGCATACCACTGCTCAGCACCACTTCATCCCCTTTGGAAAGCCCTTCAGTCAGAGTCTGATGCTCCTTCTGGCGCTTGCGCTGAGGACGAATAATCATAAAGTACATAAACACAAACAGACCACCAAGCAATACCAGATTCATAAATCCGGCACCCTGAGGCGCGGCGGCAGGCGCTGACTGAGCAGCAGCTTCAGCGATAAAAAAACTCATTTTGTTACCCCAATATCAGAAATCATATAAAAATCATTGTTCAAAGCACAAACACCGCAAAAATATATAGTAAATTCAACAACTTAGCGGAATCAATGCCTCTCCGTAAAATGAAGGCGGATTACTGTACATAACTTGGATGAAAGAGGCAACGGTAAAAGCGCCGACTTCAATGCAAGACGAGACAAATGCGCAATGACGCACCAGAGCAAGATAAGTCACTTTAAATCCAAGCTAAAACCGGAAGGCAAAACTATTTGTACTCCGAGCAAATAGAAGAGATCCAACGCCCGATTGAGCCATTAAAAATGAGGCCATATTCGTTAATCAGGAAAGGTGCAGAGAGGAAAGGTATAAAGCGTACGAATAACGGGAGGCTGGGTTTAGATGAATGAGGTTTAGATGGATGGGGTTTAGACAGGAAGGATAGCGCTAGTGAGAGAAAATAATCTTGCCAGGGAAATCTCTTGTTTTTTGATGCTGCATTTTCTGCAAACCAGTATCACAGACCAAGCCCAGAGTCATCGCAAACAAACAACAGCTGAACATGGTTTTGAATATACAGAAATTGCCATGATCCATAGCAAGCAGGACAATCGCTTGAATAAAGCAATCGTCCGTCTTGTTGTGACTTTAGCTAAGCCTACACACCCATTAAACGTAATCGCGAAACAACTTGCGGAAAGTACTGGGGGAAAGATTCGTCCAGCGCTTAAAGGCGTTTGTAAAACTTGTACGGTCAGAAAAGTCCAGTGCAGCAGAAATATTATCAATACTCATGTGCTGACGAATCAAATAGTCGATCGAATAGTGAAACCTTACCTGGTCACGCAATTCGGCAAAACTTACTTCCTGCTTTTGCAACCGACGCTGTAACGTTCGTTTGGAAAAATTCAATTCTTCAGCAATATGACTGATGCTTAGTGGAGCATGACCAATTCGGCTCGTTAACACTTCAACCACACGAGCTGGAACCCCGATGGCATCAGGTAATCTAGCTTTTTCAAGATACTGATCCAACGCTTCAGCGCCGTCCATTTTCTCGGGTTCGATATACTCTTGCTGTGCGTTTAATTTAGTTATCATTAGTGCGATTCCTTGTGCCAGCAACTATGAATAACCACCCTTGCTCGATAAGATAGTCACTACCCTTTTCATACCATCTTCAACCAGCAAAAGATGCTAAAGCAGTTGAAACTTTAACATCTAAGGCGATGTGAACATTTCAAGTGATTATACGCCAATCACTTACTTTGAAAACCTTAGCCTGTTTTGCAAACAGTACTTGTGTCTCATTTTAAATCGCTAGAAACTGATAAGCGCTGACAAATTCACACAAGAAAAACTTTACAAAGCAATACTAATTAGTCCCGGTTGAATTTATAGTTTTTATTGCAATACACATTGTTCAACTGGGCATCGTAATTCATTCCATGCGATTGCAAATACAACAGACACCCACAAGAAGAACCAATTACAAAAATTTATTGCAATTATTCGTCAATTCTAAATCAAACAAATGCAAATACTTAATAACTTTCATGCATTTAAAAGCAAGCTTTTACTGTTTTAAATGCTTAGTCGTAAAAACACGACAACTTTACGTCATTATGTGTAGCTAAACGCAATAAGGGATACCCGCATTATTGCTTAATGCTATTTTAAAAGGCTTGAGCAGAGATGAAATATTATTATGAGAAGTTCTATTTTTGGTTTTTATTAACAATTAATTACAAAAAAGAACCATTTCCTTATCTCCGTATTATCCGTTTCCTTTTCCGTTTCACATTGAGAGTCGATTAATTGCCTCGATGTGGGTCAATCAACTGACCACATCGAGGCATAAGAGTTTAATTAATTTAACAATTAAACGTAATCACGAAACAATTTTCTAAACGTGCTCGGCGACAAGCCGGTCCAACGTTTAAATGCATTGGTAAAGCTCGTGCGATCAGAAAAATCCAACGCAGCCGAAATGCTATCAATGCTTTTCTGGTTTTTCACCAAGTAATCAATGGAATAATGGAATCGCACCTGATCGCGCAACTCAGCAAAATTCACACTTTGCTGTTGCAGTCGACGCTGCAATGTCCGCTTGGATAAATTCAATTCTTCCGACACATGACCTATGCTCAAGGCAGAATCACCAATACGTCGCTTCAACACCTCTACAACGCGCCCCGGAATACCATAAAGTTCGGGGATTTTTGCCTGTTCTACATATTCGTCCAGGGTGTTTATAGAACCACTGGCGAACATAGAAGAATCGGTGCTTTTACGCTGCGCTTGTGTTTTCTGCTGGTCGACAAGATAAGCCACACCATCGGCGAGCTGCTCTATAATCGCGCGATCCACCTCGTCAAAATTCGCAGCTTTGTCGTTGCTCGAAAAGAAGCAAACAACGCTCGGCGTTGCGAAATGTGTATTGACTCGTGCACCGGCATAGTACCGCACAGAAATTCCGTTGTAGGCTAATGGCGAAACCTGCTTACCAGATTCAGCAACATTTTTGACTACCACAGGAGCATCTTCCTGCAACACCCGATGACATAGAAAATCGGCTGTTGAGATGTGCTGTCCAACATAGAATTTGTCTTCAGAATCTCCACTACAGGAAAACGCCTGCACTTCGTAAACAGACTCTGAAACAGGTCTGGCAACTAAGGCGAATTCTGTTTGGAAACGCTGTTTTCCAGCTTCGAGAAACTGATTAATGGCTTCGTTAAAAGAGTCCATAAGGTGACTTTTAACAACAGCCTGGTAAAAGTAATTGAGGTATTGTTCGGGGCTATTCAAATCACTTAATTCGCCCGCGGAAACAAGATGATTACTTTTAACTAAAGGCATCGCTTCACTTTCTGTATAAGAACCGTTTGCTGAGAACTCCAATTTAACCACCACTTAGTTAACAAATTAATCGTTTTTTATCTTCCGTAACTAAGAATACACGACATCCACGGGGTGTAAACTATGTCTTTACACTGTTTAAGCCTAGCACTAAGCGCGCCACCTTAATATTTTATACGCCATTAATTTATTTTTAGCGATTTTTAACCACTGTATAGCGTTTAGTCAATTAAAATGGCGCCGGAAATCGCGCATGATAGCGACTCCTAACCGGGATTCCCAACAAATTCAACTACATATTTGCTATTTTGCTCTTTCCCGGCTACCGCGTGTTTTCACATTGCATTTCAATAAATGTGAACTTCATCACACTTCTTGCGACATCAAGTCGTCACTACACCATCGACTTTCACAGTTCCAGGCAACATTCCCAGATCAAAACATTTACACGCCATCGACGCTTTAAGCAAAACATCTGCCCTGTATTAATTACGAATTCTTCTCAATTACAGCTCATTTTTTTACGTTGCGCCAACTTATATACTGGAAAACTTAGATTTTAGCGTCATACCTTTGCATAAAAATCTCGCAAAACGCTTAGACATGATGCCTTTAAAAATACTGGGTCGTCCTTTTTATTCTGTTGAACACTAAGCCCGACTATTTTGCGCTTTTTTACAAAAAGTATGAGTTTTTATTCGCGTGATTACACCTCACCGCGCAAACCGAAAAAATAATGATTTATCCGCAACATAAAATATATTGACGCCACAATGGCCAGTGAAATTCCACGGTAGTTTGACGGTAAATTACAATACAACTGCGTTTAATCCAGGCAACGTACACCTTCGACGAAGATCAAATTAAATCGCGCCCAGGGATCGTATTGAATATGAAAATTGGCTGGTAAGCCAAATCCAAACACGCAATCAAAGCGGCTCCGCATACTTCCAGCGAAAGCAGCCCCCCTTCACAGCCGGCAACCTAAACACAGACAGCACCTCAATAAACCGACAGCTTTTCAGTAAAAAGCACCGTGGCGTAAACTCTCCGCAGAGAAACCAATTATCTGAACGATGTTGAACGCATATAGAGCATAAAGAAAAGCGCAAAAAGAAAAGTACAAAAAGAGAAGTGTAAAAAGGAAAAGTACAAAAAAGAAAAACACAAAAAAGAAAAGTACCGATATCACCCGGAAGCTAGCGGCTAGCACGAACAAAGGGAGGCAACAGGAAGAGTGAATTACAGGAAAAGCGAATTAAAATGCTTTAACAAAGCACCCAAAAAGGAGGTGCTAACACCTCCCCAAGCTGAGAACGCCTATCAAGTCCACTGCAACTCTAATAGAGCAGCTTTATATAAAGTATATTTAATAGGTAGCTTTAAATAAAATAGCTTTACAGACAACCATTTCAAACGAAGCGTTAAGCGAGTGCATCAAGCTCCGCTAACAGGTCGTCATGGTGCGTTTTGGTTTTGAATTTATCCATCACCTTCAACAAACGACCATCCTTGCCAATAATAAACGTTGTGCGAATCAACCCCATAAATTCTTTTCCCATGAATTTTTTCAAACCCCAGCATCCATACTTTTCCGCCACCTGGTGGTCTTCATCCGATAGCAGGGAAAAATTTAGATCATGCTTTTCAATAAATTTAGGTAAGCGCGCAACAGGGTCTGGGCTAATCCCAAACACAACAACATCCCGCTCATCCAGTTCTTTTTTCGTATCGCGCAATCCGCATGCTTGAACGGTACAACCCGGAGTCATCGCCTTAGGGTAAAAATAAAGAACAACTATCTTTCCCTGCAGAGACGAAAGTTTTACTTTCTCTCCATCTTGATTTTGAAGGGTAAATGCGGGGGCTTTATTGCCAACTTTTGGATGGGCCATCGTGCTCTCCTGATGTTAGTTTTACAATCTACGTCAGCAGCATTAAATCAGATTACTCGATCTTGATCGCCAGGCTAACATTTTGGCGAACAGTGGTGCGTGCGAGCATCCGAGAATGAGCTGTGCTGAATTTCACAAACAAAAACGCCGACCAAACGGTCGGCGTTTTAGGTATAAGGTCTAATAGAAGCTTATGCAGGAAGTAAAGACTTCACAGCGTCACGCTCTTCTTTTAGCTCTTTTTCAGTCGCCAACATTTTCTCACGAGAGAAATCGTCAATTTCCAGGCCTTGAACAATTTCCCAGTTGCCGTTTTTGCATACGCATGGGAATGAGTAAATCAAACCTTCTTCAATGCCGTAAGAGCCATCGCTGTAAACTCCCATGCTTACCCAATCGTTTTCAGCACTGCCCAATGCCCAGTCACGCATATGGAAAATAGCCGCATTCGCTGCAGACGCAGCACTTGATGCACCACGCGCTTTAATGATGGCAGCTCCACGCTGCTGAACGTCAGGAATAAAAGTATCGGTATACCAGGCTTGATCCACTTGCTCTACGGCTACGGCGCCCTTCGCTTTTGCATGGAACAAATCCGGGTACTGTGTTGAAGAGTGGTTGCCCCAAATGGTCATTTGCTGAAGGTCATCCAAGCCACACTCAAGTTTTTGCGCTAATTGCGTCAATGCACGGTTGTGATCCAGACGAGTCATCGCAGTAAATTGACGAGGATCGATGTCAGGAGCATTACGCTGTGCGATTAATGCATTGGTGTTAGCTGGGTTGCCAACGACTAAGACTTTAATGTCTTTAGAGGCATTGTCGTTGATCGCCTTGCCTTGAACCGAGAAAATAGCAGCGTTTGCTTCTAATAAATCTTTACGCTCCATGCCAGGTCCACGAGGACGGGCGCCAACTAACAAGGCGAAATCTGCGTCTTTAAATGCAACATTGGCATCATCCGTACACACCATACCGGCCAACAATGGGAAGGCACAGTCATCCAACTCCATCGCGACGCCTTTAAGCGCTTCTAATGCTGGAGTAATTTCTAGCATTTGCAGGATGACAGGTTGATCTTTGCCCAGCATTTCGCCAGCGGCGATTCTGAAAAGCAAAGAGTAAGAAATTTGGCCAGCTGCGCCGGTTACAGCAACTCGAACGGGTGATTTCACGATAGTTCTCCGTTTGATAGTTTATCGGATGGGAGGGAGAGCCAACGCGGCTCTCAAGCGGGCGCAATTATAGTGAAATTGCAGGAAAAGTCATTAAAAACGCGGCGATTGACTCATATCACCACAATAAATTGGGTTTATTAGGCTTCTCTTGCCTCATAACGCTGTTTAAGGTTGTCGTAGAGCGCTTGTTTAAAATCCTGTTGCAACGCGTCCATTTCGGCCAACACCTCTACCAGATGCTCGTTATCTTCTTTGCCAGACCAGATCTTTCGGTAGGAGCCATCTTTATAACCATGGTCCTGGCGAAAGAAATTCAGGACATTTTTACCGACATAACTACGATAAAGGTGCTCAAAATCTAAATCAGTAGCCTTCATGAGCTCCCCAAACTCGGCAATATTGAAGCTCTGGGTCTGTAGAGTTGAGGCCGTAAAAGTCTCCAGGCAGGAACGGAAATCCTGGGCATCCCCCTCCAAGTTCAGCGAATGAGCAATTTTCCCGGCGGTATCGCTGAGACTTTCATCGCTATTCTGCTGAGTTAAGCAAATACTCAAACCAAAGTGCCAGATATCAATCAACTCCAAAGTCACCTGATCCATGTCTGGCTCTTGCTTTTTCCACCACTTCCAACCGTAATGATCCATCAGCTCTGCACATTCAACCCAAATTGCTCGATACCATGCATACCCCTGCTCGCGCCATTGAGGGTGAACCTTGGAGTTCATTGCGTCTTGCATTTCAAGCATGGTCGTTATTTGTTCTATCATCGTATACTCCAGCGATAGTTTGTTTTATTTGCGGTCAAAGTGATTATTTATACCCCCAATTCAAGCTTGGGCGACAAATAATGTATCACACCACCAGGCGAATTAGGGTAAGATTGATTTAGCACGAAATTGTAATATGTTTGTCATATATCTCACATATTTATGTCACTTATGGACGTTAGCCTAAGCTAAATTGGAGGGAGATTATCGATGCGTCTTCTACAAAACATACACAATTACGATGTTTTAACTTTCGATTGGTGTCTTCGCAGAAAGCGCCGTGAACTCGTTGTAAAACTCAGTCGCGTGGTCTCTCGCACGGGCGACGGCCCAATGTATGTTGTAGTGGGTATCATTGCGCTCCTCACTCAACACTGGCCACTGGCACAGTTGATGGCGGCTGGTTTTGCCATTGAACGCCTCCTGTACTTTATTTTTAAATCTTCTTTCAAACGTAATCGCCCACCTGCTGCAATTCCCGGCTACCGCAGTGAAGTCGAGCCTTCAGACCAATTCAGTTTTCCCTCTGGACATACTTCCGCCGCATTTTTGATGGCGGGCTGCTTGAGTTTCGCCTTCCCATGGATGGCCTGGATACTATATCCTTGGGCGTGCTCTGTTGGTTTAGCGCGGGTCATGCTCGGCGTTCACTTTCCAACCGACACTCTTGCTGGCGCTATTTTAGGCAGCACTATCTGTTCAGTACTGATTGGATTGTTATTCTAGAATGAAAATACTTTTCGGGGTTCAAGCGACTGGCAACGGTCATATTACTCGTGCGCGCGCCTTAAATGCGCAGTTTAAAGCACTCGGACTTGAGGTCGATTACCTTTTTTCCGGCCGTGAAAAATCACAGTTTTTTGATATGGAAGAATTCGGCAATTGGCGCTGCTGCCGTGGTCTCTCCTTCCACCACGAAGCAGGTGAACTCAAAATCCTCAAAACCTTGCAGTCCAACAGTTTGCGCCAGCTATACAAAGATATACAGACGCTGGATTTGAGCGCATATGACGTTGTTCTTACCGACTTTGAACCCATTACCGCCTGGGCAGCCAAACGGGCAGGTAAAACCTGTATTGGCATTGGCCATCAATACGCCTTTTTCAACGAAGTGCCCAAACGTGGCGACAGTTTTCTTTCCAGCTTGATTATGCGCTATTTTGCTCCAGCCAATATTGGGCTGGGTTTACACTGGCATCACTTTAATCAACCTATTCTTCCGCCTATCGCGGAAGTGCATGCGCAATCCGAAATCAGCGATCCTAACAAAATCGTGGTATACCTTGGCTTTGAAGCATCTGAAGACGTCATTTCGCTGCTCGAACCTTTCGACGATTATCTGTTTACCTATTACGGCCCGTTTCCCGAATATGAAAGTCGTGGCCACATCCAACTCAAGCCTCTATCACGAGATGGATTCAAGCATGACCTGGCCACTTGCGGCGGCGTTATTTGTAATGCTGGCTTTGAATTGTCCAGTGAAGCCATCCAGCTGGGCAAGAAATTGTTAATCAAGCCACTCCACGGACAAATGGAACAGCTCTCAAATGCTGAAGCACTCGAATCTTTAGGGCTTGGCATGTCGATGGACAATCTGGATCAAAACAAAGTGAAATACTGGCTTGAGGCCTGGAAGTCGAAACAGGTTATCTACCCTAATGTGGCAAAGTCGATAGCACAGTGGATACATCAAAAGAAATGGCTGGAAGGCGATGCCGCCAAAATGGCCTTAGTTGAATCCCTCTGGAGCGCCACTGAAGCCCCTGACGTGGTAAGTTTTGTCTCCAACCCTACCCCAAAGAAAGCGGCTATCCACTCTCGCCCTGCAGGTGCTGCGGCCTGAAAAGCCCGGGACAAGTCGGAGTAGTCAACAACTTCGCCTGCAGCAATCCCTGCGGTTGCTGCACGAGTGCCACCCTCCAGGCTTACCGACTACTTCGCGGCTTTTGAAAACAAACGGAAGAAATTTTCTGCGGTAATATCGCAAAGCTCTTGATAACTCACCTGCTTTAAATCCGCGACACATTGTGCAACATGCTTAACAAAAGCAGGTTCATTAGATTTGCCGCGCATCGGAACCGGTGCGAGATAAGGCGAGTCTGTTTCAATCAGTAATTTTTCAATTGGCACCTTGCGCACCACTTCGCGAAGCTCTTCCGCATTTTTGAATGTGACAATTCCAGAAATTGAAATATAGTAATTCAGATCCAGGGCTTGCTTGGCCATTTCCCAGTTTTCGGTGAAACAATGAAGCACTCCCGCAGAGTCAATATTGCCGTGCTCCTTAATCAAAGCAATAGTATCTTCACGCGCATCTCGCGTGTGGACGATTACGGGCAGTCCCAAGTCACCCGCCGCGTTCAGATGGTTGGCAAAACTCACAGCCTGGGCGTCCATGTGTTCCTTGGTGTAATAGTAGTCCAGGCCCGTCTCACCAATCGCAACCACTTTTTCCGCCTGCGCCCACTGTTTTAGCTCATCACTAGAAACAACTCGCTCCTTAACATCAGAAGGATGAATACCTACCGACGCAAAAATATGGTGGTACTTGTGAGCAATATCCAATACTGCTTGACGATTTTCTTCACTAATACAGACACAAAGCATGTGCGATACACCCGCCTCCGTCGCGGCGGCAATTGCATCGGGTAAGCCATTTTCATAATGCTTTAGACTTAGTCGATCAAGATGACAGTGAGAATCAACCAACATAGGGGACGCCTTAATTACAAATTTTGGACAAGCATTCTGGAAAATCGGCAATAATTTTCGCGATCCACACGCCTGTTTGCCGGTCAGAATGCTTTGAATTGAATGAGTTTACAGGAATTTAGCAAGACGGGGTAAGAGCTGGCGGGCTTTGCCCACCCCTCTGAAAAGGAACGCTGAACTACATGGTATGCGTGGGACGATCTGATTCCAAAGAGCCCGCAAGATAATTTTCAATCTTACTGTTGGCAATATCATCTTCATTGGTAAATTGTACCCCTATACCTGCAGCGCGATTGCCTTGCGCGCCTTTTGGGGTAATCCAGACCACCTTGCCGGCGACTGGAATTTTCTCTGGCTCATCCATTAAACTGAGCAACATAAAAACTTCATCACCTAGAGAATAAGTTTTATTGGTAGGAATAAACAAACCGCCATTTTCGATAAACGGCATGTAAGCGGCATACAATACTGCTTTATCTCGAATTGTTAGAGAGAGTATACCGTTGCGGGCTGCGCCACCTAAACCTTTCATATGTTGTGACCGTTGCTGAATTAACTTAAGTTAGTACTAGGATAGTCAAAAATTTAACGCTTTACCTGAACGCCGTCACGAGTTGGCGAGTGAACTGGCGAGAGAGACGTTATCTTAACACTTAAGCCGGGGGAAAAATCAATCTATTTCAAAGGCTTAGCAGCGGCAATCCAATCCAGGGTCAACTCCTCGACCACCATCGCAGGATTGAGATTTGACGGGCCCAGAAGCTGTGCTTTTTTTGCACAAAGTTTGTCTCGCATTGCGTAGAGCACTTTAGTCGACGCCATTTTCATCCGCCCAACTAACGCTTCGTATACTTTACCGACAGGCTTGTCGGCAACCTGGAATGCCAGAGTCGCATCTATGCCCAGCAACATTACCCCTAAAATAAACAACGGGTCCTGATTTCCCCATTTTTTCGCAAAAATCATAGGTTCGGTTTTACCGTCGACAATATCAATCAAACCTTTAATTAATTCAGCTCGCTCTTCAAGAATTGCAGAGTCTTTCCAGTCTTTCACCAACAGAGGCGCACCACCGGCTTCACTCAACAATTCCTGTGCTTCCGCTGCATCATCAAACCCAACATCACTCAACCAGGATAAGGCCTGAGCCGCATCGGGGACAGGAAGATTAATGAGTGCGCAGCGGCTGCGAATTGTGGGTAACAGCCGGCTTAATTGTTTGGTCACAAGGATGAATACCGTTTTACCCGCAGGTTCCTCCAGATTTTTCAGCAAGGCATTGGCAGAGTTGGTGTTCATATCTTCTGCTGGATACAAAATAATAATTTTATAGCCGCCCTGCTGGGCTGTCTTCCCCACAAACCCGCTTATTTCCCGGATCTGGTCTACTTTGATTTGCTTGCCTTTTTCCTCGGCCGTAACAACCATTAAATCCGGATGAGTTCCCGCATCCAATAAATGACAGGCTTTACATTTACCGCAAACAAGCTTTTCCGAGGGAGACAGGCATAACATATACTGTCCCATAGCGGTAGCTAAGGCCTCAGCACCGAACCCCTCCTGACCACAAATGAGAAATGCATGAGGAACACTGCTGTTTTCATTGCGCTTAATGAAATCATCCCACAGTTTTGTCTGCCATTTATAAGGCGGCATTGGTAAAATAGCATTTGCCATATCGTTGTTTTAATCTTATCTGGTTAACCAACGTGCAAAACACACGTTAAATTCAATCAATACACTCAATTCATTATTGCCGTTAATGTCAGACTCACATAACACAGACAAATCAAAAGAAAGCCATGCTCAAAGCGGGCAACCGCAGAACAGTGATGTGATAGACACCGTTTACAAAGACGACGACATCATAATCGTCAACAAACCCTCAGGGTTGTTATGTGTGCCCGGCCTGAGCGAGCCGGACAATCTTTTTGATCGGGTAAAATCGCTGCACCCCAATGCCAGAGTGGTTCACAGGCTGGATATGCCCACTTCAGGCCTGATTATTTTCGCTCTCCATTACGAAGCGCAAAAAGCACTGGGCAAAGCATTTGAAACCCGAAAAATCAATAAAACCTATTCTGCATTCCTGCACGGAGAACTAGCTGCCAGCTGCGGAGAAATTCACTCCCCTATCATATGTGACTGGCCACAGCGCCCAAAACAAAAAATTGATTGGCTAAACGGCAAACCTGCCATTACTTTTTTCCAGCGCATTCATGTTGATCGAAGTAAGAATTATACCGCGGTGCAACTTACACCCCACACAGGAAGAACTCATCAGCTGCGTGTGCACATGATGCAAATTGGGCATCCGATTCTGGGTGATAATTTCTACGCAGACGATATCGCGAGAGATGCCTCCCCTCGCCTTTGTCTGCACGCAGAAAAACTCGTATTTTCACACCCTATGACGCAAGAACCACTCAGCATTTCAACGCCTGCAGGTTTTGCATGCTAGCTCGTGCAAAGCGGATCAAACTGAAAACTAAATGCGTACCAAGCGCTCCAACTGCGCCGAAATATCATGCTGAACATCAGCCAAACCCTGTCCGGCATCAATCACAATATAACGATCAGGCTCCTGCGCCACCCGCTCTAAATAGCCCTGTCGCACTCGCTCGAAGAATTCAATTTTTTCATTTTCAAATCGATCAAGATCACCGCGCGCCTGCGCTCGCTGCAGCCCGATCGCCACATCAATATCCAGATAAAATGTTTTATCTGGATGCACACCCTGCTGAACCAAGGACTCCAACTCGGTAATCAAATTCAATTCCAGGCCGCGCCCAAACCCCTGGTATGCGAAAGTCGCATCAGTGAAACGGTCACAAAGAACCCATTGTCCCCGCTCAATTGCTGGCAAAATTACCTCGTGCAAATGCTGTGCTCGTGCTGCGAACATTACCAGCAGCTCTGCCATCGGGTTAAAATTTTCTTCACGATTTTTTAAAAGCACATAACGCAGCTCTTCTGCCAGCGGAGTGCCGCCTGGCTCTCGCGTATGAATAACATCGATATTTTTTTGCTTTAACCAGGCTTTAATAAAAGCGATGTTAGTAGATTTACCAACCCCTTCAGAACCCTCGACTGTAATAAACTTGCCTTTCATTGCTCTATCTTTAATTTACACTTTTCTACTGTTCATCTGACTTTTCATCGAGCGATTTGCGCTCGGGAGAAGAGCGATAATCTTTACGTCGTTTTTTCTGGTATTGATTAACTGCATTAATATGCTCGTCAAGCGTCGCAGAAAACTGGTGCGTACCATCACCTTTTGCAACAAAATACAGAGCATCTCCCTCCTCGGGGTGCAGCGCCGCATAGATCGCGCCTCGCCCAGGCATGGCAATTGGCGTGGGCGGTAAGCCGCGAATCACATAGGTATTGTAAGGCGTATCTGTACGTAAATCTTTACGCGTAATATTGCCATTGTAGAGATCTCCCATACCATAAATCACGGTCGGGTCAGTCTGCAGGCGCATGTTCAGCTGAAGCCGTCTTACAAAGACACCCGCAATTTCTTCACGCTCATGAGCGACACCCGTCTCCTTCTCGACAATCGACGCCATTATCAGAGCTTCGTATGGGTTGCTATACGGGAGCCCTTCTGCACGCGCCTCCCACTCCTGCTCCAACATTGCCTGCATTTTTTTATACGCGCGAAATAAAATACTCAAATCACTATCCCCAGCCACATACTGATATGTATCAGGGAAAAACCAGCCCTCGGGGTGTTCGATATCCAAGCCACGGGCATGTAACTGGATCAGCTCTTCACCGGGCACCAACTGTTTCGACAGTTTCTCCTGTTGATGCAAAGTATTCACAAAGTCCTTAAATGTACTACCTTCCACGAGCGTTACGTGATATTTCACCACATCTGAAGACAATAGTTTGCGTAATACAGCGACGGGCGACTCATCGCCCTGCAGCACATACTCACCGGTTTTCAAACCCGTCTGTTTAGTGGCACGAGCATACCAAACCCATATTGTTGGCCAGCGCAATACACTTAACTGCTGAAGGTCATTTGCAACTGAATAAAGTGAAGCGCCCTTGTTAACGGTAAACACAAACTCTTCGTGCTCAACCTGATGAGGGGTGTATAGCCAATGCCAAAAATACATGGATGTAGCGGCCATCGTCGCCACCATCCAGAAAAATAACACTGCAAAAATTTTTACGACTTTGGTATTCACACTGTCTCAGCCAAATATTGTTGTAATTTATTTTGAAACATCATGCCGTACTGCTCATCATCAAACTGAATTGTTGATGATTGATGTTTTATTTTCCCAATCGGCACAATGCCTTTGATGGCATTACACATAAAAGCACCATCAAAATCATCCAGTGCAGCAACAGAAACATCCTGCTCCACAACCTTAAACTGGCATTGTTCAGCCAACGTATTTTGAATAAAGGTGCGCAGCACGCCGACAACACCGACCTGTTTTAAACACGGCGTATAAAGCTGTCTGTTAGCGGCACGAATAAAAAACACGTTACCATGCATTGTTTCAATGACGTTTTGCCGAACATCCAGAAACAGCAGCTCTTCCTCAAAAGGAGATGTCTCCTCTAAGGCGGCGGCAATATAATTCAAGCGATTTAAATGCTTGAGTCCCGCTAGCACAGGCATATCATACAAAGGTGTTCGCGCAACCCTCAAATCCAATTGTCTGGCACGGTTACTGAACAATTCTTTTGTTGGCGTAAACGCAAAGTAAATATTCGCCTCATCCTGAAGATCAGGATAACATCCCACGCCCTTTTTGCCGCGCGAAACAATAATTTTCAAGCGACCGTAACTCGCATCCACCTCAGCCAAAAAGGTTTGCAATTGTTGACGTAAATTATCGAGGTTCAGATTTATTTTGAGACGTGCACAAGAGGAGTTCAAACGCTCTAAATGCAAAGCGAGAAATGGAATTGAAGATTGGAAATAGGCGATGGTTTCAAATACGCCATCGCCAAAAGAAAGACCTCTATCACTAGCCAGATCTGCAGGCTTTACACACTCGCCGTTAAACCAAAAGAACTGCGTGTTATTCATGGCCTGCATCGGCTTTACTGAAACTTTTTAAAGATCAGAGACCCGTTGGTACCACCAAAACCAAATGAATTACTCAATGCAGCGTCAATTGCCATTTCCTGTGCAGTATGAGGCACAAGATTCAAATCACAACCTTCATCTGGATTATCAAGATTAATCGTGGGCGGCGCCACTTGATCACGAATCGCGAGCACACTGAAGATCGCTTCAATGGCTCCTGCCGCGCCTAACAAATGCCCCACCATGGATTTGGTAGAACTCATCGCCAGTTTATAGGCATGATCACCAAAAACATTTTTAGCGGCATTACATTCGGCGGTATCACCAGCGGGAGTAGAAGTACCATGCGCATTAATATAATGAATACTTTCTTTACTGATCTGTGCGTCAGCAATAGCATTTAACATGGACTGCTCTGCTCCGACACCAGACGGGGAAGTAATGTGGTAAGCATCAGCGCTTGTGCCAAACCCAACCAGTTCGGCATAAATTTTTGCCCCGCGCGCCTGAGCGTGCTCCAGACTTTCAAGCACTAGAATACCCGCACCATCTCCCAAGACAAAACCGTCACGATCTTTGTCCCAGGGGCGGCTCGCACCCTGAGGATTATCATTACGTTTGGACAGCGCTCTCGCAGCGCCAAAGCCGGCTATGCCAACAGGGGTCGTGGCCATTTCAGCACCGCCAGCCACCATAACATCCGCACTGCCATAAACAATTTCACGCGCAGCAAGACCCACGCAGTGAGTGCCGGTTGTACAGGCGGTAGAAACTGCAAGATTGATCCCTTTCAGCCCGTACCGGATAGACAGATTACCGGCAATCATGTTGATGATTGCGCCGGGAACAAAAAAAGGAGAAACACGACGAGGACCTTTTTCATTCACAGTGATGGCAGTCTCTTCAATAGACCCCAATCCCCCAATTCCAGAACCCACAATACATCCGATGCGAGAAGCATTTTCCTCAGTCACTACAAGACCGGAATCTTCCATCGCCTGCACACCAGCGGCCATACCGTACTGGATGAACGTATCCATTTTACGGGCTTCTTTAGCTTCCAGGTATGGTGAAACATCGAAGTCTTTTACAGATGCGCTAATTTGCGTTCCAAAAGCAGAAGCGTCGAAAGAGGTAATCGGGCGAATACCGCTGACACCATTTAAAATCGCGTTCCATGTACTTTCAACATCATGGCCAACCGAACTCACCATGCCAAGGCCAGTTATTACAACACGTTTACGACTCACTTCTGCCTCCAAGATTAGGTTGCTCTTATTTTGACGGTCTATTCAATTCAGACATTGCTCAATACACGCTTTCGATTGAGCAGAATATTTTTGATGTAATTGTAACTGAACGTACCGAAGGGCAACTAGGTAATACACTGATACATAAAATAAAAGCCGTACTATGTAGCATAGATACGGCCTTTAAATAGATTTCAACTGAAAAGCGAGCTTAAATTAAGCTAGGTTCTCGTTGATGTAATCGATCGCCAACTGAACAGTGGTAATTTTTTCAGCTTCTTCATCAGGAATTTCTGTTTCGAATTCCTCTTCCAAAGCCATGACTAATTCAACCGTATCAAGAGAGTCTGCGCCAAGATCTTCTACGAAGGAAGCTTCGTTTTTAACTTCTTCTTCTTTAACACCCAGTTGCTCTGCGACAATTTTCTTAACGCGTTCTTCTATGCTGCTCATAATCGTTATTAACTCCTAAATATGTTCTTTTGTGAAGCCGTACTTGCAGGTGATTAAGCCGACAGAATGTCCAAAAATTAACTTATGGATTTGGTCCGGCTTTCACGTGCGCGCATTTTAACTCGTATTTAACTGCTTTGTAACGCTTGAATCTTAAAAAAATTGAATTTTTTCTAAAAAAAGCATTAAAAACAATAGCTTAGCTCATGTACATCCCGCCATTTACGTGCAGTGTTTCGCCTGTAATATAGCTGGAATCATCACTCGCCAAGAATTTTACAACTTTCGCGATTTCCTCAGGCAAGCCTAAGCGACCAAGAGGAATTGCACTCAACATTGTATTCTTTTGTTCATCCGTTAAAACTTCTGTCATATCCGTGTCAATAAAACCCGGTGCCACTGCATTCACAGTAATATTTCGCGACCCAACCTCTTTCGCCAGAGATCGCGCAAAACCGCTAACACCCGCTTTTGTCGACGCATAATTAGTTTGTCCAGCATTTCCCATCTGGCCAACCACAGATGAAATATTGATGATTCTACCCCATCGTGCTTTCATCATACCGCGCAGACATCCTTTACTCAGGCGAAAAATAGCACTTAAGTTAGTATTAATTACATCAAACCACTCTTCATCACTCATACGCATTAATAAATTATCTTTGGTAATGCCAGCGTTATTGACCAAAATAGTGGGTGCTCCGAACTTTTCCTGCACATCTTTCAGCAGCTGCGCAACAGAATCTGCGTCCGTTACATTGAGAACCATCCCCTCACCTGCAATGTTCTTCTCTTTAAAACGTGCAGAAATTTTCTCAGCTCCAGCCGCAGAAGTCGCCGTGCCAATCACAGTAGCGCCTTCAGCACCCAATGTATCTGCGATTGAAGCACCAATGCCGCGGCTTGCGCCTGTTACCAATGCAATTTTATTTTCAAAAGACATTTAATTACCCCTGTTTATTTGCTAACTGCTTATTTAGTAGCTACGGACTCTAACGTCGCATTTAAAGCATCAACTGAGTCTGTGGTATATGAATTTATCGAACGATCAATACGCTTGGACAGACCGGTCAGTACTTTTCCTGCTCCACATTCAACAGCGGTATCTACGCCATTTTTCACCAGGAACTGCACACACTCAACCCATCGCACTGCGCCATATATTTGCTGAATCATAATATCTTTGATTTTAATCGCGTCCGATTCCAATCCCGCAGTTACATTGTGTACCACACCGATTTGCGGTGTATTAAACGTGGTCGTTGAAATCTGCTCTGCCAGTTTTTCAGCGGCAGGCTTCATCATTAAGGTATGAAACGGTGCACTTACTGGAAGTGGCAACGCTCGCTTAGCACCAGCCTCTTTACACGCTGCGATAGCTTTTTCAACGGCACCCGCTGCACCAGCAATCACTAACTGGCCTGGAGAGTTGTAGTTTACTGGCGCAACAACAGCACTATCTGTTTGTATATCTGCGCAGATATCTTCAACCACGTTATCATCCAGCCCGATAATAGCGGCCATCGCACCTTCGCCCTGCGGCACGGCTTCCTGCATGTAACGACCGCGAAGCTGCACCAGTCTCACCGCATCTTCAAAAGCCACCACACCAGCACACACCAATGCAGACCACTCACCCAGACTATGGCCAGCAACAAAACTCGGTACTACATCTGTTTTATCCTGCCAAACACGCCATAAAGCCACACTGGCGGTTAACAACAACGGCTGGGTAATTTCAGTTTGATTAATTTTTTCTTGGGGACCTTCCTGCGCAAGCTGCCAAAGGTCATAACCAAGCACTTGTGAAGCTGCGGTAAAAGTAGACTTTACAATCTCGTTATCAGCATATTCAGACAACATGCCAACAGTTTGCGAGCCTTGGCCAGGAAACAAAAAGGCCAAATTTGCTTGTTTATTCATGTTTCACCTATTTCGTGCACGTTAATTATTAAAATTTTAAACTGACGTTAAACTGTCTGAGCCAGACAATTTTGAATTTTTTCCGGTATTTGCGCTTCTACCTGCTGCACGGCAGTTGCAAGCGCTTGATAAAACCCGAAAGGGTCCGCCCCTCCGTGACTTTTCACCACTATTTTCTTCAATCCTAAAAATGCCGCACCATTATACTTGGACGGATTAAAACGATCGCGCCAACCTTTTAACGAAAAACGAATAAAAATACCCAGGAATTTCCGCCAGATATTTTTAGAAAACTCCTCTCGCAAACTCGTCAAAATAAAATCAGCGGCACCCTCACTAACCTTCAGCGCCACATTCCCGACAAAGCCATCACATACGACAACATCAACACTGCCGCTGTACAGCTTGTTTCCTTCAATAAACCCTTTAAAGTTTATTTCCGGCGCATCGTTAAGCAACGCAAAGGCCTGCTGAATATCATCGTTGCCCTTGGTGGTCTCCGCGCCAACATTGAGCAGCGCTACCGCAGGGTTGCTACAACCATTCACTCGCGCCAGAGCTGACCCCATCACAGCAAACTGCAATAATTGTCGTGGCGAACAGTTGAGGTTTGCCCCCAAATCCAATAAATAGCTGTCACCCTTTGCCGTGGGTATCGGCTTGCAGATTGCCGGTCGACTTAATCCGTCAAACGTCTTCACCAAATGCCGGCTCATCGCCATTAAAGCACCTGTATTACCTGCACTCACGCAGGCATCAGCTCCATCTTGAGCCAACAGTTCCAACGCCTTCCACATAGAAGACTCCCGTTTATGACGAAGCGCCACTCCCGGTTTATCCACCATATCGACCTGCTGTTCAGCATGTAGAACTGCGACACGATTATTCAGTGTCTCATCATTTAAATAGGGGGATATTTGGTCTTTATCGCCGACCAGTGTTGCACTGATCAAAGGGTTGGCATGAAGGAATTTAAGCGTCGCCGGAACGCAAAAGCGGGGACCAAAATCCCCGCCCATGACATCAATTGCTATGTGAATTGCAGATGACAAATTTACTCGTCGTCGCCCACATTCACAACTTTACGACCACGGTAAAAACCATCTGCTGTCACGTGGTGACGCAAGTGCTTTTCACCAGTAGTTGGATCTACTGACAAAGTTTTGCCGCTTAGTGCATCATGAGAACGACGCATGCCACGACGTGAACGGGTTTTTTTGTTTTGTTGAACGGCCATTTTAAGCTCCTGACAAATTAAAATAACAAGTCTAACTCACGCTAGTCCTGCTACTTATCACGCTTTGTTTGATTCTTCATTGAGGCGAGGACACTAAATGGGTTCTTGCGTTCCACTTCCTGCTCCTCACCGCTGCCGTGGGATAACAATTCTTCGTCAATACAGACGTAGTCATGATAAGCCGCGACGGGTAAATTTAATAAGAGTTCTTCTTCCACGAGAGCATAGAAATCAGCCTCGTCTTCTCCAACAATCCAGGGATCGATATCTCGCGGCAACTGTTTGGCTTCATCTTCTTCCCAAACAATCGCAACGCTTACACTCGCCTGAATTAACTGCTCGTCCATTGCCTGCAAGCAACGCTGACATTCCAGCTTTGCATTGCCTTCAATATCGCCTTTTACTATGCGTCGTCCTTGCTCATCAACACGAAATTCGAGACAAACGCGGACATCGCCAGTAAACTGCGCAGCTTTGGCTAGCCTCGGCAGGTCTTCGGTTTTAACCACCCCACTAAATTTGACCTGATTGTAGGCCAGTTTTCGTGGTTCTACCTGCTTGGGAAGCCGTTTAATTGGAGCACCCTCTGACATAAGCGCGCCATCATATTGAGTTGTCTCCCGGCTGTCAAAGAAAAACGACTAAAATTGGCGCAAACTTTAGCTTAATCATAGTAATTTGATGAAAATGTCCGGAAATACAACCCCTATCCTGCTCGCATCGAGCTCTGAGTACCGAAAAAAGCAACTTTTTCAGCTTGGCCTTCCCTTTGAGAGCGCCTCCCCCCACTGCGATGAGCGCGCACTGGCAGGGGAAACGCCTAAAGACCTGGCTTTGCGCTTGAGCCGAGAAAAAGCCCACTCATTAGCCAGCGAATACCCCAGCCACATAATTATCGGCAGCGACCAAACTGCTGCATGCAATGGGGTATTACTAGGCAAACCTCTGACGGAAGACAACGCCATTGCCCAGCTGGCTATGTGCCGCGGACAAACCGTCGAGTTTTTCTCTGGTATTTGTGCTTTAAATACGTCGACAGGCCGCGAACTGGCCGACACCATCCGCACCAGCGTAAAATTTCGCAACTTAAGCGATGCGCAGATTAGAGCTTACATACAACGCGAGCAGCCGCTCTATTGTGCGGGCAGCTTTAAGTGTGAGAGCCTAGGAATAAGCTTGTTTGAGAGTATTAACAGCGAAGATCCCAGCGCTCTGATTGGCCTGCCCTTAATCCGCCTCAATCATTTTCTGATAGATTTTGGCATTGACGTTCTACGATAGTCTGAAAGCTCACAAATCCAGCATTTAGAAGTGGACGGCAAACATGCCGCTCAAAAAGATCACAACAAAAGAGACACAAAGTGAGGGCTACGGAATACGAGAAGAGAAAGCGGCAAATATTGATCTGTAAAGAGAGGTCTACACAAAGAAAGCAGCATGAAGAGAGCTGCGTTAAGAGAGCAGCATAAAGAGAGCTACATAAAGAGCGCCAGGCAGGGAGAAGCACAAAAAAAGAACTGACTATTCTCAGGCCATGACCAAACAAAAAAGTAGAGACTGGTCACGAGTAATATCGAGGCCCACTCATAATGGCCGATAGCCGATTACCAATCAAAAAAACAGAAAGCTGCTCCACACATAAGCCCACAACATTAAGCTGAGCAACACAGCAGCTGATCCCATGTCCTTGGCTCGCCCAGCCAATTCATGATGCTCCTCACTGATTCGGTCCACCGTTGCCTCAATCCCGGAATTAAGTAACTCAATGATCAACACCAGCATGACCGTTCCCACCATGATTACCCGCTCCATGTGCGAAACCGGCAACCAGATCGTAAGCGGCAGCAATATCAACGCAACGATAAACTCTTGTCGAAATGCAGCCTCATAGCGAAAGGCGGCAGTCAAACCATTCATTGAATAGAAAAAAGCTTTATAGACTCGTGTAAAACCGGAGTTCTTTTCTGGCATGTGCTTTACCTATGCGTTTGCTAACCCTTTACGTTGGATGCTGAGCACCATCTACGACTCACGACAAAGTTATTATGACAGATTCATCAACTTAGTCGTCAACTGCCAAAAGCGGTGTACCCAACTCAAATTCGCCATGTATTTGCTGACACCATTCATCGAGTCGCTGCTTGGTCAGCTCAGGCTGCTGATCCTCATCAATTCCCAGACCGACAAACAGATCTTCATCCTCCACCTTGGCTTTAGAAGCGTCAAACTCATACCCTTCCGTCGACCAATAGCCAATCATGGTTGCTCCTCGCTGTTTGACAACATCATGCAACATGCCAAGCGCATCCAAAAAGAAATCCCCATAGCCAAACTGGTCACCAAGGCCAAACATGGCGACGACTTTACCGGAGAAATCCACTTCAGACACATCGTCCCAGAATTCTTCCCAGTCCGATTGAATCTGGCCGAAATCCCAGGTGGGAATCCCCAAAATGATCTTATCGTAGTCAGCAAATTCCAGCTGCGTCGCATCGGCTATATCAAACACATCGCAAACATCAGCACCCAAACGATTCTGAATACGGTGGGCCACACCTTCCGTATTCCCCTCGTCACTACCAAAAAATAAAGCTACTTCCGCCACGACATCTCCAACAAGCCAACCCGCTCGACCGTAAATTAAACGCGCGCATTCTCTCAACTTCATTAAATTTTCACAACTCTTGCGCATCTCTCACTACGAAAACGGCAATAGTTCGCCGCCTAAAAACGTATTGAAACGCCAACTTTCCCGCCATTTTTTTGACTTACCCAAGTTGCGATCACCTTTAGGCTAGCTAAGATCATGATTTTATTGGCTTTTATTATCCACTTAAAAGATGGCATAAAAATAGCTTGTGCACTTTTTATGCGAAGAACTTTTTGACAGAGTTCAATAACAAGTCAATATTCGGAAGTGAAATCATGGTCACGCTTGTTTCTTCTAGAACAGAACAACCCACAGCACACAAAAAAGATGGGGTTAACGGATTCCCGGGCGAAAATGAATTCCAGGATTTACGATTCAAACTCGCACATAAACTGCAGAGCACGCTCGATATCAATACCGCACTGGAACTGTTTTATGACAATATTCAGGAATTAGTGCGTGTAACAGGCTTGCGGTACCAGTTTGAACAAACCAGTCTGGAAATTGATGTTGGCACCCTTGCCAAGCATTCAGTGAGCTACAACATAAGCTCCACCAACACCCACCTGGGGCAAATTACGTTCACAAGGGAAAAAGTTTTTCTGGAGCCTGAATTGGCGGTTTTGGAAATGCTGATTGGCATCCTGTTTTTTCCATTGCGCAATGCCTTGTTATATCGCGAAGCACTAGAATCTTCAATGCGAGATTCGCTCACGGGAATCGGCAACCGCACGGCTATGGAGAACAGCTTCACACGGGAAATCAAACTGTCGCGCCGCCACCGACAACCTCTGTCGCTATTGCTCATTGATGTCGATCACTTCAAAAAAATCAATGACTCCGTAGGACATCGCAACGGAGATCGCACCTTACAGCAGATTGTAAAATCCATTCAGCACACGCTGCGGGAAACTGACCAAATCTTCCGCTTTGGTGGTGAAGAATTTGTTGCATTGCTTCATAACACTACGCGCGAAGAAGCCAAGCTTATTGCTGAACGAATCCGTGTAAACGTAGCAATGTCTCCTATTTCGCTGGTCGACCAAAATGTATTTGCCACGGTAAGCGTGGGCGTGAGCAGTCTCGCCAGAGAAGATGACAGTGATAGTTTTTTTGAGCGTGCTGACGCCGCGCTATATGAGGCTAAAAACTCCGGGCGCAACTGTGTCATTACAGCTGACCATAGCGCACAAGGCACTCACACCAAGAAAAACCGTAAGAAAAAGCAAAATCTGGGGTAGCAAAACTGCCCCCAGGTGAAGCTCTTACTTCTTCTTGCGCGAATTCACGTGACGTTTATTGGTATTCGCAGAACGCAGCTTTTTCTGCTGACGCTCACGCATTTTGTTGAGATTGGGAGAGAATTTTTGCTTTTTCGGGCGATTCAATCCTGCAGTTTCACAGAGATCGCCGATTTCCGCATCCTGCAGTTCAACCCACTGGCCAACACGAACGTGAGATGGGATAAAAATATTGCCGTAGCGCACACGCTTTAATCGGCTGACGCGCACCCCTTGAGACTCCCATAAGCGTCGCACTTCCCGGTTTTTACCTTCCATCACCACACAGTAAAACCAAAGATTACTTCCCTCGGCAGAGCCGGCCACGATGTCAGTGAATTTCGCGATACCATCATCCAAAAGAACACCTTCTTTCAGAGCCTTAATCATCGCATCGTCCACATCCCCCTGAATTCTTACCAGATATTCACGATCAATATTCGACGATGGGTGCATCAGCCTATTCGCCAACTCACCGTCATTGGTAAATAACAGCAGGCCACTGGTATTAAAATCCAGACGCCCAACGGATATCCAGCGCCCAATTTTTAATTTTGGTAATTTATCGTAAACCGTGCGACGCCCTTCGGGGTCATGTCGACTACAGATTTCACCTTCTGGCTTATTGTAAAGCAGAACGCGCAAGCGCTGCTGCTCTCGGGTATTCATACTTATTGGCTGCCCGTTATAGGCAATTTTATCGCGCTGACTCACTCGGTCGCCAAGTTTGGCCACTTTGCCATTTACGCTGACCTGCCCCCCGGCGATTGCTTTTTCCATTTCCCGACGCGAGCCGATACCGGCGCGTGCGAGCACTTTCTGGAGTTTTTCATCGTCGGAGCCAGGTGTTTCTGATACAGAATCTGTCATTTAAACTTGCTTAATTAGAATCTACTTTGGATTTATCTTCATCTTCCGAATTCTCTTCGGAGTCATCTTCATTCTCGCCTGAAAGTTCATCCGCTGCTACATTCGAATGCTCTTCAGCCGATGCCTCAAGGCTGTCTTCACCATCTGCCGCGTCTTCGGCATCTGTGCTTTGTTCTTCGCTACTGTCTTCTTCGCTACTGTCTTCTTCGCTACTATCTACTTCACTATTATCTACTTCACTACTGTCTTCTTTCATACTATCTTCAGCATGGTCAGACTCAGAGTTCTCGTCAACGCTATCGGAGTTTTCCACCGCGCCCTCTTCCGGGCTGCCGTTTTCACTATCCGCTTCGTCCTGACTGATCTCTTCTAGACCATCAGCATCCGTATGGTGCTCGGCCGAATTCTCAGCAACCGCGTGACCATCTTGCGCATCGGCGGATTCATCTTCATCACTATCGGACTCAGCATCTTCAACTTTATCGTTGTTTTCCGCACCGTCCGAAGAGGAGTTTGCCTCTTCTGCTGCGGTGTTTTCACCTTCAGTGTCATCATCTTCTGCAGCTGAGCCTTCTTCGGTTGCAGCGGTCTCTTCAGTTGTCTCACCGTCTTCAGCTACCACGCCCGGTTCTGCGCTGGAGCTATTTTCAGCATTTGCGTCCGCCTCTTGATCACCCTCAGCCTGCTCTGCAGAAGACTGACCATTGAAATCCAGGTCATCATTGAAGCTATCAATATCTTTTAGCTCACCCAGTGTTGGCAGCTCATCCAGACTTTTCAGGTTAAAGTAATCCAGAAACATACGTGTAGTGGCATATAAAGCGGGGCGACCTGGAACATCACGATGTCCAACCACCTTCACCCAGTCACGCTCTGCCAGGGTTTTAATTATGTTTGAGCTCACCGCGACTCCACGCACCTCTTCAATGTCACCACGTGTAATCGGCTGACGATAGGCAATTAGCGCTAGCGTTTCGAGCAACGCTCGGGAGTATTTCTGAGGCTTTTCCTCCCACATTCGGTTAACCCAAACAGCCACGTCTTCACGGACTTGAAAGCGCCAACCGCTGGCCACTTCAACCAGATTAAATCCTCGGCCCTCACAGCTCTCTTGTATTTCAGACAGGACCGATTCAATCACCTCTTTTTCCGGCATTTCATCTTCTTCGAACAGGGCCTGCATTTTGGTGATGCTTAGCGGTTCACTCGCCGCCAGAATGGCACCTTCGAGAATCTTTGCCAGTTGTAAGTTTTCTTCACTCATTGCTTCAACAAACTTCTACTAAATTATGATTATTCGGCTTTTGCCTTTACGTGGATCGGCCCAAAGGCTTCGGTTTGAACAATTTCAACCAGCGATTCTTTGATCAATTCCATCACCGCCAAAAACGTTACCACCACACCCAAACGCCCTTCCTTTACAGTAAACAGGCTGACAAATGGCACGAATTGCTGACCGCTAAGCCGATCGAGAACCTGCGTCATCCGCTCTCGGGTGGACAGGCGCTCTTTTTCAATATGATGACTTTCAAACATATCTGCGCGTCGCAGAACCTCGGACAATGCCAACAGCAATTCCTTCATTTCAACGTCGGGATCAGGGCGTGTCAGACTGCGGTCCGGCCCTTGCGCCTTGGCAATAAAGGTATCGCGATTCTGGCGGGGAATTTCATCCAGATCTTCAGCCGCCTGCTTAAAGCGCTCATACTCCTGCAAACGACGAATCAAAGTGGCACGAGGATCTTCCTCTTCCTCTTCCACCTCTGCAGAGCGAGGCAATAACATGCGTGATTTAATTTCGGCCAGCATAGCGGCCATCACCAGATATTCCGCAGCAAGCTCAAACTGAATGGCTTTCATCACCTCGACATACGCCACATACTGTTTGGTGATTTCCGAAACATCAATTTCCAGAATATCCAGATTTTGTCGGCGAATAAGGTAGAGCAACAAATCCAGAGGCCCTTCAAATGCCTCAAGAATCACTTCCAGGGCATCAGGTGGGATATATAAGTCTTTGGGCAGCTGTGTAAACGCCCGCCCCTGAACAATTGCAAAGGGCATTTCTTCCTGAGACGGATGCGCAGGATGCGCCTCTTCAACGGCGTCAGCCACGCCCTCGGAAGCAGCCGCTTGAACATCTGACGACTGTTCTGGCTCTGAGGGTGTCTCAGCCTGCTGTCCACTGTCGCTATCTGCAGTGTTTTCCGGCTCAGTCACATTTGCTTCCGCTTTGTTTTCGTCGCCTTCCCGTTCAGCTCCGGCCACATTATCACCCGCCTCGTCGGTGGTTTTGCCTGAGCTTTCTTCGCTGCCTTGCAGAGAATTCGCGGCTTTAGCAACTGTTTCTTCAACCCCAGACAAAAATGCCCCCTACTAAAAATCAACACACTTCAGAATGACCGCGCATTATAGCGGGACTCGACACAGCAGCGCCACGTATGAATTACACAAAGTAGCCAAGCCAGATGTAAATTGCAAACCCGGCAAGCTCCCGACAGCGGTAGGAAAGACTGTTTAAAAACCGCTCGAATCTCCACACCCCTGACGCGTCACAACCGGTTCATCGCCGGTTAAATCAACAACAGTGGTTGGTTCCATTCCGCAAAAACCGCCGTCTATCACCAGCTCTAACTGGTGCTCCAGGGTTTCACGAATATCGTAGGGATCGGTAAGAGGAATAGTATCACCCGGTAAAATCAATGAACTGGTCATCATTGGCTCTCTCAATTCTTCTAAAAGCGCCAGGGCGATATTGTTTTCAGGGACGCGCAAACCCAGTGTTTTACGCTTGGGATGCTTCAGCCGACGGGGAACTTCAGCAGTCGCATTCAAAATAAAGGTATAAGGCCCGGGCGTATGACTTTTGATCAAACGGAAAGCGGCATTATCGACTCGGGCATAGTTCGCCAGCTCAGATAAATCCCGGCACATCAAGGTAAAGTTATGGTCTTTATCCAGCTGTCTCAGTGCACGAATTCTATCCAGTGCGAGTTTATCGCCTATATGACACCCCAAGGCATAGGCTGAATCTGTGGGATAGGCGATCAGTCCGCCACGACGCACAATGTCCACCGCCTGGAGGATTAATCTGTGTTGAGGGTTTTCTGGATGAATTGAAAAAAACTGCGCCAAAATATTACCTTAATCTCGTCCCGTTAACGGGTTACACGGTTGCTATATCAAAGACAGACCACAATGCAATCTGCCAGTCCAGTCGCCGCCAATACCGGCTTCTGCCACATGCTTATTGCCAGGAAGACCAGACAGGTTCAATGGATTCGGGAAGTTTAGGGAAGTTTCCCAGCTCCTGCCAGGCGCCGCCGGGACTGTGAAAGTCACTGCCGCAAGACCCTAACAGCGAATATTTCTGCGCGATCCGCGCTATGTCTCGCGTATCGGCGTCCAGTTGTTTGCCACTGACAACTTCAATTGCCTGACCACCGGCCTCTTTAAAGTCGGCCACCATAGCGCACAATTTCGTACGTGTCATATTGTATTTTTTAGGATGCGCCAGCACTGCTGTCCCATTCGCCTGCAACACCCACTGCACGACCTCCTCCAGCTCCGGCCACATCTGCTTTATGTCACCCGGTTTACCCGCGCCCAGATACTTTTTAAATGCCTGTGCAATGTTCTTACAATGCCCCTGCTCCACCAGATAGGCGGCAAAGTGCGGCCTGCCGACAACACCTTCGGGGGCATGTTGACGTGCACCTTCATAAGCGCGCGCAACCCCCATGGATTCGAGCTTCTCCGCGATTTGATGAGCACGCTCCTCACGTTGCTGCTCCTGCTGATGTACGGCGGACAACAGCGAGGGCGATGCCAGGTCGATATTCAAACCCACAATGTGCACGCCACGCCCATTCCATTGGCTTGAGAACTCAATGCCAGGAATGATATCTAAGCCCTCAACCTGCGCCTGCTGCTGTGCTCGAGCAACGCCAGCCACTGTATCGTGGTCCGTCAGCGCTAAAACTGACACATTCTGCGCTTTAGCTCTCGACACGAGCGCTTCAGGGCTTAAAATACCGTCCGATTGATCGCTATGACAATGCAGGTCATAAATCAGGTTCGAACTTTTCGCGGATGAATCGCTTGATAAAGCTGATAGAGTCACGTAATTAGCGTTACCTTTACAAACAACTGAAAGTAGAAAAACTGAAAGATATCATTAAATGGCCAACAAGAAAGACAAACAAGAAAACATATTTCTCAATCTTATCCTCAATATTGTTATCCCCACCGTTATTTTAACCAAATTCAGCGGAGAAGATGATCTTGGGGTACAGAACGCGATTATCGTCGCTCTGGCGTTTCCGATTTTATATGGAATTTATGACCTCATCACCGCCGGTCGATTTAACCTCTTTTCCGGCTTGGGAATTATCAGCATACTTTTAACCGGCACCATCAGCCTGTTGAAACTCGACGCTCAATATATCGCCATCAAGGAAGCCGCCATTCCGGCTATTTTTGGCCTGGTCGCGCTAGTGTCACTTTATACGCGCTACCCTCTGGTTAAAACACTTCTCTACAATGACAAAATAATTCAAGTAAGCAAGGTAGACGACGCGTTACAACACCACCAAAACAAACCGGCTTTTGAAAAAACCCTGAAAATAGCCAACTATTTAGTGGCCGGCTCGTTCTTTTTATCCTCCGTATTAAATTATGGCCTGGCAAAATATTTACTCACCAGTCCTCCGGGCACAGAAGCCTTTAATGCAGAGTTGGGCAAAATGACAGCCCTAAGTTTTCCTGTAATAATGGTGCCAAGTATGATCGTGCTCATTTCTGCCATGTTCTTCCTGTTTCGCAGCATTACACGCTTAACCGGATTAACCCTGGAAGAAATTTTTAATGACCCCGATCAAAGCAAACAGCCATAAGAATTTTCGTGAGACTCAATCACCATGTTATACGCCATTATCAGTCAAGATGTTGAAGACAGCCTGGAAAAACGTAAGTCAGTAAGAAGTGATCATCTGGCCAGGCTACACCAACTAAAAGAGCAAGGACGATTGGTACTCGCAGGACCTCATCCGGCTCTGGATACAGAAGAACCCGGTGAAGCAGGATTTACCGGCAGTCTCATCGTGGCAGAGTTCGATTCTCTGGCACACGCTCAGCAATGGGCAGACGAAGATCCCTACATTGCTGCCGGGGTTTATCATCAAGTCCAGGTAAAACCGTTTAAGAAAGTGTTGCCGTGATAAATTTGCCAGGTCAATTGTTAATACACCCTAAACATATATTAACAATTTAAACGATAAACCATTGCACCTGTCGCAAATTAAACCCTTTAAACTATGTAAAAATACATTTGAAAATAACTCAAAACTGCTTACACGCTAAACCGGAACTTCAATTATGCAAAAAGCGTCGACCTTCTTAAGTTACTTGCTGATAGTTTTATGCACGTATACAGATAATACGATGGCTGAAGAAACTGTTTATATTAACGATGAACTGTATGTGCCTTTGCGCAGCGGCCAAAGTAACGAATACCGCATCATCAATCGTGGCCTGAGAAGTGGCACCGCGTTAACTCGCATAGAACAAAACGAAGATCAAAGCTGGAGCAAAGTCAGAACACAAGCTGGCGTTGAGGGTTGGGTGCCCAATCAATATTTAAGCGAAAAAGAAACCGCAGCACTGTTACTCACCAAATCTCAAGCCAGAGTCGCCCGACTAGAAAAAGAACTGCAGGAATTAAAACAACAAAACACCAATCTTTCGCAAACCAACCAACAAATAAAAACCCAAGCCACACAATCGCAAAACTCCAGCGATGAGCTTTCACGAGAGCTGGAAAAGATCAAACAAATTTCTGCCAATGCAATTGATCTGGACACGCGCTATCGTGAGCTGTTGGAAAAACATGAAGTTACTCAAACCCAGCGGGATTCTCTGTTAGCGGAAAATGAAAACCTGAAAAGCGACAAACGCCTGAGTTTTATGTTTTACGGAGCCGGTATCTTAATTCTCGGTATGGTGCTATCCGTTATTTTGCCAGCACTAAAACCGAAAAAGCGATATTCTGACTGGGCTTAACCCACCATTACATTCAACACACACCTAATTGGAAAACAAAATGACCATATTGCATCGGATCAAGAGGATAGGATTTTTACTTATCATATGCTGCTTATTTTCCCCAGCAGCGTTCGCTACTGAAACCGCGACGTCATCAAATGCAAACACCTCGGCCAACGAGGCAAAAACCTCCGAGACCAAACCCGCAAAAAACAGCACGCCCGCCGACAAAAGCGCGTCGGCCGTCAAAAAAGATTCGACCAAAACCACAAAGCCCGCGGATGGGAACCCAAAGGTTGTATTTGAGACCTCATCAGGAAAGATGATTATTGAGCTTTTCCCGAAAAAAGCACCAATAACCGTGAAAAACTTTTTGCAATATGTCGACAGTGGCTTCTACAACGGTACTATTTTCCACCGAGTCGTACCGGGTTTTGTTGTGCAGGGCGGTGGTTTTACCTTTGATTTTCAACGCAAAGAAACGCAGGACCCAATCAAGAATGAATCCAATAACGGATTAAAGAATTTGCAGACCACGCTCTCCATGGCGCGTACAAATGCCGTCGACAGCGCAACGTCCCAGTTTTTCATTAACCTCGTCGACAACCCGTTTTTAGATGCAAACAATGCAAAAGCAGGATATGCCGTGTTTGGTAAAGTTATTGAAGGGTTTGAGGTCGCAAAAAAAATTGAAAAAGAACCAAGAGGCCTTCACCGCGCACATCCAGAAGCGCCGAACTATGCCGTGATTGTAGAAAAAGCCTACAGAATGAAATGAGGTAACGACAATAAATACCAACCACACCACAGCGAATAATATTTCGCTAAGCGTCAACCTGAATAAGATTGCCCTCATCCGTAACTCACGAGAGGGCAACCACCCCAATGTCGTCAGCTTTGGTCAATTAGCCATAAACGCCGGTGCCGATGGCCTAACAGTTCACCCTCGCCCTGATCGCCGACATATTCGCCCTGACGACGTCGTCCAACTGGCAAAACTATGTCAGCAGCGCGAGGTAGAGTTTAATATTGAAGGCAACCCTTTTGCCCCGCCGACACCCGACTACCCCGGTCTGCTAAAGCTTGCCGAAAGCACCCAGCCAACGCAATGCACTCTCGTTCCCGATTCTGACGCACAATTAACTTCAGATCACGGCTTTGACCTGACCAAAGATTTCGACAGACTCCAACCGTTAATCCAACAATTGAAAGCACTGAATATTCGCGTCAGTCTTTTTATGGACCCTGTTTTGGAACAGATTCAACTTGCGCATGACATTGGTGCCGACCGAATTGAGCTTTATACTGGTCCCTTCGCCTGGGCGTTTGAAAAAGACCCTGCGAACGGTCAAAAGGAATTTGACAAGCACTGCGCAGCGGCCGAACTTGCCACAAGCCTCGGCCTTGGAATCAATGCCGGGCACGACTTGAATCTACAGAACATGCAATTATTCAAACACCTTCCCGGACTTCAGGAAGTCTCTATTGGTCACGCGCTGACCGTTGATGCCTTACTCATGGGCTTTGAAAAAACCATAGAAGCATACTTGTCAGTTTGCCGTTAAACTTATCATAGCGACATTATTGTTATCACCAAGTGATTCATGCGAAGTTCACCTGCTTCGCATGAATCACGCGCGTCTCAAAACAAACAACCCAGCCAGGACAAGCAGCTCTCCCGTCACAAATAAAAAACTCGCGGCGACGCATCCCATCTATTGGGTTTTAGCATGTGTCTTAGTGCACTGAGAATTCAAAAATAAATGCACGTATTAAAAGTTCGTGAAATTTTGATGGTTTACTGTTATTTTAAGTATTCGCCGCTTTTACATGCGCGGAATTTATTATTTCTGCGGCTAAATGAAGAACATTTTTTATTTAGTGCAGACCACAGTAGTCCTAGACCTAGCTATTAGATACAAATTAGCTATCTCTTTGAGGTCATGCCAAACTGTTTTTCATAAGGCCTTTATTCTGCTTTATGAGGGCATAGATTATGCATTCGATTCTCGTAAAAGATTACATGGACCGTAACCCGCATGCGATTTTAATAAGCGCCAGTGTTCGTGACGTGGTTGCCTTTTTGATGAAAGAAAAAGTAATGGGCGCCCCGGTAATAGACGCGGAAAACAATCTGGTAGGCTTTGTCTCCGAACAGGACTGCATCAAGCAAATGCTAAACGATGCTTTTTACTGTGAAGATTCGCAATCCGTCAGCGCAGTGATGACAACCAAAGTCAGCACTGTCTCTCCGGAAACTTCAATTGTTGAAGTCGCTGAGGCAATGTCCAAGGGCCCACCCAAAAACTACCCAGTCGTTGCCGAAGGCAAACTCGTTGGACTGATGTCTCGCCGTCTTATTTTGCAAGCACTGTTAGAAACCAATGAAGACTGTTTCATACACGCTTAAACGTCAAGATTAAAACGGTTTTTACAGGTTTTACGCCCCCTTCTACTCAGCCAGCATTTTATTTTTTAAATAAAATGCTGCTAAGCTCTAACTCAAGCCTTATACTCTGCGGCATCCATTTTCACTTCACCTATCAGCAGTACGCATTCAATGACTGAGCAAAACCCCGACTACCAGCAACGTAAAAAATTTTTTGACCAGTTACTAACAATCTACGGCCGCAAGCCAGTACTAGAAGCCCTGCAGACTAGCGATGTAGAAGTGTACCGCCTGCATTTAGCGGAAAGTAATAAGCCCGCCAGCATCCTGAGTGACATTGAAAAACTCGCCAAGAAAAAAGGTGCAGAGATACTGCATCACGATCGTAAAGCGCTGTCATTCATTTCCAAAAACCAAAAACAGGATCAAGGGGTTGCGGTTGATTTAAAGCTCAAAGGGTTTCAGGATCTCGATGATTTCCTCCTGGAGATCCCGGCTCCGTCAACTCAACACTCTCACACAACCCAGCCCATGGATATTATTGCACTGGATAATGTCACCAACCCCCAAAATCTGGGAATGATCATTCGGTCAGCCTGTGCGTCCCCCATCACCGCCCTGTTAATCCCCAGAAAAGGCTGCGCTAAATTAGATTCTCTGGTAATAAAAGCGAGTGCTGGCACCTTGTTTAAAGCGAAAGTCATTCGTTGCGACGCACTATCAACCAGTCTTGAAAAGCTAAAAACACTGGGATTTAATGTGGTAGGACTCGATGTAAATGCCGCTGAAAGCCTGGGTAAGTATCACTCTGACAGTGGAAGCGTGTTTGTTTTGGGGAATGAAACTACAGGGATGAGCCCCGAGGTGAAAAGTCAGTGCAACCAATCCGTGAAAATCCCCATGCACAACCAGGTGGAATCACTCAACGTTGCAGTAACAGCCGCGCTGATTGCATTTAGAAACGCCCTTTAATTCGTTTCAACAACCACCTCCTGTTTCACCGACCACAAAGAACGGCTCAACAGGAACAAGGCAAACAACACACCGCTGGAGAGACTCATGAACTCTAGTATTTCCCGAACACTCAAGTAGTCCAGGCAGTAGCCAGTTGCGAGAGAGCCGAATGGTGCGGCACCAAACAGCATCAGCTGATAAATTGAAATGGCCCGCCCTTTAAACTTAGGCTCCACAAGAGCTTGCAGCACCAGTCGAGAACGCCCCGCCGAATTCCCAGCAATCATTCCCCAACAGAAAATCAAAACATACAATCCTGCAACCGTGGGGTATTTCGCCAAAGCAAAACCCACAATGGCCGTATAGAGCAAACTGAAAAGAGCCCCCTGGCCGGGGTACTCTACCGTTTTTAGATACAGTAAACGAAAGTGCGCGCTGATCATCCCCAACACGAAAACCAGTTGCAGGCTGCCATATTGTGCCGCATTAAAATGATAAATCTGCGTTGCAATAATGGGCAATAACACAATAAACACGCCCAAATGCATGTAACCATTAAAAGCGATGAGTGCCATAAGCTGTTTTAAGGCTTTGTTCTGATGAACCAACTGCAATCCTTCTGCAATATCTCGCCAAGTGTTTATACGAGCTTCACTTTCACGTCGATTGCTACTCACCAGCGTTGATGTCACCACAACCGCAAGGGCAGCAACACACGCTTGAACAATAACCACTTCGATAATGCCGACCGAATGGGATGCACCTGCAACAATAATTCCCACACTTTGCAGACTAAATTGCGTCACACTGAGCAGAGACACGCGTTTTTGCATGGAGTGAGCGTCTATTTCAGTTAGTAATTTTTCTCGCACCGGCTGACAAAACGCGTTGCCTACCCCAACCAATACCGCATAGAGAAGCAGTTCATAAAAACCTAAGGCGTCAAAATAGATAAGCGCCGCAAGAGAGAGATAACAGCAGGCATGCAAACACAAGCCACCAGCAAGCAAGGTGGCCGGATTTCGTTTGTCCGCCCAGGCTCCTGCTAGCAGCATCAGGAACAGATTGGGAATAAGACCAGCGGCCTGTACCCAGCCAAACTGCGTGGGTGACAACCCTAAAACACTGACCGCCAGCCACGAAAGCATCACAATATGGACACCCGTAGCGAATGCACTGGCACCGTGAGCGACTAAAAACCGATGTAATAAATTCTGCAAAACGATTTTCCCAGAGGGTTGGCTAACCAAATCGTTGCATTATAGACAAATTAGGTGGATAACGTCACAGGCAATTCCCGCTTCACAGGAAGTTAGCCGCTTGCGCTCACCGCGTGCCCTCGACGAACAAATGTCGGACTAAGATGAGGTTTTTAATATGGAGCTATTGAGACGGAGCTATTGAGAAGGAGCTATTGAGACGGGGCTATTTAAGTGAGGCGACTAAGAAGGAGCACTATGGTTGCACATTGACGATAAGACAGCGTACATCGCCCATAAAGTACGAAAAGGCGATGTCCGAGGTCAAATTAAACTTTAAGTAATGATAAATTAAACAGCAAGTTTCATGGTGCGAATGGCGTTGTTGGTATTCGGGAACGTCACCGTTAATTCTTCAACCGCAACACTACCGATACATCCCTCGTACTTCACTTTCAGCACAAACTGCTCCAACAAACCATTACCGGCGATATTCACACGCCCATTCAATAGCACGCTTTCAGTAGCACCGCCGAGGCAGCGATCAATGGGAATGGCGCGTTTGGTTTCTTTATCTTTGTATTGTAAAACCAGGTATATTCGAGCGTTTTTTTGCATTTTCGCTTTTAACCACACGGACACATCCACACTGCCTTTCCAGGTGCGGCGAAAATTCCAGTTGCTCTGATCCATAATATTTTGCGCATTGAATGAGGAAAGAATTTTTTCTTCCATAGTCATCACCACCTTCGTTATTGTGCGTCAGGATTGATAAGTGCTTTTCCTGCACCTGTCACCATGCGCTTTATCATTCGCTTATTGAAAAAATACCTTGGTTGTTTTGGAAAACACCTCTGTCGCCACTGAATAGAAGATCAGCACAAGAAGATTCAAAACAAATCATTAAACAGAGTGTAAGCGAGGGGTCAGCTTTTTTATATACGACTAGCGTTCAATTCATCCAATTAACTCTTCCCTTTTCAAGTTTGCGACACGCGTTCAACATTCTTCTGCGTCACTAGACAAAATTATTTTGCACTGGATCACACAGTATTTTCCAGCCAGCTAATTGTCGGGATAAAAAACATTACCATAGAAAATTTTCGACATATTTTTCCGTGAAATTACGGCTTGAGTTATATCGTATACACTGAATTTTCGATTTTATTTTTTGGAAACTTACAAACGTAAATTAAGAGACGCGTATTTAAGACACTGAAGGTAGATGATTAAACAAATCTACATTCAAGCGTAGATCGTGTTGATGTTAAGCTGGAAGTTTTTAGACGTGTTTTTTGCGGAAATTGTAAAAGAATGTAAAACCCCAGCACATTCATTCATGCCGGGGCTCTAATAAAAATTAGCGAAGAAATGCGCTTACAACTTATAGCCCGACTCTTCATGCATGACCAGATCCAGGCCCTGAATTTCTTCTTCTTTACTTACACGTATTCCGCCAGTAATGAGCGAAGTCAGTTTGAGAAGTATAAAAGTGACCACCGCAGTAAAAACTATCGTGACCACAACGCCAACCAACTGCACCCAAAATTGGCCAGCCATGGTTTCAATGCCGTCGGCATACCCATGACCAGAAAAAATCCCCAGATGGGGTGAAGATAAAATACCGGCAAACAAGGTGCCCAATATACCGCCTACGCCGTGCACAGGAAAAACATCCAATGAGTCATCAATGTAAAACTTTCGCTTGATTAGCTGCGTAGCAAAAAAGCAAATAACGCCGGCGCTAAGACCAATCAACACCGCGCCAGCCGGCCCGACAAAACCAGAAGCGGGCGTAATTGTGCCCAGTCCTGCAACCATACCGGTCACTATACCCAAGACACTGGGCTTACCAAATTTCACCCATTCCATCGCCATCCAGGCTAAAGAGCCAGCTGCAGCAGACAAGTGCGTCACCAGCATTGCCATCGCCGCATCTTCATTTGCCGCCAAAGCGCTGCCGGCGTTAAAGCCAAACCAACCGACCCAAAGCATGCCGGCACCGGTCACCGTCATCGTCATGTTATGTGGCAGCATAGGCGTCGTCGGAAAACCATCACGCTTGCCAATCATAATGGCCGCCACCAATGCGGCTACCCCTGCCGTAATATGTACCACCGTTCCACCAGCAAAATCGAATAGCCCCATTTCAGCCAGCCAACCACCACCCCATACCCAGTGGCATACCGGTGCATAAACCAGAGGAATCCAAAGAATTGTAAATACCATAACCGAGGAGAATTTCATTCGCTCGGCGAAGGCACCCACGATCAAGGCCGGGGTAATGATGACAAAAGTCATCTGGAACATGGCAAAAAGAGTTTCAGGAATATCGCCAGCCAAAGTGGATTTTGACATACCGCTAAAAAACGCCTTACTCAAATCACCAATCAGAAAATTTCCTTCTGAAAAGCTAAGACTATAAACAAATGCAAACCACATCAGCGAGGCGACGCAGGCAATTGCAAAACATTGCATTAAAACAGACAGTACATTTTTGGTTCTGACCAGCCCGCCGTAAAATAAAGAGAGGCCCGGCAAGGTCATAAATAAAACCAAAGCGGTTGCGGTAAGAATCCAGGCGGTGTTTCCATGGCTGAGCTCGCCGGTCTGAGACCACGCAAGACCAGGCATCAACAACCCCGGCAGAAGAAGTAAAACAGGTAGAGAAGACAATGGCTTAATAAAATTCTGCATTCAGCACTCCATTTGGTTATTTTTATCTAAAGAGTGGATGTACGCTTGCCGCGCACCGTTTCAGTCAAACCAAGCACCATAATCACTCGTTATTTTTCAACAACTTATCAATACAGCACCAACATTGCATGCCAAAAGCACACAAAGGGCGCACAATATCATGATTACATGGAATTATGTAGCGACGTGTTAGTCGAGGGACATTTGACCAATGAGTCGACGCAGACGCGGAATCTCGTCAGTTCGCCCTTGATACAAAATGACATTAAGCAGTTTTACCGCTAAAACCAATTGAGATTTCCATTGCGGCTTGGCTTGAGCCACGCGCTCTGCAAACTGTAAAGGCGTTTCACCCTGAGCCGGCTTAAATCCACGCTTAGCCAACTTCCCTAATAAGACCCTATACACACGCGCTTCAGCAGACAAATGCGCTCGCTTGTTGCGCAGCACTAACCAGAGAAAAATGACAAACAACATCCCCCCAGTCGATAACAAGGCAAAGAGCGCAATTCGCCAAAACTCAGTGCCGCCCAACATGCCCTTTAACAGCTGCTTCTGTCTTTCAGCATCGTAGCCTAATACCCAGCGGTGCCAGCTAAAGCTTAATGCATCTATGCGCATTTGAACTTTCGACATCCACGAACCGCGAAAGCCTGAACTCACCATGCTCTGCTCTTCCTCCTCCAGTGAGGCCGAAAGACCATCCTCAATCCGAGACGGCGCTACCGCGGCGGTGGGATCAACTCGCGTCCAACCCTGCCCGGTTAACCACACCTCCGCCCAGGCGTGCGCATCAGATTGACGAATTAAAAAATAATCTTCGAGAGGATTGTATTCTCCCCCCTGGTATCCGACGACCACCCGGGCAGGAATCCCCGCTGCGCGCATCAGGATAGTAAAGCTGCTGGCAAAGTGCTCGCAAAATCCCCGTTTGGACTCGAACAGGAATTCATCCGAACTGTGTCGCCCCAACACAGGTGGGCGCAGCGTATAGTAAAAACTGGACTGAAACATTTGCAGCGCCCGCTCAATGATGTCGTTTTCCAACAGCCCTTCTTCCACCCAGGATTCTGCCAAGGCAACAGTCAACGGATTGTAATCCTCCGGCAGGCGCAGGTTTCGCGAACGATCATGCATACCAAGCTGTTCTGAGGCTATCGTATAATCCGGTGCCGAAATCACGGAGTACTTGGCTCGACTGGTAACGGGATAGCGTGAAAAAGCGAGAAAATCGCCAGCAAACTGTGTTTTTAAACTGGTTGAAGCGACTCGCTCTGGAGCCATTAAGGTAAAAAGCCATCGCTGGTTGTGCGGTTCGATCAGTACCTCATACTCAAACCGACGATCGCTACGGGTTTCCACTTCCCAATTGACCGGCACAGCGTTCGAGTTGTATCCATGCTGCATCATCCAGGTACGTCCGTATCGCCATTGACGCCCATCAAAATCATCCAGCACCAGCCCGCGCCAATACCGCTCCTTCGGCTGCGGCAAAATCCTGTTGCCATTTTCATCTGCAATAAAGTTAACGCGAAAAGCAGGACTGGAAGATTTCGTCAGTTCGCTGAGCGTTCCCGGCCCCATGGAATCAGAAAATCCTGTACTGCCCGCCTCATTGGCCAGAGGGACCTGCCAAAAAGAACCAAATCTCGGTAACACAATGAACAACACCACCATCACTGGCAAGCTATGCGCCAGGGCTTTTGAACTGGCAATAAGCAACTGTTTAAAGGGTAAGATGCGCGAGCCATATATGGCGATCCATGCCGTCAGCAATACCAGGCAACAAAAGATACTGTAAATCGCAATAAGCATTCCCTGAAAGAAAAGAAACTGTGCCGCTACCGCAAAAAAACCGGTGAAAATAACCAGCAACACATCCGCCCGACGCCGCATTTCCACCACTTTCAATACGATCGACACAATTAAAAAGGCGATAAGAGGTTCAACGCCCTTGATTCCCGGATATGAGGCTAACAGCGCAACAACGCAAACTCCCGCCAAACTCAATTTAATTTTTGTTACGGGAAATGGCCAGGCACCGCGATAAATTTGTATGCGCCAAAGCATGACGCCGAGCCACATTAACGGCATCCAATACGGCATAAAATACAGTAGAGGTAAAATACAAACGCCTTGCGCGACAAAAGACCAGACCAACGCATGGCGGGCAACAGAAGCACTTTGCAAACTCATCTTTGCATTACCTTCTTAAATCGACAGGCATTTCACAGCCAAATACGGCCAATGCGTTTAGCACTTCGGCGCGATGGTTATCCCCACAACCCGGCTCAATGATTGTTCCCGGCAACATCAATCCATAGTTTTCATTTTGCAGATGAAAGGCGAGAGCCCAGTGACACAAAATGGACAGACGCTCTTCAGTATCGCTCTGCTTCATTTGTGAAAAATCCATCCAGATTTCACGCGAAAGGTTCTGGCTAAACTCTTTGGTCATTAGCCCCTGGTCTTTTGCAAAGGATTTCCATGCAATGTGTTTGAGCGAATCTCCGGGTTTGTAATTGTTCAAAGCACTGAAGTCATCACCGCCGCTGACAGGATGATCTCCATCACTCAACTCGTCCACCGCAAAGGCTCGCGGCAATGGTTTAGCCAATGGCTGTGGATAGACCACCACGTGGGCATTCCATTTTAACCAGGTCCAACAGCGCAATAAGCCTAAAGGATATCGACTTTCCAACATTAAGCGCCCCGGTTGAAATACTCCTCTGCGCGGGACTGTCAAAGGGACATTGACAGTAATATCACTCGAGGCATCCAGCGCAAAATGGACGTCTTCGCCCTCTTCTGCAAATTGCCAGCGTGCAAAAATATTTTCACGTGATTTTGCATGTTCATTTTTAATTGCAAACCCCCACTGAGAAACTTCGCCAGCGAACACATGGGGCACGCCTTTAAATTGAATCTCAATCCCGGCAAGATTGGCATAGGTATGTAAAATAGAAACAACAAAAAGACTGATCAATAAATACGACAGTGCCAGTATCAAATTATTTTGATAATTCGTCCCCAACAGCCACAGCACAACAATCATCACCAGAAAAGCAAACCCTAGTGCAGAGGGAAATATATACAGATTTTTACTCGCCAGCTGATAAGCACTGTCGACCTTCGAGCGCTTATCCAGCCATCGGAAAAAAAACTTTTGCCATGGAGCCTTGTAATTTAAAAATTTATTCAAGCTATTTCTCTACACATTCACGCGAAAGCATCGAAGAATACGTATTTATCCGGGTGTAAACTGACGTTTAGGTTTCGACAACATTCACGCTTTTAATAAGGTGTTCACTTAAAGAGGCGTGTTGCGCCGACGTACTTGATGCCCCGACCTTGCCCCTCACGCGATGACCTACGACCGAAGGCAACACAATTTGAATATCTTCCGGTAACACATATTCACGTTTGTGTATCAACGCCCAGGCTTTTGCGGCACGCAGTAAAGCAATAGCGCCACGCGGTGATAGACCGTAAGTAAAGTCCTCATCATAGCGGGTAAAATCCACCAAGCGCTGAACATAATCCAGCAATTGATCAGTTGCTTTTATTTCCTGCACTTTGTTTTGAATCGTGTGTAATTGATCGAGAGTTACCAGAGACTGCATGGATTTTAAGCGCTCCCGAGGATCAATGCCTTTATACAGAGAGCGCTCTGCCTGTGCGCTGGGGTAACCGAGCGAAATACGCATAAAAAAACGGTCCAGCTGGGATTCAGGTAATGGGTAGGTCCCCGCTTGCGACTGTGGGTTTTGCGTGGCGATCACGAAAAACGGTTCAGGCAAAGGACGAGTTTCCCCTTCAATCGAAACCTGACGCTCCTCCATTGCCTCCAGCAAAGCGCTTTGAGTCTTAGGCGTAGAGCGATTGATTTCGTCCGCCAGCAGAACCTGGGTAAAAACCGGGCCGGCGTGAAAGCGAAACTCCGACGAATTGCGATCAAAAATTGCCACCCCCAGGATGTCGGCCGGCAATAAATCACTGGTAAATTGTACCCGCTCATACTGCAACCCCATAACCTGAGCCAGACATTGCGCCAGGGTGGTTTTACCCATTCCAGGTAAATCTTCTATCAGTAAGTGACCGCGAGAAAACAGACAGGTCAGTGCCAGCTTGACTTGGTGTTCTTTATCCAATAACACCGTGCCAATGGTGTTGATAATGTTATCAATAAATTGACTCATCAGAATTCTATCTTGATTTTTTAATGTGGATGTTTTTTGCCTCAAAAAGTTCTGAAGCCGCCTCATGGATACTACAAAAAGGGATGCTACAAAAAGCCCATTGTTTCTTATAAATTTATAGCTTCAGTTTAGGTGGAAAAGGCAGTCCCTGCCCAGCGGAAGACGATCTAATCGACAAAAGCGTGCGCTATTGTCAGGATAAATGGCGGGAAAATTAGTTTATTGATATTTTTGCTTATGCCATGCACACACGATTTAATTTGGCCGCGCCAGGCTGAACACCTCGCCAAAACTGGCATAGTCACTGGCGCCCAATCGAGACAGAGGCGAAATTACCTGCGCATCAAATTTCATGCGCTGCTTACTATCATAGGTCACCGCTTTATCGTCAACGTAAAGCGCCTTTACTTCACAAAACAGCAAACCCTGCTTATTTGGGCCTATTTCCTGAATATCGTACAAAGTGCAATACATTGCTACAGGACAATCTTTCACTCGTGGCAGTGACCAGCCCTCCACGGTTTCCAGTGCAATGCCGATTTTTTCTATTTCAGAATCACCATGTGCGAGAGTTGCTGCACTGGCATTTAAGGCCTCGCCTTGACTATCGTGCGCGATATGAATAACACAGTGTTTACGCTCTATTATATTGCGGCGTGTATCTTTTAACTCGCCATCTGACTTTTTGCCAACGGACAACATCACTAAGGCAGGATCACTGCTGACGGCTGTGAAGTATGAAAAAGGAGCCAGATTAAACGCGTTTTCTTTCGCTGCTCCGTCAATCCCATTATCGGTCAACACCCAGGCGATAGGACGTGGAATAATCGTCTGTGTCATGGATTGATAAACTTGCAATGCGGGCAGCGTTGAAAAATCTATAATCATACTTAACCTGATAAATTCAAAAAGGACGATAGGCTCAACACCAATTTGCTAATGCAGGATTTAGGTTGAGCATCATTTGCAGAGTATGCGCTGGCAGATAGCTTTAAATCAGAGCGTCTAATTAAGCGCTAGCCAGGAAAAGCTACCGGGTAATAAATACTAAGTACAGGCTAATAGATATTACCCGGATGAACACGGTGATAAGCAAACCGTGCCATGGAGCTATAATGGAACCAAAATGGAGCCAAAATAGAACTATAACAGTTGTAGACCTCGATCCAAATCGCGCTTAATGTCTTCAACGTGCTCTAAACCCACCGATAGGCGAATCAGATTTTCAGTGATACTCGCCGCCGCTTTGTCTTCATCAGAGAGACGGCCGTGCGTCGTGGTAGCCGGATGCACTATCGTGCTTTTGGTATCGCCAAGGTTCGCGGTTAACGACAGAATCTGCGTCGCATCAATAACTTTCCACGCTTCTTCTCGACCACCTTTCACCCGAAAAGACAGTACACCACCAAACGCTTTTTGTTGTTTTTTAGCCAATGCATGCCCCGGGTGTGCCGGCAAGCCGGAGTAAAACACATGTTCAACTTTATCGTGCTCATTCAGCCAGTTGGCCAGCGCCAGTGCATTCGCAGAGTGAGCTTCCATACGCAGACGCAAGGTCTCCAGGCCTTTTAAAAACACCCAGGCATTAAAAGGTGCCATCGTGGGTCCGCAGGTGCGAATAAACCCTAGAATTTCATCCATATGTTCTTTGCGGCCGATCACTGCGCCGCCAAGGCAACGCCCTTGACCGTCCAGATACTTGGTTGCGGAATGAATTACGATATCCGCTCCCAGTGCGATGGGCTGCTGTAATGCCGGCGTGCAGAAACAATTGTCGACAATTAACAGACAGCCATGATCTTTTGCCAGCTCCGACATTTTTTCGATATCCGCCACATCACAAATAGGATTGGACGGAGTTTCAAGAAACAGCATTTTGGTTTTATTGGTGATAGCCGATTCCCAGGCTTCGATATCTGTTAACGGCACCAGATCAACATCGACACCAAATTTTTGCAGATATTTACTGAACAATACCGTCGTCGTTCCAAAGACACTGCGCGAACAGACAATATGGTCACCGGCAGACAGCAATGCCATACAGGTACTGAGAATTGCACTCATGCCGCTGGCAGTTGCCACGGCAGCTTCACCGCCTTCCAGCGCAGCGATTCTATCTTGAAAAGTGCGTACAGTCGGATTGGTATAACGAGAATAAACGTTGCCGTCCTGCTCACCGGAAAAGCGAGCGGCGGCTTCACTGGAGGATTCAAACACATAACTCGACGTGGTGAAAATCGGCTCACAATGTTCGCCTTCCATCGTACGAACCTGACCCGCACGTATAGCCAGTGTATCCAATTCCGCTTCTGCCAAAGCTGCGTTTATATCCGCGAGATTTTTTTTCTCTTTATCCATGTTAATCCGTATGCCTTAATGAATGGTATGACTTACTCGTCGTTATGCATTCCCACAATGGCGCTTTCGCTTTTTTCCGCCAATGCTCTTTCGCGCGCAGCTTTCACACTGTCACTGCGGCTTTTTTCTAGCTGATCAAGATACTCACTATTAACATCGCCTGTGATGTAGTCGCCGTTGAATACTGAACAGTCAAAGCGAGGGATCTCTGGATTACCTTCTTTCGACGCGGCAATCAGATCATCCAGATCCTGATAAATTAACCAGTCTGCACCAATTTCCACTGAAATTTCTTCTTCTGTACGACCGTGAGCAATCAGCTCACGCTTGGACGGCATATCAATACCGTACACATTTTGATACTTCACAGCAGGGGCCGCAGAGGCAAAATAAACTTTGGCTGCGCCCGCATCACGCGCCATATTTATAATTTGCTGGCAAGTGGTGCCACGTACGATAGAGTCGTCGACCAGCAATACATTTTTACCGCGAAACTCAAGATCAATCACATTCAGTTTCTGACGAACGGATTTCTTCCGCTGCTGCTGTCCGGGCATAATAAAGGTGCGACCGATATAACGGTTTTTCACCAGGCCTTCACGAAACTTGACACCCAGACTCTGGGCCAGAGATTGTCCCGCGACGCGACTGCTGTCCGGGATTGGAATCACCACATCGATGTCGTGATTGGGTTTTTCACGCAGGATTTTTTCTGCCAGTTTTTCGCCCTGACGCAAGCGCGCTTTATATACCGATACACCATCGACAATGGAATCCGGACGAGCAAAATACACATGCTCAAAAATACAGGGGCTGAGCAGTGACTTTTCTACACATTTGCGCGTATGCAACTCACCTTCCGTTGTAATAAATACACATTCGCCAGGTGCTACATCACGAATCAGTTTAAAGCCAAGCACGTCCAGGGCCACGCTTTCAGAGGCAATCATGAATTCTTCGCCATTGGCGGTTTCCCGTTTGCCAAAAACCAGCGGGCGCAAACCGTGAGGATCACGAAAGGCCACAATGCCGTAATTAGCAATCATTGAAACCGTGGCATAACCACCGCTGACACGTTTGTGCACGCCTTCTACCGCTTTAAAAATGTCTTCCGGTGTCGGCGTAAGCTTGCCTTGAAGTTGCAGTTCATGTGCAAACACATTGAGCAGTACTTCGGAATCCGAGTCCGTGTTGAGGTGACGTAAATCCGCTTTAAACAGATCTTCAGTGAGCTTTGCCGTGTTGGTAAGATTACCATTGTGCGCCAGAGCAATACCGTAAGGTGAATTCACGTAAAAAGGCTGCGCCAGAGCCGGGCCCGATGCCCCCGCCGTAGGGTAGCGCACATGGCCGATGCCCATATGCCCTACCAGACGATGCATATGACGCGTTCGAAACACATCTTTTACCAGCCCGACCGCTTTTTGCTGGGCCAGTTTACCGTTGTCGCAGGTCATGATTCCTGCAGCATCCTGCCCTCTATGCTGCAACATGGTTAGCGCATCATATAACGATGTATTTACATCGCTTTTACCCACAATTCCGACAATACCGCACATGAAAAATAGCTCCTCAAAGCTGTGAATTTCATTTGAAAACTGCTCGCCCAGCTATATAAGGGCAAATTTTAAGCAACCAAACTCACAATGCAAAACAACTTGCGCGACTAAAACGCTGCAACACCCATTATTCAAAAAAACCCGTGACAAACTTAACGAATTCACGTGCCGCCATACGACACCAATCATCAAATTCCATCAAATGCGGGATAAACAAAGACTGCTTCCACCACCCGTCCTGGTCAATCGGGACCAAGGCTGGAACCAGTAACAATATCGCCATCACGATAATAAACCCGCGCACAAACCCGAACATAACGCCAAACATGCGATCTGTACCGGATAAGCCCGTCATTCTGACAACCTCTCCTATCAAATAATTCACCATGGCCCCCACAATCAAGGTGGAAGCAAACAAAATGGCGAAAGCCACCATATCGCGAATGGATGGTGTTGAAATCTGGGAAACCAGTAGAGAGGACAAGGAGTCACGGAAGGTCATGGCGATGAAGAAAGCCAGCACCCAATTCGCCATAGACAGCGCTTCTTTAACGAAGCCCCGCTTTAGACTGATAAGGCTCGAAATTACCAATATTGCCAGAATGGCCCAATCTGCCCAATTCATGAGTCGTAAAGCATGTCTCGCGGGGTGAATGAAGCCGCAATTCTATCAGAGCAGAGCAACGAAACGAAACCAAAGTTTAGGGAAAATTTGATGCCATTGCACATTGCTATACATGTAGGGGGCTCTGCCAAAGTAAATGACGAGAAATCCCCCCATGTTTCGCCGGAATTGTTGCAGGGCATGGCCGGTGTTTCGACTACAATGAAGTTAAGTCCTTCATTTTAATCCTGTTTTAGATGAAACAAATCGACATAATCAAAACCTACGCGCAAAAACGATGCTTGATCGTGGACGACATTCCGGACGTGCGTACGGCATTGAAACGGATTCTGGTCGATTTTGGCTGTAGTGAAGTAGACACGGCGGGACATGCGCAGGAGGCTATCGAATTCTGCGAAAAGAAACACTATGACATCGTGCTGGCGGATTATAACCTTGGCAGAGGTAAAAATGGCCAGCAGCTGCTCGAAGAGCTGCGCTTTCACGGTCTGCTGAAAAATACTGCGCTGTACGTCATGATCACAGCGGAAATGACCAGCCAGCACGTGATAAACGCCCTGGAGTACCAGCCGGACGACTATCTGAATAAGCCCATTAATAAAGATGGCCTGCGCCCCCGCCTGGATCTGGCCCTCCTCAAAAATGAAGCATTGATCGATGTAAAGCGCGCGCTGGACCTAAAAAAACCAGCCAATGCGATTCTCGCCTGCAAAAGACTGCTCATCGATAAAAACCGATTCCAAAACGACGCATTGCGTATGTTGGGAGAGCTCCTTATAGAGGAGAAGCAATTCCACGAGGCGCAGGAGCTCATCAGCAAGCTACCACAGAGCAAGCGCCCCCTCTGGGCACAACTCATTTACGCCCAGTGCCTGGTCGGATTGCATCAGATTGAGTCGGCAGAGCAATCACTGTTAGAGCTTATTCAGGAGAATCAGTATTGTATCGATGCTTATGATCTCTTGTCGGAAGTGTATTGGAAGACTGATCGTCACGAACAGGCGCAGCACATACTAAGCAAAGGAATAAAAATTTCCCCAATGTCCGCCACGCGCCAGCGAGCCCTGGGCAGTGTAAGTCGAGAACTGGGAGATGAAACCACCGCAAGCCTGGCATACCGCTCCGCGATTAAACACAGTAAAAATTCCTGCAACGAAAATCCGGAAGATTACACCAGCCTGGCGGACAGTCTGGTCAAACAAATGCAACAGGACAGTGGCAATGCTTTCAAACTCACGGTAGAAGCGCAGGATATTATCCAACAGGTGGAAAGACGGTATGACAAACAACCCATTGTCTGCCTGCGCAGCAAATTAATCAGCGCAGAAATTTTTGATACAAACGGCGAGACAGAAATGGCTGAAAAAGCCTGCCAGGAAGCACTTGAGATTCATAAACACTTGAAATTCAGTGTCCTGGAGAATACCTCGATGCAATTATCTATCGACTGCGCCAGATCCCTGATGGCCAGAGGGAAATATGATGAGGGTGAAAAGCTGCTGCAGGAAATCGCGAAAATCAATCGAGATCCGGATTTCACCGTCAAAATTGACAAGCTACTGCGAGACCCGACCACTAAAGAAGGAATTCAATACGCCTCCGAGCTCAACAAGCGCGGTATCGAATATTATCGCGGCAACAAAATTGACGATGCAATACAAGCTTTTAAACAGGTGCTGGCAGAACTGCCCAATCACATTGGTTTGAATTTAAACCTGATTCAGGCATTAATCAGTAAAAGTAAATACGATGCCCTGGATGAGCAGGAGTTGAATCTGATTGGCAACAGTTTTCAGCGTATCGGCAATCTGGACAGCCAGTCACACTATTTAGAGCGTTATGATTACCTCATGAAACGCTATCAAAAGCTGCTGCCGCAACCTCAGAATGCGACCTCATAATGCAATCTCGTAACACAAGGCCAATCACGGCTTAAATTTTAATAATAAGGTTGATACCTTATATTTTTTCTCAATCTGTTTTTTCTCTTCAAGTAGAATTTCTTTGTCAATTTTAGGGCCGACATATACTCGGGTCATAATCCCTTTACTGGTATTTACCGTACGAGAATATGCTGAATATTCTGCCTTGATCAAAGTATCTCGAAATTCATTTGCGTGAGCCTTATCTTTAAAACTTGCCACCTGCAGCACCCAACTATTGGGCACCCCTTGCGGATCAACACTTATAGGTTCCGGCGCTAAACTGACTTCAACGCTTTCATCAGGAACATACATGTCCTCGCCTTTGGGCGCATCCTTTTCAACTATTTCAGCCGAATCACTTTGCCCCACTGGCACCGCATCAACCACTGGCGCAGGCAAAGGTGTTTCAATAATGACGGGCTCAATGTGTGGCGCAGCGGGAATTTGGGTTTTGGTATCAACCGGCACCATGCGTTCACGATCGAACATGACCGGAATAAAAATGACAGCAAGCGCCAATAATACAAACGCACCAATTAACCGCTGCTTTAATCCGTCGTCCATACTGTCCTCTTACAACCTGTGTTGAGTGAAATACATGTGGGCGTCCGCCACAGTATAAAAAGAACCAAACACCAACACGCAGACGTTTGCGGGCTGCGCTTGATTTGCGACATCACGCATCGCTTCAGTCAAAGCCGCTTCCACCGAGGAATAACAGCTGACATTTTGCGTGTCCGCTCCTGCTTCGACCAGAATATTGGCCAACTGTTCGGACTTGGCAGAACGCGGTAAATCGGGGATTTGGGCACAAAACCAGTGATGCACCAAGCCTTCCAGCGCTTGCAGCGCTGTGGCAATTTTTTTATCCGCCATCATGGCAAATACAGCATTGACCTGGGTATTACCCGACTGTCGAAGTTGTTGTGCGAGCTTTTTCACCGCTGCCGGATTATGCGCAACATCCAGAATGACCTTCACGCCGTTGTGTTCCAACAGTTCAAAACGTCCCCTTAAATGTAGCTCACTCAACACCTTTTGACACACTTCAACTGCCGGCAACTCGTTAGTCAACGCGAGCACCTGTAATGCCGCTGCGACACTGTTTTGCGGCAAATGCAGGTGATGTTTATCCAGCGGAATCACAACAGCGTCAGCCTCAGGTAATGCAATCCGAAATTCATACTGTTCCCCCTTATCCTGCAAGGTGAACTCCTGCCCCAAATTAAAGGTTGTACACCCTAATGTCTCAACAATTGTTTGTGCGCTGGCAGGTAAATCCTGCTCCGCACAAACCAGCAAACTGGAACTGCGCAGAATACCGAATTTTTCTCGTGCAATCGCGTCGCGTGTTTCGCCCAACCATTGCTCGTGATCAAAATCAATCGAAGTAATCACCGCAACATCCGGCTCCATAATATTGACCGCATCGAGACGGCCACCCAGGCCCACTTCGAGCAACCAGTAATCCAGCTGATTGGCCACGAAAGCCAACATGGCTGCCAGCGTGCCAAGCTCAAAGTAAGTTAAAGAGATATCCCCGCGAGCCTGGTCAATACGCGCAAAGTATTCGCACAACTCGGCGTCTTGAATCTGATGACCATTAATTTTGATGCGTTCGTTATATCGCAACACATGTGGTGACGTATAAGCCCCCACCCGCTTTCCAGCTTTGATTAAAAAGCTTTCCAGGGTGGCAACGCAGGAGCCTTTACCATTGGTGCCACCAATGGTAATGACTTTAGAGGAGGATTTTTCTATGCCAAGACGTTGCGCTACTTTGGCAATACGCTCCAGGCCAAGATCGATTTCACTTGGATGGAGTTGTTCCATCCAAGCTAACCAATCATGCAGTTGTGTGAATCGTGCTGAGGTATTCAAGGAAAAGGCAGATCTAATCCGAAGTCAATTAGCTAATTTCCAGAGTTGGCTGAGGTTTATTGGTAAACTTCGCCAAAATCGATGCGATACGATCACGAATTTCAGTGCGATGCACAATCAAATCAATCGCACCATGCTCCAACAAAAACTCACTTCGCTGGAAGCCTGGTGGCAGCTTTTGACGAATGGTTTGTTCAATAATATTAGGGCCGGCAAAACCTGCACGCGCACCGGGTTCTGCAGCATTAATATCGCCCAACAACGCTAAACTGGCCGACACACCCCCGTACACAGGATCTGTCATGAAGGAAATAAAGGGAATTCCCTCCTGCTTCATACGCTCAATGACAGCACTGGTTTTTGCCATCTGCATCAAAGAGATCAACGCTTCCTGCATTCTCGCACCGCCGGTCGCGGAGAAACAGACATAAGGAATTCGCTCTTCTAAAGCGACCTGAGCCGCCCGCGTAAAGCGCTCGCCTACAGCATATCCCATAGATCCGCCATGAAATGCGAATTCAAAAGCACTGGCCACAACAGGCATGCCTTTCAAAGTGCCCTTCATCGCCACCAGAGCATCTTTTTCACCGGTGGATTTCTGCGCGGTGGTCAATCGATCTTTATATTTTTTAATATCTTTGAACTTTAAGCGGTCAACGGGTAAAACATCCGCTGCCAGCTCTTCCCGGCCATCATAGTCCAGAAATATATCCAGACGACGGCGAGCGCCAATTCGCATGTGATGATCACACTTGGGACACACATCCAGATTTTTTTCCAGCTCAGGGCGATACAAAACCGCTGCACACTTAGAGCATTTTTTCCAAAGACCTTCTGGAACTTTACTCGGATTTTTCTTGGCATCCGAACGTACAACCGTGGGTACAATTTTATCTAACCAGCTCATAGTAAACTTTCACTTATACGTCGATGTTAAATTCTATTAGAGACTATCCAAAGCTTGTCGCATGGGAGTCAGTATTGCTTTTAGAGCCGCGAGAATATCGTCATTCCCAGCCTGCTCATTTTTACCCATTGCGTCCACCAGTACACTGCCGACAACAACACCATCTGCAATGGCGCCAATGGCAGAGGCGGAGGCAGCGTCCTTGATTCCAAAGCCTACCAATACGGGAAGATCCGTTTTCTGTTTAATGGTATTCAGGCGTGCGTTGACCGCATCGACATCCAGATTACCTGCTCCGGTAACCCCTTTCAGCGATACGTAATACAAGAATCCACCTGCCAGGGATACCACTCGCTCAACCCGCGAATCCGTAGTAGTTGGAGCCAACAAAAAGATGTTTTCAATATTGTGCTTACGTAATTGAACGTTTAAGGCTTCAGCTTCCTCAGCAGGTAAGTCAACTGTTAGCAGGCCATCAACGCCTGCGTCACTGGCCTGGGAGGCAAAAGCCTCGTAACCCATACGTTCCACCGGGTTCGCATAGCCCATTAAAACCACAGGGGTTTCCTGGTTGGTCTCGCGGAACGCTTTTACCAGATTCATAGTGCCTTTCAGGCTGGTACCGTGCTCCAGCGCCCTTTCATGACCACGCTGAATTACTGGCCCCTCTGCCATCGGATCGGAAAAAGGCACGCCTAACTCGATAATATCTGCACCGGCCTCTACCAGAGCGTGCATTGCAGCCAGGCTGACGTCGGGACGCGGATCACCGTTTACAATATAGGTGACCAAGGCTTTCCGATTTTCTGCTTTTAAGTTTGCTAAGCGCTGTCCAATTCTATTCACGTCATCAACCCTTATACATCAATGCCATCAATTTTGGCGACTGTCAGAATATCTTTATCACCACGGCCCGATAAATTCACCACGATAATATCGTCCTGGCTTAATTCTTTCGCCAGCTTTTCCGCATAGGCCACGGCATGACTGGATTCCAGCGCCGGCATTATCCCTTCCACACGGGTCAGGGTGCGAAACCCTTGCATAGCTTCATCATCATTAATGGCCACGTAATCTACACGACCAACATCTTTCAACCATGAATGCTCTGGTCCTACACCAGGGTAGTCCAAGCCGGCAGACACTGAATGCGTTTCAATAATCTGGCCGTTTTCATCTTCCATTAGATAAGTGCGATTGCCGTGCAGAATGCCAGGAATACCATCATTTAACGGCGCGGCGTGCTTGCCACTTTCCAAGCCGTATCCACCGGCTTCAACTCCGTACATTTTTACACTTTCATCTTCCAGGAAAGGATGGAACAAACCGATAGCATTGGAGCCGCCGCCAACACAGGCTACTAGAGCATTGGGCAGTTTTCCGGTCATTTCCAGACACTGCGCCCGCGCCTCTCGGCCAATAACACACTGAAAATCTCGAACCAGCTGGGGATATGGATGCGGCCCCGCAACAGTACCAATAATATAAAAAGTATCATCCACATTGGTAACCCAGTCCCGCATGGCTTCGTTCATTGCATCTTTCAGCGTTTTAGAACCCGAAGTTACAGGCACAACTGTCGCACCCAGCAGCTTCATACGGTACACATTGAGCGCCTGGCGTTGAACGTCTTCTGCGCCCATGTACACCACACATTCCAAGCCCAATCGCGCCGCAACCGTTGCCGTTGCAACGCCATGCTGACCTGCGCCGGTTTCTGCAATAACACGCTTTTTACCGGTAAATTTTGCCAGCAGCGCCTGACCAATGGTGTTATTAACCTTGTGAGCGCCTGTATGGTTCAGATCTTCTCTTTTCAGGTAAATCTGGGCACCACCAACTTTCTTAGACCATCGCTCTGCGTAATATAAGGGCGAAGGACGTCCAACATAATGTGCAAGGTCTTTATCAAACTCTGCTTGGAATGCGGGATCACTCTTCGCTTTACTGTATATTTCCTGCAGCTCATCAAGCGCATGCATCAGAGTTTCCGATACAAAGCGCCCCCCGTAGGGACCAAAATGGCCGGCTGCATCCGGCATGGCGTTGTAGTCTATTTTACTGTTCAACTTACTGCTCCGCTTTTCGCGTTTACGATAAATTCTCGGACTTTTTGCGGGTCTTTCAACCCCGGCTCACGTTCTACCCCACCGCTGACATCCACCCCGGTGGGTCTTGCGGTCTGTACTGCCAGCGCCACATTGGCTGGCGTTAAGCCCCCGGCAAGCACCAAAGGCTTGGAGGGTTTATGCGGTACAAGATTCCAATTAAAACTCTCACCCGTGCCACCTGGTACACCTTTGACATAGGTATCCAGCAAAATCCCGCGTGCCTGACCAAACTGCGCAAAAGACGCTTCGAGGTCCAGCCCCGGTTTCATTCTCAATGCTTTTAAAAAAGGAACACGGTAAAGAGCACACTGCGACTCGTTCTCGTCACCGTGAAATTGCAACATATTTAATGGCACTTGATCCAGCAACTGTTCGATAAAAGCCCGGTCACTGTTCACCACCAGGCCCAGCACGCTAACAAATGGACCTGCCGCCATCGCAATTTCGCGTGCGACTCCCAGATCAGCCACATGACGAGGGCTGGGAGGGTAAAACACCATACCAATCGCATCTGCGCCTGCACTTGCAGCCAACTCAGCATCTTGCGGGTTCGTAATACCGCATATCTTAACTTGAACCGAGGACAAAACGATCAACCCTTGTTTATTTATCAATCATACGCGGCCGTAAATGGCCTGATTTTCCAATGCTGATGGCGAAATGCTGCAAAAGGCGCGATATTACCAGAAATTCGCGCGCTGTGCCGTTATCAAATCACCCCAGAAAGACAGGGCCTGCCGGGGCGTGAGGTAAGTCAAATTCAACGGGATAATGCGCGCGAACAAAATACAGTCCCCAGGGGTACGCTGTTGCAGCAGCTTTGGTGCGATCTTTTCCCTCCAGGATTTCCAACAACCACTCCCGCGGCTTAGCGCCCCTGCCAACCTCAATCAGACTACCTGCGATATTTCGCACCATGTGATGGAGAAAAGCATTGGCTTTGATTTCCATCACAATAAATCGCCCCTGCTGACTAAATTGCAGTTTTTCAATCGTACGTACAGGAGAATGCGCCTGACATTGTGAGGAACGAAAGCTGCTAAAGTCGTGCTCTCCCAGCAAATAGTTACCCGCCTGCTGCATCGCGCTGATATCCAGCGTATACGTTGTCCAGGTTACAAACTGCGACATGCAGGCAGGCTTGATGTCTGCACTGTAAATGACATACCGATATGTCCTTGCCTCTGCACTGAAACGGGCATGAAAACGGTCAGTGACCCTTGTGGCCCACAGTACCCGAATATCGTCTGGCAACTGCGTATTTGCACCAAACACCCAGGCTTTATCGGGACGCTGTGCCAGGGTATCAAAATGAATAATCTGCTCACCGGCATGAACGCCGGCATCAGTTCTGCCTGCACAGACACAACTTACTGTTTCATTTGCCACCTTAGACAAAGCTTTTTCAAGTTTTGCCTGCACCGTATTGGCCGTGGAGGCCTGTTTTTGAAATCCATTAAATGCAGCGCCGTTATATTCGACGCCCGCCATAATTCGCTGCATCCCTTCAGGGAACTCAATGCCGGGCTTTATTTCACAATTTCTTTTATACATGGGTGGTGACAGGTCTTAACGCAGATTTAAAAACACGACCATCATAAAGCAAAAAACCTTGCTCGCAGAGCGAACAAGGTTTTTTCTCGATTATGGTGTTGAGATTAGCCGTCGATACGGGCTAACAGGTTCTGAGCTTCTGTTTTCTGCTCGTCATTCCCTTCTGCCATGATCTCTTTGATAATGTCACGTGCACCTTCCTGATCACCCATATCGATATATGCGCGAGCCAGGTCAAGCTTAGTGCCAGTTTCATCGCTGTCGCTCAAGAAGTCGAGATCGCCATCGTCACCAGCATCGGGGTCAACATCAGGCAATTCGAAGTCCAGATCGTTATCGTCACTGACATCCGGCATGGAAAGAGAATCGTCATCCGCATCCAGCTCCAATTCAGCATCAAGATCACCAAAATCGGTTTCAGGCTCTTCAACAGTCAGGCCAGGTGCTGGCTCTACGGCGATATCATCCAGATCATCAAGATCTTCCATATCAGACGTCAGTGCATCCAGCTCTTTATCGAGGGAGGATAAATCAAGATCATCATCTTCACCCAGATCAAGAGAATCTGCCTTGTCATCAGCGGCTGGAGCTTCACCACCAATTGAATCCAGGCTCAGATCATCCAACTCATCAAGAGAAACATCATCTAATGCTTCATCTTTAGTATCCAGATCAAGTGAAATCTCGTCATCCATAGAGGCAAGATCATCAGACAGGCTCAAACTGGAATCGTCGTCTGCACTCTCGTCAGCGCCATCATCTTCTAAATCCAGGCTGAATTCACCCAAATCCAGATCTTCATCTAAAGGAGACTCTTCATTTGTATCCAGGTCTGCCGCGAAATCGTCATCCCCCAGATCCAGGTCGAGCCCAAGATCATCATCACTGCTGTCTTCTTCAGCATCAGAATCAGTATCGAAATCCAGATCCAAGTCCAAGCCGCCAGATGACGTACCTGCCAGATCATCGTCATCACCAATATCGAGATCCAAGGCCAGGTCATCTTCATCGATGTCCGCTGCGTTGTCGGTCTCGTCTTCACCCAGATCCAGATCAAGATCCAGCCCGTCGGTATCCGAATCAGCAAGGTCCATTTCCAGCCCTGCGTCAGGATCACCATCAGAATCCAAATCACCTAAATCCAGATCCAGAGACATATCAGATGAAATATCATCATCGCCAGAACTCATAATGGCGTCGCTGTAGTCACCACTGTATTCACTGGAAGCCGGGCCATCTGCGACCGAACCGCCATCAAACTCGGGCGCATTCGGGATGTTTTCACGGAATTTCTCTGCCCGGTTGATAACGCTGCTGGAACCGCTGGCAGAAAGAATTGCATAGTGCTTATCGAACTTCTCGATGTCGTGCTGCAGTGAATACACTTCCAGCAGTTTTAATCGGACATTCTCATCGTTAGCATCGCGATCCAAGGCCTTGAGGAGCATATCCTCAACCTGGTCGTATTTACCGTACGCAATATAAATATCAGCTTCAGCAACAACATCTTCAGTCTCCGCTTCAGCTTCTACTTCTTCTTCAACCGCTTCTTCTTCAAATGTTTCTTCAAAGCTGTCCTCTTCCATTTGCTCATCAAATGAACCGAGGTCAATATCATCACCAGCATCATTGTCTTCTATTAAAGGATCTTCCGCGGCAGCAGGACTAGCTGTATCAGCGCCCTCTTGACGTAAAAACTCATCAAACTCTTCATCATCCGAAGAACCTCTACGCAGGAATACGAAAGCAATCAGGCCCAGAACCACAACACCAAGACCGATGTAGATAATATTTTCCATCACCAGATCCATAATGGATTTTTCTGGTGCAGGTGGCGCAACAGGCGTTGCCACAGGAGTCGGAACCGGCGTTGCTACGGGTGTTGCCACAGGCGTAGCAGTAGGCGTAGCAGTAGGCGTTGCCTCGGCGATCAGATCTTCCTGAGACTCTTCCGCTTCCTGTTCAGCCTGGCCACGGTACAAATCTTCAATTTGAGAAGCTGGCGTCGCTTCGATCATTTCTCCGCTGGTATCTTCCAGCGCTTCCTGCTCAGCCAAATCCTGGCGTGCAGCTTCTTCTTCCGCAGTTTTCGCGGCCGCCAATTCCAGTGAGCGCATATTCTCATTGCTCACTTCAATCATTTTTTCCATGGTGGAAATTTGCTCTTCCAGAGCCTGCACTTTGCTGCGCAACTCCTCATTATCACGTGAGGACTTGTCCAATTGCTCCATGGTAATGGCCAGCTCATTTTCCAGAGCCTCGGTACTGGCATCGGCAGAACCGCCGGCGCCTCGCCCTTCCTGGCTGGAATACATGTCATCTGGCGAAGAAAGTTTTACGCGACCTTCACGAGAGTCTGATGATGTGTCTTCATCATCGTAACTGGTAGCACCAGACAATTGCGCACCCGACACTTCGCGGCCGCCATAATTACTCGCCCACTGCTCGTTTTGCGATGCCACTTCAGCTACCGCATTACGCGCAGAATAGGCATTCGCCATTTCCGTACTGTCTGGAATTCGTAAGATCTGCCCTTTCTTCAGCAGATTAATGTTGTTATTAATAAAAGCTTGCGGGTTCGCACTCTGAATAGCCAGCATGGTTTGCTGAATACTGACGGAGCGACTTGGTCTGACACGAGCAGCAATTTCCCACAAGGTATCGTTGGCAACCACTGAATAGCTGTCGCCGGTATAGCTCGGAGCCACGGGCTCTTCGGAAACACTTGACCGAGAGGAACCACTGCCAGACTGACCATAAGAAGAGCGCGGATTATATTGCGTATCAACGGTTTGAGTTTGACGGGTTGTGCTAGTAGTCGGCGCCGTAGTGGACGGTTGTACGGGCGCTGGAGGCGTATCACCGTATAAAGGTAAGTCCATTAATAAGGTGTATTCACGCAGCAATTTACCGCTTGGCCATTGCGCTTCAATCACAAAATTAAGGTAAGGCTCTCTAACAGGCTTCGCGGAGGTGATGATAATTTTGGATTCACTGCCACGTGCACCCAACAACACCTGAAACTTCATGTCGGAAAGGAAGTACACCTTATCCACACCAACACGCTCAAAGTCTTCTCTAGAGGCAAGGCCAACGAGAATCTCTGCCTCGCTGAGATCGCGTACTTCTAATAACTCTATTTCAGCATTCAATGGTTGGTTGAGTGCGGAATTCAGCTTTATTTTGCCCAAGCCGAGTGCCATCGCTCCGGAAGAAGCAAACGCCAACAACGCGCTGAAGAACAATACAATTAAACGGTGACCCATAGGAAGATCCTTGTATAACGTTATTATCGAGTTGCCACCACAGCATTAATCGAGGCGCTTTACTCAACAATTTATCCGACGTTCAAACCTCGAATAATCTTTCAGTATTGGTCGTAAGTATTCATTATAAATAGGTTTTTTTCAACTTATTGACCTAATAATTAACTCACTACGAAGGCTTTAAAAATCCTCAAGCCTGCAAATCGACCACTTTTTAACCCGCCCATTCGCAACTACCACTCTCGATTGAATGGCTTTTGAGTTTGGGGGAGATTGTACTTTGCGTGCCGAATACCAATCGCGGAATGAACAGCGCATGGCAAAATACAGGCAAGACACCCTTTTCACGCCGGCATTCATCCATCTGGATTACCGCCAGTAAACAGGGCTAATTTCACTATTTGTGGAATTAAATCAATCAATTAAACAGTGTAGCGCCGAATATAAGGTGTTGCAGGAAGAACCAGGAAGTTCCCCGGTAAAAGAAAAAAAATTAGGTTTGTTCGGCAAATCGTTCAGATCCAAACGTCGTCGCGAGTGCTTACCCTGGGGGTTTTCAGGTGTCGGTTTATGACAGAGAAATGAATGTGAAAAAAATTAGGAATAGAACAATCACGGAGTAACAAAGCTCCCCGGGACACCTTCACAGAGGTCAAACAGTGCAGACCTCTGCAAAGAGCCGGTAGTTTATTGGGGAAACATCTACCGGCAGTCAGGCTAAATTTATTGCTCCTGCAGGATTCGCAGCATACGTCTAAGCGGTTCTGCGGCCCCCCATAGCAACTGGTCTCCAACAGTGAAAGCCGTTAAATACTCCGGCCCCATCGACATTTTACGTAAACGGCCAACTGGAATAGACAAGGTGCCTGTCACCTTTGTTGGTGTTAACTCCTGCAACGTCGGTTCGCGGTCATTTGGTATGACTTTCACCCAATCATTCGCATTGGCAATTAATTCGTGGATTTCATCCATCGGAACGTCTTTCTTCAATTTAAGCGTCAACGCTTGACTATGACAACGCATTGCGCCAATTCGCACACAAATCCCATCAATAGGAACCGGTGAACTAGTAGAGCCCAAGATCTTGTTGGTTTCAGCCTGCGCCTTCCACTCTTCACGACTTTGACCGCTGTCCAACTGTCGATCAATATAAGGGAGCAAACTGCCCGCCAGAGGCGCGCCGAATTTGTCGATATCCAAACCGCCACGCATGGCATCCGTCACTTTGCGATCAATATCTAAAATGGCAGATGCAGGATCATCCAACTCAGGCTTAACTGAAGCATGAATCTGGCCCATTTGCGTGATGAGCTCACGCATATTTTGCGCACCAGCGCCACTCGCGGCCTGATAAGTCATGGCCGTGGTCCACTCCACCAGCCCCGCATTAAATAGCCCGCCCAAGCCCATCAACATCAGGCTCACGGTACAGTTTCCACCAATGAAATTTTTCACTCCATTGGCCAGACCATCTTTAATTACATTGCTGTTAACGGGATCTAAAATGATGAGCGCATCTTTATCCATACGCAATGAAGACGCTGCATCAATCCAGTACCCATTCCATCCGGCAGCGCGCAGCTTCCCAAACACCTCACCAGTATAATCACCACCCTGGCAGGTAATAATAGCGTCCAGACTTTTTAACGCGTCGATATCAAACGCGTCCTTTAATGGTGGAATCTCAACACCAACGTCAGGGCCCTGCCCTCCTACGTTAGACGTTGTAAAAAATACCGGTTCGATGTTTGCAAAATCATTTTCTTCCAACATGCGGCCCATTAACACAGAACCAACCATGCCTCGCCAACCTACAAAACCTACTTTCATTTTTAATTCTCTTCTTATCGTTTGGTGAATAAGCCAGCTAAACTTTCAGAAATGAGCAATTAGCTACACTGCTTCTAGCTACGCCGCTTCACCGGATGAATGACTAGCGCTTTTGCGTTTCTTCCGAGTCAAGAATTTGTTCGCACAACACTCTTACTCTCTACGCAGGAAACTCAGCGAATCCTCAAGAGGTCTTTATAACGCCTCAAGCGCCTCGACTACCGCAGCACCCATTTCAGCGGTTGACACTTTGGTCGAACCATCTGAATAAATATCGGCAGAGCGCAGGCCTTTATCCAGCACTTTGCCGACGGCAACTTCAATCGCGTGCGCCGCTTCCGTTTCATTTAATGAATAACGCAACATCATGGATGCAGATAAAATAGTTGCCAACGGATTAGCAATCCCCTGCCCGGCAATATCCGGCGCAGAGCCATGCACGGGCTCATATAAACCACATCCGTCTTTACTTAAGCTGGCGGAAGGCAACATGCCGATCGAACCTGTCAACATAGCCGCAGTATCGGAGAGAATATCGCCAAACATATTCCCCGTCACAATGACGTCAAACTGCTTGGGCGCGCGCACTAATTGCATCGCAGCGTTATCCACATACATATGAGACAATTCAACATCGGGATAATCTTTTGCCAAAGACTGCATAATTTCCCGCCACAACACTGTGACTTCCAATACATTCGATTTATCAACAGAGCAGACTTTTTTTCCTCGCTTACGTGCCATTTCGAACGCAATTCTGCCAATTCGTTCAATTTCATGCTCAGCATACACGTAAGTGTTGTAACCCTGGCGCTCTCCATTTTCCAGCAATCGGATTCCGCGAGGCTCACCAAAATAAATACCGCCAGTCAGTTCACGAACAATTAAAATGTCCAGACCCGCGACAATTTCCGGTTTCAAAGAAGAAGCATCGGCCAACTGCGGATACAAAATGGCTGGTCGCAAATTGGCAAACAAGCCCATCTCATAGCGTATTTTTAACAAGCCTTTTTCAGGGCGAATGCCAGCGTCCAGTTTATCCCACTTGGGTCCACCGACAGATCCCATTAACACAGCATCTGCAGCTTTACACTTTTCCAAGGTTGAATTCGCTAACGGCACACCGTGTTGATCAATCGCCGCGCCGCCAATTAAATCTTCTTCAAACTTTAAACCCAGCTTAAATTTATTATCCGCAGCTTCCAGCACCTTTACGGCTTCAGCAACAATTTCAGGGCCAATACCGTCTCCCGGTAAAATTACAATTTTTTTGGTCACTGTGTTTCCTCTAGTCCAAAATTAACTGATTGCGTTAAACAACCATGGGGAAGTCTGTTTACGTTTTTCTTCGTACGCTTTAATTTTATCTTCGTCTTGCAAGGTTAAACTAATATCATCAAAACCGTTTAGCAAACAGTGTTTTCGAAATGCATCCACCTCAAATTCAAAGGTGTCACCATAAGGTGTTTTCACTTGTTGCTGTTGCAAGTCAATCGTTAGCTGATAACCTTCCTCAGAATACATCTCATCAAAAAGACGCGATACCACCTGTTCACTAAGCACGATAGGCAGAACACCATTTTTAAAACAGTTGTTGAAAAATATATCTGCAAAGCTCGGCGCAATTATGGAGCGAAACCCATACTCTTCCAACGCCCAGGGCGCATGCTCACGACTCGAACCACAGCCAAAATTCTCTCGCGCCAACAGCACGCTGGCACCCTGATAACGAGGCCGATTTAATGCAAATTCGGGGTTTAATGGACGATTACTGTTGTCCATCCCCGGTTCACCTTTATCCAGGTAGCGCAATTCGTCAAATAAATTCGCGCCAAACCCCGTGCGTTTAATGGATTTTAAAAACTGTTTGGGAATAATTAAATCTGTATCCACATTGGCGCGGTCCATGGGCGCGACCAGACCAGTAAGTTGTGTAAACTTTCTCATGTCATCACCTCTCTAAAACTTGCGCACATCAACGAATTTACCGGCAATAGCTGCGGCTGCGGCCATCGCGGGACTCACCAAATGTGTTCGACCACCATAACCCTGGCGCCCTTCAAAATTACGGTTTGACGTAGACGCGCAATGTTCGCCTTCGCCCAGCTTATCAGCATTCATGGCCAGACACATCGAACACCCCGGCTCGCGCCACTCAAAGCCCGCTTCGGTAAACACTTTATCCAGCCCTTCAGATTCCGCCTGCGCCTTCACAGCACCCGAACCCGGCACAACAATCGCCTCTTTGACAGACTCAGACTTTTTTCGGCCCTTAATCACGGCGGCTGCCGCGCGAATATCTTCTATCCGGGAATTGGTGCACGATCCGATAAAAACACGATCCAACGCAATATCCTGGATTGCCTGACCGGCCGACAGGCCCATATAAAATAAGGCGCGCTCAATCCCCTGCTTTTTCACTGGGTCAGCCTCTCGTGTCGGGTCGGGAACATTTCCTGTAATCGGCAAAACCATCTCAGGTGAAGTTCCCCAGGACACTTGCGGCTCGATATCTGCCGCATTCAACGTGACAACACGATCAAAATGCGCATCCTCATCCGAGGTGAATTGACGCCAATGATCAACTGCCTGCTGCCACTGTTCGCCTTTTGGTGCGAAAGGTTTGTCTTTTACATAGTCCAACGTAATTTGATCAACCGCGACCATGCCCGCTCTGGCACCCGCTTCAATAGCCATATTACACACAGTTAACCGGCCTTCCATCGACATCGCACGAAATACGGAACCACCAAATTCAATGGCGAACCCGGTGCCGCCCGCTGTGCCGATCTCTCCAATAATTGCTAAGACCACATCCTTAGGCGTCACACCTTCAGCCAACTCACCGTCTACCTGGACCAGCATGTTTTTCATTTTCTTGGCAACAATACATTGCGTCGCCAACACATGCTCCACCTCACTGGTACCAATACCAAAAGACAAAGCACCTAGCGCCCCATTGGTGGATGTATGGGAATCACCACATACAATCGTCATTCCGGGCAAACAAGCGCCGGTCTCAGGCCCAACCACATGCACAATACCCTGTCGCTGATCATTGATTTTAAATTCCACGATACCCAGTTCATCACAGTTTTCGTCCAGTGTTTTCACCTGGATTTTGGAAATGGGATCTTCAATACCTTCAACACCGGAGCGTCGCTCATTCGATGTTGTGGGAACATTATGGTCTGGCGTCGCCAGCACGCTGTCCACGCGCCAGGGTTTGCGACCGGCTAAACGCAAGCCCTCGAACGCCTGCGGAGAAGTCACCTCATGTACGATGTGACGATCAATATAGATGAGTGCGGAGCCATCATCTCGCTGAGAGACAACGTGCTCATCCCAAAGTTTGTCGTATAGTGTTCTGGCCGACATTGCCGACTTACCTCTTATTTTTAAAGTCAGGCCCTCGCGTGAGCGTGAGCTGGCTTTTTGGTTTTTGTCATTTCACCGCTGCATGGCAAAACCACACTCAGTAACGTCCGTATTGTATTTCCCAGGTAGCATTTAGCAGAACTAAAAGTGAGTACGATATACCCGGTGAAATACCTGAATGCGATTGCGTCTGCGGTGACGGCTGCTTTCAAGCGTCTAAGCGGAAATTTTAAACAAGACAGAACAATAACTCAAATTCATTATTTTCATGATTTGCATTCCCGACAGGAATAACCTATAAAGACTGCATGGATATAGACGCATTGGCGGCTTTTGTTGAAGTCGCAAAAACTCATTCGTTTTCTGCCGCTGCGAACTCGCTGCGCCTCACTCAGCCAGCGGTAAGCAAACGTATTGCCGCACTGGAAGCCCATTTAAACCACACATTGTTCGATAGGCTGGGCAAACAAGTTAAGCTCACCGAAGCCGGCGAGTCACTGTTACCCAATGCCCTGCGCATATTGCAGAGCATACAAGATACAGAACGCTCCATTCGAGAACTGTCTGGAGAAATCGTTGGCTCCCTGCGCGTTGCCACCAGCCATCACATTGGCTTACATCATCTGCCACCAGTGTTACGAAATTTCGCGGCCCAACATAAAAATGTAAATCTCCAGTTCGAGTTTCTGGATTCCGAACAGGCTCACTATAAAATCATCAAAGGCGAATGTGAGCTTGCTATCATCACCCTCGCGCCAAAACTCGAACCGCCACTGACAGGTAAAATACTTTGGCGCGACCCGCTCTATTTTGTCTGCGGTATTGACCACCCACTTGCACAGCGACAAAAGAAAAACGTTCACACAACCCTGGCTCAACTCAGTGATACGCCAGCAATTCTGCCTGATTTAAACACCTTTACCGGACGCCTGGTAAAAGAGTGCTTTGATACGGCGGGCTTAAGCCTGCGTTTAAACATGGCCACCAACTACCTGGAGACCATTAAAATGATGGTGTCAGTCGGGCTTGGCTGGAGCGTATTGCCTGACACGCTAATTGATGAACACATGGTAAAACTGAACCTCATTGACGTAAAACTTGAGCGCCAACTAGGCGTGGTCCAACATCAAAAGCGCTCACTGGGAAATGCGGCCAGAGCATTTTATGCCGTACTTGAGCAATACGCGACGCAATAAAAACTCCACTATACTGTTTAACATTCCCAACGTTTAACATGAATTGGAGCCGTGACATTGTTTCCTCCTTCAAAAAACGTAACACTGCTGCCCACACTTTTTTCCCTGTTCATGAGCGTGAACGTTCCTGCGGCTTTTGCAGACCCTATATTGGGTTTTGAGTTTGGTGGCGGACTCTGGTACGCCGATACCGACGGTACAATGCAAGCCATTGTTGCGCCAGCCGATACCGACAACGAAAATGAAGAAGACGAGACAGCGGTCAATGCTCCCGTGCCGTTGAGCGAGTTAAATGTGGCTAAACGCGCTGCCCCAGACATTTATATTGCTTACACTCATTCTTTTCCGCTAGTCCCTCAACTCAAAGCCAGACACACGCAATTAAATTACTCCCAAATTTCCAACCCAGCAAACGATCTGGTGTTTGACGACCAAACCTTCCCAGCCGATTCCGAAGTCACCACAAAAGTGGATATTACCTGGCAAGACATTGAACTCTATTACCGTTTACTCGACTCCTGGGTAACGTTTGACCTGGGCGCGAACGTCAGTCATTTTAAGTTTGAAACAACACTCAGCGCGCTTGCTGAAGCTGACGAAACAGATGCAGAAACTGGAAATTTATTATCGGCCACGAGAAGTGTAAGCGAGCAAAAAATCTTACTGCTTACTCACTACAGCCTGGCCCTACCTGAAACCCATATAACATTTGCCGGACGAGTGAATTACTTAAATGAAGGTGATACAAAAATCAGCGATGCCGATCACTATATTCGTTTTGAGTGGGAGAAACTGAGTAGCGAGATGGTAATGCGGCTGGGATACCGCACCCGAAAATACACACACGCTTTTGATACGCTGGATCTCGATTTGAAATCCAGCGGCTACTATTTTTCACTGGGTTATGCGTTTTAAACCTGTTATTGACCGCGGACTATCTAACGCTCAGGCTGCTGGCGGGAGAAACTTTCTCCGTACCATCTATTAACAACTGAATCTTTTTCTGCTCTTCATTTTCAACCAGAGCTTGTGAGCGCGCCAGTAACACATTGGCATCATAAGAGGAATCATTCATCAGCCAGTGGTAACTGGCGCGGTACATACGAGCAGCAGATTGAAGCTCAGTGAATGAAGCACCGGCTATTTCATCTTCTTCGCTTTTATTCAAAACAGACAGTTGTGCTGACAAATCGGCTGAATGAGTCCAGGTGTTAGCTGCTAATATGTGCTCGCCCGCCTGACCATAGGCATAGCCTACTTCTTCAAAAGCTTTACCTGCAGCTCGGTATGCCATGGTAGAAAACACTTTAGCAACCTTCACGGCTTTGGCGCCTTTCGCTATTTGCAACTGAGTTTCCATTTGATTAGCGAAATCTTCCAGCGATACAGCCACTTCATTCAAGTCCTTCGCAAAAGACAACCAGATATCTTCAGAGCGCTCTTGCAAATCCTTCCCTTGTAAACCGTCAACCTGTTTAGCAGCCAAGACCAATGCCTGGTTTTGTTCCATGGCAAAATCCAGATTTTTATCTAACAGCTTGAGCGTTTGAACCGCCATATTAAACTCTGATTTACTCAGCATTTTTTTGGCGGAGGCCAGGTCTGCTTTCAGCGACCAAACCGTCGCATTGAGCTTCTCTTCCATTTTCTCCCGCAACTCCTCTTCATCCAGCTGATCCTGTTGAATATGAGATTTTGCCAGTGTCACCGGCAGCGAAAGGTCTTGCGATACAGAAAGTGATAAGGCTACTGGCATCGCGTTTTCACCGTGAATAGAACAGTAGCTTTTAGGCGTATCACCATTGGCCGCACACTCCTGTTTAATGTGCGATTCATACTGTTTACACACATTCACCCACTTGTCGGTCGGTAGTGAACCGCAATCACAATCAATAGCCGGGCACTGCTCTGCGGCAGAAACCATAAAAGAAGCTCCAGAAAGTAATACCAGGAATGTGCTGATAGTAAGATTTACAATGATTTTTTTCATCTTTCACCCGCCTTGAATCTTTTTTAAATACCGCTGCATCAAAACCTGTGATGGTGCTTTACATACGGTGTATTGAAAGTGCTCTGTTTAACCATGTTTACGCTATTTAAATGCATTTGGCTCTTGTTAGGTATGCCAATGTTAGGTATGCCAGGTATTGCCTGTTAGGCGGCTACCCGTAATAGCCTTTTATACGGTCCGTTGATTTCGCTAAGCGTCCATTTGCGTAAAGTTATGTGGGGCAAACGATAAGGTTTTGCTCGCCACTTCGCGAAATCTCGCGCTTAAATAGGGCATGCATGTGCTGTTATTGCACAATTTCCTTTCGATTTAATCTGAGTGTTGTCCAAAGTAAAGCTCTATTAAATGGGTTACCAGAGCTTCAATGGCTAGAACCGGTGATAATTGGGATATTCGGCTCTAGCGAATCTTTTTTATTTATTGAGAATGTGGTTAACCCGATATAAAAGTTCCACAAATTTTTTATTATTTATTGAATGCGTATTTGTAAGTGCAAAAATGAGTCCAACCTAACAAATATTATTCAGTTCTCTTATATATAAACGGTTGCCTGGCTGAACTCATCCGCATTCTTTTGTGCGTTTCATCACAGTTCAACTTTTCTCTGCACTGCTTTTTCACCAACGCCAAATAACAGGCTTTACTCCAAAAAAAGCATATCGATAAGAACGATGATAAAGCACTGCAGATTCAACAAATTACATTCCGAAGCACTGCCGCTGCTATGAATTTACCAAGCGTTTTTACTAACAAAAACACGCGAGGGACATTTTTGCATTGCTGCGTTAATTCAATTATTCCAGAACAAAAAAATGCACCGCAGTATGGCATTAGCATATTTCTATCGTGTTATTACCTGAAACAAAATAAGAAAGACAATCCGGGCCGCTTAATAAAAATGACCGCGCAATAAAGACTTATGAAAACAGCTCTGTGACAAAAGGTAAATATCTTCGTTAAATCATTTCATTCTTTAACGAACACACCCTAATAATGGATTTGTTTAAGCTCAATCAAGATAAATGCGACTGGTTTCGCAGAAAAAGTAAAGCCCCCAACCACCCCAGCGCAGCCACGACTGAAGCCAGTATAAAAGCCAGCGACGAATTCAGGTCCCAAATCAAACCACTAAGGTAGGCACCGAGAGCAGCGCCGCCACCAAAGCTGAACGCGCTGTAGAAAGCTTGCGCCTGTCCCTGATGAGCAGGCCCAAAAGATCGGCGTAAATACTCAATCGCCACCGCATGGATAACCCCGAATGAAAAAGCGTGTAATACCTGCAATATCAACATACACAATAAGTACTGTGGAACTAAGGCTATTCCCAACCAGCGTAAGGCGGTAATAAACAAGCTCCAGGTGAGCAGCGAATACAGGGAAAAGCGATGAAAGATACGCGGCATATACATAAAAATGACGATTTCACTCACCACCCCCAAGGCCCAAAGCCATCCTATTGTAGATTTCGCAAAACCCCAGGACTCCATATAAATACTGTAAAACACATAGTAAACACCGTGACTTAATTGCAATAAAAACAACACCAGAAAAAACACGAGTGTGGTTTTTTGCTTCACCAGAGACAAAAAGCCCGATAGCTTATCCGGGTGAACCGTCCTCGGTAAGCCGGGCAGCGTCATTGAAAACAGAAAAATACATGAGAGAAAAATCAGAATAATTAGCGGCAGTAAACTAATGGAATAAAAATCAAAGAGGTAGCCAAGCCCAAGCACGGAAGCAATAAAACCGAGAGAGCCCCAAACGCGCACTTTACTGTAACGATAAGGTTCTTCACTTAAAAAGCGCAGAGTCAGCGTCTCAAACTGTGGCAGAATGGCGTTCCAGAAAAAACTATAGAGCGAAATAAAAATCGCGAGACTTAAATAATCTTCACGAAATAAAAGAAAAGCAAAACAGCTCGCGCCGCCAAAAGCCCCCAATCGAATAATACTGAGTTCCCGCCCAGTACGGTCGGCAAGATAGCCCCAGACATTGGGCGAGATTAATTTAGTGATCAGGGGGATTGCCGCCAGCAACCCTATCTCACTGGCGGACAAGCCAAGCGATGCCAGATACAAGGCCCAGAACGGCGAAACGGCGCCAACTACCGTAAAATACGTAAAGTAAACGCCAGACAGTCGCCAATACGGCATCGTGGATTTAACTTAAACCTCGGAATCTGAAGCTGGCGCTGCAGGAATGACAGGCACTTGATGCGATACCGATCCATTTTGCCCGCGATGTCGCATGGCATGATCCAGCAATACAATTGCCATCATCGCTTCGGCTATTGGTGTTGCTCTAATTCCGACACAGGGATCATGTCGACCCGTTGTTACAACCTCTACAGGATTGCCCTCGATATCAACGCTATTTCCAGGAATGCGCAAACTTGACGTCGGCTTTAATGCAATGTGCGCGACGATGTCCTGTCCACTGGAAATCCCGCCAAGAATTCCGCCCGCGTGATTTGACAAAAACCCTTCGGGAGACATTTCATCGCGATGCTCGGTTCCCTTCTGTTCAACACTCGCAAATCCATCGCCAATTTCTACTCCTTTTACGGCGTTAATGCTCATCAGAGCATGCGCCAACTCAGCGTCCAGCCGATCAAAAATGGGCTCCCCTAAACCGGGAATCATGTTGCTGGCCACCACTGTAATTTTTGCCCCAACAGAATTCCCTTCTTTTGTCAGTGCCTGCATATAGCTTTCCATTTCTGGCACTTTGCTCACATCCGGACAAAAAAACGGGTTTTGTTCTACCTGATCCCAATCCACCTGCTCAATTTTAATTGGGCCTAATTGAGACAAATATCCACGAACTTCGATACCCCAAATATGCTTTAGGACTTTTTTAGCAATTGCACCCGCGGCAACTCGCATCGCGGTCTCACGAGCCGAAGAGCGACCGCCGCCACGATAATCACGAATACCGTATTTTTGCAGATAACTATAGTCGGCATGGGCCGGACGAAACTGGTCTTTAATTTTGCCGTAGTCTTTCGAACGCTGATCTGTATTTTCAATTAACAAACCAATACTGGTGCCCGTGGTCTTTCCCTCGAAAACCCCTGAAAGAATTTTGACCTGGTCTGCTTCACGTCGTTGAGTGGTGTAACGTGACTGACCAGGTTTGCGTCGATCAAGATCGCGCTGTAAATCTTCTTCTGTTAACTCAATTCCCGGTGGACAGCCATCGACAACACACCCCAGCGCTAAACCATGGCTTTCACCAAAAGTGCTGATAGAAAAAAGCCGTCCAAAAGTATTTCCCGACATAGTAGTTTTACCAAATTATTTTCTTATTTAATGAATCAAGTTGTTACAGTGTTATCACACGCATCAATATGTAAAGGTGGTTTTCCAAGCTTCAGTATTTTTTAGCTTTAAAACGTTGCAGCTTGAATGCTTTTATTTTTCAAAGCTTTTCAGCTTAAAACTAAGCCCTACTCTTTAGCCTGTTACGCAAAAAAGCTGTCTATTACCCCAAGTCAGCCAATTGCGCTTTACTTAAAACAAACACACCATGTCCACCATTTTCCAGTTCTGGCCAGGTAAATGCGACATTGGGGAACGCCTGCTCCAGAGCCACCCAGCTGTTACCGACTTCCACTACCAGCAGACCGTCTTCAGTGAGCCATTGACCCGCCTGTTTTAACAGTTCCCGGGTAAAATTCAGGCCATCATCACCGGAAGCTAATCCAATTTCTGGCTCGGCATGATACTCGCGTGGCATGTTTGCCAGATCTTCCTTGTCCACATAAGGCGGATTGCTCACGATCAAATCGAAAGTTTGATGCGGTATTTGCGTTAAACCATCTGATTCAACGGCATGTACACGATCGCTCAAGCCGTGAAACTCAATATTCTGTCTGGCAACATTCAACGCTGCCGGAGAAATATCACTGAGCAGCACAGCGGCTTCTGGAAACTGATGCGCACAGGCCAGACCAATGCAGCCACTGCCGGTACACAAATCCAGAATATTGCGCGGCTCATGGCTCAGCCAGGGCTCAAAAGCATTCTGAATTAACTCTGCAACGGGAGATCTGGGGACCAGCACATCCGGTGTTATTTTATATGGAAGGCCAGCGAACCAGGCCACCCCCGTTAAATACGCTGCGGGGACACACTCGTGAATTCGACGCATAAACAGCCGATAAACCAGCTTTTTCTCCGAACTGGTAAGCTTGGCCAGCTTGATCTGCTCATACATGTCCCAGGTTTGATCAATCGCCCAAAGCGCTAATACCGCCGCTTCATCCCAGGCGTTGTCGGTCCCGTGGCCAAAATACAGGCCAGCCTGGGTAAACTGAGAGGAACCCCAGCGAATCCAGTCGAGGATTGTTTCTAATTCACTTGCTTCGGATTGTGCGAAATCTGGAAAATTGGTCATAAAATTTTGGCAAATGGGAAAAAGGTCGCTATTCTAGCGCCTTTTTGCGCTGAGGCCCAAGAATTACGCATTTTCACCACACGACGGTAAGCGTCACGGCGAAAAGCGACTAAAATGCGAACCGAAAAGCCAGTCAATACGTATCAGCCTGTACATATCCGAACAGATGCGCTGGACGACTTAATGACCCGGCTTCCAAGCTTAAAGTGAAAACCGATAAAGAACTTCCTATGACCGATCACAACACCAAAGACCATTTCGCGAAAATCATTGAATCCTGTGGTGAAGACCTGAACCGCCCCGGTTTACTCGATACCCCAAAACGCGCAGCAAAAGCGTTTGAATTTCTCACCAGCGGTTATCACGAAACCGTAGAAAAAGTGGTAAATGGCGCGCTCTTTCCTTCTGATGCAAACGACATGGTTATTGTGAAGGATATTGAATTGTATTCTTTGTGCGAGCACCACATGTTGCCGTTTATTGGAAAAGCGCACGTTGGCTATATTCCCACAGGCAAAGTTCTGGGGCTGTCTAAAGTCGCGCGAATCGTGGACATGTATTCCAGACGGCTGCAAATTCAGGAACAACTGAGTTCGCAAATTGCTCACACCATCGCTGAGATTACCGGCGCCAGCGGCGTTGGCGTAGTGATTGATGCAAAGCATCTTTGTATGATGATGCGCGGGGTAGAAAAACAGAACTCTTCAATGCGCACTTCCGCCATGCTGGGAACATTTCGGGATAACCCAACCACGCGCAGTGAATTTTTATCCCTGATATATTCTTAAAAGCTATATTCTTAAGCGCTATATTCTTAAGTGTCATACGCTTAAGCGTCTAATTCTTTAGCGTCTTATGCTTAAGCATCGCTTGGCAACATCAGACACATTAAAAAAACGGCCCAGCAAAGGTGACACTTCATGAATGAAACTTGCTGGCCGTTTTTATATTTTACTTAATCACAACCACGACTCGCGCCGTTTTATTTAAACTGGTCACCGGGCTTGGCGCTAAACTGCCAACGCCATGTGCCTCCATTCTTTTCTTGTTTACACCAAGCTTTGCCAATTGCTGCATGATGTCTTGAGCGTATTGTAAAGAGCGCTGCATTTGATCTTCGAGCTTTCGCCCCTGGTAATCGTGGCCGACCACCATCAAATTTTTAAACGGCTGTTGGTTCAATGCCTTCACCACAGCCAGCAATGCCGCTTCGTTGGCCTGCAAGTTACCTTGTTCAATCTGCAAACCGGGCACCTCCATTTGCCCCAGCAAATAGAACTCCTTTGCCAGAACCGCCGAACTTGCCACCATGGGCTCTTGAATTTTCTTTGGAATAATATGATCCAGCTGCAAATACGTGCGACGATCTCCACGCTCCACCAGATACGCCACGGCATAGCCTTCAGCCTTACCTTCGTCTGAGATAAATTCCCACACCTGGTAGAACTGGGATACATCCAAACCATATAACTGCTTTACTTCAAATCTCGCGTTTGCCCAGGCATTACTGCTGCCGCAGTCCAAGCCACCGCACTCAAAAATTACGCGCGTATTTTTGTTCTTGAAATACCCTTGAATATCCAGCCAAAGTTCATTCAAGGGTAACTGATGCTCTATCTGCACGGTTCTGCGCTGGAGCTTTCCATGGAGAATTTGCTCGCGCTCAGCCAACCATTCACTGTTTATTTTTTTCAGCGCACTCAAGGTCAAACGATAATTCGCATTCTCGTTTTTTGCCGTGTAGATATTATGCTGATCATCAAACAGATCGGGAAAGGGCTCAGCCATTCCAACAAGAGGTAACAATAAAACAAGAAGACTTAATCTAGACAACAAAATATTCATTAAAAATTTCAGCTATTGATTCACATTGATGTGACATGTGCAGATGGTGTTCACCCGGCAAATGATAGGTCGTCACGTTTTCGGTTTCATCCAGCATATTGACCACATGCTCAAAATCCCCCACCAGTCCCTGCTCCGCTATCACCACTGCAACAGGAATTTTAATTCGATCCACAAAACTTCTGACCTGCTCCAAGGTAAACTTCACCTCTGACGGTGCATTGAGTTTTACATCGTAATTCCAAAAGAAACGCCCTTGAGCATTTTGCTCTACGCCACGTTTTGCCAAAACCAGAGCATCCTCATGGCACAAACGCAACAGCCCTTTTTCTCTTGCTTCCACGGCGTTAGCAAATGTTTCGTAAGTATTTTTAGGTCGCCCCTGGAAAGTTAAAATCGACTCCACCGCAGACGCGAGTTGAACCGCCGCCTGATCAGCAGCAACGACTTGAGGAATAAAACTTTCAATCGTGGCCAGATGGGTTACACGTTCAGGAAAAGTCCCGGCGATCAGGGTAGAAATCATGGCGCCACGCGAATGTCCGATGATGCCAAACTTTTTCCAATCCAACTGGTTGGCCAGCGCCATCACTTCCGCAACATCCTGCCATATATTGTACGCACCAAATCCCTGGCGATGCCCACTTTTCCCCTGCCCAGCCAAATCCAGTGTCAGTAAATCCAATTTCGGCAGCAAGGGGGCAAGAAAATCAAAGCTCGCGCAATTATCCAGCCAGCCATGCAAGGCAATTACCGGAATGCCATTAGGGTTTCCCCAGCGTTTGCCCGCTAATTTTATAGGGCCTAAATCGAATTCGCAGTGCTTCATTAAATTCGTTTATCCTGTTTCAGTCGATATGCAAATGTAATTACGCAAAGTTAAAAACTGTTGTGCAAGACGTGCCGCATCCAGCGTAATTGACAACACCCCACAGCAACCACCTCCGTATCAATCGCCGCGATGGATGCAGTGGCAAGACGATGGGCACCAGGCTCCAGACCACACAGTTCATCCACAATGGAACCGAATAAAGGTTGATGTCCAACAATCATAAGGGAATTCACACCCTGCTCATGGCAAACCTCATGCAGGTAGGCCACAACATTTTGCACACTGCCATTGGGTACCAGCAAATCGCTTTGCGCCACATCAACCTCATGAAAAGACTGCAGGGCAATCTCAGCCGTTTGCTGGGCGCGCACGTATGGACTATGAATGACTTTTTGCAAACCTGCAAAGCTCGGTAAATTTGTCTCTATCGCATTCTGTACTTCAATTCGACCACTGGCAGACAGCACCCGCAGACTGTCTTGTGCAGCTTCAGGCTCCGCATGGCCATGACGCATGATAAATATTTCCATGCAAATTCCCCGTAACTTTTTGGTTTATATCCGCCCAGTAAGTTCAGTCAAGTCAGCGAAGCTATCTTTCTGCCTCGACTTCTGGCTCGCCCTTTTTGCGCTTATCCGCTTCGTCAATTTCTTCTACCGTATCGGCAACCACTTGAGCAGCTTCCATTTCAACATCATCAATCTGGGTTTCAGCAGAATCAAAAGCTTCTTCTTCATCGACAATTTCAAATTCCGCGTCGTCAACCTCGGACTGAGGCCAATCTGAAAATGGAAATGGTTTTTCTTCGCTGTTGTATGTGAGAAATTGAAAGGATTGGTAAATAAACTGTGACAGGCTGTCACCAAAAATACGTAACTGGCGATTGTCTTCACCGGTAATCAACGCAAATATAAACTGCACACACACCACGGCGGTCATAACGATAAACGCCACCTGCAAACACACCGCAAAAAACAACATAAATAAAAGTCGGAACCAATGTTTACTCGATGTGAGATTTGATTTTAACTGCTGGTCCATTAAACACCCCCTTGAAGGTCTACGTCGCTGGTCATCTCGCCCGTCATCAAGCCATGGACGATGGTCATGATATCTTTGTTATCAAACAGGATCGCATGTAATGCCTGCACAAGCGGCATATACACGCCCATTTCGTCAGCTTTTTGCTTCACGATCTTTAACGTGTTGACCCCTTCGGCCACCTGCCCTATTTCCTGCAAGGCCTGCTCGAGACTTTTACCGGTTCCCACGGCATGCCCAACACGGTAGTTTCGACTTAAATCCGATGTACATGTCAGAATCAAATCCCCGACACCGGCGAGCCCCAGAAATGTCATCGAGTCAGCGCCCAGCTCTCTCGCAAAGCGCCCCATTTCAGCCAAACTGCGGGTTAACAGCATCGCAATCGTATTGCTGCCACATCCCAGCGCGGTTGCCATTCCGGTGACGATGGCATAAATATTTTTCAGGGTTCCACCAAGCTCCACACCAAAACGATCCGGATTGCTGTAGACCCGGAAGGTTTTAGAGGAAAATACGCGCCGAACCACATCAAAGATTTCCTCGTGTTCACTGGCAATAACACTGCCAGTAAACTGGTTTTGGATGATCTCTTTGGCAAAATTAGGCCCGCTGAGCACCCCAATGCGCACATCTTTCAGCTCTTGCTCCAGAATCTGGCTCATTAGAAAGAAAGTATCAGCCTCAATACCTTTGGTTGTACTGATGACGATGGAATTTGGGCGAATATGCGGCGCCGCCAGGCGAGTTACTTCGCGGAAAGAGGAGCTTGGCACGGAAATTACCACGATATCACTGGTAGACACCGCATGTGCCAAATCGCTCGTTGGAATCAGATTGTCATGCAGGGCATAACCCGGCAGGTATTCCGGGTTTTCACGCTCGCGTCGGCATTTTTCCGCGCGCTGTGCATCGCGCATCCACAGATATGTGGAAGGGCCATTGGCAGCAATAATATTGGATATCGCTGTTCCGAAACTGCCTCCACCTAATACGGCTACAGTTAAAGCGTCGGTCATAGCAGGCCTTTATCGTTATAGAGTGAGTTTAAGTTGTAGAAGATTTATGCGTCTTGCTTGTTATTTGTCTTATATCTTATTGTCTAATATCGCAGTGCTTGGCTTGATGCACGCGGCTTATAGTATGTGCGTATAGGTGCGTATAGGTACGTTTGTAGCTGTGACACCGTTTTCTCGCGGGATTTTCTCTCACGATTTTCACCCCATTTAAGCACACTTTCTAAGCAGCTGAGGGAAAGATCATCGGTTTTGTCACGCGATACGCAGGCGTTCACTCTTTCAGGCAAACACCGATATCTATCACCGCCAACACTACAGCAAACATCACAGCCAATATCATAGGCAAATTTACGACAGCTGAGAAGACAATTGCGCGAATTCTTCCTTTCAGATTAATTCAGCCCGGTTTAGTTCTCTTGAACGAAAAAAGGCATGCCCTGGACGGTACATGCCTTTACCAAGAGATAATACCCGGTGCTTACTGGCTCATTTCCATCAATAATTTATTCAAACGCTGCACGTAAGCCGCGGGGTCTTTTAACGAACCGCCTTCCGCCAGGTTTGCCTGGTCATAAATCACTTTGACCAGATCAGCAAATCGATCTTCATCGGCTTCTTTATCCATTTTTTGCATCAATGGATGTTCGGGATTAATTTCCAGCGAAGGTTTGCTATCTGGAATATGTTGCCCGGCCTGCTCTAAAAGACGACGCATTTGTGCACCCATGTCATGCTCGCCAACCACCAGACACGCAGGGGAATCCGTTAAACGATGAGTCACACGAACTTCCTGTACTTCCTCTTTTAATACTTCCTGGATTCGGCCAGCAAAATCCTTAAATTGCTCTTCGATTTTCTTCTGCTCTTCCTTCTCTTCTTCGGTATCCAGTTCGCCCAGATCCAGCGCGCCTTTACCAACATCCTGCAAAGTTTTGCCATCGAAATCCATCAAATGGCCCATCAGCCACTCGTCTACGCGGTCGGAAAGCAAGAGCACTTCAATACCTTTTTTACGGAAAACTTCAAGGTGCGGACTGTTTTTCGCTGTATTGAAGTTTTCAGCTACCACATAATAGATTTTCTTTTGATCGTCTTTCATGCGGGCCACATATTCACCCAGGGACTGATTCTGTTCAGGCGTATCAGTATGCGTTGTAGCAAATCGCAACAAGCCGGCAATCTTTTCTTTGTTGGCAAAATCTTCCGCAGGCCCCTCTTTAAGCACCTGGCCAAACTCTGTCCAAAAACTTGCATAGTTCTCTGGCTCTTTCTTAGCCATTTTCTCCAGCATATCCAATACGCGTTTGGTCAACGCCGAACGCATACTGTCGATGTTGGGATCTTTTTGCAGAATCTCCCGCGAAACATTCAGCGATAGATCATTGGAGTCCACCACACCTTTAATAAAACGTAAATATAAAGGCAGGAACTGCTCGGCATCGTCCATAATAAAAGTGCGTTGCACGTACAGCTTCAAACCGCGAGAGGCATCCCGATTGTACATATCAAACGGGGCTTTCGCAGGCAGATAGAGCAAGCTGGTGTAATCGAGCTTACCTTCCACACGGTTGTGCGACCAGGTCATTGGCTCGGAGAAGTCATGCGAGATGTGCTTGTAGAATTCTTTATACTCTTCGTCCGTTACATCGGTACGGGAACGCGTCCACAACGCAGTCGCGGTGTTCACGGTTTCGTCTTCTGGCTCTTTTTTCTCTTCCTCTTCGCCCATGGCTTCTTTCAGCATGACAATGGGGATAGAGATATGATCAGAATACTTCTTAATAATGGAGCGCAATCGCCACCCATCGGCGAACTCTTCCTGGTCTTTTTTCAGGTGCAGAACAATCTGCGTACCGCGCGAGGCTTTCTCTACAGTTTCTAGAGAATATTCCGCTTCACCTTCACTCTCCCAGCGTACCCCCTGGTCGGCACTCAAGCCTGCACGACGGGTAAACACTTCTACCTTATCTGCCACAATAAAGGCCGAGTAAAAGCCCACACCAAACTGACCGATCAGATGCGCATCTTTTTTCTGATCGCCCGACAGGTTTGATAAAAACTGAGCGGTTCCGGATTTAGCAATTGTACCGAGGTTTTGGACAACCTCGTCACGGGTCATACCTATACCGTTGTCGATAATTGAGACAGTTTTCGCTTCCTTATCGAATTCAACGCGAATTTTCAGCTCCGGGTCGTCTTCGTAAAGCTCGCCGTTTTCCAGCGCTTCAAAACGAAGCTTATCTGCGGCATCCGAGGCATTAGAGATTAATTCGCGCAGGAAAATCTCTTTATTCGAGTAAAGAGAGTGGATCATTAAGTGCAAGAGCTGCTTGGCTTCTGTTTCAAACCCACGGGTTTCTTTGGCGGCCTCAACGGTCATAGGGCTCGACTCCTTATAATTTTTGGTTGTTACTCATTCAATGTTAGTGGTATTGATCTTCTAGTCACTCACAATCCCCTTGGACTTGCCAAACCAATGGGGCCAGAGAACAACGACCAGAATTACCGGATTGAGGAGCTAGATGGGGGCAGGCGGAAGGATTTCAAGCAAAACCTCAGACTCAAGCTGGGGTTTATGCGTCAAAAATTGCAGATTATGCGTGGATGGTACGCGGATGGTTCAACCATAATGCGCGGGTATAGATGAATGCGGTATATGTGCATGCTGTATATGTGCGTGCTGTATATGTGCCAGCTAAATAGATGAGCGCTGAAAGGTACGCGCTCACGCGCTGAGCTGAAGAGACGCACCGTAGCCAGATACGCGTCGCCCAGATTTGAGAACACAACAACCGCTCTCAAATCGGGCGAGCGAGTACAGCGAATTAGTTACACTTGTAAATATCGAAAGTCTGACGACCTTCTACTGCCTCACCTTTGGCCGTGATGGTATCTCCTCCCATTTTAGCCGCTTCGTTTTTGGCCAGATTTACCAGCTCCAATGTTACGTCTTTATCACGACGCGCAATGAACGCAACACTGTCTTTCACTTGAGAAGTGGAAGAACCCAACTTCTTACATTTTTGCACATGCATGGGCTTCACCAACGCAACGTTTTCACCTTCATCTGTCGTTTTTACAAAAGTACAACCCGACATTACAAACACTAAACCCGAGATAACGCTGCATGAAATAAGGTTTTTCATTTTTCCCCCTTAAATGAACTATTTGGTGCAGCAATCGTACCACATCTGTTATTGCGAAATACGACGATTCCATTCAAATTGCCCATGAAAGTTTGATTCAAATTAATGTTTACCGCGTCTTAGGCACTTAAACTAAACTCAACCGTCATAATTAATGCATTATGCCGATTGGGGCCAGTCAACGTTTTTAATTCACTCTTTGAAAGGGGGAGTTTTAAGTATGTTAAGAGAAAGTGATGTAAATGTTCCTGCCGATGTACCCGCCGATTTCCGATCGACATATGTCAACAATTTTTTAAAAGCCACACGCAACACCGGACGTCTTATGATGTTCGCCGGCGACCAGAAAATTGAACACCTCAACGATGATTTCTTTGGTAAAACCGACCTCGGGGAAATTGCTGAAGAAGATCACAGCCCAGACCACTTATTCCATATTGCCAGCAAAGGCACTATCGGAGTATTCGCCGCACAACTCGGTCTGATTTCCATGTACGGAAAGGATTTTCCAGACATCAATTACATGGTCAAACTCAATTCCAAATCCAACTTAATCAAGCTCAACCAGCAAGACCCCTTAAGCCAGGCACTTTGGGATATCGATGATGTTGTAGCATTAAAAGAAAACTCGGGGCTGAACATCGTCGGCGTGGGTTATACCTGTTATTTGGGCAGTGAATATGAAGGGCAAATGCTGGCTGAAGCGGCAAAGCTGATTCAGCAGGCCCATGCTAAAGGACTGCTGACTTGTGTTTGGATGTACCCACGCGGCAAGGCGGTCAGCGATGAAAAAAGCGGGCACCTTATTGCTGGCGCGGCAGGTGTTGCAGCCTGCCTTGGTACGGACTTTGTCAAAGTTAACTACCCCCACGAAGAAAGTGGACAAAACCGCGCCGACACCTTCAAAGAAGCCATATGGGCAGCCGGACGCGCGGGCGTAATTTGCGCCGGCGGTGGCAGCACCAGCGCACTGGATCTGCTGCAGCAGATTTACGACCAAATGCATGTCAGCGGTGCACGTGGCAACGCCACCGGTCGCAACATTCATCAACGCGACCTGGATCAAGCCGTGGCTTTGTGCGATGCGATCTCGTCTATCACTCTGGGCAATAAAGACGTAGCCTTTGCAGAAAGAGTTTACAAAGGCCAGGAAACGTTTAGCTTATAAAATAAAACAATAAAAACAAGAATTCATAAAAAGAAAAAAGCGGCGCTGGATATTCATAATTTAAACTCCAGCGCCAGCCATAGAAAACTAGCAGCAACACTTAAACACCATTTATTTAATGGAGGTTGGCCATGCGCGTTGGAATTCTCACCGGAGGTGGTGACTGTCAGGGACTCAATGCCGCCATTGCAGGCGCGGCTCGGAGTTTAATGCACGAGTACAATGCGGAAATCATCGCCATTGAAGAGGGATTTCTCGGCCTGATTGAACGGCGAACTCGTAAACTCTCTCTGCACGATGTCAATCATATACTGGACAAAGGCGGCACCGTTATCGGCACCTGCAATCGTGCATCGCCGTTTAACTTTAAAGGCCAGGATGTTTCGGGAGCCGTTGCCGAATACTATCGTGAACTCGGTCTGGACGGCATCATAGCGATGGGCGGCGATGGCTCCATGACGCTATGTTATGAAATGTCCAAACTTGGAATGAATTTCGTCGGCGTACCGAAAACCATAGACAACGACATCGCCGAAACCGACCGGACATTTGGTTTTGACTCAGCCGTCAATGTCGCGGCAGAAGCTATCGACCGACTGCGCACGACAGCGCAAAGCCACAAACGCGTGATGATATTGGAAACCATGGGGCGCTACGCCGGGTGGATCGCCCTTCATGCAGGCGTCAGCGGCGGGGCCGATGTGATATTAATTCCTGAATTCCCCTATCAACTGGATGAAGTGGTCAAAGCCATTGAACAACAGGCCGCCCAGCAAAGTTACACCATCATCGTGGTGGCTGAAGGTGCGCGCCCTGTGGACGGTCAGATCAGCATACGCAAACACAATATTTCCGACAGCCCAGATCCTGTTCGCCTCGGCGGAATCGGAAATTTTTTACAACAACAACTCGAAGCCTGCGTGGACTATGAAATACGCACTACCGTTTTAGGCCATGTCCAACGCGGTGGCTCGCCTTCGGCTTACGATAGACTCATCGCGACCAACGTCGGCTGTTATGCCGCCGCCTTAGTGGCCGCCAAAAACTACGGCAAAATGGTTACCGTACACAACAACCATCTCTCCAGCGTACCTCTTGAAGCCGTCGCGCATAATGTGCGAGGCGTCCCCAAAGATGATATGACGCTGGTCAGCGCTTTGGCCATGGGTGTTTGTCTGGGTGATCCAGAACTGAAAATTCCACTGGAAACTTTGCACGATGACACACTCATCATGGGGTAAGGAAAGTGTAACAATCACACGCTAAGATAGCGGGCATTCAAACAAACAACACTTCTTTCCAGCCTATTCTTATGGCTTTGCAGTCTGGAGTTTTATTTTCTAAAATCCGGACTGCTTCTTTTACTTATTGTTATTTCTTTTGCTGTATTTCTATTCCTGTTCATTCGGCTATTTGATCACGTTGTTTGCCCTTCTATTTACTTCCCTGCCTGTGCTCATATTTGCGTTCGTATTTGCTCTCACATTTAGCCAAGGCCAGCCACCAGCACAAACGAACTCGCAGTTGCTGGCTCATAACATTGTCAGTCACTATAATACTTCCTTAATACCGCTCTCAATAATGACGCAGGGGAACCCTCCGTGGATGAATTGCATCACTTAGTACAAGTGCCCTACTTACTGGAAATTATCGCCTTTCTGTTAAGTGTGGTTGTCATCGTTCCTCTATTTAAAAAAATAAAAGTCAGTCCGATAGTCGGCTACCTGATTGTTGGCGCCATCATAGGCCCGCACAATTCCGGATTAATTCAAGACGCACAAGGCATTCAACACTTTGCCGAGCTTGGCGTAATATTCCTGCTCTTCACCATTGGCTTGGAGTTGAGTTTCGAACGCCTAAAAGCGTTTTCCTTTCTTATCTTTGGCCTGGGCAGCGTACAGGTTATTGCCTGTGCCACCGCCATCGGCACCACCGCGTTACTGTGGGGCAACACCACCCAGGCATCCATCATCATAGGCTTATGCTTAGCCTTATCCTCCACCGCGATGGTGGTCCAACTGCTGACTGAACGAGGCGAGATTGCAACAAAATATGGCCGCACCAGTTTTGCTGTGCTGCTGTTTCAGGATTTAGCCGTAGTCCCCATTTTAATATTGCTTACCGTTTTCGGCAGCGAACAACAGAGCAATGCATTTTTAAATATCATGCTGGCCCTCACGAAAGCCGTTATCGCCATTGGGGTCATTGTGGTCATTGGTCGATTTGGACTGCGCCATATATTCCAAATTGCATCCCACACCCGCAACATTGACGTGTTCACGGCAATGACCCTGCTCACCATTTTAGTGATTTCACTGGCAACCGGTCTCGCCGGTTTATCCATGGCACTGGGCGCCTTTCTGGCTGGCTTACTGCTGGCTGAAACGGAATTTCGCCATCAGATTGAAGGTGAAATCGAGCCGTTTAAAGGGCTGTTTCTCGGCTTGTTTTTTATGTCGGTTGGCATGAACATAGACTTTGCCCTCGCCTTTGAGAAAAGCTATTGGGTCATCGCATCCGTTATCGGCTTGATTTTAATGAAAGCCATTATCATTTTTGTAAGTGCACGCCTGTTTAAAATCAAAACCAGCGATGCAATTCGAAGCGCATTCATTTTGGCAGAAGCCGGAGAATTTGCCTTTGTGGTTATTGGTCAGGCATCGCTGACCTACAACATCATTCCAGTACCCGTGGGCCAGTTCATGGTCGTGGTTGCCGGCTTAACAATGATGCTGACACCCGCGCTGATTTTTATTGCTCACCTCATCGCCACAAAGTTTGAAGAGAAACCAGAAAATGAACATCACATTATCGACGAAGATATTCATGATCATATTGTAATTGCCGGATACGGACGCGTCGGTAAACTGGTGGCGGAAGTTCTGTGTAACGAAGCTATTCCCTATATCGCCATAGATCACAATGCGGATTCAGTGAAGCAAAACCGAGATACCCACAAACCCGTGTATGTTGGCGATGCATCACGAGTTGAAGTATTAAAACGCACCTCAATCACACGCGCCTCGGCCTTATTAATTACCATGAACAACCCGAAAGCCGCCCTGCGCACCTTGCACGTCGCCAGACAACAATGGCCTGACTTACACATCATTGTTCGCGCACAGGACACACAGCACTCCGAGGAACTGCTGCAAGCCGGCGCCACGCAAGTCGTTCCAGAAACATTGGAGGCCAGCTTTCAACTATCCAATTACGTGTTGCGCAGCAGAGGCTTCAGTCGCGATGCAGCGCAAACCTGCATTGATACTCTGCGTAAATCGAAATTTGAAAAGTATGTCATTTTATAAGGCTCAGAACATGGGAAACAGGCCGAGAATTCCCTTCGCCAAAAAATGCTATACTCGCCATTTTTATCGACCAGCGAACTGACACCATGACAGGCACCATAACAGGCAAGATGACAGACCCCATCATTGACATTAAAAACGCCCGCGTATTTCGTAAACATGTTCGCGTGTTTGACAATCTCAACCTGCAGATACATGCCGGCCAACACACCGCAATACTCGGACCGAATGGCGCCGGCAAAACCACGCTGCTAAAACTCTTAACCCGAGAATTGTACCCGGTAGTACGCGATGAAAGTTACATCCGCCTGTTTGGCGAAGAGCTTATCGACTTGTGGCAACTGCGGGAAAAAATTGGTGTGGTGTCGCACGAGTTTCAAAACAACTACCAGGCAATAGCGACGGGGTTGGACGTAGTCATCTCGGCATTTTTTGGCTCTGTCGGCATCCACGGGCACAACCAGGTCACCGAGGAGCAAAAACAGCGGGCACTATCCCATATGGAACAGCTCAAAATACTGGAACTGAAAGACAAACAGTTTCTCATGCTCTCCACCGGCCAGCAACGCCGCCTGCTTCTCGCCAGAGCAACCATCCATACACCACAAGTTCTCATTTTTGATGAACCCACTGCCGGGCTGGATGTGGGTGCCGCCTTCGCCCTGATTAATGATATACGCCACTACGTGCAACAAGGCGGAACACTAATACTCGTCACTCACCACATAGACGAAATTATCCCTGAAATATCGCGAGTGCTACTACTGCAAAACGGCGCAATTGCAGACGACGGCGATAAACCCGACATTCTCACCAGCGAAAAACTCAGCAAGCTATTCGATGTTAAAATGACGGTATCCGAATTAAACGGCTATTATAAATGGGCACCAAACGCCTAAGCCGAAGACGCGAAACGGGATTACTGCCTGCGTGGTAATCCCGTAAGATCGAATCACAAAAAGCCTCACAGAGTTTTCAAATATTCCAGTAAAGCCCATTTTTGATCATCCGTAAGGTGCACACCAAATTCATGCCCCTGATTTGAATTCCCCTGCAATGAAGTATCAAACAAGGAGCTATGCTCTACTTCATTAGAGAGTAAACCAATTTTGACCGGGTCAACCTCTCGATTCCCAACATAAAATACCTTGGGTCGAGCGTCAGGCGCTTGCAGCAAATCCCAAACTGTGGGAACAGATCCATTATGGAGAAAAGGACCGGCAGCCCATAAACCGTTTAAAGGCCGAGCTTTATACATACGCTGATTAAAATCTACCGGGGCTTCATATACCACCGATGTTTCATCAAGATATGCAGACAGCGTTTTAATGGGATGTCGAATCATCGCGCCCAACGCGGCGTTAATCACAAGATCAAATGTACGAACAGTTTCTGCAAAAGGTTGACCACCGAGTACAAATTGCTTTTTACCCTGTAAAAAACCGGATTTCGATTTAAAATCAACAAAATTGTTCGCCATCTGGGGATCAGTATTGACCACATCCAAAGGAATCACAGAGGCTTTTATTTTCCGATCCGGGTCATCACGATCCACAAGGCTATGACAACTCAAACAATTTTCAGCATAAATCGTCTGCCCCACAGCCGCTTTTTGCCGATCAATTTTTCCCAGTATTTTTTCCGGCCATTGCGGTGACAATAACTTATACCAGGTCTTTTGAATGTACCCCAAATTGGTAATATCCACCGAAGACTTATAGCCAAGCCCACCACTTTTCAAATCAATTTCGCCGTACACGGCTAAAGCAGTCGTCACGTTCTGGCCTAGTGGCCCTGGGTTTTTATTCGGTGCAGAAGCGTTCCATTGCACCAGATCCAAATGAGAGGCATCCCAAAGCACCGGAATACTCACCGGCGCATTCGGCATATTGTAGTTATCCGGCATATGCAACGCGGTCGCAGAAACCGCATTAAATATCTGTCCGAATGCATCCACCCGCCCATATCCGTATGGAACATCTAGTTTATTAATATTTAAACGCTCTACCATAAAGACATATCGCTCTTTCACCTGAGCCTTGACCTTTTCTACCGCGCCACCACCTGCTTTTATTCGCTCCACCAAGCGATGATATTTATCGGGGTCATTTAACACTGCCTCCAATGCATCCCGCACGGTTTCTTCAAACCGGGTGAAATTCAAAAGCCCCGGCCCGCCGTCTATAAACATCTTTTGTCCGCGATAGCTCACTTGTCCCATATGGCAAGCCGCACACGTAAGCCCCACCCACTTATTGTCATGGTCATCAAAGTCCGCAGCAAACCCGACGGGCAGCGCATCCGGATTATTATCAGCCCGATCCTGAACAATAAAACCCAGTGAACGTGACACTGCTGGATCGCGTAGCAGCTGTCGGCTATCGGCTAATTCAAGATTGATATAAATGTCGTAAGGGAGAAGCCGGGAGCCAAAAGAAGTGTAATTAATTTGCTGACGAGCATCTTTGGACCAGCCCTGATCCAAAGTCAAAACATCGGGCGGCATGCCATGCTGATTAAATGTTTTTTGTGTTGGAACAATACACAGCGCCCAGACCCAACACACCAACGCGAATAAAATCAAAACGACAATCAAACACCCAAAAGCTTTAACGATTCCACGTAACATCGCCATTCCCTACCTCCGTTGGCTTATTTTTTTTATGGTAATGCCGCCCTAAATAAACTACGTTGGCATTCCTAATTCAACGTCTTGATGTCTTTTATTAAAAAGTAGCATAGTTCTCGTTAACACACAGGTCTGGTGTGAATAATTCCCTTCCGTCGCAATACTCACTTAATAGCCGAGAGTTAAAATCCTTCAGGCATGCGTACGACTTTGTACAAGCAACCCCTTTACAAGCCATTCCTTAGCTTCAAGCCTGAAAACATGCCTTATACCAATTAAATATCGTGAATATTAAATCTGAATTAATAAGAAATAAAGGATCATAACTCGCACAGAAACAACGAAACAAAAACGATAGAACCGCTACACAACAGGCAAGATTCTTACCTTTGTAGGAAATATCTCACAACAATTAGGGAAACCGTCCACTGGTTTCCTCAGGGTAGATTGTCAATAATAAACACATCAAGGATGCAAACACGGATGTCTTGAGATAAAGCAATTTACACAAGGCAAGTGGCTGAAAAGGAAATGCTGGATGCACATCGCCAAAGGATTTGGCCGTTTACAAGGAATAGAAACACCAGTGATTATTGAATGGATTCAATAACAGGACAAAGGAAAGCAAAAAGGATTTTAGCCAGGGACGAGAGATAAGGGATTTTATCTACGGCTTAGAAAACGGAATTTATATTAAAAGGAAATCAAATAAAAAGGACCTTATGCAAAAGGGAGATTAAATCAAAAGGATTTTGGAAGGAAGTTAAAAAGGACTATCGGCAAAAGGAAATTGCACAGAAAAGGAAAACGGAAAGTAAGAGGAAGCAGCAAGTAAAAGGACGCTATGAAATGCATCGCCAAATGGAATTGCGGCAAGGGCTAGGGAATTCGCATTACGTATGCGAGTAAAACTACAGTTAGCAATATGCAAGTCGTTCAGCAGGGTTGCGAACAACTTTCATGAAAAACTAACGGGTTGCAAGCAACTTCGCTTCTAGCAGATTTTCTTCTAGCGAATTTTCTTCTAGAAAGAAAGCTTCAAAAAAGACTCCTGGTACGGTCACGGATATCCTTAGCCAAGCATGGGCAAACACGGAAGTATTTTAAATCTGCTTTATCCAGCCAATCACAACAACACTTTTCGTGAAACCCCAGCGCAACACAAGCACACGAACACCAAACAAATGGCTCGCTGTTTTACGTATTGTGCCCAGACAACTTTCCCTCACACAAACTTATACGCCCCCAAAAGAACCGCCGACTTAACCTCCACTATTGAGCATAAATTTTCACGTTAATTAAAAAGCGCACCAGCCGCCACCACAGAACACGTGCTCATCAGCCTGACGACAAAACAACCTAAATGGTCAGCATTCCTTGGAATACGGCTGTTTTTTTATTCATGTTTTACCCACTTTGCAGAAAAACACTCACTCGAGTTTGAGACATATCCTACAAAACGCATGGAATATTACGCCTATTCGCTTTAATCGATTTACAGGAGAATATCCCCAACAAGGAAGTACAAGGATGACCAACGCTTACGGAACTAGCGAAGGGAATCACCGCCTGGAGTGATAACATGAAAGGAATTCCCAGGCAATTGGAAGGAACCTGCAAGGACGAAGCTCACAAGAGCAATAGCCAAGGGGGCTAATGGATGCGGGTGTAACCCAACAGGGAATGTGTTGTCGGCGAAAAATTCATAGGATGCATGGAGCAACTACGCGTTAAGGAAAGCTAAGGATGCGTGCACGGATGATGTTAATGGATTTTCACCAGGACGTGAGAAGAAGCCGAATGGGAAACCGTTCGGCTTTTTTCGTTTCTTTCTACCATTCCACCTCCCAATTAATGCCTCAATTAACGCCTCAATTAACCACTTATCATGCTACTCAACTGCGCCAGCAAATTCCAAATCGGTTTCTGCTATACTCCTCTCCCCATACAACCATAACTCGATGGAATTTCTATGAGCGTTCTCGTCACAGGCGGTGCAGGTTACATTGGTACTCACACTTGCATTGAACTCGTAAAAGCCGGCTATAGCATTGTCGTGCTGGATAACCTTTGCAACAGTAAAAAAGAAGCGCTCACGCGCGTGGAAAAAATTATCGGGCAACCGATTCCATTTGTTGAAGGTGATATTCGCGATAAAGCGCTATTAAAAAAAATATTCACCGACTTCAATATTGAATCAGTGATACATTTTGCGGGATTAAAAGCAGTAGGAGAATCCTGCGAAATTCCACTGGCCTATTTTCAAAACAATGTTGCTGGCACGCTTACGCTGTGTGAAACCATGGCGGAACACGGCATCTATAATATTTTGTTCAGCTCTTCGGCCACCGTGTACGGAGACCCCGCCAGTGTGCCAATTTTAGAAAACTTTCCCACCAGCGCAGAAAACCCCTACGGTCGAAGCAAACTAATGGTGGAAGAAATTCTACGCGATACATGCAAAGCACCTAACAGCCAATGGCGCGTATCGTTACTGCGATATTTCAATCCGATCGGTGCGCACGAGAGTGGCACCATCGGCGAAGATCCGAATGGCATTCCCAATAACCTGCTCCCGTTTGTCGCACAAGTGGCAGTTGGCAAATTGGAAAAACTCAATGTGTTCGGTGGTGATTATCCAACAAGCGATGGAACAGGTGTTCGCGATTATATACACGTCGTAGACCTGGCCACAGGACATGTAAAGGCCTTGAATAAACTGGTGCAATGCGATGCCGGTTGCTACACCTATAATCTGGGCACAGGAAAAGGTTACAGTGTATTGGAAGTTGTAAAAGCGTTTGAAAACGCGAGTGGAATCACCATACCCTACGAAATAAAACCCCGTCGCGCTGGTGATGTTGCTACCTATTTGGCAGATCCGGCACTGGCCGTCAATGAACTCGGGTGGAAGGCGGAAATGGACATTGAAAAAATGGCCGAAGACACCTGGCGCTGGCAATCTCAAAATCCTAATGGATACAACTAACGCCCTGCCAGCTAAACCAATGTGCCCCGTCCTATAAGACGGGGCACGTAAGTTTTAACAGAATTACGCTAAACGCCAACTAACAGCGAAGATTGTTTCCAGGCTTAACACCAAGCTTTTTCAAAATTCGCTTATAGTTCTGCACTCTCGAGGTCACCTGACCGGGGTTCCCGCCATTACATTCAATTGAACCATTGATCGTTCGAATGGTTTCACCAAAGCCACGGCCATTAACCATTGCCGCATGAGCAGACATATTGCCAGCGCCTGATTGCGTCATCCAAAACCAAATGGCACTTTTCCAGGCCAGCACCGGCTTATGTGCCAGCAAATCCGGGTTTGCCAATAAATTCACTCCAAGGGCTCGGCCCGCTGCACAGTAATTACCATTCCAGCTCAACTGAATGGGGCCACGGCCGAAATATTTTCTTCCTGGTTTACAGTCACACCCCGCAGCGCCCCAGTTTCCACAATACTCACCTCGGTGTATTTCGCGTTTATAACGAAAATTTCCGGTCTCATGCTGAAAGTTAGCAAGCGCCGCGGCCACTTCTCGTTTCCGCCCGACAGCACTTCCCACTTTGGCGAATTTAGGGAAGGATTGCGCCGCCTGGCGAAAACTATCGTAACTGTAAAATGGCAATCGATTCGGGAACAGCTGGTTAAACTGCTGCTTTGTGATTGGGAAATTATTGGCCGCCGCAGCAACAGGCGCTTCGGCGCTAGTCGTTGTTTCATACACACAACTTCCCACCATGTTCCAGGCATCTGCCTGTGCCCATCCTATTCCGGGGGTATAAGCCCCACCCAGCGAACACCAGCCTCCTACCTTACATTCAAACGCCTGACCTTCACTTTCAATCACAGTACCTACAGTATATTGCTCACCTGCAGAATATTCTTGCAAACGGGAACAGTCGAAAGCCAAGGCATTTAAAGGCTGAATTAAAACGAAACAGACAAAAATCCACAGGGGATTAGCAATACGAAATGTCATAGCGGGGTCCTCAAATTTAGAGCGCGAGTTTTATTATGATTTTTAACGTTGAAAACGTTTTCCTCAATACTAATGCACAAGCATCAGGAAAAACTACCATTTACACGCACAGCAATAGTGAGCCCCATCAGAAAACAGCATAAAAATTGAAATTTTTGAGCCGTTTGGCAAGCGAATGCTTTGGTAAACACGCGAATGCCTAAACCCTGTTTACCATAGCTTCTCATTCATAGTATCCTATCAGTTCAACTGTATTCGAAACGGATAAAACGAAACAAAGGCAAGGAGCCATCATGCAGACATTTTCCCTATTGGGTGTACATGTTTATTACATTCAGCAACTCAGATTAATCCTTCTAAACACCTGCGCTATTCTTTTCTGCGCATACCCCATTCTCGGCAATTGCAATGCAGATGTTCCTGTCCAACTTGCTCAAGTTTATGATGACGATCCCCATGTAGATTCTTACTTGGTGAGCGAAAAATATGACGGCGTTCGTGCAATTTGGAAAGATGGGAAATTACAAACGCGCAACGGCAATATCATACATGCACCCGACTGGTTTGTAGCTGATTTGCCGGACGTTTGGCTGGACGGCGAGCTCTGGTCAAAGCGGCAAGATTTTGAATTTATTGCTTCAACCGTGAGTAAACACACGCCCGTTGACAATGAATGGAGAAAGATTCGTTACATGGTGTTTGACGCCCCCAACACAACACAAACGTTTCAAGAGCGAGCGGAATATTATACTCAGCTTATAAATGCATTAAATCTCGTTCATGTAAAACCCGTAACGCAATTCACCGTCAACAGCAATGCACACCTGTCTTCTCTGTTAGAGCAATACACCAATGCCGGCGCTGAAGGGTTAATGCTTCACAAAGCACAGGCAATGTTCATCAACGGGCGCAACCAGAATCTACTCAAACTAAAACCCTACATGGATGCCGAAGCCATAGTATTAGCGCACCTGCCAGGCAAAGGAAAATATAAAGCGAAGATGGGTTCGATAAAAGTACGCTGGCAAAAAGATGCAGATGATTTTGTGGAGTTTAACATCGGTACAGGGTTCACAGACAAAGAACGCGAGAATCCACCAGCCATTGGGAGCACCATTACTTTTAAATATCACGGACTCACAAAAAACAAACTTCCACGTTTTCCCAGCTACTTGCGTATTAGAACTGATGCTGAATAGCTAAATAGAAGTGTAGGCTTTATCGTAACAGCATCTCAGATAAGAAGTTGGCAATAACGAAACAAAAATTACGGCACAAAAATTATGATAAAAAGCAAGGTTAAAAAGCGACGTTAAATAGCAAGGTTAAACCGGCAACGACAAACCAAAACCAGCTCAAGACTCAGGAATTAAAACATCCATTGCAACACCAAGTTCATTCGCAAGCCCCATAAACTTCTCCCGCAATGTCGACTTCGCTTCAGCATCACCATGCACAATGCGGATCGTTTGCGGGAGTGAATCCATTCCACGGACAAAATTCACCAAGTCTTCTTGATCTGCGTGAGCACTGTAACCACCTATCGTCTCGACGCGAGCTTTTATCGTATACCGTTTACCGTCAATCTCTACCCAAGCCTCTCGATTTTGACGGGAACCATATTTCTGAATATAAAAACCATGTGTCCCTCTCGCTTGATAGCCAACAAACAACATTGCATGACGTGCATCCTCCAACATCGCTTTTACATAGTTGAGCACCCTGCCACCGGTCACCATACCGCTTGCGGCTAATACAACAGCAGGCCTGCCGCTCGTTGCCAAATACTCCACCGTCTGCAAATGCTCCTCATGGGTGTTGACGGTATAAAGATTATCAAAGCTTAAAGGGTGCCGCCCTGCGTTTAATTTGACTTGCGCCTCCTCATCCCAATAAGGCTTCAGCGTACGGTAAACTTCAGTGAACTTAGCAGCTAATGGCGAATCGACAATAATTTCCAACCCCTGCCCCGGTTCACCATTACTCGCAATTAACTCTTCCAACTCATAGAGTAATTCCTGCGTTCGACCAATACTAAACGCCGGCACAATGACTGTCCCTTTATTTTCCAGCGCATGCTCAATGGCAGATTTAAGCCGAAGAATTCTGGTCTCCCTGTCTTCATGACATTTATCCCCATAGGTACTCTCAATAATTAAAGTATTGGCTTTCTCAGGAGATTCCGGTGCAGGTAATAGCGGCGCATGCGGCGCGCCCAAATCACCAGAAAACACCGTGGTATGCGGATTGTGACCATCATCCGTTTCCAGCTCTACATAAGCCGAGCCGAGGATATGGCCCGCACGCTGAAGACGAAGCTTTACCTTAACATCATCTGCGTTCAGCAGTGAAAACCACTCATTATATTGGAGTGGAACAAGCTGCTCTTCTACCTTATTTAAAAATCGCTCTATGATATTTTTATCTCGTGTAAAACCGATTTTTAACGCATCCTCAATCACAAGAGGCAATAACTTAGCGCTTGGAATACTGCAATAAATCGGGCCATTAAACCCCGCAGCAACGAGATAAGGTAATCGGCCAACATGGTCAATGTGCACATGCGTCACAATTAGGGCTTTGACCGAGGTAATATCAAAATCTATTTGGTGACGAACAAAAGCATCACCTACCTCGCCCTCCCCCTGAAACAATCCGCAATCAACCAAAAAGTGGTTGTCCGCGTTCGCAATAAACCGATGGCAACTTCCAGTCACGCCTTTTACTGCACCATGGTGTTGGAATTTGGGGTATGAATTGGTCATTTGGCTTCCTGCTCAATTAAAAAATTTTGGCTTACCAGAGAAATAGTATCTGCGAAAGATTACCCGCTTAATAAAATAAGCGCAAATTCCCACCAGAAAAGTGATATTCATCACAGGGGAATACCCCCAGGCTTAAAGCCTGCCGACTCAAAGTAGCCCGGCCCACTTCCCCGGCACCCAATGTGCGAGATTTCCTACACAACGCCAACACAATAACGACTAACAATTTCATTAAAATCATGCGATTATATGGCAAATGTTAGGGACAGTGTATTAGGTATACCAACAAACCTTTGCTATAACGCTATATTCCAGCTCACTGGAAATCGGCTTTATCATGACAGGCCTGCCCACGACCCTGACTAAAATTCAAACAACCCAAAATTGTTTTTATTTTCTACCAGGTACTATTGGAATTATCGCGACATGGAAGACAAGAAACAGGCTCCCGAGAACAAAACCGTCTTTAAGCCACGAGCCTCGAAACAAACAGGGAAAGCGCCAAATCAGACGGAAAAGTCTGCTAAAGCCGCTTCCATGCAAGCAAGCCCTCCTGAAACGCCAGCCGCTGAAGTACCTGATGTCGAAGCGACGGTACTAAAACCACGGGCACCAATGGCTCAAGTGGATGCCCCCCAGAGTGAAAGCCCAGCAGCGGCAGAAAATGCTGTAGAACTTACCCGTATTCAGCAATCCATCCGTAATCAAGATAGCAGTAAAGGTTTTGTACTGGCCAAGAAAACCGCCGATGAAGCTCTGTCACAAAATAAGATTATTTTAAACAATCGTTTCGTACTTGAATCCACTCTGGGCGGCGGTGGCATGGGTACGGTTTATAAAGCCAAAGATTTGCGCAAAGTGGAAGCCAGCGATTTAAACCCCCACGTTGCGGTAAAAGTGTTAAACGATGATTTTAAAAATCATCCGCAAGCTTTTATCACCCTCCAGCGAGAAGCCAGTCGCTCCCACATATTGTCTCATCCCAATATTGTTACCGTGCATGATTTTGACCGTGACGGCGATATCATATTTATGACCATGGAACTGCTAGATGGGCAATCCTTAGATGTGTATATGCGGCAACACCGGGCCAATGGACTAAGTTTGAGTGACGTTAGCGGCAAACTAACTGACTTATGCAATGCCCTTGCTTACGCCCACTCAAAAAACATTGTGCATAGCGATTTAAAACCCGGCAATATCTTTGTAACGGAAAATGGAAGTAAAATTCTGGATTTTGGTATCGCCCGATTGGTCAATGATGCTTCGGAAGATTTTGATGCAGGAGAGCTCGGCGCATTAACCCCCACCTATGCCAGCCTGGAAATGCTACAAGGAAAATCCCCCGCTGCAGAAGATGACATATATGCCCTGGCAGTAATCACTTATGAACTGTTAACCGGAAAGCATCCGTTTGATCGTAAATCTGCGGAAGAGGCACAACAACTCGGACTAAAACCAACACGAATTCCGCATTTAAACAAACAGGAATGGGCTGCCATTGAAAACGCCCTCGCGTTTAAACGAGAAGACCGAACAAAAAGTGTTGAAGAGTTTAAACAAGCCCTACTTTTTAAAAAGCGCTTACCCGTATTTAAGCTCACCACCGCCCTGCTGCTGTTAATTTCTGCAGCACTCGGTGCAATGTATTACCTTGCACCCGATAAAGTTGACACAATCACAGAGAAAGCACTCGCCGAAGGCCAGCAATGCCTGGAACAAAAACGGTATGACTGCGCGATTGATGCCTTTAAAACTGTTATAGAGTTGCATCCAGATCACACAGAAGCCAAACAACTCCTCGCTATATCCCAGGAAACAAAGAAAAATACCACCATAGAAACCACACGTCTGGCGCTAACGGATTGCCTGGAAACCCAACAGGACTTAGTCTGCGCTAAATCCAAACTAGACGCCCTGCAAAACCTGGCGGCAGATTCGGAAATACTCGTACAATCTGAGTATCAGATCCAGCAATTCGAGCTAAACCAACGAATTGAACAGCAACTGGAAAAAGCCAACAACTGCGTCAATGAAAGCAACTTCGACTGCGCTCACAAAGCCCTCAATGACATTCTTGCCAATTCGGCAGAACATGAGAAGGCACTGGCATTAAAACAACACGTTAACGAACAGCAAGCACGCCTTCAAACCGAACAAAACGAGTTGGATAACCAATTTAACAGCGCGATGGAAAAGGGAAAAACCTGCTTAAGCAGCAAAAACTACCCTTGCGCAATATCCCACTTTGACAATGCAACAGCTATAAAACCCGAAGAAACGGACGCGCGAGAGCTCGCACAAACAGCACGTTTCGAACAAAAAATAGCGATTCAAAACCAGGAAAAAGCCGAGGCCTTTGTATCCAAAGGGCAAGCCTGTTTACAAAAGAAAAATTATACCTGTGCCATAGCCAATGCAGAGTCGTCGTTGGAAATACTTCCTAATAATGCACCAGCAAAACGACTCAAACAAAACGCACAGACAGAACTCGACAATATCAAAAAGAGTTTTTCTATTCAGTAACCCCGAAAGACTCATGTTTATACAGTTATCAGGGATTTAAAAAAACCACTTAGAACACATCAATAAGGAAGAAAAATGAGCAAGAACCCATTTATTTTAAGCGCTTTTTTGATCACGGTATTTACCTTTACCACAGGCTTTGGGCTCAAGGATATAAAAAAGGAAATCAAACCAGACACCGAAAAATGTGAAGATAAAAAAAATAAAAGCAAATGTAAAAACAAAGAGTACCTCAAAACAGGCGCAAAAGTTGTGGCTGTCGGGGTTGCCGCAAAACTGATTTATGACCTGGTAGTAGAGTACACCTCCCTTAACGTAAGCAGCGATTATGAAGTTGGTAAGACCTACCTCCTAACCAACAAAGAACTGCCCGAATCCCCCATTGTATACGCCTACAAGGCTGAACTTGCACCGCAGAACATAGTAAAAGTCGGCAACAAAATGACAGTCAACACCAAAGTCGACGTGGTGCCCTCTAAAAAGAAGAAAAAGGTCGTACTTGAAGAAGAGATTAAAATTTACGACAACGAAGACACCAGCAAAGTACTGAAAACCATGAAAAAACGTGTAAACGATGAAAATGGCTTGGCGGGATCTTATGAAAACAGTTTCAGCTTCACCCTGCCAACGGGCTTACCGCAAGGTGTCTACCCCATTGAAACGGTAGCCTACTTGAACGGTAAAGCACATAAGCCAGAAAGCAATGCGATGCAGGTGGTGTTAAATGTGTTGGAAAACCGAGAATATCAAATAGAGTTTATTGCGTTAAAATAATGAGATGCTGCCACAAAGGTTAGATTGCCTATCCTTTGTGGCCTTCTGCAGGATCGAAACCGTTTACTGCAGCCAAATCATTCAGCGGGAAAAACTACTCCCCATATTGTTTGGAAACCCATTCCTGGTAAGAGCCATCCATTACACTTTTCCACCAGGATTCGTTACTTAAATACCAGTCCAATGTCTTCTTTATACCAGTTTCAAAAGAGTCTTTAGGTACATACCCCAAAACTTCGTTTGCCTTTTTGGGGTCTATTGCATAGCGACGATCATGGCCAGGACGATCTTTTACAAACGTGATCAAAGACTCGCTATTTCCATTCATAGCAGCTATAGCACTAGGAAATCTGTCTTTCAATTCTGAGTTTTGTTTAAAACTCTCATCCATCAATTTACAAATCAACTTCACAATATCAATATTGGCCCATTCATTAATGCCACCAATATTGTACGTTTCCCCTACTTCACCTTTACCCAAAATCAAGTCAATACCATATGCATGGTCCGAGACATACAACCAGTCACGAATTTGCTGTCCATCACCATAAATTGGCAAAGCTTTATCGAAAAGTATATTGGTTATAACTAGAGGGATGAGTTTTTCTGGGAAATGGAATGGCCCATAGTTATTCGAACAATTTGAAGTTGTCACCTGCAACCCGTACGTATGATGATAAGAACGCACTAAATGATCGGAGGCCGCTTTGCTCGCAGAATAAGGTGAATTTGGTGCATATGGTGTAGTTTCGCTAAACGGCGGATCATTAGGCTTGAGCGTCCCGTATACCTCATCAGTAGAAACATGATGGAAACGATGATTTAAAGGATTCAGCGCTTCATCTAACCACACTTTTTTCGCAGCTTTTAATAAACTGTGCGTGCCCATTATATTAGTTTCTAAAAACGCGTCTGGGCCGCTTATCGAGCGGTCCACATGAGACTCTGCTGCGAAATGCACTAAAGTATCAACTTTTTCACTACGTAAAAGTGATTCGATTGTGTCTTGATCTAGAATATTTGCATGCACAAATAAAAAATTGCTTTTATTTTTCACCGAATCCAGATTAGCAATATTCCCGGCGTAGGTAAGTGCATCCAACCCAACAACTCTATCTTCGGGATATTTTTCCATCCAATAATGAACGAAATTAGCGCCTATAAACCCGGCCGCGCCGGTCACTAGTAACACTTTACTCATAAAAATCTTCTACTGATTAGCTAATTTTAACTCTTCTAACATAGCACTTAACTGAGTGCGCCAATGGACGATATCTCGATCTTTAAGTACGGAATAAGTTAGAGCCTTGTCTAAAACACTATATGAGGGACGTTTTGCTGGAGTTGGGTAATCTTCTGTTAAAATTGGATTTATCGGTATCTTTTTATCCAGCATACCCTTCTCAATAGCCAATTCCTGTATAGCCACAGCAAAATCATACCAACTTGCCACACCAGCATCAGTCCAATGATAAATGCCGTTAACTTTATTTCTTACGAAAGCTAAACACACTTGAGCTAAACCTTTGGCCCAGGTTGGCGAACCAATTTGGTCGCCCACCACTCCCAATTTTTCTTTTTCTGCCATTAAACGAAGCATTGTCTTAACAAAATTATTCCCATGGCAGGAATATACCCACGCAGTCCGAATAATTGCAAAGTTCCCCTGCAATGTATTCTGGATTGCAAGCTCTCCCTTGGCTTTAGTTTCTCCGTAGACGCCTAACGGCTTGAGAGGATGATCAACGCTGTAGGGTCGACCTTCTTCCCCATTAAAAACAAAGTCTGTAGATATATGCAAGAAGTAGATATTTCGTTCCTGACAAGATAGAGCAAGGTTTTTAACACCTACTGCATTGACGTCATTCGCCAACTCCGGCTCACCTTCAGCTTTATCTACTGCGGTGTATGCAGCCGCATTAATCACAACGTCAGGACATGTTTCAGCTACAACTTGATTAACTTGTTCTGTACTGCATATATCCAGCTCTGCGCGCGAATATAAAACCGCTTGGATATCGTTGTTTTCTGCAAAAACTCGTTTGAGCTCCCAACCTAGTTGGCCGTTTGCGCCGGTGACTAGTATTTTCATAGTGAAAAGTCTGGTTTTTTCGTGTTTTATTTAAAATACTCTGCGGTTTCCCAAGTATCTCCCTGAGCATCTTTTTCAGACACCAGCGGTTTATCGCCGTTCACCAATGGCCAGTCAATTGCCAATGTTGCATCATCCCAACGAATAGAACGTTCAAATTCAGGGGCATAATAGTCTGTACATTTGTAAACAAATTCCGCTTCTTCACTCATAACATAAAAACCATGGGCAAAACCTTCAGGTACCCACAGCTGGCGTTTATTTTCAGCGGAAAGCTCTACACCAACCCATTTCCCATAAGTTTCTGAACCCAGCCTTAAATCAACGGCAACATCATATACAGCCCCACTTACAACACGCACCAATTTCCCTTGGGTGTTTTGTGTTTGATAGTGTAAACCGCGCAATATGCCCTGCTTTGATTTACTGTGATTTTCTTGGACAAATTGACGTTTGGCGCACTTCTCATTGAATTCATTTTCACGAAAAGTTTCCATAAAAAAACCACGATCATCACCGAATACTTTAGGCTCAAGTATCACGACATCGGGGATTTCAGTTTGTAAATAATTCATAGACATTTTACTAATTGAATGGCGGGACTTTTTAAAATACTCGATCACTTAAGAGGTTCAGCAGATATTCTCCATAACCACTTTTACATAGCGGTTGAGCTAGCTCTCTTAACTGTTCAGCGGTGATAAAGCCAGAACGAAATGCGACTTCTTCCGGGCAGTTAACTTTCAGACCCTGCCTCTTCTCGATAGTAGAAATGAATTGAGCGGCTTCCAAAAGGTTGTCGTGAGTACCTGTATCAAGCCAGGCTGTACCACGCCCCATTATCTCTACTTGTAACGCACCTTTTTTAAGGTAAGAATCTATCACATCAGTTATTTCCAGCTCGCCACGGGCAGAAGGCTGAACCTTTTTGGCAATTTCAACGACATTTTTATCGAAAAAATAGATTCCAGGCACGGCATAATTCGATTTAGGCACCTTCGGTTTTTCTTCAATCGAAATAACTTTTCCATTATCGTCAAACTCAACAACGCCGTAGGCTTTTGGGTTAGAGACGTGATAACCAAAAATGGTGCCACCTTCGCTCCGATGATTTGCTTGCGTTAAAGACTCAGCTAAATTGTGCCCATAAAACAGATTATCCCCTAGAATCAGAGCCGCCGGTTGGCCATCTAGGAAGTCTTCAGCAATCAAAAACGCTTGGGCTAGACCTTCTGGTTCAGGTTGAACTTTATAGTTCAAAGATATTCCCCAACTTGAACCATCGCCTAACAATTGTTCAAATCTGGGTAATTCTACGGGAGTGCTTATAATAAGAATTTCTTTAATACCCGCCTGCATTAAAGTAGCGAGAGGGTAATAAATCATCGGCTTATCGTAAACAGGCATTAGTTGTTTACTGACCACGGTGGTAAGAGGGTATAGGCGTGTGCCACTACCACCCGCTAGAATTATACCTTTTCTAACATCCATCGAATCATATGACCTTTTCAAACCTTAAGGAATAATATTTAGTGAATATTTTATTTTGACTAAATAGCCTCAATTCACCCCAGAACAACTGTATTAGTTACTAAAGTTTTTTAAACTAGTCTTAAAACCTGAAACATTTTTTCTTAATAGAAATAAAAACGCGTTTTTCACATGCCAATAGAAGTGCTTTGAAAACAGTTTCTTATTTCTATGCATTGCAATATGCGTAGCGTTTAAACTAGGAATATATAATACAGGAGAATTAAATAAATATTTTGAACGGTAACAGATATCAATATCCTCACAATACATAAAATATCTTTCATCAAATCCTCCGAGCTTAGAATAATGCTGAGACCTAAACATAAGAAATGACCCCGAAGCCCAATCAACTTCACAATTCATACTTATAACTGATTTGTCTATTACACTCGAATTCCGGCCAAAAAAAACAGAAAGAAAGAAATTTAAAAAGGTAGGAAACTTTCTAACATTTGCATCATGTAATTCTAAAGCATCATCTTTATATAAATTTATTGTGGCTACATCACACTGATCAAGGTGAAAAAAATCAATCAACTCAGATAAAACCTTACCTGATACGAACACATCCGGGTTTAGAACCAAAAAACAATCAGAGTCAAGATTCATACCCAATTCGTTTTCTGCATATTCAAAAGCTATATTGTTGTTTTTGCCAAACCCATATGGAACCTCGTTTTGAATATAATTCACTCCGATAGAACCACAATACTGATTTAGCTTTTCACAGCCGATATTATCAACTAAAATCAGTGTAACAAAACTACACTGTGCTAGATTTTCAAGGCAGCCGAGATTTTTGATTATTTCGAAGTGACCATGTGATACTATTGAGCAATATAACATTTAGCGACTCTTAAACTTTGGACTAGTCAATCAATTTATTAAACTTAATTACGCAAGGGTGACCATTATCTATTAAAGCCTTTCCTTTATTTTACGAGCAGGAACTCCTGCCAAAACTGTATTTTTCGCAAACCTACCTCGAACTACTGCATTAGCTCCAACTATACAACCATCGTCCAAATATGACCCGGCTAAAATAACAGCTCCTGTTCCGATGAAACAGTTTTTTCCAATATAAGTAATTTCTGAAACTAAGTTATCTTGATCCATAACAGACTTATTTGGGTCAGAGGTATCATGATCCATATCAGTGATGAATACATTCGCAGAAATTGTTGTATTTTCTGCAATAACCAGCTTTCCAAAACACGTAATATTTACATTTGGGCCTATTGAGATATTTGACCCAAGAAATAAACGTCCCTTTTTTCCAACCTCAATTCGAGACATCGGAAGAATTCGAACCCTATCACCAAGTGATATTCGCCTCCACCCTACCACCCAATTGGGGGTAGCCAGGTATGTCATTCTTCTTAACTTCCCCCCTGAGAATAGCAAAAATAAAAAGGTTAATATTACCCAGTAAGCTTTTCTAAGCTTCATTCAATCTACCCGTAATACTATTAATTAAAACTACACGATCGACATCTCTGAAATGACCTTCGATAAAATTCTTAGAGAACCAAATTACGTTTTGTTTATGTTCGATATCAGATATTGATCGACAATCCGAATTTAAATCTAAATTTTGTAATTCAACTGCTCCATTTATATTGCTGTAAGAAGCTCTGCCGGCTAAAAACACCTTACGCTTTTTTCGTAAAATAGCCTCTAAACCAGCTTGAGAATTAATTGTCACAATAAATTTAGCTCGATCTATATCTTCCTCGAGAGTCATTTTTTTTGACAATACGACCCTTTTATCGGTGCAGTATTTATAAAATTCTTTGCCATACGCCCCAATATATAAAGGGTGCTCCCGAAATACCACTGAATTGGTATTTGCCAAAGCTAAAACAGCCTTTAGTACACCAAGTGAATCTCCGTAATTTGAAAACAATAAAGTATTAGCATCTTGAGGAACCTGACCAAGAACCAACACCTCACACTCTAAAAAATCTGACTTTTTATAATCGAAAGTCCATTTTTCTTTTAACGACCTCAATCTTTTAACAATACTTCTTTTTAATACTGCAAGTATGCCTTTTTCCTCGGAAAGCTCTGGTATTAACCAAGAAAATAACGGCGAACATAAATAGTCGAAATACCTTAAAAAACTCAATTTCCTTTTAGCCCGCTTATCAAAAATGTTCGATCTTTCATGATGCTCAGCGGGAAATTCAGATACAAAGCTTAAATTACAGTTTGCACCGTTTTTGTCAAAAGTAGTAGTGCTAAAAGGACCTTGTTCAAAACAAAAATATCTTACATCGAGTTTCTTAGCTGCTAAGAGTAAAGCTCTAGATTGAAGCCTAGTGTCACCACCAACAACTACAGTACTAATTTTTTTTTCGCGAATTAGCCAAATAAAATAATTAAAGTATAGGTGCACCAATTTTCTAGAATACCAAGCACTAAAAGAAGCATATTCTCCAATATACTGAGCCTCACTTACACTTAAGACGGTTTCGTTAAGCGAAATGGCTTTCCCCGCATTAAAGCGAACAGAAAACGGAAGAAAAATAGAACAGTAGCGTATTGACCTTACAAACCCGCTTAAATTACAAGAAGCAACTATAAAGTTTTTATATGCCCCTTTATCCACCAAGTTTTTTCCAACTTGAGTATAAAAGCTAGCAAAGTCAGCATAAAACCCCAAAAACAATATATTCATACTAACTTCCGACAATTAAACGGGATCTTTTTCCAAAAACCAATTTTACCAAACTGATAATACCTACCGAGATTCCAAGCACCAACAAATAAAAGCAGACATATTCAATCCAAGCATTCCATCCATGAAACAAATCCACCTTCCTTAGTATCCATATAATCACCCCATGGACAAAAAACACTCCAAAAGAAATAGACGCCAAAAATTCTAAAGTTTTTATACTTTTGACATACCGATCAATCATTAACAGAACGCCAAAGATTAGAAGGGTCATGTGAGCTTTTTGAATTTCAATCAAATTAAAATTAAATTCCCCTTTGTAAAACCACGCATATTCTGAATTTACTTGCATACGATGAATGACCAAACAAATCACTGTTCCGAGAGCCCCATAGACTGTAATAGCTAGAGTGTGCCTCGAAAAAAAAGAAAAATACTTTGCTAACAACATCCCAAACATATATACGCCAATATAATGTATAAAACTATACAAGGGGTCTATATTCCCCGGGGGCCGGAAAGTTGTAAAGTTAGCGAACAACAAAATCACCGTAACAGTTACAAACCATTTGGAATCGCTAACAAATAAAAAAAATGGGGCTGCAATAAAAAAACACACAGCCATAGGTATATACCAGAGAGCGTCAATCGCTGCACCGCCGACATATAAATGCCAAAAATACCCGTCTTTACTAAAAGGACTATTCCAGTTTATTAATCCGTCATAATCAATAATCTCCATTTTGTCTAAAACATAGACTCCAACTAAAACACTTGTAAGTACAATTATATATGGAGTTACGACATACTTAAGCTTAGAATTAAAATACTTCTTCACTTCGTACTTATGTTTTAGCCACTGAAACAGAAAACCAGATATAAAAACAAAAAAGAATGTGCCATTTTTAACCACAGCACCAATCATCTCACTCCAATATCCGCCATTCTCGACAAAAGTCAAAGGCACATGAGATGAAACAACAAACATGATTGCTATCCCACGAAACCAATCAATAGGCATAACTTTCTTCATAAACAACCCCGCCCTCGAAATTCAAGACACACTAGTTAGAACTCAATCTCTTGAAATAGAAAAACAAACAGCCTACAGCTAAAATACACTCAGCAAGAAAAATTGAACCTACTATAGAAAAATAGTCCGAAACACTATCAAGAAAAATATAAATCACAAAAAGAAAAACCGAATTTAGCACTAGAAGCTTACTATATATTTTTTCAAAGCCTTTTAAGTACAATCCCAGCAACCCATAAACATGAGAAAACAAGACTGGGACCCAAACTAACAAGTAAATATTCAACATGGATCGATGTTGAGAAACATCGAATTCAAATACTACCTGCAGAACGTACCCTGCTCCAAAAAACATTATCAAGGTACCCAAAAACAGCACCCCACCCAATGTTATCAAATATTTAAACTGTTCCAATCGATATCCACTATCGAGCTTATAACTTAAAAACTCTCTTATTTTTATTGGAGTTAAAGTTGCATAAACAAACTGTGCGGGTATACGAACTTTACTTATAATTGCATTTGCAGCAACAACTTCTGCGGTGGACCAGAAAGAAAAGAAAGCAGGAAATGCAGAATTGATAACTAGGCTATTTAAATTAACCGAAAAAGAATTTATACACCCTAAAAACGATGCTTTTATTTCCGCAATTGAACATCTAGCCGACCTCTCACTCAATAGGTATATAGCTCCTAAAACTCTAGGAAAGAATACTACGAATACAAATGACAGTATCGAATTCATCACTACATCAGCAGAGATTTCAAAAACAAAATACGAAGCAATCAAAATAACTCTAACCACAAGCAGAGTTCCATATGCCTTATAATGTTGACTTACAAATTCCAAGTTGAACCCAGCAACAAAGACAAACAAAGGCAGGACAAACAAGTAATTATTTGAAAAATTAATTTTCAAAAAAAACAAAAATATTACAGCCCCAACAAAAACAACAACTACTGATCTAGCGCACAAAATTGAAACGCAAAAAGAGTATATTTGTCCATCGTGATTTTTATTCTGAAGTTCCTTTAACCCATACAAAGATGCACCGAACTCACTAAGCCCAAACCCTAAGCTCAACAAACTTATCAATTGGTAATATTCTACGATATCACCAACATTAGCGATTGACACACTCCGCAAAAGATAAAGAGGCCACAAAAGTATGACCAATTGGTTAAGTGCGGATAGAAAACTTTGACGAGAAAGCATATGTTTTTATCAGTACCACTACCGGGAAAAGTACTATCTTAATTCGGAGCTTTAACTTAGATTTAAATAGAGATCTAACGCTTGCGTTTTGAGAGGACTTAACGATTACAGCTTTCAAAACACTTAAATTTCTACCAGCTCTATTCCATCTAATCAATGTATCAAGCAAAACCTTTTTATAGAACACTGTATTAATAATAGCGTCTCTATCATTGCACCCAATAATATTTAAACGCTCTGTTAAAAGCGTAAGATTTTCAAAAACATCAAAATATCCGAGTTTAAACTGCTTAGATCGAGATATTGACTCGTTCCTCTGAAACCAATTCACCATCACCGCATCGCTGACAATAATATTTTTGCTAGCCAACAACAAAGGGAAAGTAGTTGGCAAATCCTCATAAAGACGTCCCACAGGGAAAAGGAATCCCAACTTTAAAAAATATTCAACCCGATAAATCTTATCCCATGCAGCGGGGGGACACTCATGAATGTTATCGGCGTTTACACTATCGTATTTAAAACCAATTACTTGGGTGGATGCATCATCATAGACAATTTTAGATCTAGTCAAGATTACATCCGGATAATTTCGGAGTGCTATTTCTTCTCTAACCCGATCAAGACAGCCTTCCTCTAAATAATCATCTGAATCCAAGAAAACCAAATAATCACTTTGCAAATAAGGTACTGCTTCATTTCTCGCAGACGACAAACCACCATTTTCTTTTTTAATGTAGGTCCAATTTTTAGCTATATAACTTTGTGCAATTTTTGGACTGTTATCTATACTGCCATCATCAATCAATATCACGCGATCTTCAGGCCGCTTGTTATTCTTAATACTTTCCAAACACTTATCTAAGTATTTTTCAACATTGTATATTGGTACAACTATGTCAAACATAACGCCTCCCTTTTTTTACAAACAACAAAAAAGGTAAAATAATAGTTGACCTAATAATAGTAGGCGCCAATTGAAAAAGAGCTTCCGCAAAAATACTGAGAACCAGAGCCGGGGCAAACATATAAAAATAATATGCAGCTAACCTAGAGTTCTTCATTTTTAAAGATAGTACGTAGATCAAAATTACACTCAACCAAACAATAATAACCGTGCCAAACCGACCAAAATAAAAATGCAAGGAACCCCAAATAGCATAAGTGTTTGTCCAACCACCCTCTTTAGTAATGTTTACCGGTGCACCAACAACATCTGTAGATTTATCAGAAACCCCCAATATAGAACCAATATATCTAAAAGTTGGAGGAGTATAACAATTAGAGCAGCTCTCGCTACTCATGGCCCCATAGGCAACCAATCCTCCTATTGAATACACGATTAAATCTCTGCCGATATCTTTAACATCCGCTCTATCGCGCAGTAAAGACCCACCTATAAACAGCACAGCAAAGAGTACACCCACCATCAAAAAAGCCAGTTTTTTTCTATGTGAATTTGTAAAAAAATATATCCCGAAAGTTAGCAAAGTATAGATAGGGCTCCATCGCTCTCCCATTATCAAATACCCAAGCATTACGCTTAAACAACAAATCACCGCCAACTTTCTTCTTGACGTAACAAGAAAAAAAACTCCAAACACATACAAAAACAATAATGCGTTTTTATAAATTTTGTAATATAGTGGATTCGCAAGTTTTCCAGGCCTATCCTCTCCATGCATTAACGCAAATCGCGCTTTTAGCGTGTACCCAACCAACCCACCACTATAATTAAAAGCATCGAGGAGTGTTAGCAACACTTGAAATGCCATACAGGCAACGACAAAAATGACAAGTTTGTCGATCCAAAATGGCATTCTAAGTTCGATGTTATGAAGCTTGTATTCAAGTGCTGGCGCAGTCAGTGAGAGCAATACGAAAATAAAAAAAACGTTTATTGCCACAAAGAAGACCGATATGGTATCTATTACTAACAGGTGATCCTCGATTAACCACATACCAATCAAAACTATCAGCCATGGCCAAACAAAGATATCAGGAGCAGTTAATTTTTGTCTGCTAATTAATACGATGGCAGACATAAATGAGATAAGCGCGATTAAACTTAAAGTCATTTCAACAGATATTTATAGTGACCTTTGAAATGTTTTTTAAAGCTTTCTTGAAAAGCTTTACACATAACCCAGACAACTCCAACCCTTCCCTTTACCAAGTTCGCAAATATTGATTTCGCGGCCCACCTGACAGCAGCGAAAACTCCCAAATACACCCTAAGAACATAGAAGGTATTCCTATAGTAACAATAGCTCCTCAAACCGCCTTGAATTTTATTGATCTTAATAAAACCTAAAACGATCTCTTCTTCTTGTCTATTTCGAGGATGATAATGTATCGAATTCACAGCCAAAGTAGGAACATGACCACATCTTTTCAATCTTTGTTGGAATTCATTTTCATCGCCATAAATAAAAAAATCCTCCCTAGGAAATCCTGCATCGATAAAAGCTTCTCTGCGGAGCAATATACTATTATAAGGATTTGCATATCCCTTGACCACTTCCAACCCGGAAAAGTCTTTAACTCGATGTAAAGCTCCAAATCCAAATGAAAGATTTTCATTATTACTCTCATCTACAACCAAAGAAGCAGAAAAACTCTCGTCAACATTTAATAATTCTTTCAAGCACTGGTTTTGAGGGTAACCGTCATCATCCATCAGCCAAACCGCCTCAGCTTCCAATACATCTACCGCATATTTTGACCCCAAATAAAATCCCAAAGCCCCTCCTCCGTTTCGAGAGGTCCTTAGATAATTACATCCAATATCATTAAGATTTCCATCCATTTGATATGAAACATACTGGCTTTCGAATGATTCATTGTTCAAATCTTGTAAACTTAAATATTCTTTACAGAAATCTTGAGTCCCGTCATCGCTATGATTATCTACCAAAACAATTCTATCCGGCTTTACTTCTTGATTCTCGATATGGGTAAGCGCTCTCTTTAACAAATTAACTCTATTAAAAGTTACAATTACAGCTACTATCATGCTCCAAATCTCCTTCTAAAATCACTTGCAACCTTTAAAGCACTTGAAATAGCTTGATGCATATCTATATACACATACTGACCACATCGCCCAATAAATGTGACCTTATCATTCTCTAAGTTTTTATAGATTTCGTATCTTTTCCTATTTTCCCCACTTACATCTTTAACAGGATAATAGCGCTCAAAATTGTTTTCAGAATAATCACAAGGCTCTTCGAAAGTCACAAGTGTCTTGTATCTGTTTGCTCCGTGATTTGGATAGTTTTTCCATTCCGTTACTCGAGTATAAACACCATCATGGGTGAAATTCATAGTTGGTAATTCTTGGAATTTTGGAACAGGTACAACACTATGATGGAATTTGATTGATCTATACGGAAGCTTCCCAAATTTGTAATTGTAATATTCGTCAATTGGCATGGAGTTGAATACATGATCAAATTTATCCTCCATGGTTTTCTCAAATTTTGTGTTTAATTCAACTGAAATATTTGGATGCGATAGGATATTTGCAATAATCGCCGTGTATCCTTCCTTTGGCATCATTTGATATTTATCCTTCGGAAAATACAACTCATTATAATCATCGCGAAATGGCACTCTATTTAAAATACTCGGATCAAGCTCTTCAATAGACTTATCCCACATTTTTTTAGTGTAAGGCCTATATAAGATATCTAAAACGTTTTCCTTGCCCAGCCTTTCTATAGTTTCCAGGTTAGGAGGTATAACTACAGTTTCGCCACTATCGAGAATAGCTTTTACTTTATGTTCATAATTTATCCAATCGGTAAACTTAGATAACCACACAAACACCTTCTCGTTATTTGTATGAAATATATGCGGACCATACTTGTGATATCGAATTCCAGTCTCCTGATTAACCTCATCATATGCATTCCCAGCAATGTGATCTCGCTTCTCAATCAAAGTCACATGAACATTAGCCTCGGCTAGTTCTCTTGCAATTACGGCACCGCTAAAACCAGCACCAACAACCAAACATCTCATTTAAAACACCAGAATAATTGAACATATATGGGGAATCACTCTCGACACTTCGTATGTGATCATGTTTTTTTAACCTTCAATAGAAGAAAATTTGTACTAGGCCTTTCAACCGGTTGAGAGCTCTCACATCTAACATCATCGCTGTTAAGTTAGTCACTCAATGGTTTAACGCTGCTAACAAACTCCCTCAAAAGCAAATACAGGCAACTTAAAAACCCACCCATAAACCCAAAAAGTATACAAATAATTGACCTGGAAGGTTCCGATTTCCGCTCTGAAATCATAGGAGGCACCACTTCTTTTAACAAATATTCATCACCCACTTCAGCGAGCATTAAATTTTTTGTTTGCACTTCAACCATTTCATAAAAAATATCTCTCATATTGGAGATACTTGTTTCACTTATCTTATCTTCCAAATACTTAATATTTCTTTTTGCTTCCAATGTGTCGCGGTTTTGAAAGTGACTATTTAAAGACGTGACAAGCAGCTTTACCCATTTAGCGGAAATTTCAGGAGAGTAATAAGTAACAGAAATTTTAACCATTCCAGATTTACCATCGACACTTACACCTATTTTGCTTTTAAAATCTTTATACACCTCATAGCTGGTCGGTAATTCTCCATTTGCTCGCATTTCGTCTGACCAACTATTACTTCGGGCATCATACAAACTATCATCCCACTCTAATTCATTTGCCCCCCTATTCCACCCTTTCACAGCTGAAATATATGGAGCCAATCCATGCTTATTCACTATATCGTCTAAAAATGGCCAGCTGTTTAATAGCTCGACCGCTTGATCTATATCGTTGTTTTCAGCAGCACCCAAATTGATACCAGCTATCGCTGCGAGACCACTATACTCCATAGCGCCACTTAGCCCCCCTTGTTTCTGAGTTGGCGCATATATACCCTCACTCCTATACAAGTTTGGTAGCATCAACGAATAACCGACACCAAAGAAAAAGAAGGAAACTGCAATACTTAAAATCAAAAGTTTTCTTTGCCACAAAATCCAAACTACTTTAGCAACATCAAATTCGTCGTATCTTTTGAAATTATCATCTACATCTTGCGAACTAGGGGTATCTAAAGAGCCCTCTCTCCTATCAAAGCTGGGGGCTTTATCACTTAGACTCTTTTCAAATTCTGTCACTTTAGATACCTTAAAATCTGAGTACTGATTGGCTACAAGCCAGATTAACAGTAATAATTAAATTGCGTCACATAGACTCAAAAAAGTACTCTGCAAAGTCTAACCAATCAAAACTCAAAGCTTCCAAATAACATTATTTAAAAGCAGAAAACTTTTTAAGGTTAAACTCAAAAGAGAATAGTACTGACTGTATTTATCTTTAGGCGGCTCTACGCTTTAACCATCGAATAATCCGGCAATAGCGCTGCATAATTAACTGATAGGCCAATACAAAGGAAGTGGCAAGCACAAAAGAAAAAACTTCTGAAAAATCATACTCTATTACGGCGACTCCAACGACTACAAATGTTATTTGAACCAACACCACGACGTTAAGAGTTTGTTTCTGCTTTAGACCGGCTCGTAACAACATATGATGTATATGAGTACGATCTGGAGACATAGGAGATCTCCCTCTTTTAAACCTACGGTACATAATCGTGAACATATCGGTCATCGGGAAAAGGACCAACCATAATGATGTGATTGGACTAAAAGCTGCACTTTCACCTTGAGACCCTTTTACCAAAAGAACCCCCAGGGACAACCCTAAAAACATGCTCCCAGCATCTCCCATAAATACTTTTTTGATATTTCTGCGAGTCGGCTTGCCCCAAATATTGAATATTAGAAATGCCCCAGTTGCCCCCACGAAAGCCATGCACAACATTTGGTAATTTGCATCGCCATTATTTCCAAATAAAGCAACAAGCCCCACAAAAGAAACCATTGCAACGGACCCCACTAAACCGTCCATTCCGTCCAAGAAATTAAAAGCGTTCATTGCCCCCATAAGCGACAAAATGGTGAGCGGATAACTTAACATTCCCGCTTCAATTTCTCCCAAACCAAACAAATTGCCAAAACTCTCAATTTTAACATCGAGGCCATAGACAAAAATCGCACAAATTAGTGTTTGTCCCAAAATTCGAGATCGGGCGCTTAAATCATAGCGATCATCCAGCATTCCCATAAAGACTATGAGTCCACCCGCTAATAGAAATAAACGAATAAAGATGGGTTGCTCTAAAAAGACAAGCGTGGTTAAACACACGCTAAGATATATGGCAATCCCGCCAACCAAAGGAATTAAACCGTCGTGTTGCTTTCGGCCACCGGGTTTATCAACCAATTCAGCCCAAAATGCGATTGGTTTTAATATTCTTACGATGACGAATGCCACTATAAAGGAAAACGCGAGTATCCCCAGCCCTTGTTCCATATGATAATCACCCTAAAAGTTTATGCGTTTTAATGTGATGCGTTTCACACCACATTTTGCCCTCAACAATATTTATACCAACTTTCGTTGCTTTATTTCTTTTACCACTGTTCGTCTAAAGTCATCTTCATAACGAACTATATCGTCCTCCCCCAAATAAGCGCCGCTTTGCACTTCAATGAGCTGCAAAGGGAGTTTTCCCGGGTTTGATAAACGATGTTTCTGCCCAAGCGGTATGTAAACGGACTGATTTTCCGTCAACATCAATTCTTCATCTTCTTTTTGTACTAATGCCGTTCCTGAAACGACTATCCAGTGCTCCGCCCTATGGTGGTGCATTTGCAATGACAGACTTGCACCAGGCTTCACCGTTAATCGTTTAACTTTAAAGCGATCCCCGATATCAACAGAGTCATAACTTCCCCACGGGCGATACACTTTTCTATGCTGGGAATATTCTTCCCTGTTTGACGACTCCAACTGCTCTACTACCGTTTTAACGCCTTCACTTTGCTCTAGATTCAATACGAGCAATGCGTCGTCGGTATCTATAACGGCAATATTTTCTAAACCTAAAACAGCAATCAGTTTTTCATCAGCGCAGACGAGCGAGTTCTCACAGTTTTGCTGTAAAACATCGCCAAAAATAGCGTTACCCTGTGCGTCCTTATCTGAACTCTCCCAAAAAGATCTCCAGCTTCCCAAGTCGTTCCAATCACAATCCAATGGTACGCACCAAGCTTTTTCTGTTCGTTCCATCAAAGCATAATCTATAGATATGCTTTTGTTATGTGAAAAATTGTTTTTCTCTAAGCGAACAAAGTCCAAGTCATTCAAAGCCTGATTTAACGATTTTTCACAATTATCGATTATTTCGGGCTCGTATAATTTTAACTGGTCTATAAAACTTTGCGCACTAAAGACGAACATCCCACTGTTCCAAAAATACTCATCCGATTGTAAATATTGCTCTGCTGTTGTGAGATTTGGTTTTTCTACAAACTTTTCTATCGCAGCGCCATTTTCACCAGCATTTATGGCTTTTATATAGCCGAAACCTGTTTCTGGCTTGGTAGGTTTAATTCCGAATGTCACTATATGATTCTGCGTCGCTTGCGCGATCGCGATATCGAGAGCCTGCTGAAACGTCGCTTCATTGCCTATCTTATGATCAGCAGGAAGCACTACCAAAATGGCGTCAGAATTTTCTTTCAATACCTTCAAAGCTGCGACTGCAATTGCAGGGGCAGTATTACGACTGATAGGCTCTAATAAAATTGTAGGATTTTGAATACCAGCTTCTAATAGCTGATCTGCCACCAGGAATCTCTGCTCCTCATTACACACGACAACAGGAGCGTCTAAATGGCTTACACGCTCACAGGTGTGCTGGAGCATTGTCCGATCACCGTATAGTGAATGAAGCTGTTTGGGGTAGGCCTTTCGAGACTTAGGCCACAAGCGAGAGCCACTTCCACCAGACAAAATAACTGGTATTACCCTTGAAGTGGTATTAGACATTAATAGTTCCTTGGTGCTAATTTGGTGCTTCGATTTTCGGCGGCGATTATAACGAATAGATCACAGAATGTGTTGTTTAAAGTTGTTAACTGAACAAGTTTTTTGTACTTCGGCGTGGACTATTGCTTATTTGCCACACAAAATATTTTTTTGGCCTTTTTTATTTCCATACCGCTTAATTTAGTACATTTTTATTCTTTTTCCAGACTTTCGTTAACACGATCTCGCATTTCTTTTCCTGGTTTGAAATGGGGCACATATTTCCCTGGAAGATCAACAGATTCGCCGGTTTTTGGATTGCGCCCTACTCTGGGGGCTCGATAATGAAGTGAGAAGCTTCCGAAGCCACGAATTTCGATTCGCTCACCGGAGGCGAGGCATTGCGACATGTATTCAAGCACTAGCTTTACAGCCAGTTCGATGTCTTTTGACGACAGCTGATCCTGCTTTTCTGCTATTCGCTCTATCAGTTCAGATTTTGTCATGTGAGAGCTTTCCTAAACCTTTATTGCTTTTGTCGCGTAATGCGTTTCTTAAAATAATAGTCTAAAAAACCTTTAGCCTTATCATTACCTTAGACAATTAAGCAATAGTTTAGCTTATATTTCTAACGCAAGTGCTTGTTATACAACAAATTTCACGTTATTTAAAGTGAATTTGTGACGTGTGGATGTTTATGGGGAGGGAATGGTCTGTTATCGCTTAGTTCGATTATGAATGGCGTGCGGCTTTATGTTTAAACGGAATAATAGAGTCGAATGCTTATTTTCATGAGAAATTACATATATTTGTATATGGATGACTGCCCGAAAGGAAGATCTTTGCTCTTTCGCCTCTTAGCTCATCACTCGCCAACAGGCTGTTTTGGCTGCCAGAAAAAGACCATTAGACGAGTGCGGAACAGAGTTAACTCATGGCCATGCCGACCCAACCTTCAAAAAACGCAGACATAAAAAAACGGGCCAGAAGGCCCGTTTTCAATTCACACTAAAGTCAATGCTGGATTATTCGCTTTGGCTTTTGATTTGTGCTTTGATCAGATCACCAATTGTCGCTGGAGCAGCTTCCGCTGCTTGCTTTTGGCTGTGCTCTTTGATCGCTTCTTTCTCGTCAGCAACGTCTTTCGACTTGATGCTTAACATGATAGTGCGGTTCTTACGATCAACGTTAGTGATCTTCGCTTCGATTTCGTCGCCTTCTTTCAACGCGTTACGAGCATCTTCTACTTTATCGCGGCTGATTTCAGACGCTTTCAAAGTTGCTTCAACATCGTCAGCCAAAGTTACGATAGCTTCTTTCGCATCTACAGCTTTAACAGTACCTTTGATGATAGAACCTTTGTCATTTTCAGCAACGTAAGCTGAGAATGGATCTTCATCCAACTGCTTGATACCTAGAGAAATACGCTCACGCTCTGGGTCGATAGCCAATACAACGGTTTCAAGCTCGTCACCTTTCTTGAACTTGCGAACCGCTTCTTCGCCTGGCTCGTTCCAAGAGATGTCTGACAAGTGAACAAGACCGTCGATGCCGCCGTCCAGGCCGATGAAGATACCGAAGTCAGTGATAGACTTGATTTTACCGGTGATCTTGTCGCCTTTCTCGAACTGGCTAGAGAACTTGTCCCATGGGTTTTCTTGACACTGCTTGATACCCAAGGAGATACGACGACGCTCTTCGTCGATGTCAAGAATCATCACTTCAACTTCATCACCTAAGTTAACCACTTTAGATGGGTGAATGTTCTTGTTAGTCCAATCCATTTCAGATACGTGAACCAGACCTTCAACACCTTCTTGAATCTCAGCAAAACAACCGTAGTCCGTCAGGTTAGTGATCTTCGCCATCACTTTAGAACCTTCTGGGTAACGGCTAGTGATTGCCAACCATGGATCTTCACCCAATTGCTTCAAGCCAAGGCTTACACGGTTACGCTCACGGTCGAACTTCAATACTTTAACTTCGATTTCGTCACCAACTGCAACGATTTCGCTTGGGTGCTTAATACGCTTCCACGCCATATCTGTGATATGAAGCAGGCCGTCTACGCCGCCCAAGTCAACGAAGGAACCGTAATCAGTAAGGTTTTTAACGATACCTTTAACAGTCATACCTTCTTGCAGGTTAGCCAACAACTCTTCACGCTCTTCGGAGTTTGCTTTCTCCATAACAGCACGACGAGATACAACAACGTTGTTACGCTTTTGATCCAGCTTGATCACTTTAAAGTCAAGCTCTTTGCCTTCCAGGTGGTTAGTTTCGCGAACTGGGCGAACGTCAACCAAAGAACCTGGCAAGAATGCGCGGATACCAGCAACGTCTACAGTGAAACCACCTTTAACCTTGCCATTAATAACACCAGTGATAACTTCATCAGCTTCATGAGCAGACTCAAGGATTTTCCAAGACTCAGCGCGCTTAGCTTTTTCACGGGACAGGCGAGTTTCACCGAAACCGTCTTCTACAGTTTCCAATGCCACTTGAACTTCATCACCGATGTTAAGCTCAAGCTCACCTTTGTCATTTAAGAATTGTGCGGCGGGAATAACGCCTTCAGATTTCAAGCCTGCGTGTACAGTCACCCAGTCTTGGTCTACATCGATAACAACGCCAGTCACGATAGTACCAGGCACCATATCAATGGTTTTTAAACTTTCTTCAAAGAGTTCTGCGAAGGATTCGCTCATGAATATACCTTTAGAAAAGATAGGCTTCTACAGTTTGAGAAAATTAACTCTCGATAGACTGCTTTGCCTGCCGCACCACCAGCGCACGGTTCAATTTACGATAACTTAAGCGCTTCGTTTTCTGGTGCGAAGACAGCAAAAGCCGATTTAACCCGGGAAAACCTCTATAAACAGCACGAAAAAGGTGGACCGGTTTAAGTGGGGCGCGAGGGTATCAAAAATTAACCAGGACAGCAAGGAGAAATTGGGATGTTTGGCAATATGTACTTTGTGAGTCGCATTACGGCCATTGCCGATGCAGTTGCCATGAAGACCTTTCAGCAAAAGCGGGTCTTTGTGCGTTTTTATGCGCGACCCGCCCTGTGGGTTTCAGCTTAAAATTGAAGCGTTGTTTGCTTTACCAGCCTGCTTGGATAGATATTAGCTTTTAGGCTTTTAGATCTTACGCTTCAAGCTCTTTCAAATAGGTAAGAATTTTACTTACAGACTGGTCTGGCGTTGTACCAGCACCACTGATTTCAATTTCTGGATTTGCCGGCACTTCAAACGGCGAATCGATTCCGGTGAATTCTTTGATCTGCCCTGCTCTGGCTTTTTGATATAAGCCTTTGGGGTCGCGTTGCTCACACTGCTCTAATGTGGTGTTTACGTAAATTTCAATAAACTGTTTGTCTTCCAGCATTTCACGAGCGATTTGGCGATCGTGTGCGAATGGACTGATGAAAGATACCACTACATTGGTACCGGTTTTGAGCAACAGTTTAACTACCTCTCGCAGGCGACGCTGGTTCTCGTGTCGGTCTTCTTCTGAGAAGCCAAGATCAGAACACAAACCCGTGCGCAGGATGTCGCCATCTAGCTGGATGCAGCGCCATTTACATTCTTTGTCCAGCACTTCCATTAGTGCGTTGGCTACTGTTGATTTTCCAGCTCCGCTTAAGCCAGTAAACCAGAATACGTAAGGGGTTGTCGGTTCTGATAAATCATTCATGGTAATTTTCGCTCTTTAAATCAATGCTCGTATTAATTAAATACACAAATAAAATTACATACGTGTGATGGTCGCCCAGTGCTTGCAACTCGGACACAACCAATGCAACTGCTCGCCGACAAAACCGCAACTTCGGCATTTGTACTCTATGGGCCACTCTAGCAAACGTTGCAGTACACTCAGTAGATCTTCGTCACAATTACCTTTTGTAAGCAAAGCTTTTACCAACTGCTGCGTTGTACAACATTTTCTTACCGCCTGATTCGCAACTATGCCCTGGTTTTGATAAAAGGATTCAACAAGCGGTAATGCATGTTGCAATTGCAATAAAGCAGGCTTCACACCCTCTTTGTGTTCTATCAATGTAAACAGTGCACTTAAGGTAAAAAAACTGGGGTGTGCGGCAAAGAGAAGCTCTAAATCAGCTCGTAAAGATGCGGAAGAACTATCATCAGCGCTATTTTGGACATTACTATCCGTACTAATATCAGTACTACTATAGAAACGTTGCAAAGGCACTAACACCTCATCAATAAAATGAGGATTTTGCTGAACCACGCATTTTACGGAAGCAATTGCTGCAGTTATGTTCCCTTCCTGCATTTCCATGTCTGCTTGCATGAAACTGGCACGCACACAATTTGGGTCATAGCGTAATGCATTGCGAATCCATTTTAATCTCGCCATCGGGTCCTGATGATGATGCTCCGCTAATTCGCAACAAAATTGTGCTTGCATCACTCGCCAGCGGTCCGGATTTGGTGCAAATTTAGCTTCTGTTAATCGGTCTGCAATATCGATGGCCTGCACCCATTCGTGCATATCACGATACACTTCCAGTAATCGCTCCAACGCTTCATGGCGCTGACGCAAATCCATAAGGTTCACGTCGATTAATTCTTTTAATAAAATTTCTGCACGATCCAGCAGCCCTGAATGCAAATAATCTTTAGCCAGCTCCAGTTTTACGATGTGCTGCTCAGGACGAGAAAGCCGGGCTTTTTCCAGTAGATTTTCATGAATCTTAACGGCGCCTGCCAACTCCCCACGACGTCGTAACACTTTTCCCAATGCCAGATGCGTTTCTAATGTTTCCGCATTCACTTCCATGGCAGAAATAAAAGCATCAATAGCGTCATCAGTTTTATTGTCGAGAAGGTAATTTAGCCCCTGCAAATAGTGTTTCCGATTCCACACCTGATCAGCTGGGTGCTTGCTATTCACTCCGATGTATTTATTGCGCTCGCGCCAGACCCCGACAGCAAAGCCAAGCACTACAGCGACAAACAATAATAAAAAGATAACCATTTCCATGATGCGGGAGACTAAGGTTTAGATGTTACAAATACGTGAGAATACTTACAGAACGTTAAATGAAGAAACGAGCAGATTTCTCTCGCATTCACCACAGCGGATTACATTGCAGTATGTTGCTATGCTTTTTTAGAGTTACTGTACTTTTAATTTACGTCGGTGCCCAAGTTACTTCTAAACATAAGTTGCTTCTAAGCATAAGTTGCTCTGATGCATAAGTTGCTCCGAAGCATAAGTTGCTCTGATGCATAAGCTACCCCGGTTGATAATTTAGGCAGGCGCGACGGCTTTACTTTTGTCTGCGTGCTCAGCTTTGGGCGTTTGCGGTAACAGCTCTGCGCTGGCATCGGTCTGCTGAACACTTTTCAATTTTTTCACTTCTTTTTCTGCTTTGCGCGTTTTGCGTTTTTGCTGCCATACACTGACTTGCGCGGTGAAATAACCAAGAAAGCCGCCAAGCATCAGAATTCCGCATAACACAATGCCAAGACGGATATCCGCAAGCTGCCACTCCAAGAAAAATTTTATGGTGACCGGTTCAGGGTTGTAGATGGCAATGCCAATCCCCAAAAGCATCATCAACAAATACCATATGATTTGTATCATTCTTTTTGGCCACTTAAGCATAAACTCTCCTAAACACCTTTATTTTTTGCAGCGATCAAATTGACATTGTTAAGATTGCTTAGCCTTTTCCACCAGATTCATTACGTGGTCCAGCACCTGCTGGATCGACAACGCAGTGGAATCTAAAACGACCGCGTCTTCTGCCGGCTTTAATGGCGCCGATGCGCGAGTGCTGTCTGCATGATCGCGCGCTTCAATATCTTTTAATATCAACGCGTAATCCGCTTTCTGCCCGGCTTCTTCCAATTGTTTTACTCGGCGCTTTGCACGCTCTTGCGCACTTGCCGTTAAAAATATTTTCACCTCGGCTTGCGGAAATACAACGGTTCCCATATCACGACCGTCCGCCACTAAACCCGGCGGCTGACTGAAGTCCCTTTGACGCTGCAACAGCGCTGCACGTACAGCTGGATAGGCCGCAATTTTCGATGCTGTCATTCCCACTTGTTCTTCACGAATTTTTTTTGAAGCATCGGCGCCATCCAGGATTGCTAGTACTTTGTCTTCACTGACTTCAAATTTGATGTTTAGTGCCTCAGCGACAGTTTTCACGGCCGCCTCATCGTCAACATCCACCTGTTGATTTAAACAGGCTAAAGCGGTTAAGCGGTATATAGCGCCGCTGTCTAACAAGGCAAATCCCGTCTGCTGCGCCACTAGTTTACAAATGGTTCCTTTACCGGCGCCGCTTGGCCCATCAATGGTGATTACAGTTGTCATTAGAGTACTCAATGTCAAATTAATTCAGGGAGCTGATCGATTGGTATATGGTTTGCAATGCGGTTAAAGGGTTTTCCGCTTTGGTAATAGGCCGCCCGATAACCAGATAATCACTGCCGTTTTGCAGTGCCGTTTCGGGGGTCATAATTCTTCGCTGATCATCTTGCGATGCATCTGCTGGTCGAATACCTGGCGTTACACACAGGAATTGGGGTCCGCACAACTGCTTAATTGTTGAGGCTTCCTGGGCTGAGCACACCACGCCATCCAAGCCGCTCTCGCGGGTTAATTTTGCCAGGCGCTCGACTTGAGCCGAGGGCGTCTGGTCGATACCTATGGCCTGTAATTCGCTCTGTTCCATGCTGGTTAACACAGTCACCGCGATCAGTTTGGGCGCACTTTTGTTGTTTGCTAAGGCTTCTCTGGCAGCCTCCATCATGCGCGGTCCACCGCTCGCATGCACGTTCACCATCCAAACACCAAGTGATGCCGCGGCTGCAACGGCCTTGTTCACTGTATTCGGGATATCATGAAATTTCAGGTCCAGGAAAATCTCAAACCCTTTGCTTTGTAAATTTTCCACCAAGCCTGGGCCAAACAGGGTAAACATTTCTTTGCCGATTTTTAATCGGCATTTCTGACTGTCTAACTGGTCGACCAGTCGTAAACACGCGTCTTTCTGATCAAAATCCAAAGCGACGATAATTTTGGGGTCGGTATTCTGAGAACTCACAAGTCTACCTGTTGTTGATTTGTCGAAATTACCAACATTTTACACAAAAAAGCCCGAGCATGGCCCGGGCTTTGTGTAAATATTTTTAATTTGACGACACGCGGTTTACAGCGTTAACCGGCCTTTGTTGGCTTCTACCGTTTTGTCGCTGATGCCTTTTACTTCGGACAGTTGCTCTAGTGAGGTAAATTCGCCAACGGTGCTGCGATAATCAACGATTGCCTGTGCTTTTTTCTCGCCGATGCCTTTTAAGCTGGCCAATTCTTCTGCGCTTGCTGCGTTGATACTCACTTGGCTGGACGCCTGCACTTCCGTGTTCGCTTTTGTTTCCACTGTGGATTCAGTTTCTGCCATTACGGCAGTACTTAGGCCCAAAGCAAGGGAAACAAACAGCGTTAATAAGAATTTTGAGGGGGCAAAGATATTAGATTTCATGACTTTATTCCTTTAATAAATTGATGTGTGTTACTTCCTTGGGCGCAAAATAAAAAATATTGTTGCGAAATGAAGCTTGTGTACATCCCGCGCACATGCTCATTTTTTACTACTGCTTAGTCGCCACTGCAAAAGCAAGCACAGAATACCTCTAAAGTTCTGCGCGCCACAGTCGCGAATTTCTCAAATCTTTGTGCGATAAGTCTCACACAGCGGCATTTTTAGACCAATATGATTAATTGAAATACAATTAGAAGCGATAATCGGCAGCAATAGTAAAGGCTTTGAATGTATCCACCTCAAGATCAGCCAGCACTTTGTACTCGATATTCAGGTTCATTTTTTCGTCTAGCCACAATCCAAAACCAAGTCCATATGAAAAGCCCGATTCTGACGACTCGATATTATTGTTGTCTTCAAGTTTATACGTGGTTTCCAGTGCACTTTGCCCCAGAAGCAGATACAGCTTGGCGATTTCATTAGCCCATTCTGCACGGTAGTACACTGAATAAAACATGTCGATTCCAGCTTCAGCAACATCTGAGTCACTTGGCGTTTCGAGGTCTTCATAAGCAATAGTTTCATCACCAATACTGGCCCCACCACGAACTTCTATACCTAAAAAGGGGTGGTATTTGTAGCCCAGGTTTACGTGAATGGTTTTGAAGGTTACGCCATTGCCATAGAAATCCTTGGCACCGACGTTTACCAGATCAATTCCCGCGCCTGCGTAGACGCCTTTGTCTTTATCGGCAAAACACGCGCTGCTGGCGGTGATTAAGAAAAGAGAACACAAGAGTTTACAATGGCCTTTCATGATTATTCGCCCGTTATTTTTTAACAATCCTAGCAGGTTCAACGCTTTTGTGCTTTTTTGAGAGAGGGGAAACTTCGTTTCTCTTTATCATTTGCACTTATTTAATTGAAATATAGATAACTTAATATTTCACTACGGATAATTTAACTACAGGCAGGCTATTGTTTGGAAGAGGCTATTAATTGGTACGAACTATTGTTTGGTAGAAGCTATTGTTTAGTACGAACTATTGACCGAAAGGAACAAATAAAACAGAAATGGCTTTGTTCATATATTCCCGCTTACGCGGGAATATATCAGGATATGGAACGAGGATGAGTCTGGAATTATTTCCTACTCATGCCCCGATCACATCTTATTTTTTGATTAAAGCAGACAGGTCTTTGCTTTCCCAGTGAGGGAAATGTTTGCGAATCAACGCGTTTAATTCGAGTTCAAACGCGGAAAAATCCGTATTTGTATCCACTTCCGTTGCCGTTAACGCGGTGGTTACCATGCCCGCACCCACGGTGATATTGCTCAAGCGATCAATAACGATAAAAGAGCCAGTGGCGCGGTTTTGCTGGTAGGCATCTGCCACAACAGACTGTTCCAGTTCTAAATCCACAACGGCAATGTCGTTCAATTCCAGGCTATCACCTGCGCTTTCGGCAAAGGTATTCACGTCAATTTTGTGCGAAACGCGCTGTACGCTTCCCGGAGTGACTTTGGACGCGAATTTGAACCAGTATTGCTTACCCGGCGTTAAGGCTTCTTCGGACATCCACACCATATGCGTTTGGAAGCGGTTGGACAATTCTACTTTTGCATCTTGATGAACAATGACATCGCCACGACTAATGTCTATTTCGTCTTCCAGAGTTAGCGTCACTGCCTGATCGACAAAAGCTTCTGTCAGATCACCATCGTAAGTCACAATGGACTTTACTTTGCTGCTTTTACCGGAAGGCAGCACTTTAATTTGATCACCCTGCTTCACAACACCGGATGCAACCGTGCCACAAAACCCACGGAAATTGAGGTTCGGACGATTCACATACTGCACGGGGAAACGAAAATCCGTGATGTTTTTATCACCCGCAATTTCCACGTGCTCTAAAATTTCCATTAAAGACTGACCTTGATACCAAGGCGTATTTTCACTTTTGTTCACGACGTTGTCGCCATCCAGCGCAGACATTGGAACAAAGTAGATGTCATTCACCGCATTCAGAGATTGGATCATTTCTTCATAATCGGCTTTGATCTTATTGAAAGTCTCTTCGCTATAATCCACCAGATCCATTTTATTGATCGCCACCACAAGGTGCTTGATTCCCAACAATGACGCAATAAACGAGTGACGTCGTGTTTGTGTTTGCACTCCATAGCGAGCGTCAATCAAAATTACAGCCAGATCACAGGTGGAAGCACCGGTCGCCATGTTTCGAGTGTACTGCTCGTGCCCCGGGGTGTCGGCAATAATAAATTTACGTTTTGCCGTGGAAAAGTAGCGGTAGGCAACATCAATGGTAATGCCCTGCTCGCGCTCAGCTTGCAAACCATCTACAAGTAAGGCCAGGTCCACTTTTGCACCTGTAGTACCGTGCTTGGTCGTGTCGGATTTAATTGCTTCCAATTGATCTTCATAAATCATTTTGGAGTCATGCAGTAAACGACCGATTAATGTTGATTTACCATCATCCACACTGCCGCAAGTTAAAAAGCGCAGCAACTCTTTACGCTCATGCTGCGCGAGATATTCATTGATATCGGATTCAATTAATTCGGACTGATGGCTCATGACAAATGATTTCCCAAAATTCTTGTATAAATGTCTTTAGTTCTTTTTTCCGACGGGCGGAATGTTGCTTGCGCAAGAATAAGCGATTTAGAAATACCCTTCCTGCTTTTTCTTCTCCATTGAACCGGCGCTATCATGGTCAATGACGCGGCCTTGGCGTTCGGAGGTTTTGGTCAGCAGCATTTCCTGAATAATTTCTGGCAAAGTGGTTGCGGTGGATTCCACTGCACCTGTTAACGGGTAACAGCCCAGCGTTCTGAAGCGCACCATTTTTTCTTCTACAACATCACCGTCTTCAATAGGCATGCGCTCATCATCGACCATGATTAACACACCATCTTTATTCACGACTGGACGTTTTGCAGCAAAATACAACGGTACAATGGGTATGCTTTCCAGGTGAATGTATTGCCAGATATCCAACTCGGTCCAGTTCGACAGCGGGAATACACGGATGCTTTCACCTTTGTTCACTTTGCCGTTATAGATATTCCATAATTCCGGGCGTTGATTTTTTGGGTCCCAGCGATGGTTTTTATCACGGAATGAATACACGCGCTCTTTTGCACGTGATTTTTCTTCATCGCGACGCGCGCCACCGAAAGCCGCATCAAAGCCATATTTGTTTAATGCCTGCTTCAAAGCTTGCGTTTTCATGATGTCGGTATGCTTTGCACTTCCGTGCACAAATGGGCTGATGCCCATATCAATACCTTCCTGGTTCTTGTGCACGATCAAATCGAAACCGTGCTCTTTGGCCATGTTGTCCCGGAATTTAATCATTTCTTTAAATTTCCAGGTGGTATCAACATGCATTAATGGAAATGGCAGTTTGCCGGGAGCAAATGCTTTTAACGCAAGATGCAGCATTACGGCAGAGTCTTTACCGATGGAATACAACATTACGGGGTTATCAAATTCAGCAGCCACTTCGCGAATAATGTGGATACTTTCGGCTTCCAACTGCTTTAAATGGGTCATGTTGTATTGTGCTGTCATTGCTTGCAACTACCTAAATCTTTTCAAGAAGTATTCAAAGTAAACGAATAAACATAGAGTAGAAATATGTAATCCGTGTTAAATGCGCCGCGAGTATAGCGACTTTGCTCATTAAACTTAAGAACGAATAATGTCTAAGCTTATTCCCACTTGTTTGGCCAGGTCGGCAAAATTGGGGAACGATGTGGCAACATTCGCGCAATTTTTCACCGTAATTTGACCCGCTGCGCGTAACGCGGCAATGGTGAAGGACATGGCAATACGATGATCACCGCAGCTTTCCACTTCGCCACTTTGGATTTGCCCACCCGTCACAACGATGCCGTCTGGAGTTGGCTCACACTCAATGCCCAAGGCAATTAAACCGTCCGCCATTGCCTGAATTCGGTCCGTTTCCTTTACGCGTAACTCTTCAGCACCAGTGAGCACGGTTTTGCCTTCTGCACAGGCAGCGGCGACCAGCAGCGCGGGAAACTCATCGATCGCTAAAGGCACTTGCTCTTCAGGAATTTGGATGCCTTTAAGTGGAACGTATTTTACTTGAATGTCCGCAACCGGTTCGCCACCAACTTCACGTTCATTGTGTAATGTGATATCTGCGCCCATCAACTTTAAGATGTTGATCACACCTATGCGCGTAGGGTTAATTCCAACGTGCGTTAGGGTTATGTCCGATCCTGGTGCAATAGCAGCGGCCACCATAAAGAATGTGGCAGAGGAAATATCCGCAGGGATATCAATCTCACACGCGGTTAATTTTCCACCTGACTGCACGGAAATTTTATCGCCTTCGCGCTTTACCTCGTAACCAAAGCCGCGCAGCATTCTTTCTGTGTGATCACGAGTGGGCGCCGGCTCGGTGACACTGGTTTCGCCTTCTGCGTACAAACCCGCTAACAACAGGCAGCTTTTCACCTGCGCACTGGCCATCGGCATATCGTAGTGAATCCCCTTTAAGGCTTCACCCCCATGAATTTTCATTGGTGGCCGGCCTTCTTCTGCCGTGTCGATCACCGCCCCCATTTCACGCAATGGATTAGCAACGCGATTCATAGGACGCTTGGTTAATGATTCATCCCCGGTTAATTCCGCTGCAAATTTTTGGCCAGCTAAAATACCGGACAACAAACGCATGGATGTTCCGGAATTACCAACATACAGAGAACCCGTCGGGGCTTCCAAACCGTGCAAGCCTACACCATTTACTGTCACCCGACCGTTATTGGGCCCTTCGATTACCACCCCCATATCACGGAACGCCTGCAAGGTTGCCAGAGCATCTTCCCCTTCCAAAAAGCCGCTGATTTCAGTTACACCTTCAGCCAGGGAGCCCAGCATGATCGAGCGATGGGAAATGGACTTATCACCCGGCACACGAATATTTCCTTTAACGCTACCGCCAGGAGCAACGTGATAAATAACATTGGCATTTTCTGAATTTGACATAGTGGTATTGTAAGCTTGGTTCGATAACATAAGAGTAAAGCGATCACGAGCAGCTTTCGCGCGCGTAAAAACGCCTGTGATTTGTTTGGCATCCTTTGCCTGGATCGCTTGTTTTAAGCGGGATAAATTCGTACTGAATAAGTCTATTGCGTTTAGGATGGCCTCGTCATTGGCCAGCATTATATCTCGCCACATCGTGGCATCACTGGACGCGATTCGAGTGAAATCGCGAAAGCCACCTGCGGCATAACGAAAAATATTTTCATTATTGCTATCGTGAGCCAGTGTATCCACCAGTGAAAACGCAATGACATGCGGCAGATGACTGGTGGAGGCCAGTACAACATCGTGATCCGGGATCGACATTTCCACCACATCTGCACCAACACTTTTCCACACATCGTATACTTTTTTAATGTGATCTCGCGTATTCGTCTGCGTGGGTGTAAGTATGACGCGATGCTTATCGTACAGGTCCGGGTTAGCGGCTTCTACACCGCTTTTTTCTGAGCCTGCAATTGGATGGCCGAGCACGATATTCGCCTGCTCTTCACCAAACACAGCCATTACGTCCTGGTAGACGCTGCCTTTTACGCTGGCGCCATCCGTAATGGTGATATTTTCCGGGATACAGTTTTTGATGTCTTGCAGGACAGGCTTAATCGCTAGCGTTGGAACGGCGATAAAAATCAGATCCTGTGCCCCCAGCTCACCAGCGACTGTCTGTAGTGAGGTGTAAGCACGATCTACAATATTTAGTTCAACGGCGCGCGCGCAAGTGTCTTCTCTTTTGGCAATGCCAATCACTTCGCGGCAACTATGTTGCTTTTTCAGCGCAGCCGCAAGGCTGCCGCCTATCAGGCCAATACCGATAACAACAAGCTTATCTATAACATGGGGCATTAGAGGACGCCGATCGGATATGAACCTAAAATCTTAACATCCGCTGCGCGCTGCTTAACTTCCTGTAAGGCACTTTTAATTTTCTCGTCAGCCATGTGACCAGAAAAATCAATAAAAAAGACATAGTTCCAGGCACCCGAAGGTGAAGGACGCGTTTCGATACGGGTTAAATCCACGTTGAAACGATTGAATGGCTCCAGCAGTTCGTGCAATGCCCCAGGCTGGTTTTTCATGGATACCACAATGGAGGTTTTGTCATCACCACTGGGTTTTACGTCTTCACGCCCGATAATTAAAAAGCGGGTGGAGTTATCCGGCCGATCTTCAATGTTCTTTGCAATACTTTTTAAACCGTACAGGTTCGCGGCAATTTCCCCGGCAATTGCCGCGGAATTCCATTCACCTTTTATACGCTTGGCAGCTTCGGAATTACTGCTTACGGCAATTCGCTCAGCATTGGGATAATGTTCATCCAGCCATTTGCGGCACTGCCCCAGAGATTGAGAGTGCGAATAGATCCGTGTGATGCTATTTACGTGCGTCACATCTGACACCAGTAAATGGTGATGGATACGCAATACCACTTCACCGCAGATATTGACGCTGCTGTCGATAAAATTATCCAGGGTATGCGACACAACTCCTTCGGTGGAGTTTTCTACAGGCACGACCCCGTAATGCACTGCACCCGAGGCAACTTCACGGAATACCGCATCAATCGCAGACATGGAAACCGTTACTGCCGAATGGCCAAAATGTTTCAGGGCCGCTTCCTGCGTATAGGTGCCTTCGGGGCCGAGATAGGCCACATGAATTGGATTTTCCAATGCCAGACAGGCTGACATTAGCTCTCGGAATAACCGCCCGACTTCTTCATCTTTCAGCGGACCATTATTACGCTCCATAGCACGACGTAATACCTGCGCTTCGCGCTCTGGTCGATAAAAGGTTTTCGGCGCGCTCTCAGCTTTTTCCTCAGCGTTACCTGCCGCTTTTTCCTCATCCGCAAATGAGGATTTTACACTGGCGACATCCAACGCACACTGGGCACGAGCACTGAAGAGTTCACCGATTTTGGAATCGATATCATCAATTTTATTGCGCAACTCTTTGAGCAGTTCGGCTTCGGTTTTGTTGTCCGTCATAGCTTTTTGTTTCTCAATACCGCTTATCTCATTACCAGGTAAATGCCGTTCTTTTTTAGCGAAGAACGGCTTGTTCTTTTTTACTTTCCAGTGCGCTCAAGAGTTTTTATTACTCTTCATCAACAGTTTTATGCTGATCCAGCGCATCTTCAACGGTTTCTTCAATTCGCTCCAAGCCAACAATATGCTCACCGTCTTTGACGCGAATTAATCGAACACCTTGTGTATTTCGGCTCAAGACAGACACTTCATCCACACTGGTTCTTACCAGCGTGCCCTGGTCTGAAATCAACATAATTTCTTCGCCATCCAACACTTGAACCGCGCCAGTCAGCGGGCCATTTCGATCGGTAGTCTGCTGTGCAATTACACCTTGAGAACCACGCCCTTTGGTCGGGAAATCACTGACCAGAGTTCGCTTACCGTAACCATTTTCACTCACTGTTAATACTTTTCCATCTTCTACCGGCACGACCATCGAAATCACTTGATGATCACCGTCCAGACGGATGCCGCGAACACCGCGAGACGTTCGGCCCATGGCACGAACCTGCTCTTCCGCGAAGCGCGCTGCTTTGCCTGAAGAAGAGAACAAAATAATATCTTTGCTGCCATCTGTAATCGCTGTTTCTACCAGGCTATCGCCTTCAACAAGCTCAATTGCGCGCAAACCAACAGAACGCGGGCGAGCAAACTGAGACAGAGAGGTTTTCTTCACTGTGCCGTTTGAGGTTGCCATAAAGATGAAGTGCTCATCGTCAAACTCTTTTACCGGAAGGATCGATGTAATTCTTTCGCCCTCTTCCAACGGCAATAAATTCACCACAGGGCGCCCACGTGACTGGCGACCGGCAACAGGAATCTGGTATACCTTCAACCAGAATACTTTACCAACACTGGTAAAACACAAGATGTAATCATGGGTGTTGGCAATTAATAAATGCTCTACGAAATCTTCGTCTTTCACACTGGTAGCCGCCTTACCCATGCCACCACGTCGTTGCGACTGGTATGCATCCAAAGGCTGGCTCTTGGCATAACCCCCGTGAGAAATTGTCACCACACGTGTTTCTTCAGAGATTAAATCTTCCACGGTGAGATCGTGCTGGGAGTTTTGAATTTCGGTACGACGCTCGTCACCATAATTCTTCAGAATTTCTTCCAGCTCTTCACGAATTACTTCCATTAATCGCACGGAATTACCGAGAATTTCCAGATATTCTGCAATGGCCGCCAACTTTTCTTCATACTCAGCAATGAGCTTGTCGTGCTCCATTCCGGTTAAACGGTGCAGACGCAATTCGAGAATGGCTTGAACCTGCGCAGGCGACAAATAATAAAGGCCATCGCGGAAACCGAATTCGGCACTGAGATCGTCTGGGCGACATGCATCCGCGCCGACTTTTTCCAAATAGGGACCAATATCACCAATTTGCCAGTTTTTCGCCAATAACGCATCGCGGGCATCTGCCGGTGTTGCGGATCGCTTGATCAGCTCGATAACTTCGTCGATATTGGCAATCGCTACCGCCAGACCTTCCAACACATGACCACGCTCACGCGCTTTGCGAAGCAAATATACGGTTCGGCGAGTAACAACTTCGCGACGGTGCTTAATGAAATACTCAAGCAGCTGCTTAAGATTAAGGACTTTCGGCTGACCATCTACGAGGGCCACAATATTGATACCAAATACATTTTGCATTTGGGTTTGGGCATATAAATTATTCAGTACTACATCGCCCATTTCACCACGTTTAATTTCAATGGCGATACGCAAACCATCCTTATCGGATTCGTCGCGAATTTCGGAAATTCCTTCAATTTTCTTATCTTTTACCAGCTCGGCAATCTTTTCGATTAATCGCGCTTTGTTTACTTGATAGGGAATTTCATGAACGATGATGGATTCGCGGTTGGTTTTTTCGTTAACAATCACTTCCGCTTTTGCGCGAACATAAATTCTGCCGCGACCTGTGCGATAGGCTTGCAATATTCCTGCGCGGCCATTAATGATGCCCGCCGTGGGAAAATCTGGACCGGGAACAATTTCGATCAGCTCATCGATGGTCGCTTCGGGCTCATCAATTAAATGAATACAGGCTTTCACAACTTCGCGCAAATTATGCGGCGGAATGTTGGTGGCCATCCCCACTGCAATACCGGAAGAACCATTGACTAACAGCGTAGGAACGCGAGTTGGCAGCACTTCCGGAATTTGTTCAGTATCATCATAGTTGGGCACATAGTCGACAGTTTCTTTGTCCAGATCCGCCAACAATTCATGCGCGATTTTCGCCATGCGAATTTCGGTATAACGCATGGCCGCAGCACTGTCACCATCGATCGAACCGAAGTTTCCCTGGCCATCTACCAGCATGTAACGCAGCGAGAAAGGCTGAGCCATACGTACAATGGTGTCATAAACCGCGGAATCGCCGTGAGGGTGGTATTTACCGATTACATCACCGACCACACGCGCAGATTTTTTATAGGGTTTATTCCAATCGTTGTTAAGCTCACTCATGGCAAACAACACGCGCCGATGCACTGGCTTTAAACCGTCCCGTACATCGGGGAGCGCTCGCCCAACGATTACGCTCATGGCGTAGTCGAGGTAACTTTGCTTCAGCTCGTCTTCAATATTTACTGGTAGGATTTCTTTAGCTATATCACCCATGAAACTTTATACCCAGGAAACTACGTGGTTCCTATCTAGTGTTAGTAATAGTTAGAATTTTTGTTTTGTGGTTTTCTTTTGCTTTCGTTTTGTGCTTTCGTTTTATGCTTTATTCATCGCAGAGTTTTTTTCTTGTCGCAGAGCTATTGATCGCGTTGGCCGCCGTTTCGCGCTGGCTGCCATTTTAAAGCCCGCTATGCGCTCTGGTTTTCTATGCTGCGAATGCCTGTGCCTGGTTTTTTCACATTACGCTTGAGCAACTTTAAGCGCCGAAAACATTGTGCAACCGATAGGCAATAAACGACAAATATTACCATAAAATCAGTAAGATAAGCACGCGTAATACCCTTTTACCGAAGGAAATTCTAGGTATACTGTGCGGCAAATCGATAGCCACTCCGGCGATGTACACTTCCAACTCAAAACGTCTATTTTATGACCACACCAAAATCCGTTGACCTTGCGATTTCCGCCTCCTGGATTATTCCGGTAATTCCACGAGACCGGGTGCTTCACGATTGCGCCCTGATTATCGATAACGGCAAAATTGAGGCTATCTGCCCCAAAACCGATATCGGCAATAAATACCTTCCCGAGCAGGAAATACACCTGGACGGCCAGGCACTGATTCCCGGCCTGATTAATGCCCACGGTCACGCTGCCATGACTCTGTTTCGCGGCATGGCTGATGACAAACCTCTGCAGGAATGGCTGGAACAGTATATCTGGCCTGCCGAACAACGCTGGGTGAGCGAAGAGTTCGTACGAGACGGCACCGAGCTGGCGATGGCTGAAATGATTAAAAGCGGCACTACCTGTTTTGCCGATATGTATTTTTTCCCGGAAGAAAGTGCGGCCGCTGTATTCGAAAGCGGGATGCGTGCGCAGATAAACTTCCCGGTATTGGATTTTCCCACCCCCTGGGCATCCAATGCAGAAGAATACATTCACAAAGGCCTCGCGCTGCATGATAACTACCGCACCCATGAACTCATCACGGTGGGGTTTGGACCGCATGCGCCTTATACCGTGTCTGATGAACCACTGAAAAAAATCGTCACCTACGCAGAGGAACTGCAAGCTCCGATTCACATTCACCTGCACGAAACCGCTTTTGAGGTGTCAAGCAGTATTGAGCAGCACGGCGTACGTCCTATAGAGCGCCTTCATCAGCTTGGCGTACTCTCACCTTTAACTCAGTGTGTCCACATGACGCAAATTAATGAGGATGATCTGACCCTGCTAAAAACCACGGGGGCCCACATTGTTCACTGCCCGGCTTCCAACCTGAAACTCGCCAGTGGTTTATGCCCAGTGGAAAAACTGGTTGCGCATGATATTAACGTGAGCCTGGGAACCGATGGTGCCGCCAGTAATAATGACCTCGACATGTTCGATGAGATGAAAAATGCCGCGCTGATAGGCAAAATTACCGCAAATAATGCGGCGGCGGTGAATGCCATGACCACACTGGAACTTGCCACTATTAATGGTGCAAAAGCCATGGGGCTGGAACATAAAATCGGCTCACTGGAACCCGGCAAAGATGCGGACCTGACAGCCATTGACTTGTCTGGTTTGCAGCAACAGCCTCTATTCGACCCAATCAGCCAGCTGGTGTATACCCAGGTGGGTCACAAAGTCAGCCATGCCTGGGTAAAAGGAAAATGCCTGCTGGAAAACTACAAGCTTAAAACGCTGTCTGAAAATGACCTCAAACAAAAAGCGCGTAAATGGCAAACTAAACTTGCCCAGCAAACGTAATATTAACGAATGCCTTTGACTGCCATGTGTTGCCGAAAATTACTGTGAGATACCACTATGACTGACTCTAATACCGCGAATGTCGACCCGTCTGAAATTGCGAAATTTGAACGCATCGCGAGTCGCTGGTGGGACCCGAACGGCGAGTTCAAACCCCTGCACGATTTAAACCCGGTGCGCAGTCACTACATTGACAGCCGAGCATCGGTGGCAGAAAAAAAATTACTGGATATTGGCTGCGGTGGCGGCCTGCTAACAGAAGCCATGGCTGTTCGTGGTGCTACGGTAAGCGGAATTGACATGGGCGAGGCTCCCCTCGAAGTCGCCAAACTCCACTGCCTGGAAAAAGGGCTGAACATCCACTACGAAAAAGCGACTGCTGAAGATTACGCCGCAGCTCATGCCAACCAGTTTGATGTTGTTACCTGCCTGGAAATGCTGGAGCACGTGCCTCAGCCCGGCAACGTCATTCAAGCCTGTGCGCAACTGGTGAAAGACGATGGCGATGTGTTTTTTTCCACCATAAATCGCCACCCCAAAGCCTATGCCTTCGCCATTCTGGGAGCCGAGTATGTAATGCGCTTACTTCCCAAAGGTACACACGAATACAAACAGTTCATACGCCCGTCAGAACTGGCACACTGGCTACGCGAAGCAGGCCTGGAATTGGTGGATATTTGCGGGATGACTTACAACCCGTTCAGCAAGAAGTTTCGCTTGAGCGCACACGATGTGGATGTCAATTATCTGGTGCATGCGCGTAAACTGAAACACTGATATCCAAACGAATACTTTGAAGCTGAGTGGCTCAGCGCAATATTTTTCTGGCATACCTTTAAAAAAGCGAAATTCACAAAGAGAGTTAACATGGCGTTACGTGCAGTTTTTTTTGATTTGGATGGCACCCTCCTCGATACCGCTCCCGACCTGGCAAAAGCGCTCAACCACCTGCTGCGCGCAAAAGGCAAAGATCCACTGCCGTTAAATATTATCCGACGCGTTGTTTCAGACGGTGCATATGCGTTATTGCAACTGGGCTTCGGTGTGGAAAAAAACGATGCGGAAACGGAAGAGTTACGCAGTGAGTTACTGCAGTTTTATTTGCAGGACCTATCCTCGGAAACACATCCGTTTCCGGGAATCAATCAACTGATTGAAACGCTTCACCAGCACAATATTGACTGGGGAATTGCGACCAATAAACCCTGGACTTATACGGAACCGTTGATGCAGCGATATGAGTTCGCCAGAGCGCCAAGTTGCGTCATCTGCCCAGACCATGTTCAACATCGCAAACCGCACCCAGAGGCGTTGCAACTGGCTTGTTCACAAACAGGCTGCGACACTCAAGAAGCCATTTATGTTGGCGATCACTTGCGCGACATTCAATGCGGTCAACGCGCCGGCATGCCCACCATTGCCGTCGGTTATGGATATATTTCATCCGATGACAGCCATCTCAACTGGAATGCCGATTATGTCGTCGATTCTGCGGAAGAAATCTGGCCGATTGTGCGTTCATATATTTAATCTGTTCAACACAAAAGACTATAATTCGAATAAACCAACTCGTTTGCGGTTCGCCTTGTAAATTTTTCGACGAAGCGCATTTCCAGCAGTAATGCGTAAGGTGCACACCTATGACCTCCATCACAGATACGTTTCTACATTATCAGGCGCCCGAAAAACTCCTTCAGGACAAAATTATTTTAGTGACAGGCGCCGGCGATGGAATTGGAAAAGTAGCGGCGTTAAGTTTTGCACAACACGGCGCAACCGTCGTGTTGCTGGGCCGCACCTTGTCAAAACTTGAGCGCGTGTATGATGAAATTGAGTCGCTGGGTGGACCACAACCTGCAATATTCCCCATGAATCTGGAAGGTGCGGGAGAACATGAATATCAGGCCATGCATGACACGCTAAATGAAGAGTTTGGCCGACTGGATGGTATTTTATTTAATGCGGCGCAGCTTGGCCCGAGAACTCCTATTGCGAATTACGCTTTCAGTGAATGGCAAAAAGTATTACAGGTTAATGTCACCTCCCCATTTTTAATGGTGAAGTCCATGCTGCCATTATTGAATCAGTCGCAAAGCGCCTCCATTTTATTTACAGGCTCCTCCGTTGGACGCACAGGGCGTGCTTACTGGGGCGGTTATGCCGTCAGTAAAGCCGCGACAGAAAACCTGATGCAAATTCTGGCCGACGAATATGAGAGCAGCTCCCACATTCGCGTGAACTCGATTAACCCTGGTGCCGTACGCACCAAAATGCGAGCGACTGCCTACCCTGCGGAAAACCCCGGAACTGTGACAGACCCGCACAGCATTATGAATCGCTATTTATACTTAATGGGCGATGACAGCCGTGCCGTGAACGGTCAGCAGTTTGACGCACAACCGAAAGCCTGATGCCTCTATAACCAAAACCGAAAGGTGAAAGGTGAAAGATGAAAGGATCACAGGAAAAAACACTAACCAGAGCGCGCCGAGACGACAGCGCTAACAAGTCTTGCTAACAGCTCTTTGTTAAAAGATGTGCACGCAACTTTGCCTGCGCCGCCAGGTCTCCGCTTTTTGTCATGATGATTAAAGGAAAAAATTCCGGCGCCTCATCAGCAACCGGCATAAGCCATTCAACAAGTTCCGCCAATAAGGATCTAAGCCGACCCGATGTTTGTCTGCGCGTTTGGCGCAATGGAAGATAGATAAGCCAGGATGTGACGATTGGGCTTGCGTGAATCTCTACCGGATAAGATGCCCCTGCATACAGAACGGAATAACGGCTGGCCGCGCGCTCATTTGTCCCTGCACGCTCAAATGAATCGCCTTCAAGTAAACCACCTTGAAGCGAACCGCCCTCAACACAAAACCCTTCTATTTTTTGTAGCATCACAATGAAGTTGGCTACAGGAATACAGCTGAGCAAGAATAATACACAGACCAGAATTTTAAATAACACGGTGGTATTGATAGACAACAAAAGGGCAAGTGCCAGGCACACCGCCGCCAGGCACAGCACACGAAAACTACGCGGGAAAGAAAGGGCAATTTGAAATTTAGGGTTGAAGTCCTGTATTGGCACGAATGATATCCACTATGCGTTTGAGATCCGTTTCCTCTGGATCTGACTTTCGCAAAAACCAGTTGAACAAATCCTGGTCTTCGCTTTCTAAAAGTTTTACAAATAAATCCTGATCGCTGTCCGGTAATTGCGGATAGACGTTTTCCAAAAACGGCAAAAGTACTAAATCGAGCTCCAGCATTCCACGACGACTGGCCCATTTCAGTCTGTTAAGATCCATTACCACCTCTGTGCGAATTCTGCAAAAGCCCTAGTATACACTGCAATTGAAAGCTTAAACACTTCAGCGGCTTATGCAATTGAGTTTTAGCGAGGGTGCAATTAGAACTATTTGGCTTAACATAGCTCATTAAGCGAGAACGCGGCATATACAAAGAGAATGCAGCAAACTATTTGCTTTCACCTTGTGCCGCGTTAAGCTAGTGCCTATATCCACCGCAAACTGCACTGAAAATCACTATGTTCGACTGGACACCTTACAACAAAAGCTTTGAACACGACCTCGACACCTGGAACACTCTGGCCAGCTGCCGCCTCCCCTTGCGCCGTTATGCACTGCTTGAAATAGAAGGGCCTGACGCAGAGAAATTCCTGCAAGGCCAATGCACCTGCGATTTTACAACATTGAACGAGCAGCAGCGTTTAATCGGCGCGCATTGCGATCCTAAGGGCAGAATGCAATCCAGCTTTGTAGCCGCGCGCCTTGACGAGAATACCATCGGTTTACGCGTCCATTATTCCATTGTCGACCATGCGCTGAATGCACTGAAAAAATACATTGTATTTTCCAAAGCGGACATCAAAATATCGGAACGCGCCATTGTAGGTTTGCACGGCCCCCGCACTCAAAAGCTAGCAGAAAAGTTCGTCGGTCAGGCATTGCAACAACAGAAATTTGCCAGCAGTGATGGCCGTACCGTGATCGCCCACAGCTCAGAATGCTTTGAACTTTGGCTCGCTCCAGATCAGGTGCCAGAATTTTTTACCGCCACCGATGCTGTAGATTTGAACCTGCAAAGTGATGAGCCATGGAAGCAACAAAGTATTGCTCGCGGGGAGGCGGAATTAACCGCAGAACTTATCGGTCAATTACTACCGCAGGAAATAAATTTACAATGCATTGATGGAATTTCCTTCAAAAAAGGCTGTTATACCGGGCAGGAAATCGTGGCTCGCCTGCATTATAAAGGCAAGCTCAAAAAACACATGGTGTACGGTAAAGCCTCTACAAGCGTTTACCCCTATTCCGGTGCTGCCATTTCGGCAGCGGACCAAACCATTAAAGCCAAAGGCAGTATAATAAATGCGGTGCAACTGGAAACTGGCGCTGTTGAATTTTTGGCCATATGCGATGACGCCCTGCTGGAAACAAATGACCTGCTTTTCGATGAAAATTCTCCCGCAAAAACTCAGTGGCTCCCCCTCCCATATGCTATAAGTTAAGAGTGAACTATTTAACCTCTTGGCCCAGCCGGAAACATTAATTGGGAGCCCACATTGCAATGAACGAACTTGCGCAGAAAGTTACAGACCGCATTATTTTAGCGATCGATCGCGACGAGCTTGTCCTTCCTACCATGCCAGAAATGGCTCTCAAAGTGCGCGAAGTTGCGGAAGATCCAGAAGCAAGTATAGGCAAGCTGGGTGAGGTCATTTCCAATGACGCCGGTCTTACCGCGCGGATTATCAAAGTCGCCAACAGCCCCCTGTTTCGGGCTCCACGTGAAATTGAAGATTTGAATATGGCGCTTGGGCGGCTCGGCATGCAAACCACTGCCAACCTGGCAACGGGTTTAGCAATGGAGCAAATGTTCCAGGCGACATCAGATTTAATCGATAAACGTATGCGTGCTGTGTGGGCTAAATCCAGCGAAGTGGCTGGAATCTGTCATGTGCTTTGCAAACATTTCACCAAATTACGCCCGGATCAAGCCACCCTGGCGGGCCTGATTCATCAGATTGGCGTACTTCCTGTACTGTCCTTCGCTGAGGATCACCCTTCTTTGATGAAGGATTCAATCACACTGGATGCGGTTGTTGAGCACTCCCAACCGATTATCGGTGGTAAAATTCTGGAGGCCTGGGAGTTTCCAACGGAATTACGAAAGATTCCAGCAGACTGTATGGACTTTGGTCGAGAAGTGGAAAAAGCCGATTACGCCGATTTAGTCACTGTGGCTATGCTGCAAAGTTATTCTGGCCAGCCGCGCTTTTCCGATATTGATCCGGAAACGGTTAAAGCTTTTCATCGACTGGGACTGGACCCCAATGTCGACACCGCAGAAGCCGAAGATTTGAGTGATGAAATGGAAGCGGCAATGGCCATGCTGAAATAGGCATAAAGCCCGCAGCAGCCATTGCGTTAAATCAGAAGAAACCAGAGCCCACCCTACAACGGCGGAAGAGACCAGTCGATAACATCTTTTCCGCTTTTCTGCAGATACTCATTTGTTTTGATGAAATGTCCATTACCGAGAAAGCCACGATGTGCGGATAGCGGTGACGGATGTGCAGATTTTAGTACGTAATGTTTTTTAGGATCGATCACACTCCCTTTTTTCTGAGCGTAACTTCCCCACAATAAAAATACCAAGCCTTCGGTTCTGTCGGCCAGTTGCTTAATAACTGCATCCGTAAAAGTTTCCCAACCTTTTCCCTGGTGTGAACCGGCCTTCCCGTCTTCTACAGTCAGAGTGGCATTCAGCAGTAACACGCCCTGTTCAGCCCAAGATTGTAAGCATCCGTGGTTGGGCATGGGTAAATTTAATTCGCTGTTAATTTCTTTAAAAATATTAAGCAGGGATGGCGGGAACCGCACTCCAGGCATCACGGAAAAACATAAGCCGTGTGCCTGCCCGGGACCGTGATAAGGATCTTGCCCCAGTATTACGACTTTTACCTTATTAAGCGGTGTCGTATTCAGTGCATTGAAAATATCATCTCCGGCAGGATAGATTTTTTTACCCTGCCGTTTTTCCTCGCGCAAAAACTGTTTAAGGTTTTGCATGTAAGGCTGATCAAATTCATCACCGATCACCTCCATCCAGCTGGCGTCGAGCTTGACTGCTTTGCGATCCATAAAACAATAACTCTCTTACTCTGGACGCATATGCGGGAACAGTAAAACATCTCGAATAGATGGAGAATCAGATAACAGCATGACCAGTCGATCAATTCCAATACCTTCGCCGGCCGTCGGCGGAAGCCCGTACTCCAATGCACGCACGTAATCGGCATCGTAATGCATCGCTTCATCATCCCCGGCATCTTTTTCGGCGACTTGCTCTTTGAAACGCTCAGCTTGGTCTTCGGCATCATTCAACTCGGAAAAGCCATTAGCCAACTCGCGACCGCCTACAAAAAATTCGAAACGGTCTGTCACAAATGGGTTGTCATCATTGCGTCGCGCCAACGGTGATACTTCCGTCGGGTATTCTGTAATAAAAGTTGGCTGGTCCAAACGGTGCTCAACGGTTTTCTCAAAAATTTCGATTTGCACTTTCCCCAGCCCCCAGGAATCCTTCAATGGAATCCCCAGTCCCTGCGCGATGGCTCGGGCACCTTCTTCGGAAGACAATTGCTCTGCTGTAATATCGCTGTTGAAATGCAAAATAGAATTGAACACACTTAAGCGCTGGAACGGTTCAGCAAAATCATAGGTTGTCGTTTTGGTGATTTCGCCTTCCGCATTTTTAACCGTCGACACCACTTCAGTGGTGCCCAGAACTTTCTGTGCAAGCTGACGCAGCATATCTTCGGTAAGATCCATGAGGTCATTGTAATCGGCGTAGGCCTGGTAAAATTCCAACATGGTGAACTCAGGATTGTGGCGAGTCGACAAACCTTCATTACGGAAGTTACGATTAATTTCATATACTCGCTCAAAGCCACCCACTACCAAACGCTTTAAATACAGCTCTGGCGCAATTCGCAAGTACATGTCTATATCCAGCGCGTTGTGATGCGTTTTGAATGGACGTGCTGTTGCGCCGCCCGGAATCACTTGCAACATCGGTGTTTCCACTTCCATGAATCGGTTCTGATTCAGGTAGCTGCGGATAAACGCAATAACATCGGAGCGCAATTGGAAGGTTTTTCGCACTTCCGGGTTTGCAATTAAATCGACATAACGCTGGCGATAGCGAATTTCCTGATCGGCCAGTCCCTTGTGCTTATCGGGTAAAGGACGCAAGGCTTTGGTCAGCAATTGAAATTCATCCAGGTTTACATATAGATCACCTTTACCGGACTTGTGCAGCACGCCTTTAATTCCGACGATATCCCCTAGGTCCACACTTTTGGCAAACGGTCTTGCGTCTTTGGTGACGTACAACTGAATTTGGCCGGAACCATCTTGCAGCACCATAAATGCTCCACGATTACGGATAACACGACCAGCCACACTGACGACGTTACCAGCCTCTTCCAATTGCTCTTTGGTCAATTCACCGTATTGAGTTTGCAACGCTGCCGCCTGATGCTCCGGTTTGAACTTATTCGGAAAGGCATTACCTTGCTCACGCAACTCTTTAAGTTTTGCGCGACGCTCTGCAATTAATTTGTTTTCATCTTGCAGTTGGTTACTGTCTTCACTCATCGGTCTTTTACCTTGTTTGATCGTGTAATGTTAATGGTGCTTTTTCTATTGCTATGGTGTGTGGCGGATTTGCCGGCGATGTTTTACAGGCCGGCTTTTAGGCTCGCCACAATAAACTCATCGAGCTTGCCATCCAATACCGCCTGGCAGTTACTGGTCTGCACATTGGTGCGTAAATCTTTAATGCGCTGATCGTCCAATACATAAGAACGAATCTGGCTGCCCCAGCCAATATCCGATTTATTGTCTTCCAGAGCCTGTTTTTCAGCATTACGCTTAAGCATTTCCTGCTCGTACATCTTTGCCCGTAACATTTTCCAGGCCTGATCTCGGTTGGCATGCTGTGAACGCTGACTCTGACACTCAACCACAATACCGGTTGGTTCGTGCGTTAATCGCACCGCAGAATCAGTTTTGTTAACGTGCTGACCACCCGCACCAGAGGCGCGATATGTGTCGGTGCGCACGTCGGCAGGATTAATGTCGATTTCAATATCATCATCAATTTCAGGCGAGACAAACACAGAGCAGAATGACGTGTGGCGACGATTACCAGAATCGAACGGCGATTTCCGTACCAAACGATGCACCCCGGTTTCTGTACGCAGCCAGCCAAAGGCGTACTCGCCTTCAAAACGGATGGTCGCACTCTTAATTCCAGCCACTTCGCCCGCGGAAGCTTCTTCCAGCGTGGTTTTAAAGCCTTTGGCTTCGCCCCAGCGCAAATACATGCGCAGTACCATTTCAGCCCAGTCCTGAGCCTCAGTGCCGCCAGATCCCGACTGGATATCCAGGAAGGCATTGTTGGGGTCCATTTCGCCAGAAAACATGCGACGAAACTCTAATTTCGCCAAATGCTTGTCCAGACCTTTAATTTCTTCTGCCACTTCGGCCAGACTTTCTTCGTCTTTTTCTTCGACCGACATGTCAATTAATTCACGGCAGTCGACTACACCTTTATCAAGATCGTCAATCGTGTGCACAACCGCTTCTAAAGAAGAACGCTCACGCCCCAGCGCTTGCGCTCTTTCCGGCTCATTCCATACATTGGGCTCGGCCAGCTCGAGCTCTACCTCTGCTAAACGCTCTTTTTTATTAGCGTATTCAAAGATACCCCCTAAGCACATCGGTGCGCTCTTTTAGCTCGGCGAGTTTGTTTAACAGCGGATTAATTTCCATGGTTTGCCTTTTTACGGTCTGAGTTTTGATGTTCTTTGGTTATTGGGCTGCTCGATAGCTCATGTGATGAACGCTCGGGCAATCCGAATATGAGATTACTTTTTGGCGGCTTGGTGGCGAGTACTGGTGAAACATCACAGCCAGATGACGCAGCGCCCCCAAAATAAGCCGCGGATTGTACCTTAGGCAGACCTAGTGACTCAATCGAAGTTATGTCGCTTTGCACACAAAGCAGTCTGAAGAGCAAAAAGCAGACCGCCCTCTGCTCTTTCCTGGTCCTGGCTAATTTTTCGGCTCACCTTGTGACACACGTCGAGACCGATCACGTAAAAGGCGCGCCTTTTTACCTTTTGTGGCGTATATCGAGCGCCGAAGGCAAAGTTTGTGATCAATTTACCCTTATATAACAATGAGTTACATCATTTAATTGACAAATCACATTACAAACCTAAAATAAATTATTGATATGAGCTGCTTTGGGGAACTGAATTGTGGAATTCATAGAAGCGAAAAATCCTGAATGGTGTGATATGTGGGAAGAACTTTCCCATTACAAAATAAACAAAGGCGACCCCATTTGCCTGTTTATGGGCGCATGCTGGGAATATATGGGATCTACCCTGGATCACCACCATTTCCGCCATCTACTCCACCCTGCCAGCGGCAAAGCGGAATTTGTGTATGTGGAAAGGCGTCAGCGAGCCACACTGAATTGGGCGTAAACTGACAATAACGGCTCAAGATCAGGTATTTATTTAAGCATGCTCTCGACGGTGCCAAAAGCGGTTGTATTCACTAACCTATCTCAGTCCATGATTTTTTCAATGTAGTCCACTAACAGTTGCGCTGACTGTTCTCCCCTGAACTCATTCACATCCAATTTATACGCTAATTTCACTTTCTTAATACTGGTGTCTGGCCAGCTGGCGACATCAACATTAAACGCAATCGCGTCAAAACTTTCTCGGCCATTGAGCTGCACTCGCATTTTTAAATGCTTCTCACCGACAATACGCTGCTGCACCAATTCAAACTCACCATCGAATGTTGGCTCAGGAAAATGCTGCCCCCAAGGTCCGGCTTCACGCAATTGCTGCGCGATATTGAGATTTATGAAATGACTGGGCAGTTCGCCATCGCTTAACACCACCGGCTCCAGATTTTCCGGTAACAGATGCTTAGCAACACAAGCATCAAATGCATCACTAAATTGCGACAGTTTATTTTTATCAATGGAAAGCCCTGCCGCCATAGCATGGCCGCCAAACTTTGTGATTAGCCCGGGGTTTTGCGTCGCCACCTCGTCCAGTACATCCCGCAGGTGAACGCCATTGATGGAACGACCGGAACCTTTTAGTTCGCGCTCATCACTTTCGGCAAAAATAATGGTCGGCCGATGCATGGCATCTTTAATTCGTGAAGCAAGAATGCCGATTACACCTTGATGCCAATCGTCCTTATATAAACAAAGCCCCGCCCTGTCGCCGATTTCTGTCTCTTGCATGAATTTCTGCAAAATTTGCTTTGCTTCAAATTGCATGGATGTTTCGATGGCTCGGCGTTCTTTGTTCAGGCTGTCCAGCTCACTCGCGAGGCTCAAAGCTTCTGCATAGTTCTCACTTAACAGGCAGCGAATACCGAGTGACATATCATCCAGGCGCCCCGCCGCGTTTAACCGTGGCCCCACCGCGAAACCCAAGTCAGAAGCGGATATGTTTTTCGGGTCTCGGCCTGCAACCTGCAATATCGCGCGTATTCCCGGGATGGCTTGCCCCATACGCATTTTTTTTAACCCTGCAGCAACGAGGACTCGATTGTTGTGATCCAGCGGCACCACATCTGCCACAGTTCCCAAAGCCACCAGATCCAAAAAGTTACCCATGCTGGGCTCTGGAATGTTTTGCAAACGAAACCAATCATTTTCACGCAGCACACTACGCAGTGCAGACAAGACATAGAAAATAACCCCTACGCCCGCCAAATTTTTACTGGGAAACGTGCACCCTGGTTGATTCGGATTGACGATGGCCGCCGCTGGAGGCAGCTCATTACCCGGGAGGTGATGATCTGTCACCACCACTTCTATGTTGTTGGCATTGGCCGCTTTAACGCCTTCAATACTGGAAATTCCATTGTCTACAGTCACCAGTACTTCAGGAGAATATTGTTTGGCGACTTCGACAATTTCCGGTGTTAAGCCATACCCATATTCAAAGCGGTTGGGTACCAGAAAATCCACAGACTTACACCCAAAGGCCCGCAAGCAGGCTACCGCTAAGGTTGAACTTGTCGCACCATCAGCATCAAAATCCCCTACGATCAGAATCTTTTTTTGCTCCAGCAGCGCCTGCTCAAGAATCTCAACTGCGGCATCAACACCTTTCATATTCACCGGCGGAAGCAGGTTTCTCAGTGCATAATCGGCTTGTTGTTTGCTCGCACCACGATGCTGAAATAATATTTCAAGCAATGTTTCAACCGATGACGAAGCCGATGGGAGACTGAGCAAATTATCTGAACGTCGAATTATATTTTTTTTCATTCAGAACTACCCGGGTTGGAGATGACAAAGCGCTCGACTTACGCGCAGATGGAAAATAATGAGAATGTTAAACTAAAAAGGCATAACTGAAACCAGCTATGCCTTTGTCTGCACATTGACGACAACAGACGGATTACATGCGATCAGGCTCGAATATTTTTTTGCATGAATGCATGCACATCGGCCAAAGAGTCCTCGACCACCTCGTAGCGCTCCTCGCGATCAAACAAATCACGCATATGGAATGGAAGTGCAGGGTCTTCCGCCTGGCCCGCTTTCTTCACAGCCTCGGGAAACTTCGCTGGGTGTGCGGTTGCCAAACAAACGACTGGCGTGGAAGTGTCTCGACGCTTTTCGCGTGCGGCTTTCACACCAATAGCGGTGTGCGGGTCGAGCAGGTATTCGGTTGATTCAAACACTTCGCGAATCACCTCCACCATCTCGTCATCATCCAGTCGATAGCTGCTAAACACAGCCTGGGCTTTATTGAATGCATCGTCACTCAATTGCATGGAGCCCGATTTAAAATCTTCCATAAGCTGTTTAATGGCCGCGCCATCTCGGTTATACATATCAAACAGCAAGCGCTCAAAATTACTGCTGACCATGATATCCATGCTTGGAGACAAGGAATGCACCAATGGTTTTTTGCTATGGTCATTTTCACTCAGGCAACGATGAAGAATATCATTGCTGTTTGTCGCCACAATAAGCTGGTCGATCGGCAAGCCCATTTGTTTGGCCAGGTATCCGGCAAAAATATCGCCAAAATTCCCCGTCGGCACTGAGAACGACACTTTACGATGTGGTCCGCCCAAAGCAAGACTGGCATAAAAGTAATAAACGATCTGCGCCATGATTCGCGCCCAGTTTATTGAGTTTACGGCGACTAACTGTCGGCCTTGCGGCAGAAAAGACTGATCCGCAAAACTTGCTTTCACCATATTCTGGCAATCATCGAAATTGCCTTTTAATGCGATGTTATGAACATTATTTTCCAACACTGTGGTCATTTGACGGCGCTGAACATCCGATACGCGTTGGTGCGGATGCAGAATAAAAATATCTACATTGTCGCAATCGCGGCAGCCTTCAATAGCAGCCGAACCGGTATCACCGGAAGTCGCGCCCATAATCACAACTTTCTGATCGCGTTTTTTCAATACGTAATCAAGCAAATGGCCAAGAAACTGCAGTGCAAAATCTTTAAACGCAAGCGTTGGCCCCTGGAATAATTCCAAAATCCACTCGTTGTGACCCGTTTGCACAAGTGGTGCAATCGCATCGTGACGAAATGTGTCGTAGGATTTGTCGATAATGGTTTTTAAATCCTGCTCTGGAATTTCACCCGCGACAAACGGCGTAATAATTTTTAGTGCAAGATCGCGGTAGGACAAGCCAGCCCAGGAAGCAATTTCCTCTTGAGAAAAACTGGGTAAGGATTCTGGGACATATAGACCGCCATCACTAGCAAGCCCGGTTAATACCACATCTTCAAAACTTAAACTTGGCGCTTCTCCGCGCGTACTGACATATTTCACAATGCTTACTCTTGCAAGTTAAATGATTCTTTTTAGTCGGATCGTTTGAATGGTTTTACTTCAGCGACTCAACACGAATACGCACTACATTTTCTTTTACGGTATCCAGCTGCTCGATTTTTTCAATCGCATCAATAATATTTTTCTCAATGGCTTTGTTCGTTAAAATAATTAACGGCACAAATTCCTGATCTTCTTTTGGCTCTTTCTGTATTAGCGCTTCAATACTAATACCAGCATCACTCAAGATCTGAGAAATTTTAGACAGCACTCCGGGCTTATCTACCGCAGCAATGCGCAGGTAAAATGCGGTTTCGGTTTGCTCAATAGGCAGGACGTCATCACTGGAAAGTTTATCCAGCGAATACCCCAGTGGAGGCACGTTCAAATTAACTCGTTCGCCGACCAGACGGCTCACACGCACAATATCTGCTATCACCGCAGAGGCGGTAGCTTCTGATCCAGCACCAGCGCCGTAATATAAGGTTGGCCCAACAGCATCACCTTTGACGACGATCGCGTTCATAACCCCGTCAACATTTGCCAGTAAACGTGTTTTTGGAATCAATGTTGGATGAACTCTTAATTCAATTCCGTTTTCACGTTTGCGCGTAAGACCTAAATGCTTAATGCTGTAACCGAGTTCGCCGGCATAAAATACATCCAGAGGAGAAACCTTGCTAATACCTTCGGTAAAGACTTTTTCAAATTGCAGCGGCGTACCAAAAGCAATGGAAGACAGGATGACCAGTTTGTGCGCAGCATCGATGCCTTCAACATCAAAAGTCGGATCTGCTTCGGCATACCCGAGCGCCTGCGCCTCTTCCAGCACGTCTTCAAACTCACGGCCTTTATCGCGCATTTCGGTGAGAATAAAATTCCCGGTGCCGTTAATAATACCCGCCAGCCATTCAATTTTATTTGCGGCCAGACCTTCGCGCAGTGCGCCAATAATTGGGATACCGCCGGCCACTGCGGCTTCATAGGAGATCGTGACTTTGTGATTTTTTGCGATATCAAACAGTTCGTTGCCAAACTCGGCGATTAAGGCCTTGTTTGCGGTTACAACGTGCTTGCCGTTTTGCAGCGCACGGACAACCAGATCTTTGGCCACCGTGGTGCCGCCAATCAACTCTACCAGGATATCGATATCTGGATCTTCGGCAACGGCAAAAATGTCCGCGCTGATGTTTACGCCTGTCGTATCACAGGCTGAATTTGGACGACGTGCGCCAATATGGGAAACCACAATATTGCTCGCAGCTCGAGCATTAATATCATCTTTGTTTCTGGACAGCACATTAAAAGTACCGCTACCTACGGTGCCTAAACCGCAAATTCCCACATTTACTTGCTTCAACTTGTATTCCTCGCGTAAACCTTCTGAAAAGCTCTAGGCCAAGCGCGAAGCCGACCTAACCCTTTGAAAAGCAAAGAAATTTTCTACAAATATACGAGGTTAAGATTTGCGCTTGGCAATTTGGCAGGAGTGTAATATTGACCACGCCAAAAAGATACGCAACCTTACTGACGGGAGGGACACATGTCAACGAAAAGGCCCCAAAATCGGGGCCTTTCAAAAAGTTTAATCTGAACGCAATGTGTGGTTTAAATACCCAGCATTTGCGCCAGCTGATCGGCCGTCATGTAGCCGGGAATTAAGCGGCCGTTCTCCAATACTAATGCAGGTGTACCAGTCACACCGGCTTGCATGCCCATGTTGAACTGCTCAGGTACGGGGTTGTTTTCACAAACATTGGTTGGAATTTCCTGGCCAGACTTCAATTTGTCCATAGCACCGTTGCGATCATCGGCACACCAGGCAGAAGCAATTTTCTGGTACGAATTTGAGCCAATGCCTGCTCTGGGGTAGGCAAGATATTTCACCTCAATGCCTTTTTCATTCATTTTTGGCACTTCCTGATGAAGCTTGCGGCAGTAACCACAATCGACATCGGTAAACACGGTAATGCTGGCTTTAGTTTCGCCTTTGGGCGAGAAGATAATCATATCGTCACGATCAATGGAAGCCATTAACTTGGCACGCGGACCGTTAGATTTTTCTTCGGTAACGTTAACAATTTGCTTATTCTCGATTGCAAATAAATCCCCGGAAAAGAAATGATCGCCGCTTGCGGCCATGTAAATCGCACCTTTGCCATCAAAAAACACCTGGTAAATACCAGCAACTTCTGATGCTTCAATACGATCTACTTTTAGGTCCGGGCGAACAGCGGAGAATTTTTGACGAATTTTTTCAACGTACTCAGGTGTGATGTCTGAGCTGGCTACCGTTGCTGCCGCTTTTTCCACTTTATTGTCTGCTGCAGCTTGCGCGTTTTCTGACTTGCAACCTGAAAGTACAAACGCCAGCGAAAAGGCACTTAAACTTAATAATAATTTTTTTGATACAAGAGCTGGCATATAAACCTCAGCGAATATTCTTGGGTTAAATACATCGACAGCTATACAGCGTGGGAATGCTAATTGACTTAGCAGATACCTGAGCGATGTCTGTTATTTGTGTGGTAAAGCTATTAACGGTTCACTTTAACCATGATTCATTGCGTTGTTTTGACCATCTGGGTTCACGCTTTACTTTTTAACAGCGTCTATTATGCGGGCCTATTAAGCAAGACTTATTAAGCGCGGCATATGCAGCCAGTAAAGAATGAAGCCTGAACAAGCACGGATTTAGCGCTTCAGCGGCAAAATCAAAAACTAACACTTTCCGATCGGTTTTTCTAGCATCGCCAAGTGATAGCGGAACTTTAAACGAAGCTTAGAACGATAAACCAGCCCGGGGTTCCTCATTTTCAATTGCCTGGCAACAATTGTGAACCTATCCTCGGTTTTAGTAAGACTATCCCCTGGGATGATGCTCTCCGTGCAGCTGTTTAAGGCGCTCTTTGGCAATATGAGTATAAATTTGCGTCGTAGATATATCGCTGTGCCCCAGCAACATCTGCACACTGCGAATATCCGCACCGTGATTTAATAAATGCGTAGCAAATGCATGGCGCAATGTATGTGGCGATAAAGGTTTGCTGATACCGGCTACTTTTGCCCAGTATTTAATGCGATGCCAGAAGGTCTGCCTTGTCATTTGCTGGGCGCGCGTACTGGGAAATAGTACATTGGTCAGCTTATCGCCTAACAATACTGGCCTGGCGATACGAATATACTCTTCAAGTGCCTGCTGCGCGACCGCCCCCATTGGCACTAGCCGCTCTTTCGATCCCTTACCAAACACTCTCACCACCCCCTGGCGTAAATTGACCTCAGCCATTTGCAGACCAGTCAACTCACTCACCCGCAAGCCACTGGCATAAAGCAGCTCCAGCATGGCGCGATCTCTGACGGTCACAGCCTCCTCACCTTTGGGTGCCTGCAGCAACAGTTCCACATCGTGCTGCGTCAATGATTTGGGCAGCGGGCGTCCGAGCTTGGGATTTTCAATAAACGTTGCCGGGTTGCTCTCCAGCACTCTTTCCCGCACTAAAAACTTGTAAAAGCCTCTCACGCAGGAGAGAAAACGTGCGGTAGAACGCGCACCAATTCCAGCAGAGAATCGATCGGCCAGATAACTCTGCAAATCCGAAGGGCTGAGCGAAACAAAGTTTATACGCTTGCGATACAACCACACGGCAAGCGCTTCCAAATCCCGCCGATACGAGGACAAAGTATTATCACTCAAGCCCTTTTCTGCCCAGATGCTGTCGAGAAAGCGAGTCAGCAATTGGGCATCTGCTTCGTGGATCTTTTTTTCTTCGTTGCTCATGCGTTTACACAAAAAAGTTAGGCATAAAAAAAGCGACCGAAGTCGCTTTTTTTACTTGGAAAAACTTAGTTAAGTTTTTCTTTAATACGTGCAGCACGACCAGTAAGGTCACGCAAGTAGTAAAGCTTCGCTTGACGAACATCACCACGACGCTTCACTTGAATGCTGTCTACCAATTTGCTGTGCAATTGGAAAGTACGCTCAACACCAATGCCGTGAGAAATCTTACGCACAGTGAAAGCAGAGTTTAAACCACGGTTACGCTTGCCGATTACCACGCCTTCGAAAGCCTGCAAACGCTCACGGTTACCTTCTTTTACTTTTACTTGAACGACAACAGTGTCGCCGGGGCTGAACTCAGGAAGGTCTTGCTTTAACTGCTCGCTTTCCAGTTCCTGAATAATTTTGTTTCTCGAACTCATGGTATGCTCCTGAATCTAAAATAAAGCCTCACGGCTAGTAATTCTCTTGGCAAAGCAGCAAACGGCTTCGCTGGTTAATCTTCAACTTGGTTTAACACAGCCGCAATACTGGCTTGCTGCTCTGCTGATAATTTTACTTTGGCCAGCAAATCCGGCCTTCTTTGCGCGGTGCGTATTAAGCTCTGATGCTTACGCCACTTTGCTATTTTTCCATGATCCCCAGACAATAATACCTCGGGAACACTAACTCCGTTTACTTCTTCGGGTCTGGTGTAGTGCGGACAATCCAGCAAACCCTCTACAAACGAATCCTGTTCAGCGGAATCCGCATCACCTAGCGCACCGGGTATACGCCGGATTAATGCATCCAACATCACCATGGCCGGTAACTCACCACCACTTAAGACATAATCACCAATGGACCACTCTTCATCAATGTGCGCTTCAATAAATCGCTCATCAATGCCTTCATAGCGGCCACACACCAGAATCAAATCTCGAATGTGCGATAAACTTTCTACCGCGGTTTGATCCAGTTTTTGCCCCTGCGGGGAAAGGTAGATCACGCGAGGAGTTTCCTCTACCCACGCTTTTGCTGCAATTAATGCAGCTTCCAGTGGTTCAACCCGCATTACCATGCCTGGGCCGCCGCCATAGGGTCGATCATCTACCGTTTGGTGCTTATCCGTCGTAAAACTACGCGGATTAAAAAATTCTATCTGCAGCAGGTTGTCATTAAACGCTCTGCGTGTAATGCCGCTGTCCGTAATTGCACTAAACATCTCGGGAAATAGTGTTATTACTGCAACACGCCGAATGCGGCTCATCATTTCCCCTCGTTTCAGGCGTCAATACTATGGACACCTCTTACAGAAACCTCTCACCGATTACGCTCTTCGCAGCTGTAATCTGCATTTGATGCCTTAGCGAACTCTAAAATTCCGGGTCCCAATTAACCCAGATTTCCCCTTGCGCTAAATCGATCTGCGTTACATACATATCGGGAACGTAGGGAATTAAACGTTCTCTTGCTTCAACACGTTTAAACGCGGGAAGCGGACTTTCGCTATGTTGTTCTGTGCTTTGGTTCGAGCCTTGCGGTTCCTGCAAATTCTCTTGCTGTCGATTTTGCGCAACGGCCGGTTCACTTTCAACTTTACCGTCAACAACCAAAACATCATTTGCCCCAGTCTCCAATAGCTTGGTTACAACTCCCAAAGCGTATTGCTGCCCGTCAAAGTTACTGAAAACCTTTAGACCAACTAACTGGTGCCAATAAAAATCGCCTTCTCCCAGATCTTCAAACTGCGATTTATCTACCGCTATTTCAGCAGGGAGAAACTGCCTGGCAATATCTCTATCGTCCAGGCCTTTAAAGTGAACGAGTATGTCCTGCGCTCGAACTTTAACCTCATCCACTTCAAACGACTTAACTCCGTGGCGGGTCTTTAACCACCACGGAGCATAGTCGAGAATATTTTCGTGCGGCTCGGTAAACGATTGGACTTTAACCCAACCCTTCACACCAAAAACCGATGCAGCGCGGCCTACAGCGACTAAATCTAAGCGTTTCTCGCTCACTACACTGACGGCCACAAACTGCAATTAAGCAGCAGCTGATTCCTTGACCAACTTAGCTACGCGATCTGAACACTGAGCACCTTGTGCAATCCAATGCTGCAAACGATCGCTGTCAATACGCAAACGCTCTTCTTGACCACGCGCAATAGGGTTAAAGAAACCAACGCGCTCAATGAAACGACCGTCACGGGAAGTACGGCTGTCAGTCACGTGAATGTGGTAAAAAGGACGCTTCTTAGAGCCGCCTCTTGATAGTCTGATGCTTACCATGTAAGTCTTATCCTGTTGTGTTCTTGTATTTAGGTTTACTTAATGCAGGAATCCTCCTACAAAAAGTTGAGGCCACCCGCGAAAGGCGGCGTATTTTAAAGTAAAGCAATTAGCATGTATAGGGGCAATTGCCTGTAATTTCGTCTAATTTAGCTAAAATTCGGTTTTTTACAGGTGAAATCTTCCGCAATTACTGCCCAAACCCTGGAGGCAGGCCGCCACCGCCACCCATTGGAGGCATTCCACCGCCGCCGCCGGGAAACATGCCACCCATTCCACGCATCATTTTAGCCATGCCACCGCCTTTCATTTTCTTCATCATCTTCGCCATTTGCTTGTGCTGTTTCAGCAGGCGATTGAGATCCTGAATTTCCGTACCTGAACCACGGGTAATACGGCGCTTGCGAGATCCATTCAACAGTTCCGGGTCTTTTCTTTCCGCTGGCGTCATGGATGAAATAATCGCTTCCATCCGCTTAAACTGTTTCCCCATATTGGCCTGTTCAGCCATTTTCGCCATATTGCCCATACCGGGAAGTTTTTCCAGCATGGAGGCCATGCCGCCCATGTTCTGCATTTGCTGTAACTGATCACGCAAGTCTTCCAGGTCAAAGCGCTTGCCTTTCTGGACTTTCTTTACCAGCTTTTCAGCTTTTTGCTTGTCGATCTTCTGTTCGGCTTCCTCGATCAGCGACAGGATATCCCCCATCCCCAAAATACGCGATGCCACACGATCCGGATAAAACGGTTCGAGTGCTTCGGTTTTTTCACCGGCACCGAGGAATTTAATCGGCTTGCCAGTCACCTGGCGAACGGACAACGCCGCCCCGCCCCGCGCATCACCGTCAGTTTTGGTGAGTACAACCCCGGTCAACGGCAGCGCCTCATCAAAGGCTTTTGCGGTGTTTACCGCGTCTTGACCGATCATGGCATCGATAACGAACAGAGTTTCGATCGGGTTCAATACTTTATGCAGTGACTGAATCTCGCCCATCAATTGCTCATCAATGTGCAACCGACCTGCCGTGTCCACAATCAGAACATCCGCATGTATTTTCTTGGCTTGTTTCAGGGCATCTTTCGCGATATCTACCGGCTTTTGCTCTGCGGTGGAAGGGAAAAATTCCGCTTCGATCTCCCCTGCCAGCGTTTCAAGCTGCTTGATGGCTGCTGGGCGGTAGACGTCGGCACTGGTTACCATGACCTTTTTCTTTTCTTTTTCCTGCAGGAACCGCGCAAGCTTGGCAACAGTTGTTGTTTTACCTGCACCCTGCAGACCTGCCATAAGGATGATGGCCGGAGGCTGTTGCGCCAGGTTCAGCTTTTCATTCGCATCCCCCATTACCTGAATCAGCTCGCTCTCCACAACCTTGAGAAACTGTTGCCCAGGGTTGAGCGCCTGGTTGACTTCCACCCCCAGCGCACGTTTTCTTACCTGGTTAATGAATTCCTTAACCACTGGCAGTGCAACGTCGGCTTCGAGCAGTGCTTTTCGCACCTCTCGCAGCGTTTCCTGGATGTTGTCGTGATTAAGACGGGCTTTCCCACTTATCTTTTTGAGAGAGCGTGTAAGGCGTTCTGATAAATTTTCAAACATAATAGCTATTCAATGATCACAGTGTGCTGAATTCGGCGGGCAGTATAATCGTAAATCCAGCTAAAAACGACCTCTTCGCCCACTATCCACTTGCCAAATACGCGGTATACCCACTAACCTTGCGGTTTGCTTCAAATTTTCAAGCGACATTAATTTTGTTTGATTTAAAATCAACGCAACCAGACCAAAGATGCTGATAAATCTCCTCACTACGGGACTCTACCTACTTACGTGGATTTACGTGCTGCGCACGCTGTTAAAGCGCGAAAGTCTTACCACCAATATCATGCTGGGGCTTATGGCTACCTGCCTCTGCATGCATGGGATCTCCACTTATCTGAGCCTGTTCGACAGCAAAGGATTACACCTGGGGCTATTGAAAGTCACCTCCCTGTTTTTCTTTGTGATCAATCTTCTGGTTACCGTAAGCAGCCTGAAAAAGCCCTTACACAGCCTGTTTCTGGTGTTGCTGCCGCTCACCATTATTGGCTTATTGACCAGTCAGGCTTTTGATGGTCCGATTATTTCAGGCAGCGATATCACCCCGGAATTAATTGCACATATTCTTTTATCCATTTTGGCCTACAGCTTACTGGCCATTGCCTCTTTCCAGGCGATGTTCCTGGCCTATCAAAGCAAGCAGCTCAAGAACAAACACTTCTCAGGCATTATGGGAATTATGCCTCCGCTGCAAACCATGGAAACCTTAATGTTCGAACTGGTATGGACAGGCTTTATTTTTCTGACACTGTCGATACTCACCGGGGTTATTTTTATTGAAGACATGCTGGCCCAGAAACTGACACATAAAACTGTCTTTTCCATAATTTCCTGGGTTATTTATGCCATATTACTTGGAGGTCGGCATCGCCTTGGCTGGCGTGGCGCGGTCGCTATTCGTTATGTGCTGGGTGGTTTCGCGGCATTAATGCTGGCGTACTTTGGGACGAAGATCGTGCTGGAGTTCATTCTCGCGGCGCGTTAATACTTGATTCTCGTGACATTCTCCTTCACTATTTTGGATTCCCTTAAATAACAGGTTAAACACCGCTTTGGACGCAATTTCCACAGACCTACTTATTGGTATTCTGGTCGCCCTCATCACCTTTTCTGCATTCTTTTCAAGCTCTGAGACCGGCATGCTGTCGCTCAACCGCTATCGCTTGAAGCATCTGGTTAAGAAAAAACACCATGGCGCTACGCGAGCCTCTAAATTACTCGCGCGCCCGGATCGCCTTATCGGCGTGATCCTGATTGGAAACAACCTGGTAAATAATTTCGCCGCCGTGGTTGCACTGGCCATTGGTGTGCGCTTTTTGGATGACACAACTGCCAACGCCGTGATCCCTATTGTTTTGACGCTGGCGATGCTGGTTTTCGCGGAAGTTACCCCTAAAACGGTAGCGGCGGTGTTTCCGGAAAAAATCGCCTTCCCTGCCAGTATTGTATTAAAGCCCTTGCTTTTTCTGCTTTATCCCGCTGTTTGGGCGGTAAACGGCATGTCCAATATTCTCACCCGTATGGTGGGCATTGATACTTCGAACGCCAATATCGGCGATCATTTGCACCCGGAAGAATTGCGCACGGTGGTGGATGAAGCGGGAGACCTTATTCCAGATCAGCACCAGGGCATGCTCCTCAATGTATTGGATCTGGAGAAAGCCACGGTGGAAGATATTTTAATTCCACGCAACGAAGTGATAGGCATTGACCTGGAAGATGATATCGACACCATCATCGACCTGATCCAATCAACTGAATACACGCGTTTACCGGTATTCGAGGGTGACATTAACAAAGTTGTGGGTGTGCTGCACATACGCTCTATCGCTAAGTTTCTCCGGATGCAGGATAAAACCATGACGCATCAGGATATTCGCGAACTGGTAACGGAACCCTACTTCATTCCAGAGTCTACGCCACTGCCGACGCAGTTAATGAACTTCCAGAAAGAAAAAGAGCGAGTTGCCCTGGTGGTCGATGAATACGGCGATGTCATGGGGATTGCGACACTGGTTGATCTACTGGAAGAAATTGTCGGAGATTTTGCCACCGATACCGCGGAGCAGGAAGAGGATGAAATTATTCCTTTCCCCAACGACTGGTACCTGATTGATGCCACAACCTCTATTCGTGACATTAATCGCAACCTCGGCTGGAAACTTCCCACCGATGGCCCGAAAACACTTAACGGTATTATTGTGGAATTTCTGGAAAGCATTCCCGATGCTGTTGCCAGCTTTGAGATTGGCGACTATCGCTTTGAAATAAAAGAATTGAGTGATACACGCATTGAAAAGGCACTGGTGTTTGAGAAAATTAGTGATTAGCAATAATCATCTTTCTCATCATATTTCCCATGTTGCTCATCGCTAATGTGGCTCGCCAATTACGCTGTAATTGAAAAGCTTTAGCTAGACCAAAGGATAGATTTTTTCCGGAGCGGTATTCGCTCTGGAAATTTCCTGGCCGTGATGGGTATTGAGAAAATCCACCAGTAACCTGGCGGTAAACCCCCATATTTCAAACCCGGAAAAGTGGTAAACCGGCGCCCAGTAAGTAACACCATTCATTTGAAACAAATCTGTACGGACCCGCAAATCCTGCAGAAGAAACTCCATCGGCACCCAAAATAGAGATTCCAATTCATCCGGGCATGGCACAAGCCCTTCGGGTGAGTCGATTTCTGCTACAAACGGAGTAACACGCACGCCACGGCGGGTGTGTGTTGCCTGTAGTTCAGAATTGACTTTTACACGTGCAGGATGGAGCCCTACTTCTTCATGACTTTCGCGCAGCGCGGTTTCCATCAGATTTGCATCACTTGGTTCCCACATACCGCCAGGGAACGCTACTTCACCGCTGTGACTGCTGAGATGCTCGGCTCGCTTGGTTAATAAAACGTGATCTTTTCCGCAAATTTGCGAAACAGCGATAAGCACGGCCGCCTGGCCAGCTAAATGCAATGTTTGCTCGATTTTATTACTCATTTAAGTACTGGGTCACAACTTCACACTACCGAAGACATCTTTATAAATGCTTTTTGGGCGCTATGACATAGATTAGTCGACAAATCTGATGTTGGCTGTTTCGCAGACTCCGTCTTATAACATATTGATATAGATTTACCTATACACATACTTATTCGAAATCTGCTAGCATGTTTTTTAACCAAAGACGTGACACTGTAGCATGAATTTTCCGGGGGGAAAAATTACATTTGTTTTTGCAGTACGCGGCTTTGAGCATGTAAGTTTAGGAGTTATAAGAGGTAATTATGTCTACTCATTGGCCAACATTTGATGAGTTATTGGCCCTTGCTGATAATGCACCAGACAAGCTGGAAGAGCTTCGACGGAGGGAAATAACACGAATTATTGACTCAGCCCCGGAACATTTGCGAAAGCGTCTGCACGGACTGCAATTTCAAATCAATTGTCAGATTGAGCTTCATTCGACCCCGCTGGGAGCCTGTGTGGCCATTTCCAGAATGATGCATGACTCCCTGGCAAAACTGAACGATGCGCTTAACGGGTCCTATCAACATGCCCCGGCAGCCCCTCACAGCGATAATGTTGTCCCTTTCCATTGCGCGGGCTCCATGGCGTAATTGCCTTCTGGCCTCCTGCGGTTGGCCACGGGCGCTTGAAATTAAATGTGCTGGCAACAGATCACCAGTTTAGTATCACCGTATCACCTATAACAAAGACGTATCCACAACTGTCATCACATCAAAAGCCGGCTCCTCGTAGGGGTGAGCCTGCTTAAGTGCACTGACAGCCGCTTTGATACAGCTCTCTTCACAAACCATTTCTACGCGATACTCGTTTACCTTTTCCAATTCCCCAGACGCGCCGAGAAAAGGATCACTCCCTTCTAATGGGCGAAACTGACCGAGACCTTCGGTCTGCCAAGCGCATTTATCATAGAAGCCGATTGTGCCTGCACCCGCTGCAAAAACCGCCTCTTTAACCGCCTCAACATGGGTGGCGGGAACATAAAACACCAGTTTATACATTGTAATTTCCTCTGCCTGTGAGTTGCTAAAGCATTGTATAAAGTTGAAAATAGCGCTTTCAACACGTGAGAACCAAAACGGATTGTTTGCCCAATCACTCTACTCCACAAACTAAGAAGTACTTTAATGCGATTATTTGTCGACAACCTCACCAACGTAGATTTTAGTTACCTCGATGCCAAACGTGGTCTCGTAGGCGAAACCTGGCTGGCCAGCATAGAACTCGAAGGCAGCCTCGATGCGCAAGGCATGGTAGTTGATTTTGGCATAGTCAAAAAGAAGCTGCGTCACTGGTTGGATGACATTCTGGATCACCGGCTGTTAGTGCCAGCGCGATCTAGCTGTCTGCAACAAAAACAAACTGCGGCGAACGACTCCATCAGCTTTGAATGGCACTTGGGCGAGCAGCAAATAGTCTGCAAAAGCCCACAGCAGGCACTGACATTTATTGATGCAGAAGAAATTAATATGGAGAGCGTGGCGGCCTGGAGCCAACAACAGCTGGCGGGAGTATTTCCCGATACCGTGCAAAATCTCACGCTCAGATTCAGCAATGAGTCCATTGACACCCCCTTTTATCATTACAGCCACGGCTTAAAAAAGCACAAAGGTAATTGCCAGCGAATAGCGCATGGCCACCGCTCACGCTTGAATATTTGGTTGAACGATCAATACAGTGATGAGGAAGTTGCATGGTGGGCGCAAAATTGGCGAGACATTTATATCGCCACCGAAGAAGACCAATGTGAAAGCCCCAACACGCAAAACCATGCTTTTGCTTATGAAGCCGATCAGGGGAAATTTTATCTGGAAGTTCCAAAAAATCTTTGCTACTTAATCGACACAGACTCCACGGTTGAATTGATTGCGCATCACATCGCCAAACAGTTAAAACATAAATACCCAGACACCCAGGTGCGCGTTCAAGCGTTTGAAGGAATGGGTAAAGGGGCTATTGTTGAACTTTAGTAGAACTTTAGTAGAACTGTAGCGCTAAAGAGCTGCCGCCCTTATAGAACGACGCGAACCATGCGCGTATTCACTCCTTCGCATGCTCAGCCAGCGCGCTAATGCGGATTAATCTCAGTATTGATTGTCGTAAGCATAAGAAGAACTGAGGTTACACGCACCGGCCTTCCTGATCTGATCACTTTATAAAAGCCTCATCATTCAGAGCGATTTGTTATAACTTCGCCGATGTATGGGCATTTTCCTACAGCACATTGTGAATTTTTCCGCTGCCGCTCGCCATTTGCCAAACTTATAATATGCCCATTGGATAGATATTTCGTTCTGCCTTACAGAATCGGTCATATGAATACCAGGAGGTTTACCATGATTGGCATTGACATAGCATTCATCTTCTTAATGATTTATGGCGTTTTATTTATTGGGACCATTGAAAACAAGAAATAATGCAGCCTAAGCATTCCACTTATGGCCTTACTCTACGTTAGTTAACGGCATAATCCTCAGAAGTACTATAACAACGAAACCCGGCACTATTAATTCGTAAAAGTAACGACGGCTCACAGGGTTGGTGCAGACAGCGTTTCATCATGAGGATTTAAAAAACACCTTAGAATGATGTCACTGAATTTTCCATTTCAGCAATACTTATCATTTTTTAGTACATATCGCTCATTGATAGAATATTCGACAGGCTTCAGGCTTGACTGAATGCTTATTTTATATCTCCGTAAGCGCGTTAACTCCGGCTTTAAAATTCAGTTAAAAACGATTACATTAGACATATCCGATCACTTTAAATCCCGAACACCTTTGATCGAAGAGCTTGCGACCGTATCCTTTGAGACTGAACGCCTTGCACCTAAAACGGACTTTTACATTAGGCCTTCGCTCCTAACCAGCCTGATAGCGCTTCAATGTATTTTTGAACAGCGGGATCAGGCTCAAAAAAAGAGCTACAACATGAAACTTACAGACGCTGTATTTATTGGGTTTACTACCCTGCTTTCCACGATTGCAATCGCAGACAACACGACTGATCCTTCAACAGAAAAGAAAAACACAAAACCAAATTCAAGCAGTACTGCAGAGAATTCGACAATTAACGCTTTGTCCGAGTCCATCACGCTTGAAACGGATTGGCTCGAGCTGACTCCCGGGTATATAGGAAAAATCCTCGGTGCAGAAATCACCAAGATTGAAAAGCCCGACGATAAAGGCATGTCACGAATAGAGATTACGATCCCCAATGACAAACAACGTAATATCGAAGAAGTGATTGTACGAGGAAAACGTGGTAATTCAGAATATGATTTAACACTGGACCAACGCGTAGAAGTCATAAAAGACTTAGAGGCTGGAAAAACTGGTATTGTTGTACATGTTGGCGGCAACAAACCATTCAAGCTGTTAATCAATTACATTGATTACAATCAAGATTCACGAGCATACCAATAAAAAAATGTCATGAGCAGATGCTACGCCTGACACATCCTCTATGCCCGACGAAAACTTAATTACAACAACCAGTTCGCATGAGAAAAGTGTTCGCCGCGTATTACTCGTAGAAGGAATGGCCAACATACTAGTGTTGGCCATAAAATTAATCATTGGATTTAGTACTGGCTCACTTGCAATTCTAAGTGATGCCATTCACTCCCTTACCGATGTAGCAAACAATATTGTTGCATGGACTATTGTCAAATTCTCTTACAAGCCACCCGATCGAAACCACCCCTATGGCCATCGAAAATTTGAAACCCTCGCAGTGTTTTTCCTGGCCACCCTTCTCACACTACTGGCTTTTCAGTTAGTACTGCAGGTTTTTAACTCTGAGGATCGGACGGTAAGTTCGAGACCTTGGGAAATTATGGCTATGCTCGGTGTTCTCTTAATAAACATCACGGTTTCTATTTGGGAAAGAACTCAAGCTCTGAAACTGAATTCTGATATTTTACTAGCCGATGCCAGTCACACATTTTCAGACACACTGACAACCATTGCCGTGATAATTGGCTGGTTAGTCTCGTCAATAGGATTCGCCTGGGTCGACAAGGCTTGCGCATTGGTAGTAGCGGGCATTGTATTTTATCTCGCTTTTGAGCTTTTCAAAAAGGCTTCGCCAATTTTAGTGGATGAGTTTGCTTTTGAACCTGAAAAAATATATGCGATTATTCACCCCGTAGCGAATGTTAAAAACATTAAAGACATTCGTTCACGTTATTTAGGGCAAGACGCCTTACTGGATTTGGTAATTGAAGTAGAACCGTCGCTCTCTGTCAAGCAAGCGAATGACGTAGTGCTGGCAACAAAGAAAGTATTGCAGCAACAGCTGGGTGAAATCGATATTACTATACGAGTGGAGCCTTACGATCCTTCTTAGCACATTTGCGCGCGTGCACTGCTTTGCCAAGCCATAGCGGCTTCCCTTTAATTTAGTATGCTACAGATATACTTACCCTTTCATGAAAGTTTTATTACTTTTCAAGAAGCCGCTACCGCATTGCAAATTGCATTGGCAATCTGCAATGCCAAGCCGCTGCCGACTCCCGCTGTAACCTTTTAAAATTCTTATAGCCATCTACTGGCAGCGTCTCTCTTGTGGACTGACAGAGCCTCTCGTGTGAACTGACAGCGTCACTCGCGTGGAAAGCCAAACAACACATTCTTTGATTTATACAAGGATTCCAAGCCAATTTTCTCCCAGATAAAAAGTCGAATATTTTTAGAGTTTTGATTAGACAAAAATTTATTCATAAGCTAGCAAATTAAAACTCAAAAATAAAAATATCGATTTTTTAATTAATCTGAATAAAACATAACGATATGCGATAGTTCCGAGGATATCTATGACATTTTAAAAGGTAATTCTCATAGGAATTTATCTTGCGCTAAAAATAATTAGGCTATGCTTTTTTAAGTTGTCCATTAGAGCACAAACTTAGTCGATCAAGACTTGCCAGGAACGGGTGAATTCAATTACTTCTCTTTTTTCTACTGTTCTGCTGTCTTGCCCATGCATTATTTAATGGATGCTTTTTACAACTTAAAAAAATAGAGTGGAAAAAATATGAGACTAAAGTCGTTGTTATGTCAATTATTTGCGTTTTTCAGTATCCTGGCCTTAACCGCTTGTGGCACTGGTGAAGCACAGAAAGAAGTACTTGATAATATTGTTGCCGATATCGAAGATGCAGGCACGGATACTGAAACACCCGTCAGTATTACCATAGAAGGCGTAGCAGCCAAGGGCTTGATTAGCAACGGTGAAGTCAACGTCCACCCTATAATTAACGGGGTATTAAGCACCTCATCCTCTGGCTCCGGCCAGACAGATGAAAACGGGGCTTTCACCGTATCTGTAGACAGCTATGATGGGAATCCCTTTGTTGTAAGAGTAACGACAAATACCAACACCACAATGAAATGCGACCTCTCTGGTGGCTGCGGTGGCGGCACATCGTTTGGCGACAATGTGCCACTAACAGACAGCAGCTTTTCGCTTGATGCTATCCTTCCTCCGGTCTCGTCATCTAACGCCAACGTTAATATTTCTGTATTAACACACATCGCGACTAACAGTGCCTTGGAAAATCTGTCAGCGAGCTCAAACCCAACGTCAAATATTCGAAATGCAAATTCAAGCGTTGCCAATCGTTTTGGCATTTTGGGAGACTTAACCACCTTACCGATTGTTGATTTGACGAATACAACTTCACTAGTAGACGTAAGTAATGATGTCCTGAAATACAATACTATTAGCGCCGGCATTGTTGATGCCTTGCTACAAAGTGACACCTCCGCCAACATTCAAAACGCGGTACAAGCTTTCGCGGCGCAATACGTGAATGATGAGGGTTTGGCGGATCGGGAAGTAACTGATTCCTCAACTGTGACTTTGTCTGAAATTCTTTCACAAGCGAGCAATATTCTTCAAACAATTGAAAGTCGAGACACTAACGGCTTACTCAATCTTAACAACATTCAAGCAGTCATATCTGACGCAAGACAAGTTGCCGATATGGGGTCCACAGAACCCTATTCTGGAACTCCCGTTGATGGCAATTTCGATGATCTTGAAAAGGCGAAGGCCATGGTCAATGACATCCGAGAGTTCACGTATTACGCAGAAAACGACCACCTTGAAGATTTTGCTATCACCACTGTTGATGCCACAATTAATGCAGATACTGCCAGCGCCTTTGAGGCCATCATTATGGCAAGTGAGGCGATCTCCGCAGCTTGGGAAGCACACTATGATGATGATTCGATCACTTCCTTTGAAGATCAGGACACAGGTTTTACCGTCACCATTTCAGCGACGACGTCATCAACGATCTATACCATCACAGATACGACGATCGAGATTGAAGGTGAAGAAGTTAATATCGGCCTACGTGCAATCGACACCAATTCTGAAGCTGAGTTTACCGAACAAGACCCTGTCACTAACACCGATGGCAGTACAACTGTTGTCACGACCGGTATGGCTGATATTCGCTTAAATGTCACAGGTTCAGCCAGCAACACTGAAATTACATTCAACATAGATAGTGGCCTAGTCATCATCGCCATGGAAGGCAGTGAAATAGAAACCTGGGGAGTCGAAGGCTTTAACGAACAGCAGCAGGCAATTGAGACTGAAACCAATATGATCGATCTGACAGTATCAGGGCTTACCCTGGCACTAAGTGTCACGATTGAACAGGAAACTTCTGCAAGCGTCATTGACCCAAGCACCTTTGAAGGCACTGTTGCCTTGAAGTTTGAAGACATTTCAGCAGAAGCCTCCGAAGAGTACACCTTGATTATGGAAGACGATACTGTGGTCGGGTTCGCTGAGAGCTTTACTGAAGAACTCACTTTCGAAAGGATGGAGTTTAGTGCGAACGGCCAATTCAGCAAAGCCAGCGGTGAGAGAGTTATGGCCAGTTTGAGTGTCATCGCTACACCTGGCGATTTAGCTTATGAATGTGAATCCGAATTCACGGATCATAGCGAAATGGAAAGCTGTACAGAAGAAACAGCAGACGCATTTATACCCGTGACATTCTCCTCTACAGTCATTACAGATACCCTAAACGGAAAGTCAACTATTTCCGTATCTGCAGAACGCACTGGGCTGGAAGACGTTGATCCGGTTGTATCCATTAGTCACGAAGACATGATTCTGATGTTTGAATACGAAGAAACCGCGTCAGGAGAGACCATTACCGTGACTCACAATTCAGGAGCGGTAATGACTTTGAACTTCTCTGAGGTAGAAGGCGAAGATGTCGTTGAAGGCAATATCAAAATCAACGATACCACGTATGCACAGATCGACGATGAACAAGGACTTGTTGTTATTCGATATAACGATGGCTTCAACGAGACACTTTAAGGTTTTCCCGGGAAGGTGCATGACACTTTCCCGGCGATACTCCTTAACGAGATACTGAGGCACAGACAAATGCAAAGATTATTGAACACGTCACTTTTGATTTTTGGAGGTTGTTTTGCGGCTAGTCATGCACAAGCCCTCCAAGGTCAACAGGTAGAGTTTTTTTCCGAAGTCAGTAGTTTTTCTTACAGTGATGTAGCAACAATAAAGCAGACCGCGGACAGTTTAAAAGGTCCCGCTATCCGCTCAGGCGAATTTGCTGTTACCGCAAATTATGCGTCCTTCGGGAACAAGATTCACTTTGCGAACCAGGACAACTACTTGGGAGTCAAAATTTTTCAGCGTGTGGACTACTATCTGGAATTTACCCCCGATACAGCCCATCTGATTTACGCCGATCAAAATGACATTGAGTTATCCGGAGAAAAAGACTATCAAGTCGACATGTTCAGCAACTCCATAAGCGCAAGCGGAATTGCAGCCATTTACGGTGGTAGGCCGCTAGATCAGGTTAAGCTTGAGCTTACACTATCTTTTATGGAAGTCGATTACATGAACTATGGGAGGTTATGGGGCAATCTCAACAGCCTGTCTAACGACGCAGAAGGAAAATTGAACCTGGACTACCACTATTCTGACGATGTATTTTTTGATCGAGAAGAAAGTGGTGAAAAGGCAAAAGGCTGGAGTGTTGACGTCAATGCTAGCTGGACAATTTCACCAAGCTTTGACATCTCACTCGCCTCCCGGGATTTAATGTCTGAAATACGATGGGACCAGCAGGATAGAACAGTCGCGCAGGCAAACAGCGACAGACTGGTAAATACTGAAGGTCAATTAAAGGTTCGCCCTGCACTTAGCTGGATAGAAAGCGAAACTGACATCGTGCAAAAACTTCCTCGCCAAATTGATTTCAGGCAGAACTATCATCTTAATCAAAATAACACTGTCGGGTTACAGCAGTACGTCTATGACTCTCGAGTGTTTTTTAGAAGTTATTATGAGCGTTCATTTAATCGCTATGGTCGGGTAAAAACATACTACGACTGGAGTGTCGATGCTTTCGGTCTGGCATACCATTCAAAACTTTTTTATTTTGATATTGCCAGCGACAGTAAAGACTTTGAAAAGGCCTACACATTTTCGTTGAGTATGGGATTAAACATCAAGGTATAACCTGCTATCTGATGAGCTACATACACCAGATAGTAACGTACGACTTTACAGATATTGATTTTCTGCGCACCTGTTACACAAACACCCAAGTGACGCAGAAGAGCTAACAACTTTTTGGAGCTACTATTATGATTAAAAAAGTATTAAGTGCTGTTATTATTTCTTCTCTCTCTTTGTCGGCCCTGGCATCAGACAACCCAATGGAAGGCAAAGTTACTGCCGGTGTAAAACTGGGTTTATTTATGGCCGATTCTGGTGATGCTGGCAGTGACAGTGTATCTGTTGATGTGGATGACGGCTCTGGTTTTGGCATTCAGCTTGGATACAAAGTGAATGATAATATAGCCGTTGAGTTTGAATACCTTTCTACCTCACTAGATGTGGAGTTTTCTACCGACACCTTGTCTGCCAGCGACTCTCTGGATGTCGACACAATGGCCATCTACGGTGTTTACCGCACCAGCGGGGATTTCTATTTTCTAGGTAAAGCAGGTTTGCTTAGCGAAGATGTGAGTGGCCCAGGTGAAAGTGGTAGTGACACAGGATTGAGTTTTGGCATTGGCGGTGGTGCCACCATTAATGAGATGCTTAGCGTTGAAGCGGAATACACCATCCTAGAAGACGACATTTCGTTTTTTGGTGTTACAGGTCGCTACCATTTTTAATCCTGGGCTAGCCTGCCGGGTTAACGAACCATAACATCAGACCAGGCAGGCTCAACAATCTGATGCGAAGGGAAGAGATACTGCTCTTCCCTTTTCTTTTTTCTTATCCTTGTGTGTTTTCCTCTGTTTTTGCCTCGGATTTCCCTCTGTATTCTCCTTTCTAATTCATCTCCCTTTTATTTTTTCTTAATCACCGCTCCGTTTTTTATGCCCCCAAAAAACAGGCACAAAAAAAGCGGCCAAAGCCGCTTTTTTAACTCACGCTGAAAACTTACCAGCCGGTTACTTCTTTCAAGCCATTGCCAATGTCAGCAAGACTGCGAACTGTTTTAACACCAGCGTCTTCAAGTGCCGCAAACTTATCGTCTGCAGTCCCTTTGCCGCCAGAGATAATCGCACCAGCATGCCCCATACGCTTGCCAGGAGGCGCTGTTACACCAGCAATATAAGAAACAACTGGCTTAGTAACATTCGCCTTGATGAACGCAGCAGCTTCTTCTTCAGCTGTACCACCAATTTCACCAATCATAACAATTGCTTCAGTCTGGTCGTCTTTTTGGAACATTTCCAGGATATCGATGAAATTGGAACCTGGAATGGGGTCACCACCAATACCAACACACGTCGATTGACCAAAACCGTAATCCGTTGTCTGCTTAACCGCTTCGTAAGTCAAAGTACCTGAACGCGATACGATACCAACTTTACCTGGCTTGTGAATGTGGCCAGGCATAATGCCGATTTTACATTCACCAGGAGTGATAATGCCTGGGCAGTTAGGACCGATCAGGCGCACACCTAATTCGTCACATTTAACTTTACATTCCAGCATATCCAACGTTGGGATGCCTTCCGTAATACACACCACCAGCTTCACACCGCTGTGAGCAGCTTCCAGGATGGAGTCTTTACAGAAAGGTGCAGGCACGTAGATAACAGATGCATCTGCACCAGTATCAGCGACAGCTTCACGCATAGTATTAAACACCGGCAAGCCAAGATGGGTTTGACCACCTTTACCAGGTGTAACACCACCGACCATTTTAGTGCCGTATTCAATTGCCTGTTCTGAATGGAAAGTTCCCTGAGAACCGGTAAAGCCCTGACAGAGAACCTTGGTATTTTTATCGATCAATACACTCATTATGCACTCTCCGCTGCTTTAACCACTTGTTCTGCCGCATCAGTCAAACTTGTTGCAGCAATAATATTTAAACCACTTTCTGCCAGTACTTTGGCACCAAGCTCTGCATTGTTCCCTTCAAGACGAACAACAACAGGAACCTTTACACCCACTTCTTCAACCGCGCCGATTACACCTTCCGCAATCAGATCACAGCGAACAATACCACCGAAGATATTGATCAATACGGCAGAAACATTCTCATCAGAAAGAATAATTTTGAACGCTTCAATAACGCGTTCTTTGGTCGCACCACCACCAACATCAAGGAAGTTCGCTGGCTTACCACCGTGCAATTTAACGATATCCATCGTACCCATTGCCAAACCTGCACCATTCACCATACAACCAATATTGCCATCCAAAGCAACGTAGTTCAGCTCCCATTTCGCAGCATGTGCTTCGCGCTCATCTTCTTGAGATGGATCATGCATTTCTTTTAATGCAGGCTGACGGTACATAGCGTTGCCATCAATATTGATCTTAGCGTCCAGACAGTGAAGATCTCCCGCTTCGGTAATCACCAGAGGGTTGATTTCTAATAAAGCCAGATCTTTTTCCTGGAACATTTTGGCAAGGCCAATGAAGATTTGCGTAAACTGCTTGATTTGCTTACCTTCCAAACCCAGTTGGAACGCAAGATCACGCGCTTGATATGGCTGTGCACCTGTTAACGGATCTATTTCCGCCTTAAGAATTTTCTCAGGCGTTTCTTCCGCAACTTTTTCAATCTCAACACCGCCTTCAGTAGACGCCATAAACACGATACGACGTGAAGAGCGGTCAACAACTGCACCTAGATACAATTCTTTTGCAATGTCTGTACACGATTCAACGAGGATGCGACTTACTGGCTGACCATTTTCATCAGTCTGGTAAGTCACCAGGTTTTTACCTAACCATGTCTTAGCGAACTCTTCGATTTCGCTTTTTGATGACACCAATTTAACGCCGCCAGCTTTACCGCGACCACCAGCGTGAACCTGGGCCTTAACAACCCACTTGTCACCACCGATAGTGTCAGCAGCAGCCGCTGCTTCTGCAGGAGTTTCTGCAGCCACGCCTTTTGAAACCGGCAAACCATACTCGGCGAATATTTGTTTACCTTGATATTCATGTAAATTCATTGCTATTTTCCGTTTACGTGAAAATAAATTACCGATCTCACTCAACGCTTATGACATTGAAGTTGAACCGGACCAAACAGATGCAGAAATAAAAGCGTTGTCTCACCAGTTTTAATCTGCCTAAAACCGATACCCCATAACTTCATTATTCGTTCACGACATTTAATAATGCAATAAAACAACGGAATTAAAAGTACCGACTCGTTTGAACCCACAAAGAGGTTCAAAGCGAAAAGCCATTGAAGACTTTCCAAATAGTTTCAATTGCTCGAAACCGAAATGCTTTTTGGCATGCCCTGCCTACGAAGTCATAACATATTTAAGACGCTCAAATCGGTAATCCCGGATTTGTTTGCCTGTTTGGCAGTAATTCTGCCGGCTATGGTTTCGTACTACTCCTTGCTGTTGGTTTTTATAGTTATAAAAACGGCTCATGGTTTCCCATGAGCCGCTTCAGAATTAACGCTTTTTGCGGTTGGCGATGTGAATCGCGTGACCAGCTACTGCCAATGCCGCTTCGTGCACCGCCTCAGACAGCGTTGGATGACCAAATACGGTCATGCCGATGTCTTCTGCACTGGAGCCAAACTCCATTGCAATAGCAACTTGCTGTACCAGATCTGCCGCACTGGGTCCCACAATGTGGCAACCGAGAATTCGATCAGTTTCAGCATGTGCGATCATCTTCACCATACCGTCTTTTTCGTTAGCTGCCAGTGCACGACCGCTGGCGATAAACGGGAAAATACCCACGTTGTAAGGCTCGCCATCGGCTTTCAGTTGCTCTTCTGTACGGCCAACTGCAGCAATTTCAGGGTGGGTGTAAATGACGTTAGGAATAATGTCGTAATTCATCAAGGTTTTTTCACCGGCAATACGCTCAGCAACCATCACACCTTCTTCAGAACCTTTGTGAGCCAGCATTGGGCCACGTACCACATCACCAATAGCGTATACACCAGGAGCACTGGTGGAACACAGGTCATTCACGTAGATGGAACCACGCTCATCCAGCTTCACACCACTGTCTTCAGACAACAAACCGTCGGTGTAAGGACGACGCCCAACACACACAATTAACTTATCAAAAGTTTCGGTAGATTCATTTCCATCTTTATCGGTGTAGGTAACGACAACTTCTTTTTTCTTGCCTTTGCCTTTTACTTCACTCCCGGTAACTCGACAACCAAGGCGGATATCCAGGCCTTGTTTTTTGAATATCTTTTGAGATTCTTTGGCAATTTGCTGGTCCATCATCGCCAGGAAAGTATCCATTGCTTCCAGCAGCACAACATCTGATCCCAGACGTTTCCACACACTGCCAAGCTCTAATCCAATAACACCAGCGCCAATTACACCAAGACGCTTCGGCACTTCCTGGAACTCCAGCGCACCGGTAGAGTCAACGATCACTTCATCATCTACTGGCGCCACAGGAATATTTACCGGGATAGAACCGGAAGCCAGAATCACGTTATCGGCTTCGTATACTGTCTCTTTTCCTTCGTTATCAACGACCTGAACTTTCTTACCCGCCAGCAATTTGCCTGTTCCGTATAACGGAGTCACTTTGTTGGCTTGAAATAATCCAGCAATACCACCAGTCAGCTGCTTAACGATATTGTTTTTACGCTCGATCATGGACGGCACGTCCATATCCATTTTGCCAGTAGAAATACCGTGGATTTTAAAATCTTCTTTCGCTTCGTGGTATTTGTGCGAGCTGTCCAACAGGGCTTTGGAAGGAATACAACCAACATTCAAACATGTGCCACCGTTAACGCCTTTACCTTCTTTGTTTTTCCATTTTTCTACACATGCGGTTTTTAAACCTAATTGTGCAGCACGAATCGCTGCCACATACCCCGCCGGGCCAGATCCAATTACGATGACATCAAATTTGCTGGACATAGAAATTCCCCAGAATTGTTCAAATTAGTTTTTAAATTTGAAAAGAATAAATTGAAGACCGCAGAAACTGGAATTGAAGATATATTCTGCGGTCGCTTGTTCCTGTTATAAGTTCGCTTTACAGCTCTAGAAGAATTCGTGCTGGATCTTCCAGCATGTCTTTAATCGCTACGAGGAACTGTACAGCTTCTTTACCGTCAATGATGCGGTGATCATAAGACAGTGCAAGGTACATCATAGGTAAAACTTTCACTTCACCATTCACCGCCATTGGACGCTCTTGGATTTTATGCATACCCAAAATAGCTGCCTGTGGTGGATTGAGAATTGGCGTAGACATTAACGAACCGAAAACACCGCCGTTAGTAATGGTGAAAGTACCACCAGTCATTTCTTCAATGGCCAGTTTACCATCGCGTGCACGCAGGCCGAAATCACGGATGCCACTTTCAACGTCGGCCAGACTCATGTTCTCCGCATTACGTAATACAGGCACTACCAGACCTTTCTCTGTAGATACCGCCACGCCAATATCCTGATAACCGTGATATACGATGTCATTGCCATCGATAGAAGAGTTAACCGCTGGAATACGGCGCAAGGCTTCAACTGCCGCTTTCACGAAAAAGCCCATGAAACCCAGACGCGTGCCATTGTGCGCTTTCTCAAACTGATCTTTATATTTTTTACGCAGCTCCATTACCGGTGCCATGTTCACTTCGTTGAACGTTGTTAACATAGCGGTAGTTTGTGTAACGTCCAACAGACGTTCAGCAATACGAGCACGCATGCGCGTCATTGGTACACGCTTTTCAACTCGCTCACCCGCCGGCATCGCGATAGGTGCCGATGAAGATGGAGCTGCCTTAGCGGCAGGTGCAGATGTTGCGGCAGGCGCCGCCGGAGCTGCTTTGCCTTGATGAGACATTACATCTTCTTTCGTGATGCGACCGTCTTTACCCGTGCCTTTAACGTCGGCCAGATTAATACCTTTCTCATCCGCCAGCTTCTTCGCCGCCGGAGCAGCAATAACTTCGGCTGAAGATGATGCGCTGCTTTCGTTTGCAGCAGGTGTCGCGGCGCTTGCGGAACTGGCAGCACTGGTACTACCCGCTGCACCCTCTTCAAATTTTGCAATGATTTCATTGCTCAATACTGTTTCGCCTTCACCTTTGATAATTTCCACGAGCTTGCCATCCGTAGGCGCGACAACTTCTAACACGACTTTGTCGGTTTCAATGTCTACCAGCAATTCGTCGCGTGAAACAGCTTCACCAGGTTGCTTATGCCAAGTGGCAACACTGCCATCTTGAACGGATTCAGGAAAAGTTGGTGCTTTAATTTCTATGGTCATTCCAATCGTGTCCTTTGTTAAGGCTCGTTAACGTTTTCTCGTGTGTTAAATTTATTGACTCGTCATCAACGATAAATATTCAATTATGCACTAATGGTCGAAGATGACCATTAGACGCTCGTATCAAGTGCTGCATTGATAAATTTCTTTTGCTCTTCAAGATGCGTTGCCATATAACCCGCTGCAGGCGCAGAAGACGCTGGACGACCAGCATAACGCAGGAACAAGTCAGGGTTTATACGCTGTAATGTACGACGCATACGATGCTGGCTGGAGTACCAGGCGCCCTGGTTCATAGGCTCTTCCTGACACCAGACAACGTCGGTCACGTGCTCAAAAGGCTTCAGAGCCACCCGCAAATCTTCTTCGGGGAACGGATAAAGCTGTTCGATACGTACCAGTGCTACATCATCCTGCTCTTTTGCTTCACGCTCTTCAAACAGGTGGTAATACACCTTACCACTACAAAGAATGACGCGTTTCACTTTACTTGGCTCAACATTGGTGTCCGTCAGAACAGCTTCAAACTTACCGTTAGCCAGCTCTTCCAGCGAGGAGGTTGCCAGTTTGTGACGCAAGATCCACTTGGGACTCATCACCACAAGCGGACGACGCATCAAACGGATCGCCTGACGACGCAGCATGTGATAGACCTGAGCCGGCGTTGTTGGGATACACACTTGAATATTGTGTTCCGCACACAACTGTAAAAATCTTTCCAAACGAGCAGAAGAGTGTTCCGGGCCCTGCCCTTCATAACCGTGTGGCAATAACATGGTCAAACCACACAGACGCTGCCATTTGTGCTCACCAGATGTGATGAACTGATCGATCACCACCTGCGCTCCATTGGCAAAGTCACCAAACTGCGCTTCCCAGATCACCAGGCCGCCGGGGGTCGTCGTGGAATACCCGTATTCGAATGCCAAAACTGCTTCTTCTGACAGGAAAGAGTCATAAATCTGGAAACTGGGTTGATCTTCTTCCAGGTGCTCCAGTGGGATATAGGTATCCCCATTTTTCTGATTATGGACAACCGCATGGCGGTGCGAGAAGGTCCCGCGGCCAACATCCTGTCCGGTAATACGCACCAGATAACCCTGCTTCAGCAAAGTTGCATATGCCAGCGTTTCAGCCATTCCCCAGTTAATAGGGACTGCGCCACCGGCCATTTTACGGCGGTCATCGTATATTTTGGCAACCTGACGCTGCACTTGAACACCGTCTGGAACATGACTGATTTTTTCCGCCAGCTCCTGCAGTTCTTTTAACGGATAAGTGGTATCACAAGGTGTTTGCCAGTCGTGCCCAAGATAGGGAGACCAATCAACAAACAAGCTCGAATCTGGTTTAGTCACCAATCCACGAGCAACCAGTTCACCGCGATCCAGTGCCGCACGATACTCTGTGACCAGATCATCTGATGCTTGCTTGCTCAACACATTTTCTGCTTCCAACTGCTCAGCATAGAGTGTACGAGTCGTTTTATGTGAACGAATAGCCTTGTACATCACTGGCTGGGTTGAGGAAGGTTCGTCGGTTTCGTTATGACCACGGCGACGGTAACACACGAGATCGATCACCACATCGCGTTTGAATTCTTTACGATAATCCATCGCCAATGCGGAGACATAGGCAACAGCTTCTGGGTTGTCACCATTGACGTGGAAGATGGGGGCTTCAATCATTTTCGCTACATCGGTAGCGTAATCTGTTGAACGCGCATCTTCTATGCGACTGGTGGTAAAACCAACCTGATTATTAATGACGATATGAACGGTACCACCGGTTTTGTAGGCGCGGGTCTGGGACATCTGGAAAGTTTCCATCACCACACCCTGACCGGCAAAAGCAGCATCACCGTGAAGCACAACAGGCACTACGCAATTACCCACCACATCATTACGACGATCCTGGCGGGCACGAACAGACCCCTCAACCACAGGAGATACAATTTCCAAATGGGACGGGTTAAAAGCCATCGCCAAGTGCATTTCACCGCCTGGCGTCATAACATTGGAAGAGAAGCCCTGGTGGTATTTCACATCACCGGAGGTGTGGACCAGTTTCTTACCTTCGAATTCTTCAAACAATTCAGAGGGGTTCTTACCCAGAATGTTAACCAGTACATTCAAGCGTCCACGGTGCGCCATACCGACCACCATTTCTTTCGCCCCATACTCACCAGCTTTATCAATCACGGTATCCAGCATGGGAATAAGGGCTTCACCGCCCTCCAGACCAAAACGCTTGGTGCCTGGGTATTTACCGTCAAGATGACGCTCAAGACCTTCTGCCGCAGTCAACCGCTTCAACAGATCAACTTTGGTTTCATTGGAATAATTCGCTCTGGCGCGGGTACTTTCCAAACGATGAATCAACCAGCGACGCTCATCGTAGTCGGTGATATGCATGATTTCAGAGCCGATATCACCACAGTAGGTTTTTTCCAAATCTTCGATGATAGAGCTTAATACACCTTCTTTGTAACCAAAGGAGAGATCCCCGGTTTGAAAGGCTGAATCCAGATCGGCGACGTTCAGATTATGGAAACTTAAATCCAAATCACGCGGGTTTTTTCGCTCACGCAAATTTAAAGGATCTACATTCGCCTTTAAATGACCACTCAAGCGATATGCATTGATCAATTGAACGACTTCAACCTGTTTACGCTCGTGGGCAATATTGCCAGAGCCCTCACCCGGCACAACGCTTGGTCGTGCGCGACTGCGCCCCAACAGTTCAAAATGTTCGATAATTTCTGAATGCGGCACATCGTTGGTGACGCCATCGACGCGTGGCAGCTTGTCAAAGTAATCACGCCAGTCTTGCGAAACAGAGTTGGGATCTCGCAAATACGCCTCGTAAATTTCCTCCACGTAGGCGGCATTCCCCCCCGATATATGAGAGGTTTTGAATAACATTTCCATCAAACTTTCTTGCATGTAAGTCCACCGTACCGTCGGATTCAATTACTTGATCAGGTGCACAAGAGCTAAACACTTATATTGGAATAGCGACCCAATGAATGTTGAATCCCTTGATCTTCTTGTCGCGTAGTTGGTTGGCCGAATCTCTGAGTTGCTATTCGAACTGCACAACTTATGAGCAAGTATAGATAAAGATAAATCAAACATGGCAGATTATTCGTTCACGTTAAATTCTGCCATGACTTCGTTGTAACTATATTAAGTTTTCAAGGTGTAACTGCTGTTAAAGCAGGGGTAAGCACTATAAACCGAAGACTAAAACACCCCTCACCTGTTCTCACTGATCCCAGCAAGTAGATTTAGGACGACTTCACCGTACTTATCGTCGGCTTAAAGTTCAATGGGAACCAGGCCCATACCCCATTATAAGAAACCGGAGTTTCGCGGCGGGGTTAAGAACTTAGCTCCGCCCCCAGATCCGCATGAAACGAGAGACTACACTCAGGTCCCGCGCTGTAACAACATATTACGTATATGACCAATTGCCTTGGTAGGGTTCAACCCTTTTGGACAAACATCCACACAATTCATAATGCCGTGACATCTGAACACGCTGAATGGGTCATCAAGTTTTGCCAAACGCTGTTCAGTGGCAGTATCGCGACTGTCCGCCAAAAAGCGATAGGCCTGTAGTAGCCCTGCAGGACCAATAAACTTATCTGGATTCCACCAAAATGACGGACAGCTGGTCGAACAGCATGCGCACAAAATGCACTCATACAAACCATCCAGCTTCTCTCGATCTTCTGGAGACTGTAACCGTTCAATAGCCGGTGCAGGTGTATCATTTTGCAAAAACGGCTCAATTTTGCGGTATTGCGCATAGAATTGTGACATATCAATCACTAGATCACGAATGACCGGCAAACCAGGCAAAGGACGAAGCACCAGCTTGTTATTTTTTACACACTCGGAAAGCGGCTTAATGCATGCCAGACCGTTTTTACCGGATATATTCATACCGTCTGAACCACAAACACCTTCACGGCAAGAACGTCGATAAGCCAGACTTGGATCTTGTTCTTTCAGCATTTCCAATACGTCCAGCACCATCAGATTTTTGCCTTGCGTGTCGACTTCATAAGTCTTCATATAAGGCGCTTTATCTGTTTCCGGGTTATAGCGATAAACTTCAACTTTTAACATTGTCTTACCCACGATGATTACTTCGACGATTAATACGTACGAGTTTTTGGTTCAAACTTCTCGACGGTTTTCGGTGAGAAATTCACGTCGCGCTTGCCAACACGTTTTTCCAGAGGGAAATACATGGAGTGGCACAACCAGTTAACGTCGTCACGATCCTGGAAATCTTCACGTGCATGCGCACCACGAGATTCCTTGCGCTCTTCCGCAGCAATTGCAGTCGCTTCAGCCACTTCAAACAGGTTCTGAACTTCCAGCGCTTCAATACGGGCTGTATTAAAGGCAGAGCTCTTGTCTTGCAAATGAAGGTTATCAACGCGCTCACGCAGTTCAGCCAATTTGGCAATACCTTCCTGCATGAACTCACCTTTACGGAATACACCAAAATGGTTCTGCATAATGCTTTGCAGGTCTTTTCTTACTGCGGCAGCTGACTCGCCTGAAGAGGAGTCATTAACCTTATTCAAACGCGACATGGCAGCTTCAAGGTCTGACTCAGATGGTGCACGAGCTTCAATACCTTCACGTAATGCCTTCTCGATAAACATACCAGAAGAGCGTCCAAAGACCACCAGATCCAGAAGTGAATTACCACCAAGACGGTTAGCGCCGTGCACAGATACACATGCGACTTCACCACAGGCAAAGAAGCCATCAATGACTTTATCCTTGCCGTCAGTTCCCTGAGTCAGAGCCTGTCCATGAATATTGGTTGGAATCCCCCCCATCATGTAGTGACAGGTTGGAACTACAGGAATCGGCTCTTTAATCGGATCAGCGTGTGCGAAGGTGCGAGATAATTCGAGAATACCCGGTAAACGCTGGTTCAGCGTCTCGGCACCAAGATGCATTAACTGCAGATATACGTGGTCGCCGTCGGGGCCACAACCGCGACCATCCAGAATTTCCAGAACCATGGAACGCGCAACAACGTCACGGCCAGCCAGGTCTTTTGCATTGGGAGCGTAACGCTCCATGAAGCGCTCGCCGTCTTTATTAACGAGATAACCGCCTTCACCACGACAACCTTCAGTTACCAAAACACCAGCACCATGAATACCCGTTGGGTGGAACTGCCACATCTCAATGTCTTGCACCGGGAAGCCAGCGCGCAGCGCCATCCCAATACCGTCTCCAGTGTTGATATGCGCATTCGTGGTAGAGGCGTAAATACGACCTGCTCCGCCGGTTGCAAATACCGTCGCTTTGGATTTGATGAAGACCACTTCACCATCTTCCATATTAATAGCCACAACACCGCAGACAACACCATCCTGATTTTTGACAATATCTACAGCAAACCATTCATTGAGGAAAACTGTGTCGTTTTTGACATTGCCCTGGTACAGCGCATGCAGCAATGCATGGCCGGTTCGGTCAGCAGCAGCACAGGTACGCGCGGCCTGACCGCCTTTACCAAAATCCTTGGACTGTCCACCGAATGGACGCTGATAAATTCGCCCCTCTTCGGTTCGGGAAAATGGCAGCCCCATATGATCCAGTTCAAACACAGCTTCTGGACCTACTGAACACATATATTCAATAGCATCCTGGTCACCGATATAATCGGAGCCTTTTACCGTGTCATACATATGCCAACGCCAATCATCATTCGGATCAGCACTGGCGATAGCGCAGGTGATTCCACCTTGCGCAGAAACAGTGTGTGAACGAGTCGGGAAAACTTTCGTGACCACCGCGGTTTTATAACCGGATTGTGCTAACTGCAAGGCTGCGCGCATACCAGCGCCACCGCCACCTATGACAATCCCGTCAAACGACATCGTGCGAATACTAGCCATCGATCATTACCCCCAAAGAATCTCAATGCCCCACACAAGGTAGGCCAAAGTTACTACTGCATAAATCGTTAATGCGGTCATGCGAAGGAAAAAAGCTTTCCCTCCCATCATTCGTGTTGTCACGTAATCCATCAATACCGCCCATAAGCCAATCCATCCATGAGCAGCCAGAGAAATTAACACCAAAAGACTGAAAATGCGCATCCACAACTGATCATACAACGCTGACCATTGCTGATACGTCAGGTCTGGATGCTGTAAAAGAAATACGACAATAAAGATTGTGTAAGCGGCTAACACCACGGCGGTAGCACGCTGAATCAGCCAGTCAGACAGACCGCTGCGGCCAATAGTAGTTACTGCAGTTACCATACCCATACCCCCGCTAACGCCATAAGGATTATCGCTATCACTAGCGCGACTGTTGCTGTTGTCTTACCACCCTGCAAGGTTTCACCAAAACCGAGATCCATCGTCAAATGACGAAGTCCCATTACCAGGTGATACGCCAGTGCGGCGAGAACGGCCCACAATATGAGTTTTGCAGGAACAGATTGCAGGATTTCCTGCAGGTGAGCAAAGCCCTGCTCGGAAGAAAGGCTGGTATCCAGCATCCAGATCAGAATGAGCAAGCCGGCAAGCAAAACCACACCTGATATACGATGTAAAATGGAAACGATTGCAGTAATTGGAAATTTTACTGTTGCTAAGTCTAAGTTGACTGGTCGATTATTGTTCACGATAGCGTTACACCTTGCGATTCAAAGTAAAAGGCAGTAAGGACATACTTGCCATTATTTTCCCGACAATTTGTACGACTGCTTTTTATGCGAAGACTTAAAAGGACATTGAGTTTTTTGGGACGACAACGCGACATAGAAAGAATGGCTTCTCCGTCGAAGCGTAGATTAGGTTCAATGCCTAAAAGACCGCGCGGAATTATAGATATGCGACGCTAAAATTACAAACATTGATAAGTACTTAACTCCATTTATCTGTAAAAAGTTTCCACAGGAGTCGGATTTGAAGTGGAGTTTGCAGCGCGTCGTCTGAATATCTTTCTCGAGCCCCGGTTTTTCACAAAATAACATGCAATAAAATCCGTAAAAGACGCACTTTTTATCGCACCCATTCACTCGCAGCTATTCCAAAGTGCAGGGGAAAAATTTAGAATCGCTGCCAGCAAAACAGCGCCTATACGCCCTCTTGTTTCTTATTTCCACTCGAAACGACTGTTTTTGTTATTATTGCTTGCAATTCAGGCTTGCCAAATGAGAAATCACCGCAAGTCGTAATCATTATCGTCCCGATTAACGATTTAAATTGATCGTAATTAAGGATTGTGGAGCAACAAGCGCTATACTGGGGCCTGAATTTGCCCAACAAACTTTTTTGCACGTCTCCAGTCCGCGCTTACGAGTCAAGCACAAGACACTTGCACCTCAAAGTATAGAAGACGTGCTGAATTTTGGTGCAAAAACGCTGACACAAGCGTATACACCACCAAAACAATACCAACGCGATTACTGTAACTCTGAAAGAAAGCATTAAAACAGAGTCTTTTTTTCTGTTTGCTGCCTTAATCAATAGCAAGTGAATGTAAATCGCATTGACATAGCGCGACAGGACTATATAGTTGCGCGACCAAATTTGTGGCTTTGTATGGAATTCAAATGCTGAATACCGAACATTCAGCACTTGAATATCATGACAAACACAGCTTTTTTTAATTGCAATTAAGGAGTCCGTGATGACTGATAAGAAAGCAACCCTTGCGGTCGATGGTTTGGACAGCCCTATTGAGTTACCGATGTATTCGGGCACCGTGGGCCCCGACGTTATCGACGTGAGAGCTCTGACGGGCAAAGGTTATTTCACCTACGATCCCGGCTTTGTGTCTACCGCGTCCTGCGAATCCAAAATTACCTACATCGACGGTGGCAAAGGCATGCTTTTGCACCGAGGTTATTCCATCGAAGACCTCGCCGAGAATTCTGATTATCTCGAGACCTGCTTTCTTTTGCTTCACGGTGAACTTCCTTCACAAGACGAGTACGAAGAGTTTGTAGACATTATTCGCAACCACACGATGGTACACGAGTCCATTGCCCGCTTTTTCCGCGGCTTTCACTACGACTCACACCCCATGGCAATGATGTGCGGTATTGTTGGAGCACTATCTGCGTTCTACCATGACTCTCTTGACATCAACAATCCTCGCCACCGTTTAATATCAGCTCACCGACTTATCGCTAAAATGCCAACCCTGGCAGCGATGTGCTACAAGCACTCTCAAGGTCAGCCATTCATGTATCCGGACAACAAGTTAAGCTATTCGGAAAACTTCCTGCACATGATGTTTGGTACGCCTTGCGATGACCCGAAAGTGAGCCCGACTCTGGCACGTGCAATGGATAAGATCTTCCTGTTGCACGCAGACCACGAACAAAACGCTTCCACCTCAACCGTGCGTCTTGCCGGCTCCTCAGGCGCTAACCCGTTCGCCTGTATCGCTTCCGGTATTGCCACACTGTGGGGGCCCGCTCACGGCGGTGCCAACGAAGCAGTATTGACCATGCTGAATGAAATTGGCGATGAGAAGAATATCGACAAGTTTGTGGCGCGCGCCAAAGACAAAGATGATCCATTCCGTCTGATGGGCTTCGGTCACCGCGTTTACAAAAACTTTGACCCTCGCGCAAAAGTCATGAAAGAGACTTGCGATGAAGTATTGGGCGAGCTTGGTCTGGAAGATGATCCACTGTTGAAAATTGCCAAGCGCCTGGAAAAAATCGCACTGGAAGACGAGTACTTCGTAGAGAAGAAACTCTATCCAAATGTCGACTTCTACTCCGGCATTATCATGAAAGCGATTGGTATTCCGACTGACATGTTCACTGTTATTTTTGCGACAGGTCGTACAGTAGGCTGGATTGCACACTGGCATGAAATGTTAACTGACGGCTACCGCATCGGTCGCCCTCGCCAGCTTTACACCGGCGAAGCACCCCGTAAGCTGGCATCTAGAGAATCGCGCCCAGCGTCACAGAAGTCCTCTTTTTAAGGCTTAACGAACGCTACACTGTAAAAAGGCTGCCGATTGGCGGCCTTTTTTTATGGAGCACTGTTAAACTGCATAAAAAACGCTCGCCATAGCCAGCGAGCTTTGATATTATCCGCGCCCTTTTCATTGCCAGTGCGCATAATTCCCCCAATCCAAGGTTCATCATGTCCGAAACACCAGTTCGTTTTACAGATTTAGGTCTGCCACCATCACTATTGCAAGCTCTGAGCGACATTGGCTACGAAACTCCTTCGCCAATTCAGGCTGCCACAATTCCACACGTGATGTCGGGCAAAGATATTGTCGGCATGGCCCAAACCGGGACGGGGAAAACAGCGGCATTTGCTCTGCCAGTGCTGGCCAATATTGACACTCAGCAAAAGTCACCGCAGGCTTTGGTGCTTTGCCCTACCCGCGAATTGGCCATTCAGGTATCTGAAGCCTTTCAGTCTTACGCCGCACATATCAAAGGCTTCCATGTACTGCCCGTCTATGGTGGCCAGGACATGCGAGGACAACTAAAAGCCCTGCAGCGCGGCGTGCACGTTGTGGTTGGCACCCCCGGACGAATTCTGGACCATTTACAGCGAAAGAGTCTGAACTTAAGCCAACTCAAAACCCTGGTTCTGGATGAAGCGGATGAAATGCTGCGCATGGGGTTCATTGATGATGTTGAGACCATTCTCAGCACTACACCCGAGTCGAGACAGGTTGCTCTGTTTTCCGCCACGATGCCTAAGCCGATCCGCCGTGTGGCAGAAAAATACTTAAAAAAGCCGGTTGAAGTTCGCATTGAAACCGCTGTGACCACCAATGAAAATATCGAACAGTGCTACTGGCTCGTCGCCGGCACCAACAAACTCGATGCTTTGACGCGTATTCTGGAAGTCGAAAGTTTCGATGGCATGATTATTTTTGTTCGCACCAAAACAGCCACGGTTGAACTTGCCGACAAATTGAACGCTCGCGGCTTTTCTGCATCCGCATTAAATGGCGATATGAACCAGGCGCTGCGCCAGCGCACCGTAGAAATGCTGAAAAACGGTAAGCTCGATATTCTTGTGGCAACGGATGTTGCAGCCCGCGGCTTGGACGTGGAGCGCATCAGCCATGTGATGAACTTTGACATCCCTTACGATGATGAAGCCTACGTGCACCGTATCGGGCGTACTGGACGCGCAGGACGTACAGGCAAGGCAATTTTATTTGTGGCGCCCAGAGAGCGTCGCCTGCTCCGCTCCATTGAAAAAACCACGCGCCAGGAAATCACCCGCATCGACCTGCCAAGCCGCAATGAATTGATGGACAAGCGCGCGCGGGATTTCAAATCACAGGTAGCCGAAGTAATGGCAACCGGTGATGGCAGTCAGTTCCAGTACATTGTTGATCAACTTTGTCAGGAACAAAACTCTTCCGCCGAAGACATTGCTGCAACACTGGTGTATCTGCTGCAAAAAGATAAGCCTCTGGTTTTGCCGAAAGAAAAACCTCTCGTAACTCGAGAGTCTCGACGCGATTTCAACGATGATGACAGCGGTAATCGCGAACGCGGTGGTCGTAATTCACGCAAAAAATCCAAGCAAAATGACGTCGGTATGGAAAGCTATAAAATCGACGTCGGCAAAGAGCACGATGTTACTCCCCGTGAAATTGTTGGCGCCATAGCCAATGAAGCCGGTATTGAGGGGCAATATATCGGACAGATTCGAATCCAGGACAGCTTTACCATTGTCGACTTACCGGAAGGGATGCCAAAAGAGGTGTTCCAGCACCTGAAAAAAATTCGGGTAAAACAAAGGCCATTAAATATTGAAAAATGCCAGGACAGCCCTAATACTCAATATCAGGATGACAAAAAGCCGTCGAAAGCGGGGCCTAAAAAGCGTGTTCGCAAACGTGAAGATGCCCGTCGCAGCACTGCCAAGAAGAAAACCAAAAAGAAATAAGCACGCGGCGGCGCTTGACCTGCGTCAAGCGCCGCCAGCAGTGAAAATGATATCAATGTGTTAACAGTAGGAATACCATTACCTGGTAAGAAATAACCAGGAAGTAAGTCGAGCTGAACTATCAACGCTTAAAACTGACAAAATAAATTCAAGCCACAACAAAGGCTTAGAGAATAAAAACATCGTTCATCAACAAGCAACAGGAAAACAGCATGCACATAGATCTATCTGGCCATCATGTTGAAATCACCGACGGTATCAGAGAAGCCGTTCACCAGAAACTGGAAAAAATCGAATCCCACTATCCACACTTAGACGCCATCAACGTCATTGTCACCGTTGAGCGCAACAGCCAAAAAATTGAAATGTCGACTCAGTTTATGGGCACCCCAATCTCCGTCCACAACAGTGAAATGGATCTATATACGGCCATCGCCGGCTGTGCAAAAAAACTGGATGCAAAGCTTGCACACAAGAAAGGCGCAAAAAAAGCGCATCTTCATGAAAAGCCTACGCTTGCCGACAACGAAGACTTAGCGGAATAAGTTAACCGCCGGGCAGTCGCGGTTCGCTTCACACTTAACCGCGACTTACTCCCTCCCTCAGTTTTACCCCTCTTGCCGGTAATCCTGCTCAGGTATATCGACACACATATCGGTTCAGATCGCTTTATTTGCAGCGCTTTTTATTTGCGACGCTTTTTCTTAAAGCTACTTAGGCGTTCCTGTTTTTTACGTTGTTTTTCCTCATCCTTTGTTCGCTGTTCACGCTTCTCTGCTTCGACCATCTCAGGTGTTTCCAAGGTAATATTTCCCAGAATTCCAGCGCGATAGTCGTTAATAAACAATTGAGAGATTTTCTTCAGGTCGACTAGACCACCGCCACCTAAACAGCCACGTTTGCGTCCGATAGTTTCAAAAAAATCCAATTCTGTGGACGGCAATTCATCCAGCTCATAGCGTGTTTTCAGTAAGTCCGGATAAGCCGCAAGCAGATACTCGGCGGCAACAAATGCAACATCGTCATACTCCAATGCCGTATCTTTGATGGCACCCGTAGCTGCCAGGCGGTAACTTGATTTTTCGAATTCTTGCTTGGGCCACAATATTCCGGGCGTATCAAACAACAGTAAATCTTCGCCGACATGGACTTGTTGCTGAGTTTTTGTGACCGCCGGTTCATTCCCTGTTTTTGCGATGGTCCGTCCAGCCAGAATATTGATCAAGGTGGATTTTCCAACATTTGGGATACCCACAATCATGGCCCTGACTTTTTTAACGCTCTGCGCTCGCTCAGGCACCAGCTTATTGCACAACTCCGGAATCTGCTTGATTTTACTGGGGTCATGCATGGTCGTTGCCAGCGTTTTAACGTGCCGCTCCTGTTCCAGATATTCCTGCCAGGAACGCGTCTTCTCTTCGTCTGCCAGATCACTTTTACTCAATACTTTCACACAGGGTTTATCACCACGGATACTGGCGATCAGCGGGTTTTCACTGCTAAATGGAATTCGCGCATCGAGAATTTCAATAATCAGGTCCACTTTTGGAAGCGTTTGACGGATTTCCTTCTGCGCCTTGTGCATGTGACCTGGATACCATTGAATCGCCATAAAAAAACCTTACTTTATTTTTTGTATACCAGTAGTTTTAACGCCCGTCCTTCCTCCGCTTCGGGAAAGTCCGCATTTTCCGGCAGGATCGAATGGAACTGGAATTCCGGGCAGATAGTTTCAATTTCCTGTTTGAAGTCTTGCATCAGTACTTCCGGCGAATTCAGGCAAGCCAAAAACATTCCGCGCTCAGTCACTAGACTCTGCATACGCGTCAATAGTCGAGCATAATCTTTCGCCGCAACAAAGCTGCCTTTTTGGAAGCTTGGCGGGTCGATGATGACGATATCATACGGGCCATACTTTTTCAGTTTACCCCATGATTTAAAAATATCATGCGCAAAAAAATGGACATCTTCCGTAGAAACGCGGGAGATATGGTGGTTCTCCCGCCCAATGGACAAAGACCTGCGACTTAAATCAATATTGACTACTGATGATGCACCCGCCGCTTTTGCCACCACAGAAAAAGCACAGGTATAGGCAAATAAATTCAACACCCTGACATTATTGCCCTGCTCACTGAGCATTGAAACCTGCTGCTCAAGCCAGCATCGCGCTTGCTCAATATCTAGAAAATATCCCACATTCTGCGATGTGAAATTCAATTGAAAAGTTAAATCGCCCCGACGGGCGAGCAGTGTTTCAGGCTGCACTCCCCAGGGGCATTCAAACGGCGCACCAGGAAGATAACGCCGCTGAATTGTTAACGCCTGAACTGGCTTCGTATCGGACGAAACGCCTGAAGAGAACGCATCATTGAAATGCTCAATACTGGCGACAAGGTGCTGCAGTAAATCGGCTTCGACCCCGGCGGGAGGCTCCTGGTAAAAAATCACAATCACAACAGGGGAAAAATAATCGATACAACACCACTCCCACTGAGGATACGATTTTCCTCGACCATGAAACCAGCGACGACTTTGTTGAATGGCGTTTGGCTGAGCTAATAATTCCTCAAGCTTTGATTGGACCTGCTCTATTACAATTTTAATATCTGGCATGTGGTAGTCGTTGTTTATGTCGTCTTTACGGGTGTAATAATGGCTGTGAATGTAATGGCCATGGGCGTAACAGCTCAGGGTGTAACAGTTAAGGCTGCAACAGTTAAGAAAGTAAAGCCAATTGATATAAGCTTTATCTATTTTGCTGTCATTTCTTCAAAAAAAGTCCAGTACCATTTCACTGAAGTCAATAAAAAATGGGTGGTCGGCCAAACTGCTCAGGTGTCTGAATCAAGCTCAGCATGACCAACACGATACAGCACTGTATCGCGAAAACCTGTAATCACGGGAATCAGCCCTTGCCAATGCAAATCTAATTCATCGTCGCTACTGTCAATAATCAATGGTCGAGCATCTAATGCCTGCAACTTTGTTTTCGTGGCGATCAGCCATAGATTTTCCCGTCCAACCCGGCGTAAAACATTCGGGCTAATCTGCTGATTACCCCGCCCGATAATGTGCCCCTGCCCACCAATCGCCGTGAGAATCAGGTATATTTTTCCTTGATGTGCCGCTGTAATATTTTCCAGCTGCGTTGCATTGATATCTTTCGCGATGATCTGAGTCCCATCGAAAACATCCACCCCCAATAAAGTGCTTTTCAACGCTTGAGCACTTCCACAAAGATACTCCAGCACAAAGTGGGTTGTTGAGCCCGGGGCAAATATAAACAGGGCATCGCTCTCGTGATGTATTCGCTCCTCGATGTCCTGGGCAATATCCAGCAACACCAGCTCATCCACTTCTACACCGCCCTGCTTCACATGCTGAATAAACCGAAGCTCTTGAGGAACTAGCATTTCACCGAAGTGCCGACTTCTGACAATGCCTTTTTGAAAAGCATCTTCATCAATATCTCTTACTTCTTCAGTATCCACGCTGATTAGCTCACCAAGGGCCAGGGCATTTATGACTTGCGCTGCTGCAGACGGAGAAATGGCAAAAACCCCGGAATGCATTTTGACACCAGCGGGTATACCCAATACAGGAAACTGAGAACCCACCGCACGGCACACATCGCGCGCAGTACCATCACCACCGACAAACACCAGTACATCGATATTTTCTGCCAGAAGTTTTTGGCAGAGCATTTGACTGTGTTCGGCACGGGTGTGATCGGGAAATTGCCCATCAATACACTGGTATGTAAAATCGTGTGAAGCAAAATCCATTGCCTGCAGCGAGTCAAACCCCATGACACCACGATCGAAAACAAAGACTACATTTTCTTTAACCGTTAAAGCCTGAAAAAATTGCATTGCCCGCTTGGCTGAACGCCTCTCCACCCCCGCGTCGAGTTTTGTCGGATCTGCAGCCAAGGCGTCACTGCCTTTCATCCCCTGGGGTCCACCCAGTCCCGCATATGGATTCAATAAAAATCCAATGCGCAGTTGTCGGTGATCGAAACTGAAGTTTTTACTCATCACCCCGAAACCCCAACTGCTTTAAGGTGTGAGCGATTGCCTGTGGGGCATTACAAATATGGAAATGAGAAAACTCTCTTCGCTGAGGATAATATTTTCGTAAGCGATCAAACGCGGCAGGCAAGTCTGATGATACAGCCAACAGCGCTTTATGGTCTTCCGACAATAGATAGGAATTTAAAATAGCAGCATGCAGGGATTTGACACACACTGGTAGCGGTTCGCCAAACGCCTTGTTTCGCACCTCATCAATTTGCTGCTGTACAAGCTGTTTTTCATGGCCCAGGAAATGACGTAGCGCCTGGTAAATCATAAATGAACCGTTTATGCGTCCCTCAAAGCTATACCCCGCAATGTGCGGAGTTCCTAAGGATACCTTTTGCAATAACTCGCGATGAATATCGGGTTCTTTTTCCCAGACATCCAGAATTACAGTAAGATCCTGCCGCTTTTCAATGACCTTAAGCAAGGCATTATTATCAATCACCGCTCCTCGGCCAGCATTAAGTAAAACAGCGTTCTGTTTTAAGCGGGACAATACGGCTTCGTTTAACATGTGAAAGGTTGGATGAGCGCCATCAATGGTTAATGGTGTATGCATGCACACAATATCGGCATCATATATTTCCCCAAACTCTCCCATATTCATGTCGCCATCCTGCGCCAGAAATGGATCAACACACACACAGTGTAAGCCCAGGTACTGCAAATATTCATAGACCCTGCTACCAACATTACCGCCACCAATAATGACTGCTTTCTGATTTTCCTGAAGCCGATTCACAGTGGCCAGCGCAGCCAAAACATATTGCACAACCGCCAACGCATTGCAGCCGGGCGCACTGGCAAAGGCGATAGTATTGTCACCAAGATAATGAGTGTCCAAATGATCTATTCCGATCGTACACGTACCAACAAACTTTACTGCGCTCCCGTGAAGAAGTTCACGATTGACATTGGTCACAGAACGGACCAGCAATACGTCTGCATCAAGCACATCCTGGTTTTGCATCTGCCTTCCAGGTAACAAATGCAAATCACCCAAAGGGGAGAACAAGTCCCTGGCAAAGGGAATATTTTCATCAGCCACTATCTTCATGTTAAATTCTTTTCTATATTTTGATAAAAACTGTCAGGAAAGCCGAGCCCTTTACTCAGCTCCACCAACTCTTCACTCAGACAAGTACCGCGCATTACGGTATTTCCCCAGGGGATCGTTTCAGCCCCATCCCCAGTTAAGGATTTATAGGGTTCAAGCCCCACTATTTCTTCAACATCGGTGACGATGGTAGCCAGCTGCAAACTTATGTCCACTTGTGCGCTGTAATCGAGCAGTTTCTGCTGCAAAGACTTGGCGCCGCGAATTTTAAGTGTGCTTATCGTATTGACGTTCTGCTTGATCTCAGCCCAACTGCCAAAATGTTCGAGTAAAGCGATAGCTGTTTTTTTTCCCACACCAGGAACACCTGGAATATCGTCAATGGCATCCCCCACCAGTGCCAGAAAATCAGCAACCTGCGCCGGCTTTACGCCGAGTTTTTCTTTAATACAGGCCGCACGTAACGGCTCATCATCGGGATAATTCCATAGCGCGGCCTCATCACTGAACAGCAACTGGCTCAAGTCTTTATCTCTCGACAAAATGACATAGGGCACGGAATCACGAAAAGCCGTGTGCGCGAAAGTCCCAATAAGATCATCCGCTTCATAGCGTTGCGAAGCGTAGCAGGAAACGCCCATTAACTCCGTGATTCGTTTACAGGCCAGCAATTGAAAAGCCAGATCATCATCGGGAAGCTCCCGGCTTTGTTTATACCCAGAATAGATTTCGTTGCGAAAACAAGACGTTAAACTTTCATCGAAACAGGCCACCACCCTGGCAGGTTGCTGATCTCTCAAAAACCGATACAACCACAAGGCGTAACCGTATACCGTTTCGGTTGGGCGGCCATTGGTTGCCCGCCAACGATCGGGCATGGTGAAATAGTATTTGAATATGTAAATGGAGGCATCAATGATATACAGATGCTCGCCGTTGCGCTCAATCAACACAGCTGCTCCAAAGTATAAAGATTTTCGTCGTAAGGATCTGGCTGCTCAAAAGCCTTTGCCAGCGCTTTAGCAAAAGCATCTGCTCGTGGCGGCAGGCCATGATGGCAATAATACAGGGTTTGCGCATGGATACTACGGATAAACTGTTCGCTGGCCTTACAGTCTCCGTCCAAATTATCCGCACTTACCCGAAAAGGCTGTCCCGCGGCCTGGGCAAAGATCCGCTCCATGGACTGAGGTACAACTTCCACTTGTTCAAATAGCGCCTGCTGTGCAGAACTTCGCCCATCAGGTTCATACCAGTAGCCATAATCATCCAATTTGCGGCGATCTTGCCCCGCGACACACCAGTGTGCTATTTCATGAAGAGCGCTGGAGAAGTAATCCTGTGTGAAAAATATAACGTTATACTCGTACTGATCGTTTTCTGCGCGGTAAAACGGTTCGCTTTGCCCACCCTCTAACCGCGTGCGGTATTCACGCCAAAATAATGTGGAGAATATGCCTTGAAGTCGCTCTAATCGACCGCATTGAAAAAAAGTGGAATCTTTCTGCATATGTTGATCTAAACTTAAGAAAAGGCGCCATTATATCGCCTTTGAGGCTAGAGCATCTAACCTTCAATTCAACTTAAAGCCAACAGAGGAGCTTACAACTAATCTTTATTCGCAACGCTTGTGTTATTGCATAAGACACTATACTGTATCTCGTGGTGATCAACCCAATCACCCCTCTGGTCGCTAATCGTGGCAACCAGCAGACAACGTGGAGGTGGAATTATGAAGACCTCAAATGATGGTCACACAACGGAAAACGTGATCGACCTTTTCACTGGGAGACCTTACTCCTCCCGCGACGACGCTCGCATTATTCGCTTATCCCCTGAACTAGACGGCCTTGAAATGCTTTACTCCAATGAAGTAAGTGGAGACAAGTATTTTAGCTTGAAAGTTTTGTGCTGGGCGTTACGCGCCGACGGTGAAGTGGTTGGACTCGTTCCCTGGCTGGACGATATTATCGCCTGCCCTGAAATTCGAGATCCACTTAATGGCACATTCGAAGGTTACTATGATCCAGGTATTGACGAGCTATTTGTTGAGCCGCCAATTCACAAGATTGTAGAACTGGAAACTGCTGCCGAATACTACGACTATCAATGTGAAAACCCAGACGATACCGTGCAGGAAATTCCAGATACCATCGGCACTCACGCAGTACTGTCCGATTCTGGATTTCGCAGTTTAACCCTGCAGGAAGTTGTAAGCTGGCGTTTATACAATGATGGCACTGTGTACGGAATGTTGATTGACGAGGAAAAAGTGGAGAGCACTCCTGTTTTACCGGGTGATGCCTGCCTGTACCCTGCACAATCCAACAAACATTTTAAGTACTTTTTTCAACACCATATCGCCAACAAAATTAAATCGGAGGACCCTGAAGCATTGGCTGCAATTTCGATGCTTGTTGACGAATCAAATTGATAATCCCCGATGAGCCAGCAGGCTCCGGGAATAACTAAATTGGCGATTTGCCAATACCCTTCACTCGACAGTGTAAGCTGAAAAAGCTTTTAACATTGACGGTGTGATTCACTCTCCCGGTCCAGGGTTCAACTTTGGATTGCAGACAAACTACCCACTTTTGCTTACCCTTTTACCGCTTTATGTCACTCAAACTCAACAACCGCAACGCCTCGCAATTCGATTAACGTTAGCAGTGGAAAAACATCAGGCGCCGGATTTCTGGATGTAAAACAACAGCAAACTCTCCTCTTCTTTTAACTCCAACAATTTATGGCCTAGAAAATCACAAAACTGCTGGATATCGCGTTTCGTGGTTGGATCTGTCGCCTTTACTTCAATAACATCGCCCGCGTTTGCATCACGCACGGCGGTGTGCAGCATCATAACCGGCTCCGGGCAGATTAACCCTTGAGCATCTACTGTGTTTTTTACCGAATAACTCATGTCTTTACTCAACCAGGCAATTGATCAGGTTTAACACCGTCACAAAAAATAATCGTTGGGCATCATACCAAATTTCTTTGCTGCAAAAACCGTTAACCTGATGATCGCCGCCTTAACGACGGCTCCCGCAGTTTGGTATGCGACACCCTGAACACACAGCAGAAGAAAGCCCATTTTTAAGTGGTTCTCACTCCCTGCAAACGCCTGTCAAATTTCAAACGCATACGGTATATTGTCGATCCAATTTTAATAATGAAAAGACAGCCAATTGGCACTCACTGGCGAGAGAATCATGATTCACGTACTCATCGAACGACATATTGCGGAAGGCATGCTAAGCACCTATGAGGCACTGTCCCGCTCAGGTTTACAACAAACCTACTCCGTTGCAGGATTTATATCAGGCGAAACCTTTGCCAACACAAGCGATGAACACCACCGTTTTGTACTCGGCAAATGGAAGACTCAAAAAGACTGGGTTCGCTGGTACCAAAGTGCTGAACGCATGGAAATTATGAACAAAATTAACCCGGCATTAACAGGCCCGGAAAAGATTTTAATTCTCGAAAATTAAAATCAATCGCCGGCCAAGAATTTTGCTTGCCCGGCTCAATACAGGCGCAAATGAGCGGTCACTTCTTCACGGTCGTGATAGAGCTGCTTAAATCGCAACTCAAATGGAATGCCGGCGCCATGCAATACATCACCTATTTTTGCTGCAGCATCCATCACTGCCGCATGGCGTTGCTTCATTGGTAACTTTAAGTTAAATATCGCCTCTTCAAACCAGCGGTTTTCTGCCCAGCGGCAAACCAATGAAGCGACTCTTGCAGGCTTATCTGCAATATCACAAACCAACCAGTAAACAGATTTTTTGGGGATAAAAACAAAGCCGTCTGCTCGGTGATGATCAACCTGACCACTTTCCATTAGCGCTTCGTCCATCGGACCATTATCTATCGCATCTACAAACATACTCTTTTGTACGAGCTGCCACGTCCATCCTCCAGGCGCAGCCCCCAGATCTACCGCTCTAAGTCCCGGCGCAAGACGGCTAGACCACTCCTGCTTCGGGACAAAATGGTGCCAGGCTTCCTCGAGTTTTAAAGTGGCGCGACTTGGGGCCGATTTGGGCGCACGTAAACGTGGAATGCCGCCGAGCCAGGGAGAAATATTATCTACACGGCACCGACCAAAATACGCTTTATCACCATCTAAAAACAACAGCTGAGCACACCAGTCGGCATTTGCATCCAGGCGCTTTTTCCTCTGAAGAAACTGGGTTAAATGTCGGCTTATACTTTTGGACAAAGCGGCAAGTGACTTTCCTTCATTGGTGTCTGCCAGCAAACTCTGCAACGCGGTAAACGGCGGGAATTTTTCCGCTTCCAGGGAAAGTGGTGTAACACGATCTTTGACGTCCGGCAGCATCACTGGCGAATGAGCAACAAACCAATGACGAATAAAAATTAACTGTGTGAACGGAATGGTACTGACAAACTTTTCCGCCTGATCCTCGGAAGCGCACACATAAGAGACATAACCCGACTTGTCTTTGGCCTTAACATAGCCTGTAATTTGGAGCTGCGCCGCGTATTCCTGAAGCTCAGCCACCACTTCTTTTTCAAATCCTGCCCGACAAAGGCAAACCACTTCCACTCAAAACCCCTTAACCCTAATTCCGAAATTCAATGATGCACTTATCAAAACTGACATCCATCTAACTTGTCGCCCATGGCAGCAAAATGCGAGGCAATCTGGCGATTGATTGTTGATGAATAATGAGAATATTTTTAGGCATACTACGACAAAATATCACATTTCCCCGGTTTGGAAAGCGTCATATTTTGGGAGTAAATTAACAGACTGCGTGATTTCGTCATATACGACCACGATGCTCCCGGCTTTAACCTGAAGCATAAGGTTATCGACTTTTTCCTCCATGCTTAGTTCGTAAGCTCCATAATCCGTCCCTTCTCGGGAAATGTAGGATTCCACAATCCCCTGCAATACATCCTTATTTAAACGCTCGATTGGAATGATCAAAGTGCTACCCCAGAGTAAATAAAGAAAGTGTTATTTTACAGCCCATTATATTCTGCATACTGACGATTAATTTTGTAAGATATATGTGAATTTATCAGATGCACAAGCTGCAGATATTTTGCAGCACAGGCATTATACTTGGACTTAACACAAACACTACAATGGTTAAACAATGTTCAACAACTTACTGCTAACCGTGGTCAGCGATGATAAACCAGGCATCGTCGAAGAGATAGCCAAAGCTGTCGCAGAACATGAAGGAAATTGGCTTGAAAGCCGCTTAGCCCAACTCGGGGGTAAATTTGCCGGCGTGGTTCATGTTGCTGTGCCGCAAGACCAGGAAAGCGCTGTGCGTGAGGCACTCAATGCGCTCAAGTCCAAGAGCATTTGGATCAATATAGAAGAATACACTGCCAGCAGTGATGCCAGCTCGTCTCAAGCGCTGGCCAGTTTCAGCGCCGTTGGCCCTGACCGCCCTGGCATTGTTCGTGAAATCACCCAGGCCTTTACCTCACATCAGATTAATGTGGCGGAAATAGAAACATCGCTGTCCAGTATGCCATACAGTGGCGAGCCACTGTTTGAAGCCGAGGGTGTTCTGCAGTTACCGGCGGAGCTGGATATGCAAGACTTGCAGGACACGCTCAACACCATTGCCGATAGCCTCGGCATGGATATCTCGCTGACCAAGAATGATTAAGCTATTGCACTAAACGCCCCATCGATTTGCTTCCGGCAGGCAGTGAATCGATGGGACATGAATAGGCATTTAACTACTCGCCATGCACGCTTCCTTGTGGGCTCAATGTCGAAGTGTCGGGCCACAGCATCCATGCTGATAACGGTCACAAAGGCAAATCCCCAATCCATGTTACGAAGATCTGTGGGACAGCTGTAATCAGACGATCATCACGCCGTGGATAGCTCAAGTCTTCTCTCTCGCTCCGTTCAAGAGTGGAAACAAGCAAGAGCAGGTCATTTTTTCAACGCTCCTAAGTTTTCACGTCATGCGTATGCGAAGCATTACGATTTATTACAAAAAATTCTCCAACAAAAACACATAAAAAATCAATAAGTTAGCTAGTACTTACTCGATTTTACTGTAAGTAAGACCAAGGTTTGTCGGCAATAACCCTTGATTTACGCGTCAAATTACAATCTAATGAGCAAAGTTTGGCCAGACCGGGACAGAGTTTTCTGAACGGAAGCGGTTGCCAACGGATATCAAATACAAGGCAGCCGTGTATGCTTATTGGTCAAATTGCGAAAATTACTGGAGTGCCGGTAAAGACGCTTCGTCTCTATGAAAGCGTGGGCTTAATCACGCCCGAGACGGATGCAAACGGCGATCTGCAATTCCAGGAATCCCATATCCACGCGATCAAGCTCATTAAAATGGCTCGCGATGTTGGTTTTTCACTACGCGAAATTATGGCCGTTCTGAATGATCAATCTCCTTTTAATGACGACGCAGTCGATGAAGCCATAGACATTCTGGATGAGCGATTGCTCAAACTTTCTCCAGAAGACGACAACTTTCAACAAAAACAACAAACCATCCTCACGCTAAAACGCGAGCTTGAGGCGTTCCTCCTGCCCTCCTGAACTCCCGGTTGACTGGCCAGAACATAGTCCTGCCCCCCGAATACAGGTTATTATGCCTGGCAACAGGCTAAGTCCTTTCTGTGCTCAGCAAATCGTTTATTGCAGCCAAAGTTTCCATGAAAGTTTCAAAATTACGGCAATATTGGTGGCGCGAAACGTGCAATACTTACACGCTAGCGTAGTCGCCGATTGCTGTATTAATGTGACGGCACAGATTTTAAGAACGACTTACCAATAACAAGAGCTGCACGGCACTTTTCATTCGCCATAGCCATTAAGCCATTAGGTTAATTAACAAACACATGTATCAAGATTATTTCGGACTGCAAGAACAGGCCTTCTCCATCGCGGTGAACCCTCGTTATCTGTATATGACACAGAAACACAAAGAGGCTCTTGCCCACTTGCTGTATGGCGTTCAAGGTGGCGGTTTTGTCATGTTGACAGGTGAAGTGGGCACGGGAAAGACCACGATTATCCGCTGCCTGCTGGATCAGTTGCCACAAAATACCGATATCGCCATCGTATTAAACCCCATGTCCAACGTTGAGGAAATGCTTTGTACGATCTGCGAAGAACTGGGTGTAAAGCATCATCGCGATAAAAACACCATCAAATCATTAACGGATGCATTGCAAGCCTATTTACTGGTCAACCACACCAAAGGCAAAAATACGGTACTGTTGATTGATGAAGCCCAATTACTCTCGGCGGAAGTCCTCGAACAGATTCGCTTACTGACCAATCTGGAAACATCCACCCAAAAACTTTTACAGATAATTCTGGTGGGGCAACCCGAATTAAATGACTTACTGGCTCAACCTCGACTACGCCAGTTGTCACAACGAATTACGGCTCGTTTTCATTTAACGCCGTTAACCCTGGAAGAGACATATCAATATATCAGTCACCGTTTGTCGGTTGCGGGTATGTCAAAAGACAAAACGCCTTTCTCTCCCAAAATTATCAAGCAGATCCATCGCTATACAGGCGGCATTCCCAGAATGATTAACATCCTCTGCGAACGCGCACTGACGGGTGCTTATGGTCACAATAAATTTCAAGTTGATAGTGAAATTTTTCAACTGGCCAAGAAAGAGGTTGAAGGTAATCGGCAAAGTACACTTGCGAACAAATCAACACCATCAATTAATGTTTTGTATGTTTTGGGTGGTGCAACCATTGTATTGCTGGTAAGTATTTTGATTGTGCTGTTGAATATCTTTGGCCCGCAAGACAATAGCACTGGAGCAGGACAGGAAGCGATAACGCGTTCCAAAGGTGAAATAGAACGTAAACCTTCCGCCAGCAGTATGCCTCCAATTGGCAGTGCCATTGATGCCGATTTCGCTGAAACCGACTACCCCGAAGCCACCAGCAACACACCAAAGTTCGAAGAAGATTACATAATCCCCGAACTCACCACAGCTCAAGCAACACTGTTTGACTACCTCCAAATTGAGGTCAATCAAGTCAGCCCACCATGCTGGCAGGTAAGCGAAAGAAACATTCAATGCAGTGAAGATACATTCACTACCTGGGAAGAACTTAAATTGCTCAACCGTCCAGCGGTCTTATCCCTGATCACGAAAGACAAATTTAAGGCCTATGCCCTGTTAATAGGAATTCAAGACAAACATGCGCTGCTGCTAGGTCAAGATAAAAAGCGTAACCCCATATTACTGGAAGAAATTGGCCCGCAATGGACGGGCGAAATCTTTTACGCCTGGAAAAAGCCCAAAGGCTATGACAAACCGATCGGCATCGGTAGCTCTCACCCAGCCGTCGCTGAAATAGCAGAACAATTTGCTTTGCTGGATACCCAGCCAAACCCTTTAACCAAAAAAAAGTTTAACCAGGCGCTGCAAGAGCGCATTAAAATTTTCCAACGCGAACACAATCTCATTGCTGATGGCATTATCGGCGAACGAACTATCATGAAACTGAACGAAGCTCTCGGGGTAAGTACAACCCTGGAATATCAGTTTTTATAAGCGATTAATTTTTCTGGTAAGTTTTTAATACTATGTCACTGATATTAGATGCATTAAATAAAGCGGATCACGAGCGAAACAAGGAAAGTCCTCCCACAATAAATTCCGCGCATGACGAACCGCCTGTTTACAGTGCTTCGCCTGAGAAACAACATAAACTGCTTTTTATCGGTTTAATCATTTGTATGGTGGTTATTCTAGCGCTTGGCGCCATACTGGTTTTAGACAAGAAAGACACGTCAAACTCAGAGTCCTTCCCCATTGCAGATGCCGATCAAACAGCAAAAGGCAATCAACGCCAGTCCGGCCCGGCAGAAAAACCTCAGCCCCAGAATCAGACACGAAATGCCAGCTCGGCAAACCCGACTGAGGCGACAAAACCCGCGGCAACGGCAACCCCCAATACCACACCAAACCCACAGCAAAGCAAATATGCTGAAAACCGGAAAAAAATGATTGCTGCGCAGTATGAGCAGGTCAATCAAACCAGGAAAACTGTAGAGACGACGCCTGTACCCGCCTCGTCACAAGCCCCTGAAGCAGAGCACGCCAAGAAACAACAAGAAGTTGCGGCTATTTACAAAAACCAAGTTAAGCCTACGCCGCAGCCTCAACAAGTGCGGGCGACACCAAGACCGACTGTCGCACCTCGCCCGACACAACCTCCGGCCAATAAAAACACCTTGGCTGGACACCCCGATATTGGCACCGTTCACGATTTACCTTTTGCCACACAAAAACAGCTGCCCACGCTTATGTACCGAGAGCACCACTACCCCAATAACGTGATGCTCAATAAAAAAGTGGTTAGCAAAGGCCAGCAAATCGAACCGAATCTTTACTTGGAAGAAATTTTGGTGGATGGGATTATTTTAAGATACGAAAAACGTAAGTTTAAGATGCCCCGCTTAAACAGCTGGGTCAACATGTAATATACGGAAGCACTGCAGCCCACAATTATATGTGACAGCTGCACATGACAATGGTATTCAAAGAATGCCGTTGTTTTCACAGATAAGCGCTGACTTCAACTGTACGCTCAGAAACAAAATTACCAGCTCCGCAGGTTGCTGTGCTGGTAATAATATAAAAACTGGTAGGATTTCCTGTCACCGTGTTGCGCTGGCAACTGATAGCAACTGAACAAGTTTGAAAACTCACAGCAGAAGCGCTGGGAAAACTTTCCATACTGCCAGGCATTGCAGCACAGTTTGTATCACTTGACGCACGCTGCTCAACATCAAACACTAAAACATTCATCGCAAACTGCGCTCCCGTTTCTGCGGCATAAAACGCCTGCAATGAAACGCCCTCCAATGTATACGCTGTGTTTGACTGGGAAGACATTCGATTGATGGCAATGGCTAAAGCTCCCAGCCCCACCAATATAAACAACGCTAGAGGAATTAAGAAACCAGACTCTGACTGACTGGGCAACCGAGAAGAACATTTCCGTTGAGCAAAAAAGCTATTATCAAGGAACATTGCGGACCAAAACCTCCTGCTGCAAATCAACGATTGAATCATTGCGTGTAAAAGTAAGGTCGATCGACACTATGGTGTTTATATCCTCGGTACCAATAGATATTACAAACGCACTGCTCCCTGTTCCAACGTCTTCCCCCATTAAATCAGCATCACCTCCGGGACTGACATCTGTAACGACACCAGTATTAAAACCGTAACCAGAATACTGATACAGTTCCGCACCGATCAAACAAAAACGCAATGGATCATCGGCAATATATACTCTTTGTTGAACAGAATTACGAATGAAACGATGCGAAGATGACAACGTAATAAATGGGGATGCTGCACCTCCATTGAAGCCACTGATGGGGGCACGCCCATTAGGACTTCCATTGGCATATATTTCACTGCCTTGCAACGCCCCGATCACCGCATGCAAGCCAGCACCTGCACTGGTCGTAAAGGGTGCGGTATTGATTGTCGTAGTCGCCGGTGCCGAATTTTCCGTATCGGGGACACTGCCGATATACGTTGCGCCGGCCACCATGGGCATAAACTCGATACAATTACCGGATGAACTGACGCGAATGCTATTCGGTACCGCATTTCGCAATTGGCGAGTCATTTGTTCAACTACCAGACGCCCCCGGCTGATCAGCTTAGAACGCTGCTCCACGTCACGATAACTTTGGATGGTTGAAACCACAAAATGCGAACCGATAGCCGTTAAAATCCCTAAAATCACAATCACGGAGATCAATTCGACCAAGGTGAAACCGCTACGGTGCCTGAGAACTTTTAACGCTGGACTGGTGACACGCATTAGAAATTCACCTTATATGCACTCAACTGGATAGCCGAGCTACCTGGCACGGTTACCGTAACGGTGATTCGACGAGCATTAGCGTTTCCGATCGTAGTGGATAATTCATCCCCCGCCTCTACAACTATCACGGAAATTGTATGGTTGGGATGCGAAGTGTTGCTATAGCCGTTAAAGTCACCAACATCATCATAATCGCCATCCGCAACAATACCAGCACAAGGCACACCTGCAGAGGTGTTACAGGCAGGCACTCCGCCGCTCGGAGTGTTTTCATCAAACTTTCGACTTAATATTTCATCCAGCTGTGCTTGCGCAAGTTCTAAAGCGCGCGTGCGAACTACCGGGTCAACACTATTTTCAACTGCGGCGCTGAACACTTTCACAACAGCTCCCAACGCAATACTCACGACAACAATAAACACCAGTGTTTCAATCAAGGAAACACCGTTTTGCCGTAGTTTTGTATTCTGGGATGATTGCTGCATATCAGGCATTTACATGTTTATCACGTACAAGCAGCATACATCTGCCTGCACTGTCCTCATCACATTAGCTTATTGCTATACAGTATAGATCAGTGAATTTTAATTCACATATCCGGCGGAAGAGACAGTGATTTGAACGGTCTCCGATCCTTGCGACAAAGTTAAAGTGGACGCTGAAGTTTTTCCGAGTCGATCAAAGGTAAACTCGGTTTCAGTTAAGGTCTGGTCATTCCCGAGGGTAATCGGGAAACGCGCATCGCCAACTGTGGTGCTATTGCCATCCACTTGCACATCCACTTCGTTGGTATTTGAAATAACAAGCTTTACTTCTGCGTCGGTAGCCATTGCCAACTGTTGAGCCATAAAAAAAGCCGAGACCACTTGGTCTCGGCTTGATTGTAGTTTCATACCAGTCGTATTGACGCTGCTGTTCTTTATGATGCTGCCGCCAATCACTCCTATAATTAACAGGATTGCAATTAACTCGATTAAACTAAACCCTTCGTTAGCCTTAGGTGTCATAAACCAAAACTAATTAAGAACAAGTTCAATCTATCCAAAGTTTATGGTGTGTACCCTGCCGCGCCGATTAAGGCAAACGTTGCCGTTTTAGTTGCATCATTCGCATTGGTGAGCGTGCATGTCACTGTTGCCTTACTTCCAACTGATTGATCGTCAAGCGTGTACCCACTGGGAAGCCCTCCTGCCAACAAATCTCCGCTCGTGTTGCAGTTCGCAATATTGACATAAGGATCTGTGCTTAATCCCGCTTCAGTCGCAATCGCCACGGCATGATTTAACGCCGAGGCACTTTCAATTGATCCAGCAATACTAGATACTGCTGCAGTTTCAGCTTCATCTGAAAGATCAATAAATTTGGGCACGGCAGTCGCGGCCAGAATACCAATAATTACCATCACTGCGATAAGCTCAATGAGAGTAAAACCAGATTGTTGATTACGCATAAAGTTTCTCCGAAAAACCTCACTAAATTGTTAATAACCACGGCTTTGGGATTAACCCCTTCACAAAAACACAACCGGAATGTATTGCGTTTTTAAAACCTCAATATCGAGAAATAACTCGTTTACTACACCAATAATAGTCAAAGAAATAAAAGTCATCCGACAATATGCGAATAAATAATCAAAAAAATTATTACTTTGCTTATGTCTATATAAATTAATTTGCGATTTCAGTTTTTTTAGCACGATATCTTTATAAAACGCAGAACTGATCGACGTTTTTTAGAGAATTTATTTCCGAATGGAATAATGGACAAGGTTACCTACACATTACTTCTGAATATCGTACATGCTCCACATGGGCAAAAATATTCCCAATGCCAGAATCGTTACGAATATTGCCATGGTGATAATAAGAATAGGTTCAATTTTATCGGTTAGAGTCTGTAAATCGTAATCCACTTCGCGATCATAAAACTCTGCCACATCACCTAACAACTCTTCTATCTGGCCGCTCTCTTCGCCTACGGCAATCATTTGTAATACGAGCGGGGTAAATATTTGAGCGGCGTTATGCGTGCGCAGCAGGCTGTCTCCACGCTCCACCCCCTCTCGGATTCTGGCAATTTTTTGCCCGAGATACGCATTATCTATTGACGCAGCACACAAACTTAATGCGCGATTAATTGGCACCCCCGCCTGCAGCATCAGGCTGAAGCTTCTCGCATAACGAGCCATAGAAGCCCGCTCTATTAGCTCGCCCACTATTGGCAAATTCAGTTTTTGCTTTCCCCACCACAATTTCCCTTTTTCTGTTTTGATTAAATAGAGGAAACCGAAAACCCCAAGCGCCACGACAATCCCGATCAAGTACCAGTAATTCACGAAAACATTTGACGTTCCGATTAAAATTTTGGTCACAATAGGTAGCTCGGCATCGAATTTTGAAAACATTTTTGCAAATGCAGGAACAACCCAAACATTAATCGCGGCAATAGCGGCCGCCAATGCCATCACAACAAAGGTGGGATACCGAAGCGCAGATTTAACCCGTTTTTTGGTTTCTTCGTCACGCTCAATGTAATATCCAATTTGTTTAAAAACCTGATCGAGATTACCGCTGGTTTCACCAACATTTATCATGCTGACAAATAAGTCATTGAATATTTTAGGATGGGCGCGCAGCGAGCGGGAAAGTGCCGTCCCGCCCTCTAAACGCTCGGCAACATCATTTAAAACTTCTTGAAATTTTTGGTGCCGCACTCCGGCGGCCAGACCGCGAATGCCACGCGTCAATGGAATACCAGCTTTTGTAATGGTATACATCTGCCGACAGAACATAATCAGATCGACTGTCGATACCTTGTCGCCCCCCAAAAGGGTATTGATCTGCTTAGTAATATTAGCGCCGGCTGTCTCTTCCTCAATTTTAATGGGCGTGACTCCACGCCCCATTAGCTGGCCGGCTACCGCATCTTTGGAGCTGGCCTCCAGTGTGCCTGTAACCGCTTGGCCCTGCTCAGACCGACCTTGAAATTTAAAATTCGGCATAAACGATGTTTACTCGGCGGCGTTCACTATTTCTGCCAGGCTTTCGTCTTCTACCTGAGCAGACACTCTCAACACCTCATCCAGGGTCGTAACGCCTTGCATGGCAAAGTCGAAGGCGCTTGCGCTGAGAGGACGGTAATGTGGATGGGCATGCGCAGCATCATTAAACTGACGCACATTCGCATCTCGCAACGCATCGGCCATTGGCGCATTTAGCTCTAACAGTTCAAACACACCGATTCGTCCGCGATAGCCCGAATTAAAACAATGCGGACAACCTGCACCGCGTTTCAGGGTTGAGGTTGACCTAGTGCCTTTGGACAATCGTCGGATCAGATCTTTTTCTGCGTCATTAGGACTGTAGTCTTCAGCACAGCTGTCACATACCCGACGCACCAACCGCTGCGCGATTACCGCGCGCAGCGAAGAAGCCACCAAATAGGGGTCCACTCCCATATCCACCAGTCGTAAAGCGGAGGTAACAGCATCATTTGTGTGAAGGGTTGATAGCACCATGTGGCCAGTCATTGCAGCACGAAGTGCAATTTCGGCAGATTCAGCATCCCGAATTTCCCCTACCAGAAGCACATCCGGGTCCTGCCGCAAAGCAGCCTTAAGTACCGTACCAAATCCCAATCCGATTTTTTCGTGGGTTTGCACTTGGCTGATGCGCGCAATTCGGTATTCCACGGGATCTTCCACGGTAATAATTTTTCGTTCGGGAGTATTCAATTCCGAAATAGCACCGTAAAGCGTGGTGGTTTTACCACTACCGGTTGGACCAGTCACCAGCACCAAACCGTGTGGGCGCGTAATGATATGGCGAAATCGCTGCATACAATCTAATGGCATTCCCACTTCTTTCAATGGTCGAATACCATCACTTTGATCCAGAATACGCATCACCACCGATTCACCAAACTGCACCGGCATGGTTGATAGACGCACGTCAATATTATGGTTAGAAAAACGCAAGTTAAAGCGACCATCCTGTGGCAAACGTTTTTCAGAAATATCAAGGTTGGACATAAGCTTTAAGCGTACCACCAAAGCACCGGCAATACGCTTTTCATTCATAACCTGCTCAACTAAAACACCATCGATACGCTGACGTATACGCAATACGGTTTCGTCAGGCTCAATGTGAATATCAGAAGCTTTGGTGTTAATGGCTTCTTCAAATATTTTCTGCAATAGTTTTACCACAGGTGCATCACTGTCTGTGGCATCGGTAACCATGTCGGTAAAATCGACAGCGTCCGCGCTGAGTTCTTCATCCAGCTGCTCCGCAAGCGAAGCAATTTCTTCAGCGCGACTATATGCAATATCCAGAATATCCAGCAGTTCACTCTCACGAACAACTGCCGTTTTTATAGGTTTGGAAAAGTGCTTTTGCAGGTCATCCAAACCGAATATATCCGTGGGATCTGACATTCCCAACAATATTCCATCGAGATCTTCGCGCAAAACCATCACGCGATAACGTCGCGCCAGGTTTTCTGGCAACATTTTTACAAGCTCAGGATCGAAACGGAATTGCTTTAATTCAATAAAGGGGATGCTCAACTGCTCAGAGAGCAGCGATAAAAGGGTGTTTTCTTCAACAAACCCCATTTCCACTAACTGTCGCCCCAGCTTGCGACCACTGTTTTTCTGTTCAGACAGGGCCATTTCCAACTGATCTTGTGAAATCAATTGCTGAGCGACGAGCAAATCACCAATTCGAATGCGTTTTTGATTTGCAGCTCCTACCATTGGCTCACCTCAACCACCACATCCGACTTCAATGCGGTTAAACGTTGTTGTACAAATTTCTGGATCGCAGGATCTGGGTGCACCAACGCGTCCAGGGACGTATAAGCGCGATAAGCCTGTTGCTTCTTGTTTAAGGCATCCGCCGACACGGCATATCCCAATAAATACCGAAGATCATTCGCGTTCTTTTGCAACAACACCTGATAGGTGTTCCAGGCTTTATCGTATTGTTTCTGCTTTTGATACAGCCCCGCCATCAGTGCAAGTTGTGACTGTTCAATTTGGTTCTCAGGCGGTTTGCCTTCCAACAACACGAGAGCCTGATCGGCGCCATGAATCGCGTTCACCAGAACCGCGTTCAAATACGTGAGCGCGACGTGATTGACCGGCAGTGCGGCAATTTGTATCTGTGCTCTAGCGACATCATTTTGCGCTACCAGCGTTTCCACCAGCAGCACATTACATTTTACGCTTGCGGGATACTGGTCGACATAAGCCTGCAACATTGAAATAGCCGTAGCCCGATCTCCGCTAGCTATTAGCGCCGATGCTTTTTGAAAGGTGGCAATATCCTGGGATTCCTGCGTCAACTGAAAGTGAAACGCTCCTTTGGAAGCCTGCGCTTGCTGTTTGACATACGTAGGTTCATCACTCGCGGGAATAACATGTATGTCATCCGCGAGAGTGTCATCCACGGGAGGACGCGCTGTAAGAAAAGTAGCCTGCATGATTTGCTGCTTCACCTCGGCAAGGGATGATGTCAGCCGACGTTGTTCGTCTTCACTCCCTCCTACCAGAGCCAATCGCGCTACCATCCGCTCCGCTTTCTCAATAGCGCCATCGTCCATATACTGCTGTAACAGCGCAATGTACTGTTGCTTTAGCGATAACAAACCCTGTTTCGCATCTGCATTATGTTTATCGATCGCCAATACCTGCTGAAAATAAGACAGCGCGCTTCTGTCCTTGGGCAAAGTTAAACGTTTTTGCGCGAGAGCTTGATGAGCAAGTTCTAACAGTAACGCGAGAGTTTCTTTTTTGCTTGCCTCATCTATGTTTTCGTCATCTTTGTTTACGCCAAGGTCATTAAACTTTGTTTGCGCATTACTTTTAAGCGTACTCGCATTGCGTATGGTTTCCTGATGCCGCGGGATGCGCGCTTCGGGTACTTCCGTATTGACGAGGGAGTTCTCTGCATTGGCAGGCAAGGTTACACCACCTGCTGTTCGTCGATCTGTCGGCAGATCAGAACTTAAGGCCAGCTCAACACCAGGCAGAGGTGGTAAGGGAGATTCTGCTGTCTGCGCAATAGCCTCGGGCGCTTGTTCTGTGCGCGCGAGGTAATACCCACCACCAACACATAAGGCGGCGACAGTTAAATACGACCACACAGGGGATACTCGCCATTGACGTTCAGGTTTTTCTGTTGATGCCAGAAGATCTGATTCATTGGGCAATGAACTTTCTGTTGTTTGTGCGTCCCCCAAAGCCACCGATGAATGTTCCTGGCGAAGCTGTAAATCCTGAAGCGCATCATTGATCAGACTCATGCAAAAGCCCCTTTCAGCAATGCAAAAGAATCTGCAATAAAAATGGAGGACACAGCCAGAGTAACTGCCGTCATTTGCCAATGAAACTTACAATGGAATGCACACAATTTTCCCAGCCAGTGGCTTTCCTGAGTATCGGCAATTGCCTTAGCGACATGCCAGGCACCGACGCGGGAATCGCCTTTGCCAAAAGCGCAAATCAACGCTTTGTGGGCGAGAATGTTAATTAGCCTTGGAATCCCACCTGAACCGTAATACACCAAATGCTGGGCGAACCGACTGAATATTTTGTCGTTACCTCCCGCCGATGTTAATCGATGGGCGATATATTGGCACACCCCGGAACGGGTAAAGGGCTTTAGTCGTTCTGCAAAAATAATTCGCTGTTTTAATTGTCGTAAATCTGCTCGTGCAAGCAACTGGTCCAGTTCTGGCTGCCCCAGCATGACCACTTGCAGTAATTTTCGTTTTTCCGTTTCAAGGTTCGTTAGCAAGCGCAAGCATTCAATAGTCTCTCGTGGCATGGCCTGCGCTTCATCAACAATCAAAACAACCTGCTTACCATTTCGTGCCAACTGTAAAAGCTTGCGGTATATTGCGGACAACACTTCATGTGCAGGCATAGTTTTATCGAGATTTGCACCAATCTCATGCGCAACAAACGACTTTAACTCCTCGGGACTTAAATACGGATTGGGTATGTACGCTGTCACAAATTCACGGTGCAACTTTGACAGCAGTATACGACACAACAGTGTTTTACCTGTGCCCACCTCTCCCACTATTTTGATAAAGCCTTCACTGTGCTTTAACGCCACCAGCATCGTATTCAAGGCTTCTCGATGGCTTTGTTGATTCAGAAAAAAAGCGGTATCCGGCGTTATGGAAAACGGCCGTTCAGAAAACCCGAAATGTTGCTCGTACATTTAGCCTCCTAACGCTTTTGAAACTCATCGTACAGCGTTCGAACGTTATCTGCGTTTTGTCTAACTTGATCTTCCCATGTGCCTTCTGTCACCACGATTGGCTGCATCAGAATGACCAACTCAGTTTTGACAACCGCTTTTTGCTTGGCTTTAAACAGCGCATTAACAATAGGAATATTCCCTAACACCGGTCGTTTAGTCACAACATCCATTGAGCGCTCTTGCATCAAGCCTCCGAGCACCACGACTTGACCACTTTTTGCTTTTACAATGCTGTCCGATTCTCGAACGTCACGCAAAGCCAGAGGAAGTGAAAAGTTCTCACCTGCCACTTCTATTTCCTTGGTCTGATCCTGTACATTACTCACCAAAGGGTGAACATGCAGAATTACATCCCCGTTTTCTGAAATTTGTGGCGTAACATCAAGTGAGATACCACTAAAAAAGGAATCCAGTTCGACTTCTGGAATACTGACAACCGAAGTTGCACTCGCTGTAGTCGAATTCGACACCCCCGTAACGAAGAACTCATCAGACCCGACTCGAATCACCGCTTTCTGATTATTTACGGTGGAAATTCTTGGACTGGACAGCACCTGAACATCACCTTGAGAATCCAGAAAATATAATAACTTGGTAATATCGGTCACGTTCAATACGGTTTCAATTGACGAATTGCGATTGACATTCCTATTGCCGAATATACTTAACAGGGAGCCATCCGCTAAATCCGTTTGAGACATTGCCAAAGCACCAGAGATAGCAGACCAGTTAATGCCAGATTGATAATCATCATTCAAACGAACTTCCAGAATTTTAGTCTCTAGAATCACTTGCCGTTTTACGCTTAATTCAGAGCGTTCCAGAAAATCCCGCACAGCACTCAATTCGTTCGGCAGCGCTTTAATCACCACCAGACTGGCTTGCGGATTAGCCATCACTAAACGCCCTTCCTCTTCACCGCCAACAATGGCCAATAGCGTTTCGTTTAAGCCACTCCAAAAATCAGTTTTAGAGAGAGTTTGCACCCGAGTCCCCGGTGAAAGCCCCTGCCCACGACCCGTTTGCCCTTTCTCTGAGTCCAGATAAGACAGTAAATTCGCCTGCTCTGAGTTTCCCGAATTATTATTGGAACCGCTGTTATTGTTGCCGTTTCTGCCACCATTACTGCTCGAGTTACCCGAGGTGATTTTGCCAATCAACACACTGGTATCGGTCACGCCTACCCGCTTAACATCCAGATAATTAATAGGAAAGATTTCCGTACGAAGTTTTCTTGGAAAGATCGTATAAATTCCATTTTGGTACTTATACTCATATCCATAGACTTCGCGTGTTACGTTAAGCACTTCATCGACCGTCACATTTTTAAGTTCCAGCGAAATAGAACCTGAAACCTCCGGATGAGCAATGACATTTACCCCGGAGTCAGATACCAGACTTAGAAAAAAAGTTCTTGCCGGTATGTTATTAACAGAGACATTGAATCTTTGAGTCAGTGGTGTAGCGCTTGAACTACTGGGATGCTGTAACAGCGCATCGGAAACGGCATCAGGCACGTCAACCACGTTCTGAGTTTGCTCACGAACAGAGTTATCCAGTATTTTTTCCGCTGAAGTTTTATGTTGAGGCGTCTCAGCACAAGAGCAAAGCCCTAGCACGACAAGCCCCATCGCACTTAACGTTACGTGTTTTATGTTCATAATTTTCTTCATAGACTTTCAATACTTAGAATATGCTGGCTCTTAGCCTGAGCGAATGCGTTACACCATCTTCCACATAGAGCACACGATCTTGAGTAATTTTGCTAATCCTCGCATTGTGCACTCGATCCCCCACCTTTACCTGACGCCCATTAATCACAGCTTCGTTAAAACCACTACGTTCATAAATCGCTTGAAGCGTCAATGCAGGTTTTTTCTTTTCTTTCACCTGATACATCAATGGACGTGTAGGGTCCTGCAGCACTTCGGCAGAAACGGCCATGGGCATACCAATTGTTACAGCAAGCATCACACTGACCAATGCGCGGCTAACGCCAAAAAACTGATTCATCGCTTCACCCACCAATAAACCCTTTTTCAGTCGACAAGGTATATACCTCTAAAACCACTTTAGCCCTGGGATAGTCTTGAACCTGATAGTCCAGTGTTTGCCAATAGATTTTCCAAGGTAATTCCTCAATCGATTTCAGATAGTCAACAACCGTAAAGTATTCACCTTCAATCGCTAGTTTCACCGCATGTTTGTATAAGCCAACGCCGCGATTTGCCTCTTGCGAGGATGCCTCTTTTTGTTTTTGGTTTTTCTGGCCGTTTAATTCATCTTGTGTTTTTTCCGGAGATGTCTCGGACGAGGTACCTGCATCCAGCTTGGGTGGCTCAGACAACGCCAACTTTGAAGGCGCTTGTGCTTCAAGGCCCAGCAACTCAAGGCCTTTGGACTGCAATAAAACATCACGCAATGCAATAGGAAGCTGTTCTGCGGAAATCAGCCCCACAGAAAGCTTCATTAAATCTTCATCCAAAAATTTCAACTGTTGGGATAAACGCGTAAGTTCACGCTTTTTTTCTGCGTTAGGATCATTTTCAATGGCCTGAGCGAATACAATTTCCTGCGCAGAAAGTTTTTCACTTTCTTTACCCAGATCATCCAAGCGCTTTTGAATCGCCGCTTTTTTTACATCCAGCGGAAAGAAAAATCCGTAGTAAAAAACCCCATACACCACAGCAAACAAGCACAAAGCCAGAATTATTCGCTCTCGAATAGCTCGGCCATTAAACTGATCTGAATATTTTTGCCAAAGTTCTTTCATATCAACCGTGTTTTATCTTGCTGTTTTCAAAAGTTTTCGCCTTATTTTTCCTTAATGGCAATTTGGTACAGGGAGTCAAACCCCAAGGCGAAGACATGTCGGTTTGCATGTTTTTGTTTACCAACACTCAAACTGCCAAACCGGGAAAAGCCAAAACTTTTTTCCGATTGCAGTAACTCGATATAGTATGCGATGTCCTCTGGCGAGAGTGTTTCGCCCTGCATTTCCACGTATTGTCCACCTCGCGTCAGGCGAATGCGGTTTAACGATATAGACGGCAGCGATTGACGAGCAAGACTTTGCAGGTTTTGTGAAAAGCCCGTTTCATTGCCGAGGCGCTGCCCTTCAATCACCGATCGAATTTGTTGCCTTGCGGCTACCTGCATTCGCAAATCTGCTATTTCGTCATCCATTAATGCCACATTAATGGACTTTGTCATATTGCGATATTTTTCAAGTCGAGTTTCAGACGCGACCTTGGCGTTCTCTTTGGTTTTCACTATCTGTTCAAGATTCTTCACGTCATCAGTGGTCACTTTTAATGTAAACAGCATAAACAGAAAATAAAAAACCACACAGATTACAACGGTTTGCAAGGTGAGCCATTCGCGCCGAGGGCGCAGCTCAGGCAAATATAAATTGACTTTTTGCATGGCCATTACATTGCCACCTCACGATGAACGCCGCCCAAAGCCCCAATACACATCTGCACTAGACTTTCATCGCTTTCTTCTGGAAACGGTAGGTCTCCCTGCAGGCTTAAAATCGCTACTGGGACAGTTAAACTGCGTTTAAACTCTTCATTGATTTTATCAGCGCTAATGTTTTCGCCGCATAAATACAAAACGGAAGGCGGAGCCAACCCCATTTGTCGCTCGTAGTAGTCCAGCGAACGCTGAACTTCCAAGGCAAGCGCATCATTGGGAAGGTCATCCAGTAAACCGCCACCATAATTGAGCTTAAATTGCCGGGAAAGATACATGTTGCCATTGCGGTACAGAGAAACAGTTCCCCCGCCTTCTACAATTCTTGCAATTGCAACGCCACGGTTGTTATCGCCCTCTCGCTGTTTGATCAGAGATATATTTCGCAAAGCCATTTCGGCAATATCAATGCTGGCAAGGGTTAAGCCACTGTCATGGACCTGATCAACCAAGGTTTGAATACGAGTTCGCTCTGCCACAACCACGTACACCATTTTTTTGCCTGAACGATTGCCATCCGCAGGAAGCAAAAATACGTCGACCAGTGCTTTTTCCACGGGAATGGATATCAGGTCTTTAATCCGCCAGCGAACAGCTTCACGCAATTCTTCATCGGGAACATCGGGTGCTTCCACCAGCAACAAGTTATAATCTTTAATATTTAAAATCAGGTGGCACAAGCGTTTACTTAGTCTGTGCTTGCTAACAAAGTCATGTAAAGCAACGGTAAGATCACCTGCGTCTTGTGTCAGCACCCCCATCACATCAATACTTTCAGGCGTAGAAAAGCACCCTTTGCTGGCAACAGCCAGACCATCGGCCAGCACTTCTATGCTAACCAGACCTTTTTTGGCACCCAACTTATCCAGCCAATTCAATGAGATCGCCCTCAGCCGTTACGCTATTCAATTCAACATATCTGCCAAGCGTCTGTTTTTTAACACTCAGCCTGCATGACCACCGAAGTTTGGAGGTCAAGAATAATTACACTTACTTATAATTACCGGTTATTCGATAACTGAAGTATAGACGCTGTTATAAAGATCGCCCGGGGATTAAAAACACGCAACATAGTCCATCCGGCGATAGCGAACGAAAAAGTGTAAACTTGGCAAATTGATCCACGGCAGGAGTGGTGTGCTACGAATTGTCAGACATTCGCGAGAGAAGGAAACAGCGATGCGCATCCACCCTGATAGCAGCATGTGATCACTTTGCATACAGAATTAATTTTTACCGGCGTACAAAACACCGGCTTTCGTATACCTTTGGTTTTTTGATTATGTTTAATGTTGTTTTATTCGAACCTGAAATCCCCCCCAATACCGGAAACATTATTCGCCTGTGTGCCAACACAGGTTGCCGCTTACACCTGATTGAACCTCTGGGGTTTGTCTTGGATGATAAACGGCTGCGTCGTGCAGGCCTGGATTATGGCGAATGGAAGGATGCACAAACACACGCGAACTGGCAGGCCTTTCTTGAAGCAGAAGCACCGCAAAGGTTGTTTGGTATTTCCACTAAAGGAAAACAGTATCACAGTGATGTCGATTACCAGATAGGAGACTATCTGGTGTTTGGCCCAGAAACGCGGGGGTTACCTGAAGACATTCGCAACAGTATGGGCAATAACGTTATCCGAATTCCAATGACGCCCGATAGTCGCAGCATGAATCTCTCTAATGCGGCTTCAGTCATTGTGTATGAAGCCTGGCGTCATTTGGGCTACCCCAATGCGCTCTAGCGAAACGGGTATTCAAACAGAATAAGATGAACACTGTTGACGAGTAAATGCAGTAAAACCGGGACTTCTATCGCCCGGGTTTTACTGTAGCTCCACGCATACAAACACCCTGCCAGGCCGACTAACACCAAATACTGTGCGCTTACCTGCGAAGAATAATGGGCAAGGGTAAACAGCCCGGCACTTACACCTGCGGCTACCAGCCCAGGCACTCGAATCCTTTCCAGTGTCTCCTGAATAAATAATCGAAAGAAAATTTCCTCGGCCAGGCAAGTCGAGATCAGATTAATCAGAATAAACCCAACAAACGCCATCTCCCATTTGGGGTCAAGCGCTACGCCCAGCAAATTTGCACACAAAAAAAACGCAGCGACCAATGGCACAAAAAGCGTGAAGAACGGTTTTACCAGAGGGGGTATTGATTGCGCGCACTGTATTTTAGGTGAGACCAATAGAAACAGCAGCACAGCGGCAAGTAATTTATCCAGGCTATAAGCAATCGTCATTGGGTTAGCTGCCTTGCCCAAGGTCGTCGCCTCCATCACGATATGTCGCTCGAACCCAGGCCAGAGATGTAAAGCCAGGCTCAAACTTATGACTCCAGCCACAACCAGCAGTAGCGCCAGGGTGACGCCTCTGGCAGTTCCGCCGATCAAACGCGTCTGAAAACAGCCAGTCAAAGTGACACGGAATGCGAGTAAACTGCCCCCTAATATCGCGAGGGGCAATAGACTTGAAGCAGCAAGTAAAGGCTGATCTTGCGGGACACACAGACCGATAATAACTGCCAGACTCCAGGCGAGCATCGCCAACCTATCAATAGGCGGCGCGCTATACAATGCGTGCCTAAAAGGCTTTTCTGGCGCGCAATTTAAAGAAATCTCCGCAGGTGCAGTCGCGACGTGGATGCGCCATGGAAGCCCATAAGCAAAACCGAGCCCGAATATGCACATTGTCAGGGGTAACCAGGCTAAAAATTCGTTCATTTAAACCTCAAGTTTTATCCTCACTGTAATTTTCATCGTGCAGGAGGTTATTAAGCAATAAGAAATAATGTGCTAATTTCAAGCAAGTTGACGCGCATTTTACGCTAAGCTGTTGATTTTACAGCAGAAGCTTAATCTGCTGAGATTTACAACACATCGTAAACATCCAGTTTTGCGATTATTTCTGATAGAATTCGCGGCTTTTAGTCTTTAAGCCCTTACTCAGGATATTAGGAAAAACATCTAGCATGTTAGATAGCAACGCCCTCAATCAATTATCGCAACTAAAGCAGGACATATTAGATGCGAAGGAATACGCTACTGGAACTGTCGTTGGAACAAGTGGCCGCTTTGGTTTCGTAAAACTGGAAGATGGGCGTGATGCGTTCTTGTCGCCAGAAAAAATGCAACGCGTACTCCCGGGGGACGTGGTTAAAGTCACCTTAACCACGAATAAGAAAGGTAAGCTGGAAGCCGATTTGGAGTCTCTGGTAGAACGTTCGTTGGACCGTTTTATTGGTGAATACCGCACCAAGGGCTCTGCACACTTCGTTGCGCCTCTTGAATCCTCGGTTTCTCGGTGGATTTTTATACCGCCGCAGCAGCGAGCCAAATGCAAGGAAGGCGATATGATTGTCGCCAAACTCGTACGCCACCCATTTAAAGACGGTAAACCTTCAGCCAAGGTTGTGGAACGCATAGGTCAGGCGAACGACAGTAAAATTGAATTTAAGACAATACGCGCAAAATACAATCTGAACCGTGCCGACAACGAAACCTTGTTGAATCAGGCCAGTGACATTGAAAAGCTATTCAATGAAAGCGCCTTTGGTGAGCGCGATGATCTGACGCATATCCCCTTTGTCACTATTGACTCGGCGAAAACTCGAGACATGGATGATGCTATTGCCATAGAACATCTCGCTGACGGCTTAACTCGACTTCACGTCGCCATTGCGGACCCTTCAGCATTTATTGAACAGGGTTCTACGCTGGCGAACAGTGCTCAGGTGCGTGCGCAGACGGTTTATCTGCTGGGTGGCTATATCCCGATGCTACCACTACAGCTAAGCAATGCCTGTTTTTCTTTAGAAGCGGGCAAAACACGCCCAGCTCTGGTCTGCCAAATTGACTTGAATGAGCAAGGCAGCATTTCACACTATCAATTCAGCTTTGCCAATATCGCATCCAAACACAAACTTTCTTATGATGATGTCGCTGCGTTTTTGGATGGCCAGCAAGACACTGTACGCGAAATTATTCTGGATGCAGGTGACGATGCTCCTCCCGCCCCCGAACTTCCAGCTGAAATGCTGCAGCAATTACAAGACTTGAAGCAACTCGCCCAGTTGCGCAAAACGTTTAGAGAGCAAAACTTCATTCCTGCTGTAGATCAGACTGACTATGACTATCAGCTAAATGATCTGGGGAAAATTGAAGCGATTGTAGCCAAGCCTCGCAACATTGCGCATAGCATCGTGGAAGAAGCAATGCTGGCAACGAATATTTGTGCGGGTAAATTCCTGGCAGAACACGCTTCCGGTCTGTGCATTGCGCACCAGGGTTTTCGTCCTGAGCGACTGGGTGAAGTGAAAGCCCTGCTGAAAGAGGAACAAGTGGAGTGCGAACAGGACATTACTTCTCTAGAAGGTCATATTGCCCTGTTCAAACAACTTACCGAAAGCGAAGGCAAGCAGGCACTGGTATTCCCTCTGAGAAGAATGATGCAGGTAGGTGAACTGTCGTTGGAACCTAACCCGCATCTGGGTATGGGCGTTTCACACTACGCCACAATCACCTCGCCAATCCGCCGCTTTGCTGATTTATACAACCACTGGGCCATTCGTAAAGCACTGCAAGACAGCGTGGCTTTTGAAGCATTGAATGAACAGAGTCTTGAAGCGCTAACGGAGCAATTGAACATAGGTCGTCAGGCAGATCGCGAGCTCAATAAAAAGTTAATTATTCAATTTGCTGGAAGTCTGGTCGGCTCAACTGGAAAAGGGAAAATCCGTATCGTGACACAGCAAGGTTTTGGTGTGCGCTTGCAGGATACCGGCATTGATGGTTTTGTTTTATTTAAAAAGGATACGCCAAAAGTTTACGACGCCAAGCGAATGACGATTGAAGTTGACGGCGTGAAATATAGTCTTGATATGGAAGTTGACGTTAAAGTTGAAAGCGTGGACAAAGAAAAACAGCGTATTGCTTTTTCGGTTTGCAAATAGATTGATTAATTAATTGAGAACCGCGTTTAAGCGGCAGCGTTAGGCTTTGACGAGTTTAACGCTGCCGTTAATTCAAGACTTCCCGCCAATGAATAATGCGGTCATGCCCGCGATAGCGGCCAAAACTCACTTCTATGCTTGGCAATGCGGTTTCATTCCCGTAATTTCCATCACCATCCCAATCGCCACGCAAGAACGGATAATTCGTTAAATCCACATCAACATAAAAGCTTCCTGTATTGCCGGCGCCCGGGGCGGAAAACTGCAGCCCCGCATCGCCATTAACAAAATCAAAACGAACCCCGGCATCAAACTCACTGAAGCTGCCGGTGCTGGTTCCACTGCCAACGGCAACATTGCGATTACTATCTACATTTAAGGCATTCCCCGCAAAGCGCACTTCACTAAAGGCGATAGAGGTGCAGTATAAATCTTCGGTATTTCTTACGAACTCCGCACCATTCCAATATTGCACCTCTAACGGCACATTCAATGCAGCGCTTTCTGGGCCATGCGCATTCGTGCCGGACAAGCGCCCGAAACGAAATGCAATGGCTGACCCCAGTGCTGCAGCATTACAATCGTCGTCACTCACACAATCATTAGCCTGAGCAGCATTCATATTTAAGGACGTACTGCTGAAATCAATACCATCGGCTCCGCCATTGGTTTGCAGACCAAACTGTACTGCCGACAACGGTCCATCAGGCGCTTCTATCCCAGCACTGGAAAATCGCGCAAGTGCTCCTGTGCCACTATTAAGTTGATAGACACCGCTGACAAAAGTGGCTGTATCGATGCCTGCACGAGAACTTAAATCCACGCCACTGTTGTTGTTTTCTGCAACCACATTAAATCCACTGACGGGATAGCCAAGCGCCTGGTCATAATTCGTTAACACACTTGCCCCGGCCACAGCGTTCACGGAAAAGTTAAACTGTAAAGGTCGATAGGTTAATCCAAGATCTGACATATAAGTAAATCCGCCAGCAGCGCAACCCTCAATCAAACTCACCCCCGTCAAAGTAAAGTGCTCAGGGTAAAACCGGCCAACGTCCACACCATCCCGACTAGTGACTTTCCCCGCATCCAAATAATTGTCATCCGTGCTTGCATGCATTTCAATAGTTCCGGCTTCAGGCCATGCAACAGATGTGTTTATAAACACCCCGAGCGTGCCAGCGGAAGTAAAACTATTTGCGGAAGTTAAAGCAGGTAAATTGCCCCCTACGGGCATGCGTAATGACGATGCTTCCAATTGAAGGGTTTCTGGTGAAATCTCCAAACCAAAATTAGGTGTGATTCGTCCATCTTCATTTCGCGCCTCAACCGTAACGCGAAATGGTGTTCCCGCAACGACAAACCCTGGGCCTGATGCCAGGCTCCCGGGATTTGCAGTTAAATCCGGGGCTTGCACACTTGTGATTACCAGATCATCCGGGTAAACAGTGGAATTGTTACTGCTCCCTTGCAAGGTAATCGCTGGCCCTTCTCCGTCGGACGGTAAATTAATTCTTGCGTGCAGACGAATTTGACCAACATCGAAATATTCAAACTGGAATGGTGCAACTCCCTGAGCATCAAAGGTCAATGGTACGGCCTGATATGCGGCGACTGCTCCAGCATTATTTTCTTCAATTGCCATACCGTTTATTTGCAAGTCCTTGTCATACTGGCAAGTACTGGGGTTGACGCACTCGTACGCCATGTCGACATTCCTCGCTCCGAGTAACCGTGCGATACACGCCCCGGTATTGGAATCAGTCTCTACCGCACGAACAATCGAATTAGAACTTAACCCACCGGCCACCAGCGGCGATATAATAGGACCGTCGCCAACGCCATTAGCATCGGCATCTTCGTAAAACAAAAATCCTGTATTTAAAAACTGTATCCGATTATCTTCGGTTGCATCGCCATCTACATCCGTATTACCAAGTCCATCCACAACATCAATATCTACCAATGCTTCCGAGATATTCCCCAAGCGTAAACTGACCGCCGCCTCACCGGAAAACTCATACTGAGCCACTCCCGGAGACAGCACCGAAAATGTGCCATTCCCCGAAGCCAGACTCCAGGTAACATCGTTTGCACTCCAGCCGGGAGTTGCTGAAGTTGCGCTGACCTGAATGGTATAACTGTCAGCATCCACACCAGCGTGTGTATCATCATGCGCGGCAATGGTGACGAGCTCTGATTCACATGTCACCCCCGCACCTGAATTTTGAATGGCGTAATGGCTTAGCAATGACACTGGGCAAGTGTGAGTCAGGTCCATTACCTGGATAACCTGCGCAGCGGTCAACGCTGTATCAAAAACATTGACTTCGTCAATATAACCGTTGAATCGGCGCGTGTGATAGTTCAAGTCTGTACCAATAAACAGACTATTATTATTTTGATTTAGCCCTGCCGTTGAACTGCTCGACCCAGACTCAACCCCATTAATGTACACTTTCTGCTGCCCGGTTTGATACGTAATTGTGACGTGATTCCAGGCGTTTAAGGTTACTGGATTGGTCGAGGTAACTTGTTCGTTCCCTCCGCCCCACCACCAATACACCTGGCCCAGGCCATTTAAATGAAATTCGTAGTTTGTATCTTTAGAAACGATGGTGGCCAAGTCTGAGGTAGCGTAACTGAGAGGATAAATCCAAGCACTTACTGAAAAGTTATCTGCAAAGTCCAGCAGGGAGTTATTCCCTGGGTCTGGAATTTCAACATAGCCGTCATTAGCGCCATTAAAAATTCCATATCCACAGGTACCTGGCTCACCAGCAATCGCGGGATTGGCATTATCTTTGTCTGGAAACCCGTTTAAGTTTACAGCCTCTCCGTGAAGCCCATTCACCGAGCTGTCAATAACTTCCCCTGGGGTTCCTGTCCATGAGATTTCATCAAAATAATAAGCGGCGACGGGTTGTGGCAATTGAGTACCACACACTTCAATCGTAAAATTATCAACTTCCATCCGTTCATTGCCGCTATCAAAACAACAAACAGTGTAATAATCAAATGGCAATCGAAAGCGAACCTGCATATCAGTAGAGGCGTAACTGGAAATCGTATATGAACGCGAGCCGGTTGCATTGTTGTTGAAACCATAAAAAAGTTCGAGTAAATCCCAGTTGGCTCCACCATCGCTAGAAACCTCCAAAAATAGCCCATCCTCTAAATCAACACCGCCACGCATGGCAAAATCAAAACTAAGGGTTATCGAATCTGCTCCAGATGTGTCGGCTTGCCGAGTTATCGCGGTATTGAAAAGATAGGACCCGTTACCAGAGATTTGCAAAACGCCGCCAGAAATACGTAGATCACCGTTATTTGGACTACCATTATCATTGGTCTCAACCCAAGAGTTTCCTGACCAATTTAACGTCCCATCACTATTGTTGTAATTAACAGTATTAAAATTGTCTGCATAGGTGTCACAACTTCCTCCAACTGCACCAGTTTCACGCACGATGACATCGTCTATGTGCCAATAATCAAAATTCCCCGCATTCGCCTGAACCAGAGTAAATCGAAGTCGTAAATTGGAGTGTAATGCGTCAGCAGGTAAGGTGAATGTTGGCGTAAATATTTCTCCCTGAGCACCATCACCAGGATAAGTGTCTAGCTCTATCCAAGTATTTGCATTGTTCAAATACTCGAATAACAAGTCCTCACCAGCATCTGGATTTTCACTAAAACTATCGTCCCCGCGACGAATCCAGACAGAAACTTCCGCTCCTCCAACTCCCGCCGCATTAATATTCCCAGCATCACTGGTAACAGAAACATTTCCCTCTCCTAAGCGTAAAGAGTTTGATGGCGAACTAAAAGTCTGTCCGTTAACACTGGCGTCACCAGCACCTGCTTCACTCCAGTCGCTCTGAAAATCGCCGTTATTATTAAAATATTCTTCGAATAATATATCGCCGGGAGCGGCGAATAAATGGGCGCTCGCCAGAACAAGATAACTAACGAGAAGAATCTTGGAGAGTGGAATTCCTGGGGGTTGAACCCAGCTAAACTTGTGAGTTTTGAACATAGTGTTTTAGACAAAAAATGGCGTTCTCTGTCCATATATCGCAGCCAACCGAACATGTTCAGATTGGCGTGTCGATAATTACGGCATGTTTCTTAAGTTTAGCTGCTTTTTCGAAGGTTAAATTTATATTTACAATAAACTACTAAAATTTAATTACTTTAATATATGAACTGTAGAGGCCATATCCACAGTGTTGGAATCCAGGAATTTAAACTTATTCCAGGCAATTTTAACTTCATCGTTATTTTTTAGTTTCGTCGCCTGATCAATACGCTGCCCATTAACCTCTGTGCCATTTGTACTGCCAAGATCTGTTATGAAGTATTCGACTTCCTCAGGGAAATCCTCGTTCGGAATGCGCTCGATAACGGCATGTTTGGAGCTGACCGAGGCATCATCAATAATAATATCGTTGTCTGGCAAACGCCCTACTGCCATCGACGGTTTGTCCAGATCAAATTTATAGGTGACTACCCCATCGACCAATTGCGCTAACATCGCCATAGTGATTACCTTTACTCTCTTTTCAATGCTTCTAGAAGCTTAGCTAAATGAATCCAATTTTTCTTGCGTTTGACGCAAAATCCCGTTTTATCGCTTTTTTAATTGTGGCAGCAAATTCTGCTGCCGTATCATAGCGTTGTTCAGGGTCTTTCTGCAGAGCCTGGTTAATAATCCGGGCGGCACTGGCAGGCAGATTTTTGCGCACAGTACGTACATTCTTTGGACGCCCGTGAATAATCTCATAGGTAAGTGCCGCTAGGTTATCGCCGGTAAACGGCAATTGCCCCGTTAACAACTGATAAAACGTAACGCCGAGACTGAAAATATCGGCCGCGCGGTTTACTTTTTTTCCTTTCAATTGCTCAGGCGCCATATAGAGCGGCGACCCCAGGATTTCACCTGTATTAGTTTTTGAATCATCCACTAAACGCGCAATACCGAAGTCCGTCACTTTAACCTGAAATGGAGAAGGGTTATAAATGATGTTCCCCGGTTTAATGTCGCGGTGCACAATATTGTTTTCGTGTGCATATTCTAACGCGATTGCCACTTCACAAATAATGCGATAAACCTCAAAAACCGGTAGAAGATTGTCCTTGGTCACAAAACTGCTTAGCGGATTGCCTTCTGCATAATCCATCGCAATAAAGGCTACCCCGTTATCCTCACCGACATCGTACACAGACACAATTGACGGGTGACTTAAACGACCTGCTGCTTTGGCTTCTTTAAAAAACCGACCTTTAATATCGTTGATTTCTTTTTGCTGAAAGTTATCGTAATTAATGGCCTTTACCGCCACATTACGACTAATGCTTGGATCATGACAAAGATACACCTGCCCCATCGCACCACGGCCGATTTCGCGCTCCACACGATAACGACCAAATGTTCGCGGCCCAAGCATTTCCTGACTGAGCACAGCAGTTTTTTCCAAACCATTTTCACGTTTCATGCCCTGCGTTTTCAGCATGCTGTTTAACACTTGAATTTTTTGTTCCGTGTCTTTATACGAGCGATTTTTCTTACGAATTTCACTCAACACCGCTACAGCCTGGTTAAAATCTTTTTGCTGCGTATACGCTTCTGAGATTTCATACAGCGTTTTCAGCAGAGGCTCTCGGTTTGTACAAGCCTGTAATTGCTGGCGAGCCTGAGATAAATTGTTGTGTTCGATCAGTCGACGCGCGTTCTCAATACAAATTGCATCAGCATTATTCACTAAACGCTGAATTCGGTGTTGTTTGGTCAGCCAGACAATTAACATAAAATGTCCGACTACCATCCAGACCAACGGTAGCGCGGTCGGCACCCAGACTTTTTGTAATGCGATAAAAAATATTTGCACCGCGAGTAAAATAAAAATAACTAATGCCGTAATGGCAATACTCATCTGCTTTGATATACGCGGAACAAGAAAATATAGATACAGGGTGACAAACATCAGTAACACGAGGTTGACCGCCAGCGTCCACCACGGAGAGTGCATGAAATCATTATGCTTAATGCTGTAAATAGATTTGGCAATGACTTCGGCTTGCTCACTACCACTGGCTGCTACAATCACAATTTCAGGGAAGGCGCTGCGCGCAAGTGCTTCACTTAAGGGAAACCGGTCAATCGGCGGCGACATACGATCGGCCAGAGCATTAATGGAAATAAATGTACCATTCAAAGACAGAGGGAAAATCTTCTCTCCCAGCTCCAGTCCTTTATCCAGGTGCCAAGTAAGATTCTCATCGCTGTTTAAGCCCTGAATACTTTTCAATAATTGCAACAGATAGGTAGGATAAAAATCACCATTTTCGTGGCGATAAACCAGCTGTTGATGAGATGTGGAATTACTCACTAGCGTAAACTGCTCTACTTCTGGTCTTGCAATTGCCGGAGCTGCGGCAGAATTAAAACAACCATCACATGCCGGCCATAAATACCACCGCCAGTTTTCCGGGATTTTGTCGAACAGGTTTTTCGCTATCAGAACGGGTTTTTGCCCATTTATCATGGTGCCGTCCACACCGATGGTAACGCGCTTGTTTTTCAACAGATCCATTAACAGATACTTCCGATCGACCAGGGCTTTGACTTCTGCCATGGCACTGCTTTTGGATTTTGCTAATAGCTCTTCAATGAATGACTCGGCCGCACCGGCACCGGTATCAATAGGGCTTTGTATCAGCAGCCCCACTTTCGCTTCTGAACTGTTGAGAACATTGGACAGCAAGGCCGCGAGCTGACCTGATGCGTGAATATCGGTTTGCCATAATTCCAGTTCGCTTTTTGGCACTTCGACAATTGCAATACTGGCAGAGCCTAAGGGGGTTTTGAACAGCCACTGACTGGCCTTTAACATTAATTTATCCGCACCTTCGGTCAAGGTGTTGCGTGGTGCGGTGATAATTAGGCAAATACCTACAATCGCCACCACGCCGCGAAGGTTAATATGGCTCAACCACTCGACGATTTTGTTGAGAAAACGGAAAATTACGCTAAAAAAGACTTTCACGATTTAATACACCAATGCAAAGCGTATCATTCAGTGAAGTACACGCCGGGGATCCAACTCTTTTTAATTTTTAATGTTCGATCTAGGTCATTAGGGATATCGAGCAGGTACTCGAATTCATGGGTTCCGATGGAAAACAAATCTCCTGGCTGCAAGGTTACCGGAACCTCGATGTTTTTGCCCCGAAGACGTACTCCATTGGTGCTGTTTAAATCTGACAACGTGCAATCATTTTTGGTGAGATCAAGCTGTGCGTGCATTGCACTCACCGTGGGGTCATCAATTGGAATATTGCAATCTTTCTGCCGGCCAATTGTTACCGTCTCTTTAATTTCGTAAAAAGTAACGGTGTTACCGTTCCAGTAATGCCTGAGATATGCCATCGTACTCTTTTCCACTGATTGAAGAGTTTTACACCAATATTTACTGCTCTAGTACCTGTTCTAAGACGGTATCAATATATTGTTATGCTTCGTATACAGTTGCAAAGTCCAACACTTACCACACGCATGATAAATGCAGCAGCAGAAAAGCTGCCATCTGGACAGCGAAACTTTGCTTGAAGTTTAAACAATACCGTTCAATTTCTTTACCTGCCCACTATCGCATAACTTATTGAAATTGAACAGGTTATTGCATACGAGTTGGAGCAGAAATAAACGGCTTTTAATCGTTTTTCCGATCAGAGGTATATTTAACAGGATACCTTCAATGATAGTTAGAGTCAGGCAACTTCTCTAGCCATATGAAGAGGGAAAATTTCAGAACGAGATACACTTCCTGATTGGGGCTGGACGACTATTCAATTTAGCGTTTTTCCGGCCGGCAAGTTAAAAGCACTTAGCTTCGCCTTTAACCGTCATTCTCATCAAAGAGCCATTCGCACGCCACAGGTTACTGAAAATGGCGTCCAAAATCTCATCGTAAACAACGGATAAATGCTGACATTCGCCCTCACTAGTGGCGATAACCTGCACAATTTTGTCTTTTGCTTCGGCTTTTTGCTGAGTGTTTTTGTCCAGCGTTAACGAGACTTCGCGCAGATACTCAAAATCAGAGCCATAGGTATCCGCCGTCACCATGCCGCGCCCGGGATAAGGCGCATAGCCATAGTAGCCACTGATAAATACTCGCTTACTCGGCTCATCTTTTTCCTGGCGACTGACGGCATAACCCAGAGTCGCCAGATAATCAGCCTGCTTATTTTCCGTCTGCTCCAGGCCCAATGCTTTAAGTCGTCCAGCCAGTTTCTTTTTGTAGAACTCAAACTCCAGTGAAACGTGCTCTTCCCCGCTCGCCGGTTTGATATAGACCGTGCCAGCGGCTGGGATTCCTGCCGTTTCATTGCGATAGGTTTGAATATCCGTGCGCACACTGGACTGACAGGCGCCGAGTAAGAGTATCAGTGCCGATGGAAGTATAATTTTAGAGAAAATTTTCATGGTCTTTTTACGATTACTGGGTCTTGGATTAACGAGAGTTTTTATGCACGAGTTATCTGATTTAGACTATTTTTTTGCTTCCAGAGTTTCAACAAGCTCTTTGAAGGTCTCTTTGTTTTGTTCGTTGAGCCCCATCAATAAACGATGCGCTTCAAGAACTTTTTTCTGAACCTCGGTTTCATTCCCGTTTTTTTCGCAAATCAACAGGGTTTCGGCTGTATCATCACTGATAACAAACACGGCTTTTTCAACCAGGCGAAAAATATCATCGAAGCCCATCGACACCAATATTCTGGTAATGCTTGGGTTGTCTGTCACCACCAGAGGCAAGTCGTGTGCATGCTGGCTCGCCTTGATTGAGATTTTTGCCATGAGCCCAAGGGTAGTACTATCAATGGCCTGTGCATGGGTTAAATCGAAAATGACCGAGCTGTAATTGTCCTGCGTCAGGATTCCTTCAATAAACTCATCGAACGACAAACACAGGGTCAGTCGAACATCACCTTCCATTTTAATCACATATACACCGTCGTGATCGGCGATTTTTATAGTGCCTGGAGTCATCAATTTATCTCTGAAACAAGGTATTTCTTAAGCTCAGTATCTGAATTTACACATGCGCTTAAGCGATAAAGCTCTGGATCAATGTAATTTGGAATCGATCTTCAATATGGCAATATCGTCTGGCACCGAGTCCAGATGATCAATTCCAAATGCCTTTAATATTGATTCTACACTGTCTGTGTTATCTTTCACGGTATTCAACAAATAATTTTCTTTTTCAATGAGGTCTTCCGGTGGAAGAATCTCCAAAATGCCGTCAGAAAATACAATTAGTGAAAAATTTTCCGGTAACTGAATTTCATTCACCTCCCACTGCGCATCCTCAAAAATACCTACTGGCTTCCCTTTACCTACCAGATATTCGCATTGATCTCCAACGGAGAGGACTGGAAATGGCAGATGCCCACCGAATACGTAGCGCATTTCTTTGGTTTTCAAATCGATAACGCCAACAAAACATGTCATGTGACAGCCAATTCCCGAGTGAATCACTTCATTGTTGATCAGCGCGATTAATTCACTCAACCCATGGTCGAAAAAATCTGATGAGCGCCGCCGGTGATTTTCAGAAAAGAAACGCCGAACAAGCTGTTTTAACCAGACCGTGACAAACGCAGAAGCGGCACCATGCCCGGATACATCTGTGAGATAAAACGCCATATAGCGATTCGATAACAGACCAAAGTCAATGAAGTCGCCACTTAAATACAGGGAGGGAATCAATTTAAATGCGACATTGATATCTTCAAACTGCGCGGGCGATTTTGGTAGTAATTTACTTTGGACACGTCTACCCGCTTTCTGATCCCGTTCAAGAACACGGATGTATTCTTTAAGCTCTCGATTCGCTTTTTCCAGTTCTGCACGATAAGCCACATTTTCGTAGCGTAATTCCAGGCTTTCCAAAGTACGATTAATAGAATGGACCAATACTTCCATGTCGACTATCGGCTTCACCAGATAGTCTGCAGCCCCCAGCCTCAGGGCTTCAATCACATCTCGCACCACCCCCATGCCCGAAATCACGATCACGGGTATTTCACGACGATTCTCTTTGATGTACTTAAGAATGGCTAAGCCATCGATATCCGGCATGCGCAAATCGGTCAAAACGATACTGGGATGATTGTCGGCGAGCCAGGTCAATCCTTCTTTACCTGTGGATGCCTGGACAACTTCAAAGCCGCTGTCTTCGAGGTAGGCCACTATGCTTTGACGCACCAGATTATCGTCATCGATGACAAGGAGTTGGTGGTGTATGAGAGACATTCGCTATCCGGTTTTGACGGTCGTGTAGGAAAAGCAAAGGCACAACACTACCCCACTCTATAGGTGTGTGCAAGCGACAGTATTATTTATTATCGCAAGCACAACATGATGTAGTGCGTACTGCTAAAAACTACCAAAAGTTGTGATTATGAGTTAAATTTGTACTTAGTGTGATGCGGACAAAATTCGCTGATCACTATCGCTCTGGCGTAGCGCATATGGATTTTACTCAAGTAAGATCTTTGCATCAGTACGCTACGGCAGATTTCCTTCGATCATAATTATTTTAAGAAGGCATTGATTTATGAGCTATTCAGCAAATCGTTCTTATCAAGAAAAGCGCAACTATATTCGAATGAAAATCGAGGCGCCAGTCGATATTGAAGTGACCACAAATGGGGAACGTTACAACGGTATATGTAAGGAGCTTAGCGGCGGGGGAATGCTGGTTGAAATGGATTCCACACTTCCAGTAGGGACAAAAACCAAAGTTTCAATTTCATCCAGCCATGGGCATGGCCCCATGCTAATCGCCAATGCCGAAGTTACGCGTGTAGTGGCACAGCCTGATAGTGTTTCCAGCTCCTGCCTGCTGGGACTGCAGATATCGGAAGTTCTGAATTAGCTCTGTAAAACGCTTTCTTTTCGAAGGCGTTTTACTCCTTAGCGCAGTAATTTAGAACAGTAATATAAGGCGAGTTTTATTGCCGGCTCACGGCAAGGGGGTACTTTCCCTCATAGAATGGCACCTAACACCCGCTCATCAACAAACACTTCACCTTTGGTGCAACACGCAAAAGCGATTCACCATAAGACATATAAGAAGGGATTCTGGCAGATGTTATGACAAATATGGTTTCGAGCTGCGTTTGTGTTTTTTAAAAATCGTAATCGTCATCACCAAAGTCGTCGCCAAAACTATCTTCGACTTTTCCATCATTTTCGAGGTATTTCAAACGCTGCATATACGCTTCACGAACAAATACGTAAAAATCTCCCGTGGCTAACTCTTCCGTGCCCAACAATTCAGTACGTACATGCAATTGTTCGAGAGCTTTCGCTCCCATTCTAGCTTCAAAATTATTGATATAACTGGTGGGAGACAATTTCCATTCGACCGGCAGCGATATGGTGCCACGAACGGTATTCGAACCTAAGATTGGCAATACCAGATAAGGGCCTCTCGGAACCCCCCAGGCAGCTAGGGTTTGCGTAAAGTTTTCACCCTCGTTTTTCTCCAGCCCCATTTTCCTGGCCACATCAAAAAAGCCTAATACTCCGACTGTAGAATTAATTAAAAAGCGTCCTGAATCGTTCGCCGCTTGCTTCCACTTCCACTGTAAACCGTCATTCACTACGTTACTGACTTCTTTGAGATTTCCCCAGAAATTACCGATACCACTTTGCACCGGATCAGGCAGAATAAAGTCATAGCCTTTGGCAACGGGTTTAATCAGCCAGCGATCAGCCGTCATATTGAAGCTGAACACTGCGCGGTTAAAACTTTCAAAGCGATCTTCTTTTTTGGGTGTTGAAGGGCTGGCGTCCTCGTCCAGTTCAGCACCAAAACTGTCTTCGTCAGCTACTGCCGTACTTTCATTTTCTGCTGCCGCAACATTACTTTGCGGGTTGCTCGCACACGCGGACAACAGCAACATTAAAACGATGCAACTTATTTGACTCAACTTAACGACGTTAATTGATCTCGAGAAATAATTCAGCGTAAGCATCCTTGTGTAAAGAGTTAAAACAGGTTTTATAAAAGGGAATAGCACGGAATCCATCACTGCAATATAGGTGTTCTTTTCGGATGCGTATAATAGCCAAAATTTGCAGTTTTATATACCCTGCGGTATGTATCAATATGTGAAATATGTAGAATATTTAACCAAACCTAAAGTTCCTGCCAGATTTTTTTCAGCCGCTTTTCAGACACCGGCATTAAGGTTTTCAAAGTTTGTGCGAAAGCCGATACGCGCATTTCTTCCAGCATCCAACGATACGTCACCCATTCGGTGTTAAATCGATAAGCGGCCTCCCCTTCTTTTGCTAAACGCTCTTCATGCATCTGCCACAATGACGCCAGCTCATCCAGTTGCAGCTTGTCTTTTTTCGGGTTTTGAGGGGCTTTTTCCATTCTAACGCGAATCGCTTTCATATACCTCGGCCATTGTTCCACCCAGCTAAGTGGTGTGGCAAATATACATCCGGGGAAATAAATATTGTCTAATTGCGTTTTGATATCGGAAAATGCAAATGCAAGAGCGAGCGCATTTTTAGAGGCTTTCATGGATTTTCTGATTTGCACCACTTCGCTCAGCGCTTCAGTCAAATGCCGTTCGAAACGCTCTGCGATTGGCACAATGTCCGATTTACCTGCGTTGACCAGTGTCTCGAACTCCGATTCACTGTTGATTTCTCCGCCCGAGTCATAGTGCGCGGCAAACATTGCCTCATACACAGCTGCCAAAATAACGTCGTCAATTATTTGGTCTTTTTTACCCATGTCTACCACAGCCATCCCCAAGTCTTTCCCTTTAAAAAGATTTTTGGCGAGGTATTTACAAGTGGTGTGACACTCCAAAACGGCAAGCCGGGTAATTCCCTTCAGGTTTTCAAATTTTGCGTCCCGTGCTGAATCCAGTATCTTCAAATCTACATGCTGACCACTGTCAATTAATGCGGGGTAGGCTTTGATTTTAATACCGGCTTTATCCAGCTCAACCGATTTTGGCAAGCCACCAAAATCCCAGCGTTTGATTTCGCTCTGTTCCAGTTCATTGCCAACTTGTGCAATCGTATTCTGAACTTTCTGACGATAGGTTTGTTTTAATTTATCCAGATCACGCGAAGCATCAATGACTTTGCCTCGCTCGTCCACCACCACAATATTCATGAAGTAAAATTTTTCAACCAGGTCGAACTCCCAGTCTTCAGGTAAAATTTCACAATTCACCAAAATGGCAAGCTGTTCCGCCAATGCCTCGGTCAGCGTTTGTTTCGCATATTTTAAACGAGGAAAAATTCGATCGATGGTTTGAGGGACCGGGACAAAATGTTTACGGATTCGTTTCGGTAGAGATTTTACCAGTGCCGCACATTTTTCTTTGAGCAACCCAGGGACAAGCCACTCGAGTTGGTTTTGAGGGATGTGATGGAGCACCTCAACTGGTACATGTATGCTGACACCATCGTTCTCTTTGCCCGGCTCAAAACCATAACTAACCGGTACAATGTAGTCGCCCAGTCGCAACTGATTGGGGAACTGAGCTTCAGAAGCATCGCTGGCACTGTGCAGCATTAATTGCTCACGAGATAGTTTTAATCCATCTGGATGTGTAGCTTCGAACTGTTTTCGCCAATGCTCAAACCCTGTGAGATTGGAAATGTTTTGGGGGATCAGTGATTTGTAGAAGTCAATAATCACTTGCTCATCCACCATAATGTCTCGGCGTCGAGTCTTAGCTTCAAGATCCTCAACTTCTGCAATTAAGGCCTGATTATGCAAATAAAACTTTCCTTCGCCTCGATACTTGCCTTCCACTAAGGCTTCGCGAATAAAAACATCGTTGGCTTCACGCTCATCTATTTTGTTGTACTGAACGCGTTTCTTTTCTACCAGCGTCAAACCAAACAGGGTGATCCTAACAAAGGCTTTTACCTGCCCGGTTTTCAGGTCGTAGTGGGGCTCAAAATAGTGTTTTTTTACCAAATGTTCTGCCTGGTCCAACACCCACCCAGGCTCTATGCGCGCAATATTATGGGCAAACAGTTGACTGGTTTCAATAAATTCAGCGGCCACCATCCATTTTGGACGTTTTTTATGTTGAGAAGACCCGGGAAAGATTAAAAATTTTCGATTACGCGTGCCATCATATTCTTTGGTATTTTGCTCTATGGATTTAAGCCCAACGTTAGACAAAAAACCGGATAATATTGCCTGATGAATTGCCTCATAATTGGAGGGCTCAACATTTTCTTTATACTTCAGGTTTTTAATAGACAACTTCAACTGGTGATGAAGGTCTCGCCACTCTCTAACTCGTAGATAGTTAATGCATTCATTCTTACACAGCTTGCGAAATTGACTTTGTGATAGTTCTTGCCGTTTCTCTTCCAGGTACCGCCATAAATTCAAGTAAGCGCTAAAATCAGAGCTCTCATCCCAAAACCTGCGATGCAGCATGTCAGCGGCTTGCTGTTTTTCTACCGGCCGCTCTCGCGGATCTTGAATGCTCAAGGCAGCAGCGATAATCAGCACTTCGTGAAGGCAGGCTAGTTTGTTCGCTTCCACGACAGCACGAGCTAATCTTGGATCGAGTGGCAGCTGATGAATCAGATTGCCAATCTGGGTAACTCGACCTTTTTTGGAAACCGCTTTGACTTCCTCCAGCAACTTAAAACCATCGTTAATCAAGCGGTTATCTGGTGCATCAACAAAGGGGAATTCGCGGATATCTCCAATATTCATTTGCAGCATTTGTAATACCACAGCGGCGAGATTCGTTCGCAAGATTTCCGCATCAGTAAATTCCGGGCGAGCAAGAAAGTCTTCCTCTTCATAGAGGCGATAACAAATTCCTTCACTCACTCGACCACAGCGCCCTTTGCGCTGATCTGCACTTGCTCGACTTATCGCTTCGATTGGCAGGCGTTGCACTTTATGCCGCAGGCTATAGCGACTGATTCTCGCCACACCGGTATCTATCACATACTTTATCCCCGGCACGGTGAGAGATGTCTCTGCAACGTTTGTCGCCAGTACTACTCGACGGCCTTTATGCCCGTGAAAGACTCTACTTTGTTCTGCCAGGCTCAAGCGGGCATACAGCGGTAATATTTCCAAATGAGAAAATCCGGCTTTTTTAATAGCATGGGACGCCTCACGAATATCGCGCTCGCCACTTAAAAAAATCAGAATGTCTCCGCCAGCGCCTTTACTGCTCTCTAAAATTTCTGCAATGCAATCGACTATTGCTTCATTTACATCTTCATGGGCGTCAATCCAGGGACGATAGCGAACCTCCACAGGATAGGTTCTACCCGATACTTCGATAATAGGTGCCCGATTAAAATGACGGGAAAATCGCTCTACATCAATGGTGGCGGATGTCACAATCAACTTAAGATCCGGCCGCTTTTCCAAAAGCTGTTTTATATAACCGAGCAAAAAGTCAATATTTAAGGTTCGCTCATGTGCCTCATCAATAATTAAGGTATCGTATTTCAATAGCAGTGGGTCATGCTGAATTTCTGCCAGTAAAATACCGTCTGTCATTAACTTAATATATGTTTGTTCTGCCGTATGATCGGTAAATCGTACCTGATACCCGACATGGGTGCCCAGTTCACATTGAAGCTCATCTGCAATTCTGCTCGCTACGGTGCTTGCAGCAATTCGCCTCGGTTGTGTATGGCCAATCAGTCCGTTTATACCCCGCCCCATCTGTAAACACATTTTAGGGATCTGTGTTGTTTTCCCGGAGCCAGTTTCACCCGCCAGAATCAGAACCTGGTTGTTTTCCAATGCCCGACAGATTTCTTCCTGCTTTTCACTGATCGGCAGCTCTTGCGGAATGGTGATGGCTGGAACCTGACTCCGCCTCAATTCAAGCCGTTCTTGTGAGCTTTGAGCGAGTTTAAAAAATTCGTTAAATTTACGATCGAAAGGAAGCCCTTTTTGCTGGCGCTGAAGGATTTGTTGCTGAATTTTTTTTAGCGCAAATGCGTCTTTCGGCAGCGCATTTTGAATGGCCGGCGCAAAAGTGTCAGCATTTACTTGAGGCAAAGCTGGAACGTTACTCTCTGATGAAGCTGCAGTTGTGTCTTTTGCAGTGTTTGGAGTTTCTATGGATTCAGGAGTGTTTTTGTTTGTAGCCATACCGCCTTCTTCTTTGGTTGAAGGCGGTATTATACAGATCGCTGACAATCTGTGGGTTATTGCCGCATACTGCTGATCACACGTTCCAGAGCTTGTCGAGTTGTGCGCATTTGCTCCGAGCAGCGAGTCACTTCGTTTGCCTGTTCCGCAGTAACATTGGCAATTTCAGTGATGTCGGCGATATTCTTTGTCATATCTTCCGAGACGCTGGCCTGCTCGTGAGCGGCGGAAGCAATAAATTGGTTAACCCCCGAAATCCGGTCGACCGCCTCACGTATGGCCCTCAATTTGTCTCCCGCTTTTGTAATTTGCTCCATACTGGCTTCAGACTGCTGTTTACCGGTTTCAATAGCTTGAACGGCATCTTTTACTCCGCTTTGCACGGTTTCAATAATATGGTTAATTTCAGCCGTTGATTCCTGCGTTCGCTGCGCCAGTGTTCGCACTTCATCAGCAACTACCGCAAACCCCCGCCCCTGCTCTCCTGCGCGAGCGGCCTCAATAGCTGCATTTAGCGCAAGCAAGTTCGTTTGTTCCGCAATTCCCCGTATAACATCCAATACCGTACCGACTTCCGTTGTATTTTTTTCCAAATCGGTAATAACTCGAGTGGTGCCGGAAATGTGAGAGGCGGTCTGCCCCATGGCAGTAATGGCCAATTGCATCACTTTCTCACCCTCGGACGCTGCAGAATCAGCAATATTGGATGCCTCAGCGGCTTCCGCTGCATGCTGAGCGACTTCACGAGACGTCGAGGACATTTGCACCATCGCCGAGGCCGCATGCTCAGTGCGCGCATATTGATTTTGAGTGCCGCTTTGTATTCCGGCAGCCACTTGCACCATACTGTCGTCAGCCTGTTTTAACAGATGCAAGGAGGCATTGATTTCATCTGTGGAGGTTTTTAGTACATTTTGCAACTGTCGAAGATTATGAGCCACTTCGCCCAACTCATCCTGGGAGCTGACTTCAATATCAAAGTCGTATTGACCATTCGTCAGTTTATTTAAACTTAGTGCGATTATTCCCACTGGCCTGGCTAAAGAATAGGTTCCCAAAATATAGGCGAATGCTGCACTGGAAATAGACATTATCACAATGACCATACCTGCAATTAGGATCAAGCGGTCACTTTCACTGGCAAAGCGGTTGGTTTCAGATTCTATGTGTTGAGCCAATGCTTCAGTGGCGCTTTCCAAAGTTGTCGCGGGCTCAAGATCAATCCAGGTAATTTCCGTTTCTGCCGTTTTATGGTTGAAATCACTGCCTATAAACGCTTGATAGGCGTTCTGATATTTTGAATAGGAGTTTGCGTGGGAAGTTAAAAATTTTTCCAGTCTTTGTTTGGCGCTTTGCAGCCTGATTTCCTGAGCCAGTGTTTTGCCCCGGCGTTGGATATCCGCGTGCAGATCATTAAAGGTTTCCCAGTATTTTTCACGCTCTCGCTGCTTGTGGCCATGAATCAACACGTTTTTCCACGCCTGCACCTGTCGGGTGAAGTCAATGGTGAGAGAGTTCAGCTCTTTCTCGGCGATAAAATCGATTTTTTCCAGCTGCTCAAAGCCGTCTATTTTGTTTGAAAACAGCCAGATAAATAGCAGTGATACGACGGCCAACGAGAGTATACCGCCGACTCCCAATAAGATAATTTTAAACTTTAAACTGATTTGCATAGACCCTGTTTGCCTCATTGCATACTACAGACATGAGGTAAATATAGGACATAACAGGTCAAAATGCTGATTTAGACGAACAAAAAAGCCGCACAGCAAAGCATATGCGGCTTTTTATAACGAGATAATCGTTTAGGGCTTATAACGGGCGATCGTTGCCGTAACTCATTAAACGCTCATATCGACGTGCAAGCAATGTGTCGAGATCTTCTGCCTGTAAGCGGTCAACCTGCTCACTGAGCTTTTGCTTGAGCGTTTCAGCCATCGCGTCAATATCACGATGCGCTCCACCCGGAGGCTCCGGTATTGTTTCGTCGATAATGCCAAGCTCTTCCAAAATACTGGAGGTAACGCCCATCGCTTCTGCCGCCAAGGGTGCTTTTTCTACCGTTTTCCAAATAATATTGGCGCAACCTTCGGGAGAGATGACGAAATAAGTGGCATATTGCAACATGTTCAGATGGTCACCCACTCCAATGGCTAAAGCGCCACCTGAAGACCCCTCTCCGATCACGGTACAAATAATGGGCGTGCGCAAACGTGACATTACCGCTAGATTTTGTGCAATCGATTCACTGATGCCACGCTCTTCACTATCAATGCCAGGATATGCCCCTGGAGTATCGATGAGAGTAAGCACCGGCATTTTAAATCGTTCAGCCATCTCCATCAGACGCAAGGCTTTACGGTATCCTTCAGGCTTCGGCATCCCGAAATTACGTGCGACTTTATCTTTTACGCTACGGCCTTTTTCTTCTCCGATCACCATGACTGGCTTGCCATTTAAGCGGGCAACGCCACCAATAATCGCTTTGTCATCGCCAAAATGACGGTCACCGTGCAGCTCATCCCAATCATCAAATATCCGTGGGATATAGTCCGCCGTATATGGGCGCTGAGGATGACGTGCAACCTGTACAATTTGCCAAGGCGTCAAACCAGAATAAATATCTTCTGTTTTCTTTGCGCTTTTTTCACGTAAGCGATCGATTTCTTCACTGATATTCAGGTCATTATCTGACCCAATCATCTGCAGCTCTTCAATCTTGCCTTCAAGCTCCGCAATGGGCTGCTCAAAATCGAGGTAATTCAAATTCATATCAGTACTTGCCTAATTTTTATGCGTAAATGTTGGCTGCTGTGGATCATTGACTTTATCTTAAACAGCAAAATCAAGTCAGCGACTGTTAAAAAGGTCGCCATTCTAGCACCACACACCGCCTGCCGAAAGAGAACATCATCGCGCACACTGCAATTCAATGGCGATATTGCAACTCTACGTTGTCGTTACCATACAATCCTTTCAGATTGGTCACCAATTCATCACTCGGATGGATTAGCCAGCGCTCACCCAGTTTTACCTCTCCAGCAATCTCTTGCTGAGACACCTGGATAGATAGCGCACAATGACCACCGAGTTCATCCTGTATTGCCGTTTTTAGCTGCTGAATGTAGTTCCCAGCCAGATTTTTCTCATTCCAGAGTAATTTAATACCTGCAACATTTTGCTGTCTTGCGAGCGTGAGGTCGACAATGCCATCCGCGCGCATTTTTAAGCCGCCACTATAATCATCGTGACTAATTTGTCCTTCCACCACCAGCATGGCGTCTTTTACTAAAATTGAACGGTGCTCTTCATAGACGTCTGAAAAGATCGCAACCTCCATTCTGCCCGTCCGATCATCCAGGGTTATAAACGCCATGTTATCGCCGCGTTTAGTTTTCATCACTCGAAATGCCACCACAAGGCCGGCAATCGACTGTTTATTTTTGTCGGGTTTGACTCGTGAAATTCTCGAAGAAACCAAATGGTTCAGTTCTTCATCAAATTCATCGATAGGGTGTCCCGTCAAATACAAACCCAGCGTGTCTTTTTCGCCGTTTAAACGCTGCTTCATGCTCCATCGACGTGTATTGCGGAATTCCGCATAAACATCTTCATTTTCATCGCCACTTGGTACGACCTCGCCAAACAAATCGGCCATTCCAGCTTGGGCATTGGCATGGCTTTGTTCTGCAGCTTTTACGGCCTCAGGAATTGCCAAGAACATTAATGCGCGATCGTAATCGAGATCCACGCCGGGCCCGATAGTATCGAGTGAACCACTTCTTATCAGTGCTTCCATCGCGCGCTTGTTCACTTTTCTGGCATCCACTCGGGCACAAAAATCAAAGAGGTCTTTAAATGGTCCCTCTCTACGCGCTTCAATGATGGCTTCCACAGGTCCTTCACCCAAGCCCTTAATTGCCCCCAATCCAAAAATAATGTTATTGTCATCGTCCACCGTAAACTGGAACTCACCCTGGTTAACATCAGGCGGAAGCAGGTTTAAGCCCATGGTTCGGACTTCTTCGATAAAGGTTACAATCTTATCGGTCTTGTCCATATCCGAAGACATGGTGGCCGCCATAAAGTGTGCGGGATAGTGAGCTTTCAGCCAGGCGGTTTGATATGAGACCAGTGCGTATGCCGCGGAATGCGATTTGTTGAAACCGTAGCCCGCGAACTTTTCCACCAGGTCAAAGATTTTCATAGCCAGTTCCGGGTCTACCCCTTGGCTTTTCGCACCGTCTTTAAACACCGCACGCTGCTTAGCCATCTCCTCAGGCTTTTTCTTACCCATCGCCCGTCGCAACATATCTGCCCCACCGAGCGTATATCCTGCCAGCACCTGCGCGATCTGCATAACCTGTTCCTGGTAGACGATAACGCCATAGGTCGGTTCCAAAATCGGCTTTAGAGTTTCGTGTTGATATTTTGCATCAGGGTACGCAACTTGCGCACGACCATGCTTACGGTTAATAAAGTCGTCCACCATCCCCGACTGAAGAGGGCCCGGACGGAACAAAGCAACTAATGCGATCATTTCTTCCAGACTGTCTGGCTGCAATCGTTTAATAAGGTCCTTCATACCACGAGATTCCAGCTGGAACACTGCGGTCGTTTCGGCCTTTTTCAACATCACAAAAGTTTCATGATCATCAAGCGGGATTGCGCTGATATCCAATGGGGGCTCGCCTAATTTCACTCTCTGAGCGTCAATCATTTTGACGGCCCAATCGATAATCGTCAGTGTCCGAAGGCCAAGGAAGTCAAACTTAACTAGCCCCGCATCCTCTACATCATTTTTATCGAACTGAGTGACAAGTCCACCACCGGTTTCATCACAGTAAAGAGGGGCAAAGTCTGTTAGTTTTGTCGGTGCGATTACCACCCCACCGGCATGTTTACCTACATTTCGCGTAACCCCTTCGAGCTGTAACGCCATATCCCAGATTTCCTGACCATCACCATCGTTGGTCAAAAATTCTCGAATAATTTCTTCCTGATCAAAGGCTTTCTGAAGAGTCATCCCAATGTCAGGCGGAATCATTTTCGATAATTTATCCGCAAGGCCGTACGACTTTCCCTGAACCCGTGCAACATCGCGCACAACAGCCTTTGCTGCCATGGTACCGAAGGTAATAATCTGAGAAACCGCATTTCGTCCGTAATTGTCGGCCACATAGCTGATAACCTGATCGCGATTCTCCATACAAAAATCCACGTCAAAGTCCGGCATGGATACCCGCTCAGGATTTAGAAACCGCTCGAACAGCAAATCATATTCGAGAGGGTCGAGATCTGTAATTTTTAGTGCATAAGCTACCAGCGACCCAGCACCCGAACCACGCCCGGGTCCTACTGGTATCTTGTGGTCCTTTGCCCACTGAATAAAGTCCATTACGATAAGAAAGTAACCGGGGAAACCCATATCGCAAATAATGGTTAATTCGAAATCGAGGCGATCGTAATATTCCTTCTTACGCTGATCATAGTCAGGCGCGTCAGATTTTAGGATTATCTCCAGGCGCTCGTCCAAACCTTCGAAACTGATTTTGCGGAAAAACTCGTTTTCCGTCATGCCATCAGGTATGGGGTAAGCTGGAAGAAAATATTTTCCCAGCTGGATATCGATAGAACATCGCTTCGCGATTTCTACTGTGTTTTGTATTGCTTCAGGAATATCCGAAAAAAGAGCTTCCATCTCTTCAGCGCTTTTAAAGTATTGCTGATCGCTATACTTCTTTTCCCGACGTGGATCATCCAGTGTACGTCCTTCACCAATACATACACGAGCTTCGTGCACTTCAAACTGAGACTCTTCTAAAAATCTAACATCGTTTGTTGCTACAACTGGAACTGAAAATTGTTGTGCCAAAGCTACAGCTTTATGTAAATAATTTTCATCATTTTCACGGCTTGTCCGTTGCAGCTCCAGATAATACCTATCTCCAAAGATCTCTAGCCATTGCTTTAGATATTTTTCGGCATCCTCTTGATTTCCGCCCACCAAAGCCTGCCCAACATCACCGAATTTACCGCCTGAGAGCGCTATCACACCTTCGGACTTATCCTTTATCCAGTCGAACTTTATGTAGGGAACGCCGAGCTTTTGCCCCTCCTGATAACTTTGCGAAATAAGCTCTGTAATATTCCGATAACCAGTTTCATTTTGCGCAATCAATGTAATAAGGGCGGGCTTTCCTTCTTCGTCATCGTTATTTTCCATCTGCAGATCACATGCACAAATTGGTTTTATGCCTGCACCTTGTGCGGCTTTATAGAACTTAATAAGTCCCATAAAGCTATGGAAATCCGAAACCCCGCAAGCAGGCATTCCCTTCCCGGAAACCTTCTTTATAAGGGCTTTAACACGGACAATACTGTCCACTAGAGAAAATTCGGTACGAACCCGAAGATGTACAAAGTTTGAGCTCATTTTTATCTTAAAATCTGAAATGACTGTCAGGTAATTTTGCGGGAGTTAGTAAGTTTTTTCAAAGATGAATTTACTTTAAATAAGATGAGACCAGCCACCTGACCACCGGTCACCGTTACGACTCAAAAGGACTTAGGTGGTAGCGCACACAGGCGCGGTGTCTGAGGCCGCTGACACGCCGAGATGAAACGACAAAAGCCCGCACTATTACTAGCACGGGCTTTTGCTTGTACTTATGCTTGTACTTACGTTTGTCCTTATAGCAAAAAACCCTTGGCTCTTACGAACCAAGGGTTTTCTATTTAGAAGCCTGACGATGACCTACTCTCACATGGGGAAGCCCCACACTACCATCGGCGATGCATCGTTTCACGTCT
>CABFPG010000005.1 GCA_902141825.1 Thalassocella blandensis
ACTGGTTTGAATAGTCTCGGTGTGACAGCCAGTACATCCGATATCACGGAATTTCTGCTTACCATGATCGATTGTGCCATCGCGACCACGACCTTCTTTAATACCGCGTTGTGGACGAACACCCAATGTTGATAAGTACGTTACGAGTTTGTCGACCTTATCGTCTGCAATCCATGGTGCGCCGTTGTCACAGCCACCCTGAGCGGAACCACAGTCCAGATTTGGCATTGCGGAAGATTTAACGCCCATATCGGTGTTGAATGCTGAAACGACTTGATGCTTCACGCTTGAAGTACCAGCTTTCCAGCCAAAGCGGCCCAGACGGACTTCGCCGGTTGTTGGATCAATTACCTTGTTAACACGACCGGAAATACCATCGCCATTCGCATCATTAGGGTCAGCCATGGCAACAATCGTGCTTTCAGGAATAGCTTCGAGCAAGCCCATACCGACCAGGCGAGGCGCTATACGTGCAGAGAAGGTTTCTGGCCGCGCACCGGAGAACTGGTAGTTAGGTGAACGTAAACCGTTGCTCTCTGACCAGAAAGAAATAGAGACATCGCCTTCACCAGAAGAACCTTTAGGCTGGAACACACGACCGTAGTTTGGATGTGGATTACCGTTGGCATCGCCCACTTTAAATACCCAGTGCTCAAGGAGTTGACCGTTTGGTGCGACAGCCGCGCCGCCATTGCGGTGGTGACAGTCTGAACAACGCTCGCTGATGTATTTAGGTCCTGCAAGTCCACCCATACCATCTAAGGCTCCGTTGGCAGGATCTTCATCGTGAGAACCGTTAACTGCAGAAGAGTGCAGAACTCGACGGCCTTCCAGGAATTTCTGACCATTGTGGTAACCAAGATAAGTCGCCATTTGCATGAAGTGGTTATCTGGCTCATCGGTGTATTGATAATGCAGCGTGGAATGCAGGCCGCCTAACCAGTAGTCTTCAGGAATTTCGCGGCTGTCTTCTTGGAAGTCTGCAGCGCCGGCAACAAATTCACCAGTGTTTTCTGTGTACCAGGGCACCAGGCCTTTACCTACGATGTAAAGATAGGTTGTACCGTAGTAGTTCTGTTGACCTTCCAAAGGAACACCGAAGCGTGTTGCAGCATTGAACTGGCTGATTTCAAACTCCAAACGGTCGCCCATTTGAATAGCGCGGTTGAACTGGCGGTTTACATTGTCGGTTTTGGTGTAGTTGAAGTAAGTAACACCGTTTTCTGTAGAGGTTCCCAGGTACTGCATAGTGCCGTTACCTACGTAGTGAGCAACGGTATTGCGCCCAATGTACCACCAGCGGTTTTCAGCTTCAGTATCATCCAGTGGCCACAAGGTACGTACATTCATGGTAATGGATGACCCGCCTGCAGGAATCGTATCGATGATTTCTACGTTGGTAGAGCGGTTTTCGAAATACAATTTGATGTAATGATCGTAAGACTGGTACTGATCTTCTTTTGCGTGACGTGTACGTGGACGATCGGAAAAGCGAGTGTGTAAGTAACCACTGCCGTCATACCACTGAGAGTCTGGCTCTTTAGCTGTTCCGGAATTATACAAAGGTACAATGTTACCCAGCGGCTGGCCAGACGAACTGGAAGAGCTGGAGCTGGAAGATGAACTTGACGATGAAGAAGAACTGCTGGAGCTGCTGGATGAACCGCCTGCACCTAAAACACGGAACCAGTTGATGTTCCATCCACCTGTGGATGTGATGACGCCTACATCGTAAGTACCTGCATCGATGTAAACATCCTGTGTAACCACCTGATAGTTTTGCCAACCACCCGTGTTTGGCACGCTCACTTCACCAAGGAAGATTGCACCGGCATTTAAGTCCATGCCGATGGTCGTTCCGCCATTGGGCGTAGCCACTCGGTATTCAATGGTGTAGTTACCGGAGGTTGGTATATTCAAACCGGTATAGGCCATCCAGTCGCCGGCGTCGACCCAGCCAACATTCAGGTTGCCGCCATCGGGGTCACCCGTTGCTTCCGTTTCCACACCGTTCATCGCGATGTAATCTTCCGCTTCACTGAAAAATACTTCAGATACTGAGCTACCGCCGGTGCCGAACAATTCAATTTCAGCCAACTGCATAATGTTGGAGCTGTTGTTGTTCATATAAAAGCGGTAGATGGTGAATGACTGAGAGTTTGCAATATCAAACTGACGTGTTTGAAAGCGGTTTGGAAAGTCTTCTCCAGAACGCGTATCAAGCGCTGTCCAATTGATGCCATCGTTAGAACCTTGCAGGTTCCAATCTCGTGGGTCACGCTCGGGCGCATCATTGGCAGAGGTAATGGTATAGCTGGAAACAACCGCTGGAGAACTTGCTTCGAATTGCACCCAGCCGGCCGAATTAAAAGTTAAATACTTCGAATTAACGTTATTGTCCGTCAAATTCGGATACTGCTCAGCACTTGGTGAATCTGTATGTTGTGCAGAGACCACACCTCCCAGATTGGTTATATCCGTTTGTGCAAATACGTTTGCACAACTTAATGTCGCATACACACCCGCGAAGGTGAGTGCGAATTTTTTTAGGTTGGTACGTGTCATGCTAGTTTCTCCATTAAGGATCGTTCTTATTTTTTATTGTTTTGGTTGGCTTATTGGTAAGCTTCTCGCAAAGCTCGTTTAATGATTTTGTTGTTTGTGGATAATGCCTTTGATTAAAGCGTTTACTGTTAATGCTGTTATTTTTATATGTGTTTTTGTATGTGTTTTTCTTAGTGCTCTTAAGCAGGTCGTTTATTATCGTTCATCACGTGACTATTCGCTGCTGCATCTAAAGCGCTTTTAACTTGCGCCACAATTATGGCAGACGATTTTTTTTAGGCCCCATTGGTTTGGCTGGCCTAATTAGCGTTGATGAAGTGGATTGCGTAACCCGGTGTTTTGGCTAATGACTCATTGAACTGAACAATGTGTTTGCAAGTTTTCTGTTGTTCTGTCTGAGTACAAGCAGCGTTTGTTGAAAAATCTTTTCTGATGAGTTCTCCGTCGAAAACAGAGATAAAAGCCCATCTCACCTACTTTCATCTTTTGCGTTATTATTTTCTCTAAATCCAGTATGTTTCTGCTGTGGCAGTTTTGTGGTTCTATTTAAATAGATTGTTCTTATATTTAGTGTTCTTAAATTGTTTGTTCGTCTTTCTCTTACTTTAGCTGCCTGTTCACAAAATTCTTGTCAGTCTGGTCATTATGCTGCGCTGCTAAAAAAACACTGTCTCAACGAGTTTCTATAGATCAAAGGATAGCGCGTTGTTTTTGTTATGACTGCGAAACAGACTCATAAAACTCAGAATATCTTGGTTTTGAGACTGTGCGCACTAAAACTTCAGGCACAGTTGGAAAGTTAAGTAGATATAGAAAGAAAGTCAAACGTGCAATTCAATTGATTCGATATATTCGCTTGGCGAAGGAGCAAATTTTATCGCTTATTAAAATTTAATATATGCATGACTGTGAAAATTTTCGCTGCATGGCGAAATGGAGTTAAAAAAATGAATGAAAGATGAGTATGAGTAAAACTACTCAGTTTTAAAGCCCTGCTACGATGATGCAATGCAAAAAAAATTTTTCAAACAATGGCTGATAAAAAAACGATACAAACGAATTTCATTTCATAATTTCGTTTCACGAAGCTCCAAACATCAGAGGCAACTTTTTCAAAAGGGCAAAATGCGGTCGAACATTCTTTTGGTGTTGCGCAAATAGTGTGTGCTGAAGTAATGCCCCAAATGGTTATCACTTTCCGTGTGTTCGTTCATGTCAACGCGCATTTATTCTTATGAGCTGCAATACCCCGGCCTGTATGCATTGAGCAAAATAATATCGTTCCAGTGGCTCGTAATACTGCGGCGGTCTGGCATCTTGAGTATCCGGCTTAAAGGTGGGGAGACGCTTGGGAAAAGGCCGGGAGGATGCACACCGTTAATTTTCAAAGGGGGCAAAGGCTACTGACATTATGCTGTCAGGAGGGCGCGAGTATAGTTGCCATCGCTGGCAGCAAAACTTCTTAAACCCTTTGATTGGAGACAAAATTATGAACCACATACTGACATGGTGCGAAATTCCGGTTACTGACATGCGACGAGCAAAAGCGTTTTATGCGGAAGTTCTCGATATCAGCTTTATTGAGCAGGAAATGGATGGCCATCAACTGGCGATATTTGAGTCTGAGCCAGACAATGTAACGGGTTCACTGGTAATGGGAGAGAAGTACCAGCCCAGCGAAACGGCAACCATTGTATATCTCAATGCCGGCCAGGACTTAACCGGTGCTTTGCAGCGTGCTGAGCAACAGGGTGGCAAAGTGATTTGGCCGAAAAGCCCAATTGGCGATGGGTCTAACGGGTATTTTGCGCAATTTACAGATCTGGAAGGTAATCGCGTAGGGCTTTACAGTTTACAATAAACGTTTTTTAGAGTGATCCCATCTTGCGCCGCGCAGACCGTCTTTTTCAAATTATTCAGATACTTCGCAACCGGCGAACGGTAACGGCGAAGTTTCTGGCGGAGCGCCTGGAAGTATCGGAAAGGACAATTTATCGAGACATTCAGGATTTGAGTCTCTCAGGTGTGCCAATTGAAGGTGAAGCGGGCGTGGGCTATATGCTGCGTCACTCGCTGGATATACCGCCGCTTATGTTTGATCAAGATGAAATTCAGGCCCTGGTGCTTGGTGCGCGCATGGTGGAAACCTGGGGTGGCAAGGCCTTGGCGAAGGGCGCTCTCAGTGCCATAGAAAAAATTGAGAGCGTCATACCCAGGCAGTTGCAACACCTGACTCAGCGCAGCCATTTATACGCTTACCCGTTTCAATTCGAACGAACCACTCTGGCTAATATGGATGTACTGCGCGAAGCTATTAATGCGAAGCGCTGCATCCAGTTCGATTATCGCAAAGAAGATGGTGAGCGCTCACAACGCTGTATTCAACCATTGGCCTTATATTTTTGGGGGCAGGTCTGGACACTGACATCCTGGTGTCGTTTGCGGCGGGACTTTCGCAATTTCCGCATTGACCGAATGACAGCGATTCACATGCTGGAAGAAGTGTTTATAGATGAAGCAGGAAAGACTCTCGATGACTATATCCAGCAGATCACTCAGCGCTGGGATTGTGACGAGAATCCATCCTGATATTCGGCTGACTACCCCATTCCTAATTCGGTACAGCTAATAATACGACAATACTGACAGTAATCACGACCCAGAACACTATACCCGGTATACACCATAAATAGTTTGCCAGGGTAAATTTCGCATTCGTGGCACCGAGTGGGTCATCCTGGCTGATGTTAATGGCTTTTTGAGCACGAGAAAGAATGAAACCAATAATCGGTATCAGGAGAAATGACACCATTTCGGTATAGGGGAACCAGCGTTCCTGCTCCATGAGTCTGTCAAAAATACGGTTTACAATGGTCAACAGGACATAAAAAGTGGCAATGGTGTTAGGCGACCAGCTGTATTCCAGTTTTTTATTGTCGATTACGGCTTCGACATTATTAAACAGGGAGTGTGCAAAGAAAATGCTGAAAATTCCGCGAGCGACTGGCCATATGTCTTCGTTATTCCTGCGTCGATAGAGCTTCCAGTTGCGGTAGAACCAGTAGATGCTGTAAATCCCCAGAGTCGCGATGAACAGGACAAAGAATTTGGTGATACCCACCACATAAAATTCCTGATTTAGAGACGCATCCTCTTCCTCTTTTTGTGTCGCCAAGTCCGCTTGTGGAGCTTCGTAAACATTGTTTTCCATGTTTATTTCCTTATTTTACTGTTGTCTGCTTGCAATATACGTGAAAAATAACGGGAACCGCCAGATTTAATTAAAAAAGTGGGTTTCCCATTAAACTTTTTTATCCAATCCGCCACTGCTTAAACAGATTATGTACCATTTTAGTTTGGAGTAGTGAATATGAACATCTCATCGGCCGTTAAGTCGTCCTCTCACACGCATGGCCAGCACAAAACGAAGTCTCACGGACATCATTCCAGTTCGAAAACTTCCAGCTCGAAGAGCTCCAGTTCCAGTTCCAAAACGTCGGGACATCATTCGAGCTCCAAGACTTCAAGTCATCACTCTTCAAGCTCCAGTAAAAAAACGGCGCTGGACCCCAACAGCCGAAAGAGTTCAAGCTCCAGTAGCAGTTCAAGCCACGCTTCATCATCGCATCATACATCGCACCTTGCGCATACCTTACAGCAAGCGGCGATTTCTAAATCGCGCTCGCCAAGCCCGATACGCAAACAGTCGTTGTTTGAAGCGAAGCACTGGGAAAATGCTTTGGTTAATGCCAATGCCAAACAGAAAAAGCCGTCCAAAAATATTCTGAGCGATATTAACAGCCCTAATTTTTGGAAGAAAATGCCGTCCGATAAAAGTAAACCGCGAACGGTTGATGATATTTGTCGATCTGTAGGGCCGGAAATTTTAACGGATCTCAGGTTCAGTCAGAGTGGCGGTGAGCTAAAAGTGTATCGTGCTATGAGCACGAATGAAGCGGCCAATATCATGAACTGGAAAGCGAATAAAGGTACTGCAGAACAGTTTGTAGCAAGTGGTCAAGCAGATTCCAAAAGCTTGAAGCAAAATAATTTAATTTTACCTGTGGGCGGCCACATGGGCGATTACGACCAGGCGAAACACTACAAAGACAAAGATCCCACCAGTCAGTTGCTGGAGTTTAAACTGAAGCCAGGTGCGGAGAAGTTACTGTTTTCGGATAAATGCATGGCCGTAACAAGAAATGGTAAACCCTCTGCCGCAATTACCATGTTAAACATTTTGGAAAAAGGTCGACCTTTCCCGCAAGCCAGTGGTAATGAAGGAACTAAGCCTGGGTTTATTGGGTTTAAATCGGAGTCGCATGGTGATTTTAGTTTGGCAATCGGTAAGAACCAGCCGTCAGCACTGATGTTCCAGTTGCTCGTTGACGATGTCAAAGTCGTGGGCTAAATAAATTGTGTTACAACTATGGCTGCTGGGGTGCGTAGACGCATCTGAGCGGTCATCTGCGGAAGATGAAATTACTTTTTCTGTAAGGGATATACGTTTGTGATTCGTGTTGTTCTATTTATTTGAATCTTTTTAATCAATCTTTAGTTTTATATTGATTGTTTTCGAAAATTTATTTCAATGTTCAACAGGTTTGCGGGCCTGTATCTCAATGTGTTTTTCAACCTTGCAGTTTTTTTATGTAGTTCTTTATCTGCGTCGGACTTTTTCGTTACACCTTTCTAAGTTGTACTTTTAAGGCAGGAGTGCAGCCTGGAAATATCGTTTGAGCATAAACCGTTGAGCCGGTTTGCAAACCGAATGCTATTGGGAGAGTGAACAGCTGTTTATTTGCTCTTGTTTCAATATTCCCAATTGAATAGCTTTCGACACGGCTTCGGTTCTGGATTTTACACCCAGCTTGGAAAAAATTTTCGATAAGTGCCCTTGCACAGTTCGGCTACTGATGAAAATCTGGTTGGAAATATCCTGATTGGTATTTCCCCGTGCAACGAGATTGAGAATGTCTATATCGCGAGGCTTCAAGGTATTGTTCAGTTTGGCCTCTTCGTTTTGATTGTTGCCTAAATTAACCAAAACGTTCATGAACCCTTCGTCCAGTAGAATTCGCCCTTCCTGCACCATACGCAGCGAATGTAAAATTTGTTCTGGGGATGCATTTTTCAGGCAGCAACCACGTGCGCCAGTTTTAAAGGCATCCACACACAATTCATTGTCTTTTGAATCCGTCAGTAAAATAATTTTGATCTGTCCGCTGAAATCTTTGACCCATTTGATAAACGTCAGCACATCGTCTTTACCAAACGTGGTATCGAGAATAATGATTGACGGAGGGAAAAGGGACACGGAGCGACGAGCTTCGTCAAAGGAGTGCGCGGCAGTGAACATATTTAATGAAATCACAGATTCAATAATACATTTCATGCCTTCTGTCACAACGGGTTGTTCCGCGATGACCATGATGTTGTTTACGTTTGTGCTGTCTGTACCTTGGTGCATATTCATAAATCGTTATCACCGTGTAAAGTAATGATCAGGGAAGAGATTTTTTTCTAATTATTTCTAACTTACTTTTTTTAAGACGCTTAACAAGACTTAGTTCTATATTGCAACAATTAATTGCCCTAATGTTGTGGATTCCATAACACTTTTTGCCGCAGAATGTTTTTAATTTACCTGCTCCACTTGCAAAGGGCGCGCATTTTGAATTAGGTACTCCACCTCCATTTTGATTATATCCCGAGCAGCCTGCTCGGATGCTGCGCTGTTTTGTTGCATATGAAGATTCGATACACCAATTACGGCGGCGCGCAACTTAGTTAGCGCGTTATCATCGACATCCCATCCTAAAAAATTAACCGCTCGTCGTAATTTCGCTCGCGTTTTTTCTTCGGAATTTTGAAACCAGATTGACAGTGAAGGATCGTCTTCGACCGCCATGGTTAGTGCCATCATCACGCGGGGCATAAATTTGGAGAGTGCCACGCCCGATAGAAAGGCAATAAATTTTTCCTGCGTCATCTCACCTTTAGGTGGCGCCGAAATTACGGCTTCTACACGAGATTTGCATTCCTCTACTACCGCCGTGAGCAAATCGTATTTTTTCGGGAAGTGATAGGTCAAATTCCCCTGCGATACACCGGCTGTTTGTGCAATTCGTGTTTGTGTCATGGCATGAAAGCCACTTTCCAGCAAAATCTCCACTGCAGCATCGAGTATTTTTTGCTTTGTTTTTACCGCCAAGAACCTTACCACCGGAAATTTATATTTTAGGTAAAAATACCAATTTCCAGTTACGCTATCATGATTAGGTAAAATTACCAAATTATTTAAAATTAAATAGCAATATATTCTTAACGGACCAGGCGCTAATTTCCTTCAGTTTTTTTATTGCGGTGGGAAGCGACTATTATCGAGCCGCTTTGCATGATGTGTACGCCGAGTCAGTCCTGGCAGCGTAGCTGGCAGGACTATGATGAATAGAGAACAGGCCAGCTTTATACGATAAAGGTCCCAACAATTTTGTTGAGTTCGGTCACCAATGCCTTCTCTTGCTGGACACTCTTTAAAACTTGCGCCATTTTCTCTGAGGTGTCGCCGGAAAGCTGGTGAATGGAGGCTGCACTTTTGGTGATGTCCTCCGCGGCTTTCGCTTGTTGACGTGTCTGATTATCTATTTCCGTGGATTGCAGCTTAATGTCTGTGAGAGAAGTTGTTATTTGCTGCAGTGCACCTTGTGCTTCGGAGGTTTTGCTCACACCCTGTTCGGCGTGGTGAGTGCCGGTTTTCATCACCTCCACTGCTTGATTGGCACTTTGTTGCAAATCCTCAATAATCGCTTGAATGGAGGTGGTGGATTCCTGGGTACGGGTGGCGAGGGAGCGAACCTCGTCCGCGACAACGGCGAATCCGCGACCCTGTTCGCCAGCACGGGCGGCCTCAATAGCGGCATTGAGAGCCAGTAGGTTTGTTTGCTCGGCAATACTGCGGATAACACCAAGCACTTCACCAATTTTGCTGCTGTCGTCGTTGAGCTTGTTGATCACGGTTGAGGCTTCGCTAACGGTTCTTTCCAGAGTACTGATACTGTGAGAAGCATCATTGACAACTTCCAGGCCTTTATTGGATTGCGCATTTGCATCATCCGCAGCGCCCGATGCTGCCAGGGTGTTTTCCGCCACACTTTTAACGGAATAACTGAGTTCCTCTGCGGCGGTTGCCACCTGGTTAATGGAATCTCGCTGTTGATCCGCACTTTCTGCGCCTTCTCGGGTGAGTTCACTCATGTGTTGTGAACTTTCCGTGAGTTTTTGAATGACTTCTTTATTGGCAAATATAAGCTCGTGCAGCCCTTCAACAAATTTATTAAATTGCCGGGTGAATTCACTGACTTCATTTTGTGCGTGTACATGAATGCGTTTAGTCAGGTCGCGATCGCCGTTGGCAACGTCATACATGGCGGAAACTACTTGTTTGAGTGGCTTGACGATTTTTAAACTGACCAGCCAAATCACCAGTGAGGCGGTGCCGAGTATTAGCAGGGTTGTGAGAACAGCTTTCCAAATGGCTTCATTAATCGGATCGGTGATAACCTCTTCAGAAACAAGAATCCCTGCAACCCAATCCACATATGGGCTTTGCAGGGATATGCGATGAAAAGCCGCGAGATAAGGGCGCCCCTGCCAGGTAACTTCGACAAAGCCATTATCCTGCATTTGAATAGCGGTTTTTAGATTCGCAAAATTCTGGGCTCCGCTAAGTCGTTGATCAACCTGCGCAATGTCACTATTGGGCTCAATGATTTTTTTATCAGCTGGAAACATGATTAACCGGCCATCCCGATTTAATAAAAACGGTTGGCCCTGGTCTTGAAACTTTAACTGTTGCCCTACTTCATTTTCCAAAGTTTCCAGCAGAATATCTATGCCGGCAATGCCGACAAGTTCACCTTGACTGTTGTAGACGGTTTTTTTTATGGAAGAGACAATGGTTTTATCAACATAGTCCACTTCGGGCTGGGTGATAAACAGCTTGTCCTGTTTGACCGCTTCACCCCACCAAGGGCGTTTAGTTGCGTAATAGCTTCCATCGCCAAAGTATCGTCCGTTGGTATTGTCAAAATATTCCCCGGTAAACGCACTTGCCATAAACACCGCTTTAGTGGCGTTGTCTTGTTGAGCGAGATTTTTGAATGTCTGAAGGATTTTTGGGAATTGTGCATCCTCGGACACATCCTTTTCACGTTCACGATAGGCATCGAACCAGTCCAAAAATAAAGGCGATGCCACCATGGTGGTAACCACCTCGCCGTGTTGCTGGATAAATGTTGCTATCCTGGTTGTTTGTAATTTTAAGGCATCGCTCAAACCGGTTTGTACAGAATTGCGTGTCGCTTTCGACTCATGGGAGATGTAAACAGTGGAAACCACCAGTAGTATTACGCCAAGTGCTGCCGACATATATATCGTCAGCTCTGTACTAATGGATTTAAATTTGAGCACAAACTACCTCAATAAACTACTGAATTGATAAACCAGGAAGGGGGACTGCATTGATGTGGACAGGCAATGGTACTGGAAGTACCAAGCTGCTACCCCTCACCGGACTTCCGCTTCTTAATATAGGTAAAGAAAAGCTATTTCACCAGTCCACCTGATAAGCTCGAATAATGAAATAAATTAAAAAATAAAATGCAAAGTGAATGAATTTATCAAATCGATGAGAAAGCGAAAAATTATGGATTTAAATCGATAAAAAATTAGTGTGTTATATCTGAAAATGGTGAAAGTGAATTAAAAGAATGAGGAATTGATCTAATTAAATCTAATGAATTACGTCGTAAATTTTAGAGTAAAAATACTCAAAATAATTATCGATATGTCTAAACGCCAAAAGAAGTGTTCCCTGTATTAGCTAATGTTTTTGCGTGGAGTTTGTTGCTGGTGCATAAATAAATTTATGCACTTTCTTAGGTCGCAGTTCGGCTCGATATTTTTGTATAGATTATTCTGGTGTTGTAAAGTTAAACCGAGTTTATTGTTTGTCCTCAGATGAAAATACGCCAGTCAAACCCATAAAAATTTTCGCCTGAAAAAGCAGCGGATAGATAAACGCTGCGGCCAACTATATGTTTCTGAATTCAATATTGGTGTATGCTTGCGAAAGAAATTTTCTACATGTTGCAGAGAGTATTGCGGGACAGCGGTTATTCGGTCTACAGCGATTCTAAAGTGCTATCTGGTATTAAACCCATGCGTTAAATACCAGCAAAATAAAAGCAGCAATAAAAATAAACATATAAAAAAACAATATTTTAATTAAGTCAACCAAAATACCTTTCTAAAAACGATTTCAATAACACAAGGAAAAACCGTTGTGATGCATCTAAAAATAAAAATTATTGCTGTCGGACTATGTTTTTTGCTGCAAGGGATAAGTTATGCAGAAGCCTCGACGCCGGCTGAACCTACAACCTCTTCTGAAAAAACTCGTGTACAAGACGCTAAGCCAATTGAAATCATGGTGCTGGGTGTCGATCATTTATATCAGCTCTACCAGCAAAGCAAAAGCTCTGATGTATTGAGTGAAAAAAAACAACGCGAACTGAAACGCTTGAGGCATGACCTTGAAAAATTTGCACCGCAACAGATCATGCTGGAAGTTGATCAAAAAGACCAGGCGGCACTGACAAAAGAATATCAACAGTTTCTCGCGGGAAACTTAGATTTGGCCTCGTTGGAATACGGCCGAAGTGAGAGATATCAGATTGGTTTTAGAATGGGCAAAGCTTTGGGCTTGAAAGACATGTATGCCGCCGATTTTTATGAGGGGATGCCACAAATGGCTTTTGCCAAAGGTGAAAATTTGGAAATATTTTTGAATGGCATGAAAAGATTGCAGCAAACCGTTCGCCCCTTAAGCCAACAAGTGAAGCAAGATAAAATCTCACTTTATGACTATCTGACAGTGATGAATACTCCTGAGGCTGTGCGCTTCACTCATGGAATTATTTTTAATTTGCCTGCGTATGTGACGCATGGAGATTTTCGTGAAGAGGTGAAAGAAAAAATTGATTTTGGCAGGATCAATACAGCTTATATTGGAGCGCAATACATTGGCAGGTTTTACCAGCGTAATTTAAATATTTACTCCAATATACTCAGCGGCCAGCAACAAAGTCAGGCGCAACGGGTATTAGCTATTTTTGGCCAATTGCATGTGGGAGTGCTGCAAGAGCTGTTGCAGCATAATCCCGCATACTCTGTGGTGTCGCCGTTGCGCTATCTGGACGGACATGGCGCAGAGGCCTTAAATGCAGATTTTACGCTTTCGCAGCCTTGATAAATCCGAGAAACGTTTATCAGCCAGCGAAAGGTAAATCTTATAAACGCCAGTTAGTCTGCTGCGTGAATCAGCGCTTTCGCATCCGCCCCGGCCGCAATACGCATAGGGGTATCCTGTTCATTCGCCACTTGCCATATTGCCTGGACGACGTCATCAGTATGGGTTACAACTTCATCTTGTTGCCACTGGTCAAATACACCTTGTAAAAAAGATGCGTAGTGTTTGTTAAAGCCTTGCTGCATGCGTGCCTGGGCGTTTTCACCAAAACGCGTGGTAGGTGAACGACCGGGTAATACCAGACGTACACGAATATTGAATTGAGCCAGCTCCAGGGCGAGAGATTCTGTAAACGCATTAATCGCCGCTTTGCTTCCGGTGTAAATTGCCAGCAAGGGCAAAGATTTTAAGGTTACGCTGGAAGTGACATTGATAATAAGGCCGGCACGGCGCTCGCGAAACTGAGGGATGACCGCTTTTGTCATGGCCATGGTGCCGATGGTATTGGTTTCAAATACTGTGCGGGCAATTGCCATGGGTGTCCCTTCCACTGGGCCTAGCATACCGATGCCGGCGTTGTTCACCAAAACATCAATAGGGCCTGCCTGTTCTATTACCTGCTCAATGCTGTGTTCACTCGTGACATCCAGTGGAAGTATGGTCAGTCTGTCTGAGGAAGGAAATTGGCTGGTATCGGGGGTTCTCATCGTCGCGATGACCTTCCAATTGTTGGCGAGAAAATGCTTTGCTGTTTCAAGTCCAAATCCGGAAGAACAGCCGGTAATTAAGATCGTCTTCACAAAACCTCCTGAAGTCTTGTTTGAAAGCCTAGGGAAATTCGACAGCCTCTTGATTGGCTGACGACAGGAGCACTATAGATTCATCTCGCGAGACTGAATATAATCTAAAGTCCACTTATTATTAGTATCAGTCCAGCTCTGAAGGGGGCCTGATGTCAGATCCGTTAACCGATATTGTCTCTCTGCTGCAGCCGCAAACGCCTTATTCCAAGCTGATAACTGGTGCTGGCGCCTGGCGGGTAATACGTGAGGAGCACGGTAACCCGGTGTATTGGGTGTTATTGGAGGGCTCTTGCCGATTGACAATAAAAGGTCAGGAATCGGTACTGCTGAGTAAAGGGGATTTTGCATTGATACCGGAGTCCTTCGGATTTAGTGTAAGCAGTGTGGAACCCGATCCGGATATTCATTTACAAACTGTGCCGGTTGAGCATATTCGCGGTGAATTTCGATTGGGTGATCAAACAGGTGAGCCCAGTATTAAAATGCTGGTTGGGCATTGTGAATTTGGCTCAGCAGATGCCGCTGTGCTGGTGTCATTACTGCCGCAGCTTATTCATATTCATGGTGATGGAAGACTTGCGGCGATTGTGCAATTAGTGCGAGATGAATCTTTACAGCAGCGACCAGCGCGCGAGGCCGTGTTAGCCAAACTATTGGAAGTATTACTGATTGAGGCTTTGCGTTATACCACCAGCAATTCGACACCGACCGGCTTATTAAGAGGCTTGGCGGATGAGCGCTTGTCCATTGCTTTGCGGTTAATGCATGCCAGTACGCAACATGCCTGGACAGTGGCGGAATTAGCCAAAGAGGCGGCTTTATCTCGTTCGGCATTTTTTGAAAGATTCAGTCGGACGTTAGGGCTGACACCAATGGAATATCTTTTAAACTGGCGCATGGCGCTGGCTAAAAATCTACTTCGAACGCGGGATTTCAAGCTGGCTGAAATTTCAGAGCGTGTTGGGTATGGATCGGCAAGCGCCTTTAGTGTGGCGTTTAGTCGTCATGTGGGTTTATCGCCCAGCCAGTATTTAGCTAATTACCACGAAGTGGAATAGTTAGCTTAGGCTGCGAATAAAAGTAATACCACAAAGTAGAAGTCCCACGGCTGTACCGATTGCAATGGCATCTCGCCATTGTGAGAATTGGCTGATCTTATTTTTTGCCCCGGTGGGATTGCCAAAGCCATTCATGCGTGCGGCAAAATAATAAAAATAAAATGTTGCTAGTAAGGCGGAAAGGAATGCACCTAGATAGAAAAATTTCCATACTAAGTAGCATGCAATAACCAGAAGCATGAGGGGATAAACAAGAAAGAGCAGGGTAAATTCCATCTATAATCTCGGACTTAAAGCGGGTGTTTTGGTAAATATCGTGATGTTATTTCATATCGTCACAACTAGGGTTGCGATCGTGTAGGGTTGCGATCGTGAGACCAGGCCTTCGAATGCAATTTCCAGAATGTTCTGTCACGAGTACAAACACACAAGCATCTCCAGTGACGAATTTTCGAGTATGAATTTTTAATCGAGAATACGCAAGCTGGAGATTTCATGTCTCGCACTGTGTTCGTGCTTGAATCCTACAGGTTACTTTCGTGTATTAATGAACGCCCATCAATGTGTTGCTGGATTTGTTGGATACTCATTGTTTGTTGAATTTTCTACAGCGCTTCTTTTACATAAGACGCCCAGGGACAGAATGACCCGACAGTATCTAACCAATAGTCCAGATCGGCTTCAACGAATGAGGGGATGCCGTCGCATAGTTCAATTGCAAATTCGGCCAACTGCCATTCATTTTGCACAAAGTGCCAGGACCAGGGGATATTATAGCTTGCGTCTCCGGCTGCGATTGGTCCAGAAATAAATAAGTTGCGCTGATCAACTGGCAAAGATAGCTGGGTTTCCAATGTTGCGATGACCGTGGGGTCATTTGTGGCGGCAACAAATTCCTCGGTGCCCGTATCATCTTCCTTTATGCCAAATACAAACTCACGCATGAGTGCATTATCACCCGATTTTTTATCGTCACCGTTACATGCTGCACAGAAGATAATACACGCGATCATTGGAAAAATTTTTAACATAAATAGTATGCCTTAACAGTTGTGTAAGAGTTTATGCGAGAGATTTTTACATAAAAGCAAATCCACAGATGTAAATTTCTGTTGATAAAACACAGTGTAGGCAAGCTGGCATTCTAACCCTTGTTTTCAGGTGAAATTAACGACGCCAGTGGTGCGCCGGTATTTGCTTCTCAGATGTGGAAACGAGTGCTTGAATCCCAATAGTTTTACGCCTAGTATTGACGTTTTTAGATCCCCCTTCCTATGAATATCGCAAGGACCTGATAATGAAAAAGACAATTTTAGCGGCAAGTTTCTCGTTAATTTCCAGCGTGAGTTTTGCCCAGCAAAATCCGATGGTGGAAATGAGCATTTCCATGATGAAGCAAAATGGCCAATTGGAAAAACTGGCGGCCTGTACCGGAAAATCTCCTGCAAAGTTGGAGAGTGGAATGCGTGAAGTACTTAACCTGTGTATGGCGGGGAATGACTTTAGTCAGGAGCAGGCTATGAATAACTGCATGGAAAAAAACATGCAGACAAAGCTGGGGGTGTCCAAAGCCAAATTAGAGAGCTGTAAATCTGAAGAGGAGCGTCAGGAAGGCGCCATTCACAGTCAAATGGCAAAAATTGAACAGCAGATGGCTAAAATTACCCAAGAAGAGGAAGCGATAAATGCCAAGAGTGACCTGAGTGCTAAAGATGAAGCACGCCTGGAAATCTTAGGAGCACAATTTGCTGAACTGGAAGAAAAATTGTTTGCGCTGGAAGATAATGCAGACATGCTCGGCATGTCGGAGAAAGAAAAAGCCATGCATGAACTCCTTGAAAAAGGCGATGCGCTCAGTGCAAAAGATCGGCAAAAAATGGAGGCCTTACAACAAGCCGTTGTACAGGAAAATATGGATAAGATGGGTCGTCAAATGCAGATGTTATCCAAAGCCAGTGAAGGCACGCTCGATAGTATCACTCTGCCGATGTATAACAATAGTAATGTGCTTATGCATGTTCCTCAGGGCATGAAGATGGGGGAGGGGGTAAAAGCTTTACCTGCTGCGACGTTTTCGTCATCTGACAGTGTTGATAAAATTGCCGCCTATTATCAAAAAACTTTGCCTAATTACAAAGTGAAAAAAATGGATGATGGGCAGGTCATTATTATGGAGACAATGCCAAAAGACTTTGATGTGCTGAAGCATTTCAATGAATACGCTACGACGCCACATGTGACGATTACACCTGTAGCAGACGCGGGCGTGGGCTTACCAAAAGGGACAAAAAGCACCATCGAAATCGCCTATCGTGCTAAAAAATAAAATGGATGTTTCTGGCTGGCAGTCATCGTGAATATCGAGTGCCAGTCTTTTCAGGGGAGTGGAAGCCCACTGCCCTGAATACCGCAGCCTTAACACTTCTGTCTTAACAACACTGTCCTACCATCACAGCTTTGGTAACTCTTGCTCTAGCTCCCTTACTCTCTCCCGTACTCACTTAACTTTTTTCTAATAATATTTAACTACGTAAAACGAACCAGCACGTGATAGGTTTTTTTCGGGGTGATGTTTCGAATAACGGTGCCGTTAATTTTTTCATCATTCAGCCAGATACCGCCTTGCGCTACTTGCGTAACTTTTTCATAACGTACTACAAAGTCTGCATCCCTGAATTTTCGAGTCACCTTGAGCGTCTGCCAGTTTGACGGAAGTGACGGAGTTATCTGCAGGCCTTCCGGATGTCCTTTTAAACCAAAGATGCCTTCAATCAATGTTCGATACACCCAGGCAACGGTACCGGTATTGAACAGCTGACTGGAGCGTCCTGCGGTACGTGGGAACTGATAATAGGCACCTCGATAATAATTTGGGATAAAGACTGGAAGTTGACCGCGTTGCAAGTAATCATTGTGATCTGGTCCAGCAATCATTTGGCGAATAACGTCAAATGCACGATCGGTTTCACCGGCACGGCACAAGCCCCAGGCATAAAATGCCGCGGCATGATTGTAGACGGAGCCATTCTCTGCAGCCCCAGGGTGTTTTTGTGTCATTCGACCGACGTCTTCGCGCATTTTGGTGTAGGCCGGCGCTAACATCATGGGACCGAAAGGCGTCGCAAGTTGCTGATCAATTGCCTGTAAGATTTTTTGTGTTTGTTGTGTGTCGCATATGCCGGCCATAAGAGCCCAGCTTTGAGGGTTTAGATAAATCTTTCCTTCGCTGTCATGGCGAACACCAAACACGATATCGTCATCCGTTATTCCTCGAGCAAACCAGTTGCCGTCCCAGAGGTGTTGTTGAACGCAGTGCTCCATTTGTTGCGCTGCTTCCTGAAATTCAGACGCATCGTTTTTAAGACCTTGCCGCTCGCATATCGACGCCCAGACTTTGAGTGCATAAATTGTTGCAATGGAAAGCCAGCCAGAAACACCCTTGCCCTTGTAGCCCACCATATTCATCGGGTCGTTCCAGTCTCCCTGGGCAATAAAGTTGAGTCCCCTGGCGTCACGATCCTGGAGAAGCCAGCGCATAGCTCGCGAGATTCTACCGCTTACAGTGTCAGCTTTTGACTCGCCATCAGGTTTCCAATTGTTCACGTACTCGGATAAAAATGCGTAATCATTTGTTTCATGTAAATATGCCTCCATACACAGTGGCAACCAAATGCAGTGATCCGTATGGGGAATTTGATTGATGTACTTCAGTTCGGCATTGTCGTTTAGCAAGATACCATCTGGCATCGCACCAGATTCCTTTTGTTGTGCGAGTGCCCATTGCAGCGCCTTTTTGCAGGTGTCTGGCTGAATATAAGCCATGCCCATATTGTCTTGCAGGTAGTTGCGGGTTTGCGGATCTGTTGCAAGACGATTTACATCGCCATGATAAAACACCTGTCTCGCAAGCCAGTGATTAACAAAATAATTAAAGTGCTGATCTTCAGTGGTAACTTGTAAAACGCCCTGGCTTTCTGCTATGTACTGAGCATAATCGCTCCGAGCTTTTTGGAAGTTCTGATCAGCAAAATATTTCTGACGAATGGCAATAATCTCATCGTCATTGAGCGCTGGACCAAGTAAAAAGCGAAAACTTGTTTGTTCATCATCGGCAAGCTTAAGTTTGTACTGAAGCGCAGCACATGGGGATTCGTAAAGTGCATCACCATTGGAGAGGCTGGTTGCTGCTATTGCGCTGGGATGCTGCACACCACCCTCGCCTTCAAAAGCTTCGCGGCATGCTTCATAAGCTTGCGGTGGTTTGTCATGCAGAAAAAAGGTGAGGTCTTTCAGGTGCTTGTTACGAAAATAATCTTCAAGTTTTTGGTATGGTGTAATGTAATGCCCAACAATTGCTCCTAGATCTTCCCGATATCGGGCGGATTGGTTCATCCAACTCATGAAGCCGAAAGGAATATAGGGATAGAAACTGATTTTCCTTGGCTTACCAGACAAATTTTTCAACCTGATCTGCCAGAGTTCAACGGTGTCTTCTTTTGGCAGACTTAATGTTATGTGCACGCGTATTCCCAGATGCTGAACTTTCCACTGGATCTCTGTTTTTCCAATAGTAAATTCAAATGTATCAGGAACGACTCGGGTGGGTTCAAATGGTGCGGAGAAATACTGGCCTGTTTCTTCATCTTTAATAAAGAAAAAACGCCCAGGGGAGTTGGCAAAAAACGGCTGCTCCGGCAGCATAAATATCTTACCTTCCACTACTGGCTGGTAAGTATATTTTGATGGTTCAGGCTGCATATGTTGTGCAATTGCATGGCCGCGACAGCTCACCTGAATCATCATCTGTTTATTCCACAGAAAGCCGCAGGCGTTTGGCATGGCGGTCGGGCTGTAGAGAGTACAAAAGGCACCATTATCAGAGATTTTTATCATATCGGTTAAATTCGCTTTTGCGAGCGTTCCTGGCGCAGGTTAAGTTCGTGTTGAATGGTTTCGAGTGTGGATCGATCAAGTTTATAAAATAACAAGGCGAATACGGCGATAAAAGCAAATACCCCGGGTACCGCAGTTTGTAACAGAACGATGCCGGTTTGAGATGCATCCGTTTGTGCTTGATTTGCCGCATAGCCGATGGCCGCGAGTACGGCTGCAATCGCAGCAGAGCCGACGGCTCCACCGAGTTTTTGCGAAAATGTTGCCGCGGAGAAGGTCATGGCTGTAGCACGCCTTCCTGTTTTCCATTCATTGTAATCTGCGGCATCAGCATACATTGACCAGGTGAGTGGCGATTTGGGACCCAAGGCCAAACTGATGGCAAAGTTAAGAATAAAGATAAGAAACAATTCGGCCGGAAGATCTGCACTGTTGAAAGCGTTTGTCTTGCCTTGGTGCTGTACAACAACTTCGACGCTAATGACTTTTCCTTGCGAGAATTGTGGTGCGAGCGATGCTTCTTGTGTGTTAAGTGTTACACGCTGCTTAAAAATCCAAAATTTTTTCTGATGTTCCGACCAGGTGTACTTGATATCGGCCTGATCCGGGAGCGTACCCAGCCTTTGAGAGATTTTGTCGCTGAAAAACTGTTTTGCGTGAATTGCTTGTGTTTGATTGAATGGAATGGTTTGAACACCTGTAGCCTGTGGTTTTGGCACAAAAGCGAAAGCGACGGAGAGTATGCCAACGATGGTCATTAACACAATCAATAATCTGGCTTTGTCCATAAACCGAGTCAGAAAAGGCGTGCAGGCAGCGCCGATAGCATACGCCGCCATTTGCACACCGATGTAGCTGCCCATCAGATCCGGACGCTCGACAAAGTATTTGAAATAATAAGCCGATGAGCTGCCACGCAAAGTGAGGGTGAGCATGATAATCATGGCGAGTAAAAACAAAATCAGCCAGGGACGATTTTGTAGCAGGTCCATAATGTCACGCAGCGCTGTGTTGCGTTGCGACGCGGGTGGATGAACGCGTTCTTTGGTTGAAAAAAAGCTTACCCAGAACAGCAAGGTGGCAATGCCGCTATAAAGCAACATCGTACTGCGCCAGCCTCTGGCTTCATTGCCCTGCGCGAAATACGCGGCCAGTTCTGGTGTTGCCGCACCGACGATAATCCCTGTGAGATAGGCAAAGAAAAAACGAATTCCATAAATCGAATTGCGTTCCTGGGTATTGGCGGTCAACACGCCAGAAAGTGAAGAATAAGGTGTGCTGAGAATTGTGTAGCACAGCATCATGATACTGTAAGTGGCGTAAGCCCAGATAAGCTTACCGCCATCGTCCAGATCTGGTGTGCTCATAGTCAAAGTAGCTGCTGCCGCCATTGGCAGTGCAGCAAATAGCAAATAAGGACGAAATTTCCCCCAGCGACTATTTGTTCTATCCGCAATTGCCCCCATGAGAGGGTCTGTGCAAGCGTCTATAATCTTGGTGACCAAGAACATCACGCTTGCTGCTGCCGGTGCTAACCCGAAAATATCAGTATAAAAGTACAGAAGGTACGAGCCGATGATGATCCAGTAAAAATTGAAACCAGCGTCGCCAATACCGTAGCCGAGTTTCTCCCAAATGCTGAGCGTTGCGGTGCGCTCGTTAGTAGAGGGAGGGGGATCTGTTATTGGAGTATCCGTCATTGGGGTATCCGTAATGTTGTATTCGTAATGTAGTACCCGTAATGTAGTACCTTGATCATTGAGCTGAGGGGCAAAACACTATCAAGCGAATGAAATAAAAGTCATTATGCTTTAGTCGATAGCATTCATTAAGATAATGGGTGCCGTTTTATTGCATTGACTTACCACAATAATCAAGATTATGAAAAACGATAAAGTAACGGTGGTTACACGCGGCGTAAAAAACAACGCTCTCACCTGTGTTGTAATGGGAGTGTCCGGCAGCGGTAAAACCACATTGGCGAAACTTCTGGCAAAGCAGTTACATTTACCGATGTTTGATGCGGATGACTTTCACAGCGAGAAGAATAAATTACACATGGCACAAGGACGGCCGCTTAGCGACGAAATGCGTTTGCCATGGGTTAAACGCCTGGTGGAACTGATAACAGACGAAATGGCTACAGGACGCGGATGTGTATTAGCCTACTCCGGATTACGAAAAGAGCACCGACAACTGATAAGACTTGGATCGCCGAATGTGGTATTTATTTTTCTTAATGGCTCTCAGGAGTTGATAGCGAAACGCTTAGCTGGACGTGATAATCATTTTATGCCGGCATCTCTGTTACAAAGCCAATTTAACGACCTGGACATTCCAGTGAATGAGCACGATGTCATTGTGTTGGATGTTGAAGACAGCCTGGAAAACTTACTGACAAAAGCGCTGGCTGCGCTTAAACAGGCAGGTTTCTATTAGGTCACTCAGCTAAACTTAACTTCACGTAAGATTATGAGTCACGTGATGGATGTATTTTGTGTATAGCGAACTTTCTCTCCAATAAAGGTATTGTAGAATTCTTCATGTGACTTGTAGGAAAAAGTATCCACACGCGTTCGATATTGCTTTATCCACTCGATAAGAAATGACAGGTTTTTATCTTGTGCCGCTTTGGAGGCATATTTATGAGGCTCCCAAGGACGACGTTTCGCATTTTCCACACAGAGTGAAATACTAAGATCCATGAATATAATTTCATTGGCGTGTGAATCGAGAAGCTTAAGCAGGTCAGTATAGCAACCCTCGACAACCCATTGTGGGTTTTGCTCAATAAAAGTCATTATGTTCTTGCTGGAATCCTCAATCGGCATCCGTTGGGGTGGTGATGTTGGTAGCCAGGCGAGGGTATCAAGATCGAGGTGAGCGATATCGTAGGTGGTGGCAAGATGCCGGGCTAAGGTAGATTTACCCGAACCTGAATTGCCAAAAATTAGTATTCTTTTCACGGCTACCCTTAACAGATGTTATACATATTCCGCATCTCTTCTTATGCGGAGCTTTTAAATAAGCAGATTTTACCCTGGTTGTTACATTACACTGCGGTGACTAATTGTTTGAAACTTACTTTACTCTTGTGTACGAAAATTTTTCTTCAGTAGTTTTGCCTTTGTGCTCAATGACGACAAAAATATTCATTTCATGGTCGTTCACCTTTTGCAGCGTAAGTCCATTAAAGTAAAAAGTGTTATCCTGGATTTCTACCAGCGTAAAATCTACGGTTTTATCCTTTTCTTCCCAGCCTTTCAAATCTTTGCTGAAATGTTTAAGGCGAAATATGAGGCTGTTATTGACCTCGGAGATCGTTTCAATTTCATAAAATTGAACTTTGTCGGAAACCACTAATTTAAACGCCCCCATCATACTGCCACCCAGAGGAGGGGCCCACACTTCCTCTACTACACCACCAAACGCTTCACCCCGCCAATGACCAGCTAACCAATGCAGGTTCTGCAAATTCGCTTTGGGCGAGTGTTGACCTTCTTGCAAAAATTTAACATTGGGGAACGAAGTGTCAGCAAGGGCTGAATAGCTGAAGATAAGAAAGAAAAAGAAAATTATTTTTTTCATTTTAGTTGCGCCTTTTGTCAAAATTGGAATGACAGTTTTGTCGTCGCACCGGACTGCGATTCATAAAAGTGAACGACTGAACGGTATATTAACAATGTCATCATTGTGAGGGCGGTGCTTTTCAATTCGTAAGACTTATGCCAAGTCGTTCTATTTATTGCTGGTTGATTATTTGTTGCTGACTATCCCAGTGGTTTGTTTCTTTTCTTGTTTTCCTTCCTGCTTCCTTTCTTGTTGCCTTTCTTGCTTTGTTCTTGGCTTTCTTCCAAATTCAGTTCTTGGTTTTTTCTTGTGTGTTTCGGTTAATCGTTGTCCAGTTTCCTGGGGTTTAACGTAATTCCTCTGCTAAGGAGTAACCACTTGGCAATAATATGGAGTCTATTGGTGGATGGTGTAATATTTTTGTCATTTAAAATTCACACATTTTCGGCCAAATTCTAAAATTCACCGACCAAATCCTAAAACCTGCGATATTCGCATCAGTAGAATTCACGCCAGTTTCAATACAAAAGCACATGGCGGGAATGATCGCATATGGCCACTTCCTTAGTGTTGTATCTGAGGGAAATGCGGCAGCCAGCACTAAAACATGGATGCAAACGCGTTTTTACCAAAATGCTTTCATTTATATAATAAAACGGGGTTCGGTACAATGTGTAAAACCAGATTGCAAGTCTCTTCAAGGTCTCTGAGTTCGGTGGGGGAATCGGAAAACGAAAAAAAAACGGAAACTAAACAAACGAAATCATCATTTAGCTCAAGAGTTGGCATGATGAAATCCAAGTTTAAACCCAAGAAAAACCGTGAGGTGCCACCTCCAAAATCCCTTGTTAAGGAGCAGAGATTAACAGGAAAACAACCAGACTCTAAAAATCTGCAACCGAGTAAAAACGCCAGTAAAAGCACAGAGGAAATGATTGAAGCATATAAAAGTGAAAGTCATTATGTTGATAATTCCCTGCATTCTGGAGAGGAGCAAACAAGAGATCGAAGAATTTCATCTGTGAGTGAAGCGGCGAGTAATGTCGCACATTATGGTGAGGATGCCATTGAAAACCTCAAAGAATTTGACAGCGTTGATATGGCGTTGTTTGAGAAACTGGATATTTTTTACGAAAGTGCCACTGATACCAAGGTGAAAGAGGGATTAAACAAAGTCAATAAGCATCAGGCTGAAGATAAGGGCCGTAGTAATTCTCAAAGTACGGCCAAAACGCTATCAATTCTCAGAAGCGTTGGCGCGAACTTGGAAGAGTTTGGTTTGGATGGGAAAAATGCATTAGCGTCTGGCAATAAGAAAAACAAATCAAAAGTCAAAATAAGTGAAGTGTGGGAGGCAATAAAAAACACGGCGAAGGTAACGTCCAATATCTTCAAGCATGCAAAAGCTAAAAACTCATCCGAGGAGATTAAAGAGAGTGTGGATAATACAATCCAGACTTCGAGTGCCCCTTCGGCCTTGGAAGTCAGCGCAAGTACTGCAAGTGTGATTGAATATACCGCTGGAATAAAACTTTCTTACGATAAAATCAGGAATGCAAAAGAGAAGGACAGTAAGGCTGAAAAACTCTTCGGCCAAATTCAACAGGATTTGGCTAGTGCCGAGGCGCTTGCAACGGAGAAATCAGCAAAAATGGTAGCATTGGATAAGTGCCGGGAAGGATCAGATAAATACAAATTGCTGCATTTAGAAATTCAAAGTTGCAGTCAGCAATTACACAAACTATCCGTCGTTATTCTGGGTAGGCAACAACAATTGGCGCAATTGAAAAGCGACAGCACGACAGATGATCGAATCAAGATATATAGATATTGTGTCAGTAGTGCTGGTATGGCATTAACTCTTGCCGCTAAAATTATTCCGGGAGGTGATGTTGCTGCAGGCGTATTATCTGCGGGATATACCTCAACTGCAATCGGTCAAACAATTGCCACGGGACTGGAAGGAAAATCTACGGCCCAAAGTGTTGGCAAGGACTTCAAGCTGATGAAGTTTACGGATGGCGTGCAGGCGTTTGCGAAGCGGCAAATTAAGTCCATTGAGGTGAAGGAGATCGAATTACGGAGTACAACGCAGCAATTGACTCAAGAGTTGGAAACACTCCAGGCTAATGATATGGAGCTTTGGCGTAAGGTGGACAACGCGGTGAGTTCTGGTGATTTGCATAGTGAAGTAATCCCCGAAGAAATTAGAGCCCTGATTGTGAAGCAGGGGGAAAGTATGATGGCTCTGGTCAATATGCGACGAGAGTTGGCCTTTTCGTTGATGGTTCTGGGAAAACAGCCCAGCAAGTTAGAGGCAATCTTAAAAAATGCTGGTAAGACTGCTAATCTGCTGGGCTATGGTGCGGGAACAATTACTGCAGGAGCTAGTTTTGCTGTGCTTGCGGGAGCGGGTGGGGCCGCGGGGGTTGTATTGGTTGCTGGGCCGGTTGGTTGGACTCTGGCGGGCATAGGGGCTGCAGTACCACTCGGATTAGCCGCTAAAAAAGGTGTTGTTTGCTATGCGCATCATTGGAAACTAAAAGGCAAAATAAATCAGGCGATTGGTCGTGATAAACAATCCAGAAAAGAAATTGCAAAGGCTAAGGAAGATGATGGCATGGGCAAAGCTCATGAAGTGTTGATCGATAAGCAGGTTCATGCGCACGAGCTTCCCGGTATATCTTCACGCGCAGGGGTAACTAATGTGTTTGATGAACTTCTTCACGATTTTAACGAAATTTACGATGATGAATTTGAACCGCAGATAGAGGTTCTTGCCAATGAGGGAGAGGAGCCATTCGAATTTTCATTGAAGAATCCTCTGGCTGATATGCCGAAATATCAAAAAATTAAAAACAACAGTTCTACTTGTCAATTGATTAAAAACATGGTGAAAGATAAAAATGAAGCTGATGTGGATGCAGAAATAGATAAATTTGCAGAGGCTCTTCGTGTTGGTCAAATGACCTATGCTAAATCTATTATCGCTAATTTATTTCATATCGCAGCTTAACTCGTGAGAGGCTGACTGATAGCTGAGTGATGGGAGCAAGAGTATGATTTGAATGGCTACATCAAAGACCGCTAGCAGCGATCTAAATGCCAGCTAAAGATACATCGGTAAGTAAAGCAATATATTAAGTTTGAGGAATGCTAACAACACTGTATATGCAAGAACATCAGTACATGCAGTGTTGTTAACGAAGCTAATTGAATTATGGGAATTGTTGGTATAGCAATGTGACATAGTTGGCTGCGGCCTGGGCAGTTGCAAACTGTGTCGCCTTGTCTCCTTCGAATTTAAGTGTATAAAGATACTCGCGGGTTTTTGCTCGTGCCGTCCAGCCACTGTCTTCAACCTTTTGTGCATCGGTGCCAATGCATATATCAAAATGATTGCTGCTTACTATATGGGTCTTATGCCACTCTGGTAGACCGTTAAGGTTTGCATTGTTTTTACAGATATCGTGTAACAGCACCTCTGCATTAATGGCTGCCTGTATCCCTTGCTTTAATCGGTTGCGTTGTGCGTCGTCAATATCTGGAAGGTTCCATCGGTGTTTGGCTGGTGGGCTTTCCGAGTCAAGAGATGTGATGGAAAGCGTCCAGAAAGTCGTTTCCTCACGACTGAAGTGTGAGTCAGCTCGTGGTGAGACAGGGTCACATGAAAAATACTGTTCATCTGTAACCTCACCAACTAACACCTGCGGTAGTCTGGCAAAAAGATCTGTAAAATTTGGACAATCGTCGTCTATAGAGCTGTTCTGTGCCGCTTCATTTTTATCCTTGTAATATTCCGAAGGTGGAGGGGGCGTAACTAAAGCTGCAACGGATGTCGGGGATTGATTTTGTTCAGAACAAGCGATAAAAAATGGTATCGTAATTAGTAACGCTAACGCTAACGCTCGTGTGCTCATACGTTCCTCTGCCATGAACGGAAAAATGCGACATCATTACAGCCAGTGCTGAGCTGACATAAACAAAGTCGGCATGATAATGTAGGTGAGCGATAAATAAGGTCTGTCGCTCAAGAGTTGACACTTAAGGGCCAATATTAAAAATAAATATTCAACAGTTAAAAGTTAAATGCTGCATATAAAAAATGTAAAAACAAAAATAGAAGCGTGGACCGCGTGAGAGTTTAGTCCTCTGAAACTATATTAAATCCACCATAAATAATTCGTTTTCCATCGAAAGGCATTGGATTGGAGTCTGGATGCATTCGTGGATCATCCATTGCTGATTGCCATCCTGTATCCCGTATTTCCTTAGAGGGCCAAATGATCCAGGAAAATACTACGGTTTCATCTTCTTTCTTTTGGACCGCAAGGGGAAAAGAGGTTAGCTTGCCATCTGGCACGTCGTCTCCCCAAGTGTCCACTACCTTTAAGGCGCCGAATTCTTTAAAAACTTTCGCCATAAGTTTGGCGTGTTCAATAAATTTTTCTTTATTGTCGTTTGGAACTGCTGCAACAAAACCATCTACGTATGACATGAAACAACTCCTCTTCAAAAAGGATGAAAATGTAAGCTTGGACATGGAGATTCTGACAGAACATTGTGACTTGCTATCAGCAGGTAATTCCCAATTGATTTAAGCTCAATAAATCTGGTATGTAATATAGGCCCAAAACAATGATCCATTCGATCTTAGTCAAGAGTATAATCTGTTTTAAAGCGGAAGGTGTAGCAAAAATAAACAGCTGTGAAATTGAAGTTTTAAACTGGCAAATACATCCTTTGTTTGTTAAGCGATTTCAGTCGATGGACGGCTAACAAGAAAATTCTTGTTCGGAACTGCCTGAACTCAAACAGGCGGAAGAAGGCAAACCCTTAATATCACAATGAATCGACTACCAGGCTTGTACTTCGCCTGCTTCTACAACATGCCCGGATTCTACGATCGTTGTGATGATATGCACTTCATTGATTGGGATAGAGAAACACGTAGCCAAAGCTTTGGCCAGGCTGGTTTGCAGCTGTGACACGTGCGAAGAAGACCAGATAGACGGCAGGTATAAGACTGACATGATCTTATATGGTTTACCGTGTTGGTAAAGCGATTCCGTTAGGTTGACTGTCATTTCACTTGCGGATATACCGGAAGCTTCTGACCACAATTGGATAAGATCTTTATCCCCTAATTTACATTCTGGCGACACGATACAGTTGGCAATAGGCATGAGCTTGCTCCAATGAATTGCTGAATGTTATTCATGGCAGAGGTGAGTAATGTCGAAGAGAATTTTAAAACGCTTGGCAGGAAGAGTAAACTGTGTTCGTTTGACTACGCTTTTACGAAAGTGAGTGCATGTAAAAGCGTAGTGATGGTTAGGGTTAGGGTATAAAAATAAATTGTGTATACAATCCCGAAACATTCATCGAATACAACAAATGGAAAATTAGTCTGTCCCTTCGATTACCACAATATCCAGCTCGGCAACGTTGAGTCTGAACTCCCTGGCAGCCTGGTATTCCGTGGATTGCCAACACGCCAGCGCCTGTTCATACGAGGGAAATTCAATTACGGTATTGCGGGGTCTGGATGTACCTTCTACTACCTGGGAGTTACCGGCTTTAATGAGGACTTTTCCCTGATATTTTGCTAGAGCTGCTGGCGTTCTTGCCAAGTATTCTTTAAATTGCTCAAAATCACTGACGTCGGATTGGACGATCCAATAGCCTTTTTTCATAGGGGACTCCTTATTGTTGTTTCTTTTTTAAATGGACGGTCAAGGGATATAACAGTTGACCCCATACCGAACCTGGCAAGGGTTTAGTTGTACCAAATTCTGCTGGCCAATGGGCTTTTGGGAAATGATATGTGCTGAAGAGCCAATCAAAAACAACCGTATGGGCTGAGTAATTGGTATCGATAGCGGGTTTTTCTGAGCTGTGGTGCCAGTGATGAAATTGCGGAGTAACAAAGATATATCTGAGCGGACCAAAAGAAAAGTTGACATTGCAATGAATTAATACGGCTTGCAGAGCAGCAAACACCACATAAATATTTAAAGTCTGCTGTTCGACACCCAATAAATACAAGGGTACCATCACCATTGCCCGTTCAGAAAATACCTGAATGAAATGACCTCTGGAGCCGGCCAGCCAATCCAGGTTCTGTACCGAATGGTGAACTGCATGAATGGGCCACAACCAGTTTATTTCGTGGTAAGCACGGTGCTCCCAATAAAGCACAAAGTCCGCACATAAAATAATGATCACCAGTTGTAGTAAAGTGGGTAGGGCGCGAATCATCTCTTGTAAGCTGTCGCTGATTGCCCAATTAAAATGTGTAACGTGATAGTTTGCAAATATAAGGATGGCTGAAATGGCCAAATGATTAAAGCAAAAATAAAATAAATCAATGTCCCATTCCGGGCGCATAATAAGTTGGTCTTTGTAGCGCGGAAAAAGTTTTTCCAGGGTCAGAAAAATAAAGACAGACCCCAGGAAAGCTAAAATTAACCAGTCGACTCCCAGTGATAGTGTTCTGGGTTCAACAGGCCCAACAGGGATAGAATACCCGCCCAATAGAAATGCCAGTAAGGTTAAACTTATCCCGGCAATGCCAAGCTTTTTGTTCAGCGCTTTATTGAGGACAAATGTTAAAAAGCCTAGAAGTAAAGAAAAGTACATCCCATATTTCAGAGCGATTTGCAGTATTTCAGCATCATAGACCTGACGCAATTCTGTGGTGGTGAGGTAGGAGGGGTAGCGATATGCTAAAACCGCTAATAAACTTAATGCACCCAGCGTGATTGAAGCGATGCCGCTTATGCGTCCTTCGCCAAAGCGAAATTCCTTTTCAGGATCTTTCTCCGTTGCCCTTTCCGTATATTGGTAATCTTGGCTCATAAGTATCCGACTCCTCTTCGGCAAACTTTGATATCCCTAGAGTATAATTGAAAAATCCGGATTCTGTCGATTGCTTGACAGTGAAGTACCGTTGTCACAGATTCACAATCGTTCTGGGAAGATACTTTCTCTCTCGGTGCGCTTGTGATGAGCCTATGGTTTTCTCTGAAGAGGTTCAGGTGAAATCAGTTATTTTTAATCAAAAGTGCTTGAGTATGGAATGGATGTGCGCAATTGTGTGGTAATTACGGTGCTTTTCAGCATATGTATCGAGAAGGGTTCTATCGCAAGAGGTGGAACCTTCTAGTCCCATGGGGTCCATCAAGGTCAGCCATCTGGTGTGAACATCGGTGTGATGTTCACAGTTAAGTTTTGCAGTCCGAGCTTTGTGAACTCTTGAAAGTGTGCAGGCGCAAAGAGATTGCCTGGCACAACATGTCAGACTCAGTGAATGGTTTTTCTTCGCCAAGCCAGGTATTCAGCGAGTTCTTTTAGCTCAATATAACCTTCATCTTCGGGCGCTTCTGGCAGAGTTGTGGTCTCGATAAATCGTATCTGTTCCGTAGCCGCTTTTTCTCCAAGGCCAGTATCCAGAACTATCCACAGTGCAGCAACCGAGTGTTCATGCATGGACTTGCAGTATTTCGGTACTCCGACGCGGAGTGCCAGGTCATTCGGCTTGTTGGGATTGACCAGGGGCAAAAACCATAATTGAGCCGGGTCATAATCGACCCCTTCATAACAGGTGATAAAATCAAATCCCAATGGTGGTTTGAATGCAGTGAAAGTCCAATCCTTGAGTTCGGGTGCGCAGTTGACCAGCCTTTCCACGCTGTCGAAATGTTCTATATTGCCTTCTGCAGTTATTACCAGCTCTTTGTTTTTTTGCATATCCCCCAATTCAAAAAACAGATTTTCGTTATATCTATGCAGGTTGTGTAAAATCAAATCTAGAATCTCTTCATCGCCGGGCGTGAAAGATTCTATTAGCGTTAAATCCTTTTTAAACCATGTCCAAAAGTCATCTTCCTTCATTGCATTCTCCTGCTTATCCTTGTATGTAAAACATTCGCTTTTGTTGTAAATAGCATATATTCCCCGTTTAATGTGCCGTACTTTTGGAGAACATATTCATCACTACAACCCCGCTAATAATTAATGCCATACCAATAATGGCCCAAAAGTCCAGCTTTTGTCCATGTAAAAGCCAGGCTATCAATGACACCAGAATAATGCCAAGGCCGGACCATAGCGAATAGGCAATACCCACGGGGATTGCCTTGAGTGTGAGAGAGAGAAAATAGAAGGCTGCACCATACCCAAAAACCACCAGAAGCGAGGGGAAGAGTTTTGTAAACCCCTGGCTGGATTTAAGGCTGGAAGTTGCAATAACCTCAAACACAATAGCCGCAGTTAAAAATAACCAGTTTTTCATTGCTTTCTCCAATACAGGTTTTGCTAACAATAAATGAAAACGATGGAAAAAAGGAGTCTTGTTGTTTTTTTTAGTTTGTGAGCAATCGGTAAGTTAGTACTTGGAGAGCATAAAACAGGGGAGCATAGTGTGTGATTACTAGATTGCGGTAGCCGTATATACATCGATGCCGGGATACAGGCATACAGGGATATATTCAATCGTTGGTTAGTCACTACTGCATTTGAGTGGAAGCGCATTGATGTAAGATTGACTGAAAATATATATTAACTTTTCGATTTTATACTTTATCGCACTTTCTACTTGTTTCGTGTTGAGTATGCCAATCAGTTCGTGAACCAAGGCATTTGATTTTTCGGGAGGTATATTGGGGCTGTTATAAAATTCACTCCACAGCCATTGCAACGTTGGGTAGCTATCGTCGTTATTGGCCATATGAAAAATTACTTCTTCGTGGTGAGTTATTTTTTCTCTGATGTGATTCAAATATAGATCAAAAGCCATGGCGAGATCTCAATCCGGGTTGTTCGCTTTGTTTGCTAGCTTCCTGAGCTGTTTGACACTATTACACCTGCTTTTCGTTGATCTGTCTACCAGGCAGATGCCAACCTTATGATCGCGCATGGGCAGCACGTTTTCGTCCCTGTATTTCTTTTCAAGACGGATGGGTGTTTGAGTTTCCGGCATTTTTAGAGAGTACAGAACCATGTACTCTCTCATTGTTTTTATTTGCAGGCTGTCACTATTTAAATACTTAAACCGCCAGCAATATCAATAATTCCGCCCGTCATATATCCCGCATCCGGGCTTGCAATAAATCCTACCAGGGAGGTCACTTCTTCCAGCGTTGCGATACGACGTATTGGATGTAAGTCCAGGAGTTGGTCTGGCACACCATCACCGAGGACATCCTTTGCCATATCCGTTGGCATCACGCCGGGTTGAATCACGTTGACGGTAATATTTTTTCCTCCCAGGTCTCGGGCAACCCCTTTTGCGTACGCTGTGAGTGCTGCCTTTGTCCCGGCATAATCTGCCGCTCCGGAAAATGGAACATGAGTACCCAATAAAGAGCCAATAAAAATAATCTTTCCTCCCGTTGAAAGTACTGGTGCCGCCGCTCGTGTATTCGCGATTGTTCCCATCACATTAATTTGCCACTGACGATCCAGGTTTTCCGTATCGAGATTGGGGTCATCGATCGTTTGGCCTTGCACTGCTATTGCAGCATTGTTAATTAAAATATCCAATTTACCGAATGTGTCAATGACCCGTTTCACTAAAGGCTTCGCACTTGCCGGGTCTGCTTGATCACTTTTTATTGCAATAACTCGGGAACCCATTTTCTCTATTTTCTCGACAACCTCGGCTGCTTTTGTATCGGAAGATACATAACTAAATGCGATATCTGCGCCCATTGACGCTAGTTTTGTAACGATAGCAGACCCCAGACCTCGTGATCCTCCTGTTACCAGGGCGACTTGCCCTTGCAGTGTTTTACTCATAATAAGACTCGCTTTTCAATTTTCCGTTGTTAATGAATTGTGTATAAGCAATAACGTAACGAACGTTATTGTAACGAGCATTATTAAAAAAGTTTGATGTGAATGTCCAGAATTATTTTGTAATGGTCGTTATTTTAAAGGGTTCTAATTGGGATTTTATTTGGAAATTGAAATGGTAGGCGAAATTGGACTGTTGTTTTATAATGATCATTACTGAATTTGGAGGTTAAAATGGGGAGACATCGCGAGTTTGATGTGGATAAAGCTCTGGATGCTATTTTGTGTGTGTTTTGGCGCAAAGGGTTTGAAGGCGCGTCTTATGCCGATTTAACCGAAGCTGCAGGAGTTGAACGACCGGCGCTATACTCTGCCTTTGGCAATAAAGAGGCATTATTTCGTAAAGCCTTGGTGAGGTATTACGATCGCTATTTGGACTTCATTCCAATGGCGCTGGAATTGCCTAGCTCAATAGAAGTGGCGAAAAGCATTCTGTACAATTCCATTGAACTCAATACGCGCTTTCCAGCGCATACCGGATGTCTAGGGGTAAATGGTGTGCTTGCGGGTTCAGACGAAGCCGAGCCTGTTCGTCAGGCTCTAATCGAAGCTCGTGCTGACGGTGAAGCGCAGTTTCGTGAGCGCTTTGAACGAGCCAAGCAAGAGGGCGATCTTCCCGCCAACGTAGATAGTGCTACGCTTGCTGCTTTTTTGTGTACAGTCCTTCACGGAATGGCCGTGCAGGCGAAAGCCGGGTTTGACCGAAAAGTGTTGGAAGCCATCGCCGAACACACCTTGGCTTCCTGGCCAACCACCACCAAACGTCCAGCTAAAAGCAATAAAGCCGCTAAAGGTGACAAGGATGTAGCGCGCACTACAAAACCCAAAACACGCACAAAGCCCAAAACATCTACTAAAAAAGCAGCCCCGAAAAAAACAGCCCCGAAAAAAATCCTGTCTTAAATAAATCAGCTACAACAATAACATCTATGAATTAGCAGGATAATATTTGCTAACTTCTTGGTGATTTTTGGGACGGAGACGTTTAAGTTTAGTAAAAATAAGCTTCATAAATGGAAAAAACAAAGCTCAACAAATAAAGCTCAATACATAAAGTATCTATTATCTGATTGATTAAAACTGATAAAACACAAATAACACACGCCTGTAAATGAAATTTAGATTGAAGGTAGGTTGTGTGATTTGCGCATTATGTTTGTTATAACTTTCAGCTGAGGATAATTTATGGGAACCTCAATTGCTGGAAATCAAAATATTAAAGCGCGTGGCAATTTCAATGGTGGCGCTGCCAACTCAACAGAATAAAAAAGAACGCTGCAGAAGCAAAACAAAAAAGCGTTAAAACAAAAGCTTAAAGACTATGATGCACATTCTTTTGCGATAAGAACGAGTGACTCGAAAGAGTAATACGAAGCGCGGTATTTCAACGGGTTGTAGCTCAAAGGTCGATAGCTCATAGATAAAATCCCCTAGATGAAAGCTCCTAGATGAAAGCTCCTAGATGAAAGCTCCTAGATGAAAGCTCCTAGATAAAAAGCCCAGAGCTAAACGTGCCTAACAACAAATCCGTTGACAATTAAAACAGTTTTTACTTTATTGAGATTACGCTGCCAGCTATGTCCTAGTATGAATAATGACATTGCTGGCAGTCCCTGATGCTTAACCGCCTTTGGCGAACTAGTCCGAAATGTTTTATACGTGCATTATTTTTTTGCATGGGCCGTTAAGTTTGAGAGTTGTTTTGCAAAAACCAGGCAAGGTAATGTGCAAGGGGAAAGTGGCGGATTAAAATTCTCCCCCAGTTTTAATTGCCTCGACAAGGGAGATGCTATGTTGGAATTTAAGTTAAATACTGAAATCACGGTCGCACAGTTTAAAGATGTGCTGCATACCTCAGGCCTAGCGGAGCGACGTCCGGTGGATGACGATGAGTGTTTAGCTGGAATGTTGCAGCATGCCAACCTGACAGTCAGCGCGTGGCATAAGGGGCAATTGGTCGCCATTGCGCGATCCGTCACCGATTTTCATTACGCTTGTTATCTTTCAGATTTGGCTGTTCATCGAGACTTTCAAGATCAAGGCGTTGGTAAAAGCCTGATGGATATGACACAAGCGCAACTCAAAAATACCTGTAAACTGATTCTTTTGGCTGCGCCGGATGCGAATGACTACTATCCAAAAATGGGGTTTGAACAAAACCCGAGATGTTGGATAAAAGCCGGTCGTTAGTTAGACCTGAGTGCTTAAGCTTTCTTAACAAATTCAGATTTTAATTTCATTGCGCCAAAGCCTTCTATCTTGCAATCGATATCGTGGTCGCCATCTACCAGACGAATATTTTTTACTTTGGTACCAATTTTGACCGCTGAAGAGGAGCCCTTGACTTTGAGTTGTTTGATGACAGTAACTGAATCACCGTCTTGTAAAACATTGCCGTTTGCATCCACAACAACTTTCTCTTCTGATTGTGCTGTTTCACCCGCCTTCCATTCATGGGCGCATTCCGGGCAGACCAGCATGTCGCGATCTTCGTAAGTATATGCCGATTGGCACTGTGGGCAGCTGGGTAAATCACTCATGGTAAACTCCAATAAAAAAAGCTACGAATTTTGGACTGGCAAAGCATCCAAATCGCAGACACGTGTAAAAACGGAACATTAGGACGCTTGCATGAAGCGTTTGGAAATGATCTGTAAGCGAATAATTAAAAGTATACTGGTAATGGTTAAACCAAGCACGAGGCCAAACCAAAAGCCTTCAGCATACAGCGGTGAACCAAAAAAATCGGTCAAGCTTAATGTATAGCCGATGGGCAGACTGATAATCCAAAAAGATAAAAGCATGATAAACATTGGCATGCGCGTGTCTTTATAGCCACGTAAAGCTCCAGCAGCGGTAACTTGTAGCGCGTCGCTAATCTGGAATACTGCAGCAAATACCAGCAGCGTTCCGGTCAATTGAATAACCTCGACAGATCCATTGTAAAGTGCCGCAATCTGATAGCGAAAGGAAAAAAGAATCATAGCGCTGCCCAGTGCGAAAGCGACGCTCATGGCTAATCCTAGAAATCCAGTAAAGCGCGCCTCGCGACTTTGTCCAGCACCGATCAAAAATCCGATCCGAATGGTGAGCCCCATGCTTAAACTTAATGGGATCATGAACATCAGTGCCGACACGTTCAAAGCTATCTGGTGAGAGGCGACCACCACGGGTCCAAGCGAACTTAATAATATCGCAATGACGCAGAACAGGCTGGCCTCGACAAAATGTGACCCGCCGATAGGTAAACCCACTTTGAACAGCTCGGCCATGCGAGATTTTTCAATACCGATGATTTTTTGGTAGAGCTGATATGGCTGGTAATCCTGTTTGAATTTGACGTAAATGGCCATGAATATGAACATCACCCAAAAGGAAAATGCACTGGCCCAGGCGCACCCGGCGCCACCGAGTTCAGGAAAACCAAATTTTCCAAATATCAGGACATAGTTAAACGGTACATTGATCAATAAGCCAATCAGGCTGGCATACAGGGCAGGCCGTGTTAAGGAAAGCCCTTCACTGTAAAAACGTAACACATTAAATGCGAGTACAGCGGGCAGACCGAGTACCACGGTGCAGAGATACTGGTTCGCGATGGGAAGAATGGCGTCATCCACATTAAACAGTCTAAATAAAGGCTCTACGCCTTGTGCCAAAAAAACAATAGGCACCGACATAAAGAGTGCCTGCCAAAACCCCTGATAGACATAATGCTTAATTGGCGAGTAGTTTTTTGCTCCATGCAACTGGGCTACAGTAGGGGTTAAAGCGGACAGAGTGCCCATTAAGAAAAGAAATGTGGGAACCCAGATGGCGCCTCCGATAGCAACGCCCGCCAAATCAGCCGCACTGTAACGCCCCGCCATGATGGTGTCGGTAACGAAAACAGCCATTTGCAAAAGCTGGATCACGATGATGGGGGCACATAGCCGGGTCAAAACGGCCGCTTCCAAACGCAGGCGTTGTTTTAATGGTGCCTGCTCATTAATCAGGATCTCTTCTGGGTGTTCGTTGAGTGTGTCTAATACTTCCACGGTGTTCCTTTCACTACTTTCTCTTTCGCTTCTGTCTTGTCAATACTGTCATTGGCGTGATGGATTCGGGTAAAACTCTGGGTTCCGGCGCCAAAAATGAAGAAAGGACCGCTTTGCACCACAGGATCAGTATCATAGCCAAAACTCGAGCGGCAATGTTGTACTAATTTTCCCTTCATAATAGTTCACTTACCCCTCGACACTTTGTATCATTCCACCCCTTCCGTTTCGTCCCACGGGACGGCTGGAAAATGTGCCCGGCTTGTTGCTTGTAGCCGTTAACTCTCCAGGTAAGTGCCGGTGTCGCTACGCGAGCCGCACCCCTTGGTAAACCCAACTGTAGACTTGTTGATATGAAAATTCTTCGTCAGTTATTTAGTAAAAAACGTGCTCCAGAAACCTTTGAAAGTAAAGTTAAAAATTTAGAAACCCAGCCGCAGTCTACCCTGGAAGCGCTTGCCAAAGGCGCTGCCGGTGACCCCAATGATATTGCCATTCGCAAAGAGGCGCTTAAGCGCTTACCGTACACCTTGGTGTTACGGGATGTGATGCAGTCGGGTCCATCCGCGCTGGAAAAAACTGCGCGTGAGCATGTGGCGCAATTGTTAAGCACTCAACAGGTGAGCGTGAAGCAGTTATTGCAGGATATCCAGGAAACGGAATCACTTCTGGCCATTGCCGCGTTAAGTAATAACAATGAGCTGCAGGATTCGGTGCTGACCAAAATTACCGATGAAAATACCCTGGCGCAGATCTGCGAGAACTCCAATTCCGCCTATGTTCGTAAAACACTGGCAGAGCGAATCGAAGCTCCCGAGCTATTACGCAATTTGGCAAAAGCCCTAAAAAACAAAGACAAGAATGCTTATAAGGTCATAAAAACCAAAGTTGACCGTATTAAAGCGGAAGAAGAGCAGCAGGAAAAAATAGCCGCAGAGCTGGCGAGCGTGTGTAATGATGCCGAAGCTCACAGCAAGCGGGCACTCGACAAAGACTACGCAATAAAACTCCACCGTCTGGTTCGTCGCTGGAGCGATGTGCAAGCCCATGCGACACCTGAGCAAAGCAGCCGTTATAAAAATGCCTTACAGATATGTCAGCAGCGGGAGCAAGCCAAAGAAGACGAATTGGAAGCGCTGGCAGTTATAGAAGCGAACATGTCCGAAGCTGACAGTAATCGCAAAGTGTTAATTCAAAAAATCTGGGATTTGACCAATGGTGTGTTGGCGTGGCCAGCGTTTGAAGCAAGCTTGAAATCCCAGGCGGAATCCTCTTTGCAATCTCTGAAAGAAGAGTGGAAGGGATTAAAGCAATTTGGCAATGTGATGGATGCACAGCTAAAACAGTACACGCAAGTGAGTGAAGCCGTGGAAACGTTGCTGCTGCAGTATGAGCAACACGGGACGCTGGCCGAGGCGCTGATACGTGTGAAAACGGTAAGTGAAAATGAAGAGACAAATACGGCTGACTCGCAGAAAGACGATATTAAATATCTGCGTAATACCATCAAGCCTTTTAGCCGTTTTACAGGCTTTGCTTCCGCGACGATTATCGGTGAAGTAAAGAACTATCTGCAGCAACTGGAAGAAGAGCAAAAAGCGGCATACGAAGAAAAGCAAAAGCATATTCGTATTATCGGCGGTTTAATTCGTAAGAGTAATGGTGCCGTTGATAAGGGGCGTTTAAAGCAGGCGATAGGCATTCGCCATTCGATTGATGAAAAGCTCGGAGACTTGCAGGGCTTACCTGCGGGTATGCAGACGCAGCTGGACAATCTGGATGAAGCCATTCAAAAGCTTATTGACTGGCAGGCGTACGCGGTCGTGCCGAAGAAACAGGCATTGGTTGAAGCGATGCGAGAGTTGGTGGGTGCCGATTTGCCGGCAGAGGCACTGGCCACTAAAATTAAAAATCTTCAAGATGAGTGGAAAGAGCTGAGCCAAAGCGGTAAAGATCGTAAAGAAGATTTATGGGAAGAGTTTAGTAAATTGGCCGATCAGGCATTTGAACCCTGTAAAGAGCATTTCCAAAAGCTGGCTGACGTTCGCCAGCAGAATCTGGAAAAACGCCAGGAATTGGTTAAGCAACTGGAAGCGTATGTGCAACAAAATGATTGGGATAATGCCGACTGGCGCCAAGTGGAAAAGGTGTTGCGCTCTGCGAGACAGGAACTTCACAGTTACGCACCGGTGGATCGTGCGGCCAACAAGCCAGTGATGGATAGTTTTGATGCGGTCATGAAAGTGATTCAGGAGAAGTTGGAAGCCGAATTCGAGAAAAACAAAAATGCCAAGCAGCAGATTATTACGCAGGCGGAGGCATTAACTGATGTTGCCGATTTACAGCAGGCCATCGATACGGCGAAGCGACTGCAGTCGCAATGGAAAAAAATAGGTCGCTGTGCTTATAAAGATAATGAACGTTTGTGGAAAGAATTCCGCAAGCACTGCGATGCGGTGTTTGAAAAGCGTGATGTGGTGGAAAATGCACAGAAGGCCGAGCTGGATAATAACCTGGCAGTGGCGCAGGCATTTATCGATAAGATGGAAGCGCTGTCGAGTTTGAGCGGGGACGAGCTGCTTGCCGCACGTGCCGAGCGCGACCAGATTAAACAGGATTTTGCCGAGGTAGGCGCTTTGCACCCGAAAGAGGATAAGCCGGTTAAACGTGCTTTCAACCAGGCATCCGAGAACTTTGAAAAAGCCATTAAGAAAGCGCTTAATGCCGCAGAGCTGCAAGCGTGGACGGATATGTTTAAAGCCGCCGAACTGGTCAACGCCTTTATTCTGGCGGGTCCGGAAAATGAAAGTCTCAAACAAGAGGCAGAATCTTTTGTTGACGGCGTTGCGCGTTGGCCAGATGGCGGGTTGGCCGCGGTGAAAGCCAAGTTTGCAGCTGACGCCGGGAATGCGGCAAGTAATGAAAAGGCTTTGCGTTTACTCTGTATACGAGCAGAAATACTGGCGGATGTAGAGTCTCCAGCGGAAGACAAAGCGGATCGTATGGCCTATCAGGTAGAGCTGTTACAGCAGGGGATGGGACAACAAGCGGTATTGGCGAATGAGCAGAATGCGGCAAACCTCGGTTTGGAATGGGTGGCTGCCGGGCCGGTGGACTCCTCAACTTATCAGGCGTTGTTTCACCGCTTTCACAGCTCATTGGAAAAATTACTGTAAATCTGGCCTAAAGAATGGGGCTGGCAGGCACCCCGTCCCATTCTATTTCTTCAGTAACATGGCATAAAAAAAGGCCGGAATTCCGGCCTTTTTTTAAGTAAAGCGTTAATCGAGGTTTACTCGGCGCCTTCTTCGGATGCTTCTGCTGATTCTTCAGCGGCCGCAGGCTCTTCTGGCTTTGGCTCAGGCTTCTTCAAAAGTTCTTCTTTGTACAAAATCGCTACTTTATCGTCGCCATTGATCCACTTGCGGTTAGCACCACGAACGGCATAACGCTTGTCGTTACGCTCGTAAATGGTGTACTCGGCGGTTTTTTTAACTGGTTTCATTTGCCTTTCCTCAAATTACTAAATTGTATTCGCATATCTGCGTGCTTACCTTTCGTACAGTAGACGAAAGGCGACGCATTGTACTGGGTCTGAGTGGCGAAATCTAGCGTTGCCGGGACGAAGCGCATGGCGTTTAACTACAGGCCTCCCGTCACCAGCGGTCCACATCGAACCGTTGCGGAGCGTCATCAACAATAGAGGTTACGCTCCGCCGGAATGTCGCTTCTGTATTCGACAAACTCCACTTCAAATCCGTCGGGGTCTATAAAATAGACATTGTTAATAAACGGATGATTGGCACCGTTGCTGGCAATAGCGAACCCGGCCTGCTGCAGCCGCTGAATCACAGCCTCCATGTTGTCGACAATAAAGGCAAAATGTGCCAGTCCGGAGCGGTGCTTGGTGAGATCCCGATTACCGCCTTCGCCATTGTCATTAAAAGTGATGTATTGATAATCGTCGCCAAAATGTATCCAAGTGCGCATTTTGTCATACCAGGGGGCGCGGCCCTCTCCCCGAATTTTCCAATGTGGCAGTGCAGCTTGGTAAAAACGCAGCGCTCTGGGAATATCTTCAACCACTAAATTAATATGTTCGAGTCTTATCATGCTTGGAGTCCTGAGTGAGTTAAGTGCTGCGGCCCTGTTACTTAAATGCCATGGTTTGTTGAAAAAAAAGGTGGAAATGTTGTCGCCAACCAAATACCTGATCTGGGCTTTGCGAATGATCTGGGCGTGGGTATTGGGTATCGCTTGGGTGTGTTTGCATGCGCTTTTCCTCTGGTATTGAAATGGTGTAGGCTGGAGCCTAATACCTCAGGTTAACTTGAGGTAAAGCATTTTTTTGGAGGGAGAACGTATGGCAGCGCGAATATCCGAAGAGAATTCAAATTCCCGGCAGGGCCGTAGCAAGCGTATGGCTAAGGAGGGATGGAGTGTTGGTCAGGTGGCCGAACGATGTGGTGTGAGCGTATCGACACTGCATTTCTACGAGGAAAAAGGCCTGATCCATTCGCAGCGCAATCGCGGCAACCAGCGTCGTTATAAGTCTGAAGTGCTGCGGCGAGTATCGGTGATTAAAGCTGCGCAGAAGATGGGAATTAGTCTGGAAAGCATCAAGCAGGCATTTGCCAGTTTGCCGGACAACCGGACGCCATCGCAAAAAGATTGGGAAAAGCTGGCTCAGGCTTGGCAGCAAGAACTTCAAAGCCGTATTCGCTATATGCAGAACCTCAGTGAAATGCTGACAGGGTGTATTGGTTGTGGTTGTTTATCGATGAAGAATTGCCCGATTTACAACGCCGACGATAGTGCTGGGAAAACCGGGCATGGCCCCGTGTTGCTGGACAGACGATCCGCCAAACCTTGATCTTTGTCATGATGGCGGTGGCTCTTTTTTGACGAGCTGGAGAGCACATTTCAATCATATAAAGGGCTAAATGTGATTTGTTCGCTACCCAGGTTTTATCGCCTGAATTAGCATCATCTGAAATAGGCCGTTGGCCTGGTGACCTCCTTCGCAGTGAGTATAAAAATCAGATGATAACCGCTCGTCAGCTATTGAATAACATTCGCCTTCTTCTCGCGGCCAAGCTTGCGCTATTCAACTTTTCGGCTTCTCTTGTTTCGGTGTTTCTCATTTCGACTTCTCTTATCTCGACCTCTTTCGTAAATGCTGAAGTGATAGTGAATACTTACTCGGAGGATGGTGCGAGTTTTCCGAACCCAGAGCGGGGCTTTCATAATCGGTATGATCTGGTGCCTGGTGGTGAAACCAATTTTTCTCGCTCAACGGATGCCGGGAATACCCTGGTTCACAGCTATATTCGTCTCGATCAATACCGCAGTTCAGATATCCCGCAAACGGTGTTGCAGCAGCTAAATGCAGGGCTGGCGGCGGCGCGTGATCAAGGGAAGAAAGTCATCCTGCGCGCTTCCTACAACTTCGGGCCCTACCCCGAGTCTGAACCGGATGCCAGCGAGTACTGGATAAGTCAGCATCTTTCCCAGCTCTCACCAGTATTTGAAGCAAATCAGGATGTCATAGCATACCTGGAGGCCGGCTTCATTGGTGCCTGGGGGGAATGGCATACTTCGACTCATGGCCTGGATACCGATTTATCGGCAAAAGTCCGTATCGCCAATGAAATGCTGCGCTATGTGCCGGAGACTCTGCATGTAGCGTTACGCTACCCCAGCGATGTGCGTGCTCTGATGAGCGCCGGGGTAAATGCGAACCGGCTGGGTAACCATCAGGATTGTTTTCTGGCGAGCGACCCCGATGACTGGGGCACCTGGGGACGAGATCCGGCGTATTCGATTGCGCAGGACAAGCAGTTTATTGGTGAGCTCGGCATCAGCAGTCCAGTAGGCGGAGAAACCTGTCATGTGAGTTCCAGTCGGGTGAACTGTGCAACAGCACTCACTGAAATGCAATTAATGCATTTCAGTGAGATCAATGAAGATTTTGATTCGGGTGTTATCGATGTATTCAAGCAGCAGGGATGTTATGACGAGATTGATCAAAAGCTTGGGTACCGTTTCCGCCTGTTAAGTGCCAGTTTTCCAGATCAAATTCAAGCCGGTGCCAACTTCCCGCTGACAGTGCAGTTAACCAATGATGGCTTTGCCTCACCCTATAATGCGCGCCCTGCCTTTGCCGTTTTAGACGGTACAGGAGGCACCTACCGATTTGCGCTCAATAGCCGCCCAGAACAATGGAAGTCAGGCCAGCGTGTACACATAGATCAGGAGTTTTCGCTGCCAGCGGATATGCCCGCGGGGCAGTACCGCCTGTCGCTGTGGCTCCCCGACCGGGCTGAAAATTTGCGCCACGATGCCAGATATTCGATTCGTCTAGCCAATCAGAATACCTGGGATGCCGCCGATGGGTATAACGTTTTGGCGCGAGATATTGAGGTTACGGAAGCGGGCGTGGAGCCCACGCCCACACCGACCCCCACGCCTACCAGTCCGCCCGGGGGCAGCACATATATTTATGAAGCCGAAGCGCCTGAAAACATGGTAATTGGCGAGGCCTTTGTTGCTGCATGCGATACCTGTTCCGGTCATCGCAAAGTGGGTTATCTGGGAAATGGTCGTGGTGCCTTGCAGTTTTCCACTGTGCTAGTTGAAGAAAGTGGTATCTATCCATTGACGGTGTATTACATCAGTGGCACTGAGCGATCCATGCAGATCAGTGTGAATGGGGAGGCGCCCACTACCTTCCTTTTCGGCAGCACGGGAAGCTGGACTGCACTGGGATCGGCGGAGTTAAATATTGCCTTGCGTGCCGGGCAAAACACCCTGCTGCTGACCAATGACGGTGGCTGGGCTCCAGATATAGACCGAATAGCCATTACCGCTTCCGATGGGGGTGACGAGACTGGCGGTGGTGACGACGGCGACACCACAGAGCCACCACCTGTAACTGGGCTAGTGCTTGATGATTTTGATAATCCAGCGCAGTGGCCAGGGGTAAACGATCTTGGGCGCTGGGCTGGGGCTAATGGCTTTCGCAATCATCAAGGCACAATCGCAAGTGGTATCGTGCAAAACGGCGCACTGGTTTTAGAGTACGGCAATACAGGCTGGTTTGGCAGCGATATCGGGCAAAGCATTGCAGATAAAAAATATCTCGTTCTGACCATAAAAGGGGCTGCAGGCGGTGAGGAGCGAGATTTCCATATCAGTCTCGGAGGTGTGGATAAAAGCTTCGCAGAGTTAAGTGGAGAACAGCTAACCACAACTTATAAAACCATTCGTATTGATCTGGAAGCCAATGCCATCAATCGTGCCGCTCCCGGGCAATTACAAATGAGCTTTTGGTGGGGAGGAAGCAGCACGGTAATAATCGATGAAATCCGGTTTGAATAGTAATCACAACTTACAAGGCTGAGATTGTTGGCGGCAAAGACAGATTGAGCACGTGCAGGTCAGCCGGTCTCTCAATTGGTTATTCGTAACGTAAATCATTGATTCCCCTAGACTAAGCTGCAAGACACAAGTAGAATTCCCACCTCTCCGCACCCGTAGCTCAGCTGGATAGAGTAGGTGGCTTCGAACCACTTGGTCGGGGGTTCGAATCCCTCCGGGTGTACCAAATAAAAAAAGCCTCGCATAAGCGGGGCTTTTTTGTTTGTATTCGAGGAATCTGGGACCTTTTGAGTTCTATAACATACAGGAAGCATACAGGAGCATCGGTACCGCCAAAAGCGCCTGAAGGGGCAAGTGCTTGGCGGTGCTCAAGTAAATTCCGCCGAGCTTACTGCCTGGCGCAGCCGGATTTAAACTTGCCTTCTTTAGCTGTGAATTGTTAAATTTCCCTTTCAAATCAGCGTTTGGTGCCTGGCACGGATTGATCGTCCAGAATGTTCAACATTGTCTTCACCGCAGAATCCTGATCATCAAGGATTTGTATGATCAACAATAATAAATCCCCTGCGATGGTTCCGCGTGAAAACTTATTACGCAGATTTTCCTCTTTTATATCAACACCTTTCTTCGCTAGTGCTGTCGATAGGTCGAGATAGGTATAGCCTTTGAGTTTCAGTGCTGAGCGGAGGTAGCGCGTAATACTGTTTCTGTAGGGCTGGAGGCTTTGTCTATTGAGAACGCTGGTGTCTTGATTCACTTTTTTAGCATCTTTGTAATGAAAGGCTTGATAAGTATACAGAGCTGCCTTATTATTATCAAACGTAACTAATAAGTTACATTTACATCTTTTTTTGGAGGAAAGAAATGGCTTGGATAACAGAAACCATCAAGGAGTTACTCACGGAACATGGTTTATGGGAAGTTAGCCTTGAAGGCAGCTGTATCACGGTAACCAATGATGAAGGGATTGATGCCTTTGTGTATGCGGGGGAGCGTCAGTTGATTGTCGAAGTTCCGTTGTTTCCCGAAGCACAAGTCATAGATGTGAATGCATTAAACGAGAAAATCTTGCAAACGCATTACTACGCACCCTTAAGTTCGATTTATAAGAAGGCGATTGGTGAGCAAAAGTATTATGTCGCTTTTGGCGCGTTATCTTTGGACAGTAAAGCCGAAGTGGTGCTGGAAGAGGTGAATACGTTGTTTGAAAACGTAGATGAGTTTTTAGAATTGTACGCTGATGATTTAAATAGGGAGGCAGCATAATGAGCTTTAAAAAATTATGGACGGCATTAAAAGGTGGTGCAAACGAAGCCGCCGAGGCCATCGCAGATTCACAGGCGATCAGAATTCTTGATCAAGAGTTGCGTGAGGCAAAAGAAGAGCTTCGCCATTGCGATCAGAATTTAACGTCAATTATGGCGAAGCGCAAAATGGCGCAAAGCAAAGTGGAGTCGATGTCCGCCGATATCGACAAATACACAGAGCACGCCCTGGCCGCAAACGAGCAGGGTAACGAAACACTGGCGGTTGAATGTGCGGAGCGTGTCAGTGAGCTTGAGACAACATTGTCGACAGAGCAGGGATTGCTGGATGGTTTTAAACAGTCTGAAGAAGCACTGAAGAAAAACATCGCTAAAGCAAAAGCTAATGTGCGTCGTATGGAGCAGCAGATCGACCAGGTGAAGGCGACTGAGGCAGTTCAAAAAGCTCAGGTTGCAGTGTCGACTCGTCATATGGGGGCGAACTCAAAAGTGAAGACCGCCGTTGACAGTTTGGAGCGGATCAAGCAAAAGCAAGCAGAGCGCGCCGCGCAGCTTGATGCAGCAGAAGAATTAGCCAAGGAAGAAAGTGGCAGCTCGTTGGATGAAAAGCTTAAAGCGGCGGGATTGGCCTCTGGTGGCGATGTGTCTGGCAAGGATAAACTTGCGCAATTACTGGCGAAGAAAAAGAGCTGATAATCCGTGTTACTCTATAAAGTTAGGCGACATCTTGTCGCCTTTATTTTAGGCGCAAATACGTTATCGTTACTGGGATGTTTATTTGCCTATGTGGCTATTTCCTATTTGCTGCTCGCATTTTCTGGCGAGAAGGCGTTAATTGCTCACGATGTATTTCTGTATTGGTTGGTGGTAACCGCTTCGACGGTTGGCTATGGTGATTTTTCACCAACAACAGATGCGGGAAGACTGGTGACCGCGCTGTTTATTATCCCGGCTGGTTTGAGTTTGTTTGCCATTGGTGTTGGCAGGGTAGGGCTTTATCTGTCGGACATGATTCAAAAAGGTAAGAGAGGTCTTCGTATGACCAGAGCATCTAATCATTGTGTGATTATTGGCTGGAACGGGCAGCGTACCATGCGATTAATCAACTTGTTGCTCACCAAAGAGAATGGACATCAGGAAAAAATTGTTCTGTGTCACAACACGGCTATGGACAATCCGTTGCCGTCCAAAATTGAGTTTGTGAAAGTGGATGGTTATACCGACGATGAGGAAATGAAGCGGGCGGCGATCGACCAGGCAGCGCGCATTATTGTCGATACACAGCAAGACGATATCACACTGGCGACAGCACTGTTTTGTCACAATCAAAATCCAAGCTCTCACATTGCGGTATATTTTAAAGACGATGACCATGCCGGACTGATTCGAGCCTACTGCCCAAAAGTTGAGGTGGTTCCCTCTGTATCAATTGAAATGATCGCACGAGCTTCTGTCGATCCGGGATCGGCGAATCTGCATCAAAACCTGTTAGATCCGGCAGTGGATGCAAGTCAATTCTCATTCGTACTGAAAACCGACAGCGAGCACAGCTTCAGTGAGTTAATCACGCATTTTCGTGACGCCTACCAAGCGATTCCCATTGCGATTCGTAAGCTCGGTACAGAGGAGGTGGATATCAACCCTACGGACGACGTAAAATTATTACAAGGGGATGTTATTTACTATATTGCCGACAAGCGAATTCAACAGTTGTAGCGGGGGTGGGGAATGTTTGGCTTATTTGGTGGGAAAAAAGATAAACAATCAGACGCAGGCCCGAAAGCGCCCGAAATTATGGGTTTACGCCTGAACTGTTCATTCGAATTAGATGCACTGCATTTAAAACTGTTGGAGCCAAATTTACTGGCTGCAGGGATCAGTCAGTCACATATTATAGAAGCTGTTGGTCAGGTAGATCTGGATGATGTGACCATTCTGCGCTTTTACACCGATGATGAAGCGTTTTTGCAAGTGGTGTGCGAAGGCGCACTGGAAGAGCAAAATGTGACCGATGTAAAGCTGTTTCATTACTACAACACGCTGGATGTTTCCTCAGCTCAGGACTGGGATGATTTGCTGCAAAACAAAATTGGTGTGGAAAATTACCTTTTGGAAGGGCATTCATATTCGCGTGTCTGGCAATCTACCAGTGCTTATCATCAGCCCGTGGCCATGACCGAAAAAACGTATGCCAGCAATGGCACTATATCGGAAACGGACCAATTTGTTATGCTGTTCGAGCGTTTTGTCGACCAGGAAAATACCGAGTCTCTGCTGTTGTCTGCTGAAGAAGTGATTGAGGGGTATGATAATGTCAGTCGCTGTTTTGTGATGAGTACCGGTGTGGTAATTACACCATCGCAAATAACAATCCATGGTTAAAAGCGCTCGCAGCTGTTGCTCAGGAATACAGTAAAACCTGGCAACAGTTTTTATTTTTATTTAGTTTTTTAAACGTTAAAAAAATGGGGGGTATATGGAATACACAACGGGTCTATTACAAGGACTGCTGAATTTTTCAATGTATTTTGGTTTGGGCGTAGTGTTCTTGCTCGCTTTCAAAGCAATTTATATTCGCGTAACACCGCATGACGAATGGAGCCTCATTAAAGATCAGCAAAACACTGCGGCCAGTATTGCATTGGGCGGAGCAGTGGTTGGCTTTGCCATTGCTGTATCGGGCGTGGTGAAAAACTCATTGAGTGTAACGGATTTTGCCGTATGGGCCTTCGTGGCATTGATTGCACAGCTGGTGGCTTTTGCGATTGTACGGTTTGTCTTTATGCCAAAAATAGTTTCGCGCATTGAAGGCGGTGAAGTCAGCGCAGGGATTGTGGTTGCCAGTGTGAGCATTGCGATTGGTTGTTTAAATGCAGCTTGTATGACCTATTAAGGAGTTCGGCTGATGAAAAGAAGCAAACAGGTACTGATTCCGAGATTAATCAAATCTCCCAGCTTTGCACTCAAATCATTGGCGGTAGCGGTATCGTCGGTCCTGGCGGTAGGATGTTCCACCAAGGAAGAAGTGTATATTTTTAAAAGCATCGAAGAGTGTGATGCCTCGGGAAAATTTACTGAGCAAAAATGTGAAACGGCCTATCGAAAAGCCCTGCAAGAAGCTCAGAAAACTGCGCCGCGCTACAAGAATCTAAAAGACTGTGAATACGAGTTTGGGGCGCAAAACTGTCAGGAACAAAAGAGCACGGCACAAAGCTTTTTTATGCCCGCGATGGCTGGTTTTATGGTCAGTCAGGCTTTGCAAGGCAGTAATTATGGCTCCTCGCATTACTATAATCCGCTGTTTTATCACTATGACCGCGGCTACAGCCGCTATAAATCCCCTAAATGGACCACTTCCGATGGTGTGACCATAGGTAATTCTGCATCTTCCAAGGCGAGCGTGCGCAAGGGGGATATGAAGCCTAAGCCCGCAGTGACTCGTACAATGTCGCGAGGTGGTTTTGGTTCCACTGTTGCGGCGAAGACCTCCTGGGGTGGCGGCTCCAAGAAAAGTAGCTGGGGCGGTTAAGTTTGATTCGTTTGCCGATAGAAGAGCGCGCAAACTGGGAGCAAAAAGCGCGTGAATACGGTTTCAAATTTCACACCATGTATGGTGAGAAATATTGGGATGAAAGCGCTTACTACCAGTTTACTCTGGCACAAATCGAAGAGGGGCTGGAAAAACCTACAGAAGAAATTCATCAGATGTGTTTGCATCTGGTGGATCGTGTTGTGGCCGATGAAGTGCTGATGCGTAAGTTCAGGTTGCCGGAAGCGCAATGGGATTTCATTCGATCTTCCTGGTTAAACAAAGCCCCGTCACTGTATTCGCGCTTGGATTTTTGTTACGACGGCAAAGGCCCGGCCAAACTATTGGAAAATAATGCGGATACCCCCACCAGTTTGTATGAGACGGGCTTCTGGCAGTGGTTGTGGCTCGAAAACAGTGTGGATGCGGGAAAGCTGGCTCACTCGGCAGATCAATTCAATATTGTGCAGGAAAAACTGGTTAATCGTTTTATTGAATTAAAGGCGCACAATCCCGGCGAAATACTGCATTTTGCCTGTTGCAAAGAGACTGAAGAAGATCGGGGTACGGTGCAATACCTGCAAGATTGCGCTGAAGAAGCAGGTATCGAATGTCGATTCGTTTACATTGAGGACATCGGTGTCGATGTTCATGGTTGCTATACGGACCTTGATGACATCGTCATTACCTGGCTGTTTAAATTATATCCCTGGGAATTTATGTTGAATGAAGAGTTCGCCTCTTTTTTGACGGCAAGTCGCGTGCAGTTTCTGGAGCCGGCTTGGAAAGCCATTTTGTCAAACAAGGCCATTTTGCCGCTGCTGTGGGAGCATTTTCCAGATCATCCAAATTTATTACCTGCCTATTTTGATGAAACATCGGCCGCGCAACATTTGTCGGGCAGCTATGTGAAAAAGCCTGTTTTTTCACGCGAAGGAGCGAATATTGCCATGTTTCACAATGGCCAGGGTATTGCGGTAAGTGACGGCCCATATGGTGAAGAGGGGTTTGTCTATCAGGCTCTACAGCCCTTGCCGAAGTTTGGATCGAGCTATACTTTGATTGGCAGCTGGTTGATAGACAATGAAGCGGTCGGTATTTCCGTCAGAGAGGATTCCGGCCTGATCACCAAAAACCTCAGTCGATTCTTGCCTCACGTTATAATTTAAAAAAGGAAAGCATATGAAAGGTTCTGGTGGTACCACAGGAGGGACTGGTGAGTTTTTTGTTGGGATTGTGATGATGTGTGGCGGCTTTTATCTGCTCCTTAATGCCATTACCGTATCTTCCGCGTTTGCTTTCAGCTCGCGCCTCTATGGTTTTTCTGCCTTTGGCAGTCAGTTTGGAATTACCGGGGGCATCATCATGATTCCATTCATGTTTGGTGTCGGTTTTCTGTTTTTTAATGCTAAAAATGTAATTGGCTGGCTGCTTACGCTGGGCTCGATTACCGCGCTGATCTTCGGTGTGATCTCTTCCATACGATTCACCATGAAAACGATGAGTGCTTTTGAGCTGATTGTGATTTTAGTTTTGGCTATTGGTGGTTTGGGCCTGGTGCTGCGCTCCTTTCGCGACGCCTCTGCACGGACTTCCAGTTAAGGCCAGGCAAAGTAGAGCACGCTATAGATCGGCTTTATTTTCGGCTTTGCTTGGTAGTCTGCGACAAAATTTCACACACAAAACGCCGGGTTTTTTACTGCAATTCGGGCCGGATTGCCGCTATAATCCCTGAAAAAAATTTTGGGATGAAACCTTAAGGTGAAAATAATGATGAAATTGATCAAAATTGCAGCGGTATTGTTGGCAGCGGCGTCAATTCAAGTGTTAGCTGAAAAAGCTGCCACGGCTGATAAAAAAGATACACTTGAGGAACGCATCAAGCCGGCTGGAACTCTTTGCATGTCGGGTGATGATTGTGCCGCTGCACCTGTGCAGGCTGCAGCTTCGGGAGAGCCGCGTTCAGGTCAAACGGTGTATGAATCCAAGTGTGCAACATGTCATGCAACGGGTGCTGCGAATGCGCCGAAATATAAAGACGCAGGCGCGTGGGCTCCACGTATTGCGAAGGGAATGGATACCTTGTACACACATGCCATCAGCGGTTTCAATGGCATGCCAGCGAAAGGTCTGTGCTTTGATTGTTCAGATGATGAAATTAAAGCTGGCGTGGACTACATGGTAGAACACTCTAAATAAAAGTACGCACATTGACGTGCAGGCGCAATTCACCTGCAGAGATATGACGTACGCAAGAACATAAAAAAGCCGCGCATTCGCGGCTTTTTTTACGTCTGTCTTTTGGTTTGAACTAGCGATTCCGTCCCTGGGACCGAGCTTTTTTCAGTGCTCTCAATTCATTTGATGTAAGTGATACCCAGGTTAGTAGCAACTTAAGTCCCCTAGTAGCTGCCACTGGCCCCAACTGGGATGTGTGGATTCTGGGTTATCTCCACGTGTCCAGAATCGTGCTTCGTAGACTTTCAGGTTGTAGATGACTTTATCGCCACTGAGGTACACCTGATTCGCATCCCATGGCTCTGCATCACCGCTGTAGCATTGGTGGATGACCTCCAGTTGGTCGGTCTGACGGGCATAAAGCCCATTGTCCATCGTCACCTTAGCATCGAGGGGATAGTACCCCGTGCTGTTTGGGGTAAAGGCGTAACTTGCCACAAATCCGCGTGAATCGGGGGCTGTATTCCAGGTGATACTGTTTGCGGACTGGAAAATGCCATCGATCGTAAACTCCAGCTCTCCTTCACCGTAAAAATTATCCACAGCCACTGTGAAATAAGCCGTTTGGTTGATTTCGATAAACCCAGGGCCATGAATCACCACATAAGGCGTGATCCCCGGAGTGGGGCTGGGTTGTGGAGATTGCGTCGGGGTTGGCCAGGGTGTGGGGGTCGGCGTTACTGAAGGGTTGGGCGATGACGGGATGTCATTCACAACGATGGTTTGCACGATTGGGTTGGGAAAATCGGGGTGGGCCAAAGCGATTTCGACGGTGAACACCCCTGTTTCCTGTGGTAACCACGTGGTTTCACCGGAATATGACCATTGGTTTGGCAGGTTGGGCAAGGCATGCCAGCCTTGATGCAGCGTTTGGGCAATATTGTCGATTAGAATACTGCCAATCCCGTATTCCTGTACCTTGAAAGGCAGTGCAGTAAAGGAAATGGCGACAGGTTCACCCACGCGAACCGAAGGTGGAATAGTGGCATTAAATACGGGGCTTGAACCCATCTGGCTGACCTGGAAGATGACGTGATCTGAGTGACTGGCACCCCGGTCATCTGTCACTATCACTTTAAGTAGGTACTTACCAATATTTAGAAGGTTGCTGGCTGTGGTGGCGGTAATTTGTGTGGTGGCAGATTCCAGTTGGCCGCTGGCAATTGCGCGTCGATTTTGCGCTCCATCCCAGGTGTAGTCATAAATACTGATGTCGTAACTCTGCAAGGTACCATCGGTATCGCTGGCATCCACGATAATGTGGATGGGGGATTCGGCATTCACCTCGGTGCCAGGTTGTACAATATTTACCTGTGGTATGTCGTTGGGGGTAACCAGTAGCGTAGCACTGGAGGTTGTGATCGCCCCCAGATCATCTTCAATCTCAACGGTGAATGTGTGGTAGCCGAGTGCAGGCCGCCAACGGTAATCAATGTCGAAAATACCGTAAAGTGCGTGCAACTCGCCTTTGGGTTCACCATCAATGATGATGCGGCGTCGCTGTACCAGGCCATCAGGGTCGTAAATGACACCCTGAATATGCAGCTCGGTGCCATTGGCAATGGAATCTGGCAGGGAAAATTCGACAACCGGCGCTTGATTGAACTCACTGCTGCATTCCCCCAGATCCTGCCAGGCGGTGGTATATGCCCAACCCACGCCGGGTTCATAGGGGCCGCCCTGCTGACACCAGCCACCGACCAGACACTCATACGCGAAAGATTGATGTTGCAGGGTATCTCCTGTAGCGATGTGGCCAGGCGTAAAGTCTGCTAGTGCGGAGCAGTCATAAGCATGACTGAGATTGGCGAGCGCTGCTGTGCAGCTCAGAATCGTCATTAGAAAAAGCCGTATGAACCTTTTGGGTAAGGTGGAGCCTGGCCTTGTGTGTGGTGTTTGACATAGCCGCTGTCGCCAGCGAAGGGGAATTCTGTCTGTGAAGAAGATGTCCATTGCGTAACCTCGTTGTTGTTTTTCTAGTGTTATTCCCGTGGTCTGCCCAGCATACTGGCTGCTTTCTCGCGAGCCACGCTGACACATTTTCTGGACGAGGCAGTGGCGGTGTTTCCTCATACCGCTTGAGGATATTTCAGGCATAAAAAAAGCGACCACATTGGTCGCTTTGCAAGGTTGCCAAATTAATAGGCGGCTAAGTTAAATGCGTTGTTGAACCTGTATAGCGCTTAGTCTGTGGTGTCGACGAATACAGATTCTTCCATACGTTGTAGAACGACCTGCTCCACAATATAGGCGGTTGTGATAATTTGGTCTTTGGCAAAGTACATCCAATCAACATCCTGCTGGTAGCCGCGTTCTCCGCTGGCGGCGGTAACGCCTCCATCAATAAACCATATGTTGAAGTTGATCGACATAGGAGATTCCGGATATACATCGCCACTGTGGGTAGCTACCAGCTCTTTGTCGATGTAATAGCGGATTTCATTGTCATCCACTTGCATCAACAGGATGTGCCACCCGGAATAATCCGCGGTGATCGCATCGCTGGTGTTATCGGCAACCCAGGGGTCAGGCTGGTAAGTTTCCCAGCTGGTCATAAACATGGTGTTGTCATTCGTACCCCATCCACCATTGGCCAGGTATTCAAAGTCCAGTTCGCTGTAATTCGGATCATTGTCGAAATTCAGCGGCGTGATGGTGTAGAAGGTTTCGACGATTTCGTCACCATCACTTCCATGCGTGGGCGCGTTGTTGAAGTAAACACGTGCCGCGTATGTGCCTTTAATGAATCCGCCTTCAAAGGTGACCTGTGACTGAACGGTTGGGCCACTTTCGCCTTCGGTGGTGGCTTTCATGCGCATTAATTTGTTGTCGGGGCTGCTGCTCGAATCATTGTCATCAACAAAGGTGACGTACTCTGTGGACCAGCTTGCATTCGCTGCACCAGGACCACCGCCGCCAGAGCGTACATACCAGCCATTGCTGGGCATTTGGCTTGACATGCTGTAGCTGAAATCATCAAACAGGATACCTTCTTCAATAATCGGGCTTAAGCCACCGCTAGAGCTGGACGACGAGCTCGAGCTGCTGCTGGATGATGAGCTGCTGGAAGACGAACTGCTCGAAGATGAGCTGGACGAAGACGAACTGCTTGAAGACGAGCTGGACGAAGACGAACTGCTTGAAGATGAGCTGGACGAAGACGAACTACTTGAAGACGAGCTGGAGCTACTGCTTTCTCCGCCACTAGAGCTGCTGGTTGAGCTGCTGGAGCTGGATGAACTGCTGGAGCTCGAGGCGTTGCCACCGTCACCGCCGTCTGAACCGCCACCACCACATGCACTAAGGGCTGTCGCGGCGCAAAGGATTAAGAGATTCCGTCTGAAAAAAGTGAGAATGTGCATAATGTTTCCTAAACTTCCTGAGTTATACAACGCAATTAACGCTCACTGACACAGCAATCAAGCTTTTGCCGTAAAGTCTGTGGGGATCAGATGAGCAGCTATAGAACGCAGTGTTGTATATTCTTTTTTAGTTCACGTTTTTACGTGTTTATAGATGAGGAGTATATAGAATTAATGTGGCGCGTAATATGAATGACGTCGCAGCATTTTTGTTAAGCAGTCTAAGTTTTAGTCAAACATATTCAAAAGTGAGGAAATGGTTTCTTTTCCTTTTTTCTCTATCTGTTCAGGTGTGGCCTGACCAAAGCCTTCTTTTTCCAGATCTTCCTCCGGCAGTTCGTCAATGAAGCGGCTGGGGGTGGTGCTTTGTTTTTCACCGAATTGTTTGCGCGTAGCCGCGAGGGAAATGGTCAGCGTTTTTTGCGCGCGCGTAATCCCAACATAAGTCAGGCGACGTTCTTCTTCGATATTGTTTTCTTCAATACTGTTGCGGTGAGGCAATAGTTCTTCTTCCATGCCCACCAGAAACACATGAGGAAATTCCAGGCCCTTGGATGCGTGCAGTGTCATCATCTGCACGCGATCGGTCTGGTCTTCCTCTTCCTGGCGTTCGAGCAGGTCCTGCAACACCAGCTTGGCAATAGCGTCATTCACGCGCTGCTCACCACTGCGATTCTCGTCATCATCTCGATCCAGCGTGGATTTAATAGATTCGACCAGCCACCACACATTTTCCATGCGTTTTTCGGCCACTTTTGGAGAGCTCGCATTTTGGTGCAGCCAGCCCTCATAGTCGATGTCGTCAATCATTTCACGTATGGCCGCAATGGGGTCATTGTTGTGACAGTTGTCGCGCACATGCACGATCCAGTTGGAAAATTTGCGAATACGTTCGAGGCTGTTTTTCGGGATTAGCGCCTGCAAACCCAGCTCACCGCAAGCTTCCAATAGGCTGCAATCACGTTCGGTGGCATAGCGGCCCAGCGCTTCCAGGGTGCCAGTGCCAATCTGGCGGCGTGGTGTATTCACAATACGCAGGAACGCGTTGTCATCTGCAGGGTTAACAATTAACCGCAGATAGGCCATGACATCTTTAATTTCGGCGCGTGAGAAAAAGCTAGTGCCGCCGCTCATATTGTAAGGAATCTGGTGGTGCTGCAATTTCAGTTCGAGCAATCGCGCCTGGTGGTTGCCCCGGTAAAGAATGGCGAAATCGCGAAAACGACACTGGCGCCTGATCCGCTGAGTCAGAATTTCGGTGGCGACACGCTCTGCTTCACTGTCTTCTGTTTTACAATTGATCAGGCGAATGGGTTCGCCCAAGCCCATTTCACTCCACAGGGTCTTATCGAATTCATGCGGATTATTGGCAATCAGGGTATTGGCCACTTTGAGAATTCGCGAGGTAGAGCGATAGTTCTGCTCCAGCTTGATTACGTGCAAGCTGGGGAAATCCTGTTTTAACAAAGAGAGGTTTTCCGGTCTTGCACCGCGCCAGGCGTAAATACTCTGATCGTCATCGCCCACAACGGTCAATGCCCCCTTGTCGCCGATGAGTTGTTTTACGATCTGGTACTGACTGGAGTTGGTGTCTTGGTACTCGTCAACAAGCAAATAGCGAATTCGCTGCTTCCAGCGTGTCAGCACTTCCATATTGGATGTGAAGAGCTGGGAGGGCAGGCGAATCAGATCATCAAAATCCACGGCGTTGTAGGCGAGAAGTGCTTTGTTGTAGCGCTCATATACCAGCGCCCAGGTTTGCTCTGCCGGGCTTTGTGCCATTTCCAGTGCTTTGTCAGGCTCTATTAAGCCACTTTTCCAATTTGAAATCTGGTTTTGCACGCTGTCGAGCAGGTCGGTATTGGCATCGCCATCTTTGAGCATGATTTCTTTGATTAAAGACCGCGCATCCTCAGAATCAAAAATAGTAAAACTGGATTTATAGCCGAGCGCTTTGTGCTCCCGTCGAATGATATTCAGCCCGAGGTTGTGAAAGGTAGAGACTGTCAAGCCATGAGACGCCTTGCCTTTGACCAGTTTGCCAACACGCTCTTTCATTTCACGGGCGGCCTTGTTGGTGAACGTGACGGCGGCAATATATCGCGCAGGCATATCGCACTCTTGAATGAGATAGGCAATTTTTTGCGTAATAACGCTGGTTTTGCCTGAGCCGGCACCTGCTAATACAAGGCATGGCCCATCAATATAGCGTACGGCTTCTTTCTGGCGGGGATTAAGTCGGCTAAAACTCACTTAAGACGGGCCTCGGGCAATCCTGGGGTCGGTAAAAACGGCCGACAATCTTACCAGATCAGAAAGGCCTGCGTTGATGTTCAAGGAGTAATTTTACAAATATATTGTGTTCCCGAATTTGGTAAACATCAAACCGATATGCGCAAGCGGCTGAGAGCACAGGCAGCCCGGCGCGAGTTTGAAACTAAAAGAGCGATCCGTGCTAACTGTACAGATACCAGACTGTGATTTGTAGAATATACATGTTTATGGAGTTATTTACTCGGCGGCAGGCCAGACCATCGTTAGTAATGGAAATGCGGGGCATTGCTGACCTCTTGAAACCACTCTCTCACCGGGCAAGCCTCACGCCCAGTAAATCGGCCGCCATGTAAAGCCTCTGGCGCATGGTGTTATTGCGCCTGACTTCTCTCATTGTTTTGTTCATCCTTCTTAAATGTCACGCGTGGGTTTAATTATCGACAGAGCAGCACTGGCGGCACACTTAATGCAATACAGGGTATACCAATACTGTTTTTAACAGCGTGCGAAAAATTGCGACGGTGTATTAACGCGTAAAAGTCCTACTTCTCGATCACTGGAGGTTTTTACGTGCGTTACGCAATAACAATTTGATTCGTGGAATGGCCGGAGCAGAGAAGCCTTCCTGCAATCTGGCTTTTAAATGTAAAATCGGAGGTGGATATGTTTAGTTGGGCATTAATATTTTTTCTGTTTGCTCTGGTAGCGGGAATTTTTGGTTTTACCGGACTTGCAGGAACGGCAACAAGTATTGCATGGATTCTATTTGTGGTTGGTCTAGTTGTATCAGTTGTCTTTATGCTAATGGGGCGTCGCCCAAGCTTATAGCGGAATGTTCGCTGTCTGACTGATAAATCCAGACAGGGTAAGTGGTGAAACGCATGTGTAAAATGATGTCCGTTTTAAATGGAGTTTTTAAGTGACGTTTATGTTAAGTGAAAGGGAACGAATCAGCATCATAAAACCGTGTCATTGACCCAGTAGCGAGTAAAAGTCCTAAATTAAAAAACGCTTTGCTGATGCTTAGCGTTTTTTTATGTGCGTAGCAAAAGTATATAAATATCTAAACTTCTAAAGTACTTAAATTTAAAGGTGTCTAAACTTATAGGTATTTAAAATTAAAGGTATCTAAACTTATAGGTATTTAAAATTAAAGGTATCTAAATTACAGAAGTATCTGAATTTCAACAGTCATTATAAACATTAAGGCGAAAGAATAACGAATCGGTGAAGAGTGTATCTGATGCCTGAAGCCTGATGGTGTAATGACAATGAAAGATGTTGAGTGAAAAAAAAGATTGGTGCAACAAAAAAAACCGCAGCATAAGGCTGCGGTTCTTGGTGAAGCTAAGTGGAATTTTAATTATGACTTAACTTCCAGTTTATTGGTCACCTGACGAACATTGCGATTGTTGCGGGCGATCACTTCTGCCAGATTTTTAGTAGCTTGTGTATCTACTTTACCCGAAAGGGTTACTTCTGCATTTTTAGTGTCTACGTCAATTTTCATACCTTCCACATTAGGCGACTTCAGCAATGCAGTTTTAACCGATGCAGTTATTGTGGCGTCTTGAACATGCTGACTGAGATCACGATCTGCAGACTTGTTATCCTTATCTCGTGCGCCTTTGTCGACTTTGATATTGTTTTTCACGTCATCAATGCCAACAATACTCAGGGCTACTTCTTCGGCTAATTCTTTTTCGATGTCATTCGAGACTTCACCGCCAAGCGTGGCAGTATCGTCATTGACTTCGATGTCGATTTTAAACGGGTTTAAATGTTCATTTAAAATTAAGGCGGTTTCCAGCTTGCCTTCAATCCATCCATCACGGAAAGCGCTTTTAGTGTCTTTCCAGTTTTGCTTAGAGTCCTGCTTGAATTCACTCCAGTACTCTTTGGCTGTTTGTTTGTCTTGTTCAATCTCATCAGCTTTGACAATGGACGACATTGCTAAAGAAGATGCAACACAAGAAGCGGCTAATGACATGGCAATCTTTTCTGTAAGTGACATAAAAAACTCCTATTGTGTTTTATGAAATATATTTTTAGTTAAATAACAACAAGACTAATGCTGATTCTGTGCCAATTTTATAAATGTGTGAATCAATCCTGATGCTGAGCGGGTTTGTGCTAGGTTTGGCGTGGCGACTTTACTCAGTTCTTAAGAAAATACCTCTGATGAGCTGGTGTCAGGTGTAAATTATTCTGCAGCACCTAGAAAGTCTTACAAGGCTTTGAAGTAAAAGGCGCGGGACCAACAGGATATTGATTAGATAGTTTGTGGCATGAAATTAGCACATGTAATAAATTGTAGTGCTGAGCTTGAGTCGAATTACGATGTACTTGAGTCGAATAACGATGTAGTAGTACCTGCTCGGTTGGAAGAACTAAGCGGACGTCAATATGGCGGAGCCTTTTTAATGTAGTTTTCGTGCAGCCATGCCAACGCAAAGTCAGCACCCTCAGTATTCAGACAGCATAACGGCAAATCATCATTCATTTAATTAACAGCAAAAATACAACATGAGTAAACAGTTAGTGAACAAGCTAGATGCCTACGAAGGGAAAACAAGGTTAACCATTATCTCCATTATTCTAGTTCTTTCGGTAATGTACTTTGCCAAGACCTTGATTTTGCCTATTCTAATATCGGTGTTCTTTGCACTTTTGCTAAATCCTGTCGTATGCCTGTTACGCAGAATATACATTCCGAGATCTATCGCATCGATACTCGTTGTATCTGCGTTTATTATTTCTATTGGCACTTTTTTCTCCTTCTTAATTGAGCCGGGTGAAAAATGGATATCCAAAGTGCCTGAAATTACTGAGCAGTTGAGCAAAAAAATTGATGAAGCTGCTAAACCCTTTACACAGGAAGAAGATCGGCCCTGGTATGCCTTTGACAAAGAAGAGGAACCGCCAGTATCGGGTCGTGTAATGAGCCATCTCAGCAATCTTATTACGCAAGTGCTTGCGAGTTCCACGCCGGTATTTTTTGCGCAAATACTTACGGTGATTGTACTGGTTCTATTTTTCCTCATTCACGGCAATGATTTGTATCGCAATTGTGTCGCAGCGCTATCGGGCTTTGCACGCAAACGCTGCCTGGTGGTGATTGGCCGATCTATTCAGTTTGAAATCTCCCGCTATGTTTTTATCATTTCATTGATCAATCTATCTCTTGGTGCCGCAACGGCAGCTGTACTGTATTTTCTTGGTGTGGAAGATGCGCTGTTATGGGGGGCGTTGGCTACCCTGTTCAACTATGTTCCTTACATCGGGCCGTTTGCGATGACAATACTGCTGACTATGGTTGGCTATGTGCAATATGGTTCAGGTATCGAAATATTTAAGATTCCTATCGCATTTACCATTTTGAATAATATTGAGTGTCAGTTTGTAACTCCGACCATCCTCGGTGGCCGTTTCAAAGTGAACCCGTTAATTGTTGTGCTGTGGTTATTGATTGTCGGCTGGATGTGGGGCGTGGCTGGAATGATACTGGCAGTGCCGATTCTGGTGAGTTTCAAGATATTGGTAAAACACGCGAAAAGTCTGAGTTATTGGCGGTCTCTGTTAAGCTAATGGACTATTTTCACCGTTTTGTAAAAAAGAAAAAAGTACAACATGTTTTGTAAATACTGCCAAAGAAAGTGAACGCCATATTGAATTTGTCGATATGGCGGACCGATCTATTTCACAGCCAAGCACCATCGGTAAATCGTCGCTACAGATGGATCTGACCATTGAGTCATATATTTCCTTAGGCAAAATTTCTCTTTGTTTTATATCGCATTTTATTCAGAAAATTCTGATTCATAGACGCGTTTGGCGCCCAACTCGCAATATTCAATATTTACTTCATATCTGGACTGAAAGTTGCAATCTCATAGTTACAGCATAGATACAGCATAGTTATTCATCTGTGTTCGCAAAAAATCTGAAGCGATGAATAGCATTAATGGTGTGAGCTTTAAACCCTATAGTATTCATGTGTTGTAAAGGTTTTGCTCATATAAAAAATTGAGAACTTGTCATGAACAGTTATTTAGCATTAAAAAAACACTACTACCAACAACAAGCAAATGCTCGCAATCGTCAGCATGACATTCGTAACAAAGGAGATTTGTCGATGAATATCGAACATCAAGAATCCAGTCAGTCAAGTCGCGCACTTTATATTGCCGGAATGGCCTTAGTTGCGCTATTCGTTTCCGCCGTATGGTTTGGGATAAAAACCGATTGTCCAAACACAGCGTATTATGTGTATTGCTCACCTAAATAATCTCGTCAGTATTTAGGTGTTGAATAATATGCAAGAATATCCAACAAAAAATATGAATGAAAAAAACTATCCGGTGATGAAGTCAGGTTTATATGAGCGACGTACAAAGCAGCATGCATAGCAAACAGCTGGAAAAAGAGACAGCGGCGTTGCGCTCGTATATTCGGCAAATGAATGCCTCTGTAGAGGTCTATAAAGTCCTCAAAGATCAATTCAAGATTTCTTCCCAGCAATGGATGATCGATGAAATTCTGAGTAAGAAGAAGCGTGTACTCTCTCAGGTGCAGGAAGTCATTTTAAAACGCGATGATACAGTTGAAGACACCGTGCCGTGGTTTAGTGTAATCACAACGAATTACTTTAAGTGTATGTCTAAGCTAACTTTCGATCAGCATGTTTATATCATTGATAAGCTCTACTGCATTGAGCGGAAGCTGTCAGACCGATTGGTGGAGCTGATGCAGCATGCCTACAGCGAAAAAGTAAAAGATCTGGTGCAGGATATGAAAAAAACGGAAGGTGACATTATGGATGGCCTGTCCGTGTTGAAGAATCTTAATTCACCTTGTAATGACGAGTGAATAATACACCGCACTACTGAGAATAATCACAATGCTGATGGCATGAGGTAAGTACATTGCGTCAGTGAGATAAGGAAAGAAGAAGTATGTCATTTGCCGCATGGGCATTAATTATTGGTGGGATTCTTCTCATCGTTGGATTTACCCACTCTCTATTCAAAGATCAGCCGATTACATCCGCGATTATTTACCTGGTATTCGGTATTGCCCTGGGGCCCACCGGTTTTTCGCTATTTCACTTTAACCCGTTAAAAGAGTCTTTTCTGCTTGAAATATTGACGGAGATGGCTGTATTGATTTCCTTGTTTTCTGCGGGGGTCAAAATGCCTGTGCCATTTAAGTTTATTAAATGGCGATCTCCTATAAGGCTGGCATTTTTATCTATGAGTACCACCGTTGCAATGGTGGCTGTGTTTGGTGTGTACTTTTTAAATCTTCCCTTGGGCGCGGCTGTGTTGCTCGGGGCGATAGCCGCTCCTACAGATCCAGTGCTGGCAACAGACGTTCAAATTCGGCATCCCGGCGAGCGAGATAAGCTGCGTTTTACCTTGACCAGTGAAGCGGGCATGAATGATGGAAGTGCGTTTCCCTTCGTGATGCTGGGATTGGGTTTACTCACCCTGGAGACTTCCGGCCACGGAGACTTCTCATTAATTGAATGGGTATTGCGCGACGTGGTGTGGGCCACTCTGGGCGCGATTGCGATCGGTATTGCAGCAGGTTACAGCGTAGCTTATATCTTAATGAGGCTACGCCGCCAATCTCAATCAATAAAATTCCTGGAGGATTTCATTGGGCTTGGTTTAATCGGTGCGACATACGGCGCTAGTGTGCTCACGAGCACGTGGGGATTCCTTGCAGTTTTTGTGGCGGCAGTTGCACTGAGACAAACAGAAATTCACTTTGCTCGCTTGCAGCATGCAATCGCGGAAGAACCGCAGTCTGGAGAAAAGCTGCATACGGAAAAAACCAAACAACTCAAGTCGGACGACTATTTCGTAAGTGAATCTTCCCTGGTGTTTAAAGAGCATCTGGAAAGATTATCGGAGCTTGCACTGATCATCTTGATTGGTGGAACCTTATTCCCCGATTCTTGGAGTTGGAGAGCTGTTGCTTTTGCCGGCTTCCTGTTTTTTATGGCGCGCCCTGTCAGTGTATTTGTTGGTTTGATCGGCACCAAGACATCGTTGGTGGAAAAAGGCTTGATTGGGTGGTTTGGTGTGCGAGGCATTGGATCGCTCTATTATCTCATGTATGCCATCCAGCATGGCTTACCAGAAGATCTCGCATTGGAGCTTATTCATATTACGCTCATCATGGTTACCTTATCCATTCTGGTTCACGGCATTAGCGCCAGGCATATCATAAAACGATTCTGGCGCGTTCATGCAAAGCATTGATAACTTTTACACCACTGAAATTTTGTAAAAATCACCAAACATTCTTGTATGAATATCAATGTGTAAAAATGTGTAGCGCTCGATTGATGATATTTCACTTGAAATTGTTACTCAATACAGGGTGTAATTCGTAAAAAACAAAAAAAATAGTTTTAAAAAGGAAAAATAAATGTTGGCCCGTTTATTGATTTAATAAATAAAAACAGCAGTAAAACAAACCATTGCATGCGAGTCAAAACTTGTCGATGCATTTTTTGGAGATGGGCCAATGAATACAGAAAAAAGTGAAATTATGAAAAATGTCAATGAGACCATTGATTCATTTTTTTCGACCAATCAGGAAATTCCCGATAAATATACCATTTATCTTGATAAGAATAATCTAGATGAAGACGTCAATGTAATCAAAATGGCATTCAAGAATATCCCTGGTGTGGTGGATATTAATGTCAATTCGCAAGATGCGAGCGTGGAAATTATTTCCGAACGCAGCGAAAAAGTCTTTATCGATATGCTTCGTCAGCGCGGTTTGCCTGTGATTGCAACTGACCATGATGAGGATAAGGTGTCATAGCATTAAAGAGCTAATCACGATAGCCGTAAGTTTCAATTTCAATATTAATCCAACAAATGTAAGGGTGTAATGATGGACTTTATACGTGTGTTATTTTCAATTCTATTACCGCCACTTGGTGTGTTTTTGCAGGTAGGGTTTAAAGGCGCATTCTGGCTGAATATTTTGCTGACTCTTTTCGGCTATCTGCCTGGAATAATTCATGCGGTTTGGATTATTGCCAAGCGTTAATGTGGATCTCAACTCCATATCCCAATAGCTTGATGAAAAATGCATACTTAAAAAACAACCAGAAATAATAATCAGCGAGTGTTGTATGTCAGTGAAAAAATTGTTGCCGTGGTGCCTACTGGGTATGTCCAATGTGGTGAGTGCGCAAGCGGTCGATCTGTTATCCACGGAACCATACTATCTTCAAGATACCAGTGAAGGTGATATGCAGGTAACGACGGAGGAGCTGCGTTTGACTGGAAATCGTTGGGTGAGTACCACGGCAACTTACTCTGTTACAGCTGACACCGTGCTGCAGTTCCAGTTTTATAGTAACGGACAAGGTGAAATTCACGGCATTGCATTAGATGCGGACGATCGCGTCAGCTCTAATCGGGTGTTTATGCTGTACGGCACTACCCCTTGGGGGATCACTGATGCGGCGAGTTACACCACACCTTTTGAATACCAGCAGATTGAAATTCCAGTGGGAGAATATTTCACTGGTGAGAATATGCGAGTTACGTTTATTAACGATAAAGATGCCGGGCTGAAATTCAATACAAGTTACTTCCGCAATGTAAAGCTTGTGACGAAGTCGGAACCAGAAGAACCGATTATTATCGGTGATTGTGAATTGAGTGATACAGAACGTGAGTTAATCCTGGCGCACAACAGTGCTCGCGCTGTAGCGCGAGAGTGCGGCAACACCACGTTCCCTGCCGCGCCGCCTTTACGGTGGGATTGCCGTTTGCCGCAGGCTGCACAGCGTCATGCTGAAGATATGGCGACAAACAACCACTTTAGTCATACCGGTACAGACGGTTCCAGCCCATGGCAGCGCATGCGAGAAGCCGGTTACAACTATTCGGCGGCTGGAGAAAATATCGCTGCGGGCTATCGAAGTGTCGCATCGGCAGTGCAGGGCTGGTTGGAGAGTCCCGGGCATTGCGCGAATATTATGAGTGCAAATGTTGAAGACTTGGGATCGGCAAAGGGTGAATCGTCCGACTCCGATTATGGCGTTTATTGGTCGAGCAGTTTTGGACGCAGTCGCTAACGCTAAATCTGCTAATGCTATTTTGCGAGTAGTCTACTGCGAAATTTACCGTCATGGGAACTTGCCGTTTTGAGTGATAAGCAGTCCGAAAGCATTGTCCTGACAACTTTAAGCACTACTTAACTTTATTCCGTTCAGGTTGCGACGGCCTGTGATTGCTCGGTACCCAAGGTGCTGGCAACACCTTCTTTGGGCAGATAAAACATTGCGATAACAATCGCTTCAAAAATGAATTAAGCATTCGTTAAACGTCCGAGGCTGTTATTTAAAACGCGATCATGAAACGCTAAATAGCCACGTGAAGCAGGAGCATTAAACAGCAACGTGAAATTGAAAAAGCTAACGTAATTGACTCCGAAAAGAAGCATGAAAAGACCAGCAAAACGAACTTTAAAATGACGATAAAAGGAAGTATGAATAGCGCTATGAAAGCAACCTTAAAGACACCAGGAAAAACTAGTTAGAAACACACTTTATCAAGAGAAGTAAAAACGAAAAGCCAATGAATATCTTTACGTGGCATGTGCCAGAAAAGTTAAAGCATAAGAAGGTGGTTAAAGTCTTTAACTTTTCCCGCCGAATGGTTAATCGCTTTGAAGCGGACAGTCTGAGTCTGGTGGCTGCCGGCGTTGCCTTTTATACGTTTTTATCAATATTTCCCGCTATTGCCTCTGCCATTTCGATTTATGGCCTGTTTACTGATATTGGTAATATTCAACAGCACTTTTCTTTTATGGAAAATGTTGTACCTGGTGATGTACTGAATATATTTATTGAGCGAGCGAGTAAGCTGACCCAGCAAAACACCAATACCCTAACCTTTGGTGTGGTATTTGGTTTAAGCGTGTCGTTATGGAGTGCCAACAGAGCCATGAAAGCCATGACGAAGGCATTGAATATTGCTTATGGTGTGCCAGAGAGTCGTAGTTTTATTCGAGTGAACCTGATTACCTTGGCCCTGACTTTGTTTTCGACACTGGTATTTATTATTGCGCTGACGTCAATCGTCCTAGTCCCAATTATTGTGACGGTGCTGCTCACGTCACAGGCGATTGAAGTCGTGGTGGTATTTATTAGCTGGATGATCTTCATCGGTGCGCTGTTCGCTTTATTTCTAACGCTTTACAACTTTGCCCCGGCAATTGCTCATCGCTCTGTGAAAAACCTGTATCCCGGGGCCATCATGGCTTCAGTGCTCACCATATTTACCTCGTTTTGTTTCACCATCTATGTTGCTAACTTTGGCCATTATGATGAGCAATACGGTGCTTTGGGTGCAGTTGTTATTACCATGCTGTGGTTGTTTTTGTGTGGACTTATCTTTTTGGTTGGCGCTGAGTTGAATGCAGAATTAAGTCTAATGCGAGAACACCGTTTTCAAAGTGAAGAAGAGGCCGCCGCAGAACAGCAGTTAAAGCTGCGCAAAGATGAAATCGAGCGTCAGCAGCGAATGCTGCAGGAGGCGAAGCAGGTACCGCCATTACCGATCAGCCCCGATCAAAAAATAGAAGATGCCGGGCAACAGAATGTGCACTTCTTGCAGAAAACGACCTCCGGTAGCTAACTCGGGTAGCTAACTCAGGTAGCTAACTCAGGTAGCTAACTCAGTTACTTGGTTCCGGTAACCAGCTCAGGCATTTAGACAACAGGCAAAACTGTAATAAGAAAGTAAGAGAGGAGAGATAATGGATATTTTTGAAGCTTTACGCCACGATCACGACATTCAACGCGAATTAATCCGCCGTCTGATTAAAACTCATGGAGACACCCAGGAGCGCGACAAACTGTTTGCACAGTTGAAGCAGGAATTGGTTGCACACGCGACTGCTGAAGAGCGGATTTTTTACATGCCGTTAATGCAAAATGATTTTACACAAGGTAAATGTCGGCACAGCATAGCTGAACATCACGAGATAGATGAGCTGATCGAAGCTCTGGAAACTACGCCATATTCTTCACCTCAATGGTTGGTGAAGGCTAAGCAGCTCGAAGAAAAAGTCGAGCATCATTTGTCGGAGGAAGAACACGAAGTGTTCCAGATGGCTGGTAAAACCATTACCCAAAAAGCAAAACAGGGGATGGCGGGGATGTATCATCGGGAAATGGATACGCAGCGAAAAACTGCCTGAATGTAACTCAGATTGTTCGACAGAAAAGGCGGAGTCAATGGATGGACTCCGCCTTTTTCTTCTGCTTTACCTTTTTATGACTATGTTCGTTGTACTAACAACCTTATGACCGTGTAATTGACTTTGTTCAAGTTGACTGCTTACTAAATACATTAAACCAACGTGTTTTGCATTCCGTTACACAGGTATCTTACTCAATCATCTTTTTTGTCATTGTCATTGTCATTGTCATTGTCGTTGTCTTTGCTGTTTGCATTGTTCATTAAACCGGTTTTGCCTTCGAAACGTGATTTTAAGGCGGAAAAATAGGCGTTCTTGATGAAGCCTAAAAAGGCGCCGAATGAATTGACTTCAATCTTGTCGAAGTCCCCGCTTAGCTCAATTTGTGTCGCCACTTTGTCCGATCCAGGGTTGGTGAGGATTCCGTTTAAAAAGCCAATAAGGTTTTCCCAGATGAACCGTGGAATATTATCATGTTGTTCCTGAATATCCTGTGACCAGCTGGCGATGTCCACATCCTTCATGAGCGGTTTGATATAACCTGACAGCTTGCGATTTTCGGCGCTGATCTCGGTGAACAGGTCTCCTGAGCCACTTTTAAAGTCTATCTGGAAAAAGTTATTCATTAAATTATTGGTTTGCGTTAAATCCAAATGTTGAATACTCGCTGCAAATAAAAAATCGTCATATGCAAAGGGATCGAATTCCGCCGCTGTAAGAATATCCGTTTGCTTAAATATGGTTGCGGTCAGCCTACCATTGGCGACACGATTTCCTTCAAGGTCTCTGACATTTGTAAGGTTTTCGATGTAGGCGTTGATGTTTTCCACGCGTAAATCAATTTCTGGCTGAGCATCCGGATTGGCATAGCGAACTTCGCTCTGAATTACGGTCAACTGGTGCAAAGTAGCGGGGAGAATCTTTTCGAACACTGCAAGCCAGTTTAAGCCTTGCCCGTGCTGCTTCTTTTTGCTGTCGCGGCTCTGTACGAAATTAAGTTTTGCTTCCACCAGGCTGGCTTCAGCGAGAATTTTTCCCTTTCTCAGCGCCTCCCAGCTAAGCCAGATGTTGAGTTCTTCTGTGGAGAAAAACGGCGCTGACTTTTTCGCTGTATTTTTGCGAATTTCCATGTTCTTTAATACGTAAGTGCCGCGCAGTAAATATGTGTCTACATCGTCAACGTGTCCGGTGTAGTTTTTCATATTGCCGAATATATGGTGGTTTACATAATACTTGATAATGAATGGTGTAAAACTTACAAGAAGTGTAGCAATTACAAGTATTGAGATGAGAAAAATAAAGAGCTTTCGTTTAATTATGTAGTTTCGCATGGGGCCTGCTGTTTTTTTGAATACTAAATCCTCGCTTACTGCACTTATAAGTCAAAATTCATTCCAGATCCGTCAAAGATTCTCGGTGAGATACAAACTTCAGCAGTGGCATACAAACTGCAATTGTTTCCTTCAAAAATTAACGACTCGCGTCAAGTCTTTTTACAGGTGACAGACCAATGAAGGATTTTAAGAAGTTAGGCAGTGTAGTGTTGCTACTGCTTTGCTGTGCCGGATGCGCAACGAATACCGCCAAACCGGAAGCCGAGCAGGGACAGGAGACAAAGGAGCAGGAAGCCAAAAGTCAGGAAGCTAAGAATCAGGAAGCTAAGAGTCAGGAAGAACAGGGAAATGAGGCAAATATAGAGCAAGATGCTGGTGATTCGGATGAAAACTTTCCCTATAAAAATTATTCTCCGGATACGCAAGGACCAAGTGTCGTAGGTTATCAGGAGGTTAATGATCCTTTCGAGAAAGTGAATCGTGTGGTGTTTAAGTTTAACGATGTTAGCTATCGTTATGTGTTGTCACCGCTTGCTACCGGCTATAAGAAAATTACGCCTGACCCTGTGGAAACAGGTGTTTCCAATGTATTCGATAATATTTATGAGCCTATTTCAGTCATCAACCATCTATTTCGACTGCAACCTAAGTCGGCGGTTAAAGGCATTTCACGTTTTTGTATTAATTCCACAATTGGACTGTTGGGTATATTCGATGTAGCAGACAAGCTTTTCAAGCTGGAGCGCGACGAGAGTACTTTCGCTAACACGTTAATGGATTATAACGTTGGGCAAGGTCCCTACCTTGTGTTGCCCATCCTCGGGCCTTCCAATCTACGTGATAGTAGTTCGATGCTGTTTGACTATTTCACCAATCCTCTCAATGCGGTGAAAAATGATGACCATCGTATGGCATTGAAACTTATGCAGTCATTTGATAAGCGAAAAGATGAACTGGATCAGTATGATGAGCTGGTGGAAGATGCGAAAGACCCTTATGAGTTTTTACGGGGTTACTACATTCAAAACGATAAACGTGATGCTGAAATTATTCAGGAACAGGATAATAAAAAACCATGATGAAAATTTATCACTACCCTAAAACACTCTTAACCATTTTACTGGGTGTTTTTCTCGTATTGGCGTATTTCGTAAAAGATTTTAAGGTCGATGCGTCAGCCGATACTCTGCTGACCAAAAATAATAAGGACTACATTCGCACTCAAATCGCCGGTATCCGATATAACCCCGAAGAATTTATTCTTATTGCATTGAAGCCACATGAAGGTGATATCTTTTCCAAGAGCAACTTAAGTGTATTGAGTGATATTGCGCGAGACCTTGAGGCCATCGAAGAAGTTACGCAAGTGAACAGTATCGTGAATATGCCGATATTTGCGATCGACAGTGGAATACTGGATGTGGTAGATCCCACGAATCTGACGTGGGAAGAGAAGCAATACTCCCGTGAGGATATGCACCGTGTATTGGCGGGGCATCCATTGTATGAGGACACCCTCTATAATCGGGAGCAAACGGCGCTTGGTTTGCAAGTGATTTTTAAAGAGCATAAAGCGTTAACATCACTCAATAAAAAAATTGTGAATATCAAGCAGAATTTGCTCGACAGGGAGTTGAAAGAAGAAGAAAAAAGAACCCTCGAACAACTCGAAAAGAGACAGGATATCCTGAGTGAGGAGTTGGATAAACAGCGCTACCAGGATATAGATGCAATCCGTGAAGCACTAAAACCCTACGAGAAAAATGCGGAGGTCTTTCTCGGCGGGAACACACTGCTAGCCAAACAGTTGATCGATATCATTAAAGCTGACCTGGTACTGTTTGGATTAACCATTATCGGTATTGTGGAAATTTTGCTGTGGTATTTATTTGTCAGTTGGCGCTGGGTGCTTTTACCTCTGTTGACCTGTGCTTACAGTATTGTATGCACTCTCGGGTTGTTGGGAATGCTGGGACTTAAAGTCACCGTTATCTCTGCTAATGTGATTGCATTACAGATTATTTTAACGCTTGCGATCGTGATACATCTGATTATTCAATATCGTGAACTGGTGAAGCAGGGAGACGATACGCATGTCTCGCTTACCCGTGAAATGGTTAAGTTAAAATTGAAACCTTGTCTGTACGCGGGAATTACGACAAGTGTTGGTTTTGCCTCGCTCATTTTCAGTGGCATCCAGCCAATCATCAGTTTTGGCTGGATGATGGTATTAGCCTTAAGTGTCACGCTGGTGGCAGGGTTGATGTTTTTCCCAGCTTTAGTGCTGACTCTGTGCCGATCGGTGGATCGCAGTGAACGCTCCCACCCATTAATTGGCCGCTTCCTCAATTTTTCTCAAGCTGCTGTGTTGAAACGTGGCGGATTAATTCTTGGGTTATCAGCCGGCTTGTTTATTCTTGGCGTTACGGGCTGCTTTTTCCTGACCGCAGAAAACAGTTTTCTTAACTACTTTAAAGGTTCAACGGATGTCAAAAAGGAGTTGAGTTTTATTGATCAGAATTTTGGTGGTTCAACGCCTTTGGATATCATTTATACCTTGCCAGAAAGAGAAAAGGCGATCGACCTGGAAATCGCGGCTGAAGATATGCAAATGGTCGAAGCCTTGCAGTACGCGTTGGATCAGAATGAAGCGATCGGGGATACAATGTCTATCGCGGATTTTGCCAGGGTCGCCAAGGCTGTAAGAGGGAAGCCGCTGACAGAATTTGAAGTGTCGGTTGTGTATAAGATTTTAGGCGATGATATAAAGGAAAAACTGTTTGGCCCGTACTATGACGCTGAAAATAATGAATTGCGAATTAGTATGCGAATAAAGGATACGACGGAAGGGTTGAACCGGGAAGAGCTTAAAAAGCAAATTGAGCAGGAAATTGTGAATGCAGGTATTCCCAGGGACAAATTTACGCTGACAAACTTATTTGTTCTGTATCAGGACGTGCTCCAGCGTCTGGTTAACTCCCAGTTTGTTACCTTTGCTATTGTGTATGTATTGATGTTCGGCATAATGCTGCTGGTCTTCCGTTCGATTAAAATTGCATTAATCAGTATGGTGCCGAATATGGTGACGGTCGCGCTTGTCATGGGGGGTATGGGATGGATGCATATACCGCTGGATATTATGACGATGACGATAGCTGCTGTGGCTATGGGAATTTCTGTCGATGACACGATCCATTATATTCACCGATTTCAGCAGGAGTCTAAAGCGAAAACACCCGTGGCTGAGGAAAAATCAACAACTGACTCCGTCGGCATGGAGGATGGGGCAGGCGACCCCGTTGCGTTAACACATCGGTCGATTGGGTATGCTCTGGTTTATACCACGCTCATTATTGTGATTGGCTTTGGCTCTCTATGTTTTTCTAAATTTGTACCCAGCTTAATCTTTGGTGTGCTTACTGGAGCGACCATGATTGTGGCGTTATTGGCAGATCTGTTTTTGCTGCCGGTATTGCTGCACAAGTTTTCAGGTAAGAGACAGCCCTTACAAAACGCCGTTTGATTCCTTTCAAAAAATGCAGGCGTCGGCTTGCCAAAAATACAGCACAATCACTGTTGAGGTGGTTGTGTTGTTTTTTATTGGACATTAGGTTTAAAGATTTTGGGGCTATGCTGAGGTAATGTCTTTGATTCTGCCGAGAGGTCGTAGTGTGTTGTTCAAATGATTTAAAACGGCGTGTGGTTCAGCTATGTTACTGCGTCGCCTTTTTATGTTAGAGCGTTGCCTTGCTATGTTATTGGTTTTACTAAATCAAGAATTTGTTTGGATATGTTGTCTGCAGCGCTTGCGTAAGGCAGTATCTTTTATACGGTGAAAAGTATGGCTGAAGGATAAAAATCGAAAGGCATCACAAATGAAAAGCATAGCAAATGAAAAACATAACAAAGAGAAGCGTGCTGGTACGCGCACAGCGAGTTAAGCGGTTGCCCGCTCAACTGCGTGTATTTCGTCGTGGCAGGCTTTCATGTCTACGTAGATTTCACGGAGTGTGGAATATACTTCCGGTGGTTGTTCGTTATCCATGGCCTGAGTAATATCACTTAAGGTTTTATCTTCCACTTCCTCTAATTGCGCTACCAATGTATGGTCGGTATCAGAGGATAGCTTTGCCAGAAGGTTCGCATAAATTTTACGAGCCTCCACGGAATAGTTATTACCTTCTTCTGGCTCGCCTTCCTGAATGATCACAAAAGGCGTCAGGCGTGTAACAGCCTGTTGTTTTATCATTCGCATTTTTTCGAACAAGGTTGCTATAGATGGGTCTTTTACTTGAGATTTTGCATCCTGATAAAAACTGGCCGCACTATTTAATGTTTTGATGATGTCATCTATTTTATGAATATACTTACTCATAAGATAATCCTCGCTTATAACTGACTACGATTAACGGCGTTTAGCTGCAAGTCTGTTGGCTCGTGCGTGAACGTAGATAGTGTAATCGTGATTGTTATAGGTTTCATCCACGTCCAGGTCGTGATTGAATCGAATATCTTCCAGAAAGTTTTCTTCCATGGAAAAGTCGTCGTAAGAATTTTCCATACCGTCAAAATAATCGTTGTTAAAAATACTGCGGTTTCTCATGGTCTCACCTCTTATTGGTCATGGTTTCATTATTGTTGAAGAACGAAACCTTCGATGTCATTTTTCAAATAGATATTATGACTATTCATGATCCATGCCATTCCGGAAAAATCGAGTAAGTACGGGGATTTGGGGGGGCAGTACTACCAATTGGTAAGTCGCTTTGGTAGTCTAAACGCCGAAATATTGTAAAGACGTAAATGCGCAAGTACATCGTTACATCGCACTTTGAATTGTTGCTGATCCCTGAGTAAATGATACATTTTTTCCGTGCTTATTTGCTAAGCGGAAACAATAGTAAAGCCGCTAAATAAGCCAATTCACTATGCACTATCCTGGGTTTTTGTATCGCGTGTAGGTGAAGCGTATATCCGGCGCACCAGTTTATGGAAAAAAGCAGCTATACTCGCCTGATGAACGCTGCTTATGCGCCAATGATTCTGGGGAATGATAATACTTTGGATCTACAGGCTAAGCACTAATAACAACACTACTAACTGCAGTAACGGGTGATGACGTGAGAAGTACAAGAATTTTAATTGATCGACCAAAAGGAAGCCACGGCGTATGAGTGCCATTGTCATATTAGGATTAATTGGGTGTTGTGGTTTTTTATGTCAATGGTTGGCTTGGAAGTCCAAGCAGCCAGCGATTCTTTACTTGTTGTTTGTCGGTATGCTGCTCGGTCCGATTACCGGCTGGTTGGTCCCTGAAGATTATTTTGGTGATCTTCTTTTCCCCATCGTGTCAGTTGCTGTGGCAATTATTCTGTTCGAGGGTGCGCTGACCTTGCGGTTATCGGAGCTTCGGGAGATCGCCACGCCAGTGGTAAAGATGGTGTCCTGGGGAGCGCTGTTAAATGCGGTGATAACGGCGACGGCTGTTCATTATATTTTAGATTTTAACTGGAGCCTGGCGGCATTGTTTGGTGCCATTATGGTGGTCACGGGGCCCACAGTGATTATCCCTATATTGCGTGTTGCCAAACCGACCAAGCGTGTCAGCCGAATTTTGCGCTGGGAGGGGATTGTGATTGATCCCATTGGAGCCCTGTTTGCGGTGCTGGTGTTTGAATGGATTTTGCTGGACAGTCACGGCGACCAGTCGTTCTTCAGTATCGGGCTGACTTTTCTTAAAACCGTGGGGCTGGGGTGTGTGGTCGGCATTGTCACGGGCTATGTATTTGGATATATGCTGCGCAAGAACTGGATACCGGAATATCTCCATAATTATGCGGCTGTATCCTTTGTTGTTTTCGCGTTGGTGTTTTCAAATTCACTCGCACATGAGTCGGGTTTGCTGGCCGTAACAATCATGGGGATCTGGTTAACCAATATGCCCGGCGTGCATACGCGCAATATACTGGCATTTAAAGAAAATCTTACGCTAATCCTGGTATCGCTGCTGTTTATTGTGTTGGCAGCGCGTATTGATTTTAATGGCCTTTATCAGCTGGGTATTGGTGCGGTGCTGGTGATGTTGGTCATCCAGTTTATCGCCAGGCCATTAAAAGTGATGTTGTGTTTGTGGGGCTCTTCGCTTTCCTTGAACGAGCGTTTTGCCGTGTCCTGGATAGGGCCGCGCGGTATTGTCGCTGCTGCCGTATCAGCGTTGTTCGCGATAAAACTGCAAGCGGTTGAATTTCCAGGCGCAGAATTGCTGGTGCCGCTAAGCTTCAGCGTGATTATGGGCACGGTTATTATTCAAAGCCTGACGGCTACATCTGTGTGTAGATTATTGAAGGTGCGAAAACCCAGTGCTCATGGTCATCTAATTATTGGGGCGAATCGCATTGCGATTGAAGTTGGGAAAGCGCTGCAGGATTCCGGTGCCGCCGTGCTGTTATGTGATACTTCCTGGTTTGATATCAAAAAAGCGCGCCTGGAAGGTTTGAATTGCTACTATGGCAACCCCTGTTCGCATCATGCGGACCTTTACCTCGATGTTTCCGATTATTCTTGCATGTTGGGGCTGGATTATTTCTCTGACACCAATGCCTCCGCTGCATTGCGTTTCCGTGAAGAATTCGGAATTCGCGGGATTTTTACGCTGCAGCCAAAAAATGGTGATCAGCAAAATTGGAAACATGGTACCAGTTCGGTTTATACCGGCCGACTGCTATTTGATGAAGGAATCAGCTATACCCAACTTTCTCAGGCGCTCAATAATGGCGAGAAAATCCGTAAAACAACCTTAAGTGACGTGTATAGCTATGAGGACTGGTTAGCACACAGTAGTAATGAACACGCGGAGATTTTATTTGTCATAGACGAGAAAGGTAAGGTGCGTTGGAATACGGTAGACACAGAGCTGAAACCGCAAACTAACTGGACCATCTATTCGATCAATATAGCGGATGAGTAAATTGTGAGTTATTTCACTGTTTACTCTATCCACAATATTGGTTTTTCTGGTAGGTTCTCTCTTGATCGTGAGGGCGGTCACAACGTGTTTGCGACCAAAAGCCCCCATACTTTATAATGCTTTACTGCTTGAGATAAACGTCTATGCATGTGTAAGTTTTACGATAAATGATATATGTAAAACTTACATGACGGTGGTTTTTCCTGGCAGCCCCACATATTCACCATTATTAAAAGCCCTTACTGATTCACTTGCGTCTCGACCTCATACTAAATGCTGTTGAGCCCGAGTCATTGGTTATGTTGATCTGCATTCGGTGAGAGTTCTATGACGGGCTGTATCTGGATTTCAAAGCGGTGGTTTTAGTCTGGCTCCAGCGAGCCTTCTAGTAACTTCAAACTAGTACCTTCTAACGTCGCCAGACGTTGAGATAGCCCATAAACAAAGCTCTGATTCGCTCATTGCAGAAGATTCGCTCATACAGGCTGCCTGAATGAGCATATTTGGTTAAACTTGTGCCCGCTGCCACAGCTTCCCTGAACTGGCAGAGGATGCCAGGCCACAGCACAGCTGGCTAATCCGAAAACAGGCAGCACGTCTGGTAGAAGGCTTAGCAGCAATGTTAGTAAAGAAATAGCAAAGAAGTAGCAAAGAAGTAGTAAAGAAGTTAGTAAATTAACGGTAATGAAACTGGTTAAGAGTTTGAAGACAAACACGGTAAAAAGACAGCACCATTTATCAACTGTATATTCTATCGCACCAAAGAGTTAAACGACGTTGAGAACCATAGAACTGAGTGACAAATCAGTAAACCTGCATCATGAATTAAAGGCCAGTACGCAGGCGATTCATGAGCAGTTGCATACAAACCCGACCATGCTGCCTTTGTTGAGTCCGCAATGCACTCTTGAGCAGTATAAGCGCGTACTCGCTTGCTTTTATACCTACTATCATTGGGCGGAGTCCTTACAAACGGAAGCCGAACAATCGAAATTCAGTCTCGAAGCGAATGTATGTGAGTGGTTACAAGCAGACATTTCTGCAATGAAAATGAATAATCTTCAATTACAGGGCTTTGTGGCAGAAATGCGAGCTCAATGCCTGGATGATTCGTCTTTGGTTCCGCATAGTGGTTTTGAGCAGTATCTTGGCTTTCTGTATGTTAAACAGGGCTCGTTATTAGGCGGGCAGGTAATCGCCAGTTTTCTTAACAAAAGCTTGCATCTGGTGCCCGGTCAGAATCTTTTTTTATTTAGCGGTTACCAAAAGAAGAGTAAAGCGATGTGGCAGCAGTTTCTAATGTATCTGGAAGCGTGCAGCGATCAAGTTGATCGTCATGTGGTAATCGAAAGTGCCCTTGGGCATTTCCATGTTCTAAAGCAGATTCTCGACACTGCGTATCAAAAGAGAAATGATTATGTCTTCTAATGAATTTATCAAAAGAGAAGAACTCAGCGAAGAGGAATTGCAGGAAGCCATTCAGAGTTGTGCTGATGAGCCGATTCATCGCCCCAATTTAATCCAGCCCCACGGCTTTATGTTAGTCGTGAATAAAGAGTCATTCGAGATTCTGCAGGCGAGTGAGAATGTTGAAATATACCTCGGGAAAAGTGCGGAAGATTGTTTGGGGTTAAATCTCGATAGCGTTGTCAGCCCGGATTCCATCAGTGTCATTAAATCGGTCACCCGCAATAGCGAATTAATTGCACCGTATTCATTTACCACCGTGAGTATTCGCGGTGAAGACTACGATGTTGTTTCGCACTATTCTGCCAGTCTGCAGATTTTGGAATTTGAACCCATACGACGATACAAAGAACTTCCCAGTAATTCGGCCTCTTACGAAAAGTTGCGTCAATTTGCGGTAGATATACAAAACACCGAAACGTTCGAACTTTTGTGCGATAAGGTGGTAGATGCAGTGCGTACTATCACCGGGTTTGACCGCGTTAAACTGTACATGTTTGATGAAATGTGGAATGGCAGCGTTATTGCTGAATCACGAGAAGACTATATGCCAAGTTACAAGGGCCTGTGTTTTCCATCTCAAGATATCCCCGAACAAGCCCGACGATTATACAGTGTCAATTACCTACGTTTAATCCCTGATATTCGTTACAAACCTTCACCGCTGGTGCCAAACCAGCTGGAGGACGTCAATCAGCCGTTGGATATGACTTATTCAGTACTGCGCAGCGTGTCTCCAGTGCATATTCAGTACCTGGAAAATATTAATATCCAGGCCTCCATGTCGATTTCAGTGTTGCAGGACCAGAAGCTATGGGGATTGATTGCCTGTCATCATAGTCAGAGTAAATATTTACCCTATTCCATTCGGGTATTGAGCGAAATTATCGGGCATATTTTTTCTGCAAAATTGACTTCAATGCGCAAGCTGCACCAGCAGGAGAAGTCGGAAATGCGAAAAATACTTCGCAGCCGAATTTCCGCCGGGAATGACGATCTTTCCGGCAATTTTATTACTAACAATAATGATATTGCGATTGAGGCTATTGAGGCGGACAGCCTGGTGGTGGTCTCTGCCAAGCACTTGAATATCTTTGGCGAAGATCAGAATAAAGACACGGTAAGGGCGCTGTATAAGTGGTACTTAAAAGTGGGGCATCGGCAATTGGTATACACCAATGATTGCAGCGAATACTTTAAGCATGAACCGGAACTGCAATCGCTGCTGGGTGGGGTTCTGATCGTTCCGATCGGGGTGATTGGGAATGAAGTGGCGATCTGGTTCCGCAAGGCTGTCAAGCAAGTTGTCAATTGGGCTGGTAACCCTGAAAAGCCTCTTGAAAAAACCAAGGCGGGGTATCGACTCACGCCGCGTAGCTCTTTTGAGCTTTGGCAAACTACGGTGAAGAATCGTTGTAAGGTGTGGTCCTATCACGATATTGAGACAGCTGAATCGATCGCGCATGTTATTTTAGAGAATGAAAAAATTCGTGCTGAGTTGGCAAATTCTGCCAAAACCGAATTTCTATCAAATATGTCCCATGAGTTGCGAACGCCCTTGGGTGCGATTATTTCAATCATCCAGGTTCTTAACCGAGACAATACCATTACGCACGAGCAGGCTAAGTTGATCACCTCTTTAGAGGTCAGTGCAGACACTTTAATGTTGTTGATTAATGATTTATTGGATATCAGTAAAATTGAAGCCAATGAAATGGCCTTGGAAAGCATCGCCTTCAGCATGCGCGATGTTATGGAAGGTGTACGCAGCATGATGGCTGTGAAATCTCAGGAAAAAGGATTGTCGTTAAATGTGGATTATCGCCTGTTAAACGATTTACTGTTTGAAGGTGACAAGTCCAAACTGCGCCAGGTACTGATTAATCTGGTGAATAATGCAATTAAATTCACCGAGCGCGGTGGCATTAATATCGTAGCCAGTATTGACAAAGATGAGGACCATCAACGGCGCACAGTCACAATCGAAGTCATTGATTCCGGTATTGGAATTTCGCCCGAGCATCTGGAAAAAATATTCGAAAAATTTGTGCAAGCGGATAATTCCATATCCCGTCGCTATGGTGGTACAGGCTTGGGGCTTTCCATTTGCCGAAGTTTCATTGATTTAATGGGCGGCAATATCGATGTGAAAAGTCAGGTAGGACTCGGGACGAACTTTACTTTACGTATTCCGTTTGATGTGAAAAAGCATCAAACCGTTGAAGCCGTACCGGCAGAAACGCAAGACAATGTTCTGAATAAGCAACAACAGAGAATTAAAGTACTGCTAACAGAAGACTATGAAGGCAATATTATTGCAGTGTTGGATTACCTGCAAAAAGAAGGCTTCGAAGTTGTCATTGCCAGAAACGGTCAGGCCGCAGTTGACTATGTGAAAACCACACAATTTGATTGCGTGTTAATGGATGTGCAGATGCCGATTATGGATGGTCTTTCGGCGACGCGAATAATTCGCGAGATGCAGCGTCAGAAAATAATCGATAAATTGCCTATAATCGGCATGACGGCTAATGCTTTAAAGGAAGATAAAGAGCGTTGTCTGGCAGCTGGCATGGATGACTATATTAGCAAGCCCATGAGTCTGGCCGCCCTGAAGGAAAAGATAAAATTGGCTGTGGCCGATAAAAAGGTTGATGAAGTGAAAAAGCACTTAAGCAGTGTTCACAACAAAAAGTAAATTTTCTTAGCTGCTCTTTCTTAACTCCAATTCGCTTCCTGCTCGACCTTGGTATCGCTCTGGTTAGTGATAATGAATGAGAACGAGTACTGATGTCTTCATAAAATTTGCAAAGCCAAGGGAAATATTACAAAACATAAAGTGGCATATTATTCGCATTTCTCCTCATGTATGACAAACGATACGAAGAAGACTGAACGTGAGTGAAAGAGGAGAAATGAAATGAGTACTCAGAAATCAATTTATAAAACCGGTAAACTTGCTTTGTTAGTCGCCCTTGTGGGCGGGGGCCTCAGTGCATGTCAATCAAGCACCAATACAACGGACACTGAAGAATATCGTGTAGATAACGATACACAGCAAGTGGCTGATTATGAGCCTGCTACTCCAGAGCCTGTAGCATATGCCGAACCACCAGTGGAAACCACGGTAAACTTTGCTTTTGATTCGGCAGAATTAAGTGGCGAAGCCAAGGAGACCTTGCAGGATATTAATGAAAAATTGGCTGAGGAAAACTATCACAATATGCGTGTAGTTATTTCTGGCTATGCGGATGCCGTCGGCGGCCGCGCCTATAATCAGGAATTGTCTGAGCGTCGTGCGCAGAGTGTGAAAGATTATTTACAGTATTCCAGCACGGATATTGTTGATGTCGATGTGCAAGGTTATGGTGAAACCAACCCTGTGATGGAGAATGACAGCGCTTACGGCCGACAGAAGAATCGTCGTGTTGAAATTTCCTTTGAAATGGAAGAAAGTACACAAAACTATTCTATGAAATAGTTCATCCATGCTACCACAAGCTCTTTGAAAAGAGCTTGTGGTTTTAGTAGAAGTTGACCTCTTATCCTTGAGCTATATTTCTCAATGACGACATGCCGTTTCAGGCGATGGCACTTTCCTGAGTTTTCTCCTCACTGTTTTCCTTTTCTGGTGACGTTTCTGGTGACGTTTCTGGTGCCGTTTCTGGAGAAGATGCTTCCTCCACCAAATCAAAACGTTTAATAAAGTCTAACATTTCTGCGGTTTTTTCTTTCATTAATGTCACATCCTGGCGTGACTCAACATTCAGGCGCAGGACAGGTTCTGTGCTGGACATTCTCAGGTTAAATCGCCACTGACTGAATGCCATTGACAGGCCATCCACATTTTCCTTGTGTGTCGCATAAGGCAGATAGTAATCATGAATGCGCTGCATAATCAGCTTCGGGTCACTTACAGTATTGTTGATTTCGCCACTGCAAGGAAACAGAGATACGCGATCGTTGACCAGGGTGGAGAGGCTGTTACCTTCTTGCGATATAAGTTCTGCAACCAGAAGCCATGGGATGTTGCCGTTATCACAATAAGCAAAATCGCGGAAATAATGATGTGCACTCATTTCACCACCGTAAATCGCATCGTGTTCGCGCATACTGGCTTTGATAAAGGCATGCCCTGTTTTACTTTGCATTGGTATTCCCCCCGCCTGCTTCACTTCATCTACGGTATTCCAGGTGAGTCTTGGGTCGTGTACGATGGTCGACCCCGGCGATTTTTGTAAAAAGGATTTAGCCAGCAGGCCCACCAGATAATATCCTTCAATGAAGTTGCCCGCTTCATCGAAGAAAAAGCAGCGGTCGAAATCCCCGTCCCAGGCAATACCAAAATCTGCTTGATGCTCTTTTACCGCATCGGTAGTTGCCTGTCTTCGTTCCGGGAGCAAAGGATTGGGTATCCCGTTGGGAAAATTGCCGTCAGCGTCGTGATGTACCTTTATAAATTCAAATGGCAGGTGAGGCTCTAATGCGTCTATCACCGCGCCCGCACCACCGTTGCCAGCGTTGCAGACAATGCGTAAAGGCTTAAGCTGGCTGACATCAATATACTCCAGCAGGTGAGTGACATAATCATCACGTAAGCTGACAGCAGTGACACTCCCTTTGTTGGCTGGTTCAGTAAAAACTCCTTTTTCCGCAATCTCCTTGATGTCCAAAAGACCATTATCGCTGGAAACCGGGCGTGATCCCTGGCGTACCAGCTTCATTCCATTGTAATCAATAGGGTTGTGGCTGGCTGTTATACAAATGCCGCCATCGGCATTTAAGTGAAAGGTTCCAAAGTACACTTCCTCCGTGCCACACTCGCCAATAAAACTTACATCCGCACCAGCATCGGTAATACCCTCGATAAGCGCTTTTGTTAGGGATTCACTGGACAGGCGAATATCATGTCCCACAACTACCGTTTTGGCTTTCAAGAAATCAACATACGCTCGCCCTACGCGATATGCCACGTCCTCATTCAGTTCAGTAGGAACCTTTCCTCGTAAGTCGTAAGATTTAAAACAGAGAATATCTAGATGATTCATGAAGCCTTACCCCGCGGATAATTAAGTGTAAATGTGAAATACAAATGTAAACATCAATATATAGTGACAGTTCCACGTCTCCGTTACCGGAATTGTATATTTCATCTCATACGCGCTAACCAGCAATGTCGAATCCTGCTCAGACAAGGGGAAGACGACAGTCATAATGAGGGAAACAAAACTTCGGTAAACCGGTGAAGCACTTTAGAAATATTTACTGGGAGTTAGAGTGTAAGCAAGCGTTATGCCGTATTGAATTACAAGATTTTGTAAGAAGGACGTCATTTTTGTTTGGCATGTATTATGAATGACAGCGTATTAAACGAAGGTAAATCTTCTGAAAACCTTAAGAGCTTATAAAAAAATTATCATGAATCGGCATGGTTATATTTTTTTTGACATGATTTCATGCAGCGAAAAATTTCCAACGATTGCTTAAGATTAAATTAATTGGTTCCAAAAAGCTGCTTAGAACGGGTTGATTAATTACTTGTGATTAAAATTCTATCACTGTGCATTTAAATGAAGCATTTTTAAGGGGCAGTTGGTAGATTTCCCGTAGATTAATTAACTTCACACCAGGTCAACTGAATGGAGGAAAACAAATGCATGCATCCATCGTACAGGCAGTAGAAGATGTCACAAAATTTCATTTGCACATGGCAAAGCTTCTAGATACGGTATCGTCCAAGACAATAGCTTTCGAAGAAGCGCAGAGATTTTATAAATTATCCAAATATGAAAGCATATTTTACAATCTCTCCATGCTGGCGCAGCAGGCATTGAATGCCCGTATCCGTATCATGGAAGCGACGTCTATGGAAGCGACGTCTATGGAAGGGGTGTCCAAAGAAGAGCCGTCCATAGAAAAACCGTCCAACAGTCACGATCCAATAATGGCGAGTGATTCGTTAAGCCCGTTAACCGCCCATATCAGTGAGGATGTTTCGGCGCTGAAAAATGCGGAAGGGTGGCGACAACGCGTTGTCCAAGGGCAGGCTCAGTGTGCCGCCCGCTATGCTGCGTATATGGATACAGTGACCGATGCAGAAGTGAAGCTTCTGTTACAGGATTTAATTGTTCAATACGAAACAGGTGTTGCCAAGTAAGGCGGTTTATACAAGTTTTTGAGTTTGCCGGTGATTGTGTCAGTGAAGCCTGCGCCTCACACCTCAACAAGCACGAGCATTGCGATTAGCGTGCAATTCGTCTGTGATCTATGGAGAGATCGTCGTGATAAAATAATCTAAAAAAGCCAATATGCGTAAGACCAAGAAAACTAATATTCACAAAGTCCTCACTCATATCGCAACCGGTTTGGTAGTCGCCATGCTGCTGGGGTTTATCCTTGCTTATTTCCCCCAGTTAAATTTTTTCAGTCGTGAGCCTCTGATGAATATCATGCTACTTATGGTGCTCGGTTTAAATGCCGGGTTGATAAGTGCTCTTATCAGTAACCCCGAAATAGACATAGACCCTAAGCTGCAGAACAAGAAAAGTAGAAAATCATCGTCTTGGGCATACAGACGTTCAAATGCTAAAAATGACTGTTAAGGATGTTGCGCTTATTTGATTGTTGAAAAAATTAAGGGTAAAAGGCAAAAAGAACGCTCGGGCGCATGAAAAGTGAATATGAAAGGAACACTTGAGGGTAGAAGCACTTGTCCTAAGAATAAGCGGATAAACCGCGGTGTTGAAGTGAATGCTTAAGTAGCGGTTTTAAGGACGTTGAGGAAAGTTTTAGGAAAAGTTTTTTGAAAAAGGTATCAAGCGAGCGCAGTGGCGGATGTTTAATGTCTCGATGGCCTTTGTTTCAGCTAAGCTCCGATTTGCAACAAGGTTGGCAACCAGGTTGGCAACCGGAGCATGATACAGAAGCATCGTGGTTAAACAGCTGAGGCTAACTTTCTGGCTCGCTGGATACGGTATTTGGCAATCAAATGGCGTCAGCAAGTTCACGGATACGCTTTTTCGCCGCGTCTCTGGCTAAACCATACCGCTCTTGGATATGTCCAGCGAGTTGCTCGGCTCGGCCTTCGCTGGCCTCAATTTCGTCGTTTGTTAACTCGTTCCACTCTTCTTTGATTTTTCCTTTTAGTTGATGCCATTTACCTTCACTTATATCGCTGTTCATTCTACACCTCTCTTACATCATTATTATTCATAACGTGTTAGCAGGTGGCTTTTATCATTGAGGCTTTAGTAAATTGAGCCGCTTTGAATATAAGCCACTTGGTACATAAAACACATTGAAAAAAAATACATTTAAAGATCTTTGCTATTTGTGAACTTTGCTAAATTCTGGGACGTCGACCCATGGCAAAGAAAACAACGGCGACTACAAGACCAACAACAAATAGTATCCACGCGATGCTGGAAGCAGTACCTGCAATACCGGTAAAACCGAGCATACCCGCAACCAGCGCAACAATTAAAAATATCAGAGCCCAACCTATCATAATGTCCTCCTATATGATGTTTATTATGTGGTTTGCACTAAGACATATTCAACAGTCGTACCAATGTAATATTTTTAAGGTTTTTGTAAGAAAACAGTCGATTAAATCCCTGGATAAGGATGATTTAGATATTATTGACACTTAAATTGCTAAAACAGGCAAGCCTCAAAGCAATTCCGTATCTGGATCAGGTTGGCGATGAGGTTAGCTTTGATAGGGCAAGCTGTAAAATGTGAAAAATTGAAAATTCTCACGAAAAATATTACAAACAGTTTTACACAAGATAAAAAGCATTCAGCTAAGCCTGACTTTACAAAAATTTTTCCAAGGATCACGGAAAGTCGAAAATGCGCATGGTCCTTTCTGCATCGGGCTTTAAAAGGCGGTGTGAAAAGGCTGCGTGAAAGGGCGGCGCGAAATGAGTTTAGACAGGCGGTGTTTAAAAACGAACTGGGGGCAACTTAGAATGGTTAGTGAGAATGCGGTGACATAGACAGCCTGCCGTAGCTTTATCCCTGCAGGTTGTCGATAGTCAATGACAAGGCAAACAGGCTTGCATAATACTTTAGCAGAGTGGAAACTCTGCGTCCTACAGCGCTAAGTCACAGCCTTAGTGTTTACCCGGTGGCATTAATTGCAGGCTTTCGAACGATCGTCCGCTTGTCCTCGCTCAGCTAGTCCCTGCTCAGCTATTCCCCGCTAAGCTATTCCCCGCTTGAGAAATGCGTGATTGAAAAGTACTGCGTCAAAAGTATTTGGCAGCGAAATGCAGCCATGCAGAGCGGCACGGAACGGAACGGTAACGTCGCACCGCTAGATGTTGCGGTGCGCGTTGATTGTGGTCATATCAAGCTTATGTAAAATATTGGAAATCAGGAAAGCATCGTGTAACGCGCTTTTACTGGCGGTGTGTTTGGATGCCGTTTTATTTTCGGCGGTGGCCACTGTGCTGACCTGCTCAGGCAGCCTGCTCTCATTGTCTCCTGCGGCATATCTTGCGGCAACGTCGAGATGGGCCTGGTGTTCCAGAATGCTACAGTTCTTACGAAGATTCCAGTCACGAAGTGTTTCACGATCAACCACGTACTCGATAGGGAAGCAGGTAAAAGAAGGGCGCATTCCTGTCTCAGAGTAGAGCTTGTTCAACCAGTGTCCGGTCCAGATGTAGTCATCATTACACAAGTGTTTTCCTTTACACAAATTGTTGAGTTCCATACAGATGATGGAGATATCCTTACCATGTTTTTCCAGATATTCACGCGAGATGCCGTGATCTGATTCTTCCTGAGTACACCAGCTGGTCCAGTTGTGGTGTGGTTTTATAAGTGCTTCATAGTGACTGCCGTCTGATAAAGCAATCCCCACACCGATTGGATAGCTGCAAAAGGTTCTACCAGAACCCTTAAATGTCATGATGTTGTCCACGGTTATTTTACTGTTCATATCTAATACCTTACCCGTCAAAGTTGAACTGTAAATAGTGTTAATAAAGCTAATCGTATAGCTATATAAAGCTATTTGAAAAACCTTAAAGCAAGGAGCGAACCACTTTGTGTTGGTAGGAAAAACACGTGTAACGAGGCGTTTTAACTGTGCTTCAGATCATATTAAAAATACTTTTTATAAAAAATAAAAGTAAAAATAACAAACGTAAAGTTAAACTTACAAATGGGTAGGCATCAAAAGTTGAATTTTTTGAACAGAAACGATGCCGGCCTATGAAAAAAACTCCCTAAAGTGAAGCAATTTATTTGTCACAGATTATTCACATAATCTACTTTTTATTGTGAGTGGAGGTACCTGCAATTTCGCATGCCAAAATTTCACGAATAAATTACGACGAAGATAACCGCTATGATGAAACAAGTGAAAAAAATGCAAAGAGAAAAGGTAAGTTCTACAAAGCCTTTTGCAAAAAAGGCAGTTGGAAAAATCATTTAAACGCTAACGCACCTAAAAAATTCACAGGGAAATGTAAAAAATTATTAATGCGTTGTTTATACGCAAAAGTAAATAATTCGTTTAAAAAAATAGCAAAGCAAGCTTCTTTTATCCTATCAGTTCGCGTTTTGGTTAAAAAATCATTTTTTTTGAATCACAGTTTCTGTGCAACACCTAGTGTTTTAGGGATTAAAAAAACCAAACGCAACGAAAATCCGCCCTGAAAAAAAGCACGATACCACTGTATTTTTCGTTACAAAAACTTCACTTTAAGCTGGCACACACATTGCTCACATGTTGTAGCGCAGCAAGATGGAACACTCTCTCCACTTTTTTTCTTAGCTGTAACCTTTCTCAATTTTCTACATTAGGAGTCTTTATGAATATCAGTATCTTTGGGCTAGGCTATGTTGGTGCTGTGTGTTGCGGTTCGCTTGCTGCTCGCGGTCACAACGTCATTGGGGTTGATGTTAGTGAAGCAAAAATTCGTTTGATGAATGATGGGCGTTCTCCCATTGTTGAACCCGGTTTAAATCAATTGCTCGAGCAAGCAGTTAAAAATCGCAAGTTCGAAGCTACACATGACGCTACATACGCCATTGCCAATTCAGATCTCACAATGATTTGTGTGGGTACACCAAGTAAAAATAATGGTGATCTGGATCTTGGCTATATAGAAGCGGTGTGTAAAACGATTGGTGAGGTACTGGCGAATAAAGATGCCTGGCATACCGTGGTTATCCGCAGTACCGTCCTTCCTGGTACGGTCAGCAATACGGTGCAACCAACTATCGAAAAGTACTCGAATAAAAAAGCGGGAGAAGGATTTGGTCTGGCTGTAAACCCTGAATTTTTACGTGAAGGCACCGCTATTGATGATTATGAACACCCTCCTATGACGGTGATTGGACAATACAACGACCGTTCTGGCGATGTTCTATCCGATATTTATTCTGACCTTCCCGCACCGATCATTCGCAAGCCGATTGAAGTGGCTGAGATGATCAAATATACCTGCAACGTGTGGCATGCCGTCAAAATAACCTTTGCCAATGAGATTGGTAATATCGCGAAAGCCTGCGGAGTGGATGGTCGTGAAGTCATGGAGGTTGTGTGTGAAGACAGTAAACTCAATATTTCCAAGTACTACATGCGTCCAGGTTTTGCGTTCGGTGGCTCCTGTCTACCAAAAGACGTTCGTGCACTGTCCTCCAAAGCTAACCAACTGGATGTGAAGCATCCGCTGATTAATGCAATCATGGATAGTAATCAACGCCAGGTTGAACAAGCTTACAAAATCATTTCGTCTTTTCAAAAGAAAAATGTGGCGTTATTGGGACTTAGCTTCAAGGCCGGAACCGATGATTTACGCGAAAGCCCCTTGGTGACACTGGCTGAATTGCTAATTGGTAAAGGGTACAACCTGAAAATTTACGATGAGAATGTAGGCTTTGCGCGTGAACATGGCGCCAATGCGGATTACATCAATAATCAAATCCCTCATGTTTCTTCACTCTTAACATCCGACCTGGATAGCACCTTACAGGATGCGGATATTATTGTTATGGGGAATCAGGACGAAGCCTTCAGACAAATTCTGGAAAAAATGGAAGAGGAGAAGCACGTTCTCGACCTTGTTGGCTTTATGGATAGCAAGTCCAGCGGCGCACGCCACGGAATCTGCTGGTAATCACTCAACCAAGGGTTTCATTGTGAATAAATTTTTCAATATCGCAGGTACCCATGATCATCAACTGCCACGGCAGTTGATGACCTACATTTTTGGCTGGGTGCTGGTCTTTGTTTTCCTCGGCGGTTTGGGGATTGTCGTTGCCAATCTTCCATTAACCAAGGAGTCTCGCGAGTTTCTTTTTGTGATCGGCACCATTGGCTTGTGGCGTTATGGTGTCGGGATTTTTCATTTCGTACGCGGTTTGATATTTCTTTACTTAATGTTTCCGTACTACCGCGCGAAAATTCGAAAAATGGGAGAACTGGCTGATCCGTCACACGTATATCTGATGGTCACGAGCTTTCGCATCGACGCTTTAACCACAGCAAAAGTGTACGACTCCGTCATGCGAGAGGCGATCAATTGCCAGTGGGATACCACCATCGTGTGTTCCATTGTTGAAAAAAGCGATGAAACCCTGATTCGTCAATTATGGGATAAGCATAACCCTCCAGCGAATGTGGCTTTAAAGTTTGTGCGTATTCCTGGAACGGGAAAACGCGATGGTTTAGCGCATGGTTTTCGCGCCATATCGCGTAACCTACCCGATGACAATGCGGTGGTTGCAGTGATTGACGGCGATACGATGTTGGAGGACGGGGTAGTACGAAGAACCGCACCGTATTTTAAATTATTTCCCAATATGGGCGCGTTAACCACCAACGAAGTTTGCGAAGTTGATGGTGGCTATTTTATTTCAGAGTGGCACAAACTGCGCTTTGCTCAGCGTCATCTCAACATGTGTTCGATGGCATCTGTCAGCAGAGTGTTGACCTTGACAGGTCGTATGTCTGTTTTCCGTGCTTCCGTGGTAACCGACCCGAGCTTCATCGAGGATGTCGAAAACGATCACTTAAACCACTGGCGTTTGGGGGATTTCAAATTCCTCACGGGTGATGATAAGTCGAGTTGGTACAGTCTGATGCGCCTGGGGTTTGATACCTGGTATGTCCCCGATGCCATGGTCAAAACCATAGAGCATCCACCGCATAACAATTTCTTCAAAGCCAGTCGTCAATTGATGTTCCGCTGGTATGGCAATTCATTAAGACAAAATTACCGGGCCACCAAATTAGGGGTAAAACGGTTGGGCTTAACCACCATGTATGTGTTGTATGACCAACGCATTTCGATGTGGACCAGCTTGCTGGGCTTGAGTGCATCCATAGTGGCGGCAGTGAAATATAGCCTGATTTATTTATTGCTGTATGTCTTATGGATTGCTCTGACACGTACAGTTATCACCCTGATGTTACTGGCTTCGGGACATCGTATTGGGCCGGCGTATCCTCTGGTTTTGTATTACAACCAGATCGTTGGCTCCATCATGAAGATTTATGTGTATTTCAGACTTGATCGGCAGTCGTGGACACGTCAAAAAACGACGTTAAACAGCAGTAACTCTTCTTATCAAAAAACTTTTAACAAATGGTCATCGCGCGCCATGACGTTCTCTTGCTGTGCGATTTTTATGTCCGTTATTTTAATACTTGTATAGCAATTTAAGAATTTCTGAGGATCACACTATGAGTAGCGTAAAGAAAACCAATCTCAATTTGGTACATGAGTCGGAAGCGCAACGGCAGTACGCACGCGTTAAAATACCCGCGACTGTAAGAATTTTAAGGGATACGAAAAGTGATGAACTCTTTCGTGTATACGATATTTCCGCCGGCGGTTTTAGTATTAATGCCAGCAATCACAGTTTTATTCCGGGGAACAAAGAGAAGGGCCAGTTGGTGTTTGTCATCGATGGCTTCAAGTTTCTGGTAGATGTGGAATTCGAAACCATTTATGTTTCTGAACAGCACAACAAAATCGGTTTTCAATTTCAGAATATCTCGCAGCGAAATACCGCCGCTTTGCGCTACATCATTACCTCTTTTCTCAGTGGGGAGATTGTTTCTGTTGGTGACATGGTTGCAACTATCGGGCGTGAGAATTACACCAGTGACCGAAAAGCCAAATCTCAACCTGAAGGCCAGTCTGCTTTACAGAAAACCACAGCATTTATAGCCACGGCGGTGATGTTTGTGGTGGGGCTGGCCGCAGCCTTTTTTGTGGCAACGCAACTTTACAATATTTTATTTGTTGTGCATTCCAAAAATGCGGTGATGAGCTCTCCGGCGTTTGAAGTCGAAATGCCAAAATCTGGTGCTTTTAAATCTCTGGTCAGTGTTGGTGACGAAGTGCAGGCAGGGCAACCCATTGCAACTATGAGTCTGCCGCTGTTGGGGTATCTAAATGGAAGTACGGACAACATAGGCGCTGATGAGCTTGAAGCTCTTGCAACACGCAATGTGTCTGGAACACTGTCGTCGCCCTGTGATTGTGTTGTTTCGAAAGTTCATCCAGACAGCGAATTTATTGCCAGCGGCGCATCGGTCGTATCTCTTAGTGATAAATCTTCAACACCTGCAGTAGAAGCGTATTTTGATATTGCTGATGCCAATGATTTGCATCAGGGCGATGTGCTAACTGTCGAAGCCATGGGTACGGACTACACCTTCGATGCCCGTATTGAATCGATCAGCGTAGTGAAAAATGACGCAGTACTGGATAACACCACGGTGCGTGTTGTGCTTGAGCCGCTGAGTAAAGTGGATTCACGTTACTCAGATTGGCCATTAGCGGTGAGTAAAGAGGCGTTCAATATCCCGGAATATAGTTTTTAAAGGCGATGTTGACACGTAGACCATCACAGCGGCTAAAAGGGTAAGTTAAATGCGAAGCAAAATAATTTTCGGAATGTGCCTGGCGACTGTCATTGCCATTAGTGGGTGTTCAACTCTGACACTCGATATTGGCGAAGGCCGCCGCGCGGAGCAGCGCGGCGACTTCGAGCTGGCCGCACGGCACTTTAAGGGACTAGCGGACAAAGGATATCCCGCTGCCATGATCGAATATGGGGATCTTCTCAAGTCCAGTCGTAAGGCCAAGGATTTCAAACTGGCTGAACACTGGTATGGCGAGGCAGCAAAATTTGGCGGTAATTATGAAGTGCGCGCCAATGAAAGGTTAGCCAAGCTGTATTACTCCGTCGCTGAAAATGATGATTATGATGCAAATGAAGAAGAAGCATTTAAAGCGGAAAAATATTTATACAAGAACTTTCCGTTTGACCCATTTGGCAGTTATGTCAGTTTAGCGAACTTGTACTTAAAACACTGGTACACCGGCGAACCTCCGCAGCAAAGACTTGACGCGTTAAATGCGCACATGGAAAGCCGAGGCGTGGTGTATCAGGAATTTTCCAGAGCAGCGATGGCGAATGTACGCAGGCAGGACCCGAACTACGTGTTGAACGTTTGTCAAAAAATCGCACGTATGGTGAAAGAGTGTTATCTGGAAAATGTGAAAGCCGCAAAACGTTTGGACAAGCAGACTGTAACGCAGCAATTGGATGAGGTACTTGTTCAGCACAAAAAAGGAGTGTTGGAGAACCGTGATGTGCTGGAGATCAGTCGTGAGCTCTATCGTGAGCCTCCGTTCTATCCCCGCGAGGCAGAGCGCATTCTCGTCAAACTGTATGCCCAGGATAAAGCCTACGCTTATGAGCTTGCAAAACTCTATTACTACAATGAAATGCCAGCCAAAAAAGGCAAGATTATAGAGTTGCTGGAAGTGGCAGCAGGGAATTTTGATCCACGTGCAAATTACCTTTTGGGAAGAATGTATCTGGATGGAGATTGGGTGCTGATAGATCCAAAACGTGCTGCGGAACTGTTTGAGCAGTCACGTGAAGAAGTGGCCAATGCGGAATTACTTCTTGGAAAAATTTATTACGATGGATTGCTGGGGCGCGCCTACCCGCAGAAAGCCTTTGAGTATTTCATTTCAGCGGCGCGACGCGGTGTGGTGAATGGGGATTATGAGCTGGCAAAAATGTTCTGGGCCTGTCAGGGAAACATCTGTAATAAAGCCTATGCCGTGTCTTTTATTACGCTGGCACGAGAACGTTCCAGCGCAGAAAAAGTTGTCAATCTTTATAACGATATTATGAACAATGCGGAAGCTGCCTATAAGCAAAAAGGGCGTGAACTGGCGAACATTGAAAAGTCGGCAAGAGTTGAAGAACCAACACTGATTACCAGTAATTAAACCTTGTTTGTCTCGTGTAGCGATTTAAGGACCATTACCAATGAATTTATATAAGAATATCAGCGCTTCGTGCCTGTCTGCACTGCTTGTCTGTGGTGCGAATGTACAGGCAGCAGAACATGATATGAGTTACTACATTAATCTCTTCGATATCTATGAGAAAGAAGTGGATGACCAGAACACCATCGGGATTAACTTGGAGCCGCGGTTATCCAGTCAGTACGGCGAGAACTTTGAATCCTTTATTTCTTTGCAGGCCTTCTATGCGACCGATGTGATTGAACTGGAATCTGATGATAATGGTGGTTCTTCAGATGCATTTGTTGGTGTCAAACAGGCATGGGTCGCCTATAAAGGATTGTCCGATCATGCGGGAGATGTGTTGTTGTTCGGACGTGCTCGATTACGTTTTGACGATGGTTTGATGCTAGATAAGGATGTTACAACCGTGAATTGGCAACTGCACACAACACAACTTGAAGCACAACTCGGAATTGCATCTCGCCTCGATACCTTTCGCTCTGATGACAGTGAACTTTCACCCACAATAAAAGAGGCGGTGTATGGGGTGGCGCAGGTGCGTTGGCAACATCACTTTAATCACTATGTGTCTGCCAATCTGGTTTACGGCGAGCAGGATGAAAGTGGTTTTGAATACGATGTTCTGTGGAGTGAATTTGCATTGGAAAATGGCTATCACGACCTGAATGATCCGCAGCGCTGGACATATAACGTGGGCGTTTTATTTGCCAGTGGCACACAAGGGGAAAATAGTGATGTAAATGGAAGTGCAATTGATCTCGGCTTACGTTGGCAGCCTAATGCCGGGCCTGTGTTTATGGGGCTCGCATACACGGCAGCACTGGAAGCGGAGGAGGGATATATTCAAACAGGATTGCAAAGTAACCGTTCTAATTTCAGCGGTAGCCGACATCGCCTTTATCGCTTCAATGAATATGCCCGCTTTGAACTACAGAACCTGGAAGCGGCAACGGCCATGTTAGGTGTAACCCCGAATCAAAATACTGAGGTCGCCTTCATTTTTAACCACTTCACGCGTGTGGATGCAGATTATGCCATCGTGAGTGCCGGCATGGAAATAGAAGGGTACAACGACTCCAATGAAATAGGGCAGGGTATTGATATGGTGGCCAGCTACTACTTTGAAAAAGGTGACCCCGCGCTAATATCTAACACGCGTATCGATTCCTTTATACGTTTGCGTGTTTCAGCCTTTAAAGCTGGAGAAGCATTGAATGTAGCTGAAGAAAACAATTTTAGAGCGACTTTAGATTGGGTAATGAGAATATGAATACTTATTTTCCGGAAAAAAAATGTGATAGTCGACAGATCATTAATGCGAGAAATGTTGGTTATTTTGTTGTATCCATCGTGATGTTTTTATTCACGGACTACTGCTTCAGTGCTACGTCAACGCCGCAGCCAACGAGTACAAAACATTACAGTGTTACGCCGCAGCCGGCGATATCCAAAACCGATGATGATGCGCATGAGCAAAAAGGGCAAATACAACAAGCCCTTGAGCGTTCAATGGAGAAATCCGCAAAGCATTCAACAGAGCATTCAAGCGAACACGTCGCGGTGGCTAAAACTCATCAGCTTATTAATACGATTAGCCCCGCAGGTAATGCGCAGTCAAATTTCACGATAGCTAAAAATACAACACCAAATTATCAACTCAGTAGTCAAAGCGCAGACTATGTACAAACCGTATCTCCAGAACTGCCGGATATATCGCAATACACTTACGATAACGTCGTTAAGCGAAAAAACGCCTGGCAGAAGAAATCCCGCGGAGCCGTGGTGGTAGATAAAATGTTTGGTTCTGACGTATTGCACGATTTTACTGCAGGGGAACGAGCTACTGAGTGGGCTAAGCGACAAACATCATTTCCACAGGCCATATATATTCGCGATGGGTTTGTAACCCTGCAGGATGTGGCTCAGGCACTCTCTGACACCAGCTACTTTGAGAAGAAAGAACATTATTGTATTTTTCGTTTGCCAGTAGTCGTTGAGCATTCCGGCGCGTTGGATCTGGAAAATGACTATTGCCAACAACTGCGATTCTCACAGGACCGAGGATCTTTCCTTGCCATATCTGGTGCGCTCTTCGTTTTGGACACAGAGCTTGTTGCCTGGAGTGAAGAAAAACAACAAGCTGCGTTGTTTGAGCATAAAAAGAAGTTTCGACCATTTCTAGTGACCTGGACTGGCAGCGAACTGTACATCGCCAACTCCACGATTAAGAGCTTTGGCTACCACAAAAGTAAGTCTTACGGATTGAGCGTAGCCAACTACTCTGATTCAATTTTGCATAAGTGGGAAGAAAAGCATCCTATCGCCTGGATAATTGATTCAACGTTTGAAGATATGTATTACGGGTTCTATTGCTATGACTCGGACAATCTGGTTGTACTGCGAAACACCTATACCGACAATGTAGTTTATGGCATTGATCCGCATGACTATTCCAACAACTTGATCATCGCTTACAACGAGGTGAGTGGAACGCAACTTAAACACGGCATTATTGTTTCACGTGAAGTGAGCAACAGCTGGATATTTAACAACAAGTCGTATAACAACAAACTCTCTGGTTTTGTCTTAGACCGAAAAAGCTCCAACAATCTTGTGGCTAATAATATTGCAATGAACAATGGTAGTGACGGTATCACGTTCTATGAAAGTTCCGATAACCTCGTCTACAACAATGAAGTGCTCGGCAACAAAAAGCATGGCATTCGTGCACGAAACAGCACCAACATCCACCTACAGCAAAATAAAATTGTCGCCAATGGCAGTTACGGTGTGTATGGACATGTAAAAAACCTGGATAACACTGAGCGGGATTTCAAACTGGACCCATATACCTATGCCGTGTCCATGACCTTGAACGGTGATGTTATTTCGGCTAACAACAGTGGCGGCGTCCATATTGACAAGCAAAACAGTATCGCCATGCGAGATATTGAACTGCGTTTTTCAAAGAATGGTTACCAGACATATTTCGGCGGGTCATTGGAAGCCTTTCACAATCAGATCATAGAGATGCTCCTTCTGCAAAACAAAGTAGCGGTTGTAACAGCGGTCGACAACGGAGGCAGCATCTAAATGGTATTTTCATCCAGCATTTTCATTTTTATCTTTCTACCGATCTTTCTTGCGATATATTACTTAACGCCTTTTCGCTGGAAGTCCGTGACAATTCTTGTTGGTAGCTATGCCTTTTATGCCTGGTGGCGAGTGGATTTCTTACTGCTGTTTATCGGTGTAACAGCCTGGAATTATCTGATTGGCTTGGCGATAGACCAGCAGCGAGAAAATGTAAGCCGCTGTAAGTGGATACTGGGTATTGGTGTTGCATTTAATCTGGCTACTTTGGGGTATTTTAAATACGCTAACTTTGGAGTTGATAGCTTTAATCAACTGCTGGGCTATATGGGAGAGGATCATTTCTCCTTACCGCATGTCATTCTTCCGATTGGTATTTCCTTCTATATCTTTCAGGCAATCAGTTACATCATTGATGTTTATCGACGAGACACAGAACCGACTCGTCGCTTTGTCGATTTTGCAGCGTTTATTGCGCTCTTTCCTCAACTGATTGCCGGCCCGGTATTGCGCTATAAGGATCTGGCAGATCAGTTTATTGATCGTACACACACCATGGATAAGTTTACCGAGGGCGTCGGTCGCTTTATGCAAGGATTTGTTAAAAAGGTTTTTATTGCCGATAGTATTGCCCCTTTGGCTGACAATGCTTTTGCCTTAAGTGATCCCACAGCTGCAGATGCCTGGTTGGGGATTCTGGCCTATACCGCGCAATTGTATTTTGATTTTTCAGGTTACAGTGACATGGCGATTGGTCTTGGTTTGATGATGGGATTTCGTTTTGTAGAAAACTTCCGTCAACCGTATATCAGTCATTCTATTACGGAGTTCTGGCGTCGTTGGCATATCAGCCTGTCGAACTGGCTGCGCGACTATCTTTACATTCCGCTCGGGGGGAATCGGCACGGAACGTTCAACACGTATAAAAATCTCTTTCTCACAATGCTACTGGGTGGGCTTTGGCACGGTGCTAACTGGACATTTATTTTCTGGGGCGCCTGGCACGGTACATGGTTGGCAATAGAACGATATTTTGGCTGGGGGGATAAATCTTATGCCTTTAACTATACGCGTTGGATTGCGACCCTGTTGATAGTGATGATCGGATGGGTCGCGTTCAGAGCGCTTTCAATATCCGATGCCATGACTTTCTATAACGCCATGTTTCTCGATTGGAATTTTAACTTTAGCAGTGCTTACGCTGTTACCGTCACGCGCTATCAACTGTTGATGCTGGTTGTCGCGTTTGCCGCAATCTTTATTTTTGGTTACATCGATAAATTCCGGGGTAGTCGTACAAAAGCCTCACGCTCACCCGCGATGATGGTAAATCACACGGTGAGTTACTGTGCAATGGCATTCTTGTTTATGGTGTCTCTGATGAAGTTAACGGCAGAAAGTTATTCACCATTTTTATACTTTCAATTCTAGGAGTAGGATCAATGAAGCAAATAGTGGCCCTTAGTATTGCGGTAACCATTGCCTTGATTGGCGCACTCAGTCTTCCTGCCTTTGTCACTTTTCATGGTGAGTTAGACAAAGGTGTGTTCGACGGAAAAGTCGCACAGAAACTGGAAGCACATTATAACGATGAGTTACCTGTAAAAAGTATTGCGTTGAACACATGGACTGCAGCTAATTATCTGGCCTTCAATGAGGGGCGACCTGGTGTCGTTGTCGGAGATGAAGGCTGGCTTTATACACGCGAAGAATTTGATGTGTATGAAGATATGGACGCACGGTATAACCGTCGATTAAAACAGATCGCAACTATCAAGCAAATCCTTAGCGATAATAATGTCGAACTGGTTTTTGTTTTGCTTCCAGCAAAAGCGAGAATCTATCCACAACATTTTGACCATTATCCATCTGAACTCGATCAGGCCTATCATAATATTTACAGTGCAATTGTAAAATCGGGAATTCACTCTCCTAATATTTACCGTGCCTTTGCAAAAAATGCAGATAAAAAATTGTTTTTACGCACGGATACACATTGGACCCCTCTTGGTGCGCTGCTATGTGCGAATGAAATTGGTGATTATATCGATCGCCATATCGCTGAAAACATTGCGTTAGATCAAACCAAACAATTCGCGGTACGCCAGAAAACATCCCGCCTGCATGAGGGTGACCTGTTTAGTTATCTACCTTTGGGTGTCTATCAGGATTTCCTTGGGCCAGAGAAAGAAATGATCGATATTTTTGAAACGGAATTAGTAGAAAGTAATACGGAAATGAATAATGCCCTTTTCGGAGATCTTGGAACAGAAGTTGCGTTAGTCGGCAGCAGTTACAGCGCGAATCCGCTTTGGAGTTTTGAAGGATATTTAAAACAGGCCTTGCATGCGGATGTGGTTAATTTCGCGGAAGAGGGTCAGGGTCCGGTCAAGCCGATGGTGGAATATCTCTCTTCGGACGATTTTAAAAATAACCCCCCCAAACTGGTAATCTGGGAATTTCCAGAACGCTATTTCCCTGTGGAATACCAAGAAGTTGCACAATTTTTTAATACCAATGAATCGGTTGATATTTCGTATATATCACCATTTTAGGAGACAGTTATGAAACAACTACATCACATATTTTTTGCAGTGTTTACCTTTATATTGGCCGCAAGCACTTGGGCAGGAGAAGATGCTCTGTATGAAGCGGAAGCTCCTGAAGATTCAGCCTTCATTCGTGTATTCAATCTAAATGCAGGGGCGGAGATTAAGGACTTCAGTATTGGAGGTAAAACGGTTTCGGGCATTAAATCAGCGAATGCTTCCGACTATATCTTTGTGCCGGAAGGTGCTTACGATGTCACGGTTGATGGCAAGCAAACAAAAACCAGTTTAAAGCGTGGAAACTTTTATACCGTTGTGATCGTTGATGGGGAAGTCAAAGTGATTGACGATGAGCACTTTGACAATCGACGTAAATCGATGATCACTTTCTATAACTTTTTAAGTAACGATGCCTCTCTGGCTACTTCAGATGGCAAGGTAAAAATTGTTAAGAATGTGAATTTTAAAGATAAAGCATCCCGCGAAATCAATCCGGTGAAAGTAGAACTGGTTACGATGGTCAGTAATAAAGCTTATGGCCCTAAAGAGACTGTGAATCTGGAGCGCGGCCGAGTAACCAGTTTGTTTGCGGTTGGTAGCCTGGAAAACCCCATGTTGGTGAAAGTGACCAATAAAATTGATACCAGTATTTAATCGCAAACTTTGGTGAGTGAATCCAGGTGAAGAGGAAACGAAACATGAACCGTTTGATGCTGTTGGTGACGGGGCTGATAGGGCTATCACTTGTGTGGTCACTCCCCGGCCATACCTATCAAAACAAGCCGGAATATGATCTGGTGCCGTGTTGTGATTACTGTGAAAAGGTAAAACACCCTGAGTTTTACACAACCAGCTACCTTAAAAATTTCAGTATGTTGTTAAAGGGTAAAGAAAACTGGCTGTTTCGTTCTGAAAAGGAACTCACAACAGAGTTTGGTCCTGAAGCGGAGGCACGTCGTCGATTGCGCGTGTTCTCCGATCGCCTGCGTCAGCATGGAACACAGCTGGTGATGATCCTTCCGCCGACACGAGGTTTGGTTCACCCGGATAAAATTCCGCAGGATTATTATTTCGATTTTACCACTGCATCAGACAACTATCGTCACATGGTTGCGAACCTGCGTGCAGAAGGAATAGTGATACCGGATCTGTCGCCTTTGTTTGCAGAAGAGCCGAGTGACAAAGAGTTCTTTTTCCGTCGCGATCACCATTGGTCTCCCTGGGGAGCGCAGCGCACAGCGAAAATGGTGGCTGAAGAAGTGAAAAAGCATCCTCGTTATGCCGCTCTTGATAAAACGGAGTTTGAGAGTAAACAGATTGGGCTAATGCGCAAGCGTGGCTCGTTGCAGGTAGCTTGGTACAGAATCTGCGATACACGCTTTGCGAACCAGTATGTCCCGGAGTTTAGAACCGAACCCAAAATGGATTCTGGTGAGTTGGATGAATCGTCGCTGTTTGGTGATGAAGGTTCAGATCTTCCTCCTGTGACACTGGTAGGCACGAGTTATAGTAAAGGTGCTGCTGAATATAATTTTTCCGGATTTCTAAAAGAATTTCTACAGCTGGATGTGTTAAATGAAGCGATGGCTGGAGGAAGTTATGATGGTGCGATGGTGCAGTACTTGCCGAGTAAAGATTTTCAAAACAATCCACCGGCGTTCTTGTTCTGGGAAATACCTTCCTACCATAAGCTGAATAGTGAAATCTTCTATCGTCAGATTAACGGCTATATGGAAAATGGCTGTCGCAACAAAAAAGCAGAGTTTAAACAGACAACAGATCTGCTCAAAGGAAATGGCGAAATATTGTTTAATGGTGGTGATGTTTATCAGGAATTTCGAGGCAAAGGCCGTATTCTCGATGTTCAATTCTCTGAGCCTCATGTTAAAAAATTCAAAGCTGAAATTTGGTATACCAACGGTAGAAAAGAGCGGGTCAAGATAGAACATTCTAAACGTGTTGATAATCAGGGGCGATTTGTATTCTTTCTTCAAGAAGAAAATGGCTGGGATGACTACAACCTGCTCTCCGTGAAATTGTTGGGTCTCGACAATATGCCGTATTCCGCTTCTGTAACGGCTTCAGCATGCTGGTCGCAATACCAGTGATTTACAACGTCCATTATCAGTCTTTACGGGATAATACTATGAAACACAGGTCAAAATTACTTTGTATTTTCGCCATGTTAATGGGGTGCGCGAGTGCGAGCTATCCGCAACCGTTGCAGGCTCCGCCTGGTTTCTATCAAACCGTTGAGATGAAAACTAAAGCGGGATATCGCTGTTATGCAGAGCCATCTCCCTTTACTGATGATCTCATGCTGAAAAGCAAATATACCGGTGATCATAGCGGTTCGCGTTCGAAAATAAACAAAGCCGCTTATAAAAGCTATAAAGATGCTGTTGAAAACACGCGAGCCCTGGAAACACTTGCTCATCGTTATTCCAAGGATTTTATCAAAGGTTATACACAGCAATCGCGTGATTGCTTCTATCGAGTACTGGAACATTGGGCAGATGCCGGTGCGCTGCTGCATCCGCAATCGAACCAAGTTGGGCAGGCGGTTCGCAAGTGGACAAACGCTTCCGTTGGCTCGGTTTATTTATTGATGAAGAACAGCGATAGCAAACTACCTGCGCCGAATCCCAAACAGCAGGAAAAAATTGAAAACTGGATGCGAGATATGGCGCATCAGATTGTGATGTTCTACACCGATCGAGAGCCCAGAAAAATAAATAACCATGACTACTGGGCGGGGTACTCCGTGGCTATCAGTTCTGTGATTTTGCAGGATCATGAGCTTTACCAGTGGAGTATGAAGAAATTCCAGGAAGGTTTGGAGCGCGTTCGTCCAACAGGTTTTATGGAGCACGAAATTAAGCGTGGTCGATTAGCACTTAAATATCAGAATTTTGCGATACAGCCTATGGTTATGCTGGCGGCTTATGCAAAAGCAAATAAAACAATAACGCAGCAACAAATAGATCAGCTTGATAGAGCCATCGCTACCTTGGTCGCCGGAATTGAAGATCCCAGCATCTTTGAAAAAGAAGTCGGCGTTACGCAGGAAACAGATGGTTTATTGAAAGGCTGGTCGCTTGCCTGGGTCCCAGTTTGGGATATGTACTTTAACAGTAAAACTACCGATACCTTGCAGGACCAGGTCAATGGTCCTTTCAAATCAAAACGGCTCGGTGGTGATATGTCCTGGCTTTTCAACGAGCAACTTTTTAGTCAGCAACGCATTCAAAAACAAATAGATTCCGAATACAAATCAGTTTAAACAAATTCAGCTTTAATTAGCGGAGGATATAAAGATGATACCAGTAATATTGTCCGGAGGTAGTGGAACTCGATTGTGGCCTTTGTCCAGAAAGTCTTTTCCCAAGCAGTTTCAAAAACTCGTAGGTGAACACACTATGTTGCAGGAAACGCTGAAGCGAGTGCCGCAACAATGCAGCGCGCCGATTGTAGTGTGCCACAAAGATCACCAGTTTATAGTTGCTGATCAGCTTACTCAGATGGGTAAACAGGCGGCTGTGACGATACTGGAGCCGTTTGGGCGAAATACCGCACCCGCGATAGCCATGGCTGCGCTTCATTTGAAATATTCGAATAAAAAGAGCCAGGCCTGTTCGGACGAAACCATGTTGGTATTACCGGCTGATCATCATATTAAAGATGTTGCGGCTTTCCATACAGCACTTGATGCAGCACAGACGCTGGTGAACGAAGGTAAATTGGTAACTTTCGGTATTACACCGACCTGTGCAGAAACCGGATATGGTTACATTAAACTGGGTCAACAAGTCAGCTCCGATGGTTTTACCGTTGATGAGTTTTTAGAGAAGCCGAATGCCGAAACCGCCGGTGGATATGTGGAATCCGGCAACTATGTCTGGAACAGTGGGATGTTCATGATGAATGCCACTGTATATTTACAGCAGTTAAAGATGCTTAATCCGCAGATGTTTAAGATCTGTGTGAATGCATACAATGATATGCATATAGAGAAAGGCGTAGGTTTGTTAAATGAAACCATCTTTAATCTATGCCCAGATGATTCCATTGATTATGCGGTTATGGAAAAAACAGATCTTGCCGCATGTGTACCGCTTTCAGCCGGATGGAGTGACGTCGGCCAATGGTCATCGCTACATGATGTGCAGGAAAAGGATGCAAAAGGCAATGTATTCAAAGGTGATGTGCTGGCAAAAGATGTGGAAAACACTTTTGTAATGGGGAATCAAAAACTGATTGCGTTGTTGGGTGTGAAAGATCTGGTTGTCAGCGAAACCAAGGACGCGTTGTTTATTGCGGATCGCAGTCGATCACAGGAAGTGAAGGATTTGGTCAGCACTCTGGACAAGGCGGAAAGACCTGAATCGAAAATCCATCGTGAGGTTGATCGTCCCTGGGGAAGTTATGATTCGATCGATAACGGCGAAAGATTTCAAGTGAAGCATATTAAAGTGAAGCCAGGTGGAAAGCTTTCGCTGCAGCAGCATCACCACCGCTCAGAGCATTGGATTATTGTTAAAGGCACTGCTTTGGTGACTCTGGGTGAAAAGCAATTTATGTTGTCGGAAAATGAGTCGACTTATATTCCGATTGGTGAAATTCACCGCTTGGAAAACCCTGGAAAGGTGCCGGTAGAATTAATCGAAGTACAAACTGGTTGTTACCTTGGGGAAGACGATATAGTCCGTTTTGAAGATACTTATGGGCGTGTGAAACCGAATGTGATTAACATGGCCGATGGAAAAAATGCTAAACCTAAAACTGCAGAAACAGCGTAACGCAATTTAAATATTCTCACTGGTCGCCAGGGGAATAAATGCAGCAGCAGGCATTTATCATACTTGCTGCTGCATCGTTTGCTGAGGTGCTGATGCCGTGGCGTTTATGCGGCGAGGTTTATTGATTAATAACATAATCCAGGTTCACGATGCCGTGCATGATGGAGACTTCTCCACCTAAACCAGTTGAGTATAGTAAGCCACTATCGTTGCACTGGTTGCGTCCTGTTTCGAGAAAAATGGCTTGCAGATCTGCGGAATCATTTTTTTCTATTGATGAGTTACGTTTTAAATGGACTTCTAATTCCGATAGCGCGTAAGAACAGTAATTGACTTTATCTATGTACTTACTTTTCGCTAGCGGTGAATTAATCATGCGATGATAGCTTTGATGTGAGAAATTGATGAGTTTATTCAGCTGATCCCGCTCAAAACTGGATGAAATATTATTTGCTCGGAATTTGTCTTGCATTGCTATTAACGGTGCCGCAGCGTAAAAATGATAAGCTAATGCCATATCACCGCGTTTCATTTCCAGCGGAAGGCTGCCATCATTTTCTATTTGGTAGATTCCAACCATAAAACTTTCACGTGCCCAATCAAAATACTTGCTATCCCCGGTAATGATGCCAACATTTAAGCTCGCCAACCCGCCCCAGTATCGATGATTAGCACTGGCTGAGTCTGCATCGGCTTTGGCGATAAAATGTGAAATGGTGCCATCAGCCAAGGTCTTAAACCAACGAAATATTCTCGGTGTTTTGGTTAAACACCAGTCGCAACGATTGATTTCATCTTCAAACATCAAATACAGTTCACTGACTCTGGTCAGTGTGCGAAAACGAATATACTCGCCCTGATTGGTTGGTTGAGGGTATGCTCCCAGAGCATTGTTTTTCGCCCAGTGATCAACATGCTTCACAAAACATGTTGTTAAGTATGGGCTGGGTGTAGGATCTTTAAGATACGTCGAACTCAATTCTGCGAGAATCTCAACAAAATTATCTACGTCCTCTTTTTCCTGTTCGTACTGTTCCTGGTTTTCTTCACAAATTGTTGACCGAGTATCGTCTTCTTCACAATACATGCTGCCGGCGTTAAATGTGATGGTAGGTTCGATATAGTCGGGACAATCAACACCGGCAACATCTTCATGCTCAATATGGTTTAACCATTTTTCCTTGAAAGATTCTATATCCAGATTACTTTGGTAGTTGGCGTAGGTGGAAGTTGAAAATAAAAAAATAACGAGCGAATAGAAAAAACTGCGAAACATGTGAAATACAACTCTGTGTTCAAATAAAAATAAATTCAGTCGAAATATAGTTAAGATGTTTTCTCTTGTAAAACTAACCTGGCCTAAAAATGTAATTTATTTAAAAAGTTGTAAGAAGCTCACGCTTCTGTGACGCCCTATATATCAAGGCTTCAGAAAAATACGCACTGAATAAATGTAAAGATTACACGGCTGTCGGTTTTGCAAGATATTTTTATTCTTTCCTGTTTCACTTTGCGCAATAAAAATATTTTTAAAAAAATAAAATAGATACAAAAAATGCATAACATGCGATATGGAAAAATATTTTTGAAAAATGGAATATTTTCAAAATAAAAGTTTATAGCTGAAAAGGGGAGATTCGTTTAATTTTCAAAGTGTGGGAAATATTTTCATTGTTGTTCTCTATTGAGCATATTTACTCATACCGCTTCGTGTGTTTTGTTTGATTTGTGTTTACGATTGTGTTGAGTACGTAAAATGATGCAATTGTTATATGCATTTTTACAAGTCAGGTGAGATTTATTTGTTGGCAAGCTATATGCAATTCGATAGATATGGAAGCTAACTCGGAAGCTCAGAGACAATGAGATTGATAAAATTTAAATGTCTTAATTGTGTTTCCAGCTTTTTATATCGGCGCTAAAGAGCAAGTAAATTTAACGCATTTCGCTGCAAGCGTTTATAGCCAACAAGGTGTACAACAAAACATTAAAAGGAAGAGTGCATTTGTCGAGTACGTGTGTAGAACATATTTGTAGATCACATTTGTAGAATGCACATTAACAGCGTTAAGCGATAATATGGCGATAAGTGGTTTTTGTGTTAAATGTAACTGCTTGTGTTAAATGTAATTAGTTAGTGCTGCCGTATAGAATAAAGCAGAGTTAGGTAAAAGGATAAGAAGCAGATAATTTTATATTTTCTGTTTAACCTGAAATGTAGAATGAGGAGTGAGATTATGTTTAAGCAAAAATGTAATTTACCTAACCAGGTGGCTAGTCAATATCGTCAACGATCTAGTCGAACCACAATGTTAAGTGCGATGGCATACCCCGTGATTATCGCTGGGTTGCTGAGCGGTCAGGCATTCGCCGAAGATGCAGTGAAAAATCGTCAGGTAAAGCCTGTTGATCAAAATCAAACCATGCAGCAGGACGCTAATGTGGAAACGGATGAGTTGAAGTCCTATCGTTTTTCAAAAGCAGATTTGAATAATGATGATAAAGTCAATTGGGCTGAAATAAAAATTAACTATGGTGCGAGTCTGGATCAGATTAAATGGGATGAGAAAAAAATCTTCACCTCATATGATAAGGACAATAACACGTATCTGGATGAAGAAGAGTTTTCTAATTTCTATACCGCAATGGAAGATAAAAAAGAAATAGAAAAAGTACCCAACGGCTCTTTGAGTGCAAACACGAACAATAGCAGTCAAAGTATGAGTAAGCCCTCAACTCAGGATCTCCCACATCGGGTAGCTGACGATAAAGCGGGTTCCCCGCAAATGCAGGCATCTGCTAAAGACCTTCCGCACCGGGTTGCTGACGATAACAACGCGGTGAATCAACAGGGTGAGATGGATGGGCGCCAGGTGCGTGCGATTTCAAGTATTACCGCAAGTGAACAAGCTTCCGCTAGATCTTCAGACGGCGTGCGCGAAACAGTGATGACGAATAATAAGGATGAGGTGGGCACATCACTAATGAAGAAGCCTGACGCCAGTAATTCTCAGCCAGTAACCCTGACGGACACCACAGGACGTTTAACGGTGGAGAAAAAAGAGCTGATTGATAAAGACGTTTACAACTTAAATGGTGAGCACGTTGGCGAAGTTGAAGACCTTGTGTTTAATGGAAGTCGCGGCCTGCAAGGTGCGGTGGTAGAAGTGGGAGGTATTCTGGGCGTGGGTGAGCGAGATGTCTTCGTGCACGTTTCCCAGCTGCGTTACGACCGTCAGGGACAGAAAGTGGTGTGGCAATCGATGATGACGGAAGACGAACTCGATGATCTTCCCGAATATGATAAGGATCAGATTTCTTCTGCCAACAACTTTTAATTAGGTAAGGCGAAGCTTTGCATTTTAAAGTTACAGAGATTGTTGAGAAGAGCGTTAAGCAATGACAACCTGCATCCTGTTACGATGCGGGTTGTCTATTGTAATACCTACAGGTGTCAGGAGCTGATGTTGGTCAGCTGTGATACTTCCAGCCAGTAAGACTTCACTACTCCCATCGTTTTCACCAAATCCTCATAAAGGCTCGGCTTGGTGATGAATGTGTTCGCGCCATGTTCATACATGACTTTGATATCTTCCGGGATGCTCGAGGTGGAGAATATGATGACCGGGATGGATTTATAGCGCTCGTGTTTCTTCAGGTCTATCAGTGTTTCCCGCCCATCTTTTTTGGGCATATTGAGATCCAGCAAAATTAGAGATGGTAATTCTTTCGTTGAATTGTTTAGTATTGAAAGAAGGTCTTCGCCGTTCTCAACAAAGGTGACGCTTTTCTGATCAACACCATTCTGTTCAAGCGCATCTTTGATTAACAGTTGATCATCAAGATCATCGTCGGCAATGATTAAAATGGGGTACTTCGTTCGGTTAGGCATATTCCTTCCAGATGTTCGGAGCTTGAGTGGCAGCTGGTTACTTGCGCCATGATTAAAGGACTGCGAATGTAAAATATACCGGTGCCGCCCTATAGAATCATCCCTTATCTCGTAATGAAAATGTACGCGAAAAGGAAATTGGCGTTTTTTGTAACGCGTTTTCGCACGACTCTGAATTGTGCGTGCTATATTACTTTACTAATAAATGTTTTTCAATATTAATATATTAATATATCATTAGAAGTCTATGAGCCAGAAAACCACTAATGCTACCCGGGTAGCCCATTTACGCGAATTGCTCGATTTATCTCAAATCGAGTTTTCAGACAGTATTGGCATCACTCAGGGGGCTTTGTCTCAGCTGGAATCGGGAAAGACGCAGTTGTCGTTTGACTCCATTCGGAAAATTAATGAAACCTACAATGTAAATTGCAATTGGCTGATAGGCAAAGAGGAGCCTATTTTCTTGAAAGAAGAAAGTTCTGTCGTACATTCAAAAAACGCTATGCACAACACTCAACAAACGCATGACCACGCATTGCAGTATGCCCCTGGCCTCATCCCATTAGTGAAAGAGGAAGCGCACGCGGGTTATATCGATAACTACCACGATAAAGACTACCTCCATACGCTGGATGTTTATAAAATTCCGGGCTATGAACATGGCGACTATCGTTTATTTGAGGTCGAGGGCGACAGTATGGTGCCCAGCATTTTCCCACGTGAGGTCCTGGTGACGGAGTTCGTGGCGAAATGGTCTGAGATTGAAAACGGTACTCTGGTTATTATTGTGTCTGCAGATGGTATCGTGGCAAAACGATACTACGTCCATGATGATCATTCCACGGTAATTCTGAAAAGCGATAATCCTGATTATAAAACTTACAGCATTCCTGTTAACGACATTAAGGAAGTGTGGGAGATTAAAGCAAAGATCACCAATGTGTTTGCAGAAGATTATAATAATCAAAAAGAAACCATGAAAAGCATGCAGGCGGATATAGATCTGTTAAAAAATCAAATGAGTGAGTTACAGAAAGTCCGTTAACACCACTGCGGGTAGTTAGGTGTGCATAATCTCTTACAGATTAAAGCGCTTACTGTTAAAAGCGCTTAGCGTAGTACTTGATAAAGTTGCGATCTACGCTAAGCGGCTATGTTTTCTGATCCGGCGTTAACCCAAAAGCAGGATGCTGCTGTTCTATTAAGCCGCCCTGTTTCAAGCCTCCCTGTTTCAAGCCGCCCTGTTTCAAGCCGCCTTTTTGTAAGCCGTCCTTTTAATTTGGGCTTCAAGTTGTTGCACTTCCAGCCGGGCTTTAAAGCGAGCCTCAAACTGTTTTCGCTGACACAACTCAAATCATAAGGTTGTTTGGCGGCAGTGGCAGTTACGCGGATTTTAAAATCTCTGTGTGGCCCGTATTGAATTCCACCGGCATAATACCCAGATCCATCGGTTGAATAATACCTTCGTCGCTGAGGATGTTGGCAATAATTTTTGCGTCATTTAAGGCGCGATGCTGTGGTAACTTCAATTGTTTGGCATAGAGTCTTTTATAGTCTAACCATTCATCCACGTGCTGTTCGGAAAGGAAGTATTCCAATGGGCTGCAGGTAAATGAAGGGCGCATGCCTGCTGCGGCATAAAGTCGATTAATCCAAAACGAATCCCAAACCCACGCATCTGAATACAGTGTTTGATCTTCACAGAAGTCATTCAGGTGTTCGCACAGCACGCGAACGTCCTGGCCAAATTCATGCAAAAAGGCGCGGCTGAGTCCGTGTATACCCTGGGCTTCTTCGCACCAGTGAGTCCAGTCTTCAGTCGGTTTGATTATGGCTTCAAAAGAAGCGCCGGAGCCAAGCATTATACCGATTTCCACAGGGTAGCTATCGGAGCTAAAGCCTGACGCCTCGACATCTATTATGTTGCCGTTAAAAAATAATTTGTCGTTCATCCTTCATCTCCAAAACACATTGGGTTTGTTGTAATTAAGGTCGATATAGCAACTAGCAGGCCAATTTTTTAAATGGAAATGAAAAAATAATTTAAAAGATTGTTTTTAAGACGAACACGCATAAAACGGCTTGTAAAAGCGTCTAATGTACTGGTTTTAGAAAAAACTACAGCCGTTAATGTAATTTTTACCAGGTTCCTCAAGGGAAAATGAAAAAAGCGAAGAAATAATTTTGTAAATTTCTCTGAAATCCCGTCAAAACTTGCCATTGTGCTTAAAGTTCTGCAGCAGGTACACAACTTGCAAAGTCTTCATAAATAATACGTGTGGCGTCTGTAAGCCCACATTCATCATCAGGAGACAGCTATGTACAAGAAAATACTCGTAGGTTTATTGGTTATGTTGCCTTTAAGTTTCGCGTTAAGTGGATGTGAAACCGTAAAGGGAGCAGGTAAGGACATTGAAAAAGCCGGAGAGGAAATTCAAGAAGCCAGCGATTAAGCCAGTCATTAAAAGCACCTGCTGAAGCGTTTGTGGGTCAATGCCATCCGACAGAAATATAAAGAGGCAATCTTATATAGAAGCAATCTGTCGGTTGGCAAAAAACTGGCAAGCGCATGTGATAAAAGTTTTTCGACATTGAGATTGAAACGATAAGTCTAAAAACAAACGCCTGAATAGAAAAGCTTAAAAAGACTTATTAAAAAGAAATAGCAGCAAACAAAGCCCAAAAAATACAGAGAGAACTCCGGCTTCATGGTAATACTATTGGTACATATTATATTGGCTCTGACAGCAACATGGATGTTGTTTCGCCATCCATACTTAAAACTAACCAATTTAGGTTGGATACTGGGAATCTGGTTGATTCCTCTGGTAGGTGCCGTGTTCTTTTTTATTACCGTCGTTGGCTCCGTATCGCGCGGACGCAGTGCGAATTTTGAGAAACTGCGGAAATCCCAAGCGCTGCAGCGACTTATGTGGAAGTCCTCCTACACGGACCAACTGGCACCGGAAGGGCAAAACCCAACAAAAATTACTTCAGCGGAAAATCAAGAAAATTCGCCAGACTCAGCAGGGTTTGAAGCGAGCGAAGGCAGCGAAGGACTTGAAAGCACAGTAGATAATCATTCGACAAAAAATAACGCTGACGATGAAAGTAAGTCGGAAAATCCGTCCTGCGAGATAAAAGCCACTGCGCCAACGCAGACACAAAGATTAAGTCCTGAAGCACAAGAAGGGAAGGGGCCTGCATGTAGTGGTTTTGCTCAGATAAATCAACTTGGCTGCGACTTAGGCTATCTTCCCTATTTTTGTATGGATGAGTATAAAGTTTATCGGGATAAAGCATTTATTCCGGCTTTCTTTGCTCAGCTTCGTCAGGCAAAGAAACGCATCTGGGTGAGTACTTACATATTTTCTGGTGATGTGAGGCAAGAATTTTTAAGTATATTGGAAGAGGCCTACGAAAGGGGGGTAGATGTTCGTCTTATGCTGGATCGATACGGCAGTGAGATGATGTTCTTATCCAAAGCCAAGGAGCTATGGTTAAGGGATTACCGTTTTCCTATTTTTGTTTTTCGAGATTCCACTTTAAAATCGTATTTGTATATCGAAAAGCGCCTGCATTCTAAAATTGCGTTGATAGATGAGGATACAGCCTTTATTGGTTCGCATAATATTCGCGATGAAGCTTTTAAAGAGAGCGATGATTTCGCGCACAACATTAGTGTGCAGATGTCCGGTACGGTAGTGGATCAATTGTCAGCGGTGTATGCTGACTTATGGTTCTACAACGTCAAGCGTGAGCAACGAGTCCTCGATATTCAAGAGCATCTGACAGGGCAGTGTGAGTCTCAGGCGGGAGAGCATACGCCATTGCCCGCGCGTATCATATTTAGCGAACCGCTGGCGCGTAGTGGTATTTATCAGCAATATTTATCGTCCCTGTTACTGTCGGCGAGAAAGCGCATTTACATTTGGTCTCCTTATGTCATTCCCTCCAATGCCATGCGTCAAATTCTGATTGGCAGTAAGCGCTTAAATGTGGATGTAAGAATTCTTGTACCGCAAAAAACAGATTCTAAAATTGTGGACCTGACGCATAAGCTGGTTTTAAAGGAATTTGTGGATGCGGGAATTCCCTGCGTGGCGGCCCCAGGCCATTTTGACCACTCTAAAGTCATCATCGTTGATGATGTGGTGATTATAGGTTCTACCAATTTTGATTATCGTAGTATCTATCGTAACTATGAAGCGAATATTGAAGTATATGATCGGGAATTTGCCGATCAGTGGCAAAAAACGTTTAATGAAAAGTTTGAGCGCGAATCACATATTACTTCCATGCGGCATACTCATTTCGGACGTATTCGATCGCACTTGATTTCGTTGGTGGCAGGTCTCTATTAGCTGATAACGATGTTGGCCTGGGCTTGCATCGTGGTCGGTGTTTAACTGGTCTCCCTTAAACTAATAATTTCTCTTGAGCTGGTGCACCTCCATGAATTGGTGAGCTTGCTTGAACTTGTGGTCTCCTTGAATTTGGGAGCCGGAGAGTTTTTAGCTCCACGCTTTTATCTTTTGCAGCCTGCTGTCAGTTTCTTATTTCTTATTTCTTATTTCTTATTTCTTATTTCCCAGTTCCAGATTGTGGCTCTTTGCATATTTTCTGGCTGGACAGTTCCTGGCTGGCTGCTTCCAGGTTGAACAACCCCTCTGGGTTTTTCTAAAAATTATTGCAGGGTCGCTGTTGGCACCCATCGTGCACTAAGTTTAATGAAACTCATAATAAAGCCGAAAATAATGGGCTTTAGCGATGATTTTCGTAAAAGGCGTGTAAATATGTCGCGCTTAAGATTGTTGGATGTAAAGTTTTCAAAAAATTGGAACGAAGTAAAAATCAATCGGGAAATGTATTTTAGTGTCTACTTCAATCAAAGTACTGAGTATTAATATACACAAAGGCTTTAGCTATTTTAATCGACGTTTTGTGTTGCCGGAGCTGCGTGAAGCATTGCGCTCTACCGAAACCGAAATCGTATTTTTACAGGAGGTGCTGGGAGAGCATACCGACTGGGCTGAGAAGCACAAACTGCATTGGCCTGGAGTGTCGCAGTATGAATACCTGGCAGACAGTCTGTGGCCAGAAATGGCTTACGGCAAAAACGCTGTCTATCCGCAGGGGCATCACGGCAATGCTTTGTTGAGTAAGCAGGCAATTGCCCAGTGGCACAACGAAGATATTTCGTTAAGTGGCATCGAGAAACGCGGTGTGTTGTACGCAAAGATCGATGTAGGCGAACCGGCAGCGCCGCTGCATTTACTGTGTACGCATTTGAGCCTGAGAGAAGGCCATCGGCAGCAGCAACTACACAAGATTTTGAAGATTCTCAATGCAATTCCTCCAGACGAGGCTGTGGTGCTCGCGGGTGACTTTAACGATTGGCGATTGAAGGTGCATCAAATGTGTTGCGCTAATGGCTTGATAGAAGTTCATGAGGGCAGCCAGGGAAAGCCTGCTAAAACCTTTCCCGCGTTATTACCTGTATTACGTTTGGATAGGATCTATGTCCGGAATCTGAAAGTTAAACATGCTGAGGTATTAAAAGGACGGCTCTGGTCGCATCTATCTGATCACCGTCCTTTATATGCAGAACTAGAATTAATGTAAGCCCTGATCGGCTTGTAGACGAAGCGACATTCCACTGACATCCATGACAGACTTGAGAAAAAGTAAAGGTTAATGCAATGCTAAAATTTAATCTAAATCGCAGAATTAAGGACGGGCATAAAATTACGCTACTGCGTGACGGTGAAGCATTTTTTCCTCGCCTGCATGAATTGATTGAGCAGGCTCAAAGCGAAGTATTGTTAGAAACGTTTATTCTGGAAGAAGATGCAGTGGGAAAGCCACTCAAAGAATCTCTGCTGCGTGCCGCGAAGCGTGGGGTTAAAATACTGTTAACGATCGATAGCTGGGGATCTTTTTACTTACCGCAGTCCTATAAGGACGAGTTAGTCGCGGCTGGAGTAAAATTACAAATATATGATCCACAGCCAAGTTGGGCCAAGGGTCGTCCTAAACTGGTCCATCGTCTGCATCGAAAGTTGGCGGTGATTGATGCAAAGTATGCTTTTGTTGGTGGCATCAATCTGTGTAAAGATCACTTGGTGAATGACAATCCAACCGGCAAACGCGATTACGTTGCAGAGGTGAGCGGGCCGGTGGTGCGAAGTATTCGTCAGCTCTGCCTGGCATATGCAACTAAAGAGTTTCGCCGTTATTTTGGTCTGGTCGATAATCTGATTGATCATGAAGCATTAGCACAGCAGGCAAATGATCCCCATTTTAATTCCAAGGTCGCTTTTGTGGTGAGAGATAACTGGCGGCATCGCACTGATATAGAAAAGGCGTATCTGGAAAAAATTAAAGAGGCGAAGAAAAGCATTTTTATCGCCAATGCATATATTTTTCCAAGCTATCGTCTCACACGGGCATTGCGGAAAGCTGCCAAACGTGGAGTCAGCGTAAAAATTGTTACTCAGGGCAAGCCAGACCTTCCATACACACTCGTTGCCGCACATTCAACCTACAAGAAGTTTGTAATGGACGGGGTAGAGATGTATGAATTTTTAGGCCGCCCCCTGCATGGAAAAATTGCAGCGATTGATGACCAGTGGTCCACTATTGGCTCAAGTAACCTGGACCCATGGAGTCTGGGCTCTAATCTTGAAGCCAACCTTGTCATAGAAGACGCTGCAGTCAATCGCCAGATTCGTACTTACGTTGAAGACTTAATCAAGGAGAGCAAGCGCATCAATATGCAATGGATCAAGCATAGACCGGTACTGGGGCTAATACGTGATACCTTGCTATACCACTTAATGCGCTGGTGGCCGGCGATTATTCGCTGCATTCCCAACGAGCGACCGGTGATTCAAGGCGTGAGACATTCGCAGTCAGACGGAGAGCTTGATCGGACTGAGCCAAGCAAAACAAAAGACAGCATCAAACGCATCAAAAATACCGGAAGTGTTATAGACCGGGAAGGCAAAGAAAGCGCGGAGCGCACAGAAAGTGATAATGCGTTTAACCATCGGATGACAGCAGGAGCGAAGCAATGACGGAAGCCATTACGCAGCGCTGTCGTTTCTATTTCAGCGCTTTGCAGGATAAGCTGGGAGAAATTAACGCGCAAAGCGCTTGGTTCAACTGGAAGAATTTGAAACGCGTACTCACACTTTCCTTTTTTGCGCTAGTTGCTTACTTACTTTACAGCAAGAGCGGTGACATTGAGTGGGGACAGGTAAAAGACACGTTTTTCTCTACACCGAAGTCAACGCTGGTACTCGGCGTTTTTCTTGGTGTTTTATGTTATCTCGCTTACAGTTGTTATGATCTTTTCGGTCGCTATCTGTTTAATATCAAAACCCGCTGGTGGCATGTGGTGTGGGTGGGGTATATCAGTTATGCCTGTAATTTGAATTTGGGCGCGATCATTGGCAGCCTGGCATTTCGTTTTCGTTTATACAGTCGTCTGAACGTGAAAGCGTCTGACGTATCACGCATTATCGGTGTAACCGTATTGTCTAACTGGATCGGCTATGCCTGCATTTTGAGTGTACTGGTGTTGATGGGAAGTCTTAGTATTCCAGAAAGCTGGTATATCGACATCGTGCTGTTAAAGGTATTGGCAGTCCTGGTTCTAATAGCGATGATCGCCTACTTACTGATGTGCAAGCGGAAAGCTCATCAGGAAATCAGCATTCGAAATTCCACTTTCACAGTGCCGAGTCCTGCAATCGCATTATTACAGCTTGGGCTCGCTGTCATACATTGGAGTTTAATGGCCACGGTTGTGTATTTATTTATGCCGGACACGGTGTCGTACGGGGAAGTATATGCCGTGTTGCTGATTAGTGGTCTGGCTGGTGCAGTGTCACATATTCCCGGTGGCTTAGGCGTGCTGGAAGCAACGTTCATTGCATTGTTGAGTGGGCAGGCAGAGCGGCCAGAAATTATTGCGGCATTATTTGCTTACCGTTGCGTATTCTATTTAATTCCTTTTGCCATGGCCTTGCCATCCTATGCCTTGTTCGAGTGGGTCATGAAAGGGCAGCATGCAGAATCCGAGTAATGCAGCCAGGAATGAGACCGGTGGCATGTGCCGGTCTTTTATTATTTTGGGGCTTTCTATTCGTAGGGGCTTTCTATTCCTAAGGGCCTTCCATTAGTTTGCTAGTGGCTATGCCATGGATCTACTAGTGGCCTTGCCATTGGCTTGCAAAAAAAATTGTAATAAAAATGTAAGTGCTACAAGTGACTGTGCAAATATCACATTTCTAATGTTCTCTCGCTGAATCATTAACAATTAATCGCAAACATCGGAACTTTTTTTTGCATTGGCGCCACTGCCCTCCCAAGCCTTGGTACGTCTGACTTCACCGTTGAAGGTTATCCGTATAGCCCTTTCCTGGTCATCTTATTTTCGCCTTTGTGTGTCTTGGTATGGAGCTTGCAATTTCATATTTGCCAATCGTATCTAATAGGGAATATCTATTACTTGGCATCAAGACTTGAATCCCATTTTAGAGGAATATCCATGCAAACAGCTCGCATGTTGGGAAAAATCGCCCAGCAATCCAACATCAATGCACCGACTCTGGATGTTGATATGTCAATGCTGCTGGAAGGCAGTGAGATATTCAAACGAGTGCAGCTATTAGCTCAGTGGTGGGAAGGTTGGTACGACGGGTTGCATGAGCAAGTCCGTATTTACGATGAAAGTATTGCGCGCTTTACACAGTCGTAATTCACGTAATAACTTTTAATAACTTTAGAGGTGAAAAATGTTAGCGTTATCTAGCGAAAGTACTTGGGGCATTCAGCATAATAATGTACTGCAAAATCGTAACAGTTTTTTGCACGATAGTTTACATGATAGAAGAGAACACTATGCGCGTTCTGCGTTAAATAAACACCGCGATGATTTAGATCTGGCTAAGCAGATGGCCGAACTGCGTTATCGTGAGTTTGTACGAAGAGAACTGAATTTCAATGAAATTCAAGATATTCATGCGCTTATCGCGGAATTGAACAAGTGGAGAAGTCACGCTAAAAATCTTTGATGTGGGTGAATAATTCAACGTCATTGGTTCGAGGTAGTAGGAAACGCATGCCCATTAATTTCGATATTGATTTTCAACAGGTTTTATATAATTTAATTCAGCTTAGTCTGGCATTTATTCTGGCCTTGCCAGTTGCACTGAACCGGGAGTCCAGAGCAAAAGGGGCGGGTTTGCGAACATTTCCCCTGGTGGCGCTGGCCGCATGTGCCTTCATGTTAGTGGCGATGAGTTCTTTTGCCGGCAATGAAGCCCAGGCGAGAGTCATGTACGGCATTATCACGGGTATTGGCTTTATTGGTGGTGGTGCAATTTTTAAAAACGCTGACTCTGTGCACGGCACTGCAACGGCAGCGGGTATTTGGAATACCGGTGCGATAGGGATTTCTGTCGCGTATCAGCATTATGAGGTTGCTCTGGTGTTGTCTGCTATGAACTTTTTCATTTTTCAATTTGGTGATTATCTGAAAAAGGAAAACCAGAAAAAAATAGTGGATTGATTCCCTACTGACACGCTATAAACAAACAGAAGAAAGCAGACGTGAACGCGAGCGAATTGCAGCGAGAGTTTTTTGTAAAACGGTGTTAAACGGGATGCCCTGTATACGCCCTTACCTGTTTAGGTTGGTAGCTTAAGTCGGTAGCATAGGTTGGTAGCCTAGATCGGTAGCCTAGATCCGAAATTTAGGTGAATACTCAGGCAGGCAAATTTTCCAAAGTGCACTCTTGTTAGCGTGTTATGTTAGTGTTGCGCTATTTATCTCTACATTTAATTACCTATGCTTTAAGCTGCATAAGCTTTTAAGTACTTCCGTTTTTTTAGACCTCTGATTTTATAAACCTAAGTTTTTCTTAACCTAAACTTTTCTTAACCTAAACTTCTCTGAACCTGAAATTCTCTTAGCCTACACTTCAATAAAGTTAAGCATATAAGTTTTGCCGCGTATTGTGCCTTCCTTTCTGTTGTATCGGAATAATTGTATGGAATACACCGCCACGCGGTTCTATGTAGAATATTCAGCTTGCTTGCAAAACTTTCCTGATAATAAAGCGATTTTGCGCAGGAATACTGCATTTATAGCTATATAACGACCTTTTTATCATTGGCATGCATGATGCAACATACTGATTGTCCGGCTTTAATAGGTTTACTTTTTCAATTTTTCCAAAAGTATACCGTGGGTTGGAAGTGATAAGCGCTTTAAGATATTAAAAACGATAGTGCTTATTGCGATGATTAGGGTGTGGCCACGAAAGTGATTCACAAATTTTATATAGCAATGATAATGAGGTGAAATAATGGATACTGCAACACAAAATTTTGCTGACCGTTTGAAGGAAGCGCCATCGGCTTCAACTAAAGAGTCTATGAACGAAGCTATGACGAACTTTAAAAAAGCTGCTGGTAATGTTAAAGATGCTGCACGCAGTCTGCAATCAGAGACGAAAGAAGATCTCTCTGCGTACATGCGTGAAGGTCAGGAGCAAATAAAGCAAGCTTCCAGTAAAGCGGAAACGTTTGCTCGTGAGAAGCCATTGTTAGTGGTAGGTGGAGCTTTTGTTGCCGGCTGGTTCGTATCTCGTATGTTCAAATAATCGCAACAGCGAAATATGAGCAGAAGAAAGCTTTGCTTTCTTCTGCAACCCCTCTAAATGCGAACCATGTAACAAAGACACATTGAAAAATAAAGGGCTATTTCATGCAAACTCATGATGCCGCAAACACGGAACAATCAGACACGGAAGAATTTGACTACGCTCAAGCGAAACAGCACGAGAAAAGCTCTCGTGAAAATAATTCTGCAAACCAGGCGCCCTCAGGTTTTTTTGCTGCACTGGAGCAGGATATAGCATTGATCAGCACTAGTTTTGATGCGATTTTCAAATGGTGTATGAATACTTCAAATATCATGGCGCTTGAGGCTAAAACCGCTATTCGCGCTTTGCCCAGGTTTTTACTGGCGCGTTTTGCATTTGTTATCTTGCAATTATTTAGCTGGGCGCTGTTGTTACTCACAGTGGCATACGCGGTTTACACTCTGACAGGTACGATGCTGTGGGCTTTGGGGGCGGCAATTTTATTGCAAGCCAGCGCGAGCGTACTGTTCTTTCTGTACATCCAGCGCCTAAGAAGCGATTTGCACTTTTCCCAAACACGTGCCGAGTTTAAGAATTTACAAAAAATCGAAAACTCATCTGAGGGTGAACAGCGTGACGCGGAAAATCCATAGTGTTCTTAACTTTCGTAATGTAGGTAGATTACGTAAATACAGTGTACATGTGTAATTGATAGGAGTTTTAACGTGAGCTGCTCTAAAAAGAATGCCTGTGCGAAACGCGCAGAAGCAAAGGCAAAAATTGCGAAGCTTGCTCGTGAAAATGCCCTGATAAAACAACGCGTAAGTAATAATCGGGCGCAGCTGCAGCATCGCTACGGCAGTATATTTGCTCACCCGGTTGCATTGGGGTTTTGTGTGGGACTTGCCAGCGGCCCTTTAAAGTTTCTGACGTTTCGTCGTTTACGAACATATCTTTTCGGCGTGATGCTTCAGGAATTCCGACGAAAGCCGACAACTCGAAGTGAATTTCCGGAAAGCGGATAATGGGTTAGTGGTTGCTCAGGGGGTATTTGGAGAATTTAAGGCGACGCTATGTGGTAATAGCTTTTATTGCGGATCTTGTTATTGCTAATCTTGTTATTGCTAATCAAAGGTGTCCGCCGTTTGAGCTCTTGAATATACGCTCTGCTTGGATTCTTTATTGATGCCTTCTATTTTACTGATACTTCGACTGTAGCGCATGCGATTTAGCTGAACGGTAGCAGCTCTATTGTGGAAGTGACAGAGCTTAGGGGTGGTTTTCGGCTGCTTATAATCATGCGACTAAATTCTTGTATGGCTGGTTTTTATATAGGTAGTTCTATAAGCGCAGTTTTGTCTGTCGCCTTTTGCCCTGTCGATCTTTTTCGGCGTTATCGGCACTAATGGCCAAGATCTATACCTGTCTTCACTTGCATTGCTCTTACTTTGGGATGCTTTTCAGCTTTCTTCCTTCTTCCTTTCATCGTCTTGCCACTCGGTTCTCGACCAAATGCAGAAATTGTAAATAATACATTTAAATGTAATTATTACATTTTTACCATATTTGATAAATCAATATGAGCATTATTGTGATCACTATTAAGCTGCTTATGCGGAAGCGACGTCCTATCCAACGATATACCGAGTGAAAAATACAGAAAATGACTAAAAAACAGGCTTTAGTAAAAGAAATTTAAATAGGCCTGCATTTTGCAAAAGCCCTAGTAACAGTTACATAGAAACAGAGAAATTTTACGTTTTAAGCGTGTGTAGATTTCCAGGGTTTTACGTGTAGCCGGGTTATCTGAGGTGGTGACATCGTGGCTTTTGAGAACGTCGAACATGACATGTTTGATCATGAGGTTCTGAAGGAGATGTCGAAGACTATGGCATTGCCCGGCTGTTTGAAATTGTGAATGAAGTTGCCAGTGCGGCAGCGGTGAATGATTGACCGTGTACTTTGTTCTCATGGTGGTTTGAAAAATTAGAAAATAAGGCAGAGGTGTAGTTTGGCTAACATCCTTTTAGTAGATGATGATGAGGGCTTTCGTTCGGCCACATCAGAACTCCTTGGGCTCCTAGGGCACAATGTAAAACAGGCAGATACGGTAGCTTCTGCATCCGAACAATTGCGTGAACATGATTTTGATCGAATATTGTTGGATCTCATGTTGCCGGATGGCAGTGGTCTGCATGTGTTAGAGGTACTGGCACAATCCGAAAAAAGTGATACCAATGTAACGGTAATTACAGGGCATCCTGCAGTAAAAAGTCTGGTGAAGTCCTTGTATGGCCCGCGCGTTAATTATCTGATCAAACCGATTTCTCTGGATCAACTTCGCAGTCTGGTGGAAGAGGATGATTACTCCTCTGATAGTGAAAAATCTTCCGCAGGTGTTAACGGTGTTGAAAAGCATCTCGGTTTTTTAATCGGCGAATCCAAACCGATGAAAGAGCTGTATGAAATGATCACGCGCGTTGCCAGTACGAATGCTAACGTGTTGTTGATGGGGGAGAGTGGTGTTGGTAAAGAAGTTGTTGCTAACGCGATTCATCATATTAGTGGTTGTTCCGGTGAGTTTGTTGCGGCCAACTGCGGAGCGTTCGCTCGTGAGTTGATCAGCAGTGAATTATTTGGTCATGAGAAAGGCGCATTTACTGGAGCTATTTCACGTAAGGCGGGTGTATTCGAGCAGGCCTTAAATGGCACACTGTTCCTGGACGAAATTACAGAAATGCCTTTGGATTTACAGCCCAATTTATTGCGAGTGCTGGAAACCAACACCGTGACCCGTTTAGGTAGTACAAAGTCTTCTCCCGTCAGTTGCCGAGTTGTTTCCGCAACAAACCGCAGTGAAGATGACTTTGCTCAGCGCAACTGTTTACGAGAAGATTTGTATTTCAGGCTGGCAGTGTTTCCTATCAAAATTCCATCGTTACGTGAGCGGATTGACGATATCCCCTTGCTTTCACAAAATTTTATTACCGAACTCAATGACGAGCATGGCACATCCTTCAAATTAAGTGATGAATCTCTGGCGAAGCTGCGTGAATATAACTGGCCTGGTAATGTGCGGGAGTTGCGTCATACCATGCACCGCGCGTTTATTATGACCAACCCAGAAAGTGAATTTTTGAAGTTGCCGTCTACCATAGGTTCACCATTTGACGGGAAAAGCAGTTCGGGCCGTCCACGCTTGGAGGCGGGTAGAACAATTGAGGATGTGGAGCGCGAATTAATTCAAGTAACCTTGGAGCAATTAGAGGGCGACAAGAAAAAAGCGGCGGAAATGCTCGGTATCAGTTTAAAAACTTTGTATAACCGCATTAATGAATATCAGGAGTGTGCACAATCTTGATCGCACAGTCCGGAGAACATCATGCTGCAGCCCGCCAGTGTGGCGATGATGTAAGGCTCTATCACTGAGGGTCGCGGTTGATCATTGTGCCCTTAATGCAATAGGGCACTGGCTTCTGCTCTTTCCATATGTTCTGCACTATACGGCAGAGGGCATTTTTTTATAAAATCCCGAGCATGACAGAGTTGTGAGTTGTCAGAATGTAACGAAGGTCCATCAACATGTGAAGTGATTGAAAGCCTTCGTTTGAGAAATTGTTCTTATGTTTATTTATTTTTTGTCCCAGAAGCAGCGAATCAAAGAAGAATAAAATGAGCGAAATTAATAAAAAAATCCATGAAATACGCAATCCTTTGAATACCATATCGATGAATGCTGAGCTGGGAAAATTGAGTTTGCAAAAAACCGGTGACATTGAAAAAGCGATGAAAGCGTTTGATGTGATAATTAACGAATGCCAGACTTGTGGGCTGGCACTGGCAGATTTGAAAGAATTTGTTGGAGAGAAAAATACCGATTAGGTATGGTGATAGCTAAAAACCAGTCTGTAACGAAGTCTTGTGAATGGTAATGCAAGTGAAGACTGGAAGATCAGGTCGTAATAAATGAATAACAATTCTAATCGATTTTGGCTGATTGGCGGCCTGTTGATGATGGGCTTTATTGTGTTGAACACCGTCATTGCCTATCGTTCAGTCAGGGTGTTGGAGCTCAATCAGAACGGTGTGACGCATTCGCTTAGAGTGTTAACCATCATTAAAGATCTTCACACACAAATTGTGAGTGCCGAATCGGGACAGCGTGGATATTTAATCACGGATGACGAGCCCTATCTGCAGCCGTATAACCGGGCTCTGGCTGTGCTGGATGAGCTCTTGGTTGAACTCAGCCAGGAAACTACCGAAATCCCTCTGCAAAAGCAAAACTTTGAAGAGCTATACCAGATGTCGATAGCAAAAGTTCAAGAGTTGCAGGAAGGCATAACTCTCAAGCAACAAAACAAGCACAAAGCTGCCTTGTACACATTTCATGACGATGAAGGCTTAACGCTGACTGAAAAAATCGTTGCGAAAGTTAATGAAATGGAAGATCTCGAAAATTCCATGCTGGCAAAACGTGCCAAGGAGTCCAGATCCAATCGTAAGAGTGCGATGCGGACCTTGCTGCTATCCAATAGTCTCGGTGCTATTTTAATAGTAGTGATCTACTTTACGATGAACCGCCACCTGCGACAAAAATTGATGTATACCGATTTACTGCATCAGGCAAATGAAGACCTGGAAAATAAGGTGAAAGAGCGGACTGAATCACTTGAACATTACTCGGAAGAGTTGGCCCGAAGTAATCGCGAGTTACAGAATTTTGCCTTCGTTGCCTCGCATGATTTACAAGAGCCCCTGCGCAAAATCCGAGCCTTTGGTGCCCGGCTGCAACAAACCTGCAGTGACGAACTCGGGGAAAAGGGTGTGGACTATATTAATCGAATGTTCTCGGCTTCCGAAAGAATGTCAGTGTTAATTGACGATTTGCTCGCGTTCTCACGAGTGTTCACCCAGCAAAAGCCCTATGAGGAAATTGATCTGGCGTTGTTGGTGGATGAAGTGGTCGACGATTTAGAGATTGCAATTAATGAAACAGAAGCACAGATAGATATAGATTCATTGCCGTCAATTTCCGGGGATGCAGGTCAGATGCGCCGTTTGTTTCAAAACCTGATCTCCAATGCCTTAAAGTTTCGGCATCCAGATCGCAACCCTCATATTCAAATTCTATGTGCCACTACCACACCGGAAGATGACGATGCTTATCACACCATTCGCATTAAAGATAACGGTATCGGTTTTGAGCAAAAATTTTCAGAGAAAATATTTACATTGTTTCAGCGTTTACACGGTCGAGACGAGTACGGTGGGACGGGATTAGGGTTGGCCATTTGTCGAAGAATTGTCGAGCGTCACGGCGGCTCGATTCGTGCGGAAAGCTCGTTGGACCACGGTGCGGAATTTATCATTGAATTGCCAGTCGAACATACGCTGAACGAACTAGTATTTAAGAATGAGGAGGCAGTAGGGAATGATTAATGAGGATAAAATACTGGCATCGCCTTTAAAAATATTAATGGCCGACGACGACGCAGACGATAAAATGCTGACGAAAGAAGCCCTGCACGAAAGTCGAGTGCTCAATGAATTGTATTTTGTGGATAACGGGGTTGAACTGCTCGAATATCTTCGTGGCGAAGGGAAGTTTTCTGATCGAGTTAAGTACCCTTTCCCCAGTATCGTCCTGCTTGATTTAAATATGCCAAAAATGGATGGCCGTGAAGCCTTGGCAGAAATTAAGAAAGACAAAAATTTACGCTCTGTTCCAGTCGTTATTCTTACCACCTCTAAAGCCGAAGAAGATATGGTGAAGGGGTATGATCTTGGTGCGGCTTCGTATATTACTAAACCCGTTACATTTGAAGACCTGGTGAGATTGATGACCACCGTTGGAAAATACTGGGTGGAATTTGTTGAATTACCAGAACGATAAAAAGCGATTCCAATGCAAAAAATAAAACTGCTGTTAGTTGAAGACGATGAAGATGATTTCATCCTCACCAAAGACTTGCTCGATGAGTTTATGGGTGACGATTATCAGTTGGACTGGAAAAAAACCGTAAATGAGGCGCGCAAGGCCTTGTATCGCAACGAGCATGATCTCTGTTTAATGGACTACCAGCTCGGATCTGAAGACGGTATTCAGTTGCTCAAAGAAGTGAGTGGTGTGCGCTTTACTGGCCCCATTATCATGCTGACCGGCTTGAAAGATAAAAAACTTGATGCAATGGCATTAAAAGCTGGTGCGGTTGACTATCTGGTAAAGGCAAACCTGACCCGTGATCATCTGGAACGTGCGATACGTTATGCCATTGCCCGTAAGGAAGCGCAGCGAGAAAGGGATGAGCGTTTACGTGCGGAATCCGCCAGTCGTGCAAAAAGTGAGTTCCTGGCGCATTTAAGCCATGAACTGCGTACGCCGTTAACGGCTATTCTCGGTTATTCGGATATGCTGTACGGAAAAGTCAGTGACCTGGAAGACAAATCCTATTTGCAGATTATTCACCAGAATGGCAAGCACTTGTTGGGATTGCTGAATGACGTTCTGGACTTGTCAAAGATTGAAGCCGGCAAACTGGAAATTGAAAAAGGCTACGTTGATCTGGAATCCTTCTTCACCGACATTTATCTTTTGATGAATGTAAAAGCTGAGGATAAAAACCTGGAATTTCAGGTTAACTTTAATGGGGAAAACTACCCCTCGATTCACACAGACCCGATTCGTTTGCGTCAGGTTCTGATCAACCTGATTGGTAATGCATTGAAGTTCACTAAAGAAGGTGAAGTGAAGGTGGATATTTCGACTGAGCAATACCGCTTCAGTAGTAGTGAAAAGGCACAGGAATGCTTAACCGTATGTGTCAGTGATACCGGCATTGGTATCGACAACGAAAAGCTCAGTTCTATTTTCCAGCCTTTTACCCAGGTGTCCAATGCAAATGACAGCTTTGAGCCGGGAACTGGGTTGGGGTTGACGATTAGTCGCGAGTTGATGCTGCGCATGGGCGGTAACCTCAGTGTTGAAAGCGAAGTGAACAAAGGCAGTCGCTTCTATTGTCGACTGCGCCTGGAAAATCAGCGAGATCTTGACAAGAGAGCGCTAAAAGTCAGTCACACACAAGGCGATTTTCGTCCTCAATTCGACAAGTGCTATGAAGGCTGTGTTCTGGTTGTTGATGATCTGTTGGATATTCGTCGACTGATTGGACATATCATCGCGACCACTGGGGTCGAAGTTATCTATGCTCAAAACGGTGTAGAAGCGGTGGAAATGTTGCAGGCGGCAAGTGAAAACAGCAAAACCATCGATATGGTGTTGATGGATATACAAATGCCGCATATGGATGGCCGAACTGCAGCCACAAAAATGCGTGCAATTGGCTTTGATCGGCCGATAGTGGCATTAACCGCTTCCAGTATGAAAGGCGATAAGGAAAAATGTCTTGAAGCAGGCTTCTCAGATTTTCTAGGTAAGCCGGTAGAAACCTCACGTTTGTATGAGGTGCTGGACGGATATTTAGAGCGCAAGGATCAGCGTTCTGTGTTACAACAGACAGAGCAAAAAGATGCCGGCGAATCCCTGTCGGTCATTGAAAATTCAACGCAACAGGTACTGCCGGTGAATGAGCGTGAAAAAGTATTAGTAATCGAAGACAATATTGATGCCTGTACGATTACGGCCATGTTGATAGAGCAGCTGGGCTGGGAAGTTGAAACCGCCTATAACGCGAAAGAAGCCTTACAGAAAGTCCGTGATCAAGCGCTGGGTATTATATTTTTCGATGTAAACCTTCCCGATATGAACGGCTATTCTCTAGTCAAAGAAATTAAAAAGGTAAAACCTGAGATTCGATTTATTGCGCTTAGCGGCGAGGATGTGAGCCGTGATATTGAAAATGAGCTGGGTGTAAAACACCATTTAATGAAACCGGTGAATGCTTCCATGTTAGAGGATGTTTTAATGCGCGCAAGCTAGAAACGCGAGTGTCAAATGACAGGGAAGTGAAAGTAAAGTGAAAGTAAAGTAGCAAGCGACTAGACGCAATAAACGTCAGCCTCATGACTGCGATGCGCATCATATAGGAAGCATTAATACGGAGTGTTTTAATATTACTGATAATAATAGATGTGTTGATTTTATAGCTCCGTCTACTTTCCTCTCGAATCTTATTCTTTGTAACACCCGTCCTTCGAATGCCAGGTGATGATCTCCTGGGCAAAAAAATGTGGATAAACCAGAAAAACTAAAAAAGACTTTAAAAGTAAAGATTGAAAAGAAAATCTTGCAGAGGAAAATTTTAAGCAGAAAGACTTTAAGCTTTTTGAGGTGGGGGATACAAGGATTTAAGCAGAACTAGACAAGCATAGTTGTACAAGCTCTGCTTAAATCGCGTGAAAGCAGTGTCTTAGAATGTAAACTTAATACCAGCACTTAGTTGGTTTAAGTTATATTCTTCGCCTTCAGCAATAAATCCGGCTTCATCTTCTTCTAATTCCACTTCATAGCGAGCATATTCTAAACGAATCGCAGCGTTAGGCACTAAATAAATGTCGGTACCCAGAGCCCAGAAAAGCTCGGTGCCGTCTGTCGATGCATCGCCGATCGCTGTGTCAACGCTGGTATCCCAATCAAGTACACCTGCACGAGCATACACATCTAAGTAGTCGGTATTGACAAAATGGACCAGACCAGAAAGTTGGACACCGTCAGTGTCGGTAGTGTAAAGCTCATTCTCAGAACCGCCAAAGTCAACATAGCCAAGCTCAACGCCGAACACCGGGCCAAGATCAACACCGCCGTAGAAAGAGTAAGCAGTATCATTGTCATCATCGAACTCATCTGAATCTACGTCGACACGACCATAATTAGCACCTATATAAGGGTGAACACCTTCGTTGCGACCTTTGTCAGCATAAGCAAATTCAGATGCCGCAGTGGTTCCGGCTAAATATACCAGCATCGCAAAAGTGATTTTAGATTTCTTATTCATCGTATACTCCTGGTCTTTAATCATTTTAAGAACATATACCAAAGAACTGTTTAACCGTCTTGGCTCTCACGACGAAGAGGATTGCAGGTTGTGTGCCAGAATTAATTATCACTGTAACCATGCGGCTTGCGGCGCATTTTGATTCTAATCAAGAGAGAAAAAGTGTAATCCAGATAAAAAATTATTGAAAAATTTGGAACGTTAAAAATAATTTGTACAAGAGATTTGGGTTTGGGTAAGTCTTGCAAGTGCTTTGCACAAATTACACGAAATTCAGGGCGTTTATTGTAATTGAGTGTGTAACTGAACCACGTCTATTTTCATTTCGCTAAAGTCTTTCGGCATGTCTAATAACATGAACGCAATAATCCAGTTTATTTATAAACAAAGTGACTGAATAGTGATTGCTGCGGTTTGTTTGTAATCTAAATTTTATTATTTTGCCTGGCATAAAAAAATAATCATGACGAAAATTCAGTTTGGCACACTATGTGAATAGTACATCGTGAGTCGGTAAAAAAGTGATGCTGATGTAAAAGCAGATGCAAAAGCAAAAGCTTCAACGTAAAACATTTTAATATCACTCTAAATACCGAGATGCATTGGAAACAATGAATGAATACTCACTTTCATAATACAACAGAGTAAAAAAGAACCACGATAGGAGATGGCAATGAAAACCTTTTTATTAATGATGACCTTGATGTTTTCAACAGTAACACTGATTTCGTGTGGTGATGGTAAAGCTGAGAACATGGGCGAAAAGATCGACAATTCCTTTGAAGAAGCTGGTGAAAATATTGATGAAGCTGTCGATGATGCGGGTAATGCAATCGAAGATGCTTGTGAAGATGTATCTAACGAGAACTGCTAATTTTTGTCAGGCACTGCGCTTGCAGTGCCTGAGCACAAAGCTGCAAAAGGCTTCGGCAGTAGTAAATTTCAGGAGCGGGAAAATAGATGGAGTCATGGTCAAAGCCGTAAGTTGAAAGTAGATTGCTCTCAACCTAAGACCATAAACAAAGCGCATTCTTCTGGTAAGCACGACTCATAGATTATGGGCTGTTTACGCGAAACAATGCGACTTGGTTCAAGCTGGATTTAGCCCCAGGCTGGATTGAATCCCAAACTGAACGTGGCCAAATTAACGATAAACGAAAAAGATGAAGAGAGGATAATATGACGAATCGAAAATCATTGAAGCAGTCTGTATTATCGCATGTTGCAAAAATTTCTGTATTGGCTGCAGCGAGTTTTGCTGCGGTAGCATGTACAACGCATGGTACTAAGCCTACAGGTATGCTGGCGAAGGTTGAAGAAAGTATCGCTGCTGCGAACAGTAACGAAGCAAAAGAATATGCTCCTTTGGCATTACAAAAAGCATCAGATCATTTCGATAACGCTAAGCGTGAGATAGAAGACAGTGACTATGATGAAGCCACCAGGGATTTGGAGTTGGCATTAGCCTATGCCGATTTTGCAACGGTGAAAGCGCAAGCAGAGCAAAAAGAGAAGGCCGCCAACGAAGTGTCGCAAGGCCTAATGGACTTGCAGCGAGAAACCCTTAAGTAGGCAAGTAACGAATTGAGAAAAGAGGTGAAAAAAGCATATGTTCGCTAAATTATATCAAATGTCAGTGGTCGGACTTTGCGCACTTTTTCTTGTGGCGTGCGCAAGTAACCAGGAAACATCCAGTCAGGTAAACAGTTTACAGCAACGTTACGATAGCATCGCGGCAATGGACGATGTGAATGAGCACGCGCCTATCGCATTGGAGCAGGCTAAAGATGCCGTAGCTTTGACTGCGCAGATGGAAAAAGACGGCGCAAATGAAGAAAAAGTTGCACACCAGGCAAAACTGGCAACGCTTCGCATGGATATTGTTGAGCAAAAAGTGAGATTGGAGCGATCGGATAAGTTTATTGCCGATGCCGAGTCCAACCGAAAAGACATTTTGTTGCAGGCAAGAACGAATGATGCGATCCAGGCACAGCGTAAAGCCAGAGCAATGGAAAATCAGAAGGAGCAGGCAGAAATGCGTGCTGAGACTTTAGAAAACAAAGCTAAAGCATTGCAGGACAAAGTAAAAGATATTGAAACTCGTACTACCGCACGCGGTACGGTGCTGTCTTTGAATAACATTGTCTTTGAATTGAATAAAGCGGAGTTAGCGCCTGGGAATGAACGAACACTGGAGAAGATCAGTGCGTTCCTGAACGATTATCCTAAGAAAGATGTCATTATTGAAGGGCACACGGACTCAACCGGTGAAGCGGCATATAACAAAGATCTGTCTAAACGCCGCGCGGAATCCGTAAAAGATGCTTTAGTGGGAATGGGGGTTAATGAATCACGCCTTTCTGCTAAAGGAATGGGAGAAAAGTATCCTGTTGCATCGAACGAAACACGTGAAGGTCGCCAGTTAAATCGTCGCGTTGACATAGTGGTTGTCAACGAAGAAAACGAGGTGGCCGGAAGTTAACAGTTAACACTTGAGCGAGTGGATTGGGGCGCGAAAGCGCCCTTTTTTTTGTTCGTTTAACCGCTGAAGTTGGGCGTTAACCTGTGGTCGGACATGAATCTTAGGTGGTTGATACCTCGTCGTTTCGGAATCAAGTCGTACTTGATATCTGGTCGTTTTGAAATCTAGTCCTCGCATCAATGACCCTTGCAAAAAACACATAGGCTTGGAGCGAAACAAAGAACTGATTGCAAGATAGGGAAAGCCACGGTTATAGCATTTTAGATAGAGCAGACAAGGAGAATATCCTTAGGAAATAAAAACATAGAGCGCTGGTCTCAAGTTCAAACGCCCGACCCAAAAAATGTATGTGCTTTAACGATCGTTTAAAAGCGATTTTCCATGGAGAAGGAAATCAAGAAATTATCCAGGTTTTCATTGTCTACCAGCGGGGCAGAAAAATTGAGATGCATCACTAATGGAGTCCCTGTTTTACTGGAATGAAACCGCAGACCAAAGCCGGCACTGGCAAGATGAGATTGGTCCTGATAGTCTTCGCTCCCCCAGGCGTGGCCAACATCGACAAAGGCAACCGCACCAAAGCGAATAAGATTAAACCAGTGGGCTTTAGAGTAAAAGCGACGTTCAAAATTTGCTATATAGCGTTTATCGCCTCGCTGATACGCAATAGGATAACCGCGCATTCCATCTGTTTCGCCCAGAGTAAATTGCAAATATTCCGGTAAATTTTTTCCTTCATCGTATTGAAGGTTCAGAAACCAACGGTTTTCACCATTGATAAAATAGTAATACTGCCCATCAATTCCAACGGTTGACTTTTGCCAGGCTTCTTCACCTGTGACATGCGTTAAGTCGGTACCAATTCCCATGCGAAAGAGGTGACTGTCCGAATTGCTTACCACGCGATTAAATCGTGCCTTCAGGCGTTGTAGATCATTCTGATCTTCATCCTGACCAACGCCAAAACTCAGAGAATAGTTCGTACCGATCTCAATATCCTGTTTGCGGGCAATGTAGTTCAAGTTACTGTATTGCTCATAAATATTGGTGGTGCGTTCCAGAGTGATCCAGGTGTATTGTGCTTGCGAATACTCGGGTAACTGAGTGGTATGTTCAGTGGTTTTGAAATTGTCTTTCTCGCTGGATACACCAAAGGTCAGCCGATAAGCGCGTTCGTCGTTTAAACTTATTCGTCTGCCGATATAGGCGATATCGTAATTCTGTAGTTGTTTAAATTCGTTAATTTTTTCGTCATTAAAACGCGTTGTATAGGTTGTAATTGTTTTACTGGTAGAAGCACCGTAGGACCACAGCGTGTTTAAAGAGTAAAAGGGTTTATGCAGTCCAACATTTTGTTCGTTTCCATCGGAAAGCTGCGCATGATACAGATCCAATTCCAGTTGCTTTCGTAAAAATTGATCGGTATGAAAGCGGTAACTCATTCTTGTGCGGTCATACTCTTTTTCATAGGCAATGGCAATGTCATTACCCGTACCCAGAAAGTTACCATTCCGTAAGCCAAAGCCGGAGGACTCCTCGCCGCCCTGTCTGCCATAAGAGAGTTTTGGTTCAATAACCCAGGCATCTTGTACCACAATATGAATATCAATTTGACCATCGCAGGCATTTTCGATAAACATATTGATTTCTAGAATATATTCACGATCGCGTAAAATCCGCATCGATTCTTTCGCTTTCTTCAGATTGAATCGATCCCCTTCTTTAAACAGGAGTTGATTGCGAATAACCCATTCGCGTGTTTGCGTTTGCAGTCGGTTTGCCAAACGATAAAGCGCGTTATTTTCACGCGGGTTGTTGAGGTCGAAGATTCCTTTGTTTTCTATGGTGATGTGTTGGATAGTTGCTTTTTTAGCAAAAGCGTAATCTGCCTTGTTGCCGCGCTTTTGTTTAATTTCTACCGAGTTTTCTGGTGTAGAGGAGCAAGTACTGGCCCGCTCCTCTGAAAGGGCGTGTTGAGGCAAGCTGCTTAACCCTGCTATGCAGAGTGCGCTCGAAAACGAAACAACGCCCAGAGTTTTTAGTGTGAACATATCGCATCCAGACTCCTTTGCAGGATGACCACCTTATTCGTCACTGTAAACCAGCTCAGCGAGCTGGCCGTAATCCATCAGCTCATCATCGGTCTCATCGGGGGCGAAATAGACTCGCAGAGCTTCGGGTACCACTTTAACGGTAATGTCGTTTGCATGCCGCACTTCGCCGTCTATCACATAGTCGAGTCCACCCTCCATCGTGATATGGATTTGACTCACACGCTTGTGGCAGATATCGGGTGAAGAGGCATTTTCATTGACGGTGTTCAACACCAGATTGCCTATAGATTTAATGGTGCTGCCAACGGAGGGCGAGTGCGCATTGTCAATCCAGGTGACATCAAGCAAGCCGTCGCTAAAGTCTGGATTACCATTTCCTTGTGCCAGAATACTCGAACTGGGTGAGGCGTTGGCAATTACCAGGCTCGGTGTTTTAAGCGTTACAGGCTTTTCGTTCTCGAACTCGACATCAAGTTTGAGAACCTTGTTATTGTTAACAGCATTGATAAAACCCTGTATATAAGCAAATTGGCCGGACTCGTTTTTATTTTCTCGGCTTGCGTGGCTAATCATTTTTTCTTCAATGCCTACACCGATCGCGAGCAACATGGTTTCGTCATTGCACTGCGCCATATCAATATGTTTGAGCTCGCCGCGGATAATAGTGGCACATGCGCTGAGAATGGGAGTGATTTTGGATTGGATGCCGATAAGCACATGACACAGAGAATTGGCGGTCCCCATGGGCAGAATGCCAAGATTAATATCATGATTACCAATCACGTTCGCCACTTCACTGACAGTACCGTCGCCACCAGCGGCGATGACGGTATGATAGTCCTCATGTAAAACCTGTTGCGCCCGTTGCTTTGCACTAATCTCTGGGGTTGTTTCCAGAATGTGTAAAGTAAAATAAGGTTTGAGATAATCCTGTATCTCTTCTTTGTGCTGTTTCCACTTCCCTCCGCCTGACACGGGGTTGGCAATAATTACCGCTTTGGATTTAATGATGGAGCATCCGTCTCGCATTAATTGTTCCAGTTGTTTGAACTGACGACGATTCAAGTTGGCAGTCGAGCGAATATCACTGATTTTTCGCATGGCCTGTTCTACTGAGTCAGCGACACCGATCGCGAGCAGGTATGCGGCCACCACCAATACAGAGCGACCGCGTCCCATTGCGCAATGCACTAAAACATTTTTTCCTTGTAGACGATTTTTGTGTATCCAGCGGCAGGCCTTTGCCAACTGAGCGCGTTTCGGTATGGCATGATCCAGAATGGGAATATTTAGATATTCAAAATCATTGTCGTAAGAAAAGCTTCCCAAGCCATCAAATTCTGCGGTCATGTCGAGCACGCATTTTATTTTTTCATCTTCAAGGGTTCGCAGGTCGGAAGGGTTCAAGCGAGCGCCGACGTATAAACCGTCATAAATTTTTTGAAAGGCCGGCACGGGATCTCGTAAACGTTTAACGAGATTGTAGATATGTACAAAGATTAAGTATGGGGTAAACAGCCAACGAATATACACTGGTAGTGAGCCATTTTGTCTTTTGCGAAACAGCAGCGCCCAATTCAAGCTATAGGACATGGCAACGGCAATCAGTGAAATGAGAACCCACACAAAAATCACTGGCAGCAACAATTCTCTGGCCCAGATGAATAAACTGATGACGAATAAAGCCGGAACGAAATAATGAAAAAGTTTAAGTTGTTGTAATTTGCTCTGCATAAAATAGTCGTAGTTTGGCTTGGTATGGAGAAGATCCTTGAGGGCTTCAGCCCTTTGCCAACTATACAGAGCAATAAGCAGTCCAGTTCGCTGAAGCCCCCGAATTTACTGGGCTGGAGAGATTTTTTGTGAGCAAATAGTACGCTAATGGATGATAATTCGACGGCTCTCGTGTGTGAAAATTGCAAGCTTTGTAAGTTTTACAGGGAGAGAGGCCGTCACGCGAAAGATGGAGACCGTCACGCGAAAGATGAAAGAAGACTGATGAAAGCCATGCCGCTCCATCGGCAAGAACATCAAGCGCAGTTATAATTTTTATTGCACCAACTCTCGATCAAGCTGGCGATACCCCTGCGCTTCGCTGATATTTTTAAGCGAGATTAACCTATAGCAGTCATTCCGCCATCTACTATAATTTCTTCGCCTGTCATAAAGGATGAATCTGTTGAAGATAAAAAAAGCACTGCTTTCGCTATTTCATTTGCTTCTCCCATACGTTTAACTGGTATGTTCTCCGCTATATTTGACATTATCGAATCATGCGTTGATTGATCGAAATCTTTTGTCAAAAGTCTAGTCGCAATTGGGCCAGGGCAAATTGAGTTAATACGTATTTTTCTTGATAAAAGCTCTGCAGACAAACTGCGAACCATTGACCTCAATGCCCCTTTGGTTGCACTGTAAGCAGACAATTGGTCATAGCCATTATGTAGGGTATTTGAGGTGGTCACGACAATACTAGAGTTTTCTTTCATTAAAGGCAGCGCCAATTTAATCGTAAACATTGAGCCTTTGACATTCACGTTAAAAAGCTCGTCAAAAAATTCTTCGCTCATTTGTTCAATGCTCGCGGATTTTGAAATGCCTGCATTTACAAAAAGGGAATCAATTTTTCCATATTTCTGCTTTACTTCATTAAAAAAACATTGCAAATCCGTAGTTGATGTAACGTCACCAATAAAACCTAAGCTGTCTGAGCCTAGTTCATTAAGAACTGATGCCATTTTTGTGTGATTCCGACCAAAAAGAGCCACTTTCGCGCCTTCATTTCTGAATAAATGGGCAGTTGCTGAGCCTATTCCACTATTGCCACCGGTTATAACAGAAACATAACCTTCAAATCTTTTGTTCATATCTCACCTTTACATATTTACATAATTTGTAAACATGTTAACTTCTTTACAAATTTACATCAAGTGTAAAGAGTGTTATAAGGTGGAAGTTATGAAAAACGAAATTTATTCCATTATTCTTCAACAGTCTCAGCGGCTTATCTTGATGCATGGTTATGCGAAGGTAACGATGAAAGATATAGCGCAAGCATGTGAAATTTCTCGCCCCACCTTGTATAAAATGTTTCCCAACAAAATATCAGTTTTAAATGCATTGATTGAAGAGGGAACCAAGGCTAGTCGCCGTGACTCTCTCAGGATCGTAGAAGGGGAACAGTTGCTTAGCGCTAAACTGGAAGAATTTTTTGAAATATGGACAGTACGTTCCGCTGTAACAGCCATTAATTCTGAATCTGGTCACGATATTTTAATGAATGTATCAAGTTACGCCCCAGAAGCTGTTGAAAAACACTACAAAACATTTGAAGTTGCTCTCACATCACTTATAAAGGATTCGATGAAAGATCAAAAAGAATTATCTGCAAGTGACTTGGCTCATATCTTGACTCTTGCAGCGAAGGGGCTCAAGGCATCATCTGGCAATATTAAAGATTTAAAACGTATGATTTCTGGGCTTATAAAAATTACCGTTGCGGCGATAGAAAAATAAAGCATTTAATTTATATTGGCGTAGATCGAGTAAATGGTATCAATCGGGAAATAATTATTAATCAGGGAATAAATTACTCAAATTAAGTAAGAAAGTAGCGTATGTGTTTAGTTGAAACCAGATAAAGGTGTTGTAGATGGGGCTGTCAACTGACTTAACGGTTTAGTTCATTTCTCTTATGGCAGTATTAAAACCAGTTTTATTGGGCGGTAACAGAAATTTTTATGCAAGGGACGAGCGATTAAGTCTTTAGCGATATATTAATTTCAAGAAGTTACATTTTAATCGGCGTTAGTATTGATGCGTGTTTCCCCAAGCATATCGAAAGGCTTCTGCAGCGCATACAGCAAGAACATCAGCGTAGTTAGAATTTTATTGCACCAACTCTCGATCAAGCTGGCGATACCCCAGCGCTTCGCTGATGTGCTGACAGCGTATTTTATCGCTGTTGTCCATATCGGCGATGGTGCGAGCAACTCTGCGAATTTTGTCATAGGCGCGTACAGATAAGTTTAATTTTTGCATGGCTTGCGCCAAAAGATTTTTTTCATCCTGCCCAAGCTGGCATTGCGAATTGAGCTCGGCACCGTTTAGACCGGCATTATTTTTTTGCTGGCGCGACATCTGTCGCGAATAGGTTTGCATTACGCGTTTACGAACATTCGCGCTTTTCTCGCCATCGGGTTTATCCTGGATGTCGGCGAGTGGAATTGCGCTGACTTGAACATGTAAATCAATTCTATCCAGCAGTGGTCCGGAAATTTTATCGCGATACCGGCTAACTTGAGCGGGCGTGCAACGGCAGCGGTCACTGCCATCGTTGAAGTAGCCACATGGGCAAGGGTTCATGGCAGCCACTAATTGAAAATTTGCAGGATAGTCCACGCGGCCATTGGCGCGACTAATGCAAATATGGCCGTTTTCCAGGGGTTCACGCAATACCTCCAGTACCTGCCGAGGGTATTCCGGTAATTCATCTAAAAAGAGGACGCCGCGGTGGGCCAGGGATATTTCGCCCGGGCGTGGCTGAGTGCCGCCACCCACCATTGCAATAGCCGAAGCTGTATGATGCGGGCTGCGAAAAGGTCGCACCAGCCAGTCTGCGCCATTGTGCTGGGATGCAACGGATTTAACAGAGGCTACCTCGAGCGCTTCATCTTCATTCAGTGGCGGTAAAATCGATGGTAGACGACTGGCAAGCATGGATTTTCCTGTGCCGGGAGGGCCGAAAAACAGAACATTGTGTCCGCCGGCTGCTGCTATTTCCAGTGCCCGACGTGCTTGTAGTTGCCCACGGACTTCCGCCAGATCCTTTTCGTACGTGGGTTCGTACCAGCTGAGTTTCTGTGGGGATTTCAAGCTTTCACGTTGGTGCAGGTGTGCGCACACTTGTAATAAATTAGACGCAATAAAAAGGTTTGCGCTGCGACACAAGGAGGCTTCAGAGGCGTTTAATGTCGGCACGACGAGTGCGCGTTTATCCGTATGGCAGGCGATAGCGGCGGGAATACAGCCGCGAATTCGCCGCAATTCCCCAGACAGAGCTAGCTCTCCAATGAATTCAGTTTTTTCCAGTAAAGTGGCAGGAATTTGCTCGGAGGCCGCTAAGATACCCAGTGCGATCGGTAAATCAAAACGCCCACCTTCTTTGGGTAGGTCTGCAGGTGCAAGATTAACGGTGATACGGCGTTGAGGAAATTCAAAGTGGCTGTTCAGTAGAGCGCTACGAACTCGGTCTTTACTCTCTTTGACGGCCGTTTCAGGCAGGCCCACAATGGTAAAACCTGGTAAACCATTTGAGAGGTGGACTTCAACGGTAACCAGTGGTGCGGTAACACCGACTTGGGCGCGAGTGTATACAATGGCGAGTGACATCCTGTTCCCTTTTTCCTGCGACTGTCATTATGTTGGCTAGAAAAAAACTAAGCCTGTTAAATTTATGGCAAATCTGCCTGTGCTTTTTATCGGCGCGTTCTATTGACCTATCAGCGCTACCTTCTTGAGGTGTGCGAGAGAGAAGTGCGAGAAGCGCAAAGACCAAGCGTCTTAAATACTGCCGTCATCCATAGCGGAGTGTGCTGCAGAATTTATTGTGCATCGCAAAGTTGCGCTTTTAGCCGGTAAAGCTACAAACAGCGACAAGTGTAATGGTAAATGCTGAATCTGTCAGTCAGTAATTTTCCGCGCCGTATGTCCGCTTTTTCTGAAGAATATGTAAGCGATTTGCCGCAGGCGATGTTGAATGTTTAAGCGCTTATGACGCTTTGTGCTGTTGTTCCAGTTCGGCCAGTTTCACTTCCAATGCTTCCAGCTTTTCGCGGGTGCGTAACAGGACCGCCGACTGAGCATCAAACTCTTCTCGCGTTACAAGATTCAAACGTTTCAATCCACTTTCAATGATGGCTTTGAGTTGTGATGCGGAGGGGGAAGATTCTGCTTCAGAAAATTTTTGTTGAATGTCCTGCAGCAGTTGTCGGGCAAGTTGGTCGATCATAATATTTGGCGTGTGGTTTAAATTGTATTTCGTGGTGTCTTTGGGGATTCAGGCTATCGTGCTCAAATCATCCCGCTCAACGCTCTGCCAGGTTGCGTAACTCAGCGTTGATGTAGCGCCTCGCGGTGCCACCATTAGCGCTGTCATTGGCGCTGTAATTCATGCTTAAAATTGGTGCTTTAAAGGGTGGCAATAAATGCCGTGCGATAAGGCGGTGCAGAGTTTACCTCAAGCTCAGATCGAAAAACAGACGTTTGCATGATCACACTCGAATAATGGTTGAGTTGTACTGAGGTCTGCGCTAACGTCATGGTAAAAACGATTAGCGAATACATGTCGACTACCAGCGCCTTACCTACGACAATTTCTAAAAGCTCTTTTGAAAGCTCTGATGCTATAACGTCAGAAGCAAGCTCTCAGCGACGCGAATGGCTGGCAAAACTGCAATTGGAATTTTACGCGCGTGAGCACAAAACAGTGTTGCGACGCGTCGAACATGTTGGTCCCCTGCGTGTACAAAAACCCTTTTACCCTGAATCACGAGGGTGTTGCCACGTTTACCTGCTGCACCCACCCGGTGGTATGGTGGTGGGGGATTCGCTGAAGATTCAAGCCAGCTTACATCCGAATTGCCATGCTCTCTTGACCACGCCTTCCGCAGGCAAACTTTATGGCGCCAAACACCTGAAGGAAAAGCAACACCAAACTGTGGTGTTTGAGGTTGCGGCAAACAGTTGCATAGAGTGGCTGCCGCAGGAAACCATTGTGTTTGATGGCGCAAATGGAGAGCTAAATACCCGTTTAAATGTTCAACCAAGTGGCAAATTTTTTGTATGGGATATTCTTCGCTTAGGGCGCGCAGCCAGTGCAGACCATTTTGTTAGCGGGCAGTGTAAACAAGCTCTCGAAGTCTGGTGTAATGGTATGCCGGTTTTTATAGAGCGAAATTATGTGAAAGCGAGCTCTGAATTTTCCCGGGCCCACTGGGGCCTGCAAAATGCTAACACCAGTGCGACACTTTGCGCATCGCTCGTCGCGAGCCGTGACCAGATTGATCAATGGCTGGAATATTTGCAGCAACATTGTGGCGATGGAATGTGGGGGCTTACACAAAAACAGCTGGCGTCAGCCCCCGGCGAAGCTGCCTCACAGATTGACCGCCCTCCCATTTTTGTGGCGCGGTATCTGGGGCATTCCATTCTGGATTGTCGGCGCGGGTTTGAGTTTTTGTGGCAGCAAAGCCGGCCTTTGTTAAACCAGTGCGAGGCCGTAGCGCCCAGAATTTGGCGCACGTAACAGAAAAGTTTCACTAAGCGATCCAGCTGTATTTTATTTTATTGGGGGCGTATATGGAGTTAACTCCACGCGAAAAAGACAAACTGCTAATCTTCACCGCCGCTTTGGTCGCCGAGCGACGTAAAGCGAAAGGCTTAAAATTAAATTATCCGGAAGCGATTGCGATTATCAGCGCAGAAATAATGGAAGGTGCGCGCGAAGGGAAAAGCGTGGCTGAATTGATGAGCTTTGGCAAAACCATTTTATCTCGTGATGATGTCATGGATGGCATTGCAGAACTGGTGCAGGAGGTGCAGGTAGAAGCCACATTTCCAGATGGGACTAAACTGGTGACGGTGCATGAGCCCATTGTGTAATTTTCTATGTTTCGAATACAACCCACTATCACTGTCGGCCTATTAGATGGTGCATGCGGGATTAACTTTATGGAACGTGCTTAGGAGTACATCATGATTCCAGGTGAAATAGAAACACAACCCGGTAGCATTACTTTAAATGATGGTCGTCAGACAATAACTGTCAAAGTGGCTAACACCGGGGATCGTCCCATTCAGGTGGGTTCCCATTATCACTTTTTTGAAACCAATCCGGCCTTGCAATTTGATCGCGAATCCACACGAGGCTTTCGCTTAAATATTGCTGCGGGAACGGCTGTGCGATTTGAGCCGGGGCAGGATCGTGACGTGGAACTGGTAGCGCTTGCAGGCAAGCGCGAGGTGTATGGGTTTCGTGGTGAGGTGATGGGAGCGCTTTAATGCGGCGCTTTTCCAGTAAACCCTTTGGCAGAATATAGCGACTCGAGTGATGCGCTGAGAGGAGTACACAATGGCTACAATTGATCGTCGCGCTTATGCGGATATGTTTGGACCGACTACAGGTGATCGTGTGCGTTTGGCCGATACCGAATTATGGATTGAGGTGGAAAAGGATTACACCATTTACGGTGAAGAGGTTAAATTTGGTGGTGGAAAAGTTATTCGCGATGGAATGGGACAGAGTCAGGCATCGAGCGAAGATACTCCGGATACTGTAATTACGAACGCGCTGATTTTGGATCACTGGGGGATTGTCAAAGCCGATGTTGCAATGAAAGCGGGACGCATTATGGCCATCGGTAAAGCTGGCAACCCGGATATTCAACCAGGAGTGGATTTTCAAATAGGTCCCGGCACGGAAGTGATTGCGGGAGAAGGGCAAATTCTGACAGCCGGCGCTATTGATGCACATATACATTTCATTTGCCCGCAACAGATAGAAGAAGCTTTAATGAGTGGTGTCACAACGATGATTGGCGGTGGTACAGGCCCGGCTACTGGTACGAATGCCACCACCTGCACACCCGGTCCTTGGCATATCGCCAAAATGTTACAAGCTGCAGAAGCATTCCCTATGAATCTGGGGTTTTTAGGCAAGGGTAACGCGAGTTTGCCGGAAGCATTAAATGAACAGATAGTCGCGGGTGCTTTGGGTTTAAAGCTGCATGAAGACTGGGGTACAACTCCGGCAGCTATCGACAATTGTTTAAACGTGGCCGAGACGCACGATATTCAAGTAGCGATTCATACCGATACACTTAATGAATCCGGTTTTGTTGAAGATACTTTGGCGGCATTTAAAGGTCGCACAATTCACACCTACCATACTGAAGGTGCAGGCGGTGGGCATGCACCGGATATTATTAAAGCCTGCGGCAGTGCGAACGTTTTGCCTTCTTCCACAAATCCCACGCGGCCTTACACAATCAATACTGTAGATGAGCACCTGGATATGCTGATGGTGTGTCATCACCTCGATCCCAATATTCCTGAAGACGTCGCCTTTGCTGATTCACGTATTCGCAAGGAGACGATTGCTGCGGAAGATATTCTGCATGACCTAGGCGCGTTTTCGATGATCGCGTCAGATTCTCAGGCAATGGGGCGGGTGGGTGAAGTTATTTGCCGCACCTGGCAAACCGCGCACAAAATGAAGGTGCAACGCGGTGCATTGGAAGCAGACAGTAGCCGCAGCGATAATTTTCGAGCAAAACGTTATATTGCCAAATACACCATTAACCCGGCCTTGGCTCACGGTATAGGGCATGAAGTAGGATCTGTTGAAGTGGGTAAGCTGGCAGACCTGGTGTTGTGGAAACCCGCATTTTTCGGTGTAAAACCTTCCATGATTATTAAAGGCGGAGCCATTGCTGCAGCACCCATGGGTGATCCAAACGCATCTATTCCTACGCCGCAGCCAGTGCATTATCGGCCAATGTTTGGTGCGTATGGGAAAGCCTGTACGGGCACGTCTGTGAGCTTTGTCAGCGATGCTGCAATAGAAGCGGGAATTGCTGCGAGTTTTGAACTGGAGCGTCGTCTGGTCGGCGTGAAAGGCTGTCGTCGAGTAACAAAAGCGGACATGGTGCACAATGCCTATCAACCGCAAATGGATGTTGATCCTCAAACTTATGAAGTGCGTGCAGATGGGGTGTTGCTCAGCTGTGAGCCTGCGAAAGAGCTACCTATGGCACAGCGTTATTTTTTGTTTTAATCCGTTTTTTCTTCAGCGTTACGCTTTGTTTTGTATCGCTTAGTTTTGTGTTGTATCGCTTAGCTTTGTGGTGTATCGCTTAATAGTACAAGCATAACCCGGAAAATAATTTCCAATATTGATAAAGAATGAACTTATGTTAGAAGCTTTTCAAATTACGCATTTGCATGACGGTGACGAGACGCTTGCTGTTGTTCTTACTTTCGAAGAGCGGCAAAAAAGTCGACATCGGACGCTGACAAGCTGTGGCAAAACACTTGGCTGGTTTGTTGAGCGGGGTCGAGTGCTGCAACAGGATGATGTGCTGAAGTGTAAAGACGGCACACTCATAAAAGTGATTGCTGCGGCCGAAGACGTTTCCAATGTTGTTGCACCGTCACCCTTGTTGTTAATGCGTGCGGCCTATCATTTGGGAAATCGTCATGTGCCATTGCAGGTGGAACAGAATTTTTTGCGCTATCAACAAGACCATGTTTTGGACGCAATGGTTGAAGGCCTGGGATTAACCGTGGAGCACGCGCAGTTGCCGTTTCATCCTGAAAATGGTGCCTATTCAGGCGGACATTCACACGCGCATGCTCACAGTCATTCGCATGCTGAGGCGCACACGCATGAACATTAATCTTCTTCAGTCAGTGATGCGATGCAGAATCTGTCTTTACTAAAACTGCTGCATCTGGTCAGTCCTGCTTTGCCCATTGGCGCCTACGCTTATTCGCAGGGGCAGGAGTGGGCCGTGGACAAAGCCTGGATAAAAAAGCCTGAAGAAGTGGAGGCCTGGTTGACGGGGCTTTTGCAACACGGTGTTGCGCAGTTGGATTTACCGGCGCTTATTCGCTTGTACTGCGCGTGGGAAAACGATGATGTTGCCTCGGTGCGATACTGGAATCAGTTTGTATTGGCCTGTCGTGAAACTCAGGAGTTGTTGCTGGAAGACCAGCAATTGGGAATTGCCTTGAGCCGCTTGTTGGTGTCATTGGATATAGCACGGCATGAAAAGGTATTTTCAGATTCTCCGTCTCTGGTCAGTATGTTCGCCCTGGCGGGCGTCAGCTGGCATATTCCGTGCGATGAATTACTGCAGGGGTATTGCTGGAGCTGGATGGAAAATCAGGTTGCTGCGGCCACGAAAACAGTGCCGCTTGGGCAAACGCAAGCTCAACAAATTTTACAGCGAGCGATGACCGCCATTCCTCACGCTGTGTCCACTGCGAAGCAGGTGGAAGATGACAATATGGGGCTGGGGTTGCCTGGCCTTGCCATCGCGTCGAGCATGCATGAACGGCAGTACTCTCGCTTATTTCGTTCGTAAACTTTATAACTATCAATGATGAAAAGAGTTTTAGCATGAACAAACCAGCACTTCGTTTAGGAATAGGTGGGCCAGTAGGCTCTGGTAAAACCGCTTTGGTGAAAGCGCTCTGCGCTCAGCTTAAGCAACATTACAACATCGCAGTTATTACCAATGATATTTATACGCGTGAAGATGCGGAGTTTTTATTGCGGCATGAAGTATTGGACGCGGATCGTATTATGGGGGTGGAAACAGGAGGTTGCCCGCATACTGCCATTCGTGAAGATGCGTCGATGAATTTGTCTGCAGTAGCGGAACTCAATCAGCGATTTCCTGGCTTGGATGTGATTCTGATTGAAAGTGGCGGAGACAATTTAGCCGCAACCTTCAGCCCGGAACTGTCTGATCTGACGCTCTATGTTATTGATGTCAGTGCTGGCGATAAAATTCCACGCAAAGGCGGTCCAGGGATTACAAAATCGGATCTGCTGATTATCAATAAAATTGATCTTGCTCCTATGGTGGGTGCTGATCTGGATGTTATGGATCGTGATGCAAAAAAAATGCGGGGCGAGAAGCCCTTTATTTTTTCCAATTTAAAAGATGGCACAGGTGTTAATGACATCGTCGGTTTTATTGAAACTCAAGGGATGTTGGGGAGCTAAATAATGGAAACCAGTTTACTGATGTTTTTTACCATGGGCTTTGGTCTTGGCATGCTGCACGCGTTTGATCCCGATCATCTTGCCGCGGTGGGTGGCTTAAGCGTTGGAACGACGCAGCAATCGTGCTGGAAATTTGCTTTTTTCTGGTCCCTTGGTCACGGCACGATACTATTGCTGATTGCCGTTTTGTTTTTCCTCGTCGGTATTGTGATTCCCTCGCAGGTCAGTATGGCTGCAGAGCATTTCGTTGCTTTCATGCTGGTGTTTATTGGCGTCTGGGGCGGGATTAAGCTTTATATGTCGACGGTGAAAAAAGCGCAATACCGCGCAGTATTGAACGGGAGTTCCTGGTTGGTAGGGGGCATTCACGGAACGGCGGGTTCGGCTTCCCTGTTAGCGTTGATTCCTTTGGCAAAAATTGAAAGCCCGATGGTTGCGATGGGATATGTAATATTATTTTGCCTGGGCGTCACTTTGGCCATGGTTAGTATGGGTCGTTTGCTGGGGCATGTGAGCAGGTTTTTGCAGCGGCTGTCTACTTACTGGGAGCGCTATATGCAGGCGGCGTTGGCTTTATTCTCCTTAAGCCTTGGATGTTATCTGGTAATGTCCCATTAAATTTCGTTGTTTCGCAACGCATGTGCTAACGGTTTTTCTTTTTTCGTCAGTCTTTTTCTGTTGTGCCATTTAAGGTGTTTATCTTAAAGCAACTATTTTAGGGCAACTATCTGAAAGCAATTATCTTAAGGCTACTTTCACTTTTCACTTTTTTTTCAGCGGGTGCGCTTTGGGCGTGCCTGCATTGAGCGATACTTTTTTATTTTGCAGCCAATTCTTAATCCATTTCAGCCACCAGTTCCGTCCTTTGGCTTTTTTCTTTTGTGCGCATAAATGGGGCGATCGACGAGATGGCGTTAATTATTAAGTTTAGCTGGATTTTCGCTTAAAGCTCGAACCAGTTCATAAAAATGTGCTGCTTTTCCTCCTGTTGACGTGTTCGACCAAAAATCTCTCTGTGAAAAAATTTACTGCGCTTTGATTTGGTGCGCCTGCGGATTGGCGGTCATTAATGATGCGCTGTTTTGGTGCTTTTTGCTGGTGCGGGCTGGTCTAATCTGTGCCAATTGATAGATAAGTTATTGAAAATCAAGCATATATTCTTGTTGGCGCGATATCTGCTAATACGCATGCAGCTGTACGATAACGACTAACTAATGTAGCTAATAAAAGAAAAACACAAAAAACTTGGAGGAAACAACTATGAAAATTAAAGCATTAATTGCAGGTGTAGCGCTCGCGGCTTCCGCATTACCAGCTCATGCAGAATTGTCTGCAACAGGTGGTTTTGTGTCGGATTACTACTTCCGCGGCGTTAACCTCGGTGATGGTGGCGCTTACGCAAGCTTGGATTACAGTGCCGGTGGTTTTTATGCTGGAACGTGGTGGATTGACGACGGCGCTGCTGGCAACGATGGTTTAGAAACTGATTTCTATCTTGGCTATGGTATGGAGCATGATGCCTTCTCTTGGAATATCGGTTACAACCGCTATGAATATACTTATGCAAGCAGCTTCGAGCACGAGTTAGACTTAACGCTTTCTCTTTCTGGATTCTCTTTGGATATTATTAAAGGCAGTGCTGATAGCGGCGAAGACAATGTTGATGATGAAGATTACACCGTATTTATAGCGGGATACTCCGCTGGTGCGTTTGGTGTAACTCTTGGTTCTGGTGAGTTTGATGATATTGATGATTCGGGTTGGAACTGGGCTGAAGTATCTTTTAGTGGTGACATTGTTGAAGGTATTTCTGCTGGTTTAACGATTGGAATCATGAGTGATGATGCCGACGCGCAAGACGACGGCTACATGGTTTTCGATGTGAGCAAGTCTTTCGATCTTTAATCTTTCACGTAGCGTAATGTTGAAAAACATTACGCTTTTTTTTGTCTCGAGTGGCTCTGGTCAACTTGTCAAAGCCGCAAACATAATAGAGGAGCAGTCCAATGAAATTAATAACTGCCGTAATTAAGCCCTTCAAATTAGATGCGGTTCGTGAGTCGTTGTCTGAGATCGGCGTTCAGGGCATTACCGTTACTGAGGTTAAAGGATTCGGTCGTCAAAAAGGACACACTGAGTTATATCGCGGTGCAGAGTATGTTGTAGATTTTCTTCCAAAAACCAAGTTGGAAGTGGCTGTAGCAGATGATCAGGTTGATTCGGTTGTTGAAGCCATCAGCAAAGCTGCGCACAGCGGCAAAATTGGTGACGGAAAAATATTTGTTTCTGCACTTGAGCAAGTGATTCGTATTCGTACCGGTGAGTCCGGCGAAGACGCACTATAAAAACGTAAAACAATTAATACATAGAATTCTAACTTTTTCGGAGAACTGCTATGGAAAATCAAATTTTCGAATTGCAGTACGCGATGGATACTTTTTATTTTCTTATCTGTGGCGCACTTGTAATGTGGATGGCCGCCGGCTTCGCTATGCTCGAGTCTGGCCTTGTTCGTGCTAAAAACACGACTGAAATTTTAACTAAAAACGTCGCGTTGTTCGCGATTGCATGTACCATGTATTTGGTATGTGGCTACAACTTTATGTACGACGGTGGATTGTTCTTGTCGGGCGTTGAGACTGTAGGTAGCCTGGATGTTGAAGCTGCATTGGCCGCTTCTGCAGAAAACGGTTTTGATGGCGACTCTGTTTACTCTGGTGCTTCTGACTTTTTCTTCCAGGTGGTTTTCGTTGCGACGGCAATGTCGATTGTGTCGGGTGCTGTTGCTGAGCGTATGAAGCTTTGGGCATTCTTGTTGTTCGCTGTTGCGATGACTGGTTTTATCTATCCAATCGAAGGCGGTTGGACTTGGGGTGGTAAGTCTGTTTTCGGTATGTATGAGTTGAGCTACAGCGATTATGCTGGTTCTGGTATCGTGCATATGGCAGGTGCTGCTGCTGCGTTGGCCGGTGTTTTAGTGCTGGGTCCGCGTAAGGGCAAATATGGCCCGAATGGTCAGATTAATGCAATTCCTGGTGCGAACCTTCCACTTGCTACATTGGGTACTTTCATCCTGTGGATGGGCTGGTTTGGTTTTAACGGTGGTTCTACTTTGAAGCTGGGTGGTATTGCTGTCTCTAATGAAGTGGCAAATGTATTTTTGAATACTAACGCGGCGGCTTCTGGTGGTTTAATTGCGGCACTTGTTGTTGCGCGCATTATGTTTGGTAAAGCGGATTTGACTATGGCCTTAAATGGCGCTCTGGCAGGTCTTGTTGCTATTACTGCAGAGCCTGCTGATCCAAGCGGTCTTTCTGCTACGATCATTGGTGCTATCGGCGGTATTATTGTTGTCTTCAGCATTATTGGTCTGGATAAATTGAAGATTGACGATCCTGTAGGTGCGATTTCTGTACACGGTGTCGTTGGTCTCTGGGGTATTTTCGCTGTACTCATCACTGATTCCGACGCAACTTTCGTTGGTCAGCTGGTAGGTGCATTAACTATCTTCGTTTGGGTTTTCGTGGCAAGTCTAGTCGTTTGGTTTATCCTGAAAGCGGTTATGGGTGTGCGCGTTACTGAAGAGGAAGAGTTTGAGGGTGTAGATCTTTCTGAATGTGGAATGGAAGCTTACCCAGAGTTCGTTACGGCGAAATAAAGTAGTTTTAAACATAACTCCCTTTCTTCGTTATGTTTTCTTTAGCCGGAGTTTTTACTCCGGCTTTTTTTTATCTAAAATTTGGTAAGTTACTGCTGTATTTAGCCGGCTTTTCTCTCTCTGTTTATTTTTCCAAAGTAGCGTTAGTTTATTTTTGTTGTTCTTGTTTGAGTTTTGCAGATGGTGCCAGGAGCCTGACAGGATGTATAAGTGAAACTCGCTGTGAATACTTCCGTGTACGCTCGAAGTCGGCGTCCTGCCTCCTACGGTTTCACTTATACATCCTGCCAGTCTCTTGAGTAGCTGAGTGCTGGCTGTTGGATTGTTGGGGTGGGTGTTTTCTTGTGTGGGTTGTTGTTCTTGTTTGAGTTTTGCAGATGGTGCCAGGAGCCTGACAGGATGCATAAGTGAAACTCGCTGTGAATACTTCCGTGTACGCTCGAAGTCGGCGTCCTGCCTCCTACGGTTTCACTTATACATCCTGTCAGTCTCTTGAGTGACGGAGTGCTGGCTGTTGGATTGTTGGGGTGGGGTTTTCTTGTGTTGGTTGTTGTTCTTGTTTGAGTTTTGTAGATGGTGCCAGGAGCCTGACAGGATGCATAAGTGAAACTCGCTGTGAATACTTCCGTGTACGCTCGAAGTCGGCGTCCTGCCTCCTACGGTTTCACTTATACATCCTGTCAGTCTCTTGCGTGACGGAGTGCTGGCTGTTGGATTGTTGGGGTGGGTGTTTTCTTGTGTTGGTTGTTGTTCTTGTTGGAGTTTTGCAGATGGTGCCAGGAGCCTGACAGGATGCATAAGTGAAACTTGCTGTGAATACTTCCGTGTACACTCGAAGTCGGCGTCCTGCCTCCTACGGTTTCACTTATACATCCTGTCAGTCTCTTGCGTGACGGAGTGTTGGCTGTTGGATTGTTGGGGTGGGTGTTTTCTTGTGTGGGTGGTGTCTTGGTTGGTTGTTGTTCTTGTTTGAGTTTTGTAGATGGTGCCAGGAGCCTGACAGGATGCATAAGTGAAACTCGCTGTGAATACTTTCGTGTACGCTCGAAGTCGGCGTCCTGCCTCCTACGGTTTCACTTATACATCCTGTCAGTCTCTTGAGTGACGGAGTGTTGGCTGTTGGATTGTTGGGGTGGGTGTTTTCTTGTGTGGGTGGTGTTTTGGTTGGTTGTTGTTCTTGTTTGAGTTTTGTAGATGGTGCCAGGAGCCTGACAGGATGCATAAGTGAAACTCGCTGCGAATACTTCCGTGTACGCTCGAAGTCGGCGTCCTGCCTCCTACGGTTTCACTTATGCATCCTGCCAATCTCTTGAGTAGCTGAGTGCTGGCTGTTGATTTGTTGGAGTGGGGTGGTTGTCTTTGTTGGGGTGATCCTTTTTGGTTTTTAAAAGCAATTACTTGAGCTGGATCGTTTAAAATGCACACGTTCGGTGCGTTTATTTTGGTGCGTTGGATAAAGTCTAAGCAATTTCGGCGGGAAGGCTTTGTTTTTCTCGACGCATCGGTGTACATTAATTCAAGAGTCTGAGTATTGAATGTATCAATGAATACTGAAATGCTTGGTTTTGGATTTGCTCAGGAAAAACATGGAGAGTTCTGTCGAAATTTTGGTCTCATAACGAACTCCGGATTTTTTACCCCCACGTGTTTCGTTAGTGCGGAATAAAAAATAGAAATAAATAGTGATAAGAAAAAGGTGCTAAACCATGAAGTTAATTACCGCTGTTGTAAAGCCGTTTAAACTGGATGATGTCCGTAATGCATTGTCTGAAATTGGCGTGCAAGGCATGACTGTAACCGAAGTGAAAGGTTTTGGTCGTCAGAAAGGACACACCGAACTTTATCGTGGAGCGGAATATGTTATCGATTTTTTACCGAAGGTAAAAATCGAATTGGTCGTCGGAGACGACGTGGTGGATTCGGCTGTAGAAGCTATTACCAAGGCGGCTCAAACGGGCAAGATTGGTGACGGCAAAATCTTCATTACTCCCTGTGAAGAAGTGATTCGAATTCGTACGGGTGAAACCGGTTCTGAAGCGATTTAATGTGTCGCTGAAATTTGTTTCCCTTTAAGTTCGTACCCGGCTCTTGCCGGGTATAATTTGCGTGCCTATCACCTGGATACGCTTAGATGCTTTATGGATAAATAGTATCGCCTCTCTCGTTTTTATCTTTTTTCGTTGTTTTTATATCTTTAAATTGACGAATCTATATTTTTTTCAGTTTTTTATAGCCAATAAAACTAAAAAATTGCAAATTATTTTGTGACTTGCGATTTGGTCTGAGCTATAAATTATCCGAAAATTCATGAGTTTTCATTTCGGGGTTGATTGGCGCTGAGGCCTTCAGTGTTGATTGATTTTTGTTGGTGACTTTGGCTTTTCTTGCTTGCGAACTCGTTGGTGAGGAGCAGAAGAAAGTAGAAAGTGCAATAGATATTCTTGGTGCAAATAACGAGGTTGTGTCATGAGTGATGAGCATGAAATTGACGATGATGATATCGAGGTAGGGGAAGAAGAGGTGGATACGGAGGAGTCTGCTGAGTCTGACTCAAAAGAAACCTACAGTCTGGACTCTTCTTCCTATGCGAAAGAAATGGAACGTAAACGCTTGCAGGCAGACATTGAAGCATTCCTGGCTGCTGGTGGTACGATTAATCGTATTGATTCCAATGTGATTTCTGATCCACCTAAGCGTCCCGAATCCAATTACGGCGGTCAGCCGATCTAGTCAGGTGCTATCGACACTAACCCGAGGGTCACGTTTTATTTTTGGCGTGAGCTCTCGGGTGAGCCTGATCATATACTTTGGCAAGATGCTGAAAGTCCAGATGCGTATAAATTTGCGTTGTGGATATGTTCGCATGGCCAAGTAATTCTTGAACAGCTCTTAAGTCTCCACTCGATTCCAGCATATGGCTGGCGAAAGAATGGCGCAACATGTGAGGGTGGAGTCGCTGTTGAATGTTCTGTTGTTTTCCCATTTTGGCGAAGCGATCCTGTACTGAGCGTGCGCTGAGTCTTTTTCCGTGCTGATTAAGAAATAGCGCTGTTTCGCCTTCTGCCTGTCGTGTCTGCCGCTCATGAAGCCACTTCGTGACAGCATCAAATGCAAAGCGTCCTATCGGTAGTTCTCTGGCTTTGTTACCTTTACCGGTGACACGTAATTGTCGATCCTGCAGGTCGAGATCGGTAGTGTTCAAGCTCACCACTTCAGACAGTCGCAAGCCCGACGAGTAGACAAGTTCCAGTATGGCGGCATCGCGCTTGCTGAAGAAGTCGTCGCCTTTTAGGTCGCAGAGCGAACTGATCTGGTCAACATCGAGAACTTTTGGAAGCTTTTTTTCCGCCTTGGGGGCCTGGATGTTTGCACTGGGGTCTACTTTTATTAGTTTGAACTTCATGCAGTATTTAAAGAAGCTTCGACAGCTGGAAAGCCAGCGTTGAATACTTTTGTTTGCCAGGCCTTTGTGTTTTAGCTGGGCAACGAAATTACGCAGATGGTAATCCTGAATTTCTGTGATGTCGGTGATTTGTGATTTTTCGCAAAATGCTTGTAGTTTTTTCAGGTCGCGAGCGTAATTGCTACAGGAATGAGGCGAGAGCTGCCGTTCGGTTTTTAAGTAGCGCTCGAACTGTAGGACTTCATCGAAAAGTATGAACGTGTCGGACATGGTGTCTTACCGTAACAGGGGTTCTTGCTCTCACATTAGCAAGAATTACGCAGACATGCGAGTCGGCGTTTTGCTGCGGCGTTTACAAATAACGCGGCAGCAGTCGGTTGATGACTTCGCCGATGTAACCCAGGAATAATGTGCCCATGCTGGAATGGTAGTAGTTTGGGTCCTGATTACCGATGGCGAGTACGCCGAGGATGTCTCCGCGTGTGATCACGACCATGGCCGCTGAACCGATGTTGGGGGAGTCGCTGTCAAACAGGAATTGGATTTCTTTGATGTCGATACCGCCACTGACCGCTTTGCCGTTTTTCAGGCGATGGCCAATGTATTCACGAGCGCGTTGTACGGATTCAATTCGCGCTTCTCCAGCGCTATGCCCGTTACTGCCAAATAGGATCAGGCGGGTGTAATGAATCTCGAATTCTTTGCTGAAACTGTGGTAAAGGGTGGCCACAAATTCGTCCAGAGTACGGCATTCCAACAGCGCCAGGACGAGGCGTTTGGTCCGGTCAAACAGGCGATCATTTTCACGAGCATTTTCCAGCAGGTTGCTCAGGCGTGAGCGCATTTCTATGTTGCGTTCACGCAAGATGGCGACCTGTTTTTCCACCAGTGAAACCGCTTTGCCACTGTGATGAGGCAGTTCTATTTCCGCGAGTAAGTCGGAGTGCTTTAAAAAGAAATCTTTATTGGTTCGCAGATATTCAACAACACTTTCTTCTTTCATGGTTTCACGTACTCGGGTAATCGTTGGTTCGCTCATGAGTGCTTTTTGACCATTAAATATTGATTTGGCCGTGAAAAACAACGGTAGCAGGCCCGGTCATCATAACAGGCTTTCCATTTCCTTCCCACGTAAGGGTAAGAGTGCCGCCCGGCAGTTCAATATTGACGGTACTGTCGACCAGGTCGCGTAAGCGAGCGGCGACCATCGCGGCACAGGCACCGGTACCGCATGCCAGGGTTTCGCCGGCGCCTCGTTCAAATACACGAAGTTTGGCGGAGTGGCGGTCAATGATCTGCAAAAAGCCAGCGTTGACTTTATTGGGGAATCGTTCGTGTTTTTCGATCAGTGGACCGAAATGTTCAACCGGGAAGGTCGTAAGGTCGTCCACCAGAGTAACGCAATGCGGGTTGCCCATTGATACTGCAGAGATTTCAAAGTGTTGATCGTCGACCTGCAATGGGTAGACCTTGGCGAAATTATCCGCGTCAAAAGGTACCTTGCTTGGCTCGAGTATGGGATTGCCCATGTCAACTGTGACACGATCATCTTCGTGAACCTGCAGGATTAATTCACCGCCTGCAGTTTCCACCCGGATAATATGTTTTGCCGTGAGACCGCGCTGGCGAACAAAGATGGCGAAACAGCGTGCACCGTTGCCGCAATTTTCTACTTCGCTGCCGTCGCAATTGAAAATGCGATAGCGAAAGTCGGCATCGCCAGTGCGCGGAGGTTCAACTATCAGTACCTGATCGCAGCCCACGCCAAAATGGCGATCGGCAAGTTTGCGTATTCGCTCTGTGCTTAAATTTATTTTTTGTGTCACAGCATCGATCATGACGAAGTCATTGCCGGCACCGTGCATTTTGGTAAAACGTAAACGCATGGATTAACTCTCACTCTCGAGAAGGTGTTCTCCCCGGATGAGGTCTGCAAAAGTTTCTCGCTCCCGGATGAGATGACTCTTATCGCCATCCACCAGAATTTCCGGGGCGCGCCCACGGGAGTTGTAGTTTGAACTCATAACGAAACCATAGGCGCCGCTGGATAATAATGCCAGACGATCCCCACTCTGAATGGCTAGTTCACGATCTTTGGCAAGGAAATCGCCCGTTTCGCATATGGGACCGACGATGTCCCAGGTGAGGCTTTCCTGAGCTTGGTTGATGGCTAGTGGTTCGAGCTTTTGCCAGGCTTGATAGAGCGAAGGACGAATATTGTCGTTCATGGCAGCGTCAACGATGGCAAAGTTTTTGTGTTCACCGGGTTTGAGATACAGCACTTCAGTCAGCAGTGCACCGCTGTTGCCTACGATCGAACGGCCCGGTTCGAATACCAGTTCCAGTTTGCGTGAACCCAGTTTGCGAATAATGCTGCCGATATATTGCTGAATATCGGGCGCCTGTTCTTCGCGATACTGAATACCAATACCGCCGCCGAGATCCAGGTGGCGAATATGAATGCCCGCTTCGGCAAGGTCATCGACCAGTACCAGTAAGCGATCGAGCGCATCCATAAACGGGGAGGTATCGATGATCTGGCTACCGATGTGACAGTCAACGCCAATGATATTGAGCCCATTGAGTGTGTGGGCGTGTTGATAAACGTCGAAGGCCCGTTTGATATCGACACCGAATTTGTTTTCTTTCAGCCCGGTGGAGATGTAAGGGTGGGTGTTGGCATCGACGTCGGGATTCACTCGCAGCGAGATATTGGCCGGTATTTTGGCCTGTGTGGCCACGCGGGATATGGCTTCCAGTTCTGCTTCTGATTCGACGTTAAAGCAGGCAATACCCACTTCCAGGGCCCGCAGGATTTCCTCATCCGTTTTGCCGACTCCGGAGAAAATGATGTTTTCGGGTTTGCCGCCAGCGGTTAATACTCGCTCCAGCTCACCGCCGGAAACAATGTCAAATCCCGCTCCTTTTTTGGCCAGTATTTGCAGGATGGCCAGGTTGGAGTTGGCTTTCATGGCATAGCATATTTTCCCCGGATGGTTGCCCAGCGCATCGGCATAGGCGTCGTATGCTCGCTCAATAGCGGCGCGACTATAAACGTAACAGGGGGTGCCGTACTGATCGGCGATGGTGTTGAGCGCGAGGCCTTCGAGGTGAAGCTCATTATCCTGGCGATGAAAGTCTTGCATAGTTTTTATTCTCAAATCGGCGCAGGCTCAGCCCGTTGGACTGATGATTGCGTCTTGGTGTGCTTAGCTGGGTGTCGCTGTTGGAGTTATCTGAGGCGTCACTTTGGGTGTGGGCGCCGGACTGCTGTCGGGTAGGCGCAAAGGGCCGGTCTGGCCGCAGCCAAGCTGCGCCATGAGAATAAATAAACCGATCAATACAATCCTGAAGCGTTGCTTGCTAAGCATGTTTTTGTCTTTTAGTACCTTGAATTTAAACAATTTTTTGCTGTGCATCTGTCTGCTTGTCGAGTGCGATACGGGGTGCGATATTTCCTCGGTGTTGGTCTGCGTAAGGCCATCCTGAGGTGTCCGGCCCGGGTTGAGCTTGGACTATCTGCGTTAGTGCAAAGAGGGCGAGTATACCGGTTAGTGGCATTGGTTGCTACGTGCGCTTGATGGCAGAAATGGGGGAATGGCAGGGCTTGAGGGGGGAATTGCACCTGCTATATTTTGAGCAGATTACCAATGGCGCGATTCAGATAGTATTCCAGTTTAGCTTTAACTTTCAGATGATGAGCAATTTGTAATGGCGCGTAGGGCGAGATGATTTTGGCTGCCTGGCGAAGATCGAGGTCGGTAATGTACACCGGGTAACGCTTCTGTGAGGAGCGTTGCTGAATAATGTATTTGGCGGTTTCCAGAAATAACTGTTTACCGTATTCGTCCATTAGCAAGGCTTTATCCTGGATAAAGAAATCAAAACATAATTGATTTTCAGAGCCGGTGTGAGCGACGGCCTTGACGCCAAACTGGGCGATCTCATTGAGATCCGGCGCTACGTTTTTAGGGGCAGCGATAAATTCATCCCGACGGTCCTTACTGATCTCATAAAAATACACCGGGAATACGCCAAAGTCAGCCTGGAATTCGGGGTTGGACTGAGCCTGTCGATGTATGACGGAACGCAGGAAACGGTGTAGGGGTTTCATCGGGTTGTGATCGCGTTTGCCACGAATCATCTGGTGTTGCAGCGAGCCTTTTTCGTCCACAATAAACGTATCCAGGCCGCTGTCATCATGCCGGTAAAACACGTTGATGGATTTTGGTTTGGCGATGGAGGTGATCAGTTTAAGCGGGTGTTGGAGCTGCGCGTGGCTGTCGATCACAATGGAACTGTATTGGCGTTGCTCAGCTTCGAGATGGTTGATGAGGTCTCCCTCGCTCGCGCAGGTTTTAATCCGAGGCTTTTCTCGCTCAATTTGCATGCAGTAGTACAGGCTGCCCATTTGAAAGACAAATCGGCTATCGCGTGTTTTGTGCTCTTTGAAAAAACACGCGATGATTTCGCGTAACCATTTTTCAATCCGCTGGCCAATGTTGGCGGAATAAGAGCGGCCAATGCACTCAACGCGCAATTTGGGGATTACCTTGTCGTTGCCAAGCAAGCAGAGCTCGAGAAAACTTTTAAGGACATTGAGCAAAGCATTTTCGCCATGGAAGCGCGCGGTATTTATTTCATTCCAGCTATTGCGGGTAATCATATCGACCGCTTCAATCTGGCTATTGTCATGGCCACCATGGCGCAGTGGATCATTGCTGTTATCGCTCAAGACAACGAAGCCATTTTTGTCCACTTTTTGTGTCGGCTGACTGCCGGCATTGACCAGCAGTAAAATTTCTTCGGCTGTCGCTGACTGGTGAAAATTCTGATGCGATATTGGAGGAAGAGGCAGCGGCAGCCAGGAACTTAAAATCTGAATCAGACGTTCAACGTCATGCTCTGAGACGAAAGAGCTCTCCATGTCGAACTGCGTGTTGGACGTAACGATGCCGTTGTAATAGCTCCACAGTAATAATTCCACCAGGCTGGGGGAGGTGCGAAGCTCGGTCAGGGTGCGTTCCTGCCGGATGCGTGTCTGCTGAGTGAACATGGACCAGGAGGTGTCATCAACCGGGTCGATATGCGTTTCTTTCAGAAGTAGAACACGCTCAGAAATATCACCGGATATACCGGGGTTTATCCATTCTATTTTGCCTGTTTTACGATCGAACGCGGCTTGAAGTTTACGGCCGAGAATAGTCAACTCATCGGCGTTAATAAGATGCGCTTCATCAATATCTTTGGCGAAGTCCATCAGCACGTGGTAGCTGTGATTGAGTTCGGCTACGAGTTTCCCGCGTTCTTTGGCGACGGCTTGTGCTTTCCAGTGTTTGCGACTGTCGAGAAACTGCAGTTTCTCATATGACCAGCCCCAATCCTCGGTCAGGCTTTCCAGAATGATTCGCTGCCAGGATCTGGCGCGGGAGGTAGGCGGCCGTGAAATGGGTTTGTTTACTTTAAAGTAAAAACAGCGACGCGCCAGTTCCAGCCGTTTATATTGGCGCCGCGAGAGTAAGTATTCCTCAATACGCTGGTAGATCATGACGTAACTGTCGAGTCCGTCGATATCCAATTCCCCGTGGTAGACAAAGGTTTTATATGTCTGTGAAAGTGGATGAATATCAGGGTAGTCAGCAACGTAGGCTTCGAGCAGCAGGAGTTTTAATACTGACTTGTAAGGAGATTCAATTGCCTTGTACAGCTGCCAGATTCCTGCACCGAGAAATTCACCTGCGGGAATCGTTGAAAGTCCGCCAAAGTCGATGACTTCTTCTTCCGGGACGTACCGGCGAAACAATAAAGTGTTGGTGTATTCTTTGTATATTTCTTCGGAATGGCAGGGGACATACCACCAGATGGGAATACGTCCCTGAATGTAAATGGCGGTGCGATAAAATTCATCGAGCAGCAGCGCCTGTTGCGCACTGCCACTGGATTCTGCATTCATCTCCAGGGATTTACCGCCTTTGAACTCTTCGTGATTCATGACGAAGAAGTGGACTTCGAGCTGCATCGCCTCGGCCCAGTCGGTAATGCGATTGCACTTGAGAGTCAGCTCATTGATCTGTTCTTTACCCAGGCTGGGTTTGTGGCAGATCCAAATATCCAGATCACTGCGCTCGCTTTGCGCAATGGTACCGACACTGCCCATGATATAAATGCCGTAAATCTCGTCTTCCAGCGCGGGGTCCCAATTCATGGTGAAGCTTTTAGCCACCGTCTTACCCACCAGAATGTCATGCTTGTTGGGGGTGTAATTGGAAATACGGGCCGGTGTATGGTGCGACACGTAACCCGGCATCATCGGGTGGTTGGTATGGAACAATAGCGGCAGGACATCGAGAAAAATCTGATGTCTATCGGGCAGAGAGCCACGCATGCGCTCGAGTCGATCCGCGTTTATCTCCATGAAACGTCGATTGAGGGTAGCAATGTTTTGCCGATCTAAACCATCCTCGATGATCTGGCGGTTCACGGACTGATCGATCACAGTGGGCGTCTGATTTTTTATCGTTGAATTTACTTCCAAAGAGGTTTACCCGCTATTTCTAACGTGCGGTGTGTCACATAAGTTGTTTGAAGCTAGTCTCTTTTTATACTAGCAGTCGAATTAGTAATATGTAGAGGGTTCTTTTAGAATATTTTTGTAAACAAATTTCAGGCGTTATCGGAAAATATTCGATGAGGTTTTCTTCTTTTGGTTTCTTATGAATAAATGACTATTTAGATGTCATAAATATTCAGAAAGTAATAACAACCCCCCTGGCTTGGTGATATTTGCAATATGTATTACCGTGCAAAAAAGGCGTAGTGTGTGATGAAAACAGTGTTTACCTATGGCTCGCTGATGTTTCCTGAAGTGTGGGAGAAAATTGTGCGCCAGCCCTATCAAGCAGAGGCAGCGGTCTTGTCTGGCTATGAGCGTAAGCAGGTGAAAAACGCAGAATATCCGGCCATTTATCCGGTCGGTGCGGCCCGTCAGCATACTCAGGTGCAAGGCGTCGTTTATTTCTCAGTAAACAGTCTGGATCTTAAATTGCTGGATGACTTTGAAGGGCCGATTTACCTGCGGGAAACCGTTCAGATCTCCCTCAATAACACGCTGCAAGAAGCACAGGCCTATGTGCTGCGGGCCAAATACCGGCACTTGTTAAGTCGGCTCGACTGGCAGCCTGAGTATTTTAAAACACAAAATATGCAGGCTTTTATCAAGCGGACACTGGGCCGGCGTTGAGCTTAGCGCTAAACCGCCGGGGTGTGATCACTGTTTGACTGCGATGCGTGCAAACGAGCATACGCACCTTTTTTCGCCATCAGGCTGGCATGATCTCCCATTTCTACCAGTTTGCCTTTTTCCAGTACGATAATTTTATCGGCGTTTTCAATGGTAGATAAGCGGTGGGCAATGATCAGGGTTGTGCGGCCCTGCTTCAGATTTTCCAGAGCATTTTGAATTTGCTTTTCCGACTCATTATCCAGCGCAGAGGTCGCTTCGTCCAAAATAAGAATAGGGGCGTCTTTTAGCAGTGCGCGCGCAATGGCAATGCGTTGACGCTGGCCACCGGACAGGCGATCGCCATCTTCGCCCACGATAGTGTCGAAGCCATTTTCCAGTTCGTCGATAAAGTGTTTGGCATAAGCGTTTTTCGCGGCATTAATTACCTGGTCATCGCTGATTTCATCGAGCTGTTCGCCGTAGGCAATGTTGGCTTTAATGGTATCGTTAAACAGCACGGTCTGCTGATTGACCAGCGCAATTGCGCGGCGCAGGCTCTGCGAGGTGATGTCATTAATGGATTGTCCATCGATACGAATATCACCACTGCCAATGGTGTAAAAACGCAATAACAGGCTGGCAATGGTGGTTTTACCACTGCCGGATTCTCCAACCAGCGCCACGGTTTCACCTGGCTCGATGGTAAACGTCAAATCATCAATGGCATTTTGCTGCTCGGTATAGCCGAATTTGACATGACAAAATTCTATTCTACCTTGCACGTTGTCCAGGGTTTGGTTGCCGTGATCCGCTTCAACATCTACATCCAGCGTACTGAAAATGGTATCGGCAGCAGCGGTGCCGCGCTGAATAATGGCATTGACGGTACTGAGCTGACGAAAAGGTTTGGCGATCAGCCCTGCAACGGTGACATACACCACCGCTTCGGCAGCCGTACCGTCCCATAGTTTGAGGACCAGCCAAAAGATAAATGCCAATGCGACGGCAATCACCATATGCAGTGCAGGTGTTTGAAACGCTTTTACATTTTCGTATTTTTTGCTGAAGCGCAGATTCTGGTCTGCGGCATCGTCGAAGCGACGTTGCTCAAAGCTTTCGCCGCGAAAGCTTTTGACGAGCTTGATTCCCTGGAACGTCTCCATCGAAATATGCGACACCAGACTGACGGCATTTTGGATGCGGTGGCTGGTTTTGCGGAAATAATTACTGGCGAAATACACCATGGCCGCCAGCAGAGGGGCAATGCCAAAAAACACCAGGGTTAACTTCCAGTTGTAATACACCAGCAGGCAGAGAAAAAAGATGACCGACAGACCATCACGAAACAGAATTTTGAGCGCATTGGTAATGGCCCCTGTTACCTGCTCAATATTGTAAATAATGAGCGACACCAATTCCCCGCTGTTGCGTTGGTCATAGTAGGTTTGCGGCAGCATCACCATATGTGAAAACAGGGTCTGGCGCAGCCTGGTCACGACTTTCAAGCCCATAACCCCCATAAAATAGTTGCCGAGGTAGGAGCCCAGACCGCGTAAAAAACTGAGAACAACCACCGCTACGGGAACAAAAATTATCGAATTGGTAAATTCCGCGCTCAGGCCATAAATAGCTTTGGAAGGCTTTTGTTCAAGGGCATTGACGAAATATTCCAACACGGTTGCCAGCATGGCTTCCATTGCGGCAAACAGCAAAAAGCCGAGTACGCTGACAAAAAAGTATTTCTTATATTGCAGCGAAAACTGAATTAATCGGCGGTAACTCCCGGGAATCTTTACCGGTTGGGACATGGATGGCCTCGATAGCAAAATGCGCGCAGCACGGATGGTATTGGGTTTAAGGGCAGCAGATTGTATAGGTTTTTCAAGCAGAGTTAAATTTTACGACGAGTGAGAAGTGTCATCATTATGTGAAAACGGGCGATAACCGGTAGCGGTTATCGCCCGTTGCAAGGCGTTTAGTGTGTGAGACCGTTTGGCTTAAGCCGAAACCGGTGACAGCCACTCAGCATAGGCGTCCTGCTTGCCGCGGACTGTATCAAAATACAGACTCTGCAATTGCTCGGTAATCGGGCCGCGTTGTCCGCTGCCAATCTGGCGTCCGTCCAACTGGCGAATGGGCAGAACCTCTGCAGCTGTGCCTGTGAAAAACGCTTCATCCGCAACATAGACTTCATCGCGTGTAATTCGTTTTTCGACAATTTCATAACCGCAATCAGCGGCAAATTTGAAGATAGTGTTACGCGTGATACCGTCCAGGCAGGATGTCAGTTCGGGGGTGAAAAGAATGCCATTGCGAACGATGAAAATGTTCTCGCCGCTGCCTTCTGCAACATACCCTTCGTTATCCAGCAGCAGAGCCTCTTCACAGCCGCTGTCCAGCGCTTCTTTCAACGCCAGCATGGAATTGATGTAGTGGCCGTTGGCTTTTGCTTTACACATGGAGATATTCACGTGGTGACGGGTGTAGCTCGACGTACGCACTTTAATCCCCATTTGCGTCGCTTCCGGTGACATGTAGGACGGCCAGTTCCAGGCCGCGACAATGACGTGAGTCTGCAGGTTGTCTGCGCGTAAGCCCATGCCCTCAGCACCATAAAATGCCATTGGCCGCAGATACGCTTCCTGTAACCCGTTCTCGCGTACCACCTGTTTTTGGGCCGCATTTAACTCGTCTTTGCTCCATGGCATTTTCATATTCATGATATGCGCGGAACGGAACAGACGATCTGTGTGTTCTTTCAGGCGGAAAATATTGGTACCGTGATTTCCCGCATCGTAGGCTCGCACGCCTTCAAACACACCCATGCCGTAATGCAAGGTGTGAGTCAGGACGTGAACCTTGGCATCGCGCCAGGGTACGAGTTCGCCGTCAAACCAAATGACGCCATCGCGATCTGCGAAAGACATAATAAACTCCGAAATAATTTGCTAATGTTTTGCCAAAATTAAACTAATGAATATTTCTCGCCGGTATCGGGTGTTGCGCGATGCTGATCACTTAAAATTTGGTTGTCACCCGTTTTTTTAAACGGAATTTGTTAACGAAAGCTTCGGTATTTTCCCTCTAGCACTGCGCTGCAGATGGGCACTGAATGGAGGTTCAGAACCCGTGTTTGCAAGTCAGGTAAATAACCGATTCCATATGCGCGTGACGGTGGTGCGCTCGGAACTACATTGCTCCGGGTCAACCAGCCCTGCCTGTTGTTGCAAGGTAAGCTTGTGACCGAGTGAGCGGTAGGCTTTGTAGGCTTCTATTAGCTGGTGGACCTCTTGAGCTTCCAGCCGACCGGACTGCAGCATGCATTCCAGTATGCGGATGTTATCCGTAAATTGTACTAGCGTTGGATCAGCATGGGACCACGCGAGAACCCCGTATTGAACCATAAATTCAATGTCAACGATACCGCCAGCATCGTGCTTAAGATCAAAAACTGCTTCGCCGCGATGTTTTTTCTCGCTGCCGAGGTGATCCCGCATTTTAAGGCGCATGTCGACCACTTCCTGCTGCAGTTTAGTCGGTTCCCGTTCACCACATAAAACCGCTTTACGAATTTCCTCAAACTGCTGGGCCAGCTCGGGATCACCCGCCACTGGACGAGCACGCACCAGGGCTTGGTGCTCCCAGGTCCACGCTGTGCTCTCCTGGTATTTGGCGAAACCATTGAGGGTTGTTACCAGCATGCCGGCATTGCCAGAGGGGCGCAGGCGCATGTCGACTTCATAGAGCCGACCCGAGACTGTATTGGTGCTGAGGAAGTGAATAATCTTTTGCCCGAGCATCATGAAAAAGCGCTGATTTTCTATGGCTTTTGCGCCGTTGGTTTCGCCGTTGATATCCGCATTGTGCAAGAACACCAGATCCAGATCTGATCCGTGGCCCAACTCAATGCCGCCGAGTTTACCGTAACCGATAATAATAAATTGCGGATGGTCGCTTTCGAGTCCGTCGGGATAGCCATATTTTCGTGTCATCTCATCCCAGGACAGCTGTAATACGTAGGTGAGAATGACTTCTGCAATCCAGGTTAAGTAATCGCTTACTTTCATCAGCGGCAAAGCATCGGTCAATTCGCTGGCGGCAACACGCAGGGCGTGCGCAGAGCGGAAATAGCGCAGGGCTTCCATCTGCGCTTCAAGATCTTCTGGTGCCAGACGCAAGACAGTGCGGCGCAATTCATCTTCCAGTTCGCGCTGGTCCGGTGGCTGGTACAGCGTGCGTGGATCGAGCAGTTCGTCCAGCAGTGCAGGGTGCATTGCCAGTTGTTCTGCCACCCAGGGGCTGTGTGCAGCGAGTTGCACCAACTGGTTCAGCGCACCAGGGTTTTCCAATAGCAGCAGCAGGTAGGCACTGCGACGCATGATGGCTTTGACCAGTTGCGCCAGACGTTGCAGCGTTTGGCTGGCATCCTCTCTGTTGGCCAAAATAGCCAGCAATTGCGGCATGAATTTATCCAGTCGCTCCCGGCTGTTGGCGTGAAGCTTGAATCGGTCAGCCTGCTGGCGCAACTCTTCCAGACAGGCCAGACTGAGATTGGAGTCTTGATGCCCGGCCTTGGTCAGCTGGCTTAAGCAGGAGTCCTTTTCCTGGTTGCCCTGCCACAGGCTGATCCAGGGATTGTCGGATTTTGCCGCATCACTCTTTTCGCTGGGCAGGGCAATGACGCTGGCAAATTCCTCACTGACGAACTGGCGTTGTGCTTTCAGAGCCGCCAGGAAATCATCCCAGTTGCTGAACCCCATTACTTCAATCAGGGCGTGCTGTGCGTCAGGGTCACTCGGCAGGCGCTGCGTTTGCTTGTCTTCATACCCTTGAATTGCATGTTCGCAATTGCGCAGAAAAACGTAGGCTTGTTTCAATTGTTCCGCTTTGCCTGGCGGCAGACAGGCCAGATGTTCGAGGGTTGGCAGCACATACTGCAGCCGGTTGTCCTGTAATTCCTGATCGCGCCCCCCGCGAATTAACTGAAAGACCTGAGTAATAAATTCTATTTCGCGAATGCCGCCCGCACCCAGTTTAATATCATCGGTCAATCGTCGGCGTTTCACCTCCTGCACAATCATTTGCTTGAGGTTGCGCAAGGCTTCAATGACGGAGAAGTCGATATATTTACGGAAGGTAAAACTGCGTAAGGTTTGATTTAGCTCGGCTTGATACGCGGTAAATTGCGAGGGGCAGACTTCGCCATTGTGTGCCACAACACGGGCTTTGACCATGGCATAGCGCTCCCATTCCCTCCCCTGGGATTGGTAGTACTCTTCCAGTGCATCGAAATTAGACACTAATGCACCGCTCTGTCCGTAAGGGCGCAGACGCATATCGACGCGAAATACAAAACCGTCGGCGGTAACGTTATCGAGGCTTTGAATAATTTTTTTACCCAGCTCAATAAAAAATTCCTGATTGCTGGTGCTTTTACTGCCGTCAGTCTGTCCCGCTTCGGGAAAGCAAAATATCAGGTCGATGTCGGAAGAAAGGTTTAATTCATCTGCTCCGAGCTTTCCCATGCCGAGAATTAACATGGGTTGTGCGATACCTTGAGAATTGCGTGGAGTACCGAATTTTTCCACCAGTACAGGATAATGAAATGCCAGCGCCGCGTGCAGGCTGGCCTTTGCCAGATCACTCAATTCGCCTGTGGTCTGTTCCAGATCTGCCAGCCGATTGAAGTCTCGCCAGATAATATGACACATGCTCAGGCGCCGAACGCGTCTGAGCTGGTGGAGCAGCTGTGCTTCGTCGGCTGGGCTTGCAGCGTTAATCTGTTGTTGAATCTCTTGTTGAGAAAAACTGTGCTCGAGAGCATCGCCTGTTAGCAGTTGCACTAACATGGCAGGATCTCGGCAACAGCTGTCAGTCACAAAAGGGCTGCAGGCGAGAACTTTGTGGAATTCCTGCAGACGCTGCGGCTGTTGTTGGAACAGTGTGGTCAGTTGCGTTGCAATGTCGGAGGCTTCCTCGCGTTCCAACGCAAAAGCGAATTTTTTATAGGCGTCCTGTAGCTGTGGTGACAAGGTCGGAAAGACCGTGTCATCTATCCAGGGGATCGCATCAGTCATCTAAGCCTCTCTATCGCTGCTTTTTCTTGAGCAGCATTCATTATTATCGGATGCATGGCTTGGTTCAGGCGATAGTATGCAGACCATATGAAGCTTTGATCAAGCCCCGAATTCTGCTTTTGCGCGCTTGCCGTCTTTCATCTGTCTGCAGGTGTTTATCGCCATAAAAAAACCGGCACGAAGCCGGTTGATTTATATGCGTTTTGTTTTTCTGTCGTGTGGGGCTTTCGTGAAGAGTGCGCCGTTTGCTTTTAATCGACTTTGAAATTATCCATTTGGTTTTTCAGCTCACGACTTTCGTTGGACAGTTCGTTGGCGCTGTTGGCGACAATCGAGGCATTGCCGGCGACTTTTTCTGACAGCGAATAAATCGCCGAAATAATTTTACTGACCTCATTGGCAACACTGCTCTGTTCTTCCGAGGCCGTTGCAATTTGGTGATTCATGTTGTTGATCGTATCCACATTTTCGCGGATATAGTTGAGTGTATTTTCAACGCGATTCGAAGTTTCTATGGTTTCTTTTACTGAATCAATACTGGTGTTCATGGACAGGTGCGCCTCATCGGCGGCTTTTTGCAGTTGGGTGATGATCGACTCAATTTCTTCTGTGGATTTCTGAGTCTTTTGCGCAAGTGAGCGAACTTCATCGGCAACGACCGCAAATCCACGACCTTGCTCTCCAGCACGCGCGGCTTCAATCGCCGCGTTCAATGCCAGCAAATTGGTTTGTTCGGCAATGGAGCGAATCACTTCCATGACAGATCCAATATTCTCACTGTTATTTTTCAGTACCTGGATTTTACCTGCGGTAGCTTCTATCTGGCTGGTAAGCCGGTTAATAGTAGCTTTTGACGAATTCATTTCTTTGGTGCTTTCCTCGGCGGCCTGGCTGGCTTCTTTGGTGCGATTGGCCGTTTCCCCTGCCGAGCGTGCAACTTCCTCAGCCGACGAGGAGAGCTCATTCAACGCTGCGGCGATCTGCTCAATTTCTTTGAGCTGCTGAGCGGTTGAATTCACGGTGTCATCTGTCGCATTGGACATAATATCGACATTGGCATTTACCTGTTTGGTCACCACCACCACGTTCTGAATAATACTGCTGATCTGTTCCATCACGCGATTGAAGTTATTCGCCAGGTCGGCCACTTCATCGCCACTGCTGGCATTTAATCGGCGTGTCAGATCACCGCCGCCATCGGCAATTTCGGCGAGCGATGTCGACACCGCTTCCACCGGACTGACAATCAGTTTGCGCGACAGTAAATACACCGTACCCAGGCAGGCCAGTAGTACCAGGATGACCACGATGATGGAGGCGTTGAATTGTTGACTGAGAATTTCTTCCATCAGTTGCTGTGAAAAAACCACCTGATAGCGTCCGATGACTTTGCCATCTTTGGAGATTTCCACCTGATTTTTCATTACCTGATGGTCTGTGTCTGCCGGTTTATCACTGATTTCTGTGGCTCGGCCGAGTTCTTTACCCCGGTGGTCCGAAATGTTGATGGAGTACACCAGGTCGGTATTCACAATGGTTTTAATGATGTCTTCGATTTGTTTGTAATCGTAGGTGAACACCGGTTCGAGCAGTGCGGCGTTAATGAGGTCGATTTCCTTCTCCATGTTTTCTTCAAACTTGGCATACTGCTTACTGGCGATCACTTTATAGTTGATGGCCAATATGAGACACGAAACCAGGATGATAATGAGCGTCAGCGCTACCATCAGTTTGGTGGATAAGGATTTCTTCATCTTTCTGTTCCCACGCAGAAAAGGCAAACCGGAGCAATGATTGGATCGGTGCCTGTGACATTTTTATTGCATTGGTTAATTTATCGGCCGAACAGGCGTCCTCTTTAACGCCCAGCAAGTGTTTGGCTAAGAGTGGCATGGACCTGCGATGGTGGCACCGCTTTGGCGCATTGCATATTGAAGTGTAGTTCAAATGCCCGAAAGTAAAGGGCTAAAGGTGGTGTTTTGCTCGCTATTTACCCTGTATGACGCGGTTTTATCGAATTTTGACGGTGGGAAGTGAGGGAGTTTTTAGCGCACTGTACCTGCTTAAAACACCTAATGTGTTATTCGTGGGGAGAGGGGATCAAGAGCCGAGAAAGATTACCGAATTGTTTCTGCCGCCGTGTTTTGCCTGATACAGCGCTTTGTCGGCACAGTCTATCCACTGTGTTTTGTCACTCATGGAGGAACTCAGCTCGGCGATGCCCAGGCTGATCGTGTAATTCATCGAAAGGTCTTCATAGAACACAGTGCTGGCAGCCACTTGAGTTCGTATCCGTTCAGCCACTGTCTGTGCACCTTCCGCATTGGTGTTAACCAGAACGACGGCAAACTCTTCGCCGCCGTATCGGCCTGCAATGTCAATTTCGCGCAGGTTTTCTTTAAGTATACGGGCCGTTTCGCGAATGACCTCGTCCCCCGCCGGGTGGCCATAGTTGTCATTGATCGCTTTGAAGTGGTCGATATCAAACATGATGAGGCTGGTCGAGTGGTGATAGCGGGAGAAGCGCCGGTATTCTTCGTCCAGTTCCATTTCCCAGGTTTTTCGATTTAACAGGCTCGTCAGTCCATCTGTGCGACTGAGCTCATGCAGTTTGGCATTGGCGGCTTGAATTTGAATCCGGTTGACCGCCACTTCGGTGACATCGTAGATAATCAGACAAATGTGCTCGACATCCCCCGTGGCATTTTTCAGCGGTATCAGCGTGCAGTTTTGATACATAAAATCAGCCAGGCTGGTGATCGGCCGATAATTTTGAAAGCGAAACAGGTAGGGACGCTGTTCCCAGGTGGTGAACGCCGATATCTGCAGGTCAAACACCGATTGTGCCTTGCGCCGGAACCAGGCTTCCGGCAATTCTGGAAACTGCTCAAATATCACCTGATTCAATACATCTTCCGGTCGCAGGACGCTGTGGTTTTGCATAAAACTGTTCCACACTTCAATGCGGAATTCTTTATCCAGAATCACCAAGCCGACATCGATGGAGCGCAGTACGTCCATCAGCCAGTGAAAGTCATTGAGAAAATCATTCGGCTTCGACATGGTTAACAGTATCAGTCCTGGTGTGCATTAGAGTAATGTCACATGAAATATTCATTTCACAAACTTGGTCCGGTTCCTTAAGTGTATACCATAGCTTGCCAATCGGCTGAGCGCGTTGTCAGTCATAGAAATTTGTGCGAGTTATGCTGCTCAGTGGCTTTCTTGCTGGAGTGATCAGGCTTCGAGTAAGTAGTCGAGTTTCTTAAACAGCAGATCCAGTGATTCTTCGGTCATGATGATGAGAAGGTCGCAATTCACATCGTAATTTTCCAGCTGGTAGTTAATTTCAGTGACCAGCGCGTTTTCCCATTTGGCGTTTTCAGTATTAAATATTTCTGAAAATTTGCGGTGCTGGCCCAGTACCAGAGGTGGACCGAAACTAAAGCTGACGTCGATCTGTTCTGCAATCCCATTGAGGCATGCGCCAAACAACACATTGGTGGCATCCATTAAAAGTTCGCGTTCAGCCTGTTGATCCAGTTCATCATCGTAATTCATCAACTTGGCCAGATCCGTAAAACTGGTATCGTTGAACAGCAGCATGGCTTCTCCGCTGATACCACCGCCAATAAAGCCCTGGCACACGCCGGACACAGAATCGCGTGAATCGACAGCCTGCAAAGCCATCACAATGTCGGAGGGGCGCATAATGTCGATATGTGGGATGGAAAGAATGACAAAGGTATCCAGCAGACGTGCCAGTTTATCCCCAGCTTGCCCCATGGCAACGTTGGTAATTTCCTGCATTGCGTCGCGGTGGATTTCGTCAATCTTTAAATTCGGCATTTTAGATAAAAAATTTGTCTATGTATTATCTATTCTAGTCACCTCAGGCTAAAATGCCGAAAAATTCTTGGTATTCCACTTTTCTCGCGTGAATGGCACAGGCGATCAAAAAATGTTCGCTTTCCGGGCTTTTTTGTCGCGCCAGTTCCAGGGCTGCCCGTTTTCCAGTGGTCCGCTTGGATATCCAGGCTGGAAACTGGCTGTTTACTGTTTGGTAATGGTTTGGTAACGGTTTGGTAACGGCCTGAAAAAGCACAGAGCGAATGAGAAAAGCTAGAAAAACCGATTTAATTTCATGTGAGAACTAACCCGAGAGTAATCGAAAGTGATGAAGTATCGAATCATTCCCGTTACCCACTATCAGCAAAACTGCTCGTTAATCTGGTGCGAAAAAACCCGGGATGCAGCGGTGATCGATCCTGGTGGTGATCTCGAGAAAATTACTCGTGCCGTTACAGAAGAAGGCGTCAATTTAAAAAAGATTTTTCTTACGCATGGTCATTTAGATCATGTTGGTGGTACAGCCGAGTTGAGTCAAACCTTGCAGCTACCGATCGAAGGGCCGCACACCGAAGATAAATTCTGGCTCGACATGCTGCCGGATCAAGCGCGAATGATGGGCTTTGCGGAAGTAGAGAGTTTTACACCCAATCGTTGGCTAAACGATGGTGATACCCTCACCATTGGCGAGCAGCACTTGAGTGTGCACCATTGTCCTGGGCATACACCCGGGCATGTGATTTTGTTTCACGCAGCAAGCAAAACTGCTTTCGTGGGCGATGTGCTGTTTAATGGCTCGATTGGTCGCACCGACTTTCCTCGCGGCGATTACAATACGCTAATCTCGTCTATTCGTAACAAACTCTGGCCACTTGGTGATGAAGTGGTGTTTGTTCCCGGTCATGGACCTTTATCCACGTTTGGCCAAGAGCGCCAGCACAATCCCTTTGTCGCCGATACACGCTTCGGCTGAGTTTTAATAGTTTAACGCCAAGCTTTTTTTAAGCGAGATGACCTGTAATAAAGAGGGCAGACGATGCAGCAAGAAGAATCTCTCAGTGATGACTTTGATGAAAACTATGATCGCTTTATTGACGAGGCGATTGCCACCGGTTGTGTGTGGGGCTTGGAGAGCGATGAAGGCTGGGCGCTGTGTCCGTCAGTAAGCAATGAAGAAATCAGCGTGATGCCGCTGTGGTCGCAACCTGAATTCGCGCAGCAACATTGTCGGGATGAGTGGTCGGGGTACCGTGTTATCCCCATTTCACTGGAAGAATTACTCGATGATTGGCTGCCAGGGATGCATGAAGATGTACTGTTGATTGGGGTGAACTGGAACAGCGACTTGGAAGGTGAAGAAATCGAGCCCTTGGATCTGCTGGAAGATATCGACCGCGTTGCGTCCGAAGAGGATTAACATCAAACAGCACCGACGCACCAGCGGATTGGGTTATCAGCGGGTTAGATTGGTAACGGGTTTCGGATTAGTAGTGGGTTTAGAATTAATAGCGCAAGCCTGAACAGTTTGCAGGGGTGGCAGCGCGCTAAAACAAAAACGGCGTAAGGGTAACCTGCGTTGAATCAAGGGCTGGCAACCGCAAACGCGCAATCAATTCATTAAGGCTTTTTCCAAATCCTGAACCACCTGCTCCGTTGTGCTGCCTGGGTGGTATTGGTACACAATTTCCCGCCCTTTTTTGATGACGAATATGCCCGGTGTGGTTTTGAGCTGATATTTGGCGGCGATCATATCCGCCCGCATCACGAGCGGTAAATGGATGTTCTGTGTGAGGTAGTAGTTTTTGGGGCTGGTATTCTCACCGCCGTTTTGCCAGATGTTCAATGTTACAAATGTGATCGGCTGGTCCTTGAGTTGCTGCGATAGCAACTGTACTTCAGGTAGTAATTGTTTGCAGTAACGGCACCAGGAGGCCCAAAACAGCATGACGACTTTTTGTCCGCGCTGGAGTTCCTGCTGCAGAGAAATGGTTTCACCTTCGGTGGTTTTTACCAGCCAATCCGGCGCAACATTTAAGCTGAGCGCAGGCGACGACCATTGCAATAAAATAGAAAACCCCACAACCTGGCAACTCGTAAAAAATGATGACCAGCGCCGCCGTAGAGGCCGTCGACGCGCTAGATGTCTATGCAGCGATAGCCTGTTAAATAGCGGCTGAGTCAACAGCTGTCGATTAAACCGCTTTCCACGGCTGGACGGTTCACGAGAAAGGCGTGACTGACGGCTTTGGCCTGGTTTTTGTAAAGCGACTGACGGCATCATGAAAAAATAGTGTTCAAATAGTCATGGGTTTATTGTCAGTAGATTGCTATTTCAGTCAAGGGTTCCAGTGAAATTCTAAATTTAACTGAACCGCGTACACTCCTGACAAGTTATTGCATTTATCTGCAAAAATCCGCGCATTTACATGCATTTACCGCACAATCGTATTTGCCAGCGGCGCGGGCTTACGTGAGAAGCTTGTCATCAACGACAGATGCATGAACCCGACATTCATCGACTATTATATTGCTCGTGAGGTAAAAGACTTGCAGCACCGTGCTTCGCAATGCAGTAGAGTAAATAAGCCGCGTGAGCGGCGAGAGAAGTGACTATATTTTAAACTTGATGGCATCATGACGGCGTTACGTTACTCGCTCAGACTAAGCGGCCTTTAACGCTAATAACGCATTATGTTTGAACGACGTAGTCGCATCTGCTATAACACCGCCGATTTTTCTAAATATTAAGAACGATATGACCAATCTAATCGAAGCTGAAGAACAAATTCCACTTAGCCAGTTTACTGAAAAAGCGTATCTGGACTACTCCATGTACGTAATACTGGATCGTGCCCTGCCGCATGTGGGAGACGGTTTGAAGCCCGTGCAGCGACGTATTGTGTATGCAATGAGTGAGCTCGGTCTTAAATCCACCGCCAAGTATAAAAAATCTGCGCGTACGGTGGGGGATGTGATTGGTAAATTCCACCCGCACGGTGATAGTGCTTCCTATGAAGCCATGGTGTTGATGGCCCAGCCCTTCTCTTATCGTTACCCATTGGTTGACGGTCAGGGAAACTGGGGTTCGCAGGATGATCCCAAATCTTTCGCGGCAATGCGTTATACCGAAGCGCGTTTAAGCCAGTTCACGGAAGTTCTGCTGAGTGAGCTGGGACAGGGCACAGTGGAGTGGCAGCCAAACTTTGACGGTACCTTGGACGAGCCTAAAGTACTGCCTGCTCGAGCGCCGACAGTGCTTCTTAACGGGACTACCGGCATTGCCGTCGGCATGGCGACAGATATCCCGCCGCATAACCTGCGAGAAGTGATTGATGCTACGGTACATTTGCTGGAAAACCCTCAAGCCAGCGTTGCGGACTTATGTGAATTTATTCAAGGTCCGGACATGCCAACCGATGCGGAAATTATTACACCGCAAAAAGATATTCAGGAAATTTATGAGTCTGGTCGCGGCAGTATGAAAATGCGCGCGGTGTGGCAAAAAGAAGATGGCGATATCGTCATTCACTCCCTGCCACATCAGGTCAGTGGTGCAAAAATTCTGGAACAAATTGCAGCACAGATTCAGGCGAAGAAATTGCCAATGGTTGCGGATTTACGTGATGAATCCGATCATGAAAACCCAACGCGGCTGGTGATTATCCCGCGTTCCAATCGGGTTGATCTGGATTCCGTGATGAACCATTTATTTGCCACTACGGATCTGGAAAAAAATTATCGCATCAATCTCAATGTGATTGGCATTGATGGTAAGCCCCAGGTTAAACCGCTGAATAAAATTCTCAGCGAGTGGCTGAGTTTCCGTATGGTGACGGTACGCAGACGTCTGCAACATCGTCTGGATTGGGTTGACCGTCGCCTGCATTTATTGGATGGCTTGCTAATTGCGTTTTTGAATCTCGATGAAGTGATTCATATTATTCGAACCGAAGAGCATCCGAAACAGGAATTGATGAAGCGTTTCGAGCTGAGCGAAGACCAGGCTAATTACATTCTGGATACGCGCTTGCGCCAACTGGCGCGCCTGGAAGAAATGAAAATTCGCGGAGAGCAAAAAGATCTGGCCAAGGAAAAAGCCGACCTTGAAGCAATCCTTGGTTCTGCCCGTCGCTTAAAAAACCTGATTAAAAAAGAGTTACTTGAAGTTGCCAAAGAGTTTGGCGATGACCGTCGATCCAAACTGGTTGTGCGGGAAGAAGCGCAGGCGTTCAGTGAATCTGATCTGCTCAGCAGCGATCCGATTACAGTCGTCTTATCAGAAAAAGGCTGGATTCGGGCAGCCAAAGGTCACGATATCGATCCATTGAGTTTGAATTACAAAGCCGGGGATAAATACCGTTTTGCCGCACGTGGTAAGAGCAACCAAAATGTTATTTTGTTGGATTCCACTGGGCGTAGTTACGCACTCGCCTCTCATACCTTGCCTTCAGCGCGGGGGCAGGGCGAACCGGTCACCGGGCGATTAAACCCTCCCAGTGGTGCAAGTATTGAAGGGCTGTTTGCCGGCGATGAAGATCAGCGTGTACTGCTCGCCAGTGATGCCGGTTACGGTTTCATCGGCAAGCTAAGCGATTTGTACACCAAAAACAAAGCGGGTAAAGCCGTCTTAAGTTTACCCAAAGGGGCAAATGTACTCCCGCCTCAGGGCATTCCTGCCGATATGGAAAATGCCTGGCTGGTGGCTGTGAGTAATGAAGGGCGAATGCTGGCATTCCCTGTGCTTGAATTGCCGGAGCTTGCTCGTGGTAAAGGAAATAAGATTATTAATATTCCATCTGCTCGTGTGCAATCTCGTGAAGAATATATGATTGCGGTGTGTGTAGTGTCTGAGAAGCAAACTTTGAAAGTCTTTTCCGGTAAAAGACATCTGGGGTTAAAGTTTAAAGATCTCGATCATTACATGGGCGAGCGTGGTCGACGAGGGAATAAATTGCCGCGCGGATTCCAAAAAGTCGACAATGTTGAGATTGCCGATTAATACCGGCGAACGCTAATACGGATGTTTGAAAATTAGAGCACTTGTGAGCAAAGAAGCATAAAAGCGAATAAATGCAAATTTTTTTGCCAGTTTCGCGACTAAATTGCAATATTTCTAAGTGACAAGTGCTCTTAAAATATGGTTGAATAATAGCGTATGAAGCTTGCTCAACGTGCTTTAAATTTGTGCGCTCCTAAATGTAGTTAAACGAATGAATCGCACGCAGGTACAACGCACATAGAAACGTACATAGAATTGCGGATTTAGCGCGAATAAAAAAGTACGAAGACCAATGTCCTACTGAAATGTTTGGCTATAAGAAAAGCAAAACGCTCTACATCATCACGAACGCTGAAATCACAAAACACAACGTAAAAACTGATAAAGATTTATCATAGTCGTTAAACACTCGTCATAACGTGTTTAATTTTGGTTTTACAATAAGGTTTTGCGAAAAGATTAAAAGCTAATTGCTAATAGCTGAGTAGCTAAGCAGCTAAATAGAAAGAACCTGGTCGCTGACAGCGCAGCGATGAACCTTTGCAGCAAGCCCATACACAGATTTCTTAATCGCGGAAAAAATAGAAGCTGTATATTTTGCGAAATATCCATGTTTCAAAAACGATAATCATTAACGAGCAGTCGAGAGATTATGTCCGGTTTTAGAAAGCACGGTCGTACACAAGTCAAACACGCAGTAAAATTATCCCATGACTCCTGGGGTGAGTTCGTCGCAGAAACGCGCGATGTATCCGCCACTGGTTTCTTTGCCAGATGTCGCAACCTGCCAAAATTCATTTCTGTTGGAGATGACTTTAAAGCGAAGATGTATCTGGACAGTGCCAACGAATTCTTAACCGATGTCACCGTCGTTCGAGTAACAGACGATGGCATGGGTGTCGAATACATTTAAATCGTATCCCTGTCACGATCTTATCCACATACACAGGACTGCCGTTTTTATCAAAACGGCAGTCCTGTGTAATGCTTAGTCTGTGGTGAGAATCAAGCGCTCTGTGTCCAGTTTATTTCTGCGAATCATACTTTTGATTTCTGCCACATAGGCTTCACGTCGTTCAGAGTAGTTAAGCAGGCCGTCAGCTAATAAAGCGCCGCTGATTGCGTTGCCGTTGTTAACGGCTTGTTGGCGAATATTGCGCAGTGAGCGATAAGCAAGATGTGTGTTGATGTTATGGATGTAAGCTTCCACGGATTGTGCCGGGCTGGCAAATTTTCTGACCTCGTGCTGGGCTCCCTCTATGCGAGAATTTGGGACATAGCCGCAGCCTTCTGAATAGCACCACATGCCAAAGTAATTATTGCCTTTTTTCGCAAAACGAGATGTTCCCCAGCCGGACTCGTTGGCTGCCTGTGCCAAAGCCAGCGATGTAGGAACGATGTTTACTCGTTTTAACAGGGCGTTCACCTGATCTATTTTATCTTCTTGTGCTTCAATGCCATATTTGCCCGATAAGTCATCAATGATAGTCAGAGCGTGCTCGCTGAGCGTACCTTCCGCATAGTATTTGTCTTCGATCGTGAGCAGGGTGTCCCGCTCTACCGTGATATTGCTGTTGACCTGCTGAATGATGGGGGTGAAGTAATTAAAGAATGCCTGCTTTTTCTTTTTTGCATTGTCGATAGCCGCAAAATTTGGCGGTTTGGGAAACTCGTATGCGGCTGGTGGTGGCAGGTAGACATCGGGAATATTGTCATAAGTACTGAGGTAGTAACTCAGCGCCAGTGTAGCGGCCAAATAAGCGGCAATGACATAACCAAATAAGGTTTTCATAGCAATGGTCTTTCCTTACGTTCTCTTTCTCTTTGCCGGTCACATGCTCAGTATTGTGGGTGCCGACAGTGAATGTGCTGTCTGATTGAGGCTAATGCTTCTGACTATAGTGCACTTTTTCGGAGTTTGGTTGCAGTGGAAAATTGTAAAACACGCCTTAGAGCTTACGTCATGATACACCAGCTGGATCACGTGCTTTGAATACCGCGCAATCTCACGGCTGCAATACCTTGGTGTCATTGCGCTGTGAGAAGAAGGCCGCTCAGCTGTCCTTAGGTACTGAAAGGACTTATTAAGCAGTACTGGCTGTCGATTTACAGATCCAGCGAGTCTTTCAGGGCTGCAAGGCGGGACTGATTGCTTTCTTTGTCCAAGGCTTTTGCGCTGGACTGAGGAAGCGCTGCTTTTACTGGGGTTTCCAAAATAAGCCCGGCTCTTATCTGCGCACAAACTCTCTCGTACTCTGTTTTGAACACAGGAAAGGCCGTTTGTTCAGTGTTGTTTTGCAGGAAGTACCAGTCGCAGGCTTTACCGGCATAATAAATAGCCAGGTGGCTCCAGTGGTAGTTGGCTTTCGGAGAGGGGGCTCGACAGGCTTCGATGTAAGCTGAATGGGCGTCGGGCAAAGCTTCCTGATCCAGCTCTTCGCAGTGGCGTATCATCGTGCGCAAGGTTGGTAAGAACTCACTTCCCTGCATAATCGCCTTCGCCGCTTTTAACAGAGTTGTTGGGGCGAATGTGCGCAAAGCGTCTACCCAGAGGCGCTTCGCGGCGTTTAATTCTTCGGTATTGGAATAGGCTTTGTAAAACTGATTATGGTAGTTCAGTTTAAACAGAGCAAAAACCTGGTTTAGGGCATCGATAAAATCCTGCGATGGCTTGTGCGGCTTATTCTGCCCAAGTTCGGTCGGTGAGGAGTTCTTCAAGGCTCATATCCCGTGTTGATTTCGTTTCTTGCGAGTTGGGCGCATTGTACGCTAAAAGTTGATGGCGTTGTGCCCAGGTTTTTTTCGCGTGACGAATAAAGCGAGTGTTCCACGAATTGTGAATCTGGTTGCTGTCGCGCCAGTACAGTACGAATTCGGGAACCAGTGCGCGGGCGAATTCTGCATCGATATTCGCCATGCGCAAAATGTCATACACATCTTCGCTGGGCTGCCATTGAGGGCTGATGGGTTGAGGCTCGACGGTGTTGTTGCTGGAGTGCTGGTAGCGATGCCATTGCAGGCGAACGTGTTTAATAAATAAGCTGTTCCAGGTGGTGGTAGCCAGGCCTTTATCCTTCCAGTAGATAATAAATTCAGGGATGGCATCATCAATAAATCCGCGTGGTATTCCGGATTTCACGGTCATTACGTCCAGTGCATCCTCTGAGGGTTGCCAGTTTTCATGGATTTTATATTCCTGGGTGGCGATATTCTTTTTTGCCTCCCGGTCAGCCCAAAGGCTGAGTACACGCTGGATAAATTTAGTATCCCAGGACAGATGCTTTTCTTCGGTGGCTTGCCAGAATTGGATGAATTCACCGATCTGATCCAAAATAAACTCACGTGGTAAGTTCTTGGATAGCAGTTCATTCATGCATTCTTCACTGGGAGTCCAGTTGGAGTAAATGGGAGTCGCCTTGCTGCGGCGATGTTGCCTTACCTCATAAGAGCGCCAGCGTTGAATGGTGTGATTGATGAATTTCTGACCCCAGGAGCGATGCGCCTCTCCCCTTTCTCGCCAATAGGTAACGAATTCCGGAACCTGCTCAAGAGCAAACTCGCTGGGTACACTGAGTTGGGCGAGCTGGGCCAGCGTGGTGTCATCGGGTTGCCAGTGGTCGGCGATGAAATTTTTACCACCTTCCGGTCGATCTTCACGCGTGTTGTGCAGCGTTTGAGTGGGCTTGGCCTGTTGTTGGCGAACACTTTTCTCATTAAAAGCGAATTTGAATGTGTCGTTATCGTTAAAGCCGGTGGAGGCAATAATTAAAATCCCCTTTTCCCGCATACTGGTCGTGACGCGCTGGAAATCCCGGCTCTGCCAGAAGGGCAGGGCTTCAGACAGGGATTTGAGGCTCAGCATGTGCCAGTTAAAACCGTTATTCCACTGGCCTTCTTGCGTACTGACCATGTCGCTGAGTGTCGCCAGCAATACCGCTTCCTCCAGTCCGACCGTGGCCGCCAGGGAGGGGTAAACGAGAATGGGCTTTTCCGGCATTAATGAGCTTTTCATAGATGTTCTGAATTCGCGAGGGTCGTATACTTTAGCATTATTGCAGTGACTTTGCCCCCGGCTTTCATTGTTGAGCGCGAGCCAGGGTCCGCCTTGAGACTTGTCTTCTGTTGAAGACGTTTTGTCTACGTTGCGGCTTTCAGTTTAGCTGAGGCTTTCCCCCTTTAAGCGCCCGGTCGACAAGCATTCGCAATCCGCGTACATTGCACCCACTATTTTAATTAGAGTGAGCAGTGATTCCACCATGTTTGCACCGGATAATAAATTCGAAGACGCCCTCCTGTTTTCCCGATTTGATCGTGACCAGTTATTGAATTCCAGCTCGCGCAGCATTTATCTCGAAGAGTGTGAGTGGCGAAGTGCAGAGCATTACGTCTGCAGCAAAATCGCCGGTAATTCGCGTCTGGCTGAACAGATTGCAGCAGCAGATTCTGCCGAACAAGCAGCGCTGTTGATTAAACCCTGGTATCGATTGAAGGCCAAAGGTTGGCGAAAATCCCGTCGCCTGTTCATGACACGAGCTTTGTATACCCAGGTGCAAATGTATGATGACGTACGAGAATATTTGCTGAGTACTGGCGACCAATTGCTGGCGGAAAGTTCTCAGTACGATCACTACTGGGGGGTTGGACGAGACTGGCGAGGTGAAAATATGTTTGGACAGGTGTGGATGGATGTCCGAAAAAAGCTCATGCAAGACGCTAAAGAGCAGGCGCCAGTGCCGCTAGATAAGGACGAGACAGGAGTTTAAGGTTTTGGCTAAAGGAAAATCGAAATCCGCGTATGTATGCAACGACTGCGGCGCAGACTACCCGAAATGGCAAGGCAACTGTACCGAGTGCGGTGCCTGGAATACCCTGCAGGAAGTTCGGCTGGGAGCAGAAAAACGCAATTTTACACCAGGGTTCAAGGGGTATGCCGGGGGGCAGGAATCTCGCATTACCTCGCTGGCGGATATAGATCTGAGTGAATTACCACGTGTGTCTTCTGGTATGGAAGAGTTTGATCGCGTGCTCGGCGGCGGGTTTGTCGCCGGTTCAGTGGTGTTGATCGGTGGACATCCGGGTGCGGGTAAATCCACCATCCTGTTGCAGACCTTGTGTCATCTCGCAGAAAAGCATGAAGCTTTGTATGTAACCGGGGAAGAGTCTCTGCAGCAGGTGGCGATGCGAGCTCAGCGGTTGGGGTTGCCAACCAAGAATTTAAAAATGTTATCGGCCACTGACGTTGACATGATTGTAGACAGCGCGCAAACGCTGCAGCCAAAAATCATGGTGGTGGATTCCATTCAGGTGATGCATCAGGCGGATATACAGTCCGCGCCCGGCAGCGTATCGCAGGTACGCGAATCGGCTGCTTACCTGACGCGATACGCGAAGCAGAGCGGTGCAGTGTTAATTCTGGTCGGTCATGTGACGAAAGACGGGAGTCTTGCCGGGCCAAAAGTGCTGGAACATATTATTGACTGTTCCATTATGTTTGAGGGGTCGCACGATTCGCGGTTTCGCACCTTGCGTGGACATAAAAATCGCTTTGGTGCGGTGAACGAGCTGGGCGTCTTTGCGATGACAGAGCAGGGATTAAAAGAGGTGTCGAATCCTTCAGCGATCTTTCTTCAGCGTTCGGAAGATGTGTCTTCCGGCTCGGTTGTGATGGTTGTGTGGGAAGGCACTCGACCGTTGCTGGTAGAAATTCAAGCCCTGGTCGACAGCTCCAGCTTGGGCAATCCACGCCGAGTAGCCGTTGGGCTGGAACAGAATCGTCTGGCGATGTTGCTCGCGGTATTACATCGGCATGGCGGCATTATGGTGGGCGATCAGGATGTTTTCGTCAACGTGGTGGGGGGCGTTAAAATTGTCGAAACCAGTGCAGACCTCGCCTTGTTGCTGGCTTTGGTTTCAAGCTTTCGCGACCAGGTGCTACCACGTGACCTGATGGTGTTTGGCGAAGTGGGATTGGCCGGTGAAATTCGCCCTGTTCCCAGTGGGCAGGAGCGTTTACGAGAGGCTGCAAAGCATGGGTTTAAGCGTGCGATTGTGCCGCATGGGAATCAGCCGCGTGATGCTATTAAAGGTATGGAAATTGTACCGGTGAAAAAGTTGAGTGAGGCTTTGGAGGCCTTGTAAGAGTTTGTTCAGAGTTGCATTGAAAAAAATAGCCTGACGGCGAGAGTCGTCAGGCTATTTTGTTTGTGTCGAATGTTGCTGGGTTACGTAAAAAAATAAAACTATTTAGCGGGGCGACACGATGACAGAACTTAAGTCATCATTAAATCCATCATCCCCGAGACAATTATCATCCGCGGATTTGGTGATAACATTGCCCGTAAAGTCGTGGTGTTGATACATTTCTACTTTAAAGCCAGATTGCACGCTCAAAGAAGAAATGTCATCGTTAGCCATGCCCAGTGCCTGAAGGTCACTCAAGGTGTAGCGTCCGGGTGCAAGTTCAATGGCATACCCGTTTTTATCGCAGTGTTGGTAAAGGGTAACCACTTCATTTTTCGCTAAACCACAGCAGAGCAGGGCGGCTTGTTCGCCATCGCGTTGTGCGACGCCAGCGAGATATTTATCATCGCCACACTGCCCTTTCAGTGCTCCCGGAGACCAGTCATTGCCGGTGTTAGACTGGCGGTTATCGCCCTGGTCAAACCACAGCGTACTACAGGCATTCCCCAGTTCACGGTTTGCTTTTGCACACAATACACCGGAAGTTCCCCACCAGCGTTTAGATATTCCTGCTACGTAGAAATTTTTGTCGCACTCGTACTTGGTGAATCCGCCAGCCCAGTCCTTGCCGCGCGGTGATCCCACTTCATTATTGCGTGTATAGAATTCCTGATGGTCGGCCAACAGGTTTCCAGTTTGGCTGTGGCTACATAAAATAGTTTCATTACTGCTGAAGCCCAGTACGCGATCGCCATTGCGGCAGGAGCCTTTCATTGCCCCGCTATCCCAGTCGTAATTCAAGTCTGCGACATTGTTGTCGTGATTCTCGAAACGAACGAGGGAAAATTCAGCACTGAAATCTTCAACCGCACCAGTGGCCGCATCTTGATTAATTAGCTGCTGCATGTACGGTGTACGCCAGTCGTTACGCATACGACTCCAGTCATTTTCCATTAAAGTGTAGGTATCGTGAGCGCCGTCGCCTTTCTCCGGGTTTAATGGCCAGTAAGCGAAGTCCAGATCATGCATGACCATGAACTCGGTAAAGTTAATAAACCAGCGACGATAATGCTCTGCACTTTCGTTGTAACCGATACCAAATTCACTGATCCAAACGGGCGCGGTATACGCTTGAAATGGATCTGTAATAAAAGCGAATTCCTCTTCAAGTTTATGGAATAAAGTCTCACGATCCATATCGCTGTACTTGATGTTGCCCGCAGATGTTTCATCGCTGCCATTATGGTTTGGACCAATAAATCCATAATTATGAGCGGCGTATACGAGTTTATTCGCTTTAATTAAATTAATGGGATCATGTTTAGCTGGCATTAAATGTGGGCGTTCCCCCGATCCTAGAATTGGCAGAGAGCCCCACCAGTTAATGCCTTCAACAATAATTAATAAATCACCATCCAGCTTGTTTATCTTATTTCCCGTTTCTTGTGCGATCATCTTCCAGTCATTTTTATCTCCCCAACCCCAGTTCGGACTTTCAGGGAACACTGTGTTGTGCCATTTGGTGGTTCGTACTTCGTTGCGCAAGTCTGCGCCGACCACTTGAGGGATGTGCTGGTAACGACCAACGAGGTTTAACCAGTCTTGTTGCCATTGTGCTTTACTTTGTCCGTCGTGATACCACAAACCATTAAAGTCAAAGCCACAACACCACTCAGAAAAACTGGTGTGATTATTCAAAATAATAGCGATATTTTTTTCGGCCAACGCTTCGACGACAGCATCATAAACCTGTAGCGGGGTTTTGCCGAACAATTGCGGATTCGCCGTTAAATATTCATTGGGGACTGCAGAAGTGGTATGTAGCATCTGATTGGAAAAAGGCAGGCGTACACTATTAAAGCCGCTGTCTTTAATAACATTCACGATGTGTTGCATGGTTTGATGTTGCAAACCGCCAACTACTTCTCGACTGCCGCTGGCACCGTACCAATTCACCGATTTTAGTTTAAAACGGTTTTGGCAGGCGTCTATGACATAACGACCCTTGGTGCTAAGGGGGAAAAGTTCTGTGCATTCAGAAGCAAAAGATTGTGGGGATGCAATAAAAAATAACGTGCAGAGCAGTGTGGAAAAGATAGTACTTTTCATTTTTTTTAAGTTTTTCATGAGTTTCACGCAGTTGGTTAGTTATATTTTTTTGATGTTAACGTCCGTTTATTACTAAAACGTTGAATCTGCTAACTCGCTCATGAAATCTTTGTACTTATTTCAATATTTTGTAAAAACTACTCCTATGCATAACAAATTATTTGAAAGTTGAACGTCTGTAAAATAAATTTAATGTTGCTGTGCTTTTCTTGCAGGAAGATTAGGTTTTGGTTTGCATTCGCTGCACAACAATTTCACACAAGCGGTGTGAGGCGAGCATGCTGTCGTAATCGCAAGGAAGGTTTGCATTTACGTGGTGCAGGACATGATTGATCATGTCGACGAAGCCACGTTTTTTCAGTGTGTTTTCCCAGTCATTAAACTTGAGTGGCTGTGACTGATTGTTGCTGTAGTGGATACCTTCGGATAAATTGGCAATGTGCCACTTTTCGTTTTCGCTGGTGAACTGCAACAACTCTTCAGTCATGCCGCTTACGCGATTCATTTCTGCAGTAAAAATACTGCCATCATTACGCCAGTTAACCCAGATGCTGGCGAGCTTGTCTTCAATGAAGCAAGGTTGAATATTCAGGTCTTGCGTTTTCCCCTTGGAAAGAAAAAGTAGTGTATCCAGTACATGTATAAAATCATCGTACACAAAAACTCTAGGATCGGCGGGTAAATTGAATCTGTTTTTTTGGTAGTAAATATGGATGGGCTTTTTACCGAAAAAGTTCTTATAAAGCGGTGCAAAGCGACGATTAAATCCTATGTGTAGCTGTAGCTTCTTTTGCTTGGCAAGTTCAATGATATCTTCGCACTCGGCAAAGGAGTAGCTGATAGGCTTGTCAATAAATGTTGGAATACCTGCATTAAGACAGGCTTTGGCGATAGCGTAGTGAGAGTCCGTAGCGCTGTGGATAAAAACAATGTCAGGTCCGTCACTTATAAGCTTGTGAAAGTCTTCGTAGCATTTCTTAATTCGGTATTGTTGTGAATAGCGTTGCAAAACCTCCGGATTGCGAGTGCAAATCCATGGCTCTATATTTTGGTTTGTCGCTAAAATAGGGAGATATGCTTTGGTTGCAATATCCCCTAGTCCTATAACCCCTACCTTCATACTATAACCTGCTATGGATTCTATATTGCTTTCTACAATGGTTAACACGCTAACAGAGCAAGCCATGACATATTTGTGATTTGGCAGTCATCAAGTGGTCGGTGCTCATTAAAAATACACACTGCGACATATCTATGACCAAGATCGCGACCAATACAATTGTCACAAAAAATTATTGACACGCTTATATCTTGCTGGTGTTTCTCAGTGTTTATTCTACCACAGAGAACTCATGCATCGTGAGGCGAAAATTATGACCAGCACATTCGTCGTTCAATGAGCGATGTAACCTCTACGAGTATTTAGAAACTGGCGAATAGTGAAGCAGGGGTGAGTGTTTGTTCAAATGAATCAGTAACCCCTTTCGATTGTAAGCTGTAGCATTTTTACTACCAGAAAAATATAAAATTTTTATGAAGACCTAAGACTTATAAGAAGTTTTTGTTTTGTTAAATTTGTCGCTTTTATGATGAGCCAATAAAGTGCGACAGAAAAAAATTTGCGTTCAGAAGGGGCGTTATAGATGGTCAAAAGTAAAATGGATGTTACTCGCGTCAATTGGTGTTTTTGAATGAGTGAGTCGATGATATTTGTTTCTCCTGATGAGCAAAAACGTTATTGCTAGTGTCCTGTGAATAGACGATAAATAAAAGGGCTAAGTGGCAAATTTATTTTTCATTTTTTCTCATTTCTTTATCATATTTTTTTCTGGAAAAAATCATGTCTGTTTATCAACATCAAGATGCCTATATCGTAGCAACGGGTGCATACTTACCTGGCGAGCCAATAAGTAATGACGAAATGGAAGACTATTTAGGAATGGTGAATGACAAACCAAGTCGGTATCGACGGAGGATACTTCAATCAAATGGAATAAAAAGCCGGCATTACGCCATTGATGAAAAAGGTGAAATGACACATCTTACGGACCAGCTTGCCAGTGAAGCGATAAAGGATGCATTGATATCCTTGGGTGTTGAAGCCGATACTCTCGACATGTTTTCGGTGGGAACAACCTTGCCAGATTTACTTGCGCCTGGGATAGCGTCAATGGTTCATGGGCGGATCGGCGGTAAGCATGCCGATATACTTTCTACGGCGGGTATTTGTGGAGCAGGCGCCGCTGCTATGAAAGCCGCGGTCATGTCTGTTATTAGCGGGCAGCATAAACAGGTTGTTGCGTGTGGTGCGGAAAGACCCTCTGTGCTTATGCGTAGTAAGCGTTTTGAAAAAGAGAGTGAAATAGTCCATGAGGGGGATGTTGCTGCATCTTACCAGTTCTTTCACGCTGATTTTTTACGTTGGATGCTTTCGGATGGTGCCGGAGCTTTTATTATTGCGAATGCACCGCGCGCCGCTGGTCTTAGTTTGAAAGTGGAGTGGATGGAGACCGCCTCCTACGCGGATGCTCTTGAGACCTGCATGTATATGGGAAGCAGCAATCCTAATGCGCTTACACCGCAAAATACATGGATTGAGAATGTAAGCAACAATGAACTGGCTGACATGAGTATGTTGTTGCTGAGGCAGGATACCAAAGTGTTAGCCGAGCATATCGTGGATGTGGTAGCGGATTTCGCCGCGAAAATGAAAGAAAAATTCGGATTACCAGAAATTGATTGGTTTTTGCCGCATATTAGTTCTTACTTTTTTCATGAAAAATTACATCAGAAACTGCTTGATAATGGTATCGATATACCACTCAACAACTGGTTTACCAATCTTGAAACGAAAGGGAATACTGGCGCTGCCAGCATATACATTATGTTGGATGAATTATACCGATCTGGACGCCTTGAACACGGCCAGAAACTTCTCCTAATGATACCGGAGTCTGGACGGTTTTCAGTCTCCTACGCATTGTTAACTGTTGTTACTAAATAAACTTATTCGCTACAAGGATTTCTTATGCAACTTCCAGAATTAGAATTATCACAATCTCTTGAGATGATGTTTGAACAAAGTCCGCTTCAAAACCGATTGGAAAGTGTCGAGAATGAGGCATCAAAATGGCTTGGCAAAGCATTGGCACAGGTGTGGTACGAGTTTGAATTACAGCTTAAAAAAGTGGATGTTGTGGCGCAAATTGAAAATAAAACCATAACACAAGATCAGTACCTGTCTTATCTTCGCAATATGCGCCAGCAGGTCAGTCAGGGGGCTCGCTGGATTACTCGCGCTGCGTCTTCTATGGAAAACTCACATGTTTTATTGCGTAATGCGTTAATAAGTCACGCTCGTGAGGAGCATCAAGACTTTTTAATGCTGGAAAAGGATTATGTGAAGGTAGGAGGAAACATTGAAGAGATTCAAAACGGTGAAATGAACATTGGAAGTGAAGCGCTATCAAGTTTCATTATGAGCGAAGCGAGCAAGCAAAATCCGGTTGGCATATTCGGAGCGACGTTTATTATTGAGGGGCTTGGGTCACACAAAGCGGCGCTTTGGTCTCGCTGTATTCAGGAAGCGCTGGGCGTTGATAAGGATAGCGTTTCGTTTCTCTATTACCATGGGGTTGCGGATGAGGACCATTACGACAACCTTGTGAAAGTGCTGTCCTCACCATTTATTACTCCTGCCACTGCAATCCAGGCTCGTCGAATTGCTAAAATTGTCGGTCGTTTATACGCGTTGCAGCTAGAAGAACTGGATAATGTGTAAATCGGTTTGAATATGATCGCAACTAAAATATTTTCTGAAATAAACACGCGAGTAGCATTATGAGAGACCGTACTAATCCGCAGTTTTTTGAAGCTATTAAGGCTGACCCTCATTTACTACTCAGTGCTCATGAGCGTGCACTGTATGAAAAGGATGTGCATCGCAAGTTAACTCGCATACTTTTGCCTGTAGTGCGAGGCCTCATAATTGTGGGTATTCAAATTGTACGTTTTATTAAACGGATCTTACCTTTCACAATCAAGTCGCACACCCTGCTCAATAAGATGGGGGTGTGGTTTATGCGGGATCTTATTTCGCCAGAAGCATTGGAGTACATCATCCGACATTTCCAGTATGAGTCGGCACTGATTAATTTCGTGGCAGATAACTGTTCTTCCGAGCACGTTCAACGTGTTGATCTGATGCCCACGCATGTAAATCAGCTGGGCGATGTCAATGGGATAAATGCGATTATATTGCATGACATTAATATTTATAATCATGTGATAGATACCGGCTCCCATCCTGAAATCAATGTGAAAGAGAGGGTTCCGCTGGATGAAATCAATTTCTCGTCCTTGGCGTTACCAGCAATTGATACAGAAGCACACCATCGACGATGGTTAACATTAGATATTGAAACATCGGCTTACATCATGGTCTTTTTTCTCGTACTTTTTCTATCGGATGAAGAAGGCGAGAGAGCGGCTTTATCGCTTCAATTTGATGAAAGTTTGATGGCTTCTTTATCTAATTTAACCGGAGATAATTATTTCAAATCATTATGTCCGATGAAATACACGCATTGGCTTCGATACCATTTTGATGTAGTAAAGGATCTTCGATGGCATATGATGACTATCGATTATGCCTATAACAAGTTATTAAAAATAAAGTCCGATAGCGCTGCTGAGGCCAATGTTCAAACTCGCCAGGAAGATACATCGAGTGATATATCTAACAACAGTACGGTGGATTCAGAGCATGCTAATGTTGCAGAGGCAGAAGATGCAGTCGTTTGATTCGGACGGCTGTTTGCTAAACGTTGTCCTTTATTAATCCGTTTGTAAACGGTGCTGAACCTCTAATTTCGCTGTTGAGGTATGGGGGAATGCACCTTTGAATACAGGCGAATTCACTGTATTTATTCTTTTTTTGCTCATAGCGCATATTTGAAGAGTTACGTAACTTGTAATACTTCTTTCAATATTCAACGTTACTATGCCAAGTGACTGTTGCCAGCTCTCTCTCGGGCTATCTGTCATATCATCTTCCTGGTCAACCAGGCCATGTATCGGTAGTGCAAAAGTGCTATTCTAAGAATAGTTATTGTACTTGTTTAAATTGAAAAATTTTTATTGAGCCAACCTAAGGTTGTGCTCTGACATTAACAGATAAGGTCCTGACAGAAAATCATGAAAACGATTGCGCATATTGGTTTTGGAGCCTTTCATCGGGCGCATCAATTGGTATATGGGCAAGAATTAGCGGATAACGATAATTTTCCATGGCGCTACATTTGTGTAAATTTAAACTCCTCTCGTGATATAACCCTCTTGCGCGAGCAAAACCTGCGTTTCTCGGTGCTTCAACGTGATGATAATGCCGAGCAGGTGTGTGATGTCAATATTGTGCAGCAGGCATTGCATCCTGAAATTGATGGCTTGGATTATGTGCTGAAAACTCTTAGTCAAACAGATGTGACAATCATTAGCTTAACGGTCACAGAAAAAGCGTATGCAATGAAACAAGGGTTCCAGTTTCTCGATGAAGACTTTGGTTATATCCGCTCTGATATTCAGAATCCTTTTTCGCCGAGAAGTGTTGTTAGTGTTCTCGCGAATGTATTGTACCGTCGCATGATTCACAATGCGGGTGGGGTAAGTCTATTATCCTGCGATAATATTCCACAGAATGGGCATGTACTAAAATCTGCGCTGGAGCAATATATTCGAAAAGCCTATGCTGACACAGTGCTGTTAGACTGGATAAGTGAGCATGTCAGTTTCCCCTCTAGTATGGTTGATCGCATCGTCCCTGCGATGAACTCAGAAGCAAGACATCTGTTAGAGCACACGTTAGGACATTCCGACGCCTGCGGCGTTGTGTGTGAAAACTTCAAACAGTGGGTCATTGAAGATAACTTTATAAATGGTCGACCTCAATGGGAAAGCGTTGGGTGCTTGATGGTTGATGTGGTAGCGCCATATGAAATGATAAAGCTGCGTTTGCTGAATGGTGCGCATTCATGGATTGCTTACATCGGAACTTTGGCAGGCTGTGAAACTGTTGCCGAGGTGATGGCGATACCGGTATTTCAGCAGGCGGTAAAGAGACTGATGTTGGATGAGCAGTCACAGACCGTGGACATTCCGTCAGGCTTTGAATTATCAAGCTACGCTGATTCGCTATTGCATCGTTTTATGAACGGTTTGCTGCGGCACAAAACCTCACAAATCGCTATGGATGGAAGCCAGAAAATATCGCAGCGTTGGTTGTTGTCTTTGAAAACGCTGTTGGAAAACGAGAGGGTATGTCCTATGCTGGAGATAGGAATTGCAGCCTGGCTGATATATCTTTCGGGGCGGGATTTGGGTGGAAATGAAATAGATTTTCAAGATCCGCAAAAAGATTATTTTAGGAAAATTTACAAAAATGCTCAGTCAACAGATACAGCTGCTTTAACAATATTAAGTGAATTCAACGCATTTGAGTGTTCTGTATTCCAGCAAGCAGAATTTCAGCAGCGTATACTCAAACACTGTCAGGGGTTAAGAAGTGTGGGGATTGAGCCGTATGTTGCAAATATACTTGAAACAATAGCTTCATAAAGAATAATAAATATCTGCGTGAAATCAAAAAGTCCTTTAAATTCGATAAGGTCAAAAATTCTGTAAGTTAAAATTGCTCATAGCAAGCTTAGCAAGCTTAGCAAGCTTAGCAAGCTTAGCAAGCATATAAAGTATAAAATATTAACATCGGAATCAGCCCCAACAAAAATCACATTAGAATCCATACCCCTGTATCAATGTCAGCGTCGTCTAAAGCAAAGAGAAGCCCCTATGAAACAATTTATGGATGAGCATTTTCTGTTAACCAATACAACAGCACAAAAGTTATTTCATGAATTTGCCAAACACCAACCAATCTATGATTATCATTGTCACTTGAGTCCCGCTGACATTGCGAACGATCGAGTATTTAATAGTATCGGAGAATTGTGGCTAGAAGGAGATCATTATAAATGGCGATTAATGCGCGCCGCCGGTGTGCCGGAAACACTGATTACAGGCAATGCCGATATCAAGGACAAGTATCTTGCCTGGGCCAGTGTAGTGCCGAAATGCATTGGCAATCCGGCCTATCACTGGGTGCACCTTGAGCTACAAAAACCTTTTGGGATTGATCATCTGGTGTTTTCGCCAGATACCGCTGAAGAAGTGTGGGCCATTACATCTGAAAAACTAAAAGCATCCGAGTTTTCTGCCCGCGGATTGTTGCAGCAAATGAATGTTGCCATGGTGGGAACAACGGATGATCCATCCGATAGTCTTGAACACCACAGAAAAATCCACCAGGATAATATGCTTGTGACAGTGGCACCGTCGTTTCGTCCAGATAAAATCTTTAAAATTGATCGTCATGACTATAAAGATTACATCCATGTACTGGAAAAAGTTTCAGGTCAGGATATTCATTCGATGGATACCTTGTTTGCTGCATTGAATCAGCGCCTGGACGTATTCTCTGCCTTGGGCTGTCTCGCTTCGGATCATGGTATCGAAGTGTTGCGATTTGCAGCCTTGCCTCATGAGCGAGACCTGGACCAGATTCTTTTGAAAGCCTTAACCAATAAAAAAATCTCTGAGCAGGAACAGGCACAATTTTTTACTGCCGTGATTCTTTGGCTGGCAGAGCAATATGAACAGCGTGGCTGGGCAATGCAGTTGCACATTGGCCCTTTGCGAAATACCTCCACGCGCATGTTGAAGAGTTTTGGTCCCGATGCCGGATGCGATTCTATGGGTGACAGGCCTTTTGCTTATGAGCTGGCAAAACTACTCAATGCAATGGATGTGATGGGCAGACTGCCGAAGACGATTCTCTACCACATTAATCCTGCAGCGAATGAAGTATTGGCCAGCATGGTTGGTAATTTTCAAGGGGGCGGTATTCCTGGAAAAATGCAGTTTGGTTCTGCCTGGTGGTTCAACGACCAAAAAGATGGCATGGAGCGGCAGTTAGAGCAACTTGCACAGCTTGGTATGCTCAGTCAGTTTATTGGAATGTTAACTGACTCCAGAAGTTTTCTTTCTTATTCTCGCCACGAATATTTTCGGCGTATATTGTGCAATAAACTGGGTATGTGGGTCGAAAGTGGTGAGGCGCCCAATGATATACCCCTGCTCGGTGCAATGGTGCAGGATATTTGCTATCACAATGCTAAACGCTACTTTGCTACAGCCAATGCCTGAATAAATAATGCTAACCATTTACAAGCTATTAACGAGATTTTGAGTTGTATGAAAAAAATTGCGCTGATCGGTGAGGCCATGATTGAACTGCATGGCAAGATGTTTGGTTCGATGCAACAAACCTATGGTGGCGATGTGATTAACACCACCGTGTACCTTGCTCGTCTGCTGCATTACTTTCGGCTCCAGAATGAATACTTTCATATCGATGAAAAAAGCGGTGAGCCGCCTGAAGAGCATTCGCAGAACATACCCCGAACCGAAGTCTATTTTGTCAGTGCGGTGGGACGGGATATTTTAAGCCAGCAATTACTGCTGAAATGGCAGCATGAACATGTGAACACCAATCTTGTTTTACAGCAGGATGGAAAATCTCCGGGCTTGTATATGATCCAGCTTGACGAGAATGGTGAGCGGAGCTTCCAATATTGGCGGCAAGATTCGGCGGCACGTTATATGTTTCAGCACTCGCATATATCAATAGTAGCATCGCGTTTAGCACAAATGGACAGTATCTATATCAGTGGAATCAGCCTGGCAATTTTATCTGAACCTGATCGACAATCCTGCCTCCAAATGTTGAAAGACCTGCATGCCGCTGGGGTCAAAATATTTTTTGATTCCAATTATCGCGCAATACTCTGGGATTCAAGGGAAAGGTGCCAGTACTATTGCCAAGAATTATATGCGCTCTCCTTTATGGTTATGGCCACAGAGCAGGATGAAAGGGCAATCTGGCAAGCGTGTGATGAGATAGATCTCATCGAGCGAATTCATCGAGCCGGAGCGCCCCATGTTGTAATTAAACGGGGGAAAGATGGTTGTCTTGCATCGCTGGACGCTGGTAAAGCACCACCAAGGTCGATCTCAGTTGCCGACATTGCGGTTGTCGATAGCACTGCCGCTGGAGACGCTTTTAACGCGGGGATAATGGCCGGGCATCTAATGCAGTGGGACTGGCAAGATGCAATCGCTTTGGCTAATGCATTGGCGGCAGAAGTAATTCAACATCATGGTGCCATTGTGCCTGTGAATGCCATCCAGCAGTTTTGTCGCCAATATCGGCCACACTCCCTCTTTCATTTCTCATCGTAAGGGATGGAATATTCAACTTAGCAAGCAAAATGCCACGGTTGGTACGTCACTGTGCCCTGTTGAATTCGCGCGCTATCAGGCCCTGCTTAACGTATATTAACGCGACAAACGGGACCGAATCACCCTGTTAAATCAGCGTCAGTTCTGTAGAATAATTCATCGACAATAAAGAATGTGAAATTCAGCCGTGATACCGCGGAAGCTAGATTCCGGGATATGTATTTTCTGGGGTAGCTGCTAAGCTGAAATACATCCTATAACAATAATGATGTGGTGAAGATATCTAACGCTATGAATATTTCTCTTAAAAAACCTCTTTTGAACATGGTTTTGTTAAGCCTAGTGACGCTGTCGGCATATACCTATGCTGGCGAAGCTCAAAGTTACCTGCAGGTCGACGGCCGTTGGCTGGTGGATAATAATGGTCACAAAGTCGTATTACGTGGTTTTGGGCTTGGGGGATGGATGCTGCCCGAAGGGTACATGCTTGAGTTTCCAAATCCTTACTCGTCGCCAACAAAAATTCGTGAAGCGGTGGTAGATTTAACTGGTGAGAAAGCTGCGACAAAGTTTTTTGAACTTTATGAATCCAACTATGTGACTCAGCAGGATTTAGCCAAAGTAAAATCCTGGGGGTTTAATTCTATCCGCATTGCGTTTAATGCCAATCGTATTTTGCCGCCGGCTAAACAAAAAGATCCGGAGCAATTAGTCTTTGATGAGAGTGGTATGGCGTTGTTAGACAAAGCCGTACGCTGGTCTGCGCAGCAGGAATTGTACGTCATTCTTGATATGCATGGTGCTCCCGGTGGTCAGAGCAGTCACAATATCGCAGATGCAGTCGATGGTGCATTACTATGGGAAAAGCCTGAAATATACCAACCCCGAACCATTGCGCTTTGGCAGGCCTTAGCGAAACGGTATAACGAAAATCCCTGGGTGATTGGCTATGATTTGATTAATGAACCGATTTTGCCTGGCACGGAAGAGCTAGGATGGGAAAAACTGGAACAACACAATAATCAACCCCTGCGCGATTTGTATGGGCGTTTGACGCAGGCGATTCGTGAGATTGATCAGGGTAAAAAAATACTGTTCATCGAAGGTGGTTTCTGGGCGCAGCAGTTTAAAGATCTAACCCCACCCTGGGATGACAACATGGTCTATACCTTCCATGCCTACCCGGCACCGAGCAAAGTGGAGCAACTGCCAAAATATGTTAAGGAATTGCATGCAGCAGGTTATCCCATTTGGTTTGGTGAAGGTGGGGAAAACTACAGTAAATTAAAATGGCAGGAATGGCTTGAGCACAACCGTGCATTTACCTCAATGTTAGAAAAAGAAACCGTGGGTTGGAGTTGGTGGACAACGAAAAAGTTTTCCCGAACCACACAGCCGTGGCAATGTTTTCTTCCTGAAAAGTTCAGCCTGATTCGCAACTATCTTGCTGGACATGGCCCCAAGCCAAGTCAGGCGGAGGCACAAAAAATTCTATTTGCTTATGTGAAAAATCTGCAAACAAAGCGGTGTGAGTTTATCCCGGAAATGCTGCAGTCCATTGGCGGAAAATTAAAGTAGTGCCATATTTCAGCTTGTCAAAACCGCAATTTACTCCAGCGGCAAGGTGCAAATGGAATTAGCGCCTTGCAGTGCATCGGATTTACTGCGGAATAATTTTACCGCATTGGGTAGAATGAGTAATACCTGTTCTCTGGCTAATCCCACATAGCCTGCGCGATGTTCCAGTACTACTGGGTGATCAATATCAAAACTGAAATTTTCGATGTTGACCAACTGGATCAGTCCATTCCCGAGTGGGTCGGAGATAGAGCGACTGTCTTTGTACAAGGCCAGGGATTTTTCACCAATCACCAGCACTGTACTATTGCTTAAATGTAGAATTTCAATTTGTTGTGCGTTAATAACACTGCGTTCAATATGCCTGACAATATCGGAAGAGCCTTCGAGCAACATCACAGAATCTCCGGTAGTTACTTATGATTATGGAGCCGTTATTCGGCTTTTTATATTAGGTGTTCTTGTTGAGGCAGTGCGGTGTTGATGCGCATTTCTTGCCTGGTCAATTTACAGTGGCAGAGTCCTTTTGCGCTGGTGCTGTCAATGGTTTGAATTCATTGACGATTTAATACTGGTTTTACAGCGATAGCAGGTGGTTTGAAATTTTTGCGTTATGACTTATTCAATTTTCGCTATTAGTTTTCGTAGTTAACTGTCTTTTCGTAGTTAATTTTCTTTTCGTAGTTAACTGTCGCAGGCCGTTTAACGCAACTGAAAGTTTCGCTACGTTTTTCCATCGCTGAGAATTATTTTTCACATATTCAAAAATATAGCAAGTATTAATTGAACTTGTATAACGTATTGAGCGAATTGAGTATCTTATTGTTTGAAATGTGCCCCGCTTTCACAAGGGGGCACATGATTATTGCGGGTTATTGACTGCTATTTCTTGGTGTTGGCCACTTTGGCAAAATCACCTGCTTTCACAACGGTCATTTGTGCGGGGTCCAAATATTTTTTCATTGCCGCGTTAACTTCTTCCAGTTTTAGTTGGCTCAGGCGATCCTGCAGTTTTTTCTTATCCAGCATGCTGACACCATCGCTGAGATTTTCGATCAGTATATCTGTCAATTTCGCGTGATCGCTGTATTCAACTTTAATACTGTTGAGTATGGATTCTTTTGCCAATTCTAGTTCTTCTGCTTTAAACCCTTCGGCAATCGCGCGATTGAGCTCTTCGACAAATGCCTGATGCACTTTTTCTGTGTTTTCGGGTGCGCTGAATGCATAGCCGAAGAAGCGTCCGTTACTATCCAGGTAACTTACGCGTAGGGCTGCACCGACACCGTAACTCAATCCGTCCTGCTGACGGATTCGAGTAGCCAGACGGGAGTGTAAAAAGCCGCCGCCAAGCATATGCGTCACTGCGGATAGTGCTGGTGTATCCTTGTCATCTTTGGTGAGGTTTAAATTCAGTCCCGCAATAAACACGGAGTTTTTCTTATCCGGTGTTTCCACGTTGAATTCTTTGCTTTCAATTTTTTCATATTGACGAATGACGCGCTCGTAAGGCGTTGCATTTTTCCAGTCACCAAATAGTGTGGTTATTTGCTGGCTAATAGCATCGGCATCAAAGTCTCCAACGATTGAAGCCTGCATATTACTGGCTCCGTAATGCTTGCGATAAAACTCCGTGAGGTCTGTAACACGGATGGCTTTTATCGCCGCAATTTTTTCTTCAATGGATTCGGTATAAAACATGTGACCGGGTTTATGGGTGTTGAAGTGTCGGCTGTAAGTATTGAACGCGAGGGCTTGAGGGTCTGATAAATCTGCTTCCAGGCGCGCCAGCGCCGCACTTTTCAACAGCTCAAACTCTTTTTCCGGGAAAGTGGGTGTGGTTAAAACTTCATGGATCAGAGTGATAACGTCGGACAGATTTTCCCGCGTGGTTTCATATTTTGCGTAGACGGATTGACCACCGCCGCTGATACCACCGCTCGCTTTAAGTTTATCAAATTCATCTTGCAGGGCTTCACGATCGAGACGTTCTATGCCGCGTAAAAACATACTGTTGGCCATTTCTGCAATGACAGATTTGTTAAACAGCGAAGTTTCATTGCCGTAGCCCAGACGCATTTCTACAACCACTGATTCTCCGCGTGTTTTAATCGGTAGGGCGGCAATCTGGATACCTTTTTTCTTGCTTAATTGTAAACGGCTCTGGATGTTTTCAGGAGTAGCGTTAAACAGTTCACCCTGTGCAATTTGTTTGCGTCCTTTGTAACCGTCAACCAGTTCGGCAGTGGCAGGGGCCGCGCTGATGGTTGCGCGCTTAGGTGCGCTGGTGGGGATGAATTTGCCTAGTGTACGGTTGGAACGTACCAGATAATGTTGTGCAACACGTTGTACATCTTCCTGTGTGACTTCTTCCAGTTGATCCCGCGCGATAAACAATAATCGCCAGTCGCCAATGCCGATCCATTCACTTAGTTCAATGGAAATATCTTGAGAGGAGTTGAACGAAAGTTCGATGTGCTTCAGCAGTTTACGTTTGGCTCGATCGACTTCTTCATCGGTAATGGGGTGTTTTTCGAAGTCCTCAACGGTGTCAAGTAAAGCGGACTGACTCTCGTTTAAGTCCATCTTCATATCCGCTTCAACATTGAAATACAGCAGACTGGCATCCTGTTGAAAATTAGGCCAGGCCCAGGTTGAGGTGGCGAGTTTATTTTCGACCAGGTTTTTATGCAGACGGCCACTTGGGCTGTCTCCCAGAATTTGTGCAAGCACGTTGATAGCGGGTGCGTCTGGGTGGCTGGCAGAGGGGATGTGGTACGCGGCCGATACGACCTGCTCACTACCGACACGGCGCAGTACAACGCTGCGTTCTCCGTCTTGCACAGGGTCTTTCGTGTAGAAGTGTTCGAGTGTGCGTTTAGGCTTTTTCAGTTTGCCAAAATATTTTTTGATGAGTTTCAGAGTGTTGGCTTCATCAATATTCCCGGCCACAATCAAAGTGGCGTTATCTGGCTGGTAGTACTTTTGGTAGAAAGCCTGCAGTCTTTCGATATTGACGTTTTCTATGTCTGATCGCGCTCCGATTGTGCTGTTGCCATAGTTGTGCCAGTCAAAAGCGTTTTGGTACACGCGCTGCAGTAAAATGCGTTGAGGGCTGTTTTCTCCGATTTCAAACTCGTTGCGAACCACCGTCATTTCGCTGTCGAGATCTTCTTTTGCCACGAACGAGTTCACCATTCGATCCGCTTCCAGTGACAGTGCCCATCGCAGATTCTCTTCTGAGGCTTTGAACGTTTCGTAGTAATTGGTTCGTTCGAGCCAGGTCGTGCCATTGGCTTTAGCACCATGGGCCGTCAGTTCTGCCGGGATATCACGGTGTTTTGGCGTTCCTTTAAAGAGTAAGTGTTCCAGTAAGTGCGCCATTCCAGTTTCGCCATAGTTTTCATGCTTGGAACCGACACGGTAAGTAATATTGACGGTGATAGTGTCTTTGCTGTTATCGGGAAACAGTAATACCTGCATTCCATTGTTCATCTGATATTCTGTAATGCCTTCAATGGAGCGTACTTTCTCCAGCTTGGCTGCAGTTACGCTTGCTGAAAACGTAATGCAAAGTGCCAGCAGCAGTAAGTTCAGCCAGCTTCCCGTTGTGCTTGTGTGTTTAGTCATTTCACCGTCCAGTTTCTTATTTGTTGAGTTCGCTCTTTATTCCAGTTTAACGCGCTAAAATATACTCGATAATAGCGTTATAAGGGTTTGCCTGTGATGAGGCTTTGTGAGTATCGCGACTTTAGCATTATTCGCTCGCTTGTAGACGGCGCAGGAAACCTTGTGGTTCCAAATTTCTCGATTTACTGTCTTTTTTGCGGGCAATTCTCAGGGTTCAGCTTAGATTCAGGCTAAGACTTATACACTGTGTGCAACGATGACAAGAAAGAGGGGTTGTGAGATGAAAATTACCTGGATTTTCTTTGCGGGAAGCCTGGCGCTGTTTTCATTCAGTGTGGTGGATGCACAGGCAGCAGGGGGCGATCAACATGCCAATAGAAAAACGGCGGTGAACGAGCGTAAAACCATTAAGCGCGATGTCCGTCAGGATCGTCGGGAAGATCGCCACGTCAGTCGGCACGATGAGCGACGTCGATCTGATTATCGCGATGGGCGGAATGACCCGCGTCGATCTCACGATCGTCAAGAAGATCGCAAGAATGTGAAGCACGATGATCGCAGAGCACACCAAGACCGACATCGTGAGAGTAAGCATTCACCTTCGCGGCATGTCGAGAATAAGCATCGCTCAAATCACCCAGCAAGCCGACCTCATAACGAGCATAAATGGAATGCCCACCACGACCGAAATCGCTGGGTAAAACACTATCATGGGCACAAGAAATTTCGCACGACTTACTGGTCTTCCGGGCACCATCACCATACTAAGTACTGTGGTCACGGACATCACTTCGACCATGATTTTGCCTATCTGGCCAGTGGTTTGATTCTCGGCGGGATAATCAATCACACCTTCTTCGATGGTGGTTACAGTTACTATGGTAGTAACCGTTGGGGCGATTGCTACAAAGTATCCATTCACCGTGGGCGAGAGAATTACACGCGAGTTCCGGATTACATGTGTTACTAGGTTGCTGTTTTGCAGGCTAATGGTGTACAGGTTAATGGTGCACAGGCTAATAAAGTTAAAAAAAGCCCTTATTTCCAGAGAGAAATAAGGGCTTTTGTCTTTTTGGTGAGGCTGGTTGTTCGGGTTAGCGCTCAGCTTTAACTGTCACAGTATTGGCTCTCAGCACTAGTCGCTGTCTTCCTCGTTCGAACTCATGCCAAGTTCTTTCAGCTTGCGCGTCAGCGTATTCCGGCCCCATCCCAATAAATTCGCAGCATCACGTTTACGTCCTGCGGTGTGCTTCAAGGCGGTTTCAATCAGTGCACGCTCGAAGGTGGGAACTGCTTCAGAAAGAATATCGCGCTGGCCGCAAGCCAGACTCTGATCCGCCCAGTGGCGCAGTGCTTTTTCCCAGTCGCCGCTCGGCGTGTCATTACTCTTGTGTTCAACCAGTTCTGGCGGAAGGTCGGCTACATGTACTTCTCGGCCGGATGCCATTACGGTAATCCAGCGACACGTGTTTTCCAGCTGGCGAACGTTCCCAGGCCAGGGCAGGTTACTGAGGTAGTTTTCGGTGTCTTCTGTCAGTACTTTTGGCTCCACATTGAGCTCTTTGGCTGCAGTGTTGAGGAAGTGCTGTGCCAGCTTGGGAATGTCTTCCCGTCGTGCTGACAGTTTCGGCAGATGGATGCGAATAACGTTTAACCTGTGGAATAAATCTTCACGGAAACGGTTCTGTTCTACCAGGTGTTCGAGGTTCTGATGCGTAGCGGCAATGATACGAACATCCACTTTAATGGGCGTGTGGCCACCAACGCGGTAAAATTCGCCATCGGCCAGAACTCGCAGTAAACGCGTTTGGGTTTCAGCCGGCATATCGCCAATTTCATCGAGAAATAAAGTGCCGGTGTCAGCTTGCTGAAAACGCCCCTGGCGTTGACCGCCAGCCCCAGTAAAGGCACCTTTTTCATGGCCAAATAACTCGGATTCGATCAGGTCGCGTGGAATTGCGGCCATGTTCAGGGCAATAAACGGACCTTCACGGCGAGGACTGTGTGTGTGCAGTGCCTTGGCTACCAGTTCTTTACCGGTACCAGACTCACCGTTGATCAATACGGTGATATTACTTTGCGATAGTCGTCCGATTGCGCGAAAGACTTCCTGCATCGCGGGTGCTTCGCCGATGATGTCTGTATCTTCATCGAGTTTTTCCTCGACTTCATCGCCCTGTTTTGCCAGTTCGTTGGCATGCGCCAGTGCGCGCTGGGTAACGGCAACGGCATCGTCAACATCGAAAGGTTTTGGCAGATATTCAAAAGCTCCGCCCTGATAGGCCGAAACCGCGCTGTCCAGATCCGAGTGCGCGGTCATGATAATCACCGGGAGTTCCGGGTAGGTTTCGTGGATCTGCTTCAGCATGGAAAGCCCGTTAATACCCGGCATGCGAACGTCACTGATGACGGCGTGTGGCTTGGCTGTGTTTAATTGGGCGATGGCTTTGTCCCCGGTTTCGAAACTTTTGGTCTCGATGCCAGATTGCTGCAGTGCTTTTTCCAGCACCCAGCGGATAGAGCGATCATCGTCAATAATCCAGACTGTATTCGGCTTATGCATGTTGATTTCCCAATGGTAAATAGACTGCGAACTCGGTGTGCCCTGGTTCACTATTACATTCAATGAGGCCATTGTGCTGACCAATTAAATTTTGCGATATCGATAACCCCAGGCCCGAACCTTCGGCTCTGCCAGTAATCATGGGGAAAAAGATATCGTCCATAATTTCTCTCGGTATTCCAGGCCCGTTGTCGATCACGCCCACACGCACAACCAGTGGGTAGTGGTGACGACCGATGGTATACCGTCGCTTCACCCGTGTTTCTATCGTGATACAGGGTGCTTCTACTTCATTTTCTGTTATTGCCTGTACGGCATTGCGGGCGATGTTGAGGAACGCCTGCACCAGTTGCGGCTTATCGCCGAATATCGTGGGAATACTCGGGTCGTAATCACGCTTGATTTCAACCAGATTCTGTACTTCCATCGATACCACCGCATTCACATGTTCCAGCACTTCGTGAATATTAATTTCCTTGCGCTCGGGCGGTGTTCGCGGCCCCAGCATGCGGTCAACCAGATTGCGCAGGCGATCCGTCTCATCGATGATGATGCGGGTATATTCCTCTAATTCATCATCGGCCAGTTCGCGGGCGAGCAACTGAGCTGCACCGCGTATCCCCCCTAGTGGATTCTTTATCTCGTGCGCCATGCTGCGGACCAGGTTGCGCGTTGTTTCCTGAGAAGAAATCCAGGCTTCTTCCCGACTAATACGCAATAAACGATCCAGTGGCTGCACTTCGATGGTGATCACGCCAATTTCAGGCGATGGGATGACGGTGTAGTCCAGTGTCAGCTCGGTTTGATTGTGCAGCTTCCACGTGGTTTTACGTCGGGTGAAGTGACGGTTCTCTTGCAGTGCATTCTCCAATGCGTTGGGGGTACCGTCCTTCGGGTTGAAGCAAAAGCTAATCGGCTTTCCAAGTAAGTACTCACTACTTACGCTGAACAGGGTTTCCGCAGAAGCATTAATGTCGGTGATATGTAATTGCTCATCCAACACGATGACTGCCGTCATTAAGCTATCGAGGATTTGTCTATAGCTTGCTTGCTCTACCATTGATCACTACCGGGATTAAATTACTTGCGACTATGCAATTCCCAATCCAAGAAGATTAATTGCATCGCGATTTTTGTTATAAGCTGGCCGGCTTTCGCTGCATGTGCGAAAAGTTGCCCCGGGTAAAGGCTAAATTCTTGATAAACAAGCAAAATATGCCAGCTCAAGTGGAAAAAAACTGTATCTAAAGCCCTCTTTATTTAGCGGTAAACGAAAATGCTGATGGCTCTTTTAAATATAGTCTGCACTAATTTGGTGAGCCTGTGAAAGCGATGTTTTGTTATGCATATTTTTGGTGCGTTGGCGTGAAAGTTTAAATGGTTTGGAAAACTGTCGAGTCGCTATGTTAGTTGGCGCGTCAATGGTCGATCGAAAGGAGGGCGCTGGTAGCTGGGAGTGGATGTGCAGGCAAAAGAAAGCCCGCATGAAGCGGGCTTTCCTCAAAACAGTATTGCGTCTGACTTATACAGAGTAGTACAGGTCAAATTCAACTGGGTGAGTCGTGTGCTCAACTTTGTAGACGTCTTCCATCTTCAGGTCGATGTAAGCATCGATCATGTCATCAGTGAATACGCCGCCTTCAGTTAAGAACGCGCGGTCTTTATCCAGTTCGCTTAATGCTTCACGCAAGCTGCCACATACTTGTGGGATTTCAGCTGCTTCTTCTGGAGGAAGATCGTAAAGGTCTTTATCTGCTGCATCGCCAGGGTGAATCTTGTTCTTAACACCGTCAAGGCCAGCCATCAACATAGCGGCGAAACACAGGTATGGGTTAGCGATTGGATCAGCGAAACGTGCTTCAATACGCTTACCTTTTGCAGAAGGTACGTAAGGAATACGGATGGAAGCAGAGCGGTTACGCGCAGAGTAAGCCAGCATAACTGGAGCTTCGAAACCTGGGATCAAACGCTTATAAGAGTTTGTGCCTGGGTTAGAGAAAGCGTTGATGGCTTTTGCGTGCTTGATGATACCGCCAATGTAGAACAGAGCAGTTTCAGAAAGACCTGAGTAGCCGTCACCTGCGAATTGGTTAACACCTTCTTTCCAGAAAGACTGGTGAACGTGCATACCGGAACCGTTGTCGCCAACCAGAGGCTTAGGCATGAAAGTCGCTGTCTTACCGTAAGCGTGGGCAACGTTATGGACGCAGTACTTTAAGATTTGTACTTCGTCGGCTTTCTTAACCAGAGTGTTGAACTTAACGCCGATTTCACATTGGCCAGAAGTTGCCACTTCGTGGTGGTGAACTTCAACGTCCAGACCCATTTGCTCCATTGCACCACACATTGCAGAGCGGATGTCGTGCAGTGAGTCTACTGGAGGAACGGGGAAGTAACCGCCTTTTACGCGTGGACGGTGACCCAGGTTGCCACCTTCGATAGCTTTAGACGAGGACCAAACGGCTTCTTCAGAGTCGATTTTGTAGAACGCACCGCCGATGTCTGCACCGAATTGTACGTCGTCAAATACGAAGAATTCTGGCTCAGGACCAAAGAATGCAGTGTCACCCAGGCCAGTAGACTTTAAGTAATCTTCTGCGCGGCGAGCGATAGAACGTGGGTCACGCTCGTAACCTTGACCAGTAGAAGGCTCAACAATGTCACAACGCAAGATAACAGTTGGCTCGTCAGTGAACGGGTCCATGCAAGAAGTGCTGTCATCCGGCATAAGGATCATGTCAGACTCATTGATGCCTTTCCAACCAGAGATTGAAGAACCATCGAACATTTGGCCAGTAGAGAAGAAATCTTCGTCAACTGATTTTGATGGGATGGTAACGTGTTGCTCTTTACCTTTAGTATCCGTGAAACGCAGGTCTACCCAACGCGCTTCGTTTTCTTTGATCAGATTCAGAGTCTGCTCTGACATAAGTTTCCTCCAGAGTCATGGCCCTAGCCATTCATGTGTTGTAGTTATGGGAAAATGTGGACTTGCGTTCTTCGCCCCAAGAAAGCGGAAGTGCAATCATAATGCAATCTCAGTAAGACGCAAGATGAGTGAGCATGGATTGGCAAGTAATGTGCCATAATAAGCCATTCGAAGAAGTCCTTGTATCATAAGGCTTAAGGGCGATTTAAGCAAAAACTAAACAAGTGCTTTCGCTTGTATTTGGTGCGTTTGAAATAAAATGCACTGTTGTGGTGCTATAAATTTCACAAAGTAAAAAGATTGGAAAAATGACTGAAGAGAAAAAGACCGAATCTGCGGAAAAGCTCGTGTTTACTGTTCGAATGTTCCCCGAAATCACGATAAAAAGTCCACCCGTGCGCAAGCGTTGGACTCGTCATCTGACCGAGAATATTCGTTTATTAGGCAGGCAGATCGTGCCGCGCACAAGTGTTGTGCAAGATTGGGACAGGTTGGAGGTTCGTGTTGGCGATACTTCTGAAGAGGTTCGGCTGCAGTTTATTGACTTATTAGGCCGTATTCCTGGCATTGCCAACTTCTCGGAAGTGAAAGCCAAAACATTTAAGGAAATACATGATATCTATGAAGCTGCGCAACTGGCCTGGCAGCATGCGCTGGTGGGAAAAACATTTTGTGTACGAGTAAAGCGCAGCGGCTCGCACACGTTTACCTCGACTGAAGTGGAGCGGTACGTTGGAGGCGGATTGAATCAGAATATTGCGACGGGAGGCGTCAAGCTTAAGGACCCGGACGTTACTGTTCACATCGAGATCAAAGACAATATGTTTTACATGGTGGATCGCAAATACCCTGGTTTAGGCGGTTTTCCGGTGGGGACTCAGGACCATGTACTGTCTCTTGTGTCAGGTGGTTTTGACTCGACAGTTGCTAGCTTTCAAATGATTAAGCGTGGGCTGCGGACGCATTACTGCTTTTTTAACCTGGGTGGGCGTGCGCATGAGCTGGGAGTGAAGGAAATTGCTTATTACCTGTGGCGCAAGTACGGAGCTACCCATCGGGTTCGCTTTATTACGGTGCCTTTCGAAGGTGTGGTCAATGAAATTCTGGAGAAAATCAGCCCGTCGAATATGGGCGTGGTGTTAAAGCGCATGATGCTTCGCGCCGCGGAAAAAGTCGCGGAACGTGGTGGCATTGAGGCCCTGGTGACAGGCGAAGCGGTTTCCCAGGTGTCCAGTCAGACCATTCCTAATCTGGCGATTATTGATAAGGTGACGGACATGTTGGTGTTGCGCCCTTTAATTGCGACAGACAAAACCGACATTATTCGTATGGCGCGTGAAATTGGAGTGGAGGAGTTCTCAGCCAACATTCCTGAATATTGCGGAGTTATTGCGGTTAAACCTTCGGCGAAAGTGAAACCGCAGGAGGTGCTGCGCGAAGAGGAGAGTTTTGACTTTGCGACCCTGGAGCAGGCACTGGCCGCTTGCAGTGTGCAGTCGATTGATGACGTCGTTAGCGATATCGAAGCCTCCGGTGAGGTGGAGTGTGTCAGCCAGCTGCCCGCGCAGGCAATAGTTATTGATGTGCGTCACCCGAGTGAATGCGAATTAAAGCCGCTGGTGCTTAACTCTGGAGATGCGGTTGAGGGCGCAGAGGGAATTGAGTGCCTGGAAATCCCATTTTTCCGATTAAGTACACAATTTGAAACCTTAAATCGTGAGAGCACCTATTATTTATATTGTGACAAGGGCGTAATGAGCGAGCTTCATGCCGCACATTTAAAAGATGCTGGGTTTGCCAATGTAGCGGTCTTCCGACCGGAGAAGTAGCGAACCTGCAGCAAGCAGGCCGTGCATCGCTCATTACTTAATAATCAGCGTACCGATCTGGAACGGTCTTACGAATTGCGAGAGAAGCGAATATGCCGAAGGCCAATAAAAAGCAGAATATCATTGTGACTGTAGTGGCGATTGCGATTGTGATCGTTTCTTCGTTCATGACGTACTATGCGACCATGGTAGTGGACTTCAGTGGCAGTGGAGACAGTGGAGGGTACAGTAATGTCACGTTTACCGATGCTACGCTCACCTGCGAACGCGAGACTAAAACAACTTATGGTGAGAAAATTGGTACGCTGACCGTAGATAACCATTCCAGTCGATATGATGAGCGACAGTTCCTGTATAAGATTTTTATGGAAATGAATCTGCGCAACAGCAACAACGAAGCAAACCTGTTTTACGTCAACTGTTTTGTCCGATCCTCCAACGGGAAAATCCGTAAATATGAAGTATTTGAAGCGGATGCGGAAAACCCGTCGCGTGTTGATGATGGCACAAATGTATTTGGAATGCCCAAACGCAACTAATTGCGCGTTAAACGGAAAAGCAGAATTCCACCCAATAATGTGGGGTGCTCGACGGGATAATGTGAAATTTGTGCTATTTGAGTAAAAACTCTTCGTTTTTCTCTCTATCTCTTGTCATATAGTCAAGCTATAATGCGCGCCTTTTAAACACGCCGGAATAACTAGCAAGCTCATCGACCGTTTCGCAACAGGGTGTTTTGCGCGAAACCACAGCTGTCACACATTAGTTACATCCCAACCTAAATTTTGATAACGCGGTTAGCGTGCCGCGTTTAACTCCCCTTACAAAGAGGCACATTTTCAGTGATTGAGAAGTTACGCAATATCGCCATCATTGCTCACGTTGACCATGGCAAAACCACATTGGTCGACAAGCTACTAAGCCAATCGGGTACGCTCGATCGCAAAGATCAAGGTGCTGAACGCATCATGGATTCCAACGACCAGGAAAAGGAGCGTGGAATTACCATCCTGGCCAAAAATACCGCCATTCAATGGAATGGCTACCGCATTAATATTGTGGACACTCCTGGGCACGCCGACTTCGGCGGTGAGGTGGAGCGGGTATTGTCGATGGTGGACAGTGTCTGTTTGTTGGTGGATGCGGTTGACGGTCCCATGCCACAAACTCGTTTTGTGACCAGTAAAGCATTTGAACGTGGATTAAAACCCATCGTTGTAGTGAATAAGGTTGATCGTCCCGGTGCGCGCCCGGATTGGGTGATCGATCAGGTGTTTGATTTGTTTGACCGCCTTGGCGCTACCGAAGAGCAACTGGATTTCCCGGTGATTTACGCATCGGCTTTGAATGGTATTGCCGGTCACGATCCTTCTGAAATGGCTGAAGACATGACGCCACTGTTCGAAATGATCGTGGATAAAGTCAGCCCGCCGGACGTCGATGTAGAAAAGCCGTTCCAAATGCAGATTTCAGCACTCGATTACAACAGCTATGTGGGTGTTATTGGGGTGGGACGCATTACGCGTGGTTCCCTGTCTCCCAGCCAGCAAGTAGTTGTTGTAGATAAAGATGGTGATACGCGTAAAGCAAAAGTTTTGCAGGTGATGGGGTACCACGGCCTGGAGCGTGTTGAAACGACGAAAGCCAATGCGGGAGATATTGTCTGTATTACCGGTATTGCCGAATTGGGGATTTCCGACACGCTGTGCAGCCCTGAAGCGATAGAAGCCTTGCCTGCGCTTTCCGTGGATGAGCCGACAGTAAGTATGACTTTCCAGGTAAACGACTCACCATTTGCCGGTTTGGAAGGGAAGTTTGTTACCTCGCGTAATATTAAAGAGCGCCTGGATCAAGAGCTGATTCACAATGTTGCCTTGCGTGTACGTCAGGGTGATAGCCCGGACAAGTTCATTGTTTCCGGCCGTGGTGAATTGCACTTGTCAGTATTGATTGAAAATATGCGCCGCGAAGGGTTTGAATTGGGTGTTTCGCGTCCTGAAGTTATCCAGAAGGAAGTGGACGGTGAAATACACGAGCCATTCGAGACTGTGGTAATTGATGTCGAAGAGCAGCACCAGGGTTCTATTATGGAAGAACTGGGCTTGCGTAAGGCAGAATTAACCAACATGGAGCCAGATGGAAAAGGACGAGTGCGTTTGACGTTCCTTGCGCCTTCTCGCGGTTTGATCGGGTTTAGAGGTCTGTTTTTAACCCTGACTTCCGGTTCGGGCATTATGACCAGTATTTTTGATCACTACGGCCCGATTAAAATGGGTGAGGTCAGCAGCCGCCAAAATGGTGTACTGGTGTCCATGGTGAAAGGTAAGACACTGGCCTATGCACTGTTTAGCCTGCAAGATCGCGGACGACTTTTCCTGGGACATGGTGTTGATATCTATGAAGGGCAGATCGTGGGAATTCACTCGCGTGATAATGACCTTGTGGTCAACCCGACCAAAGCCAAGCAGCTCACCAATATCCGTGCTGCCGGAACCGATGAAGCCTTGACGTTGACGCCGCCCATCCGCCACACCCTGGAACAGGCGCTTGAGTTTATCGAAGATGACGAGCTGGTAGAAGTTACGCCCAAGTCGATTCGTTTGCGGAAAAAGCTGTTGGCTGAGAACGAGCGTAAGCGCGCGAAAAACGCAGCCAAAGTGTAAGGCGTTACAGATCTTAGCGTCGCCAAAGGGAGCCGGAAGGCTCCCTTTTTTGTGGCCGTCTCCTCGTCATTTCGCTGGCGTGCAGCGTTTGAACAAGGTAAGCTTCACTCTGTTTGGACGAAGAGGGATCTCAGGAGCAGTGTGCTGAGGTGTGCTAACCGAAAGCATTAACAGGGAATGGCCAGTCATTTAAAACAAGCTATACTTTGTCTTGTGTCTTTCAAATTTACATACCACCTAGAGTCATTGCATTGCAGGGAAACCTCTTTTGACGGGCATTGTTTGTCCGCGGATTGCGTTATGCATAAAGTTGACAGACGCTCAAGCATGCAAACTAGCTACACGGTAGTTGCTAAAAGTGAATTATTTAAACAATAAACAGGAGAATACGATGAGTGAAAATATCTATCAGAGCCCAAACGCAGAATTGGATGATGGCACCGGCGCGAGTGGTTCAATAACACTAAAAGAGCTTTTATTTTCGTTTAAAGGGCGTATCGGCAGAAAGTTATACTGGTTGAGTGTGTTAGGACTTTTTGTGGGTATGTTTGTTTTTATCTTGCTACTTGGGTTAATTGGCGTCTCGGAAAGTATCGTAGGAATTTTGACTTTAATTGTATACATTCCGATTATCTGGATTTCGTTTGCCGTGCAAATTAAACGCTGGCATGATCGTGACAAGTCTGGCTGGTGGGTGTTAATCACCTTGGTGCCTGTCATTGGGTCACTGTGGGCATTGATTGAAAATGGCTTCCTGGCTGGCGATGAAGGTCCAAACCGATTTGGCGTGCCTCGCTTGTAAGTTTCTTTCCGGCTCGAAAGCTGCGAAACCAAAATATATAAACACGACGCGTCATGAGACGCTTGTGTAAATTAAAATAAAAAACCCCGGCGCCGACCGGGGTTTTTTATTGCCTGTTCGTTACGCGAATTGGGCGGCGTCTGTCGATTTAGAAATTGCCAGTTCTTCTTCATTCATATCGACGTCAATATTACCGAATAATGGTGTTGATAAATAACGTTCGCCGGTATCTGGCAGCATCACCAGAATATTGGAGCCGGCTTTGGCGTTTTGTGCAATCTTCAATGCGGCGGCCAACGTACCACCGGCACTAATGCCGACAAAGATACCTTCTTTTTGAGCGAGCATGCGGGAGCAATTCATCGCTTCTTCGCCGGTAACTTTTTGTAGTTCATCAATACCGTGCGCGGCGAATGCGTCGCCGGTGAGCTTGGAAATGAAGTCGGGTGACCAGCCTTGCATGGGGTGTGGGTTAAATGCAGGGTGCGTTGCGGCAGGGCGCCCTTGATCATCGCGCTCCTGATTCACACCACTAGCCAGCATCGCTGCGTTATCGGGTTCAGCCACAATGATCTTGGTGTCTGGGCGCTCTGCTTTCAATATTTCAGAAACCCCTTTGACCGTGCCGCCGGTGCCAAAGCCACTGACCCAATAATCCAGATTCATTCCTTCAAAATCACGCAGAATTTCCTGGGCGGTTGTTTTGCGGTGAATATCTGCATTGGCTTCATTTTCGAACTGCCGGCTCTGCCACCAACCGTGCTTCTCTGCCAGTTCACGCGCTTTTGCTACCATCCCGAAGCCTTTCAATGGTGCTGGCGTTAATACAACTTTTGCACCGAGAAAACGCATCAACTTGCGTCGTTCAATACTGAAACTTTCCACCATGGTGACAACCAGCGGATACCCGCGTTCGGCACAAATCATTGCCAGGCCAATCCCCGTATTGCCGCTGGTCGCTTCTACAATTGTTTGACCAGGCTTTAACTCGCCGCGTCGTTCTGCATCTTCAATGACACCCAGTGCCAGACGATCTTTCACCGACCCCATTGGATTAAATGCTTCGATTTTGACATAAATATTAATGCCTTCAGGAGCCAGTTTATTCAGTTTGACCACGGGGGTGTTGCCGATGGTTTCTGAAATACGATTATAAATTTTACTCATAATATTGCTCCCCGAAATGTTTTGGTTTGAAGGTAAGAAAATAAAAAACACGTGTGTTGCACTGCTTGAGCGTCAATGCGGAGTTATCGTTAAATGCCTTACGTACCTGTTGTGATGGCCAACATTAAGTGAGCCTTTTTTCTTTCTATGGTAATGGATTGGCGTAAGTCGCACAGCATAAATGACGCCGCTGGCTGCGGCTAGTCTCTATAGGCGCCTTCGATATATTATTTTTAGTGCGCGCTCGACAATCCAGTTATAAGTTATGAGATATAAGTTATGAGATATAAGTAGCATCGCGGTATTAGAAAGGTAAAGAGGCTTAAGGGTTCCCCATATGTTCCAATTTATCTACCAGCGTCCTGAGTGTCATGCCACTCTCATGTAACAGCTCATAGCTGAAGAGGAAGACAGGATCGATGTTGGGCACTGCCCTTTTAAGCTGGAAATAATAATCGGCAATATCTTCACCAATGTTTTCTCTGGCTGAAAACGCAGATAGATCAACTATACCCACTGAATGATTCAATTGATGCTTTGGAAAAACCAGGAGATCCACTTCACGTCGCGCGTCACCTACCACGATGCCACGTCTGAAGTCGAGTTGTTGGTCAGCCACGCGATGGCGCAGATTTTGTAAACCGCGTTGACTTGAGTTCTGTAAGGTGAAGTGCAGGAGCTGATTGAACAGACTGTTGTCTAATTGGGCGTCTGGATTCTTCACGTTTTGTTTTTGTTGCTGATCGAGATATGCCCGCCACAAGTATTGCGTGATATTGGAACGGCTGTGTTCGAGTTGCTCAAAACTGTTGTGCAAAAAGTGATATGCTTTCTTTTTCGGGCGGCTCATCAGTACATTAAGCTCACCTTTGCGTTTGGTTTCATCGTCACCTTGAGTGAAAGCGCTGAGATTGTATCGGGTGACATCCCATAAATAGAAAATATAATCTCGTTCCTTGCCTTGCAATGCAGCGCCGGCACCATCGAGAATATCTTCACCGCGATTCAAATCGCTCAGAAATTTGGCTTTTGCCTGTTTAACATAGGGCTCATTTTTCAATAGGAAATAGCACAGGGCCACATCCTGTTCTACGTTAATTTTTTTCCCGGTCGACTTTTCAATTTTCTTTAAGGTTTTCCCAACAAACTCCAGATAGCGATCTATCATTGCAGTCTCAATGCCCTTGAATTTGCCGCTGGAAGGTTTTTTGGTGGGACTTATATCCTTTTCGCTATAGTTAACAACAACGGCTGATTCCTGCTCTGGAAGATTCCATTGCATCACTTTCAGTTCGTCGTCATAAACATACTTATTGGAATAGGCAATAATATCGGAGGGGCAGCGATAATGTTCATCCAGCATCACCGACGCCTGCTTAATCGATTTAATTAAACCGAAGATATGAGAGCCGCCGCCTTTGAAACCTCTGGCTTGAGTGGTGCGTAAATGCTCATCTAACTCGTGATCTTTAAACAGATAATCGTCAATGGTGGAGTCCTTTTGCAGGACCGTTTGCTTATCATCTCCGACCACCAGTATTTTTTTCGCGCGAAACATAAGAGAAAGAGCGTCGTCCACACGGCATTGCGTTGCCTCATCAATCACCACAAGGTCAAAACTCTGCTCGATGCAGGGCAGCATTAAAGCAATGGTCTGCTTGCGCGCAATCCAGATAGGAAAGGCGTCGAATAAGGCATGACGAAATTCATCGAAAACTTCGCCGCTTTCTTCAATGGATTCAAACTGTTTGAGGCTTTCTGCCAAAGCCATAATCCGCGTAATGGCATTGGTGCCACCGCCGCGTTTTGCGGTTGTCGCTTGCTCTGTAATTTCAAGTAGTTGATTGATAAAGCTTTCGTATACCAGTTTGTCTCGCTGTTCTACCAGATCGGCAAGTTTTTCCAGTTCAGCCTGTATGTTGCTATGGATACTGGTCTTTACTGACGTATGGCGAATGCGATTGTAAATCGTAAAGGCCAGCAGTGGTTTATCGTGCAGGCGAATGCATTCGTGAATTTCCTGCAGAACCTGCCAGGCCGAATCTGGCCAACGCGAATGTAATTGCAGTAAAGCAATTTGCTCATCCACCATATTTGACAACAGTGCCACCTGCTTTTGAAAGGTGGATTTGGATTTTGGCAGTAGGCTTTGCTTAACTCTTTTTAGACCATCCTTAATGCCATTTCCGGCAGTTTGTAATTGTTCCGTGAGTACTTCTTCAAGGTAGCGAAACAACTCGTGATGGGGAGCGTCTTTAATCACCTGATGGTAATGTTCAATGGATGTGATAGCGCTGCCTGAAATGACTTTCAGCAAAGCCGCGTCGTTAATCAGGTTTTGAATGTTAAGGTCGATCTCTTTTATTGGGAGCTTAAAAAATCCGTAACATGCTTCCATCTGATGGTGTATTAATTGTTGCCGGTGCTGTATGAAGGCATCGATACGCTGTTGATATGCCGTATCACCGAAAGCAAGTTTAAGAAAGTCGCAGAGTTTAGCTATATTTTCTGTCGTCAGTTGCGGTTGATAGTCTGCTTTGAGTGGTTCGCACAGTTCCAGGGGCGTATCCTCCGCCATATGGGCCTGCATTTTACTGGTGATTTTATCTGTGTGCTGTTGAATCTGGGTGTCTATCTGCTTAATCTTTTTATCCAGTCTGGTGCGCGGCGCACTGACATCCTGTTCAGAGACTTTAAAATTTTTACACAGGTCATCTACAACTTCGCTAAGCTGTGAGTCTCCCGTCGGCAGGTCATTGACTACCTTTATTGCGCCGAACAGCAGTTCATTGAGGTTTCGACTGCTGGCGGCATTGGTGAATTTCCCTGTGAGGTAGCTCTGTATTTTTTCCACTAACGCTTCAATAGCGGCTTGCTGATCACTGACAATCAGCACGCGCTTTTTATTGCAGACTGCATCGATCAATAAGTTTAAAATAGTGTGTGTCTTTCCTGTGCCTGGAGGGCCTTCGAGTAGCACAATGTCATGATGATGCATCTTATCAAACAGGTTGCGGGCGCTTTTGGGCAGGCGTCCTGGAACCCAGACGGGCAACTTTTCCTGGGGCTTTTGATCCTGGTGTTGTAACTCTGGCGTGAGAAATTGGCCTAGCAGAGAGGAATAGAAACGTTTGACTTTATGGTGTGCTATTTGCTGAATATTATCGAGGTCATATTCGAGCGATTGTTCTGTGGGGGAGAGAATCTTCGGTGCACGATAAAGAATAACATTGTGCAGATCACACTCCACGCCTTTAAATTTCATTTCACCCAGAATGCCACCTTTTCCATTTTCATTTTTGTATCCGAACAAAATTTCGCGCGTTCGGTCAAAAATGTTTTCTGACACGGGAAGATGGCGGATCAAGGTGATTCTGTCATTCAACTGATCTACGCTGATGAACTGAGCCAGCAAGTTGTCAAAGAAGTTTTCGATGGGGTCCACGCCGGCACTGGCTTCACTGAATTTTTCCACCAGCTGCGCAAGTGCCAGGTGATTGAGATAAAATTTTCCGTCGTCGCGTGCTTCAAGTCTGACGCCTCGACCAGATTCTCGAATACGGACTTTTAAATAATATAATGGAAATTGAAAGGTTTTGAGTGACTTATTGTAAGTGAATAAAGTGTCTACAATTTCAAAACCCAGATAAAAATCGGCCGATCGATCACTGATAAAACGGTTGCGAAATTCAACCGCATCGTCCGGGCTCAGTTCGAAAGAAAACTTTCCTTCCCCAAAAGCTTTAATTTCAGTTGCGGATAGTGGTGTGGGAAACTGGGATAATGCACTTTTGCTCTTTTTGCTGTCTTTTGTCTCTTCCGCAGGTGCGCCAGAAGAAAGGGAGAGTTTTTTATCTCCGAAAATTTCACCATAATCGACTTTGATGTCTTTTTCATGAAAGCGTTCGCCGAGTTTCGGTTGATAGGTGGCAGCATCGATTTTCTTTTTTTTGCCTGAGGCCGAATTTGCGAGGGCTGCCTGGACGGGCTTTTTTTCTTCCTTTGGCTGACTGTCACTGCTGTTGCGCGCTGCCAGTGTTGGTCGATAATCGTGAGTGCTTTGGAGTACATCCTTCCGGAGTATGAGATCACTGGTGATGCTCTTGCTTCCTTTGACAAAGCTGAACTGAAACAGCTTGTGGTAGGAGATGATGCCGTCCAGTACGTCATTCGGGTGCTGTAGTGCATCACTGTAGAGTAGGGTGGTCAGGCTGTGCAGGGCTTTGCGACCAACCGTGATGTACCCCGAGGAGCCTTTGCGTTCTTCAACATCCTGAATGATGAGATTATTTAAATCCATGCGAGAGGATTTAAAGTAAAAGTAGTCTCGGTTTAAGAATGAGACCTGCCGTTCGAAAGGCTCTGCTTTTGGTTTACTTTGTTCTTCGTGAATTATATGTTGAATGCAGGCGCGAAACTGGCCAAATACGAAGCGGGGAATAAAAATCCGTTTGTTTTCGGCCAGGTTTTCCAGGACGTAAACATAGAAGCCGTGATCATTTTTTTGTCGCTGAATACGGAAATGATTCTGGCGATCGCTCTTTTTGTTAATGGCAATCGCATGCAGTGGTTTTTTTGTGGTAGCTGAAGTCACCATGGTACTCGTTTTATTGTCATGAGATTAGCGAATTAAAAGTGACACGCGACGGTTGCGGGCTCGGGCTTCTTCCAGCGCTATACCGCGTTTGCTTTCCGGGTCTACGACAGGACGCGTATCGGCATAGCCAACAATGCGAATACGATCCGCCTTAAAGCCCATTCGCCTTAAGTGCAGCGCCATGCTGCTGGCGCGTCTTCCGCTTAGGGTCCAGTTCGTAATGGTTTCACCGTCGACAATGCGATAGTAGGCAACGTCGTCTGTATGACCTTCGATATCAACCTGATATTCGGTTTGCAAAATGTCTTTTAGAATAATGTCGACAGACTCCAGTGCTTGTTCGTCGATAACGGCTTCGCCTTGTTCAAACAAAACACTGGTGTCTAAATTAACGCGAACTCCATCACTGTCCAGTTGCACGGATGCACCCGGTACACCGGGAATACCATTGATGATTTCGCTGAGGTCTTCCGCCAATGAAACCAGAGTGTTTTCCGTTTTTCCGGTCATGACGCTTTTGACTTTTTCAAATGAACCCACTTCAATATTGCTCATGCTTAACAGCATTACCAGAAATACACAGAGAATCACCATCAGGTCGCCGAAGCTGATGTAAAAGGAGTCCAGTCCTTCGTCGTGCCCCTGCTGTTCCAGTTCGTTAAGATTCACTGGCGCCTTCCAGTTTTTTGTTGGCGGTTGCCGGATTTATACGGCGCTCTTCGCGTTGCAGTAAAACGTTAACGCGGTTCATGAGCAGTTTATGTGTTTCAAGATACAGGACGTTCTGGTGTTCGAGTCGTCCAGCGAGAGGGGTAAAAATAAATGACCCCAGTATTGAACCAAAAGCTGTGGTCATCAGGGCAAGTGACATTGCAGGGCCAATTTTGGACGGATCTTCAAGCGATTGCAGTACTTCAATCAAGCCGATGACGGTTCCGAGCAAACCGAGTGCTGGTGCGATTTTGGTGCCTTTGTTCAGTAAGTCGACCGCAGCTTTGCGGGTTAAGAAAGTTGTGGCAATTCTATTTGCAATAAGTGCATCGATTTCTTCGTAAAACAGTTTTTCTTTTACCATGTGAACAATATCATTGAGTAATTCGCCTGTTATTTCATTGCCTTCACGCAAATTTAAAATACTGGCGCCAGTAATAATGGCCTCGTCAAGTTCGTCAATAATCTTTGTCGTGTCTTTGGTTGGATTGAAGATGAATGATTTGAACGATAATACAAAAGTTTGAATCAAGGTAATAAAGTCAAACTGAAACAGCAGACAGCCAAAGGTTCCGCCGATCACAAAAAAGAAGCTGCGAAAGTCACTGAATAACAAAGGATTCTGGAGTTGCTCATCAGCCCCGGTGCCTATGACTGCTGCGAGCACTCCCACAATCAGTGCGATACTGACAAATACCGAAATGGGATCAAATATTCGTTTGCTCGGTGTTAAGTACTTTTTATCTAAACCATTCATCTCAAAGTTTGATCCCGGCCTGAAGTGTGTGAAATTTAAGAGTTATTATCTGAAGGGTCCAGCTCGTCCGTCATGATGAGCTGATTGCGACCAATATCATATACCGCTAATTGCTCTTGCACGGCCTGATTAAACTGGTTGGGATTGGTGGAGCCTAGAACAGAAAATCGCACGACATAATCATCGGCGATGGATATGAGCACCTTCATACCTCGTTTGAGATCCTTAATGGAGTTTTGCTCCATCGGGTTGACGGCCTGGATTTGAAATTCATTGCGCAGTGAATCCCGCGCTTTAAACATGTCTCCCTCTACCACCAGCAGGTCTGCCACCCTGCGCTCTACCGTGCTCATTTCCTTATTGTCAAAAAATAAAACGCCCAGAGGGATATTATTCTCTTCGTCAAAGGTGACCAGGCAACGTGATTTAAATTCCGGCACACGGTCCAGCATATGTGTGGGAATATCGATAACTTTGCGGAGGGCTTTTACTTTGACCAAGCGTTTTTTAAGGTCAACATGCTCAACTCGGCAGATTTTCGTATTTCCGGGAAGTGCGTCCTGACTGTCCTGCCCCTGAGTGCTCTTGTGCTGCTTTTTTTCTGCAATTAACTCTTCCGCTAAAGCATTGAGCTTATTATTTAATACGGCATTTTGTGCGCGAAGGTTTTCTACTTCGCGGGTTAAACTGCTGATTTTCGCATCTTTGCTGAGAACTTGTGTCAAGTCCGCTGTTCCGCTTTCACCGGTGTCATATTTGGCAATTTCTTCGTAAAAGCTTTGCAGTAGGCGTCCCACTTTATGCTTTTGTGGAAGTTCGAAACTCATGCAGGGAATATAATCATTCACTTTAAGGGTGGTTTTCTCGTCACTGGACTTCTCAACACCTTTGGCGTGGATCGAAAACAGGCAGCTGTCAAAACACGAGAGAATATTTTCTAAATTGGTGACAAATCCGTGGGCGTCCAGAATTTTTTCTATGGTGGCCACAGGATTTGTAAACAGGACTTTATCCATCGAGATATAAAATTGATTACTCTGCGTATCAAAATCCACGACCGACAAATTTTTGTTCATGGAGGCTTTCGAGAGGTCTATCTCACCTTCTTCCGTAATGACTGAAAATGTGTCTTTATCAAATAGCGGCATGTGGGTTTTTACATCGTTGGATAGTCTGTCGGGCTTAAAGCCAAAAAGGCCTGCATGCTAAAAATAACGAAAAGAGTATACGACCACAATTTCACAATCTGTGTAAAACGCATTCTGCGAGGAATGGTGAAATTGTCACGTAACAGCACATATAGTGTAGCGCTTAGTATCCCTGGTGTGGTGATGGCGGGCCGACGATTTCGCCTCTTGGCTCACAAATTCTATAAAAGACGGCGCTTTATCTCGCATGAGTAAGTGAAATATGACTCACTGTAAATGTACTGTGTATATAAAGTGTACAGTGTGAGCTTGAGCTTTGGAGGCTTTACTTTGATGGGTGTACTTCCCGCACACAGGTCAATGCCTTGTTCTCCCGCTCCCGAGCGGGTCTGGAAGAAAATGAGGTGATGTTAGAGTGAACGTTCTAATGCTTTATCGCATCGTGTGACGAGATTTTCCGTAAGGTATTCTGTGAAGCCGTATTTTTCATACAGGGCGATGGCTTCTTTTAGAGGGGAGGCCGTTTCCAGAATCATGCGTTTAAAGCCGAGTTCTCGGGCTTTTTCCAGGCTGAATTCTAGTAAGCTTTTTCCGTAGCCGTGACCCCGATAGGGGGCCAGCATATACATTTTACGCAATTCACAGGTATGCGGATCTCGGCGATAAACGCCGACGGTTGCGGCTAATGTGCCGTCGATTTCTACGAGACCGAAATATCCACCGCTCTTTTGATAATATAATTCGATATCTTCAATATCTTTATCTGCACTGGTGCCATCTGGTTCCAGTCCGTACTCCTGTAACACACCATAAACGAGCTTTCTAATGGCGGGAACATCGTGGTTTGTTGCTGGACGAATATGCATGGTCATGATGGTACGTTTTCTTAGATCGAGAACTAGCGATAGGGTGTGTGAGCTTTTAACAAAGTGTTTAAAAGAGATTTCAAGGGTAAAGTAAATATAGCAGGAATTGCCGTGGACAAACACACTTCGTAAGTAATCGGTTGATTGGACTTTGAATACGAATACAGTCGCAGTTTTGCTGGTAATTGCTCAGGTTTGAGGTGTGGGCTATGTTTTGAGTTTTAAGATTTGAGTTTTAAGTGTCGCCGTGCTGCAGGGCGACAGCTTTATTTGGCTAAAGTGCTGATAGTCTTAAATAGGATTAGCGAGGCTTTAATATTTAAGCCTTAACATTTAAGCCTTAAAATTTAAACTTTACAGCATGATTAACACACCGAGTACCAGTCCACCATAAAAAGCAGGATCGAGGTACCACGGTTTGATGGCTTTTGAGACTGCCTGTTGATAGTCTTGCATGATCTTTTGCATTAATTCGTAAGCCTGTTGTTCTGTCGCGAGGCAAACGTCTTGGTTCTGTTGCAGAAGTGCGACCATTTCGCTGGAGACCGCATCGCCACTTTGCAACAGAGCAATACGTTTTTGTAGCAATTCAATTTTTACTTTATGTTTCGCAATTAATTCATCTTTTTGTGAGTTGGACGTTTGTAACTCCTCTATTTGTTCACGTGCCAGCTCCGTAATTTCCCGATACTCCTGCAGTTCTGTCTGACATTGCTGTAATGCCTGGCTGTGAGCGTTGACGGTTACACAGCAGAGGGTGATCACCAATAGCCAGCTTACCTTTTTCATTCGAGATCCCCTTTTAATCGGTAATCGTCAATGCCTGCGACGCTGGTACTTGCCTCTGCGCTGGTTGTCGTGCCTGTGGCAGGCGTGTCGATGGAAGTATTTGGTTGGGCATGCTCACCTTTGCGTGAAAAAAATGAATCGAGCTTGGCTTGTCTTGCATCGATACTTTTTTCAAGCTCCTGATTTTGCTTTTCCAGTTTGGCGATGTCGGTATCAACGATGGCAATCTGCTCTTGCACCGTTTTGTCTGCTTCGTCGATAGTTTGCTTTTGCGTTTTCAACGCCTCTATTTTTTCTTTGTTGTCTTTGATTGTGTTAAGTGCATTTTTTCTATCGTCGTAATAGGTGTTAGCCAGTGCTTTATTTTCTTCGTAACGTCGTTTTATTTCCGCATCGCTGGGAAACATCCGACGGTACAACAAGCCCAGTCCGAAAATGGCGAGCAAACCGCTTATCCATTTGACTGGGGTGCTGTCGGTAAATATAGCAATTAATGCAAAAGCCAGAATACAAAAGCCAATGATGATATTGACGGTGGTGCCGTCAAACAAAGACGTATGCATTATATATCCTCCTCTTCATCATCAAAATGTGGATGGCCGATTGAGCTAGAGGTCGATTCTGCCAGTCCAACGTTTCTATTGTGTATCTGAGTGGTGACCTGGGTATCCAGCTTTTTCTTTTCAACATAGTGGTTGTCATAAGCGGACCGCCTCAAATAATAGGTGCCCGCCAGGCTGAATACGGAAGAACAGATCCCGATAATAATAATCTGTGAATTTTCATTGAAGTTGGCAAGTAGCACACTGACCGATTGTACGACTTCTGGATTGGCGGTCGGTTGCGTCAGTAAATATAAACCAATTAGATTCAGCATCATCCAATAGAGTAATACAATGAAAAGACAGAGAATCACTGCCACCAACATCGTCATGACAAAATCGGGATAGCCTTTGCTGTTGCTTAGTAAAAATTTTGCCGGTTTATTCTTCATGATTTGCTCACCCGTTTACCGATCGTAAATATGCCCAGATGCCTTGAGCAATGGCTTGGGCCATTTGATTCTGCCAGTTGATATTGACCGCATTTAAGCGATCGTTTTCATTGCTTAAAAATGCTGTTTCGATAAGCACAGCCGGCGGTGTGGTTTTGTGAATCATAGCCAGTTGTCGACCAAGTTCTGCAGTGGTTTTATATCCCCGCCCTCGAATGTAAAAGTCCTGTTGTCTGACATGCTGGACAATGGACGTGGCCGCTGCAGTGCCTTTGACTGAACCGTCGAGATAGTAAACTTCAAACCCGTGAGCCTGTGGGACACTGGGAGCAGCGTTAAAGTGGATGGATGCAACAAGGTCAATTGTGTGAACTTTGTGATACTGGTTAATTAACTGATAGCGAATGCCAAGTGGAATATCTTCATCGGAATCACGGGTTAATATCACTTTGAGAGTTTCCTGCTCTTCACTTAATTCATGCAAGGCAGAATAAATTTTATTCCCCAGTTGCAGATTGAGGTCCTTCTCCAATACGCCCGCGTAACTGGCGCCAGGTTTATCGCCTCCGTGTCCATAATCTAAAGTCACACGTTTTATTGTCATAGTGGCTAACCCAGGTTGTACACATTTGGTGAATTATCTTTATCTTAACGCCCTGACGGCTGCGCGAAAAGACGAGATTGAAACACGCAGACAGGAAATCGGGTGTAAGTGGTTACACGTGTCAAGTCGCAAAATAGCAGGACGTGTTTGTGACATTGTGGGGGGCTTTTCGAGTGATGTCTGGAGAAATTTAGAAATTATTTATGAAATCTTGCCAATGTATTGGTGAGCTTATCCAGAGTAATTGGCTTGGGAATCAGCATTTGGCCGCCGGCGGCAATACAGTTGTCGATATCTTCCTGAGAACTATTGCCTGATAAGAACAGGACCGGGTTTTCAAATTTTACATCTTTGCGCAGGTAGCGGCAGGCATCCAGACCATTCTGGCCAGGCATGTGAATGTCCATGATGATCAGGTCGTATTGATTGTTGATTGCAAGATGAATTAATTCTTTGGCGGAAGATGCTTCGTCAACTTTAAATTCAAGTTTTCGCAAAAACTGTACAAGCACCATGCGACTGACCATATCATCGTCCGCAATAAGAACTTTTTTACCTCGGCCGTGAATGTCCAGGTCACTTTCTTCCACGCGGACAAAATTATTACCCCGCGTTACATATTTAGGGAGGGTAAAGGTAAATTTCGTTCCGACACCCAGTTCGGAATCCACGCTGAGTTTACCGTTGTGTAATTCGATCAGAGCCTTGGTCAGGGGAACGCCTAAGCCAGTGCCTCCTCGCCGGCGAATTCCGGCTGATGCCACTTGCGCATAGGGGATAAACATATTTTCAATGTTTTCTTTTTCGACACCAATTCCTGTATCTGCCACTGATATTTCAAAGTCATGTTCATTTTCAATGGCGAGAATAGTAATTGAGCCGGAGTCAGTGAATTTAATGGCATTGCCCACCAGATTGAGCAGCACTTGTTGAATACGATTTTCATCGGCGTACAGCCGGGGTAAATTCTCTGGCACGGAATTGATCAGTGTAACGTTTTTGCCTGCAACCAGATATTTTACGATATGGAAAACATTATCAACCAGCGCATGAAGATTGATGTCTGTTTTTATCAGGTCGAGTTTATTGGCCTGTAATTTTGAACAATCCAGAATATCATTCACCAGGTTGGAAAGACGCTTGCCGCTGAGGCTGATTACTTCCAGCTTTTGTAGTAAATCTCGTGGATTTCTGCCGCTGGCCACCGCACCCGTCAAGTACTCAGCAATACCGATAATACCATTGAGCGGCGTGCGTAGTTCATGTGTGGTGTTGGCCAGGAAGGTGTCTTTAATGTCATCCAGCTCCATGAGCGTTTTATTCAATTCCGTCTGCTTTCTCAACTCTATGCGGTGAACTTGTGTGAGGTAAATAAAATACAGCAGTGACAATGCTATAACGCCATATCCCAGATAAGCCCACCAGCTTTGCCAGGGCGGCCGTGCAATATGAATGTTGATGGATTTACTGGGGGTCTGCCATTTTTTATTGGTGGATATACCCATGACCTCAAATACATAATCGCCCGGGTCCAGGTTGGTGTAGTTGGCTAAATCCACATTCCCGACAAAATTCCAGTCTTTATCATAACCTTTTAATCGATAGGCGTATTCATTTAACGAGGAGTCGCTGAAGTCCAGAATAGAGAAGTTAAAGGTAAACGCATTTTGGTCATGTCGCAGTGACATTTTAGTTGTTAAGTAAGGGGCGGATGTTAATGGTGCTGTTCCTGCGGGAATAGTTGCGTGGTTGATTTTAAAATCTGTGATAACAATATCGACATCGGGCTGATATTTTTTTAAGGTTTGTGGATTGAAAGCACTCAAGCCACCAATACCGCCGAGGTAGATTTCACCGCTTTGGGTCAAGACAGAAGCATCACGGTTAAAAAAATTGGTGACAATACCGTCGTGGGTTTTAAACACCGTAATATCATTGAAATCTGTCGGGTGAATTTTGGCTAAACCATTGAGCGTGCCTGCCCAGACAAAACCGTTGCGGTCTTCTACCATGCTGGAGATAGTCATTGACGGTAGGCCATTATTTTCACCGATACGAGTGAAACGATGGTCGCCAGATCGCAATACATTGATTCCGCCACCTTCTGTACCAACCCAAAGACTATTGTTGCTATGCATCAGTAAGTTGATGGCGCTTGCAGCACTCAGTGACACCGGATTTTCAGGTACATTGTAAAAACGGGTGAATTGTTGCTTGTCCCGGTCGAAAAAGTTTAGGCCGCTCACTGTGCCTATCCAAAGATTGTTGTCTTTGTCGTTAACAATCTTGCGTACAAAATTCCACGAGAGACTACTTTCGTTGTCGTTGTCTGGCAGGTACTGAACGAACTGTCCTTTCGTTTCATCGTAGAAACGTAAGCCTTCTCGCTGGGTGCCCAACCATAACGTATTATTGTTATCGAGGTGAATATCCCAAATATATTTATCGTCCAGAGTGATGTTGCGCATATGGCGATACGGCAGCTCGATGGTGAGATCCTGATAATGCGCTTGAGATTCACTGAGGAAACTGTAAAAAATGTTCTGGCTTCGATCGAAGTAGTGTAAACCGCCAGACCAGGTGCCAATCCATAAATTGTCTTTTGCATCTTTTTGCAGCGCCAGAACTGGATTTGCTCTTAAACCATGGTAATTATTTTCGCTATAGGTATAGCTTTTAAATCGGTTGGTTTTAGGGTCGAGGCGACTTAATCCGCCTTCTGTGCCAATCCATACATAGCCATCATCTGTCTGCTCTACGGCTAATACAGAGTTGTGAATTAAACGGTTTTCTGTAGACGCTTTTGCGGTGAAGTTACGAAACACGTTGTTTGAACGATTCAGAATGTTCAGTTCACCGGTGAAGGCGCCAAGCCATAGGTTTTGTTGTTTGTCGACAAAGGCGGCTTCGAGCTGATTTGAGCTGACGCTGTCTGGGTCTGAGGGATCATTGACAATGGAGGAAAAACGATCGAGAGCAAAATCATAAAATAATGCGCCCATGCCATTAAACGTGATGACGACATTTCCATTGCCATAGCCCGCAAAAGCGGAAGCGACATTTTTTTCAAGATCATTCCCTAGTTCGCTAAAGTGTGTAAATATTTTCCGTTCTGTATCCAGGCGGTTTAGTCCCCCACCCAGGGTGCCGATCCACAATCTCTGCTCGCTGTCTTCAAACAGGGAATAGATGTCATTATGACTGAGGGAGTTGCTGTCGGATGGATCATGTTGATAGTGGACGACCTGTTCGCTACGTAAATTTACCGCTGTTAACCCACTGGATGTGCCGATCCAGGCTGCGCCACTCTGATCTATTTCCATAGCGAGGACTTCTTTGGATGTCAATGTCGGCAGGGGGAGGACGGTAAAGAGATGTTGGCGAGGATCGAAATATTGCAGGCCAACACCGGTGCCAAGCAGGAGTATGTTGTTGGCGGTAATTTCAATTTGGGTGACGTAGTTTACTAACAGTGAATTGTCGTTCCCGGTTTCTTTTAAAAAGATGTCCCAGGAGTCTTCATCTTCATTGTAGCGGTTGAGTCCTCGGCCTGTGGCCACCCACATGTTGTCGTGATGATCAAATTCTATATCCAGGATGCGGTTATCTGAAATGGAGTCGGGATCATCTTCCGAGTGTTTGTATATTTTGACATTGTCTCCATCATACCGCGCAATACCGTCTTCCCCGCCGATCCAGATAAATCCGTGCCGATCCTGGACTACTTTGTGAATTGCGCCGATATGACTTTCATCAAGAGTAAAGTCACTGATTCGCAGGCGTTCAAATTTAAAATCATGGTTGGTGATGGTGGCTATGGCGGGCATTGTGCAAGCCCAAAGCCACAGCAGTGTCAGTAGTGCTTGCCCACAGCAACGTTTTCGCCAGCCAGAATACAGGCGAAAAACTCGGCAACAATTGCAGACAAAAGGCTTGAGCATGGGGCGTTGTTGTTATGTTTTCTGACGGATGTAGATGTAATTATAGATTAAGTTTTTTATGCCACATTGAGGATATTACTACTATAAGTTCTTAAAACCCGTTCTAAGCTCTCCTTACATTGTAAATTGACCCCGAAAAGTCAATGACGTGAATTATTTACGGATTGCCAATGGCGATGCAAAGAGGTGTTGCTGGGGTAATGCGCTGAAATCGGAAGCGGGGAGGTATGCGGGGAGTGAAGGGAGATGGAAGGGAGATAGCTGCGAGATAGATGTGAGATACAAGCACAAAGCTTGGTGAGTGGCGTGATGAGTAGGTGCTAGTTTGCAAACCTGCTTAGGCGCCCACGTACTTACCCGCTCAGGCACCCAATTAGAGATCGCGAACAGCTCGGGCTGTTCGCGATGTAACCGTTTTACTTAATTGGATTTTTCCAGTAATTCAAATAGCTTAGCGCTCAATTCAGCATTCAATACTTTTTTCGCCTGTTCCATTACTCGTAATTGCGTCAGTGTTGGGTCTGAGGAAGAGACTTTGAAGTTCCAGCTGTAACCGCCGAGGCTCTGTTTGTTTTCCCCGGACAATGAAATATCAAGGCTGCCTTTTTCATAGTACCAATTACCTTGTGGTGGCAATGGCGTGGAGTTCAAGCTGGCTTTTATCACGTAGGCTGCGTTGGGTGTGACGCTGAAGCCTTGATTCGCCAGGGCGTCTTCCAGTGCGCTCTGAAGGGCATTCTGCTCTGAGCCCGAAGCTTCAGCGGTTACCGTAATGCGACTCAGTAATTCTGTCCGATCCTGGCGCAGTTTTTCAAGCGGGTAGCTCGATGAAATGGACTGCCCTGTGGCGGAGACCACCTGGAGTTGTTTGTTGAGCTCACGACGCTGGTGTTGCAGCGCTATGGCATCTCCAGACAAGCGGATTTTCTGTACTAGAGACGGGCTTTGTTGAATACGTGTGACCAGCGTTGCGGTTGCGCTGTCCAGCTGTTCAATATCTTTGCGCAGATTCATCGCTGTGATCTGGCGTGGCAGTATCGCCAGCGCGTAGTAGCGTTGAGTGAGCGGGTCCTGCCACATCTCGGCAATTTTGACGCCCTCCAGGCGCTGCTGTGAACGACTGTCAATTTGGCGTGATACTTCAAGTGAATGTGACGCTGTCTGGTCGAGACTGGATTGTTGGAAAGACGACAGATCGCTCGATGAGGATTGCACGGTGACATTAAAAATACTGGCGATTTCTGCGCGTGCACGGGATTTGGCATCACTCATGGAGTCCGCCTCCCCGACGCCGCTTAAATAGCTGCTGCGTGGGTACTGCTGACTTTGTGACATAACCCAGTCCGGTTGTGCATTGTTGTTCCGGGTATCCTGGCTTGCACAAGCGCTCAAGAGTATGGCGGTGAAGGCGCTAATCAATATCTTGTTGGCCATGGACTTTTCCTCTAATGAATTGGGTATGTGTTTGCGTGTTGCCACGAAACATTGATAAACGTTAATTGATTGGGTTTGATCTCAATGTTCTCGATGCTTTTGTGCTTCAGCGTTTGCTGACGGCGGTCGAGAATATCAATCGCCAGTGAATAATTGCCCGGCGGTAAAGTTTGGCTGGCAATTTCAATTTTGTTAGGCAGAGTCAACCAGTGGCGAGTGTCCGCCTGTTCCAGCGCCGCCCCTACAATGCTGACGATTTGACCTAGTATTTGGTTCTCTTCTTTGACCTGGTTGGCCAACGAGTTCTTGCTGATATTGCGACTGATGGTTTTGCTCACAATTGATGGCATGCGGCGATGAAGCTCATCAATCGCAATCGCCTCTATGTTTGCGAAATCCTCCGCGTTGAACGACTGCTGGTTCAGTGTGGCAGTGACAGTAACTCCATCCAGCAAACGAGGCTGGTAGTGAGGTAGCGATACCCGCACGATATTGCCAGACTGCGGGTCCATGACACTGGTGTCTGACATGATCTTGCGCGGGGCAAAGTCGATATCTGCCAGGATGACAATTTGCCCTTGTGCTTGTTGTGGGGGCTGAGTGTCTGCAATATCAATCGTCAGCGTCTGCCCCAGATCGACACCAAGCCGTTTGGCCAAAGACGCCAAGCGAAGTTGTAAATCACGAGGAACACTGACCTTGCCACGCTCATAGTTGGCAAACGCTTGCTGGTATGCAATGAAGGCTTCATCGGGTTCCTGGTTAGCTTCGAACACTAAACCGGTGATGTAGCGTGCGCATGCAGCTTCCTGATACAGATTAACTTCAGTCAAACGATTGAGTGCCACATCGATTTGCAAAGCCTCGACCCGCGCGGCTTCAAGATTGCCCAGCGCGAGGTAATTCATGATCTGATAAATATGAACAAAGAGTCTCTCATAGGTCGGCGCCTGGTAACTGTTAAATTGCTCTGTCACCGTATAGGCCGCCAGGCTCTCAGTAATACTGGTTGCGCTCAGTCGACCGATTTCGGCTTTCGCTTTTTCAAACGCGGTTGTGCTTTGTTCGTATTCACCCATATGGCGTAACACCATGGCTTTGTTTAAAAAATAAAGAGCCGTTGTTTTGGCTGGAAGTGATTGCTTCTCGAGGGTTTGCAATGCGGCTTCCGGTTTGTCGGCTCGCAATTGTGATTCCACTACCAGATGCGTCTGGTGTTGAACTTCAGCGCATGCGGTAATGAATGTGACTAGACACAATAGCAATGCCCGCAGTAATTGACTCGCCCGTATCGGTTTTCTGATAGTAAACGCCCTGGCTTTACTGAATAATTCCGGCATGTCCTCAACTCAAGTAAATGAACTTGTTTGTGTTGTTTAATCGTGTCATCCGTCAATGGCATGCGCTGAGTTGTTCCAACATTAATACCGGTAAGAACGTCCGGTGATGACTTTCTTAATTTTCTTCTGACCAATCCACACTGTTCGGTTGTCGGTCAAACTCACCAGCTTCAAATCTGTTTGATAATAAGTGACCTGTGTTTTGCCGGCGGCATCCACAATCGTGCTGATTGATCCAATCAACATATAGTCGGCACCCAGTTCCTGGCCCATGGCCTTGCGTGTTGCTTCTGAAGCATTTAAATCCTGATCCAAGCGCTCGTCACGAATTTGATTGCGCTCAGTGCTGTCCGCCACAAATGTTACGGCCCTGGAGTTAATCAGCTCGCGTTCAATATCATTGATGAAAGTTTTTACGTTGACATGTTCATGGCTGAGGTTGCGGATATTGCCGACAATCACACTGGGCTTTTTGGAGGTTTGCATAACATGCTCTTCCAGCCAGGCGCGCGCGAGCATATCACTGACCATTTCATTGGATACCAACTTTGAATCTGTATCGTTCCAACGTCCACTCACGTCGTGAACTTCATCGACCCCAACGCGCTCCACTTTAACTGGCTGGCTTCCGCAGGCGCTGAGCAATGCCATCAGAGCAAGGGGGATAATTAAAAAAATACGTTGTTGCATCATGTTGTTTTTTCCTTACTTTTTCATTGCATCGAAAATGTTGTCAGCATGTGAATCTATAAACTGCTTTAAGTTGGGGTCCATGTCCTGGGCTGCCTTGGCAACCGTTTTGAATTTTTTCATGTCGATCTCCGCCAGGCTGTATACAATACCGGTTTTTTTATCTTTCCAGCGGGCGATGATTTCTGCGCCAGTTAAATTTAACTTGGTCATATTCTTAATTGAGCGAGATACGGCTTGCTCATTTATGACCTCATCGGTTCCTGCCGCAGCTGCGCTGTAGTCGCTGGCCAGAACATCCATAAAAGAGTTAAAAACCTGGGCCAGTTCTGCGCGGGCGCGATTGTCCGCGGTGCTTTTTTGCAATGAGTCATCATTCATGGAGGGGGCGGAACCTATACCGTGAAACAGGCGGTCTTTGCCATCTTTTAATGCCTGCTTTCCTTCGTTCACCCAGTCCGGCGCGCCTTTGATTCCCAAATCACTTTCAACCACCGTGCGCGATGAACAGGCAAACAGGGAGGCGCCTAGCAGGCCAACGAAAACCAGCTTAATTACGGGGCGTAATTGTGTGAGCGTTTTGAGAGAAAACCTTAATTGCGTAACCATAGGAAATTCCTTGTTTAATCAGTTTTACAGCTGACAGGAGAGTTGGGTGGTGGAAATACAGTACCGAGTTTAGACATAAACAGGGTCAGCGTACAGGATACTATATGAATAGACCCTGAACGCGAGATGAATTGACAGCATTTATGGATAAGATTATTGAATTCCATAAAGTTCAATAAATTGTTGGCGATTCAGGCCAAATTTTTGGCTGAACCAGTGGGTAACGCCAATGTCATCCGGATTCACTTTGGCGCAGCGCAGAATACGCTCACCTGATGAATCATTTGCTGCCTGAGGACAATAGATGGATTGCCAGACGCTGTCGAGCGCAGCTAAATAACGATCATTCAAGCCGCTGATTTCCTGATCAAGAAACTCTCGTATGTTCAACAGTTTTGCTTTTGTTGGCTTGAGATTCGCTGCTGGAAAATTTTCGGCATGCTCTTCGCTAGTGTTGTTTTTCACTGGCGCCATGTTGCGTGTGATTTTTTCCTGCTGAATGGTGGTGGTGTATTCCATGCTCAGTTTGAGCTGTTCTCGATGGACGATTGCATAATAAGAATGCTCACGTTGCACTTCCGTGGTTTGACTTTGTTGTTGGCCGTTGGCATCACGTTTGGTTTCGGTTTTGTCGACAATGTAGGGCGCACGTCTTGTTTCTTGGTATGCCCAATGTTCGTAGAAAACACTTGCCGATGATTGTACCTGTAACGTTTCATCTCCCTGGGTCGAAAACCACGGACTCTGTCTGAACAGGTCTTTGAGTTTTTCTGTCTGGTTCACAATGGTATTGCGATGTTCATCGCTAGTGCCTCGAATCTGAATGACCGGGCTGGTGTTCAGCCTTGTGTAGCGACTTTTGTCATAGGGGTCGGTGTGAAGGCTGACTTGCTTGTCCCATGCTTTGCAGTACTGATAGGTGAAATCCCGCAGGAAAAAACGCTGTCCCTCGACTTGTTTCACCAGTGCCTGACATTTTATTTGACCGTTCTGCCATACCGTTTCGTGATATTGCTGAAGTTTGCCCTGCAGGCGGCCGTTGACGATTAGTTGACGATAGTGGTAATTGAGCCAGCGAAATTTATCTGGGTAAACGCTGTCCTGTGCCAGGATAGCGGCTTCCTGCAGTAACCAGGCGATGGCATATTGCGTTTCTTCTGCCTGAGTCATGGTAATGGCACTGTCCAGTTCCAGATTCCACTGGCGTTGATTGCGTAAAATCTGTTCCAGCTTTTCCGCGGCAGCAGTGTAGTGTTCGGAGAGACGCATCAATCGCACTTCAATTAAACCGCGGTCAATTATCATAAAGCGTGCCCGATTCAAACCGAGTTTGGCTTCCACATTGTCGGGGTCTTCAGCCAGCGCCCGTTCGTAAAAAGAGGCGGCATCGCTGTACTGGCCGGACTCAAAAAGTTTATTCCCTTTATCTACCAGGCTTGTGCAAGCGGTCAGCAAAAACACAGCGAAGAGGGGCACCAACATATGCATCAGTTTTGTCATGGAATTTTCACCATCAGTATCAGGAGATTTGCCATCGATTGGCTTTTTTATTTTTGTGAGCAATATTGTAAACATACAGGCTTGTGCGATCTTGGCAAGCATGTATTTGTAATAACTTTTTTTCAAAAGCGACACGTTCCACTCGTCTTGGACTATTTATTGGCAAACCGGTCATTGGTAAATCGGTGTTGACCATTTTCGATTAAGGCACTCGGGCTCAAAGTGAATAGTGAAAAGGACATATTCTGCTTTTAGGCTCCGTCAAAGGTCATCATAACGGACGCGTCATGAAAACGCTGTTAGGGTCCTCGCTATAATCGGCAAAGGGTTCACAAAACACAAACCCGTGGTTTTGGTATAGCTTTCTGGCCGGAGCAAAAAATGCCATGGAGCCGGTTTCCAGGCTGACACGGCTCAGTCCCTTGTGTTTTGCCTGCTCAAGTATGAAGCGCAATAAATGTGAAGCGACTCCCTGGCCACGATGTTGGCGAGAAGTGCGCATGGATTTAATTTCACCATGCTTGTCATTTAAGCGTTTCAATGCACCGCAGGCAATCAACACGCTGTCCTGACGCACTGTCCAAAAGGTGATGTTGGGGTGCCGCAAGGCATCCAGGTCTAGTGCGTGAATGCTTTCCGGTGGTGATGTTGCATGCATATCTTGCAGGTGTTCCTGTAAGAATCTTGCGATATCGTCTTCCTGTAAATCACTTACGGCAATCTCCATCTTACAATGCTCCAACTGGTCGTCGCGAGTGGCTGACGCTGACAAATAAACTCGAGGTGGTGGCGGGATTATGGCATAGAAATACGTGCCTGCTAAGATCTTGGAAGTCACACACAAGATCAGGCGAAAGAGTGAAACGATAATCTGGTGCTGCCATAAAGCAGTGGTATGACTGCCTCGTATTCAGCGTGCGTTCAGGATATTACAACACAGTGAAGAGGCATCGCTTAAGCGTGCTGTAGGTATTTAGCCAGTGTGAGTTCCAACTGGTCCCATTCTATGGGTTTTGTGATGTAGTCGTTCATGCCTGCTGCCTTTGCGGAGTCAAAGTCTTCACGCATGGCATTGGCTGACAGGCCGCAAATAATCAAATCGTTAAAGCCGTTTTCACGCAGCGCTTTGGTTGCCGCATACCCATCCATCACCGGCATTTGAATATCCATTAAAACTAAATCGTACTTTGGGTTAGCACTTATCATGTCCACAGCCTCCTTACCATTTTCGGCAACTTCAACGGTAAGCCCCATGTCTTCCAGCATTCCGCCGGCGACGACTTGATTAATATCATTATCTTCGACCAGTAAAACACAGCCGATAAATTGTGTGCTGTCTTCGAAATCGTCTGACATATCGCTCTCTATTTCCTGTTGAGATATCACTTTGTTGCTAAAGGTTTCAAAATGCGCAGGTGAAAAAGGATGTTGTAAAATAGGAATATCCCAGTGTTCACGAATTTTATTCTTTAAGGTGTTGGGTTGCATATTCAATACAACACCTAAAGGGACGTGTTGTTGAATAATATTGTCTATCAAGGCCTGCTTGCGGGTCAAATCATGACTGTCCAGTATTTCAACGAGTATAACCGTTTGTTGATCCAGCGGTAATGGGGCCGCATCATGTTGGACATTTACCTTGTAAGCCAGTGTCAAGCACGATTCGGGAACTATTGGGTGCTGCCCCGATGTAATGTAAATGGCAGAGCGTTTTTCATCGGCCTCAAACGTTTGGCAATTTTCGCCATAGCTCAACTGAACGCTGGCATCAAATTGAGTGCCGCGTCCCTGTTCAGATGTGACAGTAATAGTCCCGTCCATTAAATCAATGAGTTGCTTAACGATGGACAGGCCGAGGCCAGTACCGCCATATTTACGGCTGGTGGAACCGTCGGCTTGTGTGAATGCTTCAAAAATCTTATCGGTTTGTTCCCGACTCATACCGATTCCGCTGTCCCTAACGCTTATCTGCAGCTGGCCTGTGTTGTGTGTTGTATCCGCAATAAAGTCCAGCGTAACGTTGATTTCGCCATGCTCAGTAAACTTCACTGCATTGCTGCACAGGTTGAGAAGAATTTGATTCAAGCGCAATGCATCACCCACCAACACGCGTGGCACCTTGCTGGTAACCATGACTTTAAAGTTCAAGGCTTTTTCATCGGCGCGTAAGATAATGGCGGAAATAATATTCTCGACGATGGCGTTGACTTCAAATTCAGCTTGCTCAATTTCCAGTTTCCCTGCCTCAATTTTGGAGAAATCAAGAATGTCGTTGATTACCCCCATCATGATTTCGCTGGAATAAGCCACTTTTTTTAAATGACTTTGCTGCTTTTCTGTGAGGTCTGTTTTCAGCAATAAATCCACAAGTCCAATAATGCCATTCATCGGAGTTCGGATTTCATGGCTCATATTGGCCAGGAACATGCTTTTGGATTGCGTTGCCTGCTCGGCTTTGACTTTTTCTTGTACCAGTGCTTCATTGAGTTGTTCCTGGATTAGCACCATGTTCTGTGATTTTTCGAGTAATTCTCGTGTCTGTTTGTTTTTCTTGTGGAAAATATCCGCAGCTCTGGCCAAGTGTCCTATTTCATCTTTACGATCAATTTCGGGAATGGCTTCGATATTTTTATCTATGGCCAACTTGTTAAATACTTCGGTGATACGTTTAATTGGACCAATGATTCTGGCAATCAGAAAAAACGCGGTGACCAGGGCGAGCGTAATCGATAACGTTGCCAGAATATTTTCGCGGGCGTGAATTTTTCTGAACAGTTGTTCACTGGTTGCGCGCGAGTCTTCCTGCTCTTCTACCGACAGAGATCTAAGTTCTTTGGTTAGAAAAAGAAACTCATTGGCTGAGCCAGTCATGACGACATTGGCCAGAAAAAGGTAGCCACGAGTGATTTGTGCCAGCTTATTAAAGTCAGCTTTCATTGAACTTAAGAGTGTTATTTCATCGTTAAACTCAGTGGGATACAGATTTTCAGCCAGCTGTATTTCCTGCATGAACTGATTGACATATTCATACTCAGGAGAAATGGTATATTGATACAACTTACTTTGCGCATTAGCTAAGTGGTATTGAATATCGACCAGAGTATTTTGACTGAGAGCGGCTTGCTTGTTCTTCGCGTGTTCTTTTAAGCGCTTTTCCAACAGTAAAAAGTCTGGCTTTAACGAGTTATACAGCAGACTGCGGCGCTGGCTTCGCCCGTCCACCACGGAGCTGAAATTCTCCTGATAGTCGGTTAAATGCCCGCGCATGCTGATGATGAGGTTGCGCTTCTTGGTGGAATCAATTTCGTTTTTATTTTGCAGCGAAAATTTATCAAGATCACTGAGTACCTGAGTGATCAACTCGTCAAACTGCGCTTGTGCAACTTCACTGGCGGTTTCCTTGTAGATCAGCACATTGCGTTGAAGGTCAATCACATTGCGTTCAAGCTTTCTCACCAGGTCAACTTCCGAGTATACCGATTTTGTTTCATTAAAATTTGTGATTAATGAATTGGTACTTTGACGGGAAAGTAAAACCTGGAACAGTAATACTGAAATAAGTGTCGTCAGTACGACGATGATTTGAACGCGAAGAGACGTGAACATAGAGTGTTAGGAACTGATGAATTCATACCACTTGTGTAAACTATATTCATACGTTGGCATAACGGTGTTCCATACTGCCACATTGCTAAAACGTCGAATATAGCTTCCTCCGGTTCGCATATCGCCGGATTTCACCGATACCTTGCCATCGGTGCCTTTTAAATCCTTGGCTGCGGGTTTTCCTTCATACCAGTAATCCCATTCATCGGGGGCGAGATGTTGGCGGGATCGTTCAGGGTTTGAAATATAATAACCCTGGCGTGCTATAAAGGCTCCAGGCCAGCCGGAGAGCCACCAGTTCATATATTCATATGCCGCGTCTTTCTCTGGACCTTTGGTGGCTGCAGACAGACACATGACGCCGTGCCATCCACGGTAGCCTTCTTTGGGAGCGGCATAAGTCACTGGAATCCCTTGTCCGTTGAGACTGGATACTGCAGGAGAAAACATACTTTCAATCACCGCTCTGCCAGACGCCATGAATTGCACGGATTCAGGCACGGAATTCCAAAATCCACAAAAATGTCCCTGTTTTTTCAGTTCTATCAACATTGCAAACAGTGCGTCTAATTCTTCTTTGGAAATTGAGCCTATATCTGCAAACTTCACCAGACCTTTAGTTTGGGCGGCAAGGGCGAGATCGAACAGTCCGATTGTTGGTTCGTTGACAATCGCTACTTTACCGGAATGCTTTTCATCGAGTAACCAGCCCCAGGTTTCGGTTTCATAAGGCACACCCTGAGGTATCACTTTGGTGTTGTAGCCAAAGGAATCCACGTTGTGCACGTAAGGAAGAAAGCTGATTTTTTCTGTGTGTTCGGTGCCTAAGGTGTTGTCCGCCTGGACGTGCAGTATTTTATATGGCGCATCGCCAGCACCGAGTTTTGCATTTTTCGAAAGTTTACCTGTTTTACTTAGGGCGTTGATTTCACCCCAGTTTTTAATGCGATTTTTATCGATCGCCTGAATAGAACCGGACTGCCAGAGTACGTTTATGCTATTGGACCACTGTTCATAAAGGTCAAAGGATTTTGGTGAAATGGTGGCTTTCTGCAATACCCCAGCGCTGCCTTTTGCCTCGAACTCGAGATTGATACCCAAATCGTCCATCGCTCGCTTTCTCAGTTCTTCCTGCAAAGTAACGTGAGTGCCAAGCACGCGAAGTGTGACTTTCTGTTTGGCAAATACGTAGGGGGCTTTAGATGCCAAACCCAAAGACAGGCCCGCTGCGGAAAGATGTTTAATGCTGCGCCTTTTCTCCAAATCTGTCATGGCTGTACTCGCTGGTTACGGAATTCTTTGGTAATAGGGGGTTCTATTTTTCGGGACCTCAGGTTTCCGGCTCTATTAGCCCAGAGGCTTTTAAATAAAGAGCCCTTTAGTAAAGAGCCCTTTAGTAAAGAGCCCTTTAGTAAAGAGCTTTCTCATTCAAGAGTCCAAGCGCAAATTGGTGACATGGATACTCTGTCAGTACTGAGCGTATGTTTATTTAGAATAAATAAACATAACCAGGAAACTTTTATTGAGTATAGTCGAAGTCCTTTAAATATCATGGCGTTTTAAATCTTTATCCAGCTCGCTTGTCGAAGATGATAAAAGGCGACAGCATGACAATAAATACAAGACACAAAAGAAAATTTTGTGGAGTTCGGCTTGCAGCCTATTGTTTGTGATATTTAAACGAATGGCGAGATACACCGAGAAGAAAGGAATCTGGAAGGGGAAAGCAAAACTGCATGTCGATTGCGTTCAGATGTATAGAGTTAACGACCTTCGAGTATCTGCATACGTTTTATTTCAGCGTCGCTAAACCCTAGGTCAGTTGCCATGTAACTGTCCATTAGCTGATTGATGTCGCTGTGCGAGTAATAAGGGTGATCTTCACTGAGCTTTTGTTTTAATAAGTAGTATTGCTGTTTTTTGTCTTTCCAGTGTGACCGCTGTTGTTCTGCCGCAACAATTGCCTGTGCTTTTTCTTCACCAAATTTTTCTGCCAATGCATATTGCTGAGCATAAGGATCTTTGATCGTACGTGTCACATCTTTAATTGCAGCCAATGATTCAGACCCCGCACGTTGCTGCAGAAACTGTTCATCCTGAGCTGCATCCAAGGCTTGTAATTGCTTTTGTTTGTCCTGTGCGCTGCTTTCCTCGTTGGCGATTGCCATGCGCTGTAACATATAACGTGTATAGCGCTCCTCCTCAGAAAAAAAGATATCGCGCTCTTGCGGATCAAAATAGTCATTTTTTAATTCATCTATCAATGCATAATATTGCGTGACCGAGGCCAGTTGTTGACTCTGATATTCGCCCTGAAAAGATTGCTTATCGGCAATAAACTGTTTCCCCAGCATCACATCCTCCAAGTCTGTGCGATAAGACATATAGCGATCCAGCAATTGCAGTGCCTGGTCCAGAGCGGTATTTGGAAGGTGCTGTGTTAGATACTGCTCGATGACTGCTAGGACTTGCTCCCGGCTGTACTGTTCAGTTCCCTGCAGGAGCAGAAAATAATCGAAGATGGCTTTGGTATCGTGTGTAAGTATCAAATTGCCCTGATTATCAATCGAAAAGCTCCCTGGCACTTGCGTTCCCTCCAGCGCTGGCAGTGATGCTGGTGCAGCACTGACTGTGTCGCTCGAAAGAGTCTGTTGCTCCGCTGCATTGGCGGATGTAATGGGAGTGCTTTCGCGTGTAACCTGACGGTGGTCGCCTGTGGTCGGAGGCGCAGATGAGGATGTAGAGGAGAGCGTTGATAAGTAAAGTTGGCTGAAAATAAAACCGGCGCCTGCTAACAGCAAACCAAGAGTGATGAGCAGACGCACAAGTTATGCCTTAAAGTCCTTGTTGTTTTAAACGGTTAGCCTGGGTCAGGTAAAGGTCATTAACAAAGCTGGGACGAAGTCCTGCGAAATGACCGACTGCATCAAAGTGGTTCATTTTCCAGCTGCCGATAAATTTTCCGAGTTTATGACCACATTGCGGCACCAGACCGTCCCAGGAGAAGTCGCGACTGTTTCGGTTTACCACGAGTTGTTGAAGTGGAACCGCCAGGCCTAAGTAAATCGGATCGAAAAGTTCGGAAAAACTTGTGAGATCTGCGTTGGAATGTGCCCCGAACGAATAATAGAAAACACCATTTGCCAGTGCGTTCCCCGATTGTGATACGTCGCCATTGCTCCCATTGGCCATACAGTCCTCAGCGGGCAGCGCATCGGGAAAACGTTGATTAATTTCAGCCACTTTATCGGGATGCGTCGCATTTTCTAATGCCAGCAGCGATTGCCAGCCACGTTGTTCACTGTTGTAGTCACCGTCTGTGCCCGCAATGATATTACCTTCCCACAGAAACGTTCCCACGATACCAACAAACGCATCCAGTAATTGTTCACCGATGCTGCCGTGAGTAATTCCAATTTTTTCCAGTTGCTGTCTGGCCCAGGGTGAGATCTGGGTTCCGCGATTCATGCCAGCAAATGTGGTGACTGAGGCAACGACTTCATGCCCTGTTTCGCGGAGCATCTGTGTGGCCATGCGTGCGGCCAGGGCACCCTGGCTGTGTGCAAACAGATTGACTTTATCTGCGCCTGTCATGGCTTTTATCGCGAGAATGTCATCGTAAAGTTCATCAGCACGATTTTCATTACTGGAAAATCCGCTGAGGTTGGTAACATAAACTTCTGCACCGGAACGGCGCAAAGCGTCTGTAATACCAAACCAGTAATCAATTTTGATAAAGCCAATGTTAAAACTGTCAAACGCGGTAGCACCACCGACCATGACGATGGGATAACGAGTTTTGGCATAATTTGAAGGTTTACTATAAGCGTGAGTTGATAGAACGATTAATAACGTGCACGCACAGGAAAATAATAAGCGCATAGTCAGCTCCCGAATTATCCTTTATTGTTATTTTCAAAACGGAATCGCTTTTCAGAATATTTATTCTGTTGCTGGAGGTAAAAGTAACTGAAGAAATTTGATTGTACAAATGCGCGAAATTGCCAGTTTTGCCGAAAAACAATGCTGCAATGCGAATAAAAAGCACATTTTGGCGTCAAACGCTCGTATGAATGAAAAAACACAATTGCATTTCCATTCATGCCATATTGTAAAAATGAGCAAGCCGAGAGGAATAAGTAAAATTGACGCAATAGCATTAGTTTAGAATGGCATTAAAAAGGACATTTCATATGAAAAATCAATTCAAAGAAACCCGTTCTTAGCGCGCGTTTCCGTTACTTTTCCCTGGCAAATGAGTGCTTTGAAAGCGAGCAACTTTATTGTGAGAATGCACCATGTGGCCATTCTTTCAATAGCGGTATCAATACACCATAAAGAATCTCAGCAGTTTAACCCGCGAGGGAATAACTGGTGATCTTCTCTTGTATGGGGCAACCACTGCTCATCGATCGCTTTATTGCGAGATAGAGCGTTGACGATGAAGGTTGCAGAAGTCATAGATGCCTTTATAAAACCAGCGATTTAAGACAATAAACCATCACAAAATGATCTGACTCTTGCCGCGAGAGTGAATAAGTGAGAAATTAACGCCCCCAAATTCGCTGTGATTCACTTTGCTCATTCCATGTACAAGGGCTTTTGTGTAAAATCGGTAGGGGTGAATGAATTAGATCAACTTGATTCATTTATGATGGTTAATTTTCAAAAAAAGGTAATGAACAAAATGAGTCAAGGTACAGTTAAGTGGTTCAATGCAGATAAAGGTTACGGATTTATTACGCCAGACGAAGGTGGTAAAGATTTATTTGTACATCATTCAGAAATCGACGCAGGCGGCGGTTACGCGACATTGAACGAAGGCCAGAAAGTAGAATATACCGTGGGTGAGGGACAGAAAGGTCCTTGCGCAACCAAGGTAAAAGGCATTTAATTTTCGTTTTCTTCAGGTCGGGCGTACAGAGCATTTCTTTGACGTGCTGCGTCAAAAGCCTGAAGTAGAAAATTTGAGATAAAAACTCCGAAAAGAGAAAGCCCAGCTGCCAGCATGTAGAAATATGCTGGCAGTATTTGTTTTGGGCGTAAATACCCTAGTGCTTCTCGCTTATACTTTTCTTGAGTATTAACGTCGTATTTAAACACAGGTCTAGGTTGTAAGTGTTTATGTGGGTGTTTATGTAGGTGTTTATGTAGGTGTTAGTATAGTTATAACTATGAGTGCACGCACAAGTACAGGTATAAGCACAATACGAAGACTTGCTGTGCTTAGCTTATAACGTACAGCGCCGTATGACATGCCTCCTAAACTAAGTGACACTAAAAGGCCGTCTGCCATCCAGGCTGCAAAATGGCCAACGCCATGCGTGACTTCTATGTTGTGGCTTATTCCCAAACAAATCTGAAGCTGCTTTATCTCTCCTACCTGATTTCACACGATTACAAATTATGAAATATATTGAATTGACTGTACGAACCGCATTTATTGTTCATGGGTATGATGACAAAAATAAAGAAATAGTGGAGCGTCTGGAAGATCAGCCCTACATGACAAAGCTTATCGCGATTAATCGAATACAGTCGGTAAGCGATAAATTTATATTGGTAAATGGGTCACATGGCAGAATTATGTATTGGGAATATCAGGGGAATCTTGCCGAAATCAAGAAGACTTTTGAACAAGCGGATATGTTAGTGGAATAAGTTTTTCCCGACGTGTGAATCAAACTCCATTATGAACAAGCACACATTGGCAAAGCTCGCGCTGGAGAATAGTCAGGTGTTGGCGCTGCTCGCGCAATTTACACCGGAAGTGGTCAGTACGATTTTCGTTGATTTAGATACAAGGGAAAGTGATATCGACATTGTGTGCTGCAGTCAAGATCTGCAAACTTTTGCAGCCCATTTCACATCATGCTTTTCACAAAAAGACGGATTTAGGCTCAAACAGACCGGCGATTATTGTGTTGGGCGTTTTGTGCAAAACTCGTTTGATATTGAAGTCTATACCTCAAGTGTGCCGGTGGTGATACAAGCGGCTTACTGTCACTACCAGGTTATGCTTCGTCTGTGCAGATTGGGGGGGGAATGCGTTTAAGGTAGCAATCCGACAGCTCAAACTCGCAGGCTTGAAAACTGAGCCGGCCATATGTAATGCCTTGGGTTTAGAGGGCGATGCATATGATACCGTTTATCACATGCATACCTGGCCAGATGAAAAATTAACAGCCTTACTGCAAGACGCCAAAATTCTGCGGAATTGATAGGGGCTGCCTTGACCGGGGCTATTATGAAAGAGCTATCTTTAAGTGGCTATTTTTAAGTAGCTATCTTTAAAGGACTCTCTTAAACGGACTGTCTTGAAAGGATTGTATTGAAAGGGCTGTAAGTTTGGAGTGTCTTTTGATTATGAACGCTATTGATTGATGATTTTAGCTGTTTTTATCGATGACGTTAAACCAGCGTTCCAAACGGTAGCCGAGTTCGTCCACTAATATAAGTTTATGCCAACCGGCTTGAAGGTCGAGAGTGACCTGGTGGAAAACTTGAGTCTGTTGCACAAAGTCTTCATCAATGTGCCAATAAAGTTTGCTTTTGCGTTGGCGGTGCGAGGCCTGAAAAACCACTCGACCACGACTGCCGTCGAGTTCGAAAGGTATGTAAACCCGGCTGCCTTCCTGGGGGTACACAATATCCATCGGAAGATCGTCACTGTAGCTGGCCAAGTCCGTAATACAATCTTCTCGCCAGGGCGGGAGCGCTTGATATTCATTGTGATGTTGTCGCCAATAAAATTCTTGTACAGGTGGGAGTACTAGGCGCGAAGTGATGTGCATATTGGCAACGGATTCACAGCCGCCGTGAACACGGAATTGCCCGGTGGCATCGAGTTGAATGGTCTTGTGATAGGGCGTTATTTGCTGGAAGTGGCTGCCTGCTGGCGCAAGAGAAATTTCGGCATCACACAGCCCTGCACTTAAATATCCATCATCTTTACACGTCTCGACTTTCTTCAATGCCAATTCAGGTGTTTCAATCCATTGGCTGTGGCCGAGTAAGTCGAAAATCTCAAATAAACTGGGGGCCGCAGTATTTAAACCACTTAAACCTGGAACACCTTCGCCGCCGGCATTGCCCGCCCAAACTCCAACCGTGTATCGCCCATTACTGCCAATCGCCCAGGCATCGCGCAGTCCGTAACTTGTTCCGGTTTTCCAGGCGATGGACTGACTGCTGGAAAATTCCTGCCACAAACTTTCTGTGCCTGGCCGTTTAACATGTAGCAATGCGTCCAGCGTCAGCCATGCTGCTCCTTGCTGTAAGACAAATGGCTGGTTCGCAGCAGGAGTGTCATCGCGTAATATTTTAGGTGTAGCATGTTTCCATCCACGAGTTCCCTGGCGTGCGGAGTTCATGAGTTGTGCGTATATTTGTGTGAGTTCCTGCAGGTTTCCCTCAGCTCCACCCAAAATTAAACTTAATCCGTATTCTTCAGAAGGGCGGAACAAAGTGCTCATTCCCATGCGTTGCAGATCATCGTAAAACCGGCTGATGCCATATTGATGGAGCATACGTACAGCAGGAATATTCAACGAGCGTGAAAGCGCTTGGTTGGCCGCCACGACGCCACGATATTGGTGGTCATAGTTTTCCGGAGTAAATCCACGATAATTGGTGGGAATGTCTTCCACTAGTGTGTTCGGCAGAATTTGACCGGACTGCAACATAAGCCCGTAGAGGAGTGGTTTCAACACTGAGCCTGTTGAACGTGGGCGCGTGGCAATGTCTACCGCTGGTGCATAGGCGCTCGTGTTTTCTGCCGAGGTGACATTACCCAGGTAGATAGGCGTTTCCATCTCTCGATGATCGATCACAACAATCGCGAGATTGTGTACGCCTTCTCGCGCTAATTGTTGTCCGCGAAACTGTGAGAGTGCCAGTGCTTTTTCTTGTAGTTGTGATTTTAGCGTGGAATGAAAAATCGTTTGCTGAGGATGCTTCGCGATCAGGCTTTGTAAGAGATGACTGGCGAGTTGTGGTATGGGTTTGGGTTTTTGTGGCAGTGGTTCGAGCAGGCTTAGACGAAATTCATTTTCACTGAGCTTCCCTTGTTGCCAAAGTGTTTGAAGTAGTCGGTTGCGTTTAGCTAATAACACATCACGTGAACGACCGGGATGAACCAGTGCGGGGCTATTGGGGAGTACGGCTAGAAAAGCTGCTTCGGCCCAGGAGATTTGTGAGACGGAGTGCATTGATTTGTCTTGTAGATAGCGACCGAAATATCGCCAGCTGGCGGCACCAATGCCCACTGTGTTACCACCGAATGGGGCTTCACTGGCGTAAAGAGATAATATTTCATTTTTAGAAAAATGCCATTCCAGTTTCAACGCAATCAGCATTTCAATCAATTTGTTGGTGTAGGTGCGCGGTGGGTCCTGTCTCAGCATACGCGCAAGCTGCATGGTAATAGTGCTGCCTCCGCTGATAACTCGTCCGGCTTTTAAATTGCCAACAAAGGCGCGCCCGATGGCGAAGGGATTGATCCCTGGGTGTGAGTAAAAATGTCGATCTTCAAAGGCGGTAAGAGCCTGAATATATTTCGCCGGCAAATGACGCGTACGTGGGAAGCGCCATTGCTGATCCTCTGCGATACGCGCGGCAAGCAAGTGACCTTCCTGTGACAAAAGGACTTTGGTGAGAGGGCGTCCATCAAGACTGGTGGGCAGCGGAGTAAAGTGAAATAACAAAAAAATACTCGCACAAAGAACACCACTCGCAACGCATATTGGCGAGCGGTGTATTGACCGCAATGACGGAAAAGAAACTCTTTGCATTGGGTTAGTCTTTATTCCCTGGCGTGCCTTGTGTTAACACTTCTACCCAGCGGCCTTTACTCTGTGCCTTTATTTCATCGTCATACATTGAAGACACGTGCCAGCCGGGAAGATAAAACTTGCCCGCGAAGGAAGCATTCAGTACGACTCGTACGGTTTGTTCTTTGTGGGTGTTGTCATTGTAGCGATACCACCAGCGATAGTTTTGCCACAAGCTAAAATAGGACAGCACGCGGTCATCGCGAATATCCTGGTAATCCAATCCCTTACTAAGCGCATCCCCTTCGAGGCGCTCATTTCGGATCTGCCACCCGCTCGGCATAATCATACTTAACGCGATGTCTTCAATTTTGAACTGACGTTGCTCTTGTAAGGCATTGACCTTGACCACAGCAATGAAATCCTGACCCTGGGGCAACGACGTCGGTTCAATAGGATCGCCTTCCATGGTGGTAAAGGCGATATCCAGTTGCAGGCCTTCACTAAATGCCTGTTCTTCCTGATTAGCTGGTACACCGCTATTGCTGATATTGGCATACAGCGGTTTGTCACTGTCGTTACGTACCAAAAGTTGTTGATTTTGCAAAGTAGCCGGCGCTATGGCCTGTTTATAAATTGTGGCGATGGAGGTAATCTCCTGCCATTCAGGCGTAGTGCTATTTTCCTTCAGTGCAAAACGATGCTGAGAGGCTGTGTTTTGGCTGGCATATTTTGAAAGAGCCATTAGCGCCCAAGCGGTGGTTTGTGTGCTGTACCACTGGTCGCCAGATAAGCTTCGAGCGATATTTTTTGCTTCGTCCCACGCAGGCGATTGCCGTCCATTCATGCTGTAAGTCATTAATAGAATTGCCTGGTCTCGCAGAGTTGAGCCATAGGTGTAGTCACTGTAACGATAATCTTTCACCGTATTTTGCTGGTGATCCAACAATTCCTGCGCAACATCCAGCAGGCCAAGTTTTTGATATGCCAAAGATAGCTGCCAACGCGCTACGTGATCGTTGTAATAGGAGGTTGTTTTTAACAGTGACTCGCGTAAGCGGTTCATTGAGGCTAATTCTGGCTTGCCTGCCAAGGCCAGAACGTACAGTCGGTATGCGCCGACTAAGCGACTGTAGTCGTGACCCGCATCAAAATCGTTCGCCTGATTTTTTAAATATTGAATCGCATCATCTAATACGGCGTTGGGAACCGCATAACCGAGCTGCTTGGCTTCAATAAGAAAATGTGTGGCGTAATTACTGGCCCAATCATTGTAATAGGCATTACCCGGCCAATAAGAAAATGCACCATTGGCTAACTGGAAACTTTTATATTTGCGAATGGCGATATCAACATTTTCCTGAATTTCATCCTGCTGGCGCTGATCAAGGTCAACGATATTTTTGAGCCAGATTTGCGGGAATATTGCGGAGGTAGTCTGTTCGACACAGCCATGAGGGTAGCGAATTAAGTAACGCAATCTTTCCTGCAGATTAATCGGTGGAAAACTTGAAACGGTGAGCGATGCTTCGTTGGTATTTTCCATTCCATGTGGCAATAGATTTGGCTGCCATACTTCTCCGGGTTGCAATAATCTACTGGCAGAACGTGTACTGGCCGCATTGGGAGAGCGAGATTCTATATGGATGGTGTGTTCTGCTTTTTCATCGCCTGCGCTGGCAATTACCGTAATAGAGCCAGTGCCCAATGTATCGGCTACCTGCATGTCGAGCATTGCAATTTGATCGCCGGGTTCTTCGAAAGTGAAATTGAGAGTGGACGTTTCCAGCGTGAATAAGCGGTCGGCGATGACTTCTACATTTACCTGTTTAATGGATTCATCACTGACAAAAACGTTAATCGGAAGCGCGACTTTTTCTTGTGGACCTAATACGCGTGGCAAGGTGGCTAATAAGGTTAATGGCTGTGTTACTCGCACTGTAGATTCCGCTTTGCCGTACGCTTTGTCGCCAGCGGCGACAACCATAACGCGCACAGCTCCCATATATTGGGGTAAATTAATAGTGTGAGTTTTACTTTCACCTGCAGCCAAATCAAACGCACCGAGAAAGCGAACCACGGGAGGGAAGCGACGTTGCTTGCGCAGTTCCCCGTCTTTTCCATCTGCACCTCCGCCGATGTGTAGCAAGCGTTCCAGGTTGGCACCGTAAGCACCGATGACGCCATCGAACATGTCCCAGGTGGACACACCCAGTGCCTCGCGCCGATAGAAGCTGTTGTGTGGATCTGGAGCGGTAAACCCGGTGATGCCAAGCAGGCCTTCGTCCACCACTGCCAGCGTGTATTGCATGCTGCGATGATTGGCTTCGTGAACAGTGACTTCAAAGCTGGATTCTGGTCGCACCTTTTCGGGGGATTCTATTGCCGGTGTGATGTGGCTTTGCGGGTTATCCACCAGTAAAGGTGTTATGCCGTAAAGGCGAATAGGTGCATCACTTTCGCGAGCGAGATGGGGTAATATGAGTACGGCATTTACATAAACATTTGGCGCCATGTCTTCCGTGATGGGAATGGTAAAGCTGTTTTCTCCTTGTGCGATGTTGGCCCACTGTTGCTGCAAAACTTTGCTGCCGCTCTCCAGGCTGTAAAACACTCGCCCTTGTTTTAATTGCGGTATACGAATGGTGGCGGTATCACCGACGCGGTATTTTTCTTTGTCTGTTGCCAGCATTAACTGCGTGGCGGTATCCGGGTTGACTTGATTGCTCCAGCTCCAGCCAAGATACACTTCCTGGCCTGCGCAATGCCCACTCTGTTTGTCGCACACACGAATTAGATGTCTGCCCCAGTCGTATTTGTTTTTTTGCAGAGTAAACTCTGCGCGACCATCTTCGCGAGTAACCAGCGCCGCTTCGTCAATCAGGTTATTACTGCGCCGGCGAATATAGTTGGCAAGATTTTCATCGGACTGATCCCACCACCAACGCCAGCGAATTCGATAAATGCTCATACTTAGTTCGCGCCCGGCTTGTACTTGGCCTTCACCGTTCAATGCGACAAAGTTGATCGTGTGGTCTTGATCGCGACTGATAGCATCTCGATATCCATTACCTTTAGGGATTTGCATTCCAACCCAGTTTTCATAGGGCAACACTTCGGTATGCCGTATGTTAGTGCTGAAGTTACCGCTCTGTTCGAAAACTCGAGTTACAAATGTTGCGCGTAATTTCCCGGGTGCGTCCTGCAAACGGCGTAAATTCAAATTGAAAATCGCTTTACCTTGAGCATCCAATTTTCCGTCAAACACCTGGTCTTCAAACTGTTGGAAATCACTGGCGGGATCATCGAAAGCATAGTGGCTCCACCCTTCAAACGAGGTGTGCATCGGACGCAATTTTAATTCGCTGTCGGCCTTCAGGTTTTTGGCTGTGGCCCCATTGAGCCACTGTGCGAACAGTTCTGTTTGGATGGGGGATTGGCTGCTGTGAATGGGGGTTTGCTCGGGCGTTACCTCCACCTTTAAACGATTGGGGACAATCGTTTCCACCTTGATCACTTTGTCAAAGTACTCTCCACCCACTCGAACCACCGCACGCCAGTTGCCTGTAGGTGCGTCTTCATCCGTTTTCAGGGTGAACGTGTATAAATTGCCGACCGGCTGGCTATTGGCTTGCGTGGTGACTTTTACACCTTTCGGATTAAAGAAATCCAATGAAACCGGATGGCCTTCGGGAAGTCTTTGTAAGGTGTCTTGCAGGATAAAGCTTAAATAGATGGAATCCCCTGGGCGCCATACATCGCGCTCACCATAAATAAACCCTTTTAATCCCTGTCTGACCTTTTCGCCACCGGTATCAAATTGGCTGGTAGGCAAAGCTTCATTGCGAGGAAGACGTAGATAGCCGTGATCATTTTGGTACTGTGCAATCAGATAAAAGCCTGTGCTGCTCGGTTCGAGGGTAGCCATACCCAAATCATTCGTGCTGCTTTTGCCAACCAATTGGTGTTGATAGTTATATAGTTTTATCTCGGCATTGGCTCTTGGCTCTCCAGAGGTAATGCTGGTGGCAAGAATATGCAGGGTGTTGTGTTTGCCCTTTTTCGCCATTAATCCTAAATCCGAGACCACAAAGTTGCGTGATGCACGGATATTCTCAGTGCCATAATAGGTGAAGTATTCTTTATGGCAGGGATCGCGTCGTTCGTAATACGTGGCATAACCATTGTTTTCCGAGTAGTAACGGTAAAACCAACTGGGCCTTTCGCTGGCCTCGTCCATACCCGGTCCTTCATAGCTTTGTAAGGCTTGATTGTCCTGCGTTGATGTGTCGTTGTCATTAGGACAATTGAAGGCAATAGTGGATTTGTCGATACTGATTTCTAAATTGACGATACCTTGAGAATGTTTGCCGAGAATTTCATTCATATCAATGTCATAGCGTTGCCATTTATCAAAAGGCACGGAAGGCAAGCTGATTTTTTTTCGCCATAAATAACGGCCGGTGCTGTTATCCGCATAATTGCCTGCGATGTTATAACTTTGAAGGTAGGTTGGAATGTTTTCTTCAAATACTTTGAATGCGGTGACCCACACCGCGTTGACATTGATGGCTTCTATGGGGACTGTTAAGTTTTTATTAGGTGGAATGATCGAGCCATTTCCAACAAAGCGCACACCGGGCAACTCAGAAATAAAGGTAACATCGGCTTGATATGCTTTGGTTAGTTGCAGTCGTTTGGTGCTTTTAATCGTGTCTTCAATTGACAGTGGCATAACGCCAGATTTTTTATTGCCAGGATATATACGTAAATAATTTCCATCAATTCGTGTTTTGGCTTCTTTTCCGTCCAGCTGTACCAGGCCACTTAAGTTTTGCTTGCGATCCAGTGCTTCCGAGAAACTCACCTCAACATATTGTTCCGGTCTTTGAATTGTGCGAACCGAGGTGACAGCGAACTGATCTATGGCGGGAACCTGTAAGGGAAAGCTTCCCTGCTTTTTGACGCCGATTGCCGACGCGGAATAGAGTAGCTCTAGTTCTTGTGCTGATTTCTCCCGCTTTATATTGGCAATATTAAATTCGTGTGTGAGCTGGTCTTCGTGGTGTTGCCAGGTAATTGCGCGGGCATTCCCGTTTTGTGTAAGTGAAAGGGTTTTTTCGACGTTTGAAGGATCTGCAATATCAACGGTTTTTATTGTGCCGGTTAACGTCATATGACCTTTGTTATTGCCTGGAACAAGCCCGGCAATATTCAATTCATAATCCTGGCGTAAGGCCTGTACCTGAAATTTAAAAGGACCAAGTGAGGGTGCAATATTGTTGAGCTTTTGCGGTAACAGCTGGAGGGAATATGCCTGGCCAGAATTCAGCCTCTCGTGCTGAATGCGCAATTCATTCTCTGCAGTAAAGATTGCTTTCGCCGCTACCTCCGGTGAAATGCTCGCAATACCTTCAAGCGGTTTGTTCAGTTGCTCCTCTGAGGCGACCTCATGTTTAAAGCGAATAATAATATCCTGCTCTGCTTGAATCCAGCCTTGGGTATAGCTTTGCAAGTGTTGAGTCCAGCTGGGCTGGGCTGGGTCTTGTGGGTCAGCCGGTTGAACCTGCTCTATTTCTTTGCCGGATTGTTGTTCTGTTGTTGTCGGGGTTTTTACATCTTCTGCTTTGTCACATGCGCTTAACACAAGGGATATTGCGATAACCCAGCCAAGAGTAAAGTTAAGAGTTGAGCGAACTGTTCGTAAAAGCATTTTTATCAGTGTCTTGGTCAGCGTTTGGCTTGTCGGCATGTTGAGGATTCTACTCAGGCTACAGGTGAGAAGTGAGATGGCTGGGAAGCAGCGATTTCGTAGATTTTTTTTCATGGCAGATCTTCTCTTTCTGTGGGCTGATGAGCAATTGGCTGACGACCTATTGGCTGATAACCAGTGATAAATGTGAGTTGCAGGCGTGGCGATGTTGATGATGTTGGCATAGTCACTTATTGTAAATAGGTTAAAAAAACAGAACTTTTAGTGGAAATGAAAATGGCACTCGCTCTGTTCGTTACCTGAATTTTTTTAGCAGTATTTAGCCGAAAGTTAGAGTGAACAACGCTAAGGCTAAAAGCACCCTGGATATTGTTATAGTACAGCACAACAATATGGTGAAGTTATTGTGCAATTGTGGCGAATTATGACGTCTAATCCTGCGGCTTTGGAGTCATCTGTGCTGATGGACATGTTTTTCGTTTATGTGAAAATCCTGTGTGTATTTCCTGTGGAAGTGTTTAGTCCCAGGTGAGCGGCTTACTGATGGAGGTTTGCATTCCTAGCCAGCCTTTTTCGATGGTCTTTTCAGGGTTGTCCAGTAGCGCAATAATGTTATCCTGCTGTTCGTCAGCCAGATAAAATCCCATCCAGCCATTGCGTTGATTCTTTTTCACCATGTACAAGCAACGGTCTGCTATATCTATGGTTTGCTCGGGAGTTAAACTGTCTGGCGCGGAGCGATTGAATGGGAAACAGGCGAAGCCAATGGAGCAGGTTCGCTGAATTGTCTGGCCGTTATCCATTTGAAAAATATGATGCTCAACAGAGCGACGAATTCGCTCGGCAATGGCGGGCGCCTGCTCACGATTAGTAAAACGGCTGACAATTAAAAACTCTTCGCCACCCCAGCGCACAATGCAATCCGATTCGCGGCAGACCTGTTTTAATATTTCTGAAAATTGAATCAGTACGCGGTCACCATTGATATGACCAAATTCATCATTGACCGATTTAAAATGATCCGCATCCACCAGGAAGAAAACCAGATCGCTATCTTTTGCCTGCGGACGGGTGTTATCCCAGTTGGCATAGGCACGTATCACTTTGGAAGAGTCGTGGGGTAGGAACCGGTATAAATATCGGCGGTTATATAAGCCTGTCAATGGATCTGACTGGCTGATATCTTCCAGTTTTGTATAGGCTGTTTTCAGCTCGCTGTTTTTTTCTTCCAGCTCTTTTGTGCGTTCAGCGACTTGTTTTTCCAGTTGGCGATTCAGTTCTATCTCGTATTCTATTTTACGGCGCTGCGCATTAAAAAACAGAGCGACTAACAGCAAGCAGGCCATGAAATACAAGGTATAGGCCCACCAGCTGAACCAGGGAGGAGGAAGGATGTGCAAGGTGATGGATTTTCCCTGCTTATTCCAGACGCCGTCGTTATTGGATGCGATAACGGTGAAGGTATAGGTGCCGGAGTCGAGATTGGTGTAAGTCGCGATTCGTTGGTCATCAACATAGTTCCAGTCTTTATCGAAACCTTCCAGCTTGTACGCATATTCGTTGCGATTGGGATGGCGATAATTTAATGCCGCATACTGGAAGGAAAAGACCGATTGTTTATGGTTCAGAGTAATATCGCTGGTGTAATTAATCGCACGTTGCAGGGGCGAGTCTTCTGCGCCTATTATCACGGGCTTATTGAATATTTGAAAATCGGTAAAGACAATTCTTGGTGGTAAGGTGTTGTGCTTAACATCCGCCGGTGCGAACAGGGTATAGCCTTTCGTTCCACCAAAAACCAGCTCGCCATTGTGTAAAGTCAATGAGGCATCGAGGTTAAATTGATTTCCTTGTATGCCGTTGGATTGGTCGAAAGTGAAAACTTCCTGGTTGTCTGGAGAAAATTTTACCAGTCCGTGGTTAGTGCCAAGCCATAAGTTGGCTTGTGCATCTTCCTCAATGGAGACGATCATATTATTAATTAAGTCGCTGTTACTGCTGTTGTAATTAATAAATTCGCCATCTTCGGGGTTAAAACGAAGAAGACCTGCGCCGCGAGTACCTATCCATAAATATCCCTGTTTATCTTCATGCAGGGTTAGCATATTGTTAATTGCGAGATGGTTTGGATGTGTTTCGGGGTAGGCGAAATGCAGAAATGTATTCGTGTTTTCGTCTAACAAATTCAAGCCAGAACCGGTGGCAAACCACAGTCTGTCTTGTTTGTCCTGATAGATGTCCCACACCAGAGAGGCCGAAAGTGATTTGGCTGATGCCGGGTTGTGTGGAAAGCGGTGAAAGCCATTTATTGTTTCATCGTACAAGTTCAATCCACCGCCAATCGTGCCGGCCCATAATCGCTGTTGTCGGTCAAGAAACAATGACCAGACATTGTTATTGCTGATGGTTTTATCATTTTGATAGTCCAGGAAGTAGCGATCAACGCTCGCATTTTTTAAATCAATGCGGTTGAGCCCAGCTCCCCAGGTGCCCGCCCAGATGACATCGTTCTTTTCCACGGCAATGGATAGTACCGAGTCACTGCTGATGGTGTTGCTATCTTCAGCGTCGTGTTCAAGCGCGGTGATAAGTTTATTGTCCGGGTAGCGCACCAGATTTAATCCACCGCCGTCAGTGCCGATTAGCAGGTTGTTCTGGTTGTCCTGTTTTAACGAAAGGATAGAGCTATGTCGAATACTGTGTTTATCGATTGGATTGTGCGAGAAGGTACGAAAGGCCATGTTATTGCCATCCAGAAAGTTGACGCCCTCCGGAAAAGTGCCGAGCCAGATATCGCCAGCCTTGTCTTCGCAAAAATCACGGATGGCATTGCTGGTAAGGGAATAGGGGTTTAAAGGGTCTCTTTCTATGCTGCTGAAGTCCTGTTGGCCTGACTCCAGAATAAACAGGCCGTTGTCGGTGCCGACCCATAAATTGCCGTAACTGTCCTGGTGGATGGCACTGACGTGATTGCGCGAACTTGGGCTGGCTTCTTCTGCTTTGAGATAGTGTGTGAAGCTGGCAGTTCTCCGATTCAATAAACTAACGCCGTTATCGGTTCCCACCCAAAGTTGATGCTGCCGGTCTTCGTAAACCTCATTGACGATATTATGGGGCAGACTGCCAGGGTTTCCCGGCTGATTCACGTAGTGCGTAAAAATATTCTGCTCGGTATCAAACTGGTCGAGTCCGCCCCCTTCAGTGGAAATCCACACGTAACCTTCATGGTCTATTTCAATGTGTCGTACCAGATTGCTGGTGAGACTGTTGGTATTGTTCGGATCGTGATAAAAACGAGTAAAGCGTTTTTGCTCGACATCAAATCTGGCCATTCCCCAATATGTGCCAATCCACAAAGAGCCGTGACTGTCTTCCGTAATGGATTTGATGATGTTACTGGGCAAGCTGTTGCGATCATCCTCGCTTTGCACAAAACGGGTAAAGGACTGGTTTTCGCGATCAAATAAATTCAGTCCGGCTTCCGTACCGACCCATAAGTTGTGTTTGCTGTCTTCGAAGATGGCCCAGACAGTATTGTTGCTCAGGCTCTGACTATTCATGTCCTGATAGCGAAAGGTTTTAAATTCATAACCATTGAAGCGAGCCAGTCCATCGGTGCCGCCCATCCAGATAAACCCCTGATAATCCTGGATGATGGCCTCTACTGAGCCAATATTTAAGCCTTGTTCTCCAAGGTAGGATTTGAAACGACTGCTTTGGGAGGGCGCTAAAGCGTGTACGGTAACTGCGCACCCAATCATAAGGGTTAACAGCAGCGTTCGAATCAGTGAAGTGAGCTTGAGGTGCAGCAGACCTGAATGCTTGCGGTTCCCGCCAATGATGACGTTGATTGGCTGGTTATGTGGGTGGAAACCGTGCATGCCTCGGGTAACTATCCTGATTAAACGCTGAATCATTTTTGCCATACTAACGCAATACGCGGGCATGCACATAGTATGACGGCTGTGTGGAGATTTCGGACGGCATCCTTCTGCTTCATCTCTAATTAACTATCCTGCTATGTTGTGTTCGATTGTGGTGGTCAAATTGCGCTTTGTTTTACATTTCAGTGAATCAATCAACGCTTCAATTTGTTTTTCAGTATTGAAATCCACTCGAGGGGATTGCAATGCGTTGATACAGGCCTGCATTGTTCTTGCCGATGACATTTCGGTGTAATTCAGTATACACAGTATAATCGCTAACCCCGTGTATTTCTTGTGAAAACCCACATTGTGTGCATTTATCACGGGTGAGTTTGATCAATAAATTCCGCCAGCTTGTTTTGTGCCTCATCACCGAAAAGAATATCGCACGCTTCCTGAATACCTTGTGCGTTTACAATATCTTCGGTGCGCAGCACCATGGCAATTTTAGAGCGGCGGCGTACAAAGTCCTCCAGTTTGGTAACCATTTCCCGTTCGGCGGTATATTTTAATTCCGCGCGTAAATATTCTGTGTTTTCGATTAACTGTTTAGCCGCGTCACTGTCTTGCAAAATATCTGCCGCAATATCAAACGCCTGTAAACCATAGCGCCGCCACAAACGCTGGCTTAAATCTTCTGAGGAATACTGCGGTGTCAGGTCGTCTAATTTCTTTTCTTTTGCAAATTTTAAAAATTTATGCTTTTCCGTTATATCGGGTTCGCCATACCAATCGGCGTTGTCCTGTGTCAGCGCAAGGCCAAGCTGTTGGATTGCATCACAGACTTCCTCACCGACATTGACGCAATCTGTCAATTTGCCGCCAAAGATACTTATGCATTTTTGCTCTGCATCTGTTTCGATAATATGTTTGCGAGAAAGTTGTAGCCAGGCTTCTTCATTGCTATTGCCTTTTACAGCCAGCGGGCGAACTCCGCAACGCTCAGAAATAATGTCGGCGCGAGTTAATGGTCTGCTCAAATCCAGCGCTGTATTAGCATTATCCAGAATGAATTGACGGTCTTCTTCTGTTACTTCGGCATAGGGATCATCAGTGCGCGTGTCAGTCGTGCCGATACAGGTTTTTTGTCCCATCGGAATGACAAAAAACAATCGCCCGTCACTGGCAAAAAACGTGAGAACTTTATCATTGTGACCAATTTTGTCGACCACCAAATGAACGCCTTTGGAAAAGACGTGATGAACCTCTGTGTGAATATTGAGAATCTTATTTAATTGATCAACATGGGGGCCACAGGCATTGACCAGTACTTTTGCTCGAATATTAAATGACGTGTTCTCAACCACGTCCTGTGCTTGCACTACCCATTGACCCTGTTCCCGCTTCGCCATTTTGGCGGAGACATAGTTTGCTGAAATACAGCCGCTGTCCATGCCGGCACGAATAAAGTTGAAGACGAATCTGGCATCATTATCAAAAAGAAAACAGTCGGAGTACTCGAAGCCCGCCTCCGCATTGCGGATATTAATGGCTGCTTCACGTTGTTTGATCTTTTTCGCAGAAAAGTAAAGTGGTATGCGGGTTTTGCAGCGCCCAATCAGCCAGTACAGTAATGTGCCGCAATAAACGAATAGCGCGGGTAAGCGAAAACCTGATTGTATGGTCGTGAGGAAGCGGATCTCCTTCACGGTCGACGGGTAACGACGCATCAGATTATTGCGGCTCAAACAGAGTTTATTGACGAGAAGAAACTCATAATTTTCCAGATATTTAATCCCCCCCCAGGCCAGGTTGGACGAATTGGAGCTGGTTTCACAAGCGAAGTCACCCTGATCAATCAAGGCAACGTTAGCGCCTTTCCCTGCCAATGCCGCGGCGGCTACAGCACCATTGATGCCTCCGCCAATGACCAGGACGTCAAATTCACGCTGTTTGAGCTGGGCGATGTGGTGTTGTCGTAAATTACTCATGCGCTGAAATTCAATGTTTGGTCGACGGCTTTTTGCCAGCGACGGATGAGGGCTTGACGGAGTTCCTCATCCATCTGGGGCTGGCGTTGTGCTTGCTGCTGCCATCGCTCTTCAAGCTGAGTGGTATCCGCATAGATTCCGGCCTGCAAGCCGGCCAGAAAAGCAGCGCCGAGGGCCGTGGTTTCGGTAATTTGAGGTCGATGTACGTCGATGGCGAGTATGTCGGCGAGAAATTGCATCAACCAGTTGTTATTCACCATCGCACCGTCAATCCGGATTTGTTTTGGACTGACACCATCGTTGGCCATCGCTTCCAGTAAGTCGAAGGTTTGATAGCAAACTGCCTCGAGTGTTGCGCGGCTCAAATGGGCGGGTGTGCTTGCTCGGGTTAAACCAAAAATTGCTCCGCGTGCATTCGGATTCCAATATGGTGCCCCGAGCCCGGTAAATGCCGGCACAAGAAAAACGCCGTCATTGGATGTTAACGAGGCGGCGTGCGTTTCTGTTTCTGCGGCGTTCTGAATCAGATGTAAACTGTCCCGTAACCATTGCACCGCAGCGCCGGCAACAAATATAGAACCTTCCAGAGCATAACAGGGCTTGCCTTGCAGGCGGTAGGCGACCGTGCTCAACAGGCGGTGCTGCGAGCGAATAAGTTCTTCTCCGGTATTCATCACCACAAAGCAGCCGGTGCCATAGGTGCTTTTAATATCGCCAGGGTGAAAACAGCACTGCCCAACGGTCGCTGCCTGCTGGTCTCCAGCGATTCCCTGAATTGGAATGCTGTGGCCGAGAACGGCCTGACTGGTAGTACCGAACTCGGCCGCACTATCTTTCACCTCCGGTAGCGTTGCTGCCGGAATACCAAACAATGTTAATAATTCCGTATCCCAGCATTGCGTTTCAATGTTAAATAGATTGGTTCGTGAGGCGTTGGTCGCATCAGTGAAAAAGGACTTTCCATCGGTGAGTCGCCACAGTAAGAAACTATCGACAGTTCCAAATGCCAGATCGCCCTGGTCTGCTAATTGTTGTGCTTCCGGGTAGTTGTCCAAAATCCAGCGCATTTTGCTGGCGGAAAAATAGGGATCTAACAGTAGGCCGGTTTTGGCGCTGACCATGGTCTCGTGGCCCTGAGATTTCAGCGTGGCACAATAATCGGCGGTGCGTCGATCCTGCCAGACAATGGCATTGCCAATGGCTTTTCCTGTGGAACGTTGCCAGGCGAGTGTGGTTTCACGTTGATTTGTGATCCCGATGGTGACGATCTCAAAGCCTTCGGATTGTGCCTGTTTTATCGCTTGTTGAGACACTCGCAATGTGGATTGCCAGATGTCTTCCGGAGCGTGTTCTACCCAGCCATCGGCAGGATAATGTTGCGGGAATTCCTCCTGGGCGACGGTAATAATACGGGATGCGGTGTCGAACACGATGGCCCGGCTGCTTGTAGTGCCTTGGTCTATTGCCAGAATGGCTGGAGTCGAGCTCATACATACTCTCCCGGAAAATAAAGGCCGAATTGTGAATTTATCGTTATTGGGCTTAGTGTGACAGTTTGCGCGTTAATGGTGAACCATTAAAAGTATGTGAGTACTTGCTATCGTTTGTTTGCATGAATATTGGTTATGGGCGCTAAGATAGCTCATATTAATTCTCCAGTGGCAACGATCTATTTAAAAGTAATTTTATTGTTGAAATGTGTAAACCAGCGCACAAAGCCGGGAGCCACATTGGTTTTGTCTGGTCTAGGTGGTAGACTCCGGGCCAACTTTTTTTGACCAGGGTGCGTGTTTACGAGCCTTTCCGGGGTGTAGTAATTTCTGGGGAAGCCTGCAGCCATTTGGTGAAAGCTTGTATTTGCTCAGAGTTAAGTCGGTCGGTAAATAACTTAACCAAATCCTATCGTGTGCTGCGATCGAAAGAAGTGCAAAATTTAAAAGCTACAGGCCTGGGCTGTGGCTACAAATTATTCAATCACAACGTAACATTAAGGATCTGTTTTGAAAACGCTAAAAATTACTAAAATAGGCTTAATGATTTCCGCAGGTTTGTTGCTTACTGCGTGTAATCAAGATGCCGAAAAAACTTCATCTAAGCCAGTCAATCTAGACGATGAAAAAGTGCAGCTGGCTTATGCAATAGGTGCCGGTGGCGGTAACGCAATGGCTCGCAATCTTGAGACATTAGACGGTACCGACTATGTGGTCGATAAAGAAGTCATTATCAAAGCTTTTGCTGATGGCGTGCGCGGTGAATCACAGCTGGATGAGCAAACTATTCAGAAAGTGATGAACGATTTCCGCACCAACCTGGGTAAGGTTATGCAGGAAAAGCGCAAAAAAGAAGCGGAAGAGCAGGCGAAGCTAGCTGAGAAAAACGTCGAAATCGGTAAAAAGTACCTGGAAGAAAACAAGGCCAAAGACGGTGTTGTGACGCTGGAGTCCGGTCTACAGTATAAAATTGTGGAAGAGGGCAAGGGCGCTTCTCCTAAGTCAACAGACAAGGTGAAAGTTCACTATAAAGGAACTTTGATCGACGGCACTCAATTTGATAGTTCTTACGATCGTGGTCAGCCCGCTGTCTTTGGTGTAACGCAAGTCATCAAGGGTTGGACTGAAGCACTTCAACTGATGAAAGAAGGCGCGAAGTGGCAGTTGTTTATTCCTGCTGACTTGGCTTACGGACCATCACCACGACCAAATATTCCTGGTAATTCTGTGTTGGTGTTTGATGTTGAATTGTTGGAAATTGTGAAGCCTCAGCCAAAAGCGTCGGTAACACCACCTCCTGCAAAACCAGCAGAGAAAGACGTTCAGAAAAAGCCGGAAGCGACTAAATAAGCAATACCTTTAGTCTGCTTCGCTTCGCGGATATTTGCTTAGTCCGCAGAAGCAATTGAGCGACCCGAATGTTGAACGGCTCTAAGTTGTGAGCCAATTAACATTCGGGTCGTTGCGTTTTGAGGACTGTATCTCTTGATGAGTGTTTATTAATTGGATAAAGCGTTGCATTCTTTTTATATGTGTGTAAAATCCAATCAATACATTGTTTGAGTTAGATTGTTCTCGACGTTCGAGTGATACTCGAAAACACAACACATGTTTAATTTGTAACAACAAGGTTTATAGCCAAGTGAACACAATGCATAGCATCAATTTTGACATTTCGACTCCAGCAAATACTTTGTCTGTATTTGCTCGCGCAGTTCGTATGTGCGTTGCGTGCCGCTTGTGCCTGTGTGCAAGCAGTGTCATCAAGACAGTCATGCAGAATATTGTGATTTGCACGATTAGCTGGATTAAACCAGGTTGCCAAACCAGAACATAGATAAACAGTAAGATTTTCGTTCTGGCAGGCAAATAAAAAGCCTCCCAGGACAACAAAAAACCCGGGAGGAAACCCCGGGTTTTTTTATGCCCGAACAAAATAAATGATGAGGACATAGGATTGGATTAATCGCAAATCGATGAATTTGCAAAATGTTTAGATTATTTTGATATACATAAAAAATTAATGCAGGTATTCGCTTTAACCGTTGATGAAAGTTTTCAGTGGCGTGACTCCGCTCAATTCGAAAAAAAGAAAAAGGCCAATAATAATGTGGCAGGGCGACGTATATCTAAGCGAAAGTAAAAGCACTCATTGATTATATTTGTTTTGGTTATATGCTTTTATTTTGCATCATTGCTTAATTTAAATTAAGCATTAAACTCTTTAAAAACGCCGCCACTTTTGTGAATCAGGTAGCGTATTAAAAATTAAAAACGAAACTCAAGTAGTAATATTTACAAATACTTACAAACACAAAGTTGCTTTCGTCTACTATGGAATCATAAGTCAGTGCGGATTTATTGCAGCTGATGGGCTTTTGAGTGTCGCTGTGTAGAGCGTTTTAAATATAAGCGTTGAATAAAAATGTGTTAATTAACCTTGTATGGCAGAAATACGGTAAATAAATTCGCATGACGAAAGTAACAGACAAATTTCGGAATACGTGGCTTGTAGGTGCATCGTTTGCATTGCTGAATGTAATCCGACAGCCAATATTGCATTGCGTTAATTCTTGGTTGTATTTGCGAAATTTTATGTCCTTGTTGGAAAGTGTAATGATGATGTGTGAAGCTTTTCCCGTGTTTATCGTCAGTAGGATGATTGCTTTACAGCAATGCGCGAATAAATTGGCAAAAACCTTGCACGTAAAAATGAAGTGCTTAGTCATTATTATTCGAATGAATAAAATTATTGTGACAAATTGAATTTGCAGTCCATCTTAAACGGGTGGCTGTAACGCCAACCGGTGAGAAAAGGCCCCGGTTGGTTGATCCAGTTGGGGCCTTTTCTTTTTCTTGAAGGAGAATGTTATGGACTACGAGTACGAAGACGAACTTGAAAACGTAGCTGTACTTAGTGAGAACTAAGTATGCGCTACTTGGGGTTAAGCAAGCTAAAAGGCATTTTAACGACTGTCTTTTCGCTTGCTTAACAAAATATATTGACCTAATTAACTGCCATGATACCCGGCGCCATTGAAAGTGCGAACCGTAAATAAGCGAGGTGGAGTTTGAGCCCGCTTATTTACTCCTTCGCTTTCTTTCTTGACTGCGCCATCTACGCAAGGATGCGTCTTTTTTTCGCCAGCGGAACTAACGGCTCAATTCTTCTTAATTGTCTTAATTGAGGTGGTCCTCATCATCTCTGGAACTGCCAGGCTTTTCTTGATTTTTCATTTTTCTTGTAAGAACTACAGGCATGCTTGTGGTGGCGTGCGAGTTTAATTGTGTGGGATAGAAAATTTACCGAAAGTTTCATTAAACTGAAACCAAAGCTAAAGATCTTTACTGTATAAACACTCGTTTTTATACAATCGGGTGCTCTGATGGCTATGGATCGTAGAAAGTTTATTCAAATATTTGGTGGTTCCTTGTTAACGCCTTTTGTGTTGAATTCTCCTGCACAAGGTAATGCGTTGTCGAAATTAACACTCGAGGGTAAAAACTTTTCTCTCAATGCAAAAGTTGAGGCAGAAGGATTACATCAAGCCAGCCACTTTTCGCAGACAAATGCTGAAAGTGTTTTTGATTTGTCGGTGGCTTCTGGTGATCCTTCCGAAAGCGGTGTTATTTTATGGACTCACATTCACGAAAGTGAATATGATGGCCTTTCCTCTTTGTTTTTCCAGGTGTCAAGGGTGGAAGATTTTTCCGTGGTTGAAATGGAAGGGCAGGTGTTGGCTAGCGATTTTTCTGCGGAGCGGGACTATACAGTTAAACTGGATTTGCATGGACTTTTACAAGCTGGAAGTACCTATTTTTACCGCTTTGTGTATCGTAATACTGTTAGCCGCACTGGGCGTTGCAAAACCTTGCCAAGAGAGGATCAAGCGCTCGAAAGTCTGCGTATAGCGGTGTTGACTTGCCAAGACTATACCACTGGTTTTTTCAATGCTTATCACCATCTGGCGATGGAAGAGCTTGATTTTGTGGTGCATCTTGGTGATTTTATTTATGAGTATGCACAGTATGTTGGTTTTGAACATGCATTGGTAAGGTCGTTGTCATTACCCAGTGGCGAAAATGTAGCGTTTAGTCTGGAAGATTATCGCTACATCTACCGAAAGTTCCGGGAAGATAAAAACCTGCAATTGGCAATGGAGCGGCACACATTTATTATTACCTGGGACGATCATGAAACGGCAAATGATGTCTACTGGGATTATCTGCGAGATACTCTGGGGGCGCCAGATCACCCTTTTAGCACTGATCCAGTTTTCGATCGTGACCCAGATTTATTGCGTCAGTTAAAACTGGATGCACAGAGAGCCTGGTTGGAATTTGTGCCCGCGCGGATTCAATTGGATGAAAGTGCTGAGCATCCACACGATTTTCTAAAAATCTATCGCAGTTTTAAAATTGGCAATCTGGTCGAATTGTTTATGACGGACAGTCGTACATATCGCTCGGAACAGCCTTGTAAGGACGGAACCGCGTGGGAAAACTGGACGTGTAAGGATTATGAGGCGGAAACGCAAACCATGTTGGGCCAGGAGCAAAAGCAGTGGTTGATTGATGGCTTGACGCAATCAAAGGCGCGTTGGAAGGTCTGGGGAAATCAGACGCTGTTGGCTCAATTAGCCGTAACCAGTCTCGGCCACCAAATCGCCTATGTGAACTATGATGCATGGGATGGCTACCAGTTCGAGCGGCAGGAAATTATGCGGGCCGTGAAAAATAATGAGGTGGACAATTTTGTTGTTTTAACCGGGGATTTACACACAGCTATTGCCAGTTATTTAAAAATTGACTATGGCAATATTAATAACTGGGATTACAGTAATTTAGTTGGAATAGAAGTGATGACTCCTTCGATAACTTCGCCAAATCTGCAAGACAATATCGCCAATGCTGTGAACATTAATGATGATCTACGCGCACTGTTCAATAGCGGTGCACGACTTAATAATCCTCATATCAAAGACTTTAACAGTAGTATCTATGGTTATACGGTGATGGAGTTTGGACACAAGGAGCTGCGTTGGGATGTGTTTGATATTGACAAGCGTGAAGACAACCCCATGACAGAAAAGCATCTCTACCGCAGCTTTCGATATAATCCAAATTGGATGTGGATATACTAAGCTGTATTCTGCGGCTGAACCGATCCTCCACATCGGATTCCCCTACCTACATCGCTAGCGCGGTTGGCTGCCGCGCTCCTGGTTTCATTAGACGCTTCCATTCTGTCGTATTTGTGACAGAATGGCTTTCTATTGTCTGTCACGCTAACGTGCAGTGGGTGGCGATTTCCCAGGAATTGCAAGGCCTTTTTGATAGGTTGCTGGGTTGAAAGGTTGAAAGATCTTTTTCTTGAAGCCCTCGCTGCAACGCTTTGCCAAAAACTCGGCAAGCAATAGCTGGGAGAAAGGCTATAGGCAAGAGTCATTGTCCCGACTACAAAAACATCGTCTAGTGATGCAGGTTGTCATTATGGAGTTTACATTTTTAGGCACCTCAGCGGGTGTGCCTACCAAACAGCGTAATGTTTCAGCGCTTGTTATTAAACATGTCGCCAGTAAGCGTTGGTGTCTGGTGGATTGTGGTGAAGCAACACAGCACCAGTTATTGCACGTCCCGTATTCGTTAATAAACCTGGATACTATTTTTATTACGCATGTTCATGGTGATCACTGTTATGGATTGCCTGGATTAATTGCTTCTGCTGCGATGGCGGGAAGGACTCAGGACCTCAACATCGTGGCACCAAAAGGCATCGAAGAATTTGTACGCACAACTATCACCTGTACAGATATGCACTTGCCTTTTGCCTTGCATTTCATTGGTGTGGAGACATTAGTGAACATCCGCGTAAAGAGTGGGTTCAAAGTAACTGCGATAGCGCTATCACATCGCGTTCCCTCTTATGCGTATCGCTTTGAAGAGCTGGTGAAGGACAAGCATCTTGATACAGAAAAATTATATCGGGATGGTGTGCCTCAAGGAGAGTTGTGGGGTGAGGTGCTCAAGAATACTAAGTTATTGTTGGGGGATGGCAGAGAGCTGCAGTGCGAGGATTATATACTGCCAATGCGAGAGCCTCGCAGCATCGTTGTTGGTGGTGACAATGATATGCCCGGTTTGTTGATGGACGCTTGCGAGCACTCACAGGTGCTCATTCATGAGGCGACTTATACTCAGGAAATCAGTGACAGGGTCGGACGTGGACCGCGCCACAGCTCTGCGAAAGATGTAGCGGAGTTTGCTGAAAAGTCCGCGTTAAAAAATTTGGTGTTGACACATTTTAGTGCGCGTTATCATCATCCGGACATAACCAAGAGTTCCTCGATTACTGTGCTCCACGATGAGGCTGTCGAAAGTTATGCCGGTAATTTATTCTTAGCCGAGGATTTTGCCAACTTTCAGTTGGATAAAGATGGAATATTATCGTACAAACAAAAATACTATGACCGAAACAAAAGTATTGAATGACAAAAAATAAATACAACGACATCACCCGTTCAGACTGTAGTGAAATTGCTTGGCAAAAACGGCAGCAGATAGAAGAAATGCTTGACGGCGTGGAGCGGCGCCATGGTGTGTATGTGCTACTGGCAATTGAAAATGGTAGCCGGGCTTATGGCTTTGCCTCAGCATTGAGTGATTATGACGTCCGTTTTATTTATCATCACTCACCTGGTTGGTATGTCAGTGCATTTTCCCAGCGTGATAATATCAGCCTCGCGCCTGTTCATGATATTGATGCTGCCGGATGGGATATCGCAAAGTTTATTCGCCTTTTGTATCGTGGCAATGCCACCACCTATGAGTGGTTAAACTCCCCCATAATTTACCGTTGCGATACAGAAAAGTTACGAATCTTGCAAAGCTTGGCTGGCAAAGTTTTTAATCCTGAAGCGACTTTTCGTCATTATCTGGCACTGGCAACGAAAAGATTTAATGATTCCCGTGAAAACCCTAAAAAGTTTTTGCACTTGTTGCGATCGCTGCTGAGTGCAAAATACATCGCTGAGAAACACTCGCCGCCGCCAATGAGCTTCGAAGCGCTTGTGCAAGAATATCTAACCCCGGCACTTCGTCGAGATGCAGATAAAGTGTTGCGTGAAAAAATTTGCGTTGGAATGGCTGAAGAAAAATCTACGCCAGATACAACTTTAGATGTGGTTTCTTCTGTGTTGTGGCATTTTGCAGAAACTTGTGTGAATGAATTAGCCTCAACTACATTTCAATGCAGACGAGAAGGTGATAGTGAGGTTTTTGATGATGCAATGCGAGCAGTTATTGGCATACATTCAGATAACTAAGCGCTACGCCAACAGTTCGATGATCGAGTTAAGGAGAGTAAAATGAAAATTTACGGTGATAAAATTTCGGGGAATTGTTACAAAATACAATTGGTGTGTCACTTATTAAAGCTGGATTACGAATGGGTGGATGTTGATGTTGTCAGTGGAGGTGCACGGACTCCAGATTTTGTGGCTAAAAACCCTAACGCTAAAGTGCCATTGCTGGCGTTGGATGATGGGCGTTTTTTGTCAGAATCAAATGCGATCATCAATTTTCTTGCGGTGGATTCTGCATTGCTGCCGAAGGATGTTTTTACTCTGGCGAAAGTCCAGCAGTGGCAGTTCTTCGAGCAGTACAGCCATGAGCCATTTATTGCTGTTGCGCGTTTTATTAATAAATTTCAGGGGATGCCGGAGTCGCGACGTGATGAATACCTAAGTAAGCACGAAGGTGGCTACAAAGCTCTGCAGGTGATGGAAGATCAGCTGCAGCAAACACGGTATTTAGTGGGTGAGGCGTTTACGGTGGCAGATGTTGCGCTGTATGCCTACACTCATGTGGCTCATGAAGGAGGATTTAGCTTGGCGAACTATCCTCAAATTCAACGCTGGATAAAGGATATAGAGTCGTTGGATAATTTTGTTGCAATGGGACGATAAAGCGCCTGAGTCGGGAATCAAAGCTTCAAAAGTAAAACTTCAAAAACCAAGCCACAAAACACAGGCTCTAGGGGTGTAGCATTTGTGTTTTGCTGGCGTGTTTTAGCCACGCGAGGAGCCCTCCATCAAGGCTAACGGCTTGTAATCCGCACGCTTGTAAATGTTGTGCCGCTTGCTCACTGCGCGATCCACTTTGGCAGTAACAAATATATTGTCGGTTTTTTTCCCAGTGATTATTCGAATCGGTCAGCGTTAAAATTTCCTGCAGGGGAATATGTTGTCCTCCAATATTAAAGCCCAGGCGTTCTGCTTCTGTCCGAACATCAATAACCGTGGTATTGGCTCGTTCGCGGTGCAGGTTAAAATCCAGCACAGAAATGCTCTGCTGCTGCACTTCGGCACACATTTGAGGGGATGAAAATTTCCCCTTCTCTCCTGTCTGACAAAAACATTGTGGATCGATAGCGAGTTGAATTTTTTGCACACTGAGTTTTAACGCGTCAAATAACAATAAACGATTTTCTAACTCAAGGGGCAAGTCCGATAGATATTTTATCGCTTCGTTCGCTTCAAATAGTCCAAGCAAGCCCGGTAGTACGCCGATTACGCCTGCCGTATTGCAATCAGGCGCGGATTCGGGGGGCGCTGGGAATAAACAGCGGAAGCAAGCATGCCCCGGTGTGAATAGGGCGCATTGTCCAGAATACTGATGGATGCTGGCATAAAGCCAGGCAACTTTTTGACGAACGCACACATCATTGATGAGGTAGCGAGTGTTAAAATTGTCTGTACAATCCAACACTAGTGAGGTGTTCTGATCGATTAGTGCTTCATGCTTTGGCTGAAAAAAATCGGGGATGGCGTCTATGTGTATATGCGGATTCAAAGCCAGCATATGGTGTTTTGCTTGCAAAGCTTTAGCGTGACCTACATCGTTCTGATTAAAAATAACCTGCCGCTGTAAATTCGTTTCATCGACGGTATCACCGTCGAATATAGTGAACTTTCCTACTCCTGCAGCTGCCAGGTACAGCGCGACGGGCGCTCCTAATCCGCCCATACCAACAATGACGACATGCGACTGTTTAAGTTTTGTTTGTCCTGCAGCACCAAAGTTTGGCAGTTGAATATGGCGGCTGTAGCGCAACCATTCTTGCTGGGTAAAAATCGTTTCAGTCATGATGTTAGTCACTGCTTTTGAATACTCGCCACCGTTGTTGAGTTTGACCGTAAATTCAGGGAATTGCTCAACCTCATCAAGAGATAAGTTGTAACAATTTCACAGCGGTTTGTTCTGGCTGTTCTGCCTGGGTGATTGCTGTAATCATGGCTATGCCATCCGGCTCTTGCGCAATAATATCTTCAATATTGTGCAGGTGAATTCCGCCTATTGCCACAAGCGGGTAACGCAAAGTTTCTCGCCAGTATGCCAGACCCTTCGGTCCATGTGGAACCCATGGCATTTTTTTTGTGTTGGTATGATACACCGGGCCACAAGCAATATACGAAGGGCGAAAGGTAAGGGCTCGTGCGACTTCGTAGTGGCAATGTGTGCTAATGCCCAGGCGGAGTCCCGCCGCTTTTATTGCCTGAATGTCGGCACTGTCCAGGTCTTCTTGCCCCAGGTGTACACCGTAAGCCCCAAATTCTATAGCCAGTTCCCAGTAGTCGTTTACGAATAGTCGGCAATTCCATTGCTTTGCCAGCTTAACGGCCTGCGCGATTTGCTCTGCGAGTTGCGCCTTGAGTAAATCTTTTACACGTAGCTGAATGGTGGTGATACCAATCGGCAGCAATCGGGCCATCCATTCAACGCTGTCAACAACCGGGTATAAGCCCAGTGGTGCGCATTCGCCATGAGGTCGCTGCGTAGGTGGGCTTGCGCAGAACATCGGCGATGCGCCTTTTTTTGCTGCGTGTGTCTGGTTGCTGTAAAGCAGTGGTATATGTTTTTGCGAGGTTGGAAAATGGGTAATAAATGCCGGCCCCGCTTGTTCGTGTAGTGCGTAAGCCTGATCCAGCCCCTGATTAATCGCCATTTTTCCGATGACGCAGGCATCTGCGACGCTATACCCCAGTGCGAGAGCCGAAGCAATGCTGGAAGCTAAGGTGCAACCGGTGCCTCGGGTATTGTGATTATGTCGGCGTGGGCTTTCCAGCCAAAAACTGTGCGTGCCATCGGTAAAATAATCTTTTGCGCTGAGAGGTGAGTGTGGACCGTGTCCCCCTTTCAAAAAAACGCACTTGGCTCCGAGTGATAGGAGTATTTGAGCTGCGTGCGGTATATCGTCCTCATTAACAATACTGTGTTCAGACAAACTCTCTGCTTCTGCTGTATTCGGTGTAACTATATCGCAGTGGGCAAGTAGATCGCGCATGGCCTGGAGTTGTTCAGCACTGTTGCGATGTGAATGAAGAGTTTCACCGCTGCTGGCGATCATCACCGGATCAAAAACCACTTTTGCTGCTGTGGAGTGTATGTTCGATATTAGAGATGCAATTTGTGACGGAGAAATGACTAAGCCTATTTTGATAGCCGCGATGTTACGCTCAAGGTTAATCTTCAATTGCTTGGTAAATACCGCATCGTCAACAGCGTGAATGCCGTGAACACCGTGTTGATTTTGCGCTGTATTTGCGCTGATTACATTTAAGGGGTGACAACCCATGGCGAGTATGGATGCGTTGTCACGTTGAATCCCGGCCAGACCTGAAGAATCGCTGCCGGCTACAACAAGTACGCTGGGTCTGGTGGTGACGGAATGATCTGAGTTTGGAGGTGTTTGCATGAAGTTAGGTCTCTTGATGCCAGAAAGGCGTGCCTATGACGGGCGTGCTGGGTTGCGCTAGATCTCGAGCGTGCATGAGCCCAGCTTCATAGCCGTTTCTTCCTGCCAGTAACGCATGCTTGAATGCAGTGGCCATGACCACAGGATCGCTGGCGGAGGCGATCGCGGTATTTAATAACACCGCATCGTATCCCAGTTCCATCGCCTGAGCAGCATGAGAGGGTGCACCGATGCCGGCGTCAACAATCAGAGTAATTTGGGGTAAGCGTTCGCGTAGCACTTTTAGTGCATAAGGATTCATTAGACCTCGGCCTGTGCCTATGGGAGCTCCCCAGGGCATGAGTATTCGACAGCCGGCTTCCACCAGCTTTTCACATAACACTAAATCATCAGTGCAGTAGGGAAAGACTTCAAAACCTTGTTGGATAAGCTCTCGAGTTGCTTCGACTAATGCGAAAGGGTCTGGTTGTAAATTGTATTCATCACCAATCACCTCGAGTTTAATCCAGTGGGTGTTAAATAATTCACGAGCCATCTGCGCCGTTGTAACTGCTTCTTTCACTGAATGACAGCCAGCAGTATTGGGCAGAATATTCAACTGCAACGAAGCCAGTAAGTGCCAGAAATCCTGCCCTCCTTGTTGTTGTGGGTTCTGACGGCGCAATGACACGGTCACGACTTCCGCTTGTGAAGCTTTAATGCTTTCGAGCATAAGCTGGGGCGAAGAATAAAGTGCAGAGCCAATTAACAAGCGGCTAGTAAGCACTTTGTCGGCTAATTGCCATTGGTGAGCTGGCAGCATCTTAACCTCCCTGCATTGGTGATAATATTTCGATGCGATCACCATCCTGCAATTGTGTTTCAGCATAACGGGTTTTAGGTACAAAGCTTTCATTTATTGCGATAGCAAATGTTGAAGTGGGCGCAATGGTTTCTTCTGTTAGAAGCTGTGTGAGTAGGAGGTTCTCTCTCAGTGTTTTTACTTCATCATTGATAAATACTTTTATCATAAGTTTTCAGCTCCTGCTGTTGATATGAACTTGGAATGGGCAGTGCTTGGAGGCGTATGCGCGACGATTTGTGTTGCAATGGAGGAAACGGCTTGGCCTTCAATAATTGCTATGGCCGCCTCAGAAAGCGAAGGCGCAATTAAAAAGCCATGACGAAATAACCCATTGATTCGTAGTAAACCGTCCTGTTGATATAGGCGGGGCAAATTATCTGGCAATGCCGGCCGGCAATTGACTCGTGTTTCAATAATGCTGGCTTCTGCGAATCTGGCATCGATGCTATAGGCCGCGGACAGAAGCTCCAGTGCTGAACGCACAGTGATCGGGTGTTGATAATCACTTTCAATCTGTGTTGCCCCAATTACAAAGTGCTGGTTTGCGCGAGGCACGATATAAATTCGGTAGCGTGGATGCATCAATCTTACCAAATGACGAAGTTCTACTTCGGGTGCGTGAAGCCAGATGACTTCTCCACGAACGCCACGCAAAGTTGGTATTTCGACTTTCGCACCAAGACCTCTGGTATCCACCGCCCAGTCAAATGACCATTGCTGTTGATCCGAGCATATTTTGCCGGGCGTAATTTTTTTGATTTCAGTGTTTTCAATAAAATGACATCCGGATTGTTCGAGTCTGTCTGCCAGTGCGGACAATACCAGAGGCGGAGATAGCCAGGCTTCGCTTGCAATAAAATGTGCGTGCTTAAACCTTGTTCCAAGAGTGCTATTTTTTTCGTGCAGCTGATATTGGTTCAGCACTTGAATGCTATCCTGCAATGACGGCAATCTGGCGAGCTGGCGATGAAAGTTCAACAGATCGGCATGATCCTGATGATGTGCCAGAATCAAGCTTCCCTTCTGTTGGAAATCGACATCCGCACCCAGGCTGGAAACAATAGCAGGCCACAAAGTTAAAGCGTGTTGACCGAGTTCAACGATAAGTGCATCGCTGCCATCGGCTTCTGAAACTGGTGTCAGCATACCCGCTGCGGTGTACGCTGCCGCCTCGCCATTGCCCTTGGCTTTTTTAATCGTGCCGCGTTCGAACAGCGTAATGCGATGACCACGCTGGGAAAGCTGCCACGCGAGCAGCCGTCCCATAATCCCGGCACCGACGATACCTATATTCATGCCTTAGTGCCTATTCAACGTTTTCTGCTTCGATGTAAATCTGTCCACCTTTGGCCTTAAATTCTTGCGATTTTTTTTGCATGCCCTGTTCTGCGTAGTCGCGAACCTCTTGAGTAATTTTCATTGAACAGAATTTGGGGCCGCACATTGAGCAAAAATGGGCGACCTTGGCTGAATCTTTTGGCAGTGTCTGGTCGTGAAAATCGCGTGCGCGATCGGGGTCGAGTCCCAGATTGAACTGGTCTTCCCAGCGAAATTCAAAGCGGGCTTTTGAGAGCATGTCATCGCGGTATCGCGCTCCAGGATGACCCTTCGCGATGTCAGCAGCATGCGCGGCAATTTTGTAGGTAATGATGCCTTCTTTAACGTCATCTTTGTTTGGCAGGCCCAAATGCTCTTTCGGTGTTACATAGCACAGCATGGCGCAGCCAAACCATCCAATCATGGCTGCACCGATGCCACTGGTAAAGTGATCGTATCCTGGCGCAATGTCGGTTGTCAGGGGGCCCAAGGTGTAAAAAGGCGCTTCATGACAATACTCAAGTTGCTTATCCATGTTTTCTTTGACGAGATGCATGGGTACATGGCCGGGGCCTTCAATCATCGTTTGCACGTCATGTTTCCATGCGATCTGCGTCAACTCACCCAGCGTTTTGAGTTCTGCAAACTGTGCCTCGTCGTTGGCATCTGCCAGGGAACCCGGACGTAATCCATCACCCAAAGAAAAACTGACATCGTAAGTTTTCATGATTTCGCAAATATCTTCGAAGTGGGTGTAGAGAAAACTTTCTTTATGATGAGCAATACACCATTTCGCCATGATCGAGCCGCCTCGTGAAACGATACCCGTCACCCGCTTGGCTGTTAAGGGGACATGCGCTAAGCGCACGCCAGCATGAATAGTAAAATAATCAACACCTTGTTCTGCCTGTTCAATTAAAGTGTCACGAAAAATTTCCCATGTGAGATCTTCCGCAACACCGTTTACCTTTTCTAAGGCCTGGTATATGGGAACTGTGCCGATGGGGACAGGGGAATTCCGAATAATATAATCCCTTGTTGCGTGAATGTGTTTGCCGGTGGAGAGGTCCATCACGGTATCCCCGCCCCAACGGATGGACCACACGAGTTTTTCTACTTCCTCTTCGATACTGGAGGTGAGAGCTGAGTTGCCGATGTTTGCATTAATTTTCACTAAAAAATTTCGGCCAATAATCATGGGTTCGAGCTCCGTGTGATTAATATTGGCTGGAATAATGGCACGACCTTCGGCAACTTCTTTACGAACAAACTCGGCGGTGATGGGTTGCAGGTTGGCTCCCATCGCGTTTCCGGCAAGTCGAGAGCTGCGTTCCTGCGTAGTGAATTCATTGCAAACCGCTTCGCGTTTCTGGTTTTCTCGTAATGCAATATATTCCATCTCCGGCGTAATAATGCCTTGACGAGCGTAGTGCATTTGCGAAACGTTTTTCCCTGGGCAAGCGCGTCGAGGTGCGCGCTGCAAATCGGGGTTATTAAACTGAAAGGCCTTGGCTTGATCTGTCATGCCGTCGTCGATGGCTTGCACCTGTCTACCCTTATACACTTCGGTATCTGCCCGAGTTTGAATCCATTGACTGCGAATATCAGGTAAACCTTTGTGGACGTTAATGTCCGCGTTAATATCGGTGTAGGGACCTGAAGTATCGTACACCGTGATAGACGTTCCGTCTGTCAGGGCAATTTCTCGCATAGGAACCTGTATATCGGGATTGCTTTCACTGCTTAGATAAACTTTGCGACTTCCGGTGAGAGGGGTACGCGTAATCAAGTTGTCAGTAAAGGTGTTTGGGGATTCGGTTTGCATAATGTTTGCCTTGCTTGTTGTAACGGTCAACACGCTTGTGGCAGTGCATTACATTGCCGCAAGTGTGAGTCAAAAAACCGTGAAAATGAACAACCCGCCAGGCGTAGAAAGGGAAAGCAAAGTGGTATTACTAAGATGTAGTAAGGTAAGTGCTAAATAGTGCGCTTCTTTTATAAACCGATGCATACAGATTTTTATGTGCAGGTTTTAGCTAAGGTTTAAATCTGTTGCTTTGTGTGTGATTAAGTATCGGTAAATCAGCGGTTTTATAAGAGACTCTAAGAAAGGGACTCTAAGAAAGGGACTCTAAGAGATGGTGCAGGGCGCAATATGTTAGTAAGGGTAGCTAAATAATACTAATTATATTACTGACTGTTCCCGTAAAAGAAATTTCATTTTACTGAAATTTCATTCAATAACGTTCTCTTCATCTATGCCTGTCAGTCATTTATAAAGAAAGATCAGGTGACATTATAAAACCGTTCATTCGAATGTAATGCGTTACAACTATTAACACACTTATCGACGCACTTAACAAAACACTATTTATCGAAGCACATTTTTAAACGACAACTTCTTAAACTGCAAAACCGCATGTTTGTAAAAGAGGCATTTAACATATCCACTTGGCTTGCTCGTCCCTACGCCGATACTAGTCGGATCAGGTTCTGCGGGTTCACCAAGTCAATTCTTTGACCGGTATCTCAGCTTGTGGCACCCCGCGAGCGTTGGCCCATTATAGAGAAGCCGTTTACTTTGTCTAGTCTATTTCGCTTTCACGTTGATTCTGTGGCCAAAGGTCATGCTTCATAAATTCAGGGAATGAAACAGACTGTTTTCTAGCACAAAGCGTTACTAAAGCATAACGAGTTTGTCGTGAACGATGGTTTACAATGGTTTATAGAAGAAGTTTGCTTTTTCAATTAGGGGGAGCGGCTATGAAAGTGTTGGATTATTGCAATCGTGAAGTGGTTGTCGTCCATAAAGATAAAACGCCATTAGACGCCGCCGTTGCAATGCGAGAATGTCATAGTGGCGATGTGGTGGTTGTGGAAGAGGTTGCAGGTAAAGTGCTGCCGCTGGGCATTGTGACAGATCGAGATATCGCGGTAGAAATTGTGGCAGAACAGGTGGACCCTCAAGAAATTACCGTCAAGGATTTATTGTTTAAACCATTGATTACGGTTCATCAGAACGAAGATTACCATTTGTGTGTGCGCTTGATGAAGCATAAAGCCGTGCGGCGTGTACCAGTTGTTGACGATGAGGGTGCCCTGGTTGGTATAATTTCTGTTGACGATATTATTGAGCAACTAACAGAAGATATCAGTGACTTGGCGATGTTATTCAATTCGCCGCCGACTAAAACAGCTTAGTCGCCTGATTACCAAGCGCATACAGCGATGATATTTGTAGCAATGGCTTAAATGTCTCTATGAATAATCATTGAGATAATTCACGGCCAGTTTAACCACAATGTCAAAAATTTTTATTCTCGGGTTGCCGCGCACTGGCACCACCAGCTTGTGTGCCTGGTTTTTAGAGCAGGGATACAAAACCGCTCACACCGCATATACACAGCACAGTTTTGATATGGCACAAGTCATTGCTGACACACCGGTATTTTGTGATTACCCTCACTTAGATCGTGTTTTTCCCGATGCTAAATTCATATATTTGCAGCGGGATATTGACGCTTGGCTGCCCTCTATCCAAATATTTCTGTCCAAAGCTGTGTTGCAATTAGAAACTAATGCAAGAGGATTTAATCCTGTTTTGTCACGCGTTTATGCTCAAGTGTTTGATATCCATCCTGGGGAAACGGATAAAATAAACTTCTCTCATTTACGACGATGTTGGGAGCAACATCGCAAATCCATAGAGAAGTATTTTGAACAGCGTCAGTCACAACTACTGACCTTAGATCTTTCTGAGACCTTCGCTCGGGAGAAGCTTAGTGGCTTTTTAGGTATCCCTTTGGAGGGGATGTCTGTTATTCCTAAACTTAATAATGATGGGCGTGTAATTGCTTGGGATAAAATTAAACACCCACTTAAAATTCCTTCCAATGCAGCGGGTCCGCTGCGTCGAAAATACTTCGACTTTTAATGTGAATATCCCGCTAGTGCATAATTATTCTGCCTCTGCATTTTGATTTGGCGATAGCCGTCAGTGTACTGCTTTTTATTAATAAGCTTATTACTATCATAAGAATATTTAGTTTTTGCTTTGTGTAAAACGTCATGCAAAGACTAAGTCGAAAGTTAGAAAAAACTATTAAGTGCGGGTGAATAATAATGTTAAATAATAGAACTCTGTGCGTTGTTAGCGGTTTTCTTCTTTTCCTATCTTGTGAATACGCTTTTGCGCAATCCGCCTTCAAAGTGGGTGCAGCTAAGGTCGATATTACTGGCCCCATTACGGCGGCAAGTACTGGTTACAACAGTCCAGGCGATGAGTTGTCTGGATTAGGGATGCGTTTGTTTAGTCGGGCTTTTGTTATTTCCCAAAACACAGTGGATGCTTCGGGTCAGGAAAGGCTGGTGGCATTGGTGACTGCTGAACAGTTGCATCTTTATCAGAGCGTTAAACTGGGAGTGGTGAAACAATTGCGCGCACGTGGATATGGCGAGGTATTTAATGAAAAAAATATCCTGCTTTCCGCTACACACACGCATGCCTCTGGCTCCAATATTTCCTGGTATACGCTGTTTAATTTGTTCAATGGCGTCGTCGGTTTTGATCGGCTGCACTATCAAGTGGTTGTTAACGGCATTTCCGCATCGATTATTGAGGCATATCACCAGCGACAGGATGCAACTATACGCTATGCCCAGGGCGCGGTCATAGAGGGCTCATATAATCGATCGAGTTTGGCGTATCAACAAAATCATGACGCCGATCAATTTATGGAAGACACTGATAATCGTATGCGACTTCTGCGTTTTGATACTCTCCAGGGAACGCCCATTGGTATTATAAACTGGCATGGCGTGCATACCACCTCGCTGAGTATTCACAATACAAGAACCCATAGTGACAACAAAGGCTGGGCAGCTTATCAGTTTGAAAAAATGATGGGAGGAAATTTTGTGGCAGCATTTGCGCAGGGCGCCAATGGAGATGCAAGCCCCAACTTTCCAAACCCGGAAGATATTACCTTACCGTTTTTGCGGCCAAGTGACCTGGACCCTTTATTGGATGTGATGCAAGATCCTATGCTAGCTGGCGAAAAACAATTGGATGTAGCGCTAACGCTTTTTCAGAATGCCCAACCGATCAATAGCGCTGCGTTGGATTATCGCCATACCTATATTGATTTTAATCGAGTACAACTGAAATCCATTCCATCCTACAAAATGCCGTGGGACACAGAGCTTTTCCATAAAACTTGTGTTGGCGTCGTAGGGGCGGGATTTTTGGCCGGAGTGGAAGAGGGAGGAGCAATAGACTATGCCGCTGAGGGGCAGGTAAAAAATCATTATACGTTTGGCAATGGGCATTGGCAGTTGCAAAAGTTTGATTTGGCGGAAGTGGATAGTCAGCTGTTTGATATTCTAAATGGCGTCTGGCCGCTAGTGACACATGTGTTGCGTACACAGAAATATGACGCATGCCATAAAGAAAAGTTTGCGCTCCTTCCTGTGGGAGATGTAGATGATTTCTGGTTGTTTAACCGTGATGTGCCCTTTGTTCCGACAGTTTTACCTTTGCAAATTATTCGATTGGGTGATTTGTATTTTGCCGCTACGCCGTTTGAAATGACGGCAATGACATGGCGACGTATCGAAAAGCGTTTGATGCAAGAGTTGCCTGAAAACTATCATATAATCCCCGCAGGGATGAGTAATGCTTATGGGATGTATTTAACGACTCGGGAAGAGTATGCGGCACAACATTTTGAAGGGGCTTTCAATAGTTTTGGTCCTTGGAGTCAAGAGATTGTTGCGCAAGAGCTAGCCGTATTAGCACGGGACGTTATTATGCAACGACCGAGCCCCTCGGGACCCAAACCAAAAGACCTTTCTTCGCAGCAATATATTGAAACACCAATTTCTGCCCATGGTGTAGTGAATGATGCAGGAAATTATGGCCAGGTCTTACAGGATGTGAAGGCAAAATATTTTGCGCATCATGATAAAGTGGAAGTGCGCTTTCAGGCGGCTCACCCCAGAACAGTTCTTGAATTAAGACAAACTAGAATGGAGATCGATGGTCTGGACTTAGTTGATTATAGTTTTTTTTCGATTGAGAAACTTGTTAATACGACCAACGCTTCTACTGATCAGCGCTGGGAAGTGGTTGCGCGGGATGATGATCCTTATACTACTTTGGATTGGGAGAGGGATGGTGGAAAGGGCAGTTTGTCGGCGTATTCTTCCGTTACTATCAGTTGGATTTTACGTGATCAGATGGCAGGGACATACCGCGTGCGTTACCAGGGTGTGGCCAAAGAATTTTCGTTGTTTGGGCCAAATTATAAAGTATTTAGCGGCTTATCCAGCGAATTTATTTTGCAAGATCAGCCGCTTTAGCCGTTAAAGGGCTTTGATAAATGCGTCTATGTCTTCCAGAACGGGCGCTCTATCTGGGCCTATCCATGACAGCTCCGTCATGATGTTGATATGGTTAATGTCATCGTAGCTGATGAGCTTGGCATTACCGCCTTTTTCTTTGATTTTTTCCATCAGGAAAAATGATTGATTCACTTTGACAATGTTGTCGTCCTTGCCATGAAGTAGCAACATTGGTACTTCATCCCCGTCAACAAAATTTACCGCTTGAATGTTGTGGTAGCTGGCTGCCTTGTCGTGAGCAAAAATCTTCTTGAATTCATCTTTCTCCGGCTCGAAATCATATGGCCCGGATATACTAATGCAGGCTTTTATGTCGCTGTGAGCATTTAGGTTTTGAGCTGCAAGGTAGCGCTCATCGGTTGCCAGAAGCGAGGCGATATGCGCCCCTGCTGAATGGCCGGCAATGTAAATGCGGCTCGGGTCTCCACCGTATTGTGCAATATTGTTTTTTACCCAGGCGACTGCTTTGGCCCCGTCATTGACGAAATCGGGGAACTGGACTTGTGGAAATTTTCGATAGTTTGGCAGTACGGCGATGTAACCTTTTTCAGCCATCTTGCTGCCGACGAATCGGTATTCGCTTTTCTCGCCGATCTGCCATTTTCCTCCATAAAAAAATACGATGACCGGAAGTGAAGCACTGCTGGAAACTTTTTCTTCGCGATAAATATCGAGCTTCAATTTGTGCTCTGTATCGAACACGATATCCTTCGTACGATCTACATCGGAAAAGCGAGAAGGAGCATTTAATGCTTCGTAGGCGACTTTGGAGCAGGCACCCAAAAAGAGTGATGTGCATACCAACAGGGTCAAAGTGGTCAAGCGTGTTAAAGCTTGCATTGGGTTGTTCCTTTTAATGATGAAAAGATAAAACTATGAATATATATAAATATATTCATAGTCGTGTGAGCCGCGTGCAAGTTAAGGACACGAGAATCGGTGGACTTACCACATTTCTACAGTGACTAAAGCAGGATTGGTGCCAGGCTTTCACTAACTTCGCTACGGCTCAAGCTCGCAGACCTATGAGTACCGCTGATGCATGCTGGGTCGCGTATTAAAAAGCACTAAGCAGGTTAGTTTCGAGGACAGTGTAATTTGTAAGATGTACAGGGAATAGGAAGAAGATTCAATTTTTGCAAATGCTGCGGCCGCGATTTGGCAAAATAGAGTTTAGGATGATGACCCAGCTTGAAGATCCAAGCTGGGTGAGTTTTATTGAATTGTTCTTGCTATGAATATCAGCTTTTCAAAGGTTTGTATTTCATGCGTTTGGGTTGCGCGGCATCCCCTTTACGCTTGATGAAATCTTCGTGGTATTCGGTGTAGTTCCCCTCGAAAAATACCGCCTGGCTTTCACCTTCGTAGGCAAGGATATGGGTGGCAACACGGTCGAGGAACCAGCGATCATGCGAAATAATCAGGGCACAGCCGGGGAATGCTTGAATCGCTTCTTCCAGTGCCCGTAAGGTTTCAACATCGAGGTCGTTGGATGGTTCGTCCAGCAGTAAAACATTGGCACCTTGTTTGAGCGTGTTAGCCAGATGTAATCGGCCACGCTCACCACCGGAAAGTTCACCAACACGTTTTTGCTGGTCTGTGCCCTTAAAGTTGAAGCGGCCTACGTAGGCGCGTGAGCCAATTTCATAGTTGCCGATTTTGAGTATGTCCTGGCCATCGGAAACGGCTTCCCACACTGTTTGGCTGTCGTCAAGGTTTTCCCGGCTCTGTTCTACATAGGCGACGTTAACCGTTTCACCTACGACAATTTCACCGGTATCAGGCTTTTCTGTGCCTGCAATCATTCGGAACAACGTGGATTTACCTGCGCCGTTACCGCCGACGATTCCCACAATCGCACCTTTGGGAATAGAGAAATTCAAATTGTCGATAAGCAGTCGGTCGCCAAAGCCTTTTGAGACATTGTGAAACTCAATCACTTTATCGCCAAGGCGTTCGCCGGGGGGAATGTAAATTTCATTGGTCTCGTTGCGGGACTGGAAGTCCTGAGATTGCATTTCTTCAAAGCGTGCCAAGCGCGCTTTGTTTTTGGAGTGACGGCCTTTCGGGTTTTGTCTTACCCACTCCAATTCCGCTTTAATGGCCTTTTCACGCGCAGCTTCGGATTTTTCTTCCTGCGCTAAACGCTGTTCTTTGGTTTCCAGCCATGTGGAATAATTTCCCTCATAGGGAATACCGTGACCTCGGTCTAATTCGAGAATCCAACCTGCTGCATTATCAAGGAAATAACGGTCATGCGTGATGGCCACAACAGTGCCGGAGAAATTCTGTAAAAACTGTTCCAGCCAGAAGACTGATTCCGCATCAAGGTGGTTGGTCGGCTCGTCGAGCAGCAGCATGTCGGGACGTGACAATAAAAGACGGCACAAGGCCACGCGACGCTTTTCACCGCCTGAAAGTTTGTTAACGTCGGCATCCCAGGCAGGCAAACGCAGAGCGTCTGCAGCCACTTCGAGCGTGTGTTCCAGGTTGTGAGCATCCCAGGCTTGGATAATATCTTCGAATTTAGCTTGCTTCTTGGCAAGATCATCGAAGTCCGCATCCGGTTCTGCATAAGCAGCATAGACAGCTTCCAGGCCACTTAAAGCATCAACCGCTTCCTGGACACCTTCTTCCACATTCCCCCGAACATCTTTGTCGGGATTCAGCTGAGGTTCCTGCGGTAAGTAGCCAACCTTAATATCCGGCATGGGGCGGGCTTCACCGTTATAATCGGTGTCAACGCCGGCCATAATTCGGAGTAAGGTGGATTTACCTGCACCGTTTAAGCCGAGAACGCCAATTTTGGCTCCTGGGAAAAAAGAGAGTGAAATGTCTTTCAGAATTTCGCGTTTAGGGGGCACGATTTTGCCAACGCGGTTCATAGTATAGACATACTGCGCCATAAAATAGCCTCGTCATGTTTCAAATAGAGAGTGGCTGGGGAATGCGCCACTGGGAATTCGGAAAAGTCGTCAGACCGCAGTTTGCGGCATTTTGGCCAAGTTCAAAAGGCAAGAGAATTACCTTCGCAGCTTAAGCCTCGCTGAACGATTGGATGGGCGCACGTTACCCTAGCCCGCTTGGAATTTCAAACCAAAACTCGCATTCAGAGAGACTTCTAAGGTGTGCTCTGGTAAGCCCACAACTCAGCTGGCTCACGAGTATGGTGACACGTCCTTTACTAGAGTCCACACAAAAGCTCGCTGTAATCCGCGAATTTGCCGCCAGAGTTCTGTTGGCGTGCGCACTTCCAGCTAAAATGACAGCTGAAAGCAGGGGCGAAGCGGGAATCGAATCGCACGTATGGTAATCGCGCGAATTGCATCCGATTGGTGTACAATGCCGCCTCTTCGCCGTAGGCAGTATTGGAAGACGAATTTTTGTCGCTCATTTAAGCTGTTGTTGCGACAGAATCCCAGCCCCAGCCATTTTATGAAACAAATTGGCAGCCGTTGAATTTAGCCTTTTTACTTAGAGGACAGCCATGTTTGACAAGAACTTAACTCTTGAAGCCTTTGATCCCGAGATTTATACCGCAATCAACAATGAAAGCCGCCGCCAGGAAGAGCACATTGAACTAATTGCCTCGGAAAATTATACCAGCCCGCTTGTCATGGTCGCTCAAGGCACGAAATTGACCAATAAATATGCAGAAGGCTATCCGCAAAAGCGTTATTACGGTGGTTGTGAATACGTCGATGATGCTGAGACTTTAGCGATTGAGCGGGCAAAAGCGCTTTTTGGAGCGGATTACGCCAATGTTCAACCGCACTCCGGATCTCAAGCAAATGCGGCGGTATATGCGGCACTTTGTTCCCCTGGGGATACCGTGTTGGGGATGAGTCTGGCGCATGGTGGTCACTTGACCCATGGTGCAAAAGTTAACTTCTCCGGCAAGGTCTACAATGCGGTGCAATACGGCTTGAACCCAGAAACCGGTGAAGTGGATTACGAGGAAATTGCCAGCTTGGCGCGTGAACATAAGCCTAAAATGATTGTGGCTGGATTTTCCGCGTATAGCCAAATTTTAGATTGGCAAAAGTTCCGCGACATTGCCGACGAGGTGGGCGCATATCTGATGGTGGATATGGCGCACGTTGCTGGCCTGGTTGCTGCCGGAGTATATCCTTCTCCTGTACAGATTGCGGATGTTACCACTTCTACAACACACAAAACTTTGCGTGGGCCTCGTGGTGGCATTATCTTGGCGAAAGCTAACGAGGAAATTGAGAAGAAATTAAATTCTGCGGTGTTCCCGGGTGGACAAGGTGGACCCTTGATGCATGTTATTGCGGCGAAAGCGGTGAGCTTTAAAGAAGCCATGAGCGATGAATACAAAGTGTATCAGCAGCAGGTTGTGGAAAATGCCAAAGCAATGGCGGCGACATTTATCGAGCGTGGTATCAAAATTGTTTCTGGTGGAACAGAAAATCATCTGATGCTGGTGGATTTAATTGGCAAAGAATACACCGGTAAAGACGCAGACGAAGCGCTTGGTAAGGCTAACATCACTGTTAACAAAAACGCCGTACCGAATGACCCTCGTTCACCATTTATCACGAGTGGGCTACGTGTTGGTACGCCGGCGGTGACTACCCGTGGCTTCACCAAAGAAGATTGTGTGCAACTGACGCACTGGATGTGCGATGTACTGGATGCTTTGGAAAATGGTAATGCAGACTCTGTGATTGAAGACGTCAAAGGCAAAGTACTGGATATTTGCGCTAAGTACCCGGTATACGCATAATCGTATGAAAGGTCGAAAAACCGGCTTTTTAGCCGGTTTTTCTTTATCTATCATCAATGTTTAACCAATGCTCCTCCCGTTTCGCCCCTCCCTGCGACGCTTAAATTATTGATTCTCTGTGTGGACTTTTCGCGACTTGACTTGGAAGCAATGCTGAAATATATTTGACTGCTCAAACATCTAGCAAGTATATATTCATGGCAAGTAAAATTGAAACCAAATTACTGATGAGTATCATTGATTTTCAAAGCAGGATTCAGAGGAAGCTCGGTGCATCGCTTTCCGCTCATGGGATTGGCTTAACGGAATACTTGGTACTAAATCAGTTGTATATGGCAGCAAACCAAAAAATGCGACGCAGCGATCTGGCCGAACTTGTGGGGTTAAGCCCATCCGGAATTACCCGACTTTTGAACCCAATGGAGAAGATTGGCCTTGTTGAAAAGGAAGGCAATCCGCGTGATGCCAGGGTCAGTCTGGTTGCGCTGTCAAAAGCCGGAAGGAAAATTTTTGAAGAGTCGAGTATCTCCTTCGAGCATACTTCCGCTGAGCTTTTTAACGCTCTTGAAAAAAAGCAAGTAAACGAGTTATCGCAGTTGTTTAGGATAATCGCAAAGTGATTCACACAGATTTTCGCCAAGCCCTGATAAACAACATTGAGTCCTCGGTAAATCAGAGCGACGTAATGGCAGGGGAGGTCAAGACCGCGTACTTGTCTTCAGGTGTTGGTCGGCCGCTGATTTTTTTGCATGGTGCGGGTGCAGGTGCCGTCACTTGGTATCCATCTATTGGAGAGTTTGCGCAGCATTTTCACGTGCTTGTACCGGACATCGTCGGCTATGGCGAATCGGATAAACCTGTAGCACCTTATGACAGGGCGTATTTTTCTTTATGGTTGAAGGATTTTATGTTGGCTGTAGGTGCTCCTAAAGCACATATTGTGGGCGGGTCTCAAGGTGGCGCCATTGCTCTGCAGTTTGCATTGGATTACCCCGATATGGTTGATAAGCTCGTTCTGGTGGCTTCTGGAGCGCTTGGTGCAAGGACTTCATTGTCTGCGTTTTTAGGGATGCTTTGGTTGAACTGTTTCCCGTCGGCACTGGCCAATAGATTTTATTCGCGGTTTATTCTGCACCATCCGGATCGCCGGGACCTGAATCATGCGCAGTATTCAGTTGCGGTGATTAAGAGTCAGGGCGGCAAAAATGCGTTTCGCTATGGCCGAGGAGCAGCGGTATCGGCAATGCCGGAAGATGCACTCCGTCAGATTGCAAATCAAACCCTGATAGTTTGGGGGGAGAATGATCGACTCTTTTCCGTCATGCATGGTGAGGTTGCCGCTGATGTATTGCCAAACGCCAAGTTGATTTGTATCCCGAACGCTGGGCACCTCCCGCAGATAGATCAACCCGAGGTATTTAACGATACGCTTCTTGAATTTTTATAGTTCTTTGTTGAGTTTTTACAGCTTTCAATATTTTAAGAGCTTGGTTAAACAATGCAAAATCTATTATTCACAGTATTGAATTCGATCCTGTTGTTCTTGTTAAAGATTATTAGGTGGTAGATTCTGAGAGCTTCAGAGGGGATGTGGTTTAATGGATGGCTGGTCTTGTGTGTTGAGCGGAAGCATCGGAGGATGCTTCCTTGTACCGAGAATTCTATTTTTGTTTATATTATAGGTATTTAGCTAAGAATTTTTCGATTTCAGTGTAGACTTTTTTCTTATGTTTATAATAAACAAAAGGATTGTGGCCTGCATTTTTAAGTGTGACAAACTTCACTTCCTTTTTCATTTTCCGAAGTGACTTTACTAGTGACTTAGACTGAGTGTACGGTACGGTTTCATCATTTTCTCCGGCAATTATTAGAACAGGCGTTTTAAATTTGTCGGCATGTAGCGCTGGAGAGTTTTCCTCAAGAAGCTTTTTATCTTTGTTTGGATGTCCAATTTGCTTGTGAACGAAATCTATAGTTTCTTGTAGCTCCGCATTTTTTACAAAATGTTTGGCCTGCTCCCGGAGGTCTGTAACGCCGTTAATGCTTATGCTGCATTTGAAAATGTCTTCGGTTTTGATTGAGCCTATTAGTGCGGCATAACCACCGTAAGATGCTCCGACAATACAAACTTTGTCCTTATTTGCGTAACCTTTTCGAATAAGGAAGTTCGCTGTATCGACTAAGTCATCCTGCATCTTTAAACCCCATTGTTTGTAACCTAGTTCTTCGAATTTTTTTCCATAGCCTGTTGAACCCCGAAAATTAGGTTGTGCTACTACGTAACCTCTAGTTGCGATAAACTGAGCAAAATCATCGTAAAATGCAACATCTCGTGCTTGGGGGCCTCCGTGAGGAAGTATTACTAAAGGGTACGATTGTCCTTCTTCATATCCTGGTGGTAGAAGAAGTAAAGATTCAATCTCTAGATTATCTCTGGTTTTTACTGTCGTTTTTGCAGGAATAGCAAGTTTGTCTCGGCTTAAATTTAGGTATCTATTCTGAATAAACTGGAGTTTGTTGCTGTCCTTATCGTAAAGGAAGTAAGAGCCGGGCATATTGCTACCATAGACTAAAACTACAGACTTCTGTTTAAATAAAAGTTCCGGGGCATAGAAATTATAGTTACCTATTTTTTTTGCGGCGGCATCATTTATCTTTTGTAATTCAGGGTCAAAATAATGACGTTGAATTAAGTCTTCTTGTGTCCAATAACCAATAAGGTCATTTAAATTATTGGTTAACATCCCTTCGACGTCTTTATCGCTTAAAGAAACTACTGTATCGTGTTCTTTGGTTTTAGAGTTATACTTTAAAATTTCATTAAAGCCGGACTCTTCATTCTCTTTTATGTAAAATAAGTTATCTCCTTTACCTCCTAATTTCACTAAGTCGTCAAGTGTAAGACCTTCTTGTTCTTCATTGTCAGGCTTGTCAAAGTCAATAGTGTCAAATTTGTCCCATTTTTTTTCTGAAATAAAACTATGAATAACTACTTTATTCGATCTGAAAAAGTAATCGAGACGATATTGCGGGTTGCCTGCGTGATCCACTAGAAAGTTATATGTCCATTTACTTCCTCTAGCAATCCTTTGTGATTTTCCTGTGTATATGTCGACTTTGTACAATTGAGTAAAATTACTGCGTAGAGCCGTTATAAGGACATCTTTGGTGTTCTTCTTGATAATTGTTACATAGCTCAAGTTCACGTTATTTCTTACGCTGTAATCATCATTTAATAATACTACGGGATCTTCAAGTTTTTCGTTTAATGAAAAGGTTCTCTGAATTAAAAAGTAGTCATAGATGTTGAAATCTTTTTTTGATTTGATTTCTCGCTCTGCAGTATCTGGCATTAATGGCATTTCAATATTTACCAGTATTCTATCGTCTGCGGCCCACATGAGAGACTTTGGTCTACGAATTGGGTCGGCATAATAGCCAATGACGGGATTGTTCGGCTGGCTTATGTCTCTGACTTCCACGGATCTGATTTTTCCCTGGTTTCTGAGTGTCGCCAAATACTTGCCATTTGGGGAAATACTTACGCTTCGAAAATCCGGTTCCCTAATAAAATCGGATATTTTGAGAGCAGGATTGGAGAAGGTGTGGGCTGAAACTAAGATAAGAAGTAGAAATATAGTAAAATTGCGAAAAGCTGCTGTCATTCGCATATTGATTATTCCCTGTATTGAGTCGAGTTGAGAGCAATAGTTTACTTCTTGTTATGTTGAGGATGAAAGGCCAATCACAGGTTAAGATGAATAGGGAAAACAAGTTGGCGCAAAAAGCTTTTAATTTGCCCTTGATAGGCCAGTCTACACGCAATTTATGCTAATATCCCGCCTCTAATTTTAACTTCCAGCGAAGGCCGCCTCATGCATTGCCCCTTCTGTGATGAAACTGATACCAAAGTGATTGATTCCCGCCTGGTGGCGGAAGGTAACCAGGTGCGTCGGCGCCGCGAATGCCAGGCTTGCCGGGAGCGGTTTACCACCTTTGAGGCCGCAGAACTGTTGATGCCACGTATTATCAAACAAGACGGCACGCGTGAACCTTTTGACGAGGAAAAGTTGCGTAACGGGTTTATGCGAGCGCTGGAAAAACGCCCTGTCAGTGTTGAAAAAATAGAATCAGCAATTACTGCGATAAAACACTATCTTCAGGCTATGGGCGAGCGGGAAGTAAAGTCGCTGGTAATTGGCGAGAAGGTTATGCACGAATTGCGCAATCTGGACCAGGTTGCATATGTGCGGTTTGCTTCGGTCTACCGCAGTTTTCAAGATATCAGTGAATTTCAGGAAGAAATTCAACGCTTACAGAAAACGCCTGAATCTCCCTGAACATGATGACCAATCAAGACCACAATCTAATGTTGCGAGCTTTGCATTTGGCAGGCTTAGGGCTTAATACAACCACACCAAATCCTCGTGTGGGCTGTGTTATTGCGGATCAACACGGTCACATTGTTGGTGAAGGTTATCACCAGAAAGCCGGGGAAGGGCATGCGGAGGTGAATGCCCTGGCAGATGCTGGGGAAAAGGCCCGTGGGGCTACGGCCTACGTCACCCTTGAGCCCTGTTGTCATCATGGCAAAACCGGTCCTTGTACCCAGGCACTGATTAGCGCCGGTATTCAGCGTGTTGTTTATGCGATGCAAGACCCCAATCCGCAGGTTGCGGGAGAAGGGGTGCGTGCTCTCGAACAAGCCGGTGTGGCAGTGGCAGGACCTCTTGAAGAAGAGGCTGCTTTGCGCCTGAATGCTGGCTTTGTCAAACGCATGCGAGTGGGATTGCCCTTTGTCAGAGTTAAAACCGCTATGAGTCTGGATGGGCGAACGGCGATGGCCAGTGGCGAGAGCAAGTGGGTGACAGGTCCCGCCGCAAGAGCCGATGTGCAGCGTCTACGAGCTAGAAGTTGCGCTATTGTGACGGGGGTCGAGTCCGTCATTCTGGATGATCCTTCTTTGACAGTGCGAATCCGGGAAGGTGATCGTCAGCCATTGCGTGTTATTGTCGATACACGAGGACGTTGTCCTGACACGGCAGAAATCTTGCGCCAGCCAGGAAAAACGGTGATTGCCTGTGGCGAGCATTTGCAGGTGCCTGACGATGGTCGTACGTATTGGTCATTGCCAGAGAAGCAGGGGCGCGTGGATCTCTACGCTCTGTTGCGCAAGCTGGCGCAGGAGCAGTGCAATGAAGTTCTGGTGGAGACGGGAGCGACACTTGCCGGAGCATTTGTGGCTTCGGGCCTGGTGGATGAGCTGGTGGTATATGTCGCGGGGAAACTGATGGGAAGCAGTGCGCGACCGGCATTTACCTTGCCGATCGATAAAATGAGCAGTCTTTTGCCGTTAAGTATTCGTGATGTACGTGCGGTGGGTGAAGACTGGCGCTTTACCGCGGTCCCAGACCCGGATGCCTGAGGCTCAGGCAGTCGTGATTTTTTCGCGGCCAGTGTTTTACACGAGCAGCAATTTTCAATATCAGTTGTTTTCCAAGACCAGATTAGGGCTTGAGCAAAGACCATTGATTAAATTGAGTTTGTAATATTGAGTTTGTAATAGAGATAGGCGAAAAGTGTTTACCGGAATTATTGAAGCTTTAGGTAAAGTGGTCGCAATCGAACCTCGCGGTGGCGATGTTCGTTTAACGGTCACATCATCTCAGATGCAATGGCAGGATGTTGCCCTGGGGGATTCGATCGCTACCAATGGGGTGTGTCTGACCGCTGTTGAGTTGCCGGGTAATGGGTTTGTAGCCGATGTTTCTGTTGAAACATTGAAAATGACAACGCTGGCGCAGTGGAAAAAAGGCCAGGCGGTAAATCTGGAAAAGGCCTTAACGCCCAGCTCCCGCCTCGGCGGCCATATTGTCAGTGGACACGTGGACGGTATCGGAGAGGTGATCGCGAGAGAGCCGGCTGCGCGTTCAGAAAAATTTACGCTTAAGGCGCCTAAAGCTTTGGCCAGGTATATCGCACACAAAGGTTCAATCACCGTTGACGGAACAAGCCTGACTGTCAACGAAGTGAATGGTGATGAGTTTTCATTGAATATTGTGCCGCACACCTTGCAGCATACGATCATGGAAAGTTACCAGGCTGGCAGCATCGTAAACCTGGAGGTCGATGTCATCGCTCGTTATTTGGAGCGCTTACTTCAAGGCGATAAGGCTGCAGAAAAAACCGCTGGTTCGATGAGCGATATCAGTACCACATTTTTGGCCGAAAATGGATACCTCTAATCCATCGCGCCTAAACTAACAAGAGAGTGACGGAAAAATCTATGGAGCTAAATTCAATAGAAGAAATTATTGATGATATTCGCCAGGGTCGAATGGTCATTCTGGTGGATGATGAAGACCGTGAAAACGAAGGTGATCTGGTGATTGCTGCGCAGCAGGTAAGAGCGGATGACATTAACTTCATGGCCAAGTACGCACGTGGGCTGATTTGTTTAACCTTATCCCCCGATCGTTGCCGGCAGCTCGATTTACCGTTGATGGTAAAAGAAAATCGAGCCGCACACTCTACCAACTTCACCGTATCTATCGAAGCGGCTGAAGGCGTCACAACGGGCATATCAGCCGCCGATCGAGCGCGAACTGTCAGGGCCGCTGTTGCACCGGACGCAAAGCCTCAGGATCTAGTGCAGCCAGGGCATATTTTTCCATTGATGTCTCAATTGGGGGGTGTTCTGAGTCGAGCAGGGCACACCGAAGCAGGTTGTGATTTAGCACGTTTGGCTGGTTATGATCCTTCGTCGGTAATTTGTGAAATTATGAACGAAGATGGCTCCATGGCCCGACGACCGGAACTGGAAGAGTTTGCGAAAACACACAATTTAAAAATTGGTACTATCGCGGATTTGATTCACTATCGCACTTTAAACGAACGCACTATTTTGTGTATTAATGAGCGAAAGGTCATGACCAGTCACGGTGAGTTTATTTTGAAAACTTATCAGAATACCTCAAACCAGGAATTGCATTTTGCCCTGGTCAAAGGCGAAGTGAGTAATGACGAGCCAGTGCTGGTGCGAGTCCACGTCGGCAGCACCGCGCGCGATGTGTTAAGTATTCAGCGGCCCGAACAGGAGGCGCCCTCCTGGAACTTTCAGGCAGCTTTGAAAAAAGTTGCAGATGAAGGCTGCGGGGTTGTGGTATTGATTTGTCATAACGAAACCACTCAAGAAATTGAAGAGAGTATCGACTGGCTGCTCTCCGGAAAACACTCACGGCCAAAACAGGATGTTGTGTATAAGCAGATTGGAGCTGGAGCACAAATCCTACGTGATTTGGGCGTAACAAAAATGCGCTTACTGAGCGCGCCATTTAAATTCAGCGGTATGTCGGGCTTCGAACTGGAAGTTACGGAATACATTAAAACACAGTAATAATAGATTCATTGAATCGAGCGTGTTTTCGGTTTATCGCAGTGATGCCGAAAAACAAATTTTCGAAAGTTTGGGAATAAAATATGAGCATTAAAGTCATTGAAGGTGATTTCAAAAAAGTTAGCGGTAAATACGCACTGTTGGTCAGTCGTTGGAACAGTTTTGTGGTTGAGCATTTGAAAGAAGGTGCGTTAGACACTTTACGTCGTCAAGGCGTAAAAGATGAAGATATTGAAATTGTATATGCACCAGGCGCCTTTGAGTTTCCGTTGGCCGCGCAGAAAATGGCTGAAACAAAAAAGTATGATGCGATTATTGCTCTCGGCGCCGTTATTCGTGGAGGAACACCGCACTTTGATTATGTGGCCGGCGAGTGTACTAAAGGTCTTGCGCAAGTCAGCTTAAATATGGGGCTGCCCATCACTTTCGGTGTATTAACTGTAGACAGTATTGAGCAGGCAATAGAACGGTCAGGTACAAAAGCGGGTAATAAAGGGGCAGAAGCAGCCCACACGGCACTAGAAATGGTGTCGTTAATAAGCAATATTTAAAAATAGATCGAGAATATATAGATGAAAGTAACTGCAGCTACTCGCAGTCGAGCGCGTCATTATGCCATGCAGGCAATTTATCAATGGCAAATGACCGGCAATACACTCAATGTAATTGAGTCCGAATTTCATAGTGACAATGACATGTCCAAGGTGGATGTTGAATATTTTCATGAGTTGTTCCATGGCGTTGCGGCACAAAAATCTGAACTGGATGATATGTTCAAGCCCTACCTAAAAACTGTGTCTCTGGAAAAATTAGATCCCGTGACACTCGCATTATTGCGAATGGCAAGCTATGAATTTATTAAGCGCATTGATGTGCCCTATCGCGTTGTCATTAATGAATCCGTAAACCTGGCAAAAAAATTCGGTGCGGAAGACAGCCATAAATATATTAATGGTGTATTGGATCAGGTGGCCGCAAAGGCGCGCACCGCAGAGGTCAATGAGTTTAAAGCAAATAAGAAATCTCAATAGGTAGCAAATTAAGCTTCGGTTGTAATTTGTAAGTAAAGCAAGCGCAGAAATTGCGAGGCGTCTAAGTGAATGAATTTGAACTGATCAAACGCTACTTTACGCGTGACGTCGAGTCTGATGATGACAGCGAATCAACAGACCATAACGACACGGTGGCGATTGGTGTTGGTGATGATTGTGCAGTATTGAATGTTCCGGTGGATCACCAATTGGTGGTATCAATTGATACATTAATTGCCGGTGTGCATTTTCCTAAACAATCCGAGGCGTATGCCGTTGCACAGCGCGCATTCAGTGTTTGTGTGAGTGATCTTGCAGCCATGGGGGCTGAGCCTTTATGGTTTACGCTAGCATTAACATTACCCAATACTAATGAAACCTGGTTGGAAAAATTCAGTATGGGCTTGTTTGATATTGCGGACGAATACAACTGTATTCTCGTGGGAGGGAATACCACGCGTGGCCCGTTATCTATCTCCATTCAAGTGCACGGTGCTGTTCCATCGGGACAAGCTATTACACGCAGTGGTGCAAAGGTGGGGGATTTGGTTTATGTCTCCGGACCACTTGGTGATGGCGCGGCAGCATTAGCAATGCTGGATAAGCGTGTTAAGTTTAATGACGAGGCAAATGAATATTTTTATTCTCGTTTTTTCTGGCCGGAAGCCAAAATTGATCTGGGGTTAAAGCTTCGTGAAATTGCTACTTCGGCGATCGACATATCGGATGGTTTCCTGGCGGATCTGAATCACATCTGTACTGCTAGCAAAGTGGCCGCTGAAATATGTGTGGAGAAGCTGCCGCACTCTCAGCATCGAATTGACCAGGCCATGTTTGTGAAAGATGACAGTCTTGGTATTAAATGGCAGCAATGGATATTAAGCGGCGGAGATGATTATCAACTTTGCTTTACTGCGCCTGCAGAAGCGAATGTGGAGGCTTTGGACCAGCACATCCGATGCATTGGCAAAATTGTTGAAGGGCAGGGGGTGTTGTGTACCCTGGACGGGAAGGAAGTTGCATTAAGCCGGTTGGGGTACCAGCACTTTTAGTTGGGCTTAGGTTTTCCGGTTTTCACAATGAATACGCACATATACGCACATATAAATAATGATTGAAGACTGATTTTGAAATTAAACAAAGTTGAACAGCCGCAGAAAGTGTTTACGGACCCCACCAATTTCTTGGCCTTTGGTTTGGGCTCGGGCTTGTCTCCTGTCATGCCTGGAACCGTGGGCACGCTGGCAGCAGTGCCCTTGTACCTGTTGATGGTTACAACACTTCCCTGGTGGCTGTACGCCTTGCTTACGTTGATCGGAGCAATTGTAGGTATTTATCTCTGTGGTAAAGCCGCTGATAATTTTAATGTCCATGATCATCCGGGAATCGTCTGGGATGAATTTGTCGGATTCTGGATCACCATGTTTTTGGTACCGTTTTCCTGGTCGTGGATGATAGTAGGGTTCGTCATTTTCAGAGTGTTTGACATGGTAAAGCCCTGGCCAATTTCATTGGCGGACAAAAAGGTCCATGGTGGATTTGGCATAATGTTTGACGATATTCTTGCAGGTATAGCCGCATGTGGAACTATGCATATATTGATGATGTTCGTGTCCGGATTTTAACTAGCATTTTGTTGTGGGCAATAGCCAGCCCAACGCTTGCGCAGTACGATATCCAAGTGCATGCGCTATTTAAAAATACAGCGGTGATCTCCTTCAATGGACAGCAGCGTATGCTAAAAGCGGGTAAAACATCTCCGGAAGGCATCACCCTGATAAGCGCGAATACTCAGGAAGCGGTCATAGAGTATGAAGGAAATCAACATACTCTGAGTTTATCGCGGCGAGTAGGTGGTAAATTCGCGAAAGCGGATACTGCAGAAGTGCGCGTTCCAAGAGGGCGTGGCAATCATTATATCGCCAGTGGCAAAATAAATGGCTATAGCACAAATTTTATCGTGGACACAGGCGCGACGACAGTCACGATGAATGCCGCAATGGCACAGCAGCTTCGAGTCGACTATAGCGACGGGCGTCCGGTAAGTGTTGGTACCGCCAATGGAACCGCGCGTGGCTATCGTGTGACATTGCGTAGCGTTTCGGTAGGTACAGTGAAAGTTAACAATGTTGAAGCGATAGTATTAACTGGAGACAGTCCTCCAGAGGTTTTGTTAGGTAATTCCTATCTGAGCCGGGTGGAGATGAAAGTAGAGAACGAATTGCTAGTGCTAAAAGCCAAGCTTTAATGAAAGCATGCTTTGGTTTGAAGCGTTTCAATAAATCAGCGTATTTATGGCATTATTGAAAAAGCTTTGGCAGTTATTGATATGCGTTTAAGAGAGTTTTGAGGAAGTATACGTGACGGTAAAATACGTCGAATCGTCCAAGTTGCCAACCCCGATGGGGATGTTTGAAATGCATGGCTTTGTGGATGAAGAAACAGATAAAGAACATATTATTTTATCCATGGGTGATCTAAATACCGACGAGCCCGTGTTAATTCGCATCCATTCTGAATGTTTAACGGGGGATGCACTGTTTAGTATGCGTTGTGATTGTGGTGCACAGCTACAAGCGGCTATGCATAAAATTGCCATAGAGGGGCGAGGGGCAATATTTTATTTGCGTCAGGAAGGCCGTGGTATTGGTTTAATCAATAAAATCCGCGCGTACCATTTACAGGATAAAGGTGCCGATACCGTTGAAGCCAATGAGCAATTGGGTTTTGGTGCGGATATGCGTGATTATTCCATGCTGAAAGCGATGTTTGAAAAAGTTGGTATTAAGAAAGTAAAACTCATGACCAACAATCCGCGCAAAATAAAGGCCTTAGAGGATTTGGGTATCGGAATTTCCGAACGTATGCCACACGAAACAGGTAGAAATCCTCACAATGTGAAATATTTAGAAACCAAAAAAGGAAAGTTGGGGCATATGTTTGGTGAGGAAGATTAAGACTTCTTTGTTTGCGGGTACAGGCGCTGTGATAATTTAGCGCGTTGCTAGTACTGTTCCAGATTTGTTGACTAACGTTATTTTTACCTCATAAGATTTTAATTAGCCCAGCAATAACAATGTTACTTGTTATTGCTGGGTTTTTCTTTTTGTACTTTCTTTTTGTGCTTTCTTTTTGTGCTTCCTTTTTTTGCTTTGGTTTCAAGCTGTGTTTACTTGAATGGATGGTGGCCTACTGCTTCGAAATCACCACTGAACTAATCTCATCATTAAAACCTTCATTTACCAGACAGTCATCGTCGGCAGTTTTACTGATTACGTTTCCGGCGAAGTTATCATGTTGATAGAGATCTATTTTGTAGCCGGGCACTACCTGAAGCGATGAAACATCGTCATTGCTTAAACCAAATGCCATCAGTTCTGAAAGTGTATAGCGGCCTTCTTCCAACGCAACCGCGTAACCGTTGTAGTTGCAGTGCTGATAAAGTGTCACTACTTCTTTTGGAATTTTAGTCACGATGACTGATGTGAGCTGGTCATTAAAATTGTCATTCACCAGGCAGCTGTCGTCGCTGTCTTTCGCGACCATGGTGCCTGAGTAGTTATTGCCGCTATACATCTCGATTGCATAGTTTTCGCTTACTTTTAATGAGCTTACATCGTTGTCGTTAATGCCCATGCTATTCAATTGCGCAATGCTGTATCGGCCCTCAGTCAGTGTTGCAGAATACCCGCCAAAATCGCAATGCTGGAACAAGGTAACGCCTTCTCCACCAGGGGGAGGCGTTGGTGTCGGTGTTGGTCCACCATTGGCATTCATACCGTCAATCGCACGTTGGCCTGTACCGGCTCTGTCCAACCAACTGCCGATGCTACTGTTGTTCCAGGAAACATTTAACCAGCCGTATACATCAAAGCCATTGTTGCCACACGCCGCCGCACCTCCGGTTAATTGGCCCACAACACGCTTGTCCTGATTGAATAATGGAGAGCCTGAAGAGCCCGGTTCGGTCGTTCCTAAATCCCAGTCGTTCACACGCAGGTGCGTCGAGCCATCAATACTCAGGGCGTCATTTTCAAAGCTGATACGCTTTTCGTGGACAGCGGGATGATGAATGCCGACAGCAGAAGAGGGCACGTTACTCGTCGCATCCCAGCCCGCCAAATAGACGTTAAATGCAGGGTTGATTGGATCGTCTAGCTCTACCAGTGTCATGTCTGAAGGATCGTAGCTCGATCGGTATATTGCACCGGTATTAAATTGATTGAGTCTCCCGTCACCATTTCCTCCGCTGGCAGAACCGCCAGGAGTACGACAGGTACTGTTTTCGTAATTCCAGTAGACAACCATGGACGGTGCATTGCCTGCATTGATTCCACAGTGATTGGCTGTAAGGAAATATGGTTTGCCGTCGAAGGCCGTGTTATTTAAAGCTGAACCGCTACAAAATAATCCGCCGCCAGTGCTATAGGCTGCAGCCGATCGAATTTGATCTCGCCAGCCATCTCCTTGTGGGCAAACTACATCAACATTACAAGAACCGGATTTCGTCGTGAATTCGTCCATAATGGCCTTTACCGAGCCGCCAATATAACCATGGTTGACGGAGCTGAGTTCGAGTTGGAGCTGGTCGACTTTATCGGCGTCCAGGTTTACTTCGATAATGACGGTATCGCCTTCGAGAATGGGGGTCCAGAGTTGTCCATGGTTTTCATTGTCGTCTGCGGTAAACGGGCGAATCAGATTTTTTTTATTGGGTGTGTACACATAGAGTTCGCCACCTTCAGGCATGTGAAACTTATCAAAACCCAGGTTTAATGAAAGAGCGCCGGGAGACTTTACTGACGTGCGCCAAACAACCTTGGCTTGTTGTTGACCTGATTTGGTGGTGATTATGGATTCCCAAGCTGTTGTTTGTGGGCTAATGGATACTTTTCGTGGTTCAGCATAGCGAATATAAGGCGCTGAAGTCATAGCGCTTGTATTTACTTTTTGCGCATCGCGAATTCGAAGTGTGTCATTGTCCAGTGCCTGCAACTCAATGTTATTGATGGGGGCCAGCTGAGTTTGAGTAAAAGACAGAGGTGCTGCATGTGAGTAAGTCGTTGCAAGACAAATTGCTGAACTAAGTAAAGCTGCTTTGTGTTTGAGTGAGATCGTCATAATTACCTCGCCAAAAATATTATTGTTAGTGTGATGTATTTGCTGAAGTCTATGTTCGTTTATTATTGATTTTTCTAATTTTCCTCGGGCTGTGTTTCTGTAAAAATGTTGAAGGCTTGTATTATAGAAAGCGGTGTTATAAGTCGGCGTTATTGTATGTCGATGATAAAATTTGCATTGTTGCGGGCGCTCGCACATTTCTTCATTGCACACGCAGAATTGATTTTATTTTCCAGGTTGTGATCAGTTGCACTTTTTTATATTTATATTATTAACGGCGCCTTTTATTTTTTGCAAAATCAACCCGATTGATCTACGGGGAGCATGTGCTTCGTTACTCCTTCAAATTAGGTAACGAAAAAGATTTTAATTAACTCAATGAAAAGTGATTTGATTGTGTGATGAGTTTTGCAGAATTAGAATGAACACGGCATTCCTGGATAAGATATGTAGCGTGAATCTACACGGTGGCATTTTAATCAAATTGACAAGTTGCGATGCGGTTCAAGGTGCTATTGCTAATTGTCATGAATAAATCGAATTTTTATTTCAAAAAAAGCAGATCGATATTAGTCGCTCTGCTTTTTTCATTTCCTTCTTTCTTTTTACATTTGGCTGAGTTGCGAGTGTAAACCTAAGTCAGTTAGGCGGCATGTCTAACCACAATGAAAACTTACTGTTGGCTGTACTCAATGACGTAAGCGAATTCAACAAGCGCATTTGTACGAACTTGTTGCGGGCCGATGTAGGTGTCGATAGTGACATACTCTCCGCCGCAAGCAAAGGTATCGCTAGGCTGTGTGCCGTAGGCTGGGGGCCATGTATAGTAAATGTCGTACAGATAGGACGATTGATCCTGGTATTCAGTGACATACGTAGGATAGTAAGCATACGGAGTATTCTGAATGTTAATCCAAACGTTTGAATTACAAGGTTTCACGTATATCCCTTTAAATGTAGCGAAGTTGTAACTCGCTTCAATTTCACTTTGTAAATCTTCCGGGTGAGCGCGATCTAATGCCCAGCCAGTTTGTTGTGGCCTTGCGGTTGTTAATCCCGATTGCCGATAAATCGAGGTGAAAACGTCGTCTTGTTGACCTATGACGTAGTCTCCATCTTCAGTTTTGAAGTAATTGGTCGTCGTGAGTACTTTTTGTTTCCACGCTGCGGGATTTGGTCCGGGAGAAAACTGTCCGGGTGCTGAGGGGAGGTAGTAGTAAAAACGATATTCAATAATGTCGCCTGCATTGTAAAAATCACTGCTGAAAGTATAAGTGGACAATCCATTGCCAATAGGTAATTCAGTGTGTTGAATGGAGACCGCTAAATTCTGAACGCTGTTTTGCTTGGAAAAAAGTTCAACATAAGCCTGTCCGCTGGGTAATGTGATTTGAAATGTAACGGTATTATTACCGTCGTAAAACAAACTACTTTGCGCATGCGCGAAAACGGGCAAAATGAATAGAAAAAAAATAGTTGAGCGTGACATTTAACTCTCCTGTGATTTTGAGTGATGGTAATTGTGAAATAGACAACCTGGTTCCATGGTAAAAAATTATGCTGCTACTGTTAGTAGTGGTAGTAGTAAATTCCCTGTTTATATTCGAGTGATGTTGAGAGATGAACTTTGTGATTCGACCAATGAGGTTAGTATTAAATCAAGCTGAACGGCTTGTGTTTGTTTTCTGTAATCTGTTTTATGCCTATGATTGTTCGGAATATTTTTAGTGTAGTACAAATGGTGACGAAAGTCGTAGTGTTTTATTTTGATGTGCTAGTTTTGCGTAATGGAGGGGAGAAGAAAAGGTGTAAGTAATTTTATCTGGAAATTATGTCACACCCATTCTGTTTTGGACGCGGAATATTTTAACTGCGTACAAAAAAGCCAGCGATAGCTGGCTTAATTAAATACTGACTTTTGCAGCAAAGGTTTATCAGTTACACACTTCAACCTGTTGCCAGGCTTCAGTCCAATAAGACCCCTGCCCTGGTTCATAAGCCCAGCCTGCCGTGTCTCCTTGAGAGCACCAGCCGCCGACTTTGCATTGATACTCGGCCCCGTAGTGACTGACGATATCTCCTGTGGCGTAACTGGCACCGGCAAGGTATGCATCTGCGCAGGAAGTATTTGTGTCATTGCTGAACTCTAGTACGAAAGCGAACTTAACTTCTCCGCCAGTGCGTACAGTTTGGTAGCCTGTGTAAGTCTGGTAACGGGCATAGCTTCCACCACAAGCATAGGTATCATTCAATTTGCCTGCGGGTTCTGCACTATTCCAGCTGTGGTATATATCAAAGAGATAATTTGCACCGTCTTGAGTTTCTGTGGCATCACCCTGGTAATCGTAAACAGTGCCCTCAATTTTATCCCAGGTATCGGATTGGCAAGGTTTGACGTAAACACCTTTAAGCGCAGCCGTTGAATATCCCGCTTGAATGCTCGTCAATAAATCTTCAGGATGTGCGCGATCTAAAGCCCAGCCAGAGCCATATGCGTAGGTATAGCTAATATCACTTTGCTCGAATATGCTGACAAAGGAATTGCCATTTACGCCGGCTGTGTAGGCGCCATCGGTTGTTATTAGAGTCTCTGCATTGATACTGGCGGCTGCAGAGCCCAGTCCAAGTGATAAACAAAATATTGCTGAGCGGATCATTTACTTCTCCATTAATTAACGTTGTTTGAACTCCAAGAGCAACGAAACACATCCTGAAAAGCCGACATTCTGTTTATGCGTTTTACTTATTGGTTCCATTACTTTGTGGCGTGCAAGTTATAATTATGTTGATTGTATTGCAAGCAATATTTTTAAATTTTGTATAAAAATAATTACTTTTGTCTATTAATTATATAAAACGTATTGGTTCTATCGAAAAAAAATGGTTGTCACCTTTTTGTAAATAAATACACGTAAAATTGGCAATTTTATTAGATCGATAGAGGTAAACGATTAAATCGCACATGGCAAAACATTGGCGTCAGTTCACCGTTGTTGGACTGGTGTTATTGAGCGTTTAATTTTTTTTAATTGTCAATGTGAATATTAATTGGCGTACCACAAGAAAACTTTCCAGGTACGCGGCTGCAGGAAATGTATTGACGTATTGCTGTAATAGTTGCGGCGGTTGAAGTAGGGCGCAATGTCTTGCATGTATACGCTATTATGTGAAATCACAAAAATAGATTATGCCCATGGGGTTATCTGTCGGAGAATATCGAATTGATATCCCAGTGAGATAGTTGCATCATTTTTTAGCATGCCTTCAAAAATATTCGTGAGCAACAAGAGTGCGATGATAAAAATAATCACCCACTTTAATTGAAATGCTGGAGCCTCAAAAGCAGGGTTTCCACTCACACCATTATTTCTAAAGCGCTGAGAATCCACCAGGTACAGTACTTTTTGGATGCTCTCTTCATCAAAGTAGCGCTGCAGGCGAAGTTCATCTCGACTCCAATGAAAAATCTCATCAAGTGATTTCACCATAAAAATGAGCAAATTAGGATGGGAGTAAATTAATTTCGGTTCAGCTTCAAAAGCAAGAAAGCCAAACATTTTAAGCCAGAGCTTTTCCTTTGCTTCGAGGTCCAGAAGTTCGTCTCGAGCAAACAGGCGCTCCCATTCTTTTTGCTGGTAGCGAAGGTTTTCATCTTCCCATACGGTATTAACTTCATCACAGAAGACAAGGTCTGGGTCCAGAGTTTGCGCTTGAGTGTCGGGCGAAATTTCCGATGATGCATCTATCGGATGTGTGCCGTCGGATAGCGGGACATCTTCCGTTTGCGTTGCGATAGGGGCATTCGAATGGTGTTGTTCTGTATCATGTTGATTAAATGCATAGTCAGAATGCTGACTGAATTGTAAAGCTTCTTCATATGCTTGCCTTAAGGCTTGAAATTTATCAGCCTGAGTCTCAGGATTATATTGTTTAATCAACGAGGTATAGGCGCGTTTTATGGTTTTTTTATCCGTGGTTGGTTCAATCTCCAACACATCCCAGCATGTGTGCATTAAAAAATGTTTCCATCTAGTTTGTCTAATTCTGTCATTAACTCATTTCTGGCTTGATCTGCCTTTTTAAGATCTTGTTGTGCCAGTATTGCTTCAAACTCACTGATCAAGTGACTAATGTAGTGTCGGGTATCTCCCAGACTTTGTTCATAAATACGTTCAGCGCGAGCGATAGCGGCACGGTTTTGCTGTGTTTCCCGTGGATGAATCTTTATCGTCTGGAGTTTTTTCAAGCTGGCTTGAATTTCTTGTTGGCTGATACTTCCCGGACTCTTTTCTATGATGGTCGAACAGTGCTCTCCGGTGGAGTTTACGGTAGCTTCAACTTCCAAAATACCATTGACATCATAGGTAAAGCGAATATCCACACTTTGTTCGCCAGCCTTACCTTGCGGCACATTGATGTCGAGCTTGCCTAGTAAAAGATTGTTTTTCACCAGTCGACTTTCACCCTGATATATTTGCAGTGCAAGATGCTTCTGGTTGTCTGCGACCGTATACACGCGCTCTACTTTGCTGACGGGAATAACCGTATTGCGTTCGAGAATGGGCATGAAGTGTCCTTCCTCGTATTGCCCGTGGTGATGTTCACGCACAATTTCCACGCCCAGGGTGTAAGGGCATACATCAGTCAGTACAACATCTTTCAATGGGCGGCTGTCATTCTTTAACGAAGCTTGAATGGCTGCTCCAATCGCCACGACCTGATCGGGATTGATTGTGCCACTTGGAACACGGCGAAACATTTTGGATATAGTGCTGCGTATGATGGGCATTCTGGTTGCGCCGCCCACTAAAAGAACATCGGACAGTTCTGCGGGTTTAATATCCGAATCACGCAATACTCGTTCAATCGGTGCTCGCAAGCGATTTAGCAACGGTTCCGATTTTTCTGCGAATTTATCGCGAGAGAACTGCCACTGCTTTGTTCCCTCTTTTAAAGGAATGTCGATCTCAATACTTTGCTGTTCGCTCAGTTTCAATTTGCTGAGGTTAGCAAGTGCTCGCAACTGTGTTTTTTCGTGAGCGGAAAGTGCGTCGTAAACTATTCCGCAATCTTGAACTATGCTCTGCTGGATTGCGCTTGTAAAATCTTCACCGCCAAGAAAGGTATCGCCAGCAGAAGCGTGTACTTCCATTACATCATTAAATAACTCCATGATGGATACATCAAATGTTCCACCACCAAGATCGACCACCATAAAGGTGCTGTCGTCTTCGCGGTCATGTAGACCGTATGCCGCCGCCGCGGCAGTTGGCTCGTTAATCAGGCGCTCAACCTTTAAACCTGCCATCTCACCTGCAACTTTGGTTGCGTTGCGTTGTACATCATTAAAGTAAGCGGGGACGCTGATAACCGCTTCCGTCACTTCTTCATTTAGAAATGCTTCGGCATCAGCTTTTAAGCTTTTGAGTATTAAGGTGCTGAGTTCTACAGGAGTAAACTTTTGCCGGGAAAGGTTAAACACGGCGTTTGTTCCCATTTTTCTTTTAAACGCTTCTATGCTGCTTTCCGGGTGAGTGATTAATCTTTCTTTCGCTGCTTTTCCGACAAGGATTTCCCCATTCGTATCTACCGAAACAACTGAGGGTGTTAAGGTCTCGCCATGAATGTTTGGTATTAATGTCGCCTGATCATTTTGCCAAACGGCAATTAAGCTATTTGTCGTACCTAGGTCTATGCCTACTACTGCCATGGGTTTTTCCTTTCCGCAATATTTTTTGCCTCTTTATTTTTAATTTTTTTGTGCAATTTAATGGGCGTCGAATTTTCTGGCCTCACAGATTACATTGCAAGTAATTTGCTAAGCAATTAATTTTTGTAAAGAGATATATGAATCGTGAACGTGTATTGCAAAATGCAATAATTGTTTTGATGTTAAGGTGGGCATCATATCAAAAGCGTCGCAGTGACGCTTTATCATGAGGGTGTTCGCAAATGAAAATGACGCCAAAATCTAATTTTTGGCGTCCGCAGGTGAAAGTTTTAAGACGCGGTTGTTATTTTTCTCGTTGACGGCCACATAAATATAGCCATCTGGCCCCACTGCCATATCTCGCACTCGGCCAAAACCCTGAAAAACCACCTCTTCGTCTATTACGCGATTATCTTCAATTGTTAATCGATGTAGCGATTGCGAGCGTAACCCCGCAACAAATAAATTGTTCTGCCAGTGCATGAATTTATTCCCGTTGTAAAACTTAATTCCACAGGTGGCGATGGAGGGTACCCAGTAATGAATTGGATCTTCCATACCGGGTGCTGAGGTTAGGGCGCTAATGGGGCGTCCATCGTAATGCATGCCGAAAGTGACTTTTGGCCAACCGTAATTCTGTCCTTTAAGAATAATGTTGATTTCGTCCCCGCCGCGTGGCCCGTGTTCGGATTCGTATATTTTTCCGGTTGTTGGATGAATATCAAGGCCTTGAGGGTTTCTGTGACCATAGGACCAGATGCTGGCAAGTGCGTCTTTGCGATTTGCGAATGGATTGTCTTTGGGGATTCGGCCATCATCGTGCAGGCGGTGAACCTTGCCGTTGAATAGTTTGAGATCCTGAGCCGTTTCGGGGCGATTTTCCTCGCCAGTTGTAAAATAGATAAAGCCATCCTGATAAACTATACGCGAACCAAAATGGAGCCCATAGTTTTTCTTGTCTTCATCTGGAATCTCAAACAGGGTGTGCTGTTCTATCCAACGGTCATCTTTTATTTTGCCTCGAACGATTTTGGTCGCACCGCGATTTTTATTTTTTGCCTGTTCTGAGTAGGCGAGATAAACCCAGGGAGAGGTTGAAGAATTTTTATTGCTGCCTGCATTATTCGGGTGAACCATGACATCCAATAGCCCGCCTTGACGGTGGAACCAGACCTTAGGCGTATCTTTTATTTGCGTACGTTTACCTTTATGAAAACGCCAGAGCACACCATCTTTCTGTGTGACGAGCATGCTGCCATCAGGCAGGAAATCAATGGCCCAAAGTGTTTCATCGCCCTTTCCGGCAACCTGAGTTTTATAGTGATGGAGTTTGGTGGTGATGCGAGTTTCGTCGTTCTTGGGGCGGTCGCTGGTTTTTTGCGAGGAGTGATCGGCTTTGCTGCGTTGCTCGCGAATGAGTATAACCAAAGACCGGATGTCTTCTTCACTTAAACTGTTTTTCCATGCGGGCATTCCCGCGCTTGTTAGCCCGTTGCGAATAGCGTCCGCCAAAGCCTCATCGCTGCCATCGGTCTGCCACTGGTCGTCTAACAGGGATTTAGCCATCCCCCCTTGCATTTGATTGCCGTGGCAAGTGGAGCAGTTTTTTAAAAATATATCAGCCGCTTTCCCTTCGCCTTTTAAACTTTGGGCAGAGGCGTATTGGCAAAACAGCGGAACTTGAAGCGCTAAAAAAAATAGATAAACACGGTAATATTTATTATGAGACATGATGAAAACAGCCATTTAAGAGGGTTCGAAAATTGGGTTAACTCATCTCAAAGTATATCGTGCATTGCGCTGGCTTTCCGTGGATTCGGGAAATGTTGGCAGCTCAAATGCGATGAAAGGGATTGGTATGATGGAAGGCCGCATATTCACTGGTGAAAGGTGTTTTTATGTGTAAAATTGCGCGCACAAATTATGCGTTGACATCGATTAGCAGTTTGCCTACAGTCGACCTGCTTTAGGTCTTGAATTGCACAAATGTTGAACGTTTGTGTGAGGAAGTTAAATGGGAAGTCTGGTGGAAAGCCAGCACTGCCCCCGCAACGGTAACCTGGCTTTTTTTATCGATGTGGCTTGCGATGTTGAAGTATTATTCTTTAATAGCGTTAGCCTTTGTTGGTTGATACATATACCTGGCGAGTTTTATTTTGCCTTTGTGTTTATCATATGGCGCCTTGATGCTATGGGTATTTGTGGTAGCACTTGCATGGTACTCGCAATTCGATAAAAACTATGAGCCGCATGATTTTTTCTTACGTAAAAGATTTCACTGAGCGATAAACACTAATCTATAAGCATTGAGCTATAGGGTGTTGAAAGACAACGCTTAGAAATATAACACCAAGAACGCTAGCGCTTAAGCCATAGTATTTAAATCATAGTACTTAAGCCAAAAAGCTTGGTGGGAGCGCATAGACAAAATCAAGGGAAGTCCGATACCAGCCTGAACGTGTAAGCACCGAATACAATAGTTCGGTGTGATGGTGCGGAGGGCTGCCATCCAAGTCTTTTCTGTTTTGCATATGACTATGGCGTATGTCTCGGCAGACTTCTTGTTTTCCCTTCGTAGAATTTTATTAGAACTACAATCTCGTCATTTATAGAAATGCCACGCTGTTAAAATCACCCGATCTCACCATCAGTGTAAGCAGTGCCAAATAAGAATCAAATAAGAGTAGCGATAACGTGGAAGATGAAAAACAACGAAAACATAAAGCCGCAATGGAAAAGCAGAAATCCAAAGTTGATGCCAAGATTGAGCGAGCTGATATCGAGCGCGGTGTTGCGGTATTGTTAACGGGTAATGGTAAAGGGAAATCCAGCTCAGCTTTTGGCATGGTGATCCGCGCTTTAGGTTACGGTCAAAAAGTTGCCGTGGTGCAGTTTATTAAAGGTAAACAGCTTTCGGGTGAGGAGATGTTTTTGCAGAAGCATTTCCCTCAGATGGATTTTTACCAAATGGGCACAGGGTTTACCTGGAATACCCAGGATCGCAGCGGGGATATCGCTGCGGCTGAAACCACTTGGGCGCAAGCGCAAAAACATCTGCAAGACCCGGAGCTGGACCTGCTGATACTGGATGAGTTGACTTATATGCTGGCTTATCAGTACCTGGATGAAGACAAAGTGATTAGCGCAATTCAGCAGCGCCCAGAACAGCAAAGTGTAATTGTGACCGGTCGAGGTGGCGGAGCGGCGTTGCGTGAGTGCGTGGATACTGTGTCTGAAATAAAAGATATCAAGCATGCATTTAAAGCTGGAATCAAAGCGCGTAAAGGTGTGGATTATTAAACGCCCAATCATCCTATGCCAGATACCGACCTGCCTTAGTACAAGGTTGCAGGAGGTGGTCAGGTGAAAGCATCGCGTACATTGATGGTGCAAGGCACTACCTCCGACGCTGGAAAAACGACGCTTGTGGCTGCACTTTGCCGTGTGCTCTACCAGCAATGTGGGAGCGTTGCGCCGTTTAAGCCGCAAAATATGGCATTAAACAGTGCGGTTACTGAGGATGGTGGAGAAATTGGTCGTGCGCAAGCGTTGCAGGCCATGGCATGTAAGCTCCCCGCACATACGGATATGAATCCCATCTTGATAAAGCCTACCAGCGATGTTGGAGCGCAGATCATCGTGCACGGAAGGGCATTAAAAAATATGAAAGCGCAGGACTATCATCGCTACAAACCGGAAGCGAAAAAAGCCGTTCTTGCCTCATACGACAGGCTGCGACAAAAATATGAATGGATAGTGGTGGAAGGGGCTGGGAGTCCGGCTGAAATCAATCTGCGCGAAGGTGATATTGCCAATATGGGGTTTGCAGAGGCGGTGGACTGCCCTGTAATTTTAATTGCAGATATAGATCGTGGCGGCGTGTTTGCGCATATTGTAGGGACGCTCGACCTTTTGAGTAAATCCGAGCGGGCTCGAGTGATCGGTGTTGTAATCAATCGTTTTCGGGGAGATATCGCCCTGTTACAAAGTGGACTGGATTGGCTGGAAGAAAGAACAGGTCTACCGGTGCTGGCGGTTTTACCTTACCTTCACAATTTAAGTTTAGATGCTGAAGACGCGATCTCGAAAATCTCGCTGCCCAAGCAGGCGCAGCGATTGCGGGTAGTGGTTCCGGTGCTGCCACGCATTAGCAATCACACCGATTTTGATGCATTGCGGATACATGCTCATGTTGAATTAATCTTTGCCAATATCGACGAACCTATGCCGCCCTGTGATCTGCTTATTCTACCTGGATCAAAAAATGTCAATGAAGATCTGGCTACGCTCAAGCAGCACGGTTGGCCGAAGGCCATTGCTCGTCACTTGCGCTACGGTGGTAAGTTAGTGGGTATTTGTGGCGGCTATCAAATGCTCGGATTGGAAATTTCAGATCCGGAAGCAATTGAATCTCACATCGCCTCCAGTGAAGGTCTCGGGTTGATACCGGTTAAGACAGTGTTACAGCCGCAGAAAGTATTGAAAAATGTGCAAGGTGAATTGAGGTTGTCTCCACAGTCTATTGCAGCGAATTTCAGTGGCTATGAAATCCATTGCGGTATTAGTCAATTCGTGGGTACTCGCCAGCAGGCGCATTTACCCATTGCTCTGGCGTCTGCGTCACAGCACATCCATACTTCTGCGCAGTGTGACAGTTATGTGAGCGAAGACGGACAGATTTTTGGTAGTTATATTCATGGGTTGTTTGACAGTGCTCAGGCATGTGAGCAACTTTTGCGTTGGGCGGGTTTGGCTGTGGACAATGATGAAATGCAAACGAAGGATTTACATCATCATCGGGAAGGGGAATTAAATCGTTTGGTGTCTGCGCTGGAGCAGGCCATGGATCTTTCTCGCCTTGAGCAGCTTGTCGAATCTTTTTATTTGCAGCGAGAATCACGCAGTGATTTTTCATAGTAGCGGTGTTGCACTGCATTGGCGATGGCTGCTTTCTGGCGCCTTGGTGGTACTGTGTTTATGTGCCGTGATTTCTATTAGTTTTGGCGCCGTCTCTCTCTCGCTCTCTGAGATAGGACTTTGGCTGCAGGGAAAAAGCAGTCTACAAACACAAATTATTATTGAAGATATTCGATTGCCAAGAATGCTGCTTGCACTATGTATAGGAGCGTTATTGGCATTGTGCGGCACTGTGACACAAGGTTTGTTTCGCAATCCACTGGCAGACCCCTCTTTGATTGGCGTCAGTGCTGGTGCTTCCGCTGGAGCAAGCATTGTGATTGTATTACTGAGTCAGCTGCATTGGAATATGCTTGGGGTTCCCGTTGTTTCTGTGGGAGCCTTTATTGGTGGGTTGATTGCTGTCATGGTTGTATATCGTATCGCTACGGGGGTGAATGGTACGTCGGTCGCCACAATGTTATTAGCGGGAATTGCGATTACATTTTTAACAGGAAGTCTTTCGAGTATTCTGGAGTTTTACGCTGATGATGAAATGTTACGTCGAATCAGTTTATGGCGGATGGGCGGACTGGATGCTGCGAACTATACGCATGCGATGATTGCCGCAAGTGTGCTGATTGTCTTGCTGGTTTTGTTGCCGCAAACGGCCAAGGCTCTGGACGCCTTCTTGTTGGGAGAGTCTGAAGCTCGTCACTTGGGTATTGATGTGGACAAAATAAAATATATTTTGATTGTTTCCGTGGCGGTTGGAGTTGGAGTGGCTGTTGCTTTGGCCGGCAGCATTGCGTTTGTTGGATTAGTGGTACCGCACATGTTGCGGATGCTGGTTGGGCCGGCCCATCGATTTTTATTGCCATTAAGCGCTATTGGCGGTGCTGTTCTACTGCTACTGTCTGATGTGTTATCTAGAACCTTGGTGGCACCCACTGAACTCCCTGTGGGCATATTGACAGCTTTTCTCGGTGCGCCACTTTTCATTTCCTTGTTACGTCACCGTCATGAATATGGGATGCGTTAGCATTATATGAACTCAATACGCCTGCAAAGCAACGACAAAATGCCAGAGCGCAAGCCTGTATTGCACGTACAGGCGTTGTCTTTTAGTAAAAACAAAGCCCAGTTATTGCGGGATATTACGTTTTCCGTACCGGCTGGTGAAGTGTTGGCGATAGTCGGTCCCAATGGTGCAGGAAAAAGCACCTTGTTAAAAATTCTGGCGGGGGATGAGCCGTGCCATGGGGATGTACTCATTGGTGGGCAACATCAAGGTCAATGGGCCCTAAAAAAACGCGCACGTCATCTGGCGGTTTTGCCTCAGTTCAGCTTACTCAATTTCCCGTATACCGTGGAGCAGGTGGTGGGCTTAGGTCGAACTCCACATGCGACCGGAGCCGCGGTGGACAACGAAATTGTTCAGCAGGTGATGCAGGAGCTGGATATCGCTTACTTGCAAGGTCGCCTGTACCCCGCTTTATCTGGTGGTGAAAAGCAGCGCACGCAAATCGCGCGTGTGTTTTGTCAGGTGTGGCGGGAAGCTGATGCAAATCCCAGGCTGATGCTGTTGGATGAACCGACAACAGCCCTGGACCTGGGTCATCAGCAACAATTAATGCGCGCGATTACACAAATCGCAAAGCGAGGCGTGGCTGTAGTGATGGTGGTACATGATATTAATCTGGCATTGGCGCATGCAGACAAGGTACTCGCATTGCAGTGTGGTGAAATGGTGGCCTATGGCAATACTAATGAGGTGCTTACGGAAAGTGTTTTACAGCACCTTTTTTCTGCGCAAATAAAATTGATTCAACATCCAGATAAACCGACTTTTATGGTGACATTATGAAGCATTTGGTGCTTGGTGGTGCAAGAAGTGGTAAAAGTCGCTATGCCGAACAACAGGCAAACGCATTATTCCAGCAGCGCACCGAACGGGAGGGCAATGGTGTGAGTTTGCATTATGTGGCTACAGCCACGGCAAATGACGAAGAAATGCAGCAGCGAATAGTGCATCACCAGCGAGCTCGACACGCCCAATGGCAGTTAAGTGAATCGCCAGAAAAATTGGCAGAAACTTTGCTTTGCATCGCAGAGGAAAATCCTTCCAGTATTGTTGTCGTTGATTGTTTAACATTGTGGCTTAGCAATATCTTGCATGCAAATACTGCGACCGGGGAAATCGACGCCTTACTGCAAGTGCTGCCACAATGTAACAGTGATATTATATTGGTCAGTAATGAAGTGGGCTCTGGTATCGTGCCTCTGGGAAAGCTATCGCGCGATTTTGTGGACACAGCGGGCCGTCTCCATCAAGCGCTGGTTCCTCTTTGCGATGCTGTGACTCTGGTGATTGCCGGATTACCACTGCCGTTAAAGCAACAAGACCCGGCGTAGAAATACAGGCTAACTGGATAATTACGCCTGTTTGTGACAGCTACCGTATGACGACAGTAATCGTATTGTAACTGGAGAAGCGCTCGACAAAGACGATGCTACAATTTGATCGCATACTACTTAAAATAAGGGCGCTAAAATACAAGGGGCTAAAACCAAAGTTCTAAAACACAAAGCACTGAAACACAAAGTATAAAAGTATAAAAGTATAAAAGTATAAAAGTATAAAAGTAAAAAAAGAGCAACGCTGAAAACAGCAAGCTCGAAAGATAAAAAGCAATAAGATCGACAAGACAAAAAAATAAAAGCCAAAGACTTCGAATATAAAAGCGGAAGCGTAATCGCAACAATTAACCGCTGCTACATTTAACTGCTGATTCATTGTTCTTTGGTAAACCAAACCCGAAAAGCACAAAATAAAAAGTCAAAATAAAGCAATATTAGAAAAAACAAAATAATGCTTAACAAACTGCTCCACTCAAAACCAGTTTGTATTTAACCTTGATAACAGACGAACAACATTATGACAAATTTAATGGCGTGGCTGACACAACCAGCCAAGATGGTCAGTGATGAATTTCAAGCGCTGGCGACACAACATCAACAACAATTAACCAAACCCGCAGGGGCACTTGGTGCTTTGGAAACTCTGGCAATAAAATTTGCCGGGTGGCAAGGCAAAAAAATGCCCACGCTCGAAAGAATTGGCGTACGTATTTTTGCCGCCGACCATGGTGTCTGTCAGCAGAATATTTCTGCCTTTCCGCAAGAAGTGACAGCGCAAATGGTACTGAATTTTATCAGTGGCGGGGCTGCAATCAGCGTCTTGAGTCGGGAATTAAATGCTGACTTTGCAGTGGTTAATATGGGAGTCAAGCACGAAGAAATTTTACAATCCAGCGTGATTGAGGGCAGTTCAAATTATTTGAATCGCGCTGTAGCTCCGGGCACGCGGGATTTTACAGAAGCAGAAGCGATGAGTTTCAGTCACATGGCTGAAGCGCTCAATGCCGGTCGAGAGGTGATAGAAAACCAGGATTGGGATATTTTTGTTGGTGGTGAAATGGGGATAGGCAATACCAGTGCCGCGGCAGCCATCTATAGTGCTTTGTTAAAACTTTCAGCCGAATACACGGTTGGTCCCGGCGCGGGACTGGATCGTACCCAAATGCTACATAAGCAAGCCGTGATTGAGCAGGCTTTGAACTTTCATGGCCACAAATTGCAGGACCCCTTGGCTGTATTGCAATGTTTGGGTGGCTATGAAATTGCTGCGCTGACAGGGAGCTACATTGCGGCTGCTCAACGAGGAATTCCGGTTTTGGTCGATGGGTTTATTTCCACAGCGGCTGCATTGCTCGCGATAAATATTAATCCGGGATGTAAAGCCTGGTTGGTATATTCTCATTGCTCGGCAGAGCCCGCACATAAGTGTGCATTGGAGTCTATCAATGAAAAGCCTCTCGTTGACCTGAGCCTGCGTTTAGGAGAGGGGAGTGGCGCTGCTTTAGTGATTCCATTGATAAAGTCAGCATTGAGCCTGCATAACAACATGGCCACCTTTGCCAGTGCAGGTGTTAGCAAATAGTAGCTGTTATTGGCTGTGATTGCTGTTTACCTTGTTTTTGAGTATGAATGCCCGGGGCAGCGTCATCCGATTGACATGTGAGTCAATCAGTATTGTGTTATGTTTGTAACACACAAAATCACTTTTTAATTTGAGTTAGCACAATATGGCAAATCAGTCGGTATCTCCTGCAACCGTTGATAAGCGAACAGATTCGCTTGATCAGAATCCAATACTACACGCGACGCGCATTGATATTCTTCGGCACGGCGAATGCGAGGGGGGAGCTATTTTCAGAGGATCGACTGATGTGAATCTCACCCCGGAAGGCTTTGCTCAGATGCAATCTTCCAGTGAAAAACTGCAGCAGGACTGGGACATGATTATCAGCTCACCCATGTTGCGCTGTCATAAATTTGCAGACCATATTGCCGAGAAAACCCAGCTCACTGTGAATTTGGATGACCGTTTACGAGAAATGCATTTTGGTGTTTGGGACGGTGAAAAAATTGATGATGTCTGGCATGAGTACACTCAGCTTATCAGCCAGTGGCGTGAAGATCCAGATGCTTATACTCCACCTGAAGGGGAGCCCTTAGTGGAGGTTTTTTCGAGGGTAGAAGAGTTTTATCAGGAAGTGTTGGCGCAGCATGCAGGTAAGAAAATTCTGGTTGTGGCGCACGGTGGCATAATTCGGGTAGTTCTCTCGCTTGTTTTGCAATTGCCCAGAGCAAAATTAAATCGTTTTGAAGTTCCTTATGCATCGGTTTCAACGATCTCGGTTATTCACACCGCACAGGGCTTAATAGAACGACTACACGCGCATAATTTTTAAGAACTGCATATTGGGATTCGCACGGTGTCTTTGAAGGCATTTTTACTGGCCCTAACATTATTGACGCGTATCCCATTGCCGTCTCGTTTGTCCTGCATATTATACGATGATGCAGATTGGTCGGATGTGGATCGCGCGCGTGCTATTCGAAATCTCTCATCTCAGTTTTACCCTCTGATCGGCATTATTCTGGGCTTTATAGTGATGCTGGTAGTGTTGTTGGGTATCGCTATACCGGATCTCTCAATCGACATTCAAGCATTCATCGTGCTTGCCATGTGGGTGGCGTTAAGTGGTGCGCTGCATCTCGATGGTCTGGCGGATTGTACCGATGCGCTTTTCGCTTCTCACCGTAACCCTCAGGATATGCTTCGTGTAATGCGAGAACCGACGGTGGGCGCCATGGCCGTAGTGGTTTTATGTTTAACCCTGCTGGGAAAATTTATTCTGATTCGCGATGTAATTCAGCAGGAATTACTTGTGCCATTCATTCTTGCTCCCTGCCTGGCAAGACTTGGAGCTCTGGTGTATATGCGCCTTACGCCGTATGTTGGAAGCGGGCTGGCGAATGATTTGACGCATCCTCGTTTTGACGGTGTTCTGGTATTGCAATTGGTGATGCTCACGGGGTGTATTGTCGTGTTGTATTCGCTGCTGTTCGCCCTAGCCTGTGCAATGGTGCTTGCTATTTTGCTATGGTGGTGGCGAGCGAAATGGCTCAATGTCGTTGGTGGTTTTACCGGCGACTGTGTCGGTGCTCTGATTGAATTGTCTGAGTTGCTATTGCTTGCGGCGATGTTGTCCTGTGCTTTGTGAAATTACAACCTGTTGCGTAACACCTGTTCTGCATCGAACGACAAGGGTATTTCTGACCGGTACGGGCACAATTTTTTGTGGGCAAGGTAGTTGTATGAATAGAAAGAGAATGAAAGCATGCGATTGAATTTGATAAATATTGTGGTGAAACTGAGTTGTGCAGTGCTGTGCATTGTGATTCCTGCAATGAAGTGCGTAGCGGAAATTAACGTGACTGATTTTGCCGGGCACACGGTCACATTAAGTAAACCAGCACAAAGAATCGTCGCGCTTGCGCCCCATATCGTAGAGAATATTTTTACCGCGGGCGCTGGTGATCGCCTCGTGGGCGTTGTGGACTACTGCGATTATCCCCCTCAGGCAAAATCGATTGAAAATGTTGGGGCGATTAGTGCGTTTAGTCTCGAAAAAATCATTGCATTAAAACCAGATCTGGTCATTGTTTGGTATTCTGGAAACGCTGAAAAATATATAGATAAGTTCAAGGCGCTTGGCATTCCGGCCTATGCCAGTGATCCTCAGGTATTTAGCGATGTTGCGAAAACCATTCGAGACTATGGAAAGCTTGCTGGTACGGAAAAAACGGCGGAGCAGGAAGCAGAACGATTTTTAGCGCGTTATGATTTTCTGAACAAAACCTATAGTCAAAAATCAAAAGTCAGTGTTTTTTACCAAGTGTGGAATGATCCTCTGCAAACCATAAATGGGGGGCGCTTGATAAGTAATGTGATCCAAATGTGCGGAGGTCACAATATTTTCGCTGATGAAAAAAGCATGGCACCTAAGGTGAGCTTGGAGGCTGTGATCAGCCGCAATCCTGAAGTTATCATTGCCAGCGGCATGGGAGAGGAAAAACCAGAGTGGTTGGAAGATTGGCGTCGTTTTAACAGTTTAACTGCGGTGCAAAAAGAAAATTTATTTTTTGTTCCTCCGGATGTGATTCAACGCCATACAGTTCGCATATTGAGCGGAGCTCAAATGATGTGTGAACAGCTTGAATTGGCGCGCCACCGCCGACAGTAAAGCATAATGACTCGCGCTGCACTGTGGCAGTATGTTTTAATGCGCAATGCTGACTTTTTGCTTGGGGTTAGCCTGGTTGTACCCGGGCAATTGACGCGTTATAGCAAAACATAAACACTATAAATCAAATTGTATCTGTAAAAGGAATCAGAATGATCTCTGCATTTTACGCCGCTCTACTCGCCATACTTGTTATCGCTCTGGCTTTTCGCGTTTCTAAGAACCGAATAAAATACCGCGTAGGAATTGGAGCGGGAGACAACAAGGACCTGGATCTCGTGATTCGGTGCCACGCGAACGCAGTGGAAATTGTTCCTTTGGCTGTGCTGATGTTAGTACTGGCGGAGCTTCAAGGTTTGCATGCGATCGCACTACACGTCGCAGGTCTTGTTTTACTGGTGACGCGAATCATGCATCCCATCGGATTAACCAAGGCACAAGGTGGACCTGCGGTCGGTCGTTTTTACGGCACCATTGGCTCCTGGTTGACGGTTGTCTTACTGGCGATTGCGAACTTAGCCCTCTACATCCTGTCTGTGATATAACTGCATGTATTGTTCAGGCGAAAATAGTCGATTGTGACAGTAGATTTATGCGTTCCATTTATCTTGCCACCGTATTGTTAATTATCGGTTTTATCCTTGGGTGGATGAGTCGTTCCTACGATATAGATCGTGCATTGCGGGAAGCACTGGAAGATGACGTTCTTTCGGTGGAGGCAAATTCTCGAAAGCAGGAGTCTAGTGAGCCGCTTCATTATGGTGATCAAAAAAATGCAGATGAGCGCTCAAATGCAGGTCAAAATAAAGAGAGCACGGACAATCCTTTTATCAGCCAATCTACCCCGGCGAATGCTGATTCGTCGGGCAATGATATAAGCCAAGCCAGTGACGAAGCGTTGACCAAGGAGCAGGACGCTGTCAGCCTGTTTAAATCCTACCTCCAGCAAAAAGCTTTTGAGCAGGCAGTCGATTTGTATCGAGAGCTTGACCTCGCAGGTGAAACAACGGTCGCAGAGTTACGTGCACTTATCATCACTAAACTTAATGGGTATTTGGAGGTGAATGACGGCGATGCTTTTACCGAACTCGCCAATAGTTTTCTGTCTGTCTATTACAATGATATAGACGTGTTGTTGTTGCTTGCCGACTTTAATCAGCGGATGAATTATTTTATCGAAGCGTTAAATGTTTATCAGATGGCGAATGAATATGCCTATTCCTCAATTAATTCGCAAAAAGTGCGCGAGGCAACCAATCTGTTTCTTGGCAAAGTGGATACTTTTTACAGTAATCAGCAAAGCTGGTACATGTTGCGCCAGATATACGAACGAGCCGAGTTGGTGGGAATGCTAACGCCAGAACAGCGTATTCGACTGGCGCAGTTATATGCCGTGACGGGCGATACATATTCTGCTCAGTCCACTCTGCAAGACATGATCAGCCGTGGACAGGCCGTTACCAAAGCTCGTAGCATGTTGCAGTCAATGGATGAGGGGTCCCCGCAAACATCACCAGTCAGTTACGATGGCAACGTGGCTTTGAAGCAGTACGGTAATCAATTTGCCGCAATGCTGGCGCTGCCAGATCAGTACAACCAGGTAAATCTACTGCTGGATACCGGCGCCTCCCTGACCACGCTTTCCAGCATGGCGTTTAACCAGCTTTCCGACCATTCCCAATATACCCGCTTGGGTTCACGAATGTTCCATACCGCAAACGGCGTAGCGATGGGTTCTGTCTACCGCTTTAAGCAGGTTCGTCTTGGTAGTTTTGTTTTGCAGGATGTGGACATTGCCGTGCTGGACTTTTCCATTACTGGAGATGTTCAGGGCTTACTGGGAATGAATATCCTTGGTCAGTTCAAGTTTCATATCAACCAAAAAACCTCCCAGCTTGAGTTGTCTATTCTCCAGTAAGTTTAAACGGGGAAACGACATTCGAATTATTCTATTTGATATAAATATTTTTCAAATGTTTTATCCAGACTGTGTGTGGTCGGATTGTCAAAATAGAAAATCTTTCGTTCTTTGAGTTTAACAAAGTTCAGGTTACGTTTATGGTGCTTCCACCATAAGCCTTCAAAACTGCCGTCTTCCCAAGCCATTTGCAGGCCTCTGGTTAATCGCTCCAGAATCAGGGTGTTCGATTTGTGGCTGTGAAAAAAGAATGGGAAATGGTAGAAAAATGCCTTGCTTGTATCGTAATCGAAATTCGGGATGGATTGATTGCGTTGATACTCGTCATAAATTTCATTGGTGCCCCGGCAAAATAAATCAAAGCGATTTTCTGCCACCATGTTAAACAGGCTTTTGTATTTAGGCACTTCAAATACTTCGATGCCCGCATTCCGCATAATTTTAATATCTGCCCATTGTGGCCCATAGCCGTGGGAGTAGGTGATCAATTCTTCGCGTGTTGTGACTTTGGCAAATTGCGATTTTATTTTGCTCGAAATAAAACAGGTTCGATATCCCAGCAGCCCTCGCAGAATAGGAAACGGAATATAGCCTAAGTCAAACTCCTTAGTGTTATAGGTATCGTAAACAAAGCCGCGAATGAAATTGGGATAGGTATTCTCTTTTAGGCTCAACAGTGCGCGACTGTAGGACATGGGGGGCGCATCAAGTATTTCAAAGGTTCCATATTCAGATTCCGTCTTTTTCAGCAGCATCACCACCAGTTCACGTTCAAAATTGTGCCGAGTGTCCCCCTGATCCAATTTGCTGGTGATGGTGACAATAAAACGTTCTGGTGCGGCCGAAAAAGCTTGCGGAGAAGGTAATACGAATAGGAGGAGTGCGAGGTGTACCACAAGAGGAAAAATACGTTTCAGCGGGGCGTGAGTGCGCCGCCAGACATTGGCGCTCAATATCCAGGACAGCCCGTAGCTGAGGGCGAAATGCTGAAGTTTTAATTTGCTTTCCGCGAACACATGTTTATCCAAGTGGGGTATTCAATATTCATTTGGCATATTAAACAGTTTAGTGCAGAGCACAAGGTTTTGAATAGAGCAGATTCGCATAAGCTCTTGTTTGGGTTGAAAAAGGTGACCTTGTTAAATGTCACGAGTCAGGCCGCTTCTGTATCGGCGCAGATGGAGAGCTTATCTGGCCTAATCTGCGGTCTATTTGACTTACGTCAATGGGAGTTCGCAAGCGAGCATTAGGATGGAGTGAGGGTAATAGTATTCCTCTTTAGGGCGGTTAGTGAAACACCGGTTGCCAATTTTCAGTTTGTTTTAGTCGACAATAGTACCGCCTGTAAACCAATGCAATTAACGAGAAAAAGCAAAAGGCACAGTTATGGTGAAGCAGATTGACTTGAGTAAATATGGTATCTCTGATGTGAAGGAAGTGGTGTATAACCCCTCATATGCACAATTGTTTACAGAGGAAACCAAAGCGGAGTTACAGGGTTACGAGAAGGGGGTGTTGACACAGTCTGGTGCTGTCGCTGTACGTACAGGCGTTTTTACTGGCCGCTCGCCAAAAGATAAGTTCATCGTGTTGGATGATGTGAGTCGGGAACATTTGTGGTGGACGTCGGAGAACAACCCTAATGATAATAAACCCATTACACCTCAGGCATGGGCGCAGCTAAAGGCTTTGGTGGCTCGTCAACTAAGCGATAAACGGTTATTTGTTGTCGATACATATTGTGGTGCCAACGAAAATACCCGCATGAAAGTGCGTTTTATTATGGAAGTCGCCTGGCAAGCACATTTTGTGACGAATATGTTTATACGTCCTACGCAGGAGCAACTAGAAACTTATGGCGAGCCTGACTTTGTGGTGATGAATGGCTCCAAGGTCACAGATCCTGACTGGAAAGCACATGGCTTAAACTCTGAAGTGTTCACCATTTTCAATATGACAGAGAAAATGCAGATTATCGGGGGGACCTGGTACGGTGGCGAAATGAAAAAAGGTATGTTCGCCATGATGAACTACTATCTTCCTCTGCACCATATGGCGTCCATGCACTGTTCTGCAAATGTTGGGCAGGATGGTGACGTAGCGATTTTTTTTGGCCTGTCAGGTACGGGGAAAACCACTTTGTCCACCGACTCTCGCCGTCGTCTGGTCGGGGATGATGAGCATGGTTGGGACGATGAGGGCGTGTTTAATTTTGAAGGCGGTTGCTACGCGAAAACTATTGACCTGGACCCTGACAGCGAACCCGATATTTACAATGCAATTCGGCGAGACGCACTGTTGGAAAACGTCGTAGTAGATGCACAGGGCAAAATTGATTATGCGGATAAATCGATCACAGAGAATACTCGGGTTTCCTATCCCATTTATCATATTGATAATATCGTCAAGCCTGTTTCGCGCACTGGCCATGCAAGCAAAGTGATTTTTCTCACGGCTGATGCTTTTGGTGTGCTGCCACCGGTAGCGAAGCTAGATCCAGCACAAACCCAATATCACTTTCTCTCCGGATTCACGGCGAAACTGGCGGGCACGGAGCGTGGTATCACTGAGCCGGTGCCCACGTTCTCAGCTTGCTTTGGTAAAGCTTTTCTTACTTTACATCCCGTAAAATATGGTGAAGAACTGGTTGCGCGAATGAAAGCGGCCGGAGCGACAGCGTATTTGGTTAACACGGGTTGGAATGGCACAGGTAAACGTATCTCGATTAAAGAAACACGGGCGATTATCAATGCCATTTTAGATGGAGAGATTGAGCGGGCTGAATGTTACCAATTGCCAATCTTTAATTTACAGATCCCCCGCGCTTTACCAGGTGTGGCTACCGATATTCTCGATCCTCGCAGTACTTATGCTCAGGCACAGGAATGGGAAAATAAAGCCGTAGAACTTGCAGAATTATTTATTCGCAACTTTGAAAAGTTTACCGATAATGCAGATGGACAAGCATTGGTGGCTGCTGGACCTCAATTGCAACATTCTGTGGCGTAAGCGCATGAGCGCCGCGGTTTGCGCTGGCGCTCAAAGGATTGCCGTGTAATAAACTTATCCTTCCCAGCCGTCGCCTTCGCAGGCAATAGCCAAAGACAAAGAGCCCACGCTCGTGTAAATACCGCCAGCGATACTCATGACCGAGGGAATGACCTGTACATTGTGTTGTTTGGCACAGGCCACGAGCTCTGCGTATCCTGGTAACTGTTTTAATTCACTCAAAGGGCCGCCATAAGTAATGGTGACTAGTGGTGAGAGCAATCCCTTTGCTATTTTCTTTTGTGCGTGCTTGAAAATCTGTTGCGCGGATTTTTCAAAACCAAAAGGCTTGGCTGCGACATAGGAAGAGTCATTCACAATGCATAGTATGGGATGGATACCTAATGAATTGGCAATAAATACCTGGGCCCAGCCGACGGCTTTTTCGTTACGCTTTTGCGCGCGTTCCAAGGCGGTAAGCGGTTCACGCGGCAGAACATAGGTATGGATCTTTGACGACAGCTTATCCATGTTCCGGCGTACTTCGGCCTGGTTGTTTTCCGCCAGCATGCGACGAATAGTTTCAGAAATAAGTAACCCCTGTCCTGCAAAAACAGTGCGGCTGTCCATCACTCGTATGCTGATGTCTTTACTTTTCTGTTGGAGTTTGCGGCGAATATTCGACGCTGCTGCATTGGCGTTGTTGTATGTTTCACCCTGCATTCGATTCACGGTCTGTACGATGATATTGCGACTGCCGCTGTCTATCGCCTGACTAATTTCATCTTCGAAACTGGCCACTGTTGGAGCTTCAGTGCTCACTTGATGATGACGTTTTAATTTTCCGGATTTGAATATCTCCAGCGTTTCAAGATCATCGCAGGGGTCGGCCATGCTGGAACCGTCGATATTGATCGTGATGGGAACGCGTTTAATACGATAGCGTTCGAGTACTTTGGACGGCAGGGTGCAGGACGAATCTGTGAGAATAGCCATATTGGACATAACTGAACGCTCCATAGTTCTTTGCTAGTGGCTTTCCCTGGGCGCGACCGGGGAAGCCGAAATTTTCCATGCAGGCTTAGGGGCTATTATGGCTTAAACAACAAAATGCCTATGCTAGTTTCCCTGATTCTGCAGTGTAGGTTTGCAGGGCGACTGAGTGCGTCACTTGCTTAAAGAGTAGAAAACGGAAATACAAGCGTCTAGCCGGAAGGTGGAAAAAGTGGCGCGTAAATCTTCGTGAATATTACCGTCCTAACCAAGATGTTGCAAAATGCCTTGCTCGGAGCAATCTTGGTGCAAAATTTTGCTGTTGTTACTTGGATACCGTGTCAGTGGCTATTGCTTTCGCTCAAAAATATCGTCGCTTATGTATTGGAAAATGGATCAAAACGACAATAATTTCGAGTATTCCTACAGATTTTAGAAAAATAGTTACTTTTAAAGACTTTTGAACAATGTTGGTCTGCTAGTTGCAAAACAACTTTCAACAAGAAGGTAACCTGAAGGGCGTACCTGGCAAACGTGCATATAAGCATGCTTGCAAAAGAAAATGTTATTCAGTTGCGGTAACTAAAAAGTTATTGAAAAAATTATCGAAAAAGTTATCTAAACAGCTATCACAAAAATTATTGTCAATACAAACCAAGTCTCATCAAGCCAGTAAGCGTGCTTCATGAAAATGCGCGAAAAACAAAAGGCATGACGAACTTGAAAATAAAAAGACAGTCGAAAACAAAAGTCACTCACGTAACAAGCAATTGTAGAAAAGCAATTGTAAAAAAGAATTCATTAGCATTGGCTGCAAATGCATGATTAGAGCGCATTCTCAGGAATAGTTCTGGAGCGTTTTAAGATAAACGAAACACCGCAGCGAGTGTTAACAAACCAGTTATTGGCCGTCCTATGCCAAATAAAGGTATCGATTTAGATACCAAATTCCGGAAACTGATTACGGTTACATCGCCCGTATATTCATCCGGTGCCCCAATATCCTCTCCAATATTGGGGCATTTTTTTGCCTGTAATTTACCGCATCCATTCAAACCGACAGCTTATTCTGGGCTGGTTTTTTCAAACCAGGTGAGCTCGGTGAATGGCGCATACCAATCGGCAAGGGCCGTATTCCAGTCGCGCCAGGATAATTCCGCTAAGCGAAAATCAAGATAAGCCAAGGCCGTTACCGTGGCGACACTGGCGATATTTGGTTGGGTGCAAGTGCTGAGGTATTTGGTGGATATTTGTGTAATGGTGCTTTGCAGCGATTCCTGCCAACGTGAGAGCCAATATTCAGACGGTTGAGTTTCTCGTCGCTTTTCGTAAACGCTGGCCACTGCTGCATCCAAAATGCCATTGCTCAGTGCATGTTGTAACTGGATGTGGAAGTAGTCGAGATTTTCTCTGGCAAACAGACTGGGTCTTCCCTGTTGTATCGCTTTATTGTCGAGATATTCGCAGATTAACGGGCTGTCCATCAGGGTGATATCGTTATCACGCAAGGTGGGAATTTTTCCCAGGGGGTTAAGTTTGCGAAACTCTTGGGAAAACTGGTCTGTTAGTACCAACTCTGTTTGATCAAGTAATTGGTGAAGGTGTAAAACAATATGGCACTTGCGAGCGTAAGGGGAGGTCAGGCTATAAAATAGTTGCATGGCATTTTCTCCTGAAGCTATGGTGAAGAAGATGATTTCGGCCAATAAAAAAGGGAGCGTGGCTCCCTTTTGGTTTAGTACTGCTTAATGCGATTGCTGGACAAAATTAAGCGTTATAAGTTGACGATGCTGTATCGCCACCACGTCCAGTCCAGTTTGTGTGGAAGAACTTACCACGCTCCTGGTCAACGCGCTCATAAGTATGCGCGCCGAAGTAATCACGTTGAGCTTGCAATAAGTTTGCAGGTAAGCGATCAGAACGGTAACCATCAAAATAGCTCAGTGCGGCAGTGAGTGATGGAAGTGGAATGCCGTTGGTGATGGCTGCTGCGATAACCCGGCGCCAGCCACTTTGTGCTTGCTCGACCTTTTCACTGAAGTATGGGTTAAGTAGTAAATTCGCCAAAGCAGGATCATTGTCGAAAGCTTCCTTGATTTTGCCAAGGAACGCGGAGCGAATAATACAGCCGCCACGCCACATTAGGGCGATGCCACCGTAGTTTAAATCCCAGCCATGCTCTTTCGCGGCTTCTCGCATGAGCACGTAACCTTGCGCATACGATACAATTTTGGAAGCCAGTAACGCCTGGCGCAGATCTTCGATAAATGCGGCTTTGTCTCCGTCGAAAGAAGGCGTTGGGCCGGAAAGTACCTGGCTTGCTGCGACGCGCTCTTCTTTTTGTGCAGACAGGCAGCGAGCAAATACCGCTTCACCAATTAGGGTTAATGGAATTCCCAGTTCTAAGGCCGCGACACCGGTCCATTTCCCCGTGCCTTTTTGGCCCGCGGTATCCAGAATTTTTTCAACCAGAGGTTCGCCATTTTCTTCGTAAGCGAGAATATCGCGGGTGATTTCAATCAGATAGCTGTCGAGCTCACCTTTGTTCCATTCGGCAAATACTTCATGCATTTCGCGGGCTGACATACCTAATAGATTTTTCATTAAATGGTAGGCTTCGCAAATAAGCTGCATATCGCCATATTCGATACCATTGTGAACCATCTTCACGAAGTGGCCTGCACCGTTCTCGCCAACCCATTCACAGCAGGGTGAGCCGTCTTCGACTTTGGCTGAGATACTTTGGAATATCGGCTTAACATGTTCCCATGCAGCTTTGGAGCCGCCCGGCATAATGGAAGGACCTGTAAGAGCACCCTCTTCACCACCGGAAACGCCTGTCCCAATAAAAAGTAAGCCTTTACTTTCAAGGTAGGCAGTGCGACGGTTAGTGTCAGGGAAGTGGGTATTACCGCCATCGATAATAATATCGCCCTCTTCCAGGTAGGGAATAAGCTGTTCAATGAAGTCGTCAACGGGTTGTCCGGCTTTCACCATCAGCATGATTTTTCGTGGTCGCTCAAGTGAGTTGACCAGTTCCTCTACGCTTGCCGCGCCGCGAATATTTTTGCCTTGTGCGCGACCAGCCAGGAAATTTTCCACTTTGTCGAGCGAGCGATTGTAGGCAGTGACGGTAAAGCCTTTACTTTCCATGTTGAGAATCAGGTTTTCCCCCATGACGGCCAGTCCCACTAGACCAATGTCGGAGAGTGCTTTCATAACGTTAAATTCATCTGTATGTTGGATTGTGATTTTCTTCAGGCGGCGCCAGAGCGAACCTGATACGGTGGCGATGCGCGTCATTTAACTAAAACTGCACTAAATTTGAGCTTTTTCACGGCGTTTATGGCCGGTCATGCGGGAAAAGCTGCGTTTTATTATGATAATGGCGGTTAAGTGCGGGGGCGCTTCGTCAAAGTGCGCAAACATACCATTAATAGGCACTTGATGGAATTGTGAAATACCGTATTTCCACTGACAATGACGAGCGCCAAGCGTAAACAGACAACGATGCAAGTAAAACAGGTGAGTAGATGACCTTAATTCAGTTCTTAAAGCAATGTTTCACTCCGTCAACATTCTCAATGCGTCCAGCCTGCACATTGGTTTGGGGAGGGATATTATGCGCACTGTGTTTTTGCCAATCGGCTCAGGCGTTGGTGGTGCTTCAGTATCATCATGTTTCAGACAGCACGCCGGCTTCAACCAGTATCAGTCCCGAGCTGTTTAAGGCCCACATGGCTTTCCTGGAAAAAAACAAATTCAAGGTTATTGCTTTGGAAGATCTCATTAAGCTGCTCAATAAAGGAGAAAATCTACCAGATCGTACCGCACTGATTACGTTTGATGATGGGTATATCTCGGTTTACAAGCAGGCTTTCCCGGTGTTGCAGTCCTACAAGTGGCCTTTCACAGTATTTATCAACACCAAACCTCATGATGAGAAAAACCATTTATTTATGTCCTGGGACCAATTGCGGGAGCTGACAAAAAAAGGTGGCACGATCGCAAATCATAGCGACAGCCATCCACACTTTATTCGTCAGCAGGATTATGAAAATTTTGATGAGTGGCAAGTGCGAAGAGAGAAAGAAATTGATTTTGCACAGAAGCGCATTCAGAAGGAAATCGGAAAGGCGGTGAAGGCATTTGCGTATCCGTTTGGTGAGTATGATGAGCGACTGCAAGACCTGTTGAAAGAAAAGGGTTATGTGGCTTTTGGCCAGCAAAGTGGGCCTATTGCCAATTATCACAGTCTTCAGGCACTCCCACGATTTGCGTTTGGTGGAAGCTATGGAAAGATGGAGGATTTTACCGCGAAAGTCTTGAGCTTGCCTTTTCCACAAGCCAAGGTGCAAGTGACAGATAATAATGGGCGGGTGATCAAGCAGCCGGAGCTGCCAGAATCGCTGGAGCGTCCTGTACTGCGTATTTCATCTCCGATGATTCGCTATATTAAAAATCTTACCTGCTATGCCTCGGGGCAAGGGGAGATTCCTGTTGAGCTTAATACCAGTGTGGCGGTGGTCAGAGCCAAAAAGCCCATACCGACAGCACGAAGCCGATATAACTGTACGGCTAATGCGGGTAATGGTCGTTTTTACTGGCACTCTCAGATGTTTATTCGCCGCTTGCCTGATGGCAGCTGGTACAACGAGTAGTAGTTGAAACTTACCCGGAGGATTTATTCTCCTGGCGATATTGCGAAGGCGTTGCGCCCACTATTTTTTTAAAGAAAGTGTTGAACACAGATTTACTGTTAAAGCCCACTTCAAGGTAAATGTCTGTAATCGTTTTGTTTTTGGCATTTTCGTCGATTAGTAGGCGTTTTGCTTCGTCGATTCGGTAGTTGTTTATAAACTCATAGAAGTTGTTATTGAAAAGACGATTGATGGTCATGGATAAGTCTTTCGGGGCTATTTCCAGCTTTTCTGCCAGCATATCCAGCGTGATATCGGGCATGAGATAGGGCTTTTCAGTCCGCATGATGGTATCAATACGCTCAGCAAACTCAGGATTGAGGACTTTATCGTTGGTAATTTTCTTTGGCGCTTCTTTGGATTTGACTGCCTCAAAGGTACTGAAGTAGCGCACACTGGTAAACACCAGCAAATTAACCAGCACAAACAGGGCGTAATATCCCGTCAGCCCAATATAGATAAACACGTCCATATTGTGTTCAATGAACAGGCCGACCACTTTGGAAAAGCTAAGTATCAGTTCCAAAACGGTAACCGTGAGAAACCCTATTACCAGAAGTTTGAGCCAGGTGATGTCGACTTTTTCGATATTGGAATGGGTGGACTTGAGAATGTCCTTATATTTTACGATCAACAACAGGGCAAAAATACAGTAGATCAGCCTTAGAGATTTAATGAAGAAGTCAAAGCTGATGTAGTGCCAGCCGTAAACGAGGCTTTCGCTTCGAATCATCTCTACTTTCTCGTCCATGGAATGAGCGAAGTAGGTATAAATTAAATACACCACAAAGACCGCTAATGGTATCAGGTGCAGAGCGTCACGCCTTTGCAGGCTGAAATCTCGAAAAATGAGCGACTTCACATAGAAAAAAAGCAACACGGAATCAATGTAGTAGGCGATTCCGCCAATAAAAAAAGCGTTGGGAGCCGCAACACGCATTTTCCATTTGAAGACCTCACCCCATAAAATCAATTCATGAAGTGGAATAAACGCATGTGCCAGCAGGAATGCGGCTAAATAGTAATTACTTTGGTTTTTACTTGAATTGGTGGCGATGAGCAGAACGGCAAAAAAACAGCATTGCATTGCTGTCATCAGCAAAACAACGTCATGGAAGTTAAACAGCACTTCACTCATGTACATTTACCCTTTGCAGAACAGCCGTTTTCCTGTGGTTTACGAAGAGCTGGAGAGGAAAAACGCTTCACACAGCAGAGTGACGACAACACAAAGGAAGGTTCTTTATTATCAAAAATTCTGTTTTAAAAAGCCGGATTGTATGACTAAAACAGGCGAGTTTTAGCAGGCCGATCATAACGTAAACTCTGGTATTGCACCAGTTACTCACGGTGGCATTTGACGCTTAATTTTTCTTTTGTGATCGACTCAAAAATCGAGCCTAACAACTGAAATGGGGAACACGTAAACGGTGTAATGGTTTGAGATGCTGCGCCGAATGCTGGCAAGGTGTTGCGTGCTAGTGAAGATATCCATCGCTCATCTGATGGGAGTGGATAGAGTCATATATGTGCAGAGAAAAAACCGGTGATACTGACTATCGAAAAAAGCGTTTTGTTTTTGTATTTTTGGCTATAACTTTATTGCTGAAAAACAGGCTGTAGCCCCGTATTTTCTAATGTAAACGCCAGGGTAAACGGAGAGATACCCGTCACTTTGTTGTATAAAACAACTAAGTCTTGGGCTTTCGAATTGTTTTTAGGTGTTTCGTGCCATTATTAACATTTTTTCGTAATTAGGGTGTCAATTTTCACCATGTCTTTGTATATAATGGAGCTTATCGGTTTTATCGTCTAGGAAGTGCCGGAATATCGCATTTGTGTGCAAGTTTGACATGAAGGTTTTTGTGCTGGCACTGATTTAATAGAATCAATTCACATTTTTTAATGCCAAAAAAAGGATTTAATAAGGAAAAATCTCTCAAACTTGCTCTCGACTTATTGTTTGTAATGATATAACCCATTGAAATATATGAAGGTTTTGCAAAGTTCGAATTGCTTCTTCTCTTTCGAACGCGTTTTTTAACAAAAACACACCGGTTAAAACAAAATCGAGCGAATAAAAACGTGTAAAATATTTTGCTGATTGTTGTCTCAGTAGCAGCTAACAATGCATGAAGGAATACGTTTACAGGGCAGGCTGTCCGGGGCTTGGTGAAAACTTGTACATTGCATTCTTGGGCGGTAAGTTGGTTGTTTCTGGGGAGTAAGTTGTTTGGCTCTAGAACAGTTTGACTTCAGGATAAGCCGGGCAAGATAAGCTCTTGCGTAAGTAAATTCTTCGTAAGTAGTTTCTGTGTGAGCAAGGCCTGTATCAATGACGGCTGTGAGCGACATGGCCTGAGCTATTTACAGGTGCTCATAGAGTGTTGCTCACCGGGAACAGATAGCATTTTTATCTGTCGGCAATATTAATAATCGTAATAATCCGATTTAAGGAAAATTACGGTATTAATAAAATGGTGTGAACACATAAATTGATGAGCAGTGTGTTTTTCAGGATCTATACTTTGAGGCTCTGGATTAATCAACGCCTGTACTGGGAATAACGAGCGAGCTAGATGAACGCTCAAATTGAATTGTGAAATATTGCGTAATTGCGCGGCAGTATTTCAACGAATCCTCTGACACTCTGGTTGTGGGGACTGGAGTGTCGGTGGTGTGAGAGCAATTGTTTTCAATTGCTCCGCCTCAATTGGGAATACGGCAAAGTGAGTAGTTACCCTTAAGCTGCCAACTTAGCGAATTCTCAATGTCCGTTTGGGCCCCGTTTCTTTGTCTGGGGAACGGGGCTTTTTTTATGCCTGTCTTTTTTGTCTGGTTGTTAATTGGCCAGTTTCAAAGTGCCATTTTCAGTTTGCATTTCCCGCCACCTTTTAAAAGGTTCAAATACCTTAAACGGTCGCACGTCTGTAGATAAGTCCCTAGCATGTGCCTTTAGTTACAGGTGTTTAATTGCAGGTGATTAATATCTGAAATGTCAGTTGCTTATGATGATGCGGCACATGGTCGTATTCTCGTGTGGCTGGACAATAATTAGAATAATGATGAGGTCAAAAATGTTTCAACTAGGCAGGGTGCTAAAGGCGCGCATTGGCGCTATTTCATTTTATTTCATGTTAAGTGCGTTGGTGGCTTGTGGCGGCTCTAACTCTGGCGGTGGGTCGGGTTCTTCAAGCAGCTCGTCTTCTTCAGGCACATCATCTTCAAGTACGTCATCAAGTACATCTAGTAGCTCTTCATCAAGTGCTTCATCAAGCAGTAGTACTTCTTCTAGCAGTTCGACGTCGAGTAGCTCTTCAGGTTCGTCCAGTGGTTCATCTTCTACCAGTAGTGGTGGCCAGGCTCCTTCATTGGTGAGTGCCAGTGGTACGCAATGGTTGGACCCGGACGGCGAGCCGTTATTGTTGAAGGGAGTGAATCTTGGGAATTGGCTGCTGCAGGAATTCTGGATGATGGGGCAGAGTACGGATCAGGTGAATGACCAGTGTACGCTTGAGAAAATATTGGACAACCGATTTGGTCAGGCTGAACGCGAGAGGCTAATGGAGGTGTTTCGCGATAACTGGATCACTGAGCGCGATTGGGATTTGATGCAGGATTTTGGCCTGAATGTTATTCGTCTGCCGTTTATTTGGAATCTGATTGAAGACGAAAAAGCCTCTTACACTCTCAGAATGGATGCCTGGCAATATCTGGATTACGCCATCGATAAAGCAGAAGAGCATGGGATGTATGTCATTCTGGATTTGCATGGCGCGGTCGGGAGCCAGGGAGAGGAGCATCACAGTGGTTGCGCTGGCCAAAACTTGTACTGGGAATCCGAAGAGTTTCAAGCGAGAACCCAATGGCTTTGGCAGCAGGTTGCCAGCCGATATGCAGGCAGTAAAGCGGTGGCCGGATACGGTCTGTTGAATGAGCCCTGGGGAACTACGCCAGAAGATTTAGCGCTCAAAATTAAAGACCTGTATGACGCGGTGAGAGAGGTGGATCAGCACCATGTCATTATTTTACCTGGTCATAAGGATGGGATTGATGCCTATGGGAATCCTGCGGATCAAGGGATGAGCAATGTTGCGTTTGAAATGCATTTTTATCCCGGCATATTTGGTTGGGACGAAATTGGATACCAGGTAAACCGTGACTGGTTGCGTTGTGGTAGTTCGGGCACCACTGGGGTGTGTGAATGGGATGCAAGATTAACCGATTTAGCCACACCGTTTCTTATTGGGGAGTTTCAGCCTTGGACAGGTTTAGGTGGTGAGTTGGGTGCTGACATTGCACGTGCAACCTATGATACCTACGCCAGTTTTGGGTGGGCATCGACAGCATGGTCCTACAAGGTTTTCAGTAATGCGGGCGGCCAGGGTAATGGCACCTGGGGTATGGTGACCAATCAGAAAGACCTTGGTGTAATTGCAAAATCCAATACCTGGGCATGCGCGGGTTGGGATTCCGCGATCAGTGAGGCGTGTGACACCGCAACTGCATCTTTCACGGTGCCAGGTGAAGGTGAAAAAACCTACTACCTGGTGATTAAGGCGGGAAGCACCGCGGGTGATGGCGTACTGGATGTGAGCGTGGATAGTCTTGGCTTCAACATGGAATCCAGCGCAACTAACGTTGTGCTAAATGGTGAGTTTGGCAGCGCCGCAAGTTGGACGGAATGGCGAGTGGCCGAAGGCGTTATGAACGTCGATTATGCACACGATGAAGCGGGCAATTCACCAGAGGGTAGTAATAATGCGGTGTTGCGTTTGAGTGGTGGTGCTGATGTCAACGGTGGACTTTATCAAATGTTGAGTTTGCAAGGTGGTGAAACCTACACCGTGGATGGAGTTTTTAAGGACAATGGAAGCACAAACGCGTGGGCGGAAATATATCTGGTTCCAGAGCAACCTCAGGAGGGCGTTGACGTAACAGGGCAAACTTTACCGCAACTGGATTTTAATACCGCCAGTGCCGCACAAATTGAAGCGCTTTTCAACGCGTTTGGCACATTGGAATATGATGTCCATGAGGAGTTGATGGTGGCTATGAATGCTGAACAGCCAGCGGATATTTTTACGCTGCCGGCGGCGCCGATAAATTTGGCGCTGGAAGAAACAGATGCTGGTGCAAATCTTACGTGGACTGCGAATAGTGAAGAGGATGTTACGGGCTACAACATTTATCGCAGTCGAATTGCTACGACACATTTCGAGCTGTTGCAGGCTGGTGTCAGTGCTACAAATTATGTGGATGAAACGGCTGATGGCAATGCGACCTATTACTATCGTGTGACGGCAGTTGATGCGAACGATGAAAGCTTCTTCAGTAACACCGTGGCAACTGCCTTGGTGCGCTTGACGGTGCCGGGAAAAATTGAGGCTGAACATTTCAGTGCAATGTCTGGAATAGAAATTGAAACTACGACAGACGCAGGTGGCGGTGCGAATATCGGATACATTGACAGCGGAGACTGGTTTGAGTTTGAGGTGTCAGTGGCAAATGCTGGGACGTATGCCATAACTTATCGGGTTGCATCGCAAACTGAAGGAGTATCGAATGGATTTCAATTGTTGATGGGGACGCAGGTGCTTGACTCTCAAACGGTAGCCAGCACAGGCGACTGGCAATCTTATGCCGATATCGTAAGTGAAATCGAGCTGACCGCTGGAGATCATACTCTTCGATTTGAAGCTCTGGGCGGCAGTTGGAACCTAAATTGGTTTGACATCTCCGTGCCTGAATCGTGATACTATTTGCTTGCGATTTTTTACTGCTATTGCATGTTAATTGAGACTGCTTGCATCGGATTGCATTAAGGCCTGCTTCTGCAGGCCCTTTTATGGATGGTGTAAAGGCACTAAGACACAAGACACAAGACGCAAGACACAAGGCACTAAGACACAAAGGCAAAAAAGAAGACGCGAAATAAATTCACGTGCAACAAGCAAGCATGCAAACACGAAGCCGATTTAAATGGTGCAATGAAAGTATGGTTGTTGATGTAGCGGTAAAGGATGTAGTTGAGGTGAAGCATGTGATTAAAACTAATGCTGTCACCTAAATCATAAAAATAAAAGCATATTCAATGTTAAAATTGCGACGGCTTTACATGCAGCTCTAAATGCGGTTCTGCTGTAGCACTGAATGAAGCACCTAAAAACGAATAGCCCGCGATGACATGACAGAAACATCTGGCGAAGCAATAAAAGATATGCTCGCCACAATGCAAACACTTAAAAACATAATAAAAATATATAAAGAATACATTAACCCTTCTCACAGTAACATCAAGGTATCGGCTCAAAACGCAATAATTTACATCGAGCAATCAGGCAGGCGTGTAAACCCTGATAAAAAGTCATGTGATCATTTTCGTTCTGGCTAGGGAAAATGGAAACATTTCACGAGTATGTTACGGCCTTGGATATAAACTTACTAAGAATTCAAAACAATAGAAAGCAGTGGACTACGCTGTGTAAAACAGGAGAATAAAATGAAAGTAGTATTGGCTTGGTTTCTCATGTTAATGGGGGTTGCCGCTTTTGCAGCGTCCAATTCATATGGACCGATTACAAAGAAAGATCCCGCGCTGGAAAAACGTATTGATTCGCTGATTGAGAAAATGAGCGTAGAGGAAAAAATAGGGCAGCTTGCACTGCGCGATTGGGGTATGTATTCCAAGGAGCAAATCCCGCAAATTAAGCAGGCGATTCGCGAGGGTAAACTAGGTGGCTTTTTGAATGTCAGTATGAGCCAGGTAAATGACCAGGCTTTTGCTGAGTTGCAAAAAGTGGCGGTTGAAGAAAGTCCAAACGGCATCCCGCTTATTTTTGGTCAGGATGTTATTCACGGCTACAAAACTATTTTTCCGATTCCGCTTGGTCAGGCAGCCAGTTGGAACGCGGATCTGGTTGAGCGCGGTGCTCGAGTAGCGGCACTTGAAGCCAGTGCCGATGGTGTGCGCTGGACCTTTGCTCCCATGATCGATATTGCTCGCGACCCACGCTGGGGACGTATTGCTGAATCTTTAGGGGAAGATCCACTGCTTGCCTCAGATCTTGGGGTTGCGATGGTAAAGGGGTTTCAAACAGATGATCCCAGCCAGCCAACTTCTCTAGCGGCATGCGCAAAGCATTTTGTTGCTTACGGGGCTACAGAGGGCGGTCGTGATTACAATTCAGCATATGTGCCAGAAGGTATTTTACGCGATATTTACTTAAAGCCGTTTAAAGCTGCCGTTGATGCGGGTTTGATGACCATCATGAGTTCATACAATGCGTTGAATGATATCCCCGCAACGGCTAATGCTTTTACTTTAAAAACAATCTTGCGGGACGAGTGGGGTTTTAATGGGTTTGTGGTAAGTGATTGGAATTCTGTACTTGAAATGATTCCTCATGGCTTCGCAAAAGATGATCGCCATGCTGCGGAGCTGTCTGCTAACGCCGGTATTGATTTTGAAATGCATTCGGACTCATATGAGCGTTATTTGCCAGACTTAATTAAGCAAGGCAAGTTTTCGGAGGAAGATTTGAATATTGCTGTGCGCAATATTCTACGTGTCAAAATGATGTTGGGACTTTGGGAAAATCCCTATCCTGTTGGAAACCAGGAAGACACTTTCCTGAATGCTGATTTTCTGGCATCCGCGAAAGAGGCTGCGGAACAATCCTTCGTATTGTTGAAAAATGAAGGCAATATCCTGCCGTTGAAAAAATCACAGAAAGTTGCTGTTATTGGTCCTTTGGCTGACGCAGCGCACGAACAATTGGGCACATGGATTTATGACGGTGAGAAAAAAGATACTCGCACTGTATTGCCTGCATTAAAGAAATATGTCGGTGATGATGCCAACATTTTATATGCTCCGGGCGTTAGTTATTCTCGTGATAAAAGCACAGATGGTTTTGCGGCTGCTATAGCGGCAGCAAAAAAAGCCGACGTTATTTTATATATTGGTGGTGAAGAGTCCATTTTATCGGGAGAGGGGCATAGCCGAGGTGATATTCGTTTGCCGGGAGTGCAGCAAGCGCTCATTGGTGAATTAGCAAAACTGGATAAGCCGTTAGTGCAAGTAATAATGGCGGGGCGTTTAATTCAATTGGATCAGACCTTAACTCAATCTGATGCGCTGATGATGGCTTGGCATCCTGGCACTATGGGTGGACCAGCACTGGTCGACGTTCTCTATGGCGAGCGTTCGCCCGTAGGTCGATTACCGCTTACGTGGCCCATCACGGTAGGACAAATCCCATATTACTATAACCATTTAGCTACTGGTCGACCTGCATCTGATGACAACTACACCCGCATCGATGATATTGAACAGGAAATCTTCCAGCACTTTCCGGGCAATTCTTCTAACCTGCTTGATCTTGGTCATTTGCCACAATTTCCATTTGGTTATGGTCTGACTTACAGTACTTTCTCTTATGACAAGGTGAAAATTAACAAGAGCAAGATTAAACTCGGTAAAAGTCTTACGGCGAGTGTTGTGATTAAAAACACCGGCAAGGTGACGGCTACTGAAGTGGTCCAGTTATATGTGCAAGATAAGGTCGGCAGTCGCGCGCGTCCGGTAAGAGAATTGAAAGGTTATCAGCGTGTTACGCTTGCGCCCGGTAAATCTCAAAAGGTTACGTTTGAGCTGCATACCGATAACCTGGCATTTCATAACCCCAGCATGGAGCTTGTGACAGAGCCAGGTGAATTCAATCTTTGGATTGCGCCTAATGCCCTGGCAGGGAAAGCTTTAGCATTTGAAGTCCAGTAAAAATACTTGAGTGTCTGCAAGATGGGAAAGCCTGTCTTGCAGAAGAGACAGGGAGTCGGAATAGCATTTTGTTATGCGTTCCACTCTCTGCTGTTGTCTTGATTTAATTTCCATTGCTAGATTGGTGTTTGCTGATCGTTGCAAAAATACAACAAACTTCCCTTTAGTGCTAATGATGGCCTGGTTGATAGATTGATTTGAATCTACGGCTTGGGCGAGTGATCTGTGCGTTGGTCTAATATGCGTTCAGGTGGATCATGGCGGCAAATTAATGAATTTGCGAACCAAAAAGCCTTTTCCTGTCTGTCTTCAACCTTCCATCCAGCAATTCAAGTGCCTATAATAGCGCCCTGATACAGCCTCTATGGCATGGATAGCGATCAGCTGTGTAGTCTTTCGCGTTTTAATTTCCTAACATATTTCCGATTGTGCAGCAGTTCACATTAATTGCTCGTGAGCTGGTTTTGACATTTGGCAATGGTCGCGTAAATTTCGAAATGTGGGAGCAAAGCGCGATTTACCGTTGTGGCACATTTTTAGCTTTGCGATAAAGATATCGGTGTCGCGTATATCAAGTAATGCTGTAAAAGCTTCTTTTTTATGCGCGCCAAAACCGCTAGAAACGTAAAGCAGGTTTTCACGGAGATACACAAAAGGCCAATTAATAGCAGCTTGAATCAGTAGTTGAACGGATTTGTGCAAAAAAACGATTTAATAGTAAAGCCAATTACCGATACTTTAAAAGTACTGATACTTTAAAGGTGCCAATGCTTTAAAAGGTACCGAAACTTGAAACAGCACTGATGCAATTTTAAGTGTTATGGAAAGGACTTCCTTCAATGTCGGTGTCATGCATCGATATATATGTTTTGACAAAATTTAACAAAATAATACTGCGGAATTTCACCGTCACGATCGTTGTAGCTTGATGCTGCGCTAGACGTTTTTGAGAACGCTTGTCTATCTGCATGCAGTTTTGAGCGGGAAAAGTTGTTTTCTCGATGCGCTTGTACGTGTGACCGTAATTGGTGGGGCTGTCAGCTAGTGCAAGTTGTTAGCGGATGGGATTTTGACGTTTCCGTGTTTAAACACAAATTTTTACAGCCCGAGATGGTGGCTATTTTTATAATGGCGGCCATCAAATAACGATAAGTAAGCTTATATTTTGATTCATTTAAAATATAGCCGAAGTTTTCTTAAATGCTAGATAAAAAGTGAAATAATTGTATGGACGTATCATTAATTTTATTTTCTGTAGCAATGTTTTTTCAGCCGGTGGATATGCATACGGTATCCGCACATGCCGAGCAGCACTGTCAATATTTGGGGGTGCAATATCCGGTAGGGCAAAAGATCATGGTCTCTACAAAAGGGCAGATTTTTCACAAGGAATGTAAAACTTATAAAGCGGATGACAATTTGCGTCTTGCGGCACACTGGGTTGAAAAGCATCATCAATAATTCACCCCGATTTACGTCGGATTTTTGATTGTCAAACAACGCTCTTTAATTTGCAACGTCAAGCCTTTGGGACGATGTTGGGTTGTTTGCATCTTCCGACAGCGGCGGCACGGTAAACAGGAATTCCCGAATGTCGCTATTCATACCATCTTCAAACGCATAAGTGCCAATCATTCTGGCTCCGCCAAACGTTTTCATTAAGCCTGTTATGGTAAGTCTTGGAGTGCTTCGTTGCGCTTGTGTCACAGCCTCAATCTGTAGACTGTAATCTTCGTTCAGCCAAAACCGGGACGGCTTTTGGGGTAAACGATTTCCTGTGTATACCAGGGTGCTAATTATGGTGTTCTCGTGGCTTAAGCGCCGAATTCTGTTGGCGATAAACTCCATCTGATTTGACGAGCAAAAATTCAGTAGATCCCACGCCATAATGACATCGAACTGTTTGCCGTTAAACTGCAACGCGTTTGGGCTTATGCCGCTATAGTAATTCTGCATCGCATTTGTATTTTGGGGGTGAGTGAGATTGCTGGCCAGGTCCTCAAAATAGACTTCTCCAAATGACTGGCGCCAGACTTCCAGGTTGCCGCGAGATTTCACTCCAAGATCCAGAATAGATCGATGGTCTTTTTGTTCTTTGATGCGTATCAGGCTGGGAGAGTAATGTCGCAGTGTTTCTTTCATTTGCTCGCGGAAATTCATTGGCTTCATTTCAGCGACGGTTGTGAGCTGATTGCGCTGGCTGAGGCTGGGTTGGTAGCGAATCAATTGTTCAGCAAAACCCGCTAGCATCCCTTCATGCTGACTGATTGAGTTTTCAATCTGAAAGTCAGGTGAGTGTTTATAGAACTGCGATAATGTAAATCCCGGATACTGTCGTTGGGCGACTGAAAATTTTTGCACTTTTACGCGGTGCTTATCTAAAATTTCAAATTGTGGTGGTTGCTTGGGAACGGAGCCGCCAGGATATTTGATGGTGAAAATGAAAGTATCCTGTTTGCACCACGGTTTAATGTAGCTGAGAAGCGCTACCGTGTTTTCAAACGGAAGGTAGTTTAAAAGATCCCAGGCCAGCACAATGTCAAATCGCTCATCACTGTTTTTGGGTAGGCAATATTCTTGCAGCGCCGTTGCAAACTGTTCAGCAGGTTGAGTGTGGTGTTGTTCGATAAAGTCCTTCAGGTCTTCAAAGATAATTTTTCCTGAATTGGAAGAAAAGAAATTAAATGTTCCCGCTGTGCAGGCGCCGAGATCCAGTACTCGCAAATCGGATCGTTCCCTGGTTGCATTGTAGATGGCGGTTAATCCTGGAGAGCGGTGTATGTGCATCCTAACTGACTCTTAACGTACAAAAAATAAGGGGCGGTGCAAGTGATGGGCTTACATTATCTTACGTCATCAGATGGTGGGTAAGTAATGTAAGCCGGGAAGTATTAAGCGGGCTCAGAGCTTTCGCTTTTTTCTTTGTCCGCGGTAAATGACGGTGTTTTGCTCGAGGACATGGAAGAAAAGCCGTATTCTTTCAGTGGTGAGTTTTGCGCGCCGGATTCCATGTCGATTGAGCCACGGAATTTAGCGCCGTCTTCCAATGTGACACGATCTGCCACTAAATTGCCTTTTACATTGCTGGAAGACAGGATGGCAATACGCTCTTCACCGAAAACATCGCCTTCAACAGTGCCTTCGATGCTAATCGTTTTTGCGAGAACATTGGCTTTTATTACGCCTTGTTTCCCAACAATAACATTGTTGCCTTTGAGGTCGATGGTGCCTTCAACGTGTCCTTGTATCAGCAGATCTTCTTCGCCAACCAGTTCGCCTTTAAAGCGAATCTTGGGGCCGATGATTGCTGTCGGTGATGATTCTTGCGGTTTTGCTGTAGTAGCTGTAGCTGTAGCTGGCGCGGAGTATGAGCTCATGGGTTCTTTCTCGGCAATAGGTTGCTGGATAGGTGAAACCTCTGCTGCGGTAGATAAAGAGGGGTCTACTTTTTTTGCATCGTTCTTACTGCTGCGTATCATGAAAAAGCCTACAAAAGTCTATGTAATTTACGCTGCAATGCCCTTATCGCAAATCACACAATAAAAATTTGATGATAGGTGCTTCCTGCTACTACCTATGAGTATATTGAGACGCCACTACAATGCGCTTAGCTTGATTGGGTTTTACGTTTGTAAGTGTAAGTCGCATAAGACTTCCCTGCTTTCTGCTGTAGACCAATATTTTTTATAGGAATGTTTGCTTAAGCTGAAGCGATGTTTCTGGTAAACATGGTTGAACAGAAATGCAAATCAATATTACCGATATTGTTTTATAGTGAAAAGGCTTTGACCGTGAAAGGGTGAAAAAAATGCGCGGAAAATAAAGTTATCGGGGCGGGTTTTGCTTATTTGAAATGCATGTGTGAACTGCTTCACAGTTTAGTCGTTTTGGCCCGGGGAAATCTTCGAGCGAATCCAATTAAAGAAAGTATTGTTATGTAGCAGGTACTTGTCGAGCTCGATTTGATTGTTAAGGTAGGCCTGTGGGTCCTGTGTCACATTATCAAATAAAACGTCGCGCTTTAGCATGCGACGACGGGGGTTGAGCTTTTTGATGACCTTGGCCGGATTGCCGCCAGCAACACAGTTGGCCTCAATATCCTGAATCACAACAGAGCCTGCAGCAATGACACTGTTCTCTCCTATGGTAACGCCTTTGCCAATAATCGCGCGTAAACCTATCCAAACGTTATCGTGAATAACAATCGGGGCGGAGCATTTGAATGGGCGGGTGCGATTATATAACCCATGCCAATCACTATCGCTGATATTCACATCTGCGGCAATCATGCAGTTGTGGCCGATTTCAATGTTGATTGCAGAGGCAATATTCACACCGGGTGAAATCAGGCAGTGATCACCAATCCTTATATGTCCTTGCTCCTGTTTGCTGGACCAGGCGAACATTTTTACCGGTTGATGTTTTTCGCTGATGATGTGCAGGTGATGACCGGCAGAAATATTTTTTCCTGTTATCTGCAGCGATTGAGGTCGCAGAAAAAACGGGCAGATGCCCAGCGAATCGAACTGCGGACGAACGATGCGTTCCACATACACATTGTTGATGTAGCGTTGTAATTTTTTAATCAAAAATGGTTTGTGTTCTTTGCGCACGTTGCTTGTTTAACTTGGCTTTTGGAATGCATTAACGTTGTTGTGGAAAAACGTTTATAATGCTCGTTGCTTTATTGTTGTCTGCAGCTGGTCTGCAAGTTTAAATTTATTTAACGGGAAAGTCCCATGTCGAACGAGTTTTTTTCCAATTTTTTTCAACAACATGCCGTAAAAGGTTTTCTTGCTGAAGATGAGGGGCTGGCGCTTTATGAAAAAGCACTGGCTGCTGCTGATATTGGCCCTTGCCTGGAAATTGGAAGTTATTGTGGTAAATCAACAGTGTATTTGGGGTTGGCGTGCAAGGAGACTCACAACACCTTGTACGCGGTTGATCATCATCGCGGATCGGAAGAGCACCAGCTTGGTGAGGAGTATCACGACCCGGATTTGTACGATAAAAAACACCAGTGTATGGACAGTTTTCCTGAATTTCGAAAAACCATTCAAGCGGCTCAGGTCGATAAATTTGTTGTGCCGGTGGTTGCCAGCTCCGAGTTGACCGTTCGTCACTGGCAAACGCCGTTGGGTATGGTGTTCGTCGACGGTGGCCACAGCCATCAAATGGCAATGAATGATTGCGTATCCTGGTCAAGGAAACTCGCTGTAGGAGGCATACTGGCAGTGCACGATTTGTTTGCATTGCCGGAAGAGGGTGGTCAGGGGCCACATTTGGCTTTTGAACATATCGCCAGCTCTCGTCAATTTGAGCGCTTGGCGAAAGTGAATAGTCTTGGTTTTTTAAGGCGAATCGCTTAGGTCAAAAGCTGGCTGGGTGAGGTGAACAGGCTGGCTGCGGGTGTCAAGGAATGGAGTGCATCCAAGGCCAGCAAAATTGCACCTGCCGTCCAGGTCGTTTTTTCCTGTGGCCAAATAACGTTATCGCGAAAGCTGTAACCTGTCCAAAATCCGCCATCATCATCCTGCCATTGCAGAAGTGCTTTAAAAATTTTAAACGCGGCATTTTTCTGTCCGGCGGCAATTAATGCCATGGTTAATTCGCATGACTCGGCTACCGTTACCCATGGTTCATCGCTCACACAGCGGCAGCCCAATTGCGGGTGTACGAATTCATCCCAGCGCGACTGTAACCGTAACTGCGCTTCTTCCTTGTTATAAATTCCAGCGAGAACAGGGTAAAACCAGTCCATTGAGAATCGTGCTTTGCTTTCCCAGCTGCGATCAAAACGCCAGGGGCGGTTTTTCAGGCAGTCCGCCAGTTTGACGTAGGCCAGCACCCAGGATTGTTTATCTTTTCCAAGCAGGTGTGCAAGATGGATGGCGCATTCAATGCTGCGTAAGATAGAGCTGCATGCTGTGACCAGAGCATCTTTGGGGAGTGTTTCTTTGTCCGAGAGTGCCCATTGAATATCGCCTTCTGCGCGTTGCTGTGAAACAACAAAATCAATGGCTCTTTCAATAGTAATAAAATGTTTCTGAACGAAATCCAAATCATTGCTAATGAGATAGTACTGCCAAAGCCCCGTGGCGGGATAGGCGACAAAATTGGTTTCTATTTTATGTCGATCCAAATCGCCGTCTTGTTCATCACCTTTGTATTTTGCAAACCAGCTTCCATCGGTGTTTTGTTGTTGGGCAAGCCAGACAAAGGCGTGGCGAAATGCGCTGAACTCTTCAGCAATGGCAAGTCCCATAGCCGCTTCGATATGGTCCCACGGGTCGAGTTTGCCTTGCTCAAACCACAGGATGGCGCCATCACTTTGTTGTGCGCTTAAAATGTAGCGTTTGCTCTTTTCGGTAATGTTGGCAATTGTGTGCGGCGTCAGCGTTTCAATATCCAATACTAAGATTCTCCAGCCTGTTTGGAAAAATACATTACGATGCTTTTGCCCATTATCGGGTTTAAACATTTTTCAGCAAATTGGGTGATCCAGGGGCGTTTCAGTAAGTCCCACACCAGCAGTTTATGGTAGAGCCGCACGGGAAGAAAGTTTTCACCTCGGTTCCAGAATGCGCAACGCAGCCACCAGTAAGGCACGTGAAGGGCGTGCGCCCAATGACGTCCGTGAAAGCGATACTGCATTTGTTTGATGGCATTGCGTAGTTGCCGACTGTTAAAAATGCGGATGTGGCCGCCTTCCACCTGATGGTAGGCCGAGCTCAGGCGCCAGCAGATTTTTTCCGGCCAATAGCGCGGAACACTGATATTCAGGCTGCCGCCTGGTTTCAGAATACGATGGATTTCCTGCAGTATCTGTTCATAGGCTTCAATATGTTCCAGTACTTCTGAACAGATAATGTGATCGAAGCTGTTGTCGGCAAATGGAAGGTGAAACCCATTGGCCTGGCAGTAAAGTGTACGAGCGGCTGAAGCCGGATCAAATGCTTCGTGTCTGGATTTTGCAGTCGCGATATCGGCAAAACACAAGTCTATACCAATCACGTGAATATTCGATTTTTCCCACGCGGCGCCAATTGTGTGTCTGCCTTCACCACACCCCAGGTCTAGTAACACATCGTGATCGCGAATCGGAATTTTTTTGAAATCAACGGTTAGCATGGTGATTCGCTGCTGTGCAAAATGCGTGAATAATATTGCGTGAGTTGTTCGGCAACCTTGGACCAGCAAAAATTCTGCAGGATGTGCTCTCTGGCGCTGGTGCCAAGCTGCTGGCGTTGATCGGGATTATCCAGCAGGAAGGCAATTTGTTGGGCGAGCGCCTGACTATTGCCTTTGGGAACCACAATACCCGCATTCCCGACAACTTCAGGCAAGGCCCCGCCATCTGTCGCGATAATGGGAACGCCGCAAGCCATTGCTTCGCCCGCAGGTAAGCCAAAGCCCTCGTAAAGTGAAGGGCTAACGGCAATGCTGGATTGCGCATATTGTTCAACAAGCGCCTCAGTGGAGATGCCTGAAACAAAACTTACGCTATCCTGCAAATTCAGCTCGTTCAGCAATTTGGCTGTGCTGCCATTTTCTTTGAGCTTGCCAATGACACACAGGTGTAAATGGGGGTAGTTCGGCTTGAGTTGCGCAATAGCCTGTAACAAGTAGCTCAGCCCCTTTAAAGGTTGGTCTGCAGAGGCGGTGGTGATGAGTCTGAATGGTTGTCGCTTTATGTCTGGCAAAGGTCGAAAAATCGCGGTATCTATACCATTGTGGATCACCGGTGTGCGGGCAGGAATCCGCTTGAAATGTTCCGCGATATCTCCCTGCGAAACTTTGGACACGGTGATGACGTTGTCGAGCTGACTGACGACTTTTTCCTGCATGGCGAGGAAGTGGTACCAGCGTTTGATTAGCAGGCGGTACCCCCAGCGGTCTTCGCTATCCAGAGCGAGTTGACGGTCACGGTGTATTGGGTGGTGAATAGTACTGACCACCTTGTGTCCAAGATTTTGTAGAGTCAATAATCCCGTGCACAGGCTTTGATTATCGTGAATGATGTCATAGTCGCTATGGGCCAGACGTTTCGCGATACGTCTACCAAATGTGTAAGGTTCGCCAAAACCGCCGGTGGCCATCGTCCACCACTCATATGTGTCTGCAAACGATTTTAAATGGTGCCAGCGCAATGCGTAGATGTGTTTTTCGTGGGCGTAAAGATCCAGGCTGGGTACTTTATGCAGCGTGATGTCATTATCCAGCTCGGGATACGGTGGGCCAGAAAATACATCGACCTGATGCCCAAGCGCGGCAAGCGCTCTGCTGAGGTATTTCACGTAGATGCCCTGGCCGCCAACGAAGGGATGGCTTCGGTATCCCAGCAGGGCAATTTTCAGAGGGCGAAATCCCGCTGGCGCGGTGGTTTCATAAAGGTTTGAGGAGCCTGGCTCCATGGTTTCTGCCAGAGGTTGGCTGGCAGCAGGGTGAGCAGCGTTCATTGTTATTCGTTTGGCTCTTTTAAAATCCGGTAGGTCAAGCTAATCGACCAGTCTGGCAAAAGTTGCGGGCAAGGGCAAGGTTTGAATAGCGCGTAAGAAGTAACAATAACAATAGATATTTGCCGGCATCAGCAACAATTATTGGGCAAAATGCTGGCTCCGGCGCCGTGCTGTCCGTATAATCCGTAGCCCTAATTTTGTCACTTGCGTGCAGAATGCCGGTTATTTCGGCAGCTTGAAGCGTGAACGCACAAAAATAACCCTGGAATTGCCAAAACCGCGAGTTGACGCATCCCGTCTCTGAGACATCGCCAGTGTTATAGAATCCATAAAACGTGAGAAAACCTCAACAGCCCTAGTGAAGCCCCATGAACGATAGAGTAGCCAGCGTAAAACGCGACACCCTGGAAACCCAAATTTCCGTCGATTTGAATCTTGATGGTGATGGTAAAGGCATTTTTGCCACCGGCGTCCCCTTTCTTGAACATATGATGGATCAGATTTCTCGCCATGGCCTCATTGATCTGGACATCAAGTGCCAGGGTGACACGCATATCGATGATCATCACAGTGTGGAGGATATTGGTATTACGATTGGTCAGGCCATGTTTAAAGCGGTTGGTGATAAACGGGGAATTCGTCGTTATGGCCACGCCTATGTTCCTTTGGATGAGGCTCTTTCGCGAGTAGTAATCGACTTTTCCGGTCGCCCTGGGTTGATAATGAATATTCCCTTTACGCAAAAGCGGATTGGTCAGTTCGATACTGAATTGTTCTGGGAGTTTTTCCAGGGCTTCGTCAACCATGCGCAGGTGACCTTACACATCGATTGTCTGCGTGGGCACAACGCTCATCATCAAATTGAAACGGTATTTAAGGCGTTTGGCAGAGCGTTGCGCATGGCTCTTGAGCGTGACCCGCGTTTAGGTGATGCAATGCCGTCCACCAAGGGTACACTCTGATTTTTTCGGATTTTTCGCTAACAACCTAAAAGCCCCTCATCATGAGTAAACAACATATTGCGGTCATCGATTACGGCATGGGTAATCTTCATTCTGTTGCCAGCGCTTTAAGCAAGGTGGCCCCCGAAGCAAAAATTTCTATCACCGGTGAAAAGCACATTATCGAAGACGCCGATCGGGTGGTGTTTCCCGGAGTGGGAGCGATACGAGACTGCATGGCAGAAATTCGCCGATTGGACGTCGATAAAACTGTCGACAGTGTCATTCGTGCTAACAAACCGCTGCTGGCGATTTGTGTCGGTATGCAATCCCTTATGCGCTGGAGTGAAGAAAACAAAGGCGTGGATTGCTTGGACGTTTTTCCGGGACAAGTGAAGTTTTTCAGTTCCAACCCCGAGTTCTTAAAGGCGAATGATGAGGCCGCGCCGTCGGGGGAGCGACTCAAGGTTCCACATATGGGCTGGAATACCGTTAAACAGGTGGCGCATCCACTCTGGCAGGGCATCGAAGATAACAGTCGATTTTACTTTGTTCACAGCTATTACGTTAACCTTGAACAGTCCGAATTAATGGCGGGCAGTACGCATTTTGGCATTGAGTTCACGGCTGCCATAGCGCGTGAAAATATCTTTGCTGTGCAGTTCCACCCGGAAAAAAGCCACGCAAATGGATTGCAGCTGTTGCGTAATTTTGTGCAGTGGAATGGCGTTCAGTGAGCTGGCCAGTGCAAGGCAGTCGACATAACAAGACCTAAGTGAGTGACATGATAATTATTCCTGCGATTGATTTAAAAGACGGTGCCTGTGTTCGTTTGCGCCAGGGTTTAATGGACGATTCCACAGTATTTTCAGACGACCCCGTTGCGGTCGCCAGTCAGTGGGTGGAGAAAGGCGCAAAGCGATTGCACCTTGTTGACTTGAATGGCGCATTTGCTGGCGAGCCTGTGAATGGCGAAGTCGTTACGGCAATTGCTAAAAAATACCCCCAGTTACCGATCCAGATTGGTGGCGGCATTCGAAATCTGGAAACCATAGATCACTACATCAAGGCCGGTGTAAGTTACGTCATCATTGGAACAAAAGCGGTCAAAGAGCCCGCTTTTGTAGCGGAAGCATGTAAGGCCTTTCCTGGCAAAATAATCGTGGGGCTGGATGCAAAGAATGGTTTTGTGGCAACCGATGGCTGGGCGGAAGTGTCGGATGTTAAAGCGACGGAGTTAGCCAAAAAATTCGCTGGTGACGGCGTTGAATCCATTGTGTATACCGATATCGCCCGCGATGGCATGATGCAAGGTGTCAATGTCGAGGCGACGGTGGAAATGGCCAAGGCTTCCCCGATCCCTGTGATCGCCTCGGGTGGCATTACCAATATGGATGATATTCGTGCGTTGGTGGATGCCGCTGAGTCTGGAATTATGGGCGCAATAACAGGGCGAGCAATCTATGAAGGCACACTGGATATTGTTGAAGCCCAGCAATATTGCGACAGTAAGTAATTTATATTTTTAACGAAACACATTGAGGCGAATGTCATGGCTCTAGCGAAGCGCATTATCCCTTGCTTGGACGTCGACAAAGGGCGAGTGGTGAAAGGAGTTCAGTTTGTCGATATTCGCGATGCGGGTGACCCGGTGGAGGTTGCCAAGAAATATAATGAGCAAGGTGCTGACGAAATTACCTTTTTGGATATTACGGCAAGCCACGAAGATCGCGATACCACTGTCCACACGGTGGAAAAAATAGCGGCGGAAGTGTTTATTCCGTTAACAGTGGGTGGAGGAATTCGTGAACTCGCTGACATCAGGAAAATGCTCAATGCCGGTGCTGATAAAGTCTCGATTAATTCTGCTGCGGTGAACAACCCAGAGTTTGTAAAAGCTGCCGCAGAACGGTTTGGTTCGCAGTGCATTGTGGTGGCGATAGATGCAAAGAAAGTCAGCCAGGCAGGGGACACTGACCGTTGGGAAATCTTCACGCATGGTGGCCGTAAACCCACCGGTATTGATGCGGTGGAATGGGCTAAAAGAATGTGTGAGTACGGTGCAGGTGAGATCCTGTTGACCAGTATGGATCGTGATGGGACCAAAGATGGTTTTGATCTGGGGGTAACACGCGCAATCTCGGACGCAGTATCCATTCCCGTTATTGCTTCGGGGGGCGTTGGAGAATTACAGCATTTAGTAGATGGAGTTATTCAAGGCGGTGCTGACGCGGTGCTGGCGGCGAGTATTTTTCACTTTGGCCAATTCACAGTGCCGCAAGCCAAAGGCTACATGGCTGAGCGTGGTATTGAAGTCCGTTTGTAATGATCCTGTGCTCGCGGTAAGCATTGCCTATGGGTCCCCTTTCTAGAGGGGGCTTACTACAAAGGTCGCTTTTCAGAGGCGTTCACTTTTAGATAAGCTTACTTTCAGAGCCGCTCACTTTCAGGAAAGTCCATTCTTAAAGTGCCATTGCCGGAAGGTTCTGCGTCACGCAGCTTTCCCGGGGCAGTGCTCACAGTACAGCAGTAGCGCGGAGTTCGTGGCGCATTGAACACATAGCTATTGGCTAAGTATTTCGATGGCCTAATCCTTTTTTTGCAGTATTGTCTAATGCGAGTAACACGAGCTTTTGTGGTCGCGATATGCGGCCACATGGGCTGTGTTGCTGTTTACGCTGCGGCGCCGTAACTCTGTAATGTTTGAATTACATGAGGATCAGCATGGAGTATAAAATCAATAAACTCACTTGCTCCTGTTTCAGCTTCATTCAAAGAATCGAATGGGCCAATATCCACGCCTTCACGTGTGTTGTAGTACCAATAGTCACCCTTTTTGAAAAAGCGTTGTGACCGAATTGGGAGATTTCCGTTTTCACCAGTTCTGTTCATTGTCTTTCCTCTTAATACAAATTCCTTCGAATACTACAAATTACTTTGGTCTATTTATGTTGTGACAGCTTTCTTATGAGTTAGACCTTTATGCGACCAGAATATTCGACGAGTTAGCTCAGCGTGTAAAACAATCACCCTTGAGCGGCTACGTTAATTAGCGCCAACTTAAAGAGAGTGACGCAAGTCTACTGCAGAATACAGCAGGCTTGCACGAATTATAGTCGTTTTGATCGGTTTTGCCCACCGTTTTGTGTGATAATTGCTCAGTTTTTCACAGTTTTTATATTTTTTGAGAATATAACGATATTTTCAATATACCAAAATATTGTAAAAAGCGCTTTTAAGCCAACTTTGGCTCAATATGAATTCGCTATTTTAGATCTGTGAAGGAAGCGCCAGGTTGTTGGCTGAGAAACAAGCGGGGCTGATTTAAATCATTAAAAACCAAATTGGAAACCGTCGTTAAGCGAATGCCCTGTTGTTGGAGTTTAGGCAATTCTTCCTTCAGCACTGCAAATGTTTCGGCGTAAGGATGTCCAATGCCAATCGCGTGGCCCTGCTTGCTGGCAATGGCAATGAGCTTGTTTAACTGGTTTTTTATGTCGCTGGGGTCTTTTGAATTGTCTAGAAATACGTCACGTTGTTGATAGGGGACAATGGCTTGCTTTGCGGCTTCTGCGGCGACACTGGCGGCGGTTGTGCGACTGTCAATAAAAAACAGCTGGCGTTGTGCGGCCCAGGACATGAGCCAATCCATGTGTTGCTTTTGCTGAGTTAGTTTACTGCCGCCATGATTGTTCAGTCCCACTGCAAATGGAATATCGAATAACATTTCATCGACCCGGGCTACCAGCTCGTTTTCCTGCATATCGCTGGTTAAGCCATCTTCCCATTTGGTTTCTGCCAGCGTTTCCATTGGTGCATGTAACATCACTTCTTTTTGGTGGTGATGGGCCAGGTAAGCAACGCGCTTGCTGTAAGGCGAAAAAGGGATGATCGCCAGCGTCAGATCAAAAGGCAGATTGATAAACTTTTCGGCTGATTTTATCGCGTAACCCATGTCATCAATAATGATGCAAATCTGGATAAGTGGCGGCTTGTTTTGTGGTGAGGGGTGTGCCGAGTTGGGGAGGTTTAATAAAAACAGCTGGCAAAACACAAAAAGTGAAAATCTAAGGCTTCGCTTAGTGGTTTTACCGGCTGATGTTTGCATTCCTGTTGGCCGTTAAGGTTGGCCAGCAGGGGTTTTCTGCGCTTCCTGAGCCGCAACTTTCTGAACATTGCGCTGGTTAAACAGGTGCAGCCCTTTCAGAATATTAATGGCTTCGTACAGCTGGCTGTCAGTATTATGCAGTTCTTTTTGCGCTTCTGTTTCGACTATGCCGTCTTGGTTTTCGTGACCGCCATTACCATTTTCCAAATGGCCTACCAGGCCCGCTTCACTGATTCCGCTGGCATTTTTCACCGCCGTCACTCGCACTCTTTCTACTTCGATGTCTGGTGTAATTCCCTCAGCCTGGATAGAGCGACCATTGGGGGTGTAATACAGTGCAGTGGTGAGTTTTAGGGCTTTGTCGTTGGTAATTTGAATCACAGACTGTACCGAGCCTTTACCGAAACTCTGTGTACCCAAAACCAGTGCTCGTCCCTGATCTTGCAGTGCACCCGCAACAATTTCGGACGCTGATGCAGAACCGTCATTAATCAGGACAACCAACGGCAATCCATTTGTTATATCCCCTGGTGTTGCTTGATAACGGGAATTTGAGTCAGGAACACGGCCCTCGGTGTAGACGATCAGGCCGTCTTCCAGGAAGTGGTCAGCCACCTCTACAGAAGCAGTTAAAACCCCGCCGGGGTTATTGCGCAGATCAAGGATTACCCCGTGTAAATCCGCGTTCTTTTTCGAAAGTTTGGCGAATTCTTTTGCGAGGTCCTGGCCTGTATGGACCTGGAACTGAGCGATGCGAAGGTAGGCATAGTGTTGGTCTTTAATTTCTGTGCGCACGCTGCGAACCTTGACGATATCGCGAGTCAAAACCAGGTCGAAGGGTTGGTCTACACCTTCACGAACCACCGTGACAGTGATTTTAGTGCCCTTGGGACCACGCATTTTTTCTACTGCGTCATTGAGTGTCAGCCCTTTTACGGTACTGCCATCGAGTTTTACGATGAGGTCGCCAGCTTCGATTCCCGCGCGTGCTGCCGGTGTCTCATCAATTGGTGAAATCACTTTCACGAAGCCGTTTTCCATACCGACTTCAATCCCCAACCCACCAAATTCACCTGTGGTGTTGACCTGCAAATCTTTGAATGAGCTGGCGTCCAGATAGCTCGAATGAGGGTCGAGTTCGTCCAGCATTCCTCTGATGGCATATTCCAACAGGGTTCGGTCATCAATATCTTTTACATAGCCTTTGCGAATGTGGTCGAAAGCTTTGGTGAATACGCGTAAATCTTCAAGAGGCAATACACTCATGGGTTCGGTTTTTGGCTGGCTTTTGTCTGCCCCACTGGTGTCGGCCAGGGTAGAAGCTGAAATTGCCGTTAAGCCCATAGTCATGGCGGCATTAACGCATGCTCTGCGCCAATCAAATTTAACGTTCACGAGTCGTTATTCTCCTGAGATTTTAGTGCTGAATATGTAAGGGTTGACCTATTATGTTTATGCTGTGGCCTAAACTGCGTCATTATGCCCGTTTTAACCATCTTTGTGGATTGGTGGGCTTGCCCTCGTGTCTTAGTTCAAAGTATAGAGCAGACTGCTTTTGTCCACCGCTGTTCCCGACGGATGCAATAGTATCACCCGTATCCACCCATTCTCCCAAAGTTTTATACAGTGTTTGGTTGTGGGCATATAAACTCATAAAACCTGTGCCATGATCAACGATGATGAGCAGACCATGACCTCGCAGGTAATCGGAGAAAACCACTCGGCCATAGTGAACGGCCTTGACTGGCGTACCGGCCGGGCTGCTGATCAGCATGCCTTCCCAAGCCAGTTTGTTGCCAATCCGATCTGAGCCAAAGGTTTGCAGTACCCGTCCCTTTATTGGCCACGGTATTTGCCCCTTTAGGCTGCCAAACCGCTCGCTGGTTCCACTGAGTTTTACGTCGTCTACATTGTTGAGAACCTGACTGAGTAAACGTTCCAAGCGGCTTCGGTCCTCCAACAAAGATTTGAGGCGTTGGTCCTGGCTCACAATATTTTTATCAAGTTTAGCCAGGAGTTGACGACGAGAGGATTGGGCGTTGTTGAGCTGTTGTTTTTGGGTGTTGAGTTTGTCGACGTTTTGTTGGATTTTGGTGGCCTCGAAAGCGATCTCCGGTTCAATGGCATTGATGCGTTCGATGGTGCTGATATAGCTGGCGATTTTTTGTTGTCTCGCATCGACAAAATAGCTGTAATATTTCAGATTGCGCGATACCCGGGCGGGCTCTTGTTGGTTGAGTAGAAGACGTAAATTACTCTGTTGACCGGCGCGGTAAGCGGCGTTGATATACTGACCAACCGTTGCTTGTTGCTGCTGTTTTTGTTTATCCAGCTGGCTGCGTTCATCGCGCAGGTTATTCAGTTTTTTTTTACGTTGGTCCAGTTCCCGCTTGAGTTGCTCGGCCTTTTTGTTCAGTTCGCCAATGGATGTTTCGGTTTTTTCGAGTGCCTGGTGGACGTCATTACGATTACTTTTGGTTTCTGCCAGTTCCTTTTTCAATTGCTCAATGTTTTTTTTCAGGGTATCCAATTGCGCCTGTTGATCGCCATCGGTTTGCGCCCAGCTTGAATGAAATGTCATTACAGCGAGTAACAGGACTGTATATCTACTGAGCTTATTCACGAAATGTTGTTGTAACTGGCGATTGCGCATAGTGTTGATCTGAAATTCTTGTTTTGACGTTCGGTCGTGTTGGGCCTGCATGAGAAGATCTGGCTGGAGTGTTGAGGTTTCTCCCAATGCTTTGTTTCTCTGGCCTGGCGGTTTGCTGCGGCGTTCAGCAAGTTCGCCGCAGCTGTTTCCTAGGTTTAGTTTTCTTCTACCAGGTTGCGCCCATTCATTTGTGACGGTTGTGTCACTGCCATTAAATGTAGCATGGTCGGCGCGATGTCGGCGAGACTGCCGCCACTGGCGAGTTTGATATTACGCTCACCAACGTACACAAGCGGAACGGGAAGCGTTGTGTGCTGCGTGTGCGGTTGATTGGCTTGTTCGTCGAACATTTCTTCGACATTCCCGTGATCCGCTGTCACCAGAGCTTCGCCGCCCACCTTTTTCAGGCTTGCAAACACTGTCGCTAAACAGGTATCTACAGCTTCTACGGCTTTGATCGCTGCATCATAGTCACCCGTGTGACCTACCTGATCGCAATTTGCGTAGTTGCAGATGATGGCATCGTATTTGTTCGATTCAATTGCTTCGACCAGCTTGTCCGTCACTTCAAAAGCACTCATTTCCGGCTTTTGGTCATAGGTCTCAACATTGGGTGAAGGTACCAGAATGCGGTCCTCACCTTTGTACAGATCTTCCTGGCCGCCACTGAAAAAGAATGTCACATGGGCATATTTTTCGGTTTCTGCTATGCGCAATTGTGTTTTGTCTGCATTTTGCAATACCTCGCCAAACGAGTTGATCAGATCCTCTGGTGGGTAGGCGCACACACACAGTTTACTCAAATCGGCAGAGAACTCTGTGGTCATTACGAAACTGCTAAGTGTGGGCAAGGCTTCGCGCTCAAAACCATCGAAAGCCGGGTCAACAAAAGCATGGGTTAACTGGCGCGCTCTGTCAGGACGGAAATTCATAAAAATAAGCACATCGCCGTCTTCCATTTTGATTGGTGTGCCCGTGCTGGTGATGGCAGTTGCTTTGACAAACTCGTCGTTTTCATCTCGCTCGTAGGCCGCTTTCAGGCCCTCAAGAGCTGAAGTGGCTGTAAACTCAGCCTTGCCCTGGGTGAGAAGGTCATACGCTTGAACCACACGATTCCAGCGCTTGTCCCGGTCCATGGCAAAGAAACGGCCACAAATACTGGCAATCTGGCCCTTTCCTAGTTCTGCAAATTTCTGCTCAGCTTTGACTATGGACGGTTCTGCGCTGCGAGGAGGGCAGTCGCGACCATCTAAAAACGCATGCAGATAGATCTTTTCAGCTCCGCGCTTCACCGCAAGTTCCATCATCGCAAACAAATGATCTTCGTGGCTGTGAACACCACCATCGGACAAAAGCCCCATAATGTGGACGGCCTTATTGTTGGCCACCGCTTTATCGACAGCATCGACATACACCGGGTTGGTAAAAAAATCTCCATCGGCGATGGCTTTGTTAATGCGAGTGTAGTTTTGGTAAACCACGCGGCCGGCACCCAGGGTCATATGTCCTACTTCTGAGTTGCCCATTTGCCCCTCTGGCAACCCGACGGCCATACCGGAAGTGCCGATAGTGGTTTTGGGCGCAGTCTCCCAAAGCTTTTTCCAGGTTGGAGCTTCTGCGTTCGTGATGGCGTTGTATTTGTCGGTTTCAGAATAGCCAAAGCCATCAAGAATAATGAGAAGTAGAGGTTTTTTTACATCGGTCATGCGTTTGTCCCGGTAATGTCGAAAATGGAAAATTGCATATTGTGCGAATTCATTGTTGAGTTGCGGTTAAAACATCCCTCGTTTCCGCTGAATGTGCCGTTATTCACCGGATTTTGGCTGTGATGGCTACGTGAACAGGACTTAGACCGCAATTTATTAACAATGAATGCGTGAGAATTCGCGTATTTTACGTGGTTTGGTGGTAATCCTCCAATAATACAGAGAATTATGTGATCACCGGCACTGGAGTGGGCGTTTTAAGTGTCGGTTTATGGGCGAGCGTTGAATTGTAACCGCTTAATAATACCGCTGACGATGGTTTCGGCGCTTTCAACATGTTCAAGGAAACTCTGGCTCAACCGGATGATATTTACGTTCACTACAGCGAGACGATCCAGGCGAGTATTCGCATAGTTAATCTCCCCTTTTTGAAAGGCGGTCAAGCGTTCCTGATTTTCCCAGTAATTGAGTTGATTGGTGTACTCGGAGATATCCAGTTCAAGATCCAGATTGGTTTGCAGGAGATCGATGAGATGGAGGCTGTCCTGGCGATCATACTGGCCGGTCTGTGTCATCTCACCGAGCGAGCGCAATTGCATTTCGGCGAGGGTCAGCCTTCGACTGATCTCTTCGATAAGCGGGTTGAGCTGATCAATTGAGGGCCACTTACTTGCGTTCATAAACGCACCTCCCGTGTACTCTTTGCCCGTGAACTCTTTATCTGCGATCTCATTATCAGAGAAAGCTTTACCCGGTTACTTTTTGTGCGTGCTCCGTGTTGGAGTGCAGCACGCTGAAAAAGGGAAGCGTTGCGAGCTTAAAGCGTTGTTCTAAAAATAAAACAGAAGTACTTAATCCGGAAAGTTGGAAATGCTTGTTCAGCCCTGAGAGAGACCAAAAGCCAAACCAAAAACCAAACGAATGTGACTTGGCTGAAACCTGGCTGAAGTCCTACCCTATTGCGTCGTCCCCTGCGTTTGGCGGGAGTTGAATTCCAATACTTTGCCTGACGGCTTCTTTCGTGAAAAGAAGATTTTGTGTACTTGTTGATCAGACAGTACCTTAAATAATGGGGTAAGTCTATCGATTGCGACATCCAGTTCGGTGGATGTGACAGAAGGGTCGTTGTCGATGATTTGCTCAAGCAGCGCATCGATTGACATTGAGCGCCGTGCTTCCTCTTGAAGCTGATTCTCGTATTCTTCGAGTGTAAGTTCCTGGATTTGGCTGGAGCCTTTTGTTGCGGCTCGTTCCAGAGATTCAGAGGCCAAGCCAATTAATGTATTGGCCAGCAGCTTGCTGTCTACATACACAGAGCTGACACCGATAGAAACGGTGATTTTAATTCGTTTTCCATCCAGTTTTGCTTTGAAGGATTCAATTGTATGGCAAATTCGATTAGCCATATCGACGGCATTTTCCGGCAGTGACATGGGCATTGTGACGATAAAACGGGCGATACCGGTACGGGCAACGCTGTCTTCCTTACGGAAGGTGTCCTCCAGGACATTGGATACTCTACGCACCACTTTTTCTGTGCCTTCACGGCCAATTCGGACGAAGAAATCCTTGTAATTGTCAATTTCGATTGCCAGCAAGGTGAGATTTGAGCGGTGACGAGCAGCGAAAGACATTTCTTTCTCCAGCTGCATTTGCAGGCCTTTTAAATTCAGCAGGCCCGTCAATGCGTCAATTGTGACGTTTTCCTTGAGCGAGCGGTTTTCCTGGCGCAAGGCCGCATAGGATCTGGCTCGGGCCTTGATGTCGGTAGCATTGAAAGGTTTGGTTACAAAGTCGGTTGCGCCCAGGCTAAAGGCTTTTTGTTTGGCGGATTCCGGGTTTCCTGCGCCAGTAGCCACAATCACTGGCAGGCTTCGAATATTGGAATCGGTGTGTTCGCGAATAGCTTCAAGAAGTTCAAAACCGTCCATTTCAGGCATGGCGAGATCGGTAAACACCACGTGAATATCATTGTCGCGTTCCAGGATAGACAGCCCGTCAGCACCATCTACTGCCGATAACACTTCGAACTCACTGCCAAACATGCGCACAGCCGCGACTCTTACTACTCGGGAGTCATCTATGACTAATACACGGATCTTGTTAGATATCGACATGTCTACCTCATGTTGGTGTTATTTTTCCCGCCACTAAAACTGCTCAGAGACAATTCGCCAGACAGTAAGATATGCTTCATATTTGAGCATAGCGCAAATAGTTTTCGATTAACGGTCGATTTTATGTGGCCGTAAGCAAAAGTGAAAAGACGCAAGAGATTTTGGTAGGGAATGATGAAATGTGCGCCAGCCTAAATAATGTTTGGCTGGGCTTGAGAAATGTCGGATAAATCTAGATGGAAACTGTGTTGTGAGAGTGGCCAAAAATGCGCAAATAGGGAGCTTATTTTTGCCGTATTTTCTACGTACTCGCAGTTTAGGGCTTAAACAAGGTGGTTTTTTTGCAAGGTAGAACCTGAGAAGCTAAATTCGAGGCTTAAGGCTCTGGAATGAAGTTCTCAGGATGATCGTATGCAAGGTCATAGGAGGTGCGTGTCCAATTTGACGCTATTGTCACGACACTTGCATCAATGACGCTTGCCAGCCATTGTGCTTAGTGAGTTTCGGCGTTTTCCTGCTCTGTAGCACGATTTTTTGCTTCCGCCATAGCTTGCGCATAAACACCTTCAAAATTGATGGGCGGTAACATTAAAGGAGGGAAGCCTCCTCGAGTGGCCATGCTGTCGATGGCTTCACGCGCATAAGGGAACAAAATGTTCGGGCACATGGTGGAAAGCAGGTGCTGTAACTGGGGTCCCTCAAGGCCTTTGATTTGGAACAGGCCTGCTTGATGAACCTCTACCAGGAAGGCGACTTTATCTTCCTGCTTAACCGTGATGGTTAACTGTAGAACGACTTCAAAATGTTCGTCACCAATTTTATTCACTTGTGTGTTCAGGTCTTGCTGGACACTTGGCTGAGCGGGTGAGCGCTGATTAATCGCCATGGGCGATTCAAAAGAAATGTCTTTTACGTAAATGCGCTGCAAGCTGAAATGCCCTTGTTGGGCTTGTTGTTGTGTTTCTTCAGTCATGATGGTTGAGCCTTCAATTTATTCTCTAAAATTCCCAATGTTGGGCTTAAATTACCAAATTCAATGTTACAGGCAGCGGGTGCTTAACCGGCAGTGTTGTGCAGTAGTCCATCCAGTTGGCCTTTGGCATCCAGTGCGTACAATTCCTGGCAGCCGCCTACGTGTACGCCCCCCACCCATATTTGTGGCACCGTCCGACTGCCCGCCAGTTGCGTCATATGCTGGCGCAATTCGGGCTTGCCATCGACCGAGATCTCTTTGAATGGGATGCTCTTGGATTCAAGAAGCGCTTTTGCACGCATGCAAAAACCACACAGGCGAGAGGTATAAATAGTGACATCTTGCATAATTTGACCGGTGTATACTTGTGAAAAGTCGCAGTGAAGTCGATTTTAGCCCTTCACTACAGGAAGGTTTTGGTTGGTCCATTCGGACATTCCGCCTTGTAAACGGTTCACAGTAAAGCCTTTGTCTAGCAAAATTTTGCCACTTGTACCTGAATGCTGCCCCATTTTATCAATCACAATAATGGTTTTGCTTTTATGCTTGTCCAGTTCGTTACTGCGCTCGGATAATTTATCAAACGGAATGTTGATCGCATCAACAATGTGACCATTTTTATAATCCTTGCTTTCACGGACATCCAACAGAATGGCACTGTCCGAGTTTACTAAGCGAGTAACCTCATGAATTCCCAGGCTTTTTCCGCCTTTTAGGCTTTCCATATAAAAATATGCGCCAGCCAGTACGATCAAAATACTGACTAATATCCATTCTTCGCTCAGAAAAGTTAAAAAATCCACGGGTAAACCCCTTTGCCGGTTAGAGAAACAACTAAATGAGAAACGACTAAAAATTGTGGCGCAGTATACACGAACCTCTTGAATTTGACTTGTTAATAGCGGCCGAGAACGCTATTTAGTGTTGGCCGAAAAACGGGCAGTTACTACCTAAGCCTGGTGCCTCAGGGTGCCTGTAGATTGGTCTTTTGTGTCAATCGCGGCAATTGAAGGCGGTTATTCAATAAAACACCGCCGATACCGCCGATACCGCCGATACCGATATAGTGCTCTAATGCTGGTGTCCTGCATGTTGTATTTTAAGTACGACTGTTTTTTTCAGAACATTTAGGGGGAATCAGGGGGCTGGGGATTTTGATGACACAGCGTAAGACCGTTTTGAATTAAAAAAAATGGTTGATGTATCTTTTATATTCAAATGCTGAAGGGTTCGACGCCTATCGCTTAAATTTGACGTAAAAGATAATAATTCCTCATAAGCTAATCATATAAGCACAATTAAATATCATTTGTTCAGTGTGAAAAACTGGGTAAACTGAAAATTCGCGCTCATGATTTGTTAAGGGTGATGTACCACATGCGTGGCATTTTTTTAGCTGCTTCAGTGCTGAGTATTCCAATAAGTTAAGGAATATTTTAAGGAAAGTCATTAGCGAGTTTCTAATGGTTGTGGTGACGCTTTTGGTACTTAAGCCTTACTTCTAACAACCATTCAGATCGTTGGTGTAAAAACTGTCTGGCGGTTTAACTTTCTCACCAGATCCAGTGTGATTCATTTAGTTGTAACAAACATTTATCTATAAAATTAAAAAGCGGTAAAGAATTGGGGATTTAATTGTGTGCTCAAATGTTAGCACTGGCGGTTAATCGTGTGCGCTTTTTGAGTTTTCAACAATTGTAGTTGTGCATCTGTATAACCGGCGATACAGGGTGTGTTGGACCTGTATTGTTTCATTTGGCTCAGAGCATTGACTGTGGTTAAGTCAATGTTGGCGCAATGGCGCAACAGTTCAATGGTGCAGGCATGGATAAATTGGTTAACGCTTTTCACAGCCGCACTTTATGGTGCATTGTTTTTTGTTGCTTTGCTATTGGACTTTGGTCGATAGTGAAAATGAATCAGGATGCAAACACGCGTGCAGCCGAAATGTTTGCTCGGCAGTATTTGCAAGAGCTTGAATTAAGCGTGGATGCGAAAATTTTAAAATCGGTGACCGATTTAAATAAAATTATCAACTACGAACCATCTCAAGCATACCTGCGCGGCGATATAAGCCTGCAACCTCTTAAGCAAGCCTGGCTGAATTTTGCTTACCGTATCCCTAATCTGAATCAACTGCGCTATCTCAATGCCAAAGGTCAGAGTATTCGCATTATGGCCACCGGCAATGATTTCTTTGTGGTGCCGCAATATGTAGTGAAGGATGAGTTAGAGCATTATTATTTTCATAGCCTGAAAAGCATGGATGCTAACAGTGCATATTTATCCCCACTTTCATTGCATGCCGCGCAGCACGACCAAATGTCTGATCGCACAATGCTGTACAGTTTGGCTAGAAAAGTCTGGGATGAAAACGAACAGAACTATGGCGTGGTAGTGGCCAGTTTTACCTTGCAAGAACTTTTGCAGAACCCGGCACTGGAAGCAGCCCCGTTTGATTTTTATATTATGCAGCACTCCGGTGTGATGATGTTGGCTGACTCGGGTGAGGTATTGGATAGCCAAATATTTGCTGACATGGATTTAGCTGAATTTAGCTTTAATCGCGCGGATAATATTGTGATCAAACGCGATAACCAGGCATTGTTTGCCATGGCCATGCTCTCGCCGTTCACTCGAGGCGATGTTGTCGCAGCGCATGATTTTCCCTGGCGTTTAGTTGCGCGTATCGATAGGGAAAGTATGCAGACATTTTATCCTGGTTTGCTGAATAAAACCTACATCACCGTGATGTTGGCGAGCTTGGCATCGGGGGTGTTAATGCTGTTGGGGATAGTCTTTAAAACACATTTAGCTGAACAGTATGCAAACGCCAGACTGCACCAAAAAAAGCAAAAATATGCATTTACCCAGGCGGTCATGGGAATTATTGACGAGGGTATTTTACTGATTGATCGTGAAGGTAAAGTTGTGTTTGCTAATAGTGCGGCACATGAAATTCTGGCTGGTGATCACACCACATTGACACAAAAAACGGTGCAGCAAGTGTTGCCTGTACACGTTATGTTGACATTTTTTCAGCGGGATCAATGGCGAGTTGGTGAATGCAAGGTGTCTATTCCAAATGCTGCGAAACGCAATTCTGTATTGGAAAGCACAGAGCGAAAGCATCTTCGAGTGGTGAATTTTGAAAGTTGTTATATCGAAGAGATGTATTGTATTCGCTGTCAGGATGTTACGGAAACATTGGAGCTGGAGAGCCAGTTAAACTATCGCAAAAATTTTGATTTACTCACGCAAACCATGACCCGCCAATCGCTGGAGGCGCATGTAGCTAATGCTTTTTTGGCTGCGGATATGAAAGCATCTCTCGTCAAAGCATCTGTATTGTATATAGACTTGGATGATTTTCGTTCGGTCAACCAGATGAATGGGTTTCCAATGGGGGACCGCGCGTTACAGGAAATTGGCAAGCGTTTAAAAAAAATGTGCAAAAAAATTGGCGTTGTTGCGCGGATTGGTGGTGATGAATTTGTCGTGTTCAGTGATACGCACTATCGTCTCAATGCAGTGAAAAATTTTGCCCATCAAGTTTTGAATGCGATTGCACAACCATTGGTGCTAGACGAATTAACACTCAAAATCGAGGCCAGTATTGGTATCGCTATAGCACCAGCGGACGGTGAATCGCCTCAGCAGTTAATTCGCTGTGCAGAAAAAACCATGCAGAAGGCAAAACGTGCCGGTGGTGCGCAATATGCCGAAGCGGATGAAACGCCACAAAAATCGGAGTCACGCTTTTTAGAGTTGGGTCGTGAGATTCGCGATGCGATAAAGCACGATGAATTTACTGTGCGCTATCAGCCTGTCTTTGATTTAAAGCAACGAGGTTTAAAAGGCTTTGAGGCCTTTCTTCGATGGAATCACAAAGAGCGAGGCCTGCTGTCGCCTGCAGCTTTTCTCGAACACCTTGAAAATAGTCGTATGATTGTGGACGTAGGCTTCGAAGTGATTCGAAAGTCCTGTCGATTTATTGCGAGGATTAACCGCAGCACCAATCGGCCTTTGCATATTTCTGTAAATCTGTCGCCACGTCAGTTTGTGTGTCGTGACTTGTTGCCAGGTCTGCGTCAGATCCTAATGGAAACTGAATGCAATCCCGCCTGGCTGGAGCTGGAAATCCCGGAAACCGCGTTGTTACGCAACACGGATTCTGCTGCAGAAATTCTCAAGAAAATTCGTCAGCTAGGCGCGAGGGTATCGATTGATGATTTTGGTACGGGGTATTCGTCCCTCGATTACCTGAAAAAACTCGATGTTGATCAGCTGAAAATTGACAAAAGTTTTGTATGCAATGCTCAGGTGCATAATGAAGATAAAGCTATTTTGGAATTTACCACCTTCCTGGCAAAAAAACTGAATCTCTCTGTGATTGCCGAAGGTGTGGAAGTGGCTGAAACGGACAAGTTGTTGCAGGAGTTGGGTATAAATACTGGTCAGGGGTATTTCTATGCAAAACCAATGACCGAACAAAAAGCCGAAAAATTTGTAGCTTTGCACTCCGGTGGGCATTTGTCGCAAGGTAAGCGGATTAGCTCTGTGAATTCGGAGTTGTCTCATGAAAAAGTTGTACGTTTCCCTGTGCGGGACTGAGATTGCCAGTGTCGCTGCATTTTTGACCAGTAAAAAATATTACAATCGGATTCAATATCCACCTGCTATTGATATGCTTCCTTTCTTTGTTTTTATCCTCATCGTACATGAGCTGCGTGCTATGTCTTTGCGCGCGAGCTACAGGTATTGTCCGTCTGTCCATTGGGTACCAATAGGTGTGAATAGATTAAAGGTGTCTTGATAGCTACTTTATATAGCTACCATGAGGAGTAGGCAATTTTGCATTTAAGCGCTCAATATTCGCAACCTTTTCGACTTTTCAATGTCATTTAACTCTTGCCCGGGTCTTGGAATGTCTGGTCAGGAGGCGATGAATAATCCAGCAGTGTTTCGCGAGTGCGAGCGCTGTGTAAAGTTAAGTTAAGGCTGGGAAAACGACGACCTTTTCACACTCAACTGCGTTATTCTTACTTTTTCTTCTTTGACTGCGACCGGCGTTCCGCATACCGAGGTGGAAAACGGGGTGTGAACATTGCTGCGTGCTCTCTGTCGCACCAATATCGGGTTGAATTGCCGTATGCTGACAAGGTGTAAGGCATTGGGTTTCAATGTGCAAATCTACTTATAATGTACATGTTGGTTCCTAAATTAAGATAAAAAAGAAACAAACACCAACTGGAAGCTCTAAAACGGTGTCGAGACAAGTGAAAATAAGGCCTGTGAATGAAAAACAGGTCAATGCTAGACGAACCAGAGCACGCCAACCCAGAGCAAAGTAATTTATAGCAAAGTAATTTATAGAAAAACAAATTAAAGAACACTCCTTAGAAACGCACGTATTAGAAAACTGCTTTAAAGAAAACCACTGTAAAAGCTACGAGGCTTCCCTTGGCTGAATCATCAGATAGAAAACTCACCCATCTCCATTTAATTGCGGCGGCCTTAGTTGTTGGCTTCATCATTCTTGTTTTGATCATATTTATGAGCCGGCCCAGTGCCATGCGTATGCCCCCCGAGTCAAAAGCGCAAATCAGCGTTCAGATTCAAACCTTACACGCCGAAAAAATTCCACTCACAATCAAATCTTACGGCCTTGTTCAGCCACTGACGCGAACCAGTCTGGTATCACGTGTGTCCGGTGTGGTTGAATTCGTTGCGGACGAATTTCGTGAAGGGGGGAGTTTCACGAAAGGCCAATTGCTGGTTGCCTTAGAAAAGGATGATTACCTCATCGAACTAAGTATTGCGGAAGCGCAAGTGGCAGAAGCGCAAAGTCGCTGGCAAAACGAGAAGGCTTTGGCGATTGAAGCTAAAGCTGATTGGGAGCGTTCAGGACGCACCGGAAAGGCACCTGCACTGGCTTTGCGAGAGCCGCAGTTAAAAGCGGCAGAAGCCGCGTTGAAATCCGCAGAAGCGGCGGTGAAGCGTGCGCAATTGAATTTGCAGCGGACTGAAATCCATGCCCCATTCGATGGCCGGGTACTGAGTCATAATATCGGTTTGGCCCAAGTGGTGGGTGTGAATACCGTGTTGGCGGATGTGTTTTCAACTGAGGCTGCGGAAATTAAACTGCCGATAAAAAGTCAGGACTATGCTTACCTGGATCTTCCTTTGGCCGCCTCATCGCAGAAAGATAAAACTGCGCCCAAAGTGATTTTTCACTCGCAATTGGGAAGTGAGCAGACCTGGCAGGGCAGGCTGGTCAGGGCCTCTGGAGCGATAGACGAGACAAGTCGTCAGCTTTATGTCGTTGCGCGAATAGAGCGACCCTTCACGGCGCAAGCGGAACAGGCGCGCCCATTGAAAGTCGGGGAGTACCTCACAGCTGAAATTGAAGGCAAAACTCTCGATGGCGTTTTAGTGATACCGAACAGTGCCATTTATCAGGGCAGCTATGTCTATACCCATGTCGATGGCAAAGTTCAACGCAAAACGGTGACGCTTGGCTGGAGTAACGAAACACATGCTGTTGTAAGTCAAGGACTCGAATTTGGCGACGAGTTGGTGTTGACCCCACTGGGGCGCGTCACCAGTGGAACCTTGGTCAAAGTATCCGACGAGGCAAAATCGCCGAACATGGAGGCGGAGGGCGGCTCGCAAAAATCCTTATCTAAAGAAGGTGCTCAATCGTGATTGCCTGGTTTACCCGAAATGATGTTGCCGCCAATTTATTAATGTGTTCGATCATTTTTGCCGGGCTGTACTCCCTGTTTAATGCCATTCCCCTGGAAGTGTTTCCCACCGTCGAACCCAACCGAATCAGTGTGAATGTGACACTTCGTGGTGCAACCCCCGAGGATGCAGAACTTTCAGTTGCCACACGAATTGAAGAGGCCATTAATGACCTGGAAGGCGTAGAAGAGTATGTCAGCTATTCATTTGAAGGTGGCGCTACAGTTGAGCTGGAAGTAGAAGATGGCTATGACCCGCGTGAGTTGCTGGACGATGTAAAAAATCGTGTTGATGCGATTAATACCTTCCCCGGCGATATCGAGCGACCCTTGATTTCTCTGGCAGTATGGAAGCGCGACGTGATTACCGCGACAGTTTCGGGCGAAGTCAGCGAGCGGGAAATTCGTGAATTGGCTGAACATGTTCGTGTAGATCTCTTGCAGATCAATGGGATTTCTCAAGTTGAGCTCGATGGTGTGCGCGATTATGAAATTAGTATCGAACTCAATCAGGATAAGTTGCGGGAGTATCAATTAAGTTTGACGCAAATTGCCGATGCCATTGCCAATAATTCGTTGGATCTGTCTGGTGGTAATATTAAGACTGACGGTGGGGATATTTTAATTCGCTCCAAAGGACAAGCGTATCGTCAGGGAGAGTTTTCTCGCATAGTGCTGAAAACCCACACCGATGGCACTGTGTTGACGTTGGGTGATATAGCGGTAATTACAGATGGTTTTGAAGAGAGCGCGGTGCGAACACGCTTTAACGGAAAACTGGCTGCAGAAATAAAAATCTATCGTGTTGGAAACCAGAGTGCGATTGCTGTTGCTGATAAAGTGAAACAATATATTCAAAGTCAGCAGGCGAATATGCCACAGGGAATTACGCTTGAGTACTGGGATGATGATTCCGAAGTGGTAAAAAGCCGAATAAAAACACTGGTTCAAAATGCTATTCAGGGCGGGATTTTAGTCGTGTTGTTGCTCAGTTTGTTTTTGCGACCGGCAGTTGCGTTCTGGGTATTCCTCGGAATTCCTGTCAGTTTTCTTGGTGCATTTTTCCTGATGCCGTACCTAGGTATTACGATAAACCTGGTCAGTTTATTTGGTTTTATTGTGGTGCTGGGAATTGTGGTGGATGATGCAATTGTCACCGGAGAAAATGTTTACTCACACTTACAGACATCCGAAAGCGGAATTCAAGCTGCGATTAACGGTACTCAGGAAGTCGCTGTGCCGGTGACCTATGGTGTATTAACAACGGTTGCGGCGTTTGCCCCCCTGCTATTTTTAGGCGGGCATCGGGGACCTGTGTTTGCACAGATTCCTGCCGTGGTGATTCCCTGTTTACTCTTCTCATTAATAGAATCTAAATTTGTATTGCCTGCTCATTTGAAGCACCTGAAAGTGAAATCCAACCAATCCGGTGGCAATAGCAGTTGGCAGCAGCGCTTTTCCAAGGGATTTGAAGAAGGCATTTTAAAATACTACCGTCCAGTATTGCACTGGTGTATTGCCAACCGTTTAATCACATTGGTTGCTTTTGTCGGTATGCTGGCCTGTATTATTGCTGCGATTATGTCGGGCCATACACGCTTTACTTTTATGCCTCGAATACCCAGCGAAACTATTCGAGTGAATTTAACGATGCCGACAGGGACGCCGTTTGAAGTGACGGACAAACACATGCAGCGAATTACTGATGCGGCACAACAGCTCAAAGAAAAGTACAGCAATGACGAAGGCCAAAGTGTAATTTTAAATATCCTTTCAAGTACTGGGGGGCGTGGTGGCGCTTCAAACGAAGGACGGGTTCGTTTTGAAATTGCCGCACCGGATGAGCGTGTTATTGATGTGAACAGTCAGCAACTGTCCCGCGAGTGGCGAGAACAAATCGGAGAAATTCCCGGTGCTGAGCAATTGGTTTTTCGAGCAGAAATTGGTCGAACCTCAGACCCGATTGATATTCAATTGCGAGCCAATAATTTCAAACAGCTTGAAGTGGTGGCTGAGCAGGTAAAACAGCGTTTAGCCACATACCCGTCTGTGTTTGATATCGCCGATAGTCTTGCTGACGGTAAAGAAGAATTAAACATTGAATTAAAGCCCGAAGCCTATTTGCTGGGGGTTAATCGTGCTGACATTGTACGGCAAGTTCGTCAGGCATTTTTTGGTTTGGAAGCGCAACGGATTCAGCGCGGGCGGGATGATGTGCGCGTAATGGTGAGATTTCCAATCGAAGAGCGCGATGCCGTGGCGCACTTGAATGGAATGTTGATTCGCACCGCCACCGGGGCTGAAGTGCCGCTAAGTCAGCTTGCCAGTTTTACGCCGGGGCAAGGGCCTTCCTCCATTCATCGTATCAATGGTTTTCGCACCGTGAATGTTCGTGCAGATGTGGATAAGAAAAATGTCAATATGACCGCGCTGCAATCGGATTTATATGGGTATGTTGATAACCTCGTGGCACAGTATCCAGGAGTCAGCTACAAAATTGCCGGTGAAGGCGAAGAGCAGGGCGAAACTTTTTCTTCGTTGATGTTGGGTGTGCTGTGCGCTTTATTTATTATCTTTGCCCTGCTGGCAATTCCGTTTAAATCCTATGTGCAGCCTTTCATTGTCATGTCGGTCATTCCTTTTGGCATTATCGGGGCGATGTTGGGGCACTGGATTATGGGGATGAATCTGACCATTATGAGTCTGCTAGGTTTTGCGGCATTAATCGGAGTTATTGTGAATGACTCTTTGGTGTTGGTGGATTACATTAACAAAATGCGCGCTTGCAAAGATGAGCTTTTAGAGGCTGTGTTAACTGCAGGTGCGGCGCGTTTCCGTCCTGTCATCCTCACCTCATTGACGACATTTATTGGGCTGGTGCCGCTGTTGTTTGAAACATCCACGCAAGCACAGTTTCTGATTCCCATGGCGGTGTCTTTGGGCTTCGGTATTATTTTCGCAACAGCGATTACTTTAATTTTAATTCCGATCAACTACATGTTATTGCAGGATTTCAAACGGTTTTTATCCATGCAAAAACCTGTATCTTCCGGCGCAGCCAAGCTTTAGATGAGGCTATGGTTTGCGAGCCAGAATATGGATGTAGCGCCCCAGTGAGCGGAACGGTTCAATTTGCGAAAATTTGAGTTCCGCTTGCAGCAGCTTTTCCCTTTCCAAATCTCGCGTGGCCGGGTCCATACGGTAATCGTAAAACACCCGCACCCCGCTGTGGCACAGTATTTCCAGTTCCGCCTCGTTACACCAGGATAACACCTGCTCGCTTTGTAATGGATTGATTGGCGTCAGGCTCCCGCGATATCCATGGTAGTCGTCGTCCAGAATTTTTTGATAGTTGGTACGCAAGGCATTTTTCAAAATAATGGAATTTGTGTTGTAAAACATTAACGATAAGATTCCATTGGATTTTAATAGCTTGAGCAGATGCTCGAGGGCTAAATGCGGCTCTGCCAGCCATTCCAGCACAGCATGGCACAAAACGAGGTCAAACTGGGTTTCAGTATGTTGATGAATATCCTGCAGGGCGCTATGCACGAGTTGCACATTTTGAATGCTGTGTTGCTGACGATTCTGCTCTGCCAGATTTAACATTTCCTGCGAAATATCACACAAGGTCAGCGTATGCCCGGCTTGAGCCAGAGGCAGTGAAAACTGGCCTTGGCCACCACCTGCATCGAGAATGGTCAGTGGGGATTGTAAGTAGGGGGCGAGATCTCGCTGTAAAATACTGAGCCGGATCTGACCTTTTAGCCCGCCATAGACATTGCGGTGGAGGCGGCGGGCAAGATCGTCGAAATTTCTGTCTTCCTGGCGATTCTGTTTGCGTGACATAGTGGTTTGGAGTGAATAGTTCATCGAAGAAAAATCGACGGATCATATCACAGAAGGTGCTGCCACAAGTTCGCGGGCTTGTGACAGCCCTTTAACTAAAGCGCTGATAGTTTTGTTTGTATACGCTATAATCGCCGCCCTTACATTGTTTCCCCTCTGTATAGCGGAAGTCATTGTCGACACAAAGTGACCGTTGAGTATTGTTTGAACCGGATGCTGGTTCGCTTGTAACGGTAAGCATTTTCCACCCTCACAATTTTAGAGTGCGCGTTTTTCATGTCTGATCAGAATCCAGCTGCCGATAAATCTCATAAATCCGATACAAAACAGGGGCTTAGTAACCCAGGTGCGTCGCCCACCGTAGGTTTTGTGAGCCTGGGCTGTCCCAAGGCCTTGGTCGATTCTGAGCGAATTTTGACGCAATTAAAGCTTGATGGTTACCAAGTGTCGCCCAGCTATAATGGCGCAGACGTTGTAGTGGTGAATACCTGTGGCTTTATCGATAGCGCAAAACAAGAGTCACTAGACGCCATTGGCGAAGCTATTGCTGAGAATGGACGGGTAATTGTCACCGGCTGTATGGGCAAAGATGAGTCTGCTATTAAAGCGGTACACCCTTCAGTACTGGCGGTGAGTGGCCCTCAGCAATATGAAGAAGTAGTCACTGCGGTTCATACCTATGTGCCACCTCCGGCCAAGGACCAGCACAACCCTTTTGTTGATCTGGTGCCACCGCAAGGTATTAAACTCACGCCGCGACATTACGCCTATTTAAAAATTTCAGAGGGCTGTAACCATCGCTGTACGTTTTGCATTATTCCCTCTTTGCGTGGTGATCTTGCCAGTCGTCCTGTTGGGCAGGTTTTGGACGAGGCCGAGCGCTTGGTGAAGTCGGGTGTGAAAGAACTTTTGGTGGTATCTCAGGATACTTCTGCATACGGCGTGGATATTAAGTATCGAACAGGTTTCTGGCAGGGGCGTCCGGTAAAATCCCGTATGCATGAAATGTGCGATGCAATGAGTGAACTCGGTGCCTGGGTGCGGTTGCATTATGTCTACCCGTATCCTCATGTTGATCACACTATTCCGTTAATGGCGGAAGGGAAAATACTGCCGTACCTGGATATTCCTTTCCAGCATGCCAGTCCAAGTGTATTGAAAAACATGAAGCGCCCGGCGCATCAGGAGAAAACTCTGGATCGCATTCACCGATGGCGAGAAATTTGTCCGGATATCACGCTGCGTTCCACCTTCATTGTGGGGTTCCCTGGTGAAACAGAAGATGACTTTAATATGTTGTTGGACTGGTTGGACGAAGCGCAACTTGATCGAGTGGGATGTTTCAAATATTCCCCCGTTGAAGGTGCAAAAGCCAATGACATTGCTAACCCGGTACCTGAAGAGGTTCAACAGGAGCGTTGGGAGCGTTTCATGGAGAAGCAGCAGGGGATATCTACTGCAAAACTTGCGCAAAAGGTCGGTAAGCGCATGCCTGTGTTAATCGATGAAGTGGATGCAGAGGGTGCCATTGGTCGAACCAAGGGGGATGCGCCGGAAATTGATGGACTGGTGTATCTCAACGGCGAGTTCAATGTAAAAGCCGGGGATATTGTCGACGTGGATATTACTCACAGTGATGAATACGACCTCTGGGGCGACGTCCATCGCATCCAATAAGCGTGCTGCGACTATTGCTATTTAGAGTGGCACGTCCCTGTGCCTCGCGTTGCTAAACTCCCATTTTACTTTTTCCATGTCTTGGCATATCTAAATAAGGCCCGATCAACCGGGCCTTATAACGGGTTAAAACTTAAAACTTACGCCCACGGCATAGCCATCACTGTCATAGTCATTCATTGAATACTCCGCAAATACGCCGAGGTTATCGGTGAAGTACTGTCTGATGCCTGCAGTTGCGATGGTTTGTGTTTCTTCCACTTTGTTGTGGGCTAACTCACCATATAATTCCGTGGTGTTGGTTAGCATGGAACGAATGCCAACCGAAGCAATATAGCCGTCTTCATTGGAATCGCTTTCGAAAAAAGAACTGTCCAGTTCCAGAGAAAGGTCCAGGTATTCAAGCTGGCCATAAACCGCCGTGTTGTCCGTGATGCCGAAGTTCGTACCAACACCAAAACGGCTAGCGCTCAATTCTGCTGTGCCATTAATGAAATCTTCAAGCTCGTCATGTGAGACGTTCGAGTAACCACCAGTCACGTAAAAATTATCGGTAATCCCCACTTTACCACGCAAAGTATAACCGCTGAAGTCGTCGTCAATTTCAATGTAACCGCCTTCAATCTGATTGAACGATGGCTGTTCGGCATACACTGGCATTGAAATGGCCGCACCTAAAACCGGGGCCAAAACCGTACTTAAAATAGCTGCGGATTTAGCTGTAAATAATTTTTTTGTTTTCATCATATTCTCCTAATAAGTTCAGTAACGCGATGCTAAGAGCGATATCTCCCCGATCGCTGGAGGCTATATTAGAAAAATGAAAATGAACGATTACTGAATATTAAAAACATTTTTTATAAGGGAATGGTTATTTATTAGTGACGATCATTCGCCTGACGAAGTGCGATTCAGCGCTGGTTCAGGAAAGGCTCAGGTAAGGCTCAAACAGTTGCAAATTTGCATCACTAAAGCCGCAGAGGCATAACGAAGTATGTCTACTTAAAATGGGTGTGTCTCGTTTGAAATAAAAGTGTTTGGCGACACTATGCAGGTTTTGGAGGTCACAAGATGTTATCTAGCCGCATCCGAAAAGGGAACGCCGGTTATAACGCAAGCCAAAATTATAACTGTCGTGTTGACGTTTAAAGTATCTTAATGAATGGAAGGAATATAAAGCGTTAATACGACGAAATGTCGAGAATTTATCATGAAATTAACGGCAGGCGAACCCGTATTGGTCTAATTTATAAAGACCAAAACTAGTTTTTGGTGTCTTGGAAAATCCTTTATCTTCTGCCCTACCGAGAGACAAGCACGGCTCATGGATATAAATAGGTTTGGCAAACATGTAATTGCTCTAGTTTTTATCGCAAGTGTCACACCTATATTGCTGTGGTCGTTTGGCTTCAGTTTGGGGGTGGATACGCCGAGTATGGAATATGCGCAGCTAAGAGATAATGCCAGACTTGTCGGTGATGTATGGATGCAATGGATGGCGGTGGCAATGGCTGTTCTGGCAGGTATTGCGGCATGTTTACATTTTTTTGCGTATCGAGATGTCTCCATTGTGTGCCTTGGGGTTGCCCTGGTTTTTTGCGGCGGACTGGAATTCTATTTCTATGCAAGCAGCTACACCCCACTGGGGTTGGAAACAGATAAACTCAATTCCAACTGGATTGCCTCAAAAAGTTATTTTGCCCTGTGCTTAATATTGATGCCTGCTGCCATTCGGTATTTACAGCGGCAGTATTCTCAAAAGGAGATCCGCTCATTTTATGCCGCGGCGTTCATCACTGCGCTGGGCACCCTGTTGGGGATGATGCTGGTTATCCTGTACCTTGGGCCGACTTTCTTTCAGCCTGATCAGGAGTATTTTCCTCAGCAACTTATTAAACAGCCTGCGCAACTGGTACCGCTGGTATTGTTTTTTGCGGCTGTTTGCGCGATAGGTTATCGTTTTCATCATCGGCGAACGTTATTAAATTTTATTTTGTGTGTAAGTTTACTGCCTGCCATTGTCGGGCAGTTACAACTGGTATTTTTTTCGACTGCCCTGTTTGATCACCACTATTTTTCAGCCCAGATTCTTTATTTTGTCACTTTTCTACTGATCTTTTGGGGGACGACGTCTGATTTCAGCGCGGAACATGCCACGGCGAATATTCTTTATGGGAAAGGCCAGCGTGGAAAAAACGCTGCACCAAAAACCTCTGAGTTAGATGCAGCTGCTCGTCTCAACTCCGCTTTGGGGAATCCCGATTTTTCCTACTTAAACACCAGAACTATTAAACCCTCAGCTAAGCAAGAGCAGGTTGCACCGGTAATGGATTTCAGTCGCGCACTGCCATTGGGGAGTGTTCGTTTCCCTTTAAGTGTGCGTATTCCTTTAGGTGCATTTGCACTGTCTTTAATTATCGCAAGTGTTGTGGGGTATTCTTTTTACTTGGAAAGTCAAAAGATAATAGTGAAAAATGAAATCAAGGATCTCAGTATAGAGAGTAAATTGGTGGAACCATTACTGGCGCAGCTCTATCAAAACTCAGCCAGTGATGCACTTTTTCTTAGCGGGACACCACCGATACAAGGTTTAATTAAAAGCATAAAGTATAACGATGAAGAAAATTATGTGCTGTGGGAAGATCGCTTGCAGCAAATTTTTGAACAGTTCCTTAAAAACCGCGATATATATTTGCAGGCGCGTTACATAGGTCTAGGAGATCTAGGTAAAGAGTTGGTAAACGTGCTGAACAAGCAAGGGGATATTCGTCGTATCCCCAAATCCAGGCTGCAATTGAAAGGTGAACGTGATTATTTTAAATCCACTATACTGTTGCATCCCGGGCGAGTGTATTTTTCCGAAATTGAATTAAATAAAGAGTGGGGCGAGGTAATTCTTCCCCATGAAATTGTGTTGCGCGTGGCCACTCCTGTTTATGATGAAGAAAGTGGTGATGCCTTTGGTATTGTGATTCTGAATATCGATATAAATCGATTTATCTCACAATTGAACAGCTCTTCACTGTCAAACTTTGATTATTATCTGGCAAATGGAAATGGGGTTGTACTCTATCATCCTGAACATGAGTTTTTACTGGGTAAGTCCGAAAAAACGCTGAATGATTTTTTCCCCGAGCTCGGTTCAAAACTTCGGGATAATCCCACCGCTTTGGGTGTGGATGGATTGGCTGATCAGCAGGGGCAGAAATATACGGTGTTCTATCGGGAAATCGCTGTGACTAAATATGGCAGTCTTCATCCCCTGAAAATGGTGCTGTATCACAAACAAGGATTTATCCATAGCGAATTGTTAGCTTTGCGAGATCGCAGTTTAATTCTGGGTATTGCGATGGCGTTAATCGCTTTAGCGATTGCGTTAATTATTTCCCGCCGTCTAGTACATCCACTACGGCAGATATCGGAATCTGTGCAGTTAAATGAAAAGGGCAGTACAGACATTGATTTACCTATTCATTCTAATGATGAAACGGGGGTACTGGCTCGCGCCATTTACAATTTAATGTGCCGAGTAAAAAAATCGACAGAGGAACATGCTGCGGCAAAAAGCCAAGCAGAAGAAGTTTCCGCACGTTTGTCTGCGGTGATTGATTCAGCAGCTGATGCGATTATTACCATCAACCGCTATGGTGAAATTCTATCGGTCAATATTGCGGCTAAAGCGATGTTTAATTACGCCGAAGAAGAACTCATTGGTCAGCCTATCAGTATGTTAATGCCGGAAGAGTATGGCAAACAGCATAACAGTTATGTGCAGAATTACTTGCGCACTGGGCAGGGAAAAATTATCGGAAAAGGCCGAAAACTGGTGGGTAAAAAGCGGAATGGGGATGAGTTTCCCATGCACTTGACTGTCACCAAAGTGGAAACTCAGGGCGAAATAATTTTTACCGGGCTTATTCGTGATGTGAGTGAGGTGGATTCTGTCAACCGTGCGCTTGAGGAAAGCTCGCGACAGCTTGAGTTAGTTATCGGTAGCATGGAAGCCGGTATTTGGGATTGGAACTTACTTTCGAATCGCATGCAGCTGAATTCGCGAATGTCTGAAATGCTGGGGTACTCCGCGTCGGAAATGGAGCCTTGTACTTATCAATCGTTCACCTCACAAATGCATGCGGAAGATCTTGGTAACGCACGATTATTTTTAGAAGAGCATTTTAAAGGTAATGTTAAATACCAGGCTGAAATTCGAGTCAAACATAAAAAAGGTCACTGGATATGGGTGTTGGATGCGGGGAAGGTTATTGAGCGAGATAAGGCGGGCAACCCGACTCGAATGTTAGGCATTCGTCTGGACATCAGTGATAAGAAAAAAGCCTTCGCCAATGCGGAGGAAATGGCATGGCGTATGAACTTCGCATTAACCGGTTCCAAAGTTGGTATTTGGGATTTTGATCTGCACACACAAACGGTGGTGTGGGATGAGCGCATGTATGAATTATATGGTGTTACTCGTGCAAGCTTCAGCGGCAATAATGAGAACTGGCTGGCGATGGTACACCCGGATGATGTGCAGCACGCGAAAGACGATTTACAAAAGGCGTTAAAAAACTTTAGTGATTTTTCCTCATCTTTTCGTATTCTTCGCCCCGATGGTCAAGTGCGTTACATTGAGGCTTTTGGAAAACTACAGCGGGATGAAATGGGGCACCCGACACGCATTGTCGGAACCAATCGAGATGTTACTGAGCAGCAGCGATTAACTGAAGAGCGTGAACAGGCGCTGGAAAAAGCCAATGAATCTGCTCGTATGAAATCTGAATTTCTCGCCAGCATGAGCCATGAAATTCGAACCCCCATGAATGGCGTTCTGGGTATGTTGGGCTTGCTGCAAAAAACCAGGTTGGAGCAAACGCAAAATTATTATCTCAAACTCGCCAGGTCCAGTGCAGAATCTCTTCTAACGGTAATCAATGATATTCTGGATTTCTCCAAGGTGGAGTCTGGCAAGTTACAGCTGGAAAATCATGACTTTGATTTACGCCAGCAATTAGGTGAGTTTATTGAGTCTGTCGCTCAGGCGGCACAGGAAAAGGGACTCGAAATTATTCTCGATACCAAAAACATCACCACAAACCATGTCTCCGGAGATTCCAGTCGATTACGCCAGATATTAACCAACCTGGTAAGCAATGCCATTACGTTTACCTCCGAAGGTGAAGTGGTGGTGCGAGTTGCTACTCGCCAGGAGGACAGTGGCGGTATTCGAATTGATTGTTCAGTGATGGATACCGGAATGGGAATTTCTCGTGAAAAACAAGCTACATTGTTTGAAGCGTTTACTCAAGCGGATGCCTCCTCGACAAGAAAGCACGGAGGTACAGGGTTGGGGTTAGCGATTGCCAAACAAATCTGTGAATTAATGGGGGGCGGGATTCAGGTCATCAGTGATCAGGATGTTGGAAGTTGTTTCTCGTTTCATGTGTCAATGCAGCAAAGTGACAAACAGCCGCTTGAGGTTCCCGAATTTGATGCGAGTAAATTAACTGCGTTGATTGTGGATGACAGCAAGAGCTGTCGTGATGTGATTCGAGCAGAGCTGGAAAAAATGGGTGCAAAAGTCGTGGATGTAGACTCTGCAGCCAATGCCATGTTAAGTATCAATTCACGCATAGAAGAGGGCATTACCCCTCCGTTTGATGTTGCTTACATCGATATGCGTATGCCAAAGGTAGATGGAGTGGCACTGGCACAACAAGTTCGTGAAATACAGCCGTGTAACGCCATGAGCATGATCATGATGACCTCGATGACCAAGGCCGAAGATCCCTCATTTTTTGCGGACCTTGGTTTTCGTGCTTTTTTTCACAAGCCTGTCATCAGTTCCGATGTTTTAGATTCAATAACGATCGTCGCCAACGCTTCAAAATCGGGTGAACCCGTTCAGCCTTTTGTCGGTAAAGGCAGTGTTCGGGTTGGCCATACGCAAACCCGAAATTATATTTGGCCTGAAGATGTCCGTGTGCTTCTGGTTGAGGACAACCGTATAAATCAAGTGGTAGCGGCCGGATTGATGGAAGACCTGGGTCTTAGCTGTGACATTGCAGCCAATGGACTGGAAGCACTCATCACAATGAACAAGGCGCTGTATTCTGCTGCCTACACCTTGATTATCATGGACTGTCAGATGCCGGAAATGGACGGCTTTGAAGCCACCCACAATATTCGCAAAGGTTTAGCAGGAGAGCAGCACAAGAATGTCCCAATTGTGGCATTAACGGCAAATGCCATGAAGGGGGATAAGGAAAAGTGTCTGGCGAGTGGCATGAACGATTATCTTAGCAAACCGATAAACCCTTCAGAGTTAGAGAACCGCTTGGTGTACTGGTTAAAACCGACAGCCGAAGAAGCCTCTGGTGAGGTGAAAAGTAGTGAGCACTTGTCGTTATTGCCTGCGGAAGTCGATACACAAAAGCCGCAACCTGTGACCCTGTGGGATGAAGCTGCGGCTTTGTCTCGTGTGCGTGGGAAACCAGACCGGTTATTAAAATTATTAGATTTGTTTTTAGCGGATATGCCAGACCGCATTGGTGGCTTACAAAATGCATTAGTAGATAAAGAGTTTCAGCTGATTGCAGAGAGTGCTCATGCGATAAAAGGCGTGGCTGCGAATATTGCGGCAATTGCCTTAATGGAAGATGCCAGTGAAATTGAGAAAATAGCACGAGATAAAGGCGTCTCTGGCTTAACGGAAAAAATGCCTCAATTCTTCTATCATTATAAAGAGACTGAGCAATTATTGCGTGGCTACGTTGACCAGCAGTCACCACCCACTAACTCTTAAGGTGTTTGCACCTTATTCAGGACAACGCATGTGTTGACATGGCGAGCTTGCTTTAGTGTTGTGCTATTGGCGTTTCTGCTTGAGGTGAAGGCGGAGCCTGCCGCCGTGCAAACCGTAAAATTAGTGATGCCATCCAGCCGATCCGGTATCGATAAGCGGGATGATTACCCCATTCGCCTGCTGAAACTTGCATTAGATGATGCGCGAATTCCCTACACTTTTTCTCGCAGTAATACCCCCATGCCTCAGAGTCGTGCGATACGTCAAGTGATCGCCGGTGGTGAGATTAATGTGTTGTGGACAATGACATCTGTGCAACGAGAAGAGGAAATGTTGCCCATTCGAATTCCTTTGTTTAAGGGGCTTATTGGTTGGCGGATTTTCTTTATTCATAAAGACAATCAAGCGGTATTCGATAAACTAAAAAATGTGGATGAACTGAAAGCATTGACGCTGGTGCAAGGGCACGATTGGCCAGATCTGGATATACTGATCGCCAACGGATTTCGCACTTCTCAATCGGCCCAGTATGAATCACTGTTCGATATGCTGTTGAAAAAGCGGGTGCAATATTTTCCGCGCTCTGTTCGGGAAATCTGGGGGGAGTTAGCGCAGCGGCATGAACAGGATCTTGCTGTGGAAACCGGCTGGGCCATCCATTATCCGACAGCGGCGTACTTTTTCGTAAATAAAAATAACCTGGCGCTGGCCAATACTCTGGAAGCCGCGTTGTTACGAATCGTGGAAAATGGAAAATTTGAACAAATGTTTATGCAGGAGCATAAACAGTATCTGGACAAGGCAAATTTTGCTCAGCGCAAAATTATTCATCTGGATAATCCCTTACTGCCTCCAGAGACTCCGGTATTGGATACCCACTTGTGGTATCCAAATTAAGCTGTCTTTGCATTCAAATGCCCTGGTCAAGACTTTTAAACAGACCTTTTGAAAAAGGACATTTGAATGGTGCTTTTGAAAGGTGCTTTTGAAAATATCGCTTGAAACGTTAGAGTTTCCAGACGTTAAAGCGATAATCAAATCCGAGATTGATAGTAGTTAATTCCGCGTCATCATCGTCGAGTAACAAACGGTATTCCAGATTGATGGAAAAATTATCGTCGTAATACCAGCCTGCACCCAAACCGTAAGACAAACCTGACAAAGAGTCGTCCGCGCTGGCGACCTCATTACCTGCATCGTCATAAATGACAGTGGTTGTATCTACAGACGATTGGCCTATCAAAATATACAGGCGCGCATCTTCATTGGTAAATTCACCACGATAGTAATACGACGAAATACCATCAATGCCGAGTTCAGCGTGGTTGCTGCTGCCGTCGATGGCAAAATCGCGTTCAGATAAGCCATTGCCAAATCGAAAATCCACACCTAGCCAGTTGTTGAATTTATAACCAAGGCTCAGCTCATAGCTACGGTAATCGACGTTGTCATCTGCCAGATCGAATTCTTCCATTTCCTCATTCTGGACGTATCCCACATTGGCACCAACGAAAATACCCTGTTGCAATGGTTCAGCCGTCGCCAGGCCGCTCGCCAGGCAGAGTGAGGTGAAAGTCGCCATCTTTTTAAACATGTTGTAGCCCTTCTTTTTATCACTGAGCAATTGGATTGGTAGTCAGTGGATGATTTTGCCAGAGCTCTACCACGAACGACATAGACGAAGCCATATTTCATAGTATTTGCTCAATTAGTGTGACCTTTGGTTAATTTTAGCGGCCGAATTCTCCGAGGTCTTGGCAAAATAGTGTTGTTTTACGTGTCACCAGCATAATAATTTACCACCATCGGCTTTCGTAAGGAAGGTGGGTAATTCTACTGGATAGTTCCCGTGTTGTCGGTTGAGAGGATGAAGTATTGGAATCGCAGTTCGGTCTGTGAAGTGTGTGCTGGGAAAGTGGTATTCGCCAGCAACTGCGAGTATGGTTGAGAACGCACTCGCAAATGAAGGGAATTTACGCTAATTTAGGGCGCTTCTCGAGCGCATCAATTCCAACAATAAAAAACAGGGTGGAACGACGTTATGCATCAACCTGACCGGGGCTGCATCCAGGTAGTTTTTTTCCTTTATGCTTTGCTAATTTTCACCAGCTTGAGTGCGGGTATGCCAGCGTATGCGCGTGTCGTCGATGTCCCTGCGCCGCTCAAGCCTTGGCGCGAATGGGTATTGCATGATTTTGACTATGTGCAATGTCCGTTTCTTTATCAGACCGCTTCTGTTTCTGGTGCCTATGACTGTATCTGGGTTAACACTACCTCGCTCAAGGTCGATGAGCGCGGTGTGGATTTTACTGTTAATGCTGAATTGTTCGCCGAGCGCTGGCTGAGCTTACCGGGCAATGATGAATATTGGCCGGTGAATGTCACTGTGCAAAAATCGGGTCGTCGAGAAGTTATTCCTGTGCGAGCCGTCGAGGGGCAGCCGCAAATATTACTGCCCTCGGGCAAGCACCAAATTCACGGTCAAATCACGTGGCACACTATTCCGGCAAATTTGGCTATGCCTTCTAACAGCGGCTTGGTGTCACTGCAGATGCAGGGCAAACAAATTACCAAGCCGGAAATTGATAATGCCGGACAGCTCTGGCTTAAAAAATCGACACAGGAAAATAAACTGCAGGAACGAGACTCGCAAAAAATCCAGGTGTTCCGGCTGTTGCGTGACGATAATCCCGCAACATTAGTAACGCGAGTTGTATTGGACATCAGTGGTGCGGCACGCGAGATTGAAACTGGAGAGATTTTATTAGCGGATTTTGTGCCGCTGTCATTGGAGAGTTCGCTTCCCGCCAGAATTGAAAATAACAAAAACCTGCGTGTACAGGTAAAACCTGGACGCTGGGAAATTGAACTTGTCTCACGTTACACACGCCCACTAAACAGTATATCCTTTAATGCAGGTAATGAGTTTTGGCCGCAAACCGAATTGTGGGCGTTTGTTGCCAATCGTTCTTTGCGTACCGTGCAATTGGAAGGTGGGCAGTCAGTAGACCCTCGACAAACAAACCTGCCACCGGAATGGGCGGATTACCCCGCGTATCGACTGAATTCGCAACAGGTGCTAAATCTCTACGAAGTACATCGTGGCGATCCCAATCCAGAAGCCGATGCCTTGAGTCTGGTCAAAAAAATATTTCTTGATTTCGATGGCGCTGGATATACGTTTTCAGATGAGATAACGGGGCAGGTCAACCAAAGCTGGCGCTTGAATACGGCCGGGAAATATCAACTCGGAAACGCTTCTCTCAATGGCAAACCGCAGTTAATTACCTATTCGCCGGAACATCATACGGAAGGCTTGGAGATTCGCCAAGGCGATATTCAGCTGCATGCGGCAGGTCGTCACCCATTTAAAAGCTCGATTCATGTTTCCGGGTGGAATCTGGATTTCGATAGCGTAAATGCTAAAATCTATTTGCCTCCAGGTTGGTCTCTATTTGCATCAGTGGGTATTGATAAAGTAGTAAACTCCTGGCTGTCCAAGTGGAGTTTGCTCGATATATTTCTGGTGTTGATCATCGTTGTCGCAGTGTTTCGTCTGTGTGGCATATTACCCGCGACTCTGGCTTTGGTAACCTTGTTATTACTTTATCATCGCACTAATGCGCCGATATTTATTTGGCTGAATATTGTCGGGGTCGTTGCGCTTATGGGGGTGACGGAAGGAAAACTTCATCTCTGGTTACGCCGTTATCAATTGCTTTCTTTCGCGATACTAACCTTATTACTGTTACCTTTTTCAGTGCAACAAATTCGTGAAGCCATTTATCCCCAGCTCGCGCATACGGGCTACCATGAGCTATTTTCTTTTCAAACTACGTCCGAAACACCGCAACAACACGATGACTTTGTGTCACTCAGCGAAGAGGCTTCAGTGGCAGAGGTAGACGAAATTGTGGTTACGGGAGCCCGTCAGAGTTCCGAAGAGGAATATGAAAAACGTATCAGGGGCGTGCGTCAGCAAGATCTGGGAAAAGTTAAACTGTCTAAAGAATCTCTCTCTTCATACTCTACGCAGCAGGACTTTGATCCAAATGCGATTGTTCAAACTGGCCCAGGGTTGCCTACCTGGCGATGGAAAACGGCCAGCTTGTCTTGGGCCGGACCGATTGCCAAAGATGAAAAAATGAAGTTGTTTTTTGCTCCTCCGTGGCTAAACCGAGTGGGAAATGTATTAGCCGTGATTGCCAGTATCCTGTTTGCATTGGTGCTATTGCAAAAAAGCCGGTTGTACCCCAAAGCAAAATGGTTGTCAGGTGTTGTACAGAGCGTGGGTTTGATCGTCATCTTTGGCGCAGGTTCAGCCAGTAAAGTTGATGCGGATGTGGTGATCTCTGAAAATTTACTTAAAGATTTACAGCAACGCTTGACTGAGCAGCCTCAGTGCGCCCCGCAATGCGTTAGCATTGCACAAACAGCAATAAGCGCAAAAGAAAATGGCTTAACGATCTCGATGACGGTAGATGCGGTTGATGATGTTGCGTTTGCCCTGCCTGCCTGGCGTCAATACTGGCTACCGCAGACAGTGACCTTAGTGCGAGGTAATAGAACAACGCCGGCCACGGTAAAATTAAATCACGATGGTCAGCTGATGGTACGATTGGCAAAAGGGCGTCATCAGTTGCAAATGCAGGGCATTTTATACGGCGAGCGCATAGAGTTGCCTTTTGGGATACCGGCCCACAACGTCTCTTTAAATTTGGACGGATGGGAAGTGAGCGGAGTGAAAGATGGGCTGGCGAAAACCGGTAGTATTCAACTCGCACGAGTTGAAAAAAATATTGAAGTTCGAGATGTTCTCCTGCCAGATCCCGTGCCCCCATTTGTCAAAGTCAAGCGTAAATTGTTGTTGGGACTGGAATGGAATGTAGTGACTACGGTTTCGCGCGTGGCCCCTATGCAGGGGGCTTTAAGTGTAAAAATTCCGTTGCTGGATGGAGAGTCACCCATCACCGATGTCACGGTTGAAGATCGTATGATAACGGTGGACTTTTCTTCGCAGCAACAATTTGTACAGTGGAAGTCGATTCTGGAAAAGCAGGACACTATTGAGTTAAAGGCGCAGGAAGGTTTGCATTGGTCTGAAATCTGGGAGCTGGATGCGTCGCCGATTTGGCATGTGAAATATAGCGGCATTGCCCCCATTAAGTTGACAAACTCACTGCATTCACCCGTTTGGCAGCCTTGGACAGGAGAGCAGGTGAGTATTGCCGTTGAGCGGCCTGCAGCGGTTGAGGGCAAGAGTTTGACGGTTGATGCTGTTAATGTGCAACATGAACTGGGCGTGCGCTCCAATACGACAGATGTCAGCTTTAAAGTGAGAACAAGTCGCGGTCAGGACTTTTCATTTAACTTACCGGAAAAAGCAGTATTTGAATCTTTACATATTGATGGTCAGGCTCAGCCACTGCGCCAGCTATCCAATAAAATTGAAATCCCTTTGAGACCCGGTGAGCAGTTTATACAATTAAAATGGCGAAGTGATAACGGTGTTGATGTACTGGCTAAAATTCCCAGTATCAATTTTGAAGAAGAAATTAATAATATTCAGATTAAAATGAATTTACCCTACGATCGCTGGCCGTTGTTTGTCGGAGGTCCATTGCTCGGCCCGGCCGTGCTGCTTTGGGGTATTCTTATTGTTGTGGCGATCGTGGCTTTGGTTCTGGCCAGAATTCCGCTAACCCCTCTGCGCTTTCACGATTGGTTGTTATTGGGTATTGGTATTGTGAGTACGAATGTATTCACGCCGGTGTTTATCGCAGCGTGGTTTTTCGTGTTGGGCTGGCGTGGAAAGTATTTACCTAGAATGACGCAGGCACAATTTTATCTGGTTCAGGTGTTTCTGTTTTTATTCAGTTTCCTAGCGTTAGTGAGTTTGGTTAGCACTATTCCTGCGGGCTTATTATCACGCCCGGACATGCATATTGTGGGTAACAACTCCACTGCCTACGCTTTACAGTGGTATCAGGATCGAAGTGATGGGATGATCGACCAGGCTTGGGTAGTGTCTTTCCCATTGTATGTCTATCGACTGGCCATGCTGGGGTGGTCCCTGTGGTTGGCCGTAGTGTTGTTGCGCTGGTTAAAATGGGGCTGGTTGCAACTTAATGCCGATGGATTGTGGCAATACGATAAGGCGGTTCCGAAAAAGCCCTCTTTAAACAAAAACAATGGAGCGAATAAATCCAGTGAAACAGCCGATGCAAAAGCAGCAGACGGTGTGTCAACTTCAGACCTTAAATCCTCCGAAGAATAAGCAGTAGGTTGATTGGCCTCCTTTTTATCAGAGGCTCCTTAAGGGTTGTCTAAAGTCATTCAGGTCACCTGGAATATTTTCCGATGTTACAGGTGACTGTCTTATACAGGAGGATTTTGGAAGTGGATGCAGGTTGATTTATGCTGGTTGTTAAACGAAAATGCTTGATACAAGTAGTTCCTTATCAATGCCGTTAAATTCTTCGGTTTTCCACACCCATTCCTTTTCCCTTCGAAGCGCTTAGAAGTAAATGCTATTGTGCATGTGATTCCATATCATTCTTTTAGCGCATAACCCCTTTTATCGTTCGTTGAACCCTTCTGACCGAAAGTCAGTTGTAGTAATTGCTGTGTGCGCGAAAATAAGATAGCAAGTTTTTTTCAATACTGGTTTTTTTGGCCGTGTCAGGTTGGGGTTTACGGTAGCTATGCTAATTATTTTTATTAAGCCAGTTATTAAAACAACCTATACCAATTGTGCTCACAACTAGGGTGAACACCACATTGCGAACAAACGGCTCTGACAACACCGTTAATAAATAACAATAAAAGTACACCTTTTCAGAGATTCAGAAAATTAGAAAAAATTCATTAGATAAAGTTCTTTCTGCGTTTAATACTTTGTAATCCTTAGAAGTTCACCAGAGTTTGAGCTTCGCAGCTGAAGATTTTCGAGTATCTATTGGTTATAAATGATGTCGACTGAATGGCAATGGTACACAACAGCTATTGTTACCGCGTTGTTAGTTGCTTCCGAGTGACTGTTACCTTCGAGTGGCAGTTGCCTCTGAATGGCTGGTATCTCTGAATGACTGGTACCTCTGAATGACTGGTACCTCTGAATGATTGGTGCCTCCGATTTATTGTTAGCTTAGTATAATTTTCGAGAAAAAATTTACATAAACGGGTTAACACTTTGCGAGTTTTCGGTATCTGGAAACAAGTTATATTTATCACAATTATGCAATCACTTTAAATGGTATTTGGAAGGTAGTTATGAGACAGCGTGCTGATAAATGTTTGACTTTATGTTGTGTGGAGCGCAGCGTAATCGGGCTTTTCCTGTTCAGTGTTTTTGTTGTTAGTCATGTTGTGTACGCTTCTGAAAAACATGAGAGTGTTCACTCTCATGAGTCAACGATAACAAGGTATTCTATTCAAGATAGTTTCCCCGCTCATCATAATTTTCTACTCCAGAATTTTTTAAAAGAACAGATTTACGCCGTATATGCTCTGCAAGGAAACACATTCTTCACTACGCAAAAATATGAGCGCTGCAATACAGGAAATGGCAGGATCGAAAAGGTAAAGCTTTTTTCGAACCTGATATCACCGCTAACTCCCGTGTCTATGGTGCAGCCGAAAAAGCGATACAGTGATGAGGAGCAGCGTCAACCTAATGCGGGATCTGCGGATAGCCAAAGCGCAGTAGAACAACCTCGGAGGTTACTTCAACGACTTTATTATCGTGCTAATGTTTATGATCGCCTCCATGATGGCCTGTTTGTGGATTATGTATAAACTCATTAACAAAATCGAAAATCAATAGGTGTTATTGAATTGAGTGATTTTCCATCCTCTTCTCAATTCCCCTAAACAGTCCCTCAATAGTTTCTCAGTAGTAATATTGGGAGAAACTCCGCTTTGCCAGAGCTTTGCTCTGGCTTTTTTCGTTTGGCAGTATTAAGACCATCGATAGAGGTTAAAGGTAAGTGGACTTGCAGAGATCTTACCTAGTAATATCTAACACAAGTTGTTCTGGTTCGTCCGTTAAACTAGATAAAAACGATAATGTGAAGCGATGACACAACCTTTCCCCCATAAAATCACAGGAAACGCTTAAGATGTTGCGCGATGGTGATACAAAAAAATATTGGATATATCAATGTACATTCTGGTTCCTGTTTGCCGTTATTCCATTTATGGGATTGGCTCTTTGGTACGGGGATTATGAATGGGTACATATTTTTCACATTTTTTTACAGGCAGTCATTGGACTGGTGTTAAGTGCTATGCTGGGGGAGGTTTACCAGCGTATTTGGAAAATGCCGTTGATGCCGCGTATGGTATTGGTGGTTATCAGTGCGGCGTTCATTAATGTACTGTGGACATATTTACGGATACTGACGTTTATCTGGTTGACCGGCGAACAGCATATTTGGCGTGAATTTGGTGGCTGGTACTTTGGTGCTTTCTATATTTATTTATGCTGGGCGGCCATTTTTCACGGAATAAAGTACTACAAACTGCTGGCACTTGAGCATCGCGGTCGATTGAGAGAAGCCGCAACCGCAAAAGAGGAAGTATTTCGCCGACTAAAAGCAGAATCCATCGCGCGTGACGCGCAGTTAAAAATGCTGCGCTATCAAATTAATCCGCACTTTCTATTTAATGTTTTAAATTCCATTTATGCGCTTATTCGCTTGAACGAACCGGATAAAGCCATGAAAATGACCAAACAGCTGGGACGATTCTTACGTTATTCGCTTGATTATGATCCGGGTCAGACCACCGATTTACGCCAGGAAATAGAGTCACTTAATGTCTATCTGGAAATTGAGAAAACACGATTTCCAGACCGTTTAATTGTTACTTATGATATTGCTAAAGACGCGGAAAATGCGAAGCTGCCCAGCATGCTCCTGCAGCCTTTAGTTGAAAACGCAATTAAGCACGCAATCGCAGATTCTGAAACAGGTGGCAGCCTTAAAATACGAGCCTGGGTGGAAGAGTATAAGCTGTGCCTGGAAGTGACTGATGACGGACCGGGAATACCTATCGTGAAAGGGCAGCCGGTTTTGGGCCAGGGAGTTGGCTTGCGCAACACCATAGATCGTTTAAAAACCCTTTATGAGGATCACTGTTCCATTGTGTTACGGGCCGTGAATCCCTCTGGACTGAAAATTACAATTCAAATTCCTTTTGAAAAAGCGTAGAACCGCCATGGTAAAACTGAAAACCATTATTGTTGATGATGAGCCGCTTGCGTTGGGCGTATTAAAATCGTGGCTGGTGGAGTTTCCCGAAATAGAGTTAGTCGCCGAGTGTAAAAATGGTCGTGAAGCGATAGATGCAACTCTTGAACTCAACCCGGATTTAATGTTTCTGGATATTCAGATGCCAGGGAAAAATGGATTTGAAGTAGTTAAGGAATTGCAAAATGACATTATGCCAATGGTAGTGTTTGTGACGACTCATCAGCAGTATGCTTTAGACGCATTTGATTTGCATGCGGTCGACTATGTGCCAAAACCACTGGATGAGGAACGCTTGCAGCGAGCAGTAAAACGAGCAATTGAGCGATATGAAGCCTCTCAATTATTGGGAGATAATAAAATCCCGGTTATCGGTGCTATTGATAGCATACTGGAGCGTGCCGAGTTTAAACAAATTGAAGAGGATGTCCCCGAGATTGTAGAAAGCTCCAGTAAAAAAATTGCCATTAATGATAGCGGTAAGATGGTGTTGGTTGATGTGAATGATATCGAATGGGTGGATGCTGCTGGTGATTACATGTGCGTGCATGCCAATGGCAATACCCATATTATGCGCAGCACACTCAAAGAGCTATTGAACAAATTAGATCAGGATGTATTTATGCGAATACATCGCTCGACGATTGTGAATTTGAATCGTGTACAAGAGATTAAACACCATGCCAAGGGTGATTATTTTCTAACATTGAGTTGTGGCGAGCGATTAAAAATAAGTCGCAATTACAATGATATTGTGAAAGCTTTTCGGGAACGAAACAAATGACCTGACGATAACTGAAACTGTATGGCAAAGTCATTCAGATAGATTCTAACGGTCAAAGGCCTAAAAAAGCCCAAAAGCCCAAAAGCCCAAAAAAGTGTAGCCGATGGTAAAAGAGAAGTGAAACCAGAAAAGTTAATAATCAGCAACGTTGTAAGCATAAAAAAGGGGCAATAGCCCCTTTTTTTATTGGATAGGTTTGACCTACTAATCTTCTTTTGGCTTATGACCTATCACAGCAAAATAAATAATATAGGCATAGCATATAATGGGCAGGAGGAATGACAGTTGAAGCCCAATATTATCAGCCAGTAGCCCTTGAATTGGTGGAATAACTGCACCACCCACAATGGCCATACACAAAATGCCGGATGCTTGACTGGTTGCAGGCCCCAGCTTTGCAATCGCCAAACTGAAAATTGTAGGGAACATGATGGAGTTGAACAGGCCTATTGCAAGTACGGCCCACATGGCCACCCCACCCGAGGTGAAGGTACCTACTACAAGAAGCGCAATAATGACCAGGGCATTAATCGCCAGCAACTTAGCGGGTTTTATATAAGACATGAGAGCTACGCCGACAAATCGCCCTAGCATCGCACCGCCCCAATAATAGCTGATGAGTTTACCTGCTTGCTGTTCTGGCATATTGCCAATATGAGGCTCCCCAATAAAATTCACCAGAAAGCTACCTATGGATACTTCAGCGCCGACATAGGCGAAAATACCAATGGCGCCAAGAACAAGGTGAGAATACTGCCAGGCGGATTTTGGTGCGCTAACTTGAGATTGATCTGAGTCGATAATGTGCGGAAGGTTTTTTAGCAGGGCAAAAATAACTGCGAGGCCGACTAGTGTAGCTGCCAGACCTAAGTAAGGAATTTGTACGGCATTGGCTTCTGCAATATTGTGCTGCTCTAGCTCGGCGGGGCTAAGGCCAACCAACTCTGTTGCGGTGACAGTTGACAGGATCATCATACTGCCAAAAAAAGGACCTACGGTTGTACCAAGAGAGTTAAATGCCTGGGTGAGTGTCAAACGTCGCGGCGCAGTTTCTGAGGGGCCGAGCAACGAAACATAAGGGTTTGCAGACACTTGTAAAATAGTGATCCCAGAAGCCAGAACAAATAAGGCTCCAAGGAATATCCCGTAAACACGTAAACTGGCTGCTGGATAAAACAGAGCACAACCAATGCCCGCAATTATCAGGCCGATGACCACCCCAGTTTTATAGCCGACCCTTTTCACCAGAATTCCCGCAGGATAAGAGACAAAAAAGTAAGCGCCGAAAAATGCCATTTGCACGGCCATGGCCTGGAAGTAAGTAAGGTCGAAAACCCCTTTTAAATGGGGAATCAGAATGTCGTTCAATACCGTTAGAAAACCCCACATGAAGAACAGGGTGGTCAAAATCACCAGGGGAACAGTGTAGTTGGCCGAAGCGTTTGGCTTGGCTTTTACATTTGAAGTAATTGTGCTTTCCATTATTTCCTCAATTATTCGTTCGATCGAGTATTGCTGCTGTTTTATGAAATTGATTTGTATTTAAGCAACAAAATAAAACACTAAAATCTTATTATCTTTCGTCAATATTTGTCGAAAATAAGATCACCCAAGAACCTCTTCGCTCTCCAATAAACCGGATTGCGATAAACGAAGCGGCCTACTTTGCTGTGCCGCAGCAAAGTATTTGTGTGTGCTATTTCGGTTACCTCGCAAGCGACCTGATATGCTGGTGTTGGCAGATTGAGCTTCATGAAAAAGCCTGGTCTGATATTCACCTGCAAAAAGTTATCGCGTGAAGGCCGAGTGATTTTATATTTACCCAAACAGCGGATTTATTATATTTATTGTGTGATTCCCTGCGTGTTCAACTGAGCACTGCTCCATTGAATGTCCAAAAGTTCTCGATTGAGCAAATCAAGGTAATTTTTGATTCTGCCTGAATTGCTCAGTGACGCCACAGCTTAATTTAAACGCTCTTTTTTATCCAGAAGCTTATGGCGCTGAGTTTGAAAAGCGCATGGAATTTGTTCGATTAATAAGCGAATAATGCGGGTGAGGGAATATTTAAGCTATTGGTAGAAGAAAACTACCAATAGCTATTGGAGTGAGTTTCGATTCACTCTGGTGTTATTTTGCTCGTTACCGTCACTGTAATTTTAATCAACCTCGAATTTACAGGCCCTCGAATTTAAAGAACCTCGAAAACAGTATGTTCTTTAGTCATCGCATGTGGTGCAACCCAGGCATGGAAGGTTCCCGCTTCAAACACGAGGTCCACATCTCGATTAAAGAACTTCAAATCCTGTTTTGTTAAAGTAAAAGACACGCGTTTTTCTTCGCCGGGCTGTAACTCAATACGCTTAAATCGTTTCAATTCCTGAATCGGACGGGTAACCGTACCGGTGATATCGCGAATATATAATTGAACGGTTTCAGTCACGGTTTTATCGCCGGTATTTTTCACTGTATTGCTGATTTCGAAGGTTTCGTCGCGTTTAAATTTCGCTTTGTTGGTTTTTGTTTGACCATATTCCACATTGCTATAGCTCAAGCCGAAGCCGAAAGGAAACTGGGGTTCAAAGCCCGCATCAATATAATTAGTTGCGTGCCCCAGGGTGTGCTGATGAGCTTCCAGCGGGAAGTTTTCCATGAAGGTAAAGGGACGAGAATGCGCGGGTCTACCTGTGTTTTTAATGTTGTAGTAAATCGGGACTTGACCAGAGACTTTTGGCCAGGTAACAGGAAGTCGTCCACTCGGGTTGAACTTGCCAAATACAACATCGGCAATTGCTGGGCCTGCCATCGTGCCGGGATGCCAGGCCATGATGAGGCTGTCTATATCGGCGATGACATTTTTTAATGCTATCTGGCGACCAGCCATAAGTACCACAACCAATGGCTTTCCGGTTCCTTTAAGCGCTTTGATCAGTTTTTCCTGTGCTCCCGGGAGTGTGATATCAGCTCGGCTATGTGCTTCGCCGCTCAAAGAGGCTTCCTCTCCGGCGATCATCACGATGACATCAGATTTTTTTGCAGCCTTGATCGCTGCTTTAAAACCCTCTTCTTCGTAAGAGCGGGAGTAAGGTATTGCGCTGGCATAACGCAGGGCTTTTGGATTGTCTTGGAAGGCGTCGTTAAACGCGTCCAGTACTGTGACCGAATATTTTTTTTCACCATCCAGGGCCCAGGTCCCCATCTGATCAAATGCGGCATCGGCCATCGGGCCGATTAACGCAATTTTTTGTGAGGTTTTTAAAGGCAGAATTGCATCGTGATTTTTTAATAAAACCAGGCTTTCCATGGCCGTGAGTTTTGCTGCCTGGCGATATTCCGCGTTGACAAAATCTTGCTTGCCCGCAGCATCGGCATAGGGGCGTTTGAATAACCCGAGCTTAGCCTTTAAGGTCAAAACACGTCGCACTTTCGTGTCGATATCCTGCATCGAAATACGTCCCTCGTATAGCAGGCCCTCTGCAAAACTGACGTAGTCCTCACTCACCATTTCGATGTCAATTCCCGCTTTCATGGCGAGTTGAGCTGCATGCTCTGAATCTTTTGCGTAGCCATGCATAACAAGTTCATCCACCGCGCCCCAGTCACTGACCAGTACACCATCAAATTGAAGTTCCTTGCGCAATACATCCTGCATCAAATAGTGGTTTGCAGTTGCTGGTATACCGTTCACATCGGTGAATGCCGCCATTACTGTTGCGACTTTTGAGTCAATTGCATCTTTGAATGGAGGAAGATAGTAGTTATGCATTAAGGGTTCCGGTATATATGTGGTGTTGTAATCCCGTCCGCCCTCAACGGCACTGTAACCGACAAAATGCTTAGCGCAGGCCGCAAGACTTGTAGGGTCATCCAGAGTTTTCCCCTGAAACCCATTAACTGCGGCTTGCGCAAAGATACCGTTTAAATAAGCATCCTCCCCGTAAGATTCCGCGATTCTTCCCCAGCGGGGGTCACGGGATACATCGATCATAGGGGCAAAAGTCCAACGAATACCATCGGCGCTGGCTTCTATCGCGGAAATTCTAGAACCTTTTTCAATGAGCGATGGATTCCAGGTAGCCGCCTGCCCCAGTGGGATAGGGAAAATAGTCTTGTACCCATGAATTACATCCCGTGCCATGATCAGAGGGATTTTATGCGGACCTTCTTCTACCGCGATACGCTGTAATGCGTTGGCGACTTCGGTTGAGTTCACGTTGATGAAGCTTCCCATAGCACCTTGGCGAATAGCTTCTTTAATTTCGCCATCTATAGTCTCTGCACTGGTAGCTCCACCGGTATCAAGCAGATGAAGCTGGCCAATTTTTTCCTTTAAGCTCATGCTGTTGAGTAATTGCTCTATATCGACGCCGTTTACCTTGGTCGAAGGTTCAGCCTGCGTGTTAGCGCTGAATACGGCTATTGTACAAAAGGCGGCCAAGATAAAATGATGAGCTTGTTGTATTCGTTTAATCACCGAGATAAATCTCCAATGTCATTCAGGTTCTTGTTTTGATAGGTTGCTGTCAGAATAATAAGGTGCACTTTGACTGTGATGAAATCTTTGAAGTTAAGTTCTACCTGGTATTTTTGGTTTTTTTCACAGGACTGCTTTCACGCTCAAATGCCTTCAATTGAAAGCGTTGGGTGTTGAAAAAAGTCGCAGCAAAGACAGTTATTATTATCGCTGTGTAAGTGAATTCGCATGCTGGCCTGTCATTACTTGTTGTTGGAGAAAATGGCGCTTCTGAAAAAGAAGATACAGCAAATAGTGAGGCTGAGCTGGTTGGGAGACTGAACCGTGGCTGTTCCCCGGCACCAGTCGCCATAGAGCCCGGTATGCAAAGTCTAAATATAGCAGTGATAATGGTTAAGTGTGTCTGAGTTTCATGCTTGTCGGTGCTACTTTACGTAAGTGTAGCGGCAAACCCCAAGGGTAATACCTGGGGACGGGTAAATCTGGACGAGTTCAATTATATCGGGTCGTTATCTCCAGTTGCTTTTGATATAGTGGGACGTGAAAAACGAGACAGTAATTCTCTGGGTGTTTAAATTATCGTTTTTCGAAATCTAACTTGTTGATAATTAAAATAAAAAATTGAGTATTAAGGTTTGCTGGCCTATTCTAGAAGTGTCAGTTTCTTACCTGAAGTTTGATTGGGAGAAATAATTTCCCACTTTCTCAGATTTAATTCGAGACGAAGCCTCCATGTCATCTAAGATTTTCAGCATATACGATGTATCTTTGCTGTTGCTGGCCTTGCAGTGCCTTATTCTTGCTGGGAATGCTCGCTTGTTAGTGAACGGGTACCGGGCTTCATCGCGCATCCTGTTGATTTTCTTTGTCGCATTTGCCGTATTTCAATGTAATCACTTACTGTTTTGGCTTGGCTTGGTTGAGCATATATACGTTTACTTGCTGTTTCTGGGGCTGGGTTTTTCTCTCGGTCCACTGCTGTTTTTGTTGGTTCAGCAGTTGGCTGAAGATGAACGTAGCGCTGAAGTGACACCGCTTCCGCTGAGGCAGTTCGTTCAAGCAAAATTAGTGCATTTTATTCCACTGGTCATTCATCCGATCTATGTAGTGTTGTTATATGTCTCAATGGGCGAGTATAAGGCGTATGCTGCGTCGCAAAATTTTCAGGTGCTGTGGCATGACCCCTTGCATGTAGCGCTGGTGATGGCGATGTTAGCAACGCAAATTACATATTCTGTCAAGGCTTGCCGCGGCTATCTTCAGGGCTTCCAGAAACAAAATGGCGATGTCAATCTCCCAGAAAATCCCAGTGAAAAATGGGTGTTCCATTCTGAACAGTTTAAATGTAACCCCGTTCTGTGTTTGATCGCTGCGTTTGTCATTTATTGGGTGTGGAATGCATTGGCTTTTCTATTAAGTTTGATCGCGTCCGGCGAGCTGGTCGTAAATCTTGCTGGTGCTGTTAGCAATATTTTGCTGTTTATTCTGCTTGCGCAATTGTGCTTTATCTCACCTGAAAAAAAGCAGGAAGTGCCGGTGGCGGTACTGGAAGAGAAAGAGGTTGAGGAAAGTAAAGATCCCTATCGCGATGAACAGGTGGAGCGTATTGCGAATGCGATGGAACACAAGCAACTTTATCTGAACCCGGAGCTGACGCTCGAGCAATTGGCTGAACAGGCTCAAATCCCGCCCCGTTTAGTGTCGACTATCATTAATCGGCGGTTTAATAAAAACTTTTTTGAGTTCACTAATTCCTATCGTGTAGATCATGCTAAAAATTTATTGAAAACTTCTGACAAGGGTGTATCCATGCTGGATATCATGGCGGATTCAGGATTCAACAGTAAATCGGCATTTAACAGATTCTTTAAAAAGTATACCGAAATGACACCGACACAATATCGGCAAGCACAAAAGAAAAATAAAAAGTGAGTAGTTTGGTAACAGCTATTTTGCAAATTGTAATTTTTTGTTCGAATTTTAGCTGCCAGGCGTGCAAATAGCGTCGCAAACGATTTATATTCGCGGACTGGTTGATTCCAAATTGTCCAGTCAAAGTATGTACGTATAAAACTGATTTAAATTACGACAAAAAACCTACTTGAGGCGTGTCGTAAGTTTGCAAAATTCCAAAATTGGATTATACATATCTAATGACTGTTTATTTCGAAGAGCAATAAAAGTTAAAGCGAAAGATAGTTTGGCTAACATTTCGACCGATTTCTCGAAGTGAAGTGACATAAAAAGCCGCGACAAAAAAACAATTGGGAGACGATGATATCAGGCAGCGTCTTTCCTCTTGAATGGGCTAGAATTATATGCAATTATGCATTCGCGCGCGGTGGGTTGTCATGTAGTAACAGGGGTGAACATGCTTCTCATGCTAATAACAAGAAAGCCGCTCCATTACGGAATTACGACTTCACAGATAATAATAATATGAGGGGGAGGTTGTCAGGCGTTATCCAATGAATTTTTCAAATTTCTAATATTTCAATAAGAAATTAACCTACCAAATAATATTATATAACCTACTAAGAAAGGGGCTTAATATGCCGAAAACTATGTTTAGAAAGCAGCTTTTGGCCAGCAGCGTTGCAATGGTGGTTGCGTCTGGTGTAAGCGCGCAGACGAACCAAGCCATTCAGGAGGAGGAGCTCGTCGTTACTGGTATTCGTGCGAGTTTGACTCGTGCGATGGACATGAAGCGTGATGCTCAGGGTGTTGTTGATGCAATTAATGCAGAAGACATTGGTAAATTCCCTGATACCAACCTCGCTGAATCTCTCCAGCGTATTACGGGTGTTTCTATCGACCGTGTAAATGGTGAAGGTTCAAAAATTACTGTTCGTGGTCTGGGGCCTGACTTCAACCTGGTGACTTTAAATGGTCGTCAAATGCCAGGTGCGTCTATCCAGGATACATCTGTATCCGGTAGCCGATCTTTTGATTTTGCCAATATTGCTTCTGAAGGTGTGAGCGCTGTTGAAGTGTTCAAGACTGTTCGCGCGTCGAATCCTTCTGGTGGTATCGGTGCGACGGTAAATATTAAAACTGCTCGCCCCTTTGATAAGCCTGGTATGAATGCATCTGTCGGTGCAAAAGCCGTATACGATCAGTCGAGCGATGAAGGTGGATTTACTCCAGAGATTTCTGCGCTTTATAGCAATACTTTCTTAGATGACACGTTTGGTGTTGGATTGTCGGGAAGTTATCAGAACCGTCAGGGTGGGTCGGCAAATGCTACCAACGGCGGCGGCTGGTTCTATCATCAGGGTTCTGGTGGTGGGGTCGATATCAACGACCCGCTCAATCACCGTAATCCGCCCTCGGCAAACGAAATTTATGCTGTTCCTCAGCAATTAACCTATGCCTTCAATGAGTTTGAGCGTACTAGGATAAATGGTCAATTGGTCCTCCAGTGGGCGCCAGTTGAGACTGTTGAAATGACTTTGGACTACACCTACTCTGAAAACGAAGTAGATACAAGTTATCACGATATTGGTGCATGGTTTGACTCCGCTCAAACATCGCACACTGTTTGGTCCGAAAATGGGAATATTGTTCAAACCCCATATGTTTATACCGTAGATCATACGCCAGGGCGAGACTTAAGAGATGGGTACTATGTACTTGATACAGCGGGTAACTCTCCTACTGGCCGTGGCGGTGACTTGGCGTTTGGTACGGGTATTACAAACACAGTTGCAGAAAACAATTCAGTTGGTTTCAATATCAAGTGGGAAGCATCGGATCGCTTGACTCTGTCTTTTGATGCTCATCACTCAGAAGCTGAAATGGGGCCATCCAGCGATAGTTTAGGCAACTCCGTGGGCATTACAGTCGCAAGTTATTCTCGTAATGAGACGACTGCCTTCTTTGATACGCCATTCCCCGTGTTGAGTATTGACAATGTGAATAGCCGTGGCGAGTCAGACATTTTGGCTGAAGATTTGTTTGTTACGGGTAGCGTGTTCCGACGTTCAGTAATGACCTCTGAAGTAGATCAGTTGCAATTTGACGGTGATTTTGAATTTTCTGATAGCATGTCTATCAATTTTGGTGCGGCACATACAGAAGTGAGCAACGTCTCAAGCTATGACGGTGTTCAGCGTAACACTTGGAGTGGTTTAGGCGAGCCAGGGTGGATCACTGAAGATATGTTCACGTTAGAAACTGTACGTGACAAGTTTGATGCGGCTCCAGACGATCAGCGCATGTTCAACCAGATGGTTGCGTTTGACTTTAACAAGCTGCGTAATTTCGCTATCGCAAACTACTCTGATTTTGATACTTCTCCAGATGGTGCGCCTGCGAATAGTTCATGTGGACACTACTATTGTGGTCCTGAAAAGTTAAACAATAACTTCATTACTGATGAAACTTCAGTGAGCGCATATATCCAGTTTAACTGGGAAACTGAAATCGGCACCATGCCATTTAACTTAAGTGCGGGTATACGCCACGAGGAAACTGAAGTTGAGTCTCCGGCGACTGTTCAGGGTTATAGCGGTTTGCAATGGACCGACAATAATGAAATGAACTTGATTTTGGATGGAGAGCCCGTTCTGTCTAATCAGACTGGTGATTACTCCTACGATCTTCCAAGTATCGACATGGACCTAGAAGTTATTGAGAATGTGAAGTTGAGAGCTTCATACGGACAGAGTCTTGCTCGTCCAAATTATAACGAAATTCAAGGTGGCGAAACCTACGCTCAGAACCCGCGTCCAGGTGGTACGGGCGGTACCGGTGGTCGTGGTAACCCCGGGTTGCTTCCATACGTGGCTGACAACTTTGATTTCTCGGTTGAATGGTACTACAGCGAAGCTAGCTACCTTTCTGCCGGCTATTTCAAGAAAGAAGTTGAAAACTATATCGGTTCAACGGTTGAACAAAATCAAACTCCTCTAGACATTGCTCGCGATCCATCTCGTGGTCCCCGCGCAGATATGGCTATTGCTGCAGATCCATCGATCAACGATTATTCTGACTACGCAGCTATTCGTCAGTGGATACTGGACAATGCAGCTTCAGAAGGTTTGGAAGGTGTTAGTGGTAATATTATCTACGGTTTGCCTGAAGATCCTTTGATGGAGTTCGATATTACCGTTCCTGTTAATGACAAAAAAGCAACTGTTGATGGCTGGGAATTCAATTTACAGCATGTATTCGGTGAATCTGGGTTTGGTTTTGTATTCAACTACACAATCGTTGACTCGGACACGGCATTTAATAATAACTTGCTTGGACAGTCTCAGTTCGTTGTAACAGGTTTGAGTGACACGAAAAATATCGTAGGTTTCTACGAGAAAGATGGCTTACAAGTTCGATTGTCTTACAACTGGCGTGATGACTTCCTGAATACGCCAGCCGCTGCTGGACGCGCGGACTCTGGTTACACAGATGAGTACGAGCAGTTTGACCTCAATGCCAGTTATGAACTTTCTGATCAGTTAACTGTGTTTGTTGAAGGTATCAACTTAACTGATGAGTATACGCGTACTTATTCTCGTGATTATTATCAGACTCTGGGTGTGTATGATAGTGGTCCTAGATACAACTTTGGTGCACGTTATACCTTCTAAGCGCAGCATCGCTTTTTAGGTAGTTCTGTATTCGAAGCCGCTGCTAGTTTTCTACAGCGGCTTTTTTTATGGTTAGTTCATTTCATAGTATTATTGTGCTATATCAATTTCGTGATTAAATTTGCAGTTAAGCTGCAGATACTCCCGCTAAGTAAAACTCTTAAGGTCTTATCTGGAAATGGGTCAACTGATTTCTCGAGTCATCATTGTTGGTGGTGGCGCTGCAGGCTGGTTAACTGCAGCAATTCTTGCTGCATCAAATGGAAAGCAGGGTGAAAAACAACAATTGGAAGTGATGTTAGTTGAATCACCTGATATTGCTACGGTTGGTGTTGGTGAAGGAACTTGGCCGTCAATGCGCACTACGCTGCAAGAAATCGGTGTGAGTGAAAATGAGTTTATTCATTTTTGTGATGTGAGCTTTAAGCAGGGGTCTAAATTCATCGGGTGGAGAAATGGCGGTAAAGAGTATTATTATCATCCATTTTCTTTGCCGGAAAGTTATACCGCGTTCAATTCTGCTGTTATTTGGAATGCGCAAAAAGAGGGGCAAAAGAGTTTTGCTCAATCAGTTTGTGCTCAGGCTATTGTTTGCGAGAACAACTTGGCGCCTAAGCAGGTAAGTACTCCAGAATACGCTTTCAATGTAAATTATGGATATCATTTAAATGCGGGAAAATTTACCGACTTTTTGCGGCAGCATTGCGTCGAAAAACTTGGCGTTCTCCATCTGCAGCAAAATATTACCTCGGTAAATCAAGATGACAAAGGATTTATTACGTCCTTAGACACTCAGTGTGGCGAGAGCTTAGCTGGTGATTTGTTTATAGACTGTTCTGGCGGGGCCGCATTGTTGATTGGAAAGTGTTATGGTATTCCCATGGTCAATCAAGATCACATATTGTTTAACAACCGTGCAGTTGCTACGCAAGTACCGTATCGAAATGAAGAAGCGGAGATCCAATCATGCACGCTTTCTACCGCTCAGCAGTCAGGTTGGATTTGGGATATCGGCTTAACTTCTCGACGAGGAGTTGGATATACATATTCGAGTGAATTTGCAACTCGAGAAGAGGCTGAAAGAGAGTTATCAGCATATGTATTAGAAAATGAGGGGCTGGCTAAAGTTGAGGAGTTGAATTTAAAGCACATTAGTTTTAATCCAGGTTTTCGAGAAAAGTTCTGGACGAAAAATTGTGTGGCTATTGGCATGTCAGCAGGGTTTATTGAGCCGCTAGAGGCTAGTGCGTTAGTCATGGTTGAGCGGTCTGCAAAATTATTGAGTGAACAATTCCCACTAAACCTTCAGGCAACCGAAGTTTTGGCAAAGAGATTTAACAAAACTATGCGTTATCACTGGGATAAAATTATTGATTTTTTAAAGTTGCACTACGTGTTAACGGAACGGGACGATTCACCTTATTGGTTAGCACACAAAGATCAATGCTCCATCCCAGACTCTCTGCAAGATCTTATTGAATTGTGGCGGTATCAACCGCCATGGAAATATGACTCATATCGAGTGGATGAACTTTTTCCCTCTGCTAGTTATCAGTTCGTGTTGTATGGGATGGGGTTTAAAGCGCAGTATCTCTCGGGAAATAGCGAAATAAGTGCAAGCGACTACTTTCGCGCAGTACAACAAAAATCGAACCAGTATATCCAGGCGCTGCCGAAGAACAGGGCGCTATTAGGCGAGCTAAAAAATAAAATACGAATCTAAGTTATAAAGACTAATGGTGAAACAATGTCAAAAGTAGTTCAGTTGAATAAGGTTGAGCATAGAAATTTAAAGGTTGATGTTAAGCGTTCTGCCCAGTACGGCGACAATGTTATGTTGGCAATGACCTTTCCGTTAGAGTTTCGATCAGTTCAAAGTTATTACCCGATTTTGTTCAAGCGAGATGAAAATGAGAATAAATTCTTTGCGGTTTCTATGTTTGGTTTGGAGGAAGGTGAAAATCTTTTTCTGGATGAAAATGGATGGCAGGCAAACTATGTACCTTTGATGATTGAGCGACATCCTTTTTTGATTGGTGTGCAAAAAAGCTCTGCAACCGATTCAGGCGAAGATAAAAGGGTTGTTCATATAGATTTAGACAGCAAGCGGATTGATACTGATGATGGTGAACGGTTGTTTGATGATGATGGGAATAACACTCCTTTTCTTGAGCGTACGGCGAATTTACTTGAAACCATTCATCATTGGAATGTTCATTCCGAATCCTTTATGGCTCTCTTGACGAAATATGAGCTACTTGAGCAGGTTACTATCGATATTACATTAGCGTCTGGGAAAAAAGGCCAGCTCTTGGGCTTTTATACAGTGAACGAAGAAAAACTGAGTGGATTAACCGCAGAGGCATTGGTTGAGTTGCAGCAAAGCGGTTCGTTGCAACCGATTTATATGGCGGTCGCCTCTTTATCAAATATACGTAAACTTTGCGATCTCAAAAGTAAGAAGTCTGACGGCCTGCCTGAATTTAAATAGTGTTGAGGGAAAGTTTGTGCCTGATGTCTACAGAAAAATTACAGAAGTTTGTAATGTGCATCCAGATCAGGTTTTTGACCTCGTCAAGAAGTCAAATGAACCCCTTGTTCTCCGAGGACTTGTCGACAAATGGCCGGCGGTTGAAGCAGCCAAAAAATCGTTTGAAAATTTTCAAGAGTATTTGTTCAAATTTTATAGTAATGATTTATTGGTTACCTACTATGGAGAGCCAGAGATTAATGGACGTGTTTTTTATTCTGAAGATTTTAAAGGTTTCAACTACAAGGTCGCACGTGTAAAGCTAAAAGAAGTTTTAGATAGAATTCAGAGTTACAGTAGGAGCGATCGGGCTCCTGTATATTATGTCGGGTCTACCATGCTGGATCGTTGGTTTCCCGGATTTCGAGGTGAAAACAAACTGACGCTGGATGGTGTTGACCCTCTGGTTAGTATTTGGCTGGGAAATCAAAGCGTTATTTCAACGCATTTTGATTTCCCTGAAAATGTTGCCTGTAATGTTGTAGGAAGACGAAGGTTTACTTTGTTTCCACCTGATCAGATAGATAATCTATATATTGGTCCGCTGGATATGACTCCATCTGGCAGAGCTGTAAGTTTGGTTGATGTCCGGGAGCCCGATCTTGAAAAGTTCCCGAAATATTCAGTTGCACAGAAGAGTGCTTTAGTTGCTGAGTTAGATGTGGGGGATGCATTATATTTACCTAGTATGTGGTGGCATCATGTAGAAGGTTTGGATGATTTTAACGTTTTAGTAAATTTTTGGTGGAGAGACACTCCGAACTATTGGGGCAATCCTGATTATGCCTTGCAGCATGCAATCATGAGCCTAAGAAATCTCCCTAAAGAACAGAAAAATGCATGGAAGAAAATTTTTGATTATTACGTATTTGGTAATGATGAAAGTGATGGTCATATCCCGGAGCATGCAAAAGGAATCCTAGGTGAAATGACGGAAGATCGGGCGAAACAAATTCGAACTCAATTAGAGAAAAGATTCAGGTCATAATCTTGAGGTGATATTTGAACGAGCAAGAAGTAAAAAATATTGTGGTCGCTGGAGGTGGAACAGCTGGGTGGATTGCAGCAACCGCTTTAAAAAAAGGACTCGGTGACAGGGTGAATGTCACTCTAGTTGAGTCAGATGATATTCCTACTGTTGGCGTTGGAGAGGCAACTATCCCACCGCTTTTAGTTTTGCATCAAATTCTCGGTATTAGCGAAAGAGAATTTATGTCCGCTACCAATGCGACGTTTAAGCTAGGAATTGCTTTTGAAAACTGGAAGGACCTAAATACCAAATATATACACTCATTTGGCGTCGCGGGAAAAGATTGTTGGGCTTGCGGGTTTTCACATTTCTGGATTAAGGGAATGCAGGAGGGCTTGGCAGATGAATATGGCGATTACTGTTTGGAGCACCTTGCTGCCCGTGAGAATAAGTTTGCGGTTGTTGCAAACAATGGCCTTAATTACGCATATCATTTAGATGCTGGTCTTTACGCTAAATTCCTCAGAGGAACAAGTGAAGAATGTGGAGTTGTTCGAAAGGAAGGTAAAATCAAGACGGTTAACCTTTCTAAAACAAATGGATTTATTGAGTCGCTCACGCTAGAGTCGCAGGAAAATATAAGTGGAGATTTTTTCATTGATTGTACCGGCTTTAGAGCGCTTCTTATCGGGGATGCATTGCATACCGGATTTGAGGATTGGTCTCATTGGTTGTTGTGTGATAGTGCTGTAGCAGTGCAGACAGAGTCTGTTAGACCTCCGGTGCCTTATACTCGCTCAATCGCACACGAGGCTGGTTGGCAATGGCAAATTCCATTGCAAAATCGTACCGGAAATGGTTTGGTTTATTGCAGTCGCTATATGGATGATGAGACTGCAAAAAATACACTGTTAAAGCATGTTGAAGGAAAAACACTTAACGATCCTCGTATCATTAAGTTTAAGACCGGGACAAGATTAAAGCACTGGAGTAAAAATTGTTTAGCATTAGGTTTGTCTAGTGGGTTTTTAGAACCTTTAGAGTCAACCAGTATTCATTTGATCCAGAAAAGTGTTATTCGATTTATGCAGCTTTTTCCGGGTAATGGAGTAAAGCAAGTAGATATTGATGAGTTTAATCGGCAAACTAAAAAAGATGTGGACTATATTCGCGACTTTATAATTCTCCATTACTGTGTAACTGAAAGGGATGATAGTCAATTTTGGCGTTACTGTAAAAATATGTCAGTTCCAGATACTCTGAAGCATCGATTGTCCTTATTTGAGGAGACGGGAAGAATTTTTAGAGGTGAGGATGAGCTGTTTGCGTCTGAATCCTGGATTCAAGTTATGATGGGGCAAGGGTTGATTCCAAAGACTTATCATCCAATAGTGGATCTTATGCCTAGACAGGAACTGCAGCAATTTTTAAATAGATTAAAAGAAATAACAAGAAGTAAGCTAAATCAATTGCCGATGCATGAGGAGTTTATTGATAAATATTGTCGTTCTGGTGAGCGAAATTAATATTTGTAATCTGGTAGTTAGCAAAAATGCATATGTGGAAATCTGAAAATTTGCCGGAAGTTGTGAGCTGGCATGAAATACAAAATACAGAGACAGCCGACAACGTTTTAAGCGGTAAGCAGCCATGTATTTTTCGAGGGTTGGTTGGCGCCTGGCCGATAGTGTGTGCTGCGAAGGATTCAGTTTCAGCTTTGGCCGAATATTTGATGTCATTTGATCGAGGGTTAAAGTTTCAGGCTATGTTAGCTGCACCTCAGGAAAAGGGCAGGCTATTTTATGGTAACAATTTAAAAAGCTTTAATTTCAAACTGATGAACGGCTATCTGAAAGATGCAATGGAAATACTTGCGGCATTTGTGGATAAAGTTGATAGCCCCGCATTTTATATCGGCTCTACAAGTATTTCTGAATACTTGTCTGGGATGGAAAAAGAAAACTCGTTAAGTTGTTTAAGCGATACTATTGAACCTAAAATTTGGATTGGGAATGCGGTGAAAGTTGCAACACATAACGATGACTCTCAGAACATTGCTTGTGTGGCTGCTGGCGCTCGAAGGTTTACGTTGTTTCCTCCTGATCAGGAGTCGAACCTATATATTGGCCCGCACGATATTACTCCGGGTGGTAGACCAATCAGTCTTGTTGATTTGAGTGATCCAAACTTTGAGCGTTTCCCAAGGTTTTCTGAGGCTCTAAAGCATGCGAGTGTTGCGAATTTAGAAGCTGGCGACGCAATTTACATCCCAACTAATTGGTGGCATAACGTTGAATCGCTATCTTCTTTTAATGTATTGATAAATTACTGGTGGAGAGGTGAGCCCCCAGTTTTTTAGTAAAAATTGTAAGGCTTTTTTGCGGTGCAAAAATAATTATGTAATTTGGGATTTTTATTCTTTGTGGGTATATTAAACGGCGTTAATTTACTGGGGCTGGTTTTTCAATTAAAACATTGCTCATGAAATTAATTGCATTAAAGCTAAGACTTTTATATCTGCGTGTTACTTTTTGTAATGTTTTTTTGGGTCTGAAGAAAAAAACATTTAGGATTTAATGAATTTGTAATGTTTTGTATGTCGTTCTTGCTTATCGTTGGACGAATTTAGCACAATCTATTGGAAAAAGAATAAATTTCTTCTGAAATAATAGAGCTAAAACCTTATTTTATAGGCTAGAAACTTTACGTAATTTGGCCTAAACTTTCACAAACACAGGAGTGGAATCTAATAAGGATCGAAGGAATGATTGAGCTTCATAATGGTGTGCATAAAAATTAGAAGTTCAACTACAATTATGATAATTATAAAAGTGATCTTTCCATAAACCTCCTTAAAGTTTGGATGGCGGACTTCCAATTTAAGGGCACGAAAATCGGGAATATAATAATGTTTGAAACTAAATCTAAAATGCTAACAAGACTTGCAGTCTATTCGCTGTCGAGTGCGTTCCTTGCCTCATGTGGGGGTAGTGATATTGGGGATATAAACGAAGACCCCAAGAATGATGATCCTCAATGGGAGCTCGTCTGGGAAGATAACTTTAGTGGCTCTGATATCGATGTAACAAAATGGGAGCTCGAATATAACTGCTGGGGTGGTGGTAACGAAGAAGCGCAATGTTATACGGACCGTACAACAGGTGATAACGCAAATGCTTTCATCTCTGATGGGGCTTTAAATATTGTTGCTCGAAAAGAAACGTTTTCTGGGCCAAGTGTGAATGACGATGATCCCACATATCCTGGAGCGACCATTGAAAAAGGATATACCTCTGCCAGATTGAGAACCAAAGATTTAATGGATTGGCGATTCGGTCGATTCGAAATTCGCGCGAAGATGCCAGCAGGTCAAGGTTTGTGGACCGGTATATGGATGTTGCCTACTGAATCGCCCTATGGTGCGTGGCCAATGAGCGGTGAAATAGACATCGTTGAAACTGTGAATCTAAAAGCCGACGGCGGCGTTGACGGTGCGGTTGAGGATCGTATCTACGGTACTACGCATTACGGACGACCTTGGCCGGGCCAGCAACAAACAGGTGCTCCTTTTAGAATTCCTGCGGCAGATTCTACAGAAGAAGCTCCAGCATTCGTGAACCCCGCTGATGATTTCCATACCTATGCGCTAGAGTGGGAGTATGGTGTTTTAAGATGGTATGTTGATGGTATTCATTTTGCTACCCAGGTAGAAGAAACTTCATTTTGGAGTCAGCTTCCTGCAATGGTGTTGAATGATGAAGGGGAGCTTGAAGAAGGTTTCGTTAATGCGCCTGTAGGTGCACCCTTTGATGGAGAAGCTAACTTTTACATGATTCTGAACCTTGCTCTAGGTGGTGCTTGGGCTGGAAATGTGAATGAAACTGGCATCGACGACAGTATGTTGCCGGCGACCATGCAGATTGACTACGTTCGTGTCTATCAATGCAGTGCTAACAATGTGAGTGCTTCTGGTTGTGGAACTGGTCCTACTGCCGGAAATTCGGGCGACCTAATTGTTGAGGCTCCAAATTCTCGTCCTCCGCTTAGTGCTGCATCGTTCGCTCCATTGCCTGAATTCGATATCTTTGTCGAAGACGTGCCCGACACTCTCGTTATTAATTCATATGATCCGAATAGTTTGGTGACAGAGGGTGTTGTGGATTCCGGGGATGATGAGCACGGCGACGTATTTCAGCTAGTAAAAGCTGGTGACGGTCCTGGGAACGCTTATTTCGAGATTGACAACGGGCCTGGAAGTTTAGGGCATTGGCTGGATGATGGTGTAGATGGTGTTGCTAAGCTAAGTTTTGATGTCAAAGTGAATTCCATTGATGCGGCTACCAGTCTTCTGATTAAAATCGATTCTGGATGGCCTAATGTAAGTGATATGGCGGTTTCTTTGCCAGCGGCAGGTGCTGGATGGGAAACGATCACATTAGATTTGCAAGAATTGATTGATAGCGGTAACTCGATTGAAAATGGTGCAGCAAATATTGATTCAATTGCTAATATCTTTGTGATGGAGCCTGCGGGCGGCGCAATCGATGTAATGTTTGATAACGTGCGTCTTCATTTGGCTCGTCCTCCATTTTTAGTGTTTGATGAAGATTTTGGAGCCGATCTTGAAGCGAGTCATTATGATAATAGCGGGCAAGGTGAAATAAATTACGAAGTTGTTGCTTCTGGTGATGCTGAGCATGGTAATGTTTTCGAGATTGAAAGAGTGAGAGATCCTTCCAATTTGTCAGTAGGTTTTGGCGAGGCACGTGACATGAGTAGTCTTGCTGGTCGAACACTCGTGTTTGATTACCGAGTAACTGCAGGTTCAGGAGATCTTCGTCTGCGAATAGATTCCGGATGGCCGGCGGTTAGTGATGTTACATTTACTACGAGTTCTGATGGTAATTGGCATGAATACAGAATTGGTGTAGATGAGTGGGTTGCAATGGGTAATCCGTTTGAACCACCTGGTGGGGCTGTATTGTCCTCATTGTTGAGCCCTGTTGTGTTTGAGCCGCCTAATGGTATGACTATTCAGGTTGATAACATTCGATTTGAATAAGGCGTTTTACGCTCCTTAGTAAAAAGGCCATGCATTGCATGGCCTTTTTTTTGGCCGTTTTTCGTGTATGACTTGAATTTTGTGGGTGCACCTCAGCGCGTTTTTGAGTGGGTCGACCTGAGGTCCGGGTTTTGGCTATTTTGGGAGGGCGCAGCCAGTTTTAATATAAATACCGGCTGATCGTGAGATTGTTTGGGAGGCTGTGGGTGTTACTTGATTTTAGTGTCCGTGTCATATGCTACGGGGCTTTCCGACATATATTGCCGATCTAAAGTCCCTACATCCAAAAATGGTGACGCATCTATATGCTGGGCGTCCATCATCTGCGCTACACGCTGTAGCGAAGAGATAATCATTGTTTGTTCCCACTCTTTTAGATCGCTGAATTGCTTAGTGAATTGATCTTGTAGCGGGATCGGTGCTTGCTTCAGGATTTCGATACCGTCTTCTGTTAGACCTGCGTGAACTTTTCTTTTGTCGGTAGTGGAGCGTTCTCTGAACACCAGCTTTCGCTTTTCGAGTCTATCCAGGATTGTGGTAACGGTGGCTTGGCTAAGGCTAATGTCATTTGCCAGTTCTCCGATAGTGAGCTGCCCTTTGTCTCTTATTGCATGTAGCAGAAGGATCTGAGGTGAGGTCAGCCCCGTCGTTTTTGCTAAATATTTAGAGTGCAAATCAGTTGCACGAATTACTCGCCTTAAGGCGATCAGGACTTCCTCTATCTTATTCAAAATATGGCCTTCTTCCGCTTTGGTAAAAAAGTGCGTAAACGCGTGATCGAGTGCAGGTTCGTAGCTTGCCATTTTAAAACCATTTCCAAGTAAATTCGATAATTAAAAGATATATTAAAAAATATTTTTAGTATTCAAAAAGAATAATATCAATAGATTTTAGAATACTAAGATAACTCTCTTATATCTGCCCAGCTGGACATAAATAATATTTAGTGTACTATATATATTTCTTGGTTGAATTTTAACATAAATCGCGCCAAATCGGTCAAATGTGCGGATATTCATGTAAATTTAACAAAAATTAGTTAAAATTTATTTAGACATATAAAGTATTGAACTAAAAATAGTTATGCAGAACTTAAAAGAAGAGCCTCAATTGGCAAATTTACGCGCACCGCGCCCCGAAGATGGTGCGTCGGTCCATGGTTTGGTTGCTAACTGTCCGCCATTGGACGGTAACTCTATGTATTGCAACCTGCTGCAGTGCACACACTTTAGCGATACCTGTGTTGCGGCTGAACTTGATGGGGAGCTTGTTGGCTTTGTCTCTGGCTACATTCCCCCTGCGACACCGAATGTATTTTTTTGTTGGCAGATGGCTGTTGGTGAAAAGGCAAGAGGGCAAGGTCTGGCGAAACGCATGTTGCGTGAAATCCTTCAGCGGGAACATTGCGCTCAGGTGAGTTTTTTGGAAACCACGATCACGGAATCCAACGAAGCATCGTGGGCTGTTTTCCAAAGTCTGGCAAAAGATCTTAATTGTGAATTGAGCAGTAGTGTGATGTTTGATCGCGAGCGGCATTTTAACGGGGAGCATGCGACTGAAATGTTGGTGCGGCTTGGCCCCTTTGTTCCCAGGCAGAAAAATTAAAACATGAAAGTAAAAGAAAAGTATTTGGCAGTTTAATAACAGATTTAAATAAAGGCACAGTGCAAACTGTAGGAGAGCAGATTATGAAAATTTTTGAAGAAATTGAATCGGAAGTACAAAGTTATGCGCGATCATTCCCGCGAGTGTTTAACAAAGCACAAGGCGAATATCTCTATGACGAAGAGGGTAATCAATATCTCGATTTCTTAGCTGGTGCGGGCACATTGAATTATGGCCACAATCATCCAGTATTCAAAGAAAAGTTATTAGAGTACGTTTGCAATGATGGTATTACACATGGACTGGATCTGCATACAAAAGCGAAAGGAGAATTCCTGGAGGCGTTTAACGAGAAAATTCTTAAGCCTCGAAACTTAAATTATGTCATGCAGTTTACTGGGCCTACGGGTACCAATGCTGTTGAGGCGGCGATGAAGCTGGCTCGTAACATTACTGGTCGTGAAAATATTATTGCTTTCACGAATGGTTTCCATGGGGTAAGTCTTGGGTCTCTTGCTGCGACGGGTAACTCGCATCACCGTGGTGCAGCAGGTGTCAGCCTTAGCGGTGTAACACGAATGCCATTCGATGGTTACATGGGTGAGGGAATTGATACTACGCAATACCTTGAAAAAGTGCTGTCAGATTCCAGTAGTGGTGTTGATAAGCCTGCGGCTGTGATTGTTGAGACAGTTCAAGGTGAAGGTGGAATTAATGCTGCAAGTTTCGAGTGGTTAAAAAACCTTGAAACAGTGTGTAAGAAGCACGAAGTATTGCTGATAGTTGACGATATTCAAGCCGGTTGTGGGCGTACTGGAACGTACTTCAGTTTTGAGCCAGCAGGAATAAGCCCTGATATTGTAACCATGTCAAAATCATTAAGTGGTTACGGTCTGCCTTTTGCTGTTGTGTTGTTCCGTCCAGAACTGGATCAATGGAGACCGGGTGAGCACAATGGTACGTTCCGGGGTAACAATATGGCGTTCGTAACAGCAAAGGCTGCGATTGATCACTTTTGGTCAGATGATACCTTTGCTAAGCAAGTGCAAGCGAAAGGTGCGTATATTACCGAGCGACTAGCCAGTATTGTTGAAAAGTATGGTGAAGGTAATTTCGAAGTGCGTGGACGGGGTATGTTCCAGGGTATCAACTGTGTAAACGGTGATATTGCAGGAAAAATTACACGAGCCGCCTTTAAACAAGGTTTGATTATTGAAACAAGTGGTGCAGACGATCAAGTGGTTAAGTTCCTTTGCCCTCTTATTATCAATGAAGAAAGCTTAAAGAAAGGGATCGACATTGTTGAGCAGGCAATTAAAGAAGTGTGTGCAAAAGAAGATGAGATTCCAGAGGATCAGGATTACTTTGATAGTTTGCGAATTAACAAACTAAAAGCCGTTGTGTAAGAGAGCGATACGGCAGAATTTATCGGCAAGCGCCAAGTCATAGATTTAATGAGAGATAGCATAAAATGATAGTGAGAAATTTACACGAATGTGAAGAAGGTAATCGTAAGATTGTATCTCCTGATGGCAATTGGGACAGTGTGAGAATGTTGCTGAAAGAGGACAATATGGGGTTTTCTTTTCATGTGACACGTATCAATAAGGGGGCTGATTTTCAAATGCATTATCAGAACCACCTCGAAGCTGTATTTTGTATGTCGGGCAAAGGCGAAGTGGAAACAATCGCAGACGGTAAAAAATATCCGATTGTGCCTGGAACGCTTTATATCCTGGATAAGAACGATAAACACATGTTGCGTGCTTTTGAAGAAATGCGCATGGCATGTGTTTTTAACCCGCCCTTACATGGGACCGAAGTGCATAATGCAGAAGGTGCATATGAGTTAGAAGCGGATACTATTGAAGAATAACGGCGAGCATCCTCGGCTTTGGCCGAGGAATTCCGCTGTAGGCGAGCGATGTATTGGTTTTATGATGTATTAATTAAGCGATGTAAAGATAAAACCTTCTATAGGTTCGCAGAACAAAAAAAGAAAATTTGAGACGGACAGGAGCTATGAAACAACATACAGTAGAAAAAATTGGTGGTACCTCAATGAGTGATTATCTTGCCGTGCGAGATAACATCATTCTAAGCAAGCACAATGAAGATCTTTACAATAGAATTTTTGTTGTATCTGCTTATGGTGGTATTACGAATTTGTTGTTAGAGCATAAAAAATCCGGTCAGGGTGGTGTGTACTCGCTATTTGCTGGCGGTATTGAAGATGATAGTTGGTATGCGTCATTACAAGAATTAAAACAAAAAATTTACAGTATCAACGAGCATTTATTTAAGAGTGGAGAGCGTCTGGAGAAGGCGAACGAATTTATCGGCGAGCGTCTGGATGACGCGGAGCGTTGCCTTAGTGATTTGAAACGGTTATGTCAGCACGGGCATTTTAACTTAGATGCGCATTTGGCTACGGTACGCGAAATGTTGGCAAGTATCGGTGAGGCGCACAGTGCCTGGAATACGGCTGAATTGTTAAAGCGTGATGGTGTGAATGCCGTATTTGTGGATCTAACTGGTTGGAATGCAGATCAACATTTAACTTTGGATGACAGAATTCAGTTAGTGCTGAGTGATATGGATCTGACGTCCTGCTTACCGATTGCCACAGGCTATGCACATAGTCGCGATGGGCTGATGTCGACATTTGATCGTGGGTATAGCGAGATGACATTTAGTCGAATTGCTGTCCTGACCGAAGCTGCAGAGGCTGTTATTCACAAAGAATTCCATTTAAGTAGCGCTGATCCAAAGCTTGTGGGTGAAGGAAATGCGGTACCTATTGGACGTACCAACTATGATGTGGCAGACCAGTTAGCCAATCTGGGGATGGAGGCAATACACCCTAAGGCGGCTAAGGGATTGCGCCAGCACAATATTCCCTTGCGTGTTAAAAATACCTTTGAGCCTGAGCATGCTGGTACTTTAATCACACGAGATTATGTGAGCAGTAAGCCATGTGTTGAAATTATTGCTGGCTGTAAAGGTGTCTATGCGATAGAGGTATTTGACCAGAATATGACGGGTAATGTGAATACTTACGACACTGAGCTGCTCTCAATAATTGCGCGTTTTAAAGGGCATATCGTGTCTAAAGATATCAACGCAAATACCATTACCCACTATGTATCATCGAATTTGAAGAACGTAAAACGAATCGTAAAAGCCATGCAGCGAAGCTTTGACGAAGCAGAAGTTAATCAACGAAAAGTAACCGTTGTCAGTGCCATAGGCAGTGATATGAATGTTTCTGGTATACTGGCGAAAACGGTAAGTGCATTGGCTGAAAATGATATCAATGTGCTTGCGATCCATCAATCTATGCGACAAGTGGATATGCAATTCGTGATTAGTGAAGACGACTATGCCGACGCTATCAAAAGCCTGCATAGCTGCTTGGTCGAAGTTCATGATCATGGTAGGGCCATATGCCTCGCGTCTTAGTCTTTTTGCTTTTAGTTTTATCGACTGCGGGGTTCGCAGACCCCGCCACATCCAACCCCGCACAACCAGCTTCTGAATCTGTTGACACAGAAGCGATTCAAGAAACAATCAACACCCTGGAAAAACCGTTGTATTCGCCTTTTATCGAGCGATATGTGCTGGATGAGTTAAAAAGTTTGCGGACGGAAATGGCGGCGCAACGGACAGAGCTTATTCAGCGGATGGTCGACCGAGAACTCTCTGCGGTAGACCGAGGTGTTACCTACGCTACCAACACAATTACATACTTTTTCTATCTGATCGCCGGTGTGAGTTCTATCTTAGTTCTGGTTGGTTGGACATCCATTCGAGATATCAAAGAAAAGGTGCATTCACTTGCGGATGAAAAAATTTCCAAACTTGTGAATGAGTACGAGGGGCGTTTGCAGTCAATCGAGCAGCAGCTTAACCAGAAAACACAGCACATCGAAGAAAATCGTGAAGAAATTGAAATGACGCGAGAGGTTCAGTCTTTGTGGTTGCGTGCTGCACAAGAGCACAACCCGCAAAATAAAATTGCGATATATGATCAAATTTTCATTCTAAATACCGGTAACTGTGAAGCGTTAACCTACAAGGCTGATGCAGTATTGGAGCTAAATGAACCTCAGTGGGCAGTGAATTTGTGTCATCAGGCATTACAGATTGATCCGAACAACAGTCACGCGTTTTATCAATTGGCTTGTGCTTACACCACTTTGGGGCAGTTTGAAGAAGCCGTTGAAAATCTGAATGAAGCGATCTCGCGCACGGAACTCTATCAGGGTGAATTATTGAAAGATCCTGCTCTTCAGCCGTTACATGATTATCCTGCGTTTAGAAAATTACTGCATTTAAACGGGAATGAAGAAGAGCAGCAAAGTTAGATAATTCAAAAACTAATACAATAAACAGGTGAGGCATGGTTGCAAGTTTCTTAATTTTTCTGGCGATCTTTGTAGCGGTAGGCGTGAGTTCCGTTTTAAAAAGTCGTGGAACAAAAAAGGATTATTATCTGGCTTCTAGCTCAGTGAGTCCCGCATTGGTTGGTCTATCGGCAGTTGCAACCAATAACAGTGGTTATATGTTCATCGGGGTGATTGGTTACACCTATGCCACGGGGCTGGCTGCCATTTGGATTATGTTGGGATGGCTAGCTGGGGATTTTATCGCCTCCACTTTTATCCATGCAAAGTTAAGAAAATCGACTCAATCTACAAAAGAAGTCAGCTTCGCCGGTGTGCTCAGTAATTGGACCGGCGAGCAGTATATTTATTTGCAACGATTGGTTGCCCTCATTTCCCTTGTATTTTTATTGGCTTATGCCGGCGCGCAATTGGTTGCGGGAAGTAAGGCGCTGCATGTGTTGTTAGGCTGGCCGTCTGCAACTGGTGCCATTATTGGTGCCATATTGGTAGTGCTATATTGTATTGCCGGCGGTATTCGCGCGTCTATATGGACAGACGCGGCACAATCTGTGGTGATGATTATTGCCATGGCAATGCTGCTGATAGTCGCTCTGGTTGAAAAAGGTGGAATTAGTGCTTCGCTTGCGCAAATGAACCAAATTGAAGGCTTTATGGATTGGACTCCGGATGATCTGGTTGTGCCTGGAATTTTGGGTGGTTTTGTATTTGCGATAAGCTGGGGGTTTGCCGGTTTTTCAGTGATTGGGCAGCCGCATATCATGGTGCGGTTCATGACGCTGGAAGATAATAATAAAATGCTGACGGCACGTATTTATTACTATATCTGGTTCAGTTTGTTTTATGCCATGGCGACAATTGTCGGCATGCTTGCGAGAATTTATCTGGTTGATACTGCTTCTTTTGATGCGGAGCTAGCGCTTCCCACTATGGCTAAGGAACTGCTGCCAGGTATGTTGGCAGGGGTTATTCTTGCAGGTATTTTTGCTGCAACCATGTCGACCGCAGATTCTTTAGTGCTCAGTTGTTCTGCTGCAGTAACACATGATTTGATACCACATAAAATCGAGAAGCCCTGGTTGTTAAAAGTGTTCACAGTACTGATTACAGCAGCTGCGTTGAAGTGGGCGCTGCTGGACACGCAAAGCGTTTTCAACTTGGTGATCTTGGCGTGGTCTGGGCTCGCAAGCGCATTTGCCCCCCTTCTTATCGTGCTATGTCTTGGAATGCGGCCAGGACAGCCCCTGAGCATTATTGCTGTGCTCACCGGTTTATTCACCGCGTTAATGTGGCGCTATATGGGATGGCAAAGCGCAGCTTATGAAGGGATGGCAGGAATGATTGCCGGCTTGTCGGTATTGCTTGTCGGTAGTTTTATTCTGAAGCAAGTAAGCTCGCAAGCAAGCCCACAAGTGAGCCGAGTCAATTCATAGCCCTGCGATTAATAACACGCAACCTTTCGCAGATTGTTCACTAATATTCATCGCGGCAGAACAGGCAAAAACTTAATGCAATGCCTCCATTGCATGCACGGCGAATTGGCTGACCCAGTATAAACTTGCATTCCAGTTAACCGCGTTTTCTTTGGAGCACCAAGCTGTGGGAGCTGTGCCAGGTTTGGCATAGGCCAGAGCTGGCGGTTGGTTTAAGGGGGTGGATGATTCATTGCGGCAAGTGCTTGGATCGTTCATCGGACCGCCACTCATCCATCCGGGAGGATAGGGCGTTTTGCTTTTTTGGTAAGCTGTCCAGGCGATTCTATCGTGTGTGTCTGTTTCTGCCTGCGTGCCATAGCCTGTTATGAACGAGCTATTCAACGCATTGCGCCCGAGTAAATAATCCAAGGCATGTAAAAAGCTAAATAGAAAGCGATGCTCCAGCGTGATTTGGTAAGCGTAAGCGATGACGATCATGTCATTTGTGACGGTTGCATTCGATCCCCAGTGCCAAATAGGGTAAGGGTGTGCAGAGCTTGGCGGTAGAGGATTGTAAAGCGATAAGTAGCCACTTTTATCTTGGTCGGCCATCAATTGTCTGGCTGCTTCCATGATGTTAATTTTCAGTATGTCTTTCTCTAGAAAATTCAGACCCGTATTGTCCCAGTGCAACCACAAACTCAAACTGGCACTGCCTTGAACATGTTTCCATGATTGCGATCCATGGTGATCGAATGTAAGAAAATAAGGGTTTTTTCTTAATCGTTTACGGTAAATCGCAGCATTGGCCCTATCTTCGAGCTCCTGCGCGGTGATTAAGGCTTCGGCTAACGCTGCGTACCAATCGTCCTGTATTGTGTTATCTGCATAGTCGCCAGCGCCGGGAGAGTCCAATGTGTTTTCTGTATAAAGCACTTGTGTTTGTGTTGACGCCCGATGAAGAGCATCTTTCGCAAGCTTCCATTGAAATTGGGAGTAATCACTGTCGTAGTCCTTGAATACTCTGGCCAATTGAGCACTTATACGTGCTATAGCGAGCGTTGATGCGGTGGAGGGCGGTTGCAGGAATCGCGTCTGGGCATTTTCTGTTGCAATGTTCAGCGGAAACTCCGGCCAATGTTCGCTGCTAATCTTGTGGCTGGCCAGTCCCTCTCCTGTTGGCAGCATACCTGGTAAATATTGTGCACCGTAGCGAAGTTCATCGAGAAGATCGGGTATGTTATTGCCGCTTTCGGGAATATTTAATTGGTCGGAACGGTTTTGTTGGGGAGAAAATTCGTAACTGTTGACTAGTGACCAAACAGCGAAGGCGTGATTGACGGGATATACGCCGAAGTCACCCGCATCTGCCCATGAGCCTTGCACATTATGTTCGGTGTCCTTGCCGCACCAGGCATTAAAGCAGGAGAGGGCTTTATCTTCGTGTAGCGCGGGGTGAGCGTGTTCAGCGCTATGAAGATACTGAGCTTCAATTTCGCTGCCGAGGCGGTGAAAGTAAAAATAGTGGAACGCGTCGTTATGTAATTTGCTGTATATGTCTTTGCTGATATCAAAAGTATTGCTCTTAACGTTCCCGATTTGCACGAAGTAGCGACCTGGCTGATTGATCTCACTGAAATCTAAACGGTGGACGTGTTGCTGAGTGCTGGAGTCTAAGCCGAATGCCTGCGTTTCCCCGCGTTTTACTCGTGCATGTGTTTCTGCGTTGATCAGTTCCCAGCGTATGGCATGGCGACTTGGATGCGTATAGACAGCGATTTTCTCCGCTTTCGGCAGATAGCCGAGCTGATTGATTGAAATGTGCGGTGAGCTGGAGAAAAACCGTGTTTGGCTAACGGAGCACGCGCACAAAAGCAGTGCCAGAATGCTATAAAAAAATGGCGCAAAGGTTGTCGGCTGATGCATGCGCAAGCACGGCATGGTGAGATCTCACTTCGGTAGTAAATGGCGCAGGGTGTGGCCGTATTGCGTCGCGGGAAATTCCATACGCAAGACGCGTACCTGCGTCCGTTTGTAATTTTTGCATATTGATTATGGTGTCCGAGCGTTTTGTCGTGCGCGTGGACCCAGTGAATCGACGTTATCTGAACAGTATAGGTTAGTTTATCTAATTCTACTGAATCCCAGTAAAATAGCGAAATCTAGGGAAAAGTACATTAACCCAATCACAAAGATAATGCTGCGCTGTAGTGCTGCCTGAATTCTTTATGGAAACGTTAAGTGACAGTCATTTGTCAGGCGTATGCGAGTCGTGATTGTTTGCTCTATTCTGTCGCAGCAGATGTTAGTACCTATTTGTCTATCAGGTCTGTCAGATTGTCGCGATAGCTTCGGCTTAATCGCAGGCGAGTTCCTTCTTTTATATCGATAAAATAATCGCCCTTTTGGTGAGGTGTAATGGTTTCGATAAAATCAATATTGACAATAGTAGAACGGTGAATCCGACGAAATTGTTGGGGGTTTAATTTTTCTTCCAGGTTTTTCATCGTACTTCTCAAAATAAAGGTTTCGCCATTCGCATGCACACACATATAGTCTCCCGCAGCATCTACCCAGGCAATTTCCGCGACCTTTACGGACACGCGCGGGTCCTTGTTTTCTATAACTAATTCATCTGGCCAGTGTTCGTAAGTTCTATCGTCGCTTTCACTAAATTCAGTGTGCTGAATGTCAGAACCAAGCTCAATGAGGTTCTGCTTGTTTTGATGTAATGGCGATCGGTAATTTAATAATGCTGTTTCCACACTTTTATTCAAGCGTTGGTCACTGTAGGGTTTTACCAGGTAATCTACGGCTCTTACTTCAAAGGCTTTAATTGCATATTGATCGTAGGCTGTGGCAAATATAATAATTGGCATGGCATCGGCTTGAATAGCATGAATTACTTGAAAGCCATTTAAGCCGGGCATAACGATATCCAGATACACCAGATCAGGTTGCATCTTGTGAATGGCTTCAACTGCTTCAATGCCATTGGCGCACTGGCCAATAACTTCAACGTTCGGATGTTCTCCCAGCTTTTTGGCAAGCTCCATACGTAAAAAGGGCTCGTCGTCAACTACAAGTGTGCGTAAAACTGTTTCAGCTGTCATGGTTCTTACCTGGCGTGCTTGTCATGGGGATAGTAATACGAACCTCCAGTCCGTGTGGTTCGACATCCAAAAGTTCGAGCTTTTGTTTCGTGCCATAAAAACTCGAAAGCCGCTCGCGAGTATTGGTCAAGCCTATGCCTTGTCGTTTGTCTGATACGGCTTTTTCCTGTATGCCCTGACCATTATCTTTCACTGATAAAATTAAGCAGTTTTTTAATACCGAGGAATGTATTGAAATGATGCCACCATCCAGAGACGGAGCAATAGCATGTTTAATGGCGTTTTCAACCAGTGGCTGCAGGAGCATGCTGGGTATTTGGCAATCTTCTGTATTTGGATCAATGCTGATGTCGTAGTTCAGTCGGTTGGCATATCGAATTTTTTCAATGTTGAAGTAGAGCTTGATAATTTCAATCTCATCTTTGACGCTGGTTGTTTGTGAGGGGTCATTGTCAAGTGAGTAACGCAGGAATTCCGATAGCTCGACCGTCATGTTTTTTGCGCGTGTCGCATTACCATCGGAGATCAATGCACAAATATTTGCCAGCGTATTGAATAAAAAATGTGGGTTTAATTGGTAGCGCAACATACGTAGCTGCGCATCTTTGGCCGCGGCTTGTGCCGCAAGTAAAGAGCTTTCTCGTTCGATCAGCGTGTTACGGTATTTAAACCCGTAATAGATTGCAGACCAGGCGGCAAACACAGTTAATGAATTTGGGTACCATTCGCCAGTGGTTTTCCAAAAGTCCTGTTCCTGGATGTAATCAAAATATTGGTAATATAAAACGAGTTTACCGACGGTCCAAATTTCAGCGCTAATCGCGACTGCCAGCAGATTCACCAGAACCGCTATCCAGATGGAGGTTTCCCACAGGCGTTTCCAAAGCTCACGTAACATCAGCGTTAAGGTAAAACCGAGAAATGTCTCCCAGGCATAATAACTAGGCAGTAGTAACCAGTTATTGAATTGTTCGGTTGGTGTGTAGGCGAGGTGAATGAAAACCGGGTATAGGAGCCAGCCACCAATTTGCAGCCACCAAAAATGAGGGGTGGGCCAGGCCGTTGAATTCGATTGATGCAATGCGTTCATTTTATTTTTGTCTTTACTCGCATTAGGGCGCTTTGCGTATTGTCATGACTACAAGTATTGAAAGCAGCAAGCCACTTGTAAAGTGGAGCAAAGCATTGAGAGTACCTTTTGTAGTGATAAGAGGTGCTTAAATCAGATTGCTAACTGCATGTTTCACTTATGTATTGTCAGCGGTTGCTATATTTATTTTAGCTTTAAAAAAGCCGTGCTGTTAGAACCAGTGGTAAAAAGCTGTTGTTATTCATAGTTTGCGTACTAATGGCGTCAAAATCAATATTTGTTTGGCGCTGAAGTACTGACCTTTTTAGTCTCGTCATTATACCCCGGCAAAAAACAGTTTGTGTGTGATTGGTTAGCGTCTAAGCAAGCGGATTGTTGTCTGGTGATCAAGCCTATCCTGCAGTGCAGTAAAAGCTGATGGCGCTTAAAAAGTTTTATGTTAACGAATTTCCGAGTTGCCGCACGAATGTCCAAACCATCGAAACAGCATTTATGTTCATCCGCATTTATGCAAGAGTTGAAAGCCTGATGTTGTCAGGAGAAATGTGAGCAGGACGCTGGAGCTACAGCATCATCTAAAATTTCAGGCTCGACCTGCAGATAACAACGAATAACAATAATTGACACATTCTCGGAGTTTCTATGACGACGCTGCCTAAGTCGAAAGTGCGCTCGGCTTCAATTCGTGCTTATTTTACCGCAGTACTTTCAATCACTTCCATTGTACCTCTTACCAGTTTTGCTACCGATTATTATGACCCCTATTGGTCATCCCCCGACAGTAATACGGACTTTGTTGATCACTTTAACCAACCTCAAATTGATCGCAATGCCTGGAAGGTGGAGTCGGATATATTTGTGAACGGCGAAGATATTGATTATCAGGATGTTGAATACCCCGCAGCCGACTGGACTGTGGCAACAGGGCAGTTTGACTCTGGGGCCATTGATAGTAATGTTCTGATTTTAAAAGCTCGATACATGGATGGTGAAATTCAGGATGTATATGGCGGTGATCCGCAAAACCCTGGGAAGCCTTTATTTATTCGCTCCGGTCGGGTGGAGTCCCAAATCACGGATAATACAACGTTCACCTATGGGAAATTTGAAGCGCGATTAAAAAATCCTCCTGCGCGAAATGGCGAATTTCCTGCGTGGTGGCTACTTGGCAATTTCCCCGATGTCGGTTGGACGGCCTGTCAGGAACTGGACATTATGGAGTTTACAGGAAACAACGCGAGTGGCATCCCTCAAACGCACTGGACCGCGCCTTATGCTGTGCACGGCTCATTTCGAACTCCGTTAAATTTTGATTCCTCGAATGAGTTTGCCACTTACGGCATTATAAAAACTCCAAGTAAAGTCGAGTGGTATATCAATGGTGTACTCACGAAAACTTTTTCACGAGAAAATCAGGGAGACGATCAACCTTGGCCTTATGTGACGCCGATGCGCATGATCTTGAACCATGCGATCACACACGTAGAGTGGCCTGATGTGGGGAATTATAATTTGTATTCACCCGATCCAAATGTCGCCAACCGCACAGGGTGGAGCTACGTGGACGCCAATGGTGTAACGCAATATGAATATATTGATACCGCGGCAATGGCGAATAATATCGGTCGCCAGGGTACAGATTTTGTAGTGGATTACGTGGCGCACTGGCCGTTACCAGCCAGTGATCCTGAAGCGAAATATGTAGCAGAGAACAAACGCAGCTTTTTCCGAGCCTCTAACAATACTGACGGGTTTTACAATCTTACGGGATGGTTGGCGCCGGTAAAGGTGATGGGCGATGATTATGATAGACCTGGTTATGACACCGATGCGCGAGATAACGCACCGGATAATGCGGCCGATGGTTATGTGGGTTCCAAGTGGGCCACCCCAAATGATGACAATATACACTGGGTCGAAATCGATTATGGTGAAGACAAACAGGTTAAATATCTTTGGCTTGAGTGGTCGTGGAATTTACCAAGTGCCTATGATATTTATGCGAAATCGGAAGCGTCGGGTAATTGGGAGTTTTTATTGACTTCTGAACAAGATGCAACAGGATGGGCAACGCATAGCTTTGATGTGAATGCTGCGTATCGCTATTTCAAAGTGATAACAAAAGGGCGTATAGATAAAGGAAATCCTATATGGTTGTTGGAGTTTAAAGCCTTTGAAGACCTTGCCAATGTTTACCCGAAACCTTCAGCTGCTGACGAGGTTGATCGGGCAGTGAATATTTTGCCGAACGGAAATTTTGATGATGGTCTTAATACATGGTCACAGGAAGCATTTGATGGCGCTAACCCTGGATTTTCCGTGGTGAATGGGGCGTTGCAACTTAGCTTAACTAACGACGGAGCGAATGAGGGTTCTGTGCAACTACACACTTCCAATTTCGCTTTAAAGCGTGACTATCGCTATCACATAAGTTTTGATGCCAGTGCAAGCTCTGCAAGAACCATGGTTGCACGCTTGTCAGAAAATACCTTGAACCCTTCCATTTCCGGTACATATTTACATGAGCAAATTAATTTGCAGCCGGGATCGCAGCATTATAGTTTTGTACTGGATTTTAATGTGGCGAATAATCCAGGGCGCTTTGCTTTCCTGTTTGGCAACATGGGGACGGCCGGTGTCACCATTGACAATGTGGTGATACGAGAGGGTGACTATATTGGGTCTTCTGAGTCTCTGGTGCCGGTGATTGGCCCTGCAAATTTAGTGTCTGCCAGCGCGGGTTGGGAGACCGAGTGGTGGGGCGTCGCTTCGCGTGCTGTTGATGGGTCCAGTGATACTCGCGCGAGTGGTAATGATAGACAGAGTGAAGGGCAGGACCTCAGCCTGTCCGTGCGCATTGATGATCATTACGAAATTAAACAAGTGTGGGTGGCAGGAGATAATTCTCCTGATCGCAGCCTGGATCAGTTCCGCGTGGACTATGGTGGGACTTCTCTTATGAATTGGACGGCAAGTACAACCGACGGCCAGTTCGAGATTTTTGACAATCTGAGTTCACAGCCACCGGCAGGTACACGGGACTTTACGTTTTATTTTCGTCCACCAGCCGGTCAGCTTGTAGAAGTTACCGATGTGCAATTGATGGCTATAGACCATCGCCCACACAGAATACATACTATCGCTCTTGATGAAGGCGTGAGTATTTCTCCGTCCAGTACGATTCGTTACAGCCGTAACAACACCGATGATGCGACATACACTTTTGCAGCACCTGCGGGTCAGCAAATTGGAAACGTCATTATTGACGGTGTTTCTATGGGTCCTTTAACTTCTTATACCTTCAATGATATCTCCGCAAGTCATTCGATTGCAGTTGGCTTACTGGGTGGTAATCCCCCTACGCCAACGGTAACGCCGACTGCAACTCCTACACCCACACCCACACCCACACCCACACCCACACCCACACCCAGTCCAGACCCAGTGTTAAGTCATTTGACCGATACTGCTTCGGCTACCGCAAGCAGTGAATTGCAATCGGCCGGTTATGCTATTGATGGGAATCCGGCGACCCGTTGGGAATCTGCTCATGGCATTGATCCTTCGACTCTGACTTTGGATTTGGGCGAAGTGGCGGAGCTGGCGAGTATGAGTATTCAGTGGGAGGCGGCCAATGCCAGTACTTATGCTGTGGAAGGTTCGGTTGATGGCAGCAATTGGAGTGTGATCGTCAATCAAACCGGAGGTCAATTTGGCAATCGAACTGATCAGTTAAATTTACATGGCCATTATCGGTATGTGCGGATAGTAGGCCTCTCGCGAAGCGCTGGGAACAACTGGGGATATTCCATTTTTGAAATCGATGTAATGGGCTACCGTGATGGAGGTTCAAACCCGGAACCTGCACAACTTTTATCGCCAGTCAGTGCGAGCGCTTCGTCACAATTTCAAGCGGCTGCGTTGGCGATAGATGGGAGTGGTGGAACTCGTTGGGAGTCGCAGCATAGCGATAATGATGCGTGGTATATGGTGGCGTTTGATCAGGCTTATTCTTTGACTCAGATCGATATTGATTGGGAGGCAGCCAATGCGGAAAGCTACGATGTACAGGGGTCAAATGACACCAGTACCTGGACCACACTTTCCTCGCAAACGGGTGGCGCTTTTGGGAGTCGCTCTGACGTTGTCGCGTTAGCAGGCTCGTATCAATATTTAAGGATAAAAATGCATACTCGCAGCAGCGGAAATCTTTGGGGCTACTCTATCTTTGAGGTGCGAGTACTCGGGCGTTAAGCGTATGCGGGGTGACACTGGTACACCTTTGTGTTACCCCGCTAGAAAAAAGTGTCTGTCACAACTTGGCATGTGTTTGCGGTAATTGAATCCAATATCGAGGGTTGGATGTGTCTGTGTCTTCTGGCAATAGCGGGTTTTTTAATGCAATGTATTGCATGTGAATCCAGTTATCTATTGGAAACAGATGCCGGGTAACGGGGCTTTCCCGCATGTATCGATCAAATTCGCCGTTATCTATCGCTTTTTCCAGGCCCTGTTCTATTCGCTCCGCGAGAGCAGTATTTTCCTTGTTAACGAAATAATACATCGGAAGTGGATAGTAAAAGATGAAGCGATTGTATAAGCGTAAGCTGGAGAAAACGCTTTTATTGTCTTTATATTCTGCGTTAATTTCAGATACGCTCAGCGGTAAAAAATCACAACGCTTTTGCATAATGTCATTCAGTAGGCCTCGATATTCGTGGCTACGATTTACTTCAAAACCATTGGCTTCGAAGATATCTGCATCTGGCCAGTCTGCACCCAGGCAAGCACGAAACTGGAAAATTTGGTCCGTATCGGTAATCCCATAAAATTGCCCCGCAGTGTCTTGATGCACCAGGCTCATACGAAAACCGAGCAAGCCTTTAAATATGGGTATACGTATTGGCCGTAAATTTTTCTCTCGCTCTATGGATGTGCCCACCCAATAAACATCAATGCCTTCGCCGGCGGCGATAATCTTCAGCGTATCACTTTGAGACGCGCTGATATTACGTTTTACAATAATTTCTTCATTCCCCGCAGAGGAGAGTGAGAGTGCAAGCTCCAGAAGTTTTTCGGAGTGCACATAACTCGCATCCAAATCAGTATTCTGCGGTTTGGGGATATTGACGATATAGGGGGGAGAGGCCTCCCTAGCTATTGCGGCATTAGAGAAGTGCAGCAATAAGAATGTGACTAGTGTGATGGTACGACGCATTGAATCATTATCTGTTTATTGTTTGGAAAAGGTGAGCTCTTTTGCTCTATCAATAGCTCCAGTCGCTAGTAAGTTTATAGCATAAATTTTGAATTGAGCCTGATTTCGCTGTCTATATAGTCACAGTGATCGGATTGCAGTCTTTTGAGGTTGATATTTGCGCCATTGTGTTGATATTTTGCGAGCAGGATAACTGCTCCAGAGCACGCTAGAATGAGAGAATAACCATCAGTCACGTAATCAAGCAGGTTGTATTATGAAGAGTTCCATCAGCGATAAACGATGCCTGAAAACCGTTAGCGCTATATACCAATGCCTCACAAAGAAAATGAGCTTTGTTGCCATAGCCAGCTTAATTGCTTTCACCCTGGCTTCGAATAGCTGGAGTGACATTGTTAAATGGGTCGACGAAAATGGTGACGTGCATTACGGTGACCGAGTTCCTGAAGAATATAAGGATAAAGCGGAGATCCTGGAAAAGGATGATGTGCAAGTCGTAGGGCAGGACGACGATATTCGTCTACGTAATAAACAGTATTCCAATAGCTTAAGGCAGCAGGATTACGACAGTCAAAAACGAAAAGCCAGCCAGAGATACTCGTCTGGCGGCTCCTCCTCTTCGTCAACGTCAACAGGAGTAAGTCAGGAAGATTGTCGTGATCGCTTTCCAAATAATGTGAAAATGCGTACCCAGTGCTTTTTGGACGCAGCTGGCGCTCGAGAAGACTCGGAAAAAGAGTAAGTCTGGCCTCTTATTTCGGCGGCTTTCATTTGCCGAGCGGAGAGGCTTGAAAAAATGTGACGCTCAAATCGTTTTTGTGGGCTTTTGATGGCGTTTATAGTATCGAGGTCGCGTGAATATCGAGTATAATGGTGGTGTTTTAAGCGTTTGTGTTCCACTGTAATGTGGCTTTATAAGCTGAAAAGCGCTAGTCTTGGCGAAAACGCCAGTCCTCAAAGAATCTATCTTCGTAGAAACTCTTATAGTAAAGGAAACAGGTAGGAAAATGGAAAATTTTGATGTAAAACCCCCTCATGCGAACCTGGATAATCCGTTAACCCAAGATTTAGCGGCAAGTCTGGCGTATTTGAAACGCAATTTAATGGGGAGAGCTCAAGCCGATATCGCGGATACTGCGGCGGACAAAAAGCAAGTCTCTAACCATTTTAATGTGCAATCGCGTCAAGTTCGCAGTACAAAAAGTCGTGAAAATGCGCGCCAAACCTTGAAAATGTGTTTTTCAAATGCAGCGAATGAAACGTTCGTGGTAACGAAAAGTTTTCATAAGCCCATCAACGCTCTTCGTGCGTTTAAAACAGCAAAAATTGCCGAAAAAAGTTATGGCAAACTAAATTCTTTCGCGCTGTATGAGCACAGTAAAACCTGAGCCTGTGTAAATAATAAACATCTGAATGCAGCAGCTCGTGATTACATAGAAAACCTGCAACCAGTAAGATGATCCAAGGACGGGGGTGTTCTTCTTTCTGCAGTTTCTCTTTTCTGCAGTTTTCCCTTCAGCACTTTTTCATTCCAGGTTGTCATCAATAAAAACAAAAAAGCCAGATACGAAAAAGCCGCTAAAAATTAGCGGCTTTTTTTGTTTTGAACGGTGCTAATGGATTTAGCGAATCACAAGATATAGTGAACGACCACGTCGGTTAATATGCAACAGCACAGCGGTTTTATTCATGCTTAGGGCTTTTTGCATATCTTTTAAATTGTCCACTCGACGCTTGTTGACCCCTATCACAATGTCACCAGGGCGAAGGCCACTATAAGCAGCCACGGAATTTGGTCCAACATTACTGATTAGTACGCCCTCGCCATCAGGGTTGTTTTCCGCAACCACATCTTCAAGCAATGGATGTAGATTGCCATCGGAAGCGACTTCCGAATCCCCGATTTTCACATCAAATTCACGACGTTTATTGTCACGAATAACGCCAACTTTGACTTTCTCGCCTACCGATTTAATCCCTATCTGGCTGCGAAGCTGCCCAGCGGAAGAAGTGTCTGCACCGTCTACATCGACAATCACATCGCCAGCTTTCAGGCCAGCTTTTTCTGCTGGGGTACCTTCCAGGACATCGGTGATGAGCACGCCCTGCTGACCATTTTCAAGACCAAATGCCTTGCGCAGGTCTGAGGTGATGTCTTGAATGCTTACGCCGATTTGACCACGTTTGACTTCACCATGTTTTAAGATCTGCCTGAGGCTGGATTCCGCCATGTTAATGGGAATGGCAAAGCCGATACCCACGTTGCCGCCCGCTGGAGCAATAATAGCAGTATTAATGCCGATTAATTCGCCGCGTAAATTTACCAGCGCGCCCCCCGAGTTTCCTGGATTAATGGAGGCATCTGTTTGAATGAAATTTTCATAACCTTCAATGCCGAGGCCTGTTCTACCAAGTGCACTGACAATCCCGGTTGTTACGGTTTGTCCCAGGCCAAACGGGTTGCCGATGGCGACTACAAAGTCACCCACTTCCAATTCATCGGAATTGGAGAGCTTTACGTCCACGAGGTTGTCGGCATCTATTTCCAGAATGGCGATATCCAGCTCAGGATCAGAACCTTTCACCTTTGCTTCGAAATTGCGACCATCTTCCAGTGCGACCTGCACTTCGTCAGCCCCTTTGATAACATGGTAGTTGGTCATCACTATGCCTTTTTTTGCATCGACAATGACTCCGGAACCAGCGCTTTGCTGGCGACGTTGAGGTTGCTGTTGCTGGGGCTGATCCGGGATATTGAAAAACCGGCGGAAGAACGGGTCATTCAATAAGGGATTTTGTGCGGCCTGATGATTGGAGTAGGTCGCAATGTTAACCACGGCAGGGTTAACTTTTTTCAGCATGGGAGAGAGAGAAGGAAGTTGATTTCCTGAAGCGTCAAATGCAGGGAGGGCGGCATTTGCGGTTCCAGTTAAAAAGAAAGACAAGAATAAAGCTGTAAAAGTGTGTTTCAGCTGCATCGTTTACTCCATTGTATTACGGTAGTCATTGAGCGATTGTCACTGTCCCATTAAATGGCGGCGAAGAATTTCTTTGCAACCCGTTTTTAATTTTAATGTTAAATGTTTCAATTTTTCAGTTTACAGTGTGCTTGCACCTATAAGTTAATTGCATAGCAAGAAAAGATGCAGGAGGTTTTCGCCGAATTGCAGTATTGGTTTCTAAACAAATTCTTTTCAAGCGGGCCCCGTACATAACTGTAAGCCTGTCTTCCGGTAGAGATAAAGTTTTGTGAAAAGTTCCCCGAAAACTTCTTTGAGTCTCCTTCAGCAGCGTGAAAACCGCACCGAACCAAAGTTGAATCGTATTGGTTCTGTCTAAAAATAGCGCATTTATAACCGAGTTCACCATTAAAACGTTTACCCTTTTCGCAAATGATAAAATTTATATTGTGGCGCTTGAACTTTTACAAAGAGACCCTATCTAACCGCCATCTATCGCTTCTGCTCGTGGTTTTAGCCGCCGATCCGACGGCACTGTTACAGCGCTTTAGCTATAGACGGTGATATAGCATAACAAAGAAGTTTTTGGATTTGATTTATCCATCAACAAGACATAGGCACAGAAACAATAATTGAATAGCTATAAACCAGTCTCGTTTTATTATCCTGTAGCATAAATTAAGCAACCATAGCGCAATTGCTCACGAGCGAATGTTTCGGTGTGGAAGTGAGTGTATCGCATACTCGCGAGCATGAAGCAGAGATATTGAGAATGGCTTTTTGTTAACAATGTTAGTGGAGGTCTTATGTTAGACGTGAATAGCTTGGAGCGTCGCTATGGTAATTTTGTTGCAGTCAAAGACGTGACGTTTACCATTCAAAAGGGAGAGATTGTTGGTTTACTTGGGCACAATGGTGCGGGTAAAACTACAATAATGAAAATGTTAAGTGGATTTCTGGAGCCCCATAATGGCAGTATCGAAATGGATTCGCTTAATCTCGCCAAACAACTGAAACAAGCTCAATTAAAAATTGGCTACCTACCTGAAAATCTTCCCGTATATCCTGAACTAACAGTTGCCGATTATCTGGATTATGCCGCAGTACTAAAAGGGTTGAGTGGCGACACAAAAACAGCGGAAATCAAACGTGCCCTGCACGCGACAGACTTGGTGGAAAAACTCTTTGCTCCTATTTCTACGCTATCCCGTGGTTTTAAGCAGCGCGTCGGTGTGGCTCAAGCCATTTTAGGGCGCCCAAAACTCTTAATTCTCGACGAGCCAACCAACGGCTTGGACCCCACACAAACAGATCAGATGCGGGAGCTGATTCGCGAAATTGCGAAGGATGCGACCGTCATTCTTTCTACTCATATTATGCAGGAAGTTGAAGCGCTGTGTGATCGAGTGCTGATTATTAAAGGTGGTACTCTGGCTGTTGATGAGAAGTTGGAAAATCTGCGTCACAGTAATCAGTTACTGGTGACCACATCAATGGATGAGCACGCTATGCAAAACGCATTAAATGAAATAGGTGCAATTGCAGGAGTAGAAAGTTTGAATGTTCAGGCTAAGCGGTTCAGTTATCGTTTGCGTGTGCAGGATGGTCGCGATTCCGATGACACGGCTGCGATGGTTGCCGCTACGATTGTGAAAGGCGGGCATGCACTTTACCGATTAGTCTCGGAGCATCCAGATCTGGAAAGCTTGTTCAGAGAAGTTGCTACTGCTACCCGTACGGAGGGTTTGCATCATGCTGCTTAGTCTGGATAATCAAAAACTCATTCGCCGTATTGCCGCAAAAGAAAGCACTTTATTTTTTTCCTCTCCCATTGCGTACTTGTTTTTGGCCGTTTTTGCCGGTGTGACGCTGTTTGTATTTTTCTGGGGGCAATCTTTCTTTTCCCGCAACATTGCAGATGTCCGTCCATTATTTGAATCAATGCCGATACTGCTGATATTTTTGTGCAGTACGCTCACGATGCGATTATGGAGTGAGGAGCGACGCTCCGGAACTTTAGAGCATGTGCTTACGCAGCCGGTTTCCCTTTGGCAGTTTGTATTGGGTAAATATGTAGGTTGTTTAGGGTTGTTAGCGATTGCGCTAGTTGTGACTTTGCCTTTGCCTGTTTCAGTTTCCATTATAGGTAACCTGGATTGGGGGCCGGTCATTGCCGGATACCTGGCGACGTTTTTATTGGGCGCTGCGTATCTCGCCATAGGGTTATTTGTGTCAGCTAAAAGCGATAATCAGATCGTCAGCTTAATTTTGGCAACTGCACTATGCGGGCTGTTTTATTTGGTTGGCACTTCTACTGTGACAGAGTTCTTCGGGTATGAAGCGGGCGAATGGTTGCGTTTGCTGGGCACTGGCTCTCGCTTTGATCAAATTACACGGGGAGTCATTGATTTTCGTGATCTTTATTACTACCTCAGTATAATCGCTGTGTTTTTAGTGTTAAATACCTATGTATTAGAGCGTGAAAGGTGGGCTCACGGACACGCTTCACCCCTGCACCATTCGTGGCGTAATCTTACGCTTTTGCTGATAGCAAACTTTCTAGGGGCCAATCTCTGGTTGGGGCAAATCAATAGTTTGCGAGTGGATGCGACAGAAGGGAATATTTATTCCATTTCAGATGCAACACACAACTACCTTGATCGCTTGCAGGAACCGCTGTTAATTCGTGGGTATTTTTCTGCAAAAACACATCCTTTCTTAGCGCCTTTAGTGCCACAGCTGAGAGACCTCATACATGAATATGAAATTGCCGGAAAAGGTCAAGTACGTGTAGAGTTTATCGATCCTGCAGATAACCCTGAACTAGAGCAGGAGGCTAATCAGAAATACGGTATTCAACCTGTGCCGTTCCAAGTAGCTGATCGCTACCAGGCATCCATTGTCAGTTCGTATTTTAATGTGTTGATCCAGTATGGTGATGAACACAAGGTGCTTGCCTTTAGTGATTTGATTGAAGTAAATGCCAGCGGACAGGGCGATGTCGATGTGCAGTTGCGCAATCCCGAGCACGACCTGACTCGGGCTATCAAGAGCGTATTAAATAGCTATCAAGCAGGAGGCAACTTGTTTGATACGGTAAAAGGAGAATTGTCGTTTGTTGCTTATATATCGGCAGATAATCATTTGCCAGAAGAACTTGTTCAGTTTAAGCAGGACGTGCGGGCAAGTGTGAAAGAGGTTGCCTCCAATTCCCGTGATCGCCTTAAAATTGAATTTTTAGATCCCGATGCAAATGATGGAAGGATCGCACAACAAATTGCTGCGGATTACGGCTTTTCACCTATGGCCGCAAATATTTTTAGTCAGAATCAGTTTTATTTTTATCTGACATTGCAAAATGACAATCAGGTTGTACAAATCCCAGTGGAGGATATGGAGAAAGAGAGCTTCGCTCGAAATCTGGATGCAGCGATAAAGCGATTTGCCGCGGGCTTTACCAAAACTGTTGCGCTGGTTAAACCAAAGCAAGAACCAAATCCGTATGCCCAGTATGGCATGCCTCCACCGACTCAGAGTCCTCAATTTAGGCAATTGGAAAGTTTTTTGTCTCAGAATGTCAATGTGGTATCTGAAGACTTAAGTGACGGAAATGTATCCGGGCAAGCAGATATTTTGTTTTTGGCTGCCCCCAAAGACTTAAGTGAAAAAGAACTATTTGCCGTCGATCAGTTTTTGATGCAGGGTGGGACTGTCATCGCGTCGACATCGCCTTATAGTGCAAATATTTCACAGAAAAATTTATCACTGCAAACAAATACGAGTGGCTTGGAAAACTGGCTAAATCACAATGGTTTGACCATTGAAAAACAACTGGTCCTGGATACTCAGAGCTCTCCATTTCCTTTACCGGTCGAACGTAATATTAACGGATTTCGTATGCAGGAAATGCGTATGTTGGACTATCCCTATTTTCTCGACATCCGAGATAAGCGTTTTAACCCGGAAAATCCTATCGTCAGCGAATTACCACAAATTACCATGCCCTGGGCGTCACCGATTACCGTTGATATGAGCAAAAATGTATCGAGAAAAGTCACGGAATTATTCCGCAGTTCGGACGCTTCCTGGGTTTCTTCTTCCACCGATGTTATTCCCAATCTGGCGTCCGGGCAGCTTAGCCAATTTACGCCTGCCGGCGAACAAAAATCACGATTGTTAGGGGTAATAGCTGAAGGAAAATTTGAATCGTACTTTAAAGGGAAGACATCACCGTTGTTAAGTTCTGACGCCCTGCAAGTTACTGTTGAGGAAACCACTGACGAGGAAACTAATGGAGTGGAAAGTGCTGATGCTGCAGAGGCGTCTTTGATGCTTGATAGTGTTATTGATCATTCGACCGAATCTGCGCGTATTATTGTGTTGAGTTCCAATGACATGTTGCGAGATAGCATTGTGCAACTAAGCTCAATGGCTAACCAGAGTGAGTATCTCAATACCCTGCAGTTGGCTGCGAACACTGTGGATTGGTCATTGGAAGACGCAAGTTTAATGAGTATACGATCACGCGGAAACTTCAATAGAACGCTTCCACCGATGGAGCAGAACCGTAAAATGTTTTGGGAATATTTGAATTATGGTTTAGCAGCGCTGGCGCTGGTCATCATTGCGTTAGTACAAATGCAGCGTAAACGTTCTCGTCAGCGTACCTACGCTAAGCTTTTGGAAAATTAAGGAGAATACAATGAAAAAAATTTCTTCTTGGCTGTCTATTGTCTTGATATTACAGCTAATGGTTGCAGGTGGATTATTTTTCACAAAACAGCAGAGCGGTAATGAAGAGCAGAATGCACCACTTATTTCTTATGCTCGTGAAAGCCTCAATAAAATTATCATCAGCGACCCTCGTGCAAGTATTACGTTAGAAAAGGATCAAGATCGCTGGGTATTGCCTGATTATCAACATGTGCCTGTGAGTCAGGCGAAGCTGGACGATATTTTGGAGGTACTTCATGGGGTGAAAGCGGGTTGGCCTGTAGCGGCCTCCTCTTCAAGCCACGAACGATTTGAAGTGGAAGAGGATAATTTTCAGAAGAAAGTACAGTTGTTTTCGGGGAGTCAGTTGCTCAGTGAGCTTTATATCGGGACTTCGCCCGGTTATCGGAAAGCCCATGTAAGGCGTGGCGACAATGACAAGGTGTATACGGCGGATATAAGTAGTTTTGAATACTCAGTAGAATCTTCGGATTGGTTGAATAAAGAAGCGCTGTTGATTGAGGATGTCAGCGTTATTAAGGCGAAAGACTATGAGTTGGAAAAGCAGGGAGAGACTTGGCTTTTTACTGGCGACAATTCAGAAGAAGTGGTGGATGCGGCGAAAGCAAAAACCCTTGTTGGCGCGCTTGAAAAACTTCATGTGCAGGCTGTAGCAGCACCGGAATTTAAACCAACAGTAAAGCCGGCCGAGGTGGTCGTTATGGTAAAGGGAAAGGCGTTGACCTATCAGTTTTCTAAGGAAAAAGGCACTGACTCAGACTCTGGTAATGCTGATCGCTATTATGTAAAACGCAGTGATTTAAGCCCAACGTTTGTCATTTCCAAATCAGCCTATGAAAATATTTTACAGAAAACTATTCAGGACTTAGCAATTAAGCCGGATGCATCAAATAGTGAATCTGACATTGGCGATATGCAGGATTCATGATGTGGCTTGGCCTGGAAGCTGATATGGAAATGAAGTAATAGAAAAGTCCAGATAAGAACCACATGTGTTTTCACATGTGGTTCTTTTGTATCGAGCTTAATTTTTTACTCAATTTGCTAGTCCAGAAAAGCGCTAACAATTGCTGTTACACCGGAAATTGTACAGATCGTTAAGGAGGCCATGCGGACGCTGTGCGTGGGAATAATTTTAATTGCTCGCATGGCAACTGCATACCCGGCCAATCCTGCAGGAAGTAATGGCAAACTTATGAGTAAGTGTTCCATGCCAAAATGGCCTAGAGGAATTAAGATGGCCAAGGAAATCACGCAGCTTATTAAAAAGTAAGCGGAAAGATTTGCACGAATGGTATTTGCCTCTTGATGTTGCAGAAGTAGTGCCATCGGCGGGCCGCCTATACTCGCACTGGTCCCAAACAGGCCCGAGAAAAAACCTGCAATGGTTAAACGAAACGGATTGGGTTGAATTTTAATCGGCAATAAACTGATGCCCACCGCGACCAACACAATGACACCAATCAGCACTGAAAGCGCTTTCCCATGAATAAAAAGCAAAAGCATGGCTCCGCATAAGCTCCCGGGAATGCGCCCTAAAACGGCTAACCCTAGACCTTGTAATGAAAGTTTGGATTTAAATGTCAAAGCATTAATTAATGAGAGCAGAAGGGCGATAAGAATTATCGGTCCAGGGACATAGGCATGGGAAATTTGATACAGAAGAGGTGCTGAGACAACCGCTAAGCCAAAACCGATAGTGCTTCGAATAAAACAGCCAACGAAAATACATAGCATGGCCATGATGGTCTTGAAGACTGCGGGATCTTGTAGGGAAATTTCTTGAATCATGAATAAGTGGATGCAGTGAAGGGTTTAATTTAAAACACGAATGGCCGTGTTTTGGTGAAGAGTGTTAGGTCTATTTAACTTAAAACAGCGTTCATTATACGCGATCAAGATTGATGAAACTTAAACTTTATATTCGCCACTTTAATTTTGGGAAGTTACATTTCGCATTTATAGGCCTCATACCCGTCAGTATACAAAATTTTGACTGACGAAATTCAAACGCATGTAAATGGTAGATCATCTAAATAAAACGCTACCGCTGTAAAAATATTCAGGAGCGAGACAAGTGTGAAGCATGAGTACGAGAGTATTCTTCGAATGCGTTGTTTATCGTAGCTGGTGTCCTGAGACTGTCGAATTGGCCACCTATATTTAGACCAGAGTATTGCTCAATGAAAGTCTGTGCATTTCAGGGCCGGGCAAACTCATTGGAGTCCGTATTGAAAATGGCATTAAAAATTGTAGATGGCTAAATACAGGCTTCCAAAGTGGTAAATTTTCATTTAAATCCTCTGTCGTGTACCAGTGATTCCAGCGAAATATATTTTTCACAATAAAATCCTGCGGCTATTTCACAGTTGTTCGTCAATTACGTGGGGACGTTAGAACCACTCACAAATTTTTTATCGTAAGCGCGTAGCCATAGTGGCATTCTTTTCAGGATTTTCTTTTCTTAAGAGCTTGCCTTTTTAGATGGGGGACTGGCAGGAATTACCGATCGCTCGGGGAGCGCTTACATGGATAAAGGTTTACCGCGTTAAATGAATTCGAGCAGTCCGGTAATCCCTCCGTGTCTGTTTCGCAACCCGTCATTTGCGACTCTGACGCTCAACACTTATTACCATAATTACTTAAAGGAGTATCAACATGCGCAAGCTTATGCAGGCGTTAGCCTTTAGCTCCCTGGCATTCTCAGGGGTTTCTCTGGCAGCAGACTCTCAACACAAGCATTCACAGGGCCCATTCGATTTAGCCATCGCAAATCCAGAAAAACTGATGGAAATGCTGAAAAAATCCGGCAAAATTGGTCCCAGCGCGACAGCTGCTGACGCTGAAATAGCACTAACTTCATATTTAAAAGCCAAGCAAGACCACAGCTTAGCGCTTTCCCAGACGGCTTCTGAAAGCTCAGAAGTGTTATTGGGTGTTGAAGGTAAATCGTATAAGAATTTCAAGCTTCCTAATAAGAAAGGTGGCCTTTTACGCGAATGGTTTTCTCGCCCAGCCCCGGTTGAGCTGGAAACTTATGATGGCGAGGTGAAGACAGCGCGTATTCTGGCATTGCTTGTTGAATTTCCTGACTTCCCGCACAACTCAACGCTGCCAGGTGAAACGGATATGTACTATCCGGATTATACGGCAGCGCATTATAAAGAGTTGTTGTTTTCAAAGACTGGCTATCTTGGTCCCAATGGCGAAGATTTGATCTCCATGGTGCAGTACTATGAAGCGCAATCCGGCGGTAGCTATAGCGTAGAAGGCGACGTGGCTGGTTGGTACATGGCGTCTCAGCCTGCAGCTTACTATGGTAATAACGTTGACGGCGATGCGCGTGCACTTGTCACTGAAGCGTTAATGGCGGCAGCTGCAGATCCTTCTCTTGATCTTTCACAGTATGATATCGAAGACCGCTATGACCTTGATGGTGATGGTGACTATTGGGAAGCTGATGGTCTTGTTGACCACCTGATGATTTTCCATTCTTCTGTTGGTGAAGAAGCCGGTGGTGGTCAGTTGGGCGAAGACGCTGTATGGGCTCACCGTTGGAATTTAGGCACGATCACTACCTTACCCGGTACATCAACAGATGCACCTTACTGGGGTGGTCTGATGGCGGCTTACGATTACACCATTCAGCCAATTGATGCGGCTTCAGGTGTTTGTTCACACGAATACGGTCATGATCTGGGGCTTCCAGATGAATATGACACGAATAATACCGGACGCGGTGAACCTGTTTCTTACTGGTCGATTATGTCCAGTGGTAGCTGGGCCGGCACTATTCCTGGCTCTGAACCATCTGGTTTCAGTGCTTGGGCTAAAGAGTTTTTGCAAAATTCTTTAGGTGGTAACTGGTTGCACGGCGAAACATTCAGCATGGACACCATATCCTGGTTTGGTGAATACGTGTTGCTTGACCAAGCGGTGAGCAAAGGCAAAAACAATGATGCGGTTCGTATTGACCTGCCTGACAAAGAAGTCGTATTGACTACCCCAACAAGTGGTACTTACGCGTATTTCAGTGGTAGCGATAACGATCTGAATAATGCGATGGCTACAACAGTAGATTTAAGTGGTGCTACTTCTGCAGAGCTGACTTTCAAAGCTTGGTATGACATCGAAGCAGATTGGGATTATGCGTATTTGATGGTTGATGCAGGTGCTGGCCCAGTTCCTCTGGCTGGTAATATCACTACCAATGATGATCCAAATGCTCAAAACCCGGGTGAAGGTATTACTGGCTCTTCTGAGGGCTGGATTGATGCATCATTTGACTTGAGTGCCTACGTTGGCCAGGAAGTGGTGATTTACATCGCTTACTTCACAGATAGTTTTGTAGTGGCTCCTGGCTTGTTTGTTGATGACTTGACAGTGACCGCCGACGGCGAAGTAGTATTGTTTGACGACGTTGAATCAACTCCTGCATTCGAATTGCTGGGTTTTGATATTAATACGGGTAAGAGCTATCACACACACTACTATTTGGTTGAGTGGCGTACACACCAAGGGGTAGACGTTGGTCTTTCTCATATAATGCGTGGCGGTCAACGTTTGCCATTTAACGAAGGTATGATCGTATGGTACGTTGATGATTCGTACGATAACAACTGGGTAGGCTTGCACCCTGGAGATGGTTTCCTTGGTGTTGTTGACGCTGACCAGCGTGTACTTAAGTGGAGTGACGGTTCAGTAGCTTCTACTTCGTATCAAGTTCATGATGCTGCATTTAATACTAAGTTCTCAGAGCCTGTATTCTTGGATTTGACAGATGTATTGGGCGCAACATTGACAGATAACTATATCTTCCCTCATGCGCATTTCCTGGATCGTAAGAGCTACATCACTGACGATATTCCAGATGCCGGACGTAACATTCCTAACTATGGTTTAAATATCACTGTGTTGAACCAAAGCTGGGATGGTTCAGTAGCTAAAATATTAATTAGCAAAAGCTGGCACTAAGATCCAAACCCCCGGTGCTTATTCGCGCCGGGGGTTCCCTTTCTGATTATTCTCTTCTAGCTCCCTCCGTCTTGAGGGCGTTTTTCTTGTTGATGTGAACTCTTGATGAGCACTTCCGTCTATTTTGTATTCGTGATTGATTTTGTGTGAGGCTCATATGTTTTCATCTACCCAGACACTTAAAATATTTCGCATATCAATTCTTGTTTTTGCTCTTTGCTACAGTGGTATTTCTCTGGCTACACCACCAATGCGGGAAAACTGGCAGAAGTTGGAGCAGCCCGATGGTAGTGTTGTTTTTCTTACCAAAAGAGGTGATGCCACATTTCATTGGTTGGAAAACCGTGCGGGATATGTCGTAGTAAAAAACGTAGATTCCGGTGTTTATGAGTTTGCGGAGATTAAGGAAGATAATGGCAGCCAAACGCTGGTGCCTGGCGGAGTGTCTGCAAGCACTGATAATGTGACGCTAAAATCAAGAGCGTTTAAACCTGTGCTTAGCAAAGATTTAACAAAAATTCGAAAGCAACAACTAATGTTGCGGTAAGTGTCGGTAGCTAAACTGTGAGCGTCAAGCCAATCGATGTATGGCGTTAATTTGCTAAAGCAAAGAATAAATGTGTAGCAAATCAAAGAAAATCTGCATGTGAATTGAGTTGTCTCGCTTAATCATGTGCCCCTTCTGCGTCAAAGATAATCCTCCCTGAAAAAACGAAGTGAGTGTCCCTTTCGAGCAATATACGCTGATGTTAGACCGTTTTCCATTTGGCGGGCAATTGCCGCAACCATAGGTGTATCACCAGTTTTAAATTCATCTAATGCGCTATAAAGTGCTGAAGAAAAAAAATCCGCATCGGCATTTTGGGGGGTAAATGCAATTATTTGGCATTGTGTTTTTCGGCATGCAACAGATTTGATACTGGTTTGAGAGAGTGCTGCGTGATCTTGAATCACTTTAAGAAGCAGCTGTGTCTGACTCGGAGCCCATTCTGAATCTACTTCTTCTTGTTGAAAAAAATCATCAGCACGATTAAACACAATAGTTTCAACGGCTTGTACTGCGTTGGCTGCTTCGGATACAGACATTTTAAATATATCCTCTGGAGGCTGTGTTGCGATAACGTTGTGAGTTGGGGGTTCGGCTTGTTTTGTTTGCGCTAACGTAGGTGTTTCACGTTTATCTGCGGCTTTTAGGGGGGCTGGCTTGGCTTCAGGTTTAAACGCTTCTTCCGCTGTAGTGTTTGCCTCTGTTTTGGTTAAAGTGGATGATTGCTGGCTGTCTACAGGTGAGTTGAATAGTGTGTTTGTTGCAAAAATTATGAGTCCGACAACGGTTGCGATGGTGACGGGTAAAAGCAATAGAACGTGCTTTTTATGATAGGGGGTACTTTGATTCAACATTGACGTGTCTAATGATGATTGGTTGTTCTAAAAAAACAGGTTGTGCGGATTTACATTCCGCCAATCTTTTCGTCTTAAGCCGGGCGTTAAAGACTGTACTAAGATTTAGCGATATCATGTGAATCCGCACTAAACTAAAATTAGATCTCTATAATACGATCCCCACAAACTTCTGCTGAGACGCAGGTCTCCTGGTTTTCATTCCCCCAGCCGGAATCTTGATTTTGGCAGATGGCGACTGTCCAGCCATACCAATTGCAATATTGTTGATTACCTCCTGACGAGGAGCTAGAGCTGCTGGAAGATGAACTGCTACTGGTAGATGATGAGCTACTGGTGGAAGAAGAACTGCTTGAGGACGATGAACTGGTAGAGGAGCTGCTGGATGTTGAGCTGCTAGATGATGAGCTGGATGAAGTAGAACTACTGGACGAGCTAGAACTGGAAGAGCCATTAAAGGCGACATCAACACAGCCGTGAAATCTTTCGTAAGTGTATTCATTTCGCCCCCATTCTGCATATATAACATGACGCCCACTTCGCTGAGGAACGTCGCAGGTTACATGAAAATGAACGTTGTTTACGTCCGCAATAATGTTTGGTGATGCGCCCTGATTAGCGTGATCATAATCCAGGTCGCAAAATGGCGTGTCCTCAAAATCTTCCCAGCTCAATTCAACGCCAACTTGGTATTGAAATTCTGGTTTGGTAATCCAGAAACGAAAATCATTGGTGTCGTCGAAGTGTGGACCGTAACTTATGTCCCAGGAAAAAGTATTGCTACCCGCTTGCATAGGGTTTACAGGCCAATCAATAGCGTAGTCCCACGGCGTTTTCCCTCCATTCCATGTTTCACTATCAAAACCGCAAACATGTGTGCTGGGCGCTTCGTATTTTTTCCCTCGAGCATGCGTTAGTACGCTCATAAACTGGTAGCCGCCACTGAAATCTGCAGCAAATGCACCTTCACATTCAGGGTATTGCGCTGTCCCATTTCCTATGTGGTCGGGTTTGGTTATTGCGCCACAATAGTAATTTCGAGCCCCTGGGTTGTCGATAAACCCGTGGGTAAATCCTGGTTGTGAGTATCCGCAAGTTAAAAGACTAAATGTAATCAAATAAACCTTTTTCATTATTTCATCTCTCGCTTTCGTTTGGGGGGGGAGGAAAAGTATTTATTTTAGGAATATTTGAACCTTATTGCGTCCGGAGAGGTGCATATAAAAGTACGTGAATAGTTTTGCGATAACATGAACGTATGAGTATCCGCAAACCCTGGAAAATACACGGCGAAACTTTGCCCATCAGCTAGATGTAAAGGCTATCAAAAAATGAATGGACTATTTGGTAGTTTTTATTGGATGAGGGCTGACAACGTTGTCGAAAGGTATGATAAAAAATACTGAATATCGGTAGATTTTTATTTCATAGGATTATAACTGGCGTTGTAATAGCCGATAGTTTTCGCTTGCTTGATGTTTTTTGAGTCACTGTTAACTCAAAAGATAGCGGTAGTCCCTTGAGGTGCGTCTCAATACCTGAAGAGAAAATTGTTTTGATTAAGGTTGATGTCTTGTTCGTGTGCTTTTAATTGTGGTGGTAAATGTATTATACATCTAGATGTTTGCGGTGGTTGTTAAGTAAATGTGATTGCCATTTTCATAATCGAAAAATGAGACGTTGAGTTTATGCAACCAAATAAAATAGTAAATTTTATTATTTTGGCTGTTTAGATTCGATTGATTTAAGGTTAGGTTCAAGCAATGCGGATTATATTTGTATTAAACAATTTAATCTCACAAGAAAAGTTGTGGATCTATAGTATGTAATTTTTTGATCTGGAGAATCGAGGGATATTAACCATGCACTTTTCGGTGAAAGATTAAATAAAAATAATTTTTCATATAAAAAATATATTTGATTGGCTATATATTGAAAATATAGTTTGTAAGTGAATAGCATAATACAAATTTTGTCAGCTAGGGTTGTACTGCATTTGAGTTGGCTTAGGTTTCTTTTTTCTTTGTACGAATTGGTGGGGCTTCTTTGGATTAGAGGAGTTGTATAAAAAATGATGACCATATCTGTATAAACGTAAATTTGTTTCTGCCTATATTTAGACCTGATCCGCTTTTTAAAAGAACATGTGAAATATAGTCGAGGATTTTGTCGCTCTTATAAATATAAGCCACCCTGCGGGCATGTATATTGATTTCCTTTTTCGCTTTGTTGTAAATGTAACTAGTGAGATAGCTAAATATTTATACAGCTTATTCGAGAAATAAAAATAAATTTTATAGATGAGTGTGGATTTGGATTTGGGTTTGTTTCTCACGAGAAACCCTTGTAGAGCATTTTTATTTGCGTTGGTTAAGAAATGGCTCTATTCATATTGAGCGGGCTGGTTAGTGTCAGTAGTTAAACTTTTGCCTTGATAAAATAAATACGCTTGGCTCAATTGAGCCTGAGAAGTATTTGTAAACGGTGCTTTTAAATCGTTCAGATGTAACATCAATACTATAGGTTGTGTTTTGTTCGGTGGATAAAAAACATACATTGATGACTTGTTACCCATTTAAAGTAGATAGCTATTTACTTTCTGTATTCTTGTTTTAAATTGACCGTATAAATTGTGTTGTTTCGTAAGTTATGTCTTTGGAATCGTAAGGTGTATTCTTTCGGGTTTGGCGAGATGGGTTTTGACTGCTTTCATTTTGGTTGTATAAACTGAAATCAAAAGTGTTATGTTTGGAGGGTATCTCGCAAAAATTGCGGTGTTGCTCAATTGCATAAATAAAAATGCTTGTATGATTTTTTTGACGTTCCTATTGCTTTTGCGGTTAAAACTTTCTCTTGTATTATCGACGAGGAGGCAACTTAAAAATTTTTAAGTTGCGCCCGGTTATAAAAAATGTGCTAGCTTCCTGTATAGAACTGGCAACAACTTTGTAGACGTTCTGGGAAAAATTAAATTTGCTCGGTTTGAAACTGTGCAAAAACCTTTAAATGGCTTTTTTTGTGATCTTTTTTTGTGCGGGGTAAGTCGTTTAGGTGAATGGAGTGATGCAAATTACTCCGTCTAATAAGGTGGAGACTTATATGGTTTTGTTTGTTGGTGAGTCGCCGTACGATATTTGAGCTTATTGTGTGATTCTTATAACAAAAAAAGCTATGTGATTTGTCGATTATTCACATGTTTTAATTGACAACGTTGTCTCAAAGGAGGTAAAACTTACTACAGCGATGCCATATAGCTGTTTTAAACGCACAAAAATTATGTCTCGCTTCCAGTCACTTAGGGGAACTCGTAAGACTTTCAAGTTTTTCTTAACAAGAAAAACATAGCCGGTAAGGTGCCGAAAACTACACCGGCAGTACAAGGTTATGACGATGAATTGAAAGGTCAGATTTCAATTCGTAAGCCTTAATACGATTAAAATTAAAAAACTACATGAAATTAGGAGATAGCAATGCAAACTAAAGGCAATTTCCGTAGGAAATTATTAGCTACCAGTATTTCTTCGTGCTTGATGGCATCAGCGGTTGCGCAGGCTCAAGAAACTGAAGAAGTTGTGGTAACCGGTATCCGTGGGTCGCTGCAGTCATCTTTAGACTTGAAGCGTGATTCAAGCTCTATAGTCGATGCAATTACAGCTGAAGATATTGGCAAATTCCCAGATAAAAACGTGGCTGAGTCATTAGCGCGGATTCCGGGTATCACCATCGACCGTGATTTCGGTGAAGGTCAAGGTGTGACAATTCGTGGTGTTGCTCCTGACCAAAACATTACTTTGTTAAATGGCCAGGCGGTTGGTACAAGTAACTGGTTTGTATTATCCAATGCTACTCGTAATTTCAACTATGAGATCCTTGCATCTGAAATGATTGGCGGCGTTGAGGTTTATAAGTCTGCTCAGGCTGACATCGATGAAGGTGGTTTGGGTGGTACGGTAATTCTTCGTACTCGTAAACCATTGGATATGGATGCGAATACAATTCATGCATCTGTAGAGGCTCAGTACAGCACTAATGGTGAAAATTGGGACCCAGCTATTTCTGGTTTGTATAGTTGGAAAACCGATGATGAGAAATTTGGTGTCTTAGTTTCTATAGCTCATCAGGAGCGCTCTGTTTATCGTGAAGGTATGGAAGACTTTGGTTGGTTTGGACCATCGATAACTCGGATTATGGAGCCTGATCAATTGCTTTACGGCCCTCAACTGGAAGCTGGCGGAAATGATGATATTGGTGCTATTCCTTGGGGTAATGGTTCTGTTTTGTTTCAGCAGGATCGTGTGCGTACAGGTGTTGACCTTACTGCGCAGTTTCGTCCAACCGACGAATTGGACATGACACTTCATTACCTATCCTCTGAGATGGATGCTGATAATGTTAACTCCAATTTAATTGGTATTCCTTTCCGTGGTGTTGCTTATCTGGGTGAAGACACAGATGTTGGTACTACAAACGATAATGCTATCGTTGACAGCTTGCATGTTCGTGGTGGTGATAACCACGCAGCTGCTGCTTGGTCACGCTTTATGGCTTACGATAATATTTATCGTGACGGGTCGACCATGAGCACAGAAGTGCTTGATTTTGATGGTACATTTACAACTGGTGCACACAGTATTCACTGGCAAGTAGGTACAACAACTGGTGAAGGAACAAACAAAGACTTTTTCACCGAGTTTTGGGCTGATCCAACAGATGAGCGTACCGGCTTTGACTTTTATAACCCTGGTGGCCAGGCTCCTTACATAGATTTCACAACTTATAACACTTGGTTATCCAATCCTACAGATCAAATGTGGTTGGGCGGTATCTTCGATCAAGTTAATGAAATTGAAGATAAAGAGAATTATGTTCAGGTCGACTATGATCTAGAGGTGGAGTTTGGGGCTATAAACCAATTGAGCTTCGGGGCGAAAATGCGCGATCGTAGTTTCTCGCAATATCGTGTCCAAACTCAGGCTGGGAATTTGGACCCAACAGGTGCCGGTAGTTTAGGGCCTGCCAGTGATTTCTGGTCTGGTGAAATGATTACTGTTGATCATTCGGTTCTTTCCGGTCGTGGTAGCCAGTCTTACTTCATGCCTGATCGTGGTTTGATGTATGACGCGTTTTACGCTTTGCCTGTATGTGATGGCGGAACTGACTTGTGTCGCACTGATGATGTGTTGCAAAACCTAGCTTCTTTTGATGTAGAAGAAACTATCAATGCAATTTACGGTATGGCTACATTCGAGGCGGATGGAGTGCGTGGTAACATCGGTATGCGTTACGTTACTACAGACCAAGAGTCTAATAGCTACGAAGTTGACGGGTCTAAAGGTGACAAATACGGTTCTGAATACGATGTTTGGTTGCCTAGTGCAAACGTTGTTTTTGATTTGAAAGATGATCTTTTGATGCGTTTTGCCGCGGGGCGTGCTTTAACTCGTCCAGCTCCATTCCAGTTGGCTCCATCTTTTAACTTGACTCCAGAAACTGGGCGCGGTCAGGCGGGTAATCCTGAGCTTGAGCCGTTACTGGCTGATCAATATGAAATGGGGGTTGAGTGGTATTTTGCTGAGGCATCAAATGCAAGCGCAACCGTATTTAAAAAGGACATCACAAACTTTATTTTCACGCAAACAGTATCTGCTGAAATTGATGGCGTGCAATACACTCAATTACAGCGCCCTGAAAATGGTGGTGCGTCGCAAATTGAAGGTATTGAATTCCAGGTGACCCATAGCTTTGACAACGGTTTTGGTGTGCTGGCAAACTACACTTATACTGATGTGGAAGATGCGGACTATCAAGTTGCTGAGTCTACCGATAATGGCCCTACGTTGGTAACGAGAAGTGTTCGTTTCCCGAATGCGTCAGATAATGCATACAACATTGGTGCTTTTTATGAGAATGATAAGCTAAGTGCGCGATTCAATTATAGTTATCGTTCAGAGTATTTTATCCAGCAGGATGAAATCGGTGATAAAATGCGTGAAGAGCAGCTTCAGTTGGATGCGCAAATTTCGTATAACGTGACGGATAATATTACGGTTCGATTGGAAGCTCTTAACTTGACCGATGAAAATTTGGAAAATTACTATATTCGTGAGTCTGATGGCGCTCGTCTTGGTGGTACAACTCTTTCAAATGGTCGACGAGTATTCTTGAACGCAAGCTTCAAGTTCTAATTGCGTTAGTGGTGTTAAAAAGCTGGCCAAGAGGCCAGCTTTTTTTTACTCTTAATAAAGTGTTGCTGTTTTTTTGAGCTGGTGTAGGTTGGTATGTTGGATAGTCGTAATTCCCCAGATTCTATAGTTATCGTCGGAGGTGGGTCTGCAGGCTGGATGGCAGCTAATTTATTTATTCACAGTTGGCCTCGTACAAAAATTACGCTCATAGAATCTCAAGATATTGGAACAATTGGTGTCGGCGAAGGTTCAACTCCTTACTTGAAATCCTTTTTTAATCAGTTGGGTATTAAGGATTGCGAATGGATGCCAAAGTGTAATGCTACATATAAAGCGGGTATTCGTTTCCCATCGTGGTCTCAAATTGATGGGTATACAAGTTATTTTCATCCGTTTTATTCTCAGTTAGATTTAAACACGGGTGATGAGTTTTTCAAGCGGTGTCTGCAAAAGAAAACTGGAGAAGCTAACAGTGTTCATCCGGATGATTATTTTGTTGCCGAAAAAATCGCAGCTTATGGCAAAGCTCCAATTGAAAATAAGAAGCTACCTTTTGATGTTGATTACGGTTATCACTTCGATGCAGGATTACTTGGTGCCTATCTAAAGAAATTGGCTATAAGCAAAGGGTTGAAGCATCTTGTAGGAAATGTAAATGAGGTTGTGATTGGTGAGGAAGGAGGGATTAAACAATTAAACACATCGGTTGGAACTTTAATTGCTGATGTTTATGTTGATTGTACAGGGTTTGCTGGTTTGTTGATTAATAAAGCATTGAAGGTTGAATTCAAGAGCTATTCTGGAAGCTTGTTGAATGACTCTGCTGTAACTGTAGCTACAGACATGAGTGACCGCGAATTAATTCCCGCTGAGACTTGTTCTACTGCGTTGCATAATGGTTGGATTTGGAGGATACCTTTAGTTAATCGTTATGGTAACGGTTATGTGTATAGTAGTTCGTTTGTGAGTTCCGATGACGCTGAAGTTGAGATGTTGCGGCACTTGAAGCTTGACAAGGTAAATCATCCAGAGTGTAAGCACATTAAAATGAAAGTTGGTAGAAATGCATCTCATTGGGAGAAAAACTGTATTGCTGTGGGGTTGTCTCAGGGTTTTATAGAGCCTCTTGAGGCAACCGCATTGATGTTAACTCAGTTTACAATTGAGAAATTTATCGAAAATTATAGTTCTGAAGAAATTGAAGTTAATGTGAGACGTGAAAACTTTAACTCCAAAGTCAATATGCTTATAGAGGGTGTCAGAGATTATGTTCAAGCTCACTACCTTTTAAATAGCCGATCCGATACAGAGTATTGGAAAGCGTGCCGAGAGGATGCAAAAATCTCATCTCGATTGGAGTCAATTGTGGCAGCTTGGGATGTTGGAGAGCTAGATTTAGCTTTGGAGTCCTTAACAGGTAAGCTTGCTTACTTAAGGCCATCTTGGTACGTCATGCTGTCAGGAATGGGGCGTTTTTCTTTGTTGGATCAAAAAAATGATAGCAGGGATGTCAGTCGGGAAAAGGCTGCAAACTATTGTCGTCAAATAGCTCAAACGGTATTTCAAGATCATCGTACTTTGTTGAGTCGTTACTCTAACAATGCCAAGTAGGTAAGTCAGTGAAACCCAATAAAATAGTGATTGTGGGAGGTGGGGCTGCAGGATGGATGACTGCAAACTTAATGGCTCACGAGTGGGGTGGGAGTGGCATTAGTATTGTTGTTGTCGAGTCCTCATCTATTGGTACAGTTGGGGTGGGTGAAGGGTCGACACCATTTCTCAGAGAGTTCTTTGCCAAATTAAATATCTGCGAAGATGAGTGGATGCCGGCTTGTAATGCCACCTTCAAAAATGGAATTAGATTTCCAGGGTGGAGTGTTCTTGATAGTAGTTATTTTCATCCGTTCTATGTGGAGCAAGATGCAGAAAATGCAATTCAGTTTTTTAAAGCATCATTTGCTCGGCGTATGGGATTTGACCTAGTAGTTAATCCTGATGCATATTTTCTTGCTACCCAGATAGCCAATCAAAGGCGAGCACCTATTCGAGCTGATGGAGTGCAAAGTAATACAGACTATGGTTATCATTTTGATAGTGATCTTTTGGGGCGTTTTTTAAAAAAGAAGGCAATCGCTCGTGGAGTTCAGTATATTGATGACAAAGTGCTACATGTAAACTTGAATGATTCAGGGGATGTAGAAACTGTAAGGTCTGAAAAAAATGGTGAAATCGCGGGAGATTTCTTTGTAGATTGTTCGGGGTTTAAAGGGCTGATAATTCAGCAGAGTTTGGGTGAGAGAGTTATATCTTTTAAGTCAAAGCTTTTTAATGATAGCGCTGTAGCGATTCCAACTCCTTTGAATAATAGTTCTGACTCTGGTCTGCTTTCGGAGACAATTTCCACTGCGATATCCAATGGTTGGGTATGGCAAATTCCACTTTCAAACAGGTTTGGTAATGGCTATGTGTATTGTTCTGATTTTCTGAGTGAGGATCAAGCTGAATTACAGCTTCGTGAATTTTTGTCGGCTCACGGCGATGAAAGTCCGGCGCGTCATTTGCATTGGACGCCAGGGAGAATATCCCAGCATTGGAAGCGAAATTGTGTTGCTATTGGCCTATCTCAGGGGTTTTTGGAGCCTTTAGAGGCGCCAATGATGAGAATAATTCAGCATACTTGTGAATCATTTATTGATAACTTTCAAAATGGAAGTTTTACAGGCCAATACCGGGATACTTTTAATGCCGGGATCAATCAATTAATTGATGGTACATCTGATTATTTACAAGCTCATTATAAAGCGAGTTCAAGGTCTGATAGTGAATATTGGGTGGCAAACAGGTCGAATATGAGTATGTCAGATGAATTGAAGGGTTTGCTTTCAGCTTGGATTTCTGCAGCGAGTTTTGATGAGGTTCTGGCAGAAATTGCAGATAGTCAAGTTTACCATAAGACTTCATGGTATTGTCTTTTTGCTGGGAAAGGGTGTTTCAGGCCATCTCGGCAAGTTGGTCCTCAAAAGCTAGTTGATCAAAGAAATTCGATTATGTCTCGTTTGGAGTTGGAGGCGAGGCGCTATATGAAGCATTCCGAATATTTAAAATCTATCTGTAGTTAAAGCAATATGCTTAAGAAGAGGATATTGTGAGTATCCCCTTCTAGCTGCAGTTGCTGGAGTTTAGGCTAAAGCTTGCTTCACCGAAGCCAATTTCACACAGGTAACAAACACTTCCATCGCTTCATTGACTTGCGCCACAGACGGGACTGTGGGGGCAATCCGAATATTGCTGTCGCTCGGGTCGTTGCCGTAGGGGAAGGTGGCTCCCGCCGGGGTAAGTTTTACTCCGGCTTCACCGGCCAGTTTAACGACTTCTTGCGCAAGACCGGGGCGGGTATCGAAGGATATAAAGTATCCACCTTCTGCAGATTCCCATTGGCCCAGGTCGTTATCGTTGAAGGCTTTTTCCAGGTGTTCTAACACGCTGGCGAAGCGGGGTTTGATGATGTCCGCATGCTTTGCCATGTGGGATGTTAGTGAGCCTTTACTGGCAAAGAATTTACAGTGCCGTAGCTGGTTGACCTTATCTGGGCCGATCGTCATGAAGCCGAGATGCTTTTTGAAGGCATTTAGGTTATTGGTGCTGGCACCAATAAATGCAACGCCGGCACCTGCAAAGGTAACCTTGGAGGTGGATGCAAATTGGATAACGCTGTCTTGTGTTGCAGCTGTTTCGCAAGCTTCAGCGATATTTTTCAGCTGAGGGGGTGTGCTGGTTAAGTCGTGAATGGCGTAGGCGTTATCCCAAAAGACGCGAAAGCTGGGGTGGGCCTGTTTGCCCAATGCCGCGATACGGTCAACGACCTCGTCGCTGTATACCACACCGGTGGGGTTGGAATATTTTGGAACGCACCACATGCCGCGGATGCTTTTATCGTCGGCGATGAGTTTCTCTACTGCATCCATGTCGGGGCCGGTTGCCGTCATCGGAATGGTTACCATTTTGATGCCCAAATGTTCACACACGGAGTAGTGGCGATCGTAACCTGGTACTGGGCAAATAAAGCTTACTTTGCCATGTTCTTTCCAGGCTGAACCTTCACCGCCAAGGCCAAAATGATAAGCCATTTCCATGGTTTGATGCATGAGTGTCAGGCTGCTGTTACCAGCTGCAAAAACGTTATCGCTTGAGGTGCCAAGTATGCTGGCGCCCAGTTCGCGTGCTTCGGATATACCTTCTAGCCCACCATAATTACGTACATCAGTACCGTCTGCAGTTTTGTAATCGCCATTTAAAATGCCATCCAGCGCATCCGACAGGCTGAGCTGTTCTGCAGATGGTTTTCCACGAGTTAAATCGAGATTCAGCGATTTGCCTTTAATTGCCTCATATTGCTGATTGAGTTCGCTTTCCCATTGTTGGAGTTGCTCTGCTGTGGCATCGTTTAAATTCAATGTCGTGTCCTCTGTTTTGACGCGTGGATGATCATAATAAGTTCTCGATTATACTATTTGTGCTGCGGTGAGAACAGCTGAGTACTAACATTGCGCAGCTTGATCGTCTTCTCATGCTGGTATGTGCCTTCAGCCGCAACTCTTGAGTGTATATGATAAGATGGCCTTTATTTTACGCTACTGTTTACCCAGTCTGATTACATGTCTGCACTTTTGCTCTCTCGATTAGTACCTTCTAAATCTCAAAATCTCGCTGAGTCCGCGCTGGACTTGGCTGAAATGCCACCGTTTTTACGTGTGTTGCTGACCACTGACGGTACCGTAACCAGAAGCCTGGAGGCTTTTTTCTGGGAGCCGGTGGACGTAAAAGTAAATCAGCATGAATTGGTCGAGTTGCAGCACGACGTACCTCAGATAGAGCGCCAGGCGGGGATGCAGGTGTTGATGCGTCGTATTGAGTTGCGCGGCCAGCAATCAGATACGCTTTATGGGTGGGCGGAATCTTTGATTCGTGAGGAGCTTTTGCCGCTGAAGGTTCGGGATGATTTGCGAGCGCAACGTTTGGGGATAGGGGAGTTGTTGCGTGAGTGCGGCCTTGAAACCTATCGTGAAGTGTTGGACATCGGGTTGGATGGAGAGCGAGATGATGTCTGGGTTTGGCGGACTTACCGAATAGTGATGGCGCAACAGCCTTTAATTTTGATAACCGAACAATTTCCGTTGTCTGTGTTCCAATAGTGGACGCACAGTAAACGTTATTTAAGCAGCTTTTTAACTTTGGCTATTTATGACTATGAATCAAGCATCTTACCGATCTTACATTGAAACCATCATTCATGACTCGATTGCGGTCAAGCAGGAAATTCTCGCAAACCCTGAATTACTTGAGCAGATTGATCGGGTTGCACAGCTTTGTGTTTCAACATACCAAAATGGCAACAAGGTGGTGCTCGCCGGTAATGGCGGCAGTGCAGCAGATGCTCAGCATATTGCGGCAGAGCTGGTAGCGAGGTTTGAGTTTGACCGTCCCGCATTGCCGTCGATAGCGTTGACCACGGATACCTCCGCATTGACGGCCATTGGGAATGACTATGGCTACGAGCACTTGTTTGCTCGACAAATTAATGCCAATACGGTGGCTGGTGATGTGTTTATTGGTTTGAGTACTTCGGGTAATTCAAAAAATATTATAGTGGCGATGGAGGCCGCAAAAGCCCGGGGTGTTGTGAATGTTGGGTTATGTGGCGCAGGCGGGAAAATCCCTGAATTGGCTGATTATGTTGTTGGTGTGCCCTCTACCTGCACGGCTCGTATTCAGGAGAGCCATATCATGATTGGTCATATTCTTTGCGGTATTATTGAGAAAGCCATGTTTGCTCAAAATTGAGCCCTGGGAAATGGCGTTCTATAGCAGTTGACCCCGGAGGTTGATCGCCGGGGCGAGTATTTAATCCAGGTCAAATAACACGTCTAAATCGCAGCTGTCAGGGATTGATCTTCTATCGCTTGGCTATACTGGAAGTATCAAAACTTTCAGCTGTGTATTATGAGTGATATCAAACGCATCCCCTTAAATAAGTTGGAAATCGGTATGTACGTCACCGAGCAGAGTGAGGGGGTGGCCGATGGGCGTGTCCAGGAAAAGGGATTTATTCGTCGCGAAGAGACGCTTAGAAAGCTTCAGGCAAAAAAAATTGCTGAAGTGTATATCGATGTCAAAAAAGGTAAGGATTCACCTTTCGCGCTCCCCGTATTAACCAGTCAAACCACCTTTAAGGCTCGTGTCGTCCTGGATGAGGAGCGCTCGCGTGCGGAAAAGGTCTATGGCGAAGCTCGCGGCCTGATGAGTGACATCATTGCAAATGTGAAGATGGGTAAGGCAATTGATGTTGCGCCAGTGGAGGAGCTGGCAGAGGATATTAATGACTCTATTCTTAACAACCCCAATGCGCTGTTGTGTCTCAGTCAGATCCGTGAAAAAGATCAGTACCTGTTGGAGCACTCCATTAATGTAGGTTTGCTGATTAGCGTTTTCTCGACGCATCTTGGGTACGATAAAGCAACGGTGAAAGAGTTGACGATGGGTGGTTTGCTGCATGATATCGGGAAAATCCGTGTCCCATATCAGGTGTTAAATAAGCCTGGCAAGTTGACAGATGATGAATGGGTCGAAATGAAAATGCACGTTGCCTATGGGCAAGCTGTACTCCAGGAGTCTAAAGGGATTAGTGATATCGCTAAATCGATCTGTGGTTTGCACCACGAAAGACTGGATGGTACGGGCTATCCGATGGGCTTGTCGGGGGATGAGATAAATGTCTATGGGAGAATGGCGGCGGTGGTTGATGTGTACGATGCTGTGACGGCCTCTCGTTGCTATCACAAAGGGATGTCACCTTTTGAGGCCATGAAGTTACTGGTGAAAATGTCTGAGGATCACCTGGATAAAGGGCTGGTGTATAGCTTTATTCGCTGTATGAGTGTCTATCCGGTCGGAACTGTGGTGGAGTTGAATAATGGCCTGGTGGGAGTGGTAATTGAGCCCAATTTGCAGTTGCCCAGCGAGCCCAAAATTCGCACGTTCTTTAACAGTAAGCGTCGGAGTTTTGAAGCTGCCAAGGTCGTGGATCTAGCTAAATTGCCCCGGGATTCAAAGGCTGAGCACAAAATTATGTGCACACGCGAAGCGGAAGAGTTTAAGGTTGATATAAGAGATTATTTGTAGCTGAGATGTATATCAGGAAAGCTTGGATTTCAATGGTAGCTAGGGCGAGACTTGAACTCGCGACCTCAGCATTATGAGTGCTGCGCTCTAACCAGCTGAGCTACCTAGCCATTATTGAAATCCGGGATATTTGTCAGCAGCTTTGAGGCTGTTAACAGGGGTTCCCAGAAGGGCGGGTATTCTCACTACTCGCCCTGCTAAAGTCAAGAGCAAAACGCTCGCAATTGATAAATTTAAACGTTAAATCGGAAATGAATGATATCGCCGTCTTTAACAATGTAGTCTTTTCCTTCTAAACGCCATTTTCCGGCATCCTTCGCGCCGGCTTCACCTTTAAATTGAATGTAGTCTCCGTAGCCAACAATTTCTGCGCGAATAAAACCCTTCTCGAAGTCTGTATGGATCTTGCCGGCTGCCTGGGGTGCTGTAGCGCCCACGGGGATGGTCCAGGCACGCACTTCTTTTACCCCAGCAGTAAAATAAGTGTGCAGGTTTAGTAGATTGTAGCCTGCGCGAATAACGCGGTTTAAGCCTGGCTCTTCCATGCCCATCTCTGCTAGAAATTCTGCTTTTTCGTCGCCGTCGAGTTCGGCAATTTCTTCTTCCATTTTATTGCACACGGGAACTACGACAGCACCTTCTTTTTCGGCAATGTCGCGCACCTGGTCGAGCAGAGGGTTGTTTTCAAAACCATCCTCTTCAACATTGGCGATATACATGGTGGGCTTCAGTGTGAGCAGTGTCAGAGGTTTAAGGAGTTTGAGTTCATCGTCATTCAGCTTGAAGGAGCGTAATGGTTGAGCTTCATTCAAGTGGGGGAGAATCTTCTCAATCAGGGCCTTCATTTTGATGGCGTCTTTATCCTGGCCTTTGGCGGCTTTGCTGTAGCGCAGTAAAGCTTTCTCCGCAGATTCAAGATCGGCAAGAGCCAGTTCGGTGTTGATGACATCGATATCCGATTGTGGGTCTACTTTACCTTCAACGTGGATTACGTTGGGATCATCAAAACAGCGTACAACATGCGCAATTGCGTCTGTTTCGCGGATATTGGCCAGGAATTGGTTGCCCAGGCCTTCACCTTTAGAGGCGCCTGCTACCAGGCCTGCAATGTCCACGAATTCCATGGTAGTGGGAACGACTTTTTCAGGTTTGACCAGTTCGGAAATTTTATCCTGGCGTGGATCGGGAACGGCTACAACGCCAGAATTGGGCTCAATGGTACAAAATGGGAAGTTCTCTGCGCCAATGCCCGCTTGCGTAAGTGCATTGAATAGAGTGGATTTGCCGACGTTGGGTAGGCCAACGATGCCACAATTAAAGCCCATGGGAGTTCCTATGTAAGTTGGTCATTTAGTTTTTGCTATGCAGTTCGCGCATAGCTTTTTCCCAGTCGCCGGTGGCGAGATCGGGAGCGTAATTGAGGGCTGCTGTGATTGCATCCTCAATTTTATTTTGTTCGTCTGCCGGTGCGCGCTTCAGGACGTAATTGGAAACCAGTTTTGCGTTACCGGGGTGGCCGATTCCAAGTCGTAACCGGCCAAAATTCTTGCTGTTTCCGCTGGCGGCAATAATATCGCGTAAGCCGTTGTGTCCGCCATGTCCACCACCGATTTTTAAGCGGGCGACGCCCGGTGGTAAGTCCAGCTCGTCGTGGGCTACCAGAATGTTTTCCACTGGTATCTTGTAGAATTGGCTAATCGCGGCCACAGCCTGTCCGCTGCGGTTCATGTAGGTCGTTGGGACCAGTAGGCGTATATCGCGACCTGCAATAATAATGCGGCCCGAATCGCCAAAAAATTTGGGGGTGGGCTGCAGGGATTCGTTGAATTGTCTTGCCAGGGCTTCGACAAAATCCTGTCCGGCATTATGTCGAGTGTTTTGATAATCGTGGCCCGGGTTTCCCAGGCCAACGATCAATTTGATAGGAGTATCAGGCGTTTTCATTCTTTCTTAACTAATTCAAGTTTACTAATTAAGGGTCACGAGGATAAAAACGCTTTGGAATTACTCTTCTCCGCCTTCTTCCTCAGAGGAATCATCAGCAGCCGCGCCTTTAGCTTTGTGGATGTTGGCTACTGGAAGATCGTGGTCTGCGCCGTGAGACAGGGAAACAGATTCCACGCCTTTCGGGAAGTTGATGTCAGAAATATGAACGATTTGTCCTAGTTCTACTTCAGCCAGATCTACTTCGATGAACTCTGGCAGGTCGCCAGGTAAACAGGTGATTTCAATCTCAGTCATGTTGTGAGAGATGATGCCGCCCTGAATTTTAACGCCTTTTGCAGTGCTTTCATTCAAGAAGTGAAGTGGTACAGTAGTTTTAAGCTTCTTGGTTTTTGAAACGCGCAAAAAGTCAGCGTGATAAATGATGGCTTTCGCAGGATGACGTTGTAAATCTTTTAAGATTACGTCTTCGCTGGTGCCGTCAACATTCAAAGTAATGATGTGAGAGTAAAACGCCTCGTTTTCAAGGTGTTTGACCAGTTCATTAAACTTGATGCTAACAGTTTGTGGCTTTTTACGGCCACCGTAAATAATGGCGGGTACTAACCCGGCTTCGCGACGAAGGCGGCGGCTCGCACCTTTCCCTTGCTCTTCGCGAAGTGTAACGTCTAATTTAAAATCTTCAGCAGACATGATTGCCTCCAATAATTTTTAAAGTCATCTCTAGTAAGTCCGCGACCAGAACTCATAAGAGGGTTTACCACGTGGGTGTGGTGTGTGCCGAAAATACCAGAGCATTTTCAGCGAACTACTTGCTTTGTTTGGATGTTGTCGGAAAGATTTTGAGGGGTAAAAGGTTTCCTCGTGTTGTCTTTCTAGCGAAACATCGCGCTCAAAGATTCTTCATTGCTAATGCGACGCATCGCCTCAGCCAGCATGTTCGACAGGGTCAATTGACGGATGACCTTGCATTTTTTGCCTTCGTCGGACAAGGGGATAGAGTCGGTCACAACCAGCTCATCCATTACCGAATTGTTTAATCTTTCAATCGCTGGTCCGGAAAGTACCGGGTGCGTTGCGTAGGCGATCACTTTCTTGGCGCCGCGCTCTTTAAGTGCCTTGGCTGCATTGCAAAGCGTTCCTGCCGTGTCGACCATGTCGTCCACCAAAAGGCAGGTGCGGTTTTCAATGTCGCCGATAATATTCATCACTTCGGCAATATTAGCTTTAGGGCGCCGCTTGTCGATAATTGCCAGGTCGATATCCAGTTGTTTCGCTACCGCTCGAGCACGAACAACACCACCGATGTCGGGGGATACCACCACTAAGTCTTCAAATTTTTGTTTTTCGATGTCGGCCAACAGAACGGGAGATCCGTAAACGTTGTCCACGGGCACATCGAAAAAGCCCTGAATTTGTTCCGCGTGCAGGTCAACCGTTAATACTCGGTCGATACCGACGGTAGCCATCATGTCTGCCACAACTTTTGCTGTAATTGGCACGCGGGCAGATCTCACTCGTCGATCCTGGCGGGCGTAGCCAAAGTAAGGCACAACAGCTGTAATTCTTCCTGCTGAAGCTCGATGCAATGCATCGACGATGACCAGCAACTCCATAATGTTGTCGTTGGTTGGAGCGCAGGTGGGTTGTAATACGAATACATCGCGGCCGCGTACGTTGTCATTAAGTTCAACGCAGATCTCTCCGTCGGAAAACTTATCAACTGAGATGTCCCCGAGTGGAATCCCGAGTTTGGCGACGACTTTTTCGGCAAGTTCCGGGTTCGCGTTACCGGTAAATACCATCAAATCTGCCACAATACTGCCTCTCATATGCTTATATCGTTTGTTAAAAGGCTAAGTATAGGTGCCTTTTTGTTCGCCAGTGGGTTGGATGTGGTTAAAAGATGCGGAAATGATGTGCGTAGTGTGCCGTTGCCAGGAAAATGGCTGGGGTGGAAGGATTCGAACCTTCGCATGACGGGATCAAAACCCGCTGCCTTACCGCTTGGCTACACCCCAGTGGTACTTAATGATTGCTGCTTTTAAGCTCTAGGGAGACTTTGATGCAGTGGCGATTGATTAACACCTTTGGCTACAAAACCTTGCATGTGCTTGGGTAGTTTAGCCAAAACTGCTCGCGCCGCTTCCTTAGAGTCAAAAGGGGCAAATACACATGCTCCCGTGCCGGTCAGCTGCGCTCGGCCAAACTGATTGAGCCATTCAACCGCATCCCTCACCTGTGGAAATAACGTTTCAACCAGTGGTTGACAGTCGTTTTTCCCACCCCTCTCGAGGAAGGCCGCTACTGTAATGGCGAGTGTGTCTCTTGTCAAATCTTTATGACAAAAAATCTTAGCCGTTGAGACATGGCATTGGGGCGCGAGAACAAGGTACCAGTATTCGGGTAATTCCAAGGGCGTCAAAATTTCGCCAATCCCTTCGGCCCAGGCTGTACGGCCCTCTATAAACACTGGAATGTCGGCGCCTAGTTTAGCTCCCAGCTTTGCTAATTCGTTGTAAGTTAGGTCGGTATTCCAGAGATGGTTAAGACCCACAAGTGCTGTTGCCGCATTGCTGCTGCCTCCGCCTATACCTCCACCCATCGGGAGTTTTTTATCGAGTGTTATTTTGGCTCCTCCGTTGAAGCCGGTGTATTCCTTGAGTATGTTGGCTGCACGATATATCAGATTGTTTTCTAGTGGTACGCCTGGAAGGGGCGGGTTGAGTTCAATGTCGGGGGTGGTTTGCGGGGTGATTTTAAGTGTGTCCCCGAAGTCCAAAAGCTGAAAAACGGTTTGCAGCTGGTGGTAACCGTCTTCGCGCCGGCCCGTAATGTGTAGCATAAGGTTTAGCTTCGCGGGAGATGGGAGCTCCAGGCATGAATTCATTGGCTTAGATTTTCCAGGATTTAACGATCAATGTGATCTTGATGTCGCCGTGTTGCGCTCTAATTTTTCCGGGAAGCCAATACCCCTTCACTGCAGCGTAATCAGAATAGCTGATTTTCCATCCTTCCTGCTCTAATTGGATTAACTCGCCCATGTCGCCAATAGCGATATTGTCTGCACTGGTAGTGGGTGCTGCCAGACCTTTGATCCAGTAGCTCAAATGACTGACCGGCATGCTCCAGCCCAGGGTTTGCTCTAGCAGTTGTTCGGCAGAGTTTGCCTGTATGGTGTCATGTTTTGTGGTGAGGCTTATCTGAGCTCCTTTTTTTACCAGTTTGGCGCTTCCTACGCCGAGAGCACCGGCGATTCGTATGGTGTATTGTTGCTGCTTGTTTTCCCAGTCAAAGTTGGCTGAGTGTGCTTTTCCATCCTGACGAACACCGATTTTGCCTTTGGCCTGCCAGTGCGTTTGCGCGAGTAATTGCTCGGGCGTTTTTGGGGGGTAGGTCGGCATGTTGGTGCATGCCGAAAGTAAGTAAGTTGCCAGGATCAGGCTGAAAGTGCGAACAAAGGTGTGGTACCGGCGTTTGGATTTTATAAGCATTCGAAAATAGCCGTTTTAGTGTGTCTAGTCTACGGCCGCATCCAGACGGTGCAAGGTTTTATGAATAATGTCGCTATTCGGCTTTAGTTCAAGGCCCAGTCTCCAAATCTCAATAGCATTCTGTTTGTCGCCACTTGCCCATAAGACTTCTCCGAGATGGGCTGCAATTTCATGGTCTGGCATTGCCCCCATGGCTTTTTGTAAGTAGTTCAGAGCCTCATTGAGATTGCCCATACGGTATGCAATCCAGCCCATGCTGTCCATGACTGCGGGATCATTCGGTGTGAGTTCATAGGCTCGCTGTATATATTCTGCTGCTTCTTCAAAGCGTTCTGTGCGGTCAGCCAATGTGTAGCCCAATGCGTTCAACGCTGCGGCATTGTTGGGCGTTATGCTAAGCACATACTTAAGATCTTTTTCAGCACCGCTGATGTAATCTATTTGGGCGTACAGCATCGCGCGGGCGTATAAAAGGCGAGTGCTTTGCGGGAAATTTTCGATGCCCGAGGTTAGCGCGTTTTCAGCAAGTTTAAGCTGGTTTGCCTGTGAGTGAATATCCGCTTCGATTAAGTACAGGGTCTCCAGGTAGGGACCGTCTTGTTTGGACTTTTCTTGCTGAATGTAGCTTAGGGCTTCATCGATCTTGTTTTCATCGCCCAGAATATCTGTAATTCGAATAACTGCCTGACCATAGTTTTGGCCGGTTGAAACCTGGTAGTAGTGACTCAGCGCTGCCTGAGTGTCGCCTTGCAGTTCAGCAATTTCCGCCAGGTTATAGTGAGCTGCATCTTCGTACTGCTGCATGGTGATGAGCATCTGGAACATATTCTCTGCGCTGTTAAACGATTTGTGTTCCTTTTTCACGAGTGCCAGCGAGTAAAGAATTTCTGGGTCGTTGGGTGAGAGTTCATGCAGAATTTCAAACTGCCGCTCTGCTTCGCCGGGATCTGTGCTCCATAGCAAGCGGGCGTATCGGGCGCGAAGACCGATGTTTTTGGGGTTGTCTTCAACCAGTTTGGCCAGCTTTTTATTGGCCAGTTCCTGTTTGCCCATTTTCTGCAGTACGCGGCACTCCTGGAATGTGCTGGTAATACTGTTGCCGTCTATCGCTTTGGCTTGAAGTGCTGCTGTCAGAGCCTGGTCCAGTTGGTTTTGTTGCAGTAATAAAATGGAGTAGCCTACCCATACATCGGGGTGGCGCGTATTTGCCTGGGTTAGCTTAGCGTAACCGTCCAGCAGTGTGTGTTTCTCCTCAGGAGTGGCGTGTTCTGCTGCGACGGCAATGCGATCAAACGCCGTGTTTTTGTTACCTTGCTGGTGAAGTCCGTACGACAGCTCGTAGGCTTCAACAAATTTGTTGGCTTGAATTAATTCATTGATAGCAACAATGTTGGCATCGGTATCGGATGGATCGAGTTTTGCCCATAGTTGAGACATTTCTAATGCAGACTGCCGCGCGTTGAGTCCCCGGGCGATTTGAGTTGCCCGTTCTGCCACGATGGGGTCTTGTGTATTGGTGGCTTGTTGAACATAGTTGCCCAGCGCAATATCGTAGCGTCTTCTGTCTAATGCCATCTCCGCGACAAGCAGGGAGTAGAGTGTTTCCGCATCAAATGACTTGTCGGGAATTTTTGAGCTGGTGGGGTCTTGTTCAGTTTCGGGGCTTGGGGCCGTATTTGCCTCGGAAGGTTTTTCCGGCGTCCTACCGCAACCGATCATAACGGTTGAAAAAGTAGTAACTACAGTGCCAATCAAGAGTGATTTAATGAGTGGGGGCAGGGAATCTGCTTGTAGTCGACGGAATTGATCGATAAGACGTGATGTCGGACAAAACTTCATAGTTTATTAATTGATAGCCAAAACTGTTGTTGAGAAAATCCATAATCTGGAGCCATTTCACGCTTATTGGCTCTCGACGAATTATACGTTCTAAATGTTGCCTCTGCTGTACTAAATTCTGCTGTATGTGCGGGTTGTGAGCTATTTGACCTGTTAGTGATGAATAAATTCCACTTTTGCATAGTTCGCAGCCTGTTCGCAATGGGCAATGATAATCATTGCACCGTCTTTAACAGGAAAAGACAACGAGGAAACGAATGCAGGGCGCTGTTCCTCATGAGGTGGAGTTGAGACAAGTACTTGCCTTCTTATCTGACAAAACCGAAAATGTCGCGTTTAAGTGATATTCGCCTAATAAATAAGCGCGAAAGTGCTCATGCAACTAAACTTTCAGCAAAAATGCTACGATTAATTGTTTTTCTTACTTTAGCCTTCGGGCAATAAACGAATATTTCATGTCTTTGATTGCCTTTGGTATTAACCATACAACTGCGAGCGTCGATATACGAGAAAAGCTCGCATTCACACCAGCTGAAATTGAGCCAGCTCTGCGTGATGCGGCGGATAAAGGTTTTGTTCGTGAAATTGCGATTTTATCCACATGTAATCGAACAGAAATATATTGTCAGAGTGAGCAAAGAGTAGAACAGTTACTTGAATGGCTATCCACAGTAAAGGGTTTGAACGTAGAAGATCTGGTGGGGGTGCATTACGCCTTTGCCGATGGTGAAGCTGCGCGGCATATGATGCGAGTGGCGAGTGGTCTGGATTCTCTGGTGTTGGGTGAGCCTCAAATTCTGGGGCAGATGAAATCCTCTTTCGCCACTGCAAAAGAATCTGGGTCGCTTGGGCGTATTCTGCACGATGCTTTCCAGCGGGTGTTTTCAGTGGCTAAAAAAGTACGCTCTGAAACAGCGATTGGGGAAAACCCGGTGTCGGTGGCTTATGCTGCGGTGAGTCTGGCGCAGCAAATATTCTCAGACCTGAAGCAGGATACGGCGCTGTTAATCGGTGCGGGTGAAACCATTGAGCTTGTTGCACGGCATTTGCGTGAGCAGGGCATTAAAAAAATAATCGTTGCGAACCGCACTTTGGAAAACGCGAGGCGCCTGGCTGAGATGTTGAATGCCGAAGCGATTATGCTGGCGGAGATTCCTGATTATTTGCATCAAGCGGATATTGTTGTGTCCTCCACCGCCAGTCAGCTGCCATTGTTGGGAAAAGGTGCAGTAGAAGTCGCTCTGAAAAAGCGTAAACACAAGCCTATGTTTATGATGGATATCGCTGTACCACGCGATATTGAAGCGCAAGTCGGTGAACTTGATGATGTCTTTCTGTATACCGTTGATGATTTAAAAGAGGTTATCAATGAGAACAAGCGTTCTCGCGAACAGGCAGCCGAGATTGCATATGACATTATTGATAATGAAGTTGAACGGTATCTTGATGATGTACGATCACTTTCTGCCGTCGATACTATTAAGTCCTTTCGACAAAGTATCGATGAGTTGCGTGAGCAGGAATTGCAAAAATCACTAAAGCAGCTTTCCAATGGTGTGCCTGCCGAAGAGATTTTAGGGCAGTTAGCGAGGAATTTGAGTAACAAATTTATGCATGGTCCGACAGCGCAGGTGAAAAAGGCCAGCGCGGAAGGTCGAGAAGATATAGTTAAAACTCTGCACACCCTGTTTGATTTGCCCGAGCCGGGGATAGATGATGCTCAGGCTTTGACAGATGACATCGAAGAGCCAACAAAAAAGCACAAGTAAATATTGACGGACAAATACCCGTGGCAGCATTAATGTTGCTTTAGACGAGTAACGAAAGTCCCTGTATTTATCCTATTTTTAAAACCTTATTTTTAAGCGAAGCAATGAAAGAATCTATTACTGAAAAATTAGAAAACCTGGCGGATCGCTACGATGAAGTCGCAGCATTATTAAGTGACCCGGAGGTGATTTCAAATCAGGAGAAATTTCGCGATTACTCTAAAGAGTATGCGGAGTTAGAACCGGTGGTGAAAACTTTTGGGCGCTACCGGCAAGCGAAAGAAAACATTGAAGAGGCCAGGTCTTTATTGCAGGAAGGCGATGCCGAAATGCGCGCAATGGCACAGGAAGAAATCGACAGCAATGAAGCGTTGGTTGAGCCATTGGAAGTTGAGTTGCAAAAATTGTTGCTGCCGAAAGATCCTAATGACGGTAAAAACGTGTTTCTGGAAGTCCGTGCTGGAACCGGCGGGGATGAGGCGGCCATCTTTTCCGGTGATCTATTTCGTATGTATTCACGCTATGCAGAGAAGCAGGGATGGAAGGTGGAAATTATCAGCGAAAGTTTTGGGGAGCACGGCGGTTATAAGGAAATTATTACCCGTATTGTTGGGCAGAATGTGTATTCTCAATTGAAGTTTGAATCGGGGGCACATCGTGTGCAGCGTGTTCCTGAAACCGAATCGCAAGGTCGAATCCATACTTCAGCATGTACGGTTGCCGTAATGCCTGAGGCAGATGAGATGGAAGACGTAAATATCAATAAAGCGGATCTGCGTATTGATACGTTCCGAGCGTCAGGCGCCGGTGGTCAGCATGTTAACAAAACTGATTCTGCAATTCGGATTACGCATTTGCCAACGGGTGTGGTGGTGGAATGTCAGGACGAGCGTTCGCAACATAAAAATAAAGCGAAGGCTATGTCGTTGTTAGCGGCGCGGCTGAATTCTGCTGCACAGGAACAGGCGGCGCAAAGTCAATCGGACGAACGTCGAAGCCTGGTGGGAAGCGGCGACCGTTCAGAGCGTATTCGAACCTATAACTACCCGCAGGGTCGCGTGACGGATCATCGCATCAATTTAACCTTGTATAAACTCGATGAGGTTATGGAAGGTGAGTTGGACGAAGTGGTTCAGCCCTTAGTGAATGAATTCCAAGCGGACCAGTTGGCCGCATTAAATAAATAATGCGGTTAACCATTAAGCAGGCTCTATTGCGCGCTCAGACTTTAGTCGGTTTAAGCGATAGTCCGCGGATTGATGTTGAAGTGATACTTGCCTGGATTCTGCAGAAAGATCGCAGTTATTTATTCACATGGCCAGAGCACATATTATCAGACCAGCAGGAGCAAGACTTTGATCTGGCATTTGCTCGGCGGTTAAAGGGAGAGCCGGTAGCCTATATTATTGGGCAAAAGGAGTTCTGGTCTCTGCCATTTTTTACGGATGCTTCTACATTAATTCCTCGCCCGGAAACAGAGTTGTTGGTGGAATTAGCCTTGCAGCGGATACCCGATAAGCCGAGTTCTATATTGGATCTGGGGACGGGAACCGGTGCTATTGCCATTGCGCTGGCAACAGAACGTCCCGATTGTACCTTGCTTGGCGTGGATGCGAGTGAGGCAGCGGTATCACTAGCGCGGAGAAATGCTGACCATTTGAAAGTTTGTAATGTGGAGCTTGCGCAAAGTCATTGGTTCTCCAGCGTTAGTGGAAGATATTCTCTTATTGTGAGTAATCCACCCTACATTGATGCTGCGGACCATCATTTGGCTGAGGGCGATGTGAGGTTTGAACCGCGCACGGCGTTAGTGGCAGACTCCCATGGATTGGCAGATATTCAGAAAATTGTGCAGCAGGCACAGGCGTATTTACATAGTGAGGGCTGGCTTTTGATCGAGCATGGTTATGACCAGGCGCATTCGGTACAACAGTTATTTGAGCAGGCAGGCTTTTGCGGTATTGCCACGGAGCAGGATTATTCTGGTAGGGATCGGGTAACCTTAGGGCAGCATCAGAGCTAAGTATTGGCAAAGCTTATGCGACGAGGATCAGTTGTGTCAGATTCTGTTTGGATAGCAAATAAATACCCTTCCAATAAAAAAGGCCGGAAATTTCCGGCCTTTTAGCTTTTAGGTCTTTGAACGTAACCCAGGGGCTTAGAACTTTAAGGTTGCTTCCAGTGCAACGGTCATCGGACGACGCACGAAACTGTAGTAAGTATTTGTGCCGAAAGTAGAATCAGATAGAGGCGCATTAGCCGAATATGAAATAACAGATTCGTCCAGCAAATTCTTACCAAGTACCGCTACCGCCCAGTTTTCAGCTTCGATACCTACGCGTGCATTGACGATGGTATATGCATCAATTTCACCTTTAGGGTCCAGGTTCACATGTACATTGTGACCATCCACTTGTTGCACATCGATAAAGCCAACAAAGTTGACGGTGTCAGTGATCGGTGTGTAGTAGTCGAGAGACAGGTTAACGGTATATTCCGGTGTGTAAACACCACGTTTACCGGTGTAATCACAGGTTTCAGCAGTGCCGTCTCCGTCGGAGTCTGAATCTGGGAATTGACCGGCGTAGCAGTTGCCGTTTTTAAAGTCCAGGTATTCAAAGTCCAGCCAGGAGAACCCGTAAGATGCTGTTAATCCATCGGCTAATAACCATCGACCATCCAGTTCAATGCCCTGAACGCGTGTTTCTTTCGCGTTACCAACGTTGAAACCTACGGCACCGTCAAATTGGCTGATCTGCAGGTTTTCGTAATCCGTTCGGTACAAGGCTACGTTTAATTCACCGCGGCCATCCGCCAGTGTTGATTTCAAACCGATTTCTGCAGCGGTAGCTTCTTCTTCATCAAACTCGAAAAAGCGTTGCGGTTTTGCTTCGTCGCTTGGCATGGGGCTGGAAAAGTTACCTACGCTGTTTGAGCGAGGATCAAAGCCGCCAGCCTTAAAGCCGCTGGTGAATGAGGCGTAAGCCATCATGTCACCATTAATGTCGTACTCAACATTGACCAGAGGAGTAAAGGCGCTTTCGTCCCTTTCTCCAACTACATCGTGACCGGAGTTATAGAATGGTTGCCCGGTAGGCTGAAGGATACCATTGTCGTCTGGAAGGTAGAATGAGGTAGCGGTGGTGCTTTCTACTCTAAACGCATATAGGAACAGCGCACCCAGCGCTGGATCTGTTAATGCATTGCCAGTTGAGGGTTCGTAAATATAAATTTGCTTGGATGCTTTTTTCGTTTCTTCTGTATAGCGAGCACCAAAGGTTAAGTGCCAATCATCGCTTACATTCCAAGTGACGCGACCAAACATTGCCCAGGTGTCGGATGTTTGTTCAAAGTTACGCGCTGCGCCGGTGTCAGCCAGTGGTGCAAACGAAAGCACGGCATCCGGGCCTAATTCGGGAGCGTCGACAAGGGGTAATGTTGGAAGTAAGTTGCTGTCAGAAATTGGCAATTCATCAACAAAGGTTTGCTCCCAGTCTTGATAGAACACACCAGCGATCCATTCCACTTTTTCACCAACAGGGGACGTTAAGCGGATTTCCTGACTGAACTGTTCGTAATCTTCTGCGAGATCAAGGCGAAGAATATCCGCGGACGTGAAGTCGCAATCACACACTTCTGTGTAGTCAAACTTGAGTGAGCCCGTGACGAGGGTTAAGGTCAAGTCTTCGAATTCGTAATTGGTGGTGAGCGTCAGGTTGGTGATTTCGTTGTCGCTGCTTTCGGGGACGTCTGTCTGGCGTTTGTAGTCCAAGTCAGATTCAAATGTTGGCTGGCTAAACAGTGCGAGATAATCGGCATAGTTAGCATCGCCCGGGCGGTAATTGAATTCATCAGCAGTTAAAGGAATATCCTGAGTAATTTCAATGGCTCGACCGAGTGTTTCAAATTCGTTTTTCTCGGCTTTGAACATGAAGCTTAAGTTGTCCGTCGGCGTCCAGTCGAGGCTTAAACGAACAGTGGTTTCTTCCGAGTGTGGCTCATCAACATCTTTGTGGGTGTTTTCATAGTAACCCTGTTCTTCGTATGAGCGAACGGCAAGACGTGCGCGTAATGTGTCGGTTATAGGGCCGGAAACATACGCATTCACTTCGTCCTGTTCATTTTCCATTTCGTAGGAAACTGTCACTTTGCCTTCGAGCTCTTCGGTGGGCTTCGCTGTGGTCAGGTTCAAAGCGCCGGCTATACTGTTTTTGCCGAATAAAGTACCTTGTGGACCGCGCAACAATTCAGCACGTTCCATATCCATCATGGGAGCACGAAATAATTGTGCTCGGCCGTAGTAAACCCCATCGACATACATGCCCACGGACTGCTCAAAGCCCTGACTGTTGTCGGAACCGATACCGCGTACTCGCACCTGGGTACTAAAACCGGATTCTGTAAAGTGAATGTTTGGAAGGTAAGCGGTCAAGTCTTCCAAATTGTCGATACTGGCGTCATTTAGCTTTTCACCACCTACCGTTGCCACGGAAATAGGCACGTCCTGCAAGCTTTCCATACGTTTTTGCGAGGTGACAATAATCTCCTCAAGTCTCCCGCTGGAGTCAGAGGTGTCTTGAGCGTAAGTGCTAACCCCGGTGGTGGCGGTGACGGCCAGTAAACCAATGGCAGTCGCCAGCTTATTGGGCTTGAGTGTAGATTGAAATGCAGAAAGAGGTGATGAAGTTACACGGAGCATCGTTTTCTCCTAATTTTATTGTTGTATATAGCGTTCGCATGAATTCGACGATGAAACGAATCAGTACGACGTCCCCGGCATCCAAAGTACGATTTCTGGGCGAGGCGCCATAATAACGCGCTTTATTGTCTAATTGAAACATCTGTTTGAATAATGGCGCCACAATTTAGGGCTGCTATTCCAGGCGTTTCTTACTTGGTAATTCTTCTCAGTAAATCCTTGTTCTGGGTGTTTCTTATTCTATATAACCAAGAGTTTAGCCAGACAATTGTAGTTAAATTTTGTAGTAATTTTTATACCAGTCAACAAACTGGGCTATGCCGTGTTCAATTCCGGTGCGCGGTGTAAATCCCGTTTGCTGGTGTAACGCGCTGATGTCGGCATAGGTGGATTGCACATCACCAGGCTGCATTGGCAGCATATTCAAAACGGCTTTCTTATTCAGGCAGCTTTCTATTGTAGCGATGAAATCCATCAGTTTGACAGGTTTATTATTACCTATATTAAATACCCGATAGGGGGCAAAACTGGAAGATGGATTTGGCGCGTCCCCCGACCATTGTGTGTCGCCTGAGGGTATCTTATCTGAGACCCGAATAATACCCTCTACGATGTCATCTATATACGTAAAATCACGGTACATGTCGCCATGATTATAGACATCGATTGGCTTGCCTTCACAGATGGCTTTAGTAAATTTGAAATAGGCCATGTCGGGACGACCCCAAGGGCCATAAACCGTAAAAAAACGTAAGCCCGTTGTCGGTAAAGCAAACAAATTGCTGTAACAGTGAGCCATTAATTCATTTGATTTTTTACTGGCAGCGTAAAGTGAAACCGGGTGGTCCACATTATGAGTTTCACTAAAAGGCTGTAGAGTATTTGCACCATATACTGAACTTGATGAGGCGTAGATCAAGTGAGGTGTCTGACTGGCTCGACAACCTTCGAGAATATTGATAAATCCGTGAAGATTGGAATCGGCGTAGGCACGCGGATTATCGATGGAGTATCTTACGCCAGCTTGCGCCCCCATATGGAATACACGTTCGAACGGGTACTCGTTAAACAGGGCATACATGCCTGCGTTATCAGCCAGGTCCAGTTTTTTAAAAACGAATTGATCGTTGCCTTGTAGCTGTGTAATCCGGTCGTTTTTCAAACTTACGTCGTAGTAATCGTTCAAGTTATCAATGCCAACAACGCTGTCGCCACGAGCTAGCAAGTGTTTGCACAGGTAATAGCCAATAAAACCCGCTGCGCCGGTTACAAGTATCTTCATAAGGTTAGATCAGTGTGAACGAATTCTACGACGCATTTTACATGTTTATCTGGATTGAACTGAAGAAGAATATGTAAATGCTTTAATCTGTGTTTAAATGTCGCACTATTTCAACCAATATACAGGATATTGATGCATAAATAACGCTGATGCATTTCTCATCTTGAGCAATAAACAAGGTTACCGTGGTTAAAGCAAATACAAGTACGACTAATTTTCGCGATCTCAGTCTCGCGCAACCCATATTGAAAGCACTGGATGAAATGGGCTTCACTCAGTGCTCCCCCATCCAGGCAAAATCGCTCCCCTATACACTGTCTGGTCACGATGTGCTCGGAAAGGCTCAGACAGGTACCGGGAAAACCGCTGCATTTTTAATTGCGGTGTTTGAGGATTTGTTGAAATCTGGATCGCCGCAAGAGCGATATGCAGGCGAGGTTCGCTCTTTAATATTAGCGCCGACACGTGAACTGGTGATTCAAATCGCAAAGGACGCACAGCAGATCGGTAAATACGCCGATTTAAATATTCATACGCTCGTGGGGGGCATGGACTACGGTAAGCAGTTGCAAAAATTGCAGTCGAAGTATGTGGATATTCTGGTGGCTACGCCGGGACGCCTGTTGGATTTTTGTGAAAAAAATGAAGTGTATTTGGATCAGGTGGAAATTCTGGTGATTGACGAGGCAGATCGCATGTTGGACATGGGATTCATACCTCAGATTAAACGCATTGTCCGCATGACTCCGCGCAATACTCATCGTCAAACGTTACTGTTTTCAGCTACATTCTCTGAAGATGTTTTGCGACTGGCGGAGCAGTGGACGCACGATCCATCGCGGATTGAGATTGAGCCGGAGTCCGTGGCCACGGATCGGGTTCAACAAAAAATATATCTGGTCTCCAGTGATGAAAAGCTCCAACTGTTGGAAAAATTATTACAAGAACCCGATGTCAGCAGTCTGATGATTTTTGCCAATCGCCGCGACGAATGTCGAAAACTGTATGACAAGCTCAATAAAATGCGATTTAAAGTAGGCCTGTTGACGGGTGATATTCCGCAAAATAAACGAGTAAGAACACTGGAAGACTTTAAAAGTGGCAAGCTTCAAGCATTGGTGGCAACCGATGTGGCGGGGCGGGGCATTCATATTGATGATGTTTCCCATGTTGTGAATTACACATTGCCGGAAGAGCCTGAAGACTATGTGCACCGAATTGGACGCACGGGGCGAGCTGGGAATACTGGCGTTTCTATCAGTTTTGCATGTGAAGATGATGCTTTTCGTTTACCGGCAATTGAAGAGTTGCTGGGGAAGAAGCTGGAGTGTGAACAACCACCAGAACATCTGCTTTAATATCGACGGTTCAGGCGAGGCACCTGGCTGTATGTTTCGTTGTTCGAATTAAGGCCGAAAGCTCATTCGATGGCAAAAGGTCATACCCCAAAAATAAAAAAAGCGCAGTAGCGCTTTTTTTATGTCAATTGCCAACTATAAATTACTTCATTATTCGATACTGCAGCCAGTGGTATTACAGGCGGCAAGTTCTTTAAGCCAGAAACTGGTCCCACCGGTGACGGCCGCGGGCATAATAAAAATATTTACCACGGGCACGACACTGCATAACATAATAAAACCACCAAATCCCAGACTGCTGAATTTTTTCTGCCACAGGCAAAAACGTAACTCTTTAAAATCTTTCTGGTGATTATCTGCGGCGTAATCTGAATACTGAATGGCCATGGACCAGGCTGCCCATGCCAGGCCAATCGCGGGCGCTAAAAGGTTAATCAGAGGTAAAGTGGCTATCAGTAACATCACTAAAAGCACAACGCAGCCGCGTGTCAGAAAGTAAATCAGTTTCCGTAATTCGCGCAGTATTACCCTTGGCACCATTTTTAAAAGGCTCTCATCCGGGGGGCTTTGTCCGGTGAGAAGTTCTTCGGTTTTTTGCGCCAGAATACCGTAAAAAGGCGCAGCAATAATGTTGGTAATCAGATTGAAGCTGTAACCATAGACCACCAGAAACAGCATGCCGACTACAAGTACTGTCAGCCAGGCCAGTGGTGCCAACCAACTCGGCAGAAAATCCATGATCCAATTAATGGCCCCATCGAAGTAGGAAAAAATAACGCTGGTGAGTACCACAAAGAGCGCGAGATTCACCACCAGGGGAATCATAATGAAAGCTCTGAGTTTGGGGTGCCAGATTAAGCGAATGCCTTCGCTCAGGTGTAGAAAACCTGTTGCCAGATTGTTTTGGTATTTTGGGGGGGACAACATACAGTGAAGTTACCTACCGGGCGCCGGCATTTTTCAGCGCGGTGATATAGGCACCCGCATGGCGATGGGTGCTAATCACCTGAAGAAAGGTATCGCCATTCGCATTGGTGCTATTGATGTTGCGTCCTTCTTCGGTAAAAAACTTTACGAAGGTTTCGAAGTTCTCTTCTTTCATGCCGCGATATGCGCGCTCCAGAGCGGTAAAGTCTGGATCGGTTTCGCCAACGGCGACAACATTGAGAAAGCCTTTTACACGCTCATCATCAAATGTCTCGCCCAATACTTTTTGCTTGTCTTTCTTCAAACTCATTGTCTACTTACTTCTGTATTACTGCTCACCGGCAGGCCTTTGCGGGTGAATGTGATGGAGAATGCTGCACTTCCTTGCGCAGATCCGTGTATTTTAGCTAAAAACTGAACTTGCTGTCGTGATATTTGGCTTCAAATTAACCATTATTTTGGCTTGTTCACCGATTTTCTCCGCTTAGCCATCAAAAACTCGTGTGAATTATGCCTCTGGTTGATTGTTGAAGAGCGTTACCCCAACTTTTCTTGCAGCAGTGCGTTGAGTTTTTGTGGGTTGGCCTGGCCTTGTGTAGCCTTCATCACCTGCCCGACGAAGAAACCAATCATTTTTTTACGTTTGATCTCGTCGGCCGCCCGGTAATTGTCTACTTGCTGCGGGTTGCTGGCGATGATGTTATCCACGATTCCCGCTAATTCATCGTCGCCAGTGGTTTTGAACCCCTGCGTTTCGATCACGTCATCAACATCGGCTGCGCCTTGCCATAAGTGATCAAAGACTTGCTTTGCAAGCTTGCTGGTGAGCGTTTCATCTTTAATTCGCGTGATTAATTTGCCCAATTGCTCACTGCTGACTTTGCTTTTACCGATTGAAAGTTCCTCTGCGTTGAGGCGGGCAGAAAGCTCTCCCATAATCCAGTTTGCTGAGAGCTTCGCATCGGAAGATGCTTTGGTGGTGGCCTCGAAGAATGCAGCCACATCGGCTTCGGCGCTCAGGATGCCGGCGTCATAAGGGGATAGGCCGTATTCCGAGGTGAAGCGAATGGCACGAGCGTCGGGCAGCTCGGGTAGGGATTGGCGAATTTCATCTATATATTGATCGTCCAGAATTACCGGCAAAAGATCAGGACAGGGAAAATATCGGTAATCGTTGGCCTCTTCTTTGGAGCGCATCGCTTTGGCGGTGTGAGTGTCGCCGTCATACAAGCGTGTCTGTTGTTCGACTTTACCGCCATCTTCAATCAGCTCGATCTGACGCTCCACTTCCTGAGCGATACACTTCTCCATGAATTTAAAGGAGTTCAGGTTTTTCGTTTCTGTGCGTGTACCAAACTCTTCTTGCCCTTTGGGGCGAACAGAAATGTTGACGTCGAAGCGCATGGAGCCCTGCGACATATCACCGTCGCAAATGCCCAGTGAGGTTACGATGGAGTGAAGTTTACGCGCAAACGCCACGGCTTCATCCGAAGAGCGAATATCGGGTTCGCTTACAATTTCAATTAATGGGGTTCCCGCCCGGTTTAAATCAATACCGGACATGCCATGGAAATCCTCGTGAAGCGATTTGCCCGCGTCTTCTTCCAGGTGAGCATGGTGAATTCGTATGCGTTTTTCTTCGCCGTTTTCCAGGGTGATATCCACATAACCTGTGCCCACAATGGGTTCCGCTAACTGCGTGGTTTGATAGCCTTTGGGCAAATCCGGGTAAAAGTAGTTCTTGCGTTCAAATACCGAGCGTTTGCCTATGTCGGCATTTATGGCCAGGCCAAACATGACCGCATAGCGAAAAGCCTGTTCATTTGGCACCGGAAGTGTTCCAGGCATGGCGACATCAATCGCATTGGCCTGGGTGTTAGGCGCCGCACCGAAGGCGGTGCTGGAGCCGGAAAATATTTTAGATTGGGTGGCCAATTGCACATGCACTTCCAACCCGATAACAGTTTCCCATTGCATAATTTTTACTCTCTTACTCTGCTAACACCGAGGGGTGTTGTAATAGTTTGGGCTTAATGTTGCGCGTTTTCTTAAAGGGATTTATTCATCTACCTTTGCACGCAGGGTGTGGAAATCTGTCGCTAACTGGAACTGGTGAGCGACATTTAGCAATTTGCCTTCGGCGAAGAAGTTCCCGATCAGCTGCAGGCCGACCGGCTTATCTTCCACCAGACCACAGGGAATCGACATGCCTGGCAGACCGGCGAGATTAGTGGCGATGGTGTAGATGTCTTCCAGGTACATCGCGACTGGGTCATCTCCTTTGGCGCCAAATTTAAAGGCGGGAGAGGGGGATGTGGGGCCAAGAATGACATCAACATCTTTAAATGCGTCGACAAAGTCCTGCTTGATCAAGCGTCGTACTTTTTGCGCCTTGCTGTAATATGCGTCGTAATAACCGGCAGAGAGCGCGTAAGTCCCCACTAAAATTCGACGTTTAACCTCTGGTCCAAAGCCTTCTCCACGCGAGCGCATGTAGAGGTCTTCCAGGTTTTTCGGGTCTTCACAGCGGTGACCGTAACGCACGCCATCAAAGCGAGAAAGGTTGGCTGAGCATTCGGCCGGCGCGATAACGTAGTAGGCCGGGACCGACAAACTGGAATGGGGCAGGGAGATTTCTTTAATTTTGGCGCCGAGTTTTTCGTAGGTTTCTATCGCGTTTTTAACCGCAAGCTCTGTGCCCGGGTGTAAGCCTTCTCCAAAATACTCTTTGGGAACGCCGATGGTAAGTCCTTTTATGCTGTCATTCAGCGTCGCGGTATAGTCAGGAATTGGTTCATTGACGCAGGTGGAGTCCTTTGCATCGTAACTCGCCATGACATTCAGCATAATGGCTGAGTCTTCTGCTGTCTTGGTCAGTGTGCCGGCCTGATCCAGACTAGAGGCAAACGCAATCATCCCCCAGCGCGATACACGGCCATAAGTGGGCTTTAAACCGGTTAAACCGCATAGAGACGCAGGTTGGCGAATAGAACCACCGGTATCTGTCGCGCTGGCGGCTGGTGCTAATTGCGCCGCAACACACGCGGCGGAGCCGCCAGAGGAGCCTCCAGGTACGCATTCAACATCCCAGGGGTTTTTTACTGAGCCGAAATAGCTGGTTTCATTGGATGATCCCATTGCAAATTCATCCATATTGGTTTTACCCAGGGTGACTGCGCCAGCTGTTTTATAATTGCTCACGATCGTGGCGTCGTAAGGGGCAATGAAGTTTTCCAGCATGCGAGAGCCGCACGTTGTTTTGACGCCCTGTGTGCAGAAAATATCTTTGTGTGCAATCGGAACACCGCACATGGTGGGCGCATCGCCTGTCGCCAGTCGCTTATCTGCCGCTTCCGCCTGCGCCAGAGCTTCTTGTTCTGTGAGCGTGATAAAACTGTTGTAGGTTCCGTCGAGGCGTTTAATGCGATCGAGGAAATGCTGGGTGATTTCTTTGGAGGAAAACTCTTTTTCCTGCAGTTTTTTGCTGATTTCAGCAATTGTCAGGTTGTGCATGACGGGGTTCCTGAAAATATCAATCGATTCGAGTGTGCTGTTTGCGTGCACCGCTCATGGGGCAAGCCGGTCATGGGGCAAGCCGGGAATTTATCAAACTCAGTCGATAACTTTAGGCACAAGATATAAGCCATCTTCCGTTGCCGGAGCGATTGCTTGTAATTGCTCGCGCGTATCAGATTCTGTCACTTCATCCTTACGTAACACCTGTACGGCATCCAGCGGATGTGCCATGGGGGCAATATCACCGGTATCTGCAGATTGCAGTTGATCCACCAGAGCTAAAACTTCGGTAATGCTCTTGGCGGTTTCATCAATGGTTTCCTGGGTGATTTCCAGGCGAGCCAATTTGGCCAGTTTTTCAATTTCTTTTGCTTCCACGCTCTGCTCCGAGGTGTTGAACTAATACGTAAATAAAGGGTATTAAATAAAAAATAGGGAATTGGCCGCAGGCTTTGCTGATGTTTTTTTAAGGCTTTGGTCAATGGAATTAAACCAACCAGTCACATTGTGAATCCGCCTATGATCGAGCTTAGCCGTCAAATAAAGAAGCCAACTTCAGTAAAGCGCGCTACGTTACCATATTTGCGCCTTGCTCAAAATCCCTACCATTGATAGAGTGCGACAAATTAGCGCCCGAAGAACGCAAACACGCCTATAATGATGCGAATAATGGTAAAAAGTTGCAGAAAAAATCACCATAACGAACGGCGCTTCCGCAAGAGGAATTCATCCTCAATTTTTTATACTGAATTAATTTTGTTTTTAGCTTTTTCTTTATAGGTTTCTATTTAATATGTTCAAGCGTTTACGTGGGATGTTTTCCAATGATTTGTCGATCGATCTCGGCACAGCTAATACTCTGATTTATGTGCGCGACCGAGGCATAGTGTTGGATGAACCATCTGTGGTAGCTATTCGCAATCAAAACGGACAAAAATCCGTAGAAGCGGTAGGTTTGGCTGCTAAACGCATGTTAGGCCGAACGCCGGGTAATATCACCGCGATTCGCCCATTGAAGGATGGTGTTATTGCAGATTTCCAGGTAACAGAGAAAATGCTGCAGCATTTTATCCGCAAAGTCCACGAACATTCATGGTTTCAGCCCAGCCCGCGAGTTCTGGTTTGTGTCCCATGTCTGTCTACGGAGGTTGAAAAGCGTGCCATTCGGGAGTCTGCTCTCGGTGCTGGAGCACGCGAGGTACGGTTAATAGAAGAGCCCATGGCTGCGGCCATTGGCGCCGGCCTGAAAGTGGAAGAGGCCGCCGGTTCCATGGTAGTCGATATTGGTGGTGGCACAACAGAAATTGCCATCATCTCGCTCAATGGCGTCGTTCTTTCCGATTCTGTTCGCATTGGTGGTGACCGTTTCGATGAAGCCATTGTGAACTATGTACGCCGCAAATATGGCAGCGTTATTGGTGACGCAACCGCAGAGCGAATTAAACAGGAAATTGGTTGTGCCTACGCAGGCAGTGAAGTGCTGGAAATTGATGTGCGTGGCCGCAACCTGGCGGAAGGTGTACCCAAAAGCTTCACGCTTAATAGCGATGAAATTCTGGAGGCTCTGCAAGAACCCCTGGCGGGCATTGTTCAATCCATTAAAAGCGCATTGGAATTGTCGCCACCGGAACTGGCTTCCGATATTGCCGAGAGTGGCCTGGTGTTAACCGGTGGTGGTGCACTGTTACGTGATCTTGACCGGTTGCTGAGCGAGGAAACTGGACTGCCGGTTGTTGTGGCTGAAGATCCGCTTACCTGTGTTGCGCGTGGCGGTGGTCGAGCAATGGAATTAATGGATAAATACAATATTGATCTGGTCTATTAATGAGGTAATGAGGTTCGTGCCTGGTGGGCACAAGCGCATTTCGCAAGCGTTGTGAAGTGGCTTGGATAATACACCGGGCATTCCAATGACCTGCTTTACTTCACCCATTTAACTCCTAAACTGCAAAACGTAGGGGGATTGTATCAAGCCTCTATTTACCCAAGGTCCCTCACCGGTCGCCAAGACAATGTTATTGGTTTTGGCCGCGTTTGTACTCGCGCTACTCTACCTCTTCACTGACATACTCTCCCCCATTAAAAGACAGGCGCAAGATATGGCGGTGCCTTTTTACTGGGTATCCAATCTGCCTAATCAGGCGGAAGACTGGGCGGACAACCGGCTGATGTCTCGGGAGCGTCTGGTTCAGGAAAATGAATCCCTGCGCACCGAAAATCTGGTGTTAAAGCGCAAACTTCAACTCAATGCGTCACTGGCCGCGGAAAACGTTCGATTACGACAGCTGTTAAATTCGGCAGATCTGCTCGAAGATCGGGTGCTGATTGCTGAGTTAATTGGCGTATCTCCCGATCCTTCGATGCATCAAGTTATTGTGAATCGTGGTAGTGAACACGGGGTTTACAAGGGGCAAGCACTGCTCGACGCTAATGGTTTGATGGGGCAGGTGGTCGAAGTGGGGCAGCGCAGTTCAAAGGTCTTATTGATCACGGATACCACGCACGCCTTGCCGGTACAAATTAACCGTAATGGCGTTCGGTTAATTGCTGAGGGTGTGGGTAGTTTATACGAGCTGGCATTACGTCACGTATCCAATACGCAGGATATTGTGGTTGGCGATATTCTTGTGAGTTCTGGCTTGGGGCAGCGTTTTCCGGTTGGTTACCCCGTTGCCGAGGTGACGGAAGTGGTGGTTGATCCATCCAAGCCTTTTGCCAGGGTGGTGGCTAAGCCTATGGCTGAAATGAACCGCAGTCGCCACGTCTTACTTGTTTTCGACCGTCCTCCAGCAGGAGGTTAGTGGCGTGCGTCATTCACCGTATCTGATCCACAGTGTGATTCTTGGCAGCATTTGTATTGGGCTGATCTTTGCCGTGTTTCCCTTGCCAGTCAAAGCCGGTGCCCTGCGTCCAGAGTTTATTTGCCTGCTGTGTATATTCTGGGTGACCAATATGCCGCAATACGTGGGAATTTTTTATGCCTGGTGTATTGGTTTCATGCAGGACGTGGTTGAAGGCACGGTATGGGGGGCACATGCCATGGCATTGGCCATTGTGGCTTATATCTGCATTATGGCCTACCAGCGTATTAAGAATTATTCCATTTGGCATCAGGCTTTATGGATATTTGTGTTGGTGGGTTTCCATCAAGTGATTGTCAATTGGATTCAAAGTATGGCGGGTTATCATAATGACACGCTGTGCTTACTGGTTTCGACGGCAATAAGTGCTGTCTTTTGGCCATTGGTATTTGTTGTAATCAGTAAATTACTGAGCCTTTATCGAATACCATTGCATCATTGAGCAAACTCCTGCTTGCTCTCGGTCATACAAAAACGTTAAATATAAAAATTTGGCTGAGCAAACTCCATGAGTAATTCCGTACATCTACAGCTTGCTTCTAAATCCCCCCGGCGCAGAGAAATTTTACAGCAACTTGGCGTGCGTTTTTCTGTTGTGTCTGTTGATGTGCCGGAAAAGCAGGATCTTGGCGAGTCTCCTGCAGAATATGTGCAGCGTCTGGCATCGAGTAAGGCGTTGGCGGGGTATGAAAAATTTCCGGGAATTCCCACGTTGGGCGCCGATACCATTGTGTGTTGTGATGAAGCTGTGCTGGAAAAGCCCAAAGATGAAGAGGATTTTCTGTCAATGATGCGGCGTTTGTCTGGGCGACAGCACCAGGTATTAACAGCGGTTTCGTTGTGTAATGGCAGCAAGCAGAAGACTCATCTCAGCCAGACGGATGTCAGTTTTAGAACTATTAGTGAAGCCCAAATGCTGGCCTACTGGCAGACCGGAGAACCACAAGATAAGGCGGGCGGCTATGCTATACAAGGTAAAGGGGCAGTATTTGTTACGCATCTCCAGGGCAGCTATTCAGGCGTGGTAGGTCTGCCAATAGAAGTTTTAAATACGTTGTTGACTGAATTTGACGTGCCGGTGTGGAGTCTGTAGTTGTTCATGAGTGAAGAGATATTAGTTAATTTCGGTCCGACCGAAACACGTGCCGCGCTGGTAGAAAACGGGGTGCTGCAGGAGGTTTATGTCGAGCGTGCACGCAGTAAAGGATATGTGGGTAACATCTATCTGGGCAAAGTGGTTCGGGTGTTGCCTGGCATGCAAGCGGCGTTTGTCGATATTGGTCAGGAGCGTGCGGGCTTTATCCATGTTTCGGACATTGCGCCACTTAATGAAGATGGTGTGGAAGAGCGCAGCAATGATGAAGCTGATGTACGTGAGCTTTTGCGCCAGGGGCAGGAGATTCTGGTGCAAGTTACCAAAGATCCGATTGGCACCAAGGGCGCCCGTTTAACGACACATCTGTCGGTGTCGGCGCGCTATTTGGTGTACATGCCAAATACCATGCATATCGGCGTTTCCAATCGAATTGAAGATGATAACGAGCGAGAACGTTTGCGCAGCACCGTCAATAAACTTGCTGAAGAACATAAAGATAAATATCCCGTAGGTGGATTTATTATTCGCACGGTTGCAGAAGGTGCGACCGAAGATGAGCTGAAGGCTGACATACCTTTCGTATTTCATTTGTGGCATGACCTTGCTGATACCATAAAAAACGCGACGGCCCCCTGTATTATTTACGAAGATTTACCGTTATACATGCGAACTGTACGTGACTTGATGCGTCCAAACATAGAAAAGGTGCGGATAGATTCACGCGAGTGCTATGCCAGCATGGAAAAGTTTGCCAAGCATTACGCGCCTGAAATTGGTGGTCGGCTGGAGCACTATCCCGGTGAACGTCCATTGTTTGATTTGTATGGCGTGGAAAATGAAATTCAGAAAGCACTGGATACCAAGGTATTGTTGAAGTCCGGTGGGTATTTGATTGTCGAGCAAACTGAAGCGATGTCGACGATTGATGTGAATACAGGCGCTTTCGTCGGCCATAGGAATCTTGAAGAAACAATATTTAAAACCAATTTAGAAGCTGCAGCTGCAATTGCCCGTCAACTGCGCCTGCGCAATATCGGTGGCATCATCATTATTGATTTCATTGATATGAAAGAAGAAGAGAATAAGCGGCAAGTGCTTCGTACGCTGGAAAAGTGTATGGAAAAAGACCGCGCGAAAACCAGCATTACCGGAGTGTCTGAGCTTGGGCTGGTGGAAATGACGCGTAAGCGCACGCGTGAGAGTTTAGGTCAGGTGTTGTGTGAGACATGCCCGGTTTGTCAGGGGCGCGGATCATTAAAATCTGCCGAGACCGTTTGCTACGAAATTTTTCGTGAAATTTTGCGTGAAGCGAGGACTTATGAAAACGATAAGTTTTTGGTGCTGGCGTCACAAACTGTTATAGATCGTTTGCTGGATGAAGAGTCGACCAGCGTCGCGGACCTTGAATTGTTTATTGGCAGAACTATCCAGTTTCAAGTGGAGACCATGTACAACCAGGAACAATACGACATCGTATTGGCATAGTCTGTGTTACATAAATGGCAATAGAGCCATGACCATTCAAGGGCGTTTATCCAGCTTTGCAAGAGCGGATAATCGTGATTGGCGTTGCGTTTTGATTATTGATATGGGGGGAGTTATATCCACCTATACACGTAGCCTGCAGATATTCCATATAGCGTTGGCGTTATATGACTAAGAGAATTTAAGAACTTTAAACGTGCCGAAGATTAGAGCAGAACATTTGCGCACATTAGCGCGTCGCGTATGGGGAACGATATTTACCCTGGTTATTGCGATTGCCGTTGTGGTGCAACTAGGGCGACAAGCCTTTCCCATGATCAAGGATTACCGCGAGGAAATCGTGGCCTATATCGAGGGAAAAATTGGCATGCAGGTTGAAGTCGGTGAAGTGCATTCCGAGTGGTCAGGATTGCGTCCGAGTATCGGCATGAAGGATCTAAAGGTGATAAGCGAAGAAGGAATTGCTATCTTCCATGTTGAAAACGCTTCCGCCCAATTAAGCATTCTCGACTCGATATTTAAATGGCGCCTCGCCTGGCGTCAAATTCAGTTTGATGGATTTGAAACATCCTTGGTGCAGGCTGAAGACGGCTCCTGGTCGATCCACGGTGCACCCAAATTTACGCCGAACAAAAATGATGAAAATGCCACTCCCATCATCGACGATCCCTATGATATTTTTCTTTTCGGACGGCGGATCAATATCACCGATGCACAATTTTATGTGCAATTTGAAACCGGTAAGATGGTGGACATTCTCGTCCCTAAAATTTCATTGGAGAATGATAAAAATTTCCATCGTCTGGTCGCTGAACTTGATGTAGAAGAGGGAGAGGAAGCATTCAAGCTGATAGTAGAAGGGCAGGGAGACCCGCGTGACGATAAGTTCACCTCTAACGGCTATCTGGCATTGGAAAATTTTTCCACTACCAAAGTTATTCAGGCGCTTGGAGGCAAAATTGCCGGTAAGAACATTGAACTCAACAAGGATGAAGAAAACAAGTTAAATGTTGCGCTGTGGTTTCGAGGTACGCCCAGTAACGGAATGACCTTTCGTGGATCGTTGGAAGCGTTGGGATTTCCCTTGGAGATGTCGCGCGAAAAATTCAATTTGCCAGAGGGCGTCAGTGCCAATGTGGTCGGCAAGTTTCACCGTAACCTGGGCTGGGACATAGGTGTGCGAGATTTACAGGTGAACTGGTCGGAGCAAAGTTCACCGAAGCTGGATTTACAAATTCTCGCGCAGAAAGATAAGAATTTAACCATAAAAACGCCCGAGCTGAATTTGTCGGATTGGTCTGAGTTATTGCTGCATTTTGGTCTGGGCAATGAGCGTGCCGATGACATGGTGCAAGAGCTGGCGTTGCAGGGGACTTTAAAGGATATTCAATTCGAACTGACCAACAAAGAAAGCGGTTACTTTTTGGCAAAAATGCGTTTAGAGCATGGGAAGTCTAATGCCGTCATGGGGGTGCCGGCTTTTGACAATGTCGGTGGTGAAATTGAGTTTAATCTCAACAGCGGTAAAGCAAATATCGCGATCGATGACGGGTTCAGTGTTTTCTTGCCGAAGGTATATTTTGAACCTCTGCGATTCGATCAGGCGAGTGGGCAAATTGCCTGGGAAATCAATCTCGAAAAACGAATCACGTATATCACCTCCAGTTTATTAAAGGTTGCCAATTCGGACGAGGAAGGGCATGGGTATCTCTATTTATCTTTGCCCTTTAAAAAGGAGGAAGGTGAACAGGAGATGACGTTGTCGCTTGGGATAAAAGAGACCCTCGCCGCAAATCATAAGCGTTATGTGCCAAAGACTGTGCCGAAGCATCTGTATAACTGGTTGGATTCCAGTATTAAGCAGGGAACGGTTAAAAATGTTCGCTTCCTTTACAGCGGATCTGTGGAAAAAGATCCCTATCCCAAACCCAGTATTCAGCTGTATGCAGAAGTGTACGATGGCAACCTGGTTTTTGATCCCAACTGGCCCGAATTGAAAGGGGTCAGTGGGGTGTTGCGACTGGAGAACGATAACCTGGATGTACGTATCGATAAAGCCAGTTTGTTGGGCAACTCCGTCCATGATGCCACCATCAGCGTGGTACAAAGCAAACAAAGTGATGCACGGTTGCTTTCGATTAAAGGCGGTGTAGAAAGCGATGTCGAATCCGCAATGGCTCTTCTCAAAAGCAGCCCTATTCGTGAATACATCGGCTCTACCTTCGATACCTGGGATGTTGCGGGAGATGTGAGTGCTAAGGTGGAGCTGCTTATTCCACTGAGCTCCGAAGAGGACAGCGTATCGCATAAAATTGATGTGCGATTTGCAAATGCGGATATTCATATTCCGGATATCGATCTTGATATCAATAAAATTTCCGGCTTGATGCATTACACCACAGACAAAGGTGTCTACGCAGAAAAAATTCGTGGCAGGGTGTGGGGTGAAAAAATCAATGCAACAATTGAAAGTCCGAGAAACAGCAGCGGAGGTTTTAACACGGTTATCGGATTTAAAGGCCCCGTTGAAATTGCCAAATTACGCACATGGACGAAGCGCCCTGAGTTGATGTTTGCAGAAGGCAAGAGCCCAGTGCAAGGCAAGTTGTCGATTATTCATGATGAGAATAAACAAATGAGTCTGCGGTTGGACGTGGCCTCACGCTTGAAAGGAGTTGAAGTAGATTTACCGCAACCTTTTGCTAAAGGGAAAGATACAGAGCTGCCTTTTTCTGCGCAAATTGAATTTCTGCAAGATAGCGAACAGTATGAGTTCCTCTACGGTGACGAGCTACGAGTTTTATTGTTGAGCGACGAATACTTCAGTATAAGCTCTATTATTGAGCTTGGAGAATTTGATTCGCGCAAAGCAAGTGACATGCTGGCAGCAACAGGAAAGTTTGATATTCGAGGCAGAATTTCCAAATTTGATTTAGATCAGTGGAATGCGGTACTGGAAAATTATCTGAGCTTTAGTGCTGAAATGCTGGGAGAATCTGAAGAGTTTGAGCCGACACCTGCCACCCTGGATGTAGCCATAGATCAGTTTTTTCTTGGCAGCTTTGCCATTGATCAGTTGCACGTGAAAGGGGAGAGAAAATGGCCGTATTGGGATTTAAACATTGACAGCACTTTAATGGCGGGGCTCGTACGTGTTCCTGAAGAAGATGCGCCTATTGAAATGATGCTGAAGTATCTGCGCATAGAGTCCGATGAGGAGCCAGAACAGAGTTTACCCGTCAGTGAAGCAAGCGAGGAAGCGGAAAAAGAAAGCGTACTCGCCGACCTGGATTTGGATCGAGCAGTCGCCCTTCAATTTTCGGCTGATGAGTTCTATTTGGGAGATGAAAACTACGGTTCCTGGAAATTTAATGTGGAGCCGATTGAAAAGGGCATTGCCATCAATGATATTCAGGCGACTGTGAAGGGAATGCGAATTGGTGATAATAATGCAGGAGCGAGCTTTCTCTGGTTAAAAGATGGTGGAAAACAAAGTAGCCAGTTTGTTGGTACTATACATTCAAATAACCTGGCCGATGTCTTTAAAGCCTGGGGTCAGGAGGTTTTATTGGAAAGTGAATCCGCCCGAATAGACATTGATGCGCAATGGAATGCTGCGCCAGATCAAGTAACGTTAAAAATGGTAAAAGGCTTAATTATTCTTGATGTAAATAAAGGCAGCTTTAATCGTGGCGCGGGTAGCGATGAAAATGCATTTTTACGACTGCTGGCATTATTTAACTTCGATACCATTTTACGTCGTTTACGTTTGGACTTTGCCGACTTGGCCGCGCAAGGGTTTTCGTATGACAAAATTTACGGGAGCTTGAACTTTGAAGATGGAAATATCTTTTTAACTGACCCGATGATTGTCGAGTCGTCCTCTTCCGTAGTGCAAGTTGCGGGGGTGATTAATGTAATCGACGAAAAACTGGATACTGAAATGGTGATCACTTTACCATTCGCCAGTAACCTGGCGGTTGCAACCGCAGTGGTGGCTGGGTTGCCAACTGCAGTGGGAATTTATTTAATGGGTAAGCTGTTCAAGAGCCAGGTGGATAAAGCGTCCAGTATCAATATGCAGGTTGTGGGCGACTGGGAAGACCCAAAAATTAAGATCAGTAAAATTTTCGATATTGACGCTGCGGCACGCAAAGGACGCGAGCTGGAGCAAAAGGCGAAAAACAAAGTCAGCCCTGAGTTTCATAATGACCCCATCTTGGAAAATGAACTGAACGAGCGGCTGCACCCGGTACAGGAATAAAACCTTTAACTAAAAGAGTGTGAATGCAATGGGCGAATTGAAAGAAGGCAATCGAGTTTCTACCAGCGCATTCCATCCCTCACGTATTACTGTTTGTGCTATTCAAATGGTGAGTACGTTGGATTGGCAACAGAACCATACCACGGCGGTAGCGCTGTTGGAGCAAGCCGCTGCCGCTCAGTGCCAGTTAGCCGTACTGCCGGAAAATTTCATTACCTACGGCGACAAAAATACCCCGGACGAACAACAGCAATTCCAGTTTATTCAAGACTATGCCGCATTGGCAAAAAAGCTGAATCTATGGATAGTTGCGGGGACATTCCCGCTGCACAGTCATGTGCTGGCAAAAACCTTTAAACAATATCAGCGGATATCGTCGGACAGGCGACCCTATGCCGCTTGCCTGGTGTTTGACCCTCAGGGGACAGCCGTTGCAGCCTATACAAAACTACATCTGTTTGATGTTGATGTGAAAGATCTTGACGGAAGTAATGGTGTGCAGCGCTATTGTGAATCCGACGTGTTTCGGCCTGGGGAGTCGCCGGCAGTGTTTCAAGCGTTTAATCAGACGAGCGGCCTGGCGGTGTGTTATGACTTGCGTTTTCCCGAACTGTTTCGAGTATTAATAGATAAGGGGTGCAGATTTATCTGTTTCCCATCAGCGTTCACTGCGAAAACAGGGCAGGCGCACTGGCGCACTTTAGTGTGTGCCCGGGCGATAGAGACACAATGCTATATCATTGCTGCAAATCAAGGAGGGTTACATCCGAATGGACGGGAGACTTGGGGGGAAACTATTATTGTTGATCCCTGGGGAAGCGTATTGGCCAGTATTGATAAAGGAGAAGGTATTGCGGTTGCCGAAATGGACTTTGATTTTGTTGCGCAGTGTCGCGACGCGATGCCTGTTTCGCAGCACCGTCGCCTGGACCGGTGCTAGGGACTATCGAGCTGCCCGGTTGTGGCGTGATTGCACGCTTTAAACCTGTAAAAAGTTGTTTTCCTGAATTTGCTATGAAATTTTGAGCGCTAAAAAACGTCCAAGCTAATAGATGTCTGTATTGAACGCGTTTTGCATGAAGCCGCAGCAGTGAAAAACATAAAATTACAATAATTTCTTCCAAATATAAGAAGATAGGAAACGTAGAATTGTGAGTTTTGAATTTCAGGTGGCTTTGTGAAATGGGCTGTGCAGTAAATAGTGCAGTCGGCAGTGTAATCGACACTTAGAACTAGAAAAATATAAAGGCAGAGAGCAGCTATAACCGATAGTGTTAAATGCCTTCTCGTTTACTGGAGTTTCAACATGAAAAAGATATTTCAATACATCAGTGTATTTTGTTTCGCGACTTTTTTCCTGGCTTCCTGTGCAACAGGCCCAAAAGTAGATGCCTTGTATGATCCTGGTGCAAATTTCGCACAATATAAAACTTATAATTTTGCGCCACACTCGGTAAAAGATAAGCAAGAATATACGTCTATTTTGTCAAAATACTTGAAGCAAACCATTGCAGAACAAATGGAAAGCCGTGGTTACGTGCGTTCGGAAAAGCCTGATTTGCTGGTAAATTATCACGTAAGTTCCAAAGAAAAAATCGATGTTGATGAATTGCCCGCAGTTGGAGCGCCGTACTATTCCTATCGCTACGGTTATGGTGCATGGCCCGCATACTCCTATGAGACACGTGTTAAACAATACCAGGAAGGAACGCTCAATATTGATTTGATAGATGCGCAAACAAAACAGCTGGTTTGGGAGGGGGTCGCGGTGGGACGCGTGAAAAAATCTGCACAGGAAAATCTTGAAACAACAATCAACAAAGTTGTACCGGCAGTGTTTGATAAATTTAATTACCGTGCGGGTAGCAATCAGGCGATAACTAAAAACTAAAAAATGGAAGAAGTTATGAAAAATAGATTCTGGGGCATTGTATTGCTGGCAGTGCTGGCACCATTGACGGCGTGTAGTAAAAGTGAACCTACGGCAAGCGGTGAGGCTATTCCAAGCCCTGCAGCGCAGGCGAACACAATCACAGTGAATGCCGAGAAAAGTACTGTTGAAGGTGATTACCATCAACACAGCTGGAAAACGATGATTGCGGCATCGTGTACCGCTTTCTTTGACGGGTGTAATCAATGTCGTCGGTCTGCAGGTTCTGATATGGCGGTATGTACCAAAAAAATGTGTGCCGAGTATCAAAAGCCACGCTGCCTCAGTCCCGATTCAGAAAATCTTAAAACTGAAGTCGTGGGCAGTAAAACTGCCAGCCATGGTGCAAAGGCCTTTGAATACTTGTGTGCTGAAGGCAAGTTTAAAGTGTTCCATAACGTGTATGTTGCGGGAGATCAGAGACTCAAACTCAACGACAATCAGATCATGTTGTCTGACTCACAAACGAGAACAACATCAACATTGACCCGTGAACCTAGCGCTTCCGGTGAAAAATATGTCAACGAGAGCTTGGTGTTTTGGGAAAAGGGTGATGAAAGCATACTGAGTATCGATGGCAAACCTGCATACTCTGCATGTAAAAAAGTTGCGTTTACGCTTTAAAGTCAAAACGCTTTAAAAAAGCGTGAGGAGGAGAGAAATGAAATATTTATTGTTGCTTGTGATATCCATGTGCCTGTTCGCGTGTAGTCAGTCACCGCAAGTTGATACCAGCAATATGGCAGATAATCCCGGTGGTATGGCAAAGGTTAAACGTTCGGGGTTTGATAAAGCTTTTGTCGACTCAGAATCGGGGTTTGAGTCTTATACCGCTTTTATGTTTGCGCCGTTGGATACCACGGCTGTCGAAGTAGAGAGCCCTGAAATTCAAAGAAGTCGGGAGTCCATGTGGGAGTTCACAGACAAAGACGCATCACAAATGTCTGAGGCGTATAAAAAAGCTGTGACGCAGGCCTTTAAAAAAGAAAAGGGAATGAAACTGGTTGAGAAAGCCGGGCCGGGTGTTATTTTGGTGAAATCAAAACTTACTCGTTTTGCACCGACTACCCCTAAATTCGATTCTATTGATCGAACACCTCGTTCCAGATTCTATGCACGATCTTCTGCCAATTTTACGATGGAGACTGAGCTATTTGATTCCCAGTCTAATAAACCATTGGCGACTATTATTGAAAATCGCGAAATGGGAGATAACTTAACCATGGAAGAAATTACCACCGCTCGCTATGCCTTGGACATGCGTATGGGGTTCGATCGCTGGGCCAGAAATTTCAGAACCAGTATTGATAAAATGAAGGAAAATTGAGGTTGATGTAGAGTTTACACTCCAATAGCGAAGCCTGGTGCTCTGCTATTGGAGTTGGATGTCAAATCTATTGTTTGGGATCTATTTTTTGGGATTTATTTTTTTGGATATATTTTGGGAAATGTATCGAAGATTTTTTTCACTGACTCAGTAATCAGCATATCTCTTTTTCGTTCACTTACATCAACTTTTAAATTCGATTTGGCTCGGCCTTGCCATAAATCTTCACCGGTTTTTGGATCTGATGCAACGATGACAAGTGCGCCTTCATTGTAATCCACCATGGAACGACCGTTAAACCCGGTATCTGTATGTGTTGCGCTTCCTACCGTTGCACTGTCACTAAAAACTTCGCTTTCGCTTTGCATTCCAACGCGCTGGATGGAAGCGCCTAAATAAGTCACGATAATATCGGCCTGAGTGACTTTTTCCACTTCTTTAATATTTCGCAAGGTCAATTCTTCTCGAATGCTGGCCTCAATTTTTTCTCTCACCCCTTTGACACTGATTCCCGCCAGTTTTTCATTTGCCAGCTTGCTATCCTGTGAGAACGCAAACGTGTGTACTTTTGGCCAGATTTGTGTTGAATAAGTTTTACTTTCTATCTGTGCTTTGTTGTGGCTGCATGCAGATATTCCGCTGAGAATACATGCAAGTACAACCCACATTGGCGCTATTGAAAGTCGCTGTGTGCGAAAATTCAGCACGTCTGTGCGGCGGGAAAAAATAGCCATAATGGTCACCTGCTTTGTTCATTTGACAATTGAACGGCTAGTGTAAACCAAAGCGTGAATGAGTGCGATGAAATGCAGAGCGAGAGCTGCGAAATGGGGCAGCGCAAGCGAGGTGCGAACTTTATAGAGAATGCTTAGTCGAATCTCTCAATAGCGTTGGTGTTTATCACCATTAAAACGCTTTTGTCATCAACAGGCTTATAAACCTTGGTTGCCAAAACCACAGCGATTATTGCTGTGAAACAATAATGTTAATAAATGAAACTTGGTTTCATGCGAATCATTTCTTTGTGTCAATTTCAAGGCCGGAGCATTCGCAATGCAGACAAAACATATACCCTTCTTCATTTTTTTTAGCGCGCTGTTACTGGGAAGCGCCATACTTCTCAGTTTTAGTGAAAAACATGCCCGCCAACATCGGGTGATGCTCGCTCCCTTTATCACTTCCGTTGTCGCTGACGATGGGGACGAAGAGGTTATGGAACAAACGGTTACCAATAGGGTAACTCAACAAGCTGGACGTGGGCATATCGATGTGCAGCATGCAAAAATGTTGATTCGCGAAGGGCGAAACCTGAGCGATATTCCGGTGGAGCTCTGGCGGCAGATGTTGCCGAAAGAGAAGTATTATGTGCTTTGGGAAAAGGGTACTGAACGAGCCTTCAGTGGGCGTCTGCTCAATGAAAAACGTGAAGGTGTTTACGTAACGAGTGGGTGCCGGTTGCCCGTTTTTTCTTCCGAGCATAAGTACCAATCCGGTAGCGGCTGGCCAAGTTTTTGGGACGTAGCCGATGAAAATAATATTGTTCTTAAGCGCGATTCGAGTTGGGGGATGCAGCGAATTGAAGTGCAGTCGGCTTGTGGTGAACATCTGGGTCATGTATTTCAGGATGGGCCGGAACCTACCGGGTTACGATATTGTATTAACTCTAATGCTTTGGTGTTTATTCCAAAGGGTGAAGCGGATGCAATGGGTCCGATGGATTTAACGCAAGTTGCACCGGCGGGCAGTATCAAAAATGCTATCGAAAGTGATGTGTCAGGCAAAATGGCGGAGAGCCCTTCCAATGAGAGCCCTCCCAAAGAGAGCTCGCCATAATTTAATTTAGAGGGTGGTGATTCAGACTTGCTGCTTACAAGTGCTCAGCGACAGTTTCGCGAATAAATTTAAACAATTTTCTAGCACTGGCAGGTGGTTTGTTTTGACTGGCTTCTTTCTGTGCGGAACGCACCAGTTGGTTGATTTGTTGGCGATCAACCTGCGGGTACTGTTCAATGAATTTGCCTACAGCATCGGGTTGATTGGGATCTAACAAGTTGTCTCGCCACTGTTCGATTTGATGGTGGTGGCGGGTTAAGCGCACGGCATCACTTTGTAACTTATCAAACGCCTCTTGAATGGCGTCGACGTCAGATGCGCGCATTAGTTTACCAATATATTGCATGTGGCGCTTTCTGGCGTTCTTATGCGTAATTCTCCGCGTCTCTTCGATTGCCAGACGGAGCTTGTCATCCATCGGGATTTTGGCTTGCTGTTCTGCGTTGAGTTCTGAAATGGCGATCCCGAGTTCCTGCAGCGCCAGCATCTCCTTTTTTACCTGGGTTTTACTGACCCACTCGATGTCATCTTCAAATTCGTTATCGTGATTTGTTTCGTCGTTCATTGGTAATTCTTTACGTTTAATTAAAATCCGGTAGCGGGAACAGGGTGTTGTGAGAAAGGAAAGGCTTAGGCGTAAAAATACGTAGCCAAACCTAAAAACGCCATAAAGCCAACAACATCGGTCACCGTTGTTAAGGTAACACCGCCAGCCAATGCCGGATCGATATTCATTTGTTTTAGTGCAACAGGCAGTAACGCGCCTGCAATTGCGGCCGTAATCAGATTGACTATCATAGCAACCGCAATAATCAATGCGATAATTGGGTCGCCAAACCACAGTGATGCCACGCCGCCCATCACCAGTGCCCACAGGCAGCCATTCATAATGCCAACGCCGAGTTCGCGCGACAATAGCCAGCGTACATTGGTAAGGCTGATATGCCCTAGCGCCATCCCTCGAATAACCACTGTCAGCGTCTGAGAGCCGGCAACGCCGCCCATACTTGCCACTATCGGCATTAAGACTGCAAGTGCGACGACTTTATCTATGGTTCCCTGAAATAGATTAATCACAGAGGACGCCAGGATGGCGGTAAGTAAATTGATTCCCAGCCAGATGGCGCGTCGCGGTATGGTTCGCATCACGGGTGCGAAGGTGTCTTCATCTTCGTCCAGACCGGCCATACTCATGAGAGAGTGATCGGCACCCTCGCGGATTACGTCAACCACGTCATCAATAGTGATTCGACCAAGCAATTTTCCTTGCTCATCTACCACCGGGGCAGATACCCAGTCATGTTGTTCAAACAGCTTTGCCACTTCGGTATCGGCAAGTTCTGCTTGAATCGCATTGGTATCCGTGACCATGACTTCACGTACTGTGGTTGAAGGGTCGCTGGTTAAAATTTTAGAAAGCGGAAGTAGTCCGAGATATTGATCTTTTCGATTTACCACGATCAGGGAGTCCGTTGAAGGTGGTAATTCGTTATGACGACGCAAATATCGCAGCACAACGTCTACGGTAATTCTCGGGCGGACGGTGATGGTGTCAGTGTTGGTAAGACCGCCTGCGGTATGTTCGTCGTAGGCCAGTACGGTTTCAACACGGGAGCGGTCCTGGTCGCTCATTGCCCCCAGCACTTCCTGAATAACTCTCTCCGGCAGTCGCTGGAGGATGTCCACCACGTCGTCTGTTTCCAGACCTCCTGTCAGTTCTGCCAGTTGCTCCGCATCCAGATCGCGAATAAAGCCCGCGCGTACTTCTTCTGGCAGTTCTTCGAGGACTTCACCGATCACCTCTTTATCGATTAAATCCCAAACCACGGTTCTTGCCGCGGGAGGCGAGGATTGCAGTAAGCGTGCAATTTCGACTGGACGTAAACCGTTCACCAGTTTTTCTATTTGCCGCACAGTACCACCGCCGAGTAAGGCTTGCACTCGGGCCAAATGTGCTTGGCTTAGGTTTTCGTCGACAGCTGGTTGCATACTTTTATTTGGTCTACCTTTTACCGTTTTTTTTACTTATATTATTGGAAATCTTGTGGAGACAAAATCCCTGAATGTGTTTCGGGTGTTTTTCTCTTAAATACAATCTGCGAGCACGAGCAGGCGCTCGTTGAATAGTGTAACGTAGTTTATTCTTCTTCGTCGAAACGATCGTTGATAAGCTTCACGAGTGCTTCTAAAGCTTCGCACTCATCGCTGCCTTCGGTGTGCAAGGTGATGTGGCTACCTTTGGCGGCGGCTAATAGCATGAGTGCCATGATACTTTTGCCATCAATGGTTTTGCCTTCAAACGTGACCTGAATATTACAGCCAAAACGGTTAGCGGTGTTGGCAAACTTGGTAGCTGCACGTGCATGCAAGCCAAGTTTGTTGATGATTTCGATGTGTCTTTCTTGCATTCAATATTTCCAGCAAACAATCATGGATCTGTTTTTACTTGTTTATTTGGCGGTGTCTGGCTTGCACGTTGCCGTATTCGTTTTTCACGCGATCCGCGAGTTTTTCACATAAATATACGGAACGGTGCATACCGCCGGTGCAGCCAACTGCAACGGTCAGGTAGCTGCGGTTGTTATTTTTAAATGAGGGAATCCATTTGCTTATAAAGCTCGCAATATCATTGAGCATGTCCTGTACCTCGGCTTGTGCATCCAAAAACTGGATGACCTCGTTTTCCAGTCCGGTTTTTGCGCGAAGGTTTGGTTCCCAATGTGGGTTAGGCAGGCTGCGCACATCGAATACGAAATCCGCATCTATGGGGACGCCGTATTTATAGCCAAATGATGTGAAAGTAATCGCCATGCCTGGGCTGCTGCTGTCGAGCACCAGGTTTTTAATGGTGGACCGTAATTCATGCAGGTTAAAATTACTGGTGTCTATGATGCGATCTGCCAGATCCGCCATGGGAGAGAGGATACGTTGCTCTTTGTCGATGGCGTCTTCCAGCCCCGTTTCTTTATTGGAAAGTGGGTGCTTGCGTCGAGTTTCGCTAAATCGTTTTAATAGAATATCTTTGCGTGTATCCAGGTAAATAACTTTGTAGTCATCCTGTGGTAACAAAGAAGTTTCTAAGACAGATTTGAGTTGGCCTAAATCGCTATCGATATTACGGGCATCTATGCCAATGGCTGTTTTTTGTCTCGATTTCCCAACATGGGCGATGAGTTCAGGTAAAAGGGAAACCGGTATGTTGTCAATACAGGTATAGCCTTCGTCCTCCAATAGATGGAGCGCCGAAGATTTGCCTGAGCCGGATCGTCCGGTGATAATCAAAAACCGCATGGAAGTGTTCCCGTTATCCTGTTTTTTGCGTGATGACTTGGAATAAGTCCTCGTCCGTTTTCGCTGCGCGCATGCGCTCGACGAAACTTTGGTTCTGCATGATTTCCGCCAGGCTGGCAAGAAACTCCAAGTGGCTTTTCTCCGCGTTCTCCGGCACCAGCATCGCGAAAATGATATCAACCGGTTTGCTGTCGACGGCATCGAAATCGATGGCTTGATTGAGAGTGACGCACACGCCGTAGGTTTCCCCCTTGGTTTCAAATCGGCAATGGGGTATCGCAATACCACCGCCAAGTCCGGTAGAGCCGAGTTTTTCCCGGTTTATCAGGCTGTGGTAAACGTCGTCAACTTTAAAGTTTTCAATGTTATCCGCAAAAATCTTTGCCAGGGTTTCAATCAGGCGTTTTTTACTGCCGCCCTCAATGTTGGCTTTGCTTCGTTCGAGTGTGAGTATGGATTCTATTAACATAAACGTCAGTGTCCGTTAGTTCTTTGAGTGGTCGGCCAAATTTGCGTTTATTAGCGATTGTTGGAGGTGCCTCGTTGCTTACACATGGATCATGTGCATGACCGTTCACTCTATGGTGCTTTTCAACGTATTAATTTGTTATTTTAACGTGGATATTGTTAAACAGCTCGTGAAAATATTTAAACGAGCCGTTTTCTTTCGTTTGAAGGTGGAATCCCGAGAGATTCGCGGTATTTTGCAATGGTTCTTCTGGCCACTTTAATTCCCTGCTCTTCAAGTAAGCCTGTAATTTTCGAGTCGCTCAGTGGCTTGCGCGCATTCTCTGCAGCGATTAGCTTTTTGATGATGGCGCGAATCGCTGTAGAAGAGCATTCTCCTCCCGCCTCGGTAGCCACATGGCTGGAGAAAAAGTATTTCAGTTCAAATATGCCCTGTGGCGTATGCATATACTTCTGTGTGGTAACTCGTGAAATGGTCGATTCGTGCATCTCCACTATTTCAGCCACATCATGTAACACCATGGGTTTCATTGCTTCCGGGCCGTGCTCCAGAAAACCCTGCTGTTTTTCTACAATACAGGTCGCCACTTTTAGCAGAGTTTCATTACGACTTTGTAAACTTTTCAGAAACCATCGAGCTTCTTGCAGGTTATCTCGCAGAAAAGTGTTGTCGCTGCTGGAATCGGCGCGTTTGACCAGTGAAGCATAATCAGGGTTAATTCTAATTTTGGGGGCGATGTCCGGGTTGAGTTGAACCGTCCAGCGGTTGCCAACTTTGCTGACAAATACATCGGGTATTACGTATTCCGTTGTATCTGTACCGATTTGTTCACCTGGGCGTGGGTTGAGGTTTTGGACCAGGCGAATTGCATCCTGTAATTCGGGTTCCTTTATTTTCAACTTACGCATTAATTGCTTGAAGTCGCGACTTCCGAGGAGATCCAAATGGTGTTCAACCAGCTGCTTGGCATGCACCATGGCTATTGAATCATCCTGGTATTGGTTCAGCTGTATCAGGAGGCACTCCTGAATCGAGCGGCTTGCAACACCGGGAGGATCAAATTGTTGAATACGGCGTAACACAGCGACAACCTCGTCTTCCTCGAGTTCTTCATGCGCTGTCTGCATGCCGGAGTGGATTTCCTCTATTGACTGTCCAAGCATTCCGCTGGGTTCTACCGCATCAATAATTGCTTCCCCGATTTCTCGATCCAGGTCGGACATCGGAGTTAAATTCAATTGCCATCGCAAATGATCTTGCAGTGTGTCGGTGGTTGTACGACGGGATTCAAAATCTATATCTTCACCGTCTGCACGGCTGGAGGTACTGGAACTGGATGACGACGCCTGGTAAACGTCATCCCAATCAGTGTCTACCGCTAAATCGGTAGGAATGTCTTCGCTCCACTCACCATCGGGCGTGTCTTCTTCTCGTTCGCGGGCAGGGGCGGGTTCTTCCAGGTTTTTTTCCTGGCTTTCCATTGTGTTGTCACGAATCTCGCCGGACTCGCTGGTGCGCTCGCCTGCACTTTCTGTATCGCCGTCGCTCGAATTGCCGCCTTCGCTGTCCTCGTTTATCTCCAGCATGGGATTTGAATCGAGGGCTTCCTGGATTTCAGCTTGTAAATCAAGAGTGGAAAGCTGCAGCAGGCGTATTGCCTGTTGCAATTGCGGGGTCATGGTAAGTTGCTGACCCAGTTTAAGCTGAAGTGATTGCTTCATATACCCAAATAAATTTCCGCTTAGTGAAGAACCAGAGTTGCTTCTAGTTTAGTCCCCAGTTTGCTGACAAGCAATGGTTTTGGGCGAATTTCAAAGCAAACATTGTGCCCAGAAGAGAAACTCAAATTTGTAAATGTCAAGTGGAAAATAAAAATGGCGGATAAATGTGATTGTTTGGTATTCGATTTGGGTGAGGGCTGCCCAGTGGAGTCTGGGCATCGTTGTGCGTATTGTAAGAACTACCGAGGCAGGTGAAAAAGTTACAAAGTGAAATGTTGCCCGAGGTAAACCTCGCGAACTTTTTTATCGTTGAGCACGGCTTTGGCATCGCCTTCGGCAATAATGTGGCCCTCCGACACTATGTAGGCTTTTTCACAGATGTCCAGCGTCTCTCTTACGTTGTGGTCGGTAATCAAGACTCCAATATCACGCGCTTTAAGCTGTTGGATGATGTCCTTGATATCGCTAACCGAAATAGGGTCAACCCCGGCGAAAGGTTCATCCAATAAAATAAAATCAGGTTCCATCGCGAGCGCGCGTGCAATTTCCACTCGTCGGCGTTCTCCGCCAGATAACGCCATGCCCAGGCTGTTTTTGATGTGTGTAATGTGGAAGTCTTCGAGCAGCTGGTTGAGATGCTTCACTCGGTCTGAGCGTTTGAGTTCTTTGCGGGTTTCCAGAATTGCCATGATATTGTCAGACACTGTGAGCTTGCGAAAAACGGAAGCTTCCTGTGGCAAATAGCCAAGACCTTTTCGCGCTCGTCCATGCATGGGTTGACGGGTAACGTCCTCGCCATTCATGAATACTTTGCCACGATCTGCTTTGACTATGCCGGCAATCATATAGAAACAGGTGGTTTTACCTGCCCCATTTGGGCCTAGTAGACCGACCACCTGGCCATTGTCCACAGCCATGGAAACATCAATCACCACTTGGCGACCCTTGTAACTTTTTGCGAGGTGCTGAGCTTCTAATCGCGCCATGCGTATAATTTCCTAGATATGCTGTGAAGAGGAGGGGAAAACAAAGGAAAGTGAAGCCTGTGACCATTCGTGTGTTTTTATCTGCACGTCAATACCTAGCATAACCGTTAGAAACTTTGAGTTTGGTGAATTCTATTCTTTTGTTTGTAATACTTTTGGCGGGATAACCATGCGAACCCGGTCATCTTCATCCGTTTTTTTGCTGCCCGCTTTTACCAGCGCTTTTTGGACATCATATTCGATACGGTTGCCGCTCAAGCTGGTGCCATCCTGGTCGAGATGGGCCTTGTCAATTAAAAACAGGGTCTCATTCTTTACCGAATATTCCAGGCGATTGGCCACCGCTTTAACAGGAATCTCACCTTTGCGGGGCGTTTGCTGAAAACGTGCGGGTTTGCCGGTCGCGACGATTTTTTGTGCGCTCTCTGGACGACCGCTTTCGAACTTGCCGTAGATGACGAGTTTGTCAGCATTAATTTTGAGGCTGCCCTGTTGCAGTTCAACTTTGCCGACAAAAGTGGTGGTGCCACTTTGAATATCGAACTCCCAGGTGTTGGAGTCGATCGACATTTTTTGTTGGCTGTCGTCCGGCAGGGCAAACACATTGTGGCAAGCCAGGCCGGCCACGAAGATTATGCAATATTGTAAAAATTTAGCTGGGGTCATGTATGCCGTGCACTTGAGACAGTAAGTTAATTTTTTCGCTGGTGAGGTCCGCCGTCATGCCGACGCCCTCCAGCTCTATTTTTTCAGATGAGATTTTAACGATTTCATCTGTATTTGCGAACTTCCTAATTGGATCAATAAATAGACGTTCGGTGTTGATTTCCGTGGCGACTCCCGCTTTGGACAAGTGTTTTACCATCACGTTTTGCCACAGCTCAATCTGCTGATCAGAGGACGTCATTTTGCCTTTGTTTGCCAGAATCAGCCAGGGCTCATTGTTTTGGTAAATAATCAATTGCGGCTTTTCAACCAGCGTAAACACGCCTTCTCCAACGTGTTCCTGCGCCTGGCTGGATTCTTTCAGCTTTTCATCGGTGTAATGTTCCAAGCGAACAGCGTTAAAGGTATAGGCGACCTGTCCAGAGTCGTCATACACGGTTGTTGTCGCTCCACGGGCAACGGCGAAAGGGCTGACATCTACTTCTGTTTCCAGTGAGTTGTAGGTGCCCAGTATGGTTTCCGGAGAGTCTGAGTAATATATGACTGCAGACAATGCCAGTGCCAGCAGTACTCCGTAAAAAGTTCTTTTTGTCATCCGCTAAAATCGTAATACGTCTTTTGTGGCCAATGTTCGAAAAGTCGCCATTTTTTTCGTTTAAATGGTTTATGCGTTGATATATTTTTCCAGCGCTACGCTGTAAGTGTTCTGGGCTTTCATAATCAGGTCACAGGCTTCGCGAACAGCGCCATGCCCTCCGGCGTTTTGACTCTGCCAATGTGATCGCTTAATGACTTCAGCGTGAGCGTTGGGTACGGTAAGGCTTAACCCCACGCGTGTCATCACGGTCAGGTCCGGGTAGTCATCGCCCATGAAGGCGATGTGTTCAAGGTCAACCGTTTCGCTGCTCAGAATTTCCTGTAGTGCGGTGTACTTGTCTTCTCTTCCCTGGACCAGTAGCGTGATGCCCAGATCGCTTGCGCGTTTCTCAACCAGCTTACTGGTGCGCCCCGTAATAATGCCAACCCGAACACCAGAAGCCTGTAACATTTTGATGCCGTGACCGTCGAGGGTGTTGAAGGTTTTACTCTCCACCGCGTCATTGTTGAAGTAGAGCTTGCCATCCGTCAGCACACCATCAACATCCAGCAGTAACATACGAATATCGCGTGCTTTGCTGTTTAATTCTTCAGCTGTCACCAGAAAATGGGAGTTGTCTTCTCGTTTTTGAGTGTTTTCAGTCATTAAATAATTCCTGCGCGCAATAAGTCGTGCATGTGCAAAACGCCCACTGGCGCTTGATTATCGTTTTCTACCACCAGAGCGGTGATTTTATGGGTTTCCATCAGGTTTAATGCTTCAGCGGCCAGAACTTGTTTGTTGACTGTGCGAGGCGAAGCGGTCATCACTTTTTCAACGGTTAAGGTGTTTATGTCAAGATTGCGATCGACACATCGACGCAAGTCACCATCAGTAAATATCCCAATCAACTGGTCCTGTGCGTTTACAACGGTGGTCATACCGAAACCTTTGGCTGTCATTTCTGCCAAAGCCTCCTTGAGTGGTGTCATGGCTTTTACTCGTGGAATTTCCTTTCCATCATGCATTACGTCACCCACGCGTAAAAGCAGCTTTTTACCCAGAGAGCCGCCGGGGTGAGAGAAGGCGAAATCTTCGGCAGTAAACCCTCTAGCCTCGAGCAGCGCAACGGCCAGCGCATCGCCCATTGCCAGGGTGACGGTGGTGCTTGACGTCGGCGCTAGATTGAGAGGGCAGGCTTCGGTTGCAACGCTAATGTCTAGGTTCACTTCAGCCGCCTCGGCAATGGCTGAGTTTGGATTGCCCGTGAAGCTAATAAGCTTGGTACCCAGACGTTTGATCAGTGGTAATAAGGTGACAATTTCGCTGGATGCGCCGCTATTGGATATCGCCAGCACCACATCACCGCGAGTAATCATGCCAAAATCCCCATGGCTCGCTTCGCCTGGGTGCACGAAAAATGAAGGGGTGCCTGTGCTGGACAGCGTTGCTGCGATTTTCCGCCCGATGAGTCCAGATTTGCCAACGCCAATGACAACGACCCGTCCTGTACATTGCATGATGATCTGACCGGCGACATTCACGCTGTCATCCAGTCTGTTTTCCAGTGCGTTTAATGCCTCAATTTCCATTTGAATGGTGCGTCGTGCGGCGCTAAGAAATTCTTTCGCGGTCATAATTCTTCTCTGTGCTCACGGGCTGTCTAATTAAACCAGGGTTCAGTATGGCCTATTGACCCGTAACTGAACTGAAAGTTGTTCTCGTTTAGAGTTGTTCGCTGGCGAGTACGGCCATGTAGGCGACATACGAGAGCAGTAAGATGACACCGCTTAACTTGCCAAGCTTTAGGGACTTTGTACCAAAGATCACCACAACCAGTGTCAGTGCCAAAAACAGTGTGACGGCCAGCATGGTCATATAGTCACGGGAAAAAACCAGGGAGTCCATTTGCTGTGAACCCACAATCCCAGGGATGGACATTACCGCCAACAAGTTAAACATATTGGAGCCGATGATATTGCCCAGAGCAATATCGTGATGTCCTTTTACGGCACTGATTACGGAGGCCGCGAGTTCAGGCAGGCTGGTGCCGATCGCAATAATGGTCAAGCCGATAATCAGAGGGCTGACATGAAAGTGCAGGGCAGTGGTTTCAGCGCCCCAGACAAGAATCTTTGAGCTGATAATCAGCAAACCCAAACCGATGAGAAACCATACGATTGCAGCTTTTTTGCCCAGTTCGGGGAGCTCTTCTTCTTCCGCTTTTTCTTCTGTAGAGAACTCGCGCTGCTTGACGAATACCAGATACCAGATCGAAGGAACAAGCAGTAACATTAAAACCCAGCCCTCAATTACGCTAATACTGGCGTCCATCAGGATGTAGCCTGAAATAAGGGTGATTACCATTAAAATTGGCAGTTCATGTTTGAGCAGATGTTTTTGTACCGGGATATAAGCAATCAGTGTGGTTGCTCCTAATACCAGAGCGATATTGGCAATGTTGGAACCCAACGCATTGCCCACAGCAAGATCTCCTGCGCCGGAAAAAGCGGCGATAATGGAAACCATAACTTCAGGAGCAGAGGTGCCGAAAGATACGATCGTCAGACCAATAATCATCGGTGCTACGCCAAAGCCTTTGGCGATTGAAGCCGAGCCGGCCACAAAGCGGTCTGCACTCCAAACAAGCCCAATAATGCCGATGATAATGGCGATAAACGCCAGATAGATTGTGGGCATAAAGTCCAACATTCAGTGATTTTCCCCCTGCTACAGCCAGAAATCAGCTGCTAGTACAATATTTTGACATAAGCAAACTTGAATTGCGGTAAAATGCCGCAAAATATGAGCTTATTCGAGGGGGCAATCTTATAGATCTGGCTTATAAATGTCAGCTTCTGTTCAGGTTTATTTCTTTACTATGCACTGATTGAGTAATTGTTGTTGTTCTGGTGTCGATAAAGGCACAGCAATGCAATACCCATTGCTTAAATGTAAATCTCAAGAGAAGAAATTGGATAAGAGCTCGATAACTGCCGAGTGCACAACACCCTGCGTGAAAACGTTCGCGCGCTTTCCTGCAGGCGTTATGTAAATGTTTCAGAGTGGGCAAGAAAGACTGAAAACATTCCATCGTTATTCACACCCGGCTCAACAAGACAGTAAGTGCAAACAAGATTGTGATCAGGATTAGGAGAATTTATTGTGAATTTAGGTAAAGCTTTCAAAGGTGTGTTAGCACTGGCTTTTGCTGTAAGCACGTTCGCGACTACAGGTGCTTTTGCGGATGATAAAGCGAAAAAGAGTACGACGGAAGTCAAAGTGGCGGCTGTAAAAGACGAGGTCTCCCCGCACAAAGTGGTTGAAGATGTGACCAATCAGCTAATGACAATTGTTGCCGGTGGAAAGCAGGCAATGGAAAAAAATCCCGATAAGTACTTTGCTGAAGTACAGGGTGTCATGGAGCAGGTGGTAGATTTTAACTATATTGCGAAAAATGTGATGGGGGCAAAATACTGGAATTCTGCAACCACGGATCAAAAGAAGCGTTTTGTTAAGGTGTTTACCGATGGCCTGGTTCAGACTTATGCCAAAGGGATGGCCAACTTTGCCGATTTCGATATTTCTGTCATGCCGCCGGATAGCGACCTTGGCGATAAAAAACGAGTATCGGTGATTCAAAAATTCCAAGGGCCGGAAGGCGTTAATCGCGTGGCCTATACTATGGGTTTACACAAAAGCGGTGACTGGAAATTGATAAATGTTGTTCTGGATGGCGTCAACCTGGGCGAAACGCTGCGAACCCAGTTTGCTCAGTCTGTTACAGAAAATAAAGGTGATTTAGATGCCACAATTAATGGGTGGCAATTAAAAAGCTAGTCCAAACCGATATGCCGACGGGTTTCTGAGAGAAAGCGGGTGCGATTCACCCGCTTTTTTATTACTATACGCGGCGATTTTTGTCCGACCTCTTTCGTGAGCGAAAGAGGCAAATAAGGTAGCACCATGACCCCAGAAGAGATTAAGTCAGCTCTAGAATCTGCAATTCCTGAAAGTCAGGTCGACGCTCAAAGCGACGGCAGCCATATCAAATTGACCGTAGTCAGCCCTGCATTTGCCGGTCTGTCACCCGTCAAGAAGCAACAATTAGTGTACAGCGTGTTACAGGAAGCCATTTCCAGTGGCGCCATTCATGCCGTGCATATGAGTACCTACACGCCCGACGAATGGTCTGCGCGTAACGCATAATCATCCATTAACTACAGCGACACCTATGGACAAGTTGATCATTCAAGGGGGCGCAAGCCTCTCGGGTGAGATTAAAATATCTGGCTCAAAAAACTCCGGGTTGCCGATTTTGGCCGCCACAATATTGGCCAATGGGTCAATGAAATTGAGTAATTTACCGCATCTTAACGATATCACCACGATGCTGGCCTTACTGCGCTGCATGGGCGTTGATGTCACGATAGATGAGAAAATGTGTGTGGAGATCAACCCTAACTCCATCACGCATTATGATGCGCCTTATGAATTGGTGAAAACCATGCGCGCATCCATTTTGGTTTTAGGGCCATTGCTGGCGCGTTTTGGCGAAGCGAACGTTTCGTTTCCTGGCGGGTGTGCGATTGGCAGTAGACCGGTGGATATACATTTGCGCGGACTTGAAGCCATGGGTGCCGAGATTGAGGTGGATGGCGGCTATATTCGTGCTCGAGCCCCCAATGGATTGCGTGGTGCGCATTTCTTTATGGAAACTGTCACCGTTGGTGGTACAGAAAACCTGTTGATGGCCGCTGTTTTGGCGAAAGGAAAAACCATTCTGGAAAATGCGGCACGAGAGCCTGAAGTTGTCGATCTTGCGGAATGTCTGGTGGCCATGGGGGCAAAAATTCAAGGAATTGGGACAGATCACCTGGTAATTGAAGGGGTGGATGAATTGCAGGGCTGCAGTTATCGGATTATGCCGGATCGTATTGAAACGGGAACATATTTAACTGCGGCAGCGGCAACTCGCGGTTCTGTCATGCTGCGCCATACACGCGCCGACATTCTGGAAGTTGTACTGCTGAAGCTGGAAGAGGCCGGAGCCAAGATCGAAAGTGGTGAGGACTGGATTTCCCTCACGATGAACGGAGAACGACCGAAAGCTGTGAGCCTTAAAACCGCGCCGTACCCGGCATTTCCGACGGACATGCAAGCGCAGTTTATGGCAATGAATACCGTTGCCAGCGGCTCGGCGACTGTGACTGAAACCATATTTGAAAACCGATTGATTCAGGTGAACGAATTGAATCGGATGGGCGCCAACATCAGCCTGGAAGGTAATACCGCTTTGATCAAAGGGGTTGAGCGTTTAAAAGGTGCGCCGGTAATGGCGACAGATTTGCGCGCATCGGCCAGTCTGGTAATAGCCGCGATGGTGGCAGACGGTGAGACGATAGTAGACCGGATCTACCATATTGATCGCGGTTATGAATGTATTGAAGAAAAATTGCAAATTCTTGGGGCCAATATTCGCCGAGTTCCGGGTTGATTTCTACTGCATGAGCGCCGGCTTCGTCTGACGCTGTGCAGAAATTAACGTCTGAACGGACTGGAATTTACTTAAAATTTACGAACAAAAGAGTAATAGTCGAGCACATTAAGATTATGTCTCAATTAACCATAGCACTGACTAAAGGTCGCATTCTCGAAGAAACATTGCCGTTGCTTGAAGCCGCTGGCATTGAACCTCTGGAGAATGTATTCAAGAGCCGAAAACTAACCTTTGAAACCACTTCGCCAGACATCCGTTTATTGATTTTACGCGGTTCTGATGTACCGACTTATGTCGAGTTTGGCGCAGCCGATGTTGGGGTTTCCGGTAAAGACACACTGCTGGAGCATGGAAACAATGCTTTTTATGAGCCGCTGGATTTGAAGATTTCTATCTGCCGCTTGATGACGGCGGGTATCGCGGGCAAACAGCTGCCACCGGGACGAATAAAAGTGGCGACAAAATATGTCAATCTAGCCAAGCGGTATTATGCGGAGCAGGGCCGTCAGGTCGATATCATTAAATTGTATGGCGCGATGGAGCTTGCGCCTCTGCTGAGTTTAGCGGATGAGATCGTTGATATCGTGGATACTGGCAATACCTTAAAAGCGAATGGTCTGGAGCCGCGTGAAAAAATTGCCGATATCAGTTCACGTTTGATCGTCAATAAGGCTTCAATGAAAATGAAGCATCAGCAGATTGAAGCTTTGATCGATGCGGTAGGTTCGGCTGTGACTGAGCGTGCTGCTTAAATCTATTTCTTATATTGTGTAACTCCCTATGTCTCAATTGATTCACCTGCTAAATACATCCGAATCTGATTTTGCTGCAAAATTGGATGCACTGCTTTCCTGGAATGCAGACACTAATGAAGAAGTGTTGGGGGTGGTGAAAGGTATTTTGCATGCGGTGCAAACGCAAGGAGACAAAGCGCTTGTGGAGTACACCAACCGTTTTGACAAGCGTGAGGTGGAGCAAGCGTCAGAGCTCGTCATTGGGGCCGAGCAGATTCAGGCTGCTGTTGCGCGAATTCCACAGGATAAGCGCGACGCGCTTACGCAGGCAGCTGAGCGTATCCGAGTTTATCACGAGCATCAAAAGCAGGATTCCTGGCAGTATCGTGAGGTGAATGGGACCGTGCTCGGCCAGAAAATCACCCCATTGGATCGGGTGGGGCTTTATGCTCCGGGCGGTAAAGCCTTCTATCCATCTTCCGTGCTGATGGCGGCAATTCCTGCCAAGGTTGCCGGCGTGGAAGAGGTTGTATTGGTTACCCCGACGCCTGCGGGGAATATTAATGATATCGTGCTTGCCGCAGCGGGCATTGCCGGCATCGATCGTGTGATTACCATCGGCGGCGCGCAAGCGGTAGCGGCCTTGGCTTATGGGACCGAAACCGTGCCGAAAGTCGATAAAATTGTCGGCCCCGGAAATATATTTGTCGCGACGGCCAAGCGCGAGGTGTTTGGTGTGGTGGATATTGACATGATCGCCGGACCCTCCGAGATTCTAGTGGTCTGTGATGGGCAAACCTCTCCAGATTGGGTGGCCATGGATTTGTTTTCTCAGGCCGAGCATGACGAGCAGGCGCAGGCAATTTTACTGTGTCCGGATCAAGCCTTTATCGATTCGGTATATGCCAGTATTGAAAAGCTGCTTCCTGATATGCAGCGCAAGCCCATTATTGAGGCGTCACTAAAGGGGCGGGGAGCCCTGATAAAGGTGGCTGATTTGGATGAGGCTATTGCGCTTGTCAATCGAATTGCGCCTGAGCATTTGGAGCTTTCAATTGCTGACCCCGAAGCAGTTGTGGATAAGATTCGTCACGCAGGGGCGATATTTATGGGGCGTTATACCTCAGAGTCTCTCGGCGATTACTGTGCCGGCCCTAACCATGTGCTGCCTACTTCTGGAACCGCACGTTTTTCATCGCCGCTGGGGGTGTACGATTACGTGAAGCGCTCCTCAATTATTTACTGCTCGGAACAGGGCGCAAAAGAATTGGGTGAGATAGCGTCTGTGCTGGCCCGCAGTGAAGATTTGGAAGCCCACGCACGCTCTGCTGAAATGCGCGGGGACTAAAGCCGCGGATGAGTTGGTTGGCGGTTTTCTAATTTGCTGCCAGCGGTTTTTCAATGAGGGTGACGGTGAGTTTTTCGTGTATGCCCGAGCGAATATATTCCAGATCTACCTCGTCTCCAGGGCGCGACTCCTGAATGATCTGAACAATGTCCACGGGATTGCTAATGGGCTTTCCATCAATTCCGACAAGAATATCGCCCACTTGCAGGCCGGCTTGCGCTGCAGGGCCGCCAGGTGTTGTGCGGGTAACAATCACACCATTCGCACTTTGTAGTCCCACTTCATGGGCGAGGCGCGGAGTTAGCGCCAGTGCTTCCACGCCGAGCCAGCCTTTTACTACTCGCCCATATTTAATGACATCGTGAACCGTTTGCATGGCAATTTCGATTGGTATAGCAAAGCCTATACCTCCTGCGAACCCGGTTTCCTGAGAAAGGTTTGCGGTGTTGATGCCCAGCAGATTGCCGTCTACATCAATCAAGGCGCCTCCCGAGTTCCCTGGGTGGATGGCGGCATCGGTTTGAATAAAGTCTTCAAACGCGGAAATATTTAACGAGCGATTACGGCTGCTTGTGGCGCTGATGATGCCCTGGGTGACGGTTTGACCGACGCCGAAAGGATTGCCGATGGCGAGCACGACATCGCCAACACGGGGCAATTTAGTGTCTGAGAGCGCGATGGCCTGTACATTGTCAATGTTGATTTTCAGTACCGCGAGATCGCGCTCCCGGTTTTCACCCAGGATTTCTGCACGAGCATCTCGTCCGTCTTGCAGTGCGACAACAATTTCATCGGCCCCCGCAATAACATGGTAGTTGGTCAGGATGTGGCCTTCGGCTGTGACAACGACTCCGGAACCCAGTGTGGATTGCATGCGCTGCTGGCGTGGCACATCAGAAATATTAAACAGGTGACGAAAAATAGGATCATCGAAAAGCGGGTTGCGGCGCTCTTGAATTTGCTTGCGAGTATAGATGTTAACGACCGAGTTCGATGCTTTTTCGACCGCGTCGGCAAATGATGTCGGGCCCTGCCAGGTCGGGTTAATTTGCCCGTTGGAAATTGTCTGCGGTGGGCTTTGGAGATTGAATTTTTCGGGGAATACGACCATAGCGCCGAGGGCGACAATCGCACCGATCATGAAAGGCCAGCGTACGTAAAGAATAAAATGTTTAAAAGTGTGGCTACTCATAAAGTATGCGAACGTCTTACGTGTGCCGGCCGGTATTCGCCAGTTTCATTCGCGGCGACATGTGGGCCGCGAATGAAGTGTGTTATCGTTTTTTTGTGCTCGCGGTCACAGTCTCAATGGAAGCTGTTTCTGCTAATTCATCAAGACCAAAATCTTCGCTGAGTGTTCCTTTTTGCCCTGGAGTTTTTGGTGCCCAATCTCTAGGTGGCTCAAAATTGACGTTTTCGATGGCTTCTTTTGCTTCGATGCCCAGGTCTTTTTCGCCGGCTTCAATAATTTTGCGACTGATTTCAGTATTGTTTGTCAGCGTCATCGCGCCCTTGGCCAGATGATCGTGCACGTCTTTATAGCTTTTGGTGAGATTGGAAACGAGTTTACTGGTGTCTGCAAAATGCTGAGCTACGTCCTGTTGATACTGGTCGAGTTCAGATTTAGCCTGCTGTAAACGTACTTCCAAATCGCGTTGCATTGAGGGGGGCATCAGCGTACGGCTGATGATTGCACCGAGCAATCCTCCAATGCATAAGAATATGGCGCCGACCATAAGTAAAGCTTCAATCGAAAATGTCACGCACCAACCTCCTAGTACGTAGAATAAACAATGTGGTTGATTTCCCGACCAACTCTCTTTTTTGGAAGGGATACCTCTATAATACATAATTTTTGCAGCCGAAGAACGGCTTATTCAGTGGTTCCCTTGTAATTGGAAAGAGTCAGTATGAGTTTTGGTCCAATGGATCGCTACCAGCGCGATTTGAAAGAAAATGGCTTTCAATCTGATCCGGCACAGGAAGTGGCGGTTCAGCATTTGCAGCGTCTCTATGATGAAATTGTAGCTCGTCATATGGCGGAATCCGAAAGTAAATTTCACAATTTGCTGGCGTGGATTAAACCCAAAAAATATCCGCCGTTGATGGGCTTGTACTTTTGGGGCGGCGTTGGTAGAGGGAAAACCTATCTGATGGATGCTTTTTTTGAGTCTCTGCCTATCAAAGAAAAGCAGAGAACTCACTTCCACCGTTTTATGCGTCGAGTGCACCAGGAACTTAAGTTGCTGAAAAATCAGAAGGATACCTTGGACATTGTTGCCGATAAACTGGCAAGTGAAGCGAAAGTTTTGTGTTTTGATGAGTTTTTCGTGTCTGACATTACCGATGCCATGATATTGGCAAACCTGCTGCAGGCCTTGTTTGACCGGGGTGTCACTCTTGTGGCCACGTCCAACATTATTCCTGACCATTTATATAAAGACGGATTGCAACGAGCCAGATTCTTGCCGGCCATTGCCCTGCTTAAACAGTATACCGAGGTCGTTAATGTCGACGGTGGTGTGGATTATCGTCTTCGAACTTTGGAGCAGGCTGAATTGTTTTACTCTCCATTGGACCAGCAGGCGCAGGCTAGTCTTACGCAATTGTTTTCCAGTTTGGTGCCGGATACATCAAAGGTTGAGTCTGACAAAGCGCTGGATATTGAAGGGCGTGAGATTTGTGCATTAAAAGTGGGGGAGGGGGTTGCCTGGTTTGAATTTCGGGAGCTTTGCGATGGTCCTCGTTCGCAAAATGATTACATTGAGTTGGCGCGGGAGTTCAATACTATCCTGGTCGCCAATGTGCCTGCACTGGGTGAGCGCAATGATGACCAGGCGAAACGGTTTATCTATCTGGTTGATGAATTCTATGATCGTAATGTGAAGCTGATTATTTCTGCCGAGAAAGATATTCCCTCATTGTATGGCCAGGGCAAGGCCAGCTTTGAGTTTCAGCGCACAGTGAGTCGCTTGCTGGAAATGCAAAGTCAGGAGTATCTGGCGCGTGCGCACAAGGCGTAACTGGGGCGATGGGGCGTAAGTTGGGCAGAATATGGCGTAAACCTCAACGATCTCAAGGCTTTGCTCCTTAACTCGAGCAAACTGCAAAAAAACAAAGATCAAATGCTTGAATACTGATCAGTCCTTCTGTAGAATCCGCGCTCCTTTTGGGGCTACCTCATTTAGCTCCACGGATTTCCAAATTTATTAACCGTACCTACGTTTAAGGCAGAAATAACATGAAGACTATTAGTGCCAAACCAGAAACAGTTAAACGTGACTGGTACATTGTCGACGCTACAGACAAGACTTTGGGTCGTATGGCGGCTGAAATTGCGCATCGTTTACGCGGTAAGCATAAGCCTGAGTACACCCCTCATGTTGATACCGGTGACTACATCGTTGTGATCAACGCTGAGAAAGTTCGTGTCACGGGTAAAAAAGCGACTGACAAAATGTATCATCACCACACTGGTTATATTGGTGGTTTGAAAACCATAAGCTTTGAGAAACTTATCGATAAAGCTCCTGAGCGCGTCATTCAAACAGCTGTAAAAGGGATGTTGCCAAGAGGTCCTTTAGGCCGTGCAATGTTCAAGAAAATGAAAGTGTATGCTGGTGATGCTCATCCGCATGCCGCTCAGCAACCTCAAGAACTTACTCTATAAGGGCAGCAAACATGGCAGCTGAACAATACTATGGTACGGGTCGCCGCAAAACTTCAACGGCTCGCGTCTTTATCCAGAAAGGTAAAGGTGATATCACTGTAAACGGTCGTACACTTGACGAGTATTTTGGTCGTGAAGTGGCGCGTATGATCGTGCGTCAACCACTGGAAAAAACGGACAACGTAGAAGCATTCGATGTTAACGTGACTGTGAAAGGCGGTGGTAGCTTCGGTCAGGCGGGTGCGATTCGTCACGGCTTAACTCGTGCATTAATGGCGTATGACGAAAGTTTGCGTCCAGCACTTCGTGCAGAAGGGTATGTTACTCGTGACGCGCGTGAAGTTGAGCGTAAGAAAGTGGGTCTGCGTAAAGCACGTAAGAAGCCACAGTTCTCCAAGCGTTAATCGATACCGCAAATTTTGTTTCTTTTTTACGCCCAAGCCGCATGGTTTGGGCGTTTTCATTTGTGGCGCAGCAGTTTAGAAAAGCACAGAAAAAGTGGAGTTATTTCGCCTTTTCCTTGTGAGTTTTGGTGATTTTCATTAACATGTGCCAACTTTTATGCCGGCCCGACCTAGGCGTTTCTATTTGGTGCAAGCTGAGTATTTTTTGGTCGATTAAACTATAAAAAGCTGGCAATAATAAGAACGATGACGAAATACTGTGGTTAGCTGCTCACCTGTAGCATGTTATAAAATTCATGTGCATTATCACTTGTGTAGTTTACCCATTGTTAAACCAGCCTTCAGATTAGCCTTTTAAAGGGGAGACTTACGTCATGAGCAATGACGGTGTAAACCAAGGGCGCCGCAGAGTACTCACTGCATTAACGTCCGCTGTAGGTGCTGCCGGTGCAATCGGCGCAGCTGTTCCATTTGTTGGATCCTGGAATCCAAGCGCAAAAGCTAAAGCTGCTGGTGCTCCAGTAGAGATCAATATCAGTAAAATTGAACCCGGACAAATGGTCACGGTCGAGTGGCGAGGCAAGCCTGTCTTTGTCTTTCGTCGTTCCAAGCAGGCGCTTGAGAATTTGTCGAAAGTGGAGTTCGAGCTGCGTGATCCGAATTCAGAAAAATCGGTTCAACCGACTTATGCTGTAAATCAAGCCCGTTCTATTAAGCCTGAAATAGCCGTGATTCTAGGGCTGTGTACTCACCTTGGGTGCGCACCGGGTTATCGTCCGGATGTGGGCGCGGCTGATCTTGGTGGCGACGCTTGGTTCGGTGGTTTCTTCTGTCCGTGTCACGGTTCTAAATTTGATCTGGCTGGCCGAGTATTGGCTGGTGTTCCCGCGCCGATTAATTTGGAAGTGCCACCACATAAATACCTGAGTGATGATGTCATCCTCATTGGCGAAGATCAGGAGGCTTAAACGATGATTGCTTGGTTAACGTCTTTTTGGGGTTGGATAGATGCTCGTCTTCCTGTGCAGCGCGCATGGGATACCCATATGGGCAAGTATTACGCGCCTAAGAATTTCAATTTCTGGTACTTTTTTGGTGTTCTATCGCTATTGGTACTAGTGAATCAGTTGCTGACAGGTATCTGGTTGACGATGAACTATGTTCCGACTGCGCAGGAGGCATTTGCTTCTGTTGAGTACATCATGCGTGATGTACCTTACGGTTGGATAATTCGCTATCTTCACTCAACCGGGGCTTCGGCCTTCTTCCTGGTGGTTTACCTGCATATGTTCCGCGGGTTGATGTACGGATCTTACAAGTCTCCACGCGAACTGGTGTGGATTTTTGGTATGGTGATTTACGTGGCGCTGATGGCGGAAGCGTTCATGGGATACGTACTACCATGGGGACAGATGTCATATTGGGGTGCGCAGGTAATCGTAAACCTGTTTGGTGCGGTACCGTATATTGGTGAAGACCTGGTACAGTGGATTCGCGGCGATTATCTAATTTCCGGTGCGACCTTGAACCGTTTCTTTGCGCTGCATGTTGTCGCCCTGCCAATTGTGTTGCTGGCCTTGGTTGTTCTGCATATCCTGGCTCTTCACGAAGTTGGTTCAAATAACCCTGACGGTATCGAGATCAAGAAGAATAAGGACGAAAACGGTATTCCTAAAGATGGCATTCCTTTCCATCCTTACTACACCGTTCATGATCTTGTTGGTGTTACAGTCTTCCTGTTTGCTTTCCTTGGGGTTGTGTTCTTTGCGCCGGAGTTCAATGGGTTTTTCCTTGAGCACGCAAACTTTGAAGAAGCGAATAACCTGAAAACCCCTGAGCACATTGCGCCAGTGTGGTATTTCACTCCGTTTTACGCAATTTTACGTGCAGTGACTTTCGATCTTGGTGGTGTATTTACATCCAAGTTCCTGGGCTTCCTGGCGATGGTTGCCGCGATTGTTATTTTATTCTTCCTTCCCTGGTTGGATAAGAGTCCGGTTAAATCTATTCGCTACAAAGGGAATATCAGTCGTGTGGCATTGATTGTGTTTGCTGCAGCATTTGTCGTGCTGGGCTATCTGGGTGTTAAATCTCCAACACCTGGGCGTACGGCGCTATCGCAAATCTGTACCGTTATCTATTTTGCCTATTTTATTGGTATGCCGTTCTGGACTGCGCGTGAGAAAACACTGCCAGAGCCTGAGCGAGTGCGGGATAAAGGCTTAAGTAAAGTGCTTGTACTTGGTGGGTTCGCGCTCTTCTTGTTGTTGGTTATTGTTCCAATTAAAGCGGTTGCTGCTTCTGGTGGTGCTTGCGGAGCTGTTCCCTGCGAGCATTTCGAAGCAGATTTTGACAATAAGGCATCATTGCAGCGCGGCGCTAAAACATTTATCAATTACTGTATGGGGTGTCATTCCGCCAACTTCTCTCGCTATGAGCGGGTAGCGGATGATCTTGGCATTCCACACGATGCCATGTTGGAAAATATGGTGTTTAGCGATCAGAAAATTGGTGAGTTAATGGAAAACGGGATGCGTCCACAGGATGCCAAGGTTTGGTTTGGTGCTGCGCCTCCGGACTTAACTCTCGTTACTCGCGCCCGTCAGTCTGAATGGGTTTACACCTTTTTGTTGAATTTTTATAAAGACGATGCACGCCCTCGTGGGGTGAATAACAAAGTGTTTGCCAATGTTGGTATGCCTCATGTGCTGATGGAGCTGCAGGGGCTGCCTGAGTGTGCTGCTGGGGATCAATATGATGCGCATGGGCATGTGGTGCGCAACGAGCTGGGTGAGCCCATCCAGGTTGCTTGCGGCAGTGTTGCAGTAAGAGATGTAAAGGGAACGTTATCGCCAGAAGAATACAAGGCAACCGTTTATGATCTTGTAAACTTCATGACTTATCTGGCTGAGCCAGTGGCGGATAAACGTCAACGTATCGGAATTTTTGTCTTCCTTTTCTTAGCCGTTTTATTGGTATTCACCTGGTTACTAAACCGTGAATACTGGAAAGACGTTCACTAACACAAGGATATTAACCGACCTTTTTCCTGCTGCGAAAAGGGTCGGCGTGCCGAATAGGTCCTTTCGAACTTTTTAATTCGGAATAAGCCACAGCAATGTGGATTCAGATGATGCTAAAATAGCAACTCATTGGCGTAGCGCGTCGTTGCGCAATTAGTAAATAGGTAGTCGGGGTAGAATTCATGGGAGTTGTCACCAAACGCTCTTCAATGACGTATTTTTCAGATAGCAAGGATCACTATAGTCATCGCGTTCGTATCGTGTTGGCTGAAAAGGGTGTCACTGTGGATTTGGTTGAGGTTGATCCAGTTTCCATTCCCTCTGAGTTGAGTGAAATAAACCCCTATAACTCATTGCCAACGTTGTTGGATCGCGATTTGGTGCTTTATCATACAACTGCGATGATGGAATATTTGGATGAACGGTTTCCTCATCCGCCGCTTTTACCCGTTTACCCGGTGGCACGGGCTGAAAGTCGCCAGTTTATTTATCGCATTGAAAACGATTGGTGCCCTCTGGTAAAAACAATTACTCAGGCTAAAAGTCGGGAAGCGGTTGCGCAGGCTCAAAAAGAGTTAAAAGACAGCTTTTCTACCATCGCACCAATATTCTCTGAAAAGCCTTTCTTCATGAGTGAAGAGTTTACTTTGGTCGATTGCTGTTTGGCACCGATTCTTTGGCGTTTGGATTATTTTGGCGTTGAATTGCCACGTACACGGCAGGTAATGCCTTTGTTAGACTATATGGAGCGTGTCTTCCAGCGCGATTCTTTCATCGAAAGTTTGACCGAATTTGAACGCGATATGCGTAAGAAATAATGGTGAATAAAGTTTTATGGCCATGACATCCAGTCGTCCTTACATGATCCGAGCTTTGTATGAATGGATCGTCGATAACGATTTTACACCGCATATTGTTGTGAATGCGCAGGCGCCTGGTACCGAGGTGCCGCAACAGTATGTCAACAAAGATGGTCAGATTGTCTTAAATATTGCCCCGCGAGCTGTCGCTACGCTGGAATTAGGTAATAAAGCGGTTACCTTCAATGCACGCTTTGGTGGAATTCCCACCGATATCTATGTGCCTTGTTATGCTATTTTAGGAATTTACGCACGTGAAAATGGCCAGGGTATGATGTTTGATGCAGAGCCGCCTCCTGAGCCAGATCCAGAGCCCAAACCACCTAAAACGACTAAAAAAGAGAACGCGCCTGAGCGGCGACCATCTCTTCGTATCGTAAAGTAACACTTCTCAGTAACAAATATTATTGATTCGCGTAATTTCAAAAAAATATGTGTGCAGGTGCAGCATGTTACTAATGCACACATGTTTATGCCTTTTTATTTAAAAAATAAATAAAAACAGAACTTCTGACGTTTTAAGAAGTTAAACGAAATATAAAAAACTTTCTGTTACTGCGAAACATTCTATAAACGCCTTCTTTAGTCCCTTCTCTTTAAAACCTATTGCCATACAATTAATGAGTCCATATAAATTGTGGTTGTTACTTGAGGAGTATCTATGGCGTTTCTAGATCACACAATTGGTATCATGATTCACCCGTCCAGCGAGTGGAAATTAATTCGCAAACAAAAAGAATCATTTAAGCAAGTTTTTCTAAGCCATGTGCCATTTTTGGCTTTAATCCCCGCGATTGCCTCTTTTATAGGTGTGACTCAGGTGGGGTGGAGTGTTGGCGATGCTGCGCCAGTAAAATTGACAGTGGCAAGCGCCATGTCACTTTGTGCCTTAACGTATTTTGCGTTGCTCGGTGGTGTTTATGTGCTGGGTGAATTTATTAATTGGATGTCAAAGACTTACGGTGTGCAAGGACCTGAAGAGCGTGTGCATTACGATGGCGCTGCGCTTGCTGTCTATGTCACTACTCCGCTGATGTTGGCTGGAGTGTTCATGCTGTATCCCGCGCTTTGGTTGAATTCCATCGTGTTAACGTTAGCTGGAGCTTATTCGGTTTATCTCATTTACGAAGGAATACCGATCCTAATGAAGATTGATAAAGATCGTGCTTTTATGTACGCCTCATCAGTCGTAACGGTTGGCTTGGTAATGATGGTAACCGCAATGATCTCAACGGTCCTGATATGGGGAATGGGAATCGGCCCTGTCTTTATGGACTAAACCGGCAGACTCAGTAAAAATCCCCGGCATAGCCCGGGGATTTTTTTTGCTTTGTGATTATGAAAGTGGAGGGATAGGGCAATTTAACGAATCGCCAATGGCCCGAAAAAATTCTTTTTCTTCCGTCGACACCAAACCATCTGCATTTATGACTTCAGCTGCGGCTTTGAGTAATTGAGGTTTTGCCAGAGGTTTTAATTTCTCCAGACGAGAAAGCGCTTTGTCCAACGTTTGCAGTTGTAAGACTTCAATTTTCAGCTGCGTTTGAAGCGGAAAATTTAATGCTTGAAGTCCCATGTTTAACGCGTGAAGCTTGTCTGAGTTTCTTCCTGCAATTGCAATCGCCTCCAATAGATGGGCTATCTCATTTTTACAACTATTAAGGCTGTAATGTTCACGTGTTACGCTTTGCTCTATGTTTTTGGTCGTGATCCGGTAAAGGCACCATTCAAAAAAATTGATTTTATTGTCTGCTTGAATCAATGCAATCAGATTTTTTTTGAAGACTTCATACTGAGGTGTGGAGAGGGTTTTTAATGCGGGCATGCACAAATGCAGTAATGCTAATGCGTGTTCTCGAGGAAGGGATAATACGCCGTTGCCAATTTTTGAAAGCTCTTGAAAAGTTGCGGGGTGCGATCGCTGCTTGAGTTCGGCAAGTTGATTTTGACGATGTGTTTTATCTTGATCAAGTAATAGGGCGTAAACGACGGCGCGCGCACTGAAAGCGGCAAGGCAGGCATTGTGAATCTCGCTTGGAATACTCCTGAGAATATCGTCCGCTTTGTTTACATGTGCCGCAGTTGCATCTGAGATTTCAGTCAGCTTGTCGGGGTGAATGGCCGCAGTGCCATTTTCGGTATTCCCTGTTCCGGAAAACTGCGATATTTCACTGTGTGTTTCAGGGGCATTAGTGTTGTCGGTTAATGGTAGTGTGCCATCCCAGCGGGGCTCTATGCGTTTTATCCGATTTGAAAGTGGGGGATGGGTGGCCATTAGGCTGGCAAAAAATGTAGTGATGCCGGAGGCGAAGTACATATGGCTAAATTGCGCTGCATTGCTGTGCTGGAGAGCTGACTTTTGACTATAGCCTCCAATCTTTTTTAGTGCTCCGGATATACCGGCTGGATTTCGAGTAAATTGTACGGCGGAAGCATCGGCAAGGTATTCTCGCTGCCGGCTAACCGCTGCCTTTATGATGTTGCCAAAAAATGTTCCGACATAGCCGATAACCACTAATGCCATTCCGAGTGCAATTTGATTGCCGCGATTACGGCTACGGTAGCTGGATGATGAGCCGTGTGTGACGTAATAGCCGATTAAGCCTATGAGTAATATACCGTGCAGTACCGCTGTTAAGCGCATGTTTAATCGCATATCGCCATTGTGAATATGGCTGAATTCATGTGCGATTACACCTTGGAGCTCGTCGCGACTTAGCTTGTCGATACAGCCCTGGGTAACGCCGATAACTGCATCTCTTCTGCTGTAGCCAGCAGCAAACGCATTGATACCCTGTTCGTTTAGAAGGTAAACCGGCGGCACAGGATTACCTGAGGCTATCGCCATTTCTTCAACCACATTTAGCACTTTACGCTCGTTGAAGGTTCTGCTGTCAGGGTGAATCAGTTTTCCGCCTAATGCCTCTGCGACTGTTCGTCCTCCATGCGAGAGTTGAATCAATTTGAAGATTGAGCCACCAGCGACAACCAGAATAACACCGAATCCTATCCACGCACTGATCTCGGAGTTGAGCGTATTTATCAGATGCTGACTAAATGACAGTTGGTGGTATGCAACGGCCTGCATACTGGTGGTGTTGGAGGAGAGGTAATACATGATGCCGCTGACCACAACGGTGGTCAGTATTATCAAGCACAGAACGGCTGCCCCTAAAAGGCAAATCAGCAGTCCTGTTTTTTTACGGGCATTCTCCTGATGGCGAAAAAAATTCATGAGGAATGTCGCGCGTATTAAAAGCTGATTTTCGGTGCTTTTTGAATTTCTGCACTGTTTTCAAATTCAAGAAGTTCTGCGTCTTTCGCATGTCCGAACATGCTCGCAAACATCACAGGCGGAAACGTTTGTTTAAATGTATTGTATTCTGTCACCGAATCATTAAACCCCTGTCGAGCAAAAGCGATTTTGTTTTCGGTGCTGGTGAGCTCTTCCGATACCTGCATCATATTTTGATTCGCTTTTAAGTCAGGATAGGCCTCCATCACCATATTTAATCGCCCCAATGCGCCTGTCAACAGTCCCTCAGCACCGGCAAGCTCTTTCATGGATTGCGCTTCGCCGGGATGATTTGATGCTGCTTTTAAACCAGCCATCGCGGTATTGCGCGCGGCTATAACGGCTTCAAGTGTTTCGCTTTCGTGTTTGAGATAACCTTTTGCGATTTCTACCAGGTTTGGAATTAAATCGTAGCGTCGAGTAAGCTGAGTTTCGATTTGGGCAAAAGCATTTTCAAATTGATTTTTTAGTTTTACCAGGTTGTTGTAGATCGTGATGATATAAAAGATCAACGCCACAACAATAACCAGCGTAACAATGGTAGATACAGACATTCAGCTTTCCTCTAGACCTTGGTGTGTGTAATGACATTGAGCAAATCATCATTGCTCAGGTTTAAGATAAATAACAATATCATATACAGTTTAGCAACCCAAAATGCGTGAGTAGCACTAATTATCCGATGCGATATCTCTTTATCAACGGGGTAAATACGGGTTTTGTCGGCGTGTACTGTCAGGGTTGGCTGCAGGAAAAGGGGCTTGAGGGCTGGCAGGGAAAAAGGACAAATCTGGAAGTTTAATCTGTGTGATTGGGCGACAAGTATTCCCGCTATTCCAGGGTTTTACTGGTCGCCCTTTTTAGAGGGTTGTAGGAGCGTTAAACGCGTTCGACCGCCAGGGCTACTCCCATTCCTCCGCCAATGCATAGAGTTGCGAGCCCTTTCTTGGCGTCACGTTTGATTAATTCATGAATTAACGTGACCAGAATTCTACAGCCAGATGCGCCGATCGGGTGTCCTAATGCAATTGCACCACCGTTAACATTGACTTTTGCTGGGTCCAGCTCCAAACCTTTGTTAACGCTGATCGCCTGGGCGGCAAAGGCTTCGTTTGCCTCAATGAGATCCAGGTCATCGGTGGTCCATCCAGCCTTACTCAGGCAGCGTTGAGTGGCCGGAATTGGCCCTGTACCCATTATTGCCGGATCTACGCCTGCATTCGCATAAGCTGCAATTCTCACTAAAGGTTTTAAGCCGAGTGCCTTGGCCTTGTCTGCACTCATCATGATGACTGCGGCAGCGCCATCGTTAATCCCGGAGGCGTTACCAGCAGTCACGCTGCCTTCTCTGTCAAAGGCGGGTCGCAGTTTGCTTAAGCTGGCTGCAGTCGTGCCATGGCGAGGAAATTCATCGCTATTGAAAATTATGGGGTCGCCTTTTCTCTGTGGAATAGAAACAGCGATGAGCTCATCATTAAACCGGCCGGATTTTTGTGCGGCTTCGGCCTTGGCTTGAGAGTGGGCGGCAAACTCATCTTGTTCTTCGCGGGAAATTCCAAATTTCCTGGCAATGTTTTCTGCGGTTATGCCCATGTGATAACCGTTAAATGCATCGGTAAGTCCATCGGATATCATGGTGTCCACTAAGGTCCAGTCTCCCATTTTTGCACCATTTCGGCTTCCGGGCAGTACGTGAGCAGCCTGGCTCATGCTCTCCTGTCCGCCCGCGACAATAATGTCGGCATCACCCAAAGCAATTGCCTGCGCGGCGAGGTGAGTGGCTTTGAGTCCAGAGCCGCACACTTTGCTCACGCCCATTGCCGGTGTCGTATGGGGCAAGCCCGCATTGATGGCGGCAATGCGAACAGGGTTCTGTCCATGACCAGCATTTAATACCTGGCCAAGGATAACTTCATCGATCATGTCGGGAGCAAGCCCGCTTTTTTCCAGCAGGCTTTTGATGACCACGGTACCAAGCTTGTCGGCGCTCAGACTGGCCAGGCTCCCGCCAAAATTACCTATGGGTGTACGTCCTGCAGCAACGATGACAACCTCTTTAGTGCTCATAGTGACTCCATATTTGAATGTGATGGCTTTTGAGGTAAAACTCTACGCGGTTTGCGCGGTAACCCCGCTGGGCTTTGATCGCGAAAGGAATAAATTAAATGAACAATGTTGGCGTCAGTATACTGTAGTTTGAAGAACCGCTAAGCTTGATATGACGCCATAAAGTTTTGTCTTATAGCGGACTGCAAGGTCCCAAGTGCACGTTATTCTATATATTCAATTGCCCGAACTACTTTGGTAACGCCCTTGGTCGTACGAACGACGTCGGTAATTTTTTCGGCTTGTATCTGAGTCAGCATCCCCATCAGATACACCACCTTGTTTTCCACAATGACTTCAACCCGGTCTGAATCAATGTCTTTATTGAACATGAGTTTTGTGCCAATTTTAGATTCAATCCAATTGTCTTGGGTAATATCGATGAAGGAGATTTGAGGCCCGATTTGAATTTCATTGTAGACCTGTCTTACCCGGTTAACCTTTCGTGCCGTTTGTGCCGCGAGGTCACGTAGCTCCTTGGTGCTGACTTGTCCTGTCAGCAGCACGACCGAATTGTAGGTATAGACATTAATGCGCGATTCCTTTAATTCTTCGTGTGCTTTGCCTATATTCACCTCGACAATCGCACGCAGTTGCTTGTCGTCAATGTATTCACCGAAGCTACGCTTACCGGGGTCAGTTTGAATGGGCCCTTCTGAGGTGGCGGACATCATTGTGGTGCATCCACTTAAAACTATCAGTTGGGTGCAGGCAATCGCGATTAAAAAAGATCTAAAACTAAACATTTATTCAATACCAAACAATTTGTTATCTATGAGGTCACACAAGCAGAAGACTGTGAGTAAATGAATTTCGTGTATGCGTCCCCGTGAGTTTATAGACGCACAAAGTTCGAGATCGTTCGCGTCCAGAACTGACGAAATATCTCCTCCATCACGGCCAGTAATGGCAATTACGGAAACGCCTCGGTCATGTGCTGCAGCAACGGCTTGAATTAAGTTGCCTGAATTGCCACTGGTGCTTAATACAACGAGCACATCCCCTTCCTGCCCAAGTGCCCGAATCGGTTTAGCAAAAACGTCGTTATACGAGGTGTCGGACGCAATGGCTGTGTATGTGGCGATGTTACTGCCCAGCCAAAGTGCTGGTAACCCTGGGCGTTCTTTTTCGAAGCGGTCGAGCAGGGAGGAGGTAAAAATTTGCGCGATTGCCGCAGAGGCGCCATTGCCGCATACCAGAATTTTATTTTCGGATAGTAAGCAATCTACAAGTTTATCGCCAGCCGCGTTAATCAGAGGCGCAAGCTCTTCACCCACTTGCATTTTTGCTTCAACGCTCTGTTGAAATAGATTGTAAACCCGTTGTGACATGTTTAGTTTATTGGTCCAGTGATAAGTTTGCAGAATTTGTCAGTGTAGTGTGGTTCAAAAAGGCAGTGGACGGTGCATCAGAAAGCGTTTTTAATCCACTCAATTTTATTCTGTTCCACGCCCACGACATCAAAGCGAATAGCCTGATTTTCGCCAAGCTTTTTTTTCTGTAAATAGAGTTGTGTTGCTGTGACGACTTTTTTCTGTTTGGCCGGGGTAATACTTTCGACGGCGCTGCCGTAGTGTGACGACTTACGAAACCGAACTTCGACAAACACCAGTGTTTGTCCATCCTGCATAATAAGATCGATTTCACCTTGGCGGCAGCGAAAGTTTCGCTCTATGTATCTTAGCCCGTGCTGTTCGAGGTGTTTGCGTGCGAGGGATTCCGCTCTCGCACCTACCGTCACGGTTTTGCCAGCGAGATCACCCAGCATCTTCTTCCTTGTTGTCTACAGACGCCGTTGGGTATGCGTAGCCATTAACAAATTTTGCCCAGATTTGCTCGCGCAGTACTTTGCGTTTTTCATCAATGCTCAGCGCGCCGGTTGCACCGTAAAAGTGAGCCTGTTTGATTGACTCCAGCTGACGTAGTCGCGGATGAATGTGATAAGCATCAACACCGAGCGCGTAGAGCGTTTGGAAATTGATCGAGTTGGAATAATTAGCAATGTCGCTTCGTTCCGGTAATTCAGACTCAAAATACCAGGGGATTGTGGTGAAACGTATATCGTTCAAATCTTTGTTGAGTTTCGGGTCTTGACGACCATTAAAAACATCTTTTACGGCGTATACGGGAACATCACCCGCGTAGTGGAATGCCAGAATGGGTTTAATTTGCCGCGCCTGATTCGCGTTGGCAAACAGGAAAATAAAATCGATATCCTGCCGACGGCGAGGTTCGAACTCAATTGGACGACCCATCAGATAGCGAATGTCACGACGTCGTTCTTCACTGTCTTTAATGTCGACGGCCTGTTTCACCAGGTCGGAATAAGTGCTTTGGTCCTTGTAGCGATAGTCATTGATAATTTCACCACCAAGTGCTTGCCAGCGCTCACTAAAACTGACAACACTGCGATCACCATTGGTGGACGCCGGGGCAAGAATCATGGCGCGGCGGTGACCATCTTTCCATGCCTGCTCCGCCACTTGTTCTGCTTCGTCTTCCAGAGGAAGGCCAAACTGGAATAGCTTAGCGGCCTGATCGAGCGGGCCCGTTAATCGGTTTAGTGCCAGGGTGGGGACAGGTAATTCCGGGCGTAATGCCAGCTCGGCGATTTTTTCTTGTTCCAGCGGGCCAACGACAAGCTCTGCACCTGAACTGACAGCATTGTCATAGACGATATTGATATCATCTTTGGCGGTATCATAAAAACGGAGCTCGGCGACTTGATCGCCCTGTTCGCTGGCATGATAGTAGGCTGCCATAAATCCATCCCGGATAGCCTTTGCGGCAGGCTCCAGTTTTCCACTCATAGGAAGCAGTACGGCAATATGCTGGGGTTGCTGCTCGGCCAGTTGTTTCAGTAACTGCAGATCGGCTGGCAGGCTCAAACTTGCTGGGTGTTCAGGCCAGTTCATTACCCAGTTTTCGACCTCCTGTAATTGCAGGCGGATATTGGTCTGATTATTTTTACTCAGTGCTGCGAGGTTATACCAGCCACGCGCAATACGGTTATTTTGCATTTGGCTTTCCAGCATCAGGTCTTTGTAGGGCAGTTCCATGAGTGCCTGCCAGATAAGGTCCTGATTCTTTTCGCTCTGTTCCGGGTCTTGGATCAAGCTCGCGAGGGAAATTCGCTCAGCGATGCTGGCGCGGTAGTCTGCAAGGCTGTACAGTAGTTGTGCGCGAACATGATGGAAGGTAATGCGCTGATCCATAGAGGCGGACTCTTTGGCTGCTTTCACCACATTTTCATCCCACAGATAACGCTTAGCAACAAATAGCTGCCCTTGTGCCATTGCTGTAGCAGCATTCAGTACAGCATAACGAACGCTTAACTCGATCGGCACGGTATTGGGATTGACTTGCGCCAGCGTGTTTCTTGCCCAGTCAATTTCTTCCGCATCGAGTAACATTTGCACAACGTCAAGATACGTTTTTGTGCGTTCGTATGGGGTTTTGGTGTTAGCCGATTCCAGGATGGTATTGATGTTCTCAAAAGAGAGCTCTGTAGTATCATCGACTTCCGCGTCTTCACGGGGCGGATTGTTACCACATGCGACAATTATTGTTGTAATAATGATCGCAAAGCAATAAAACAGCGCTTTGCGCTTAAATCTTGAATCTGAATACATAATTTTCTTCAATGTCATGAATGAGCTGGCTGAAGTCCACCACTTAAGTGAGGCCGAAATATAACAAATGAAACCCGAAAACGCGCTATATATTGTCGCAACTCCGATAGGAAACCTTGCCGATATGACACCAAGGGCTATTGAAGTGCTGCAAAATGTTGATGTCATTGCCGCAGAAGATACACGCCATAGTGCAAAACTTATGCAGCATTGCAATGTTCAGCGACCCCTCATAGCCTATCATGACCATACCTTTGTTGAACAAAGTGAACGAATAATTGCCCGTATAAAAAGCGGAGAGAGTCTGGCCTTAATTTCGGATGCGGGCACGCCTCTGATCTCCGATCCTGGCTACCGCCTAGTGTCCTTGGCCCGACAGGCAGGGGTTAAAGTCATCCCAATTCCTGGTGCCTGCGCGTTAATCACTGCGCTTTGTGCTGCCGGGCTCCCGTCTGATCGATTTATGTTTGAAGGCTTTACTCCTGCAAAATCTGTCTCAAGAAGAAAATGCTTCGAAGCCTTGGCGAGCGAAGCCAGAACGTTAGTGTTTTATGAATCACCACATCGAATTGAAGGTGCTCTGGCGGATATGGTGGAGTGCTTTGGTACTGAACGGCCGGCGGTAATGGCCAGGGAGCTGACTAAAACGTTTGAAACGTTTTTAAGTGGCAGCTTAGGCGAAATCTATCAGACGGTGTGTGAGGATGCGAATCAGCAGCGGGGTGAAATTATTTTGCTAATCGAAGGGTATAAAAAGCCTGAGCAAAGTGGTGATGAACTTTCTGCTGAGGCAGAAAAGACTATGCGTGTATTGATGGGCGAGTTACCGCTGAAGCAGGCAGCAGCTTTGACTGCTCAAATAACCGGCGAGAAAAAGAATAAACTATACAAATGGGGTTTGGAAATTCAGTGAGGGCGGTAGTCGCCATTAATAGTAAATACCCCCCAGAATCACTGGATATTTAGCACCTGTAACACTAGGCAGGTTACCTGGTTGGTGCTCCAGACTTTGTTTGGCCAGCCAGGCAAAACAGGACGCTTCCACCCAGTCCGGGTGCAGGCCCAGCGCCGAAGTTGCTGCTATTTTTACTTGCGGCAGATGGTGATTCAGGCGGCGAAGTAAATGGCTGTTATGGGCGCCGCCGCCGCAGACATACACCTCTCGGCACTCAAATCTTCGGACTTCCTGGGCAATAGTAATGGCGGTTAGCTCGCATAAAGTTGCCTGGACATCCGCTGCAGACGTCGTACTAAACTGGCTGAGAATCTGTTCGAGCCAGGCAAAGTGAAACTCTTCTCTTCCTGTGCTTTTGGGTGGAGCAATATTGAAGTAGCTGTGGCACAGCAACTGCTTTAATAATCCCTCATCGATTGAGCCAGTTGCCGCCCAGTCTCCATTGTGGTCGTAATCCTGGCGTTGAATTGCATATATCCAGGCATCCATCAGCCCGTTAGCCGGACCGGTGTCATAGCCGATAACCGGTGAACCTTGTTTGAGTATCGTGATATTGGCGATGCCGCCAATGTTCAACACGCAGCGCGAGACACTTGCATCACTGAACAAATATTGATGAAAAGCAGGCGCCAGTGGTGCGCCTTGCCCCCCTGCGGCCATGTCTCGTCGACGAAAATCAGCCACCGTTGTAATACCTGTTGTTTGAGCGATCGTATTTGGATCGGCAATTTGCAGGGTAAAAGGCCTGGTTAATGATGGTCGGTGGCGAACTGTTTGACCGTGACTGCCAATAGCGCGGACTTTTTCGGCGGGTATATTAAGTTGTTCCAGCAGAGATAATGCCGCCTGCCCAAATAACTCGCCAAGTGCTATATCAAGTTGGCCGAGGCGATCAATTTCATTGCTGGTTGGTGTGCAAAGTTGAATGACTTCCTGGCGTATGGTGTCGGGATAGTTGTGCTTGTGAGTGCCAAGAAGCTGGCACTTAGTCGGATGCTCACCAGGGTTGAATTGCACCAGAGCAGCATCAATACCATCTGCGCTGGTGCCCGAAATAAGTCCTAGGTACAGTTGAGGCGCTTCTGCCACCGTTTAAAGTGCTTGGCTGGTCGAAGCAGATTCGGCTTCAGCATACATGGTGGGTGAAACGGGTTGTTCCAATTGTGCCACCAGGTTCTGCGTGAACTGAATGAAGCGAGACATTTCGTTTACTGAAATGGATTTCGACTTAGGTAAGCGGTTCACAATCGTACGTGGATTGCGGTGAACACCATTCAATAGAAACTCGTAATGTAAGTGCGGGCCAGTGGCATAACCTGTTGAGCCCACTGCACCGATCAGCTGCTTTTGTTTTACTCGTTGACCGGTTTTTACGTAGCGTTTTTGTAAATGGAGGTACTTGGTTTCTACGTTATTGCCGTGCTGGATAAACACGTAGTTCCCATTTGCCTTGCTGTAACCGGCTTTTAAAACGCGTCCGTCACCGGAAGCCCAAACGGGCGTGCCTCGATCAGCCGCATAATCTACGCCGCGGTGGGCACGAACGGTTTTGAACACGGGGTGCAGGCGATTAGGGTTGAAATTACTGCTGATGCGTCGAAAATCCAATGGAGCGCGAAGAAAAGGCTTGCGCATGCTTTCGCCGCGAGGCGTGTAGTAGCTAACTTCATCGCGAGTGTTCATGTAGCGTACGGCGCGGAATGTTTCTCCCTGGTTAATAAATTCTGCGGCCAGAATATCACCGTTTCCAATTTTAACGCCGTCGAGAAATTTCTCTTCATAAATCACTTTAAACTGGTCGCCTTTGCGAATATCCAAAGCAAAGTCGATATCCCAGCCGAACACATCTGCAAGTTCCATCACCAGCTTGTCGTCCAGGCGTGCCTGACGACCCGCCAGATATAATGATTGTTCGATTTTTGCGTATGCTACGGCAATCTGTACATCGGGTTGTCGAGATAATTCCGAATAGATATAGCTTCCCTCTTCATGGGTGAATGTATAGCTGTGCAGAGGGTCTTTGATATAGGTCAGTGAATTGAGCTCATTATCTTCACTGATATTAAATTCCAGTGTGTGACCGGGGTACATGGCAGCGAGTTTTTTGCTTTCCGGGGTTTTCAGGAGAGCCGCAACATATTTACCGCTCAAGCCTACCCGTTTGAAAATACCGTAGAGATTGTCCCCGCTTTTAATTTTTTCTTTTACGTGTCTGGTTAGAGGTAGCGCCACAGAAGAAACATCTTCTGCTGGGCTAAGTGGATCGTCAGAATCGATGAAGTCTTCGTCAAAAGAAATTGGCAGCTCAATTTCTTGAATGTTGCGTTTAGCAGATGCTTTATCACTTGGCAGTAGAGTGAATCCCAGCAGGCAGGCACACAATGCGCAAAGTGCAATAATGTGGCCATTGGGGAAACGACTCCATTTACGTGGCGCAGTATCTCTTTGATCTCTTTGAGCGAGAGAATGAGCGTGGGTCTGGGTGGGTTTTTTCTTTGCGTAATCAATGGGTTCCATTAACTTGCTCGACTTTCTCTCAATAAATGTGCGTAACTTTTAAATTTATATCAGAATTTTCCGGGAATTTCACGTTTTCAGGCGTAACAAGTTGCATTTAAGGAAAACTTCCTTTTTCTAGCCTTGTTTTTATGCCTTTTTCGGGTATTGTTGCCGGTTTCAAAAATATACAGTTTTAACAACGAAGAATTAGAAAGGTAGCTCATGAGTGGTGTGGATAAAAATTTATTAGCCGATTTGCAGGCGCGTGGCCTGGTTGCACAAATGACAGGTGAAGACAGTTTAGCAGCCTATTTATCGGATGCATCTAGAACACTGTATTGTGGGTTTGATCCAACAGCAGACAGCTTACATATAGGCAGCTTAGTGCCTCTTCTAACGCTTAAACGGTTTCAGGAGGCTGGCCACAAACCTATCGCACTGGTTGGTGGCGCTACAGGGTTAATTGGTGACCCCAGCTTTAAAGCGGCAGAGCGCAAGTTAAATACGCCGGATATCGTTGCCAATTGGGTGGATAAACTGAAGGCGCAAGTGAGTCGATTTGTGGATTTTGACTGTGGTGACGTTTCTGCGGAGGTTGTGAATAACTTGGATTGGACGCAGAATCTGAATACCCTGGATTTCTTGCGGGACGTTGGTAAGCACTTCTCTGTTAATAATATGATTAATAAAGAATCTGTGAAGCAGCGTCTGGATCGTGAAGGCGCTGGTATTTCTTTTACAGAGTTCACCTATATGATTCTTCAGTCCTACGATTTTGCCGAGCTGTATAAACAGTACAATTGTACTTTGCAGATAGGGGGGTCGGACCAGTGGGGGAACATCACCGGCGGGACCGATTTGACGCGGCGTATGCATGGCGGTCAAGTCTATGGTTTGACTTTGCCTTTGGTGACCAAGGCTGACGGTACAAAGTTTGGAAAAACTGAGTCTGGTACAATCTGGCTTGATGCGAAGAAAACATCTCCTTATGCCTTTTATCAGTTTTGGCTGAATACAGCGGATGCCGATGTTTATAAGTTCTTGCGCTATTTTACCTTTTTAAGCGTTGAGCGAATTCAGCAGATAGAAGGCGAGGACAAGGCTGCGCAGGGGCGTCCGCAGGCTCAAGCGGTACTGGCCGAAGAGGTGACCCGGCTAATTCACGGGGAGGAAGGCTTGTTGGCAGCCAAGCGGATAACTGAATCACTCTTTTCTGGCGCGATAGAGGATATGAGTGAAGATGATTTGGAGCAGTTAAAGTTGGATGGTCTTCCATTTGCCGAATTGCAGAGGGAGGTGCTGGACACAAAACCATTGACGCAATGGTTGGTGGATACGGGCATGGTAAAATCTGGAAAGCAGGTTAAGGATGCTTTGGCGCGTGAAGCTGTATTCTTTAATGGTCTTGCCAAAGGGGCGGAAGATAATATGAAAGCGCCGGAGTGCTTTGCTCTTGAGCATGCTTTGTATGGACGCTTTTTTATTGCAAGGCTGGGAAAGAAAAATTATCAGCTGTATGAAGTTCGATAAAATCTGCCTTATAAATAGGCAGTTTGGTGGCGCTATAAATAATTATTAAAAAAATAAAAATAATTTCAAATTAGCGCTTGCCAAGCTTCGATAGATGCGTATAATGCGCGTCCTCGGTTAGGGAGAAGCCCTTAACTGAAACAAAGAAAGCCCCGAAGCGGCTGTTCTTTAGATCTTTAACAAGTTGATCAAGCAATGCGTGTGGGCGCTTGTGGGTTGGTGAAGTGACAGGTTATTGGT
>CABFPG010000006.1 GCA_902141825.1 Thalassocella blandensis
ATCTTCAGTGTAATGGTTGTACTTGTTCTTCTTTTTCTTGGTCATAATTAGAACCTCATTAGGTAGTAGTGAGGTGTCTACTTTTTGTGGGTAACTCGGCCGCATAACGCCGCTATAACCGGCGAATTGTAGTTGGATGTATTTTTGTGCTATTAAGCACAAAAATCAAGCGACGGAAATGGAGTCCGGTTGATAGCTTTGTTATAGCTCATCTTTGACAAACCAATTTCTCATTTGGTTTGAGCGAATTAGTACGATTATGACAACAACGACTAAACCACCAAACACTGAAAGATAATCAACAAACTCTAAATTAGATACGCCTCTTTTGCTTATAGAAAGCATTGGTAATATTTGCACACCTAGCATTATGTAGTTCAATATATTGATACTTTTATTTCGCTCAAGAAGAACCTTTATAAAGTAGCTAAACAACACTACACAAAGAATTATCACCGCTGCGCTTTTAATACTAATTAATTGAAATCCAGTTTCACCTTGATATGGAAAATAATTTGTTAACATAACCAGTAAAAACGTGAGCAGATATAACGCTACCACAACCTTTCCGACAATAGGTAGACTAATAAATACGTTTTTATCAAATAACATATATTTCCCTTACTAGTACTTTGAGCTATAACGCCGCAAACAGCTGCGGCTTTGTAGTGGATTGTTTTGTGGTAGCGTAGCGTAAACCACGAAGCAAGTAACGGAAAAGCCGTCAGACTGGTTTGCTTTGTTATGGCTTGCACAAGCTTGTTTTAACATCAATTACCCAAATTTCTGATTCTATTGAAAAATTAGCAAGTTCATTTAATTCTTCCTCTGCTTCACTCTCCATTCCAAGTGACCGTATAACAGCAGCCAAGCTACCAGAACTTTCACTTCCAGAGTAATGATGGTAGTTCCACGAAGTACGCACCAGCCACCTTACATTTACTTTTTCAATTGCACCCCATAAATTTGGATAAAGAAAATTTGCGAAGTAAAAATAACTTATACAAATCTCTACCCAACTCCAAAATCCTGTGTCAACTCCAAGCTTAATCTGACGTTTGGAAAATTCGTCTAGCTTTGAAATAGTCGGCAACCCATTCTCTGGCACCCAAAATAGGTCATTACGATCAAGCTCGTTCAGTTTCCAAAATGCAGCGTTGATAGTGCTAAATATTTCCTTTGCAAGCCCCTCACAGCCAGTTGAGATCTCAGATAGGTCGCAGTCACCCAATACCGAATCCAAATATTCGTGGGCAGTAATCTCACCTTTTATGTATTTTAAATTAATGCTGCTCATAGCTCATGAGGCCATAACGCCGCGCTAAACCGTGACAAGCACGGAGCACCTTTTGTGTGATACTGAGCAAAGCGAAACACAAAAGGTGTGGAGTGTTTGGCATCGGTTTGAGCACCTTGTTATGAGTATTTAATACTATACTCTTTCATGAACTCCTTTACATATGAATATGGGTACTCACTGTTACGATTTTTAGAGTACGTGCCAATATTCATAAGCTCTTTCAACTTAACCATTTCACCATATATACATGCAGAAACATGTTGAAGCTTTACACAAAACGAGCACTCAGAAATAGTTCTATCGTTCTCGTTCCATTTTCCCGTTGAGGCATATTCTATAATTGAAAAGTTAATTAAATGCTGTTGATCTGCATCTACCTCAAGTGTGACTTTATAACTACCAGGCTCATCAAACCAAAAGAATTCAGCTGTTTTTTCACCCTTTAATAAAGATATTACTGATTCTAGAAGCTCAATAAGAGGATGATTAAATACATGAGTTGTCCTAATAGCAAGATCACCCTGCTCGTGAGCAATGTAAATATTACTCCATCCAAACTCCCCTAAAGAGTAACTAAAATCTATTTCCTGATGTTCCATATCTCTTCTCATAACATTTGTATTTATCGCATGCGCAATATGCACCTCATCTATTTTCTAGATAATCAAACCAAGTTACTGAAAAACAAGAAATAAAATACGAACTGAACATTCCTTGTTTGCAGAAAATTGCGCATGCGCGGTTTTGCACTTTTGAGCGTGCGGACTATCTCCCCGTCCTTTTATATTAAGCTATTGATTACAAAGCGTTTTTTGCTTTTATGAGGGGTCAAAGTAGGAATAACTTAGCATAATTTTGGTGGTAAACCGAGAAAAAAAATGCAGTTTTCTTGCTTCCTTCACAATATAACTGTATGTATATACATGATTTATAAGTAAGGAGATGGCGCTATGGCAAGTAAGTTTATTGAATCAGTCAGAGCAGATATGCGTTTGCGCGGCTTTAGTATTCGTACTGAGAAAACATATTTGTACTGGATTCGGTATTTTATTCATTTCAACAATAAGCGTCACCCAAATGAAATGGGCGCTCAAGAAATCAAAAATTTTCTTACTTACCTGGCGGTTAAAAAAAACGTTGCGATAAATACACAAAAAGTTGCTTTGAATGCTTTAGTGTTTCTTTACCAAAAATATTTCAACACTGAGCTTGGTGATTTGGGATTTACATTAGCAAAGAGGCAGCGTCGTATACCTGAAATTCTCTCGCCATCTGAAGTTGCCGCCATTCTTGCAGAACTCAAGGAAAGGGATAAGCTGATTATCGCACTTCTTTATGGTAGCGGGCTACGAGTATCTGAGTGTTTACGTTTAAGAGTGCAAGATATTCATTTCGACAGAAATTCTTTAACGGTATTTAACAGCAAAGGCAACAAGGACCGAACGACAATTCTCAGCGAGAATTTGAAAACGCCTTTAAGGGAAATGATTAATAAATCCATTGAGTTACAAAAGCAGGACGTTTTAAGAGGCCTTGGTCCTTCACTGCCTCATGCACTTTACAAAAAATACCCCAACGCTTACAAAAGCCCTGCATGGATGTATGTGTTTCCGTCTACTACTTTGTGCCAGCATCCCTACATTGATAGGTTATGCAGACATCATTTACATTTCTCCGTTATTGCCAAGCGTTTAAAAAAAGCGGTCGAAGTTGCAGGAATTTCACATAAACGAGTAACAAACCATACATTTCGACATTCTTTCGCAACGAGATTATTGGAGAGCGGCTATGATATCCGTAGTGTGCAGGAGTTACTCGGACACAACAATGTGAAAACAACGCAAATTTATACGCATGTTATTGGTAAACACTTTGCAGGAATGACGAGCCCGATGGATGGACTTGTCATGGAACCTCGTGCGACTTACACCGTCCCTGGCATTGTCTTTAATTATTCGTTTAACTCACAACCTCGTATGCTAGGTCGGTTGTAGTACAAGCACCTTTGTGTCGACTTTTGTATAGCCCGCTTGCGAATTTTTTAGCAGTTTGCACTTTGATTCTGAAATCTTCATATGTACAACCGGCTTTTTTTAAGACATCTTCTACTTCTTTTTGTGCGGACTGTTTGGCTTTAAATAGCTGCATTTGCACACGGCTATATACATTGACGGCACCGTCACCACTGGTTTCTATGGGTAAAAATATCGCATTGGGATGAAGCTCAGTAATAAGTGATTGAACGCCATCAGAAACCGCGCTGGATGGCATACAGCCAAAAGGCTTGATACTCAAGGTCATGGTTGCTTTTTGATGCATAACATTCTGTATTAGCTTACCTACTTCCATATGTCCTTCACCGCCACGCAGGTTATTGTCATAATATTTGTGGCTGATTTCCGCTATCTTATCCATATCGGGCAGATGATAATCTTTCAGTCCCAGCAATCTGGAATATAAAAAGAATAGCGTGCGAATCACTTTTTCCCCCAGGTAAAGCATTGCCATTCTCTTTCGTGCATTTACATTTTCTAATGCAAATTTACTACCTGACTTCCCACCTGCATCCACGTTTTTCAGTCGCATTCTTTCCCGGGTATCGTACTTAGCCCCCCAGAGCAGATACAAAGGCCAGGCGATCGCCAACTGGATATCCACCTCAGCGCCTTCTTTTTCTAAAAAAGCCTGCATTTTATAGTTTCCGTCACCTTCGGTGGTCATGGCCCAGAATTCACCTATTATCGCGACCTTCGGTTTTACTTGAGTTCTGTCAACTGGAATTGCAGCTAGCTCTTTACGCGTTTTTAGAAGCGCAGAGTAAAAGCCTTTATTGCATTCAAAAGCTTTGGCAATACGCTGCTTTGCTCGCTCGATGGTTTCCTGTGTTTGCCCGGGGTGAATTTCATAAGGCCTAATGCGATACCCCAAAGCATTGAGTATATCTCCCACCATTACGGCTTTGACCATCGTTAAGAAAAATACGGTATCGATTTTCAGTCCCAGTTCCTGTCCGGTTGCCTGCTTAATGCCTGCACTTTGCTGAACCAGTAAAACACGGAACCCTTCAAACCCGGAATCTCGCAAGGCTTTTCGATATTCCGTCACATAAGTGCCAAAACGACAAGGTCCACACGAACCCACTGTTGTAAATATGTATTTTTCAACAATTTCCTTTTTGGTCAACCCTGATGCTTCAAGCTGTTTTAATTTTTTAATAAGGTTACCGACTGTGAAATACGTCGGGTTACACTGACCACGATTCCCAAACTCCCGACCGAATTGCAGTGCTTTATTGTCAGGCACATCCATAGATTCAACTTTATATCCCATTCCACGAAACGCTGACTGCAAAAACAAGTCATGAGCCATGGTTAACCCAGCATGTAAAATTGTGGTATTTGTACGCTGCTCTGCCGTAAATTCTGTAGGATTTTTATCTAGCCAGTGCTCCGTTTCAACTTGCTGTATCCCCAAGCGTTCACGTTCCTGGCTTTCAAAAGTTTCAAGCTGTGCATCCACGCTCTTCAAATACACATTGGGGTCAAATTGAGTAACATCTACTGTACTAATTTTTCTCTCACTATTCATGTGCAACCAACCTTGCTATGCCTTAGTCTAATTGAACAACGGGAATCAAATTTTCGTCCAGTGATGACATTGCATCATAGGCGAAATTTTCAAAAATTTGGGATGGTATATTTTTCGCGAGTTGCAGGCTGTCCACTTGGTGCTTTAACTTTTCTATTTCATTTACAATGGCCTGATCATTACGAATTTCCGGAGGTGCGGCTTCGAGCAACGCCAAACGTTTCAGCATCACATTTGCTTGCAGTTCCTGTTGAATGTTTGCTTTATCATGCAGCTTTTCTTCCACCAAACCAAGTGTGTACGCATAGGTTTTAACGCGGATTTTTATGGAGCCCGAAGGCTTATTCGCATCCATGTCATGCAAGGCAGAAAATGGGGTTTGCCCAGCACCTACAATGCGATCTATCAATCCATAAGTTGGGGCATCATGGCCGCATTTAAAACTGGACAAATCAAGTACGGCAACGTTGGGATGTCGAGAAGCAAACTTTGTTGCCCAGACTTTTTGCACGCTGTTCACACTATAGTTTTCCGGCCAGATATCATGTATTTCCAATGCAGAATCCACGTGCTGTTTGCGAAGATCTTCTGCGAAATATTGATTCAAGTAGGCTTTATCTTTTGGAATCGAACGCATGGACAGTATCGGATATCCCATTGCCTGGTATTCTTCCAGCACATCATGATTCATCCCAGGGTCGTTATGATAAGGGCGCCCGGTCATAAGCAGGGCAATGCGGTTTTCTTTTTCAACCTCATCAAGTATTGCACGGCCTTTTACCTGCATATGCTCGTCAAATGCCTTCAACGCTTTGTATGCCTGATCAATTGCAAAATCACTTTCGTCCTCCGTAACACCCAACACCTCACGAAACTGCTCATACATTTTTTGTTTTAACAACGTTGGCTCATTTAAACTTACGGCAGTATCTATATATTGTATATTTCTTTGGGCGAAAAAGTCGGTTTCTTTGGTAAAAGTAGCGCCGATGACTTTCGGGGTTCCAGCGACAATTGGGCAGCAAGCCGTGTCCATCACCCCCTCAACGAAAGTCGGAATATGCGTTATTGAAGGAAAGAAAATATAACTCAGTGGTTTCTTAGTGTGATGTTCGAATAGTAAATTGTGAATATGCGCTTGTACGACTTTGGCAGGATAACATGGATCAACGGAACCGTATTTGCCGCCCGCTTGCCACAATTCCTCACTGGTATCATCTGAAAACACCACATTACGAGATTTCAAACCAAGCGTTTCAAAATAGGCTCGCCAAAATGGTCCCGTGCTCCACATATTGAGGGCTTTAGGCATGCCGATACGAATTTCACTTCGCGCTTTGTGCGCACTTTCATCGGAACGTTCAAACCCTCGCGTAAAAGTTTTTACTTTTTGCACTCCAAGCCACGAATGTTTAACTTCCGTAAACTGTATGGGTGTGCCAGCTTCAGGTAAAGCCTCCGTTTTGTAAAACGGTTTAAAATTCCAAGTCGCTTCATAACTCACCAGATTAGGGTAAGCTTTCATGCGATCGCGTCGTGTTTTGTTTAGCGCTCGCAGGGCATCATGATCTTCCACGGTTCCTTTTTCGCAAGAAAAACCTGAAATATATCGTGCTATATCATTACTCGGCGTAACTGCATCGATAAATGTACGTGAACAATTATTCGCACAGAAATCACATTTAGTCGATTCATCATTGCGCGTGGTGTATTGGAGGTTGATTGCCTCTTCTAATCCGATAAACGTCGAATGGCCTTTTCGTGTAACAACGCGCAGAGCTTCAAAGGCGGCCCCAAGAGCGCCAGCTTCTCCTGTGTGTGGATGTACATGCACTTCGGCTTCAGGTACCCGCTCACAAATATAATCTACTTGCGCTTTTACAGCCGCAAGATTTTTTTGTGTTCCCCCCTGCAATACAAATACACGGCCCAGCTCGGCCATACGTGGAACTTGCACAACGTATTGCCAAATATTTTTAGGCAGCACCAAGGCTAAACCCGCCAACAATTCTTCGCCGTTATAACCTTCTTTTTGAAAGTTTACCCGGTCCGAATCTAAAAACACCGCACAACCATAACTGAAGGTTGGCGATAAACTCGCATTAAACGCTTTGTCAGAATATTCCGTTACCGGAATTCCAAATTGATCAGCCATAGCCTGCAGCAACATGCCATTTCCTGCGCTGCAGGAATTGGACAGACGAAAATTTTTAATCGCCTGATTTTCCATAAACAGTACTTTAATATCCTGTCCGCCGACATCACATATTACATCGACATCTGGGAAATAATGTTGCGCACTCTTCATGTGAGCAACGGTCTCTACAATATTTGCATCTGCATTTAATGCCGTTTCCATTACGTCTCCGGCATAACCTGTAACGCCGAAGCCAATAACATTTAATTGTGATTCCTTTTCGGCTGCCCAAGCCTTAAATTCACGAAACATGGCCTTCATATCTTCTAAAGGGTTTCCTTTAGATAGTTGATACACCTTGTGAAGAATATTCCCTTCTCGATCGATCAAAACACATTTACTGGAAGTAGATCCACCGTCCAAACCAATGATGCCTTCAATGGTTTGCCTTTGCCCAATAGCGGCAGAAATAAATGTTGGCGTTTGGTATTTACGAATAAACTGCAGACTTTCTTCCGGGTCACACACCAACGGTGGGCCAGCGCTTTCGCCTAATTGCGCATGCCGTCCAACCTCAATAAACTCTTTCAGTGGAGCAATACCTTTAAAGGATTGCGGCTTGTTCTCAACCATTCCATACAACACTGCACCATATGCGGCATAGTATTCAGCATTATCTGGGGCAAAAATAAGTTCTTCTACCGGCATATCTGCGGGTGAAAAACCGCGCTCGCGCCAGGTTTCCGGAATACGGTAGCGCCAGCAGTCTTTCAGAAATGGCAGATAAGTATTAGGGCCGCCCAACAGTAGTACTTTGTCTTTTAAGGTGTTGCCTCGAGTAAGCACTGAAAGATTCTGCCCGACTATAGCGTCAGCCAGAGAACACATTATTTCTTCAGCGGGTATCCCGCCTTTTACCAGGTTAACAATGTCGGTTTCTGCAAATACACCACATTTGGCGGCCACATGATGTAATTTATCTGGGTTGAATCGCAGTTTGCCCAGCTGATCTTGCGGCATACCCGCTTTAATTACACATTTATCGATGGTAGCGCCAGTACCAGAAGCGCACTTATCGTTCATCGATGTGATCGCGCGCTTTTCTCCGGTTTTTTCGTTCTCTTTGAAAATGATAATTTTGGCATCCTGTCCACCCAGCTCAATAACGCTGGATACATCCGGATGCAGCTCTTCAACCGCCAGTGTTACCGCATTCACTTCCTGTACAAAGCCGGCACCTAAGTGCGGGCCAATGGGGCCAGCACCGGAGCCTGTAACAAATACGTTTAAATTTTCTTGGGAGAGCTGGGGAAAGGAGGAGAAGACTTCTTGAAGGAGGGAGTAAACACGTTCAGCTTGTTTGGTTTCGTGTCGCTGATACTTACTCCACACTATGTGTTTGGTGGATTCTTCCACCACCACCACTTTGACGGTTGTGGACCCAATATCTATGCCCAGGTAGGCTGAAGTTAGTCGAGCAAAATCCATATCCATAATCTTCTTAACGTTTTTATTGATGAGAAATGCGGATAGAGGTGCACCTAAGCTTTCAGTGTAGCCAAGTCATATTGCAATAAATAGGGCTGATATGTGAATTCGTCGCGTTAAGCTGCATTCCAACGTTTTAGTATGGAACAGCAAGCGAACTTAAGAGAAAAACTGTTTATAGATTAACCTGAAAAACACTATAAAATATAGGGCTTTAAGAGGGTTCCGTGGCGTCCCGCATGTAAACCTTGTAATTCTCGATATAATCGTCCAGATTTTCCGCGAGAAGCTTTTTATACTCTCCTCCAAAATCTTTTACCGACGACTCTTTATCCTCCTTGAGGTCCTTCCGGCTTTCAGAACTTGCCGCTAGATAAAAAGCATTAAACCGTGCAGCTGCCTGCATTAGTGCGCCGTTCACCAAACCCAGCTCATTCTCCTCACAGGAGGCATTCGCTTTTTCTATAAAGCTTTCGACCAACGCCCAGTATTGCTGCTCTTGTGTTTGATCCATAACATTACCTCTGAGACCGAATAAATTATTCGTCGCTCGTTAGAAACTTACTCACTAGTTTAGCCACAACTTCAGGCTTTTCAGCATGAAGCCAGTGCCCAGTATTGGCGACAACTTTTAATTGTGTGCTGGGGAAACGCTGAAGAATATCATCGCGTTGTGCTTCACCAATATAGGGAGAGTTCCCCCCCTTTAAAAACAAGGTAGGGCCGTCAAAGCTGGAATCTGTCCGATTGGCTTTAATTAAAGACAGATAATGGTCGTGAAGTGCAGACAGGTTCATTCGCCAAACAAAACCACCACCTTCTTTTTGCAGATTTTTTAATAAAAAGCTTCGTACAGCAATTTCGGGAACGTGCGCTGCAATTATTTTATCGGCTTCACTGCGGGAGCTCAGCGTGGCGGGATCGACAGACAACAAACCCGCAAACACATCATCATGATGCTGTCCGTAGGCAACCGGGGCAATATCCACCACCACTAAACGCTGGACAATATCCGGTTGAATCAAGGCAAGCTCCATGCAGACTTTACCACCGAGCGAATGCCCCAGCCACTTCGCGTTAGTAAGTCCTTGCTCGCCAAACCACTCTCCCAATTGCTCACTCATTCGCTCCAACGATGTGGGATTGGAATGCGGTGAACGCCCATGGTTGGGTAAATCAACCGAGTAAACTGTAAACTGATCTTGCAGCAGTCGCGCAATTCCGCCGAGATTTTCCAGTGAGCCAAACAGGCCATGCACCAGAATCAGCGGATCTCCACTCCCACTTTTTTTGAAGTGTAACGTCATGGAAAACCGTGTTTATGGCGATTAAGTGTCGGAAGGTTTCGGGGCACCCGCAGGGAAAGGGAAAGGCATAATTTTTTCGCCCGCTTTTAATTCGGTGACTTTGCCGGAGCCTTCTTTTTCCACTTCATCGATACGGATAATACTGTGCATGGGAATGTAGGAACGCAATACCTGGCTGAATTCGCCTTTGAGCTTTTCTTCGCCCGGATCGACAACCAACTGGCTACGCTCACCAAACACAAACTCTTCTACTTCGATAAAACCATACATTTCACTTTGGTAAATTGCGCGTGCAAATACCTCATATACCTGGTTTTGGTTATAGAAGACTACTTTGTAAATCGATTTTGTTGTCATAAGACTTTTCACACTATGTTGGTCAGGCAAGGATAGAACAATAAACCACCAGACCACATCTCTTTAGATCCTGTTTAAGCTGAATGTTCGCCAAATGGGCGCGCATTTTACAGGAACTTAAGGTCAGTTTGGTAAAAAACAAGCAGGTATTCTCCGCAATGGCTCGCATTTATCTGTCTCTGCGATGAAACTCCGCTGCGGATGGGTATGCAAGCGCAGTGGCTATCGCTATAATGCGCGCTCATTTTTTGAGCACAACTACTGTCAGGTCGATCAAGCAATTTTATGTCTGAAGACGTCATCGCGAACGATAAACCCACAAAAAAGCTGTTTATTCAAACTCACGGCTGCCAAATGAACGAATACGATTCGAACCGTATGCGCGACTTACTTGGCGAGTCTCACAATATGGTGGCGACTGAAAACCCCGAAGAAGCCGACGTATTGCTGGTAAATACCTGCTCAATTCGCGAAAAAGCTCAGGAGAAACTCTTCCACCAACTGGGCCGCTGGAAAGGCTTGAAAGAGAAGAATCCTAATCTGGTGATAGGCGTCGGTGGCTGTGTTGCCAGTCAGGAAGGAGACGCAATTGCTAAGCGCGCTCCATTTGTCGATTTGATTTTCGGACCTCAAACCCTGCATCGCTTGCCTGAAATGATGGAAACCAAGCGCGATAACGGCGCCGTTGTGGTCGATATCAGTTTCCCGGAAATTGAAAAATTTGACCGTCTACCAGAACCGGAAGCCGACGGTGTTTCCGCGTTTGTATCGGTCATGGAAGGTTGCTCGAAATATTGCACGTTCTGCGTGGTGCCATACACCCGTGGTGAAGAGGTCAGTCGCCCAGTAGATGACGTTTTACGAGAGATTCACCACCTGGCTGAACAGGGCGTACGAGAAATCAACCTGCTGGGTCAAAATGTCAACGCTTACCGCGGTGACGGGCCGGATGGTATCGTAGATTTGGCGGATTTAGTGCGCATGGTTGCGACCATTGACGGCATTGATCGCATTCGGTACACCACCTCACACCCAGTGGAATTTACCGAAAGTCTAATAGAAGCCTATGCAGACACCCCCGAGCTTGTCAGTCATATCCATCTGCCGGTGCAAAGTGGTTCAGATCGCATCTTAATGGCGATGAAGCGCGGCCATACTGCTCTGGAATACAAAAGCAAGCTGCGTAAGCTGAAAAAAATTCGCCCGGATATATCCTTCTCTTCGGACTTTATTATTGGCTTTCCGGGCGAAACAGAAGCCGATTTTGAAGCGACGATGAAACTGATCAGTGATATCGGTTTCGATACTTCCTTCAGTTTCATCTACAGCCCTCGCCCCGGTACACCGGCGGCAGACCTGCCCGACGAAACGCCGGAAGAGATCAAAAAAGCCCGTTTAAAAATTCTCCAAACCCGTATTACTCAGCAGGCACAGGAAATCAGTCGCCGAATGGTCGGCAATACCGAGCGCGTACTGGTAACAGGCTACAGTAAAAAAGATCCTGGGCAGCTCTCTGGCCGCACAGAAAACAACCGTGTTGTAAATTTCCGCTGCGATACGCCCGAATTGATCGGTAAATTTGCCGACATTCTGATTGAGGAAGCCCTGCCAAACTCCCTTCGAGGGGTCTTACTTGGCTCAGAATTGGACGCGTAACGGGTAAGCCAGCGTAGCACTCGGCACTCATTCAATGCGAATTGCCGCTAAGGCGGTGAACTCGTATGGAATGAAGCCTCACTGCTGGCTTGCACTCTCCTATACTCCTATGCTCCTATGGCACACATGCATAGTTCTACGAGAGATTTCTCTAGTTAGAGGCTTCTCAAGTAAGAAGCCTCTCAAACAAGAAGCTTCCCCAAAATACGCCATTAAAAAAAACATGTTATAGACGACAGGTGGCTCACTTGGCCATCAATTGGCATATAATTTTTGTGGTTATGCAAATTTTATTGGTTTGCTGGCAGAATCTTTAACAAAAGCGACTTTCCCAAGTCATATTATTGGGGTACGCTTGGAAAATCCGTTCTTACAGAAGGTTTAATCACACATCTTGGATAATCAAACACAAGAGCTGGCTTTAACGCTCGAACCCAATGACGCTCGTCGCCTGGCAACACTGTGCGGCCAATTCGACAGCCATATCAAACAAATTGAAGAACGCCTCAACGTGGAAATCCGCCATCGTGGCAATCAGTTTTCCTTTGTGGGCAGTACGGCAGAAACACAAACCGCCAACCAAGTGCTGGCCCAGCTGTATCAGGAGACTGACCAGCAAATGGAGCTGACACCGGATGATGTTCATCTCGCCATTCAGGAAATCGCTATGCGTAAAGCAGAGCTCTCCGATGGCACGGCAGGCGAAGCGGCAAATGACCAGATAGACAAAGCGGTATCTGACGCCAGCATGATCAAGACCAAAAAGGGCACGATCAAGCCTCGCGGAGACAATCAGCAAAAATACGTTCAGGCTGTGCGCTCCAATGATATTAACTTCGGCATTGGTCCTGCGGGTACAGGGAAAACCTATTTGGCTGTGGCCTGTGCTGTTGAAGCCTTGATTCAGGATCAGATAGAACGCATTTTACTGGTTCGCCCGGCGGTAGAAGCCGGAGAAAAACTGGGCTTTCTGCCCGGTGACCTGGCGCAAAAGGTCGATCCCTATTTGCGTCCACTGTACGATGCCCTTTACGAAATGCTGGGCTTTGAAACAGTAGGAAAGCTAATTGAGAAAAGTGTTATCGAAGTTGCACCACTGGCGTATATGCGTGGTCGTACACTCAATAACGCCTTCGTCATACTCGATGAAAGCCAAAACACCACGCGCGAGCAAATGAAAATGTTCCTCACGCGTATTGGTTTTGGTTCTACCGCGGTCATCACTGGTGACCCATCACAAATAGATTTACCTCGTGGTCAGGCTTCAGGGTTAAAACACGCAATATCCGTATTGGAAAACGTGGATGGGATTAGTTTCAGCCATTTCACCTCCAAAGACGTTGTGCGTCACCCCATCGTGCAGCGTATTGTCGACGCGTACGAAAAATTTGAAAACGACGAGAATTAAACGCTAGCCCACCATGCTCACGGTAGACATTCAACACGCATGCAGCGCCGAGACTCTCCCCAGCGATGAGGAGATTCACTCGTGGGCGCTAGCGGCTTTAACTGCGGCTCAGGGCGAAGACTCACAAAGTGAGAATGCGAGTGATAAAGAACTCAGCGTGCGCATTGTTGACGCAGAAGAAATCCAACAATTGAATCGCCAATATCGCGATAAAGACAAACCCACCAACGTACTTTCCTTTCCCTGTGAACTGCCTCCCGGTGTTGACGTTCCCCTTTTGGGAGACCTTGTTATTTGTGCGCAAGTCGTCAGAGATGAAGCCATAGCGCAACAAAAGCTGGAAATGAGCCACTGGGCACATATGGTGGTGCATGGCACATTGCATTTACTGGGCTATGACCATATTGAAGACGCCGAAGCGGAAGAGATGGAAAGTCTCGAAAGTAAAATATTACACACTTTAGGGTTCCCTGAACCCTATGCCGAAAGAGAGCCACTGGAGCATTAATCAATGTCAGAAGAACCCCCGAGTAGCGCAACTTATGCTGTAAAAGCCACGCCAACGCGCACGTGGCTGGAACGCTTGGAACGCATGTTTTCCGGCTTTGCCTCGGAGCCGAAATCACGCGAAGAGCTACTGGACATCATCAAAGGAGCGGCCAATAACAAGGTCGTAGATCAGGAAGCACTGGATATTATTGAAGGCGCTCTGGATGTGGCCAACCAACAGGTTCGCGAAATCATGATTCCGCGCTCGCAAATGGTGGTCATAAAAGAAGAAGAGTCGCCTACAGAGTTTTTGCCCAAGGTCATTGAATCCGGCCATTCGCGATTTCCGGTAATTGGCGAATCGAGCGATGACATAAAAGGCATATTGCTGGCTAAAGATCTGCTGCCGCTGATACTCCAGGGGATTCAAAATTTTACTTTCGAAAGTGTATTACGCCCAGCCAATATCATTCCCGAAAGTAAACGCCTCAATGTTCTGCTGAAAGAATTCCGTGAAAATCGCTATCACATGGCCCTGGTCATTGATGAATATGGCGGTATTTCGGGGCTCGTTACTATTGAGGATATTCTGGAGGAAATCGTTGGCGAAATTGAAGACGAAACCGACGAAGACAATGACGACTTCATCCGCAAAGTGGCCGATAATGATTTTATTGTAAAAGCATTAACGCCAATTGAAGACTTTAACGAGTATTTCGGCTCAAAATTCAGCGAAGAAGACTTTGATACCATTGGCGGCATTGTCATGCAGGCGTTTGGCCACCTGCCAAGCCGGAATGAAAAAGCCACCATCAAAGGAATCAATTTTCGCGTATTGTATTCCGATAACCGAAAAATTCATTTGCTGCGCGTATCCCGCAAAGAAAAGAAAGCCAAAGGGAAAAAACACTAGGCAAAACACCACCCCCATGGCCTGCATTCATAACAGCGCAGGAACACCTCACCTGCGAAGCGAGTGGAATATCGCTTCGCAGGGCTTTACAAACACCCCGTGCGCGTTTTAATTTGCAGATCCTTTTTAGCGGAGTTACATCGCGTTGGCTATAAATCCAAAATTTCTCCAGTCGTTAGGCATGTGCGCCCTGGCATTAGTGGCTGGCATTATCGTCCCTTTCTCCCTCGCACCATATAACATCTGGCTGCTAGGAATTATTGGCCCCTGTACCCTCGCCATTCTGCTACGTAATAAAAGCGGAAAACAAAGCATTCTCTATAGTTTTATTTTCGGCTTAGGCTTATATGGTGCTGGTGTTTATTGGGTGTACGGAGCGATACATGATTTTGGTTATACTGCGGCGCCACTGGCGGTCGTGATGACCGTGCTGTTTGTCACCTTCCTCGCCATTGTTTTTGCTCTGCCGTTTTATATCTATGGTCGCTTTGTCTCCACCACCGTGCTGGGCTATGCCTTTGGCTTTGCTGCCATCTGGTGTCTTGGAGAATGGACTCGCACCTGGTTCTTAACGGGGTTTCCCTGGTTGTTTGTTGGTTACGCCCATGTGAATACCTGGCTCGCGGGTTGGGCGCCCCTGTTTGGCGTGCTCGGCGTTAGTTTTATCGCCATCGCCAGTGGTACCGTCGCCACCGTGATAATTGTCGACTGTTTGCGATTTATCAATCCACAAAAATCGGCTCAGATGATTCGGCTGTTCATTTTTTTGCTGCTGTTTATTGGATGCTGGGGAGGCGGCTATGCACTGTACGGTAACAGCTGGAAAACACACCCGGAAAAAACGATCTCTGCAGCCATCGTACAACCCAATATTCCCTTGGAAGTGAAGTGGAATCCCCTCTATCGAGGCTTCACGCTGGATATCCTGCGTGAACACACCGAACCCCATTGGAACAAGGATCTGATTGTCTGGCCAGAAGCGGCTGTTCCCATTATGTACAACGAAGCAGGTGATTTTCTTGACGAAATATCAGACCTTGCCAGCGAGCACAACAGCGCGGTTATTACCGGAATATTATATGACGACGAAAAACCCCGCACTTATTACAACGCGATTACCGGCCTCGGCAATGCCAGTGGCTTGTACTTCAAAAAACGTTTGGTTCCCTTCGGAGAATACGTTCCGCTGGAAAATTTATTGCGAGGCCTTATTCGCTTCTTTGATTTACCCAACTCCATTATTCAGGCAGGGCCTTGGGAACAGGAGATTCTGCAGTTAGGGGATTACAAAATTTCACCTTCTATTTGCTACGAAATTGTTTATCCTGACCTGGTCAGCGACATGGCCAAGGATGCACAACTATTAATCACCATTAGTAATGATGCATGGTTTGGAGACTCCATTGGCCCTAAACAGCACTTCCAAATGGCTCAAATGCGAGCACTGGAGAACCATCGCTATGTCATACGGTCTACCAATACTGGCATCAGCGGCTTCATCGATCCTTTGGGGCAGGTTTCACTTCTGGGGAAGCAATTTAACCGAGAAAGTATTAGCCACAGCGTCGGCTTAATATCAGGTTATACCCCCTATATGTGGTGGGGTAATTTTCCTGTGCTGTTTTTTGCTTTCAGTATTAGCATACTCAGTTGCTTCCCTTTAGTATTGCGACAACAGCGAAGTGTTGTACATCTACCGGACTAGAAAATATTACATGCAGTTAACTAAGCCATTACAACGAATAATCGCCTTTAGCCGTCCATTGTTCCTCTGCGCATTTTGCCTGGTTTTTCTCACCAGCTGTTCATCTACAAAGCTCGCCTACAATGTTCTGGATGTCGTCATCCAATGGCAAATTGGCAAGTATGTATCTTTAAACAAAGAACAAAAAGCGCAAAGCAAACAAGCCATTGATGAGTTTCACCAGTGGCATCGCGCCACTCAGCTTCCTCGTTACTCAGCCTATATCAATGCATTTTTAGGCCGTCTGCAAGAACAGCCCTTCACCGGAGAATCCGTTCATGCGGAAACTGATGAAGTGCAACTTCTACTCGACACGTCTATGGAAAAATTCCTTCCAATACTCACGAACCTGGTTATGTCCTTTGATGACGAACAATGCCAGGAAGTGCTGGAAACCCTCGCTGAAAAGCGTGAAGAATATAAAAAGGATTACGTCGATATTAGCTCCGAAAAGCAAATCGAAAATCGCAAGACCGATTTAGTGGATGAACTGGGTTTCTTTTTCGGTCGATTTTCCAAGCAACAAAAACAATTGATTGATGACTGGGCCAGACAAATGCTGCCTTTTGAAGCCCACACAGTCAAACAGTATGATCTGTGGGGCAAGCTGCTACAGGACGCTTTTGCTACACGGAATAACCGAGAGGAGCTTACTGATAAGCTTCGAGTTATCGTACTGTACCGCACGGACGACTGGGACCCTGAACTGGAAGCTATTCTCGATAAAAACCAGGAAATCACCTATCAATTGATCGCAGATCTCATCAATACGCAAAGTGACAAGCAACGAAAGAAGTTTGTACGAAAACTGGAAGGTTTTGAACAGGATTTTAATCAACTGACACAGGGCTAAAGCAAACAACCTATACATTGATAGCCACTATAAAGTCCTATACAGACAAAGATTGAGAGACCCGCCGACGCAAAAGCGGAAGCACATCTCGCTCAAACCATGAATTTTTCGCCAACCAGATGTTATTGCGTGGGCTGGGATGTGGCAGGACCAATATAGAGGAATCCAGCTCAAGTTGACGCTGTATTATGTCAGCCAGCGACCCCGAAGCATCCGGCAAATAATAGGCCTGAGCGTGCCGCCCAATCACAATACGAAATTTCACCTGCTCTAATCTTGATAATATTGCAGCGTGCCAGGTTTGAGAGCAGCGTTTCAACGGAGGCAAATCACCAGTTGGCGCTTTTCCTGGAAAACACATACCCATGGGCAATATGGCAAAATTTTCGGGTGTATAAAAATCGGACTCGGACACACCCATCCATTCCCGTAAACGTTTACCACTGGCGTCTGCAAAAGGTCGATCAGCAAAATGCGCCTGCTTACCAGGGGCTTGGCCGGCAATTAAAATTTTTGCGGCACTATACAATTGAAATATCGGCCGAGGTTCGAGCGGCAGATTTTTTTCACACAGCCGGCACTTCGCCAGCTCATCAACCAGGGACAATAGTTTTTGGTTCATCAGTGAAGCAGTCACTTAAGTTTGTTGTGTATTCTACGAGCTTTTCGCTTATAATTCGCGGCCGTTTAACTCTAATTTAACACAAGAATCTCCTATGAAAATCGCACAAGATGCCGTCGTCATGTTCCACTATTCACTTTCCGAGCAGGATGGCAGCGAGATTGAAAACAATCGCGACGCCATGCCGATGGCATATTTGCACGGCCATAAAAATATTATGCCGGCATTAGAAAAAGCTCTCGATGGCAAAGAAGCCGGGGAAGTAATTGACGTAACGGTGGAGCCCAAAGATGCATACGGCGAGCGCAAGGAAGGTAATAATCAAAAAATTCCGGTGAAGCATTTACTGAGTAAGCACAAACGCCTCATGCCCGGCATGCTGGTGAAGGTGAATACGGAAAAAGGGCCTGTAGATGCACGTGTAATTAAACCAGGCAAATTTATGGTTGAACTGGACTTTAACCATCCTTTAGCCGGAAAAACCTTGAACTTCCATATTGACATTAAAGAAGTTCGTGAAGCCACATCTGAAGAGTTGGCGCATGGCCATGCGCACGGCGTAGGTGGGCACCACCACTAACACCAAAGTTTGAAACGGCGCTGGTCTTGACGACATTGAGCATGCATGCTCTTCGCTAGGCCAGCACACACACTCTCTGAGCGATCCAACGATCTCCTCTCCCGGCGTATATGCTCTTCGGGGCGACCTTACTACCCATCCAATCACCGCCAATTCGACATGCGTGACTGGCTTATTTTGGCTTACTAGTGCACGGTGGGGTAATTTCGTAAAGGATCTAAAATTGCTTCCTGTCCATTGACTTTAACTTCCAGACAAATAGCTAACAGAAGGCCAAGCTCACCTCCCGGAAAACCTTTATGCTGGAACCACAGCAAATATTCTTCCGGTAGATCAATGAGCACTCTGCCAGCATATTTGCCAAAAGGCATCTTCATATTGGCCAATTGTATTAAATGTTTTTTCTCTAGATCCATGGTACGGCAAAACTACATTTCATTATCAAGTATGCAGTTTAACGCGTACAATTATCAATTTACAGAACAACCAACGGCTGACTCGTTATGATCGATATTGGCAAAACTTATCGCTTACCCATTGCCAAATTTGTGGACTTTGGAGCGTATGTCGACGCAAAAGAACACGGCACAGTCCTGTTGCCGAAGCGCTATCTCCCCAAAGACTGCGAAGTGGGTGACGAGATCGACGTATTCTTATACCTCGATTCGGACGACAAACTTATCGCAACAACCGAAACACCAAAGGTACAAGTGGGCGAATGTGCACTCATGCGCGTCACCGACGTCAATGACACCGGCGCGTTTCTGGATTGGGGGTTAAGTAAAGACTTGCTTGTTCCCTACCGTGAACAACATAAACCCATGCAGGTTGGACGTGACTACGTGGTGTTCGTCTACATTGATGAAGCCAGCGAACGTATCGTCGCCTCCTCAAAAATCAGCCGACACCTGCAAGAGATCTCACGTTACCACAAGCCAAATCAGGCGGTAGACTTGTTGATTTGTGGAAAAACGGATATGGGCTACAAAGCCATCGTCAACCATACCCACCTCGGGTTAATTTTCCGTGACGATGCGTTTAGACCGCTAAAATATGGCGAGCGTACGCCGGGTTTTATTAAGAATATACGTGCAGACGGGAAACTGGACCTCTCTTTACAGTTGCCTGCAGGACTCGGCCGGGCGAACCTGGGTGAGCAGATACTTCAGCATTTACGCGATCAGGGTGGCACATCCAACTTATCGGATAAAAGTTCTCCCGAAGATATTTACCGGATTTTTCAGGTCAGTAAAAAGAACTACAAAAAAGCCCTGGGCGCTTTGTACAAACAAAAACGTATTGTCATTGAAGACGATAAAATCACACTGCTATAAAAATCGATCAGACTTGTCATGGCTTTAAAATCCACCATCTTCCGCGCCGAACTCAATATAAGTGATGTCAATCACCATCACTACGGCGACCACAAATTGACAATTGCCCGACATCCATCTGAAACGGATGAACGCATGATGATACGGGTATTAGCTTTTGCGCACATAATTGGACAAGCCGCTGGTGAAGGAGTGGAATTTGGCAAGGGCTTGAGCACCGATGACGAACCCGATATATGGCAGAAGAATTTACGTGGCGATATCGTACATTGGGTTGAGCTTGGGCGCCCCAGCGAAGAACGAATTCGAAAAGCATGCGGCAAAGCGCAACAGGTCAGTGTTTTTAGCTTTGGCGATCATGCTGTAGAACTTTGGTGGAAAGAAATTGCTGGAAAATTACAGCGTCATTCCAATTTAAACGTTTACGCCATCAACAAGTCGACAAGTACAGCGCTGGCAGAACTGACCTGTAAAAATATGGCGCTTTACTGCTCGATTGACGGCAACACCATGACAATTGGGAACGATGTGCGCCTTATCGACGTAGACGTCGAGACACTTTTTGATCCCTCCCAAAAATAACCGCTCATTCCATTACCCTGTTTTCAAGCGCTGCGCATCCCACAACAAATTGAACTAAGCTCTAACTAGCGCTGCAGGAAATCGAACTTACCAACACTTCCTGTTTTCACATAATTCATGAATAATAAGTACACACTCAACTTTTTCGATTGATGCTGTATGACATGCCACATCTCATCACCGCGAAACAACTGTGACACCTCATCGCCAATTTTCGGTAAAGGAATATTATTTTGATTACCTATCACTGGGAAACGGAAAAATTGCTTCGAATTTGTTACAGCGACATCGTCAGTGGAGACGAACTGATACAATCTGCGCTGGAAATTGCCGGGGACGCAAGATTTGATTATGCCCAATATGTTTTAGGCGACTGGTCCAAATACACCAAAACGGAAATTTCACAGGAAGATGTACGCACCCTTATTGCTATTATGAAGAGTGTGACCCAAATCTGCCCAAACGTTAAAAACGCAACCGTAATCCGACCGGACGAAACAGGAAACGCATTGGTCGCTTTTTACAAAATGCTAGGAGACGTGCTGCCCTGGCAGATCGAGATTTACCACACTTTTGACGATGCTTTCGCATGGTTTGGAATTGAACGCCCCGCGCATCTGCCCGCAGAACGCTAAAAACTCACTGAACGGATATTGTCTTTATCGCTGGATAATATAAATACGCGAAAACCTTCCAATTGCAACATGTAACTGGCCAGTTCCCCGCGCGCACCACTTTCTCGCGTAATAAAATAAATCGTCGAACGATCCAGCTTCATCATACGCCGGCTTAAAGCACTCACCGGGATATTCACACTACCATCCAGGTGATCCAACTTGAACTCCGTTGGAAAACGAACATCGAGCACCATATATTTCAACTTGCCTATATGCTCAAGCTGCGCTTCATCAATATATTTGATCAACGAATCCTTGATATACGCATTGAAATGCTTCTTTTCAACTTTCGCGATAACACCATCCGTTAACATTTCAACATGCACAGTGCTGGCGGCGCTGGGAATAATAGATTCTTCCCCGAAATAACTGCCAACCTTCATTTTCATTTCTTGAAAATGCTCATTCGTAGAAAGCGCTTCACCACTTTTAACAATGTAAAAATACTGGCTGCTTTCGCCTTTGTGCAGCACAATATCTTTCTCTCTTACGCGTTCTTCTTCAAAATGCGTAAAGAATTCCTTTACCTGCTCTTCGCTCAAATTTTTGGCCAGGGGTGAATTCACAAGATTACGCATCCATTCGTTTTGTTGTTTTTCCACAGCCTGGTTGATATCGGCAATATCCACCACCTTGTACTCACCAGTGGTGCTCCAGGAAAAATATTGTTCCACCAAAACTCGACTGAGGAGAATAACTTTACACTCGGCCAACGCCGTTGTTACAGCGTTAGCCGGAAGTTGTTCTTCAAGGGAGTGATAACTGTCGGGGGTATTCGCTTCAATAACTCGCGATTCTTCTTTGTCTACTTGAATATACACCTTGCCAGACAGCAGGTAGTAGCCCATCGAGCGGGACCGTGGAGGACTAAACAACACCTCACCTTCCGCATATTCAACCACAATGGACTTTTCACGCAAATAATTAAGATGGCGAGAGGACATTAAGTCCAATAGATGAAAGCGTTTTAGGTGTTCTATCTCGGGCTTAGGAACAGCGCTCACGTTATTCTCCCGGGCGTTTCCGTGCCGCGAATCTCTCAAGAATCGAATCTCAAAGTTCGATTTAATTTAAATTAGGGACGAGAGTGACAAATAGTAAGTTTTACAACTATACGTCTAACTCAACATTATTATAGGTTTTCAACAAATACACGTGCAGGAACATTTCAATATATAAAGTCAGCAACCTATAGCGGGTTTCTAGGTGCTACTAAAACAAAAGTTTTTAAAACCGGTTGCGAGCTAACTAAAATGGTTACTGCACTTTTTCTGAAAATTAAAGTGCCGATCAAACTGACATCAATATCATTTTATCGTCAGAATAAATGCGCATGTTGAATAGATATAACGAAAGACTGTCGTTTTCCTTCACCTATTTAAAGCAAATAAATGAAACGACAATTTCGGATTTTGGGTTATTTAGTCCTCAATCGGAACTAAATATTTTGTAAAACCCCGCCACACAGGTGTATTCAAAACACATTGGCACTACTAATCTTCAAAAATGTGAAGTGTATCCATATTAATAGCTGGTTCTTAGAAATAAAAAGCATGAAACGATCAACCCGATCATAAAATCGAACCAAATTGGTAACTTAATCACAGGCAATATGTGCAATAACGTTTCGAGTATGGCTTCCATATCGATGCTCCCACAGATAAATCCCCTGCCAAGTCCCCAGCGCTAAACGACCGTTTAATATAGGAATCCCTAAACTCGTCGCCGTCAACGTCGATTTTATATGCGCCGGCATATCATCATCCCCTTCAAGCGTGTGGGTAAAGAGAGGATCACGCTCAGGCACTAGACGATTCATCCAGTTCTCCAGATCCGTCTGCGCAGAGTGATCGTAATTTTCCTGAATGAGTAAACTGGCTGACGTGTGCTGAATAAACAAAGTACACAACCCCTCTTCTGTTTGGGATTGCTCTACAAAGGCTTCAACTTTGGGCGTGAAGGCAAACAACCCCTGCCCGGTTGTATTGACTTGAATCTGTTTAATCACATGAACATCCTACTTTGGAATTTTACTAAGTGTAACAGCGATGCCCTGTTGGCACAGCCCTAACACACAATCATCGAGAATACTTCTTATAAAAGACACTGTTTCTAATGTTATTTTTAAAGATTTTATTTACAATAGCACTTGGCTATTCAGCACAGAAAACTCTTTATTGAATCTGTGACTTTAGTAAACCAGTATCAACAAACATCAGGGACGAGAACCAGCTGTATAACACACCTATTTCCACAGTTTCCTCTCTCTTAGATTTTTAGCATTAATTACCAGGCTAGAATTGAGCCAAGATTTACTCATGGAATATAAAAAGTTTTCAGTTATTTTAATTATCCGAGATGATATTAACCTTTTAACCTGTTGCTTAGCATCATTGAATCGTTTGGATTATCCGAGAGAGCACTTTGAAGTTATCGTGGTAGATGACGGCTCTGACAAACCAGTATTCGATAAAATTGATCTCGATCTGGGCTTTCAATTTCATCCTCACTATATTCCCCGTACAACAACATCCAGCCGATCCAAAGCACGAAATAAAGGTGCAGAACTCGCAAACCATGAACACCTGGTGTTTATCGATGGTGATCACTTTGTAGAGAAAAGCCTGCTTTCGGTATACAACAACTATTTCCAGCTTAAGCCGAAAAAAGAAGTCGTTTTGGGTAAACGCCGACATATCGCTTTTGAACGCTGGCCGGTTATTCAAAATAAAATTTTACACAATGAAGAGTATTTACCGTCCAAAATACGAAATACTTTATATTTGGAAGATGAAAGAACCCTCCTGCTGCAGAAATCCACAAGCCATTTTCAAGAATTTAGAGGCCGCTGGCATTTATTTTGGACCTGCAATTTTTGTATTTTAAAGTCAACCTTATCCAAAGTCGGAAATTTTGATGAGCACTTTATTGGTTGGGGCATGGAAGATGTGGAATTGGGTTATCGGCTATTCACCCACCATATCGAATACGAGATTATTGACAACCATATCTGGCATTTTTTACCAGAAAACACCATTACTGAAGAAAAGTATGTAAGTTGGGTTGCTAATTTACAGTACTTCTTCAGCAAGTACGGCGATACCCGCATACTCGCTCAACACAGTTTTGAAAATATATTCTTTTACGCAGCGACCAAAGACGAATCGATTAATTACGATTGGCACGATGCGTTTGTTGAGTTCGAGAAGAAAATCAGACTAATAGAAAAACATCAGTGTTGAACATGGAAAAAGTCATTCTCACAACGACTAGTTTTATACGGCATGATTTTACAGTAGACATGCTACTCGAAAACCTACAGACCGTGTTCGCCAAGAATAGCGAAGAAAAAACACGATTCGATAAAATAGTGATTATTAATGAATACAGTGTAAACAACCTTAAAAATGAGGCTGCACTTAAACACAAGGTGGAAAGCACGTTTGACGATTGCACGTTTTACCAGAAAAACTTCGAGGAATACGGGCAAGCGACCTCTTTGAACCTACTCACGCAATACATTGATGCTTTTCAATTTCAAGTTCACTGGGAAGAAGGCTGGAAATGCACAGCGGCATTCTTGGATAATGCCATCGCTTACATGGAATCTTCAAGCGTATCCCAATTGGGATTAACCGAAGATTATACGGAAGTCAAAGAACGCCTGGGCGACAGTGAAAGTTATCGCAACACCTTATTCCAACATTTAAAGCAGTTACCAGAATTTGAAGAGATGAACCTCACTCAGTTTATAGATGAACATCGGCCAAAAATATTACATTCGCGACTGGAACATTTTCGCATGAGACTCTGGCCACTTTACTCGCTTCGCCCATGCATCAATCGCGTATCGTTCACTCGCCACTTACCAAAATTTAATACGGATAAAAAGCTATGGCCCGTGCTGTTCGAACTTTTATATGCATTTTCCTGGACCCATAAAGGTGGGGCAAAAGCCTGCATCGTGCCTCATGTGGCCACTTATTCGGGCAACTACAAATCTTCCTGGCGCAGTAAAATTTCCCAGAATCAATAAGCGCACAGTGTATAGAAGGATCAAGAGCCAAAATATCAAGGCAGTAGGTATATGAGAGAAAAAATAGGGTTTATTACAGATATTGATTTTTGGAAGGCGGGCGCAGGGCCACGCGTCCGAGCACGCAGCCTCATCCTTTACCTGACAAAGCACGTTGATCTCGTCGTATTTTACTCAGGTAAAGCAAAACCCTCCGATGCAGCGTTAATTAAAAGGCTCAACCTACCCATTACTTATTATCAATTAAATGAAATTCGCAACGCCCATCAACATAATCCCCAAACGGGCCTAGCAGACGAATTAGCAAAGATTTTTAGTCAGCATAATCTTCAACAATGCATACTGCGAGGCTGGGAGAACAGAAACCTTGCAGAAGTTCTGCCAGACAATATTTACACTTATTTTGACATTGACGATTTTCGTAGTGAAGTGTTCGCGTCCGCGCAATCAAGTGGTACCGGTCCCTTAGCCGATGATCCGATTACATTTGAAGAAGAACTTCAGGTCTACAAACAATACGACAAACTTCTAGTGATCCAACAGGAACATTTACGCAAAGCCAAAACACTGATAAACGAAAAAAAGCTGCTCTACGTCCCTCATGCAATGCGCGCTACACGCACCCAGTTCCGACAAAGCGCCAGCACCATCGGCTTACTCGCCAGCGGCTGGGCTGCCAACCGAGACGGCATTGCATGGTTTGCAAACAAAGTCATGCCTCATATCCAATCGCCCAATATCCGGTTTCTTATTTTCGGCTACATATCCACCTTTATTCAACAAATAAATGATCCACGTATTAAAGTGATGGGCAATGTACAAATTCCCTTCGACGCCTACAACCAAATCGATATCGGCATTAACCCCGTCAGCTGGGGCTCAGGAATTAAAATTAAGACCCTTGAATTACTCGCCCATGGCATACCCACGGTTGTTACTAGCGAAGGTGGACGCGGGTTATCTCATTTGTTTGGAGGCGTGCTTTTAAAAACGGATGATCCTATCGCTTTTGCTCAGCATATTGATGAGCTGATTAGAAATTATGAGCTAAGGTTATCAATGTCTAAGAGAGCTAAGGAGTATATTCAGTTAAATTATTCTGAAGAAAGCTGCTATCAGCGTTTAATCAATGAAATAAAAACTGATCGCGAAAACAACGCGGCATAGTAAATGCAACACACCTCAATATATTATTCGTAGTTCGTTATTGAGGTGTGCCATCAAGAAGGCGTCGTTTGGACGATAGATACAAAAAAACGGCGAAAGCTAAGCCTTCACCGCTATTTTAGTTGAATTTCAAGTTCTCTGACCCTTTGATCTCGACCCTTTGATCTCAACATCGATCCCAAATCCAAAATTTCAAAATCCCCCACAACAACACCTCCACTTTTCTAATATCTAGATCTTTCTGAAGGCGTTCTTTACAAGCAACTTCAACAACCGGCTTAATAAGCTTCGATCGAATAAAACCAACACCATTGAATTTATTCGACCATTTAACATATGCAAGTTTTTTCCCATTTACTTTAACCAGAAGTAAATGATTAATTCTCCACATGCAGCTCCCCCCCATTTCAATAACTTCAATATTGAGCCTCTCATTCTTAAAGTTATAGGTAACCTTTCGAGACGACCTCTTGCTTCTGAGAAAAAGCTCTGAACCTAATACCAGCGTCAAAAGCCCTACTTTTAACAACCCCATATTTTTATCAAATATCTTAAAAACAAAATCTCCGCCATTTGTTTCTTCATAAAAATATTCTTCGCAGCTCCCGGCATCACAATTAAACGAAACCTTATAATTATTAAATTCAGATATTTTATATTTTTTCATCATATTAATGGATCGTTTTTATCAGATGACATAGGCGTCGATCTCAACTCAAGTGATAACCCATATTTTCCATTCTTCAATCTTAGAAATTCATAGTCAAAGGATCCTCTTCCGCTGAAAGAACTCCTATTCCCAGTAAATAACTCCTGTGAGTAGCCTGCTCTCACACCCATTTTAGCTAATTTCTTATCACCAAGATATTTATCGTCTTGTCTTATTACAGAATACCCTAAACTAAAGTCACTAATCGAGGGAGCAAAACTGCCTTGATCATTAAATGTATTTAAATCCCAATTAATGCCGAATCTGTATGCAGTTCCCGTCTTCCCTTTATCAAAAATAGAGTTAACTTGAAGGTGTTCCGGATCATCTTGTTTAAATTGAACTCGTAAACCATCAGTACCCAAAATTAACTTTGCTTCATAACCTTCAATAAGCGCTTTTGTCTTAATTGAGATGCGGTAATCAAATTCATTACCAAGATTATTCAAAACAAACTGGCTTGCACTCATTAAATTCATGTTTATTTCATCATGGATATCATGCCGTCTATCCTCAGATAAAATATATGCCGCACCTTCTACAGCAGCATCCGTGAACATTAACCCCCATTCAACCGCTGCAGCTAAAGATCCTGTTATTAAGTAATCATTCGGATTAATTGGAAATCCTGAAGGTAAAACATCAAATGCACTATCTACAGTATCTCTAAAAACTTGTACACCATTACGAACATCCGCAGCCCATTTCTTGTAATCCTCAACACCCCACTCAACAGCCAGATCCCATCCATGGTCATGCTCACCAAGCTCCACTTCCATAGGACTAAATGATACACCTCTTGGCTCATTCGCCATGTACTCATCCCACTCTTTTGCAGCTTGAGCAGTTTGAGTACGAATAAATGAGGGTTCATATCCCGGACGTACACTATAATATTGTCCACCTTTACCTTTTATATAAGTAAGGTTCTCTACCACGCCACGAGTTACAATCTCAGCAGTTGTATTGACCTCCTCTCCATTCTCTCCACGCTGCGCGCGTATAATCACTTCCTCTAGCATGTTCTCTTGTTCAGGAATGATGGAAGTTGTCTCTGGGGGTTGACGGAATTTTACAACATCATTCAAATGCCTCTCCGTCTCTACATCCACCTTATCATCAACTACGCTTTGAGATTGCGAGACACTATCGTTCAGTATATTTTCTTTTACGGAAGCTTTAGCCTCCGAAGCAGTTGCGTGTTGCGCACCACTTGAGACATTGCCCCCTGTTGCCTGCTGTCCGATCCAGTTACCCAACTGATTCCCAAATGCATCCACGGCGATCATGCCGTAGTCTGGAGCTTCTGCTCCAGCCCACTGCTGCATCAGTTTGCCTGTAATGGAATTATTAATCGCTTTACCCGCCGTATTACCCCAAAAGCCATCGCCCCCATTTTGAGTTAATGCAGTGCCAACTGCATTTCCAGTGCTATTAGCAAGCAAGGCTTTCCAACTAAAGCTTGCTTCCACGCCGGCAGCTCTATTCGCAACTTGATTCACGAGATAATTTTGCGCACCTTGAACAAAGTTAGCGGCAAACTTGCTGAAACCTCTCAATTTATTTATATGTGCACTACCCGCAGGAGAAGAAAGGCCGCTGCTTATCCCGCCAGAGATACCTGCACTTTTTGCAGCGTCCCAGTCAATGCTCTCTTGAAGATCAAAGCCCACAGCGACCGCTTGAGATGCCACACTTCCGACATAACCACCCACCGCACCAGCGACGAGCAATGCTCCCGGGCCGGCACCGGCGCTCACGAGCGCCCCAACACCACTAAAGGCCACCGAAACGGCCGTCCCTACGCTAAGCCCGGGAGTGAGTGCGGCTGCTATTAAACCTGAAGTAACAGCTGTCGCAACAACCGCCACAGCAATGACTACTAGGGTCGCTATCGCGCTGCAGCCTTGATTTGGCGGCGGAAGCATTTTCACATCTGGCGTGAGATCGCCGATGATTTCAGTCGGGTTATAGGGTTTAAACGTTGTAGAGTCATTCCGCAGGTTTTGCTGCGTATTGGGAATCGTTAAAACACGCCCAGCATCTTCTGCACCGAAAGTGTCCTGCGGTCCCTTGGTGATGCCGTTTGCATCTGCAATAACGTACCACAAGCTGGAATCACCAAACATCTTCTGCGCAATAGAGCCTAAGGTATCTTCTATGTTGACGATATAGGTGCCCGGCACTGAAGTAGCGGCGTGCTGGCTTGAAATTGGAGTAAAGGTTACTCCCGAATCACCCGCAGAGGCTATTTGATTGCTACCATGATTGTAAAAAGACTGCGTCTTAAAGTTCGACTCCCCTGCTTTGAGCTCGCTACGCTGAGCGATTTTCCCCTCAGCATCATAGAAGAAAGTTCTTGTTGTAATTCCTGTTCCACTTCCCGCTTTCTGTTCAGTGATAGACGCACCAATTAAATTACCCGACATATCATAGGTATTGGTCGTTTTACCAACGTCGGTGTACTGTTCATCAGTATCAACAGTAATTTTCGTATTTTTAAACCCGTTATATATTCCCTTATATTCATAGTCATACTCGCGATACGTAGTGTCGCCTTGAGAATAATTATAATAAGTATAGCCTCGAAGGTTACCAGCCTTGTCATACGTATAATTGTCTGTGACGTATCTCGTAATCTCCGGTGTTGAAAAAGTTGCACTCACTTTGGTGTAAATAACATTACCGTTGTTGTCATAATCCGTAACCGACGACTTAGCCATTATATGATCAATGACCTTCTTCTGAAATCCACGATCATCATATTCCGTCGTTAATGCATGATCCTCGCCGAAGGAAACTCCGGTACCATCGTTTATATACCCCCCGTAACTTCGCGATATGTCACGTGTGAATTCGTGTTCTACGAACCCTAAATCATTGTAAACATAACGAGTTTGCTCGTAATATGCGGTTTGTATTCCACTACCATAGTCGACAGAGAAATGGTCATACTTCTCCGTCGTAGCACGCTGGCCATCGTTATTATAAGTATGCACCGCACTATCATGTTTAATATATTCTGCAGCACTATATCGTCCTGCTACAATCTCCCCATTGAAGAGCTCTCCTTTTTCCAATAATACGCGTCCTTCTTTGTCGTATTTATACCAGTACTCTCTACTGCTATTGGCCTGATTTGTGTCTGGAATCTGGATATACTCCATTGAGACTTTTCTTCGATTTCCAAACTCATCATAAGCATATTCCAGCAATTGCACATCAGCAGTTTGCTGATCAGTTGGTACACCTGGCACACCTGGCCCCATACTATCGGACGATATAACCGTTGATGGAGACTTAACTCTTACAAGACGATTCAACAAATCGTATTCAAAATACGTGTTCTGAGATCGCTCTTGGCTCGTTACGTAATTGCCATTATCAGTTTTAGAACCGGCAATTTCGTCATATTTTTCAGAGGTTCTATTACCTTGAATATCATAAGTAAACGTTGAGGTTCTATTGCGTTCGGACGAATAGAAAGTTGATGTATCTTCCCACTCATTTTTGCTTTCCAATAAGCCATTGTCGGTGTAGGTATATGTAATTTCGTGCTCACCCTCAATGTACTCTTTCTCAAGCCGTCCAAATTGGTCATAGAGATATGAGTAAGTTTTATAATCCTGTGAATCACTAGCGTGAAGCGTACTGAAACTACGTAGTTTGTTTTGACCAAAGCTAGTGGTAATGTTGTAGCCCCACTCCTGCACAACATCTTCATCTGTCCATTCTAGGTATGTCTCAGTTTCCCAATATCCACCGTATGGGTGACTGGGTTCAGGCACCCACAATTGCCGCGTCTTAGTTTCACCAACGTCGACCTCCTCGACTTGGCGAGTTTTATTACCGACAGCATCGTATGAAAAAGTAACTTTTCCATTTAACTTATTAATAGTTTGTTTAACATTACTCCGCTCATCGTATTTAGTGTATGCGGCATTTCCTAAGGCATCAATATCTGCAAACCGACGGCCAGCTTTATCATATTTATACTCATTTAATACATGATATTCACTATACCGTCTAACTTTACGCTGCGTCATATTGCCTAGAGCGTCGTAATCAAATCTATGCTTGACCCCCATTTCACTGATAGAGCTAACACGATTGTCCATCAAGTTGTATGTAAAATACTGACGAACATCTGTCGCATCACGACTTTCTATTAAGTTGTTTCGAGAATCGTAAAAATTATAACTAGTCTTTGATTTATCTAATCCATTACCGTTTACTTCAACTGAATCTATGGCAAGATTGCCAAACAAGTCATAAGAAATGGTTCTTTTTGTTCTCGCGTTGTAGCTTTGGCCATTATCGGACAGCACTTCAGTTTGCGATGCTCGGTATTCTGTTACCACCTGATTCGCATGATTGTACATGAAGTTTGTCTTTTCACCCGAAAAACCTACAGCAGGGTCAGAAACTTGCGTGACATTACCCCAGCGATCATAACTTTGTCTGATTAGTGGCGTACGATTGCTAGTCGTTTCACCAAGTCCAGATGTCGTTAAATCGAACGTTGTGACTCCATAGGATGGTAAACGTTTTACGATCGCACGATCTAAAATGTCATAGTAAGTCTCTGTCGCTCTGATTTCAGCATCGTACGTTTCACCATCCGCGTTTCGCTCTTCCAAACGCGTAACGTTACCCGTTAAGTTATAATAGTAATAATCGTAGCCACCGGCATCTTGAGTCCACATGACTCGTCCTGCATCGTCATAGCCGTAGCGTTCAATTATGCTTCTACTCGTGCTGCTTTCATTTCCCCATTTGGCATAGCGATGAGTAATTTCCCCAAACGCGTTATAATCAACTAGCTCACCAGAATTTTTTTCTATTCCGTCTTCAACATAAAATTGTAATCTTTCAATTTGACGCCCAGTTTTATCGTAGCGATAGCTTGTGCGTATTTCGTGCTCCATCGAGAATGCGTCTTGATTCGCTGTGTTATGACTAACATCAATGATTTGACGCTCTTCAATAATCTTTCCATGTGCATCATTTTTAAAATAAATATCAGAATCAAACTCATCCGAATTGTAATACTGATTTTCTGACTCTTTCCCAGCAATTGTTTGACGAACAAGATTGCCTGCAAAGTCATAATAGTAACGGCTTTCATGTGCTTGCTCGTAATTCGTTCCAATACCAGAGCGCTTAAGCTCTTTAATCAGGTTGCCGCCGACGTCGTAGCCATACTCTGTTATTTTCTGAGACAATCCACTTCCGTATTGATCTTCACTCACATCATAGAAACTGAAAGGTCCTTCTGTTCTGATTAAACGTCCTAAATTATCGTAGAAATATTCCGTTTCTTTTCCTTCAATATCACTTTGTTTTATCAATTCACCAAACGCGTTATACGTATTTTCGGAAATTTTACGTGCTTGCTCTTTATTCATTCCAGCATAGGTGACTTTTTTATATGACAAGTTGAATTCGCTGGGAATCTTTTCAACTGCACTAAAGTTATGTTGATAAGTACTGGTAACGCGGCCCATCTTGTCATAATCGAAGCTGTATATACGATCATGGCTGCTTTCATTAATAGAGGTAATCAATGAATTGGAGAACTCTGGCTTCGAATGAACAGTAATTTCAATATCAGGTGTGGTTGTTACGTCCGCATACTCTATCGTGGTTATTTTATCGCCCAACAAATTGTAAACTTCACGAGTACCATAGCCACCAGCATCCATCGTTAAAACATTACGACCTAGTCTGTCATAGTAGTTGAAGCTAGTTGCCCACGAAGTCTCGTCGCCGAGTTTGTTTCTTTTTACCGACGTTGCAACCCTCTCACCGAAAGCGTTGTACGTGTATTTGGTAATGAGCTTGTCTTGATATACTCCAAATAACTGGTATCCAAGGCCATAGTCCCTTTCAATTGAATCTACGTTCGACCTTGAACTTTCCCAGTTCTGCTCTGCACCGTATACATCCACCTCAACCAAGTTGCCTACAGCATCGTACTGCTGAACGACTAATCGCGATTCGTCTGAGGGGTTAACCTCATCCTCTAAAAAGTATTTGCCTTGCTCTGAGTGATTGGCCAGCGAAATATGGTTTTTAAAACGATTAATTGTTGTAACGTTTCCAACCTTATCGTAACCATACTCTGTAACAAAGCCCAAAGCATCTACTTCGTGCTTAACGCGATTCGCGGCATCATAGGTTTTGTACTGGTCTGCATATAAATTGGCGCCTATTCGTGTGGAGTTTCGAACAGCATTCCCCAAATCATCATAGGTGACCGCTATAGTGCGTTGATATCGTGCAGTTTCTGGAGTATTGATAACATTCCCGTTACTGTCTTTATACCAATCATCATGCTGTGCAGATAAAACGGCTCCATAAGTTTCATGATAGTAACCGCTTAGTGTCGTTAGCACCTGGCGATTTGCATTATCGTATTCGAAACTTGTAGTCTGTGCGTGATGATCTCTAATACCACCATCAGAAACATCTTCTATTCGACCTTCTGTTCGAGAACTAACACGACCTAAACTATCGTACTCAATGTCTGTACGTGTGCGATAACCTGCGACATTCTCGTAGAAATAAGGTCTATGGCCATAAGCCTGAATATAGAATTCTTCTTCTGGCAAGTATTCTTTTTCAATCCGATTGTGACTGTCGTAAACAAACTCCTTCATTCGATTCTGACTGGAGTTTCTAATCAAGCTCACATAATCATCAATTTCAAAATCTTTTTTACTCGTAAAGTTAATATCATCTTTTGCGTATTGAATTTGCTTTACAATATTGCCTACGTCATCATAAATGTTTTCATTCAAACCATTCTCAGCATTGATGGTATAGCGTAACTGATTTAAACGGTCATACGAGAAGTAAGTTCTACGTGCACCCAGTTCGACCTCATTTATGTACGAATATTTTTCTGGCCCCCAGTTTCTAAATGCATATCCCAACCCCTCTAAGCTCTCGATTACTTCATCTTCAAAAATTCCATTGTTGAATAGATTATTTACGTAGCTATCGTTAAAGCCTTTATCAAAGCGTCGAGTTTCAATAATGTTACTAGCGTCATCATATACGTTTTCCGTCACTACCCACGTGCTGGCAACGGAATCATCTTCATAATCTGCTGACGTTAGCGTAAATCGTAAACGCCCGTCATCGTCATATACATTTATTTCACGGCGATCCCGTTCCTGATACCCAGTAGGGATAGTGATATCGACACTGTCCAGAGTGGCATCACTGCCAAAGCGCAGCGGTAACATTTGTATCTCTGTAAGTTGTTGATAATGTCGGCGAGTATGAATTAACTGGCCATTATTATTATATTCGTAGCTAGTGGCGTAACCTTCTCCGTCCAATTTTAGCGTAAGCTGATTCAGCTCATTGTAGGCAAACCAGGTATTGCTATCATTATCCCCATTTTCTGTCTTAATCCGCATAAGGTTGCTATTAGCGTCATACAGATATTCAGTGGTTAAAGCCAAACCATCGGGGTCAACCGTTTCCGAAGTTTTTCGACCCAATATGTCGTACCCATATTCAACGACATATTGTGCAGGATCATCTTGATCACCTTTTTCAATACGACGGACAGTACCTTCCACGTTATACAAGTAGTTGGTGGTGAGTTTTAATCCGGTAGGGTCAAGAATTTCAGATTTTAACCGGCCATTTCTATCGTAGATATACTCTGTGGTAACCGCTTCCGCATCGGCTCCTTGAATCATATATTCTTTTTGGCCAAGTCCATTGTATTGATAAACTTTATTTACCGTAGCACCGTATTCATGTTCAAGTCTGCCGGCCTTATCGTAGTCATAGAAAATTTCGTTACCACGAGCATCCTTTTTCGAGGTTAAATTGCCACTATTATCGTAATAATAATACGTTCTTTTATCGTAGTGGTTTTGTGAATATTCGAGATTACCGTTTTTGTCATAATAGAATGAGGTGTTTGAGCCGTACGTGCCATTTTCTAAACTATTGTATGCCGTTACCTTGCTTACTTCCCCGTGACGATTGCGCTCTGTGGTTGTAACAGCGCCCGTCGCGCTAGTTTCTGTCATGCTTCGCGCGTTGTCATCGTAGCTGTATGAGGTTAGCTTATCGTAAGCATCATAACGCTCCGTTACACGGCCAAAGGCATCTGTAATAGTACGAGATACTTGTTGTGACAATGCATTATTAATCACAACTTCACGGCCATTTTGCTGATAGACCGTTCTAGTCCAATTCCCTTTCGCGTCACGCCCACCGACCACACGTCCTAAACCATCATATTCGGTGATAGTCTCATAATTCAAACCACCCACATCTGCCGTGGTGTTGGTTAGGCGGCCCAAATTATCGTAGACAAAGGAAGTGGTTGTATAAACTCTTGCCCCGTACGTTCCCGTCGGAGTGACAACGTTTTCCAAATCTCCATATTTGTCATAATGGTATTTAGTCGACACATCATAAGCATCAATAGTGGCGGACACCAAACCTAATTTGTTGTAATCCGTTTTTGTGACAATATCACTACTTATATTCGCGTTATTATCACTCCATTTATCGATTTCTTTTACAGAAGCGCCATAGTAGGTATCACTCAATCCAGATGTTGTATTTGTATGCTGTCTTGTAGACGCTACTTCACCAAATGTATTGTAATTAATGCGACTTATATTTTGCTCGCCATTGGTCGTATAGCGTAAACGATTTGCGCTATCGTAATAGTATTGGTTACGCTCTCCTTCGGGGCCCTGTTCGATAATTTTCTGCCCTACACTATTGTAGGTATAACGCATACCGTAGTCTTCAATTGCATCGTCCAGGCTATACAAAGCACCATTTACGGAAGTACCAACAAGCACCTCGCCTTTCCCGGATACAACCCCAGTAACCTCACCAAAAGCGTTATAGCGCATGCGAGTGCCGCGATCGTCTTGCTCAAAAGCAGCCACGGTACGAATCAAGCGACCATTGGTTTCGTCATAGATATTAAGGGAGACCGTATTATCATGACCTACGGTTTTCTCAACTCGACCGAACTCATCGAAAAAGGTAGAAGAGGTTCGTTTCTCACCTTCATTGGCTAACGCAGCCGCTTGTAAATCCGCAAGCGTGTCATTGGCTCCAACGCTGATCGGGTTAAGATATCGTGTGACATCCTTTTTAAGTTCATCTGAAGAGTAATCGGTTACGGTTAAAAAACCCTGTTCATCAACAACCCCAATTTGGCGTCCTTGTGTATCATAGAAATAATATGATGAGAGTTTTTCACCACTACGAGGAACACTGGAAAAATCGATGCTTAATATAGAACTGGAGGCGATTTCAGTGTCGTAGCGCGTGGCTTTTTCTAGGCGACCAATATTATCGTAAGTATTTTCTACAAAGTTGCCATCCGCATTGATGCTGCCAATAAGCAATCCATCGTCGCTATAGAAGAAACGTGTATGGCGTGAGTCTCCCACAGTAATGGAAGTTACCCGAGAAGCGCCGTCATATATTGTTTCTGTGATGCGGTCCTTATCCCCAAATTCTTCTATAGTTTGGAAGACCCTTCCAGCATCATCATAAATGTAGCGTGTTTGACGATCATTCTCAGCATCGACTTGGAAGTCACTACCGGCGATTAATGAATCTTTAGTAAAAGATTCATCGTTTTTCCAATCAACACTTCCGGTAAACCATCCATCGGTATCTACCGCTTTTGCATAACGCGTTTGGCTTTCGATTTGTCCTTGCGCATCGTATACATAACCTGTGACTGCACCTTCGGCACCAACTTCAAACTCTACACGCCCAGCTGCATCATAGAAAATCCACGCCCGCCCGCCGTTTGCAGCTTCGGTCATTCTAAGACGACCTGCGCTATCATAGAAAAATTCAGTAGTACGGGTAATTTCGCCACTTGCTGAGAGCGACGTATTCAGCAGCTTGCCTTGTGCATCGAATTTTTGGGTAGCAGTAAGATTGTTGGCATCCACCGCTCGAATTTCACGAGCATTTGCGTCGTAGGTGTAGTTGGTTGAACCTGAGACATTAGTCAACGCATCGAGTCGACCGGCACCATCATAAGCATAATGCGATGTAACACTTCTCACACCATCATGAACAGAGATGCTATCAATTAAGTTGCCATGTGCATCATAAACAAATTCAGTGATATTGGCTTTGGTGTTGAGTATACCCTGGCCGGATTGGTCTACTTCACCGAAGGTCACCTGGCGTTCGACATTCCCGAACCCGTCATACATCAACTCGGATAATTGTACTTGCGACAGATCTTCAATATTTAAAGACCATTCCGACAGGTAATTCAGTAGTGTATCTGCACCAGTAGCAACGCCTGAAGCTGAGAAACCCGCGTCAGTGGCAGATTGCGCTGTGCCAACATTATTTTGTTGCGCCATACTGGCAGTAAAAGCGCTATCATTGCTAATGGAATAGTTAGAAAGGTTTAAATTATGGAAATTGTAATTTGGACCAGTGGCAACACTGTTCGACTGTAAATTCATGTTATCCGGAAAGACAATACCTCCCGAATCTTCCGCAGGAAAGTCAGACATGAATATTCCGGTACCATCATCGACAACGTCCCCATCAATAACCTGATCCGCAATTTGATCCAGCCGGTATACATCGCCGCTGGTAAACATGACTTCTTCTATATAGTTTTGCGCTCGATCTTCTGCATTTGAAGGAAGCCTTATTTTGATGCTGTCATTTAATGCCGGGTTATCTGGATTATGTATAGTTAAAGTCAATATTTGAGAATGGTAACTTAATTGGACTTGATCGGGGGTAATACCTCCCCCTAGTAATATGCGATCCTTATTTCCAGATAAAATTGTATCCTTGTCCGTTATACTATCGTGACCATCCCCTCGATTAAAGGTATACGTGTCGAGGTGCGCTCCTGTGAAAAAGGTGTCATTACCTGTTCCGCCGACCCAGGAATTGCCTAGAGATTGTGCCACCTCTGGCGTACCACTAATATCAAAAATAGAAACAAAGTCATCTCCATCACCAAGAAGTCCAATCATACTTACGTAATTATTAGATCTAAATATGTCGTTGCCATCACCAGCACTGACGTAAACAGTCCCCCGAGCATTATGGGCATGAAGTGTATTTTCACCATCTCCAAGGATGATTTGACGAAGTGTTAATTCATTACCACTTTGCAACGTAACTGTATCATTGCCATCACCGACATCGATATAATCATTACCTCCTCTTGAGGTTACTTCGTCATCACCACCGTAGGTGTAAATAATATCATCGATCGTTGCATCAGAATAAGTGTCATCACCTTCCGTACCAAGGTAAGTAGCAAAATCAATTCTCGCTTGAAGATCGAGCACAGAACCATCGGCAAAAACCAGTTCTTCGACCAATCGTTGACGATCACCGGACTGCCCCTGCAACCCGCTAAGTATAGTAATTGAATCGAATTGTTCAGGATCATCAGGATTCGCGATTGTAATTACGACATTATGCACATCACCATTAACGGTCACATGGCTTTGCTCAATACCCTCACCGAAAATAATACGGTCTACTGTGTCAAAAGAATGTCCATTTTCGGATATTCTGTCGTGTCCGTCGCCTCGATCAAAATAGAAAGTATCGCTACTGGCGCTAGTAATAAAATTATCATTACCAAGTCCTCCTCTCCATTCATTGTATCTTAACGCTACATCAGCATAGTCATTCGAATGATCTGCGTAAGCTTTTCCAGTATCATCACCATCTCCCAGATTCACGATATAATCCGAAAAAGCTCCTGCATTTACTGTATCGTTCCCATCACCAGCATCAACAGTGACCGTACCGTTATATGTGACTGAACCACCGATAGTGACATTGCCAAATAAGGTATCATCGTCATCACCTAGGTTAACATAAACATCAGAATCAACTTCGGTGTACAACCGAACCATATCGTTGCCCGAACCAGTAAAGATTTGGTCAGATCCGCTATGACTACGCACGGTATCATCACCACCAAGGGTGAACACTACATCATCACCATCAGAGGTAGAGAAATCATCATCACCGGAGGTTCCAACAATAGTTGCCTCAAGCACATTGATTGTGACAGTCACGGTCACAGTTCCGCCATATGAGTCGCTGACGATATAGTCAAAACTTGCCGTTCCAGTAAAGCCTGCGTTCGAACTAAATACCACCCTTCCGTTCGCGACATCAAAATCTACTTGCCCATTTACCGCATTTTCTACACCGACAACACTTAAGAGATCACCATCGGCGTCGCTTGCTTTTGCTAGTAAATTCTCAAAAGAAAAAGTAACGGCCCCACCTGAAAAACCGAAGGTTGAAAAATCAGTTCCTACAGGAGGATTATTGGGCTCTGCGATATTAATAGCGAGCACATCACTGACAGTATTACCCGAAGCATCTTGTGCGGTTAAAACAATAGAAAATGCACCTTGCTCAGTAGGTGTTCCAGAAAACGTTTTGGTCGCCGCATCAAAACTCAACCACGCGGGTAATTCACCACCCACATTATCGGTTGCGCTATAGGTAAGTGAACCACCATCGAGGCTCATAAATGTAGAATCGGGTATTTTGAAACTAAAGGGCTGACCCTGAACGACATTCCTAACCCCAATTGGATCTGCTAAGTAGGGAGGAGTGTTTTCTGCGAGCACATCGTTATATTGAATGGTTTTTTCGAGCAAACCGTAACCATTGTATTGGTATTCTGTAACACGACGTTCAGGACTTACCGAGAATCTGATATTGCGATTCAGATCATATGCATAAATATTTCTTAAAGCATCACCGAGATCGTTCGGTATAGTTGGTAAGTCGCCGGCTTGTTGCTGCAAAGCTGGCATCGCGTGTGATGAGGCGTCAGTGTATTGAGTTTCAGATAACAATAAGTTATCTGAAGAGAAGATGCGGGATAGGTAGTTTCCTTCTGCATCAACCTCTAAAACTCTATTACCATTAGCATCGTAAAAATAACGTAGGTCTTGGTCACCATTTTTAATCTGGATGACATCATCATTATCATTATAAGCATATTGGATATGCTCAACGACACTGCCATTGGCACCATAGCTTTTAACACCCGTTAGCAAGTCACCAGTATAGGAATAGTCTTTAATGCTACCTTCAGCATTGGTAACACGAGTGACACCAGGGGAAGAATAGTCGAAGGTTGTAGTGCCATTTAAATCTGTTATTGATTCAACACGATTATTACTGTCATAAATAATCCCGCTCACTACATTAATCGGGGTGTTACCATTTTCATAACGAGTAATATCTTTTATTTGATCCGTTCCATCGTGATATCCATAGACTGTACGAATGGTAAAATTATCGGCAATCGAACTATCTTCTGGAGTTAGATCGACTTGCACCTCGCGAAGTCTTCCATCACTGTAATAATCGTAATGTACTTGGCGAATAAGATTGCCGCTGGACTCACTGACAGTGGATATAGACTCCACTCGGTCATCATCATCGTATTGCAGCTCAATTCGTTGCTCAGATCCCAGGTCCACCACCTGAAACAGGCGATCACTATCGTCATATTTGAATTGCACCACATTGCCATTGGCATCTTCTTGCTCTAGCAATTGGCCAGTGACTTGATCGTAGTATTCAGCAATCTCTGTACTACCTTCCAGCCACTGTAGCATCTCTTCGCCATCACGCGTGACCATGCGAATACTGTCATGCGCACCGCCCCCGTCTGTTGAGCGGTATACTTTATTCAACTTATCAAAGTTGTAAACTGTTTGACTACCGTCAGCAGCAATACGAGTAATCTGACTACCACCCGCGCCGAGCGTACCGGTGATAACCAGGTTACGCTGCCCAACATGACGCCAGTTGCCCTGCCCACCATCGTTCCATTGGCCCTGAGAGTTATATGTACGAAGATATTGGAGATCCGCCCCCATGCCGGAGACTTTCTCATCCAGGTTTTGCAGAATCAGGTTCCCTGAACTAGCATTAACATACAAGCTACCGGCTTGTGTTGAGCTGGAACCTAAATTAGCAAGGCTCGCGTTACCGCGCACACCCTGTCCGCCCAATGCATTGATAGAAGAATTGAATAGTCCTAAACCCTGTCCCGCGATAACTGCAACCATGGCTGGCTCCACTCCGTATATTTAATAGTCACTAATGAAAATTCTTTTAACCGCGCTAAGATGCGCCGCCCTTTTAAAGAGATACAGTTGAGAGAAGAATAGTTAAGGGGGTAATCTGACTTTTTTAGTGTTTTTTAATATCTACGATTTGAGAGATAAGACGGAAGGCTTGGATGGCGTTTTAGAAGAGAAATATTGAATGCTGGAGCGACATACACTCCAGCAGCAAGACAAAAATTAGGCTATAGCGTCTATTGCAAACTTATTCGGCTCAACAATTGGTCAGCACGATGAATTAATTCATCGCCTTCAGGGGCAGTTTCAAGTAACGAATTCAGTAACTCAACCGCGCTTTTTGTATCATCTTTGTCGATTGATACGAGCGCCTTGTGATACAGCGCGGGCGGGAAATTCGGGACTTGTGTAAGTAGTTCGTCCCATAAATTTACAGCCTGGTCTGAGTTCCCCATATCTCTTTCAACCATTCCAAGCTGAAATTTTTCTTCAATTGCATCAGGTACGTTTTTCACAAAGACTTCAAAACATTCTTTAGCTTTTTCAAATATGCCAATAGAAGCGTAAACACGACCTAACAGAGAATAAGTTTGAATAGGGATTTGGTTTCGCCCCATTAAAGCTTTCAGTTTACGTAAAGAGTTTTCATAATTTTCTCTTTGAAAATCAATTTTTGCTAAGGCAAATAGTTCCTCTGGATTAAATGTCGAATAATCAAACATACACGTTCCTCATTGTTCTCGTTTCAGCCAATAATAGCTTTTAGGTTTTAGATAAAAATCATCATTCAAATGAAGTTCTTTGCTTTCGGTCAGCGACAGCCAAGTACCATTTATCGCGAAGGCTTGTAATTGTGACTTCGAAATATAGGCATCTTTATTCGATACATTGGCTATACACACGAAATTTGTGCTCTGACCTGGCTTTCGAAGACATATCAATTGTTCATGTTCAGACAAAAATGGCTCTGCATAATGCCGAGTTAACTCAGTATAGTGTTGACGTTGCGCGATCAAACCTTTTACAGCGCTTATTTCACTATCTTCACTCACTAACTGAGTCCCACCGAGAAAAAGCAGAATCGCATACATAAGTACTTGATCAAGTTCATCGAGCGCTGCCTTTTCACCCCAAACAACCCAGTTTATTTTTGCAGTTCGCGGATATCTTCCTTGTATATATACATTAAAATTGTGAGCATTTAGGGCACTTAATGATTCGGTCAATGCTTCTTGCAAGTTTTCATCAAAATTTAAAGGTAATTCGACAGCGGGATTTTGTTCAACGCTGTCTATCAAATCAATTAATACGTTTTCATACTCAGATGTATATTGATAAATAGCTTGGTGCTTGTAAGCAGGACCTACATTACTAATGCAATCAAGCACCAAGTTCTTCAGCATTTTGTAACAACGCGCCCTATATTCCAGCATGCTCAAGCCAGAATGATTCTTAAGATGCAAAAACTCTGGCCGAGGCAGTAGTACATTGCCGTCACGCAAGGCATTATTTAAGCTTTTTTTGCAAATGATTAGATCTATATCAAGCAACACAGAACCATCACGTACACAACAATACCGACCTGGCGAATACTCTATTGGTTGTACTACCTGCATTTCTTTCTTGTCTGGGTGACGACGCAGCCAATACCTGGCGTCAGCTAAACTATTGAATGTAATGCCATTAGCATCAATAGCAATTCGATCACTTTGGCCTATCGAAAAAGCTGTACCCAGTTCGATTGCCGGAGGAATCTCGCAGGGCTTAGCGGTTGCGTGACTGAGAATATCTCTAAACGGTTCTGGCGATTTATCAACATTATTGTTAGCGCTGATTACTCCTTGCGATATGTTCACCACGTCATTAATCTCAGCCGCCATACCTAAGCTCATGAGTTGATAGATTTGTTGCTTATCGGCTAACACCCTCTGGGTGTAAAATGATTTTATCTCTTCATCTGTATGGTTTAACCACTTATCACGAGAATCTAAATGGAAAGTATCAATATATTTACCGGCACGCTTTACACCTTTCCATAAATCGCCAAAACCACCCAACCTTTTATACTTTTTCTTATATTCCCTAAAGGTCACACAAGGAAAATGTAAAATTAAAGGATCTGCATGAGAACCATTACGGCTAATTAACCCATTCGCATGCAATGAATGCACATCTTTTACACAAATATCGGTACGGATATTGACTAAGGATTTTCCATTTTGGTAGTAATTAAAATATAGTTTTGGCAACCAACTAGAATTTTCTTCAATAAATTTTTTCTGCTTTTCATTGAAGTTCCAATGCCACTTTTTAAAAAAATTCACTTTAAAGTACTGTGTGGCAGTGTAGATATTTGCATCACCGTTTAACTTATCTGCATCCTCTACCACATCTATTTTATGGGGGATAGCTTCATAATTAAGATGATTAAAACTACCAACACCATCTTGCTTTAAATGTGATATATGTGAAAAGAGTGACATTCCGTTACAGAAAAACAATTCGTCAATATCAATATGTAACAACCATTCATAGCCTTTGATTCTGGCAAGTGACTCAGCTACAAAAATATTCATTTCCTGCCTGGCCATGACCTCGCTTGCAAGAATCGCTCGCTTATTTCTATCTCGATATATTGGAACAAGACTGCGCAAATCTTGTAAATGTTCCCCCGCCATGATCGCTGTTACACGAGGGTTGGCATTTACTTTTTCATAAGTCAACTGGCAAGCATCATCAATAAACACGTAAATATGTTCAAAACCGATGTACAAATGATAATTAATGAAAAATTCGATATGCTCACTAGCATCTGCAACCGTTGTAACGACAGCAGCACGACATGACATGTCGATTTCCCTTTCTAGCAACCCTACACTCATTTCACTATTTTCGTTCTTATGTATTGATTAATTATACTGGTGTTATTTCTACGCAGAGACTATTCATTTAAACAGACTAATCACTCACGAAGTTCTGTTTCAGCTTTTTAATTGCTGCAGCATGAATCTGGCTAATACGTGCCTTGGAAACTCCCATAACTTCTGCAATTTCTGCAAAAGAAAGTTGCTGAAAGTAATGTGCTTTCACAATAAAGCGCTTTCTATCGTCTAACTCTTCTACAAGTTTGATTAACTTTTTACTTATACGATGACTCTCGTATGCTTGGTGAGGAACACTTTCACCATCCGATTGGTCAATAATACCGGCCTCAAGAAAGAAACCGAAAGCCAGACCAATAGCAGCATCAACAATCATCTTAAATGAATCATCATCTTCAGTATCAATGTGAACTCTTTCACTAACTAAGCGCCTGTTTTTTTCTTCAGACGAAAGGTGTTTGTCCTTGGTATACAAATGTAATGACTTGAGTACTTCACCTTTCAATCGTTTGTAGGCAAAAGCCTCAAATGGCACATTCCGCTCTCGTTCGTACAAATCAATGCTCAAAAGCATAGCCTCTGAAGCAGAATGGACAAAGTCCCTCCATTCGATCAGTTCATGATGATATTTCACAAATAGGCTACTCGCGACTCTGCGACACCAAGGAAAATAAACTTCAAATATTTCATTACGCAGTTCAATGCTACTTTGTGTAAACCATTGATTCCATAGGTCCTGTGCTTCGATGCACGGAGCTTCCATCACCGCTTTGTCCACGATTTATCCGCTCGCGCTTGCCACTAAAGTCTCTGCGATTAGCCCCCAACCATCTACCACTACAAACAACATAATTTTCAATGGCAATGATATAGTGATAGGTGGCACCATGATCATACCAAGTGACATCAAAATAGCGGCCATAACGAGATCTATCAGCAAGAAGGGGAGAAAGATGATAAACCCAATTTTAAATCCAGTTTTCAACTCGCTTAATAAAAATGCAGGAATTAACGTAGTAGGAGTTAATTCTGATGAGTTGTTTGGAAGCTCCTGTTTAGATAACTTGTAAATTAATTTAATGTCTGACTCATGTGTCTGAGAAATTAAAAAACCCTTAATAGGCATCCAGGAATTTTCCAAGCTATCATTCAAATTCTGAGTTTCAGCAAAATAAGGCTGCACACCCATATTAAAGCTCTTCTCAAATACTGGTGACATGGTAAATATTGTAATAAACATGGCAAGCGATATTAGAACTATATTGGGTGGACTCTGCTGTAACCCCAACGCATGCCGTAAGAATGACAATACGATAATATTTCGCGTAAACGTTGTAACAGCAACGAGAAAGAATGGTAGAAAGCTCAAAGCCGTAATAACTAGAAATGTTTCCATTTCTGCTGAAAGACGTGCACTCTCGAAAATACCACTTAACTGCTGCCCGATACTGCTACTCACCACCTTCTCCTTGCCCTTGCGGTTTAGTGCCAGGATATAATTTTTCCTGGCCTGTCGTTTCTATTTCCGTTCGTAATTCTTCTCGTATTTCCGCTCGTATTTCTGCTCGTATTTCCGAGATCTCTTTTGCTGGCTGATTATTGGTACATTTACTGATATCAAGAATATCGGTATTAACAAGCGATTCGGTTATCGCAAAAGTTTTACCTTCGGTGTTCACGATATGAAGCGAGGTTTTTGGCGACAACTTTATCGACTTAACCAAAGGCTTTTCTTCATTACTTAGCGATGAAGTTTTACTAAAGAACGCCATAACCTCATTTTTGTATTTACCAAGAATTACAAAAACACAAACACCCAAAAAGAGGACCATAAAAATAGCTTTCACGAAAAAGATATCCGCTACTTCAGACTCATTTTTAAATGCTATATCGTCATGACTCGTGATTTGTACGACATATGGCGTGCCATCACTTACTCCCACCATGGAGTTTTCTCCCGGATTCGCTGCGCGCATTTTGACTACTTCATAACTTCCGTTATTTGCACACCAAAATTCTCATCCACAGAAACAAGGACACCTTTGGCTACAGCTTTGTTATCCACTAACAAGGTCAAAGGTGCGTTTAGCTCTTGAGCCAACTTTATAACCTCGCCCTCTTTCATTGTGAATAGTTTTTCTATACTGATCTCTGCTGTACCCACGTTAACGGAAACACCTACATTGACATGACCGACTAAGTTCAAATCCCTTGAAACGAGATTTTTACTAACCGGCGTTATTTCGGAGCTAATTTCATCCAATGCTATTTTTTCAATATTATTTTCCATAACTCTCTACTTCTTAGACTTTTGTATAAGTATTGCTTTGTTGGCACTCTGCTTGCCGAGAAATGCTTCTGCGATTACTTTGTTTTTAACACTCAACTTAAATTCTTGTGTCAGAGGAACGCTGGAACTTAATACGTCTCCTTCAGACAGATTTTTTAAGTCAGCTATATCAAAACTGCCTAGGTCCAGATCAACGCTGGCAGTCATCGTATTTGGTAAATCAAAGATATTTAATGCATTCAGCTTTATATCTGAGGCTCCATTCTTTGGTCGAACAAAGGAAAGTTCTTCTATTACCGGCACTACCATCGCCAACTCGCAATGAGCCAATCGGACATTGAATTTAATTGACCAATCACCAATTACAGGTAAAGAGAGTTCACCATTTTTTTCCTTTTTCAATACCTTTAAGTGTTGACCGCAAAGGTCCTCGATAACAGATTCAAGTAAATTCGCTTTGGCTTGCTTGACTACAAAGTCATGTACATCATCAGAAGGAGGGTTTTGACCATCAGCATTAAACACAAGATCCTGCCAATCACCTTCAGAAAATTGCACTTGTAGTGGAATTGAATTTTCTTGAATAGTGAAGCTCTCAGCTTCGTCAAGCAATTGATTTAAGCCTTCAAACTCAACGCGAAGTTGATCTGAATTAAACGACCAGTTTTGCATCCATCGCGTTATTGCTCCGGTTAGCTTTTCCTTGGCAATCTCTATCGATTGACTATTTATAAATACAATTAACGACATACAGATTATCCACGAGTGTTTTCATAGAGCTGTTCAATAAGTTCATTCGAAACGCTCATAACCCGAGAACTCGCCTGATACCCCCGCTGAATGATTAAGATATCTGCAAACTCTTGGGTAAGATCGACATTCGACAGTTCAATACTTCCGCCACGAATTTCACCAACACCTCGGGAACCTGCACGTCCGAACTCAGGAGTTACACTGGCGTTACTTCGAAACATTGCGCCAGATTCCATTTCCAACATAGCTTCATTAGTAAAAGATGCCACTGCCACTTGCGGACCTTCCTGTGTATCGCCGTTAGAATATGTAAATTGCAGAATCCCTTTAGAATTAAACTCTACTCGTGTCAATCCAAGCACAGGATTACCATCTACTTCATTGACTCCCAAACGAGACATATCTGCAGCAACCTGGGTAGCCATATCAAACGAACCTGGCTCACCAAAGAAAAAATTTACTGTTTGCTCTACACCCACAAAATCTAAATTGAGGTCGAAATTATTCGCTCCTTCCGCAGGAGATCCATCAACATTAAAAGTAATCGCCTCAGAACCAAGTTCATTCCCTTCTTCGTCAGCCACACTTACAGTCCAGGTGTTAGCCAGATCATCTTGACGAGTGATTGTTATATCTAATTTCTGAGTTTCACCACTTACATCAATAACACTTATACCGCTTATTTCATGAGTTTCGTCCTGCGTAGACAACTGTCCGCTAAAACGTACTTGACTCGTCGCAACTGGTGGTACAATTCGAAAGTCTGTTACGTCTATCGTTTCTAAACTTCCACTATCACTGATTCCCATAACTTCCATTTGCGAAGCGCTGTCTATTAACACATCATCTTCATTGAAACTAAACTGACCGGCTCGAGTGTAAAAATATTCGCCGCTGGAATCTTGAAGTACAAATAATCCCTTACCGGTTAACGCCAGATCTGTTGCGTTTCCAGTTTGCCTAATTTCACCACTGGCTAAACGCAGTGAAGTTCCTTCCAAAGAGGTTCCGTAGCCCTCGTTGTTTGAACCACTAACGTTTCGTAAAAAGTTGTCAGTACCACGAAACCCCGGCGTATTCATGTTCGCGACGTTGTTACTGACGTTATCCAAGCCTTTCGAGAAATTAAACATCCCACTTAAGCCATTAAAAAACGATTGAAGCACTTTTCATTCTCCCTGTTTAACGTACTAATGTGACCTCTGAAAGCCTAACATCAGATAAATAACCACCATTGCTTAATCCAACGGTCAACATTGCTCCTTCCGGGGAAAATCTAACAGCGGTAACAGAACCTGACATTTCTCCTAAAGACTTCCCAAGCTGTACCTCTTTCCCCAAAAGCTCCACAGACTGGGAGGTGGAATTTAAAAACACCAAGCTTTCAATGTTCTCTGTTGTTTGACGGTTCTGCTCAAGCGCTGCGAACTGCGCAATTTGCGCCAAGAATTCCCTGTTATCTATCGGCTCTAAAGGATCTTGAAAATTGAGTTCAGTTAAAAACAATTTTAGAAAATCTTCTTGGCTCAACGACGTTGCTTGAAGATTCATATCGGTATTTGCACCCAAGGTACTGCCAATGGCATCAATCATTTTAGCTCCTCGGCTAATTTCCCATTAATCACGATTTTTTTAGCCTTACTGCCGCTTAACTCGAGCTTTTCTTCAATAGTTTGTACTGTTTGCTTTAACATGTCTTTATCTACTGAATAGTCACGAACCAGCACTTCTATCTCATCATCTTTTTCAATAATAGTGATTTTTTTCTTTAAGTACTCAGGAAGACTCACACCGGATTTTCTACGAATACTAGTAATTTGTTCTTTAGTAACAATCGAACTTGTAGTTCCCTCAATAAATTTAGAATTATTTAATGGATTGTTTCTCAGTTGGTTTGCATCAGGCTTCACTGTGTTTGACTTCGATAATGTATTCACATTAGTAGCAACAGGAATTTCACGACTAGCCGTGTGGCTGAACATAGCGTTTCGGTCCTTTCGCTCCATAAATGTTGATATCTTGTACGATAGCTTTCCTGTGGCAAACCACTTCTGATCTACCAACACATCGACACCATCACCGTCACTATTGAGAGAATAGATACTACTCTGTGCAAAATCGTCCCCATTCTTTGCCAGAAGAAAATGCGTAGCTGTATCCTCTTCTTTCAGTATCAGTTCTTGATCTAAGTCTTTGTCCTTTGAATCACCAGTTTGGTCGTTGCCGGAACGGATGGCGTTTAGAAAGCTCTCGCTTTTCTTTTCCAGCTTTTTCGAGCCTAAGTTGTTTTCATTAACTTGGCCAGACATGCCTGCATAGCCATTTGGATTAATTTCCATAGTGCTATTCAACCTCCATATACGTTTTTTCTTTTGCTAGATCTACTAATTCACTTTTCACCTTTGCAGCCTGTAAACCATTTGACAATTCCGTTTCTTTAGTCTCATACATATTTAAACTTGCGTTCTTCTTGTGTAGAAGCGCTACACTTTCCTGTACCAACCCACTTATTCGTTGAAACTCCTTTTCAGCCTGATATATTGTAATTTCTAATTCACTAAAGTAATGCCGATACAGGTCATCCAACACAGGATCTATAGTTTCACTTTGCTGACGTTTGTTACGGTGTGCTTCCATGTATGTCTGCATGGTCAGTTTAAGCTGTGAAAGCTTTGCATTTGCTAGGTTTTTCTCGTAAAGAAGCTTGCCATAGACTTCTCTCTCTCTGAAAACATCTATAGACTGCTTTCTTTTTAAAGCTGAAATTCTCCTCAACCTATCCTTGTCCGGTGTCACGTTTACTCTCCATAGGTCCTTTTTGCTTTTTCACTGTCGATTTGTTCACGTGTATTGACTATTGAAAAGGCGTGCTTCCAAGTTTGAGACCATTGACATGTATCACTCGGGTTTTGCGTAACCAGCTTATCTAATTCAGGCTTTAGTTTTAGTGCTTTGTCTAATTGCTGATTACGTCCGGGCTCGTATGCACCCAAGTCAATTAGATCACGTGAACTTGAATAGATGGCAAGACTCTCGCGCAATAGTTTGATACAGCTGGACTCTTTTGCCTCAAGAAGCGATGAAGCCAAACGACTGATGCTATTTTGAATATCTATTGCTGGATAATGTCCCAGAGCGGCTAGCTCTCTGGATAACATAACATGGCCATCCAGGATAGATCTCATATGATCCGCAACCGGCTCATTGATATCATCGCCTTCAACCAAAACGGTATAGATAGAAGTGATAGTGCCTTTGTTTTTTAGTGTACCGCCACGCTCCAGTAATGGTGGCAAAAGCGAAAACACAGATGAAGGATAACCGCGAGAACCAATTGGTTCTCCCGTTGACAAGCCAATTTCTCTTTGGGCCATCGCGAATCGCGTAATTGAATCCATTATCAGCAGCACGTTTTTATTTTTATCCCGGAACCATTCTGCTATCGTCGTGGCGGTATAAGCTGCCTGCCTTCTTAGCACAGCCGGCTGCTCAGCAGACGCGACAACGACGACACTTCTTTTGAGCCCATCTTCCCCGAGTGATTCACGAATAAAATCGCCTACTTCCCTGCCACGCTCTCCAATTAAAGCGATAACAATTACGTCAGCATCAGTGTGCTTGGCCATCATGCCAAGCAATGTACTCTTACCGACACCGCTTCCCGCCATGATTCCAATTCTTTGTCCACGCCCCAAGGTACAAAAGACATCGATAGCCTTTACACCCGTACTTAATGTTTCATTTATTGGCGTTCTGTCCAGAGGGTTAATAGGTTCTGCGTATGATGACAACACCATCTCAGCTGCCGGTAAAGCCGCACGATCTAGAGGTGCCCCCATAGCGTCTACAACTCGACCCAGCAAGTGATTACCTACAGGGACTTTTAAAGAGGAGTCCAAAGGCACCACAGTGCTATTTAGGCATAATCCATGCACATCACTAAAAGGCATTAATAAAATTCGCTTATCCCTTAAACCAACAACTTCAGCTTTAATTCGACTCCCGCCTTTTGCCTGGATAATTTCGACAAGTTGTCCTTGATGAACGTCGCAACCAGAAGCTTCTATTACGCCGCCGTGAATTGCTGTTAGCTTGCCCGTTTGTCGGCCAAAACGCAGCCCTGCAAGGGAATCAATATATGGTAGTTCATCAATCATTTATGTAACTCTGTCTGCTCTTGGAGAGTGGACAATAAGGCTTCTCTGACTTGATCGAGTTGACTGACGATACTTAGATCCGTGGTGGTGTACCCTGACTCCACAAAAAAATCACCTGGTTTCAAAAGATGATCTACCGTTATGTAACATTTTTCTGTGTCAAGACCGGTGAGGGATTGCAACAATGTCTGATCTTGCTCAGAACAATGAATTTTAAGAGCATCTTTACCTTGGTTCTCCAAAATTACTTGGGACACAGTTCTCTCGACGATGCCTTTAAACACCTCCCTATCAAGCGTTAACTTGTATACACACTCTGCCACTAACTTGATGATGCTAGACTGGTTATTCTCGATCAAAGAAAGTTCACATTCTTTCACAGAATCTATAGCAGCATTTAAACGCGCGATGACACTTTCTACATCCGCTTGGCAGGCCTGTATAGAACTCTCCGCTTCTGATTTTGCTTTTTCTATCTCTTGCTGAAGATAGGATTGCGCTTCATCAATGGCTTGTTGTTTAGTTTCTTCTTTTAATTCGGCAAGCTGTTGGGCCTTCAAGTCTTCATCTTCTCGCAGCCGATGAAGCTCATCTTCGTGATCACTTGCTTGATAGGCCGTATTTTCCATTGAAGTAGTGTTAATCGGACCATGTTCTGCTGAGGCGCTTTGAACCGAAGAACCTTGACCTGAGGAGCTATGCCCTGAGGAGCTATGACCTGAGGAGCTATGTCCTGTGGAACTATTTCCTAACGAACTATGACCAGAGGAACGTTCATATTCTGTGCTTTTAAATCCATTATCTAAAAGCCTAGCGTCGGTAGATGGTCTTCTTAATGTGCGCTCCGATGGCATTAACTTCTGATTTTTAATTAACATGCTTCTGCTCGCTAACATATTGAACTAATGCCGATGCCAAACTCGATGGCACCTTGTTGATCGCATCGAATAGTGACGCATCAATATTATTTTTCTGCATGATTGCTTTAGCATCCTTTTGATCGAGAGATACCAGAATAATTTTTTGCCAGTAAGGATCAAGCTTGTCCATATGACGCAACCGATCTGAAACGGAAGTTTTATTGATTTTAGGTTCGCCAGGAGAATCTTTTACAGATTCAAGTACTTCACGGACAATACTCGGGTCTTTGTTTAATCCTAATTGTTCAATCTCTTCCAGGAGCGGCTGAAGTTGTGACACTTCATCACCACTAAGTTGGCGCAAAATCCATTTACGGTCTTCCTCAGATATGCATGAAATTTTTAGTGCAAGTTTGCGATCCATTGTCATGCTATTTTTCCATCGCCAGCCAATTTTTCGTTTCGTTTAATAATCGAGTGCGTTCTTGTTCACTTAATCTAATGTCTTGATTGCTACCCGGTTTTTTAAGCAAGGATATGATCACAAGTAATACAAAAACAAAGATCCCGGCAATCGCAGAATAAAGTAACAATGAATCTTGCTTTATTTTCTGCAGCTTGTTGTTTTTTAAATCGGCACCCAGTACTTCAAATTTGTCTTCATCTACCAGGGTCTTAGACGGAACGATCATGGGCTCCACAGAGACAACCGTGATAATGTCTCCACGGTCTAACTGCAACCCTAAACCTGCGATTACAACACTTTTAATATCATCAATCAGTTTTTCATCAATTTTCTTAGCAACAACAATTCCCACACTCATTTTTTCTATCTGCCCGGATGCGTATTCAATTTCTGACTTCTCGGTCGAGAATATAAACTCCTCTTCTACCAGTCCGTTTGAATTATTTTTGCTTTTCTCCAAGCTGGGAGTCGTGTTTGTTTGTTGGCGTTTTTTCTTAATATGCCCCGATACATCTTTGCTTTTCGGCAGCACCTGTTCTTTTATAGACCTTACCTTGTCGTGATTTATCTTGGCATATACCGCTATATTAATATTGTTTGACTGCACTAATCCGCTGACGAGATCCTTGGCTTTTTCTTTATAAGCCTGCTCTATATTTCTATTAGAAACCCGTTTACTTACACCATTTTCATCCCGTCCTTCACCGAAAAGCATTTCACCGTTCTCGTTCAAGACAATCACGTTGGCTTCATCCATCCCTTCCACTGCAGAAGCGACCAATTTAGCGATGCCACGTGTCTGATCTTCCGTTATTGCTTGATCATTTTTTGTTTGTAGTACAACGGAAGCTTTAGGTTTCACCTGGCGATCTTTAAATATCGACTCTTTCGGTATTGTCAAATGCACGCGAGCAGTACGCACCTCAACAAACCCTCTAATAGTACGCGCGATTTCAGCTTCTATAGCGCGTTGGTAATTAATACGCTGGGTAAACTCAGACATTCCATACTCGGATTTATCAAAAAGCTCTAATCCAGGCTGTAAGTCACTTGGAATACCAGATAGTGAAAGCTTTTGCCTTACTTCGCTAACTAACTCTTTACCAACCAGTAAATGGCCAGACGCTTCGTCTTGCTTAAAAGGAATTCCCCACTCCATCAAGCTGTTCTTCACTTGCACATTCATTTCTTCGCTGACTGTACCCCCCAGTACTGGCTCCCACTTTGGCGTCATTAGCCAGAATGAGGCCGCTACCCCTATAACAATGATCACGGCAAAACCCGCAATCAATCCCAATTTTTTTTCATTTCCCAACATTGACGACATCCTTAAATCTGCATCTGTAATACTTGCTTGTATGCTTCAACTAGCTTGTTTCTAACCTGAACACTCACTTGTAGTGAATGCTTCGCCTGTTCCATAGCAATCATCAGTTCATGCGTTGATACATTTTTATCCACCATGTAGCGCTGCATAATGTCATCAGAAGCTTTTAGATCGCTGTTAACCGTTTCCAGACTTGATTGCATCAATTGCAAAAAGTTACTGCTAACGTGTTCCTTTTGATCAATATTCATGCTTTCAGAGACCATCGATATATTTTGAATAGAAGAGATCGCTTCAATCATTACCTATTACTCCCTATGTTTAATGCCGCCGCATTCATATCACCATTGGTGTTATACGCCCTTACATTTGCTTCATACGCTCTAACCGCAGACACAAGCGTTGCCATTTCCCTTATAGGATCTACATCGATATAAAAAACATTACCGTCTTCATTCGCTTGTGGATGAGCAGGGTCACTCACCGTCTTGATTTTGACAACCGATGGGCTTTGCTCAGAACTTAACAGATCCGCAAATAAGCTTTTGTGTATTGCTTCAGCCGCTTGATTAGCATCCGCGGCAGACGAGTACGCGACATTTGCAAGCGCGAGATTTTGCGATGCACTTTCCAACCTCGCTCTTTCCATATTCATTCCAAACCTGGCTGCTTCACTTATTGAGCTAAAGTCCATATCACTCCCCTCGCGCAGCTATGTTCATGAGACCGAATTTTCTTGATAAGGCCTCTGCCATTGTCTTAAATCTCCCATTTGCCGCCGACATATCTGCCACCTCGGAATCCAACGAATGACCAGGCGCTCTACTATCATCTACCTGAACATAGTTTCCTAACGGCTCGCTGATAGAGTGACGTGCATGTTGGATATCGCTTACCTCCATGGAAGTGGACACAGATTTAATCAAGCTCTCGAAATCAACTGACTTCATTTGTCCGGTTGTAGTAGAGTTTGCGATATTTTCTGCGGCTACCTGAGCACGTAATTTTTCTACGTTCATTCCCCAGCTAGATAGTTCGATTAAAAAATCGTTGGATATCATGACTTCCTCTGTGTTTTATTGGATGATTAATTCAGCATGCAAAGCGCCTGCTGCTTTAATTGATTGTAAAATGGTAATCGTGTCGCGAGTGGAGAGTTTAATTCGATTTAATGCTTGCACTAGCTCACCAACTGTTGTTCCCTGTGGCAAGGTAACAGGCTCAGAAGCTCCCTCCGTCACCTTTATAGAGGTATCCGGTGTTACGATGCTTTGAACATCAGCACCAGTTCTCGCGACAAACTGAGGTTGCGAAACATTGAACTTGGTTTCAACTTCGATACGCAAATCACCATGCGCAATGCTGACTTCTCCCAGTACCACATTACTTCCAGCGACGATCGTGCCGGTTCGCTCGTTCACGACTACTCTAGCGTCAATATCAGGGGTAATTCTTATACTTTCCAGCTTTGCGATAAACGCCATAACATTCGTTGAATCTGGTAGATTTAATACGATTTTTCCTGGGTGCTCAGCATATACCTCGTAAGTGTTTGTAGATTGTTTAATCTGATTAACCACTCTATTCGCTGTCGTGTAATCCGGATTATTGAGAATAATGTTTATCTCATTACCTGCTCTTTTTGCGTTTGGAGAACTTCGCTCAATAGTTCCACCACGAGTAATTTGTCCTACAGTGGTATGGTTTTTTCTCGTTGAATTACTAAAGGAATCCACTTGATAACCACCTACTGTTAACGCACCCTGCCCCAAAGCATAGAGTTTTCTGTCTGGGCCATATAAAGGTGTAAGAATCAGAGTACCGCCGGATAAGCTTTTTGCATCACCAGACGATGCTACTCGTAAATCTATTCGATCGCCTGATTCACCGTATGCTGGCAATTCAGCAGTCACTAACACCGCCGCAACGTTGCGGCTATTGAGATCACTTTCTTCAACCACGATGCCAAAATTTCTCAAAGTATTGGCTACCGATTGCAAAGTAGCACGATTTCGTGAACTATCCCCCGTGCCTGATAGGCCCACAACAATTCCGTAACCGACCAATGAAAGTTCTCTTTCGCCCTCAACACGCGCAAGATCTTTAAGGCGTATACCCGCATCCGCTGAACTTACAGAAGAGAGTAGCAATACCAATACTGAAAGCCATACTTTTCCCATTACAATATCCCTAGCCACGTGAAAATCCTGAATATAATGTTTTGTTTTTGCGCATCACTTACCGCCCCACTCCCATGAATCTCGATTTCTGCATCAGCAATTCTGTGAGACAAAATAGTATTTTCTTTCGAAATGTCTTCGGCTCGAATAATGCCGCTCAAGGTGACACGTTGATTTTCACCATTCACCACTAGCAGCTGTTGACCTGAAATCTTGTAGAGGTTTGATCCTACAATCTCTTCGATGGTAGCACTAAGCTGTGTCGTCGCTTTACCTTGGCGAATAGTTTGACCAGAACCTTCACCGCGACCATTGATAGACATACCCACTGATTTGTCCGACACGGTGTCCGAAGCACCCGCCGAAATATCCATCTGCTTCGTAACACCAGTTGCAGCAGTTGACTCGGCTTTCGTGGATTCCACAACAAGAATCACGATTGGCTCTCCAATACGGTAAGCTCGCTTATCGCTAGTTAAAGCCTGGTAGTTGTCAACATCTATGACGCTTCCAATGCATAAAGGGCTAAATATAAGCAAACATGTAATTAAAACTCTAATTCTCGACATAAACTAACTTCTCTCCTTTCACAAATCCATCTATCGACTGTTTGGTTTGACTAATATATACCTGAACTTTTTCATCAACTTCCCAAGCAGTTGTTAAGGCTTTACCTTTAGTTTGTATTTTTAAACCGTCATTTTTAACCACCACCAGTACGCGATCGTTTTTATTAACTAAGGCTTTTTCACGAATCAAATCTTCTGTAGCAATTTGTGATTTTTGTATTCGCCTGTTTGAAACTTTACCTACGGGTGCCTCGCTCAGTAGCTGTTTTACACCCGATAATCGGTATACATCTCGCATCTCCTTTTTTAGATATCGCTTCTTTATTTCTTTTCCAGGCTCTATATTTCGTTTAAACACCCATACATTTTTTTCCGCGTATACTTTTGTGTAAAAAGTGATTTCATCACTCGAATTGAGACTTTGCCAGTGAACCTTTATCCTGCCGGCACCAACCTCCTCAATGTCTACTTTTCCCTTGGCATTGACATCAAACTTATCCGTCATTCCCTTTTGCGTTGACCGTAAAACACTTAAATGGACGTTCTGATACTCCTTTGAAAGTTCATGGCAAACAGCACCGGTCCACATTGCAAAGGGAACCGCTTCATTTTGATATGTCACCGGTTGCACTTGATCACAATAGAACGAATTTCCCGATAGCAAATATAGAAACAGAATCTCAAACATAGTTATCGACGTAAGTTATTCACGGTTTCTAGAATTTGATCAGTAGTTTGTATTAACCGAGCATTCAATTGATAGGCTCTTTGTGCCAGCACCAGATTTGTCATTTCTTCCACTAACTCAACATTAGCCATCTCCAGATACCCTTGCATTAACGTACCAGAACCGTTTTCACCTGGCTTTTCCAAAATAGCCTCACCACTTGTTTCGTTGGTTCCATATAATCCATCACCAAGTGAAGTCAAGCTTTCTGGGTTTGTCACCATAGCGAGATTAATCTCACCAATCTCTATTTCGCTTACATCATCAGCAAACTTCACCATCACCTTGCCATTTTCAGCGATATGAATGGACTCTGAATCTACCGGCACTTGAATTTGATCACTTAGGAGAAAGCCACTTGAAGTTGCCAAGTACCCATCTTCATTCACCATTAGACGACCGAGCTTTGTGTATGCAAAATCTCCTTGGTCAGTGATCACTTCCAGTAAACCTTTTCCACTAATAGCTAAGTCAAGTTGTCGGAATGTGTTCTTAATTGGCCCTTGGGTAAAGTCGATTGTAGGATCTTTAATTCTTGTTCCTAACCCAGCTTGTTCAGCGTTGGCATGCTGACTAGATGTGGACGCAGTTACTGGAGCAACCAGATTTTCAAACTGTACATTCGATTTTTTATAACCTGCCGTCTGCATGTTAGACACATTATTGGAAATCTGATCAATCCATTCTTGATTTGCTTTTAACCCACTTTGGGAAATATGTAGAGCATCTATCATTGTCTTATCCTAAATTCTAAGTTCAAATATAACTATTTCGTTTAACTAGTCAGTGTTCTATTTTCCTATTTGATTAACCCCTGTATCCATCATCTGGTCATACGAAGTCATCGCTCTTTGAATACTTTCTATATGCCTCGTGGTTTCCATAAGTCGCACCATATCGGCCGACATATCTACATTGGACATTTCTAATGCGCTCTGAATAATTTTATAATTTTCAGCTTGTTTACTATTTCCCACCACCTTGTAAAGACCGTTCCCAAGTGGACTAATCTCTGCGTCATCACCGATTTCGAACACCGCGATTTGATCAAGCTCGTCTCCGTTTAAACTTAATGTTCCGTTTTGATCAATCAACAATGTTTGCATCACACTATTGATCTCGCCATTGATATTGATCTCTCCGCTAACGCCCACAATTGGTAGCTGATCGCTATTAACCAACACGCCATCCGTATTGATATGAAAGTTCCCGTTACGTGTCAGTTTTATTGTTCCATCTACATCATGAACACCGAACCAACCGCTTCCCATCAGCGCTATATCTAAATTGCGTCCCGTCACCTTCAAGTTACCCGATCTTTGGTCTACTCCCTTCGAAATCTCGTAGGACGGCTCAATCGAATCGCGAAAAGAACTGCTAGTTAAATATGAACTTTCGGCTTTATAGCCCACCGTATTTACATTTGCGGAGTTTTGCGCGATGGAGTTCAATGTATCCACTTCTGCTCGCATTAATTCCGCCAAACCCATTAAGTAATCTGCCATATGTCTTTAACTCGCAATCTGTGTATTCATTACATCAATTTCTATCATCCCAGCAGAAACTATGTTTTGGTGTTTAGAAACTTCCGCAGTTGAAAGCACATGCATTTGCGGACAAGTTCTTAAGAGAATACTTCTAATTTTTCGTCTCAGAGGCGCCGCGCAAAGTAAAATTGGCGTTATGTTCGCATTCAATTGCTTCTCACACTCTTTAACAGACTTACTCACAAATTGCTCCATATCCATAGGCGTTAGCCCAATAGAACCTGTGCTATGACCAGAGATAGCTGAAAGCATTTTCTTTTCGATCGCGGGAGATAAAGTAACTACTCGTATTTGTCCTTTACTATCAGCCAAAGGTTGACATATCACACGATTGAGCTTTTCACGTACTTTCTCGCACAGCACTTCAGGATCTTTTTCAGTTCTACCCGAAAACGCCAAGACTTCTAAGATAGCTTCCATATTTTTAATCGGCACTTGCTCCGAGACCAGATTTTGCAGCACTCTCTGGACATCCGAGTAAGTAAGTATCGCGGGTATTAACTCATCAATAAGAGATCCTATTTCATCGCGCTTCGATTCAATAAGCCGTTCAGTTTCGACTCGAGTAATAAAATCGCTCGCGTTTTTCTTGGTGAGCTCTTGAATGTGAGTGATCAACACCGTCTCTGCATCGACTAAGGTATATCCAGCCGCCTGTGCTTGTGATTTTATAGCTGTATCAATCCATTGCGCTGACAAACCATAGGTGGGCTCAATAGTTTTCTCACCCTCGACTCTAGGCCGATCGCCGCCCGGATTTATAGCAAGAAGCTTTCCAGGTTTAATCGAGCCACTCCCTATCTCCATCCCATGAATGCTAATGGAATAGCTAAAACCATCAAGACTGCCTTCTTGCTTAACCGTTAACGACGGGAGAATAATGCCGATCTGTTTAGCTGTTTGTTTTCTAAGAACTGAAACTCTCTTGTCGAGTTCTTCTGAGTTCGCAAGGTACTTACCAGCCAATTCCTTTCCCATAGATAATTCGAAGGTACTGGTTTGCACAATCTCTTTAAGCTCTTCTTCTATACGAAGTTCGCGCTCTTTCTCATCATCAGACTTATCGTCTTGCGACGTATTACTGCCTGATTTCTTTCTCTTTCTGTAAGAAAACCATGCCAGTGCCATTAGCACAGAAAATATAAGTATCACTGGAATAACAGGGATACCTGGAACAAACATAAGGCAAGCCAGCGCTATTCCCACAATAACCATCGTCTTAGGATGTGCAGAAAACTGATTCGTAATCTCTTCTGCCAAGCGCGTATCAGTGGCAGCACGAGTAATAATAATTCCTGTAGACACAGCAATAATTAGAGATGGGATTTGTGTAACAATGCCATCACCTACAGTAAGAAGTGTGTATACGTGGAGCGCTTCTCCCCAATCCATACCTTTTTGAGTAAGGCCTATCGTTAAGCCACCAATGATGTCAATTAATATGATGATAATGCCTGCAATAGCATCGCCCTTAACGAACTTCGAAGCCCCATCCATCGCGCCATAGAAGTTTGATTCCTTTTCTAGCTCGCCACGACGCTTCTTTGCTTCGTCTTGATCGATAATTCCCATATTGAGATCTGCGTCAATGCTCATTTGCTTACCGGGAAGAGAGTCCAATATAAATCGCGCCGCAACTTCCGCAACCCGCTGTGCACCATTGGTGACAACTACGTATTGCACAACAATTAATATCAGAAATACGACGAGACCAATAATATAGTTTCCACCTACGACTTGCTTACCCACAGCATCAATAACCTCACCGGCATCCGCACCATCTAAAATTAATCTAGTTGCAGATATATTTAGAGCCAGTCTGAACAAAGTTGTCATCAACAACAGAGATGGGAAGGTCGAAAAGGACAGTGGTTTGTCGGTATAAAATGTCACCAACAGAATCAATAGTGCCAAACAAAAATTGATAAGCAATAGAAAATCTAGCGCTCCTGGTGAGATTGGAGTGAAAAGCACTAATAGAATTCCGACCATTCCTATTACCAGGAATAGCTCATTAGTACCATTGTTAAAACTTTTAATTAGTTTTTCCATCAATCAAAAACCTTGTTTTTAATTGGGAGCGCCAACACCCAGCGATATATATTTGCAACTTTTGTTTGCATTTCTTCAGGTATTGGATCACCAATTCTAACTTCTTTTAATAGCGCTCGTGCCAACTCAGGCTTTCTTACAATCGGCACATTATATTGTTTCGCTCGTCTTCTAATATCTGCAGCCATTAACCCTTTACCTTTTGCAAGAACAATTGGCAGCACCATTTTATTTGGACGATATTGAAGCGCTACAGCAACATGCGTTGGATTTGTTATGATCACATCCGAATCTTTCACATGCTTTGTACTCGCGGACTTCGTTAACAACTCGCTAATTACTTTCTTCCGCTTTGACTTTATTTGCGGATCACCTTCTCGACGTTTAATCTCATCGCGAACATCTCTTTTACTCATTCTCATTTGACGAGCAAAGTCTTTTTTACTAAACCACAGATCAAAAACACTTGAGATAAGAAAAACCGCAAGCAAAGAATACACAAAAGTGACAAAGAACTTATTCCAGCTAAGTAAAAGATAATTCGCAGAGGCATGATTAGAGTTAAGAATTAACGAACTATTTGATGACCATACAGCATAGGCAACAGAGACAAACAACAACATCTTAGCTACTAGCTTTACAAGCTCCACTAACGACTTCCTGGAAAATATTTTTTTCAATCCCTTGCCGGGATTTATCTTACTAAAATCCGGTTTTATAGGATGAAATGAAAATATAACTCCGACGTGTACAATATTGGCCACTACTGCAGCAATTACGCCTGCTATGACCACTGGAGCCAACAACATCAATACATCAGCAAAAAATGCTTTAACGAACTCAAACACCTGAACTTTGTTAGACGCCAAATAGTGAGAATTTGACAACCACCAGGAAACACTTATGCTAATTTTCGAGGCCATGTAGCTAATCGAGCCTACGATGACTGAAATCATCGCCAGCAAACTAAAGAATGAGGGGAGTTCGGTACTTTTACCTACTTGGCCTTTTTTTCTTGCCTCTTGTAATTTATAGGGCGTTGCGTCTTCACTTTTATCTAGATCTTCTGACATTAGTGCACCTCAAACATCAAGTTCCAGGATTCAAAAGACTGCATTAGCATTCGGTACAAAGGCTCCAATGCTTGGTTTATAAACCAAGCCAGCATAACGATTCCAATAAAGACTTTGACCGGAAGACCGACAAAATAGATAGGCGCTTGCGGCATGGATCTGGATATAAATGCTAGTGTTAGATCAACAAACCACAACGTCAAGATTACAGGGCTAACAACAATAAACCCCAACACAAAATGAATCCCCAGTATTTTTAACCATTGCGAATTCCACTCTATATGTGAACCTGGAGGAAGAACTTCAAAAAGTTTTGAAATCCCGATCAAGATATCATGGTGTACATTCAAGGAAATGAGAACAACCATCAAGCATAGCGTGAGTATTTCACCCGTTGGACTTATCATTTGTTCCGTATTGGGATCAAAGACAGTACCTGCTGCAAACCCTACCTGGAGATCCACCAATTGCCCCATAGTCTGCAATGCACCAGTAGCGGCATGAAAACTAAAAGCTAAAGACGCTCCAATGATAAATTCTTTGACAAATTTCTGCGTAAAATCCGCTAGATCGTTATAGAAAACTTGAAATTCCAAAGTTGAAGTTAGAACTAAAGCAAGTACTAAAATCAGTATACTTCTAATGTAAACCGGTACACGACGAAACGAGGACACGGGGACCACTAAAAAGACCGGAGCCAGACGAGCCGCTACTAAGCCGATTGAACACAGAATATCCTGCATCACATTCCACCGGCGTATTGGAATAATTTTTTAGTAAATTCAACCAGAGTAGATAACATCCATCCTCCCATCGATAGCAAGACGAATACCGAAGCCATTATTTTAGGGACAAAAGTTAAAGTCATTTCCTGGATTTGCGTAACAACCTGAAAGATGCTGATAGCCACACCAACGGCTAAACTTACAAATAGCGCAGGCGCAGCTAACTTTGCTGCGGTTAAGAGCATGTCACTCGCTAGAAATAATGCAACTTCTTGTTCCATAAGAAAAAATCACTCAGGCAAGCTTATAATTAAATAGCTCGCTTCAACGTTGGTTTTCAATGTGGTTTAAAAGACTGTTTTAAAACAGAAGAAAGTACTGGAGTTCAACCTTACCCTGTTACAAATTTTCCATCATAGTTTTTAATTTCTTTTCAATTTTACTAACACTTGGCTTACCTTTATCTTTATTCCCTTTAGTTTCCTTATATAAACACCTTGTATTTCAAGCTATCGCTGGTAGTTATTTAACGAAAAACATTCACTCTCAGAAAATTCGCTTTCTTTGACGATAGTTTTATATCATTCGAATTTAACGTATATGTCGCATAGCACTCAGAGAAATCTTCGGCCACATTGGTTCTTGCGTACTCACTGACGAAGGGTGGTTTGCCGCCAATCTGTTGCGCCCACTCCTTTCGCTTATAACTCGTGAGAACCGTTTGATAGACATAGTGGCCGATTTCGTGCGCAATAATGTGCTTTGCCAATGATTTGCTAACCAAATCATAAACGACAATAGTTCGATACTCTGGAAAATAGGCCCCTTTTATTCCAGCCTCTACAGGTACTCCTATCGCCACAAACTCTGATGCAGGTTTGTACCAAATGGACTGAATATTTTGGGTGTGCTCCCTGGGTAAACACCTTACTAATTCAGAAACCTCAATTGCAGAGATATATTTTTGTCTATCAAAATCGCGAATGACCATAAACGTTATTTAGTTTTTCAGATTCATGGGGATAAACACGCGTCCTTTTTAAAACCTCAATTATTTTCAAAAAAAATTTTCAAAATGTAGTTTAATAGGAATAGGTAGGGTTTAAACCGCTAAAAGCTTGATTCGCGCTGCGTCAAAGAGTAAAGTCACACCTGCCGAAAAGACTACTTATTGAACAGTAACGACAGTTGTCTTAGATTAGTAATTTAAGGATATCTACCGAAATGCATAGTGCGGACGCAGATCCGGCTGGCTCCAGCCGTATTAAACAGCTCGAAAAGTATCTTGATTTAGACCCGAGCAATATCAATATCCTCCTCGACATTGTTCGTATTTCCGTTCAAACCCAGAATTGGGATTTGGCCGAAAAGTATATTGAATTTGCGTTGAGTCAATTTCCAGAATCCAGTGAGGTACAAGCATTCGCTGGCATTCACTATCTTCGATTAAATCAACTTGATTTAGCGACTGAGTATTTTTCCAGAGCCATCGATAACGGTATTGATAATACCGGGTTAAAATACAATTTGGCCTTTGCGTATTATTTACAAAGTAATATGACTAAGTCGATAAGCGTACTTGAAAATATATTAGAATCTGAAGATAACAAGCGTGAAATACTCACGCTTTACGCTCGTTGTATGCATCACTCGGAACAGCTTGAACGTGGCATAGAACTTTTAACTAGTTATAACAACTCGAATCCGATGGATACGGAAGTAAACGGACTGCTGGCCATAATGTTGTATGATAATGGCAACTATGACGATGCATTCAAGCTTTCCAACCAAGTACTCTCTCATGATGATGCTAACTTAGAGGCACTGGTTACTCGCGGAGGAGTTAACATTGAACGACAAAATTACTATGAAGCTTTTGCGGATTACAAGCGTGCGGTAAGTTCTCATCCATCCAACGGTAGAGCATGGAGCGGACTTGGACAGCTGCACTTTTACAATCTACAAATCGAAGACGCTATTGAGTGTTTGAGTAATGCTGTTGAGTACATGCCAAATCACATTGGTACATGGCATGTACTGGCATGGGCTTATTTGTTAAGTGACAAAGTTGATGAAGCCGAATCTGCGTTCGAGAATTCGTATAAGTTGGATCGGAATTTCGCAGAAACACATGGCGGCTTAGCTTCTGTTTATGCTTTGAAAGGCGATATTGAAATCGCCCAAAAACACATAAAAATTGCAGAAAGGCTCGACGGCAATGGCTTTTCTGCCGTATATGCAAAACTGGTTCTACTAAATCGCGAAGGAAAGCAAAGTGAAGCAAATGCGCTCTTCGAGCAAGTGAAAAACAGCAAAAACGAAACGCTAGGCATTATACCAAGGATCATGATTGAGAAACGCTTAAACGAAATTCAACAAGAACACTCCGCGAATCTCAACTAATTTAGGATAATCTACATGAAAAACTTAGACTACGAGGAACTGATACACCTCGCCCTTCACGCCATAGAGAAAAGTGATCACCACAAAGCGCTGGAATTTCTTAACGAGTGCTTAGAGACCAATCCAGGCGATGCTAATGTTTTGTTCTTGATTGGGGCCGAACACGCTGAGATTGGTTTAAACGCTCGTGCAATTCGAGAAATGGAACGCGCACTGGAAATCAATCCGGCGCTAGAAGTCGCAGCGCTTCAACTTGGACTCCTATATAGCCAACAAGGCAATGAGGAAAAAGCAATAGAAGTTTGGACAGGACTAAAAACCACCACGGAAGATCAGAGTTTATTACAATTTTGCGAGGGTTTTCTCTTAATCTGTGACCGAAATTTCGACGAAGCAAAGATAGCTTTACGCAATGGAATCGAAGCAAACCACACTTTACCTGCATTAAATTTATCCGTAGAGAATATTCTAAAAAGTCTTGAAGCTTCGGCTAACAGTTCAGAAGAACGTACAGCGCAGAACGAGCCTTCTTCCTCAGTGTATTTGGGAGCTTACACGCAATCTAATCTGGAAGAAAGTTAATGCCCAAGATCACCCCCATTCAGCTGGCTGAGATCTTTAGAGTTTTGTCCAGCGCGAGCAGTGACGTAAATAAGTCGAGAGACATTCTTAAGAAAAAAGATGTCAAACGAACTAAACCCAATGCAAAAACAGATGAAGCTCTTAAACAAAGTTTGTCTAGCGTTCTCAAAAAACTACAAAGTCACTGCGAAGATTTTGAAAAAGAGGCACCTCTAGCCGCTATTCAAGAAGTTATGCTCTGGAAATTTGGCGAAGACGCGATAAATGATTCAGATTTTCGCCAAGTCACAGAATCTATTGCTGAAACAATAATGGCGGACCCAAAATTGAATATTCATATGTCAAAGTTAATATCTAGCCTTATTGCGTAAGTTATCCATCATTTTTTCACTTATTTATACATCAAACACCTATAAATTTACATGTATTTAAATGACGCTAAAGGTTTAACATTATCTAAACAAGAACTTCACGATAACATTTCGACTTAGCACTAGTATTATTAGAGAAAATAAAATGGAAAAGCAGTTATTAATATATTCAAAAGTAGCGCCTTTAAGTAAAGTAGTACACAAGAATACTTCAGTTAGAGCAGTTAAAAACTTTAGCTTCGCCAAGAACATTAACTCTGTTCCACTTACCGCAGCGGAGTTTCCTTTTTGCGCTTCTGAATTTTGCATTGTTTTCACGGGTAAAAAGGAAAACATTACCCCGGCGTTGATTCTTGGCATACAGGAAGGTGAAAACGCCTACATAAGAGAAGATGGAACAATGCAAAGCAAGTACATACCTGCATTTTTGCGTCGCTATCCTTTTGTTTTTTCTACAGACGAAGAAGCAAAGTCATTTACCTTATGTGTGGACGAAGAATTCGAGGGCTTAAACGAAGATGGTGAAGGAGAACGTTTCTTCGATGACGAGGGAGAACAAACAACATATTTGAAAAACGTTCTTAACTTTATTCAGGAGTACCAACATCAGTTCAACAGAACTCGTATGTTTTGCAAAAAGCTGAAGGAGCTGGATTTACTTTCCCCAATGGAAGCGGTCATTAACACAAAAGAAGGTAAGACGTCGAAACTCACCGGATTTTTGACAGTTAACCGTGAAAAACTCAGCCAATTATCAGATGAGAATTTACTCAGCTTGACCAAGTCAGGAGAATTGGAACTGATTTATCTTCATTTGCACTCTATACGAAACTTTAAAGCTATCGCAAGCGATATGCTAGCAAGGCAAAGCTCTGACAAGACAACACCTAACGAACTTCACTGACCGTCTCACAAGGTCGGCACGATAAGATAAAGTAAAAAGCCCAGAGCTAAACACCCTAGCTCTGGACTTTGATTTCTATATAATGAGTGTTGAAAAGCTAGTATTCTGAACATTTATTTCAAACGAAAACGGACACTGCCCCCCAGACTCGTAACTGTCTGGTCATCCAGACTGTAGTGCATAAGATCAAACCCAGCAGACCAGCGATCGTTAAGTATATATTGAACATGGGCACCGAAAAATGGATCTACACCATCCTGGTAGTTGTTTGGCAAATTTGCCCCACTGAGATCTATATCACCATCCCAGTAAAACAGACCTAACTCAAACGCAGCAGTGAATTTGTCATTGATGGAGTAATTATACAAATAGCTTAGCGCAACGCCGTCTCCCGTTATGGGGTAAGTATCTTCAATAGCCTCGGCAAATTCCAGTTCCTGTGTAATTTGTGCATCCATGTCTACAGATACATCACCAAGATCAATATAACTTAATGCCAGAGCACTGCCTTTTAACGCTCCATCAGTGGGCAGTTCCATCTCCAAACTCAAGCGATAGGCCAACCGAGAGTTGTCGTAGTTAGAAATACTAACGGATTCAACGTGGTCATCTATCGCGGAGCGCATGTCTCCGCGCCCCTCGGAACCAAATGCATAGTCCACACCAAATCGCACACTCACCTCTTGCGCGTGGGATGTCTGGCTTACACCAAACGCCCCAGTAACGAAGAGTAAGCCTACAATACTTGCGGCGTGATGCCTGAATTTTTCACGCAAGCGTGTTGTGAATGCAAGTAGGCCAAGTAACAACAAGAAGCCGCCATTGCTTGAGCCACCCCCGCTGCCAGTACTGCGGATATGGGTTACTTCAACAACTTCTTCTTCAATCGGCTGTGCGACAACACCAGGATCTTCGACTGTTCCATTCTCTTCACCATCCGCATCGTTCGGTCCGCCATCTTGAATTGTTAATTGCACACAATAATTACCGGCAATTAATCCAGGCTCCCATGATGCGTCACCTGGAGGAGGACAGAAGCCTTCTGCTCCGCGAGTGGAGTGTATTTGGTTACTCGCATCCTCAACAAAGTCAGTCCACTGACCATTCATCAGTTTACGATACACAGCTTTCATCGGCACAACTTCAAGTTGAGGAATCACCACTTGTACACTTTGTCCTGCTATCGGCAAGTCTTCCACTTCAAAATCAAACAGGCCACCAACATGCTCGTAGTTAACGTCCTCTGGAATTTGCAGCAATTCTGCTTGATCTTCATCAGGCAGATGTGCGCCACCGGAATTACTGATTAAAGCAAACTCACCCAAGCGACAACGTACGCCGGGATCACATTCAATCAGGAACGAATCACTACTATTGACCGATTCGGGTAATACGTTTGTCGCCACGATATTGTCGAGATAATCTGGAATACCGTCATCATCCATATCACCGGTGCCTTCTGCTACATCGTCAACGCCGTCGTTATCACTGTCGTTACTGGATTCAAGTGTTGGCAATTCAGATACCACGCGGAATGTCAGTTTGGCTTTATCAATTCCACCATGACCATCATTCACGGTCACTCTGATTTTCGCGATGCCAGCAATCAGATCACTAGGGTCAAACACCATACCCATATCAGTCAGACTACCATCCTTGTCGATCAAGCGATTATCCGACGCAGACCAATCAAAGGTGTGAGCGTCTCCCACATTTGCGTCATCAACAATCGCGGTGACAGTGACATCACCTTCACTTGGGCTAACAAGCACCGTTGGATTACCGTTTTGTTCAAGTAGCAAGGTTACTTCAGGCGCGACATTGGTTTCGACGATGGTTAAGGTATACGAAGATTTAACCCCCGTATTAATTACTTCATCATCGAGATGTACGACTAGTTGCTCGTTGCTTTCTGTTTCAGCATCACTCGCAATTTGAATATTGATGACAGCTTCGGTTTCTCCTTGAGCCAGGGTCGCCACACCGTCCACCAAATTATGATCCTGGCTGCCGGCGGTGCTTGCCGTATCAATGCTGTAAGGAATTTCAAGAGGATAATCTGGAGATTTTCCATTTAACAATATTCGCATTTTCACGGTTGCGCCTTCAGCAGAAATACGATCCTTACCAAAGGACACTAGCGGACGAACATCAACAAATTGTGTTCCTTCGCCACTATTGCCTTTTGCATCTGTAGCACGCCATGTAACTTGATTTCTTCCTGGGGCGAGGAAGAGCTTATCGGCCACTGCGTTCACCAGCACAGATTCACAACATGCTTCCCCTTCAGTATTGTCCGTCGCCAAGGCTTTTTTCGCTTCCAGTACTAAGGCTGAAGACGCGTTGGCTTGCAAACCTAACAGAATTTTGGCAGTGACAGGCGTGAACAGCGCAGTTGCATCAAGCGTAATATTTTCTGGTGCGGTAACTACCGGCCCGATCACATCGACATATTCTTCAGGATCATTGGGATCAGTTCCATCAATCTCCTCTTGGTAATCTGGAACACCATCGCCGTCAGTATCAACTGCAGACACTACCGCCAGCGTAAATGCCGTGAGGCTAGCGCTGGCCGTTCCGTCACTTACGCTCAAGGTAATCGTTGAACTTCCTATATCTCCATCCACCGGTGTACCACTTAACTCGCCCGTTGCAGGGTCGACACTTAACCACGTAGGTAACCCTGTTGCCGAGAAAGTTAAGCTATCGCCAACGTCTACATCCGTTGCCGTTGGCGTAAATTGATAGCTACCACCAACAGGCGCCAGTAAAGAAGGCGTTCCACTAATCGTAGGCGCATCGTTGGTATTGACCACCGTAATTGCAAATGCGGTTAACGAAACACTTGTGGTTCCATCGCCAACACTCACGATAATGTTGGAAGCTGTTCCCACATCATCATTTGCTGGCGTACCGCTAAGAACACCGCTTGTCGCATTGATACTTAACCAGCTTGGAGCATTGGCAACGCTGAAGGTTAAGCTATCGCCAACATCGACATCACTCGCGGTTGCAGTGAAGGTGTAAAGCGCATCTTCATCGACCGTTGTTACCGGTGTTCCGCTAATTGTCGGCGCATCGTTAGTATTGACCACCGTTAAATCAAAGGCAGCTAGATTCGTAGTGAATTCTGCGTCGCTGACACTGACAATAATGCCCGTTGTTACACCCACATTATCATTGATTGGTGTACCCGTTAACGCACCCGTTGTGGTATCAAAACTTGCCCAGCTTGGCTTATTGGCAATGCTATAAGTAAGCGCATCGTTTTCAAGATCCACACCGGTTGGGGTAAAGCTGTAAGCGCTGTCTTCATTCACACTGCTCGCCGGTGTTCCAGTAATCGCAGGCGCATCGTTAACCGCCGCGATATTTAAGTTCACCATGATCGTGTCAGTGACCGTGCCATCCGACACCTGCACCACAAAACTATCGCCACCATTGTAGTTGGCTTGTGGTGTATAATTGATGGCTTGGCTGTTACCCGTGCCACTAACACTCGCTGTGCCGACATTCGCCGCTGTAGCAATTGACCAGGTTAAGGTATCACCGGGTAGATCCACATCCGTTGCATTTAAGGTTAAATTAAATGCGACGGGATTATTGTCTTCACTGATATTCACGGTAACGCTTTCGCCTTCGGTAATAACAGGCGCATCGTTTTGTGCGGTGATGGCAAAATCAAAGACAAAGCTATTACCGCCATCTTGCGCCACGTTGCCCGCTTCATCGGCGACCGTAAATTCGAAACTGTCTGAAGTAGATTCACCCGCATTGTGAATGTACGCAATAAGATCGTTGTCGATGTCGTCTTGTGTAAAGGTGCTATTAACCGCTAAGTCACCTGAACTTAATTGCAGGGCACCGTTTTCTGGAAGCGCCGTCACGGTGTACACAAGATTCGTCGCGGCAGTTGTGATGACATCGGTCGTACTCAATTCTGTGTTACTTACCAATGCCGTCGCGCCCTCATCTAAAGTTAGCGTGGAATTGGTTGAAACATTTGGAACCGTGGTATCAACAACGAACGCAGACAAGGCAAGCGGTTCACTTGGATTGTCGTTGGTATCGGTGACAGTTACCGTACAATCACTGTAAGTGCCTTCGACCAACGCCGAAGTATTATCCGTTTGCGTTAGGGTTAAGGTGACGGAGCCTGCGCTGATATTGGTTTCGCTATTTGTGCCGCAGCTGCCGCCAATAGAAACCGTTCCGTCTTGATCCGAGGTAATTATCACATCCGGCGTTGTGTCGTTAGTTGGAGTGGATACCGCCGTTACTTCGGCCAGTCCAGGCAGAATTCCATCTACTAATACAGCCGTTAAGCTACCTACGCCATTCAGTGTGGTGTTCGCGGTTAAGTTGGCATCGTCTTCAATGGTTCCGCCGTTCGTATCAATAGATGCGGCAATGGAAATGCCATCGGTATCTTCATCACTTTCAACCACGATGTAACGGAAGGTGAGTGCAGAGGTTTCTGAACCGGAAACATAATCAGCATAACGAGTTTGCGAACCAATGCTCAGCGCAATACTCGGCGTACCACCACCTATATCGACTGTGACATTTTCCGAATAATTCACCACGAAGGTGAGCGCATTGCCCACGCCGTAAGTGTTATCCGTAGGAACACTCACACTGTTGACGATTGCATTTACATCATCCACAACGGAAATCGTGAAGGCTTTGCTAAAAGTTGCAGTGCCGGAATCGGTGGTTTGAATTCTTACGCTGTAATTTCCAGGCGATAAACTTCCAGCATCTTTAGCGCGCAATTGATTGCCACTGATATTGAAGCTGCCATTGTGAGTATCGCCTGTGCCTGCAACGAAGGTGTAGGTAAATGTATCGCCAGCATCTAAGTCAGTTGTGCTTAAAGTACCGACTACGGCATTGGTGCCAGCACTTTGGCTAACACTGGTTGAGGTCACACTGATATCGGTGGGGTCATCATTCACTGCGTTCACAGTAATAGTGACACCGATATGCGCACCACCATTGTTATTGGTGTTATTCAACGCATCGCGCAAATCGAAACCAAAACTATCGGATGTTGTCTCGGAACCGTCATGCGTGTAGGACACTCGATTATTGTCGATGTCGTCCTGCGTGAAAGTGTTACTGACTGAAAGCGCGCTGCTGTTTAAGGTTAATGAACCATTTGCTGGCACACTGCTAAGTACGTATGTAACTGCTGTTGCGCTACTGCTAGCGTCGTTACTTGCCAAAGCAGCGTTACTCACTACAACACTAGCTGCTTCGTTAACGGTTAAGCCCGTGTTTGTACTATTGCTGGGGCCAGTAGTATCTACAACAAAGCTTGCAATACTTAATGCGGAACTCGCATTACCGGCGCTATCTGTCACCGTAACCGTACAATCTGTGTAAGTTGCATCGCTTAAAGCCGAGAAGCTATCGGTATCTGTTAGCGTAATGGTTTGGTTGCCGGTCGCAGAAATAGTGGTGGAAGTACTGGTACCACAATTGCCGCCTATACTTATTGTTCCCACTTCATTGGTGCTGAAAGTAAAATTGGGTGTGCTGTCTGTTGTGGGAGTGGTTACCACCGTAACGCTCGCCAATGTAGGCGCCGTGGTATCGATCACAATGGCTTTGTTAGCTCCAAGGGAATTACTTGCAGCCGGTGAGGCAAGCGTCAAGGTTGCCGCGTTGCCGCTAGTGTCACTAATGGTGCCTCCATTTAAACTCAACGCGTTTGTCGATGTATAATCCAAATCAGCGGCAATGTCGCCAGCTTGCACTGTGTAATTGAAGGTTAGCGTCGCAGTCCCTGTTCCCGAATCATAAATAGCCGTGCGATCGGTTGTTCCCGTTTCCAGTTCAATAGTTGGCGAACCCGTCACGTCAACTGCTGAACTAAACACCACATCAACAGCAACTGTATCTCCCACTTTATAAATTGCATTGGGTGTTGATGACGTTACGTCACTTACAGCTGGAGCATCTACATCTACCGTTGCATTGGAAGTATCGGCCGTAGTCGTGCTGTTACCTGCGTCATCGACACTTGTCATTGCAACGTTGAGATTCGAAGCAGAGGTTGCGTCAGTGGTTAAGGTGTAGGTTGCGGTCCAAGTACTACTGCTGTTGGATGCACTCACGGCACCACCACCACCGAAGGCGGAAAAGTCTACGGTCACTGCAGTAATTAAATCTGAATTGTTATCACCACTGCCTGTGTTATCCCACGTGGCGGTGATGGTATCTCCCAAAATGTATGCCCCACCTGTCCCGGAACCACCAGAAATACTGATGTTCGCATCAATCATTGTAGGGGCGATGTTATCCACCGCTGCGTTAGTTGTATCCACCGTGCTCGTACTATTACCAGCGTTATCAATCGCTGTAAATGAGACATTAAGGTTTGTTCCATCTACCGCACCGGCAACGATGGTATAAGTAGCGCTCCAGGTATCGGAAGAATTGGTGGCACTTGCGGCAGCACCGCCACCAAAAGCCGAGAAATCAACAGTTGCTGAACTGATAGAATCGGAATTACTGTCTCCGCCCGCAGTATTGTTCCAAGTGGCGGTAACAGTATCGCCAATTTTATATGCACCGCCGGAGCCGGTTGCGCCGGAAATACTAATATTGCCGTCGGTCACTGTTGGCGAAACATTATCAACTGTCGCGTTCGAGGAATCAGCCGCGGTCGTGGTGTTGCCTGCGTTATCCGTCGCCGTGACAGACACATTCAAATTAGTGCTATCAATTGCACCTGAAACAATGGTGTAAGTTGCAGTCCAAGTGCCAGAAAAATTTGAAGCACTTACCGCAGCGCCACCGCCAAAAGCAGAGAAGTCTACAGCGGCCGAAGTGATGGTATCACTATTGTTGTCTCCACCTGCCGTGTTGTTCCAAGTTGCTGTTAGGGTATCGCCAATTTTAAAGGCACCGCCAGAACCTGAAGCCCCCGAAATACTGATATTACTATCAGTAACGATCGGCGCAATGTTATCAAGGGTTGCATTTGTGGTATCTGCGGTGGTTGTGCTGATGGCTGAAGAATTGGTCGCAGTAGCGGAGACATTGAAGTTAGTGCCATCTATTGCACCCGACGTAATGGTATAGGCTGCAGTCCACACGTTGGCACTGTTGCTTGCCGTTACAGACGATCCGCCACCAAAACCCGAGAAATCAAAAGTTACGCTTGTGATATCACCGTTATTGTCACCAGAACCGGTGTCATCCCAGGTTGCCGTTATTGTATCGCCAATTTTGTAAGCGCCGCCGGTGCCAGAAGCACCTGCGATACTGATATTCGCATCGGTCAAGGTAGGGCCGACAGGACTCAATACCACATCATTTCCGCTACCACCCACATAACTAATTGCCAAAGGAATTGAGTTCAAGGTGGTTGACTGATTACCTTCAGCAAGACCATTAAAGGTACTACTTACAGAATCGGAAGCATCGTTATTGATGATGTTATAGCTCTCACCACCGGCACCTGTATGGGTACCAATTACACTGAGCGTTCCACCTAAGGATACAGTGCCACTGACATTGTATTGATCATAGGAGGTGCCAGCGACATTACCATTAATACGTGTTACGAGTGTTCCGCCGGGATTCAGAGTAAAACCAGACACCAGAGTCATGGTGCCGGGCGATGAGCCAAGCTGAACTGTACCACCGGAATTAATCACCACAGGACTGGAAAAGACGCCAGCGCCTTCAAGGGTTGCGCCGCTCGACACGGTCACCAGACTCGATACGGTTCCTGTATTTGATAGAGTGCCTGCTGATATGTTTAATAGGCCTGTATTGGTGTTAGTACCTGTAAGAAACAGAGCTCCAACACCCGCTTTGGTAGGGCTGCCGGTACCGCTCACGACGCCGGATAACGTAACACTATTACTGTTGGTGATGGTGCCATTGCTGGAACCAATACTGATAGAGTTGTCGATAGTGCCTGTACCAGTAATGGTTAAGTTACCGCCATTGAGGGTAACAGTGCCCGAACCGATATTGCTGTCGCCGGCGATGTTGACACCACCTGCGGTAACGTTAGTACCGCCCGTTTGGGTTTGCGTTCCGGAAAGCGAGAGCGTACCTGCGCCGGTTTTGGTCAGAGTGCCCGAGCCACTGACTGTGCCACTTAGCGTGATGTCATTTGCGTTACTTACCGTACCGCCACTGCTCATCACTATATTGTTATCAATCGTGACGCCGTTACCGGTGACATTCAGCGTTCCGTTAGAAAACACGATATTGCCAGTTCCAAGATTGCTGTCACCGGCAACGATGATCTGCCCAGCTTGAATTGTGGTGGTGCCGCTCCAAGTATTGGTGCCCGTGAGTTCCAGATTGGCCGAGACCGTTTTGGTGAGATTGCCCGAACCAGAGATAACTCCAGAGAGGATCAAGGAGTAGTTGCCACCACCACCATAGATGTCGAAGCTGCCACCTGAGGGGCCCATCACGAAGTTGTTGTCTACCGTGGTGGATGTGCCGCTCGAGCCATTGGAAGCAAAATTGCCGCCATCAAGGGTAATCGTGCCGGAGGGGAATACATTGTCGTTATTGGTCCATACGGTACCCGAGGTGATCGTTAGACTCACGCTGCTATTGGCTTCGTTGCCGGTATTGGTAAATTGCAACTCTCCTGAACCACTAATAGTCAAGGTGTTGCTGCCTGAGATAAGGCCCGAAAGCACCATATTGGTACTGTGATTGAAAGTGCCGCTCGCCGCAACATTGATCGCATTATTGATGGTGCCACTGCTGGTAGCTGAAAGAGTGCCGCCATTAATAATCAGCTGTCCAGAGCCGAGATTGGAATCCCCCGCAACGCTGATGGTGCCGCCGCTGAAAGTCGTTACACCGCTGTAGGATTGGGACGCGGTTAAGGTTACTGTGCCGCCGCCAGTTTTCGTAATGGCGCCAGTGCCACCAAAAGCGGTGCTGATGCTCGCAGTATCGCCAGTGTCGTTATCCAATGTCAGGGTCGAACCGCCGCTGATGGAAAGCGAACCGCCTGAGATAGTTACCCCGGTGGCCTCACCGAGATCAAGCGTAAGACTTTCAGTAAGGCTGGAAGTTGAAGTGGCTGAAACAGTCTGCCCCGCTAGAGAGCTGTCAATAACAATGGTTTGTGTACCTGTTCCATCTGCCGCTGCAATCGCAATCGCTTCGCTGAAACTTACGCCGTCAGAGGCGTCGATCGACGCGGTATCTGTGGTATCGGTGACGTAGAGGCTGTCACTGGTGACGGTAACATCGGCGGTGTCGTTATCTGTTCCGTCACTCAAGGTGAAACGCACGGTTGCGTCTCCGGCTGGGCTGTCGCTGCGGTAAGTAATCCGTCGTGCGATATCTTGAACAAGTGCCTTCGTCGCGGTGGTCGCCGAGCTATTAAATGTAATGGTCATTACGCCATTGGTATTGGTGAAGGACGCAAAGGTCTGACCACCATTTTGAAGATCGCTACCGTTAACCGTAAATGAAGCGCCACTGGTGTTAAAACCGAATACATCGGACGTCAATGCAGTCGGGCGCTGAATCGTGAGGCTACCGCCGGAGTAGTCGCCATTACCACCGTTGAGTGCGTCGAATTCGGTGTCTGAAACCGTGGCATCCCCCCCTGAGTCCAAATTGACGGTATTGCCCACGCCCGCCCAGGCCACACTGTCGCCGTCGATATTAGAAATAACGGGAGCAGCGTTTGAAGACGACACATTTTTGATGACCAGATTGTCGATATCGAAACCATTCAAATCATTGCCATCTTGCCTAGTTATAGTCAGCCTAGTGATATTGGTGAAATTTAGCGCTTGTGTGCTGAAGCCGGAATCGAACCCGCTCCCCGTGACAGCTATTCCACTACTTGGCGTAAACACGTAGGTATTATTTCCTGCGGGCGAATAGGCCGCGATGGAATCAATGTCAAAGGTTTCACCGCCACTAAAATCGATATATAGACTTTCGGTGTCCGTCAGCCCTCCACCAAAATTGACAGAGCAATAACCAAAACCGCAGTAAATAGCACTGCTATTCACCGAGCTTGTGCTGAGTCGTATGACATGGCCTGTAGCATCCACATCATAGGTTTTGAAATTTCCATAGCCTCCAGGAAAGCCACCTGTGGTGATGACTTTTCCAACTCCGTCATTTATGGCCAGAGTTCCCGTAAAATCTTTTAGGGCTTTCTCACTGAACGCCAGTTCTGTTTCAATGTTGCCACGCGTAACTTCCAGCTCCCAATCTCCACCTTGCTCGGCATCACCAGTTGGGTCATTTGAGGTGGCAACGTCGACATGGGTTTCGGCGGTAATGAGTTCAAGTAACGTTTCACCTTCGGAGTCCTCCGCGAGATTACACCCGTAAAACAGTAAATCACCGTTCTCTTTAATTGTGCCATTAATTGCATTAAAAAAATCGACTCTGTGTTTTATGGCCTCAATGGTGACGCGGCTATTGCCTAACAATACTTCCCCATTATTCGCATGCGAAACAATATGAAGCGAATGCAGTTCGTGATAATTCTTCAACGCATCAACTAGCTGTTGGAGGCCCTCTTTCTCCGAAGATATTTCCACCACATCGACACCACGCCTCAACGCCTTATACAAGGTTGACTTGTCTGGCACGGCCTCATCAATAATCACCAGCTCACGAACAGCAGTACCCTGCGACAATAACAATTCATCGGTGTTAGTAACACGTTGCCCCCTATCCACCATATCGGCCGCATAATACTGGCGGTTCAGCAGCTGCCCACTAGTACTTTGTGAACGTAAATAATTGCGCTGGTAGACATTGCTAACCGACGCACTTGCATAAGCACCAAAAGGTAAAAGTAAGGAGGCCAGTCCATTAAAAATCTGCTTTTTCATATAGAGTTCTCAAGCGACGTGTCGTTATGTTCACTTCTTTTTAGGGGCGATAATATTTGCGGAAGTACCGGCAGTGTCCTGCCAGAAATCCATATCCTGATATTTGGTAAACAGGTCGGGTGGCAAAATTGTGCGGCGAGCAGAAAATTCCACTTTACGCTTCACCGTATGTAAATCTTTAACACCAATCAAAGAGTCAAAACTTTCTTCCTGGTATTCCACATTATTGAAGTCGTGGTCGAATTCGGGCTCATTTAAAAACTGGTAAAGCAGTTGTATGGCTCGCCCGGGATGTTGCGTTAACAAATCATAGTCAACTAACAGCAAGCGATCAGAAAACTCGCCATAATAAGCTTCTTTCAATGCAGTCCAGGCACTACCCACGGTTCCCGCCCCATTCACAAGTGCCTCGCAACGACTATAAACCGTTTGACGGCTGGCAGGAGAATACATCCGGCTGTAATCGAATGGATTCTTCCTGTAAATATGTTCAAAACTGTCCATGATCCATGCGGGGTTTCGTACACAACAGATTAATTTGAAGTCGCCAAACAGTTCGACCAACTGGTGCATACGTGCAGACCAGATTCTGTTAGTATCGAAAATGACTTCATGCTCCAATTTATCTTCGTAATAGCTATTGAATAGTGCCTTACACAAAGATTTTCTTTTTTCAGAGGTGAAGAACGAGTAAAACTCGGAATTTGCCCCTGTCTGTTCCAGCACGCCATTGATGAGGGCGGCAACTGGGCTTGTCATCGCCGCGTGAAAACGCGGATTTTGTGCGAGTATCCCGGCGAGCAGTGTAGAACCACTACGTGGCAACCCAGAAATAAAATGTACTTTCTTCACTATGTTAGAAACTCTCTTTCTGGAAACTAAATGATGCACTCAAGTAAAAATTTTAAGCGTTTACCCTAAATTGGTTTTCGGTAAAAACTTATATACAAATAAATCGAAGATTCTTTCGTCTAAACAGAATGGGTTGAAAAGTTTTTACCAAAAGCATTACAGCTATGAATCCCAAATTTAGGAAGTCGTTAGAAAAATTTAAAGTATCCTAGCCAAAAACTTGGCAATTCAAAATGTAATGGTTACACAAGCCAAAATATTGACTTTCGCAAACTACGGATAAACCCGTTTATGTTTTATTTACGCTTGATTATAGTCAAGATACAGTTCAGTAAAGGTAAAAGTGGAGATAAGATTTTGAGTTGTATAAAGTTAAAACAAAAAACCCGCCGAAGCGGGGTTCACTATTTACTTTATAAGAACTTTATTAGCGATAATTTAGTTTAGTCCAAACTAAATCCTATACTTGCCCCCAAACTCGTAACACTCTGGTCATCCAAAAGGTAGTGCATAAGATCTACCCCAACAGACCACTGGTCATTAAGTGCATACAGGGCATGCCCACCAAAGAAAGGATCAAAGCCATCGTTATAGTTTTTGGGAAGATTGGAGCCGGACATGTTGATATCACCATCCCAGTAAAACATTCCAAGTTCGAATACACCTGTGAATTTTTTACTGAGCTCATACACATATAAATAACTGATCGCGACTCCGTCTCCGGTGACAGGATAAGTCTCTTCTATGGCTTTGGCGAAACCAATTTCATTGGTAATTTGTGCATCCAGATTAACCCCCACTTCACCGAGATCGATGTAGCTTAGGCTGATACCACTTCCCGCTAATGCACCTTCAAGACCTAAGTCTATTTCCAGACTTAAGCGATATGCCCAGCGGCTATCGTCATAGCGATAAAGATTGAGACTTTCCACATGATCATCCACTGCCGATCGCATACCGCCACGACCTTCCGTACCTAAAGCCTGAGCCACACCTAAACGCACTTGCACGTCCTGTGCTTGGGATGTCTGGCTCGCGACAAACATTCCACAGACCAACACCACATTCAGAATACTGGCGGTGTAGTGTCTTATTTTTTTGCGAAAGCGTGCAGAAAATACGATAAAGCTTAACAGCAACAAGATGCCACCGCTGCTTGCCCCTCCGCCACCTGTACTGCGAATATCGCTGACTTCAACGCCGTCTTCGATAATCGGTTGTGCCACAACGCCAGGGTCTTCGATACTGCCGTTGGCTTCACCGTCGGCATCATTCGGTCCACCATCTTCGATGGTCAGCTGTACACAGTAATTGCCTGCAATTAATCCAGGCCTCCACGAGCTATCGCCAGGTGGTGGACAATACCCTGCATTACCTCGAGCAGAATGCAGTGAGTTGTTAGCGTCTTCCACAAACGTCTTCCACTGCCCATGACTAAATTTACGATACACGGCATGCATGGGAATAACAGTAATTTGAGGGATAACGATACTTGTACTTTGTCCGGCAATCGGTAAGTCCACGATTTCAAAATCAAACACGCCACCAATATGTTCAAAGTTTTCATCACTGGGAATATTCATACGCAGCATATCTTCGCTATATAACAAGTGCGCACCACCCAAAACTCCCGCCAGAGAATATTCACCCAGTCGGCAGCGTAACCCCGGTTCACATTCGATCAGGAACGAGGACGCGCTATCAACACTCTCCGGCAAGACATTGCCAGCGGTAAGGTTGTCAAGATAGTTGGGGATGCCATCATCATCAATATCACCTACCCCTTCCGAAAAGTCATTTTCACCATCATTATCGCGGTCGGTATTCACATCCAAAACGGGTAAATCTGATTCAACGCGAAATGCCAACTTAACCGTATCACTCGCTCCGTGGTTATCACTTACTGTCACTTTCACAATGGCTACACCAGTGGTTAAATCACTTGGATCAAAGACCATTCCCATATCCGTGAGGTTGCCATCTTGATCAATCAGTGTCGTGTCGGAAGCAGACCAGTCGAATGAATGCGTATCGCCGCTATTCGCATCGTCAACGATTGCCGTAACGGTTACATTCCCTGCCGTTGGGCTCACGATCACGGTAGGGTTTCCATTTTGCTCGAGCAATATACTTAATTCCGGTGCGACATTGGCTTCTGTAATAGTCAGGGTATAACTGGATTTCACGCCTGCGTTCACAGTGTCGGTATCCAAATGAACAATCAATTGTTCATCGCTTTCATCAACATTGTCTCTCGTTAATGCTATTGCAACAGAAGCTTCCGTTTGACCTTCGGTGAGACGAACGAAGCCCTCAATCAGATCATGATCCTGACGAGTGGCAGTCGTGTTTTCGTCAATAACAAAGGGGATATCTAATGGATATTCAGGCGATTCGCCATTTAATAAGATTCGCATATTGACTGTCGCACCTTCAGCACTGATACGATCTGGACTCAAAGATACCAACGGGCGAATGTCGACAACTTGAATAGCTTCTCCAATATTGCCCTTCGCATCAATCGCTCGCCAAGTGACTTCATTGCGACCCGGCGGTAACAGTAGCGTGTCCTTGCTGGCATTGACTAGCATGGCTTCACAACATTGTTCACCGTCGACATTGTCTTCCGATAAAGCAGACTTCGCCTTAAGAATACGTGCTAACGAAGCATTGGCTTGTAACCCTAGTAAGGTTTTCGCCGTGACAGGGGTATAGAGGGCACTTGCATTGAGGGTAACAGTTTCAGGTGCTGTGACAACAGGTGGTGTCACATCGCGATAGTCTTCAGCATTGTTCGGATCAGTTCCCTCAATTTCCTCCTGGTAATCGGGAATAGTATCGCCGTCGGTATCAATAGCGGAAACCACCTCTAGCGAGAAAGCCGGCAAACTGGTTTGCGTTTTACCATCACTAACACTCAGCGTAATAGTATTCATCCCAATGTCACCATTTACCGGCGTACCAGAAATAGTTCCGGTAGATGCATTCAAAGATGCCCATGCGGGCAAGCCTGCGGCAGAGAACGTTAACACATCACCAATATCGGCATCTGCCGCCGTAGGTGTAAAGTGATAGGTTGCTCCTGCAGGTATAATGTTTGTTGGTGATCCCGTAATAGTCGGCGCGTCTTCAACTGCAGCAATATTGACCGTTACAACAAGACTATCGGTAAATTCACCGTCACTCACCTCCACCGTAAAACTATCCGCACCGTTGTAATTCTCAGCAGGGACATAGCTGACAACAGTGGATGCCCCCACTGAAATAACATTAGAGACACCATAAGAGGCTGCATTGATAACACGCCACACCAAAGTATCACCCGGCAAATCTACATCTGTTGCATGCAACTCAAGGCTGAACGCAATCGGCGAATTATCTTCACTGATATCAATCGCAACAGTTTCACCTTCATCAATCGTGGGGGCATCATTGCTCGCCGTAATATCAACGGTAGCAACATAATCTTCAACACCAGCTTGCGCGGTATTTCCAGCTTCATCCTGTACATAAAATGCAAAACTGTCGCTACTGTTTTCATTCCCGTTATGGGTGTAGAGCAGACGATTGTCATTAATATCCTGTTGCGTAAACGTATCATTCTCCGCAAGATTGATAACCCCTAAAGCCAGCACGCCGTCATCCGGCAAGCGAGTCAGGGTGTAGGTCAGATTGGCTGCCTGGGTGCTTATGTCATCAACCGCAAGGACCTGCCGAGTTGCAATGACAGCACTTTCCCCTTCATTCACCTGGAGGTTTTCAGTGAGTAAAACCAATGGCACAGTGGTATCAACAATAAATTCACTCAGCACTAAAGTCTCGCTGATATTGCCATTCACATCGGTCACTGTGATCGCACAATCGTCATAGAGGCCTTCCGTAAGTCCTGAAGTATTGTCAGTTTGTGTCAACCTTAACGAGATATCACCAACATCAACAATATTGGTTTCGCTATCCGTTCCACAACTACCTGACACGTTCACCGTGCCCGCTTGATCGGTGCGAATCAGCACCGATGGTTTTAGATTGTTTCCCGGAGAACTCACTGCTGTGATTTCATTTAACAGCGGTGCAATGCCATCCACTAGAACTTGCGTTAAATTTCCCACCCCGGTTAATAGCGTTTCCACTTCAAAATTCGCCGTATCCAATATGCGACTACCATTTAATTGAATACTCTCGGCCAATGCTATTCCATCTACATCCATATCATCCGCAGACACTGTGTAACGAAATTGCAGCATGCTGGTTCCCGAACCGGCATGATAGCTTGCCATACGTTGGTTATTGCCAATCGTCAGCGCTAACACTGGCAAACCAGCACTTGTGTCCACCTCCACAACTTCACTGAACATCACGGTGAAATCTAATTCTCCTGCCAGAATATAGGTAGCATTTGCAGGTACGAGCACTCCCGTCACGGTTGCAATAACATCATCCACAATCGTCAGTTGAAACGCTTTGGCGAGAGCAGCACTTCCATCATCGGTTTGCAGTCGAACAGTATATGTTCCCGCATTCATTGTACTCGCATCATTTACCCGCAATTGATTTCCACTGATATTAAAACTGGCATTATCCTCATCGCCCATACCGGCCACCAGGCTGTAGACAAAACTGCTATCAGCATCTACATCCGCTGTTGTTAAGCTTCCCACAACAGCATTTACACCACTGCTTTGACTCACAGTACCCCCCGTCAAAGTGATGTCTGTAGGAGCATCGTTAGTGTTCACAACGGTTAAGTTAAAAGCGGGTAAACTGTCGGTCGCACCTGCACTGTCCATCACTGAAATTACAACGCCGTTCGTTACACCAACATCGTCATTTTCTGGTGAGCCGCTCAGTGTGCCGGTGGCGGTGTCAAAGTTTGCCCAAGATGGTTTGTTCACAATACTGAAGGTTGTCGTTTCATCAAGATCAACATCCGTGGCAGTAGGAGTAAAGCTATACAACGCGTCCTCATTCACTGAGCTTGCAGGGGTCCCACTGATGACTGGCGCATCATTAGTATTCGTCACCGTCAAATCAAACGCGGGTAAATCGACTGAGGCGTTGGCACTATCGGTTAACGTGATGACAATGCCCGACGTCACTCCGACATTTTCATTGCCAGGTGTTCCCGTCAGCGCACCAGTTGTGGTGTCGAAACTGGCCCAGGAAGGTTTATTGATGATACTGAATGTGCGTGTATCACCTACATCGACATCGCTTGCCGCAGGCGTAAATGCATATGCATTATCCTGTACGACTTTGGTGTTAGGTGTTCCGCTGATCTCCGGTGCATCATTTACATTTATGACTTCGATTGAAAATTCCGCAAGACTATCTGTTGCACTGCTGCTATCGCTCACCGTGATAACGATACCTGAACTCACGCCTACATCCTCATTGGCAGGTGTACCACTAAGCACACCAGTTGCTGTATTAAAGCTGGCCCAGACAGGTTTGTTAGTAATACTAAAAGTTTGCGAATCACCGCTATCCACATCCGTTACAAGCGGCGTAAAACTATAAAGCGTATCTTCATTGACTGTAGCATTGGGAGTGCCACTGATCACCGGTGCATCATTGATGTTGCTCACTGTAAGGTTAAACGCCGCCAGACTATCCGCCGCGCTGGCACTGTCGGTAACCGAAATAACGATGCCCGTAGTAGAACCTACATCATCATTCGAGGGAGTGCCGCTCAGCTCACCGGTACTGGTATTAAAGCTTGCCCAGGATGGTTTATTCGTGATGCTGAACGTACTGCTGTCTCCGGCATCGACTTCAGTAACAACAGGAATAAAACTGTAAAGTGAACCTTGATCTACTGTCGTTCCGGGGGGACCGCTGATAACAGGCGCATCATTGGTATTGATAACAGTAATATTGAATGCAGGCAAACTGGCGGAAGCGTTCGAGCTATCTGTTACAGTAATCACAATTCCATTCGCTGTTCCCACGTCTGCATTTTCTGGTGTTCCAGTTAAAGCGCCGGTCACGGTGTTAAAGCTGGCCCAGGAAGGTTTGTTATTGATACTGAAACTAATAGTTTGATTGGTATTCGCATCTGACGCCGTCGGCGTAAAGCTGTAAACTGAATCTTCGTTCACGCTGAGTGCAGGAGAACCGTTGATAACAGGATCATAATCTGGCGTAATTTCGGTAATAGTTGGCACATCAACTGTTCGGTTTACCCGGTAAGCACGATCCTCCCAAACCAAAACAAAATTATTGGCGGACTGCAACGCCAGTGTCGCCGTTAAAGACCAGCTGTTAGCATCAACAATGGTCGACCCCAAAACTGTTGTGTTATCAGCAACACCATTGTTATCGTCATCCGCGTAAAGATACACTTTACTGGCATTGACCGTATGCGTCCCCGAAATCACAAAACTTTCGCCAGTACTGTTCATCGCTACACCCGGTACTGTCACCACCAAGCTTTCCGGTTCCACTGCATGTTGAATAACAAACTGTGTTGTCACTGGATTTTTAAACGAGGTGTTTTCAGCATCATCTACCGAATTCGCAGGTAAAGACACTGTCACTTCACCTTCTGCATTCGGTGTTACATCAACGGTATATTGCGCCCCCGCGCCTGTGAAATTACTTGCGCTGCCATTTGTGATCAACAAATCCGAAACCACGAAATTAACCACGGGACGATTGAAGTGGATAGTAACGGGTATCGGCGAAAGTGCAGTCGGGTTGCTTGCAGCCGAGGAAATTACGGCATTCAAAGACTCTACCACCAAAGCCGAATATGCGGCGGATGAGGTCGTACCAGCAGCGTTTACCGTTGCCGTTAACGCAGTGGTCACACTAGTGTAAGAGCCTTCATTTGCCGACACAGGGACGGCAACGCCAACATCAAAAGTACACGTCTCGCCAGGTAAAAGCTCTCCACCAGTCAAACTCACAACAGTCGTTCCTGAAATGCTGGAACTTCCGTTACACGGAGTCGACGGAAGACTATTCGCTTGCATGCCCGAGATAATAGATGAGAGATAATCGGTAAAAGCAATTTGCGTAGCCGCAGGTGACGCTGCGTCATTAGAGATGGTGAATCGCAGGATCGTACTCGTTCCAGGAAGTACAGGGTTCGGTAAGAAACTTTTACTAAAGCTTAAACCAGAAACAATGAACCCATCGGATACCGCTGCAGAGATAACAGATTCGCTTGATGACACAGCCGATACATTCGAGCTGGTCACTGTAACGGTGGCGGGATCAGCGCCTGGAGGTATTTGTAACGTTGCCGAGAAGCTACATGATTCACCCGGTTGAAGCGTCCCGCCGGAGAAAACCAAAGTAGAACTTCCTGTAAGCGTAGATGCAGCTCCGCAGACGTCTCCCAAAGGCAGATCAATTGCGGTTAAACCACTCAACGCGGCATCCAGATCCATTGAGAACCCTACACCGGTCGAATTTTCCGTCGCATTTTCACTGTAGTTCAAGGTAAAATTTGTCGTTACAGTTCCACCTGGCACAACTGAGTTTTCCACAATATCCACACTAAGTGTGGGAGCGGTTATTACAGTTAAACTGCTTGAAACTGGAGGACCCGCTACAGAAGATCCTGCAATAACTCCAGATATATAGCCCGTGGAAAATTCAAAACTTCCTGCAAGGCCTGTTGCAGGTAACTGCAAGAGCAAATCAAACTCACAGCTTGCGCCAGCGGCAAGATTTGCATTATAGACCATAAACCTTAAGCCATCGTTATCGTTTATTTGGGAAAACGAAGAGCCGGAACCGCAACTATTTGCGCCTGGCAATGCAAATATCGTCATTCCTGTATACACGGTATTCAGCGGCAAAATAAAATCTATTTGCGATACCGGATTTGCTAAATCGCTATTAACTAAAGTAAAGCGCGCTGTAATAACACTTCCAGTCGCAGCCGGGCTATCCAAAAAACTCCAGGACAACTGTGGCGATTTTTTTATATTTAAAATATTTGATACTGCAGGTTTAGTTGTCGAACTTCCCAATGTAAGATCAATCACACTTGTCGAATTCGTATAAGTACCTGCAACGGCGTTACTGGGCACCAGTACCGTCACACTAAACGAACAACTCGCTTCGGCTGCCAAGCTTGCATTTTCAATGGACAGTAATGAACTACCACTTATGGTAGAACCTGGACCACAAAACCCAGTCGAAGGTAAATCAGTAGCTGTTAAGCCAGACAAAGTAGCATTTAAGTCATTGCTAAACGAGATATCCGTAGCCGCGTAACGTCGATCCAGATTATGCAAAGTAAACGTTAAGTTAACGCTCTGACCGGGACTCACTAAACCTGGAAATTGTGCGTTTAAAAAAGGCTTAATCACTGTGAGCTGGGCCGAGGCTGTTCCACTGGGACTCACACCATTCTGGGAAAGCGTCCCACTTACATGGGAATAGATTCCGGCATTTGCCGCAACCACGTTGTATTCAACGGTACAAGTGTCTCCTGCATTCACACTGACATACTGCATTAAAAAGCTGCTTCCACCCGGTTCAGCACTTATGCCTGGCGCTATAGCAATATTACAATCCGTCTGCAGGCCTGAATCATCTGCCACCACAAGGCCGGTAGGCAGCATATCGGCAAAAGTCAAATATTGTACGTTCGAACCGTTTAAACTGTTATCAATGGTGTAAACCAGCCGGCTTACCGCCCCTTCATTGACAGTATTTGGCGTAAATTGAGCGGAAAATCCAGGGCGACTGGTATCAACAGTTAATGTAGCGCTGGCATCTCCAGAACTTCCTTCACTGGATGTCAGTGCACTGGTAGTATTGATATGTGAACCTCCTGTTTTCGACGTTACGTCCAAAGTCAATGTGCATATTTCACCCTTGGCCATGCGATAACCACTAAAGGAAATACTGGACGCACCCGCTGCTGCGGAAAATATTCCATTTTTACAGTCAGTCACAGCTCGCGAGGGATTTTGAATGAACACCCCAGCAGGTAGAGTGTTACTAAAAGAAATAGCAGAAACACCGACTGTATTCGTTGAGTTATCTATCCTATAGGTTAAGGTTGAACTCGCACCTGGGGCGATAGTGGTAGGAAAAAAGGAGACATTAAAATCTGGCGTACCTGCAAGAGCAGTCTTTGTTAATAGCGATAAAACCCAAAAAACACACAAGCGACAACTGCTTTTTTTGATGAAACTCATCGTGAACCCTTTCCCCGTTTTTCACAGATTGACATTCAATATGATGCGTAAGTCTACCCGCATCGAAGGGTGATCCATTTACTTCCAGTGAATTCGATATTGTTGCCAGTACAAAACTTCCAGCCGCGCACTGACAACAATGTATTTAAGGAAAGCAAAAGCTTGAATACGCACACTTGAGCATAGCAGTGAAAAACAAAATTACCGGGAAAAATCATGAATTGGATACAACGAAAAACGCACACTTGAACGCTAAAAACATTTTTATCGATTTTAATTACATGCACACCAACTTCGCGACGAATTGTGAAATTTTTATATCTGTTTTCACAACACCATGGATTACTTATGATAAATAAACATAGAGCCTGGTCAGTTTAGAAAGGTGTATACCAAAAGACGACATTCTCAGAAACAGGAAAATACCCAGCTAGATAAACATGGAAGAGTTAGTTTTTTGCTCTCACCAACCAATAAAACGAAATCGTAGTTTTCTACATAATCGATAAATATTTTACGTATTATTAGGTTTTTTCTTCGTTGTTATGAAAATAAATTGTAAACATGAAAATTCTTGCAATTTAACCGGTAATTGACAATGGATAAGCTATAGTAATGAAACAAGTTAAATCTGACAGGCCAAACGGACCGCCTTGGTGTTTTATGCAAATCTCGAAATACTGCATTCTGATATTGCTAGCAGTCATACTCGCCGCATGTGGAAGCGAATCCTCTTCGCCCACATCTTCCGCGCCCCCCGAAAATAATCCTCCCAGCACCTCAGATGGGGATACTGACAGTGTTGAAAACACTGACAATGAAAATGATTCCAGCGATAGCGAACAACAGGAAGTGGCTGAAGAATTACCCATAGACAGTGATGAGAACTGGATACCGCAAAACGAAAGCAGTGAAAGTAATCCGGTTCCCGACAATACGGAGCAGAATTCGAGTATGGCAATAGACAGCGATCAAAACTGGTCACCCGGCAATGAAGATATCGCCAGCCATGCGGAGACAAACAACAACGAAGGTCAACAGTCGTCTGATAACAGTAACCTTTCACCAGACAGCGACGAAAACTGGACACCTACCAGTAATTGATCCTGTCTGCCTAAAAATGTATTTATCGTTCTTGCATGAACGAGTGATCGAGGAGTGTATACGTATGCAACCAGTCAAAAAAAAATTCGCTTGCCTTTCTTTATTTCTAAGCCTCATGTTCATGGCCCTCACACCAACGCTGGCGTTCAGTCAACCGTTTGCCAACATTGAACTGTCCTCTGACTCTCTGGCGATTTATGCGCTGCAAGATGTTGATGCAATATCTGTGAGAGTTGTCGGTAAGGACTTTAGCTTTCAACAACAGTACACTCGCAACAATATCGTGCTCGATCTCAGCAGTATGAAAATCCGTGCGGATGGCAGATACGAGTACGAAGTTAAAGGCATTAAATATACAGGAGAAAGTCAGGTGGTGAATGGCAATGGCCGTGCCCAGGGAACAGAGATGAAAGAAAGTATGGTCAGTTCAATTACCGGTAACTTTATAGTCCGAGGCCATACAATACTCAGCAAATTCTGAAAAATCTGGTGAATGTTTTACACTAAAAAAATTGCAATAAACTGCAATAAGGAACAACTCGAGAAATGAAAAAATTATATTTCCGAATAATTAACGCAGCCATCATGCTGAGTGCGAGTGCCGTTTATGCGGATCAGGTAATTAACGATGATCTCATCACCTCGGGCAGTTTGTGCGTGGGAGTTGACTGCACGAATGGCGAACTGTTTTCCTTCGACACCATTCGATTAAAAGAAAACAATCTGCGTTTAAAGTTCATGGATACCAGTGCATCTTCCGCATTCCCATCGAACGATTGGCAGATTACTATCAACGATTCGTCCAACGGCGGAAATTCGTATTTTGCGGTTGAGGACGTTACTGCAGGCACTATGCCATTTTATGTCGGCGCCGGCGCTTCATCACACTCTTTATATATCAATGGCAATGGCAATATTGGTATAGGCACTGCCACACCTCAAGTGGACCTGAATCTCAACTCAGGAAATACTCCAACAATTCGTTTGGAGCAGGATATTACCGGCGGCTTTTCCGCACAATCCTGGGATGTTGGCGCAAATGAGGCTAACTTCTTCGTACGTGATTTTACTAATGGCGCTACACTGCCTTTTAGAATCGCTCCGGGCGCTAGCGATGCAAGTTTGTTTATTGCATCCGACGGTGACATCGGATTCAAAACAACTTCGCCAGCAGGGGTGTTCGATATTGCTCACCCATCGGATGCAAATAATCATGCCTTGCTAATTGATCCCTCTGCAAATGTCGGCATTAATATCGACGACGGATTTTCACCGCAGGGGCTATTCGATGTGCAAACTACGGGTGGGGTATCGCGGTTTCGAGTGGAAAGCAATGGCAATGTTATGCTGAGCGATTCATGGCAAGTAAGTGGCGCGGACGCTGGCAGCTTTGTAATTCAGTCTCTTGCCAATGCAGCGACTAAAATCGAATTAAAAGACGACGGTTCTATTGTGATAGGCGATGGCATTACAGTTGCGCCCTCAGGTGATGTTACCGTCACAAACCTTACAGTGACAGGCACATGTACTGGGTGTTAGTTTTACCTGGTATTAGTTGCACCGAGGGTTAATTCTACCGAGCATTCACTGCACTTGCGCAGAATTAACCTTCTCCATTCATTCCCTCTATCCAGCGATGTCTTTTAATTAAGTGCCCATAAGACATTTCCGGGTAAACGACAGAACAAAAAAGCTCTATAATCGCAAACCATTCATTATTGATTATCGAGCTTTAGTTTTGTCATCACTCCCTATTCAAGCTGTATTACCCGATTTACTTCGAGCTTTTAACCAAGGCCATGAAGTCGTGCTGGAAGCGCCCCCAGGTGCAGGAAAAACAACACAGGTACCTTTGGCACTATTGAATCAAAGCTGGCTGGGCGAGCAGCAGATCGTCATGCTGGAGCCGCGCCGGATGGCGGCGCGTGCGGCGGCTGAGCGAATGGCACAGCTTTTAGGTGAAAACGTGGGAGAAACCGTTGGCTATCGTATTCGCCAGGAAAACAAAACCAGTCACAAAACAAGAATTACGGTCGTTACTGAAGGCATACTCACGCGCTGGCTGCAAAACGATCCATCTCTCGAAGGCATCGGGCTGGTTATTTTCGATGAGTTTCATGAGCGTAACGTGGACTCAGATCTTGGCCTGGCGCTATGCCTGCAAAGTAAAAGTTTATTTCGAGACGACACCGATCCATTAAAAATATTAGTGATGTCAGCCACCCTAGACGGCGATAAAATTGCCAATTACTTGTTTGGTGCTCCACTTATTCGCAGTGAGGGCAGATTACACCCGGTCGATATTCGATATTCTCACAGTAACGTGAGCACGCAAAATATCCTTGATTCCTTTGCTGAAAAAAATGTTGAAGAAAATGTTGAAAAAATTATTGAGGCACTGGATCTTCACCAAGGAAATATACTGGTATTTCTTCCCGGACAAGGCGAGATTAAACGCACCGCAGAGCAGCTGCGCCAGCGAACATCAGATGATATATCTATTCGGCCGCTTTATGGCAGCCTGAGCTTATCCGAGCAGCGCGACGCTATAGCACCACTTCCAGACAACTCACCCTATTCACGTAAAATTGTGCTATCCACGGATATTGCAGAAACCAGCTTAACAATAGAGGGTGTGTCAGTCGTTATCGATTCCGGCCTGGTTAGGGTTCCCGAATACGATCCCAATAACGGAATGACGAGGCTCCAGACAAAACGAATTTCTAAAGCCTCCAGCACACAGCGTGCAGGTCGCGCTGGGCGTTTAGGTCCCGGCGTTTGTTACCGGCTGTGGAGCGAAAGCCAGCAGCAAGGTCTGGCAGATCAAATATCGCCGGAAATAACTCACGCAGATCTCACACCGATAGCTCTGCAACTTTTACAGTGGGGCGTCGCACACCCGCAAGAACTCGCTTGGCTGGACCCACCCTCCAACGGCGTTTACGATCAGGCGCTTGCGTTACTCCAGCAGCTCGGCGCAATTCAACAACACTCAGACAGCCAGGTTACACTCACAAAACACGGTGAAGCCATGGCCAACTTAGCCACGCACCCCCGCCTGGCACACATGCTCTTAGAAGGAGAAGCCCAGGGCATGCTATCTCAAGCGTGTAATATCGCGGCTTTTCTTGCTGAACGAGATCCGTTTACGCATTTAGGGGCGGATGTGATTTTACGGATGAATATTCTGGAGCAGGAACACACCTGCCCCAATGCACTACGCCACTGGTTACACCGTACAAAGAAGCAAGCCAAAAGCTTTGCCGCGGCCTTTCATCACCAAAACCCCACCTCCGTTTCTCCACATCATGCCTACGCACTTTTGCTCGCTTTTGCTTATCCAGACCGCATTGCACGCAAACAAGGTCATGGGCTGTATAAACTCAGCAACGGGCGTAGCGCGTATTTAGCGGCTGGAGATGCACTCACCAAACAAGAGTGGCTGGTGGTAGTGGAAAGTGGCGGAAAAGCCGGGCAGGCGAATGATAAAATTTATTCCGCCATAGCTCTGGATGCAAATCTATTCCAACGCGAATTAGCGCATTTAATCAGACATGAGGAGGTGATTACCTGGGATGATAAAGCCGGACGCATCATCGCAGAAGCACGAGATTACCTCGGTCGTCTGTGTGTTAAATCTGCTCCCATTCACAATGTCAGCAATACACAAATTCAACACGCCCTCTTAAATCACATACAAAATAAAGGCCTATCCATTCTGCCATTTACAGCAGAGGTACATCAGTTTTTATACCGTGTCGCCCTGGTAAAGAACACCTTGAAATCCGACAATCAGTCATGGCCAGATCTGTCTGAAGCAACGCTTATTTCTACACTTGAAAACTGGCTCGCACCTTTTTTAACTGGTGTAAAAAAAATGGAGGACTTACAGAAACTGGATTTAATCACTATATTGAAATCCCTTCTTCCCTGGGACCTTCAGACGACACTAGAAACACTGGCGCCAGAGAAAATTTCAGTTCCCTCTGGCTCTACACTCAGCATTGACTACAGCCAACAACCGCCGGTGCTTGCGGTAAAACTGCAAGAAATGTTTGGTTGCGAACAAACACCGTGTATTTTAAATGGGCAGGTACGACTGGCAGTCCACCTGCTATCTCCAGCGAGAAGACCATTGCAAATTACACAAGATCTTGGGAATTTTTGGCGAAACAGCTACCAGGAAGTAAAAAAGGAAATGAAAGGACGTTACCCTAAACACCCATGGCCGGATGATCCTTTAAGTGCAGAAGCCACACGCTTCACGAAGAAGCACTTATCGAAATAGCGTCCCTTACAAAAGCGTCAATTGGTAAACAGCGACCCTACATTCTTGTTACCCACAATAACGCCAAGTTTCCACTCTTGGCATGAATAAATATACCAATTCTGCGGTCTACAACTGAAGGCGGATAAATGGTGCCACTGCACACTTTGAGGCAAAACGGTCTGCAGCTGAAATACCGACGTAGCGGAGGATGTTCGTTATTAACTCCACGCAACAGACGCCACATCACCATTGCAGCGTAACAGATACGGCTAGAGGTGTTTATCCGCCATTAATATACTAATAAAAATAAGGTATTTCCCACGACAGTATTGCTTGGCATCGTACATGCCCCACGACAAATGACTGTTTTTTAGGCATTACTATTCATTACACGGCAAATTATGTTTCAATAGGCGGCATTTTTTGGAACCACACCATGCGGAGTTCAATTGTACAAAGCATTCCTTTTAAGCGTGACTGAATGGCTAAAATTCGGTATTCGGCTGCTCCGTGCGACCCCTTATGCAGGCGCGCTTGCATTTATTCCACGCTTACTTTTATTTACCGTAATCTGGCTAATAAGCGGAAGCCTCACTCTGTTTCACTGGCTGGGATTTTTACTCGATGAGTGCTTGTTTTTTTCCTATCGGCAAACAACTATTGAACGCCCCCTTTTCATTATCGGCATTCCACGCAGCGGTACAACCTGGCTACAACGCGTATTGGCGCAAGACGCCAACACCACGAGTTTAACCTTGTGGGAATGTATATTTGCACCGTCAATTACCCAGCGATACATATTTAAAGGTTTATCAACAGTACTTCAGCCAGTCGTCAAACTCTCTAGCCTACTTATGAGAGGCATGTTTAAAATTTCCCGTCTGTCCTTCTTTAAAAATTTTGACAACATTCATAAACTCGGATTAAGCGAACCCGAAGAAGACTTTCTTTTACTGCTCCCTGTACATGCCTGTTTTTTAATGGCGTTACTTTGCCCCCGGGAAAAGCATTATTGGAATCTCGCCAAATTTGACGATGCTGTGGCCCCTTATAAACGCGATATTATTCTTCAGTTTTATTCCAGCTGCGTGAGAAAGCATTTATATTTTCACAACCGAATCAAAGGCTTTACCAACCAAGATTCACATCATTTACGTTTTCTCAGTAAGAATCCTTCATTTACCCCTTTTCTTTCAAGCTTGCGTCAACACTTCCCGGATGCACACTTTATTGTCTGCATTCGCGAACCTGAAGCGACTATTCCAAGTCAAATAAGCTCTTTGATGCCTGTAGCAAAACTACTCGGCATGTCAAACCTCAAGCCCGAATTTATTTCAGGCATCGTGGATCTGTTAAAACACTATTATGCTCTGCTTGAGCGCAATGCAAGCTCGGATGACATCACCTTAGTTAACAACCACGAGTTACACTGCGAATTAAAACAGATTGTCACCCGAATTTATAAACGACAAGGCCTGGTTTTATCCGAAAGCTATTTACAGCATCTGGAAAAACTCGATCAACGCGGGAAAAAATTTCGCAGCCAACACCATTACCAGTCTGCTGAAAATGATGCCCTCTATCACGATGAGCTACCGTATTTTTCAGCATCCTGGCAAAAACTCAATGCAACACACACGGTTAATAAATGAATACAGACGTTACAGCGAAAGATATCGGCCTACAGCAGAATATTGAGGCTCTTAAACAACTCAGTCAGATTCGCATTGCCGTTATTTCGGATGCAGCTCCAGAAAGAAATGGTGTAGGGACTTATTACATTGATCTCATTGGGCACCTGAAAAATCGTGTTGCAGAGATTGATATTTTCTGCCCGACTATTGAAAACGGACAATGGAAAGCAGGGCTTGTGTTTCCGCTTCCTGGAGATGCTACGCAAAAGCTGTGTTTTCCGAACCCGATAAAAATGAAACGTTTTATACAAAACATTAAGCCGGATGTTGTGCTTATCGCAACTCCAGGCGTCTATGGAATAGTAGGTGCGTACTTAGCCCATCAGCTCAAGATACCCGCGATTACAGGTTTCCATACTTCATTCAAACAACTTACCGATTTATACTGGAAAGACTCTATTGCAGGGAAAATCGTACACGGGTATTTTAAGGTATCACATTACTATTTGTTTAAAAAATGCCAAACCGTACTGGCTAACTCAGAGGATATGATTGAACAAGCCAGAAAGTTGAACCCACGCAATGTAAAACTAATCAGCACGGTGATTTCACCACTGTTCACCAATGCAGATACACAACCATACGATGGCAAGTTTAAGCGCATCTTATTTGCCGGACGCCTCGCCCCAGAGAAAAATATTGATACCATCATTAAAGCGGCAAAAGCTTTACCTCAACTTCACTTTAGCATCGCGGGTGATGGGCCATTAATGGATACTTTTCAGCAAAGCGTGAAGGGTCTATCCAATGTGAGCATGCTGGGCTGGTTAAACAGAGAGGCACTGCGCGATCAAATTGATCAGCATGATGCATTAATTCTTCCTTCGCACTTCGAATCTTTTGGAACAATTGTGCTGGAAGCGATGGCTCGCAAACGTCTGGTCATTGTCTCAAAAGGCTGTGGTATTGCAGACTGGCCAGAATATGCCAGAGGCTTTTACACCATGGAAAGCGATGAACTATTGCCGACATTAAATAGAATTACAGAGCAATCCAACGACGAAAGGCAGGCGATGGCCTCCACCGCCAAGCAAATCACTCAAGCCATTAATGAGAAAAGTCTACACGCCTGGTATGACGTTTTGCTGGAGCACTGTCGAAAATAATGCAAGCACTAGTTTCAATCCATGATGTTTCACCGGAAAATTTTGAGCGCGTCAGCAAAATCATTGATGCTCTACCAGACAGTTGCCGCCCGAATCTCATTCTGCTGGTTATACCCGGCCTGCAATGGTCGCGAAAGAAAATAGAAAAACTGCAGCAATTACAAAAAAGTGGCTGTATTTTGGCTGGTCATGGCTGGGTTCACCGTTGCGATAAAATTGAAGGGGTCTACCACAAGCTTCACTCCTGCCTGGTATCTCGCAATGTTGCTGAACATCTTGCTTTAACCGAATCACAGATACAGCAATTACTTGATGACTGCTATCAATGGTTTGTGCAACATCACTTCACCCCGCCGCAGTACTATGTGCCTCCCGCATGGGCAATGGGCAGCATATCCCGCCAGGCGCTGAGAGAAAGCCCCTTTCGTTATTTTGAATCCAGCTGGGGAATATACGATGCGCAAACCGACAAATTTACTTACTTACCGTTAGTGGGGTTTGAAGCAGATACTCCAACAAGAAGCCTGGTACTGTCCTGTTGGAATAAAATCAATGAGTGGATAGGCAGTATAAAAAAGCCACTTAGACTTAGTATCCATCCACATGACCCTGAGCTCTTTCTGAAAGAAAAGCTCTGGCAATCGTTAAATAAAGTGGAATCCACTCAGCACATCACGGATCTCTCCGCATTTAATCGCCAGAGGTAAACCTAAGTGCTCAATCAAGTAAGCTATTGAGCTGACAGAAAATATAAATGTCACAAGCACGCAGCTTTATCCACAGGGATGAAACTGCGATGCACAACACTTACGGTTTGGCGGGCACTTGCAAATACTGATTTACAAAATCAATCAATGCAGACAAGGCAGCCAATCTGGTGTCCTGCTGGGACAGGTGGTGGTTGTCGCCTTCCAACTCCACAAACTCAACTTTTTTCTCCGCTTTCTGCAAACGCTTATACATAAGCCGCGACTGTTTGACGCTCACCACTTTGTCCTTGTCGCCATGAATTAGAAGGATCGGAGCTTTTACTTTATCAACATGCTCTGCTGGAGAAATCGACCGTAAGAGATCTTTATCATAATCATCTTCACCAGACCATTGCGTATACCAATACGAAAGCACTTCAGAATCTCGACCATGTTGGCTCTTCTCATCTTTCAACATACGGTATAAATCACTTACACCATTAATAGAAACAGAGCACTTGTACAGGTCAGGGGTAAATGTAGCACCTGCAAGCGCTGCGTAGCCACCATAACTCCACCCCACGATACAAACTCTCTCGGGATCAATTATTCCTTTCTTCACCAAAAACTCTACGCTATCCGTCAGATCATCCTGCATTTTTTTACCCCATTCACCCCGCCCTGCCAGCGTGTGCTTGACACCAAAACCTGAAGAACCTCGAAACTGGGGTTGAATAACCAAATACCCTTGACTTGCCAACGCCTGAGGCAGCCAATCATAACCAACCGTGTCGTGCGATTCAGGGCCGCCATGAGGATATAGCACTGCAGGAAGGTTTTTCATATCGCTGACTTTTTCATTCGGGATGGTTAAAATTGTTGGAATTTGTAAACCATCTCGCGCAGAGAAAGTAACGGTACCGATAGGATTAATCGTGTTCGCAGGAATAGCACTTCGCGTTGAAGCCAAAAACGTTTGAGTATTTGTATCATTAAAGAGGTAATAATCTCCTGCACTACTGGTTCCTTCCAACTTCACAATCAAACTTTTTTTATCTTCAGTCCAATCCGCTAACCAGACACTATCGCCAGATGCAAACGCAATAATTTTATCCATTTTCTGATTAAGATTTTCGTCAAAAAATTCATAACTGGGGTATAGTCCGGAATAACGCACGCCGATCATGCGTTGATTAATATCAGTATATATTCTTTCAACATCGGCATCTTCACGAGCAAAAATTGGAGAGGAAATAGCGCCATCTTCCAGCGACATAGTACGAAGCACCTCTCGATCCAATTCATGAGACGTTGTCGATATGATTAAAGCATCTTCTCCCGGGGTTATACCCACCGCTGAAAAAGTACGAAGACTCTCTTCTACGCTGTAGATTTCTTTTTTTTCACCAGACAAATAGGAAAAAACCTCATGGCGATTAGTCCGTTCACTGTAACGCAACTCTGCAAGCGGCTTCCCCTTACTGTTCATATAGTATTTATATGAGTGATTTGCTCCTTTTAGTATAGGTTTTGGTAAGCGTCGTTTTGTAAGCGAAACTCTTAGCAAAGAATACTCAGGATTGGTGTCACGGTAAAAATCGTCCCCCGTAAAAGCAGGCATGTACGCGTGTTTACGATCAGGAGAAAGGCCAACTATATCACCCAAACCACTTTGTCCGATAAAAACGCCCTTCCCAGGAACAAGCAGCTGGTTAATTTCACCAGACTTTACATCCATCAAGTACGCGGTACCTAATTGAAATTCACCTTTAAACCCCATGACCCGGCGAACTCGACCAGCATTAATGATGATACGTTTCTCACTGATAAAATAGAGATCATAGACACTTAAATCACCGAGCTTCGCCCCATCAATAAGTTTTTTCTCTTTTAGTGAGTAGACCAATAAAGAATCGTCATCACCGTCAGTTTTCACGAATGCAATTAAATTTCCACTAGGGGAAATTCGCATACGACTAATCGCCGGTAATACGCCAAATGTTTCAATACTTGGCTTGCCTGGTACATCGGCAAAAACTGATGAAGAGACTAGTACGAGACACAGGCATAGAACTGCGGGGATTAACTTTCCTAATGTGATATTTTTCAATGTTCCTTCTCCATGACAAATAAAAAGTAGAAGCTTCTTGGTTTATTGTTATATGTATAGCTACGCAGTATTAAGCGTTTCAAGTAGATTCTTTGGCTTGGTGTAACGCAAGAACTGCCGCTGCTATTGCTGAACGAACCCTAACCACCCCATTGAATCCGCATATTTCACCAGCATTAAGCTGCAAATTAACACAACAAGGTAACGTAAATATCGAGGGTTGATTTTAAACAGTACATGTGACCCGACCCAGGCGCCAATTAACTGTCCGAGCATCATTGCGGCTCCCACCACCCACAAAACTTTACCGGCAACAACAAACACCACCAGGGATGCGACATTGGTCGAAAAATTAAGGGATTTAGCAACGGCAGTCGCATTAATAATGCCAAGCCCGCGTAAAGAGACGCCTGCCATCGTAAAAAATGATCCCGTGCCGGGGCCAAACATTCCATCGTAAATACCAATCCCCGGAACAACAGCATTGCGATAGAGCCGCTCCCCCATGCTGGCGTCGCCATCGTGTTCACTTGGGGAGGGCGAGACGATGAAATAGATAATAATCACCAGTAGCACGGCTGGAATAACAATTGTCAGGGACTGTGTATCAATAAACTGAATGGCAACCGTGCCAATCACAGATCCGATGCATGCTGCCAGCATCAACCACTTTACGTTATCCCACAAAATTCGTTTTTTCTTGAACATCAGTATCGTTGCAGTTGCTGTCCCGGTACACCCCTGCAGTTTATTGGTTCCCAGAGCGAACAGCGGTGGGACACCAGCTACCATTAGTGCAGGAATAGTAATTAGCCCTCCACCGCCGGCAAGCGTATCTATTAATCCCGCAATAACGGCGATAAAAAACAAAAACACTATGGCTTCGAAACTCAGTGCAACAATATCCAACAGTAAATCCTTGATAAGCTAGCGAGGTCGCAGTTAAACAAGCGTCCTCCAGTAAAACAACTATGACAAATATGCCGGTGCAATAAAACCCGCGAGAGTGTAGCACCCCAGCTATTGCACTGCCGCATAAAAAAAACGGCTTCGTGACTAATCCTGGCCAGCAAACATGCGGGCACAGCCAAATTTTATTACACGCTTAGAACAAACCTTTGAAACATAAAAAGCATATTCAAATTTAAATCACGAATTAGACAAAAAGCCACAGGGTAGGCGTTGCAAGACACTAATATTCGTGGCAATTTTTCTCTGTGGCGCACTGAACATTTAAATTTCGTTTACTTCAGCGACTCACCAACCCCCTTGTTTTGCCTTGTTCCCATGGAGAGCGAAACAATAAGCACCGATTAACGAGCTTATATTCACTCATTAAATTCATTCCCGGGAAGATATTCGCCCAACCGCTTATTCAGCGACAAAGTGAAAACACACTGTAGATGATGTGAGCAATTTGACTGGAAGACAGCAATACAAGGCATTGGAGTTTAAAAGGCAAACGATTTCCTCTATGTAGATTAAAACAAGAAGAAATAAAGCGCAGCCACGGCTAATACCAAAAATCAGGGAATGCAGTAACCACTAACTTTGGTGGATACAGCGGATTATATAACCGACGATGATCTCCCATGTGGTGACTGTGGTGACATATAAGCCAATGTCAGCGCAGACAGGAGATTTCGCCGAGAAAAATAAAACTGTTTGAGGCTCCCAGCCCAAACTTAGCGCTCATTGTCTTACACACTTTTAGGAGACTTCATGCCCCAGATCACACATCCTGACTTACGTAGCGTTCGCTGCATACGCCAGATATTAGATAAAACGTTTATCACTCTGTTTCTATTTTTTGTTTCACTATCGACACAAGCACAAATCGTTGGTGCTAATTATTTTTCCTCTGATGCTTACAATGCGGATCAACAATGGATGGAATATAATTCAGCCGAAATTCAACGTGATTTCGGTTACGCGCAACGCATCAATTTAAATGCACTGCGCGTTTTTGGCAGCTATTACGCCTACCAGCAAAACCCGCAAACGTACTACAACAATATTCAGGACATGCTCGCCAAAGGGCAGCAACGCGGAATTAAAATTCTCTTTGTTATTTATGAAACGGTGGGCGGAGAAGATACCGATAGCGATATATTACGCTGGAGTAAAGATCCACTACGTGCCGTTGCAATGAAATCTCCAATTTCGGCAGATACCAAAAACGCGGCACGTTGGGAACCGTATCGTCAACATGTTCGTTGGTTTATGAATCGCTTTAAAAATGATAATCGACTAATTGGTATAGAAGTATTAAACGAACCACAGAATTATGACATTCCATTTGCACGAGAGATGGTAAGAATTGCGGCAAATAACAAAGGGAGTGTGCCTTTATCCGTAGGGACTTTGCCACAGCATACGTTAGAATTTGTTGATGAGGGAGTAGATGTAATTCAAATTCATGATAACTTCCCAAAAGGAATTAACGGATCGATTGGGTATCTCGAAAATAAACTTAATCAGGCGCGCAGCGTGAATATGCCACTATGGATAACTGAATGGCAACGTACACGTCCCAATGGGCCAAACTGGAACGGTGCGACCAATGTACCTGCCGACGAACGTTATACAGATCTGGCCTCCATGGCTGGAATGATTAAAGATTTTTCCCAGCGTCCAGGCGTAGGCGGAGCTTTTTTCTGGAGCCTGATGGTCAAACCCGCCTATCTTGCGGGTCAACGAAAAGCGGGCACCATCAATGGTTTATTTTGGCCAGATGGTGCGGTTTGGGACTTAGAAGGTGCGCGAATAATTTCGGGGAACCCGAGCTTGAATTTACCACAACGCAAGCGTATTCCATATGAGGTTTTACGTTTCGAAAACAAAGAGCAGGGTTTTTGGTTGCAGACAACGCATTTTCCTGACGGTACAGGCTATGGCAATAATGTACAAGCGGTGCCTGCTCACTTCACTGGAAATAAAACCAAATGGCGTTTAATCAGGATCGATGGAAGTGAATATTTTCGCCTGGAAAATGTAGCGTATGACTTATGGCTACAATGCTCTACACTGCGCGATACTACAAATGGCCAACCCAACGCAATGGATGACGGCGATACACTTGCAGTGCGAGCAGTCCCCAAAACTCATACCGGAGATTTAACACAATGGCGCTGGGTGAAAAGCGGTGATGGCGATTGGCGATTCCGCTTGCAAAATAAAGAAACCGGCTATTTTCTGCAAGTGACACCCTTAACCGATGTTGACGGCAATGGCTTTGATAGCGGCCTTCAGATACGTGCCGTACCACCAAGTAAAACCGGTAGTTGGACCAGTTTCAGCAGCATCGACGCGTCATAACGCCAACCGATGGAACGCGCGTGCATTTTCGTATGCAAAAAATGCACGCCGTTTATTATTCTTCCGCTCCTGTTTCGGCAGCCTTGAGCAGAGTATGAACATTAAAAGGGATACGCTTTTTCATGTGCGTAAATGTCATTTTTTTATAGTTTATTTTTTTCCATTTTTGTTCATTAATAAGTGCTATATAAGGTTTCACATTGTTCTGAGTAACAAACTGTGTCGTATATCGAAGCGTATGGTCCGTCGCGTTAATGTCGTGCCCATGATACATATCGTACAGCGTTACCATTGCAAGCGCCCCTTCCCATGTATCCCCTCCCATATTCGCAACTAAATACCCCGCACTGACCATCTCCACACCTTTGGGTGTTGAAACCGTTCCACCCACGAGTACATCTTTTCCTGGTTGTAATTGACGTTTTTGTAACTCATTCACAATGCCCAGAGCAATCTCTTCGCCTATCGACCAAACAACTTGCGTTTGAGGATAACGGTCCAGTAAACCATTAATTTGATAACTGGCTTTGGTAAGACTCCAATCAGCGAAAACCAATTGCTGCAGTACGAGCTGTTTATCATTTTCCACGGCCTGTTTCAGCCCGAGATTATAATCCAGCCCGGCGGATGAATCGCGCGAACCACTTAAGGCCAGCAAATGTATTGGTTTGCCTTGTGAGATATGTTTTTGCGAATGTGCCATCAGGGTCAACTGCTCTGCCAGCTGCTTTCCCGCATGCACATTATGAGGATGAATGTGACCAGCCCAGTATTTAAACTTTTCCCGCGGTCGTCCAACACTGTCCACTTCGCTCTCTGGAATATTGGTATTCACGATAAGCGAGTGTACCTTTTTCGCCTCTGCCATTTGCAAAATGCGTTGAGTTGCTCCACGTTGATAAATGTAAATTAGATAATGAGGAACCACTTCCTGTTTCAGGATACTCTCCGCCAAATGAGCACTTTGCAGACGATTATCTTTGGCATACACCACCGTCAACTCCACATTCAAGGCGTCTGCAGCAACACGCATATAATCTGTGTAGGCATCCCAATATGTACTGCCCTTCTCACTAGGGTTAATAAAAGTGATGCGTAGCTTTTCCTCCTCGGCACTACTTACCGGACTGTGCGCGAACAGGATAGTTAAAAGAAGAGCAAGCAAACTATAGCTGCGAATACATTCGCAGCATGAACGGAAGCTCCAAGTCCCTTCATAACATGGGACATTCAATGCTTGCTGTAAGCCTCTCCTCAAGTTTCTGTTTCTGAATAACCGAATAATCCTACAGTACTCCCTTTTATTGTATTTCGAATCAGATCGAATTGATCCGGAACATCATTTATTTATCACATTCAATATGCTTACGCCGGTGATTGGGTCTGTCTATCAATTCACACTAGCAATTCACACTACTAATTCACACTACTAATTCACACTACCAATTCACATGAGCAACTCACATGAACAACTCACATAAAAAATCCAAATGAACACTCTACATTAACAGCGTTCATGCGCCGAACTAAACTCATCACTGTGAGTTTAAAATTCGTATTCTCGCGCGTAACAAACTGAAAAACTAAAAACAATCTTACTATTCTTTTAATGTTGCACCACTGGCAGCATTATTCCCCCTGAGATCCATCACGTTTAGTGATAGCACGATTGGCAACGCCCATTTCTGCAGCGTTAATCAGATTGTTCACATTAAACGCTATATTTTCTTGTGTGGGGTTAAGGTAACGCGACATTTTTCGATAATCGACATACTGCCACTTCTGTTGACTAATCAAGGCTTTAAAAGGCGCAACATTTTCCTGAGTCACATACTCTGTCGTATATTGCACGGAAAAATCATCATCTGCAAAATCAACTCCATGATGAAAGTCAAACAACATAACAAGAGCCCTGGCACCTTCCCAGGAATCGCCCCCCATGTTTGCTGTTAACAAGCCTTTTTCAATGGCTTCAACACCTTTGGCGGTGGAAACGGTTCCTCCGATAACAATATCCACTCCGGGTTTACGACCAGCCAATATCGCACCATCAATTGCCCCCAGCGCAACATCCTCACCAATAGACCACATAATCTGCGTTTGAGGATAGCGTAAAAGCAAACCCTCCGCCTGACGCATTGCTGTACTGTAATACCAGTTTGAAAACACTAACTGCTCCAGTAAAATGGAGTCATCCTTTTTTAATGCATTCGCCAGCCCTTTATTAAAATCTATTGCGGCAGTGGAATCACGAGACCCACTGATTGCCAGCAATCGAACATCCTCTCCTGCAAAACGCTGATTCGCCTCCTGACTTAACTGCGCCGCTAAATGCTCCCCAGCATATTCATTATTCGCATGCAGATGACCAATCCAATACTTGAATAATTCGCGAGGCTTGCCCACGTCTGACTGTTCAGAATCCGTTACATTTGTGTTCACAATAAAGGATTTGACTTTGTGTTGTTCAGCCATGTTTAAAACTTTTAACGTTTGTCCATACTGAAAAATATAAACCAGGTAGTCTGGTACCTGCGGCTGTGACAGTAATTTACTCGCCAACTCAGGCGTATGCATTCGGTTACCTTCGGCATACTCTACGTGTAAATCGATATGCAAGCTGTCTGCCGCCACGCGCATATACTCAACATATCGATCCCAATAGCGATTGCCGGGGCTTCCCGGATTAATAAAAGCAACACGAAATGGTTTAATTGGTCTGTGGTCATGCTCCGCTTTATTCAGAACATCTACTTGCTGCAATGACGAATCGACCAAGCCATTAGCAAGGACCAGAGACGCCCCACCCAAAGACCAAGCCAGCACCAACGCGACAACAAAAGGCGATACATAAGTCAACGTAGATTTACAGAGTAAATGTTGAGAAAAGGATAATTGAAGCATGGCGTAACCAGGCTGTGAGCATTAATTTTTCGTAATATGTACTTGGTACAGTTACACAATGTGATAACCGTGTTTCTGATAACCCATGTTTTTAACTATAGCTCAGCCGGATACAAGTACCCACTTTATACACGCGGATTTATTGTTCTACCGCAAGTTTTTGTCTAAAACTCCTTATTTTTATATTTGAGTATGTAATCACAGGGAAATAGCGGGAACGTTTTAAGCTTATTGAACAAACAGAGGTGGGTTAACATTATGTTTAGCTATAGATACTGAATTTTTTATGCAAACCTTTTGGCGGTCGAAGAATTTCTTTACTTCCTTATTTCTATTTTTTCCTTCTTCTTTGCTCCCACCCTACTCCCTACTCCCCACTACCTAACCCCCATTTCCCACTTCCGCCTTCCTTCTTAGCCCTAAGTTCCAATATCAATTTACTTCCGTTTCTATATGCGTTTGTTTGCTTTTTTATTGCATAAATCTAGTTTTTTTAAAATTTTAATAACGGTAATAGTGGCGTGAGCTTTTCGAATAACATGTCTTCATAACATGCGTCGTAGCCTTAACTGGCTTTCTCGGCATGTAACATGAGTACTTTATCTTAATCTTACTTTGATGGTTCAACAGAAAACTGTTCTATCATTCTTTGTTTTTCATCGCCATATAGGGTATGCGTAAAGCCACACATTGTATGTTTCGTAAATTTAGCATCACTTTTACCACAGACAATATACTCCTCGCCTACTTGCATAAAGGTATCGCAAGACGTTCCGCTTCGGGTATTGATAACTCCTTTAACATCGGCAGGATTACCTTTAAAAATATGCGTTGGTAAAGAAAAAGTACCCGTCACTTGTGTCACAGGCCCATCTTTTTTATCCAGGTTTATGTTTTCTAATGTCGCAATAAACAGGTGATCGCAACGTGCCAGGTACTGCGAAGGCTCTTTCGCTAAGCAGCTGCAAGCCCAGGATGTCGGAGAAACTAAAAGAGGAACAAGAAAGCTGAGCATCATACTAATGCAACGCAAGCGCATACGGAGAGGGAAGATCAAACATTTGGAGAGTTTATGCATAGTTCACCTGAAAGATAGATCACCTGAAAGATAGTTCACCTGAAAGAATGTATTGGTTTATGTGAAGACTTCATTAATCAAAAATCAATGTCAATTATTGCATTCACTATGCCGGCTTATTATAAGCATTTAGGAAAAGCAATATTTAAAAAGAAAGCGTGACCATTTTTATTGCCGAGCCTGAAAAATCCAATACGCAATCGACGCGAGTATTGCCACCAACATCAGCAGAAAATTTTTTCCCGGGGTCACCATGACACGGGCTGAATATACTTGCGGATGCCGATCAATATAATCGTCGACGATCGCTTTCGCCTCTTTCAATCCCAGGTTTCGGTGTTCACGCACACGCTTAATGGCCTCCACTTTACGACCATCTCGCAACGCTTGAATGGCTTCAGGTTCAAGTTCAGGAGGTTTCATTGTGACGGTCGTCGTTTGCAGGGAAAATTTGCGTAGGTAACCCGTCTAAACTGAACTGATTTTTCTGTTGCCAGTACTCTTCTATTTTTTCAGGACCTTTTTTTTCGGCCCATTCAATTAATTGATCTCGCTCCCCCTGATAAGAAAAAAACGGAACGCTCATTCCACAGGACTGCTGAACATAATCAATATTGACATCAAATATCTGTCGCGCACCCGGTAATAAAGTAAAATGTGAAGACAAAGTAGCCCAGGCTTCATCATATCGATGAACGACTTTTGCTTGACCATATAAGCGAAGAATAAGAGGGTTCCCTTCAAACGCGGCAAACATAATCGTCATGCGCGGTGATACTTGAACATGGGCTGCGGTTTCATTGCCACTGCCAGTGACATTCAGCCAAATAACCCGATTAGGAGATAACACTTTCAAGGTATCCATCCCTTTGGGTGAAACATTTACCCGGCTATCTGCTGCCGCAGTGGCCACAAAAAAAAGTTTTTGCTGTTGAATAAACACTTGGTGTTTATCCGAGATTTCTGTGAATTGCTTTCCCATTGGCTGACCTTGCTAGTTGGCGACACGCGCTTTTAGTTTCAGATGTATCTCAACGCGCTAAATACCAACATACATCAGACTGACGAAAAAACCAACAACAAGCAAAATAACTCCGATAATAAAAAGATACTTCGCGGTTAATGCCTGGCGGTATGCCTGCTCACCAAGATCAAACACCTCATCACTGTCCACCAGCGTGTATCCACGAGCTAATACCCAGCTAAACACGGCAATGGTTTTGCTGGTAAACATATGCCCGTGCGGATTACCCAATTGCTGCCACATTCCTTCATCGTGTTTTTTAAGGGAAAGGCAAAGCTCGGGAAAACTTATCAACAGCCCTCCCAGCATGACCAATAAACATCCCACCAACAATAAAGACATAAACCCTTCCTTTATTTTTCTCCAACTCTCACTTGACCACAATCAAAGCGTAATATTGCTCACAAAGCAACAAATTGTCCATCTTTTAGCCACCCAGTTTCACGCTCTTGTCTATGCTTTGACGTCCCAACAAGGCACCTTTTACTTCAGGTCTTTTCATCAGACCTTTTACTTCAAACCTATTCTTCAGGCCTTTTACGATAAGCCATTCACCTAGCCCATTCACTTAGTACATTCACGAGAAACCACAGACTCGACAACCATTCACAGACACCCCCGATATCACAAACGCCCCGATATCACAAACGCCCCAATATCATAGACACTCCCGATATGCTTTGGTTTGATTTACCTATTCAGCAACTACCGGATGGAAATAAAAATGAACGAATGTGAGATCATGAAATCCATTTCTCATAGTCTTTCAATACCTGGTGCACTTATTGCGTAACCGTTATTGCCGGGTAGCGGCTATTAGCTTGCGTCTGTCGTGCTTATATCTCGTATCTACCAGGTACGCATGTACGAGCTTGTTAGCATTCAGGGCAGTAGCGCCAGGCAAATTCATACACGCCGACTACGAAGGACATGCAAATGAACGAAAAAACGACTGTATGTGTTGCACTTTTCAAATTGTTGCATTGTTTACATCGTAAATAATTTTCCATTAACAAGTAAATGCTACAAAAGACAAATGTGTAACATTATGTAGAACTTGACGCAGAACCGTGTAGAGACATCGATTAACATTCAACTGCCCTGCACTCTGATTTTAAAATGACATACAACAACCAGAATTCTAAGGACCAGTGATTCATGCGAAAGCAAACTATTGACCGCCTCCGCCAGTTACAGCCATTCACAAGCTCACGCTGCAATGACAGGCGTCAATCGAAACTTTTCAATAAGCCTTTTACCCATTCCCTTGTCACCGGCCTGTGCTTACTGCTATTTGCCGGATGCAGCTTCGCCAAGACAACAAAAGAGCAGGATAAAGCTTACCGGCTGAATTACACCTTTGAAATTATTCCGGAAAAAAAGCAAGCACATGTAACCATAGAATTACCGGATGCCAGACTCATTGATGAATTAAACTTCAACCTGAAAGACAAGATCCACAGCAATGTAAAAGCAAATGGCCAACTGGAACTCAAAGATGGTCGCGCCGTGTGGCAACCGCCCAAGAAAAATGCAAAATTGTCACTCGATGTTAATCTTGAACACAAACGCAATTCCGGCAGCTATGATGCATATGTTGCAAAAGACTGGGCGATATTTCGTGGCGATGACCTTGTACCCGCAGCACGAACACGTACCGCCAAAGGAGCTTATGCCGAGGCAATACTCACCTTCAAACTACCGAAAGACTGGCCCCATGTTAACGTTGGATGGCCAAAAATAGAGCCAGGAAAGTTTCGTATCGACAACCCGGAACGTCAGTTTGATCGACCAGTGGGCTGGATCATCGCCGGGAACCTTGGAACACGCCGGGAGTTTTTAGGCTCGGAGCATAAAACGCGGGTTTCTGTCAGTGCACCGCGCGGTTCCGATTTACATCGTATGGATGTACTAACATTCTTAACCATAGTCTGGCCAGAAGCGGAAAAGGCCTTTCGTACGCGTTTGCCGGAATTATTAATTGTGGGCGCCGGAGACCCCATGTGGCTCGGAGGGCTGTCCTCGCCCAATTCATTTTTTCTCCATGAAAAGCGCCCTCTAGTAAGTGAAAATGGCACCAGCGCGGTATTACATGAAATGGGGCATGTATTAAGTGGAATTATTGGAGCTAAGAATGACGACTGGATTGCGGAGGGGCTTATCGAATTTTACTCTGTGGAACTGCTCTATCGCGCAGGCGCCATGACAGAAGAAAGACGCACCGTTGCCTTCGATAAACTGATGGACTGGGGAAAAGATGTAAAAACCCTGAAAAAGAAACATGCTCGTGGCGCAGTGACCGCACGTGCAGCGGTGTTATTTGAGCAGCTAGACAAAGAGTTGCGCAGTAAAAGTGAACACGATATCGATGATATTACTCATGCTCTGATGAAGGAAAAAAAGGCTTCCACAAAAACATTAATCAACACCTGTAAAAAACTATTGAAAAAGCCCTGCAAAACATTGAAAACCAAGTTGATTGCGGAGTAATCCGCATTTTTTGATAAGGTCAGAGCATATACAACCGCTGCGGATACCCAGTGCAAGCCCAAATGTGTGTCTATACTCAACACATACATATACAGGATGACTGCAATGCACTTATTAAACAGGGCTTATCACTGCGTAACACTCTCCACCACTTTACGCCTGGCGGTCATGAGCATGTTCTGCTTGCTAGCAGGATGCTCTAAACCGTTACCGCAAGACAGATTAAGTTATGCGGGCCACTGGCAATCCACCAATGTGACGCTGATCATCCATCACGATGGCACTGTCAACTATGAACGGAAAAGTGACGGTGTAACCACTACCATCAACGCACCGATTAAAACGTTCAACGGTAATAATTTTGTAGTAGGTATCGCCTTTTTCACCACAGAATTTACCGTCACTGAACCTCCAATGGAAGAAAATGGGCAGTGGTATATGACGGTGGACGGGGTTCGACTGAGCCGACGCTAGCCTCTGTTTTTTTAAAAAAATCCATTCAATATCACCGTCGAAAGTTTTTTCGATTTATGGTGGTACTAATCGATCAAATAAATACAATTAATCCCACAGGGGTCTGCTTAACTGTATAATATTGATCTGTCCAAATGAACAGATCACCCAGTTTACAGTCAAAGCACCGCGTGTTTTACAAGCCTTGTATCAGTCACCTTAACCAACAGTCACTCACACCTATCGGTTTACCTTGACTTGCGCCATGCATTTTTGCTTTTGGGTGATGTCTTGTTTATCTAAATTTTATTTTTTATATCGTTGTTAACTTAATGTCTCAATTTCGCCTTGCATTTCCATTAGCATTTACCATTGCCATTGTGCCTTTTGCGGTGGACACTTATTTACCCTCCTTTCCGGTGATGGCCGATTACTTTTCAGTGAGTGTTCATGATATCGGTTTAACTGTCGCCATTTATGTATTTGCCCTCGCCTTTGGACAGTTAATTGGTGGCCCTCTGGCAGACAAGTTTGGTCGCCAACAAATTATGTTTATTGGGCTCGGGGTTTTTATATTAAGCAGTGCCATTATCAGCCAGCTGCAGAGTTACAATCAGTTATTAATATTCAGAGCATTGCAGGCTTTTGGCGGCGGCTGGGTGGCGGTATGCATACCCGCGCTCGCACGCGACAAAACGGAAGGTATTGAAACCGCCAAACTCTTTAGCTTGATCGGTTTGATTATGGTCGCTGCGCCTGCGATTGCGCCAGCCATCGGCGGTGCACTTTTAACCTGGAAAGACTGGAACAGCATTTTTGTGTTTCTAGCAGCGTACGCGGTACTGGCTGCTGTGGTTTTAAAATTAACTCTCTTTAACCGTAAACACGACCACAGCCAACAGGAGCATGATGCAGAAATTTCCAGAACGCAGGAACTCGCATTCTTTTCTCGTTATCTGGCGGTTATTCGTGTTAGGCCAGCATTACGTTTTATCGGTATTCAAATCCTCACCTTTTCCATCATGCTGCTGTTTATCACCCATGCGTCGTTTATCTATCAGCAACACTTTGCTGTATCCACCAGCGGCTTTTCACTTTTGTTTGCTGCCAATATCGTAGCGATGTGGTGTGTCATGATGCTAAACCGCTTTTTGCTCAACCGCTTTAATCCATTTAGCATATTGCGGGTTGCGCTGTTCATACAGGCCCTCGCAGTATTGTTCAATTTTGTGCTTAGCCAAACTGCTTTGTCACTATGGACCTTTGCACCCTGTCTGATTTTAACCGTGGGCATCACCGGCGCGTGTTCGCCTAATAGCCAGGCCTGCTACATGCAGTATTTTAAAATCAATGGCGGAACCGCCGCGGCGCTAATGGGGGCCATGCAGTTTGGTTTTTCTGGGTTGATCAGTGGCCTGTCCAACCTCATGCCCGAATCAATCACCGGTGTGATCCTCGCGCAGCTGGTCTGCTCACTGCTGGCGGTGCTATTAGTGCTCTGGCCCGCACGCCCAGCAGTCGAGAAATAGCAAAAGATCGCGTCGAAACCACGGCATACCGGTAAGCCTCCCTAGCGATGGGGAAACTCTGGGTTTCAATAGACAACATATGTCACGTATTTTCACCTTTCCACCATTAATCATGCGGTTTTCGGTCTAAAATTACGAATATCGTTCGTGAATACGTATGCGGGTGATTGAATACGTATGCATGCTATTGTGCAAAAATCAGGATAACCCTTACCATCTTTTTACATCGCAGAACACATTCTGTGCATAAGGAATATGACGTCATAGTGCTTGGTCGCACGGAAGAAGGCACTCGTCATAATAATAATTAGCGTATTCCGTTAGGGCAGAACCAATGAAAAAAAATAAGTTTAATACTTTGCATGCTATGGCATCGACCATGGCACTGTTATCCGGATCTTTATCCGTTTATGCCGACACTGAAGTTGGCGAAGCAAGACCGGAAGTAGAAGAAACCGTTGTTACCGGTTTTAGGGCAAGTCTTTTAAAATCCGCTGAAATAAAACGTGAAGCCACGTCCATAGTGGAAGCCATTTCTTCCGAAGATATTGGCAAACTCCCAGATAAAAGTATCGCGGAAGCATTAATGCGCTTACCTGGTTTAGCTACACAACGGCTGAACGGACGTGCGCAGGTAATCAGTATTCGAGGAATGTCACCAGATTTCGGTACAACCTTACTCAATGGCCGCCAGCAGGTTTCGACCAGCGACAATCGTAGTGTTGAGTACGACCAATATCCCGCAGAATTTACCAGTACAGCACTGGTCTATAAAACACCCGATGCCGACGTTATCGGCCAGGGTATTTCAGGAACCGTTGATATTCGAACGGCTCGCCCATTAGATTACAACGAGCGAAAAATAGTAATCAGTGCCCGCTACGAGCAAAATGCAGACGAAGCATTAAACTCCGATGGTTCCAACAAGGGTGACAAAGAAACCTTTTCCTATATTGACCAGTTTCTGGATGACACACTTGGGGTTGCCATTGGCCTGTCACACACCAACAGCCCGATTCAAGGCGAAAAATTTAATGCCTGGGGCTACGCCGAAACTCAGGACGAAAATGACAATACCGTACTCGTCGTTGGAGGGGTAAAGCCTTTTGTCCAAACAGATGAGCTGATCCGCGACTCCGTCATCGCGACGGTTCAGTGGCAACCTAATGAAACGTTCGAAACAGCCTTCGACGTGTTCTATTCTGATTTTAGTGAAGATCAGTTGCTCCGGGGGATCGAGCTACCATTAGGATGGTCGTCCACAGTAGAACTTGAACCAGGATTTACGGTTAAAAATGGAGTGGTGACCGATGGTGTTTTCAGTAATGTTGAAGGGGTCATTCGCAGTGACGCCACGCTGACAGATGCAGAATTACTGGCCGGAGGCTGGAACTCCAAGTTTCACCTCTCGGATAATTTAAGCATTGAAACAGATCTGAGTTACTCCAAAGCGGAGCGTCGAACACAGGTTATTGAAAACTATAGTGGGTATATAGACGGCCCAGACACCTTGGAGTTTCACACTCGCGGTACTGGCACCACCTTTAGATCTTCACTGGATTACACCAACGCATCCAGCATTCGCATTACCAATCTACAGAGCTGGGGTGGAACCTTTGTTCCAACAGAAGAAGGTGGTCAGAAGGGCTATTACAGTCAACCGTCTGCCGATGACGAACTCGCTTCGTTCCGCATGATGGTTGACTACGAAGTAGAGTTTTCCGTTTTCAATGCAATGGAGCTTGGGTTTAATTATGACGATCGCAGCAAGGCCGTTACAACCCAGCCAGAGTATTATTTTGCGCTTCCCAATCAAGCAACTCAGGCCCCACTACCAGACAACACAGCCACCACGGATTTAAGTTTTCTTGGCATGGGCTCCATTATCAGTTATGACCCTCTGCTCCCCATGCGCAACGGTACGTATGAATTAGTGCGCGCCATACGAGCTGACCTGGCCGATAAAACCTGGGATGTAGAAGAAGATGTATTAACCTTAATGGGTCGCTTCCTGATTGACACTAACATGGGCGACACACCAGTTACCGGTAATATTGGTTTTCAATACGTCATGACCGACCAGCATTCCTTTGCCACCTCTTCCACGGGAGAAGCGGATAGTTTTGATGCGTATGAAGTAAGTGATGGCGACAAATACAACGAATTTCTGCCCAGCTTAAATTTGAAATTTGAAATATCAGATCTTGACAGTATTCGTGTTGGGCTCGCTCGTTCGCTCTCACGTCCACGCATGGACCAAATGCGCGCGAGTGCGTCTTACACATTTAACGACCAATTAAACGAAAGCTGGACTGAGGATTCTGCACTGGGCGAATCACCTTGGTCATCTGAGGGCGGCAACCCCAGACTTCGTCCATGGATCGCAGACAATTTCGATCTCGCCTACGAACATTATTTCGAAGATGAACTGGGTTATTTTTCTGCCGCAATCTTTTATAAGGAGTTGGATACCTATATTTACAATCATGACATTGTGAAAGATTATTCTGATTATCCACAACCCGACGTAGAACCCGCCACCATGCTGGGGACGGAAACACGCCCTGAAAATGGTTCAGGTGGTTACATTCAAGGGGTGGAACTCAGTTTAACTGTGGCTGGAGAAAAGCTCACGAATCTGCTCACCGGCTTTGGTGCAGTATTAAATTACTCGTACAATGATAGCAGTATTGAACCACCCGACACCCCCGAAAATACCCTGCCTGGGCTTTCAAAGAACGTCTATGGCATTCAAGTGTACTATGAAGACTATGGCTGGTCTGCACGAATCAGCCAGAATTACCGCAGTGAATTTCTGGGGCCGTTAACCAGTAATGTAGGTGGTCTGGAACAACGTATTATTGCGGAAACGACCTTAGTAGATGCACAACTGGGCTATACCTTTGAAAGCGGACCGCTGGAAGATTTAAGCATCACGTTACAGGCCTACAACCTGAACGATGAACCTTTTGTCACCACTGAAGCCGGAGATGAAAACCGTGTGATTGACTACGCCTTATATGGCAGAAGCTACGCTCTGGATTTCAATTATAAATTTTAAGTTTTGTACTAGTCAGGCAGTTACGAAAACAGCTAGTAAGAGGATTGCAGGTAGCAAGGATGGTAGGTAGGTAGCAAGGATGGTAGTAAGATTAGTAGTTAGGTAAGTAGGTAGGTAGTTTAAACATTAGTAGTTCCCTCTGAATCATTTTGATCTGAGTTTAGCCCCGCCTGGCGGGGTTTTTTTTTGCATTTTTCCTAATACTTTTTTTTAAATGCTGTTTACATACTAATTTTTAAAAGAGAGACTCGTCGACGCGTTTTCGCCGCAAACATTTATCCGCCAGTGCATCCCCATCACAGAGCGAATTAACAGAATAAAATCAATCAAAGTAAGCCGGCCAAAAGCCCCCGAAAGTATCACCTTAGGTCCGTATTGATGTGGTTTACTGATAAAACACCCGGTATTCCCATGCCTTCATGTCAAATTCATCACCCACGTTCAACTCCACTTTTTTCCCGGAACCAAAGGTTTCATAACGTCCAGCAAATGAAGAGGAACTAAATCCAACTTTCACCGCTTGGGCAGAAAGATTAACAACCACCAGCACTTTACTGCCTTCTACCTGTCGATAAAAACTCAATACTTGATTGGGCAAGGTATTTTTCACCTGTTGTACAACACCCCCAAAATGACCGTTCCACAGGGCGGGCTGTTTTTTCTTTAGGTCAATCAATGCCTTTAATAATTTTTCGTGCGGGTGTGTTTGCCAATGAATTGGGTCGCGCTCAAAAAATGCAAGGCGCTTGGCATTACCCGCTTCTTGTCCATTGTAAATCAGAGGAATTCCCTTACTGACAAAGGATAAAACCGTAACCGCTTCAACAGCATCACCGAAGATCTCAAATTCAGTGCCATCCCAGGAATTCTTATCATGATTGGTGACATACAGCATCCGATAAGCATTTTCCGGATAGTACTTTACATCCCAAGCGTAATAGCCAAACAGCGCGCTGACATCTTTTTTTCCCTGGGCAATGTCATGCATAACATCCCACCAGGTCCAGGAATAACTGGCATCAAAAGCAAACGCATGCAAATCACGATTTTCCCATTCGGCCAGCATGAACACAGGTTTTATTTTCCGCAGTTCAGCTGTAGCGGTTTCCCAGAAGTCAAGAGGAACAAAACCTGCAGCATCCGCCCGGTAACCGTCTACATCATATTCCCTGACCCAGTAAAGCATTGCCTCTGTCATATACTGACGCAGATCAGGCTGGCTGTAATCCAGTTCAACAATATCATCCCAGTCAAACCACGGAGTTGAATGCAGTTGTCCCTCGTCATTCTTGGAATACCAATCGGGGTGCGCTTCTCGAACTACATTGTCCCATGCTGTGTGATTGGCAACCCAATCCAAAATAACTTTAAATCCTTGTGCATGCGCAGCCTGGACCAAAGCCTTAAAATCTTCTTCAGTGCCAAATTCCGGGTTCACGGTAAAATAATCTTTGACCGCATAAGGGCTTCCCAGCTTACCTTTGCGGTGCATTTCACCAATAGGGTGAATTGGCATAAACCACAGTATCTCCACCCCGAGCTCTTTTAAGCGTGGTAGCTGCTGTTGCACAGCATTAAACGTTCCCTCTTTGGAAAACTGACGCGTGTTAATTTGATAAATTACGGCATCTTGTGTCCACGCCTCATGTTCAAAACGCACATAAGGCGTGGAGGAAAACTGAGGCGCTTTAACAGAGTCGAAGAAAACCGGGGACTGTCTGGATGAACTATGGTTTACAGCGTTATCGGGTGATGACGCACAACCGGCTAGAATAGTACAGGCCAATATAGTAGGCAGATAATGCGCTTTCACAAAAAATTTAGCGTTCATATGGTTCCTGGAGCTTTATGGAAAGGAAGTTCATCTAAAATAGAAAAGCAAAGCGCACAAACACCACACTTTGCGTTTCTATAATTGACCAAATTAATTTATATCAAAATTATTACCACCACCGTCGGTAATATTAAAGCCCGAAGTTTTTTCCAACGTTGCCGGCGCATTCTGAATCGTTATATCCCGAAACAAGGCGTTGCCATTGGCAAAGATTTCAATCGCCGTAGATCCCGTTCCATCAATTTTCACATTGTCCATTTCAAGCTGGCCAACTGTCCGGCCACCCTCGGAAATCAACACACCTTGATACAGGCTATCTTCAATATCAACATCACGCACCACCACTGGAGCATTAATATCCAGAAAATCGAGTTTTGCATAAATCCACAAGGCGCCTAACTCTGCCGGCCAATTGTGCTCACGTGATCCACCACGAATAATGTGGCAGTTCTCTACCAGAGTAGTGCCATAAAAGGGATGAGGATTGTGATGAGAACTGATAGCAATACCCGAACCAAAAGCGACGACATCCTTAATCAATAAATTTCGCAGGCTATTGTCTTTACCGCCATAAATTGCAGCGCCGTTTGCCAGTGCGGGAGACTGTACCGTGTTATTGATATACGCATTATTTGTATTGTACTCAGGCGCTTCGATATACGACCACATTGCCTGTGCATCATCCCCGGTATTGCGAAACACACTGTGCATGATGCTGGTATTTTTAACGCCGTCCACCATATTGACACCATCCGCGAAAGTATTGCGGATTCGTAAACCCAACCCCAGCAAACCATCTGTCCCATTTTTCAACCAAAGTCCCGCTTTGGTATGTTCAATCCAAACGTTTTGAATTAAAGAGCCTTTACTAAAATTTCCTTCAAAACCTGGATGAGTTGAATTAGCCAATGGCCCCGCATCGGGTTCGCGATAATTCACCGTACCTTCAAACTTGAAATGTGCAAGGGTGACATTATCACCATCCCCCCAAAAACCACCTAAATAGTTCTGCCCGTGAATTACAGAGTACCAGGGACCGGCTCCGATCAAAGCCACATTTTGGAGATGAACAAAATCACTAATGGTAAAGTTTCCAGGGGGAATCCAAACCCCTGTAGCGGATGCTCGCGCGGCATCGACGGCATTTTGGATCGCAGCCAGATCATCAGTATTGTCATTGGGCGTTGCACCAAAGTCCATGATAGACATAAAACCGGCGGGACGAGTTCTCGGCGCCTCGACTAATTCCGCTTCCATCAGATCCAGGTCGTAGTAAGTGGCCGTTGACTGGCTATCTTTTTCAAATCGAATACGCGTACCTTCTGGCAGTACATGATTAAATAGGATTCGCCCTTCATCAAAAAACCGATGTGCCTTAGCCTGCGCAGGATCATTCGGAAAAGGGTATTCACCGTATACCCATGAATAGTGGCTATCAAGCGTAAAATCCATTGTTTTAATATCATCAACAAATACCGCCAAGGTTTTTTGTTGACCATTACCATCGGCAGAATCCGGGATGGATGCGCGTAGCACGACGCCATTCGCCGGCTCGGTTAAGGTAAATTCAACAAAATGCCCGGTTTGGTTTAAGCGAACAGACATTCGATCCGATGCTTCAGCCATTACCGTATAATACTCGCGCGATGGCCCCATGATATTCGCATTGGTATTCATCGCTTCTGCTTCATACGCCTGATAAACAACACCAGCCCCTCGAGAGGGAAGCTCTCTGCTGAATTCCAGTTCAACACTGTCAATCAAATACTCAGAACTGTTTCCTTCATTGTTGACCAAGCTGATGGAACCTATGCCTCGATGCAGGTGCATGGGGACACTGACATTCTCCCAATCTTCACTCGGTGCAAACTCAAGCGTGCCAGCCACCAAGCCATCGCGCATGACACGTGCTCGCTGTGTGGTAGTTGACGGATTGAGATATCGAAACGTTACAAACTGTTCGCCAGACTGCTCGGCATTTACCACTAACACAATGCGTGATCCCAATTGTGTTGACTGCGCTACAGCACCATTCCCGGTGTAACCGCTGTGGGCTGTAGACAGGTATGCTCCATTGCTATAAAAGCCGTTTTCCGCCTCAAAACCATCGCCCTCAATTGGAGGTGGTGGCGGTGTCGTATCAACATAGCGAATCGTAATCGCGTCAATATTAATATTACCGCTATCCGTCAAAGCAAAAAGCAAATATAAATCCGTTGTCCCAGCGGGTAAGCTCACCCGGGTTGTAACAGAAGACCAGTTAGACCACGCATCAGTAGAAGCAAAGCTCACCTGACCTGCCATAATATCGCTTCCGCCCAGCGTTAAGGTCTGCGTGGTTGGAGTGCCATTGGCGTAGCGAATGTCGATATCGTACAGATGGGTTTCTTCGATCAACAAAGAAAAATCTATTCGTGCTAGACCTTTATTGACATCGGTAAAACCACCCAGATAACCATTTCCGGTGTAGCCTGAGTGCTCGGTTTCCACCGCAGTACCGCCGGAATATTGCAAACTGGTCGCATCGAATTCTCCAGGATCTGTTGGTGTTGGTGTTGGAGTTGGTGTTGGTGTTGGTGTTGGTGTTGGTGTTGGTGTAAGCGTAGGTGTTGGCGTTGGCGACACCACACTGACTACCTCAACAACGGCATGATCAAGATTAATGTTACCAGAGTTGTCTTGTTGAAATTGAAATGCCAGCGTATGAATGCCTGCGTCTAAGTCCATCTCAAAATGGGTTATTCCCCACCTTGACCAGTCGCCGGTAGAGGCGAATAACACATTGCCGATATCCACACCGTTTAAAAGCAGCGACAAATCACGTGATGCTGGTGTTCCATTGGCATAGCGTACATTCAAACGATATCTTGCGGATTGTGCGAGATTCACCGAAAACTCGACCCCGGCATTGGGCCGATGATCATCAATAAATCCGCCAACAAAACCACTGCCCGTATAGCCTGAATGGTTGTTTTCCACCCTTGCCCCACCGGATAAAATCACATTCTCCAATTCAACTATCTCAGGCGTATGACTAAGCGCAGATAACGACAGGCGATCGATATTCACATTGCCGTTATCCTGATCACCGAAACGAATGGAAACGGTATGTGCACCCGCGGTCAGATCTACAGCAGACTCACTCACCAGATACTCTGCCCAGCTGTTACCACTGGCCATCTCAATCTGCCTGAAGAATTGATCATCAATAAACAGTGAAACCGTTCTCACGGAGTTCGTCCCATTAGCAAAACGCAGTTGCAGAGAAAAACGGTCGTCTTGCGGTGCATGAATATAAAAATCTATCGCCGCCAATCCCCGATAATCATCAGTAAATCCACCAACATAGCCGGCACCAGAAAATCCGATATGCTCATATTCCACGTGAGCACCACCACTGAGTACCGCATTCTCAGCTTCATAATATTGCGTTTGAGCAAAACCATTGAGGGACAAAAAAATAAAAGATAGCGAAATAATCGCCTTATGCTTTGCCGAGAACCGGCGGCATAATTTTGAAAGACAATAAACCAGAGATGTAACCATAGGATACTCCTACGCGGAAGCCGCTTTCTGCATTAACTTTAAGACGGACTACTAAACACGCCTGATTATCGCAGTTACTGTTATTCGCAATTAAGAACAGCCACAATAATCGAATGAAGTTGTTATTGGTGTGAAAGGTGTCATCAATCAAACCAAAACTATTTGAGCTTTTTCTCGGCAATATTGATTGCAGCGTTCAGATAAAGGTATTCACCCAGTCTTTATTGTTGTAGTGGTCAATACAAACGCTCCGTTCACGAAAAGTGTAACGCATATACGCAAGTAAAGTGATTTAAGCTGGACAACCTGCATACGTATTCATCATGCATGATGATAAGTACATCGCAGTTTAGCTCTGTGAATTAACCGTTAACAAAGATGAAAACGAAAATGAAAACGAAGATACGATAAAACCGAGAAAGGACACCGCGCAAAGCCCTTTTTACGCGGTGATACATTAGGAGCACATTATTTTTGAGAAGACATTTACAAAAGAACGGCAGTAACTGCTATTGTATTTTTTGCACTTGAGCAAAGAACACACCACAGCTTTCAAAGCTGATTTCATCACCTTCCAATGTTGCACAAGGCGCGCCGTGATCTTCAAAAACATGAGCGATTTTATACCCGGGCATAACCTGCTCTAAACAAATTTTGTGCGGGGCTGGTGAAAAGTGAAAAACAGCCAACATATGCTGATTTTCGTAATGCCGAATCAGCGATAGCGTTGCATCTTCAGCCGTTATGGTGGATGTGGAACCTAAACGCAAAGTCGGTTGTGATTTTCGCCAGGCAATAAACTGACGAAAACAATTGAGAACAGATGTCTTTTCAATTTCCTGTTCTGCCACCGCCTTTGTTCGATGTGCATCGGCAACGGGCAACCAGGGTGTACTATTAGAGAAACCACAGAATTCTGATTGAGCATCCCAGGGCAATGGCGTTCGACAGCCATCACGGCCTTTAAATAGAGGCCAAAATGCGATGCCATAGGGATCTTGTAGTTCGTGCTGCTCAATCGGCGCTTCACATAACCCCAATTCTTCGCCTTGATAACAGGACACACTCCCGCGAAGTGAAAGCAACATAGCATTTAAGGTAACGGCGAGTTTGTTATACGCCTTCGTTTTCAAAACCGCATTGTTAACCACCTGATGATCAATCAGGTCTTTCCCCCAACGACTGAGCACTCGCTGCACATCGTGATTTCCAATCGACCAGCACGGCCAACCGTCTTGAATTTTTTGCTCCAGAATTGCCAACGTCGAATGAATATGTTCGGTACTGAAGGTGTCGACCAGGAGTTCAAAACTGTACGCCATATTTAAACGTTTATCACCTTCCGTGTACTCTGCCATGGTTTTCAAAGAGTCTTCTGAAGACACTTCCCCCAGAGTCATCGTATTGGGGTAGCGATCCATCAGTGCACGCAAGTCTTCCAGAAACACCAGATTTTCAGGTCGTGTATTGTTAAAGTGATGGTATTGAAAAGCGTAGGGGTTATCTTCCCGAAACCCGCGCCCTCTTCGCTCGCTTATTGGTTTTGCCGGATTGTCACGCAACGCAGTATCGTGAAAACAGAAGTTAATCGCATCCAGGCGAAAACCATCTACACCACGTTTCAACCAGAACTCCACTTCCTGCAACATAGCTTCACGAACTTGCGGGCAGTGGTAGTTTAAATCGGGCTGGCTTTTAAGGAAGTTATGAAAATAATACTGCCCACGACGAGGTTCCCACTCCCAGGCACCTCCACCGAAAATTGACAGCCAGTTATTGGGAGGGTTGCCATCCTCTTTCGGATCTGCCCACACATACCAGTCCGCTTTAGCATTTTCCCGAGAAGAACGACTTTCCTGAAACCAGGCATGCTCGTCCGAGGTATGACTTAACACCTGGTCGATAATTACTTTAATATTTCGCTGATGGGCTTGAGACACCAGCTCATCAAAATCCTGCAAGTTTCCAAATATCGGATCTACTGCGCGGAAATCCGCTATGTCATAACCGAAGTCTTTCATTGGCGATAAAAAGAAAGGCGATATCCAGATCGCGTCAACCCCAAGGGATGCTATGTAATCCAGTTTTTGAATGATCCCAGGCAAATCTCCGATGCCGTCACCATTACTATCAGAAAAGCTCCGCGGGTAAATTTGATAAATGACTGCTCCACGCCACCAAGGATCTTTAGACATGCTCTTACCTTTTCTCTTCTTGCTTTTTATTTTAATGTTTTTTAGTCGTATTCTGCTGCGTCGAGACTTTGTTACTACAAGGTCTGATTACCCATCCCTTTTTCTTTGTGTGCCGCTATTAATAAACAGCCATCTATAATAAACGGCCATCTAGCACATCGAGAATACACAACCGGTATGCCACGAATCCACACCGTTAGATACGATTGTTTTATCTCTGCATTTTGATGCGAGCGATTCTACTGGCGCGCCTTTTTTCAACTTTCACACACCTTATCACCGCAGTAATTTATTCCCAGAAGCTTAATAGCCTTATCGCTTCGGGCGCACACATAACGCCTCTTGCCGGAATAATATAAAGCGGCTTTATAAAGCGGCTTTCCATCCGGTTTTAATGCCATGAATACTTTTCATTGACAGCATTAACCAGCAATGAATCCACCTGCATCGCTCAGTGGAAACGTTATTAAGGTGTTCTGTTAAACATAGCACCAAAAAACCCCAGCCATTCTTTAAGAATCAACGGGATCACACTACACTAAGTAGCAGAACAACGTGCAGACACCGATGCTATGCCCGCGGATAAAACCGCTCAAAACTCGCTGCAAAGGTACGGTCTTAAAGGCCTGCATGCAAGATGCTACATACGTATTCAAATAGCCCGGCAATGCTTTTTTGCTGAATACGTATGTAACTACTTGTGTTAAATGTCACTCCGACGTAAGTTAATTCGCTATAATCAATGGCGTTTATTGACGCCAAAATAACAATGCCAGTACAGCATTATAATAATCACTAATAAAATTGGTTGTCTTATGTTTGGTTTTGCAGGAAACAACGCTAGCAGCTTTGCCGGCACCCTCGTTAATTCGCTGTCCACTTCAATGCCTCGCAGCATTTTCCTTCCTCTGGTAATGTCGGTTCTCGGTGTTTCACTGAGTGGCTGTAACAGCACTGAAAACGATTTCAATTCAAGTGCAAGCGCACCTGGCGCGCCTGGCCAGGCATCCACCTGGGCTTATTCTGGAAAAACTGGAATTGGCACGTCATTTGAGCAATACCTCAATGAAAAACACAGTGCACAAAGTGATACAGGTGCGGTGTCCAAAGTCTGGTTTTCATTGGCACAAGGCATCATCACCGAAACCATGTATGGTTTAATTCATGAAGCACAGATAAAAGAAATTCAGTTTTATGTGAAAGGTGAAGATTTTTTTGATGAAGAAAAAACGGCAACACGCCATCGCATCGAGTATTTACATAAAGATGCTCAAGGTCGTCCCTTGTCCTTGGCATATAAAATTATCAGTGACGATATTGAAGGTAAATACACCATAGAAAAATCAGTGTTTACCGACCCCGATCACAATACATTGATGATGCAGGTGGCCTTTACTGCGCACGAGAAAAATATTCAGCCCTATTTAATGGTGAACCCACACATGGGCAACACCGGCGAATACGACAAGGCCTGGCGAGAATCCGATGTCTGGTATGCCCAGGATGAAAAAACCGGTACATCACTGAGCATCATGTCAGACGCGGCGGTAGCACAAAGTAACGTAGGTTTTATTGGGAACTCCACCGGTTTACAGGCCCTGCAAAACAATCAGGATTTACCAAACTATCAAAATACCGGCAGTGCCTCAGGAAATGTTGGTGTATTGCTTGCCATGCCAGCACTGTCTAACAGTTCTGCCACCTGGCTGTATACCTTTGGCTTTGGCGATACTCCAAAGCAAAGCCGGGACGCCGCACAGCAAAGCTTGAATCGCGGTTTCAAAACAACGCTGGCACACTACAATGGCGAAGGCACTTTTCTTGGCTGGGAAGACTACCTCGCATCACTCGATCAACTTCCAAAGCTTGCCGCGCTTACCAATGACAAGGGGCAACTGCTGTATACCAGTGCCCTGGTACTCAAAGCCCAGGAAGATAAAACACATTCCGGAGCGCTTATCGCGTCGCTTTCCAATCCCTGGGGCGACACTAAATCTGCAGACACGGCCAAGACTGGTTACAAGGCTGTGTGGCCTCGGGATTTTTACCAGGTGGCAATGGCTATGCTCGCCCTGGGTGATGAGCAAACGCCGAAAGTGGCCTTCCAATATTTAAAGCAGGTACAGGTCAATGAGAGCACTCCAGGTTTTACCGGTACAGGCGGCTGGTTTCTGCAAAAAACCCACGTGGATGGCACCCTCGAGTGGATTGCTGTGCAATTGGATCAAACGGCCATGCCGATCATGCTGGGCTGGAAGCTCTGGCAACATAAAATTCTGAGCGATGCAGAAGCAAAAGACTGGTACCAGCGCATGCTAAAACCTGCCGCTGACTTTCTTAGTGACGGGGGAAAAATCAAGCTGGATTGGAGCGATATTGATCTAAAACCCCCGTTCACCCAACAGGAACGCTGGGAAGAACAATTTGGCTACTCCCCCTCCAGCATGGCGGCACTGATTGCAGGCTTAATCTGTGCCGGGGAATTGGCAGAACTTGCAGGGGATACCACCTCTCAACAACGTTATTTGCAAGCAGCTGACAGTTACTCTCAAAAACTGGAAGCTTTAACGTTCACGACGCAAGGCAGCCTGAACGACAAAGACGGAGACGCGACAACCAATGATGGCCGTTATTATTTGCGAATCACCCAAAACGAAGATCCCAACGATCATGCAGAATTAAGGTCAGCAAATGGCCAGATCATTGACGATGAAAGCGAAATTCTGGATGCAGGTTTCCTTGAGCTGGTACGCTATGGTGTTCGCGCCGCCGATGATGCTTTTGTAGTAGAATCGCTGCCAGAGCTCGACAACATGCAATTAGCTGATGATTTGCGGGTAAAATACATGTTCCAGTTCGATGGACAGCAAGGTGAGTTTCCCGGTTGGCGACGCTACGGTAAAGACGGATACGGTGAAGACAGCAAAACTGGCCTGGCGTACGGCGCGATCAATGATCAAATGAGCGATCATCAACGCGGACGAGTATGGCCGTTCTTTACCGGTGAACGTGCTCACTATGAGTTTGCTCGTGGGAAAAGCTCTGTTGAAGATATTCGCCAGACGTATGTCAAAGCGCTGGAATTATTTGCCAACGAAGGCATGATGTTACCCGAGCAAGTGTGGGACGGTGTGGGTGAAAACCATTACCAATATACCGCAGGTGAAGGCACCAACAGCGCAACACCACTGGCCTGGACACATGCCGAATACATTAAGTTGTTACGCACTTTACACGACCAGCAGGTGTGGGATCGTTACGCTCCTGTTGTTAAGCGTTATCAAAAATAAATCCCTTTTGCGAGAAGAGCTGAACACTCCAGCAGTGCTGTATTTAATAACATCGTCAAAATTTAAACCACAATGACAAAACAACCACAACTTAGCTTTTGGCAAATCTGGAATATGTGCTTTGGCTTTTTGGGTATCCAGTTCGGATTCGCCCTGCAAAATTCCAATGTGAGCCGCATATTCCAGACTCTCGGTGCCGCAATCGATGATATTCCCATTCTCTGGATTGCCGCCCCGATCAGTGGCTTAATCGTCCAGCCAATTATTGGCTATATGAGTGATAAAACCTGGAATCGCTTTGGTCGCCGCCGACCCTATTTTTTGTTCGGCGCTATCTGCACCACGATTGCTATTTTTATCATGCCCAATTCTCCCGTACTGTGGGTTGCTGCAGGCATGTTGTGGATGATGGATGCGTCCATCAATATTGCCATGGAACCCATGCGCGCATTTGTTGGTGACATGCTGCCGCAGGAGCAACGTACTCGCGGCTTTGCCATGCAGAGTTTTTTTATCGGCGTAGGCGCGGTAGTAGCATCTTCTCTGCCCTGGATGATGAGCAACTGGTTTGACGTGAGCAATACCGCACCCGCCGGCCAAGTCCCGGACTCGGTGATCTATTCGTTTTATTTTGGTGGCACAGCCTTATTATTAGCTATGCTGTGGACAATTTTCAGCACTAAAGAATATTCACCAGAACAGATTCAGGCTTTCACCTCATACAGACAAGCGAAACTGCGTGTAGAAGAAGAGACAACAGGCACTCGCAGCAGCAAGCAATATCACAGCGCGGGTGTGTGTTTTGCTGTGCTCGGTGTCATTGCCACTTTTATTATTTTTAAGTTTGCGTTTGATCAGAAACTTTATATTTTGACCGGCTTTGCCATTGTCTTCGGCCTCTGCCAAGTGGCTGCAGCCATCATGCAGGACAAAGGCGCTGTTAAAAATGGTTTTTATCAAATCACACACGATGTCTTTCATATGCCGACCACGATGAAACAGCTGGCCGTAGTGCAGTTTTTTTCCTGGTTTGCCTTGTTTTCCATGTGGATATATACCACCTCGGCAGTAACGGAATACCATTTTGGCTCAAGCGATCCCAGTTCACAGGCTTTTAATGAAGGCGCCGATTGGGTAGGTGTATTGTTTGCTTCGTACAACGGCTTTGCCGCCCTGGCCGCTTTTATCATCCCCATTTTTACACGCTTAACCAATCGTAAAATTACTCACGCGGCCAATATGGTGATCGGCGGATGTGGTTTAATTTCCTTTATATTTATCCGTGATCCACAATGGTTAATTGCCTCGATGGTTGCAATAGGAATTGCCTGGGCTTCAATTCTCTCGATTCCCTATGCCATTCTTTCCTGCTCTCTGCCCTTCAATAAAATGGGGGTATACATGGGCATCTTTAACTTCTTCATCGTCATTCCCCAAATACTGGCAGCTTCAATATTGGGTTTAATGGTGCGGGAATTGTTTGAGGGAAAACCCATCTATGCCTTGGTCAGTGGCGGAATATTTATGTTCTGTGCTGCAGCGGCGACGCTGTTTGTTAGAGATGAGCCGGAAGCGGAGTAAATCGCTATCCGGTAAATCCACAGGATCTACGCACAATCAATTTGGCGTCCAGAGACAAAGACTGCACCGTTTCACCCTCAATCATCTTTAACAGATTGTTTACCAGTAACTCGCCGGCAACGAAGGTATCCTGCTGAACCGTGGTCAATGGCGGATGAGTGAACGATGAAATGGGGATATCATCAAATCCAACCACAGCCACATCGTCAGGTATAATTTTACCGGCCTGCTCCAATGCTTTAATCGCACCTATGGCGATTACATCACTCGCACCGAAAACCGCATCTATTTGCAGGCCATCTTGGCTTCGGCTGGCCAATAAATTCTCCATCGCATTGAAGCCTTCATCCTCAGAGGTCTCGGCACCAATCTGCAAGGATTTTTGCGGGCGAATGCCAGCATCTTCCAGTGCGCGGCAATAGCCCGCGTAACGCGCTTTGAATTCAGGGCTGCGGTCGGCGATATCACCAAGAAAAGCAATGTGTTTGCGCCCCATACGAATAAGATGCGTAATCACATCATAAGCGCCCTGTTCATTGTTACACCCAATGGCGACGCCAGGCTGTCCCTCCAGCACCGGCCCCCAGGTAATAAAATGGGTTCCGACTTCGGTTAAATATTGAATTTTCTGCTGGTAAACAATCCAGTCACCATAGCCCAAAAATATGATCCCATCAGCACGATGCGCGAATTCATAATCCGCATGCCAGTCTTCACTGTACTGCTGAAACGACACCAACAGATCATAACCACGCTCTGATGCAGCACGCGTAATACTGCCCAGCATCGAAAGAAAAAAAGGATTAATCAATAAATTGCCAGGGCCTTTATCTTCACAGAGTAACAGCGCGAGTGTTTTCGTTTTCTGCATACGAAGGTTGCGCGCATTTTTATCCACTTTGTAATTCAGCTCACGAGCGATCTGTTGAACTTTTTCTCGCGTTTCTTTATTCACAAGAGGACTGTCTCGCAACGCTCGCGACACTGTTGACTGAGATACACCGGCCAAATAGGCGATATCAAAAGATGTTGGATTTTTTTCTTTCATCGTGATCTGATTGTTATGCTTTATTTTTATATACTTTTTTATTCGTTTTATTTTTTCCAGCCAGCATACTATTTTTCATAGCCCGAAAAACAAATACCTTCGATTTTATATCGACGCCTTATTTTTGTATTTCGCTGTTTGCCGAAAAGTGCGAGAGCCCTGGCAGCGCTTTGTCTAAGCTGTTTACCCACAAAAATATTCGGCTCAATTCCCCGTACATGAAGGCGAAATTGTTTGAATCAAAAGATTTCTTCAAAGTGGCGTGTAATCACCGCTTCACAGGGCGCTGACCCATCTATTTTTCGCAACAATTCATAGGCGTCTGCATGATGATGCTGCAAATATTCACGTGTGCCACTCCAGCGTGAAATCACCGCGGCCAGAATATCCAAAGCCCCCAAACTGACCCCACTGAAATATGGGGACACTGGAAATGATTGTATAAACAAACTCCAGTGATAGTACAAGCGTTTTTTACTGCCTTCTCGTAAATATTCTGATAATTTGGGCGCTAGCTCGCGAGACTCTTGCCCATCCGCTGACTCCAACACCGGAGATGCCAGCCACCGTTCAGGGTAATCAATAATACTGATGGCGCTATAACAATTCGCCGCCAGAAATACCAGCCCGCGTATTACCTGTGCTGCAGCAGCGGTATTCGCAGGCAATAAACCTGACTCCGGATATTTCATTCCTAAGTGTATTAAAATCGCCGCGCTCTCCGTCATAATGGAGTGATCAGGCAACACCAACGTAGGTATTTGCTGTAGCGGATTGACTTCTGCCAGAGCCTGCAGCGCATCGTTCTCTACCCAGGATGCAGCATCGATATACTGATACTCCACTTGCGCTAAATCCAAGGCGATTTCTATCGCGGCAGAACCACATCCTTTATGACCAAATAAGGTATACATTTTTTTACCCTCGCAAAAAAATTCACATCACTCACCAGATTTTTTCAGTGTTATTTTGAACAGATTTACCAACTTTTCACTGACATTGAAATCGAAGCCTATGCGCGTCCACTCCGGCAATCCCACTGCAAAATTTCCATCTCCACATTGCGATTTTTCGACATAGCTGGAGAAAAGACGATCCCAACACGACAAGGCAAAACCAAAGTTATGATTATGATCCTGCCAGTTTTGAGAATGATGAATGCGATGCATATTGGGCGTTACAAAAAACTTTCGGCAGCAATGATCGACCTTGTTGGGCAGCATTAAATTACTGTGATTAAACAGCGCAAAACTGCTTAACAATATTTCAAACAAGAACACCGCTACAGGGGGCACACCCAATGCCATGATGGCCATCAGTTTTACAGCCAGAGATACAACAATTTCCAATGGATGAAACCGCACTGCGGTGGACACATCAATATCCGCATCGCTGTGGTGAATGCGATGAATAGACCACAGCAGCGGCCATTTGTGCATGAAACGATGTTGCCAGTAGATAACAAAGTCCATCCAGGCTATGCCGAGCACCACCGCCATCCATTGCGGAGATATTCGGCTTAATACTCCCCACTGGGTATTTTGCCAAAACGCGGCAAAGCCAGTTAATGCAACTGGTAACAATGCCCGCAATACCACGGTGTAACAGCCCAACAGCAGAAAGTTATTCCGCCAGCGTAGCGCTTTTTTAAATTGCAGTGGCCTGCCCGGACATAAATACTCGGTCACAGCAAATATCGTTAATACCGAAATAAAAACGATCGCACGGATTATACTTTCATTGTCCTGCAGCATCTTCGCGATAAACCAATGTCATGAGATGTTTTATACATGCCGCTTATGGCATACTAGAGAGCGTTTTTTGTCAATCGTACGAGCATGATTGACGTCATTTGTTTTGCTCAGGACCATCATCAGCATGTATGCCTTTTTCGAAAAGTTACTCAATCCATTCCCGACGGAGGAACCGCAACAGCCTCCTCGTACATTCTTCGCATTTTGTCGTTACTGGACACGTGGAAGCGAAAAATATTTAATTCTCATGGCGCTGTTTTCTGGTCTGGCCGCTGCACTGGAAGTTTCGTTCTTCGCCTTTCTTGGTGACTTGGTCGACCTGTTAAACAACAACACACCCGACACTTTATTGGACCAGGCCGGAGGCAAACTGCTATTCATGGCCATCATGGTACTGGTCGCCCTACCTCTGGTATTTTTCTTTCACTCCACATTAATACACCAGACCATTTTAGGCAATTTTGCCATGGCTATTCGCTGGAACGCACACCGCTTCCTGCTCGGCCAGAGTGTTGAATTTTACCAAAACGAATTTGCCGGACGCCTGGCAACCAAAGTCATGCAAACCGCTCTAGCGGTGCGAGAAACCGTCCTTAAACTGCTCGATGTGATGCTGTATGTCGCGGTGTATTTTGGCGGAATTATATTCCTTGCCGTTAGCCTGGACATAAGGCTCGCCATCCCTTTTATCGGCTGGCTCTGCATTTATGTCATTCTCCTAAAATACTTTCTTCCCCGCTTATCCCGTATCTCTGCACAGCAGGCAGAAGCCCGCTCTGACATGACTGGCCGCATTGTGGATACTTACACCAATATTGCCACAGTCAAGCTCTTTTCTCATGCCAACAGAGAATACCAATATGCGCGAGAAGGCATGAACAACTTCCTCAAAACCGTGTACCCGCAAATGCGGCTGGTAACATCACTGTCCACCGCCGTCTGGTTCACCAATGGTTTGTTAGCGTTCAGCATTTCCGCTTTGTCAGTGTATTTATGGCTGCAGGATGGAATTTCCAGCGGTGCTATAGCCGCGGCTATAGGCTTAAGCATTCGCATCTTTGGCATGTCGCAATGGATTATGTGGGAGACCTCATCCCTGTTCGAAAATATGGGTACCGCGCGCGACGGAATGGAAACGCTCGCCCGAGCGCGCGATGTTCAGGATGCCGCAAACGCCAAACAACTGGAAATGACCGGCTCGGACGGCATTCGCTTTGATCAGGTCGATTTTCACTACGGCAAGAAGAAAGGCATTATCGAAAACTTTGATCTGCACATTCGCCCAGGCGAGAAAGTCGGCCTTATTGGGCGTTCCGGTGCCGGAAAATCTACCCTCGTCAATTTACTTTTACGTTTTTACGATGTGGAAAAAGGCCGCATCAGCATTGATGGTCAAGATATTCGCGATGTAACACAACACAGCCTGCGCGCACAAATCGGCATGGTCACGCAAGACACATCACTCCTGCATAGATCCATTCAGGAGAATGTCACTTATGGGAAACCACAAGCCAGTGACGAAGAAATTTCAACGGCTATAGCGCAGGCACATGCTGTAGATTTCATTCATGATCTGCAAGATTCCAAAGGACGCCAAGGATTGGACGCACATGTGGGCGAGCGCGGCGTGAAGCTTTCCGGCGGGCAACGTCAACGTATTGCAATTGCGCGAGTTCTACTAAAAAACGCTCCAATACTTATTTTAGACGAAGCCACCAGTGCATTGGATTCCGAGGTGGAAATGGCGATTCAGGAAAACCTTACGCAGCTCATGCAAAACAAAACCGTTATTGCGATTGCCCATCGACTCTCTACCATCGCAGCATTAGATCGCTTAATTGTTGTAGATGAAGGGAAAATAATTGAACAGGGAACGCATAAGGAATTGCTAGCGCTCAACGGTGTATACGCACACCTTTGGGCACATCAGTCGGGCGGTTTCCTGGCTGAAGACTAAAAACTTGGCAACATAAAACCTTAGTCACAAAAAACCCCGGACAAAAGCCGGGGTTTTTTATGTTTTTCAACAATGGAGCAACAAGCCGTTAGATTTTCCAGTTACCCTGAATCGACAGGATATTCACACTGGATTCAAACGTACCGCTGACCAGGTGACCCGTTGTAGTATCGGTATTGCTGATTTCAGTATCGTCAACTAAGAGATGGGCAAAACCAACATCCACAGAGAAAGCTTCGGATTGTGCATAATTAAAACCAGCACTTAACCATGTACGGTCCTGATCAGGAATTCGAGGTGTAACCAGAGAAGGATCTGTCTGTGGTGCTTCATCCATTGCAAAGCCTGCACGCCACGTCCACGGGCTTTCATTTGCATAGGTTACGCCTATCGCATAGCGCATGGTGTTGTCATATTGCAGGTCCAACGTATCTACCACAATTTCATTTTCAGTTTGCATGATTTCAATAACATCGATCGAACTCCATTGAGTAGAAGCGATATCACCGTGCAGTGTCCACTGATCATTCAGTCGATGAGAAGCACTTAAAGTGAGCGTGTCTGGAAGCTCCACTTTAGTTTCGACATGACCGGCACGAGCACCGAGTGCACCAGCACACAATGTTCCTGTTGTTGGCGCTGGAGGCGCACCCGTAGGATAACCTTCACCAGGCGCACACGCTGCATTTAGTTCAAACTGAGCATCCCCAGAGATATCAAACTCTCCACCCTGGCGCCAGGCCACACCAAGACTCGTACTATCGGAAACCTGATAATGCGCACTCAAGTTCAGCACAAACGCTGTATCGTCGCCGGTAATTTTTGCGCGACTGTCAGTTGAGGGGTCCGGCATTACACCAAGCGTAGAATCCACTTGGTTTTCCAGCGTTACATCAAGCTTTTGGTAACTCACACCAATCGCAGCAGAAAATTTATCGCTAAATTCATACGCGAGGTTTGCATCTATATTCGCTACTGACAATTCACTGTCAGTAGCCAGATAACGGCCTTGCCAGTTACGGTCATAACTACTTGCCAGACCAAACGGCCCGTTGACACCAAGCCCCAGAGCCCACTTATCCCCCAGAGGGCGAAGATAATATAAATTAGGAACGTAGCCCGGCTTATCAGTCTCGCCGGCATCTCCACCGGTATTTGAGCCACTGTCATTAAATTCAGATTGGATATACAACGCGTTGATACCCACGCTTAACATGGCTTCATCAAACTGGGTCATGCCCGCCGGATTAAAAAATACTGTACTGGCTTCATTAATATCTGATGCCGTACCAGCAAATGCCTTACCCAAATGTGCCGGGCTTTGCTCAAGAATCTGGATGGATGATGCCGAAGCACCAAACGGAACGGCAATTAACGCGGTAAAGCCGGTGATAGAGAGGACCGTAGGAAAACTCTTTCTGTTTTTAAGCACATTGTACTCCTATTATTATTGAGATTATTATTTGATTGAAGCCACGGAAGTCAAAGCGAGGCTGTATATAAATGAATCGATAAGTAGCGAAGACTGAATAATATTGACAGTTTTAGTGGGTTTAGTTGCGTAAAAATTTGTCATGCTTTTATTGTTATTAATCGTTACAACCCTTCGGCCCAGCACCCTAACAACTGTGGCGTGAGAATTCAGGGGGAAAGAAAGCCAAAAATACTGGCATAAATAGCCATATATTTGACATGGAATTCAATATCGCCAAGTGTGTCACATTTACCATGCATTTTACCGATTGCGCGTTCAATACTCGCGCAAGCTAAAGGGTTCACAGCATGAATATGCATTGCTCACAGCGCCCCATTCCACGATTTTTCTGTAAAGCATTCAGTTAAAACACTTCGTCGCAGAATTAATTCGCTTTATCGCAAACAAACCCAAGGCGGTTGGTGTATCAACATTTAAGCTCTCAATCTTTGAGGCATTATTATTCTGCTCATTTCATTCACAATTTTATTTTAAGCATCTCAGTGAACACCAACATGAATGAAAAAGATGAGCGCGTTTTTTATCCAGAGGAAGTTATTTTGCTTCGTTATTTTTATTCGTGCTGGGAACGCTCCCTGTTTTAGTTTGTATCCTGGCTTTCATTTTCTGTTTCTAATTCTATTCCTATTTCTGCTCGCCTTTCAGCTCCTGCTCCTGTTTCTATTCCTGCTCCTATTACTACTCCATCCTGATGATGTCTTGCTTCACTTGCTCTTTATCACTTTTCCTTATCACTCTTCCCTTAAATTTTCTTCACGGCTTTCCTATTTATTTCCACCTTTTCACTCCTTCTTTTCACTTCTTCTTTTCACTTCTTCTTTTCACACGCTCTTTTCATCCCCCTCTATCTTCCACTACTTTTTTAACAATACTTTCTATGTGGTACTAAAAATTTATTTTTTGTCGCCAAATAAATTAAATTAGATTAAAAGCGTTTTTTACAAAGCCGTTCGTTTAAAACCTTTGCTCGCAAATTTTTGTTAAATTTTGTCTTTATCAGCGTTACTATTAATGGTTTTTTTTAAACCATGAGAATGTCGATATATCTAGCACCTAAAATTTTAATTTAAACTTTTTCTTAAAAAATTATATTTTAATTGAGATTTGTTCTAAATTAAGTCACTTAATTGTTACCACGCAAATTAAATCAAACGCATTGTGCCAGCCCATGATGGATACATCCAAAGCACTGTTTTATCATTGAGTTTTTTTCACCTTAATTCGTTTCCTATACATAACGCGTGCAATGGCTCGAAAATGCACGTTTCATAATAGTGCTGCTTGCCCTATATTAATGCAGCATATCTCTCTCTTCATGAAAATCACAAGTGGCGTACTTGTTTACTTTAAGAATATATCCATGAAAAAATTGACTCGTCGACAATTCCTTTTAAAAGCAGCAACCGCCGGTGGAAGTTTGGCGGTATATAACGCCAGTTTGGCGCTTGATATTTTTGATTCGCATGTAAAAACAGAAAACCTTCAGCTAAAGCCTGGCGACGGAAAGACGCAGATTGTGATTCTTGGCGGTGGTATCGCGGGTTTAGCTACCGCTTATGAGCTTGAAAAGGCTGGCTATACTTGCACTATTTTAGAAGCCTCGCATCGGATTGGCGGCAGAAATATGACCCTGCGGCATGGGGATCTTATCGATGAGTTGGGACGCCCCAATATTTGTCAATTTGAAGATCAACCTAATTTATATTTTAATGCTGGACCAGCGCGCATTCCCGGCCATCACCAAAGAACCCTACACTACTGCCGTGCATTGAATATTCCCCTGCAAGTCAAAGCGAACCACAATCGGTTGGCCTACTACCAGGAACAATCCAGTTTCAATGGCAAGCCTAAACGTCAGGTGGAATATATTGCAGATGCGCGAGGCTTTCTCGCCGAGTTAGTTTTTAAAGCCATTAATAAAAATGTATTTGAAGAAGAACTCAGCCAGGAAGATCAGGAAAAACTCTTACACTTTGCCAGTTACTATGGCGATCTCGCAAAAGATGGACGCTATAAAGGTTCACAACGCGCCGGCGCGGTAAGCGACCGAATGTTGAGCCACGGCAATGCCAACACACCCGAAAAACTCGACGCGTTTCTTAAAAGTAACTTTTGGCAGGACGCATTAAATCATTCAGAGTTCTATGACTGGATTGAACCTCTTCTGGAACCCAAAGGTGGAATGGACCAGATCGTAAAAGGCTTCGCAAAGTCACTGAAATCCCGCGTTATTACCAAAGCCCAAGTTCAAGACATCGAGGTCTTAGAGCATGGGGTTAACATTACGTACCAGCATAAAGAAGCATTACACCAACTGAAGGCTGATTATTGCTTTAACAATATTCCAGCGCCTCTTTTAGTGGGTATCAACAATAATTTTTCCACTGACTACATGAATGCCATTGCCGCGATTAAACGGAAGGATCTTTTTAAAATTGGTTTTCAAATGCGGGAACGCTTTTGGGAAAAAGAAGGTATTTACGGCGGCATCAGTTACACCTCACAAAAGAACGCTCAAATCTGGTATCCCTCGCATGATATTAATGCAAAGAAAGGCATAATTCTTGGCGCTTATGTCTGGAATCCAGACGACTGCGAATACTTCGCCAACCTTGGATTAAAAGAACGATTAAGCCTGGCAACCGAATGCGGGGAAAACATTCATAAAAACTATGCTCAGTATATTGAGAGCGGTGTCAGTATTCCCTGGAGCCGAATGAATCATATGATGGGGTGTGGTAACGCCTTTGATGAAGAGGACTACCCGCGATACTTTCACAAAGCTCAAGGACCAGAAGGGCATCATTTTATGATTGGCGACCAGATAAGTTATCACCCCGGATGGCAAGAAGGAGCTTTCGCTTCAGCAGAAGCAGCGCTACTAAAGTTTAACGCCCTCATCAAAGCCAAAAGCTAAGGAAAACCACCATGAAAACACTACGCACCGGTTTTCACCTTATGCTTGTATGCCTGAGTCTTTTAGGTACCACGCATATCACATTTGCTAAAGAAACACAGCACGATAAACCGACAAACGCTACTGGCAAAGTCGCCTCCCCCCTCGTGGTGATCCCTGAAGCACTTCAATATTGCACGGTATGTCACGGCACTCAATTCAAAGGAGATTTCGCTACCGGAGCACCTAACCTTACCGGTTTGCCAGATTGGTATTTAACCAAGCAATTAACCGCGTTTAAAAATAAATCCCGAGGAGCACACGCTAATGACCTATCTGGACATGAAATGCGAGCCGCAGCAGAATCATTAGACGATGCAACCATTCTACTGGCTGTCGACACCATTACGCGAATCCCCTACATTGACAGCATGCCGACCACCCACTGGCAACGCCTGGCATTTAAAGCGGCCCAGGACGATGTTAAGCATACAAACAAAGAGAGCCAGACATTAACGCCCTCAATCAATAACGGCAAAAAACTGTACGCAACATGCGCCGCCTGCCATGGCAACCAGGCAGAAGGCAATCCTGCATTAAAAGCACCGCCGTTAACGGGCTTGAATCGATGGTATATGGCAAAACAGCTTTTGCATTTCAAACAGGGAATTCGTGGAAACCAAAGCAATGACCCGGCCAGCATGCAAATGAAAGCCGCGGCGAGTATTTTAAAATCCAATCAGGACATCGTTGATGTTGTTACTTATATCAACGCACTCAACCAACAGGAATTACCTTAACTTTCAAATGGTGTAGGCACAGCACTACCCTTTACCACCAAACCTAAAATGATAAGAGAGATAATATGAATAAGTTTATTTTTGCAAGTTTACTCATGGCGACGTTTTCTGCCAGCTGTATCGCGGGTGTCGAACGTTACCCCCTGCCCAATAACAGCACATTTCCTATCGCGCGTGCCGTTGAAGTTCCAGCAGCTACGAATCTCATCTACCACAGCGGGCAAATCCCTTCGCCAGAAAAGCCCGAAGCAGAGAAAGGCAGCCGCGAATATTATGGTGATACCTATACACAGTCGATGAGTGTCTTTAAGAAATTTGAAGCTTCTTTTAAAGATTTAGGTGTAGACTTTGGTGATGCAGTTAAACTTACAGTATTTCTCGTGGGTGATCCCAAAATGGATGGCAAAATGGATTTTGATGGGTTTATGAAAGCCTATACTCAGTTTTTTGGCACCAAGGAGCAGCCTAATTTACCCGCCCGCTCTGCGATTCAAATTGCAGGACTTGCAGGTGGCCCAGGAATGCTAGTGGAAATAGAAATGGTACTCGCCAAACCAGTCGCTATGCGAAAAGATAAAGTTAAAATGGAAAAAATGAAAAAAGACAAAATGTAACACATGCTACATCGTCGCCACCTGACGAGGTGGCGACATCACGCTGTCAATTCATCAAGTCCCACTTCCCGATTCACATACACTAGCACTATTGCCGGCGATGACTTTCGCTCAACATATCCACCCGAGTTTTCTTTTGTATCTCAGCCAGTGATGAAGCGCTATTGATATTGTCCTGCAGCTTTTTCAAGCGGATACTAAGCTCCATAACCCGCTGTTCCAGTGCATATATTTGTTTGGATTGCTGTCCATTTAATTGATTTTGCTTGAGCAGGTTAGCGTTAATCTTTTCCAACTGAACGCTATCACTCGTTTTATCGCTTGTATTGACGGGGGCCGGGCGCGTCTGTTGATGACCAAAAAAGAGTTGGAACATCGTATTAATGACGATAGAGATAATGATGACGATGGTAAAACTTACTAATTTTGAACGGCAAATGGGCATACACTATTTCCAATGTGCTTTTAATTACACCAGTTTGTTATTTAAACACCGCAACAAACGACATAACTATCAGGGATACTTCCTGTCGTGGTACTAGCGATTCTGGATTTGAGTTTCAGGAATAAACAACAATTGGAATCAAACTGGCAACCGCTTCCATTGCATAGCAATATATTTCATTGCATCGTGCAGCAGAAACAAGCTCACCAGAATTTATCCAATTTTTTACCCCGATATCCCATGAAGTGACAATATTCATAAAAAAGTTTCATCTATTTTTATTTTTTTTAATTGCTTAGCAAAATTCAATAAAATCGATCGCCTTTATGTGTCTAAACACTGATATTCGCGAAAAAATAATATCTTAGAGGACATTCCCATCAAAACAAGGATGGAATTACGCTTTGATAAGCCATTGCAGCTCCCCTCTTTTCACATCTGCTCATATAAAAACTACGCAAAAAGATGGTATAAAAAAACAGGGTTGCGAACATCCCCCTGGATAGAGAGTTATCGCAAACCTGTTTTATCAATCTTCGCCATTCGTGTCACAGTTTCAACAATAAAAATCCAGTTGAACCGTATTCCGCTGCCTGCAGTTTATTTTTCTGACAGGGGCTGGAAATCAGGGCTGAAGCTATGCCCCTTGCGCAAACACATTCGCAAGCGGCTTTACACTTTCTTTCTTCGCTTTTTCCTTGTAAACAAAGGCACGGCGTTTCGCATGGTACTCACTGGATGGATCATAGAAGGTCTTCTTCATATGTGTCAGTTCAGCGTTACGGTATTCCACCAGAGGTTTTTTCTGTTCCTGAGATTTTAACTGCGCCACTTTCTTATCCAAATACTCCTGCGTATCAATCACCTTATCAATGTTCAGACAGTATTCTTCCAAATGGCGGTGGTACGTATCCCAATCCTCTTCGAAGACCAGATCGGCCATGCCGATATGAACGGCTTCGTCTGCCGACATGGGCTGACACTCATTCACAATCCGTACAGATTCTTCTTTGCCAACGCGTTTGGGCAGTAAATAGGTCCAATATTCAGAACCAAACAACCCCATGGTTTTGTAATGCGGATTTAACACAACCCCTTGGCGAATAATAACTTCATCGCAGGCCAAAGCCATTATCGCTCCGCCTGCTCCGGCATTATTACGCAGAGCGGCAACTGTAATCTGATTTGGGGTATTAATAATTTCCAGCACCAAATCATCTATCGCGTTAATATTGTGCCACGACTCCATCGCAGGATCTTCCGCAGCTTCAATACAATTGAGGTGAATACCGTTACTAAAAAAGTCCTCGCCCCCCATCAATACAATCTTTTTCACATCGGTCTGCTTTAAAGCTGCAAGCTGGTTTTTTAACTCCAAGCATTGGCGAGTGTTAAATGCACCATTGTAAAAATCAAAGTGTACAAACGCGGTATCTTGCTTTCGCACAATTCTAATTTCCTCGACGGCCGAAGGATCGGTCACCGTGTGCATGGCTTCCAATTGAGACGCATCGCAAATTTTTTCCAGCACCATACTGGCTGGCAATTTGATCGGTGCAAGGCCGTCACAATTCTTACATTTCAATTGTCGAATCCAAACAGCACCGTCTGCCGTGGCACAGCAAAACGCGCCTTTGTATATCGCCAGAATATCACCCGGCGTGCCTTTTAATTTCGGTTCGGCAACACCGCCATACATAAACACTTCATATCCATTAATCAAACAGCGTACACCCGGACGAGAATCCGCTGCGCGCAAACGTTTAAGCACTTGCGTTGTACTCATGCTTTCCCAATGAATAACGCGATTGTCCTGCTTCATTAAGGGACGTTCACGACCACGCACCATTGAACTGTTGTAATCCAGCTTGCGTGGGCACACTTCGTTTTTCTCGATATCTGCTATTGCCTGGCGCATTAGCTCCATTGCTGCAGAGGTCACTTCACGTTTGTAAATACTGGTTTTAGAGGTGGGTCGCATGGGGAAACGACGCGTACCCCATATATCACCATCATCAAAATTTCCATTGGCTTGCAGAAGTGTAACGCCCCACTCCTCTTCGCCTTCAGTAATCGCCCAATCCAAAGACGATGGTCCTTTATCACCCTCAATTCCAGGGTGCACGATCAAACAAGGAAATTGACTCCAGACTTGCTCTGGAATGCGTTGAGTTAAGAAAGGACAAACAATAACATCCGGTTGAAACCGTTCAGTTTGTTCAATTAAAATTTCAGGATCTAAATCATAGTGTTGTTCAACTGTGTGATTTAGAGCGGTAAGTTCCGTTAATACCCGTTGTGCCATCCCAGAAAAAGCTGTTGATAAGATTAAGACTTTCATTTACTACCTCTAACCCTTTTAACTGTGGATTTTTAAAATTTTATTGAAGAGATGTATTTATATATTACGTTCCATGTAATACGGCGTTTTGATTCACACTTGTCAGCTACAACACATGCGGAACCGCATCATCCAACTCCTCCTCATCTTCTTCAAACTCTTCGTACATTCTTTTTTGTAATTGACTTAAAGTAACGATGAGCGACAAAACCAGGATTAACATGGTGAAACAAAAAATAAATAAACCAAGTGTAAGTGGCTCAATAGAGCTTTCAATATCGACCACCTCACCGTTGGGAACCATTTTCATGGCTGCCATCCCTGTATAGTGCATCCCGCAAACGGCTATTCCCATTACAATGGAAGCTCCAAACATCTGCATTCCACTTTTTGTGTTAAACGAAAGCCACAGCGCTGCTGTTGCTGCCACTAACGCAATCACAATCGAAACAGCAAACAGGGTATCGTCGTACACCATGTCCGCTGCCATAACCATCGCTTCCATCCCGGTGTAGTGCATCGTGGCAACACCTAAACCGGTTATGACGCCCGCGACAACTAGAATTAAGTAAGAATCTTTTTTCTGATTTAATAAAAATATTCCAAGACCAACAACACCTACAGCAACAGCAAGCGAAATGAAGGTAAGTATCGGATCATAAGCCATTTCCATGTGCGGCATTTGATAAGCAATCATGCCAATAAAATGCATCGTCCAAATTGCGCCACCACCAAGGGCAAAAGCAGCAGCCATAATCCAACCCAACGCCGCTTTACCTTTTGCGTCTCGCGCCCCGCGCATTAATTGCAAACCGGTATAAGATCCGAATACAGAAACAAAAAAAGAAAGTGCCACTAAAAAATAATTATAAGATGCTTCCATCTCCATAAAATTTTCTCCGCCAAAAGAGTTGATTAGGAGTCATTTAAATTCTGCTTCAAACGCATCAGGCAATTTTACGGCTTTTTGAATAACCTATTTTCAATACTAGTTACCCATCTTCCGTTTAAGTGCAATGCACATCACACAATTAAAATAACGTTTAGATTAAATTATCGACTGTTTAATTTTTTTATAGAGTATTGCACTAACGAGTATATGCTGCTTTACAGGGAGTGAACGTAGATGGCGTCTTTCTTATCGCGTTTACGTTAAAAGTGGTTTTTAGCGCGCAGTTATTACAGGAAAGTAATTTTTAATGTTTCTTTATTAGTAATTCGTTTACCATTTTCAAACGCTCTCAAATTGGACAGGGAATAAATTATAAATTAAAACTTGTTTAACAAATTTAAATTGTTGTTTGGATTTCCAAAGACTCAAGTCGCTAAAAACAAGCCCCTAAAAGGTTACTCCATGCAGAACAAGAGCCCTAGCAAAGCTGACAATCAAAGACGGTTTAATGTCGGATTAGTCGGCAACAATGACGCTGAACTAGAAGTACTCACACGAATTTTCACGGTGACAAATTTCAGAAACCGATCTTATATTCCGGTGCAAATCGATATCAATTCATTTAAAAAACAGCATGATGTCGATTTTATTTTAATGTGCTCCAGCAACCCAAGAGTGGTAAGTGCGTGGCAGCAATCGACTTATAGCGTAACTCACAACAATCGACCGTTGATATTCCTGGCAAGAAATTCCGAACAAAAGCTGGGCCGTTATCAACTTAGCTCTCCGATTAATCCGGCACGCCTGATAAAACTACTCGATTACTTTACTATCAGTGAATTAAATTACTTTCCCGAATTCGAAATTGGCACGGATAACACGAATATCGAAGACAAGACCATGTCGGGCTTGAAAATTTTACGCGACAACGCCCTGCAGAATCCCAAAGACCAGCAAAGTAAACATACCGCACTTGTTGTGGACGACAGCCTGGCAGTGCGACGCCAAATGCAGATCGAATTTCAATTGCTGGGTGATCATTTGGAGGTGGCTGCAAGTGCAGAAGAGGCAATGCAGGCCATAGAATCAAAAAGATACGACATTATTTTCCTGGATGTAGTCATGCCGGGAATGGACGGCTATGCTGCATGTAAGAAGATTAAAAAGAACAAACTAAATGCGAGCACTCCTGTGGTCATGCTGACTAGCCGATCGTCCTCTTTTGATAAGTTCAAAGGAGCGTTAGCCGGTTGTGATGCCTATTTGGTAAAACCCATCAACCACAATGAGTTTGAATCCGTTTACGAAAAGTTTACCGATCAAAATATCACAAGTGTTAACAGAGGACAGGCACATGCCAGCTAGTAAAGTGTTAGTAGTCGATGATTCACCCGTAGATTTAGCCAATTTAAGAACCATTGTTGAAGAGGCGGGATATCAAGTTGTTACTGCATCCAATGGACGAGAAGCGTATGAAAAAGCACGATCCTTTCGTCCAGACGTCATTTTGATGGATGTTGTAATGGATGATATGGATGGTTTCGAAGCTTGCCGCACCATCACCAGTGACAATACGACCAACAATATTCCGGTGTATTTTGTGACGAGTAAAAATCAGAAAGCCGACCGTGTTTGGGGTGAACTGCAAGGTGGAAAAGGAATGATCACCAAGCCGTACACACCCGACCAGATCATTCAAACAATTAGCGCAATTTAATAACCCCTGTGAAATCAACATCATCCACTATTAAATCAACGGGATTTGAACAAGCCGAGCACATCGCTTTTCAAATCCCAAGCATCATTGAGAACGCGGACGAGTCGCCCAATACCTCTCATCTCGCTATTCGCCGATACGGTTTTTCAATTGGAAGTTTTCACTTTCTCGCGCCACAAGGCTTGTTCTGTGAACTTCTGGTTGATCTGGATATAACCCCCTTACCTAATGCACCCACTCACATGGTTGGCTTGAGCAACCACCGCGGTAACATTATTCCGATTTATACTTTAGCGCCACTGCTCGGCCTGACGACAATCAAAAATAAATACGCCTATTTACTTGGCCAGCCTGAAGACGGTGCAGCACTGCTAATCAACGATAAGCCGGCACTGATAGATTTAACAGAAGCAGAAATGCTTGCCCACGGTCACGATAAATTGCCTACACTTTTAAATGACTGTGTTGAACACAGCCACAATACGAAAGGCAACATTTGGCACGCGCTTGATCACAAAAGTCTGTTTCGAAAATTAGCTTCAGTCAGGTAGCGTGCTGCGCTGAAATTCACTTTACGAAAGTTGCGCCTAGAACAAGCTTCAGCATGGAAAAATGTCGTCATCTACAACTTTCGTTATGAATAAGCTGAAATGGAATCTTTCACGGGGAGCACAAGAAGCTCGAGCCCCCAATCTTATTCAAAGATTTGCAGGCTTCGCGCAGTAACGCAATACACTGCTTTATTTCTGTCACTAAAAATGAGAACCGAATCATGACCATCTTTAGCAAAATGCGGATCACACATAAAATCAGTGCCTTGATGATTGGGCTGGCCACTGGCTTTATTGCTATTGGTGTGACGTACTACATTCAGATCAATATTTCTCAGACGACCCAGGTTGCAGAGAAAGACGCATTTATATATCTGCAGAAACTCAATGAACTAAAGCAGCTTGAAGTAGAGCTTCGTTATGAAGCGGCGAACACCAACGCCATTAACAACATGCAGGCCTACGACAATGTAGAACAACAATTGTTAACAAAGATAGAAGAACTGCGTGAACAAAAGCTATCTCGAAATTTTAGTCCTCAGATTGCGAGTATCGAGGATGACATTAAAAGTTTCCAAAGCCTGGTCGAGAATAGAATCAGTACGGAAAATGCGCTCGGCGATATTGCCACGGCAGGACCAATGAGCAGACTCAATAGTTATTCTGAGGAAGTGGGTAACATCGTCAGCAATAGCGGCAACGAAACAACCATCGATCGCTTTACTCAGTTTAAAATGAGTTTGCTGTCTTTTTTCAGCTCACCAAGCCAGGAAACCATGAAGGCTATCGAAACACACCTGGGGGAACTGTCAGAAAGCATTGCGTCGGATAAAAAGCTTTCGTTAAGTGATAGCGAACGTCAGCAAATGCTGAGCCGACTAACATCATTATTTACTCAGACCACTAATTTCGCAGAACAATATCTCGCTGCTGATACGGCCTTGACTAATCATCAAAATGCTTTGAATCAAAAAGTCAACAATCTCTTGCAGATTTCCGGCGACCACTGGCTTGCACAACTGGATGTCGCATCCGATAAATCAAAAGCGACGCAAGCTTCTGTTACCGCCATTATCTTTGTGGTTGCAATGGGTACCGCCGTCGGAATTTATCTTATTTACAAGAGTATCGTGTTCCCGATGGCTCACATGCAGAATGTTATTCGCCGGATTAATCGCGGCAAACTAAATGCTCGCGTGAAAATTATCGCCGATGACGAACTAGGTGATTTGGGCCGCGCCTTCAACACATTGTTCGATGAGAGAATTCAACAGCTTGAGTCTCAATCGAAAGAAAATGATCGCTTAAACAACTCCATTATTTCCCTCATCCAGGCACTGGGCACCATTGCAAGAAAGGATCTTACGGTAAAAGTACCCGTGTCTTCGGACATTACCGGTACTATTTCCGATGCGGTAAACCTGCTTACCTCGGAAACCGCCTCTACCTTACGAGAGGTGAACAATATTTCTCAGGAAGTCAACCAGGTGTCGGATAACCTGCAAGAACAATCTCAGCTTGTTATGCAGATTGCAGAAAGCGAACGACGTCAGATTCTTGCAACCGCGAAAGCTCTGAAAATGTTAGCCACAGCAATGACCGATGTTGCCATGCATTCCGAACAGGCCGATAAATCCGCCACCCAGGCAATTCGCAGTACCCAATCAGCCAAGCATACCGTATTGGAAACGGTTGAAGGTATTCGCACTATTCGAGAAACCATTTCCGAAACAGAAAAACGTATGAAACGTTTGGGGGATCGTTCACAAGAAGTCAGCGGTATCGTAAACCTGATCAACACCATTGCTGAACGAACGCATATTCTGGCACTGAATGCGAGTATGCATGCGGCATCAGCAGGGGAAGCCGGTAAAGGCTTTGCGGTGGTTGCCGAAGAAGTACAACGTTTGGCAGAAAGCGCTCGTCAGTCTACAGATGAAATTTCTTCCATGGTAAACAACATGCGGGTAGAAACATCCGATACCGTTACCATCATGAACACTCTAATCTCACAAGTGGCTGAGGGCTCACGCTTAGCGGAACAAGCCGGTAAGCAGATGGACATTACGGAGACGGCAACAAAAGAGCTGGTGGAAACGGTGAAACGTATTGCCAGCGAGTCCGTACAACAGGCGGCTGTAGCAAACAAAGTAAAAGATCGCGCAACGCTCATTAAAAACTTCTCGGATAAAACCGAGAAGCAGCTACAACAACAGAAACGCTTTACCGATGCCTTGCGTCACTGCGCCACTACGCTCGTTGAGCAGGTCAGTGTCTTCCGCCTACCTGAAGGCAAAGAGCCAGTTAAACCTTTGATTCATACAATTGAACCCGACATTGATGAAGAATTTGATGGCTTGATCGATGAAGAAGATACGCCCATGAGTTCCGTCGGTTAACACCGCAGCTCTTTTCACGAGATATAGCAAACTGGCAATAGATTAAAAGGGCTAAGCGGTGCAAGCAAATACCGATCATCCACTGAGTAATGAACAACAGGATATTGTTGACTTACTGCTGCATGAACTAACTGAACTTGCCGAGAAAGATCATGAAGTTCTCGACAACGGTAAATTTTCCGAGCAGGAGGAATTACTCTATGAACATTATATTCACTTAGAACACATAGCGAACGCAGTCGAGTTGGCGGGATTAACCGGTTTAGCCAGCTGCTGCAAAACCTTATCAGTAAACTTTAAGATTCTCAGCGAGACTCAAACCGCCGCTCCTGACGATCTCAATCCCCCCATGAGTCAATGGGCAACGTTTTTTCTCAATTATTTACAGGACTTAGGTCGCCCGCAACTGGAACATGAACACTGTGAGAAACTGGTCGCCTTTCTCGCACAACCGAGTTTACCTAAAGCATTTACAGATGCAGAAGTCACACGGGTTATTGAGCAGTTTGATTTGTCATTTCTCGCCTCCTTCAATGACGAAGATGACAATCCAATTCCCACCGAAGTACGCGAAGAAATGTTGTCACTGGAAATTCCTCCAGATGTACGCCCTGAACTGCTGCAGGGAATGTTGATAGAACTACCGGAGCAAATGCGTCAATTTGAGCAGTCAGTGACAGCGTTCTTGCGTACGGACCAGTTTTCCGACCTGGCTCAGGCACAGCGCGTAGCGCACACCATAAAAGGTGCCGCCAATACGGTTGCCATTCAAGGGTTAGCCAATCTTACTCACTACACCGAAGACCTGATGGAAACGGCAGCAAAGCATTTAGACAGTGCACCTACGGGGTTTGAAGATCTGCTAATTCAATTAAGCGATTGTCTGGCAACAACCGCTGAATTTTTAAATCACGAAGGACCAGCGCCAACAGATCTTAAAGACGTACTGCAAATGTTGTTCGACTGGCTGAATCAGCTAAAGCATGGTGATACTGGCAAACACGTCTCCGATAACAAGCCCTCGGTAGAGGCCAATGCTGAAAAGGTTGAAAAGGTTGAAAAGGATACTAATAGTAAATCACAAACAGCAAGAACCGATAGCGCTGGGGTCAAGCACAATCAAGCACACGAAAAACGCGAACAGAACGATACAGCTCTTAGCACAGACACTGAAAGCGATTTAACGCCTTTACACGATGTCAAAACGACGGTTGAAGCAAGCGCATCTGCAGTCGCAACACAGAATACCCTGAAAGACACAAGTTCTGCAGCGACACACACCGTAGCGCAGGTTAACCCCCTAAGTGAAGACGACAGCGGGAAAGCTGTCGAAGAAAACGAGCGCTTTATTAATTTGCCAGAATCCCGGGCACACGAACTGCTCCGGCTTTCTGGGGAAGTGCAAATTGCCAATAATCAGGTGAATTCACAAATAGGTTCCATGCAAAACAGTCTGGTTCAAACTGAGCGTTTCCATAACCAGATAAAAGAGATGGCGTCTGAACTGGAAACACTGGTGCAAACACAAAGTGCCTTGAAGGCTGCGTCGCAAAAGCAAAGTGACGATGAAATAGATCCTCTGGAAATGGATCGATTTAATGAGCTGCATACCTTTGCCAACCAACTGCTCGAATTAACCACCGACTCCTACGAAAGTATTTCCAATATCGAACAGCAGATTCGAGAATTAAACACACTCAATTTACAACAAAAGCGGCTGAACGATGACAATCAGCATATTTTGTTGCAATTAAACTTAACCTCCGCCGAACAACTTACTTCGCGCTTTATGCGATGTGTTCGTCAGGCCTGCCGTCTTACGGGAAAATCAGCCAATTTGAGTATCGAAGGGGAAAAGCTGCTGCTCGATAATCGCGTATTGAACCGCATTGCAGACCCTATAATGCACTTACTGCGCAACGCGATAGACCACGGTCTGGAAGCAAGCAGTGAAATTCGAGAGCGAGCGGGCAAAACCGCAGAGGGAAACCTTAAACTGAGTTTTATTAATCACGGCGATACCATCAAAATCGAATGCCAGGATGATGGCCGAGGTTTGAATTACGGCAGAATTCAAGAAACGGCTATCAAGCGCGGATTATTGCCAGAAAACATAGAAGCCAATGAAAACCTGTTAAACCAGATTATCTGTATGCCCGGCTTTTCAACACGCGAATCTGCGTCACAAACATCAGGCAGAGGCATAGGACTGGATTCCGCTATCGCAGATATTCGCGCCTTAAAAGGACACGTTTCCATCGAGTCTGAGAAGGACAAGGGATGTAAATTTACCATCACTGTACCCACCAGTATTCTCACATCGCACGCGCTACTGGTGCAATGCTCAACTCGAAAAGCCATGCAACACTACGCGATTACCAGTCGCGCCTTCGAACAGATTATTTATGTTGAAGCAAATGATTTTATACAGAACCAGGATGGTGTCTTTTTTGAATACAAAGAAAAGCAAATTCCGGTTCACACACTCAATGAATTGCTTGGGGTCATCACCCTGCAGGATGAAGAAGCCACAGCCATATTAATTACAAAACGAGAAGACGGCCAACATATCGCAATTGCCGTGGAACGTATTGTTGCCAGTCAGGCATTTGTAATTAAGCCTCTTAATCGCTACTCCTATCCAGTTCCAGGTGTCATTGGTGCAACAATCCTCGGTGACGGTACGGTTTCCCCCGTAATCGACCTGCATGAATTGCCCAGCATGAACCTTACACCTGAAGAATTTAATCTGGTGCAAGATCAGCGTGCAAAAATTATTGCAGAACAGCGTGCAAACTATGTAGAACCTCCTGCAGCACTCATCGTGGACGACTCCCTCAGTGCACGTCGTACGCTCGCACAATTTGTTGCAGACCTGGGCATGAATGTTTATACCGCTAAAGATGGCTTCGATGCGATCAGCGTCATGGAAGAACGCAAACCATCGCTGATGCTGGTGGATCTTGAAATGCCGCGCATGAATGGTTTGGAATTAACGGCACATATTCGCGGTCGTCAGGAATTTAAAGACATTCCCGTAATTATGATTACCTCCCGCTCCACCTCTCGCCACATGGAAATGGCCAGACGCGCTGGCGTTACAAAGTATTTAACCAAGCCGTGGTCCGATGATGAGTTGATGAGCTGTATTGAGGAAGAACTGAAAGCGGCAGAAAAAGTCACAGCGGTGGCCAGCTAAACATCCGGACTTCAGCGCTGTAAAAACTACTCCTTAGAACATGGTGCAACAGGGAAATCACAATGTTAAGTGACTTCCCTGCTTTGCTTTCTCGAGATGTTTCTCGGGATGTTTATCGGGCGGGATGCTTATCGGGCAGTTAGTCTAAACCAATTGAGGTTGTACCCCCCACCCAAGGCATGAATGGCTAACTTTTGTGATCCGGCATTTAAGAATACTGCATGAGAAATTGTCGTCCAGTTCTGCCAGTCTCCCGTAGCAGGTACGGTAATTGTGCCATAATCAGGAGCGCCCCCAGCTTTTTCCAACTCAATCTGGCCTCCGCCATAAGGACTAGCCACGCGATACTCAACTGTGTACTCCCCTGTAACGGGAATAATCACATCGTAGACCATCCAATCATCATCCTCGATCCAGCCAACATTTTGGCCACCTTCAACCGAACCTTCTAATTGAATTCCCTTCATCAACTGATAGTGTTCTGCTTCAACCATCAGACTGTTACCCGTAGTGCGACCACCATTTACCGATGTGATATTTTTAAAGAACGTCGCATCTGCAGGAATGCCGCCAGGGTTTTCGCTGTAAAGTAAAGACTCACAATGACGAATAAAATTACCCGGAATATTCCAGGACTCAAATGAAATGCCATTGGTATCGGACAGACCTGGACGAACGTTCCAGGTAGCATCAGCTTGAAAAAGAGCGTCGCCGTAGTTGGAATCAACCCACACCTCACCGTTGCGATGACGCAAAAACTTGCCAGGAAAATTAACCGACTCGAGAGACACTGCATTGGGGTCTGCCAGACCAGGAACCATTTTGAATTGACTGTCCCCAAGCGGATTAACACCAGCATCTATACGTCCACGCGATTCTGCATGACGAATGTAACGGTCAGGAAAATTAGCCGAACGTAACTGCACAAATTCACCCGGTCCCCCTGCTGGAGTCATTTGTACATGGTGAGGCTGCGGTACACCAATATTCGGCGTGCCATCATGATGCCAACTAATACGTTGAATACCGCTCAGTTCCAATCTTCTCTAACAACGCAATAGCTTGATGACGGTTTTCAGATTCTACAACTAGCGCGACACAACCGGAATACAGCCCAGCGCCTAAGAATTTGAGAATTTTTTCTAGCGAATTTGACTTCATTAATTAGCATACCTAGGTTTGTCATAGAAATGACAGCTTTGTCGTAGAAACTCCTTAAATGCTAGAATTGAAAGTATCTTCCCGTCCAAGCATATCGAAGGCAAAGCGTATATTCTCTTCAGTTGGTTCTAAATCCCGCAACCAGCGTATTTTTAGCCCAACAAATCGCGCCCACTCAACGCCTTTCTTGAACCGCCTCATATCCTTGTTCTTTGCTGCAAGCTCGACATAAAGGTTAATTAAGTCATATTGTTTTCTACCAGCACTATATTTCGCATGGTTGAACGCACTCTCTGCGAAGGGCATTGCGCTTTCATAATCCTCGTTTTTATATCGGATCACTGCCCTGAGCCAAGGCCCAACCCACTTCAACTGCTCTTCAAGGTATTGCTTCTTTAGATCAGTTTCATAGTCATCAACATCAAGATCACTCATCGCCGATGACTTTAAGGTGAGGGCACTACCAAATGCTTCAACAAATCCATCAGGGATTTTCTTCTGATGCCACTCCTCTAGGCAGGACATACAGGCCTGCACAGGATATTCACCAAACTGCTGTATCAATCTTCCTTCAGTAGCCCTTACTGCTTTCACCTCTCCACCGTCGGCCAGAATCTCTTGAATCTTTGCACTGCACCCGTACATTCGATCAGCGACCGTTCTCCAGTGTCTGCCAGAAACCTGATACCAGATTGCATCCTGTTGTGACCGCAGGCCTTGGTCATTTTCTAGAACGTCTTCAACTTTACTACGGTTCATCTGGACTTCGCTTTCCAACCACTTTCGGTGCTTCTGATAGCTTTCGATACACTGTTTTAAAAATGCCACCCCAAATGATTTTTCAATTCTCATGCACAGGTCAGTGGAGAGCCGTGCGATAAAAAGTATGCAGTAGAGGTTGTCTCTGAGAGCTATAGGAAAGTTGCGCCTTTCAGAATTCTCCTCGCACACAGCCAGATTCTCGAAAGCACGGGAGAAGGTCCAATGCAGTCCGCTCCAGGATGGCATATGCGATCCTTTGAGCCACTTTCTGGCATTCTCGATGTTCTGCTCTTGCTCAGAGTGATTTGCATCTTCGGCTCGATTTGAATAATGGAATCTCTCCAGTTTTATATCAAGCAGGTCATAAATCCAACGCATTACTTTGGCAAGGGGCCAGCTGATACTCCCATTTTCTACAGTGGGAAGATACCAGTCATCATCAGAAGGGTAGATGAACCCCAGCCCAGCCATATTTGTTCGAAGCAAATGCTTGGGAACAGAGAACGCCAACCGAGGGATCGCATGATTGATACAAAACCATTCGATCGTTTCCTTTTCAGAGAGGAATGTACCATCTGACTTAATCGTCGAGTTGTAGACCTCATACACATCCCACAAGGTTTCGCAGATCGCAAACCGGATTTCATCACGCCTTACTGCACTTCCAATTATTTCGGACACCTCGGCGATAATTTCACTGATGTTCTCCTCCAGCCGCCCCTCTTCATTCGCAAGTCGCTGAAGTTTCTTCTGAATTCGCTTTTTGTCGGTCTCATCGAGACTGTCAATATCGCTCCTTTTACGAGGCAAGACCCCTAGGACATCAACGGCAAACCGAATCGTTTGACCAAGCGATGGGAAAGAATATTTGGTCATATAGATCTCTTATCTGCCAGTCTCCGTCGACGTTCCGACGGAGACTGGTGGTCTTATTTCCTGTTTGGATTAAGTTGCCCACCGCGATTTCCATGAACCATGGCATTTGCTCTGTTCGTGCCTTTGGTTCCAGAATTTGAGTTGAGCTGGTTCGCATGGTGATTTCGTTGCTGCTGGTTCATGGTACTGCTTTGCTTTGACTTAGACATAATGTCTTCTCCATCAGTAAATTGAGAACTGATCATAAGCCTCACAGCCCCCAGAGATCACCGGGGATTTTGGAGACGAACTTTTCACGACAATAAAAAGCCCCGGCAAATCGAGTTTGGCGGGGCTTTTGTTCAAACTTATGTGCTTATTTGTTCAAACTTATGTCGAACTGTTCAACTTTATGTACTAATTTACACTTCTTGTCGTTTTCAGCATAAGTTTATAAGCTAATTTTCAGTATATACTTATAAACATTTCAAACAGGCGTTTCAATCTTCGCAAATCTTAAGCCTTACGTGCCAACCCGAAGGCTTCACTGATCATTTTAACATCGCTTACGGCACGGTGGTGCCTATAGCGTCCAGAGGAAACCAGCTCAGCTTTACAAGCATCAAACCGACTAACGGCTTCTCCATCAAGCAAATCATAGATTGAAGCTATATGGAATTGACGGGATTGCTTCACCGCAAAGTACAAAGTGTCCACCCAGTCGGCATCCCACCGATCAGCATCACTATATAAAGCACCCTCAAAACCTTCCATGAATTCATTCAACTCTAGTACGACTTGCCCAGCAGACAAGCCTTCTTCAGCCAACTTCTCTCTAGTAATACCATGCATGTTTTCTGCTGTCGTACACCAATAGGCCCATTTAAGTTCGGGCTTGATCAGCCAAGATCGAACTTCGCCCTGTTTCAATATCGCTATTTCTATTGGATAGGAATCAAAATGGAGGCCACTGGCTTCAATATCTATGATGGCAATATCTTTCATAAGAAAAACATAAACTCCTTTGGAGCGAAAATATTGCGTTTGGCAAATATTTTATTTTCTGGCTCATTATCCCAAAACGATTGATCTTCTGGTTTTATAACTGAAAAACGTTCTTGTAACGCAGGAACATCCACACACCAGGTCGGTGCTTTTTCACTAGCATTTTTTGGCGGGGCATTCCAAATTTCCACCATACGCTCTACCAAACAAGCCCTGAGAGCCCTACGCAAAGGATCAGTGGTTTGTTCATCTGTAGCCGTTTCTAATGCCCAGCCACGGCGCCAAACAAATTGAACCAAATCCAAAAACGCAATTTCGTCGTAAGCTAAAACCTTATCGATCATAAGATCCAATGTGGAATCAAGATTTTCCATAAGCCTTTTCCCAAATCTGCTCAAATCGAGACTCAAAAAGCTTGTCCGCTACGTGAGGAACGAACGGTTTAAATTTTTTAACCTTTTCAAATATCGCATGCTTGTCCTTTGACTTAATTTCTTTTAAAAAATGTACAGCGTCGTTTATATCGCGTGCACCACGAAATGCAGTTACTTTATGGGCGAGCATTTCATGCCAGTCCGCAGCTTTCAGTATTAAATTGGAATGACGGAAAACAACAGTATTTGACTTTGATTGCAAACCAATAAAACTAACACTATCGTTGAACCATTTATCTCTCGGCCCATGTTCTAAACCAAACTCTGCACCCACCTGATCAACCAGCTCCTTCAATAACTTAGCGACGGTTGGATTATTTGGAAATAACACATCAACATCATGGGTCATTTGGCGGGAACCGTGATATAAAACACTAACAATGCCGCCGCAACACACTAACTCTAGGCGTTGTTTTTTGGCTTTTAGTAAGTCACCGAGCTTGCTAAGAGCCTTTACCATAACCGCTTTTGTAATTTGCTTTCCGGTTTCACCGTAGTACATAGCCTATTCCTTTTTTTGTTATCGAGCATTTCACAATGCTACGCGCCCTTTCACTTTCTGTTCTATTCTTTGCGAGATTTGAGAATACAAGCGAGCTTCGTCATTTTCTCTGTCAGTCACTGTCACAACCAAAGCATATTCCTCAAAATCAGCGCTTAGTGAATTTCCCCATCCCGCTGAGTCCTGCCTCGTTACCACCACAAACCATTTATAGTCGGGGGATAACTTTTTAAAATTCCACTTTGAGCATTGAACGCTACCCTTACTGCGCAACTCAGATGATATTGTACGATTTTTTTTGCTTGACACAGTATCGCTTAGCTTGTCTTTATCTTTTTGCATTTCTTTGTGAAAATGCTTTTGAACTTCGTCTAACGATCGCCCTTTTACCAAATTGAACATTATTTTTGTCGCTCGATAATCAAGCCGAGTAGTACGAACCGCAGGCATGTAACTCAATGAGACTCTTAGCTCTCTTGCAGATTTTTTTCGGCGGAGAAACTCCTCCGGCAAGGGGAGTTCATAGAATTGATAACTGTCGTTTGATATGGCGTCTTCTGACATTAATAGCACAGCTGACTCATCAGAACGGTATAGATTTTCTTCGTTGATTAAACCATACCCGGCAAATTCAACATGAGGATCGCGACGTCCGTTAGATTTTGCGTACGCTTTTCGGACTTCCTCGGTAAAAATCGATAAACAATCCTCAGGCATTTCTGCATGATTGACCAAAATCGCCCTTAACAAATTTGCAGACGCATCTGGATAATTAGCCAGAAGTCGCCCTGCCAAGTGCGTAATATAAGGCGCTGAAAAACTGGTTCCATGACAGAAACTAAATAGTGTATTGCCAACAAAATTTGCGCTTAAGCTTAAAATTCCTGGCTCACCTTCTTTGACTTGCCATTGTTTGCCCTCGAAACGCATTGGGGAGGCAAAGTTTCCTCCGTATGCGACTAACTCTGGCTTGATTGCTCCCTTAACTGTTGGACCATGCCTTGTAAAAGGCGATGGCTGATTAGCTTTTGCTGCCGCTAAGTGATCAATATCTTCTGGGCGAAGCAAATCACCTCTAGTTGCATCGTGCAAGGCTAGACTGCCGACTGTTAACACATTCAGCGCAGGAGCCGGATCAATAATTCGATTGTGATCACCCAGCAAATACTCCGGATATTCTTCTCTCCAACTTTCTGCAGGGACGGGTGGTTCATCGCATCCCCTAAAATTACCTACAGAAACCACAAAGAGAATATCGTGCTTTCTTGCAAGCAAATCGAGAATATAAGCAATACCTCGGATATGCTTACCATCATAAGGAGAGTTTTCGTTTCCGATTGACAGATTGAAAATCCGACAACCCAAATCAACAAAATACTCTACAGATTTAACTAAAGTTGACTCGATAGCCTCAGAATTAAACTCACAGTGCTTGTTTAATATTTTCCCATTAAAAAGCCAAGCTTCAGGCACCCAGAAATTAGAGCGGTTACATTCTTCCAGATTTCCGTACAATGCGATCCCAGCTACTTGAGTTCCGTGACCAGCAGCATCGAACTCATCTTCACCCTCCACAAAACTGGCGCTTTCTGCGACTGCGTTCTTTAGAAGAGGGTGATTTGTATTGATACCACTATCTAAAATGCAGATTCGGGGGGCATCTTTACGTGGTGGCTGTATTTCTGTCGGCAGAGAATTAATATCCCGATTAATAGTTTGATAATCGATACCACTTCGCGGAGGCAAGTCGATAAATCTCACATCAGAATGGTTTAGTAATTTTTCGGCGGCATCCCTATCAACCAACAGCCTGTACAAAAGCAGACTATCAAGATTAACTTTATCCTTTTTCTCAATATTGTTGCTTATCAACCATTGCTCAAAAGCATCAACTAGTTCTTTTCGTTGTGGGCTCGCGCTTAAATCAGAGGGCCATAATTCGACATCCAGCGTAAACATTTCATCTTGAGGAAGCCCATATTGCTTAAGCGCCCAACTTTTTCTATCCTCCGCATTCCACGCTTCTATGCTCGTAAGTGCTTCAAGCAGTTGCTTTCGGGTAATATCCTTGTCATCCAGCCCGAGCCTGGCCAAATGATCTGAAAAAGTAGCCAACCCTTGCTCTGTGGTAAAAACCACACATATGTGATTGTCTTCTTGACTCACAAACTCTACGCCATGTGCCACAAGCTCATTGAATGAAAGCGTATCTTCATACTTCAACTTGAATATGTAATGCCCTGGCCTAGACGTTAACTGCTGCTTAACAGCTTGAGTCGTGCTAGCCAGTGCCCCAGATAATTTTTTACCGTGCCCAACTAAATCACTTCTCTTTTTGAAGCGAGGAGGACGACCAGATCTCCTCGGGTTATTAATTGGCTCTTTCTCAATACGCAGATGCTCAAATTCTTGTGCCATCTAAGTTAATTCCCTTTATTTTGTATTTTCTTTTACAGCAGCCTGCTTCAAATCTTTAATTGTCAAAAACTCCTGACTACGAAGAATCATTCTCTTTACAGCTCGACGGACAACTCGCTCAATATCCGCGCCGCTTCGATTCGCAAATATATCAGTTAACTTTTTGTCAGTTAACTCGAACTGGCGACGAACACCCCGCAACTTAAGCGAAAGTATCTGTTCAACTTGCTGCGGGCTAGGAAGTGGGAAATCGATTGTTTCATCAAATCGCCGCCAGATAGCGCCATCCAGAATCCGTTCGTGATTCGTCGCCGCTAAAATAAGGCTTTTGCCTTGGTACGCATCCATCATTTGCAGTACAGCATTCACAACACGACGCAACTCACCATGCTCGGATGAATCTGATCGCTCTTTACCTATCGCATCAAACTCATCAAACAGGGCAACCATCTGGTTATCGGCGATAAAATCAAAAACCTTCCTCAGATTGGCCGCGGTTTCACCTAAGAACGATGACACTAAAGCGTCAAGGCGCACAATGGCCAACGGCAAATCCAACTCGAACGCGATAACCTCGGCTGCCAGTGTCTTCCCACACCCGGGCGGGCCGTGAAATATGACTTTTCCCGAAGGTTTCATTCCAAAACTCCGCAATATATCGGCGCGGCGATGCTCTTCCAATAGCTCTTCTATAGCCACTTGGCCAGATTCAGGCAACACCATCTCTTCAAGCGGTCGATGTGCTTGGCGTATGTCTAATAGCGGCAAACCTCTCTCTTTGTCTATTGGAGGAGAGGGCAGTGCGTTCCTCCCTGATTGCTTAGTAGGCTTTAAATGCTCACCATATAGAATCTGTTCCAAGTCGTTAGCCAACAAGTGATGCTGTTTTTGACGCTCATCCTGAATAACGGCTTCGGAAGCACGGCGAAAAGCCTCAGAATCACCACTGGCCCCTGCTTTTATTAGTTGCCGTAATATTTTTCCGTTTGCCATCTCTTTTATCTCAATAATTAATTTTTTAAATTTTACTACCGATAGTTAGCCAAGCTCCGATCCCGATACTCGCTATTCAATTTCGGCGACAAAACGAGACTTTCTCTGAAACTTCCGATCCCCCCAGGGCATCATCCTTTGCTTCGGATAAGAGACATACAGCCAGCGCTTCGCCCGTGTCACCGCCACAAAAGCGTTATTGCGTTCCTCATTGAGTTCCTTGGCAGTCTTAGCTCGGTAATCAGGAAAAACTCCCTCACACATGCCAATTAGAAATACGATATCTTTTTCCAGCCCTTTCATCGTATGCACAGTACTTAACGTTAAGCCATCATCGAGACTATTCTCGGCAAGCTGACCTAGTGCCAATGCATTCCTAAATGCCACCAAGGAATCACCTAAACCCTTACGCTTAAACCGAGTCCACGCGCTATTAAATTCATTAAGCTCTTCAAGACTTAGTTTGACGTCTTCAGACCTGTCATCTGGAACATTACCTTGATTCTCGACCAAGGAAGTCAGGTGGCCACTAAACTCTTTGACAAATTTTGGCATCTTGGGGCTTTCAATATCCAGACTATCAATCGCAGAAAGAAGCTTAGCTATTAGCTCAGCATTCTCATTCTTAGTGGAAGCAACCTGCGTAGCCAAATTCGACAAAGTGGACGAAGTCCAACTTTCCGGTTCAGAGATACTCAGCACCTGACACAGCTTTTTCCCATCAACCCAATCTTTAGGATTCAGTTTGATACGCACTGCATAATCCAGCACCTTACCAAACTTCGTTGAAGGCTCAAGTTGTCGCTCACCTTTTCTTAAAGAATACGGTATCGCGTTCTCTTTAAGGCTATTTTCAAGTTTGTTAAATACAAAACGATTGCGAGCAATCACCACCATCTTATCCAGTGATATTTCGCCCTCAATCTCGTCATGGGTTTTTAAATCCAAAAGGTACTTAATAGTTGAAGAAACTGAATCAGCTTCAGCTTCTTCGGTGTCAAACTCCGAAACATTCACGCCACCTGCCAGGGCATACTCTATCTCAGTCTGAGAGTCAGGCTTTAACTTGTTCGCAGCCCTGATAACGGCCTTCGTACTACGATAATTTTCTTTTAGTTCAAACTGCTGGGGGGAAAAATCATCTACGAAATCTGTGCAAAGATAATCCTTCGATGATCCATTGAACCCATAGATCATCTGGTTAGGATCACCTACCATCAGAACACTTTTAATAGCATCGCCACACAGTACTTTCATTAATTCATATTGTGCCTTATTCAGATCTTGCGCCTCATCTACGCAGATGTGCTTGTACTGAGATCTGTAAATATTTGCAATCCATTCATGTGTAAGCAATATTCTATGTGCGTAGACCAAAATGTCGTCATAATCAATACCACCACTATTGATCAATGAGCCCTGATAATCCCGATATATTTTCCAAATATTGTTATCGGGAAACAACTCAGCCACCTCCAGCTCTGTCAATAACTCCCGTTTTATTTTCGAGAAAATATCCATGTATGATTGCAGGTTTTTCTCTCTATTTTTTAGCTCCTTCGAATCATGGACATTCAAATATTCGTCAATATCAACGCCGTCATCTCGTAGAGACTGCATAAAGACTTCCATACGGTCCTTATCTCTATCGTATATATGCAGTTCAGTAGGCAGACCAACTGTATGACCATATTTTTCCAGAATACGTTGCGCAACGGAGTGAATCGTTGAAATCCAAGCTCTATCATCTACTTGATCACAATCAGCTAAACGAACACGCATTTCTTCCGCCGCCCTATTGGTAAAGGTCAGCGCTATAACACCATCTTTTTTTGTACTCTCAAGAATATGACGCACTCGTTCTGTCAATACTCGAGTCTTACCCGAGCCCGCGGAGGCTAGTACTTGAATTGCATGATCAAAAGATGAATTTACAACCTTGGCCTGGCTTGGAGATAGTCTCAACATGGCTACTCCCATTCCTTCAATTTACTAAAGGCATCAATAGCTGCTTGAGGGATTAGAGATTCGATTGTTTTATCGTTTGGGTTTCTGGCAATAACATCAGCCAAAAATCCAGCATACGATGCCTTTGATGACCGCATCCGCTCCACAACCTCCTCGTCATTTAACGCGTTGAGTTCTTCGGTTTTTGCTTGGATGTAGTTAGGATTATCGCTTCCTCTGGTTTCCGTTTTGACTAACGCTTCAAGCACTTCTTCTCGGAGCGCAAGAACATGAATCAACTCAGCCTCAATATCATTTCCTTCGGATAGAAAAGAGCAGTAAAACTCATTGTCTGATAGCTCCAAATCTGTATTCTGCCTAATTTTTCTAATCTGAGCGTTTATTTCATCTCGGGTATTTCCATCACTATCACTAACAATACAAACTGGAACACCAAAACTAATTGCCATCTTAATAAAAGGAGGATAATTTTTCCCAGCAACACTAATGCAATTAATTCCCAGCGAGAAGCTTGATTTACCAGCGTAGCTTTGAAACATTGCAGGAATAATCTGCTCTTCGGTAACGCCTTCAAAAAGTATCAACGCTTTAGAGAAAAGCAGCTCGCCTCGAAATCTCATAATTTCACGTTGCAGGATATTGATATCCTCAGGATCGAGCCCTTCAATTAGTTTAGTTGTCTTAATCACTCCGGAGTTTCTCACCAAGCCTCTTAAATCTTTAAGATCAGACATCCCAACCAAATAGGGAGAATGAGTACTAATAATCACCTGGCCAGGACTATCTTGAAGCTGTTTGAATAATGTTCTCTGGGCATTCGGATGCAAGTGCGCTTCTGGTTCCTCAGCTGCTAGGATGGGGAAAAATGGCTCTACTTCCTCCTCATGATTTTTTGCCAGCAATTCGACAAAGGCCTTTACTGTCAACATAGAAGCCCAACTACGAGTACCCATGCCGTGGTATTCCATAGAAAAGGAGCTCTTGTCAGATTCACCGAAATGTACGCTAAATCGTTTGGAAAGATCCCGGATCTTCTTAGGAAAAGGAGTAAGCTCCGTTTGGCCAGAACCCTCAAACGATTGATTGAGATTATCCAAGTGATTCTTTAACTGTTTGAGAGGCTCACTTTTTTCAATGGCTTCTTTATTAACCTCAGCAACCATGCCTTCAAGCACGGCAACATCCTCATCGTCATACTCTACGCTCGACAAAACACGACCAACAAAAGAAGACTTTTCTTTCAGCTCGTTATGAATATCCCGCTGCGCATCTATGGAGATAAATGGGATAGATTCCAATCGTTTGCCCAAACGATTCTTATTGTTAGTCCGCGCCTCTTGCCAATCATTTCTTTCTGGCCAAGCATCAAGATGAAACCGATCTACAATGTACCCACCTTTCACTCTATCCGGCTTGGCAACTGTTCGAATAGCAACAAACTGCTTACCATCAGCTTCGGCTTGAATCTTGTCGCCAAATTCCTGCTGCCAATTTTCAGAAAATTCCCCAGTTCTGGAAATGCCGTCGACAGCTACAAATCGGAGATCAACAATTATGGCTTCTTGACGCTTTTCATCGCTACCAATATGAAAATCCTCATCAGATAAGTAACGCGAGTAATCACCCAACGCCAGCTGTAACGCTTTAATCACAGAGGTTTTACCCGAGTTATTCTGCCCGAGCAAAACTGCAACCCTAGGAAGGGAGACTTCAATATTGGATAAGCCGCGAAAACCGCAGATGCGAACAATATCGATTTGAATACTCATGTAATTTCACTCCCTTGCATAAATCTGACGTTGCAACCTGACAGCGCATCACAATAGACCCTCAGACATAAGTAAAACTCGGCTTTTATAGTGGTCATGGTAATTCCTTGGTAACGGTTCTTGATACCGTCACGTTATTAATTTCGGCTCTAAAGCTTATCCGTATTGAGCCCCGCAGCTTTCAGACGCGGCGTCAGATTCCGCATTTTACTGAACTCAGTGCCAAAACTGTTTCTTAGCCCAACTCCCTCGCAGAACTCTTTTGCAGTTATGCCCTTCAGCTCATCCGCATATTTAATCATTTGCAGATGTAATTCTGCCGTGTATTGATTACGGGGAGCGTCTGCCAGAACTTGCTTGATACACTCATAAATCCCATTTTCACTCATTTTTTGACCTGCACCACGCCTATTTATATAATTTAGCTAAATTATATAAATAAAACCCGATTTGCAAGGAGTAATTTATCAGCCCGACCTCAGGGAATGACACCACAAAAATAGTAGCAAATTTCAAATACAGTCTTACAGATACCTATGGCCAACGTAGTGTTACCGCAACTAATTAATTCTAAAGCCAATAAATTGCTTCAGGCCAACAAGATGCTTATCGTCACTCACCCCGTACTCAAGTTTCCCGCTCAGCATTGACAATATAAGCTGAACTATCGAATAACCTTGCCTCTGTACCCCTGCCATCGATAAGGTTGCTGAAAGCGTCTTCGATTTACGTGACTTTTTCCGAAGCATCTGGACTAATTCCAGACATTGTGTCCGGTCAATCACCCAATCACGATTCAAACTATCTGGTTTTTGCAAGACATAGAAGATATTTGCTTCTAACAACTGCTTTAAGTGAAACCGAGTTAACTGGAGCTCTTTACAAGCTTCTACCATTGTCCAGTTACTAGAAACCATGTCTGCGTACGAGACCACCTCTTCCCTCTGGTAGTGTGCTTTTCCTTTGAAGAGGACTACTGCCAGCCTTTTTGATATCACTAGCTTGCCAATTCTTTCCTGGCGACAAGAGAGGATTTTTGCCGCTTCTTTTTTGGCAATATTAGATCTGCGTTCTAAAGATACATCAATACGCGAGTAGATCTGCGCGTTCAACGCACCAGTCCAATAAACTTCGACGTATCAATGAAACTCTGTTTTTATTCGCTGGATGCCTTTGTTATTGCCATCTCTATGCAGCTGCTCGGTTATATCTCTAAAATGCTTGTTTATTCCTGCCGGTCCGCGTTTGCTCATTGGCGTATCAATATACTGACTTAACATTTGATAGAAACTGTCGGGCCAATTTTTGAGTAACGACCACACATCGAACAGAACCACTGCCAGTTCCAAGTTGGTATATTGCAATGGCTGAAATCGTTGGCCTTCCAATCGCAAATGATAGTGAGCGATGAAATACACCAACGACCATGCTACTTTCAAATTCAACCCGTTTAATACTGAATTCACTGAATTAACAGAAGACTGAGATTTTATTAAGGCTTCAAAATGCCTCGATATTTCTAGCACCTTCTTTTGCGCCCTTCTGGCATCGCCTTTTGTGACTACCCTCTCTTCATCAATTGAGAGTATTGATCCCCGATACCAGCTTATACGAGCATCATGATTCGCGCTGGTGTCGATCAGCAATATGCTGTGCTTGGTGCACGCGATAACAGGAAGAAAACTCCAAGAATACTTACAATAACCGTCCTCCTCGATACAATATGGGCATAGTATGGGGTGTTTGACGAATATGTATCTTGTTTTAGATTTTTCCCACAAAGCCTGAGCGCTATACATTGACGAAAAATTGCTTATCCCTACGCCATGTATTTCCTCAGGCAACGCTAAGGTCATGGGTATTGGTTTGGTGGGCACAATATTCTCTCTTGTTATCGTTTTTTGCGTTAAGAAAAAGCGTAAAAAATATATGCTAAATGCCAGACGCTAAATATACGTTAGCAAAGTAAAATATGGAGAATTAGATTTGTCGGTAGGAATGATATTATTCAGGCAGAATTGTGCAATAGGACGAAATGCATAATACGGATAAATACGAGGAAGGAAGCAAACGATTGTAATTGAGGCGTATGATGCTGAAACTTGAGAGCCAACAACCACTCCATGACCCTCAAGCTGAATTTATAAGTTTATGCTGAAAATTACACTACTCCATCACTTCCGCCAAATCACCTTTTTCTTCCAACCAGGCTTTACGGTCTGAAGAACGTTTTTTCGCTAGCAGCATATCCATAATCTGGAATGTATCATCGCCGGAGTCGATGGTGAGTTGCACTAGGCGGCGGGTGTCTTTTGCCATGGTGGTTTCGCGCAATTGCAGGGGGTTCATTTCACCCAGACCTTTAAAACGCTGTACGTTAACTTTGCCTTTTTTCTTTTCCGCTTGAATACGATCGAGTACGCCTTGTTTTTCCGAATCATCCAGGGCGTAGTAGACGTCTTGCCCAACATCAATACGATACAGTGGCGGCATGGCAACATACACGTGTCCGGCTTTTACCAGGCTTGGGAAATGACGAACAAACAAGGCGCACAATAAGGTGGCAATATGTAAACCATCGGAGTCTGCATCCGCAAGAATACAGACTTTGTGGTAACGCAAACTTTCCAGGTTTTCAGCGCCCGGGTCTATCCCTAGCGCTACGGATATGTCATGTACTTCCTGTGACCCGAGCACTTCTGCGCTATCGACTTCCCAGGTATTTAGAATTTTTCCGCGCAGCGGCATGATGGCTTGATACTCTCGATCCCGTGCTTGTTTGGCAGAACCACCCGCTGAGTCACCTTCCACCAAAAACAGCTCACTCATGGATGGATCACCGGAACTACAGTCAGCCAACTTGCCGGGTAGAGCCGGGCCTTGCGTTACTTTTTTACGGGCAATTTTTTTACTGGAGCGAACACGCTTTTGTGCATTGCTGATACAGTAATCGGCCAGCTTGTCACCTTCGCTGGTGTGTTGATTCAGCCATAAGCTGAAGGCATCTTTGGCCACGCCCGAGACGAAGGCGGCCGCTTCACGTGAGGATAAACGCTCTTTGGTTTGACCGGAAAACTGGGGATCGCGCAGTTTGGAAGACAACACGTAACAGCAGTTCGCCCAAATGTCCTCTGGCGCTAATTTCACCCCACGTGGGACAAGATTTCGAATTTCGCAGTATTCACGCATAGCTTCCATCAAGCCGGTCCGCAAACCATTAACATGTGTACCGCCCTGCGCCGTGGGAATCAAATTAACATAACTTTCCTGAATGGCTTCGCCACCTTCGGGTAGCCATTGAACCGCCCAGTCGGCCGCTTCAGTTTCGCCACTGAACACTCCTACAAAAGGCTCTGCAGGCAGCGTATCCCAGCCCTGGGTTGACGCAATTAGATAGTCTTTTAAGCCGTCTTCGAAATACCAGGTGTCAGTTTCTCCACTTTGCTCATCGGTGAAGATCACTTCCAGACCGGGACACAATACGGCTTTTGCACGCAGTACGTGGCGCAAACGCGTCACGGAAAATTTATTCGAATCGAAATACTTTGGATTGGGTAAGAATCTGACCGCGGTGCCAGTCGCGCGTTTACCACAGGTATCAATGACCGTGAGATCGCTGACTTTATCGCCATCCTGAAACCCAATGCGATAGACTTGCCCGTCGCGCTTAATCGTCACTTCCAGAACTTTAGAGAGCGCGTTAACCACCGACACGCCGACGCCATGCAGACCACCGGAGAATTGATAGTTTTTACCGGAGAATTTTCCACCGGCATGCAGAGTTGAAAGGATTACTTCAACGCCAGGCTTGCCCTGCTCTGGGTGAATATCCACAGGCATACCACGACCATCATCCGTCACAGTGACAGAATGATCTTTATGCAAGATCACTTCGATCTTTTTCGCATGTCCGGCCAGGGCCTCATCCACACTGTTGTCGATGACTTCCTGTGCCAAATGGTTGGGACGCGTAGTCTCAGTATACATGCCTGGACGTTTTTTAACCGGATCGAGACCGGTTAGGACTTCAATATCTTCAGCGCTGTACTTATTCACGGTCTTGCTCATGGGTTTGCTCGCGGTGCCTCATGTTGCTTTTGTACGTTCAATATCGGGCTTGTCTCGTGCTGTTTGGGGATGAAACCATCGAAGTATTTATTCACTTACTGTCCCCCCGGCCCCAGCAGTGGGCTGATCCATATTCATGGCGCTGAACTATACACAGCTACCGTATAATTCGCGAGTGCATCTTGCGTCATGGATTTATTTTAGTCAAAGTCTGCGATGTTTTGCCGGTATCCCTTGCAGGAATTTAATTGTGCTAGCCATCCGCTCAACCTGCCCCTACTTTGCCCCTTGAACTCTCACCAGCCTCAGCGCGCGTGTTTTTCGCAAACTGTCGCATGAATTAAGTTTTTACGTATCCTCTGTAGATTGGCACCAATGGTAAAGAATTTCGAGGTAAGCTATCCTCTCGGAGTTTTCAACATTAACTTTTGGCTGAATTTGAGGAAAGGCAGGCATAGGACGTCCACACCATGATGAGTAAAAATTCACGCGCGTATATATTTCGTTCACTGACATTTTTGGCGGGGTTGGCTGCAACATCCCTGACTACTTTTGCCACTGCATCTGCAGCAGAATCTCAGCAGACACTCACGCTTAAAAAGTGTGAGCGAGAAAAAGGGAAAGCATTCACGTTTGGTTCACAGTGCGGCCAGATCAGCATTGCTGAAGATCCGGCGAACCCAAATGGACGCATGATTGATATTAATGTACTGCGAATTCCCTCCATTCGCAAAAGCGAAAAAGCCCCGATCTTTTTCATTGCAGGCGGCCCCGGTCAGGCTTCTACAGACCTGGCGCCAATGATGCGTACAAATTTATCCAGTTTGTTAACTGAACATGATTTTGTCTTTGTCGATCAGCGCGGCACAGGGAAATCTCACCCATTGAATTGTGATATTGATGATAAAGGGTTTTTCAATATCGACCCTTCAGAATTTCAAGCGCAACATAAAAGCCAGCTGCAAAACTGTGTGAATCAGCTCGACGCAGATTTTCAGTTTTACACCACGCCTTATGCAGTGAAAGATCTGGAAGCTGTTCGTCAGGCCTTGGGTTACAACAACATTAATATATGGGGAGGCTCTTACGGCACACGAGTGGTATTGGAATACCAACGCAGTTACCCGGAGATGATTGCCCATGCAGTATTGGATGGCGTTGCGCCAATCAGCATAGAGCTGCCCCGGCACGCTAATGCCGATGCCAGCCGCGCACTGGAAAAGGTTTTTGAGGCCTGTGCAAAAGATCCAGCCTGTCACCACGCCTTCGGCGATTTGACGTCGCGCTGGCTTACCCTGTTGGCGCAATTGCGTGAAAAGCCTGTAACCGTAGCCTTGCAACATCCTCGCACACTGGAAAAAGTGGATGTATTTTTAAGTGATAAAACCTTGACGGCCCAGGTGCGTTTAAGCCTATACAATCGCGAAGCCTCTACACTATTACCGCTCGCTATCGACAAGGCATTAAAAGGGGATTTTTCGGTAATCAGCAGTTTCGTGTTCATCGGTTACGACAGCATGGTCGACTCGGTCAGCGAAGTTTTACATATGGCCGTGCTATGTAATGAAGATCGCATCTACGCGCAGCATGCCACCCCCTTGAAACCCAGCCATGCGGCCCCTTTAATTACCGGCGTAGACAGTGATGAGTTTTTTGAGCTGTGCTCCATTTTCCCCACATTTGCCATGCCCCCTGATTATTTCACACCATTGAACAGCGAGGTTCCGAGCTTATTACTCTCTGGTGAATTTGATCCAGTAACACCACCACTGTGGGGCGAACGCACGGCGGCACAAATAAAAAACAGCCAGCACATTGTCGCTCCCGGTGGCCACCATATTGTGACACCGCTTGGCTGTATTCCCGATTTGATCCAACAATTTTTTGAAGATAAAAGCCTGCCGCTGGATGCACAATGCGTGCAGGACATTAAAGCAAAACCCTTTTTTATCGACAGTGCCGGACCCGCACTTAACATTCAGACAGATCCGCTCACAACACAGCAAGAGCCTGAACTATCGCAGAGCAAACCACAGGAAAGCGCACAACAGGTGAAGGAAAAGGAGATTGATCATCGTGATTGAAGTTAAACAGGTCAACAAAGTTTTTAATAAGGTCGTCGCCGTAAAGAATGTAAGCTTTAGTGCAGCGCGCGGTGAAATATTTGGCTTGCTCGGCCCCAACGGTGCAGGAAAAACCACAACCTTGCGCATGATTTATGGTTTGTGTAAACCCACCCAGGGCGAGCTACTGGTCGACGATCTCAATGTGGCAAACAACACGCAGCAAGTGCAAAAACGCATGGGCGTATTACCAGACGGTGGCAGTTTATATACGCGTTTAACTGCCAGAGAAAACATTCGTTACTTTGGAGAAATGCAAGGCATGAGTCGCGCCGCAATGCGCAGCAGTATCGATAAGCTCTCCACCATTCTCGACATGGAATCCATCATTGATCGGCGCACCGCGGGCTTCTCTCAAGGTGAACGGATGAAAGTTAAACTCGCCCGCGCACTGGTCCACAACCCGGATTACGTATTGCTGGACGAACCCACCAACGGTTTGGATGTACTCACTACACGTGCGGTGCGCGATTTGCTGGCAAATTTAAAAGCCGAAGGTAAGTGTGTAATTTTTTCCAGCCATTTAATGCATGAAGTGGCGAACCTCTGTGACCGGGTGGCCATTGTTGCCCACGGCGAAGTCAGCATTCAAGGCAAACTCAACGAGGTCATGCAAAGTGCAAATACCGAGAATTTCGAAGATGCCTTCGTCCACTATGCTTACGCTCGACCAGAGCAGCATGAAGCTTAGAAAAGGGAATTGATACCATGCTTAAACTGCTAAATGTAATAGCCAAAAAAGAAATTATCGACGCGCTGCGAGACAGCAAGTCACTGGCAAGCGCCCTTCTTATGCCAATGGTGACGGCTATCGCCTTGTTTGGTTCGATTAACCTTGCCGTGTCTCTGCAAACTCCGAGCGACAGCATAAAACTTCCCATCGCCGGCAGTAAAAACGCCCAACCGCTGATTGAACGCTTTGCTGAAGCCGGCATTGAAGTGGTGCCAGCGCCAGAGAACCCGGAACAAGCCATTATCGATCAGCAATGGGATGCGGTGGTGATTATCCCAGAGGATTTTGCCGATGAATTTCGTCAACAAAAGCCCGCCCAAATTGAATTGCTCTCGGATCATTCACGCACTGCAGCGATGAGCAAGATCATGAAGATCCGCGCTGTGATTGAACAGTGGTCGGCCGAAATAGGAGCCTTGCGTTTAATTAATCGCAATGTCGACCCCACTATTTTCCGCGTGGTGCAAGTGCAAAACATTAACGTTACCAGTGATCAACGTGTGGCCCTGAAAATTATTGGGGGTTTGCCACTGGTCATTATGTTGACGGTATTCAGTGTAGGAATAGGTATGGCTTCCGATCTGGCCGCGGGGGAGAGAGAACGTCGCTCGCTGGAATCGCTATTAATTAATCCCATCACCCCTACTACCGCCTTTATAGGTAAAGCGCTGGCCACCTTTGCTGTTGCCTTTGTTATCAGCACTATCGGCATTGGTTTGCAGTTAATTGCGGTAAACCAAGCCCCGCTGGCTGAACTTGGTATACGACTCTCCATGGGGTTCGGCACTTTTATCCTGGTGATACTTCTGGTGTTACCTTCGTTAGTGCTGGCCACAGCGGTACAGTTGTTTGTTTCGTTTATCGCACGCTCGTTTAAAGATGCTCAAGCCTACAATGTTCTAGTGGTGATGATCCCCATGGTGCCCGGCATGTTTCTCATGTTTAACTCCGGTGCTTCCGAGTTCTGGCAAATGCTCGTTCCTATTTTAGGCACTAGCGCTTTACTCAATGATCTTCTTAGCGGGGAAACACCATCGCTGCTGTTTGTCCTGCTTGCCGGGCTGAGCGCCATCCTGGCGGCAGTAATATTCGGTCTGATGGGTATCTCCTTTTTGAAGCGCGAAAAAACCATCCTGCAATAAGCCGAGCCACTTTTGGCGCTGGTGCGAACACTGCCCTGGCGCCCTTTCAAATAGACGCTTTGCGCCCGGCAAAAACCGCAAAGCGTCCAGACCAAAGCTCACCTGAGTCCTACCCAGCAGACCTGTACAAAATATCAGCGCAAGCGAGCGCCGGATTGAAAAGGGAATTATTTCAGGCTGTCCAGCATACTGCTCGGGAGTTCGTTGAATAGACTGGGGGAGTCCAGTATATTAGCCTCCGATTTCTAATAAGTAAGCAGTGTGAGCTCATGAATTCTTCCTATACAACCGCTTCTGGTATCGAGGTTCAACGTCAGGCCGTACCTAAAAGCTACCACAACGCCGTCAGCGATTTAGCGCAAAAACTTGACTCCCATATCGGGTGTTTACTGTCTTCCAGCTATGAATTTCCAAATCGATACAAGCGTTGGGATATGGGCTTTGTCGACCCCATGATCGCCATCACCACCCGCGATATGGACGTTAAAATCTGCTCACTAAACGATCGTGGCAAGATCCTACTGCCACTTATCCACGATGCTTTCGATGGTATCGACTACATTCGTGAATTGAGTGCAAGCGAAGACACGGTAAGTTTTTCCATCATTCGCACCACCAAGCGATTTGCCGAAGAAGAACGCAGCCATCAACCTTCGGTTTTCAGCGCCCTGCGTGTTCTTAAAAACCTGTTTGCCAGCGAAGATGACGGACACCTCGGTCTCTATGGTGCTTTTGGCTATGACTTGACCTTCCAATTTGAGCAGATTGATTTCCATCTGCCACGTGAAGAAGACCAACGGGACATGGTGTTATTTATTCCCGATGCCATTCTGGTGCGTGATCACGAGCGCAAAGAATGCCACCTGTACGAATACGAATTCTCCATTGGAGGTAAAAGCACTCATGGCTTGCCTCGCTCCGGTACCGATATTGACTACATCCCAGCGGTTACCGTAGAAAAAGATTGTGATCACAAGCAGGGTGAATATGCAGCGCTGGTAAAAGTGGCGCAGCAGTGGTTTGCACGGGGCGATTTATTTGAAGCCGTCCCCGGGCAGATGTTTTTTGTTCCCTGTAAAGACAAGCCCTCCGACGTGTTTTTGCGTTTGCAAAAGTCCAACCCTTCACCGTACGGATTTATTATGAATCTGGGGCAGCAGGAATACCTGGTGGGAGCATCACCCGAAATGTTCGTTCGGGTCACTGGCGACCTGGTAGAAACCTGCCCGATATCCGGCACCATTGCTCGCGGTGAAGATGCGATCTCCGATGCAGACCAGATTAAAACCCTACTGAATTCCGATAAAGATCATTACGAACTGACCATGTGTACCGATGTGGATAGAAATGATAAATCGCGTATCTGTATTCCTGGCAGTGTTGAAGTCATTGGGCGTCGACAGATTGAACTCTATTCCCGACTTATTCATACCGTAGACCATGTCAAAGGCCATTTAAAAGAAGGTTTTGATGGACTGGATGCGTTTCTCAGCCACACCTGGGCGGTCACGGTCACCGGTGCTCCCAAGCTCGGCGCAATGAAGTTCCTTGAGCAGCATGAAAAATCTGCACGTCGCTGGTACGGTGGCGCAATCGGAAAGCTCGGCTTTAACGGGGATGTGAACACTGGATTGACACTACGTACCGTACGAATTTCCAATGGTGTAGCTGAAGTGCGCGCTGGCGCGACGCTGCTGTTTGACTCTATTCCAGAGGCCGAGGACGAAGAAACCCGCGTAAAAGCTTCAGCGCTGATTCGAGCACTCAAAGGCGAGTCCGCCGACAAAACCAAAGCAAATGCACTGCCCAAATTTTTAGGCGCAGGCAAGCAGGTACTGCTTGTCGATCACCAAGACAGTTTTGTTCACACTCTGGCTGACTATTTCCGTCAAACCGGCGCTAACGTTGTTACCTTGCGCAGCGGTTTCGAGGAAGCTGATTTACTAGCGGTTAACCCGGATCTGGTGGTGTTGTCCCCTGGCCCCGGTCAGCCTCAAGACTTTGGCTTGAGCAATACCATTGCCATGGCTATCAAACACAACCTTCCTATTTTCGGTGTCTGCCTGGGTCTGCAGGGAATAGTCGAACATTTTGGTGGCACGCTTGGCCAGCTGGCAACACCTCACCATGGTCGACCTTCCGACATTACCGTACTGGAACCCAACCAGGGAATCTTTGAAGGCATTGACAACGATGTGATTGAAATTGGACGCTACCATTCCCTCTATGCCGACAAGGCGACCTTTCCAGAGGAACTGGTCATCACAGCCGAAACCGATGACGGTGTGGTGATGGCAATTCGTCACCGGGAACTGCCAATCGCAGCCGTGCAATTCCATCCGGAATCCATTATGAGCTTTAAGAAAAATGTCGGGATTAAAATGGTTAACAATGCATACCGCATGATGCCTGAAAAATAACATTCCACGTCTACGCATATAAAAACGGCGAGAACTCAACACAGGTTCTCGCCGTTTTTTTGTTGTTAACATTCCTCTCGGGAACAACACCCAACACTTATCGCAACCAGAAAAGGCAGCAATATTGTTTTAACATGCAGCTATCCGGCTAAGCGCTGTATTTTTTGGCATTAGGTTTTGGGATTTAGGATTTGGCCTTTTCTACTGCATCCCGATATAAATCTCACGCATAAAAAAAGAGGCCCGAAGGCCTCTTCACTTTGAGTGGGGTCTCACATTTTTAATAACTTATGGCAGACTGTGAACCTTGTCGCCAATTGGGTTTGAGAAGATGAAACCATCGTGCTCATCCCAGTTAATAGACCAAGTCATTACACCATTGAAGTCTGGGTAAGCCTGGCTTGGTTTAACAGAGCCACAGTTTTGTAAGCGCGTTAAACAATCCAATGCTGCGGTAATTTCAGCGTTTGCGGCCAAACCAGAACCTGCAGAGCTTGGGCCAGATGGCAGACCAATAGCGATCTTACTTGCAGGCAAACCTTGGAAGAAACCGTTAGCAGTGTTAAAACCTTCGATCGTCATCAAGGCAGACGCTACCATCATGTCACGCGTACCCGCTGCATAGATTTTGCCGTCTGTGTATTGTACGCCGCCGTTGTTATACAGCTGTACGTGTAACAGATCCAACATGTCACGAGTCTGATCAATGATTGGAAGGTAAGCACCCCAGATTCCTGTACCGGCAATTAAACCGCCTTGTACATACGGATGCTCAGGAGCCATTGTTAACACCATGCCGCCAACGTTATCGTTAATTTGACGAAGCGCAACAGGAAGACGCTGCTGGATTTGCGTACCGTGCATCAACATAGATCCACTTTCCAGGTCAACATCAAGACCGTCAAAGCCCCACTCGTTGATAATGTCAGTCAGACTGGATACGAAGTTAGTTTGGTCAGACGCTGTATTCAAGGTAATTGTCCCTTCAGCACCGCCCAGAGAAAGTACGAATACTTTTCCACGCGCCTGCAGAGTACGCATATCAGACTTGAATTGCGCTGGGTCCATACCCGGACAGTTCGTACCAACACCGTTAAACAGATTAAAGTGAACAGTACCTGTACTGTTGCGATCGTTATCTGCGAAAGCGATATCAATCACATCCCACTTGTCTGACATATCGATCAAACGCATAGGACAGCCAGCACCGTTTACAAAGTTATGCCAGTAGCCAACCAGTGAGTGACGTGGCACTTTACCGCCGCCGGCACCAGAACTACTTGTAGAAGAACTGGAGCTGGAAGAAGAGCTGCTTGAACTGCTGGAGCTTGAAGATGAGCTACCGCCACAAGACTTCACAAGATCCCAAGCATCATCCCAGTAGGTGCCAGTGCCTGGTGCGTACGCCCAGTCTGCAGTGGACTTACACCAACCTGCGATTTCACAACGGTATTCAGAACCTGCGTTTTGTACCAGATCGCCAGCGGCATAGTTAAAGCCAGACTGGAATTGTGAGGATGAACAGTTACCACCACTAGAAGAGCTGGAAGAAGAACTGGAGCTGCTAGAGCTTGAAGAACTGCTTGAGCTAGAGGAAGAACTGGAGCTGCTGGAGCTCGAAGAACTGCTTGAGCTGGAGGAAGAGCTGGAAGATGATCCAGAACCGGAACATACGTCGATATACTTCCATTCCTGCCATTGCCCTGAGTGGGAATCAGGGTTTGCGCCTTGGGTCCACCAAGCCGCTTCATATTTTTTACCACCGTGCTGAACTTGCTTGCCACCAGTGTACGCCGTAGAGGCGTTCCAGGTAGGCAAACCACTACAGCTAACCGCTGAATAAGCACTGCTCGCCATCATACCAAGACAAGCGACTGCCACTGCTTTCTTTAACATACTATCCACCTTTAAGTTTTTTCTACTCACCGTGCCACTGTGAGAGCGCCGCTGTGAGCGATTTCTTCTTACTGCAAGGAGCGAATAACTCAATGCCCGTTTGTTGTATTCTTTCTCTCGGTAGTGCACTCAAGCGTCCCGCCCAAGCTATCAGTACCTGAATCCGAGTAAGCAGATTCGACCCGCCACCTTCAGGAGATCATCCTGTTCCATTGTGAGTTTTTAGCAGTTGGTGTTTCCCAAAGTGACGAATGCACTTTTTTTGAACCCCAATTTCACCCTTGCTTGCGCACTAACTTAGACAAACCCTTCATCTAGCGCCCCACTTTCCCACTTTGCGAGCAGTTGTGGTTTTGCAAGCCCAGACACGAAAAACGGGTCGTCTTTCTGCTGGCTTGGCCACTTTTACAAAACCAGATACCTGGTTTCCGGTGCTAGATACCGAGCCCCTCAATGCCTATTTACGGGGGTGAACTACTTTTTTTACTCTCGGTGACTTCGTCCCTCACTCCACTACGCCTTATTTTTTTTGTTTCGCAATAGTGTCGCAGGGCAAATGCGTTTTTTATTATTCAAAACTGCATAAATAATCTGAAACGGCGAGTTTAGTTTTACTCCTGTTGGGACAACGTTGTCAACACCATAAAATCGACATTCGTTAACAAATTCCACACCGCCGTTTCAAATTGAGAAGTTTCTTCAGAAAAATCAAAAACTTATTAATTTATTTGAATTCAAAAAACTTTGCTGTCGTTCACAAGTTTTCTGCACATTATTCAAACGAAAAGTCGCTTTAAGTGATGATATTGCGAAGTAAGTTCTCGTGACATAAAAACAATTCTGACTAATATTTTTTATTTTGCACGAATACGGCTTAAGGCAAAAGGAACTGGTTTTTACCGTGAAAAATAATTAAAAATTATTTTTTATATATCGCTTTTTTCGAATTGTCAGTCGTTGTCACGTCACACAGCAGCAAAGCCATTTATTGCCTGACACGAGTAAATCAAAACAAAAAATAAAAATGTTACCGAGCACATGCAATAACAATTCTAGTGTTACCTTTCACCCCACTCTATTCGGTGCACGATAAAATAAGCTCACCAAAACGCGCCTATCAATTGTGCACGCTCAAGCAAAACGCACCAAAGCAGACAACATTCTCAGCACAGTTTTATAACATGACAAAATAAAAACACCCACCGGAAATAATTTTTTATAAAGTGCGGTATTGGCAAACTTATTACAGTGCTTGCTTCAATGCAGCAGTGGCAACTGCGTAAACGATTCAATGAAACATGAATATCGGAATGGAGAAAAGGCTGAATTCTAGAGAAAAAAGATTACCGCCAGAAAGAATATAAACAGAACAAACCCAGAAAGTGAGGCTTCAGAAAAATTCGCAACTCTTAAGCGTCACGCAGGTAAAACAAGGAAGCTTAGGTATTGACGCTACAGCCAAGCGAAAAAACACATCGGACAAATCACATTCCACTCAGCCATTTTGCAGCTGTTTTTAATTAGTTCTCGTGAGTAGAAATAACATTGTCCAATGTCAAAACAAATTACTGCCGCTCTCTCCTCCCTTGGGAGAGACTTATTACCTCGACAGGATTTTCTCAACAAGTCAGGAAAAAAATCAGCTAAAAAAGTCAGCTAAAAAGCCGGCTAAAAAATCACGTCAATCAATCAGCTCAAAAAATTCTGCAATTTTAGGCAGCCAACGCTCATACCCCTCAAAGGAATGGTTGCCGCCTTCCTCAATCAGTTTTTCAGAAGCGTGATATTTTTCAACGGCCATTCGATAGTCGAGCGTCTCATCTTCCGTTTGTACCATCAACCAATATTTTTCAGGGAAAGTAATGTGTGGATGATCAGCTGAAGTCAACTCAACCAGATCTTCATCAGTTAAACGCAGAATTTCTTCGGAATAAAAATAATTTAATTCCTTGCCCACATGCTCATGAAATCGACTTTGCGGGTTGACGGCAGGATTCACTAAAACGGCTTTTTCCGCCCAAGTATTTTCTATTAAATAGGTTGCCCAAAATCCACCTAGAGAACTGCCAATCACAAACAGCTCATCTGATTTATGTTGTGCCACAATTTCATGGAGCTGCTGTTTCGCAATTCGAGGATAGGAAGATAACGCAGGACAGACAAAGTTCACTGAAGGAAAATGTTCAGCAAACCATGCTTTACTCTCAACCGCCTTGGCAGATTTAGGCGAACTTAAAAAACCATGTAAATACACTAATGTTTTTGCCATAGAGATACCTATTTCTGTTACATCGCATCTATTAATAAACAACTAACTTAATAAACAACTAACTCAATAAATAACTAAATCAATAAACAACCGACTCTATAAATAACTGGCGTAAAAAATAGCTGACGAGTAAGCGTTAAAAAATTGGAAATTTTAGATGAGATACAAGATAAAAATAAAAACAGTTATGGCCTAATAACCGTCTGAGTCGAAATCTATTTTATAGTCCTTTGGGGGGACGCGATGCACCTGTGTTGTATAGCGGCCATCGGGGTACAATTTATAGCTGCGATAGCCAGGCATCAACTTGTCGACTTGAAACCTATCGATACCGGGCGAGAATTGAACGCAGGTTGATGGAGTCGCAATTAACGCCACATCTCTATGTTTTTTACGAAACTCCTGATGAACATGCCCCCAGGATACGACTTTCACATTATTGTATCGGTCAATCACATCAAAAAAAGCTTTATGGCTTTTTACAATGTACTGGTCCACCCAGGCACTGCCAACAGGAACCACCTGATGATGAAGAAAAACAAGGGTCGGCATATCAAAATATTTTTGCAGCTCAGATTCCAGGCGCTTGAGTTCGCTCGGCTGCAAATCGCCACCTTCTTCCATCGGAATTTTGGAGTCGAGGAAAATCATATTCCAGCCCGCTACGAGATGGTGCGCTTCTATGGGAAGATTTTCGACCTGATCCATATTGTCCGGGTCATCATGATTGCCAGGGAGCCAGGCTAAAGGAATATTGGGGAAATACTCATCGATGTATTCAATAAAGCGTTCATAGCTGCGAACGCCGCCATCGTTAGAAATGTCGCCGGTTACCAGAATCATATCTGGATGCTCTTGCTCTTGCATGCACTGCAGAACATCACACAGACTTTCGTCTGTATTCATTCCGAGTAGAGTGTCACCGGGCTTACTACCGAGATGACAATCGGTGATTTGTAGCAAATGAAAAGGGCGCATGCTTCCCTACTTGTTTAGCTCGATTGACATAAAACATGTTAACGAAAAATCAATCCTCAAAATAAACCCAACCTGACGACACCAACTGAACAGTAAACGTATCAACACCAACTAGAAACCGTCACCCATATGATCTTGGAGCTTGAAACCTCAAAGTTTCAACAAAACTCATTGGAACAGCAATGGCTGACCTTCAGCATCGTGCCATACCACTAAGTGAATTGGCGCGAATTGTATCCTTAGTAACTTAAAGTTCACACGGGCAGTGTCACTTTTTGCGCAGTCGGCTATATACTTTTTTGCACCACTTTATATACCAATTTGTAGACATTTGTATATATCGCCATGTTATGCCGTAAAGTACATATTTACAGCATAGTTTCTTTAATCCCGTAATAACTATATTTTGGCCCCGCTTTTTAACAAAAGATCCAAATCTTTGTTACTTACGAGAACTGAATCACGGTTTTTTCCACACCAAATCCTTCGTTTTTACAGTGCTGTAACCAATCACTGAGAAACTGATTCAGCGCCAGCTTTTCGTCCGGGTGATACATTTTCTTGTTGGGGTACTCGTACTGCGCTGCCCAATGACGATGATGATCCCAGGCAATAATTTCTGCCATGTTCACATCGTGATACAGCCGCACGACAATGCGAGGGGTTTCCATACTCGCGTGATCTTGTCTCACATCTATTGTTGTTGTGTATGGACAAGCTTCGAGAACGCTGACATCAACTTTTAATAGATGGCGTCCTCTCCCAGCATTAAACGACCAATTATCTACGCCTTGCTTTATGCCGGGAAGCAGGCGAATAAGCATATGAAAATTCATTTCACACAGGGCATGATGACCACTAAGATCCACAGCTCGCTTGCGCTTTAAATCAGCGTTTCTGGCCATAATCTTTGTCTCATGTTCAAACCCTCTATTTACTACTTCGCGAGTTTGGCCTCGCGCGTGCTGCTTGATTTTCTTCACAACACCAAGCTGTTACAGTTAAGGCAAATCAATTGTGGATATTCCACCACAATAGTTCCCTCAAAATTAAATATCGATCGCAGCGATGTGGTGTGCGATTGTGCATTTTTACCATAGATTCACAATTCAATAAGTTGTTCGCTTACTAAAATCCAACTTATTCTTTTCGTAATCGCTCTCGGTTAATCTGCAACCATTGCAGCCCGATAAGTGTCGCCGCATTATTCGCCCTACTATTTAGCATAACAGGAAAAACCTCATCTGCAGCAAAAGTATGCAACAAAATATCTTCATTTTCGTCATCCAGGCCGTGCACACCCCCGGCCTGACTCAAGTCGCAAAGCGCACAATATAAATATATCTTTTCACTGCAGCCACCCGGCGTTGAATAGTAACTACTTATATGTATAAGTTCCGCGTCATTTATTCCTGCTTCTTCTTTGATTTCCCGCAGGATTAGTGCTTCGGGCGATTCGTCCTTATCTCGCATGCCCGCGACAACTTCCAGGCACCAGGGGCCAAACTCTGATTCGATAGCACCAATACGAAATTGTTCTACCAAACCGATAAGATCGTGCTTTGGATCATAGAGAACAGCCGCAGCGGCTTCACCGCGATGAAACAGCTCACGAGTCATTTCCGCACTCCAGCCACCGTTAAATAAACGATGTTTCAGGCGCAACTTGAACATCGAAAAGAAGCCATTGTAAGCAACCTCTTCCTGCTGAATTTCAACATCTTTGCGCGTATATCGGGCATCCAAATTTTTCATAACGGTTTCTTTTGTTTATCGTATGGGTGACATGACGAGCATCGCTTGCTTTGGGAACTGCGTCAGATTTGGTACGATTGTCACATTAACTGAACAATCTAAACAAGTCATAAACTGTCTTTCGCAAATGCCATAAACTCATTCTTATGAAACTTGAAGCACTTTTACAAAAAACCTGTTTGATCGGCCTGCAATATTTCGACGCTCAAGGCGAACTTCTCAAGCACGACCAGTTAGCCGGTACGGTAGAAAACGTGGACGAAAAAAACGGGATTTCCATACGGCTGACAGCATCATCACATGCGCCAGATACAAGCATGATTGCCAGCGATCAGAATCAACGGATTTTTGTTTTACCCCCGGTGCTGAAAACCTGGTTCAACGCACCAGGGGGTGATTATCGTGATGAAAACAAAGTCCTGTTGATTAGTAATCCGGACTTTTTGGTGACCTGGGAAGTACATCAAACCCAGAAGGAGAAGCAAGGCGAGCACGAGTGGTGGGAATGGGTTGTCCCACGTCATGCTCCCTCGGTTAATTAAGCACGGCGTGTTTTTTCTTGCGTGTACTTTTTAGGTTAATGCGCATCAGGAACCACGCCCACCTGAGGAAAGTGCGCCAACCCGATATCGCGAGCGTGCTGTTCAAAATCCTTGTTTTTCCAGAAAAAGGCGCCGGGCATAGTGGTCGGCACCACTAATACATAAAACAGTGCCCGACCAATCAGCGCGCTACATCCTACGCTGAAAGTCAGAAACGCAAGCAAGCTTAAACTCATCACCGAGATATCCGCCACCACGAATAAAGCCGCCGCTACAGCAAGGTTACTCACTATCAACACATTGCGCAGCACATAACTCTTACCAAAAGTGGTGCACTGAATATAATGCGAGGCAGCACCTTCATTGGCCAGTTTATTCATGTCTTGTGCATGTCGCCATAAACCCAGCCCTTCCACTATGAGCCCCACCACAAGAAGAGCGGCAATAACCGGCACCAGCCCCTGCACATTCACTGGAGCGATGAACGCCGCGGCAAGCGCGGTGGCCATTACCAGTAAAGCGCCTAACACAATCGCATTTCCTACAAAGTGAGTGGCGGTCTGCCAGTGATTCCAAAAAGGACGTGCCGGAATGCGGTAGCAGCGATACATATAATATAACCCACCTGCACCCGCTGGAATTGCCAGTGTAGACAGCAAGTCCGGCAGCATGCCAAAACTTACAGTCAACCCCGTCAATTGCGTAAACAAGGCATTTTCAGGCAGCACGCTTAGCATATGCAAACCCACAAACACGAGATAAAGAAATATTCCCAGCCCCTCCCGGCAGACAGGAGAGTGTCTTAAATTATTAAACCCACGATATGCTCGTAGCGGTTTACCCAAGTGTATCGTCGACATGAACAAACCAAGCGCACAACACCCGGCACAAATGGCCATCAGCGGAACATATAACAAGGATTCTCGCACGGCCATAATTCCAGGAATTTTCAACAGGCCACCAAAAAACATAATGAAAAAAGCACCCAGCGAAGTTTGTGTGAGCAATGTGAATGCTACCAGCGGGTTTTCACGCGAGCTTAATCGCGTGAGATTCCAGTGTTTTGCTTTGCCCTTTTTCTGATCGACCGCAGGTCGATAACTGCCATCATCCTGACGATGATATTTTACCGGCATGCCATCTGTGCGCGTTACGGTATCCGGCAATTTTTTCTTCTGTTGAAAGCGAATATTTGGATGGGTAATTTCTGGGTCGGGAAACCCCGGTATTGCCAGTTTAGTTTGTTCGCGATTGTCCGGCGTATTTTCTACCACGCCGAAATTCAATGCATTACCCAGACATGCCGACACACAAGCCGGCTTTAATCCAACTTCCAGCCGATCAACACACATATTACATTTAGACACCTGGCCTTTCACTGGGTCCAACTGCGGTGCATTGTAGGGGCACACCCAGGTGCAATAGCCACAACCGAAGCAGGTTTCCGGGTCCTGTAACACTGCACCGTATTCAGCATGTTTGGTGTAGGCACGTGTGGGGCAGCCTTTCAAACATACGGGATCATCGCAGTGATTACACGCCATGGAGATATTCATCCGCGTAAAATCGGGATAGGTGCCGCCTTCTACATAGCCCACACTGCGAAAACTAATATGCGGCGGATTGTCGTTTTTTTCACTGCATGCTGCCTCGCATGCGTGACAACCAATGCAATTATCTGCCGTAAAGTGAAACGCATGCTGCTTATTGCGATTCGGGTTTGCACCAACACCCGGCTCGTCATTAATAAACATTTCACGCTCTGCCGGTGCAACGCCACCCGAACGGGCAATGAGATCAATAGGTGCTTCGTAGTAGTTGACCGCTTTATTTTGCGGATCTTTTAAAAAAGCGTATTGCGGTTCATCTTCTCGAACTTTCCACATGGTCCGTTAACCTTTAGGTTGTGCTTCAATAAAAAAGGGATCGCCAGTTTTTGCTGTGATTACGCCCGGTTAAAATGCTCGTCGTTCAACATTAAGTTTGGCCGCTTCTTTCTGATCAATATGTTCAATGCGAACGGCACATTGCTTGAAGGCCGGTTGACGTGAATACGGGTCCAATAAACCGAGCGATAGTCGATTCACACAATCGTGATAGTGCATGGGAATAAACACCATGTTGCGAGGCACCCGATGTGTCGGTTGCACCATCACCACAGCATCACCACGGCGCGAGACCAGACGTACATATTGCATACTGTGAATGCCCAGTGCTGCCGCTGCATCAGGATTCATTTCCATATAGGGGGTGGGACTGAATTTATTCAGGTTACCCAGCTTGCCGGTTTTTGTACGCGTGTGGAAATGTTCAACCACTCGACCGGAGTTGAGCCAAAAAGGAAAAGCGTCATCGGGCACTTCGTTGTTTTCGATATAATCCATCGCCAGCAGATTGGCCTTACCATTAGCGGTGGGGAAAATGCCATCGCTATACAAACGGGGATTCCCCGTGGAATCTCCCTCTCGCATCGGCCACTGAATACCGCTTTGCTGTTCGATCAAATCGTGTGACATACCGGATATATCCAGATTGCGACCACGCCCTTTTGACAGCATTTTCATTTCGTCAAAAATTTCCGAGGTGGACTCGGGAAAATGCATTTTTTGCCCGCGTTCGAAGCGTTTCGCCAATTGGTTAAAAATCCAGAAATCCGGTTTTGCCTGCCCCGGCGGCTCCACAAACTTGCGAACTAAATTGACACGTCGTTCAGTGTTGGTTTGCACCCCTTCTTTCTCGCCCCACACCGCTCCGGGCAGATACACATTAGAGTATTGCGCGGTTTCGCAATCGGCGTAGCCGTCTTGCACCACCATAAATTCAAGTTTTTCCAGTGTTTTGCGGATTCGCGGCTGATTCGGCATTGAGGTCAGTGGATTGGTAGCCACAATCCACAGCGCCTTAATTTGCCCGGATTCAATCGCCGGGAAAATGTCCGTCTGCTGCAGCCCTCGCTTGGCAGGAAAAAACGACGAATCCACGCCCCAGAATTTTGCCACTTCTTCGCGATGCTCGGTTTTTTCCAGCATGCGATACCCAGGCAGACCAGAACAGGAGGACCACTCTCGCGTTCCCATGGCATTACACTGACCGGTAATGGATAAACTGGTGCCGCCGGGCTTACCAATGTTGCCGGTAATAAGATTGAGGTTGTTAATGCCACATACGCCATCCGATCCGTGAGTGCTTTGGTTAATCCCCATCGTCCAGATCGACATGGCGGAAGGTGCTTTTGCGTAAATACGGGCGACATGACGAATCATATCCTCGTCGATACCACAGATCTTGGCTGCCGTAGTGGGATCGTATTTTTCGATCATGGATGAGAAGGCTGCGAAGTCATTGCAATGCGCATCGATATACGACTGATCCTGCAAGCCTTCTTTAATGATCACATGCGCCAGGCTATTCAACAGCACGAGATCGGTCCCCGGCGTAATAGGCAAATGAATATCCGCAAACTGAGCCAGCATCGTTACCCGAGGATCTATCACGATCACGGGGAATTTCCGCTTCTCCAGCGCTTCTTTCAATCGCCAGTATATGATCGGGTGCTGTTCAGGCAGGTTCGAGCCAAAGGCCATTAAGCAATGCGTTTGCTCAAAGTCTTCATAACAACCAGGAGGACCATCGGAGCCGAAGGATCGTTTGTAACCCGATACCGCCGAAGCCATACACAGCGTGGTATTACCGTCGTAATTGTTGGTCCCGATAACCCCGCGCACCAACTTGCCCAGGGTATAAAACTCCTCTGTCAGCAGTTGTCCGGTAGACACCACCGCAATACTGTCTGGGCCGTATTGTTCTGCTATACGCTTAAACTCATCGGCGGTTTTATCCAGAGCTTCGTCCCAGGAGCACTCTCGATATGCATCGTAGGTGTGTTCGCGTATAAGTGGCACAGTACCTCGTCCACTCGATCCGGAAAGCTCGTGCTCAAACAAGCCTTTAATACAGAGCTTGCCCTGGTTGACTGGTGCACTGCCTTTACCCCGACTGGCGACAGGACGACCCTCAGCATTTAAACCAACTTCAATTGAACAGCCAGTAGAGCAATAACCACACACGGCATACTTCCACTCTTGAACTTGCTTATCGACGATTTTTATTGGCTTGCGTTTTTTTCGACCAAACAACATGCTTCCACCCCCGCAGGAGACTATCCCGCACCAAAACGCACCAATATTTAGCAATTAATCAGACTAAAAACTATGCAACAACGAAAAAACTCAAAATAATGCAGAACATTTCAGTGCGTGTAATTTTCAGTTTTGCTTTTTACAGGTGCATTTTTTGTTAAAAATGCTTGAATTCATCACTATAGGGAAAAGCAACAAGAACTATGCCAGTACTCATCACGGTCAAATTCGCACCATTCAAGCGCAAACCCTCAACATATTGAGAGTGGCAGGAGAAACAGCAGGATGGTCATGGAAAGAGAAAGAAAAGGGAAAGACAAATGGAAAGATAAATGGGTATTCACCACGTCAAATGTCTAATATTTATCCTATAATGCTTGATACCTGAGTCGATACCTCAATACCCGATAATTTGAACCTTCTATCGCCGGTTGATATACGCTAATCCGATACTTGCATGAATATAAGCTCTTCGCCGTTTATCCAAACGCAATATGGCTCGCCCTACCAGCGACGCCAGGTGGAAAATGAAACTCAGCGCGAACAGCTACTTGAGGAGCAACAGCGTAAGCAAAACCAGGCCAATGAAATTCCATCGGCAAAACCTGAACAGCTTACGCCTCAGCGCGTTCGTCCTAACACACGCAGCGCCGATATCGGACAGCCTCCCCCTTCGCCCGAGCGCGCTCAGCAAAACAACAAAAAACTGGAAGAGGCTATAGAACTCAAACCGCTGGTGATTTCAGAACAACGTCATCCTGGCGCAAATGCATTTGTCGCCGTAGCAAATATGGATTCGGACTTCCACATAATTGATACTTACGCTTAGCACCATCGTATAAAGTACTCGACTTGGCGTAAAATCACCCCTTAGATATCCTCATTTTGCTCTCAGTTCTGTATCATGACCGCCTAATTTTCTCAACAAAGCGGCCATGTCATAATAGGCTTCCGCATTTAAGTCTTTGAATTCAACCATTAGGGATAAACATGCGTATTTACAATGTTAAATCGGTAGCCACTGCCGCCATACTTTTGTGTGGAATTAGTGTTCAAGGTCAGGCGGAAACGCTCGGCCAGATTTATCAGCAAGCTCTTGAAAATGACCACCAGTTCAAAGCAGCCGAAGCTGCCTATCAAGCTGGTCTGGAAAACAAAGCCATTGGCCGAGCCAATTTGCTTCCCAACATCAGTGGTGACTACACCTGGATCAACACCGATGGCGATACTCAGGGCATGGTCAGTAGTGCAGAAGTCGATCGTTCAGCAGAGTCCACAACCAGTGGTTACTCTGTAAGTCTGACTCAGCCATTATTCAACATGGAATCCTGGTACGGCTATGAGCAAGGCAAGTTCGGCGCCCTGATCGCTGAAATGACGTACTTTTCTGAAAAGCAAAACCTCATCATTCGCACCGCTCAGGCCTATTTCGACGCCTTGCTGGCAGCAGAAAGCCTGGCCACAGCCAAGGCAGAAGAAAACGCGCTGTCGCATCAGCTTGAACAAACGCAAAAGCGCTTTGAAGTCGGCTTGACCGCGATCACCGATGTTCATGAAGCGCAGGCCGCTTATGACTCAGCTGTAGCAAACCGACTGGTTTTTGAAGGCCAGCTGGGTATCGCTTTCGAAGCACTGGAAGTATTAACCGGACAACCCTACTCCGTTTTGTCTTCACTTAAAAAAGGCTTTCCAGTATTGCCACCTTCTCCCGCTAATCGTCAGGAATGGGTCGATTTCGCCATCAAAAATAATTTTGATCTAGCCGTCTTTAACTTAAGTGCCGATCAAGCCAAAGCGCGATCCAAACAATTTAAAGCTCGCCACTATCCGACAGTGACCGCTCGTTTAGGATACGAAGACCAACATATCGAAGGTGATAGCACAGCGATTACCACCGGCGGCGCTTTAGCCACTGGCGAAGATGATTATGACCGTAGCGGCTCATCAGTTTCTGTTTCTTTAAATGTACCGTTATTTGCAGGCGGCGGTATTTCAGCCAACCGCAAAAAAGCCGCGTACGAATATGTTCAGGCGCAGGAAAATTTTTATAAAGCGCAACGTGATACCGTGCAAAACGCACGCAGTATTCACCTGACGGTTGTCACCTCGGTAGCCACAGTGAAAGCTCGCCAACAAGCAATCACCTCCAATCAAAGTGCTGTAGAAGCCACCCAAGCGGGTTATGAAGTTGGTACACGTGATTTGGTGGACGTTCTAACAGCTCAGCGCGGACTTTACGCCGCACAGCGTGACTATCTAGATTCACTCTACGCATACGTGATGAATACCCTGCGGTTAAAGCAAGTAGCAGGTCTGTTAACGGGCGAAGACCTTCTGGCCCTCGACAAATGGCTTGATACTCAAAACCAAGTGCGTAACACGTACTAATCTTTTCCTAAAAACCCGGCTCTCGCCGGGTTTTTTTTCGTTGCAACTCTTCTCTTTTCTACCACGCCCCTCCAACCCTTTTCCCATCGCGACTTTTCAGCATTCCATGTTTTGCCATATTTTAGCGGCAGAATAACCCAATCCATCCCAGCTCCCGCCCCATCTCTTCGCTTTAATACATACCAAGGACGCAGCGTTGTACCACACCACCACCGCAATGCTGAGTCTGAAGTTGGAGTAACTACTCCGGTGGCGAATAAAGGAATTCACCGTTTAAGGAAGCAGGAAGATAGAACACTTTGCACACAACGATCCATCTCGCGGATGTTAAGCAAACCAGCTAGAACCATAATAGGAGTGAAATAGCGGAAGCGAACAGCACCACCAGCAAAGACGGTTCAACACGGAAGTAACAGGAGAAATAAAGGGAGATTTTCCACCGGAGTAGATACCCCGTTTAGCAGCGAAGTTTAGATAACATTTGGTTAATAAGAGGCAGAAGACAATGAGCTTTGGTCACAAACGCATCCCGAAACATTTGATTATTGAAGAACCATATACGCAAAAAAAGACGTTTGGATTTGGCTGGGTGATTTTAGCCGTCGTTATTTTATTAAGCAGCATGCTTATTTCGCTTCATGTGCGGGGAGAAGTTTTGGCCGATAAAGTGGCAGAATGTTCAAGCAAGGATTAGTGTTTATGTATTGTTATTCGAACGGTTACTGCAGTGGCTATTTGTGGTTACCTTATTATTGCTCACACGGTAAAAATTAAGACTTTATCTAAGGTTTATCTATTTCAATGATTTAAGTGCGTCTCTTCGGCATAGCCATCGCAATTAACCAAAATAGATAAACCATCATATAAGCACTGATACCCACTACTTTTTCTGGTAATTCTCTGGCGGCGGCGCCACCCGCAACACCTCATCAATACTCGTCATCCCTGTTGCAATTTTTTGTGCGCCAGACAATCGTAACGTACGCATACCCTCTCGCATGGCTTGTGCGCGCAGTTTTAACAGATCGCAATCATCCGTAATAATTTCCTGCAGACTATCGCTCAGCATTAAAATTTCATAGATACCTTGCCGCCCTAAATAGCCCGTGTTCCGGCATTCCAGACATCCCACAGGTTGTGCAATTTTTTTCGGTTTGCTGACTTTCCAGGGTCGAATCAAACTGTCCCAGTCACTGTCGGAAATTTCTGTTGGCGCTTTACAATGTGGACACAGTGTTCGCACTAAACGCTGTGCCATCACCCCCAACACAGTGGATTTTAGCAAGTAACTGGGAACCCCGAGATCGAGTAAACGCGATATTGCCGAGGGAGCATCATTGGTGTGCAGCGTGGATAACACCAGGTGGCCGGTCAGGGCTGCCTGAACTGCCATACGTGCAGTTTCCAGGTCACGAATTTCCCCCACCATGATAATGTCCGGATCTTGTCGCATTAGTGTGCGTATTCCCGCAGCAAAGTCGAGTTCAATATTGTGCTGAACCTGCGTCTGGTTAAATGCTTCTTCCACCATTTCGATAGGGTCTTCAACCGTGGAAACATTCACTTCATCGGTGGCCAGTGCTCGCAGAGTAGAATAAAGCGTAGTGGTTTTACCGGAACCTGTTGGGCCTGTCACCAACAAGATGCCATGTGGCTTCTGTGCCATGGAGTTCCAGCGTTTAAAATCGTCACCCGCCAACCCGAGATCTTCAAACGAGCGCAGCAACACCTCCGGATCAAAAATACGCATCACCATCTTTTCGCCAAAGGCCGTGGGCAAAGTGGACAAACGCAATTCTGCTTCTGAACCATCGGGACGTTTGGTTTTAACCCGTCCATCTTGTGGCTTACGCTTTTCTGCGACGTTCATTCGGCCCAGAATTTTTAAGCGACTGACAATGGCCGTCGTTACACTGGGCGGGAATTCGTAAATATTATGTAACACCCCGTCAATCCGAAAACGCATGCGCGATAATTCACGACGCGGCTCAATGTGAATATCACTGGCGCGCTGATCAAACGCATAATTCAGCAACCAGTCCACAATATTAACAATGTGGGCATCATTGGCTTCCGGGTCTTTTAACGTGCCCAGTTCAAGTAATTGTTCAAAATTGGTAACGGCAGAAGGTTGGTTGCCGCCGCCCTCTTTCGCTCCGGTCACAGAGTGTGACAGCGAATAAAACTCGATGCGATATCGCTCGATATCCGACGGCAACGCCATCACACGCTTGATCGATTGCTGTACGGTCTGACCAATCTGGCTTTCCCACTGCCGTAAATACGGCTGCGTTACGGCAATCGTCACTTCCTCCCGACCAACATCCACGCACAATAAACCGTGTCGCTTGGCAAACTGGAAGGACATCAACCCGCTCACTTTGGCGACCGGCACTTTCATCGGATCAATGTGAAAAATCGGCAGGCCCGCCTTTTCTGCCAGCCAGTTGGTCAAAAACATTTCATCAATTTTTTTGCCTTTCAGCTTTAAATTATCCAGCTGTTTTTTCGCAATGTAGGTGAGTGGATGCAGCGCGGCATCTTCCTTACTACGAGGTTCACCCAAGAGAAAATTGGCTTCTCGCTGATCAATGAGTCCTTCTTTTGCAAGGTCCAGCAAAATGGAGCGTAAGTCTAAATTGCGTTCAATTTCGTTTTGTAGCATGCAAGCCTCAAGATGATTTACAACAATTCAATGCGAGTACAACCAGAATGATGAGAGAATTTTTTACTTTATGAGATAGCGAGGCGTGATTGCAAATTATTTTAAACGCGCGCAATTCCCGCCAGTTTTATCATTGTAGTCGGTGAAGCTTTTTGTTTCGCGCCTGCTTTCGCCAGTTTGCGCGCAAATACACATTTTATGGCGCCTCTCTCTTGCCCAACGCACGCTTTAACTTTATCTTTGAGACTTCACTCTCGCCCCGACTCCGCCCGCTTTATATAACAAGGAAAAGAAACACGATGAAGCTCGATATTTATCAAGTGGATGCCTTCGCCAGTGGTTTATTTGAAGGCAATCCGGCAGCCGTTTGCCTATTAGAAAACTGGCTGGATGATGTGCTGTTACAAGCCATTGCGATGGAGATGAACCTGTCGGAGACCGCGTTTCTGGTGTTGAAAGACGGCGCTTATCATATTCGCTGGTTTACACCGACCCATGAAGTCAATTTGTGCGGCCATGCCACTCTCGCATCGGCCCATGTATTATTCGAACACTACCACTATAACGAACCCACCATTCAATTTGTCTCTAAAAGTGGGCCACTGGCGGCCAGTCGTGAAAAGTCAATGATCTGCCTGGATTTCCCCACCCAGCCGATTACCCCAGTCACGCTGCAGGAAGATTGGGCAGCCGCTTTAGGCGGACAACCATTAGCCGCATATGAAGGCAAGGATCTCATAATCACCTATTCCGATGCATCGGAGATTGAGATTTTGGAACCCGACATGGCGGCGTTAAAAGCACTACCATTTCAAGGCGTGTGCGTCACGGCACCGGGCAACGGCAACGGTTTCGATTTTGTAGCTCGCTACTTTGCACCGGCAATTGGTATTGATGAAGATCCGGTCACCGGTTCCGCCTACACACAATTAACACCTTATTACGCCGAAAAAACCGGCAAGAGCAGCTTCATTGCACGCCAGGCTTCCCGACGTGGTGGCAATCTGCAATTGCAATGCGACGGTAATCGCGTGCTGATTGCGGGACAGGCTTTAACCGCGATGCAGGGCGTATTGCATTTGCCCACGCCTTGAACGCCCGTCAAAATTTAGAAAACCGTAACAAAATCAATGTTGTACAAAGTTCGATAAGTTTGCCAAACTTGTGATTAAATACGTGCTACTTCACATAGATTGAATTCTATACGGACTCAATCTTCGCTAGTAACGCCGATAGTAACTCCGATGCTTGCATAAGGGCTGATTTGTGGCAGATATAACTCAACAATACGTCGACTGGTTCAGACACTCTTCCCCCTATATCAAAAGTCACCGAGGCAAAACCTTTGTTGTTATGCTGCCCGGAGACTGCCTGGATACCCCCTATCTAACCAATATCGTCAGCGACCTGGTACTGCTCGACAGTCTCGGTGTTCGCCTGGTTGTGGTACACGGTGCACGCAAGCATATTGAAGAAGAACTGCAAGCGGCCGGAATCCAATCCGAGTTTCACCGTGGCATGCGCATTACTCCCAAAGAACACATGTCTCACGTGCTGAAAGCCATCGGAACAGCGCGTTTTGCCCTGGAAGCGAGTTTTTCTTCCGGTTTGCCAAACTCTCCCATGTATCGCTCAAAAGTGCGTATCCGAGGGGGCAATTTTATAACGGCAAAACCACAAGGCATTATCGATGGCACGGATTTCCAACATGCCGGTGTAGTGAGAAACATCGACAAAGAAGGCATTGGCCAGGTTATTGGTCAGAACAATATCGCTCTATTATCGCCTCTGGGTTACTCCCTCACAGGCGAAGTGTTTAACCTTTCTTTTGCCGACGTGGCAGTTGAAACAGCCATTCAACTGAATGCAGATAAACTCATCGCCTATAATGACGACGGTCCAATTTGCGATAAGGATGGCAATGTTTTCCGTGAGATGACCCTGCTGAAAAGCGAAAAGTTTCTAGTAGAAAGCCAGCGCCACAATCTTTCCAATACCTATTTTTCGCTTCGCGCCTGCCATCGCGCCTGTGACGCCGGCGTATCTCGCGCCCACATTATTTCCTCCTCGGAAGATGGTGCACTGCTGAAAGAACTGTTTACCCGGGATGGTTCCGGCACCATGGTGTATCGGGATTCCTATGAGACCATTCGCCGCGCGCGCATTGAAGATGTGGTTGGCATTCTCGGGTTAATCGAACCATTAGAAGACGCCGGAATTCTGGTAAAACGATCGCGAGAAAGACTGGAAACCGAAATCAATTATTTCACTGTCATGGAAAAGGATAACCTGCTGATCGGTTGTGCCGGACTTTACCCCATGCAGACCGAAAATGTCGGCGAACTGGCTTGTGTTGCCATTCACCCGGAATATCAAAAAGACGGACGTGCAGCCAAGCTTCTTACACATATTGAACGCCAGGCGGCCAAGCTGAATTTGAGTAAGCTCTACGCACTCACCACTCAGACTGCACACTGGTTTATTGAACAGGGCTTCACCGAAACCCATGTGGACATGCTGCCGGTCGAACGCCGTTCGCTTTATAACTACCAACGTAAATCCAAGGTGTTCGTTAAAGAAATTACCCCTTAAACCGACACATATTGGCAGGTGTTTTCGGGAACGGCTGGGAGCGAGCAAGCACTAAGCAAAACAAGATTTTATCACCTAAACTTACACTAATGCCTAAGCTTGCAACCAATGAAGAGTACTGATGAGCTCCATTCCTTCGGCAAATCCCGATGAAATTCGCCAGATCGATATAGTCAAAATCTACGCCAATAAAAAATGCTTGGTCATAGATGACTTTCCAGAGATCCGAGGCTCGCTCACTCGCACCTTGAAAAGCTTTGGCGTACCCGTTGTAGATACAGCCGCCAATGGTGAGGAAGCCATTCGCCAGTGCTCCCACAAAAATTACGACATGGTGCTGTGCGACTACAACCTGGGCGCAGGCAAAGACGGCCAGCAAATTCTGGAAGAAGTGCGCTTTTTACGCGTATTACTCATGACCAGCCTGTTTGTGATGATCACGGGAGAATCCTCGCGGGAAATGGTCCTGGGCGCTATCGAATGCCAGCCTGACGATTACATCACCAAGCCCTATACCACCGCATCTTTGCGTGTGCGCCTTAATAAAGCCATCGTAAGGCATGAATCACTCCTCCATATCAAGCGAGCAATTTCCTCCGGCGATTACAACACCGCTCTGGAACACTGCAATCAAATGATACGCCAGGGACATCGTTATTCCGGTGACTGCCTGAAGATCAAAGGGCAACTCCATTTTTTATTAAAACAGCTGAAAGAAGCCCAAGCGCTTTATGAAAGCGTATTGGGGAAAAAGCCGGTAATCTGGGCCAAACTCGGGATGGCGAAAACACAGATAGCCATGAAAAATTACGATACCGCAGAAGAAATTCTGCGCGAAGTACTCAAGGAAGATGAGCGCTACATAGAGGCGCATGACATGCTCGGCGAGATCAATGTCGCCCGTCAGGACAACGAGACAGCGCAGGAAAATCTGGAAAATGCCACCCGCATTTCACCCAAGTCCGTCCTGCGTCACCGTAAACTTGCGCAGTTGGCAGAGCTGAACCATGACGATGAATCAGCACTGAAATCCCATCAACAGTCCATCAAATGGGGCATGAACTCCTGCCATGAATCAGAACAAGACTATTTTAACTATGCACGCAAAGTGTCGGATATCACCAAGGGTAACGACTCCATTGAATCCAAAACCCTGGTAAAACAGGCCAATACCTTGCTCGATCGGGCACGTAAGCGATATTCCGACCGTCCCGAAGTGGCTGTACAGGCGCAATTTGTGGAGACCCAACTGCATGTTTCCCAGGGAAAACAGGACCAGGCCAAAAAGACCGCAGAAAAAGCCAAACAAATGTATGGCGAACTGGAAGCACCACCGGTAGAAGCCAGTCTGGAATATGCCCGAACACTTCACATCATGGACCAGGAGGAAGAGGCGCGGGCATTACTGGCCAAACTCGCCTCCCGCCATGAAGGTAATGATGAGATCATGCAGTTGATCGATGGTATAACCGGCGAGCCGATTTCCGAGGCGGGGAAAAAAGTAGCGGCACGACTCACCAAAAAGGGTATCGGCTCTTATGAGGACAAGGACTACGAACAAGCCATCCATGTATTTGTTGAAGCCCTGTCCAGCTACCCCAAACACATCGGCTTAAATTTAAACCTCGTGCAAACCATCGTGGCAGCGGCTGAAGCCAATGGATTTAAAAAGAAGCACGAAAGCATGTGTATACGCTGCATGCGCGCAGTAGGTAAAATTGCTCCGGATAACAAACAACATAAACGCTACGTCTTTCTGGTTTCACAACTGGAAAAACACTACCCCGAAGCCCTCACTGTCATTCAATAGTCAGTAAGACTTATAACGCCAATGTACGAAGCGGACAGATTAAAAATCTGCTATCCTTTGCCCCCCTTGCAATGACGCTCAACTTATAACCAACCAAAAACGGTGCAACAAGCAAGAGCTGTCGAGAAGGGCTAAGCAAGCGTGAACATGCGCGAAATAGATAAAACGCCATTTTTTGATTGAGCTAGACGGCACAGGAGAGACCCAATGCCAGAATATCGTTCCAGAACCACCACCGCCGGCAGAAATATGGCTGGCGCACGCGCACTTTGGCGCGCAACAGGAATGAAGGATGAGGACTTCCACAAACCTATTATTGCTGTCGTTAACTCCTTCACCCAATTTGTGCCAGGCCACGTTCATCTTAAAGACATGGGACAACTGGTGGCTCGCGAGATCGAAAAGGCCGGGGGCGTTGCCAAAGAATTTAATACTATCGCAGTGGATGACGGCATTGCCATGGGTCATGATGGCATGCTCTACAGCTTACCAAGCCGCGATCTGATCGCCGACTCCGTGGAATATATGGTGAACGCTCACTGCGCCGACGCGATGGTATGCATCTCCAACTGCGACAAGATCACACCGGGCATGCTGATGGCGGCCATGCGTTTGAATATACCCGTGGTGTTTGTTTCTGGTGGCCCAATGGAGGCTGGCAAGACCAAACTGGCAGACCATGGTCTGGATCTCGTAGACGCCATGGTTATTGCAGCGGACTCCAGCGCATCAGATGAAATGGTACAAGAATACGAGCGCAGCGCCTGCCCTACCTGCGGCTCCTGCTCTGGAATGTTCACGGCCAACTCCATGAACTGCCTAACAGAAGCACTCGGCTTGAGTTTGCCGGGCAATGGAACAACACTGGCGACACACGCCGATCGTAGACGTTTGTTTGAAGAAGCCGGAGAGCTGATTGTCTCGTTAGCGAAACGCTATTACGAACAGGACGATGAAAACGCCTTACCACGCAACATTGCAAACCAAGCCGCTTTCAACAATGCCATGGCACTGGATATTGCTATGGGAGGGTCCACCAACACTATTTTGCACATCCTCGCGGTAGCAAAAGAAGCCGGCCTGGATTTCAACCTCAAACACATTGATGCCCTGAGTCGAAAAGTCCCGCAATTGTGTAAAGTGGCTCCAAACACCCAGAAATACCACATAGAAGATGTGCATCGTGCAGGTGGCATTATGGGAATTCTGGGCGAACTTGATCGCTCGGGCTTATTAGATACCGATTGCGCGACCGTTCACAGCCCTTCGATGAAAGACGCCCTTGCTCGCTGGGACATCATGCAGAACAACAGCGAAGAACTTGCACAATTTTTCAAAGCTGGCCCCGCAGGTATCCCAACGCAAACAGCGTTTAGTCAAGACACTCGCTGGCCGAGTCTGGATGGGGATCGTGCCGAGGGATGTATCCGTTCGCTGGAACATGCTTTCAGCAGAGAAGGTGGACTGGCAGTACTCTATGGGAATTTAGCCACAGGTGGCTGCGTTGTTAAAACTGCCGGCGTTGATGATTCCATTCTCGTATTCGAAGGCCCCGCTCATATTACTGAGTCTCAGGATCAGGCGGTTGATGACATTCTGAATGACCGAGTCAAATCAGGCTCAGTAGTCATAGTTCGCTACGAAGGACCGAAAGGCGGTCCAGGCATGCAGGAAATGCTCTACCCAACGTCCTACTTAAAATCTAAAGGGTTGGGAAAATCGTGTGCACTCCTGACAGACGGACGCTTTTCCGGCGGTACCTCTGGTCTTTCTATTGGCCACGTATCACCAGAAGCCGCCAGCGGTGGCACCATTGGATTAGTAGAACAGGGAGACATGATCAGAATTGACATCCCCAACCGTTCAATCGACGTATTACTAAGTGAAGATGAGCTGGCCAAGCGACGCAGCGAGAAGGATCAAAGTGGATGGCAACCGGCAAAAGCCAGACCACGCAAAGTCAGTGCAGCGCTCAAAGCCTACGCTATGCTGGCCACCAGTGCTGACCAGGGTGCTGTGCGAGACTTAGATCTTCTGAAATAAAGGTGATGCTGTAACTGCGCTGTTTTTACAAAAAACCAGCGAGTGAACACCTTAATAAAGATCGCTCCGGCGATCTTTTTTTATGCCCACAATTATCGAAAAACCTAAAAGCAATAAACAAAAAAAAGCCGAACTAAAAAGCTCGGCTTTTCATTACATGCTGTCTCGCATAAATCCTAGGAGTTTACGCGATTCCAAGCTCTAGCAAGTTCTTTCTGACGCTGAAGCTCACGCTTGGCGTGCTCCAACCAGTTCGATGCAAATCGCGCGTAACGCTTGTCTTTCATCGCACTCTCAAAAGACTTGATTGCCTCTTCAAACTTTTCCAGATCAACATAAGCGATACCCATATTAGTATGAACTTCGCCCACATTATCCAGTTTGCCAGCTCCTAACGCTTTCTTACCCGCATTAATAGCAGCTTTGCTGTCATCAACATCAAGATATAAGCCCGTCAACTGAGTATAGATATTGCCTTCTTCCGGCTTATACCCTTTCTCATTTTTCTTGGCGCTATCTTCGCGCGCTGCAACATCCGCCGTATCGTTCAACACTTTGATGGCATCTTGAGTTTCACGAGAACTGATGTAAGCCACAGCTAAAACTTTTAAGTTTTTCACTGTGCGATCCACCGCCTTCTTCTTGAACCCTTTCTCTAAAACTTTTGCCGCTTTATAAGGGACTTCGTTTTCAAGATAAAGATACGCTAAGTTGACAAAATCCTGGCTTTTAGACAGACCGTCCATAACATTGATAGCATCAAGCGCATGCATTTGATCTTTTGAACGATTCAATAGACCGTAAACGCCGGCTAAACGCGTCCAATAATCAATTTTAGGATAGTTGCGCACCAGTTTTTCCATTGGAACCAAAGCCGACTTGTAGTCTTCTTTTTCCAACATCAAAGCGGCTTGCAAGGCATACCATTGCTCGTTGGCAATTTTGCCCTTGTCTTCTTCCATCTTAATCGCCTGACTGGTGAATTTAAGCGCATTGCGCATATCACCTTTGGCGTAATAGATAGAGCCTTTCAGGAATATCTTGTCCGAACCGACGATGGTAGATAGCGCCATCCATCGATCGAGGAAAGTCAAAGCATCATCGAAGTTTTCTTCCTGGTAGCTTAACTGAGCCAGAATAAACAAAGCTTCCAGTTCTACCGCAATGGTCACGCCAGGAGAAAGTGCGACAAGTTTTTTATAGTAGCTGATCGCTTCTTTATAACGCTCCATGGTGACATAGGTGTAACCATAAAAACGGAAAATTGAAGACTGCTCAACACTATTACACTTGTCTCGACAATCACGCTCCATTTTCTGCAACAATTTCAACGCTGCAGGAAAATCAGGTTGCGCATTTGGGTTCTCGTCAGTGTTCGGTGCAATCAACTCCTGCACTTCGCCCAATTGCTTGAGCATGCGTTCGCTGATACCTGGCAGACGACGAGTTTTGGCAGCTTGCGCTTCTGACTGCGCGTGTGCCTTGGCAACATTCACGTTAAGTCCAGCACTTGTGCTGAATACGTCAATCGCTGCTGGGCCAACCATCCCTAATGCACAACAAAGAGCACCACGACTTACATAATGCCTAATACTGCTTTTATTTAATTTTAAAAAATTCAAAATTCGCGCCCCCTACTATTCAGCCAATTGGAACGTGAATCGGTTACGCACACCAGGAACTTCGATGGGCTCACCGTCAATCACTTTCGGCTTGTACTTAAATTTCTCGGCAGCTCGAACAGAGGCACTGGCGAATACAGACTGAGGACAATCAACCACAGTAACGTCACGGGTTTCACCAGTAACCGTTACGGTGTATTCCACAGTACAGTAGCCTTCAATACCACGAGATGCTGCGCGCGAAGGATATTTTGGTTGTGGTTTTACGATAGGAAGGTAGTCACCATCCGAAGAAAAACCACTCAAACCACCCACTTTAAGCTTTTGATTAAGGTTGGGCTTAATTGATACCGATACATCCACATTTGGATTTTCGAACTCTGGCTCAGGCAACTCTGGTGGTGGTTCGTCCACCTCCTCAGGCTTGTCCGGCTTGCTCGTATCATACTCAGTGCTAATTTCACGCTGAGGCATGGTGATATCGGGGATTTTGTACTCATCGCCGTCGCCGGGCTCTTCAAAATTCTGGCTGATCAAAGTGTGCATAATGAACACCAGACCACCAGTAATGAAAGCCGCAGGAACTAATGAAGTTATAAATCTAGCTGCACTCATATGAGTTGTCCTACTTATTGCTCGGCCGAAATGGAAATCTCACCTGCACCAATCTCGCGTGCTGCTTGCGCAACTTCGGTTACAGTTTTGATATTGGCTTCCTTATCAGCCTGAATTACGACTTTACCCTTCGGAGTTTCCTGGAAAAGGATTTTCAACTGGTCTTTAACTTGTCGAGATTCAAATTGGTTTTTGTTAATCCAGATTTTGTTATCGCCAGTAATCGCTACCAGAATCGGCGTTTTAACCGCTCCTGCAGTTGTCGCATCTGGGCGATTGATATCAACACCAGGTTCTTTGATGAAAGATGCCGTCACGATAAAGAAGATCAACATGATAAATACCACGTCGAGCATGGGCGTTAAGTCAATCGTGCCCGCGTCTTCTGATGATTCTGCTCGTTTACTCATGAGTTTTCTCTTAATTCACTGGAAGCCGATGGACCTTAGTGGTCCATCGTCAAATGATCTTCGAAAAGTTGGTTCTCACGTTTGGCAATCTTATTGATATAAGTGTTACCAAAAACGCCTGAAAGTGCTGCCACCATACCTGCCATGGTGGGGATGGTGGCACGGGAAACCCCGGCTGCCATCGATTTCGCATCACCACCACCGGTGATGGAAAGCACATTAAACACCTCGATCATACCGGTTACAGTTCCCAACAGCCCCATTAAAGGACATAAGGTTACCATTACCGCGATTACATCAAGGTTGGCGTCAACCTGTTCTCTAATACGAGAGATCATCGCATCACGAATTTTGTGAGCATTCCAAGACTTTCTCTCTGGGCGAGCTTCCCACTGGTCAATAGTATTATTAGCCAGTTTGCCCAGAGAACCTTTATAAAACCACAAACGTTCAAAGATGAGCGTCCACATAATGAAGGACAGCAGGGCGATCACATAAAGTACCGGACCACCCTTATCAAAGAAGGCGTTAATGTCAGCTAAAGCATCCATCATTGCCATGCTATAGTCTCCTATTTACCTTCGGATTTCTCGGCAATAATGCCGGCGCTTTGCTCATCTAGAATATGAATAATGGTTTTCGCTTTGCCATTGAGATAAGCGTGAATCAATACCGTAGGAATCGCTACGATCAGACCCAGTACTGTTGTTACCAATGCACCAGAAATACCACCGGCCATTGCAGTTGGGTCACCAGCACCGTAAATGGTGATTGCCTGGAAGGTTTGGATCATACCTACAACCGTACCCAACAGACCCAACAGTGGAGCCACCATGGAAACGATCTTAATGAAGCCAAGGTAAGCTTCGATGGATGGACGCTCTTTTAAGACTGCTTCTTCAAGTTTCAGTTCAAGCGACTCACCGTCGATACCAGGGTTATCTTCAGCAACTTTCAACACGCGACCCAGTGGGTTGTTAGTTTTAGCTTGTGTCGCTTTAAGCTGACCACGAACTTTTCCACCAACAGCCATAAGAGCCAACCAACGCCATAGAGATACAAGAATAGCGATCAGGAAGATAACAGTGATCACGTAACCTACAACGCCACCTTGATGCCAGCGCTCTTCCAGTGATGGGCTGTTAATAAGTGCAGCAAGTAATGTACCGCCTTGAGGTCCAGTTGGGTCAACACCTACTTTAGTGAAACCAACCGTTGCACCCTGCAATTCTTTAGCACCCGCCAGGAATTCATTTGGCTGACGACCTAACTCACCGATAGTGTCTTTAGCAGAGTTGTAAGAAAGGTACTTGCCGTCAGAAACCAGGTTGTAGTTACCGATACGTACCACTTCACGCTGCTCAGTGTTACCAGCAGGGTCAGAAACTTCAGCAGTGAACTTAACTACACGACCAGATTCAACGATTTCACGTTGCAGCTCATACCAAACGCGCTCAATCTCGTCGATTGTAGGCAGTTTAGTTTCGCTGTTCATCTTGTCGATCAATCCGTCCAGGAAGTCTGCACGATTTGGATACTGAGCACTTACGATAGAAGTTTCCATCATGCCAGCCAAGTCGCCAGATGTTGAGGTCAGGTGACCGAACAGCTCTTTCAAAGAACCCATACGCTCATCAAGTTGCTTACGCTTTTGTTGAACCAGAAGTTCTTGCTCTTCGTACTTTTTCTCTAAACGATCTGAACGCGCTTCTTCAGCACGCTTTTCGTTCTCTGCTTTTTGCAATAAAGCTGCTTGATTCGCTTTGCTGCGACGGAATTCAGCTTCGCGCTGTGCCGCTTCTTTGGATTCAGCCACTTTACTGTCGCGAACCATTTTCAAAAGCTGATCAAGATCTGCCGCTTTGTCCTGTGCGAAAACCGCACCAGAGAAACTCATAATGCCGGCTGCAACAAGCCCTAAAATGTTCTTATTGATACTTAATTTCATTGTGCTGCCTCCGGAGCCAAGATCGGTAATGGCATTACGTTAATCGAAGCCTGTTTCTTAGCGATTTTCAAACCATTCAAAATTGCGGTGCGGTATTTAGCCGCATCAAGCGCTACCCACTCACGTTGAGTTTGGTCCCACGCACCAGCGTACTTAGTGTCTTTGGTTTGATACATAAGGGCTACTTTACCCACACCGAAAACGTTCACTTCACGCTCTTGACCATCCACTTCCAGCTTATCTTCGTAGAAGTGCAGAGTACGCGCGTATTCAGCTTCAATGCTGTACGCTTCAAGAACCTGACGGAATTTTTCTGCAACAGAAATATCTGCACGATCCTGGTTGCCACGCAATTGGCTCAAACGCTTAGCGCGCTCATCAGGACGCAAAGGGATATCCAATGAAACGAACTGCTCTAAACCTTCCAACATACGAAGGATTAAAGGCTGAATTTGGCGCTCAATAACAGTCACGTTATCGATAGACTCTTCCAAGTCTTTGATCACTTTCAACTGGTTTTCCAGCTGCTTCTCAAGCTGTGCGTTGTAAACTTTTAAGCCTGCGATCTCTTTGTTTACAGATTTAAACTTGCGCAACAAGTCATTAGTTTCTTCTTGTAACTTATTGATTCTTTTTTGAGATTGTTGACCAGCGGTTGTTTTCGCTTGACCCACACTCAGTACCTGATCAATTTTTGGATCTGCAAAGGCAGCACCACCAAATAGTGCTCCTGCAGAAATGACTGTGGTCAGTGCCACAGCTTTTATGCGCTGCTTCTTCATAATTCCCCCGATTTGGGTGCTTGCATTTGGAAAGATTGCGACCGATAAACATTTTTTAGATTTATCGGATGGTTTTTAAAAAATTGAGATTTCGCCAAAGGCCGCCATTTTAATAAGACACTTCGCGAACATTCAATGACTTATAAAATACGCTTATAGACACCTCACTTAACATTACCGTAAGTAACACAATAACCTCTACAGGTAACAAACAAGTAACAAACCAGTAACACCCGAACGTTTTTTGCACACCGTCAATTGCACGGAAAAGCTAATCAAGCCCTGATTTTTCTAGGCTTAGTAAATCAGCCTGGATCAGCTCTTACGCTTTAATTGCAAAAATGAATAAGCGTACGAATTGTTACTATCCGCCTCATATCGCTCATTCGAGACCTCTTCCCACTGGTTTAAATCCAGCGCCGGAAAGAAGGCATCGCCGTCGATACTGGCTTCTACTCTGGTCAGGTACAAACGCTGACAAAGTGGCAACGCCTGCTTATAAAGCTGCGCTCCCCCTACCAACATTATTTTGTCCACACCCATCTCATCACTCAAGTCCTGCGCTTTTTGCAGAGCTTCAGTTAAGTCGTGCGCGACGTCTACCCCGTCACACGACCAATCCTGCTGGCGAGTCACTACCACGGTTTTGCGCCCGGGCAATGGTCGACCAATGGAATCAAATGTCAGGCGTCCCATCACCATTGGATGGCCCATGGTCACCTGCTTAAAATATTTTAAATCGGCAGAAAGTTTCCAGGGTAACCCGTTATCAACGCCGATCACGCCGTTTTCAGCTACCGCAACGACTATACAAATTTCCGCCAAAATTAACCCTCATTCAGTTTACGAAATGAATGTCTCACAATATTTAACTTACGATTTAAATAGAGATCGGAGCTGGAATATGTGGATCAGCAATGTAATTGCAGAGTTCAAAATCGTCAAAACTAAATTCAAAAATATTATTTATAGCAGGGTTTATCTTCATTTGCGGCAAGGGGTGCGGAGTTCGCGCCAATTGCAGCTCAACCTGCTCTAAATGGTTCAAATATAAGTGGGCATCACCAAAAGTGTGCACAAAATCTCCCGGCTGCAATCCGCAAACCTGAGCCACCATCATGGTTAACAACGCATAAGACGCGATGTTAAACGGAACCCCTAAAAATACATCAGCGCTGCGCTGATAAAGCTGACAGGACAACCGCCCATCACTTACATAAAACTGAAACAAGGTGTGGCAAGGAGGTAAAGCCATCAAACCTTTTTTAACGTTATCCTGCGGCGCTATACCCTCATCAGGCAATAGAGCGGGATTCCAAGCAGAAATAATTAAACGACGCGAATCCGGTTTTTTCTTAATCTGCTCGATAAGCTGTGCAAACTGGTCCAGCGACTCACCGTTGGGCAATGGCCACGAGCGCCATTGCGCGCCGTAAACAGGACCAAGCTCACCTTCTTCGGTTGCCCATTCATTCCAAATTCGCACACCGTTTTCATTTAGGTATGCAATATTGGTATCACCTTTGAGAAACCACAAAAGCTCATGAATAATGGATTTTAAATGGCACTTCTTGGTCGTAACCAAAGGAAAGCCTTCCTGCAGGTTGAAGCGCATTTGATAACCAAACACACTCAACGTTCCGGTACCGGTACGATCTTCTTTTTTCGATCCGGTATCGCGGATATGCCGCATTAAATCTAAATATTCTTTCACGCGATTACTCTTTTACTCAGTGTTCTGCATTGCGTTTCAGCGATATCTCCCAGGGAAATCGTTTAACATCGCTGTTTATTGTCAGATTTACACTGTTCGCACTTAATTACCCGGCTGCAAACCATCAAGCATAGCATTCTGCCAAATAAATGTTTAAGACGAACCGATCGAACTTACACTCAATTAATAATAAAATCTGGTTATTTTTTAGCTTGCGCTTGTGCCGCTTCGATATCTTTTGCTTTCTGCGAGCTATAGGCCATATAAAAGATAAACAAGCCTATCACAATCATTGGCAGGCTGAGCAGCTGACCGCGCGTCATCCAGCCAAACATATAACCTATATGCGCATCCGGCTCCCGCACAAACTCCACAATAAAGCGGAAGAACCCATAACAGATCAGAAACAGTGATGACACTGCGGCACGTGGACGCGGGTTACGAGAAAACCAAAACAGGATCAGAAACAGCATCAAACCTTCAAAAAAGGACTGATAAAGCTGCGAGGGATGACGAATCAGATGCAGTTCGTCTTTGGGAAACTTCATGCCCCATGGCACAGTCGTGGCTCGCCCCCAAAGTTCACCGCCGATAAAATTCCCGATCCGCCCTAAGCCCAGACCGATCGGCACCAGTGGCGCTACGAAATCCATAATATCAATAAAGTGCTTCTTGGTTTTCTTGGCATAGAAGCTCATTGCCACCAACACACCAATCAAACCACCATGGAAGGACATTCCCCCTTCCCACACTTTAAACAATATACTCGGACTGTCGAGAAACGCTCCGAAATTGTAAAAAAGAATGTACCCAATACGGGCACCAATCACTATGCCCAGCGCACCATAGAACACCAGATCTTCAACTTGATCAGGCTTCAAAGGAGAATGTGGTTTTTTAGCGCGGTACGCTCCCAGGCCCCAAGCGGCTGCGAACGCAAATAAATACATCAGACCGTACCAATGCACATTAATCGGCCCAAAGGTTTTACCAAAAATTTCAAACGTCCCAATACTGACCGCTACAGGGTCTATGTCAGGGTAGTGGAGCATAGAGTTACCGCGTTGTTGATAGTGAGCAGCCTCGGAACGTGGACCGTAGACCGTACCCCCTATTGAGTAAATTTCCTCCAATGACTTGCCAGAACAAGCCCACTGGAAATTTCCAGATTATTGGAGATCAAATTTGTGCCAATAAGTTTCGCAATATGATCGCGAATATTTTTAGAATAATGTAAAAGCTGGCGATCATACCATTGCCGGGAGGAGACTACGCAAGGACTATTGCAAGATTATTGAAGCTTCCGCTCAAAAAACACACGGCTTTTATACGCCTTAGGCTATCCGTCAGTATCTGGCCGCAACAAACGGGTTAAGCCCGCTTCGCGGAAGGTCCCTTCCAAGCATCGATTGATCGATTCGGCATCCGGAAAAGCCATTACTTCATCCAGAATTTTTTCCGCCTGCTCCAGACTTACTGCACGAATCACAGATTTTACCTTTAACAGGTTCGCAGCACTCATGGACAGCACATCAAACCCCATCGCCACCAACAATAACGCCGCAGAAGGATCACCAGCCAATTCACCACAGATACTGACTGAAATACCTTCACTGTGAGAATCGTCCACCACCTTTTTTAGCGCCCGCAATACTGCCGGGTGAAGTGAATGATAAAGATCTGCCACGCGCGCATTATTGCGGTCTACTGCCAGCAAATACTGGGTTAAATCGTTACTCCCCACCGAGAGAAAATCGACTCGCGCGGCAAACTCTTTCGCCTGATAAACCGCCGCCGGCACTTCCACCATCACCCCGATGGGCGGCATCTGCACCGAAAAGCCCTCTTCCAGAAGCTCATCATACGCACGATAAATCAGCATCTGCGCAATTTCCAATTCTGCCACATTGGAAATCATAGGCAGCATGATACGTAAATTTCCCAACCCTTCACTGGCCTTCAGCATGGCTCGCACCTGGGACAGGAAAATTTCAGGATGATCCAGAGTTACTCGAATACCGCGCCAGCCAAGAAAAGGATTGTCTTCTGTAATCGGGAAATAGGGTAAGGATTTATCCCCACCAATATCCAGTGTTCGCATGGTTACCGTATGCGGAGCAAATGCTTCCAACTGCTCGCGATACACCGCGCGCTGCTCTTCCTCACTGGGAAAGCGATCGCGCAACATAAAGGGCACTTCCGTACGATACAGGCCAACCCCTTCTGCACCGCGCTCAATAGAAATGATGGCATCGGCTTTTAACCCTGTATTTACCCATAAAGCCACCCGGTGCTTATCGGTTGTTTCACAGGGAAGATCTTTTAAAGACTCAAGACCGGCGACCAGTAATTTATCTTCGTCGACAATTTCCTGATACTGCTCGCGCATCGCATCGCTGGGATCAGCAAATACCGCCCCACGATACCCGTCCACAATTAATTCGTGGCCATCCAAATGGGTGAAGGGAAGATCCACGGCCCCCATAACAGTGGGAATCCCCATGGAGCGTGCAAGAATGGCAATATGCGAGTTGCTTGAACCGCGCAGTGACACAATGCCCGCAAGTTTGCCTTGTGGAACTTCCGCAAGCACGGAAGCGGTTAAATCTTCCCCCACCAGAATAGTGTTGTCGGGATATTCGCGCTTGTTCGCGGACGATGCCTGCTGCAGGGCAGCCAGTACACGACTCCCAAGATCTCTTACGTCAGATGCCCGCTCACGTAAATAGGGGTCGCTCATACTATTAAACGTGGATACGTGCTCAAGAATGACCTGGCTCCACGAATACTGTGCAGATAAGCCTGCACGTATTTTTTCTCGCACCTCTCCCCCGAGAGACTTATCATCGAGCATCGCCAAATACGCATCAAACAATATGCGCTCTTCTTTGTTCAGGCGGTTTTCCAGTTCTTCACCGAGGTTTTTCACATCCTCGCGCACGTCGGACAGACAGTTTTGGAAAAAATCCAACTCGCGCTCAACGTCCTCACAGGTTTGATACGGAACGGAGTACAAATCGGCAAGTGGCGAAGACACCACACATCGACCAATGGCAACACCGGAAGCCCCGGCCACACCAGTAAAACGCGCTTCTTTTTTCTGGCCAATCCCGCGCAACGCCCCGGTCGCTTCAGCATGGGCAATCACCCCTGCCAATTGCGCCGACATCGTCACTAGAAACGCCTCATCCCCTTCATCAAAACGCCGCTTTTGCGTTTGCTGAACGACCAAAACACCCAACACCTGACGATGATGAATGATGGGCGCACCAAGGAAAGAGCTGAATCGCTCTTCCCCCGTTTCTGGGAAGTACTGAAATTTAACGTGACTTTCGGCATCGTCGATATTAATCGGTTCTTCGCGCGTGGCGACGTAACCGACGAGGCCTTCTTCTTTAGACAGGGAAACTTTACCAACCGCATTCTGATGCAGGCCGTCAGTGGCCATCAGCACATACACATTGGACTGGTTACGCAAAAATACGGAGCACACATCCGCATTCATCGCAGCTTTCACACGACGAACAATAATCTCCAATACGGCATTTAAATCCGGGGCAGAATTTACCTCTTGGACGATTTGCCGCAGTGAATTTAGCATGCCCGAATTCCCGAATGACCTACACCCAGCTCACTGGCAAAAGCCCGGTTATATACCGGTACCAGCTCTTTCAGGGCTTTGCGATAAACATCGCGTTTAAACGATACAACTTTCGATAAAGGATACCAGTAACTCACCCAAGACCAATCATCAAATTCCGGGGATTCATTGAGATCCAGTTTAATTTCGGATTCTTCGGAGGTCAGTTGCAGGAGAAACCATTTTTGCTTTTGGCCAACACATACCGGCGATTTATCATTGCGCACCAGCTTTTTGGGCAAGCGATAACGCAACCAGCCACGAGTCACCCCAAGTACTTTCACGTCTTTTTCGACCAGACCAATTTCTTCGTGTAATTCGCGATAAAGCGCCAACTCCGGCGCTTCATCCGTTTTGATACCACCTTGGGGGAACTGCCACGCGTCTTGCCCGCCAACGCGTCGAGCCCATAACAAACGCCCTTGCTCATTCGCCAAGACAATTCCAACATTGGGTCGAAATCCATCAGCGTCTATCACGTTAACCCTCGCAATTAATAGTTATAATAAGCGTGCTATTGTTTCACAGTTTGGCAATATCCATCAATGTGCACACAACTAATGCCAAATTGAAGGACAACTTCCTTTATAATCAATAACTTATAGCAACAAAATCCAGAACTTGCACGCCGTTTGAGGTAACCCTTTGAGTTTAGCCATATTTGATTTAGACAATACCCTGCTGGGTGGCGACAGCGACCACAGCTGGGGTGAATTCATGGTCGAGCGTAAAATCGTTGACGAAATTTCGTTCAAAAAAGCCAACGATCAGTTTTACGAGGACTACAAAGCCGGTAACCTGGACATTGAGGCCTATGTCGCCTTCGCCCTGGCCCCCTTGCGTACCCTAAGCACTCAACAGCAGCAACAGTTTCAAGCAGCGTTTCTGGAACAGAAAATTAAACCGTTGATGCTGCCAAAAGCACAAGCGCTTATCGACAAACACCGCGCGGCAGGCGACACCCTGATGATCATCACCGCCACAAATCGCATTATTACCGCGCCCATAGCCGAGCTTTTAGGCATAGAAATCTTATTGGCGACAGATCCAGAGATTATTAATGGTGAAATAACAGGTAAAATAGATGGTATCCCTTGTTTTCAGGACGGCAAGGTACAACGTCTGGCATTATGGATGGAAAACACCAACGAAACCCTGGACGGCAGTTACTTCTATAGTGATTCGTTTAACGACATCCCTCTACTTGAGCAAGTATCCTACCCCTATGCGGTAGACCCAGACGAAAAACTAGAAAAACACGCACGCAGCCATGGCTGGCCTGTGATCAGCCTGCGCTAATCGAGGAAAAAATGAAAATTGCCCATTACACGTCACTGCTAACCATTGCTCTTTGTTTATGCCTTAGCGCTTGCGACAAAGAAGCAGCCAAAGAGCAAAGCAGCGTCGAAAGCGCTCCAAAAACGGAAGCCAAGCCCACGCTGGATGCGCAAAAGCTACAAACCGCCAATAACTATTTGTTTGCTCAGGGAGAGGAAGCTATCGATAGCAGCCTCGAAAGCGCACAGCTATTAACAGCGGCAATCAACTCCTTTTTAGCTACACCGTCGCAACAAAGCCTGGCACAGGCGCAACAACAGTGGATTGCCATCGCGCTGGCTTATCGTCAGTTTTTCTATGATAAACAAATTGCACTGGTAGACCCGGGTTCGTTCGCAGAATTAAACAAAGCGGATTTTCGTATCGGCACTTTCCCCATTCAACCAGGGTTTATCGATGCATTTGGTGAATACAAATACTCTGGCATGGTTTTCGATGCCGGATTCGAATTAACCAAAGAAAGCTTGAGTCATCAACACGGACTTACCGATGTCAGCGAAGTAGTGCTTGGCATCCATGCGATAGAATTTCTTTTATTTAACATCGACGGAAAACGCCAGGCGGAAGACTTTAATGCGGTCACCAGCTTGAGCGAAAGCGATAAAGAAAACGGCTACCAGAAAGCAGCCGAACTACCCAACAACAGACGCAGGGAAATACTTCGATTACAGGCCGACATTTTACTGGATGATTTACGCGAACTGAAAAACATATGGCTAAGCCAGGAACTGACACGCGGCACCTGGCTGGCACTGAGCGCGGGCCAGCAAACTTCAAAAGCAAAACGCACCCTCACAAACTCACTCACCAACCTAATGGTGGAAATTGGCGATATCAATGCGGAAGCGACTGAAGACCGTGAACTTACCGTTCCGCCCAGTATTTTAAACAACACCTTCAGCATCAAGCGCCAGTATTTAACCAAGGCCTTAAGCTCTTGCCAGGCCGGCGTATTATTCCTGGCCGAAGAAGGCAAATTAAAAGAAAAGAAAAAGCATGTTGAAAAACTGCTAAACGAAGCACTTGCCCATCTGGCAACAGCAGAAAGCAAAGCAAATAACGACAAAAAAGACAGCCAGGCCGAAGCAAGCGACGATAAAAAGCACACGGAATTCTGGCAGACAGCATTCAGTAACTTAAAAGAAATTACGGAAGCTTTATTGAAAAACTAACAACCACAAAAAAGGCGATTCAAAGAATCGCCTTTTTTATTTGCGTAAGCCTACCGCAGAATTACTCTTCTTCAATAGTCGCCTTATATGCATCGGCGTCCATCGCATCATCAAGCTCAGATACATCCTCAACCTTCACTTTGAAGAACCAGCCATCGTCGTAAGGAGAACCATTTACCGTTTCAGGCGCATCTTCCAACGCGTCGTTCACAGCAATCACTTCACCTGTCACAGGAGAAAAAATATCTGAAGCCGCCTTCACTGATTCTACTACGCCAGCTTCTTCGCCAGCAGTAACCGTAGAGCCCACTTCGGGAGTTTCGACAAACACCACATCACCCAATGCCGCTTGAGCGTGGTCCGTAATGCCCACGGTGACTGTACCGTCGTCTTCAATTCTCGCCCATTCATGAGAAGCTAGATACTTCAACTCTGGTCGCAATTCACTCATAACCTTTCCCCTACTAAAAATAAACCAAATAAAATGATTAACACATTAAGTATTGGGCCACCGCATACACAGCTGCCGCATAAATATGAGGACAGGAATTTCTCGCAACTCCCACCCCATTAAAACCTTCATTCCAGTACAGCGGTTTCACCGCACTTCGAACTTCAATCGCAAATCTTTCTTGCTACCTGCGCATGCAGGCATCAACAAACCTGACTTAAACCTTTTTACCATTACGAACAAACGTAGGCTTTACCACTGCAACCGGCAAACGCTTATTGCGCACCTGCACGTGAGCCGTCTCTGCAATTGACACAGGCACCCTTGCCAACGCTACAGAATAGCCCAAGGTCGGTGAAAAAGTACCACTGGTAATCACGCCACGAGGCCCATCTTCAGACAGAATCACTTCCTGCTCCGCCCGCAACACACCTTTTTCACTCAACACCAAGCCCACCAGCTTCTCTTTCACACCGTCGGCTTTTTCTTTCTCTAAGGCCGCGCGACCAATAAACTCACGCTCTTCCGGCGCCCAGGCAATCGTCCAGCCCATGTTCGCCACCAAAGGAGATGTGTCTTCATCCATCTCGTGACCATATAAATTCATGCCAGCTTCCAAGCGCAGCGTATCACGCGCGCCTAAACCACAAGGTTTCACGCCCGCCTGCACTAACGCCTGCCAAAAGCTTGCTGCCTGATCATTGGGCACCATGATTTCGTAACCATCTTCACCGGTGTACCCCGTTCGCGCCACAAACCAGTCCTGACGACCAAGAATTGTCAAATCCATGCCCTGAAAAACAGACAACGCATCCAGACCGCTAATTCCCTCCAACACAGAATCCGTTTTCTGACGGGCATTAGGCCCTTGAATAGCGATCATCGACAAATCGTCACGCTCTTTCAGAGACACCTTAAAATCTGCGGCCACACTGTCCATCCATGCCAGGTCTTTTTCACGGGTGGCGCAATTTACCACCAAGCGATATCCATTGGCCATCAGGTAGACAATTAAATCATCAATCACACCGCCCTTTTCATTCAGCATGCCGGTATAAAGCGCTTTACCCACCTGCTTGAGTTTATCCACATCATTGGCCAGCAGCTTCTGCAAAAAAGCTTTGCTGTCATCACCCGACAAATCCACCACCGTCATATGCGACACATCAAACATCCCGGCATCCTGGCGAACCGCATGATGCTCTTCAATTTGAGAACCATAATGCAGAGGCATATTCCAACCTCCAAAATCGACAAGTTTGCCACCTAAGGCCTGATGTTCACTGACTAACGCGGTTTCTTTTAAAGACAATTCGGTCACCTTTTGGATGAGTTTTTAAGGGAGTGCATTGTAAGGGAATTGCAAGCGGCAATACATTAGCTTTTGCATGCAATTCACCCGGGCCTTGTGGGCCATATATACACCAACGATACACACAAGACGTGGAATTTGCCAAAGCCCGCAAAACAGCGATAATGCTCGACCTCAACACAACGCGCGTGAACTCAAACGCCCATAAAGTGCCAGCCAGCAATAGCCCAATAAATAGCACATGCCTACAGCAAAAACCAAAGCCGCAAAAGCCAAAACAGCCACCGCCAAAACTTTCAATTTCGCCGACGCCCTGCTCCACTGGTTTGATCAGCACGGCAGAAAGAATTTGCCCTGGCAGCACCCCATCACACCTTATCGGGTATGGCTGTCGGAAGTGATGCTACAGCAAACTCAAGTGGAAACCGTGATTCCCTACTTCACCCGCTTTCTGGAACACTTCCCCAATGTAGAAGACCTGGCCAAAGCCCCGCAAGACGAAGTTCTGCACCTGTGGACCGGCTTGGGTTACTACGCTCGTGCGCGCAACCTGCACAAATGCGCGCAGCAAATCAGCGAAGAGTTCGGCGGAGAATTTCCTGGCGATGTTGAAACACTGACCACACTGCCCGGCATAGGACGCTCAACCGCCTGCGCCATATCCAGCATCGCCTTCGGCCAAAGCACCGCCATACTTGACGGAAACGTCAAGCGAGTACTCACTCGATTCCACGCTGTCGATGGCTGGCCCGGCCTGCCTAAGGTTGAAAAAGCACTCTGGGTACACGCCAACGCCAACATGCCAGAAGACCTGAGCAGGCAACGTTGCGCCGATTACACCCAGGCCATCATGGACCTGGGCGCCACCTTGTGTACCCGCAGCAAACCTGCCTGTCTGATCTGCCCCATGCAAACAGCCTGTAAAGCACATCTCACCCACACGGTAGATCAGTTTCCCGGGAAAAAGCCTAAAAAAACCATCCCGGAAAAATCCACCGTTATGCTCCTGGCAGAAAACAAACAAGGCGAAATCTTCCTCTACCAGCGCCCCCAAACAGGCATATGGGGCGGTTTATGGAGCCTGCCGGAATTCGACAGCCAGGACGATGCCATAACATACTGCGTAGCCAAACTCGGCAAAGTCGGCGAGATCGAAACCTGGCCAACACTCACCCACGTATTCAGCCACTACAAATTGCACATCACCCCTGTACACATCGCCGTAAAAACCAAGCGCGCCATTCAAGAGCCCGATCAGCAACTGTGGTATAGTGCCGGCGGCTCACACAAACTGGGCCTTGCAGCACCCGTTAAAAAATTGCTGCAAGCGATCGACAACTAACTTCAATTGAACAACGATTGGACACCTCATGACACGCACGGTTTACTGTCGCAAACTTAAACAAGAACTCCCCGGCCTTCCCGTCCCGCCAATGCCCGGAGCGAAAGGTCAAGAAATATACGACAACGTTTCGCAACAAGCCTGGCAAGAATGGCTAAAACACCAAACCATGCTCATCAATGAAAAACAACTCAGCCTGATGGACCCAAACACCCGAAAATACCTCGGCGAACAGATGGAAAAGTTTCTTTCAGGCGACGATTACGACCAAGCAGAGGGTTACGTGCCCGAAAGTCAAAAATAAGCGACGACAATCAAAACTTTTCTCGTCAGAGATCTTGACTCCAGCGAATGTAACAGGTTTAATACGCGCCTCTTTCGGCAAGCCCGAAACAAAACACGCCCAGATAGCTCAGTCGGTAGAGCAGGGGATTGAAAATCCCCGTGTCGGTGGTTCGATTCCGCCTCTGGGCACCACGAATATAAAAAAAGGCCTGCATCAACGATGCGGGCCTTTTTTTATATTCGCAGTTCCTGGAAGCGGATGAGCAACCACCGCTTGGTTCGACAAATTTGCCTGGAGCAAATTTGGTTGCCGCATGGCAAGCCGAAGGCCGAGCCCATGGGAAGGGGCGAGCAATTCCGCCTCCGGTCTCCCAGCAATAGACCAAGTTTATTCTTACAATGCATTTTGCCACGAGCGAAGCGACAATTTATCAGGATAGAGAAATTGCACAGCGAAGCTGCCCGAACGGCGAACGCCAATGACCCCGCAGGGGACAAAAAGCCCATAGGCTAAGTGGATGCTTCCGCGTAGGTGAACCTTCTACTAATCTAAATTGAAATCGAACCCTCACGCCGTTGAACTAGACGGCCCATTATTCAATCTCTCGCCAATGCCAGCTCAAAACCAGCGCTATATATCCAGCAATATAATCAGGGCTACCATATCAACGATATAGCCCTCCTGAAGCATCAGCCCCCATGCATAAAAAGTAGACTAGCGGATGACAGTTCTAGTCACGATATTCCACAAGCTCAAAATCAACTTTATTGGAAATCAGTTCCCCCACGACAACTTGAAAAGTATATGTTGAAGGAACCCAATCAATTTTTAACTTTTCTCGAATATTAACTACCTCCACAGAATAAAGGTGCTGAGGCAATACAGGATTTAAGGGAGGTAGTGGAACTTTATCCTCAGGCATTGGTATCTTGTTAGTTGGCTGCGGATATAACTCCACCTCCGACACCCTATTGGACTCCTTGTTTGTCCATACAATCCGCGCATTCTCATCTAGAGGTGTTTTTGAGTTCGTTTCGCTGCTAATGCCTATCAAAATAATTAACTTCGTATCGTGCTGCTCTGCGATACTGACCGGAGTCAATATTCGTAGCGCGATTCCCTCTACTTGGCTCATCGGAAGTTCGTCATATACAGCATCCTTTATCGCCTCATTTGAAGAAATTAACGTTAGATCAATATTGTCTAGAGACTCAATTAATGTTTGAAGAGACATATTCGGATTACCCACTTTTTTTCTCTTACTAGTCGAATTTAAATTATCTTTTGATACGCCCACAGATTCTTGAGAAATGGAACACGCACTATTACAAACCAAAACAGCAACCACTATAAAAACATTTACAATTTTCCAGTCCAAAATTCTTGAATTACATTTCATTTTTTTAATCTTTGAAAATATCACTAATGTCTCTTACTCGTAAGTCAGCGGAACAATTGTCACAGAACGTATTATTTCCCACGGCAACATGATACATAACACAAGTCCCACCGACATAAATCTTGTCACCATTCTGGTCAACTCTACTAGCGTGCTCTGTCGCATTTTCCTTACAATGACTTCCTTGCCCACCACGCCTTATATATTGATCTGGATGATCTGGAATTCCCTTCCAGCCCGTATCTTTTCGGACAGATTTGAATAAATGTCCAATTTCATGTGCTATGGTGTTATTAAACCGGTTGAGGTTACTGTCCACAACAATTAAACACTGTGGATTTCCAACACCTCCACTCTCTCCAGCCCAGGGGCCCGTCGCGGCTTTCAATTTCACTCGCACAATCGCTTTTCTAGCAGCTGTAGGAACTATTAATGTCCCTGGCGAGCCACAAGGGCAACTCGCAGGACAAGTCGCTGGAAGTTCTATTTTTACTTCGCTATAGTGTCCTCGTGACTTTTCAATAGAGATGTTTGTATCATCCAGACGTCCTTGATGCATTTTTGAACCGTCATTCCACGCCCACTTTGAGGGCGACTGAACGATTGCCCCCCCTCCCAACGGAGGATCAAAAACGCCAAGATAGCTATTTCCTGCACGGTTTTTATAGTTAATAGAAGAAATACGGCTAGAAAAAGCGAAATCTTGAGAACTCCCCATGTCGCTATCCCACTGCACATCACACATAACCATATGCGCTTTTGGTTTAGTCGTATCTGTTGGCGCTTTAAATAAACTCGTAAATTTGGCTTTATTTATATCTCCAACACATACCACCTTGCGTGTACTTCCACTCATATCAAACTGCCAAAGTTCGTGCTCAACTAACCCTCCGATCGTTGCTGGATCATATTTGTTCTCATCTACCTCTTGAATTTCAATAAAACATTTCTCAAAGGAGGTTCTCGTAAGTGCACGACTAGGAAGCGCAATATTTTTGTTGTAGGTATTCTGAATATGGTACTTTCGCCATATCTCAATTGAATCGGCAGAGAAAATAGGCTCTCTTTTTGACAAAGTGGTATGGCCATCTACAAACTTAGCCAAATGCGCATCTTGGCCAAGGTAAGCTCCAAGCTTGAACACATCCCCCCCTATTCGAGAAAGAACCAGACTATCCAACTCTGCACTTCCATCCGCATCAGTGTTGGCAAATAAATGGGTCAGGTCTTTGCGGTCTATTTTATCTATTTGTTTCAAACCTCTTTCGACCTTACTAAACTCAAAATTTATTAAATTGGCTCCCCAATGCGTTTTATCCCAGTTCCTTTTATCGGGAACCAGACAGAAATGAACCTTAACCCCTGAAATTTTTTTGGTTAGTTTTGCTTTAACTTTAACATTTCGATCACTAGGCTTACTTTTTAACTTTCGCGCATCCTCCGTACCATCAAGGTTCACATAGAAACGATTCCTTGCCTTATCCCATACCTCGGCCTTCCCGGTAGACGTAACAATATCTAGACCAACCTCAGCTATTTTTACAACCGTAAAACATGCCCAATCTCCATTCCGCATTGTTGGCTTCCCACCAACACTTAACCCCAAATCTAAACGAGTCTCTCGCAGAGCATTACATTCGACAGCGCCCTCGACCCAATAAATTTTATCGATAGTTAAATCTGCTTTATTTAAATTTAGAGGTAGAGAAACTTCTCTTCCATCAAACTCCGAATCAAATAGCTTTACTGAACCACTTTTACCCCCAGAACTTAAAGTAAGTTGGCAATTGCCATACCCTCTCGGAAATTGACTTTCTACGAGCGCTTTAACCACTACCTTACTTCGGCCAAAGTTCCCGGCATGCTGAACATGTAATACACGACCTTTTTTTATCTTATTTTCATCGGAAAGTACAATTTGCGGAGGAAAATTAACTGCTTCTAAATCGGTATGATATTTAGTTATAGGCTCTTGATCAGGATCGACCTTTATCTTCGCTATTTCCTGGGTGTCCTGCTCATAGACTTCAAGCATTAATTCGACGACACCCATTTCTAATTCTGCAGGAGGCTGGATAAGAAATTTCCCATTTGAGGACGCCAGAGGTGTCACCTTAATTTTAAATTTTCCTGGTGACTTCCCTTTTACCCATATTTTTAACTTTTTTCCACCAGTAATTTTATCGCATAAAATAGGCTCATCGAGATTTACTTCTGTGGTTAAATCTTTGTCTAAGAAAGCTTGAATTTTTCCGGGACCACTTAGACTTATATTAGCACCCTGATCAAATACCGGACTAGAGATATCCTGATCTAGCCATAGTTCAACTTCAGTAGCGCCGGTTTGAACCTTTTCTTCACTAGGGCCTTGATGTGACGTTAGCGATTTATCAAACAACACGACTCTGTATTCTGCATCGATTTTTGCTAACACTTTAATTTGAACCACATCCGTTTCTGGCCCAAGAGGAACAGACTTAACATCCACATCCTCATATACTACTTCAGAGATCGGAGGATTATTTATTATTTCCTCAAAGAACAGTACTTTCTCCTCCATCACAGCATCGCCGATAGACGCTATAAGACTCTCCTGTTTACCGTTAAGGGTATTATCTATTGGCAATTCTAATTTGAAGGCACGTACGAGATCATTAAGATTTTCCTCTCCGAGACTCAGGCTCCTTACAAATTGTACGGCCTCCTTTTTAGACGTGAATTTTTTTGTTGTCTTGCCTGGGTTGGTGATCAATGCGACGGGAGTAACGATTTGATAAGACATACCGTTACGCTGTTTGAAAATGCGTTTTTCAACCGAGTGATGCTCGGCTTGCATATCACTGATCACAAAAAGCTTTATTCGGCCCTGTATTAATAGACGGGCAACCGTATCAAGATAATAGAATGGATCTGCACTGTACGGTGAATCACCGATCAAATGGTAAGACAATTTTTGCCAGTACCACTCGCCAACTCGCAAATTAGCGAGAAAACTCCTTGTAGAGACCAAATCAAAAAAAACTTTTGGTTTAATTTTCTTAGGTATTGGGCCGTCACCCGAAAAATGTAACTTAAACTTACGACCAAAACGGTCATAAAGAATCTGGTTGAGGACCAACATTGAGATACTCCTAATCGTGATTTTTGTTCACTACAGTTCTCACCAATCGGTTCATAGAATGTAAAGGAGGATACAATTTAATATGCCATTGAATAACTAGCATCCTTTCACGCCACTACGAACTCTACTACTAGAGAGTCCACATTTAAATCTATGATTATATAAATTTATAAATTCCGCAATAGTCAACAGTAGCGTCAAAGTAGCCCCCTCACAACTGTCACGTAAAATCATACCCCACCAAGCCTAACCCAAATACCTTAAATAAGGACCAGCATTCGACCGAGCAGACTCATCGATACTAAAGCTAATGACCCCAACGGAGAAAAGAACTAACTATCATCGTTTCTTCCTTGAGAAAACATATAGCGATCGAGAAAAACTACATGCCAATCGTCTCTCGGCAATTCGAATACACGTATATCATATCGAGCTAACACGAGTGGCGCTGGTGACCGCTTGTTTTGGGAGTGCAATATTTCCGTGCCGTTTACGCAAAACCCGATCATGTTATGCATATGGGCGACAGCACTTTTCAGTGGTGGCGGCATAGAACATAAGATTTTTCATTTTATCCGCCGTCGCAACGGCATTCGTAGGCGGTTACATTAAAACCCTAATTGCTCGGTTATTGGGTCAATGAAATGGTGGGTATTAATTCCAATTTTAGGAGTGGCTTACATTGCCGTAAGTAAAAAGTATTTACCGAGACGGATACGCAACAACATTGAATGGCAAGGTATGCAAACGATTCAAAACGATAGCGACTTTGTACAGTTCGATTCGCCTGAATATGGATTTCGAGCCATGGCGAGAGTTTTACGCTCGTATGCAAGCCGTGGTTTAAACACCCTGCGAAGCATTATAAGCACCTATGCGCCTGCGACAGAGAACCATACTGAAACTTACGTGCACTTTGTCGCGGCGCATTTAAACGTTTCGCCTGATGCAGTGCTTGACGTTGACAGTAAGTTATTTGAATTAATTCAGGCTATTTCGATTTTTGAGAATGGAACGCTCTATGCGAACCACTACGACGATAAAACGATTAAGGATGGTATAGCACTAGCTTAAAACCCCATACAACACAAAAGGAATTTGACGATGACAGCACGACGAAGAAAAACGACAAAGAAAAGAGCGCGCTTGGGGCGAGATAGCAACGGCCGGTTTAAAAAGGGATTTTATCAGCCCTGTAGAAAAGGTGCGAAAATTAGGAAATCCAAAAACTCAAAAGGGTAATACTCACCCCAAAGTCAACTGTATAAATAGACAGCATAATATTACTATGGTATACTCCTTCAGCAGTATCCTATACTGCTGAAGGATATCAAACCCATTTGGAATATAGAACTTTTTCACCATCCAACTCGATAATATCGATACACAGGCACAATTTATAAGCCATAGATATATTCATATGAGAAATATACCTGAATTCGTATATAAAACACTCTACAACAAGTACAACAATAAATAATTACCGTGTACAATTGTATTGTCTTATCTCTGAATGAGATATAAATGACAACCACTTACAATCTTTATTTATAAAGCAAACTTTTTACTGAGCTATAGTTCAAAGAAAGTGGAACCATTAGTGTGGTTTTATACACAGGATATAGATAAAACATAGGCTAATCTGGAGAAAGATTATGATCAAGAGAGATGAAGGTCATCGTGACTGACCCCGTAGTTTGTAGTACGGTTTTAGATATACCAAGATATGGCCAGTGGTTTTCCCCCCTGGCCATATTACTTTCTGCAACCATTGCAGGAATAATTGCGGGTTTTTCTGTTAAGGCTCAAAGGGAAATTGCACGAAAAAGAGCAACTTTAGATGTCATACTGAAAAGTGAAAGTGATCAATATTTCGAGCGAATTTATTCAGTATTCGCCTCTGAAAAGCAGCGTAAATCTGGGCTGCAGACTCTATTGGACCCTGATACCGACGGGGAAAAGCAAGCAAAATGGGAAGTCGACAATTTTTTAAATCATTATGAGCTTATAGCGATTTCAATTGAGCAAAAAATATTGGATGAGAACTTCTACAAAACTTGGATGCGCTCAACTTACATTAGACATTACAAGGAGTCAGAGCTTTATATCGAAGGAACACGACGAATTTCAAAATCACCGTTGGCCTATATAAAATTTGAACAGCTTGCCCAAAAATGGGAAATGGAAAAATTGGCAGAAGACAAGAAGAAAGAGGCTAATAAAAGCAAAAGTGTATTCCAGCAAAATGATGACTAGATCTGGCTTTCATTAATAATTTTAAAGCTTTTTCAGCCGAAATATTGGGCCACTTTTGGGCCACTTTTAAGAGAATTTAAGAGAAATAATGAGAAAGACGAAAAATTTTTCCCTTATAAATCAGTAAGATAGAGTAACACTGAGTAGCAATGGTGGCGCCTAAAATGGATTGAAAATCCCCGTGTCGGTGGTTCGATTCCGCCTCCGGGCACCATAAATAAAGCCTCGCATAAGCGGGGCTTTTTTTATGGGCGCTCGGAGGCGGATGAGTAACCACCGTGTTCGGCTAAATGCGAAGCATTTTGCCACGAGCGAAGCGACAATTTATCAGGATGGAGAAATTGCACAGCGAAGCTGCCCGAAGGGCGAACGCCAAGGATGGCATGAGTGACCCCGTGGGGGACAAAAAGCCCATAGGCTTTTTGGATGCTTCCGCCTCAATGAATCTGCCAATCAACTTCACCGAAACCACCGCCTGGCCGCTCTTGCGCATCCATGCGCTCGCGGCATTAGTGCATCCATGCACGTCGTTCGACAAAATTGTCAGGAACAATTTTGGACGCCCGAATGGGCCGGTCCGACGTTACGGGGCCGAAGGCCGAGGCTCAATGATGAGATGGACCGGTATACCGGCGAAGCATTCCGCCTCCGGGTTTTCCAGTAATAGACCAGTTTTAGACGTCCAAATTACCACTTATATGGGCATTAGCAACATTCTGCCCCCTCATACCCCACAATACAATTTTGCCAACTACCTACTTGCTTAACCTCTGATCCCAGTACAAAATACAAGATAATTTAAACCCCTATAGCCTCAATTCATGGAAGCCATCATGAGGAAAACCTCTTTTTTAATACTTCGAATTTCCTGCCTGGTTTGTTTAACCTGGGTAAATAGTAGTTGTGCCGAAAGCACGCCAGAGACAAAAACCAAAGTTTCACCAGAAACACATTCAAACCCTATAGCCGACACAAAAACCGAACTTCAAGCGCACGATAAAAAAACAACTCCGGACCAGCACACCGAAACTTTCGATCAATTCTACGAACAATTCACTAATGCCGTGGACAATAACGACTGGGATAAAGTCGTTAGCCTGACACAGTTTCCTTTTGTGTTTAAAGGACAACTAGATATAGAAGGTGAAATTGAAGTTTCCAAAGAAGAATTCAAAAAGGTCTTTCCTGTTTATTTAGAAAATGAAGCCTACATTGATCTGGAGGGAGAACTAATCCCCAGCACATTCAGAGGTTTACTGATGACTCGTATGGATTCATCTGAATCGGTTTCCGACAGTTCTGCACAGATTCATGATTTCGTATTTGAAAAAATAGGAAACAGCTGGAAATTAGTAAAAGTTTATACAGATTTAAGTCTTATTAATTAACGTGAAACGATACAAGGAGGATGTATGATCACTTTAAAAATCGGTGCCACAGGTAAAGATGTAATTCGGCTACAAATTTTGCTAAATGGAAAATTAAAACCCAGTCCCAAGCTTAAAGCTGACGGCGACTTCGGTGCAAAAACAAAGGAAGCCGTACTGAGATTGCAAAACGAATTAAAGTTAACAGCCGATGGAATCGTAGGAAAAAAGACTTGGGAAGCCTTAGGCATAAAATCAATCAGCAAACCAACAGTCCCCACAAAAACACCAAATGCACCTTGGTATGATATCGCTCAGTCTGAAGTCGGAATTAAAGAGATAGTCGGAGCAGACAAACACAACAAACGAATATTGGAATACCACGCAACGACTACTTTGGGAGCTAAAACCGATGAGATTCCATGGTGTTCGTCATTTGTCAATTGGGTGATGATTCAAGCTGGAATAAAAGGCACTAACAATGCATTAGCCAAGAGCTGGGAAAATTGGGGGCTTGAAGTTAAAACTCCAAGTAAAGGTGTAATTACAGTAATTAAAAGAAAAGGCAAAACATCAGACGAAGCGACTGGAAGTTCAACCGGCTATCATGTTGGGTTCTATATTTCCTCAAACACCTCAATTATTCGCCTACTAGGTGGAAACCAAAGCGACCAAGTTAAAGAATCAGGCTTTTATCTTAAGTCATATGAAGTTGTCGCCTATAGAAAACCGCTTACGACGATTTTGAAAAGCCCGCTGATACACGAACTTAAAAACCTATCCTTTTATTGCTAAAGAATACGCATTAGTTATGCTCTTCCTAGAACCGTCGGATGAGCATAACTAACTGACTAATACTCGATGAAATCCAACAGAATAAAATCAACAATTATAACCTTGTTAGTCATGCATGGACTTTCGGCATGTGCTAAAGAACCAGCGACCCAAGCTACAAACGAAGAAAGTCCTGCAACCACACCTTATTTAGACCTACATAAAGTCGCAGAAAAAACACTAACCGCAGATATAGACGGCGACAAGAAAAAAGACTCCATTTATTTAATTTTAAAAAACAAAGTGGCTCCACTGTCACTATTGGAGAAAGCCAATATCATCCAACCATTCTTTAGCGAAAAGAGAAGCGACGGCGACCTAAAATCTGGAAGTAAACATATTATATATTTTGATTTGAGCTCCATCGGCAATGATTTCTTAATTCACGACACGAATGAAATATCAGTATTAGACACTGAAGCTGCAAGCTCAATTTTAACGGCATCAAACAAAGAGCTAAATGCCATACTCGAAGATAGCAATTCCAGCTCGCCAGGGGATGGAATAATTCTCCCAACAGAAGCAGGAATCGATCTCTACTTGTATTGGGATGGACAATCAATTTCACTTTTTGAACCAATGGACTTACCTTAGCGATAAAGAAGCACGAAATAATTCAGGTATTTCGTGCTTCTTTTACTATAATGTCCTGCCGATAACATTTTGCGAGATACTGTTGTTTAAATCAAAAATTAAACCATTTCCAAATAAGGAAAAAAAACAAACATACACCCCATTTTTATTACTGCTGATGGTACTAGCGAGCACAGGTGAAGTAAACTCCCAAACCTCAACTAATGAACTTGAAACTTTTCAATACGGCTTCCCCCCTCCATTCGAAGGTCTAACACCCGGAATAGAGCTAACAAACGACTGCGTAACCTTCAAAAATTATGCAGTAAAAATGACTTACATCGACATTGATTACCAATTCGAGATTTTTAGAAACAAATCATGCAATGAGAAAAGCCGAACATATAAAGGCACATTACCAGCCGAAGCAATGCTCGCAGGCGAATGGAATAAACTCATTGTAATCGACAATGGCACGGGAACAGATTCCAGAAGTTTAATTTTAGTAGCACCGGAATCAGGAAACATTGTGCAAACTATAGAGTACGCCATTGAGCCGACCTTTTCTAAAGATTCGATCGAGTATTATGCATCGACGGATAAAGAAGCAACGCTAGAAGAATGCCCAAATCAAAAGGAAGAGATTAACGAATGGAAGAGTTTTGGGTTGGGTATTGGATTGGCAAGAAAGGAAGTTTTCACCCTATCCACAGGTAAAATATCTCTCTCTGATGAATATTTTTGCTTTGGAGTTCAATAAGAAAGTTTAAAAGCATTCACCTGCAAGTCGTCCGCCCTTATGGGCAGGCCAACTACTCGATCCATAATGATCAACGCACCCCCTCCACTTTAACATCCTCAGACACAGGCAGATCCATCATCAGCTCATTAATAGCGTTTTCAAGCCTGCTACGTTCCATACTTCCATTAGTTGGAAACCGGATCAAAGGAATACCAATTTTACTTAAAATAGAGTTCTTCAACTTGTCTCTCTCGATTTGCTTTTTATCCAGATTGTGGTTCTTATACCCATCCACCTCTATTGCAAGGACGGGAGATTTATCTAATTTGTTATAAAGCAGAAAATCAATATGAGACCATGGATTTTTCACAAACGTTTCTTCGTCTTCCGTCAGCGTTTTAAAGTCGGTAATTAAAAAACAAAGAGAGTAATTCGTTTTATAGTGAAATGAATTATATTTGCTAGAACTTAAGACATTATCCAAAAGATCAGCCATAAGGTTTTCTGTCAGAAACTGAGAACTTGAGTTCTTGGTCCTATTCCATTGATCAAGCGCGCCGGAATAATCTTTGTATAGACAATCAAATATCGATACTATTTTACTCTCCACAATATTGGGAGAGATAGATTGGTATTCTATATGACGAATTAAATCACCTGTATTCGTACCAAGAGCTTTAAACTTTTCGCCCGCAGTCACTATAATAAATCGGTCCTTAGCTCGTGACACAGCAACATTGATCAAATTGGCATTATCAACGAAGTCATTAATCGAGTTCGAAGTTGTAGAATACACTATCACACTCTTTTCCCGTCCTTGATACTGATAGACTGTATCGACTTCTACGCCTGTGGATTGAAGATGTTGCTTGGCCATTTTCACTTGTAGCCGATACGGCGAAATGACACCCACCTCTTCCGGCTCAACATCGTATAGGTCCCCACATAACACCTCCTCCTTTATCACATCAATCTCTCTACGATTAAACCACCCCCTCTCTTTCAAAGCTCTTCGCGCATGGTTCAGGTCACCCGTCGTGTAAACTTTAAAAGGATCTGAATTTGACTCAGTCATAATGACGAGCTGTCCACCGTAGAACTTCTGATTGCAAAAATCGATTATCCTTGGATGACATCGATAGTGCTCGGCTAACAAAGTCACAGGGCATTTGCCAGAAAAAACCTTGGACAAAGAGGAAAGCAAACTTTCATCGCTATAACTATACTCAGCTTCTACACTATACTGGGCATTGATACTCGACTGGTTCTTCCTCACTTTCTCGCTTGGAATATGAGGTAGTTGATTTAGATCTCCGACAGCCACAATATTTTTGGCGCACGACATTGCGAGAAATCCAGATATCAGATCAACCTGCGACGATTCATCTACTATAAGATAATCAAATAAAATGGAAGGCTTTTTATTATTGATAATAGAGTCCGTCGTGCTAAGAACTATAGGAAACCTTCGGTTAAACCCCTCAAACTTCTGCTTATAGTTGCGAACATTCCAAGGTCCGACGCTAAACTTGGTAAATTTCTCCGCGATACTCCCCCAAAGAAGCAAGAGAGAGTCCGATTGGCATTTCGCCAAAACAGAATCAAAATCATTTTCTGAAAGGAAGACATTGAGTTGTATTATCTCTTTCTCAAGTTCCTCAACTCTTCTACGATAGTACTCCGCTACAATTCCAAGCACTAGCTCTTTCGAAACAAATGAAAAATCGGAAAACTTGTAGATCCTATATTTGTATAGCCAACTTATTTTGGTTGAAAATTTAATTGACTCAAATTGTGAATAGTATTTAACCTCAGCCAAAAATTTCAGCAAGTTCGGTGTGGACCACCGATTAGCAAAAGACCATTTTGCGGGATTTACGGGTGATATAGGAAACGCTCGATTAAAATATTCCCGTTCAATTTTAACTCTAGATAACTGCTCAGTTTTGATTGCAAGCATATTGCGAGATTCCAATAATTGGTCCAGTAACGCATTGCGCTGCCCAAGACCTTCTAGTAATGCTTGCTTTTGTTGCTTGGAGATTCGTTTATCTTTCAAATCAGGAAGCGAATGCTCTTGCTTGAAAAACTCCTCTTGAAGCTGCTTATTTCCTAACGAGGCCGCAAGAAATTCAAGTCCATATTTTTCTAGTTTCTCGTATACATTTTTTGTCGCTGAGTTGTTACCAGAAACAATCGCTACCGTTTTACCTAAATAGAGAAGGTTAGCTAGGATATTTAATATCGTTTGGGTTTTCCCCGTTCCAGGAGGCCCTTGAATCAAACTCACCTGATTCTCAAGTGCTCGAACAACCGCTTTACGTTGAGATGGGTTTACCCCAAAGGGATAGAGAACCACTCCAGACTGATACTTATCCGGATGTTCTTTTTCGGCATAACGTTTTAATACGCAATCTGGTCGAATAGAATCGAGTAACTTTTGATAGTAGTAGTTGAGATGAATGGTTTCATTGGCTATAAGTTTAGCCAAATACTCAAAATATCTTCGTAGCTGAGCAATATTATTATGATGGGATGCATTAGCGATAAACTGAACGTCTTTACTATCTAAAACATAACACTTATCCAGCTTATACAAACATACATATGGACCAAAACACTTTACGCTATCCCAATCCGTGTCATAAAAACCTTCGACCGATACAATGATATTCTCCAGTGTAATATTCTCCGCAAACTGGAAATATTGGACTCTGGATTTAGGATAGCGGTAGACTTTTTCCTGAGAATAGAACTTTAGCTGGTAGAACTTCCCAGCATCTTCGCAAATCTCCACTTCACGAGTTTTCACTTGCCATCGGCCGGATTTGTCTTCAATTAAAATTAGGCGCTCTGTTTCATCCATACCTAAACCGGGAAGATTGGAAAGTTAAATTTCAGCTTTATTAATGAATATTAGATATGAAATTAAACAACATAAGTAGGTAATGCACGACAATATGCACATAAAAAAACCAATATCTAGTAGCGCAAGAGACAATCGAACTTAGGCGCTCTTAACCAAAGCTTTTTAAGAAACTAATGAGACACCCACTCCTACACTTAACAAAACTAATCCATCCACCGTCTAAGTTCGAGCTTTTTAAGCTGAATTTCCTATTAATTTCGTATTCACAAAATAAGTTAATTCGATAACTACCGAGCTTGGCCTTCAGCTCGTGAGTAACTTTAAGTTATTAGGTAGTAGATTTATATTGTTTTGATTAGAGTGGGTGCCTTATTTAGTTTATTGTCTGCTTTTGGCCAGAAGCGAACATTGAATTGAGTAAAGTCAGTGAAGAAATAGGAATATTATCCCATATAGTTAATTTCAGATGGATTGATCGTTTTTTGGCTACCATATAGAAAATTAGAAATGCTTTCTCTCACGACAGACTCTATATCCATCATTTCTTCAATATGATTGCTTTTAACCGCTATTTCATATTGACGAAAATGAGAGTCATAAATTTTGTGAAGATTGGTCAATATGGGAGCCAATGCTAGCCGATTAGCAGATATATACTTTGCTCCTGTGCCTCTTTGTAGATAGCTTTCACCGTTGCTATGACTATATAAAATTCGAATAGAGAATAAAATCTTCATAGCATCATCTTGGTTTTTTGGGCGAAGAATAAGAATACAATCAGTAGGTACTTGCTTTCTATTTATCAACATAAGCCCAAAGGATTTCAAGCAGTTTCGACCAACCCGCTTAACAAGAATATCGCCTTTATCAACATATACAGAGTTAATTTGCTTATTAAAAATAGTTTTGGAAGGGTTATTCCAGTGACCAGAGTATGACGTACTATGGATTACAGCATGCTTATCATAAGGTGGTATTAGCTTACCTCTATATATATCGCATATAACACCCGCGGGTTTGAAATGATAATAATCATTATTAGTGATCATTTCGTAAAACCTTAATGATTTAATGAATGAATAATCTAGCCGATATCCATAGCACCGCAACTTAGATGATGATAGTACAACCTCCCCATCTTCTGAATTTCTTAAATGAACACGACTAGACAACTTTTGTTTTTTTGCAACCAGCAAATAAAACTGACCTTCAATAGTGGGAAATTCAAACTCATTTAATTCATAACAATATTTTACGCTGAATGAGGAGAACAAAGCCTCCCTAACTTCTAAACTGCTTTTCGCGTCGCCAGAAATAATAGTTTTAGGAAGGATGGCCATTATTGTTCCATTTTCAGAACATAGGTTCATACAAGACCTTAAAAAAGCAATCTCAATAGGCATTTTCTTTTTTTCAAACTCCACCCACGTCTCAGACCTACCAGAGAAAGGGGGGTTCATGACTATAAGGTCGAACAGTTTTCTTGAGTTACATGCCGTTGACCAATTAAGAAAACATTCATTTCTTAAAGTTAAGCGACTGAATACACAGTTGAAGCGATTTCGAATTTCTTTTAATGGCTCTGCGTTAATATCGAATACTGTTGTTTTAATTGTGGCTGCATTGATATTATTTCTAATCACATCCAATAACGCACCATCACCTACAGATGGTTCAAGCAACCTATTAGCTTTTTTAGGTAAATGCCTTTTTAGTTTTGATATTAGGTGCTTAGGGGTGTAATGCTTTCTCATACAATTAAACTATTTTATATAAGTGATAAGAGCCTACAGAACCACTTCTGTTTTTAGCTTTTACAGGATGATCGTATAAAACACTTGTCTTCTTGTCTGATGCACAAAAACATAAGGCACCAATACTATGAGGCTTAGATCCTATTGGCACTACGGTCATTTTATGATCATCGCCTAGACTGCTCCTTATACTTTGTAATTGATATAAGACTGCTGCGGGGTTGTCTGCACCACAATAGAAAACTCGGCCGTCTAGATCATTATCATTTATAGACTTAATATTGTTGTCAAAAGCATTCATTTCCCAACCCGACCTAAACGAGGGAACTCCAAAAACAAGGGAGCACTCATGGGGAATAATATTTAGCTCCTCAAGAGCTAGTTGTAATCTATACCCCTCAAACCCCAAGAAAAATACAACACTATTGGGTGTCTCAATATCCAAAGCATCAGTAAGGGATGGAATACCCTTATATCCTTTCAATTCAGAAGATAAATTGAATTCCCTAGAATTTATTCCGGAGTTAGTATCTGTCTGGCCATATGAACCTGGTTCGACATATAGAATGCTAGCCTTGACTTTCTTGTTTGAATAAAGATGTTTTAGTAACAATCCTAGTTCGGGAACACCCAAAGTAGTCGCATCAAGAAGAATCTGCTTAGCGGTTAAACCCTTGATTAACTCAGGTATTTGGTAGCATTGATAAATATCATCACCAGCTAAAATCTGCATTTCGTCAGGATCATATGAAATTGTTACTACTGCATCACAATGGTCACCGGCATACTGTATAGATGCTTTAGACCTATCATCCTCTCCACTACCTACAAGTGCAATATTCCAGCTAGCTGCATATTCAACTATTTCTTTTGTGCTAGAAAATTCTAGCATTTCAATTTTCATGATTGGAAACGCACCAGTTACAAAAGGCTATAGTTATATGGTTGTTCAGATTCTTCTAGATCCCACTTGTCGCGATAACTTTTTTCTAATGAATGTGTTGCGTCTTTATTGCCGCTGCACAGAATACGAAACTGATCTGGATTGAAGTCGATTTTTCGTTTTTTCCTATAGCTAATAAAAAAGTATGGGGCATAAATGGGATTTAAAATCCACTCTACTGAATCCGGATTGGATTTATCTTTTTCTTTTGTGCTTTTTTCTTGATATAAAACACCCCACTTTTCCGCTTCATTTAAAAATTTGATATCTTCATCGTTAAGCGCTGAATAGCCACCTTTGATACTAAAATGGTTAACCTCAGGTTCGCTTTGAGTTCTTCTCATTTGTGAGTATTCGAAAATATGACCAAGATTATAAATAAATGCCCTTAGTTGGCTGCCCATTTTTCCATAGGTAGGGGCTTCATTAAGAATGTCTTCACTTGCGGCTCTCGTTGCCAAAGCCTGAGTATCCACATCAACAATAAATTCTTCAGAGCTTGGCTGGCAGCGCAAAACAGCAGCATTGCAAAGCTCCAAAAAATGCCTAATGTTCCCCCTTGATAATTTTACAAAAGTTTGAAACCCGGAATAAAATGGACAGGGCCTATCATAGGCTCTAAAGAGTCTCAAATACGATCCAACAAAATTGTTTGCAATCCAGCCTCCAGAGCCTGAAAACTTATTATTCTCTCCTGCGACCAGTGCTTTCCACTCAGAATAAATAGAGTCAATACTATTGTTGCCTCTATAAAGCAAAGAAGGAACAACAATAGAGGCTTGCTCAAAGCCCTCTAGAATAAATTCGTTAGGATTAACTTTAGTTTGGGAGCTTTTGCTTTGTAAGGCGCGATCGATTTCAGATAGAAGTTTATTTTCGTTCCTTGATGCGTTTAATGCCGCTTTTGCCATCTCCTGATGAGAAATTCCAGGTAATACCTCAGTGGCTATGCTGATGACTCTTTTTTTATACTCCCCGCTCAGTCTTTCTTGCACTCTGTCTTTATCCATTATTATGGAAAGGTCAATTTTATTCAATAAAGCGCCAGTGCGCGAGATTCTTTGCAGAAAGATCTCTGCTGAAAATAATTCTATATCCGTTGCTTCATATAGAAAATAATCTAAATCAATAGTTCTATAATCGGCTATACCTTGAATGCTTTCCTCACCAAGAGTGTCATTGGTTTCCATGCCATTTTTTTTCATTGCGACATGATAAATAAGAGGGCTTTGTCCATGCTTTATTTTGGTGTTAATGCTTTTCTGTTGATAAGTTAGTAGATTTTCATATTCGTCTATAAATAGAGCAAAAGTCGTATTTTTAAATGCTGTCAACTGTTCTGAAATACTGTCTATTAAACCAGACGCTACAAAAGAATCTGGCAGCATTATCAAGTCATCTATTGTATGTGGATTATGTATTGAGCTTTCACATATACGGAGCTTCTTAACTATCTTTTTATAGAAAGCTCTATAGTCACCACAATATTCATCTCCATAATCCTGGAGGCTATCAAAATTTAACCCTTCTATATCGGAAACATTCACAAGAGGGAATTTGCTTTTAGCAACAGACTCTAAGCTTTTCAAAACCTCGATAGATGTTACAAGGGTTAGGTAGTGTTTAAATACTCGTATCCACGCCTCCTCTGCGACCCCTTGCTTTTTTAGCATGGTCAGGAAGTTTGTGTCTGCTCTCCAGTAAAGACCTATGTTTTCTAGCATGTCGTCTTTGCTAAAACTTCTAGAGACCGAAAACTGAGATTGATGAGACAAAAATCTAAGTAGCATAGTTTTACCGCTACCACGCCCACCAACGATGCGTCTTGCTTTTTTAGCGGCAATTAGATCTAGCTCGTCGTAAAATAGCGGTATGACGAAATAATCCCAGACATCTAATCCTAACTCTTCGGCTCTATTTGTTGAAAATGCATCTTTTATGCTTAAGGCACGATCAGCCATAAGTGCTAGCTCCTATTTAGAAGACAAATATTTCCATTCTTTTTAGACCACAATAGTGGCAAGGTGGCATTTGGAGTGGCATGACTAAATCCATACACCATACCTAGGCCGCCATAGCCAAAAGGTTCATCAATATCCATGCCCAACCTAGTTCGCATGAGCTCTATATACAAATCCTTCAGCGAGGAATATGTGTTCACTCCGTCTGGACATACTTCATGATCTTCACCAAATAAACCATCACAAACACTCAAGGATTCAGGTGCGGAGAGATATAGCTCTGGAAAATCGCCCCTAACTTTATACATTCCGGTTTCATGAGCACATAGGGGGATATAGACAGGTGTTAAACTTTCATCAAACTCACCCCTAACCTGGGCATAGAATTTCGAAAACTGCTGCCCCGTACCAAGGAAGTCATCAACAAATACGATTAATTTGACGCCGTCAGCTTTCGCAGCGCTGATATCCTGAGGGTTAATGATTAATTTATTATTAACGCCTACTAAACGAGAATATTCTCTACAAACTACATGTCCGCTTTTACCAGGGCCATCACCATTCCTTAAAACTGGGACCAGTCTAATTGGCACGCTTGACTTACTCAGGGTCTCCAACCACCTTCCCCTATATTTGTCAAAATAATCGTTATTCATTAGTAGTTGAGGAATACACCGCTGAAGTCCTTGTATCATTAATGCTTTTGTTTGGTCGGCCGACCTGAAAGCTAGGCTATCCAAAACAATAGCAGCAAGATATCGCTCTTCTAGGCTGGAAAAAGAGTGAAACCACATGCTCAGCTCATTCCTATTTATACCAGCCCATATCTGAGATCTAACAAGCTTGTCGCATCGCCCATAGATTCTATCTATATAAAGCTGTACTCCATTCGGTATTTCCAAAAAACCTGGCATTAAAATTTCACTTTTCTTATCTGGTTTGGATTTTTAGCAATATAAGAGCTGTCATGACGTACATTTTTCATCCACCATAGTGCTCTGCGGGCAAACCATATTGCGGCAACGAATAATTCCCAGCGGTCGATCAACACAAAAAACTGCCCCATTAGCTTTAAAGTTTTGCTTCAAATTTTACCCCCCTAGCTTACCCTGCTCTGTGCAGTTTTGCCGGTAATTCAGCGGACAGTTTACTTAATCAAGTGCTCTTTGGGTCGTTTGCAGACACGAATAAGCAGTTTGAAACATCCCAAACTCAACATATCCGATACGAGCGATAATAACCTCTAGGTCAGCGGCCCCAAGCACCTGAGCTTCAGAAAACTATATGAAACCATATAATTTCCCTTATATATCAACAAGTTAAAACGCAAAACCGCTTGACACATTCTTCTGTAAGCGATACCGTATTTCAATACAAATCTAGCCTCATCCCTGTAACACATTTTAGTCCACAGGAGATGTCATGCTCGCGTTCGGCCGCAAGATCGAACAGCTCCGACGAAGCTATGCTCTTCAGCAAACTCAACTGGCTACAGAAGCTAGGGTTCAGTGCTGTTACATATCTGCTATAGAAAATGGCCGTAAGTGCCCACCAACGTTAAGCGTATTCAACCAGCTTACCCAAGTTCTCACACTTTCAGAAGAAGAAAGTTTGCAATTTATGGCGCGCCGCAATGCAATCAAAGAAGACAAGGAAAATTCCGCCAGAGACCTCTTCTAGCGAATATGTATTAGTCGACGAATTATGGGAGAAGCTTGGCAATTTGACAGAAAACCAAATCAAACTGATTTCTTTACCGTCAAATACAACGACCAGAGATGAAGGGAGGCGATATCGAGGAACCAACAGGGTCAGAATCGATTTATAGAAACGAATCCCAAAAAACTGAAATTCAAATTTAACCCTAAAGATTCTTCCATGCGCAGAAGATTTCGAAGGCTAATACTCTTAGTTGAGGTTCAGTCGACTCTGGCACGACACAGATAATTTTGAAATTATACTTTTACTTTCAACCAAATAAGAATTATGAAAATCCAGAAAGTCTATCTATTACCCATACTCTTCATGTCCATCTTATTTTTGGGATGTAAAAGTGAAGCAGGGTCAAACGCCCAAACAGCCAATGTGATTGAGTCTAAAACCGCCGGTGACAGTTTAGAAAAACTGCCACCGTTAGATGTCCTAAAAAATTATGATAGAGACTTATGGCCTGGCCCCGATGGCTGGACCGAAACCCAGTGGCATTGGAAAAAATTACTTAGATGGGATAAAAATTGTGACTATGTAGACGAAGTTGAAGAGCACGAATTAAAAAATAATTTTCAGCTTATTACGGTTCAGTGTGTGCCGGGCTCCTACCAGCCAATGTATTACATTTATTTATTCAACAAAGAAAATCAAAAAAGCAAACAACTACTCCTTGGGCTACCCGAAAGCACGGATAACCCTAAGGAAATATTCGGTAACGTTAATGTAGACTCAGCAACCAATGAATTTTCGATATTAACTTTATCTCGCGGCATTGGTGATTGCGGCACGTACCGATTGTTTACATTCGATTCGGGAGATAACATCGAGAACGCAAACCTTCATACTGCAGAAACACGCCAAAGAGAATGTGCAAAGCAACTTCCAGATGATATGGAATCGCTGCCGAAAGAGATTCTTGACTTTAAACAATGGCCCCTCATAAAGAATCATTAACCAAAAGCTTAGTTTATAGATAACGCAAGTCTCGCCCGGATGGGCGAGCCAACTATCGAAAACATTGAACTTGGTTTACACTAACCCCATCCCCGAGAAGGGAACTCCGCCACACTCCAACTATTAGCACTTCGTAAGCTCCACTTCGGTAGATGAGATGAACACTCATGACGTTATTAAAAACAAGCGTTGTTTTACTTCTGGGCATGATGTCTTTTTCTTCATACGCAGAAAAAGACAACGCAAGCGATGACAACCAAGGTAGCAAAGCCTCTGAAATTTACCAGCTCATAGAAGTTAAAAAACGAACCGAAGATGACAATTCCCCGGTAGGATATTGGGAAATAGACCTCAAGTACCCGAAGGTAAATTTACCGGGTAAAGCAGATGTATCCTCCACTATTAACACGAGCATAGAAACCTTGGTGAACCAATATACTTGTGAAGATGGTGGAGACAGAACCTTTACCGCATCTGAAGTAAAAGTCGATAAAACGTCCTTATCTTTCAAATATGAGAGCATGTGGATGTGCTCTACAATGCCTGGCCCTGACTTTGTTACCGGCTCTGTTAGCTATAATTTAACGACTGGCGTTAAAATTTCAAAATAGTTAGGTTCCATTGAGCCACGGGGTTGTTCTAAATTTCAATCTAACGATCCCAAACCAGAGACACCATGATGAAACAAGCATAGAGGAAAAACTAGATGAGTATTGAAATGTGGTTTAGCCTTTTACTTACGTCATTAATGATAAGTATTTCTCCCGGTGCTGGGGCGGTAACCACAATGAACCAGAGTATTCATTACGGTTTTAGAAAGTCTTTATACACAGTAACAGGGTTGCAGATTGGATGGGCAATACAGATTATAGTTGTTTCCGTAGGTGTTGGAACAATATTAACTTCAAACAACCTATTGCTTTCAGTATTCAAGTGGATCGGGGTTATCTACCTTTTAATTTTGGGATGGCAGCAGTTTAGAGATTCATTTAACCAAGAAGAATTCGAAAAGTCAGGTGAAAACTCTACTTTTAACGGAAAATCCAGTTTAATAAAAGCCATATTTATAAACTTAACCAATATAAAAGCAACTCTTTTTTTAGTACTTTTTATTCCGATATTTATTAATCCTGAATCACCTAGTTTTGACCAGTTTTTTTTGCTGCTAGCGACTATGGTATTTGCAGATATAGCAGTTATGACAGGATACTCTGGAATGTCATATTACTTGAAGAAACTTATTAGAAACAACAAGATCCATTACATCCAAAAAGCATCAGGAATTATGCTGATGATAATTGCAATATCTATCGCAATTTCGGAAAGTGCCGCCTGAAACATTATTTGTTACAAACAGATCCCGTAAAGGATCAAGGCTATCAATTAAGCTAGCGATTGAATTTCATTTCTTACAAGCATAAGAAAACCCGAAAAGCTTACGCCTTCCGGGTATTCTCGTATTTTCATACTGAAAAATATTTACCTTGGGAAAAATGCTTCACCTCAACCATTATTCGTACTTTCAAAAATTTTATCCGCAGAAGCAGCAACAAAGCCGGTGTAGTATCGGCCATCCGCTTGCTTGTAGCGACGAGCAAACTCGTAGAAACAGCTAGGGATGCTGTATTCGCCGTCACTGAATTGCACCTTGATCTTATCCGCCATGGTGGAGCTTTGCTCTAACAGGACTTCTGGCGATCCCTTGATTTCACCCCCGGAAGTATTCAGTGAATAGCCAGCTTGCTTAAGTTTTTCGTTTACCGATTCCAAAGTGTCGAATGCCGACAACGCGTTAACATCAACGGTAAAGTGATTGGCACGGTAACCCCAGGCTGCCATCCACGCCGCATATTCACTTTCGTTCAGCAATTGTTGGTACTTTTCGTAGCTGACTTGCCAGTGAGTACCGGAATATAAGAAGTCAGGCTTTGCTACGGCCGTGGGATCGATACTGTCAACCAGCTCGGTCACAACGCTCTGCAACTCGGGTGAGCATTGGTCTACCAATAGCTCAGAAATAAATACTTTCGGGGCTGTTGCTTGCGGATGCTCATAGTGACGGGCATACAATTTCTTTTGTTCAAAATGGTATTCACCGCAGGCTTCATAGCCAATGTTGATAAAGTGTTGGGCGAGCTTATCCAGACCCACTTTTTCCAGATTGAAAGTACGCAAGGCGATATGATCATTGATGATATCGTCCGACTGCGTATTGCCAAGCAATTGATGAATTTTGTCCGCTGACGGTGTCACTTCGACGAAGTTGCTCCACAGAGCGTCAAATAGTTGATGCACGGCATCTGACATAAATATCTCCAACTAAAAGAAGCAAAAAAGCGCTCTAGCGTTATCTGCGAGCGCTGATGCACATTAAATTTTCAAACCAGGTGAGAGTTTTTCTGGCAACTGAATTTTTTCTGCTTCAACTGACGCCACAGGGTAGGCACAGTAATCCGCAGCATAATAAGCACTGGCTCGGTGGTTGCCACTGTCGCCTACACCACCAAAAGGAGCTGCACTGGAAGCGCCAGTAATAGGTTTGTTCCAATTAACAATGCCCGCACGAATATGACGGAAAAATACATCGTATTGTTCGCGGCTGTCACTAAGCAAACCCGCAGATAAACCAAAGCGCGTGTTGTTTCCTTTTTCAATGGCATCCATCAAATCGTGGTAGCGAATAACTTGCAGTAAGGGCCCGAAGTACTCTTCATCAGGCAATTCTTCAACAGCACTGACATCGATAATTCCTGGAGAAACAAAACCTAATTCTGAATCTTGCTGCGTGAGTTCCAGTAAAACTTCACCGCCGAGCGATTGCAGACGCTGTTGCGCTTTCACCATGCCTTGGGCCGCTTTCGCAGAAATCATGGAGCCCATAAAATTATCTGCCAACGGATCTCCCACTTGAATATTGCGAGCAGCATTCACTAGTTCTTGTAACAGGGCATCACCGTCGCTGCCATGGGCCACAAACAAACGGCGGGCACAGGTGCAGCGCTGGCCTGAAGTAACAAAAGCCGACTGGATAATGTCATGCACAGCTGCGCGCTGATCACTAATGTCACCGATGATCAATGGATTGTTTCCGCCCATTTCCAGAGCCAGAATTTTTCCTGGGTGACCTGCGAATTGTTCATGCAATACTTTGCCCGTAGTGGAGCTACCAGTAAAAAACAAACCGTCTATCTGCGGATGTGAAGCGAGCGCCTTACCGGTTTCAACTTCACCTTGTACTAAATTCAATACACCATTTGGCAAGCCCGCCTGCTGCCACAATTTAACTGTGTGCTCTGCGACTTTTGGGGTTAACTCAGAGGGCTTGAACACCACGCAGTTACCCGCCAACAGCGCCGGCACAATGTGACCGTTGGGCAAGTGGCCCGGAAAGTTATAGGGCCCAAACACTGCAACAACGCCGTGAGGTTTATGACGAATAAATGCCTTAGCTCCCGGCATAGGGTTTTCCGTTACACCAGTGCGTTCTTCATAGGCACGCACGGAAATATCAATTTTTCCCATCATGGCCGTCACTTCCGTTCGTGACTCCCATAATGGTTTGCCGGTTTCTTCACAGATCACGGCGGCGAGACTTTCCTGGTGTTCGCTTAATTGTTGCTTGAACGCCTGCAATACCTCCAACCGCTGTTCAAAACCGAGGCCAGACCAATCCGCAAAAGCTTCTCGCGCCGCATGAATTGCAGCATCCACTTCCGCTTGCTTGGCGCTCTCACCCTGCCAGACTGTTTCTCCTGTTGCTGGGTTCAACGACGCCATCGCTGTGCCCTGGCTGCTTGTCCAGGTTCCGTTTATAAAGTGTGAGGTTAAAGAATGTGTTTGAGTCATGCTGATATCCTCCCCATATCGAGAAAACGCACGGCGTCGCCGTTGCTAATATTTAAATGTTGTTGAACCGACGACGGCAAAATCAAACACTGATCTTGCGCATTAAAATCGGCGTGCTCGCAAATCAATGCGCGAAAATCCGTTAAGCCGGTATTGCTCACCATCACGCAAGATTGGCCTTGGCATTCAGGCTTGAATTCGACGCGTGCCAACTGACTATCACGCACGCTTTTTATGCTGTTAAGTGGCGCTTCCACCGTGGGCCCAGCATCAAATAAATCAATGTAGCCACGGTGATTAAAGCCTTCATTTTTCAGCATACGCAAAGCGGGCTCCGTTTTGCTGTGGACTTGGCCAATCACGGCCTGGGCCTCATCGCTGAGCAAGTTGCTGTAAATCGGATGGCGTGGCATGAGTTCAGGGACAAAAGCTTTGTTGCCTGAACCCACCATGCGGCTGGCCGTAGAAAAATCGAGCTTCACGAAATTCTTTTCCAGCCAGCTCCAGAACGGTGAAACACCATTTTCATCCGCCACGCCTAACATCTGCGCAATCACAAAGTCAGAAAAACGTTGCGGGTGCTGTGCCATTAGCAAGAAGCGCACTTTTGATAGCAGTCGGCCAGCCATGCCGCCGCGATGACCATTGAGCAAGTACAGGCTGCATAACTCACTGCAGCCCATGTAGTTATTGCACACGGTTAATGTCGTAACGACGTTTTGGATACCCAGCTGCGCGGATTGATGCACCGACTTGCCGACGTGATAGTGGTACAGCGGTGTACTTAACCCAACGGCGGCTTCGATAGCAGTGGTGCCGATAACTTCTCCGCTATCGGTGTCTTCCAGCACCAGCAGATAACCTTCGTCACCAGGACCTGTCACATCCGCGGCCAAACTGCGCTGGGTGCGTTCAATTTTGCCATGCAGTAAGTCCGGATCATCCACCAATGAGGTGAAGCCCGGCCCCGACTCTATGGCAATATGGCGCAGCGATTCGTAATCCGATGCTTGTATCGGGCGTATGACCAGCATGAACCCTCCTCGGGGCTTAACTCGCCACCTGAGCGACAGCACGCTCGAAGCGCTGCAGACCTTCGTCGATGTCTTGCTCTGGAATCACCAGGGACGGCGCGAAACGCACCACATCCGCACCGGCAACAAGTACCATCAGGTTCTCAGCTAAACTTGCTTTTAAGAAGTCGCGGGCACGGCCTTTGTATTTCTCGTTCAAAGCCGCACCGATCAATAACCCCATGCCTCGAACTTCAGTGAACACGTCGTATTTTTCGTTGATGGCGTTGAGTCCATCGACATAACGCTGGTGACGCGCCTTCACACCTTCCAGCACTTCAGGCTGGTTCACGGTATCAAACGCGGCTTCGGCTACTGCACATGCCAACGGATTACCACCATAGGTAGATCCATGTGTGCCAACTTTTAAGTGATCGCCAATGGCTTTGGTGGTTAGCATGGCTCCGATTGGGAAGCCACCGCCCAGCGCTTTCGCGGTGCTGAGAATGTCAGGGGTGACACCCAAGGCCATGTAGGCATAAAGGTGACCGGTACGACCCACGCCGGTTTGCACCTCATCAAAAATCAACAGTGCATTGTGCTGGTCGCAAAGCTCACGAACGCCTTCAGCAAATTCTTTGGTCGGCGGAATGATCCCGCCCTCGCCCTGCATTGGCTCCATCATGACCGCGCAGGTTTTGTCAGAAATCAGTTCGCGCAGGCTTTCCAGGTTGTTGTACTCGGCGTGGACGATATCGCCCGGCTTAGGGCCGAAGCCATCGGAGTAAGAAGCCTGCCCACCAACAGTTACAGTAAAAAAGGTGCGGCCGTGGAAACTACGATTAAAGGAAATGATCTGGCTCTTATGTTCGCCATGATTCTCCAAGGCCCAGCGGCGCGCGAGCTTCAGTGCGGCTTCGTTAGCCTCAGCGCCAGAGTTGGCGAAATACACTTGATCTGCAAAGGTCGCATCGGTCAGTTTTTTCGCAAGACGCAGTGCTGGCTCATTGGTCATTACATTGGCCAGATGCCAGAGTTTCTCGCTCTGTGCCTGTAATGCTTTTACCAGCGCGGGGTGACAGTGGCCAAGGCAAGTCACTGCAATACCACCAGCAAAGTCGATGTACTCATTGCCTTGCTGATCCCAGACACGCGAGCCTTCGCCACGTACCGGAATAACATCTGCTGGCGCGTAGTTTGGCACCATGACCTGATTAAATAGTTCGCGTGTTACTTCCACAACAAATCCTCGCTAGCAAAAAATGGGGGTTAAATCAGTTAACTGCATTTATGCAGTGTATTCCGGAAACGCGGGAGCAGTTTCCAATTAACTGTCGGACATAATGCCTGCAACTGACTTATACGTCTTCTTATTTTGGCTAAAGCTTATATCAAGTTGTAGCGACATTAATGGCGAATTCATGTATAAATACCATCAAAATGACGAAGTAAAAATACAATATGACGACATATAACCTGTCTCAGGCCGATGAGCGCCTACTCACCTTACTGCGTGACGACGCTCGTGCCAGCATCTCTGAACTGGCGCGTAAACTGTCACTGTCACGCTCCACAGTGCAAAGTCGCCTTAATAAATTGGAGCAAAGCGGCGTCATCAGCGGCTACCGAGTCGAGTTAAGCGAGCAATTCCGTGCTCAGCAGGTCGAAGCTCACGTACTTATCAAGCTGGTTCAAAAGCTGACCCACAGCACGGAACGTGCACTGCACCAAATCCCGAACATCGTGCAGTTACTGTCGGTAAGTGGCGAATATGACCTGATCGCCATGGTGGAGGCTGAGTCCTTGCAGCAACTTAGCAGTATACTCGACGACATTAGTGCACTCTCAGGCGTTGAGCGCACGACCTCCTCGGTGGTACTGGAAGCTCGCCTTCGCCGTTGAATTTGATTGCCTAGAGCGTAGATTGAGTGAAACTTTGATTGACCGGAGCTTTGATTAACTGGAACTTTTGTTTACTGGACTTTTTTGACTAGGACATGGTTATGACACACGACTTACAAACGAATCCTGACTTTTTATTCGTCAGCCGACATCACCCCGAACAACTGCAATGCGGCACCTTCACCCTCCCCAACGGCACACGTGTTGATGTGTTAGCACCGGGTATTATTCAGTTCGAGCCAACAACCGCCGCCAGTGATGACATTGTTTTATCCTGCGGTGTGCATGGCAACGAAACCGCACCTATCGAAATATGTGACGCACTGGTGCAGCGATTGTTGCGCGGCGAGCAGACGGTGTGCCAGCGGGTACTATTTATTTTCGGCAACCTGCAGGCGATGAATATAGGCGAACGCTTTGTTGAGGAAAACATGAACCGCCTGTTTAGCGGCGAGCATTCTCGCGGACCAGGGCTGGTTAACGCCGAGCGCCAGCGAGCCAAACTATTGGAACAGACCATCGCGGATTTTTATGCAAAAGGCACAGGGCAGCGTCATCACTATGATTTACACACCGCGATTAAACCGTCACAACACGAGAAGTTTGCCGTGTATCCCTATCGGGCAGATGGCGATTACCGGCAAGAATGGCTGCGCTTTCTCGCCGCGTGTGAGGTGCATGCCGTATTACTCTCCAACGCTCCGACTAACACCTTCAGCTATTATTCCGCAGCACAATTCAATGCCATCGCCTTCACCGTCGAACTGGGTAAGGTACAGCCTTTTGGCCAAAATGATATGAGCCGTTTTGCTGCCGCAGAGACCGCCATCAACCAACTAGTCTGTGAGCCGCAACCGCCTTGGCCGCCTCACCAATTGCAAGACTTCAGCATTTATCGAGTCAACCAAGTGATATTGCGTCAGCAAGAAGATTTTCGCTTAGGCTTCGGTGATGACGTGCCCAACTTTACCGCTTTTAACGAAGGCGATGTGCTTGCAGAGGAAACGGGGGCGATATACAAAGCTCAGCAAAATGGTGAAGCTGTCGTGTTTCCAAATGCCAAGGTTGCATTAGGGCAACGGGCATTGCTTACATTGATTCCGGCCGGGCAGGATGATTTCGTAGTGCCGAATGGGGCTGTCTCCACTTAGGACACTGACCAATCTTCAAATAAGTCAAATAGAACTAATGCACAAAACACAAACTTAGACACATAAACCACCGATTTCCTATATCGTACAAAAGTTCTTAGTTGAATTTGAAAACAAAGTGATATTAAACTCGCCTTTCTAATACATTGAACGGACGCTAAGGAAATGAAAAAGACCATAAAAAAGGCAAGATGGGATGCGACACTGGATACCGATGTTTGCGATAAATTCAACAATGCCGACCTTACCCTTACCCTTAAGTTAGGGTTCAAACAAGTTAACCCCTCCGGCGGTAAAGCCACCGGGACTTACAACGATTACGGATCTAATACCGGGACCGCTAGAAAGATAGTAAGGTGGACACCAGCCGCTTGGAACACTTGGAAACAAAACTTTGTAACATCCGCACAAAAATACTGGCATGGTAAGTTCTGGCTGATTAACAATTTTTCTGAGCTCGAATATGAAGATAGCGGCGTAAAATATATCCCCAATATTTGGTGTAGATTCAAACTACAGGGTAGCGATTCAATGCCAAGCTCAGTACACCACCACACTATCGAAGTGGTTCGCCTGGATAAAAGTGAAACTTGGTTTGGCTCACACTCGCGTCTTTACGATAGTTTGGATACCAATTCAGTACAAAAGGGTACAGACAGCAAGGGAAATCCTATAATGCAGCGAGCTCATGTACATGAAGTTGGACATTTATTGGGTCTGGGGCACGTTGATATTGGTAAACCGCACTGCCCGCCTGGTGGAAATACTAACCTCGGACCTTGTTATGGTGTATTAGACAAAGATAAAAACTCTGTTATGGGACAAGGCATGCAGTTAAGAGATAAACATGCAAATCCTTGGCGAACAGCAATTATCGAATTCACCAAAAAAGGAAACGCGGCTAAAGCTAGTGACTGGGCTCCCAAAACATCGCGACACTACCCCAGAACACCAGCAGAAGTAGCCGCAAAAACATCTATTACGAAAAAACCAAATCGTTAAGTATAAAGGTCATTTCGCTATGCCTAATCACGCTACAAAAATAACAACCCTAGGCTTTATCGTTTTTTATTCTCTCGGTTGTTCAAGCTCCACACCTCAAGGAAATTCCACTATGAGCACCAATGAAAACACATGCAATGTTTCTCGTTTTGAAAAATCTCAAAGAATTATTGAGAAGGTATTAGAAGATCTATCCGAAAACTATGACCAAGTGGGTGGCGAGATATCTAACATTCGTCTTACTGCAACCAATGTTTACCAAGTATCTGTTTCACAAGAGGAGCGAATCGATTTATTGACTTATCATGTGGAAGTCAATAGCACCTGCGAAGTAACTATTTTAAAAAAAGATGTCTCCGCTAAGGCGCCTTGGGAATAATTATGTCTATGCTGCTCAATATTACATGAATCGATGTTTCGAAAGCTTATTCTATTTTCATAGAACCCGAAACATCTTGGACATCCACAATACCGTCTCCAGCAAAAAGACTTAAAAATTTCTTTCGTAAAACAAGCCGGATGGCACTGTGTTCCTACTTTTCAATGTAGGAGTCGCAGTCTGAGTCCCATTGTAAATGCACAATGGGATCGGCCACATTAAAGAAGCTCTGATTACCGATCCAGAAAATAAAATCCGGCTGACTTCTAATCACTCAGATCTACAATTCTGTTTTTAGGCTAGTACGCCTATCTTTTCTGAACTTGCATCAATCGCCCCATCAAGCCATAAAAATAAATTGTCAGAGAGCTATGAACAGTGGAAACCGAGTAAAAATTTTAGTCGCAGTATTACGCAGAAATTTCAACCTCTTTGCCCAAGTGCTCTGGCCGGTCCACATCAGTTACGTGACAACGGGAATTTCGATATAGCAAGAGTTCTCTACGATCAATGAGGCGAGGTGATTGATTTAGTCTAAACACATAAACGGAACGAGTATTCAATAACAATATGATTTGGTGGTTAAATTGAAGAGAGTTTTGTTCTTCAACTTGTTATGTAACATTAATATTGAAATTACGTAAACACTTTCTTAACCTTCACATCAGTTTATTTTGACACCCAAAAATTCACCAGAGTTTTCAAACCACCAACAACGGCAACTAAGAAAAAATTGGGGCATACTTATTATTTTAATTCCCCTAACACTTCATTCGAAGACTAGATTTTTTCTGAATTCAAACGCTTTTCAAATCCTACAATAGTGACATTTCCCCAAGAGATGGTTTTAGGCAAACACATGCGCATCATTTGAACCTCACCGAAATGTATACGACCGTGCCGAATCCTATCATCACCTTCACAAAAACATTATTTAACAAACTCGCTAAAAGTTTAGAAACATACTTTTGGATTTTTCCATACTTAAAATTGGAACACCAAAGAAAACATAGATTTTTTAATTCAATCACACAAATCGTTTCTGGAATTTATAACGATTAAAAAACGATTCAAGCGAAAGATAACCTCATTAGTTATTGACTATTTTATTTAGATTATTTTCTGAAAAATCAAGAATCGAAAACAAAGTAATCAAAGTAAAAATTCATCGAGCACGTCACAAATTTATCTCATATAGATCCAACACTTTCCATTAATATTCGCCGCCCGGTTTTCACGTAGACCGCTGTTAATTTATTCCAACATAATCATCTCAAGCATTAATGGTTCCTCTCATGAGAATAAAATTTACTATCCCATACTTCATTGCATTCGTTTTTTCTGCAGAACTAGCAACCGCTCACCCAGGACGCCAGGATGCATCCGGTGGCCATATCGATAACAAAACAGGTATCTACCACTGCCACAGCAACGCATGCTTCGAAAAGCATGGAATTAAAAAAACGGACGAAGCTTTGGAAGAGGCTATAAAAGAAGAGCGTCAATTTTCTTACCTTTATAATCGGAAAGAATGGAAGCATTGGTCAGATTTCGATGGAGACTGTATGAACACCCGCCATGAGATGCTTTATTCAGCGTCTATAACGGCTGTAGGATTATCCCCCGATGGCTGTTATGTTTCTAAAGGGCAATGGCTAGACCCTTTCTCGGGAAACACGTATTACAAAGCAAGTGATTTAGACGTTGACCATGTCATTCCTTTGAAATGGGCGCATGGACATGGAGGGGATAAATGGTCACCAAGTGAGAAAGAAAAATTTGCAAATGACCCACTCAATTTAATTGTGGTGGACGATGGACTGAATCAGTCAAAAGGCGCAAGAGGGCCGGATGAATGGATGCCGCCACAAACAAATTATCACTGTGAATATTTATCGCGCTGGGTGGATGTATTAAACAAATACCAAGATCTTTATCTAACCAAGAGTGAACTAAGTATCTTCAACAAAAAATTGGAGCGCTGCTAAGTCGGCTGGGAGAGCATGGTTCTGAGGTTCTAAGGTTCTGAAGCTCTGAGGTTCTGAAGCTCTGAGGTTCTGAAGCTCTGAGATTCAAAAGCTCAGAACCTCTCCAATTTAAATTAAAACTCAAGAGCTTCGTCGGGTATCAAACAAAGACGATTACCTCCCGCGAAAGCTCTTGGTCTTGAACGGTGACTCGTTCCATCAAGCCTAAATGTTAATGCTCAAAGGGTTATAAGAAGTGATATCCGCTAGCGTCTCTAGTCGAATAACTCTGACTGTGAAACTTTCCTCACTGATTCACAAGTCCATATTCCTCTCTTTTCACGATTTTTTCTTATATTTTCTGGAAATAATGCATTCAGTTTATCTCGATAGCTATCTAAAATATCTTTCTCACTATCAATTAATTCAAACCTATCAGTAATCACATCTAACGGTCCAATTTCACAACCAATCCATTTTCGTTTTTTTAACTCTGCGGCCATATAAGTTGTACCCGAACCACCAAAGGGGTCGAATACAACATCTCCTTTATCGGTAGACATTTCTATAACTCTATCTAGAAGCTTTAACGATAACTCGTTAGATCCGTCTCGACGTTTATACTTCGCATGCCTTACAGGGGGAATGTCTGTCCAGATATCTGTTAAATTGACTCCCTTGGGGTTCATTTTGTCTTTGTACCCACCGTAGTCTTTAATGTCTCCATAGCATTTCGGGCAAACTTGCATTGGCAACCTATCCGCATGAAATGTTTTAGGTTTATCACCTTTAATATAATAAAGTAGTGAATAGTGCGAAGGATAAAGTCGATTAGCTATAGGTAAGCTATATTTAATGTCAACTCCAATCCAATTCCTAAACGTCAGGTATGACTCGAGAAAATTTGTAAGTGCAGCATTCCACTTAGGTAGATTCCAAAGATACAAAGCCCCACCAGGTTTTAACACACGGATGCACTCATAAAGCCATTCTTGGCACCAATGTAAATACTTCTCCGTTTTAAGATTATCATCAATTTCTGAAGGGTAAAGTTTCGACAAATTAAACGGTGGGTCAGCGAACACCATATCTATTGAGTCGCTTCTCATAGACTTCAAAAGTGTATAACAGTCGCCTTTATATAGTTTTCCCAGTTTTGTCTGAAATTCAAGCGTGCATTCTGTTTGAGGTGATTCAATAGTTGGCTCATGTTTGCTAATTAGAGGGGCTATTTCATTAGCATATTCTTGAATTGCTTCAAGGAGATCTTTATCTAAACGCCCCATTTTAAGTTTCAAAATGCTCTCAGAAACTCCAGATGCTTTTGTAATCAATTTCAAATCTTTACCGGAAGGTATTACATTGCTCTGATTGTAAAACTTTAGTCTATCTACCGGTACTCCAGCAGATTTTGAAAATTGACTAAGATTCCCGCCTCTTCCGGCTTGAACTCCGATAGCTTTAAAAAATTGATCCGAATAGCTCACAAATTAACCTGCCCAGTTGGTAGCACGCACAGTATAACAATATCAGTTTTTCTTTTGTAGACTATAGTCCGTCGACCATAGTCTACGCTACATGCAAAATCCAGCGGGACGAGGAGACGCTATGAGTCCAGAAGAAGCGTTTGGCTTTATTCTAAAATCCGCTAGATCGAAAAAAGGGCTTAGCCAGGAACAGCTAGCACTCAATTGTGATTTAGACAGAACTTTCATATCTATGCTTGAAAGAGGGCAAAGACAGCCTTCTTTGACTTCCATATTAGCAATCTCCACGTCACTTGAAATTCCCGCAAACGAACTCATTCGGCAGACATTGGAGATAATGGATGAAAGTTACAAGACATGAAGTTCTAATCAAGTCAGGCAACGTACCTCAATTAAGTTCTATTATTAGCGAAGTTGAAACAGCAATAAAAACTGTAGTGTGGCCTTTAAAAAGCGACAAATTTACAATTAACCCAACCCCCAAGGGGAATGGTGTTAAACCAATAAAAAATGAATGCATGGACCACCTTAAATCAAAGGGGTGGGAATTAGAAAAGCGACTTACAATTAAAGCTGAAATGCGTCCGGGACCGTTAGACGCAGTCAAAATGGTCGGCGGTAAAGCATTCGCCCTGGAATGGGAAACAGGGAACATCTCCTCCTCTCACCGTGCGGTGAACAAAATGGTACTTGGAATGCTTGAAAGAGCTATCATTGGTGGAATTTTGATACTTCCATCTCGAGCAATGTACAACTATTTAACCGACAGAGTAGGAAACTTTCAGGAGTTAAGCCCTTATTTCACAGCCTGGAAGAATTTTAATATTAAAGATGGATACCTCGCAGTTATCGAAATTGAACATGATGCTACAGATATAAAGTCTCCATTAATCAAAAAAGGCACAGATGGTTGGGCTGAATTTAAAAAATAGCTCGCTATACACGGCCCTCTACTTCGGGGCCGCTTTTATAACGAAGTTAAAAGAAGTACAGAGCAAATCGAAAAATTTTCCCATAGACATCATCAACATAGAGGTACACCGAGCAACAGTGGTGGCACCTGAAACGGATTAAAAACCTCAAGAAAGGCGCCCCACCTACCTGCAACGTATTTTACTGCGCCATTTATCCCATATGTTGGTTTTACTTTCTTCCTGCACTCGCGTCCCCCACGTCGATAAAATTCGAGCCAATGAAACATAATTTCACCAACACCATTGCAAACAATAACCATTCTCATTAACATTGCGCCGTATCACCCCTACTGGCATTCGTAGCAACCTAATCCTCTGCCATTTCTTGTTTTACCCATATTATGTTTAAGGATGTTTAAATGAACCCACTACTCAATCCACCCCTCTCCCGCCTGAGTTGCTTTCGTAAAGCTTCGCCTCTGGCCTGGGGGATCTCCGTGCTTCTCTTTAGTAATGTCGTGTTTGCTCAGGAGGAGGAATCGAAGAGCAATATTGAAGAAGTGCAGGTTCTTGGAAAATACATTGTGAATGAGCAGTTGGATACGGCGACGGGGTTGGGCTTAACACTGCAGGAAACGCCACAGTCGGTCAGTATTATGACCTTTCAGCGGATTGAAGATCAGGGTTTGAAGTCTCTGACTGATGTTGTCAATAATGCGGCTGGCATTTCATCCAAAGCCTACGACAGTTCGCGTAATGCTTTTTCATCACGTGGCTTTGATGTGGATAACTACCAAATTGACGGTATTCCCGTTCAATGGGAAGGCGGTTCCAGTGCCGGTGAAACCCAAACAGACATGGCTTTGTACGAGCGTGTTGAAATCGTCCGGGGAGCGACCGGCTTGTTGACCGGTGCAGGCCACCCTTCTGCGTCCATTAACCTGGTTCGCAAGCATGCCGATAGCGAAGTATTCAAAGGCTACGCTTCACTGAGCGCCAGTCGCTGGAACAATTACAATGCCACCCTGGATTTAAGCAGTCCTTTAAACCAAAGTGGTTCGGTACGCGGCCGCACCGTGGTTGTGTATGAAGATGGCGATTCCTTTGTCGATTATGCTGGCAACCAAAAGTCTGTGTTTTACGCGGTGATGGATGCCGACCTGACAGATAATACCTTGATCAGTGTCGGTGCCAGCTACCAGGATAATGACCCCACTGCGTCACAATGGGGTGGTCTACCCATCTTTTTCAGCGACGGAACACGGACCGACTGGGACAGATCCAAAACAGTGGGCGCACAATGGACGGCATGGGCCACCAGTCACGAAACATACTTCTTTAACCTCACACATGAGTTCGGCAATAATTGGCAGCTGCGCGCCAATGTAAACCGCACGCAAAGTAATTCCGAGATGAAATTGCTTTATCTATTTGGCTCCCCTGATCCCGAAACCGGTTTAGGTATGGGCCCATCACCTGCCCGCTATGATAATGAACGCACCCAGGATGATTACGGTTTCCGTCTAACCGGGCTTTATTCTTTATTCAATCGCGAGCATGAGCTTGTTTTAGGCATGCAACACAGCGAACAAGATTTTGTTTATAACAGCTACAGCGCCACAAACACTGCAGAAGTCGGCAATTTCTTTGAATGGGATGGTTCATTTCCTGAGCCTACGTGGGGCGATGTTAGTCCATTTCAAAAACAAACCACGGAGCAGACGGGATACTATGCCGCTACCCGTATTACGATTAGCGATCCGTTTAAAATCGTCGTGGGCACTCGTTTGTCAGACTGGAAGCGCGTTGACCATCTTGCCGACGATGAATATGGTGATGATGGCGTTATGATTCCTTACGCAGGTGCGCTATATGATGTAACCGACGATCACACGCTTTACGTCAGTTACACCGAAATTTTTCAGCCTCAGAGCGCGCAGGATATCAACCGAAACTTTCTTGATCCGATTGTGGGCAGCAACCGGGAATTGGGCATAAAGAGTAAATTCTTTGACGACGCTCTCCATACAACGGTTACGTTTTTTTGGACCGAGGAAGATAACCTGGCAGTAGAAGATCGAAACTTCGAACCAGATCCTGAAGATCCGAGCTTTCAGGCTTATATCGAGGCCGATGGCGTCAGCAGTGATGGTTTTGAATTAGAAATGGTTGGTCAAATTACGAATAACTGGCAGGTCAGCGCTAACTATACGCAATTTGAAGCCACCGCCGAAGATATCGAAGGCGAAGCTAATACGGTGAACACACGTTTTCCACGTAAAATTTTCCGCCTCTTCACCACGTACCAGCAGCAAGACCTGACCGTGGGTGGCGGTGTAAGTTGGGAAGGTGAAAACTATACAGATGTTGCCAACCCAAGTAACGGTGCATCCGAACGAGTGTCTCAGGAAGCATATGCTTTGGTAAATCTGATGGCGAGATACCAGTTTAACGACCAGCTTTCAAGCCAGATTAATATCGACAATGTTTTTGATGAAACTTACTACAGCCAAATTGGTTTTTACACACAATTGGCCTATGGCAAGCCCAGAGACATTACACTCAGCGTGAAATATCAGTTCTAAAAACTGCACGTCACACCTCTCCAACGGCAGTGAATCTCAAGCTAAGCGATTCACTGCCGTTTGGTTATTTGGGGCTTATCGCGTTACGCCGTCAATCAAATTGCCGCAGGTTTCAAATTTCACAATCACTGATCTGGAATTTCCGGCACCACTAACCGCGCTAGCTGCTCCAGTGATTCCTGCCATCCTAAATAGCAGCTTTCCACAGGAATTAACGCAGGAATTCCCGACTGAACAATCTTCAACTCCGTTCCACACATCACCGCTTTAAACTCGATACTCACGTTCATTTCACCAGGTAGATTTTCGTCGTCGAAACGATCTGTATGGCGAATGCGTGTGTTGGGAACCAGCTCTTCAAAGGAGACGCTGAAAGTGTGTTGTCGACCTGTTCCAAAGTTGGTGAAAGACATTCGGTAGCCACCACCAACACTGGCTTTTATTTCGTCGATCGCGCCCGTAAAGCCATAAGGTGGCAGCCAATATTCCAGAGCCTGCTTATCCAGAAATGCTTTGTACACACGCTCAACCGGCGCGGGTAACACACGATGTAGTTTGACGGTACCGGTTTCCTGGGACGTGTTTTCTTCGGACATAAGTTTCACCTGAGTTTGGTTTGTTTTACATTGAGTATATGACTATGGCCTGGCTCCACTCGTGCCTGTAAACCACAGGAACTTGCGTGCCTGCAAACTACAGCTACTTGGAACGTATGGGCGAAGCTTCTTTAGCGTTTATAGTCATGTTTCATGTATTAGTCGAAGGGGAAACCGCGATTTCGACAGGCGAATGAAAATAATTTAATGATCGGGCGTCGGGAATATCATATTAGCGACGTCGCAAAGCGGGAATGGTCAAGGTTTGGGTTTGTTACGAGAGAGAAACTTACGGATGCGTAGCGTTTAACGAATACAGCCCCTGCTTTCACGGGGGCTGTAGTGGCTGTTACTTGAGGTAGGACTTGCCGCTTTTATAACAAAGTAACGTGAGTTTCGAAAATTTACTTAATGACGACTGTATCGACAATTCCGTTTACTTCCACAGATAATTGCAAAGACGTATCGTCCGGCGTTTGCTGAGAGTTGTATTCCAGGTTGTATGTATCCTGAATAATATTGGCAACGGTGATAAAGACTTCAGCCAGATCTTCTTCATCTGTGGCAAACAGGCTTTCGGTACCGCCACTGTTCGCCAGCAGTTGCAACGATTCTGTATCAATGTCGGAGCCCAGGCCGATGAAATAGCTGGTGAGGCTGCCTGCCAACGCATCCTGAGACAGTTCCGTGCGCGTGCTGGAAATTTTATTGGCCACCATATCTCTGACGGCATTGTGTGACGCCGCTTCAGGGTAATAGTTACGGCTTGCCAGGTCTCTTCCGTCTGTAAAGGCAATTATTACGCTGGACTCATTGCTGTTAATTTCATCCAGTAAATTATCAATGGTGTAATACAGCGCGGTCGCAGAGTTTGCTGTTTCAAAGCTTAAGTCAAGCAAGCTTTCGATTTCTCTGTAATCGCCTGAAAACTCGCGATAATCAAATGTTGCATATTGAGACAGAGACACCACAGCTTTTGAAGCCGCATCCAACACCGAAGATTGTTGATTGGCTTGCGTAATACTGGAGGAAACATCCAATACTAAATACACCTTCACTTGCGATTGGCGAGTATCCAACTCTACACCCGACTCAACGTCCACTACACCATCTTCATAGATGGTAAAAAAGTTTGAGGTGTCGGCTTCCAAACCGCTGATGCTGTTATTGTTCTGGTCAAATACTTTTACTGCAAAGCGGTGAATGCGTCGGCCACCTACCAACTCTGATTCGTATGAATCATCCACAACGCTTAATTCAACTGAAGAAACTTGGGAGAAGTCCTGCTGCCGGCTACGAAAATCAGTGGAAACCTCTACCGAGGCTTTGATTTTTGTATCGTTAATTGTTTGTTCGCTGGTTTTTGTTACGTACACGCTGGCGGTTACCGCATTTACTGTGCTGCCAACCCCGGCAGAAATGTGGTATTCATTTGTCCCTTCAACCACCGGCACAGATGAACCGCCGACTTCATTGCCTTCGTCATCTTCCAGCAATAATTTAATAAAATTCGTGTTGGCGTTAACCTCATCCAATGTGACGTTTAAGCCAAGGTAAATTTTATTGCCAGAAGCGGAAGCCCCAACAAAGGAGTGGTCGTTAATTTCAATTCCGTTGTTACTGTTTCCGCCACCACCGCCGTTGCCGTAACCATTGTTATTACTGCCACCACCGCCGCAGCTGGCAAGCAATAATGTAGAAACCAGAGAAACCAACCAAACCAAGTTGCGCATAATGTATCCAAACCCTTTTTTGATTTACAGATGTAAGAATTGCAAACGTTATATTTTCAAACGTGCGCATTCTACATGGGAATTTTCGCAAAGATAGCCCTATGTGGACATTCTTCAGGGCCATTGGGTTTCAGAATTTACAAAATTATACAGTTCTTCATACGCAATACCGGTCGTTGTACATGGCTACAGATATATGAACAGAGTGTTCTCTTAAGGCTCCTTTTCCACACGTTCCTTTTCCACACGGTCCTTTGCAACACGTACCTGTACATGGCCAATGGCATGTCCCGACATATCCGGTCCCTGGTATCGTAAATCCCAAAAACTCACCAACCATGAATTGTTCTGCTCCTCAACACGCCAGTATGGGTAACGCATCCAATTCGTAAAGCCACGAATAGATTTATCCTCCATGGCGGTCAAGACGATATCATTGGGTTCGGATCTCGGCACACTATATTGTTTGCCATCGGCGGTTATTACTTGGTACTCATCTTCGAACACAACAACACGACGGTGCGAAAACGGCACACCGGGCACCGGGTTAGCTTGCACTTCCAGTGGAGGGCGCTGTGGATCAAAAAGTTGATTCTCTGCATGACGAGCAAGGCCATATACACAAGCAATATATAATGCGAGTAAGGTGACGCCGCTGCGGGCAACATGTTCGATAAAGGTAGGTTGCACGGTTGCCATTGGCTGGGTTGCTTGGATCTGGGCACGCCACTTTAAAACAATAATGGCGATCACTCCGACACACCACACCACTTTTACAGGAAGCGCAGCAAGATTTGTCGATAGAATGACATAAGACATAATAGCGCCGAGCAACAACCAGACACTGATGGAAAGTTTGTGCGATGAATGCGCCAGCACCACACCCGCCGCGGCTAACAGCCATACCCATGGATCAATAATAAATAAGGTATCGCCATAAAACCAACGACCATCAAACGGCATTAAAATACGAACGCCATACGTATTCAGCCAGTCAAGAAACGGATGGGACAGCACGGCAACATAACAAAGTGCCACAATGACCCCCAGTCGAAAAGGCGGGGACGCACCGGGAGCACGTTTCCGACTCCGCCACCGATCCCAACACCATAGTAATCCGGCCAATACCAGAGGCAAAATCACCAAAGCAAGAATGCCGTGACTCCACCCGCGTCGAAAATACAGTGACGTATCCTCCCCCCAGAAATCCGCAACCACATCAATATCAGGAAGGTTTGCCCCGATAATTAATGCGGCAGTCGCATAAGGAGATAAGCGTTTTAGTCCAGTTTCTGCAAGGCTTGCACCGATGAGGGTATGGGCGACGGGGTCCATGATGTACCTGTATTAAGCGTTAGTGTAAATGGATTACGATCAAACAATGATGGTCAAGCAGATCAAATGACAATAAGAGGTGTAACACCTGTTTTTTGTTCCGCTCGCTGCTGATAAAAGCAAAATGAATTTACGGGTCTTTGCGAATAAAATAGTTCCTCAAATCTAATAGCACCGAACCATAATTCAAGTTGGATAAATTGCTCGCTGCGGCGATAACCAGTTGATGCTCCGGAAATATCCAAAAATTAGACGTGCCACCAACAATCCCACCACCATGGCCAATCCAGATATCGCCATTGCCTGCATCGACAATCCGCCAACCCAGACCAAATTCTATTTCTTCGCCAGATAATGCTTTCCGATTGGTCCAGAGGATTTTTTTTGCATTGTCATTCAAAAAAGCATGAGACATGACACCAATACCAAACCTTACGAGATCATCACTGGTTGACAAATACCCTCCCGTAGGAAGCTTATACAAGTTATCTACATTAATTTCATTTACGAGCCGCTCGTTTTCAATCGTGTAATACCTTCCGCGATGAGGAATAATTTTTCTCTTGTCATCTGGCACGGTTGCATTCATACCAAAAGGTTCGAAAATCGCTTCTGTGAGATATTCGTGATAGGACTTGTGTGAGATATTTTCAATCACCTTCCCGAGCAATAAGTATCCATAAGAACTGTAAATCTGTTTTTCGCCAGGACGCGCCAGCAATGGATCTTGCTTAAAAATATCCAGAGCCTCATCAGGGTTATCGTTTCGTAAATTGCTGAAAGGCTCTTCACCACGATAGTGGCGAATCCCAGACAAATGTGAAGCGACTTGATCAATCGTAAAAGGATATTTTTTCTTCGGAAAGTCCGGCACATGCTTTTGTGGTTCATCATTTAAATCCAGCTTTCCAGCTTGGACTAGCGTCATCAAAGCGGTTGCTGTCCATACTTTTGCAATACTGGCCACACGAAATTTTGTGTTAGCGGGATCAACCTCAACCATTTGCTCCAGATCTGCGTAACCTAATCCTCTGTGCCAGATAATTTTCCCTTCTTTAGCCACACTGACAGAAAGACCAGATACAGCATGCTGTTGAAAAAACGTTTCCAGTATTTTGTCTGCCCCCGCATATTGCTTATCGGCAAAGCTCAAGCGGCAAATTAATAATGTAATACATGCCAAAAATTTGGCGACACGGCTAGTATTAACCACTCCCATATTTAGCATCCTGAATTGTCCACCTTCGGTTAGCTTTTTATTTAGCACTTTCTGTCGTGTTCTTTATACGAAATTCTTCATAACAAATATTTCGCAATAGACAAGCTGACAGACATGTCTTCATGTTGAATACATTGCAGCTGAAACAATGCAAATTTTTCTACACTTCTCTAACTTACATTCACACGTTTTAAGCAAAGTACTGCAAGCAGTTTTTTCATCCTGGCTTCGATTTTGCAAAATTTGATAGCGCGGTTAAGCATTTGTCCATTTCATCTGGCTCCAGTATTCATACTCCGGCATTCAAGTCATTGCAAAAAGGTTTCTCATGAGCATTTCATTTAACTTAGTGAATTACAGCACACCTTCTGCGGCAAACAACACGACAAGTGTTCGAGAATCAAATGCCACTGCGGCAACATCTGGCCCCGATGCGGCAATGAATGTAACAAACGAAGCGGCAATGACGGGCGCAGACGCAGAAACATCTGTTGCTATTTCAGATTCCGCCAAGCGCATGAGTCATTCAGACAGTGTTTATATCATGAATACCAGCAAAGGTGACAGGGCAATTGATTTCAATACTTATTTTGAAGTGCCGCTGGCTCCCGTCGATCTCGACAGTATTCCATTGCTATTGCCAACCGGAGAAAACGTTAAAAACCTGCAGGCGCATATTTCCAAAGTATTTCCGAACTTCCTACAACAGCATAATATTCCCGAAGCACCTGCCACAATTAAATTTAACAACGAAGGTCAGTTAGTGCTGCCTAAGGACTACCCCTATGCGGAAGAGCTAAAAGCCGCACTAGCGGATTCGCCAAACATGATGAGGGTATTACAAACCGCCAATGCACTAGCATCTCATGTTGCGGCACTTCAAGACTCTATTGCATTTAACGAAGCCTACAGCAAAACAACAACGCAAGCCGAAATGGATGCCATCATCAATCAGTATCGTCACCTTTTCAATGACAACCGAAAAATGCCGGAAATGGCATTGCAGTTTTCAAGCACTGGAGAATTAACCATTACTGCCAACAATCAAAACGTCGTTTGAATTATTCAACATTAGTTTTACCATAGCTAATATTACCGTTCCTGCTCTGCAACATTGGATTTTGCTTACTGGGGTGAGGCTGGTGAAGTTGAGGCAGCCTAGTTTAATCCTGCCCTGTTTAGCTTCGGTGAAATTTTGTTAAATCTGGTTCGTCGATTGGTTCACAGCGCACCATGGATAACTTTAGTTAGGTAATTTTAGTTTTGTTATAAAACTAAAATTATTTTCATTTCTGCACACACAATCAAACTTTGCAGAATTAGAAAAATTAGTATTGCGCTTATTTTTTCATTTCATTTTCTTCCATCTTTTTTCACAACACAGGCTAAGGATTTGCTAGCAATGTCACACCATTATTTCAATTCATGGTTATATTGACCCAAGTGTAAACGCTTACCTAAACATGAAGTAAGCAATGCTTTTTCGATAAGTTATCAATCACTTCTTGAAAGGCAGGCTTACAGTTTTGCACTACACACTAGTTAATCGAACAATTAACCCAAAAGCTAACAGAGCATCTTCAACGATTGGAAAAAATAATGAAAAAAAATCTACCCGCGCTCCTACTCTTAACATCTATAAGCACTTTGACAGGGTTTACCCAGGCGGACGTTGCCAAAGTAAATGCTGAAGCCATGCAAGGGCAAACGCCGAAAACCAGTGTCTACACACCAGATAATTCGGAAATTGAATATCTTGTTCTGAATGATACAGCCATCATTATGGGCGACATCGCTGTTGGCAGTCAGCAGGAAATACAATCCAAAGGGATTTCCACATTGGAAGTGAAGGATTTTGATCAGCTTAATACTCTCTCAGATGAACTTACAGCAAAAGCGGCATGGGCCGGAGCAACAACCTGGCCCAATAGTGTTGTTCCCTTTGTCATTGATGCATCCTCGCAACCGGATGCGGCGGTGATTCGTGCCGGAATGGATTTAATTGCTTCACAAACCGGCGTACGATTTGTTCAACGCAACAACCAGACAAATTACCTTCGTATATTCAAAGGTCAAGGATGCTGGTCGTTCATCGGTAGAAAAGGTGGCCAACAAAATCTCTCCATTGGTCCTGGCTGCGCCTGGAAGAAAACTGTTGCCCATGAATTGATGCATGCCCTGGGATTTTTACATGAGCAATCTCGGGCTGATCGGGACAACTTTGTGCGTATAAATTACAACAATATCCAAGACGGACGCGCCGGGCAGTTCAACAAAAAAGGCCCCATAACAACCAGTGTTGGCTCCTATGATTATCACTCGGTCATGCACTACGGACACAAGGCTTTTAGTAAGAACGGTAAGCCAACGATTGTTTCTCTCGACCCTAACATACCCAATCAGCAGCTCGGTAAAAGCAATGGACTAACCAACAAAGATATCGCTGCGATTCGTAACAAATATGGCTCCGGCAACGCCTCACCTCTCACCGCGTTTGAAAATTGCGATTTTACGGGGTGGTCAGCAAAAATTCCTGAAGGCCACCACAACCTAAAGTTTCTAAAAACCAAAGGTTTTGTGAATGATCAAATGTCTCATTTAAAGTTGCACCTGGATGGGGAATTCGCGTGTATAAAGATGTGGGATGGAGCGGAGACTACACTAAAATTATGACAGGCAATAAAGCGTGCATGGGAAGTTTTAATGATGAGGTAAGTTCGTTGCGCGTTGTCCCGGCAGGTAGTACCGCACTCGCCAACAAAACGTTTTATATTAAAAATGGAGATAGCGGCCTATTCATGGATACGTTAAATGTAGAACACCCGACTGCAAATGCATTATCTCAAACCACTTTTGCTGGTGGCACTAATCAGCAATTTACTTTTATTCATCATGGCAATGGCGTTTACAGCATCGCATCGCCTTCGGCTAAAAAAGTCGTGAGTGCTACGCATGAAGACACGATTGTGCAACGCTCAGCCTCACGACAAACATCTTCCAGTGATAGCATTCACGGTGGCCAGAAATTCATTGCGCTTAAACAAGGCCGACATTATCAATTTATTTCGCTGGAAACCCAGAAAGTGTTAGTGGGTAAACATGGTACTCTGAAACAAACAACCAATCACAATCAGGCAACTTCTTACTGGGAGCTTTTGGATATTTAACGCGTTTAAGGCTGAACTCGGCAGCGGGCATGGCATACTTTAAGCCATGCCCTTTTTTTAACTAGAATACTTCTTTGCAAGTTCACTGTCAGTTTAATAAATTCGCTGTTAGTTATAAAAAATAAGCTCCGAGATAAACTACCAGACCATATACCACCACACCAGAAAAGATGGGCCACCCTAACGATTTTTGCCAGCGCCAGACCAATAAGGTTGCCACAGAGCCGACAACAGTTGCGCAAACAGTAGATGCATTAATATGACCCGGCACTAAGGATACACCCAGCAAAGCAGCGATCATGGTAGGCCCTAATACACTGAGCCAGGCAGGAATATTTTCCACCGCATTCACATCACTTTTTTGTTGTAAATGATGCCGCATCCAAATCAGAGGAAATACGCGTAATAATAAGGTTCCCACAGCAGCTGCAGCAATCGCCCAGCCGGTTGCATTATCCATACTTCACCTCTTCAAAACGCGTCGTCGATTTCAGAACATAAAATAATAAAGCTCCGCACAGGGCGCCCAGAGGAATCGCACTGTTTTTAATTCCGGCCAAAGCCAATATTGCAGCCACCAACATGGTGGTAATTAAAGTCACTGCCCACAACCGCGAAGTGAATCTCGGTGTTAACAACACCAAAAACATTGCGGGTAACGCAAAGGGTAAGACACTTTCAAGCATGGGCCAGCGCTGAGTCAGCTCCGCCCCGGCAATTCCGCCAAAAGCGGTTCCAGCAATCCAGCTTATCCATGCCAACAACGCCGCACCGGCAAACCAGCCAAGCCTTTCCTGCTCTGGCATTTGCGGTAAACGCACATGGGCCAGCGCAAATATCTGGTCCGTCAAGCCATGCATCATCCACGGCCACCAGCGACTCGACGTTAACCAGGGAGCAATATTCGGTCCGTACACAACATGCCGAGCATTGATGAGCAACGTCATCACAATCACCAACCACAGCGGCGCTCCTGAGGTCAGCATCGCAACAAATAAGAACTGTGAAGCACCGGCATAAATAACCAGAGACATCACCACCGCGATCCACACGTTAAACCCCGCCTGAACCGCAATGAGTCCGAACGACATGCCCACAGGGATATAACCTCCAAGCAGCGGCACGGCATCTCGCACCCCTTTCCAGAATGCATGAGCTCTCATGAAACCTCCCATTCGCGCGTGTATGCAATGGTAATCATCACAGTGGTCCACGTATCGCCGGAGCGATAAAAATGTGGCTGGTCAGCCATAAATTCATGACTTTCCCCTGCCTGCAGATGACTCGTCTGGCCTTTGGTTCCAAACTCCATATCCCCCGAGACAACGGTCACACGTTCGCGTGTTCCTTTTGAGTGTGCCTCGGCATTACGTTCCGTATTAGGAGCGTAGGTAATTAAATATACATCCACTTTGGGATCATCATGCCCTTGATCGATCAGGCGAACCTGGACACCATCCTGCTCCACCGATCCGCTAATGGGCGCAACGATGCTGCCAAAAGGCACATTAAGCTGCAGCGCCAGGCGCCAGATTGTGTCGATAGTCGGGTTGCCAATCCCCTGCTCCAGACGCGACAAATTCGACTTCGCAATTCCAGCGTCTGCCGCAAGCTGTGATAGCGAAACCCCCTTTGCAAGGCGCAACTCCTGAAGGCGTCGCCCCAATGTTGCAAGTGTCATACTGTCCATTATTCAATCTCAAACTCGTTCTATTTATAGAACGTTTTATATATAGAACAGCTACTTGTCAACTGTTTTTTGCAAAAATTGTTGCAACCTTGCCACCTGATAAAAGCGATGTTGTGGCCGGTTCCAGCATTAAAAAACCTTACCAGTCCCCGCGAAGCCAACTCTTCTCTGGCTCTCAAATAATTACCAACCTGCATTTATTGCCAAGACCAATAACCGCTTTTATGCCTTAAACCGATATTAATTTTTTTGTCCATTTTCTAAAAATTAAAACCCAGAATTGAAAAACAAATTTTCGTTTTCTTCCTACACTAACGCAAAACTGAGCGAATTGACGCAATCCCCCAAAGGAGAATGATTTATGTCCACAGCTTTTGAAGGCGCCATGGATAAATTAGCCAAGTACTTCAATATCCCGACGGATAGCAATTTACAAAGCCCAATGGAGTTGGTGCTGGAAGGCATGACGCTAACCCTCTATTACTCGAATGCTTCCGGAGAAGATGACATTGTATTCAGCACCTCACTGGGCGTTATCAGTGAACAGGTAGAACTCTCGGTGTATCGCACAATACTTGAAGGCAATTTATTTTGGTCGGCGACCGGTGACGCCACCATCGGCGTTAATTCGGATACGCGTGAAGCATTTCTTTGTTACAAAATGCCGTTGGAGAATTTTGACGGTGATGAATTAGCTTCACTAGTTGTGCACTTTTTACAGATAGGTGAGAACTGGAAAGTTTTTATCGCCGAAAGCAACCAGGAAGATCAATCACCGTCAACCGTTGAAATCAACAATGATTTCCTAAAAGTATAATTCACACATCAACAGAGAATTCTATATGGCTTCATTTTTAAACGCGATAGCAAATGCGGCAAATCTCGGAAAGATCAAAACGATCAATACCACGGACTTGGTCAAGAACGCGATCGACAGTGATAAAATCAGTTTAAAATCAACGGTTGGCTCTCTTGAAAACCTAAAAAAAGAATCAAATTTACGATGCCTGGAAAACGGAAAAAAAGTCGCAGTGAATGGCGCTGTAGCTTTAAGTTTAATACCTAGAGGACTCAACCTTTTTATAGGTGCTACGGTCACTGCATTAACATTTTTAGCTAACAGCTCAAGCTCCAGCGCCAAAGAGAATCACGCCGAAGAAAAGCAGAAAGCCAATAACTTACGAGAAAATCTGGGCGCAGGATTTCCAGAATCTATTTTAAATGAAGAGGTAGCGACTCCCAACGGAAATAAATCCATTGAAAATCTGGCCGAAGAATATCGTGAAAAACTAGGAAGCAAACTTTCAAATGAAGAAATGCTGGCCTATATCAATATGGGCCAGCGTATTGTCGAGGCGCTTGGCGAGCAAGGCGAGAATTACAATGGCGGCCCCATCAATGTGCGAGATAACGATGGCAATAATCACGTAGTACCGCCTAATCTGGATACCGCGCGCGCAATTTCCTGGTATGTTCAGGCAAAAGCCATGAAAGATAATGCAAGCGAAAATCGAGAACCAGTGATGTTAAACAGAGGCAGTATGGTAATGTCGGACCCAGGCAATAAGCTATACAAATTCCTTAGAAGTGCACCCAATACTTACGGCAGAGCTTCCACCCACTACAACGAAAGATCGTTGAAAAAAGCGCATTTCAATAATACCGGTGTTGCCGGAAAGGCTATTAATTCAAAAAATGCGCTGTTTAACTGCTTGCGCGCATCGGGTAAGCAAGTACGACCAGCCGCTGCACAGTTAGGCATTGAAGATTTCAGCAATAAGTTCCCTTCCGGTAAAGGTTGTTTGCTATTTGATAAAATGCAGGATGCAGACGCGCCACAAAACGCACCGGATCAATTATTTATGAAATGGGAGTCTGCAGGTATGCCTAACTTCTTGCATTCTCCCGCCCAGCATGCTGACCCTGAAAGCGGTCCGGTCGCAAGAATGGCCTATCGTTTTGGCGCATTTGACCGATGCATGCAACACACATTTAACTTTGCCAAAATGAATCGCAGTAGTAACGATTGGGGAATTCATCGGGAATCCGTCAAAAAGGGCAATTCAAAAGCTATTTATGATCAATTCAATTCAGCCATGAAACAATTGCAATCCGATAATAAGCACAATGACTGGGCAAAAAGTATGAAAACGGAAGCAAAAATTCGTGGTGTTGAATTTATGTTGGACGTATTAAATAGCATACAGAATGAGTATGAGGAAGGAGGCGTTGATTTTCCAGAGTCTATGCAGAAATTAATCCATGACATTGAAGATTTCAAAACCAGTCATGGTGAAGACCTGGGCATTCGACGCAAAGGCGAAGAAATACACTTGAACCCGTACAACGATAGAGCACCCGCAATTGCAGCGGTAAATCAGAATCACAACCAAGATGCAGACAGTACTTTGAGCGGAAAGACAGAAACTCATAAACCTTCTATCGAGGAGTTGATCTAACAATCTCAATTAAATATTTCAATTGTGTTTAGAGCATTCCACTTCTTTCACAAGCCTTAAAAATATCACTTCCCTTGAAGGGTGCGGAAAAAAGCCTTCACTCTTTAAGGTTTTTCTACTGCTTCACTATCGCGATTCTCTCGTCTAATCTTAAGGCGTACCTGCTCCATTCTCAAAGTTCCTTGACATAATCGGCAAACTTTTATGGGTATTTTCTGTCTAGACACATTGGCCTTCCGTTTTCCCTCGATTAAAATGACCATTAAGAGAATACAATGAAACACGCTATTCAAAAACGATCCTTTCTCACACTCATTAAAACGCTCAGTTTTCTGGCACTTTATGCCCTCTGTGTAAGTAAAGTGAGCGCAGCGGAGAAACCGCTGGTTTATGACGCTGAATTGTCCACCTTCGAATATCCTTTTGCCGTACAGACTTACGAGCTTTCATCACAGCGACAGAAGCTTTCGATGCGATATATGGATGTAGGCAAAGCCAACGCATCAAAGACTCCACAAAAAACAGCAGTATTGTTACACGGAAAAAACTTTTCAGGATATTACTGGGAAGATGTGGCACGCCTGTTATTGGAGCACGGCTATCGCGTTATTATCCCCGACCAAATCGGATTTGGCAAAAGCAGCAAGCCCGAGCACTATCAATATAGTTTTGCCCAGCTTGCATTAAATACACAATCGCTGTTACAACATATTGGCATCAACCAGTACACCGTCATCGGACATTCAATGGGAGGAATGCTGGCCACCACTCTTGCATTAAATGATGCGCAGGTTTCAGATCTCATGTTAATAAATCCTATTGGTTTGGAGCCTTACTTGGATTACGTGGAAATAAAAGATCCAGAGTTTTTCTATCAATCGGAATTGAAAAAAACCGCAGACAAAGTGAGAGCCTATCAAAAAGCTAACTACTATGACGGGAAATGGAAACCAGAGTATGAAAGATTAATTGCTCCGCATATTGGCTGGCTAAATGGGCCCGATAAATCCCTGATAGCCTGGAACAACGCACTCACCTATTTACCAATTTTCGCTGAAGATATCACATCAAAATTTTCAAAAATTACAGTTCCCACCCAGCTAATTATCGGTACACGCGATCGAACCGGGCCCGGCAGAAATTGGAAAAAGTCAGGGGTTGAACATCAGCTGGGTCAATATCAGAAACTCGGTAAACTCACAGCAAAGAGTATAACCAATGCCAAACTTTATGAGCTTGAAGGCTTAGGGCACATGCCACAAATCGAGGATTTTGACCGCTTTAAACCCGTCTTTCTAAAAGCCTTAGCGCTGGAACAATAATGAGCTAAACGCTGATGTTTCTGGGAATCATGAAATTCGAATCGATGGCAATAACCGCTGACTTCCATGAAAAATTACGTGATTGCCAGAAACATTGAACACCACCAGTGAAGACTAATTAACGGGGCTTTCCCGTACTTTCCCTTACGATAAGTTGATGCGGTAATATAATCCGCATTTCCGGCACTTCCTGTTTGTTAATCAGCTTAGCCAACACCTGCATGCAGGTTTTACCAATCAATTCTACAGGCTGTGCCACTGTCGTGAGCGGCGGGTAAAAATATTTTGCAAAGCGAATATCATCAAACCCGATTACCGACATATCACCCGGCACTTCAAACCCGGCACTTTTCAAGGTCGATAGACACCCTATGGCAATTTCATCGCTAAAACAAAAAATTGCACTGGGCCGCTGCTTTAACTGTAACAAGCTTTTCGTGCTTTCTTCACCTTGCTCAATACAATATTGACCTTCCTGGATAAATTCCTGCCGCTTGCGGATACCCGCTTTCTTTAAAGCAGTCAAATAACCTTTCAAACGATCCTGTGTGCTCGGTGTGTTCGAGTCCCCGGTAATGACCGCGATATTTTCATGACCCAGGTCAATGAGATGTTGTGTCGCTTCCTCTCCGGCAAGTTCATTGTTGATAGATACCAGAGGAATATCATTTCGTCCGACGTCCTCACAGGAGTTCACAATAGGAGGCATTTCAAAATCAGCTTCCTGCCCGGGTTCAATGTCGAACGGCAAACGATAGGAAAAAAAGATAATGCCATCGGCTTGCCGGGTTCGCACTAAATCACCGTACGCCAATTCACGCTCCCGTAAATTTTGCGTATCCCCCAGTAACACAGAAAACCCATGCTCCGACGCCGCTTTTTCTATGGCTTTAATGGCTCCAAAATTAAAGGTGTCTCCCGCATCGGGAATGATGACGATCACATTGCCCGTTTTGGAGGTTCTCAAACCTGCTCCAAGACGATTCGGTGTATATCCAATTTCTTTCGCCGCCGCCTGCACCTTTTCTCGCGTGACTTTAGAGACGCGATTCGGATTGCTGATTGCACGCGAGGCCGTCGCCACGGAAACCCCTGCAAACTCGGCCAGTTCTTTGATGCCTATTGTTGACATATAAACCTATAGAACATGTTCGATATCCTGTTGATAATCAATATTCACTGCACACCACAATAGCTGTCGCATTTTAATAAGGGAAACAGTGAAAGGAATGTAGCAAAAACCCAGCGCTGATGGAATACGTTTACCAAACTTTCTGCATATCCGTGAAAAATTACGTATTACCTCTCTTCACACTGAATTCATCGCATGGGGTACGTAAAGTGTCACGACAAAATTGCTCCGTCATTTTTAGATAGCTGCATTGCAGTAAATCATAAAAATCAAGAGCTTAAGTGCTTGAGCGGCGTAAATACCGCTGTTTTTCCACGCTTTTCTTTACAAGTCAGTGCTTGACAGCCAATGGAAAACGATTACCATCGCCATAAAATCATAATAATTACACCCCAAGGCAACGTGCTTTTGGGTAAAAACAGAGAGTAGTGCATGAAAACCTCTAAAGGCTTGCCACTATACGAAAAAATCGGCTATGCGCTTGGTGACACCGCCTCCAATTTTGTTTGGCGCGGCGCGCTCGCTTTTCTTGGCGTGTTTTATACCGATACTTTTGGAATTCCCGCCGCCGCCGCGGCATTGTTAATTTTATTAGTTCGCCTCTCTGACGGCGTGACGGATATTCTTATGGGAATGGTAGCCGACCGCTATCAATCACCACAGGGAAAGTTCCGGCCCTGGGTGCTATGGTCCGCACCAGCTCTTGGTCTGTTCATGGTGCTATGTTTCTCCACTCCGGACCTCGGACCAAATGGAAAATTAATTTACGCATATATCACCTACATTGGATTAACTCTGGCTTACACCATAAGCAATGTGCCCTATTCCGCGTTAATGGGTGTTATGACTAATGACAGACTCGAACGAACCAGCTTGTCCGGATTCCGTTTTGCCGGCGCATTTCTAGGTGGTGTTTTAATGACAGGATTTTTGCCCGACCTTGTACAATTTTTTGGGAACGGCAATCAACAACAGGGGTATCAGTATTCGATGTTCCTGTTTGCCGTGGTTTTGGTGATTATGTTTTGCTTAACGTACGCCCTCACGAAAGAGCGTGTTAGCCCCAAGCAGACAAGCACAAAGCCCTTAAGCGCCGAGCTATTTGAATTTTCCAAAAATATTCCGTTTATCGTGACTCCACTATTGGCAATCACACTATTTTTCTATTATCGAAATGTCATTACCGGGTTGTTATTTGTTTTAGTCCTTGTCACTACCGCCATTGTTATTCGCAAACTGTATAACAAACCCAGACACACCTTAAGTCGCACACAACAAGACGTTGCAGACCTACTTTCCAACAAACCCTGGCTGGTGTTACTGGGGGTCGGCTTTCTCTTCATGATGTTTAACGGCATTAAACAGGGTGTTATTGCATATTATTTTAAATACTACATTGGCAACGAACTCATGGTGGGGCAGTATTTTATCTCCTTATTACTGGTGTCGATAATAGGCGCCTTACTCACGGCAAAACTCAGTCAGTTCTTTGGCAAAAAACGTCTGTTTATTTTTTGCCTCGGTATGGGAGGACTCACAACGGCCGCCCTGTACTGGGTAGGTGAAGACCAGGTTTCCCTGCTGTTTTCACTTGGCTGCCTGTCGGAATTCTTTGCTGCCATTATGCCTGTATTATTTTTCAGTATGCTGGGTGACTCTGCCGATTACTCGGAGGCAAAGAATGGACGCCGTGCAACAGGCCTTATTTTTTCCGCTGGAACATTTATTAATAAAGCTGGCGGAGGTTTTGCCGGTGCAGTCGTGCTTTTTGTGTTGGCTGCGTTTGGATACAACGGCATGGACCCAGCAACAGCAGAAGGAGCATTAGAAGGAATGAAACTTCTTATGAGCTGGATTCCCGCCAGCTTTGCATTTGTAGGGGCCACACTGATGTTGCTTTATCCGCTGGCGGATGACCTGTGTTTTACCCGCAACCAAAAGCAACATAGTTTAAGTAGCAGCTAAGTGTGCGTATCTCCCCTGCTTCTTTTTGGATTTAGTTTGATTTTATAAAGTTGTTAATTTAATCCGCAGATTGGCATGTTGCGGTTCGCTTAATTTTATTTTACAACCAAGGTGGAACGTTTATGACGTTTGGACATTTTGATGACAATCAACGTGAATTTGTGATTACAAGCCCACAAACTCCGTACCCCTGGATCAATTTTTTGGGGAACTCCGAGTTTTTCAGTTTAATTTCCAACACCGCTGGTGGTTATTCATTTTTTAAAGATGCGAAATTTCGACGACTAACGCGCTATCGCTACAATAATGTGCCAGTAGACAACGGCGGCAAATATTTTTACATCAACGAAAATGGCCATGTTTGGTCGCCATCATGGAAGCCGGTTAAGACCGCATTGGATTATTACGAGTGCCGTCACGGCTTAGGCTATACCGCTTTTACCAGTGAAAGTCGCGGTTTAAAATGCGCCCTTACATATTTTGTGCCGATGCAAGACCCAGTGGAATTGCAGAAAATCACTCTCACCAATACCACCAGCGAACCAAAGACTTTTAAACTGTTTTCTTTTGTTGAGTGGTGTTTATGGAATGCAGAAGATGACATGACCAACTTTCAACGTAATTTTTCTACCGGTGAAGTAGAAGTTGAAGGTTCTGTCATTTACCACAAAACAGAATACCGCGAACGACGCAACCATTTTGCATACTATGCCGCAAACACTGATATTTGCGGATTTGATTCAAGCCGCGATGCATTTTTGGGCCACAGCAACGGCTTTGATTCGCCTGCTGCCGTATTTAACAACACATCTCAAAATTCGATTGCCTACGGCTGGGCGCCTGCCGCTTCACATTGTGTTGAAGTGACACTTGCAGCAGGAGAAAGCCGCACCATTATTTTTTCTTTGGGTTATGTAGAAAATGCACCTGATGATAAATGGCAATATAAAAATGTTATCAATAAAACGAAAGCCAAAGCGCTAATTGAAAAATATTCCAGTGAAGAAAGTGTGGATCAGGCCTTAGAGGAAGTTCGTCGTTACTGGGACAAAAATTTAGCGAGCTTTCAGTTACGCTCAGGCGAAGCCCCGCTGGATCGAATGGTCAATATCTGGAATCAATACCAATGCATGGTGACCTTTCATTTTTCCAGAAGCGCTTCATTTTTCGAATCAGGTATCGGTCGAGGCATGGGTTTTCGCGATTCCAACCAGGATCTTATCGGTATATTGCATATGATTCCTGAAAAGGCCCGTGAACGTATTATCGACATCGCCTCCACCCAATTTCGCGATGGTTCGGCATATCATCAATATCAACCGCTTACAAAACGAGGCAATGCCGCCATCGGCGGGAATTTCAATGACGACCCACTTTGGTTGATTCTTTCCATCACCTCCTACATAAAAGAAACAGGTGATTACGACATTCTAAAAGAATCCGTACCGTTTAATAATGATCCCGAGGATAGCGCACCGCTGTTTGATCATCTCACCGCGTCATTTAATCATGTGGTTGAAAATTTAGGGCCGCATAAACTGCCGCTAATTGGACGAGCAGACTGGAATGACTGCCTGAATTTAAATTGCTTTTCACAAGATCCCAATGAATCCTTCCAAACTACGGAAAAAAGTCAAGGTGATGTTGCAGAATCTGTATTAATCGCAGGTATGTTTGTTTATTTCGGATCGGAGTATGTTGCTTTGTGCCGTGAAATCGACAATCAAAGTGAAGCGGACCGTGCAGCAACGCACATTGAAAACATGCGTCAAGCGGTTGCGCAACACGGCTGGGATGGCCAATGGTTTTTGCGTGCCTACGACAGCTATGGCAATAAAGTTGGCAGCGAATCAAATACGGAAGGTCAAATTTTTATTGAACCGCAAGGCTTTTGCGTCATGGCCGGCATTGGCGTGGACGATGGACGGGCCCAATCTGCATTGGACTCTGTCAAAGAAAAACTTGCCTGCGAACATGGCATAGTGCTCGTCTCACCCGCCTATAAGGCGTATCAATTACACCTGGGAGAAATAACCTCCTACCCACCTGGCTACAAAGAAAACGGTGGCATATTTTGTCATAACAACCCCTGGATTATGATTGCTGAAACTAAGTTGGGGCGGGGCAATGAAGCGTTTGATTACTACCGCCGACTCGCGCCCAGCTATCTTGGAGACAATGTTGCGCTCCACAAAACCGAACCTTATGTATATTCACAAATGGTGGCCGGCAAGGAAGCACCAACGCCTGGCGAAGCCAAGAATTCGTGGCTGACGGGGACTGCTGCCTGGAACTACCACGCGATTACAGAACACATTCTCGGAGTAAAGCCAGGTTACAACGGTTTAGAGTTAGAACCGTGCCTACCGGACCATTTAAATAAACTAGAGATCGTTCGCCAGTTTCGCGGTGCCACCTACACCATAGATTACGTTCGATGTTCGCCAGAAAAGCCAAGACCAGAAATTCACGTAGACGGCCAACGCTTGGAAAGCAATTTGCTCCCCTGTCTGACGGCAGGTGAAAGCTGTCATGTTGTCGTGAAGATTTAAGGACGACGGGTGCAAATAGCCCGTTAAACCATACGGGCTTTGGCGGCCAACAAAACCATAGTAACAAAGCAAAACAACTAATTTCCATTGGCTATAAGCTACTGGGCCTGATTTGAAAAAATGATTTATCAGCTTAATTGACGAGGGTAATTTCTTGTGCGACGATGGAAAACGATTACCATTTTTACAAGTCTTGGAGAACAGTGAAATTCACTAAAACCCCTAAAAATAAAGGAATTAGTGGTATGAGATGCAAACTACACAAAAATAAAAACATGAAAACGATTGCCATAACCCCCAGGAAATTAGACGAGTGGCCGAACATAGACAGGCCATCGGCTTTGCACCATGTCGGTTTCACGCAATTCGCCATGTAATCCAACAAGACACTTTAAGCAAACAACATTTAAATAAAAGCATTAACCCAGCAGTTCTAAACAGCGCCGAGATTCGCTCGATGGATTGGGCTTTATAAATTCACACAACGATAAATATAAAAAACCATGTACGAGAGAGGAAACGACAATGGTCACAACTCAACTTAAAACGCGCAAGCTATTGTTAGCGTCTATGATCTCTTCCCTTGTTGCCGCCCATGCTACGGCTCAGGAACAGGCCAGCGATAACGACTCCCTGCGAGAGGAAGAAGTTATTGTGCGTGGATTTCGCAATGCATTAAGTACTTCTATGGACTTGAAGCGGGATTCCACACAATTGATGGAAGCCATTACTGCGGAAGATATTGGCAAAATGCCAGATCAAAACATTGCCGAGTCCCTGCAGAGACTTACCGGCATTCAAATAGACCGCAACGATGGAGAAGGTACTAAAGTGCGTATTCGCGGCTTGGATCAAAATATTACCTTGCTCAATGGCGACACTTTTTTATCTGGTCTGGAATATTTCCAACTGGGGGAAGCACGCGTTGAATTTAATGATTCACTGGAAAGTATTCCGTCTGAATTACTGGGTGGTGTCGAGGTATATAAAAGTCCAAAAGCATCATTGGTGGAGGGGGGACTTGGCGGCACCATTAATTTAAAAACACGTAATGCATTTTCACTGGACGGCTTTCTCGTTGCCGGTAATCTGAAATATGATCAGGGGGATGAATCGGACGAGGGAAATCCCAGTGGTGCGATCGTCATCGGTAATAATTGGGACGATAAATTTGCCGCAATTTTATCTTTTTCTGCCACACAAAAAACTGTGCATGCCGACCAGGCACAAACCTATTCACGCCAGGGTTTTAATGTCGCGACCCTACCCGATGGAACGGATTATATTCGCCCTGGAATGCTGTACTTTACCGATGCCGAAACCGATCGCGATCGCATTGGCTCCAGCCTCGCTTTACAGTGGCGTCCAAGCGAAGCACTTGAATTGGGGTTCGACTGGTTTCACGCCGAACTGGAACTGGATCGTCGTACCTACTCAGTCAAACACGACATGGGGGTTGATGGTTCAGCTGGACTAGAAGCGGTTTATCCCTACGCCAGTAGCGACAAGGGAGCCGATATTTTAACGCCCGATGAATATGTTGCTCCCCGACTCGCATCCCACGATATTGGCGGTGCGAGTATTTCACATATTCTCGCCGGTACATTTATCGCTGGTGGCTCGGAGACCAACTCCAGCCGTGAACTTTCTGATATGAGCGCCGATAATTTTCGCTTGAAAGCCGCGTATGACAATCAGGGAAAATGGCGAATTAATTCAGAGCTTTCCGTTTCTACCGCCGATTACGAAAGCGAATACGCCTTTAGTGACAGTCGGTTCTCGCCATATGATGTCACGATGTATACCGGCAATGGACCCACGGGCTGGGAAGTTGGCCCGAATAACGACCCGACACCAGACGGTACGGACCCGTCATATGACGATACCGATGATGACCGCTCATGGACCTACAACACCGGGGGATCAGTACCTACCGCTCGCTACGCAGATGATGGATGGCTGACCGACCCGCAATACTTAAACTATAAATCCCACTGGGCTTTTGGTGACCGAGTCACAAATGATGCACAAGCACTTAAAGTCGATGCCGAGTTCGACATCGACGCGGGCGATTTGAAAGTTATTTCATTCGGCGCACGCGTCGGCAACGAAGAAGTGGAATTTATCCAAGGTCACTACCTGGCAGACCTGGCTGAAAACGGTGGGTTAGACACCATAGATCCAAACTACAATCCAACAACAAGCAACGGCGCTGGCCGTCCCGGCGTTAAGGCTACACGAGGCTGGGAACTCGGAGATATTGATGGCGACGGAATCAGTGATGCGCAGTTATGGGGTTCAGAATATCGTTACCTCGACCCCAGTATTGGCGATAAATGTGCAGACGCGACAACCAGCAATGGCACCCCTCTGTGCGAAGCCATTTATGGCGTTGCCTTTGACCGTTTTGGGGGGACTGCACCTGGCGTCATGAACTGGGAAACCTATTTAACACAGCCCAACCGCCATACCACAGTGACCAATTTTTTCCCCAGCGCAAGCTATCAGGGAAACCTGATTTTTGATGATGCCGAAAAAATGGGAAATCCTCGTAGCTGGTTCCAGGGAATTGCAGGCGTCGCGCCAGTCAATTTCCGAGAAGACCCACTGGAATCCTGGGAGGCGAATGAAACCACCACTGCCGCCTATTTGATGGCAGATTTCGTGGGCGATAGCGCTCCATATGAATTGAACCTGGGGCTTCGTGTGGTGCAGACCGAAACAGAAATTACGATTTCAGAAGCCAGTGCAGCCTTGGATCGACTGTGGAGTACCGACACCTGGAACGGGGCATTCATGGATGCAAATCTCAGCACCAAAAAGAAAACCTACACAGACTTATTACCCAGCGCGAACTTCGTCTGGAATTTATCGGATGAACAAAAAATTCGGGCCAGTGCATCGCGCGTATTGGCCAGGCCAAACCTGCAGGACTTAGGCAAAGGGTTTAATCAGGATTTAACTCGAGACAACGACTGTAACTGTTTCCGTTTCAATGGCGGTACAGCTGGCAACCCGGATCTAGATCCATTTAGAGCCGATCAGCTCGATGTTTCTTATGAGTGGTATTTTGGTGAACTCAACCTGGCCTCGGCCACTGTGTTTTACAAAAAAGTGGATACCTTTATTGCAACGCGCTCGGTTCAGGAAACACATCCAGATCAAACACCAGAGGGAGAAAGCACGGCAGGAGTCGAACGACCATTTAATGGAGACGGAGGCAAGGTCCAGGGTTTGGAGCTTGCCTACCAGATGGCATTCGACAACGGTTTTGGTTTTGCCACGAATTTTACCTACTCTGATTCACAAACCAACCTGAGTTCCATTACACATGATGAGCTTCCCTTACCCGGTGTGTCAGAAACTTCGTATAACATCATTGGCTTTTATGAAAATGAAAGTTTCAGTGCACGTCTGGCTTACACCTGGCGTGACGAACACCTGGCACCGACAAATACCACGATTGGTGTAACGGGGCTGGAAGAACCGCTTTCCAGCTGGTACGACGACTATGGTCAGCTCGACGCATCACTCACATGGAACGCGACGAAAAACTTATCGGTGGTTGCAGAAGCGATCAATATCACTGCCGAAGAGCGCACGCGATATCTGGAGTGGGAGAGTAATTTCTTCACCTATGATTCTCAGGAATCGCGCGTAGTGCTCGGGTTAAATTTCAGATATTAAGCTCCTGGGAGCCTCAAACCGTCCGAGGCCTCCCCCTCTCCCTCAAGGGAGCCTTCGGGTGTTTTTGGTTTCAAAAACACCCTCTTTTCTTTCTATAACAACAATCTTCAGGAGAGAATATGCAACCCGAGAGAATAACCAGCATTGTCATCGTCGGCGGAGGAACAGCAGGCTGGATCAGTGCTGCCATCCTGGCTAAATTACTGCCGTCTACAGCCTGTAAAATCACACTGATAGAATCTTCAGAGATTGCGACCGTAGGCGTCGGCGAAGCAACAATTCCGCCCATCATCGAGTTACTTCGTTATCTGGAAATTGATGAACAGGATTTTATCTGTAAAACCGAAGCAACCTTTAAACTCGGCATTCTCTTCAAAGACTGGTTAACCCCGGGGAGCAATTACTTCCACCCTTTTGGCTCGGTGGGCGTGGGCATCAACAAGGTATCCTTTTTCCATTACTGGCAAATTATTAGAGCGCAATTCCCAGACACGCAGTTTGCAGATTTTTCGCCAGCAGCTGCAATGGCAAACGCAGGTAAATTTATTCCGCCCGCCATGAGCGGTGAAGACTCACTGCTACGCGGCGCTAATTATGCCCTGCATTTTGATGCGAACTTAGTAGCAAAATATTTACAGACATACAGCCTTGCCAAAGGCGTAGAGCGAAGACAGGCGACCATTAATAGCGTTCACCAAAACGACAAAGGATTTATTCAACAGCTCACGTTGCACAACGGAGAAACTATCGCAGGCGATTTGTTTTTAGATTGTTCAGGGTTTACCGGCTTACTTATTGAAAAAACTCTACACGCGGGGTACGAAAACTGGCAAAAGTACCTGCCTTGTGACTCCGCAGTCACCGTCTTAAGTCAAAAGTCTGAGAAAACACCACCGTACACAGTTGCTACGGCAAAAGCAGCTGGTTGGCAGTGGCAGATTCCACTGCAACACAGAATGGGAAATGGCTATGTATATTGCAGTAAAGACTGTGAGGACAGCGACGCGCAACACCTGCTGTTAAACAGCCTCGCCACGCCGGCTATTTCAGAAGCGCGAAAACTGACATTTACCACGGGCTACCGAAAGATAATGTGGAAACACAACTGTATTGCCGTGGGACTTTCCGCGGGCTTTTTGGAACCCCTGGAATCGACCGGTATCCATCTGATTATGCGAGCCGTTAAAAAGCTTGTAGAACTGTTGCCCAATAAAAATTGTGACCCGGCTTTGGCAGATGAATTTAACCGCACGATGATCGCAGAGTACGAAGCAATTCGTGATTTTCTGGTGTTACACTATGTGACAACGCAACGTTCTGATAGCCCCTTTTGGAGACGGTGCTCCAGCATGGATATTCCTGAAAGTCTTGCGCGGAAAATCGCAATCTTTCTGGATCAGGGAAAAATCGCATTTAATCCACATGATTTATTCATGGAACAAAACTGGCATGCAATATTTGAAGGCATGAATGTAAGACCGAACAGCGTCGACTGGTTCGCTGACTTTACTCCAGAATCCGAAGCCTTAAACATCGCCCGACAGTTGCAGCATCTGCTGCACAAAATCGTAGGCACGCTACCCAGTCACGATAATTTTCTAACTCAGGTTCGTGGCAACAACATTCGATCGACGAAATTGCCACAAGCATCCTGAAACAGCGTCTGTCAATTCAAACCGCGCCAGGATGCACGCTCTCACAGGAAGTGAAAAATAAGATAAACCGACAATAACACCGTCACCCAAATGACCATCGTACTGGAAGGACGGGAGCGAGAAATAATGCCACTTGGCTCATGTGCCACTAAATAGTCTTTAGCCAGATAAAAACGCTTGAGGAAGGCTTGCCGCATTGCCGTATCGACAGACCAATAGAGATGAAAAAACGCTTTCGACAATTTAAATGCAAACACACGGTAAACCCAGTCAAAATCCAGGCTGATGGTGAGCGTTCGCTTCATCAATGGCAATAGCGCAAAGAATGCAAAGCCGGCAAAAAACAACAGCTGGAACTGAGTAATCAGATGGTCTGCGGTATAAGGTTCATATTTAACCGGGTATGGCAAAATAGTATAAAACGCCGACGGGAAAAGTCCGATGGCCAGGCAAAGGAACGAAAATACCCACATCGCAAAACGCATATTGCCGGAAGCTTCATCGGGGCGTTTGCCCGAATCTTTTTGGAAAAACACAAACCAGGGAAACTTAATCCCCGCATGAAGAAATACACCGGCAGATGCGGCAAGCAACAAAAACCAGACCCAGGTTAATCCTTCATACGCGGCCGCAGAAGTTTCCAGAGATTTGGTCACAAAGCCGGAAGTAAACGGAAAGGAAGAAATCGCCAGCGCCCCGATAATACCGTTAATGGCCGTTTGCGGCATGGTTTGAAAAAGCCCACCAAGATGGGAACATCGCCGCTCACCAGTTTGCATTAATACCGCTCCGGCGGACATTAACAATAAGGCCTTGTAAATAATATGGGCAAACGCGTGCGCCGTTGCACCATTTAACGCGAGAGTAGAGCCAATACCAATGGCCGTCACCATAAAGCCCACCTGGTTGACGATACTGTAGGCAAGTATTCGGCGCATATCATTTTCCAGCAACGCATAAATAATGCCGTAAAACACCATGAACAAGCCGACGTAAATCAAAAGATCATTTCCGGCAAACGCAATCATCAAGGTATAAACTGCTGTTTTAGTAGTGAAGGCGGAAAGAAATACACTTCCGCTGGGGCTCGCTTCCGGATAAGCATCGGCAATCCAGGAGGAAAAAGGTGGCGCTCCCGCGTTAATTAAAAACCCAGCCAGAATCGCATAGCTGGCAAAGCCGTCCAAGGCTATCGCCCCAAACTGAGTGCTTCCGGTTTGAAATACGTGAGCCACAATGCCAATCATTAAAATGACACCGCCCATTAGATGTATGCATAAATAGCGCATGCTCGCCTGATATGCTTTTTCAGTTCCTGCAGCCCAGATCACCAAGGTTGAACCGATCGCCATTAATTCCCAATATACAAACAGCGAAAACAAATCCCCACTGCAGGTAACGCCCACCGCTGACCCGGCATAAACAAAGGCAGCCATTAGTTCAAGTAAACTCGCCTGGCGATAAGCATATATGCCACCAAAAAGCAGCATCAAGCTGAAAATCGTGGCAAAAACACGGGAGGTCGCACTCACACTTAATGGCAATAACTCATAATTCAGATACGCCAGCTTGAGATTGTCGCCTAAGGGAGTCATCCAGATAAGCGCTAAACTGATAACCGGTGCAAGCACAATAGGGACTAATCGCCAACGCTGTGGAATAAAAAATAATAACCCGGCGGCAATAAAAATAATGAGACTTGGCGGTAAAACAGTATTAGCGATCATAGTAGTCGTCGCCTCTTTTTAGCAAAAAGCCAAGCAGTTTTGCGCCCACCACCATCAGCGCACAAGTACCAAAGCCGTACCAGGCAAAAAAGCCAAAGCTGGCATCGATACTGATATCCTGTTCGGGAAAGTGTGCATGATGATGAACAAAAAATTCAGGAAGTACCGCGAGCACCAGCAACACGATCTGCAGGCTCCATAGCTTTTTCCTGTTTTCCGGTCGATACAGCCAATGTAATTTTTTATCGTCGGACTCGCTCATACCGCCACCGCTATTGCACTGCTATGCTCTGCGCGAGAGCAAAGGGAATATTTGGGAAACAAAACAGGAGGATTGTCATGCATGCTGTAATTGACAACGCCACCACGATGGCTTTATTCGCTTCACCATGCGGCTTGCTGCCGTCTGCTTCAGTTTTGAAAAAAGCACGATAGATAATGGGAACGAAATAAGCCGCATTGAGTAATGTCGACACCACAATCACCCCCATTGCAAAATATACCTGCTCATCATAGGCCCCCATGAGCAAATACCACTTGGAAATAAATCCAACAGCTGGAGGTAAGCCGATCATCGATAAAGCCCCGATCGTAAATGCCGCCATGGTCCACGGCATACGATGCCCGATACCATCTAACTGACTGATCTCTGTTTTCTTAGACGCGGTATAAATAGAACCCGCTGCGAAAAACAGCGTAATTTTTCCAAAGGCGTGCGCAGCAATGTGCAAGGCAGATCCAACCACCGAAATAGGGCTTAGTATTAATGCACCAAGCACAACGTAAGATAATTGGCTGATCGTGGAATAAGCGAGACGTTTTTTTAAGTTGTCATGCCCCAAAGCAATTATCGAGGCCATCACAATAGTGAAACCCACCAAATACATTAGAAAATGTAAATAACTGGCATCGCTCAAAGTATCGATACCAAAAACATACACGACAATTTTCAGCACACTGAAAACACCCGCTTTTACCACAGCGACCGCATGCAATAACGCACTGACAGGCGTTGGCGCCACCATGGCGGCCGGCAGCCAGCGATGAATAGGCATCACTGCCGCTTTACCAACCCCCAGCACAAACAGTGCAGCCAAAATACTCAAATGTAACGGTGACAGCTTGTCTTGCAAAATACCGCCTGCAACAAAATCGGTAGTACCCGTCACCGCCCACACCCAGATAATGGCCGGCAAAAACAAACCAATGGAAGAGCCGATCAGCACCCCTAAATAAATGCGGCCGGACTTCATTGCATGTTCAGATCCCTTGTGCGTCACCAGAGGAAAAGTCGACAATGTCATCACTTCGTAAAAAATAAAAAGCGTTAACAAATTACTCGCAAACGCGATACCTAGCGCAGCAGAAATCGCAATGGGAAACAACATAAAAAACCGCGTTTGGTTTTTTTCGTTGTTTCCACGCATATACCCTATTCCATAGATACTGGTCACCAGCCATAGAGCACTGGCAATGAGAGCGAACAACATCCCCAGTGCTTCCAGTTTAAAACCAAGGTGTAAACCAGGAACTATTTCAGCCCAGTTCACCGCGATAGATTTTACAGCCGTGCCTTCTTCCACCTGAAGAGACGCGTCAAACGCGCGATAGATAAAGATCACTACGATAAATAAAAACGTGGCACTGACTAAGGTGATTTTATCGCGAAGACCAGGGTTTTTCCCGGTTATCAAAATAAGTGCCGATGCGAGTAACGGGAAAAGGATGGCTATTTGCAGCAATATATTTGCGCTCATGGCGTCGCTCCAAATAATCCCAGAGTGGCAATGGATGTTGCATGCACCGTAAATTGTGGCTGAACACCAAAATAAATATTGGCAAACACTAAGATCCAGGTAGGAAGTAAAATACTCAAGGGCGCTTCACCTGCCTCCCTTTTGCTATCGGCTTCCTGGAAATAGGCACACTCCACCAGACGCCAGACATAGACCACAGCCAGCAAAGACCCAATGACAATAAAGGGTACTATCATCCACCAGCCTTTTTCGATAAATGCCAGAACCAAATACCACTTACTAATAAAGCCTACAGTTAACGGCACACCAATCAGGCTCAAACCACCTGCGACTATTGCTGCCATGGTCCACGGCATTTGTTTGCCCAGGCCTTTGAATTCATTCATGGTGGCCGCGCCCAGGCGATAACATAAACCGGCAATAGCAAGAAAAATCGCCCCCTTCATCAAGGCGTGATTAAATACGTGCAATAGCGCCGCCTGCACCCCGGCAGCGGTTCCCAGGCTCAATCCCATAATAATGTAGCCAATTTGCGCCACACTGGAAAAAGCAAATAACCGCTTAATGTTATGTTGAGACATCGCCACTATAGATGCCGCAAATACCCCGATAATCCCCAACGCGAGCCATATTTGCGGCAGCGGGAATTGTGACAGTGAAAAATCAAACCCAAACACATTAAAAATAAAACGGATCAATACATATACCGCCACTTTTGTGGCCGTTGCGGCAAGAAAAGCGGTAACAATGGAAGGAGCATATGCATAAGCATTGGGCAACCATAAATGCAACGGGAACAAAGCGAGTTTTAAGCAGACGCCCACAATAAAAAAAGCAAAGCCGGTATACAGTGTGTGTGCCTGTTCTACATCGGGCAGTCGTTGAGCCAGGTCCCGCATATTTAGCGTACCGGTGATCATATATAACAAGCCGATACCAATTAATATGAAAGTGGCGCCGATGGTGCCCATAATAAGATATTGATAGGACGCCCACAGTGCGCGCCGATCACGGCCTAAGGCAATGAGCGTGTACGTGGATAAGGATGATATTTCCAGAAATACAAACACATTGAATGCATCACCGGTACACAGAATACCTAGAAGTCCTGCCAGACAAAGAAGAAACGCCACATAGAAATATAACTGTCGTGACTCCGGTACTTCCTTGGCAATACTTTGTTTGGCTGCGCATAACACCACGGTACTTAAACTAGTCACCAACAGCAAAACGAAGGCATTGAGCGAGTCAATACGATATTCAATGCCTACCGGCGCAGACCAACCTCCGAGCGAATATATAATGTCACCGCTGGTATGCACCGTATGCAACAGTTGAAAACTGATAACCGCGCAGAGTGCACTGACACCGCAGGTAAACATCCACAGTAATTGGGTGCGACCGAGCAGTAAACAGGTCGGCGCCGCCAGTAAAGGAAGAATAACTTGTAGTATGGGTAGATGAGCACTCACTTGTTTGCGTTTTCCTTATCCAGTTTATCGCAGTCCTGCATCTCAATATCCCCCTCTTCAATAGAACCGTAGGCCTCGTTTATTCTTACCACCAAAGCCAGACCCAATGCGGTTGTTGCAATGCCCACAACGATCGCTGTCAGAATTAAGACATGCGGTAAAGGATTTGAGTAGACACTGTATGCTTCATCAAGAATGGGCGCTGTTCCACCGGCGACTTTCCCCATACTGATATACAGAATAAACACAGAGGTTTGGAAAATACTAAGCCCCATCAGTTTTTTCACCAGATTGCCGTGAGAGATCACAATAAAAAAGCCAATCATCATCAAGACAATGACAATCCAGTAATTAAAGTGGCTAGAAAGAATCATTCATTTTCCTCCGCCTTTTTATCGACCCGTCCAGCGAAGCTGAAAAACACCAGAATCATAACGGCGGTAACGGTAATCCCCACCCCGAGTTCAACCAGTAAAATGCCATAATGCTGTCCACTTACCGCATCGGCTGCGAGTGCGGAATAATCCAAAAAGTTTTTGCCGTTTAAAAAAGAAATCAGACCAACACTGCCATAGAGCATAACGCCAACCGCGGCCAGTAAACGCACCCAGGACAGTTTAATTACCTCTTCGGCTGCCTGCCGTCCAAACAACATGGTGTATAAAATAATAGCGGCTGCAAAAATAACACCGGCCTGGAAACCGCCGCCGGGGCCGAAGTCACCATGGAATTGTACGTACAGGGCGAACAGTAAAATAGGCGGAATAAGCACCTTGCCCACCACACGCAAAATACGATGCTGGTACATTGGTGCGGATACGCTGATCGTTGTTTTTTCTTTTCTGCCGGAGAAGCCCAGCAAACTCAACACACCGATACCAGCGGCAAAAATCACAACAGTTTCACCAAAAGTATCAAACCCACGATAACTTGCCAGAACAGAAGTCACGACATTGGGCACATGAATTTCTTCATACGATTTTTCGAGATAATGCGGCCCGACGTGAGTTTGTACGGGTGTTTGCGGATCGCCAAAGCGAGGCATATCTGCTGTGCCGAAGATTAACAATGCACCGGTGACAAGCACTACGACCAATGCTGTACGCGTTTTATGGCGAGTTGGATCTTCGTACTGCCCGGTTAAGGTCAGCGTGGACAACATAAGAATGGTTGAGATACCCGCGCCGACTGAAGCTTCAGTAAAAGCAACATCAACAGCGTCCATCAACACAAAAAACACAGCGGACAACAGGCTGTATATGCCTGTCAGCATCACCGAGGCAAACAGATCCTTAACGCGTGCTATGGCGATCGCCGTCGCCACCAAAAACGCCAGAATGACTATGTCGACTATAAATTCGATGCGCCTGCCCCTTAATACTTACAATGACTGACTAAGTTTGTTTTTGCCACGGTTTTTGTCCCGCATGTAGTGCCGCTTTGGCCAACGCATGACTGGCCGTCGGACTGGTAAAAAAGATAAACACCAAAATAAACCCAAGCTTCGCTACCACCAGCCAATCGCCGGGCGTTTGAAAAGCCAGCCCCACAATAATTAAACCGCTGCCTAAGGAATCCGTAATACTCGCCGCGTGCATGCGGGTGAAAAAATCAGGAAAACGAAATAAACCCAAGCCGCCTGTAATACAGAGAAAACAACCGCTTGCCAGCAAAAACCAACTGATTGCATCGAGCATAAAATTCACGAATCGCTCTCCCCGTTTTGCTCACTGGAATTCACCACCGGAGGATGGGTATATTCAAAGAAACGCAAAATGCCAATAATGCTGATGAAATTAATAAGCGCGTATACGATGGCAATATCCAGAAATTCTGGTCGCCCCATCATAAATCCCAATACAGCAATAAGCAGAACCGTTTTGGTTCCAAACATATTCACTGAAAGAATTCGATCGTAAATACTTGGGCCAAGAAAGGCACGACTCAATGCGAACAGCATGGATATCAATAATGCGGCGGCAGCGGCAATAAACATCAGGATTCGAGCCTCTTCACTTGCTGGTCCATAACACCATTTTGCAGAAGACTCAGACTCTCTCGGCAAAGTACGTGCACTTCCACTTCATCTTCCGTGACATCCAGAGTTACTGTCCCTGGCGTTAGGGTTATAGAGTTGGCGTAAATTACACGGCCTAGATCGGAGGTTTGCGATGTTTTTATTCGCGCCACCGCGGGATCGATACTAGAGGGTGAAAACCAGATTTTTTTCACCACAGAAATATTGGATAAGATAATTTGCTTACTGAGCCACAACCAGTAAAGCGGAATACGGTATGAAATTCGTACAGGCTGAGATTCCGCATCAACAACCTTCATTTTTATTGTCACGAAGACAACAAACGCAATCGACAAAGCCCCCAGCGACAGGATTAACCCTGAATAATGACCGGAGTTAGCCAACCACAGAAAAGCCAGACCAGCTGTTAAAAATAAAATATGACGCATATTTTAGATAACCAAAGGGTTGTCTTTAGCTTTTAAAAACCTGATTGGAGTATAGCAGCGGGATGACTAAAGGACATAAAAATGGATAGACAGGATCACTCATGCGTCAAGCAATGCCTTGATACATACTCGTTTGACGATTTATTAAGCTCGAGTAAGACTCAGGTCCCCAAATTTATCTCATTCAATGTTCCTGTTCGCTAATGTTCAATCAGTTAAAGCTGCACAACCACGTTTTATTATTAATATCTAATTCTGTACCAATTTTTGTGCTTATCAGGTCTGTGCCGCAGACCCAAAACTACGATAAGCCAGTGCTGACCTTAATCAATCGCGCGAGCTTTTACAATATTTTAGTTTTATTGTTCGAGGCAAAAGTACTCTCTTCCTTTCGTTGAATATGATGGAGTAAGCGCGTGTGCGCCCTCACTCGCAGCGTAAATCACACGCAGTTAATGCACACTAACTATACAATTGAATACAAGATGCCAACAGCAATACAGCGAGTTCACATTACCAACATCAGCGCCGGCTGAGATGACTTTTGTCATGTCGAACAGCCAGATGGAAACTTTCGCTATTTAAACAGGAGCTCATTTAAACAGAAGACAGACATCACATGTTTAAAGTTGAGCATGACGCGTGGAGGAAATCGCGGGGATACAGCTGACGAAAAGAACGATGACAAGCACAAGCGCTAAACTCATCAACATCTCACGATTAAAGATATTCAACGAAAGGAAAAAGCCAAAGTGACTCGCCAACAGGTCCTGTGAAAACAAGATGCCTGTCCACAGTAACAGTATGGCAACACACATACCCAGCAAGGTAATCAAAATGGCTTCAGCTTGAATTAAACACATAATAAACCAGGGGCTAGCACCAATAACACGCAACACAAAAAACTCTTTGCGTCGCTCCCTTATTGCGGTCAGCATCATGGTACTCATCCCTATTAACGCCGCCAGAAGTACCAGGCTTGAAATGAACAAAAGAATTCCTTCAATCACCCCCATCATTCGCCACAGCTCGGCCAGTGACACACCCGGCAATATGGCCATCAATGCTTCGGGCTGAAACTGATTAACTTGGCGCTGAAAGGTGAAAGTGGCCATTTTAGATTTAAGCCCCACCATAAATGCTGTAATTGTTTTTGGTGTTAAGTTAACTTTGTCCAGATCATTACTTGAAAGCTTTTGCGATAAATTGACACCGCTTTGCCAGCCGCTATGGATCGCTTCGATTCCTTCTAGCGGAACATGTAATGTTTGATCAACCGAAGTACCCGTGGGTTTCAATATCCCGACCACCGTAAAAGGATTATTTGCATGTTCGCTAAAACTGGTGGAGGCAACACCGTGAGATAAAGTAATTTTATCTCCCAGAGAATACTGTAGAGATCTCGCCACATCCGCGCCAAGTACGACATCAAAAGGACGGTTAAATTGTTCTCCGTTCGAAAACACCAGCTCCCGCTTATTTCCGTATTTAAAATGAGAAAAATATCGACTTGAGGTGCCTAATACGCGGAAGCCTTTATGTGAATCACCAAGGGAGATGGGAATCGTCCAGGCAACTTCTTTGCGTGCAGATAACGCTTGATAGCTCTCCCATGAAATATTGTTCGTCGGCTGACCAATTCTAAAAATAGAATAAAGCAGCAAGTTTATTTGCCCTGTCCTTGCGCCGACGATTAAATCGACCCCCGACACAACACTGGTAAAACTGGCTTTTGCTTCATTTTTGACATGGCCAATGGCCAACATGATAAAAATGCTGATACTGATAGAAAAAACGGTTAACCCCACATTCACTTTGCGTGAGAGCAAACTTCTACTTGCTAGCTTTAACAGCATAGGTTTAGCCTTGAAAACAGATTAGAAAGATGCATTTAATTTTTGAAAATCTACGGAATGATCGAAGTATTCCTTCAGGCTTCGATCATGACTTACAAAAATAAGCGTCGCGCGATTTTTTTCAACCAGGTCAAACAGCAAACGAATAAAATGGTCGCAAGCATCTGCATCCAAGGCCGATGTCGGTTCATCTGCGATAATGATTTCAGGTTCGTTAATTAACGCTCGAGCAATTGCCACACGCTGCTGCTGACCAATACTCAGCTCGGCCGTACGTTGTGATTTTATTGCGGTATCCAAACGTAGCAGGCAAAGCAATTCATCCAGTTTATTGACGAGGCTTTTGTGCTTACCTGAACCTTTTGAGAAATAATGTGCAGCGGCAATATTTTGTTCAACGCTCAACCATGGAATAAGATTGAACTGCTGAAAAATCATGCCGATGTGTTGCGCTCGAAACTGGTCACGCCGAGCAGTGCGCAGATGGTTTATGGTTTTACCCAAGATCTTTACGGCACCTGCTTGTGGTACTAATAAGCCACTCAAAAGCTCTAATAAGGTTGACTTCCCCGAGCCTGATTTGCCTGCAACAAACACCTTTTGTGCGCGCGCCACTTGCCAGTGATTGACTTGAAGCAGTGGAGAGTCTGACGCTTTATCATAAGTAAAACGCACATTTTCAAGCTCGATAGCCAATGGTTCATCAGGCTTCTGATTTAGGCTTGTTTTTATAGCATTATTCATTCTTTACCCGTGTTACAACATGAGTTAATGAGGGACGATTTACCCATTATGTTTGTCATATTAATTCAGCATTGCCAACGTAAAGATTAACGATATATCATATCAATTACAACATTACCAGGCTGCTGGATCATGCAAAAATTTTCATTCGTTTTCCTGACAAAGAAGGCCATATCCATATTACTGAGCTTTACAATGTGGTGCTTTACAATGTGGAGCTTTGCAATATGGTGTTCTGCTGCCCCCCAAAAAAGCGAAAAGGAAGCTACGCCTTATCCTGTGATTGAATGGCCGGACCTTATGCCTGCTGAGGATCTCGAAGCCCTGCTCAATCCGCCGGACTATATCAATGACATTGAGGAAGGGTCGATGGAGGATCAAATTCGTCGATCAGTCAAAACGGCCATCACGAATGCAAGTGATGATCGCTATCAGCAGGCACTGGTTTCAGAAAGAGTTCGCCCGGAATTCGACAATCGCAAAGTGACCATTCCAGGGTTTGTTGTCCCGTTAGAATTTGATGACCAGATGGTAATTTCAGAATTTTTTCTAGTGCCTTTTTTTGGAGCCTGCATCCATGTCCCGCCACCGCCACCCAATCAAATGATTCACGTAAAATACGACAAGGGGTTAAAAATCGACTCTTTATATGATCCATTTTTCCTTGAAGGCACCCTCAAGATTAAGAGTTTTTCAACGGATGACATGGGCTCTTCAGCCTACAGTATGAACGTCAGTAAAATTTATCCGTATACGGAGTAATTCAGGTATTCAAAAATTTTACGGTTTAACGCAGCCCACATTACGACAAAAGGATACAGAAGATTAAAATGCAGCTTTTGTCGAAAGTTGAAGTAACTCGTGGTGCCACCCTTCTTCTAACTGCTCAGCAATAATTTCAATTCGACTTTCCATCAGATCATCCAGATCCATCTCGGTTAATACGCCTTCTGCCAGGTTATACGCAAAAATTCCGTCAGGCGTAATCAACACAGCCTTTAATCGTTCAACCTGCAAACCGTTAAACCAGCTAAATATCGCAGCGCGGTCAAACATGTATTCTGAAGAAAACCGCCAACCGATGCTTTTGAACCCTTCGCCTTTATTTTCAATTTTAAGATAGCCACAAGCAGGCAATTCTGGCATGTCCAAATTCACCGCGCTATGAGTATGATGGTGGTCGGAAGAATCCGAAACAGCAAGAGAATAATGTGTTTGCCCTTGTAACCAGGCAGGGTCTATTTTTCCATGAGAAACATATTCAATAGCAACGGTACTGTTTATACTTCCATTTATACTTCCATTTATGCATTCACCTACACGCCCTTTACGCTGTTGTATGTACGAAGATAACAGGGCTTGGTCTCCAGGCTCATATAGATCTTGCTTGTTACCTACAATAAGGTCGGCAATATCAAGTTGTTGGTTAAACGTATCATTTTCAGTATAGCGAACATCGTGCAGCTTCCTGGCATCTACCAGAGCAATGCTGCGCTGAAGCTTAATAACATCGCGGTAATATTCTGCGTTTAAAACCTGCAAAACTTCTTTGGGATGGCCTAAGCCCGTGGGCTCAAGAAGCAAACGGTCCGGCCTTGCTCGCTTCAAAAGCTGGTTCAGGGCAATTTGCATCGGCAGACCGGCCGTGCAACACATACAGCCTCCGGGAACTTCCTTCACAAACACTTCACTGGGTGAATGATGGTTTTGACCGGTGAAAAGACTCCCATCAATACCTATTTCTCCAAACTCGTTCACCAGAACAGCCCAGCGCTCCCCCTGAGGCTTGTGTTGCAATAGATGTAAGATGGCGGTGGTTTTTCCTACACCTAAAAAGCCGGTAATAATGTTGGTAGGAACAGCAGATATAGTCGGCATGTTGGAGTGTATTTTTGAAGGTTGTGAATGCTGGAAAAATTACAATATAAGCCAGAGATAAACGAATTTTAGGTTCGTTTACAATGCATCTACGCCGCACTGGCAATACAAGTTTCACAGAGGCATTGCAATTCCAGTTGAGAGTTGGTCAGCTTGTATCCTGCATTTGCCACTTGCTCGTCTAATTCGTCGACGATCCGTTTGGAAATAGCAATTTCTTTCACTTTTTGACAGCTTCCACAAATTAAAAACTGAGGGATTTCATGCGCGTGATCACAAGCAATGTGCGAACAGGCAACGTATTTATTAGTAGAACTTAATTTATGCACCAACTGCTCTGATTCGAGAAAATCCAAAATGCGGTAGGCAGACATTGGCGGCATCGATGTTTCAGCGGTTTTATTATACGCCTCAGCCACTTCATACGCAGACAAGGGTGTTTTTGACAGCAGCAACAGCTCCAGAATTCGGCTGCGTTTTTCAGTTAAACGACCGCCAGAATGTGCACACATATCCTGTGCTTTTCCCATTATTTTATTTAGCTGCTTCTTATTCACGGAGAAAGTACCAATATCGGATGCTTTTGATTGAGAATACTGACTCCCTGCGTGCCAAATCCGATCCATTGGGCGTCTATTTTTGCAAGGCCAGCATAGCGTTCAAATACAGTCAGCTGGATCTGTATTTGGCTAATTTCACCACATTGCCAATGATAAGTCACGTGGATATCCTGATGTCCACTCGAATGCGACGCGTTTTCAGGATGCAGCCCATTGTGAACTTCATGGTGCTTATCATGCGTATTGTCACGGTGTTGATACTCTGTGTTTTCGTGATTACGCGCAGGCATGCTCGAAAATGGCATTTCAAGCTTCGAGGAGGTAAGCGTACAGGAAGGCGTTAAGGAAAGAATCCCTTCTGGTGTCGCCAAAGCTGCGCTGACCTGAGCCAGTGCTCTTTTGTCGTGTGAGCTTTCCGGCGGATGCTCAAACCCCAGAAAATTTGCAGCAGGAGAGTCTAATGCAAGCACCAGCTCACCCAACTCATACACCGCCGTAATTTTCGCCTGACCATGAGTGTGCGCCTGGTGTACATCAGCCCAACACACGGCAGCACTCACAACCAAAAGCAAAGCGAATAGCCACTTTAGTGTCAACGCGATCAAAGTAACATTCTCCCACTAGAAATAAAAAAAGCGGAAGCTTGGAGCCACTTCCGCTAAGCATTAGGAAAACAACCCGCTTTGTTTACCTAATCTTCATGCTCGTGACTTTCAGCAATCCCCAACCACGTTACGGAATTGGGTGAAAATCCGAGATCAATTTCTCCGTCGATATCCATCAGCTCTAAGTCAACAATCAGAATGTGCTGTGCAATAGGATCAGTCACAAACGCTTGATGTCCGTTTTGCGCAAAGCTCACACTGAAATTCGTACCCTCTGGCATTGTGGCGACATCCTCTTCGGTAATATCGACACGCGTACCAAATTCCCAATGGGTGTGTCCATCATGCGCATGCGGCTCAATAACGGTGAGATATCCTTCACTGTCCAAAATCAAAAACTGTTCCGCTTCAAATCCAAACCCACGATCTACTACCGTCGCGTTTTCCACGGGCTGCCAGTCAATCAGTTCCATTTCAGCTTCTGCCGGATCTATCGCATACCATTGCACACTGCTACCACCGTGTGCGCTGGCCATCGCGATAAACTGCTCACTCTCTTCATGACCATAAATAGCGCCAATTCGAAGCCCCTCGGCCATATCATCACCGTTTAGGATTTTCTCGGCTTCAAATGCCCCGTCGTGTTCATGCACAAGCACGACGCCATCGGAACAACCGAAAATAACAAAACTTTCATTTTGGGCCGCGCCGTGAAGATCGGGGCACGCAACATCGAGTATTTGCTCCTGCTCATATTCACCATCATGCAAATGGTAAACGGCAATCTGATCTGGCAGGATGGGGTTTGCCGATGTGCTCTGTGCATCATCTCTGCGCCAAGAAGAAAATAAATGGTCACCACGCGGTTCTGCTACACCATGCATGTTGGTGTCAAATGCAACTCCCGGAAGAGCCGTGTTTGCATCTGTAATATCCATGTCCGAAAAAACACTGATACTGGCTGATGATCCTGAGGTAGCATCGCCATCGAAGAATACGGCGATCTGCCCATCATGATTGACAACATGCGTCGGGCGACTGCCAGTCACACTGTAATCCAGTAAAAGTGGTGCTTCCTCATAATCATGTAAATGATCAACGTGATCTTCCTGCCACACGCCACCATCCATAAAGTTCACTATATCCCCTTCCCGGTTAGCCATTACCGCGTAACGATAATTTCCCGAAGCATAAACAGCGCTCGGCGCTTCTGCCAAAGCAAACGCGTCAAGCAAACTGCCGTCTTCCAGGTCATAGACCAGGGCTTCCTGTGTTGCATTATTAGTAACTACAAGACGACCGTGACCGGCGCTTTCGTGGTCGTGATCATGGTCATGATCGTCATCCTCATCTACGACAGGATCTTTTTCATTGATGGTGGTTTCTGCATCGCCACACCCGGTTAATGCAATACCCAGGGCTGCCAATAGCGCCCAATGAAGATATTTTTGACTTAACATGTTGTCCTCTTTTTCTATCGAATTGTTGTGCCTGTTTTATTAGAAGCTACCGCGTAAACCTATGCGGAAATTACGCCCGGGTTTGGGTGCAATATCTTTTAAGAATGAAGAATGTACACGCGCCTCTGTATCCGTGATATTTTCTGCCTTTACGAATAGCGTGAGCTTTTGCGAATTGAATGGCAGGTCATAACTTATCGTTGCATCTATCCAGTTGTAGCCATCGGTCTCTGTTTCCAGGTCAGCAATTTTGTCCTGCTCGGCATAGTGGGACCAACTCACATTCGCGGTTAGCTGTTGCCATTGATAATCAAATCGTGCACCAAAACGCATGGGGGGCGTGCGAGGTAAATCGCCACCCTCTTTGAGTTTCGCGCGCACATAATCAGAGAACAGGGTTGTTTTTAAACGCGGAGTGACTTGCCAGATACCTTGTGCTTCAAAACCGTGTAGCTCTGCATCGGCACTGGTAAATACATACACAGGCAATTCATCTGTGTGTACATCTTCTTCGATTTCTTCACCTTCTTCGCCGTGGTCGTGGGTGTGACCACTTTCAGCAAACAAGCCCGTGGTGTATTGGTAATAGTAATTGTCTACCTGGTTGTAAAAAACATTCAGAATAATGCCGAGATCACCTTCGTGTTTGCGAAAAGTGAGATCAATATTATTGGAGGTTTCCAATTCAATTGGGGTTTCATTTAATTCAAAATGCGCTTCACCATCTTCCTGATGCACGTCAAACATGGCACCGACTTCATAGCTTCGTGTTCCGATGTGCGGTCCAAAAGATAGTAATTCAGAAGCAGACGGGGCGCGTTCCGAGTGAGTAAGCGAGATAGCAACATTATAACCTGGGCGAAAATCCCAGACCGCGCCGGCAGAAAAACTAATCGGTGTAAACTCCTGCTCAATGGCAAACACTCGCGTGAGAGATTCTTCCTCGTGATCATGATCGTGATCATCACCATCATCATGACTATGCACCTCTAACTCTGGCAACAATACATCATCTGCATTGACCATCACTCGCTCCGCGCGTGCACCGAGCTGTACTAATACATCGCCAAAATGCCGCTCTTCAACAAGCGCAAGCGCCAGTGTTTCAGATTCGCTTGGCGGCGTGAACGCTTCTTCACCTTCCGCAGATACATCACTGTTTTTATAGTGCAGCACGAGGCCACCTTGCCACTCGGCAAAGTGTTGATGCAAAACATCCAAACGCAACTCGGACGTCTTATTGCTAAACAAAGTCCCGACGGCACCGTTTTCAATTTCTGCATGCTGGTAGTCGGTATAACCAATACGGGTGTGAATTGCGCGCAAGAAGGGATGATCAAAATCCAATTCACTGATTAACTGGTAGCGATCCTGCTCAAGATCAGCATATACACTTTCCTCATCGGCTTCGTGTTCATCATGAGAACCCTCGCCATGAGAACCTTCACCATGAGAGTGCCCGGGAATACCATATTCTCGATCAAGTTTTCCAACCGATACCCCAATGTATCCGTTATCAAATAAATAACTCGCTCCCAGTGTGTAGCCGTGAGATTCTTCTGCGCTGTTGGCCACGATATTTTCGTGCCCCCCTTCAATCTCTTCGGCCTCCTCCCCCTCATGCTCCAACTCGGGAGCGACAGGGACTTCGTAGTCATCCGACTCTCGCCAGAAGCCATCAAAATGAAGCGCAACGTTTCCGGCTCCGGTATTAATATTGGTAGACACCATCTCCTGGCTGTTCACAGTTTCATGAGATAAGAGCCACTCACCAAAAGTCTCCGTATCGGTCGGCACACGCTTATCCACCACGTTCACAACACCACCGATAGCACCACTGCCAAAAAACAGTGTTGCAGGGCCGCGCAGAATTTCTATTTGTTCTGCCGTAGAAGCTTCCGAGGCGACGGCGTGATCTGGTCCAACTCGTGATACATCACTGACATCCAAACTGTTTTGTGTAATCAGCACTCGCGGCCCACTCAACCCACGAATAACCGGTGTGCTTGCCACATTGCCATGAAAATTGGAATGCACCCCCACTTCGTTGGCCAGTGAATCCCCCAACGTTGCCGCCTGACGATTTCTTAACGCTTCACCACTTAGCACTGTGACAGGCTGTGCTGACTCAATCACCGAAGCGTGCAAGGGAATTCCTACAACATCCACCTGCTCTATGACTGTGCGATTTAATGTAATGGCCAGGGGGGCACTTCCAACTTCGTCCAGATGGATAACTTTGTGGCTATAACCAGGCGCTGTAATATGAATTTCATGGGGATTCGCATCATCCAATGAAAACTCACCCTTAACACTTGTTTTTACTTCCGTTTGAGAGCCAACCACTTCCACCAATGCGTCAGGCACGGGTTTTCCCTCTATATCAACCACCGTGCCATTCAAGGCATACACATTGACCGATGCTGCGGCCAGGACGGCGGTAAACATTGTATGTTTCATTAATCACTCCAAACCTAAATTAATATTTGATATATCATATCTTTAAAAAGTACTTGTTTTACTGTGCGCATCTGCAGTTGTGATAATTAGAATATTGTTTTCCAGCAACCCTGTTTTATTAATTTAACGCCGTGCGTTCATCATCACTCCACGAGGGAAAAGGGTCGTTCAAGCTTAACCAGTAAGACACTCCGGCAGATATTTCATGATCGCTCAACAAACACTGATCTAATTTTTGAATTAATTCTTCCTGATGCAGGCCCTGCCCAATAAACACAATCTCCTGGCGCATATCACCGAAAGGCTCTACCCATTTCTGCTGAATCTGCTTGAGATAATCTTCATCTTCCGGCCAGTTCTCTTTTTCGACTGCACTCCAGAACATCCCCGCAAAACCGTAGCGGGCAATACCACCGGCCTGATTCCACTGACCGGCAAACTCCGGTCGACTAGCCAGCCAAAAATAGCCTTTCGAACGCAAAAGCTTTCCCGCCACATTTTTACTGTGGAGAAATTCATAAAATTTTTGCGGGTGGAACGGTTTCCTTGCACGATATACAAAGCTTTCGATACCGTATTCCAAAGTTTCTGGCACATGCTCACCACGCATTTCTTTTAACCAACCGGCCGCCTGCTGCGCTTTTTCCAAACTGAATTTACCGGTGTTCAATACCCATGACAGATCGACTTTTCCGTGAGCAATCGGAAAAATCTGCGCCTCAGGATTTAAAATATGCAGAATGGATTTTACTTTTTGCAGGTGCGTTTCACTGACCAGATCGGACTTACTAAGAAGAATGACATCCGCAAACTCAATCTGATCAATAAGCAAATCTGCAACCGTACGTTCGTCTTCCTCACCAAGACTCTCGCCCTGATCTTGAAGATATTGCGCCTCACTGTAATCTTGTAAAAAGTTCGCTGCATCCACCACGGTCACCATGGTATCCAGAGTGGCTATTTCAGAGAGACTCTGTCCGTGCTCATCCTCAAACGTAAACGTTTCTGCAACGGGCAGCGGCTCAGAAATTCCGGTGGACTCAATTACCAGATAATCAAACCGGTTTTCCTGTGCGAGTTTGCGAACCTCAACTAAAAGATCTTCACGCAACGTACAGCATATGCAGCCGTTGCTCATTTCAATCATTTTCTCTTCGCTGCGATTTAAAGAAACTTCCTGCTGGATCATTTCTGAATCTATATTGACTTCACTCATATCATTCACAATCACCGCCACCCTGCGTTGTTCACGATTATGTAAAATATGATTTAACACCGTTGTTTTGCCTGCCCCTAAAAAGCCCGATAACACGGTGACGGGTAATTGCTTTTTCATACTGACACTCCAGGTTTCAGAAGCTGCCTGTTATACCAGTGCGCAGCGACTAAACAACCACTCGCCAGTAACGTTAAATAGACTTCCACTTTTTCCAGCTCAGCCAAAGGCCCAGCAAGCGACATCGCCAGAACAGCCACCCCCATCAGCGCCAGCCCAAGGGGATAAAAACGTTTGTGTTTCAAATATCCCGAGGGAAAAGCGATAACGGCGATCAGTAATATTACCCCGCCCAAAACGGCGTGTAGCCATTCACCGCCAAACACCGAAAAACCTGCGATTGGTAATCCAACAGCAACAGCAAGCGGCAACGCCAAACAGTGGAGAACACACAAGCCGGAACAGGCGATGCCTAAAATATCTTTCATCGAACTCTCACAATCTCTTACTTTTCCTGACCAGGGGACTCAAGTTACCCACCCGGCAAAACCAGATATGATATATTATATCATTATTGTGTTTTATCCTTTCTCATGTCAAGCACGGGGTGGGATTTTTTATTTGCCCGCTGTTAGGCTTTTCATTGCATTTGGATAGGCTTTGATCTTCGAGCAATTTTCAGCACCTTCTACTTTTGATCGCTTTCCATGCAGCGGGAAGGGGGTTTATCGCCATTCATGCGCGCCAATGGAATGAAAATCACAGATTAAAATTAAGAGATGTGTAGTCAAGGCCATCAAATATGGGTAGAATGCGCGCTCTCAAAAATCACCCCGATCATGCCCAGGTGGTGAAATTGGTAGACACGCCAGCTTCAGGTGCTGGTGGCCTCACGGCCGTGGAGGTTCAAGTCCTCTCCTGGGCACCAATCAAAACTTTCAGTTTTTCTTGCTTCCCACTCGAGCACTACGTCCTAATCGCTTCCGGCTCCTGCCTACCGCGATACTTGCGCATCCTTGCGCATCGTCCTGGGCACCAATCAAAACTTTCAGTTTTCTTATCTCCCACTCGAGCATAACGCCTTAATCGTTTTTGGCTTCTATCATTCAGCAGTTTTCACTTCGACGTGATTAATCAGACATTATCAATGATGGAAAGTGGGATAAGGGAAGTTAGATGCGGCGATAATATACAGTAATGGGTATTTGACATGAGAGAACAAATACCCAAGTCCCGGCGTATGCGGGACTGTAAGTTTTACGGCGTCCTTGCCTTTTGTTTTTTTGTTACTTGCAGCGCGTTGCCTGGTTTTTCTAGCAAGCGACTACTTTACGGCGCATAAGTAAGCCAAGGCCCAGTAGCGCTAACATTGCCAGTCCGGTCGAACCACCACCGCTGGAATCACCGTCATTGGAGTCGTCACCACCTGAGCTACTGGAAGATGAAGAGCTCGAGCTGGAAGAAGACGATGAACTGGTCGAACTGCTTGAAGACGAACTGCTTGTTGAGCTGGATGATGTACTACTGCTGCTTGTACTGCTTGACGACGAGCTGCTCGTGCTTGAACTCGAACTGCTGGAAGAAGAGCTGCTCGCATTACCGGAAGAACTGCTTGAAGAACTGGAGGACGAGCTACTTGACGAGCTTGACGATGAACTGCTTGAAGAGCTCGATGACGAACTGCTGGAGCTTGCATCTTCCGCCGATATTCTGAACCAGTTAATATTCCAGCCACCGGTTGCCGTAGCAAGTCCGAGTGTATAGTTGCCGGCTTCGATATATACCGATTGCGAGATGGTCTGCCAGTTCTGCCATCCACCAGTATTCGGTACTGTCATGGAATCCAGAACAATCGCTCCAGCATTCAAGTCCATTCCGATGACGGCCCCTGTAGTATTAGACGCAATGCGATACTCAATGGTGTAGTTGCCTGTATGTGGAATTTGTATATCCCCATAGGCCATCCAATCACCCGCATCTACATAGCCAACATTCTGACCGCCGCCAACATCCGCAGTAGCTTCAGTATCAACACCTTCCATCGCCACATAACTTTCTGCTTCTCGATAGAAGACGAAGCCACCAACGTTCCCCGACGAACTAGAGCTGGACGAGCTACTGGAACTTGAACTGCTTGAACTCGAAGAGCTACTGGAACTGGACGAAGAACTGGAGCTTGATGAACTGCTTGATGATGACGAACTTGACGATGAAGAACTTGATGAAGAAGGTGCACCACAGCCCACATCGGACCATCCACTTTCACATACACAGGCATAAGGCGCTAACACAGACAGATCCGCCCCAAGATATTCCGCTGAGCACGCGCCCTCTTGACCACAGTCTGTCGAGCAGGTTTGACCTAGATCGGCACGCCAGTTGTAGTTTGCCTCTTCAACTTTTTTCGCTAGATCCGGAAGCGTAGAACAGTCAGTAGATTCCATAGCAGGATGAGAAGTACATGCGCCTCTGCCCCAACCTTCGAAATCACCGTCCAGGAATGTCCCACCCATGTAATAGCGTCGATCATGATTAGAATAAATTGTGCCGTTACACTGGCGCCCTTGCACATCCAGATGAAGATGCTCCACGCCCCAGCGGTTAGATGCTACAAGATCACCAAAATCAATAATCCAATCGTATGGAATATCACTTCCATCCAGCAACTTCACCGTATAACGGTACTTATCGCCAGGGATTACAGGAACGGCGTAGCCTTGTTTCTTATCAGCACTGTGAATGTGAGGCACTTCTTGGCGAGCCACTAGATTCCCTGACCCAGCCTCTCTCACTTCTAACACCATGTGGTTGGTGGTTCCTTCAGGCAAGTCGCGCGCATATATCTTAAGAGGTTCCAATTGCAGCGGACACAACAAACCTCTTTCGTAGCGATGTCCCAAGCCGATGGATTCTGCTGTAACACATCCCTCATTCAGCTCTGTCAGATAAGAGAATGTTGTCGAGACAAGAGAATGATAGCCGGGTGGCAGAATAAAATTATGGTTACTGCCAGGAACATTTTTCTCTCTGTCGGGAGGTGATAGCGAGAAAATCCCACCAAAATTGCTGGAATTATTGTTGATATCGAAGTCCACCCACTTATTTTTTCCGTTAACGAGCGTCACGTTATCGAAAATATAGTTGGGCATACACAGGAAGCCGGTCACCCCAACATTACAGTGATGGTTCGCACCTAAATCAATATTATCAAGCGTCGTGTTTTCGATAATAACGGCCCCGGTGGCATCAGGAAGCGCCAGGTGGCCATCTTCATAATACGCATCGCTGATTTGCGCAGAACAACCGTCTTGTGTGGTTTTGGTTTCTTTCCAATATATAGAATTTAAGTTCGACAAGGCCACGTGATTCTTGTACTGAATATCACCCGCATCGTACTGACCTACAAAGTTGTTACCATAATCAAGGTGGTTGAGAATAATGGAAGACAACCCCTTATCTTCACCGCCTACCGTGTAGTGCTTACAATCTGCTGAATTGTTGGTCGTACCGTTGCTTTCTATGCTTTGCCCTGTATCTTGTAACGGAAAATTAGCGTTTAACAAGTAGGTACCAAAGCGACCGCTGGAATGGAATACGTTGCCATCCCAAATACCGAGTGGCACATTGCCACCACAGACTTGAGAACTAACAGGACCACGTCCTCTACCGGCATTGTTAAACTGACCATTAAAGAAGTTGGCCATGCGGTTACCAATCAAATAATTATTGGGGCTTTCCATGTAAAGCCCTGCCTGATTGATCGAGGTATCGCCTTGACCATTTGAGGTTCCAGGAACGGTACATCCATTGTCTTTCCATGGGCATATCCCCACGTTGTACATCACTTTGTTTAAATATTCATTTCCATCTTCAAGATAGAGGTTGCCGCCGCGAACATCATAAAATACGTTTGAGTCCACGATAGATTTATGCGTCGCATGCACAATAAGGCCGCGCTGCTGTGATACTTCAACCGCGTTGTTGCGATATACACAGTTGCTACCAGAGGCGTTTGCATCGTTTCCGCAATCTCTCATGTGATGGAAATGAAGACAGTATTTACCTTCAATACCACGTTGACCACATTTCTCAACACGCACGTTTGCGATTTCGGCATAACCACCGCCAGCGGCAGCTGTTTGTGTACCAACGGTACAAGAACGGCGATTGTTGGTACACATACAACCTTCAGTTGAAGTGCCAAAACCGGGGAAGGCTTCTGTTAGAGAAGCATCACAAGCGACTTCTTCAAAGTCATCCCCTGTAATAATAATATTTCGTGAAAGATTGATAACTTCAGCAGAGCGCAATGCCGCTACGCCTTTACCCGTCCAAATGGGGTCCGCTTCGTGGTAAGCATTACTGGCTTTGTCCAAGGTAATCTTGCCATCCTGAGTCATAGACTGGATAAAAAAGTGCTGCGCTTCGCCCTGCATACGATCATCAGTGGGTGCCACCGCGATTCGATCATTGACCTGCCAACCCATCGCAATCGGGTCGTGCATCAGCTGCATCGTCGAATCGCCATTTTTTAGCGGTTCAGCTAATAGAGACCATGTACGCTGCATCTCTCGCCCAATCACACTGAGCGTTGGAGGCTCAACATCCATGGAGTGTCCAGCGTGGCTGTGCGACGCATAACTACCGAAGACACGAGTCCTCAGGCCTTCATGCACAGCGCCATTGTTCATAATGTAAATCCAGGCCTTCTTGGATTTATCTTGCAGATCCATGTCCCAGGTACCTTCGTCTTCAACAACGACGTAACCGGCACACATCCATAAGTCTGGGCTGGTCTGAGTAGTGTCATTCCATTTAACTGTCGCACCCCCTCTTACCGTCAGGGAATGCACTTTGAGTGAAGACGTCATCTCCATCGTCAAACCATTTTCCAGTATACACGCGCTGGAAGCATCACACTGACTTTGCACTTCAGCTGCACTAATAGTAGAACTAGCACTTTGAACAACAACTTCCGTCGCTATCGCTGAGCCTTGATTTTTACATTGGCTGATTAAGGCCGCAGGACCTTGATTGTCTACGACGGTGTAAGATTTAGCATATAAACTTGGGAAGTCAGCCACATATTGAGCGGTATCTTCTTGGTTATAAGCGTAACTCGTGATGGACGAGAACATTGCGGCGGAAAAGGAAACCAAGGCCAGCATTCGTTGAAACATTACATTTAAACTCCACTAAATGTTGTCATAAGATTTATCCCTACTAATCTGCTGTATTTACCAGAAGCTGGCGACACAAATTAAAAGGCAAGAATAAGCATCGTGTCAGAGTAGCGTGAATCGGGCCAACAGAAAAGCGGCTCCTTAACAACCCGATTGAACCACCCATATGTTTTGTGATTAGGCTCTCAGTTTTTAGTTTTAGCGCAGTATTTGCGACGAGTGGGACGTGATGAAGCGCTCACACGGAATGCGATACAAACCTGCGATTTTATTTAGAGAAGTGAAATTTTATTCCTGAAATACGATGCACTAAGTCTGTGCCAATCTCATTGTTAATGCCCAAACACAAAGCGAATACCATAAATTCGTACAGAGTTTTTTACATTTTTTTTAAAAAACTTTTCGCTGCATGCAGGTCGAAAATATCGAAATAGTTTTTATAGAGATTATCGAATTTATCAAGTCCCGCTACACTCATCCGATCTTTTAATATCACTTACCATTCAAGTTCTTATCATTTTCGCCAGATAGGTAATGCGTTTACATGATAAAAAAGCGCAAAGCCGTTTAAACCAAAATCTCACTAAACCAGTGCAGAGCTTTTAGGCACCACGACAACGCTTAAGAGAATTTCATCTATGACATTCATAAAAGAACCCCGTATATCAATCTACGGGAAAAACCATTAAAAACATAAGTGAATCTGCGTATATTTTTAACGCGAACAGTGCGTGTCTTGTTCACTTTGTTTTTCTCCGTGAACCCGGCTTGCCAACATCACTTTCCGGTATCATTTTCTGTGAATACTTTTATTCATCGAAGAATAATTCATACTTTCTTGTATTCTCATTCAGTCTTGGAAAGCCGCACATAATTTAGAGGAACATGCGCAATGACGAGAGTGGAGAAGATGGAGAAAGAGAAGAAAGAGGAGAAAGAGAAGAAAGAAAAAAAAGACGCGAGCTGATGTAAAAAGATCAACGAACTGGAAACACTTGCTCTTCGCAGCCGACACCCCTACTATACTGTATATAGATACAGGCATCATGGTTATGGCAATTACCCCGAAAATTCAAAAGATACCCGAAGCACACGCAACCAAAGGGCGTGGTGCGGCGTCTAATATGTCTGGCCGGTATGAAATTATTACGAGTGATGCATATGACGACGGCTGGAATCAGCAACAAAGCAAAGAAAACGACGATTTCTCAGCACCTGCTCTTGTGACTGAAGTGTTTAAAGAAAATGCCAAGTCCATTCTTACACGTAATGCCTCGCCGGATATCCCGTTCAATGTATCGTTGAACCCCTACAGAGGCTGCGAACACGGATGCATTTATTGTTACGCAAGACCGAGCCACAGCTATTTAAACCTTTCACCCGGTCTGGATTTTGAAACAAAGATTTTCGCGAAGGTTAATGCTGCAGAACTGCTAACGACAGCATTGGCAAAACCCTCTTACATCCCTGAAGCCATCGCGTTGGGAGTCAACACCGATATGTATCAACCTTGCGAGCGAGAATACAAGATAACGCGACAGGTCTTGGAGGTGTTGTGGCGTTATCGCCATCCCGCTTATTTGATTACCAAGAACTCGCTGATTGAACGTGATATAGATTTACTTTCGGCTATGGCCGCTCAAAAACTGGTGTCGACATCAATCACCATTACGACTCTGGATCATGACATTTCACGAATTCTGGAGCCGCGCTGCTCTTCGCCAGCACGACGCCTAAACACTGTTCGCCGCCTGAGTGAAGCTGGAGTTCCAGTTGAAGTAAACATCGCACCGATCATCCCCTTTATCACTGACAGTGAACTCGAAAAAATTATAGCCGCAGCAGCGCAAGCTGGTGCTGCAAGTATTCACTATATTATTTTACGCTTACCTTGGGAGGTCAGCCCTCTTTTCGAACAATGGCTGGAAACACATTTTCCTCAACGCGCGGAACGCGTGATGAACCGTATTCGTGATATGCGTGGAGGAAAGAATAACGATTCACAGTTTGGTTCACGCATGCGCGGTGAAGGAATATGGGCCGATCTTCTTCAACAAAGATTTCGTAAAGCCGCAACACAACACCAAGTGTATAGTCGAGAAAAAGGTTTCAACGCCCTGGATTGCAGCCAATTTCGTCCCCCATCTCATAAGGCAGCACTCAAGCAAAAAGTGAAACAAACAGCGAAACTCGCTAACAAGGATAAAAATGACAGCCAGCTAAACCTGTTTTGATCTGCCTTTAGGGAGAAATATCGCTAAATAATAGTCTACAATCCTTAACGGGAAAATATTGAGCTCCCACGGCCCAACTTACGCACTGTAGAACAGTATCTGCTTATGAACATATCAAAAACACATACGCTAAAAACTGGCACTCAAAAATTCAGATCACCAATTGCCATTGCCTGTCTGATCTTTTTCACCTTAGTTTCGCCCACGCTTTCTGCCAGTAAAGCATCATCCAATACCACCAAGGTGAACAGCAATGCAGACACAAGTGAATGTGAAAAGCAAATGCAAAGAGTGTTATCCACGCGTCTGGACTGTACGATTAAATTAAAGCCTGAATCGTTAAAAGAAGTGGTGACATTTACCAGCGGAGCAATAGAAGAAATGCGCTGCGATATTCCATTGCGAGCAAAAAAATCAGATATTTACAATCACTGGATCAAAGACAGTATCGTTGCCATGCCCAGTCTCCCTGTCCATTGTAATATTAGAGGAGCACAAGATAATACATTCACAGCGACTGCCAATATTCGACCAAGCTGCGAAAAAAAGGCTCAAGAATGGTTCTGCCAAATCAATATGTCGAATGTGCAAGGGCTGGGTTTTCTGGGTAAAGCACTGGAAACTTACGTCAATACGAATCAGACACTCATTTCAACCATGAATAAACATATGAACGATCTTAGTAAGCTCTAAGCCTTTATCGGGAATCTTGTTGCACTGGCACGCACTGTAGATGAATATTACTTCTCGCTGGGGCAGATAAACACATTTTTGTATTTCATCAATACCTCTTCTCACTTGTATTTCACACCTCTATTCTCAATGTGGAATTTTTCTCTAAAGTGAACGCCTTGATTGATCCACATTAGATATTAACGCGTATCACAGACATGACTGAACTCACTGATACGATGTAGCTCTCATGCAATTACCTAACACGAGAAATATTGCCGAAAGCACTAATAACACTGTTTTTCTATCCCGTGTTATTCATATATTCACCGGCAACAAACAAAAATATCAAACGCAGCAGTCAAGCAACCTGACACCGCTAGATAAAAGTAAGCAGGTGAACCAACACGCTTCTTACAGTCACGCATCTGCATGTGTATGGGATATGAATAGAGAGCGTAATGCCGGAGTTATTAACCCGCCACTTTAAACCTTAGACAGAGCATTGTTCGATGCATAACATTGCCAGAAACAAGGCCGCAATAATCGGTGCGAGCGGTGCAATCGGCTGCGCCTTCTCACGAGAACTTATCCAGCAGGGCTTTACACATATTGATACGTTTACTCGCTCTGAGTTTTGCCTTCAGGACTACTCAAGCCGCTTGGCAGGCGTTATATCTCACAACTATACACCCATTACACTCAACAACTATACACTCAACATCACTGACGAAGAGTCTATACGCCAGGCCGTAACAAAAGCCCATGCCATTGATGCTGCGCCGTACGATCTGATTTTTGTTGCAAGTGGGATCTTGCACCGTAAAAACATTCGCCCGGAAAAATCTCTGAAATCAGTCAGCCTCACCCAATTGGAAAGCGTTTTTTCGATCAATACGTTTGGCCCCATTTTGCTGGCGAAACACTTTTTGCCAAAACTCCAGCAATCATCGCCCTCTGTTTTTGCGGTGCTTGGCGCACGTGTTGGAAGCATAAGCGACAATCGACTCGGTGGCTGGTACAGCTATCGTGCATCAAAAGCTGCTCTTCATATGTTAATCAAAACGGTGAGTATTGAATGGCAGCGCAATAATTCCAATGCAATTATTATTAGCCTGCATCCTGGCACGGTAGATAGTCCGCTCTCTTTCCCCTTTCAAGCAAGGATACCCAAGCACCAATTATTCCCTGCCGAAAAATCCGCCGCGCATTTATTTAACGTCATTCAACATCTGAAACCTGCGGATACGGGAAAAATACTGGCTTGGGATGGCAGCGAAATAACACCATAACGCCATCGTACAGGCAGTCTTAGCTCCTATGGTAAACCCCTCAATTCGCATTCGCTTTCTTGCAATGATAAACTTCGCCGCAGGGATTTTATTTTCAGGTAAACGCACCATTCAGAATTTCCCGTTTCTGAAACTTTGACGTCCACATCTTCACGCAACAAAAAAAGCAATACCCGCCAAAACGTATTGGCTGTTTAAGGTAGTAATACACTACCTGTCATTTGTTGGCATCTGCAACAGTGTCAGCTTCTTTAAACTAACGGACCTCTGGCATCTGCTGCTTGGCTTGGATGTCCGTCATTACCACAGGAGTTTGTGATGCACAAAATTTTTGTCATCCGTTTAAAAAAGCAATTCCCCTTGTCGTTACACTTATTCTCTCTTAGCATCACTATTTTTTGCCTCGCTGTAAATGCAACTGCACAGCCTGCTAAGAAAAAATCTTCTGTCGTAGAAGAAATGATCGTCACGGCGCAAAAACGTGAACAGTCCATGCAAGATGTTTCCATCGCTGTTAGTGCTTTTTCAGGCGATGCGATGGAAAAAATGGGCTTCGAAGAAGGTCTGGATATCACCCAACAAGTCCCCAATATGAATTTCTTCGCCATTTTCGGCGAGGCCTCCAGTCCGTCCATTAGTTTGCGCGGCATTAGTCTGGTTAATTTTTCTGACTCTTGGGAATCCCCAGTGTCTCTCTATGTCGATGATGTATATCGCGGTAATCCCGCCGGCTCCGCAATTCAACTTTTTGATTTACAACGCGTAGAGGTACTGCGAGGACCACAAGGTACGTTGTATGGCCGCAATACGACAGGCGGTCTGGTACATTATGTTTCCAAGAAACCGAGCGATAGCCTGGAAGCTTACGCAAATATCAGCGCTGGTTCATATAACGAACTGGTGCTAGATGGTGCTGTTGGCGGTCCAGTTACCGACGGTATTCGCGTTCGATTTGCCACCAAACGCGTGACGAATGATGGCTGGCAAACCAATACCAATGCCGATGAGATTAATGCCGCTAAAGCGCCCGGGGAAGCGCATATCAGCGATACACTGAATGATACAGACAGCATCGGTGTGCGCGCACAGGTCGAGTTCGATTTAGGAGTGGATGGACGTCTTTTATTAAAAGGCCATTACAGTGATGCCGATCAGCACAGTGTAGGCTTTGCTCATATGGGGTATTTAGAGAGCGCCGAGGACGGCGCGGCTACCTGTTCTATTGCCAGAATTCAACGAGGGGAGTGCACCAGTCAAACATTTGATATGACCGGCGTTGAAGCCGTGGAAGGACATTTTGATCCCGAGCACGCAGCAACCAGTGCGCCAGGCGGTTTAGTCACAAAAATTGAAACGTCCGGGTTTTCAGCAAAACTCAACTGGCAGTTTGCCAACGAGTTACACTTTACCTCCATTACCGCGATTGAAAATTTAGAGAAATTTTTGCAGGACGATGGCGACGGCACACCAGTTGTCTGGTTCGATGAACAGTATTCAGTTGATGCAGAGCAATTCACGCAAGAGCTGCGTCTGGACGGTATGAGAGGTTCCACCAGTTGGGTAACCGGACTCTACTTTTATGATGACGCACGAGACTTAATCACTCAAGCACCCACAAATCCCGCCGGACAACCCTGGGAAGTTCCTGCTTCTTATGGCGACCCGGATTTTTCGATGGCCGATGTGTGGCATCACGAAGATGTACGTCTGGAGACTCAGTCCTGGGCACTGTTCGGCCAAATAGAACACCCTATCGCGGATCAATGGACATTGGTTATGGGTTTGCGCTACACAGAAGAAAAGCGTGACTTTTACCAGGATGCAGGTCCAAGTTTTTACAGTGATATTGATGTTGAACGTGATCTTTCGGAAGAGGCCAGCACCGGTCGCCTGGGACTGGAATGGCGACCGAATGCAGACACGCTGGTTTATACAAATTACGCCACAGGATTTAAGAGCGGCGGCTTTTCAGGAAGCTATAACGCATCACTTCTGGCAACCGAAGCCGTGGATGCAGAAACAATTGATAATGTTGAAGCGGGAATCAAAACCAGTTTCAACGGGGGCTATCGATTAAATGCCGCGGTATTTCATTACACGGTTGAAGGCTATCAAGCACAGGTATTTATGACGGTTGCCGATGGCAGTGTGATTACCAACGCTGGGGACGTCACTGGTACAGGAGCCGAAATTGAGTTGACCGCGCCCATCACCACTAACTTTGAAGTGATTGCAGGGGCGGGTTTATTGAATACCGAATTCGATTCCGATCAGGAATTTATTGTCGCTGGAGATACCTATACATTGGATGGAAACGAGCTGCCCTCCTCTCCGGGTCTCACCTACAATCTGGTTGCACGTTACTATATTGGCCTGGGGCAAAAAGGCGAATTGGTACTTCAAGGGGATTATGCCTGGCAGGATGAGCACTACCTGCAAATTGAAAATGATCCGTACTCCCATCATGATGCCTACGGCATTACTAATGCAAAAATCAGTTGGCAATCTCAAAGTGGACGCTGGAACATTGCGGCTTTCGCCAAAAACCTGAGCGACGAAGAATATTTCACTTATCAGAACACCCTCGGCGCGGACTGGGGCTACGCCGTTTGGGGTAAACCTCGCACGGTGGGCTTGGGGCTGACGTGGAAACTGTAAAACGCACTTTGCTTTGATCAGCTTGAATAACCTGAATGGTTTACATATATAGATCAAAATGAGGTGAGGTTACGGTCGAAAGTAAAGCTCTCTGCTTTCGGCCGTAATTTGTGATCGCCTGTTGACGTTCCTGCGTACAAATGTACACATTTAACCATTTGTATACTTTTTCCTTCCGGTGGAAATAAGCGGGTCAATTCGCATCATGGGCCAAACAAAAACTCTTCGACTTATTTTAGGTGACCAGTTGAATGCCAGTCATTCCTGGTACAAGCGTCAAAGTGATGATGTCATTTATCTCATCGCAGAACTAAAACAGGAAACAGCCTACGTAAAACACCACATCCAGAAAGTCTGCGCTTTTTTTCTGGCGATGGAATCATTTGCCAAAGCACTAACTGAGGCAGGACATCAGGTGGTATATCTGACGCTGGATGATACACAAGCTTACAGCAGCTTACCGGCACTTATCCAGGATGTATGCCTGCAGTACCAATGTGGAAGGTTTGAATATCAGCGTGCAGATGAATATCGATTACAACAACAACTGGATGACCTGCCCCTAAAAAACATTAGCAAACACTGCTACGACACAGAACACTTTATCCTTCCATTTGAAGAAATCGCTCAATATATAAAACCCCAACACCATAATCTTCTTGAATCATTTTATCGGAAGTTGCGCTGTCGTTATGACATTTTAATGGCCGATACACACGCTAAAAAGCCGGAAGGCGGACAATGGAATTTCGATGAAGAAAACCGAAGTCCGCTGAAAAAAAATGATCTTGAGCATATACCAAAAGCAAAGACTTTTAATAACGATGTCAGTGAAATACTGCAACGACTTGCGAGACATGGCGTCACCACGTTCGGCAAAGCCATGACACAGATCGTCTGGCCGACCAACCGAAAACAGAGCAGGCAATTACTCACCCACTTTATCACTTATGGTCTTCCCTGTTTTGGCCGATTTCAGGATGCAATGACCTGCCAATCACCCGACGCCTGGAGTTTGTATCACTCCCGCTTATCATTTGCGATAAATGTCAAAATGCTCTCGCCCATGCAGGTGATTCAAGCGGCCGTGACAGCTTACCGAAAATTCCCCGAAAGAATCAGCTTAGCCCAGGTGGAAGGCTTTGTACGTCAGATACTCGGCTGGCGAGAATATGTGCGGGCCGTTTACTGGATGAATCAACCTCAATATGAAACGCTCAACACTCTCGAAGCAAGCAATCCCCTACCCAACTACTTTTGGAATGCTAACACTCGTATGCACTGCATGGCCCAGAGTCTGGGCCAATCGCTGGACTACGCTTACGCACATCATATTCAACGGTTAATGGTGATTGGAAATTTTTGCCTGCTTACAGGCATCCACCCTGACCAGGTCGACGCGTGGTATTTAGGCGTATATGTGGATGCAATACAGTGGGTGGAATTACCCAACACTCGCGGGATGAGCCAGTTCGCGGATGGTGGTTTAGTGGCAACAAAGCCCTACGTGGCAAGTGCAAACTATCTTAACAAAATGAGCGATTACTGCACGCAATGCGAATACAAGGTAAAGGAAAAAACCGGAAAATCGGCTTGCCCCTTCAATAGTCTTTATTGGAATTTTCTGGATAAGCATCAAACCAGATTTGAAAATAATCCCAGAATGAAAATGATGTATGCGCAATGGAACAAACGATCTGAAGTTGAAAAAACAGAGATTCGTCAACATGCGCAATATCTTATCACGCACCTTAACGATCTCTGATTTATTGCAGTTTTTCTTGCCTGTGCAGAGCCTTTTCCTTAGCGCTACTTTTTTGCGCTACTTTTACCTCTATGTTTTAAATCAATCAAGTTTTAAACCACTCAAGCGTTTAGCCATACACGCTTGAAACACGACAATTAAAATACAGCTTTTAAAAGAACAAAGTACGGTAATTTATTTCACTTCCAACCAGTTAATATTGATGTCATTTGTCATGGCTTCCACCCGAAGTATGTGTTCACCTGCAGGCAAGTTCACGGCATGGCTGTATGTATTCCACGATTGCCAGCCCCCCGTGTTGTTCACGGTTTGCGTGTAAAGTGCATTGCCATCGAGAGAAATATTAAGCTGGCGCCCATCCAGAGCCGTTGCCAGGCGTAAGTCCAAAGTGTAATTTCCACTTACAGGCACCTGTATTTTGTATTCCAGAAAGTCCCCCGTGTTGGCCCAGCACAGGTTCACATGGCCGCCTGTCACATCACTGGTGGCTTCGTGTTGAAAACCGAAATTCTGGTGCGCGCCCTCAGCTTCAATTCGTGCGGGTACCGTATAGGAAAACTCTGCCGACGGAATACTGCTGTATAGTCCACCCAGAGCCGTTAACTGTCCGTCATTGCCAAGAATATCCAGATATGGAAATACATCACTGCCCTCTCCACGCCCGATAAACCAAGCATAGCGATGTACGTTGGGATTATTTTCCAGCATGCGTACAGTTGATGCGAGATAGTCCATTTGTTGGTTGACGTTCGCTGGACCGCCATCGTCCCACGATGCCCACTCCGTTAACCAGATGGGTTTACCGTAACGCTCAAACTCACCTACAAACCATTCAACCGCTGCGGCATCTTTCATATAGCAATGAATTGCGATGTAATCCACCTGACAATTTGGACAAGCGGCGAAAAATGCGTCGAGGTATGCCCATGGGCTAGAGTCATCGTCTGTGCCTGGAATATCAACTTGACCGGGACTGAAGTTTACCGCGGGCCCTACAATTTTTAAATTGTAGTCACGGGCAATTGCTTCAATTCTCGGCCATTGTGCTGCCGCTTGAGCGGGGGTTAAGTTTGCCTGCTCAACAAAGTTGGGCTCATTAAAGCCAAGAATATATTTCACATTGGGATGCGCATCCAAATAGCTACGCAACCGGCTTTCATTAAAATTTTCATCCCATGCCATTGGAACAAAATCAAAACCGTAGTCCTCGTAATTATTTGCTACAGCCGATTCTGGTGCTTCCGACCAGTTGTACCACCAGCGAACTTTGTCTTTCATTACATTTAAGTCATTCACCGAGTGGTGACCATAGGCTAAGCCACGTTTTTCGCTGCGATATTGTGTGGAAGGAGGGGTTACAGATTTTTTGCGTACAATCACGGAGGAAACATCATCGTTGAAACCTTCGTTCACCAGGCAATTATCATCACCCGAAATAACCGTTTGATTACCGCTGAAATTATCATGCTGATACAACACCACTTCATAGCCGTCTGCTACCCGTAGTGAAGAAGCATCGTCATTCACAAATCCCGTTGGAATCAATTGCGCTAAATTAAATTGACCTTCACCCACACTGGCGGCCCAGCCGGTAAAGTTACAATGCTGATAAAACGACACTAGCGCACTTGGTGGAGGTGTGGGTGTCGGCGTAGGGGTTGGTGTTGGTGTTGGTGTTGGCGTCGCCACTGCAACGACTTCAATCCAATTTAAATTCCAGTTACCTGCATTGGCATAAATACCAAGGCTGTTATAGGTTCCCGCACTGATATTGGTAGTAAACTCTACAGTCTGCCAGTTTTGCCATCCACCCGTGTTTGGTACATTGGCACTGCCCAGAATAATAGTGCCCGCATTCAGATCAACCGTAAAAGCGCCTCCATCAGAGCCGCTTGCTACTCTGACTTTCACGCGATACGTTCCGCTCGCAGGAATATTCAAAGTATTAAAAGAAAGCCATTCTGTCGCATCAATCCATCCAACATTATAGCCGCCACCAACATCGGACGTTAGTTCGATATCCACATCTTCTGATCGATAAGCACCGCCTGTATTTCCGGCAGTCGTATCATAAGAATAGGTGTAGTCTTCAGCCTGTAACACAACGGCAGAACTAAATTGCGATAAAAGCGTTAAGCAACACACCGATAACGATGTCTTGATCATTGAGGGTGCATGTTTAAAAAAGTGTGTGCGCAATGACATGATAATATCCCAGGCCCCTATATATAGTTATTAAAATAAATCGCTGTTATTCTTTTTTACCAAAGTCGGCGTAACATTTATCGCTTTTGTCGTTTTAAAAAGAAAAAACACGAAACAGCTGACACCTTGAGAAAAATATATAGATTAAATCTCTGACATAATGAGAACCAGTTAAAATTTTTTCCCAGCTTTGATCATCTGATACACTGAAAACTTATTACGACACAACTGCAAGGTGCTTCACACGTAAAAAATAATAAGCACTTACTATCAAGCACGGACTATAAGGAAAGTAGATATGCCCACCCATCAGAGATCCTGTGCCTTCCGTATTTTAAGCGGTTGGCTGTTATGTTTTGCTTTTTCTACAGAGGCTGGCGAAATAGCACTAAGCTTTGATGATGCGCCCACCGCAGACAGTGCAATCATGTCCGGTCACTCACGTACACAGAGCATCATTCAAGCACTCCAGTCACGCCACGTCTCCGATGCACTGATATTTGTAACGACGAGCAATATTCACCAGGACGGATTGAAACGTTTACAGCAATATGAAAAAGCCGGCTTCCATTTTGCGAATCACAGTCACACACACCAATCTGCAAACGCTTTAGCACTGGAGGAATTCACCGAGGACCTTCAACAGGCTAGCGCAAAGCTAAAGCCTTTTTCCAACACGCTACCATACTATCGCTTTCCATATTTGCATTACGGCAAAGATGACAGTGCCATAGCAGCTCGACAAAAAGTATTGCAACAGCATGGCTATGCAAATGGCTATGTTACAATAGATACTTACGACTGGTATATGAGTGCTGCATTAAATAAAGCAAAGGAAGCACAACTCGAAATTGATTTTAAAAAAGCAGAAGCAATTTACGTACAACAAATTTGGCAGGCAATCCAGTTCTATGATGCTATTGCGATCAAGATATTAAAGCGCTCCCCCAAGCATGTACTGCTGCTGCATGAGAATGACACGTCTGCTTTATTTTTGGCGGCCTTAATCGATCATATTCATCAACAGGGCTGGAAAATTATTTCCGCTGAGGAAGCTTACCAAGACCCTATTGCCGAGCACTTTCCGGCAACGGATTTTCACAATCAGGGAAGAATAGCAGCACTTGCTCACGCAGCCGGAGTGCCAGCTAAAAAGCTTCGGCACGTTGCAGAAAGTACAGAGTATATTGATCAGCTGTTTGCCGAAAAAGGCGTTTTTACTACGATACAAAGCCGTCCCAAACAAGTCACGCCTTCGACTCAGAAAAACAGTCAGCAAGAATAACATCTCAAAGGTCCAGGTATGCGTACAAAAATAAGAAAACAGCATCGTTATTTATTCTGCAATATTACTGGCCTGATAGATTTGACTAAAGCTACGATATGTCTTTTCGCTGCTTTCAGCTTTTTTTGTTTGGCTGCTTGCAGCGCACACATTCATCGCTCCACCATTAACAATGGAAAGTTTGTTCCTGCCGAGAATAAAATACTCATGTTTATCGGCCAGGACAGTGATACGGTGGCGGACTACCATAAAGAGGTGCCCGAAGATAAGATCGAAGGCGTCACCCTTTACACTTCTTTGTTGTCAGCCAGTCCAGAAAAAACATTGCCAGCAATTCATAGCCCGGGCAACTGGGGTGCAGGCGATACAGATTTTCAGAAAACCTTAACACAATTTCCTTCCGCCTCCCTGGCTATCGGCCTTTCCATGGCGCAATGTCAACACGACCACTTATTCCAGATTGCTCAAGGCCACTACGATGAAAGCCTCGATGTGTTTATTGATTTTATCCAATCCATCGCGCCCCGCCCTGTGTTCCTAAGGATTGGATATGAATTTGACGGGCCGTGGAATTGTTATACGCCAACACCGTATAAAGAGGCTTATCGTCATATCGTAAAACGATTTAGAGCGCGAAATATTCAAAATGTGGCTTTTGTCTGGCAGTCTGGCCGGACCCTCGTATAGCCGGTGACAAAGCGGAATATTATAATCATCGCAACGCAGAGCATTTTTCTTCCTGGTACCCGGGTAATGACGTTGTTGATTGGGTATCTATGTCAGTATTCTATCGGGGCTTGTCACAATGGCAGTCAGCCCCGCCAGATAATCCTCAGCACTTGCAAAGTGCTTTACTCAATTTTGCCCGACAGCATGGCAAGCCCGTAATGATTGCCGAGTCGTCACCACAAGGGTTTAACATTGGCAAACTGACAAGTTCGACGATTCAACAATTTGATCCACAAAGTGTGAGCGCCGAGGATATTTGGCAAACCTGGTACCAACCTTTTTTTGATTTTATTTATGCTAACCGCGACATTATTCGCGCGGTTGCTTACATCAACACGCATTGGGAGTCACAGCCGATGTGGCACTGCGCTCTCTACAGTAAAGCCGGTACCGATGATTGCGCCAACGGATATTGGGGGGATGCTCGAGTTCAAGCGAATCCTGACATTAAACAACGTTGGCTCGAGCACAGTTTGGATGACAATATCTGGGTACAAGCAACACAATAAAAATAAAGCGGAATCCTCAATGCAGGGTCCGCTTTATGTGGATCTGCTGAAAAATGGTTTTTCAGCATTTCAATCTAACTATTATTTTGAAATTTTAATCCAGTTCAGGTTGTAACCGCCAGCCGGAACATAAATTGCGACTTGTTGTTGACCTGCGCTGAGATTTACCGTGTGCGAAACGGTTTGCCAATTTTGCCAGCCGCCAGTATTGGGGACAGAAACTGAACCATATACCTGTGATCCACCAGCCCGCTCAAATTGAATAGTGCCGCCGCCGGCTAAACTTGCCACGCGGTATTGCACTGTATAGTTTCCAGATTCGGGAATATTGACATCCCACACCATCCAATCACCAGCATCTATCCAGCCGAGGTTAGATCCGCCTTCATTACAGTTCTCCGTATCCACACCTGACATAACACTGTAATGCTCGGCTTCGATATGAATATCAACCGGATTAGCCACTTGTTTAAAGACTCGCACATAATCCACTTCCATAGTGCGTGGCCAGATGTTGGGGTCAACACCCTGCGCACCACCCCAAGTACCACCGACCGCAAGATTCAAAATAATATGGAAGTTGTGATTGAACGGCCAGGATTCCCAACCATTGCCATCATTCCACACGGTGAAATAGTTATTACCATCGACAAAAAATGCAATGCGATCTTCATACCATTCGGCAGCATATACATGCCAGTTCGCTGTCGGGTCCGAAACTGTAGTTGTTCCTGTTCTCTGTGTGCCATTTCCCCAGAAACAGCAAGAGCTGTGCGTGGATGCATGAATCACATTCTGGTCATAGCCCACTTCTTCCATAATGTCGATTTCACCAGCATTTGGCCAACCGTAATTGGTAATTGGATTTGTGCCATAGAAAAAATCATTGTCGGGGTATAACCAAAATGCCGGCCAGGTTCCCCAGCCGCCAGGCAATTTCATCCGGGCTTCAAAACGGCCATATGTCCAGGAGGCGGTAGAATTTAATCGTGCCGAAAAATATTCATTCTGACCTGTCGCAGGATTAAACCAGGCGGCCGCTTTAATTTTCAAAGTGCCATTTGACACACTGGCATTATCCAAATTGGTGGTGTAGTGCTGCCATTCATCATTGACAAAACCCGGCTCCCAGGTTTCTGGCCGCCAATTGCCATTAGGGTAGCCATTGTAGTCAAACTCATCCTGCCACACTAATTCCCATTGCTGAGCATATGACAAAGAAGTGATGAATAAAAAAATGCAAAACGACAAGATTTTAGTGATTGAACGCAATGTTATAAAAGAATGAAAAGCCATATTGGGAAACTCCAGCATTCGTTATTTTGATGAAAATATTTTAAGAGGTGCACACGAACACAGGAGAGCATTCGCATAAATATCAAGCAGTTGCGACTGTTGATTCCTTTGATAGTAAGAAAACCCAGGAGAAAGGTCGTTCGAGTAAGCGCGAATCAGGATATTCGTACCAACTTCGTTCAGAAATGTGATGCAGCGCGGGACAGAGGAATTACAAATTTATTTCGGATTGCAATAGAAAGACGTTTTAATATTCAGAACGCATTTGCAAGGGAATATGTATTTGGCGTTTGCGGTAACGACCGGGCGCCATGCCCACTACGCGATTAAAATCGCGGTGAAAATGCGACTGATCGAAAAAGCCGGAGTTTATCGCGATGTCAGCCAGACTTGCGGCGGGACTGTGCTTGAGCATTTGTCGCGCATGCCCAACGCGAATGATACGTGAATATTGCTTCAGAGTTAATCCAAGATGCTCTTGAAAGTGCCGTTCCAATTGCCTTTGTCCGACAGGCATTTGCCGCATTAAATCTTGAATTGAAAAGCTCGCTTGCATACTTTGCACATATTGCAGCCCGAGCTTAACGCTGTGCGGTATGGAAAGCCGGGTTTTATCCAGTATACGCAACAGGGCTTTTTCAGCCTCAATGACTCTGCGCTCAAAAGTCTCCACCTGAGCTAACTGATAGTGCAAATGTTGCAGAGCAATAGGATAGTCGGCCGGAGTCAATTGCGCGATTTTATTCGCAGGAATATTAAAAATGGAATACACCGCACCAGGCTTGAGTAATATGCCAAAGCAGGACAACTGCCCACGAAGCGCAAGCAAACGCGAAACATCGGAGGGGCGGCTGATGGTTATTCCCGATTGAATCTCCCCTTTATCCATGGCCAGCGCCTGCCCATAATTAAATGTCACCAGCACACTCCCGTTCGCATGCATAAACTCGTTTCGACATTGCGATATCGTGTTTGCACTAAACATTTGCCAATACCAGCTAACATAAGGGCGTAACGCCTGAGAAGCTTGTTGCCTTAAAAACGCGGCATCGGCTAAATGTGGGAGTGTTGAGGAGGTCATATACTTTTCAGCTACAAGGCCAACAATAACACCCTATTTAATCAACTCCTTTCGCTAAATACAACGTCCAATGAAGACATCAGCAGAAATACCGCAGAACCTGCGATAAAGCACCATACGCCTTCAACAGCGTACTGACTGAACGCCGGTAAAAACAAAATACTGCCTAATAAGAAAAACAGACTGGCGACTACCGACATCATGGCGCGACTTCCTGCACCGCATATTAATTTTTTTACCATTTTAAAACCTTTCGCTCATTCCTTTTTTAAATTGAGAACTGCTGTTATGCAAAGGAGACTTTGTCCAGCCCGAACGCTTTATCTGCGGAGCCAGGCACACTTTGGAAAGCAACACCGAGACGATTCCAGCCATTAATGACTGAGATTAGAAATGTCAGGCAGGAAATTTCTCTTTCGTCATACATGGAACACATTTTAGTATAGATCTCATCTGAGACTCCGCGGCCATCCAGAGAGGTAAGCGTCTCCGTCCACAGCAGTGCCAGCTTTTCTTTTTCATCAAATAAGGGGGACTCTCGCCAAATTGCCACATGATGAATCTTCAATCCGTCAACACCTTCCAACTTGGCTTCTTTAATATGCATATCCACGCAGAATGCGCAGCCATTCAGTTGCGATGCACGAAGTGTTACAAGACTGGAAAGTGCTTTGGGTAATGTGGATTTAATCAAGGTATCCAGTTTTAAATACTGCTCAAATAATTCCCCGGCATGAAAGGTATAATCTACTCGTTGCGACATGGTCATTCCTCTATAACTCGATTCACAGGTACACATATGTGTCTGATGAAAAATATACCTGTTTACCTGCATCGGTATCTTGTACGTTTTCGACATCCTCCGGTCCATCGAATTGAGCGTCTTTAGCCAGCCCTATAAAAGTCTTGTGTTGCATCGCTCTCGAAACACCAGCATGTAGCCCGCCTATGCCAGCGATACGCTGAATTACAAGTCAGCCTGAGAAACTGACGATTGTAGGAAGTTTGCGGCCCTAATGATTAAAATTCACCCGACTTGAAGGCTTTTACGGCCAAGTTAGTAGCGCGCAAAGTGACACACCGCAGGGAAAACGTCTTCCTTCATTTGCTATATTGAGATTCCCGCCGACATCCCCCCATGCTTTTAGCTTGTCGCGGGTGGCGACGCCTGGTGGGAGACTGCCAGTACTGCCTTTCCTTCAACGTCAAGATCCGCTAGAGATTACCATTATGAAAACCCATCTACTTTTGCTGCTGGCGATATGCATCGCCCCTGTATTTTTCAGTTCAAACATCAACGCCCAAACCGTGCAAAATCCTCGATCCCTGCCACAAGAGTGGGAAGGTTACGGCATTGGAGACCCCTATCTCCTGAAATATCGTGGCAAGTACTGGCTGTATTGCAGCACACGAGACGACTCAATCGGCGTAAAAGCCTGGAGCAGTTGGGACTTAAGTTCGTGGCAATATGAAGGTTTAGTGGCCACCGATCCCATTACACAAGGGGCTTACGCTCCAGAAGTTATTTATTACAAAGGCATGTTTTACATGTACACCTCCCCGAAAGGCGATGGACATTTTATATTGAGCAGCGAAAGTCCAGCCGGCCCTTTCACAGTCGCAAGTGGAAACCTGGGGCTTTCTATTGATGGCAATGTATTTACTGACGATGACGGAAGTCTGTTCTTTACCTATGCCGGTATCCGAGGCAAAAGCATGAGTGGACCGCTAGCCATCGACGGCCCGGAAGTTCCTGCCATGGCCAATCTAAATGGCTGGACAGAAGGCTCCACTATTTTCAAACGTAACGGCACCTACTATTTAACTTACACAGGTAATCATGTGTTTAGTAATGGATATCGCGTTCACTATGCTACCGCCGATGCACCACTTGGGCCGTATACAGAGTCGAACCAAGGTCCTGTTGTATTACATTCGGAAGGTAATTTTCGTGGGCTGGGGCACAGTGGTTCGGTACGCGGACCTGACTTGGATACCTGGTACATCGCCTATCACAATCTGGATTCACGACATGCGCAACGTGGCTGGCCAATCCGCTATTTAAATATTGATCCTCACGGATTTAACGGGAAAAAACTATTGGTATATGGCCCCACCAACTGGTCTCAGGAAGCACCTAAACTGCCCCACTTTTACGATCGTTTTAATCGCACTGAAATAGGTAACAACTGGAGCAATGTCGGTGGCGGCCATTGGGGTATCTATAATCAGGAATTAATGTGGCAGGATCAAACAGGCTTACAAAACTGGGTCAGTCAAATTTCCAGCGCACAAACTGCCGATAATTTTACTGCCGAATTTAACATGAAAGAAATGGCACGCGGTGGGGATAATGCTCGCTTCGGTGCAATTTTTGGTTATCGCGACAATGCCAATTTTGGGCGTGCGGTTTTCAGCAGTTTTAATAACGCAATAGAAGTTCAAATCATCTCCGGTGGAATCACGACACACTCCAGCAGTATCCCTCTGCTGGCAGGTTGGCCCTACCGAAAATGGCAAGCTATTCGGGTAGAAAAGCACGGGAGCCTGTTGAATGTTTACGTGAATGACATGCTCAAATTTTCACAGAATGTCACTCAGCTAAGCGGCGGAAGAATTGGGGTCACGGCATTGAATGATCATGCTGATTTTGGTTACACCGCATTTAGTAATTTCTCCGATGGCAGCGGTATATTTGATTTTCATAAACCCGTCCCCGGTACCATTGAAGCAGTGCATTTTAATTCCTCACCCACAGACCATTACGATACCTCAGCAGACAATATTGGAGGCCAATATCGCACAGGCAATGTGGATATTCGAGAGAACCCCGAAGGCGGTTTCAATGTGGGCTGGAACGCAAGCGGCGAATGGTATCGCTACAATATCAATGTTAAAAGCAACGGTTTGTACCACCTGGGGCTGCGCTACGCTACAACGTTCACTACCTCCAAAGTTCGCTTTCTGGTGGATGGCACAGAAGTGACAGGAGTGATTGACCTGGCTTCCACCGAAGGATGGAATAACTGGAAAACACACATTATTCAAGATGTCAGGTTAACAGAAGGCTTTCACACCTTAACCATGGAAACCATTGAAGGTGAGTTTGATTTCGCTAGCTTTACATTTACTGCTGCAGCACAGGAAAATAATGTTACGGATAATTTTGATTCCGGATTTTCTTCTGCCTGGAATTATTCAGACGGTAATTGGCTTGCCCAAAATGGCAACGTGGGTTTGAACGGTTGGGGTAAGAGAACGCTAGGCAATATCGGCTGGACGGATTACACGGTAGAAATGGATATGCAAGTGCCCTCGCAAGGAAACGCAGGGTTAATTGTTCGCGTACAAAACCCTTCAACAGGTGGAGCAGGAAATGATCCTCAACTGGGAACAGATTTTTATCAGGGCTATTATATTTCGCTGCAAACTGGCGGCCTGATACTGGGAAAACAGAACTACAGCTGGCAACTTCTAGCCTCCTCAACAAATCGCAGTTTTAATGCGGGCCAGTGGTACAAATTGCGTGTTGTCGTCAATGGCGGCACTATTCAGGCATTTGTGAATGACATGAATACACCTGTTCTGCAATATGTCGATAATGATCCATTTATTGCAGGTAAAGTTGGCATTCGCGGTTTTAACATGGCCAATACAAGTCGCTTCGATAATTTCCTGGTATCACCACTTAATCGAAATGGTAGTTCTTCATCAAGCAGTTCTTCATCAAGCAGTTCTTCATCAAGCAGTTCTTCATCAAGCAGTTCGTCATCAAGTAGTTCTTCATCAAGCAGTTCGTCATCAAGTAGTTCTTCAAGCAGTTCGTCCTCCAGTAGTTCTTCTGGTGGCGCTTGTGCCGGGGTCACTCAGTATATTGATGGCAGCACTTACAATACCGGCGCGTCGGTACAAAATGCTGGTGGAATATTTCGCTGTGATGTGGGCGGCTGGTGCAGCATTGGCGGTCCATATGCCCCCGGTGTTGGTTGGGCCTGGACTTACGCCTGGTCACAAACGGGGAACTGTCCATAAAACTCACTTGTTCATGCCGTGGTTTGAATGCCGATTAAACATTTCAAGCCCGAGTTCAGCATGCCATGCAAAAGAGTAAACCTGTGAGCGGGTTTACTCTTTTTTATTCTATTCCAATTCGACCATTGGTCGAAACGTCAACTCATGAACCACGACATCTGCCGGGTTGGTTAACAGTTGTGTAATCATATAAGCCACGCTCTCCGCTTGCATATATTGTGGCCTGGCTTGCGCACGAAACGCGGTGTTGACACCGCCAGGATACACGGCCGTTACTTTTATGCCGTTGGGCTGAGCCTCTTTCATCAACACACCATTCAAGCCGTCCAGACCACTTTTCATTGCGGTATAGATGCCCATGGTCTCGTTAATTCTTTTCGCAACTGTACTGATCACATTGATAATATACCCCTGCTTGCGTGGCAGCATATGCTTTAAGGCTTCTCGACACAGCAGGTAAGGCGCACGCAGATTTACCGCGTACTGAGCATCAAACTCCTGCAAAGTTGTTTCAACTAATGGCGACTTTCGCGAATTAAACCCGGCATTATTAATCACCACATCCACATGACCAAGAACCTGTTCAGCTTGTTTAAACAGTGCAACAACAGCATCAGCTTCCTGTAAATCATAAACTGCCACAGTACATTGCGTTTCATCCTGCAGCTGCGCCAGGCTATTCGCATCGCGACCAGTGGCAAACACTTTATAGCCCATATCGCATAATCGTTTAACTGTCGCTTTTCCAATCCCTCGGCTCGCACCGGTGACTAACGCCGTCTTCGATGATTGGTTGGTTTGCATGTGCGCCCCCTCTTGTCAAAATAAAATGTCATACTGCTTATGTCAGATGAAAATTCTACGCGAAGAGTACCAGACGAGACGCGGAGTAAGTGGCCAATTCACATACGCAGAAGCGGTTTTTTTATTTATATGAAAAAAATCACCTTTCTATGTTAATCCCATACGGTTAATCCCATACGGTTAATCCCATACGGTTAATCCCATACGGGCCAACATAAAAAGGTGAGTAACGCCAAGGGGGAAACTCAATGATGGCGGTTTAAAAACTTGCGCGGATGCCCAAACTGATTCGACGGCCCGATATTTCGTACATCGTAGGGAAGCGTGGGTCCATGGTGTACCCCTTAGTGACTTCCTCCGTGATATTAATACCCTGCAAAGTACATTTCACAGACTCAGATATTCGATAGCCCAGGGAGAAATCAACCTGACCATAATCATCGCGGTAAACTGGGTACATATCTCGATCAATTCTCTCCACATACTTGTCCTTATAGTTATATGAGATTCTTGCATCGAAGCTTGCATTCTCATAATAAACGGTCAGGTTATAGGTGTTTTCTGCCAGCCCTTCCGGCGCAGTCGTAATGCCAAGATCAGACTCTCCGGTCAAAGAATTATCCAGCTTGGTATAATTGGCATTTACACCAAAACCTTGCAATGCACTGTGCCATTTATCCAAAGGAAACTGCGCGACAAGTTCCAGTCCTGTTACCTCGTATGACCCTTCCGCATTAATTTTTTGATAAACCTCAAAATCATACACGCCATCAAGCGTTCCATTGTCATTATATTTCGTCACATCCGGCACTAAACCAGTCAGTGACTCTCTGACGACACCTTCAATATCTTTGGAGAAATACGATGCAGAAAGAATACCGCCTTCTTCCAAATAATACTCCAGCCCCAACTCCCATTGATCGGCGTAAGTTGGTTGCAGATCCGGGTTACCATCTCGGTATTTAAAATCATTCAAGCTCACCGTACGCTTGTAAGCAATATCAGCTAAGGCAGGACGCATTAATGTTTCTGACATAGCGCCACGCACCATAATCTGGTCCGTGATTTCGCTAGTAAAATTAATACTGGGCAAGACATCCGTATAGCTACCCGATTTGGAGATAGGCGCAGAAGTATAACCAGTAGAACCATCACTGTTCTGTACCTGGTGGTATCCAAATGAATTAACGGATGTATCGACGTAGCGCGCTCCAACATTAATATGCGTCGGCTTGCTCGCCACATCAAAATTAAAATCGATCATGGCATAAGCGCTCAGCACCTCTTCATCGACTTTGTAATATTGATCCGGAGCAAAGTCGACATGGAAACCATCGTAACGGAAAGTGTTGCGCGCATAGGCATTCGATACCTGCGACCAACTTGGACTGTAAGAGAGCTCTGGTAAATATGCACCGCCCGGCACCAGATCGGCAATGGGGGTTAATTCACTGTCTAACAATGTTCGTGTACCCGCCCAACTGCTGTCTCCTTCACTGGGGCCTTTTACCTGTTGCGTCCCTTCGTCTCGCTGCTTGGATTTATCGGTGTAGCGAAGCCCAAACTGCACCTGACTTAATCCCGGCACGTTAGTGGAAATCACTTCACGCGCAAAATCAATCTGTGCAGCGTATTTATCGTCACTGATCTCTTCACGTACAACTTCATAAAAATCGAACAAATATTTGTCCGGTGCGTTGTACATATCGATAGTATCCGGATTATCACTCGGTATCGTTTCACCGCCTTGAGATGTGAATCGCGTGCGAGAAGGCGCATATGCCGTATGTTTCAAATTCGTTCTTTCCGCTGACTTTTCCGCGCCAGAGTAACCAAGTAAGCCTTCCACTTCCCAATTGCCGAATTGCCACTCCAAATCAATACTGAATTGACTGTAATCCGTCTGAGAGGAATTTTCTTTACTCAAAAACTCGTGCTGCGTCAAAGCATAGGAAGTGTCAGTCAACACTGTCACGCCGTAAGCCGATAAGGTTGTGTTGTCAAAGTCATGTATTTGTTCCAAGGTACTCGGACTAGACGCTGAATAGGCCGCAGCATCATACTCATCTTCATGAGCATCGTAGCTGCCGAACATCGCATCAAATGTTAATGAAAATTCGTTAGATGGCTTAAATTGCACAGAAGCGGTTGCGCCCCATTTTTCCTGCTCATTCAAATACGCACGATCACCAGCCTTATTGATAAACACGACGCGTCCAGTTTCATTGGTATCAAACCGATCTTGTATAACAATGCCAGTATCACGCTCTAAGACACTTGCAGCCTGATCTGATTGTGCCTGAGCAGATTCGGAACCGGACTTTTCTAACCAGCGGGATAAAGGTCTAAAATCAACCCCCGAATTGGCATCAGTTCTATTGGTTCGCTCTGATCGTGCAAACGAAAACAATGCCCCCCAATCACCGAAGGTATCACTGGCAAGTAAGGCAAATTTTGGATCGGTTTCTTCAGATATGGAATTGTATGCAGCTTCGCCTGAAACGATGATTTTTCGCTGAGTGAAATCAAATGGCCGAGCCGTGCGAATATCTACAGAACCAGCAATGCCACCCTCTTCATCCGCTGCAGTTGGGGACTTTTGAACAACGACACTTTGAATTATTTCGGAAGCAAAAATATCAAACTCAACATCACGTCCACCACTGCCCGAGGCCGTAGACACATTGTTAATTGAAACATGCGTAAACTCAGTGGGCAGACCACGCACATTGACTTTACTTCCTAAGCCCTTGTTACGCTCAATCGTCACACCGGGTACTCGCTGCAGTGCTTCCGCCAGATTTTGTTCAGGAAACTCTGCAATATCTGCAGCAACAATAGAGTCGGAAAATCCAACATTGTTGCGTTTGATATCAACCGCCTGCTCCAGACTTCTAACGTAACTGCCCGTCACCACAACTGTTTCAATGGTTTGTTCGCTAGCGGCGGTTGTTGTCTTATCCCTATCCTCCACCTCGGCCATAGTGTTCATGGAAACAAAACCCAGACCAAGCACAATGTGCTGAATGCAGAGGCTAAGATATTTTTTTTGCGGTTTCCCTGCGACATGAGAAGAATAGTTGTTCAAGTTTGGCCCCTGTTTTCATTGGTGGTATACGTACAATCCAAATTCACTACATACATTTTTGAAAGCTGAAAATGCAGCGTCCGTAGTAAATACATATTGGGAAATGACACGTAATGGAATATTTAGGTGCGCAAAGCTACGGGGAAATTATGACGTTTTTTTTACTGTTGATTGAAAGCTCTGTTAAATTATTTTGACAATCTTTTTATTTTGACATGGGGAGACTGGCCATAGCGATTTGATCTATTTTCCAATCCTGTTCCTTCTGAAATTACTTTTTGATTAAATGACGGTAAGACTCACTTCAACCAAACACAAGAATGAAGAACGAAAAGCGAAAATAAAAATGAAAGTGAAAACGAAAATAAAAAAAATCAACTTTAGTCAGGCGGGACTTCATCATTGTCAATTAACGCAAAGTACAGATTCACTCAATAAGCAACAATTATCCAATTTAGATCCAAATCCGACTTTCTTAGTATCATAGCTCTTAAAGAGCAGAAGCGCCGTCCCACCAAAAAAAAGATTTTTTAATGATTCGTGAGATATTTTAGATCAAACACAAATGTATTTTGAGGGTGGTCATATTAATATCTGAGAGTTTCTTTCAATGATTTTTTGATATAAATGAAATGTATTATTTTTTAGCTATTTATTTTAACTATATTTTTTAACTTTAGATTTAACTCAATCTTTATTTAAACTTTTCTATTTTTACTAGCATTGTCAGCTAGCAATCGTTTAATACAGAAAATTAACTCAAGCAGTATTTTCTATTTCGCTTTATGTTATTTCTACAGAATTTCCGATGAACGCCCTCAGCTCTCAGCTCTCAGTTTTTAACCTTTAACTCTCAGCGCTCAGAAAAATAATGCGCTACTTTATTATGTATGTTTTACATTCACCATTAACCATTTAAGGTGGGTGGCATAATTTCTTTTGAGGAAGACTACTAATCTGTAATAGTTACACTACATGCTGACAGGTAATCGTCACGAGTGCTATTTTCAACATCTAGTAAACTCGTTTTTAATAACGTAAATGCATTAATACGTTTATTATTTAAATTAAATATCGTTTTCTTATTTCGATAAACTATCGTAGTATGATGTGAAAAGCGTCATTATCAGATTTTCCTAATTCCAGTTTGCCCAAGTTCTCCAGATTAACTAAGATTGATGTGACATGACTCAAAGCAACGCGCCATTTTTTGCCTGCCAAATGCAGGAATAATTTGAAAAGTGCAGACAAACCTGAGGAATAAATAGAACCAAATTAAAACCTCATAAAAGTTTTATAATTTTAGACACAAATTAACATAAGCCTCCTCACAGAAAGTAAAATGACGTTTGACTTGAGATAACACGACTTAAATTTATATTGGTTAGCACAACACAAGAACACGGGGCTCACAAACACGCTAATCAGATTTGTTATTCATGATTACATAATGCGTATGAGCATTAACAAGGGTTCACCTCGGGCCATACTATGAAACACTAGGCTATGAAAAAACTAGATACAGAAAACTCTTAAGAATGGAAACATTAGAAACTGAAAAATTAGCCCAAGAAAAAATTATTTCAAGTAAATATCATTACAGACTGGATAAACAAGAACCCCGTTAAGCATTGAGCTAACGAGACCAGACCAGAAAAGGGAATTTACGAAGAAAAATTTATTAGTGAAAAGCTAAAAACGAAAAGCGCAAAGACAGCGTATTGAGATTAATTGCATGATTAATTTGACCGACTCAGCATCTGTAGCAAACAAACTACAGCAGGTACCGGATGATGTTCAACTCGGGACTATGATGCACGCTCCTTTTGCAGTCGCCTGGTTCGATACTCAAGGTCACCTGCTCGATTGCAATCATGCGTTTCATGTAAAAGCCAATTTTGATACAACGCCTTCTCTCGTCAATAGCGTTCACAGTATTTTCCCTTCCATCAACACCATGCGCTGGTCCCAGCTTTTACAGGAACTCAGTGAAGAACCCTTTATTCAATCCAGCGAACAAATTCTCACACCCAGCGGGCCTAGCACAACTGAAATAACCCTGCGCGCAATTTCACAGAACAAGAATCAACACTATATCGCACTCTTTATTGGCAATATTTTAAATGATTCCAAATACCAGGGTATTCAAACATTGCAGCACGAAGTACTCGAAGCGGTGGCAGTAGGAAAGCCCTTGAATATTTTAATGGAGACCATCTGTACACGAGTCGAAGCATTGGCTCCAGAGGTGGTCTGCACAGTTTTACTGGTCGACAACGAAGGCAAAGTACACCCTTGCTCCGCTCCCAGTATGCCCGATTTTTTCTCCGTCGCAATCGATAACGAACCGATTGGACCGCAAGCGGGCTCCTGTGGAACAGCGGCCTGGCGAGGCGAGGCAGTAGAAGTAACTGATATCGCCAATGATCCTCTTTGGGTGAATTATAAAGATTTAGCGCTATCAATAGGTTTACTGGCATGCTGGTCCAACCCAATTTTTACACGAGACGGTCGGGTTGTGGGAACCTTCGCGCTTTACTATCGAGAAAAGCGCGGCGCGAGCGACTTTCATCGGCAAATGGTTGAAGCTTGCGTACATTTATGTAGTTTAGCCATTGAGCACGAAGAATCTGAAAAACAGATTTATCATCTGGCTTTTCATGATCCGCTAACGGGCCTGGCAAACCGAATGTTATTGCGCGATCGCGCTATGCTGGCCTTACAACAGGTTAAACAACGTAATAACTCTTTAACCGTGTTGTTTATGGATTTGGACCGTTTTAAAACTATCAATGATTCCCTCGGCCATAGTTTGGGAGATCAACTGCTAAAGACTGTTGCTGATCGACTGCGACAGCAAATGAAACCTGCCGATACAATTGCACGCCTCGGTGGAGATGAATTTATTATTCTTCTAACTGAAACGAATGCATCTCAAGCGCGAGTGATTGTCGAACGACTACTCAAAAACATTACCACACCGATAGTCATGAGCGGTGTTGAAATAGCAGCGACCGCAAGTGTTGGTTTAAGCGTGGCTCCAGATGATGACCTGGATTTTGAAAACCTGTTAAAAAATGCAGATGTCGCCATGTACAAAGCAAAAGCGGCAGGACGGAATACTTACCAGTTTTTTCAAAAACATATGAATGACTTGGTGGTTGATCGCATTACAATGGAATCCGCATTAAGACGCGCCATTAGTGAAAGAGAACTGGAAGTTTATTACCAACCTCAAATCAATATCATTAGCAACGAGATTTACGGCCTCGAAGCTTTAGTACGCTGGCAACACCCTGAACGCGGCTTAATTTCACCCGACACATTTATTCCTCTGGCGGAAGAAATGGGCCTGATCAGTGAAATTGATCAGTGGGTTATCGAAGAAGGTTGTCGTCAATGCGTTGAATGGCGAAAGCAAGGCATTGACATCAAACACCTGTCCGTCAATTTGTCAGCAGCTGATTTCCTCAATCAAAATTTGCTTCCCACCATATTGCAAACCCTGGCCAAGTATCAACTCGCGACTTCTTGCCTGACTCTCGAAATCACTGAGGGGCTGATGCTAAATTCCGTTCCGGATACGGTTGCTCTGCTGGATAAAATGAGCGAAATTGGCTTAGGGCTGGCCGTCGATGATTTTGGAACAGGATATTCCAGCTTAAGCTACATCAAACAATTTCCAATCAACGAACTTAAAGTGGACCAGAGTTTTGTAAAAGGTATCGCCGATGATGAAGGCGATCGGGCTTTAGCACACGCGATCATTCAAATGGGTGCCATTTTAAATTTAACAGTAGTTGCAGAAGGGGTTGAAACTGCACAGCAACTGGAAATAATTCGCAACCTCGGATGCCCGGTCGTCCAAGGTTATCACTTCTGTAAACCGCTTCCGGCGGAGGCATTAAATGAATGGCTCCAGCAAAGCAAATTTATTCAACGCGCCTAAACAAAGCCAGCAACCAAACGTCTAAGCTCGCGTAGCCATCAATATCCTCCTTGAGGATGATTAATCTTGTGTTCTTTAAACGCCTGGTGGCATCGTTCAATCACTTCCGATTCGAATTTTTTTTCGTATATGACTTCTAAAACGTAAGCCTTAAGACAAACTCTTGTTAGTAGCATATTGCCAATGATTTCATCACGGAATAACACTTGTATGGGTTTTTCCAAATAAACGCATCGGCTACTCACGGCCGCTTCTCTTACCAATTTTTCTACTATTTTAAGGTCGCTGTCAGGCCGAACATAGATAAACACTTCCACCTGCATATCCAAATCACCGGCATTGGCACTGGTTACTGGACTATTCATAAATTCACTGTTGGGAACGGTCACGATGGAATCATCAAGCGTTCGTATACGAGTAGATCGCACGCCGATTGATACCACATCACCATAAATATCGCCAAACCGCACACGATCCCCCACACGAAATGAGCGGTCGAACATCACAATAAAGCCGGAGAGAATTGATGCTGCGACATCTTTTGCACCGATAGCGAAAGCTAAGCCGATAGACCCAGCGATAGCCAACGCGGCCTCTTTACTGCGGAACAGTAAAAATACTGCCAGAGCAATCGACCCCACGATTAGTACAAAATTAACCATCGTCATCGCCTGCTCTATACGCAAGCGATAGTCGGGAAAAGCTTTGGCAAATCGACTAGAGAAAACCTTAAAGGTCTTCGCCAGAAAAATTGCGATGGCAAGTACTGTGAGTGATACGATAAATCGTGAAAAATCAAAAGCGGTGAAAATTTCATAGGCATTTGAATTCATAGTTTTTGCCCTCGAAACAAAAATTGTCTTTTCTCCAGATAGTTTTCTACCGCACGGGACCAGAAGCTCTCCACGTGCCAACTGGTTCTACCATCCTGAGTGAGAGAGAAAACCATATTATATGGTGCCAGCTCCTGGATTCTTCTGCGCACCATAATATCGGAAGTATTCATAACACTGGCCAGCCCATCCAGATTTAATCCGTTGTGCTCAATCAATGCTGCCAGCAACATAAGCGTAGTATCCTGCAAACCTTCCAGCACTCGCTGTTCAGGCACTTCAAATAGATGCACCTTTGTATTGCCATTATCCCAAACCAGTGATGACTTCCAGAAATACAAAGCCTGCCGAGGATTACCCTTGGTGTAATCCCACAGAATTCGAAAATATAACGCCGTGTTCTTTTCTTCTATTTCCTGCTCCGATAGCGACCTTTTCTGCTCAAGGTAATGAGCTTTCTTTTCTTGAGACAAATTAAGATGACTAAAATCCGGCGCTTTTGGATTGGTATCAAAGTGACGGTTCAGCAGCATTTTCTTGAGTAATTCTTCATCCATACCTTTGATGTTTAGGACATCAGTAAAACTCTGAGATCCAATCACGGCCTGTTTGACAATCGTCCAGGCATAAGAAGTACAGGTGAGAATCCAAAAGTGTTTTTCAGATGTTTGCAATAATACGTCTAACAAAAAGGCAAAGCCGTCAAAGCCGCCAACCTTGCGTAACATTGAATTTTCAATATTCTCCAAAGTAATGACTGAAGGCGGCATTTGTTTTAACTCTTCTACTAATTGAGCTCCATCCACCAGTTTTTTATCAAGAATAGTTTTCGACAATCGTTGACATATTTTTTCTACATCAGTATCACCATTCATCAGTGAAGCGCTTTTCGCCTGCAGGGCATTAGCTCTCAAAAACTGACTTATGATTTCAGACTTCCCTATCCCCCTGTCACCGCACAGCAGTATCCTTTGGCCTACCTGATGCTTTTTCCAATCTTCAAAATAATCGGCTAACGTTTGCTCGGCATCGTCTCGGGTAACATACCATTGTTTCTGTGCTGGATTCAGGAAATCGAATGCCTCCCAATATGGTTGAGGAAACCATGACTGATCCAGTACAAGCGTGGACTTTCTGTATTGACGTTCCAAAATGGCCCGGCTGATCATAGCCTGAAACCGCTTAGTCATTTCCATTTCATTCAGCTGCTCCATTAAAAAATGCCAAGCAACTCGATAAACGCCCAAACCTCCGCCAGCCAGCAATACCAGCGGTTCCCACACCCTACCTTGAGACCGCTCCGTCAATGAGTTCCAGAATTTTGAATGCGTCGCTTTTATATTTATCATACGCCAGCGTTCACGATCTAAAGCAATGCAAACGAACAAAGCGACCAAAAATACAAACGCAATTAATTTGGAAAGATAGAAATAGAGAAGTGATTCCTGCAAGCTTGCCGAAATCAAACTATTGGCAATGCTGACTATCAGCCAATACCCTAAGTACAGCTTGGGCAACAGCTCAAACACCGTCTCCATGGCCGATACTTCCTGCGCATTTCGTGATTGGCGCAGTTCACGTTGACTGATACGTGGACTTAGAAAGTTAATCACCCCGTTAACAAGAAGAAAGATAATAATGTAATGTAAGCTTGGCTTTAAAATAGCAGCATAACCAAAACCCAAGCGCACCAGAATATTAATACAAAGCTCTCCCACCAATAGAATGATGAGAAATACATACAACTCTTTGAATAGTTGAGTCACAATCAGCGAGGTTTTAAAAAACCGTGTACCCTTTAAGTTTTTAATCGCCCAACTTTGAATGTTCGTCAGTATTTTCTTTCTGTTTTTGAACAGCCAGTAAATCAAAAACGCAAGTAAGACAAGCTTGAAAATCTGCCGAATCACACTAAACGTTAACAATCGTTTAGTCTTCGCTTTGTAATCCTTAAGCCATTGTTCACGCCATATATAATAGCGCGTAGTAGCTGCCAGACTGTTCAGTTCAATCAGCAGGGGGTCCATATTGTTCAATGCAAATGCATTCCCCTGAATGATTTCATGTACCAATAATCCACGGATGGAAAACAGTTCTTGGCGGTAAGTGTTTTCCCACTGGATATTCGTTAAAATCTGGGATTGTTCGCGATCTTTGATCGTTTTCGAAATATTTTGAAACTGGCTTTGTAATTGGTGAATCTGCGCTATAAGAGCTTTTATCTGCTGCGGATCATTGTCTCGTTCATTCAAGTTGACTTCTGCATCATTCACCGTAATCTCAAATTCGCCGGCAAGATAGTAGTCCCAAAACGCCTGCTTTGATGATACACGCAGGTTTGACGCAGCAATGCGATCACGAACTTCTTTTCTTAGAACACGAAAGTTCTGACTCCCAGGAAGAAAGGATTCATCTTCAAACGCATATAGAATGTCATCGTGGATTTTTTTCCATGCCGCCTTTTCTGCCTGGACTCTATCAGCAACCTCAGATAGCTGACTCTTTCGCTGATCTGCCAAGGTAAGAGACTGTCGGTACTCCTCTAAAAGCTGTTCCAGTCTTTTCTCTCGCTCCTGAATGACTATTTCAATATTTTGGCGGATCGATTCACTGCTTTCTACTTCTCCACCTGGTGAAATACCGGTGTCCTGCACGCCGTCATCAGCAAGGCAAAGATTAGCGATTAACATCACTACAAACGAAGTAATCACCAGTTTAATCTTCTTTCTCATACACTCCTTCCAAGCGTAGCGGTTCTGTTTTTGTATGTTATTTGTGATTTTTATACTGTTGTCAGTGTCAAGCACGCGTTGCAAAGCGATGCCAGAAAGCGAAGGCCTTACGTTTAAATGTAAGCCAATATTAATCACTTTCACCCGACTTTTTGACCTGTTCTGCACTACCCTCATCCTGCACAATGACTTTTTCACGGGTTAACACGGCCTGATGTATCGCTGCTGCCAGGCGGGAATGATCCCAGGCGGAATTGACTTTCAACACATTGGAAATCAAGGCAACCAGATAGCGATATGGTTTTGCATCGCCCGGGAGGGATTCGACCACCGCAATAGAGTTCATGAAGTTGCGTTTATTGCCCATGTATTTCGCGCACCGGTATCCCTCTTCCGGCTGACATTGATACAGAGATCCACTTTTAAAAAACACTGCAGACTTATTCAGTTCTGGCGCATACACATAGCGGTAGCGGCGTTTCGTCATGTAGAGGTAACGTTTTATTTCCAGGCTACTCCAGGGGTCGACCAATCGCCCTTGCTCCATTCTAAGTAAATAACTGGCGAGCATTTTAGTTGAAGCATAGGATTCTGTGCCGGGAATATAACGCTTACCCGTACTTGTCCAAAACGATCCCTGCTGGAATTGTTTTGGGTTTAGCTCTGCACTCAGAACCGGCTCAAAAGATACGGCTAAGGCGAGCTCAGCCAATTGTTTACGGGGTGTTTCTTTAAAGAACGCCTGTGCCTTTTCCGCTGACACAGGATATTGCTCACCGAAATGGCGCATCAGCATGGCTTCCCGCCAAACCACACTTCCAGCACCATTCGCCGAGGCAGACACCATATGGTCCAGCCATTCACTTAACGAAAAGACATCATTCGGATTTAAAATCGAAAACTGATTAGATTTACTCGTCGCGTTGAACTTGGGAACTTTATGCTCATCATAAATTACCCAATCTCCTGCTTGCACTTGGGTCTCACGCAAAATCCGCTGCCGATCTTCCGTTTTTGGGAAGGCCTTAGCCAAGGCATCAAACATGCCCAGCATGGTAATCACTTTGCCTACACTGCCAACGTTCTGCGTTTTCTCAATATTGCGCCCGGCCCATACGATATTTTTTTCATCCGCATAATCAATAACCATGACGCTATATGATGGATCACGCGTTTTAAAAATAGAATCTATCGCTGCTTGCAACGAAGCGCTTTGATTAGCTTGATGGATATCGGCTGTTACCCCTTCCAGATGCAATGCAATATTGTCTGTTTTTAGCAAGGCTCCAAGCGGTAACAAAGGAGGCCGTCCGGATTCTTGCGCGGCTGCGTACCCCAACAGACGTTTAATCCCGGTCTCATCAGCGCCATCCAACGGATATGCAAGCACCGCTGTGGGTGAACTTAGCAGGATGCCCATCACCAGAAGTTTTATCACTATAGAAACGGTATGCATCATGATACAAATCTCGAGTATTTGAATATTTAAGGGCGTAAAGGTAATTCGCTCAGTACAATATCGGCTTTTACTAAGGTTTTCTTACGTTCGCCTTCTATGTTGACAGTGTGTAAAAATGCGTCGGCTTTGCCAACCTTGTGCTCTATTAACGGACGGATCTGGAATAATGTGAGTTCACCATCGATAAAACCAAATTCAATATCCCAGGGCAGGGCTTGATTCTTATCATCGAACTGAGCTTCATATTTTTGATTCACTTCAACGGCCAGTGCGCGTAGCTGCTTCATCTCCCCATCCGTTAACACAGCACCATCCTTAGCTGGCATCCACAAGACGCCACCACTTTCCGGTAGAGCACGCTGCCAGGCCACTTTTGCTTCCGACACCAGGGTAACGGCATTGTCTGGACTCAGAATTAGTGTTTCACTCGCTTCGCCAGCTACCGCCCCTCCTGCCCCCCAGGCGGTGGATACCGTTAGCCCCTCTCTGCGATGAATAAGATCGCGTGTCACCATTACACCGGATTTTTCAACCGGCATGCTTTTCATGAGTAGCACGGAAGGAAACACATAATCTGGATTTTGTAATAACCCTTCTCGCCAGGCTATAGCACGTGGGCTGAGAATGGACGACCAGACCTGAGGAATTAAACTTGTGATTTTTTCAAACCCAACAACATTCGGCAAAGTTTCATAAAGCCCGGCACCGGTAAAGCCCGGGAGATCTTCCGCATTGGTATCGGAACGAATAAAAACACCATGCCCACCTGGTCCGAACTCACGCAGCATCAGCAACTCCAATGCTTCCACTGTTTCTTTATTTAAGGTTAATGCTGCTACTTTCAGCCGCAATACTTCCAATGCTTGCGATAATTCGCCTGCGTTAAACTGGCCGCTTGCAAGTTTAGCGTACTGGTCATGCAACTCCGTCCACTGACTGTCCTTTGCCTGGTTGACATGTTGAGCAAACACACCAAAAGGTATTCCAATTGCGGGCGAGACACGCCCAGGAAACAACCGATTAAGCTCCCCCAGGTTCGCCGCTTTTGGTCCAACAACTTTACCCGAAAGCGATTTATTAATATGCCGTAAAGGCAAAGGCGCATCGCTCGATAGATTGACCTTCGGAATTACCAGCTTAACGGCCCCGGTAGTTTTTGCCTGTTGAAAAATCTGCTGCTGATTTGGCTTAAGAGTATCTGCTAACTGCAAAACCACTGAACCGTCCCCTCCAGCAACCAGCACAACTTCCCGTCCTTGATATTGCTGCAAAATGTCAAATTGCTTCGGCGTGATGGTGACATTGGGAATTCCAAAGTTGCGTGCAAGCATTTGCACATGAGACAAAACATTTCCTTCTCCCATTGTCAGCACCCCCGCCACTGGCGCCAACTCCGACACTGTTTGCGGTAACACAACAATATCATCACGTTGCAAATGGCTGGTATCTTCCAGCTCCTTATCACTTAAAATCTTCAGTTTTCCTTGAGCAATGCCAGGGTTTAACGCCATCAACGCCGGACTTGGCTGATCAAACATCACCTTTTGTAAACCAGCGGACTGCTGTGCATCGTATCCTAACCGCTTAGCGACTTCGGCCAACTGCAGCACGACCGACCCTCTTAGAATATCGTCGACAAAGCTGGCTGCACGCCCATCCAGTGCGGTGTAACGAACCAAAGGTTCAGCAAAGTGATAGCGTACGGTACCAATGGTCCAGTTCCCAATCAGATTCAGTGTGCGCGTGACTTCATTGTATTGCTGCGTTGAAATTTTTTCTGCATCATCAACACTGAGTACCGCTTGATGTATTACGGCCAACTCACCTTCAGACAACAACCCCACACCGTAAGATGCATAAGCCAGAACCTCAGCTGTCTTCAACCACTGACCACGGGTCATTGATGCGTTTTGCAACAGCGACAATGCCAGCAGTCGAATTTCCGTTTCCAGGTCGTGCGCACCATCCAGCAAAGTTAACCGCTGTGACGGCGTAATATTCCCTTGAATGAGTTTACGCATTTTATACAGTAACATCGAAAGCCGGTTCAAACGTACTCGCTCCGGCTCATCCATTTCATTCTTCATCAAGGTGGACAAGGGCTGATACACCTGATGCCTGGCCAGAGTTTTTCGCAACTCTTCCAGGCGCTGTACCCGACCTTCACTGCCATATAAGAACTGCATATTCTGTAGCAGCAATTCGGCACGCTGCAGAATGTCTTCCGGTGTACCGCTACGCGCCTTACTTTTTTTAAGCCACCCCTCTACCCGCTGAATGGTTCTACTGGAAGGCGTTGTGTGAATTTCCACACGAAGCGGTTCGAAACTATTGTCCAACTCGGCAATTTCCTGAGCAGAACGACGAACATTGCGAGAAATATCGTTACCACTGCCGTGTGGCACCACTCGGATTAATTCATAAACCAGAAGAAAGTTTTCACTGACCCAAAGAGGATTTTGCAGGGCTTGCAACAACAATTCTCGACCATAGTTTTCTTCATCTTCTATCTGTACTCGCCCCCGATAATTACGCGCCTTGCGTAACACCCAGCCATCATCAATATCTACCAGATACTGTTCTAACGCCAACTCTCGCATACGTTGATGACGCCGACCGGCATCCCAGAACTCTTCAAACGATAGTGCTGTAAATATTGTTCCAACTGACCAGCCCAGTTGCGCCAACTGTGCCCGTTCGTCGCTGTAGGCAGCATATTGATGGCCACCTCCATGATCGCGACACGCATAAGATTTTGGCGGATGAGTGGTGCCATCCATACAATGCCAGCGAAGATGTTTATAGGGACCTCTATCGCTCGCCTTCATCCGCGCGACGAGCGCCTGTGCTTTCGCGATGGTTTGTGCATCGGGAGACTTTAACGGATTGGCATACGCCTGCGTCAGAGACAGCAATAGACAAAGGCCCGCACGCCTCAGAAGGTTTAATTTGAACTCTAAAGACAAAAAGGAATTAAATGACATAATCTATAATCACGTTGCAAGCCATCAATCGGACAGTGTAAATTTATCAGTACAGTGTTTTTTTAAGCTGCATGATAGTTCAAGTCACCGTGTGAACCTAGCAGAAAACGCTTCAAAAAGTGGTTAAAAAAATTTGTAACAAATACACTGCAGCAAACACTTGACGCTCAGCATAATTCGTTCATAGTGATAGTTTCTATTCTCTTACACCAAGCCCTGGTAATTAATTTTCAATGTCGCAGCCATCAAGTTCCAGCAGTTCTGTTTCGGATCAAACACACCCTCATTCCCTGTTGGAGAAGATTCTTAATATTTTCGCCAAAGTACATGCCCGTGAAGGGCCCACCAGCCTGCTGTTACTGACCAACATTTTTTTAATTCTAGTCGCCTATTACTTTATTAAACCTGTACGTGAAGGCTGGCTATCCGTTTCCGTTATTTCCAACTTGAGCAAACTGGAAGTAAAAGCCTATTCCGCTTTTGGACAAAGCTTTTTGCTACTGGCAATTTTACCGCTGTACTCCTTCGTCAGTGCACACGTCAGCCGTCGCAAACTCATCACCGGTACGGGTGCCGTATCTGCAGTTTGCCTGCTGATTTTCTGGCTTTGCCAGCCAGGTTTACTGGTGGAACAAATCCCTTTCGCCGGCGTTATGTTTTATATTTTTGTTGGGGTGTTTTCCGTCACGCTTATCGCGCAATTCTGGTCTTTTGCCGCTGACATTTATGGTGAAGAGCGCGGAAAACGTTTATTCCCTCTGATTGCGGTAGGCGCTTCATCAGGAGCCATGGTTGGTTCCTGGCTGGGAGAATACTTGATGAAATTCTCCTGGATAAGTGCATTTGATTTAATTTTAGTGAGTCTTATCCCTCTGGGTTTAGCCATAGCGCTGGCTAACTGGACAGATAAACGCGGCACTCGTGGACACCCTTCAGACCTCACGGTCGCACGCTGGAACGAAGCCGCGGCACCCAATGGTGAAGGAGCTCTGCGTCTTATATTCAAACACCAGTACCTGACAATCACGGCCGTGACAATTATGCTGTTCAATTGGGTTGTTGCCAGCGGAGACAACATATTGTTTGGACTCGTACAGCAAGCGTTCGAAACCACACTTCCCGAAGAAGCCGGTACAGACGCTTACCGTCAAGCGCTAAAAGAAGCGACGACAGCGTTCTACAGCAGCCTCTATTTCTGGATTAACTTAATTGGTTTGATACTGCAGGCATTTATTGTGTCCCGCCTGATTCAATTTGGCGGTTTCAGTTTGCTGATTATTACAACCCCGATTATTTCTCTGGCCACCTATTTAACCATGGCCATTGCGCCGGTACTGGGCATCATTAAGATGATGAAAATTGCGGAGAACTCCAGCAATTACTCCATTAACAATACCGCCCGCCATATGATCTGGCTGCCGACGACGAAAGAAATGATGTATCAGGCCAAAGCCACTGTCGATACCCTCTTTGTTCGCATGGGAGATGGCCTGGCCGCTCTAACAGTTCTTTTGGGAACGCGTTACTGGAGCTTTTCACTGAACACCTTTTTAATCATTAATTTAGTTCTTTCCTTTGTCTGGGTACTTCTTGCCTTGTACCTCACTCGAGAATACAAACGCTGGAGCCACGCCAAGGAAAAACAAGCACCAACAGAACCACAACCCTCTTTGTAGGCATAATCATTATGTATTGCAATGTAAAAACCCTGTTTTCACTGGCTCTTCTATTAGCTTGCGCGCATGCAACTGCATGGCAAAATGGTGAGGCCTTTGTGCCTAACAACACAAACTGGAAGCCGCTTTACAATATGGTCGACTTGGAATTACAGGCCGACCTGGAGAAAAAACTTAACAGCAACCCTCAATGGCGACAACTGATTGCGAAAAAGCGCCTTGCGGTTGGCGTGGTGGATATGAGTGGCAAGCAACCAAAGTTTGCCAGAGTCAATGGAAATATCATGATGTATGCTGCCAGCATGCCCAAGATTGCCATATTACTTACGGCTTACGCGGCTTTTGAAGATGGCAGCCTGGAAGAAACCGAATCCATTCATCAGGATTTAAGCGATATGATTCGCGTTTCCAGTAACGACGCAGCCACTCGCGTGATCGACGCCGTTGGTCTTCCGAAAATTCAAGAAGTATTAACCGATCCGCGTTACGGACTTTATAATGAAGAACGCGGCGGCGGTCTTTGGGTAGGGAAGCGCTACGCAAAAACCGGTTCCCGACTCGGCGACCCCTTACACAACATTTCCCATGGTGCAACGGTTACCCAAACCTGTCGATTTTATTACATGCTAGCGCAAGGCAAGCTGGTGTCCATCGAACGTTCAGGGCAGATGCTGGCCGACCTGGCTGACCCCAAACTACACCATAAGTTTGTTTCTCAGCTGGACAAACTCGCGCCACAGGCGCAGGTATTTCGCAAATCAGGAACCTGGAAAAACTCTCACTCAGACTCCGTTATGGTGTGGGGAAATGAATGGCGAAATTACATTTTAGTTGCCATGGTAGAAAGCCCAAACGGCAGTAAGATTATTGAGAATATTGTTCCCGCGGTAGAATCCGTGTTACAACGATAAAACGCCGTTAGGTTACAGTTATTTTTAGCAGCGCCGGCGGGGCTTTCGTTTATGCCGGTACGCTTAGAGGTTTAAATTACGGGCTTTGGCATGCAAACTTTTGCCTCTAGGCCAACTAAAGCAATATTTGCCAAGCGTCATAGATATTCATAAATACAAAGGGCCACGACCATTTATTTATATTGAAATAAGACCCGGCACACACCATTAATACCTCTTCCGTTATTATGTTGTTACCAGCATCACCATGCTTTTTTAACTCTACCTTTCACGGCCGTTACTCAGATGATTCGCGCAGCTCATATTCAGGACATTGTCGACATTACACACATTTATAACGCAGGTATTAAATCTGGACTCGGGACATTTGAAACGCGTTTACGAGAGGAAAAAGAAATCCAAGGCTGGCTGGACGCAAGTGTGCAATTCCCGATACTTGTAGCTGAACATGAAGGTAAATGCGTCGGTTTTGCCAGACTTTTTGAATACCGAGCACGGGATTGCTATGCCGGTATTGCTGAGTTTTCAATTTATCTGGATCAACAATATCAGGGGCTTGGCATCGGGACGAAACTACTTAAGGCTCTGATTAGATCAGCAGAGCAAAGTGGCAAGCATAAGCTTATATCTCGAATTTTTACGTTTAATTCCGCGAGCCGGGCTCTATGTAAAAAATCAGGCTTTCGCGAAGTCGGCGTTTACCAACGACACGGAAAACTAAATGACCAATGGCTGGACGTCGTGATCGTAGAATATTTGATAGCAGCCAACTGACACAAAACACATGAATATTGCAAACTGGAGATTTTTTCATGTCGACAGAAGATATGCCCAACCTGGATAAAGAAGCGATTCACCCCATCAATCAAGCCGCTCTTTTCCCGACTGAACTTGCCGAGCACAAACCACGTATACTCCTCTTGTATGGTTCATTGCGAAAAAGATCATTCAGCCGGCTGGCGATAGAGGAGGCCGCCAGAGTCCTGCAATATTTTGGCGCAGAGACACGTACATTTAATCCCTCTGGTCTACCTCTACCCGACGATAGTGATGAACAACACCCCAAAGTTCAGGAATTACGTGAACTCGCACAATGGAGTGAAGGCATGGTGTGGTGTAGTCCGGAGCGACACGGTGCAATGACGGGCATCATGAAAACGCAGATAGATTGGATACCGCTCGCGGTCCAGGCAGTACGCCCTACGCAAGGCAAAACGCTGGCCGTTATGCAGGTTTGTGGCGGCTCACAATCATTTAATGCGGTCAATCAAATGCGAATCCTTGGACGCTGGATGCGTATGCTGACCATTCCAAATCAATCTTCAGTTGCAAAAGCCTGGCAGGAATTCGACGATAACGACAGGATGAAACCCTCGTCTTACTATGATCGCATCGTTGATGTCATGGAAGAATTGGTTAAATTTACTTTACTGGTTCGAGATCGCAGTGATTATCTGGTAGACCGGTATTCAGAACGAAAAGAAAGTGCGGAAGCGTTTCGTAAAAGAATTGACCAACGTTCAGGTGCTTAGTTTTTTGCGGTAAAAAGAGGGAGTGACAACAGGTCTATTCTTGGTTCAGCTTTATTTAAAAATTGCTTTGCGGTTGGCCTGGAGTGATGTTAGATCTGGAGTCTTGTTTGGCCTGATTCACACCTTAATGTATACGCCTTAATGTAAACACCTTAATGTAAACGTAGCTACTTTCCACTCAACATGCACTCCAGCAACATCTCTTCGAACTACATGGATACCCAATTATTCAGGTATCCATGTACGCAGAACTCTCTCTGCATAGCAGCTTTAATTGATCACTAACTTCCACATATCCAATGTGCCAGTATCCCGCGAATATACATCAGCAATAGTTAATTGCCATTCACCAATGAGGCTATCTACATCGGAGGTGTTAATATCCAAGGAATAAGTTCGTGATCCACTGGTATTATCATTACCACTTTGCTTCACCGTAAATATATTGCCATCTTTCATCAGTGTCATACGCAAATCACCATGGTAGGTGTGTGTAACATCAACGGAAACGGTGATACTTTCCCCTTTGGCTGCATTTTGCGGTACTGCTATGACGCTGGTAATCGTCGACTGATCTGGAATAGCCTGAGATTGTTCATTGCTAAACTCAGATGGAGCATCGCCACCTCCACCCCCATCGCCACCGATGATGACCGTGTAATCTTCAACTTCACCATAATTAAAATTCCCACAAGCCGCAGGTGCGGTGTTGTAACGCATGATAACTCGCATACGGGTCGCCCCCTCCAATGCGGAAGCTGGAACCGTTAACTCTCCGGAAACCACAGAGCTGGACAATCCATTTGAACTGAAAACCTCTTCACCACTATCGGAGAAATCCCCATCCTGATTCAGATCTATCCAGATTTTCCAGCTTTCACGATAGGTACTGGAGCGAAATGCGGGAGTTAATGCCACGGCTGTATTACCCACAAGTAAAGGTATTTCCTGCGAAGTGAAATCACTGTAACCACTACTACCTGAGCTGTGACTGAATTCCCCAACATCCACGCTGCTTATCCACTCATAGCTCGCATCAACACCCGATGCATCGCAATAATCTTCGGTCGGCGGCGGTGTTACAGTAGGCGTTGGTGTAGGGATCACATCGCCACTCACCGTTAAGAAGATCGCGCTGATTGGCCCCCAATTATTCGCAGCATCACGTGCACGAACATAGAGAATATGCTTGCCTTCACTCAAACCTGTTGCCGTAATGTCAACACTCAACGATTCAGTTTTTGCATTGAAAGCGCCGTCGGCAGCACCAATAGCAATCGCTTGCGCACCAGCTTCCCACGGCGCCAGATCGATATAAAACTCCGCCGCGCCAATGTTTTGCGTCTGCTCATTGCCGTTGCGACTACTGAAACGGGTATCTGTCGCGGTAGCAGTTAAGGTGACCGATTCGCCAGGAATAACAACATCTGTCGATAAAGCCAATTGATACACATCTGGGCCTGCTGGCGTGATATATGGAGTTCTAACCACTTTAGCTGCGTAAATTAATGCTGGTAAATTATCCGGCTTAACTGTGTTTTCATAAGCAGAACAACTTTGAAAAAAGCTTGTCCCCAATTCAAAAGTGTAAGCTGCTACACCAAGCTCACCATAACTCACGCCATCGGATGTACCATCGGTAGGATAAAGCCCGACCGATTGCTCTGGGTAATAACCGTTAAACCAGGCAAACTTTCTTCCCAGTGTTTGCAATTCAGTCGCATTAGGTGCAGGACGGCTCGTATCACCCCAAGGCCATAACACCAGTTCACTGTAGCTATGAATATCCAAGTGAATTCCACTGGTGTCCAAAGGCGCAGCATCATTCTTACCTGGACCACGGCGGTCAGCATAGATACTGCGAACATAAGCTTCTACCGCTTGCGTTTCTGGTTCAGAACCTGCAGTTGGGCCGCGATAAGTTTCGGCACATTCATTCCCGCTTGAACCATTGGCTACATTCCAGTCAAAAGTAAAGTTACGATTTAAATCTGCACCTCGACTGCTGCTGTTTGGCCCACAATAATTTTGATTGGTGTTTTTTCGCCACAGACTGCCCGCTTCCGCACGCTTCCTCCCGTCGGGATTAGTATGCAACATCATATGTACTTCGTGGTGATCCAAAATCCAGGTTGCATCCGCATCCGTACCATAGCCTTGTAAAAGATGTTCGGCGAATGCCAAAGTGAGCGGTGCTGTCGTGTATTCACGAGCATGTATTGCACTATTAATAAAAAGAATTGGTTTTTCACCTGAGGTATTTTTATTGGTGAGTATTAAAACATTCATATCATGGCCACCTAACCCAGCGGTTTTTTGCCATGAATCACCAACATCAATCCATTCTGCTAAATTGGGGTAGGAGTTTGTAAATCCTTGCGCCGCAGCAAAAGTCTCTTCCAGCGTTTCGTAACATTGATATCCGGGAATACCTAAGGTTGAAAAATCGTCCGGTAAATTCTCAGTTTCAAAAAATGCAAGCCCATCGCTACTGGCTTGCTGCTCACGTAACGAGAGAATATTTTGCATTTCTCCGTATCGTTGAAGATACTGTGCTTTCCATGCAAGCGCTTCATCAAACTTAAACCCATGTTCCGTCAGTTTAGTTTTGTCGTCATCCGTTAATTGCATCACTAGAAAACCTTCGTCATAGCGGGCTTCCAGTAGATTAGCATGAAAAGAAATAGCTGCACCTACCGCTATTTTTTCACTGGGGAAATAGGCGCGGTATATTTCGCCTTCTTTTAACATTTCTGTTTCAACATCAACACTTGCATTAGTATGCACAGAGAGAAAAAAATAAAGCAGGGAAAGTAAAATTGAGGCTTTTGTATTTGTCATATTAGTAATCTCATTTTTTGCGCGCTTTGGCACGAAACGTTATTTTCTCTGACAAAGCGGTATTGGAAGAGAGAGTTTGATAACACCTGAAATCCAACTTATAAACGAGACGCGCTACCGTTAACCTCAAATAGTTTTTGTTTTATTTTGTTGAGTAAAAATATTTACTGGATTTACATGAAGACAAAATGAAAAGCAGACCATGTTTTTTCACCTAAATCCTTCATTATTTTCATCGTGATGACATGCGACACTGTTCGCCATCATTTTGCTAAAAATTGAAACTACGTTTTAAACGGCAGTTTGAGAAAGGCAGACCAATGAATAGATGAACTTGAGGAGGTGAAAGCGTATCGGTTAATTAAAGTTGAAGAAAAACCTTTTCCTGAAAATTTTCCTTAAAGCGGGCCACACTGTATAAATGAAAAGCCGTGAAAATGAGAAACCGTGTAAACGAAAAAACTGTATAAATAAAAAATATGCAATTGAAAACTTAAAAGCCTCTTAGCGCGTGAAAGCACTTATTTTGAGAGGCTCCGAAACAGACACCAGAAACAAACAGGCCACCGTGCTCACTCCACGATGGCATAGGCGCTTAAAAACATATCCAGAGCGGACTGAATTACTTTTTCCTGTTCTGCTTCAGGCAACGCCGACTGATTTAATGTTACTTGAGGCCAGAAGGCAAAACTTTTAATCAGTGATTGTAATTGCTGAGAGGCAAATGGCACATCGTCCACCATGAGCCGCTTATCCGCATTAGCGGCGCGAATCCAGAGGGTAATCCCCTCTTCTCGCTTGCCCAAACGATTTACCATGTCACTGGCGCGCTCGGGGGAGTGAATCATCTCAGCCATCACTACCCGTGCAAGTTTAATAAAAGTCGGGTTAGAGAGAGTCTCCATTTTCAGCCATAATAATTCTTCTAGTTGCGCGCGAATCGGCCGGCCCGGCTTATATTCAAGTTCCAGTTGCGCTGCGCTTTTCTCCCACAACTTACCTAAAATTTCCGTAAACAATACTTCTTTGCTGGGAAAATGGTTATATACGGTTCGTTTAGACACTTCAGCGATTGCGGCTATTTTATCCATACTGGTCGCTTCAAACCCCTGCTCACTGAATTCTGTAATGGCCGCGTCCAGAATGGCTGCACGTTTAAGATCACTTACTTTTTGAGTTTTTTCAGGCTCATTAGCTGAAATTTCCGACATAACTGGGCTTCTCTTTTAAATTATTACACTAACTAGTTTACTTTTACTTGTATAAACTACACCGTGTAGTGTACCTTTAGACCTATTGAAAATCACCCATTTAACTGACTTTTTATCCCCAGGCGATCAGGAGCGACTTTGAATTTCACCTCTCAAAAACGACGTATAGGTCTCGCCTTTTTTATTGGAGCCATTGTTATGACATGCACCTGGTGTTCAAACCAACGAGAAATTCGCGATTATGCGGACTCGCCGCAGTTTTCCGACGAAACATTTAACAACGCCAAAGCTCGCCCCAGAACCGGCTTTGGAAAAACTGTCGCTATATTTTGGGATTTCATGTTTAACAAGCCCAAAGGTACGGTACCTAAAGATCAAGTGCCCGTGCTGTCCCTTACACGGCAACAGTTATTGGATGCACCGAATCGCAGCTTATTTCGTCTGGGCCACTCTACGATTTTACTGAAACTGCAGGGGCAATTTTATATTACAGACCCGGTGTTCGCTGAACGCGCATCTCCCTTTAGCTGGTTTGGCCCAAAACGCTTTCACGCACCTCCGATAGCACTTGAGGACTTGCCAGAAATTAACGCGGTCATTCTGTCCCACAACCACTACGATCATCTTGATTACGCATCTGTCCGAGCATTAGCGCCCAAGGTTAAGCATTTTTTCACCCCTCTGGGCGTTGGTGACACCCTGATTGAATGGGGCATTGACCCGAAAAAAGTGCAACAATTTGACTGGTGGCAAGGCACAAGCGTGGATGGTATTGAATTTATCTCCACCCCTGCGCAACATTTTTCTGGGCGCGGCTTATTTGACAGTAACAAAACGTTGTGGAGCTCCTGGGTCATTATTGATGGCGACAAACGTCTTTTCTTCAGCGGTGATACCGGATATTTCGACGGTTTTAAGGAAATCGGGCAACGCTTTGGTCCTTTCGACCTCACGCTTATGGAAACAGGCGCATACAATGAAGCCTGGCCATATGTTCACATGCTGCCCGAACAGAGCTTACAAGCTCACAAGGATTTGCAGGGCAAATGGTTACTTCCCATTCATAACGGGACTTTCGACCTTTCCATGCATAGCTGGCACGATCCTTTCGACCAGATTTTGCGTTTGGCCAATGATGACAACATAGACTTAAGCACCCCCCAAATGGGAGAGAGGCTAAATCTTGAGTCGCCTCACAAGGGTGATCGTTGGTGGAAGAACATGCAATAGCCCGAGTGTTTCACACGGAAGTTCCACAGTTTTAAAAAACCCTGTAAATAAATGGGAACATTTTTCTAAAATTTGTGACTTGTATAGAGGAAGGGTTAAGTGAATAGCATAATTCACCCCTCTTCCAATCTTCTGTCCCACTTTTAACGAACGGTGAATCCTGTGGTAAATCTAGACAATTTAACACTTATGTTGGCAGTTAACGCAGTAGGCGAAAAAATCAAACGGTACGAACGTATGCTGGCGGAAAACAGTGCTTACGATACGCAAGAAGTGGGGGCATTACTGAATTCATACCGAGAAGCAGCCGAGCAACTGCAACAGGGTTATTTGAGTACTATAGGTAAACAGGGCAATCATCAACAGGGCCCACAAAGAATCGCCTGCTAAACGTACCTGCCAGGTGTAACAACTCTATATTTGATGGAAAAAACAGAAAGGATTTGAGTATAGGCTTCGGGAAAGAAGGGGCAGAACCTGCGTATGCTGACTAGCGTTAAATCAGCAAACCTGCCCCTCTTCTTTTTACAGTTTAGTTTTTCGTGATACGCACAGAGCTCATCGCATCATTAAAGCCCTGATTCACCAAACAATTGCTGTTACCGGTAACAGCAACAGAACTACCAGTGAAATTATCGTGCTGATACATGGTGACTTTATAACCGCCTTTCACAGCAAGCGAAGAAACATCATCATTTGAAATGCCCATTTGCTGTAATTGAGACAAAGTGTAATTACCCACTTTTAATGGAACTGCATAACCATTGTAATCACAGTGCTGGTATGCCGTAGCTACGGTGATTTTGCGAACCACAACAGAACTGATATCGTCATTGAAACCATTGTCGACTAAACAGCTGTCGTCACCCGTGATAGTGATTTTACTGCCCTGGAAGTTATCGTGTTGATACAAATCCACTTCATAGCCGGCAGGAACGCGTAAAGATGAAAGATCATCATTTTGCAATCCACGAGCCATCAGCTGCGACAATGTAAATGAGCCTTCTCCAATGGAAGAAGAGTAACCCGTGTAATTACAGTGTTGATACAAGGTTATATCACCGCTGCCGCCTGAGTTACCACCATATACTTTTGCCAGAGCAGCGGCATCTAGATCAGTAAGGTTATTACGTTGACCAAGCTGGCTGCTGGGAATAGCGGGGTTTAAAGATTCAATTGTTGGCAGCCCATTACTGCTGAAGGCTTTCCAGCCATAATGCATGATTGAACGATGATCGTAACCGCCCAAGCTGGTTGTTACCGCACCGTGTTTATCAAAATTATGTTCACGGCCAGAAGAAATATTTGCGTAGTTGATGCGGACATAGTTGTCACGATCCGCTCGCGACTGCTCATGCCACATGCCCAGAGCATGTGTAAATTCATGCGCTACAATACCGGCGTATGCACAGCCGTTACCGATCGACAGTTCCTGACGCCCACCATTGCGGCCCACATAAGACCAACAACCACTTCCTTTAATTACTTCAATATAGTCAGCCTGGTTTGTACGTGGCACAAATTTCACTGCAGTGCGTGAAGAAATCAAATTCATACCCGCCAGGATTGCCGCAGTATCACCTTGCGAAGCTGCAGATATCACATAAGGAACGGTACTGTTGGGCCACGTGGTGTTACCACTCCAGGAAGACTTTGCGGTAAAGCCGTCTGTTTCGCCGCTGTGAATATCTTCATATTTTTTAACAATAAGATTGGGAATACCTTCAACCGCAACTTTTCGCTCTTTACCAACGGCAATATCACCCATAATAATGGCGTGATCACCCATAACAGAATACGTCATGGCAGTATTGTCTGGTTGATAAATGGCGGACTTAACTGAATTTAAATACTTGGCATTTACCTCGGATTCATTGGGTTGTGCGAAGGCGCAAATAGGCAGGCTCATTAAAATACCAGCCAGCGCTTTCCGAGCGGGTGTATTCATGGGGATTCCTCTTTTATTATCTGTGATGGGGTCGTTAGTAATTTTCTTTCGCTATTTTGTGGAACAGGGACAGCCTCAACATGTGCAGTCTCCCGCGAATCAGACACACGGCTAACAGCCCATGACCGATTCAGAGCAAAAGAGTACCGTTAATAACCGCATGCACTATATGAACGCACTCTCAAATTCATCGACTCGAATACAGCAGAGAGAAGTTAAAAGCAAAAAACGTGGAGCCACACACAAGTTTCAAAAAAAACCGGCAAAATATATTGAGGTGTTTTGAATGGAGTCAAATGTCGCGAAAAAGCCAGATGTATGTCCATGGCTGTCAATTCAGGGGCAGGTTTTCAAACGTTCATTTTAATCGCTAAGCGTTAATCACATTGCCATGGACGCGTTAATTCTTCCTCGCTACATATTATGTGCTGCCGCTTTTTATTTTCTGAGCATTTTATTTCCGCACGCTTTATATACTGCACTTTTTATGTGCTGCACTTTTTATACGCTTCATTTTATACGCTTCATTTTTATTAGGCTGCTTTTCTAATCGGCTACGTTGTCCCGTCGCGAATATTCACCTACCTTACACCCGAAACAGCTTCACGAAATTTCTAAAGGCTCACTGTGTCGTCCGCTCAATCAGGATTGATCAAAACACGATGATTGCTGTCAAAACCTTTACATTTTATGCAACTGCAAATTACGACTGGGGTCACAATGCACGATTTAAAAAGAAGAGTCTTCATAGAATGCACAGCACACCACTTCAAGAAAATTTTCGCGCTTATGACTGTACTGCTAGTAACTACTGCCTGTGACGAACAGCGGCCAGCAGAAGAAGAAACATCACATCACACGCCATCAGAAAAAACTCAGGACAAAACAAAGGCCCCCTTGCCAACGCAAAAACCCGAAAGTGTAGCGCATATCGAATCAATAGCGGATATTAAAAAAGAATATGCCCACCTGATGGATTTACAGCAACACCAACAATATTCCATCTCCTCAGTTTCATATTCCTGTAATGGGGAAAGAAGCGGAAACATGACTTACTATAAACTTAACGATGCAACAAAAATCATTAAGCATACATTTAATGAATACAGTCATCATTCAGGAAAAGAGCAATATTTCCTTCGCAACAATTCACCATTTTTTGTTTTCAAAGAGCAAAAATCCTGGAGTTTCGACGGGACCAAAAATGGTGAAAGTCAAACCAAAGATGTAATAACCGAAAGACGATTTTACCTCTTAGACAATCAACTGGAAAAATGTCTGGAGAAACAATTCACCCAACATTCTGCCAGGGAACAAAACCCTAGTTCTGCGGATGTTCCCAACCAGACAATGACCTGTCCTACAGTTAAAAATGTATTGCACGGATTTACACGCATTCTTCAGTATGAGGACAAGACTGGCCAAATAGATTGTTTGGAAAACCGGCCTCTGGAATAACTGCATTTTCAGAACCCACACCTAAAAACTGGCACTCTTCGAATTTTACATATACATTGAGATACATCGGACAGGTAGTACTCAACAATAATCAATAAACAAACGCGTATAGTCAATTCGAACATGAAAACTCAAACATTATTCCTTTTTTCTCTTTTGAGCATCGCTGGATGCCATCCTGCAAATAAGGCAAGTCTTTCGCTTACACCAGATGTAAACCCTGAAAACTGGCCCGCAATTCAAAGCCAGGTGAAGCGGGAACCCGCACTTGAACAGTATATTGCCGGCCTGGTAAGCCAGATGAGTCTGGAAGAAAAAGTTGGGCAGATGATCCAAGCGGAAATTAATCACCTTACCCCGGAAGACGTCAAAACATATCATATCGGTTCGGTATTAAGTGGTGGCGGCTCTTTTCCGGAAAACAACAAGCATGCCCAGGCCAAAGACTGGGTACATTTGGCAGATCAATACTATGAAGCCTCAACCGACTCTAGCGATGGCAACGTAGCTATCCCCATTATCTGGGGAATAGATGCTGTGCATGGAAATAACAACAGTTATGGTACAACCATCTTCCCACACAACATCGGCTTGGGCGCAACACGAAACACGGAGCTGGTTAAACGCATTGCACAGGTGACCGCGATAGAAGTCAGCGCAACAGGAATGGACTGGAACTACGCACCAGCTTTAGCGGTCGTTCGCGATGATCGCTGGGGACGCAGCTACGAAGGTTTTGGGGAAACACCCGAGATTGTTCGACAATTTGCGGGGCCCATCATTGAGGGATATCAGGGAGTCTACGGCGAGACGACTTTCATGGATGAGAGCCGAGTTATTGCTACAGCAAAAGTCTATCTCGGTGACGGTGGCACTCATCTAGGCAAAGATCAGGGCAATAATATTAGCTCAGAACAGGAGCTCAGAGATATTCACTCTGTCGGCTTTCAAAAAGCACTGGCCGCAGGAACTCAATCTATTATGGCCGGATTTAACAGCTGGCAAGGTAAAAAGCTGCACGGGCATAAGGGCCTGCTAACGGAAGTTCTAAAAGAAAAAATAGGGTTTGATGGGATCGTGGTGAGCGATTGGAATGCACACGAACAGGTCGAAGGATGTCATCTTAAAGCCTGTGCTACTGCAATTAACGCTGGCGTAGATGTCATGATGGTACCTCAAGACTGGAAAGCGTTTATCGCCAACACTATCGACCAAGTTCAAAACGGACAGATTCCTATGAGCCGTATTGATGACGCGGTCACACGTATTTTACGAGTGAAAGCACGCTATGGATTAATTTCCGAAAGCGGCGATGTCAAACCTAAACCATCCCAACGGAAATTCGCTGGCAAGCAACAGCTGCTTGGACAGGAAGAACATCGTTTACTGGCACGACAAGCCGTACGTGAATCACTCGTACTTCTAAAAAATGATGATCAAACATTACCAATCGATCCACGGAAAAAAATTCTCTTACTGGGCGATGGAGCGAATAACATCGGGAAGCAATGTGGTGGCTGGACATTAAGCTGGCAGGGAACAGGTAACAAGAATGCCGATTTTCCCAACGGAGATTCTGTTTACTCCGCACTAAAAAAACAAGTAGAAGCGGCAGGAGGCCAGTTAATTCTGGCGGAAAAAGGGAATTTCAATTCAGACCTTGCGCCGGATGTTGCCGTCATGGTTTATGGCGAAGACCCGTATGCCGAATTTGTCGGAGATAGAAATACCTTAATTTACGATGACCGAAGCGATAAGAACCTGAAGCTGTTACAACAGTTAAAACACAGTAATATTCCAGTGGTATCACTGTTTATTTCCGGGCGACCACTGTGGGTAAATCCCTATTTAAATTTATCTCACGCATTTGTTGCAGCCTGGCTTCCGGGCACAGAAGCCAGTGGAATTGCCGATGTATTACTGCGAGATAAGCACGGTCAGATTCAATATGACTTTCACGGTAAGCTTTCGTTTTCCTGGCCGAAAACTACCACGCAATTTCAACTAAATCACGATACACAACCGTACGATCCGCTGTTTGCTTATGGTTACGGACTAAACTATCAATCAGCAGCGTCTCTACCTCTGCTTGACGAGAATATTGATGAAGTTTCACAGCGGTTAAAGCAAAGTGATTATGCATATAACGATGGACAGACCTATTTACCCTGGTTGCTCTACATCGCGACAAACGAAGAAAAAGCTCACGAGGTAATAGGCTACTTAAGCGAAAGCGATGATAAATCACTGAGTGTTCGTCTGGTCGATAAAAATCGCCAAGGAGATTCTATACAAGTTAATTGGCAACAACCCGGACGCATGTATTTTGATGCGTTCGAAATTGTTCCCACCACAATTGACCATGCTGTATTAAATATTGAAGCTCGGGTAGACAAGAAGCCAGAAGGTGATATTCGCTTCGACATCCAGTGCGGCGATGACTGTGGTCTGAGCTATCCCTTGCAAGAATTCCGGCAAGCCACCACGTCGGAATGGCAGAACTACCATATTCCCCTTTCCTGCTTTAAAGCAGAAGGCACTGTGCAGAATCAGTTAAAACGAATGACTTTGCTCTCAGAGGGAAAGTTCACATTGACTATTCACAGCTTGAGTATTGAAAATCGGGATACGCCGGTCGAATGTACTGACGAGAAACGGTAGGCTAAGTAAAGTAAAATCGTGTAAGCACGCTATGTCTTCGCGCTCTAGCATCAATACGGCAATTGCGTTTTCGTTGGATGAAAACGCAATTGCCAAGCTATCAAAGCCTAACGCAACACTGGATCAACGTGCGTAAAATGAGGCATCGTTTTTAAACAGGTTTGTTCCATCATGTGAATTCAGGAAGAGCTTTCCATCGCGATGACGTAAATAAGAACCGCGGAAATTGTAGGATTCAAATGATGTTCCCTTCCCATTCAGGCCTGCGCGGCGGAAAAATGTTGCGTCTTTTGCGTAAAGATCAGAGCCATCATCAACATCAATAAATACTTTACCATCGCGATGTCTCAGATATTGACCAGGAAAGTTTTCAGATTGAAAAGATACCCCCTCTCCAGTTAAACCTCTCACCATCTGCCACCGGGAATCCTTCAAAGGGTTAACATTTTTTCCTATTTTCACTCGACTGTCTTGGTGGCGAATAAAGGCACCGGCCACGTTAGTCGCTTCCCAGCGGCGCAAGGGGTCTTCAGCACATCCATTGCATTTATGATTTACATTACCTTCCTGCTGCCAAACACGAATCCAATCGACGTGCATATCTTTTGGCAATGCGGTGTTTTGTGCAGATTGCCCAGCCGTAAAGCCACTACCGGCACTTCCAGCGGCAAGATTAATCAACATATAAAACGGCCAGTCATTAAATTCATTAGTGCCACCGGCATTTCCACCGATATACACTTCATGAAATTTTTGTCCATCAACAAACCAGCGTAAATAATCGCGAGTCCAATCGAGGCGATAAACATGCCATCCGCGCCCATCAACACCGATATGGCCGCCGTAACTAGCATAATTACCATCAGCTCCCTGCCAGTGAATAGTCCCATGGTTTTGGTTTTCACTGTTGCGTTGCTCCATAATATCGATCTCACCAATAGCCGGCCACGTGCCGCCATTAGTACCCAACATCCAGAATGCGGGCCAAATACCAGGGCCATAGTCACGCTTGATACGCGCCTCTATTCTGCCGTATTTAAATGTGCGTTTGCCCTGTGAAACAAGGCGGCTGGAATAAATCTGGCCGCCTTCGCGAGTCAGGTTTATTTTTAACGCTTTGCCGTTAGCGCCATCTGCTTTCACAATTTGCGTGTTCTTCGGGCGATACAGCTGCAACTCGGCATTGCCCCATCCACAAATATTAAACTGGCAACCATCACCGGTCTGGTGTTTCCAGTTACGTTCATCAAAAGTTCGGAATTCATCACTCCAGACTAAACGCCATTCGGCATGGGCAACAGCCGTAAAGAGTGACATGCCCAACAGGATCAATGCCGTACTTATTAATTTTCTTTCTCGCGCAATTATCATTAGTTAGTGACCTCAGTAAAGGTTTATGGGGACTGGGGTTTTTGTTGTTGTGAGCATGCATAAGGAGCCATGCAGGAAAAGAGGTAAAACGCTTACCTTCGACTTTTGTAAAGTATATTCCCTTGTTTAACAAGATAACCCGCCCCTTTACATAAGCCGTTATAAGAAATTGAGTACTGGTTGATATTTTACGGGAGGCGAAATTCACATTTATCTTGCGCAAAACACTCGGCCATCGCGGGTATAGCACGCACCAAAATCTAGCAAAAGCGTCAATAGTTGCCGGGCCGTGCATAAGGTCCGCGCTCAACGGCCTGGCATCTTGTAACATTTGTTGTTGCGTATAATCACCCCTTACTGTAAGCTTTATTGTAACTATATTTGTTACATGAAAAAACGCTACGTACTTGAGGAATAAAATGAATCGTGACGATGAGAAAAAAAGTGATAACGCTGAAACATTTTTTGGAAAAGATCACGCAAAAATATATGACAAGCGCTGGGAAAAACTCGGTGCGATCAATCAGTGTCTGTATTTGCAAAGTGAAATCATCTTTCAATCACTGCCGCAAGAAGCGCGAATTTTGTGTGTCGGTTGCGGGACTGGGCGAGAATTATTTTACCTGGCAGAAAAATTTCCACACTGGCAATTTACAGCTTTGGATACCTCAGAGGCTATGCTAGATGTGTGTCAAGAAAAAGCTGAAGCCCTTGGCGTTTTACAGCGAGTTCACTTTCACAAAGGCTATGTCGAAAGTCTGCCGGAGCAAGTACCATTTGACGCGGCTACATCTTTTTTAGTTTCACAGTTTTATATGGAGCAAGAGCAACGCCAATTATTTTTCACCAGTATATTACAGCGTCTTCGTGGTAATGGGCTGTTAATCAACTGTGATCTGGTAATGCCGGAACAGAAACATCAACAGGAGAACCTGATGAAATACTGGATCGACATGCAAAAGTTCAGCGGGCTAAAACACGAGGATGCGATCAATTCTACCTCGCTTTGGAACAAACATGTCGCCATTAGCGCTGCCCAGGATATTGAGACCATGCTAAATCGTGCTGGTTTTATCAACCCTACACGTTTCTTTCAGGCATTTTTTATCAACGCATGGGTAGCACAAAAAAGCGAATAGCGAATGTTATTTTTTAACGGATTATCATGACAAAGCCAAAAACTGGAACACTATTAACATCCAGGAAAACGTTTTCATCTTAAGATTCGAGCGGTATTACAGCCAGTTGTACCGCTATTCAAATCCACAACGACAACAACAACCGAGTCTAACCAGATGAAAACCTTGCTCAAGACACTCCGGCGCTTTCCAGCTGCGCTTGCCTTGCTCGCCCTCTTTTCAGGGGCCTGCCACGGCGCAATATCCTGGCCTCAACACCAGGTTCTCCCCTCGTTCCCAACCCCGGCTACCACCCAGGATTTATTTTTACTGCATGGTAAATCCCAGCGTTGGCAAGCAGAATCTCAACTTGCCCACGGCACCGGACGTGAAGACGGTGATGGCTGGCTATGCCAAACCGGTATTGATGCCGCCAACCAATACATGATCTATGGGCCTTACAATCAGAATATTCCAGCGGGCGGAAACACCGCGCGTTTTCGTATCAAAATCGACAACAACTCTGCGGCCAATGACGCACAAGTCACGCTGGATGTAAGAAACGCGAGCAACGGCGCAATAGTCGCGAGCAAGGTGATTAACCGACATGACTTTTCCGTTGCAGGAGAATACCTCACGTTTAACCTTCCCTTCCAATTGGCCAGAGGCAGCCAAAGCGTAGAGCTAAGGGTTTTTTGGCACGGCCGCGCTTATATCAAAGTAGATTGGGTGGAAGTTGCGCAGGGACCTGCAACCACAGAGACCTATTTGTTTTCATCACTCAAAGGTCTGATCAACGTGAATCAACCACGCTTGTTTTCCTATGAAGGGGATGCATTTGCGGAAGGCCGTTACACGTGGTTGAACTCTCTTGGATTTGGTTACAACGAAGTGACGGACCCCTGGACCTTGGTCAGTAAATATCGATCGGAACTCAACGGTATCATCGTCTACGATCCAGCCGTACCAGATACCATAAACCTGGCAACGACATTGGCGGGCAGTCGCCGTGCACTTATCGCAGCTCCGCATTTAATATCAAGACTAACTGCGGCCCCGTACAACCTCCCTGTTGTAGAAGATCTACGCGGACGATACAGCAATAAAATTCAGGTCTACCAAAGTATGTTAAATGACTATTGGCCAAATCTGACACATCGTGTCGTAGTCGGTATAAACCCCAATGTCCATCGCGCAGCTGTGCGCGAATATGCGGTCGCTATCGAAGCGGCCACTATTTGGTTAAACCCCGCTGTTGCAGAAGAAAGTGAACTGTTAAATCAGTTTTTACAACGCATGTCACCCGGTGCGAATTTTCTGGGCTGGTGGCCAAGTGAAGAACAAGGCGTAAGCCGGGCTTCTCAATTTAACATTCCGACCATTGCCAGTGACTGGTCGACGAACCTGACTTTTCATAGCGGACTTTCACGTAATATCAATATTCCAACAAAACCGGCCAAACCTGCGCTGGAAAAGAAAATCTATGTGGCCTTTGTCTTAAGCGATGGTGACAACCTGCAATACGTTGAACACCTGATGCGCAAGCTCTGGAATAACCCGGACCGGGGTAGCGTTCCGATTGGGTGGACAGTATCTCCCGCCATGGCAGACGTCATGCCAGGCGCTTTAAATTTTTATTACAACAGCGCAACGCCCAATGACAATCTAATTGCCGGTCCCTCCGGCTACGGATACACCTACCCCAATCAGTGGCCGGATGCTGTAGCCCGCAACAAATTTGTGGAGAAAACGCAGGAGTATAATCGCCAAACAGGTCTAGATGTTGTGACCATCTGGAACACCATCACAGGTGGAATTAATCAGGCAACAGGTAATGCATTCGCACGTTTTGCCCCCATGACCTTGGGGTTAACCGGACAAAATACCGGTGCGGGCTTAACAATTCACAATGGCATGCCGGCGATGGCTCTCTCCTGTAATTACTGTACCAACCGACAAGCCATGATTGATCATATCAATCGCGCAGCCAATGGTTGGGGCGGCAATGCGCCGCGTTTCGTTATTATTCAGGCGCAACCCTGGCAAGGCGTCACGCCAAGCACATTTAAAAACGTTGCAAATACGCTAAACGGTGATTATCGCGTAGTTCGCCCCGATCAACTGTTCAGGCTAATGCGAGAGGCCAACGGTCTCGAGTGGCGCGACCCCGGCCACCCAAAAGTGCGCCTTGAAAACAAAGCGCACAGTAAATGGTTACAGGGCACAGACATTCAGGACAGCAGCGACACAACAGCAATGAATGCTCAAGCGGTTGCTACAACATTTACCGGCAATAAAACCCGTTGGCGATTAGTGCCCATCGCCGGCGATCCTGATTATTTCCGAATTGAAAACGTCGCTTTTGGCAACTGGTTGCAATGTACAGATCAAGCAGATAGCACTCAAGGGCAACCTTCTGCAGCAGCAGATAGCGATACCCTTGCAGTGCGACTCGTCGATCGCAGTTTCCAGGGAGACTGGACTCGTTGGAGACGTATTGATACTGGCGATGGATATTTCCATTTGCAAAACAAGTATTTTGGTTACTACCTTCAGGTAACACCACTGTCAGATGACGATGCAAACGGATTCGACAGTGGCGTTCAAATACGAGCCGTACCCAACAGTAAAACCGGAGATTGGACACGCTTTAAAACCGTCAATGCCAATTAATTAGTTTACGCAAGAGCACCACCGTTGGTGCTCTTGTTTTATCCTGAATTGAAGACGACCAATCAACGCGTGTTTAAGCGTGCTTCGTTTAGGCCTGGTTCATTTAGGCTTAGTTCATTTAAGCTTTGTTCGTTTAGCCTTAGTTCGACGTTTAATATTAAAAAGTCACGCGGTAAGTCAAAGCGGGAACCAAACCAATATCCTGTGTATCCACAGTGCGCACTTCATCATCCACCGAGTCTACCTTGTCGTAATCCAAACTGCGATCTTCCACATTGTCATAATTCAGCGCATTGATAATATCGAGGATGATTTTAGAATCTTTGCCAAATGTCACGATATCCCATTCAAAACGGATATCCAAACGATTGTAAATCGGCAAACGATCAGAATACGGCTCTCCATAGACCGGCAACACACTGTCTTCAAACCAGGGGTTTTGTTGCACACCGATAATGGGTGTGTATGCCTGACCACTGCGAATTGACCAGCGCCACCCCATATTGAATCTAGGTGTCCACTGATAATTCACTACCCAGTTGGCCACCAGTGGCGTATCGAGAAAATATTCCTGTGTAACATCGGTAGCAAGATTCGTACGTTCGCTTTTACTCATGCTCAAAGCAAACCACCCCCACCATTTACCGGTGCGATTTTTATTGATCATCAGATCAATGCCTTGCGCACGACCTTCAGTCTCGTTGACATAACGCAACTCGCCGTTGGGGTCGTCCGCAGAGAGTGATCGAGGTAAATCCTCAAGGGTTTTATAATAGGCTTCGAGGTTAAAACTCCAGCCGTCGTGCAACTCGTGAGACACACCCAACGTAAAATGTTCTGCCGTTTGAGATTTTAATGCGGGGTTACCCGTCTCGGGTAAAATATACTCCAACTCCGGCAACTGATTATAACGCCCGACCTTGGCATTCAGCGAGGTTGCTGAAGTCACCCTCCAGGTCGCAGCAAAACGCGGATTGGTAAACGTTTCATCGGTATAGTCGTTATGTTGTTGCTGAACACCCAAATCAAATTGCACGTTGTCACTGGGATACCAGGAAAAATCCAGATACACAGAATCTTTACTATAGACAAATGCATTCTCTTCGATGATTCTTTCGGTACGAGTTAAATCACAATCTGGGTCAAACTCGGTACACACAAATAAAACCAGGTTTAAATAGTATTCGACATCGACTTCTGAATATTCCCCACCTGCTCGCACAGAAAAATACTGCCCCAAAGGTTTTGCGGCCAGGAATTTTGCGCTGGTTTCCGTCTCACGATATTTCTGACTGTAATCATCTCCCCAATAAAAATCGGCCTCATCAATTAATTGATTCACTCCTGCTTTGAGTTGCATATCATTATCCGATACAAAATCCCACACAAGCGCATAACCGGAGTAAGAATCTTCAAAATGGGCTTCACCAGTAAAATCAGGATTACTTTGAATAAAATCGGCTTCGTCAGTCAACTCGGCTTCTGCGTTATCAGCAGCGCCGTTGGCTGAAAGCGTAAGACTTTGTTGCGCACTGATGTCCCAACGATATTTAAACTGGTAGTCGGAATCACTGGGCACATCCTGAAACTCCACACCATCATCGGAAATATCGTCACCATCGATAAAAACGTCCAGCATACTGCGACGCGCGGATAAATACATGGCAGAATTTTCTGTCACTCCCGTTTCGATGAATACGCCTGACCGCAGCATTGACAGATCCAACGTGGTCGTCAGCCGTTGGTTTTTGGGATCGCGCAAACGCACATCAAAAACGGCTCCCGTCGCATTGCTGTATTCCGGGCCAAATCCCGCAGAATACATTTGAAAATCCTGCAGAATAAACTCACTGAATACGGAAACTCCGAAAGCGTGAAAGATATAGCTGGCGGGCAGGAAATCAACCACAAAAATATTATCATTTGGGCTGGAACCGCGAACGGCAGGTTCTTGTGATGAGGAATAGACCACGCCAGGTAACGCAAAGACGGCCCCCAGTGGATCACCCAACGCCCCCGCGGTTTCCACCAGTTTTTCTGCATCCTCAGTGATGATGGAGTAATCAGCCTGCCGGTTACCCAGTACCAAAGTTTCCTCCAGGTCGGAATTCGGCACGCTGTTTTCATCGCCTTGAACAGTCTGCGCCAGACCACTTAGCAAGATTATTAAGGAGTAAATCCAGTTTTTCTTCATATCCTGTTTTCCATTTTGCAGCTCCACCATGACACACGAGCCTGCCACGGGGATTTTGTGCTGGCCAATTGCATATATTTATTTCATTAAAAATAACGAGTGTACGGCTCTGCCAATAAAGGCTGGCTTTCGACGCAAAGACACCTGTTGATTGTCGAGATCCGTTTCATCGTTTTAGGGTTTGGCGATATTGTTTAGTTATGCGCTGTTTTATGGTTTTGTACTATCGCGGATTGTTCCCCGGTTTGCTGTAACGGTTTGTTTCCCTAGGGTACACACGCCAGCGACGCTATTTTTACAGGGGCTCACCCTTTAGCAGCCTTTGTTCTCACCCTTTTTTCTCCCTCCTGTTTCTAATCCCCATCTTCGCCGTTTATTTATTTGCTTTGGTAGCCGGTCATTTAGCCCGCCAAATAGCTCACTAAATAGCCCCTTCCAATTAGCACGTCGGACAACATTCTGTTACAGAAGGATACATCCACCAAACCCTACAATACTCAAGGGAATAAACTGTATAATCATCACGATGTATAAAAATTTATCGGCAATTTGCCTGTTTGTATCCGCCATTGCTATCCACTCCGTGCACTGCACCGCGGAGGATATTGCAACAGATGTAAAAAATGGCAATCGAAGCAATCAGGATGGTGGCTTTCTGGAGCTTGGCCTTTTAACCGGGTATATGAACAACCCCTTCCATTTAAAGGCAAAGTCCGAGATGGAAGATACCGTCATCGACCTGGATGCAAGTTTTGTATATCGCAAGAGTGGCTTTTTCGCGGAAGCCGTTTTTGCTACGCAAGATGGCGTCAATCTGGGCTATAACTTTTGGCAGAATGAAAACTGGTCTGTCGATTTACTGGCTGGCAGCCTCAGCGGTTCCTATGATTTTGACTTTAAAGATGAACCGCGAGCTGCAAATGAAGAAGAGCAGCGCAATAAAGAACTCTATCATCGCAATACTTTCCATACTGGCACCGGTGTACGCGTCACCCGCTACATTCACGACTATGTTGTACAGTACCGCCTCGTAACCGATGTACTGGATGACAATGGCGTAATTAGCACCTTACGGTTAGGCCGCGCCTGGCAATACCGAAACTGGAGCGTACATGCCATTCTCAGTGCTATTTATACATCCAAGGAGACCAATCAATACTGGTTTGGCGTAAAACAAAGCCAATCGACACCACAAAACCCGCCGTTTTACCCCGAAGCCAGCCTGTCATACAGTGCCGTTTTTGGTGTAACTCGACCAATCAATGAAAAATGGGTTTTTCGCGGCATTGCGGGCTGGGAAGAAACACCAGATGAAATAAAACCCAGCACCTTTGTAGACGATAAAGATCGCTCTTACCTTGGTGTTTCAGTCAGCCGCGTTTTTTGGAACTAGTCTCATGCATCGATGCTTTATGGACAAACGCATACTGCTACTGGGTATATTGCTCCAGATATTGGCCCTGGTGGCTGTCCCCGTGGTCGCCGACAGTGATTCCGCAGTCAATTTCCAAGTAAAACCAGATCGCTGTATTGCCCTGAGACAGGGGCAGATTTGCTATCAGAAATTAACTTTTTCCTGGTCCCCCCAGAGTCAGGAAGAAGAAATTTGCCTGTTTGAAAAAGGCAGCGACACACCAATTCACTGCTGGCTGGGCCAATCACTGACGCAGTTCAAACACGAATTTGAATCCAATACAGAAATCACGTACCAGCTACAGCGCAAATCAAGTCGCGCGATACTGGGGGAAGCAACGGTGAATGTCGCCTGGGTTTATAAAAACAGTAAAAAAGTATCAACAGGGTGGAGACTTTTTTAAATATGCAAAAAGAACACATACTTGTTGTTGAGGATGATGTTTCCCTCTCCGAATGGATTTCGGACTACCTGATCAGCCATGGCTTTGAAGTCAGTGTTGCGAACCGGGGTGACAGCGCAGTAGAACTGATTAAAGTCGACCAGCCCGATCTTGTTCTGCTGGACATCATGCTTCCGGAGAAAAACGGGTTCGATGTATGCCGGGAGGTACGAGAGTTTTACCCCAGCCCGATTTTGATGATGACAGCCTGCAGCGAAGAAACCGATGAGGTGTTGGGGCTTGAACTGGGAGCCGACGACTACATCAACAAGCCCGTGCGGCCACGTATTTTACTGGCTCGCATCCACGCGCTGTTACGTCGCAATGACGACAAAAACCAGCTGACTACCCAGCTGACATTCGGGGACCTCACGCTGGATGACAAATCCAAATCAGCGAGCTTTAAAAACGACATGGTCCCCTTAAGCTCAAATGAGTTTGATGTTTTATGGTTGCTGGCCTCACAAGCGGGGGAAGTGATTAGCCGAACAGAACTGGTCAATAAATTGCGTGGCATTCAGTACGATGGCTTCGACCGCTCCATCGACATCCGCATATCCCGTATCCGCAAAAAACTGAATGATGACCCCAACAACCCACGAAGAATCAAAACCATTCGCGGCAAAGGCTATTTATTTGTTGAGGATGTGTGGACGTAATGCGTCGACTGAGTCTCTCGTTGATCACAGTTATTGTTGTTTCCACCATTTCTCTGGGCTGGTTACTAAATAAAATTTATCTTTACTCTCAACCAAACAGTAGCGATCAGCTTCAAGCGCAATATGGCGTACTGGGAAAGCAAATTGTTAAAGTACTGATAAATGCGCCGGATCAAGAACACTTTATAGCGCACTGGAACCAATCCAGTGATTACTATCTTTACATTATCGACAAAGATAACTTCCCAATTCCACAGGAGCTACACAAAGATTTTCACTCCGGGAAAGCACTGGTTTTGGAGTCCAGCAATGAACTCGCACTGTACTATTACTTACCGCCAGAAGGGAACGTTCTGGCAATTGCACTCCCCCATCACCCATCTCAAGCCAGCAAACTCGAATTAATTCTCACCATCAGTTTTTATGTGGGTGTAATCATAATCATCTTATTATGGATATGGCCTCTGCTCAAGGAGCTTGGCCGCCTAAGAGAAGCCTCTTCACGGTTTGGCAAAGGAGATTTATCCGCGCGGGTAGCCATCAAAGGGTTCTCCTACATCGCCGACATTGAACAAGAATTCAATCATATGGCGGATCATATTCAATCACTTATCGCAGATAACAAATTATTAAGCCGTGCCGTTTCTCACGATTTAAAAACACCCTTGGCCCGACTGCGCTTTGGCTTGGAAGCGCTCAGCGAAACACAAAATGAACAACAAAAAGAACGCTACGCGCAACGTATCAACGCTGATCTCGAAGAAATGGAAACGCTTATTGATACTTTGTTACAGTATGCCCGATTGGATGAAAGCCGATTAAACTTAAATCTTGAAAAAATTCAGCTGAATACTTTTTGCCAGAACTTATTAGACGCTTTTCAACTGGCACCACAAACTCAACCGAAGCTTTCTGTGAATGACGATAACATTCACATTGTCGCCGACCGGCGCTACCTCAGCATGTTAATCAATAACCTCATCGTCAATGCTATTCACTATGGCCACCAGCATGTGCTACTGAATTTGAGTTTGCAACAGGGAGAAGTTGTGCTTTGTGTGGAAGATGATGGACCAGGTATCGCGCCAGCAGAACGTGAAAATGTTCTGAAACCATTCTGGCGAGGCACACAGCAAAAAACCTCTAAAGAACCCAAAGAGCTCTCATCATCAGGGAAAATCAAAAGCAGTCATGGCATGGGGCTGGCGATTGCGCTGCGAATTTCGGACTGGCACCGGGCAAGTATCCGCATTTCAGATTCTGAGGCACTGGGCGGCGCCAAAGTCTGCGTCCATTTTCAAGCCGCCGAATAATTTAATTCCAGTGCAAGGGCTCCAGCTTATCAATAGCTTGCTCCATCAGAATGTTCCAAGACTTTCGCAGTTTCTGCATATATTCGTCATCTGAATCAAAAGCCACATAGCGTCCTTCCTGTAACGAAGCAATATCCAAAACATATAGTTCTATTGGTGGTCCGACGGTTAAATTACTTTTGATGGTGGCATCCATTGAAACCAACGCCGCTAGAACTGCGCGATCCAGTGGCGTTTTTTCTTGGATAACCCGATCCAGGATCGGCTTTCCATATTTAGTTTCACCGATTTGCAAAAACGGAACCTGGCTGGAGCTGGCGATAAAATTCCCTTGGGAATAAATCATGTATAAGCCTGCCGGGCTCCCAACAATTTCGCCAGCCAGTATAAACGTAGTTTCAAACACAGGCCCGCCACCGGTGTTTAATTTTTGACATTCGACACTGATGTTGCCAATGTACTTGCATGCATCCGGCATATTTTTAACCGTCAGCATGTTAACAGGCGCGGCTTCGCGAATATCTTTTTCGATGGCGGTAATTACAGCCTGCGTCGTCGCAAGGTTTCCGGCACTGCACAACACCATTTGCCTGTCTCCGGGAACGCCGTAACGCCACATTTTGCTGTATGTGCTGATATTGTCGACCCCCGCACTGGTTCTCGAATCTGACATCAGAATCATGTGCTGATTAAGTTTAATACCCAAACAATACGTCATAAAAACCTCGGGAGCTGTGAGCAATAGCGTTTTATTTTATTACAGCATTCGGTATTCGTGCTGCTTTAATTCGATCTGTACCTAGTGAAGCCTGCGCTCCGAATGAACGCAGTTCAAAAGCTGAGGGAGCGGCTATATTACGCCTTGAATTTAACTTGCCGTCAACATAAAGGATAATGCTGTAGCAATCCCGAGGAACGACATAAACCCAGCAATATCGGTAACTGTTGTTAGAATAATGGAAGAAGATAACGCCGGGTCTTGACCAAGCCGCTTTAAGATAATTGGAACCAATGCACCAGACACTGCAGCAATCGTCATGGATGAGACCATGGCCAGCGCAATAATTAATGCCAGCCCAACGCTTTGACTCCAAACATAGACCCCCACCCCACAAGTAATCGCAATCGCGATTCCATTGATCACACCGGCGCCGGCTTCCTTCATCAACACTTGCAACCAATGCCGAACGGTAATTTCCCGTAACGTCAGCCCACGCATGGTAACAGCCAACGCTTGCGCACCTGTGTTACCAGATTGTCCAGCGGCAATTGGCAACAAAATCGCAAGCGCTGTGTACTTTGCAATAGTCGCTTCAAACATACCAACCACAGCAGCCGCTAGAAAAGCTGTAATTAAATTAATTTGTAACCACGGCTGTCGTTTCTTTACCGCGAACCAGCTGCTGGACAACGCGCGTTCATCCTTACTCGCACCCACCATGGTCTGCATATCAGCGGCAATATTTTCCTGAATAGTATCAATAAGGTTTTTCGCGTGGATAACACCGAGTAAATGATCGCTGCCATCAATAACTGGGATAATGTCCAGATGAAGATTTTTAAGCTTCTCGACCACTTCATCTTTCGGCTCCAACACCGTAACGTACGCCTGAATAGGTCGGGCCAGAGTAGAAAGTTTTTGATCGTGGTCTGCCAGCACCAAACGCTGAATATCAACCTGTGCGTGCAGACGCATCGCATCATCCAATAGGAACAAATGATGCAATGCTTCAATATTCAGGTTTTTGATTTGCGCAATGGCATCCCCCACATTAATATTTTCATTAAATGCCGTGATCCGCGTACTCATGACCTTACCCGCAGTATCTTCCGGGTAAGCCAATAATTCTTCAAGCTCTTTGGCGATGGCGCTATCCAGCATTTGCAAAAACCTGGTGCGATCCTCAGCCTCCAAACGACTCAACAGCGCAGCACAGGGACCAGCATCCATCGCGGCCATAACTTCACATGCTTTTTGCTCTGGCAACGCCAGCAAAATACTGTCGACAACACCAGGCGCAATGTTTGATAACACCGGTAATAATACATGTGTAGGCTGATCCGCCATAATTTCGGCAGCATCGTGTGTGTGCATGGATTCTATCTTTCGCGCAGCTCGAACAGGGTTGTTTAGCAGGAAAGTAAAATTCAGAGTGTAAAGTGGATTATCATGCTGCAAACTTACCGATGCCATGGCTTATCTTCCTCGCACTTTTTTTGTATGCGCAATTTCACTTGCGCTATTTAACAAGGCCAAGAGGCTTTTGCCATACGCATTCCCAATTTCAGATATAGCACCACTACTGTGTTTGCTACGTATGGTTTTCGACAACTGATTTAACCCTTTACGTAAATCCAGATGACGCAGAGTACCGATCAGATGGTTATTGCGATCAAACACCGGCAAAGCATCTGACCCATCCCACCCTTCGTGCTTTTTAACGGATAGCAATGACGAACGTCCATGCAAAGCGGGAGACACTTCGCACATCAGGGAGCTGACCGACGTGTCGGCTTTCGCCATAAGCAATTGATAAGCACTAATGTTCCCAAGGTAATTTTTTTCACGGTCCACAACATAGAGTGTGTCAATAATGTTATCCAGTGCCTCCTCAAGCAAGCGTTGTTTCGCTTCACCTACAGTCAGATCTACCGGCAACAGGACGATCTGTGTTTCCATCCAGGCACCCACCATATCTTCTGCGTATGTCAGCAATAATTTACACGCGACAGTCGTCTTTTCCGGTAATTGATCGAATATACTTTTCCGAATATCTGCTTTGGCATGCCGCAGAATAGAGGTGGCCAGACTGATTTTCATCTGCGATAAAAATGCCGCACTGGTCGCTGGCGATAGTCGATAACATAGTTTAGCCGCATAACGAGGCAGCATTTTTTCCAGCACTGGCCCCGCATATGTGAATGGAACATCCGTAAAAAACTCAGCGACCTCATTCATATCATGCATTTCCAGAACACTTGCCGCCTCTTCTGGCTGAGTTTCCAAAAACGCGAGTGCGAGGCTGATGTTATTACTCGGCATAAAATCGCTCCGCTTTAGCTATTGGTGTCTTCATACGATGTGGATAGACTGATGATGCTGCTTTGGAACTCTTTACCTGGAATTACAATACGTCCTTTCTCACTATCGAGGATAATCGACGTTTGGGTAACTTCCACCACAACACCTGAGATCTCACCTATCGTTAGGGTTTCACCTATGCGACAGTGCTTTCGCGCTGTTTGTGAACCGATAATATTAGCAATTAATGATTTCGCCCCAAGCCCAAATGCCAACGCACCTCCCCACAGCAATACACCAATACTGATGATGAGAGTATTACTCAGCAGATGAACGTTAATGCCTATCTGGTTCGTCCCGAGAATAATGGCGGTAACGATCACAAGCGCTTGTACAATCCTGCCAATTAATTCGCTCTGCTCAAAACCCGCAGTACTCGCAGTGGTGGCTGTTGCCGTTTTTAAACCATTCCCCAACAAAAATCCGGCTAGTATAATTAATAAACCGGTAATTAAATTGGGAAGATGATTGATCACGCTATTAATCCAACCGGAAAACATTTCCCAGCCCAACATATTGCCCGCAGCTGTGAAGAAAAACAGCATTACAATCCAGAACACTATATTGCCAGCAATCGTTGCGTAGGAGTTTTTAATTTTTTCTTTGGCAAACCCATCTGAACGCGCGATGCGGCGGAACAGCCAGTCAAACCCCAACACCAGTCGTTTAGTCATCGCTCGTAGCACTAGAGCAGCAATCCAGCCCAGGAACAAGAGAAAGATAGCTCCCAGAAACTGGGGCGAAATTTCAATTATTTTTTCAATTAAGTTTTGATAGGTGTGTGTCAGAGATTCTTGCAAGCTAAATTGTTCTGCCATTGGTCACCGTCCATCGACGTCATTGTGAGAGCGAAGGTTTAGTTCTAGCATCAGTTTCATACAGAGCTTTGCATACCTCTGAAAAACACGGTGTTTAGAACTAAGATGTGATTTGTTGATGTTACTGTTCTTTCTATTTCATATTTTTACTTCATTTTTGTTTTTCTATTTAGGTCTTTTCATTACTTTTTTGCGACTTTCTTTTGCTGCTTTTTCTTTTTTGCTGCATTTTTCTGCTACGAATGTGGGGAGAACGGTGAAATTCTCCCCCGGCTGCGTAGTTTAAACTTTCACTTTTTCACCCGTTTAGCCTTTTCCTTTGGCCTTGTTTGGGCCTTTCTCAGAATCCTTTTCAATATACTCTATGATAGCCCCAGCAATATCCTTACCCGTAGCAATTTCGATCCCTTCTAAACCAGGAGAAGAATTGACCTCCAACACTAAAGGTCCGTGCCCGGATCGAATAATATCAACCCCAGCAATATCCAGCCCCATTACCTTTGCCGCTCGCACGGCTAAAGCGCGTTCTTCAGGTTTTAATTTCACCACCACAGCACTGCCACCACGATGAAGGTTAGAGCGAAACTCTCCTTCTTTGGCTTTGCGCATCATGGCCGCGATCACTTTTTCGCCGATTACAAAACAACGGATATCGGCTCCTCCTGCTTCTTTAATAAACTCCTGCACTAAAAAATCGGTTTGCAAATCGCGAAAGGCATTAATGAGACTTTCGGCTGCTTTATCGGTCTCGGCCAGCAGAACACCTTTGCCTTGCGTACTACTAAGCACCTTCACAATCAGTGGTGCTCCACCTACAAATTCGATCAAATCTTCTGTGGCATCAGCGCGATTGGCGTATCCGGTTATCGGCATTCCCACCCCTTTGCGGGCGAGCAATTGATGGGCTCGCAGCTTATCGCGCGAGCGCGTTATCGCGATAGATTCATTTACCGAGTAGACATTTCCCACTTCAAACTGACGCAATACAGCAGTTCCATACTCCGTCACGGAAGCACCTATACGTGGGATAACGGCATCAAATTTGAGCTCCTGTTTTTCGTCGCCTCGCTTATAAAACACCGTGGGGCGATTGGAGGTAATGTTCATATAACATCGCAACACATCGATCACTTTTGTTACATGTCCACGCTCTTCTGCCGCCTCTTTGAGTCTTCTGGTGGAATACAACTTGGAGCTTCTCGATAAAATACCAATTTTCATAATGACCCTCATTAGTCAGTGCGTGAATCAATTCCTGCTTCAATCATTCTCAAACCAGTCTATTGGCAATCAGGTTTTCATTTAATAGCAGGACATTACCGGTACAGATTTTGGTGCTTCGCTAAGTGGAACGTGTGGCAGTGTTATAACTCAAGAACTTCAGATGGCTCTTGTTGTATCTAGTTTGTTGTGTCTAGTATGTTGCGTCTTGCTTTTTACAATCTTGCTAACACCTTACGTTTTGCTTCTTGCGTTTTACACATGCTGATTAGCATTTCGAAATATCAACGAACAATACCTTTTTAAAAATTCTATTACCTTTTTGTACGCTATTAATTTCGCTGATACAAAAGATTGTTATTTTAAATTAAATTTCTATGCGTTTTAGGTGTACATTCTTTATATAGAATGAGTTTTTATATGTTTGAAGTCATGCATGGCGTACATGTTGATTTTTTATTTTGGCGCATTCACTACAACGACATTTGCAAACTATTATAAAGTTAATTGATCCAAAGCAGGTGTTTCTGGCGTATACATTTATTGCGATTCAATGTTAAGCGAGAAGCGGTATTTATTTTTAATAATAAAAGTAAATTTTACCAATTGTAGTAATAAACCCAGGTAATTAGAACGGTATTCCAGTGAATTGTCCACTCGATTTAGACAGACTGGCGCCAATATGATTCAAACCACTTTAATTGGAGAGAATGTTATGTCTGAAAGTAAATGCCCTATGCATCAGTCCGCAAGTGGTACAACCAATAAAGATTGGTGGCCGGAACAGCTTCGACTGGATATCCTGCACCAGCACTCGTCTAAATCGAATCCTATGGGGGATTCGTTCAACTATGCCGAAGCGTTTAACAGCCTGGATTTTCCAGCATTGAAAAAAGACCTGGAAGCCTTAATGACCGATTCGCAAGATTGGTGGCCGGCGGATTTCGGTCATTATGGTCCGCTATTTATCCGAATGGCATGGCATTCTGCCGGAACCTATCGTATCGGTGACGGCCGCGGTGGCGCCGGCGCCGGACAACAACGATTTGCACCGTTAAACAGCTGGCCAGATAATGTGAATTTGGACAAGGCCCGCCGTCTACTTTGGCCGATAAAACAAAAATACGGCCGCGCTATTTCCTGGGCAGATCTGATGATTCTCACCGGAAATGTTGCCTTGGAAAGTATGGGGTTTAAAACCTTCGGTTTTGCTGGGGGACGCGAAGATACATGGGAACCAGAGCAAGATGTTTACTGGGGCTCCGAAACCACCTGGCTCAATGATGATAAACGTTATTCTGGTGAAAGAGATCTGGACAACCCTCTGGCGGCAGTACAAATGGGCTTAATCTATGTCAACCCGGAAGGTCCTGCGGGCAACCCAGATCCGCTGGCAGCAGCCAAAGACATTCGCGAAACTTTTAAACGCATGGCCATGAATGATGAGGAAACGGTGGCGCTCATCGCAGGCGGGCACACCTTTGGTAAGACGCATGGTGCTGGCGATGCGGATCTGGTTGGCACCGACCCGGAAGGTTCCGACATTGTGGAACAAGGTTTGGGCTGGCGCAGCACACACGGCACCGGCATTGCTGGAGATGCTATTACCAGCGGATTGGAAGTAACCTGGACCCAAACTCCCACGCAGTGGAGTCACTACTTCTTCCAGAACCTGTTTGCTTACGAATGGGAATTGACCAAAAGTCCAGCTGGTGCACATCAATGGCAACCTAAAGACGGTGCCGGCGCAGGAGAAATTCCCGACGCACACGACGCTTCCAAACGCAAAGTACCTACCATGCTGACCACGGATCTTTCACTGCGTTTTGATCCCGCTTACGAAAAAATTTCCCGGCGTTTTTTTGAAAAACCAGAAGAATTTGCCGACGCCTTTGCTCGCGCCTGGTATAAATTAACACATCGCGATATGGGGCCTATTGCGCGCTACCTCGGCCCTGAAGTGCCTGCTGAAGAACTCATTTGGCAAGACCCTATTCCCGCTGTCAACCACGATCTAGTGAATGGGGATGATATAGAGCAGCTCAAAGCCATGATCTTAAATTCAGGTTTGTCTGTATCTCAACTGGTCTCCACCGCATGGGCTTCCGCCTCCACCTTCCGTGGTTCCGATATGCGTGGCGGCGCCAATGGAGCACGAGTCAGACTGGCCCCACAAAAAGACTGGTCGGTTAATCAGCCACAAGTATTGCAAAAAGTGCTCAGTTCACTGGAAAACATACAGCGTGAATTTACTGCAAACGGCAAACAGATCTCACTGGCAGATTTGATTATACTAGCCGGCTGCACGGGGGTTGAACAAGCGGCTAAAAACGCCGGGCATACCATTAAGGTTCCATTTACCCCAGGAAGAATGGACGCCTCCCAAGATCAAACCGACATTGATGCGTTTGAGGCTTTGGAACCTTTCGCCGACGGCTTTCGCAATTATTCGAAAGCCGACTACGCTGTAAAGCCAGAGGTGATGCTGGTGGATCGCGCTCAATTGCTCACCCTTACCGCTCCTGAGATGACCGTTTTACTTGGAGGAATGCGAGTCCTAAATACCAATGCAGACCAATCTTCACATGGCGTGTTAACGAATCAGCCGGAAGCACTGACCAATGATTTTTTTATCAACTTATTGGATATGGGAACAGAGTGGAAAGCCACGGCTAACTCCAAAACAATTTTCGAAGGTAAAGACAGAAAAACAGGAGAGCCACGCTGGACAGCTACTCGCGTAGATCTGATTTTTGGCTCACACTCGCAGCTGCGTGCTATTGCTGAGGTGTATGGCAGTTCAGATGCCCAAGGTCAATTCATTGAAGACTTTGTTCGCGTCTGGGATAAAGTGATGAATCTCGATCGTTTTGACTTAGCGTAAGGCCCACTTCAACACAACTTTACTCGGTACATAAAGCGCTCACTCAGGGCGCTTTATGTTGTGCGCCATGCCCACATCTGTTTAGTTTCCACCACCTTCCGCTCCACTTCGTAACTTACATTAATCATCCACGCCTGATAATCCGGGTCGAGCTTTTTCATTTCAGCGGTTAATTCCTGTAGAAAATACGATTCTATCGGGCCCCCTCTATTTGGCCAGATTCGAAATTTTAATCGTAAAAACTCTTTGCCGGTTTGCAAGGTAATACGCCCCTCATTGGAAGGCTCGCGAATCAAAATTCCAGCAAACTGCTCATGGTAACTGTGCATCAAAGTATCCGCCACTTCATGCATTTTAGTTTTTACTTCGTCCTCTCCTCGCAAGGTCAAATCCACAATACATCGCACATATCCTCGCGGATAAGAAACAATATTTGAGATGGTCCGATTTGGAATAAACACTGACGCCCCCATCGCATCTTCCAACTCAACAAAGCGCATGGTAATCGCTTTTACAATCCCTACTTTGCCACTGATTTCCACTAAATCCCCGACATCAATCAGATCCGAAAATATAAACGTAAGGCTAGAAACAACATCCTGCACCACGCCTTGAGATCCAAATCCAATGGCCAACCCTACCACCGAGGCACTCGCGAGATACGCCGTTAACGACACACCCAATTCACGCAAAATTAAGCCCGTCGCCAGAAAATATAAAGTGAATACGATCGTGCTGGTGGCAAGCGTTCCAACCGAGCGAAGTTTACGATAACGGCGGGTTTTATGGCTGGTGATCATCATGGAAGTCAGGCTGCGTATCACAACCACGATGAGGTGCGTTATCAGGGCGACGCCGAGGAATACCAAAATTCTCGCTGGTAGAGAAAACTCACGAATGGATTGCGTTATTTCATCCAAAGCAACAACTCCGTCAAATGCTATGTGAACTCATAAGTTTATCAACTAATCCTAATCCAGGAATGTACTTTTTACACAATGCTTGCCTGATGCATAACTGCAACAGACCAGAGCCTTGGCGCAAAAAGCATCTTGCGCCACACATCACGGAAAATTAGCTTACACAATAAAAACGATTGAATCGCTTAAATAAATAAACTCATTTGGTTTAGTTGAGATTACCACGACAAACTTTTCAACTTGAGCGTATTTGGGATTGTTCGTCGCTAAATTCAAACTACACTAAATAGAAAGCAATATTCCTGGGTTAGCCCTTGAAGTTGATGACTCGATTTATATTTTGCCTCACGCCCTGCAGGCTGTGCCTGGTGTTTATGATATGGCCGTGGCTGGCAACCGCAGACCCCCGCCTCACTGAATACACGTATTTGGGGGGCGTCGATCGCGCCTACGAAATGGCCATAATCCGCCTTGCATTGGAAAAAACCCGCGAAGAGTACGGTGATTTCAAACTCATGGAAGCGCCACAAATGAATGAAGCAAGGGGTATTGCCAGTGTCATGGATAATGCCTACGCCAACAGCATTCGAGTCTCAGTGTATCGCAAGAGTTTTGCACAGGACGCAAAAATATCGATCGTTCAGTTCCCAATTTATTTAGGGGTTCTCGGGTACAGGGTATGCTACGTTAATAACGATAGCCTGGCGAAATTACAGCATAAAAGCTTGGACACGGATATAAAAAAGCTCATTCACGGCCAAGGTGAATTTTGGATGGATACAGATATACTACGTGAAAACGGCATAAAGGTCGTTACAGGCAACAAGGCGGAAAACCTTTATAAAATGCTATCGGTCAAAAGAATGGATTTGTTTTGCCGGGGAATCAACGAAATCACCTCGGAATTGAAATACGCCAAACTATATTCCAATATATCTTTGGATACCTCTATCGCTTTCTATTACGAGATGCCGTTTTTTGCCTATGTGAACAGTCAAAATAAAGAGTTATTTACCAGACTGGATAGCGGCTTTAAACAGGCATTTAACGATGGGTCGTTGCAAAGAGTTTGGCATGAATATTATGGCCGCAGCGTTGAAGAATCCGATCTAGCCGACCGTCGGATTATCACTTTGAAAAACTCAGAGTTGGAAAAAGCCAAACTGAACATAGCCCCGTTCCTATATACGTTCTAAAAAGCGTTTTCATTTCATTGAAAGCCACCAACACAAACAAGCATGCACGACCCTATTTTAGACTCATGCATGCTTTTTATTGGCAAGGCTTACAGGTTGAGAGCAATCGACTTCGAAACTATCTCCGTTGAGGCATGTAGCCTTACATGAAAAAGCTTCAGACGCTCACCTCAGAGCAATCACTTCCGAGATAAACTCTAGCAATATGCCCCTCAGTGTTTCAGTGTAATCGATACCATTTTGGCTCTTTGATCGACTTGAGGCGACGCCGAGTCCACTTGTGCTGAAGCAGAAACGCAGGCGCTTCGTTTGTTTCGCAAAAGCCAAACTGTTTAGGCAGTTTGGTGTAAATGGATCGCGGAGGCTTTCCCATCACTTGCTTTATTTTACAGCCGGTTTCAAAGGTATGATAATAAATATGACGAATACCTAGTTCATTCCGAATAAATTGAATGGCGGCTGTTAAACTGGCTTCCGCCCATATTTTTTTATAGGGTTTCAGCGTGTTTTCCACGTAGTTTTCAAGGTCTTCATAGCTTCCGTTAATCTGATAGTGCACAGGAACAGGATCGGTAGAAAGTTTTTCCGTTGCACGACGTCTTACTATCGCAAGAATAGTTTCCGCTTTACGAATCCAGTCGTTTTGAATTTCTTCTATCAATACGCAATCACTTTCAAAATCCACATCCATTCGCACCCAGGACATGGTTTTCAGTCCATCGTGGCGAATTGGATGGCCATCGTACTCGAAAGGACCATAGGCGGCATCTGAAGGCTTTATTAAACGATTAAACTCCATCAAATGCTGACGATTGAAATTCAGCTGTAACACCAGGTTCGATTGATTCCGTGTGGTTTGATCCCAACCGCGATCACCATCACCCCATTTATCCAAGGTTAATACGAAAGGCACGGCATTTTCTGGCAAAAAGTAATAGAAATCCTGTTGTGACAGGGTCCCATCACCAAAGTGTTTCAACACTTCTGAAAACCCTGGCTTTTTAGTGAAATCAATATGTATTAATTGCTTAAGCTGGGATATTTTCGCACGCCCCATTTCTCGCTTTTGCATTTCAAACTGTAATAAGTCAATGCAATATCTATCTTGATAATAATGAAAAAGCGTTCTTTCACCACCTAAGCACGCGATTATCTCGTTTACAAGTTCTTGTTTCATTTTTAATTTCTTCTTCTATCCGTAGGGACATATCGAGAGCAATTAACACATTGCGCTCACTGCAATTCATATGTATTTGTAATTTACTGCCTATTGGTTTTTGAAAAAAACTCATATTGACCTCTTTATTTGGGCAAAAGTTAACCTGGTGTCTAAGCTTTTCACTCGACACAGACTCTTAAAATATAAATGCAAAGTACTAGCGCATTGTCCGCCTGCGAATGCATGACGAAGGACAGGAAAAGGCTAATAGTTTGATTGTTAAAATTTAATTTTGAGTGCGCTGGATTACGCAGAAAGACGATAGTGTTCGTTTAGCTAAAAACGAATAACGCGGGCATACGCATAGTGGCACTCAACTGATTGAATGAACGACGTTTTATGATCATTTGAGCCTCCTCTTCTATGCAAAATTCATGTATAAGAATAGTCATTCAACAAAACATGGGATCATTTTATTGAAAATTAAACCGCTTGTTGCAATTTGCATTCACGCGTATTTAATGGGTGCGCACTATAAAACCAACTCGTTTAAAGTACAAGCATAAATTCAATAACTTTTTATATCGGCTTAACGACATTATTAATAACCATTCTCTATATGAAGCACAGCAATAGCCCGCTTATATCTACGCAATGAAGAGATAAACGCGAATATTGTATTCTTTAATCTTTAACCTCAATCCTTTTTAATATTCATATTGGAAGCTACACATTCTTGGATAATTTACTTTATTTCCTAAGCCGGAAAACACACCTGAAAGTGCGCAGGATTCTTTGCTAAATGCGTTTTGTGGGACGACGCCGTTCATTAAATAAAATACGCTTATCTCGTCACGATTTTTGTGATGCATATTGCCGAACCGGCACAATAACTTTGAATAAAAATTCAACCTCCAACTCCATTGCTTTTTCTAACGCGTAGTTTCAGATAACCAATATTTCAAACATCAGGTCACTCATATTTTGTGATGACCAGTGTTTTAGCAAGCAGATTTTGTTTAACCACAACAACGTCAATCATACGCCATAGAAAAAGGAATATTGAAGTCTCCACTAAACAAAGAGGTATCACTTATGTATAAGCACATTCCTCGCAGTCCCACTTATCACATGCTTCGCTATAACTTCGTTGCGAGTTATAGCAAATTAATGTATCTACTTTTAATCGCTCTCCTGAATGTGGCAATGTCATCCCATGCAGCCACTGTAAATTTAAGAAATAATTGTGGTTACACCGTCTATCCTGGTATTTATCCAGCCAACCTCCATCAGAACGGAGGCTGGTCCATGGCACCAGGAGCTTCAGTGTCATTCAACATTTCTGGTTCGGGAAGACTATGGGGAAGAACTGGGTGCAACACTGCCACCAGCCCGGCACAATGCACGACAGGCCAATGCGGAGGCACAGGGTTGCAATGCGCTGGTACAACCGGCGTTCCTAATACTTCTTTATTTGAATTCACAATAAATGCAAATGGGACTGACTGGTATAATGTAAGTTACGTCGATGCTATCGATAACCCCATCACCGTTACCACCTCTAACACCAGCTGCATTAATCCAAGCACGTGCAATCCGGCAGTCAAAACCAATTGCCCTGCGGGTTTACGCAGCGGTGATGTCTGCTTGAGTCCTTGCACACGTTACAATACCGATCAATTATGTTGCCGGGGAGCTTACGGCACCCCCGAAACATGCAATACAAGTTCCTGGTCCGCTGAAGCCAGAACTTACCTTAACAATGTTCACAACTACTGTCCTTATTCCTACGCTTATGCCTATGATGAACCCAGCGGTGCTTTGCGTACTTGCCCCACTGGAACAAGTTACAATGTGACGTTCTGCGGAAGTGGTGGCGGCAGTGGCAGTAGCAGCAGCGGAGGGAATACAGTCGCCACAGTATTCCAGCATTGCAACTACACCGGCTGGTCTTCTTCATTGGGTGTTGGCAATTTTAATCTCGGCGCGCTTCAGGCCAGAGGATTTGTCAACGACGATGCATCTTCGATTCAGGTAGCACCGGGATATGAAGCAGTGCTGTACCAACATGATAACTTTACGGGGTCTTCCATAGTCGTAACGGGGAACGATAACTGTTTCGTCAATGAAAGATTTAATGACCTTGCCTCGTCCATAATCACGCGTGCAACGGGCGGTGGAGGTGGAAACCCCATTACCATCCAGGCAGAAAGTTATTCTTCGATGAACGGAGTACAAGTTGAAAGTACCACGGATACAGGTGGTGGCACCAACGTTGGCTGGATTGACTCAGGCGACTGGATGGCTTTTCCAGCCATCACTCTCCCCTATAGTGGAAACTATCGTATCGCTTATCGCGTGGCGAGCTTAAGTGGTGGCGGCACACTACAAATCGAACAAGCCGGTGGCAGCCCGGTATTTGGCTCGATCAGCATTCCAAATACTGGTGGATGGCAGAACTGGACTACAATTTCCCATCAGGTCAATTTACCTGCTGGATCTGTGCAGTTAGGCATATATGTCCCTGTCGGAGGTTGGAACTTAAACTGGTTCAGCGTTACACCGCTATAGGGGAAATATTGCATAAAAAAGATAAAGTCACAGCGCGCTTCTCGGAGGTATGTCTTAGCACATACCTCCGATTACAAGAAATATTGATGAGCATCATACTATTCAGGCATAATACTCATTGCCTTAAGAATACAAGTAAAACCTGGTTAACATCGCGTGTTTTACCTCTGGAAGTTTTAAAAAACGGAGTTTTACTACAATGAAATTACATTCCTACACAGCCAGGATATTTCTACTGCTTTTCTTAGCAAGTCCATTCACCTTGCTCATTTCTAAAACTCAAGCAAGCAACATTCAAGCAGGAAAAACTCAATTCAGTAAAGAGTACGACGGGCAAACACCGCTTCAAGTCACATTGGCTGCTGATCAGGTACATGCCTTTAAAATCAATCATAAAAACCTTACGCTTGAATCAGTTTTGAAACTTGAAACACCCACCACGAATCAAAGCACTGCATTGAAGGTTGACTTTTATTTTCGAAAGAATAAAAAGAAAATGTTTAGTCTCGATATTACAGACGAAATGTGTGATGGAAACTTTGAAAGCTATGTCACCTACCAGCAATCCAAACAACGAACAAACCTGGCTTACTTCGATACAAAGCTGCCTTGGCATCAATCAATTCCACTTAGAGTAACGCTTAACAGGAAAACATCTTCAGGCTTTCAGCACGAAGTAAAAATACATGATGAAGTGATTGTTTTTGAAACTTACCAACGCGTTAACTTCGCACAGTTTCAAGCTCTTAACGGTGACGTAAACCTCGTGATACCACAGTCCATTTAATTTCTTAGAATATTTTTTTTATTTACATTACAACGAAGCTATCTAACGAAATTATCTAACGAAGCCATACAACGAAATTATTTAACAAAACTATACAACGAAGGAAATGATGAATTTAATCAAAGCGCTTTCTGTCATTTTAATGCTTTCTATATTGCAGACCAATGCAGCCACCATCGAAGAGTCGCTCGATAATTATGCGAAAGGTGAATTCGAAACCGCATATCAGCAGTTTATGGAACTGGTTGAATTGGGTAACGAAAATGCCATGTTCAATATTGGTGTAATGCATGTCAGAGGTGAACATGTAGAAAAAGACAATATCACCGGCTATGCATGGATAAAGCTGGCTCTGGATTCGGGACATGAGAACGATAAAATTCTCGATATAGTGGCAAGACATTTTACGCAGGAAGACCATGCCGAAGCCATAAAGGTATATGACACCCTTTTACCAAAATACGGCAAAGACGTATTTGTCTCTAAATATGTTCCAACGGTAGACAAGCTTTCTTCCAAAACCTATACACCCGCTCGTATCGCTTCCAGATTCACCCCCAAATATCCAAAACAAGCCGCCAAAGCGGGGCTCTCCGGCTTTGTAGATTTACAGTTTTCGGTTGCCGAAGATGGTACGACAAGACATCACACCGTTTTGATTGCATCCAATAATTATTTCAAAGATGCCGCTGTTGATGCGTTGAAGAAGAGCATTTATATACCCGCGCAACTTGATGGACGCCCTACTATTGAGTACGGCAGACGATTTCGTTTTAATTTCCAAATGCATGATGCAGAGGTAACACAGGAAAACATCAACAAGACCTTGGCAAAATATAAGGCCGGTGCGGAGGCCGGTAGTAGTGCTGACAGCTATCTATATGCCTATACTATTTCCATTCTCTCTTCGCTAACCTCTGGCATGAGCTCAGATGATGGAAAAGATTTTCAATTGGATAACCCAACCCCCTGGTTTGTCAAATCGGCCCAAAGAGGGTATCCCCTGGCGAAATACGAATTAGGGAAAAATGCGTTATATGGAAACCAATGTGATGTCGACAATTTCAAAAGCCATTTCTGGCTGGAAAAGTCCGCTAATGATGGTGTTCCCGACGCTCAATTGATTTTAGGCCTGGAATATCTCTACGGGACACGCTACAAACAAAACAAAGACAAAGCGATTGAGCTTATAAGCCTGTCCGCTGATAGCGGTTTAAGCCATGCGCAGTTGTTATTAGCCTGGATTTACGCAACTGCAGCTGAACGCGATCTACGTCAACCCCAAAAGGCTTTAGCCTATTTTAATAAGATTGAGCGAAAAGAGTATGTAGACAAAGTCAGCTATTATGAAACTCAAGCAGCGGTCTATGCGGCTAATTCTGATTTCGATGAAGCCTTGAAATGGCAAAATAAGGCAATTAAAGCGGCCAGGAAACTGCAGCTACCCTTGACCCGATTTGAAAATGCAAGCCAACGCTATCAACAAAAGAATACCCTGCAAAACTCATGGCTGGACAGTACCTTATAACGTAACGCAATATTCGTTCTTCATCGCCACTCGAGCTCAATTCCGATCCTGTGGCGATAGGGCGTATTTCAGCTAGCTCATCGCTCAGAAACCAGCATCGAATATATCGATTACAAGCACTTGGACTGGTGAAACAAGAACCAATTCACTCCCGTTGCAAAACCTTATTGATTTCACAAAAACGAAACTGTTATATTCTGACCACAGTCAGCACAAAAGCTGATGATAATTATATACATTGCTATTTTTCGCGCTCCTGACACCACCATTACAAGCAAATTCAGACGTTTATGAACGTTGAACAAACAATTTGCCCCTACCGATAAAACAACGAGTAAGCCACTAAGCTTACCGCCTGATCAAAATCCGACATAGCTCCCGACACGCGGGCAGCTCGGTTATATCTATCCGAAAACCATTGTAAACAGCTTTCTCCAGCCGTCTGCAACGCCGCTGCCTTCACATTTTTCCGTGTATGAATCATGTCGACTTTCTTTGAATTGCAATTGCAGTAAACACTCATGAAATACACAACAACAATCTATCGCCATTTATCTTTAATGCTGTGCGCATGTGCCTTGATCTCTTGCGGAGAACAACACAGCAATTCAAGCGATTCGAAAACAGACGTAACAACGCTAAGCAAGCAGGAAATCCCTAATTGTGTACTCGATGTAGAAGCAAGACAGATAAAAAAATGCAGCCCTGACATTACCGAAGATTATACCGGCTTTAGCGGTCTTCTCATGATTGATGCAATTCGACCAGACCGTCAATGGATGCCAACTACGGGCATTGAACTGGTTTCCCCGGATCAAAATAACGTTATTCGCATGACCTTTACGGTAAGAAAATGGGCCACGGATGAAAACGGTATGGAAGTCGTTAGCAAAACACCATTTATCGGCAGCATTGAAAAATGGAAGCATAAAGAGTTGCAATGGCGCAAAGAAGTTGAAGCTACGATCCAGCCGGCTCAACCTTTTACTTTTAGCATTCACTGGCAACAGCAAAAGGAACTGCAAATAGCGCTCGATGAAGAAACAATTACGATAGATAACATAGGTTTCGATATAAGCCAGTTTTCCATTTATGGCTCCGGTGTTCGTGTCGCTACTTCGGACTTCGGCATTTTACATTAACCCGAGAATGACCCTATTGAGGCGCCACAATTTCCCCACATGGCTGTACAACATTTTTGTTTCACGACTTCATCATTGCTTTTACAGCCAACAATAAACAACAAATTACAGGTGTAACATGATTAAGCGATCACTGATCTTAACAACCTTATACGCTGGGCTTTCAGCGACGAGTACACTGGCGGCAATGGATTGCGGAAATTTGCCTAGCTGGAAAAACGCAGATGCGTATACCGGTGGAACACAAGTTCAACACGAAGGCAAAGTATACAGCGCCGCCTGGTGGACCCAAGGCGCAAACCCATCGACAAACTCCGGCCCTTGGCAGGAATGGAAATATGTGGACAGTTGCGGCGGAAGCGGAAATTCTTCCAGTAGCTCTTCTAGCAGTTCATCGAGCTCTTCCAGCTCTTCCTCCAGCAGCTCAAGCTCTTCCAGCGGTGCCAGTGGGAATTGCCCATCCTTCTCAGTGGGTAGTCAGTATGCCTATGGCGATACCATCAGTAACGCAGGAGGATATTATCGCTGTGATGTTGCTGGTTGGTGCTCTCTCGGCGGAGCCTATGAACCCGGTGTTGGCTGGGCTCAATCCTATGCCTGGTCTGCAGTATCAGCAAATCAATGCGGTGGCGGAACAGGTTCGAGCAGCTCCTCAAGCAGCTCTAGCAGTTCCTCTAGCAGCTCAAGTTCTTCATCCAGCAGTTCAAGCGGCAACCCCGGTGGCGACTGTGGTTCACCTTGGTACAAAGCACGCTTGACTCACTATACCTCCTACCCAGATCCCGGCAGTGACGAATGTCTTTACTACAACGGTTGTACGTGGGCCGGGTATTTTTATGGTGTAGATGGCAAAATGCCAGAGTCTTGGGTACAGTCGCACAACATCATCGCGGTGCATTTAAAAGACTGGAACTGGCTGGGCTTGAAAGAGCTGAACCTGCGTCAGGGAAGTCGCTTCATCACCGGTACGGTGTATGATGGATGTTCTGATTCTGACTGTAGCGGATGCTGTACGCAAAACCTTGGCGGTGACGGCTTCCTGATTGATATCGAGAAATACACCATGCAACGCTTTGGTTCAGGCGATGGAATCGTAGAATTCCAGGTTTGTAACTAAGTCATCGCATTGACAACCATTAAAGCCAGTGTCGCTTGATCCTGGCTTTAATGTTTACAGTACTTGTCTTTATTTTGTTTTAATCACAACAGACCCGGCCATTTTATCGTGAAAGCCTTGTTTCTTCTTATCGATACCCACCCAAATTAACCCCAGCATCAGTGGAATAACAGAAACATAGTAACCCACGTAACGAATAATCGCTTTGCTCACCTTCAGAGTGGAAAAATCTTTAGCATCAACGACTTTCAAATTCAGAATCATTTTACCAGGCGTTGCCGATTTATAGATCCAAAACAAGATAACTGCCACCGCCGGAAAAACATAACTCACAATAAAATCAACAGGGCCATTTACAAAGGATTCCGACATCCAATAACTTTTACCGTAAACAAGCAGTAAAAGTGGAATAGTAATAAACATCACAATCAGCGTGTCAATAATGGAAGCCACCACACGAATCCAAAAACCGGCATACTCATATTGTTGCTCTGATGTTTGTTCCAGATCACTTGATGGCGATTGATAAATATTTGAATCAGTCACAGTTTCAACCCTCTATATTATAATTCACGTGAATTCTTAAGCTTGTTAGGAGAAGTCTGACGCAGATTTCAAAGAATTGCTTTGCAAAAAATCCAGTGTAAGCTCCGTTCCAAAAAGCTCAGAAAGATAATAACCGGCCATGATGATAGCCCGACTCTGGCGAACTTCCAACATATACTGAAAGCCCTGGTGAAAGATGGCGAGAAAAGGTAAATATTAAGGAAATACAGGATAAACAATCTGCCATTAAATGGCGGAAAGAAGTTTAATAATATAGGTAAAAATTTTTGGTTATTTTTCAGCGATGAATCCAATCAGTTTTCAATATATGCATCTAGGCTTGTGAAATGCAAGAAAGATATTATGTTTCAAGTATTCCACAAACCCTTAACAAACGTTCCGATTAAATTATTGACCCGCTTCCTTCAACACCACATTGTCCACTCTGAATACGGCGCCGTTTTGATTTCCCCAGGCGGGGAAAATAACCAAAGGGGTCTGTAATCTTGAAAGACTGATATTGCTGCCATTTCGCTCAACCAGATCGTCAAGGTTAAATGTGAAGTGTTGCCATACGCCAACCGTCGGAGCCAGGCCCTCTGTACTTGAACTTAATGGTACATCTCCCGTGGATTCATTCGGGTTTTCTGTTTTCATCATCCAAGTGGTCCCTGCAGGCTCACTGACAACAAACAGATCAAACTCCAATGTGCCGCCAGCATATGCGCTAAAATTCATCGAATTTTCAGATTGGAAATAAGTAACTGTCTGATTGCCGGTGTAAGAAAACTCCACCACATTACCGTGACCTTCAGCATCAACAGGATCTGTCTTAATTTCATAAGTAACACTGCTGCCCTCACCAAATGAGCTGTGTTTCAATGGCCAGGAACCAGTGGCATCAATAAACACATTTGCTACAGGTGAAGGTGCAGTGTCAGTTGAAACCAGTGCAGGACGCTCTTCACCTTCCACGATTTGCGGGTTATCTCCAATGGTGGCACACCCCGCCCCGGTGGATGGAGATACACTACATTCGTAAACACGCACATAATCAACTAAATAGGATTGAGGGAACACGGATTCATCTACACCACCTTCATTGACATTTCCGGCCCAGGAGCCACCGACGGCAAAATTCAGAATAATGTGATAAGGCGAAGCAGTACCAAATGGTTCACCTACTGGCGCATCGACAAGCTGGCCATCCAATATATACTGCGAATACCAGCCATCTTCAGTTTGTGTTGCATAGTGATAACCGTCAACATACCAGCGGATTTCACCTTCTTCCCATTCCACAGCATAGACATGGTAGTCATCGGCTGGATTGGCATCACCCGGTAAACTGTATTCAGCACCGGTATGCTCGTTACCCGGCCAGGCTCGACCATAGTGCAAAGTGCCAAATATACGATCTTCCAACTCAGAAGATTCCGGGGTTAACTTCGCTTTTAAATTGACGGTTTCCATTATGTCAATTTCACCAGAAGCAGCCCAGGTTCCATAAGGCGAACTGGTAGGTAACATCCAAAACGCCGGCCAGGTACCCTGACCAAAAGGAAGTTTCGCTCGCATTTCAAATTTGCCATATGACCATTCCGCCAATTCGCGAGTTCGTAAACGAGCTGAGGTAAAGGGTAAGGTTACATTCTGACCGGGATAGTTGGGATCTTCCTCATTTACATTCGGGCCACTATATTGTTCATGACGTGCAACGATATTTAAAATACCATCCTGCACAAAGGCATTTTCCGGGCGGTTGGTGTAACACTGCTGCTCTCCGTTCCCCCCGCCCCAGCAATTCACTTCAAAATTCCACTTGCTCGAATCGATCGATGTACCGTCGAAATTATCTTCCCAAACCAGAGTCCAGCCATTGGCATCTGGAGTAGGCGTAGGAGTAATTGTCGGCGTGGGTGTTGCAGTTGGTGTAGGTGTGATAGTAGGAGTCACCGTTGGTGTCGGCTCCACAGTAGGAGTTGGTGTGACAGTAGGAGTCGCCGTTGGTGTCGGTTCCACGCTAGGTGTTGCTGTTACTGTGGGTGTGGGCGTTACCGTGACCGTAGGGGTTGGAGTTGTCGTGGGCGTTGGGTCTGGTGAGGGTTGAACTGTTGGGTCTGGCGTAATTGTCGGTGATGGATTACCACCACCATCACTGCCCCCACAGGAAATAATCAAGGTACTTGCTGCTGCACAGAAAGACATTTTTGCAAGTATTTTTGAATAAGGCATAAGTGTTTTTCTCTAAGGTTTGAGTTAGCGGTTTATCAAGATGAGTCGTCTCCAAAGTGGGGTATGGTGAATTGTATTATTGTTATTCTACGCGGGTATCCCGCTCCGCTTCTCTGAAGATCCAACGTTTTATCTTAGTGGATGGCAGCCATGAATACTGTTTGCTGTGTCACCAATTCAATCCTCAGCGACAGAAAGGAATACCTGGTGGAAGACCATTTTTATCGAATTGAAGGTTTAAAGGGGCTTGAAGGTTTAACGAGCTTGAAGGTTTACGGAGCTTGATAGTTTAAAGAAACGTGAAAATTACACGGCGCCCTAAAACAGGGCTACTTGAAGTATCAATTCGAATTTTCGTCAGAAAAAATGATCCGGGCTGCGCTTCTTACAAAAATCTTAACCGAGATAAAAAAGTTATAAGCACATGACGACATGATATTTCCCTTGTTTTAATACACTTCATTACTATGGCCGCTCCCGCCATTACCGGCTTATTTGAGTCGTACAACCATGAAATTGCGAAACATAGATTTATCTTCCAGCCCCGTAAATCTTGAACACCAGGCTCTGGCACTGCCGCCAATCGAGAAACAACCATTGCACCCTGTTTTACAGGCTTCGGTTGTGGCTGTCTGTATTATTCTGAGTGTGTTTGTAGTCGCCGGTATGACAAACATCTTCTGGCCATCGTTTGATGCAGGAATAAAAACTGTATCTGACGTAATTAGCAGCCCTGTGTTTTGGACTGCAATGGCCATCGGTCTGCTTGCACAAACCGTCGATGGTGCGCTGGGTATGGCATATGGCATTACATCAACTTCATTTTTATTGGCTTCTGGTATTCCACCCGCACTTGCAACTGCTTCGGTTCACATGGCTGAAGTTTTTACCACGGGCGTTTCGGGTGTCGCGCATGCAAAGCTCGGCAATGTAAATCGCCAATTGTTTCTCCGCTTATTACTGCCCGGTATATTAGGAGTAATCACAGGTGCTCTGGTGGTCACCACTCTGGACGCAAGTATTTTGAAGCCCATAATAAGTGGGTATTTGTTGTTAATGGGAGTCTACATCCTGTGTAAAGCATTCAAAAAAATACAGTCATCACACAATGCATTACCTAGACACATTGCCAAGCTTGCATTTATTGGGGGTTTTGTCGATACAAGCGGTGGCGGAGGTTGGGGTCCGGTTGTCACCACCACATTGCTCGGCAGTGGTCATGATCCACGCACCACAATCGGCTCCGTTAATTTTGCAGAATTTTTCTTAACTTTAATTAGCGCAACATCATTATTTATACTTGTTGAGGAATCCATTTGGCCTGTGGTCACCGGTCTTATGCTGGGCGGGTTATTAGCTGCACCCTTTGCAGCACTGGCATGTAAGCATATTCCAGCCAAAACCTTACTCATTGTTGTGGGTTTGTTGATTAGCGCAATTTCAGTATTCAGTTTAACTCGACTGTTTTGGTAAGCATAAAATCAAAGTGTTACTACTCACCGCTTCCCGCTATGGATTGCTTGTTTGTGCTTAGTTGTATGCATGGCGTTAATCTATAGCGGGAAGATTAGAAAATGCCTGATTAATCATTTGTGAATAGCTCAGTCATTTTATTGGTTTAAATCACACGTCTAAAAGCTTTGGCTTTTTATTCCATCCATTACCTGCGTTTCGGTTCGATGGTAAGAAATATGTTTCGCCTGTTGCTTGAGTTTTTTAATGTCGTTTGCATCAAACCATCGCCCGGAAGCAAAAATCCCGTCGATTTTCTGCAAATGTTCAATGGACAATAATGGATTCTCTTCGAGCAAAATCAAATCGGCAACATAGCCTTTTTTAATGCGACCAATTTGGTCGGCGTAACCCAATACTTTTGCCGGGTTTACTGTGGCTGTTTGCAGAATTTCAAAAGGAGTTAACCCAGCCTCTGACATTAACTGGAATTCATCCAACAGTGATTGGCCTGGGATATTGGTAAAAATACCGGAGTCCGAACCCGCCAGCAACACCACACCCTCCTCAGCAAAAATTTTAGTAGCTCGCTGATAAAACTTATCAAAATTCTCCCGCGTTCCTTTCGGTTGCTGAGACCAATAAGCAAACATTTCCGTTTCAAATCCAGCGATAAAAGGATTCAGATACTCAACTCCATCCCGTTTTAAATAAGCTCCCTGTGTGTTAGAGGTCATCACCAAATTATGGTGGGCAATAAGCGTAGGTGTTACTGCTGTATGGCTTTGCGCTATCTGCTTCGCTAGCTTTCGAGTCTTCGCCAGATCAAAATCATCGTAAAGCGCATGCCATACGACACTTTCCATATGTTCAATAGACACAAAACTATCCTCAAGCAATTCTATGAAGGCAATTTTAAACGGCTTTTTCAATGGAATACCTTCATCACGAATACCTTCTGGTGTGTGTCCCATTAGCGTCATGCCCAATTTTTTCGCATGCTTGAGGATAGCTTCGTAAGATTCTCGAGATAAATTTGAGTACACTTTTAAGTGGCGATAGCCCATATCATATTGATACTGCACCGCCCGCACCGCTTCTTCAGCATTATTTACAATCTGGTGATTGGGTTGCGCATTGGGTCCATTGCCATTTAGGATGGGTCCCGTTGTGAGTAAACGAGGACCGATCAACTCACCATTTTCAATCTGTTCTGCAAATCGTAAGTGGTACGGCATTCCCGAAGCATTGCGAATCGTCGTGATACCGTAAGCTAAGTTTGCCATCAGCTCAGGGGCATCCCATATATGGACATGGACATCAACTAGTCCTGGCAAAAGGTATTTCCCTGTACCGTCTATGACAACATGATCATCAAGAGCTTTGACAGGTATTTTTCTTGCCACCCGCTTAATCATGCCGTCTTCAATCAATACCGACAGCGGCTTAACTTTAGGAGCTTTCCCTACGAGAGAAATAACATTGGCATTTTTAATCAACACATTGCGTTTTGTCGTGTTGAATTCCGCCACACTGTCAGACATAAAATTGGATGCTGATGCAGAATCCGCTTGATGCACAGAATCAACGGTGTTGCCACTTGTTTGATCTGGCGCAGCAGTCACCAAATCAGAGACAATCAGTAAACCGCAAAGAGCGAGTCGTAATGCATTATGCCGGGCAGATAAGCAGCGGAAAGTAATGTTTTGAAATGACTGAAAGTATAGGTATGTCTTCATTGGCGGGGCTTCTATTGTTGTTTTGAATTTATCTCGAGTACATATAAAACAGCCTATTCAACATTTAGTCTGTTTTATACGCAAACCTCTGTGCGTTCAGTACAAAAATACTAGTTGAGTTAGCAAAGTAAAAGCAAGCGTCGTTACCACCAGGCAGGTAGATGAGGTGAAATCGATTTCCCTTGGTACTCAGCGCCATCAACTTTTAGTAATTGCGTGCAGGGTTTTATGATTGTTTGTGCAACAAACCTTAAGTGCCATTGCGAATTCAATTAGTTTTGATCTATAAATTTATCCACCAGAGGTGTCGGAGTTTATCCCGCCCGCCGTTTATCCCTTTTGCATAGCTCTCTTTATTTGTCTCTTTATTAGCCCCTTCATTAGTCTCTTCATAGCCCTCGTTCGATACCGAATGTCTAGACTATCATTGATGGTTGTTAATCAAAGTAGTTGATCAAGTCTATACTTCGTTCTAAAACTAAGATTAAATGCGCCACCAAGCATGGTTTTAGGTACTCCTTATACTCCAATGAAAACACAGTCCATGCCACAATAAAGGTGAATATTCACATCGATTTTTTCTTATTCTTTTCAGGTGCATTTTAAAAATATATTTTGCTCTAACTGCTTGAGCATCTCTTCGGCTTCACCTTCTTACCTTAATTTCCTGCCGTGCCTTCTTGCCGAGCTTACTTACCACGCCTTCTTATTCACCGTCTTACTGCTTTTTTAATTTATATTTCCACTCTTTCTCTATTAAATGAAAAATTACTCTCGCTTATTTTTAATTTCAAAGTTCAATACCGTATATTTATTTTAAAATGATCGGCCAAATATGAAATTTTGCTGAGAGTTAATTTCACCATCTTGTTGATAATTTCGCTTTGTATTATCGTGAAATCGTTTAGTGAGTTTTAGTAAATTTATTTCGCATAGCGTAGATATTTTTAATTTATCCGCCGAACAAATAATAAACTTAATAAGCAAAGCAAAAACACAAAAGTTTTGGTAATACTTATTCACAGTAAGGACTCGCAATGGCCTCGTACAAGGGTGTACATGGTGCATTAACAGCACTGGAAGATTTTTATAAAAATCGTCTACCGGCAGAACTAAGTGCCGGACCAACCAACGCGAGTGTAAAACTGTTGGGGAGTAAAGATATTGCCGATAAACTCAGCGGAAATTTACTCGGTATTTATTTACACAGAATCACCATAGATGATCATGGCCGAACACGCTTTTTTAAACAACAGGGAACAGCCAATCAACAAGGACCAAGTCCTGAACTCCCTGTCAACCTTCACTTTCTCTTAATTGCGAATGCCACCAGTGCCACTATAGAAGCCGATCTAATGTCATGGGCCATGGTAGAAATTGCGAACCACAGTCAAATTGATATTTCCCATATACAGGATATCGATGATGAGTGGGGACAGATGGAAGTATTAAACATTACACCGGAAGAAATGAGCACTGAAGATCTGATGCGGATCTGGGACGTGTTTGAATCGCCTTACACATCCACAATGCCCTATACCGCAAAAACTATTCGCTTGCGCTTGAATCCACAACGTATCGAAGGTGCAGATATCAAAACACGTGTTTTTCCCACAGGAAATCTATCATGAATGTTTTGGAAACCAATGTCTTGCATGCGTCCGATGTAGTGTATTGGTTGGATGGCACCACCCATTCAGATCCCAATGCGATGCAACGCATTGCACATCCTTTAGAAATTTTACTGGAAGAATTTCCGAAAGATCTCAGACTGATCAACTCCTCAGGGAAGACCGGCTTACTACGCAAACCAACCCTAGACATTATTGACGGGCGCGCAACCGAAGCGCAGCGCAGTTTCACCACTGAGGCCAACTATGCAGTCGTTGGCAGCGTACAAGACCCTAAAAATTTCTATAACGCCAGACGTTTTACGCTCAGTGCGGGCAATGCAAACGGTCATGGAATTGTGCTTTACCCAACGCCCATGGGAAGTCGAGTTACGGCGATTGGTGGACTCTATGCATCTTTACGATGGGATGGAAATAATGAACCGGTCGTGTGGGCAATTGCCGCGCTCAGCATCAGCATTCCCGGTATGGCGCAACCACAAATTTACCGAGGACAAACAGATCATCGTGGCGAACTGATTATTCCCTGGTCCAAAATACCGCCGCTTTCCACAGGTCAGTCACATTACTCTGCCACTTTATCACTACAAGCCTTGGACAGTGCAAGGGGTGGCGTACCAATAGACCCGTCAAGTTTAGTCGCTGCTGAATTAGAAAGTCTTTCATCAGCCACAACGTTTTCTAACCTTCTTACCGGGATCAATGTCATTCCCGGTGAAAGGTTAATCATCCGATCCGCAGCTAAGGATCATTTAACCGTAAAACCGAGTTGACCCGAAATGAAAGGAGAAGATCATGCCTGAATACCTAGCACCGGGTGTGTATGTAGAGGAAGTCAGCTTCCGTTCCAAGTCGATTGAAGGTGTGGGCACCAGTGTTGCAGGCATGGTAGGTCCAACCCGATTCGGCCCAACGCGAGGCAAACCTGAAGTAGTTACCAGTTTCAATGAGTTCCAGCGCGTATTTGGCGATTTGGAAGATTTGACTTTCGACTCTACTAACCCACAATTAAATTACACTGCGTTAGCCGCTAAAGCGTTTTTTGAAGAAGGCGGGAAACAATTATTTGTTTCCCGTGCTGTCAATTACGCTTCACCTACAGCAGGTTACGCGTCGCGAACTGATAGCAATAACGATGTGACATTTCGTTCAAGATTTCCTGGATCGATGGGAAACTTTACGTTAGAAGTCGACTGGCAGGATAGTGAAAACTTACTGCTATCCATCGCGACAAGTGCTCCGGCAGAAGGGGATATTGTATTCATCAAAGCAACGGGTTTACCCGATGTGGCGATCGCCAACGGCGCATTAGATTCCGCGCGTTTTCCTATGGATATTCAATGCCTTGCTCGCCGAGTTGGAAGTCATTTTCAAATCATTGGTGATCTGGCCATTATCAGCGCGGATGATGCAACACCAACCACTGCTTCAGATCTTGTTGATACAGGAAATCATCTGGTTATTGCCAACATGGTAAATGACACAGACACCACAATCAGCTACACGCGCGTCACTGCAAAAAATCCCGCTTCAGGCGCGCTGGCAGACGGTACAGCGGCGGTACTAACCTTTAGTGAAGAAACGGACTTGTCCGATTTTTTTGATGGCAGTCACTGGGGAACACTAACAACACTGTACGGCACATTAAATGCGGCCGGCACTATTTTTACCGTTGACAGCAGTGGTTTAAATGCAGGAGTTGTTTCGCCCATTACCCTTAATCTTTCTGCTTTAGCGTCAGCGCCGTCCAGCGTCCGCGCTGTCATGGCTCAGCGTTCTTTTTCATTATCCGTACACAACGGTGGCAAAGACGCACCTGTAATTTATACCTACGGTCCGATTAATACAGCGCACGAAGGTAAAGGTAGCCTGGTCGAAATGGTCAACCCAAACCCAGATAAAAAACTGGACAAGTTAACCAGCCCTATCGGCGTAACCTTTGATTCAAGTATTGCCAGTGGCGACGTCATCGCCGCACTTTATGACATGTTTGATCCCGCCGCGATGAGCCCAAGCGATCCTCTGGCACTCGACGGTCCACGTTATTTGATTAGCATGACCGGTGGTAGCGATGGTTCACTCCCCGTGGCCACTCACTACACGGGGATTGTCGATGAGGTGAATGGCAGTTCAGGTTTTGCAGCGCTTGAAGATGTTGAAGATATTTCTATCGTGGCCACACCTGCAGCGGCGGCCAATGAAAGCAGTCATCAAGGTATTGTCACAGAGCTGCGCAAGCATTGTCGGAAAATGCGTTACCGCGTTGGCATCGTTGACAGTCGCGAAGGCATGGCATTATCCGAAGCTCGTGACTTTGGCTCTTTGTTTGATGACTCACGTATGGCGATGTACTACCCCTGGGTGGTGGTTTCTGACCCTCGCGGTAAATCAGACACCATCGCGTTACCGCCTTCCGGCTTCATTGCCGGTGTTTATGCCAATACCGATGTCCAGCGTGGTGTTCACAAACCACCAGCGAACGAGCCCGTCGTATCCGCTCTACGGTTTGCACAAAACATCAATCGTTTTCAGCAGGAGTTACTTAATCCAGCTGGCATCAATTGCCTGCGCACCTTAACCAGCGGGGGCAATCGTGTTTGGGGTGGCCGTACATTATCGACAGACCCTGAATGGAAATATGTCAACGTACGTCGCTACTTTTTATACCTGGAACGCTCCATCGAAAAATCAACTCAATGGGTCGTGTTCGAACCAAACAACGAAAGATTGTGGGAAAACGTCCGTCTTACAATCGAAAGCTTTCTCTATAACGAGTGGGCTAACAACCGTTTATTAGGAACCGATAAAACATCGTTTTTCGTGCGCTGTGATCGCAGCACGATGACACAAAACGATATCGATAATGGTCGACTTGTCTGCGAGGTTGGAGTAGCCGCAGTTAAACCTGCCGAGTTCGTGATATTCCGAATCGGTCAAAAAACCGCTGACAGTAATGGGTAATAGGAGAACGACACCATGGCTCAATTTCGAGATACACCTTATAGCGTTTTTAATTACCTGGTAGATCTGGGCGATAGCACGGAAGGCGAAGCCGCTGGAGGCTTCTCTGAAGTTTCTGGCTTGAATGCCGAAGTCACGATCGCAGAATACCGGCGTGGGAATGCGCAAACAAACTATGTTACTAAAATTCCGGCGATCAACAAGGCAGGCGATGTCACCTTAAAACGTGGCGTCATCGGCGCGACCAACATCAGCGCATGGCTCGATGAAGTTCGCTCTGGCGTTATCGCCAAAAAAGATGTAACGATCAAACTCAAAAGCGAAGATCCGTTAAGTTCCACCGCAGTGGTCACATGGAAGTTGAAAAATGCCATGCCCATCAAGTGGACCGGTCCGACCTTAACCGCAAAAGGCGGCAGTGATGTCGCGATCGAAGAGCTGGTCCTCGCCGCTGAATACATCGAACAGGTATAAGTTCATGGTGCAAGAACTTCTCGCTTCGCGCATTACACTAACTCCTCGTCCAGTGCAGCCACGCCCGGCTGCATTAGAGGTGGCTTTTCTGGGGCATTGTCCAGGGCGCGTTCGTCTGGAACGTTTACTGGGTATGCCACAACTATTAGAGGAGTTACGCGCAAACGGTTTTATCGAACAAGTTGAAAATTTGTTAAGCGGAATCGCAAGCGAGTCGTTACTTGCACTCGAACATTTACCGCTGCCATTGCGCAGCAGTGCTGAATTTCATGATCTTTTTCCAGATGCGGCGACAGCGCCATGTCAATATCGCAGTATTCTAGCAGGAAACAAAGCTTGGCTCCCCGCATCTGTCGACGACTACTTTGCCAATGGCGGCGTAAAACTCTGGACTGTCAAGATTCCAGAAACCGAGCAACAAGCTGGCTTTTTCCCCGCTCAAGACACAAAATTACATGACGTTCGCAGCTTACGCGGACTCGCCACTTTAATGATCATAAACTCGATTGGAAGCGTAGCTTTTCCAGACCTGGAAAGATTACAAGTCCCAGCGAATTTGCCAGATGTACCCCGCGTACAACTCGACAATCCCGACCCACAGTTTTTACCTTGTGGAACACTAGAAGAGGATGATCATCGCGAAAGGCGCAGTCAATCAGAAATGCCCACTGCCATAGATACGTTGGAATTTTCTCAGATTTTGCGAAATCTGCTAACACTGCCAGGCAAGCATCGTCCCGACTGGCAGATGATTTTCACCATGCCTTTGGCTTATTCCACCAATCTCAATACACCTTGTCTGGACACCGTTGCCAGCGAAACATTGCACCAGATTAAGCAAAGTGAAAGCGCATCGCGTCTGCGACAAATACAGTTAGTCTTCCCCTATTTACGCGGCCCGGCTTCGCGCCTGCGAACGGGTGTCGGCGCGCTCGCAGGCAAGCAAGCCAATGCTGCGGAACGCATTGGCATCTGGTCATCGGTGGCTGAACAGGCATTAAGTATCAACGCCAGGCCCTACCCTGCCTTGTCGATTGCCGAAACGGTAAAACTACGAAAGGCCCCCGGAATCAGCATCATGCGCTACAGCCGTGAGCGTGTCCGCTTTGATGACGAACGCCTCGCGGTACCCGCCCTTCCCGGCAATGATATTAAAACCTCAGTGAATGATGCCCGCTATGACGGGTACCGCTCAGCCGAAGTGCAACGCCTGATGGGTTTTCTGCAACGCGCATTGCAGGCTTTAGGTGAGCAGATTATTTTCAACATGGACTACCGCGATCCACGCCCTCGCCTGTTACTGAATAATTATTTCAATACTCTTTATAAACGCGGTGCCTTACGTGGCGCATCGGCAAAAGAAGCGTTCACCATTACACAGATACCAAGCTATGAAGGCCATATGGTATTTGAGATTGAAATAGCACCGGCACTACCAATTGAAACTATTCACCTGACGTTTAATAACATTGATGGACGCTGGAATGGAGGACTGAGTCTTGGCTGAGTTTGTTCCTTTTCGATTTAGAGTAAACCTTTACCAAAGTGATTCCAACAAACTGCTATGCAGTGGAGATTTCAGCGAGGTAACCGGTTTCGAATTAACTATGGAACCCAAAACACTTAACGAAGGTGGTCGCAATTGGGGAGAGCTGCAACGTATTGGCATCACCAAATTTGCGCCCATGGTACTTAAGCGCGGTGTGACCTCAGTAAATGATCTTTGGTCCTGGTTCGACGCGACTACAAAAGGCGCAAATTATGGCTATCGCCTTCACGGTGAAATAGAGGTACTCGGCAATCCCACCGCAGAAAAGGCCGGACCAGATAAAGACCAGGGAAAAAGCAATGCGACACCAAAGGAAAATGTTGTGATGACCTGGTTGCTGACCGGCGTACTGCCCACCAAATTCAAAGGGCCAGATTTAAGTTCGACGGCCAACCAAGTCGCGATTGAAGAGCTTCATCTGGTTCATGAAGGTCTGGAGCTTCAACGCAATACTTCAAGCCCGAATGGCGACACAAGTTCAGGAGGACAAGGCGAATGACAACCCCTGAACGTGGAAAACTCATCCCGGTTAAAGGCAATAATGACAGTCCAGAAAATGACAAAGCGATTGATGTTCAGTTTAATCCGACAACGCTAAAAGTCAGCTTATCCAACACATTAAAAGAAAACCAGAGAAACGGCGGCAGTCGCGCAGCACAGTTTGTCGATAAAAGCTCATCAAGCCTGACCGTCGAATTAATTTTTGACACTACATACATTGAAACCAACGATCAAGGTAAAGGCGCTTCAGACCCAACGGCTTCCTCCGCAGGTAACGGTGCAAGCTCTCAAAGCGAAGGCAGCAATACAAATCAAATCGAGCAAGGCTCTGATGTTCGTAATCAAACCAAGAAAATTGCCGAAACCTTTCTTAAACCTCAGGAAGGCTCTGGTAATAAAAAGAAGGCTCCTAAACGTTGTTTATTTCAATGGGGCAGTTTCGAGTTTATTGGGTTAATTGAAAGCTACGAGGAAACATTAGATTTCTTTTCCAAGGAAGGTCGTCCACTACGTGCAACGCTTTCATTAAAGCTGAAGGAAGACAGGTTTCAATTCAGACAGCGCACGGATGGTGTTGCGGATGCACAAAGCGACGAGCCACCAACATTAAGCCCGACAGGAAACGCTGATGACAACCTGGGGAAAAATGGCGAAGACGATGGGTCCGAAAGCAATGACGGAACTGGCGATACTGATGACAGTGCCGATAACAATGATAATGGTGGAGCAGATGGCGGCCTCGATGGAGAAGGTGCGGAGAATGCCGCTACCACAAATGCGAGCCAGGCCGCTAACCCTGTGCCAGGAAGCAGCAATGGCAAAGGAAGCAGCTGGCGAGACAATGCTTTATTTAACGGCTGCGAAAATCCGAGATTTCCATCCGGCTCGATGCTGGCATTACCAAGTGCCAGCTTATCGGCATCAGTAAATATAAAAGCCAGCGCATCAATTGGCGCGTCGGTGGGAATAAGTGCGGGAGCCAATGCCAGTATCGGAGCATCCGCTAACGCAAGTTTTGGCGCTAGTGCAGGTCTCAGCGTAAATTCCAGTACCGGAATTTCAGTACAAAGTACTGCAGCAAGCGCTGCTAATGCCCAGCTGCGGATGACGCCTGCGTTCAACTTCGGCGCTTCCGCAAGTTTAGGAACACGTATTGAAGGCGCTTTTTCAGCAAGCGGTACGTCCTCAGGAAATTTCGACGGTCAACTGACAGCCACAGGGGTGTTAAATGGATCGTCCCCAATGCGCACCTCCTTCTCCAGCCTTTCAAACAGTAATTCTCAGTCTGCCTCGATGAAAGGAGGAAAGGTAAAAATAACAGCCAAAACAGGCGTCGGTTTTGATTAGCAAAAAGCCAGGCAAAAATAAAGGTGATTAAGTCCAAGATTCCTTAATATTTTTTTCAGGTTTTTTTCCTTCACAAGATGAAAAATACCAAGATCGATAGACATAAAAATAAGCAGCGACTTAAGAAGCTGAAACGATAAGAGAAACAAAAACGTTAAAAAGACCTACAAGAAGTCATAAAACGCGAACAGAGACAAAGGGAGATAAGAGATGCCGGTATTTATTAACGAAGTCGTCACTGAAATTCAAGCACCGGTAACGGAATCAACCGAGCAACATCCTAGCGCACATCAGCAGCCGGTCTCGGTCGCAGAAATAGAATTGGCAGAAACATTAGACCGTATTCGCCAACGCCAAGAACGTTTAATAGTGGATTAAAACACGATGACGGACGAATCATTTATCAGTTCACGCCCCAACTTCAAAGTGGGAGGTGAAACTCGTGCAGATTTACACGAAGCACTGATGGGCATGGTAGTTAACCTGCCTTTAAATGGTTGTGCGCATGCGGAACTAACATTAAGCAACTGGGGACGACCAGAAGGTGAAGACGACCCGGATTTTACTTTAACCGATTTAAGCCTCGGTGATGAAATCGAAATTTTAATCGGAGAAGATGACGATACGCGTCTGTTTATTGGAGAAATCACAGCACTTGAAGAACAGTACGGTGACGGCGCACCGACACTTGCCTTGCTGCTTCAAGATAAATTGCACAAATTGTCTCGTATGCGTGACAGCCGAAGCTTTGAAGAAATGAGCCCCAACGACATTGTCAGTACTCTAAGCAGCGAAGCAGGGCTTCAGAGTAATGTGAATGTGTCCGATATCAGCAGTCATTGGCATAAACTTAACGAAAGTCATTTAGGCTTTATGCTGCGTATACTTGCAAAGTTCGATATTGCACTACGTCTGGATGGTGATCAAATACGAGCGAAACCGGAAGAAGAAGATCCCAACCCAATTACGCTTGATGCAGACGACAATGCATTAAAAATTCGATTAATGGTGGATTTAAATCACCAGGCCAGCAACACCAAAGTCACAGGCTATAACGTCGCAAACGACGAAGCAACGGAATTCGAAAGCTCCGCCATGGAACCCGCGCCACAACACACATCGGCAGCTCAAGCATTAGAAACTTTAAGTTGGGCGGGGGAGGAATGTGTTCCTCATCCGTTTGCACGCAGCAATGCTGAGGCGGAAGCCTATGCCAAAGCCAGCTTTCGTCGTCAAGCGAAACGCTTCGTTCAAGGCACAGTCGTTTGCCAGGGAGAGGCCAGTCTACGCAGTGGCCGAGAAATAGAACTAAGTAACGTTTCACCGCGTTTCGCAGGACGTTACCAGATCGTGCATTGCACACATCGCTTTGATAATCAAAGCGGTTTTGAAACTCACTTAAAAGTGAATCGTGCCGATTGGAGTCCAAACTCATGAATGCCCACGCATTAGGACAACTCAACAGTTTGCAGCTGGCTCGTGTCACAGACAACAATGATCCAGATCAACGTGGTCGCGTTAAAGTTCAATTACAGGCAACGCAGGTAGAGCTATGGGCAAGCGTGATCGCCTCTTCCGCCGGACAAAATTATGGTACGAGTTTTATACCTCGCCTGGAAGAAATCGTTGTTCTCGGTTTTTTAAACCCGGAAACACCTCTGGTACTCGGCAGCATCTGGTGCGGAAGTAGCAGTGCTCCGGAAGACGTTAGCAACAACGAAGACCAATACGTTATCCGGACGCCGTCCGGCACGGTTGTCGAGTTTGATGATAATAACGGACCCAAAATTGAAATGCGCACACAATCCGGCTATCGCATAGCGGTAACAGAAGAAAGCGGTGGAGAGGTGCAAATAGAACGCGGAGGCCAAAGTGTAAAACTCACGTCGTCCTCTATCGATATAGATTCCAGCGGTCCGGTTAATATCAATGCCTCCCAAGTGAGTGTTTCTGCCAGCATGGTACAAGTCGACGCCGGCATGTCACGTTTTAGCGGTGTCGTACAGGCAGACACAGTAATAGCAACATCAGTCGTGGGAACTACCTACACCCCCGGTGCAGGAAACATCTGGTAACTCATGAATTATAAAAACAATAAGCGCAGGCGATTAAATACAAAGGCTATTCGGTATATGGAATTCAGAAGAAGAATTCACGAGAGAACTTCGTAAAAGGAATCCACAAGAGAACCTGGTAAGGAATAAATGCAATGAATATGATGCAAAACATTCACGCAACAAGAATCAAAGCGCCGTTTTTTGCTAAAGATCAAAACTGTGCATTGCTACGTTATCTTGATGCTGATTTCGTGAATCGCTTTCGTCAAGAAGTACAGAGTCAAGATTTTTCAAGCACTGCATTTAGTGAATGGGTTGAAGAAGAAAAACACAGTCGCTTTGATAAAAAGCCCGTATTACGTTTACCATCTCATCGCACATTTCATATTGTGTGCTGTGAAGTTGTATGCAATCGCTTTGGACTTCCTGCACTCGATCCTGCCCGCATCACCAGCGCGGGCTTTGTCATACGTCGCAGACAAAATGGAAAAGAGCAGGCATGGACCCTGGAAAATGGAGAAGCGTTAGGATGGATCACGGCATCATCGGAAATGCGTGACCCGGATCTTGACCGACGCCTGTGCTCCAACGGTGTATTACATGCACGATCGGACAAACCCTCCTACAGTGGAGAACAAGTCCACCCCTTGCATGTCGTCAACAGTCACGATGAAAAAGGCAAACGCCACACGCTCCTGTTCGGCTACTTACCTTTAGGTGGCTTTTATTATGAGCGTGTCGCCAATAAAACCATAGATGAATCGTCTTTTAGTCAAGTCAGCAACTATATGGAAAGTTCACTGCCCTGGCCTTTTGGGTACCGTGGTGGACGAGGTTATAGCTGGCACAATGCGCATAGTGCTCAGATTACAGATGGTGTTCCAACACCTGCGATGTTCGAATTATTACGTATGTGGATCACTCGTTATCACCTGGGTAAAGCCAACGTCGCGGACAACACAAAACTGGAGACTATTACACGACAATTGCAGTTTGTTGACGAAACCAAAGTACCAAAGACTGTTCAGCAAGCTGAGTATGGTTCGTTACAGGCATTGATCTACAAGAGCTTTGCGAAATTTTCCCTGTTGGACTATTTACGAGAATGCTACGCGAAGGATGAAAACAACCCATTAATTCGCTGGGTTGTACAGCAGGAAGAAAAGCTGGCCAGCAATCCAACGGCCAAACTCAGTCGATTACCGAATAGCAACGGAATTGGCACTATTCAGTTTGGATTAAAAGTTCTTGCCAGTGATGCCGAAGAAATTCGTCACGCATTGAATCAGCGCTTCCGTTCTCAGACGCTCGCTAAGACCAAAGAAATTCCCTTACCCAAATTTGGTCAGCAAGAGGACGATGTTTTTGAAATCGTTCCTTTTGTACGTTCGCTTAATGATGTAGGTAAAGAGCAGATTCAATGGGCAGAGTCCGATACACGTTCATTCAAATTTCGTGTTGCCGCACCGTTTGATCCAGAAGCAAGTCGCCCGTCGCTCATTCAAATGCCGAGTATGCGTGATTTAAAACGCGGGCTTGCCAAAGGCGCCAGCATACTCACACCGGGTGATACCTTTGACATGATTAACAGCTTAAACAAAGACAAAGGGGTAAGCCCGGATCTGGTCAAAAATACCAGTAACAATGGTTTAGGCCTGCAATGGATCTGTAGTTTCAGTTTACCCGTGATCACCATTGTCGCGATGATTTTACTGATGATTATGATCTCTCTCCTCAACATTATATTTTTCTGGCTGCCCTGGGTTCGCATTTGTTTGCCTTTCCCAAAATTTGGCAAGTAACACAACAAGGGCACGAGGTTAATTATGGCAATACCAACACCTAACATTCAGAGCTGGCCGCTAGGCGGCGTCGATGCCAATGGTCGAATGAGCTGGGCAAAAAACGATTTAAGTATTCGCGAAAGCCTGTTAAACATTTTATTAACTCGTCCAGGAGAACGATTACAACGCGCTGACTTTGGAGCGGGGCTTTTGAGCTTTATTCATCAGCCAAACAACGAAACGACTCGGAATTTAATCGCTAGTGTCGTGAGAAAATCTATCCAGCTATGGGAGAACAGAATTGTTGTGGAGCGAGTGGACGTTTCCCCCAGTCCAACGCATCTTGCCGATGTTCACATCAATATCCGTTATCGCATGAAACACTTGAACCAGCTTGAAGATTTAGGTTTAACCCTGAATCTCGGCACGGCCCGTTGATACAAGGAGCGTAAGCAATGCCATTACCCGTCCCCAATCTGGATGATCGACGTTTCGACGATTTAGTTACCGAGGCAAAAGCACGGCTCGCCGCACATTTACCGGAACTCACGCAAATATCGCCCGGTGACCCGATTCATACAGTGGTCGATTTGTTTTCGTGGTTAACCGAAACTATTTTGTACCGCTCGAATTTAATTCCTGAACGTCAGCGTCGAATATTCCTAAACCTGTTGCAAATTCCGCTACGTCCGGCAGTTCCTGCTCGCGGCGTCGTTTGCATCGATGCGGGATCAACGAATGTGCAATTGCCGTCACTAATACGTGACGGTGCCCAACTTCGCGCGGGGAAACAGCCACTCACGGTTATGGGTGAACTGCAGCCCACACCTCTTTCGTTGCAGGTTTTAGTCAAGCAAACAGTGTCCAAAGACGAATTACTTGCTCTTGGAATGACGCTGAATGACCTGCACGAACAATATGGCTTACGCCGAGGTGAAACGCCGAAACCCTATCTACCCAAACGATTAGTCATCGGACAAGACACGTTACATCTTAGCCATACCTTGGATAATTCAATTTACTTAGCCGCTATTGCGCCTAAACAATTGGAGAGTCAAATGAGTTTACTGCGAGATAATCTCGCCGGCATTCGCGTGAATATCGCATTGTCTCCCAAAGAGGATCAGGAAGGAGAATCGGCAACAGAAGTCGAAGATAGAACCTTGATCTGGGAATTGGTATCGCGCAGCAACGACGGTAACGTAAAACATCTACCCCTGGAACAAATTTCAGATTCTTCCTTGGGCGGGCGTCAAACAGGTGTGGTTCGCCTACGCCTACCGAACAACAGCACATTGTTCGCTGATTTTGCCAACGCTGATCCCATGTTCGATGGCACAAAAGCTTTCCCTCCGGCTCTGGATGATGAAATTGAAGCACAACGCGTAGCGTTTTGGATTCGACTGCGGTGCCCGGAAGAACCTGAGTTGCAACTTGCTTATATTGCGATAAATGCCGTCGACGTCGTCGCACAGGGTCTGCGTATCGATCGTATGATTAGTGTTGGTTCTGGCCATCCCGATCAAGTGATTGCTCTGCCTGACGGCAGCGTGGACAGCAACAGTTTACAGCTGGAAGTTGAAGATCACGGAACCTGGGTGACGTGGCAAAACGTCGACCAACTCGCGAACCAAGGCGGAGACGCGAGAATATTTCGCTTAAATCGGGAGACAGGCCTGGTGTACTTTGGTGACGGTCAGCGCTCAGGTGCACGCCCACCACGTGGAGCGGGAATTCGCATCGCCTCTTACCGATACGGCGGCGGAACTTCAGGAAACCTTCCTGCCGGGGCAATTAAAGAAATAGTAAACGGACAGTCACGTCATAAATTAAGACACGATTGGCCATTAAGCGGTGGAATAAATGCTGAAACTATTGAAGAAGCAGAGCAGCGAATCCCAAGCTTTCTCACGCATCGTAATCGCGCAGTCACCGCGGAAGATTTTAAATTAATAACCTTGCACAATCCCGTTAACGCCGTTGCCCGTGCAGAAGTTATTCCAGGTTTTCTTCCTGGCCAAACCATAGAATCCGCGCGCTATCACGTACCGGGAGTTGTCAGTATGTTCGTACTGCCACCCGCCGAACGTGTGATGGGGAATACGCCGAAACCTTCCAAAGGTTTGTTAAACGATGTGTATAAATACGTATCGGCACGGACCATGGTGGGGACTGAATTATATGTACTCAGTCCAATGTATGTTCCTGTTGCAGTCAGTTTAATGGTTCAAGTACGCGACCCGCAAACACAACAAACCACGCTACAAAATGTTAAACAAGCGATGGTGGATTATTTGTGGCTGCTCGCGCCCGGTGGTGCAAACCAAAGCGGATGGCCCATGGGCAAAACCGTGCTAGTCAACGAGCTATTAACTCAGGCTGCCCGCGTAGATGGTGTACTGTCGGTCAACGCTATCGCGCTATTCACTGAAAACAATCGTACCTGGAAGCGAGTGACAAGCACCGAAGGCTTAGTTTTGAAACCTTACCAGCTGCCGGACTTACAAGGTGTTCGAGTGGAGATTGGTGGCGTTGGTGAAGTACCGGGAATCCCCGGCGGATTAAATGCTACGGATGCCTCTGGCAGTGGCGTCGCTGTTCCAGTCATACCGGAAGTGTGCTGATGGATACTAACAATTGCCGTTATTTTTTACTGCGCGACGCTGAGGAGTTTGATCAGGGCTCCAGTCGACTATTGTGGAATGCAAAGCATCGCGCACTGATGCTCGCGCAAAATCAGAATTTACGCCTGCCGGCATCAGCCCCAGCATCTGCACTTTCCGAGTGGGCTATGGCAACACCTCTGGCCGTAGACCGCTATGGGCAGATTGCACGATTAACCGCAGATAAAAGCGCGGTAGAAATTAATAGCGGCCACGGCTATCAAGTATTGCTTGACGGTGAACTTACCGCAGTTACACCCGAGGATGGAGAACTAAAAGATTTATTTCTTAGCCGTCAAGATATGCTGGCATCGTGCTATAGCAACGGCATCGATCAACATGGCGTTGTGCTGTTCGATCTTGTCAAACGCTGGCAGGCACATTGTGAAACAAGCAGTGAAATCCATCGCGTATGGCTGGATCAAAAGAAACGTGTGTGGGCTATTGGCTCGTCACAACTTGCCTTGTGCGAAGGTAAGCCCCTTCCTTTGCCTTATGGACCTAAAGAAGAAAGATTTGAGCCCGAAATCATAAATCCAAATGCGTTGAAGCAAGTATGGGAGTCACCTTTGCCTGTGGGCTGGTCATCGCTAGCCATTACGGGTGACGAAACTGCACTTTATATATTGTTGCATGATGGCGCAGGAGCCCAACGAATTGCAAAACGTTCATTGAGTGATATTGCCACTCGACCATTCGAATTATTTGAAGTGGCGACAGACGTACCATTTGCGATTGACATAATGTGCATTGACGGTAACCGCCTCGCGTTACTAGCGCCGAAAGAAGCCGGTGATGCAGATTTTATCCAACGAGATTGCGCTGTCTTGCAGTTGAAAGCAGCAACAAACAGCAGTTCTAGCGCGTTACTTGGTCAAGCACTGAGAATCAATGAACGTTACCCCATGTTGTCGCTCGCCGTGCCGCGCTTTTGTTCCAGCGCGGACGGGCAAGTGCGTTACCAGGCCGAAGCCGATCCAGACTATTCCGGGTTTGATGAACGCCCCCGAGAGTTACATGCACTTCGTCAACCACGCTATCACATGGAAGGCGGTGCATTGCTTCAGGAAGTTTTAGATTCCGGTTCACCAGAAACACTTTGGCACCGTCTCTACCTCGATGCCTATATTCCTTCCGGCTGCAGTATTAGTATTTCCGCTCGAGTATTCGAAGATGAAAATCATCGCGGTGACGCGGACATTATTCAACAGCCAGAGGCTGTTTGGAACGCCCTGCCTTCAGAGATTGCCTATCAGCAACCTTTCTCCGGCTATTCAACCAACGAGCGTGGTGTGTTCGAAATTCTGCTGCAACGCGCGGGCGGACAAGTCAGGCAATTACGTGGCCGCTACTTGCAACTTCGCGTGCAATTCAATGGCAACGGAAAACAAAGTCCCGCATTGCATGCTATTCGCGTGTACTACCCACGCTTCTCTTATCAGGAGGCATATTTACCTGAAGTGTATCGTCAGGAATTTTCCGTCGATACAACCGACAGCGTATCTCCCGCGAATGGAGCTGATTTCCGCGAAAGATTATTCGCTTCTTTCGAAGGCATGTTAACCCCGATAGAAGGGCGAATCGCCGCGAGCGAACAATTACTGCACCCCATCGCTGGCCCCATCGACCAGTTACAATGGATGAGCGAGGCACTTGGAGCACCAGTGCCATCACACTGGCCCGAAGCTCGGCAGCGTCGCTGGGTTCGCCAGGCAACCCTCGTGCAAGCTTTCAAAGGAACACTGCAAGGTTTGCGTCTCGCCCTGGATATTGTCAGCGACGGTGGCGTTGAACGCGGTGAAGTTGTTGTCATTGAAAATTTTCGTTTGCGTCGTACCCTCGCTACCATTCTTGGTCGCAATATGGATGATGCAGATCATCCACTTACCTTAGGCACAGGGATAACAGGCAACAGCATTATTGGCGAAAGTCTTATTCTTTCCGACATCAGTTCACAGGAATTTTTTGCTCTTTTTGCCCCGGAACTTGCCGACGAAGAAGAAAAACTCGCGGCGGAAAAGTTTTTTAATCAATACGCACATCGTATCAGTATCGTTTTAAATGGCGAGGGAAAAAAGAAACGCGCAAATATCGCAGAGTGTTTATTGCAGAACGTCCCTGCACACTTGCAATGGCAGATTATTGAAACGGATCGCCCCTTCCTACTTGGTACCTCACCGTTATTACGCGTCGACACATTTATCGAACATCAGGCAGAACCGCAGCCGGTCACCCTGAATACCACCAAACTTGGCATTAGCGATGTTTTGAAAAATCCCGCTGCTTTTTCGCCAAGAGACATTAACGCACAGCCACTGACAATATAAGGAGAGCCGGCAGAATGACTCACACCAAAGATTTGCCCACTCTGGAACAGGACGACGACTTGGCTGAACCCTTGCGTCGAGTTGCATACGAGGCCGGCATGCTGCTTGGCCTGGAAGCCACACGCGATGAGCAGGCCTATCACCGCAGAAGACTGAACCGGCATCAATACTGGATGCACGGCTTTGGTACCGTCGCAGGCCTCCATGTTCGTTTACATCCAGATAGCCACGCCAATGACACAGACCCTGTAACCACACGCATACACGTATCGCCAGGTATCGCGGTTGACCGTCTCGGACGCGAAGTGATGGTGCATGAAACCTACTGCATTAATTTACGTGAATGGCTCGATGCGCAAACAGAGGCGTATCTGGCCGAGGGCTTTGCCCTCGCCGATAATCTTTTATGGCTCAATGTCACCGTGCGACACCGCGACTGTGATGTGGCTCGTCAGCCGGTATTGGCCAATAAATTAAATTTAAGTACAGACCCGGTGCAACCCAGCCGCACAGCAGACGGAGTTCATCTTGAACTTGTACCAGAGCTTCCTGGTACAGACACACGTTATGCACCCTGGGGAAGTCACATTCCGGTCGCTGACAGTGATCCGACACTCACCGATGAAGAGCAGGCATATCTCGACGAGGTTGAACTCAACAGCGATTCCGCTGCACAACGCCTGCGCTTACATTCGCGTTTACTGCGCGCACTGGATAGCAATGGTTTAGCAACCAACAACCTGTCAGATGAACTGGAAAAAAGTGCACGGCTTCTGCTGGCTCGTATCAGTATCAGTATCAGTACGACTGATTTAACCAACATTATCGTCAACCCCGAACGTATCGGCGTGAATAATCTGATACGTCCGTTCCTTGCCACAGCCAGCCAAATGGCCTGGCTGCACGACCAACCAACGCCTTGATGCTAAAGGAGCTACTATGAGCGATATCATTTTTCAGCCTCTCGGCGATCCACTTGCTGCGGGTGAACGCTTAGAAAATATTGCTGACATCGATCCACGGATGACCCGCACCCATTATTTTGACGGTCGACTACTAACCGCTGAAGATCTTGAGCGCGACCAGATTTATCTGGATCAACGCTTGCGTGAAGTGGGCAAAGTGTTAGGGCACGGAATTCTGCGAGGACTCAACGCAAGTTACGACCGCTTTACGGGTTTACTTACAGTTGATGCGGGCCAGGCAGTCACCCCGGCGGGACGAGTTCTTCACTTAGGAAGTTCGTTGATCGTTGATATGGGCGATCGCGCCTTAATCAGCCAACTTAACAGCGGAAAAAACGGTAAAGAGTATCGTCGATTCAATCGTGCATTATTTGCCGTGGTATTGAAGTACGTAGAAGTTGCCACCGATGTGGCAGAAGTCTTCCCAACTGACCTTTCATCAAAGCGCGGTGCCGACTATGCACTGGTAACCGAATCAGTTCAGTTGGGTTTAGTGCAATTACCTACTGCCTTACCGCAACAAGACCCATTAAATATTCGCAGTGGTTTAATCCGGGAATACCTTGGAAACTCCGACGCGGGCGCTTACATTCCAGAAGATTCAATTGCACTGGGTGTACTGGCCATTCAAAACGATACACCGCAATGGTTTGATAATGAGTTACTGCGCCAACCACTACGCTCTGAATTATCCCCCGGTGATATACAAAAAGAACTATCCCGCCAGTATGAAGCCCTGATGAGCGATGTTCTTGCCGCTCGTAGCGCTGGCAGCCTGAACAACAATTTTGCTGCGCGCGATTACTTTGACTTATTACCACCGGTGGGCAGCCTGCCCAAAGACGCAATTGATCCGGTGAATGGCTATCAGCGTTATTTTCCAGAACATTTCGATATTCATATCGCACCCATTCGCGAAGCCGAGCTTGCATTAATAAAAGCGGAATCAATGTCGTTACCCAACATCGATCTTGCGCGCATGGACGATGCTGACATTGTTGTACTGGTGCCACTAAGCAATCAGGCGTATGGCCACTATGCAAAGCAGCTAGAGCGCGATTACAACGCATCCACACGCAAACTTCCGCAACTGGATTTACTGCGCTTAAAACTTTATCCAACGCATCCAGTTCACCAGATTGATACTGACGCAACCACCTGGCAAGCGATCTGGGATCAACTCGACACCGAATCACTGGTCTATGTACGCAGACCAGTTCGTGCTGCAGAGACGAGCGTTAGCGGCATTGTACTTGCGCTTGGGACAAATCCGCCCCCACCACCGCCAACCGACGGAGGCGGCAACAATAATGGCGGTTCAGACGGTGGCGCAAATGGAGGCGGCGGCATTATCGAAGACGAAGATACCGTCTTCCTACGTTTTTTGAATTTTAAGCTCCTGGCCAAAATGCGCGTTCCGGAATCAAACGAAAGTATCGAAGCAATTGAACGTTTAACGGATAACTTCGAAAAAGATGCCCGCGTAGTGCGTTTAATTAATAACATTCTGCTGCGCATAGAAAGACACTATGACCCTCTTGTTTGGCAGACCTTGTATGCAGCAGCGAATTCGGAAGCACTGGAAGAGTTAAATGAGAAACTTATGGAAGTTAAACCAGGCGTAACGGAAACAGGTAAATTTATTCTGCAAATGGATTCGCTAAATCTGCCGGATAAATTAAAAGAGCAGTGGGAGTCAATGATCAAAGAATTAGAACGATAAGCCGGAGAAGGAACATGTCTTACATCGCATTACATCGCCCCGTTGCGAGTGACTCCAAACTGGAACGCTTACATCTTTTTGCTGGTCGCCATTTAGGAGAAGAAGAGTTCGATCGTCAGCAAGCCTACGCGGATGCCCGCGTTGCTCCATTGTTGGGACTGCAGCGCGCGGGAATTATCTCTGGCTTAACGCTGGAAACTCGCGCGTCGCAAAGCCTCGCTGAAAATGAAGCGTTCGTCGTCAATCCCGGACTCGCAGTTACTGCAAAAGGGGAAACACTCTCTACCGTACGTCCGCTTCGCGCCAACTGGCAGGCCGTGATTGAAGATTATTTAACGCGAACAGCCACCACAGATGCAACAGGTGTTTACTACTTAATTTTACGTCAGGCTTCGCGCACTATCGACAGCCCGACAGTTGAGCCCTGCCAACGCGAAGAGTTTGACCCGACTCGTGATTCACGCCTCGTCACCGTCAGCACCATTGAGTTAAAACGCATTGCGGTCGATCCGGCCTTAGTGACAACAACAACACCAGAACAAATGCAAAACTGGATCGTTGCTGAGCGTGTTGATGGAAGTTTTCTCAACAGTTTCCAACAATCTGTTCCATTGGCGATGTTGGCGGTCAGCAGTGCCGCGGATGTTCATACCGTCGAGTGGGTTTCCGTTGCCGCGGGCCGATATATGGCACAGGAATACGGCGGGTATCTTGCGTTAATGAATCAGGTACATGCAGCGTTTAATCAGACTATGCAGAATTTCTCTCTGCCTGACACCACCGATACCCTGCAAGACTTTCTGAACAACCAGCTCCGTTTGGACTTTTTACCTGCTGCCGGTCAACTACCCTTAGCCTGGTTGAATGAACCGGATTCAACCACTCCAGAATTATTCTGGATGCCGCAACATCTTGGCATTGATATGGTTCCTGTGCCCACAGGTACAGTACAAGACCTTATCCGTCGGCATTTACCACGACGCGTGATTGACCTTCGCCATGCCGAGGGTGATCGTATTCGTTTGCTACTGGCCATCGACGAATCTCAATATCGCTCCAACTTATTAGATATTCCTCCCATTGACGGTAAATTAGCTTCAGATACCTATCGCTTTTACATGCGAGCCTACAATGCATGGCGCAAATGGCGAATCCAGTTTAACGAACTTTACTATGTACTGCCGTCTACGGAAGAACCTCTTCCAGACCCGACAGGTGAAATAGAACACGCTGTGCTGGACCCCGAACAGTTTAAGCAAATGGATTTACCAAAGCCCACTTTACCACCGCTTACCCCTGCACAATTGTTTAGCCATGTGCGCGCCCGTGCGCTGGCTGAACTTTCGAATGGCGGATCTTCGGCGCCCTACCCCTATAACCAGGCGAATCCCGCACAACCTGATTTTTATTCGGACTGGTTAGTGGATGTGGAAGGAAGTGATGTTCCACCACCTGCGCCAACACCGGAAAAAGATGGTTTAGTAATTCAATATGCTATTGCTCTGGTTGAACAGGAAGCGATAGAAAATCAGATACGAGCGATACGAACCCGACTTGAAAAAACACGCGATCTGGTTTTATTACAACGTCAACAACTCGATACACAAACGGTGTCGCTGGCATCGCTCGCTGGTGGTGTTGCGGGAGACGGCAATGGTTTACAGGTTGCACGCTGGCTACCTTATGCAAGCCTAAATACTGACATGTTGCCACAAGAAGCAATTCCGGCTACGGCAGCCGGTGCCGCACCTGCGACATACAGTGAAGCGGTTACCGACGGAGGTGAAGCAGCACTTCGCGAGGCCGGTGCTGCTTCATCCGAAAAAATGAACACCAATGCAACGATGTTGCCACTCAACTTTGCCACAGATTATACGTCCGGCTATATGACGAACTATGGCTCTACTGCTTACAGCGCACCACAAAAATTAACCTATACCCTGGCCGATAATAACACGAGTAAAGCCAACTATTCTCAACAGGCATTCAGTCAGAATTTATTATCATCGGCGTTGAACAATACAACGCAATTACAACAAAGCACACTTACCATTAAGCCCAAAACCTTTTCGGCATTTGAGCTTGGCGTTAATAAAAAACGTTTGAACCTGCTTGAGAATCTCAGCAAAGCGCCTATCAGCAAACCCGCTTATCAGCCGAAAGAATTTCGTTTTGGGGTATTGGATCATATCAGTCCGGAGATCAACGAATACCAGAAAGCGTACTACGGCATGCAGGATCTTCTCTCTATTCTGCCCGATATGTTTGATGCAACCGATGCCAGCGCGCTTCGCACGTCGCTCAAAACAGTCATCTCGGAAACCGGTTTGTTAGACCCAGCAATCCTCGAAACCAATATCACCACCGAAACCAATAGAATATTACAGGAAGAAACTCTCCCCGAGCCTCGACCAAGTTTCGAGAAAATACGAGGTTTGGTTGCCAGTCAACAACGTTACGATTCCATGTTCAAAGCCGGAAAGATCCTGACGCAGTGGATTGCTATTTGCGAGGCCCGATACAACACCATCGAACGAAAGTTACAGGGAAAACTGCGAGAGCACACACGTAAGCTAGCTCAAATAGACAAACTCAGCGGCATGATTCGTGTTGCACGCGAAACACTGGAAAATCTGGACCGGTTTTTCGACGAGCAAGTCGGAGACTACGGCATTGCACAACGTTTGCTGGAAGAAGATTGGAGAAGTGTTTACGACAAAAATATCGAGCGTTCAAAAATACTGACAACCGCCGTGCAGGGACTCTACTACGTTCGAGAACGCAGCACGCCTGTCACACGCACACTAACAGATCCTCTTGCGCTGCGTCACAAAAACCCTGATGACATAGTGCCAGGATGTGACAGGCATACAGATGCAGACCTGCCAGACGAACTTGATACCTTTTTCGATTCAGTCGTTGAGCTCCCGATGGATGACTGGGCAGTACTCAAACCACTTCAACCCAAACTGCCCCCATTTCATCGCTTTGACTTTATTAACCAGCTGCGCTCATCACGCTTTCAATCGCGCCCAAAACGCTTGTTTAGCTACAACCAGTCCGAAACGCTGGCTGCCCGCCTGTTCCCCGTTCAGCAGCAAACGCTCAACATTATAAATCAGTGGTCTGTGCGCAACTTACCGAATGCTTATGCCAGTGCCGTTAATACCCAGCGATTGGCTGCTAAGGTAATGTCGTTGGAAGATCTGCTATCGCATGGCCGTGGTCATTTACGTGCAGAGGCGCAAACTTTGCACTCCCGCCTGGAACAATGCCTGTACTGCATTTTGGAAAAGCTGGCGCTACTTCCAGGATCACTACGCTTGCAATGGGGGCAGCTGGCCGAAGCCGATCGTATAAAAGTCGATAACGTTGCCTATTGGCCTGGGTTAGAAGCGGCTGAACAGGAAGACTTTAATGCGACGCGCACCTTGTCCGAATTAATCCACTGGCTGTTCAAACAATTGGCGTCCGATGCAGAAGCCAGCAGCAGAAACGCATTACGAAATATGGTGCGTGCAATATTAATTTTTGCATCCTTGGGCGACCCTCAGGAAATTGTACGCGGTAAAGTATTTCTACCACCTAAGCGTTCGTTCAATGGCGAGCGTTTCCGCGTAAAACTGAATCGACGCATGTTACCTGGCACTCAATTGAAATTGCTGGATGAGTATCAGGAAGTGGCCGCCGAGTTAACCGTGGAAGACGATGATGCGGACAGCACAGAGGTGCGAATCGTTAATCTGGTAATTCCCAATATTGCGATTACGAGTCACTTCTCAGTGGTTGGTAAGACGCGGAAAGGTTAGCAAAGGAAAAGCTATTTATGTTGCGATCTGCTAATGCCACTATCATCGGACGACTGAAAATTCGTGGTTCAAAAGATCACTGCCAACGCCTGCAACAGGAATTCTCCTTAATGGAATGGCCGGAGCCGGATGACGCCGCCTGGGTGTTTGTTCGCAAACTTCATGTGCAGGCACCAGCACATCGAGCAGCGGCAGATGTAAAATCGCAGGCAAAAAACTTTGTCGCACAAAATACTGAATCGGAAAACATCAAACGTTTTCAAAGTGACGAAGCCATGGTGTCTGCTTTCGCGTGCGACTTGCTTGACGGCAACGCGTCTGAACGTTGGTATTGGCAACATTGGTCACACTTATTTACGAGCAATACATCTTCAGCGCTGCGTCAATTGCTGTCTGAGTTTATTTCTCATACCAGTGCTGTTTTACAGCGCTTGTACGACGCCCGAAAACTTGAAAAATTCTGGCAATGCTTGACAGAAGAAGATGCCTTGCGGTTAAAAGCAGAAATGGCATCACAGGGCGGCTATCGCAACATTGACATTAGTGAAATCGCAGCGAACATTCCCGCGTATGATTTGGCGATGCCCACTGCCATTCATCCTGCCTGGTATGTAAGCCTGGCGTCCTTAGCTGGGAAAAGTCAAAAGCTTCAATGGGCTCAGATGATGTTCGCACGTCAACACTGGCCCTTAGCATTTGCGCAGGCACCCGCAGAAACGTTAAAAACTGTGATTCTGTGGTGGCAGATGGAACAAACGCTTTCACCACTGCACAGTGACCATGCTCGGTCTCCCAAGCACGATCAAGAAGCTGCAGAAAATTATTCCCACAGTAGCGACGATGACCGCAAGAAAACGCAAAAAGGCAGAAACTCAAGCGGCTATGACGCACGACATAGCTCTTCAATAGATCGTTCTACACTTGCATCTAGTGAAAAGTCAGTTTCTATTAGCGCTTCGTCGGATTTAGATATACCGGCAATAAGTAGTGGAGACCTTCACAATCGCTCTACAAGAAATGACGAATCAACCACGGAAACATCACACAATGGATCGATACCATTTTATTCAGAGAAACAGATAGCAAACTCTCTTCACGCGGACCAAGCAGAAAACACGGTACCGCATCTCCATTCTTCCTCAGGCTCCAACAGTAGTGACCATGCCGATAAAAAAATAGGTGTGCATTCGACCGATAGCGCGTCCGCGCCGTGGACTTTGAGCCAGAACGATCTTAACGCAAGAGCTATGGATGAGCGATCCTTGGATATGAGTACCGATGTCGCCTCAGCGAATCTCATAAATAGCGGAGATGAAAGCTTTACTACACAACAAGGCGGCATGCTATTTCTACTGAACGTACTGCGTCGTCAAGAAATGCAGCAACTACTCGCCGACTATTGGACGATTTACCCATCCGGGTGGTTCTGGCTCTATCGCCTTGCAGAACTTTTACATGTTGATGAAGACGATCCACTTGCACAGTTTGTGCTGCAACAAATGGGTGTTGATGCAAACACACCACTTTCAAGTGTTCCACCCTTGCCGCAGGCAGAGCAAATTCGCAGTTTACTAGGTCAGTGGTATGCACCAGAAACACTTTGGAACAAATCACTTTTAGCACTGCCCGCAAGAATTCAAACCAGCCAAAGTCACATCGATCTTTTCGCACCAATAAACTCAGTGCGACTGGATGTCCGACTGGCCGGGCTCGATGTTAACCCAGGTTGGCTCCCCTGGCTTGGACGTGTAGTGCACTTCCATTTTCAGGAGGCACAGTACTAATGCCATCAACCACTACCGATATTTCGCAGCAAACCTCGGTCCAGCTTTGGCAACAACTGGCTGCGCTGGTGCGCTTATCTCTCGTAAAATTCTGGTGCCAGGCCCTGCCAAAAGACAACGGCCTCTTGCAATTACTTCGTGATGAAGCCGAAATCTTATTGCAAACATCACCAGCGAATAAAGAGGCTATTGATGCAGAGCGAGTAGATAAAGAGCGAGTGGAGAAAAACCTGCTTGAAAGCAACACGCTTTACCAAACGCTCTCCAACAACTGGCCCATTGCGCGTGATGAACCGCTTGCAAAATTTATCCTCGACCACGAACTCACGCTTGATGATGCGCTGTTACTCACCTTGCTGGGTGAGATGGAACGCAGCCACACAGTGGTGTTAGTCGTACATCAATTACAAGCGCCTGTACATTCAGGTGGTACTGTCGGACTTCATCAACTTCATCCTACAGTTCACTTACTAGAGTCCTGGCTATCTGCCTTAAATCCCGATTCCGATTTTTCATTTGCTCAATGTCTCGGCCATTATTTATTTGACAGTAAAATAATTCAAAAAAGGGGTGACGGCCCCATCCCCTTGCAACAACTTTATATCTCCATCGAATTCTGGGCGTTGATGACGGGCCAACTTCGTCACTGGCCCGCATGCCATTTAATTAAAAATGATAACCGCCAAAAACAGAGGAGCCTGCTAGCCACCACATTACAACAGCAGATTCCCGTTATCGCTAACATGCTGCAACAGGGACTTGCACAAGGTGTTGTGCTGCGAGGCGTACCGGGCAGCGGTAGAAAAATTTTCACCGCCGTAATTGCACAGGAAATGGGACTTCAAGCCATCGCGATGGAAGATGAACACTGGCAAAGCAACCCCGCACTGGTTGCCAGTGTACGCTACGGCAACTGGTTACCAGTCCTCTCCCCTAGACTCGGGCCCGGAGAATCTATTCAACGTCAGCAACCGAACCCTTCGCACCCCATGTTCTTCCACGTTGGAACTGATGGGGCTATTGACATGCCGGGCTTTCTGGAAATCACCATGCCCCTGCCCGACCGGGAGCAACGAAAAGGTTTGTGGCAAAGCCATTTATCCAGAGACGAACTTTTAGCAGAACGCGTGGCCAATGCATTACTGAGTGGCCCGACGATTCATACCTTGGCGAGTAAAGCCAAAATTATTGCGGCTAAAAGCCAGCATGCTGTTAGTTACCAAGACGTCGTACAAGCTCGCATCGAAACCGGGGCAGAAAATCTACGCTTATTGGCTCAACCGGATACACGCTTAGTACCACGCGATGCCATTGTGCTTCCACCACTTGTTGAGAGCGAACTGGATAGATTTGTAGAGCGCGCGCAATTGCGTGAATCACTTTGGAATGGATTAGGTACAACATTAAAACAAACCAATACCGCAGGTGTTAGAGCCTTATTCGTTGGAGAAAGCGGTACCGGAAAAACGCTCGCCGCCAGTTATATTGCTACGCGTCTGGGATCACCGCTTTACCGCGTAGATCTTTCCGCCGTTATGAATAAATATATTGGGGAAAGTGAAAAAAATCTTTCCGCAGTTTTAGACATGGCGGCCGCCGGTGATTACGTCTTGCTGTTCGACGAAGCGGATTCTCTATTTGGCAAACGGACAGAAGGAAAAGAAACCGGAGAGCGTTTTGCCAATATGCTTACCCATTTTCTCCTCACTCGTATCGAAAACCACCCCGGCATCGTTGTACTCACTTCAAACAATCGAGAACGTATCGACTCCGCCTTCAGCCGCCGCCTCGATTTGATTGTTGAATTTCCATTACCCGGATTTGAAGAGCGCCAACAGTTATGGAAAAGCCATTTGGGTAAACGCGGCCCTGGAGACGAAGTCTACATGTTACTTGCGAGCTATTGTGATTTTGCCGGCGGCCAGTTACGCAACGTGGTATTAGCCGCTGCTGCTCATGCAGGCGATGGCTCAATCTCTTCACAAGATTTACTTGTCGGCTTACATGCCGAATATCGCAAACTGGGGCGCGAACTGCCTGGTAAACTCAACCAGTTGATGCATTTTTCCCAAAATGCCGTTACACAACAAGCTATTCATCAGGTGACCTAATTATGGAAGACTACGCCATTGGCCAATCAATATTAGTTAAACCCGATTTCAGTTTTCAACAGATTGCCAGCACGCTAGAAAAACTAGGCTGGCAATGGACGGGGGACGACGATGAGGAATTTGCAAGATCTCTGGTACGAGACGAGCCTGAATTTTCCAGCTGGACCTGGCAAGGCCAGAAACCCATTTTAATTTATAGTTTTAATCCTATCGCCAAATTGCGTGTGCTGGATGTTGCCACATTGCCACCGGCACTGCGTGGTCAACTTGCACAACACCTTCCCCTCTTGCAAGATAACGATATTGAAGATTATCTGTTTGATTCCGAACCACGTAATCGCATGCTGGGACTTTGGGCCATGCAGGAAACCGAACGTGTGGATCTCTGCCCGCAGGCGCATCGTCTTGCGTTTGATACCCACCCACAAGTATCAGAACTCTCTCGACAAGTGGAAACACGTTTAGAAAAAATGCAGGAAGCGAGAGAGTCATTGATGATTACCCTGGTGCAATTGGCTCAAGTTGCTGAGCCTGTTATCCGTGAACTGAATAACCCAATCACAACCGCCGCGCTTAAACCTACACGGGACGACCTCATAAAATTATTTGACCCTGCATTAGTTGACGCGCTCATACCAGAAATTGAAGACGCCTTTCGCCGTCCACTTCTAGCCAACCCGGGAATTGATTATCCCAACTTAACTGTATCGGCCGTTAACGGAGGATTACTACGCTGGTCAAATGAATTCAGCCGCAAATTCCCACAAGGCTACCGCAATATTTCAGGCTGGATGCAACCACAACATATCTGGTTAAGCTGGAATTGGCACAACGATAAAGGCGGTGCAGTGAATTATGATGGTCTGGTCTGGGTCAACCAGCGGTGGGTGTGGATACCCAAAGTATTTCGAATGGTATCCAATGCCATTCGCGCAAGCGCAAATGCAAACAAAGGAACAAAACCCTACGGTAACGCACCGACGACATTGCAGTAAATTGTTGGACAAACACCATGACGGACCAAACCCAACAAACCAGCCGTGAGGCGGAAACTCGCCGCCGCAGTCGCGCCCCCGAACCAAACACAAGCGAATCACTCGCGAGCAGCGTTCCTGCGCCCTATATCGATACCCTGCCTGTAAGTTCGGTTCCGCAATATATGAGCGGGCCGATAAGTTCGATGAGCATAGACCCACGTGCTTCAACATCGACCGCAGGCAGACTTCTCGATGCCTCCGCTAGCAGTGAATTAGATGGCGCAGCATCCCGCCAATCGCCCCCAGACTCTTCAGAGACAAGTACCGAAAATTCCGAAGCAGGAACATCGGACGCGGCCATCAGCAGTAATGATGCAACAAGTGAATCTCCGTTGATGAGCGTAGGAGGAACTGCGCCTGAGGGAGGAATTTACGATGATTCTTTACAACAATGTTTGCCCGAACAAACCTCCGACACAGAAGGAGGTGAAACCGAAACAGAAGATTCGCAAACAGGAGACAAAGGACAAGAAAAAAAACAGAAGAAACAACCACTCCCAACACCATTAATCGCACGCACCGGTAATATCCAGGCACCACGTGTTCCCTCCCCTCCCGCTGCCGCGATTAAGCGCCGCACGCAGATCCAGCAACAAACGGGCGATACGCCCGAGATGCACCAGGCGAAAATTCAAGTCGCAGTGTTACGAGTTGTAGATGCTGCTCGAGACAGCCAAAGGCAAATTGTATGGCGAGTCGGTAATCTCGCCAGTGATACGCGCAAATCATTTGAGGAAATCGCGCAAGATATTATGGCCTTTACCAGCGGCTGCATCATGCGAGTTCAAGAGGCCGTTACGGTAGCGAAAGAAGATATTACAACGGCAGTTGACTTGCAGATCGCACATTTTGCTGAAATGAAAGACGCAGAACAACAAGAGCAGGAAAAGTCTCGCGAAGAAATTCAACAAGAAGTAATGGATCGGTTAATCGAGCACGGCTCAGAGTTAGAAACCGCGCATACTGCATTACAAGAAGAATTCGCACCGTATCTTGAAGAAGCGAAATGCAATATTGAAAACATTGAAGAGAACGGTGCAGCTTTTCCATTATCACCGCCAGAAGGCACAGCCGCTCTGGAACCAAGCACAGACTCACCACCCACTACCTCAGATGCTGCCAATGGACCACAACAAACCATGTTGATGGCGACTCAGGAATTGGAAAGCGTAATTGAACAAAAGCAAGGAACCAATGCATTAGGATACTGGTATGGCCATCGCATGGGCCCAGTACTCGAAGTGTTTTCCGAGCGTCGTAAAACAGAGCTGCATGATACGTTAGTTGCACAGGCCACTGCGTTGGATAGTTATACCCTGGATTTTTCGAAAGCTGCAATGGGACTGTCCCTTCCAATGGCGCAATCTTTTCGAAATCGGGAAATACAGACCAAGAGCACCGCCGAGCAAGGCACACTGGACGCCCGCCACAGGCTAGCAGTTAGTACCGGCGAACATGGCGACACGCTCATGCATAAATTCGACGGTGTTATAGCGTACCTCGACGAGGATCTTCAGCCACAGTTGGTGGATGGGTTAAGAAAAGCCGGACATCAAGCAGCAGAAGCATTTCGTGATCAAGGAAAGATGAGCGAAAGAATGATGAATAACACAGCGGCTTCACTCGCGGCTGCCTACCCTGAACTGGTTTTTCGTGTGGCTGAAATGCTACCTGAAGGGGAATTTCTAAATGAACAGGAAGTGGGTCCACGCTTAAAAGCGGCCTGGGAAAGTTCCCGACGTTTACCCGACCAACAGTTCGCGCAAATGGAAATCCAAGCAAGTGAAACCCTCGCCCAAGCGCGAGAGTCAGCCAGAACACAAATGGGTAACCTGGCTGAAACTGCAGATAAAAGCGTGCAGCAGGTTCAGGATACTGTAACAGCAACGAAATTCGATTTTGACAGTTTCGGTTACCAGGTAACGGGAAGAATGCGCGAAGGAGGATGGAATTCCATCATTGGAGCACGAGCGTACGCGCAGCGCATGGCAGACAAGATTCTATCATCTCGAGACAAAGAGAATGGTGCGCTAGCAAACTTGCTGCGAAGCTTTGTGATCACTTTAAACAGTTCAATAAATAACGCGGGGAAAAACTATTTTTCTGCGGTTGAAGGTTTTAAAGGCCAGATGACCAGTGAAAATGATGGAGTTTTCACGAAGGTCGAAGCGGAATGTGACAAAATGCTCAGCGAAAAATCACAAAAACTCGATGAGAATCTCACCGCACCAGATCCCGATGTCACTACCGGTCTGGTGGTGCTTAACGTGGCAACGCTCGGATTAACCACGGGCGTAACCGCGGGTTACCTCATATATAATGATGCCGATGATGATGACATATTTTCAGCCATAGGCGATCTCCAATGGCCAGCCCAACCTGCATTAGAGTATTACTTCAATAGCACCAAATACGGCAACAAAGGGAATTTGTTTCGTCGCTTTGACCAATGTCTAAGTGTCGATGCCGCATCTCGAGCAAAAGGGTTATTCTCCTCAGATCACACCACAAGATTTAATGCGCGTCGAGATTCCATTAAAGACTCTCTGGGAATATTTGTTGGACTGAATTCTGACGCCCGACGTTCGCTCACGCAAGGCATGGATGAGGAGGAGCGCGAAGCCGCCGGTGACGATGCGGTTAACACCCTGGTCAGCGAAATCAATGACAGCTGGTCTGCGTATTTTCAAAGTGATGCAGAACGACGCATGGATGAAGGCTATCTTCGTGGCGATATGGGTATGGTGCTCTCGGCACGAATTGACCAAAGCTTAACGACCGCGCGTCGAAAAGGAAGTGATGAAATATTTCAATCGATCCAGGGAATGGAACAAATGGCACGTGATGAATTGGCCCGCAGCCAATCATCGCTCGCCATTACGCCCCACAAAATACAAGAACTCACTAATGATGCGATCCAGGATTTTGCCGAGCGTCGTCCAGAAAACAAAGGCAAAACCTTAACCGAAGAACAAGCACAACAAAGCTTTTTCGATTATGTCACCGCAGATCGTGTGGTGGTACATGGGGAAACCGTACAACATATTCCTGTCGATCAACAGATAAAAGACTATGTTCGATCAGTCGTCGACAACGGCTGGGAAGATGCAAATACCTTAGCCACCGAACAAGCTTATGAATTCACCCGTGCGGAAAATTCCTACGGGGGCCCGTCGGAAACCGACACCAACCGGATTACTCGCGCTTTCGAATATCCTGAACTCGCATCCCTGGAGCAGGAGCTACGTGAACACCCCGACCGAGCGGACCAGCTGACACCACAGATTGCCAAACTTCGTGAAAAACAAGAAGAACGAATGCAAGCGGTCGTCAGCCACTTAAACCCAGCGCCGACCCAGGCAGAATTGGAAGCGGCCGGCGGTGCCACCGAATACATGGCCCAACGAACGGCTCGCATGTTCTCAGGCGGAACCGATTACAACACCAGCCTTCAATCCGGAGATCGACGTTCAGATACCCAAGCCTACGCACAATATGGTTATGAATTAATTCATGGCGGACGTGCGAGCTTAACGGCTGGCATTTTCATGGCATCCAACGGTTGCGGCACCAATGAAGATTTACTGAAATCCACTTTCCAAAACCGCACACGGTCTGAAGTTGACCAGGCACGAACAGACTGGCAAAGCCGTTACAGTGAAAATCTCGATGAATACTTAGGCATTCAACATCGCACGCCCGAACAGGAAGCCAACGGTCCCGTCGTCAACTGGTTCCAAGGTGGAGAAGTATCGGGTGATCTTGCGAATGAAATACAAGAACTGGCACGCGGCAATCCAGAGAGCGATCAGGACTACATAGAATTAGCGGTATTACGTTATCAACAACAACGTCGCCGAGGCACAGGAAGTTTGGGCTCCTTCACCATGTCTGGCACAGACGAAGCGCAAACCATTGATAGTCACTACGGTGACATGGGACAAATACTTTTGGATGAAGCGCGGCGCCGACGCGAAATGCGTATGAGTGATCCAAATTATTCAGGAGAAGCAATTCCATTACCCGAAAATCCCGAAGATGTATTTACACATGATGGCAGAATTAATCCAGCCGTCGCCGGTCTCGTATTCGTGCCGGGGCCAAGTCGTGATGGCCAGGAATCCCCTCCAATCTTCGGTGGAGACCGATCGAACATACTAGGAAGATCCCGACAGGTTTCGCTTGCGGGTGATCGCTATAAATCCGAACTCGATCGCCAAGAAAGTTTAATGCTTGCCGGCATTACTGCGCTTGCGATTGCAGCGACCGTTATCCTGATGGCATGCGGTGTAGGCTTTGTTCTCGCCAGTATTATTGTTGCACTCGGTGCAGGCCTAATGACGATGGCCGTAAAAAGTGGCATGCGAGGCGAACGCTATGGCTGGGAAGAAGCAGCGGTCGATGCCGCCAGCACAGCAGTGGAAGTGGCCGCAGCAGGCGCCGGCGGCGCGATTGCCAAAGGCATGGGACCCGCCGCGCAAATTACAGGCACCATGTCAAAAATGGGTGCCGCACTGGAAGGGACGTTTGGCCGCTTTGGTGGAATGGTAGCGCGTGAAGCGATCATTGGCACCGTAAGTACTGCAGCGAACACCGCGCTACAAGATGATACATACAAAGATGGACCAGGTGCAGCATTTGGCAAAATACTGTTAGGTGGCATAAAAGGCGGCGCAATTTCTGCAGTCAGCGGCGCCGTGTCAGAAAAACTTGGTGATCGTATTAACAACCGCTTAATACGCGGGCTAGATGATGTCGCTGATGCATCACGTTTATCCGGACTCGGACGCAACCTTGGCGCGAACGGACGAAACATTTTAAAAGAAGGCGTTGCCGAAGGACTGGGCGGAATGGCCGGGGAAGCCACAGGAATATTAATTGAAGTTTCATCTGGCACTTATAAGGGCGGCTTGGGGGATGCGTTAAAACGCATGGGGCAAGCTGGCTTAAAAGATATGGTCAGTGCGGCCGGTCGTGCCGGTGCAACAGCCTATGGCGTGCCGGGCATGCGTAAACGCCAGTATCAGGATCTGTTAGCCGAAGCCCGTCGATCTGGCGATCTCAGCGAAAGTGATTTAAATGTACTGCGCCTCGCCGCAAAAGCAGCAGGAGAAAAACCGCCCAGCATGGATGAAATGCGCAATCGCATTCAATCCGACCAACACATGCTAAACCAGCTTCCACCCGAAGTAAGAGTCCATGCAGAAGGAATGGACAGCAATTCACTACGACAACTCGTCGGCATGATACAAGGAGGTGAACTGGCCAAACGCAGCGATAATCGTCGTGATTTACTCGCTCAGATCGCTGAATCAAATCCACGAATTCCGATCGCAGATCTGTTAAGAGGTATCGACAACACTAGCCAGAAAATTCGAAAAGACAACGACGGAGATTCTGTCGATGTCCAAACGGCACAAAACAAGAAGCGCGAACAGATGCTTCAAAACCTGCCAGATTCGGTACGAAAAGTACTACAAGACATCCCGATGCAAGGGCTGGAACACTTGCCAGACTCAGAGCTGCCAAGATTGAACGACGCGATGACCAGAGGCAAGTTAAACGCCGAAGATGTCGATGCGATATTACGCTCAGCACGTCAAGCCAATCCAGAACTGGACTCCATCACTTTTTTAAAGAATCTCAACAGCGCGGTGCAATCCGCGAAACTCGCCCAGCAAGCGCACGCCAGAATTTTGCAAAAGCAACGTACCGACGTACTAAAAGATGTTAACGATAGCGATGCAACACTATTCGCCCGCTTAGGCGATGACGATCTAAAATCCTTACGCAGTGCCATGGATACGGGTGAGCTAAGCGCCCAAAGGCTCAACAGCCTTTATGAAGCGGCTCTAAAAATTGATCCCTCGCTGGACCGAACACAGTTCGAAGCCAGCGTACGTAAATCTCTGGACAACGCACAACAACGGCAGCAAGGCGAAGCACAGCAAAAACGCCAACAGCGCGAAAAGGTCATGGAGAATATCCCCGAAAGCCTGCGCAGTGTGTTATCCGTATTACCGGATTCAGCGCTGCTGGAACTACGCATCACACAAATGCAGGGAGAACTCTCCCCGGCCGACAGACGAAAGTTCATCGATCTGGCGTTAAAGCAAGATCCCAAGTTGGACCTTAGCCAATTTAATAAAGCGCTTGATGCGACTATCGCACACAACAAAAACATCACTCGCCATGCTGAAGACTCACAAGCCTTACGCAATGAGCTAAAAGCCATGGCACCGCCAGAGCAACGCCACTTGCTCAACAACGTTCCCATTTTGGTGATGAGCGACGCTGAATTCAAAGTCTATGCTCAGTCAGACTCCGGCAATGCAGTCACTGTTATTCTGAATGGAAAGCCCGTGGTTATTATCCGCGAGGGCGCAAACCCGAGAGTATTACGGGAAGAAGGCATTCACGCACTACAAGCACAGGACCCTGGCTGGTCCAAAAAAATTGGTTCACTCAACGAGAACCAACTACAACGCTGGGATGAACTGCCCGTCGACGTTCAAGTTGCGTTGTATCGCAACAAACTGGAACTGGAAATCAATGCTCACGATCGCATGGTCGAAAATCTCGCAGACCGCTTACGCAAGAGCGATGACCCCGAAGAGCAAAATCAGCTGCGCATGGAACTCGAGCTTGCTCAACGCACGTTAGATAATTTAACCAAGCGAATGGCCGAAGTGGAGCAATTATCTCCGTTGGTCAGAATGCAAATGCAGGCGGGATTGATCCCGAGACCGCAGTATTTGGATCAGCCTGCGAGGATGTTTAATAAGGCAAACACTGAGGCAGATGGCATTCTTGCAGAAGCACTAAAGGGCGCAAACAAAGGCAAGAAAGTAAAACAGGATCTAGAAGAAGCTATAGGCAGATTGAAGCCTGACGATCTAGCGATGTTAAAGAGTCTAGATTTGACATCCTCTGAAATGAGGCGTGTTTTATTAAAATCTGACGCATCCAATGTCCGATCCTTGCTGGATAATATTGACCAAATCCAAAAGAGTTTAAAAGAGGGTCACCCAGAACTATACCAAACCATCATGAGCGTCGTTACAACCAAACGTCATGATGTTCATGCATTAGCACAAAACTTTGCAAAACATATAGCCAGCGGTGATTCGAATGCTATTCGGACTTTATCAGAGTCGGGACTAGAGACCAGAAGTATTCTCAACATTTTAGCGAAGTCAGATTCATTCACCGTTGCTATCGGAACGATAGAAAAAGTCTGCAAGCTCTCTTCCTCCTTACCTGAAGCGCAACGTGCACAGTGGGTTGAGAAAATTTCCAAGCTGGAGGCTAGTAACCAGGTTGTAGCAGATCTGCATGTCGCCGCGTTGCAAATAAACGATGCAAACACAGTGGCAAAACTCTGCGATGCTTTACTAACCGATACGGATAAATCTGCCGCAATGGCAGACACCATCAAGGAGTTTGTCTCTAGCGCATCACCTCAAACAATTAAAGCTTTTATTGATTCAGGAATAGATAGTTACCAACTCAGTCAAATTTTACGTTCAGATCTCTCCCAGAGTAAGCAGATTGAAACTATCGGTGCACTGGTCGATTTGAGTAGTCGATTAAACGCAGGAGATCGAGCATCCACCTTAGCAGAACTCGCACGCAAAAAAGATTTTGTAGAACTTGTCAATTTACTACATACAGCTACAAAAGACATTGGCGACGCTCAAGCGGTCAATCAGCTCTTACTAGTCACTTCCATGTTGACAGTTCACCATAAGACGTTCGCAGAAAACTTAGTAGTATTCATGGGCCTTGCTGATGCAGATACAAAATTGCGTCTTGCAGATGCGTTATCTAAGTTAAGTCCAGAACTGGCCGCTTCGACAATGCATGCATTTAATTTCGCTGTCAGCAAGACGACCAACCTCGAGCATCAGAAACGGTTAACAAATCTGGTGACTGATTCTGATTTCAAACAAACTTTCCGCGAATTCCGTAAAGCATTAGAATTCTCTACCTCAGATCAGATGACCAAGTCGCTGATTGAGGTGATGCTGCAAGTAAAAGACAATCACCAGGATTTTGCCAAGCTACTTGCTGACTTTATGAAAAACTCAACCCCCGACCAACAAAGCATTCTGGATGGTCGCTTTGCTCATGAGTTTATTCATGACATACTAATTGTGTGTAATAACTCCAGTCAGGCAAGCAATTATATTGAAAACTACCTGGATATTCACAACTCATTGCCCGCGTCACTGCAGATTCAAGCACAAAATTTACTACACAGCCACCCCGGTTTTCCGTCATTTATTCCGTCAATTAGAGTAACGCAAACATTGATGGGTGACTCTGATTCATTTCTACATTTAATTTCATGCTTACCAAGAGCCCAAGACAATTCCGAAGAGATTGTCAATTCACTTAATCGAGCATTGAAATCTGCTTCTTCCACTGAGATTAGCGATATAAATAAAAGACTGTCAGAATTAACAAAGCCAGCTGATCGCCTACAGTTTGTTGAAAGCACGATTGCAAAATTTGGTGCAACCAAACTCAAATTCGAACGTAAGGATGCGACATTTGAAAATGCCCAACTAGCGACATTATCCAAAGCAGATGCTGCTTTACTTAAAACATATCTTGACTTAGTCTATTCGAATAAAGGCAAATGGTCTTGGGATGACGTTCAAACAGGGCTATCTGACCAAAAGAGAAGCGAAATTAGAAACCTGGCAAAAAAACTTGACCTAGTTCCAGATATTTACGTCGATCCAAAAACAAAATATGCGGCATTTGAACAGTATCTAATTCACGATTTAATACTACCGCAACACCTTTGGGCTGAAGATGACAAAACTCAGTTTGATTATTTGAATGATAAAATAGGAGGTGCTGTGCCGGGCTACACATGGCATCATCATCAAGATGACGGTAGAATGATACTAATACCTACGGGCCTACACAAAATTTATGGTCACAAAGGCGGACGCTCACCGGGACATTGGGGAGAGGATGGGAGACCTTAATGAAAAATGAAGTTATTACTTTTGGATGGCGCTACGGCGGTGAAGACTATGTCGAAATCAAAGACATTGACGATGAAATCGATTGTTTAATCAAGCAATTACAGGAAGAAGAGTTTGAACAACCGGACGACGAACACACACAGGCGTATGTTGCGCGTGCGGACAAAATGCTACTTACCTGCTATGTCGATGGTTTGATGAAGCTTAGTAACAGCAAAGATAAAAGCATTACACCATTATTCCATGTCGCCCAATCAAAACATGAAATGAAAGGTCATATTGTACAATTTATTGAGAAAAAACTTTCGAGCAGTGAGGAACAGGGGTGGTATCAACACTCATCCAACCTCCCGCCTCGTCCAGGGAATGATTTCCGAAGTTTTCCATCAAAAACTTAAGGCCAATTAAACAAAAGGGAAAGATTTAATTTACTCTTACACACAAAGAAAGCGTTTTAAAAAGTAATTTTCCTCCCTTACCACCCACACTCACTTGTTATTACCGCCACTCTTACCAAAAGCCGGTGATAAATCGTGAGACAGTGCATCTTCTATAATTTGGATCACTTCAAATGGCTCTTCAAATACTTTTACTCTGATTTTATATTCGCCTCTGAACCAATGCTTTAAGTGTAAAGCGTAAGTGCTAGAGGGACCATTCCCAAGATGCTGCTCAATACGTTTTTTAATTCCTGTAGTGGATGATCCCACATACATGACTCGGGAAGGCTGATTTAGCTTTGGACATGCACGCTCTTTTGTTTTTTTGTAGTTGCAAAGGGTAGCAAATGTCTCTACAGCATCCCCTTCAACCTCCTCAATAATATAAATTGCTTTTTCTATATTGTCGAGGTCCTCTAATTCAGTTAGAACAAACTCATTTACGGGCTTCGCTTCCTTTGCTTTCTTACAATTTTCAATCAATGTATCTATGTATGACATGTCTTTTAGCCGATTAACATCTCTATGTACTGCTAAGTTTCAAAAACATATATTTTAACATTTTGCATAACGTTTTCGCCTATCTTTTTAAAGATGACAATAGACATTTTAGCCTTTACTTCCTGACAAGACTTTATTTTTAAAACTCATTTCTCTACTTTTTTCATTACTTAAATTTTAATATTTTTTATTGCTTCGAACTTATATTCAACCATAGCATCACTTTCCTTTTATTTTTGTGGCAACTACCTTAGCAAGTACTACACTTTGCGTACGGTTTATTAGTTATAAATTACTTACATGCTGCTCTTCAAGCGGAACCGTACAGGCTACCGAATTCAAAGATAGAAACAATAAAATGTAAAAAGGTATTTTCACTTTTTTACCTAATACTGCCATTATCAGTAATCTTGGGATGCACGTTTTGTGGAAACTTAAGATTAAACTATAAATAAAGACCATCGATGTTTCCCCAGCGATTGTTAGAAGTATTACCAGTCGTATTGTTCATCTTCCTCTCCAATAATTTTAGCGTTTAGGGCTTTAGATATGGCGGAAACAGCTTTGCGCACTTCGTTCTCTGGAGACTCTAGATTCTCGGTGTAACGTAGACTCCCATAACCGTGAGAAAAGCCTATACATTTTTCCCAGGTAACTTTAGCTCCAATTCCGAAAAAACCACCCTTTGAAAATTTTACCGCCACATCTCCCTCATTCGCCGGGAAAGTAATAGTTTGCCCAGTTTTAGGATTTAACATCTCCAAATCAGTATTGTCAATTTTAGCTATTGAGCATGAATTCACAGCTCTTTTCCACTCATCTATTGATATACCTTCTGCTTTCCATATTCTTAGTTGATAAGCCATGTCTATTTCCTATTTACTTTTTTCAATTTTCTATCGTTGTTATAACCGGCCGGAGCTGCCTTGAGGTATTGAGGTATTGAGGTATTGAGGTAGCGTAGCGTTAAAACACTAAACGGGCAATTAAATGGAGCTTTAGCTGGCTTGACGGCGATGGTTGATAACATTGTTATGAAATTCAGTTTTTAAGTAGTTCATTGATATTCTTTAAACGGTATGAGATTGAGTCATCTCCCTTTGTTCTATAATAAACTTGTAAGCTGATTATAAATTCTGACGAAGAGTTGATACATGATTTTGAATGGAATTTGCCATGACCATACCACCCGCCCAAAGGCAAATCATAATATATTTTTCCTTCGTCATTTTTCGTCAATCGCAATCTAGCTTTTTCAAAACGAAATTCCTTTTGCCGGACGCCATTGGGCTTAACCTTCGCCACTAACAGAAAGTCGCTGCAATTACTTTTATTGTCACTAGTTTTATAAACCGATTCGATACTTATTCCCAGTTCTAGAGCCTCTTTCGCATCGATCATTTTCTCATCCCCGACAACATCAAGACACACGAAAATAAGCACGGCGAATATAAATATTTTCATCGCGTGACTCAACTCATTCATAATGCCTCCATTTTCTGTAAATATAAATGATTACATAAAATGCCGCCAGTAAGCATGGTTTTGTAGTTGATTGGGTTGCGCTACCATAGCTAGAGCACGCAATAGAGCAACGGAAAGTTGCCTGTACGATAGGTTTACTAGATTTCCTTTACGTAGCCATTGTATGTGAGACACTTCGATACCAACCGTGAGTACTGCCACCAACTTAGAACCGAATATGGAAAAGCCATATTCCCACGACAAGTGATAATAACTTTTTCTCCCCGAACAATTACTCGCAATATAGAACGTCCAGTCCTGGAACTTATAATGGTAACCGTAGACTTTCTATATTCAGTTGTTGGAGTGTTGTGAAGCTCGAGAAACAGACGAATTCTACTAGTTATATCTCGGTGAATCCTCTCCCAACGAGGCTTGAAAATCAATTGTTTGTCATGAGCTAAGATCTCAACAATAGAACCCACCAATATTATTACAATCAACACCCCTAGAAGTATTAGCCCTTTCCAGTATTCCTCCTCTATAAATTGGATCAACATCGGAATACCAAGACTTAATAAAACGATCCAATTTTTGCTTAAAAGAAAAATAAGTTTTCCTTGTGAGTTAAGATTTGAATATCTTGGTTCCATAACTCCAGTCTCTGCATAACGCCGCCCACAGGGGCCGCAGTGGAGGTGAATGCTTTGCGGTAGCGTAGCGGTAGACCGCAATACAAGAACCGCAACGGAGGTTCAGCCCGCCCGGGCAAGCCTTTTGTTATGCAATTGCGTTTAGATTGGAAGCAATATAGCTTTTTTATACACTTTTGATAAGTTTCTCATACTCTGACTGCACATCTTCATCAATTGCTACACCCCGATTGCCTCCGCACAATCTATTCTCCTCATCTTTTCTTGGTCCGGATATCCAATATTCATCACCAGATTCAACTTCAAAATAATTGGATTTAAATCCAGATCCTTTCAGGCTCTGAAACACAAGCCCACGGTAATATAAAGACTTTCCTGTTTTCGAAAGATATACCCTACCGATTCTTGCCTCACCTTCAAGCCCACGAGACTTATTCTCAATGTACACAATACGAGAACGTTCAATTTTGTACTCTTTAGGTGGAATAAAATCTTCCTTTAAATTTATGTCCATATCACCTCTATCTCTCTAGATTGAATAACTCTGATTTGCATCACGCCGCCGTATGGCGGCACGTTTTGTGGGGCAAATTTTCGAATATATACTGGCGAAGCCATTCCAAAATTGAGTGTCGCAAATGTGTCCCGCATGACGGCGAGCCTATGTGTCTTGCTGCTTTTCAATTTCTTGTACAAACTTAACAAAACTTGGATGTTTATAAAACGTTTTATGAACTCGAGGAAAAAATTCAAAAGCTTTATGTAAACCCTCTTTTTCTTTCCAAACTACTGTATAGACTCCTGCCAAATATCCACCTTCATACATTCGCAAAACTTGATCCTTAAGGATCGTATATTCTTGCCCGAAACGAGGTTTGATATAAATATGGCTAGAATCAACATAAACAACTTTGTCTAACATTGCCGACCCAATAAAACCAGCAAATATTAAGATACTACCAATAGTAGCCATCAAATTTGGCCACCCTGCTACTAAAGCAAGCAGTGAAAAGAAAAAGACTACTGCTTGTATTACAGGGTGGCTCAACACATTCAGCTCTTGAGAAATTCGATTCATTGGCTCCTCACATAACGCCAACAGCAAGCGCGCCGCTTTTTAGCGTTGCCTTGACTGTTTTGGTTATGTTGATGAACTTGTAAGTGACCACAAACCGTATGGATTATAAAAAAGTCATCGCTTTCATATCGATTACAGTCAATGCCTTTAATTGTATAAACCGTTGATTCATTGTCTTTACTAAACGTTTGCCCGTTCTTGATATTAGGCTCAGCCAGATCTACAACTAGGTACAATAGGAACATATCCAAATCATCAATGGAGGAATCGCCGTTGTTTATTTCAGCATCCTTCATTCCGATTAAATGCATTCCAACGGAATAGAGTTTACTATCGTCAGAGATTGGTAATCGTACCCATGCTCGGTATAGGGAACTCAATTGGTTTTCAGGTTCTTTTGAGCGCTCTGAAAGCTCCAACCATCGTAACTTCCCATGTGCTATGCCTGAACTTTCACCTTTGATGGCTAGCGCCCCCAATTTAAATGCCTCCGCAACAAATAGCAGCATTTTTGTGATATATCTACCGCATCTTCTATATGCATTCTTGGAGAAAGGACGTAGTTTACAGCTGTATGCTTGTATATAGATTCCTGATCTTCTTGTACAAAGGACGGTATTAAGCACTCCATCGACGCTGCAAAAGCTGTACTCATTCCTTCTTGGAAATGGCCATGAGAATATTCCTCGTCATATTCAAACCCCAGGTATTCCTTGCACAGATTTCTAATGACATCCTGATCATTGTTCAGGATACAAACAACATGCCTTGGCTGTATTTCCATAACTATTCGCTATCTCCTAAAACATAACGCCGACATTTGCGGCTAATCTGAAACGGACCGTTTTGTGGTAGCGTAGCGTTAAACCACAAAAAGAGCCATGGAAAATTTGTCCAGCGCTTGCGAAGCAAGTGCATGTTAAGATGGCTTTGCATGGCTGAAATCCCAATATTTTCATTCCTTTTCTGAGGCAGATAAAGTAAAGCCCAAACCTGCAGCAACAAGTTTTCAGTATGACAGCCCGAAAGAAGCTAGGCACCGGTATTGCCGAGCCCATTAACAAGCTTGAGCGTATTACTGATCTTAAATTTTAACTCGAACAGTCGAAGGGGCCGTGAACTCGAATGTAGCAAGGGTGAGTGATGATTTCAACTACCAAAGCAAGCATACAAACAAACCGTCGAAATGTCGGAATTGACGTCGGTAAAACCTATATAGATATATACATTTAAGAACAAACGGGGCAGATTTATTTTATACGAACCCAAAATAAATCTGCCCTGTTTTTCCTAAATGTCGATTATGGCAATAAAATCAAGAGGTTGAAAATAAAGGGGGCGGGTTGTTGAAATTTTCTTAGAATACTTTTCAAAAACCATCCCCCTTGAATTACAACAGTTAAAGAGATCGTAACAATTTACTTCACATTGTCAAGGTCCCAGTACATACAACAGTCCCGTCCGGTAATATGACGGCTTTTCCTTTGCACTTTATTCCTTTTAGCCCTAGATCAGCTGCAAGTTTAAAGAGCTCTGGGTAATTTTGTTCGAGAATTTGAAGCTCCCCTTCTTCCACAGAGCAAAAGCGACTTATCTCTTTTAATTTTCTTTGTAAAGCTATTGATTCTGTCGGATCGAGGCTGTTCCAAAAAGCGTCAAAACTTCTCTGAACGGACTTTGGAATATAAGTAGTCACAACTACAGGGTCGACCTCGTTAACTTCAATCTCACCTTTCGCAGTCGAAGTGACAGCAAAAGATAGCGACAGTAAGGTTACTAAAATTAATGAGAATATTTTCATTTCTATATGCCTCTTATTGGTTCATGTTGTTAGTTTTCAGGGAAAATTGATATCCCTGCTTACGTATACAAAAACCATCAAAATTTAAGGACAAAAAATTTATAGAAAACTAAAATAAACCGGATGGAGTTGTTGGATTTTGGCTGGAAGATCTTTCAATATTTCTGCCCCAGAGCTTTGGCGGCAATTGTCCGCAAGGCGTCAACAAAACGCTTTCTGCTGATGAGCTCATACTCGGCAGGAGAGAAAAGCACATGCATAGCTAGCATTAATCTATTAGTTGCAATAACTTTTCCTTGGGAAAGCCAGCAGGCGAAGCCTCACTCCCGTTTGTGGTGAGCTTATCAACTTTTCCTCATGTATTTCCTTTCTCACGATACCGGCACCAGTGGATGGGTCAGCCACGCACAATCAAACGGTACCGCCCCAGAAATGAGCGAGTATACTTTGAATCTTTCCTTCAATAACGATGGAATTCTCGAGAAAGTCCCGTGGAGCTATTCGGATTTCTTATGTTAGCACTTCAACGACAGCGACGCATTCCAACCCCGGAACCGATTGAACTGCAATTTTGACCCTGTGCACTCACTCACAGGCCGAAAGTGCTCACCTAACGCCACAAACAGCCGCGAGTGAAACGAGTCGGGCTGCAGAAGGCCGCTTTCTGATTTGTTTTGTTAAGGTTTCTCTTCATTTTGATTGCCAGGCTTTTTTACAGATGGATTTTTTAAGCCTTCCTCTTGAAGTCCATTATTGAGTTTTACTATCTGGATAGAGTTTTCCATCATTTTCTTTATAGCTGAGTGATCCACATCGATTGTTCCTTCCAGCGCTATTGTTAAGCTGGCAATTTCAGCAAAATCGTCTTTTGCTCGAAGATATAGACGCCCCATTTCCCAGTCCTGATCCGTTTCTAAATGTTTAAGTGTACCGATCTGATTTTGCCAAGTCTGTTGCTTTTGAATGGCTGCGTTATTAATTCCAGCCAATATAAATTGAAGCTCCCTTTTCCGCTTTTTTGATTCATTCAGTACAGCCCACTGATATACAGCTATGCCAGCACTCAGTATACCTACCAACGTTCCAATTCCGCCTATCCATAAAGATAAAGTATCATTTATTACCATTCTTAATTCCTGTTGATAGGTTCTAGGTATGCCACCTTAACGCTGCAATATACGGCGAGCAGGTGCGCAGTATATGCGAGTCGTAGCCAGCTTTACTGGCGGCAGTATGATTGCTTATTAAACGATTTTTTCATTTGTTTAACACCCGATATGTAGCTACTCCAAATGGCCCAACTAGAAACAACCAAAATGACGCAAATATAGATAGTGTATGCCACTTACTATACAAATAGACGGCTTTGGATACTTCATAATATTCTCCATGCATTCCGACAAAGTAAGCATCATCGACTATCTTCCCATTTAGAGCATCACCACCTAGATAAATTAAACCAGCGATAAATAGAATAAAACTTAATAAGGCTACAGACGCAAGAATCTCGTAGGCTCTAACAATTCCTTTAGGTATCGTATTTTTTAGGGTGCCTACTTCAGTAATAATACTCTTGATTAATTTCACCATATTACATCTATGCAATTTAACGCCGCTATTACCGGCGAATTGTGATTGTTTGGATTTTGTGCTACTCACCACAAAATCCAAGCAACGGAAATAGAGTCCTGTAGATAGCTTTGTTAGCCGACTGTTAACCCGGCTCCACAAAAGGCAGAAAAATTGTTTTTTAGGTTTATTCCACCAATCGTAGTTTCTTTTGGGCCGAATCTTATATTTGAATTTGCAGCTATCATAGTAACTTCGACTACTGTAATTGGGTACTCGATACCCCAATCATCTACAGGAGTTTCAGCGTAACGTTTATTGGCTGCATCTAAACTATCTAAGTTTATAAATTCTACAGTAGCTACATCTCCGTTAGGATATTTCACCTTAAGATATTTAGCAGAAGGGCTACCCTCACCACCAGCATTAAACCACTCGTTATTCCTCATGTAAGTGCGCGGCTGTCCGCTGTTCGATAGCATATAAATTTAGCATCAGATAATTGTTCTCATCTCTTTCTAGCCATATAACTGGACAGCCGAATGACTGAAGTATAATCGGCGTTTCATAGTAAAAGTTTCCACCGACGACAACCAACAGCTTGTACCTTAACCAGGAAAACTTTCCCTGTATCTTCTTCCAATTCTCCCTTCCATTTGCTTTAAATTCATGAAGCTGCGTATTTGTAAATGCACCGTTATCAGCCTGAATATGGTGTTCCCGACATAACGCGACCATCCCTTCTGGTTTATGATGATTTTCAATATTCCAAGGAGGGTCAAAGTGATGCCATTCTAAATAAGGTTTCCCACAATCTGGAACAGGACACCCAAAACCAACTTCATGTCTTAATGTTCTTCTTACTTTAGCGGGTGGTCTTCTATTCATAATGACGCTCGATGTTTTTACGGCTAACGCGGCTATTACTGGCGAGTTGTAATTGGTTAAATTTTTGTGCTACTCAAGCGCAAAAAACAAGTGACGAAAACGGATTCCGGTAGATAGCTTTGTATGGTTGAATTCCCAATATTTTCATTCCCTTTCTGAGGTAGGTAAAGTAAGGCCCAAACCTGCAGCAACAGGTTTTCAGTATGACAGCCCGAAAGATGCTAGGCACCGGTATTACCGAGTTCGTTAACAAGCTTGAGTGTCATACTGATCTTAAACTTTAACTCGAACAGTCGAAGGGGCCTCGAGCCCGAATGTAGCAAGGGTGAGTCATGATTTCAACTACCAAAGCAAGCATGCCAAATAACCGCCGAAATGTCGGAATTGACGTCGGTAAAACCTATTTAGATATATACATTTACGAATTAGATACTCATTGGTAAGAAGAGAACACCTCAGAGGGAATTAAAAAAATTCTTTCAAAGCTAAAGCGCTACAAGCTGGCCCGCATTGTTGTGGAGGCCACAGGTGGTTACGAAAGAGCTTTGGTGGAAGCTTGCGCTGAAAAAGAGCTACCCTTTATTATCGTGCA
>CABFPG010000007.1 GCA_902141825.1 Thalassocella blandensis
CTTCTCAATCGGCTTCTTACCATCCACTATCTCATCAATCGAAGTGTTCCCCGAATTAGTTGAAATAGAATTTGATTTACAGCCAAATATAAATATAAATATAAAAATGATGAGTACTGATAATTTCTTCATTCAAACCCCATGAATTTAACGCCGCGCTTACCGGCGAGAAAAAGCGCAGCTTTTTTGAGTCCAGGCAGCTTGCTGCCGTTGGTAGAGCGCTTTGTTAAATGTTTTTACCAAGCACATGCTCAGCAATTTGAAATGCAGCATACCTTGCTTGACCTTTTTGAGGATAGTCATCTGGGACTACCTCTATCTCTTGAACCTGAAGATTGCCACCATATTTTTGGTTTGCTTCCTGAACACCATCTAGAACCTCGCCTAAATGACGGTCCAGATCAAATAGTATTTTGGCTTCGCTCTGGTCTTTGCCGAGTCGTTTGACAACAAGTACCCCATTCTCCGATGTTTTGCCAAATTTAATCGACACCAACACACAACCCGGCCCTGTTACATGCTGCCTCCGATAATATGTATTTTGTGTGATGCTCATAGACATTTAACGCCCATCAACAGCGGCAGCCGAAACGTTTTTGCGGGCGTAACGCGCAGTTTTGGCTGTCCAGCCGGTGCCGAAGGCACGGGCGTCGCTGGTTGTAATTGTTAGTGCTTCCGAAGTTGGCAACAATTAAATATTCTATGGCACCAAACCCCTGCTTGGTGCCGAATTTACATTCCCGCTTACTGGCTGTCTCGCCGCTTTACAGGGAATACCCATAAAAAAGTACCACCACTTCAGCAACTCCGTAGTTCAAGAATACAGGGCATAGCTTAATCTGCGCTGCTCTTCTCAACTAAAAGACAAGCGCTGAAGGCCATGCTGAAATTCTTACCGGCACTTTTCGAAAGATACTCGCACCAGGCAAGCTACCTTTGGAAAAACCCCTTCGCACTAACTTCGCTATAAATTGCGGCTTTGGAGCTGGTTGTTTTGTGGTAGCGTAACGTTGAGCCACAAAACAAGCGACGAAAAATCCGTCAATTTGATAGCCTTGTTAACTTTTGACACTACGTAAAGTCCATTGTATAGATAACTTTCGAGCATTCAGGGCACTTGAATTTGTATACAGCCGGATTTCCGCCCTTTTCATAATGCTCAAGGGTGTTTTGCCAAACATCCGGCTTTATCATTTCAGCACGAAGAAAGTTATTTAGCGATTCACCAGATAATTCAGCTAGCGCTTGTTTATCCGCATCACCATGGAACTCGCAGGCGGTTCCACAGTGAGCCTGCCATACTTCTTGCTGCCAGGAATTATACCCAGGAGTTCTCTCACACACTTCAGAGATGACATCTTCTGATATTCCGGCTTCTTGCAAAGGATAATCGTCAGAGAACATGCCATTAAATTTTCTCGCTGCCGATCCATCTGCTATGCACCATGGACAAATAAATTCAATTTCTTCTTCAGCGTAAAGGTTGGAAGTATATATAAAACCTCTAGCCTCTTCGCAGCACTCGCACACTTCAGCACTTTCCATGATTGCACCCGTAGAAATTGGATCTGGGTGGTATTTAAACTTCGGGAATTCCACGATTTCTCCTAAGAAAGTTAACGTCAATGTAAACGGCGAGCGACGCAGGAGCGAGTCCAGCGGAATGCCGCAGGCATGTAGCGTTGTTTGACATTTTTGTTAGGTTCCTCAGCTATCGAAGCCTAACCCGCATGATTCACCATTATGAAAAAATACTCTCCAGAGTCGATTTTCATTCTCTGGACCAAGTAAATAATAGATATATTCATGATTCTTATCTACAGAAAATGAAATCTCTTCAATATACAAGCCTTGAACCTCGTTTAGGTCTTCCGGGCTTTCGTGAATAGAAGGTAAAAGACCAATGAATTTTTCTTTTTCTGTTTTAAGCATTGCAGCTATTTGATCAGGGTTGGAAAGTATCTTTCGCGCGCAATCTATATTTCTCGCTTCTGGAAGGACGTAATTTCTTTTATTGAGAAAGACAAACTTAAAGCCATTAAATTGACCAAACCATTCGCTATTTTTATGATCCCAATTTATCTCTCCAAGCACATCGTCTTGATAAGAGGCTCCAACCCCAGGCTTTTTCCCAAAGAAAAATTCCGTGAACTTCATGACTTCTGCACCTAACGTCGTTTTAATGGGCGAGCAATGCGCAGCATTGGGAGTCCAATGGAAGCCACGTAGTGGCTGGAATGTGCATTGAAAACCTTGTTATGCATTACCTCTATTTTAATACTCACAAGCTTTTAGTTCGTAATTAAATCTACCACCAGAATCCAAGCATGTGCCTACATCTATCCACACAAAAACTGCATCATATAAAAGATATATAAAAATACCTAAGAAAATCCAGGATACAATGCCGACAAGTAATGCAACTAGACCATCTGGATTTACTTTTTTAAATGGTCGACAAACCAGATACCCCATCCCTTTAACAAGAAATTCAAAAATAACATCGACGAGGACCCACCCGATAAATCTTAAAATGCTTCCAAAAATACCTTCTGCTATTGTATCAATTGGCATAAATCACCGTAGAGGCATAACGCCAAGGTTTGGGGCGCGACGCCAGGAGCGTCCCGCCGCGCTTTTCAGCGGCAAACAAGACCGCCTTGTTAGATTATTTACTGTTTCCCTCAACAATGCTTTTCAATTCCTTATCATATTTTTTTCTCGTTTCCATTCCAAACTCCAAGATTCTACGGGCCATCTCGTTATCAAGCGATGCATCACTCAGATTTATAGAGGATACAAATTTTTTTCCTAGGTCTGTTTCTATAAATTTAAGGATCTCAGATTTTTCTGATTCAGTAAATTGCTCAGAGAATGTGGTATTCCAGTATGTGAATAAGTCCTGAGTCGAGAGCACTTGGCTCGCCTCTTGAACTGTAGAATCTATTAATGTTCTAAGTTTTGAGGATTGCTCAGAATTTAAACCTTGTTGTTGAACCAACATTCCATAAGCCGCCTCGCTACTTTGCAGAGTTTTCTGTCGAATCTGATTGATCTTTGCTTCTATCTCTTCGTTTTTCCCTAACTGTTCAGAAAAATTAGGCAGATCTTGTGCTTCAACTGAGAAGCTAAAAATCAAGAGAGTTAAAATTACAATAGATTTCACTTAATTTCTCGTAATAATCTAACGCTGAGTGCAGCGGCAGTTTGTTCCGTAGCTTTTTGCGCTAGCGTAGAGACCAGCAAAAGAAAAGCTACGGAACAAACTGTCCGACTGGCACTACTTGTTATATTCTATATGCCGACAATATTTTTAATATCTCTATCATTGAGAAAAAATATTGGGGCTCCAAGTGGTTCGCTATGGTTATTCATGACGCACAACCCAGAATATATCCCTTTAGACAAAAGAAAGTTTTCGTCTTCGGGAATCTCAAAGGGCTGCGTAAAGTGAAAACCGTACTTTTCATAAAAGGCTACTTTATCTGACGGGCAAAGCAGACATATTTTGGGTTCATTTTCTGAAAGAGATGTCAGTATCTGCCGACCTATACCACGCCCTCGGAACTCTTCTTTTACGTATATTTTATGAAGATACTTTGGAAAATTAGGGTCTGGATGTACAAAGAGCATGGCATAACCGTATAGATCCTGTTCATTGTGAGAAATTGCTATTCGCAAGTGGCCGGCCTTATAGCACTCTTCTAACACCGAGATTATGTAGGTCAATGCGTTTTCACGATCATTCTCATCAAGCGCGATGAAATATGTAAAAAGGCTTGGGCTTAGAGCCAAGTCTGCGAGCATGCCCGAAGACTCAAGATCATATATTTCATTTAGAAAATAATCAGCGGTGTATTCCATGCAGGGCTCCGTACTTGAGAAAAATATAACGCCGTGTTTAACTGCGAGTATAAGGTGCGCGACGCGCAGCTTATGCGAGTCATTGGCACCAACGGTGCCAACTTGGTTAGAACACTTTGTTAGTGGTGTAACACCAAACGCAAAAGTAAAGTGCTTGCACTTAACCCGCAGACAAATGAATTAATGACAAGAATACCAATATTTTCCTTGCCACAAAACTTACTTATTGGCACCAGGAGCGAACGGCTTGAGATATGAAACAGCACGTTCCTTGATGCCGAAATAGCTTTTTAAAAAGCATAAAGCTACAACTTTGAAAACACTCTCTTATTGGCACTGTTACTTTAAAGCTGCCGCTTACTTGCTTTGCCACTGCATGCCAAAAACAACCACTAACATTTGTATATATCGCATGCGCAATATGCACCTTATCTACTTTCTAGATAATCAAACCAAGTTACTGAAAAACAAGAAATAAAATACGAATTGAACATTCCTTGTTTGCAGAAAATTGCGCATGCGCGGTTTTGCACTTTTAAGCGTGCGGACTATCCCCCCATCAGATTAAATTAAGCCTTTGAATCTAAAGCGGTTTTTATTTTTTTAAGGGGTCAATGTAGGAATAACTTAGCATAATCTAGGCGGTAAACCGAGCAAAAATTGCTGTTTTCTTGCGACTTTCACTATGCAGCTGTATGCACACAGCATCTGGATTAATATATTTCTATCAAAAGAATAAGCCATGCTCATATAAGGATATATATGCCAAACGTTCAAACGAATCATATCCTTGTTATCTTCTATATGAAGGATGCACGTAGTGACGCTTTTACGTAAAGCAAACAATTCAAACTTGCATTTACTTAACAAAAGAATTCACACATTTTCACACTGAGCGACATGGGGGATGGCGCAGTAGAAGCTTATCTGAGGTAACTGGTATTGAAACGGAGTGTAGCCGTGCAAGTACTATCTATCGTATTAAAAGGTCTTGTATTCATGCTTAAAGGAGTTGTAAAAAGCTACCATCTGTAAATGTGCAAAAATTTTCTATAGTTTTAATTAGCGATGACGAGCGTGAGCTAGTATTACAACCACCCAAACAGCAATAATTTCCTTGCGCCTAGATGTATCGTTGTGGTTTACGATTGAAGAAAACGATGAGGTTACGGGTTCAGGATATGAATTTTAATGACAATTGTATTCGCAGGCATCATAGGGATATAACGATTTTGCAGAGTGCGTAAAGAAGAACCGGCATTTAAAAAAGCGTTTCTCAACACTCTTTGTGCCACACGTTTATTGATGCCTGGAACTGACATCAGAGCAGATCAAGGCCAGCTCGGGCACGGCGACATTGTAATACTCACGTTTTTAAATAAAGGAGCTGTTGGTGTTTGCAGTCCCCAATCCAACATTTTGAATAAGTTGCATCAACGTATTTCGTAGTAGGCTTCTTCACTTATTTTATGGTATTTCCGAGCACCATCCATGTACTGTTTATATGATTGATACACTTTATTGAACACCGGGTCTTTTGGAGCCATTTCTTCGTATATTTCAAACGATGCCTGTTTGAATTTTTCGGTAACATCTTTGGGAAAAGGGCGAACATCTACTTTGTGCTTTTTAATAAGTTCTTCCAATGCACCATTATTGCTTGCAGTGTATTCATCAAGCATATCTTGGTTAATTGTCCGTGCTGCAACAGAAATGATTTGTTGCAGCTGAGGCGGCAAACTTTGATAGGCGTCTTTGTTAACGATGAATTCCAGTGTCGGTCCGGGTTCATGCCAACCAGGATAGTAATAGTACTTCGCAATTTCATGAAATCCGAAAGCGAGATCATTATACGGCCCAACCCATTCAGTAGCGTCAATAACGCCAGATTGTAGCGAGGTATATAATTCTCCACCCGGTATGTTCACTGCTGTTCCTCCCGCACGCGTAAACACTTCTCCACCTAATCCTGGAATACGCATTTTTAATCCCTGAATGTCGGCAATGGAATTAATTTCTTTGTTGAACCACCCGCCCATTTGTACGCCGGTATTTCCACCGGCAAAAGGAATTAAATTGAAAGGGGCATAGACTTCTCGCCACAAATCTAAACCACCTCCGTAATGTAACCATCCATTCAGTTCCTGAACGTTCATGCCAAAAGGCACGGAGGTAAAGAAGGGAGCTGCGGGTATTTTCCCTTTCCAATAATAGGCAGCACTATGTCCCATTTCTACGCTACCGGACGACACCGCACCGAAGACCCCCAGAGCAGGTACAATTTCATTCGCGCCATAAACTTTAATATTGAGTTGACCTTGACTGAGTTCGCCCACCAGTTTGGCAAAATTTTCAGGAGCGAGACCTAGACCGGGGTACTTTTTTGGCCAAGTGGTGACGAGTTTCCAATTGTAAATTTTATCAGACTTTTGCTGCTCGCCTATAACATCATTACTTTGCGTTCCCGCGCTTTGCATGACCAGCGCGCTAAACAGCAATACACACAAAGCCAATAGCGCAACAATAGAAAGGGTCATCCATTTCGAGTGATTATTTTGCATTTATTATTCTCGTTTTTAATTGTTTGGGAGCGTCTTGGTTTTCTTTGTACCTTGTTTGTTACTTTATGCCCTACTCTTAAATTTTTACTCTTAGCATTTTGCTTCCGTTCTTGTATTTTTAATGTTGCGTTGTTTGCACGGGCTTACTTCATATAGGTTCAAGCTTCGCATACTGCAGGGCTAGCCACTTTATTCCCACAGCAGGAAAATTTACTTGCACTTCAGCACGTGCGCCTTGACCCCGAAACTGTAGAATCACACCTTCTCCAAATTTGTTATGCAATACTTGCTGGCCCAGCGTCATGCCATTAAAGCTCTCTTCCAATGTGCTCGTTTTAGAACTTGCGCTATGCATAACGGGCCTGGAAATTGTGCTTCTAATTCGTATTTCCTGAAGCAGATTATCGGGAATTTCACGCACAAAGCGAGAGAGGTTATGAAATTTTTCTTCGCCATGTAAGCGGCGACATTCAGCATGAGTGATAACCAACTTCTGCTTAGCTCGCGTTATACCTACATACGCCAAACGACGTTCTTCTTCCAATCGCCCAGGCTCGTCCAGGGACATCTTATGGGGAAACAAACCCTCTTCAACGCCCGCTAAAAAGACTAAGGGAAATTCTAATCCTTTTGCGCTGTGCAGGGTCATCATTTGCACGGCATCTTCAAAATCATCTGCTTGTGTATCACCGGCATCTAATGCGGCTGCATCCAGAAATTCCTGCAGTATATTTTCGGGCTCTTCTTCAGACTGGAAACTACGGCAGGCATTTACGAGTTCTTCCAGGTTTTCTACACGTGCCTGACCACGCTCGCCTTTTTCCATTCGATGATATTCGAGCAATCCACTGTCTTGTATCACATACTCCACCAAACCGTGCAAAGTCATGCCATCACTGCTGTGCTCCATATTGTCCAGCAATTCGAAAAAGCCTTGCAGCGCATTTGCAGCTCGAGCGGCGAAGACCTTATTTTTCAATGCGGAGGTCGCCGCTGCGAACATGGGTATTCCCTGTTCACGTGCAAACAAACGAATTTGTTCTATCGTTTTGTTGCCAATGCCCCGCGTCGGCGTATTTACTACTCGTTCAAATGCCGCATCATCATTGCGATTGATGAGCAAGCGCAAATAGGCCAGAGCATTTTTAATTTCAAGCCGATCGTAGAAGCGCTGGCCGCCGTATATTTTGTAGGGAATATTTTCACGAATCAGGCTTTCTTCCAGCACTCGCGACTGGGCGTTGGAACGGTATAATATGGCGCAATCGTTAGCGGGTTTACCTGAATTTATCCAGCTTTGGATTCGATCGACAATGTAGCGTGCTTCGTCTTGTTCATTGAATCCAGCATACAGGTCGATGGTGTCACCATCATCTCCAGCAGTCCACAAGGATTTTCCAAGTCGGCCAAAATTATTATTAATCACAGCATTTGCCGCTTTCAATATATTTCCGGTGGAGCGGTAATTTTGTTCAAGCCGAGTGATATTTACTGGCGAAAAGTGTGTTTCAAAGTCCTGGATGTTTTCTATCTTGGCTCCTCGCCAACCATAAATACTCTGATCATCATCCCCCACCGCAGTAACAAAACTGTTTTTTCCTGCCAGTACACGTAACCAGGCATACTGGACGGCATTGGTATCCTGAAATTCATCTACCAGTATGTAACGAAAACGCTGTTGGTAGTGCTGCAGTAATTCTGGCTTTTTTAACCATAGTTCGTGAGAACGCAATAATAATTCTGCAAAATCAATCACACCACTTCGCTGACAAGCTTCTTCATATGCACTGTAGATCAGCTTCATTGTTGAAAGATAAGGGTCTCGTCCTTCTTCAATATACTGCGGGCGAATGCCTTCGTCTTTTTGTCCATTAATAAACCACTGTGCCTGTTTATAGGGCCAGCGGCCTTCATCAATATTTAATGCTTGGTAGACGCGCTTTATCAAACGCAGCTGATCATCGCTATCAAGTATCTGGAAATTTTCGGGGAGGTCGGCATCGCGCCAGTGTGCTTTGAGCAGCCGGTGTGCAATACCATGAAAAGTCCCCACCCACATACCGCGCAGCCCGTAAAAACCAGACATAATATCTTCCAGTCTTTCACGCATTTCACGTGCCGCTTTGTTGGTAAAGGTTACGGCTAGTATTTCGTGAGGAGAACTGCCTTCTGCCATAATCAGCCAGGCAATACGATGTACAAGTACTCGAGTTTTACCACTGCCAGCACCCGCCAGTACCAGTTGGTTTGCAGGTGCGGCACTCACCGCTTCACGTTGGGCTTCATTTAAGCCAAAAATAAGATCATCACTATTCATAGGGCGAGATTGTAGCAATAAGGCTGTATACAATTACAGTCTTTTGAAGGAGTTTCTACCGCCAAATGATCCAGAGTTTGAGAAATGGGGACGTTGTTTGAGAACAACAGCCTCAAATGGCTGTTTAAGATACGTGAATTACTGCAGGCTCACATCAAAACAAGCACTGCCGCCGTCACCTTCTATGCGGTCTTCTACATTGAACAGATCAAACACTTCCAGGACATAATCGCCGGCTTCAAGGTGAATGGTCTGGCTTTCATGGTGGAGTGTATCTGAGTTCAACAGTGCTACGCTGCGACCTCTTTGACGAATGATAGCGTCAGGATCTTTATCGCCGGTGCCCAATGTCGTCTGCATTTGAAAGTTGTAGTCGGCTGACGCTGAAATACTAAAGCGTATGAAGCGACGCACATCCAATCCGTTAAATTCCCCTGCTCGGTTATTGCTGCACACATTTACTGTCTCACCCTGTTGTAAAGGCACATACACTGGTAGTGCACTGGAAATGTTGTACACACTGGAATTGCTCTCACCTTCGCCGTAAATTCCCGTCCCGAATATGAATTCAGCTTCCAACAATAGATCCAACCCGGTTTGTGCGGCCAGGTTTTGCTCCTGTCTAAACACGTCACTAAATAGGTAAATGCTGGTTAGTGCGGGTGAATTTTTATACGTTGGCGAGCGCAGGGTCTGTAGAATGGGGCTGAAACCTAAAGCAAGTATATCGCTGTTGTCATTATTGGCATCCGCGATATCGTAAATAATTTTGCCTATAGAATTTTCATTAAACCACCCGGGATTACCGATGTTGTTATCTTCCAGAGTAAAGGTATACCCCAATGCTTGCTGTGGACCAGAAGCATCAGCATAGCGACCATCTTCACTGACATAGCCGGCAAAGCCATTCGCCAGCCCCTCACTGAAGGCCAGGCGCATATCCAAAGCATCATCCAAGCGATGCATGCCACCCAGGCTATCGGTACGTGACAATGTGTCTTCAATATAATGTGCCAGTTCATGCAGAATGACCGAGGTATCAAATTCATCCGCATCGTCATTTTCTTTGCCCAGAATGTAGACGGAGTTGCTGGACGGCTCATAGAAGGTGGTGCCAATAGCGCCGTCCTGGCGTGACCCGCTGACGGGAATATTGTGCGGACTCCAACGTAACTCCACCGGCTCCAGGCGAATAGCGGCATCCGCCAGTAATATCTGCTGCAACGCCATATACGCAGCATCCAAAATGGCAAATGGTGCCGCAGTTCTTGTCGATACATACTGCATGGCCCCCCAGCCGGATGAGGCATGTAAATCGCGGGATGAGTCACTGGCACCGCTATTGATTAACTTTCCTTCCATTGCATAAAGGGCATGATTCTGAGTATTGTCGGTCACTCGAAACACCCATCCTGGCGTACCTTCGCTGTAGAGCTCTGCTCGAACACGCACTTTTACCAATGTATTGGGTTTAACCTGTGCGTGATATTGTCCTTGGGCATCTGTGTGTACAAAAGCCATAAGCTGATCGTTGGCATCCAAAATGTAGACGCTAGCGCCACGCACGGGTTTGATTTGCGTACCAGCATAATCCAAGCCACCGTCAGCATCGTGAGGCACAGAATCATAGGTTACCAAGCCACTGATACTGACTCCATTTTCGATGGGTTCGGGACGTTGTATAACGGCGGGTTCCGGGGTTGGGGTGGGCGGACTGATCACTACCACCGGTGATGCTTGTGACTGGGAGTGACCACCGCCGCAACCGACCAGCCAGGTGCTGCACACCAAAACGGCCATCAGTATAGAACTGAATTTCATGATGCTGAATTGGCAGAAAATTCTACCGATTGGTCGGTTCCGCGCTGTCACTTCGTTCCCAATATTCCGTTGCCGGTCAATGACGCCCGGGCAAAGCGGTTTAATCGTTTTAACTGTTCGCACCTGTGGTGTGAAGAATGTATTAACGATATGCAGGAAATGGGATTCTTGCAAAAGCTACAATGTCAGAATGTGCGCCGGTTCTAGACTAATTTTGCATAAACTACTGCTAATTCACTTTTTGTGCATATAGGAAAAATTCCTTGTTGCCGTCGCCGCCATCAATGGGACTGGGAATGTAATCAAGGATGCTAAATCCGGCCGATTCGGCCGCCTGCTGCACTTGATGTTGAACCTCGGCAAACAGGCTTTCATCTTTTACGATTCCCCCTTTTGCAAGCCCTTTTGGGCCAACTTCAAATTGCGGTTTTACCAGGCTCAAAAGCTTCCCGCGTTTTGCGATACAGTGTGCCAGACCAGGTAATATCAAGGTTTGGGAAATGAACGAAACATCCATCACCGCAAAGGTAAAAAGCCGGCCCTCGTTGTAGTCAAAAATCTCTTCTATCGGTAGTTCACGCGCATTAATTCCCTCCATGCAGATTACTCGCGCATCACCACGCAGGCTGTTTGCCAATTGCGTATGGCCAACATCGACCCCAACAACTTTTTTAGCTTGATGCTGCAATAAGCAGTCGGTAAAACCACCAGTAGATTGACCGACGTCCAGACAGATCAGATCCTTCACATCCAACGCCAGAGTTTCTAGAGCGCCGGCCAATTTTAACCCGGCTCGCGAAACATAACGCTGCTCCTCGCCAAGGTTAACTTTTACTTCGGTATTTTCTTCGAATTGGCCAGAAACCTTTGTGACCACTTGCCACTGCCCTGCGGATGCCACCATCACCTGACCAGCGGCAATGAGTTTTTGTGCTTGCGTACGCGAACGTGCCAGCGATTTGTGAATTAAAAGTTGATCTAAACGCACAATAATGTCTTTCTACTATTAAGAGTTTTAAGGATGGTACAGATTACAGGAAAATTTGATTCCGGCAGAGAAAATGTATTTAAAATTTTCTTCTATCATGTTTTTACAATTCACTTGATGACGTTGCCGGCAGATAGGGCATCAAATGTTGTGCGTGTAAGTTGGCCAGAAGCCCTACAAGGCTTTAACACGCACACCCTCGTCTTCAGTTAACCACAATACACTCACGTGGCTTTCCTGCGAAACAACAATGGGATAATCTGACCCGCCCTGAGTATGCATGACAGCAACCGGCTTAGACCAACTTGCGCCCTGATCACGTGAAATGATATGGCGTAGCTCGGTAGCATTGTCTGAAAACTCCATCCAGACTATATGCAATACTTCAGCGGCCTGTCGAGTTTGAACGGATGGGAGAAAAGCGAGATTCTGGCTCGCGATAACCGGATGGGAACCGCGCTCACTAATCAACGTAACCTGCTCAGTGGGAGCCGCAGGCGAGACAATTCGGCCGTAAAAAATACCTTGTTTCTCTTTGCCACCGGTAAACCAGACGGCGTGATATATTTCGCGCTTGTCCGCTTGGGCTTTCGGTGGGCTTATTTGTGTTTGAATAGGCTGCCCGCTTGCAAGGCTTGGCCCATGATGAGGACAACCGTCAATTTTCCAGTTATCGCGGGAAACACGTTGTATTATCGGATTAACCGTTTGGCTGTCAACCAAAGTAAAGGCGTGATCACGAATATTATTGTCATACACATGTCGCCACATAATAGCGACACCTTGAGAAGCCGCTGGCGCTATTGCAGTTCGACAACATTCACACGCATAGTCTGCAATCTTTTGATTGCCCTCAAAGCTCTCTCCACGGTTTTTGGATACAGCAAAATACAAGGCACTACCGACATAGCTTTGTGCTTTATGCAAAGCAATGGCTTTATCCCGCTTATCTAACCAAGCCAGGTACACATTGCCTTTTGCATCCACCTGAAGACTTTCAAAACGGTGGCTGGTAATCAAACCATCATCATTGACCGTGAGTGGTTTCGTAAACTTTTTTCCACCGTCGATACTGCGTGTGAACCGAATATCACCATTATATTTACCGCTGGTTTTTTGGGTCCAGGCAACATATACATCTTGTTGATGCATAGCATTAAATGCGAGTTTTGGGCGGTTTTCTCGACCAGTATACATCGCCTCTTTTTGCTCATTCACTTTTATGTAAGGCGCAAATTGCGCCTGGCCATTTTGCGCACCTAAAAAACGTGTCAAATAGACTTCATCTTTAAAGACAAATACCACATGCAGGTTAGCCTGATCGTCATAAGCAGCATTGATAGCCTCAGCACAATGGACAGAGAGTTTTTCACATGCCGCGAAGGAAGCACTTGCCCAACAAGTACTCAGCACAATGCCAAAACAGTATGCAACTAAACTTCGGCGTTTCATATTTGATTACATTAAAAATTCAAAGCGGTTTCGAGAAAAATGGTCCTGCCCGGCCATGGATGATGCACATAAGCAATTGAATTGGTGAGATTGTCTATGCCCGCGCTAACCGTTAGGTAAGGCTTAATAGTATAGCGTGTTTTCAGATTAACGAATGTGTAATCGTCCATCGCACCAAAGACATTATGCGCAGAATCCGCGTTATCAGCATCACCGTAACTGTTACTGGCATAACGTATTCCTCCACCAATATCCCACTTTTCCTGAATATGATATGTCGCCAGAAAATTAGCCCGCCAACGCGGCATACGAGGAAAATCTTTACCAACGAATGACTGATCCCCCCCAGCGTTGGCAATGATTTTACTCTTGGCATAAGTCACATTCGCTTGAATATCCAAGGGAAATGCAAAAACATTCTGCTGGACAAAGGCCCACTCAATACCGGATGTTTCAACTTCATCGATTGGCAGAAAAGTGCGCACACTTACATTGTCGATGATTTTGGATTGGGCATCGATAGCATCGTCAATAGTTTCGTAAAACAGGTTAATACGCATATATCCCTGTTCCAAAGCATGATGTAAAGTGAGGTTATGGTGACGCCCGAATTCTGCCTGCAAATCTAAATTCGCGATGCTCTGTTGCCGCGCGGTTTCCTGGTTTTGAAACAGCTCCTCGACAATGGGAAATCTATACGCCTGCGCATAAGAATAACGTACATAATGCGCATGTTCAGTGGTATAGGTCAGAGAGTATTTTGGCGATATCGCATGTTCTTGCCTGTCGGCATGTTCTTCATCAGAAAAAAAACCATCTACACTTCGCCAACGCTCAAAACGCACACCCAGGGTTGACGACCAGGCGTTACCCTCCCAACCCAACTGGGTAAAAGCAGCTTCAAGCTTGGTTTCACCACCGCTTACCAAGTCGATTTCCAATTGATAATTATTATGGGTAAAACCACTGACAAAATGTAAGGTACTGTTTTGAAGACTCCATGTTTTACGCGCTTTCACTTCGCCTGTTTTCCAGGCCAGCGAGTCGAATGCGGACAGAGAAGATACATTGTTAAACGCCGGATCATCTTTATTCACCGCCCATTCACGTGTTTCATCTTTAAGGTTTTCAAATACACTCGCATTAAACTCTACCCCCCAACCGCTTTCCAATTCACCTTTCAATCTGCCACCCAAAATTACGCTTTCTCGCGCTGAAAGTGCCATAGAAAAATTACTGGGCTGAATCTCAAATGCTACGCCATCCTGAATCACCTCGCCCTGCCAAACCGATTGGCCACTTTCATCGCGTAAATAATTATTGGCAGCCCGCGCATCTACTTCACGACGTTCATAGACAACATTCAATAGACTGTCCCAGTTCCCGGTAGTAAATCCGAATTTTGCTTTCACATAATCCGAACTTGTATGCTCAACACCGGTATCACCAAAGTAAACGCTTTGTCTGCCATATTCATTGCGACCCAACACTGCTCCGCGAACGGGTACAGCGTCAGTCGAAGGCGTGATAAGTGGAGAGTTCAAGCGAAATGTCTGTGGTTGGCTTTTGTTTTCCAGATGATTATAAGAAAGGTATAGGCTCACATCATCCCAGCGATTTCCATAAGATACAAATCCTCGATAACCCGGCAAGGTGTCTGAAAATCCATATGCCTCAAAGTCCTGAGCAAAAGAGGAGAGCTCTGCATGAAACTGTTGATGCTGCGGTATTATGGTTTCGATGTTGATCACACCGGCCATGGCGTTACCGCTGTATTCCGCAGAAAACGGGCCGTAAAGAACTTCGATTTTCCCAACTTCGTTCGGCGCCACCATTGACCAACGCGGAGCGCCACTCCAACGCGTTTGCAAATGATAGTGAACCGGCACCCCATCCACAAACACCATGGTACGTGGTGTTTGAAACATATTCGAGCCACGCATGCCCACCGTGCCATTGGAGTCGCCAATATAACGCTGGCGTATGATTAAGCTCGGGACATACTTCACCAGATCTTCTAACGTTATCGCATTGATACTGGTCACATCATTGGGGTTTAGCTCAACCATTGGTGACCCCTGACGTGATTTATCATCAGTGACCCTGCCCCATACTTTTACATGTTCTTCGCTTACGATTTCTCTTTCTTGTGACTGCGCTAGACAGAGAGATGGCACAAAAATGAAAAGTAATAGCGAAAGGTATTTTATTATTTTCATGGCGAGCCGCGTGTGTAGCAAATAATTTGAAGTAGTAGGGTTATAGGAATGGCGTCGGCAAGTTTGTTATTCTTTCACCGGATTTTTCTGTAACTTTCGCTGCAATGTTCTTCGATGCATATTCAATTCACGCGCGGTTGCCGAAATATTGCCGTCATTCTTATGTAACACGCGTTGTATATGCTCCCACTCCATACGCCGAGCCGAGAGCGGAGAAAAATCTTCCGTTAACGTTTCCCGGCTTTCGTTTTCTGCACTGGTATCGCCAGCTGGTGGTGCCAGCTCTTCCAAAGCGACCAGAATTTCTGTGACCGTGGCAGGCTTGGGCAAATAATTGTCCGCGCCCAGCTTCACAGCTTCCACGGCTGTTGCGATACTGGCGTAGCCGGTTAACATAACAATTTTCATCGCCGGATTATGCTGACGCAGTACCGGCAACAACGCCAGTGAATGTTCCTCTGCGAGTTTGAGGTCCACAATGGCCAGATGAAAATAATTGTCGCTCCGCTCCTCGTTAGCATTTTCAGTCGCCATGTTTTCCAGCGCTGATTTGGCCTGCGCCACAGTACTTTTACATACCACGTGATAATGACGCTTTTGCAGAGAGTTCTGCATCACCTGACTTAAGACAGTATCGTCTTCGACAATGAGAATGGATTTAGCCGACATAGTATTCACTGTACTTTTGCAATTGACACTAAATATTTAAGAGCGGCAACGTGATAATTGTCCGAGTACCGCCACCCGGATTATCTTCCATTACGATATGACCATCAAACTTTTCCACCGTTGAATTTGCAAGATACACTCCCAAACCCCAACCCTCCGCTTTGGTGGTAATAAATTTTTGCCCTAGCTTATCTTTAAGTTCCGCTCTAACACCGGGTCCATCATCAATCACGTGGATCTGCACAGTATTTTCAGTCTGATGGACATTTACACGAGTCTCACTTGTGGCGGCCTGCAGCGCGTTATCAACAAGATTTACTAATGCCATAAACAAACTTTGATTATATGCCAGCGTGAACGTCGCAAGGTTCTGCTCACAGGCAACAGTTAATGCCTTGGTTGGACGCGTGATGTTAAAGTGCTCGCGCAGATCGTATACCAAATCCGTCACTGCAATTTCTTCCCTTGCACGAGTGTCCAGAGACCGTGCCGTGGCTGCAATATGATTTAAATGCTGCTTGCACACGCCAAGCTGTTGTTGCATGAGTTGTATATTCGCCACATCCAGCTGTCCCTGCTGTTCAGCATCTTCGAGTAAAATCGCCATAGTGGAAAGCGGTGAGCCCAGTGCGTGCGAAGTACTTGCTGTGAGCGTAGCGATTGCCACCAGCTTTTCATCATTTAATATTTTCTCTCGTGCATCCTGTAATTGTTTTTCGCGATTGCGCATTGCCTCCATGGCATAGGAAATAAATACAAATAGCAGTACGGCACAGATAAGAAAATTTATCCACATACCATATAAGTGCAGTGAAAATGCTGTATGTGCCGTATGCCCTTGCTGGATGCCCGAAAATGAATCGGAGAACACCCAGAATGCATACATTGCGATAACCGCCAATAGTAACAGTGCGCTGTAACGTTTTTTTACCAGAGCAACGCCAACCGCTAAGGGAATTAACAAAGAAGAGGTAAAGGGATTCTGGCCTCCCCCCGAAGCGCCAATTAGAAAAAATAGCACCAGACTATCTGTCAGCAACAGCGTAATGATTTCAATTTCACTCACCGGGAAAGACAGTTTTAAGCGGAACAGACAAAGGCACAACACGCCATAGCCCGCCAAGAGACTTCCGAGAAAAAAAGGCAAATGGAATTCAACCGAAAAAAAAGTATACGCCAGCCAGGCGACCAATGTTGCCGCCAATAAGGTCAACGCTTTCAACGCAACTAACTTGGGCAGAATCGCCTGATTGGTACTGTCGATGGAAAAAAGTAAGGATGTCGGGTTCATTTCAGGTTGCCATTCAGTTTAAACCGTTTACATGAAGCTATGAACGCACAGCGGTTGGTGGCCGACTTAACGCTGCCAGCATTTTACGGCAAGCTTGCAATCTACCATAGCAGCACTTAGGATGTCGCACCATATCAGCGCACCCTTTTTTCCTATGACACGTCACCGCCGGATCAACATTCTTCGTTCCATTATCGGCTTAGAAAAGAACACAACCAGCCATGTTGAAAAGCTAATTTCTGGTGCTGGTGCATTACTCGGCATTGCCTGCATATACTGTGTTACGGCCTATCTGGCGCAGCAGGGCGTTCTCTCCTCTCCAACCAGCACACTCATCGTCGCCTCTATGGGAGCCAGCGCTGTGCTGCTATTTGCCGTTCCTCACGGTGCATTGTCTCAGCCTTGGGCATTGGTTGGCGGACATCTAGGCTCAGCACTCATAGGTGTGTGTTGTGCGATACTGATTCCCAATTTGTTGCTTAGTGCCGCGTTTGCGGTTGGCCTTGCTATTTGCTTTATGCATTATTTTCGCTGTATTCACCCACCCGGCGGTGCCACTGCACTTTCCGCCGTTATCGGCGGCAGTACAGTTCATGAATTGGGGTTTTACTTCATTCTTGCACCCGTGCTGATAAATGTTGTTACCATATTGGCGGTCGCCATCCTATTTAACAGCCTGTTTTCCTGGCGTCGCTATCCGGCGTATTTCAGTAAAAAACACTATACCGATAAAATCACTCAAACGGCTGACCGTCAGATAGAACTCACTCAAGAAGACTTCGCCGCCGCCATGCTGGAGGTGGATTCCTATATTGATATTACTTCAGAGGGACTTATCGAACTACTGGAGCTGGCAAAATTCCATGCCGAGAAAAACACTACACATCCCCATACCATTCAACCAGGCCATTATTACAGCAATGGCAAACTTGGAAATTTATGGAGTGTACGCCACGTTGTGGATGCGAGCCAACCTGAGGAAAAAGCACAGGTTATTTACAAAGTTGTCGCCGGGCAGTCAGCCTATGAAACCGGCATTTGCTCACTTGAGGAATTTGTTCAATGGGCACGTTTTGAAGTAGTACAGCACAACCAGCAATGGATAAAACCGATTCAAAACGATTAATTCGCAGCACAAGAACCAAATAATTTAAATGCGAATTAATTCAAGTATTCCGATTTATTTCCCCTATAAGCATATTGTTTTAGATTATTTGACGAATTCAGTCACATAAAATTTCACATACTTCATGCAACATAAAGTCAGCACCAAAAACGAAACCGGTTTGAACGAGATCGTAAAAGGTTTGTGCGTGTACTTAGCGTATTAAACGAAAATCAAATCATTTGCAGCATGCGAAACCATTACTTTTTAAAAAGTAATTCTTAGTACTGTAAAAAATCATAAGAGGATTATGGTTTAGGAATCACGAATGCGATGGAACAAATTACCGTCTGAGTAATTTTAAGCCAGGACTTTGCCATGAATGAATCAAACTCTGCAAGACCCCAACAAAACATTGCTCTCCAGATTAGCGCTACTTTTGTAGCGGAACCTTTAAAACCAACACTGGAATATTGGTTTAATCTTCTGGGGCACGTATTAACGCTACAGTTCCTGCCATACAATCAGGTGTTCCAACATTTACTCGGTCAACCAGCCGCTGGACATGTAGAATCTACATTTGATCTTTGCCTTGTCAAAATGGATGATTGGGGGGAAGCGGACAGTATCGCGAAGCAAACAGACCTGTTTATTGATGCATTAACCCAAGCATCTCAAAATCGTCAGAACCATATCATTGTTAAAGCCTGTCCCCCTGCGCCGATCAATCGCACCCAACAGCGGCAGGTATACATTGAGTCCGAACAAAAAATCGCGCGCGCAGTTGAATCCTTACCGAACGCATATTTTCTTCCCAGCGATTCGGAGAACTCGTGCTATGCAGTTGCACCTTACTATGACGAATATACCCAGGCTATTGCAGCCAAACCTTATACAGACGCAATGTACACCGCTATCGCAACAGAAATAGCACGCCTCATATACGGTCTTCTTATTCCAACCAAAAAAGTTATTGTTCTGGATTGCGATAATACCCTTTGGAAAGGTGTGGTGGGTGAAGATGGGCCGAACGGTATTGAAATTAATACCGCCTTTACAAATTTTCAGAAAAAAATACTGGACTGCTATAACCAGGGAATGTTGTTGTGTTTATGCAGCAAGAACAATGAACAAGATGCTTTAGATGTATTCCTGTCACGTTCCGACATGGTATTAAAAATGGAGCATATTGTGGCACACCGAATTAACTGGATGCCTAAGTCTGCCAACATACGTGAACTGGCAGACGAATTGAATTTGGGGCTCGATAGTTTCATCTTTATTGACGATGATCCCGTACAATGCCAGGAAGTCTCTGCCGCACTTACACAAGTGACGGTGCTGAAAATGCCCAAGAATGAAAAAGAGATTCAACAGGTCACCCGACATTTTTGGCCGCTGGATGTGGTTAAACGTCATCACTCCGGGAAAGAGCGTAGCGAGTTTTATCGTCAGGATATCGCACGAAAATCACTGAAAACACATCACCATTCATTGCATGATTTCATACAATCATTAAATATCAGTTTGAGGATTTTTGAGATTACAGCGCAAACTTTAGCACGCGCTTCTGAGTTATCAATCCGTACCAATCAATTTAACCTGAATGGAACTCGGTATAATGAAAGTGACTTACAGATTTTGATGCACAAGAAGGATTTTGCTCTCTTCCTGGTCGAAGTGTCTGATCGCTTTGGCGAATACGGCATCGTCAGTCTGCTGGTCTGTGAAAAGGACAAGCGTAATAATACTTTACAGATTCTGGACATGATGATGAGCTGCCGAGCTATGGGCCGTGGTATCGAATACACCATCGTGAATTATCTCGCTGAATTTGCATTGCAAAACTCACTGACAAAGCTAGTGTTCTCATATAGATCGCTGCCTAAAAATACGCCGGCCCAGTTGTTTCTTAAAAGTCTTCCAGTTAATAAGCAGCTAGATCAGGAAGACTCATCATATTTTGAGCTATGCGCGCAAACAGCGCTAAATTTGCGTTATACCGAGATAAGCCATGAGCAGGAAACACAAACATCGGAAGAGCGACTAAAATCTCCCTCGCAGACAACGCCAGCACACAATCGAGATGAAAATCCACCTGTGGATTTTGGCGATATAGCTTACACGTTAAATTCTGTTCATAAAATAGAAAAAGCCGTCACACAGAGTTTAGCTCACACTAGACATGTGACCTTCCAAAACCGAGACATTCCGCAAGAGCTGTTACCTAGCACTGATTTTGAAAAGTATATCGCCGCAACCTGGACAAAGCTGTTAGGAATTAAAACGCTTTCTATCGATGATAACTTTTTCAGTGTAGGAGGAGACTCATTAAACGCCATACAATTTTCATCGCTACTCAATTTTCAATTTGGCGTTAGCCTTTCTATTAAAGAGATCATGCAATTCGATTCATTAGGTGAGCTGGCCAAATTAGTTGAACACCGGGTCCATAATGAAAATGGAATGGATAAGTACTGGTGCAAGGATGAACACATTCACTTAAATTCGCACGAGTGTAATGGTTCAGTGCCAACACCTGGCTTGGTCAATGGTTGGTATGAAGAAGGACAGCCAAACCGCTTTAACTTGCCAGTGCTCTATCGATTTTCCCCACATCAATTTACCATTGAACATTTAGAAACCGCATTAAATATACTGCTCAGTTTTCACGATGGTATACGTGCTCGACTTTGGCAACACAACGGCAGATTGAGACAAGAGATTTTTCCGCATACCCCCATCAAACTACCCACTTATCACTTGTCGCACTTAAGCTATGAAGAAGGCTGTAAAGTGATGCGGGAAAAAGATTCTGAGATTCAAAATTCATTCACATATTCAAAAGACACGCCGCTATATCGATTCGCATATTTTAAGCTAGATGCGGACCAACCACACCGATTACTAGCGGTTTTCCATCATTTTATATGTGATGCAATTTCTATAAACCTGTTTAGCCAAAGCCTGATAAAAGTTTACTCACAGCTTACGCAAAGACGTCCCGTATATTTACCTAAAAAGTATATGAATATTGCGAACTGGTATGAAAAAATTGATCGTTTTTCTCAAGATGAAGCACTGAATCAATCAACATCCTGGGACCTGCTCAGTCAATGTCCCGATGTACAAGCGTTACCCCTGGACTCTAACACGCAAAAAATACGTAGGATGCAGCGATATTACGAAAGAGATATCAACCATGCTTTCGGCGATCGATTAATAGCATTTGCCGCAAATCATGGGGTGGAGCTGGCTGATATTTTTACCTATGCCTTTTATAAAGTTTATGTGAAGTATTCAGGTGGTCAGGCACTTTGGGCTCGCGTAAATCATAATGGTCGAACAGGTCTGTTCAACGATGCAGAAGCAAATCATTTGTTTGGCATGTTACTTACATCGTCCCATGTACTGTTTCAGATCCCAGTTGATATGACTTTGCTACAGGCCCTGCATTTAATAAAAACGCAACGCGGCCAAATGCCTCAGAATGGTATAGGGTTTACAGCCTTACGATATCAAAACAATGACTCAACTGTTCGAGAAAAATACAAAGCACGCATGCCTAAAGTGTATCTGAATTTTGCGCTCCAAAACGCAGCGAATCAAAAATCCATTAGCGATGTTAACCTGGTAAGCCTGGCACCAGAGGAAACGGCCTATCCTTCCGACACTGTTGCTCTCGACGTGGAGCATGACCTGTATTTTGTTGTACGCTGGAAGCGGAACCTGTTGAACATGGAAATAGCATATCCGATTGATAACTTCCACGAAGCAACGATAAGTACCTTGCTTTCCGATATCGAGTCTGAGCTTAGTTCCTTGATGTCAGAACATGACGAGAATCAATATTCTCCAATTAGCACATTCGCTTTCCACGAATAATGCACGTTATGTGTTTACGCCACACCTGTACAGCCCTATAAAAGTAACCCGTAATAATAAGACTCCGCATGGATAATTCTCTAAATCATTGCAACGCAAGGCATGGCACTCTAAAAGAATTCTTACACATCGCCTGGCCGAGCGTCATCGTTTCAATTTTGAATTCACTTGTCGGAATCTCCGATATTCTCATGGTATCGTCTCTCGGTGCTTCAGCCATTGCCGCTGTGGGGCTGGCGACCAAATTCCTGTGGATATTGCTACTCTTTGTTGTCGGCGTCGCGTCTGCCGGAAGGGTATTGATATCTCAGTATTTTGGTGCCAATGATATTGCTGGAGTGAAACAGACCTTAGTTCTGGGCATTGCTATTCTTCTAGCACTTTTATTACCTTTTTTTGTTTTATTTTCTGTTTCTCCTCATTCCTGGCTGGCTTACTTAACTGATGACACGCAAATCCAGCTTTTGACTGCTCAATATTTAAAGATCACAGCATCTACTGTCTTTATTATTGCCATCACCATTTCCTTTGATTTTGCGCTACGCGCTGTTGGCCACACTAAACTTCCTCTGGTCCTAGGCACCGTGGTGGCAGCCAGTAATATCGCTTTAAATTATGTGCTTATTTTCGGGAAGTTTGGTGCGCCTGAACTCGGAGCTGTCGGAGCAGCCTGGGGAACACTGCTTGCCAGGCTTATTCACCTGACGCTGTTGTGTGTCGTAATCTTTTCCAGCGATCATATTTTGGCTCCTCACTTGAAAGAACTTTCCGTGCTTGCACAATTTAAAAAGGTCCAGGCATTTTTTCTATATTCTCTACCTGTAGGGTTAACTTTTTTGTTGTTCAGTGCGGGGAATTCCCTGTACCACATTATTGCAGCAAAACTGGGCACACCCGCCCTAACCGTGATGAGTATTCTTGAACCCATACAAGTACTCGTCATAGCGATTTTCATTGGAATCAGCGAAGCCGGCTCCATTCTGGTGGCACGTGCATTGGGTTCGAATAATTTTTCACAAGCTAAGCAGCTCAAAGGGGAACTAATACGTTACACAACGTTCGGAGCGATGATTATTGGCGTTTTACTTTGGCTTACCCAAACACCGGTCCTCGTATTTTTTGATCAGCTGGATAGCGAAACCCATGCATTAATGATAAATACCTATACTATTCTTTGCGCTCTAGTATGGTTAAAAATTCACAACATGGTGGCCTTTGAAAGTATTTTGCGCGCGGGAGGCGATAACAACTGGTGTTTGAAAACCGACGTTATATGCATGTGGGTTATCGGCCTACCCATTACGGCCTTCGTCGGGCTGATATTACACTGGCCATTTGAGTATGTTTATGCCGCCACTTTTGTTGAAGAAATTGCAAAGATGTTAGCATCGCAATCCCGCATGACCAAACCCCACTGGGTGAAAAATTTAACTAGCGTGCTCTCAGCCAAAAGCACTTCTACTTGAGAGACAAGGAAAAAGAGAAGCAGAAAAAAACAGGAAATATAGGTGATAGCCTTCCTGTCACCAAAAATCACTAAAAGACGTCATTGACACAAATATGTGCTTTTTGTGAATATCTGCCGGCGACTCTGCACATACCAAAGAATGTTTGCAACTCATGCAATGATCAACTTCAGCACTTAGAGTTTACGCAATATGCGTCATTACCTTCTTCGGCTATTTGAACAACAGCACCAAGAATGAGTCCAAAATTGTCCAGTGGCGTGTATTCCCGTGCACCTCCGACATCCATAACAAGGAAGTCTTGGTTTTATAAGTCCTAAATTCAAGCCGACTACAATGAAGGGAATCGTGTTATATTCTTCGAACAAGTCGACATTAAGTTATTCCTAACCAGCAGACAAGCAAGGTTCTACTATGCGCAAAATTATGATACTACCACTGGCTTTATCATTCGCAACTTTAGCCGGATGTATGTCACCAGTAGAGGAAGATGAAGAAAGTGTTATTGGTGCTTCCGGTGCCAAAGTAAGTGCATGCAATCATCTGCAACACACTTGCGGCATGGGCTATTCACGAGATGGAAGTAATTCATACAAACAATACCGTGAGTACATGGATGATAATGGCAGAATCCGCTGTGATTGCCGTTAACCGTGGAGCTTAAAATAAAACAATGCGTCGAATTGATTCCGAGATTTCTCTGCGCTTGTTTTTTTTATAAATAAATATTGCCGAATACCTTAACTTTTTTTGGATAGATCTACATAGTAGTCAGTCTAGGAATATATATTTTTAAATTTATTTACAAGTGAACTACCCAAGCCATTTATATACATATATTGGTGATCGATAGATATCATCCAGCTTGACGGTTTGACTTGACGGACAAGACGGCAGAGCAAAAGTATTGCTGATGATACAAACCTCTTGAGATACGTCTTTTTTTAATTTCTCATAAAGGGAAGCCATACCGCCAGGAAATAAATAACAAAAAAGGATGGAGGCATTGTTTAGATCGGCATCTATAAAATTTTTTCGATACAGTGAGAGGTTATTCAGTCCCAAACAATATTTCCGCATGGACGAGACCAACCATGGAAACCAGGAAAGCTCGTACCCGATAATATGGCGATCGGGGTATTCTCTTGCCAGCGCAACTACAAGCGTTCCCCAACCAGATCCAAGATCAATAAACGGTGATGTGTCATCAACTTTCGTGTCAGCTTTGGTGCGACTGCCCATCCATTCACGCGCAAGCCTGAGCATTACTCGACGAGCCTTGCCAGAACTCATCATGGGCGATATTCCCGTGCGTAGAGTACTCCAGACGATGGAAGATACAACGATAAGTAGAAGGACTATTATTGTAATTTCTAAATATAACATCTCTTTCAGATTATCTTTGTATGCATCTTCAACTTCACGTAGTACACGTTTAGCTTTTCATTGTATTCCTTCACTATCTTAAAGATTCTTAGACAAGATACCAAGTCTGGAGTCCATTACTTCAGAAAATCATTTGCACCATACAAAGCTCTTAAATTTTACATAGTCAGGTATCCGCATCGACATGCCCACACAAGTTAAAGGTGAGGCATATCAAAAAAAGATAATGACTCATCGTAACCGTTTATAGACTCATTTAACGTTGCCAGTATCTGATTTTAGCGCAGGCAGAAATAAAATCCGCAATGCCGTTTTTCTTAGATAAATCAATGCAACCTCGATCAGCTTTCACCATCCCATTCTCTATTAAGATTGATTCAATATCACCGTCATATGCTATAAATTTTTTATGAAAGTATGCATCTGATATGAAGTCTTTAAATGCTTGCATATCGGTAAGTTCTGCAGCTACAGGTTCGGGAACAATAATCGCCACAGCATCATACAAAACCGAGGGTGCACCATCGATTGTCTGTTGAGCAGAGATCGATTTACCCTCTGCCGTTTTAATACCGTGTTTATGCATGGAAATAAGCTCGACTGTAGCACCGCATTGTTTCACGCCGTCAATAAGACCATTCAGTAATTTATCTTCAACATTTTCACCAACAATAACACCGAGTTTACGTCCTTCGAAGGTGTCAGGTGGATTTTTCAGTATACTCAAAGCGCTGGACGCAACAAGATTTCTATTCACGTCTAGCGCCGGCACAGCTGCTTCTGGCAATGGAGAAATACCGAGATTCTCGGCCACAATCATTCCCAGTTGATCATCAATGAGAAGTAAATGAGAGATAATTCTCTCCACAATATTTCTCGTTTCTACTTTACTAAGTTCAAAAGTTAAAGCATCTTGAATATGAGATTGTTCTATTGCCGACTGGCTTATGTAAAATTGTCGAGCTTGACTATAGTGATCAGCAAAGGTTTCTGATCTCACACGTTGCTTTTCACCGCTAACCCCAACTTTGGCAGACATAAATCCTTTGTGTGGGTTTTCTCGTGGTCCCCCTTTCTCACCCCAACTATTAGGCTCATAGTTTACCCGGCCTTTTGGATTATGCATGGCCATATGCCCGTCTTGCTGAAAATGATGCATTGGGCACTTGGGCGCATTAATAGGAATATGCGTGAAGTTTGGTCCACCAAGACGTTTAGTTTGAGTATCCAAATAGGAAAAATTACGTCCTTGCAATAAAGGGTCTTCCGTGAAGTCAATACCAGGCACAATGTTTTGTGTACAGAATGCTACCTGCTCTGTTTCAGCAAAGAAATTATCAACTACTCGATTGAGAACAAGCTTACCAATTGGCGTTATCGGTACTTGTTCCTCGGGGATGAGTTTGGTTGCATCAAGTACATCAAATTCAAATTCTTCTGCGAATTTTTCGTCAAACACTTGTACTCCCAGTTCCCACTCAGGGTATGCCCCCATTTTAATCGAGTTCCAAAGATCACGGCGATGGAAATCTGGATCGGCTCCATTAATTTTCAGTGCTTCGTTCCACAGTACTGATTGCATCCCCAGTGTCGGTTTCCAGTGAAACTTCACAAATTTCCACTCGCCGTCTGCGTTTACAAAGCGGAAGGTGTGGACACCGAAGCCTTCCATAAAGCGTAAACTTCTTGGTATCGCTCGGTCAGACATAGTCCACATCACCATATTCATCGCTTCCGGTGTTAACGAGATAAAATCCCAAAAGTTATCATGCGCGGTTTGCGCCTGTGGAAAGCCACGATCCGGCTCTGCTTTGGCGGAATGAATGAGATCGGGAAACTTAATAGCGTCCTGGATGAAAAATACAGGTATATTGTTCCCAACAAGATCCCAGTTTCCTTGCTGGGTATAAAACTTCACAGCAAAACCTCGAACGTCACGCGCCAGATCCGCAGAACCTTTATTTCCCGCGACCGTAGAAAACCTTACAAATACCGGCGTCTGCTGTCCTTTTTGTTGAAATAGATTGGCGCAGGTTAATTCTTTCTGGCATTCATAATTCTCGAAATAACCGTGTGCACCATAGCCTCTTGCGTGAACTACCCGTTCCGGGATACGCTCATGATCAAAGTGAAATATTTTTTCCCGCATGATGTGATCTTCCATCAGCGTAGGTCCTCTAGAGCCCGCCTTTAGCGAGTTTTGGTCGTCCGCAACAGGAACCCCTTGTTGAGTGGTAAGTGTTGGCACATTCTCGTCTGCCGTTTGATGGATTTCACCGCCGATCCCACGTGTTTTTTTTACTTGATTCTCTTTTTTCATTTCACTCTCCAATAGAATTTTTATTTATTTCAACATTTCCATTGGAGAGCAATTGTTATTCCACGGATCAATACTTAAATTTAATAAAATACATTTGTATTTTTTATTGCCTTATTTTCAGTTTTTTCCGTAAATTCAAGGATATTAATGACAAACCAGCTAAGATTTTTTAAGTGATTAAAAGGCCAGGTATTTTATTTTGAATTTTCGAGAAGGGTAATTTGAACAAATTTCCCTACTTGATGTACATTTTACTTAACCAGAAAAATGTAGATTTTTGATGGTAGATGTATAAAGCGCGAAAATTAAGTTCAAACCAGAGGTTTCTGTTTCTGCATTTTAATTTCGCCATTCCACGCTTTATACACCAATTTAATGAACACATAGTGAAGGTCGTCAACTACAACATTTAAAGTCTAGAGGATTGTGATTGTGACAAGGCAGCTGGACTATGGGGAGATGTCACTTTGAATTATTCCCAAGCACAATACTTCACCCTGCCACGCGTCGTTATTTATCATGGCCTACGGAAATTTGGGACAGTATAGTTTTCAGAATCAGGTCTTCTCCCGTTCTGTATGATTCCCAAGTATTTTCGATAGGTATATCAATCGGTAGAGAGCCAACTTCCCTCAAAAGAAATTTATTGGGCGGCCAACAATCGTCTAACCAGGAACAACCGTCTTTTAAATCCGTCCACCCTTTTGTTAAGTACAGTTGTATACCCGACGCAGGAAGGGTTGGGTAAAAGCCTTCCGCGCGAAAGCGAAGCTTATCTCCCATTTCACTACCAACAACTTTTAACTGCTTTGGTAAGTAACGTTTGAACTGGCTTGCAGCAATAATACCTGCGGAGAAAGTGTTACGGCCTACAATTAAATATAGCGTTCCGTCAGAGGCCACGGCATCTGCAGTTGCACGAACAATCGGTAAAACTTTCGTGTAATCTCCTCCGCGGTTAAACCGAAAATCTACGATGAAATGTTTAGTTTGGTGCTCAGCGGCCAGGTTTTGCAGACGCTGCTGTAATTGTTCAAACGTTTCGCCCTTATCCGCAAAACTTGCATTCATTCGCAGATACACCAAACTGTGCTCTGGTAGAGCACGCAGCAAGTGCAATTTATCGCTATTTTGTAAGTACAGTGGTAATTGCTGGTTTTTATTCAGCAGGCTTACCCAACCTTCAGTGTCAAAGCTTGTATTATCTGGGAAAGCATGACGAAAATCCCAGAAGGGGTCGCCCGATTTTAACTCGTCTTCTGCCGTAACCTCAACGAGCGTTTCTAACCCATCATAATCACGTAAACCTAGCTCAACGGTTCGCTCATTAACTTGAGCTCCCATAAATGCCAATACGCTTGGGGATGTATATAAAAATTGACTACGGTAGCGCCGCCAACTCGCCGTTCCTCCACCAATCAAATCTTCGGTTTTACTCAACAAGGCCTCGGGGGATATCCCACCCAGTGATACAACCTTCCTTCCGAGTAATTGCTGAAGATGTGCTTGCGCTTTGACAATTATTAGACCATCAGCGGTCCAGTGAAACCGCAACGGCAAATGATACATTTGGCTTTTCAGAACTGTGGTATGAGCATTGTCAAATACCGCCAACGCCCGCATGGCAAGCAGGCTCAACTCATCTTCATTTTGTACAAGAGGAGCGCTGTCAATAACGTGCAGAAATTCCGCCGCCTGCGCATCCGATATATCTTTTTCATTCGCCAGAACGACGTCTCGTAAGTAGTTTACATCTGATCTGATAGATGGCGAGCTATTTTCAACGGGCAATGTTGCTTTATGGAGCATTTGAAAGCCTCCAACAGAGACAAAAATAACTGCAAGAACGACGTTTAACAATAAATACGCAATACCGATTCTAAATAATAAACGTTTCATGTTTGCTCTTCGTAGGAGAGGATGACAGGATGTGTAATATGCAGCCATTGCATCCTTTTAGGTTATTTTTCTTTGCCGTTCGGGCTAATCCATGACTCTTTTATACCATGGCATGCGAATAATCCGAAATTTGATGGGCAGATAAACTATACACAGTAAATGGTTAATGAACGAAAGATTGCATCAGTTTAGTAATGCTAAAACGCATATTAAACGAGTGATAAGCGACTGAACTAATGCGATGTTGCTCTAGATCTTTCGTGGCGAGATTGCACGCTTATCAAATTCGGCGTGGAGACAATCGAACCACATCTAGAAACGTAATTTTAAGGTTTTGCATACGACGTTGTTTCCAAATTTATATTGTTCGATTTAAAGCCGCGGACCGGCAGCCATGCTTGTCAATTTAATCTGCCTCAATGTCCATACTGAATATTGGCATTACTTTTACGGAATATTTTCCTCAAGTTTCACCATCTTCGCATTCTTCAAATTTGCACTTGCAGCCTAAAATTATTCGATCAAATCCGTACAACATGACAGGCATTCACACGAATCAAACTATTTGGAGACCGCATGACGATTTACTGATCGCTTTTCCGTATTAAGGAATGTATTGTATGTTGCGTAAGCACTCTGTTTTGTTTACCTAAGGTAAACCACGTATTCCTCGTGCCCACGTGCACCCCACACATGAAAGATGAAAGATATGAGCGGTCGAAGTTATCACTCCAAAGCTGTCACAGCCGAGATTAAAAGAAAATTGGGTTCCTCCAGCAAAGAAGACGCTGCCTGGGGGTTTGTCGAGGCTTTTTCAGCAGCCATTGATGGGGGGTTATCGATAAAAGATTTATGCCCTGCACCAGCCGCTGGAATGATGTTGAGTGTATTAAAAGTGGCCCTGGCTAGTAATTCTAGTGCCGCGAGCCTGATTGACAACCCGTATTTTATTGGGAATGGCCAAGATGGCCCGCCCTCCCCAACCACCGCAAAATACTTATTAAACAGAAAGCGTAAAGATGTTGCGGCAAATACCACCACTGTGGTGGGCGGCATTAGCACTATTTGGACAGCCTGGGATGCACCGGGCATGGCGCTACACTCTAACGCAACCGGCTGTACAGCTGCGCATCTCAAAGTTTTAGCCCGCATGGCTTACCGCTCCAGGAAAACTGGCACAGTTGCGCAATGGCTTGATGTGATAATTAAAATGAAATTAATAAAAGCCTCAGCTCGAGGTGCGAGCCTGCTTGGCGCAGCCGTGCCTATTCCTGCCGTCGGTTTAACAACAGGTTTATTGTCCGCTGCAATCAGCACGGGAGCAAAACTCACGCTCACCAAAGCGTGTACTGCTACAGCTCTGGAACTGCACTGGCGAGCGAAGCAAGAGCAGTTTATGTCGGGCGCAGTAACAGGAATTTCGGGGGCCTCTGTCGGACCTGCCTCACGTATTATTTCTGAGCTCTTCACAAAACGAGGTTTGACTCGATTTCTCGGAAAATACGATACTATGGCGATAATTAATGAGCCCGCTGGCTGGATGGCAATTACTGATAAATTGTTATTGATTTAAGAAATGCCATTATTAGCTTTCACGGGGTGGTTCTGTTAAGGACTGATGCGGTTTAAGGGCAGTTATTTAAAGGTTCTTTTGCACGGCGGAACCAATCTTTATACGTTAAGCTTTTGCCCTGGCTTTTTCACTTTTTTTACGTTGGTTTTAATCTAAGAAATTTAGAAGATTTTGACATTTTCTTGAGATAAAAACGTATGCTAACGATAACCGCTCTTACACTCTTGCCGCATTAGCCAAACGGGACAAAACGTCTTTACCCTGTGTTTTAGTCCCGCACACAACTTATTTCAACGCTTTTACCAACTTTATTATTCCACCGTTACTGATTTAGCAAGATTTCGCGGCTGATCAACATCGGTACCTCGCATGACCGCGACGTGGTAAGAGAGCAATTGCAAAGGCAAGGTGTAGATGATGGGTGCAATACAAGCGGGTACGTGTGGCAAATTAAATACCTGTGTGTTGGCATCTTCACTAAAGCCAGCGCTTTGATCGGCAAAAACATATAATTTGCCTCCACGCGCCTGAACTTCTTCCAGGTTGGACTTTAATTTTTCCAGCAGCTCATTGTTTGGTGCGACGGTAATCACGGGCATGTCGCTATCTACCAAGGCCAGGGGGCCATGTTTTAATTCACCCGCTGCGTAAGCTTCGGCGTGGATATAAGATATTTCTTTAAGTTTTAGTGCTCCTTCCATCGCAACCGGATATTGCACACCACGACCGAGAAACAATGCATGGTGTTTTTCTACAAAATGTTCGCTGATTTTTTCAATACGATCATTGAGCTCCAGTACTCGCTGGCAATAGTCAGGAAGTTGGTGCAGCGCTTGGACAATGCTCTTGTGCTCCTCTTTACGTTTCTCCGCTAACATCAAGGCAACCAGTTGCAAAGCGACTATTTGCGTAGTGAAGGCTTTGGTTGAAGCAACGCCAATTTCTACACCGGCACACGTCATCAAGGAAAACGCCGATTCACGCACAAGAGAACTGTTGGGGACGTTACAAATGGCAAGCGAAGATAAATAACCAGAGGCTTTGGCTTTTCTCAGGGCTGCCAATGTATCCGCCGTTTCGCCTGATTGGCTAATCGAAATGAATAGAGCATTATCCGGCACAATCACTTTACGGTAGCGATATTCTGATGCGATATCCACCAAACAGGGTATTCCCGCCCACTCTTCAATGGCATATTTAGCAATTAGGCCAGCATGGTAACTAGTACCACAGGCAACAATTTGGACTTGTGTTACCTGTGAAAGTACGGTGCGCGCTTCTTCTCCAAGCAAGTCTTGCACGACACTTTCATGCGAGATACGACCGTCCAGAGTGCGAGCAATTGCTTCTGGCTGCTCAAATATTTCTTTGAGCATGTAATGACGAAAGCCATCTTTATCCGCAGCATCGTGAACATCACTGATCACAACTTCTTCCCGCACTACGGGCGAGAAACTTTGATCAAAGATATCAATACTATTACTGCGAAGCTTTACAACATCACCTTCTTCCAGATAAATAAACCGATCAGTGACCTGACGTAAAGCCAATTGATCTGATGCGAGAAAGTTTTCATCTATCCCAATTCCCACCACCAATGGGCTACCGCTACGCGTACCAAGAATAGTATCCGGTTCATTCTCACACATAACTACCAGCCCATAAGCGCCCTGTAGTTTTTTGATGGTCTGCTGTAGTGACAGCATAAGATCGTGGGTTTGTTTGTAGTGGTAATGAAAAAGGTGAACGACCGCTTCAGTGTCGGTCTCACTCAAAAAAACATAACCAAGTTCAATTAATTCGCTGCGCAGCTCTTTATAATTTTCAATAATGCCATTATGAACGATGGAAATATTTTCGGAGGTATGCGGGTGTGCGTTGTTCTGGCTGGGAATACCATGGGTGGCCCATCGCGTGTGTGCAATACCGGTTTTTCCACTGATGTTAGACTGCTGCACCAGCTCGGCTAAGGCTGATACTTTTCCTACCGCCTTGTTAATTAGAAATTTTTGGTTGTGGACCAGTGCCATACCAGCGGAATCATATCCACGATATTCAAGGCGTTTTAAACCTTCCAGAAGAATTTTTTCGACATTACGCTGACTAACGGCACCAACGATTCCGCACATAAAAAACTACCTTACAAACAAATAACGATTTAAATTCTGCAACAAGCTCGAGGGGATTATTCCTCGGGCGCTCCAGCGCAAATCACATTCACACCTTGTTGCTCGATTTTTTCTTTGTCTGTTAAAGAAATGCCGCGGTCCGTCACCAGGACGTCCACTTCACTCCAAGGGAGTTCCAGGTTATGTATTTTTCGTTTTATTTTGCTGGATTCGGCCATCACAATGACTTCACGCGAGACTTCAGCCATCACCTGACTGAGGCTGTATAACTCGTTGTAAGTCGTGGTACCACGTTCAACGTCAATGCCATCAGCGCCAATAAAGAGTTGATCGAAATCGTAGTGTTTTAGTACCTGTTCTGCTAATTGTCCCTGAAACGCTTCAGACCGTGGGTCCCAGGTTCCGCCTGTCATAAGAATGGTGGGTTCATTCTCGATTTCACGCAGGGCGTTGGCGATATTGAGGGAATTCGTCATCACAACCAATCCCCGTTTACTTTGCAGAAGAGGTAGCATGGCAGCAGTGGTACTGCCGCTATCTATAATGACACGGTAGTGATCCCGAATAAGATCAGCGGCGGCTTTAGAAATGGATTCTTTTTGCTCAGAGAGTTTGGTTGCTGCAGGCTCACCGATTAGCTCCTGAGGTAGCGGAACAGCACCACCATAGCGGCGGAGCAGCATGCCATTGCTCTCTAACTCAGCCAAATCCTTTCGAACCGTAACTTCTGAAGTCTCGAATTCACGTGCCAATTCGTCAACACTGACTTCGCCTAGTTCTTGCAGTTTTTCTAGGATTGCTCGTCGTCTGATCTGGGTATTCCGTCTATTCACTTTCACACCTAAACTTTCGATTCGAAAGCATTATATATAAACGAAACTTTAGTACAAGTAAGAATTTGTTACAACTTAATCGAAGCTCAACAGTTTATCGCTATAATACGCGCTCTTTATTGTACTCACACAGGAATCGCATAAGGGAAGGATAGGAATCACTATGCTGACACGACCAAGCACTAAGCTGATCATCATTTGCTACATAAGTATTTTATTCACCTCTCTCGCCGCGCAAGCGCGCACGGAGACACCGAAGCAACTCACCCTGCTCGACAATATCGCCAAAGCCCTTGCGGATAATGGTCCGGGTGTGGCGTTTACCGCTAAAGACTATGATGTATTAATGGCCGATTTATTTGCCAAGGAAGTTACGTCGATAGAGCCCGCAGCGTCTGATACGGATCAGCTAAACGGCTTTGATGGTCTGTGTTTTCTGGGTGAGAATGGCAATCTGGTTTACCTCGCAGTAAATCTCGGCTTGCAACAACTGGAAGTAAGCTTCACTGACGGACATCAGTTATCCCTTGCTCCCGGTACATTTGCGGTAGACTTACGCTCCTTCAGCCAAACATTTTTGCTCAGTGATTTCGCGGTAAATTTTTATCTCGATGGCAATCATAGTGGCCTGACTGCACCGCTGGAGAATATCAACAAAACTTCTCTCCCCAGCGTTAACATTCAAGTGGATGAATTGTCCCGTGCAAACCTGCAGGAACAGGATGGAGCCGTTTATGGGATTCTTCAAATTTCAGCGCACGAAAGCTCCAGCTATACTTTTCACCTGAACCAAACCGTTTTCATTCCTCAGTCAGCCGATCAAGCACCGCAACACAAGGCGCTCCAGCTCACCAACTTATCGCCAGATGATCAAGTGACCGTCTCTGCAGCATCGCCCAATAGCCAGGTGAAATGGGAGATCACCAACACTTTGGTACAACTTAAAGTATCGGACAGAAAAACTCAGCGTACCGAATTTCTGGCGGATATTCATTACAATGAAGAATTTCATGTGAGCAGTTCTGCGGCACACATCACTGTACATTCACGGCCTGAGGTGAATGTTTGTGTGAGCCGTGACGCAACCTCTCTGGCAAGCAGCATGGAAGTACTGGCTAGCTGTAACGGAGCTCTGTATGAATCCCAGGGAGAATTAACGCTGTATATTGACAATGGTCGAGTGCAGGAGATTCGCTATGATGATGAAGAAGAAAGCGGCGGCGGCAGCCTGAGCTGGTTCGGCGTGTTATTGATGGCCTTCCTGGCAATTACCCGGAAATTCATGCGTTTGGACCGCTCTACATTGCTTGCAACAAAATAACCCATTCAGATTTTTTCGAGCAGCACGAAGAAGCAAAAGCCGGTTCTTGAATCAGCGCTACACGCTACAGCTGGCTCCAACCGGCAACTACAACACGGTTACGGCCTTGCGCTTTGGCGGTATAAAGTGCTTTATCTGCGCGTTCAATAAAGTCTGTAGGGGATTCTTTTTGCATTTGCGCCACACCAAAGCTTGCTGTTAAAGGCAAAGCGTGTGGCCAGCCATAGTTTTCAATGCACTTGCGTAGTTTTTCAGCCAATTGTGAAGCAAAGCTTAATTCCGTATTTGGACACGCCAAGACAAACTCCTCTCCACCCCAGCGTGCCAGTATGTCGTTCTCTCGCGTATTCTCACTTAATACCTGAGCGAACTTTACCAAGACTGCATCACCAAAGTTGTGTCCATAATTATCATTAATCTTCTTAAAATGATCGATATCGATAAACATAATGGAAAGCTTTGGCACTTTTTGCGAGTAATCTGTGCCATTGAACAGCTCTGCTATTCCATCTCGATTTAATACCCCCGTCAAGGGATCGCGACTGAGTTTTTCTTCAAGTTTTCGACTTTTCACATTGAGCAAACGATTCAACGCTTCCAACTCTTTCTGACGTCGTTCAGACAGTTTCAATTCAGACTTGATATAACCGGCTTTAAAAATTAGATATACAAACGCCGCCAGCCCCCAAATGCACAGCAGGACTAAATACAGCACGCGGTCGCTCATGTATTTACCGACGACTTCAATCCGCTCAATTTCGATTTTGTAATGACCAGACTCAATGGCACTTCCGGTTGCAATTTCCAAACTGCGAACATCATGAAATTCGGTACCAATCTTATCTAAAGGTAATTCCTGAGAAACTAACCACCAGGTTGGAACATGCATGGATTTTAGTGGCACTATGATCGGATAAGGCGTATTGCGCTCATAGAACTCTATTAAGTTGTATTTATATGTGGTGTCATCCCCGGCGGTCGAGTATAGATCGTCGTAGTTGCGTAATTGTACCCGGATTCCGGTATCTGTCGGCGTTACGTATCGTAGCCAGAGCTTGATATATTCATACTTCGAAAAATCGACCCCGCGATTTTCTTCGTCAGCTAAGTTAAACGAAATTTCACAATACGGCCATTGATAGGTAGCTTTAACAATATCGCACTCTAGAAGAAATTTATCTTCCACAATGCTGATACTGGACGTCGTTTCACCGCCATTGGCTCTATCGTCAATCGCGTTAAAGACATAAGAGGTCTGATGATCCAGTACAAAGGTTTTGCGCAAGCCAACAGCCTGCAGCAATATTGCGATGATTGTCGTTAACAACAATACTGCAGCCAGCCTGGCTTTTTGGCGCTCTTGTTGTAACGTCATGGAAGGTTCACACTAATCTATAATTCACATAGGAATTAAAGCACAATTCAATGATTTTTGTAGCAATTTTGCACTGAAGTCGCTCAAGTAGATATCACATTTAATTATGGCTTTTCGGTTATTACGAATTTAATTTCATACCAACGGCAAACCTAATTACATATCAAATCTTTTCAGCCTAACTTCTGGCTGTAGCGTTAAGCTGAAAATGCAGCAAGGTGCTTTAAATCTTAAACTGCATTAAACCTAGATATACCTACAATCCAGGTCTGCGTCTAATCTTGATTTCCAAATAAATAATTTCGATATTTGATCGACACAAAATCAGATTACGCTTCAAGTTCACTCCCAGCGGCTACCACGCGGTTACGTCCCAACGCTTTTGCGGTGTACAGTGCTTCATCAGCGCGACCAATAAATTCCGTAGCCAACTCCTGTTGCATCTGTGCAACACCGAAGCTCGCTGTAATTGTAATATTGTTTTGCCATTTATATTGAGCAACGCAATTTCGCAGCTTTTCCGCAATACTAACGGCATGCTGCAGGTCAGTATTGGGGCATGCCAGCAAAAACTCTTCGCCACCCCAGCGTGCCAGCACATCACCTTCACGCGTATTTTGTGTAAGCAATTGAGCGAACTGAATTAAGATTTTATCACCAAGATTGTGCCCATGCGTATCGTTGATCGTTTTGAAATGATCAATATCGATAAAGATTACCGAAAGGTCCTGCTCTTTGTGACTTTGTTTGTATTCGAATACCTTGGCTACGCCATCTCGATTCAATGCCCCGGTTAACGAGTCACGAGTGAGTTTATGCTCCAGTTCATGCTTGGTGACATTGAGTAATTGTACTAGCGATTCCAGGTCTTTTTGGTGACGTCGCGATAAATGCACTTCTTTTCGCGCAGATCTCAACTTGTCCAGCACATACAATACCGCGGCAGCCACCCACATGGCCAGCAACATTAAATACAAGGTGTTGTCGGCAATGTACTTACCTTGTAACGCAATACGAGTTATCTCGATGGTATAATCTCCCGGTGCAATATTGCTACCCGTCACAATGACTATTTGACGTGTATCATCCAGCTCTACCAGCGTTTTCTGCAACGGCACCTGGAACTCTTCGAGCCACCAGGTGGGAACACTGAGATACTTAAGTGGTACAGTTACGGGGTTTGTCAAAAAGTCAGCATGGACTTCGGCCACGTTAAATTTTAATGACCGCTCAAGCCCGGGCTTTGAGTACACGGGATCATAGTTTCGTGTTTGGAAACGAATACCGTCTTTTGCCTCGCTGGTATATTCAATCCATAGCGAGGCATGGGTAAACTTTGAAAAATCCAGTCCCTGGTTGCGTTTTGAGTTGAAGAGGTGGAAGCTAAGTTCGCAATATGGCCAGGCGAAATCAGATTCACCTATTGTGCACTGAAAAATAAATTTATTGTCCTTAACGTGCACAGCTACACGCGAATGCCCACCTTGACTCTCATCGTCTCGAACGGAATAAGTCAGCGCAGAATTCGTATCGATCACATAAGTTTTTTTAAAAAACGTTTGCATCAGTAAGGCAATTAAGGTGATCGACAACAGAATAATGGCAAACTTGGCCTTTAGTTTTTCAGTCAAGGTTATCTGCATAATCGTCGTGGTATTTCCCTGTAGTGTCATTAAACCATACCAAAGTTCCTGGCGTACACTCGATTTAAAGTGTATGAACTTTTGGTCGTAATCGTTTATTCCCTTATTCCGATCACCAAATCAAAAACGATAAAACCTATATTGTATGCCGGTTTTTATACAGGTTTAGCACCAGAAACTTTTAGCCGCCTTGCACACACTGACCATTTTCGTCTTACATTATGCAAATTCATGGCGAACAGATTACTCAGCAAAGGCGCAATCTTGTAACGCCCTGCTGCGATTACTTTTTCTTGGGGCGCTGCCAACCGTCAATATTTTTTTGCCGCGTTCGTGCAACACTTAATGCACCAGCTTTAACATTTTGAGTAATGGTTGAACCCGCTGCGATAGTGGCATTTTCTTCGATGTGTATTGGGGCAACCAATGCACTGTTAGAGCCGACAAACACACCATCATCAATTTTGGTTTTGAATTTATTCGCACCATCATAGTTACAGGTAATAGTGCCAGCGCCGATATTTACATTCTCACCAACGTCTGCATCTCCCACATAACTCAGGTGATTAACTTTGCTGCCTTTGCCAATTACCGCTTTTTTGGTTTCAACAAAGTTACCGACTTTTGCTCCGGCACTCAGTAAGGTTTGAGGACGCAATCTGGCAAATGGGCCAACCGTCACATCATTGTGCAACTCGGCATCTTCAATAATGCTATGAGACTTAATTTCACTATTGGTTCCAATAGTGGCATTTATGATATGGCAGTTAGGACCGATACTGACGTTATCTCCCAGTACAATATCGCCTTCAAGTACGCAGTTGACATCGATGCTGCAGTCTTTCCCAAAACGCAGACTCCCTCGGCAATCGAAGCGTGCCGGGTCCATCAGGTTCAAGCCTTCCTGCATCAACTGCGCCGCAAATTCCTGCTGATAGAAACGCTCCAACTCCGCCTGTTGCTGTCGGTTATTAACACCAAAGGTTTCACTGATCTTCTGCGGTGCTGCAGTCTTCACTTCCACATCGACCTTACTCGCCATGGCGATAATATCAGTTAAATAGTATTCGCCTTGTGCATTGTCATTGCGTAGTTTGGGGAGCCACTGCTGTAAATGCTGACCGTGCACCGCCATTACACCAGTATTCACCTCCTGGATTTTGAGCTGTTCTACATCGGCATCCTTTTGTTCAACAATTGCCAGCACCTGGCCTTCGCCATTCTTAATGATACGCCCATATCCTGTGGGATCATCCAAGGTCACGGTGAGCAAGCCTAGAGTCTTGTCATCGGCGCAGGCTAACAGAGACTCTAAGGTCTTGGTGGCAATTAACGGTACATCGCCATAAAGAATTAAACTCTTCGCTTTGTCATTTAAATAGGGCAAAACTTGTTGGACAGCATGTCCCGTCCCCAACTGTTCGGTCTGTTCAATATATTCAATATCATCAGCGCTACCAATACACTGACGTACCTGATCTGCTCCATGACCTACAACTATGTATATATTGCTGGCCTTTAATTCACGGGCCCGATCGATAACGTGCTGTAAAAATGGCTTGCCCGCTAAAGTATGCAGTACTTTCGGTTTATCGGATTTCATGCGCGTGCCTTTACCGGCCGCGAGAATAATAATATCTAACATAAGCCTACCCCTTTAACGGTCAGGTATTTTGAAATAATACGGATTTATTGACTTAGCAGTATTGATATTGGTGCGGGCATATCAATCTTTATCGACACGTTGAAGCAAATATAGCCTGCTATTTGTCCACCCATAAAAAAAGGTAGCACTTGGGCTACCTTTATGAAATAGCTTTAATTTGAGAGTCTATATCTCAAATAAAGTTTACTTGTTCAGTTTTTTGCGAATCGCTTGCAAGGTACGTAATTGCGCAGCAGCTTCGGCTAATTGTGCAGCAGCTTTAGAATAATCCAAGCCTTCACCTTCGCCTTTTAACGCTTCTTCCGCCTGACGCTTCGCTTCCATTGCAGCCTCTTCGTCCATATCACCTTCACGTAATGCGGTATCCGCCAGGATAGTCACTACATGCGGTTGAACTTCGAGGTATCCGCCGGAAACAAAATACATTTCTTCTTCGCCGTTTTGCTTGCGAATACGAACGGGACCAGGCTGCAAACTTGCGAGCAATGGCGCGTGACCGTAGAAAATACCCACTTCACCTTCGGACGCGGATGCAACAACCATCTCAACCAGGCCAGAGAATATTTCCTGTTCAGCACTTACGATGTCACAATGGACTGTCATTGCCATAGTGTTTTGCCTCTTTTGCTAAAGCGGCTTGATTAAGCCGCTTTTCCAGCGATTTTTGCTGCTTTTTCGATAGCTTCTTCAATACCACCGACCATGTAGAACGCTTGTTCTGGCATGTGGTCGTACTCACCGGCCAACAAACCTTTAAAGCTGGAAATGGTCTCTTTCAAGCTTACGTACTTACCAGGAGCACCAGTAAATACTTCTGCTACGTGGAAAGGTTGAGACAGGAAGCGCTCGATTTTACGCGCACGGTTAACAGTCAATTTGTCTTCTTCAGACAATTCGTCCATACCGAGAATCGCAATAATATCTTTTAATTCTTTATAACGCTGCAATACCGACTGTACACCACGAGCTACGTCATAATGCTCTTGACCGATAACCAGCGGGTCCAACTGACGAGAAGTGGAATCCAGTGGATCAATTGCAGGGTAAATACCTTTTGCCGCAATATCACGACTCAATACAACCGTAGAGTCCAAGTGAGCAAAGGTTGTTGCAGGTGAAGGGTCGGTCAAGTCATCCGCTGGTACGTATACCGCCTGGATAGAGGTGATCGAACCTGTCTTTGTTGAAGTAATACGCTCTTGCAGTACACCCATTTCTTCAGCCAGAGTCGGCTGGTAACCCACCGCTGAAGGCATACGACCTAGCAGTGCAGATACTTCGGTACCCGCGAGCGTGTAACGGTAGATGTTATCAACAAACAACAGTACGTCTTTACCCTGATCACGGAATTTTTCAGCCATAGTCAAACCGGTCAAAGCAACACGCAAGCGGTTTCCAGGGGGCTCATTCATCTGGCCGTAAACCATGGCCACTTTGGATTCTTTGAAGTTTTCAACGTTAACAACGCCAGCTTCCTGCATCTCGTAGTAGAAGTCATTACCTTCACGAGTACGCTCACCTACACCAGCAAATACGGACAAACCGCTGTGCTCGGTGGCGATGTTGTTAATCAATTCCATCATGTTCACGGTTTTACCAACACCGGCACCACCGAACAGACCTACTTTACCACCCTTCGCGAATGGACAAACCAAGTCGATAACTTTGATACCGGTTTCCAGTAATTCCTCGGAAGCGGCAAGTTCATCGTAGGTTGGAGCCTTACGGTGAATAGGTGAACGCTCTTGTTCGCCGATAGGACCTTTCTCATCGATTGGGTTACCCAATACGTCCATGATTCGACCCAGAGTTTCCACACCCACAGGTACAGAAACCGGTGCACCAGTATTCGTCACTTCCAAACCACGACTGATACCTTCAGAACCACCCATTGCAATGGCGCGAACCACACCATCACCAAGCTGTTGTTGCACTTCCAAGGTTAGGCCCTTGTCCGCGACTGTTAATGCGTCGTAAACCTTGGGTACAGAGTCGCGTGGAAATTCCACGTCGATTACAGCACCGATAATTTGTACGATACGTCCGCTACTCATTGTTCGCTTCCTCGTATACTCAATATTTAAAAATTTAAAAACAAAATTCTTTTAGCGCTCTATCTGGCTAACGATAAATATTGCAATCGTCAGTTTTATACCGCAGCAGCACCGCCGACAATCTCGGACAGTTCCTGGGTAATAGCTGCCTGACGGGCTTTGTTGTAAGCCAGTTGCAAATCGTTAATCAAATCGCCCGCGTTGTCGGTTGCGTTCTTCATCGCAATCATTCGTGCGGCCTGCTCACAAGCACCGTTTTCTACTACGGCTTGATACACCTGCGACTCAATATAACGAATCATTAAACCATTCAGCAGTTCACTCGCTTCGGGTTCGTACAAATAATCCCAAGCATGACGTTTGAATTCATCGCCTTCAGCAGGTTTTAACGGCAACAACTGTTTTACCGTTGGTGCTTGCGTCATGGTGTTAACAAATTCGTTAGACACTAAATAAAGCTCATCGATTTTGCCTTTGACAAAACCGTCCAACATTACTTTCACACTACCAATCAGATCGGTAACGGATGGCTGCTCACCCATATCACGTACGCTGGCAACAATATTGCCACCGACACTTTTAAAGAATGCTGCACCTTTTGCACCGATCAAACATAAATCGGAAGGTACACCTTTATCGTGCCATGCTTTACTGTGGCGAATAACTTCTTTAAACGCGTTAATGTTCAGACCGCCACAAAGACCGCGATCGGTCGATACAACGATGTAGCCAACGCGTTTGATTTCGTCGCGCTGGGTTAGATAAACGTGTTTATATTCTGGGTTACCGGCGGCGATGTGACTTACCACATCACGGATGCGGGTTGCGTATGGCTTTCCAGTTTCCATACGATCCTGCGCCTTGCGCATTTTACTCGCGGCCACCATTTCCATCGCACTGGTAATTTTTTGCGTATTTTTGATGCTACCAATTTTGGTACGTATCTCTTTTCCGCTTGCCATGTTCTATCTCATCTTTTACTGCAAACCAGTCACGAGGACTGGTTTGCGGTTAATAGGCTGATTACCAAGTTTGCGTGGATTTAAAGCTTTCCAACGCGGCTTTAATTTCGCCTTCAATGTCAGCGTTGTAGTCACCGGTGCTGTTGATCTTGTTCATCAATTCAGCGTGTGAGCTGTTCAGGTAAGACAACAGTGCATCTTCGAAATCGCCAACTTTAGCTACTTCAACATCTTTCAGGAAACCTTCGTTCGCGGCATAAACCACGATCGCCATTTCCGCAATAGAAAGTGGAGAGTATTGCTTCTGTTTCATCAATTCGGTTACACGCTCACCATGATCAAGCTGAGCTTTTGTCGCTTCATCAAGGTCGGAAGCGAACTGAGAGAACGCTGCCAATTCACGATATTGCGCCAGTGCAGTACGGATACCGCCAGAAAGCTTCTTCACTACTTTAGTTTGCGCAGAACCACCCACACGAGATACCGAAATACCAGCGTTCATAGCAGGACGGATACCCGCATTGAACAAGTCAGTTTCCAAGAAGATCTGACCATCGGTAATCGAAATTACGTTGGTAGGTACGAAAGCAGATACGTCACCCGCTTGCGTTTCAATAATCGGCAATGCTGTCAAAGAACCTGTTTGGCCTTTTACTTCACCATTGGTGAATTGCTCAACATAGTTAGCGTTTACACGAGAAGCGCGCTCCAACAAACGAGAGTGCAAGTAGAAAACGTCACCAGGGTATGCTTCACGGCCAGGAGGACGACGAAGTAACAATGAGATTTGACGATAGGCCCAAGCTTGCTTGGTCAAGTCATCATAAATGATCAGACAGTCTTCACCGCGGTCACGGAAGTACTCACCCATGGTGCAGCCGGCAAATGGAGCCAGGAACTGCATCGCCGCAGGATCAGAAGCGGTAGCAGCAACGACAATGGTGTGCTCCATTGCACCGTGCTCTTCCAGCTTGCGCACAACAGAAGCAACCGATGATGCTTTCTGTCCAACTGCTACGTAAATACATTTAATACCAGAACCTTTCTGGTTGATAATCGCATCAACCGCAACAGCAGTTTTACCTGTTTGACGGTCACCAATGATCAACTCACGCTGACCACGACCGATTGGAACCATGGTATCAACCGCTTTCAAACCCAGCTGTACTGGCTGATCAACCGATTGACGAGCGATTACCCCAGGGGCAATTTTTTCGATCGCATCGGTTAATTTTGCATTAACAGGACCTTTACCGTCGATTGGATTACCCAATGCATCGACAACACGACCTTGCAATTCAGGACCTACAGGCACTTCCAGAATACGGCCGGTACACTTACAGGTTTGTCCCTCGGCAACGCCTTGGTAATCACCCAGTACAACCGCACCTACAGAGTCGCGCTCAAGGTTCAGAGCGATACCGTAAACACCGCCCTCAAATTCAATCATCTCACCGTACATCACTTCGGCAAGACCATGGATACGAATAATACCGTCTGTTACGGATACGACGGTGCCTTCGTTTTGTGCTTCAGTCGTAACCGACAAATTGTCGATACGCTGTTTAATTACTTCACTGATTTCAGAAGGATTCAGCTGTTGCATACTGTAATTCCTTAACCTTTAAATAGGCTATTCGGTGTTTTACACGCCCATGGCTTCGGCAAGCTTGGCTAAACGCCCTTTGACCGAACCATCAATAACGGTGTCACCGGCACGAATTAACGCACCGCCCAATAAACTAGTATCTACGGATGTTTGAAGTGTCACTTCGCGATCCAATTTTTTTGCCAGAGCTTGCGCAATTTTCTGCTGTAACTCGGGAGAAATTTCAAAGGCTGCTTGAATGTCTACATCGACGGATTTCTCTATATTCGCCTTGTACAGTTCAAATTGCTCCTGTACTGGAACGAGTAACCCTAAGCGCTTGTTTTCGGCCAAAACTTTTACGAAATTCTTTTGCTTCTCATTCAGTTTTTCACCGCATATCTCAATGAAAACTTCCGCTTTTTGTTCTCCATTTAAATTCGGAGAATCTAAAACCAAATCTATTTTTTCACTGAGAGACACGCTTGCTAATAGGGTTAGAGCATCAGACCAGCCCTGCAAATCGCCCGCTTCTCTGGCACTCTCGAATGCCGCTTTGGCGTAGGGTCTTGCAAGTGTCGTTAGTTCTGCCATGTGGTCCCCGCTTATAGCTCTGCTGCAAGTTTGTCGAGCATCGCGTTGTGCGAGGATGCATCAATAGATTCACCCAAGACTTTTTCCGCACCGGATAAAGCAAGCACGGCAACCTTGCTACGCAATTCTTCACGTGCATGGCTAACTTGACGCTCTACTTCTGCTTGCGCCGCTGCTTTAATACGATCCGCTTCAGTCACCGCTGTTTCTTTGGCTTCTTCAACGATTTGTGTAGCTCGCTTGTTCGCCTGTTCAATAATTTCTGCCGCTTTTTCTTTGGCTTCTTTTATTTGCTTGGCCGCTTCTTTTTTTGCTAACTCACGGTCTTTTTCCGCCATATCGGCTTTTTCCAGACCGTCTGCAATTTTCTTTTCACGCTCTTCCATAACGCTGATTAGCGCAGGCCAAACGTACTTCATGCAGAACAAAATGAAGACGATAAAGGTCAGCGATTGACCAATAATGGTAAGGTTGATATTCACACCAGCACCTCTTTAAATGAATGTGCGTTACGTAGCCGCTTTAAATTTTTAATTAAAGGCCTGGCGCTACTGCGAAGATCAAGTACATGCCGATACCAACACCGATCATTGGAACCGCATCCAACAGACCAGCCATCAGGAACATCTTACCTTGCAAAGCAGGACCTTGTTCTGGTTGACGAGCAGAAGACTCAAGTAGTTTTCCACCCAATGCACCAAAGCCCAAAGCTGTACCCAACGCCGCGATGCCGATAAGAATTGCTGCCGCCAAATATACGATTGCTTGTTCCATAAATACTCCTATAAGTAAGAAAATTTAAATTGTGAAAGTTAAAAAAAATATTAAAAAAAGATTTAGTGCTCATCCAACGAGTCAAAGGCCATCGCCATATACACGGTAGTTAACACCATAAAAATGAAGGCCTGCAGGGTAATGACCAGAATATGGAATACTGCCCACGCCCACTGCAACACACCGCCCAGCAAACCGAAAATCAAACCAACGCTGAACAGAATTGCAATCAAAATAAAGATAACCTCACCCGCATACATGTTGCCGAACAATCGCAGGCCAAGCGAAATAGGCTTAGCGACTAGCGCAATCGTTTCAAGCACAGCGTTAATCGGGATAAGGACGATATTGAGGTACCACTTGCTTTTAGGAGCAAAGAAAGGGTGACAGGTAAGCTCTTTAATAAAGCCAATCACGCCTTTTTCACGGCAGCTGAAGAAGATCATCATCGCAAACACGGTGAACGCCATCCCCATCGTCGCGTTGGGGTCTGTCGTTGGTACAACTTTAAAGTAGATGTGCGGATCGCCAGATACAATCGCAGCCGCCTGAGGCAACCAGTCCACGGGGACAAGGTCCATCAGGTTCATGAGAAATACCCAACAGAATACCGTTAATGCCATTGGCGCTACGATACGGCTGTTGAAATGGAAGAGTTCGCTTACAGTGTTTTGCACAAAAGACGTAATCAATTCCACAAAACTTTGTACACCGCGAGGTACACCGGTGTGTGCCTTTTTGGCAACGCGTTGAAATAGGAACGCAAAAATAAGACCGACAAAAATACTCCAGCCAATAGTGTCGACATGCACGGCCATAAAGCCCATGTCTTTTGCTTCTTGCGAGGTATGCGCCATTGTCCAGGTATCTTGCTCTACAACGGAGCCGTCATATCGAATGTAACCAGCAGGCAGTTTCCCATAGGTCATATTCTGTAAATGGTGCTGAATGTAATCTGTGCTTGTTAGAGCTTCGCTACTGGCCATAATCAGTCTGCTTGTTTCGCCTTATCAAGTTCATTCGATGTCGTTTGCTGCTGCGCTATCGCGTCGATAACTCGGCGCGCAACAAACCACTGTAAAATTATCATGCTACAGAAACCAGTAAATAAGAGCGGCACATGTAAAGGACGCACTAAACGAAAGGCCAGTGCAAAACCCAAGGCGGCAAGCGCTAATTTTCCGGATTCCCCCCAACTGAAGGAGCGTGTTATCCAAGGGCCCATTTGGTCTCCCCGATAACGGAAGGCATAAAAAGAGAAGTACGCGTTGGCAGCGATATAGATGCAGGCCCCCAATGCGATGGAATATGCGGCAACCACACCGAAGGACAAACTTCCAAGCGTCATCGCGACTAAGGCGAGAGCTTGGTACTTCAGCATGTAGATTATGGGTGATCTCACCTTTGTGTAGCTCGTGGTAATGCATTTCGTTCGTTTTACGTAAATCCCATCTACGCAAAACCAGCCCCAGCCTGCATTTCCAGTGTTAAGCCGAGCAAAAGCTGTGACCAATTGACCACGCGTGCATTAGCCTAATACGGGAAAGACCAGATTGAGCCGTTAAGAACGTATAGTTCCGCCCATGTCGTCACAAAACTTACGTTTTATGTGCCTCGTACTTTTGTATTCTCTATTATTCCTACGCGCTCTGTTTACAGCACAGGTCTTTGAATTTATTTTTTGAACAAATAGCCAGCATTTTTGCTGTGCTTTTATTAGGCTTTAATACTTCCTGCCCGGTTCAAGAGTCATATTGTTGCATGCCAATGCAGTTGTACGAGGGATTGACTGAATATTTTTTAATCGTCAACCATCTCTTTTTATTGACTTCTAAAACAAAATTCACCAACTTAGTGCCGTCAGATTGAGCGTGGGCGATTATAGGGAGTATGCCACCGAGTATCAACTGTTCGGGCTTGTTTTATAAGAAAATACTCTAGCGTGGAGCAGATTAAATCATTTTCATGATTTTTGTGAATGCCCCCGCGTTCTTCGCCCAATGACACCAGATTCATCATGCACTTTCAGCGCATGGTTTACTCTTAAAAATTAGGCAAGCCCCAGCATTTGGTTCAAAATTGGCCAATACTTAGTAGAATTACACACACGACATCCACGTCATCGTTTTACCCATCGCTCATTCAGTGCGCAAAACGACGGACATGTTTTTGATTGGACTTAAATAATAATGCGCAAATTTCTGCAGACGACTTTCTCTCTTTCTTCTATTTTGATTGTGGCCACAGGCTTGAGCGCCTGTGGTGGCGGTGGCGGCGGGGGTTCAAGCCCAAGCCCAAGCCCTACCCCGACCAGCAGCCCAACAGGCACACCGTCGCCCACACCGACCGCAACCCCCAGTGCGACTGTGGAAATCAGTGGCAGAGTAACCTATGACTTCGTCCCCCATTTAAATAGCCAGAATGCTTCACTGAACTATCAAGCGGTTTCCGTTCTGCCAGTGCGAAATGCTTCACTGCAATTAACCGATGCCAATAACAATCCTTTAGCCTGGGGGCGTACAGACGAAAACGGCGACTACACCATCATCGTTGGCGAAAATGAAATGGTGAAAGTCCAGATATTGGCCGAACTAAATAGCGATACAGGGGCAAACTACAACATCAAAGTAACGGATAACGTCAACGAAAATGCCCTGTATATTATGGAAGGAGAGCTGGCTTCCAGCGGCACCACCGACAGTACTCGAAGTCTGCATGCGCCTTCTGGCTGGACTGGGGACGGGTACGGACAAACCCGAGTGGCAGCCCCGTTCGCCATACTGGATTCCGTCTGGCAAGCATTACAACCGCTACTTGAAACACAACCTAATGTGCAACTCCCACCGTTTGAACTGAGATGGAGCCCGCAAAACATTCCCTTGGATGGTGATCCTGCAGCAGGAGAGATCATTACATCCTATTTCGATGGCACTAATATTTATTTACTCGGCCATGAAGATGACGACACCGATGAATATGACCGCAGCGTGGTACAGCACGAACTGGCGCACTACCTGAATGACAAACTATCGCGCGATGACAGTATGGGAGGCTACCACGATGGATTGTCCCCCTACGACATTCGCCTGGCGTACAGTGAGGGCAGTGCAAATGCCTTTACGGCGCTGGTGTCTAACAGCGGCTATTACCAGGATTCTTATGGAGTTCAACAGTCCAATGGCAGTCGATTTGACCTGGAGGAAAATAACCTGTCCCAAACCGGCGCATACAATGAAGACACTATTGGCCAGTTAGTCTACGACTTTTTCGATGAGAGCAATGAGGACAACGACGCACTGTCTCTTCCTCTTGGTCAGTTTTTCGATACGTTAATGCATCCCGATTACACAGAGGCCGTAGCCTTTTCGTCCATTTATTTATTTACCGATGTGTTAAAAAACTCCCTTAACCCGAGCCAGCAAGACGCAATCGACACCTTATTGGAAGCGCACGAAATTTTTGGCACCGGCATTTACGGCGAAGACGAAAGTAACGCAGATATTTTTGGCACTTTAGCGCTGCCGTTTTACCGTGAATTATCTGTAGGCGCCACTGTCCCAGTGTGTATGGACTCACAATTGATGAACAATTCCAGTAATGAATACAACAACTATAACGGGATAACCGTACGCCGCTTTGTAAGATTTTCTATCGACACAAGAGGTTTGTACACTCTCTCTGCCGAAAAGTTTTCGGGTGAGCGAGACACCAGCCCACAAATGTACCTGTATGATGAAAGTCGACCAGCACTTCAAGCTTTCACCCAATCGGCACTCAACAAAGTAAGCGGCCCTGTCAGTTTAGATACAGGTGATTACATCCTGGAAATTTTCGACGGAAAAATGATTGATGTAAGTGAAAACCCCAATAGAAATCTGGAACAAGTATGCTTTTACATTTCACTTTCAACCTAAAGCACATCATTCGAAAAAAACAGGGCGAGATGTGCTTATCAACTCGCCCTGCAGAACACCAGAAATCGTATAAAAATTGAATTTACTTTTTGCGCAGGAAAAAAAATGAAGTTAAAAACATTTACCCAAACACTCTTTTTACTGCTGCTGAGTTTCGTGCACATCGCGCACGCAGAAACAAAGCAACCTTATCAAAAACCAGGAGCCAATATTCGGGTGGTCACTCCAGATATTATCTCGCTTGACGTGTCCAAGCAGAAAGAGGTCAAAGTATCGTTCAGTGCACCGTCCAACGGTCAGCTCTTTATCACCGCAAAACCCAAACCGGGGCTTACACTGGCCAGCACACATTCTGAATGGCACTTTGATCTCGCCAGCGAAAAACCCGAAGTAACATTGAATATAGAGGGAAACACAAACGGCAAGTACTACGTGATGTTTCATGCACGCATTATTGAAAAAAGTAAAACCAGCTCGCGCGTTTTTGGCATTCCTGTTGAAGTAGGTGATGTGTCTGCTCTAGAAGCAAAATTGGAAAAAACCGGAAAGAAAAAAGAGTATGTCATTATGAAAGCTGAGGAAACAATCACTCAGTAAATATTGCGGGGTTTTCTATTTTTTACGCAGTGGTTAAATTATTTTTTATTTTTCAAGTACGTGCTAACAAGCGGTTTAACTGCTGCGCTGATGTAAAAGTTAATCAACTTCTTTAAACGATGACCTTCCCGCGTGAGCGGGAAGGGTTTTTATTTGTTCTTATTCATCCATTAACATCCATTAACATTCATTAGCTTTCATTTATTCTTTATCTATTCTTTATCGATTGCTTGCGCATGTTTTGCTAAAACGCAAGCACACTACCCCAACCAAACATCCTCAATCCACTCCCATAAATCTTCCCACTCATCACTCTGCATTTGACCATCAGACCAAAACAGGACTTTACCGTCCTGGCCGATGCAGGCGTAGCCACCGTCATATTCACATACGGGAATATAATCTCGTGGTAATCCAACGGACCAGGCAACAGAGGTCATTTCGGGAAGATAGGTGTGAGAGCGTTTATCAGCCGCCGTTACGGGCTCCAGTTGGCCATAGATCACATCACTGGCTTCAAGTAAGTACTTGCGCAAATCAGACGGCAATGGCAACAGAATTTCTTCTTCCACTTCTACCAGACGATCTTCATCCGGCAATTCCAGCCCCAGGCTGACATCTTCATTACATTCCTGCAAACGCTCCAGTACGCGCTCCATCATAAAATTAATCCCGGAAATTGTTGAATTGAAAAGGTTGTCCGAGCTCGGCTTCACGCACCAGCTGCATGACCGCTTGCAGGTCATCCCGCTTTTTACCTGTAATGCGCACTTGTTCACCCTGGATGGCTGCCTGCACTTTGATTTTGCTGTCTTTAATCAACTTGACGATTTTTTTTGCCATCGCTGTTTCAATGCCTTCTTTGAAGCTCACTTTTTTGTTCACCGTTTTACCTGAATGAACCGCACTGCCAATATCCATGGTCATCGGATCGATGCCGCGCTTCACCAGTTTATTGCGCAAAATGTCGACCATTTGATCCACTTGAAATTCAGCTTCTGCAGCAACGGTAGTTTCATCTTTATTCCAACGGAAGGAGGCTTCTATGCCGCGAAAGTCAAATCGGGTAGACAGTTCGCGCTCGGCATTTTCGACGGCATTTCGCACTTCTTCGGTGTTGATTTCGGACACAATATCGAAAGATGGCATGTAAGTTTCCCTAGTTCTGTATCGGTATTTACGCTGATAAATAGCGCTTCATTTATGAATCGGGCGGCATTTTAACCGCTTGTGTGGACCAGCGCACAAGTTTTAACAGACGACTGGCTCACAGGGAATAAAAAGAAAGGCACTTGGGAAAGAAGAGTTCTAGCAAATAGTCTCTTCTTGACTACACTTATAGTTACTGTAGGTATCCAGGCCTGCAGTTATTCCATTTGGTTATCTAACTAAAGGTCAACACCCAGCTCGTAAGCTTTTTTGAGCATTAGTTTTACCGAAGTAAAGTATTAGAAGTAATGTTTTAGTAGTAACGTAGAGGTAGTAAGAGAAATATTATGAGTGATAGTAAACCTTCAGCACCATTTGTCCTAAGTCAACTTGAAGAAGCCTTGGAAGAACGCCAAAGCCCCGACCGACGCAAAACCCAAAAGCCTGTTGCTGAAGATCGCCGTAAAGGTGATCGACGCTCACAGGCAAAGTAGTCACGTTTTACCCTTTGTAAACCTGTAGCAGCGCTTTACCCTCGACCAGTAAAGCGCTTGCAAGGGTTTCCCCGTAAGCCTCTAGCGCTTATTCCGCCGGGAACGATTTCCCGCTTTACCTCCGCCCTTAGAAGACCGCTGACCACCTGGCTTTTTCGCTGGCAGAGCCTGTGTGCGCTTGTCTCCACGGGCCTGCTTTGCTTTGGGATTTCGCGTGGCCACGTCATTCGCCGGCACCAGCGCACGCGCGCCCTGCCCAATCAGATCGCTGCGTCCCATGTCAGTTAATGCATCACGCAGCACAGTCCAGTTTTCCGGGTCATGGTAACGCAAGAAGGCTTTTTGAATGCGCCGCTGCTTTAAGTCTTTGGGGGTAAACAGCTTACCGCTTTTGTAGCTCAGAGGTTTTAGTGGGTTGCGATCACTGTGATACATCGCCGTGGCCAGTGACATAGGCGACGGATAGAAAGTCTGCACCTGGTCGACCTGGAAATCATGTTTTTTCAGCCACTGCGCCAGTTTCAGCATGTCGTCATCCTCACAACCCGGATGCGCGGCGATGAAGTACGGAATCAAATACTGTTTTTTACCGGCCTCGGCGGAGAATTTGTAGAACATTTTCTCAAACGCATCGTAGGCCCCCATGCCCGGCTTCATCATTTTGCTCAAGGTGCCCTCTTCACTGTGCTCGGGGGCAATTTTGAGGTAACCGCCAACGTGGTGAGTCACCAGTTCTTTTACGTATTCCGGGTCTTCCACTGCGAGGTCATAACGCAGGCCGGAGGCGATAGCGATGGTATGAATTCCCTCGATTTTGCGTGCTTTGCGGTAGAGCTGAGTGGTCGGGCTGTGATCCGTGTTGAGGTTTTTACAGATAGTGGGGTAAACACAACTGAGTTTACGACAGGAGGCCTGCGTTTCCCGGTCCTTACAATTGAGGGTGTACATATTGGCCGTCGGCCCGCCCAAATCCGAGATCGTACCCGTAAAACCCGGGACTTTGTCGCGAATATTCTCGATCTCCCGCAAAATAGAACCTTCTGAACGACTCTGAATAATACGTCCCTCGTGCTCCGTAATGGAACAGAACGTACAGCCACCAAAACAGCCACGCATGATGTTGACCGAGGTTTTGATCATGTCGAAAGCCGGGATTTTATGTTCGGCGTATTTGGGGTGTGGGACGCGCTGGTAGGGCAGATCAAACACAGAATCCATCTCATCCGTTTCCAATGGAATAGGTGGTGGATTTACCCAGATTTCACGCTTACCGTGCTTTTGCACCAAGGTTCGCGCGTTGTGCGGGTTCGCTTCCTGATGCAGCACTCTAGAAGCATGGGCGTACAGAACCGGATCTTTGGAGACTTTTTCAAAAGAGGGCAAGCGAATACACGTACGGTCTTTATCCAGATTCGACTCTTGCCGACGGAGCGGCATGGGCACAATTCGTACAACCTCTTCGCTCACGGCCTGCGAGGTTTCGTCTTCAGCCTGATCACCATCGCTGGAACAGGCCTGCTCAGGTATGTATTCGTAGGGGCTGGGAATTGCGTCAATCCGCCCTGGCCAGTCGATGCGAGAAGAATCCAATTCGGTAAATCCGGCGGGGACACCGGGCAAAATAACGGTGGTGCCGCGCACGCGTGTCAGAGATTTTATATCTTCACCCCCAGCCAGGCGATGGCTGACCTCTACAATGGCTCGTTCAGCATTGCCGTATAACAGAATATCCGCCGTCGAATCGATGAGGACCGAGCGGCGCACTTCATTACTCCAGTAATCATACTGTGCGATACGGCGCAGGCTGGCTTCAATACCGCCGATCACCACAGGAACATCTTTCCAGGCTTCTTTACAGCGTTGTGAGTAAACAATAACTGACCTGTTCGGGCGCTTCCCACCAACGCCTCCAGGGGTATAGGCATCATCATTGCGCACTTTTAAATCCGCGGTATAGCGATTTATCAGCGAGTCCATATTCCCCGCCGTGACCCCAAAATAAAGATTGGGTTTGCCCAGAACTTTAAAGGGCTCCGCCGAGGTCCAGTCGGGCTGATCAATAATGCCAACACGAAAGCCATGAGACTCGAGTAAGCGCCCCATCACCGCCATGCCGAAACTGGGGTGATCGACATAGGCATCGCCGGTTACGATGATAATGTCACAACTGTCCCAGCCAAGCGCGTCCATTTCAGCCCTTGAGGTTGGTAAAAATGGTGCCCCACCAAAGCATTCCGCCCAGTATTTGGGGTACGACATTAGAGGTTTGGCTGTTTCTGGCATTGGCTAAATTTCCGGCGATATTTGATTCGCGCATTATAGTGATAAGCAGCCAGAGTTGCGAATATTGTCTGCATCCGTCACCAACAGGGGATTCCCCCATCGATTGAGACTATCACCAGGGCAGTGGATATTCTGCGCATTACGGGCCCCCATGCCCGAAAGTTCACGGAGAAAAAAGAGAGGAAACTCGTTCTTGTTGATCGGTTGGCTTGTTTATTGGTTGGCTTGTTTATTGGTTGGATAGCTTATTGGTTAGGTTGTTTATTGCTTAGGTAGTTGATTGCTTAGTTTGTACAGCCCGTAAATTGGGTGCAGAGCTGGTTGTTTAGATTTGCTCGGTGGCCATTTTTTTCGCCAGAGTTACATGCCGAGCTGACACAGCCGATGTTTAATCAATGATAGATAGATGTTTACAGCAAATGGAGAAGCGCGACGGACATCGCCACACGACAGCTTTATGTGCCACACTAAAAACTCAACCGCCAATATCTTCGGATTTTCCTTCATACACTTTCGCGTAGCGTTACCTTGCCCGTTTTCGCCATGCGAAAACGGATTTGTACACTCGAACCATCACTGAGCATTGAATCGTCGTGAGATTCAATGTGAGATTCCCGTAAACGAATTTTTACTGTGCGAGTTTATCCTAAGCGACAAGAAAAATTTTTATTTAGGTTTTGTGAAAAAGATTTGTGCGGGCCATCACTATTGTTATTTTTTTAAACGCGCTTCTGTTATTTTTTAAACGCGCTTCAACGAAAAAGTATTTGCGCAATGGCAGTTCATTTTTTTAGCGCTGTATATTTATCTCGCAATGTTTTGTATTGCTGTTTTAAATTTTTGGTTTAGATAGCCGTTTTAGATTGTTGAATTAGATTTCGCTATACATTTCGGTTTTAATGTTGGATCTAAGATTTCATCATCCAGCATGCGTCGTAGTTTTTTAAAATTAAGGTTTCATATTTTTAACTGGATCGCGTTCTATGCATTTTCCTCTTTGCATTAATTTTTCTTTTTCATGTAAATCCCCCTCTTTTATAGTATTTGCTTTTGTTTTCATAATATTGGTTTTGAAGCATGGATTTTAGGAATTTTACTTATTCTTCTATAGCAACGCATATTTTATCGGAACACGCTTTAGTGTGACTTTCATTCTCCCCTACATCTCGTTCACCGATTAAAATTTTCAGCATGCGAACTTTCGGCTTAGTTTCACCTGGCTTCCATTTTTGTTGTCAAACATAAGTGTTTTCAGCACAAACATCGATGGGTTTGTTTTTTACACCCAATGAGTGATCGTGTTTTTTGTCAGTGTTAGTGAATATTTTTCACAGTCACATTCATAAATATTTTTTCTCTGCATAAATTTAACCGCGATATGTTCGGCAAAAATTTATTGCGAATTATTCTTATTAAGAGATTTTTATTGAGATCGCATAAATTTAAAGCAAAAAAAAGTGCATACCATTGTTGAATCTTTTGCTCGCCGTCATGTTTTTGACCAAGACAAAATAAAATTTTATCCATCGAGTGACACTCTTCAAATTTTATCCGACAAAAATGCATAGAATGCGCGGCGTTATTTTATCGCCCGAAATAATTTTCAATATTCGCGCTTCATTAACTATTTGTGACGAGTTGATTTTCTGTGCATCGTAAAACCGAGAATTAACGCCAACCCAAATAGCACGTGAACTTTTTACAAGACGAAAGATAAGTCCCTGGGCAATGCACAATAGGGGCACATACTAGCAACCATTTATTCACAGACAAACGCCTGTACCCAGCTCGGAGGTATAATGAATTTTACATTGAAAAAAGCCACGCAATTTTGCGCTGCGCTTGCTATTTTTCAACCGGCCTTAGCTCTTGCCACCCCCCATGAGGCGGCACTCACTGCCAGTCATATTTCCCCACAAGCGGTCAGCTACTTTAAAGAAGCAGAGAATTTTTCTGCCATGGCCGGTGTTCAATTAGAATTCACACAAGATCCTAACGGAGGCGGGTTTAACGTCGGCTACGTCGATGCGGGCGATTGGCTGGCTTACGGGGATGTGAATGATCCAGCGTCGCTGTTAACCATTCCTGCCAGCGGTGAATACACCATTGAGTATCGTATTGCGACTGTGCATGGTGATCGTACTATCGGGATTGACCTGAACGCAGGGGCCATCAAATTACCAGAAACGCAAGTGCCTAATACCGGTGACTGGCAATCCTGGCAGACAATCAGCCAGAAAGTGCAATTGGATCAAGGCAGCTACACCGTCGGTGTCACCACCTCTACCGGTGGCTGGAATCTGAACTGGTTCCGCGTCTACAGTGAAAACGGACAACAGCAGGACATCGTTCCTCTTTATGATTCCACTACCGCGCTAGAGCCCGATGCTCAGTGGGAAACAGCAACAGCATTGCATACACGTTTTTCCGATAGACCGCGTACCCGCCACGCCAAAGAAGATCAGTTTCAGTCTTACGATCACTACATTAAATTTTATTTCGAGCACCGTTCATCCAATATCGAAATCATCGACACCATACCCAAAGGCGGCAACACCATTACCATGAATGTTCGCACCTTGTGGCCACTGGATGACACCGAAGCGGAAAACCGCTGGTGGTATATGGGACGTAACACTGTGGCGCATTATGTCGGCAACGGCACCATGCAATACCTTGGTACTACCGTTGAAAATGGTGTGACGTATTACAACTACACCAAAACAGATAACCTCAATCGCCAGTTTAATCGCCCAATTGAAATGGGAGATTTAATGGAGTTTGAAATCAGCCAGTTCAGTCAAGGTATTCCGCGCGGACAAAACAATTACTACGGGTCCACCTTTTTGTACATCGTAGGGGAAGGTTTGGTGCCCTGGTACACTGAGAATACGGGCGAGTTTATTGAGTTCTGTTGCGAATTCCAGGAAGACAGCCGTCGCCTGCCTGAGGAGTACTGGCTCGGTGGCAAGCACTCTACTTTGCACTATCAATACACCGATGAGCCAGATAACCATTTTATGCAAATGGCGACCTATCTCGGCTATTACAATGCTCAGAAATTCCTGGAAGGTCGACGCGTTCACCACTCTTCAACCGTTGATGGTACTCACGATGAAGACTTATCGAACGGTGTTCTGGAAGGTATGCCCGGCTTAAGCAGCGTACGTTACGTTAATAATCGCTGTTCCGACTGTCATGAGCGCAACGGTTCTGCGCCTGTTGCGGCCAACGGTGAATTGCTTGATCGCTGGGTATTTAAAGTGGGCGATGTCGACGGTTTACCTCACCCGGATTACGGTAAAGTGCTGCAACCACTCGGTGCCGCTGGTGAAGGCAAAGTGGCCATTGCACACTGGACAGAAAAAGGCGGATTACGCACACCCAACTACCAGTTTGATGGGCCGCGCCCGGAAACCTTCTCAGCACGAATTGCGCCGCGTCTGGTCGGCCTGGGCTTACTTGAAGCGATTCCTGAGAGCACTGTTCTGGCCATGGCTGATCCTGATGATGCTGATGGCGACGGTATTTCCGGTCGCGTGAATACCGTGATTGACCCACAAACCGGTGAAGCTCGTCTGGGACGTTTTGGCTGGAAAGCCGGTACTTTCAGCGTGAAGCACCAAATTGTCAGCGCATTTAATACCGATATGGGCGTGCGCAGCAGCATGTTGCCTGAACTGGACTGCGGTGCGAACCAATCTAACTGTGGTAATGGCAGCCCGGTTATTTCTGACGAAAAAATCGAAAAGCTCACTACCTATATTTCAGCCCTTGGCGTTCGTCCACAACGCGGTATGAAAGCCGGTATCGGTGAAGATCAGGAAATTGTTCACGGCAAGCAGGTCTTCCGAGATATTGGCTGTACGGGTTGCCACACGGAAACCATTCAAACCAGTGCTTTTGCACCGATGACTGAAAACCGTGATCAAACCATCCATCCTTACACCGACATGTTGCTACATGACATGGGACCAGGCTTAGCCGATAACCTCGGTGAAGGCGATGCAAGTGGCGCTGAGTGGCGAACAACTCCGCTGTGGGGCTTGGGACTTTCTGCCTGTGTTACAGGTGGTGTGACCAACCCAACGGGCATGGAAGGCGACGAAGTCTGTACACCTCACCACGCGTATCTGCACGACGGTCGTGCTCGCTCCATCGAAGAAGCCATTTTATGGCACGGTGGTGAAGGCCAGGCATCTAACGATAAATTCCAATCGCTAAATGCCAGTGATAAAGCCGCAATCCTGAAGTTCCTGAACGCGCTTTAAGTAACGCTGTTTCCAGCTTCAACCCCAAAACCGGTTATGACCTTGTCATAACCGGTTTTTTTATCTGCTCTTTTCAAGTATTTCCTTTCTGAGATTTTTCCAGCCATAGACAGTAAACCTTAGACCGTCAGTCATCTAGCACGAATGTATTCCCAGACCTTAAAAAAAATTTTGCCTCAGGCGCAATGATACGTAAGCTATACCTTCAGTTTACGCTCACATATTTCGGACCCACGCATGGCAACAGCGCAAAAAGCTTCAAATTTTTTGTTGAGCTGCTTTTGCCGACTATTCGGTGCATTGTGTATCACTCTTGGTCAATGGTCTGTGCTTGCCGCTGCTGCACCAGGACAAAAGGAAGTTCAACAATGTGGCGGTTGTCACGCGCAGCAGGTGCAAGACTGGCAATCCTCCCATCACTATCACGCAATGAGTGTGGCCAGTGACGCCTCGGTACTCGGCGATTTTCGTCAGCAACGACTTGACTATCAGGGCCGCACCGTACGATTTTTCCGACGAGATAAACGTTTTATTATTTCAATGCCGAATTTGCATAATGATCTTCAGGACTTTGTCGTCACGCATACGTTCGGTGTTGCGCCGTTACAGCAATACATGTTTGAAATCTCGCCCGGTAAATTCCAGTTTTTTCCTTTCGCCTGGGATGCCCGAGAGCGAAAAGACGGGGGCCAACGCTGGTTTGTGCTATACCCGAATCTCGAACAACACGATGAGTTTCACTGGTCACAGATGGGACAGAATTGGAACCAGATGTGTGCTGAATGCCATGTCACCGATTATCAGAAAAATTACGATCACGCCACAGGACAATACTCTCCCAAATATTCCGCGATAAATGTCAGCTGCAATGCCTGCCACGGCAGCAGCGAAAAACATCTGGCCTGGGCGCAACAACAAGCGAGCACGTCCGCCGAAAAAGAAAAAGACGTGGGCTTCGACACCTACATTGGGATGAAATCACCGTTGTTCCGCGCTGACGATGAAGGTGTGATGAAAAGCATTGCACGCATTCGGGACAGTCATCAAATTGAAGTTTGCGCATCCTGTCATTCGCGCCGCAGCGCGATGGCCGATCGAGGTCAACCGCAGGATTACTTTCATCACTATCGCCCAGAACTCATTAGCGACGCTCTATACCATGCCGACGGACAGGTGCGCGAAGAAAACTATGTGTGGGGATCATTTTTACAAAGCAAAATGTATGCGGCGGGAGTAAGCTGCACAAACTGCCACAACCCCCACTCCGGGAAGTTAACATTGCCAGGCAACGAAACCTGCACGCAGTGTCATGATCGTCGGCGCTACGATCTTGCAGCACATCATGGTCATCGCCCGGCAACAGCTGGAGCTATGTGCGTGGACTGCCATATGCCTGCCACGACTTTTATGCAGATTGATGCAAGACGAGACCACAGTTTCCAAATTTCCCGTCCAGACCTAAGCCGGCAATTCGGCGTACCCAATGCCTGCATCAGTTGTCACACACAGCAGACCAATGAGTGGGCGGAACGAGAAATTAAAAAATTGCATCCCGCTTCACACATTCGCCAGCGCCAACATTTTAGCCAGATCTTTTCAGATGCCGCCTATATCGCACAGAACATGTCAAATGGCCAACCAGATAGCGGGGCCAACAAACTGGCCAAGCAAAACACCGAAGCATTACTCGCGCTCGCACATAACGAACAAAATGCCGCGATAGTGCGTGCCTCGGCACTTGCGCGTTTAACGTCCCCTTCCACTCCCGACACACGGCGTGCAATTGCCGAGGCGGCGCAAGATCAGAACCCACTTCAGCGCTTAGCGGCAATTGAAGCGAGTGAAACCTATCCTCTCGCCGAACGCTGGCGTTTGCTGAAGGGTTTGTTGCAAGACAGCTATATGCCTGTACGTGCAGAAGCCGCCAAGGTGCTGGCAGCAATGATGACCGTACCCACGCTGACAAAAACAGACAAAGCGCGCTTACATCATGCACTGGAAGAATATCGAACGGCACAGCATTATCAGGCTGATCGAGGGTTTTCGCACACCCGACTCGGCGATCTCGCTTTGCGTTTGGAAAACAGCGCTCAAGCGCAGCTTCATTTTGAAGAGGCGATCAAGGTTGAGCCAGTTTATTTACCCGCATATATCAACCTTGCCGATCTCTTTCGCCAACAACGCGATGAAGACAAGGTACAGGAGGTACTACAAAAGGCTTTAACGATTCACCCGCAGTCCAACACCGCGCACTATGCCTTGGCGATGAGTTTGGTTCGGCAGGGAAAAAAAGACAGGGCGCTGTCGCATTTAGCCCAGGCCGCCAGTCATGGTCAGGTTGATAGCCGCTCGGTGTATGCGTATGCGCTGTTGCTACAGGATCTTGGTAAGTCGGCATCCGCCAAAAAGCAATTGCATCGCGCCTTTGACCTCACACCTGGCAACCCCGATATCAGTTACAGCCTGGCCCAGCTGTATTTAAGAGAAGGCGACATCAATAACGCCTTATTGTTTGCTCGGAAACTCATTCAACTCGTGCCCGATACCCCTCATTTACAACAGTGGTTGCGCCGCATTGAACAGATGCAAGCGCAACCTTAAACAAAGACGGTGGCCGTTAATCTGACTTACCTTCGGCATTGGGGTCATTGAATACATCTTCATTCAGCAGCCCTTCACTTTTCGCCACAATGATCGACGCGGCAGAATCACCCGTTACATTCACGGCCGTGCGCAACATATCCAACAGACGATCAATACCGATAATCAACGCAATACCTTCGGCAGGCAACCCCACCTGACTTAATACCATGGTAAGCATAATTAAACCAACCCCAGGAACACCAGCGGTACCAATAGAGGCCAGAGTTGCGGTGAGAATGACCATCAGATATCCCGACAGACCAATGTCGATGGCGTAATACTGTGCGATGAACACTGTGGCAACACCCTGCATAATGGCAGTGCCATCCATATTGATGGTCGCACCCAAGGGCACGGTGAAAGAGGCCACTTCATTGTTAACACCCAGGCGATTTTCCACCGTGTCCAATGTCACCGGGATGGTGGCATTGCTTGAGGCAGAGCTGAAAGCAAACAGCCAGACTCGACGCATTTTATTGAAAAACACCAAGGGTTTAAGTCCGGTTAGTAAGGTCAAGAGTCCGCCATAAACGAAAAATCCATGCAGAATCAACACCGCAACCACGGTCAGGAAATATTTGCCCAGCTTGATAATTTCCGAAAGATTCTCCATCGTGGCAAACAGGTTGGTCACCAAACAAAAAACACCATAGGGGGCCAGCACCATGACAATCAAAACAACGCGCATAATCACGTTGTCGAGCTGAATAAAAAACGTTTTTACCAGATCCGCTTTTTCTCCAGCCCGGGATAAACCAATACCAAACAGCAAAGCAAATACGATCACCTGCAACATTGAGCCGTTTGCCATTGACGACACAATATTGGTGGGTACCAGATCAATGAGCACTTGCACCAGTTCCGGCGATTCCTTGGCTTCAAAAGGTGTTTTCACCGTGACGGTGTCCTGCATTCCCTTGCCGGGGTCTACCACTAATGCAACCAGCATTGCCAAAGTGATGGCTGCTGCCGTGGTGAACAGGTAAAACCCCAATGTTTTTACCGATATGGCACCTATGCGGGAACTGCCACCAATCGAGCAAACACCGCAGACCAGGGAGACAAACACCAGTGGCACCACCAGCATTTTTAAGCCATTTACAAACCAGGTCCCGCCTATTTTGAGGACACCTTCAATGACATAAGTCCAGATAAAGGTCACCAGTGAAGAGTCTGCAAAATAGGTACTCAGCAGATTAAACACAAAGCCAAGTGCGATACCTGCACCCAACGCGATCAATATTTTTTTGGTAAGGCTTTCGCCTATTTGCATATCAGTCACAACATTCCCCCGTCTGTCACTCATTCTGAGATGTATAATGCTATGGTTCATCTATTCGAGTTATTTATACGTACTATAACAACAAAGCGAATCTCTCGCGTAATACTCTCGCTCAAATCGTCATTTCAGTAAGGGGAAAAGATATGTGTGGTTATTTCGGCAATTTACATGAAAGCCCCGTAGTTGTTGATTTAATGAACCAAATTGGCATTCCTTTGCCCTATCCTCAAAGCCAGAGCTATCCCATGCGAATGACGCAGGGCCTGGTCCTTTGTGAGCTGGATGAGCACGGTGAACGGCAGTACAGTGTCAGCGACTGCCTTTGGTGGTTTCAATTGCAAATGGAAGACGGGCAATTTAAGCCCAATGAAAAAGTGACCAGTTTTAATGCACGGGACTTGTCTAAACCGCTCTGGAAAAAGGCAGCCAAGCAACGCCGAGGTTTGGTGTTCGCCACCGAATTGGGTGAGAGTCAGCAGAAGAGTCGCTATTTAATGCGCTCGGAAGAAGGGTTTGCTCTTGGTGCAGTGTACAAAGACTGGACGCACCCACAAAGTGGCGAAGTACTGCGCTCCATGGCCATCATCACACGCCCTCCCCATCCTCGCTTCAGTCAGTATCATGAAAAATCTCTGCCGCTGTTTATTCCGTTGAAAGCCGATTTAATTCGCGACTGGCTCGACCCGAACATCGAAACCAATGTTGCGATTGAAGAACTGTTAGAATCCCCCAGTATTACCACCCCTTTAAAAGTCACCCAGGTAAAAACCTATAAACGTGGCGAACCCTTAAGTGAAGAGGCGGTTCTTGAAGCGGATTAGCCAGTAATTTGTCAGCGCTTGCTCGAACCCTCGTTATATTGGATTAATTATGCGCGGGCAACGAACCGATATCAGTTTTGGTGAAGTGAACTGGAATAAATTAACTTCGCTTATCCCCTACCTGCTTGAACACAAGATGCGCATTGGCTTGGCACTTTTGTGTCTGATAGCCGCCAAGCTTGCCAGTGTTGGCTTGCCTTTTATTCTCAAGCATATTGTCGACGATCTGGACGCAGCCGATGCCGTCACCAGCATGGTGAGCATTCCGCTAGCGCTATTGGTCGCTTATGGACTGGTCAGATTCTCCAATGTCATTTTCGGTGAACTACGCGATACGATATTTGGACGGGTCACCGAGCGCGCCATGCGACGAATAGGGTTGAAAGTTTTCCAGCATTTACACGGCTTGGATCTCGACTTTCATTTAAATCGCTATACCGGAGGCTTATCGCGCGATATCGATCGCGGCACCAATGGCATTAGTTTTTTAATGCGTTTTATGGTGTTTAACATTGTGCCTACCCTGCTGGAAATTGGGTTAATTGTTGTTATTTTGTTTAAACAGTACCAACCCTGGTATGCCGTTATTATATTTTTTGCCGTCGTTTCGTATATTTTCTTTTCCGTTTTCGCCACAGAAATGCGCACGCGATTTGTGCGTGAAATGAATAAAGCCGAATCGGCTACCAGTACTCGTGCCATTGACAGTTTGTTAAATTACGAAACCGTAAAATATTTTACCAATGAAAGATACGAAGCGGACAATTACGATGTGGAGTTGGCCAGCTGGGAAAAGGCTCGGCAAAAAAATCGGCTCTCGCTGTTTTTTCTAAACGGGGGACAGGCGTTTATTATTGCGGCAGCTATGTGCGGCGCGATGATTTTGGCTGCGAGCGATGTAGTAAAAGGTGCGATGACACTTGGAGATTTTGTATTAATTAATGCTTTTATGATGCAGATATTTATGCCGCTCAATTTTCTCGGTTTTGTCTATCGCGAGATGAAAGGTTCAATGGCCAATATCGAGCGTATGTTTAACTTGCTCGACACCCGCGCTAAAGTGGAAGACCACACTGATACAGCGCTACAAATTTCACAGGGAAAAATTGAGTTTCGCGATGTCAGTTTTGCATACCAGGCGGATCGTCCGATCTTACAATCCATCTCCTTTACCGTATTACCGCATCAAAAAGTAGCCGTGGTTGGCAGTAGCGGCGCGGGCAAATCCACCTTGTTAAAATTACTTTTCCGATTTTACGATACAACTTCCGGCACAATTTTGATTGACGATCAGGATATTTCCCAAGTAACTCAGCACTCCTTGCGAAAAGCTATTGGCGTTATTCCTCAGGATACGGTGCTGTTTAATACCAGTATATTTGAAAACATCCGCTACGGTCGCATTGACGCCAGCCGGGAAGAGGTGGAGAAGGCCATCGCCATGGCACATCTTGACGGTTTTATTCAGCAGCTGCCGCAAGGTGACGAAACCGTAGTGGGAGAACGCGGTTTGAAATTATCCGGAGGAGAAAAACAGCGAGTAGCAATTGCGCGAGCGATTCTTAAACATCCACCCATTATGGTATTTGACGAAGCAACCTCCTCCCTGGACAGCAAGTCTGAAAAAAGTATCTTACAAGCAATTAAAGAAGTCAGTCGAGAACAAACCAGTCTGGTTATTGCGCACCGCTTATCCACCATAGTCGATGCAGATCACATTATTGTGCTGGACCAAGGCCAGATGATTGAATATGGCTCTCACCAGGAATTAATCGAGCGTCAAGGCCACTATGCTCAACTGTGGAAAATACAACAGTCCGACAATACCCACGCAGCGGATTAGGTGCTTTTCTTTTCGGTGCGTCTCCATCAGGCATATCACTAAAGACATTCAAGATTGAAGTCTCACAGCTTAACGGCATTTAAAATGAGCGTGAATTTAATGTGAGGGGAAGCTTTCAATCGTGCAAATCCTCAAACATTACTAAAAATTTACATTGTAGTGTTGCGTGTTGTCACGGATAAAAATTAAGGTTTTCACTGGCAGTCTCGGAACTTTTCACAAAAATTTACCAGTAGTTTTGCAGAACAATGCTATAAACGGCTTTGACGTATTGCATGAAAGTATTCGTGATAATCAGGAAAAAATTCCTGAGCGCTTTCATGAAAACGTTTATAAGCGCTCTTGGCCGCCGCGTGAAAATTATCGCGTTAACCCTTACTTACATCGAAGTACCTTGTAATATCGAAGTACCTTGTAATTACGCGGGACCAAAAATGTCTTTCAAAATATGTTCAATATCCGTGTGATGTTGCGCCACAATTGTAATAGCTTTGTATCAGTAGGCAGAAGCGTCTTTTTTCGCTGCTATACTCTTTAGGATCGGTAGCCATCTGACCAAAGACCGGGGAAGGAAGCATGAATTTCAATCACTCTGAGCCAAAGATCAAAACCGAAACGCTTGGCAATACGTTAATCGCTCGCTGGATGAAAAGCCGTTTTTGGCCACCCCTGGCTTCCAGTCTGTTGCTACTTTTAGGCACAACCGTCAGTGCGGCAGAAATCACAGTAGTGCCGGCGCTGGCATATCAGGACAAACAATTAACCTTCGAGCAGGAATATTCCGGGGACGCCGTTAACGAAGCCGAATTCACCGTGCATTTGCCGATGATTTACGCAGGACTTACCGTAGTCGTTGACCGCTTTTATGTTGCGTTTAAGATAGAACAGAACCTCTCTTCCACCTCGACCACCACTGACGAAACGGATCGCTCCGAATTTGAAGAATCCAACTTGATTGCCCTGGACGGTTCCAATGTCGAAGTGGATCGACAGGACATGACCATCACCCTCGGTTACAAGGTGATCGATAATCTGAATCTGTTTGTCGGCTATCTTGATGGCAAAACCACCCTGCGACCCGATCCGTTTTGTGCCAACCCGTTTGCCTCTCTGCCCTGCTCCCGCACCAATCGCGCCTTTCAGCAGTTTTTCCTGGGGGACAATGATTTTGTTACCGAGCAGGCCGTGTACGAACAAACTTACTCCGAAGAAGGGGTTTACGCAGGGGCCGCCTACGGCATTCCCATTGCCGATATTGGGACCATCACCGCAAGCCTGGCCTATGCCATTATGGATGGTAAATACAAAGACAATGCCAATGACCCCGATCAGGATCTGGTAAATTTTGTGCCGTTCAGCTATGAAGGCGATACCACCGGCGTTAGTCTGGGCTTAACCTGGACTCAGGGGCTCGGTGAAACCTCAGCTTACTTTGTCGACATGCGCGTACAAAGCTATTCCATGGACGGTAAAGACACCACAGGCAACCTCGCCACCGTAAAACTGGAAACCAAGGAAAAGATGTTCGGTATCACAGCTGGCTTACAATTGTATTTCTAGCGCTGGGTATTACTGGCCGTTTTCCAGGCATGTTGTCGACACAGGGGTAATATTTAGGCCACCGAGTTGCAGGTCTTCGTGCTGTGGAGACAATGGTTAAAACATTATAAAAAGCAGTTTTTATCTCTTTAAATGCTAACCTTGCGACAGCATTGCGGTAGCACATCCATGCAATGGAGCATCTGCGGCGCAGTCGACTTTCCAGTCGATTTTCGTGGTGGAATTTCCTGCTATTTTGCATGCAGATTCAAGACAAGGTCATGGAATGGGCGTATTATGATCGGCATCCGTTCTCTACCTTAACCACTACCTTAACCAGACTAATGGCAGGAGGTTCTCATGATGTTCAAACAGCGTCATATCAACGCAGGTCTTACCATATTGGCTCGCAGCCGCAAACTCGCTCTACCGGCCATGCTGATGGCAAGCGCCTTTTTCACCAGCGTCAATACCCAGGCCTGTGACGGCAAATTTACCTTTGTCGGTGTAATGAAGACTAATGACAATGTGGTGGAAATATACTCCAACAAAAAGGGTCCGCATTACACCGTGCGTGATAAAGGCGGTAAGATTTTGGCTACCACCATCGACAGTACTGAACTCGCGCAGAATTTTCCACACCTTGAACCCCTGATGACCGAAGGTCACGCCAATACCCTGGATGCGAGTTTAGGGATTCAAGAAAAAACGGATAACGTGCTGCAAATAAATTAAGCCGCTTTTTCACGAAAGCCTCTGCCGTTAGTTTACTGATATACGCGTGCGAAGAAGCTCTGTCAGCTTCGTTGCGAGCATGCGATGATCGGCCGCCGAGGGATGCCAATCGCAGCCCTCATTATCCAGGCCTTCATAAAACCAATACACGATATTCGATTCTCCTTTCGCTTGCCGCTGCTCAACCACGTGTTGAACCAGACCGGCGAAAGCGGTGTCCCGTCCCAGCCAGGTGGCACTGAGAACTACTGCTGATGGCTTCTCATAATATTGTTGCACCCAGTCCAGCAGGGCGTGATAACGCTCGCGATACGCATCTTCCAAGCCCGCTTCGGTCCATGATTCTTGTGCTGAGATCGGCGTTGAAAAGTCATTGATTCCCAACCCAATAACAACGACATCAGCGGCCTCGGCATTTTCAACGCGTGGCGATCGCTCCCAGGGAAATACTTTATCGTACAGCGCTGACATGGTTGGACCACCTGCGCCACCAAAGTTACGTGCCAGTCCGCGCCCCGAATACGCCACTTGTTGATAGTTTGCATTAAAATGTTTGGCCGTTAATGCTGCAAATGTTTGAGTGCTGTTCGTGGTAGCCACGACTTTCTCCGGTGTACATTCGCGTGTATCAGACTCAAGACCATAACCTGCGGTGTAAGAATCCCCAATAAAAACAAAGCTTTTATCTCTCTCTGTTTGCGGAATTGTCACACTCTTGCCTGGTGCAGGAATAAAGCCTTTAAAGTTATTTATCACCGTTGGCGCCTCATTGCGTTTGGTGATTTTTATATGATGTTGAGCCTGCCCATGATCGGGAATATTTTTAATCCAGATTTCAGATTGTGGCTGAATTAATGTGGAATGGAATTGGCCATCGATATTCACATCAAAATAACTCACACTATTGTCTCCCGGATTAAACCCCATTTGGCTGTCTTCACCAAATACCACACCAAGCGTATTTCCAGTAAATGCAGCTTCAATATAAACCCCTGGCCAGGCAAACTTCACCATGCCGTTTTCCAGAGTAAGGGCGCGACCGGTGATACGAAAATCGAGCGCATTAGAGGGAAGCTTGCTTCCAGGTTCTATTGCAGACTTTGATTTCTCTTCAACTGATTTCGCTTTATCCGTGTCATCCATTTGTTGTCCCACGTTGTTGTTATCACAAGACACCAGAATGCCGCCAAATACAATAAGTGTTGCCCAAGACAATGCTGTTTTAGTCACCGGAGTTATACCCTTATTCAGTTCACAATTGTGAATTGGATGAGTTTAAGAAGAATGAGAAGAGAAGCGCATCTTACGCAAGTTCTAAAGAAAAAGACACTGAGACGAGATAGCGGCGGTTAGTTATCTCTTATCTCTCATCAACACATTCATCAACGCCTTCAACAACACCTTCGTCAGCGCCTTGCTCTGAATCCATCCGGTTTGGTGGATTTTGCTTATCTGGTTTTAGCTGCAGCTATCTGTGGATTGTGGAGGATTCTGCTTTTGAATAGACGTGGTGATAGCTTTTATCTTTGTTATATCTTTTTTTATTTCCCATCATATTTTCCATATCTTTTGGCAATTAATAGCTTTGGTGACGTGTATTTATCGCTGGATATTACCTCTTAGCCGTCAATATTTCTGAAACAATCCCGCTACCTCATCTTTGCAATTACTCCGCTCAGAAAAATTCGATAAAAACAATATATATTCGATTTTTTGTCTTACACTTTAAGGTAAACCTCTCGTTTTTCGAGTTCATACTCACCCGTTTTTAACGCAATGAAAGCCAGGCTGTACATGTCATGTCAGAACCACAAGCGAAAGACCCTTTAATAGGTCTCGTCATCAAGGATGCCTACCGCATTGAAAGACTGGTAGCCGATGGCGGCACCAGCATGGTGTATTTAGCTGAGCAACTCAGTCTAAATCGTTATATTGCGCTGAAGGTATTACGCCCTGGTTTTGACGACGAGGATTTTATTCAGCTGTTTTTGCGCGAAGCACGTGTGTACAGCCAGATTAACCATCCCAATGTTGTGAGCGTTATTGACTTCGGTCGTGCTGAAGGCATTGTCTATATGGCGATGGAATACATGGATGGCGGCACTTTGTCAGACATTGTAAAACACAAGGGACTCTCACTGGCCAACATCCTTTGGGTTATGGAACAGGTGTGTGCCGGTGTATTTGCGGCCCATAAACTGGATATCATTCATCGCGATATTAAGCCCAGTAATATCATGGTGTGTAAACTTTCCGGCGATACCACTGTGGCCAAGGTACTCGACTTTGGCATCAGCAAGCCCTTGCATGAAAATGATTTGAAGCACACGCGTATGGGCATGGTCATGGGAACGCCCGGTTTTATTGCGCCAGAACAGATTGCCGGTGCACGCGATATGGATGCCCGCGTCGATGTCTATGCCCTGGGGGCAATTCTGTACTATCTGGTGACGGGGACAAAACCTTATGGTGGGTCCAGTCTGGAAATCATCATGAATCGTCAATTGTCGCAACCACCCGAAGCATTACAACAGGACAAACTTTTTGATGCCGATACCTTAAAACTGCAACCTGTGATTTTTAAGGCGATGACAATTAAGCGGGAAAATCGTTACCCCGATGTCATTACGTTTTGGCAAGACGTCCTTAATCATGCAAGTGCCATGAAAAATATTCAACCCGCTTCGGATGTGGCAAACCAGCCGCTGGCATCACGCTACCACTATATATTTAAAGGCGAACTGGCCCCCAACGGGGACAAGAAAAAAGTCAAACAGGCACTGATGCATTTACTCAAGCTGGAGTCTACTCAGGTAGATAAGCTGTTTTCAAAATCCCGCGTTGTCGTTGGCAAAGATCTGCCACATGCAAAAGTGAAACGCATTGATGCGATTTTTAAAAAAGCCGGTGCCATCGGTTACATTGAAGAAATGGATGATGCCACACACTTTATTCCGACAGGGCAAAAGCCTTCGGATATACCGGCATCGCTTCCCTCATCAAGTTTAGTCAAACCCATTTTAGCCAGTGACATTCCCAATGTGACACACAAACCCGAGCGCCCCCCGTCTTCGGTATCCATCTCGGCCCATTCGTTTAGTTTTTCCGGCACCGATATTTCTGCATCGCAAGTGGTTAACGATGTGCAGGACAATGCACAGCAAAGCTCCCAAGGTTCCAGCACAGCATGGTTTGCCAGTGCGCCGTTAAAATACACAATTGCGGCATCTGTTTTACTCATCACATTTGCCGTATCCAGCTGGTTTATTTTACCCGCACGTTATTCCATGATGGATCTCTGGCACTACACCGTGCAAGGCCATGAACAACCGCGAGGCATTACACGGGATGAAATTAAACTCGGTATCAGCGCAGCTTTTAGCGGCAGTGCTCGCGAGCTGGGGCAATCCATGCGAAATGGTATTAACGCCTATTTTATGCAGGTCAATGATGCCGGCGGTATTCACGGCCGAAAAATTTCTTTGCTCAGCCTGGATGATGGTTATGAACCTCAGGCGGCGTTGACCAATGTAAATATTTTTTCCAAGCAGGATTCCGGTGTGTTTGCCATGCTGGGCAACGTCGGCACCCCCACCGCTAAAGTTATTCTGCCGCAAGCGCTCGAACAGAAGTTTCTGGTTTTTGGTACGTTTTCCGGTGCCTCCATTTTACGTAATAACCCGCCCGACCGTTACGTATTTAACTATCGTGCAAGCTACGCAGAGGAAACTGCCGCCCTCATCGATTATTTTGTGGATATTGAAAAAGTGAATCCACGCAATATCGCAGTGTTTTATCAGGCGGACAGCTTTGGTCACGATGGACTAGAGGGCGTCAAAAATGCGCTGCGACGTTTTAACATCGCACCGAATGAAATTCTTCAAGCCAGCTATCAACGCAACACAACTCAAATAGAAGATGCGGTTAGCAGCTTCCAGCCCGAGATGGAAAACATTGAAGCTTTTGTGCTCATCAGCACCTATGCCGCCAGCGCCAGTTTTACCCAGGCGGTTCGCAATCTGGGATATCGCGGTAAATTTGCCAATGTATCCTTTGTTGGATCACGCGCGTTAGTGGAACGCTTACAGGAAAACGGCGTCGATCCAGAAGGCATTCTTATTTCACAAGTCGTCCCGCCTTTCACCTCCTACGCCACAGGCGTTTTAAACTACCGAGACGCGATGGAAAAATATTTTCCAGGTGAACAACAAGGGTTTATTTCTTTAGAAGGGTATATTGTTGCCACGCTTTTTGTCGAAGGCCTGAAAAAGTCGGGGCGCTATTTTACAACGGAATCCTTCATCAACACGCTGGAAACGATCAAAGAACTCGACCTCGGCCTCGGCGAACTCCTCTCTTTCGGGGCCTCCAACCACCAGGCCAGCCATCATGTATGGGGCAGCATGATTAACGCCAAAGGCGAATTTGAAGCGATTAAATTAAATGAAAACCAGATAATTCATGAGCATCAAAAAGTTAACCCTAATTAAAGGTCCAACACTTATTGGGCTTTAGGATAAAAGTCGTATCGGTCTTCAAATTATCTTACTAATGGAGTATGAACGTTATCACTGCCTGACATTTAGAACAAATCAGATCTTGTATCTTAGCTATGCCGCAAAGTGAGATTAGTATCCCACCAAGCGTAACATGCGCATCTTCCTGGTTAATGTTACTTACAAGTCAACTGATGATCAAACAAACGTACCTATGTTTCATTCACTTAAGATAGATAACGTTAAACCTACTGGAATACTTATTTCAGTGATCGAATACACTTTCATTTTTTTAGCTTGCGAAACTTTCAACCATCGCCATACCACGGCCAAATACTTTATCGGGAACAATAAGGGTTCTCCAGTGCTAGTGAGGCCCAGAAGCACCTTTGATAAGCCTCAAATAATTCCCACAAGAGTTGAAAAATTACGCTAGTCATATTTCAGCAGTTCGTCTTCAAGTTCTTCGTCCAGCTCAAGCAGCAGCTCCAGTGCTTTTTCCAGTTCTGGTAGATCAAACAACATTGGTAGGTTTATCGATGGTCCGGTGGCGAATTTGGCATATGAAAAGGCAGCAATTCCGGCATGACCAACGTTTAGAGAGAGATTAACTATGCCCCCGGCGTACTGCCCGATAAATTGTTGGCTTTACAGCGTCTCGCGTTCAGCCTCGGCGCGGTTAGTAATTGCACTGCCGATAATATCCACGTTGGCCAGCAAGCAAAATTTTCCACCAAAGCCTACAAAGTGCAAGGTTTAGTGACGGTGATAAATGATTGCAGTTTACTGGTCAGTCATTTCACTTATAACGGTGGTGGTTTACTTGATGTTCATCTTTACACCGGCTCCGGTGGGAATTTTGCCAGCGGCTCTGCCCTCGGTGAAAATTTATATGGTATCCAACATGAAAACGAAAACTTCGTGGTGCCCATTAACTCATCTCAATTAAACAACCTGGATGCGATCAGCGTGTGGTGTGTGGGTGCCAAAGTCAGTTTTGGTGATGGGCAGTTTCAGTCAATAACATATTGATTTTTTCTTATAAAAAACCTTGGTAACTTTAATTACCAAGGTTTATATGATTTCAAAATTAAGAGAAAATAAATCTGACCCCTTTATTTCAAAACTTTGTAGTGTCGATAAACTCTTCGCAGTTAAGTAATCTGGATGCGATTAGTGTTTGGTGTGTGGGCGCCAAAATCAGCTTTGGCGATGGGCTGTTTCAAGCTATAACATATTGATGTTTTATTTTTGGAAAAAAACCGAAGTAGCATTTTCTACCTCGGTTTGTACTAGCTCAAACTAAAGAGTAAATAAATTTGTCACCTTTTATTTTATAACATCAGAAAAATTGATCATAGTACGCATATACTTCTCTGCATAAAATGAAGTCCTGATCTTCACCAGAAACAACTTCAGTTTGATCAGCAGGGTCAAGGGAGATGTAAAACAGCCCATTATTTCCTTGAAAAAACTTAATCAACTCAATGTTATAGAAATAGTAATCATCGGTATAATAAAAGGAATATCTTTTACACCCAACAAATCTAACTTGAATGCGTTGATAATCTGAAGACGACCTCATCTCAAAATCAATTTTTATACAGACAGATGAATCCTCATCAATAATATCTATTCTTTTCACTTTCCCATCAAGCAAACTATTATTGCCCGATAAATACGTCACTAACTTTTCATTACTACAAATTAATTTCACTTAAAATTCTCCTAAAGAAGATTCATATCATTTAGGTCTCTTGGTCGGGGCTCTCTACCAGGCATTCTTTCACCACGTCCTGTTGGGTTACGCGGATTAGGCATGTAATCATGGATATGATCATTTTGTTCATTTTTTGGAGCTTTAGATCCATGACCTTTATTCCATTCTTTCTGCGTGTTCCCATCAGGGCCATACTTTTTGCGTGTAGTACCTGAGGAATTTTCAGCAACAGTATTCGGTTCTCCTTTATCTGGAAGTCTATTCTTTCTTCTTTTCCCTTCACTCTTTGTATCTTCTCCAGAGTCAGAATTTTTATCCTCTCCAGAATCAGAAGATTCATTAAAAACGCCTAAAACACTCGCCAAACCAGCAACGACACTTGCAGAACGTCCAACCGGCGTATTTCTAGCAATTGGCGCACCTGCTGCAATACGCGTTGCTATCCGATCATTGAGCTGACTACGACTAATATTGCCGGATGTATAATTTCTTACATCTGCCTGCGCCGCCACAGCCGACCGACTTTCTTCTCCGTCGGGATCAACATAATAATAGGGGTTGTTATTCGCGTAAATATAGCGATTGAAACTGTTTATATCCCTAAAGCCAATCGGATCATCCGAGTAAAACCGCCCAATAACCGGATCATAATAACGCGCCTGCATATAACTCAAGCCAATATCCGTATCAAACTTGTGGCCAGTATAACCAACATCATCTTGTGGTGATTCAATAGTCTCACCGAACGGCTGATAATGCGTGCGCGAAGTTACTGATCCACTGGTGTTGGACTCCGCAACAGGACTGCCTAAGTAATCTGAATGGATATAAGTAACCGCACTTCCTTTTTTACGAGCAACCAATTTGGAACCTAAATAGTAATACTCCGATACAGTTGCACCCTGCTTACGATACATAAGCTTGCCAGCACTGCTATAAATACTGTAACTCGTTCCCTGACCATCTACGGTTTTAACACGCTTATCATTACCGTCATACACATAACTATTCGAATCCGCCTGCACCATTTGCCCGGCAGTATTGTAGTCAAAGCTATGGAAACCGTTATGCGTAACATTGCCTTTATCATCATAGGCGAAGTTATAGTATTTGCTGCCCGAGGTTGTATCTAACTGTTTGTTACTGTTGTATTGATAACTGATGGCCTTACTACCGAGGGCATAATAGGTAATATTCCCCATGGTATCGTAGTTAACGTTGCCAGCGCCTAAATAACTGTCTGTTATGACATCCAGTCTATCTAAACCATCGTAGGTCATCGACAAGTCATAAGCATTACTTATTTTATCATCGATCAGCGTAATATTATGATTGGCGTCATACCCAAAGCCATGATTGACCGCATAAGTACTGCCTTTGGCATCGTAAAACGTGGAAGGGAGGCCCGAATTATTTATAGTGGCGTTGTGAGTAAATCCATTCCCGTAGTTGTGCGATTTCAAATATCCGTTTGCGTAATACATTGCATTTGAGGCATAGCTGCTAGCGCCTGTAGATTGGCCTAACGCGTTGGGATAGGAGTATATATAATTACCACTCGGATATTTAGTACTGCTAATAGTACCGTAATGATCAAAGCTGTATTGCAGGGTAAAAGTTTGACCATCAATTGTGGTGGACTCTTGTCTGATTTTGTTTAAATCATTGTAGAGATAATTCGTTTGCACACTACCAGCATTGATTTGTTTTACCAGGCTATTTTTGTCATAAATATACGATTTGTCTGGGCTGCTATCTCCATAAAGAACTTCTTTAACATTACCAAGAAAGTCAAACTGAAAATCGGTTCTATCTTGTGAAGCTACATTTGTATCGCATGAAGTAATACTATCGTCGATTGAGTTTCCTCTGGCTTGCCAAACGACTTGTCCAAGAGCATTGTGATAGTAGGCCGAGTTACCGACATCTTTTCTTACGGATTTACAAAGGTTTTGATAACTATCATAGACTCTGTTTTCAGTTAATCCCCCTTGAGATATGGACGTGATATTTCCAAAAAGATTGTAGTTAATAGCCGTATTCATACTCTCAGGTGCAGCAATGTTAAGCGCTGCGCTTTGCTCCGGAGAGCCATAAGCTAAATAACTAGTAGTCGTGTTATACCCTTTGTAGTCATTGACACGAATACGGTTATTCGACAAATAGGTATATACTACGGTGCCGGTAGTTGCGGTATCGTCTAGCAGTGAAACTTGCCCTAAAGCATTATAAGAGGTTGATACGCCTTGATTGGTCGAGGTGTTGGAAGACGGTCTGCTGCTAAACGTTGGTTGAGCGTAGATGTTGTATTCGGTTCTTCCATAGGAAATGGTTGAGGCATCTGTTTTATCCCATTCTTTATAGAATCGTGGACGCAGTAAACTATCAAAGTAGGTTTCTTTTACGTAATCGTATCTTGTGATAGTTTGTTTTAGCATCCCGGGTTTAACAAAGCTGATGCCATCGTTATCGCTTGTAAAATTATACGATATTGACGTGTAGTACCAGTTCATACCACACGGATTAATATAATCTAATCGTCCTACTTCGTCATAATCGTAAACTGTACAGTTTCCTTCAAAGTCCGTTTTCTTCTTTATCCAACCGTTATCGTCGACTTCTTGATAACCATATTGGGGAGTAGTCGTTAAGCTTTGCGGAGTTGCAATCGTTTGTGGAATTCCTCGCTTATAGTTACTGTATTCAATCCATCGATTGACAGCATTCAATTGAATTTTTTTCGGCAAACCCGCTTGATTTCCGCTGGTATGGTAGCTTTCATTTTGCTTGTACCATCGATTAAAGCGGTAGCTATAGTTTGGAAGTGATTTATATGTACTTGTTGCAGACCAATACGTAGTTTTAGAAACGTCCGTGTAACTACTTCCGTCGGAAGAATAAGATGTAACGCTTGGAAGACCCAACAACCAGTTGGTAGTATCGTGCAAATAAGTTTGCTTAATATATTTTCGATTGCCGCTAAAGCTGTTTCGTTCCAATGTATTTTGCGCAAAACCGTAAGTATCAAAATTACTATAATCAATGTAATAAATATCGTTTCCTGACGTTAGGTACCTTTTCTCCATGACTTGAATTTGGTTAGCACGATAACTAAGTTGTTTTTCATTTACCGTATTAGAAGGTGGATACTGACCACCGCAAGGACATTTGTACCAATGACTACCAATGTAATTCCCCTGGCTAAATTTATATTCTTTTCTGCTGAATAAAGTGGAACCGGAAGAGCTCAACACATCTTCTGCTAATACCATGTTCTCAGTCAGAGACTGAAATTTTCTGTCAATATACAAAATCGAGGTTCTTTCAGGACCGCGAATAGTGACTGTGCGAAAATCATCAGCATTACTGGAAGAAATGAAACTTGGGTATCCGCCAACAGGCGCAGGAATTGTAAATGGGCCTGTGAAATGCGAATTCAAGCCGCTGGAATTGTAGGTACCTTCATTTGCTGAATAGTCATACGTCCAAAATTCTTCATCTATTCCGAGACCGGAAACACTTTTCTCTATTAAGGACAACTTAATTGTGCAGTTGATGTTCCTGGCAAAAGAGTAATCCGTTATGTATTTGTCCTGATAAAAAGATGCGTCTACGTCAGAACGGTTATGGCGGATTTTTTTAAAGGTATAACTCACAGTTAATCCATTGGGATTTTTAACGTAAGTCTTTATTTCTGGATTTGTACTCCCTTCACCGCATTTTGGATAATAGTTTTTACTCGGTTGATATTTTTGATTGTAAGCGCCTGTAGTACGATCAGGATCGAAATTATTAAAATATATATTTTCGTACTCCCAGCTTTGGCCGTTGGGTAGTTCTACTCTTGATAGGTTACGCGCTCCACTAGTTGAGTATATGTAGGACCACGTACGACCATTTGCAACAACCGTTTTTGGTCTTTTTATGTTGTTTACCGTTTCATAGTTAATAGTAATTAATCGACTGTCGGATGAACTAATGCTTACTAAATCACCTCCACTATAATTGTAATCTACATAATTGCCAAATCGATCTTCAATCTTTGAAACCATTAATAGTCGAGTTCTAACAATAGGATTTTTTAAAGCAGTTTTTCCATTGTAATAGCTTTTTATCTCATTAAAAGTGTACTTTAATCCGTCAGGCGCGCTAACAACTATTCCTTCCTGTCCATTGGAATTAGTAATACAACTTATAATTTTATGATTTGATTTGGTTATTTGTACTCCATCCGAAGTTTTCAGGAAAGTTTCGGATATTGATCCAGGAATATGTAGTAATTTCCCTTGCCAGTAAGCATTTGCTGATATTTTTTCATCATTTTTGTCATATACAGTTCCAGCATCTCCGCTGCAGTTATGACCAGTGTGCCAGTTGTTTACACTCCAATCCCATCCAACGTCATTGTGTCCGTCTTTTACATCCAGATAATTACCTTTAATAAAGGGAATATTCCAAGTCCATCCAGTCGGCCCTCCTGTATCATAATCATCTACTGGTACCCACCGTCCAATTTCAACCGGTATTGAAGAATTGCCAGGTATTGATACGTCAACCGTTGAGAAAGTGATTTCACCGGTTGATGGATTAAAGCTATCTCCCATGGGAGATACGCTAGATGTGTCAACCTCCAATTTTGGTTCAATGACGGTCATCAAATCAGTTTGAGGATCAACACCCCCTCCTATACCTCCACCAGGTGGAATTCCAACCGCTGCGCTTAGAGATGAAGAAAAAAGATGAGATGCTAAGACAATTGTTACTGAGGTTATGGATCGGGTAAACGCCCTTTTGAAACGCTCCATATTAAAGTCCCTAGAAAGAATGTTTGTTTGAAAAAACGGAAAGTAATACTTTGGAGGATAGCTAATCCCTAGACTACGTTTTGACTTCCCTATTTAAAGTTGGAGTTGATTAGCAGTTAAGTTTACTTTTAAACATATTGCAGAATTCAACGCCGTGCTTATTTTCGTTTTTATAAAACTAAATAATTATAAATAAAATTTAGAAGCGTTGCTATTACTTAGAACTCGCCTGTCTCATTTTTTGACTTAGTTATACCTACTGGCTCAGTGTTCTTGTATCAAGAATAAATATGGCAACTTTAATTCATTACTTGAAGATACTAGCTCGCTTTCAAACAATATTTTTTATGCAAAAAAGCCCCGACATTTTAAATGTCGAGGCTTTCACCTTTATTGAAAACTTACTTTTATTTTTACATTACAACTTCGGCAAGTTAGGGATTGATTGGTTACAATCACCGGCCAAAGGTAAGTTGCGGCAAACGTATTGACCAGCGGAATTTTCAGTCGCGGCACCAGATGGCGCTGGTTGATGCACACGTTGTTTCCACAGTTGCCACAACATGAAGCCATCGTAGGATTTCGCTTTAGGATAGTTCTTCACGAAGTCCACCATGGTTTGTACGTTGTAGTATGCTGTTGCGTCATTGTTTTTGCCGGTAAGGAAACCGTCATTCCAGCCAGTGCTGCCATTTAGTTTTAACACAGCGCCACCAGAGCCTTCCGGTGCGATTTCCATCCCCATGTTAATGGGGCCGTTGTAAATTTCGCGGTAGGCCGCAAAACCTTCACGCGGATCGTAGTAGCTACCACCGTCGTAGGACATCAAGTTAACAAAAGTTAATTTGTCACCGTGGTTTTTCACTACGCTGTACATGGTACCGCCGAAAGGAGAACCCCACTGCACTTTACCTTCTTCAAAGTCTGTGCCTTTTACGTAGTATGCACCTGTTGACCAACCCGCGACCGAAATACCAAGGTTCGCTCCGCGCGATTTGATTTCGTTGTGCAGGCTTACGATGATGTTTTCAATTTCATGATCATCTGTACAACTGAAGCTTGCTGCGTCTTGCTTATTACATTGAGAACCGGAAGCTTCCCAGTCGATATCAACACCTGAAGCACCCAAATCTAATGCTAGATCAACTACATGCGGTGCAGAAAAAGACTGCCACTGCGTGCCCTGACTGTAAGACCAGCCACCTACTGAAATCCAGACCTCAGTGCCACGATTGCGCAACGTGGAGATCATGTTGATCAAGTCTTGTGACTCTTGCGCAGAGAAGGTGTTAGCGCCACTAAAGCCAGTTGCACCTTCTACGAACTCAAAACCTGCCACTTCCTGGTTGAACTGCAAAGAGCCTTTTGTGTAAGCCGTGTTAGGACGTACGAAAGCCAGGTTGACGTTGGTGATGTAGTTCGGAATATTTTCTGCTTTCAAGTCATAAATACTGGTGTTCCAGGTACTGGCATAAGTCACATAACGACGACCGCTGGGGTTACCCGAAGAACTTGAAGAGTTAGAAGAACTGGAAGAGCTTGAGCTGGATGAAGAGCTGCTGGAACTTGAAGATGTACCCTGACATGGCTCACACACCCATACGCCGGCACCGGTTGGAGTTTCATTTTGTGTCCACCATCTTGCTGTACACAGGTTGCCGTTGTAAGTCGCCTGGTCACCATTTAAATATACTTTGCTGGAATCCCAAGCGGCAACATTGGCAGGACATACACCACCACCAGAACTGGAGCTGCTGCTCGAGCTGGAAGACGATGAAGAACTGCTAGAGCTGCTGGAGCTTGAGGATGAGCCTGTACCACCACAACCTTGCGTGGTTGGGTCCCAGAACCAGGTGCTGATTGTTGGGTCATACCCGGGGTTAGCATTAACCGCAATGTAGTTGTTGCCGTCAGTGTAGGTCACGATGTCACCTACCTCGTAGTGAGTATTCGTGTTCCACGCAGGACAAGAACCACCACCAGAGCTGGAGCTGCTGGATGAGGAAGAACTGCTGGAAGACGAACTGCTTGATGAGGAGCTGCTGGAAGACGAAGAGCTGGACGATGAACCCGTGCCGCCACATACGCCAACATTGCGCCATACACCCCAGTCACTGGCATTCATCAACGGATCTTGACCTTGTGTCCACCACTGCGCTTCGTATTTCACGCCGCCTTGTGAGGCAACCATCCCTTTGGTGTAAACCTTGGATGAATCCCATGGCTCTACACCGCTGCAAACACCACCGCTCGAAGAGCTGGAGGAACTTGAACTGGAAGAAGAGCTGCTGGAGCTGGAAGACGTTGAACTCGAAGAGCTAGATGATGAAGAACTGGAAGACGAACTGCTGGAAGATCCGGTGCAGTCATCACAGCCATTGGCAAAGGTGTCATTAATGACATTCGCCAAACGAGGATTCACGCCACCGTTACACACGGGTAATTTGCCGTGCATGGTATAACCACCCACACAGTCGAAGTCACCCATCACAGTCCAGACAATCGCACCACCGAGGTTGTTGTCATTGACGTATTGCGCTTTATATTCCAAAGACAATTCGTTGTCGTAACTTAAGAAATAACCGCCGTTACCGTTTGACTTGGTGAGGTATGGTACTTTGGCGTTATCATCCCAATGCTCGCTCCAACCTGCTTTCTTCTGTTCTACGAAGAAATAGTTTGGTGTACCGTCGTAGACGTCTAAAGGCCAGTTAGTGTAATCCGATGCAGTGCTCACCGGGCCATCTGGCTGGATAGTCACTTGACGCTTAACTGTTGCCGCGTTCAGATCCGGGGTACCACTGGTAACTACACCACGACCATAGAACGGGAAGCCCATGTTGATTTTTTCGCCGGGAATGCCTTTTTCCAACATCCATTGCGCTGTGTGGTTCCAGTTAAAGTCTGGCACTTCAGCATTTGGATATTCGTACAATGGCGCGTTGTGACCAGCAATATCAGACCAACCACCATTAAAGTCGTAGGTCATCATGTTGTAGTGGTCCATGTACTTGTTCAGCTCGTTCCAGTCAAAGCCTTCAAGTTTGTCAGTATCCGCGGCGAATGCTGCGGTGATTAACTTGTCTGGCCCAATCACAGCGCGGATTTCTTTCACAAGCGTCAGGAAGTTGCCATAGTCAGCGTCGCTACCGGTGAAGTTCATACCGGAAAACGGACCTGGGTATTCCCAGTCGAGGTCGATACCGTCAAAGCCCAGGCCCATCAAGGTGCGAACACCTTCCATGAATTTTGCGCGTTTGGCAGGATCTGCAGCCATCTCTGGAAAATGCTTACACATACTCCAACCGCCAATCGAGGCCATCACTTTAACGCCACTGGCGTGAGCATGGTCGATAATGCCCGGCTTACCGCCGACTTTACGCACAGGGATCGGGAAGTCACCAGACAGGCCCGAGGCTGCGTGCGTCCACTTTTGACCACTTACGGTGAAGCCCTGATCACGCGACGCATCGTTTTCTACGTAGCTTGGGTCCAATTCACCCCAGATCAGAAACAAATCCCAGCTGCTGTAAATGTCAGTGTTGAGCAGCGCTGCAGGCTGTTGCACCTGACCGGGTTGATAAATGTTTTTGTTGCGGTAATCACCAGAGTGCATTGAACCATCAACCGCGACACCAAAGAACGAGTAGTTCAATATGGTGTATTTGCTCATGTCGACGTTCAAGTGGTTAGCGATACCCTTGGCAGGAAGGCCAGCATTTTCTGCTTTCCAGGGGTCCCAATTGGTGATGTAACCGATAATTTCTTTGTTGTGCTCTGCAGTGGTGGAAGCCAACACAGAGGCTGGTGAAGTCATTACAGCAGCGGCGATGGCGCCGGCCAGTGCAATGCGCTTCGTCGCACGCTGCACGAGCGATGCGGAAGAGCCTAGTCTGGTTAACATAAGGGGGTCCTTATTAGTCGTTATGTTGTTATTTACACAGGCAGTTTCGAACTAACACTATTTGCGTAGGGAGCCACGTATGACATTCCGACAAAGTAGTAACTTACTACGGAGTATTACGCTCAACGTGGTGCAAATGAAAACAGTGAAATTTTGCCTGCAAGGTATTTATTGTGGTGTCATGCACGGAGGGAAAGTTCAGCGAACTTCCGAATGACGCTATTTACAGGGCTGGAATCCGGCACATTCTTTTAGAATCGGTACTTGTTATCTGGTACCTCGTATTTCGGTACTACTCAATCCGTCATATTCCATAAGTACTGCATGTACAAGGATTACATGGCGCACATCCACCTCGGCGCAAAGTTACTGGTCATAGGACAACGTTGTCAAGCAAATGCGTACGCCAAAGACGTGATATGTGCTGCCTGCATCAAGCCATCAGTGTGTATTTCTCCTTTCGCGAAATTGATTCGTTTGCCACTGTGTAACATGTGAAGTTAGATGACAATATTGCATTTTTGTCATGCAATTCAGCGAGGGAATTTTGCATAGAATCGTCTTTTAAGATGAGTCATTCAAAAGTGACCAGAACATCGCCAGCTATGGTTCTGACGCTTGTTACCGATGGTGATATTGTGTGGTCGCCGATCAGAAGATTAAATCAACCCCCGACCCTTCTTAACACACGCCAACGGGAATACTAATGGCACACAACAGGCCTACAGTTATGAGCACACCATCTATGAGCACACCATCTATGAGCACACCATCAACGGAGTCCAATAGAGAGTATCCTCTGGAAGGAGGGTGTAGTTGCGGTGAAATTCGTTACCAGTTATTGCGCGCTCCCCTGTTCGTGCATTGTTGCCACTGCACCTGGTGTCAGCGGGAAAGTGGTGCCGCATTTGCTTTAAATGCTTTGATCGAAACGGAAAATCTCACGCTACTGCAGGGCAAGTTGATACCGGTAAATACACCCTCGGCCAGCGGCTCCGGCCAACTTATTCATCGCTGTCCGCGGTGTAGAGTAGCACTGTGGAGTCACTACAACGGGATGGGGCCTGCTGCTGCTTTTTTAAGAGTCGGCACATTGGACCAGGCAAATTTGCTGCCGCCGGATATTCATATTTTTACCAGTACCCGACAGCCCTGGGTGAATTTATCGCAAGACGTTCCCGTGATGGAGGAATATTACGATCGCCGTGAATTCTGGTCGGAGGAAAGCCTCAGCCGGCATGAAAAAATGCTGCCTGCTATCCGAAAGCACCGGGCATCTCAATCCGAGCAAAAACCGGATTAGAGGATTGACTTCAGGAGATACTTCAAAAGATAGCTCAAGCGATTATTCAGGAGATTGACCACCCGAAACTAAGACATGACAGATGCGGAGTTTTTAATAGTTTTAACTATGCGAAAAAAAGAAATATTACAGCAAGTATTCACTTACCAACCTTTTTTTATTCGCTGTTAAACAGCGCGAAGCAGTTACCAGGCTGTGAACCAGCACTAATAAATGAGAATAGCTCAAGATCATATAGATATATCAATTTCCTTTTTTTATTCCTTCCTTAAGCTGATTTTTATTTTGTAAACGATTTCAGATACGCGTTTATTTTATCAATTCGATATAAATCGTTTTCAATCCGCATTTCATCGATTTTTTTCTCGCTTGGCCTCGAGTTGTGCATTGTGTGCGAAATTATTAGAGTTTAAGACCTTCGGTTTTTAAACCACCACGCTCGCTGTATTTCCCCATAAATACGGTTTAACCATCCAATATAAAACGCAACAATAAAAGCACTATAACAATGAAAAAACTCAGTTCAGCTCTATTTGCTCTTACGTGCAGTGTGTTCTCTTCATCACTTTTTGCTCAGGCTCCCGTAGATGTTCCCAAAAGTGTAAGTAACAAAATTTATGTTCATATCATGCCCTGGTTTGAATCGCAGGATTACTCTGGCTACTGGGGTATTCACTGGACCATGGCCAACCAGAATCCAGATATTGTGGATGGCTCTGGTAAACGACAGATAGCGGCGCATTACTATCCGATGATCGGTCCATATGCTTCCGGTGATCCGGACGTTGTTGAATACCAGTTATTGTTGATGAAACTGGCGGGCGTGGACAGCGTACTTATCGACTGGCCAGGAACTACCAACGCCTTCGACTATGTGCGCAATCGGGAAAACTCAGAAGCCATTATTAATAAAATCTCTCAGGTTGGGCTTGAGTTTGCGGTGGTTTACGAGGATCACAATTTAACCCTGGCCAATGTAGGCGACAAGCTTGGACAGGGCCGAACAGACATGGCGTATTTGCGGGATCACTATTTTAATCGCGGCGAATATTCACGTATAAATGGTCAGCCACTGATGCTGGTGTTTGGTCCACAAACATTTCAAAACGCGGATGAGTGGTCCAATGTGTTTTCTGTTCTTCCCACCAAGCCACATTTTTTAACCTTGTGGTATGAGCATGGCGAAGGTGGTGCGAACAGTGCCGGCGAATACGCCTGGATTTATCGCGATGACAGTCCTTACTACGATCACCTCAGCAATTTTTATCAGAATGCGCAGAACTACGGCACTAAAATGGGCGCAGCCGCTCCCGGCTTTAATGCGTTCTATGAAGCAGGCGGCTGGGGAGCCAATCCCTTTGTCATCGATCACAATGGCACATCCACCTTTCAGCAAACCCTGGACCTTGCGCTGAACAACAATGTCCAACACATTCAAATTGCAACCTGGAACGATTACGGTGAAGGCACCATGATCGAACCTACGCGCGAGTTTGGTTATGGGTTTTTAACATATATGCAACAGCGCCTCGGTGTGAACTTGGGCCAGGCCGAACTGGAACTCGTGCATGAGTTATTAATGCAACGACGTCAGCATCGCGGCAACGGGAATGAACAGGGTCGTTTGGATCAGGTCAGTCGTCACCTCGCGGCTCTGCAATTTAATGAAGCGCGCAATCTGTTAAATGGTGTTACGCCAACGCCGACGGTCACACCAACTCCCACGCCTACCCCACCCCCGGGCAACGGTGTAGTAAATTTGTATCAGCACTGTGATTTCGGCGGCTATTCTGCTGCATTAACAGAAGGCCGTTACACACTGAGTCAACTGAATGCGCTGGGTATTGCCAACGATGATATTTCATCTTTACGCGTTCAAAGCGGCTATCGTATTACACTTTTCCAGCACGACAATTTTAGCGGGAATACTTTGCAAAAAACCGCTGACGACGCCTGTCTGGTGGACGATGGCTTTAATGACGATATCAGTTCGTTAACCATTGAAAAAGTTACTTCGGGAGGCTGGACAACGCGCATCGAAGCCGAAAATTATGTTGTCTCATCCGACATTGGTGTTGAAGCATGCAGTGAAGGTGGGCAGAACATCGGTTGGCTGGATGTCGGTGACTGGGTGGTGTGGGACATCAATGTGCCCAGCGACGGCAGTTACAAGGTGGAGTATCGTATTGCCGGCATGTACGGCGGCGTTATTCAGTTAGAAAAAGCAGGTGGCAGTCCAGTGTATGGCCAGATTAATGTACCGGCGACGGGCGACTGGCAACAGTGGCAGACAATTTCTCACACCGTCAATCTAAACGCCGGGCAACAGCAAATCGCTATCTATGTTCCGGTGAGTGGTTACAACATTAACTGGATTCAGATAAGCCGACAGTGACAGACCGGCCGATAAAAGCAATCCAACGTATCATCAAGAGCACAGCAATGCGCTGAGTTAGCATGGGGAGTATTGGCCAGGGCAAGACCCTGGCCATTTTTTTTCACTGAACAAAGCTGCTATTGTGCATGTCGCGCATTCACAGACTTGTTCAGCGCCACACAGCTAGTTGCTCGATATTTTCATCAACACCAGTCCAGAAACAATCAATACTGCCGCAATCATTCTCACTGCGTTAACAGTTTCCCCCAGCACTAAAATGCCAACAAGAAAAGCCCCTACGGCGCCAATTCCGGTCCAAATACAATAGGCTGTTCCCAGCGGGATTGTCCGCATCGCCAAGGCTAATAGCCAGAAGCTGGCAATCATTGCGCTGATGGTGATAAGAGAAAATATCGGTCGGCTGAAACCGTCGGATTGCTTCATGGTATAAGCCCAGACGATTTCAAGCACACCGGCGATAATAAGATAGAACCAAGGCATAGCCCCTCCAAACGTTAACAGGGCCAGGTCGTCCTGGTTATAATCACCCTGAACGGGGGAGGTCGTCCTCCTAACTCCTTTTTATTTATTGATCCGTGTGTCTAGTTGCTTACCAATAATAAATAAACGATTAACTTCCGCGATCAAGAACCACATACAAACTCATCGCACACTTACTTCAACAATGTAATGGCTTATAGAATTAAAAGCCACCGGTAATAACACGTTTTGGTTTGGTTTTTTTCTGTGACAATTGCAGCTGAAGAATTCTATCGGTTGGCCAGGCTTGCCTCGCCGCATCGGTAAAATAATCATCCAGCAGGTCTTTGTCCTCCGCCGCTATCAATTGATTAATGTGACTGACATACTCAGACTCTAAAGACTGCAATGTCTGTTTCAGCTGCGGGTTATTCGGGTCCAGTTTCTCCGCTTCAGCATAGATGGTAATGGCCTGCTTTAAATCCTTGCGTTTAGCTTCTCCCTGCTTTTGCGAAGATATAAATGCAGTCATGCTGACGATAAGTTCGTCCACTGTATCTACATTCTGACGAGCCGTAGCCAGTTGCTTTTTCACCGCTGGCAGTTTCGCATGCTTTGGGTTGTTCTTCTCCACCAGGCGAATGTACTGTTCTGCGCGGATAAAGTCCCGTTCCGTGATCGCTTGCTGTGCTGTATTTAAATCATAAATATTCACCGCAGCCATCCCACGTAAAGCTTCTTGATTGTTTTTGTCATAGCCCAAAACACTGAGATAAGTACTGCGTAACTCTTCATTCACCGCCGTGCTACGTTTTTCACGCTCCAGGCGTGAGGCTTTTTTCAGTAGACTGGTAATGTGTTGCTGAGCTGACAGTCGTTCAGAAGTTTGCCTTAGGTTTTCATCGAGCACGATCAGACGCTCTGGCTCATCATAATACCGATGCAGGATTTCCAGGTTTTCTTTGGCCCGTGTTACACGCCCTTGCTCAATGTAACGCTCGGTTTGAGCATACGTCGTTTCCATCATTGCGCGAATCATTTTTTTCGCCTGACGGTTATCCGGGTCTAATGCCAGGGCCTGTTGCAATTTGGTATAGGCTGCGTCCGAAAAGCCTTCCTCTGCTTCAATATCTTTTTCCGCTACACGAATCAGCGCTTTTACTTCTTCAGATTTAAATTCTTGATTGAGCAAGGTTGCACGCGCGTCTTTAATGGCATTGCTCAGCAATGCAATTTCCGGGTGACGAGGAATAAGTTGCTGCGCGTATTCTCTATAGGTTTCCGCTTTTTCCACATCTTCCATGGCCACAGCTTTTTGCGCTAACAATAAATAGCGCTCACCAAAACTTTGCAGTGCATCTTTGGCCTGCTGATTATCCGGGTCCAATTGTAAAATTTCGCGATACGCATTAATGACTTTCTCGGCTTCCTTGTCATCACTGGTGCTTAACTCTCTTCGCGCTTCCGCCGCTGAAGCCAGCAACTCTTCGATGCGTACCTGAGCTTTCATTTCAGCTTCTTTGATTTTTTGTTCGGCCAGGGCGCGCTCCTGCGGCACTACTATCAGCTGATGGTAGCCAAGCAACAACACCGCACAGACAGCCACTGCCGATACAGTGGTGATAGTACGTTTGTTACGGCGTGCTTTTTTTGCACGGGCTTCTGCCGAGTAGACTTTGATGGTGGCTTTTGCACTGCTGAGAACTGCGGTCAGCTCTTCCTCTGTCGTAACAGGTGTGGAGCGCGACGTATTGCCCACAATCATCGTCGCCTCGTCATCCACGGCAGGCTTTGCCTTGGTGGGCTCGCCAGGCAAACCCTCGCGGCGTTTGGTCAGCATTTCCTTGATGTCACTTTCCAGTTGTTCCAAGTGATCTATCATTTCACGCGCCCGCGAGTAACGCTCATCCGGGTCTTTGGCTAGGGCTTTGTCGATCACCGGTTGCAGCTCTCGCAAATCATCCGGCAGTGGCGGCGGATCATCGTTAATGTGCTGTAACAGAGTGGCAACTTCCGTTTCAGCTTTAAATGGAGGAGAGCCTGTCAGCATTTCATATAACATGACACCGAGGGCATAAATATCAGAGCGGCCATCCAGATCCCGGCCCTGCGCCTGCTCAGGGCTCATATATGCGGTGGTGCCGACAATTACACCTGTTTGCGTCATGCCACTGGCTTCGTCAGAGACCTGTTTTACGATGCCAAAATCCAGAATCAGCGGAGAGCCATCTTCGCGAAACATGATATTGTCGGGCTTGATATCACGATGAACAAAGCCCTTTTCTCCGGCGTAGTCGAGTCCTGCTGCCACTCCGGCAACGATCTTAAGAACTTCGGGAATCGGCATGAGTCGAGTCATACGCTCTTTTAAGCTGCCGCCATGCATGTATTCCATGGAGATAAAAAACTGCCCCTGATGGGTGCCCACGTCATACACCGGCACAATGCTGGGATGCGACAGCTGCGCAATTACTTTCGCTTCGTGAATAAATCGTTTGGCCCAATGGTTGTCCTCTACCAGGTGGCTGGCCATTATTTTCAATGCAACGTCACGGCCCATACTTTCCTGCACCGCCAGATAGACCGTCGCCATACCGCCACGCCCCAATTTTCGTCCAATTGTATATCCAGGAATATTGGGAAGCTCCGCCATTAATTTGCCTCTTTTTTCTCTTTGCAGTTCTTTCTATGCCGTTCTCTGTCTGCCTTTCCCGCAGTATTGTTTTGTCTATGCTGTCTTCTTTTATGCCGATCTATTATGCCGATCTATTTGTTCGGCTGAATTGTCTTCTTGCTCGACCTATGAGATTGTTCGATGGCAGCTTCCATGGCATACGATACAATTCCCATTGGGGCAGCATTAAAAAGTATAGACGGAGTTGACCTCTCTTCGATGGTGACTTTTACCACAATTCGCAGCCGTTTGTGTTTTTATCGGCACAATTTCTTCACAAATCACGTGGGCAATTATTTTGGACTTAACGGTGTTAATGTATTTTGCTCTGCTGGGAATCGCTGTGGGGTTTTTGGCCGGGTTACTGGGAATTGGTGGCGGCACTGTCATGGTGCCAATGCTCACCAGTATTTTTCTTTCTCTGGGAATTCAACATGATCATGTGGTGCACCTGGCATTGGGCACTTCCATGGCATCGATCGTGCTCACCGCTATCTCAAGTCTGGTTGCTCACCACAAGCGTGGAGGCGTCCAATGGTCAATTGTGCAGGCCATGACGCCGGGTATTTTGCTCGGGTCGATTAGTGCTACTCTGATACTCGGCTTTCTCAACAGTACTGTGCTTGCCGGTGTGTTCGCGCTGTTTTTGTTGTTTGTGGCCTGGCAAATGGTCCGAGGCAAAAAAATTCAACATTCGCGTACATTACCGGGTACAGCGGGTCTTTTTGCCGTCGGCGGCGGTATTGGAGCCTTGTCGACGCTGGTATCGATTGGTGGCGGGTCTATTTCGGTCCCCTTTTTGTTGCGTCACAATGTTGCCATCACCAAGGCGATCGGGACATCAGCAGCATTGGGATTTCCTATTGCGTTGTTTGGCGCATGCGGCTATTGGGTGCTGGGACATTTTTTCAGTGACAGCCCACAGGGTTTTATTTACTTTCCTGCCGTCGCTGCAATTTCGCTCATGAGTGTGCTGTTCGCTCCGCTAGGTGTAAAAGCCGCGTACCAATTACCTATCGGTATATTGAAAAAGATTTTTGCGCTTTTGTTGGTTGGCTTAAGTTTGAAAATGCTGGTAACAATTGTGCTGCCCTGATACTCGCGCTTGAGTGCTAGTTATTTCATTAAGAACTTGATTAAGAACTTTCATATAAATACCGTTGCTCTTAATCTCCCTCATTGCCCTCTTGTTTCCCTCTCACTATCTTCTAATGTTCTCGCGATGATTTGCCTTGGGCAATGCCAGCATTAGGGATGTATTCATCACACAACAGGTGACAATATTATTTGTGATGACTGAACCCAGCCTATTGAAAGATAAAATGTAAGTTCTTTTTTTAACTTTTCTGAGCACGCAAAATTTTTGCAGCTGTTTGCACTTTTTTGCGTCCACTTGTATTTGCTTGCATTCACCTGCATCCTCCTGCACCTAAAGTACAGTTTAAAATTTTTTATCACATTTAGAGGCAAGTTGACGCTCCAGGGAATTCTTTATTTCCACGTTTATGTTTTTAACCGCCTTCCTAGCGCGATATTTTTCACGGAAATTAAGCAGAATTTTTCTTTGCAGGTTTTGAGAATGTCGTTTTACGTTGATGAATTTATGTCTGGAGTGAAAAGGCTACACGTGAAATTCTATATACCAATTTTCATGAATTTATTTCCGAACGCCATAAAAAAACGCCCTGAACAGGAAGTCCTGTCAGGGCAAGTAATCTACTTTTTGGGGGAAATACACATGAAACTAGTTTGAAAAGCCTGACAAATGGTAAGTTGCTGTTTTGTACCGCTGTTGATATAAAACACTCAACTCTTCGTAAATTACAAACTTCTGCTAGCCTTCAGGGCATGGGCGAACTTTCTGTAATTCACTTTTTGCATTTGCTTTGCCTTTCAGTAATTAAGACGATTGAAGCCACTAAGAGTTCAAAATAAATTTCGCTTTTTTGTGAAGTTATTCGGTTTTTCTTAGTTGGGCTTTGTTTTTAATCGATTTGGCGCGTGTTCTCCGCCAAATCAACTCGTGTTATGACTAGTGCGCCTCTTCCCAGTTCCTCCCAATGCCGGACTCCACTAAAAGCGGAACATCCAACGGCATTGCCTTTGCCATCAATGCGCAAATTTTTTCGTTTACCTGTTCTACTTCTTGTTCAGCCACTTCAAGAACCAGTTCATCGTGTACCTGCATGATGAGTTTGGCATCGACCGATGATTGTGCCAGCCATTGATCCACATCGATCATGGCGCGTTTGATAATGTCGGCCGCTGTTCCCTGCATCGGTGCATTGATCGCCGTACGCTCGGCGGCTTGGCGACGCATTGCGTTACGAGAACGAATTTCTGGCAAATAGAGGCGTCGGCCCATAATGGTTTCCACAAAGCCTTTTTCACCCGCGCGTTCGCGAATACGGTTCATGTAGTCCGCAACGCCGGGATAGCGGTCGAAATACAAATCGATATAGGACTGCGCTTCTTTACGACCAATACGTAATTGTTTTCCCAGACCGAACGCCGACATTCCATAAATCAGGCCAAAGTTAATTGCTTTCGCACTGCGGCGCTGCTCATCGCTGACATTCTCAAGCGTTTCACCAAATACTTCAGCGGCGGTAGCGCGGTGAATATCCAAGCCCTGCTCAAAGGCACTCAATAGTCCTTTGTCACCGGACAGATGGGCCATGATGCGCAATTCAATTTGAGAGTAATCCGCCGCCAGTATTTTGTAACCTTTCGGTGCAATAAAGGCCTGCCGCACTTTACGCCCCTCTTCCGTCTTGATCGGGATGTTTTGCAGGTTCGGATCAGTCGAGGATAATCGCCCGGTGGCGGCAACTGCCTGGTGGTAGGAGGTATGTACTCTGCCAGTAACCGGGTTAATCATGTTGGGCAGCTTATCGGTATAGGTTGATTTGAGTTTTGCCAGCGAACGGTACTTCAGCAGTACTTTCGGCAATGGATAATCCAGTGCCAGTTCTTGCAACACATCTTCTGCCGTTGAATAGCTTTTGGTTTTGGTTTTTTTGATGACCGGCAATTCGAGCTTTTCAAACAGAATATGCCCCAGTTGTTTAGGCGATGCCAGATTGAACTCCTCACCAGCCAATTCGTACGCCTGCTGCTCCAGCTTTTCCATGCTCGCTCCATGCGCTTCACTTTGTTTGGCCAGTTCACTAGCATCGATTAACGCCCCGTTGCGCTCAACCCGTGACAGCACTGACACAAGGGGTAGCTCCACCTCGTCGTACACTCTGCCCAGCCCTTCCTCAGCGCGTATTTCCGGCCACAGCTTTTCATGCAGGCGAAATGTTATGTCCGCATCTTCGGCGGCATAGTGGCTGGCTTTATCCAGTTCTATCTGATTAAAGGTCAACTGCTTACTGCCTTTGCCGGCAATATCTTCAAAATGCACGGTTTCGTAACCGAGGTAGGTGTTCGCCAGACTATCCATGTCATGACGGGTGGCGGTGGAATTATAAACATAGGATTCCAACATGGTGTCCGCCATAATGCCACGCAGCTCGATATCGTAGTTGGCCAATACACTCTTATCATATTTGAGGTTTTGCCCAACCTTTTTGGCATCGTCGCTTTCCAGCATGGGCTTCATTTTTTCTAGTACCAGTTCACGTGACAGCTGCTGAGGCGCTCCCAGATAATCGTGAGCAACGGGAATATAGGCAGCCTTGCCAATACTGGTCGCGACAGACATGCCCACCAATTGAGCTTCCATGTAATTCAAGCTGGTGGTTTCTGTATCAAAAGCAAAGTAGTCGGCTGACTCCAGCTCCTTCAGCAAAGCATCCAGCGCCGGCTCATCTAAAATAGTACGATATTCAGCCTTCACTTCTACTTGCGGGCCACTGTGCTTGGCCCCGGAACTATCCAATTCCTGCGCCCAGGTTTTAAATTCCAATTCCTCGTAGAGTTCACGTAGAACATTATTGTCGGCAGGCTTTTGCTTCAGTTCAGCAATGCCTAATTCTAGCTCCACGTCAGTTTTGATAGTGGCAAGGGTGTAGGACAAATCAGCTTTATCCTGGTTATCCGTCAATTTGGCAGCCATCGTTTTGGCACCGCGAAAACCAAGATCCGCCACTTTATCTAACTGGGCGTAGATATCTTTGATGCCACCCAGATTCTGCAATAACGCGAGAGCAGTTTTTTCCCCGACCCCTGGCACGCCGGGAATGTTGTCCGACTTGTCTCCCATCAACGCCAGAAAATCGATAATGAGCTCGGGTGGTAAACCAAATTTCTCTTTCACACCGTCAATGTCCATGGTTGACCCCTTCATGGTATCGACCAGTGTCACATGCTTGTTCACCAGCTGAGCCATATCCTTATCACCGGTGGATATCACCACATCCATACCGGCTTCCGTTGCCTGATGAGCATATGTGCCGATCACATCGTCGGCTTCCACCCCCGGCACAATCAATAAAGGAAAGCCCAGGGCCTGAATAATCTTGTGTAAAGGTTCGATTTGGCTGCGCATATCGTCCGGCATTGGAGGACGATGCGCCTTGTAGTCGCTGTAAATGTCATCGCGAAAGGTTTTGCCTTTCGCATCAAACACCACCGCCATATGGCTATTTGGATAATCTTTACCCAGCTTTAACAACATGCTGGTCACACCTTTAATTGCCCCGGTTTGTTGACCGGAAGAGGTACTTAGCGGTGGCAGTGCGTGAAACGCGCGATAGAGGTATGAAGAGCCGTCTACAAGAACGAGCGGTGCAGTATCAGTCATAACGATGTCTTTTCTATTCGTGTAAGTGATGTTGACAATATTCAGGCTTACCGCGTGATCGGCTGATTAAGTACCAGAAAAACGCAGTGAAAGAGGATGCGCAAGGATACAGGATCACTCCTTTTAAAACGAGTCAAGGTACCGCCTCTATCGTTAGATGCCGGAAACCTGCTGACTGACGTCTCACCGTTGTTACCTCCGCTTTAGATTTATTAGCACTGTTACTGAGACACAAGTAACACTTTTGAAAGTCTGCACCAAAAAGATTTTTTCGCCAAATTTTGGTGCTAGATGTCTAAATAGGCAATAAAATCAATAAAAACAGCTACTTAAATAAATATACTCGAAAATCATTGATTATTGACAAGATCATTATGTCGCATTATTTGCAAAATAAAGCTTGCAATGAGCAGTAACAATTGTTACCTTATGTAACGTCTGGTAACAAAGCCAGACACGGAAGTCTAATCGTATGATGGACATTCGGTACTAACTCAACCGGGCACCCAAAAGGAGCCCAAAATCGTTTAAACAAAGGAGAACACCTTATGAAAAAAGCACTATTGGCCTTATTTGCCGTTGTTGCTGTTCAAGGTGCCTATGCGAATGACGTTAGTGCCTCTAATCCTGAAACAGAAGCGACTGCATGGGTTGTTGCTGCTTGGGATGCTGGCGCTAGCAAAAGCTGGGCATTTGATCCAACGGATTCAATCGCTAGCCACAAGACAATGCAAGAATTTGAAACGCGCGTTAACTCTCTTAACGAGCATGTTAGTCAGCACTTGGACAATCTGCTTGAGCAAAAGCTCGACGCATTGTTAGCTGGCTATTAATTGATAAGCATTTATTGAAAAAGGCCTGACGCCTGACTCCGGTGGTAATGAGTCGGCAATCTACAACTCTCAGGTCCTGGTTAGAATTTTAGAAAGTCAGAATTTTAGTTTTATTTTAGTTAGAAGATTTTTTGAGCAACTGCATTGCCGGACTTTGTAGCCTGCAAGTCCGGCATTCCCCTGAGCTTAACCCCGATTACCTGATACCGGAATTGGGGTTTTTTTTCGCCTCAAGAAACTCATCACCCTCCACTTAATGATCTCGCACCCCCTACAAGGTTGCGCTACCACATACTTTTATTTGCCTGGTCAGTGCACGCATGTATTCACTGTAACTGTCGACTTCCATCTGACTGGCCAGAATATCCACATTTACCAAGGGCAATTTCAGCATTTGCGCATAGCGTGAAGCCTGCTGAGCTTCTCCTACTTCACTTAGCATACAGGCCGCCTGACCTTTTAACTGGTGCATAAGCTGGCCGACACGTTTTGCACTGATTTGCTCGTCCGGTACCTCGGTTAGCCGCCCAAGCTGCTTTAACTTGTAACGCTCAACCAATGGGCCATAGGCTTCATGAAACACGACAAAGCCGGTTGCCTGGAAGTCACTGAATGCCGCAAGCACATCACGATCCAAAGCAGCTAAACCCTGCTCAAACTGCTGCAATCTCCCCATTACAGATTCACGCCACATTGGTTGGAGCGCGACCAGCGAGTGGCTTAACTTTTGTGCAAAGGTACTTACCTGCTCAACACTCAGCCACAAGTGTAAGTCTTCAGCATGGGCTGAATGGTGATCTGTCGAATGAGTTTCTCGAGCGGGCTGAGTGGGCGCCAAATCAAAACTGACCGTTTTTTTACTCTGTGCAATTTTTGCCAAAAACAATTCAAAATCGGGCCCTACCCAGAGCAGCAGATCGGCGTCCGCCAAAGCCCGCGCCTGCGACACTGACAACGCGAAATGATGTGGAGAAGCCTGCCCCTGCAACAGAGTTTTAATTTCAATATGCTGGAGAAGATCTTCGCCCAGTAACTCTTTCACCACCAACTCCAATGGTTTCACAGATGTGACTATCACAATATCCGCCTTGGATTGCGCCAAGGCACTTAGCGACATCAGCATACCCAGGCTGAATACAACAAGATGGAAACAGCGCAAGGTACGCGCGCAACAAAAGCTTCGATTGATTAGGTTCATGGCGTTTGGTTATTAAAAATACATTCTTATTAATAAGTGCTAAACTATGTTATATGATAACATAACATCAACGGCGTTCTGTCATTTTAAAAAACATTATAAAAAACAATCGCTTACAACATGCACGAACACAACCACCAAATTTGCATTGATCAAGCCCTGAAACGGGCCAAACAAGTGTGCCTCCAGCACGGTGTTCGCCTGACTGAGTTACGCGAACAGATTTTACGTTTGATCTGGCAGAATCATAAGCCACTCGGCGCCTATTTATTGATGAACCTGCTTGAGGAAAATTCTGATCGTGAGCATGTGGCACCACCGACTGTTTATCGTACATTGGATTTTTTAATTGAACACGGCTTGATTCATAAAGTGCATTCACTGAATGCCTATGTCGGCTGTTCCAGCCCCAATCAAGATCGTTGCAATGCCCTGTTCATCTGTTCCGTGTGCGGTGAGACAGAAGAAATCCCCAACAACAGTATTCAGCAAGCCATTAATTTAAGCGCTTCCCAACACAAGTTCACAGTGGAAAACCAGATGCTGGAAATCATGGGTAAATGCCAACCCTGTAAACAGAAAAAAGCGAGTGACTCATGAGTGCCGATATACTGCTCGAGGTCGAAAACCTCGGTTTTCACATCGACGGCAAGCAACTATTACACAATGTGAGCTTCTCCCTGCAACGCGGAGAAATCACAACGGTTATCGGACCCAATGGGGCAGGTAAAAGTACGCTGGTGAAAGTCATTACGGGCTTACTTCCCGCCTCAAGTGGTGAAGTGAAACTGGCTCCACGACTAACATTTGGCTACGTACCACAACGCCTGCATATGGATGCGAGCCTGCCAATTAAAGTATCGCGCTTTCTCAGCCTCAGCGATTGCAGCAAATCTGCCTATAAGCAAGCGCTGGCCTTGTTTGACGTGTCACACCTGTACAACCAGCTCATGCACCGGCTTTCCGGCGGAGAACTGCAGCGAGTGCTTCTGGCTCGTGCGGTAGCCCGCAAACCCGATGTTCTGGTGCTGGACGAACCTTTACAAGGAGTCGATGTAAATGGACAAAGTGAACTGTATCGATTGATCGCCTCGCTACGTGACGAACTCGATTGTGCCATCTTTATGGTCTCGCACGATCTGCATCTGGTGATGGCACAGACCGACAAAGTGCTTTGCCTTAATCAGCATGTTTGCTGCCAGGGTCAACCGGAAAGCGTATCTCAGCATCCCGAATATTTGCGCCTTTTTGGCAAGAGTGTCGCCGAAGAATTTGCCGTGTACACCCATCACCACGACCACCACCATAACATTCATGGCGATGCTGTCAGCTGCGATAAGGGTTGTGACCATGCCTGATTTCTTACTGTATTCGTTATTGGTGGGTATCGCCATTGCAATAGTTGCCGGGCCGCTGGGTTCATTTACGGTGTGGCGTAAAATGGCTTATTTCGGCGATACCTTGGCACACTCAGCGCTTATCGGCGTTGCTCTTGGGCTATTCCTGTCCATCAACGTTGCCCTGACCATAGTGTTTACCTGCATTTTAATTGCCGTATTACTGGTGTACCTGGAACACCGCAATTCTTTGTCGACCGACACCCTGCTCGGCGTCATTTCCCACGGCTCTCTAGCCTTGGGGCTGGTGTGTGTAAGCCTTTACTCCAGTCAGCGTGTGAATTTATTTGCCTACTTGTTTGGCGATCTGCTGACCGTTACCTTGAGCGAAGTTATAACCATTTACCTGGTGGTAGCTCTAATGCTAGGGGCGATTTGCTGGCTGTGGAAACCCTTGCTAATGATCACGGTTGATCAAAGCCTGGCGAAAGTTGAAGGTCGACGCGTCACACTTCTGCGTTTATCCCTGATGATGATGGTCGCACTGGTTATTGCCTTGGCGATGAAAATTGTGGGGGTAATGTTGATTACCGCCTTGCTGATTATCCCTGCCGCAACCAGCCGACGCTTAACCAGCTCTCCAGAAGCCATGGCCCTGGTTGCTTCGGTCATTGGTGTGATTTCGGTAATATTGGGGTTGGGAGCATCCTATTGGTTTGACATTCCCGCCGGTCCAGCCGTTGTGCTGGCGGCCCTGGCCAGCTTTTTACTCACACTGCCGGTCCAGAGTCGCTATTAGCTTTTTTGACTTGTAGCCTTTTTGGTTTGGAGACTTCAGTTATGCTTCTTACCAATGGGCTTTTCTCAGCCTGAGCTGGCAAAGAAGTATTTGCACCAGGTAAGTAAGCTATAACTTACTGCTTAGAGGTAGTGATAACTGCCATTCGCGTAGACCAGAAGCTCTGCAGACGGGTCGCCAAGCTTCACCTTCTCAATATTACCAATATAGATATTGTGTGTACCATAAGGCACTGTCTGTGTTTTTTGACAGAAAAACACAGAGAGCGCATCGTTCAAATAAAAGAGCCCCGACGCTTCATCCAAGAGCCAATCCCCACTTTGGAATCGGCTATCACCTTCTGCTGGTGCCGCGCACAGATTTGACACATCTTCATGATCCCGGCTTAACACATTCACAGTAAACCCGGTGGTTTTTGCCAGAGCACCGTCCATTCGTGCCAGGCGATTGATACATACCAGCAAGGAAGGTGGATTGTCGGACACCGAGGTGACGGACGACGCTGTCATTGCGACACGCTCACCCGTTTCAGTCATCGCCGTAATCACACAGACTCCCGAAGCCAGATTACGCATGCCCTGCCGAAGCGCCTGTGCCAAGTCCTCTTCAATTTGACTCATTAATAAACTCTGAATTGTATTGGTTAAAATGTATTTCTATATGTTCTTAGCCGACCAGGCGCCTGGGGCGACAGTGGACCCTGCCTAAAAACAGGATACCAGGGTTTGGAGCGACCGTTATCACCGGGAAGTTTTCTACTTGCGCCTTGAGTCTTATATCCCTTGAGCTTTATTCGCCTTTAGAGTTTTCCAGATTTTTCGCTACAAAGACCTGTATTTTCCTGCATTTTCACGAAAGTTCTGCAAAGACTTGCTAAGAGATAAATGCCGGGGCTGTCACCCAGTGATCAGTCCGTCATTGGGAATAAGTTCACCCGTGAGCCTATGATAACTGACCTTGGCGCCCTACCCCAAGGCTTCCATTGCCATCAGCTCCGGCTGCTGGGCCTCTGATCAGAGGCCGCGCTGGCTTATTCTTTTAAGACACCGGATGCGTTTTAAAATTGGGAGACAATGGATTGATAGGTCGTTTTCAACCGGGCAAGTTCAAAAGGTGGTTTGAAGAAGCCGTGATAATGCCCTTTGGGGTTTATCAAAACCAGGTTTCCCGTGTGGTCGATGGTGTAGTCATCTTCCAATTTGACTTTGCTAAACGCCACATTGACGTTGCGAGAGAACTTTAAAATCTCCAGGAATTCACCACTGACACCGATAAAATCCGGATTAAAGAAAGGAACATACTGCGCAAGAATGTCTGGAGTATCCCGCGCCGGGTCCAGAGACACCATTAAGACCTGTGTTTGCTTTGCAATATCAGGGTCCAGCTGTCCCACAACCTGATTCAGTTTGGCCAGTGTGGTTGGACATATATCCGGGCAATGGCTGAATCCAAAATATATCAAACTCCATTTCCCTTGAATGTCCGCCAAGGTAAAGGCTTCGCCCTGATGGTTGAGCAAGGAGAAGTCCTTAATGATGCGAGGGTTGTCAAACATGATTGCGCCATTTGCGCGCAACTCTTCTGCCGACATTACTCGCGGTGAAGTAATTTTGTAGACGAAGCCGGTGATAAATAATGTCATGACCGCCACAATACTGATAACGGTGATGGCGATACCACGTCGCTGTTCAGCGCTGGTATTCATATGCTCTGCGGTGAGTTCTTGCGTCATACGGGGGTGATCGGCAGCAAATAGTGGTCGGCCAACATAATGACAAACAGTGCCATCAGGTAGACTATCGAATAGCGGAAGGTGTCCATGCCGGCATTTTTCTGCTTGCCACGCAATAACACCCAGGCGTAATACATAAACCCAATGCCCAGCACCACTGCGCCAAGCAGATACAACCAATTCATCATACGTGTCACAAAAGGCAAAAGCGTCACAGCGATAAGAATGAGGGTGTACAGCATAATGTGTAATTTAGTGTAAGCCTCGCCGTGTGTAACCGGCAGCATGGGAATCTTCGCTTTGGCATATTCCGCTTTTCGATGCACGGCCAGGGCCCAGAAGTGTGGCGGTGTCCAGGCAAAAATAATCAGAACCAGTAACAGCGCATGCCCATGGATTTCCCCTGTGACTGCGGTCCAGCCTAATAGCGGCGGAGCGGCACCGGCCAGACCACCAATGACGATATTCTGCGGTGTCGCACGCTTGAGAAATAGCGTATAAATAAAGGCATATCCAATCAGTGAAGCCAGGGTCAGCCAGGCGGTTAAGGCATTCACCCACACCATCAGCACAGTCATGCCCAGCAGTCCCAGGACAAAAGCGAAAATTACAGCTTCGCGAGGTGCAACACGCCCCTGGGCAATCGGTCGGTTAAAAGTCCGTGCCATTTTGGTATCCACATGGCGGTCGACAATATGGTTCACCGCCGCAGCGGAGCCGGCACACAAGGCGATGCCAAGGTTGCCAAAAAATAGAATATCAAGCGGCACCATTCCCGGCACAGCCAACAGCATGCCGATCAAGGAGGTTAACAACATCAAAAGAACGACGTTGGGTTTACAAAGCTCGTAATAATCCCGCCAGGTGGTTGATTCACTAATTGCGCTGCTATTTGTCATGATAGTTACAGAGTATTAACGGTTCGAATTCTATGATTTATTGTAATTATGGTGAGCAGTAACAAGGCACCAACCGCGTTATGCATCACAGCGACTGCCAAGGGCAGGCTCAGTTCTACGTTTAAAATCCCCAGTAAAATCTGCAGCCCCAGCACGAAGCCTAAAACCATGGCCAAATGGCGTGCTTGTTTGTATTCGGTTAACCACAGTTTTACGACTAACAAGGAAGCAAACACTAACACAAACAACGCACCGATTCGATGGCTGAGATGGATGGCGATGCGCGCTTTGCTCTCCAACAATCCACCGAGATAGTTGGGGCCAATATGCTGAAAAATATTAAACCCTTGCGCAAATTTTGCTTCTGGCCACCAGCTGTTTTGGCATAGCGGAAAATCCGGACAGGCAAGTGCGGCATAATTTGATGATAACCAGCCGCCTATCGCGATCTGGATAGCAACCAGACTCAATACAACAATGGCCAGAGGACGCAGCTGCATAAATTTCACTACCACCGCAGCATCTGCATGCCAGTGCCATCCCGCCAACCGTTGAAACAATAACCACAACAGGGCAAAAGTGGTGAACCCACCTAATAAGTGGAGCGTTACCACCTGTGGCCATAGATTTAAGGTAACCGTCCACATACCAAACAGGCCCTGCAAAATTACCAGCCCTGCAATAAATGCCGGCAGCTTGAATGGAGTTTTGGATTCATCCTGAAAAATTATCAGACGAGACAGATTGAGAAAGTACGCGGCGATAATGATCCACAAGTACGGATCGAGAACATGTCCCACAAAAATTCGGGCAATGGTGGCTAAAACCAAAAGACTCAGGCAGGCGACGACACTGCGCCAGGGGTGCTCTCGATCCACCGCCTTTAAGCAAAATCCAAAAATGGCCAGTATCAACAAGCCCAGCGTACTGGCAAAAATTCGATGCAGCTGCTCGGGCCAGGTTTTGTCATGCTCTACCGGCGCGTGTGCAAACAGTTCATTGGCACGGGCAACATCAGCTTCTGTTTTTGGTACCCAGAAATGGCCGTAACAGGTCGGCCAGTCCGGACAGCCCAGGCCGGCATCCGAAAGCCGTGTAAACGACCCAAGTACAACAACGCCACAGGCTAAAAATGCGGCCAACAGAGTGAGTTTGGTTACGGTTGATCTATTTGTCATTATTGGTAGTCAATGGAATATTTAAGCGCACGTTTTAGATCTTCTAACAGCAAATTTCCGTGCTGAGTGGTGTAGGACATCATGGCAAACCCTTCCTGATCCACCAATAGATAATAGGGCTGCTGATTAAGATCCAAGGTTGCAGAAGCCTGGCTAAGCCAGCGATCCCACTGCGCACGCGTTACGGAAGCAGACTTTAACAAAGGATGATCTTTCACCAGACCGTCGATAAATTGCTGACCCGGTAAGCCTGCAAGATTGACGGCTATTCGCTCCAGGCGTTCACTTTTTTCCCCCAATCGAATATGGACCTGACGTGTAGTGTATAAAATATCCTCGCAGGCCTTGTCACATTGTTCAGTGACGGGAATCAGAAGACGCCATTTTTTTTCGTCATGTACCGCCCGCACGATCTGATGGTCGTCCGCTTCAAACAAATCTTTTACATTCACCGCACTGGTCAGCAGTACGCCATTATTCACCGTGTGCTGAGGAACCCCAATGCCAGTAAAGAACATAAAGTAGGCGGCACTGATCGGCAAAATGGATATCACCATAATCGCGATAAGTGTCCAGCGGTTTTTCTGTACCGGTTTGTCTTCAACCGATGGCGATGGTTTAGTGGCTTCTGACATCATATTTATTATTTTCGTTGTCTGTGTTTGAAATGAAATATGCTGAACGCTAAGGCACTTCAGCAAAATTTTTTAGCGTTTACCGATAATTTGCATAATATTGGTGGAAGCATACAGATACAAAATCACCAAAGCGAGCGCCATTAAAAACCATTGCACAGCATAGCCAATATGCTTGGCTGGCGATACATTGATAGGACGCCAGTATACCGTTAAAGCCCCCGTGCTGTCGGCGTCTATACGCAGAAGCAAAGGGTAGAGTTTCTGTTTAATCTGGCTGCTTAGCACAGGCAAATCAACTTCCAATATTTTATGCGGCCAGGTTTTTGCGCTGACATCCGCCTCGCGCACCAACATAGAATCACTGGGCAATACCAGCGCGCCTGAAATCTCGATCGATCCCTCTGGCGTGATAACTTTCGGAACAAATTCTCGCAGCGGAGAACCTTCAACCCAGCCACGGTCTACTGCGACAACAGTATCGCCCTCATCAAGCTTGAACGGCATAATCACATGAAACCCGAGCTGACCATTCAGCATCTGGTTTTCTTTGAGCCAGTATTTTTCCGTTTGGAATTCTCCGCGCATCGTTACACGACGGAAATCCCTCTGTTCCACGTCAATCGCTTGGAATACTTGTGGTGGCAGAGATTGCTCCCGTTCCCACTGCGCCTGTATGGCGCGCTTTTGATCAGCGCGATCGAGTTGCCACGTCCCCAAAAAAATGAGTATGGGCAATAACAAAACGGAAAACAGGGTTAACTTCCAATTAAACTCAAACCTTAACTCAGTGATTTTCACGCTTCGCTCTACAGATAATTAAATACAGTTTCAGAATTTTTTGCTTATTTTCCAACATTTGCATAGGCTATCGCCCAACTTTTTTTGCAAACTCTGGATCTAGTCGCCATGCTAATAAAAATTTTAATTGTTATCGAGTTCATTGTCTTGCTGGTTTGTCTGGCAAGCAGCTTTACGTTTCTGGTAAAGGATATTGGCGTATCCGAATCCAAACGAGTACTTTATGCACTTGGTATTCGTATTACCTTTGCGGCGTTATTACTGGGGACAGTGGCTTATGGAATACAAACAGGAAAGCTAACGAATCAAGCACCTTGGGGCCACCATTGGCAGGCGGCCCCAACGTCAGAAAATTAAAGTATATAAACAAAAATAAACAGACCTAACCACACCACATCAACAAAGTGCCAGTACCAGCTCGATGCTTCAAAGCCGAAACAGTCATGATGGGAAAAGTGGCCTTTAAACACGGAACGCAGGAATTGGACCAGTAACATAATAGTCCCCATGGTCACGTGCAAACCGTGGAAACCGGTCAACATGAAGAAGGTTGTCCCATAAACGCCAGAATCCAAGGTTAATCCCACATGGTAGGCATGTGAATATTCTGCCCATTGCAAGCACAGAAAGATTGCGCCCAAAGCAACTGTTATTCCCAACCAAATATTGAACAGTTTCTTGTTATCTCTCTTTAACGCGGTATGTGCAAAATGCACCGTAAAGCTCGAAGCCAAAAGAATGACCGTGTTGTAAAAAGGCAGCCAGCCGAGCCAATTACCCAGCCCCGGGTTTGCCATGTTTTCACCCGGGCCATTTACAACCGCTTTATCGCCACTTAGTGCTTGATCCGGAGTGGTCATCAAAGGCCATTCCGCCTTAAAGTTATTCCACAGAATTTCACTGGTCGGACCTGAACTTAACTCAGGTAATGCGATATTACGAATGTAAAATAAAGCTCCAAAAAATGCCGAGAAGAACATGACTTCGGAAAAAATAAACCAACCCATGCCCCAAACATATGAACGCTTTAACTGTGCACTGTTTAAGCCCTGAATATTTTCATCGATGACGGTTCCAAACCAGGAATAGAGTACATAGCAAAAGAATGCCAGGCCGGCGATGAAGACCCACATCCCACTGCCATCTTTGTCGGCAGAAATTTCATTGATCCAATTTGCCAGACCAAAAACAGTAAAGAACAAACCAATAGATGCCATGAGAGGCAATTTACTTTGTTCTGGAACGTAATAAATCTCGTGCTTGGTTTCCATAAATGTTTCCCCGCTGAATCTAATTAGTATGTGCGGTTAATAGTGATGAATGGTTTTGCTGTTCTAACTGACTCGTCTGAATTTGCTGTTTTTTGCTCTCAACATCGTCTGGCGAGATCTCAGTAACATCAAATAAACTGTATGACAAAATAATAGTATGAATAGCACGTGGCAGCTCCTGGTCCACAATAAATTGTAAGCCGAGTTTAGCTTCTTCGCCCGGTGCCAGCGCTTGTCGGTTAAAACAAAAACATTCCGTTTTATGAAAGTAATCTGTTGCGTTGTTGGGCACCATGCTCGGTACCGCTTGCCCCACCATAATATTTTCAGTCAGGTTTTTCGCTATAAAGTTTGTTGTTATGGCTTCACCGGGATGCACTTTCATCGTGAATGTCTCAGGAGCAAACTCCCAAGGCATTCCCTCATTATTGGAGGCCACAAACTTAACGCTCACGGTACGACTGGTATCCACTTCGGCCGCAACTGCTTCATACTTTCCTTTGGTTTTGCCGTTTATTCCCGTCACTTCACAAAACAATGTGTATAACGGTGGCATTACCCAAATCGCAAAGACAAACATGCAAACACCAAAAACTGCCAGCTTTGCGACAGTTTTGGTGTTGTTTTGCTTTTCCTGCATCGTCATGACAAGAACTTACTTCACTTGTGGTGGGGTGCTGAATGTGTGGTAAGGCGCTGGTGATGCCACCGTCCACTCCAGACCTTCGGCCCCTTCCCACACCTGGTCAGTCGCCTTTTTACCACTGAGAATGGTGCGCACCACGTTGTACAAGAACAACAGCTGGGCAGCGCCAAACAGGAAAGCCCCCATGGATGAAATCATATTCCAGTCAGCCCACAATGGGTTGTAATCGGGAATTCGTCGCGGCATGCCTGCCAATCCGGAAAAGTGCATGGGGAAGAAGGTTACATTCAAGCCGATAAACGCCAGCCAGAAGTGAGTTTTGCCCATCACTTCGTTGTACATTTTGCCGGACCACTTAGGTAACCAGTAATACACACCTGCGGTAATTGAGAAGATGGCACCCGGGACCAGTACGTAGTGGAAGTGCGCTACCACAAAGTAGGTATCGTGATACTGAAAGTCCGCCGGGGCAATCGCCAGCATCAAGCCGGAAAAGCCACCAATGGTAAACAGAATCACGAAGGCGATGGAAAACAGCATAGGCGTTTCAAAAGTCATTGCACCTTTCCACATGGTGGTAACCCAGTTAAACACTTTTACACCGGTAGGCACTGCGATTAGCATGGTGGCATACATAAATACCAGTTCGCCCGTCAACGGAATACCCACGGTGAACATATGGTGCGCCCACACAATGAAGCTAAGAAACGCGATGGACGCGGTGGCGTATACCATGGATTCATAACCAAACAACGGCTTGCGCGCGAAGGTGGGAATGATGGCACTGACAATACCGAAGGCCGGTAAAATCATGATGTACACTTCCGGATGACCGAAGAACCAGAACACGTGCTGGAACAATACCGGATCACCACCACCGGCAGCGTCAAAGAAGCTGGTGCCGAAGTGAATATCCATCAACATCATGGTCACCACACCCGCCAGTACCGGCATTACCGCAATTAACAGGTAAGCAGTGATTAACCAGGTCCAGACGAACAATGGCATTTTCATTAAGGTCATGCCTGGCGCACGCATGTTGAGGATGGTGGCAATAATGTTAATCGCCCCCATGATCGAGCTCGCCCCCATGATATGCACACCGAAAATAAAGAAGGTAACGGTGTCAGACGCATAGGTTGTGGATAAAGGTGCGTAGAATGTCCAACCGAAGTTTGGCGCCCCTCCTTCCATAAACAGCGTCGATGCCAACAGAGCAAAGGCAAAAGGAAGAATCCAGAAACTCCAGTTATTCATACGTGGCAGCGCCATATCTGGAGCGCCAATCATCATTGGCACCATCCAGTTGGCCAGACCGACAAACGCCGGCATTACTGCACCAAAGACCATCACCAAGCCGTGCATGGTAGTCATTTGGTTAAAGAAATCAGGCTCAACAATTTGCAGACCGGGTTGGAACAACTCGGCGCGAATTACCAGCGCGAAGATACCGCCCATGAAAAACATGGCGAAACTGAACCATAGGTACATGCTACCTATGTCTTTATGGTTAGTGGTAAAGAGCCACCGGGATAAACCCTTCGCAGGACCATGTGCCATTGTCTTGATCTCCTATTGGCCTTGCTTGTATTTCAAAATATCGATTGGCTGGACGACATCGCCCGTATTATTGCCAAACGCATTTCGCTGGAATGTGATAACGGCTGCAGCCTGAACTGGCGTCAACTGCTCACCGAACGGTGGCATACCCTGACCACCATTGAGTACGCGATTAAAGTGCTCAGCAATCGGGCGCTCACCGTCAGCAATTGGACTTCCCGCAATGGCAGGGAAGGTAGGTGGCATACCTTTACCGTCAGCTTGGTGGCAGGCTGCACAGTTTTTGGTGTAGACCTTCTCACCTTCAGATAGCAGCTGCTCCAGGGTCAGTGTTTGCTTAGCGGCTTCACGAATAGCTGCGGCTTCTTCTTTGCGCTTACCTAACCAGGCAGTAAATTCACTTTCCGAAACAGCGTGGACTTCAATCGGCATAAAGCCATGATCTTTCCCGCATAATTCAGCACATTGACCACGAAACACACCGGGTTCTTCTACGCGAGTCCAGGCGGCATTGGTGTATCCGGGAATAGCGTCGCGCTTGACCGCCAAAGGTGGTACCCACCAGCTGTGGATAACATCACTGGAAGTGACTAAGAATCGGACTTTTTTGTTGATTGGTATGTAAAGAGGCTCATCCACTTCGAGCAAATAGTGCTTGCCTTTGTCTTCTTCATTGTGGATTTGTGTGCTGGGTGTTTTTAATACAGAGAAGAAACTGACGTCTTCGCCCAGATACTCATAGCGCCATTTCCATTGATAACCGGTAACCAGAATATCAATGTCGGCATCATCGGCATCATAAATCTTTTTCAGCGTGGTTGTGGCCGGAATTGCCATGAGGATCAAAATTAGAAATGGTATTGCTGTCCATACAATTTCTAATGATGTGCTGTGATGGAAGTTAGCAGCTTCGACACCTCGTGATTTGCGGTGCATGAACATGCTGTAGAACATAGCACCAAATACGATAACACCGATCGCGCAGCAGATATAAAAAATCAGCATGTGCAATCCGTATACTTCTTTGCTTACAGATGTTACGCCCTCGGTCATATTAAACTGCAATTCGTCCGCAAACCCTAAGGCCGGTATACTTAGCGCTAGACTTGTGGCAAACAGCAGAGTGAGCGACCGCGTGTTAGTACTTAACATCGCCCCTTCTCCGTTAGTCGGTTAATGAAATATTTAATTACTATTATTGTTGTTGCTTTTACTACATGCGGGTGCGCCACTTAAGGAGCTTGTGACGGACACAATGAACCACGCAAAATTGCGACAATTTGTCGCAGCTCAGGATTATAACGGTACAATCGCTCGAAACGTAAGGCTTTTTACGGAAAAAAACCCGGGCAATCCTGCCAGTTTCACCAAAAATGAGGCGTATTGTTGGGCCATCTAATACAATTGTTCAAAAAACTACCACACCGGCAGAGCTTTCATCTCGCCTGGCCCATGATCATCAGCAATATGTCGGTCCCTATCATGGGCATGGCCGACACTGCCATGCTGGGCCATCTTGAGCAAGCCAGTTTTCTCGCCGCAGCCACGCTGGGAACCAACGTAGTGGCATTGTGTTATTGGATGTTTGCTTTCCTGCGAATGAGTACTACCAGCGCAACCGCTCGCGGGGAAGGCTCCAGCAATGTGGTCGACGCTACGCAGCAACTCAATGCGAATTTATGGATAGCGTTTTTCGGGGGAATTTTACTGCTGGCCCTGCAAACGCTTTTATTGCCCTGGGTCATGACATTGATGACGCAGGATGCCGAACTGTATGCACTCGCGCTGGACTATTGTCATATTCGTATTTATTCCGCACCGGCAGTGTTACTGACCTATGTCGCCATGGGCTGGCTGATCGGCATGAAGCACACCAAAGTTGCTCTGCTGATTACCGTATTTGCCAATGCGCTGAACGTGCTGCTCGACTATGTATTCATCGTCAGACTCGATTTTGACGTTCAAGGGGCAGCGGCGGCCACGCTTATTGCCGAATACACGGCTTGCGTTATCGCCTTGGGTTTCGTGCTAAAACAATTATATCGGCGACAATTACTGCAGTATCTCGGTAAAAAAATTCATCGCGAGCTCTTTCTATCAACCTTTTCCGTCAATTCCGATTTATTTCTGCGCACGCTAGCGATTCTGTTTACTTTTAATTTTTTTCACGCACAGGGCGCGGCTTTTGGAGACGATATTCTGGCAGCCAATGCGATTATTATTCAGTGGGTTCTGTTTACCGCATTTTTTCTTGATGGCTATGCGCTCGCAGCCGAAACGCTCACCGCGAATGCGGTTGGGGCACGCGACGAACGTCGATTTCACTATGCCAGTTTTGCCGCGCTGTGGGCTTCTTTTGTAATAGCGCTGGGTATTACGCTGGTGTACGCACTGTGCTATCGCTGGGCCTTGCCTCTGTTTACATCCATTCCCAGCGTTCAAACTCAAGTGATGGAATATTCTTTTTGGCTGCTGGCCATGCCGCTGATAAGTACCTGGTGTTATGCACTGGATGGTATTTATGTTGGCGCGGGCAAAACACGTGTCATGCGCAATCATATGGCAGCGGCGCTTTTTATAGTATTCTTACCCGCTTGGTGGATATTCAAGCCACTACACAATCATGGTCTGTGGTTGGCCATTGTCCTTTTTAACGGTTTCCGCGGTTTAAGTCTTGGGCTCGCGTATTGGACACTCTCGCGTCGTCACGCCTGGTTTTCAACTGTTTATAAGGAACAACAACCTTAAGCGCTGGGCTTAGTCGATTGTCATCTAAAACCTTGTATTTCTCCGATTTTGAATTAAGGTGAATTCATGGAATTAACTTTTTGACGGTGATTAGACAGGTCTAAAGTTTCCTCAGGGTTGGCGTTTTGCTGGTCGCGCAGTAATTAAAACCAACGAACTCATACCTATATTGTTAATCATGAGCGAGAGTCGATTGTTACAAATTCGAGAATCTATTGCCTTGGCAAGAGAGCGTGAAGCAGATAGCCAGCGTTTACAGAATTTTATCGAAGCAAAACTTCCACAACTCCATCACGCGATCCATTTGCCCGATGAAGATGCTGCGCAACAATTGATGGGCTTTGTGACCAGTTATATAGAACGGGTTCCCGATTTCATTCAAGCGATTCAAGAGCATTGCGAGGAAGCAAAGCTGGAAAAGTTTTCCACTATCTTTATCAACATTATTGAAGATTATTTTCTGTCGCCACCGGAGTTAACACAGAAACACGAGGATTTACACGCACTGATAGATGAGGCTTATCTGGCCCATCGGTTAATCGAAGAATTAAATGATCGATTAATGCTGCTTTGCGGCTCACCGTTAATTCCCATGGATATGACGCTTTCCAATATTATTGTGCATGACCTTATCGGCGAAGAGTTTGCCAATGAGCTTGACCTTGCGGTGCATTACTCCATGGAGATGGTGTTCAATTCCGGGGACTTCCTGACCGACATCCTGGCGGATCAGGAATTATTCTGTAAACATGTGGAATTACAACATCGGGATTGGGCAAAGATTGTGGAAAAATGGCCTTGTCTTGCCGGTGATTCCAGTATTTCCCTGAGCTTAAGTCACGAGCCGGTCAGACTCGATAGCAGCGCTGATAATGAAACGGTGCACTAAGTTCTCAACGTGAATTCTGTGAAGCAGTTAATTCGGTGAGTGCTCTATTTTCTGAGAGCTTTGTTTAGCTTCAGCTGAGGGCTCTAATCAGCTGAAGGCTCCAATTAGCCGAGGGCTCAGCGCCGTGACAACATTGTGCATTTGCCCGCTGTCACTATTTTTTATCTGCATTATTTATCGGTGGAAAATTTAGTACCTGAGTTTCTGCACGCACGCTTTCTTCCGTTTGATTCACACGAGTGTCAAGTTCGCGCTGGTGTTGTTTGAAGACTTGTTTCTCTTTGAATCCACAACTGACACATTCACGATATTCATCATTATCTTCCCTGTACATGACAATGCGATCCATTTCTTGACATTGCGGGCACACTGCGCCCGCAATAAAACGTTTACCTGGCTTATTCATAAGCGAAAATCTTTGTATACCTGTTTTCTGAGTTTTACTTTGTCTATTTCATGCATGCCAGTATCTAATTAGGCAGCATTGTCTTCAACCAGACCAGAGTGCCGCATAAGTGCTTCTGCTGAAGGTTCACGTCCGCGGAAATTCTTAAACAGCGTCATGGCATTCTGCGAGCCGCCGCGTTCTAAAATCTCATGCATGAAACGCTGACCTGTTGCCGGATTAAAAATGCCCTCTTCTTCAAAGGCGGAAAAAGCATCGGCAGACAGCACTTCGGCCCATTTATAGCTGTAGTATCCTGCCGCATAACCACCGGCAAAAATATGCGAAAATCCATTTTGGAATTTATTAAAGGCCGGTGGCATGAACACAGCAACCTGACTGCGCACTTCGTCGAGCAGGGCTTGCACGCCGCTAAAATTCTGTTTGCCATATTGCAGATGTAAGCGTAAATCAAACAATGCAAATTCCAACTGCCTTAACATAAACATTGCCGACTGAAAGTTTTTTGCCGCAAGCACGTTTGCCAACAATGTTTCGGGAAGCGGCTCACCGCTTTCATAGTGCTGCGAAAGGAAACTGAGCACTTCCGGCTGCCAGCAAAAATTTTCCATAAACTGGCTGGGCAGTTCAACAGCATCCCATTCCACGCCAGTTATACCACTGACCGATGCGACATCAATTTGCGTTAACATATGATGCAAGCCGTGACCAAACTCATGAAATAGTGTCGTCACTTCATTATGCGTAAGCAGACAGGGTTTGCCCTCTACTGGACTGTTAAAATTACACACCAGATACGCGACCGGCAATTGTAATTCGCCCTCTTTTATTCGCCGCGAACGACACTCGGCCATCCATGCACCACCGCGCTTGCCGGCTCGGGCAAACAAATCAAAATAAAAGCTCGCGATTTTTTTGCCATCACGCAAAATTTCATAGTATTTTGCATCTTGATGCCAGGTGTCCGTAGCGGCTTCCCGTACTTCCACGCCGAACAAATTCCCAGCCACTTTAAACAGGCCTTGCTGGACTACAGGCAAGGGGAAATAGGGTCGCAGCGTTTCCTGCGATACATTGTATTTTTCCAGTTTTAATTGCTCACTGATATACGGCACGTCCCAGGCATTAAGTTCCTGCAAGCCAAATTTCTCTTGTGCAAATTGCTTGAGTTCTTTCAGCTCTTTTTCAGCAAACGGTTTTGTTTTACGGGCAAGGTCCTGTAAAAACTCCACCACAAGTTCAGGTGACTCTGCCATTTTGCTCGCCAGCGACACTTCCGCATAGTTTTCAAAGCCCAGCAGGCTCGCCAGCTGCTGACGCAGTTGCATAATTTCTTCAATAATGTCTGTGTTATCCCACTTATCTGCGCTTGGCCCTTCGCTGGATGCACGCGTGTTGTAGGCTTCATACATAATTTTGCGAAGCTCTTCGCTCTGTGCCTGCGACATCACAGTGAAATACACGGGTAAGTCCAGCGTGAGAACATAACCGTCCATATCGCGATCTTTGGCAGCTTGCACTGCGCCCGTTACGAGAAATTCAGGTAGCCCTTGCAATAAATCGGCGTCAACAAAGTGGTAGTACCAGCCGTTGGTCGCATCCAGTACATTATTGGAAAACGTCGTGGTCAGCGTCGACAGACGCGCTTTGATTTTTTTAAATTGCTCTTTCTCATTCCCTTCCAGACCGACGCCACTGAGCTTAAAGTCACGCACGGCATGTCGCACACTTTGCTGTTGCGCCTGGCTTAAAGTTGTGAACTCCGGGCTTTGTTCTATCTTTTGATAAGCTTCAAACAGTGCTTTGTTCTGGCCAAATGCGGTGTAGTATGCGGTCAGCGCCTGCTCAGCTTCTTCGTACGCCTTGCGCAATTCTTCCGTATTCACCACCGCATTTAAATGGCTGACGGGTGACCATGCCTGATTAATTTTATCCTGCATGGCTTCTATGGGTTCGATCAAGGTCTCCCAGCTGGGCTGCTCCACCGATGCCAGTCGTTGCTGCAATTGTGCCTCGGCATCCGCAATCAGCTGCTGCATGGCTGGAACGACATGTTCAGCACTAATTTGCGAAAATGGCGGTAAAGTGGAATCCTGCAATAAAGGGTTGGTCATGACAGAAACCTATTTTAATGAATTTGATGAATAAGCATTGGTCAGGAGCATTGCGTTATACTGCCTTAGACATTTCTGCGGTCGAAAGTGACGGGTGAAATGTTTAATTCCTGAGCGCTTAGTCGCGGCTGTTCGATCTTTTATATTTGGAGTTAATGATGCCTGATTACAAGTCTATAAGACCTTTTAACGGTCTGCTGCCAAAACTCGCCAATGCGGTGTTTGTGGACCCGGCGGCGGTTGTGATTGGTGACGTCAGTCTGGCCGACGATGTGTCGGTGTGGCCCTGCGCGGTGATTCGTGGCGACATGCATAAAATTACCATTGGGGCACGTACCAGTGTGCAGGATAATGCGGTACTCCACATAACCCACGCCAGTGATTTCAATCCCGGGGGGTGGCCGTTGACCATCGGCGAGGATGTCACCATTGGCCATGGCGCCTGTCTACATGGCTGCACCATCGGCAATCGTGTGTTAATTGGGATTGGTGCGACCGTACTGGACGGCGCCGTGGTTGAAGACGAAGTGGTTATTGGTGCGGGTACGCTGGTGCCACCGGGAAAACGTTTGGAAGGTGGATTTTTATACGTAGGTGCTCCGGCTAAACAGGCGCGCCCCTTGAAAGACAGCGAGCGTAAGTTTTTCCAATATTCTGCCCAGAATTACGTCAAACTCAAAAACCAGTACTTACAGGAAGCGGAGTAGACACAGGTATTGGGTTAACAATCCATTCAAACTGCCAAGTCGTGCAGCTCTCAGACTTACGCCGTAAACGCCCCTTGTACCGTTGCTGACACTTCACGAAAATTAGCGTGCCCGATTTCATCCGGCAGTATAAATCGGGCCTGGCCAATGACCTGTTGATGAAGGCTCAACCCGATTTGATTTCCCTTTTGGCAGCTCACAATAAACTCCCCACCTTCTGGCGATAACTGCCGGCCACGCACGGACGTCTTGCGTAAAGCGCGTTGCCAGTAATCTGCCAGCATAGCATTTGCTGAGCCTGTGGCCGCATCTTCATAGGCACCATAACGAGGATTAAAATACCGCAGGTAATAATCTACACCCGGGGTTTGAGACGGTGCTGTCACAATGACAGAACGGCGGCTAATTTGCTGATACAGGCGGGTATTCAACTCACAACGCTCCAATGCGCGTTTGTGACGGAGCACCAACACGCAGTAATCCTGCTTTCCGCCCAGTAAAAACAGATCCGTCACTGGCTGGTTAATCAATTTTCGCTGCAATTGTGGCAAACGACTGTTAACCAGGGGCAACACTGGGGTTTCATAGTAATACGCCGACTTTTGTTTGCCGACTACGATCGGGGTGCTGGAAGTTTGCAGCGTTAAAGGGAACAAGACATGTTGTAGCAGTCGATGATGATAGAGCGTCTTGTCCTGCAGGCGATGATCCAAATACGCAGCGGCGGCAACGCTGCCAGAACCACAGCGCTGGATGATGTGATCGTTTTTAAAAAAACGGGCTTGCGCGGACGCATTCACCGATTCGGGCACACGCAATAGTACGAGTATCCATTGCGGCAGACGTCCCGATAATGTGAGCGCTGTTTGCGTAAGCCCGTTCATATCATGTTTTTCGCTCACATTAATTACAATGTGACGATTACCCTGAGCGCGCTCCCCACAAAAGCTGGCAACAAACGCTATATCGTGCTCGTTCACAGGTTTACCTTCAGCTCTTTGTCTGTTATTTAAAGATAAAACGTTGCCTGCTCTAACACCGGCGCTGCTGTCAGTTAATGGACCGCATTTTTCAACAAGTACATGCTGAACATATCGCCTTGTGCCATCCAGGCCTGATCAATCTGCCAACCGGTTTTCGCAGCCAGTGTTTGAAAGTCTTGCGGTGAATATTTATAGGAGCTTTCTGTGTGAATACTTTCGCCTTCGTCAAAATGGATGATTGTCTCATCCAGTACAATATTATGCGCTTTCCGACTGACCAAGTGCATTTCAATACGACCTTCGCTGGTGTTGTAAAAGGCATAGTGTTCAAAGTCCGCGACGTCCAGACGAGAATCAAAGTGGCGATTAATTCTATGTAAAATATTAAGATTAAATTTCGCGGTGATCCCCATTTGATCATTGTAGGCGCGATGCAAGGTTCTTGGTGATTTTTTAGTATCCACGCCGATCAATAAATAACTATCCGGCCCCAGTATATTTCGGACATTCTGTAAAAACCCAGCGGCTTCGTCCGGGGTGAAATTACCAATGGTGGAACCCGGAAAAAATCCCAGCGGCTGTAATCCGTGAAAGCCATCAAGCGCTAAGGGTTGGGTAAAATCGGCAACCGTCGGGGCAACTTCCAGCGATTGGTATTCCTGCTGTAATTGTTCGCAGGCGCTAACCAGGTGCTCGCCAGAAATATCGATGGGCATAAACCGGTGAATGCCGTCAATTTCGTTCAACAAAGGTTTTACTTTTAGCAGCGAACCTGCGCCAAACTCAACCAGAGCAAATTGCCCTTGCAGATTTTTCGCCAGAGTGCTTGCCACCTCCGGTAACAATGTGAGTTCCGTTTTATACGGATAATATTCATCAAGCGCGCAAATTTGATCAAAATAGTGTGAGCCACTTTCATCATAAAAATATTTTGGGCTTAAATGTTTCTGTGAGGCATTCAAGCCTGCCAGCACATCGTAATAAAACTGATTTCTTTCAATAACGGGAGTTTTTTCCTGAACATTTGTTTTGGGAATCGAATGTTGCTGTACTGCATGCGTATCAATCGGACTTGTAGTAGCGCCTTGAATCGGCAGAGCTATGTTCGACATGTTCAGTTCCTCTCCAGGTAAAATGTTTGTCTATCGTGTTGTATTTATTGTGCTAGCCTGATTCAGGCGTTTATCTATCTTCCGCCAGACGCACTCCGGTAAATTGCCAACGTTGATGCGGATAAAAGAAATTACGATAACTTGCTCGCAACTGCTGTTTTGGACTGACACAGGAGCCGCCTTTTAATACAAACTGGTTGGCCATGAATTTTCCATTGTATTCACCCAGCGCACCCTGCTTCGACTCAAAACCGGGATAAGGTGAAAACGCACTTTGTGTCCACTCCCAGACATCGCCATACAGTTGATCAATGGAGGATGGAGTGGCAAGCGATTCCACCTCGGGGGATTCGTGCTGAGCAGTGTCGACCGCTCTTGGCATCCAGGCGTAAGACTCCAATAAGTTACCCTGAACGGGGCAGGACTGGGCTGCTAGTTCCCACTCGTGTTCGCGCGGCAATCGCTTACCGGCCCATCGGGCAAAAGCATCGGCTTCATAAAAACTCACGTGCGACACCGGCGCGTGCATATCCACTTCGTGGTAACCATCCAGCGCAAATCGCCACCAGCGCTGGTTCTCTTGATGCCAATATAAAGGGGCTTGCCATTGTTCTTTTTGTTTAACAGCCCAACCATCCGACAGCCACAACAGCGGATTGTCGTAACCCCCATCTTCTATAAACTCCAGCCATTGCGCATTGGTGGTTAACTGGGCGGCTATGGCAAACGGGGCAATATACGTTGGGTGACGAGGTTGTTCACAATCGTACGAGAAGTCCTGCCAAACCTGCGATGAAGTTTCTGAAGCTCGCGGGCTATGCCCCATGTCGTACAGGCCACCGTCAAATTCCACCAGTGGGATTTTGGACGCGGATTGACGAACAAAGGACGATGATGGAACTTGTGATCGTTGACGAGGAATGAGCGCCGGACAGAGTGGATTATGGGAAAGCAAATGCAAGATATCTGTGAGAAATAATTCCTGATGTTGCATCTCATGATGAAGCCCGATAACAATTAACGGTAAAGCATTGTCTTCTGCTTGAGCGATGAGTTGTCGCATGGCTGCATCCACATATTCGCGGTAAAGCAATACATCCTGCAATGACGGTCGGGTCAAAAGTCCCCGCTGTGGGCGCGCATGACGCGAACCAACATTTTCATAATATGAATTAAATAGATAATTGTATTTCGCGTGGAATTCACGATATCCATCTAGATGTTTCAATAAGATAAAGGTTTCAAAAAACCAGGTGGTGTGTGCCAGATGCCATTTGCCAGGGCTTGCATCTGGCATGGATTGCGCACTGAGATCTTCTGCGGAAAGCCCTTCTGCAAGCTCCTGGGTTTGGCGGCGAATCACATCGTAATGTTGCAGTAATTCTGCACGATTGTGTGAAAGTTTGGGCTGATGTATGCGGTTAGAATGTTGGGTTAACACGTTTTACCTGCTAAGAATTTATCTCAAATTGCCTGACTAAAGAACGCAATTTCGATGTTACTTGTGACTGGTTTGGGCTGTTTCGTACCCGCGTTTTTGCTTTTCGTCTTTCGCACATTCGCTTTTCACAAGCTCTTTTTCTCTTGTAACTCATTGCCACTCTTTTTTAAGCAAATTGTTAAGCGATATTTTTTATGCTTGCAAACTTGAACGACCAAGCGAAATTAATGCCAAACGGACTTTTTATTTTTTCACCACTTTGCAGCATCAACTTATGTATGTTGTCACCTTTGTATGCTGACATTTCATTACCTTGAAAACGCTGGTATTTATACATTCTGCGACTTGTGTATGCAGTTACGACCCTACTTAAATTTGCCTTAGCTTGCTTATTTCCGCGCTAACCTTGACGTGTTTTGTGCTAGGACTCAAGAACGCATGAAGTGTGTAATTTCCAAATTCTTTGAATACTTTGCACGTATCTTGAGTGAAATTCAAAGTCCAGCGCGCCAAATTTAGTTACTCTGCTGACATTCACGCCTGCCAACATAGCAACAGGAAAACCGAGGTTTTGGCGTTCTGTTTAGCATTACTACAACATACGTGTAATCACTACAAATGAGTCCCCTGTAATATGGCGCTTAAACATGTACGTTGGATGACAGGTTTCGGATTTCCAACTCTAAAAACTGTATCGACGATTCTTATCCAGACTAAGAATTAGCAAATCCATTGACCACTCAATTAAAAGACCATTCAATTAAAAGACCATTCAAACAAAAGACCAATGAGAAAATACGAAATTAAATGTGAGCACAAACCCGGATGCAATGACTAAAAAGAGAGGCGTAGAGAATGTAAAGTAAAGTGAGGAAAGGAAAGATAAGGTAAGGTAAGGTAAAAAAGAAAAAGAGAATCAAAAAAAATAATATGCGCGGTCTTAATAAAAAGCCAGGCAGGAAAACAAGCCAGGGAATCGCCGGGCAGCTGCAATGCCCGGCCAGCTTCATTCAGATCAGCGTACTAAACACAAAACTGTCGCCGTTAGGCACTGCGGTTAATGGCATTTATCAAAGCCTTGAGTGCTGCGACAGTGATGTTGCAATCCTGCCCAACACCAAACACCGCTTTGTGGTCCGCGATTTTGACTTCCAGATAACACACCGCTGCAGCTTCCGACCCGGCTCCCACGGCGTGTTCATTATAGTCGACAACTTCAATCGCGTGTTCACAGAATTGACTCAATCCTTTTGCAGCGGCATCCACTGGCCCATTGCCACACCCTTCAATCTCGACAGCCTGGCCACCATGCTGCAAATTCAACGCAATGGTGGTTTGGTGGTCCTGCTCATGAATATTGCTTCGGCTATACACAAACGGATGGTTTACTGCCAAATATGCTTCACTGAACAACTGCACGATCTGTTCTGAACTAATCTCTTTGCCGGTTTGATCACTTACCTCTTGCACCAGCGCACTGAACTCAATCTGCAACCGTCGAGGTAATTCAAGACCAATCGCCTGTTGCAGTAAGAAGCTCACACCGCCTTTTCCCGACTGAGAATTCACGCGTACAACTGCATCGTAGCTTCGATTAAAATCCGCGGGATCTACCGGTAAATAAGGCACTTCCCACATGGCATTGCGATCCTGGCATGCCAGGCCTTTTTTGATGGCATCCTGATGAGAACCTGAAAATGCAGTAAATACCAGTTCTCCGGCATAAGGATGACGCGGATGCACCGGCAATTGCGTGCAACTTTCCACGAGCTGACGAATCTGGTCCAGACGCGAAAAATCTAATTGCGGGTGTATACCCTGAGAATATAAGTTCAACGCCAGTGTCACCAGATCAACATTCCCTGTACGCTCACCATTACCAAACAGACAACCCTCCACCCGATCAGCGCCCGCCATTAAAGCTAACTCAGCCGCTGCAACGGCCGTACCTCGATCGTTATGAGGATGCACACTGATGATGATGGCTTCACGTTGCTGCAGATTCTTATGCATCCACTCGATTTGGTCTGCGAAGGTATTGGGTGTAGCCATCTCAACAGTGGCGGGAAGATTCAGGATTATTTTATTGTCGATGCTTGGTTCCCACAGATCCACTACCGCATCACACACCTCTTTGGCAAAAGGCAACTCGGTACTGGAAAACATTTCCGGGGAATACTGATACACCCAATCCACTTCCGGTGCCTGGGCGATTAATTCTTTCACCCAGCGCGTCCCCTGTAATGCAATGTCTTTTACGCCAGCTTTATCCGTCTGGTAAACAATACGGCGAAATGACGGCGCCAGAGGATTATAGAGATGCAAAATTACCTGCTTTGCGCCGCGCACACTTTCTACGGTGCGTTCGATTAATTCATAACGTGCTTGTACAAGCACTTCGATGGTGACATCGTCGGGGATATGGCCGCCTTCGATCAGCAGGCGAGTAAAATCAAAGTCGGTTTGCGACGCAGAGGGAAAGCCGATTTCAATCTGTTTAAATCCGATTTCTACCAAGGCTTTGAACATGCGCAGTTTTGTTTCGACTGACATAGGGTCAATCAACGCCTGATTGCCATCACGTAAATCCGTACTCATCCACACCGGTGGCGAGGTAATCTGATTATTGGGCCACTCCCGATTTGGAAGATCGACACCCGGAAATGCGCGGTACTTGGTCGAAGGATTGGCAAGCATGATATTTCCCTGGAACGTTAAAAGTCATTGTGGATAGCAGCTGGAATTAGATATGGCACGCGGTGTGTCTGCACTTAACTTTACTCACTGGTTGGCGAGCCTGAACAATCATCTTGTGCACTTGTCGTGCCCCGCCGGATAAGCGGTTTGTCTGATTGACCAAGTGTTGGCGATTGGCCTAACACCGTAATGCGTAGCGATAGTATACGTAAGAAAGCCGGGCAGAAGATTGCCAAAATGCTTCCTAAAAAGAAAATAGAGCAATATAATTGCTACAAATCCTACAATAATGGAATTAAATTGCTACCAAGTTACTTTCCCATAAAATAGGGGAATAAATTGGGGTATTAAACCAAACCGATAAAAAGCCGAACCATTAAAAATAAAACCACCAGATATAGATTCACCAAGAAGAAAGCCACGAATAAAAAGAACCACGAGCACACGAGCACACAAATAAGAGAACCGCCAACATGGAACTGGATAAATACGATTATCAGATATTGAATATCCTGCAACGAGAAGGACGTATATCAAACCAGGAGTTAGCAGACCGAATTAGTCTTTCACCTTCGCCGTGTTTGCGCCGAGTACGCCAATTGGAAGAAATGGGGCTGGTGGAAGGTTATGTAGCGCTGGTAAATGCGCGTAAGTTAGGGCTCACGCTCATGGCCATGGTATCCGTAGGGATGGACCGGCACACCCCGGATCGCTTTTCCCAGTTCGAGCAGACCATGCAACAATATCCCGAAGTCCTGGAGTGCCATCTGGTAACCGGGCAATCCGCCGATTACCTGTTAAAGATCATCGTCAAAGATATGGATGCCTATCAGCAATTCTTATTACAAAAATTAACCCGTATCGAAGGGGTAAGCGGAGTGCAATCGTCCTTTGTCCTGAAGTCTTCCATTGACCGTACAGCACTGCCTTTACCGTCTCAGACAAAACCCGTCTAACGCGTTAAAAATTCCACGTTCAACGACGATCAATGATTTTCCCTACAATTTCTAAGCCCAATGACGTACAACAAGCTGTCAACTTGTACCTGCGTTTAGCAAATAATGATGATTGGGATCGTATTGGCAAGAAAAAGTAAAAGCCCTCAGCTCTAAATCGGCTAAAACAAGCAAGCAAGATGAACTACACGGGCGAGGGGTCAATGGCTTGAGGAGCGAGCGGAATAACACTCACTCAATTATTGATAAAAAGTCACTAGAAACGAGCCGGAGATTCCCGCTTCTAGTGGCTTTTGTAAGTCTTATGTAAATCTTTCGTAAGTTTTGATTTCTCTGAGTCAGAAAAACCTTACCCCTGAATAGTACATAAAGCAGACAATCGCTTGCGAGAACCAGGGCACATTATTTACAAATGTGCTTCTCGGCAATCTCCTGACCATGTCGCTATATTGGCCGCTATCTAAGATGTTAAATCTTGGACCTTAAATCTAAGCCCTTAAACCAAAGCCCTTAAATATAAGATCTTAGATTTTAAGACTTGGTCTTTAGAAGCTCCTTTTGCAAACCATAAACAGAACTCGAGCGTGCATACGTGCATTTTTCCCACTTGGCTTTTAAATAGTTGCTTTTAAACTGTTACGTTTAATTAGTAGTTCTTAAATAGTCACGCGATCACCGCCCAATTCGTAGATAGCTTGAAATTCAATTAATTCGCTACAGGAATCGCTCGATCAGATACAAAAACCCCGATGTTATGTTATAACATCGGGGTTTTTGGGGGATACAGCCCCTAATCTGCGTCCGTTTTGCTTGTCTTTAGCCGAATGCTTTATTCTCCGATCCCTTTATCACCGGGTTTTATCACAGGGCTTTATTAACTGAGCCTTCATAGGTTGAGCTTTTTTAATGGGAGCCTTTTCACTGCCAGCAGCCCCTTTCTTTTGGTCAGGTCATAGACCCTGTAATTCCTACCGACTAGAGGTCGCAAAGAAATTCCCAAGCGTCGTTGCTACCAGGAATGGACTGCGTCCACCATCGCGCTTGATAGAGAGCGTTTTCATACACCATCCGATCACCATTAATTGCATGACTGGGTAAACCTTGCCAATCCAAGCGCGGCCAGTCGGGATATGCAGGAACACTGTCAACATCAATAGCCTGCGACGCACAGGAATGACCATCGCTGGCCAGTCCAATGTTGATCTCCTGATAACGCCAATGACCATCCCCATCTTGAGCGACTACGGTGAAAAACATCGCATGACCCGGCATATCCAGTTCATAGCTTAAGTCGAGCCCCCACTGTTGCTCCCCTTGCATACGCGCCTGGGTACTGGATGCTGGCACAACAGTGTCGGCCTGTGTAAGTTGAGCCAGCGTCAACTGGTCATGGTCCAGCGCCGTTACCACAATTCTGACGGTTTCCCCTTCCCCTGCCTGCGCCGGCGCTTCAACACGAATCAACGGGAGACCATCCTGAGGAAGAACTTCCGTCACGGCAGTCACTTCACGCTCATCATCGGATGCGACAAAGGTCATGGGGCCAAGCGCTATGGCTTGCCAGCTATAAGATAATTGATAGTCAAAGCCGATTGCAGCCCCGCCACTGGAAGTGCTATTGCCAATGTGAACATTTGAGAGACTGCCCGAAGGAAGGGTGACATCTGGCCTCGCTGGCATACTGACAGGATTCCACGCACGTACAGCAGTTGAACCGTACTCTCCAAGATAAACCGCGTGGGTGCTACTGATGGTTAGAGGAGATGTCGTCTCGCCTACTACGTCGAAGTCGTAAAACCACTCGCTGGTAGCGCCTGCACTATCCGTAACGGTAATTCTAAGACCATAGGTGGTATTCGTTCGAATACCCGTCCGCAGCTCAGCATAAATGGTTTCTTCAGCCTGCGCCGCTATATCGCCTCGCTTAATAAATTGTTCATTGCGATATTCTGTTCCCAGCTTTTCAAATGTGGATAACGACCAACTCGCCAGATTGCTCTCCGAATCAACAACGGAAATTGCAACTTGGTAGCGGTGATCAACCGCAAGTACCGCCTCTGCAGGATATTCAATACTGCTGCCGTCTACTGGGTCGGTAATCGAAATACCCTGAAGCTGTGGCGCTGTATTGTGAAAATCTGCGCAAGGTCCCAAAGATTCCCAGGCCTGCTCCCAGTAATATCCCACCCCTGGCTCGAAAGCCCAGAGAGCTGGCGAACTGCACCAGCCGCCAATGCCACAACGATAAGCACTGCCAAGATGCTGATACACATCGCCCGAATTGATGGTGATGCTGGCATCTACTGGATAAGGCGGAGTATCATGGCAGTCCCAGGCGGCATATGTTGTTAAAGGCGTGATGAAAAGCATCAGGCCAAGCGAAAGGTTGCGCAGCATTCGAGACGAAAACATTGAAGCAAGGTGTGTATTACTCTTTGGTTTGTCAAAAAAAGGGCTGTCGAAAAAATGGAATATTTTCATGGGTGGGGTCCAATCGTCTGTGGTTAGATGTACACCGGTAAAATGGTGACGACTGGAAAAAATAAATCATCAGTAGTTCGCGCGACACTGCAGTTATTTTTTTGCGACTTTCGTGTTTTTCAACATTCTACTTTCAGATTCTTTTGCTGAGCTTTTTCGTCAAAGCAATTTATTTATGCTATTCAGGAAAGGTTTGGAAATAGCGGCAGACGTTTGGCCGTGGCGCACGGTATGGAATGTCTGCCGCTTTAGATCAGATTAGCTTGTCAGGCAATTAACTCAATAAGCGCCCAGCTCCCTTAAGGACAAGTTCCACAGTCAGCACTGTTGGTACAATCTGGTCCGGCAGATACAAGCTTTAATGCAAAGGTAAACAAAGGGTTGGCAATATTATTTTTATTCTCCTGGCTATTGCGCGCGGGGTTGTCATTAGCGAACCCGCTGGGGCACATCAACGTGTTAGTGCTTGATGCGTTGTAGTAGTTTGGATGCGGTAAATCCATTGAGTGACCTAACTCGTGAGCCAGATGCACTTTATCAATACCGGAATGTGCATTGCCGTCACTTGAAATGATTTTAGTATAGGATTCGCCACCGTTGAATGAGGCTCCACCTCCCCAACCGCTATGCATTCCTGCATCGCCTTCTACAAAAAATACTTCCACACAATCGTCTTCATCGTAAGAATTTAATACCGCTGACGCTTCTGATGTACTGAAATTAAATAGTGTTGGATTATAAACTGTAGCGAATTCTCTCCAGGTAAAAACAACATCGGCTTTGGCCCATTGTTTGTTCGCTTCAGGTTGACCAAATGCCAAGCCGTCCCCAGTGTAATCAAAACTAAAATACCCACCGCTCCAAATAAGTCTGCTGAAACGTACAGGTCTAACACACAATCTTTTCGCCACTTCTATTCGGGGAAGAAAGATTTGTTCGAATCTATACTCAGGTAGTATTTCTATCTGTAACTCATATGCTCCGATACGTTGATCCGTTTCAGCATGCAGTTTTGCGCGCATTTTAGCGAAAGATTCCTGTGGTTTTTCACTTTCTTTTGCCACTAACGCTTCTTGTAACTGAATTTCAAATTGCAATTTCGATTTTTGACGCGGCGCAAAGTTGTGATCTCCCTCTTTGCTGTCTTTAATCGGATCGGCGTAGTCTCCCATATAAGTGGCGCCTACCACCCCTTCAATTTCTCCACGAATCGTCTTGCTTTTTTCATCGTAACGCGCGGTTTGCTCCCCATCTGCCGCAAAGCTTAAATTCCCGGTACGGTCACTTTTATCACCATTAAAATTCAAAGTGGATTGCGGCACTTTAAAAAACGCAAAATTAATAGCGCCGATATTCACCACGCCTTTTTCCAAAGACTCTTGACTGGCACTAAGATAGAAACTGGATTGTCCACTGACTTCAAGTTTTTCACCATTGACATACACTATGGCTGAAACATCGGCATTACCGACAGCTTTTAAACTTGCCTGCGGCTCCTTGTCGTTAAACTGCGCACTTGCCCAGCTGGAAAGCACCAGCAATGTAGAACTTATAAATAACTGTTTGACGAATTGCATCGCAAATCTCCTTTTTTAACATGGTTAATCAGTCTCACCAATGGAGACCTCGGAGTATTGTCTGCAAAAAAATTATGGAACAATGTAATGAATTGCCACGCGGCAAAGGGAATTTTTACAGCTGAAATCTTTCTGAATTTCGCAACAATTTCAGAAGATTTTTGCTTGGATATTAGGGGTAACTAAAATGGAAATCTCAGCATTTTTTTAATTAACACTTTATGAAAAAGCGGCTGAGAATTTGGGTTTTCACGAAAAAATAATTCTAGTTTGTCAAGTGACCCTGCTGGATCAACTCTCTAAGTTCTTGCAGGTTATGCACATGAAAATTTGCATCTTGCGTTTTGGGTACTCCTGGTCGAAGAGTTTGTACAGTTACAAGCCCCAGCCGTCTGCCAGCTGCAATTTCTGAATCCTTATTGTCACCTATGATTAACACATCCTTTTTAGCCAAATGGTATCGCTGCATAATATCTTCAAATAGACCTTGCTTACCCAGACGTTCTGGTAAATCAATGGCGTCAACTAAAAGCTCTCGAAAATAAGATGCCAAATTCAGCGCTTGAATTTTACTGTGCTGCAATTTGCTAAAGCCGGCTGTTACAAGAAACTTTTCTCCGGGCAAAGTATTTAACACATCCAGGTCGCCATAACCGTGCATCGGCTGTTGCACCTGTGCCTCCTGCAACTGTTGCCAGCCTGCGGTTTTCATCGCAGACGTAAAAGCATAGGTCTCTGCAACCCAGTCATAGGGATGACGCCACATATCCGCAAATGCCCGCGCCAAAGTTTCTGAGCTGAGGTGCGAATGATTGTTCGCGCTAATCGCGTCAAAGACGGGAGTGAAAAGCGCTTCCCCTACTTGCGTCGCAGGAGCCAGACAGTTATCCAGATCAAAAATTAAGGCTTTCATGGCCACCAGTCTTGTATGAGTTGAACAGGAAGAAAATGGAGCCCACCATCCTAACATCTTTAGTGCTTTATTTTGTGGTTCACGCGGTGTGAAATAAAATAGACAAAACGGATATGTGAGAAAGGCAAAGCTCTCCCCACAGAATTGCGTCGCGACCTGCTATGCACGTCAAATAAGTACTTCAAATAAGTGCGCGAACACAGGCAATGAGAATGCATGCTAAAACACAAGGAGAGGGAATTAACTCAGTAAGAGTATTGCTGTGCTGAAGCCAGCTAGATATGAAGGGTCAGAAAAAACCAATCTCCCGACGTCCCGTCGTTAAATGCGGCATCCCTTTATTTGGAGCATAGAGAGATTGTATTAAAAAAGTCTAATCTCTGTCCCATGTAACGCAGCCCTTTGAATACGCTGTCTCTCAAGCGTTCAACATCCCTATTTTTGGCCTCCTAGCCAGATGCCACCGGCTCCCTAAAGCGAAACTCCGTTTCTTGCGACCAGTGTGAAAGGCAGCAACCGTGCTGCTTCCGGTGTAACAGACTCCTGTCTATCTGCGCTACAGGGACAATGTAATGCTTTCACTCGGCAGGCGAAGTGCGGAAGTTGGGGTGATCTTTGTGAAAAATTCACATTTGGGAGGGCGGAAGCACCGAACTGGCGTCCGAAGAATCCACTTGTCTTGCAAGGCGTTGTTTTTGCGGGTACCGGCAAAGTAAAAGCAATCGTAAATACGCGAGAGTATTTACGATTGCCATGGGAATTAGCGCGGTAAGATAATCATCATTGGGTCGAGGACTTTGTCACCAGCGATAATGTCGTATTTGAATACCAGTCGGTCAGCACGTTTTTTCTTCATTTGCTCTTCTAATTCCAGTGGCACAATGAAGTTCATTACAGCATCGCGCGTTTGGTATTTATCTTCTTCAAAGGGAGAGCCTTTAGGAAAACGAATGGAGAATTCAAATGGACCAACCAGCACGATTCGCTGTCCGACGGTGACAACGACAGAGTCGTTTTCGACAAATGGCATGCCCTCTTCATCCAGGCCAATCTGCACAACGGCGGTATCTGTTCCTTTGATGGGACTGTCATAGTCTTCTTTCGTCAGTTTGCTGTTTTGTGCATTGGAGGCACAGCCCCAAAACAAAAACACTGAAATAACACTGATTATTCGAATGATCTTCATTGGTTAACTCCTAGTTTGTTGTTAAATTGGTCCTGGTAAAGCCCTGCTTTTATATCAACCTAATCCCCCGACGCCATGATAAATTCATGAAATTTTGGTGATTTCGTCACGGCGCTAAAGTCAGGGTCGACTTCTATTAGCGAAGTTGAATAGCCCAGTGCTATTAACTCCTGCAAGGCTTTGAGTGTTGTTTCATCATCTTCAGTCACTGCATATACCCGCGCTTTGACATACGCTGTATTTACATTCGTTGCGTCCAGGCTAATCGCTTTTTGTAAGCTCTCTTTGGCTTTTTCTGCGTCGTGGCTGTGCAAGTAGCTAAAGGCTAAATACTGATAAATTTGTAAATCATTTTTATTTAACGCCAATCCTTCCAGCGCAAGCTCTTTCGCTTTTTCGTAGTACGGCAGAGCTTTCTCTGTTCCCGGGTGTAATTGTCGCAACACATCACCAAGATTGACGTATGGTTTAAAATCATCCGGTGCGAGGCGAATAGCCTCTCTGAACATCGCTTCGGCCTTATTAAAATTGCCGGAAAAATAATACATTGTACCGGTGTTGGAATACGCCCAGGCACTGGGAGAATATACCAGTGCTTTGTCAAAAGCGCTCGCGGCTTCTTTATATTGTCCAAGATAAAAGTAAGCAACGCCTTTGTTACTGAGCGCAAATTCATTTTCTGGCGTAATACTTAATACTTTGTCGTACAGATTAAGGGCTTCATCCAGTTTACCGTTGGCCAACAGCATGTTGCCTTTTTCATAATACGCCACCCACAAATCCGGGTTGTGCAAAATGACTTCATCCATCAGGTCTTGTGCTTGGTTCAGCTCGCCCTGATTTTTATAAACCTTGGCTAACTCCAGTTTAATTTCTGGCTTATCCGGATTAATCGAAAGTGCTTTTTGCAGAATTTCAATCGCTTCTTCTTCCCGCCCTGTATCGCGGTATATAACGCCGAGCGATTCATAAACTTCCGGCAGCGAATCATTTTGTTGCAATGCCAGTTGGCAATACTCTTCCGCACGGTTTAGCCAGTTTGCCGATCGCACGTAGAGGTATTTGACACGATAGGCTTTACACAATCCGGCATTGGCTTGCGCGAAGTTCGCATCATGCACCAGTGCTGTGGAAAATAATTTGATGGCTTCATCATAATTTTCATCTGACTGCGGCTTCTTTAAATATTCAAGGCCTTGCAAATAATAGTCGTAAGCCGTGACATCCGATGTTAAGCGTGGTGCAGCGGGACGAACTTTTTGCATATCAAATTCTTTGGCCAGATACCCGGCGATTTCCGCCACCACTCTGTCCTGTAAAATAAAAATATCCTGATAGGCCCCGTCTAATTTTCCACCGGCAATTTGTACATTATCTTTCCGACGAAACAAACGATAAGCAATCCGCAACTGGTCTCCAATTTTTTGCACACTGCCTTCCAGGCGAATCGGACCGCGAACACCTTTGCCCGCTTCCAGAATATAAATATTGCGAATATCTGCCAGTTGCGATCGTAATGCTTCGGTGATTCCCGCACTCAAATAATCCGGTTTGCCATCGTTTGACATCAGGTTTTTAAAGTCTGCAATTTCAACGTAGTGCGCGGTATATCCCGGTACCAGCCAACGGGGGATAAAATATATACCAGCAAGAATCAGTGCGAGCAGTGCTACGCTGAGTGGATAACGATAACGCTCGAGTTTTTGCTGGGTTTTTTTCAACCAGTAATGTGTGTGTGTACCGAGAGTAATTCCTGAGGGGCGCACCAGAAAGGCTTTGATCTTTTTGCTTTCGATATTTTTTAAGGGCTGTGTCCCCAGTGGCAAAATGGGCTCTTGAATATGATCTTTTACTGCCTGATACACCTCATCGGAAATACATAGTCCTTCAGCGACAGCAATGGGTTCCAGGCGCGCGGCAATGTTAACGTCATCCCCGAACAAGGCATCATTTTGCAGCGTCACTTCTCCGCAATGTATACCGATGCGACTTTGCAGTTTGGGTAATGCCGGGTCTTTATCCAGGTTGTACTGGTTTAGATCTTTCTGAATATCAACACCCGCTTGCACAGCAGCCAATGCCGTATCAAACCGTGCAAATACCGCATCGCCAATAAATTCAATAACAGTTCCGCGATGCTGTTCAATACGGGCTAACAGGATGCGACGATATTCACCGAGCATGGCGATACACTGCGCTTCGTTCTGTCCCATTAAGCGCGAGTAGCCCACAATGTCTGTGAACATTAAAGTCAGGTGACGGCGTTCCATTTATTTCTCAACTTCTGTTTCTTCGTGCACATGCTTTCACGGGGCATATGCACAAAGCTGGGATTCGACTAGACACTTTGATTTGCGCTTATATTGTCATTGTGTTGCGCAAGGTAATACTTTTTATTGGGAAGGTAACCGTGTATTCATACATGCTTTTGCAAAGCATTGACAGTGGGTGAAGCCACAGAATCAAATATGTAAGCTACCGGTCACACCTTTTCGACGCGCTATTAACCTGACGGTGATTTTACAAGAACGGTTGTTCTTCGCTATCACAAGTACTTTCACATGTACTGTCAGAATAGGTACTGCAGATTTCAATAGTATTGCTATGCCAAACAGGCTGCGCGGTCGATTTTCGTCGTCCTTTTCCCTATTGCAATCCGTTTGTTGACACGTTAAACAACATATATATGATTTCTGGCGCAATCTCTGCATCTGTTTAGATTTAATGCAGAAGCGGTAGAATCATGCTTATGTGTTCGCGCATCCGACTTTTGCGAGTATGATAACGCCAACAATAAAAAAATGTGTCCTTTTTGTCTCATCTTATCCAACTTAAGCGAGTAGCCCATGCTTAAAACTGTCAGCCTTTTCGCCAAGCTTCCTGAAACTTCTCTGAAAGAACTGGAAAAGCTTAGCGTGTTTCGTAAATACCCGAAAAATACTGTGTTGTTCATGGAAGGCGACGAGTCGAGTCATTTGTATATTATTAAGAAAGGAAAAGTCAGCGCGTCGGTACAGGGCGAAGACGGTCGGGAAGTGATTTTGAATTATATGGGTGAAGGTGAATACTTCGGCGAGCTTTCACTGATTGACGGACAACCTCGCTCTGCGACGGTGCAGACTGTTACTCCTTGCGAATTTGTTGCTGTATCGCGCAGCAGTTTTCAGGAGCTGTTACAAACCAATTCAGACTTTGCCTGGGTTGTCACACTTGCGGTAACTCAACGCGTGCGTGAATTAACGGAAAGCGTGCGCGACCTGGCGCTGCTTGATGTCTATGGTCGCGTCAGCCATGCGCTGGAGAAGCTCAGCGATGAAGACGGCCGTATTGAAAGTCCGAAAGTAACGCATCAAGACATTGCCAACATGGTGGGTTCTTCACGTGAAATGGTCAGCCGCATCATGAAACAGCTGATCATTGGCGAGTACATCGACCAGGGGTCCAATTACATTCAGATCAAAAAGAAACTCCCTAAAGGCTGGTAGTTTCTTTTTGCCGAATCAACTGTAGCGTAAACACCACAGGCAAAGCTTAGAGTGAAGCAAACCAATGAGGGTATTGCTCTTTTAATATGGGCAGGTACGTTCGGCTGATGGGTAATGTGGTGTCGGCCACTTCCAACTCGTATTTGTATTTGGTTTTTTTCAATACTTTGGCTACACGCTTGGGGTTCACCAAATAAGAGCGGTGTATCTGTAATAGTGCATCATCATCAAAATATTGTTTAATGGTGCGCAATCGACTGGACAGTACTTGATTGTTTTTTCGCCCCATAAAATACACTGTGGTATATCCCTGATCCGCCTGTACGTAGTTGATACGATCGCGGTTTTTGGCCACTTCGTACAATTCGGAAAGCAGCACAGGTTCTTTTACCATTTCCTTCAAGGTCTGCCGAACAAGTTGGATCTGATTCACCAGGACACTGAAATATCGCACATCTGTTTTTGACAGCGCCTCGTCTGACTGAATCTCAAAATGTAATTCTCCTGCAGCATAATCGGTTTGATGAGGCGCGTTGCTCTGCTCCTTGCTGCGCTCGGAGTGACCGTCACTGGCGTCAACCATCACCACTAATTGCTCGCCTTGAAATATCGAAAACTTGAGCGGTTTACCAATACTCACGGCAAAGTAGCGACAGGCACGCTCCAGCAGTTTAGACATGTCTGCCGTGCCTTCTTCAGCATTGAATTTCTGCAGGAAATCCAGGTAGGCGGTTTCATCGATAACAGCGGCTGTATGCTCAACAGCAGTATGTTCCTCACGCTCCCTGTCCAGAGGCTGAGGCGACTCCGTGGTTTTAGCAGCAGGCACCTGCGGTATTGTGCGGCCAGTGAATGCGCTGATAGTTTTTTCAGGCGCTGTTGCCGGTGCTAACGACGCAAGTTGATGCCCAAGCGTTGTCGAACCGGCATTTTGAACTCGCGTGATATGAAAACTGAAACACACCTGACCGGAAATACTGTGCTGTAAATCCACCCCTAACTGATGCGCCATGCGGTATATATCTTTTAGACGTAAAAAATCCTGCTGGCGAAAACTGCTGATGTTCTGCTGCTGATTCTGAATAAGAAACCCCACGCACGTCGCTTGTTTGTCGACCATCTGAATGTGTATGCAATCTTCATCACCAGTGTTTTCCAAAATGAGATACACAATGGCTAATAACATTTGAATGAGATAACTGTCATCAACGAATAAGGTGGCCTGGCTCTGAATGTCGAGCTTGAAGTTTTTGTCGCTGACGGAGGGATGGGCATTTAACAGTGTTTGCAGATGATGGGAAATTTCCGTCACATGAACATTACGCATTTCAGAGTGACGTGGTGTGACACCCAGTTTGGTTTCGTGCAGTAAAAAAGACACGGGTTTAAGTAAACTGGCCACCTGGGCATTAATTTGCGGAAGCGCTTCCATGTTTAATTTATCAGCCTGCTGCTGATGAACCGTCCACAACTGACGCAGCTGTATGAGCGACCATTCCATTTGCTGAAGATTATAGGTCATATGTTCAAAGCGCTGAGATTCCCGCAATTCATTGCGTGTTTGACGATGTTGGCGATAGGTTAAGGTGCCTAACAGTAACGCGATAAATACGACGATGGATGCGCTGATTACGATAACTTTTTGGTGGCGTTGTATGGCATCACTGGTATCGAGCCACAGCGCATCCAGAGGATAATAATGCCGGTAAATGCGGGCCAGAAAGGAATTGCCATGAAAACTATCGTTGTGCAGCGAGCGCAGGCCAATGCCCGCAAGTCCCACCTGCTCGATGTACCCCATTTTTTCGGCAAGCGCCCGCTCGCTTTCAAAACTGAGAAAGTGACCGTTAAAACGATCCGAAGAAAACAGATATGAGGCTTTCGCCTCTTCATCCCAAAACTCCCCATAGCCGGGCATTTCACGGAACTGCTGCAAGTGGTCTCGATTGTAGATTCCCTGAATTTGATTCTCATCCGTTTCCCAGGAGCCCCAGCTGACTGCATCGGCCTTACTGTGCAACCCCCGCATACCAAAGGTCTGCAGGTCTTGCCAACCTTGTGCATAAGGCGCAACATTAATGACCAGTTTACTTGCAGGCACCTTGGCGTGTTCCATCAGCGCTTGCACCAATCCCGCGACACTGCCTGGATTCGGCGATTCTGCATTGAGGTACAGCGGGGAAATATGGTCTGTCACATCACTCCAGCGACCATTGAATTGGCTGCTGTCAACGTGAATAAAATCCAGGTAATCCACCGCAGCGGCATACGCCTCGTAATGAGCATCCGTCACGTAATCAACACTGGCAGTCAATAAGTAATGCTGACCGGTTTCGACTTCCAACTGGTCAAACGCATAGCGCAATGCCTGAATCAGCAAAAGGAAATTTTGCGGATCTTCAGGGCGTGCGCTGTCTTCAACAGCATCATCTTCTACAGGGAAAAGCCAATAAATATCGATCCCGTTAAACTGATACCGCTGCATCGTATCCTGAATGGATGCCACGGCGGCGGCTCGCAGACTTTCGTCATTCGCCACACGGGAAAAATAGGTGGAACGATCCCAGTCACCAATGGCCAACAGGGTTTTTAGATGAGGGTAGCGCTGTTTGGCTCGCACCAGAGCTTGAAAATTTCCCGCAAAATTCTGGCTGCTCATATTGTCTTGCGGTGACTGAAAATAAATATCGGCTACGGGCTGGCCGAGGGCGACTTTTCCGTCCGGTGTCAGCTCCGCACTCTCGTAGACCAGGTGAGTCATACGCTCAAGCGCAAGATCATCGATATGAATATTCGGACCGAACACTGCCCACTGTTCGTAGTAACCGACCAGCAGATGATGGTGATGAAGATCACGCGTGCTCGGCACATAGGGCTTGATTGCGTCGTCTTCTGTGGCCGACGGCTCCGCGGCCAGTAAAGGTTCTTCGTGGGACTGGGATGCGTCTACTCTGTTTTCTTGCGCATTGATTGCGCCTATCCACATGCCAGCAACGAGACAGATAAACTTAATGCGTGTCACATCGCCTACCGATTAACAATTATTGATTTTAGCTGGGGCAATACGTGTTGGGTTTACACCTTACCGAGGGACGATCCAGCCTGCTTGTTCCGGGTATGAAGCTTCGAGCAATTTATTCGTTATTTCGCAGTATGAAAACTGCGATGTATGCGTTGACCTATTGTTATTTTTTTGCGTTGCGGGTTTTCTTAGGTCTTATAATTTTACGGTGTGTGGGTTTGTACTTATTCATGCATACATTTACATGCGTACATTGCCCTCGGTTGACAAAGATTTTCGCTATGTTTTAGTCATTGATTTTTAGTTGCGAAAAACTCTGCCGTTTCTTGTTTTACCTTTTTATAAATATTGCCTGAGTGTGTCTTTCGTGTCTCGTGTCTGAAATTGCTTAGTGTTTGTGGTTAAAATTTAACGGCATTGCATCAAACGCTACAGGCTGTTTTATTCAAATACACTCCATTCACACCACTGCATTCACACCCATTAAGCGTGGAAGTGTAACCACCTCGCATCTTTATGCAAGCGAAAACGTCACATCCATAATGGTCATAAAAGTCGTGAATAGATTAAGACAGAAAGCCAGGGCTGGCAAAACGCGCCCGGTCAGCTGCGCGTCTCATCATTCGTCAATAAGTGTTGGAGTTTTTGCAGCAGCACTTCATTGTCAAAAGGTTTGGACATGACAGCATCGGCTTTTTTATCCAAGGCCTGTTGCATGTATGTATCCCCCAAAGCCGACAGCACCAGAATTTTACTCCCCTGCCGATCTCGCAATGCATCCAGCACGGCAAATCCGTCCATTTTCGGCATGTTCAGATCCAGTGTAATGAGCGCCGGTTGATGTTTTTCATACATGCGTCCCGCTTCAAAGCCGTCGTGAGCAAACAGGACTTGCATTCCCGCAGAGCGCAATACCCGACCGATGGCTTTGGCCATGGAGACGTCGTCATCAACAACCAGCGCCTGTATTTTCGTCTTAGTATCTTGTACTGCCTGCAGTGGTGGTTCTGCCTCTGACTGATCGAGATCTGGCGGTAAAGGTAAACCATTAAGTTGCATGAAACTGCAGAGATCTTGTCGCGAAATGCGGTTATCTTTTCTTGTCCCGGGTAACTGGTGCGCAGGCAAACGCCCCTGCTTGATCCAGTTAATAACCGTGCGCAAGGTCACACCGCAGTAATTGGCGACTTCACCAGTCGTAAAATACGGTTTTACGGGTTTATCCACCACGCTGTTTTTCGCCATTGACTGTCCACATTCAGGTTGCGTTCGTATTTATCGCCCTTCAACAGCAGTTGCTGAGCGGGCATTTGTTAGTTTGTATCGCCAGGCTGCATTTTCGATGCTGATGATGCCCATCCTGTATTGAGTTTAGCTAATCGACAATAGCGCAATCTCACGTCTTTGCCCAATTTCCACAGATTTTATCTCTTTTACCGGGGGCACCGGCACCTTGGTTTTCCGTTTTGGCCAGTGAAGAAATTAACCATAAAGGATATGTCCTCCAGCGCCACATAGAACAAATAACATCCAATTCGTGGAATTCTATAGCAAATCTGTATTTCGTTTCTCAGCTAACTTCATGATATACATATATTACACGTTATTCACGTTATTCATTTAATATAAGTTACAACCTTAGGAAGGCTGTCACATGAATCCAGCAACATCAGAACAACCACGGATATTGTTCGTCGACGATGAAATTCCGGTCTTGAAGTCACTGCACCGCCTGGCTCGCTCCAAATCATGGAATGCCAGCGTCGTCACCTCGGGCGATGAAGGGCTGGAAGCACTGTCGCAGGACGAGTTCGATATTGTTGTCAGTGATATGCGTATGCCCGGCATGGACGGCGCAGAATTTCTCACCCGCGTTAAAGAGCAGCACCCCAATACCATCCGAATCCTTCTCACAGGATACTCAGACATTCATACCCTGGAAGTGGCTATCAATGAGGCAAGTATTTTTAATTACTTGACCAAGCCCTGGGATGATTTGATGTTAAACGAAATTGTCGACCGCGCTTATACCTATCTGGAGAGTGAACGCGAACGCAAACGTTTAGAAGAATTAACGCGCATGCAAAACCGTAAACTCGGCAAACTTGCCGTTTCTCTGGATAAGGAGGTGAAAGAACGCACTATTGAAATTGAACAGGCTTTAACTTTGCTCCAAGGTGTTCACCAGAACACCACGGCCAAATTTCTCGAGTCTCTCAATGTGTTGTCACAGGTGACAGACTGGAAAGAAGGCAATGATGTTGGTCACAATCGATTTGTGGTCACGCACGCGGAAAGGCTCGCTCGCGTCCTGGGTATGAGCAGCATTGATGTAGAAAATACCCGTATTGCTGCGTCTTTACACCGCATTGGTAATCTGGGACTGCCCGATGAACTGCGGGATAAACCCCGCTATGCCCTTACATCCGGTGAACGTAAACTTTACCGGGAAGTGCCGGTTTGGGGTGACCTGGCGTTGGCGAATGCCCCGAGCCTGCAAGAAGTAGCCAAAATTATTCGCCATCACCAAGAGTGGGTAAACGGCAACGGCTTCCCGGACAGACTGATCGACAGAGAAATCCCTCTCGCGTCTAAAATCATTCATCTGCTGAGTGATTTTTATGACGTCATGAACGGGCGTATGGAGGCCCATGTACATGGCGTTGAAGGCGCGAAACGTTACATCAAAGAATGGATGGGTAAAAAATACGACACCAAAGTTGTCGAAGCCTTCTCGCAAATAGAGTGTGATATTGAAGAGCCTGTCAAAACCTGCCTGGAGGTAAAAACTGAAGAACTTCATGTGGGCATGATCCTCGCGGCCAACATCGTTACAGCCAATGGCATGCTGCTATTGGCCAAAGGTTCTGTCATCAACAGCAGCCATATCAGCACCCTACGCGCCTATGAAAGACGTCTCAAAGAACGCTTTGCGATTTCTATTCGGGCGGAAGAGCCTGCTCTTCACTAACCGCCTGTATGCCTAACTGGGTGAGGACAAGATGCGCTCTATGGATGTTAACTTCTCTGGAGTCTCGCGGCAGAACTTCCACCGTGGTTCCCGAGGGGATGTTTTTCGCGACTGCTTTTTGTGGCTGCTTTTTATGGCTATTTCCTCAAGGCTATTCCATAGCGCTATGTCTATACTAGAGTTATGGTTATTTTCGGCATCATCACAATCGGCTTTCACCGCAGATGTGGCACAGGTTTATGGCCACCGCGGGATACACCACTGTGCCCGGCCGATTCCCATCTGCCCTGCGCCTGATCATGAGTAATATCGACTATAAAGCCGCGTATTTGCGCCAGAAACAGGCGCGCGAAGTTGCCGAGCAATTGCTTGAAAACCGCTCGACGGAACTGTACGACGTCAACCAGTCTTTAGTGCTTGCTTACACACAGCTGCGCGATCAGAAATCGCAATTGATTCATCAGGAAAAACTCGCGTCCATCGGTCAGCTCTCAGCGGGTGTCGCGCACGAAATTAACAATCCGACCGGGTATGTCAAAAGTAACCTTTCCACTTTGCAGCAATATATGACGGCGGTGAAACAGGTGATAGCCGGCTCAGAACAGCTAATCCGCCAACACGCCAGCGAAGATGCAATCCAAGCACTGGATGAACTGCAACAGCAGCACGATATTGCTTATGTATTAGAGGACCTCGATGATCTGGTGGTGGAATCTATCGACGGCGTTGCACGTATTGAAGATATTGTTAAAAGCCTGAAAAATTTTGCTCGGCCAGACCAGGACGAAGCGGTTGTGTTTGATGTAAATGAGTGCATCGAAAATACGCTGAAGCTTGTGGCAAACGAGATCAAATACAAAGCGGAAATCGACATGAAGCTTTCGCCCCTGCGCGATATTCAAGGCCAACCCGGAAGCCTGAGTCAGGTTTTTCTGAATATCTTAGTCAACGCCGCACAAGCGATTGACGAGCAAGGCAAAATTACCATCTCGAGTGAGCTGCGAAATGATGAAGTCATCGTGCAGATTGAAGACAACGGTTGCGGCATTGAAGAAAAGAATCTGCCGCGAATTTACGACCCGTTTTTTACAACTAAAGATATTGGTGTAGGCACAGGCCTGGGCCTGTCCGTATCGCACGGTATTATCAGCAAACACGGGGGAAGAATAATCGCCAGCAGCACGCCGGGCGAAGGGAGTATTTTTACTATTTATCTGCCGGTATATCAGTAATACGACAGCCCGATTACATTCTGCAAAAGCGACTCCATGTCTCGTTCACGTCAGACAAACACAGACGTAGCTAACTCCTCAAAGATTCACAAAAAAACACCGCAGCGGCAACGCATGCGGTGTTTTTTAACCTAAGGGTTTTACAATCTTGTATAAACCTTAGAGGGCTTCGCGAATAACAACCCCCAGGGCATCAACTTCCGCACCACCACGTCCTACAAAACCCACAATTTCGGCATTCTCCGGTGCGACAAAACTATAGCGTTCACTGCGAACTGTTCCACCTTCCAGCACACGCCCTTTGCTGGTTTCCAAGCGCAGTGAATGCACACGCCGAGAACCCCAGAAGTTTTTCCCAATGGAGATTTCAAGTTTCTTCACGACTTCGCCGGCTTCAAGAGTCAAACTTTTTTCACTGCCGCCATTACCACCGTGTTTAATGGTCTGACCATTGGTATACCGCGTAGATAGCGCATCGATGCGATCGCCGGAACGAAGAGTGAATGTTGTCGGCTGCCAATCAACCGCCAGATAATTCGCATCATCGAATTGTTGACCGCCATTGCCACCGTAAAATACCGAGCTAACCAGGCGATACTGCGGCGCTGGAGGCTCAAGTCCATCGTCAGCACATGCGTTGGTATCTTCACTTTCAGCAGCATCCATCGGGCAGGCGTCCGAATATATTGCGTCATTGATACCAGCCAGGAATGGAACACCGTCGCCATCACTGTCTATCGGTAGCACTGACAGGCGCATGGTTGCCGCCAAGTGGAAATTGTTATGGACTAAACGGCCTTCATCACCACCGTAGTAGCAACGATAGCGTTCACGGAAGGTGTCGTATACTGCAAGGCGCGGGCCGTAGGTATGACCGCTGCCGTTTTCAGGATAATGTAAACACAAACGGTAACCCGCCGGCACCCAGGCAAAAGCGTAAACCTGATCCAGTCCACGGTATCCACCATCGATATTCAATTCCTGCTCCTGAACTTTAACGCCGTCTGCGGTAGCGCTATAAAACAGACTGTCATCGAGTGGAACGCGCACAATGTTGTTTTCTGACATGTCATTCCAGGAGTGGAATACATAAAGTGTTTTGTCTTTTACGGTAAAAATATTCCGGTTTGCATCAAACTGCTCCTCGTTCCCCGATGCAATTACCACGCGTTGCTCGACGGCGGGATCATTGAGAATATCCGACATGGAGTTGCGATCAGTCCAAGGCAGGATCAAAGCTTTTTTGCCATGGAGTACTGCGTCGTCCAGACCCGATTGTGACCATAGATCCACAAGCTCATAGTTGCTCCAGGACAGCTGTTGACGCAGGGCATTTTCTTCAGCCGTAGCAGGATAGGTAATACTGGGTGAAAACCCTTGCACAGCATAAAGATCCCAGGAGAAGTACTTATCTAGATACTCTTCCACCACCATATCAACCGCTGCGGGATCATGGCTGTTGTTCAGCATAAAGTATAAGGTTGAGATATATTCGCTGACAGCGGCGACAGAAATAGCACCGACGGCATAACCTGAAGCATAGCGCTTGCCGTTATTTTCAAAATACATCGGTACTTGCTGACCTTCGTATTCTGTCCACTGTGGAATGTCGGCCACATTCAAAGCGTCCCCTTGCGAACGGTAAAGAATTGGTGGCACATGGGAAAAGGCTCCCATTGAGGGTTCAATATCCGGATGGATGGAATGCAAAAGATCTTTCACGCCCACCACATGACCGTTGGCGTTGTTAAATCGACCGTAAAACAGTGATCCGCGAACGACGCGGTTGGTTTCGGGGTCCAGAATGATCAACGGATCATGAGAATAACTATCTTCAATAGCATGAAATGCTGCGCCAGTGAGAATTCGTACCCAGGGTACGTTGTGCCACAGGCCATTTTCATTTTGCTCAGCATCGTGGTGCCACATATTGCTGGAAGCAACAAACCAGTTGTCATAGGGCATTTCTTGCGAGCGACTTAGTAACAACGCGCTGGATTCAAATAGCGAAGAGCGAATGTATTCGCGAAACTTCTCCAGACCCAGCTGTTGATTCCCACCAAAAACATTGTGAAATTGAGAGAGCTGACCGTGAGACAGCGGCGCAATACGATATACATCCAGCTCAACCTGATCGCGGTATTTCACGATGACAACATCTTGTTTATTGGCATCCAGGCCGGTTAATTCACGTAAATCGGGATAGCGAGCCCCGAGTAAAATTCCTGCTAAGGGCGCCTGCTCAATATTACTGACAAAATCATTGGCAGAAGGTGAAAACACTAAATCACTGCACTGGTTGTAATTGCTGTTCAACAGACCCGACAACGGCGCTTCGCGCAGCGGCGAAGTGTTTGGGTAGGCTTCACAGAAGTGTGTCCAGGCTTCAGAGGTATTGTTTTCATGCGCAGCGGGAAAATCCGTGACAAAAGGGCTAATGCCTTTGTAACTGATTTTATATGCAAAGGTATTGACGCTGACAGCGCACGCAAACGTAAAGAACGCGCGCGCAGCAACGCGAGGGAGCGAGTGAGTTATTGACATAGTAAGTCCTATTCTTGAGCGAGACTATTTCAATGCGGTGAATGGAGAGCTGCCGCATTAAATTGACGATGCCCCGCAAGCCAGGTATGAAGTTTTATAAAAGTTTTGGTTTTTTAAAGGGCTTGCATGCTAGTGGACTAACGTAACAGTTGTATTACGAAGCCGAAGGGGCATGAAATTCAAACGAGTTTTTCTCTGCCTTCCTCACTGGGAAAACGTATACGTTTTTCATGATGCCAAATTGGAAAATTAATTTTGCACAATCAGAATAATTGGTTAATTTGCGTCGCGACTTACTACCATCGTGACTTACTATTATCGTGACTTGCTACCATCGTGACTTGCTATCATCGCGATAGGCTTCTACGCAATGCCCAAATCTCACTAGTATTGCAAATTGCAAGATGTCCGTTTCTGGCTTTTACCGCTGGAACGCTCCTCTACGTTCCGTGTTAGTAACAAAACCATAGCGATATGTGTGCGTTTATACCGTGGCTTCCGGAATTTTCGCCTGCTAGGCAAGCCACGACGCTCGAAATTATTAATCTCTTGCTTTTTACGCCATTTTGATTGGATCTAAAGCGTTTGCTTGGATTCTTCTGTGACTATACTCAGTAATGTCACTCACACTTAAGGCCATTAATTCACAGCTTGCCAGCAAGACTGTGCGCGTCATTTCTCTGGAGATTTAACACAGCGAGTTTGCAATTTGAATTCAGCCACACCGCCATTTGATAATATTCTGCTAGCCAGTCAAGGCATTTATGATCGTCAACGTCGCTTGTTTGGCACCGAATTATTATTTCGCAACGAACACGGCCACAGCGCAATGGATGTTGGAGAAAGTACAGCAACCAGTGAGGTGTTGATCAACCACTGTTCGAGCATTACGCACGAAATCGAACACCTGAATCGTCCTGCTTTCGTCAATGTAACTGCGGACTTTCTTCTGTCAGAAGCTTTCTTACCGGTCGACCCCACGTTTATTGTGATTGAACTGGTTGAGCGGATTGATGTTAATTCTAAGGTTATCAATGCCGTTAAAGCCTGGAAAAACCATGGCTTTCGGTTCGCGCTGGATGATTTTGAATTCGACTCCAGCTGGGACCCACTGGTGGAAATGGCCGATATTGTCAAAATTGATGTACTGGATCAGGACTTCGAGGATATCTATCAGCGCAAAACCTACCTGCATGATCGTTTTGATTGCCGTTGGCTGGCTGAGCGCGTGGAAACAGAAGAAGAATTCAATATCTATCACCAGCAGGGTTTCGACTTGTTCCAGGGTTACTTCCTGGGTAAACCCAAGTCCATCACCGGCAAAACGATTCGCCCGGAGCAAGCTTCAGCCGCTGAAATATTACGAGTAACCAATACTGATGCGGATATTGATGAAATCGCCAAAGTCGTAGGACGCGACCCAGCACTCTCACTGCAAATATTAAAAATTATTAACAGCTCACTCTATTCACTACCTCGTGAGGTCGACAGTATCAAACAGGCCGTAGTATTTCTTGGCATAGATCAGCTGAGGAAGTGGGCAGTGGTTATTTCCCTGTTAAAAGCCAGTCGCACCAGTATCGAAGCACATCGTCTTGTCTTAAACCGCGCGAAGTTCTGCGAACTTTACAGTCGTGCTTCCGGGGAAAATAATCCGGATCGCGCATTCATTGTCGGCCTATTGTCCGGGATTCAAATTTTGTTAAACGTCGACACCCTTATGTTTTTGGATAAGATCAGCGTTTCTGAGGAAATACGTGCAGCGGTACTCAATCGCGATGGTGCGCTGGGCAAAATGTTATCTCTTGCGCTAAACCTGGAACGTATCATAAACATGCGTGCGGATACCTTACAACAAAACAGCCGCGCAATATTAGACAGCTATCACCAGGCTTTCCACTGGACAGAGGAAATTTTACGCAGTCTCAAATAACGTCTCTTACGACAAATCTTTCCGCGTACTCCCTATTTACAATATGTATTGAGCAGTATAGTTGTGAAAGTTCGAATATCGCCGTAATCAAAGGCTTTTTTCTTACGTTTGAACGTCAGGAGTATTCAATTCGGTATTAACTACTATATCCTTTTAACTCCCCCGATCTTTGCTCATGCAATCTGCCTACACCAAGACCGGGAATTTCTTCTGCCCAAGGACGTCCTATGAGCTACACCGAACTGCAATTTAAAACCGAAATACTTACCTATGGTCGCCAGCACTATAATTTGCCGGAACTCACATTTAACCCCTGGGTATCAGGAAACGACAGAGCTAACTACTTGAATGAAACCGGGCCACGTTATCTGGACCCGCAAAATGGCTCGGTGAAAATTTCCAGTTTAAGCAGCGCCACAGCCTGGCATGTCTACAAAAAATCTTTCGACCAAAATGGTGATATGTATATGGGCCGACTGCAGGATACAGGCAGGCTCTACAACAGTTTTGGCTTAGGCGGTGCCAACGATTACAACTTAACCCAGGGTAAACCCATTAATGTACAAAAACTAAAGAATTGGACAGTATTGATTAATGATTGTTGGATGCTTGGTGCTATTCATCGTCAGAAAAATTTTCATCTTGTGACGAAAATAAAAAATACTTCTGATATCTGGAATCCTGCCGGCTATTTTATTGTGACCGGTCGCGAATTATATGGATTGATGAGCTTCGGTTACGTACCTGTACGCCCCAAAGTATCCGGCGCTGCGATCACCTTTGTATGCAGAGACACTCACAAGGCCAGTACAGCAAAACTGCCAAGGTATGCGGCGCTGGCCAATGCGGCTGTCAACAGCTCAACAATCAAAACTAAAATTGCACTGTTTGCACAAGGCAGCTATTAATAAGACTCGATAGATTCTGCTGATGAAGCTTGGATCAATTTCGTTATGTACATTGGACGCTACGCTTAACGCCTAGCATCCAATGACGCAAGCAATAAAAAGAAAAAAGGATTAAAAGGAAAACTTTACAACTGCTGTTAATCGCGTACCTTTATTTATTCACCAAGGTTTTAAATTTATCCACAAGCGTTTTGATCAGATAACTTTTTAGAAAACGCCATGAATTACGTTTTAACAACAATCTATTCTCCGCTTATCTGCACTTTCTCGTTATTTTACAGGTATTTTTTACGGTACATTGGCATGTCCAACTCATGCGACACTATTGCGCCTGCAGAGTGAGTTGAATTGTAAGTTCATTGCTGTCTGGTGTCGCTCCTAATGAGTCGATGTTAGGTAAAAACGGCAACAGTTTTTTTCCTTCGAATGTATAGGTCATCGTTAAGCGATCTTTGGATTGTTCGGTCACCGCACCAACATGTTGTTGCATAATAAAATCCACATTCCCGGCCGCAATATTTTTCAGATTGTTCAACGTTTCAAGTTTGTGTTGTGTCACTGCGTCGCGTGTCTCCTGCCCCGCATCTTCATATTCAAAAAGATAGGGATAGTCATTCAAACCATCTTCATTCGGCACAGGGTAGAAAATGAATTTGTGATTCAACCAATCTCCTCCGCTTTCATCCAAGGTGCTTTTTGTACCGTTTTTACTAACAAAAACCGTTTGTCCCTTCTGGGTATATTCAAACCCCAGCACCATGTCTAATTCATACCCCGCGCCAAAAAGTGACGGGACCAATTGCTCTACATCCAACTTTTCAACCTTGGCTTCTCCGGTAATATCTTTTTCCATCGAGATATAATCCACCGCCAAGGGAGAATCTACACTGTGATGTAGCTGATACGCTAATGTGCCGGAAACTTTTGGCTCTTCCTCCGAAAAATACGGACTGGAAGAAAGAAATTCAAAGCGCGTTTCTTCTGAACCATCCGGCATAATGATAGAGAGGTCTTCCATCACCCAGACATTTTGTTCAGCGCTGGCCTGTAATTCGTAATGCCAATTGATCTTTGTTTTTTTCTTGACGCCCCCTGTTTGAGGATTGACTTCTTCATTGACAAAACTGGCACCTTGTTTCAAGGTAAATTGCACCTGTAACATGCCTTTACGCCAGCCATCCTCAGAGGGATTCGGTGCTTCATCATCATAGCCTTCGTCATAGCTATCCTGGTAAGCCGCGTCGTCTGCATAATCCGTGTCGTCCTGGGGGGATTCACCGCAACCGGTGAAAGTAAGTACTGATAAAATAGATCCGAAACCAATGCCAAATTTTTGTAAGTTTTTCATGTTCTGTCCTGTTTTCTCTGATTTTCATCCACTTCAACGGAAAGTAAAACACAGAAGTCTGCTCTCAAAACACTAACCATGCGTCATTTTTTTAAAACAATGAAAAGCGCTATCAAAATCACAATAAAACAAGAGCCATGTAAAGAGCTTTGCTCACTGTGACCGGCGCAACAAATTGCAGTTGATGTTCAATTAGAGGGAAACATCTGTTCAGGTAATGCTAATTTTAACGGAACGGATTGTTTAAAGTTCGACGGAGAAGGCGAATAATTCGTTCCCAGCACTATAGCGCAGGAACTTTCCAACACTAAGAAAGCGTTGATTCGCGAAGAAGCGCTAAGCTGTCATACGGTTGAAAATCGCTTGAATACGTTCACAGCCCTCTTTGCATAAAAACGCATCGGGAATACCCTACCCACATAGCGTTAAAAAGAACTGCCGGGCTGAGCATGCAAAGATTTTCAGTATCCCTACTTTTTTAACTGCTCAATTATGGGCGCGATATCTGGCTTTACACCTCGCCATAAATAAAAACTTTCCGCTGCCTGCCCCACTAACATGCCAAAGCCATCCGCGAGATGTGTGGCCGTGACGCCCTGATCTTTGGCAAACTGTAAAAACGGTGTCAGTCCGATGTCGTACACCATGTCATAGACACACGTTTCTGGGGTGAAAGTACTGATTGGGATAGGCGGCAATTCACCGCTTAAGCTGGCGGACGTACCATTGATAACAATATCAAAACTGCTGCCTTGCAACGAGTTAAAATCGCAGGCGGTAATTTCACCGTAATCTACAAAGTGCTCCGCCAAAGCCTTCGCTTTTGCGCTGGTTCGATTTACGATGGTAAGGCTTGCAGGTTCTGTATGAAGCAATGGTAACAGCACACCGCGTACGGCGCCTCCGGCTCCGATAATAAGGACCGTTTTATCTTTTAATGTCCATTGCAGACGATGCAACATATCACTGACCAGGCCAACTCCATCAGTGTTGTCGCCAATAATCGTGCCGTCTTCCTGTTTCGCGAGGGTGTTTACGGCACCAGCAGCACGCGCTCTTGGAGTTAACACTTTGGCGTAGTTGAACGCTTCCTGTTTAAAAGGCACGGTGATATTAAGCCCCATGCCGCCTTCGGCAAAAAATGCATCCGTGACGCTGCTAAACGCTTCGGGTTCAACCAGTTTTTTGCTGTACTCTATATTCTGCTGCGTTTGTCTGGCAAACGCCTGATGAATCTCTGGTGATTTTGAGTGTGCAATGGGATTGCCAAAAACGGCATAGCGAGCCGGCGCATCAGAGCTTGTCATTGTTATCTTATACCCAGTCTCTTATTGGTAAGAATTTTTCATACAGCTGTGCTTCGGGGCTGCCAGGTTCCGGCACATAGTTGTACTCCCAACGCACCAGTGGCGGCAGTGACATGAGAATTGATTCCGTTCGACCACCGGTTTGCAAACCAAACAGTGTGCCGCGATCATAGACCAGATTAAATTCCACATAGCGTCCGCGACGATACAATTGGAATTGCTTTTCTCTGTCACCGTAAGAAGTATCCTTCCGGCATTGCACAATAGGAACATAGGCCTGACAGTAGCTATCACCAATAGACCGCATAAAGGCAAAACTTTTGTCAAAGCCGAGCTGGTTTAAATCATCAAAAAATAAACCACCAACACCGCGCGCTTCGTTGCGATGTTTTAAATGAAAATATTCGTCACACCATTTTTTATAGCGCGGATAGACATCTTCACCGAAAGGTAAGCACGCTTGTTTGGCCGTGTTATGCCAATGTATGCAGTCTTCCTCATAGCCATAATAGGGTGTGAGATCGTAACCGCCACCAAACCACCAGATTGGTGCTTCACCATCTTTCTCTGCAATAAAAAATCGGACATTTGCGTGGGAAGTAGGGATATAGGGATTGTGCGGATGTATCACCAGCGACACGCCCATCGCTTCAAAGCGTCGGCCAGCCAGTTCCGGGCGATGTGCCGTCGCTGATGCTGGCATGCTGGCTCCCATGACATGGGAAAAGTTGACGCCGCCTTTTTCAAACACAGCACCATTGTTCATCACACGTGAGCGACCTCCGCCACCTTCTTCACGTTGCCAGGCGTCTTCAATAAATTCCCCGGCTCCATCTATGGCAGCGAGGTCTATGCAAATACGGTTTTGCAAATCTTCTAAATATGCTTTAACGGCGTTTTTATCGGGCGTGGATTGCTGTTCGTTCACTTCAAACCTTTTTGTCGTTGTGTGACTGCTCGCTGACTATAAATAGACAACATCAGGTTCCGGCACGGATCAACTGGCCAGAATCCAGATCTCGAATTTCTGATGGCCGACGTTCGGAGCCGACACATCCCGGCGAGAATAACACGTTCACTTCTGATTTACCGGCGACTACCGCGGACGAAGCGCAACTGGCATGCAGCAGTGAACGCTGAGAAAAGTAGCGTCGTGCCATGGTGGAGGTTGTGGCTGGAAGCTTCCCTTGAGGATTGGCACTGGTGGACACAATAGGTCCGCCCACAGCATTACATAGCGCTTGCACAACCGGATGCGCTGACACGCGTACCGCAATAGTTGCGTGCCTGCCCGATACCATTGCCGGGATTCGATGATGATGTGGAATTAGCCAGGTAAAAGGCCCCGGCCAGCTATTTAACAATGTCTGCCGCTTTTCCGGGCTGAGTCCTTCCAGTAAAAATTCAATCTGCGCCACGTTGCCCGCGATCAGAATCAGCCCCTTTTCAACCGGGCGAGTTTTCAGGCAGAGAATATCGGCGACGGCCTGCTCATCGAAAGGATCACAACCCAGGCCCCAGACGGCTTCAGTTGGATAAGCTATCACGCCACCAAGTTGTACATGTTCGGCGCAAAGTTTAATGCGTGGGTGCTGCTGCCACATAGGTGTTGAATGTATTCGCTAAAGGGGCAGCAACGTTACGTCAAAATAGGAGTATTGGCAAATGGCATGCGCTGTCATTCAATGGCTCGAATATAGCCATTGCCACTTTGCGACACAGCATTTTTTAGTTCTAATGAGATCAGACAAGACATCAACTCACCCGGGCTAATCGCAATACGCTGTGCCAGCGTGTCGATATCACTGGGACTGAAATCCACAACCTCCAGAACCTTTTGTTCCATCTCACTCAATGCAATGCCGCTGAGGGCTGGCGCCTGCTCTGTGTTGACGTTCATTTCCAGCTGTTGCTGGCTATGGGCAATGAATCCCTGCAGTTCCTGGTAAATATCCGAAGCACTTTCCACCAGGGTTGCCCCCTGTTTTATCAGTTCATGACAGCCACGACTCATGGGGTTTTGAATGGCTCCGGGAATGGCAAACACCTCTCGGTTTTGTTCCAGGGCAAACTTGGCACTGATCAGCGAGCCACTTTTGAGCGCGGCTTCAACCACCAGTGTGCCATAACTTAAGCCGCTGACGATTCGATTGCGTTGCGGAAAATTTTGCGGCGTTGGCGTAGTACCAAGTGGGAATTCACTAACCAGCGTGCCGCCATTTTGCAAAATTTCTTCCGCCAATTTTGCGTTTCGTCGTGGATAAACCTGGTCAATTCCCGTACCCATGACCGCGATGGTCTTGCCATTTGCTTTTAGTGCGCCAACATGAGCCGCAGCATCCACACCCAAGGCTAGTCCACTGGTAACAGCAAAACCGTGAAGCGCCAGCTCTTGACTGAATACGGAGGCATTGGTTTTACCCGAAGGTGTCGGCTTGCGGCTGCCCACCACCGCAATTTGCGGCAATGACAAGTTCGACACATCTCCTTTCACATACAGAACCGGCGGAGGGCGATTAATTTCTTTTAACAGTGCAGGATAAGCCTCATCACGTGAACAAAGTACGCTTACCTGGTGATGGGCACACCAGTCCAGGCATCGGTTGGCGCGCTCCATTTTCTGATTCAGCCACTGTTTGCTGGAAAACTGCTGCAGCTCGGTGGTGCTCACGTCGGTGAGTATGGCATTGAGAATATTGACAGGCTGGGAATAGACGGCTTCCAGACTTTCGAGCTGTTCAAGCAAGCGCCAATAGGCCGCAGGGCCGATGCCACTGACAGACGATAAGATAATGGTGTGAAGTAGATGGGAGTTCATAGCACGTCCTTGAGCTGGCTTGCGCTTAAATTAAGCCGTTTGAGCTTTTGCTTTAAGAGCGACCAACCCTGGTCGCCCTGCGAAACGGGCTAAGTGGCGCCTATCTTTAGAATTGTGTTATCTGCAGATATCTACACTTAGCCGTTAGGAAGAGTAAGCGAATCAGGGGTTTTTCACAATATCGTTTACAGCAATGCCCTGGTCAGCTTCCAGCACCAATGCCATGCTGACTTTATCGAACACGCGGAAAACCATCAGAATACCGGCTCTCTCATCAGGTAAATCAACCTTACCACCTGAAATGCGATCGCGAATGCGTTTGCCACGCTTATATATCGCTAACACATTGCCAGGTACCATGCCTTCACGAGCACCTTTGTTAATCACAACCACATCCATTCTTCCCACTTGCGTCACACCACCCTCAACCGCGAGGATTAAACCGTTAACGTCGCTGTTAGGAGATGAAGGGAAGAACGTGGAATCGATGGAACGCTCTTCTTCGCGCAACAATCGATCGCCAGCGCGAATTTCTTCAGTAGAACGCGTTACGTCCATGGTGGAAACTTCGCCATTGATGGCAATGATTTCACCAGAACCAATATCCAGAGCTTGGACACCCAGTTTTTCCTTGGTAATTGGATCGCGGTATTCATCACCTTTACGATAAACACCATACACTGAAAACTTTTCTTGGATATCGCCGCGAATGTAGGCTGTATCACCTTCGCCAACAATCAAATGGTCGTGACCACCGGCAACCACATATGGCGCGCTTTCCAGCACGCCTTCATCGACAACGCGAGAGCGAGACAGGAAGCTGTTAATTTTATCCAACGGAATCGTAGGAATTGCTTCACCTTGAGACACCACACGTGCTTTAGGTGACAGTTTAAATTCACGGCCGGACGTATCCAGCGTTAAACGAGGAGTACCATCCAGGTAAATCAGGCGAATCACATCGCCGGGGTAAATCAGGTGAGGGTTCTGAATCTGAGCATTTACATGCCAGATTTCTGGCCACATCCAGGGGTTTTTCAGAAAGGTATCTGAAATATCCCACAGGGTATCGCCTTTTACGACCGTATAGGTATCAGGCACCTGGTCGCGCAGCACTGGTTCCTGGGCAACCAGTGAAAGGGAAAAAGGAAGGCACAGAAGACTGGCTGCGAGAAATCCCAACAAATTTTTTTTCATTTCATTTACCCTGTAACATTCGGCGAGGGAGTGTTTAGCCGTTATAATAGTCCAATAGTTGTGTTTGGTCGAAAAAGGCCAATAACAAATTTTAGTATAAACCCTTATTGATCATAATGTTAGCAGCGAAATTTAGCTAATTACTAGAAGTTAATCACGTAATGGCCTTATTACCAATACTCGAATTCCCGGACCCGCGCTTACGCACGGTTGCCGCACCCGTTAAAGAAGTGGATGATTCTGTCCGCCAACTCATCGATGACATGTTTGAAACCATGTACGACGCCCCCGGCGTTGGCCTGGCTGCTACGCAGGTCAATGTTCACCTACAGGTGATTGTGATCGATGTGTCGGAAGAGAAAGACCAGCCACTGGTGTTTATCAATCCACAGATCGAAATTCTCGATGAAACCCTGTTTGACTACGAAGAAGGTTGTCTTTCCATTCCCGGGTTTTATGAGGAAATTACGCGCCCGCGTCATGTTAGAGTGACATCGCTGGACCGCGAAGGCAACAGTTTTACCATGGAGCCTGAAGGCCTGCTGGCCGTGTGCATCCAACATGAGATGGATCACCTGGATGGTAAGCTGTTTGTGGATTACATTTCGAACATGAAACGTCAGCGCATTCGTAAAAAACTGGAAAAGCAACAAAAAGCACGCGCCTAGCGCTTGTTCATCCGGTGACTGCCGCTTGTTGCAGAGCGCGGCGGGCACCGGGTGTCCGTTCCAGCATCTATACCGCACTCAACAGCGCATCTAATTTTTTAAGCATTCAAATTTTAAGTATTCAAAGATAAGCTCGATGACGACTCCCCTACGCATTATTTTTGCTGGCACCCCGACATTTGCTGCTAAGCACCTCCAAGCCATTATCGAAAGTGAGCACCAACTTCTCGCCGTGTACACACAGCCAGATCGCCCCGCGGGACGCGGTAAAAAGCTGAAGCCCAGTGACGTTAAAGTCCTCGCCGAAGCCAATGGAATAGAGGTGCAACAACCACCCAGTCTGAAAAGCGAAGAGGCACAGGCGACGCTTGCCGCCTACCAGGCAGACCTGATGATAGTAGTTGCTTATGGACTGCTGCTGCCAAAGGCGGTGCTGGAGATCCCCAAATTTGGCTGCATCAATGTACACGGATCTATATTGCCGCGTTGGCGCGGCGCGGCGCCGATTCAACGAGCCATTGAAGCAGGTGATACACAATCCGGCGTCACCATTATGCAAATGGACGTCGGCCTGGACACCGGGGACATGCTACTGAAGCAGTATTGCGATATTTTACCGACCGACAGCTCCGGCGATTTACATGATCGAATGTGTGAGATTGGTCCCCCGGCTTTGCTTCAAACCCTGTCGCACATTGCCGCGGGGCAAACCAGCCCGGAAAAACAGGATGATGAGCTGAGCAACTATGCCAGTAAAATTGACAAGCACGAAGCACAGATCAACTGGCAAGAACCGGCAGAACTGATTGACCGAAAAATTCGTGCATTCAACCCATTTCCCATCTGTTTTACCGATTTTCGCGGCCAGAGACTGAAAATTCATCGTGCTGCTCTTTTGTCGAGTGCCACCTCAAGCGATGGCACGCCAGCGCCAGGCACCTTAACCTTGGATCAAAATCAGCTGAAAGTACAATGCGGAGCTGGCGAGTTAGTACTCACATCGCTGCAGCTACCTGGCAAAAAGGCCATTAGTGCAGCTGAATTTATCAATGCCTGGGGCGAGCAACTGCAATCAGCAGATCCAATCGTTTTGGGTATATCTGCGTGAATACCCGAACCCAGGCGGCGCGCGCACTAGCGCCCGTGATTCAACAAAGAGCCTCTCTCAGCAGCACCTTTGATCCAATTCTCGCCAGCCTGCCCGTGGAAGAGCGCGGTTTTTTCAAAGAATTATGTTTTGGTGTAACGCGACACTATTTCAGTTTGCGCTATCTCAGCCAGAAATTGTTGAGCAAACCATTTAAAGAGAAGGACAGCGATGTACAAGCCCTTGTGCTGCTCGGTTTATACCAGTTAAAGCACATGCGTGTTCCAGACCACGCCGCGATTTCTGAAACCGTCAATGCAGCAAAAAAGCTGAAAAAGCCCTGGGCTGGAAAAGTCATCAACGGCGTATTGCGCAATTATCAACGTCAGCAAGACAAACTTGATCGTCAACTAACCGGCCATACTGAAGGGCAAACAGAGCACCCACAGTGGTTGTTCAGCCAGATTAAAGACGCCTGGCCGGATCATTGGCGAGAGATTATCCAGGCTGCCAATAATGCAGCACCGCTGACCTTGCGTATTAACCGACAGCGTACAACTACAGCCGAATATCTGACCAAGCTAACCGGCGCTGGAATCAGCGCCAGCGCCGGACTCTACAGTGACTCCAGTGTCATACTTGCGCAATCGCAAGATATTACCGCGCTGCCGGGATTTGCAGATGGCGAGTTTTCAGTCCAGGACGAAGCGGCACAGTTAAGCGCGAACCTGCTCGATCTCAAAAGTGGACAACGGGTACTCGATGCCTGTTGCGCGCCGGGGGGAAAGACCTGTCATATTCTCGAACACCAGCCGGATCTGCAATTGACGGCACTGGAACTGGAAGCAAGTCGGATGCAGCGGGTGGAAGAAAATTTGCAGCGCCTCAAGCTGCAGGCAACGTTAAAGGTTGCCGATGCTGGTGACTTGGAGAGCTGGTGGGATGGTCAAGTATTTGATCGTATTTTGCTCGACGCACCCTGCTCCGCCACTGGCGTTATCCGGCGTCACCCCGACATCAAACTGTTAAGGCGTGCGGAAGATATTCCGGCACTGAGTGAATTACAGCAAACCCTGCTGCACTCTTTATGGCAAACACTCGCACCCGGGGGCCTCCTGCTGTACGCAACGTGTTCAATTTTGCCACAGGAAAACGAGGAAACCCTTGCGAGGTTTGTCGAACAACACCCTGACGCTTTACACTTGCCTATCGACAGCGAGTGGGGAATTGCGCGAAGCTTCGGCCGGCAATTATTGCCTGGCACGCAGACACCGCCAAAACTTGCCACACAGGCACAACAACTCAATACTCACGATGGTTTTTACTATGCTCGTATAATGAAACGGGCATAAGCGGGATGCCGGCCTAACCGGGCTCAAACTGGGCTAACACAACAATGAAAATTATTATCCTTGGGGCAGGTCGCGTAGGGGGAACTCTGGCGGCAAACTTATCAAGCGAAGCCAATGACATTACGGTCGTCGACAGTGATGTGGATAACTTGCGTGAGCTACAGGATCGCTACGATATTGGCGTTGTCGCCGGGCATGCATCGCATCCTCACATACTATTACAGGCCGGCATTGAAGACGCCGACATGCTGATCGCCGTCACCGGGGTCGATGAAATTAATATGGTGGCCTGCCAGATTGCACACAGCCTGTTTCGAACCCCCACCAAAATTGCCCGTATTCGCTCGCAAGCCTATGCCAACTATGAAGGTTTATTTCAGAACGAAGCGATTCCGGTCGATGTCATCATCAGCCCGGAGCAGCTCGTCTCAGATTACATTTACCGTCTGGTCGAACACCCCGGTGCGTTGCAGGTGCTGGATTTTGCTGCCGGACTGGTACAACTGGTGGCCGTAAAGGCGTACTTTGGCGGCCCATTGGTCGGTCAGGAGTTACGTTTTATTCGCAAGCACATGCCAAATGTGGAAACACGGGTTGCTGCAATTTACCGTAAAAATCGCCCCCTGATGCCAACAGGATCGACGGTGATCGAAGCCGATGACGAAGTATTCTTTATCGCCGCGAAAGATGATATCCGCTCGGTAATGAGTGAATTGCGCCGCCTCGACCGCCCCTACAAACGCATTATCATTGCCGGAGGCGGCAATATCGGCCTGCGCCTGGCCACGCAACTGGAAAAACAGTACTCCGTCAAAATTATTGAGTTCAACCCACAGCGTGCTGCATTTCTCTCAGAGCACCTCAACAATACCATTGTGTTAATGGGCAGCTCATCGGATCAGGAATTACTGCTGGAGGAAAACATCGAAGATACCGACGTGTTCCTCGCGGTGACGAATTCAGACGAAGCCAACATTATGTCGTCCCTGCTGGCCAAGCGTATGGGGTCGCGCAAGGTATTAACCCTGATCAGTAATCCGGCTTATGTGGATTTGGTGCAAGGTGGCGAACTCGATATTGCCATTTCACCTCAGCAGGCCACGATCGGTACACTGCTAACCCACGTAAGGCGAGGAGACATAGTTAACGTTCACTCACTTCGCCGTGGTGCCGCTGAAGCGATTGAAGTTATTGCCCATGGCGATGAAAAAACCTCCAAGGTGGTGGGGCGAGCGGTTGAAGATATAGACCTTCCCGAAGGTGCCACAATCGGCGCGGTGGTGCGAAAAGAAGCCCGCGACGGGGAAGAGTCCTCCAAATCCTCGCACCATCAGGTCATTATCGCCAGTGATGATCTGGTGATCGAATCAGGCGACCACGTTATCGTGTTCCTTATCGATAAACGTTACACCGGGGACATTGAACGTTTGTTCCAGGTAGGGTTTACCTTCTTCTAATGCACTTCGCGATTATTTCCAAAGTCATAGGCGTGTTGCTGATGCTGTTCAGTGTCACCATGACGCCCCCTATTCTGGTCTCCTTTATTTACGACGACCACACCTACGCAACCTTTATTCTGGCGTTTGCAATCACCTTTATCACCGGCCTCGCCGCCTGGTTTCCAGTGCATTCGATTAAGCAGGATCTGCGTACCCGCGACGGCTTCCTCATAGTGTCTTTGTTCTGGACGGTTCTGGCTACCTTCGGTTCGCTGCCGTTGTTATTTGCCGATGCCACGCAGTTGAGCGTGGTGGATGCGATTTTTGAATCGCTCTCCGGGCTCACTACTACAGGGGCCACAGTGATGACCGGCCTGGAAGATCTGCCCAAATCCATACTCTACTATCGCCAGCAGTTGCAGTGGCTGGGCGGCATTGGGATTATTGTTATTGCAGTGGCGATTCTACCGATGCTGGGTATCGGTGGCATGCAGTTGTACCGGGCAGAAACTCCCGGCCCGGTAAAAGACAGTAAATTAACCCCCCGCATCACTGAAACAGCTAAAGCCCTGTTTCTGATTTATCTGACCTTGACGCTGCTCTGCGCACTCTCCTACTGGCTTGTCGGGATGGATTTCTTTGACGCAATAACTCATGCGTTTTCCACCGTGGCTATCGGCGGTTTCTCCACTTATGACGCCAGTATTGGCTATTTCGACAGCCCCGCAATAATGCTGGTGTGTATGGTTTTTATGATTCTCTCAGGAATTAATTTTGCTCTGCACTTTTTTGCCTGGCACATGCGAGGCATTAAGCATTATCTCAACGACCCGGAATTTGCGTTTTATGGATCGATGATAGTGTTCGGCATGATCACTACCGTGGCATATCTGATTTATTCTGGCACCTACGGGTATTCGGAAAGTGTGTTGCGGGGCAGCTTTGAATTGGTATCCATTCTGACCACCACGGGATTCAGTGTGGCGGATTTCTCCGTCTGGCCCAGCTTTTTACCTGTCTTGATCTTTATGTTTGCATTTATGGGTGGCTGCGCCGGATCTACCGGAGGCGGGATTAAAATGATCCGTGTTCTGCTCATTGTGAAACAAGGTATGCGGGAACTCTATCGGTTGATCCATCCTAACGCGGTAGTGCCAATTAAAATCGGCAAGAAGATCGTATCCGACCGTGTGCTTGAAGCCGTTTGGGGGTTTCTTGCTGTCTATATTGTATCTTTTCTGGCCATGTTCATCCTGTTACTGGCAACCGGGCTGGATTTCACGACGTCTTTTACCGCAGTGGGTGCCTGCCTCAACAACTTGGGGCCGGGATTGGGAGACGTTGCTGCGCATTATGGCGACATAAATGCAACCGCCAAATGGATCTTGTGTTTTGCCATGCTGTTGGGGCGACTGGAGGTTTTCACCCTGCTGGTGTTGTTTACGCCCGTTTTCTGGCGACGTTAGCGCTTACTTTCCTTGTTTTTCAAAAGGGTTCTGACGATAGGGGTCCGGGTCACCTTCCGCACGAACTTTGAATCGCTTGTACTCCCATTGATATTGCTCCGGGCAGTATTCAACACTTTGTTGAACCGCCAGATTGAGGGCTTGTAAGGCCGTGTCTTGATCTTCAGCGTGTATTTCTGCTGGTGCGTCAAAGTAATGCACTTCAAAACCGCCCTTCACTCGTTTCACAACACCCACCACCACCGGGCATTGCACACGACGGACAAAGCCGTGAATCAGGGTCATGGTAAAAGCGGGATGGCCGTAAAATGGAGCGAATTGCCCGGAACCCTGCATGGGATTCTGATCAGGTAAAATCGCGGTAATTCCACCATTTTTGACGGAATTCATGAGTTTTAGCACGCCTTTTCGTGTTGTTGGTACCAATTCGGCACCGGTTTTCTGACGAGCTTTAATAATAACGTCTTCCAGATATGCCTGTTTCGGAGGCTGATACAGCGCCGTCATCGATCCGTATTGTGGCAGTAAACGACTGAGAACTTCCCAGTTCCCGATATGAGGAGCCAGCAGAATCACACCTTTCCCCTGTGCGACAGCCTGTTTCATACTGGTATCGTCAACATGCAGAATTTTACTATCCAGCCAGCGCTGACTGCGACGTAACAAAAGACAGACTTCAAAGGCCAGCATGCCAGTATGCTGCAAACTCGATTTCGCTAACGCTTTTTGCTCTTCGTCGGGCAGCTCGGGAAAACACATTTGTATATTGCGCAGCGTGGTTTTAGCACCACTGGTTTTACACCACCACCCCAAGGTGCCCAGGGTTGCGCCAATGGATCGCGCGAGGGACAGCGGTAACATTCCCAAACACGCAATCAGCCCCAGAACTACCTGCTGTTTGGCACTGGCTGGAGGTGTGGGTTTTTCTTGCTGCGGACTAGATTCGGGGCCTGTCATAGGTCTACTCATAAATTTTTCGCGCATTCTGCCAAAGTTGGTGCGATACGTCTAACTCCGTCTTTGCGACGAAGGGCCATTATTTGCTTAATTTTGCAACGATTAGAATAAGCTGTCCTGTCGCCATAAAAAACAACTGGTTTTCGTGAGATTGTGTGCTGTAATTATAAAGGCAGTGGCAAAACATCTCGTTCAATCCGCACATTTGACTGTGCGTGTACCGGCGCAAATTTGCTATGATAATTTAAAATTTGTACAAGCTTTTCACTATGGCTCGCAATAGGTTCGCCAGCTCCTCATCATATTCGCCTAACAAGCGTTCCGCTTGGCTGCGGGTCAGCAGTTTGCTTGCGCTGTGTTTTAGCTTTAGTCAAAGCCTGTCAGCTGAGTCCATAGGGAAAAAATCTTTCACACGCTCCAACATCTCCGTTCCGCTGCATATCACCCTCATTAACCCCTATAACAACCCTTTCTGGGAATGCGCAGATAAGTTCGCAAAAACCGTCGCGGGCGATCTTGGTTTGGATTTGGAAAGCATTCATGCGGAACATCGACTGGTTGCACAACACGCCATGGAAGACGTCATCGAACGTAAAAACAAGCCGGAATATTTGATCATGCAATATTACACCGGCACTTCTGCGCGTTTACTCAAAGACTTGGATTACGCTGGAATTAAGTCGTTCGTCATCAATACCGATTCCCCCAAAGAAGAAAAACGTGTGATTGGCAAACCGCGCCAGTTTATTCCCAACTGGCTCGGTCATATGTATCCCGATGATTTCTATATTGGACAAGAACAAGCGGAGCAGTTGATTGCGCTGGCGAAAGACGGCGATAAAACCGTTGAAATGATTGGCATAGGTGGCGCACCGCGGACAACGGCCGGCACCCTGCGGAATGAAGGAGCCCGTTTTGCAGCCAGTAATAATCCTAAAGTTAAGCTCAACCGCATGGTGTTTACCCAATGGCAGGAGCATGAAGGCGAGCAAGCAGCGTTTAACCTGTTAAAACAATATCCCGAAACACGCATCATCTGGACAGGCAGCGACAATATTGCTGCCGGTGCGATTAAAGCCGCATTACAACTCGGTTATAAACCGGGAGAAAATATTTTTGTCGGTGGTGTCGATTGCTCGGCCAATGGATTGGAGTTAATCAAACAGGGGCATTTGAGTCTTTCTCTTTGCGGCCATTTTTTAGAGGTGGGCTGGGCGATTATTACCTTGTTCGACTATTACCACGGCATTGATTTTAAGGAAGATCTGGGAACGGTGATCAACCTTCCGGTACATGCCATCACCCAGTTAAACTGGCGCAAGTACGAAGGGCTGGTGTGTGATAGCGACTGGCAGCACGTCAATTTCAAACACTTTTCCAAATACTACAATAAAGCTCTGACTCAGTATGATTTTGGTATGGAAAGTCTGCGCAGAGAGAGTGAAAAGGGTAAAAAGGCCGCGGAGCAAGCTGCGCAGGCCTTGCCACCAACCAATCCTTTACCACCGGATCACCAAAACAGTCCTGGTATCAGTCCGGTGATAAAACCCTATGAGTCCATGGCCGAAGAGTATTAGAAAGATTGTTAGTTTGTGCCCTGCCTGCGGTGCTATTTAGCAATTTTCGCTTTTCGAATTAACTGCACGAATTCGTTGCGATAACCAAATACATCTTCACCGCGATTGGCCAGAGCAAGGGTAATTGCATCATCGTAAGTCCAATCGGCAAGATACTTTCCTCCTTTCAGCAACTGCGCAAAACCCGCAACCGCGGTTGCAAATTGTATTTCCTGTTGCATTAGCGGACTTTGTTCGCTCATGCTGGTCTTGGCCGGAATCGCCTGGTTTATTAATTTTGAAGTACTTTCCTGCGGCAATTTATAACGCAGTTTTACAAAACCAAATTCCTCATGCTGCTGAGCGTTTTGAGCCTTGTTATCATCTTGCGATCGATTTCCCGCGTAACGGCTTTCATCAATCAGTTTACTGTCAGACTGACTCGGCGTGATTTCATAAATCGCGGTAACGGTATGCCCGGCACCAATATCACCCGCATCGACTTTGTCATTGTTGAAATCTTCCCGATTCAGCTTACGTGTTTCATAGCCAATTAAACGGTATTCACTGACTGTGGCCGGATTAAATTCAACTTGGACTTTGACATCTTTAGCTATGGGAAATAGAGAAGACGTCGCCTCTTCCACCAACACTTTTTGTGCTTCGCTCAAAGTATCGATGTAAGCCGCGATACCATTGCCATTTTGTGCCAATTGCTGCATCAAGTGATCGTGGTAGTTGCCCTGACCAAAGCCCAGTACCGACAGAAATACACCACTTTCTCGCTTGCGTTCTACATAGCTTTTTAATTCGTCGGGGTTAGTAATACCTACATTAAAGTCGCCATCCGTCGCCAGAATTACGCGATTCACAGCTTGCTTATCAAAGTGTGTTTGCGCCAGTTGATACGCTAACTGTATGCCTTGTGCACCGGCGGTGGAACCACCCGCATTCAAACCGTTCATAGCATCGAGAATTTTTTGTTTTTCCTTAGCCGGAGTTGGTGCCAATACTGTTCCTGCCGCCCCGGCATATACCGCAATAGCTACCGTATCCTGTGGGTTTAATTGATCCAATAACAGCGCCATGGACTGCTTTACCAGCGGAAGCTTGTCCCGACTGTTCATGGAACCGGACACATCCAACAAAAATACGAGATTGGATTTGGGCAATTGTTTACGCTCCAATTCATAGCCCTTTATGCCGATGTGAACCAACTGGTTCCCTGGCTTCCAGGGGGATTCGCTGACCACCACCTGGGTGGAAAAGGGTTGGCGCTTACTCTCAGGTAGCGGGTATTGATAATCAAAGTAATTAATCATTTCTTCGATGCGTACTGCATCTTTTTGCGGAAGCACTCCGTGGTTTAGCTGGCGACGTACAAACGCGTAGGACGCGGTGTCCACATCGATGGAAAATGTAGACACCGGTTCATCAACCACTCGCTTTACTGAGTTTTCTTCTACACGGGTAAAATCATCGCGACCTTCTTCTGGTGCCTGCGTACCGGTGATGTCGGTATTGGTAATCCCTGCGCTATTTCCTACACTATCTAAAGATGCTATCGGTTTGCGGCTAATGGTAGGTACACCCATGGCATTGGCACTACGTTTAGCCGATTCAGTAACAAAGCGCGCTTCTTTTTTTAGTTGTAACGCCGTGGTAGCAGGTGCTGAAGCACCGAAATTCTCTGCCAGTGCCTGCTCTTTTATTTCTACCGGATTTAGAGGCGGCGTGTTCTCGCCCGCCTGTTGTTTTCCTCTTTGCTCCGTCAGGGCATCTGCCTCTACTTTTTCCGGTGATAAAGCGGTGCCGCGCTCTGCAATCTCGACCGGTTGCAGAGCAATGTTGTTATCGTCAAAGTCTGTGGGTTTCACCCCAATAAGAATTGCGAGCATTAATACACACGCGAAAGTTGCCCCTGCGCCATAGCGCCAGATAAGTTGTTGGGTCATGCTGTTTCTCCTACCGTTGTTGTTGTCGGTAGGACGTGATGACGACGCAAATCCTTGGAAAAATCTTTGCTTTATTTTTTGCCACCAGGGCAACGGCCCATGGTTGACGTTAGTTTGACCCGTTGCAGACGCGGCATCTGCCTCTGCTGCCTGGTGCGGTTGAGCCGCCGCAAAGGCCTGCATTGCTGCGTTTATGGCTTGTTGTTTAGCGTCCGGATTGATCGGTGCTGCTTGCTGAGCATCGAAAAGTGATGCTAGTTTATCCGCTTGTTTATCACTCATAGTTGCCCCCTTCTGCATTCAGAAGGTTCAAATGTTTACGTACCTGATGGATTCTCCAGGATACCGTACTCTCTTTGATTCCCAGAACTTCAGCCGCTTCGGCATGATTCATCCCCTCGCCAAAGACCAATACCAGCGTTTCTTTGAACCCTTCGCCCAGTTTGCTGACTTGCTGCAAGACCTGCTGGAGGTAAAGTGCCGCTTCGGCCGCGTGACCACTGGTTTCTTCACCAGTCACTCCACCCACCTCTAGTGCTGCTGACTCGTATGCTGTGACAGCCAAACTCTCGCGATCATCACTGCTGTGCCTCGCTTGAGTACGCTGCCAGTCTTTTGCACAATTAATGACTAAACGATAAAGCCAGGTCGTAAACGCGGCATCACCACGATACTGTCCTATACCCTTCCCCAGCTTGATACAGGCCTGTTGCGTGATATCTTCTGCATCGGACACGCTGCCGCACCATTTCAAAGCGAAACGGTAAATCGTGTCATAACGAGCATTCAGCAATTGGCCAAACGCGTTTTGGTCACCCGCTTGTGCCGCTTTTATCAGCGATTGTTCCTGTTCCATACCCGGTATATATCGTGTTTCCGTCAGGTTTTTGTATAAGACGGTGTCAGTGGCAGAATCCTTGGAAAAATATCACTATTTTTGCGATAGGTGTAACCAGCGAGGCAGTTTTATGAGGTGAAATCGCCAGGGATACAACACCCAGTATCCCCGGCGTAGATGTGCTTAAGGTAAACGATATGCCCAGCTGGCGTCATTGATGAAGGTTTCAGTATCGCGTTGTGCGTCTATACGCAAACGACCGCCGCTGTGACGAATAAAATGCCCGGGGAAGTTAAAAGACTCAAACGATCGGTACTGAGCGTCCCCAGCAAGGGAAGCTTTCACACAAAACGTTGCGTCCTGCTTGAAGCCGTTGGACGGGTTATTCTGATGTTCCCAGATCCAGTAGCCGGAGTGTCTTAAATATCTGTTGGGGTCACGTGCAGATTGGAATGACACACAATTTTCATCGGCGAGCCCCGGTACAATAGAGTAAGCCGCTTCTTTCGTCGGTCGCCCTTCCACACCGTCGAGGCGCACACTGGCATCATCACGCGAGCTAAAAAAGTGCCCGGGAAAGTTGCGGGACTCAAAGTTCAATGTGCCGTTGGCCGGTACCAGCAGCCATTGCATATCCTCACTGCCATCAAAGCTCCAGGTTTGGATGTTAGCGCCGTTCGCCGGGTTTTGATGACCTGCAATTTCAATTACTGTATCAGTTTCCGGGTTGCGAAGAATGTAAAACGGCCCTTCGTACGCCTCGGCCTGCCAGCGTTGGTTTTGTGTGAGATGGCATGGCTGCTGAGTCAGATTAGCGCCCAGATGATTGGCGCTGGCTTTGTCGATGCACATCCCACTGGCCACATTGACTAAGGCAAAACTGCCGTCATCCAGCTGCTGTGCGCGAAAAAGCTGGTTGCGCTTACCATGGCAATCATACTGCGATAGATTAGTGCCCGCGTTCAGTGAATACCCTTCAACATCCGCACATTGCTGCACAGCATGACGTGGTCGTAGTTGATAGGTAACACCATCAATCAACCCGCGACGCAAATCTGTTGCAAAACTTCGCTGAGCAATCTCTTCGATGAGCAAACGGCACAACTCACCATTTTGTCCACCGTTATCAGAGCAGTGCTGCGCATTTAAACCAGCTGCTGTTGCCTCGCCTTCATACTGAACTTGTACGTCACAGGTAAAGCTGCCTTCAAAACGGATTCGCTGGGCAGCGTCAAACCAGTCAATTTTCGCTGGGTTAATTTGACAGTCGCGTCCGCGAATTCTCACCGTTTCTGCAACATACCCCAAAGCTGCAATCGCCATCGCTCGCTCCAGAGGCAGCGCTTGTCGTTGGTCCACCACAGGCACCGTGAACAGACGCTCCACATCAGCACCGTTAGTGTCTTCTGCCAGTTTCACTCCGTAACCATCACGCAGGTTTTTATCCACAACGAAACGATAGGTATTGTTTGCATTCAGATCCTGATGCGGTTGAAACCAGAGTAAGTTGGGGTTTTGTTGAGGACCACCGTAACGTTCAACTCGCCCGGCGATACGTTGTCCGGCTGCGTTGTACACTCGTAAACTTTCCTGATTAATACTGTTCGGCGTCAGTTCGCGACCAAACACCACGTACAGTCGGCTCGCCACACTGCGGCTTTCCCCTGACAAACTCCAGCCATTTTGATCGGGAATTGTAGTCGCAATAAATGGCGCAGGCTTGTTTTGTAAACGCAACCAAAGTGCTTCCCAGTATTGGGCAATATGATAGGCACGTTGCCATGCACCGTGGGCACCTGCCAGATATTCGTGTTGCCCCCACGCCAGTGATTCGCGATATTTGCCCAGGTTGACTAGCAGGGCTCGCTCACCAATAAGCGCCGCCGCCAACAAGGTTGAAGCTGTGGATATTCGTGAGTTGAGGAAGAATGTATTTAATCCCATATCATCGTAAGTATCGACCAGATCTCCACGCGGCCAGGACCAGTTGGTGGTGTAGTTGGGATTTTTATCTGCCAGCAGTAAAACATCAAAACCGGTATCACCTTCGTCCTGCCAGTGGCCATCGGCCTCTTCCAGTAGACGCAAAAATGTATTATCAACCAGTTGGTCTTCCAGTTGATGCGAAGCCACCCCTAACAAAGTCGCCACCTGTTTTGCATAGTCACCATCCTGTGGAGATTTACGCAATAAAATGTGGTCGAGATACGCTTGCGTAAAACCTCCCCAATGTGACAGCTCACCATATTTTCCATCCGATGGCGCCAGGTTATCCACCTGATAGCCACCGTCCGGGTACCAGGACGAGCTGAGTAAAATGCCGCGTTCTTGTTGCAAAATCTGTTTAAGTTCGGGCGTTTGCACAAAGTGATCGAGCGCGAGTTGAGACACATACAAATGCATGGCTCCGCCAGAGGCGGAAGCCGCGTTTTGTAAACCACATAAAATTAAGGACAGCAGGACACAGACAATTTGTCTGTTTGCACACGGGAACAAGTTTTTCATAAGCGAGCGGAGGTTGTTAGAATTTATAGGAATGCCCTAGGGTAGCGGGTTTTTGTTACGAAATTCCTAAACATCTTGAAGCTGAGTAATGCGTCGCAAATCGTCCAGTGTTTTTTTGCCTAGCATGCAAAAATTTGATTTTCCTCAAGCACAGGTGCATTAAATAATTTTCTCGCGCCAAACGCTCCCACTTTTTTTAAAAATCACTACAGTACGCTCAATCGCAAAATAAAACCTGGAGGTATGAGTGGAGCACCACGAAGTAGTGTTGTACAACAAAGACGGGCATGTCTGTATTTTTTTTACAGACCTGGTAGAGGGCGAAGGTATTGCCAGCAACCAATTGGTGATTGTATCGGAGGGAGAAGCCGCACTGTTTGATCCGGGTGGGGATCTCACCTACACCCCTTTAAATATTGCTTTATCCCGGCACATCGATATAGAGGAAAATTTAAAATACGTTTTTGCTTCGCACCAGGACCCCGACATCATCGCTTCACTGCCTCGATGGTTAATGCACAGTCACTGCAAAGTCATCAGCTCCAGACTGTGGGCGCGATTTCTACCACACCTCGTTTCGGGTTTTGTTTCCAGTAAAATGAACAGCTCGCTGTTTAATCGCATGATTGAGCTGCCCGACGAGGGCGCAAAAATCCCTCTAGGAAATAGCCATATCGTCGCCGTCCCCGCGCACTTTCTCCACTCCGTAGGAAATTTTCACTGTTATGATCCACGCAGTAAAATTTTATTTTCCGGGGACGTTGGTGCGGCCATGACGCCAGGAGAAGACCATCAGTTTGTTGAAGATATGAAAGCCCATATTCCATTAATGGAAGGTTTTCATCGTCGCTATATGGCGTCCAATCGTGCCTGTCGAGCCTGGGTACATCGCGTGCGGCAACTCGACGTTGACATGATTGTGCCGCAGCACGGCAAGCCGATTAAAGGTCAACACCACATCCGGGAATTTTTACACTGGTTCGAGCATCTTGAATGCGGCGTGGATTTAATTTGATCTACCCGCGATAAAGACCTGACTATAAAGCACTTGACTATAAAGCACCTGACTAGATCTGTACCAAAAAAGTATTGGGGTTACTCTGGCCCTGGCGAAATAAGGCTAAATTTGCCAGAGTCGTTTGCGCAATATTGGCCATCGCCTCCTGAGTGAAAAACCCCTGATGCGCAGTGATCAATACGTTGGGAAAAGTGGACAGTCGCTGAAACAGATCATCTTGTATGATTTCCAGCGACTTATCTTCGAAGAATAATTCAGATTCCATTTCATAAACGTCGAGTCCCAGGTGAGCGATTTTTTTGCTTTTCAATCCTGCAACAACCGCCTGAGTATCAATAAGTCCACCGCGCGAAGTATTAATAATCATCACACCCTCGCGCATTTGAGCAATTGTATCGGCGTTAATCAAATGCCGCGTCTCTTCATTCAATGGGCAGTGCAAACTAATTATCTCGGCCTGTGAAAATAAGGACTCTAAAGACACATAACGCGCACCCAGCGCTTCCACTTCAGCAGAGTGAAACTTGTCATAACACAGTAACTCACAACCGTAGCCGTGGAGTATTTTTGCCGTTGCGATGCCAATGCGGCCAGTGCCAATCAGGCCCACCGTTTTTTGTTGTAAGTTAAACCCCAGTAACCCCTCCAGTGAAAAATTTGCCTCCTTTACGCGGTTATAAGCCTTGTGTAATTTGCGATTCAAGGTCTGCATCAAGGCCACGGTGTGTTCTGCAACAGCCACAGGCGAATAATCCGGCACGCGTGAGACACTAATCCCTTTTTGTTTCGCCGCGTCAATATCCAGGTTATTGAAGCCCGCGCAGCGCAATGCAATATGCCCCACTTGCATCTCATGCAGTTGTTCAATCACATCCCCGCTTAAGACATCATTCACAAAAACAGATATCGCTTCATAGTCCCGACACAAACCTGCGGTATGACTGTCGAGCTTGCCCTCAATGAAGACCAGTTCCAGATCCGGATCATGGTTAAACTGATTGAGAAATTTTTTGTCGTACGATTTACTGCTGAAAACGGCAATTTTCATATTCACCTGTCACAATTAAACACAGTTCACTGACATCGCTCTCGGCGGCATAATGGTGGAGTTTGGTCCTGTAGGCGCAATGCTTCAAACAGATTATCAAATTCATGAAATGGACTTAACGCAACGCTCAAGTCCGGGCATAATTGCGCCTGACGCAAGCCACAGAATTTAAGACAATTTAAAACAATGTAAAGAGTAACGACATGGGCAGAACCTTTGAGAACCGTAAGGCCAAAATGGCAAAAACGGGCGCCGCGAAAACCAAACTATATTCTAAATACGGAAAAGAAATATACGTCTGCGCCAAAAATGGCGGTACAGACCCCAATGCCAACCTGAGTTTACGTCGACTGATTGAAAAAGCTAAAAAAGACCAGGTTCCCGGCAATATTATTGATAAAGCCATAGACAAAGCCAACAGTGGTGTCGGAGAAGACTACGTCACTGTGCGCTACGAGGGTTTCGGACCGGGTAACTGTATGATTATTGTTGACTGTCTGACAGACAACAATAACCGCACGTTCGGCGACGTTCGCACCTGTTTCAACAAAGCTAAAGCCAAGATCGGCGCACAAGGCTCTGTAGCGCACATGTTTGACCACCGTGCAATATTCGCCTTTAAGCACGATGATGAAGATGAAGTGTTTGAAGCGTTAATGGAACACGATGTCGATGTCGCCGATCTGGAAAATGAAGATGGCATCATTACAGTCATCGCACCACAGCAAGAGTTCTTCAAAACCAAGACGGCCCTGAGTGAAGCCTTTAGCGATATTCATTTTGAATTAGAGGAAATCACCTTCATTCCGCAAACGCACACCGAAATCACCGCAGAGGAAACAGAGGTATTCGACAAGTTAGTCGATATGCTTAATGACTGCGATGATGTGCAAGAGGTATATCACAACGTGAGTTTTTCCGAGAGTTAAGCTTTACTGGTTAAGAACTGACCATACCTGACGGCTCTCAGCCCGTCAAAGAAATGCCTGAAGCCGACACCAAGCCCCGTCGGCCTAAGGCCACAAGCCTTTTTTAGAACGCAATGTGTCAGGCAGCGGCAAACGTTTCTTCAAACTGAACAAATAACCACCAAAACCTCCTTCCTGTTTTATTTCCTGCTTTTGATTACGGGCTTTGAAAGTCGCAATAAATAGAGATCTGCTAAGCTTAAAACAATTCAAGCAAAACACATGTTGTGAATGGCTCTCGAGGCATCGTGTTTTCCCCACCACCAGCACGGGTTTTCGTATGAGTGAATACGCCCCTGAATACACCAGCAATGAAAAAAAGCAGTACCTGATAAAGGTCTGTGCGTTTGCTTTACCTGTTGTTCTGGTTTTTGGATGTTGGTTTGCTCCCTGGTTTCACCGCTTAATCACCTCGGCTAATTGCAGTGGTATCAATAGCGTATTCGGCTTAAACCTCACGGTGTATGGGATATTTGTCGGCATGCCAGTGCTCGCGGGTATTGTACTGTTTGCGGTAATGGGACCGAACTTGATGAAATCCATTAAGCTCTCACAGCACCCTCTGCCTGGCGAAAAAGTACTCTCAAAAACCAAATACATATATGGCAGTCAGGCACGTGCCCGCGCTTATATAATGCTGTTTATTCTTTCATCCACGTTCATTGTGGCAGTACAGGGATTTTTCTGGGCCAAGGAATTGTTGTATTTATTGTTATATTCTTCGGTCCCGTCCTGTATTTAAATTGCCTAATGAGATGGTGCGTCACTACCCTTGTGAGCTTCTCTTAGTTTGCATCTCTTAGTTGGCATCTTTTAGTTCGCTTCTTGCGGGAGCACACTTAATATCGCCAGCTTCATTGAATATTGCTCAATACTTAGCCATTAACAGGCAAAAGTTTCATGTTATTTCACCAACACGTCGTCATGAAATTTTGAGCGACGATACCAAACTTGTATTTCTGAGAATTATTAGCAGCTATTCCCCCACAACGATGGTCGAATAGACCCTTGATCGCTATAATTGCCCCCCTTAAATTCCGCCGTTAGATGGCATTCTGGAAAAAATAGAGTATTTACCGTGTCTAAAGTAGATGTATCAACCTTTCAAGGTTTGATTTTAGCCCTGCAACAGTATTGGGCAGAACAAGGCTGCGTTATTCTGCAACCCCTCGATATGGAGGTTGGCGCAGGGACTTTTCATCCGGCTACGTTTTTGCGGGCGATTGGCCCTGAAACCTGGAACAGCGCTTATGTTCAACCCTGCCGCCGTCCCACGGATGGTCGTTACGGAGAAAACCCGAATCGCTTGCAGCATTACTATCAGTTCCAGGTCGTACTCAAGCCATCGCCCATTAATATCCAGGAGCTTTACTTAGGGTCTTTACAGCATTTGGGTATCGACACCGGTATTCACGATATTCGTTTTGTGGAAGACAACTGGGAATCCCCCACCCTTGGCGCCTGGGGCCTCGGTTGGGAAGTATGGCTCAACGGGATGGAAGTCACGCAGTTTACCTATTTTCAACAGGTTGGCGGTTTGGAGTGTTTCCCGGTAACAGGGGAAATTACTTACGGCTTAGAACGTATTGCCATGTACCTGCAAAACAAAAACTCTATTTTTGATCTGGTCTGGACACTTGATCCACAGGGCAATGAAGTCACCTATGGCGATGTCTTCCACCAAAATGAAGTGGAGATGTCACACTTTAACTTCAGCCATGCCAACGTCGAATTTCTCTTTAATACATTCGACACCTGTGAAGCGGAAGCCAATAAATTAATTGCAGCCAATCTGCCATTGCCAGCCTATGAAATGGTGATGAAGGCATCTCACGCCTTTAACCTGCTGGATGCGCGCCAGGCGATTTCCGTTACAGAAAGACAACGTTTTATTTTGCGTGTTCGCACCTTGGCCAGAGAAGTTGCACAGGCCTATTTTAATGCGCGTTTAGCGCTGGATTTTCCTCTTGCACCGCAGGAATTAAAAGATGATGTGAAAAAACGTGTGCAACAAGAGGAGGAAAAATAATGTCTCACCATTTTCTTGTTGAGCTGGGTACCGAAGAGTTACCCCCTACGTCTTTAAAGGAACTGTCTCGCGCTTTTTTAAATGGCGTTGAACAAGGTTTCGCAAATAAAAAGCTGGCTTTTGAAAACATCCAGGCGTTTGCAACACCACGACGACTGACCATTCTAGTAGAAGGGCTCGCCAGCGAAACGCCCAAAGAAGAAATCAGTGTATGGGGACCTCCGGCGAAAATTGCATTTGATGCTGAAGGTAAACCCACAAAAGCGGCAGAAGCATTTGCCAGTAAGAATGATATTGCCGTTGATCAATTGCAATCCGCGAACGATGGGAAGCAAGACAAATTGCTCGCCGTAAAACAAACCGGCGGTGAAGCAACCGAAACATTGTTACCTGCAATCGTGCTCGAAGCACTGAATAACCTGCCTATCAAAAAACGCATGCGCTGGGGCGCAAGTCGGGAAGAGTTTGTGCGTCCGGTACAATGGTTATTAGCGCTACTCGATACGAAAGTTCTGGATACGCAGATTTACGGTGTAAAAGCTGGCAACACAACACGTGGACACCGCTTTCATTGCAACCGGGAAATTGTGCTGACTTCCCCCTTGGATTATGCCAAGGTATTGGAAAACGAAGGCAAGGTGCTGGTCGACTTTGATAAGCGCCAGCAACTAATTAAAGCGCAAGTAGAAGACGCCGCTAAGAAAATTGGTGGCGAGGCCGTGATTGACCAGGATTTACTGGATGAAGTAACGGGTCTGGTTGAGTGGCCTGTTGCACTGTCTGGCAAGTTTGAAGCATCGTTTTTGGAGGTTCCTGCTGAAGCATTGATCTCATCAATGAAAGAGCATCAAAAATATTTTCACATTGTAGATAAAGACGGGAAATTAATGCCCTACTTTATCACGCTGTCCAATATTGAAAGCCAGGACCCCGCTCAGGTTATTGACGGAAACGAACGTGTTATTCGTCCACGCCTCGCGGATGCAGCGTTTTTCTTCGACACCGATAAAAAAACCAGTTTAGAGACACAGAGAGAAAAGCTTAAAAGCGTTGTGTTCCAGGCTAAGCTGGGCACTATTTTCGACAAGACTGAGCGCATTCAAAAACTTGCCCTGGCGATAGCGGAAAAGCTCAATGCAGACCAGACACTGGTAGCTCGCGCAGCGGAATTGTGTAAGTCAGATCTGGTCACCACCATGGTGTACGAATTCGCTGATATGCAAGGCATCGCCGGTTACCATTACGCGTTGAACGACGGTGAGCCAGAAGAAGTCGCACTGGCAATGAATGAACAATACCTGCCACGCTTTGCCGGGGATGAACTACCATCAACCAGCACGGGTAGCATTATTGCACTGGCCGATCGACTTGATACCATCACCGGCATTTTTGGTATCGGGCAAAAGCCCACAGGATCGAAAGATCCATTTGGTTTACGCCGTGCCTCACTCGGCGCTTTGCGTTTGCTGGTTGAAAAATCCTATGCCCTGGATTTAGCGGAACTGATTGAACTTGCGGCCGGTAATTTTGCCGATTTACCCAATCGCTCCAGTGTTGTTCAAGATGTACTGTCGTATATGTTGGATCGATTTAAATCCTGGTACGAAGATGCCAACATTGCTGCAGAGATTTTCCAGTCCGTCAGTGCAAAACAATTGACCTGCCCATTAGATATCAATCACCGGGTATATGCCGTGCAGGCATTTACTCAATTGGCTGAAGCACAGGCGCTGGCAGCGGCCAACAAGCGGGTATCAAATATTCTAGCCAAGCACGAAGGGGATATTCCCGGCCGCGTTGACAACGGTTTGTTACAGGAGTCTGCCGAGAAAGAACTGGCGTCGGCCCTGCAACAAGCATTCAACGATGTCACGCCGCTACTGGAAAAAAATGCTTATACCGATGCACTAACTGAACTTGCCAAGCTTCGCGCTCCGGTAGATACCTTCTTCGATGATGTTATGGTCATGGCTGAAGATACTGCGCTGCGCGATAATCGCCTGGCTCTACTCAGCCAGTTACGTGGTATCTTTTTGGAAGTGGCCGACATTTCCTGCCTTGTAGTAAAGGCGTAAGTTAGTGACACCCTGGGTTATTTTGGATCGCGACGGTGTCATTAACGTCGATTCCGATGATTACATTAAAAGCCAGGCGGAATGGAAACCGATTCCCGGCAGTATTGAAGCCATCGTCAAACTATGCGATGCCGGGTTTCATATTGCGGTGGCAACAAACCAAAGCGGTATTGCGCGCGGTTTATTCAGCGAGGTTACGCTCGAAGCCATTCACAAGCTCATGCATCAGCAAGTGGAAGAGCGTGGCGGGATTATTGAAGGCGTGTTCTATTGTCCTCACGGTCCCGATGATAACTGTACCTGCCGCAAACCCAATATTGGTTTACTCGACGAGATAGAGGAGCAGTTTAGCATTGCACTCGAAGGCGTGCCCTTTGTCGGGGATTCTTTGCGAGATTTACAAGCGGCTAAAACTAAAGGATGCGATCCCATCCTGGTACGTACCGGTAAAGGAAAAAAAACCTATGCCGGTATTCACAAGGACGCACTTTGGGCCGATCTTCCTGTCTATGATGATCTGCAATCTTTCGTCGACAGTTTTTTACAGCAGCATAAACAACACTAAACATTCTCTACTTCAGCAGGTTCACCATTTTGGCATTTGTGCGATCTCTTATTTTTTTTAGTGGTTATGCCACGTTGACATTGTTATATGGCTCAACCACTTTATTTATCTGGTTACTGCCCAACCTTGTCGCGCATCGTTTTATTACCTCCTGGACCACCATTATTATTTGGTGGTTAAAAGTTACCTGCGGAGTTAAATACGTTGTTAAGGGACGAGAAAACATCCCTTCTGATGCTGGCTTTGTAGTGCTCTCTAAACATCAAAGCGCATGGGAAACCCTGTTTTTGCAAACGCTATTCTGGCCAGCTACCACGATTTTAAAAAAAGAACTTTTGAATATCCCGTTTTTTGGTTGGGGGCTACGCGTGCTCAAACCGGTCCCGATTGACCGCAGTAATCCGCGTCTGGCCTTAAAACAAGTGAAAACGATTGGCAGTGAACGCTTGCAGGAAGGCTTTAACATTATTTTATTTCCCGAAGGAACACGTATGCCGGTGGGAGAAAAAGGCACTTACGCCCGTAGCGGCGCGGATATCGCATCGAATGCAAATGTTCCCATCGTACCTGTCGCGGTGAACGCCGGTGCTTGTTGGCCACCAAAACGTTTTGTTAAATATCCAGGAACCGTCATCGTCAGTATTGGCCCATCAATTTCAGCAGAAAATCGCAGTAGCAAAGAAGTGATGGCCGATGTTGAGAACTGGATTGAAAATGAAATGGCCTCTCACGCTGCGCCGTAAGCGTTATTCCCGCATATCACTTCTGAAATTGTGACGGTATTGTGAGGGGCTTACCCCTGCGTGCGCCAGAAAATTTCTACGAAAGGTCGTAGCATTTTTAAAACCCACAAGCTCTGCAATTCGTTCAACGGAAGTATCGCCCTGCTCCAGCAACATTTGCGCTTTCCTGATTCTCAACTCGCTTAACCAAACCGAAGGCGTAGTGCCAGTTTGATGGCTAAATTTTCTGGCGAAAGTTCGCATACTCATATTGGCTTTATTTGCCAGTAATTCAACCGAAAGTGTCTGGTGAAGATTCTGATGCATCCATTCGATCAACGGCGCAAGATTGGCGGAAGAGTGAGGCAGTTCATGTTGAATAAACTGTTTCTGTCCACCGGAGCGTTCCAGCGCAGTCACGGATAATTTTGCCGCGTCCGCTGCTACACTCGCACCATAATCTTTACGAATGATGTGTAAACACATATCAATGCCGGCCGTTGCGCCGGCCGACGTCATTATTCTTTTATCGTCGACGTACAGTACGTCCGGGTCCACCTGAATATCCGGGAAGCGCTGTGCTAAAGACTCACTGGCCAACCAGTGAGTCGTCGCTCGCCGTCCCGCCAACAATCCCGTCTGCGCCAGAACAAAAGCCCCTGAACAAATGGACACAATTCTCGCTCCGTTTTTCCAGGCGCGCTGAATGCTTGCTATAACAGCCGGCGAAATTGATTGGTGAATGTCTTCAATGCCCGGAATAATAACCGTGTTGCAGCTCGAGAGTTTTCGTAATCCATAGGGTGCAACAAGTTTAAATGCGGAGGAACTTACCTCTTTCTGTTCACCGCAGATATGCACTTGGTAAGCTTGTTTACCCTCGGCTAAGCGCACGTATTTAAACGCTTCACAGGGAATGGATAAATCAAAGGGCACGAACCCGTGCATTGCAAGAACACCGACTGAAATCATTGCTTACCTTGGCTATATGAATTAAAAGTATGTTGGCAGTATATGTTCGAACTATGTCTTTTCTGCCACTCTCTATCATAGCCCTGTTCATTTAAAATATGCACCTTTCTTTCACGATTAGTGCGGGGTTTTTATGCTTAAGCGGGTGATATTGTGCGGTATTGGTTGTGTGGTAATAATCTTTAGTTCAGGCTGTAGTTATGTCTCTCGCCCGGCAATCGTCGGAGATACCCGAGGCGGAATCTGGCTGAGCCAGCCCTGGGGTATTTATTATTGTAACGCCGATAAAACGGATGAACCGAGATGTCACACGGCGCTGGAGATGGAGCTAGCGAAGGAGTCGGAAAGATCTCTGCTTGGTAAACGGCTTAGCAACGGAGAGTAATTCGAATGGATAACGCTTCACACATATCTGCACCTATCACGCCGGCCGCCAAGCAACACGCTACGGCCTTACTCGCGAATCCGATGATTCGCTACGTATTAATCGCTGAATCAATCACACTGCTAATACTGGTGTTTATTGCTGTTCCTCTGAAACATCTGGCAGGCCTGCCGACTGCCACAAAAATCGCCGGCTCAATTCATGGCATTGTGTTTCTCTATTTTCTCTGGATTCTTATTCGCGCTTATTCATCAGGCTTGTTACCTTGGCGCCTGTGTCTTAGATTATTGATAGGGAGTGTTATTCCTTTTGGAGGGCTTTTCAACGAACGTTGGCTTCGAACTCACGTGTCTGCACAGGATAAAATACAGCAATGATTTACGAGCTCTTAAAAACTCTTCACCTGAGCTCATTGTTCATTTGGCTTGGTGGAACATTTGGTGTCGCCATCGCGTTGATGATTCAAGCCAAGCAGCTTGATTCACTGCGCGTCTGGGATCGCTATGTCACAAGCGTGGCAATGGTTTTTAGCTGGGTTTTTGGTTTAACGCTGGCGTACTACACCGGCTGGATAAACAGTCCCTGGCTTTGGTTAAAAGTTTTTTTCGTGTTTATGCTGTCAGGCGTTCATGGCAGTTTGTCGGGTAAACTGTCGTCAGCGGATCTTGAAGCGACACAGGGAGAATCCAATATGAACCCTCCCTCTGTCCGCCGTATTCAACCGGAACTATTGGTGATGCTGGTATTCATTCCCATCATTGTATCGCTCGTGGTGTTTAAACCTTTCTAGATACTCACGCGTTTTTTCGCATTGCCATAAATAAACCAGCACTGGGCAATATAACCTGCAACAAACAGAGCAAATAGCACCATTAGCGTGGATAGTATGACTGGCGCCATTGGCGCCTCGGCAACGGGATGTGACACTGGCAAACGCGTCAGCGTTTCATTTGTGCCAGGCACCAGTGACAGGAAAAAGCTAAACGTAAGCGCAAACGCAGAAAGATAGGGTCGTGCTTTTCCAAGAAAAGAAAACCTCAGTACAAATACGCCAGCAAACGCAACGCCCAGCACTATAACGCCAAACACATGCGCGGGGTTCAAACTGCCAGTACTCGACACGCTGAACGAGGTCAACACGGATAAGACCAGGCTGGCGAGGTAAATCCAGCCTATTCGCGTGTTAGGGTTAATGACGGTGTAACGGCAGAAACAATAAATCCCCACCGCGATGGGGACAAGACTTATTGCTGTATGAACAGCACCGGCAATAGATAATGTGTGGGCCATAATGATTTATCTCTCTAAAAAGTGAATAAGCGATACGTAGTATTCAGTGGTTATCTACCTACTAAAAGGTAGGTTAGTTAAGTTTAAAAAAATGCGGTCATACCGCATAGCGTTTACGTAGCCAGACCTTAACGGCCAAGGTATACACCAAGAAACCGAAAGACCTTACGCATACATTTATGTCATCAACCGTCTGATATGGTGCTTGACGATCTGATGAAACATCTCGGGATTTGCGGTACCGCGTGCGGATAACATCGCGCCATGCACGGTTGCCAGGAAAGCGCTGGCTTCTGTAGCCGGATCACTACTCAATGTTAAACGCTGTTGTGCCGCACCTTTTTCGAAAACACCCGTTAGCCAGTCCGTCAAATCTTTAAAATGTGCACGCACCTGGTCAGCTATTTCAACCGGAATTGATGGTAGCTCCATCGCCAATAATGCACAGATGCACATAGGTGAAGTACCTTCGACAATACACTGTGTCCAATAATCCACGTACGCCTCAATCGCCAGAACCGGGTCATCCAAGTTACGATTTAGCGCCTCCAAGCCTGCGCGAGCCTCTTCTCTATACTGCTCAACCACAACCCGCACCAATTCAGCTTTGTTAGGAAAGTGGTGGTGAATACTGGCTTTTCTAATGTGTACACGCTCAGAAATATCGGCATAACTAAAGCTGTTGTAACCGCCCAATTCTAACAAGGAACGAGTGTGTTCCATGATTTCCAAAGCTTTTGGAGAAAAGTTGTCGCTCATGTGATGTAATCTGATGGCAATCAAAGGTTAGTGGAGAATACTTTTAAAAAACATTCTACTAGTAGGTAGGCAGTTAATCAATCACTATTATCATAGAAAGCAGCAGAGCCACAGCAACCTGTATATTGGCCATTGCCTTGAGGCTTGTGAAGTTTTACCAGATGAAGAACGAGAAGCTTCTAAGGCACTGTTTCAGCCGGCGTTTTATTAGTGATTTTCTTGTAAAATCAATAACTTGTATTAAATTAGTGCTATAGTCTTTAGTCGAGTGCCTACCTGCACTACTCTGTGTTGAACAGGCGAGCTGAGGTCTGTGGATAGCTGCTGTGGATAGACAGCGTCCACCTTCTGCTCCGACAACACTTCTCAGACATCACACTTTCATTCGTTGTGCCTAATCGAGACCGATCATGAATCAAGGTTATATTTATGCCCTGCTTGCCTACGGCTTATGGGGAATTGCGCCGGTGTATTTCAAAGCGTTAGTACACATCGGACCGGTAGAGATTGTGGCAAATCGTGTGTTCTGGTCGGTCATACTGATCCTGGTGATGATCACCGTGCTACAAAAATGGCAGCGTGTCCGCACCGTCATACGTCAACCCAGACACCTGTTCACCCTTGCACTTACCACTTTGTTGATCGCAACCAACTGGCTTATTTTCGTTTATGCCATTGCGAATAACAGAATGCTGGAAGCGTCTTTGGGATATTACATCAACCCGTTGGTCAGTCTTTTTCTGGGGTATGTCATTTTGCAAGAAAGGCATAGCAAAGTTAAATGGATTGCGGTTGTGCTGGCATTTGTCGGTGTGAATATTCAAGTGATCAGCCTGGGCTATTTACCATGGATTTCGCTGGTACTCGCCGTGAGCTTTGCGCTCTATGGCTTACTCCACAAACAAACGCCAACCGACAGTTTAACGTCCTTGTTTTTAGAAACCAGCTTTCTCATGCCGCTAGCCGCATTGTATATTTTTGGCTTTATCGACAGGAATATTGAAAGTTTTGATCGCCCATCGAGTGACTTGATCCTTCTGATACTGGCGGGGCCAATTACCACAGCGCCTCTGCTGTTTTTTTCCGGAGCAGCCAAACGACTACCGCTGTCTTTACTGGGTTTTTTTCAGTATATCGCGCCGAGCATTATGTTTTTACTGGCGGTATTTGTTTATAAAGAACCGTTCAGTATGGAACGACTTGTTACTTTTATTTTTATCTGGGCAGCGCTGTTTTTGTTTACGTGGGACAGCATTAAAAACCGAAAAATACTGCAACATAAAGAATTAACCTGAGCAAATTCAAACAGATGTCACCCTTTGCTTAACAGTACATTTTCTCTATTTTTTTCCAACATCAAACCCTTTTGCAAGCGCGGCTAAATTTACCTGGCCAAACCGTTTTAGCATCAGGGTTTCCGCTTCGTTCATCACATCTTGCAAGGACTGGTTCACCGCTTGCTCAATTGGGCATTGTGTATGTTCATCGGTTAAACCAATAGTAAATACACTGCTTTCGCCCAGCGAACGGTGAATATCCAATAAAGTGATGTCGGCAAGCGGCTTCTTTAGAGACCATCCACCATTGTGCCCTTTTACAGACTCAACAAAGCCTTGCTCTCTTAACGTTGCCATCGTCCGCCTTACTACCACCGGATTGGTTCTTAGCATTTTGGCAATAGCTTCCGACGTGACGGGATGTTCAAACATGTTTAAATGAATTAACACGTGTAACACACGTGAGAGGCGGCTGTCTTTTCTCATATTTCATCCACGATAAACCGTTAATTCTATCATGATACTTGTAATGTTACATGAAGTATGGCATCTTTGATTATGTAACTTTTAACATTACATGAATTTTAAATAATGGTGTGATTTCCAATGACTTACGATGTAATCATAATCGGTGGTAGTTTTGCCGGCATGGCCGCTGCAATGCAATTAGTCCGAGCTCAACGTCAGGTGCTTATAATTGATGCCAACCATCCACGAAACCGTTTTGCTCACGCATCCCATGGAGTGTTTGGCCTGGATGGAAAAAGCCCGGCAGAGATACGTGAAATCGGTTTATCACAACTGTTCGCCTATCCCACCTTTCACCTGTGGAATGATGTCGTTGAATCGCTTGAACAGACTGCCGATGGTTTTATCGTAGCTACGCAACAACAGCAAACAGCACAGGCAAAGAGAATTATTTTAGCCTCTGGCATTCACGATAAACTTCCGGAGATAGAAGGCCTGGCCGCGTTTTGGGGTAAGAACGTTGTCCACTGTCCTTATTGTCACGGCTATGAGCTTCGCAATAATGTGCTTGGTGTACTTGCAACGAGTGAGATGGCTTTGCACCTGGCCGCCATGATTCCAGACTGGGGCAAGGCGGTACTTTTCACCCAGGGGCAGTTTGAACCCGATGCTGAAAGCAGCGCCCATCTACAAGAACGAGAGGTTGTGATTAAGCGTTCCCCTGTCGTAGAAGTAAGAGGTGATAAAGACATAATGACCCACGTAATCCTGCAAGACGGTGAATGTATGGCGTTAGGTGGACTCTTTGTCGGGCCCAAAATTGGAATTCCCTCACCATTAATTCAACATTTAAATCTGGAAATGCAGGAAACGCCTATGGGCGATGTTATCAAAGTCAGTGACTTTAAAGAGAGTTCTATCCCAGGGCTTTTTGTTGCGGGCGATTTATCAAACCCCATGCAAAGCGGTACGCTTGCGGTTGCCTCTGGAACAATGGCAGGCATCGGGGCTCATCGCTCTTTAGTGTTTGATACGTGACTATTTAGCATCACCCCTGCCACACAGTATGGCTTCTTTCTTTCACATATTATTTTTTGAATATTGTTGGGCTGAAACTAGTTTGACCCTAGCCAAACGGCATATGCCGAAGGTGTTCTCCGGTTAACGCGCGAAACGCGTTTGCCACAGCACCACCGGTCATGGGTACACCTATTTCACCAGCCCCCGAAGGCGCTTCACCAGACTCGACAATATTCACTTTAATTTGCGGAACATCACCAATTCGCATCACCTCATAATCATAAAAATTCTGTTGCTCAATCTCCCCATTCACAAAACTGACTCGCTCTCGCATGAGGCCCGAAAGTCCAAAGATGATGCCACCTTCTGTTTGTGCGATATAATTATGCGGGTGAATGACTATCCCGGGATCAACCGCCGCCCAGAATTTATGGACCTTAACCTTGCCGGTGTTTGGGTCTCTCGATACTTCCGCGACACCAGCGCCCAAGGTTGATTTGTATCCCGCAAATGCAAGGCCGTGCGCTCGACCATTGGGGGCATTTCCAAAATCTGACATTTGAGTCACTTCATCTAAAAGTTTTAGACTGCGCGGACTGTTTTGCAATAATCGTCGACGAAAATCCAAGGGGTTTTGCCCGGCCTTTAACGCGAGCTCATCAATAAAGCATTCGCGTGCGTAGCAATTAATTCCCCAACCAATCCCACGCCATGCCGATACGCGGGATTGTCTTTTTAGCAGGACATGTTCGGCGAGAAAATCCGGAATATCATATTCGGAAGATTCCGTCCCCTCCATCACCAGTAGATCTCGCCCCTTGGCATTGGCCCAGCGTTGCGGTGCTGCAAACTCGAATATTGACGGACTGGCGACGCGATGTCGCATGGCTTTCACCCGCCCCTCTTTATCCAAGGTTGCCGATAAATGGTGTGCCGTTGCGGGTCTTAACCAGCCGTTTTTCACATCATCTTCACGCGTCCACATCAGTTTTACAGGACGTTTTACTGCGCGGGAAATGTGTATTGCGTCCACCAGTAAATCGCGCGCGAAAAACGTTCTGCGACCAAAGGCACCACCCATTTGCATAGCGTGAAATCGTATTCGATCCGGCGTAGTTTGAAGCGCTTGTGCAGCGGCACCTATCGACAGCGTTTGGCTTTGAGTCCCAAGCCAGACCTCCGCTCCTTTTTCATCTTCATCAACATTTGCCACCGCACACAAAGGTTCCATTTGCGCGTGGTAAACGTGTTCTGTCGTGTATGTTGCGTACACCACATTTTCAGCATCGGCGTGTAATGCGGCTACTGCGTTTCCTCGATTTTCCCAAGCCGTGGCTGTCAGATTCAGATCTTTGGCCGCTAGCTCAGTATCAGCAAGTTCCTGCTGGCTGTTCACACCTCGAAACGGTGAAGTCTGCGACCAGGTTATCTGGAGTTTATTGCGCGCTTCAATTGCGGCTTCGAATGTAGTTGCGACCACCGCAACGCTGTTTTTCAGCGGGAGGATGTCAATAATCCCTTTAATTCTACGTGCTTCACCATCCTCTATTTGCAGTGGCGTTTCTCCTTCTACTGGTGCTAAGGCTTGTGTGGCATACACCATATCTGCAACGCGTACGTCTATGGAATAAACGGTTTCACCAAGCGTTTTGGCCGGTATATCCAAACGATTTTGGTCTCGCCCTATAATGCGCCATTCTTCTCTGGGCTTTAAATCAGCCTCGGTGATAGCCGGCACGTTCGTTACCATTGAACCAGCGTTTGCAATAGCGGCGTATGTCAGTCGCTGTCCACTGCGCGGATGTATAACTTCGCTTTTTTCGGTCACCAGGTCTGTTACCGGCACGCCCATCACTGTTGCCGCGGTATACAGTAATATACGACGAACATTCGCCCCAGCCATTCTTAATTTCGTAAAATACCCTTCAATGGATGAGCTGCCGGCTGTAAACAGAATGCCACCTGTATGAGGGTTTCCAAAAGTTTCGAGCGGTCCCTGGTCAATCTGCCTGGCGATGACTTTGGACCAGTCTGCATCCAGTTCTTCAGCGAATATCATCGGCTGTGATGTCATAATCCCTTGCCCCATTTCCGTCGACGGAAAGTGAATAGTCACCACGTTATTGGAATCAATCGACACCCAGGCATCCACTTTAATAGAACGCAACGTTTCTGGTTCGATCGTCTCCCTAGACTTTGCCGGATCATTTCGCAATACGGTTACAGCGCCCGTAGCTAACACAGCAAATGCGACTGCGCTTGAACCCAAAATAAATTTGCGGCGAGATGCATCGAAGTTTTTATCCATGGTGATCCTCCTTCACTGCCCGTTCAATGGCACGAACAATTCGCGGATAACTTCCACAACGACAGATATTGGCCGACATTCCGTCTATGATTTCCTCTCTTGTTGGCTTTGGGTTATCCGCAATTAAAGCAGCCGCTCGCATAATCTGGCCCGACTGACAGTAACCGCACTGAGGTGTTTGCTCTTCAATCCAGGCCAGCTGTAAAGGATGCGTTCCGTCCTCAGATAGTCCTTCGATGGTGGTAATTGTGGTATTAGCTGCATCCGCCGCCATGATCTGGCAGGCAAAATTCGCCACCCCATCGATATGAACAGTACAGGCACCACACATTCCTGCCCCACAACCGTATTTCGTACCCGTTAAACCTAGATGTTCACGTAAGACCCACAGCAGGCTCACGTCAGAGCTCGCTTCTATGGTTACCACCTGACCATTCACATTGAGTGTCAACATTAAACCTCCCGACCGGTTAAGGCGTAGCCGCCTTATTAGATAAGTTCTGAGTAGATGTATTTTGTGTAGCTAAATACTGAATAATGGCTGAGCGCTGCTGAGGTTGAGTAATGCGTACCATCATTCGCGTACCAGGAACCAACTTACTTGGATCAGCTAAAAATGCATCCAGGGTTTTTTCATCCCATACCAAACCAGATTGCTTCAAGGCTTCGCTATAACGCGCTTTGTCGTAACGAGCCGAGGACTGGTTCATTACACCGGCCAGGGATGGACCTGCAAGGTGTTTGCCCTGCTCCAAGGAATGACACATAGCGCAGCGTTGTTTAAACAAGCGCTCTCCTTCGGCTGTTTGAGCATGAGTGGTGTTGACGGTGCTAACCAACGGCAGCAGTAAAATACGTAACAGGGTTTTCATTCTCAGCTCCAGTGAAGAACAGGTGAATTAACAGGAGTGCATAACGCCAAGCGCTTAACACCAAGTGCCTGGCAAGAAGTGCCTAAGCTTATAAAATTCAGGTAATTTCGATAATTCCCAATATTCTTCTTGAATAGATAAGTAATGCTTACCAATGAAAGTGCTAAGATGACTTAACAAGAATCATGCGAGACAGGAAATGCAGTCCTATGGTGAGGCGTGTTAACTACAGCGACCTTGAGGCTTTCATCACCATTGCGCGTACGCGAAGTTTTCGAAAGGCAGCAACCGAAAGAGGCGTTTCTGGCCCGGCCATGAGCCAGGCACTTCGAAACCTTGAAGAACAGCTGGGTGTTCGTCTTCTTAACCGAACAACGCGAAGTATTGCGCTTACAGAAGCCGGAGAAGCCCTATTGGCAAGGGCCAGCCATGCATTTGAAGATATTGGTGATGCGCTGGAGCATGTACAGTCTCTTCAGGGGGAAGTCGCTGGACGAATCCGAATAAACGCTCCAGCTCCGGCAACCCGATTTATCTTGGCGCCTCTGGTGGAAGATTTTATCAAGCAGCACCCCGCGGTTTCCTTCGAACTCATTTCCGACGCAAGTTTTGTTGATGTGGTTGGTGAGGGGTTTGATGCCGGTGTTCGTTTTGCCTGCGATATTCCAAAAGACATGATCGCCATTCCCATCGGAGCCCCGCTGCACTTTGTTATTCTTGGTTCTCCGTCCTATTTCGAACAACATGGAGTACCCCAGCACCCTCTGGATATTATGGAGCACGAATGTATATTGTTTCGTTTCCCCGGTGGTAGTTTGTATGAATGGACTTTTTCTAAAGGCAAGGAAGAATATGAATTTATTCCAGAAGGACGTTACACCTTAAATGACTCCCACGTCATGATTAGCGCAGCCTGCGCGGGTGTCGGTTTAATTCGTGCTTTAGTCGATTATGCACAGGAAGAAATTCATACAGGCAAACTCGTTCAAGTGTTAAACGAGTGGACACCAGCTGTTGATCAATGGTCTCTTTATGTTCCCAGTCGAAAACAAATGCCCGCCGCTTTACGTGCTTTTATTGATTTCATAAAAAGCCGGAATGGTGTTGGTGTTTAGGTGTTGGTGTTTAGTTTTTACCGTTACAAGAAAATAAATATAGCGTAACAATTTTTGAAGAGGTTTATACAAGCAGAATGCTGAAAAATATCTCTAGTGGAAATTCTTCTTTTAGCGAGAGTTTCTTATAAATTTAGGAAACCGAGTTTATTCACGGTGCTTAAACAGATTTTCAATTTCACACTCCCAGCCGCTGTTTTATGCCGATTATTCCGCTATTTCTGTTTTCAGACCGTAAAATCTGACACTATATCGCCAAAATTTAAGTCCATAGTGACTATTCGGCCATCTGCATGGTTTATCTGTAAACCGAATATTTACACTAGTTGTCCCCGGAAAACGGAGAGTCTTCACAGGACTTTTGTTATGAAGCTTAGGATCGGCATGCAGATTTACCGATAACGTATTAGACAAAGTAGTAATAATAATTATCCACTCATTGTACAAATGAATTGCATCAATATCCTCAGAATTATTGTCGTTTATCTGCAGGTTAATACCATCACCTTTAATCAAAAAGTATTTTGTAGCATCGTATAGTTCAACACCCGCCACTACACCCTTGGAGGAAATCGCTACAGGTTTTATATTCCCAATCTCGTTTCGTTTATAGGGCCTACGTTCTTTTAATAATAAATCAGGGAGCATATAGGACCAGACTGATAATTTATCAGCATTTTCAAAGTAAAAGGCAAAGCTCTGTTGTGTTCGACTGATGCGTAAGATTGGGCTGCTAAAATCGCTAACGCTCCATAAGATAGTTTGTTCATCGCACAGCGTATCAAGAATCCAAATTGCTTCGCCATATGAGACAATCCAACGTAGTCCGTCATAATTATCTGCCCAACAATCAATTTTTATATCGAGCCAATGTTTTGTACTTAGCTTAACGAAGTCGAATTGGTGAACTACCTTGTATCCCTCGCGTTTTCCAATAAGTAGGGCTTGAGTCCCATAATCATGGATGACTATCTGAAGCTAATAAATAATTCAAAGATTTCACTGATAACACTCGGTACAACAAATCCACGTACGCCAAAATTAGATCATAATGCGCTAGATTTCGTAACATTTATCTAAGAGATCAATTCTTCACTAGGGCCAAAAAATTCATAATGGACTTGGTTCTTAGGAAAATTCAACTGCTCAGCTATTTTTGACGCTGCTATCATAAATGGCTTTGGACCTAGAAAGTAAAATTCTACGTCTAAATTCTGGGGCAGTAGAGCCACAACCATTTCTTTGTTGATATATCCCTTTGCGTGAGAATCGCACATGGGGCTTGGCTCACTATAAACATAAAACGGAAAAACATTATCAAATTCTTTCGATAGTTGATCCACGTGAGTTCGGAAAGCATGCACATGCGAGTTTAAAGCTGCATGAATGAAGTAGATCTGACGCCCAGAACCTACCTCCTCATTAAGCATACTAATCGCTGGTGTAATACCTACACCACCAGTTAATAAAACTAAAGGTCGACCGTTTTTACGAAGAACGAAATCTCCACATGGAGGTCTTAGTTTTACACAATCCCCAATCTGCAAATGATCATAAAGATAATTAGATACAGAACCTTGAGGTTCTCGTTTCACACTAATTCTTAGATCTTTTTTTCCGGGTGCGTCAGACAAGCTGTAATTACGTCGCATCGGCGCACCATTAACATCGTCCAAAACCAAAGTGATAAATTGTCCTGCTTCAAAAATAGGCACTCCCATATTATCAGTCGGCTCGAAATAATAAGAAGTAATGATAGAACTTTCGTCAACTCGATTAACTAATGTGAACTCACGTTCTCCCCTCCAACCACCAGGTGAACTTTCGTTAGCTTTGTAAACAGACTCTTCAGCATCGATCAAAATTTCTGCCAACTGACTATATGCCAGAGACCAAGCGTTAAGAACTTCTTCAGTAGCTCCTCCACCCAAGACTTCTTTAATTGCTTGTATAAGGCATGCGCCAACCACATCATAGTGAGCAGGAAGTATCCCTAGAGAAGTATGTTTATGGACGATCTTTTTGACAGCTTCCGACAAGTTACCGAGTTGGTCAATGTTTGCTCCATAAGCGACTACAGCATTCGCCAATGCTTTTGGTTGAGTACCTTTCCCTTGATTAGTTTGGTTAAAATAAGGGATAACTTCTGGATGCAGATCAAATAGTAACGGATAGAAGTGCTCTGTAATAGCATTAGCATGGACTTCTAGCACAGGAACAGTGGATTTTATGATTTCGATAGTTTTTGAATCTAACATTTTAATACTCCAACTAGGACTCACCGATCGATTTTTAAGTGTTAATAAAGCACACGGTTAACGATTTCACATATGGATTTTGTTTCAAGTATGCGTCTTAAATAACTAGAAAGGTTTAAGATCTAAGATCCATAGCTTAGTGATCTTTCTCAAACCGAAAAATTTACAATTGATGACTTAAGGATATTTACTACTCCCGACTACAGGATTAAACTTCGATAAGTCAGTCATATACCAATAACTAAGCCCCATAAAAACTACTCCCACCCGCAGCATTGCCTAGAGTCACCCATAGCAAGTTAAATTCTGACCCAGAGAAAGTAACGCCCTCGGTCCCGGGCCCCATAAGTGCTAAGGAAAATATGGTCATGTTCGTATCCGCTTGCGACGAAACTGAAAAGACACCAGAAGATACCAATACATTTAGCGGAATCGCTATTGATACGTACAGCGATCCATAAAGCTAAACAGACGATCAAATTGCAACGAATTCCGTTGATAAACAAGTGGAGAACAGAAGAATTCATTTTCTTATGAGAAACTACTTGTAAGACCGTACCTAATCCTTCAGTTAACGGCCCTCCACCGAGCTAGTACATTAAGGATAAAATCAAGGAACCAATTAGGTTAGCAAACCAAACTAATACACAAATTTTTATCGAACTTAACAAGGTTATGCGCTTTCTGAGAAAACCAAACGTCATGCACATTGTGTACCCAGTGAATAGTTCTGCACCCGCAAACATCACTAAAGTCAGAGCTACAGCGAAAGTTGATCCCATTAGCAGCTTCCTGAATTTTATTGGAACTTCCGCACCCAAAGCTATAATGAGAACTAAACCGATACCGACATAAGCTCCTGCTATTACCCCTCAGATCCAAGTCGCTATTGGTCTTTCAGATAAAAGGTTGATTTTATCCACAGCTCGATCAGTGAGTTTATTTATCTGTTCCTCGTACATGACTTTCTTCTCGTATCATCCTACAATCCAGAATTTAGTTACATTCCTATAACTGTTATTCAAATTTTTTTTGGAAACAACTCTACTCAATCACCATCCATTTACGATTTTCGTCCATATAAGAAACACACATAAACCTACAACCACTGCCACAGCAGCTTTCATCTCGAACACCACTCAGGTAGCCTTGATCCCAAAGTGCTTTCAATATTTTCTCTAATTCAACATTAGACATGGATGATAAACGTTTTAATTCAGATCCTCGCAAACCGGAAGAGCCTGTAAGATTTAGAAGTGAGAGTATATGCTTCGAATGTTCAACTAGAGCCATACAAAGAGCCATCGATTATAAGAGGGTGATTGATGTTTCTATTTTCAAAAGTTATTCGCGGCTTTTATATGAGTTCATCTAAAAGTTCGTTCAAGCGTCTTTTTTCCGTGTCATTAAGAGGTAGTAAAGGTTTTCTTGGGTCTCCGAAGTCATGCCCTCGAATGGCAAGCCCTGACTTCACTGCAGCAGCCAAACCAGAAGTAACAATAAATTCAAGAAAATCAAACTGCTGATAAAATAGCTCTTTTGCTTCTAAGTAGTTACCCCCCTTAACAGCTTCGAATAGTTTTGTCGGCATATCACCGATTAAGCATGGAGCTGCTGTACACCATCCACTTGCACCAGCGTTTAGCGCTTCCAATGCCAAGTGGTTACAACCATTAAAGAATGGGACTTTTCCTTTAGATAGTTTGTAGATTTTGTGCATCCGTTGAATATCGCCCGAGCTTTCCTTAATCATAGATGCATTTTTAATATTACTGATCATTCTCAACATGAACTCCGGGGACATATCGACACCACAGGTAGCCGGATTGTTGTAGATCATTATGGGCAATGGTGTTGCATTTGAAACACTTTCATAATGCGAGTAAATTTCCTTTTCGCTTAACTTATAGTAAGAAAACGGCGAGAGCATAATTGCATCGGCACCAATCTCATAAGCATATTTCGCGTAGCTGATTGCCTGGGCTGTAGTGAGCTCGGCCACTCCAATTACAACAGGTACTGTTCCTCCAACGTGCTTCACAGCGTATTCGGCTACCTCTCTCCACTCAGACTCACTCAAGTAAGCTGCTTCTCCTGCACTTCCCAAAGCTGCGATTGCATCTACTCTTGCACCGAGTAAAATATCGATGACTTTCGCGAGCCCTTTTATATCGACTGCACAATTATCTTCATTAAATGGGGTAACGGGGTATCCAATAATTCCTGATAAGCTCATATACTATTCCTCATATACAGTCAGTGTGAGTTTTAAGGGTTTGTCTTACGTAGTAAGCAAAATTAACTTTGTTTCTTTTATCCGTAGAGGTCCAGTCATGAGCCTCAGTCGCTAGTTCTTCAGGCAATGGTTTAATATCTCCTACAGACATCGCTAGCATTTGTAACTTTGCAGCCCGCTCAATCAAAATCGCTAAGTTGCAAGCCTCTTCAATGTTTCTACCTGTTACTAGCTGGCCATGATGAGCAAGGAAAACAGCGCGGTTATCACCAAGCGCATTTGAGATCAACTTACCCTCTTCATTACCCACTGGCACTCCGGGCCAATCAGCGACAAAGGAGCAATCGTTATAAAGTCCGGTTGTATCCATATGGGAAATAACTAATGGCATGCCCAGCATGGACAACGCAGCAATATGGGTCGGATGTGTGTGAATAATGCAGTTGACTTCGGGGTGTTCTTTGTAGATCCACGTATGAAAACGGTTCGCGGGATTAGGCATACCCTCGCCGTCTAATGGTCTCAAATCATCGTCTACAAGAATTAAATTTTCCGCAGTAATTTCGTCAAAACCTAAACCAAATCTTTGCGTTAAGAAAGTGTTGGGCTCATCTGTCCTACAGGTAATCTGTCCTGCTAAGCCCGAGTCATGCCCTTTGTCAAACAAGATACGACAGGTAAGCGCTAACTTTTCTCTGTCTGACAAACCAATGTCTTTAATTAATTTCTTCATATCTCTTTCTGCATTTTGCATTAAATCCAATTTCGTTTTATTGGCTGTTTTCATGAAAGTGATCCTCTAAGCGGCTTTGACAAGTCAACCAAGATATAGATAATGTGGACCAAGAATAAGATCCAGTATTGATATATTTAATGGTCCAGAAGGAAGATTCGAATGCTAAGACCCTGGGAAACACAGTTCTGGCTAGAAGACAGTACCGGTAAAACACTTCACTCGAAGTTACTAAACAAACTAACCACAGATATAAAAGACGGAAGATTAGCGCCGGGTAGTATGCTCCCAGGTTCACGCTCGTTAGCAGAGCAGCTGGGAATCAATCGAAAAACCGTCCAGCAGGTTTATGAAGAACTAGCGGTTCAAGGGTGGCTGGTTTCTCGGCCAAAATCAGGAACTTACGTTTCCGAGATACTTCCCGAACAAGGTCTCTCAAGAACAGATGAAGATTTGGTAAATAGCACACAAAAAACTAAATCTTCATCGGAGTTAATTGAAATACTTTTTCAAAATGCGATCGGCTCTTACAGCAATATTTCAACGGAGAATGATGGAACTCCTGACTCCCGTCTAATTCCTTATGAATTACTGGCTAGAACATATAGAAGAGTTTGTATAAGCCTCAGTAGACATTCCAAACTTGGTTACGGTGATCCTAGGGGTACCGACGAACTACGCGAATCTGTAAGGAAAATGTTATCCGGAGATAGATTTATGACCTGTACCATCGAGCAAATTTGTATCGTCAGAGGCAGTCAAATGGGTATTTATCTTGCTTCGAGGATATTGGATCCTAGCAAAGGTGTAGTTGTTATGGAAGATTTATGTTATCTGCCTGCCCGAGCTGCTTTCGAATCAAACGGCTTTAAGGTCATTAATTGCAAACTGGATAAACATGGTTTAGACGTTGAACACCTACGAAATATATTACTTGAGTATACAGTAGCTGCTATCTATGTCACACCTCATCACCAATACCCAACCACTGTATGCTTGCCAATGGATAGAAGACTCGCTCTACTGGAGCTTTCGAAATCATTTAAATTTGCAATACTTGAGGATGATTATGACCATGAATTTCATTATGAGTCTAAACCTATTCCTCCACTTGCCAGCCTTCCTAATTCAGAAAATGTCGTGCACATTGGCTCAATGTCTAAAGTTTTTGCTCCCGGACTAAGGCTAGGGTACATTGCTGCGGACTCTCATTTTATAGAAAGAGCTGCACAAGAAATTATGCTAATTGATAGGCAAGGCAATTCCATATCTGAGATCGTTCTCTCGGAACTAATGGAGTCAGGAGAGGTTCGTCGCCACATTCGTATAAATCGCAAAGAATATTCTGGACGGAGAGATTTCGCATGTGAGGAATTTCGTCGAGTTTTTGGTGATAAAATTTCATTCACTATTCCTACTGGTGGTTTAGCGATATGGATCGATATTTCGAAACTTGTAAACGGAAGATCATTTCATAGCCTGCCAGGAAAAGATTCAACGCTAAATACTCATTATACCAATCACCAAAGTTCCCCGACGCACCTTCGTTTTGGCTTCGGTGCGTTGAGTAAAATTGAAATATCACGTTCCATTCAACAACTCAGAAAAGCTTTAACTTAATTATTTGACTCATTCAAATACGACAGTATTGAAATGAACATTAGGGGTAATTGAAGCCATAATTTCTAACAGATATAGAGGGATATGCTCTTCCTCCTCACTAGAAAAGTGAAAGAATAGTATGCATTCCTCTTTTGCACGGTTAAAAGTGGTAGTAATAGGCTTCCCACTTAATACCCTCCCATCCTTTAAAGTGAGGGAAACAGGTATCTTATACATGCATGCTATCTCAATATAATCGTGTAGATCACAACTAATTCTAGGTTTCATATTCAACCTCTAACATACAACAATGTTTGTCAGGTTACTCCAACAAACACCACAAGGTATTTCGTATAATTCATCGGTCAGCTACGCACTTGAAATTCATGCTCTCGGCATAAAAGCTTAACCTCATCACTACTCAAAGATTCCCCGGTAAGCCCACACTGGAACGTCCCATCGCTTAACAAAGAGTTATAACGACAAGTTTGGCATTGTCCAAAACCTTTGTGCTGATTAGTGAGCTGCCAGTCCATAAGTAACGATTTCAATGCATTGTTAGCTTCCTTAGCTTCACCAAGATTTGGCATCAATACTTTTCCGATGCGCTCTGCAATCGCCTGAGCCTTAGGAGTCAAGAAAAGGCGTGTTACCCGCTTGTCTTCAGAACACTGGCGTCTCTCGATAAGCCCGTCCTTCTCCAATAGCTGTACGCTTTGAGAAATGCTGCCTTTGGTCTGACCGAGATACTCACTCAAAGCCTGTGCCGTATTTGAATATCGATTACAAATCGATAGGTACTGGAGAATCTCGGCATGCACAGGCCGAATACCCTCGGTGTTAGCTGCATGCCGCACCTGGCTGTTGTAAAGAGACGTCAGCCTTTCTAGCCATATATTAATGTCGTTTATCATGTTTTTAATAGTATAGACTCTAAACTATATTGACAATCTAAATTTCGAGGTTATTATGCGAATATAGTTTAGAGTCTAAACTATATTTAATTAATTAAACTCAGGAAGCAATATATGTCTCATATCCCTTTAGTTGACACCACGAATGTATCCAGCAATCAAGAAATCCTATTCCAGCAAATAAAAGGTGCTTTCGGCGTGGTGCCGAACATGTTTAAGGCTATTGGTAATTCATCTGCCGCACTTGAAAGTATGTGGACGTCATTTAGCGCATTAGGAAACGGTTCATTGAATCCCAAACTCGGAGAAAAAATCGCAGTGCTCGTTGCCGACATTAACCGGTGCGAATACTGCCTCGCAGCACACACAGTGTTGGGGCAGAAAGCTGGAGCAAGTTTAGAAGAAATGACAGCTGCGCAGTCAGGTAAGTCATCCGACCCGAAAGTTCTAGCTGCGTTGAACTTTGCGGCGAAATTAGTAAGAGAACGGGCGAATGTTTCGCACTCGGATGTACAAGCTGTGCGTGATGTAGGTTTTAGTGATGAAGAGATCGCAGAAATTTTGGCCCATGTAGCACTGAATATCTTTACTAATTACACCAATGTTGCTTTTGATGTTCCTATCGACTTCCCAAAAGTAAACCTGCAAAGCCCTAAGTAAGAACTGGACCCTGCAACACTTTCAAACTGGACCATATTCAAAGTCCAGTTTGAATATAGCATGGCGATCTAGATCGCTGCCCTCTACACCCGGTTAAAAAATTTAATGAACCTTAGCTGCGTTAGAAACGGAGTAATCTCCCAAAAGATTTACCCCAAGAGAAATTTTATGAAAATAGATGTTTATGACTCGTATGCCACGAGAGAGGACGGACGCACACTGCATTTCGATGTGTTTGTCAAAGAAGGCACTTCTCCTGAAACTGCCCTGCATCACGGCCGTCAATGGTTAAATAGTATCGGTGAAGATTCTGCAGGATTGAAGCAATTAAGATGTAATTTTTGCCATAGCGAAATAGCTAGTCCAAAAGTTCGGACCGCCGTTGAAGCTGGTGGCTTTTTTATCCTACAACTGGAAGGCTGCCCATCCCCGGTACAAAAAATCTGAAAGCTAAATATTAGTTAATTATTTAAAGGAAAGATCAATGAAAAAAATAATCGTAAGTATAATTTTAGGCATAATGGTTTTGCCAGCATATGTTCTGGCAGATAAAGATATTCCTGGCTACACATACGGCAGTGACAAGCTAACAACGGCGCCTTATTCTCTGGCTGATTTGGAAACGCTAAAAGCAACAGTTTTATTCACTGAAGAAGATGCGAAATGGCTACGAAAAAGCCGTAAGGTACTAGAACCTCAAGCGGAAAAAATCTTAGATACATGGTACGGATTTGTCGGTTCCACACCTCATCTATTAACTTACTTTTCTTCAAAAAACGGTACCCCTGACACCAACTATCTTAGCCGAGTTCGTCAAAGATTTATTCAGTGGATCTATGACACTGCGGATGCCAATTATGATCAAAATTGGCTGAACTACCAGTATGAAATTGGCTTGCGTCATCACCATAAAGGAAAGAATAAAACCGATCACGCTAAAGCGGTTAAACATATTCCTGCTCGATACGTAATCGCGTTGACCTACCCAGTTACCGCGACACTAAAACCATTCTTGGAAAACTCCGATTACTCTGCCGAAGAGATTAATGCGATGCATCAAGCATGGACAAAGTCCGTGCTAATGCAAACTATTCTATGGACTCACCCTTACTTTAAGAAAGGTGATTTTTAAAAAACAACTAACAACAAATTTGCCAACCATAAAAAAGGTATTTCACACATTGGAATACCTTTATGTATCAGGACGCAATGATGAATGACCAACACCAAATAGCTCCAGACCTATGTGTTCAAACGTGGTTAAACACATACAAAGGGTTGTCATTAGAAAAACTAAGAGATCAAGTTATTGCTATATTTGCATTTCAAATGCTGTGCCCTGCTTGCGTCCAGTATTCACTACCTCAGGCCAAGCGCGCGCACGCACTATTCGGTCAAGAAGTTGCCATAATCGGATTACACACAGTATTTGAGCACCACAACGCTAACACTAGAGAAATATTAGAAGCATTTCTTCACGAAAATGGTATTAGCTTCCCAGTAGGCATTGATATGCCTTCGAAAGAAAGTACATCGCTTCCACAAACAATGGCTGCTTACGAGATGAGCGGTACACCAACATTGATTTTAATTGACAAGCAAGGCCGACTTCGGAAGCACAGGTTTGGACATGAAAGTGATCTGGTACTTGGAGCTGAATTAATGAAATTAGTGAACGAGAAAAGCAATTGAAAATTTTGAAGCCTAGACTAAAAAGTTATAGCACTTTAATAGTCATACTTATATCCATTCATTCATGGGCTGCCGAGAATTTACATACTCAAGCTACAAAATTTTTCGCTCCCCTACCGAAATCTATGCCTGGATCAGAAAATGATTCACCAGAAAAGGTTGCACTAGGAAAAGCATTATTCTTTGAAACTGCGCTTTCGATTAACAATAATCAATCCTGCAATTCATGTCATGATGTCTCAGGCAATGGCCCGGGCGTTGATAATGAAACAACTTCACTAGGAGCCACGAAAATTAGAGGAGATAGAAATTCGCCAAGCGTATGGAATGCAGGCTTCCATATTGCTCAATTTTGGGATGGCCGGTCACTAGATCTAATAGATCAGGCAAAAAAGCCAATTCTCAATCCCGTTGAAATGGCACTACCAGACGAAAGCACAGTAGTTAAACGTTTAATAGACGAAGGTTACAAGCCTTTGTTTCAAATAGTATTCCCTGATAACGAAGAACCTTTAAGTTTTCATACAGTAGCTCAAGCTATCGCAGCATTCGAGCGTACACTGATCACGAATGACCGCTTTGACGATTACCTAACCGGGAACTTAAGCGCTCTTGACGAACAAGAGAAAGAGGGTCTCAGTGCTTTCATTAATGAGGGTTGTTTTGGCTGTCATAACGGGGCGTTGTTAGGAGGCTCATCTTTCCAAAAAATGGGGCTTGCAAACCCATACCCAAATACTCTTGACTTAGGACGGTTTTCTATAACAAAGCTTGAAGCACATAAGTACGTTTTCAAAGTTCCTTCATTAAGAGACGTATCCCGAACCGGACCCTATTTTCATGATGGAAGTGCTAAGACTTTAGAGCAAGCCATTTCGGATATGGCCTGGTACCAACTTAATAAAAAATTACCGGAAGAAACCATTAAAAATATTTCTGCTTTTCTACAGTCATTAGAACACTATCATAATACAGAATCCAAATGATGTAGATTGATCTGGAATGTTACATGTAGTGTTGAACGCTAAAAATCAAAGGTGTTTGGAACTCGTTGGTTTCTCCCAGAAGTGAAAAGCACATTTTTGAAATGTGTTAATACAGCCATTGAATTTTAATGGGACGCCAGCGTAGATTTGAATTAGTTTATGCTCCTCAGACAAAGTGAAAAGATTGAACCAATGTTAAGCCAACATTCGCCTTACCTTAAAAATGACCGATTAATCAGAGCTCTAAGAAGACAACCTTTAGACCGCACACCAGTATGGATAATGCGGCAAGCGGGTCGATATTTGCCTGAGTACAGAGCTACCCGTTCTAAGGCGGGTAGCTTTATGGATTTGTGTAAGAATCCTGATTTTGCTTGTGAAGTAACACTTCAACCCTTACAAAGATTCCCACTTGATGCGGCTATACTTTTTTCGGATATATTGACGATTCCTGATGCAATGGGACAAGGCCTTTACTTTGTAGAAGGAGAAGGCCCTAGGTTTAGAAAGATCATCGAAAAGCCGTCGGATGTCGAGAAGCTCAAAGTGATTGATGCTAATGACGACCTCAGTTATGTCATAGACGCGGTCAAGGCTATACGTTATGAACTTAATGGCAAAGTCCCTTTAATCGGCTTTTCAGGTAGTCCCTGGACACTAGCAACATACATGATAGAAGGCAAGTCGAGTCGTGACTTCCATCGTGTAAAAACCTTCATGTACCAGCAACCAAACTCCATGCACCAGCTTTTAAGTATCCTTTCAAAATCAGTCATCTCGTATCTTAATGCGCAGATAATGGCAGGCGCACAAGTAGTACAGATTTTTGATACTTGGGGTGGCATTTTAAGTAACCCTGCTTATCAGAATTTCTCACTATCCTACATGAAGACCATAATTGACAATTTGAAAAACGACAGCAACGGTAATCGTATACCGGTTATCCTTTTCACTAAAGGGGGCGGACAATGGTTGGATATTATGGCTTCAACCGGTACAGATGCAATCGGACTTGATTGGACAACAGATATTGGAGAAGCCCGCCGCAAAGTGGGCAATTATATTGCTTTGCAGGGCAACATGGACCCATCTGTACTATTCGCATCTCGAGAAGATATTTGTATAGAGGTGAGACGCATATTGGAGAGATTCGGGCACGGTAGCGGCCATATTTTCAATCTAGGTCACGGTATTTCTCAGTTCGCTAACCCGGAGCAAGTCGCCGTTTTTATTGAGGCGATTCATAAGTTTAGTATGCAGTATCACTCTCGCTCAAACTGAATAATTGGAGTTGTAAATGGTAAAAAATATTCAGGATAACATAGCGTCCATACGCAAGTTTATTCCTCCGTCAGTTACATTGGTTGCAGTGAGTAAAACGTTCGATACCAATCATATCTTAGAAGCTTATCAATGCGGTCAACGCGATTTTGGGGAGAATAGGGTTCAAGAATTGCAAGATAAGGCGCAAAGCTTAAAGAGCTTACATGGAATACGTTGGCATTTTATAGGGCACTTACAATCCAACAAAGTAAAGTCATTGTTGTCTGTTCCAAATCTCTACATGGTGCACTCCGTAGATACAGCAAAGCTAGCGCATCGGATGAATCAAAATCTAAAACATTCTGGGCGCATACTGCGTGTACTTATACAAGTGAATACGTCTAACGAGCAAAGCAAATACGGCTGTAGTAAAGAAGATCTTTTAAAGCTTTCGAAGGAAGTCGCTAACCTGCCGAATCTGCGGCTCAATGGTTTGATGACCATAGCAAAGTTGGAAGGCACAGAAATAGAGAACCGGGCTTGCTTTAGCACCCTAAAGTCGTTGATGGTCGAATTTGTGAAGAGTTCAGATGTTTTAAATGCTATGACCCATCTATCCATGGGAATGAGTTCTGATTACAGGATCGCTGTATCAGAAGGGAGTACGATGATTCGTATAGGACAAGATATCTTCGGAAACAGAAGTACACCAAATAGCGTTTACTGGCCAGAAAAATAAGGTTTATATCAATGAGAATCCACTACTTGCAGCATGTTCCATTTGAAAATTTATCCCTTATCGCTGATTGGGCTACTACTCAAGGCCATTTGTTAAGCTCCACCAAATTCTACTTAGATAAATATAAACTTCCAGAACTTGAGGATTTTGACATGCTCATCGCATTGGGTGGCCCGATGAGTGTTAATAACGATTCTGAACACCCGTGGCTTGTTCAAGAAAGGGCTCTTTTAAAAGAAGCAATCAAAGCTAATAAGTATGTTTTGGGGATATGCCTCGGTGCGCAGCAGATCGCAAAGGCTTTAGACTGTCAGGTCAAGTTAAAGTCGTCCAAGGAAATCGGGTGGTATCCAATATCCCTGACTGATCAGGCGCTAAGACTACCATTATTTACAGGGATCAATACATCCCTCTCAGTATTTCACTGGCATGGAGAGGAATTTGAAGTTCCCTCTGAAGGCGTACTATTAGCAAGTAGTGCCGCATGTAAGAACCAAGCCTTTCTTTATCGAGATCATGTGTTGGCTCTTCAGTTCCATTTGGAAATGGATATCGCGGCCATAGAGAAGATCGTTGAAGCTTGTAGCGATGAATTAGTTGACGATAAATATATACAAAGTAAAAGCACCATACTTGATAAAGCGAAGCTCTATCATTTGAATCTTACCCTCTTTCGTTTGCTGGATAATTGGCTTTCATCTTGAAACATTTAGAATAGTCTAAGACTGGAAATTTGTCCGAACAGTGTTTGCCCCTATGTTTATCATTAAAAATATTATCGCAGAGATATTTGTATTCACATGTTATGCAGAGAATTTTAATTTTTCTAATCTTAAAACTAAGAATTTTATTTCAGTCAGCCTGTTTTTTTACATGATAGAGGTTACATCTCTCGCCGTCTTTAGCAAGCGTAACTCATTACTCAAGAAATATTTGACACTTATGCGTGCTCATAATTTTATAGCTACGACTATCGATTACTAGCAATATTATTTAATAACGAGTTTAGAGACAAAGATGTGTTACAAAAGATACTACCATCCTAAGGTCTTTACTGAGTTTGGGCACTTCGCATTTTTCTATTTAAGAAGAGGACTATTAGCTATGTTAGAAGCTGCAAATCATATCGGACGATTCACTCTTGCTTTTGCACTAATGATCCCCTGCTTATGCGGCGCTTTAATTGTGTTTCCTTTTTCATACACTTTTTCTAGAACTTTGATTCGGGGTGCAAATCGAGCGTTCCTCTTCGTTTTTGGGATAAGGGTAGAAATAGAGGTTGGAAACAATCCAGAACACCAGAACCAAGGGGGAATCATCGTCGGTCTGACGCAACAAAGTCTTCTTGATCCCACTATTGGCTTTGCGTCATGGACAAAGCCAGTTAAAGCGATCTGGAACTTCGAATATTCCTTAATTCCCTTTGTTGGTTGGATTTCTTTTATTCTTGGTTGGGTCATCGTAAGACAAAGCCCTACCCAAGCTAAAAATCAACTGGGGAAAGCAGCCAAGTATGCGGCTAGAGGAGGACTTGTGTATTTGTCCGCAGAAGGTCAGCGAAGCATGGACGGCAAGCTCTGTTCTTATAAAAAAGGTCCCCTTGTCATGGCAATTTCTGCACAAGTTCCAATATACCCCGTGTATATAACCGGCAGTAGAGCTTGTATGAAAGCCGGCTCATGGAAGATTAAGCCGGGAACAGTCACCGTAAGATATTTAACGCCAATCAGCACTAAAGGAATGACCTATGAGGATCGTAACTCATTGGTTAAGACGTTAAGGGCAGTAGGCAAACTAGCGCATAGGAAATGGCACTAACTAAAAATACTGAAGGAATAGATTAAATCTGAACTACGTTGCACTTTTCTCCACTCAAAGGTATCTTCCCGTTAAAGACCCGTTGTATCCAACTCCCAGATTTCTTTATGAATCTGTTTAATAAGATCTACTATATTTGTGTTAGAAACTAATACCAAGTTCACCGAAAAACGTATCCATGCGTTGGTCCAATTCACGCTTCGTTTCAGCCCAGGCAGGAATTGTATCGAGAAGCCGTTGATGCCATGCACTTAGGTGTGAAAATTCATTGAATGGCCCTTTAGAGCGATTAATCTGAGAGAATGGCGCAGCAATATCAATATCTGCAAGGGTAAGATTATCACCCACTATAAAAGGGCGGCTGGCTAAATGCTCATCAAGCACATGAGCAGCAGACCTAATTTTATCCATCGCCATATTTACTATTTGGGTATTACACTCTTGACCTGTTACTCTTGCTACTACGCGCTCATCAAAAAGCAGTACTGAGAATATTCTCCATTGCTCACCTGACCAGAACATCCACTGTAGAACCTCGTATTTTTCTTGTTCGTTTTTTCCTAGCAAAGCAGATTCAACTTTGTCTGCAAGATAGAGATTTATCGCAGAAGATTCCCACAGCACGAAGTCGTTATCTTTTAGCACTGGTGTGAGACCGTGTGGATTAAGTTTTAAAAAATCAGGTGTATGGCTCTCACCTTTGAATAAATCGATGTTCACTCTTTCATAATCAATACCCATTATTTTTGCCGCGGTAGCCACTCGTCTAAGGCTACCGGAGCCTAGGTCACCGTATATTTTAATACTCATAGATTGCTCACTTGTATAGTTAACTTTCATTCAACGCTTTAAGAGTTTCCCTCAAGTGTGAGTGCTTTTTATAACATCATGACTTGAGATACTGACCATGATAGATTTATTCACTGAATAAAATTAGACTGAGTTTTCGTAGAACACTTATTTGGGTGATGAATGAATAACAAATGGCTAGAAGTAGAAGTCTTCATCAGGGTGGCTGAATCAGGAAGCTTTACAAAGGCTGCACAGGGACTCAATTTATCACAACCTTCAACCTCGAGAATCGTCACTGAATTGGAAAATAGGCTTGGCTCTAAACTTCTGCTTCGTTCTACAAGAAATGTTACTTTGACAGATTCAGGTAAAGAGTTTCTTTCACGCGCTAGACATGCGGTAGCCGAGCTTAATGAAGCAGAAGATGCCGTTAGACAAATCGATTCCTTAATTGGCACTATTAGAATAGGTACCTCCATCGTTTTCGGAACCAAAGCGATAATTCCTGCTTTAACCAAGTTTCTGAAGCGATACCCGAATTTAAAAGTTGAAATTAAAATGGACGATGAACGCCAGAATCTAATTGCGGCTGGATTAGATTTATCGATCCGTATGGGACACTTAGAAGACTCAGCATTCGGCGCAACCCAAATCGCCTCAGTCGAAAGAATGTTAGTCGCATCACCGGACTATATATCCGAATTCGGCACACCAAGAACTCCCGATGATCTAATGAAACATGAAATAATAAATCATGATACTGGTGACAATACTATAAAACTCCACTCACAAAGCCGTTCATTCGATATAACTGTAGGAAGCAAAATTAAAATAGATGCTGCCCCGGGGGTACTCGCCGCTGCGGTAGCTGGACTGGGAATAGCAAATGTCACAACTTTAATGTCAGCTCAAGATCTTAAGGAGGGTAAATTAGTACAAATATTGCCAGAATATTATCTTGAACCACTCAGTGCATTCGCCGTGTTTCCTTCCGGTCCCCGGCCTTCGGCTAAGGTTCGTGCGTTAGTCGAACATTTCAAGTCGGAATTAGCTAGTTTATAACTGTAGATGTGAATCAAACCTGATTGCCTGGACCTCACAGATCAAAAAAATGTTCTAAATGATTCCAGATAGACACCAAAGGGGTCAATTTTTTTACTATGCACACTATTATTTTTTACAAAGATAAGGATATTAAGCCTTAAAACCAAAGTATGATTAAAAAATTATTCATTAAAATCAATAACTTATGGTTTTATTTCTCAATAATGGAGTATTTAGTAGTTGGAGCTTCAAGGAGTGCTTTTTATTAAAAGAAGTGATTACAACTCCAATTCTTCAATAATATCTTTATACTTACTTCGTACATATTCGACAATGTATTCTCTCAATGCTTCAATGTTTCTAGACTTGTCTGGTACATTGGAATCAGACTAGTTTTCGCAGCCATAAAATAAGGTTTGTAGATTACCTATTTCTGAGTTTTCCAGTTCATAACTATAAGGATTCAAAACAATATTTAATTTTCCATTTGAAACGTCTATAACTTTAGAGGTTGGAAGTGACTTTATATATTTAAAGACTTATTTTGCATTTCAGTTACCCTCCATAAGATAATGATAGTTTTAGCTATTTTGTTTATAAGCTTATTAATTTAGCGGCTTCGTAGTTAAATAGAATACTTAGGATTTAGATTTAATCGAAATTTGGAAATGTGAAAAATCCATATCTGTTTCAGGATACAAGGACTATACGAAAATCGACAATTAGAATTAACGATTTGAATACGCGAGGCTGTCATTTAATGCCCAGGGATTATAGGTTTTTGGCTGTCGAATCTTGAATAGTATTTTAGAGAGTAAAGAGGCAATAGTAATAAATGCCAAGTAAACCTTTAATTAGATGGGCGGGTAGTAAACGTAAACTATTACCGACACTATTAGATCGAATACCGTCTAAATTTAATGCTTACATAGAGCCGTTTTGCGGTTCTGCTTGTTTATTTTTTGAACTCGCTCCAGCAAACGCAATTCTTGGTGATATAAATCAAGAATTAATAAATGCGTTGACGCAGATAAAACGTCAAAAAGATATTTATGATGAACTAGTCCGTATTCCAGATACACCTGAAGAATACTATAAGATCCGTCAATTAGATCCAGCCAGGTTGAATGTAAGAATGCGTGCCATTCGCTTTCTTTACTTAAATCGATATTGTTTCAATGGCGTTTATAGAACAAACATGGAAGGTAAGTTTAACGTCCCGAAAGGCACAAAGACTGGTTGCTTTCCCTCAAAAGAGGTATTTGATAATTCTAGAAAACTGTTGAGATCTGCACACTTAATAGTTGCGTCTTATGAGAATACACTTAAAAGTGCATCCAAAGGAGATTTTGCATATATAGATCCACCTTATGCGAAATCTGGAAAATTCACTGGAGAATACGGTCCGAATAGCTTCGACTCTCGCTCATTACCAAAATTCGTCAATAAATTAAATTATTTGGATAGAAAGCAAGTAAAATTCCTTTTTTCTTATCGAGCCTGCCAAGAAGTTTTGGACCTCCTACCATCCAATTATAAGGTTTCGTTTATATCAGTTAAAAGGCATATAGCCGGTTTCAAATCGGGTTGGAATAATGCTGATGAAATACTCGTACAAAACTACTAGTCTAGGATATTAATAGATCCTTATTAAAGGAATTGTTTAGATGAAAAGTACTATCAAAATACTAGTTGTCTCTGATCTCCATGCAGTAATTGGAGATGGAATTAGTGATGATAGTAGATTACTTTTCATAGATGGCTCCAGTGAGTATGGCGATGGTTTTATTAAGTATGCTAAATCTGTTGCTAAAGATTTAGATTTACTCATTTGTTCTGGAGATATATCTAACAAAGGGAACACTGAAAGTTTTAAACAAGGCTGGTTGTTTCTTAACAAAGTAAAAGCCGAATTGAACATAAAGAATATGCTTTGTGTTCCAGGAAACCATGACCATCAGTCCCGCAAGACTAATGGAGTTTTTGATCCTAAACATCATCTACAGTTTATAACTCCTCCCTTTCCTTTCGAGCAAGAAAATTTAAACACTCATTTTTGGAGTTGGCATTGGAGTCATTCGAGTAATGAAAGCGATTCATTTAATGCAATTAGCTTGAATACAAGTGCGTATCATGGATATGGAGATGAATTTCAATATGGGCGTATCGCTACGGAAGTTGTAGATCAAATTCACACTTATATCTGCAGTGATTCTTTCCCCAAACGCGATTTTAATCTTTTAGTTTGTCATCACCACCCAGAAAAGATGGATTATGTGGATACTAATTATGATAGCGAAGCAATGGAAGGCGGTTCGTATTTAATACGTAAAATTGACGAAGTAGATAAAGGGCCTTGGCTAATCATTCATGGACATAAGCATTTTCCAGATATTGTACATTCTCGTTCCGCAAAGACTTTTGGGCCTGTTATCTTTTCTGCAGGAAGCATGTCAGCTAAAATTTACCCACCAAATAAACTTAAAACATCAAATCAGTTTTACATTATAGAAGTAGATATTATTAAAACTTCTGAACAAGGTTCGTTAGCTGGTACATTTAGATCATACGAATGGAATTATTCCGATGGTTGGAAACCTTCAGGTAGAGAATGTCTCCCATCGGAAGGAGGTTTTGGTTCAATAGTCCCTCCTAAAATATTGGCTAGTAAAATATTAAATGAAATAAATGATGATACTCCTTTCTTAGATACAAATGACTTGACTAAATTTGAGAATGATCTGAAGTATTTAACCCCATCTGATTTGAAAGATTTAATTAGTAAAATTGACGAAAGTGATTTCAAAGTTTTATTGGAAAATAACAAGATAGTTCAAATAGGAAGAAAGGCATGAAAGGAAAAATACCAAGTATTCATGAAGCGTTTAATGCCCGTTCGCTATCGACAGAAGAACTCTGTAATACATTCATTATTAGTGATCACTATTCTAAACTAGCTAGCTCAACAAATACGATAATGATAGGACCACGAGGTAGTGGAAAGACCACTTTGATGAGAATGCTCCAAGTTCAATCTTTAGAAGCTTGGCAGCACAAACAATCTACAGACTTTCGAAAAAGTATTAAATTTTCTGGTGTCTTTATCCCAACTGATCGTGTTTGGAAAACACAGTTTGACAAAATTTGTAAAAAATTTGAGTTTAAGAACGAAATATTAGTGGTCCAAGCGTCATTCACCTATCACGTACTGGAAAGGTTTATCTCGACTATTGAGTATTTAACTTCAAGGACTGTAAAAAAACTAAATAACTTTCGCTCAGTCGTATTGGACAAAGCTAGCGAGTCTGAACTTGTTATTGAATTGGCAAACCTTTTCAAAGTAGTTCCAAGAATCAACTCTTTGAAATCATTGGAAATTGCTATAACGAGTAAGAAAAGTGAAATTTCGTCATACTTATCAAGAAGGTTAAGTGTTAGTGATTTTCACGAGCCACAACCTAAAATCATTGTTGGAGAAATAGGAACGATCTTGGGCAATGCAGTAGCAATCGCAAACTTGTATTTTGGAGACCGTGAGCATAAGTGGGCTTTTCTTTTCGATGAACTGGAGCTCGCGCCAGAAAATATAGTTCAACCTCTTGTAGACGCAATGAGAGGCGGTCCTGATAACATAATTCTTAAATTATCCTTATCTCCTTACCATAAGAATGTTTCGATAACTAGCCTACCAGAAAGTTCTATGAAAGATCAGGATTTAAGCTTTATTAGTTTAACTGCAACACCTGATAAGTCAGGCTATACTTTTTCAAAGGAACTCTGTGGCAATATTTTCTCCAAGTATGGATTAGGAGTTAAACCAGTAGATAGATATTTCGATGAACCAAAACCCATAGATGAAAAGAGAGAGTTTTCAGAGCTTATTGAAAAGGACCCAACATTTGCTAATTATTTGAAACTTCAAAAAATCGATATTGATCGCCTGGAGAATTACACAGAGAAAGACAAACGACCAACCATAAGGAAGGTAAAGTTTGTAGTTCAAATTAGAAATTATTATCGAAAATTAAACGGTAAGAAATCTCGGAAAAGTCCGCCTCCGTTGTATGCTGGATTTAAAAATATCTGCAAAAGTTTGGAATATAATCCTCGAATGTTGATCGGGATAACAAATAAATTTCTACCACTTGCAAGTAATGAAACGCCAATACCTGTTCATGAACAACTTAAATGTTTGTCCGAATTATCCGATTCCTTTAAAGCACTTCTTAATACAATACCTATAGATTCTAGTACTCCCGATATCAACACAATTTATGATTTAGTTGAAAAAGTTGCTCAGTTTTTTCAAAATCAGATTTCAGGTGATATTTTTCGAGCAGAACCTAAAGGCTCTCTGATTTTTGTCCGTCAAGACAATACCTCTTTAATTGAAGCGATTGGATTTGCGCTAAATGCCGGAGCCATGATAGCTGAAAATGGAGTGTCTATAGATTCGCAACAAGTGGTAGATATAAAAAAGATTAGATGCAGGCTGTCTTATTTGTTTGCTCATAAATTTGGGCTGTTAATGTCGACACAAAGAGAAGTTGATTTAGGCGACATAATATTTCCTTTACCTCCTAGTTCACAAACAGAAGATCTGTTTGTCGATTAAAGTTATTTTATGAAAATAATCAAAGACATATACTTAGGCAGTTTCGATTGCACGATTTGTGGCCTCGGGTTCGAAAGTAGATCAACATTTGCGTTCGATAAATTATCAAAAAGAATTTCTAACTTGTTGGTACTAGGTTATAAAGAGAATACGGATTGTTTTAGTTATCAATCAAACAAACAAATGTTTGAGCAACGCACCGAAAATATTTATGAGATCGAAGACGAACATGTTGTAGAAGCTTTAACTCATAGCATTTCAACTGAATTATTCAAAGCAACTAATAATTTTCTTTTAGATATCACTGTAATGAGTCGCCACCGTCTCGCCACAGTAATAAGCTTTTTACTGCACCGAATTTCTAAGGGTTCAACACTTACAATAACCTATTCACTATCTAAGTTTATTCAACCACCTTACGGTATAACCCCAGTTAAAAAGGTTTGTGAGATTGCTGATGGTTTTAGCGGTACTCTAGGAGATTTAAGCTTGCCAACATCGATTGTAATTGGACTTGGTTATGAGAAAGGCAAAGCACTCGGAATATCTAATTATTTGGATTCTTGGAGGGATTACGTATTAGTTCCAGAGAGCCCAATTTCAGAATTTGAAGAAATGGTGAGGGAAAACAATAGGGATCTATTGGATTCAATTCCCCCTCAAAGAGTGCTCAGTTATAGTGTGTCTTCTCCATACTCAACTTATGTAGATTTAAAATCATTAGTAATGTCCTTAAAAGAATATTCGAGACCTCTCTTAATTCCTTTGGGCCCCAAAATACTCTCGGCATTATGTGTAATTTTGAGTAAAGAGTTCGACCTTACAGTACCAGTATGGAGGGTTTCATCCCAATATCTTGAGGAGCCTATCGATCGTCCTGCAAGTGGTTTAGATATTACGTTTACTTTGATGTTTTAACCATTCAATCAAAATATAACCGAATTCATGTAGTTCGTGACAGTTCTTAGATATTGAGATGCGAATCTATAAATATGGGATCTCAGTCCATAAATTATGAGATCCCACACTTACTAAAAACTAAACATCCAAGTTAGCAACATTCAATGCATTAGTTTCAATGAAATCTCGACGGGGTTCAACATTATCACCCATCAGGCAGGTGAAGATTTGATCGGCTGCAATCGCGTCTTCTAAAGTAACTTGTAGCATTCGTCGGTTACCTGGGTCCATGGTGGTTTCCCAAAGTTGTTCTGGATTCATTTCACCTAGACCTTTATAACGTTGGACGTTATACCCTTTTTTGGATTCGGCCATAATCCAATCCAATGCTTCTTTAAAGCTTTTGACTTCAAATTTTCGTTCGCCTTTTGCAACATAGGCGCCCTCTTCAATTAAGCCTTCCAAGCGTTCACCCATGGCACGGATTTTTTGATAGTCATTAGACGCAAAGAAATCTGATGTAAAGCGAACTTTGGATTCCACACCGTGTGCAACAATGGCTAGTTCGGGGACAAACAAATGTCGTTCTTTGTCGTCTATCATCGAAATCGTGTAGCGATGTGTTTTCGACGTTTCATTGATTGCGTCCATTATTGGCTTGAACGCTTCAATCCAGGCTTCTACCTTTGCTTGATCCGCCAGGTCTTCTGCCAATAAGGTTTTCACATAAATGAGTTCGGTTAAAATCGTCTCGGGGTAGATTCGTGATAGTTTTTTCACTACTCCCATGACTCCTCGATAGTCTTTTACCAGGCTCTCTAATTGTTCACCGGGTAGTGCGGGTGCATCCGCAGACACATGTAATTGCGAAGACTCTACTGCAGCATTGGTCAGAAACTGAGTTAACGCATCATCATCTTTTAAGTATTGTTCTTGCTTACCTTTTGCAATTTTATACAACGGTGGTTGTGCAATATAAATATGGCCACGCTCAATAAGCTCACGCATTTGGCGGAAAAAAAAGGTTAATAACAGAGTTCGGATGTGCGATCCATCCACGTCCGCATCCGTCATGATTACGATACTGTGGTAACGAAGTTTGTCCGGATTAAATTCGGTAGTTCCTATACCACAGCCTAAGGCAGTAATAAGTGTTCCAACTTCAGCACTGGAGAGCATTTTGTCAAAACGGGCTTTTTCTACGTTAAGAATTTTACCCTTAAGTGGAAGTATAGCTTGAGTTCGGCGATCTCGACCTTGCTTTGCAGATCCGCCCGCCGAATCACCCTCCACCAGGTAAATTTCAGATAGTGCGGGATCTTTTTCCTGACAATCTGCGAGCTTACCCGGTAAACCTGCGATATCCAGCGCTCCCTTACGCCGCGTCATTTCTCTCGCTTTTCGGGCAGCTTCACGTGCTTTTGCGGCCTCTATCATTTTACCGACGATAGCTTTTGCTTCCTGGGGGTTTTCAAGTAAGAAGTCATTAAAAGACGCGCCCATCTCCTGTTCTACCGCAGTTTTTACTTCGGAAGATACCAGTTTGTCTTTGGTTTGAGACGAGAATTTGGGGTCAGGTACTTTAACAGAAACAATGGCTGTCAGACCTTCACGCGCATCGTCACCAGTGGTCGATACTTTTTCTTTTTTACCGATGCCCTCTTTTTCCATATAAGTATTGAGGCCACGAGTAAGTGCGGAACGGAATCCTGCTAAGTGAGTACCGCCATCACGCTGTGGAATATTATTGGTATAGCAGTAGATATTCTCCTGGAAGCTATCGTTCCACTGTAATGCGACTTCAACACCCACGCCATCTTCTTCGCGCTGCGTGGAAAAGTGCATAACTTTATTGATAGGGCTTTTGTTTACGTTGAGGTATTCAACAAAGGCTTTCAGGCCACCTTCATATTCATACACTTCCTCTTTACCAGAGCGCTCATCTTTCAACACTATGCGAACGCCTGAGTTCAAGAACGACAGTTCACGCAAACGTTTGGAGAGGAGTTCAAAGTGAAATTCTATATTGGTAAAGGTTTCAGCGGATGGCACAAAATGGACTTCTGTACCCTGCTCACTTGTTTCACCAATGACTTTTAAAGGCTCTTGAGGCACACCATGCTTATAGACCTGCTCATAAACCTGCCCTTTGCGGCGAATGGTGAGTTTAAGAGTTTCAGACAAGGCGTTCACTACCGAAACCCCTACACCATGGAGTCCACCGGATACCTTATAGGTATTATCATCGAACTTACCACCGGCATGCAGTACAGTCATAATGACTTCTGCGGCTGAAACACCTTCCGCATGCATTTCTGTCGGAATACCACGCCCATTATCGGAGACAGTGATCGATTCATTGGGGTGAATAACAATTTTAATTTCACTGCAGTGTCCGGCCAAAGCCTCGTCGATAGAGTTATCAACGATTTCGAACACCATGTGATGCAGACCGGTACCGTCATCCGTATCACCAATATACATGCCAGGGCGTTTACGCACGGCATCCAGTCCTTTTAGAACCTTAATACTTGAAGAATCATATTCCCCAGCATGTTCTGCATTTTCATTGTTATCAATTTCTTCTGACATAAAGTGTCTCTCAGTTACCGTCGTTCTTAAATGTGTGCCAGCATTACGGTTTTTAATGCGTATGCTTTGTTCTGTTCAATGCGCTTAAACGCGGAGTTCCGGCTTAGTCGCTTTGTTGTAATCGTACTCTTATGAGAACTCTTAATGAGTACAGCTACTATAAAAGAGGATTCTGGCCTGACTTAATTTACTGCTAGCTACTGTCGGGCTAACCTTAGCCAGGTTCAAAACAGTTGAAGCATGAATTTCTTTTTCAGCGTTCAACGTTCTGAGTGCGATAAAACATCTAGTACTTCGTTTTATCTGGGTGCTGCTGTTTCTACTACACCATGTTTCACGTGAAACACCATCTTCGTATCAAACAACTCCCCTATTTTGTTTAACTCTTCAAGGTCTATTCCTGCTATAAATGTCTGGCTTTCCAGGGCCTTTAGCCAGTTTCCGACCTTTTCCTGATGCCTTCGGTCTAATTCTGAAGGTAAGTCATCAATCAATATTACCGGTGACTTATTCGTTGACTGCTTGTAAACCTCTGCTACCGAAAGGTACATTGCTGCAACCAGGAGCTTTTGTTGCCCTCGAGAGAGTATCTCTCCCGCATTAGTACGACCGATTAGTATCTTTAATTCGGAACGGTGTGGCCCTAATGCGGTATAACCTAGCTTTTTATCAGTGTCGAAATTAGACTTCAGCTTCGACATAAACTCATCTTGGGTACCGGTGTTTTCGCCAAAATCAGATTCTGTATGCGTATCGGGTTGGTCTAATAGATCAGTCTTCCAACCATCTGTATAGCGAACTTCAATATCCTTACCCTGTATCTCTAAGTCACAGAGATCAATGTACTTCTTCAGTACCTCTGCGAAAGGAGCAAGACACTGCTTTCTCAGCTCTTGGATTTTACTGGCCTGTTTAACAAGCTGAATATCCCAATGTTCTAAATCTGAATAGCTTATTCTATCATGCCGTAGTAACGAATTACGCTGTTTAATCAAGCGGTTATAGAGTTTCCACGCTTCAGCAAATTCATGTTTCACGTGAAACACTAACCAATCAAAAAACTGTCGGCGCTCTTTCGCCCCGCTACCTAGTAGATCAAAAGAGATGTTATTCAAGACTAACAACGGCAGCCGATGAGCCAAATCGGAAGCTCTTTGCGCTGTCTCGCCATCGATTCGAATATGACTTTCACCACTTCTCAGTTTTTCAACACCTAGCTTTGACAGGGAGTGTTCTTCGTTTAGAGGATCAGAGACTTCTGCAAACACTAGTAGACTATCGTTATCGTGCTGAATAACTCTTCTGAAAAGGTTTGTTCGAAAGGACTTTGCACGAGAAACAAAGGCGATAGCTTCCAGCAAACTGGACTTACCCGCTCCGTTTTCTCCGAATACGAGATTTAAACCTTGAGCCGGTGTGATATTTACCGACTCAAGGTTTCGAAAATGACTAACGCTAAAGCGCGTTAAAAATGGCATGAAGAATTTGAATTTACTTATGTGGGCCTATTACAGGCGCATCGGCATAACGACGTAAGCAGAATCCGAATCTTCGGGCTCTTCCAGCAATGCACTGCTATTAGAATCAGAAAGCGTAAGTTTAATATTCTCTGAATCAAGTACATTAGTAACATCTTGAAGGTAGCTAACGTTAAAGCCGACTTCCAGCGCATCCCCTGTATAGTCAACCGCTACCTGATCTTCAGCTTCTTCTTGTTCCGGGTTATTGGCTACAATAGTCAAACTACCCGTTTCCAACAACAATCGAACACCACGATATTTCTCGTTTGATAAAATAGCGGTTCTAGCAAAGGCCTGCTTAAGATCCCCACGATTACCAATCACTACCTTGTTACCACCTTTAGGGATAACACGCTCGTAATCAGGAAACTTACCGTCTACCAGTTTAGACGTGAAAGAATAATCTTCTGTTTTAGCGCGGATATGACTAGACCCAATCAGAATCTCGACCTTTTCATCGCCATCGGAAAGTAAACGTGAAAGCTCAACAACACCCTTTCTAGGTAGAATTGCCTGCTTAACGTCTGCCAAATCAACAGTCACAGCGCGAGTACACATTGCAAGACGGTGGCCATCAGTAGCAACAACACGCAACGCGTCTGATTGTAACTCCCACAACATACCATTAAGGTAGTAACGCACATCTTGCTGTGCCATCGCAAAACTTGTTCTTTCAATTAAACGACTAATTTCCTTTTGTGCACATACAAACGAAATATCATTATCACCGTGCTCTACTGCTGGAAACTCTTCCGCTGGTAATGTTGATAATGAGAATCGACTTTTACCGCTTTTTACAATGGCCTTTTGCTCATCCAGAGTAAAACTAATATTGGAACCATCGGGCAAGGCTTTACAGATATCCAAAAATTTCTTCGCAGGAACCGTGATTTCACCTTCGCCTATTTCACCGTCCAATGGAACTCGACCTACGATTTCTACTTCCAGGTCGGTTCCTGTTATAGATAATTGTGAGTCTTCAATGACGAGTAATACATTAGCGAGTACGGGTAAGGTTTGTCTTCTTTCCACCACGCCAGCGGCAAGTTGTAATGGCTTAAGGATCGTTTCGCGAGAAACTGTAAATTTCATTTGTGCGTCTCTTAATGTTAATTAGCCGATGGTCCAGCCCTATCAGGGCTTCCTGTTATAATTTTTCTTTTAAAATCAAGTAGTTAGCGTTCTAAGCAGGTTTTTTACGTCTTCTTTTATGTCCGCATCGGACTCCAGTAACTCTTTGATTTTACGGCAGGCATGTAACACGGTTGTATGGTCACGCCCACCAAACACTTCACCAATTTCAGGCAAACTGTGGTGTGTTAAATCTTTTGCCAAATACATGGCTACTTGTCTTGGTCTGGCAACAGAGCGGCTACGCCGCTTGGAGTGCAGATCCGAAACCTTGATTTTATAATACTCTGCTACGATTCGCTGGATATTGTCGATACTTACCAGACGATCTTGCAACGCAAGTAAGTCTTTTAAGGACTCACGCACTAACTCGACGGAAATATCACGCCCGGTAAAATGTGCATTCGCAATCACACGTTTTAACGCGCCTTCGAGTTCACGAACATTTGAACGAATTCTCTGTGCAATAAAAAACGCCGCGTCATTAGGCAGATTCATTCGTGCCTGATCAGCTTTTCGCTTTAAAATCGCGACACGAGTTTCTAATTCTGGAGGCTCTATCGCAACTGTCAGTCCCCATCCAAAACGAGACTTTAATCGCTCTTCCAAACCTTCTATTTCTTTGGGGTAGCGATCGCAGGTCACAATTATTTGCTGGCCACCTTCCAATAAAGCGTTAAAGGTATGGAAAAACTCTTCCTGTGACCTTTCTTTACCCGCAAAGAATTGAATGTCATCAATTAACAAAGCATCTACTGAGCGGTAATACCGTTTAAAGTCATTAATCGCATTTAACTGCAGGGCTTTTACCATATCGGCAACAAATCTTTCCGAGTGAAGATAAACGACTTTTGCACCAACACGCTTTTCACACAATGCATTACCCACAGCATGCATTAAGTGAGTTTTACCTAAACCCACTCCACCATATATAAATAGGGGATTATAAGAACCACCGGGGTTTTCGGCTACCTGAGTTGCGGCGGCCAAGCCGAGCTGGTTGGATTTACCCACAACAAAATTGTCAAAAACAAAATTGGGGTTGAGATTAGATTTATGCTCTAGCCCACCTTCCACGTCAGATTTATTAATACGCGCGGGCTGGGGAACCGAAACTACTTGTCTCTCCTGATCACTGACATTACCGGCGTTCTGGTAATCCTGGTAGACCGATGAGCTTAATGAGGGAATCGTTTCATCAAAATTTGAAAATGAATTGCCAGTGTTATGCTGACTTCGATTTGCCGTGTCATTTATTGAGTTGAAGGAATTATCGAAAAACTCGTCTCGATCTTGCGGCCCACCGCCACTTTGACCGACAGCTGCATTAACCGGCTGAGCATTATTTACAGGTGTATCTGCAGAATACGTATTTTGATTGTAAGACGGCGCTTCAGCCATCGGCGCAGCTCGACCGTTGCGAGACCCGCGCATGTCCGCCGCCTGATCTTCGTGTGGACGAAACTTTTGGAATGATGCGACCTTTCTAGCCGCAACAGTTATCTCTACCTGATTTGAATTGATCGTTGTGTGGTGCGTTAAAATATCACGAATCCGATCCATGTACTTATCATTCACCCAATCCAGCACAAAGCGGTTCGGCGCAATCAACCGTAAAAGTTCTTCCTGTGTATCATCAACACGTAATGGACGTATCCATGTATTGAATTGCTGCGCAGGCAATTCATCTCTTAAAAAAGAGACGCAATGTTCCCATGCTGTGTTAGACAAAACCTGTTCTCCGACTACCAGTGCTATCTATAGCTGAATAAAGATGATTTCTTGGCTTTTTATTATGAAAGCTGTGTGCTTGAGCAGTGATAAAAGCGACCTACTATTAATACACCTATTAATGCACCAAACAATTTATATACCCAACGTTTACACGATGTGCCGACACAGGCTGATACATATCCCTTTCAGCACTCTCAGCATCTGATAAATAAAACGCTGGAAAAACAGCGAAAGAAGCCCCGTGAACAATGCTTGAACATCGCTAGGAGAGGTGTTTTTCACTTAAGATTGCTTAGAACTGTGGATAATGTTTTTTAGGACGACATTATTCTTGATATATTGTGAGTATCATACTCTCTCACCTTCACTTTATCCACAGGTATATTTCTCTAAGCCGCAATTTTTTTGACATCATTCAATAATAAGCTTAAAAACCAGTCACATAGCTGGAAAACCTTGAGCTTCCGAGAAAAAAAAATCAATACTTAACTTTCAATTTCAGTGGATAAATCTGTGGATAAAATATTAGAAAATTGTGATTAAACCGTTATTTGAAGCCGAAAATTCCTTATGCGCAGTTTTTTGGTACAAAAAGCTATAAAAAGTTGGAAACCATACGCAAATAAAAAAGATTTACCAAGAATTAGCGTTGATTTTGACCAGGGTTTTCTATATTATCGCGCGTCCTTCGAACCGTTACTCTTTTAGTCACATTGAATGTGCACTGATATTCGTTAACGGATTGCTAATTTAAGAAACTCGTTAACTGGATTTGGCCTGGCCAATCCCTCCCAATACAGGTGATACGAAATGAAAAGAACATTTCAACCAAGCGTACTTAAGCGCAAGCGTACTCACGGTTTCCGTGCTCGTATGGCAACTAAAAACGGTCGTAAAGTATTAGCACGTCGTCGTGCAAAAGGCCGTAAGCTTCTTTGCGCATAAGCTTAAGCAAGCTATTTATACAGTGTTGCTGGAGTGTCATTAATAGAGCATCAACAGGACTTTAGTTTCTACAAGTCTAACCGCCTGCTTAACTCCAGCGACTTTTCTTACGTTTTTGATAACGCCCCAATTAAAGCCTCCCATCCCAACTTCCTGATTTTGGCTAAACCAGGCCAGAATACTGTGCCTCGTCTCGGTTTAGTTATAGCGAAAAAGAATGTCCGTCTGGCGGTTAAACGCAATCGTCTCAAACGCTTGATTCGCGAGTCTTTCCGCCATAAACAGCACCATCTTCCGGCAATAGATGCTATAGTGCTGGCCCGTCGGGGGACGGAAAACCTCAATAATATTGAGATTACCAAAATACTGAATGATTTATGGCAACGTGTTGCAAAACGAGCGACGAAGATACAGCGAGAAAGCCAACAGGCTTAGTGCGTAAGGTTTTCGTTTTTCCATTTATCATCCTTATTCGTTTTTACCAGTATTTCATTAGCCCATTACTGGGACCCAAATGCCGCTTTGAACCCACCTGCTCACATTACGCAGAACAATGCCTGCAACAACATGGCGCTATTGTAGGGTTATACCTGGCGGTGAAACGGTTAGTGAAATGTCACCCCTGGCACCCTGGTGGTTATGACCCAGTGCCACCTTCACAACACAACAGAAATTCATAAATATTACGGTAATATTTCAACATGATCTGGTTACGCTACTCCTTGATCGGAGGCATATTCTTTGTTGCCTTTTTGCTTCTTATTCGATGGAATGATTTTGATCAAAGACGTTCCGCTGCACTTGCTCCGCAAGACATGAGCGCGCAAACACAACAGAGATCTTCGTCAGATTTTCCCGAGTCTCAACAGCAGACCGTTGACGATGATTATCCGGAACCCGATCCTGTCAAACATGACATTACTGAATCTGCTTCCACCACTTCTACTCAACTTATCGCAATTAAAACCAATACGCTGGATGTGTTAATCGATCCCGTTGGTGGCGATATCGTTAAAGTGGCGCTACCTCAGTACAAAGCCAAGATCGACCAACCGAAAAGTGCCTTCCTTTTATTGACCGATTCTTCCAATCACACCTATATAGCCCAATCCGGCTTGATTGGTAAAAACGGCACGCATACCAAAGAAAAAGGGCGTTCTATATATAGCAGCAGTGCAACACAGTACTCTCTCAAAGAGAATGCAGGAGAACTCAAGGTTGATCTGAAGCTAACGCAAGAAGATGGAACACAAATTACCAAACGTTTCACCTTCACCCGCGACTCTTACCTGATCAATATTGAATACCTGATTAACAACACGACCAGTGCTCCATGGCAGGCAAAAATTTACGGTCGTATTAAACGCGATAACTATGTTCCACCATCCGATATCGGCATCGGCATTAAGCCTTTTGTCGGCGCGGCTATCACCACGCCTGAAACCAACTACAAGAAAATGGACTTCGATGATGTCGCTGAGCTGAACAAGCCATTTGAAATAGATAACAAAGGCGGCTGGGTTGCCATGGTACAGCACTATTTTATGAGTGCCTGGGTTCCAGATGCTGAGCAAATGAACCACTACAGCATCAAGCAAAGTTCGAACAAACTGTTTTACCTCGAATACAAAGGTGAATATGTTGATGTACCACCGAATTCGCAAGGGGTAATCAAATCCTCTTATTATGCCGGCCCCAAAATTATCAAGACGCTGGAAGAAATCTCACCACACCTGGATTTAACCATTGATTTTTCCTGGCTATGGTTTATTTCCAAACCGCTGTTTATTGGCTTGGATAAAATTCATGGTTTAGTCGGAAACTGGGGTATTGCGATTATTCTCCTCACCATTTTAGTAAAACTAATCTTCTTCTACCCATCCGCGATGAGTTATCGCTCGATGGCAAAAATGCGCAAAGTCATGCCGTTGATGAAAGAGCTGAAAGAACGCTATGGCGATGATCGTCAACGTATGAGCGTTGAAACGATGAAGCTCTACAAAAAAGAAGGGGTGAATCCACTTGGCGGTTGTTTGCCAATGCTTTTACAGATGCCGGTTTTTCTTGCGCTGTACTGGGCCCTAATGGAAAGTGTTGAACTTCGACATTCTCCCTTCTTTTTCTGGATCACAGACTTAAGTGTGAAAGACCCGTATTTCGTTTTGCCCCTTATTATGGGAGCTACCATGTTCCTGCAGCAGAAACTGAACCCGGCGCCGCAAGATCCTATGCAAGCGAAAATCATGCAAATGATGCCGATCTTCTTTACTCTGCTGTTTATGATGTTCCCGGCTGGATTGGTACTTTACTGGGTTACCAACAACTGCCTCTCTATCGCTCAGCAATATGTCATCACCAGACAAATTGAACAGGAAGGTACAAAAAGTTAAACCGTATGGCGTCCCACGCTTACAGTAACGATACCATTTGCGCCGTTGCGACCGCTCCCGGTCGTGGCGGCGTCGGTATTATCCGAGTCTCTGGTCCCCTTTCCCTGTCTCTTGCAAAAACACTGCTTCAATTTCAGCCGACGCCACGTCACGCGCATTTTTGCGATTTCCGTCTAAGTGATGGCGAACTTATTGATCAGGGAATTGCGTTGTTTTTCCCAGGTCCGCACTCCTTTACTGGCGAAGACGTACTGGAACTACAAGGCCATGGTGGCCCAGTAATACTAGATATTTTATTGCAGGAATTAATTCGTCACGGGGCACGCTTAGCCAATCCAGGGGAGTTTTCAGAACGCGCCTTTTTAAATGACAAACTTGATTTAGCCCAGGCTGAAGCAATCGCCGATCTTATCGAAGCCAATTCCAAACAAGCAGCAAAACAGGCACTTAATTCACTCAAAGGTGAGTTCTCTAAAAAAATTGATGTGCTGGTCGAAAAAATTATACACCTGCGCATGTACGTTGAATCTGCTATTGATTTTCCGGAAGAAGAAATTGATTTCTTATCTGATGGCAAGGTAGCAGCCATGTTACAAGAGGTGGTACAACAAACGCAGGACGTACAACACCAGGCGCAACAAGGTGTGCTGCTGAAAGAGGGAATGACCGTTGTTATTGCTGGAAGGCCAAACGCGGGGAAATCCAGTTTATTGAACAAACTGGTTGAACAGGATCTCGCAATCGTCACAAATATCGCAGGCACAACACGCGACGTGTTACGCGAACATATCCATATTGACGGCTTGCCCCTGCATATCATTGATACAGCAGGAATACGTGATCAGGCAGACGAAGTGGAGCGAATTGGTATAGCGCGCGCATGGACGGAAATCGACAAAGCGGATCGTATTTTACTGATGGTTGATGCCACCGATGCAGAGCAATTAGATGTTGTAAAACATTGGCCTGAATTTGTTGCGGATCAAAAGTATCGAAGCAAGCTGACAGTAATTTATAACAAGATGGATCTTAACGCAGTTAAATCTCACGAACCGTTAACAGATATTACCGAAATTTCGCTATCCGCGTTAACTGGTGATGGAATCGCAGCACTGAAGCAACATCTAAAACAGGTGATGGGCTTTGAAGCGTCTCTGGAAGGAGGATTTAGTGCGAGACGGCGACACCTCACAGCCATTGAACAGGCACAGAAATATTTGCTGAATGGACAAAACCAATTGCACACTCACGCTGCAGGAGAACTCCTAGCAGAAGACTTACGACTCGCTCAGGACCACCTAAATGAAATTACCGGTGCATTTACCGCAGATGATTTGCTAGGCAAAATTTTTGGCAGCTTTTGTATTGGTAAGTAACGAGTCCTTTCGCCTATTTCTTTAGTGTATGGCAGATCATTAGGACGCTGCTGACCTAAACAACCCCCTCCCCCTTCTCACTCTTCCCAGAAGCAAATCTAACTACGGTGTAAAAGAAGCGTATTACGTCGCATTCATCTCTTTATAACCGTCCAGGAACGATAAAATTTTCCCTTCAAGTTCCTCCTCCATTCCTTTTTTACCAGCGTTAATACTTTCTCAAAGCACAATGACAGGCGATTATCCACTCAGAATGATTAATATAACACCTTGATTTCATTAGAAATTATAACAAAACGTTGAATTTGAAATTATTTTCACTTTTTTTAAAAAAACTTTTCCACAGATAAAAATAAGATTTGTACATTAATCAGACAAACGAAAAAATATATCCACACTAAGTCACAGCTTTTCCCACAGCTACAACAAGTCACATCACAAACTATCCTCATAATTAACCACTACCAACAAGCTATACACAAAATAGATAAAGGTTCATTCAATATAAGCACGTATAAAATTTAGACGTGTGGGTAACACCTGTATAGAACCTTAAGTTATTTGGGGACTTATTCTTGATTAAACGGGATGATTTTGGCGCCAAGGTTTTCAAAGTGGATAAATCGTGATTTTAGTCACACCTCTTCAGCACGTTTGTGGCAGGCTTTTATACCGTCCTTACCGGGCTTTTACTTTCCCTAATCTTTTGATTTTATTGGATTTTTTAGACTTACCCACAAGAATCCGGGTGCTATATAACAACAGCATCAATAATCTTTTAAATATCTTTATATATTTCTTTTTTATATTTTATTTTTAATATGTTTTTATGATTTTTCTCTTTAAAAATAATTTCTTATCGCCTAGTTCTTTTTTTAAGCAAAATCTCTATAATGTGCGACCCGAATTTCCAAGCCTGTCTTTTTAAATTGAGCTTGTTCGCTTAAGAGCGATGCGAAACGGAAAGTGATTACCTCAACCTCTACACCGGAAAAGCGATGAACTATCCCAACACATTCGATGTGATCGTGATCGGCGGCGGACATGCTGGAACAGAAGCCTGTCTGGCGGCTGCGCGTATGGGATGTAAAACCCTGTTGTTGACGCATAACATCGAAACACTGGGACAAATGAGCTGTAATCCGGCCATAGGTGGAATTGGCAAAAGCCATTTGGTGAAAGAAATTGATGCGCTCGGTGGCGCAATGGCCCAGGCAACGGACAAAGGCGGAATTCAATTTCGTGTACTGAACAATCGTAAAGGCCCCGCTGTGCGCGCGACGCGTGCTCAGGCAGATCGGGTGCTCTACAAAGCGGCTGTTCGGGAAACCCTGGAAAACCAAGAAAACTTGTGGATTTTCCAGCAAGCCGTAGATGACGTTATCGTTGAAGGTGAAACCGTCAAGGGTGTGATTACGCAGATGGGGCTTAAATTTCATGCGCCGTCCGTCGTATTAACCGCAGGCACTTTCCTGGGTGGAAAAATTCATATTGGAATGGAGAATCACAGCGGTGGTCGCGCTGGAGATCCCCCCTCCATTGCACTGGCAGATCGTTTACGAGAACTCCCTCTTCGTGTAGATCGCTTAAAAACGGGGACGCCTCCCCGCATTGATGCTCGCTCAGTGAACTTTGACGGCTTAGATGAGCAGTGGGGAGACACGCCCACGCCGGTGATGTCGTATCTCGGCAAATTAGAAGATCATCCACAGCAAACCTGTTGCTGGATCACCCACACCAACGCTCAGACTCATGATTTTATCCGTTCCGGCTTTGATCGTTCGCCCATGTTTACCGGCGTTATCGAAGGAGTTGGGCCGCGTTACTGTCCTTCGATTGAAGACAAAGTTAACCGTTTTGCGGACAAGGACAGCCACCAGATTTTCATTGAACCTGAAGGTCTGCGCACTCACGAGCTCTACCCAAACGGTATTTCAACCAGCCTTCCCTTTGATGTGCAGATGCAATTTGTACGTTCCATCAAAGGGTTTGAAAATGCCCATATCGTGCGCCCGGGTTATGCCATTGAGTACGACTTTTTTGATCCGCGAGATCTGAATTACAGCCTCGAAACCAAGGTCATTCACGGTTTATTTTTTGCTGGCCAAATCAACGGTACTACCGGTTACGAAGAAGCTGGGGCGCAGGGTTTGCTGGCCGGAACCAATGCGGCACTCAGAGCACAGGGCAAAGATGCCTGGTGTCCGGAACGAGATCAGGCTTACATTGGCGTGTTGGTGGATGATCTGATCACCATGGGAACACGAGAGCCCTACCGCATGTTTACCAGCCGTGCGGAATATCGCTTGTTACTTCGTGAAGACAATGCAGATATGCGTTTAACCGAAAAGGGCCGTGAACTTGGTCTGGTCGATGATATTCGCTGGCAGGCGTTTTGTGAAAAACGCGAAGCCGTACAGCTGGAAACCCAGCGGATGCGCAGCACCTGGATACAACCCAAAACCGCTGAAGCACAAGCCATAGATCAACTGATTAGCTCGCCTATCACGCGTGAATATTCGCTTATGGATTTGCTCAAGCGCCCGGAACTGACTTATCGAGATATCGCAGGGCTGAAAGGCGAGCTGGTGGAAAATCCGCAAGTAGCCGAACAAGTTGAGATTAATGCGAAATATGCCGGCTATATTGACCGTCAGCAGGAAGAAATTGAGCGTTTGCGCAAACACGAAAATACGCTGATTCCGCAGGATTTTGACTACAGCACCGTAGAAGGATTATCAAACGAGTTAAAACAAAAACTCTCAGAAGCGAAGCCGGACACGCTTGCGCGCGCATCACGAATTCCCGGGGTGACGCCGGCGGCTATCAGTCTGTTACTGGTCTATTTGAAAAAACGCGGTTTGTTAAGTCGCACGGTGAACAGCACTGTGAGCACTGCGAATAGTACCGCCGGTTAAGTCATTATGCCGGAGCAAAACCAGCAATCAGGCTCGGATCGCGCAGCCAGATTCAGCCCAATCCTCGCTCATGAAAGTAACGCTATGGGGTTTGCGTTATCTGCCGCGCAGATTGATTCGCTGTTGGCGTATCTCGAACTGTTTATCAAATGGAATAAAACATACAACTTGTCAGCCATTCGTGATCCGGACGAAATGTTGTACAAGCATTTGCTGGATAGCCTGAGTATCGCGTCCCATCTTTCACAATCATCGTTTAAGCACTTTATCGATGTTGGCACCGGTGGCGGCCTGCCCGGTATCCCCATGGCAATCTGTTTCCCTGAACGACAATTCACTTTACTGGATTCGGCTGGTAAGAAAATGCGTTTCTTGTTCCAGGTAAAGCAAAGTCTGGGATTGACCAATGTGGACATTCAAAACTGCCGCGTAGAGAGCTTTAAGCCGCCACACTCATTTGATGTGGTGATGAGCCGGGCATTTGCCTCGTTACAGGATATGACCCACCATTGCGCGCATTTACTTGATTCACATGGGGAGTTCTGGGCCATGAAAGGACTTATTCCCAAAGGAGAGTTGAGTGAAGTGGAAAAACATTATAAGGTCGAGGATTGCTTCTCGCTAAGCGTCCCGGGTGATGTCGGCGAACGCTGTCTTGTTGTACTAAAACCCCAATAAAAACAAATATTTAAATATCAAGCATTACACGAATAGGTAGGCCAACGTGGGTAAAATTTACGCTATTGCAAATCAGAAAGGTGGAGTGGGAAAAACCACCACCTGTGTCAATCTTGCTGCTTCTCTTGCAGCGACCAAGCGTAAAGTACTGTTAGTTGACCTCGACCCACAAGGTAATGCCACCATGGGCAGTGGTGTCGATAAAAATGAGCAGGAATACACGATTTACGACGTTCTAGTCGGGGCAACCAATTTTGAGAATGCCGTACAGCCCTCTCCCGAAGGCCATTATTTCGTATTGCCAGCCAACGGTGATCTTACCGCTGCTGAAGTGGAAATGATGTCACTCGAGCAAAAAGAATATCGTCTGCACAAAGCGCTTGATGGTGTGAAAGAGCAATATGACTATATTCTCATAGATTGCCCACCCTCTTTGAATATGCTGACGGTAAATGCAATGGCCGCCTGCGATGGCGTACTTATTCCTATGCAGTGTGAATATTATGCCCTTGAAGGTCTTTCCGCGTTGCTCAACACCATTAATGCTATCCAAGAAAGACTCAACCCGAAATTGCGTATCGAGGGAATTCTGCGCACGATGTATGATCCGAGAAACTCACTGACCGGTGATGTTTCTGCGCAGCTGAATGCTCACTTTGGTGATCGCGTATATCGCACCTGCGTGCCACGAAATGTTCGTCTGGCAGAAGCGCCAAGTTATGGAATGCCCGTTTTAGCCTATGACAAGCAATCCAAAGGGGCTTTGGCATACATTGCATTAGCCGGTGAAATCATCCGTCGTAACGATACTTCCTCGCAACAAGAGCTGGCAACTGCAGGATAATCACCCAAACTGCAGTTTTTTAGCGACAGCTTAATAACTTAAGGTTTAGCAAACCGGCAATTTAGTGCAATAATCTACATAAATGCCGACTTTTGCTATGCTTAGCGAAATTTCTCAATCTGAAACCTTAGTGTGTAACGTGTTCGCTGCCACGGCTGCGACCATTCAAGCTGTTTTCTGTGTGGTGGAAAACAAGCGAGGTGTTGTTTTGCCGCTAAGCTCTCACGAACATAATGATTAGGTAGATACCCATGGCAAAGCGAAAAGGACTGGGGCGAGGTTTAGACTCTCTCATTTCTGGCGCAACTGGTGTAACGCCGGCCGAGGCGATTAAGGCCGCAACGGAAGCGATGCACCAGCAAGACCAAAGCGTCGACGTCAACAAGCCTGTTGACGGTACTCTCAAGCACCTCCCTGTGGAGTTTTTGCAACGTGGTAAATATCAGCCACGTCGCGATATGCACCCGGAAGCCTTGGAAGAGCTGGCAGAATCCATCAAAGCGCAAGGTGTGATGCAGCCCATTGTTGTGCGTCCGATCTCTGAAGACCGCTATGAAATCATTGCTGGTGAGCGTCGCTGGCGAGCTACGCAATTAGCCGGTCTGGATAAGATTCCTGCGGTAATTCGTGAAGTGGCTGATGAAACTGCGGTTGCCATGGCCCTGATCGAAAACATCCAGCGGGAAGATCTTAACCCGATGGAAGAAGCGATGGCGCTCAAACGATTGCAGGATGAGTTTGAATTAACGCAGCAGGAAGTTGCCGATGCCGTGGGTAAATCACGTACCGCCGTCACTAACTTACTGCGATTGCTGAATCTTTCTGAAGAAGTTAAAACGATGTTGGAGCATGGCGATTTGGAAATGGGGCATGCTCGTTGTATTCTGACTTTGGAGCCGATGATCCAGCGTGAAATCGCACACACCATTGTGTCCAAAGGCCTGTCTGTTCGACAAGCTGAAGCGCTGGCCAAAAAAGCGCAGGAAGAAAAGGTTCCTAAAGCGACGGTTGAAGACAAAGACAAAACTCAGGACATGAAACGTCTGGAAGAAAATCTTGGGGAGCATGTGGGAGTTCCCGTCCAACTGCAGCACTCGTCTAAAGGCAATGGCAAGCTGGTTTTAAAATACAATAACCTGGATGAGCTTGACGGGATTTTGCGTCATCTTGGGTTTGACAGCCACTAAACATTTTCCGATTTAGTCTAAAGCCAGTGTGCAGCAAACAGTGCTGCCACTGGCTTTTCTTTTATTCCTGTTAAGGCTTCATGAATAAAAGTGTCATACGGTTGGACTCGCCAATTTCCTGCATTTTAGCTTTTAAAGCTTCGTCCTCTTTGCTGGTACCAAGCGAAGGTGGCAATCGCCAAACACTATCATCTGCCGCAGGCATATCCTTGGGGTTTTCATTAATGGACGACTCTTTCACGAGCTGAAAACCGTGTTCTTTAAACACTTCAATGATCCAGGATTTTTTCAAATACCCTTTCGAACCGTCAGCCCATTCTGCTGATTTATCTTCGGGAGCCTGATGTTGCACCACGCCGACATAGCCGCCGTGCTTGAGCACTCGATATGTTTCTTTGACGGCCTCAGACAGGAATTTCCCATCGTTTTCGAAACGCGCAAGATTGTGTAATGCTCGAACAAACAGTACCAAATCGGCTGATTCACTTAACTCTTGCGGTAAGGTATCAAATGTATACGCTTCAACAGCAGCGCCCTCTTCCGCAAATTTAGCTTGCATCTCAGAAGGCCAGGTTGTTGGCCAGGCTTTGCGTTTGGTAATGAACTCTTCTTTCGCCCAGTCAAAATTTGGCCACATGGTGACAGGATAATCCACCCCGATTAATTTACCTTTAGCACCAATGTAAGGAATCAGTATGTTGCTATACCAGCCGCCGCCCGGCAGCACTTCAACCACGGTCATGCCTGGCTTTAAACCGAAAAACTGCAGTGTTTTTAAAGGGTGACGATAGACATAGCGTTCTTTGGTGGCTTCGTCCTGTTGTGCAAGAATTTGCTCCAGGCGGCGTATATTGGCTTGTTCTTCATCTATTTTCGCGACGGTTGGCACTGGCGTCATACTGGCTACGGTGGTTTTTTCGGCGGTCGTGTCTTCTTGCTTACTGCAGGCCGTGCAAAGCAGAAGGCAACTGGCCATCATGAGGTATTTCATTCAATGTCCCCCTAATTAAGGTCGATGAGCGATGATAAATTAGTGTTGAATAATAACTACTGATAAATAAGATCTGAAACACAAGATCCATGCTTAGTCTGATAAACCTGAGGAAAAATCCGCTAAGCCAGAAATTCCGGCTTATTAAAGCATACTCTGCGCTTATACGGTGCGCCAATTAAAAGCTTTGTAGATCTTGTAGAAAATCCATGACCGAGGCGTAACGCTGCGTACGTGTTAAAGCTATCGCTTTGCGCACAATCGGGATAAACATTTTGTAACGTGTTTCTGGAAATACCGGGGTGTAATTCCTTTCAATAACAGTCAAGGCATCCTGACCAGCAAACGGGTGACTGGAAAACAACAGTTCGCTGGCGATAATGCCCAGAGCATAAATATCATCGCTGACACAGGGGGCTTCAAAGCGTAACATCTCTGGGCTGGCATAAGCCAAAGTAAAGGCCTTTAATTTACTGACATCAAACTCACTTTCGTCCAAGCGCAAATCTTCATTGATAGCGCGGGCGATACCGAAGTCTAGAATTTTTAATTTTTTCTGCGGTGTTAAAAATAAATTTGCCGGTTTTAAATCTGCATGCACAATACCTTTGTTGTGGGCAAAATCCAAACCTTGCGCTAATTGGATTAACGCATTTAGGCGCGCGTGAAATGGAAACTGGTCAAAATCTTTTTTCAGTTCCTCAGCCAGCGACGTCCCCTCCAACAGTTCCATCACTAAATACACGTAACGCTCTTTGTTGCCGTACCCGTACACCTGTAAAATATTAGGATGGGCGAGACTCATGGTTTTTTTTGCTTCGCGAATTAACGCAGAAAATGCGTGAGGGTGATGTGAAAACTCTTCAGAAATAAGTTTGATAGCAAACGGTGCGTTGTTGTGTTTAGTATCTAACGCACGGTAAATTTCACTCATACCACCGCTGCCAATTTTCTCCTCAAGCAGATAGCGATCGTCGACAAAATCTAAGGTTTTGAATGTTTGCGTGGTAGTGTTTTTCGGGCGTGGTGTGCGAGCAAGAGGCTGGACCAAAGTATCATGAACATCGGTGGGTTCATCGATGTTGGATGAACTATCAACGTTAGATGAACCGTGAACATTCGGTCTATCGTGAGCAAGGCCTGCTGGCGTTTTGGAATGCAATGCGAGTGTATCAGGCTTCGAAGAAGATGCCTGAGCGGTGTCACTACGAAATGTCGCTGTCTGCCGAGCAGAACTATTTTGGGATTTTTTGTTGTCCACCCGCTTTGCCAAATAGCCAAGTGAAAATTAGGGGTATTTGCAGCGCTGTTTTTAGCATAACGCTCTTAATGAGACACCCCGTCAGCTTACACAATACATTGGAGTGTAACGCTAAATTATCAGGGCCACCAGTATTTAGCGGCCTGCCACGTCAAAGTAGCAGGCCAGTTGGCAAAAAGAAAAGAATTAAGAGCCTTTGGCTCAATCTAATTCGTATCGATCGAGAAGTTCACGCACTAAACCACTGCGTACAATGTCGTCGCGTTCGAATTCATGGACATGCACGCCGGGTAAACCCTGCACGCGTTCAATGGCATCCTGTAAACCATTCGAACCGGAAATATCACTCTGTTTGACATCGCCATTAACGACAACCTTACAGTCATCCCCTATTCGGGTGAGGAACATTTTCATCTGTTCTGGTGTCGTATTTTGCGCTTCCTCTAAAATAACAAAGGTATCCTGGTTAAAAGTTTTTCCTCGCATAAACGCTAAAGGTGCTGCGACAATACGCCCGTGCCGTAAGTTGTAATTGACCGTTCCCGCGCCGAGTCTTTCGTTGAGAATATCTCGAAAGGCATCGATGTATGCGGCAAACTTTTCATCAATGTCTCCCGGCAAAAATCCGAGATTTTCGCCTGCTTCAACGGCGGGACGAGTTAATATAATGCGTTCTATGCGACCAGATTCGAGCGCTTCTGCTGCCAGCGCGCCGGCACAATAACTTTTACCGGTACCTGCAGGTCCAATACCAAAGGTTAAATGATTATTGCGAATTGCGTTAACGTAAGACGTTTGGGCTTTGTTTTTAGGGCGGAAGGGGGTTTTATCTTGCCAGGGACTGTAGGCTGTGTCGACAAGACGGGCATGAGCGTTAAGCTCGACAATTTCAGCGGTTTCTCTATTTCTTTTTTTTGATCCGTTGTTTCTGTTACGTTTACTTTCGTATACCTGTTGCGATGGATTAGTACTGCGCTTCGCACGGGATCTTTTTGCCATAGTTAACATTCTCCGTTTATTTGCTTTACCACTTTTTCGCGTTTTCTAAAGCGTTTCGATTGTATATCTGAACTCGGCTTTGCATCGTAATGCAGCGTATATCAGGCATCGAACTGCGAATAAACCAACGCTTGAAAAAGTGACGTTGAAACGTCGTTTGTTGTGTCTGACCTCCTCGCTTTTTCAGAACAAGTTTAAAAAAAGTTGTTGAAAACTAATACTATGGTTACTCACTATTACAGCTTCGTGTCAATAAGTAAATAGCCTTGAATAAAATTTTATAAAAGCGGTTTGTTATATGGTTATTTAAACTATGGACGTAAAAGTGTGAACTTGCCACGGTAATTATGAAAACTGTGAAGCAAAAGGAAAAATTATTTACGTGCAATTGCCGGGCCTTAGCGCTAGACTTAAAGCTAGGGCGGTCTGCCCTGCAGTGAACCTTTTCAAATTTTGGGAAACCAAATATTTGCGGCCTCGCTTCCCTTTCAAATATTGTTTTCATTCCTTATTTTGCTCATCAAATCTTTTTTGCACGTTTTTTTCATGGGTAAGTTGTAAAACGTTTTTATGCTTTTTTAGCAGGCCACGCAATTGGTGATAACTTAATGCGAGTGCTTTCGCCGTATCGTTTTGACGAAACTGGTTTTGTTGAAGCGCATTTTGTAAAAGTGAAATTTCAAGCTTGTGTATCTGTTGTTTGAAATTTTTTATCGGAAATGATTGCTGGAGTTCTGATTCCTGGTGATCTGAGGCTGTTTGCGTGAGAGATAAATCCGTTGCTGATTCACTTTGCGTTGCAAATGGATTTAAGACAACCTGGTCAACAGGACTGTCTTTATCCTGCCAGCGACAGATACTTCGCTCGACCGCATTTTTTAATTCCCGGATATTGCCGGGCCAATGATAATGAATAAACCTGTCCATGGCACGATGGCTGAACCCCGAATAATAATCCCAGCCCAGTTCGATCACCATGCGTGTTGCGAAAAAATCGACAAGTGTGGGAATGTCCTCGCCGCGTTCGCGCAGAGGTGGTACTTGAATCACATCAAATGCCAGGCGATCGAGCAGGTCATGTCGAAACTCCCCTTCTTCCGCGAGTTTGGGCAGGTTGGCGTTAGTCGCTGCGAGAATACGGATATCAACTTTGATCGTGCGCTGGCCCCCCAGGCGTTCAAACTCCCCGTACTCAATTAAACGCAGTAGTTTTTCCTGAATACGCATCGGCATTGTACCGAGTTCGTCGAGAAATAACGTTCCACCATCCGCACGTTCAAAGCGCCCAATATGGGTCTTCTGAGCCCCGGTAAAAGCTCCGGCTTCATGACCAAAGAGGTCACTCTCAAGCAGCGACTCACTGATCGCCGCGCAATTGACTTTATGAAAATCCTGGTCCCAGCGACTCGACAGGTAATGGATACGCTCCGCGATTAACTCTTTGCCGCTGCCACGTTCCCCACAAATCAAAACTGGACGTGAGACAGGTGCAATGAGAGAAACATGGTCCAATGCGGTCGAGAGGCTGGACGATTCGCCGATAATTTTTTGCATTTTAGTATTTTTGACTAAATATGATTGATTAAAAATACCATTAATTGGTCAATAAAACTAACAAATCCAGTTTAAACACACAGACATATAAGTTAATTCCTTTAAAATCAAGAACTTATAAACCTGGCACAGTCTGTGTAATACCTAAAGTGTGTACCGGTTTCAGAACAGTTAAAGCCTTATCGGCTTCCGGACTCAACCACGACGCTGAACAATTTTATTTAATAGCAGTTAACTATTGGAACGTGATACGAAATAGTTAGCGATATAAAGGAGCCATACCATGGGAATATTTTCGCGATTCACCGACATTGTGAATTCCAACTTGAACGCCATGCTCGATAAAGCAGAAGATCCGAGCAAAATGATTCGTCTGATTATCCAGGAAATGGAGGAAACCCTGGTAGAGGTACGCAGTTCTTCGGCACGCATTATCGCAGACAAGAAAGAAGCGAGTCGTAAACTTAGCCGTTTGGAAGAGGAAGCGCTTGGCTGGGAAAAACGCGCAAAATTAGCCATTACCAAAGGACGTGAGGACCTGGCGCGTTCTGCACTGGCAGAAAAAGCCGTAGTCATTGAAGAAAAGGATATTGTCAGTCAGGAATTACAGGCTTTGGAAGATCATTTAATTACACTGAATGATGAGGTTGCGCAACTGCAGGTGAAGCTGGACGATGCCCGCGCTAAACAAAAAGCCATGGTGCTGCGTGCCCAGACGGTGGAAAACCGTTACCGCATCAAGCGTCAGATTCACAGCCGCAATGTTAACGATGCCTTTGCCAAATTCGAAACCTTCGAGCGTCGTCTGGATGATCTTGAAGGCCAGGTTGAATCTTATGATCTTGGTAAAAAAGATTTAGCCACTGAAATTGATGATCTTGCGAATGATGATACGATTAACTCCGAGTTAGAAAGACTGAAACAAGAGTTAAACGAGTCTTCACCAAAATCATAAACACTACCAGGCTGATAAGGCTGTCAAGGATCAACTATGGAAATTATATTAGTACCATCCATTCTCTTTCTCGTGATTGTGGCGCCAATCTGGCTTTCGCTCCACTATCGCTACAAAAGAGAACAGGGAAAAGGAATTTCCGGTGATGAATTATATGAACTGGAAGATATGCTGGTAAAGGTAGACAAACTTGCGGATCGCGTGCAAACCCTGGAAAAAATTCTAACGGAAGAAAATCCGAAATGGAAAAGCGAAACCAAAAGAAGTACGGCATCGTCCACCTAGTGTGCATGTCTCAATGATTGATAGGAAGAAAATTATGAATCGACGTCACCGCAATGCTCATGACCAATTTAATGAGCAATATGAAAAAGTAGTGGCTGGTAGGAAAAATGGTTACGGTATGAATTTATACCGTAATACCAAGGATAAATATCTTGGTGGTGTGTGTTCTGGCTTAGCAGAGCATTTTGAAATAGACCCGGTGATTATGCGCATACTGTTTGTTGCCGGTTTTATTGTGACTGGAGGCACCATCGCATTTTGGGCTTATATACTTGGCTGGATTTTACTCTCACCTAAACCGCGAGAAGGCAGTAAGCCTCAGTATGAATATGACGAAGCTGAAAAGTGCTATCGCAAGAAAAAGATCTTTCGGTACCGAGAAAGCCCGAGTACACGTATTCAACGTGCGCAGGACAGACTGGATGAGGTTGTTGCCAAGGTAGAGGACATGGAAAACTACGTTACATCCAATCGGTATCAGCTGGAAAAAGAATTTGCAGACCTGGAAAAATAAGGCACAGGGAGGAAGCATCGTGGCATTGAATGATCTTAAACGCTTTACCATGTTGGTGTTTCTAATGGCGGGACTTTATGTTTCCGTGTTTATAAATAATTTATCAATTTTTATCGCTGAAATATGTTGTTTGGGGGCATGGTCTACTTTCCGGGCCTTGCCAATGCACAGGAGAAAATATCATGATGGAAAATAACACTCATTCAAAAGTGATGGGCTATATCTGCTGGATTTTCGGTTTTATGGGAGCCCACCGCTTTTACTACGGAAAACAGATTACCGGGACAATTTGGTTTTTTACCTTGGGCTTGTTTTTTATTGGCTGGATTGTTGATTTGTTTTTGATTCCCAGCATGGATCGCGAAGCAGACCGTAAATACCTTGAAGGTGATACCGATTATTCACTGGCCTGGATTTTTCTGTTAGTGCTTGGTGTCTTTGGGGCGCACCGGTTTTACATGCAAAAATGGATTTCGGCCATCATTTACCTGTGTACCATGGGGTTATTTGGGTTAGGTGTGCTTTATGATCTATGGACCTTGAATGGTCAGATTGATGACATAAACAGCCGCGATTATGAGCGTTTTGAACCCGCAGGTGCACGACGATACGGTTAATGCCTGGAGCAAACAAGCCCTTGTTTAAGGGCTTGAAATTTTGTTTAAATCAAATCCATATCCCTATCGATAGAAATACAAATTTAAATAGAAACAGAAATTCAAATAGAAGCAGAAATTTAAATACAAATAGAAATAGAAATATAAATATAAATATAAATATAAATATAAATATAAATATAAATATAAATATAAATATAAATATAAATATAAATATAAATAGAAACAATCTCTCGCCAACAGTCAGCCTCCTTAAGTAAGGAAACTGCCTTACTTTTTCCTGAAGTATATATCTGCAAATTTCAACCAATCCTCCCCTTCTTTCTCTTCTACAAACACGGTTTCACCTAATCCACGCCCTACTCCTGCAACCACTGCCTGTTGTTCATTCTGTGGTTGTAAAACAAACTCCAGGCGTTGCCCTTCTTCGGTTTTGGCATAGGCTATTAAAAATCCGTCTTGTATCTTTAATCCCCCGGACGGCAGTGTCATGGCTTCCAGTGGATTTACCACAGTGTAGCGTCCCAGCCGTTTAGACCATTTCGCTGGAATGGGCGAAGGCGAAATGGATTTTCCGATTAATAAATGCTGTTGTAAGTTCGTCGTGCCGATCAGATATTTTTCGCCATTAATGGTACGCACACTCAAGCCCAGCCGACCGTAATACCCCAGGTCAATAGTAAAAAGGCCGAAAAGCTTATAGTGTAAAAATCGTAAGTCGCTATTCGGGTCGTTGTTCAACCTGAAGGTCTTGCCCATAAACCGCACTTTGAGGCGATCGTTTTTCTGGTAAATATGTGCCAGTCCTAAACGTGTTGCGTAATAGCCACTAAGTGCGTCATTTGTAGTTTGGTCAAGCGGTTTGGCCTGTGCCTTGTGAACATAGGGATATGGAATGCGTCGCCCGAATTTTACCTGATAGAGCTTTTGTAAAGCCTGATTGGCTATGCGATGCAAGGCGCCGCTGGCGTTCTTGCTGTTGCTTAACAACACCACACCCAAACCCAGCTCTGGTGAAAATTTAAAAAGCGCTCGCTGGCCGGGGGTTGCACCATCGTGACCAAGCACTGGAAATTTAGTGGCGAAAACGTCGTGATAATAATGCAGAGACAAACCATATTGTTTGCCCAGGTTCAGTGGATTGTCCGAAGTGTAATCCCGCGTTAATTGTTGTATTGCGGTCCTGCTTAACAAACGCGAATGGCCATATGTGCCCGCTTGCATCAACATCGTTAATAACTTGCCGTAATCTTCGGTGGTGGTATTTAACCCTGCTGCGGCGATATCCCGAGTAGCCAATTCTTGAACGGGTTTATTTTTATCGTAGCTCGCGGCGGTATTAAGGGGCGCTGCGGAAAAACTCGTTTGCTGCATGTCCAGCGGTTGAAATAGGTGTTCCTGCATGAACTGGGTATATTCCTGCTGCGCAGCTCGCTCAATGATTATCGCCAGCACATCGTGCGCCACATTGGAATACTGAAAAACCTGGCCAGGTGGCTGACTAAGGTAAACCGCATTGATATAGCGGATAACGGAATGGTAATCCTCGGGAGATTGTCGCCACATCCCCGATATCCAATCGGAGGGCAATCCCGATTGGTGGGTCAGTAAATGCCGAATAGTGATGTTCGTCTGCGCAAAGCGAGAGCGAATCTGGAGTTCTGGAAGATGCTGTTGAATAGCATCATCAAGCGACAATTTTCCCTGATCCTGCAACATCAGTACAGCAATGGCATTGGTTAATTTCGCCAGTGAACCGGCGCGAAAAATTGTATCTTTTACAACGGGGACTGCTGCCCTTGAAGATTGTTGACGATGTGAAAATCCAAAATTGTCCTGCCAGCGTAGTACCTCTTGTGTTTGCCATTTCGCTTGTTTAACAGATGATTGCGGCATGATGATGGTCGCCAGACTTAAGCCGGTAATTTGACCTTGTTGTATTTCCTGCTGCGCGAAGTCATGCAAATAGTCATAGGCGAGCGCTACATCGCCTGGCGTAATGTCGGGGCTTGGTATAGAGCGTGGGGTGGTCGAGCAGGCTGCAAGAAACAGCGCCATTGTTGTGATTAACCATCGCCATTTGCAAGTGGCGAAGCACTGTTGCTTATTTAACATAGTTCAATGTCTTGGACGAAATGGTACATGGTGATGTGTATAGATAAGAACGTTAACACATTCTTGTTTGCTGACTGAAAGTATCTCGAAAGGCATTCGACATCGACTTCACTATTCCCAACCTTCACTGTCGTAGTGGAGGCTGTGGATAACAACTTACTAAAAGTTTTAAACGATCCTGTTCAGCAAGATGCTGTTTAACTTTACATCAAAAAACACACGATATGGCGTGTTTTAATTAGAATCACTTTGATAATTGTTTTACATTTTTAATCTCTTTGCCATACACTGCGCGCGTTTTACCTGCGCCATCGGCGAAGTTTTCTAATCACATTGGGGGCTCTTATGAACAAATCGAAACTGTTGATTTCTACAAGGAATATTTTGGGTTGTGGCTTGCTGTTTTCTGCAGTGAGTGCACCTTTGGCAAGTGCTGATGACAGCGGCTTCAATATCTCAGTGATGGGCGGGCAAGCGATATTTGATAAGGATCGTGAGCTGGAAGATGACACTTTTTTTTCCATCGATCTCGGCTATGACTTCAGTGAGCGCTGGGGTATGGAGTTTGGTTATGTCAGTGCTGAAGCAGAGTTTGAAGACTTTAACGAAAGCGTAGACCTGGAGCAATTTCGTCTGGATGGGCTGTATTATTTTGGCGAAAATAATTTCAAACCATATCTGGTAGCAGGTATTGGCGATCAGAGCTGGAGTCTGGATGGTTTTGATGATATTCAGTCGACTTTTGTCAATGCAGGCGCGGGTTTCAAATATTACTTTAATCCGCATGTCGCTCTGCGAGGCGACGCACGTTTAGTGAATTCACTGGATGAAGAGATGACGGACTATCTGGTTGGCCTGGGTCTGCTGGTGAAGTTTGGCGGTGAAAGTAAACCTTCACCCAAGCCGGTAGCGCCAGTGGCTGTAGCGGAAAAAGACAGTGACCGCGACGGTGTTATGGACAGTCAGGATCAATGCCCTGCAACCCCGATGGGCACCAGTGTGGATGCCAAAGGTTGTGCGATTGACAATGATCTTGATAAAGACGGCGTTGCCAACGCCCTGGATAAATGTCCCGATACCGCTGCCGGTGCCAAAGTGGATGCCAATGGCTGTTATTTAACATTGAAGGAAAATGTCACCGTATCTCTCGCGGTGAATTTTGCCAGCAATTCTGACAAGGTTTTAGACGGCGCTTACGATGAAGTTAAAAAAGTAGCCGACTTCATGCGTCAGTATCCGCAAACGGAAGTGGTATTTGAAGGCCACACCGATGACAGCGGCGCGGCTGAATATAATCGTCAATTATCACAACGTCGTGCGAATGCGGTTGCACAAATGCTCATTCAAGACTTTAATATTGATCGTTCACGCGTCACGGCCATAGGTTATGGCGAAGAAAAACCCTTAGTGGACAATTCAACGCCGGCAAATCGGGCAAAAAATCGTCGCGTAGTCGCGGTGGTGTCTGCGACGGTTGAAACGACACAACAGTAATTGGGAGCTAAGTAATGAGAGATGAGATTCAACAAGGCATAGAAAACCTGTGGCAACAGGCCCCAGAACTGGCTATGACCTGGGGTACCAAAATCATTATGGCGATTGTCATATTCATTATTGGTAAATGGTTGGCCAGATTAATCACTGGTGTCATTGAAAAAGGTATGAACGCGCGTTCTGTGGATAAAACCATTGTGCGTTTTACCCGCAATATCGTGTACTACCTGATGGTAACGATTGTGGTGATTGCCGCACTGGGTGAAATAGGTGTGCAGACAGCATCATTTGTTGCCGTGGTGGGTGCCGCAGGTTTAGCCATTGGTCTAGCACTACAGGGCTCACTGTCGAACTTTGCTTCAGGTGTTTTGCTTATCATTTTCCGCCCAATCCGTGTGGGGGACTATGTCGAAGCTGGTGGTACGGGAGGTACGGTGTACGAAATCTCTCTTTTCACTACCACCTTTAAAACCCCAGACAATAAAACCGTGACAGTGTCGAATAAAGACATCTTTGATGGCAACATTGTGAACTATTCCATTGAGCCAACGCGCCGAGTGGATTTTAAAATCGGTGTGAGCTACGACGCAAACCTGCAGGCAACACGAGAAGTACTGCAGAAAATTGCCGATGAAGAAGAGCGTGTATTGAAAGACAAAGATGTTGTCATTGCGGTAGGTGAACTCGGTGATTCTGCCGTGGTGTTCTACTTCCGTTTGTGGGTTAACACACCTGACTACTGGCCGGTGTATTTTGCCACTATGGAAAAAGTGAAAAATCGTCTGGATGAAGCTGGTATTGGCATTCCGTATCCGCAAATGGATGTGTATGTCAAAGAGTTGGCGAAGGACGCCGCCGCTTAATTCTGCGACGAAAACAGGAACCCCGACAATTGCGAGGCGTGTTTTGCGCTTCGCAATTGATTGCTTTTTAAACTGTACTTGCCCTCCTCCTCTGTGTAGAATTCGCCCTCCCTCGCTGTACCAACAATAATAAGCCAATCACACGCGAACACCGTTTCAGGTAAAGACAAACTGATCTATTCGTACACTGCGGCAAAGCTGCTGTGATGTAGCGTTATTAATTATTAACTGGATTTCTCATGCTGTTAAAAAACACCCTATTACATTCAACCCGTCAGGATTGGTTTGGAAACCTTCGTGGTGACATTCTGGCTGGTCTAGTAGTTGCCCTCGCTCTAATTCCCGAAGCTATCGCTTTTTCCATTATTGCAGGCGTAGATCCCAAAATTGGTTTATACGCGTCTTTCTGTATCGCGGTTATTTCAGCATTTACCGGTGGACGTCCGGGGATGATTTCCGCTGCGACCGGTGCAATGGCGCTGTTGATGGTGACTCTGGTGAAAGAGCACGGATTGCAGTATCTGTTAGCGGCAACATTATTAACGGGTGTATTACAGATTGTGATGGGGTATCTCAAGCTCGGAAGCTTGATGAGTTTTGTCTCTCGCTCCGTGGTGACGGGGTTTGTTAACGCACTGGCAATTCTGATCTTTCTGGCGCAGTTGCCCGAGTTAACGGATGTGACCTGGCATGTCTACGCCATGACGGCCGCTGGTCTGGGAATTATCTATCTGTTTCCCCTGCTGCCGGTAGTGGGTAAAGCCATCCCATCTCCTTTGGTATGCATCTTGTTATTAACGGCGGTTGCTATGGTAGTCGGTCTTGATATTCGCACAGTGGGAGATATGGGAGAGCTGCCAGATACTTTACCTATATTCCTGTGGCCGGCGGTTCCATTGAATCTAGAAACGCTGCAAATTATTCTGCCCTACTCCCTTCCACTGGCCGTTGTGGGTCTGTTGGAGTCCCTGATGACGGCGACTATCGTTGATGACCTGACAGATACCGACAGCGATAAAAACCGTGAATGTAAAAGCCAGGGGATCGCCAATATTGGCGCCGGTTTACTTGGTGGTATGGCAGGTTGTGCGATGATTGGACAGTCTGTGATTAACGTAAAATCGGGTGGCCGTGGGCGCTTATCAACGTTTATTGCCGGTAGTGTGCTGTTAATACTCGTCGTGTTTCTCAATGATTGGGTGGCACAAATACCGATGGCGGCACTGGTTGCGGTAATGATTATGGTATCCATCGGGACCTTTAACTGGCAATCAATCCGCAATATTCGCCAATACCCGCTCAGTACCAATATCGTCATGATCAGCACCGTGGTGGTGGTAGTCTGGACTCACAATTTAGCGTTGGGGGTATTCGTTGGTGTGTTGTTGGCCTCATTGTTTTTCGCCAATAAAATCAGCCACTTTATGTACGCCGATGCTCGTATTGACGATGATCAACGTGTGCGCACCTATGAGGTTCATGGTCAGGTGTTTTTTAATTCGGCGACGCGTTTTTTACAGCAGTTTAATTTTAAAGAAGCGGTTGAGAAAGTCGTCATCGATGTCAGTCGCGCGCATTTTTGGGATGTATCGGCGGTTCACGCACTGGACACCGCGGTCATTAAATTCCGACGTGAAGGTGCAGAAGTGGAAATTATAGGGTTAAATGAAGCGAGCGAAACAATCATCGACCGCTTTGGTGTACACGATAAACCAGAAGAACTAGAAAAAGTATTGGGTGGCCATTAATGCTAAGCGACAATATTATTCTCACCTGTATCGACGGGTCCTCAGTCAGTGAAGACGTCTGTGATTATGCCAGCTGGATTGCCAGCAAAGCCAATAAACCATTGCGCCTGCTGCATACTATCGAGCACGCAGGGACACCACCGGTGTCCGATTTGACGGGTACGATTGGGCTTGGCAGCCAGGAAGAATTATTGAGTGAGTTGACGGTGGCCGAGCAAAACCACCGGCAATTGCTGCTGCAAAAAGGTCAGCTCATGCTAAAAGCTGCCAAAGAACATGTGGTCAGCGCGGGTTCGTTTGGGCCGGAAGTGGTATTGCAACACGGCTCGTTAATTGAATCCCTGATCGACATGGAAGACGAAATTCGAGTACTGGTCATTGGCATTCGAGGTGAAGGCCATGAACATACGGAAGGAAACAGCACTAAACTTGAATCGGTGATTCGCGCACTACACAAACCCATTCTGGTGGTAAATAAACACTACACGGAACCGAAGAAAATCATGCTGGCCTATGACGGCAGTCCGGCCTGCAAGAAGGCGCTTGACCTGGTGTCTACCAAAGCGCTGTTTAAAGGGGTTGAATGTCATATCGTGCACGTGGGAGATCAGGGAGAAACCTTGCTGGAGGAAGCCAAAGCGAAATTGCAAAGTGTGGGTATGGAAACGCAGGCGGTGCAGATTCAAGGCAAACTGCCAGAGGTTTTGGCCCGTTATCAAACGGAAAATGATATCGACTTAATGGCCATGGGGGCGTTCAGCCACACCCGCATACGCAATTTTCTGTTGGGAAGTTTCACCGCAAAGATGTTAGCCACAACGCAGAAGCCTTTATTATTACTGCGTTAATAGTCGGCGCTAAAGATGGTATTTACCTGTCGTTTACGTAGTGTTTTAAAAGAAAAAAGGCGGGTTACATGAAAACGAATAATCATGTATCCCGCCAGCATTAAGCAAAGCCAGAGTCAATTACTGACAGCTTAATGATTCCATTTTCTGTTCAATCAAATCATGAAGATCGCTAACGCCACTGCCCTTGATATTATCTGCTGGGCGCTTTTCTCCATCGCTTAATGCGGCTGCTCTGGCAAGAGTGTTACAGGTCTTGTTCTCGTTACCTGCATTATCAGCCCACTTTGCGTTGTACAGCACAGAGTAGAAAGACAGTTCATTGAGCCACTGCCCCAGACTGAAAAATCCAGCGCCGCGAATAGAGCCATCATCAAGCCCTTCGCGATAAGTGTCGATGATCTGCGAGATGGAAATTTCAGGCAGCGCAGTGTCAAAATTAAAGCCGACAATGACCGGGTCATGATCTGAGCTACGCAATGGGCTAAAACCATTGAAGTAAGCATCAGAGCGACCAAAATCCAGATTGTAATCAATAGCATCTGCCTCGTCGGCATTGATGTTCCAGATGGCGGAGCCTTCTATTTTTGTTTGCAGCGCGTCACTGACCAGAAGGTAATCCAAAGTGCCGACCTGTCCGTCGAATACATAAGAGTATGCGCCCTCTTCTTCAACATTGACGAAGCCATTCCCCAAAAGATATTGCACCGGGTCTTCCATCGCATACGCGTTAAAGTCACCGAGCAGAATCGTATCTTCATCGTTGATGCCGGTCGGTGCCGTCTTCAACCATTCGCTTACCGCTGTAGCGGCATCCAGGCGACGCTGATTCCAGAATCCAGCACCATCACCCTGATCAAAGTTGGGGCTAGTGTCATCTTCCAGACTGGAAGCGCCTTTGGATTTGAAGTGGTTTGCTACCACGGTAAAATTCTCGCCACTGTCGCGGTGAGTAAAACTGGCGGCAAGGGAAACACGGTTAGTCGCATTGCCATTGAAAATAGGATCTGCATCAAAATCGCGAGTACTGAAGACATCCAGCGTGGCCGCGACACCATCGTCGAGCATCGCGGGAACACTGCCTTCTGCCAGCGCAACTACGGCAGGTTTATAAATAAATCCGACAGCAATCGCATCGCTGCCCACGAACTGTGTACCGGGGTAAACGTACGCGTAGCTGCCCTCTCCCGTGGCCTCATTTAAAGCGTTGACCAAAATTTCAATCGCCGTTGAACCATCGTTGATCGCATCGAATTCATTTTCCAACTCTACCAGGCCGTAGACGTCTGCATTCAATTCAAGTAACGCATTTACCAGTTTTTCTTTTTGACGCGCGAACTCTTCCTCAGTATCCGCACCGCGTGGGTCGTGACCCGCTGCAGTGGATGCACCGCTTACATCTATGGTGCTGAAGAAGTTCAACACATTGAATGAACTGACTTTAACATTGCCCCCGACAGCTGGTACCACATCAGGCCTTGGGTTGGGCGAGTTTCCAGCCTGGCTCGAAGTAAACTGATTATCACCATCACGAATGGCACGGACACGCCAGGTTGCGCCAGAAGTGCTATTACCCGCCCATTTATAATCCAGAATGCCGCTTAAATTTGTAACGGTATCGCCCATACGCTTTGCTGAAAATTCAGAATAATTGGCGAAACCATCTAACAAATCTACAGCGCTGTTTTGTTGATTCAAGCCATCATCATAGACAATGGTACGCGCTCCAATTTGCTGCAAATGAAGGTCAAGCAGCGTAGCATCGGGTGTGTGATCCTGAGTGAACTGACGAGGCCGTGCTCCGCTATACAATCGAATTTCATTGAAGCGATCCAATTGGAATTGTTCGCTGATAGCCAGTTCGTCACTGAAATTGACCAGCATACCTTCAAAGGCTTCCAGGTCAGGTTGGTAGCTGCCGCTTTGTGCTTGTGTCACAGCGCTGTTGCCTGCCAGGCTAATAGTGGCTGGTGTGACGTCTGACAAGCGATCGCTATCAATAATGTCAATTTTGCTGACCTGGCTCAGTTGCGTTTCACCAAAGTATTGGTCGACGGTAGCTGTGACCTCTACTAAATCGCCCAAGGCTACGTCCGCTGTTGTTGCCACATCGTAGACAAAAATACCTTCTGAAGAACTTGCGTCGCCGTCTTCATCGGAAGTTTCTTCCTGCAAATAAAAACCTGCTAAATCGCGAGCGAGATCGCCATCATTATCCTGAAAATCCCCTACCACAATCGCTCGAACTTTTACCCGCTCGCCGATCAGAGGACTTACATCTGTTTCACCAAAACTGTTTTCTATCTGAGTTTCCGGTGTGCCCTGAATAGTGGAGATAAAAGTGATTGTGCTTGGCCCTTCATCGCCGTCGTCTCCACCATCACCGCCATCGCCGCCATCACCTCCGCCAGTAAACGACGCGAGTGGAAATGGTGAGGATGCGCTACTGTTATTGGCCGCGCCATCCAATGCATTAATACCGCTATAAATCCACTGGCTGGCGATAAAGTTTGTAGAACGCAACGCGTCGGCAGCGCGATACGCCCAGCCATCCATATAATCCCAAGCCTGTCCGGTGCCGTCGACATTAATATCGCCAAACACGTCAACAGCAACGCCGTTTTCAAACAGCTCAATGGCATCATCGCCATTAATCGCTACAGCGCTGCTGGAAAAATCGGGTGCGAAACCGAAAAAGGCGGTGAAACCTTCTATCTCTGAAGAGATGTAAATGTATTGCCCGGCACTGATAGACGTTGCAGGAAAACTAAATTCCTGTCCATTGCTGCCATTACCATTGTTGGCAGAGCCAATACCGAAACGACTGAGATCATCAATGTCTTCGTAAGCGTAAAGTTCTACACCTTTGGGGATACCACCAGATAAGGGTCCATCAAAAACGCCGGTGATCATTAAACTGGCTTGAGAATTTGCGGAGAGTAAGCCGACTAAACAGGCTAAAAGGGATTTTTTCATAATCTGCCTTGATTGGAGTTTAAAAGAGAGATAAGTCATTCAAACGAACGAAAGGATGAACCCAGCAATAGGTTCTCGATAACGCGGGGATGGGAACACAGCAAAATGACAGTAATGTGATAAAAAAGGCTAACACTTGTAAAAAAGTGACGATATTTTTTATTCGAAAAGTTACGTGCGTTTTTGTGCGCTATAAACTGAAAAAGCCATGAAATGTTGTTGCAAAACAAAGTGACGTTGAATTTTTAAGCGAAGATGTTTGGCGTAAAAAATTAAAAACTTTGCAGACGATGAATTGGGTTGCATCGTCTGCAAAGTATTGAAGTGCTATTTTTGTGACGCAGTTGCTGGTGGCAAAAATTTCCACAACACCAGATAGCCAAGTAATCCCGATAAAAACGAGCCGATTAAAATACCCAGTCGATCGTTAAAGAAATTGCTGGTGCTGTTCTCTTCAAAAGCCAGAGAACCAATGAACAGACTCATGGTAAATCCAATGCCGCATAAAGTTGCAGTGCCGTAAAGCGTAATCCAGTTCATGCCTTTAGGAAGGTGCGCGAGGCCCAATTTTATAAACAGCCAGCAAAAACCAAATACACCGATTTGCTTACCAACAAACAAACCTAGCGCAATCCCCATGGGGACATCGTGCAGTAACTCGTTGGCCCCAACCCCTTGAAGATTAATACCAGCGTTGGCAAAGGCGAAAATGGGAAGAATAAAAAATGCGACAACGGAGTGAAGGTCGTGCTCTAAATCGCGCAGTGGTGAATAACTAGGATTCTCATTGGATTTCATCGGTATGAACATCGCTAAAATAACACCGGTCAATGTGGCGTGCACCCCGGATTTGAGCATAGAGGCCCACATCACAACACCAATCGCAATGTACATGCTTTTTGAAACCACATTGCGTCGATTCATATAAAACAAAATGGGAATACAGCAAGCCACAACAATTAACGCTGTTGTAGAAATTTTTGCAGTGTAGAAAATTGCAATAATTATGATGGCTCCAATGTCATCAAAAATAGCAAGAGAGGTTAAAAATATTTTTAAGGAAATGGGGACGCGTGAACCAAGCAAAGAGAGAATACCCAATGCAAATGCGATGTCCGTTGCAGCGGGAATAGCCCAGCCGTCCATTTTGTCGGTTGAGTCGAAATTAAAATAAATATAGATGAGCGCGGGCATCACCATACCACCAACCGCGCCAATGCCTGGAAGAATAATATTTTTTGGATCTTTTAGCTCACCTTCAAGTAACTCGCCTTTCAACTCCAGTCCCACCAGGAAAAAGAAAATGGCCATCAGGCCGTCGTTAATCCATAACAATAAGGGCTTGGCAATATGTAAGGCGCCAATACGAACCTCCACCGGAGTATCGAGAAACAGGTCGTAATAGCTGTTTAACGCCGTATTTGCGCAAATTAACGCGAGAATGGTAGCGGCCATTAATAGCAGTCCGCCAGATGATTCCAATTTAAAAAATGCTCTTAAGACGCCCTGGTCTTTATCCAACATAAAAATCCTTAGTTTTGTTTAACATGGAGTAAATAAAGTAAGTAAATTAAATCAAACCCATCAACAGAGACACGAATAACGGACAGCCCTGGAGGAAACCGCCAATGCTCAGCTAGAGCACGGCTTATGCCATTTATTGGTGCAAGTTAATCCCTGGGGTTTTGAATACCTTTCAAATGTATTGAGAGTTCAGTCGCATAAAAAATTTGCGGTATATCTTGCTTTGCAGCATTGCCTGCACTCAGATGCTATTTTGCTACCGCCTTAACGTTTTTATTCATCATTGCTGCGTATAAAGAACTCAGAATTTAAGCAGTTCTGTTATAAGAAAAAGCATATCACGTCTAAGCTTGGTAATTTTTAATTCTCACGGTGCAGCGCTTTGTTTCATAAAAGCCGCAACTATGCTGGATCTTGTCGCTTTTGACTCACATTACCTTAACGGATGCGAGGCTCTTAACTAACAGGCCCTTAACTAAGAACCCGTTAATTAAAGAGACCTTAGCAAGCGCGCATGACAGATGCTTAAAACAGCTTATCCATGAGATTTCCAAAACAGCTTTTTGTTCGGATTTATGTAGTTTCAAGTGCCATATTTTAATTCCGCAGTCGTACGGTAAATTCATACTTTACCGAATGTTGCAGTTTGCAACAGACCGTAATTAGACGATTTTTATCTAAAAATAAGGTGTTACTGCACGTAACGTTATGTTGAACACTTGTTTACGCGCCAGGGTTACTCAACGAGGTTATAGATAATAATTTCTTAGAACCGGTTGCCTCAATGTTATTTCATATTGGTATTAAGTTTTAGCAAGTTCATATTTTTTGGAATATAGAGAATTAAAAATCTCGTAAGTTTAGGCGCCAAAAAACGCACCAAAATAGAACTAGAAATTTTAGAAATGTGTGCTACTACGGGGTAGAAATTTGGAAATAATGACCAAAATTCCTCCGAAAAAGTGGCACAAGTTGAAAAAATTATGATTTTTTTGTGCTTAATTCAATGCGGAATAAGTGAGATAAAAGCTATATAAATCAAAAGCTTAGAAATATTGGCGTATAAGCTCAAATCGGCTACCCAAGCAAATTTTTCAACGATTGTGTTTAGTGTGACGACAACATGGGGACATTAGACGAAAGTTGAACCGTTAATTCGCACTCATCGATACAAAAACTGTTCGATTTGCATACAAAAATAATGTTTTTACTGCGATCGATTCTATAAAAATAGTGCTTGGGTACAGATCGAATTAAGCGAATTATTAAATGTGCCACATTGGTGCAAATTACTGCAAAAAATGCAGGTACATCGACATTTTTTGATTTTGAGAGAGAGATTGGTTTGGTAACACTTTGGGTGCTCTAAGGGTAACACCCAGCTTGGGAGAGCGGTGAAACTTAACCAAAGAAGTAACGAGTGCCCCCTAACCACTCGACAAACAGACGTGGAGTTTGCGATGAATCCAATAAAAATAGCGCAACGCCTATTGGACGAGAGTTCGAAGGTTGTTAAACAGAAAAGCGTTATCCTCACCATCGCCGCATGTGCATCTGGTAGTTCCTTTGCGCAAGTTGGCGGTGTTATCTGGGAAGATAATTTTAATTCCCTCGATCTAAGCAAGTGGACAGTCGACACCGGTGATGGTTGCCAATACGGCGCTAACATGTGTGGCTGGGGTAACCAGGAATTGCAGTGGTACTCCGAAAGCAACGTGACCATTGAAGATATCCCCGGTGAGCCTGGCAACAAAGCCGTTGTTCTTCGCGCTAGACGAGAAGCGTCTGGCGGCAAAGAATTTACATCTGGCAAACTCACGTCAAACGGTAAAACCGCATTCAAATACGGGATGCTTGAGATTCGCGCCCGTACCCCAAACCTGGAAACCGGCCTCTGGCCTGCGATCTGGATGTTGGGCACCAGTACTCTACCCTGGCCCAACAGTGGTGAGATCGACATTATGGAACAGGGGCACATGCAGTCCTATCGTCAGGATTGGTTGAACTACACCAATGATCCTAACAATGGCACAGCGCCAAGCATGAATAACTTTACCGCTTCCAACCTGATTTTCTATCATGAAGACGCTTGCAGCGACGGCAATCCCACGTGTGCCGCGATGACGGCTTATCAGGCGGATAACGCCTACAATGCGTCTACCTCTCTGGCTAATCGCTTTGTAAAATATCGCCTTTACTGGACCCCTGACTATATGCGTTTCGCCATTGAAGACAATGGTGTTGAGCACAGCATGTATGAGAGTGATTTCCAGTTAGGCCCAGACTTGCAAGCCTTCCAGAACCCTTTCTACATGTTGCTGAACCTGGCAGTAGGTGGCACCTTCACCGATGCGCTCTCTCCCGCTCAAGTGACGGCTAACCTGCCTGCACCGATGTACATCGATTATGTCCGCGTGCACCAACTTGATGGTGCTGGTGAAATCATTGAAGGCAGCACGGCGGTTAAAGAAGGCGGTACTTTTGGTGTATTTACTGACAACACACCTACCAACAATAAACTGTCTCCAGGCGTAGATTCTGAGATCTACCTGTGGGATGGCAACAGCTCTGAAGGTAATCTTGCTGCCTATGAAGGCGACAATGTTATTACTTACAGCTTCAACACGCCTAACAACTGGTTCGGTGGTGGTGTGCAAACCTTCATGGCTCGTGATATGAGCAATTTTGCCGATAACGGCTTCTTGAAGTTTAAAATTCAGATTCCTGGGGATATCTCGTTCCGAATTGGTGTTACCGACACTTATACCAACGAAAACTGGATCACTTTCCCTGCCGGCCAAACCAAATATGGCTTGGTACGTAACGGCAACTGGGGAGAAGTGTCCATTCCCATCAGTGATCTTCGTGGTGAGTTAGTAGCTGTGCAGTCCATGCAGTATATGTTCGCAATATCCAGCGATCCTAACGCATTACCTTCTCGCTCTTTCCAATATGCCATCGATGATATTCTGTGGACTGGTGGTGGTGCCGTAGAACCTACGCCAACGCCAACGCCGACAGCAACTCCGACGGCCACGCCAACGGCGACACCGACATCAACACCTACCCCAACGCCAACACCAACTACTAAACCTGCGGGTTGGACGGCTTGGTTGGATCGTGATGACCCATCTGGTACTGGCGATGTAGAAGCCCGTGCACAATTCAGCCCGGCTATTTGCGCTGGCGCAGAAGCGATTGAAGCCAGAATCGCTGGCACCTCCAACAGTTTTACCCCGAGTGATGTTGCTAACGCCCCTACTGGTGGCAATGGCGGTTCTTGTCCGTCTTACGTTGACGGTAGCAGCTATGCAACGGGTGATGTGGTCAGTAATGCCGGCGGCACCTACCGTTGTACCGTTGGCGGCTGGTGTACAGTTGGTGGACCATACGAGCCTGGCGTAGGCTGGGCATGGACCAATGCCTGGGTTTCAGTTTCAGCCTCTGAGTGTGGTGGCGGAACCGTTGAACCGTTATATGAAAACTTCCAGTCTTTCAGCCTGGCTGAAGGCTTAACGTGTATCAACGCAGATCAAACTGACGGCGCATGTAACGATTACCAGGTACGTTTTTACTGCCCTGCCGTGGTTGTGACGCCAACGCCGACCGCTACACCGACTGCGACGCCAACACCCACGCCAACCGCGACTCCTACCCCAACGCCAACTGCGACGCCAACGCCGCCGCCTTCTGTGGATTACGGTGTGGGCAATATTACAGCTGACTCAGTAGAGTTGTTCGTCAATAACAATGACTGGGCCGATGTTCATTACAACATCAACGGCGGTGCGCAATTAAACATTGCTATGACACAAACCGGTTCTCGTGCCGTGTATCTGGTGCAAGGTTTGAACAGTGGTGATGTGATCACTTACAACTTTACGTACTGGAATGGCTCATTTGCAGTGGATTCAGAAGTGCAAAGCTACACCCACAATGGTGGCAGCACGTCTTCCAGTTCCAGCAGCTCAAGTTCATCCAGTTCCTCGTCTTCCAGTTCAAGTTCTTCCAGCAGTTCTTCTGGTGGGGCGTTAACCGACATCACGGATGCGGGCGGCAGCGCAACTGCACAATATGATGATTCTCCTGCTGCAGAGCGATTCCCGAATCTGATTGATAACAACATTAATTCCAAGTATCTGACGTTCAACCGCTCTGGCTGGATTCAGTACGATGCTCCGTCCACTTACGCCGTGACTCGCTACAGCATTACTTCGGCGAATGATGCAACTGAGCGCGACCCGATGGATTGGACCTTGCAAGGTTCTAACGATGGTTCCAACTGGACTACTATCGACACGCGCACCGGGGAAGATTTCCCGAATCGCTTCCAGACGCGTACTTTCAGTTTCAGCAATTCACTTGGGTTTAGTAAGTACCGTTTCAATATTACCGCTAACGCGGGCAGCACCATCATGCAATTGGCGGAAATTGAGCTGTTCGGAACCCCTGGCGGCACCGACCCCAATGGTGTTGACGGCAACGGTAATGGCCTTCGTGGACATTACTACAACGGGATGAACTTCAATAACTATGTTGCTTCGCGCACGGACACCACACTGGACATGAACTGGAATACCAGCTCACCTTTGGCGGGTGTTAATGCAGATCAATACAGTGTTCGCTGGGTAGGCAAAATTGAGCCTCGCTACAGTGAAAACTACACGTTCCACATTCGTTCTGATAATGGCCGACGCGTTTATATAGACGGTGTTTTGGTGATCGATAAGTGGGTGGATGACTGGGATATCTGGTACAGCGGCAGCATCAATCTGCAGGCTGGTCATGAGTATGATATTGAAGTTGAATATTTCGAAAACAATGGCGGCGCGAACATCAAATTTGAATGGGAGAGTGCCAGCCAGACTCGTGAAGTAGTGCCACAAAGTGCGTTGTACAGTGATGATTCTACCGATCCGATCTCTACCGGTGGCCCTGTTACGGCTCTGTACAATGCCAGCACGCCTAAAGAGCCCGATGCTCAATGGTACGATGGCAGCGGTAACCTGCACACGCGCTTTTCCGATCGCCCTCGCACCCGTCACGCGAAGGAAGATCAATATCAGTCCTATGATCACTACATCAAATTGTACTTCGAGAACCGCTCTACTAACGTAGAGATTATCGATACGATCCCTGCTGGTGGTTCGACCATCACCATGAACGTACGTACGCTATGGCCTTTGGACGATACTGAAGCCGAAAACCGCTGGTGGTACATTGGTCGTAACACCGTTGCACACTATGTGGGTAATGGCACTATGCAGTACCTGGGGACCTCGGTAGACAATGGTGTGACTTACTTTAATTACACCAAAACGGACAATGTTAACCGTCAATATAATCGTTCCATTCAAATGGGCGACCGTCTTGAATTCGAAATCAGTCAGTTCAACGCGGCCACTCGTTTTGGCGTACCTTTGGAAGGTCAGCAGAATTACTACGGCACGACTTTCCTCTACATTGTCGGTAAAGGACTTGTTCCCTGGTATACCGAGAATACTGGTGAGTTCGTAGCGGGTGCTGGAGACTTCCAGGAAGACAGCCGTGAAATTCCTGAAGACTATTGGCTGGGTGGGCAGTATTCTACCCTGCACTATCAGTACACTGATGAGCCCGATAACCACTTCATGCAAATGGCCACTTACCTCGGCTACTACAACGGGCAGAAGTTCCTGGAAGGCCGTCGTGTGCATCACTCCTCAACCATTGATGGGACGCATGACGAAGATCCTGCCAACGGTGTATTTGCTGGTATGCCAGGTTTAACTGGGCCGAAATATATCAATCAGCGTTGTACAGACTGTCACCACCGTAATGGTTCTGCTCCAGTTGCAGCGAATGGTGAATTACTGGATCGCTGGGTATTTAAAGTGGGCGACGCCAACGGCAATGCGCATCCTAACTACGGTAAGGTGTTCCAGCCAAAAGGTTCTGCCGGTGAAGGTAGTGTTTCTATTGCCAACTGGTCTGAAAGCAACGGTCTGCGTTCTCCTAACTACCAGTTCTCTGGTCAGCGTCCAGAAACATTCTCTGCCCGTATTGCACCTCGTCTGGTCGGTCTAGGTTTATTGGAAGCAATTCCTGAAGAGACGATTCTGGCGATGGAAGATCCAAGCGATGCAAATGGCGATGGTATTTCTGGTCGTGCTAACCGAGTACCTGATCCTCAAAATCCAGGTATCACTCGTCTAGGACGTTTCGGTTGGAAAGCTGCAACTTCCAGCGTGAAGCATCAGGTAGCCGCCGCTTTCAACACGGACATGGGCGTAAAATCTTCGATTTTACCGAACCTGGACTGTGGCTCTGCTCAATCGAACTGTGACAACGGCAACGCCTGGATCAGCGATGAAAAGATCGACAAGCTGACGCACTACATCGCAGCGCTGGGTGTACGTCCTCAACGTGGCATTAAAGCGGGTCGTGGTCGTGATGCCACTGTCGATCATGGTAAGCAGAAGTTCCGCGATATTGGCTGTACCGGTTGTCACACAGAAACCATTCAAACGAGCCAGTTCCACCCAATGACGGAAAACCGTAACCAGACAATTCACCCATATTCAGACATGCTGTTGCATGACATGGGACCAGGTCTGGCGGACAATCTGGGCGAAGGCGATGCCAGCGGTTCAGAGTGGCGTACTACTCCACTATGGGGTCTGGGCCTGTCTGCATGTGTTACTGGTGGCGTGACGAACCCAACTGGTATGGAAGGTGATGAAGTATGTACGCCTCATCACGCTTACCTGCATGATGGTCGCGCACGCAGTATTGAAGAAGCTATTTTGTGGCACGGCGGTGAAGGTCAGGCATCGAAAAATGCTTATCAGTCACTCAGCGGTAGCGATAAACAAGCGGTATTGCGTTTCCTTGAGTCGCTGTAAACCGGCTTAAGAAGGCGCTAATGATGCTAAAACCCCGGCTATATGCCGGGGTTTTTTTATTCTAGCACCGAGAATTCAAGGTGTTGAAGGAATAATTAACGGCGGACTTGCCAGGGAATATATTCAATTTCTGTACGGTCACTGTAGCTTGCCAGCACAATACGAAATTCGGGATGTGCAGTCAGGCAGGTAAAATGCGCATTCTCGAAAGTTAAATGCCGTGCGGTCGGGGTTTCATCTTGCAACACCGGCTGTACCTTCTCTTTTTCCTGCCAAATGGCACTGCCGCGCAATTTGACGAAACTTTCCAGGCAGCACCAGTATTCTGTAAATCTCTCGGCTGCTTCAACAGGTGTTTTACACTGAGCGATCAGCTGCTTCGCGTGCTGGTTTAAAAACTCCGCTGTTTTCGGCACTAAGTCAGCACAGCGCTTCACATCTTCCACATCGACACCGATATTGTCCTGCGCCAGGGCGATGACGATATGCTGTTTTGAATGGGAAACACTGAAGTGCCAGCCCTTCTGTGCAATGTGACCGTGCAATTGCGGCTTTCCTGTGTCCGAGTAGATGAAGCGAATATCGTTGGGCGTACATTCGCAGACCTCGGCCAGGCTCTTTTTCACCATGTAGCGGGCCTGTAAAAATGTGCTGGCGGCATGAGGGTTTTTAAATCGGTGCAGGCGTTGCAGTTCGTCCTCATCCAATACCTGTTGATAGGATTGCAGTTGAGCATCAAACCCCGGGTTATCGAGAGCGAGGTGAATTATTGAAACATGTAAAGGCATGAAAAAGATTTCAGTTGGCGCAGAGATCAATGGGTGAAGGTCGCAGTATAAAACAATTGATCACTTAGCGTATTCAAGCAAAGTCAGCCGGCTTATTCAGCCTATGATGGGTCTGAGCAATGTAAGTATTAACTTAGGTATGACTCAAGGTTTTTTGCCCAAGGTTTTTTGAGGTTTTTTATTTTTAGAGCCTACGTTGACCGCAAACTTAATCAGTGCTTTTGTTTGAAATTGGTGTGTTGCTACGTCTCCTCCTGATAGATTACGCAGCAATTGCGTCCCTGCTTTTTTGCACGATAAAGGGCGCGATCTGCGCGTTCAAACACATTGTCCACTTTATCCTCGGCGGTGAACTCCGCGAGACCAAAGGAAATAGTAATTTGTACGGGACTGTCTTTAAAGCGAAACGGTGTTTTGGCAATTAATGCGCGTACCTTGTCCAGCACATCCAGCCCCTGCTTGGGAGTTGTTTCAGGCAGCAGGATAACAAACTCTTCACCGCCATAACGCCCGACGAAATCGACCTTGCGTAAACGTGTGGACAGGATTTTGCCAATTAATTTTATGATTTTATCTCCAGCCTGGTGTCCGTAATCATCGTTTATCTTTTTAAAGTGGTCGATGTCACACACCGCCATGGTGAGAGGACGACAATAGCGTTTAAAACGCTGTAGTTCCTGATACGAGCGCTCGTTGTAGGCTTCGCGATTGGGGAGTCCGGTCAGTGGATCATGGGTGGCTTTGTAGCGCTGTTCCTCCAGCAGGTCTTTGGTCTTTTCAGATTCAGATTCAATCGTATGTAAGCGATGCTGCAAAGCTTTTAACTGCTCTTCCATGGTGGATTTGTCAGCATCTTGCTGACGCTCGTGGTTGAAATCCTCTACTGCGCGCTGAATAGCGGTTAGGTGATCTTTTACGGCAGCTTTTAGCAAATCCACATTGGCGGAGTTTTCTTCCATGTTGGTCCGCATTTTTTCAACCTGTTGCGTGACCGCAGCGCTGAATTTATCGGAGGCATTTTTAACGCGACCCTCATCGGAGACGACAAGTCCAAGCGATTCACCGATCGATCGCAGTTCTTCGTTGATATTCTTTAAATATTCACTGAAGTCCTGGTCGTTCTGCAGGTAGCGCAGCAGTAAAATATCGCGAATATCTTCCAGCGTCACCGCCAGCACATACCAATCCATTCCACGCTGAATTCGCAGGCGTACTATATCAACTTTGTGCCTGACGACTTCATTGGGTTCAATTTTGTTTACGAGACCTTCCAGGGTGCGGGCAATTCGCTGAGCCACGGCCTGATAACTGTCCTCATCACCTGGGTCAAAGTTAATGGATACGGGCTTTTGCGCGGGAATATGTTCCCCTTCCACCGGGGTGAGGTCCATATCGGCCTGGCTCAATTCGGCTTTAACATCGCTGGCTTCACGTGAGACTGGTGTGAGCGTCGCTTCACCCTGAGTGTGCTTTTGAATCGTGGTGCCGCCTTTCAAGCGTTGCCACAACCCTGTGGGTGGATTGGCAGCGGCTTGTAGTGCGATTTCCTGAAGTTTGCGCAGCTCATCCAGAATTTCGGCGTAATTTCGGTAGCTTTGCAGGCGTTTTTTCAGACTTTGCGAGAACTCTTCAAGGCTATTGCGTATGTCGTGCGGGAGTTTGAGTGAGGCTAATTGCTCGACTAATCCATTGAGCTGTTTGGCGCTATGTAGATTCTGATTGTGGCGATTGTGTTCGAACTCCTGGGCGGCTTTTTGCACTCGCTCCATCTGCTCAAACACCTGTTGCCCACTGGCCCCGCGCATTTTCTCCTTGAGGTTGATGAGGCTTGCATCGAGTTGCTTGTCGAGCCCCTGAGCTGCAGCGCTGACGTGATACAAGGTTTTCTTCAACGCATCGAGTTGGAAGGAAAACTGCTTTTCCATTCGCTCTTGTTCGTCGATCGCGCGACGATATTTTTCTCGATAGCTGCCAGTTGAATCCACGGGGACACCTTGTACAGACGCAATATTGTACAAGTATAGCTCCGCTTCGAGCGTCAATCAGCTTTGTTTACGCACAAAAAAGGGCGCGAATGCGCCCTTTAGAAAAATACTGCTGAAGCGACAGCGTAGATTAGGAATCGCCTTCTGCTCTGACTTTCTTCACCAGGAAATTCACTACCTGCAGCATGCCTTCATGACCCAGGTCACGCGTGGCAGATACCGTGTACTTGCCGCCCACGATCATTTGTGGCGTGCCGCGAACATCCATCGCCTTGGTGCGAGATTCGGCTTGCTGAACCTGGCTAGAAACACCGAAAGAATTGAATGTTTTGCTGAATTTCTCTTTAGATACGCCCAGTTCGGCGAAGATCGCTGCAACATCGTCTTCACTTTTCAACTGTTTGTGATCGACGTGAAAATAATCAAACACCGCTTTGTTAACTTTATCTTTCATACCCAGCGCTTCGCCGGTGTACATGGTACGGGCCAAAATCTGCATACTTGGGTTCCAAACTACCGGCAGTTTCACCAGTTTTACATCTTCAGGCTGGTTCTTTTCCCAAGCTTTGATCAGCGGTTCAAACTTAAAGCAGTGACCACAGCTGTATGCGTAAGCTTCGGTAACTTCGATTTTACCTGGTGTGATGGTGCGTACAGGACTGGCCAGCACTTTGTAGTGCTCACCCTCTTTAAATTTTTCTTCAGCGGGGGCATCTTGAGCACAGGCAGCGAGTGAGGCCAGGAAACCAAAGGCCAAAACAATAAAGCGCATAGGTGAAACTCCTTAATTCTTATGAGTCGTTAACTGGAAATAGTGTCGTCGGAAATAATTAGCTTATATAGATTGCCCAGGGTATCAAGAGTTTCATGAATCTAGGCTTAACTTAGACGAAATGTGAAAAAGGCAGCGTAAACGCTGCCTTTTTCGGAATTTAGTGCAGGCCGGCAATAAAGTTTGCGACTGCGGTGATTTCGGCGTCGCTCAGTTTTGAGGCCACCATACGCATGACTTTGGTGTCACCGTCGTTGGTCCGATCGCCAGAGCGGAAAGCCTTCAATTGCTTCACAATGTAGTCGGGATACTGTCCACTCAAACGGGGGTAGGAAGCGGGGGCATTGCCCAGACCACGTGGCGAGTGACAACCACTACAGGCGGGAACGCCATTTTCGAGGTTGCCTGAACGGTATACTTTAGCGCCCAATTTCAAGCCGTCGACCTTTTCCCCGGAATTGACCTGTACTTGAATCTCCTGTGCGCCACTGAGCTGCATGGTCTGAACGCCAAAGTATGCGGCGAGATCCTGTAAGTCCTGGTCAGATTTGTTTTTCAACAAACCAGCCATCTCGTTAACGACACGCTTGGATTTTTTCGGGTCACCGCCCTCTTCTGCATTTTGAATATCGCGCAATTGCTTCAAAATGTACTTTTCACCGAGGCCGGCAATTTTAGGAAACATTGGCGAGGCACTGTTGCCGTCTGCCGAGTGACAGGCGCTGCACTCAGCTTCTGCCATGGCTTTGCCATTCTCTACGTTTCCGTCAGCTAACGCGCTGGCTGACGCACCGATTAACCCCAAAGCTACGATCGTTTTACGAAATAGGTTATTCATTGGTTTTTCCGTTATGTTTGCTAGTGTTACTATGCTTTTTATTGATAGTAATGAAATTATTAAAATTCTATCTTTATGGTTGCTGCACACGGTATTGAACACCAAGTCTATAACGCTGCCGCGTTAACACCCAAGTGTAAGCTGGTGGGCTGCAGTTCTAAAACAAGCTGCGCATTATATAGTCCCAAGCGCCCTAGATAAAAGTAGTAAGAACCCTATGACGGAAATCAACTTCCGAACCGCCCAATTTTTAATCAGTGCACCGTCTATTCGTGAGTGCCCCGCCGAGTCCGGCGCCGAAGTTGCCTTTGCCGGACGATCCAATGCGGGAAAATCTAGCGCGATTAATCGCCTGACAGGAAACAATAAACTTGCTCGAACCAGTAAAACTCCCGGGCGAACTCAGCTGATTAACTATTTTAGTCTGGCCAACAACGAGGCGCTGCGCTTAGTGGACCTGCCGGGCTACGGCTATGCGAAAGTCCCATTGAAAATGAAACAGCAATGGCAGGCACACCTCTCTGAATATCTGCATGATCGCAAATCTTTGCGGGGATTAATATTGTTAATGGATATTCGTCACCCCATGCAGGAATTCGATGCGATGATGATCAACTGGGCGGTAGATGCTGAAATGCCAGTTCATGTTCTGATGACTAAGAGCGATAAACTCAAACGTGGCGCTGCAAACGGTACACTGTTGAAATTCAAACGACATATTCAAGATGCAGGTGTAGACGATCTGGTCAGCGCGCAAACCTTTTCCGCTCTGAAGGGAGATGGCGTCAAGCAGTTAGAGCAAGTGCTGAATGGCTGGTTGAGTGATCCTGTGGAAACTGATCCTGCCGAGAATGCAGAACCTCAGTCATTAGATGAGCAGAAAAACTCCTGATGTTATGTGTGGACGATATCATTGGGGGAATTCTGACGGGAATCAACTATATTGATAATTGATTATCTAATTAAGGCCGCCGTCCGATCCAACATTGTCTGACATAAAAAATATTACAAAGTACAACAAAATCAAAACACTGAACACGAAGCGATCTTAACTTCTCCATTTATCTCAGCTTGTTGCTTTTTCCTGCAACAGGCTGGCATAGATTTCTAGCTCCTGAGTTAAGCCTCATTCACGAATTACATATTAGTCGCTGTATAACTATGAAAATTGATCGAATTTCTCTTGAGAAAGAAAGTGATTCCAAGCTCTCCCAGGAACATATTTGCCAACAGAATGAAATGCCAGATCAATTGCGGATTTTTCATGTTGATGAATATGGTGGCAGACCCCAACAACATTACGAACTATTTACTGTGTGGGTTTCTACCATAGAAGATGTGCAAAGTGGAGACGCGAAAGAAATTGGGGAAGTGTTAAATCTATCTTCCATTAAAGTGCATTACTGTCCTTTTTGTGGCGGTCATTTAAACGCCTAGAGACGGTCTTGGCGTTCGCGCAGGAAATAGAAAATTCTCAGTGCGTTCAAAGCGAAGAAGGCTATATTTCTTTGTGCCTTTAATGAAATATCCTAGCGAACACCGTTCAAACCTGTTTGTCTGATGTCGGGAGAATAATAATTTTTATCTTCCGCGCATGAAGCGCAGAGATAAAACTCGGCAATGCGTAAGCGCTTGATTGCGCCCGATTTTTTAAGGTAGAGTCACGCGGCTTCATTTTTGTTTTCTCTGCGTATCCGTGTCACACGCGGTGGTTTTGATGAGGCAGCCCCATTGTTGATTGAGAAATCTGCAAGTACCAAAACATGAAACGATCATGCTTACTAAACAAGCGTTTAACGTGTTAACCGCAAGATGGTTGGCGTGACTAAATTTTGCTGTGGATTCTTTTATGAGCCAACCTCCATTTGACATCGTTGTATTTGGTGCCAGTAGCTTTGTCGGACAAATTCTGGTCCGTTATCTTGCGAAAACCTATGGCGATGATCAAACCAAATTGCGCTGGGCGATCGCCGGTCGCAACATTAATAAACTGGACGACACCAAAAAAGCGGCCAAGGCGGAAGCAATACCTGTATTAATTGCCGATGCAAAAAATGAAAGCCAAATTCGAACCCTGTGTGACCAAACCCGAGTGGTCGTCAGCACTGTCGGGCCCTATGCTCTCTATGGTGAAACCCTGCTGAAAACCTGTTGTGAAAGTGGCACAGATTATTGTGATTTAACGGGTGAACTGCACTGGCTGTTGCAGATGGTAAGCAAATATCAGGAGTTGGCGGGAAAAACCGGTGCACGAATTGTGAACTGCTGTGGTTTTGATTCAATTCCTTCTGATTTAGGTGTGTATTACACGCTTGTCAGTGCCGAAGACCACTTTGGCAAAGTATGTAATGAAGTGAATATGCGTGTTACCAAGCTGCGCGGTAAATTTTCCGGCGGCACTTACGCGAGCATGTTCAATGCCATTGATGAACTCAGTGCTAATCCCAAACTGCGCAAGGCTCTGGCCAACCCCTACTGCCTGTGCCCCAGCGATCACCCCTTTGAAGTTATTCAGCCTCATACCAATGAAGCGACCTACGATTTACTGACCGATTCCTGGACCGCCCCGTTTGTTATGGCTGGTCTGAATACCCGTGTTGTACACCGTTCTAACAGCCAGTTTGGCAATGAATACGGATTACAGTTTAAGTACGATGAAGCGGTTGTGGCGGGTAAAGGGCCAAAAGGCCGAAAACGCGCCAGTAAAATATCCTTCGGTTTAAAAATGCTGGGTATTGTCGGTGCTATACCGCCATTGCGCTGGCTGGCAAAGAAGTTCTTTATTCCCAAGCCTGGCCAGGGGCCAACGCCAGCAGAGCAGGAAAAAGGCGCATTTGTATTTTCTTTTGACGGCTTTGTTGAAGGCATGGGCAGCATTCACTGTACGGTCACCGGCAGCAAAGATCCCGGCTATGGTGCCACGGGTGAAATGCTGGGTGAAGCTGCCGTGTGTTTGGCGAAAGATGTGAGCAAAGAGGACAAGCCCGGAGGATTCTGGACCCCAGCGAACATATTCCATGATTTACTGATCGATCGCCTTAATGCCAATACCTGTGTGAAATTTACGCTAGATCGAATTGATGATAAGCGCAATAAACCAGAAATTAGTGATTGAACTGCTTCTGTCGGCATAGTAATTTGATGAAATATTGACAAGCCCCCACCCCGCAAAAGCAGGAACACACCTATGCCGACCTTTGCTACTTCATCCAAAATACTGGCTGCCTTTGCAATGTTCTGTGTACTCAGTGCCTGCTCTTCAGTGGATGAATTCAGCGCGTCCAAAACACCAAAAATCAAGCAGACCCGAGATGGAACAGTAAATGTCAGCAGCCGGGCATCTGGCGTAAAAGGCGGGAGAATCGGTACGACTACCCTGCTCACCCTGCCGATCGGCTCCATTAAAGCGCGCGGCGATACCAGTGCGCAGATTATGCAGGGCGTGGAGCTGGCCCTGGAAGCAGCAGGGTATAACAATCCGCAAACACAAACGTATAGCGCGGAAGAAGCAGCCTATATCAAAGCCCATGTGGAAGAAATCGAGATGGGGAATTTTCTAGCCTCCAGTTGGGCCACACTGGTGATACAACTTCGACTCGAAACCCGCGATGGCGGCGTCCTGTGGAACAAACGCGTACGAACTTCCGTGAATGCGTTAAACAATTACAATCGCACAGCCACTGTGGCGATGAATAAGCTGGTGAAAGAAATGGCCCAGGCATTTGTTGAGGAAGACTTTTTCCTTGCCACCCAGCGAGTAAAACGCCATCACGACTTTTTACGGGAGCCGGTATCCAGTGCTGCCCCAACCCCGGTTAGCGATAATACTGTCACTTCGCCCTGAATCAGCCACAAATTACACTGGGTTTTGCAAATCAAGTTTGGTGAACAGGAAATCAACACGCTGAATTACAATATCAGAGTGTTGGGTCGTCGAGGTGTGTTAGTATTGAACTTCATCGCCGGGATGGATCGATAGACTCAGATTACCAGTAAATTAGATCAGGTTCTGGGCATAACAGAATTTAACGAAGGTTCGCGCTACGCAGATTTTGACCCGAGTGTCGACAAAGTAAGCGCATATGGAGCCGCATATGGTCTCGGAGCCTTAGTTCGTGGCTTTAGGCAGTGGCTTAAGACTGCGGCATAAATCAGCGGTATTAGACAGCAGCCTTTATCAGCACTCTATCCGCAGCGAAACCCGGTATGCTGGCAGCATAGTTTCTGAAGCAGTCTGGTGTATTTATTATTACCGGACTACTCGCGCGCTGATTGGTAGAGTGTTTAAACGCGCTTAGCGCGTGGTGAGCAAAAAAGTTAAAGTAATACGGGACGGCCGAATTGTTTAAATCTTTGAACAGTAAAATCAAAGCAAAAATGCGTGAGAAAGCCATTGCTCGAGCGCAGACTCGCATTATTATTGCCGGCCGTCGCCCTGAAGAATTGAGTGAAGAAGACCTGGAGATTGTGGTTCGCGAAGAGGAAGACAAGCTTAAAAGCGAACTAAAAGAAAAGGGGTTTCTCGCAATACTGGCGTTACTCGGAGTGAATTTATTTACCTAAGGACGGCGCACTTTATGAGCCCACCGATCCTTAATTAACCTTACGAACCCATGTTCAAACAAATATTCAAACTTACCGTCGTTTCCGTGGTGTGGAAACGTTACAAGGCTGCCATCATTTCTACGCTTGCCTTGTTTATCTATTATTGGTTGGTTGAAAAGTTACACGAAGATTATTTGCATTATATTTCCCTGCAGCAATCCGACAGCAATATAGGTTTTTCCTTTTTATTAAAGTGGTTTTTCCTGGCTTCAGGCTTAGGACTTTATCTACTGTTCAACTTTTGGCGTAAGCGGCCTGTAAAGTCTCCCCTTCCCCATCTGGATCTCAAGCACAAGAAAAAAACAAACAAACAAACTCCGCAGTCCGCTGATTCAACAGCGGATGCTGATGACCCTTTTGCGAATATACGAAAGCGGGAAAAACTGCGCAGCAAAGCAGATTTTGTCATAGAGCAAGAAAAAGATTAACGGTTAATTTCATTTGGAGAACGCAGCATTGAAAAAGCTAAAACATATTTTTGATTCCAATAAAGCCTGGGCACAAAGCATTATTGAAAATGATCCGGATTTCTTTTCCAACCTTGCCAAGCAGCAAACCCCTGAGTATTTGTGGATTGGTTGTTCCGACAGCCGAGTGCCAGCCAACCAGATCATGAATTTGCCACCGGGTGAAGTTTTTGTGCATCGCAATATTGCCAATGTGGTTGTGCATACAGATATGAACCTGTTGTCGGTGATGCAGTATGCTGTTGAAGTGCTGAAGGTTAAGCACATTATTGTCTGCGGTCACTATGGCTGTGGCGGAGTGAAAGCGGCGATGGACCCAGATGAGCACGGACTGATAGACAACTGGCTGCGCCACATTCGCGATGTTGGCCGGTTCAATGCATTAAAGCTGCAGGATATGGATGAAGACACCATGATTGATCGCATGTGTGAATTAAACGTAGTGGAACAAGTGAGCAATGTGTGTAACACCACGATCGTGCAACATGCATGGAAACGTGGAGCAGAGTTATGTGTTCATGGCTGGATCTACAATATAGAGAATGGCATCTTAAAAGACCTGGATGCATGTGTGGACAGCTTGCAGCAACTGGACGACTTGAACCGGGAAAAATGGGGAATGTTGTCTACACTCAATAAATAGATAATCACCCGAACTCACAAACTCAAGGAGTTATGAATGTTGAATTCTGTACGCAAGTGGGTCACACCACTTGCGTTATTGACTGTTCCGTTTTTCGTCGTGCCAGCCACCTATGCCGAAGAGTCGTCATGGGAATTGGTATGGGCCGATGAATTTAATATCGATGGTCCACCCGATAGCAGCAAGTGGGCATTTGACGAAGCTTTCGTTGCCAACCACGAGCTGCAGTATTACACAACCCGGGAAGCCAATGCCCGAGTGCGCAATGGGGCACTCGTTATCGAGGCACGTAAAGAAAAATATAAAAACCCTTTGTATGTTCCGGGATATAAATATGATCCACAGGCCAAGAAAAACTATTTCAAAGCCTGGGAATACACGGAGTACACCTCGGCGCGACTGGTGACACGCGATATTGCCGAATGGAAATATGGACGAATTGAAGTTCGCGCTAAGCTTCCCACCGGGCGTGGTATGTGGCCGGCGATCTGGATGTTGGGCCACGATTATGATGGCGACAACTGGCCCCTGGTTGGTGAAATCGACATTATGGAAAACGTCGGGTACGACCCGGACGAAGTTCATGCGAACATTCACACCGAAAGCTACAACCATTTGATTAATACCAATAAAGGCAATCAAATTACGGTTGATAAGCCCTATGAAAAATACCATGTCTATGCAGTTGAGTGGGACGAGAACAAAATGGAATTTTTTGTTGACGACCAGAAGTATTTTTCATTTAAAAATGAAAAAACCGGCGAGAAAGTCTGGCCCTTCGATAAAAAGTACTATCTGATACTGAATGTCGCGGTTGGCGGTGTCTGGGGTGGTCAGAAAGGAGTCGATGACACAATTTTCCCGCAGCGCATGTATGTTGACTATGCGCGGGTGTATCAAAAGAAATAATGCGTCGCTGATAGTGCTGCTATCAGCAAAAAGACAAGTGAAATGACAAGAATAAAGCAGATCCCATGGGATCTGCTTTTTTTATTCCTATAAAAACCTTAAAACTTCTTCATGCAATTTGCGTAGTAAGTAACGGTAGACGGCCAGTCAGAGAAAATGCCGATCACACCAACATCCTTTGCCAGTGCATGTACCACATTCATGGTGTCACCATCATTGTTCATCAGCTCTGTAATGGACTGGTGATACCACCCTCCTCCGTTTGCCAGCGGGCCATCACGTTCCAACGACCAGGTGATAATATCCAAGCCGGCAGCTCTGGCGTGTTGTGCGTAGGTAGACGGAACAATGGTGTTGTTTTCACTGACCTTCAATAATACCCAAATAGGCGGTGCAATGATTTCAACTCCGTCTGCGACCAAGGCTGCCATAGAAGGCTGCCATGTGGCGGGAAGTTCGGGATCGAAGGTGGGGTCGTCATAACGGTCGTCAAGGAAAACGGCCTGGCGACCAAAGCGTGGCTCGTTTTCAATCCAGTATTGTACATCTGCCAGGTTGAAAGATTGTGCATACACTTTGCGTGGCGACACTCTTGCCTGCTTATATTCATCTATCATTTGCTGCGCGTATTGCGCTTGAGTGTAGTCTCCTTCATAAGGCATGGCGACGCTGGGTGCCTTCAATTCCGGGGTAAATTTAACGCCTAGTTGTTGAAATAATTCAATGCTCTCTTTGTGACTTAGCACGGTGCCGCATTGTGCGTACCAGTCTGTACGCCAGTTGGCCGTGCCATTTAAATATTCGGCAACGGTAGTGGCGTTGGGATTGGCGGCATCCATTTTGCCACACAAGGTTTTAAATTCGGCCAGTGTAATATCGCTGGTACAACAGCGAGCTTGAGCGGGTGTACCGCTAACAGAATCAGCCGGGGTAAACGGAACAGAACATTTGCTCGCCAGCTCAGTAGCTAAGATATTGGTGGTTGTATGCAGATCGCATTGGGAATGACGACAGACCAGTTCTCTATCCTGGGTGAATGTCACATCGCATTCCAGAATACCCGCACCCATGCGTGCGGCAGCCTGGTAAGACTCTTTGGTATGTTCGGGAAACTGTGCGGCTGCACCTCGGTGACCAATCGAAAAATCAGTTTTATAAAACGGACCATTGGCACAGGCAAGCAAGCGATTTTTCAATGCGCTTTCATCCATGTCATTTACCAGGTAAAACGGACGCGGGTCCATTTGCACATTGGTTTTAAACCAGGAAAAGGCCCCCTTTTCCAGATGCTTAGCATTGTCATGCGAAGCATTTTCTGCACTATTATTAAAAGCCAAGGCGCAGTTCAGCGAGGCTGAACAACACAGTGTTACGGTGAAAAGCAGTTTATGCAGTGAGCGCATCGTTATCTCCTAAGGTCAGCTGTACCAGTCGTTATTGTGATAGCAAACGGGCAGCATAAAGAGATCGTATGACGAATCGGTGCCGGCAATATGACGAATATTTGAAGCTTTTATGTAGAGCGAATTGTTATGCCAGAAAGAGAATACAGGCTCTAATTTTGTTCGTTCAATATTGCTTCGCGTGTCTTGGTGTATCCTTCGTAGTCCACACCGTTTAACTTTGTGTTACCCGGACACAGGGTGTGTTGTTGAAAGGCATCCTGTTGAATATCACGTGCTGGATGGTGTTTTTCATTTTCTGTGCATTGATAATTCGCCGCAGTGTTATAAGCAAAACGATTAACAGAATCACTGCTGCAAGCAACAAGATTGGCGAACAAAAAAATCAAACAAGCGCGGCAGTAGTAGTGCAGCATATTGGCGTTTTTATGATAACGATAGCGTGAAATAATGCGAAGGAACATTTCCCTTATGTCTCCTGTGTTGATTATTGTGGTGTAAAGGGTCGTCTTGAATAAATGCACGGCTTAGTTGCGAACGAACAGTTCATACTGAAAAAAGCGAACCTGTGCCAATTTGTTAGAGTGTTGAGAGACTTGATTGTTCATTCCATTACAGACTGTTACACAGTATTGTGCTGCTGCATGAGCAGTACGGATAAGCCAAAGAGCAGTTCCGGAGTAAAGCGATCGTCAATGTTTTCAATTTTGTAGATAAAATTATTCATTGGGCGTTTAATCGCGTGTGCCAAACGTGTTGCGATGCGCAATGGCCAGGACGTATCGGATTGAGAATGGATGCTGCGAATATTTGCCAACGTACTCTTTTTGTCGGGCGAACTGATAATAAAATTGTCAGCATCACCGTTCAAAGCATTGCGTAAAAGCGCTTTGCCCAAAGAGCTGGGATCAACAATTAATGCGACATTATTACCTTGTGCATCGACCAGGGCGTCGCCAATTTTTTTCACAACAAATTTTTCCTGTTGGATAAAAGAAATTTTCTCCCGGCCTATTCCTTTCACGGGTCGCATTTCCAACACGGGGGTATTGGTATGGTCGACAATGACGCAGGCTTTGCACATATTCGCTTTGGCAAGATAATCGAGTTGAAAAAGTAAGGTGTTGTCCACGTAGCAGGCAAAACTGGCAATGTAATGTTCCACCGCGCGCTTTGAGTGATCACAATACTTTTTGATTTTCAGGGCGCGTGATGCTGTGACATTCTCCATGACAAGTTCCGTTGGATGCCTCGCTGGGTCTGATGTTGATGAAAGGGTGTTACAAAAGTTTAGCCAAGCTTTTGTCGCTTGTGGCGCGTAAGTAAAAATTATTATAGAGGGTCACGGTTCGGCTTAATTTCTCTATAACGAGAGCGAATTGATGATTTTGACCGAGTCGTTTTTGACATAAGCCGAAACTGAAAATGGACAAAACTGTATGACGAGATCGGTTTGACGGCTTGTATCGCTTTACCGAGGGAGTGAACTGTGCAGAGGGAATGGGAGCGCCGAAAGCGGCTTGCTCCCCATTTAGTTAAGCGTCGATACACTTGGCGCATTGCTCGCCAAGACCATCGATTCCCAATTTGATCTGGTCGCCCGCCTTTAAAAAGACTGGGGGTGTCTGACCATTGCCAATGCCCGGAGGTGTACCGGTGGAAATAATGTCGCCGGGTTCAAGGGTCATAAAGCGACTTAGAAAAGCAATGATTTCATCGATCTTGAACACCATGGTGTTGGAGTTACCGTCCTGAAAGCGTTTGCCATTGACCTCCAGCCACATACCAAGGTTGTGCGGATCGCTCACCTCATCACGTGTGACCAGCCAGGGACCGGTGGGACCGAAAGTATCGTGAGACTTGCCTTTGGTCCATTGGCCAGTTCGTTCAAGTTGAAACTGCCGCTCGGAAACGTCATTGGTTATACAATAACCCGCAACGTAATCCAGCGCTTCGGCTTGATCAACATATTTTGCTCGCCGACCAATGACGACGCCCAGTTCTATTTCCCAATCTGTTTTTTCTGAGTGACGAGGAATTTCAATAGCGTCATTGGGGCCACAGATAGCACTGGTGGCCTTCATGAAGATGACCGGCTCAGAGGGCAGTTCCATGCCAGCTTCTGCGGCATGATCTGCGTAATTTAAACCGATACAAATAAATTTACCGACATTGCCCACACAAGCTCCGATGCGCTCACTGGGGTCAATAACCGGTAATGCATCAATATCCGTTTTGCGGATTTTAGCGAGACCGGAGTCGGAGAGGTTGTCGCCGGTAAAGTCACTCAGAACCGTTGACAGGTCCCGTATGCTGTTGTCGCTGTGCAAAATTGCTGGCCTTTCCTGACCCTTGGGGCCCACGCGTAATAATTTCATAAATAAACACCATCATCACTTTAAATCATTTGTAAAACATCTGGGTTGACCACATTGCGAGCGGCCTGACCTTTGAGAAAATCGATAGCTGTTTCCAGTCCCATGGTTTTAAGTAAAGCCACGGATTCCACGGTCTGGTACGCCGTGTGTGGGGTGAGATAAACATTGGGGTATTGAAAAATAGGATGGGCTGCGTTGTGAACCGGCTCCCCTTCAATCACATCCAGACCCGCCGCTGCAACTTTGCCGTTTTCCAGCCCCCGGATTAAAGCCTGAGTATCGATCAATTCTCCGCGCGCGGTATTAACAATACGCAATCCGTCTTGAGCCAATGCAAGATTTTCATCGTTGACAATATGTTTTGTCTGTTCTGTCAGAGGAGCCATCATGACCAGTGTATGCGATTGCTGGAATAAACTTTTGAGGTCGACCGAGCGCACTTTATATTGCTCAAACACATCTGCTTTCACAAAGGGGTCAAAAGCTATGAGGTGATACCCCAAAGGCGCAAGACATTCAGCAAGCTTTCGTGCGATGCGGCCAAAACCAAAAATTCCCAGTGTTCGCGTGGACAAGCGTCGCATGGGATAGCCGGCAGCATTATTCCATTCGCCCTCACGCACACGTTGTTGATAAAACGGAATTTTTCGTTCAGTGGCAAGGATTAAACCCAGAGAATGTGCGGCGACTTCTTCTACGCCGTAGTCTGGCACATTGCAGGCAATGACTTTGTTTTCGGTAAACGCATTTAAATCATAGTTATCTACACCGATACCGAGGCGAACGGCTATACGGCATTTGGGTAAGCGGGATAAGAGCGCGTGACCAACGGGTGCATATACCACTAATAAGGCATCCGCCTCCTGCGCTTGGGCAACTATCTCATCGTCATTCTGGCATTGAAGAATAAGCAGTTTTCCACCGGCGTTGGTGCACAACGTAGTGATTGCGCTAAAGTCATCGCCTTTGTAGTGCTGGCTGTCGATCAGAGCAATAGTAAATGTGGCTTCAGACATAAAAGTTCTCTATGTATTTGTATTCAGTTTTTTAGTAATGCCGCAAAAGTGTTGCTGATGGCTTTCGTGACGTTGCAGTGACATATTGCCAGCTGTCTCACTCCATTAACTGCCGAGGTAACCACAGCGCTAATTCCGGCCAAATTAAAATAACTGCCAAACCAAACAGTTGTAACATCACGAATGGCACTATACCGCGATAAATATCCTGCAGTTTGACCCTGGCTCGTGCCGTTCCTTTCATATAAAACAAGGCTGCGCCAAAAGGCGGTGTTAAAAAAGACGTTTGCAAATTGATTGCTGCAAGAATGGCAAACCAGTAAAGAATTTCGGCTTTGACGACGTGCTCGCCAAAATCCAATAGCGCGACGATGGGAGCAAAGACGGGAAGAACGATTAATGTAATTTCTATCCAGTCAAAAAAGAACCCGAGAATAAAAATGGTGAGCATTAAGCTCAGCAGTAAACTCCACGCTCCCAGATCCATCGATTGAATAAAGTCCACGATAATTTCTTCGCCCCACAACGCGCGAAAAACATAAGAAAACGCGGTCGCGGTGAAAATGATGAAAAAAATCATGGCGGTAGTCATCGCGGTTTTCTGGCAGGTTTCGTGCAGCAGTGCAAAATTGAATTTGCCTTTAATCGCGCTCAACACAATTGCACCGAACGCCCCGATGCCCGCCGCCTCTGTCGGCGTGGCCCATCCACCAAAAATAGATCCCAACACCAGGGCAATCAAAAACACCGGTGGTAAAAAGCCTTTAAGCAGCAGCGTTAATAATGCTTTTCCATCGAGATGTTCATGTTCGGAGACCGTCTTGGGAGCGAGGGTTGGATTTAATTTGGCCGCAACAACGACATACACCATGTATAGAACCGCTAATACCAAACCGGGAATGATGGCGGCAATAAATAAGTTACCCACAGAGATAGTTAACAAATCGGCCATCACCACCAGCATGATTGACGGTGGTAACAATATGCCAAGGGTTGCCGAAGCGGCGATAGAACCTGTAGCAAAAGAAGGCGCATAGCGTTGCTGTAACATGGTTGGCAACGCCATCAAAGTCATCATGACCACACTCGCACCGATGATTCCCGTCGTGGCGGCCATGATAGTCCCCATCAAAGTAACAGCCAGTGCGAGGCTGCCTGGAGCCTGTTGTAACAAACGCTGCAAAATATTTAACAAGTCACCTGCCACCTTGCTGCGTTCGAGTAAGGTCCCCATGAAGATAAATCCGGGAATGGCCGTCAGCACCAGATTATCGGCACCGCTTTGCCAGGCGCGTTCCACGAATAAATACAATTCACTTATGTTCATCATATCCATCGCAATCGCGAGGGTGGCAAACAACACGGCAACGCCGCCCAGTACAAAGGCCACGGGCAAGCCGCTGAACAGCAAAATGGCCAGTACCGGAAACATGTACAGCGCTAAGTATTCCTGAAAATGTTCAAGCATGATGGTGATGTATGGTGGCGTTTGCGGTGTTATCTGTGTCGGTTTGTTCTTCCGGGTTACCGAGCTGTGGCGAGCAGATTTGCGCCTGTCTGGCCAGCGGTGCAGAGGCAAACAACACAATGATGAGCCGCAAAGCAGTGGAAATGATAGCCAGACAGAGTAACGCCATACCCAGAAGCAGTACGGATTTAATAATCCAGCGGTATGGCAAGCCCGTCAATGCGGCTGACATCTCATTCTGTGAATAGGATGAGGCAACAAACTCGTAAGCAAAAAACAGCATGACAGCAAGGTAAGGGATGGCCAGAAGTAAAATCCCAAACAGCTCAATAGCCGCTTGTGTTTTTATGGCGAATCGCTCCTTCAACAAATCAACGCGTACATGACCATTGGCGAGATAGGTGGCTCCGAACGCAAGTAAAAAAACGCAGGCATGTAAATGCCATTCCATCTCCTGCAATTTCGTGGGCGAGAGTAAACTGCCAAGCGGGGAATCAATAATCAAATTTTGCAGCCCTGGAATTTTACGCGAAACCACGTCAAACACTGTGATAAAAATCAACGGCAGAATGAGCAGGCAGGCATAGTGATTCACGCCGTTGATACACCGGTCCATGTATTGGGTGAAACGCAAAAGGCTTTTCATTAATGCGAATTACCAGCGTCTAACGAAAACGGGCTTTGGGAGCGCAATTTATAAATAGCCATAATCCCGCCAGAGAGAATAGTTTTTGCGGAAATCGCTGTAAGAGCGCCAGATTTTTCGTGAGTCGGGGTTTTGTTTAATTTCTTCGTCAATCACTTCATCCCAGGCCTGTTTGAAACTCGTGAGGATTTCGTCCGGCCAGCGGTGATTGATTACGCCGTTGGCTGCGTTTTCCTGCATCGCCTTGAATTGCAGTGCTTCACCCTCTGCCAGCATCGCCGTCGTTTGTGCCAGACACACGGTTTCGATAAGTTTTTGTTGTTGTGCGGTTAAACTTTTCCAGGTGTCTAAATGAATGAGTAATTCCTGCACGGTGGATTGCTGATGCCAGCCAGGAAAGTAATTGTGTTTGGCAATCTGATAAAAACCCAGTGCGCGGTCCACCGCAGGCACACTGAATTCAGTCGCGTCCAGCGTACCGATTTCCAATGCAGGGTAGATATCTCCGCCGGCCATTAATTGGGTGGAGACGCCGAGTTTTTCCATGACTCTGGCTCCAAGACCAAGAAAACGCATTTTCAGTCCCTTCAGGTCTTTGACTTGTTTTATCTCTTTTACAAACCAACCGGAAGTTTCAGGAGGGGCAATTCCACAGGCCAGGAATTTTATATTGTCTCGCGCGTACAGTTCTTCAGCGAGTTGCTGACCGCCACCGTAGTGCAACCAGGCCAAGTATTCTGCACTGGCCGGGCCAAATGGCACCGCAGCAAAAAAAGCATAGGCAGAGTTTTTCCCGACGTTGTACCCGGCATTACCGAATGCGGCTGTAATGGCGCCTTTGGAGACGGCATCAAAATAATGCGCACCGGAAACCAACGCACCTGGTTCAAAGGCTTTTACGCGAATTTCCTTATGACTCAGATCGGTGATGGTGTTGGCAATGTCCTGTGCCGTGTGACCGATCACGGGTACATTTTGCCCATAAGCCGAATGCAACTTCCAACGTTGCGCGGCCTCACTGGGCAAACTAAACAGGCTGATGCTGAGACTCATTGCACAAGCCAGGGTGAGTTGGGTGGACTTCACTAACGTACGTGTTTTGCCTTGCTTCAACATAATTTAGCCCTGTATTGACACGTTAAGCTGAACTTGTCACTTAAACCTTTTTTTACTGGCACTTCATCAGACGCCATTCGGCGGGAATTCTCTGATTTGATTTAAGCTCGACTTGTACTTGTTTTTTGACGTTCCTACTTTTTATTGTGGTGTTGTGCATTTGCACAATGCGACGTCGGAAACAAGTACTTATGTTTCTCGTTATTATTTTTGTTCTGTCTGTCTGTTTTTGCTTTTCTGCTTTTTGTTTTTTATTGCTTAGCTATTTATTGTTTAACTATTTATTGCTTAGTTATTTGTTGCTTATTGATTGATAACTCATTGACGACCCATTGATGACTTTTTCATTCACTGTTGCGCAATGGCTGCGGGGTAATGCTGTTCCGCCGCATTTCACTTTGCTTGCGACTGGCGTCGAGAATAATGTGGGACACGACGACCAGTCTGCTAAAGCAGTTCTCAATGTCCGAATTGTGTTGTTAACGTTTGCCAGTGTTACGCATTGAACTCTCTCATTATTCACTTTTTATCATTCTGTGATTCAACAAAAATGTGATTCAACAAAACGTGATGTATCAATACGTGCGAATGCTGTGTTGGGTGTGAATCGTTATTGTTTTTATATTCACAATGTCTCTAAAAGACCATTGGTTTTATCGTTATTTTTAGTATACCCCACTTTTGTCTTGCAAAAGTTTTCTGACAGTATAAAACTATAACGATACGATTTGTATCATTATAAGAATAAATCAGCAAGTCATCTGATGTATTTCGCTTGGCAATTAAGCCATTGCATGAAAGTTACTGCGATTAAGTTACTGCGATTAAAAAGCTACTTCGGATTAAAAATTACAGCGGATTCATTGAATGTTCAGCCTGTGATACCCGCGCCAAGAATTGCGGCTTAGCATTTATTTATTAACCGATACTGATCAATAGTTTCTGAGCATAGCCACGCCGGTTGGCAGGAGTCGAGTCATGTCCTCACAGGTTATTTTGCCGCGTATCTTGCAGGTCGGAGAAAATGCCAGTCAATCTATCGATCAGGTAGTAACTAGCCTGGGGTGCCGAGCACCACTCATTATTACCGATCCCGTGATGGTCAGTCTTGGTTATGTGAAGCGCATCAAAACCAGACTTGAAAAGGCCAACATCCAGGCAGAGGTATTTGATGAAACCGTCCCGGAGCCAACCGAAGCTTCCATTACTGCTGCAGTGCAAATCGCGAAAGATGGAAACTTTGACTGCTTGATTGCCTTGGGCGGCGGCAGTCCCATTGACAGTGCGAAAGCTATTTCTGTTTTGGCCAAACACGGCGGACATATGCGCGAATACAAGTTTCCGCGCAATGTGACTGAGCCGGGTTTACCCGTCATTGCGATACCCACCACGGCGGGCACGGGTTCGGAAATGACACGCTTTACCATTATCACTGATGACCAGACCGACGAGAAAATGCTGTGTGTTGGTTTGAGTTTTTTGCCAGTTGCCGCATTGGTGGATTTTAGTTTGACCATGACGCTGCCACCGCGCATCACAGCGGATACGGGGCTGGATGCACTCACACATGCGATCGAGGCCTATGTCAGTCGCAAGGCCAATGCCTATAGCGACAGTCAGGCTTTGGCGGCGTTGCGCTTAATCGGTCCCAACTTGCGCCAGGCGTATAACGAAGGTTTCGACAAAGCGGCACGTGAAGCCATGATGATGGGGGCCACACTTGCCGGTGTGGCGTTTTCCGCCGCCTCGGTGGCGCTGGTGCACGGCATGAGCCGGCCGATTGGGGCAAATTTCCATGTGCCCCATGGTATGTCTAACGCCATGCTACTTCCCAGCGTCACGGAGTTTTCCATTCCCTGGGCGCCCGAGCGTTATGCCGAATGTGCTCGAGCCATGGGCCTGGCCAGTCGTCAGGATACGGATGAAAAAGCGAATCATTTATTGATGAGTGAGTTGCGTGCACTGGTAGATGAACTGCAAGTACCGACCCCGGGACAATTCGGGATAGAGCGTGAGGAATATTTTGCCAAGCTTGAATTAATGGCTGAACAAGCCAAGGCTTCGGGATCTCCTGGTAATAACCCGCGTATTCCCAGCATTGATGACATGGTCACGTTATACCGTGAGTTGTGGGTGGAATAAGAAGGGCCTCGAGCTCAGCAACACGAATTTTGAATGCAGTATTACGGCGGAGGTAGTATGAAAATTGGACACTTGATTAATGGTGAACTTGTTGATGAGGGTGTGGCGTATCAGGATGTCTTCAATCCCGCACTGGGCGAAGCAGTCAAACAGGTCAGCCTGGCCTCCCCCGCCACTGTCGAACAGGCAATCTCGGCAGCCGAAGCTGCGTTTCCCGCCTGGCGTAATATCCCCGCCGTCAAACGTGCGCGAATTATGTTTCGATTTAAAGAGCTGCTGGAACAGCACTCTGAACGCATTTGTCAGCTTATCGGCGAAGAACACGGCAAGATCGCGCACGATGCCGCAGGCGAACTGCAGCGGGGTATTGAAAATGTTGAATATGCCTGTGCTGCTCCGGAATTGCTGAAAGGCGAATTTTCCCGCAATGTCGGGCCGGATATCGATTCCTGGAGCGAGTTCCAGGCGCTGGGAGTGGTGGCCGGTATAACACCGTTTAATTTTCCGGTAATGGTGCCATTGTGGATGTTTCCCATGGCGGTGGTGTGTGGAAACTGCTTTGTGCTCAAGCCCTCGGAGCGAGATCCCAGTGCGTCCCTGTATATTGCTCAGCTGGCTCTGGAAGCCGGCCTGCCCCCTGGAGTATTAAATGTGGTGAACGGCAGTAAAACAGCCGTTGATGCGATTTTGAGTGATTCACGGGTGAAAGCGGTGAGTTTTGTCGGCTCAACTCCGGTGGCTGAATCCATTTATGCCACTGCTACAGCCTATGGCAAACGCTGTCAGGCCTTGGGTGGGGCAAAAAATCACGCCATCGTCATGCCAGATGCCGATCTTGATAACGCCGTGAGTCAGCTGTTGGGCGCGGCCTTCGGCTCTTCTGGCGAACGGTGTATGGCCTTATCCGTTGCTGTTGCGGTGGGTGATAGCACGGCTGATGCTCTGGTGGATAAACTCCAGCAGGCCATGCAGGACATCAAAGTCGGCGCTTACACCGATAGCAGCAATAGTTTTGGTCCGGTGATCACACGAGAACACCAGCAAAAAATCTTTGGTCACATTGCCAGCGCGCAGCAGCAAGGGGCAAGCATTGTGGTTGATGGACGCGAAATTCGTGTGCCTGGCTACGAACAGGGCTTTTTTGTGGGGGGTACGTTGATTGACAAGGTCACACCGGACATGTCGAGCTACTGTGCCGAAATCTTTGGCCCGGTGCTGCAAGTGGTGCGCGTGGATACCATGGAGCAAGCCATGGCGTTGATCGATCAACATGAATATGGCAATGGTACTTGTATCTTCACGCGTGACGGTGAAGCCGCGCGGTTTTTTGCGGATAATATCCAGGTGGGGATGGTCGGTATCAATATTCCATTGCCGGTGCCGGTGGCCTATCACAGCTTTGGTGGCTGGAAGCGGTCACTGTTTGGTGATCTACACGCGTATGGTCCGGATGCGGTAAGATTCTATACCAAACGAAAAACCGTCACGCAGCGCTGGCCCTCGGCAGGGGTGCGTGAGGGGACATCTTTTTCCATGCCGACAATGAAATAAATGGTGACTGCTGTTAACCAGGATATACATGACGGAGAGAGCAAGTTGCCCGATCCCGTGAAGCGACGTGACAAGGGATCGTCCATTGTACGCGTACTGCAAATTATCGAGGCGATTGCTCAGGCAGATCGCCCCCTCAGCCCCGCCGATCTGGCCTCGTTGTTGGATATTCCCAAGCCTTCCGTGCACCGGTTACTGCAACAGTTGGATGCGGAAAGTTTTGTACAACCTGATATTCGTGGCGGTTGGATGGCGGGCCGTCGATTGCGCGGTTTAAGCTTAAGTGTGTTGGCCAGCGACTCGTGTAAAACGGCCAGACAGGCGATCCTCAATGACCTTGCTGAGACCATTGGTGAAACCTGTGGTATTGCGGTGCCTGATGGCACACGTATGTTGTATTTTGACCGCGTGCAAACGAACTGGCCATTGCAAATTAATTTGCCCGTGGGGACTCATACGCCCATCTGGTGTACGTCCAGTGGCAAGCTGTATTTAAGTACACTGCCAGATGCGCAAAGACAACACATACTCGATCATTTGCCACTGACAAAATATGCCAGAAATACTTTGACGGACTCAGAGTCATTGACGCGCGCCCTGCAGGATATTCAACAGCAGGGTGTGGGCATTGATAATGAAGAATTTGTCGATGGTATGGTCGCCTGTTCTGTTCCTATTCTTCATCGCGATGGCCGCATGCTGGCTTCGCTGTTTACTCACTGCCCGGTTATTCGCAAATCCCTGCAGGATTTAACCCGGTTTGTCCCCGACTTACGTCGAGCCGCGAAGGCACTGGAAGAGATTTTTAACCAGCGTTAACTGTGTTTCTACCGGTCTATTGTCACAAAATAGAGGCTTCTCTGCGCCTGCAATTTGCGGTAGGCTTAAAGCTTCTTCTCACGGCTAGTCCAACACGTATTGAATGACAAGGAAATGCTCGGCCTCTGATGATAACCTGTAATGCCGCGAAATTACTGTTGATGATAACCTGTAATGCCGCGAAATTACTGTTGATGATAACCTGTAATGCCGCGAAATTACTGTCGCGTCGTCTCTCGCCTGAATCCGAATACCTAATATGAAAAAAATTAACATTGATGAAAAGTTTGGCCTGTTTTCAGACCAATGGACACCTAAGATCATTGCGCAATCTAATGGACAGCTGGTAAAAATTGCCAAAGGTAGTGGAGAACTCGTATGGCACCAGCATGAACATGAAGACGAGCTGTTCATCGTATTTAAAGGTCATCTTACTTTGCAGTTGCGTGATCGCAATATTGAACTGGCGCCGGGAGAAATGTACGTTGTACCCAAAGGCGTTGAACATTGCCCAAAAGCGGCGCCCGATACCCATTTTATGATGATCGAACCCGCTTCAACTGAACATACTGGCCGCTTAAAAACCGACATCACTGTATCCACAGATCAACAGGAATGGCTTTAACCAAAATTGCAACAAAATAAGGAGAATGCAATGCGAATTTTACTTCTGGCTTTAGTTTTACTCACTTCAAATGTTTTTGCGTCTGAAGCGACAAAACAGGAAAAGCTCAAAGAACTTATCAATGTCATGGACATGGACTCGATGGTGGATTCCATGTACTCACAAATGGAGGTCATGATGCAGAACATGTCCACCGAGATGGGCGTTCAACCGGAAGAACAACCGATTTTCGATGAGTACTACAGCAAAATGACGATGGTCATGCGTGAAGAAATCAGCTGGAAAAAAATGAAACCTACAGTCTTAGAAATTTATGATAAGAATTTCAGTGAACAGGAAATTTCGGACATGTTAGCGTTTTACAAGACCGAAACTGGACAAGCCATTCTGGCGAAGATGCCAGCGGTCATGCAGGAGTCCATGCTGATGTCACAATCTCTCGCGCAAAATGCTGTTCCGAAAATTCAAGTGATTGCGAAAGAGTTGTATGCAGATCTTGAAGTGTCCCGAAGTAAGAAAAAATAATGGCTTTGATTTCGCTGTTGTCCGGAGCTGGCTAGCCAATGCTTGAACTAAGACCCAATTGCGAACATTGTGATAAAGATATTCCGCCACAGTCAGCACAGGCATACATTTGCACGTTCGAATGTACGTTTTGTAAAACCTGTGCGGAAACGATTTACCAGTATATCTGCCCTAATTGTAATGGCAATCTGGTTCAGCGCCCTATCAGACCTGATGCTGAATTAGCAAAGCATCCCGCTTCTACCCGGCGCGTGGTAAAAAGCGCCTCATAACATAGCTAACAGGCTGTTTTTGCAAACAGCCTTTTCATTCTCTGCGCTGTCGTACGTGCGACGGTGTCCTCCTTGCTATTGTTCGCGCAGGTTCAATTGCCTCGTGAATTGAGAGAAGTGTGTCAGTTCTGTGTGCGCATTTCTTTGAATGGAGAATGACAAAGTTTTCAGATTTTACGCCGCTTTTGATTACCGCTAAAAATATTAATCCCTGAGGTGTGGAAAAAAATTGTCGAGTCGTTGTGGTAAGCACTCTTTCAATTAATATGGGCACGCCCAGTTTACCGCATGGATACATCGAAACACCTTGATACAGGACTCTGGTTGTTAGTTACCATAGTGATTGGCTGCGCGATCAGAGACATTCTGTTTGCCCCGCGTGAAATTGCTGATTTAACCATTAATACTTTTGCGGGGCACGAATGGAAATACAATGTGTGGCGCATGTTGGCCATGGCGGACGCATTGAGCGAAGGCAGCAGTGGACGCTGGATAGAAAGTTTTTCTTTTGGCTGGGGTTATCCCATTTTCTACTACACTGCGCCCCTGCCCTATACCCTGGGTGCATTATTGATTGTGCTGGGCTTTGATCCCGTCGCCGCGTTGAACATCAGCTGGATCAGCATTTATTTTTTAGCGGGTTTTGCCATGTACTGGGCGATGTGTCCCATACTGGGAAAGTGCGGCGCAGTGTTGGCAACGGTCTGTTACATCTTCGCTCCTTATCATTTAGTTGATACCTATGTGCGCACCAATCTGGTGGAAACAACGGCTTTTATTTTTCCACCGCTGATCGTGAGAGCCTTGTGGATTGCAGATCAACACTGGACGAAAGCAACGGTGTTAGGTGCGTTGGGCATCATGTCTATTCCTTTGACACATATGTTATCCACCTATTTAATCGGCGTAGGTCTGGGCATCTTTACCTTGGTCTTTATCGTGACTGGACCTGTCGAGACTCGCTTCGCTGTAGGGAGAGCCACTGTCTTGATGCTCGGCGGTGGATTTCTTGCGTCGGCATTTTTCTGGTTACCCGCCGTAATGGATCTAAATGCTGTACGTGGATTTGAAGCGATTACGGAAGGGTATTATCACTACGCTAATCACTTTGTGTATCCCGAACAGCTGGTTGATAGTCGCTGGCATTATGGTGGCAGTGAAATAGGACCGGTAGACTACATGTCCTTTTCGTTGGGCAAAACGATTTTAGTGATTGTAAGTCTGACCTTGTGCCTGGTTTTGGTGTTTCGCCTTCTTCCATTTCTAATGTCTTGTTGGGATACCTGTTTAAGCATGCTCCGACAGACTCAACGAGGTCAGCGTAAAACGCAGGCAACGACCGCCAGTGTTGACCATGAGCGGCGCAAATTCTCTGCGCTGCTAACAGCCTGCGTACTCAGTGCGGCAGTTATGGTGTTTTTGACAACGTCTTACAGTGCCTGGTGGTGGGAAGTGATTCCACGAATGGAAGCTGTGCAGTTTCCCTGGCGATTTCTATTTCCCGCGTGCTTTTTTCTCGCTATTGCAGCGGGGTGCTTACCCAAATGCGCTGCACAGTTGATGGAGAATATAACCTTTTCTCAAAACGTGTTTTCAGCCGGTGCACGGCGATCTCAGGTGTATGTAGGCGTTACGGTTGTCAGCACGGTAGTAGCTAGTGCGGCGGTGTTATGCAATCACTGGCAGTACGCAAAACCCGGTGACCACACTGCCATGGCGCGCACAGAGCAGGCTGCGACATACCAGCAAACTACAGGAGTCTGGACAACCAATACCTTGGAGTTTATGCCCAAAGATGTTCAGTATTTTCCCCATGCAGGGACTTATCCACAGGTGAATGGTATTTACTACGATACACTTTTTACTGAGCAAACACGGATATTAGATAGCGAATCAGGTCATGGGTATGCGAAATTTATTTTGTTGCGTGGGGGTGCTGGTAAGCTGGTGTTGAATCAGCACTGGCATCCAGCCTGGAAAGTTTTGATTGATGGACGCAGCGCAACGACGAAAACGTTCGATGACTCGCATAAGGTGATAAAAACACGCCCCTTGCTGGAACATCCTTTTGCACCGGTGATGGTGGACATACCAGCAGATACGCGCGAAGTCATATTTTATTTTGGCTTTACCCCGGCGGGCAAAGTGGGATTAGCCCTGTCAGTGACCATTCTGTTGATAGGAGCGATCTGCCTCAGCTGCCACCACCGGTCATTACTGTATCGCATTCGCTTGCCTCTGAGTGGAATAGCATCGATGCTTTTATTGCTTCATTTTTCGGGCAGCGCCCTGATGCACCGTGGGAATTCGACAAGCTTAGAAATAAACGCACAAGAATTTTCGCAACATGTGGCCATTCACGAACTGCAGCAGATTAAAATACGTGGTTCACGTTGGGATGCACCGGGGAATATTCTCTTGAGTGGCAATGGAGTATTAGTGACAGGGTTTGATCCCAGTATCTTGAAGCAGCAACGAACTCAAAGAAGTTTGTTGGAGTTTAGTGCGGATGCCAATGACAGTTATGAACTGCGTTTTTTCCGCGATGATGAACTCGTTTATGACATTGATATTGCCGCTGATAAGCATCAGGCGGGCCTCACCATTCATCAGCTTCTTTTGCCGCAGGAGCTGAGTCATTCAGGCTTTGACAGCATCGGGTTGCGCCCGATAAGTGGTGATGGTTTTTATAGCCTTGGGCATGTGGTTTTGCGCAAGGAAGAGAAGCCCATCGCCCGCAATGGTGAACAAGATGAACACACTTCTTCCGCTACTTCTAACACAGACTTTAAAGGCAAAACCGTTCCGCTGGCAGTGTTGAGTTCGCCACAGCGTAACGGCGCTTCATGGAATACCGCTGGAGCGCAGATTTTTACCTGGGATGGGTTAGCGATCGAGCTAGAGCGAATTAGTCATGCGCGGGCACTGAAGTTGAGTGTTGATAGTAATGACAGTTATGCCGTGCACTTTTTTAAGCAGCGTCGTGTACTTGGAGTGAGTATGCTGCCAATTTCTCAGGATCGGGTTCAGGGCTTATTTGAACAGCAGATTTCTGTTCCACCAAACGTTCAGCAATCCGGTTTTGACCGAATTACATTAAAACCCATATACGGAGATCAGTTGTTTAGCTTGGGGCATGTGGCGTTAGTAGAGAATTTAAATTGAGGTCAGCATCCAGCTTCTCATTCATCGAAGCTTCAGTACTGAGTTTTTCATCCATGTGTTTGCACTGAGCTTTCTGGTGTGATGCTTTTCCTTTGAGAATTGCCTATAGCTGTTTGTTACATCCGTTCTACATCCGCATAATAGTACCGGTCTTATGTACCGGTCTATGAGGCTGGGTTTTACACGTAAGTGGGCGCGGGTTTGTTCTTCAGCCATTCAATGGCGTCTTCCTGGGTTTGAAACGCTTCGACTTCACCGCTGATAAACCAGGCAGCGATCTTTGCTCCATATTCATGCCATTTTTTATGACCAAAAATCGCGACTTTTTCAAATCGATTATTGTATTTTAAACCCAGCGTAAAATCGTCCCAGGCAGCTCGTAATTCCCAGCCGTCAAAATCACTAGCATCAAACAATACTTTTACTTTGGGATCATTCACGCAGTGCAGTGCTGCATCGATCATGGGGGTGATTTTTTTGTAATCCTGATGATTAAGTTTTCCAACGGCTTTTAAACTTAAAAAAATCTCGTCGCTGTAGCGCTCAATACCGATTGAAAAACCGTGAGTGTGGGATGACATAGCGAGTTCTCCGATTAACGCTGTTAATGAATTGAAAACTGCTTGCAGAAATTAATGATTATTCGTTTTGTATCCTACTGCATATGCGTCGCTCTTGAAAGGAGAATCTAAATGAATTTCTTATCAGTACCTTGCCGATATATACTTGATAAAGATAAAAGAAAACGTTCTTAAGTTGTTAACGTATAAGCTGTAATTTCAAGTGCGGCATTCAAGTGCGGCATTTGAGTGAATTTAAGAATACATCACCCACATAGCTTAAGTGATGCAAAAAAAATCACAGTAATATGAAAATGTTGCTTTATGTTTTTTGAAAATCTTAACGTTGTTGTGCATCGAGTTTCTGTCGAATGTGTGTCCGTATTATTGCTCGCGCGTGGTAAGCGATGAAGCCAGCTGGATCAAACTTTGCGTGAGTAGACACGGTAATATTTCACACGCTCTCACTTGAGAGCGCAGAACCAACAGCGAATACTCAGCCGCAAAATATTTGGCGCTGTCACGCTTACAATAATGTAAGAGATGCCAGCGGTACGACAAAGTCGCTGATAAAAATTCTGATAAAACGTAAATAATTGTTTATGCACGTAAAATGTGCGCTGCTGCCTGTTTTTGCAAAATATCGATACTTTCGTGCAATAAGCACAATTAATTTGAGAGTACTATCAAATTAATTGTGCCCCTTTCAAGGCTAAGCTTCGAGTTTCAAACTGCGCTCAAGTGGTTTGAATAATATTCTGATAACTCATCCATTTGTGTATGTCCTGCAATAAGCTCCCGCAAGCTTAGTGACAACACCTATAACGATAATTAAGGGTCTCAATATGAAGCTTGGACAGGCGATTATAAGCGTCACCTCTTCACTTGGCTTGTTAGCCACCTTATCCAGTGCTGCCATCGCGCAGGAAACACCGCCGGCGACCTGGCAGGAACATTGGTTTGAACACAATCAAGTCGTGAAGCGTGTGTTTGTAGATAATGATTTAGCGGTGTATTACGACGATGATGTAGATCGCAGTATTACCTGGCTATTTCAATTCACGGGTGATGTTTGGCGTTACACCAAGCAGACCTACGGAGATTTTGGTGGTAAACCGCGTTTATATGCGATCTATCACTCTGATAAATACGGCGGCGGTCACCCATCGACCTGGTGGGATGCGCATCATGACTATCGCAATGTGATTGATATTGGCAAAGCGGGAGACTGGTACGATGCCTCCGGCTGGAATCTTGGTGTTGTAACACATGAGATTGCACACATCGTTGAGCTGGGCTCATACCAGACGCATGGTTCTCCAGCCTTTGGTTTGTGGAAAGATTCCAAGTGGGCAGAAATTTTTAACTATGATGTGTTCGTGCATTTGAATATGCCAGACGTCGCGCAGAGTACCTACAACGAATACATCAACAAAGTGGATAACTTTCCGCGTGCAAATACTTACTGGTTCCGTGATTGGTTTTATCCGATTTATGATCAATACGGTGGGAATCAGGTGTTGAATCGCTATTTCAAATTGCTCTCTCAGCACTTCCCAAAAAATGGTAACAATTATTCCCGTGGTATGAACTGGGGCGAGTTCGTGCATTTTTGGAGCGGCGCTGCTGGCACGGATTTGAAAGGCATGGCGACTAATGCTTTTGGCTGGTCAGATGAATGGGAAGCGCAATACACCAAGGCGCAGGCAGAATTCAGATTCACAACACCAACGCCTACTCCGACTCCTCCACCTACTGCCGGAGTAAGTTTGCATCAGCATTGTGATTTTGGTGGTTACCGGGCAACGCTGCAGGAAGGCTCATACAATCTTGCACAGCTGCAGGCAGCCGGCATCGCCAATGATGATGTGTCTTCTGTGACAGTACCGGAAGGCTGGCAGGTTGAATTATTCCAACATGCAAATTATGCCGGTAGCAAATTGACTAAAGAGGCTAATGACAACTGCCTGGTTAACGATAATTTTAATGACGAAGTCAGTTCCGTAGTAGTGACCAAACTCGTGAAAGAAGTTGCCACCGTGTATCAGCATTGTAACTACGATGGTTATGAGGTGTCTTTGGAACCTGGGCGTTATACGCTGGCGCAATTGCAGGAACTGGGTATCGACAACGATGATGTGTCGTCCATTGCGGTATTGCCCGGATATAAAGCTGAACTTTATCAACACAATAACTTTACTGGAAACGTAGTCACTGTTTCGAGTGACGATGAGTGTCTGGTAAACGAAGGTTTTAATGATGCAATGAGCTCATTAGTGATTAGTAAACAGTAAAAGGGTGAGTCAACAGCGCACGTGGTATTCGTGCGCTGTTCCCCTGCACTTTTCCCCTGCACTTTTCCAAACGCAACACACCTTTTTCCCTTCCTCTTTCTGGCTTTTATTTTTGTTTTGTTTCTGCTTTTGACTCTGCATGCTGGAGTCTTCCCGCAATTTTTTCTAACCGCATCACTCCCCTGTGGACTGATGAGATGCAGCCGTCTAGGAGCAGAAGCCAAGACATAAAAAAAGCCGCAATTGTGCGGCTTTTAATTTGGTGAACGCTTAGCTCATTAGGTTTAACTCATAGCGTTTAACTCATGGCGCTTAGTTTATAGCGCTTAGCATATATTAATGGCTATGTGCATCATGGGCTTTTTCCATGGCAGTTTCAGAGTGCGAAACTTTTGAAGACAGTGCCGCTGCAATTCTGAATACCACGACGAAGAAGACTGGTACAAAGAAAATGGCCAGGACGGTGGCCGATACAATCCCCCCGAATACACCGGTACCAATAGCATTTTGGCTACCGGAGCCTGCGCCTGTTGCCAGCACCAGAGGCGTAACCCCCAGGGTGAACGCCATTGACGTCATAACAATGGGACGCAAGCGCATACGCACCGCTTCCATTGTGGCTGGAATTAAATCCTTACCCTGTTCATATAGGGTTTTGGCAAACTCCACGATCAAAATGGCGTTCTTCGCGGATAGACCAATTGTGGTTAACAGACCAACCTGGAAGTAAACATCGTTAGACAGCCCGCGTAACATGGCAAACACTACCGCACCGAGAACACCCAGCGGCACCACCATGATTACAGCAAAAGGTACCGACCAGCTTTCATAAAGTGCAGCCAGACAAAGAAATACCACGATTATCGACAGGGCATAAAGCATTGGTGCCTGATCGCCGGATTTTTTCTCCTGCAGCGACATTCCCGTCCATTCCATACCGATACCCGGAGGGAGTTTGGCAACTATTTCTTCCATGATATGCATGGCCTCACCGGAGCTGACGCCGGGTGCGCCCTGGCCCTGAATATTACGCGCAGATACGCCGTTATAGCGCTCCAGACGCGGAGAACCGTAGATCCAACGCCCGGAAGTAAAGGCGGAGAATGGCACCATTTCACCCTGGGTATTCCGCGCATACCAGTTACCCACATCTTCCGGCATCATACGATAGGGAGCATCGCCTTGAACAAACACACGTTTCACCCGGCCTTTGTCGATAAAGTCATTGACATAGGTTCCAGCCCAAGCAGTGGAGAAGGTATTGTTCACTTGCTCCAGAGGTACGCCGAGTGCAGAGGCTTTCTCTTTATCCACATCCAATTTAAATTGCGGCGTATCTTCCTGACCATTCGGGCGTACCCCCATGAGTCGCGGCTCCTGAGCGGCCATACCGAGTAACTGGTTGCGCGCGTTCATCAGCTGTTCGTGGCCGAGACCACCAAGATCCTGCAGCTGCAGATCGAAACCTGTTGCGGTGCCCAGTGCTGGAATGGAGGGGGGAGCAAAAGAGAAGACCATAGCGTCTTTTATTTGCATGAAGTAACCCATTGAGCGCCCGGCGATAGCCTGTACGCTTTGGTCGTCGCGAGTACGCTCTTCCCAATCGCGCAAGCGCACGAAGGCAAGCCCGGCATTTTGACCGCCACCGGCAAAGCTCCAGCCAATCACCGAGAAGACCGATTCCACGTTTTCTTTTTCCTGATCGAGGAAATAGTCTTCAATACGATTCATGACATCTTCTGAGCGATGCTTGGTTGCGCCTACGGGCAGGCTCATCATATTGAACAGAATGCCCTGATCTTCGTCTGGCAGGAAGGAGCCTGGTAAACGTGTGAACAATAGTGCAAGTACCGCAACAATCGCCACGTAAATCGCCAGGTAGCGCTTGGTGCGGCCTAGCATGTGACCTACGCCATCGCGGTATTTGTTGGTGGTGGTGTTGAATGCGCGGTTGAACCAGCCGAAAAAGCCCGTTTTTTCATGATGATCCTCTTCCGGACTTTTCAGCATGGTGGCACAGAGTGCGGGGCTCAAGGTTAAGGCCACCAGAACAGACAGGGCCATCGCCGACACGACCGTAATCGAGAACTGTTTGTAGATAACGCCGGTGGAGCCGCCGAAAAATGCCATGGGCACAAATACAGCCGAAAGTACCAGAGCAATCCCAACCAGTGCTCCAGTAATCTGTTTCATGGATTTTTGTGTGGCCTCTTTCGGTGGTAAACCGTCTTCATGCATCACCCGTTCGACGTTTTCCACCACCACAATCGCATCATCCACCAGCAGGCCGATGGCCAATACCATACCGAACATGGTCAGCGTATTAATGGAAAAGCCGAAGGCGCTGAGAATGGCGAAAGTCCCTAACAGAACGACGGGTACGGCGATTGTTGGAATCAGGGTTGCACGGAAATTCTGCAGGAACAGATACATCACCAGGAATACCAGGATGATTGCTTCTACCAACGTATGAACCACACTCTCAATGGAGAGTTTTACGAAGGGTGTTGTGTCATAGGGATATACCACTTCCAGTCCAGCGGGAAAGAAGGGTTTTAATTCTTCAATACGCTCACGTACGGATGCGGCCACTTCCAGGGCATTGGCGCCAGAGGCAAGGTTGATAGCAAGACCGGTAGCGGGCTGGCGGTTGTACTCGGTTTCAAACTGATAGTTTTCACCACCCAGTTCCACGCGTGCCACGTCGCCAATATGAATCTGGGAGCCGTCGGCGTTCGCGCGAAGCAGAATCTTGCTGAATTCTTCCGGTGTCTCCAGGCGCGATTGGACCACGATACTGGCATTGATATCTTGCCCGTTGACGGCGGGCGTACCGCCCAGTTCACCAGCGGCAATCTGCACGTTCTGCGAGCGAATTGCGGTGACGATATCGGTAGTAGTCAGAGAGTATGCGGCGAGTTTTTCAGCGTCCAGCCAAATACGCATGGCATATTGCGAGCCAAATAACTGAATCTGGCCGACGCCACTTACGCGGCTGAGCGGGTCGCGCACGTTGGCGGCAACGAAGTCTGCGATATCGTATTTGTCCATGCTGCCGTCGTTGGACACAAAACCCAGTACCAGCAGGAAGCCGGCTGAAGATTTGTTAACGGTAATCCCCTGTTGTTGCACTTCCTGAGGCAGTAATGGCATGGCTGCCTGAAGCTTGTTTTGTACCTGCACCTGAGCGATATCGGGATCGGTGCCAGCTTCAAATGTCAGGGTGACAGAACCGGAACCGTTGGATTCACTGGTGGCAGACATGTATTGCACATTATCAATACCTGTCAAATTCTGTTCAATCACCTGAATAACAGAGTCTTCCACTACCTTGGCAGACGCCCCTGGGTAGTTGGAACTGATGGAAACAGCCGGTGGCGCTACCTCCGGATACTGTGAGATTGGCAGGGTGCCAATCGAGAGAACCCCCGCCAACATGATGACGATGGATATAACCCAGGCAAAAACCGGGCGGTTAATAAAAAAGGCAGCCATGATGAACTCCTCTAACGCTTCGCTTTTCCAACGCAGGGTGCGGTGCTGGAAGTGATAAAAATATTTAGGCGAAACGCTTTGTTGTGCCGTGTTTACATTCGGGTGTAGATCGGGTTCAGGCGATGTATTGCTGCCGCCTGAACCCGCTCTGGATTAAAGGTTGTATTTGAGTATGCGTGGGTGGATCTAATCCTTAACCGCCAGCAATCTCGGTCTGGTCTTCAGTTTTTGCAGTTTCTGTATTGGATGGAGGCGCTGCAACGCTGACCTGAGCGCCCGGTGCGATTTTCTGCAAACCGGATACAACCACGCGGTCGCCCTCTGCCAGCCCGTCTTCTACCAGCCAATCGCTTTCAACGGTGCGGCTGACCACAAGAGGACGCAGTTCTACAACGTTGTCTTTGTTGACCACATAAACACTGGCATTGCCACTGCGATCCCGTGTCACCGCGCGCTGTGGTACCAGCACTCCCTCTTCTCGTGTTCCCAGCTGTACTTTTGCTCGTACAAATATGCCGGGCAGAATCAAGGAATCGGGGTTGGGGAACAGAGCACGCAGTACTACGGTACCGGTGGTTTCGTTCACACTCATGTCGGAGAACTGCAAAGTGCCTTCCTGTTCATAAACACTGCCGTCTTCCAGTACAAGTTGTACTTTGGCGGCCTCCTGCTGATTGAGGGTGCCCTCTTTAAATTGTCGACGCAGGTTCAGAATGTCACGAGCACTTTGCGAGACATCGACGTAAATCGGGTCGAGTTGGTAGATAGTGGCCAATACATTGGTCTGCTGCTCAGTGACCAGTGCACCATCGGTCACACTGGATTTTCCTATGCGGCCGGAAATCGGCGCATTGACGCGGGTGTAGCGCAGGTTGATTTCAGCCGTGTTGAGTGCAGCTTCATTGACGGCCACATCTGCTTTGGCCTGTTCAAACTCGGATAAAGCATCGTCGTATGTCTGTTGGCTGATGGCCTTATCTTTTAACAGACCGCGGTAGCGCGCTTCACGTGCCTGAGTGGTAGTGAGGTTGGCCTTAGCTCTGGCCAGGCCTGCTTTGGCGTTTTGCACTGCTGCTTCATATCTGGCCGGATCAATCTGATACATCTGCTGACCCGCTTCAACTTCAGAGCCCTCGGTAAACAGACGTTTATCGATGATGCCACTTACCTGTGGTCGCAATTCAGCCTTTCGATAAGCGACGGCACGACCGGGTAATTCAGCCGTTAAAGTGACGTCTTGTTTGGCGATTGTAACGACGGAGACTTCAGCGGGTGGCATGCCACCCATGCCCATTCCGCCGCCGCCCTGTTCACTACAAGCTGCGAGTAACATAATCAAAATGCCAGCCGAAGCGAATTTCATCGTGCCATGCATAGTTGCGCTCCTATTTATTCCTTAATGGACGGTATTGGCCGTCCTGTTCAGTTCATACCAAAACACATCAGTGTTCCGGTGTTATACGGTTATGGTGTCGGTGAATTAACGGTGAGTTGTTATGATTGTTGCGCTAATTACACGTCTGGAGAATATTCATCATGCCGGATATGGCCAGCGTCTGGTCGAAGACCATAGTGCTGCGAATCCGAGGGATGCAAATTCTCTGGCTCTAAAGCCCTGTGTAGGTGTTTTTGACATAAATTGCAGCAGAGGGCTTATCCAAGGGTTTGCCCGGTATTTCGGTTGCAATTTGCCAGAATGACAGCAGGAATCTGCCCTGTTGTCTGTGTGTTCTGCTTGTGTGTCTTTTACTTGCACCTTGTGTTTACAGTCTTTCTTTCTCTGTATTTTTTGTGTCTCAATCTATCAGTATTTCAATGTAACAGTGTTTACGGCTCGGGTTTTCTAAAATGTCACAGCAAAGCGCTTTGTGAGCGTTTGTATGACACCAACAGCGCGGTTTGGTTTGCGCTCCTGAGCTTCTTTATACATTCAATATTGAATGTATAAAGATAAGGCGATAGTCTATCAATTGTAACGCTCGTACGTAAGAGTGTGAATTAATCTTCTGCTGTAATTCTTAATTCAATATAAAAAGACCTGCTTTTAAGGCAGTTAGTACTAAGAAATTCACTTATGGCGTTACAATAAACATGCAGTCATGTATGTTTAAGCAAGTGTAAAGGATAATCGCTGATCGCCGACCTGAATGAGTTCGGACGACGAGAAAATGAGACAGGATGAATGATGCTTGCAAGCAAATTTAAAGCGCGAACCCCCCGTGGTTTTGCTGGAATCACAGACGACTTTCAAGAGTGTATTCGATAGTGTATTGCCCGATTATGACAACTTCATGCCCCTGCGGGAGCAACTAAACCGTGGTACGTAAAACCAAGGCGGAAGCCCTCGCCACGCGTAACTTACTGCTCGATACTGCCGAGCGTCTTTTCTTTGAGCGCGGTGTGAGTAAAACCTCGCTGGCTGATATTGCCAAAGCCGCTGAAATGACTCGGGGTGCCATCTACTGGCATTTCAAAAACAAATATGACCTGTTGCAGGCGATGATGGAGCGCGTGCGGCTGCCGCCGGAAACGCTGCTGGAAGCCCCGGTAGAAAATGCTCCCTTGCAGGCAATGCGAGATTACGCCGTTAAAATGCTACGTGATACGGCAACCAATCCTCGTCGCCGACGGGTATTGTCCATCATGATGCATCGCTGCGAGAAAAATGAAGATGAAGCCAAAGCGCTGACCGTACGCCAGCAGGCGGCGTTTATTGACTGCACCTCCCATATTCGATTGTGTATGACCACGGCGGTCAAGCTGGAGCTGCTGCCTGCCAACCTTGACACCGACAAAGCCACTACGATGTACTTGGCTCTTCTATTTGGATTGATCAGTAACTGGTTGTTCCTGCCGGATAACTTCGATCTGGAAGCGGATGCGGAGGCATTAACCGATGCATTTTTCCCCATGCTGCATCACAGCCCCTCTCTGTTGAAATAACGTTTATCCCAATTTTCTGGAGTCAGCGCATGCGTTTCTTATGGCAAATCATATTAAAAGGCTTGGCGGCCGTATTGCCCGTGGGGATCACCTTTTATCTGATCTACAGCATAGGGGTATCGGTGGAACAGCTTATGCGGCCCATCATTTTATCCGTCCTGCCCGCGCAGTATTACTGGCCAGGTATGGGCTGGCTGGTGGGCTTGGCAGCCCTCTTCTGCATTGGCCTGGTGGTCAACGCCTGGATGATTCGCCATCTGTTTCGCTTTGGCGAGCAGATGCTGGAACGCATTCCTCTGGTGAAATCGGTATACGGTGCGCTGCGCGACTTCACCGGGTATTTTTTATCGAAAAAAGGCGAAGGCGATGTGCGTAAAGTCGTGTGGATTGATATTGGCGGGGTCAAACTGATTGGCTTTATCACCCGGGAAAACCTGCACGAAATTCCGGGTTTGGGCAGCAGCGTTGAGGGTGAGGATTTAATTGCCGTTTATATTCCGCAGAGCTACCAGGTTAGCGGCTTCACCGTGTATGTGCCGCGTGCCTCTGTCACCGAAATCAATATGAAAGCCGAAGACGCAATGCGACTGGTGCTGACTGCCGGCGTGTCAACACGACCGGTGAAAATTGAAAAACCTGTCGCTTAATATGTAAAACGCACACGCGTTTACTCAGTTTGATCTAATCTTAAAAAGTGGGTGGCGCATAATGGACGCGACACCGAAAGCACATCACTCATCTTTTCGATTTTAGTGTGGTCGCAACGGCATCAGGCCAGGTGTTGCGGCCAATTCCATATGACACAACAGTTTGATCTTAGCTGAATGCATGTTAACTGAATGCGTTCCCGTGTTGGAGCCAAGTGTGAGCATCAGGTCGCCGGTAAAATCCATGTTTATTTATGACGATGCATTGGCCCATCGTTCCGCGATACGTTTTTATCTATTGGTGGCCACTGGCACGCTTTTACTGAGTATCGGCCTGTATTATTTTGCTGCAACGAAAGAGAAACAGTCTTTGCAGGCCAGTGAAACCGAGCAGATTCACACCCTCGAATTTAACATTCGCAATTCATTTTATGAGGCCATCAGCGACTTATTGGTGATCGCCAAACAAACGGAATTATTTCAGAAAACCGAAGACAGCAATCGCCGACTCAGTGATGAGTTTATAAGTTTTGCGCGAGTAAAAAAGCATTATCACCAATTACGCTTCATGGATTTATATGGCAATGAAATTGTGCGCGTTGATAATCGACAACCTATATCAGTCACCCCAGTGGAACTGTTGCAAAACAAAAGCAGCCGCTACTATTTTCGTGAATCCGTAATTTTAAAACCGGGGCAGGTTTACGTATCGCCAATGGATTTAAACGTTGAGTTTGATAAAATTGAAATCCCCTATCACCCTCAAATTCGCATCATTACGCCGGTTCTTTCATCGCCGAAGAAAAAATCCGGTATCGTGGTGATTAACATCTCCGCCAATTATTTACTTCAGTTGTTACAGCGTTTTGATCAACGTTCGCTAGGCCAAATATACATGCTGAACAAAGAAGGCTACTGGTTGTATCACCGGGATAGTGAAAAGACCTGGGGTTTTCAATTAAAAAACCGCAACAGCTTTGCAGATGAAAATCCAGCGTTGTGGCAGTTTGTTCGCAGCCAAAACGATGGTCAGTTATCACAACAGCAAGGGCTGCTGACGTTCGCCAAAATTGATGGTCCGGCGGAGAGTCGGCAGGAAGTGACCGCGCGCAACTGGTGGATGTTGGATTTGCCCGATATTGTGTATAAGTCAGGTTGGTATCTGGTGTCGGTATTCAATGAAAAAGACATAAACGCCAGACTTCTCCACGTTAGACAGAATTTTATTTTCAATACACTGCTGTTTTTACTCTTACTTTTACCCATTGCGTGGTTGTGGGGAAAGAGAACAGCAACGCATCGAAACGATTTGGAAAAAATGCGCACCTTTGCCAAGTTTGTCGAGAACTGTTCCGAAGTCATCTACGTGACGGATCGTGAAGGGAAAATTATTTTTGTTAATTCCGCATTCTGTAAAATTACAGGATATAGTGTGGAGGAAGCTTTGGGGCAGACTCCCGCCCTGTTAAAGTCCGGTCGACATCCTCAGGAATTTTATCAACTGTTATGGAATACCGTATCCCGCGGTGATTCCTTTTCCAATGTGTTTGTTAACAAGCGTAAAGACGGCAGTCTTTTCTATGAGGAAAAAGACATAACGCCGATTATGAACGAACGCGGTGAGGTGGATTATTTTGTCTCGACCGGGCGAGATCTCAGCCGGCTTTACGCGATGGAAGAACACAAAATGCAAATTACCTCGCGTCTTTCAGAAAGCGTGTCCCATCATTTTAATAATTTGTTTGGAGCGTTGTTTGGTTATCTTGATCTTTCGTTGCAACGTGTCAAAGAACGCGATTTACATGCGGCTGAAAGCTCGCTGGACAAATCATTGAATACGCTGATTCGTGCGCAGGAACTGGTGGGCAAAATTTCCAAGGTCAATCATCAGAAAATGAGTCAGTACCCGTTTAATGATGTTCGTAAAATCATTCAGGGGGTGATTGATCAGTTTCAAAACAGCGTGCGCTCCGATGTTGCAATCAGTCTGAGTTTTGCCAGAAACTTGCCTGAAGTCAGAGCGGATAGTGAACTGATTAAAACGGCGGTCCTCGCACTTCTGGATAACTCCCGCCAATCTTTCACGGACGGTGGAAAGATTCTGGTCACCGTCGATCTTGTCGCACCCGTGGCGACCTTTTGCGAGAATTGCGGGGAGCCTCTCAACGGTGAATATGTTGCCATTATTGTCGAAGACAATGGCGCTGGTATCGATAAAAGTATCGTAGGCCGCGTGTTTGACCCGTTTTATACCACCAAAGACAGTCGTTTCCTGGTGGGGAAAACGCCTGGTCTAGGCTTAACTATGGTGCGAGGCATTACCCATCTGCACGGTGGCCATTTGTTGCTGGAAACCGATGAGAATGCTGGAACAAGTGTCTCGATCCTGTTGCCAGTGCAGCGTCCGCCGGACAATAAGCGGCAGACCGCGCGCACGATAATGGCAAACCATGTACGCAGTGATGGCTAAACTTTTTACCTGGTTCCACCGTATACCCTGCCAACCCAAGTTAAAAAGTGTAAGGACTCAGGTATGAAAATACTTATCGCCGGGGCGAGCGGCTTTATTGGCAGTGCCTTGAACCAGTCACTGGCTCACGCGGGGCACACCATTTACACCCTGGGTCGTCAGCCTTCCGGCACAGCCCGGCATTTTTGTTGGCAACCTCGCGAGGGTAAAATCGAGCTGGATACTACCTTGCATTTTGATGCAGTGATCAATCTGGCCGGTGAAAATATTGCCAGTCGATGGACGGCGGCGCGTAAAGATGAAATTTTGCAGAGTCGTGTTGCGGCAACACAAGTGCTCTGTCAGTACTTGTGTGAGTTAGAACGAGCGCCCGAGGTGCTAATCAATGGCTCGGCAATGGGGTATTACGGTGATACTGGGGATGTTGTTGTGAATGAACAGTCGGCACTTGGTCAGGGTTTTCTGGCAGAAGTTGCGCAGCACTGGGAAGCGGCTGCGAGACCGGCGCAGGAAAGAGGTATTCGCACGGTATTTTTGCGCACAGGGCTGGTGATACACCCCTCTGGCGGTGCACTGGCTAAAATGTTGTTGCCATTTTCATTGGGCCTTGGTGGCAAAATGGGGAATGGCCAACACTTTATGAGTTGGATCAGTTTAGCGGACGCGCTGCGTGCCATTGACTTCGTCATACAACATCTTTCGTTGAGTGGGCCAGTTAATCTTGTTGCCCCTCATCCTGTTCGCAATATTGAGTTTACCCGCGCGTTAGCTACCGCCGTGCGCAGGCCTGCGATGTTGCCGATGCCGGCTAAGCTTGCAAGGTGTATATTTGGAGAAATGGCCGATGAAGCTTTGCTCGCCAGTATTCGTGTAGATCCACAAGTATTATTGCAGGCAGGATTTAAATTTAACGATGACGATTTGTTGGCGTATTTGCAGAGGTGTTTGCGGAAGCAGGAATAAGAGCCTCCATGCTCTTATTCAGTTTCAGCGTGTATTCGAGGTGTTTAGGCGGATTTTTTTTGTTTAATCCACTGGTCAACCAGACCTTCAAGTATGTCCAGAGGAACCGCACCGTTTTTCAAAATCACATCATGAAACTCGCAGATATCGAAGGCATCGCCCAAGGCTTTTTTAGATTTCTGACGCAGTTCTAAAATTTTCAGCATGCCAATTTTATACGCGGTTGCTTGAGAAGGCATTACGATATAGCGCTCAATGGCTTTAATATTATCGGCTTCAGAATTGGGTGTGTTTTCCATCAGATAGTCAATCGCTTGTTGACGCGTCCATTTTTTATAGTGAATGCCGGTATCCACAACCAGGCGGCACGCGCGCCATAGTTCTAAAGTCAGACGGCCAAAATCAGAATAAGGGTCCTGATAAAAACCAATTTCCTTCGGTACCAGTTCTGAATATAAGCCCCAACCTTCTATGTAGGCCGTGTAACCGCCAAATTTACGGAATTTCGGCATGTCTTGAATTTCCTGGGCAATACTGATTTGCATGTGGTGACCGGGAATCCCTTCGTGATAAGCCAGAGCAGCCATCTGGTAGCTTGGCATCAGGCTCATATCATATAAATTGGCGTAGTAAGTACCGGGGCGTGAGCCGTCAGGGGCAGGACGTTGATAAAATGCCTTGCCGGCGGATTTTTCACGGAAAGGTTCCACCGCTTTCACTGTCAGGTCTGCTTTTGGCTTAGTCAGAAATAGCGAGTCCAACTGCTTTTTCATGTCTTCAATTAACTGCGTGGCCTGCGCTAAATATTCTGCGCGTCCCGCTTCGGTTTGTGGGAAATAGAACTGCTTGTCTTCACGCATAAATTTAAGAAAATCCTGAAGATCGCCTTCAAATTTTACGCTTTTCATAATGCCGCGCATTTCTTCATGAATTCGAGCGACTTCATCCAAACCAATCTGATGGATTTCTTTTGCACTTAAATCCGTGGTGGTGGTAACTTTTAACGCATCGCGGTAGAACTTGTCTCCCTTTGGAAATTTCCAGGCACCGTCTTTAGTATCTGCTACTTTCTCCAGCGTTTTAATATAAGCGATTAATTTGGTATAGGCGGGGCCAACCACGTCGGTGAGAGCTTGACTGGCGTCTTTGATTAAGGCTGCTTTTTGCTTCTCTGCAATTTCCAGTTTGTTGACTTTATTTTTGAAGTCTTCTAACAAAGTACTGTCTTTACCTTCCTCACCCTTTTTAGTGAAAGGCTTGCCTTTAATGACATTCTCTGAATCACTGATCACATGGGCGAAGACAAACTTTGGCGCAATAATTTTTTCTTTCTTGCGCACTTCAAGGTTGTCGATCAGTTGATCAATATAGGTCCCTACACCGTTTAAACGGCTGATATATGCTTTTGCATCTTCTTCGCTTTCCACGTTGTGAATATTGATAAGAAATGAAGGAATATGCGAGTGCAGCCCGAACATCTGATTCACGGGATAGTCGTAATGCACCCATTTGTGCATGTCGATATCCTGTTGCAGTTTCTGTTCATACAGGTCGTAACTTAAGGCTGTGGATGCGTCCAGCTTTTTTCGATCGAGTGTTTTTAATTCTTTTAATTGCTGTTTGGTAAATTGCAAGTCTTGTGCTTCTCGAGCCAGAGAATAATCATCCCATTTGCCGTAATCTTTTTTAATGCCAAGATAAGCCATACTTTCCGGGCTTCTTTCAAGCTCTGCCATAAATAAGGATTCGAACATGGCTTGAGCTTTTTGATTTTCATCTTGCACCGGGGCTTGTTCAGCGTCTGCAGCCTGAACCGCAGCGCCCCAAACCGTAGCACCCCAAACCAGTACGCCGGTCATCATTGCTCGGGTAAAAAGTCGCAGCGGTGATAACCTGCCTGCCTTCCCCCGGTTGAATAGTGATTGTGTCATGATGGTCCTCTCTTTCGATTATCTCTGATGAATATATGTGATGAATTTGCCAAGTGATTGCCGCAGTTCGTGAGATTTGCGACAGTCATATTTTTCAGGGTGTCATTGTGCTGCTAATTCTTGTGCGAAACTATCGATACGCTTTACTCAAATGTATCCTGTACTGATCATGCTGTGTGCTATGGGGTTGTTGGTCTGTGAATGCGGCAAATGTCGGCGCCCTGTTTATTCTTATGTTCAGGGTATAACGAACAAACGCGTTTTAGCCTGAAGTGAGCCGTAGTATAGCGGCAATTAGTTTTGCTCACCGACCGCTTCAATAACGCCTGGCTAAGTGACCTCGCTAAACGCTGCCGCATATTTCACTGTTCCCTGCGGCTGTTCCCCACGCCATAGCAGCGAGTGGAAATATTCCGCCGGCAAACCGGGAAATACCAGTCCACTGTGTTGTAGAAAGCCAAACCGGCGATAAAAGGCCGGTTCTCCTACTAATACACAGCCATCAAATGCGCGCTGTTTCATTTGATACAAACCCATTTGTATCAATTTTGAGCCTATGCCTTCGCGTTGTTGGTCTGGTCTCACCGCAACCGGCCCCAGTGCACACCAGCGAGCATGCGGCATTTCCTCAGCGACGCCATGGGAATCGAGCATGATCGTCACAGGTGAAAAGGCTACGCATCCCACCAGAGGCGCAGCATCAGAAGCCGTGTCTACCGCGACCAGCATTAACGAAAGTTGCTGCTGTTGACGCAAAGCGCTCACGATTTTGTGTTCATTATTTGAGCTGTGTGGGTGGTCGTTAAATGCTTGCTGCAACGTCTGTTCAATACCTGGCGAGTCACTGTCTACGGCTTCGCGAATCTTTATTTTTATTGTCACGTCAACACTCCATGAATGGTTTAATGCGCATGCTCGTGTATGTCTACCGGATTGGTTTCGCTGTTTCCACTAAATTCGGTAAACCGTGCATGTATTCAGCTAAGTCGTCAGCTAGGGAAATGATCTGGCTGTGCTATGATGCGTCGCAGTCCGGCGACAGTATCTGGTCTGAAGGTATGGAAAACCCCACCGTCAATCGTTTTTCCGTATTCGACTTCAGACATCGTCTGTGATCAATAATTATTCACGTTCAGCACGTTAACAATAAATACGGCTACTCAATCAGGATCTCCTGCGAAACGGCAGAACATTGAGTACCTGGTAAGCGTTTCATTTAAGGGTGTATTCGGCAAACATGCTTCAGTATTGGCAAACACTACGCGATTCCTTCTTTTCCTGTTTACTAGCGCAACCCTGGTGGACCTGGCAATACTGGCGAAATAATCGTCTATGGGCCTTTCAACTGCTGTGTTATGCACTGGTGATTCTGGCCATACTTTACCGCATTGATTACATCATCGAATTCAACCCGATCTATCATATCTTCAGTGATACACGGCGCCATTGGGAGCAGGGAATAGATGTTTTACGGGGTGATCCGATGGTGTTCACCGACCCGATTTTATTCCAGGTGTACATTGCTGCGCTGGCCAAACTAACGCTGAAATATCCGCCGCTGGTAGCGTTTTATACCATCATTCTTTGCAGCATTACGCCGTGGCTCTGGTATCGCTTTGTGCGGGAACTACAACCGAGTAAAACGCTCGCGCTGGTGGCCTGGGTTGTACTTTCCTGGAATCCGTCGTGGATCAGCATCTATGGCTATTTCATGCAGGAAACACTGCTGTTGCCCATGCTCGGCGCAGCGCTGTGGGCTACCTGGCGATGTAAGCGCAAGCAAACCGCTGCAGCCTTTACACTGATGGTATTGATATGGGCGCTGGCGGGACTATCTCGCGGTATTGCTATTCCCATGGCGGCAGTGGCCTGTACCTGGTTGTGGTGCGTGCAGGCAGAAAAAATTCGAAAAGGGATCTATTCCCTGCTGGTGTTAGCCTTGATTCTTGGACCACTAACCTATCGCGGATATCAGTTTGTGCATATTTTTGCACCGCATGGTATGGGCAATATGAATCTGATTTATGCTAAATCCGGTAAGCGTAAAATCAATATGAATTATGAACGTCAGGGTGCACGCTGGTTTTATGTGTTTCAGTCACCGGCGGCTGAAGCGCGGGTCTTTGAGCCTTTAAGTGACTGGCAGAGCCGTCGTCGAGGTGCTGTCACGGCGTTCGTTGACCTGGATGAAGGGTCTCGTGACTGGGAGCTCAACATGGAGCGCACCACACTGTCTTTGAAGCAGTATGTGGATATAACGCTGGATAATATGATTTTATTATTTTTCTCCGAATCGTGGCCAGATTCTAATCGTGCGCGTACGCTGGGAGAAGTGAATTATCAATCGCGCTGGCTGTGGGCGCCGCTGACGGTGTTGATTCTGATTGCCAGTATCGTGTGGCGCAAGCGTCTGCGCCAGCAAAAAATGTACGCGGCCATTTTAATTGCCTGGTTCGTGGTGCAGGCGCTGTTGCCCATCGCCGTGAATGAAGGCCGTTACCGAATGCCGTTTACCGGCATGCTTTTGGTTCAAGCGCTCCTGTTATTCAATCGGCCGTCGTCGACGAATTCCCAGCGCGGGCAAGTCCCGCTGCAGGTCATGCCCGTGCGGCGTTTCCCTTCGCGCAGTGGCCAGTATCGCGCTCGCACGCCTCTCCCGCGCAAGCGTTGGAAAGTCCGGTTAAGTGAATAATCAGATCAACGTTTCCCGCTTTATATAGAACTGAATAAGTGAATACATTGCCATGACACAGCAGCAAAACAAGCAACAAAGCATTTCGATTCTAGTGCCGATGTACAATGAGGCCGAGGCAATCCCTCATTTTTTCCCCGCAATTCACAAGGTGATGGAAAGTGTGGATGTGGAGTACAACATCATATGTGTGGATGACGGCTCCAAGGACAACACGCTGGAACTATTGCTGGCACAGGCCGAGCAGGATACGCGTGTTCAAGTCGTGGCGTTTTCGCGGAATTTTGGCAAGGAAGCGGCCATGACCGCCGCAGTGGATTATGCCGATGGTGACGCCGCAATTCCGATTGATGCGGATTTACAAGACCCACCGGAGCTGATTATTAAAATGGTGGAAAAGTGGCGTGAAGGCTTTGATGTGGTGTACGCCAAACGTGTCTCGCGAGATACCGACACAGCCATGAAGCGCAGTTCGGCAGGTGGCTTTTATAAGGTGTTTAATAAATTAAGCCAGTTACAGATTCCGGAGAACGTAGGTGATTTCCGTCTGATGGATCGCAAAGTACTGGATGCCCTGCGTCGCCTGCCAGAAAAAGACCGCTTTATGAAAGGTCTGTTTTGTTGGCCGGGATTTAAAAATACTACCCTGGAATTCGAACGACTGGAGCGTACAGCCGGCGACACGAAATTTAATTACTGGAAGCTGTGGAATTTTGCGCTGTCCGGGATTACGTCCTTCAGCACCATGCCTATCCGTTTCGGTGTTTACCTGGGCTTACTGGTGTCCTTTTGTGCCTTTATATTTGGATTGTGGACCATTATTAAGACGGTGGTGATGGGCGTTGATGTCCCGGGTTACGCCTCGTTGATGGTGGTGATGTTGTTCCTCGGTGGTATCCAGTTATTTTTTATGGGCTTGATGGGTGAATACATTGGGCGAATTTACATGGAGGTGAAGAACCGCCCTATTTACGTAGTTGCGCAGGAAGTGGGCTTTTCATCTGCGGATAAAAAAGCCGGCTGATGTTGCGACGTTTATTTCAGGAGCACCGTCACCATTTGCGGGAAATCATTGTGTTTGCCTTGGTGGGCGTTGGCGCAACGCTGACCCACTACGGCATGGCGTTGTTGATAAATGAACAGGTATACCCTAACGTTTACCTGGCAAATTTCACCGGTTATGGCATGGCGGTGTTAGTGTCTTACTTTGGTCATAGCCTTTTGTCTTTTCGCGTCGGCTTTAGCCGGGCGCGCTTCTTGAAATTTTGTATCGCCTCGCTCAGTACCTTTGTGATGAGTCAGCTGTTACTCTGGTTTTTGCAAATCGTGTTGCCTGAACGCGATCGTATTACTCTTCTGATTGTGGTGGTTTCCATTCCTGCTATCTCCTATGTGATCAATAAATTGTGGGTGTTTCGCTAAGCCGGCGGACTCGGTGCTGAGGGCGTAAATCTTTTCCTTTTAGCCAGCGCTAAAAGCGACGTTGATCCCGCCAATCTTTACAGCGAGCTCACATCACTTTTCGAAATAGCGTGGGTTGATTGTAAGAACCAAAACAAAAAACCTCGTGCAAAACTTTTATTGCGCGCCATGCTCGCTGTTAATGCGAACCTGGAGCGTCATGGAATTTAATGGTGGTTTACGTTTTTCTTGAGTTCTTTTCCTGAGTTCCTTTCATTAGTTCTTTGCTTGAGTTCTTTGCTTGAGCTATTTTTCAATAGCAATTCCCCTACTCTTTTCTCGATGGCTTTCACGGTTGTTATTTTCGAGTTTCTTTATCTCTGCTTACACTTGTTTCGAAATCTCTTAGGAGGCGTCATTATTTTGTGGCTATGCTGAAGAAAAGCGTGCTGCGCTTTTGTGGTGCAAACTTACTGGGCATGATCTTGGCGGATAAATTATTTATGGTGTGATTCGTGCATTGTGCAGCGACCATCACAGCGTTGTGCTGGTAATTTTGTAAAATTTCCAGACGAAGTTTACGCGACAAAAATCCCGATAAGCTTTGCAATTAACAATGAAAAAAACGTAACCTATAACTTGGCAAAAATTACTATAATGTTCCCGTTTGACCAGCAGCACCCGTTCTACTTATTGCCAAAAAATACCCGTAATAAATTTCTTCATTTAGATAAAAAGGTATTTCGATGACCATTTCTTGGACCGATTACAGCTCCACCGGGTTTTATGATGAACTGCTTACCGACTCAGGAAACCCAAGAAAATCCTCGCGCAAATTATTAAATTACATCAAAACACTGAACGACGGTGATGTTGCATCGCGCAAACATGCTGCCGAATTAACCATTAAAGAGATGGGTGTAACGTTCACTGTGTATACCGAGGAAGGCAATATCGATCGTGCCTGGCCCTTCGATATTGTTCCCCGCATCATTGATAAAAAGCAGTGGGATAAAACTGCCGAAGGCTTAAAGCAACGCTTACAGGCGTTGAACATGTTCATCGATGATTTATACCACGATCAAAAAATCATTAAAGACGGGATCATTCCCGAGTTCATCCTGAAACAGTCAAAAAATTATCGTAAAGAATGTGAAGGTGTGTCGCCCCCTTTTGGGGTTTGGGCGCACATATGTGGCACGGATTTGGTGCGTGACAAGGATGGAGAATTCTATGTGCTGGAGGATAATTTACGCGTGCCCTCCGGCGTGTCCTACATGCTCGAAAACCGTTCGATCATGAAGCGAATTTTCCCGGAGGTATTTGAAAAAATGGACGTGGCACCGGTAGGTGATTACCCCGCCCGTTTGTTCGATACCCTCAGAGCGCTATCGCCGCGCAAAATTAAAAAGCCCGTCATTGTTTTGTTAACACCGGGGATTTTTAATTCCGCTTATTTTGAACATGCATTCCTGGCTCAGCAAATGGGAGCGGAACTGGTTGAAGGCAGCGATCTGGTTGTGCAGGATGATGATCGCGTGTATATGAAAACCATCAACGGCCTGGAACGGGTGGATGTTATTTACCGACGCATCGACGATTTGTTTTTGGACCCGGAAGTATTCCGTAAAGATTCCGTGCTCGGAGTAAAAGGCTTAATGCGGGCTTGGAAATCGGGTAATGTTGCGCTGGCCAATGTGCCCGGTGCCGGCGTGGCTGATGACAAAGTGGTATACGCCTATGTTCCAGAGGTAATTAAATATTATCTCGATCAGGACCCGATTATTAACAACGTGGAAACTTTTCTTTGCCATGACGAGGTGCAGCAGAAACACGTTTTGCAAAACCTGGACAAACTGGTTGTCAAACCGGCCAACGAGTCGGGGGGATATGGCATGTTAATTGGGCCGCATTCGACGAAAAAAGAACGTGATGAATTTACCCGGCTGATCAAGGCCAATCCGCGAAACTATATAGCACAGCCAACTCTGGCCTTATCCACAGCCCCAACCCTGGTCGGTAAAAACACGCTTGAGCCACGCCACTTGGATTTGCGTCCTTTTGTTTTGCAGTCCAAAGATAGTTATGTCACGACAGGAGGGCTGACGCGCGTTGCCATGCGTAAAGGCTCACTGGTGGTCAATTCCTCGCAAGGCGGTGGTAGTAAAGATACCTGGATTGTGGACACTGATGGGGAGAGCAAATAATGCTGTCTAAAGTTGCTGAACGAGTTTATTGGACTGCGCGCTATCTTGAGCGCGTGGAGAGCACCGCACGCATCGTAAGTATTTATGACAAGCTTCTGTTTGATCTACCGCGCGATGTTAATCTTACCTGGTTTAATCTCGTCATTATCAATGACCTGGAAAGCGATTATCTCTCGCGTTACACCGTGCAGGACGAACGCAATGTGGTCAAATTTTTATTGGGCGATGATACCAATCCCAGCTCTATAGTTTCGTCTCTGCACCATCTTCGGGAAAATGTGCGCACCACGCGAGATGTGGTACTGGAAGAAACCTGGGAACTGGTGAATGAATTAAACATGTACGTGCATGAAAACATTCAGCACGGTATTAATCGCAGTAAACGTCACGAATTTCTCGAATTTATTATTAAGGGCTGCCAGCAGATTCTGGGTTTACTTTACGGCAATATGCCGCACGACTCAGCCTGGGATTTTTTACGTCTGGGGCGCAATCTGGAACGTGCTGATATGACCACGCGTAATCTGGATGCCGGAATTGCCGCAATTATTGAACTCGAAGGTGACGAAAGCGCGATTAATTCGCGTCAAATTATCTGGGGAACGGTTTTGCGTTCACTCAATGCTGACCAGTCTTATCGTCGCAATACCCGCAGCGCGGTTCGCGGAGAACTGGTGGTGGAATACCTATTGAAAAATATGGAGAGCCCTCGCGCTCTGGCACACTGCCTGGATGCCTTGTGCGATACTTCCGAAAAACTGCCGGGTTCCAAATCTCTGCTCACGCATTTAAATAAAATTCAGTTAAAAGTCAGTAAGTACAACGTTGAAGAAAATCTCAATGGTGAGTTTCGCAATTACCTGAATGATCTGCAGATCAAACTCGCGTCCGTGCACAGGCTTATCGCCGAAACCTGGTTTCCCCACGTGTGATATTAACCCCATTTCAGACTTGCCACTGTCATGCAGTGGCAATAAGCGGCTGATTTAATCCTGTCGCCTATGCGCGACTGTTGAAGGAGAACTCATGGCTATTCGTGTTGCACTACACCATAAAACGGCGTACAACTTCGATCGCTTCGTTAAATTATCCCCCCATGTTGTACGCCTGCGCCCTGCGGTTCATAGTCGTACGCCAATTCGCAGCTACAGTTTAAAAGTTGAGCCGGAAGAGCATTTCATCAATTGGCAACAGGATGCTTTCGGTAACTGGCTGGCACGACTGGTATTTCCAGAAAAAACAAAACGCTTGTCGATCAGTGTGGAAGTGATTGCTGAGATGACGGTTATCAATCCGTTTGATTTTTTCCTGGAAGAGTATGCGGAAAAATTTCCGTTTAAATACAATAAACAGAGTCGGAAAGAACTGGCGCCTTATTTGGAAACCCTGGATAAAGAGCCATTGTTCGACAAGTTTTTGTCTTCGGTTTCGCTGGAGAAAAAGCCCACCATTGATTTTCTGGTAGAGATTAATCAGAAAGTGCAACAGGCGGTCGATTATACCGTGCGTCTGGAACCCGGTATTCAAACACCGGAGGAAACCCTCAAACTCGGTAAAGGTTCCTGTCGTGATTCTGCCTGGTTGCTGGTGCAGTTGTTACGCCACCTTGGACTTGCGGCGCGTTTTGCATCGGGGTATCTGGTGCAGCTCACCCCGGATGAAAAACCAATTGAAGGGCCTTCTGGACCCACGGCTGATTTCACAGATCTGCATGCCTGGTGTGAGGTGCATTTACCCGGCGCTGGCTGGGTAGGTCTGGACCCCACCTCGGGTTTATTTGCCGGGGAAGGTCATATTCCTCTGGCCTGTACGCCTGATCCGGTATCGGCAGCGCCGATTGAGGGCTTTACCGACAAATGTGAAGTGGAATTTGAATACAGCAACGAGGTAAGCCGTATTCATGAAGATCCGCGCGTTACCAAACCTTATACAGACGCGCAGTGGGCCGATATTATTGCCTTGGGCGATAAAGTGGATCAGGACCTGCTGGCCAACGATGTTCGACTGACGATGGGGGGTGAACCCACCTTTGTGTCGATCGACGATATGGAGTCCGCACAATGGAATACCGAAGCACTGGGGCGGGACAAATTGCGCCTGGCAAAGACGCTGCTACTGCGGTTGCGTGACCATTTTGCGCCACAGGGTCTGCTGCATTACGGCCAGGGGAAATGGTATCCCGGTGAAGAAGTCCCGCGCTGGGCGCTGGGTTTGTTCTGGCGCAAAGACAATGAGCCGCTGTGGTTGAACCCCGAAATGCTGGCGCGTGTGGATAAAGATTATGGTCATAATCATGACACTGCCCGTCAGTTCAGCGCGCATTTAACCCAGGCGCTTGGTTTGGCCGAAGGGTATGCGGCACCAGCTTATGAAGATGCCCTGCACTTTTTAATTGAGGAGCAGCGCCTCCCGCTCAACATGGGGCTGGAGGTGGCTAAAGCATCGTCCGATAAAGATCGCCAGCGTATCGCCCGAGTATTGGAACAGGGGTTAGATACGCCGGTTGGCTATGTGTTGCCGATTGAGTGGGACTTCAGCAGCCAACGATGGCGCAGCAGTGTTTGGCATTTCCGACGCGAGCGCCTGAATTTGATTCCGGGTGATTCACCCATGGGGCTGCGTTTGCCGCTCAATGATTTGCCCTGGTGCGAAGATCCTGAGCGTCAGCCCGAGGTGGATCAATTTGCAGAGCGACCACCGCTGCAGGCACGCAAAGATTTGCCCACGGCGCCGGGTGTTATCCAGCCGATTTCTCAGCAGGAGCTGTCGCCGCTAGAAGGCCATTCCACGACAGTGGATGCAGCGAAACCGTCGAAAAAAACCAATCCATCCTACATTCAAAATATGGTGCGTTCGGCGCTGTGCGTGGAAGCGCGAGACGGCAAAATCCATGTGTTTCTGCCGCCGCTGCACAGTCTGGAAAACTATGTCGAACTTATCGCTGCCATAGAACAGACCGCAGAAGCATTAAAAGCCCCGGTTATTATCGAGGGCTATGAGCCTCCGCGTGACCATCGGATGCAAAAGCTTCTGGTAACACCAGATCCCGGTGTGATCGAAGTAAACATACACCCTGCACACAGCTGGCGAGAGTTAATCAGCAATACGGTTGAGCTATACGGCGCTGCGCGTGAGTCTCGTCTGGCTACGGAAAAATTCATGCTGGATGGTCGCCACACCGGTACCGGTGGTGGTAACCATATTACTCTGGGCGGGCCAACGCCGGCTGACAGTCCCATGCTGCGCCGCCCCGATTTGCTGCGCAGTTTTGTCACTTTCTGGCAGCATCACCCGAGCTTGTCGTATATTTTCTCGGGAGCATTTATTGGGCCCACCAGTCAGGCGCCGCGCTGTGATGAAGGGCGAGACGAAATCCTCTATGAATTGGAAATCGCCTTCCAGCAAATGCCAGATGGTCTGTCTGAACAGCCCTGGTTGATCGATCGCCTGATGCGTAATTTGTTGATTGATATCACCGGCAACACTCACCGCGCTGAGTTTTGCATCGACAAACTGTATGCCCCGGGCAGTGCAACCGGGCGCTTAGGCCTGCTCGAATTTCGTGGCTTTGAAATGCCGCCTCACAGCCGCATGGCGCTGGTACAGGCGTTGTTAATTCGTACTCTGGTAGCGCGTTTTTGGCAGCAGCCTTACAAGAAGCCGCTAGTGCGCTGGGGTACCTTATTACATGATCGATTCATGTTGCCGCATTATCTATGGCAGGACATGAAAGAAGTGGTACAGGATTTAAATGCGCACGGTTTTGAGTTTGATCTCGACTGGTTATTGCCGTTTGAAGAATTTCGCTTTCCTCATTATGGCCGGGTACAGCTGGATGATATTGAAATTGAATTGCGCTGGGCTGTAGAGCCCTGGCACGTGCTGGGAGAGGAAATATCCAGTTTTGGTACTGCACGTTATGTCGATTCTTCAGTGGAGCGATTACAGGTAAAAATTAACGGGATTCATGATAATCGCTATGTACTGTCCTGTAATAATCGCCGTGTACCGCTGCGCTCCACCGGTCGCCACGGCGAATTCGTTGCGGGAGTTCGCTACCGGGCCTGGGCACCACCATCAGCACTGCACCCCACCATTGGCTTACATACACCACTGGTATTTGACTTGATTGACACCTGGAACGGACGCTCAATCGGCGGCTGCACTTACCATGTATCGCACCCCGGTGGGCGCTCTTATGATACCTTCCCGGTCAATGCATTCGAGGCTGAATCGCGTCGGGTCAATCGCTTTGACTCTATTGGCTTTACTCAGGGACCCTTCACCCCGAGGCCAACGGTAGATGCGCTGCGAGAATTTTTCCCGCATACCAACCCCAGACCTATGGCCCCACCCAGCGAAGAACCCACCCTGGAGTTTCCTCATACCCTGGATTTGCGCCGGTAGAGCTAAGCTGTTAAGCGGAGAGGATGCCCGTTCGCATCCAATCCTCGGTGGCAGAGTTGTCGTGGTAACTTGCTTTCGAAAGCAGCTAATGAAAGTTACTGTGGAAAAACATGGGGAATCTCGTCCAGTGTGGGAATCTGCTGACCTTGCATAAGGTCAGCAGGAAACGTCAATGGAAGAAAGAGGAATTCTCATGTTTGCCATAGGTTTCAACCATCACTCGCTGCGCTCTATCGCTCGTAACAGCGTGGTGCTTCTCCTTTTTGTATCATCCGGGGCTTTCAGTTTATCTAGTAGTAGTTCCAGCAGCAGCTCAAGCAGCGGTTCTGGTGCCAGCTGTGATTTACAGGGTGACCCTTTAGAAAATGTAAGTTGTGCAAATTCAGCGTATTGGAATAATGCCGCCTTTTATGACGAAAATGCGCAAGTCCAATTCGAGAATAGTTTGTACCGTGCAAAGTGGCCCAACTCGGGATTAAATCCCAGCGAAGATTGGGGCGCCTGGGAAAAAATTAGCGCCTGTAACTGGATGTGTCATCCCCTGGAAAACTTTCCACCATTGACCGAGTGTGGACCGAGCGTGTCGCGCCGCTGGCAGTCTGATGGCCTGTATCCACCGGGTGTACACATCTGGCAAGATGAAAAGCGATATGTGTCTATTAGTTGCAGTGCTGGTCATGATCCGGTGACGTCGCCTGAACAATGGCAATATTTGGGAGACTGCCGCATGGTGCCGCCTCCGGCCTCCAGCACCTCCTCTGCCAGTTCCAGTGGGTCTAGTTCCAGTGGTGGCTTTGGCACTTCTAATGCCAGCTTCAATCCCTCTGTTAATGCCTCCTCCCATTCCTATGCCAGTGCAAATAGCTCTGCCTCCTCCTCTTCCGGCAATGGGAATCAGGCCACATCCTCTTCAAGCTCTGGTTTCCCATATATCAGCCAGCGGCAAGTGACTTATGTAAATTCTCCTGCAGTGGCTTTGGTGGGGCAGCGCATTGGCTTTTCCGCATCGTTCAGTGGATGGGGCCCTTATCCTGGAAGGCCGAGCTTACCGGATTTAGTATCGCCCAATGGCTTCGCAAGCTTTTACGTGTCGGAATGGAATTACTTTTACAATGACGATACGTTTATCAGCGGTGGAACGGGGCGTGCCTCAGTGTTTACCGAGCCCGGCTTTTATCGATATGCTGGAGCGCGTTTGTGGCAATTTGTTGAAGTACTCGATCCACTAACGTGTTCGGCCGAGCCCAATGCCTGCACCGGCCTTCCTGTCTGGCAGGCTTCGCAGGTCTACACGGCGGGCGATGAAGTGATATATCAACAGAATAAATATGTGGCTAAATGGTGGACACAGAATCAATTGCCGCCAGCGAATACCCAGGAATGGGGACCGTGGTTAGAAGAGAGTTGCATGAGTCAGGAATAGACTGTGGAAAACGCTGAGCTCAGCAGGTAATCAGTGTTGATCACCGCTAAATTGGCGATCTGATTCTCGTTCATATTTTATGGTCACCAGGCGGAAGTACTCAGCGAACATGGCGAATTGCCTGATGAGAGCATCACTCGGGTCGATGCGGTCACAGATGACAGCGCCTTCCATTAAACAGAACATCATGCTGGCAAAATCCTCTGCCATGGCTTTGGGGGCGTCATATTGTTCGAGCGCCCTTTCGATCATGGGCGTAAAAAACTGCTTCCAGCCCTTTACTGCACCGAGGCATATCTCATGAATCTCAGGAATCTCCTGGGCCAATTGATAGGCAAAGGCATTTAACAGACAGCCGTCCACGCCGGTGTACTGGTAGAACTTTTGTGGGAAATGTTCCAGGAAGTAAAAGAAAATACCGGCCGGGTCCTGGGCTTGTGTTCGGGATTCGTACTCCAGCGCTTCGATGTAGGTGTTCACTTCGCCAAGGAAGCGCTTTAACAAGGTCACCGCCAGAGTATCTTTGGACTTAAAGTGGTAGAAAAACGTGCCCTTGCTGACCCCCGCTTGCTCAATGATTTTATCGACAGAGACGCCATGAAAGCCCTCGCGCAAGATTAGCTTTTGCGCGACATCCATAATTTTTTCGGGGGTGTTTTTAACTTTTATTGTCATAGGCGCATTTTAGCCTGTATTGACAGCAAAAAATCAACATACTTGCATAAAAAACATCATTTGACTGACTGGTCGGTTTAAAATATTCTGCGAACTCACCCACTATTAGGAGTTTTGCTATGGACTTGTATCACTTTCCTGTCTCTCCCTATTCGCATAAAGTGAGACTTTGTTTAATTGAGAAAGATATATCTCATAATGCTATCCCTGTCATTTTCTTTGATCCGGAACAAGGTCGGCGTTTCAAGGAAATTCATCCTATCGGAAAGCTACCGTTACTGGTCAACAATGACGATAAAATTCCAGAGTCATCCATTATTGTCGAATATCTGGATATGCATTTTGGGGGACATCGCTTCATTCCTGAAGATCCGAAAGCATCGCTGGAAGTGCGTTTGAAAGATCGCTGGGTCGATCAATACTTAAGTGACGCAGCCATCACTGTGTTTTTTCAAATGATGAAACCCGAAGCGCAGCGGGACCAGGTTCGTGTTGCAAAATGTCAGCATTTTCTTCGATCTAGCTATGATTATGTTGAAAATGCGCTGCAAGGGAAGTCCGAGCAACAGTTCTATTTTTACGGTGATGACTGGACTTTGGCCGATATTGCCTTATTGCCGGCGCTGCGCATAGCTAAGAACGTCATGAATTTTGAGAACCATAAACTGATCGATAAATACTTTGCCATGCACAGCGAGCGAGACGCGTTCAAATTGATCACGCCAGAAGCAGATAATGCCCTGCAGGAATTGCTGGCCTTCCTGTCAAAATAACGGCTGCTGGATGCTGCGCGCTGCCAATTGTTGTGAGATTCGGACAAATGCTTCGGATTCTTTAGGAGGATAAGGCTGGCGAGTGGCCAATGGTTGGTATGTGCAACAATTCCCTGCGTTAACTTGATGAAAGCGCTACGTAACGCTATATACCTTGGGCAAACTCCGTTAATATTCGAGCTTCTGAAAGCACGCCCGCTGCTTGATCGCCTTTTATTTACGACGCACAACCAGGTATCCCCATTTGGCCCAAAATACGCAACCTACAAAAGCCTATTTCCCCCCCCAACTGACGTATAAAAAGACTCAGGGACAAGCGGAAGAGGCATTCGACGAAAACGGTGAGGTGCGCAGCCACTGGACGTATTTGCTCGATAGCATTAAAACCCTTGGGCCCGAGGCGCTCGATGATCGGCAGACCAAAGCGCGTCGAATTCTGCGAGACGACGGTGCGACATATAATATTCACGGTGATGAGTACACTCCCAACAGAACCTGGGAGTTAGACCTGGTACCCTCGCTGATCTCCAGTGAGGAATGGGGCAAAATTGAAGCGGGTCTGCTGGAGCGGGCCGAAATGTTTAACCTGTTTCTGCGCGACATATACGGAGCCCGTGACCTTATTCGCCACTCTGTTATTCCGCCGGAAGCCCTATTCAGTCATCAGGGGTTTCTACGGGCCTGCCAGGGTATAAATTTGCCCGGGGATCATGACCTGATTTTACATGCCGTGGATCTGGTTCGCGGTGAAGATGGCAAAATGTGCGTGCTTACGGATCGTACACAGGCGCCAAGTGGTGCCGGGTATGCACTGGAAAACCGTACGGTGATGTCACGTGTATTGCCGAGCCTGTTTCGCGACAGCCATGTGCACCGCCTGGCAACTTTCTTCCAGAAGTTGCGCAGCAAACTGGCATCACTCTCGCTTTCTCTGGATCAGCCGCGCATCGTGGTACTAACCCCCGGTGCTCACAATGAAACCTATTTCGAACACGCTTATCTGGCCAATTACCTGGGGTTACACCTGGTTCAAAGCGGCGATTTGATGGTCCGCAATGGTTACGTCTGGATGAAATCCCTGGACGGCCTGAGTCGTGTGGATGTGATTCTGCGTCGAGTGGACGATCTGTTTTGTGATCCGGTGGAGTTACGCAGCGATTCGCAACTGGGCGTTCCCAGTCTGTTGGAAGTGGTGCGAGCCGGTCGCGTGGTGATTGCCAACCCACTCGGCTCCGGTATTCTGGAAAACCCGATTTTTCTCAAATACCTGCCACAGATTTCGAAGGCGCTTATCGGGCGGGATCTGCGCCTGAAGTCAGTCCCAACTTACTGGTGTGGTGATGAGAAAGATTGCCAGTACGTGTTGGATAATCTGGATAAGCTGGTGATCAAACCGGCGTATCGCGGCAGTGGTCAGCGCAGTGTTATCACCGATGAATTAACCACTGAGCAGCGCAAAGAGTTAGTGGCCAACATCAAGCAATACCCCTTGCAGTTTGTTGCTCAGCCCCTGATGAGCGCGAGCCAAATTCCTACCTATATTGATGGCAAACTACAAAGTCGCCCTGCCCTGCTACGCAGCTTTGCCGTGGCCAGTGAAAAATCCTATGCGGTTATGCCCGGTGGCCTGACACGTGTCGGCATAGAACAGTCAACATTTGTCATTTCCAACCAGGCCGGCGCTCAGAGTAAAGATACCTGGGTGATTGCGTCGGAGCCGGAGCGTGTAGGGGCTCAAGATGTAGATGAAAGTGCCACTACCGTGCGCGAAGCGGATCTCATCAGCCTCCCCAGTCGAGTTGTGGAAAATTTGTTCTGGATGGGCCGGTATGCAGAGCGAGCAGAATCTTCTCTACGCATACTGCGGACCGTGTTTATGATGCTGAACGGTGAAACCAATATCTCCGACGTAAGTAAGCGCGCACTGTTACGGGCTGTTACGGAAGTGACAGTGACTCAGCCGGGCTTTCTGGAAGCCAGTGATGAGATGATCGGCAGCCCGGAAGAGGAATTAATGTTGGTGGTCAATGATCCCAACCGTATGGGCAGTGTGCGCTCTAACCTCAATGCAATGCTTAACTGTGCTGATGAATCCAAAGAGTTACTGTCATCGGATATGTTGCGGGTTATCAACGATATTCGCGATGCGCTGGTGGAGCTGGACAGCGCCCTGTCTGGTGGTCTGACCTCAGCTCCGGAGGAAGCGCTCGATCCTTTTGTGACTGGATTGATGGCCCTTGCAGGATTAACACAGGAAAGCATGGTGCGTGGCATCGGCTGGCGGTTTATGGAAATGGGACGACGCCTGGAGCGCGGCATGCAAACCACCGCCATGATCCAATGCCTGCTGGTGCCCGAAGTCAGCGAGCCGGATCAAAATGTTTTGATTCAAGGTTTGTTACTCTCGCTGGAAGCGTTAATCAGCTATCGACGTCGCTACCGCGCGCGAATGGGGGTGCAGTCCTGCCTGGATCTGGTGATGATGGATACCAACAATCCGCGTTCACTGCTCTACCAATTGGAGCAATTGAACAATCATGTATCTGCCCTGCCCCGTGTTAACGAAACCCGACATGAGCTGACACCGGAACAACGTGCCGCGCTGGAGGTGGAAACACTGGTAAAACTCACCTTGTTGACCGACATGAGCCAACGCGAAGATGGTGCGCGCCAGAAACTTGATCAACACCTGGAGCGTGTAACGCAGCTATTGGCTGGCATCAGCGCGTTTATCAGTGATAAATACTTCGATCATCGTGAAAGTTCACAGCAACTGGTGCAAAGTGTGTGGGAGAACAACTCATGAAGTACCGGGTAAAGCACATCACGGAATACCTCTACAGCGACAGCGTCTCGCATTGCTACAATCTCGCACATATGATTCCGCGAACCACGCGGCGGCAAAAATGCACCCGCACCGATGTCCAAGTCAGCCCTTCCACTTCATTTGCCTCCAAGCGTGAAGACTACTTCGGCAATATGTCTTACCACTTTGAAATTCAACGTCGCCACAGCGAGTTGGAAATCACCGTAACCAGCGACGTTGACACCAAACCGCAGTATTCCGAGCCACAGCTGGATTTTGGCATGACCGTGTCTGATGCGCGCAAATTGCTAGCCGAGTCCAAAGGCGCCGAACTGCTGTTGGCCAGGGAATTCAGTTTGACCTCGCCAATGGTTCGTGCAAGTGACTTCCTGCGTGAATACGCAGCAGCATCCTTTGCTGAGGAGCGACCGCTGCTATCCTGTGTGATGGATCTCACCAGCCGTATTTACAAGGAATTTAAATACTGTCCTGAATCGACTACGGTCGCCACACCTCTGAGCGAAGTGATGGCCAACAAACGGGGAGTCTGCCAGGACTTTGCGCATCTGCAGATCGGTTGTTTGCGAGCGATGGGCTTTCCCGCAAAATATGTGTCGGGCTACATCGAAACGCTGCCGCCACCAGGACAGGAAAAGCTGGTGGGAGCTGACGCCAGCCATGCCTGGATTTCCGTGTTTTCTCCCGGTGAGGGGTGGGTGGAGTTTGATCCTACTAACAATTGTCTGGCAGGTGAGCAGCACATTATTACAGCCTGGGGACGCGACTATTTTGATGTAACCCCCCTGCGTGGCACGATTTTCGGTGGTGGTGAAAATCCTGTACTGAATATATCGGTCGACGTGGCACGCGTGTAAATTGCTGTATGAGCGCTCGACAAAAACTGTTTAATAAAATCACTCAAAACCTGCCACCGGGCAAAGTCGAATGGATAGGCTTACGAACGGAGCGCCGAGCGCCAATGACGCTTGTGGAACGGGTGGAAGTGTTAGCCGGGCGGGGGCTAAAAGGCGATCGCAGTGCGGCAAAAGCCTCAGGCAGTGCTCGCCAGGTGAGTTTTATCAGTCTGGAACACATTCAGGCGGTGGCGCGTTTGCTGGGAAAAACGCAGATTGATCCGGCACTGTTACGACGAAATATTGTGATCAGCGGTGTGAACATTCATGCATTGCGCTATCAGCAGTTCACTATCAATGGTGTGTTGTTTGAAGCGAGCGCGCAGTGCCACCCCTGCTCACGCATGGATGAAAATCTGGGTGCTGGAGGTCATGCCGCCATGCTTGGACACGGCGGTATCTGTGCCAGAGTTCTCAGCGAGGGAGATATTCATGTAGGGGACGCCGTGATTAAAATCGACCAACCTGAAGGGCTTGCCGGCTAAACAGCCCAGCGTAAATCCAAATTACTGCATTTTAGATCTTTTATCGAACCGTTAAATGAACAGCGTTCAGAACTGCAATGCAGGTGCATCGCTGATTTAAATCACGTTATTTATTTTAAATAAAAATCGTCGTCATAGGTGCGTACCAGGTGGGGCGTCATCACGGCGAGTGCGCTGACAATCATGCCGTTAATAAACCCTTCCGGAAATACGAACAACAAAAATAAATACGCGTTGTGCCAGAGCAGTGGCCAATACTCAAACTGAAAAAGCCAGAGCAGCGCTAGCGTACTCATTCCCGTCACAAGCGGGGTCAACAGACCGCCGACGAATCCCACACCCAGGGTATAGAGAAACAAATTCTGGATGCGTGTTAAAGATATGGCTCGCCACAAAATATAGGTGGTAGTTGCAGGCAGGCACGCCGATACGAGCCAGACAAACGGTACGGCCTGCCAGGACGCGTACGCAAAAAAAGTGGTGACCACAATGGCCAGGGCTGCTGCCAGAATTGCCAGACGAAATCCAAAGACCAGGGTCAGACTCGTGACCAGCATTGGATGTAAACGCAAAGTCCCTTGCACATTAACACCCATGACCGTCCATCCGAGGCTGAGCAAGGCAATGGCGCCCAGCCACATATGCTGCCGTTCTCCAAGGGCTATCAATTTATGCCAGGCAGCCGTTTTTAAGGCCCAGAGTAAAATGCTGAGGGCACAGGCACTGCTTAACCAAAACAGCAGTGTGGGTATGGGTAAGAGTAAATTCATGAGTCGGGAAAATGTATGAATTGCTCGCTGTGGATGTCGGCCTAGTGTAACAAAGCTGGTACTGAGAAAATGCTTAAAGAACCAGCAATTCCAGTTCGCTGTGATAGTTCATGGCGCAACCCCGTGTTAAAGCCATGCATGTTGACTATAGTAAAAAGACTAAAGTGAAAATTAAAAAGACACGTATCACCATCCACTGGAAAACTGGTGGCGCTGTGAAAACCATAAAAAATTATTGCGCCAACTAATTAGTCGTCCAGTCGTGCTTTTCAAGCGTTGCCACCTGAACCTTTCTGTAAGCTACGGGCTTTCGAATCACTCGCTTGAATTGATTTTCGTTAATCCTGTGTCACGAAAAAATGTTATGCCTTGGGGGATATAATGTCGAATAAATCGCTGTATGATCTGATCAAGCAGATAGAGGGCAAATTCTACTTCAGCTATGATGAGTTGCCACCGCTGCCAGCTAAGCCCGTCTTTTTCTATCACGTTCCCAAAACCGGTGGTATCAGCTTATTCTACGCCTTGCGTGGTTCGGCATTGAGTATTGCGCAAACTGTACCGCAGCTACCAGTACCTAAAATTGTCAAATGGGATGATGAGGCTGAACTGGATCAGTTTGAACAGGTGCATATCAGTACCAACACAATGATAGTGAGTCACCTCGCCTACGGCGCACATACGCTGCTTGGTGAAAACGACTTCACGCTTGTAACGGTACTGCGAGAACCTGTCAGTCGCATTGTGTCGCAATACTGCTATCAATGTATGCGTGCACAAATCACCCCGACGCTCGACGCGTTTCAGAGCTTTTACCGTGACCTCGCCAACCAGAACTGCATGGCTAAGCAGCTTGCACCTGCGGGTCTGGCCGTAGCTACTGCTGATGATGGGGATGTCGTATTTCAACATTTACAAGATAATTTTTCCATTTACGCTGATATTCAATATCTCAATGCCATCATTACTTATTATTTGTCGGGCTATAAGCTTTCCAATGCGGTGATGGCGCCGATGAATGTTACGAAGTCGGAATTCAAATTGGATATTGAAACGCTTGGCTGTGAAGTGAGTGAAGAGATTGAAGCGTTGAATCAAGCAGATTGCCGCTTGCATCAGCAAGTAGTGAAGCATCCGAGGTTGCCGAAAAGTAAACCCAAAAATGCCAATATGATTTCACCTTTAACCACCATTTTGCTGGAAGCTGAAAATAATTCAGCCAGTATTGGTGGCGCAGTCACACGAGCGACGGTGGAAACCTATACCGCAATGAAAAAAGTGGATGAAGCACAGGAAGATCGAGCGATTCGGCCGCAGGATATTGTTGCGGCCTTTTAACCCCGACGAGAATTTAAGCCTAAAGGCAACTTAAGCTCAATAAAAAAGCAGGATCAGAACATGTAGCCTGCGCTAAAGTAAGCGCTGATGGTTGATGACTTGCTTTCACCAAACGACCCAAAGTGCTGAGCGTCGACTCCTACACCGAACGAGAGATGATTCTGCATAACCAGGCCCACTTCAAAATTGGCTTCCAGCAGTAACTCTCGATCATTAAAGTGTTCTTCATCAAACTCGAATTCACCGGAACCTACTCCCAGCCCAACCAATGAATACCGCTGCATCGAATGGCTAAGATCATGTTTGCTTAAACAGCCCAGGCCGACGGAATAGGTATCCACCGTTGCATTGGGAATATCGTTGCTGATTTGTGCCGAAGCGTGACGATAAGACAGATAATATATATCCACTAAAATGCGTGCGCCAGCGCTGTAGTCATATTCAATGTCATCATTATCGTAGGCGTGTGACTCGAATCTTAAATCTTCTTCTTCGGCATAAATTGCACCGAAAGGCGAATAGTTGACTTGAATTAAACCTGCCGCAACACTGGCGTTGGAGGCAGATAAAAGTAAAGCTGTGAATAATGCACCGGGCAGGCTCAATGCATTACGGGAAAAAAAGTTTTGCATAACATCTACAACTAATTAAGTAATTCTACTCAGCTGGAAACAGCATTAAGCCAAGGTTTAAAATTTAAGCGACCTGTGATGAAGAAAAAGAATTCAGGCAACATGCTCCAATGTAAATATCACCGGTTTCAGCGGATAACAAACTGCAGATATTCTATTGCTATGCTCTGTGACAACACTGACAATTAAAGCGTAGCTAAAAAGTCTTCAAGATGCGAAATTAATATAGTGATGCAATTTCAGTTTTATCTAAAATTATTGTTGCGGTTCACAAATAGTTTTTGATGATCAGAAAACTATAACTAAACAAGATATTAAAAACGATTAAATGGATGGCGTCGCGCTGTTTATGGCTTATAAACCTTTGCCGAGGCAAAGGTCTTCTGGCGTGTGAGAGTTGAAAAAGATAACAAAAATATTTCAATCTCGTCGTGAGTGAGGTTGGGGTGCGGGTTCCGTACTGGTCGGTATGTTGCGGACTTTAACTGGAGCGAAAGAGCCCGCTTGGCGGCAATAAGTACAGTGACCGTTTATTCCTTGCCCTTGGTAGATTGAGCAGAAAGTGCTTCCTGTGCTTTTACATGGCGCATGATATTTGCGAAACTCTCTACCCAATACACATCCTGATGATTTGCTAAATATTGAATGAAGGCATCGTGCTCCTTTTTGGCAACTGCCAAATGATCGCCGCCAATTCCATGAAAAATAATGCTAGCCATAGTGCCGTGTTGTTTTGCTTTTTCTACATAGGCGATTAATTGCTTTGCTGTTGCATTGTGTGGCACTAGAGAGTGAACATCCATACGATCAAAATTTTTCATACTGCGTGCCGGGTCACCACCCATAGTTTTAATTCCCAGAAAGTGATGTTGAATTAGCGGAACATAGTCCTTCTTATTCTTTGCTATGCGATCACCACAGGGAATGGTGAACGTTCTTTCTGCTTGCTGATCATAAGAAGCGAGCACGGTGTTGGCCAAAAATATTTCATCGCGCATTTGTTCCGCCGCAATAGTACTGAGATTCTGCCACTCTTCCAGCCAACTTTGTTGAGGGGTTTTTATACATTGATGAAACAGTGTGTGATTGGCCAATTCATGTCCCTGCTTGGGAAGTGAAATCCATTCCGTCGTGCGACGATGAAAACTCAAACTGCCAAGACTTACGGCAAAGGTTGCACGTAACCCCAGTTTGTTCAATTCGGGCACGACATTGTCGAGTTGAGAATCTACGGCATCATCGTATTGCAGGCTTATGGCGGCGGTAGTGCCATTGGGCCACTGAAATGGTGTTGCATCTGCCTGCACGACACTGATTTTTGATAACAGCAAAAGCGCCAATATCACCTTTAAAGGTGTAACCGCGTTGAGTGTATTATTGAGCAGCGTTTTGGAGTGTAATATCGGCATTTCCCATGTCCTTTGCTTCTTTGTTGAAGTATCTTCGTTAACAGCTATCCATTATAACGACAAAGATTTACCGGAACTAGCAATCCTCAGCCGCTCCGTTGACACCTGTTACGCTGGTGTCAATATATTGGTTGATAGCTGTACGATAATTGCGTTGCTTTGAATTGAAATGAGAGGAAATGATATGAGCTTTCGTGTTGTTGCCCGTTTTTCTTTTGAAAATACGATGACAGAAATATAATGACGGTTAAAGTGCTCACGTGGTCGCAGCGGATGATGCCTCAATATTTGATAATATCTACAGAAAAGGTGTCAAAATGATGTATACGCATATTCTGGCAGATGCAATGACAGCGATAATGGCAGGAGTAGCGGGCAAAATACTGGGATGGAACTGGTTGGAATCCGTGATGGGTATTGTCGGTGCTATTTTATATACGCGTTTATTAGAGCTACGCGTTTAGTATTGCCCTGTCAACGCATCACCTTAAGCCTGCGGAATATTCCAAACAGCATTTACACGAATTGCATAAGCTTTCTCATATTATTATTGAGGTGAATACGTGTAACAATGAAATTTGTGTGGAAAATGAAGTTGCTGAGTATCTTGCATTGTGAAACGCTATTTTGTGGTCTTATTTGTAGGAGGCATATTGAAATCAGTTCGCCAATTTTTATCTTTACCTACGCTATTGTCGGTGCTGATCATTGCTGTGCTGGCAGTAGAGAGTTACGCTGCTGATTTACCCGCTTGTGAAGGCAGTGTATTGCAACGTCGATTTGCCCTGGTACAATTTGGGAAAGTCGTGGATAGCTATATCGCGAGTCAAGGCAGCTTGCCGGATATATGCCAGGCTCGGGTTCCGGAAATTATAAATGGTGTCCCGAACTTGTTAAAACATGCCCTACTCTGTGGTTCCACCCAGGAAAAAGCGGTTCACTATTCCTGTTTATTGACGCAACAGCCATCCGAGCAGCTCTCGGCTAATAAAATTATTGAACGCTGTAACTACTCATTGGAAAACCAGGCTGTCAGTTGTGAAAATAAATCCTTGGTCACGGTGATTGAATAATTCCCGTGAGTAACTATGACTATTTTTTGAAAGCATTCATCTTTATGCAAAACTTACCTGCTTTACTTCGTTCTTTATGTGTTACTCTTTCCTGCGCAGCCGCAGCGGTGTCTATTACTGTATTAACGGGTTGTGCAGAATTGAAAGATACCGGTGAAACTATTGGTGAAGGGGCAAAAGATGTTGCCACCTCCATTGGCCACGCTTCGCGTGACGCTGCAAAGTCGATAGGCCGAAATACTAAGAAAGTCGTCAATGATATTAAAGACGGCAGTGATGAGAAAGAGGAATAAAATTCCGATTGGATGTGCATTTTACAATACGGATTTCCTCCAGCATCAACCATGTGAATCTAAAAAAAATAAGTCGATAATGTAAAAGAAATCAGGATGAACCGATTTACCGTGTGGAAAACGCTCGTACTTTCTACTTTTTTCATGTGTTTGTCTGTTTCCACCTACACGGAAGAGTTTATTACCCAGGAACCCAATACCAAGTCATACAATCTCGTCTCTCATTACGAACAATTGATCAGCGCAAAGCCTGAAATTGTTTGGCCCCATGTCATGAACCTTAAAACCTGGATGGTAGATTTTGAGATGTCTCATGTATCAGGTGAAATTGACCAGGTGAATGAAGTGCTTCGATTGTACCCTGAGCAAGAATTTTATGTGCAGCGCACCGCTGTAATACCTAATCGTTTACTTAGTATTGCCAATCTGCCGGTAAAGTATAACAATGAGGTGTTGACCGGTATCGGTATTATTACCTTGCAGAAATTGGGGAATAAGACTCTGGTAAGTGTGACAATGAGTCGTCGTTTTACCTGGTTGGGGGATGGAGACAATCCAATGAAGTCCAAACGCTTATCAGAAGTAAACCAACAACGTAGGGCCAATACGTGGAAGTCGTTTTTATTGAAGCTTCAATCGCTGGCAGAAGCCACGTCTCCTATTAAGAATAAAGAATAATAAACGTTATATTTTGCTAATACTTAATTCTCACCATTGTAGAACTTGTTCTCTGGTATCACTCAATAATTAAAGGCAAATGAATGAACCCTTGTAGAATACTGTGCTTATTTACTCTGATGTTTATCGCCGCTTGTTCATCGAATTATGAAATTGAATCCGATGCGATTCGATCTGAGCAGAATTCTTCAGCCGCACCAGGTACGAATACACGGTTGGTGCAAAGAAGTGCACGCTTGGAGATAGAAGTAGACAATGTTGATCAGGCGCAATCGAAAATCAATATGCTTTTTATAAGCAATCAAGGCCTGATTGAATCCACAAGCTCAAGATCAGAAAAGCGGCTTTGGTTGTCTGGTAAAGTACCGGCAGAAGCGCTGGACACTGTGTTAAGCGAATTACATTTAATTGGCAAAGTAACTTCGGAGAGTTTAAACACTGCAGATGTGACAGATACGGTTTTGGATATCGATGCCCGATTGTCAAACTTAAAGCAGCTGAGAGAGCGTTTTCGAGCCTTGCTGGCGAAAGCTTCTGCTGTGGAAGAGCTAATTAGTATTGAAAAAGAATTAGCAAGAATACAAACGGATATTGATTCCATCGAGAGTCGACGTCAGCAATTACTGGGCGATGTTGCGCAGTCGAACATCCATATCACACTCCGGCAAAAAGCAGTTTTAGGCCCGCTCGGTCTGGTAGGCAAGGGATTTGTCTGGGTAGTTACCAAATTGTTTGTGTTGAATTAATTTACCAAGCCACTTGGATGCTTGTGTTTTTGGGCTGGAAAACGTGAAGAAACTTCTTTTAAGCTAAGCGCACGGATGAAGTATTTGTGTGCAGAGTTTATCGATTTATTCGAATTCGTTTTTTCTGCTGGTGCATGATGCGCTGTGGCGAGTCTCACTCGGGCTTTGCTTAGTTGCGCATATTTGGTGAGAAAAGTTAACGCTTGCACTGTTAGTGTTCGCGATGTTGTATTGACTCATCGGTTATTTTTTCGGGTTTCATTTAACTTAGATATAAAAACAATTTTCTTTTATTCCCTTCTTGTTTAACGCTAATCAATTTAAAAATTTTTTCTTCGCTTTCACAATTTTCTGTTCCCTTTTCTGTTCTGTGAAAATTCGCCGCAAAATCAAGGAGTAAGTGTTCGCAATTCGATATCGCTGGACAAAAGTGAATCACATTTGTCAAGAAAAGCGCTTGACAACGTTGTCTTGCCAGTTTTATTGTTGAGACAACGTTGTCTTTGCCTTTTGGTGAGCGGCAAAGCAGTATCGTCGACAGGCAGCGTAATAATTAAACAATAACGTCAGTGTTCTCACTAGCCAACGTATCCTGAGCGGATTGCAAAAGAGTTAAGCCGGTAGACGAACAGCAGGCCCCCACAATGCCAGGCTGTTTTGTTACGCAAGACGCTGACGAACATAATTAAAATTACGAGGTATCCATCATGTTCCAAACTAAAGCTCTTGTTGCTTCTGTTTTTGCATTGGCAGCTACCGGGCAGGCGTTTGCATATAATTGTTCAAACGTTCCGGCTTTTGCCGCTGGTTCTGTCGCTCAGAACGGTATTGTTCAAAATGTTGGTAATGCTTACCAATGTACTGTTGAAGGCTGGTGTAATATCGGCGGTCCATATGAGCCAGGTGTTGGCTGGGCCTATGCTTACGCTTGGTCAGACTTGGGCGCCTGTACAGGTGGCGGTTCAAGCTCAAGCTCTTCGTCTTCTTCCAGTTCTTCGTCTTCCAGCTCTAGCAGCTCTTCTTCTAGCTCTAGCAGCAGTTCTTCAAGTTCTTCGAGCAGCTCTTCCAGTTCCTCTAGTTCTTCAGGTGGTGCATGTTCAGCGCCTAGCTGGGACGCTTCTACTGTATATGCGTCTAAAGGCAATACGGTTTCATGGAATGGTCAGCAGTGTACTAACCAATGGTGGTCGCAAGGTGATGAGCCTGGCACAACGGGTGAATGGGGCGTTTGGCAAAACTGTGCTCCTTGTGGTGGTTCAAGTTCGTCAAGTTCTTCGAGCTCAAGCAGTTCTTCGTCCAGTTCCAGCAGTTCGTCTTCCACGAGTTCTTCTTCGGGTAATCCGGGTGGCAACGGTCGTCGCTATGTAACGTATGCGAGTACTTGGAATACCAGTATTTATGATTTGGATGTGAACAATATTCCGAATTACGTTACCAACGTTAACTTGGCGTTTGTTCGTCCTAATACGGCTTATACAAAAGGTTCTTTGCAGTTCAATCAGGAAGTGGCCGGTTTTGAGTTTGTAGAAGGTGCAACAGGTTTTACTGGTGCGAATACTTTCTCTGAGCAAGAATCTCAAGATCTGATCAATAAGATTTCTGATCTGCGTAATCGTGGTACTGAGGTTTGGATTTCTGTTGGTGGTTGGTCTTACAGTCAGGGCACTCAGTGGCAGTCTTTCAGTGCGCCGCATGTTGTTGATCTGGCTTTGGATCTTGGTGCTTCAGGTGTAGATATTGACTGGGAAGCTTCTGGTTCTAACTGTACTCCTGCACAAGGTTCTATTAGCTGTACTGGTGACCACGAGGTAGAAAGTATTATCGTGTCGCTGCACAATGAAATTCAAAGTCGTGGTGCGAACCTGGGTATTTCTGTCGCGGGTTGGTCAACGGGTGCTTACTATGTGCTAGGTACGGATTTTGAGGAAGGTAAGGTTCAGTGGGGCTCTCCTTTCGGCGGTACTATGTACAATGTGGTGAAAAACCATGGCGATAAGCTGACGTTTGTTAATTTGATGTCTTACGATGGTGGTAGTTATTACGATCCTCGTGAAGGTTTTGCGGCTTACCGTGCGATTTATAATGGTCCGATTAATATGGGTATGGAGATCGCACCTGAAGGTTCTGGTGGTGCAGTCTTAACGTTGAATTCTCCTCCTGGTATTGATTGGAATACAGGTTTCTTGACGGGTTCTAATAACGTGGCAACAGATTTTTATAATGTTGAGACGATGGTGGACTTTGTTAAAAATTATCCTCAAGCGAAAGATTACGATGGCTTTATGTTGTGGCAGTTGTGGAAGCAACGTGTACATCAACCTGCTCCAGCGGGTGCTGCGACTGAGAATTCTGCAGGCCAGTATGTTTGTCGTAATCTGCCTTTAGCAGGCGACTGTAATCAGGCAATTCCTACTTTGCCAAAACTTTAATCCGCTCTCCAAGTTAAGGTCTCTCGAAGATCTTTTGGATAACGTTTGGCCCCGAACGAAAGTTCGGGGCTTTTTTTATGCCCACGGATGGGTGGTATGTCGCGGGCGCAAGGAAGCGCAGGAGCGACTGGGCAATCCCAAAATAGACCCACTACTTCTAAAACTCCGCTCACAGAAAGCACAGATCCGAAATAAAAAAGACAGCAAGCGACTGGGCAATTCCAAAATAGACCCACTACTTCTAAAACTCCGCTCACAGAAGGCACAGATCCGAAATAAAAAAGACAGCAAGCGACTGGGCAATCCCAAAATAGACCCACTACTTCTATAACTCCGCTTACAGACAGCACTAATCCGAAATAAAAAAGACGGGTAGTTTGGTTGTTTGGTGGTAGTAATTCGCAAATGACAGGGGAAGTCTTTTTTAAAACGTATGAATACATCCCTGTAACTCCCACGCTTCTTCCCTGAAGCGAGGGTTTAAAAAAGACTTCCCCTGCCCTTTGCTTGCTTGGTCGATATCTGTGGTTTTTTGAATTTTGTGGGTTTGGGTTGGGTGGGGTGTATGTCTGTTTGTGGGTGTAATTCGCAAATGACAGGAGAAGTCTTTTTTAAAACGTATGAATACATCCTTGTAACTTCCACGCTTCTTCCCTGAAGCGAGGGTTTAAAAAAGACTTCCCCTGCCCTTTGCTTGCTTGGTCGATATCTGTGGTTTTTTGAATTTTGTGGGTTTGGGTTGGGTGGGGTGTATGTCTGTTTGTGGGTGTAATTCGCAAATGACAGGAGAAGTCTTTTTTAAAACGTAAGAATACATCCTTGTAACTCCCACGCTTCTTTCCTGAAGCGAGGGTTTAAAAAAGACTTCCCCTGCCCTTTGCCTGCTTGGTCGATATCTGTGGTTTTTTGAATTTTGTGGGTTTGGGTTGGGTGGGGTGTATGTCTGTTTGTGGGTGTAATTCGCAAATGACAGGAGAAGTCCTTTTTAAAACGTATGAATACATCCCTGTAACTCCCACGCTTCTTCCCTGAAGCGAGAGTTTAAAAAAGACTTCCCCTGCCCTTTGCTTACTTGGTCGATAACTGTGGTTTTTGAGTTTTGTGGATTTGGTTTGGGTTGGGGTGTATGTCTGTTTGTTTGTGGGTGTAATTCGCAAACGACAGGGGAAGTCTTTTTTGAAACGTATGAATACATCCTTGTAACTCCCACGCTTCTTTCCTGAAGCGTGGGTTTAAAAAAGACTTCCCCTGCCCTTTGCTTGCTTGGTCGATAACTGTGGCTTTTTGATCCTGGTGGATTTGGTTTGTTTGAATCTTTATGGTGCTGGGTCTGGTTGTGGTGTTTGCTTTTGATCGTTGTAGTGTAAATATTGATCATTGCGGCAATACTTGCCAGCTTCGTTAACTAAGGAGTTTGCAAGCCTTGGGCAGGCGCTATATTCTTGCGTGGGACCGAAGTGAAAGCTTACTTTCACGATTATTTAGGCGATAACAGCCGCTTTATGCGGGCGTATTTCTGCCATATAGAATAAAAAGCATTTTTTTAAGAAGCGTTACTACACTCAAAACGCTATATCATATTTTTATAATTGGGGGGCACATGAAGGCCATTGTAGATTTTTTAAATAGTATTATTTGGAGCCCGGTATTTATCGCGATTTGCCTTGGTGCAGGTTTGTTTTACTCCATTACGACACGTTTTGTACAGGTGCGACATTTTAAAGAAATGTGGCGGTTGCTGTTTAGTGGCTCCTCTTCAAAAGAAGGTGTGTCCTCTTTCCAGGCTCTCACCATTTCTCTGTCGGGGCGTGTGGGCACGGGTAATATTGCAGGGGTCGCAGCAGCGATTGGATTTGGTGGTCCTGGTGCAATTTTTTGGATGTGGGTGGTGGCGTTTCTTGGCGCAGCTACGTCTTTTGTTGAATGTACGCTGGGACAAATTTATAAGGAACAATACGAGGGGCAGTATCGTGGTGGTCCGGCCTTTTATATTGAAAAGGTTCTAGGGCTTAAGTGGTACGGGGTACTTTTTGCAATTGCCACTATTATTGCCACCGGTTTGTTATTGCCTGGTGTGCAATCCAATAGTATTGGTAACGCGATGGAACTTGCTTTCGGCCCGGGTGAGATGATTGAAACTTCGTTTTTAGGAACGCTCAGTCTGGCAAAAATTATGACCGCCACAGGTATTGTCATTGTTCTTGGTTTCATTATTTTTGGTGGGGTAAAACGAATCGCAAGTTTTACTCAGGTCGTCGTACCTTTTATGGCTCTGAGTTACATTATTATTGCGCTGGCGATTGTGGCGTTGAATATTGACCAGTTACCACATGTATTAGCCATGATTCTGGATGATGCATTTTCTCCCATGGCAGCGTTCGGTGCTGCAATCGGCTGGGGGGTTAAACGAGGTGTGTATTCGAATGAGGCGGGGCAAGGTACTGGCCCTCACGCAGCGGCAGCCGCAGAAGTGCAGCACCCGGCGCAGCAAGGTTTGGTGCAGGCTTTTTCTGTGTATGTTGATACTTTATTTGTTTGTACGGCAACAGCATTTATGATTTTAATCACGGGTGCTTATAATGTTCAGACTGAAGCGACGCCGGTATTCTTCTTTGTGCAAAACCTTCCAGAAGCTTTTGATCCAAATAGTCCCGCATTTACTCAGATGGCAATTGAAAAAGTGTTCCCGGGTGCTGGTAGTATTTTTGTTGCGTTCGCTTTGATCTTCTTTTCTTTCACTACAATTCTAGCTTACTACTATATTGCCGAAACCAATGTGGTGTATTTGACGAGAGCTAAACACAATCCTTTGTTTATTTTCATTTTAAAACTTGCTCTGATGTCTTCTGTCTTTTATGGCACTATTAAAACCGCCAGTGTTGCCTGGGGAATGGGTGATGTCGGTGTTGGTATGATGGGTTGGTTGAATATTATTGGCTTGTTTATCATTTTCCTTGTAGCGAAACCCGCTATGGTTGCTTTACGAGATTATGAAGAGCAACAGAAAGAAGGTGTTACAGAATTTACCTTCGATCCCGAAAAGTTGGGTATTAAAAAAGCTGACTTGTGGGTGAATAAACTGAAAGGTAAATCTGAGTAAACTGTAAAAATGTGAGTTTAAAAAGAACTGTTCGTCAGCTGCTTTTCTGCGATTTACTTTTCAACGCCTTGCTTTAAGAGCGTTGGTATTAGCATGTTAAATTTAGAAAGCCGCTGTGAACAGTTCCCTAGTCCCTGGTGATGTTATCGCACCAATTGTTTTTCTACTTCATTTCGTTTTTCGTTGCCAGCCAGATGTTCGATCAGGCACAAGGCAAAATCCATTGCTGTACCCGGCCCTCGGGAGGTAATCAGCGGTAAGTCAATTTCCAATGCTCTCCCTGTTAGCTGGATATTTCTTTCTGCAAGGTCATTATGATGAGCCAGTGCTTTTGGGAAGCAGGTGATAGTCTTGCCGTCTGCGATACCTGCCGCCAGGATCACACGCGGTGCTGCACAAATGGCGGCGACAATTTTACTTTCTTCCACTTGGCGTTGAAGCCGTTTGAGTAGCGGTGCATGGTTTGCAAGATTATCTGCGCCAGGTAAACCACCGGGTAAAATGATGGCATCGTATGCGTGATCTATAACGGTTTCGAGTGTGGTTTCAGCAACGATCATTGTATTGCGAGAAGCTTTGACCGGCTCTGCATGGAGGCTGGCGGAGGTAAGATTTATGCCGGCGCGAACCAGTAAATCCATGACGGTTACTGCTTCGAGTTCTTCGAAGCCTTCGGCTAAAACGATTAATGCGTTGCTCATAATCATCCTCTTGCTTTGCGTTTACGTGGTGTGTCCAAGTTATAGCTCTGGGAACGCTAATGATGTGACTATATGTGCTGATTTTTTGGGAATAGATTGAGTGTTGATATTGTTTGTCTACGCTGCTTTTTATTCCCTATTGTTCATTCTTCATTTTTTATTTTCTATGCCGTGTTCGGTAGATATATATTTTTTGAATAAATCGCGGACTTGATTTTGTTCTTGCTCAAACAGCCGATCTTCATCGGTGTAGACGTAATACATGCACAGCCCAACCACAAACTGATCGGCAAGTTCGCGATCTTTCGCGAGGGGTTCCTGCTTGGCTTCGCTTTGTTGGAAGGCAAAGTATCTTTCCAGTTCTTCTGCAGAGTTAAAGCAATCGCGGCCGAGGCTTAATGTCGCTCGTAATGATTTTTCATTTGCTATTTTCTTAGGGGTTAGAGCGATGATGTCCTGTGAGTTTTGCGTGGCCTGTGTGGTTTGGTAGCCCCAGCGGTGAATGACATTTTCGGAAACGAGCAGATGCTTCTCCTCATAAGGTAGTTGATCTGCGAAACTCAGTATCGAGATGTTAAAGAGGCCAACGGAAAACAGCAGTTGTGCGAATGACAGAGGAGGTTTTGGTCTGATTGGGTGTAAAGAATTATTCTGGAAACTCATACGGTGTTTACCTCTCCTCTGCATCTCTCAACTTAGAAATTGAATAGTGTTGGTTTTAGTGTGATCTCCAAATGTATTGCGTTAACTTTAAGATTTTCATGATGGTGATGTTTATGTTTATTTGTTCGCTGGCAATGGCGGACCCGTAAATTCAGCTTCGATTGTCATTGTGACAATGTCTGATACGCCCATTTTTGAGTCTTTTGGAGGCAGGCCATAGGTCATACCAAAGTCCGATCGCTTTAAGCTCCCTGAAGCAGAGAAACCCACGCGAGCATTCGGATCATAGGGTTCAAATCCTGGATATCCACCATTGAATTTAACATGTAGTTTTAATGGCAAAGTTTTCCCAAGAAAGGTGATCTCACCATGTACTATGGCAGTTTTGTCTCCAGTTTGTTCAATGGTCTTGGAGGTATATTTTATAGTGGGAAAGGCTTTGGCGTTGAACCATTGTGCGCCCAGCAGTTCGTTTAAAAAGCCATCGGGCGGTGACGGAATGGTAAGGGAGCTAACGTCTACGCTTGCATTGAGTTGGGCAAGGCTTGGATTTGCGGGGTCCAACTCCAATTTCGCCTCAAAAGAGGTGAATGATCCTGTATAGTTGGAAAACCCAAGGTGGTCAACGGTAAAATGCAAACTGGCATGTGACGTATCCAGGACATAGCTACCCGCCTGAATTTTCTTGCTCCAGGCGACATTCTGTTGAGACGCTTTGGATGGTGCCGCCAAGACTATGCCTGGTGATATTAAAGCAGCTGCCAATACCGTACTTCCGACAATTTTGTGCAGCTGTGTATGTTGAGTCAGGAGCTTTTGAATGAAAGGAAGGTGACGTAAATACATAGGATGTTCCTGAAGCAGTTGGAATGTGTGCTGTGGCTTGTGTTAGTAGTGTAAGGTTAGGAAAAACACCGCGAACGCCATTCTGCACGCTTTCCTGATAAAAAGCCAAAGGAAAGAAGTGGAATTCCATGATGTTGAATGGCCATAATATGATTTACTATCAGAACATAGAAAGTAACTCAAAGAAATAATGGAAGCACTTGAAAAATAACCTAAGAAGCGATTGTTAGAAGCGATTGTTAGAGACGATTGAGTTAGAAACGATTGAAAAAATCTAACGTAAGAAACCAACGTTAGAATAATCTAAAAAACGAACGCGTGAACGCACGAAAGAAAAGAACCCGAAAATGAAAACAAAAGATGTATTAAGTGCTGCTGAGCCTGAAGTTGTAGCGGCGCTAAAAGAAATGAAGATTAAAGATCTTGAGCGTCATGCGCAAAAGATTTTAGCTAAACTTGGACAGGATAATTACGATGAGGTGATTCGTAGCGTTATCAAGGCCATCCCCAGTATTAATCAATCGTCTTCGGCTTCATCACCCTATCAGGCAATCAACGCAATCATCCGTTCGCATCTGGCGCACGATATAGAAGAGAGTTTGGAAGGAAAGCTCCCTCTGGGCCAAACTCTCGACAGGCTGAGTGTTATTTTCATGCTGTTGGTGTCTCGAAAGTTTCAAAAGATTCATGCAGAAAATAACAAGTAAACAGTGACATTTTTATTGTAGTTCAAAGGCCCCTATATCACAGGCGATCACGCCGTCATTGTTGCCATCTATTGCCGTTGGCAAAGCGCGTTGATCAAAGGCAGGACAAGGTGCCGTGGCATTATCAATTGCAAGACTGTTGGTTTGCAGTGCAAATGTTGGAGTCCATCCGCCATTGTCCGCAAGTGGTACTAACAGTTGGTTGAAAGTATCACTGTCTGCGATGCGAAATTCCGCCGGACAATTGAATTCACTGTCTCCCATTAAATTTCCATTACTGTAAAACGGCCCTGAGAATAATTGGCAATTGACGGTGCTATCGTCATAGTCCTGGTATTGGTTTTTTACGAGTATGCTATTGTTCAGGTAAGTGGTGCCATTAGCAAAAATGCCAAAATCAAAATTGTTCGCGATAGTGACATGTGTTGCCAACAGTGTTCCCTTATTGTTTCGCAAAGCCGCACCAGGTAACCACAAACTGGAATTTTCCGTAACGGTACTGCTTACCAGTTTTAAATAGGCATTTTCATCTACCATAATGGCGCTTCCGCCGCGATAGGCGATGTTTCCGCGAAACAGTGATCGGCGAATGTCAGCATAACCTCCGTTGTAAAGCCCTCCGCCTGTCGAGGCATCGTCATCATCACCGGTTTGATTAAATTGGACGGTGCTATCTCTTATTACAAGTTCGCCGACATTGTAAATACCACCGCCTTTGCCCAGCGTGCCTTCACCAGCAAAAGCATAATTGTTGGTGATCGTGCTGAAATACATTTTAGCGGTGTCAAAATTTGCAAGGCCGGCTCCGTTACCTCCACTAAACGAACTGGAAGCGCGATTATTGGTGAGGGTGCAGTAATAGAAAATACTGGTTGCGTGGTTCTCAACGCCTGCACCGAAGTTATATGCTTTTCCGTTTTGAATGGTCAGGCTATGAAATACGGTTGTTCCTGAAATGACTTCAAACACACGATCCCGCACATTACTGCTAATGCTTGTTTTACCTTGACTGTCTCCAAGAATAACCGTTTGATCGGTTATGTCGAAGTCTCCGTTTACATTCATGTCCTCTTCCATAAAGGGATCATCGTACTCTCCATTTTGATCGGGCGGAATGTCAATGGTATAAACGCCGGCCGTTAGATGTATCCTGTCTAACCCTGGCCGATGATTGGCGTAGGAGATGGCTTCTCGTAAAGAGCAATCGCTATCACAGCGACCATCGTCATGGTCGTCAAAACGGGTCACCTGAATATCTTCAGCAAACACCTTGGGAGTTGCGATGCATGCGATTAGTAAAGACGTAAACACTAGTGATTTGATAAATAACTGTTGCATGGCCTCACCTGTAAAAGAAATTGAACAAAGGGTTTAAGGAGTTGGTTAAAAGGCCTGGTTTTATGCGTAATGGGTAAATAAAAAAGAGAAAAGACGGTGTATCTCTTCGATGAATACCCAGTCGGTGAATACCCAGTCCGTGAAAACCCATCCCATGAATACCCAGGAAATAACCCACGAACCAGATAAAACAATACAACGTGAAAAACGTGACAAAGCGGCTTCATCAAGAGAACCATAAACGGAAGCATTCGCGCCTGACCAACTATCGCCATTGAATGCATGTGACCAAGGGCGTAATTTACATAGCAAAATTTATGCTTGCTTAATGATTTTGCGTGCAGAGTATTTATTGGTGTCAATATGGATTTTGGCGTGCCAATATGGCGGGAAAATATATCTTTTAAAAGCCACCGCCATATGTCATCGAAAAAGTTGTTGAAAAACTTTCAATGACTTTGTAGTCCTCTCTGAAAGAGAGTTTCGCTATAAGGCCAAAGATGCTCTCTGTGAATTCCCCGTCAATCATGTAATGCGACGCAGGGTCGAATTGATCGAATATGTTGGTAAGTTTGTAGCAAGTAAAAGTCGTGATAATGTGATTCTTAAATCTGTGTTTCAGAAAATAGCAATTCAAAAAAATCCAATTATTTACGGTTGCGCTGTTGCTAAGCGAAAATGTTTATGTAAAAGTTTCGACTCGGTTACGTAGTCGAAAAATCATAGGAATAATATGCCGAGTCATTTTTCCAGTATTGGATTTAATATTGCCTCAGAGGAAGATTTAATTCGTGTAACTCAAAGCCTGCTCGAAACTGCTGTCGATGTGGCGTGCTTTTATGGCCGTTATCGTAAGTGGAGCCAGGACGGCATTGAAATGTGGTTGCATTTTAATGAGAAAAACGAGTTTATAGGTATTACCCCTGCCTATACAGCAACTTCATCTATCGCTGTAGCGCTCACCAAAGAAATTGAAAACGATTATCCGTTTGATGGAACCTTTCACGCGTGGTTGAACCCGCAAGGAGAGGAACCCGATTCGGGTGATTTTCCCTTTGTTTTTGATATCCCGGATCGAGCGTGTTTCGCTGAATTAGAGTTACCCAAACTCACGCATATGAATTTAAGTGCGTTTGCCCATAACCTGTCTGTTTTTGAGGACGAGCAATCTTTTTATGACAGCCAAACCGAAGAACCGAGCTTTGCGGTGGAGTCGTTCATCCCCAGTGGTCTGTTTGTTGATGAAGGAGCGTCAGACAACCAGCCAAGTGCTATGGCATTTTTCACCGGGCGAGTCGTAGCTTCTGAATGTAAAACCAATCCGATGACGGGCCTGGAATTTTTCTGGGCAAAAATAAAAACTCTGGGATGTGAGTTAGATATTGTGGTTGATCCCGCACTCTGTGAAAGTCTACCTGCGCCAGGGCATATTGTGTCTGGCTCATTCTGGTTGTGTGGCAGTTTTATGAAGGGCTTGTAATATTGGCGTATCGCACGCGCTAACACATCAACACGCCTTCTCAACAGGCGTGTTATTACTTCAAATGGGAGTATTCGCATAGTCTGACCGCTGGGGAGGCGTCAGGCACATCGTCCGAAAAATTTTGCTAGCTCCAGCCTGCGCATTTGCACCAGGGACGTCCTCCTGTGTGATCATGTAAGTTATGTAAGTTCCATGGAAAAGTGAGAAGCAGTTAATACAAAAGTCGGGTAAAAGTCTTTTGCCTGTACTCGTTTTTAGGCGACAATTGAACTTGAATGATCACGTTTACCTTGTATGCAATTTCGCACCTGTTTAATTAGAAAGTACGCGATATCAAAAGCATCTGATAACAAAAGCACGTGCTATAAAAAGCTTCGAATAAGAAAAACGATAAATTAAGTAGTACCAACGTAAGCGGGCAAATTTCTGCCCTGCCCTTTTCGCCAGTTAGCTGTCGGCGCAAGTAATTCCCATTATAAATACGATAAAGCCACGGACATGTCCATGTATAACAAGACTATTAAATCGCTCGTAAGTGTTATTGCTATCAGTTGTCTCAGTTCATTAGCTCATGCACAAACAATCCGCCAGGTGTATTTCCTGGACTTCGGCCCAAATGATGGCACTAACGGGAACAGTACAATACAAACGGATGTAAATGGCCACAGGTGGAACAATATCAACAATGCTGCTGCAAATGCCGCAGCCGTGAATCTGGTTGATCAGAACAATGGCAGCTACGGAGTGAACTTAAAAATGCTGCACGGCATGTCAACCAATGGTATTCAAAATGGAGCGTTGTTAAACCCATCGGCATCCTTGTTAGGGGATATGGCAATCAACACAGCAACGCAAGATTACTTTTTTACAGAAAATAAAGGCAAGTTTGCCTTGCGTGGTCTGGACCCCAGCAAAGGCTATCGATTTACGTTGTTTGCCAGTCGCGATGCAAGTGAACGCCGTACTTCACGTTATACCATTCAAGGATCACGTTCCCATACCTATTGGCTGCAAAGCTCTGGAAGCAATATCGGCCGTAATATTGCCAACGCCAATGATGACGAAGTGCGCAGCACGGAAATTTATCAGCCTTCCAGTAATGGTGAAATCCATATCAGTATTGAAAAAGCAGCGGCCAGCTTTGCGTATCTGAACGCTCTAAAAATTGAAGTGCTGGACGGAATGAATTTTCCGCAAGCAAAGCCACGGGCAAATGCGAATTGTCTGGCTCTAGATGAACACAAAATTGCTTTTATGGGCTCATCGGTTGCCTGGGGTTGGGCATCGGATAATCCGGGAGGTCCATTTGACCACTATATCAGTTTTGATCAAAACAGAGCGGGTTATGCATTTCGTTTTGCAGAAATGCTTAACCGCGAATACAACAATGGTAACAATACGCGTTGGTGGGTGAGTAATATTTCCGTGCCCGGAGATACAACGTCCAAAGTGTTAAATCGCTGGAGTAATGATTTACTACCACAATGTGCCAAATATGTAGTTTATGGATTGTCCCTGGCCAATGAAGGCATTATGTCAAATGCAGGCGCGTTTGATAGTTTTCGCAATAACATGGGGAGCTTGATCCAGCAGGCGCGTCAGCAAGGCATGGTGCCCGTGGTTATGAACAACTATGCCAATAATGGTTATGACAATACGCGATACAATAATATTATCGACATGGATTTACTTATTCATGGATGGGATACACCGTCGGTTAATTTATTGGGCGCGTTGGATACTTTACAAGGCCATTTCCCCGCAGGATATTTTGCCGATGGTGGGCATCCGAATAACTCGGGCTACGAAGAGTTTTATACAGCGATAACACCCTCTTTATTTTCGGCCTTAGCATCAAACAAAGCGCGACCCACCCGAATGGCGAGCAATGGTGTGAGTTTATCGTCGAGTGAATCACTTGTGTTTGCACCGCAGGGACTTGTGCATCCGATGACTCTGGTACTGGACATTAAAACGAATGGCCAGGGCGAGATCATGAAAATTCAGACACAAAACGGAACCGCGGGATTGCGAATTAATAACGCTGGTCGCTTGGAATATATTGCGGCGAATAATGCGGTGATTACCGGTAATACGGTTGTGAACAATAACAGCTGGCATAGCATAGGCCTGAGTCATTATTTCGCACATGGGCTAACGCGTTTATATATTGACGGTCAGCATCAAGGGAATGATCTTGGCGAACGTATTGAAACACAAAAGCTCACGCTGCAAAGTACGCAGACTTTGAATGTGCGAAATTTAATGTTTTACCGATCTGCGATGAATGCGAGAGAACTGGGTGCTCTTCAAAACGGACAATTACTGCAGTCCAGTTTAGCGCTTTATGCACCGCTCAACGGAAATGGCGACACGCGTAACGCGATTCACAACTACGCTCAGAGCAGCAATAGTTTAAGTTACTATTCAAGTGAAGGTGCGGTTGTGTTGTATCAGCACTGTAATTATGAAGGTTACGCAGTGGGGTTGAACGAAGGCAGTTACGATATGAACCAGCTGGCTGCGTTGGGCATGCAAAATGATGATATTTCTTCATTGCGAGTCAGCGATGGTTTTGAAGTTACCTTGTATCAACATTGGGATTTCACCGGCGTGACTTTGGATAAATATAACGATGATAATTGTCTGGTGGATGATGGCTATAATGATGATATCAGCTCATTGGTGATTTCGCGTCGTAATGCGACGTCGTCTTCGAGTAGTTCTTCGTCTAGCAGCTCTTCGTCGAGTAGCTCGTCATCGAGTAGTTCGTCATCAAGCAGTTCGTCTTCCAGCAGCTCATCTGGTGGTAATAGTTGTGGCGGTGTGCCTGCATATAGCAGCAATACGTCTTATGCAGATGGCAACCTTGTGCAACATCAGGGCAATCGATATCAGTGTCAGGTGGGTGGATGGTGTACCATTGGTGGACCTTATGAGCCTGGTGTTGGATGGGCTTGGAGCTATGCATGGACACTGCTGGGCAGTTGTCAGTAAGATTTTTATGAGTATGTGACAGTCCCTGTTTGGCCTGACACTGCGACAATTGGTCGCAGTGTCAGCGCGCATTAAATCTCTTAGAATATCCGGATTCCCTCTTCAATTAAGCCGGAGTATTCTTGTGTATCGTCAACTTTTTCTCTCGTCTGTCCTGGTTTCTTCTTTAGCTCTAACGGCATGTGGGGGCGATTCTTCGTCCAGTAATGGCAATGGTGAAACGCTGCCGGAAACCCGAGAGCTGACGCTGAATTTCAAAGCGATTGCAGGACAAATGGATGCGAACTGCGACAATATGATTACTGGTCTCGGACCGGATGGCACGGATTCTGTTGGTCTGCGGGACTTACGATTTTATGTATCCAATATTCGGCTTTATGACGATGCTGGTGCAGAACTGGATGTTGAGTTCGACAGTAATGAATTTCAATACAACAGTGACCAGGGGTTTGTAGCGCTTATTGACTTTACCAGTAATGATTCTGGAAGCTGCGATGCGAATGAAGGCGAAGGTACGGCGCGAACCAACTTGATGATAACAGGCGATGTTGAAGATAGTCGCATTGCTGATATTGCCTTTGATGTCGGTCTGTCTCAGGCGGTAATGAAAGACGTGATTGCCACAAATACTGCTGAAGACGCGCCCTCCCCCTTAAACGAAATGTACTGGTCATGGGCCAGTGGGTATCGCCATTTTGTGTTTAATTTTGAAGTGATGGACGCTATGGGTACTTATGGCGGTGGCGCATTGCATATTGGAAGTCGCGGCTGCGGTGGTGACGGCCAGCTGGCTTTAGAAAACAAAGAAGAATGTGATTTTATTAATACGCCAAGTGTGATGTTGCAAGGTTTTGATCCGGATATGAATACCATCACGGTAGACCTTGCCGCGGCATTGAACGACCTTGCATTTGCGATTCCGCAACAGGAATCAGAACAAACAACACCTGGAGTAAACTGCCATTCCTCACCAATGCAAACGGACTGTGCCAGTATTTTCGTTAACTTTGGTGTGGATATGGAAAGCGGTGTCGCAGATGCGAATGGCAATACTGTGTTTGGTATGGAGTAGCCTGGGGACGAAATCGGAATATCCCGAAATTATCCTTTGATATAAAAATCTCATGCGATACTGTTTTGTCATTTTATCCACCGTGTTTTTACTTGCGTGTAATGAATCAAAAACCCATTACACGCAAACGCAGGATGAGCAGTCACTGAGACAGCTCTTGCAGTTACCTGAACATATGCCATTGCCTGCAATTCCGGAATTTAATCCGCTGACACAGGAAAAAATTACGCTTGGACGGCATTTGTTTTATGACAAACGCCTGTCCGCTAATCAAACCCAATCCTGTGAAAGTTGTCATCTGCAAATATTGGCTTTCACGGATGGAATTCCTGTACCCACCGGCTCCACCGGCCAAGTGCTTTCACGCAATAGTCAGGGCTTGGGGAATGCCGTTTACCATTCGACATTTACGTGGGCGAACGATGGATTTTTTGAACTGGAAGATCAGTTGCAAGTTCCCATTCGTGCGGACAACCCGGTTGAGTTAGGCGTAACGGATGCTGAAGTAGAGACCGTACTGGCCCGGTTTGATGAAGATCCTGCATATGTACAGATGTTTATGGAAGCGTTTCCTGAGAGTGACAGCGGCGCTTCTATTAATAAAATTATATTTGCCCTGGCGAGTTTTTGCCGCACGATGATCAGTGCCGGGAGTGATTACGATCGCTATCTCCTGGGCGATGACAGTGCCTTAACTCAGCAGCAAAAACGGGGCTTCAGTTTGTTCAATGGAGAGAAGTTTGAATGTTTTCATTGTCACAACGGTATTAACTTCAGTGTGTCCTATCGCGATATAAATTCAAACTCCGGTTCGTTGCAGTTTCCCTTTTTTAATAATGGTTTATACAACCTCCATGGTGATGGCAGTTATCCTGCGATTGATCAGGGAATCTTTGACCTAACTTCCGATCCTTCAGATAAAGGCTTGTTTCGTCCACAAAGTTTACGCAACGTAGCCATTACAGCGCCCTATATGCACGATGGCAGTATTGAAACCTTGCGTGAAGTAATAGAACACTATGCGCGAGGCGGGCGTCTGATTGAAAGTGGTGACAATGCCGGTGACGGACGTTTAAGCCCTTTAAAATCTTCCTTTATCCAGGGCTTTGATGCCAGTGAAGAAGAAATAGATGCAGTTATTGCATTTTTGGAATCACTGACGGACTACGACTTTATTACAGACCCGCGCTTCTCCAATCCATTCGAAGAGTAAAACACACGTGAAAAAAATTAAAAACGGATTAGCCGTTTCGTGCCTTGTATTGGGATCTCAACATGCTTTCGCGCATACGGAACATAATCAGAATATTCGTACTGAACTACACGCTTATAGTTCCTTCACTTATCGTTCGGATGCCGTGGTCGAGCCGGGACAAAGCTATCAAATTCCTGGAGCGCTCTTAGGTGGTGAGGCCGTGCCAGCGGAAAAGGGATTTAATTTTGATGAGGCCTTACTGGAAGGAACCTTGAATACAGCGCATCACTACTATATCAGTGGCAAACTCAGTGCACACAATTCAGATTCGATAGAGCTGGAAAACCTTTGGTTGACGGTACCCAATATCGAATATCTTGCATCGATCACATTGGAAGTCGGAAAAATCAATTCTGAAGTCAGTCCCAGTGCCAACTGGCATGCCTCGCAACACCCTCTAAGTGAATCTTCCTTGCTAGGGGATATATACTTTGGGCGGCACTTTAATGATATGGGGCTGCGACTTACACGGACCATCGGATTTGTTCATTTGGGGGCAGAAGTCTTTGATGGTGATAATTGGCCTGCGACCAGTGGAGAAGGAAGTGCCAGTGCATTTTTGCAACTGGATTTTTCATGGCGGGATACCATGGCAAAACTGCGTGGATGGCATATGCAAAGCCAGGCAAACAATCGCACCGACACTCGCTATACTGGCAGTCACAGTCACGGAGGGAATGTAGTGAGCTCGCCGTCTACTGAATATTTCTTTACCGGTAATGTCGATACTTCAGGAGTGATGGCTGAATTGAGTTACGGATTTACACGTGGCAGAGTTTATCTTGAATCCGAATGGATAGTGGCGGAAAGCGAGGGCGATATTGCGAACAGTACGCAGCGATCTTTTTACGAAAATCGTTACGAAGGCTACCGCGTTTTGCTCGGCCTTAATTACGCACAACATTTTTTAACGATGCAATATGAGGAAATCGCCTTACAGAATGACCTGCTGTCTGCAGTGACCAGTGTTTTCGCTGAAGGGGCAAATTTAGTGAACAATGGATTCGAACCATCGCGAGCCGTAGTTTCCTGGTCCTATCAATTAAACCCTGATGTGCGAGTAAGATTGGAAGGTGTCTCGGAAAAAACCTTGAGTGAGGAAGAGATTACCAAAGTAAATGTGGGCCTTACCTGGCAGCGGTCCTTATTAGGAAAATAAAGGATAAAGGTACGGGAATTAATGAAGGTTAATACTAAGGCGCTTACTATCGCTAAAGCGCCTTAATATTTAATACATCTTGACGTAGATTGTTAATCCAGAACTCTGGTACTTCAGTGTCAACTTCAACATGTCTGAATTTGCCAACGCCCATGGATATACGTTGCATCTTGCGGGCAACCGCAGTGTAATAAATGTTTCCATCACGATGATAGATGGTGATATCCGCAGTTGTCCTTCTGCCATTGCTGTGAACTTTCGCTTTAATGGCGGCTTCGGTGTTGACATACACTTGCCACTGACGAATTTCCAGCGCTTTGATGATGGCACTACGGATCTCGAAAGATTGGTTTGCAAGAAAAATCTTTTCGTCACTGGCATAAGTCTGCTGATTGAATAGCAGCGAACTTAGACCCAGAAAAAGCCAGGCGAATATTATTTTCATTTAAACCGTCCTTCTCATCCTGTGGATAAAGTTAAACTGATTGGCATTCTCGTATCGGAATTTACCAGCCGGTATTATTCAGCTGGGTGTTTGTGCCAATATTGAGTGCGACCAATCAGTGAAAAGCCAATGAAACCTCGTACTTTCAGGCGCTTACCGTCATCGATTAAGCTCATATTGCATTTATATTCTTTGCCGGAAGCCGGATCAAGAATTTTACCGCCGCTCCATTCGCCATCTTCAAATGTCATGCCCTGCAGGAAAACAAGACCTTCAATGGGCTTATCCTTATTTGCTCCTTTGCATTCTTCGCAGGTTTTGGGTTTGTCGGGATCAGGGTTGAGAAGTTTGATGATTTTTCCACTGAGTTCGCCGTTGCTAATCGTCAGTTCCACAATGGATTTTTTGGTTTCTCCATCGTCATCGATTGTAACCCACTGGCCAGCGATGTCGGATTGGCTTAGTGCCGGTATGGCGAAGAAGCTAAAAAGCGAAATGAATAGTACTTTTAATATGTTCAAGAGACTTATTCCTGTGTAAACGTTGATAGAACGGCTTGGGTTAACATGGAGTAATTTTCCAGTATTAACAAAAGGCCTTGTTATTGATGTCTGCTGCAACTTCTGTTACCGGATAAGAGCTTCGATGAAAATTCTTTGGCAGCGTTTTCTGTTGATACTTTATGTTTATACTTTACGGTAAAGCCCACAGCTTTATTATTTATTGTTAACGCATTTATGTGTAATTGAATACACAAAATTTGTGATTGGACAGATTAGCTGAATGAAAAAGCGCAATGCAATCACTATGTAACATTTTATGCTGTATGGGCGAATAAAGTGTAACAAAGATTATCCGTTGAAACAGCAGGTATTGCGCTTTAAACACTAAGGTGCAGTTACTGCAGGTGTGTTTTGCACGCTATAAAAACCGCTTTGCCAAATAGCGTCGAAGTGGGACATCGTATAATTTCAGGCTGGCATATGCGAGTACCAGACTCACTGAAATAACACCCAGGGCAATTGGCATCGCTTGATCCAAACTGAGTTGTTGCGAGCGTACATAGTGAAAGTAAGTGTAGATAAGCGGATAGTGCACGATATAAACCGGGTAAGATATGCCGCCTAAAAACGTACACACTTTAATGGCCCATGGTTGCGAAAGTTTACCGCAGGCTCCAACAAACACAATCAAAGGAAATACTACAATAATACAAAAGGCTTCATATGCCCCGTTCAACCACACCTGTGAAGCATCACCAATGCGTGGCCAGGCTAATACACCTATAAGCACAAGGCTGCAAAGTGTGAATGCATGTTGAATATGGATATAGCGTATTACGCGAGAGAGAAGTAAACCCGCAAAGAAGGGATAGAGAAGTCGAATAAAGCCGATTTTAAGTTGCTCCGGATGCAGGGACCACCCGCCAACAAAGTCGCCGTTGCTGCTCGTTAACCCGTGATGCAGAGTGATGGCGGCAAACACACTTACCAGTAGTGCCAGTGCTGCATTTGAAAACCTTCTGAAAAGCAGAGCATACAAAATGTTAGCGAGGTATTCAAAAAACAAGGTCCATGCCGGACCGTTCAAAGGGTGCATTTCTACCCAGCCACGAATATCAAGGGACGGTGGCAGTGGCAGTAAGGTCATTCCCAGCAACATGACGGCCAACAGTGCGATGAGGGGTGTGTCTGCAATCAACGGAAATAAATCACCCGCTTGAAAGTAATAGAGCAATGCACCAAATACCGAGCCGACAATGATGAGTGGATGAAGTCTAATGAGGCGTCTTTTGCAAAAATCCGTGTAAGACATATGGGACCAACGTTCGTCGTAGGCATAGCCAATGACGAAGCCAGACAGGACAAAAAAGAAATCCACTGCGAGATAGCCATGGGCGATGAAAAGATCATAGGGCCCTGTCGCGTGCGCTTCAAATACATGAAAAATCACTACAATAATAGCTGCAATACCACGGAGCGCATCGAGAATAAGAAAGTGCTGCTTGGAATCCTTATACGAGGGATTGAAGGTGTTCGGCGGCTCTGATCTAAGCGAGGTCATCTCGTCGGTTCCATGGTTGTGGCATTTGAGTCGATTAGGCTTTGTGTTTATAGCAGAACATCTTGCTTGCCAGAAGAAAAATCTCGAAGTTTTTGTCGGACGCAAAGCGATATCGTATGAAAGAATTACATGTCCTTGCAAAATATTCCAGTTTTTAACGCTCAACGTTCTAGTGCCATGTTCTAGTACCACATGTTTAACACCATGCCTAACACGGTGTTCTAGCAGCGCAATAAAAAGTAACGATACTATTTATACACGCAGTTCATACACACAATTTCTATACAGGAATAGCATTTGCATTGTTTGTGCTGAAGTTTTTAAAGTGCTGGTAACTTGAAGGAGTTGAAATGATGCAGACCAATCAAAAGCATGCAATTTTATACCGTATGGTAACGGATAAGCATATTTGTCCCTACGGCATTAAATCGCGAGATTTGCTGCAGCGCCAAGGTTTCAGCGTAGAAGACCATCTCCTCAGTAATCGCGATGCTACGGAGGTCTTCAAGCGGGAGCATGGTGTAAGTACGACGCCACAAACTTTTATCGAAGGACAGCGTGTTGGTGGGTACGATGAACTAAAAAGCTACTTCAATATCAGCACTCAGGACGATCGAGAGACCACGTTCGTGCCTGTTATCGCCATCTTTGTCATGAGCTTTTTAATGGCTTTGGCATTTTCCTTTCGCCCCAGCGGGGATATTGGTCTGATTGCCGTGGTGGAAATATTTGTTGCTTTAAGTATGTGTGGATTGGCCATCCAGAAACTTCGCAATCTCGAAGCGTTTTCAATTCAGTTCGTCACTTATGATCTTATTGCCATGCGTCATGTCCGCTATGCGTATTTATATGCTTACCTTGAAGCTTTCGCCGGACTGGGAATGCTTGCCATGCTGCCCGCTTGGCTTGTATCGCCTCCCGCGTTACTGATTGGTGTGGTTGGGGCTACTTCGGTGTTTAAAGCCGTCTATCTGGATAAGCGAGAGTTAAAGTGCGCTTGTGTTGGTGGGAACAGTCATGTGCCCTTGGGATTTGTATCACTCACAGAAAATTTGATGATGGTGTCGATGGGGATCTGGATGTTAGTCAAATAACAGCTGCAATCGCGCAAAAAACAAAGTGCATTAATTCTCCTGATTCAGTGAAAGAAAGCGGCTTTCCAGTGTTTGATCAGGTATTAAACATTGTGAACGGCGTCCAAACCACCGGTAGCGGTGTTTTGCAATATAGTGGTACGCCCAGTTTCTTAACGGCAGCGGGATGAACCAGCTGAGTGCCAGTAATTTCCATATACCATCCAGCTCCCGGGCAATTCTTACTGCAGCACTGCTACGGGTGTAGGCCCTTTGCTGTTGGATTAATATCATGGTGTTTTCGTCAAGTGCATGAAGTGCATAGTGAGATTGGAGCGCCTGCCCAAGCGGAGACTGTGCTTGCACAAATGAAAATTTAGCATTTTTATCGTGACGTATAACAAATATTACTGAGCTTTCGCAGAGCTTGCACTCACCATCAAAAATAATAATGCGATGCGCATGGAATTGATTGAGTTTGTGTTCAAGCATTATTCGTTAGTGCCAAATTTTACGAAGGTATTCAGTGTGAGGCGATCGTTCTCGGGACTGCCATTGTTCATAAGCTTTTCTTGAATATCGCCTGAGTGCAACAGGTTTGCCGGATAAAAAATCAGGCGATTGAATTGCAGCGGACAGCGGTGAATACGTTGAAAGAACTCTGAACTGTCGTCGCAGTACTGCGGCGTAAATTCACGAGACATGAGTTCTTGTTTTGCTGTAGCAAAGTAAGTTTTAAGATCCTTATCGCTAATTCTTTCGAGGCTTGTACTGATATGCCGATAAAAGGAGGTGCCGGTAAATGGTGGATGGCAAAGGTAGTGCACACAGGCAAAGCTCACTGCGTCATGTGTGTCGATATGAGGGATGGTTTGTATGGGGCGCAACTTTTTTACCGGGGTCGAGGTAATGGAAAAGACGCTATTCAGTTCTATAGGTTTTGCATCGTGCAGTTGGGGAAACAGCTGATTAACGCTGTCGCGAATGCTGGAGATAAGCCATTGCTGATATGCTGCATCGGCGAATGGTTTCCTCACGCCAGGATAAAAGTCCTTGGGGTTGTGTTGAAAGGCCTGATCACGCATGGCGGCATCAATTAATGTATTGGGCTCCGGATGAAAGTGATCTATTTGGATGACCGGCGTGGCGCAATGGCCGATTGTGAATACTTCCAGAATTTGCTGGTGATGTGTATGTGCCGTCGAGATGTCTGCTCGGGCATTTTTCGTATGGCAATTCGAGCTGCTGTCAGGGCCAGGTGATTGAGAGCTAGAAGAATTCATTCTCTTGAGCTTTCTTCATTCTTTCGAACTATGCCGAACATGGCTATCCCTCATGCATTTTCCAGGCGTTGATTTTTTCGTTGAATGAGGCCATAAATATGGCTCAACGAATTGATCATGGTGTAAATGGGGCGAAGATACTGTGCCGCGTGAAGCTCGCCAATAGTGGCTTTATCCAGTGCCTGAAGTTTTTCTTCATCGATCGTATAGACACCCTGTACCTGATGATGGCTTTCATTGGCAAAGCTGATGTCCAATGAAAGAGGCACTAATAAATCCAGCTTTCCCAGGATATCAATAAATCCCGCGGCTTCCTGCTCGCCGCGAAACAGCTCGCTTAGGCGATTGCGAATCGTATTCATGTACTCAGATTCGCTGCCATCCTGCTGATAAATGCTTTCCCCTTCTTCCATGGAAATACAAGGACTGGCGATATCAATGCAAATTAGGTGTTGTTTGGTTTGCGCATCTGCGCCAATAAAAAATGGTTGCCGGGTAACGTTTAACGGAACATAAATCGCGTCCCACTCATCATTTTTCCAAAATAGATTCTCGCGTTCTTCAAAGCCCATTAATGCGACCAATACGAATTGTCCTGTTTCAATATTTTTGGTGAAGACAATGGGATACTGCACCGACAACTTAATAAACTCACTCATCACGACGGGAATCATGCGTTCGTGTGAACCGACACTCTCCACTGCTTCGGTTTTTATTTTGAAGTGTTTGTGTTCTTGTGCATGTAAAGCAACGAGTTTTTGCATAATAAATTCGGAATTCTGAGGGGGTAAATTTAGATGGACTGAAGGCCGTACTGATGAATTTTATCGATCAGTTCGCGGTGTTTAGGCAACTGCGCAACGCAGCGATCGACCATGCCTTTATTTTTCATCATCGCCTGATTCGCCATGTTACTACTATATGAGTCTGGATTGTAAGTGTGACTGTAGTCAGCTTCGAAACCCATGCCAAATAAAACATACTGCCAGCTGGCGGCGGGAAACACTTCGTTGTTGCTGGTAAAATCATAATCACGCGGTGAATGATAGCGCCACAATTGCAGCAGCTCCTGCAAACTTTCCGGAACGCTAGTCATGTCTTGATTATCTTTCCAGAACGCGGTGTCCTGTCGCTTAGTTAGAACGTAGTGCAGTTTTAGAAAATCGACGATGCGCTGCCAGCGGTAAGAAAAGGTGTCGTTAAAACGTTTGGCCACAATGTCCATCAGTTCACGAGTGGCGGGAAACTGTTCGGCGATCATGCTGGCTGACAATTCCACCAGTACCAGCGCTGAGGCTTCCAGCGGCTCAATAAAGCCGGCGGACAAACCAACGGCAACACAGTTATTTTTCCAGAAGGTCTGGCGATAACCGGAGTTGATGGGAATTTTTCTTACATCGGCTTCATTTACCTGTCCGCCGGTATAGCGCAGGAGTTCAGCCAGTGCAGCCTCTTCGCTGCTGTGTTTGCTGGAATAGACATAGCCAATACCCCTGCGCGTTTGTAAGCCTATGTCCCAGATCCAGCCAGCATTCTGCGCGGTTGCATTGGTGTGTGTTGCTATGGGCGCATCACTGGAGTCGTAATTGACACGGGTGGCTAATGCGGTATCTGCAAAGAGAACATCTTCGCAGGAGGTTAAAGGAACGTTAAAGTGCTTGCCCAGTAAAATGGAAGAAAAGCCTGTGCAATCGATAAATAAATCACCCGCCAAAGGTGCTTCCTGGCCGGAGATAACTAAAGATTCAATGTCACCGTTGGGCTGTGACTGAACACCCGTAACGTCACCTACCAGGTGCTTAACGTCGAGATGCTCCATGCAGTGTTGCTGCAAAAAACGGGAGAATTTTTCTGAGTTCAGATGATAAGCATAATTAGCGATGCCGGCGTATTCCGGGGTGCGAATATTTTTCGGCGCCTGATTCTGCTCGCAGAGATATTCTTGAAAACACACCGCTTTGGAAAAAGATTCAGTTTGTTGCTGCTGTTTCTGCCACAGCCAATAGGGCGCTATATCAACCTGGGAAAAATCCTGAGGTAAAACCAGAGGGTGGTAATAGTAATCATCTTGTTTGCCGGTGACCCAGCCAGAAAATTTCGCACCCTGTTTAAAGGTTGCGTCGCAGTGTTTGATAAAGTCACTTTCACGAATATCCAGTTGACGCAAAGTATTGCGCATGGTCGGCCAGGTGCCTTCACCCACCCCAATGGGAGGTTTGTTGGCGGATTCAACCAGAAGGACCTGGACGGCTTTATCCGTCGCATTCTGGCTTTTACCCAGACGTTTTTTTTGCAAGGCGGCGATTCTGCCGGCGGTTATCCAACCGGCAGTGCCACCGCCCACAACTACTACAGAACGGATCTTTTTCATTACTCGATGACTATTGGATTTTTATAGGGCTCACAGAGCCCTGCGTCGATGGATCAATGGGCGCAAATCCAACTTAGACGTTAAAAACTTGCGCGTACACCAAACATAAAGCGACGCCCGCTGTCTTCCACCAGAAGCAAGTGATTGTTGTAACGACCGCGTTTATGCACAAATTCTTCGGTCAGGTTAATCCCTTCGAAGAAGATTGTCACGTCCTGCAGAATGTCATAACTGGCACTCATATCCCATTGCGTATAATCCTCCACGATAGTTGGGCCATCCCCTTGAACCTGTGTTAAGGATTGCACAAACTCGTCGCGCCAGTTATAGGCAAGTCGAATTTGGAATGGGCCCTGTTCGTAATATCCGACCAGGTTACGTGAGTCACTCAGCCCGGTTAGCGCAAATGTTTCGTCTACGTCTGCAGGATCGAGTTCCGCGTCGCTATTGACCAGAGTAAAGTTTGCAATGACGCCAAAACCCGTTTCACCAAAAGCGTGCTGCATTGCAATTTCCAACCCGTCGACACTCGCCACTTCACCGTTGATGGGCGCCGTCTCGGTAAATACCGCCACCTCGCCCGTAGACGGATCAATAAGTTCTGACCCGTCTTCCAAAGTGAATCTTCGTTCGGACTGCGTGTTGACAATAAAGTTAGCGACGTCTTTTTTGAAGTAACCTACCGAAAGATAGTTCGCGTCGCCGTAATACCATTCCAGAGACAGATCAAAATTGTCTGACACAAACGGCTCAAGTTCGGGATTCCCGGTGGTAGACGTTAAGTCCCCTCCCTGACGGGTGGTGGTGATAACGGTCACCGGTGACATGTCTTCCAAGATTGGCCGGGTGATACTTTTTGATGCCGCCATTCGACCCACCAATGTATCCGTAATATCCCACCGCGCACTCATACTCGGTAAAATCGCATCATAGCCTTTGGACACGGTAATGGGCTCTGCTTCGCCGTACTGCGCCAACATTTCCGTTTCATCCAGAATTTCCAGCCCTGTTACCGGCTCCGTAATGCCGTCTACATCGGTGTCAGTGGATTCAATCCGAACACCTGTAGTTGCACTCAGAAGACCACCCGCAAGTTCACCTTCAAAATCGAGCTCGACATAAGCGGCCAGAGTGTCTTCATTCACAGTAAATGAATTGTTACGTTTTATTGCATCAAAATTAATGGTATCGGGATTGTTTGCGGCGTAATAGCTTTCCAGCCAGGCAAAGTGGGCTTCGCCATCATGGGCCAGCCACTGGGTTGGCATACGGCCACTGCCGCTGACATCCCCGAGGAAGTCACTGCCTGCATCAAAGATGTACTGCGTGCTTTCGGGAATTTCTGGTAAATCCGGGTAACCACAATAAGTACAGTGAACGCCAGTTTCGTTATCCCAGCGATCCAGTGATTTTTCTTCCATGCTGTACATCATACCGAAGCGGGCACGCTGCAAGCCGCCGTCATTTCCCTCTTCCCAGGTGCCGTCAAATTTAAACTGCTGAATATCATCTTCTACCGCCCAGCCTCGTCGCAGCATCACGTGAGCACGGCTGTTTTCTTTGCTCAAGTGATCCTGTACACCATCTGGTGCTTCGTAGTTCGGATCGAGAGGATCTAAATAGGCTGTACCATCCAGCTCTTGTTGACCGGAGTATATATCGGGATTTGCCTCAGCGAAATTGGTGACATAAGGCAGTATGCCGCCGTCGACAATAAAGCGTGCACGGTTCGCGTAGCCGATAAGCGACAGCTGGTTGCCTCCACCATTGTTGGGCTCACGTTCGGCCTGAGAAAAGTGCACGTCAAATTTCAGATTGAGTTGATCGCTCGCTTGCCAATCAGCATTAAAACCAATGGCGGAGGTTTCTGTCAGGCGGTCAAATTTTTTGGCGTGCATATCAGTGGCCAGACCCACTTCCTGATACAGATCGATGACCGTACCGTTTTCGTCGGTGGTGGCATCTTCAATATTCGGGGCGGTAAACCAGTGCCCGTAAGATGTCGCATTGGTTTCGATATCGAAATCAGAATAGAGTACATCACCGGTCAAAGTCAGCTCATCGCTTGGCGCAAACTGTAAAACAAGATTGGCGTTCGTCCGTTTACGCTCTTCAAAGGTGACCTTGTGGTCATAGTTTCGCGGAGAAAATAAAGTTAAGCCTTCGTCCAGACCGGCGCCGCCATTTAGTTCAGCGTCTGGAATGTCGACATTTTCCAACCAGCCGTCGATCTGTGCCTGATTTAACCGAGTCTCACGCTCCTGATAGGAGATTGCACCCAGCACACCAAATGAACCGTTGGAATAGGAGACGAGGCCACTGACTTGCGGCGTATTCTCTTCGCTGTTTTCGTCGTATACGGATTTAATGCTGCCACTGGTTTTAATGCCATCAAAATCAAATGGTCGAGCTGTAATAATGTCGACCGTGGCACCAACGCCACCGCTTTGTACGGCGGCACTGGAGGTCTTTTTCACTTCAATGGATTTCACCATTTCAGAAGCCAGGGTGTCGAAACTAAATGCGCGATCACGGTTTTCGGACGCGATTTGACGACCATTAATTAGCACGGTATTGAAGTTAGGTCCAAAACCTCGCACTGTAATATATTGCCCTTCACCACCGGAGCGGTCGATCGAAACGCCGGTAATACGTTGTAAGGACTCGGCGAGATTGGTATCTGGGAATTTGCCGATATCTTCTGAAGAAATGGCATCCACTACACCGCTGGCGTCGCGTTTAATATCCAGTGATCGCTGTAAACTACCGCGAATACCCGTGACAATTAATTCTTCGGTGTTATTTTCAGTTTGTGCGTATGAACCAACACTGATGGTAGCTATGGCCAGACTCAAGGCCGTTTTTTGAAAAATATGATGTGAAAAATGTTTTTTTCCCATAAAAATCCTCCCCCAGATTTTCATAATTAACAGGCAGCAAAAAGCCTACGAATTCAACATGGTCTTATGAACATGATGGAAAGCGTACGTATTGATTTAGTTAGATTCCCCCATCTGTTTGTTATGGGGCTCGCGGTCGCTTAAATTAAAATGCTAATACTCGTTATTGTTTTTATTTGTTTTGCTACACACTCAGCCGTTGTGCAGTGTTACATTCTTAACTATTCAGAGCCTCTATTTGCAGTGCCTCTATTTGAGAGACAAAATTCAGAGTCGTTGTTTAAGAGTTTTTATTATAAGTAACATGAATTATACGTATCATGAACTGTAAGGCTATTGGCGAGGACTTTTGATTGAGCCTATTTCGCTTTACGCGCCCCAATTGTTCAATTGGGAAGGTTGGAAGGGAGTTGCTACCGTTTTGCTAACAACTCCATAGGCATCCTTTAAAAATCCAGAATACAATTCAGCTGCGAGAATAAAACAATAAAACCAACAATAAAATAAAAAGCCATCGCAGAAGTAAAATAAAGGCGCGGAGATTGTGCTCTTTATCGCGTGAATCAACTGGATAATCGATTTCTGTGACAGCAGTTTACGCAAGTCGATATTTGGCGCGTTGCGTTGGATACATTGAGTTTTATTTTTGGTTTTGTGCCGCGTTCAAAACGGGGCTTGTGTCAGTGAAAAGGTGACCACAAAGAGGAGACCACGGTTAGTTCACTTTAAACTCCACGGTAATGACCGCTCGATATTTGACCTCGTCAAAGCTGCTCTCCTGACTGGAAGATGATGCACGACGCTTGGAGTAAGCACTGTCTTTACTTTCGCGGACTCCTGTGACGATAATTTCCTCTTCGAAGCGATTGGCGCCTTGAGTTGCTGCAAAATCAACGTCAGATTCCGAGAAAGAAATGGGGGAAAGTTTTACGCCTAGTGATTTCTCATAAAATGCTTTTTTCTTCAGCACCTTTTCAAGTGCATTCTTTTTAACCTGTTGTTCGAATTCAAGTTTCTTTGAATGTTTAAAACTCGTACCGGAAAGTGAGATTTCCTCATGGCGGTCGGCAATAGAGGCAATGTGTTCGAGCTGCTTTTCGTTGCTGATGGTGACAGCGACCCTGTTTAATACTTCATAACTGGTCGGCTTACTGCCAAACCAGCCGTATTGAGGGGACGAAGAAAATTTGGAGTTTTTAATATGATTTTCCAACACGCCATTGGTTGTTAATTCAGTAGCAATCTTCTGTCTTAATACAGCGTTGCTTTGAATGGCTTTTGCCAGTTCTTTGTGCTCTGTTTTTACAATCAGATTGATAATGGCTACATCTGTATACGCAGTTTCTTCAGCTTCATCTTTGATAAAAATAGTTTTATCCGTTGGATGAAAATACGCGCGTAGATCTTCGGGGTTGCCTTTAATCTCTGGTGAGGCATGAACCCACTGCGTTGCGAAAATCAGTACTATATAAAAAATGCCTGGCAATGCTTTCATTTTTCGTCCTATTGTTTTGTGGTGGATTTGCGTAAACGTTCTTGTTTGACGGGATTAGCCATTGTTTGAAAGCGCTCTATCCTGTGGCGTGAATAGTGGAGGAAGGCGTTGAGATTTGCCAGAGGCAAACGTTAGCCATTAAGCTTCGGGGCTAAAAATCCGGTATGTGGTTGTGGGTAAGAGAAGAAAATAAACGATATTGAGGTGTGAAGCATGCTCATACATCAATATCGTCAGAATTCGAAGCGAGTGAATTGTAAAATAAGTGCCGTCCTTGGCTGGAGTCTATCCATTAAAACTTTATGCAACCCTTGCAAAACCATGCTTCCCTGGCGAAAATTCATTGTCCTGTGACGTATCATCCTTGGGCTTTCCATTGCTTTACGTGCATCCTCTGCGCAAAACGTCATCCATGGCGATTCGCATATTGACCGTGCTTCCTCTGCAACAATACTTATCCTCTACCCTCCTGGTAACTCGGAACTTCCATTGTCGCGTTTGGCCCCCTTTTATTTCACTCTCAGTCCTTTATCCAAACAGATCTTCCCTTTTCTTCCTTGGTTAAATTTTGCCATCCGTGCAAAATTTTCTTCCTTGAATAACAATGCCGTCCTTGAAATAACCTTAGTCCGTGGTTATGTCGTGCATCCTTACTCTATTAAACGTAAAATGGTGATTCTGGACTGCCAAGAAATTTAAAATTTTTTTAAATTTTTGTCCTTACTAAGCTTTTGTTGCTTTCTTGCTTTAAGGGAGATGCGAAAGGAAGTGCAAATTTTAGACAAGGATGATGGAATACACGTCACAGATTAGGTTTTTTATCGCTTATCCATAGCGATGCAAGTTGGTAAACGAAACAATCCGATAACACTGATATGTGGATCGTCACTCGCTATGGACTCAATTACTCAGATCGTAAAAGCTGTCGACAATGCCAATGAAGAGGCGATAGACAGACTCATAGAGCTAGCCTACGAAAGATTGCATACCTCTGCGAAGAAAGCATTGGGGCAAAGCGGTCATGCATCTACGCTTCAAGCCACAGAGCTGGTAAATGAGCTGTACCTGTTTTTTAAACAACGTGACGAGTTTAAATATAACGATAGCGCACACTTTTTCGCCACGGCAGCCATAAAACTGCGTCAAATCCTGCTGGATCGTTACCGCAAAAACTCCGCTAAAAAACGCGACTTTGGTGAGAAAGTGGATACCGTACAAATGCACAATCTCGCGGTGGACCCACCAATGATGGAAACGTTAGTGGTGAATGGCTATATCGATCAAATCGAAAAAATTGATCCCGTCACAGCCCGAATAGTGGATTTGCTGATTTTCTGGGAATTCAGTTTCGCCGAAGTGGCTGAAATATTAGGCGTGGGCGAACGTACGGTCTATCGCAAATGGAAATGGGCGATTACCTGGTTATCGACCCGAACATAGAGAGAAGTTAATGTCGGAAGCAGAAGAAATCAGCCTGGCAAAAAAAACACAGGCGATATTTGAGCAGGCGTTGGATCTGCCGCATGAAGAACGCAACGCGTTTGTCAAAACTCAGTGTGGTGAAAATGCTGAAGTACTCGCACAGGTAAACCTCTTATTAGAAAATGAAGAGAGTGGAACAAAGTTTTTAAAAAATTTATACGGCAATGAAAACGACGAAGGGTTTTCCCTGCTCGGACAGACGATTGATGTTTATCGGTTAACAGAAAAACTCGGCCGAGGTGGCATGGCTGAAGTCTATTTGGCGCAGCGCACCGATGGCGTTTACGAGAACAATGTAGCTATCAAAGTGATCCAAAGTTTTGGTCATAACAAAACCCTGATCGCGCGTTTTTATCGTGAAAGAAAAATTCTCGCCAATTTAAAGCATCCAAATATTGCGCAGTTGTTGGACGGTGGCAGCACAGAAAATGGCTTGCCCTATTTTGTCATGGAGCATGTTGAAGGCGAGCGACTGGACACGTATTGCAAGCAGCACAAATTACCTATAAAAGCCCGACTGGCCCTGTTTCTTAAAATTTGCTCAGCGGTGACCTTTGCTCACAGTAATCTGGTCATTCATCGTGATTTGAAACCCGCCAATATCCTAGTCGACAAAAATGGTGAACCGAAATTGTTAGACTTCGGTATTGCCAAGCTGTTGGATCAGGAAAAAGAAGAAGATGTCACAGTGACGGAACTGGCCATGACCCCTCACTATGCCAGCCCGGAACAACTGCGAGGCGAAGTCCTGACCACGGCGAGTGATGTATTTTCACTTGGCGTAGTGTTGTATGAACTGTTAACGGAAGTTCGTCCTAATCGATATGTATTTCCCTCTCCTTTGGGGTACCAGTCGGAAACCACCAAAACCAGTATTCCCTCTCCAAGCAAGGCCGTACTTGAAAGCAAACTCAGTAAAGTATCCGCCAAAAGTCATAGCAATATTTTAAGAGGTGATCTCGATACAATTGTGTTGCAGCTGCTGCGACCAGAACCCGAAAGGCGTTACGCATCCGTACAGGCATTGACGGATGATATTGAGCGGTATTTAGCTAACCTGCCTATTCGTGCCCGTAAAGACAGTTTATGGTACCGCGCAGACCGATTTATTCGTCGCAATGCCGCCATGATTGCGGTGGTCAGTATTGCTCTGGTCACACTTATTGTGAGTGTTGGCTATCAACAGAATCGTGTCATTCAAGAGCGGGATATGGCGATTCAGGAGCGAAATAAATTTAAACAGACACAGGACTTTTTAATTGATCTGTTTAAAAATTCTGAACCGGGAGAAGCGCGAGGAAATACAATCACCGCGCGGGAAATTCTGGATAAAGGTGTACAGGAAATTCAGAGCAGTCTCGATCAGCAGCCACAGACCAAAAGTGAATTGCTGATGACCATGGGCAATGTATATCAGGAGCTTGGTCTTTATGATGTGGCTTTACCTCTGTTAGAGCAGGCCCTGGAAATCCGGCAGTCGAGCAAATTATTCAATCCTATCGATGTGGCCAAAGGACACTCTGAACTTGCCTGGAGTCTAATGGAAACTGGCGATTACCAAAGCGCTGAAACACATTTGTATCAGGCAATGAGCTTAATGACGAGTGCATTGGGTGAAGAAAGTAATGAAATCGGCACCGTTTATCATTACATGGGTTCGGTGCAATACCGCATAGGGCGATTCGATTTAGCGAAAACGTATTTTGAAAAAGCCCTGGCCATTACACTCGCGGGGTCAGGTCCTAAAAATGAATCACTTGCTGCGATTTATGGCAATCTGGGGAATGTTTACAGCAATCTGGGACAACTGGATAAAGAAATTGAATATTTAAATAAGTCCCGAATGATCGAACAGGAAATACTGGGAGACAATCACCCTGATATCGCCATTACTTATAGTAATTTGAGCAGCGCATATTATAGAGCGGGTGATATAGATAAAGCCATTTTATATGAAAAAAAATCGCTGGCGATCAATTTAAAAAGTTTAAGTGAAGAGCATCCAAACACTGCAATTAATTACAGCGGTTTGGGATCACTCTATCTGGAAAAACGCGAAATGGCTCTGAGCATGGAGTATCATCAAAAATCCATATCCATTAATAAAAAGAATTTCGGTGATGATAACCCGTATCTTGCATTTGACTACCTGAACATGTCGGAATGGTATAAAACGGATAAAGATTATGAAAAAGCACTGGAATTTTCCCAGATGGCATTGGAGGTGATCAATAAAAATAATTTGCAAGAACATCCCATCACGGCGTTTGCTTACGGTGGCCAGGGAAGCTCTTACGACGGATTGGGAGAGTATGCGTTGGCGGAGAAGAATTTATTGAAAGGTCTGGAAGTGTTTAAGGCTATTGATATTGCTGATGTGAGCATTTCAAATTTATATATGTCCTTAGGGTTAGTCTATGAGCACACAGAGCGGTACGCAGATGCGTTGCTCAACTATGAAATAGCCTATGATACACGACAGACCATGTTGCCCGAGGGACATTTTGAAACCAAGGAGGCTGCCGACAAAGTAGCGCAGCTGAAACAGCAACTAAAGGTAAAATAAAAGACCGCTGTTGGTCAGACATGCATGACCACTCGAGAGCCGCATTTCACCAGCATGTATGTCGAGTTACACAATGTAAAGGAAAAGCATCCATAACTGGATACGCAGTTAGCGTCTGTTGTATTGGCTTGACGCCATTTTTCCTATCGCTTTAACCGTCTGGATGAAATTCACTTCAAGACGGTTATACTCGTAAGACACCGTCTCAAAAACAATAACAATAACAAAAATGCTACAGCAAGAGGTAAAGACTATGTGTAAACCAGCTACGTTGCACATAAGCGCTCTGATATCACTGCTTTTACTGCTTTCGTTATCCGCATGTGCGGATGTGCGTGAACTGGCGAACAATGCAGTGATAGTTACCAATTCACAATTGCAATCGCCGGCCTACGCCCTTGATGGCAACCACGGGACACGCTGGGAATCTCGACATGGTGTTGACGAAGTATGGCTCGCCCTGGACCTCGGTAAAAAGTATGCCCTACAGCGTATAGAAATAGATTGGGAAGTGGCGAGTGCCAGAGATTTTTCTGTTCAAGCAAGCAATGATAATCAGAGTTGGATTGCGCTGGCCAATAAAACCGATGGTTCTGCTGGCGCACGCACAGATACAATAGATCTGACCGGGCAGTTTCAGTTTATTCGCATCCTGGCGACAGCGCGGAGCACTCAGTGGGGATACTCCATCTGGGAGTTGCGGGTCTTCGGTGACGATATTTTGCCTCTGCCCGATCAGTTAGTTTCACGAAACGCCGCCGCCGACAGCAGCGCATCTATTCAAGCTGTAGAAAATGCTTTTGATGGAAGGCAGGATACCCGCTGGGAATCACAGCACGGCGTGGAGACGGGGAGCCTGACGGTTGATTTGGGAAAAGTGTACACCCTTCGTCAAATGGATATTCACTGGGAAGCGGCCAATGCGGCGCGTTATCAGGTTCTGGGCTCGCAGAATAAAGATCAATGGTTGTCGCTGGCCAGCTTTAGTGGTGGCAGCTTTGGTAATCGCACTGACAACCTGACGCTTCATGGACAACATCGTTATGTACGATTACAGGCGGAAGCTCGAAGTGAAGGAAATCAATGGGGATACTCCATCTGGGAAATGGAAATTTATGCCGCTCAGGAAAGCTCGGTTGTCGACAGCGACGGTGATGGCATTGCAGATGAAATTGACCAGTGTCCGGCAACGCCTCCAAACTCAAGTGTCGATGGACGCGGCTGTGTGATTCGCGATGATTACCCGAGCAGAATACTATTTATTGGCAACAGCTTTACCGAATACGGCCCCATTCCGGAACTGGTGGAGCAGATGGCGCATTTTGCCGGCTTTACCGACGTGGATATTCAACGGCGTACCATCTTGGGGCAGTCACTCACAACGCATCGTGAAGATAATGCCGCAGATGGTGCTCCACAGCGTGTGCTGGAATCCTGGGATGCCGTGATATTGCAGGATTTGAGTACCCGCCCTACCGACAGCGGTGACCCTCACACCTTTTATCAGGATGTGACCTGGTTTAATGACCGAATTAAATCTGCGAATATCAACACGCAGGTGTATCTCTATGAGACTTGGGCATGGCGTTTCGACAAAGACCTATATCCAGATCGTTTTGCCGATCCGGCCCAGATGCAAGCCGAAATTCGTTATCACTACAATTTTGCTGCGACAAGTTACGCTCCTGAGCACACACAATTTCCCAACAGTCCACCGATAAAAGTTGTCCCGGTGGGAGATGCCTGGGAGTTGGATTTACAAAATGGAGAAGTGGATGGTCGGCTGCATGATCCGGACAGCCACCACGCCGGCAACTTGGGAAAATATCTTAATGCTTTGGTATTTTATTCCGTGATTTTTGATCAATCCGCATCGGGAATGACACCATTGTTAGGCTTGAGTGCCGCGCAAGCCGCACACCTGCAAAACATTGCGAATAGCGTTACCGGGCATTAGTTTTCTGTAGAGTATTACGTGACTCCACTTAATGCGGCCTAACATTTAATTATCTCCCTGGTGGGCTCCTTAGTGATCTACCAGCAGTTGCTGGATTAGCTCGGCGATTACCATAGGTTGTTCCAAAGGGAGCATATGCCCGCAGCCGGGGACTTCAATCTTTTGACTTTGGTGGCCTTGGCGCTGGCTCTGTACGACAAATGCATCGATCCACGTTTTATTCACGAGCTTGTCGTCCGCGCTGAATACAAAGGTCATGGCCAGTGAAGGTTGGAAAAGTTCTTCAGCTAGGTCCGTTCTTTGTGTACCGACCGATAAGTGGTGTAATAAGGTGTTTACGCCTAGATCTGCATCCATTTGTACGATGGTATTGACGATAGACGGCTTTGGCGAAGCGCCATCCAGCATCGCGAGTACTTTCTTTCGGCTTATTCCCCGATAACCATACTGCTTTACCAACGCTAGATTTTTTTGACGTTCTTCCATTTCCTGTTGGCTCAATGCGCAGGCGCTGTTTGAAATGATAAGCAAGTGCCGGATTCTTTGCGGTATCTTCGTGGCGATGTAGCTGGCAAGAAAGCCCCCGAAAGAAAAACCCAGTAAATAAAATTCTTCCTCAACCATGTCTTGAATGAGCGTATCCGCTATGGCATCAATCGATGGTTCTTCCGGTATGGGTAAATGTACGAGATTAAATTCATGAAGGGGTTCATGTAAATATTGCCACAGCTTGTCATTGCACATCGTGCCAGGAATAAGATATAGCGTGGGTTTCATAGGTGCTCTTTGGTAAATGCGAAGACAGGAAAAAGGAGTGTACTTTTTTAGCGCTTCGTCTCAGCGATATAATATTAAGACTGAGAGTGGTCAGTATTGGCTTAACGGCGAAATTTTTACCTGCGTACTATTTCGTATGCTTGCTTAAGTCCCAGTAAAATCATCGCAGAACCACAACATCTGTCGAACAGCGATTTGATGTTTAAAAAGCTATTGGCAACCGGCGGTGATGATAAGAACAGTGCAATAAAACCATACCAGAGTGTTGCAACAATACCCACTACTGCCAGCATGGCAGTTAAGGTAAGTATCGAGATATTGTCGGGAGCCGCAGCAGAAAAAACAGCCCCGAAAAATATAACAGATTTAGGGTTGGCAATATTGACGGCGAGCCCCTTTAAAAAAGAAGCCTTCATGCTGACAGTTGTCATTGATGTCGAGTGAGAAGGGGTCACTTTTGCTTTGCGTATTAAATCCCAGCCAAACCAGAACAAATACATCACGCCGGCTATTTTGATGCTTAATGCAAACCAGGGAAACAATCGGAACAATAAACCCAAGCCCAAAATAGCGCTGGTTGCCCAGGCAATATTGACCAATACAATACCAAACTCCAACGCCAGAGCATTTTTCCGTGTTGATGAGATGGCGGTATGAGTGACGGCAACAAAATTGGGACCGGGGATCATAACGCCGGTAATATAAATTAATAACACTGTGAAAACTGCAGGAAGATCAAGCATAAGGTGTGTCTTTAATCGTTAGGTAATCTTCGGGAAAATATTAAATGTGTTGCCGGCGCAATATCTTGATGATTCTATTGTAAATAATTTCAGTAATCATCCAGGAATTACCACCACTGGTATTCACAAACTGAATGACGACGGTGTCCAGATCCCGATGATAACGCGCAATGCTGGAGTAACCGGGCCACAGACCGGTGTGTTCATATTCATACACCGACGAATATATTGCCTGCTCTTCTTTACTGAGTAAAGAGCCATCGTTGAGTGCGCGAAGAAATCGTCCTGTGTCTTCTGCGGTCGCGATCATGGAGCCGCCGGGTACAACGATATCCAGCATTTTCACGTCCCCGTCATAACCGATGTAGTAGCCACTTGACACTTTGCTTGCATCAACCTCCTCAAGTAACCCGTAAGTTTGTGTGAGGCCAAGCGGTGCTAATATGTTGGCTCGAATATAACGTTGATGTGGATAGCCCAAAACACGATCGAGAATGTCCCCTATCAGAAGATAGTTTGTATTACTGTATTCATATTGCGAGTTCGGGGAAAATTCTGCGGGGTCGTCTACAACAAGTGCGAGATATTGAGATACTTCTGGAAAGGATTCAGTCCAGGGAAATTCTGGGTCATCCACCCAGTCTGGTATGCCACTGCGATGTTGCAATAACATTTTTAAAGTAATGACTTTCGCATTTTCCAATCTGTCGGACAGCTCGGGCAGATAATCTGCAACGGATGTATCGAGGTCCAGCGTGCCCTGTGCTACCAGCATAGCTGTAGCGGCAGCGATATACAGTTTGCTTATACTGGCAATTTTAAACAGCGTGTGGGGATCTGTAGGGATGTGCTTATCCCTGTCCTGCCAGCCGGCGGAATAAAATGCCGGCGGCTTTCCCTGTTGATCAACATACACAATAATTCCATCCAGAGCGTAACTGCTGGCATCTTCTACCTGCGCTTGAACCGAGTCTGGGAGAGGTTTTAAATATGCGCAAGCTGCAAGCCAGGGGACAAACAAAATTAAACAACAGGCCGTTACTATGCCTGCACCTATTCTTAACAGCCAAATGGGGCGGAACATGCCTTTCATAGAGCAAACTCTTGCTAAAGGATTCTTTATTGTATTGTTGTAATTGCCATTGGAATTGTCCCTGTGACTCTGCTTCTCCGTTCAATTATTCATTTATTCAATCATCAAATCGCCGGTGAGAATCGGAGTTTTGGAAAGTGTGAACCACTGTCGCTAGAGACTGCAATAACTGTAGATATACACCGGTACAACGACACACCAACCTAATATCAGTCTTTTATAAAAATTTAGCTCTTCCCAATGATATTTGCTTAAGCTTTCGCTTTTTAGTGAAGTAACAATTTTAATTACACCATGAGCTGCAAGCATTGGGAGTAACAGACCAAATAGCAAAGATCCGATAAAAATAAACCAGATTTCTTTTGGGACGGAATCTAAATCGATTATGGGCATTACTTAATTCGCAGATTGACTCATTGGTGATGATACATTTGCATTAACATTAACACTGTTTCTATGGTAACGATAGTCTGTAGCGAAACGTTTAATCCTCTACTACGGTGACCATTGCCAACCTGTACACTAATTTTTCCCCGGATTAGCTCTTGCAGCTTTCATATTACAAACTATTGCTGCGTGATGGTATTCAAGAGTGCCTGGAAATGGCGCTAAGGCTTGTCGAATGCGAGACGAATACCTAAACCAATCAGTAGCGTACCGGTTATTTTGTTTAGATACTCGAGGTATTTAGGGTTTCTTCTCAAGGTATTGCTCAAGGCCGAAGACGAAAACGCAAGCAAGACACCCCATAGCGTACTGGTGACAACAAAGGTCAGGCCCAATGCAAGGAAACCTAAGAAATGGTTGTCTGCATCTTTGGTAATAAATTGGGGCAGGAAAGCGAGAAAAAACAGAGCCACCTTCGGGTTTAACATGTTAGTGAAGAATCCTTGTTTGAACGCTTGGAAAAAATGTGAATTCGAATAGGCATTTCTCATATTTTGAGGCTGTTTGCTTTGTAGGAACATTTTAATGCCAAGAAATATCAAATACATTGCTCCCACTAGTTTGCACACCATGAATGCGAGTGGTGAAGCAATGATAATGGCAGAGAGACCAATGGCGGCAGCCAGGGTATGGCCAATGGCACCAGTGGAGATGCCAAGTGCGGAAGCAAGTCCCACACTTCTGCCCTGTGCCATACTGCGACCGAGAATATAAAAGGTGTCCGGTCCCGGAAGGAGGTTTAACAAAATGCTGGCGATCAAAAACGCCTCAAAACTATGTATACCCAACAAGGTTATTTCGAACATGGCACTTCCAGATACAAGGGGTTAGTAAAGTAGTAAAAATTTAATACGAAATTGAAAACACTCGCAACGAATGAAGATAGCAAAATAATACGTTATTGTGGTATGGGATTCAGTAGAGATTGAATGACTTGTTGAACTTTACTGAATGTCATTTTTGAGCATTGCGCATTTGCACCAGCTTGCATTAAAGCCTCATTGCCTTTTTCATGAGAAGACACTGCGATAATCGGACATTCATAGTGTTGAGCTCGCAAAAACTTCACAAATTCATCTCCTTTTTCCCCGTCTAAATCGAAGTCTACCAGGATAAGATCGAATTGTTCGTCAGTTATCGCTTCTTTGGCCTGACGTATGGAGGAAACTGCGACCACTTCATATTCGTATAAAAATTCCTGAGTCACTGCGCGTAGAAAATGTGGGTGATTCTCAAGATAAAGCAATTTCATCGGCATTGAGCAACGGCCTTTATCTATTCATTAAAAAAAGCAGGCCATAGATTAATACAGAGCCCAGCATATAGATACGTCCCACCATTTTTAACTTTGTTTCATTCTCTCTGCTGTCTGTAAGTTCGATGATGACTTGTCTGATCAAGAACGTGTAAAGTATGTAGTACATAAATGGTATAACATGTACCTGGAGAGGAAAGTTATGGATGGTCTTTCCTGCCAGGGAAAGCAGCATGCTTATTTCGCTGTATAAACCAAAAATTCCCAAGCCTGCATTGATCAACATCCACCTTACTTCGTCTATACCAAATATAACCCGGTAAAACACTAAGTACACTAGAATTGCAATTCCACCGTGCATGTATAAAAAGCCTATCGGAGTATCGCTGAAGTAGGCCATAGCGAAACCGGATGCACCAAAGATAAGAATGTGTATCAGAAAGAAAGGGAAAACATTCCAAGGCGAAATATGACTGCCCTTTTTGTATTCCTTGCCGTTGATGGTGATATCGCCGTGTAAAATCATATTACGTACTGTCGTAAGTTTTTTGATTTGATATAGTTAATAATGAACTTGTTAAAAGAGTGAGTTCTGCAACCAGGTTCAACGCCATTATCAGTCTCGCGCTCAGTAAAATGACACTAATGTTCCAGGGGCGACAATGATAAAAGCCTCTATTTATTATAGTGCTAAGAATAGTGTTAAATTCAGCGTGTATCAAAGAAATACGCAGTTTTTGTCTGTTATGGATTGTTGGTTACAATGAAGCGAGAATTCACCGGATATCCAGTAGCCCGGATATCCGAACACAGGCATTTTCGATACAGTTCAACCAATCTACGAGTAAATCGATGACTTCTCCCACAAGTAATGAAAAACTGATGTTTCCTTTAGGTGTTATGATTTTCCTGGTGATAACGCTTGCCTGTTTTAATATGCACCTGTTTGCGCGTGGCGGTTTGATGGTTGATACGCCTGACTTTGTCGAACGATTAACTTACATGCAGCAGCACCTCGTCGCCTGGCGTTTGCTTTGGCTCAACTGGATGTTTGCTGCCTTGGGACTGTTGATGTTTGCCTGTATGCTGGCGCAATTTATCTCGCAGGGTTATCTACGAACCTTTGGCTTGCTGGTGATGGCTTTAGGTATTGCGCCGGATATTTCCGGTGAGTGTATTTACGCCTTTATTCTGCCGCTCGCTCAGGCCGATTCCGTATCGCAACTTGCCATGTTGCAAACATTGGAAGTCATCGCAATGAATTTAACTGGCACCGTCGGCAATGGGTTTTACAATGTTGGAGGCTTAATCCTCAACCTTTTGTTGTTTCAAAATTTAAAAATTCCACGTTGGATTATCATGTTGGGGATACCTGCCTGGCCTTTAGGTCTGGCGCTTTCGGTGTCAACCGCACTTGGTATGTATCATGCTGCTGAATGGTTCACTGCGCTTGCCATGGTCTGGAGTACCCTTTGGATTTTATTGCTATCTGTCACGCTGTTTAAAAATTCTCAGGAATTTACGCCAGTATGAATGACGCGACGATATTTTACGGATTGAAGATGTTGCATATTGGTGCTTTGATTTTTTGGCTTGGGCCAAGTTTGGGTGCGTGGTGGGTGTTACGCGGTGTTCGCCATGTTTACGGCGACAATGAAAGGCCCAGCATCATCAGCCATAGACTCTTTGTCAATATTTTATTGGTGGAACACGTAGCATTTGTTGCTCTGTTACTCAGCGGCGCTGCGATGGCGATTATTTTTCAATTTTATAGCCATGCCTGGTTGCAGTGGAAACTGCTTATAATTGTGGTGTTGTTATTACCGTTGGAGTTTGCTGACATATATTGGGGCAATGTCAAACTCGCTCGGTTATTCAAGGTGGGAGAAAATAGTGCAGAACATCCTGAATATGAAAAAACACTTCATGTATATCATACCGTGTTAACTTACAGTGCTATGGTCATCGTACCGCTGAGTATCCTGATGATTTTTTATTTGGTCATAGCGAAACCCGCCCTGCCGGTGCTGTTTTAAAGTGCTGTTTTTTTTGCTTTTTGCTTTTTGTTTTTGTTGCTGCTTCTATTTCTTCAGGCTCTGATATTAAAGCGCTTTCATATTTTATCGCGGTGTTGTCTGACAATTTGATGAAATTATTTTTGCGATCTTGTTAAAGTTTGCTTTCACTCTCAAAAATTATTGCGGGCATCGACTTTATCGATTAACATGCAGTTCATGATGCACCGCAGCGAAAAATGTTGCAACAGTTTGTCGCATGATTCAAGCGAGCGACTAAAAACCTGGTGACGAATTAAAAAACAACAAACAAGTTCAAAACATTCGTCAATTTAAGTTGTGTATCAAACCGTTTCGAACCTCCGGCACTACGGTGTTCTTTCGAAGGCTGAGTACTACGTTACGGTTATAGTGATTCTCTTACCCACTCTATCTTCCTAATAACAATAAAAATTCACAACCACTATTCATGATAAATCGAAAAGTAACTTTTCGATTCCGACGGCTTTCGTTCATAAAAAATTGAGCGAACGGGCAGATATTGCCCGCAAAAAGTGTGCGGTAAAAAGAGTTTTGGAATAAATACTGGAAAAAGTTTTGCTGTAAACAAATTTCCCATGTGGGAAATGGTGATGAAAAAAACTTTATGATGGGGATGAGCATGAACGAGTTATTGTTAAGTAAGGAAATATATACAGGGGCTATTGTTCGATTGTTTTACTGGAGTCTGTGCTTTTTGATGTTCTCGCTCTACTCGCAGGATGCTTTCAGTAATGAACACTATCGAGATGAACAATACCGAAGTGAACGAAAACTAAATGAACAATACAAAAAGCTGAAAGCGCATTTTATTCAGTCAAAAAAAGATGGATTAGCGATTTATCCAGAACCAGGCAAAAGCAATCATATACCTGAGTTGACAGTACGAGTATTACTCGGTAGTGAATATGCCGAAATGAAACACGCGGGAATAAAATCTCATCACCCATCCGGGGAAAACTGGCAAAGACTGAAATCACTGGTCCGCCACCACGGCGTTGAGCTGCATCATATTTTTGAACGTCAGCGCTTTATGGCGGCATCGTTGACCGAAACCCAATTGGATCGCCTGATGGCCAGCGGTGACATACATTATCTTATGGAAGATGAAGTGTCCTTTCTTAATCTCGATCAGTCCATTGCATTTATCTCTGCGGATGCTGTGCAGGTGGCGGGTTTTGCCGGGCAGGATTATGCCGTGGCTATTCTGGATACCGGGGTAGATAATACGCATGAATTTTTTAACGGCCGTATTGTTGAACAAGCCTGCTTTTCGTCGGGTGATGGCGTTCAATCTTTCAGCTTATGCCCTAATGGTGATACAAGACAGTTCGGTCCTGGTGCAGCAGATGATTGCACGGATCGTTTTAGTTCTGGTGACTGCCGTCATGGTACGCACGTGGCGGGAATTGCTGCGGGGAGTGGTCACGCGTTTTCCGGTGTCGTGCCGAATGCTGACATAGTGGCGGTACAGGTGTTCACTTATTTCCCTTCCAGTTCTCGCCTGGGCGCTTTTATGTCTGATCAAGTCGCGGCCTTGGAGTGGCTGTTAAATGATGCTGTTACTCCCAATATCGCGGCTATTAATATGAGTCTTGGCGGTGGGCAGCATTCAGTTTATTGTGATGATTACCCACAGGCAGCGGTCATCAATCAATTGCGCGAAAAAGGTATTGCAACAGTTATTGCAAGTGGTAATGATGGTTTCAATGGCGCGGTCAACGCACCTGGTTGTATCTCTTCAGCACTAACTGTTGGGTCAACAGTAAAATTTGATAATATTATTTCCAGTTTTTCCAACAGCGCAGAGCTGGTGGATATGTTGGCTCCAGGAAGCAGCATTTATTCATCGCTACCCGGTAACCTCTATGGTTGGATGTCGGGCACATCAATGGCCGCGCCGCATGTCACCGGCGCTGTGGCAATGTTGAAGTCTGCTGTTCCAGCTGCGTCCATAGATGCGATAGAGCAAGCACTGAAAACCAGTGGAACGCCTATTCTTGACCTTGCTGCCAATGTCAGCATGCCGCGAATAAATGTCTTGTCAGCGTATGAGCAACTGTTGGCCGTTCAGCCTGAACCAAGTGTGACGCCTGTACCGACGCCTACGCATTCACCAGCACCCAGCGTACCGGCACCAGGGCCGTGTCATTTATTGCCCGGCGATATCCCTGAGAGCAGTGGTGCCTTGGCCATACAACACAGTAAGTCATGGGGAATTTATGCTAACGAAGGTGGGTTGTATCGTTTTTATATTCACTCGGCTGCTACTTCAGGCAGTCAGGAAATCCGAGTGAGTCTTGCGGGATATGAAGTGGACATTTCGATTGCCGCGGGTCTGACGAGCATTGTTGATTTCCCGAATGTCCCGGCGGGAACTTCCACGCTGACCTTGCAGGCAAACACATCCGATGTGGTGATCGGCAATATCACTTCGGAATTAATCTGGGCCAATGGCACTACAGCACCACCGGGTTGTGACCATTTTGTTTATGCCGTTCCGGGTGCTATCAGCACCGGGGTTGGTGAATTGGCAATACAGGAAACACGACACTGGACCATGCATCTTGATCATGGGAGTAATTTGCGAATTGCTTTGGTCAGTTCGTCAGAAATTAATAGTCGGGAAGTGGAGTTAAGATTTAACAACACCGCCATTCGTATTTCCATGGACCCCGGATATGAAACACATATAGATTTCGCCCAGATGGCTGCCGGAGAGTACACCTTGAGTTTGACCGCGATAAATGAACACGTTGACCTGGGTGCGTTGCAGGTGGTGGCGTACTAGTTATTTGTGAGCTATTTGTGTGAGCTGTTTGTGTGTTAGCACAGTGGCGAGTGTGTGGTTGGATCACGCTTCCTGCTGCCTGCTCCCTACTCCCTACATCTCATCCCTTTCCCCCATGCTCGTATCATCTGCGCATACAATGAGTGTCATGACGCGAAACTAAGGTTGGCAGAACACTGTAGAACCCTGGTGAGGATTGGAGAAAACCCGGGGTAAACTAACAAGGCAATGCTTTCTTGTGCTGGCGCTGACCGGAGTAGATATAAAGCAGCGGCGCTGTACAGCTGAATATCCATAAACTGGTGGATAACATATCGAAAATACTGTGGTAGCGTTGTAAATACATCAGGACCAGATAAAGCAACCAACTTGTCAGTAATAGTATTTTGTTCCAGCCATTGTGAACCTGCCAGACCAGAAACAATATACACCATAGAGACAGTGCCGTATGCGTGCTGAAATCTCCGCCCATCGCCCGCCATACACCGAACACTGAATCCAGCCACATACAACAATAAACAAATGCCGCGCCAACTAACAGAATGCCCCCGTGCTGTAATCCTGTTCGCCAGTCTTGATTTTTTACTCGCTTGTGTTGAGAAATGAGCGTAGCTACACTGAATAGTAATAAGCTGGGAATGTACGCATCGGCAATGGCATCCCACTGGTCATAGCTGAGTAAATGCAAGTGGTTCATGTCCGTCACCTTCGATTGTCGGGCAAATGTGTTGCAGCCTGGCGAGTGTAGTGTCAGTTCAGAGTGAGGATTCTACGTGATGCAATCTTTAGCTTCAGCTCAACGTGTACTGCAACATTATCCACGCTTTTTTGCGAATGCCCATGTCATGGTGCAAGTGGCATCATTGCTCATAGATGAGACTGACCAACTGGCAACACCCTATATTCATTTTAAAATCTGTGTCGGTACAATGATAGTTGGTGCGGTGAATCTGCGACTGACGAAAAATAAAGAGATTGTACAGTTTTATGGACATTTGGGGTTTGAAGTTGTCGAAAAATATCGGGGCCACGGTTTGGCTCGCCAGGCTTGTGAGTTGTTGGTGCCCTACGCTCGAGCTCTTGGGTTTCGTCGAATCGTGATAACCTGTCATCCGGCCAATACGGCCTCTCGCTGCACCATCGAAAATCTGGGTGCCAGATTTATTACCTACCGTGATTTCCCTGCCAAGTCGAGCGCTTATGATAGTGAGCGTCTAATCTATTGCTGGGAGATTGCTTCCGTAAGTGAATAAACGTTTTACTGGAGAATTCTTTTATGTTTGAACTCGTACTGGGGAATAAAAATTATTCCACCTGGTCTTTGCGTCCGTGGTTACTGCTTAAACATTTTAATATTCCTTTTCATGAACATCATGTTTCGTTAAATGCTGAAGATCTCTCACTCGAGCTAAGTAAATTTTCGCCTTCATGTAAAGTCCCGGTCTTGATTGATGATCACATTCACGTTTGGGATTCACTCGCCATTTGTGAATACGTCAATGAGTTCTATCTTGAAAACCAAGCCTGGCCAAATGATAAAAGTAAAAACGCGCACGCCCGTGGTGTGGCGAATGAAATGCATTCCAGCTTCGGTGCTTTGCGGCAGGAGATGCCGATGAACATTCGCGCAAAACGTATCGTGCAAGCGAGTGAGGCCTGCAACAAAGACATTGCACGTATTGATGCCATATGGTCAGAATGCGTGAATCAATACAATGGCCCCTGGCTTTTTGGTCAATATAGTATTGCGGATTGTATGTTTGCGCCTGTGGTCATGCGTTTTGCTACCTATGGTGTCGAGTTATCAAACAGCGCCCGTCGCTATTACGACAATGTGCTGGAAGATGCCCATCTCAAACAATGGATTGACGCCGCAAACGCTGAGACGGAGATTGTGATGGTTGATGAGGCGGGAGTAGAAGCATAGTATGGGGTGTTAATGCTTAATTGTGATGCTGCTGTAATATGCGAGCGGCATTCCGTCAGCTTGTCTGAATCGTGTGACTCTTTAGGTGCATGTTAGTAACGTGTAAGGAGCGTGCTGTGAACGATTGTTGCCACCATACTAAACATTCTGCTTCCTCTGATGAGGTGCATACTCACGGTCAAGAAAGCTGTAATACCGCAACTGCGGCAAGTGTCGTCACTAAAGACGATAGTTGCCATTCTTCAGAGCTCAATACTCATTCTTCTCTTCACGCTTCCTGTTGTGAGACCGATGCCAGTGGTCGACCGGATTATGTTTTCTGGACGGCGTTTTTTTTAGTTGTGGTGTTGTATGCGGCCCACTTCTTTTTTACGGATATGCAAACCTCAGCCGGCATGATGACGCATTCAGTGTTTGAATTGTTTAATACCATGGCGATTGGCTTAGTGATCGGTATTGTGATGGTGGCGCTTTTAAGTAAGGTGCCCAGGGAATTCGTCGTGGCTGTGCTAGGGTCTAACACTGGTTTGAAAGGCTTGGTAAAAGCCACCGTTGCCGGACTGTTATTGGACTTGTGTAGCCACGGAATTTTAATGGTCGGAGCCAAACTCTATGAGCGCGGTGCTACGACAGGGCAGGTGATGGCATTTCTCATTGCCAGCCCCTGGAACTCTCTTTCACTCACTATTATTTTAATTACTCTGATCGGTCTTTCCTGGACGCTGTGTTTTATTCTATTGTCCGTGGTTGTTGCCATTATCACCGGGTGGGTATTTGATGCCTGTGTTCATCGCGGCATTTTACCAACGAATCCTAATAAAACAGATTTACCGGAACATTTTAATCTTAAACGCGAAGTGGCATCTGCAATGAAACAGGTGTCGTTTAGCCGCAGTAATGTTTGGGACTTTGTGGTGACGGGATTAAAAGAATCCAAAATGGTGATCAAGTGGTTATTTATCGGCATAATTCTCGCTGCCTTAATTCGTGCTTTTGTTCCCGAGGATTACTTCGCCAGTTATTTCGGACCAACGTTCATAGGTTTATTGGTCACCATTTTTGCTGCTACAGTGATTGAGGTGTGTTCTGAAGGTTCAACTCCCATTGCTGCAGATATTTTTAATCGTGCGCATGCCCCCGGCAATGGTTTTGCATTTTTGATGACAGGTGTTTCTACCGACTACACAGAAATTATGGTACTGAAAGATACTACCCGTTCCTGGAAAATCGCCTTGTTTTTACCTTTAATCACCGTGCCACAAATTGTTGTAATGGCGCTGGTGCTCAATGCACTTTAGTGTTTGCTTTCTAAAATTGCTTTGATTTTAGCTAAATCTTTTTCTACCGCACGTTTGTCTGCGGCGTAATCGCTGTCACTCATGCCATCTTGGCGGAACAGGGAAAATGTAAACTCACTGCCAACTCCGTTTGGCATAGCCCGCATCGGGTTGTAGACCGACACGCCGTTCTCCAATAGCACCTCGTGGTCCATGACGCCCAGTGTATTTTTGGGTGCAAATTTAATTTTTGCCTGACCAAAAGGCGCTTCTGCAATCCAATACTCACCGTCGGCTTTCACTTCTGAACGTGCAAGTCCTGCTGCCCAGGCGGGGAGATTTAATGGGTTTGATGCGTAGGCATAAACATCTTCAACGCTGCGGGCGATATAAATACTTAAATGAATAACTTCTTGCATAATAAACTTGTATAGAGTGAATGCGTGTTTACCAATGTAAACCTGTGTTTACAGGTAAAGATTTTTTTATGAACGTGTATGTGTAAACCAAGTGAAACTTAACTCTACCTGATTATGGCTGGGTTGTTAACTGCTTCTTTGGCAGAATTATGGTGGTGGCGTCAGTTTACGCTTGGTGGTGTCGAGAGTGAAGTTTTTGATTCATGCACCAGCGCGATGTCAGGATCAAGATCTCTATTTTTGTGGCGAACACTTATGAGTAAAGGATTATGATCCGAGCTTGATACAGATTTCACCGCGCTGCTGATTACTTCAAAATTCCGTATGAAAATATAGTCCAGTACCTGGCCAAATTTTTGTGTGCGGTTGTCCGGGGTAAAATGTGCTTCGGTCAGTTGCAAATGCGCCGTAAATTGTTGCAGTAAATGCAAACGATCCGAGTTCCAGGTATTAAAATCACCCGCGACAATCAATTGTCCCTGATAATTGGTTAAGATTTTCTGCAGCGTGCCCAGTTGCTCCGCAAACGCTTTTACCCCGAGAGTGAAATTCACCGCGTGTAAATTAACCACTATCGTGGGTGTGGTCTGATCAAACTGAAAGTAAGCAAGGAGCGAACTTTTAGGGCTGCGTAACCAGGGCTCTGTAATTTCTAAGGTGCAGGTAAATTCAGGCGTGTGTGGGCTGGCAATGAGTACACCGCTAATATAATGCTGCGTGGTATAACCTTTGGAAAAACTCCAGTACAAGTCGGCATCATTGGGAGACAGCATCTTTTCGCCCAGCACCGCTTCCTGCAGTAAAATAAAATCAGCGGATTTTGTAAATTGATTTAAATCGTTTTGCCATCCCGCGTTAATTCCCTTTTCAATATTCCAGCTGAGGATGTTCAAAGACCTATCTGGCGTAATAGACGTTTCGAATGCGTAAGATGTTTGTTGGGAATGTTGAGCATGAGTGAGCGCGGATAGACAGCGCTCACCACTTTGGTAGTTAGGAGCCTCGTGATTATTTAAGATATCTGCCATGGCAGAAACTGCACTTAAATAACTGCACACGAGGATAAATCGGAAAAACATTTTCATAGGTATCTGCTTGGACACGGCAGATGGAAAAATTATCCCCGCGCTGTTTCCTGGTCGAAACCGTACAGGCGCACGGGAGCTTTTTTGCTGGTGACCGGGCGAAAATCTTCACGTCGTTGATGCCACATTCGCAACGGCATAAGTTCGTAATTATCACCACTGTGCATCATTTTTAACAGTGCGGCATTGTTAAGCCTGTGGCAGCTGCAATGAGCATCCACTCTAGCCAGGATGGGGTCACCCGCCAGAGCCAGATCTCCGATACACGTGAGCAGTTTATGTCGCACGTATTCATTGCTAAAGCGCAGCCCTTCTTCACACAGAAAATTATCCTGTTGTGCAAAAATAGTATGACTCAGACTGCCGCCGTGCACGGTGTTAATATCATTGAACAAAGCGATGTCTTCATCGAGACCGAGGCTTCTGGCCGCAGCAATTTCTCTATGGAAATTATGTTCGCTGAGACTAAGTGAATAACTTTGCTGTGCCACACTTTGATTCGAGTAATCCATGCTGACGCTGTAATCAGAAGAGTCCGCCGGCTGCAATACAATAAAACGGTGGTCTTCGCGAATTTCTACTGGCTTTTTCAGCACGTAAACAAAACGGTCTTCATCCTGTTTGTTTAAGCCGGTGGCCTGAATCAGTTGCACAAATGGTAGTGCGCTGCCATCGACAATGGGCACTTCAGGCCCATTTAATACGATTCTTGCATTGTCCACTCCGCACGCATGCAACGCCGCGACAATGTGCTCTACGGTGCTCACACGGATACCACTGGAGTTACTGATGGTGGTTGACGGAAATGTATCGCACACATTGTGCCACAATGCGTAGACCTCATTGTTTTTGTGTTTGACATCTTTACGCACGAAACAATACCCGGTGTCTGTCTCACCTGGCATTACCGACATAGACACACGCTGTCCGCTGTGCAATCCCCGTCCTATCACAACAAATGAATCTTTGAGGGTGTGCTGAAAAAAAGATGACAATCTTGATATTGGAAATTTTTTCATTGAAAAACCTGTTTTCTCGCCTCCTACATTTGGTGCTTGGAAAGTGATGTCAGCGCGAACTGTCTTCTGTGTTTCAAGCAAACGAAAAATGTGGTGGATTGGATAAGTAACTATTAAAAAAGTTTAGTTTAAATCCGCCGTTGAACCCGATAATTTCCTAGGGGTTTTTACTCACTGTTAGTTTAAATTGGCATTAATTTTCGGCAGAAACAGGATTTTGTTTAGGTTCGCTAGGTGAGATCGGTGTTGCACGAAGAGGATTGCGCATTAAGAGTAACATCGGGATAGCCGCCAGAGTTATCCACATCATCAGACGAAAATCTTGTAAATAAGCGAGTGTAGCGGCTTGAGCGTTTATCTGGGAATTAATTGCGGCTAAACCAGTACTCGATTGAATGCTGAGGGTGCCATTTTGAATGCCCTGTTGCAAACTAAGGTTGAATGGGTGAATAAAATCCGCAAATGCCGCGTGGTTTGCTTGTGTGCGTTGAGCAAGATACGTGATGACAATGGATATGCCGATACTGCTGCCAATGTTGCGCATTAAACTAAACAGCGCTGTGCCATCGTTGCGAAACCGCGGTGCGAGTGTAGAAAATGTAACGGTGGACAGCGGCACAAAAATAAAGCCCAGTCCAAAGCCCTGAATTATGCCGGTACGAATTATCTCTGAAGCATTGGTATTCGCCGTGTAGAGCGTCATTTCCCACAATGAAAAACTGGTGAGTAATAACCCGAATAGTATCTTGAATCGTGGATCAATTTTCCCTGCGAGACGGCCGACTAATATCATGGCACACATGGACCCAACACCGCGAGGCGCCAACATCAAGCCAACATCCAAAACCGGGTAACCCATTAAGTTTTGCATAAACGGAGGAAGTAGTGCCATTGTAGCCAGCAGGATAACCCCCACCAAAAATATAATGACTAATCCGCTGCTGAAATTACGATCTTTAAATATGGACGGTTCGATAAACGGATGCTTGGAAGTGAGGATGTGTGCAATAAACATGTACAGCGCTATCGCGGCAAGCAGCGCTTCCACGACAATTTCACGGCTGGCAAACCAGTCAGAAATTTCACCTCGATCCAACATCATTTGCAGTGCGCCGAGTGCCAGACTCAGGAGCGCGAAGCCTGTCCAGTCAAACCGTCGTGCGTTGGATGCCGGAGTTTCCTGTACGAAACTGGAAATACCAAACCACGCCAGCAGACCGAAGGGTAAGTTGATATAAAAGACCCAGCGCCAGTTATACATTTCGGTTAACCAGCCGCCTAAAGATGGCCCGAGAATGGGGCCGACCATCACCCCGATCCCCCAGATGGCCATGGCTGAGCCGTGCTTTTCCCGTGGATAGGTATCGAGTAACACCGCTTGAGAGAGAGGCACCAGGCTGGCCCCAAATATTCCTTGCAACAGGCGAAAAATGACAATTTGATCAAGGTTCTGCGCGGCACCGCACAGCATCGAGGTAATGGTGAATCCAATTACTGACCAGGTAAATATGCGTTTGCGGCCAAAGCGTTCAGTGAGAAAGCCGGTCAGCGGCATAAAAATCGCGGCAGCGACGATGTAGGACGTCAGTACCCAGGAGATCTGATCTTGCGTGGCACTCATGGAGCCTTGCATGTGCGGTAAAGCCACATTGGCGATTGTGGTATCCAGTGCTTGCATGATAGTCGCCAGCATTACGGAAACCGTTATGAGCCCTCGGCGCATACCGCTATCTGAACTGGAGGTACTGGCGGAAATCGAAGCTGAATGGCTCATAAGATTGAATACATGCTGCGTGGATTCACACTTACAGCGTTATGCCGAACAGGCTGCGCTGATGTTGTGTATTGATTTTGACTTCGGAGCTCAAACCGGCGCGCAAGGTTGGGCCGCCGTGACTTTCGGCCAGTGCAATACGCACCGGAACGCGCTGTGCGATTTTGACCCAGTTGCCGGTGGCATTTTGGGCCGGTAACAGGGAAAACTCAGATAGTGTTGCCGGGCTCAGGCTTTCCACTTTGCCATGCCAGATTTCACCTGGGTATGTATCAATATGAATGGTTACGTCTTGTCCGGGGTGTACGTAAGTCAGGTCTGTCTCGGTAAAATTAGCTTCAACCCAAAGTTGCTGATTCGTGACCAATGCCATGGCCGTTTGTCCGGCCTGAAGATACTGGCCGACTTTGGGCGGTGCGTTGATAATGCCGTTGGCAGATGCACGGACTTCGCTGCGGTGTAAATCCAGTTGCACCTGTTGTAATTCCGCCAGGGCTGAAAGATAACTGGGGTGTTGTTCCACGTCGGACTCAACGCTGCCACCGAGTGTGGCTTCAATGCGTTTTAGATCCTGCTTTAACACTTCAATTTGTTGTTGTGCCACCTCTGCGCTCTGGTCGGCACTGTCAAACTGCGAATCAGAAATTAAATTGCTGTGACTAAGATTTTCCAGACGGTTTTTATCTTTCAATGCGAAGGCGAAGCGTTTTTGTGCCAGCGCAATTTCTGCCTGCTTCTCAAAGTAAGACGCCTTTAAAGCGGATAAGTCTGTGCGTACCTGGGCGAGTCTGGCTTGAGCCTTGGCAAGGTTAACGCGAATGGGCTGGTCATCAATACGATACAGGATCTGACCTTGTTGCACATGATCGTTCTCTTTAACCAGGACTTCGGTAACGTTGCCTGATACCTGCGAACTGATGGGAATTTTATCGGCTTTGACATAGGCATTGTCGGTGGTAACACTCCGGCCACCCAATAAATAAACCAAAACGGCTCCTGCCACAACCAAGGCTGGAATGGCCACCAGTAGATAAAAGCGGATATTGCGCGAAGCACGGGACGGCTCGGCTGCTGGCTCCACTTCGGTTTCACGTAAAGCCGTGACTTTACTCATAATTCACTCCGCAAAATGTGTAACGTATAAGTTAATGTGTCTGCTGTTCAGCCCGCGCGGCGCTTAGGCTAGACGGGCAAGATTCTGGTGCATGTGGTACAGCGCAAAACGCAATATATCGGCTTGTTCGTCGGTAAGACCTGCAAGTGCATCCTGCCGGACTCCGCGTGACATTTGCTTGATAACCTCAAGCTGTGCGTCGGCCTGCTCTGTCAGGTAAATAAGATGTGCCCGTCGGTCCTTTGGGTCGGGGCGTCGTTCCACCAGGCCGGCTTCTGCCAGTAAATCGATTTGTCTGGCCAACGTCATCGGTTGTATTTCGAGTAACTCCGCCAACTCGACCTGTCGAACACCTTCGTTGATGGCGATGTACTTCAAGGCCCGAGCCTGGGACAGCGTTAAACTGCTGCCCTGCAGGCGTTTCTCTGCAACGCGGCGCAATAAGCGTGTAACGTCCGTTAATAAAAAGCCAAGGTTGTCTTCTTCCAATTTCATAAGCTTGCCATATAGTAAGTAATACTTATTATATGTCTGGCTTTCTAATTGTTCAAGTTTCAATCGACATAAAAACGGGTGGGAAATGAAAAGACTGCTGAGAAGAGCTTGATGCAGACTGACCGATGAGATCGACCGGAATGGAAGTGATCTCCAGACCTGGAATGCTTGCCCTGTTGGAGGGATTTGGGCGAAGGAAAAAGATCAGCCAGGCAGACAGACAGTTTGTTACGCTGTCAGCCCGGCGTGAAAACCTGGGACCGTATCAGTCTTAGATGGATTGACCTCCGGACAGCTCAATTCTCTGTCCGGTGATCCAGGCCGCATTATCCTGTGCTAATGCAGCGATACCGCCGCCGATATCATCGGGGAGCCCTACGCGGCCAAGCGCAGTTTGCGTCGCGAGCATGGCATTGAGCTCTTTATTGTCTCTCACAACGCCTCCACCAAAGTCTGTTTCCGTTGCTCCGGGGGCTATGGTATTGACCCGAATACCGCGTGGCCCCAACTCTTTGGCCAGGTAGCGGGTGAATACTTCAATGGCACCTTTCATCGTGGCATATGCGCAATAGCCTGGTACGGTAAAACGTGCGAGACCGGACGAGACATTGAGAATCAGGCCGCCATCGACAATCTGAGGCTCCAGAGCCTGAGTTAGAAAAAATACGCCCTTCACATGCACGTTCATCAACGCGTCGAATTCCGCTTCTTTCACTTCAGTAAACGGAGTGTGATACCCCATGCCGGCATTGTTTAGCAGTACATGAAATTGCGTGCTTTGGAAATGTTGATCCATCTCGCTGTGAAGGGTTTGTTTGAAGGCAGCGAAGCTGCTGCTGTCTGCCACATCCAACTGCAATGCCAGGGCTTTTTGGCCATGCGCTTCGATGTCTTTAACAACCTTGTCCGCTTCGTCTTTGGCACTTTTGTAAGTCAAAATGATGTCCATACCGCTTGCCGCCAAATGAAGGGCGGCGCTTTTACCTAAGCCTCGGCTGCCGCCGGTGATCAATGCAATTTTGCTACTCATATTCGTTTCCTCAAGAGGGTTAAGTTTGAGGATCAGTCTATTGTTTTATTATTTGACGATAAATAGTGTAAAAATGATAATACTGTTCAGAAATTCATAACAATAATGGGGCTGGGAGGTTCTATTATGGGTATCGGCTGTTGGCCAGCTATGAGTGATCTTTCCAGACAATGGCATCAAATAAACCTTCGTGGACCCAATGTAAGATGAATAAATTCGCCAATATGCAAATTTTTGCCCGTGTCGCCGAACTCGAAAGTTTTACTCAGGCGGCGGAACAATTAGGTATACCAAAGGCGCGGGTGTCCAATGCTGTGCAGGAACTGGAGGGGCATATCGGCTTACGTCTGCTACATCGCACAACGCGGAGAGTGCGCTTAACTTCAGATGGTATGGCCTACTATCAGGGGTGTTTATCCATATTAACGGAGCTTGATGCGCTTGAATCACATATGCAGGATGCGTCGACGATTGCCGGGACTATTCGCGTGGATATGAGCCTGGGCACCGCTGCCAATATTGTTATCCCTTTTCTCCCTGAATTTTATGCGCAGTATCCCAATATAAAATTAGAACTGAGTTGTGTGGATTACCGTGTGGATCTGGTGCGCGAAGGTTTTGATTGCGTTGTGAGAATTGGCCATATGGAGGACAGCAACTTGATTGCCCGACGTATTGGTGACATGCGAATTTTAAATTGTGTGAGTGCATCCTATATTGAAAAATTCGGTGAGCCCTCGACGCTGGAAGATTTAAAGCAGCACCAGCTCATAGAGTACAGCATGACGCTTGGAGCTAAGCCTTATGGTTTTGAATACTGGGACGGCAAACATTACAGCGCGGTGCAAATGCCGAGCAGTATTTCGGTCAACAATGTGGCGGCCTACGTTGCGGCTTGTCAGGCGGGCTTAGGGATTATCCAAGCACCGATCAACGGCGTTCGCCACTATTTGGCCAGCGGCGAATTGGTGGAAGTGCTAACACAATTTAGCGCGGAACCCATGCCGGTGTATTTGGTATACGCCAATCGCCATAATATTTCCAAACGTGTCCAAGTTTTTATGGATTGGGTGGTAGAGGTTTTAAAACGCAGTATTTAAATGATGGACAGAAAATATAGTTCGCATTTTCAAAGCTGTACTGATTGCCGATATTGCTCTTCGCCATCAGCGCTCTGTGATTTTGGTATCTGGCTTCTAGTATCTGGTTTCTGGTTTATGGTTTTAGTTCTGCTGCTTGTGCTTTTGTGTAATGTCCTGTTTAACTTTGAGTGTTAAGTTTATGTTGTAAGCCTGTAGCTCAAGCTCCGATTTTGTAATGGCTTTGCTTGCAACTTCCCCCCTTTTATTATGACGGTATCCTTCACATTTTTTGAAGAAATATGACAGTTTTATTAAACTCTTCGCATGCAAGCCTGGCGGCACTTTTATTGCAACAAAGCCTGATATACTTTGCGCAATATTTATTGAGAGAGGCTACCCAGGGTGGATACCAGTGTTTCTTCGATCACCGATAACACGTCAAATTTACATGAAGCAGTAAATAAAAATTTGTACGTCCGCCCCAAACGCACCGTTGAAGAACGGAAACATCTCAAGCAGCGCATTCCTGAATTACTCTGGACCGAACGTTTAATCAGGGGGTTTCCAAAATTTGTTGATGCGCGTACAGAGCATGTATTTTCCTGGCATGGCCACGAGTTGCCAATCTATTCACTGACCTTGGGAAATCGTGATCCTGCAACACCCACCGTTTTATTTACTGGCGGCGTACATGGCTTGGAGCGCATTGGTACGCAAGTCATTCTAGCGTGGCTGCAGTCATTTTTGGAGCGGGCGAGTTGGGATAAAAACACTGCTGCGTTACTGCAGCAAATTCAAATTGTCGTTGTTCCTATCGTCAACCCAGTGGGGATATATCGCAATACTCGAAGTAACGGAAATGATGTGGATCTCAATCGTAACGCGCCGATTGAAGCTGAAGCACGTGTACCTTTTATTGGTGGTGGGCACCGAATCAGTCCAAGAATTCCCTGCTATCGTGGGAAACCCAATAATGAAATGGAAAAGGAAAATCAAATTCTGGAATCCATTATCAAACGCCAGATTCTCAATCACCCAATCAGTTTGGTTTTGGATCTGCATTCAGGTCTGGGCATGCGCGATCATATCTGGTTTCCTTACGCTTATCGTAAACGCCCGATTGGCAACATTGCAAAATTTCTTGCGTTGAAATTTTTATGGGAACGCACATACCCACGTCAACCCTATATTTATGAACCTCAATCCGTGCACTATCTCGCGCATGGTGATATTTGGGACTATTTCTACAAGCTTGCAAAAACTTCCAGCCAGTGCACATTCATGCCCTTGACTTTGGAAATGGGATCTTGGAACTGGGTAAGGAAAAATCCGCTGCAACTAAAAACACTCTCTGGCATTTTTAACCCGCAGATAGCCCATCGTCATTCCCGAGTGTTACGTCGTCACCTGGTATTTTTGGATTTCATTTTGTCTGCTGCAATAAATTCATCATCGTGGCTGCCGGATAAAGCACACAGCGAAGTCTTAAAGCAAGCGGCAAAAAATATCTGGTACAGTGAATGAAACTGGTACTGCTGCGTGGACTGGCGCGAGAGGCTGGGCATTGGCTCGATTTCCCGCAGCAATTGCAACAGCATTTATCATCTATCGACGGGCTTCCCACGATCGATATCATCACACCAGACATTCTCGGCTGCGGACAATTCTATCGATCCACAGCCGCTCGGGATATCGCCTCTTCTACGGATCACATTCGTCAGCATATAGCGCTTGCCTCTAACGAGAAAGTGATCGTGGTGGGCTTGTCGATGGGAGGAATGCTGGCGCTTGATTGGCTACTCCGATACCCATCAGACATTGCCGGTGTGGTATTAATTAACTCCAGTCTGGGTAACCAGCCTGTGACCTGGCGCTTGCAAATGTCTGCCTGGGGTTTGGTGGTGAAGAGTTTTTTTCTTTCGACCGAAGCGCGAGAAAAACGAATACTGCGTGAAGTGAGTAACGATCATAGGCACTATGCATCGAATGAACAACGCTGGTTAGCAATTCAAAAACAACGCCCTGTAACACTGCCCAATATTCTGAGAATGCTGTTATCTGCCAAAACTTTTCACTTAGACGGCTTTCCCATCCAAACACCGGGCCTAATACTGGCCAGCCAGCTTGATCGCCTGGTATCGGTAAAATGCAGCCAAGATATTGCCAATCGCAGTCAGTGGCCTCTCGTCATACATCCTTGGGCCGGACACGATTTGCCATTGGACGATCCACTTTGGGTGTGCGGAAAAATTTCATCCTGGCTACAGAGCATGTAGGATCAGTCTATAGCCAGGAAAAAGTTGTGTGTTGATTAAGAAATAAGGGGCGGGTAATTTAGCGATTTGTTATCTGTGTATTGCTGATTGGAACATTAATGTCGCCAGAAGAAAGTGTGGTCGTATAAAGTACCTGATTATCTTGCTGGTCTATGTGAATACTTAATACAAATGGATTCTCCGTTTGGCGAGTCATTTCGTTAAAGGATTCAAATATTTCATGTTCGCTGAAAGTGATTTCGGCCCGAATTTCACGACCTTTTTCAGTGATCCAGTTTACCGTCATACTGCTGGGTACCGGGAAAACTTCATTTTCCCAATCGTTATTATGCTCGACACTGAAATAATTCTTTTCGCCATTGTAAAAGCGTATATTTTTGATCAGATCTTTAGATTGACGACCAGTTACTAAAGGCTTCCATGGATATTTCTTAGAGTATTCCGGCCAAACCCCAATGGGTACTTTATTATTTTTAATGGTGTTCAATTCATTTTCATCTAACGATTCTTTTAGCACAAAATCAATGTAGTCTTCACGTGTGATTGATGGATTGTCGAGAAATTTTTCCCATGGGAAATCAATAGCATCCATTTTTCCGCTGAATACTTCAATCTGTTTGTCGATACCCGAAACCCAAACGGATACATGACCTCCCGGAGCGACGCCGGCCACCATTCGACGAAAAGTAATGTGTTCCCCTGCATTTGGACTGTAATAGCCCTCTTCGAACAATTGGTACAAAGTTTCAAATGGAAGTTCGAATTCTCCACCGTAAAACACGTTTTCGGCATAAGAAAAACAAAGAATATCGAAACGATTGGGAACAAGTTTCTTATCTTTACCTGCGATATGGGTTGACACGCCATTGCCCCATCCATCGTGAACGACTCTACCGTTAGGAATGTAGAGTGACCCACCTTTGGCGTCATAAAAATTTCCAGAAATGATTTTCATTGGAAAGCCTTTGGGGGCACTTTCCGTTGCCAACCAGTCAAATTTTTTCATAGAAGCTCCGCAGCCTGCGATGGAAAAGGTGTATACAAGTAAAGTGGCGATTACTAAAATCTTCATTGAATCATCCTGTGTGATACATATTAGCCATCATAATAAAGTCGTTTACGTTCACCGTTGATAAATCTGGGGCCCAAGCCCGTGTCGTCGAGATGTGCAGAAAAATGGAGATGCTTATTTCTAAGTGCTTTTAACCTTGCGTCATTGCCCTGCCAATCTTCAGGTTTAGAACTTCCTGATTTCGCGTAAGATTTTAGTTCATCCTTGATTGAGCATAAGTCATCCTCTGTTGCGTCGTTTTCTACTTCAAGTGCTGATTTTACATTTAATCCGGCGTCGCGTGAGAATTCTGCCATTATTTGAAGGGGAATACGATCATATTTGGCGGCTACGCTCAAACGGTCAGTTTTAAGTTTACATATTCTAAGGCCCGCGCGGACACGGTTACTTCTAGACTCGGGGCAAGATATACTGATTTCGTGGTCAAGAAACCAACCTTTGGCTATCAGGTCTGATTTATCTATTTCAAGTTCACGTTTTAATCGTTTATTGATTATGTGAGACTCTGGGGCGCCATCAATGTAACCACCGCCAATATCGGAATGAGCTCCAGGCAGAAAAACCTCAGTCCCTTTTCCTCCTGTGCTGTCTATATTGGTAAGGGAAAAATTTTCTCTGTGTTCTTCTGCAGCCGCCAGCTGTACAACTTTTTTAGCAAAACTTACGGCATTGAGTCTAAGATAACGAGAGTTGAACCTGTGTTCGAAGGGCGCACCAAACGAAGAAACCGTATCATATAAACCAACAAAACTTACTTCGATTTTCTCCACTTCATAATTGGCTGATGTCAAGCGTCGAGAGAGCCTGAAAGTGGCAAAGTCACATTCATCTAGTACATAATTAATAAAGTGACGAGCGGCTGCAGCCCCTCGACTAAAACCGAACAAGTCTAAAGAAATCAGCTCAAAAATAACTTCTCCTTGTTCAAATTCATCCATGATTTTGAAGATGATTTCATTTAGTGCTTTAATGCACTTTCCGGCGATACCTGTTTGTCCATCCCCTAGTGCTTTACCTAAAAAACTATCTACCTCATTATCCAGCGTACCAATCCCTTCGGTATAAATGGCGATGGTTTTGTCATAACCTTGCGCCTGGTCTATATAGGTATCCATTTTGGCAACGTTCGAAACGGCATTTTCATAGCTGCCATAGCCTCGCATGGCTTGAAACCATGAATTCTTAGCATCTCTGTAAGATTGATTATTCGCTTCACGTGCTTGTGTGTTTGTTCGGTTGTTAAGAGTGCCGTCAAACGAGATACATAAACGCAGTTTAACTTTGGGCTTTTCTTCCGCTTGTTCCTCTTGAGGTGGCGGATCTTCCGTAATAACAGTAACGGCAACGCTTTCTCCAACTTGTGTCATAGTGAGCTCCTTGTGTTAAGCCATGGTTTTACGCTCTAATACGACTGCCGCGCGAGATGGGCCGTCTGATGAGCTTTGCACTAAATAATGTGAATGTTGAGGTTGATGGAATAACTCCATTGCGGCAAGTCCAAGTAAAATTCCGCCCGCTGCTGCGCCGGTGTCCCCCAGACTATCTGCTGGATGCTCAGTATCTGCGTTTTCGTCGAAGTATGCATGGTTACGCATACGTGCAACACCGAACTCTTTGGTCCAGTAATCTTCCCCATTCATACTTGAAAAAATTTTGTTAATACTTTGTGGCGGGCAGTGTTTCAATGCACTTTTGTAGGCGAGATCGAGACCTTCGCCACGATACGGTGTGTCACTGTAAAAGTGACCTTGTTCTTGACTGATACCAGGTAAATGAAGTGCAATTTTGGCGTTATTGACCTGCATGGCTAAGTCGGGATTCTTTGTTAGCAGTAAAAAGCAGGCACCTTCACCCGGTGCAAATCCACCTTTTCCAGTTTTGGTTAAAACTCTAGAATCTTCGGCTAAGTGTTGAATGAGTGGTAAATGAAAGTAGCTGTCACTCGCTCCAATTAATGCATAGTCATTTTCCTGGCTTTCCATATATCGATGAGCAAGCTCAATTGCTTGAAGGACCCCTGCTCTACCGGTTCTGTATACACGAATCAGCTCTTTGGGTAATTGAAACTTTTCCTGCTGCAGAATATTTTGAAAAAATAGTTGGGGAGCTAGCTGTTTAATGCGACTGATTGGCTCAGGAAAAGTGAACGTCGATTGTAAAGGTAAGCAAGCTTCTTTATCCGTGAGTACTTCTGCCAAAGCATTCATCGCCATGACGATGATGTGCTCATACATCTCATTAAAATAATCTGCCTCATACAGGGTTTCTGGGTGCTCACGAAAATAATCAAGAGGCAAATGCGCCAGAGTGGCACGCTGGTTTTCGGGCGTGAAAAAATCTGATTCGGTATAAGCGCTGATGCCGGCTTTAAATGCGGCGTAGCTCATGGCTGTATTCGCGCCTATTGGGGTGACCATACCAATATTGGCAATGTACAGTGGTGGGACATCGTCCATTGAAGGCATCACGTATTTTCGACGTCGCAATTTTCCATTGCAACGTTCCGTTAAGTATTTTGAGGAGACCCGGGGACATTCGGGTGTGTTTGTCTATTAATTATATCAGTAGTATGACATTTTTTTTTCAGTGAACACAACTTGATAAAAGAGCAAAGATGTCAAATGGTAAAAAATATAAGTTGAGTATTCGCGTAAATTTGGATAGTGGCAGATTGTGAGTTGTTGTATTTTTTACCAAACAAGCTTTAAAACATTCGTAAATTTATGGATTAAAGCAAGCTGCGATATTTTAAATATATTTTGCAAAACAGGGCTTGTGTGTCGTTGTTTGTTATTACCCTAAAACGACACTGAGAATAAAAACTCTGGATATGTTTCAGAGCAGTCTTCAAAAATGCGCTCGTCGCAGTCGGCATAGGTTTCGTATACTACACCAGCACCCATATAAGCGTTATTGCCGGCCTGGAAATACGCTCCCGCTCTGCCTCCCGCAGATTCGAGATCATCCTGCGCCTCAATGTAAACTTTGCGATAAAACATTCCAGCATAGGGTTTTACACCAGGAAATTGCCACATCACATATTGCACACTGGGGGTGATTTTATTTAAACGAGGATCGCCCCCGGTCCAGGTTTCCATATGCAGTCCCGTGCTTAAGCCATCCAGTACGAAATAATGTATACCCAGGCCCACGACCAGATATTCATCACCAAATGCGTATGCATTGCCGGCGACCAGAGAAAATTGCTTTTGATGTTGAGCAAAAGCACCGGGAGTGCTGTCGGCCAACAGTGCAGATGAGCTGGTAGCGAACACCAGGAATAATACAAAACGTGAAATAAAATGTATCTTTGTCATGCGCTTGATCTCTGTCGCCTGCTGAAGTTTTCACTCGAGGTTTTCTTCTGTTACACCCAAGTGATTTTACGTGGTGTTTGAGCGGTTGCGCGTAATTATATGTAAAAGTCACCGGTTATCACCAAGCACGAAAATTGTTTTCGCGTTTCCGTTACGACTTCACAATTTGATTGATGCTTTTCATGAACGCTGCATCGCAAATATCGCGCGAGCCTGTCGTTTTTTATCCATTTAAATCTCTTAGCTGACTGACGTAAGTTGTCACAAGGGGAAAATTCTTGTGGCAAATAAAGGCACGATGCATTGTTTTGTTGCAGTTTACGCAACATGAGTTTGAAATGACGATTATTACGTCATAGCCAAAACTTGCGCGAGTTAAAGTTTTTTACAAAAAGTCAGCCTGCAAGTGGATACATGTCGACACAAATACTGATCAGGTTCTGATGGTTTTATCATCAGACCACGCACTCGCATTCTGTTCGGATCGACCTTGGCGAAGTGCCGCATATCTATTGAGAAAGGGTGAAAACGTATTCCCCTCCAAAACGATCATTTCGCTGAAAGCGCTAGTGGGATGATATTTGACCTTCGTGTATCTGCTGAAGCCGCAATTTTTGTAGGGCCTTTGTTTTTAAAGGAAAAATTAACGTCGTTTGAATCTAGGGGATGGAGCTTAGGCCAGAATTACGTGGAAAAAACCGTAAAAAGAACGAAAAGGCATATCGAATTTGTAAGCACTCACTATTGTTGAGCGAATGGGTGGAAATCCTGTCCTGAAGTGGTTAATCCATGGTAAAAGTTCCTCTTTAGCGCTGTTTAATTTTTATTCGGAATGTGTTGCGAGCCCGCGTCAGAAGGTCGGGAATCCCCGCCTGACTATTCACAAAACCTTCAAAATTGGCATCGATACTGCAATCCCTAGCGCCAGTTCAGTAATTATTTTTTGTTATTAGAACGCCGCAGATCCAAAAAAAACGAAATTATTAAAATACTAGCATTGGGATGAAACGGTATCCGCTTGTTACAGCAGTGGATCGCATTCGTGAGTTCATCAGCGAAAAACAATAGATACCTCTCCCCCACTTTGGAGGTTACATGAAACTTCATTTGCACAAGGCCGCTTTGCTTACGAGCGTGATGGCTTTGACCCAGACAGCTGACGTGTTTGCGTGCAGCTCACCACAGTTTGCCAACAGTGGTACATACGCTACTGGCGATGTTGTACAGAATGTTGGCAAAGAATATCGATGTACCGTTGGCGGTTGGTGTACCGTCGGTGGGCCTTATGAACCCGGTGTGGGTTGGGCCTGGAGCTATGCCTGGAGTGAAATCGGCAGTTGCAGTGGAACGGGCAGTTCCAGTAGTTCGTCCAGTTCATCATCCAGCTCTTCTTCTAGCTCATCTTCGAGTTCTTCTTCCAGCTCATCATCAAGTTCGTCGTCGAGCTCGAGTTCATCGGGTGGAACCAGCCTCAATTATTTCCGTGAAGCTGAAGATTATATCGACATGAGCGGGGTTGAAACGGAGGCGACCAGTGACCCTGAAGGCGGTAATCTGAATGTTGGCTATGTGGATGCTAACGACTGGATGGCGTATAACGGTTTAACGATTCCGGCGTCCGGAAATTACACTATCGAATATCGTGTGGCCTCACCCAGCGGCGGTATGACAATCGGTATGGATTTAAACGCAGGCGCAATCTTCCTGGGTGAAGTGACTGTGCCGAATACCGGGGGATGGCAGAACTATCAAACAGTTTCCCAGTCGGTTTACATTGACGCTGGTACTTATAACGTGGGTGTCATTACCTCCACAGGTGGTTGGAACCTTAACTGGTTCAGAATCGTGGGTTCTGGTGGAACAGGCAGCTCCAGCAGCTCCTCGTCCTCATCAAGTTCATCTTCCAGCTCCAGCTCGTCCGGACAGCCGTTGGGCAACATCGTGCCGTTGTATAACGCCGGAACAGCTAAAGAGCCAGACTCTCAATGGTATGACGGCAGTGGTTACTTACACACTCGCTTTTCCGATCGTCCACGTACACGTCATGCGAAAGAAGATCAATTCCAGTCCTATGACCATTACATCAAATTATATTTTGAAAACCGTTCTACCAACGTAGAAATCATCGATACGATTCCTGCAGGCGGGTCAACCATCACCATGAATGTACGTACTTTGTGGCCACTGGATGATACCGAAGCTGAAAACCGCTGGTGGTACATGGGGCGCAACACGGTTGCCCACTACATAGGTAACGGCACCATGCAGTACCTCGGAACCTCTACAGAAAATGGCGTTACTTACTTTAACTACACCAAAACCGACAATCTCAATCGTCAGTACAATCGTGGAATTCAAATGGGCGATCGTCTGGAGTTTGAAATCAGCCAGTTCAATGCTGCTACACGCTTCGGTGTTCCTTTGGAAGGTCAACAGAACTACTACGGTACAACCTATCTTTACATCGTAGGTAAAGGCCTGGTGCCCTGGTACACAGAAAACACCGGAGAGTTTATTGAGTTCTGCTGTGACTTCCAGGAAGACAGCCGCGAAATACCTGAAGACTACTGGTTAGGCGGACTGCATTCGACATTGCATTATCAATACACCGATGAACCAGACAACCACTTCATGCAAATGGCGACGTATCTCGGTTACTACAATGGGCAGAAATTCCTGGAAGGCCGTCGAGTGCTGCATTCCTCCGTTGTGGATGGGACGCATGATGAAGACCCCGCGAATGGCGTACTGGCGGGAATGCCTGGACTTGCAGGGCCAAAATACATCAGTGCCCGCTGTTCAGACTGCCACCATCGTAATGGCGGCGCTGCGGTAGTTCCAAATGGTCAGCTCCTTGAGCACTGGGTATTTAAAGTGGGCGATGCCAATGGCAATCCACATCCAAACTATGGTCGTGTGTTCCAGCCTAAAGGTTCTTCTGGTGAAGGCAATGTTTCCATCGCCTATTGGTCAGAGAACAATGGTTTACGTTCACCTAATTACCAGTTCTCCGGTGCGCGTCCAGAAACCTTCTCTGCACGTATAGCGCCTCGCCTGGTCGGTATGGGCTTGCTCGAAGCTATTCCCGAAAGCACGATTGTTGCCATGGCTGACCCTAATGATGCGAATGGCGATGGTATTTCCGGTCGTGTTAACAAAGTAATTGATCCAACAACTGGCGAAGTCCGTCTGGGCCGCTTTGGCTGGAAAGCTGGCACTTCCAGCGTGAAGCATCAGGTAGCAGCGGCATTCAATACGGACATGGGCGTAAAATCCTCGGTAATGCCTAACCTGGATTGCGGTTCTGCAGAGGGTGGTTGTGACAATGGATCTGCATGGATTGCCGATGACAAACTGGATAAGTTGGTGACCTATATCTCCACACTGGGTGTTCGTCCACAACGCGGCATCAAAGAAGGTCGTGGTCGCGATGGCACAATCGATCATGGTAAGCAGAAATTCCGTGATATCGGATGTACTGGCTGTCACACCGAGACTATTCAAACCAGT
>CABFPG010000008.1 GCA_902141825.1 Thalassocella blandensis
CCACGAACGGAAACGTTGTAGGTTAGCTACCATTGATCAAGACTCCATTTTATAGACAGCGATCGACATCAGCCGGAAACGCGATTCCCAACTTTATATACCCCAAGTGAGTGTACTTTTAAGGTCCGTAATTTTGGCAGAAAATCGATAAAAGTGCTAAGTAGAATATGCGATACACAATGTAGGGAATAACCCACTCGAGACTTTGTTTTTTTAAACACTTGCACTCAAATTCAATCTCACACAACAGATCGTATTCCATTAGCTCTTATTGAAAGCAGCGATTGTATATTAATTAATCATGGCCTTCCAGACACTTTTGCGCGTATATCGACATAAAAAATTACTTACAGAGTACAAAACACTCCACCTACTCAGGGTAGGAAACTATCATTACTCTATCTCCGGTTTCCATATCGATAACGAAGACTCCAATAGCTGTATTGGTGTACATAATCCTTTTCCCAGCATCCAAATCGGCATTTTGAATAGCCTGTAAAGGGTTATCATCGCTATCTAAATCATCAAAAAGTTTTTCGAATGACTCGTTTTCAAGATCTAGAGCGTAAATGGCGCCGACAGAACCATTTGTATCATAAACCACTAACTGATTTTTCTCCGAATCGTAATTCATCTCAGAAAAATAAACATCAGAGCTCTCTGCGATAACCGTCCTAGCACCGTCATTAAGATCTACCCACATAAAGGAGTAACTTCGAGGCTCGCCAGGGAAAGCTGGTGCCATATAATTTGTAACTATTGCCTTTGAGGAACCATCAGGAATAAAAACATCGAAAGGAGTACCAAACGGGTTACTACCATCTGGAGTCAGATTGTCGGACAAAAGCGAAACCTGGCCGCTAGAACGATTGTAAGACAATAAACTTGGGTTTTCATCGCCAGCAATAAAATAGATTAACTCATCATCGCTAGTATACATCCCGAGAACACCACTTGTTTCGGGATCTCCGACATTTGACCATAACAGCTCAGGTTCAAGAGTATTCAAGTTAATCTCGTACAAATCTCCATCGAAATCACCAGCAATTAGCGCAGAGTTATCATCAACATAAAGATCACTATAAAATTCTACAGTGTCGTAAGGAAATGCTGGCTCCTGAACTGCAACAACTCCAGTAACAACATCCAAATAAATAGGGAAACCTAGTGGATCTGAAAAGCCGAGAAGTTGATTTGTACTTGTATTTAAGCTAAATCCATCCACTCTATAAGCTTTTAATTTAGAAACATTTCCTTCTGGAAACACGGTTGCCGTCGACGAATGCGTAACAGACACTTCGGCCACATTTGAAGCAGCATTTCCGCTTTCGTCTACTAAAGAAACCCGAATAATATTTTCAATATCAGCATGCAAAGTAACGTCTGCAATCCATGTGCTCAAATTCCCTTTATCCAAAGTCTCAGTATCGAATACCACATCATCAACAAGAACATCCACGGTCACACTTGCAATATCACTTAGTGCATCTTCCGCTGTTCCACGCACTTTCAACGTTGTACCATAAGTTAACGTTACAGGGGTCGGGAACACGATATTTGCTGTAGGAGCCTCCTCATCTGCTATAGTAGTAACACTGTATACACCAACAAAACTACCGATAGTTAACATTAATTCAACTTTAGCATCAGGCAATGAAGCCGACGTCGCGCGCACTTGCACTTCTTGTCCGTTTTCTATCGTTCCATTGACACTCGTATACGCACCGCCATCAATGCGATATTCACCATTGGAAACGCTAATAGGCACCGCGCCCGTAATGCCAGTTATAGTGGCAGTCGATGAACCAATCGTGGAATCAAGAGGAGCTTGATCCACTGCCGTGAATCCAAAATCATCAGGAGTAATATCTTGCACAGCCGTGGTAATGGTGAATGTTTCAGTAACGGCCCCTACGGTTACACCCACAATCACGTCACTTGAGAATTCTGATGAGGCAACTCCGCGTAAGGTCAACGTATCACCTTCACTGATCACCCCTTCAGATGATGAAAATGCGCCATTGTTGATGGAGTATTCGCCATCAGTAATCGTTACAGCCACCGAAACACTGATATCATCAATAGTGACTGAGTTAGAATCAACTGTGGCACCAAGTGAGACGTCGGTTGCGGAGGTAAAGGTAAAAGATGCAGGAGTTCTATCATCTGGTTGAGGTGTCACCGTGACTGTAGGAGTTGGTGTAGCAGTTTCCGTGGACGTTGGCGCAGAACTACCACCGCTACCACCACAAGCCGTTATGAATACGGCAAAACAGCAAATGACAATCCAGAATCGAAGAATAGACTTTTTTGGCACCATGTATTAACTCTCCATTGTTCATCATCTCGGCACTGGCCGGAAATTTATCCTTTAAAATCAATGCCCTGAAAGTAAGTATTTCAATGTAATAAGCGATTTTCGCAGAAAACCAATTAATACGCCATGGCCAATGTACTACATAGCGTGTAGGAAATTGCCCATATTATACTTTTTCACTCCTGATACAGCTCACACTCTGACCTGCAGAAGAATCTCGGAAGCGGCCAAGTAAAAGGAATCAATCTTATACCACTGAAATTAGACTCGAGGGAAATTTGGGTTATGAAAAAGCCCAGCAAATAAACGTTATTAGCAAAAAAGCTTACTGAAAAAATTAAATTTATAGACAACAAACATACCCACCACAAATTACACGTCGACCTAGTGAAGAGGTTCAAGCTTAGCCCAATAGGGCTTGACTCTATTTAGCGATTCGGCTAATTGATTATTGCTTAACGATTTTATTGGTTCAGCTGGTTCACTATTATTTTCACCTACCATAGGAGGAGAGAAACCAATAGATCAACCCCCGCTATTTTTCAATCCTCCATATTGACTAAGTATATTCATGACGAACATTCAAAGTTTGTATGTTTTTTATTGGAAGTAATTCCACTTCGCCTCTAACGCAGTATGATCGCACATTCTTTGCATTCCTTTTTTACAAAAACCTCAACCACACATCTTTAGCAGCGTATTTATTTTTCACAGAATCTTTGTTCGTAGAACAACCTTACTCTAGGGCATTGGTATCTTAGCAACTCCATGCTTCTTAATCCCAAATTTTAATTGTATACTCCCCGAAGAGAACCATTTTCAAACATCCCATGGTTTTTCTACCTGGTCTTTTTCGGGTTCTCAAGCTGGTCTTAAATATGCCGGGTTTCATTTTCAGCATTCACACAACCACTTACACCATACAATAAACTTAGGTATTTTTTGGATCTTAAAACGCTAAAAAAAGAACAAAGATAACCATGAAAAATCAGCGTACACATCATAAAAATAAAAAGCATGCACACCGAAAACCATTCTCGGAACGCTTCAGAAAACCTTTATGGCTCCTGGCAGCCACAGTAGTCATTATCAGTTGTGGCGCACTTACTTTTATATCTTCATCACTCACCAACACAAAAGTTGATTCCCTTAAACACAGTCAATCACAACACTTAACCACTCCTTCCCCAATCTCTTCGACAACAAACTCTAATAGCAAACCCGGCAATCAATCCGCAAAAAATACACTAACAAGTCCACCATCGAAAGAAGAGACCGACAATAAAAGCGCTGATCACACCCCACCTTTTTTTGAACAAGAAGCAAAGGCACGAATAGCACAAGTCGCTGAAAGATTTGCAGCAAAATCACAATATCCAAGCTTTTCTCAACCTATCGAAAATCGTGTTGCGCTGAATAAATATCTGCCCAACAGAAGTTTTGCCATTGACCGACCGCTTGACCCAGAAAAGCAAAGCGGCGTAAACGTTGAGCTATCAACAGAAAAATTACGCTACTTCAAAGGAGAAACTGTGAATGCAGTTGTTAAACTTACAGGCTTGCAAAAGGGAGCATGGCTGACAGTGCAAGGCGATATTCGCCACAATAAAAATATATTACTGACATCTGAAGCCGTAGAAATTGGACCACAACATTTTCATATTCGCTTTACAGACTTAGACGCTTTACCACAAACCGCTTTAAATCAATTTCGAGTGGTTGCCAGCATAACGGTCGACAGCGAAACGTATGAAGTGGGCACACCTATTACTGTGCAAACAAGTATCGCCACCATTGAATCTGCAGGTTTGTCCAATGTCGTCGAAGAATTTCTGAATATTCCCTTGCACATTTCAACCGATGCATTTGGTTATTACGAATTGGGCGCAAACCTATATAGTGCAACAAGCGGAGACCCTTTGTTGCATCTATCGGTGCAGGACTTTATTGACGAAAACTCATCTGTTTTGACACTGCGTGCACACATTGCTGCACTGCAAAGTAAAAAAGATGAAGGCCCTTACGAACTGCGAGATTTTCTTTTGCGTCGTATGCCAGCTTCGCCAGATTTTACCGAGGCGTTCGGATATTCTACACACACCGCATTTACCATCCCAAAACATTCATTTGCAGAATACGCTGACGTAGGGTATACAGATATAGACACGCAAGAAAGATTAGATTTATTGCGTGAAATCGGACAAGAATAATTTAAAAACGATAAAAACAATAATTAAATAACTGTAATTCACTAACTGCTTACAATAAAACCTCAATAGAATTTTAAAAAAATTATTTTTTAGATAAATAAATATAATTTTTAGTTACTAAATATATTTTATTTTCGAGATCTTTTGCATAAGCAAGTGAAAACATTACCGTTAAACAGCTTAAGTTCCATCGGTGGGTATATGAAAAGACACTTTTTTTTAACTATCACTATTAAAATTACACTGAGCTTTCTCCTGTTTAGCACAACGGCTGAAGCTAAACTCGCCGGAAAAAATTTGCTCTTAGTGCATGGGTTTCAGCTAGAACACCTACTCTCCGCACCCACTGATAACGGCAAGGCAGATGCCGAAAATTACTGGCGAAACTTTGAGCCAGCTACAAAAAACCCTGAATCCACTCGCATCCTGCACTGGCCTTCACATCTCAGAATAGAAGGCCAGCATGGCATAGCAGCTTTATTATCAGAACAACTAACAACCATTCTGTCTTCTGGATTTTGTGATAATCAATGCATAATCGTCACTCACTCCACAGGAGATCTCGTTACACGCTACATGCTAGCAAACAAATATTCTTTACTTGGTCCGGAGCTAGCCGAAAAATTAAAGGTCGCTGCAGTGATAGACATGGCGGGTGCAGGTGGAGGCACAGAAATTGCCAGTGTTATTTTGGATGTAATTAATGGCATTAACCAAAGCTCCACCATGGTCGAGATTGTTAAGTTTATTTCTGGTGTAGATCTTTCTGCCGCAACCACTACAGGTATTGTCACTGACTTACAGCCTAACATTGCGCGAAATCTGGCATTGAACCATATGGACGCCATTCCACATCTACGTATTGCGAGCACTGGCAATGAGGACTATTTTGGCTTTCTTTCCGACATGTTTATCAAAGGCGGTGACGATAGTGTTGTTCCATTGCACAGCACGTGCGGAGCGGTATTTGCCAACAGCTACTCATCATGCGTAAAGGATTTAGCGATGGATGGCAAAGTACAGCATGTCAACGATGCTCCACACTCAAGCGAATTGTACGACTATCACTATCCAATAATTTTAAGTGATGCCTTAGCACATACCGATATGAACAAAGACATTCGCGGAAATTCGATGACCTTTGCTCTTGAAGGGGCTAGCCGTTACGAAGACCAAAATGCGAATGCTCTTGCACTACTCCCTGAATATGAAGTTGTCACTTTTTGGTGGGACTGGTTTAACGAATATCGGCTCATCACTGGCGCCCAAAATAAATCGGTTGGGCGCGTCATAATCGACACGTTCGAGTAGCACCAATTGTTTCGCTGAACATAGATAGTTGAGGAATATCAAAGCCCTCACTTGCTGATCAATATCATCTCCTGCCAAAGATTAGGGTGACGATGTACGCAGTGCTACGCCCCACCCTACGCTCTCCTTTTGACACAAGCTCATTTAACTCTCTATCGCACCAAAACACGCCACCTTTCAGCTTTCCCTTCAAACTGCATTTTCTTTTTTGTTGTCGAGAATTTTGGCTTGTTTGACCAATTCAAAATGAGTAATGTTACACCGCTAAATAAACAGCACCATAATAATCGTAAAAGAGTTTTTATATGTTGATGTCTACAGTTATATCGCGCGTTCTAAACACCAGCCAAATTGCGTTGATTGCTATTGGAATTACAGCAGGCGTACTCCTTTCTCTGGTTTCTACGACTGCAACTACCTGGGTGGCGCCTTTAGGTGCATTATTTGTACAAGCGTTAAAAGCCGTTGCGCCCGTGTTGATTTTTGTTCTCGTAGCGTCAGCAATCGCAAGCCAACGTGCTGGCGGGGACCACAAAATGCGCCCAATTATAGTGCTGTACTTAATCGGAACATTGAGTGCCGCGGTTCTTGCTGTAGGTTTAAGCTTACTTTTTCCAAGCACGCTTGAATTGAAAATTACCGAACAAAGCATCAATGCCCCACAAGGAATTGGTCAAGTTCTCAACAACCTTGTATTTAAACTGGTCGACAATCCGGTAAACGCTTTGTTGACGGGTAACTATATCGGTATTCTGGTGTGGGGCGTGGTGCTGGGAGTGGGCTTACGTCACGCCTCCGATACAACAAAGGCAGTATTCGTTGACCTCTCACACGCAATTACAAACGTTGTCAGAGTTGTTATCCGCTTTGCTCCTCTCGGTATTTTTGGCTTGGTTGCGGGCAATCTTGGTGAAGGTGGTTTATCCGTGCTTGGAAGCTACGCCCGCCTTCTTATTGTTTTGCTTGGCGCCATGTTCACCATGGCCTTAGTCGTAAACCCGATTATCGTATGGTTAAAAACGCGAACCAACCCCTACCCCCTCGTATTAACATGCCTGCGTGAAAGCGGTATAACAGCGTTTTTCACCCGGAGTTCAGCTGCCAATATTCCCGTTAACCTGCAACTGTGCGAAAAACTGGGCTTAGATAAGAGCATATATGCCGTATCAATCCCACTTGGTGCAACCATCAATATGGCCGGAGCAGCAATTACCATCACCACTCTTACCCTGGCTGCAGTTCATACTGTTGGCCTGCAAGTGGATATTCCCAGCATTTTACTGTTAAGTATTATGGCTTCCGTTTCTGCCTGCGGCGCTTCAGGAGTTGCAGGAGGGTCACTACTCCTGATTCCTCTCGCCTGTAGTTTATTTGGGATCTCAGATGATGTTGCCGTTCAAGTGGTGGCGGTAGGCTTTGTCATTAGCGTATTACAGGATTCGGTAGAGACAGCACTAAATAGTTCGACAGACGTGATCTATACCGCTGCGACCTGTCGAAGCCATAATTAATTTTAAATTTACAGCAGATTTTCTGTTGGAGCCTTTCACTGAAAATGGTAGATTCCCGTCTCTGCGGGAATCTATTCACATAGATTTTATTAATAAAGACTGCTGATTGATTTTAAACCTTTATAAATACTGGTTACCGCTTAAAGCCGCGCTCCCGCAATTACACTCAATACATATTATTCAATGACAAAGGATTGCCATGAAAGTCGCCGTAGTAACACCTTGCTTTTCCTCTGAAACTACACATCTTAAACAATGCATCAATAGTGTACAGCAGCAAACTTACAGCAATATTCTCCATATACTCATTAACGATGGGGGGCATCCTCTACCCAAATTCAACAGCCCCAATCTTGAGACCATAGATTTTTCACGGAATTTTAACGACTATGGTGATAGCCCAAGAGCTATAGGTGCTTTCTATGCTTTTGCAAGGGGAGTAGATGCGGTGTGCTTTTTAGATTCAGACAACTGGTTTTTACCCGAGCATTTAGAAAGTCTCGTAAAACTTCAACAACGATTGCAAATACCCTTTGTTAGCAGTTATCGTTTATTAGCATCAGTCAATGGCGACATAATGGGCCCATGCGGAGAGAGCGATGGATTTCATTTTTGCGACACCAACACTATGTTTTTTACACGAGAAATATCTTCCCTGGCTACAAGCTGGTGCGACATTGACTCGGATCAACATGCGATAGGCGATAGGCTTATCTGGGACAAAATAGTATCCAGCGGCATAAACATCAGTTGCACCGATCTTCCAACGGTCGTGTATCGTACTCGATTTATCCATCACTATGAGTTTTTCAATACAGAGATACCAGAAAGTGCCGTCAATGGGTCACATATCGCAGCCTTTTTAGATCAGATCGAGACGCTACAAAATCGTGCGGCAATCCTGGCAAAGCGGAGCTTTATTCAAACCTGAATAAAATAAAAACCACTTGATTAGTCGGTCAAATATCAATTAGACGGATGAGTGTAATCCCGTGAAAAGTTAATACTGTCTAAATACCTGAGCTTTTGCTCGAATTCAACAAACAACTCCACGTAATCGCTTTGCTTTTTACTCGGCATAAACGCGCTTTTAAATAGCAACGAATCAAATGTTAGCTGCTCCAGTATTCGCATATCATTAAACTTATGATAAAAATACTGCAGATTCTTAATCCATCCATGATATTTTTCCGGAGTTATTGGTTGAGCGCCAACAAAATGAGCTACGTAATTGTCTAGGATTGGGAAGTCATAACCTTGGGTTAATAATCGGTATCCCAGCTCTGTATCCTCCATTCCCCATTCGATAAAGTTTTCATCAAACAAGCCCAGATCAAAAAACATCTGTTTTTCAATACAGAAATTGCAGGACCAAAACAGATTCCACCTTGCATGTAACTCTGCAAAACTCACGTTAATACGATTTAAAATATGATCTCTTTCGTCCACCCCTTGAACACTCTCATCACATTCTTGCTTAGTTTTAAATTCCCCGGAATTAAAATAGCTCTCGTAATACTCATACTGGATATGGTGACGTTTACCAAGAAACACCTTGTACTGTGAATACTCACTGATCGCATTTTCATATCTACTCAAAAAATCCGGATATACAAAGTGGTCGCCATCAACAAACACCAGATAGCGCCCTTTTGCCTCCTTGGCGCCCAGGTTTCGGGCTCGAGCACGGCTGGAAACACCCGCTATCCTAGGGGCATAAATCATTGTGATATCAAAAGAAAAACCTTGTTGAATTCTGGATTGAACTGGAACTTCACTACCATCATCCACCACAATCACTTCGAACAATTCTTTTGAGTAATTCAGTGTTTCCATCGAACGTAAAGCGCACGAAATTAGTTTTTCATCATCTTTAATAATCAAAACAATAGAGAAATTTAACACTTTATGTGCCCCGGCTAACCAATTGAATTAAGCACATCCTGGAATAATTTCTGTGGGCTTTCTCGCTGAAACTGATTCAACTCTGTAGCGAAGGATTCAGCTTTCCTTTTAAAACTTTCACTGTTAGCGACCAGGTTGAGTTTAGCGATAATATCTTCATTATCTCTATGATCGACGACAACTCCTGCACCTGTCTTTTCGACGATATTGGCAAAAATCTGCTGCTCTCTGTGAAGAGGAACAATAACCAATGGAATACCTCGGAGCAGTAGCTGACTCGACAGATTGTAATTACCATTGGTAATCGCAAAACTACAGGTTTTACTTATTTCATCAACATCCAACGGACTGTTGAAAAACCGTAAATTCTCTGCCGAAAATTGACTAATCAACTCATGAGTAATACTACTGGAATACACAATAGAAGGTTGCCGACTTTGCTTCAACGCAGACAACAACAATGGGAGCTTATGAAATCGATGTGTATATGCAAATATTCGTTTGCCTTCCACCTCAGGCCAAGCGGGATTTGTTGCTTTTTCAGGCTTAGGTATACCGGTATAATCGACGTATGCCCCGTATTCATTTCTTCTCTCACAAAAATGATCAAGCGCTGGAACCCCCGAAACAATTGATTTATCCAGCTGTGCGAACAAACTTTGCAAAGATTCTAACGGCGACATATGCAGGTCAAATAAAACCTCATTGAGGGTTTTCAATAGACCACATTCAAATTCAACCAGTTTATTTCTCCCTTGTTCCGACGTAGAATCCGGAAAGAACAACCCCATCGGCTTGGACGGGGACGGGCTTGTGAAGCCCGTGCCAATACCAATTTTCTTAAAATTTAAATGTACTGCAGCCAAAAGAGCCGTTGGGCTGTGCTCAAATACAACCACATCAGGCTTCACTGCGAAAAACAAGTTTTGCCAAGCTCTTACTAAACTTGATAACACTTTTTTCTCACTGAACCCACAATTGTGTAGGATATGAGAATAACAAAAAGCCGGTTCTACAGGGTTTCCGATACCACCCTGTAAAAAAGGTGCCTGGTGAATTTCAATATCTACCCCAGAAAATATCGAACCAACATGACGTAAATCTTTTGCAGCCAAATGTAGTTCATGACCTTTTAGCAATTCACAAAAAGACTTTATCCCCATGAGATGACCAAGTCCCATTCCAAGTTCCCATGTGAACAATATCTTCGCCATTCTACTTTCCCTTAAGTATCAAAATCGAATATTACAGTCGCTGACGTAATTTTGGTTTTGGCGCGACAAAAAATGAATCGTCCACCATCATTTGTGTACGGCTATTATCGATAGTATTCTCGCTGCTCGCTTTTATTTCTACCGGCGTACCTACACCTTTTGATTGAATAGCTTGCAGATCATTTTTGAATGCCATCCGTTTTAATTCGTGCTTCGCTGTACGCCGCACGGACCTTCCCATTAATTTTTTGTGTTGCAACCGAAAGTCTTCCGGCATATCTCTGAATTTCGCAAGACGCCTTTCGAGTTTATTGCTGATATTGTCCAATGCTATTTGTTGCTCAGAGGCAGACAAGGAATTAAATAGGTCGCTCCCTCTTACCTGATCCAGCGGACTAGCGCCAATCCACTGTACTGAATGATTGTTAAGCACTGTAACTTTCATTAATACCTGGCTACCGTTAGTGACAGGTAGAAAGACTTTAGCGGTATTGTAGTTTTTCAGTATTCTATCGATCACATCTATTAAAGGGCTTTGGTCGAACACACTTGAAATAAGCTCATCGTCAATAGCACCGACAAACTCAACACCCGTACTTACGCTGATCGCCTCTAACACTTTATGTAAAGGTACTTCTTTTGCTTCTATTGATATTTGGTCTAATTCGGAAGCGTATGAAACATTTAGTTTCATGTTTATTGAATTTTTCTGCGTTGCAAAAACCACATCGGAAAAAATCAACAATACCAACAACGAAACTACTTGACCGAAAGATTTTATATTCATATCCCATCTCGTAGAAAAATCCATTTTAAACTCTTTGTACACTCAAAACTCTCAGTTTTATAGTTCTCAAAACGCTTGGTGAACTCTAGTTCCCATCAGTATACTTTCATTTCAATTCTATTGGGTTAGTTAAACAATCCCGGTAACGGCTAACCCTTTTTGCTCTCGAAACCTTTTCATTCTATACAGATGTTAAAGTTGAGAGTCGGTAAAAACCGACTCTCGCGCTGTAAAGATAAAAAACCAACCCATTTACTTTAATGCAGGCGGGCTTGACTCGCAGCGCCCTTTACAAACAAGCCCATCAAACAGCCCACCATCAACACCTTCAATGTTTCCTGCACCCTTTTCAAGTGAAACAGCATCACCAAAGTTGACGGGGAGTGAGCCAAAGTCATTTACATATGCACTGACCTGTCCACCATCACCGCCTTGAGATTCGCTGTATTCCAAATCTGCAGTTCCTCCATTCGCCTCGATAACACCAGAAAATGTAAATGAATCACCGATGGCCGTGAATGCACCCGCATCACCTCCGAGGCGCACACTATGTCCACCGTTCGCAAAAAATTCACCAGCATAACTAATTGAACCTAAAGCTTCTAAATACACATTTCCACCTTGGCCTGACGCTGAAGAGGGAGATCTATAATTCTGCTCACCAAAATCATCACCGCCGGAAAGATCAATATTTGAAGCCACCGTAATTCCGTGATACGCATAAACCTCGACTTGTCCCCCTTGATTCGAAGTCGAATTAAAAACTCCAGCGCCGCCTTTTGCCGTTATATTTCCTGTAATTTTCACTTCGCGGTGCTCTCTACTTTCAGGCGAGTCAGTATCTAGCACAATTGATCCACCAGCACCCCCACCATAACCACTAACATCTGAACCCTCGAGCATATTCCCACCGTTGAGTTCAGTTTCGATACCGAAAGTAATATCACTGGATGGATCAGAAACATCTCCTGTGCTCCCACCATAAGATTGATGTTCAACAACTATAGAACCACCATGCCCGGCGGTTGCACCATCCCCACCATTGGCTTCAATTTTTTGGGCAATCACAGTAAAGTTTACTTCTTTTGCGGCCCCTTCCATATGGATTCCATTAGACGAGTTCCCAAGAGTACAGTCGCCGCCGTTTAAGTTCACATTACTATGCAAGGTTACATCGATTCGACTTTCATCAGTTCTATAGAAGCTTGCGCCATTAGAAAACCCCGCCTCTACACTCAGGACACCACCAGTGCCACCGGAATAACATTGATTCATTTCATTAAAACTGCCCCCGCCTTGCAGATCAACATCCCCCAAGATATCGATAGTCGCAATTTGTTTCGGAAGAACTGAGGAACTGTCAAAGTTAACATCTACTAAAAAACGACCACCTCCGCCGCCACCGCCACCATAAGAGCTAGTGGAGCTACCAAAGCCTTTGCCGCCACGAGCACTATAACTCCCAGCCAGCACCATTTTAGAATTTTCACTACCGTCAAAAGACACTGTACCGCCGGAGCCACCGTTCCCGTAACTTTCTGTCTCTACAAAATAAGCATCACCACCGTCAAGTATTAGATTGCCCTCTTGTATTATTTGACCGCCGTTTTCAACATCGAAGGATATTATGCCGCCACTTCCGCCATACTGTTCTTCTGCGCTGGCATCTCCACCTCTCACATCAATGTTTCCAGAGTTATGGATTGCGGCACGTGATTTAAAACTGACAACTCCGCCAGAACCACCGTAATAACTGGAACCTTCAGCACCACCTGCATAGATATCTCCAGAGTTTTCCAAGTAGCTGCCTGCGGAAAATTCAACGCTTCCACCGTATTCGTATCGATTTGAACTTATCTGAGATGCAGCATTGATCTCGCCATGATTAATTAGCGCATACTTGGTTTCTATCGTGACTTTTCTGTTTTTATATTGCTCAGAAGTGCGAACAATATCGATTGACGCGGTATCACTACTTAAAAAAGAAGATGCATTGATTTCCAGGTTAATTTTAGAGGTCCCTATTTCTATTGCCCCCTCCAGGTTTACATCGTTGGGCAATATGATACTGACGTTGCTGTCATTGTCGTAACCTTCAATCAACAACGTGCTTCCCTCACTCACAGACAATCCTGTAACTCTGTCTTCACTCTCCCTGATAATGCCGTCACCGTCTGAAATATAAATTTCTCCTCCGTACATGTAGTACACATCTTCATCCGGCTCATCATATAACTCTCTCAGCACCATATCTTCGTCCACAACCAAAGGATTACTTCCCAGATCTGGAGTGAATGTCATAGGCGTAAAACTTACGGGCTCCTTTTCTACAAACTCATCGGTGAAAACGGTATCGCCGATGGCTGAACGCTTTTCAATGTATATTGAGCCTCCATTACCTCGTCGACTGGTTACATCAATTTTCGTTGATTGACCACCATTAATAAGAATGCTGTTGGTCGCTGAAACGACTACTGGAGTTGGTTCCGGTGTGGGCGTTGGCAGAGGTGTTGGCGAAATACCATCTTCGCCTTTGGGGCCTTCAGCGCCCTGCTCTCCTTGCTCTCCTTGCTCCCCCTGCTCGCCTTGAGGTCCTTGTTCGCCTTGCTCTCCCTGCTCACCCTGAGGCCCTTGTTCGCCTTGCTCCCCCTGTTCACCTTGCTCACCTGGAACACCCTGCTCACCGGGAATACCTTGCTCGCCGGGTACGCCTTGCTCACCCTGGATTCCACGTTCACCTTGTGGTCCCTGTGCGCCGTCCGCACCATCTTGCCCACCACACGCGGATAAGATGAAGGGTGCAATAGCTAATGGCAGCAATGCCTTTTTAAAGGGAATATAGATACTTGATCTTGCTTTGACCATTTGAGGAAACCTCCTAGTAAATTTCCATTTTTTGTTAAAATTCCATCATCCATTTACAGACAATGCTTCAGAGTTTACAGACTGCCCTCCCAAGTAGTGGCAAGTCTGCAAAGTTAATATTCCCGGCGTAATCCGAGAATAGAAACCAAAGTAAAAAAGTTTATTAATTGGAAACGGGATAGCGATGTTTTGAGGGAAGTCAAATCGCGCACGGAAAAGAAACTGGGAATTTCACAGTTTCAGTCGGTTCATTGTCTAAATCGAGAAACCATTTGTTTATTTGAATTAAACGCATTATTTCCAGACCGTAGAATTTCAACTTTTTGCTGTGAGCTTGCTGCGCTTAAAATCCTGTATTTACTTCCTTGCTGTCAAACCCTTTGTTTCAATTCCTTTAATTCATTTCCTTTAATTCATTTCCTTTAATTCATTTCCTTTAATTCATTTCCTTTAATTCATTTGCTTGGCTTAAAATTCTTAGCTTGAATGTCCTGATATTTTCAACACAAATTTTATGTTACTAAATATTGAGTGCATTATACGTGTTAACCACATGAGCCTGTAAGAAGCAAACCAACCCATTTAAAAAATATTTTGGGTATGATTACCCGATTGATTTTGCCCACTGACTATCGGATAATCGCCAACGTTTCTGAATGTCATTCGAATACAATCACCAAGCAATACAAAAACACCAAAACAGGCACAGGTCAATACAGGTTATCGTTCGACCAACATTCAAAAACATTTTTTCAATGGACGATCAAGACGGAATACGCAAATGGTAATTGCAAGCATGACCACACTGCCTTCTCGGGCTCACAAAATCCACAAAACAATTGACTCGATTAAAAATCAAACACATCCGCCAGAGTACCTTCAACTCAACCTGCCAATAAACTGCATACGAGATCCGTCACCTTATATTTTACCCAACTTCTTGATAAACGATCCCTTCGTAAAGATTAACTGGGTAGAACATGACCTGGGACCGGTAACAAAGATTTTACCTACACTTGAAGCACATAGATCAAACAGTGCTTTGGACTTCATTATCTCTATTGATGACGACATCATTTATCCTGAGTACTGGTTTTCTTCACTACTAGACGAAATCACACCAAACAGTGTGACCTGTGGAAAGCTCGCGATGTTTTACCAGAGAGAAGGAAAATTTGGTTTGAAATGCAACGCAACGCCCAGTTCAGAAAGTGTATTTCAGATATTACAAGGGTTCACTGCAATTGCTTATCCTGCGGCCATTATTGACGATGATTTTTTTGCGTATGTCCATGATGTTATAAATGATCAAAATGCACGATATTCGGATGACTTATTTATCTCATATTACTTGTATCAGAAAAACATTCCAATTTTTCACAACAAAACCCAATTTCGTTCTAGTTTGAGAGAACTACAATATGCGAATTACGGTTTTGATCAGTTCGCACTTCACAAACAAGGCGAACAGAATACAAATCACGCACCTAAATACTTTCGTGCCTTAAGCGCCTGTAAAAACTGGTTCAAAAAGCACGGGTTAAACACAAAAGAACTGCACATGGAAGTCTGTTAACAGTCCCTTCACATGATCAAAGTTTTGCTACTTTAGTTGAAACCCATCCCAATCGACAAGCTGGCGCATATATTTCGCATAGCGTTCACCATGGCCATTGGTTTGCCACGTATGAAGTGCATATTCGTCATGCGCGTAATCGGTTTTACAGCGTGATTCCAAGTGCTTTATTTTTTGTAATTCGCCACACAGTATTACGGAAATATTGTGCCTCCAGGCAAACACAGAAAGTATTAAATCATCCGCGCACATCACATTGTCATTTTGAATACAGCTTTCAATAAAATAACGTAGCTTTTCTCTGTAAAAACTGGACGGATATAAAACACCCCAAAATCCTTCAAATACTGGCGGCGCCTTTTCCGATAGCTGGTTAAGCTGTGCTTGAGACACAAGCTCCTTAAGATATGGGGCTTGGCCATTTTTAGCAGCAACACAGGCAACACTGCCGGCCACTAATGATTGTCGATTACTATTTATGTAGCAATGAAGTAGTGCCCGTAAGTGATTTTTCGAGTAAACCAAATCGTCATCTACTGTAACAACCGGGGTGTTAATCTTGTTCTCATTATTTCGTATTAACGTCGGTACGATTTTAGTGGCAGGACCAAGATCCTGACAACGATAAACGCGAACAAAGCTATCGTTATTCAACCAGTTTGGCAATGTGTATTTTTCAGCTGGATTTCGCCTAAAGACTGTTGGAATATTTAGTTCTATATGTGTGGGCGGTTCAGATTGTGCTCTTATCGATTCGATTGTCGGCCGAATCAAGGACAGGCGATTCGGTATTGTCGTCATGCTAACAATATAGGGAATTGTATTCATTTTATTTAATCCTTTAATCCTTTAATCCTTTAATCCTTTAATCCTTTAATCCTTTAATCCTTTAATCCTTTAATCCTTTGCCCTGCAATCCTCTGCCAGGTATATTTACACCTTGTAAATTCAATCGCTATATATCCATTTCTTCGCGTTGGATTTTACACCATAGAAACAGATATAACACGGATTTATATTCCCTTCTCGCCGTTTTCAATTTTCACTCTAGCGCCTCCAAGCTTTTCAGTTTGTATTCTGCTCAACAACTTGAAGTACTAACGAATATACCGAAATTCCAGCTTAACTGGTATATTAAAACCAGATTGCGTCGTGCTTCACCGTAAGCTCGAGACCATAGAAAATATTAAGGAGTGTTTAATTGTACGGCTGGTCTTTATTATCATTACTGCTCGTTCCCTGCTTTTTTTGGGGGGCATACCACTACTACAAGGATCGACATCGCCCGGAGCCAATACTATTACTGGTGCTCGCTCTACTTTTAGGCATTGGGTCTGCGTATCTGGGCTTATTTTTCTACCAGTGCCTCGATGCTATTGGCTTGCATCAGGACGCGTTTGCTCTCGCTTCTCGAGGTGAACTAAAGGCATTATTTCTCTATGCCATCTTTGCGATTGGCCCCATAGAAGAGTGCGTCAAGTTTCTTCCCTTCCTGTTGATTTTGGTAAGAACGCCACATTTTGATGAGCCTTTGGATGGTGTAGTGTATGCCTCTTTTGTCGCTTTGGGTTTTTCACTTCATGAAAACATGTACTATCTGCAAATGCTAGAAGGAAAAGAAGCCATCGGTCGGGCTTTTGCATCCCCGATTGTACACGCCCTTTTTGCTTCTATATGGGGATATGCTTACGGGTATGCCGATCTGCATAAAATCAACCGGGTGGTAGCAACTACCGGGGCACTCATTCTCGCTTCATTGCTACATGGTATATATGATTTTTTTGCCCTTTGGATTTCTGTATGGACGCATGTCGTACCAGCATCGATTATCCTGGCTATCTGGTTATGGCGCATGAATGCCATTAGACACACCCCTAACACTGCCGAAAAATAAAAAGGAGCTGCAACATCTGTTGCAGCTCCTTTTATCAACCTACAAAAAATAGAGTTGTTATTCAGCGTCGATGTAATAAATATTATCAAACGCGTAATCGATTTCGCGTGGAACATCGCCAACACTCACAAAAGCAAACACGTAGTTAAGTGATTGAATCGCTATTTTATCACCACGCAAATCTGCAATTGGAATTGTCACTTCCCCCCACTCGCCGTCGCGGACCAAACCATATTTCGTTTCATACGCAGGAAATTCAATGTAATTTTCGTTTGTATAGTTATCGGTCACACCAATTTTAAAGCCTATATCTGCTGGGATCTTTATATGAAACTTTAAAAATCCATCTTCAAAATCACTTAGATCAACCGGTTGACGAGCGACAATTCCGCCACCAAACCAGTTGCCTCCCTGATAGTGATAGCTCATCACATTATCACCTTCATATGGGGTTTCAGTACCAGCCTGACTGTTGCCGTTATCCCAAAGGAAAATATCCGATGTGACGCCCGCTTCCAGACTGTTTTTAGTAGTCGTTTCATCAGTAAACACACCTAAGCTTCCACTTTCTGGTTCAGTTAAATCACCAACAAATACTTCACCTTCGCCATCCAGCTTGTATATACGCACATAGTCAACGTACATCGGCGCTGGAGTAATGGCTGTCACCTGCTCGACTGTAGCCGCATCTGTAAAATTGCCACCCACAGCCAAATTCAGCAACATATAAAATGGCGCACGGAAAGCGTTGGTTTGGTCGGTAATGGCAAAAGGAGTTTCATACAAATCGTATTCGACACCATTGTCTTCAATGGTGAAACGCATTTCAGTAGAAGTCCAATAAGTACGATAAATCACAAATCGGTCGGTAATTGCGGAAGCGCCCACGTAAGGCTTATTGTTATTTACATCATAGGCCGTACTGGCAGCGCATGTAGGGTTGCCTTCGACACAGGCTTCATCAGCATAAAAAATAATATTTGATCCGACATAGGCATTTGGATCTGCACCGTCATGACCTTGTCGAGTCATCTCTGCAGCGCGATGTCCCATTTCCATCATGTCAATCTCGCCCTTACGTGGCCAAGGCAATGTGGTTGTTCCGAGCATCCATGCAGCAGGCCATAGACCGGTATCGACGTGCGGCGCATTCATACGAATTTCAATTAAACCGTATTTAATCGCCATTTTATTTTGTGACGTTAATTTACCAGAAGTAAATTGTTTGGTCCCCATGGTTTCACGCTTTGCTTCAAGCACCAGGGCTTTATTTCCTGCTTCACCTGGTACGTCTCGAATCTCGGCATTAGCTTCTGCATACCACTGCAGCTCCTGATTCCCCCAACCGCACATATCATTGCCGTATTGACAACCATCCCCGGTATCTTTTGTCCAAATATCAGCGTCAAACGTATCGAAATTGTCCTCCCAAATCAGATCCCCTTTACCTGGAGTTGGTGTAGGGGTTGGTGTGGCAGTTACTGTCGGTGTAGGGGTTGCCGTAACAGTAGGCGTTGGCGTGGCAGTCACTGTGGGCGTTGGGGTTGCCGTAACAGTAGGAGTTGGGGTGGCAGTCACTGTGGGTGTTGGCGTGGCCGTGACAGTGGGTGTTGGGGTGGCAGTGACAGTGGGTGTCGGAGTCGGATCTACTGTGGGAGTTGGCGAGGCTGTAGGTTCAGGGCCTCCCGATCCGCCATTTCCGCCGCCACAAGCACTCAAGGTAACGATTGTTCCGCAAACAATGAGATATTTGCGTGCACTCATAAGTAAGTTTTGCATGTTTAATCCTGTTTCTCTCAGCTGATACGTGTATCCACGTACTTTTGGTAAGTGTTTATTGTTATGATTATTTTTATGCGCCATTTGGCGGCGCCAATTTTCTCAAACTAGCGCGGAATACGCTATAGAAGAAGCGCAAAAGCTAGAGATGTATCTCATAAGAACCAAGATTTTTATTCTATTTTTTGATATAAAAGCTATGACAACCAGGAATATGAACCGAGGGCATAGCGCCAACACACAGCTAATTTCAGGTAGAATCCAACCGAAGTAAGCGAAAACTGTATCTTCATCGCCATAACATCGCCATATCATCACCATAAAAAGCACCTTAGTTTGGAAAGCGAAAATCACTTATGCCGTTTTTTACCCATCAAGGTAATCTAAATACAACCCGCCTTAGAAAGCCCAAACGGCTAATGCTTTACGCAGCCATACCACTCGCATTCGCCTTCACCTTGTACTTTTCAGTACCTTTATTGGCAAAACCTGTACTTCAATACTATCTCTCACCGTATGCAATCAAAGTCATCCGGGCCGATATCACGGAATGGAATATTCAAAGCTGGAAAAACTTTTCAATTAATTTCGGCCAACTTAGATTTCAATTAGAGAATGGGATTGAATTTTCATTTGAAGATATAAAAGCGCAATTACACGAATCTCAATACAAGTTTGACATAGCTAAGCTTCAGATTGACCAACATCAGACTTCAACACTTTTATCAACGGCGAACGAATATCTTTCCGAAAGCCAAAAACTGGATCTGCGCGAGTTATTACCCGGAACCTTGTTGTCATCACTTCCCGATATAGATCTGATACTGCATTCTGTAGAATTAATCCCTTATAGTGTTTTTGCCAAAGATCTTCACGCACAAATAAAGCAAGCTACACTGCACATTCAAACAACCGCAAAAACCGATCGCGCGTCAACATTTCTACCGTTAATAGAGAATGGCAATTATTTACCGATAGACATTACTGCCACAGAAAAATCAATAATACTTTCTATTAAAACGGCAAAAACAGAAGTGCTCAATAAAATTACCATTGAGAGTATTGAAAACGACACGTTGACCATTAACACCTCGCTGGAACTCAACATCGCGGAAATGCGAATACCCAACATCGGCGTACCAGGTCCAGGGGTAAACATGCAAACGGCAGGCAATCAAAAGCATTCAGAAGATATTCAAATACAGGCGCTGACTTTCAGTTCTCGTTCGCAATTAACAACACCACTTTTACAATCTTTTAATCTTCATGCACTAACGGATATTACGTTAACAGCATATTTGACTACTCAATTTCGCCTTCAACAAACAACAACCGTCAAAGGCTCCTTCGAACATAGCCTAAAACTTAATGAAGGAGAGTTTTCGCTACACTCTCCTGCGAGCGCACTTCCATTTCTAGATATTCAGGGCGATCTATTGAATCTTTTGGGTGAATCACAGAAAGACAATCCCAAACAGCATATTGCCATTCAACAACATCAGGATTTTTCACTCAGCGGAAAGTTTAACCCGCAAAATAAGCTTGTCGCGCTATCTGCCATTTTGAAACCCCCTACTTCCGCAGACAAACAAACCAGTGAGCAGCGAGAAAAAAAGGAAGGAAGCCCGGGTGTTTCCCTGGCCTATAAAGATAAAACATCTAATTTTAGTTTAGGGTTTACCCCACAATTTTCCGGAGATCTTTTTAAACCACTAGATCGGTTTAACGTCAATATTCAACTAGCCGGAACCCCCTCGACATTCGCCAAAATTTTCACAAAAACTTTCGCCCCTGAACTAACACTGGATTCGCCAAAATTAAATTTCGATGCCGACCTCGAAGTCAATTTAACGGATACTAAAACCAAAATAAACATCAAAGAACAATCAAAACTGAGCCTTAACACGCTTGTTTACGACACCATCACGCTGGCCAAACCTGAAATTTCATTAGCCAAGCAAGGTTTCGAGTTTACGTTAGATCATCAAAATTATCTCACCACACTATCTCCACTGAAGTTACGTCTGGCAGCCCAGCAATTGGAAATGACAGACCTACACACCGCGTCTCCCTCTTTGACGATGTCTGTATCCGCCAAAGCCGATAGCATTGATATGCAATTAGAAAGTACACCACTGGATATATTCACTCAGACAAAGCAGTACTATGTCCCGCCTTTACTGCTAAGCACCAAGATCCAACATTCTAATTTTTCACCAAGTAACGCTAGTTTTTCCCTGGCCAATATTTGCCGGGACCCAATCCTTCAAGGGCAATGGTCTCCGCAGGATGACTCCAAATCCAGTCACTTTATCCAGCTTAATTGGGAGCAACGCTTTAGTTCGAACAAGACATTCCGCAAATGGTTAAACACTTCAATGCCGCCCCTTGATTTCACCAAAGGTGAGTTTAAAGGCAATGCCGCGATCGTAATAGATCAGGAAATTGCTCTGAAAAATCTTAATGTGAATTTGGTCAATGCGGGAGGCGTAAGCCAATTTGGCACATTTAGCGGTGTTCAGCTTCAGTTAAGCTCCATTCAAGCATTATCCACTTCACTAGACGCCAACCCAGCGCAACACTACGCGTTGCAAGCGCAAGTTGATTCATTAGAAACCGGGGTTAGCCTTGAAGAGCTTGAGATAAGCTCCGAGTTTTTTGAGAAAGATGGCAATTGGTACTTGGCGCTGAATAAAGCAGAGGCTTCTGTATTTGGAGGCAAAGCTTTTCTTGCGACACAAGAGCTGGTATTAAATGATGATATAAGCGTGAAGGTCGTGCTGGAAAATCTGGACCTGGCAAAGCTGGTGAACACCCAACAAATGCAGGGATTGATCACGAGCGGTAAAATCTCCGGCTATATTCCAATCCATTATCGCAATGAACATTTCATCATCGACGATGGTCGACTAAAGAGTGTTGAACAGGGGAAAATTCAGTACGATAGTCCTTTAAGCCAAAGTCCGGACCTCAATCAGCAATTAAAATTGACCTTGGATATCTTGAAAGATTTTCAATACTCTGAACTTAGCAGCAACGTCGCTTTTGAGGACGATGAATTAAAATTCTCGTCCCATATCGCCGGGCGAAACCCTAAAATTGAAAATGGCCGGCCAGTGGAATTAAACCTTAATACTGATATCGGTTTGGCGGGTGCATTTAAAATCATGCGAATACAAGCCGGTATCGAAGAAAAACTCGAGAAATTTGTGAACCAGAAAATGAATCCAACAACTAAGCAATATTACTGCGAACAATAGCAAATGAAACCTAGAGGAATATATATGACGCAGATCCCCAAAGAGGCTTGCGACAAAGGGCTAGTCGTTAAAGGCGTCCTACCGCTGGCGCTACTGGCCATACTTACGACAGGTTGTACCCCAACAGTAAGGGTTGAACCTTCGGACAAGCCCATCACAATTAATATGAACGTGAAGATTGAACATGAAATTCGCGTAAAAGTTGATAAAGAACTCGATTCCATCCTGTCTGAAGATTCGGGCTTATTTTAAAGGAGACAATTAAGATGAAACTACTACATTCTTTGAAAATAACATCTGGTTTACTGATTTTGCTTCTCTCCACAAGCTGTTTGGCTCTGGATCTCCAAGTCGCTAAAGACAAAGGACTGGTGGGTGAAACGCCGTCAGGTTACCTCGAAAGCCCCACAGGGAAACCCTCTGCAGAGGTCATCGCTCTTATGGCAGACATCAACGGCAAACGTAAATTAAAATATCAGGAAGTTGCCGCCAAAGTTGGTAAATCACTCAGCATCGTAGAGCAACTCGCCGGCGAGAAGGCTTTGGAAAAAACAGAAGCAGGCCACTTTGTCAAAAAAGCGAGCGGCGAGTGGATTAAAAAATAAAAAAGAACAAAAAAAACCGGCTTTCGCCGGTTTTTTTATGAAGGAAGGAACTCGATCGGGAAGGTCACAGTTACTGGCTCTACAGACTTTTGCCCAAACTTAAACTGCTTAACTCGAGCGATCAAACGACGCTCCAATGCCGGATCATTCAATTCACTGGATGCTATTCTAACATTGGTTACGCTGCCATCCGGAGCAATGGTAATTTCCAACACAATTTTCCCTTTAAGCCCGGGTTTTTTTCTGCGTTCGCGATTGTAAATCTGGTAAAGCTGACTTTTGTTCTGATCAAATACGATAGTGACTTCTTCTTCAGACCTAACATTTCCAGTTCTTTCTCCGGAGCCGGAAGATGTTTTAGCTTTTTCCACCTGATCGCCTTTCAACAATGATTGTTTCACCAAGGCAACATCACGTTGCGACAATTGTGCACCGCTGACTCCGGCAGCATAGTCGCCGGTGTTAACACCGCCACTGCCCTTACCGGCATCAGCCGTAAGGATTTTAGAGTCTACCCCAGCCACTTTTTTCGCATCGCCACTGGTTTTCTTAATCTTAGACCCCACCATCTCGTTTACATCCGAGGTGTCGATCAAATCAGCCAACTCACTGCCCAGTGCCAACAGCCCAGTATTTGCTGCTTTTTCACGGGCCTTCTGTTCTTTCTGCGTTAGCGGTTTTTGCTTTTCTGCTTCTGTTTCCGTTTTACGCGCAACTTTGGGTTTCGGAGTCGGTATAGGTTTTGGTGTCGGTACCGGTGTGGGTGCAGGTTTAGGCGGTTCGACTTTTTTCTTTTCCGTAATAAACTCCGCCACACGCTCAGGCACAGCCTGACGGGCACGACGCTCTTTTTCTGGCACATCGACGAAGGTTACCGCCAAAGCCAAAACAAGAACCACGGCAAACACTATGGCCGTAACAATATAAAACAAGCGCGTATCGTGGCTATCGGGTATCCATGCCAGCGCGAGTTTATTGTAATTTTGTGCAGTCATCTAACTTCCACTATTCATTCGATTTCAATAAACCATCAGCCACCGGATGGTTTATTCGCAATTTGGGTCGCCGCAAAAGCAATTTTGGTAAAGTTGGCTTCCTGGCAGGTTTTCAGAATTCGACGAACGAGTTCGTAAGAGATATTTTCATCTCCCATGATCGTGATGCGTCCGCCCGTCTTTTGCTGCTGTGGAGATAAACCTTGCGCGAGAAACTCCAGCTCTTCTTTCAACGCTGGTACATTTTCTTCATCTGTACTTGCCAGTAAGGTGCCAATGTCAGCCACTTTGCGGCCCTGAACAATAATGTCATCTTTGGTAATCATAATAACCAAAGTTTCTTCTGGAGCCTTTTTAGCCACTGATTGCGGCAGCGTAAGCTCTTTGTTGCTTGGCAACTGCTGAGTATTGGACGAGTTAACCAACAGGAAGAACACCAGAATGGTAAAAATATCCATCAGAGAAACAAGGTTTAACCCCCCTTGTTTTCCCATACGATGATGCCGATCCATTCTCCGAGCACGACGAGATACTTCTTTTTTCATCAGCTCGCCTCCCCTTCTACAACGGTTTCACCTTCTTCAGATTCCGATTCTGCAGCGGTACTTGGAGCATCCCCTATCGATACTTGCGGAAATAATTCAACGGTTTCCAAGGTAGCGGCCTGAACAATGTCTGCGCTTCGCACATGATCCATCACCGAGATCATTGTTTTATAGGAAACACCACGCTCAAGCAACAAGGCAATTCCCTGTTCATCGGGAAATCGACTTTTTATTTCAATCAGCACGTCAGCTAATGGCTTCCACACGCGTCGCTGCATTTGCTCGGGGTCATCAATAACCGATCCATTTTCCGTTCTTGATATACGTTTAATGACACCGAGTATCGCATCCTGAACAACCAGCTCTTCTTCACTCACCACAATTTGCAATTGCAGTTTTATATCCTGATCCTCGCCCGGCTTAGCATTTAAGTTGGGCAAGTTCAGTTCCAGCACTGTCATTCTGGAAAACACGGCGGTGATCAACAGGAAGGGAACCAGAATCACCATCAAATTCAAAAACGCGGTGATATTCAGCTCCACAGTTTCCTGCATTCGCTTTTTTTTGCGTCCTAATTTCATGCTAGGAAATTACTCTTCGCTAATCAGGTTTAAGCACTTAACAGCCGCCATTTCCAGGTTGTCCACCAACTTGGTCGTGCGCGTTGCGAGGTAGGAGTGAATCAGAATAAGCGGGATGGCGGCCGTCAGACCGAATGCCGTAGTATTCATTGCCACAGAAATACTGGCAGATAGCAGGTCAGCTTTTTCAGCTGGGTCTGCAGAGGCAACCGCAGTAAACGCCTGAATAAGACCAATAATGGTCCCCAATAAGCCCAACAGCGTCGCAATATTGGCCAGCGTCGCCAGGTAGTGCGTGCGCTGTTCAAGATCCGGGGTTACTTCCATAATGCCTTCTTCCATCGCTGCGTCAATCATATCGCGCTTGGCATTATTTTTATGGCGAGCAAAGCCATACTGTAATACGGTAGATAATGGCGTTTTGATTTTTTGTACCGCGTCATATGCGCGGTCAAAATCGTTTGCCTGTAACATCGGCGTGATGTTTTTCCAAACCTTGTTGGTCTTTCCTTGCGTTTTTATAATGTAGATAAAACGCTCAATCGCGATTGCAAACCCCAAAGCCATTACAGCCAAAATGGCGTACATAAATGGTCCACCGGATTGAAAGAATTGAATTAAGTCCATATGGTTTTAACCTCATATTTGGTCATGTTTTGCTGGCGCAATTCTAGCGCATTCAAAATTGTTTGTTCAGAATTAGTCTTCTTTTTTTTGGCTGCCCAAAATCTCATCAACACTAAAGGTCATCGTGGTACCTAAAGATTCCTTGTTGGGAATGGTGGTGGCGGCCGTACTCAGCTGCGAGTAATCCGGTGGTGGCTGTTGGCTAACAGGCGCTCCATTGTAGTACTGATCAATTTGATCAAGTATTTCCCGTCGCTTAGCGCGATATTCTGCCTGCCCGATCATACGGTTAAAGTAGTCACTCGAAAGCTTTTGAATGACAGATGAAAAACTTGCACCCTGTTGGTTCGAATGTTGGCTCATTGTCTCTCGCCTCGAATGTCTATATCTATTACGCAGTCCCTTGATTCCAGGAGCGCGTAGTGTACCGGAACTGCAGCCAAATGTGTGAGATCCCCTGAAATGTTACCCACGCCGTGCAATTTCCCGGAATACGCGAAAGCCCGTTAAATTGTCACCAGCACTATTTGCATTCTCGGTTTTTGTAACCGAGCATTGGTCCATGCTGGTTTCAAAAGAGCCTCCCATCGTAATGCTTGCGCCCCCATCCATAACGAGTTCACGTGCATTTCCCACATGATTAACCAGACCCCAATCATTTTGCTGCCCTATTGTGGTCTTCACCAATACCCCGCCTTTTTGTATACCGCGCGAGTTTAACAGGCAATTCCGATTCGAATCGAGTCGGTTTCTTTCCCCGCGAGCAGCATAAACCCACTCCGCTTTCGTCGGTAATCGGTACTTATAGCCGCTTATGTCACTTAACCAGCGTAGATAATCCTGCATGACACTCATGGAGACGTTGGTCACAGGTAAATCCTGATTGGACTTATTGACTGAACACTTTTTACTGGCTTCGCAATATTTATTCATGTCCTCAACGGACACTTCATATTTGCCAATTGCGAAAGGGCTTACACTGCCCTTACCGGGAATGACCACCATTGAGGGACCACGCCCAAAATCGTCGGTTTTACTTTTCAGACGATCACGACAGATAGCACGTTTACCTCGAGCGCCCAGGCCTGCCAGTGATGTATCGCAAGGATCTTTCGGCTCTATTTTGATGTAGGCTATTTTTTTGTTATCTGGAAACAGTCTTAACGAACGTTTTTTAAATTCTTCAGCACGATCGGGAAAAGACACTCCAATTTTGGTAATACACGCTGCTAACTTGTCCACCATTTCCGTTTCGCCTTTGTTAAATCGACCAAGATCCAGTGAACGAAGTTTTTCAATTGCAATGGTTAGGTCGCTCATGTTCAAAGTAGTACGGCAAGCCAACTGCTTGTTTACTGTACCCAGAGCAATGGCGTAAGCATCATTCACTTCCTTCTGCTCTTTTGCCGCGGCGGCTTTTTTCTGCTGCTGTACTTTTGCCAGACGCGCCTGTTCTTCCTGCTGTTTAACACGTTGCGCCAGGGCTTTTTCGCCTTTGGCAATTAAATCGTCCAGCGCCAAAAGCGCTTCTGGATTTTTGCTGTAACGTTCGGCGTTAACTCGCAGCGCTTTAGCCTGCTCGAAATTTTCACCTTCTATTTCAGCTTTAATTTTTTCGAGATAGGCCTGGTATAGCACTTCTTCACGCTCTACCAGCCATGGGTCTTCCCCCATGACTTTGCGTAACGCCTGAACTGTACTCCAGAGCCTGTGTTCCCAAGACTCATCGAATTGCTGATTGGCAATCATTTCTTCTAGGTTCGCCTGATACTGTTCCAAACGCAATTTCAGTTCAAGCTCGCTGCGATAGTCATCTTCAGAAAACTCGGGAGCTTTCGGCGCAAAATAGTTTTGGTAAACCATTAGAGACCCCAGCCCAATTACCACCAGACTGGCCACAATCGCCACCACATTAGTACTGCGCTTGCTGGTTATTTGTTCCCAAAATTCTTCTACCGTTGCAATACGCTCTTCACGCTTGAATGCCAGCGCTTTTTCAATGACCTTCCATTGCCGCTTGGGAATATTGTTTATGCGCTCCGGCTTCAACTTTTGCCGCATGGCTTCGTTTGCATGCGTGCGATTAAAAGGATGTTTGCCCGTAAACATTTCATAGGCTATGCAACCGAGTGCGTATATATCGTCACGCACATCGGGTGGTTCACCTTCCAGCATTTCCATACTGGCATAGGCAGGTGTTAACGCACCAAGATTGCCGGCATCAAATACGGTTTTATCATCCACACTTTCTTCAAATTTTTCTGCCTTTGCCACCGCGCGTGCAATACCAAAATCAAATACTTTGGCAATGCCTTTACTCGTGACAAAGATATTCCCCGGCTTGAAATCCGAGTGAATAATATGCTCGCCATGTGCGTATATTAAAGCGGCACTAATCCCCTGCAGAATATTCCACGCATCCTCTTCCGGTAATCCTGTAGAGCGATATTGTGATATCAGTTTATCCAGCGGTTTCCCATCGAGAAATTCCATGGTCATAAAAACGTTGTCGCCGTCTTTATCGAAATCATGCACATTCACGATATTCGGGTGCGCAATTCTCTGCGTTTTTCGAGACTCACGCTGCAAAGCGATGAACGCATCAGGATGCGTTTTAAACTCATCGTTTAATACTTTAATGGCAACATAGGGATCTTTATCCTGCGCCTCGACTTTAAGCAGATCCGTAGCTTTGTACACCATCCCCATGCCACCGGCACCGAGCACCTTTTCCAGCAAAAAGCGGTTTTTCAGCAGTTCCTGACCTTCCAGATTTCGCGCGGCCTGCTCCCCAGAATTTCCGGCACTGGGTGCCTCCAATGGAGCCCCGGGGGGTAACGGTACATCCGAAACGACTGTTTTTTCAGGGTTGGGAGGGACAGGTTTAAATACGGTGGAATCACGCGGTTGATCGTCCGTGTCCGGCTCGGATTCGCCTGAGTCTTCAAGTGCACGTGGTGGCGCTATGCGCGTACGGTCATCGGGCACTTCGTCAGTGTTGCTAGCTACCGGCTGCTTCGTTGCTAGTCTCGGTTTAAATTGAGTCTTATCAGCGTTCTCTGTCGCAGTAGTATCATCTTCCAGTGCTGGAGTATTGCGCGCGGCAGGTCTGGGTTGAAATTGCGTTTTATCACTTTCATTGTCTTCACTGGCCTCACTGCCAGAGCTGACCGTGTTGCGTGGAGCGATTTGTGTTTTATCGCTTTCATCAACAGCAACGTCATTGCTGTTTTCTTCACCCGCCTCACTGGCTTCATTAAGCTGTTGACGTTTTTTTGCCGCTATGGCGGCGAGTCGCTGCTCCAGCTCTTTAGCCTTTTGCGCAGCCGCTTCACGACGGCGTGCTTCGGCCTCTGGATCTGCAGGTTTTTTAGGGGAAATACGGGTCCGGTCATCCGGCTCATTGACTTCAGGGGCAGATTGATTGTGTCGCGGTTGAATTCGCGTCTTGTCACTATCGTCAGAATTTGCCATATATTTACTTCATTATTTCCATTTACTTAATATGTTAAAGCGCAATTTGTCAGGATTCGATATTTACACTTCAAATTAATTGCTGGTTCGGTTCGCTCGGTAATTTTTAACGTGGAGCTGTGTTTTTTTTGCTAGCTTTCTGCTACTAGCTTTTTGTTGGTTGTTTCGCGTGTTTTATCAGCGTTTTATTTCTGTTTTCCATCCGCAAAGTTTCGGGGGCTTAGCCTGGAATCAATGTTTTGCAACGAGCTCTTTAATCCCGAGTCCTTGTTCACAGCGCTTTAGTCCCGAGATATTGGTGCTGACTCAGTATTCCCAACAAATTAGGACGAGCGCTCCCCATATTTCTTAAAGCGCAACCTCTGTGTCTCAGGTTATTTTACTTGGCAAACCTTTGATCATGATAATCGATACATTGTCTTGCGCCCCGTTGTCGATTGATTGCTTCAACAACGTAAGCGCGCCCTCTTCCGGGTCTCGCAACTGCATGCCACGCTCAATAACATCTTTCCCGACCGAATTGTATAATCCATCGCTACACAACAAAAAGGTATCTCCTACTTGCGTGCTGAACACGTTTACGTCAACAAACAATTGACGTTCAACACCCACTGCACGCGTAATTACGTTCCGATGAGGGTGCGTTTCAGCGTCTTCTTCGGTAATTAAGCCCATTTGTACCATTTCTGCTACTTGGCTATGGTCTCGTGACAGTTGCTGTAGCTGTTGGTTGCGATAGCGGTATAGGCGAGAGTCTCCCACCCAAAGACACACGCCGACATGATTCACAATAAGAAGGCACACCGCAGTGCTCCCCATTGTTTCATTTTCAAACATGATTTGGGCGTATTCAATTAACTCTTTGTTCGCCAGCATCAAAGCGTCTTCCACTGCGTCAACGTAATCACTCAATGACTCACGAGCCTGCACAGAAGACATAATTTCTACAATTTTTCGACTGGCAACATCACCAACTTCATGCCCGCCCATACCATCGGCAACAGCCCACAAAGCTTTATCGGCGTCTTCGAAAATGGAATCTTCATTGACCTGACGTACGCAACCTACATCTGTGATTGCAAAACTGTTCCACGCGATCGGTCTTCTAAATGTGTGTTCTGTCATTGATACTTAATTTCTTGTTTATTCAGTTTCTATTCGTTAGCCAGTACTTTCACATGAAGTACGTTGGATTCATCGATGAGCATTAACCCCAGCGATGCCTCATTTGCTGTCTACACTTTTCACTTCATCTAGAAGAAAGGCATGTTCGCCTTGTTCACTTTTCATCATCAGGTTTTTAATACAAATGGTTCCTGCCAATTCCAGTGAGACCAATATCCATCCATCATGGCTGAAATCCCACTCAGAGGCGGCAGCCCCTTGGTTGTAAACAGGCAGGGTTGAATTAGCTCCGAGCCTCGGGTGCTCCAGACACTATAGCTTTTCAGCGAGCTGGCCAGATATGCATCCATCATAAAAGGTAGCACAGCGCTTATGGGTTGCTCAGCATTGGATGCTTTAATCACCATATTCGAGACATCGTGCAAAGGTGGGCCTTGATCATACAGATCTTTTCGCATGGGGTTACTGTCATTCAGCTCTTCCACCAGATCGTCTATGTGAAGCTGCCCATCCAATGCGCGCAAGGCGGCATCTTCCATCGCCTGAAACCAGTTTGGCCGGTTACAGATGAAATCTGTCGGATTAGATTTTGGTGGAAGCTGAGTCACAATAGTAAAAGGGAAATAGCGTCCAACCCGATCAACACTGGGCAGCATTATTCCCGCCCAGCTGTTCGTATCGATAACACCTTCAGACAGAGCAAAGCGCCAGATTGGACTGGTGAGGTACACATTCAACCAGTTTTCACCCAATTGTTCGCGGGAACTTCCAACAAAGCCTTGCAACCACTCATCCCACACATTAATAAAATGGGAGGATAAATCGCGGAAAATAAAATCACCGTGCGCGGGTAATTTACCAAACAGCCCGGTTTTATTTGTGCTCATCGTTACAGTGACTCCGGTGCTCTAAAAGTACCTAGTAAATTATTACTAAACGGATTATTAATACTCTTGGTTTTTCCTTCGTACACAATGCTGTGGGCCGGTCCGTCACCACGTGAAGCAGCAAAAGTAATACGATAAACATTAGAGCTGTTTGTTGAGCGAACATTGGAAGCATCCATCAAGCGAAACCAAGCCCATGGCCCGGTGTAAGTTGCTTCATAAGTGTTATCGTTCAGATCTTCAAATATCACACGGATACGTTTGCCTTCATCATTTCCTGACCAGGAGACGGGTTTCCAGAATTTTGGACCGTGCTTGTATTCCAGACGAGTGTCACCAACATCCAAGGTAAACTGAGCGTCTTTTTCGTTCATGCTGTAAGGTTTGAGTTCCAAACTGATCGTGGGTGATTCTGGATTTTCACGGAAGAACACTTCCTTAATGCTTAACGCGCGCTGAACTTGTTTAATAGCGGCATTATTAAAGCCAATGCTGTAACCATCCACTGCTCGGTTTGACCAACTATTACGCGTATTAATAAACGGCTTCATGTACTCGTTGAAAAACAGATCCATGGTGCCGCCAGGCTTGAAGAACTCACTGAAGTCGTAAAGTGCCAGTTCGTTTTGCGAACTTGGGCTTAATGGATATCGCCCGGCTAATGCTCTCTGATAAGGGGCATATACCTGGTTTTTCCATTCTGCATTCACGTAAGAATGTGCTGTCCCCATCACTACTTGCCAGGTTTCATCCGCCAGAGATGTCAACCAGCGCGATAAGGGCTCCGGTGCATTTTTTGCGTAGGTTTTGAGAGCAACAATCGGATTCGCCGAGCCACTCTGATAGCGCCCTTTCGCAATCTCAAAAGCTTTTTTACCAGGGTCGGGGGCCATGGTAATTTCGCCTACAAATTGTTGCATTTGCTGAATTCGCTGAATCCAGACATCAATCGGTGCAGCACCTTGAGAACCTTCACGCACCAGCGTATGCAACTCCTGGAATCGCTTGTCGACTTTTGTGGTTTCCCGTTGATTAGCAGCAAGGTTTGCCAGTTTGCCCAATCGGCCTACCTTACCCTGCCCTTTGTCTTCCGCCATTTGCAAAGCGGCAATGGGTGGCGTTAATTCTGTATTTACGCTTCCCACCTGCAAAACTGATTGCAGAGGTGAATAGACGGGGTCCACCATACTCATCAGAACATCATTGGCTTGCGTCAAACTGGTAAAGTCAGCAATTTCCAACGCCGCAAACACCTTGGTCCAGACGTTGATATAGTCTGCGTAATAATGTTCTTTGACTTCCTTACTCATTTCGTCAAGATCATCTTTTACGAAATCAACACGCTCACTGTTATCGTCATCTAACAACCAGCGCTCACTCACCACATCTGTTAATACAGGAGAATCTGGATTAAAGTCCGCCGCTTTATAGCCATCAATAGTAAACAATACCGGGATGGTAAGTGCGCGCTGAACACTCTCATCTACTTTGAACGCAGTGCGAGCCAGTTCACCAAACTGATTTAGTAAGTTCACTTCCTGGCTAAACACTTGTTTGCTTTTAACTCGCGCATAAACGCGTTGCGACACAGGTACACGTAATAATAAATCGCGTGTCTGTCTTACCGTCATCGGATTTAATTCAACAGGATCAAAACCCACATCCATCAATTGTTGCAAATGTGCCATCAATTCTTGACGACGTGTCGCTTCACCTTGATATTTTTGGTCCCATTTTTCCTTAAACCATTTAACAATGAGTTCCTTTTCCATTTTATCTTGCTTGTTAAACATCATATACAGGCGGAAAGTATTATATAAATCCCCACCTTGATGCCCCAGTGCAAGTGTTTCTTCCATTTCTTGCGTAACTTTTGGCAGAAATGAACTTTTCAGATAAAGCTCGTAGGCTCGATCCGCTTCATTGTCGACACGGCTGTCATACAGTCCAATACCAGACAGCCAGGGGTGTTTTTCCTGATCATACACAATACTGGCTTGTGCCAATGCGTTTAACGGCGGCAGCACTGCTCGAATATCTTTATTCCACGGACTGATTTTTTTCTTTTCTTCATTAAATTGGGTAACGTATTCCTCGACTTCACTGAGATACATTTTGTTGCGCGTTACGCTGCCGCTCCACACCAGAACTACGGCGATAGTGATGCCAGTTAAACCGATAATGAGTAAGCGCTGTCCCCAACGCATAAATGCTTCATAACGCGTGTTGGAACCGACCAGCTCTGACTCCGGGAATATGACTTCCTGGAATAATCGTGTTAAGAAGAAGCTTTTTCCCTGCTGGAACGGTGCCTGGCTCGATTCGCGAGAAAAACCAAAACTGGAGCTCACTGCCGTCATGATGCGGTCAATCGGAGTACCGTCCTGGGTTCCGCTAGAAAGATAGACTCCTCGCAGGTAAGGTTGGAACTGGTAACGATTTTTAGCGAAGGTATTGCGAACAAACGATTCAGCAATAGCTTTGATGTTTTCCATTTGCTGAGGGAAACCATAAATTTCGCCACGCCGTTGCGTGTTACGCTCACTGTGTACTTTCCACAAGACCCGGTCATATAAACGGTTTAACATACTGCCAAACTGTTCGCTGAAATAGTCAAAATCCGGACTTTGTTGAGCTTTCGGGGCATTTGGTAACGATACGCCCCAGACTTGATCGCGATCATCCTTGTTCAAATCTTCAAAAAATTCACGAAAACCGGAAACAAGGTCAACCTTGGTAAACATGAGGTAAACCGGGAATCGGATTTCCAGTTTTTCCATCAATTCATCCAGGCGCGTGCGAATTAATTTCGCTTGCTGTATACGCTCTTCTTCGGTTTGCGTTAAAAGATCCAGCAGACTGATTGCAACAATTGCTCCGTTGATCGGCCGACGGCGTCGATTACGCTTTAGCAGCTTTAAAAACCCTTCCCAGGCAGAACTGTCGATCACTCGGTGACTGTCTTGCGTGGTGTAGCGTCCAGCGGTATCGATCAAAACCGCGGAGTTGGTAAACCACCAATCACAATTTCGAGTCCCCCCTACCCCTTGCAGCGCCCCTTTGCCGAATTGGTCGGCCAAGGGAAATTCCAGCCCGGAGTTCACCAGCGCGGTGGTTTTACCGGAACCGGGAGGCCCGACAATGATGTACCAAGGCAACTCATACAAAGCCTTTTTACCACCAGCGCCACTGAACTTGAGTTTCTTCAGGGTGAGCAATGCCTGGTTAAATCTTTGTCCCAGCTGATGGATTTCCTCGGAAGCCTGATCACCTTCAGCGCTTTTTTGCTGCTGCGCCTGATTCTCTTCGAGGTCCTGCACGAGTTCCCGATTACTTTTGTTGTTGCGCATTTGAATACGCAGATTATTCAGGCCCCACAATACAATAATGGCCATAATACAAAGTAAACGCGTTGTCTGCCCTGCCAGCGGCGCTGAATTATCTTCACCGAATTTAATGGCAGGTCCACCGTACCAAATCAGCAGTGCAATGAGGATAAGTCCAATCGCTGAAATGACGATTGGATTGATCAAAAAATTCAATATTTTTTTCATTTTAATGAATGTCTCACTATCTATCCGTAGATGGTTAATACGTTAATTTTTCTTCTCGTCGGGATTTTCTATGGTTTGCTCAGCAATATCATGTAATTGCTCGGCAACCGGTGTAGCGGATTCATATAGCCAGTACCGGAACCCTGAAAAACTAAAAAACAACAGCGCAATCACCACCGTTACGATAACCCACATGGGGATGTACTGCGTCAGAGTGTTTTTCGTTCTTCCTAATCCACGCCAGTGGTCAGACAGATGTCTTTCGTAGTCACCTCGATAACGACGAATAATACTAAACAATTCATCGCGGATCTGTTCAATGGTATCTCGGCCACGGGGTGACAATCGGAATTTACCTTCGAACCCCAGGCTTAATAGAATATAAAAGAGTTCAAGCACCTGAATATTTTCTGCGGGAGACTGACGCATGCGGTCCAGAATCAAAAAGAATTTTTCCCCCCCGGATGTTTCATTGTGAAACACACTTAACAGTGTTCGTTGCGCCCAGGCACTTTCGCTCCCCCAGGGAGTATTCAGCACCGCTTCGTCCAACGCGGAACACAATATGTACCGAGTTGACAGTGCAATTTCCGGAGCTAAACCCAAATCCCGCGCGCGCGATTCAAACGCGCGAATTTCGTTGGTTAATCGCTGATGCAAACCACCAATATCATTGTGCGTCATCGACTGGCGAGTCTGTTTGAACACCGCAATCAAAGAAGCGGCTGAATTTACTAGCGGGTTTAAACCGTTGCCACCACGAAAAAACGCCGCCTCTGCATCCACTTGCGGTGGTGGCGGTCGCATCGCGCCAGGCTGTGGACGATATTGTGGTGCCTGCTGCGGTGGTGGCTGGGGAGCGCCACCAAAACCGCGACCACCTGGCATTGGTCGCATTACGGTATGATCAGGATTATTTCCGCCTGGTGCGGGTTTAAATACGGTTTTATCTGAATCGTCCGAAGACATGTCTAACTCCGACGTAAATAAATATGATTATTGTCTTACTGCCCAAAATTCCATTTCCAGACCGGGGAAATCCCCGCCTACATGCAATGCAAAGCCGCCAGACGTTTGTAACTCTTTCCAAAAGTTATTGTTTCTTTCCAACTCAAAATAGGTATACCCCGAACGGAAGGGGATTTGACGTGGTGCAACGGGTAAAGGCTTAAGCTGAATACCCGGCATAGCCGCATTCACCAGTTGGCGAATACGCTCGACCGGACCAAGTTTGATCTGCGCCGGGAAACGCGAACGAATCATTTCTTCTGCCACATCGGCGCGCACTGCCAATACGTACATCGCCGAAGACAACATGCTGCGATCGGTAATCTCGGAGACGCGAATACCGTATTTCTTCTCCACCAATGGCAGCGATACCGCGGTTTGCTCATACACCATCGACAAACATTCACGCAATGAAGCCATTACTGGTAAAAATGTTGTGGTCAGCTGATCATGTAAATATGGTGTAAAAGTCGGTGGTCGCTTTTCCTTAGCCACAAAAGTGGACAACTCTCCAGCCATTTGAATGGCTTCTCCGTATAGCACTATCGGATGCAAACCATTAATAGACGACAAGTGATTGGCCCACGGCTCAATGCGATTGATCAACTGCAGCATCATATAATCAGCAATTTCTGCCGTGCCGCCTCGACGCGCATCAGCCAGCCGTCCTGCGATCGACTCTGCACGATGATGCAGCAGACCCACCAGTTCCGTTAAGAAGCCAGACAATCGAGGCGCAACATTAATATCCAGACAAGAAGGTATAAATTGATCATCCAGAATGATGTTTTTATCTTCTCGGGATTCGGCAATTTTTAATACCCCAATCGAGGTGTACCCACTTAAATCATCTGAATCCAGCAACAGTTTCAATCGCAATTTGGCGACATCCATATTCAGGTTGTCACCGCCTTCTTCTGTCACGTCACGTACTTGAATATCCGTGGAATAATAGCGAGCAAGCCCCGTTGTGCTGTCTTCAGGTAACACTTCCACCGCACCGGGTCTGTGCAATGGCAAAGCCAGATGCAAAATCGCATTGTGTGTATTTTCCGGCAATTCGATCACCGGTGGTGGATCATTCATATCTGGCACACTAAATGGCGTACCATCCGGAAAAACGCCCTGTGCAGAAATCACTGATATTTTTCCGAGTTTTAATAATTGATGGTCAATTTCAAATTCCTGAATTCCCCACCCGTATGCGCCGTAAGCTTCACACTTTCCATTGACGAACCGCTCAAAATAGCGTTCTTGTTGTTGAAAATGCTGAGGGTTTAAAAACATTCCCTCAGACCACACAACCTTACTATCTAATGACATATTACGTTCCCTATGTCGCCACACGGGCATTTTTATGGTTATTCAAAATGCGACGACCGCTTAAAGCGGTCCGCACGAATTTCACAATATTGAATTTGATTTTTCAACTCAACCGGCAAGTGTTAACGGTGAAATGCTGTTGCTATTCCCGCGGTACAAGCCTCCTATTTTTCCAGCAGTTTTATCTCGTTGCCCTTCACTTCGATCTTTATCGAGTTGCGTACAACATTGCTGGAAGTTACGGGAAAAATCACTTTGGCTTTGGAATCCTTGTAACGATAAAACTCCGCAAACAAAGCAACATACTCAGTTTCTTTGTTCAGCACCAGTTGGTCGGTTCGCTTCGTGTTTGGGGTTAGTCGTTTAAGTTCTTGTTTGGCGACCAGTGCATCAGCCAGCACATCTTCATCCGACTCATACAGATCAATAAAATCTGCTTTTTCAAAAGCGGCTGTCGATTTTAATTCATATAGGCGAATAAACACTGGCGAGGACTTTTCCTTTTCGTCTGGATTGATATCCCCATACGCGGTTAATTCAAGTTTCAAATCGGTGTCTAAATTTAACGCAGCGCCAACTCTATGGTTAACAGATGTACACGCGGACAAAAACGTGAGTAAACTTAAACATAGCGTGCCCACCAGTATTTTAGAAACACGCTGAACACTCCCTTGTGATTTGATCATAATATTTTTCGCCGAATCTTTTTTAACTGAGCTTTTTACCTGCGTACACTTTAAAAAAGTGCCTTTTACTAACGTTAAAACCATATGGTCGCTTCCCCTTAAATTTTTCCATCGCCGGAATGTCGTTTTCTTTCCGCCGCTAATTTTCGTAATTGATCCTCATAAGCTTCAACAAACACATCACCAAACAGATATTGGAATGAGTTTTCCATGTTGTCGACAAAGCCTTTAAAATAATCCGAGTAACTGGACCAGTATCGTGCTTTTTGCATGCCCGGTAAAGCCACACCTTTATTTTGCTTGTCAAATTGCATTTCCAGGCGCTCTGGGTCGAAACTGTCCATCATGCCCTTAAATGCTGCACGAATCCCAGCGATGATGGCGACCTGATGCTCACCAATGCCATCAAAACCTTCCTGGAATGCTGCGATCGCATGTTTATAAGCGTTGCTTTTTCGTACAAACATATTCTCCATCGCCTCTTCAGCCGTGGCAGAAAACTTCAGCGGATTGTTTTCCACCGGCTGAATCGTGGTTACATTCATACGGAATTCATTCTTAATACTGGTTCTTGAACGTAAAACCTGCATCATTCCCGTGACGATTACTGGCATCAGCTGTCCTACCAGTGCACACACCTCTTCGACTTCCTCGTCGCTCAATTTTTTACCACCGAGCCCCATGGCATCCAGCAATGTTTGGCCGGCTTTTGAGGCGGCGGCAGAAGAGCCTGGTGGCTGCTGAGCGGTCTGTGGTGGTGGCGGAGTGGGAGTCGGCGCAGTAGATACTGGCGTTTGTGGTACCGGTTCCGGCTCTTTTGAACGAAAAGGCTCCACCCTCTCCGGAGGCCGCTCTGATAATAACGGTTCTGCTGCGGATGGCGGCTGTGATACCGGTGGCATCTTGGGTGGATCAGTCAATGGAATTGACCGATGAAAATCTTCCTCTGGCACCCTTGGTGTCTCCAACGGGGCAACCGGCGGCGCTTTGGGCTCAGGTGGAATCTGTGGCTGAGGTGCGACCGGAGGCGCCCCTCCGAGTAAATCATCCTCCCAGTCGTCTGGAATCAAATTGCCGCTGTTGCTGTTGGCATCGGGCCAGTCTATTGCCTGGTTTAAAACTCCAGCTCCATCACTGTGGGTACTGCCTGGATGAGCGCCCCCTCCCACATCAGGCGACGCAAACGGATCGTCTCCAATAGGATTTGATGGCGCACTAGATGAACCTCCAAACACATCAGAGGTATTGGAAAAATTCGCTTTGTCTAGCGCTGCCAGAGGATCGACATTCTCACTATCCGGGGATAATGAAAAATCTTTTGCAGGTTGAGCAAAAGGATCATTCTGGGTAAATGGGTCGCTTTGACCAAAAGGATCACTGCCGCCAGAATCTGGCGATGAAAATGGATCACTCGCAAATGGGTCCGCTCCACCTCCGGCAGAACCGGCACCCATGGAGCCACTGCTGCCAAACGGGTCATCCATTGGCGCGCCGAATGGATCGTCTGCAAATGGATCTCCGCCACTCGCAAAAGGATCTGAGTTAGCTTTAGGCGGTGCAGCAAAAGGGTCGGGACCGGGGGCCGCTGGCGCTGCAGAAAATGCGGTGTTTAAATCAATTTTAAACTGGTAATCACCGAGCTCTACGGTATCGCCATTACTTAACACCACTTTACCGCCTTTGCCAATTGGCTCGGGCGATCCATTGACAAATGTTCCGTTGGTGCTCATGTCGGTTAAGTAGTACATGCCACCTTCAAAAGACAACTGGCAATGTTTGGAAGATAAAAAGCGATCGGGATCTTGCAGCACCCACGTGTTGCCATCCCCTCTGCCTATGGTGCCACCGCTCTCGCCGAAACTCTTTTGCGAGTCGGGCAAGTTTACACCAGCAGGAGTTTTGATTACCGCTACATTCAATGTCATTAGACTTCCTTAAAGCGTCGGATTTAATACAACAATGTATTAGTTTATATGCTTCTTTCTGTTTTCAATTTCAAATATCGTCAAGGCTTGTCGGTGCTATGGGCATTTTTTGCGGGCTGGGTGTACTGGCTTTCCCTCAATTAAACTTCCCAGGTTAAACCCCTTAAACTAAACCTCTTGAGCTAAAAGCCTCGAGTTAATCCCCAGGAGTCATTACCTAGGAGCTATACCTAGAACTAAATACCTAGAACTAATACCTAGAACAAAACCAAAAGCCACACCAGGGTTTGCCTTGTAGACCTCTCTCCGCCTTTAGCACCTTGCAGCCACACCCAACAGCCTTACCCAACTTGATCCCTGCTTTATCCATGTCATTAAGCTAATAGAATCGATTTTTTACATTTAACCATCAGCGAAGTTTACGTTTGGGCGCTTCTATTTTCAGCTGCTTGGTATTTTCGGCTACCTGGTATTTTCAGCTGCCTGGTCGCTTAGAGTCTGACCTGAAGCTTTTCTGCACAGGGTTTATTTCAGAGATTACCGAAATTCAGACTCAAGCCTCAACATATATGGGCCGGTAGTATATTACCGTGAACAGACGGGTTCAAAGCAATCTTCAATTTGCTTTGAACTGTGTCATTTGTTCAATGCACTGACAACTGTCGAAAAATATTCCACTTTTGCTTTCGACTCCCCCGTTTCAGCGCTTTAAATTCAAATTTTACCGTAAAACAACCAAAATACATGCCAAGCGAAATTGGAAAAAGAGTATACGAATTCACATGAAATTTCCGTAACGTCGAATTACTCAACAACTTTTGTGACAGAAATGAGAAACCATTGTTTTGATAATTGACACGCCATTATACTTATGCGTAGTCTAGCGAACTTAAATTACTTTGACTTTGACAGCGAAATCATTGAAATTTAATAGAAAATCTTTCAGTTTTTTCATTAAAAACTACGCTAAGATGTGGGAAACCACGATATCTCACCGCAGGGATCTTCAATGCACTCGCGTTGTGTGCTTCAATAGAGGGATGCATCGCTTTTGTCATTAGCAGCGGTGATATAAAGGAACTTCAAAATTTTTAAAATACAGGGCATTTATCAATGGCATCGCCTGAACTGATCGATCTTGAAAGTTTGCTTCAACCTATCAGCGACGACACCCCCACCGGGAATGATGTTCGTGAAGACTCATCACCAACGTCTGCATACCAGACAATCAAAGCGGCCAGGAACCAAGCCAGAGCGGCCGAACGACAAAGTGTGGTTGATGGCAATGACTCCGACGCGCTGGAATTTTGGCGTCAAATAGAAACTCTAGCTCCACAAATCATTAAAGAACAAAGCAAAGACCTCGAAGTCGCCTCCTGGTATATCGAAGCCATGGTGCGTCGTCGCGGCTTTGGTGGTTTGCGTGACGCGTTCAAGCTCACGCTTGGACTCGTAGAAAACTTTTGGGATAACCTGCACCCCATGCCAGATGAATACGGGATGGAAACGCGGGTATCCTGCTTGGCCGGCCTGAACGGTGAAGGTGCCGAAGGGGTACTAATTGCCCCGGTAAGAAAAGTGGAAATTACCGAAGGTGACTTCCCCGGCCCTTTCAGTCTCTGGCAGTATTTGCAGGCATCCGATATCAACAAGATGGCGGATGACAGCGCAAAAAAATCCAAAATTGAAGCCATGGGCTACAGCCTTGAAGACGTGGAAAAAGCAGTGGAAGCGTCTTCCGAACAATTTTATGTCGATCTCAGAGACGATATCAGTACTTGTATAGAGACCTACAAAAAACTTGGGCAGGCACTGGACGAGAAATGTGGCCTGCAAGATGCGCCGTCAATTCGCAATATCACCGATGTGCTTGACGAGTGCCTCGGCGCTGTAAATCATGTTGCTAAACTCAAATTTCCAGTTGCAGGGGAAGATGGTGAATCCGCCGCCGAAGACGGTGAAGCTGAAACCGGCAGCTCCGGGAATGATGGTCAGGTTGTACAGAAGGTAGTGGCCAAAGGCCCCATTGCTTCACGTGAAGACGCATTTAAACAACTATTGGAAATTGCCGCTTACTTCAAAAAGACTGAGCCACACTCCCCTGTTTCCTATGTTTTGCAAAAAGCAGTAAAATGGGGAGGAATGTCACTTGGAGAACTCATTTCCGAGCTCATACCAGATCAATCGTCACGCGAGCACTTTACAGAACTCACTGGCGTTGAATCTCCAGCTGAAGATTAATTTTTACATAAAGCCAAGAGGAAGGGACCATGTCCGAAAGTATTCACGACAAACTAAAGCGTGTTAGAAAACCCCGGGTTCATATCACTTATGACCTGGAAACCAATGGTGCGGTAGTTGAAAAAGAGCTGCCATTCGTAATGGGTGTTATGGGTGATTATTCCGGCGACAACACGGACGCCAAAAAAGCCTTGAAAGATCGTAAATTTGCGCAAATTGATCGCGACAATTTCAACGATGCCATGGCTAAGATCAATCCTCAGCTTAACCTGAAAGTCGAAAATACATTGGAAGGTGATGGCAGCGAAATGTCTGTCGACCTGGACTTCAAAAACATGGAAGATTTTGAACCACAAAAGCTGGTAGATCAAATCGAACCATTGAAAAAGCTGATGGAAACTCGCAACAAATTGCGAGATCTTCTTACCAAAGCAGATCGCTCTGAAGAACTGGAAAATATTCTTGAAGAAGTGCTTAAAAATACGGACTCATTAGCAAGCCTTAGTAGTGAACTAGGTATCGAAGAAGGTGGAGATAAGAAAGATGGCGAATGAAGAACAACAACAAGCTGAAGCTCAGGAAGCAGAAGCGCAGTCGGTTAGCTTTTTAGATCAGGCAATTTCAGCAACCAAGCAAACCTCTCGCGACGAGACGGAATCTCTTCTGAAGGCCCTGGCGTCAGAAGCGATGAAAGGTACTGTTAAATGGGATAAAAACCTGAGCATTACGGTCAATCAGGCCATCGCTGCTATTGACCAGGTAATGTCCAAGCAATTGTCGGCGATTATGCACGCCGAAAAATTCCAAAAACTGGAAGGTTCCTGGCGCGGCCTAAACCAACTGGTGATGAACTCAGAAACTGGTGCGGGCTTAAAAATTCGCATGATGAACATCACCAAAAAAGAGCTGAGTCGCGACCTGGAAAAAGCGGTTGAATTTGACCAGAGCCAAATCTTCAAAAAGATTTACGAAAGCGAATTTGGTATTGCCGGTGGTGAACCCTATGCAGCCTTAATCGGTGACTATGAGTTTTCATCTCATCCGGATGACATTTCCCTGCTGTCTAACATGTCTAACGTTTCAGCAGCTGGCTTCTGTCCTTTCATCGCGGCAGCCGGTCCAGGCATGTTCGGTTTTGATAGTTTCACCGAGCTTTCCAAGCCTCGTGACCTTGAGAAAATCTTCGATTCAGCAGAATACATCCAATGGCGTAGCTTCCGTGAAAGTCAGGACTCTCGTTTTGTAACCCTGACAATGCCTCGCACACTTTCACGACTGCCATACGGTTCGGCTACCAAGCCAGTCGAAGAGTTTAACTTTGAAGAGTCCAATATCGACGAGCACGGTAACCATTTGGCAAACGAGCATGACTCTTACTGCTGGTCAAATGCGGCTTACTCCATGGGACAAACACTGACGCGCGCTTACGCTGAGTATGGCTGGTGTACAGCTATTCGCGGTGCTGAAGGCGGCGGTAAAGTAGAAGGTCTGCCCAGTCACACATTTGTGAGTGATGATGGTGATGTGGACCAGAAATGCCCAACTGAAATCGGAATTACTGACCGTCGTGAAGCGGAACTTAGTAAGCTTGGTTTCCTTCCACTGTGTCACTACAAGAATACTGACTATGCCGTGTTCTTCGGTGCACAAACGACGCAAAAACCACAAAAATTTGATGATCCGGATGCAAGCGCTAATGCGGCTATTTCGGCTCGCCTGCCTTACATCATGGCCACTTCTCGTATCGCCCACTTCCTGAAAGTAATGGCGCGCGATAAGATCGGCTCATTTATGGAGGTTGATGAAGCTGAAGTATGGCTAAGCCGTTGGATTAACAAATATGTTAACTCTACGCCAAGCTCGACTGCTGAAATGAAAGCTCGCTATCCACTTGCGGAAGCACGCGTGGAAGTGAAAGAAGTTCCAGGTCAGCCAGGTGTTTATAATGCAGTTGCCTGGATGCGCCCTTGGTTGCAAATGGAAGAGCTAACAGCTTCATTGCGCTTAGTAGCCAACATTCCTAAAGCTGGTTAATTCGTTAACCATAAAGCACGAAAAAAAGAGGAGGTATTGCCCTCCTCTTTTTCTCTAACCCATCGTGACCGAAATTTTTCGCGCAACGCCATTCCTGAAATAACTTTCAGAAAAAAGCGAATTTAACATTCGGATAAGAAGTTCGGATAATAATGTGACGTCACCCGAGAAACCACAATCAAAACCGCATATTTCTGTGTCAATAAATTTGGATGCGCTTTACCAGCGATCACCCTACATAACCGACGTTTCGGATTTTATTAAAGAGAAAGATGCACACAGTGCTCTGGTGTACTGGCTTAAAGAATATGAAATAACCGATCAACTTGAATCAACGGACGATATTACAAACGCCATTCATCGGCGTATTGCAGATATAGATCACTTGATCAATGATCAGTTAAACGAAGTCATTCACCACCCAAGTTTTCAAAAGCTGGAATCCGCATGGCGAGGCCTGTGGTATCTGGTGGTTCAATCCGAAGGCGTCAAAGGTGCAAAAGTAAAATTTCTCGATATCAGCTGGAAAGAAGTTGTGCGAGACATTGACCGCGCCATGGAATTCGACCAAAGCCAGTTATTTAGTAAAATTTATAGCGATGAATATGGCACTCCGGGTGGAGAACCTTATGGCGTCATCATTGGCGACTATGAGATTTCACATCGCCCATCCAAACGTCATCCCTATGATGACATGTCCACGCTGAAAGGCTTAATGGAAATTGCAGCCGCCTCTTTTTCCCCGTTTGTAATGGGTGCATCGAGTGAACTGTTTGGAATCGATGATTTTTCCGATCTACGGTTACCACTAAAATTGCAAGAAATCTTTCGCCAGGAAGAATATATCCGCTGGCGTTCTTTGCGCGAGGCACCCGACTCTCGTTTCATCGGGATTACCTGTCCACGCATTTTAATGCGCAGGCCCTATCGCACGACACCAGGAACCTACAAAGGTATCTTTTTTTACGAAAAAAAATCTGCACGGCACGGGGAGCCTTACTTGTGGGGAAATGCCTGCTATGCCTTTGCAGCTGTGTTAATCAGAGAATTTTCTGCCGTGGGATGGTTTGGACACATCCGTGGCGTTCCTAGAAATCAGGTTGGCGGCGGCTTGCTCACCAACCTGCCTGTAGATGTTTTCGATACTGATTCAGATGATGTCGCGTACAAATCCTCTACCGATGTGATTATTACAGACGCGGTAGAAAGAGATATCAGCGACTTGGGCTTAATCCCATTAAGCCAATGCTATGACACCCCTTTTACGGCGTTTTACAGCAATCAGTCCATGCAAAAGCCGAAGAAAATGGACACTGAGCTCGCAACGGTTAACGCAAAACTCTCTGCCATGCTACAGCACGTACTTTGCGGGTCGAGAATTGCACATTATATTAAAGTGATGATTCGCGATAAAATCGGCTCCTTTATGAGTGCGGAAGAATGTGAAGAAATGCTGCGCCGCTGGCTTTTAAAGTACACCACCGGGCGCGAAGATCTGGAGTGGGAACTGCAAGCGCGATATCCACTGAGAGAAGCGCGGGTCAACGTAAAAGAACACCCCGGCAAGCCCGGACAATATGTTTGTGCGATCCACCTCGTTCCTCACTATCAAATTGATCACATGGTGTCTGAACTCGAACTACTAACCGAACTGGTGCAAACAGGATAATGAGCAGAGTTGACAAGAAAAAATTTCTACGCTCCTCCATAGTGGATCGCTTGATCGACTTTGAACCACATCTGCAAATGGAGCCAGAAAAAAACAAACATCAGCAATTGCGCGAATTACGTATGAGCGTCCGTCGGGACCTCGAAAATCTGCTCAATACGCGTTATCGCATGGTAGAACCACCAGAACATTTCTCTCAACTGAAATCTTCACTGCTGAATTATGGCTTGCCCGATCTGGCCACGGTGAACATCACCAACCTCGAGTTAAAGCAGGAATTTATACGTAACTTAGAAAGCATTTTGAAGAAATATGAGCCGCGTTTTAAATCGGTTAAGGTTGTCATGCAGGAAAACAAAGATAAAGTCGATCGCACTTTACGCTTTAGAGTGCACGCAACCTTATACGCAGACCCGGCACCAGAAACGGTTGTATTTGATTCAACCCTTGAACCCATATCACGCACAGTAAACGTGGAAGAATCACATGGCTGATGAATTACTGCCCTATTACGAAAAGGAACTCGCTTATATCCGGCAAATGGGCGCAGAGTTTTCCAAAGAACATCCCAAAGTTGCCGGTAGATTGGGCATCAATGCTGATACTATTGAAGATCCGCATGTTTCTCGCTTAATTGAAGGCTTTGCTTATTTAAATGCGCGCATTCAACACAAGCTGGATGACGATTTTCCAGAGCTTTCGGATGCAATTCTGAGTGTAATGTTTCCACATTACCAGCGCCCCATCCCATCCATGTCCATCGTTCAATTTACCCCGGACGAAGACCAGCTGGATGCAAAATTCAAAGTGAAGCGCGGCACGCAAATAGAAACCGAAACTTTTCGAGGTGAACATTGTAATTTCACACTGTCATACGATGTGGACTTACAACCTATTCGCCTAAAAGAGGCCACTTTAATCGGCCGGCCATTTACCACGCCAGGCTCTGCGTCCATGAAAGGAGCCGGAGGCGTTTTAAAATTATCGCTCGAAACCTTTGCACCCGATATGGGAATAGGCGATATTGATTTAAATAAAATTCGTTTCTATCTTAAAGGCCAGTCACAACACATACACCCGCTGTATCAGCTGCTGTTGAATGAATGCCTCGGCATTGTGGTTGCCGCCGGGGATGACGATACCCATCCTACCTATATTGCCGGTGATGCCATTAAAGCGGTCGGCTTTGGTGAACAGGAAGGCCTGCTCCCCTACCCCCCTATGTCATTTGTGGGCTATCGGTTGTTGACGGAGTTTTTTGCCTATCCTGAGAAATTTATGTTTATCGACTTCACCGGGCTGGAAGCACATACCGCTGGGCGAGAGGAAAATACAGTCAACATCTATGTTTATCTGAAATCATCAGATGTTGAGCTGGAGCACAATATTTCCAGAGATACATTTGCAATGAATTGCTCGCCCATGGTGAATCTTTTCGAGCAAACGGCAGACCCGATCAAACTGGATCATACGCAGCCTGAATATCAAATTATCCCCGATGCGCGACGCCCGACAGGATTTGAAGTGTATTCCGTCAATAAAGTGATGGCGTCTACTTCTGCAGGCAATAAAAAAGAATACCTGCCCTTTTACGGTTTGCGCCACGAACACCAGGATGCAGAAGATCATGCCTACTGGATGGCGACACGACGCAGCGCTAAATTGGGCTACCAGGAAAGAGATGAAGGCACGAATGTATTTTTAAGTCTGGTGGATCTGGATTTTAATCCCAATGTGCCAGAGGACAGAACGCTCACACTTAGCCTGACTTGCAGCAATCGCGATCAGCCGCCAAAAATGCCGTTTAATCTGGACCATCCGGTTCTGCAATGCATTGACAGTGCGCCACCATGCAGCAAAATTCGTTGTATTACCCAGCCGAGCAACGTCATTCGTCCACCGCTTCGGAATCGAGCTCGCTGGCGATTGATTTCTCATTTGAATTTAAATCATCTGTCAATCACCGGCGGTAACAGTGCAACCGAAGCTTTAAAAGAGATATTGCGATTATATGATTTTCGCGACTCCTCCGTATCTCGAGGTTTAGTCGAATCCATTGTTTCAGTAAATGCGAAACAAATCAGCGCGCCACTCAATATTGACGGACACGCAACGATGTGTCGCGGTGTAGAAATAGAGATTGTACTGGATGAAGTATTTCTGACGGGAAGCAGTACATATTTATATGCCAATGTACTGGAACATTTTTTTGCTCTGTACTGCACGGTAAATTCGTTTACTCGTGTATTAATTAAATTGAAAAACAAAGAAGGCTACCTGAAAAAATGCCCACCACGCGCAGGCGAAAGAGTCTTTCTCTAGTCGAACAGATTAAAGAAAATCCCAAACGATTTTCTTTTTTTCAGCTCGTTCGTTTACTCGAACGCGCGGCTTTCTATGCTGGAGATAAAAATCTCATTAGGTTAGGACAATCGAAGCAAACCTACATGTCCAGCAATGCGGTTGCGCGCTATTCCCCGCCAACCAAAGAAGCCATTCGATTTTATACTCCACAGCACTTGAGCTTTCCGGACGCGGAAGTCAGCTCTGTCAGTCAAGTGCATGTGGGCGACGAACTGGAACAATGGCGAGTGGCCATCAACTTTATGGGGCTGACAGGCCCGATGGGGGTATTGCCTTTTCACTACACGGAAACGATTCTCAAACGGTTAAAAGAAAAAGACTATTCACTCGCCCACTTTTTTGACTTGTTTAACCACAGAACCGTTTCGCTCTTTTTCCAGGCTTCTACCAAATATCGCCTGCCACTGGACTACGAGCGCGCGAATTTACACAAGTTTGACAAGCAAGGGGTCAGCAATCATACCCATATGCTGTTGAGTGTATTAGGGCTAGGCACCGGCCATTTGTCCAATCGCTCTTTTATCCGAGATGAATCCTTTTTGTTTTTCAGCGGTTTGCTAAGCCAGCAGGTAAAATCCGCTTCGGGCTTAAAACAAATCATTGAACATTATTTTGACGTTCCGATTCAGATTGAAGGATTTATCGGGCAATGGCAGGAACTGATAGACGATGTTCGCTCTCGCCTGGGATGTAAATTCAACAGGAAGGGACAAAATGTCTGCTTGGGAAAATCCGCAATGCTGGGCCGAAAAGGCTGGTTCACTCAAGGAAAATCACGCATTAAAGTCGGCCCGCTTAACAAAGAACAGTTTTATAAATTCGCTCCGGGCACCACGGCACTCAAATCTTTAAATGAAATGGTGCAATGTTATATGGGTATGGAACAGGATTTTGATTTTGTTATTCAAGTAAAACGGGAAAACGTACCGGATAAAATCGCACTAGGTCGTGGAAATCCCCCCATAATGGGTTGGAACACCTGGTTGTCGGGCAAACCCAGAACCAACACAGACAAAGATACACTACTGCAAATTGGAGTGTCGTCTAAAAAACTGAAATAAAGCTCTGAGGTGCAAACGGCTCAGAAAACATGGCCCAGAAAACATGGCCCAGAAAATATAAGGTGAAACTGCAGCGTGAAAATGCCCAATTGACAAAGCCCAATTGAAAAAAAAGACTGATCGTTGAATAATTACTGCAAATCTCACGGAGATAACGGCTGTAAGTTGCAGAACTTATTCATTTCCTTCACTGGCATATGCAACGCTTCACCAACAGCCCCTAAATGGGTATTTGCACGTTTAAAATTATTGGACAAACCAGTAACCGTTCAACTCAATATTATTAGAACATCTATATAAAGGATCTTGACTATGATCAGTATCGATCTCAAATCACTAGTAGGAAAGCTCAATGAGCCTTGCCGTCTCGCTCTGGAAGGTGCCGCAGGATTATGTTTGTCGCGCACACACTACAATATCGAAATTGAACACTGGCTACTAAAACTGATGGAGATTCCCGACAGTGATCTGTTGGAAATACTGGAAAAGTTCGAAATTAACCCAGGGAAATTCACGCAAGACCTGAATCGCGAGCTGGACGTAATTAAATCGGGCAACTCACGCGCCCCGGCTCTTTCCCCTAGCGTCGTAGATCTGGCCAAAAATGCCTGGATGCTGGCTTCAGTGGAATACGGACACGGTCAGGCAACCTCTGCACATGTACTCGCAGCGTTAATGCTGGATGACGGCCTGCGACGCTCCACACAAGCATCATCGGGCGAACTTAAAAAGATTCCACCAGAATCATTGCGTGACGTCGTAAGAGCCATTGTGGGAACCACTACCGAGTCGAAGACATCTGCAGTGACCAGCGGCGGTGACGATGGCAATGCCATGCCATCCGGTGCCCCAAGCAAATCACCTTCGCTCGACAAGTTTACCGTCAATCTCACCGAAGCAGCAAAACAAGGCAAAATTGATGCAGTGTTAGGGCGCGATGAAGAAATTCGTCAAATCATCGATATTCTCATACGCCGTCGTCAAAACAACCCCATTCTCACTGGTGAAGCTGGCGTAGGTAAAACGGCAGTTGTTGAAGGTTTTGCCATGCGCATTGTTTCAGGCGACGTACCAGAACCGTTGAGAGGCGTAACCGTGAGAAGCCTGGATCTCGGCTTACTGCAAGCGGGAGCAAGTGTTAAAGGTGAATTCGAAAATCGCTTAAAGTCCGTAATATCTGAAGTTAAAGCGTCCCCAGAACCCATCATTATGTTTATCGACGAAGCGCATACTCTGATTGGCGCCGGCGGCAAAGAGGGCCAGGGAGATGCAGCCAACCTGTTAAAGCCAGCACTAGCACGTGGCGAATTACGCACAATTGCAGCCACAACGTGGGCGGAATACAAAAAGTATTTTGAACGCGACCCCGCTTTGACCCGACGCTTTCAGGTAGTAAAAGTTGAAGAGCCCAGCGAAGACAAAGCCATTGATATGATGCGTGCGATTTCCGAAATGCTGCAGGCCCACCACGGCGTGCGCATTATGGATGAAGCCATAGTCGACTCCGTCAAACTTTCAAGCCGCTATATCACAGCCCGTCAATTACCCGATAAATCTGTTAGCCTGCTGGACACCGCCTGCGCGCGCGTTGCATTAAGCCAAAGCGCAACACCGGCTCCCATCGAAGATACACGACGCAGAATTACGCAAATTGAAACAAACATTACTTCTCTGGAACGCGAAAACGCGACTCTAGGTAATTGTGAAGCTCGAATTCAAGAGCTACAGGAAGAAAAAACCACACTGGAAGCACGCCTGGTTGATCAGGAAAAACAATGGGAAGAAGAATCGGCTTTAGTGGAAAAAATCCATGGTTTGCAAAAGCAGATTGAAGACGATTTCCATGCTGCACGCCTCTCCGAAGAAGACGCTAAGAAAGAGGATGCCCCCAAGGCACTGTCTGACGAAGAGCGCACCTCCGTGAAAGAAGAACTGCACGGTTTAATGGAACAACTCGCCGACGTGCAAGCGCAAACAGCAATGATTCAGGTCAATGTCGACAGTCAGGCGATTGCCGAGGTGGTCGCCAACTGGACAGGTATTCCTGTTGGAAAAATGGTTTCCGATGAAATCAATTCCATTCTTAACCTAAAAGAACGTCTTAACGAACGTGTTATTGGCCAGGAGCATGCTCTGGAAGCTATTGCACAGAGTATTCGCACTTCACGCGCCGGATTAACAGACCCTCGCAAGCCGATTGGGGTTTTCTTTATGGTCGGCTCTAGTGGTGTTGGTAAAACAGAAACCGCCCTGGCTCTGGCAGATTTACTCTATGGTGGTGAACAAAACATCACGACGATTAACATGTCGGAATTTAAAGAAGAGCACAAAGTCTCCATGCTATTGGGCTCACCTCCAGGCTATGTAGGATACGGCGAAGGTGGCGTGTTAACAGAAGCAGTAAGACGTAAACCATACAGCGTTGTTCTGCTCGATGAGATGGAAAAAGCACACCCTGGGGTACAGGATATTTTTTACAACCTGTTTGATAAAGGCACCATCAAAGATGGTGAGGGTCGTGATATCGACTTTAAAAATACCGTCATTATTATGACCTCCAATGCAGGCGAAGAGCATATCCGCGCAATGATGGACGCATCTGAAGAAAAACCAGATCCGGAAACTATTTTGGATAACTTCAGACCGCAGCTGCTCAAATACTTCAAACCCGCCTTCCTCGGTCGAACCACGGTCATTCCTTATTATCCTCTGGATGACGAAAATCTGCTCAAGATTTGTAAGATCAATATGAACCGTATCGAGAAACGAGTTCGCGAACATTATGCTGCAGCATTCAGTTACGACGAAGATGTCATGCTGCATATCGTCGCGCGCAGCCAGGAAGTCGATACTGGTGCACGTAACATTGAGAACATACTAACGCGCACAATGTTGCCTGCATTGGCTTCTGAATGTTTGACTCGCCTCGCCAACGGTGAAGAAATTGAAAAAATTCACATTGGTGTTACCGAAGAAGGCAGCTTCACCTATACCTTGGGTTGATAGGATTAACAGAAAATCGTAAAAACATTCGAAAATCTCGATATTTTACGAATTAAGTGCCAAACAAAGCCGGTGGTAATGTTAAAATACCCCGGCTTATGTTTTTTAAAGGGACTCATATTATCGGCCAAATCTCAAGGGGCTAATCCAGGAACAAATTCCCGACTAGACTTCAAGGCTATGAATGCTTCCAGACTGTGACTCTTCAAGGCGAATTTCGTATCGAAGCCTCAAATAGTCAAGGTCAAGACTGATTCATACCGTGAACTAATCGTTCTCTAGAAATAGCACAGCAGGACGAGACCACATCACGGCGAAGAAACAGCGTCATTCAATTCAAAAAGCGACGAAGATTAAAAGCGGCGAAGATAAATAGGATATTTCCAACCTCCCCTTCTATGATTTGCTACTAATGCGTCCCCGTCAAAAAAGCACACTGAATGTGGCATTCACAAGCCCAAGATGGCTGGCCAATTATCAACCAAATGCAAAGTAATTGTTGTATTTTATGAAGCAACGGAACACCTTTTTCACATGGAGCTCACCTCAGGCATGAATGCTGGAATAAACAGAATCCAAAGGATTGTCTCAGAGGGAATCGCTGTCATATTTTTATGTGCTGTGTTTCCGGTGTTTGCACAAGAAGCCGACAAAAGCCAGGAGACAAAAACACAAGGGGCAGACGCACGTAGACTAGAAGCTCAAAAATTAGAGACACAAACTATCGAGGTACAACTCAATCGAGAGTACATCGCCCTTCTCGATAAGTTTTTAGGGGCAACCCCATCCGGCACACCCGATTACTCCAACATCAAGCAGCTTTTTGATGCGATTGATTCTGCCACTGAGCGAAACAATCTACCTCAAGCATTAACGCTGATTAAAGCCAATCAAAAAATAATTACCGATAACATCGATAGCAAAGAAGCAATCAAAATTATAGAGATTACGCTGGACTACGGTGTTCAATCACTCAGTGATCATTTAATACAATACGCACAACAATATGCCGGCAGCTACGTCAACGCCAATATCCACTATGCCCTGGCAGTACAAGCTTACAACCGTCAAGATTACGATAAGACACTGCAATACCTCAGTAAAATTGATTCGAGTGGATCACTCTCCCGCTCCCGCAGAGACTATGCCACATTGCTTTTCGGCATTTGCTTACAGCATCGCTCAAAACATCGAGAGGCGATGAAAATATATGAACGACTGGGGAAAAAATCCAAATACTACACTCATGCCCAACTGAATCTAGCCGTGGCATATGTTCGACAAGGTTGGTGGACCGATGCGCAAATAGCCATAGAAAAGGCCTTGGAGCAAAGTAAGCCCGAGAAGCAGTCTGAATTCATCAACCGCTTATATGTCGTGCTGGGCTATTCACAATTGAAGAATGAATTTTATCGGAACGCTCGCCAGACTTTTCGCCATGTCAGTTTAGACAGTCAATATATGAGCCGAGCCTTATTGGGCATTGGTTTGTGTGCGTTAAATCAAAAAGATTACCTGGGTGCGCTGAATGCTTTCGATCGACTCAAAAAGAGTAAGGACTACGATTTAACCATCGCCGAGTCAAACCTCCTCGTCCCATTTACAATTGAACGAATGAAAGAGCTGGAAACAGCATCTGCGGGATATTCAGAAGCCATCGCATATTATGGTGTTAAAATTTTGGAATTTGAAAACTACCCGTTCAATCACATTGTCGACATTCCAGCTGACGACCCTGCCGCGAAAATTTTAAAGCCGCTGCCAAAACACAACCTACACCAGCTAACCGTACTTCAACAAATGCAAACGGCCACCCAGGGAAGCAGCCTGGAAATTCCAACTACAAGCCTAACGAGCCGTTACACACATTTGTTAAAACAGTTTCGCCAACAACAAATTAACGAGCATCTAACCCAATTGAGAAGCTATTTAAGTCAATCTCAATACGGTTTCGCTAAGCTATATGATGAAAACCAATAATCTACTACGTTACAGTCTATTACTCAGCTGTGTATTTTTACACGCGTGTATGGGCAATAAAAAGGAAGAAAAGGCAACGCTCGCGGACATTGACTTTGTGGGAGGCCGCTATCAATCCCAAAAAGAAAATATAAGCGAAGAGCAGGACTCTCTTGATAAAAAATCAAGAGAGGATATTCGCAGCGCTTACTACCGCTATATTGAAACTGCCTCAGACAAAGACATATCCAGAAAAAATGCGTTGAATCGCTTAGCAGAACTCGAGCTGGAAATTACCAATCGAATGATACGCGAGAGCTCGGATGACGATCAGGACTCCCCTGCGTATACCGCCGCCTTGGCGAAAACGATAAATTTATTGGAGACCACACTAAGGGATTACCCCGAAGCGAAAGAAAACGATCGGGTGATGTATCAGCTTGCACAAGCTTATGACCGCAGCGGACGATACAATGACGCAATCGCACTGCTGGAGACACTCGTTCAAAAATATCCACGCTCAACCTATTACCCTGAAGCGCAATTTCGAATCGCAGAAAGTGCTTTCGCCCATACAGACTACTTCAAAGCCGAAGATGCCTATACCGAAGTCATTCTGACACCCGGGAACGATAAATTCTACGAAAAATCCTTATTCAAACGTGGCTGGACTCGGTACAAAGGTCAGTTTTATGAAGAGGCAACAGACGATTTTGTTGAAGCAATAAAATATCACCGCTTCGGTAACTACACCGAACTTACCGATGCAGATAAAACGCATTTCGATGAATATTTTAGAGCACTCGGACTTGCGTTCAGCTACCAGAAGGAAGATGGCGCTATACGTGATTACTTTGAAAATGTAGACGATTACAAGTATCTCTACGAAACCTATGCCGCGGTGAGTGACGTATACCTAAAACAGGAGCGTTATTCAGATGCCGCGCAGATATTGGAACAATTTGCGCAATACCACAAAGACTCCCCCAAACTTCCTCAATCCGAGCTGAAAAAAATTGAAGCCTGGAAAGCCGGAGGTTTTACCAATCGACTCTTTAATGAAATTGAAGGACTATATACCCATTACAACCCAGAGAGCCAGTTTTGGAAGGCACATCAGGACGAATACACAGCGAAGGAAGTTAATAAACAACTTCGACAGTACATCGTTCAAATCACATCCTACTACCATGAACGATATCAAAACAAACGTAAAAATGAAGATTTCAGCCAGGCACAAACCTGGTATGAACGTTATTTAAAACACTATGGTGCCTATGGTAACCAAGATAACATTTATGCACTGTATGGCGAGCTTTTGGTCAGCGCCGGGCAAAACAACAAGGCCATCAACTACTACGAGCAAGCGGCTTTCGATGGCAATATTATTCTGGATAAAAAAGCTGCCTATTCTGCCATTAGCCTTTCCAATGATTTGGTTCGTAAAAGTAATAATGCAAATGAGAAAAAACTCTGGCTGGATAAACACATTCGCTATGCTCAGCGTTACGTTGAACTTTACCCTGAAGATACTCGCGTAGAAAGTATTGCCCTGAACGCCGCTGAATTAGGTTTCAGTGAAAAGGCCTACCAACAAGCCATTGAAATTGCGGATTTCATCCCGGATAACGCCAAAGAAAAAACGCGGTTTGCAGCTAACAATATCAAGGCACGATCCTATCTTGAACTCGCCCAATACACCGATGCCGAAGCGGTATATTTAGAGTTATTGGACTCTGGTCAGAAAACTCGAAATGACACAAAAACCATCATCGACAGCCTGGCTCTTTCCATTTACCGACAAGGTGAAGCGGCACAAAAAGACAACAACATCGACATGGCATTAAACCATTTCACACGAATATCCTCAGTCACACCAGAATCTGAATTGGCGGCAACAGGCTTGTATGACGCCATCGCATTAACCATGGAACACAAACGCTGGGAGCAGGCTATCGGACTGATTAACAGCTTCAAACAACGCTTCCCCCGACACAAACTAGTAGCGGATGTAACCAAGAAGCTATCGGTGGCTTACTTAAGTTCAGACCAAAAAGGCAAAGCCGCTGAAGAGTTCGAGCGTATCTCTCAATTTGAAGAGAATCAGGAAGTAAAAATGGCCGCACTCTGGCAAGCCGCTCAACTCTACGAATCGAAAAAGAATCGAGAAGGCGCAATCCGTGCGTATCGTGACTTTGCACACACATACTCAAAACCCTATGCGCAAAATATCGAGGCAATGTACAAACTTACCGAACTCTACGGTGATAGTGGCGACAATGAGAAACGTCACTTTTGGCAAAACAAAATTCGCCAAGCCGATAAAAAGGCAACTAAGCGTGAAAAAACTGAGCGCACGCAATTTATCGCATCAACCACAATCCTGGAACTTGCTCAGCAACGCCGGCAGGATTTTTCCAGTGTTAAGCTCGTAGAGCCGCTTGCACAAAATTTAAAGCGAAAGAAATCTGCGATGCAGGATTCAGTAAAATTGTACGGCCAGGCTTCAGCCTACGGGGTTGCAGAAATAACGACGGAAGCCACCTATAGCATTGGAAAAATATATCAAGATTTCAGCCGCTCACTACTGGACTCTGAGCGTCCTAAAACACTTAGTGCAGATGAACTTGAACAATATGAAATTCTGCTGGAAGACCAGGCCTTTCCTTTCGAAGAAAAAGCCATTGAATTCTACGAAACCAATTTAGCACGTACCAAAGATGGTACTTTTGACAACTGGTTAAATGATAGCTTTAAAGAACTGCAGGGCCTCTTTCCGGTTCGCTACAAACGTACTGGAAAAATAAGTGCTTATTAAACTGAACAGACAACCACTTTAAACCCGATTACACACAAGCCAAAAATGAACAGAAAATTGAATCAAACGTTACTTACGATCAAATTCTTCTCTATTACAGGGATAGTTTGTCTGATTATTTCCTGCGGTTCTACCCCAACAAAACCGGATCAGGTAGCGCAGCCTGATACGACTCTAGAAGAAGCACAGCCCTCCACATTGACCGACATAGACCAAAGTGCATACCAAAATGCCAAACAAAATTTAGATGAGGGTGACATCAAAAAAGCACAAAACCAGTTTAAAACACTCAGTCGAAAATACCCCAAGAACCCCAAAGTCATGGTCAACCTTGCAACATGCCAATATTTAACAAGTGATTTTGACAATTCTGCAAAAACGCTCGAAAAAGTCGACGCATATTCTGCAGATGTTGCTGATTATCATAATTTGAAAGGACTGCTCTCTGTTCAGGCGAAAAAATTTCCAGACGCTGAAAAGGCATATTTGAACGCAATTAAGCTTAATGATAAATTCGCAAATGCACATTACAATCTGGCACTCCTGTATGACATCTACTTTCAAGACATTAAAAATGCCTTTTTTCACTACACCAAGTATCTAAGCCTTATCGACCATGAAGATCAGGAAACCAAGGACTGGGTAGAACAATTAAAGTATTCACTGGAGCTTTAAAAAGAACTCAGGCTTTTACCAAAATAGAATTCGATAGATTGAACATAACTGATAGCACTTAACTGATAGCATTTAACTAACGGCACTTAACCGATAACACATAACCGATAACACATAACCGCTAAAATGCCCCCTTTAATCACTTGTAATATATGGAAGACCACCATGGCAAAACTCAGCTTTCGCCCTACTCTGATCAATAAAAGCAGCACGCTGACGTTATCGGCCACTATGGGTATAGGAGCACGATTAAACAAATATCTGCTTCCCATTCTCAGCGTTTTTTCAATTTCCTTTTTTTCGGCTATCGCTCTGGCAGAAGACACCATCGAAATGCGCACCACCACCATCAAAGGAAACACAGAGCTGCCTAAGATTCTTTATTTAGTGCCCTGGCAAGATGTCAACGAATCAAAATCAAGCCAGCAGAAGCTGGTACTACACAGTCTTTTTGGTGATTTGTTTGACCCGGTAACACCACTTACGCCGAAAGAAAGCCAATCTCAAAAATAGGTTCAACACTGAAAACCTTTAAGAGCTAAGTAGAACTACTCTGACGAGTGAATCCTTCTACCTTCCGAGCAGCCCTCAATATTCCTGCCTGCTATTAAAATTTCTGGCGTAAAAATTCAGAAATCTAGCGCCCACTTAAGCAACTGCTATCTTTAAATTAAGCCAAGGGAACCTTTGACTTAACTTAGTGCAACACTGTTTAAGTTGTTGAGACAGCGACTCCGGATAGAATGAACAATGAAAACCACCCTAGACCTATGGTACGAAGCCTGCAATGATTGGCATACAAATGAAGGAGTCAAAAACTGCTCTACCCACCCCATTCATTCGTGCCTCATAGAGGGACAGCATCATTTCATTCACGCCCCACATCTGCCGAACACTGATCCAGAGTATTTTTTCCAGCTTGAGCACTTTGCTGCAAGTCACAACATCAATCTGAAACCAGATCGTCGGTCACAGGCAGAAAATTCACATTCATGCAGACGAAAAAAGCTACTTCCTATTATATTTTTAACACTCGGCGTTGCTATGGAATCCGTTTACGCCAAGCAGGCACCTCAACCGCAATACCACACTGGAGCGGAAGAAATTATCATCAACACTCAGCAAGAGAAAATACTAAGCCTGAAAAACCTGACTGAAGATACTGCCGAGTCTCGTATTATCGAAAACATATTGCGAGACCACTATGTATCACAAGCGGAAGATCCAGCGACTTTAGTTCGAGATTTGAAAAATCTGGCTCGTTATTACAGTCAACATCCTGAAGCAGCCAAACTGATAAACGCACTTTCCATGTCAGACTGGGAGTTAAAATATGCACCCCACACCTTCCAAACTGATGTTTCCGGCACACGACTTAGCGTGAATAAAATCACGATTTATTTCGATCCCAGATCCGGTGCAAAATTGAAGTTTTATAACAAATGCGCATCCAAGAAACCCTATTGTGTCGCCTCTCCTGCAGATGCACTTTTACATGAATTTTTACACGTTCATTCAATTATTAATGATATCAATCGATTTATTGCAGACGGGGGAATGGGTAGCCACATTTATCCTGCGGAACACGAGCGTCAAACCATACTAAAAGAAAATGTGCTTTATAAAGCCATGAGCCAGCGAGATAAACAACCTCGCCCAATTCGAAGTGAGCATTCGGGCAGGCACGTACTTGTTTCGTGCGTTACCTGCCTCAAATAAAAACCTATTGGTCAATATCACCCACAGACCAACCAGTCAATTTATCATCTGGATCATTATCCACCAGATACTGACAAACACTTTCATGAATAATAATGGTTGGAGAATGCTCTTGTAGACGAAACAATAACGCGTCCTTCGCTTTATCCGCGTCAATAGCTAACTCTCGAAACCTGTAATGGCCAGGCATAATTTCTGCGTAATCAGATTTTTCAAGATTAGCACACGAAATCAATCCCATCACATTCACGGCATAGTAATCCGGCCAAACATAGCCATCCACTTCACTCTTAACTTCTGCCGGAAACACTTGAAGATTATCAACACCCGCACCCTGTAACAATTCAACAAATTGCTTTGACATTATCGGTACGCTGCTTCTTAGAAAATGTCTCAGCTCATCGCCTTTTTTAGCATTAGTAGAAAACACCATTGGCACCTGAACATCCATTGTTATCATGTCCCCGCGAATAAAACTAAGTTCAACAGGCAGATCTTCAGGCTCATTTAAATATTTATCAGTTTCTAACTGATTATCATTGATTAATGTGAAGTACATTAAACCTCCTATATAACGTGTAAATTACTTACGCTTGAAACGATTTTTGGCATTGGTAGCTTTAGCTGCTTCGTTATAATATCTTTTCGCGTATTTAGAAATAAAGTAAGGCCATTTTTTTACTGGTCCGGTTAAATCTTTTTTAATATCTTTAGACAAGCTGTCTAACCACTGGTTAACTTTGTAAGGCGGGACGAAAGGCTTTTTGGCTTTGCCATCGTTATCCACACAAAAAGGACATTCTTCACTTTTCATTACGACTCTGTCTTTGAGTTTTGACAGCTCTTCTTTTATCGCAGAAGGATAGTCTTGACCAACCGCATGCTCATGCCCAGTGTGACCGCCAATATGGACCTGTCCCTTGCCTGCGATCATGGCATGTTTCACAATTTCATATTTTTCATCTTCACTGCCGCTATAGTTTTCAGGGTAGGACGGAAGGTAAACACCGTTGGCGGCATTGTTAATGGTATAACCAGTCTCCCCTTTGTAGTCTCCCGATTCGTTCGTCAGAATCTTTTCGAGTGCATGTCCTTTCATGATTTCATTACCAGAAATACAATGGTGAGCCTGATCACCATACCTGCCGTAATCTGGGTGAGAATAAATGGGGTCGGGGCTTGGCTGAGCTATATCTGGGATTTGATTCGGGTATTTACCATCTTTTGGTTTGGCATTAGTTTGCTGAGCATAACCACATCGGGCAGGATTATTCATCGAATCCCTAAGGGCTTTACTGCTGTTTTTCGCGCCTTTCACAGTCTTCCAAGGATGGTCTTTTTCCTTCGCTGGACAAAAAGGACAGTCCTCACTATCAGGGTTCGCAATATGTATAGCAATCTTTTCTTTCAACTCAGTCATCTGACCATCCTTCCAGTTAAATCTGATCAATCTTCAAAATATAATGATCAGCCATCAACACAAACATACTGCTGAACGGCGCCCCAAGTCTGACGAAGTACATACTAAGGCCGGTGCAATTTTTTCTGACAGGCTCAATTCATCCGCGGCATAGGCAACTAACACCGCTCCACTTGCGGCTCCAACATCACCATAACAATCTGCAGGATGAAAATGCTCGAAATCTTCTGCAAAGTATTTTTTATTTCGAATCACCGCTACGCCATATTCTTTAGCAAAAAAATCCTCGCCATTCATTGCACTATACAACGCTGTGCATCCAGTACTATTTGCATTTTGCATAGCGCCAGCTACGGCTTGACTCAAAGCTTCACCCATATAGGGGTGCTCACTGTACATGTGCCCCTCTTCGCGCGACATTCCTGGCTTGCAAATACGAATCGAATTACTCGCCAATTCTTGTTTGGGGGTCAGCATTAAAAAACAGGCACCCTCTGATACAGCAAATCCACGTTGCGAATTTTCCGCTAACACTCGACCCTCGCTATCCAGTACCGATAGTAGAGTAGGGTCCAAATAAGTGTCTAAGCCTCCTACCAGCACATAATCTTCATTAAAGCTCTCGAAAAATTTAAATGCTAAATCCAGCGCTTCTATAACCCCTGACCGCCCAGACGCAAAATAGCGCGTTCTCGCTAAATCAAGCTCAATTCCGGCCTGCGTCTGAATATACTTAATAATATTGCCATTGATAGACTTGACAGGACCGGGCAAGGTATCGGGTCCAGCCAAAAACAGCGGTAAAGGAGCTTCATGCTCGACTGCCCCAAGCACTTTTTGCAAAGCTGGCGCTGCAATTCGCGCTAGCCGCCTCTCGCGAGTAACAATACCCGGTGCAATCAAACTATCTTCTAATTTAGGTAATACTTCCGCGGGAATGTAGCACCCCTTCATGGGGTAATCGCGGCGGTTGAAATACCCAATATCGCCATAACGACTAACACCAGCACGAATAGCCGCGCTACATGTGCTTACGCTATCTCCAAGCGGCGTAAGTATGCCAACAGCCGCGATATATAAATGAGAAAGGTTCGTCATACAGAATATCAACCTGATAATTTTTTATTTTTTGTCAAGACAAACGATGTCGTTTCCACAACCTGCCAATTAAATAATACGAACTCTCAGGAAGAAACACATGAAAAAAACAGATGAAAGCTCTGCCTTTTTATACTCCAATAATTTATCGCCTATGTAGATCTATCACACACACCTCACAATAGAAAGCGAGCGATAACAAAACCTATTCGTGCGCACTCACCAGCTGCTTAACGCTTATCAGCTTTAACCCCCTATCGGCGATAGACAATTCCAGACTTGCCGCCGCGCGATGTCGTTGAAAGCCCGTGCGTAAGACCTCCTTGAGATGAAAAACGTCAATTTTTTTGCCAAGTAAATAACGTTGCCCCGGCGCAAACGTTTTGTGATATTTCTGCCAAAGAACTTTTAACTTCTCCACATTGGGCCAAGCTAAATTTTCGTCATCATCCAGCTCAACATCCTCATCTTCAAGATCAGGTAAATCAGGCACTTCCAGATCGAGCTTGTTCGCCTCCAAATCGATGCCTGTAATCTGCGTAAATGCCTCACCGGCAACTCTCGCATACTCAGGCTGATCCATTACGTTGATCAGCCAGGGAATCACCTGAGGATCTCCCAGTGCCGCAGCACCTTTAATAGCGAAGCGAACGGTTTCTGGCTGACCGGCCAATGAGGAAATAGCGGCTTTCGCCTGATCATGAGGCGCCGCTCGAAAAAATAACTGTATCGCCTTGTCACAAAGAGAATCGTCTGGATTAATATAATCCAACAAATCGCCAACTACGGCCTTGTTTCCGAGCAATATTGCTGACCAGCGGGACCAGAATTTAATAGCACCCTCTTCTGCATCCATTGCACTGTTTAACGCGGGCATCAAATCCGAGCGCTTTAACTCACCAATCAATCGCAGACAACGAGCATGCAAATCCGTATGCTGCAAACAATCTTCCCGCTGCAGCATTGACAACAACAACTCACCCGGATCACGCCGCTGAAGACTGCACACCAGAATGGCAAGAAATTTGTGTTCCAAATCTTTACTGCGAATAAAACGCTGTAACCACGGATCACTTAATTTTCCAGGCATCCATACCAGCGCAGATGCAAGACCTTTTAAGTTTTCAACCGAGCTTACGCCCACCTCTACAACTTGTTGTATTTTTAATGCATCAAGACTTCGAAATGCGACCATCGCCGCAGTAAATACCTCACCAGGCTCTTCAAGTGCTAACGCAGACTCACAAACCGTCCAGACATCATCCGGAGAGATATATAGACCGTTTAATTGCTGATTAATACGACCTTCCAATTCGTTCAAATCTTGTTGGTCATAGTGCGGCTGCTTTACCGCAATAGAGCGCAGCAACCATAAAAAAGAAGCGTCGTCCACATACCGTTCAAAAATTTCACGAAATGCAAATACTTTTGCTGCAGTATTACTCATGCAACACTATCACCCCATTATATTTTTTTTATTATGAAATAAAGGGTCTCCCATACGACAAGCATTTTTGCCTTCGAACTTAACATCAAAAGAATACATCATAAACTCACATTCTCCTTTTGTTTTACCGCTCACAATGCCTTTTTGCACACCTGCTTCATCGCCAGTACTGGTGGAATAAACCGCTTTTTTCACCATAGGCATCTTTTTATCTGTTTTTACAGATTTAGGCCCTTTAGATGTATCCGAAGCTTTTCCGATATTTGGGTAAGGAATTGGCACGACAGCGGTACCTACGGGTGTTTTACACACATCAGGGAAAACGGGGCTCATTCCACCACTTCCTTTGTGAGCAATACCACGAGAATTAGCAAATGTTGTTTGTCCCATATTAAAAATCTCTCGTAAAATTTAACTTACCGCAACTAACGAATCAGAGTTATCAAAACGTCATCGACTTTCCTTGCATTCTTATCGGCAATAAATGCCGATCGCCAAACAAGAGAAACCGTTAAGTCATTGGGCTCCAAAATCAATGTCTCAAGCACACAGGGCCGATCAATCATTTGTTTGCCCACTTTAAACCCGCATTTCAAATTTACCGCTGGTAGTTGAAACATCAGGTCGCCCGTTGGGTGCATATTAGTAATTTTAATTCGTTCTCCCCCGGACATAAAACCGCTGTATACCAATCCTTCGGACGCAGAATTGAGAAATTGCCGTTGAAAATCCTTGGGGAGAAATGGCGCGCGAGTTTCCTGCCAGTGTTGATCATACGTGCCGGCATAGTCCGCTCTTGGTCGCCAGTTAGGCGCAACAAAAGAAAAACAAGACGGGGTAACTTTATCACCAGGGTGGTTAATCAACTTTTCGGGATTTTCCAAATTGGGCAGTACTGTTCCATCTAAAACGGATATGCTTCGATTGCCTAGAAAACCTCGCCCGACCGGATTACGCACTTCAGACTCAATGAGTGTCTCGCCATCAAAATGTGCGCCACCATAAGCATTCTCATAAATCAGTGGCATTTTCTCGAAAGGCTCTGCGGACGAAATGCGCCCCCGATCCCAACGGCGATCACCAAAAACCCGCACTTTTTTATGGAGCTTTTCAACGTATAAATCAACATCCAACCCTTTTACAGGGTAGCCTTCGCGTGCACACGCACTCCCCAGCATAATGATATCAGTTGCCGCTTTTCCTATATGAAAATCAGATGCAGCCTTTAAACTGGATGTTAAAGGTTCGACATGGTATTCGTCAGCAATCTGAGGGGGCACCTGTTCGTCCGCCAGCACCCAATCTTTACCAACCTTAAAAGTAGCTTTCACTATTGTGTAAAGCGTATCAATTCCGTCTTCATTTGCCAGAAGCGCCAATTCTGCTGCAAACGGAGTCCTGTTATCAATTTGAAGCATCAACTAACCACTTTAGAAAATCAGTTTAATTGGACAGATCCGCCCATAATACGATTGACACCACTTGAACGATTCAGCAAATATTTGCCGCGAATTGTGATCTTTCCATTCTTATTTAAAGTAATGCTCGAATCGCCGCACTTTAAAACAATTTCCTCTTTTCCTTCAATTTTTATTGACTCACCGTCAACTAACAATTGTTTACTCGAGGCCTCCTGAACGACCGCCTCCTGTTCATCGCCAGAAGACGCCTGCTGCAATTCAATAATTCTATCCAATTGGCTGCGAATCAATCCAATTGCCACTGGCTGAGACTGATCCGCATTTACAAACATCAACGCAACTTTCCGACCAACATCCGATGCAGACAAACTGAAGGTGGCAATACACGGGACAGGCTCGTCTGCTCCGTCGATTAACACACTGCATTGTCCTAATGCATCCACCGCATGTATGACAGCAAGGGTTAAATCTTTCGCGTTACCTTCCTTCTTTGATGACACTGCCGAAACTGCTTCATTTTGGCCGTCAAAAACTTCTATATCCTGCTCGATATGTTTGTCTTCGTCCATCATATTAGTTCGCTGTTACCTTACTACCTTTTAACACAACGTTACCGGAACCCTTCACATTGATGTTTTTACCACTGATAGTGATATCGCCATTCTTTTTCATTGTGATTTTTGCGGAGCCCGTCTTAAGCGTTATTTCATCATCCGCCTGCAAGGTGATAGTTTTTGCCTTAAGACCATATTCCTTGGTTACCGATTCCTTGTATTGCCCTTTAACGGTTTCGGTTAAATCTTTATCGACAGTAATAGTCATGCCTTTTGCAACTTTCTCGACATGATTGCCGCCAACATCATAACTGGCGTTTTTACCGACATTTTGCGTTAGGTTTTCACCAATACTGATGGAGCAATTCTCTCCCACATCTATCGATGCGTTTTTACCAATCGACTCAGAGTGGTTTTCGCCAACTGTGATTGATTTGTTTTTACCAATATCTTCACTCTGGTTATTGCCAACGCTTTTATTTCGATCATTATCGATGGTAGAGTTTTCGTCATGCTTGATGTGCTTCGTACGGTCATTATCAACCGTTAAAGTCTCATCATTCTCAACCTCTGTATCCATATTCTTTTCAGCATGGATAAAGATTTGCTCTTCACCTTTTTTATCATCGAAAATTAATTCATTACAATTCGCCGCTTTACCACCCTTGGTTGAACGCGTACGAATACCACTTTGAGTTTTTGACTCGAAAGGTGGTTTATTTTTACCGTTATATACGGTGCCCGTAATAATCGGACGGTCAGGATCGCCGTCCAAAAAGTCAACTATGACTTCATGCCCAATACGAGGTATGAACGAAGCCCCCCACTGAGCACCAGCCCAAGACTGCATAACACGAATATAACATGTGGTATTTTCGTCGTTCTTACCTTCTCGATCCCAATAAAACTGAACCTTAATACGCCCCAGATCATCGACATAAATCTCTTCGCCACTCGGTCCGGTGACAATTGCCGATTGCGGTCCGCGCATAACTGGCTTTTGATGTATTTGCATTGGCCGAAAATGAACATCTGACGGAATACACACAAAACTGTTTGCATACCCGGTATCACCTTCATTACCGGAGACGTGTGTAGAGTCGTAAGCTCGGTGATCTACACGCACTAAAACATAATCGCCTTTTTCATTTGCGCTTTCATGCTTCGCAAGCTTGAATCGGCCACCGGCGTAGAATGTTGAACAATCACTGCCACCTAAAACGGTATTTATTCCCGCCTCTTCAGCAGCCATACGTATTTTTACCAGCTCTGCACCACTGGCAAAATCATACATCCCAGGGTATTCAAAATGTTCAAAGTTGGTATTGTTTGCGAATTTACTTGTCGTTTTAGTATCTGAGAGGAGCTTTTTCGTCGGCTCTTTAAAATTGTAATCCGCTATCGCCCACAAACCCTTCTTGAACTGGTGCATATGCTCCCAGTGATTAATATGCGCGAACGGTGCAATACCGTGTGAATACTCCAGACTGGTCTCTTCGCATTCGTCATAAGCATTTTTTTGATCAACAAGAATTAGCTCATGCTTACTTTTTTCATGCGTGAAATAATAGGCAATGCCCTCCTCTTCGAGGAGTCGTGACACAAAATGCAAGTCGCTTTCGTTGTGCTGTATACAGTATTCGCGCTTGGAGCCGCCAGCGGCGCGAAATTTAAAATCGGTAAAACCACGATCCTGAAAGATCGCGCTCACAATATCTTTAGTAGACTTGTTTTGGAAAATTCTGTGATTATTGGTTTTAGATAGAAACCACAACCATGGCACCATGGTCATTTTATATTGACGCAACCCTTGGGACTTTATTTCCCCAACGGTAAAGCTATTGATGAAACCATGAAATACACGACTTTTTTCATTTTGGATCGTAATAGTGCCTGATTTGCCAACAACACTATCCGGTTTAATTTCAAGGTTTTCAGAAACTGTTTCGATATGGAATTCGAATAAATCAGATACGAATTCACTGCCTTCAAAAGCGGTTAATACAAATGTGTCTTTCCCTAGAGAGAAATCACTTATTGCAATAAATCTGTGTTCTTGAGCTAGAGTACTCATAAATTAGCGACCCTGTTTTCCACTATGGTCTCGAAGCGACGATAAGTTCCATATTAAGGCGGGTAAAAATAATTAACTATCTACCCACATACCTAACGTTATAAAGATCACAAATCTTGCACTTTTTATTCGCAAGACCGTATGCAATTACTAAAAAGGGAGTGCCAATCCCGAGAGGGGCTGACACTCCCTATATTGCGAACTAATATAAAAGCTGGATTATTTAGCCAAAGCAATATCGTAGATAGAAACTTGCTGAGCACCAACTTTGTTTTTGCCATCGTGATCGATGTACTTAACTTCCATTTTGGTGAAGCTCAATGCACAAGTCTCGATAGGGTTACCATCAGCGTGAGCAGAAATAGAGTAAGAGCTTACCAAACAATCTTCCAAAGTGTAGATCATGTATGGAACCAACTTATCGCCAGCTACTTGAACGATGGTGAAAGTTGCTTTTTTACCAACTGCGCCTTTAACAGCTTCAGTGAAAAGAGATACGGCTGAAGTATCAGCAGGGTGAGAAAAAGTTAATTCGCTAACAGAAGCACGAGTCGCTTCACGGTTAGCACAATTGCCAGGCTCCATAGAAATAGCACGACCAACACTAAACTGTAAATCGGTTACCAATATTTGATCCTTGTACCCTTCAGCAGTGACATTACCTTTAATACCTTCATACTCTAAATAAATGGACATCTAACTTGCTCCTTAATAAAATTTGACTTTATTGACTTAATTAAACTGGTTGGCTTTGTGTATCTTGTATTAAACAATATCGGAATTGGTTTCCAAACTGTTCAACATACTTTTGACTTAAGGGAGAAAATCGACGTTAGTTAATTGCCTTAATATCCCTTTACTCAAATTAGTCTAATTGCCTAGCTAGCTTTAGATCTCTCTCCTTAACTAACGGCAGCACGGTTATTAAAACAGGTATTTCATTCGGGATAAATAGGCTTAACCGACATTTTTTTGTGAACTGCATCACATTTTTAAAAACAACCTCAAAATAGCGCTATTTCAAAGGTCATTTTGACATCAAAATGAGCGTAGTATAGAAAAACACAAAATCACATACCCCCCGATAGACGCCCGGGAACGCGCTAAATTACTGATACTGAAAAGAATTTCGACACACAAAATCAGCAACCACAAAAACATACAACCTGTCAACCCACCCCCACAACCCTCCTACTCATTTCACTGGTTTTATTGTCAAAAACGAGAATAATTTGGCTATTTTGCAACCTAAATTATAAATTTTCTGCAACACCTGCGAAGCACCAAGCAAATAGGCTAACCCCAGACCATGCCAGCCTTTTCGAGCGATAACACGGCAAATATTCGGCCTCAACCGCATGAAAAAAACGTGAAAACAATCGCAACCCAAAGTATTGCTTTATCTTACATACTGTATATAATCACACATACTGTATATTCATCCAGAGTGGATATGAAAACTTTTTAATCATCGCGTCGAGCCGATCAGCAAATTTAACTCCATCGACCAAGCGATCTCTAAAAGCGGCCTATAAGGAGCGCAGCTATGTTAAAGCTAACAGCGAGACAGGAAGAAGTACTCAACCTGATAAAAAGCCATATTGAAGAAACAGGCTACCCCCCTACTCGCGTTGAAATTGCTAAGACCCTGGGCTTTAAATCCGCCAACGCCGCCGAAGAACACCTAAAGGCTTTAGCCAAGAAAGGCGCCATTGAAATGGTTGCTGGTGCGTCAAGAGGAATACGACTACCGGATTTCCAAACAGGGCTGCCAGTTGTTGGTCGAGTGGCTGCAGGAAGCCCCATATTGGCCGAAGAACACATCGAAGAGTATTGCGAAATACCCGACTCCTTTTTTTACCCGCAGGCTAACTACCTTTTACAGGTTCAGGGAATGAGCATGAAAGACGCCGGGATTTTGGACGGCGATTTACTCGCAGTGCACAGCACAGATCAAGCGAGAAATGGTGAAATCGTGGTTGCGCGGATAGAAGATGAGGTGACAGTTAAGCGTTTTCGCCGTGAACGCAATAATGCCATGATTGAATTATGGCCGGAAAACCCCGACTTCGATGTTATTCGTGTGGACCTAAGGGATGAAAATTTTGCTATTGAAGGATTAAGTGTCGGCGTTATCAGACGCAACGTTTAAAGAGGCTTCGCCATGTCAATTGCAGCAAATACTTATGTAGAATCGATCGGCGGGATTACTGAAATTTCTGTCGCAAACAAAAATGTAGATTTGCAAACTATTGTATACCCCATGCTGGCACATTTGAGCCAACAAAGTGGCAACAAGTGGTTTACCTGGATATCAAACAACGTAAATGCAGAAAAAAAGTCATTAAATGATTTTAATTTTTCTCGAACAAAGGTTCGCATTATCAACAGCCGAAGCCAACAAGAACAGCTTTGGATGTTTTGGGAGGCCTTATCACAAGGCAACAGCGACACCGTAGTGGCGTCATTCCAGTATCTGTCCGAAAGTGATAGAAGAAAGCTGGAAGCTGCTGCAATTCGCGGCAATACCCGAGGTATCGTTCTGGTTCAACGAACCTAATCAACTGCCTACTTGAATGACACCTAGCAATAGGAAAATCACTATGTCGACAGCAGAAAGCCTGTCGACCTTAGTGACAGCTAATCTATGGCAGCCCGCCAGCTTCCAACAATCTAACTCCCAACAGCCTACGCCAAGCCATTGATGCCTGGCAGTCAACACCAAGCCAATCAAAACCCTGCGGCTGTAAACTCAAACGTCGCAGAACTTGCATCACAACCAACTGCACAGTAATCACCACCAGTTATCACGTCAATCTCCCTTAACCGTGGACAATTCGCAGTCAATGCCCACCTAAACAAAAGCAATCAGCACATAGGATTTAGGCGCTGCCAGTTTTAAGTTTCGCAATGATAATCGTGGAAAAAACCTGCGTAAGTAAATCACACGCGAATGCCAGCCCCTGTGCAAAATAACAGGATACCAACAAGACACGTAATATGATCAGTGTAGGGAAAAATCAGCGGAACTGAGATTACGCGGGTAATTCTCAGTGGATGACAGTAGATTCTTGCGGAAGGTCAAAATCTTCTTCGAGTTCAGCGTCAGATTGATCATGAATCTCACCAGCAGCTTCAAGTCCGGCCTCGATCATTGCTTTAGCCACTTCGATTTTAGCGTCGTTGAGAAAGTACATGGATTCTTTGGAAAACCGGATAGACACTAGCGGCTCTCCTTCCTCGTCAGCTCTTTGCAGCGCTATATCGCCATTTGGGAGTTCAATAATTTCGTAAAGTGTAGACATATTACTATTTCGTATTTCATGGTAAGGCGTGTATTAGCAGGCTTCTCACAAAATTAATGCTCCACCCGAACCTTCTGACTTGGCATTCTACCACTTCAACATAAATTTTGCTTGTAAAGCCTCGGGTGACTTAATCCCATTGAGAATGTGCAGCGACACCGGCACAAATAGCGATACGACTGCACACAATTGGCACATTAAAACTCCTCATCATTTGATGAATGACGAAGTAGCAGTTCTTCCAGCCATAGCAGCGTGGCCTCAAACTCACGGGACGGCGATTTGGTCCAATGCGGGATTGCCAGCTCAGTTGTCTCAGCGCTGCTCGCTATCAGGTTTACAGGCGCCGTGATGGCATCCGTCAAGCTATGTGTGGCATCATTACTTCCCCGCTCATCGTTGTCCAGCGTATCGCCGGCACCTTCATACCCAGCCTGCCATTCAGCGGGTTTAAAATACAAGCTGCTTAACCAGGCCTGCAGGCGTTTAAGTGCCCCCTCTTCGCCCAGTGCTGCGCTTTTCAGCTCTTTAACTCGGTAATCCTCTAGTTCGCTTTTTTGGAGGCGCGAAAAAACCGCCTCTATGCTACCAGAATGGCTGCTCGGCGCTAATGTGCCTTTCGGTGAATGACTGTGCAGTGAATGACCGTGCGATTGCGATGAACCACCTGCTAACAAATGCCCAATATATTCACAGATGCCTTTTTCCAGACAGAGCAGGAAAGCCTGTCGATCACTATGTTCACGAAATTTACTTTGCCCACCAGAATTCTCGCTAGCCAACACCGCATCCAAATGGATTCGAGCAAATGCGAGTTGCTGCCTGAGAAATTGTTGCGCTGGAATTTTGTTCATTTGATTTAACCACGCAAGAAGGCTGCGGGCCTGCTTCATGCATCACCGCGAGTACCGGAAGTTGAGTTTCAGTGTGAACGGACGTTTTGCTCTATACTCAAGCAAAAACGCCCATTCGCACGCGGCTTACCTCCCTGTTCGCACAAAATCAGAGACTGGCTATTTACCATGTCTCTTTTTTTACTTAGCTTTTATTCGCTTAAGCTTTTATTTGTCTAACTCTTGCTTACTTAGCTTTGGCTTTGGCTTTCGCCTTGGCTTTTGGCTTAGCCTTTGATTTCGCTTTCGCCTTGGCTTTTTTCTTCGGAGCAGCTGCAGTTTTTCCAGCCTCTACACTCCACTTACCGCCATCATAAAAGGCTTTCCACCCCGTTGCCTTCCCTTCATCTTCTGTTTGCACATACTGCTCTTTAGTTTTACGACTGTAGCGCACAATGGTGTCACGACCATCGTCATCCTCGACAGGCGCTTTCAACAGAAAAGCGTATTTGGGATCGAGCTGCTCCTTCACAGACAACAACTCTTTCACTAAGGGCGCGCGAGTTTCGCGATTTTTGGGAAACTGACTGGCAGCCAAAAATAGGCCGGAAGCCCCATCGCGCAGCACATAGTGATCTTCCACTTTTTGGCAGATCAGATCCGGCATATCGATAGGGTCCATTTTCGGCGGTGCAGCTTCGCCATTACGAAGTAGCTTCCGGGTATTTTTACAGTCCTCACTGGTACAGCCAAAATACTTGCCGAATCGCCCGGTTTTCAACTGCATGTCACTGCCACATTTGTCACACTCAATGACTGGCCCGTCATATCCCTTGATCTTAAATGTACCGGTCTCCACTTCGTAACCGGAACAGTCGGGATTGCGTCCACAGATATGGACTTTTCGTGTTTCATCAAGCAAATAGGAATCCATTGCCGTATTGCAAATTCCACAGCGTCGCTTGGAGCGAAGCTGCTTGGATTCGGCTTCTTCATCCTCATCCACGTTTACCGCTTCGTCCCCCGAAACCAGATTCATCGTCTGCTTACACTGTTCCTTCGGTGGCAGCGAATACCCTGAACACCCCAGAAACACACCGGTACTGGCCGTGCGTATTTGCATATTACGACCACACTTCGGGCATTCAATATCTGTTTCAACGGGCTCATTTCGGCGCATACCCGCATCGCTGGCACCAGCTTTTTCCAGTGTCTCTGAGAAGTTTTTATAAAACTCATCGAGCAACTCTATCCAGTTTTTATTGCCTTCAGCAACGGTGTCCAAGGCCTCTTCCATATTCGCGGTGAAACTGTAATCCATCAGCTCGGAAAAGCTTTCCACGAGTCGCTCAGTAACAATGTCTCCCATTTTATTGGCATAAAAGCGCTTGTTCTCAACGGTGACGTAACCCCGATCCTGAATCGTAGAGATAATCGATGCATAGGTTGAAGGACGACCAATTCCTCGCTTTTCCAACTCTTTCACCAATGCCGCTTCGGTATAGCGCGCTGGCGGCTTGGTAAAGTGTTGTGTAGGTTGCAATTCATGCAGATTGAGCACTTCACCAACTTTTACGTCTGGCAGAATATTGTCTTCGGCTTTGTTTACCAGGGGAGGCATAACTTTCATAAAGCCATCAAACCGCACTACACGGCCACGAGCGCGAAGTTCATAGTCTCCCGCACTGATCACCACTGAAGTGCTGGTAAACTCGGCAGGAGTCATCTGACAAGCCACAAACTGCTGCCAAATCAAGGTGTATAAACGTTCGGCATCGCGATCCATCCCCTGCAGATGCGAAGCTTTGCGAGCAACCTCCGAGGGGCGGATAGCCTCATGCGCCTCCTGGGCACCCGACTTGCTGGCGTAAGTGTTGGGATCTTTCGGAAGATACTTTGCCCCGTATTCTTCACCGATAAACTCGCGGCAAGATTCCACTGCTTCAGCACTAAGCGCAGTTGAGTCGGTACGCATATAGGTGATGTAACCCGCCTCATACAGACGCTGAGCCATCATCATGGTTTTCTTCACACCAAAACCTAAACGGGTAGATGCCGCCTGCTGTAAGGTGGAGGTGATGAAAGGCGCAGTTGGTTTGGTTTGCGTTGGCTTATCTTCGCGTTTGGCAACCGTATAGGTGCTATTCTGCAGCGCAGTTACAGCGGTAGTTGCCTGCGCTTCATTAACGGGTTTGAACGCTTCGTTTTTGAATTTCTTAACTTCATATTTTGCCCGTTCACCTTTTTGCGAATCGAGCAAGGCAGCAACATTCCAGTACTCCTCCGGAATAAACGCGCGAATTTCGTTTTCGCGTTCCGTAATCAGCCGAACCGCCACAGATTGCACGCGTCCAGCTGACAAGCCACGGGCAATTTTTTCCCACAGCAAAGGCGACACCATAAAACCAACCACACGGTCAAGGAAACGTCTTGCCTGCTGGGCATTCACGCGATTCTGGTTCAGTTTACCGGGGTTTTTAAAAGCTTCCTGAATGGCTGATTTGGTAATTTCGTTGAACACAACTCGCTCATAACGCTCGTTGGTGCCACCGATAGCCTGCTGCAAATGCCAGGCAATTGCCTCTCCTTCGCGGTCCAAATCCGTTGCGAGATAAATTTTGTCAGCGTCTTGCGCAATTTTTCTCAGCTCGGTAACCACTTTTTCCTTGTCGGGAAGAATCTCATAATTGGCTTTCCAATTATTCTCGGGATCAACCCCCATGCGATTTATCAGCTGCTCTTTGCCTTTCTTTTTCTTGTGCGCGGCTTTCTCTTCCGGAGACATTTTCCGAGTCAACGCCGCCTGGCGAGCACGCTCTTTAGGGTCCGTTTTAGCTTTCCCGCCTCCACTGGTTGGAAGATCGCGAATATGACCAACACTCGACTTGACGATAAAGTCGTTACCCAAATATTTATTAATCGTCTTTGCTTTTGCGGGTGATTCTACAATTACTAATGACTTCCCCATAAGCCCCTTCTTCTTTAGTTCTGCCAATGGTATGGGTTGGCGCCCAAAAAAATATTGAAGTTTAATGGTGCCTCTGCCGATATATATCAAGCACTAGCACATATTTTTATATTAATTTTGCGTTTTCAACTTTTTGCGCCAAAAATGGCCATATATTCATTCGCTTAATTATAAGGAGCGCATATATAAGTCCTCAGAAGCGTGAGGTCAAGTTATCTCTTTTAGCCCATATGACAACAGATTACCAATAAGTTGCCAATCAGAACGATTTAAACGATATATGACATTCAGCCATAAGCCTTTGTTTTAAAAGGTTTTTTATAAAGATTTATCAAATTAATTTAAACCTTCAAATGAAACTAAAAATTATTCTAAGATTTATCTATAAATTGCTGAGTTTGAGTTATGTCTAACATTACGATCGTCTTTTTGTTGCTGGGTTTTATTTTGCTATCGCTATTTACAGTGAGCATGATCAATCGCCAACAAATGCGTGCACGTTTGATTAATCAAAAACTGGGGCAAATGAAACGCCGAGCCATGGACCTAGAGGAGCTCTCCGTCGCCCTAGAGACCTTGGTGGAATCTCCACGAATCCCGCTGCTAATCAACGAAGAGGCCATTGACGTACTAAAAAACATGGTGCGCCTGGCGCCTTCAAACCATTTTTTTGCCATGCAGCTGGAAAATGCCCGTCAACGCCTCGATGAGCTGGCCGATCCAGCCAAACGCAATACACCTTATCGCCTGATGGAAAGCGATGCGGCAATTGCAAGATCTCAGTTTGCGCTAACAGAAACCGCCAAAGTAATTCGTCGGAGGCAATCGGCAGGCTTCCTCGAAGTTGCCGAAATGGAGGCCTATATTCGAGATCTATCCTGGGCAAACTTTATGGTAAAAGTCACCAGCAACGTAGCGCAGGGCCATAAAGCGGTCAATCGTGGAGATGTCTTACGCGCCTTTGCGTTTTATCGCAAAGCGTTGGAGATAGCCACCGAAGGTGGGCACAAGGACGAGCGTCAAAACCAAATCATTTCCGAATTGGGTGAACTGATTAACGGCAAACGGAAAGCTCTCTCTCCGATGTTAATGCCGGAAACACACTACAACCCAAAGGAAGGCAAACCTTCTGCCTCAGCCTACCCCCCATCAACAGCAAAGCCGTTGAACGTCTCCGGTTAACTTATTTTTTTGCTTGATAACCGAGCTTACTGGCAAGGTCGGTTAAACTAGCTTTAAGGCGTTCTAAAACGGCTTTTTCATTGCCTTGCTCATATTTTTCATCCCACAGATAAAACACCCCCATCGCATTTACACCAAGGCCCGTTATTGAATCTGGCAGCTCATTTAGTGTTTGCTGGAGTAAATTCCAATGTCTTGGTTCGGCTTTATCTTTGCCCTCCCAGTCCCACTGCTGACTGAAATGAATATCATGAGCATAGGGCATTTTTTTGAGTGACCATAAAGTCAATTTTTTCTTGCTGGGATCAGAAACTGGCAGGGAGTAATAGGCAGCCCTGACGCCACCTTTGGCCTCAGAGGAATCCGTGCTGGCCAGTTTGACAACCAAACCGGTCTGAGACGCCTGCGTCCGCAAAGCGGCTCGTTTTTTTTGTGATGGGGATGGACGTATCATCATCACAGGCCCCACCACCATCGCCACGGCAAGCACAATAAATATCCAAGTCATAAGCTTCAGGCTTCCAGTTTTTTGTTTTATATCAACGAAATGGCAGACGAAATCAAAATTTTTTGCACATTCGCTTGTCGAACCTTAAAAAACAGGCAAAATCAATTATCACTGCAATATCGTTTCACTCATTCAGATCGATATTCTTTCAGATTGATACTTTACGATGAAGTTTCAAAGAATACGGGGCAGCGCCGATGAAGCAGTGAAGTTCCAGAAATTCGTTTACGTACATTTACGCAAAAAGAAATACCAAACAGAATTTACAGACACCACAACTAGCCCACATCAGGAGGTTACTATGAGCGCCTATTGCCATATTTTAGTTGGACTCGATCTGACAGAAGAATCGCGCATAGTATTACAGAAAGCGACTGAGCTCGGTAAAAATTTCAACGCTTCAATAACTGCAGCTCATATTTTAGAGCCTCTCGCCTTTGCCTATGGCGGAGACATGCCCATCGACCTGACTGAAGCCCAGGCGGCAATGGAAGAACAGGCAACCTTAAGATTGGCAAAACTCTGCGAAGAGTTCGACATCCACCAAGATCGACAGATCGTAACCCTCGGTCAACCGGCCAGTGAACTGCATGAAATTGCAGAAAAACACGATGTGGATCTTATTGTAGTTGGCAGCCACGGAAAACACGGCTTGGCCATGCTGTTTAGCTCCACCGCAAAAGGTGTTGTGGCTGGAGCTAAGTGCGATGTACTGGCCGTGAGGGTTTAACTTTCCGTCATGCTCTCCAGTTCTTCCCAGCGCTCGTATCGCTGCTGAAGGTGTGATTGCAACTGATTAAATGCCTCTAGCTTTTGCTGCATCACCTCTGAGTCTTGCTGATAAAATTCCGGGGCGGCCACTTCTTGCTGCATGAGTTCCACTTTACCTTCCAGCTCTTCAAGCTCGGCCGGCAAAGCGTCCAGTTCGCGCTGCAGTTTATAACTTAATTTTTTTGTTTTATTGACTTTAGTTGTCGATGAACTCGCCGCGGTGACGCTTTGACTGGACGTGGCTGTGGCGGCGGCCTTTTCCGCAGCAGGAGATGCATCCGAATGAATATCTGGCCATACGCCCCCCTGGCGAAGCCAATCTTCATACCCGCCAATATATTCTTTTAATTGCGCATTACCTTCAAAAGCAATAGTGCTGCCCACTACGTTGTCTAAAAATTCACGGTCATGCGTGACTAACAGCAATGTCCCCTCATAATCAACTAACAATTGCTCCAGCAATTCCAGGGTTTCAGCATCCAGATCATTGGTGGGCTCATCCATCACCAATAAGTTACTTGGTTTGGAAAACAATTTTGCGAGAAGTATTCGATTGCGCTCTCCACCCGAGAGCGATTTTATCGCGGTACGTGCGCGTTCACCGGAAAAAAGGAAATCCTGTAAATAGCTGATAATGTGTTTGCTTTTACCGTTGATTTCAATGTAATCCCTGCCCTCGGCGATATTATCGATAGCAGATTTTTCCAGATCCAGCTGCGCGCGAGTCTGATCAAAATACCCCACACTCAACTTGGACCCGAGTTTGACGCTACCAGACTGTGGTTTTAAATCGCCCAGAATAATTTTCAATAACGTACTTTTACCGATGCCATTCGGGCCAATCAACCCGATTTTATCGCCTCGGATAATGGTACTGGTGAAATCATTGATGACTTTCTTGTTTTCCCAGCCAAAGGAAATGTTTTTTAATTCGGCAACCAGTTTGCCAGAGGCCACATCACCGCTGTGTTCAATTTTCGCATTGCCACTGACAACCCGACGCTGCGCGCGCTCTTCGCGCATTTTTTTCAAGGCACGGACGCGGCCTTCATTGCGCGTACGGCGAGCTTTAATGCCCTGACGTATCCATACCTCCTCCTGTGCAAGTCGCTTATCAAACAATTCATTGTGTTTGGCTTCCACTTCGAGCTGCTGCTCTTTTAAGGTAAGAAACCCCTCGTAGTCACCATTCCAGAGGGTTAGTCGGCCACGATCCAATTCACCAATTTTATTGGCTACTTTTCGTAGGAAAGCTCGATCGTGCGTGATGAAAATAATCGCCCCGGCGAAACTTAACAAATGCTGTTCCAACCATTGAATTGCAGCGATATCCAGGTGGTTCGTCGGTTCATCTAAAAGCAGAATATCGGGTTGAGTGACCAAAGCCTGAGCTAATGAGACTCGACGACGCCAGCCACCGGACAATGAATTTAACTTCAACTGGCCATTAATATCTAAACGCGTCAACACCTGCTCGATTCGGTTTTGCAGGCTCCAGCCATCCACCGTTTCAATGCGCTGCTGCAACACTTCCATCTCGCTGAGTGAGGCAGTGTCCGATTGTGTCGCCAGTTCGTCATAGCGCCTTAAATCCTCTACCAGTCTGGGCATACCGGCTGCAACAAAATCATAGACGGTGCAATCCTGCGCCTCTGGCAATTCCTGAGACAAGCTGGCAATACGAATCGCCGGATCAACCCAGCGGTTGCCGTCATCGGTATCGACAGCGCCCTCAATGGTTTTTAACAGCGTCGATTTGCCCACACCATTGCGACCAATCAAACAAAGTCTGTCACCTTTTTCAACTTGCAAATCCACACCATCAAAAATGATTTGCTCGCCATAGTGCAGGCCAAGTTGAGTTAATTTTAGTAATGGCATAATGACCCCGGGTCTAAAGCTCACTAGAATGAAAGCAGTCCGAATAAAAACCAGACTGCATAAAACCAATAATTTCGTTATAAATCTCGGGGCAAACGGCTAAAAGTTTCGCAAGACTTTAAAAATAATGATAAAAAACATAGAGTTATTCCAAAGCACCTATGGCAAAAACTCCAGATTTCAACAACAATTAAAGAACAGCAACCCTTCATTATTTGGCCGAGATTGAAAATGCGCGATTTTACACGATTTGTGTCGCTTAAACGTCTTTTCGTAACGTCTTCCGTAATCTTATTTTCAGGAGCAAGCCTTGTTGCCCACGCTCTTGCACCGGATGCGAGCTGGTTCTCCCCTGCACCGCAACTGGCACCGCCTGATATTTCTGAACAGCGATATTCCTACGAACTCGCAAAATCAGCTTTGGCAAAAGACGATCTAGCAACATTCAGGCAGCATTATGCGCGCTTGGGTGATTACCCCCTCGTCCCTTATTTAGATTATGCGCTGATCAAAGACACCATTTCTCTCGACAGTCGACGGCAAGTTGATCGCTTTCTCGAAACCAACAGCGGCTCATTTTTAGCCTACAAAGTGCGTGAGCAGTGGCTGTACTATCTGGCCACCCAACAACAGTGGGACACCTATTTAGCCTATTATCAAGACATGGGGCAATCGCGCCTCGAGTGCTATTCCCTGTATGCTCGGCTGGAAGCTGGTGACCAGACTATCAACGATGAAGTTGCCGCCTTGTGGAGCGAAGGAAAATCTCACCCGAAAGCCTGCGACAAGCTTTTTGACCGCTGGATGCGACAGGATGGCTTAACCAACGAAATTGCGTGGCAGAGATTTCTAAATGCCATGGAAAAAAATCGCCGTAGTCTGGCCAAATATGTCAGCCGAAAAATGGATGGCAAATACCGTGAATACGCGGACCTTTATATCAAAGTAGACGCGCAGCCCAGCCTGATCAAACAACACCGGGTGTTTTCAGAACAGTCGCCTGAAATGCAACACATCATTGCCCGAGGCGTGCAGCGACTTGCCCGCTACCAACCCAAAGATGCCTTGTATCACTGGGAACTCTATGAAGCAGCGCAGATGTTTGACCCGTCGATCAGCACTGAAACAAAAATCCATCTCGCCAAACGACTGACATGGAACGACTACACTCAGGAAGCGGCCGATTTAATCGCAAAATCCCAGGAACTTCGCTCGTCATATGTCGTTGAGTATTTAATTCGTGAAGGCTTAAAAAATCAGGAGTGGGAAAATATTCTATCCTGGATCAACGCCATGGACGAAAGTGAACAGCAATCAGATCGCTGGCTCTATTGGCGCGCCCGAGCGCAGGACGAACTTAAATTGGAGACTGAAACGGAAGCCCTTTCAAGCCAGGCTATTTATCACAAAATCTCGAAAAATCGCAGTTTCTATGGCTTTTTAGCGTCCGACATTCTGGGTCAAAAATATTCGCTGGAACATGAAACCGTGACCGTTCTACCCTCTACTCTACTATTGGTAGAGAAAATGCCCTCCATGCTGCGAGCGAAAGAATTGTGGCTGCGCGGCAATTATGAAGAAGCACAGGCAGAGTGGCGTTTTGCGGTTAAAAAAATGGATGAGAAGGAAATTGTTGCCGCTGGCAGAATCGCGCAAAACTGGGGCTGGTATAACAAAGCCATTGTAGCCATGATCATTAGCAAGCAATGGAATGATTTAGATCTTCGCTTCCCTCTGGCTTATGAAGACGCCATTGCCAAAGTTTCTGCATCCACTAACCTTGAACCGAATTTTATTTACGCCATCGCCCGCCAGGAGAGCGCTTTTTCCGAGCGTGCGCGCTCATCCGCCGGCGCCATGGGTTTAATGCAATTAATGCCAGCAACGGCGCGACAAACAGCGTTAAAGTCCGGAATTAAACACCGAGACCAGTACCTACTGGACCCGGAATACAACATTAACCTTGGCAGCCAGTACATGACGGAACTCATGCAACAGTTTAACGGTAATCGAATACTGGCCATCGCCGCATACAATGCCGGCCCTCACCGCGTCAATCGCTGGGTATCCGGCATCCCCAAAAATCAGCCATTCGATGTTTGGATTGAAACCATTCCATTTAAAGAAACCCGTGGCTACGTGCAAAATGTGCTGGCCTTTTCGGTTATTTATGCCTACCGCATGGGCAAGGAAAGCACGCTTATTACGGAAAAAGAGACCAAAATTCACCTTTAAAATTTCGATAAAATAGCTATTCTTTAATAGATATCGTGTGAACCCGTAAATCTTTTCTCGGGTTCACATTATGCGCCAACAGAGCGAGCCCGAAAGCAGTAACAATGAATGCCTTCCTGGAGTTCGTGCAGCATTGAATGAGTTAAGGAATTGGTATGGCAGACGATAGCATCAACAAACAAGACCCGACGTTGCAGAACTGGTCTTATGTGTCCGAAACAATCAATATGCTTTACCTGGCGGTTTGCCAGATTGAATCTACCATGACGGAAGCCAATACTTCGGTAGACGTGTTAACCCAATCTTTTACTCAGTTAGCCGGGCATACCAATGATGTGAGCTCTCAAGTGCAATGCTTAACCGAAGTGGAACAGCTCCAGCGTTTCAAAGAAGACATTGCACAAACCGCCAACGAAATTCAAACCAATATCAACAGCTCCATTCGAGCCTTTCAGTTTTATGACCGTGTTTGTCAGCGTGTCGATCACGTCGCCAGAAGCCTGGAAAAAGTATCAGCCATTCTGGAAGATGAAACCGAAATGAAAAAACCATCTGCCTGGAAAGGCATCCAGGAGCAAATTAAATCCAGCTACACCATGGAAGCTGAACGTATTATGTTCGAATACATTATGCGAGGCGGCACGGTGAAAGAAGCTCTGGAAATCTACAACCATCACTTCAGTGCTGAATCGGATGACCCTGGCGATAAAGACGAGATTGAATTATTTTAATGTGCTATTAAACACGGACAAAGGGATTGAAAACGACGTTAAAAATAACAAGCAGAAAGCGAATAGATACTCAATATTGAATTGCCGCTTTCAGCAAAAAAGAAAACCAACGATAAAACAACGCGCTAATTAACTTCCAGCCACGCAACAAATTTTTCCACGTCAAACGGCCAGCCGATTTCATTCCCGGTCACATCACTTTTAATCACAGGTATGCGCACGCCATACTCATTCATCAACGCATCATCCTCCGCAATATCCACCTCTTGAAAAGCAATATTATTCAACTGGAATATGGGGATAACTATGGCCCTCGCCTCGTCACACAAATGACAACCTACAGTGCCAAACACAATCATATGGCTTCCTCACAAAACACATTGCGAGCCAAGCATACGGATTTTTCACTTAAGCGCAAGAGGCCTTACAAGTTCACCAATAACGCCATTTAAAAATGTTGGCGTAATACCATACTGTGATTACTCGAGATAAAAATGAGCAAAGGTGACCTTTAAACTGCTACTTTTTGATAATTTTCCAAATGTCCCAGCATGTCATTCAAAAAAGCGCCCATTTGCTGAACGCGCTCATCCGCCGGGTTGCGTTGCTCACCCAAAGTTTGCGCCACATTGCCAATGGTGTCTTTATCCACTCCGGTCTGCTCCGCCTGCAAACGAGCCTCTTCCAACATTTGGACAAACCGTGCTAAATGCTGGAATTGTCGAGTTGCTTTATCGACAGCTTGCACATCTTCCTGAGGCTGCATTTGCTGCACACTACCGTAACTGTTATCCAGTTTCTGATATGTCTCGTGTCGAAGGTTTAAAGAAAACGCCGCAATTTCTTCCCCATCAAAACCAAGCTCGGTCGCAAGGTTAAAAGCGTCCATCACGTTTCCAGAAAAGAAAGTATCTGAAATCTGACCAATTTTACCCAGTAGATCACCAATTGCCTGCATCTCCCCTTCATCCAACTCGCCTTTCACGGAGAAATTAAATGATGCACTACTACTGGCTTCCAGGCTCACACCTCTAGCATTCATGCCGGCATATTGATCGCCATAGTTCACAGAGGAGGCACTAAAGCTCGTGCTTTGCTGTGAACTGGCAGTAATCGTGACAACATCGCCGTCCTGAGTCCTTAAGTCAAAACTAAAGGATTTTCCCTCATAACCTTCGTAGTCCATTTGGGTGGCCTGCAACAGTGTTTCAAGGTCTTCCAAAGGCTTGTTAAAGTCGTCCATCACCGCCGCGAGTGATTGTTCTGGTGAAGTAACAGGTTGTTTTCCCTGGCTGCTAAGGGTTTCTGTCGTCACAGCGCCCGCTTCAGCTTTAGGAACACCATCTTCACTTAAGGGAGATTCCACCCCGTATTTTTGAGCAAGATCATCAATACCTTGCAACACCTGATTGTAAGTTTGCTCAATAGCCGCCTCTATATCCTCCGTGAGCAAACCGGAACCAGAAAGTAATTCAGCCGCTTCGCTATACCCCTGCATAAACCCTTGAAGACCTGCCGCCAACCTGGACTCCAGCTCTTCCGCGCTGGCACCCTCAGCGAAATCACGCGCGAGCTGGGCAGAAATAAAATTAAGTATATTGTTGGCCGCTTCCGTTTTCGGTTTGTCTTCCTGAATAGCCTGGTACTTTTCAACACCGTTTGGAACAAAGGTATGGCTCTTAGTGGAATAACCAGAAATGCTAACGGTATTGGATACGGAGGCAGACACCTGAATCGTCTGCCCATTTGCATTTTGTTGACTGGAGCTCAATGCTAACTTTTCTTGATATTGCGCGGCTTTCTGCCCTTCTTCACGATTAAGAGCAGAATTTTGCAATAAATGTTGTTGGCCAAGTGATGTGATAGATGACATGCTGGAAACTCCGGTCACTATTAACGTTTCTTACGTTAGTTTTCGGCTGGGGCCAGCATTACTTAAGGGGGAAAAGTAAGATTGCCGTGCGATTCCACAACTTGTCTTTCTGCATTTCCCATGGTATTCGCAGCAGGCAAAAAATTGCGTCTACTTAACGTGCCTCTACTCGGTTTACTTCTACTCTTACTTCTATTTAAGAAAAAACCACGCCAAGCCGGCACCAACCAATACAGCTAAGCCACCCAGCAACATCAGCGCATTGCTGCTTTTTGCCGCCTCTGTCGGACTCGTGCTGGAATCAGCGCCATGGCTACTCACCTGAGCATTGGAATGGGCAGAAACAGAGGGCCGTGCAGGCTTTCGCTTGGCTGCTGACGGCTTAGATGAACGATTTGCATGCTTACCGGCATTTACATCCACCGCAGGGCGAATGGTGGTTAAATTTTCATCTGGCCGCATCATGGTTTTGTCTTCGTCCAGCTGTGGGCCAAATACTCGGAATCTGAGCGTATCAAAGCTCAATTCATCCCCCGGATGGACAAGCGCTGCCTCGACTTTTTTGCCATTCACATAGGTGCCATTGGAGGAGTTTAAGTCCTGCACTTGTAAGCCGTGTTCTGTGACCGTAATTTTGGCGTGCTGGCGGGATAAGTGGACAACCCCCAAACAAATATCACACTCCTTTGAACGCCCCAGCACATGGCTGCCAGTAATGGGGAATTGCTTATCTGCAAGCCCTGTATTGAGTGCTTTTAACGACCAACCCTGGGGTTGCACCGGCACTAATGCTTCACTGCTTTTAATCGTGGATTTGGGGTCAATTAATTCGTATTCCTCACCGGCAAAGAAAAGTGTATCTCCGGCTTTCACATCTTGGCGATCAGCAATCACCTGACCATTAACGCGGATATTTGCATCCTTTCTCAAATTCAAGACAACTACAGTATCGCCTTCCACCAGCAGATGAGCATGCTCTGACCCCGTTAGACCAGTAACTTTAATGTCGCACTTGGCATCATTTCCCACAGTATATTTCTGCTCAACCAGCCAAAGAGGACCTTTGTCTGAGTTTTTTCTGCGAATTTGAAGCATCCTTAAATCACCTAATAAGTCATTTTTTTGTTATGGGAATTAATAAGTTACCTACTTTGCCCCCACATTAGTGGCATTTCAATTCCTTGTCACCCACTCCCCCAAAGAATTTGTGATTATAACCAAGAAATTTGTAAGGAAATCGCGACTTATTGCAGTTTTTAGTTTAGTCTAAATTATAAAAAGATAGAGAATGCCATTTGAAGAATTCTATGCTTGTATCGCGTTACGCAGCGGCAACAGATGTTGGTTTACAACGCTCCAATAATGAAGACAGTTTTTTAAGCTGCCCCAAGCTCGGTTTGTGGGTTGTGGCTGACGGTATGGGTGGTCATGCTGCCGGCGAGGTAGCGAGCGCCATCGTCGCCGAAACTGTGATGGAGCAGGTTCGCGCGGGCCTGTCACTCAAACAAGCCGTTCAACAAAGCCATCATGAAATTTTAAACGCTGCCGCCAATGGTCATGGTGGTCAAGGCATGGGCTCCACGGTGGTCGCCCTGATGGTTCAAGGTGCACACTATGAAGTTGCCTGGGTGGGCGACAGTCGTGCCTATTTATGGTCGCCAACAGCCATGCGCCCTCTGCGTCAGCTCACGACAGATCACTCTTATGTGCAAATGCTGTATCAAACGGGCGCCATAACGGCTGACGAATTGGAAACTCACCCGGAAAAGAACATTATTACCCAGTGTCTAGGCTCTTTGGAGCTGCAAACGATCAATGTTGAAACAGTAGAGGGGGAATGGAAAAAAGGGGATTGCTTTTTACTGTGCAGCGATGGATTGTCCGATGCCGTTCCCGGCGAAACCATAGAAAGCATTTTGAACAAAGCGTCCAGCTCCCAATCGGCCGTGGATGAATTAATCCAAACCGCCCTTTCCTGTGGAGGCAAAGACAACATCACCGTTACCGTGGTGGAATATCCCGGCACCTTTCGCAATTTAGGCAAAATTTTTCTGTCATTTTTCTCAAAATAACCCTCGTTTTTCTGTATCATTAGCCGCGAAAATTTTGCGCCAATGAGGTTGTGTGTATTTATTCACGCTCGCCGCGCACATTTTAACCAAATCCAAGTTTAAGGAGTTCCAATGAAACCTACTCCAGGTTATTTTTTAGGCCTTTGTGCTTCCGCCCTTTTGGCGCCAGCAATGGTTAATGCTGCCGAGGAGTCCCAAGACTTTTCAGCTGAAGCGGAATTCGGTCTTATCATGACCAGTGGTAACACCGAAACCAGTTCATACAAAGGTCGCGCCGACATTACTAAGGACCTTAAAAACTGGAAGAACCAGTTTATCCTGGAGGCTCTGTATAAAGAAGATGAGTTTACGGATGAAGACACAGGCGAAGATTATCGCCAGACAACCGCAGAAAAGTACTTCGCTTCATTGCGTGGCGATTACAAGCTGAACAAAGAGCATCGTGCCCTCTTCCTTTATGGCGAATATGATGACAACCGATTCAGCGGGTTTGAATACCAATACTCTGTCTCCGCCGGTTACACCGATCGACTATTCACGCGCGATAATTCGCATTTTGCCTACAGTATCGGTCCTGGTTACAGCGTAGACCAACCAGAGGACATCGAAGAAGATGGCGAAATCATTGAGTCCGATAAAGAAAGTGCATTTATCGTGTTTGCATCGATTGAATACGTGTACAAGTTCAGCGAAAAATCCAAGTTCAAGCAAACCGTACACACTAACTTCGCGCCAGATTCAGACAAAAACACCAAAACTAAATCTGTCACTTCAGTTACGGCTAACATCAACAGCTCTTTTGCTATGAAAGCGTCTTACACTGTGGACTACAACTCTCAAGTCACTCCAGATTCTGAGCACGCAGATACACAAACCGCGATTACCTTGGTGTATACATTCTAAGTACACTGACAAATCGTCATAGTGCGGAGCACGCTCCGCACTCAAAAAAGTAATACAATAACCCCGCCCTACATCTAGTTAATTAGTATCTCATGATGAAATTTGCACAAGGCCAACGCTGGGTAGTGGACTCAGAACCCGAACTCGGACTCGGCATCGTTACTGCCATAGAAGGCAGATCCGTTAAAATGTTTTTCGAACTAGGCGCATGTGAGCGCCTGTATGCACTACAAAATGCCCCCTTAACCCGTATTGAATTTGCCGTAGACGATGAAATTCACCTCGCAGATGGCAGTACGGCAATCGTTAAAAAGGTTCATGAACAAAATGGTATTTTGATTTATGAAACGGATCAGGACAAATTAGTCACAGAAACTTCACTCGCCTCCGAAATAAAACTCAATCAACCATTCTTACGCCTGATGACCGGGCAATTAGATAAACCGCTGTGGTTTTATTTCAAACGAGAACTCAACGCCGCAGTGGCAAAATGCTGGCAGTCACGCTTAAACGGTTTGCTAGGCGTAAGGGCTAATCTGATACCTCACCAGTTATATGTAGCCTGGTCGGCCTGTGAACGTGAAAATGTTCGCGTGCTTCTGGCGGACGAAGTTGGTCTAGGTAAAACGATTGAAGCGGGTATGATTTTATCTCGCCTACTGAAGCAGGAGCGTATTTCCCGCGCCTTGATACTAGTGCCGGATGCCTTACAGGTGCAGTGGCTGGTGGAGCTGGTTAGACGTTTCAGCATCCGCCCAGAACTTTACCGCCCGTCAGAAACGGGGGATGAGGGTGAGCTGTTACAGCATGACTTTCACAGCGGTCAGATCCACATTGTGCCGCACAGTGCCATCGCCGAAGAAGCTGAACGGCTGGCAAGCGCTGAATTTGATTTAGTTGTCGTGGATGAAGCGCACCATATTTTACCGGGACAAAGTGAGTTTACCTGTTTAGAACAGCTCTCCAAAGCCAGCAAACATCTGGTATTGCTCACCGCAACCCCCGAACAACTTGGAATAGAAAGTCACTTTGCCCGCCTGCAATTACTGGATGAAGCCAAGTTCAGCACTTTCGATGAATTTACCGCGCAGGAAGAAAAATACATCGAACTCAATCAACAAATAAACGCGCTCAGCGAAAACAAGGCTGCCATTGCCGAACAATACCAATTAGCTCTCAAGGGTGACGAAAGCGACGAAGACATTATTGACCAGCTTCTGGATTATCACGGGGTTGGACGAGTCATGTTTCGCAATGTTCGGTCGGCGATATCTGGCTTTCCAAGTCGAAAGGCGCAACCTCACCTGCTTGAAAAAGACGACTGGGAAGATAAATTCGAGTGGCTTGGCCAATGGGTAAAACCACTAAAGCATGAGAAAGTGCTGGTAATTTGCCACAGCATCCAACAAGTTTTTGAATGCGAACAGTATCTGTGGAAAAAGCACGGTATTGACGCCGCCGTATTCCATGAAGAGCAAAATCTGATTGACCGCGACCGTGCTGCCGCATACTTTTCTGACATGGAAGCGGGTGCACAAATCCTCATATGCTCGGAGATCGGCAGTGAAGGTCGTAACTTCCAGTTCAGCTGCAACCTGGCGTGCCTGGATCTTCCAACGCACCCTGATGTACTTGAACAACGTATTGGCCGACTCGATCGTATCGGACAAACTCGCGACATCAATATTCATATTCCTTTTGCAGAAGGCTCCGAAACTGAAGCCTATTTTGTGTGGTATCACGAAACACTCGAGTGCATTGACCACCAGAACCCAGCCGCAGCAGCAATTCATGATGAATTCTGGCCACAAATCCAAGGCGATCTCAGCCAAACCAGCCTCATCGCCACAGCAAGAGAAAAGCTGGTTGCTCTGCGAGAAGAAATTAAACAAGGACGAGACGCGCTGCTGGAAAAAAACAGCTGCCGACAACCTCAGGCCAATCAACTTGCCGAAAACATCGATGCTTTCGAGGCGAGCTCACCATTTACATTGGTAGAACTGGCCAGTGAATTACTGCAATTTCACTTCGAGGAAACACACCCTCACTGCTACAGCTTAATTCCTTCAGATAAAATGCTGATACCAACTCTACCCGGTATCCCACCTGAAGGAACAGAAGTCACCTTTGACCGTGAAATTGCCAATCGCCGAGAAGATATATTATTTATCACTTGGGACTCTCCGTTTATCTACGGTTTATGGGAGCTGCTGCATCACAGTGACCTCGGTTCGGCTTCAGTTGCAACTCTGGCGAGTAAACAGCTGCCCGCCGGCCACTGCTTACTTGAAACCTGCTTCGACATCGTTATTCAGTCTGAGTACAACGCTTACGCCAGACCATTTTTGCCAAGCCTTGCACTTCGAACCTTAAAGCTCGACATCAGCGAGAAAAACCTAGCTCAGATCCTGCCGGAAGACTCCCTGCAGAATTCTTTGCAGAAGGTGGACAAACATATTGCCCGCCAGATTATTCAATCCAAAAAAGACGAAATTCCACTTTGGTTTAAGCAATCCGAAACACTCGCGGAGCAACAACAAAAAGACACGATAGCGCAAGCACAAGATAATGCAAAAAAATACTTCGCCAAAGAAATTGCACGACTGGAAAAACTGGCACTGCGTAATCCAACTGTCAGCGAAGACGAAATTGAAGCCTTGCGAATAAAAGCAAAAGCGATCGATGATGCGCTCACCAGTCAAACGCATATTCAACTTTCTGCCATCAGGCTGATCGTAATCACTGACTAATATTCATCACAAACAAAGTTTAGGAGTTCACAATGGCGATACACGAACGTGCAGGACAACCCGCACAAGCTCAAGATCTCGTTAACATTCCTCGCTTGGTTTGTGATTATTATTTAAATTTTCCCTCTCCCGAGACGCCTGTGAGCTTCGGTACATCCGGGCACCGAGGGAGCGCCATTAACGGTAGCTTTAATGAATTGCATATTGCCGCGATATGCCAGGCGCTGGTTGAATATCGCCAGCAGAATAATATTCACGGGCCGTTATTTATCGGCATGGATACGCATGCACTTTCCGAATGCGCCTTTGCCACCGCGGTAGAAGTATTTGTCGCAAACGGCGTTGCCATTGTGGTCCAGGAAGGTAGAGGCTACACGCCTACACCAGTTATTTCCCACGCTATCCTAAGCTACAACAGCAAGTCGCCCGCCTCATCCGCGGACGGCGTCGTTATTACTCCCTCGCATAATCCGCCACAAGACGGCGGATTCAAATACAATCCACCAAACGGTGGGCCGGCAGACAGCGCCATTACCAACCAAATACAAGCCAGAGCGAATGACATAATTTTTCATGACGCAAAAGCGATTAAAAAGATTCCTTTCTTTCAGGCATTTGCTTCTCATCTGGTAACTCATTACGACTACATTGCACCGTATGTAGAAGATCTGGCAAACGTGATTGACATGGAAGCGATCGCCCAAGCCGGCATTAAAATTGGTGTAGATCCCCTCGGTGGTTCTGGTATCGCCTACTGGGATGTCATCGCGGAAAAATATGGTGTGAACATTGAAGTCGTCAATAAAAATATTGACCCTACATTTTCGTTTATGACTCTGGATAAGGATGGAAAAATTCGCATGGATTGCTCCTCTCCTTACGCCATGGCAAGTTTAATTCAATTAAAAGACCAGTTCGATATCGCCATTGGCAATGACCCCGATTACGACCGGCACGGCATCGTCACCAAATCTGGCCTGATGAACCCCAACCACTATCTTGCGGTAGCTATTCAATACCTGTTTAGCCACCGTCCACAATGGTCAAATGAACTGGCAATAGGGAAAACCCTGGTCTCGTCCTCCATGATAGATCGTGTAGCAAAAGATCTCGGTAAAACACTTGCCGAGGTGCCTGTAGGTTTTAAATGGTTTGTAGAGGGCTTATACACTGGCGAATACGGCTTTGGCGGCGAAGAGAGCGCAGGAGCTTCCTTTTTACGTAAAGATGGCACCGTATGGAGTACAGACAAAGACGGCATAATTCTAGCCTTACTAGCCGCGGAAATAACGGCTGTCACCGGTAAAACTCCCGCCGAGCACTACCAGGCATTAACCGAGAAGTTTGGAGCGCCGGTCTATACTCGGCTGGACGCAGCAGCATCTGGCGAACAGAAAAAAGTATTACAAAACCTCTCGGCTGAAGATGTAGAAGCCGAAACCCTGGCTGGAGACAAAATTATTGCAAAGCTTACTCACGCTCCAGGAAACAACGCGGCCATTGGCGGATTAAAAGTGGTCACCGAAAACGGTTGGTTTGCCGCCCGCCCCTCAGGCACAGAAGAAATTTACAAAATCTACGGTGAAAGCTTTGTCAGCCAGGAGCACCTGCAAAAAATCACAGACGAAGCGCAATCCATCGTCAACGCAACATTTGCTAAAGCAGGCGTTTAATACCCGCCTCAACTAGCGCCATGCAACTCGTTATACCGGACAAAATGACAATACGGCCGGTATAACGCGTGCAGAAACTCAACAAAGATCATTTTTTGAACGAAAAACACTAGAGAAGCCCGTAAAAACCTACAAAGCTCTTGCAATTCCCACTATCTTCCGTATTATTGCCGCCTCTCGGAGCGTAGCGCAGCCTGGTAGCGCACCACACTGGGGGTGTGGTGGTCGTCGGTTCAAATCCGGCCGCTCCGACCAATAAAAACAATGACTTACACCACTTTCACCTCAATAATTTTACCTTTCATTATTTTTTTACTGCATATTTACTGCTAGCTGTCACATTTCGGTCAATTTTTTACAAAGAGACGTACCATGGACAACGCTATAGATTATGAAAAGCTCGGCGCTGAAATAGCCAAAAAATTAAATAAGCTTCAGATCACAGAATATACATTGTGGAGCAGTGAGGATTGCGCAGAGTACTTTCAATGCTCAAGAAAGCACCTAACTGATAAGATTGCTAAAAGTGTCGGCTTCCCCGATCCCGTGCGACACACACGAAACCGTTGGTTTGCTGCAGCTGTTGTGAAGTGGGCGAAGGGTTCAAAGCGGAAATGAAGTACACAAAGTCTCCCTATATATAAAACGCGTGCGCACGCGCGAAGCGATAAGCGTACTACACTAATGGTTTATTTCTGACATGATCGACCAACTCATCTTGCACTTGAAATAACCTATCGATTCTTTTATAGATCTCCCCCATCTGCCCTTTTGAAGTCAGGGCTTGAAAGGAATACCTTACGGCATCTAATGAACTTTTATATTCTGCAATAATTTGCGCTGTCTTAGGATTGTTGTCTGTATTTAAATTATGGACGGCCCAAAGTTGGCCTATTAAAATATCTACAATCTTATCCCTTGCCTCAAAGTCAATGGCTTCTGTACTGTAGTCAGCAAATTGACCAACTTCTTTAGTTAATTGCTCAGTCAAGTCATTAATTCTTTCTAAATATTTTTTACGCTCTGCAAGTTCAGTTTGAGCAGCTAACATGTTTTTGGCGTGTGCCTGCTCCATGGTTTTCAATTCAATATTCAGATATACATTAAAGCAAAATGAAACGACAGCTGCTAATCCTGTAACAATAGCCACAGCTCGCTCAAAGGTTAACCACCCCGGCCTCGTCTTTACTTCGTTTTCGTTATGAATTTTGCTCATAAAAAACTCAATGAGTACATAAACACTCTTTGTTAACTTTGAGGTTCTACTTTCGTTCCAGAATTGAAATCCAAATCTGCCGAAAACTCCTGGCGCTGACGACATATCCGTTCCCATGTGTCTGCATTCATAAAGTTTAGCGCTGTTCGAAATTTTTCGCTAAGACCCAAGTAACAATCTTCTGCCTCTGTAGGCCAGTCATTCTGAATCTCAATCCTAAATTCTTCTCCACTTTCTAAAGCTACACTTACATCTGCAGAAACAGGTCCTGATGACAACGATAAAAACGCTGCAATAAATATCGCTTTAATCTCATTATGCATCCTAAATACAACTTCGCCTGGAGAATGAATATCATACTCAACAGCGAGGGGGTCATCCTTATAAAATCTAGAGCTAGCCGCTTCACCTATACTGTTCAGACTCAAAAATTCATCGACATTGTCTAATTCGATGGCGTTAAAGAAAGCATTGAAATATAACGCCAAGTCTGTTGCCGATCGCAACTGTAAAGGGTCGACCGGAATTGTTGATAAATCGATATCACCTTCAACATTTGCAGGAGAAACATCCAAGCTTATGCTTGCTTGGTCCGCCATACTATATTCACCATAGGCGTAATCATATGCTTCTTTCAACCTACTCCTGGGTACGCGAATCATAGCGCTACGGTTAGAAAGCAATTGAGAGAAATCGAAAGTGAAATCAAATCTAGTCCTGTTTTTGCTTAACCACTTTACGGGACGATATGGGATTTCCCTTCCACCATATGACTCAATAGCGATTTTGGGAACGGTTTCCGCACCGACTTCATAATCTAACAGCTCACCAATTAAAACCGGAGAATTGTAACCTTTGCCACAACATACAACTAAATCGCCCGCGTTTGCATCTGAATATAACTCTTGAATGGCCCTAATGTTTTGCGGGTCCATGCGAGAATATTTTTCATCCTCTAAACCTGTTTTTGGATCGTAATCCTTTGGATCTCGTGAAGGTGGATCGATATTACTATAACGATCAAGATAGATTGCCCACGCCTTGGCCATATGAAGTTTAGACTTCAGATCATCGTTAACTTCAAATTCGGTAGGTAGATCGAGCTCGGGAAGATCAAAAAACACGCAATTTTGAAACATAAAGTTTTTGAAAAACTTTTTATTTCTCCCTGCATGTAATACAAAAACTCGATGCCCCTCAGGAATCAATTTTTGACTATTTATAATTCTAATATCCACTCAAAACTCCTTCAGATGGGGATACCCACTAACACATGATAACAAACCACTAACTTCCCTACACCTAAAAACAATGGGCACCAGCTCTTAACTTGCACACTATTCAACCAGTCGACACTATAATCATTATTCATTAAAGATCAACCTGCTTATCGGCTGACACATAACTACAACAAAACAGAGTGAGAAGCGCCGAATATTAGAAGCATCGCTTAATTGTGAGTTATTTCCCACAGGCATTGGGGTTGTTATCGTCTAGAGGAAATTAGTTGAGAATGGCAACATAACGCTTCAGATTTTTTTAATCCTTTAATTGGCCGGACTAATCCCCGGCTTTATTTTATAAGGCTCATAAAAATCGAAAACCGGTATCTCATCAAATTCTTTGTCAAATACCTGGCACCAGATATTTATCACAGGCAACCCGTCTTCCAGCTTCGGTCTGTTACCGTGGTTTTTCCAACCTAAAAGCGTAGTTCTTGGAATTCCAGAGCGCTTAGAAAGTTTATAACAGCAAACTTTATTGCGTTCCAAATCAGTTATTATACGGTTCCAATCAACACGATCATTCTTCTGCAAAATCAACATACCCAAATCTCACGATAAAATAAACTGTTTAAAAACCTGGTGTGGTTTTATATAATTTTTTTGTCGGAATGTTTGGTTATGATTCTAGGCGATCCTCAGTGGTCGCCTTTTTTTCGCAGGAAGACTCCACAAGCAATTTTATGAGCGCTGGCAATTTGTGAGCACTAAAGGTTAATCCCTTTTGAGTTCTTACCCACCTATCAGGATCTCTGGAGTACTTCTCTCCACGTTTAACCCAAACTCTTATATCAACAACCTCGCGCCCCATATAACTATCACGGGTAACACGAATTTGAGCATCGTGAGATTTTTCCAATACGGCCAATATCTCCATTTACTTAAACGCTTCACTTAAATCAGGTGCTCTATCTGGTACAACCTTACCTGGCTTCCACCAATAACCCTGGTCATATTCACCACGGCGCTTCCTGACAATTCTATTGAATTTTTTCTCTGCTTTCGGGTCCGCCATAATTTCAAACTGATCAAACAATGCATTAGTAAACAATTGAGTCTGCCAAATATCAGGCGTGTAGCGATTAATAAATTTCACCGTTTCCCCCAACACATTAGTCTCCTCACCAGCAATTGCTTGGCGAACGTTACCAAGTGTGAGCTTTCCAACATTATTAGCCAGTTCACCCAAGGGACCAGCTAATGTTTCTTGAATACTACCCCCAAATCGATTGACATCCGAAAATACGAAATCACCGAAAATACCCAATCCACCACCCTGCGACAACGCAGCCAACATAAACTTCTCATCCACTTTTCTTGGATCTCGCCCTTTCGCAACATCTTTCATTTGAAGTGAAAGCCCTCCCATCACAGTAGTAGTTGCTGTTAATGCTGCAATGTATTTCAGTTTGTCTGCTGTTGTAGCTTGATATGCGGCACGATAGAAGTGCGACATGGCGATGGTCACAGCGAAACTTTTAATAAACCATACGGAACGCCAGGCTTGCCCTGTGATAGTGCCGCGGCCTTTACCTCCATTGGTGATAGCTCTGACCCTAGCGTTTGGAGTGGGTACCGCATAGTCTGTTTCGCTCATGATCATTTGATGAAACTTTTTGCCACCTTCTTGTGTAAGGTCCGCGAATTTAGCTCCGCTGTAATTAAACGGAGTGGACTTACGAAATACGTTCCAATCTTCCGGCGTAATTCCATACTCTTTAAATCCTCGCAACAAATTTGAATCAAGCTCATCAAACTGCTTTCCGAAGTTCTCAGCAAGTAGTGCGCTAAATTCCATACCGAAAGCTTTACGCCCAGCATCAGTCCATGGTGCAAGCAGCGAAGCCCGCATAACACCCTCAGCCACCTTTGCTGTAACTCCGGTACCATACACATCAGCATATCGATTTGCGGCATGCATTCGCCCAATCATTGCATCGCCAATAAAGCCTAGCTTCACTGCAGCCACCTGCCCCTCCTCGCTAGTCATTAGAGAAAATTGCCGCTTAATGACTTTAAAAAAAGGTACGCCAACGTACGATGAGGTCAACGCCTGAAAACCGACATCTGCAAGCGAAGAAAGAAATGTCCCACCCAGTGTAGACGCTGTAAGTAGATTCTTAGTACTTTGCATAAAATCGGATAAACCCGTTAACTCACCTTGATTTGTTTTACCGCTCACATTTGCATAAGTTGCTTCTAAGTTTTTCTTCCCAAACGCGCCAAGTCCACCTGATTTCTCAGCCTCACTGACTAAAGATTTAAAGGTGCTGTCTGGAGAAGGTCCCATTATCTCCATTAACGCAATATCATGGCTCATGGTGTCGATGTGGCCGGTTAACGTTGAGAACACATCACCTTTGCCAAAGTCTCGCTGATACTCCAGCCAGCTTTCAGCATCTTTAAAGTAAATGAATCGTCGTTCAGAGTGTTTGCGCGCAAGCTTTTTGCCCAACCGAGGAACAGACAACTCTTGAACCTTATTTAAACCATGTGAAGTTATGGTTTCGAAAACATACTTCAAAGAGTCGCTCAGTTGCTCATCGCTTATGGGGTTGCCAATGTCATCAAGCATTTTAGACCGATCAAGTTTTGGAGTGATGCCTTGCTTCCACTTTTCAAAGCCAACTTTCTGAACGGCTTGGGCATCGTGGTGCTGTGGCATAAGGTAGCTATCGTTTTTACTGATTGAACCACCCCTTTTATTAAATTCAACGCGTAACTCCTCAACAAGATTGTGCCACTGAGCTGCAAATTTATTTATAGTTGGATCACCCACTTCCTCACCGTAAATGGCCTTAACAAGCTTTTTTAAACCCTCTTCATCCTGAGAGAACCCGAGCTTTCGAGTGCGGAAGGCATTTAACATATCAGCAACCCGGGAATGAAATTTTCCTTCATAATATTTTGCGAGATACTCCACGTTGGCATACCCCGCCTTTCCTGTGTTGTCACTTGTTAACAACGACATAATCCCATTGAAACTCCCTTCACTATGATTGGAAGCCTTTTCCCAAGCTTGCGAAATTCGGGTAGCTGTAACAGCGGTTTCCCTACGCTGCCTGGAAAGATTGGCAACGATACCGTTTAATTCCGCTTCGACGTCTTCAGATTGAGAAAGGCGTTCAGCAACTTCCTTTGAAATCCTGCCTGCCTTTTGAGCCGCGCTAATACAGTGTTTAAAACTAGCCATATGATTCACCAAAATTTAAAAATTTTTTATTAAACGGGCGCTTTCAGGTCAATTAATCAACCTTTTCAAAAACTCATCGAGCTTAGTATGTTCTGAAAGTGCTCGTTGACGAAGTGGAATAAACTCATCTTCATTTCGCATAAGCAAAGCATTTCTTAAATTCAATTCTGAGGCCAGACTATCTAAAACCGCCTTTTTCACTTTAATGGAAGTGTTAAGTTCAACTCCAGGCATACGACGAAGACTCACACAGTGTTTCTTTTCGATTTCGTTCTGCACGTCTTCCAGCTCCCCCAAAACTTCTTTAATACAGTCTAAGTATTCTGAAATAGTGCAAATTAATATTGTTCGCTGTGTACACAAACTTTCTTTATTAAAATCAGTATCCATAAAACTTTCCTGAGTATTTTTAAGGATTGGGAAGAAATAAAAATTTGGCGATAGACATTTTAAATTTGCAATATACGACTTAAATGCCTTGCCTACTTTAAAAGGCAATATTTTATTCTCCATTAGTTTCACCAAGCTCGGTTTCATGAAGATTTTTAACATCGAGATAAACATACTTATCTCGGCCCAAAATATCTGCCAAGTCTTCACCGCCTCTGTAACCCCACAATTGCCGGCATTCAACAATGGACTGGCTTGCCCCAATCTTATCTGCAAACCTTTGCATAAACGCACGTAGCGTGATTTCTCCCTCTCTCATATGTCCGATCATGTGTGAATATTGGCGCCTCTCTTTTGGGGACATTGGTAAGTTTTGATATGCACTACGTTCTTTGCTGAAGATTGTAAGAACACAATCAGCAAGTTGATCTAGAAGCTTATCCGCTTTAACTAAATCTCTATTTCTACTGTCGATCGTATCAATAACTTGGGACCATCTAAATTCACTCAATGCCTCTTTGAATTCAGATTTTTTGGTCACGTAGAGTTTCTCACGATCGTGCTTTGCTCCTTTCAATGCTGCAAGTTTTTCTCGAAGTTCTTGCAACTCCTTCACAATTTTATTTGCATCTGCTTCATCTGAATCATCAACTACTTTTTCTTTTAGGTTGTTTTCACCTATTTCAATTTTTTTACCGATTAATTTAAGCTTTTCTTCGATTAAACCGACATCTTTCTGATATTTGTCATCGAGACTCTTTTCGAGAGTTCTGAAAGCTTCCTTGGATAGCAATTCGTCCTTTTCCTTCAAATTTTTAGTATCGGTCATGGGTCACCTCATTTGGTTAAATATTTTTGCTGGGGAATTTTTTCTCAAAGTAAGCCTTTACCTGCTTACTCACTTTCTCGTGGTCTGGATGGCTGGAGTCGCGATAAGCTTGAGAAGCCATAACACTCTCTACCGACGAATTTGAAGGAATAATGACTTCAGGTGGCGGGGAGTCCTCTTTCATTTCCCGCCCAATTAGCGCTGCCACCTGAATAAATGAAGGATCATTTCCAATCTTCTCGTCGATCTTCCCCTGCAGTTCATCCGGAAGAGACCGGTAAAACCGGTTAGCAGAAGTCATGTTTTCGTGGTACTCAGCATCGGTTTGCCAAGTCTCGCGCAAGGTAGAGTTTATTGCCTCATCATTCAATAATTCTTCACCCTGGCGTAACGATGGAGCAAACTCTAATAGCCCATGCTCCACTACAGCCTGCAGCTGAGAATTAGTTAGGCCAATTTCATGCGCCTTCTGTAAAAATGCCTGGCTGCCCTCCTCTTTCAAAAATGATTCGACATCAAAGCCTTCACCAAACTTTTCAGCATTCAATGAATACCCTTCGATCGAGTCTGGCTTAGTTTCGTCGGTACCAAGCCTTTTCGTTAGGCTAGAGTAACTTTCACTTAACTTTGAAACAGAAGCATTTAAATCAAAGCTGTTGGACTCTCCGAAAACCTGGAACTTCTCAGGTATAGAGCTTTGTAAATTGTCAGCGCCAGGCGCAGATTCGTTAAACTCGGTCATAGATTTCTCCAGTAATTACCAAGGTGCTTTCATGGATTGGGTAGTGTCGCGGGTCGTTAGCTGCTTTGACCCTTCGTGAAAATAGAGCCCAGAACACCCCTCCTTGCCACCATGGCGATTTTTCTCGACAGACAACCAAACATCGGGGCCTTCTAGAGATTTCGTCTCCTGGGCAGATAAGGGGCGATTGTGGGATTGTTTTGCTTTGGCCTGCTCACGCAGTTTGTTCCGCTGAATGATTATGACGTTATCCGCAATATCGGTAATGACCCCTCCGCCGCGGATATCTTGCTTACTTAGGCGATTGAATTCGTTCTCACCTTTTCGGACATGACAGACAAGATGAATATGGGTGTTGTATTTCTTAGCTGCATTTTGGAGTCGATCGACGAAATTCTTTTCTCCAGAATAATCCTCATAGCCAAACCCGCATTTCATAAGCGAATCGACAACTATGTGATTTACCTTGAGCTCTTTGGCCGCATAATGGACCAGGGCGAGAATTCTTTTTGCGGGGATAGTATCGAGTTGATTATAAATCCATAGCCGACCAGTAAGCGCATGTAAGGTCTGCTTGATAAATTCAGATGAAGGGTGGCAACCGGCGCGCTGTGAAATCATTCGAAGCAAGGTTTCTTGAGGCTTCATTTCCAATGAGGCAATCAGCGCACGTTTCTGTTGGTCTTTCAAGAACCACAGAATTGATTGACCGAGCGCATTGGACTTACCTGAACCATTATGGCCAGCCCAAATTGTTAGTTCAGCGGGCCTACAACGCCAAGTCTGGTCTACTTTGCCCCATGGAGTGCAATCACCGCGCTGTTCATGGCCATGATTAGCGAGCTCAATGGTACTGTCGGTTACATCTGACGGCTGAATAATGAATTGCGCTTCACTATTTTTTTCCTGCTCCAGCTCTTCCAGATCAAGCTTGGGACCAATATCACGATTAGAGAAGATCATTTCCATCAGAACACCAACTCCTCTGTGTGTGATGCTTTAGTGTTTCTTTCCCAATTACGAACTGCGGCTTTCCAATCCTTCATTTTGTTTTTGCCGACCATCCAACCATTTGAAGTGTAGAAATCAATGAATTTTGCCGCATCCACTTGGTTGCTACGCTCCGCACAATAATCTCGAACCTCTTCGACAGAAGGCTCGTTGAATCTTTTTTTCCTATTAATATTATTATTTGAAGGTGAAGGTGAAGGGCATTCCTTAAGCATTGCTTGAGTTGTGCTTGTAGCATTGCTTGAGGATGTATTTTCAGAGTTTTGACTTTCTTTTGCCCATCTTGCAGCTGCAGCACGCGCAGCTTTTTCTTTCGCAGCTGCTTTTTTCTCAGTTGCCTTTGCCAATTCCTCTTCTATGCGCTTATGCTTCCAGCATGCTTGTGCATTGCTTGTAGCATTGCTTGAGGATACCTCGAAGAATGCTTGAAGCATTGGCCTGGCTTTATTTTTCCAATCGTCGACATTCATCTTTGTGATTGAAGCTAGTGTCGCATCATCATCCGGTAACTGCCCATTCATCCAATAGTCCATAATCAGAAGCATGTAAGCGCCGTGTAACTCTGTCGTGAGTCTCGAAGTGCCGGCAAGATAGTCACCTATGTAAAGCGGCATAAATACATCTGGTTTCTCAGCCATATTAAATCCTAATTAAGCAGCCTCTTTGATGGGGGAGAATGACGATTCAAGAAAGTGAGTTAAAACAACAACAACCTTACGACATAGCTCTAGCTCTTCAGCCTTCATAAGCCTGTGGTGCTGCCTTATGAGGTTTTTCACACATCTAATGTATTTCCCTAGGTCCCGCGTATGAATCCTTACGTTGTTGGCCCTGTCACTTGCAGCTATCGCAACAAACCACACCTGGAGCTCAAGCTCTTCCTTTTGCTGCCTGGTAAAAAAGGGTTTAATCGGTTTGGAAGTTTGATTATCGATGTGAACACCTACGAATCGCGCTACCTCGTATACAGCTGCAGGAAAATCGATACCTTTAAAATCCATAAGAAACTTGTATACATCTCCGGAATAGCCACAACCAAAACAGTTGCAGAATTGCTTTTCTGAATTCACGACAAAGGATGGAGTTTTTTCTTCATGAAACGGGCAATTGCAGGTAAAGTTCTTTCCCTGCTTCCTTAAGGGCAAGCAAGTACGGATGACTTCGCTAATGTCACAACTCCCCTTAACCCGTCGAATGATTTCTTGATCGATCGGCATAGGTTAAGCCCGGGCAGCTGATTCACTGGTATTGGTTTGCGTGTCGAACTGAGATAGCCATGCATCAAGGTCATCCAGATCATATCGGACTGTGTGACCAATTTTTTTATAAGGGGGAGCTTTAACACCAGCCAGAAATCCTGATGTTCGGGAATTACTTAGAGTGCCATGCTGAAACCCCAGGTAAGCTGCTGCTTCTCGGTTTTTGAGTAACTTTTTCATTTTTAACACCTATAGTTGATAAGGTGTCACTGATATTAATTACCAAAAAATGCGAAACATATAGGGGGGTGTGATTCGTGCTTTTATTTACTCGGTTTACGCGGGTCTTTTTTTCGAGCACGATATTGGATCGCCGACATTTTCATTATGTCAGTAACTTTTTTACTTAGAGATTCATTATCGAGTTGGATTGGGTCTGCAATTGTCGTGTTAGTGTGCTTGATCATCCAGTTTTTTACGGTATCTCTAGAGACTGAAAACGTCTCCATAACCAGCTTTTTAGCCTCTTTCAGACCGACTTCCGGGATTTTACCATATTCTGCCCAGCGTAAAAATCGGACCGCATCTTTGATAGCCTCCTCGGAAACTAGACTATTTCTCTGCGGTATCGTTGGCTTAAATAGCTCCGGTATCCTTCCGGTTTCGACTAATTCTCTGAACGATATCATCAAGTCGAACTGCAACTCAGCATCCAATTCAGCTCCAGCCTGCAATACTTTCAATATCTTTTCCTGCTTTTCCCTGAGTAGCTCAGCATTTAGCTCTTCGGCGGCCTCACCTTCCGGCACCAGCCATCCGTCATCAGTTAGAATAGGCTTCGTAATTTTCTTTTTGGTCATAAGCGGAAGTTAAGATGATTTGGCGACCTAAGCCGCCAAGTTTGTTATTTAGAGTTATCCAGTTGATCCTGGAGCAGATTGAATGTTTTGGGTAGAAACCACTCCTCAGCCCCACCACGACACACCATAGTCTTGTCTGCCAGGTGAGCCCCATGATCGGCCAGCCAACCTATTTGCTTTGCAAGACTCTCCTGAATCATTGCAAGCCTTGCGGCCAAATTGTTCTGATCATCAGGCGGAATAGCGTCCACCAAATTTACACCGACGGCCTCAAGCTGTTCTGCAAGATCCGCAATTGAATTAAAAATTACACTGGATTGCTTCAAAAGGATTTCTGAATTATTCATATCAATCCACTCCTCACTTTAGCTGCAGAAACCGCATTACGAGACATTTCTACAAAATAAACTATGGACTGCAATTCGGCATCCCATTCTTTATCTGGATCAAGCCTGGAGTTAAGTAAAGTGATAACGACTTCCAGAAAACATGTCGCGTCGTTTAGCAGATCGTTAGGTTGGGCTCCCGGATCAACGCAATAACTTGAGTTTAATGAAAAGAATTTTTGGTGCGCTGTTGGGTTTAGCGTAGAATTCGCGCTAGTCATGATAAACCTCCTTTCAGGTTTGTTGTGATTAGGAGGTGTTGGTGTTGGCGCACCTTCACCTCCGCTTTTGCCTTTCGGCTAAATCTTGTTAAGCATGGCTACTGCTGCTGCTTTGTGCTCTGGCGCTAAATGAGCATAGATTAACGTCATTTTCAGATCACTATGCCCCAATAGCTCGCGTACAGTATTTAAGTCGACGCCGGCCATCACCAATTTGCTTGCGAATGTATGCCGGAGGTCGTGAAATCTAAAGTTTGAAATCCCACTTTTTTCAATGACATTTTTCCAGGAAGTTGAAATATTATCCAACTCTCTACCAGTTTGTGGACTGGGAAACACTAACCGATCTTCTGAAGAAATGTTTCGCCAGGTTACCAACACCTGAAAAGCTTCATCATTCATCGGAATATGTCGAGTTGACCCACTTTTCGATTTATAGCCATGAATAATAATATTTCTTTCTTTTAGCTGGACATCCTGCCATTCCAGCTTGAAAAGCTCACCACGGCGCATCCCTGTATTTAGAGCCAGTAGCACCATTGGCATCAAATAATCAGTGAAAACGCCATTCAGGTCCGGTAACAATTGCTTGTGACGTTTCTCAAGCCATGAATTATGTTTGTTTCGCTCATCTCGTTGAGATTCTTGACGAGCTGCCAGAGCAGCCCTGAGTGCCGCCTCTTCACCACTTCCCAAATACCGAACATGTGGAGCCTCATCAGTTTTAAGTCGCGCCATACCAGCAATAGGACTGTTTTCAATCACATCCCATTCAACTGCCTTGGCTAAAACACTTTTCAGTATGGCCACTCTTCTGTTGATTGTTGTAACTTTCAACCCCGCCGCCCGGGCTCGTTTTTGCCATACAGTAATATCCCATTTGGTAATTTTTTCCATTGGCCTGGCATGATAATCAGCGAAATCAATTTCAAGGACTCGTAACTGCTCTTTGGCTCCTCGAAGGTGTGATAATGCCCAATCTGCGTATTTGAGTTCAATAAACCCCTTTAATGTTGAATATTTGTGGCGCTCAGCTGCTTTTACACTCGCCTTTTTTGATTCCTGGATGTCAGTGCCGGCAGACACTTCTGCCAACTTCGATTTAGCTATTCGTGAAGCCTGTTCAGGCGTCAACCTGCCATAGTGGCCAATTGTGTAATCCCGGCCTTTACCATCAATTCTGTAGAAAACAGCAAACGTCTTAGTGCCACTTGGCATGACACGCAGGAAGAACCCCTTAACATCGGTATCCCAGACTTTGAACATCTTATTTGTAGGCTCGAGTGCGTCAATAGTTCGCTTGGTTAGTCGTTTTTTCATTGAGTCAGCAACAATCATTCACTTGCAGTAAGTACTGCAAAATATCAATACTGCAAATTTACTGCAGAGTAAAATTAATATCAATGATTAAATATGAATAAAAATGACATGTTATATTGCTCAAAAAACACAAAATTCAACTAAACTATTAACAAATATTCATTATCAATAATGAGAATAACATTCTGGGGGTGTGGTGGTCGTCGGTTCAAATCCGGCCGCTCCGACCAAAAAACCCTTTCTATTTCAACAAGTTGGATTAAATCAATTTTCTAGCTTAAAAATTTTTCCCGATATTTTCCCGAAATAATTTGCTTTTGGCAAAATTCACCAACCAAAAATCAAAGCATGCACTTTGGGTACATTGACCACCACAGCGGTGCTTTATGGTCATCCCGATTATAAGGCTGAAAAAATAGGCGCTACCTTTCTAATTGCAAAATTTGGCGCAGTCTTTCCAATTAACGAAATAACACAGAAACCTCCCCTCTCTTACAGCAAGCGTCCTTATACCGCTCACTTATAGCCAAGGATACTATTGACGTAAGTACGGAAAAATACCGGGCTAATATATTGTCATTTAAAGACGGAGCTATAAATTAGCGCCAAATTCAATCCCTATCACTCTCGACGTTATCTAGTGGCAAAAATCTGTCAATCGTATACGCAATATCTCACGAAATTCGAGAGCTACACTTCGTCACGGATCAAGAGTGCTAACGAATTTTAGGATCTTGATGATTATCGTAACGAGCGCGGCAATTTTCTCTCCGTACTTGATGATAACCTCCCTAAGCTCCGGTAAACTATCCCAAATTTTATGAATGACATCCCAAAGCCACTCCATAGCAACGCGCCTTCCTTTGCATAAAATGAGCGTAAGTAGCAGTTTTCGCAGGAAGTGCATCAGCATTTTGTATAGACGAGCGCGTCTCGCCGACTTCTTGTCGAACATAGTTCTCTCCAGTGTAAAACCTAAAGTATTGAAAGACTCTGCTCGCCAAACAAAAAATGTTAAGTGATACATTGTAGTAGGGGATTCTAAGTGTATAATTCACTTAACAAACTTGGTGGTTTGTCGGGCGAGCAGTATTTTTTGGGGCTTCATGCCTTCTCCCCGTATTCTTTTAAATCATTTACCCCTCCATAAATGCTCTACTGGTACTAATTTACCGATACCGAAATTATTTCGGCAAGGGCTATGTCATATATTGACGATTGCTACTATTTTTGAGAAGTAAGCTGGAAGTAAAAGGCTTAGCCTATCTCAACTCGTTCATCGGACCACCGACCTATTAAACCTCAGAACTTCATCCATAAACAGTCAAAATCAGTACTAGGCTGAACTTTGAGCAGTCTAGCAACCGCTGTACAAGCACACCCAACCTACATAGATACTGCTTTTCGTAAACTTTTCTAAATTATATAAACATCATCACCGGTTTACCTCACGGCAATGACCTTTGAATACAAAGGAGTTAAAAACTTTGTCTTGTAGGAAGGAGTGGTAAAGCTTTAGTGTCTATTCAAAGCATCCTATATAGTATGCACATCAGTATGTGCCCCTGTTATTCAACCACTACATAATGTAGCCAAATTCACTTTAGATACAAGATAATGCGCTTTTTCCGGCTTTGCAAGTTAGACTTCTTTGGAATTGCCTGTGGATAAGCCACGATATCAGTATTTACTAACTTGCTCGCGCCCTGTACACCTAAAGGTGTCATTTCGATGAGAAAGAGCGGAACAAAGTAGAATTTTTAATTATTTTGATTTGATTTTTTTATGCACTTCGTTAAGTGATTTCATTCACAAACAAATAAAAACCGTAGATTTTGCAAGGTTCTTTATTAATTTGTTTACTGAGAAATATATGGGTAACTAGAGGTGCGGCTCCGCTCCATTACAAGTATGATCATCAATAAATATAATACTACATGTACCGGTGACGCCTATCTATCACAATAAACCTTAAAGGTGGGGCCTCAAAATCAAAGTTACATCGAAATATTAGGAGAACTTAGTTTACTCGGCTCCCCGGATATCTCCCTCAGCTGTCCAAGTTGTGAAGCTATCACCATCAAGCTCAACAATCACAGCGCCACCACTAAGCAGCGTGCGGTCTTCACTAGGCTCCACGCCCCACCACAAAACCGTATGTTACAAGTGCGAGAGAGATACCAATTGGCCAGTTGCCAACATCAAGACCAGGCGAGCCGGCTACATTTGATCCGGTCACTGCATTTTCGAGAACGATAAAAGTAATATCGTTAGGCCTGCACAAAGATGCGCAAATAGAATTATATAAATCTTGGAAGTTAATATTGAGCGTATACACTTCGATTGGAATAATTTTCTCTACTAGTAAGTTGGCCTCACCAAAGCGAATTACTTTTTCTTTGTAGTTTTAATTGCACTGACGTTTCACGCTTACTGGTCACGTGACGAAGCAAGGTCAAAACTTCACCAATAGGATTTTCTTTTGTCCGCAATATTAAGTCGAACGATTCACCGAGTTTTGAAGGCTCCCTCTTCTTGCGAGTAAAATTAAAGTCTTCACGACTCAAAGGCTCAAGAATGGTTTAAAATGGCCATAGGCCTGTCACCTTTAATGTGCTTGGAGCATAAAAGAGTAACAAACTTGCAATTTAGTAATTTAAAGAACGTGACGTTTTGCGTCGTTCGGAATATAGTCGAGAAGTATGTGAACTCACACATTGCAGTGAAAGTAATGACAGCATTGCAAGGTGTCATACCCCGGGCGAACGCATTGCCTCATCGAAGTCAATATGTGTCAGCCAAAAAGCTCCAATATGTGAAATACGGTGTATGTGGTGAAAAATCAAACCCTTTATTTTCCTACTCCCCTCCTCCCAGCTTTTTCAATAACAATCCACCAGCAACATATCTGAAATCCGCAATGACGCCATGCGTTTTTTAGTGAATATCACCTATATAACCTCCATAATAGCGCTCGAATTCCGACAAGATAATCTGACAATAAGCCTGATCCGTACGTCGCTTAAGGGAGAAACACCACCATGAAAGCCAAGATTTCAATTGCGCTTCCATTGCCTTTCAAACACGCCCATTGCGGCTTTTTTCTGTGGACTGTTGTCTCACTGTACTCTTTGTTCTGTATTGATACGCAAGCTCAAATGGAGGCCTCTGAACCCTTAGATCTTGCGCCACTTGTTCACGACGATTTAAATTTAATGCCCTATCCCTCGAGCGTTAAAATATCAAATGGTGTATTTCCTTTAACGCAAAAAGCCTCTGCGGTTTTGGTGATTCAATCCACCACAATCAATACCGCTGCAGCAAAAAGAATGACCACGGCAATTTCTCGCAGTTTGAACAGGCTAAACTTGACTCGCTTTACACCGCAAAAGATTCAAACCACATACGCAAACGGGGCAACCTCTGACAACAACTTAAACGCGCACAATATTATTTTTATTGTTGAATCTGCTAACACCACTCATCAAGCGCAGCACAGCAGCACGCACCCTCAAACCTTTTTAGATGAAAGTTATTCGCTGCAGATTACGGACACCACTATTACCGTCAACAGCGTTTCCGAATTTGGTTTACACCGTGCACTGGCAACGCTTGAACAGCTCGGTAAGCCTGACGCTAACAAAACGCTTTTTCCTCAATTGCTCATCCGAGACAGGCCGCGCTTTGTTTGGCGTGGTTTACTGATTGATTCTGCTCGGCACTTTTTCTCTGTAGACACAATGAAACGTCAGATAGATGGAATGGCAGCTGCGAAATTGAATGTATTACATTGGCATTTAACAGATGACCAGGGTTGGCGCTATGAATCAAAAAAATTTCCTGAGCTGACAGCACTCGGGGCTGATGGACAGTTTTATTCTCAACACGACATGCGGGAAATAGTCGATTACGCCGCGAGTTATGGCATTCACGTATTACCTGAAATAGATATGCCAGGCCACACATCCGCTCTTGCATTAGCATTCCCAGAGCTGATGAGCAAGCAAAGAACCTATACGCAAGAAGTTCGATGGGGCGTACACACACCACTTTTAGACCCGACCAAGAAATCCGTTTATCAATTTATTGATGCACTTATTACTGAAGTCAGTGAAGTCTTCCCTTTCCCTTTTATCCATATTGGCGGTGACGAAGTAAACCCGGAAGATTGGCTCAGTAGCGAACACATCACAACGTATATGCATCAGAACAATATAAATTCACCTCGAGAACTTCAGTTGCATTTTAACTCCCAAGTTAATCGAATACTAAAAAAGCACGGTAAAAATTTAATTGGCTGGGATGAAATCCTTACAGAAGGACTCGACAGCAATGCAATCATCCAGTCTTGGAGGGGAAAAGATTCTCTTTTTCATGCGGTTACTGCGGGGTATCAAGCAATTCTTTCAACTGGCTACTATTTGGATCAACCTCAACCGACAGCCTACCACTATCGGAATGATCCAGCGACTGACCACCCTATACCAAACAGCCAGGTTAAACCCGCGACACAACAAAAGCATTATACATTTTCAATACCAAGAAAACGTGGCTCAAACGTTCAAGGCCACCTGGCCATGCACAAATTCACGAATGGTAACACCACCGTTACTTTAAAATTTAATGGCAGACAACAACGCCATACCCCACAAGTTAGCGATGTATTTGATGAGTTATGGTTTGAAATTGATACTTGGATGGGGCCAACTCGGTTCCAGCTAGCACCAGAGCAAACACGCATCACTGGGCGGGTCAAAGTCGGAAACAGTTTTTACACTGTTTCAGGAGAACTTATTGATGAAGAGGACTTCCCAGCCCTTCGACCTCTCAAATCTCTGCACCCTCTCAAATCTTTACCCTCCCTCAAATCTATGCCCCCCACTTCCAACGTAGAAAAAGGTAAGATCCTAGGCGGAGAAATTGCTTTATGGAGCGAATTAATTGATGAAGAATCCATTGATTCACGATTGTGGCCTCGGGCTTTTGCTGTCGCCGAAAGATTATGGTCGCCTGCAAACATAGATGATGAAAAATCAATGCACTCTCGACTCCACAGGGTTTCACAGTGGTCTGCCCATACACTCAATTTAAAACACCAGGAACAATTACAACAGAGAATTGCCAAACTGGCTAACTACCAGCGAAAAATGCAGAACCATATTCGCGTTTTAACGGAAACACTTGAGCCAGCACAATACTATCACCGCCATCATGAAAAGAGCGTATATGCAACATACTCACGGCTAGACCCGTTAAATAAATTAGCTGACGTGCTCCCTGCAGAAAATACACTTATCCGCAATACACGATTGGAGATGGCGGAACACCTAAATAACAACGACATTTTCCATGCAGCAGGAATACTTCAAACGGAAGCCAAACGCTGGAAGAAAAATGCACAGTACATATTATCCAAACGTCACAAGAGTACACTTGGCCAGGATATAAGGCCTATCGCCAGAGCAAACTTGGATTTTTCCATCTTCATTCTTAATGCTACCAAAAGGATTAAAAAGCCGTCTCAATTCACCAAGGACGAGATAATAGCGCTCTATAAAGCACTTGAAGATCACCAGCAAATAACCGAAGAGACGGTGATCAGTGCCAGTGTATTGTTGGAGGACCTACTAATTAAATTATGGGAGATTAACGCAGCACATCAATACTAAATTACGCTTAGCTTTATTTCATTTGCGTTAATTTATGATGGGCTTTTACGTGACTGCCCGGTTATCCAGTGTTTTAACAGAACAGAATAACTGGAAAAAATAACCGGACAGAAATACCGGGCAACGGCAGCCGCCCGGTCAGCATCGCGTTTATACTGCTATAGCTATTAAAGCTATTTAAACCTTCTTTTTGCGGCCTTTATTGTAAAGCCCTTTCAGGCCCTTTTCGTAGGCCACAACCCACTGACTAATGCTGTTTTCATCAACGACAGCACCACCAAAAGCCCCCAGGGTTTTATTGCCTTTTTCATCCTGACGCCCCTGGTAGACTGACTTCCCGTTTCCATCAATGATATTCACCACATTTTTTGCAAATGATTTGGTGGTTGGCACGATACCACCGGTTGCGGTTGTCCATTCAGAATAAATTAATACCAGATAATCCGCACCAGTTAGCTCCACCAACGCTTTAGCTTTGTCTTTATCGATCTGCCCTTTGATTAATTGCTTTCGGTTTTTCGACAACAGCGGCATCATATGCTCACCGAATTTTGGCAACCCCACTTCTCGTTGCTCACCAGCTAAATTTTGAAATGCTTCAGTCGGTACAAATGTACTTGCTTTAACCACTTCAAAATCATTTGCAAATAACGCCTCGGTCAAATCCAGCATACTGTTAAGCTGTGTCGCCATTAGATCCGAAGTATTAGCTGAATTCCAACCCTGCAATGAGTCCCCATAATTATTCGCAGAGATGGATACCACTGCTATTTTTTTACCGCTATTCTTGGCAGCAAACTTTCCGAGCTTAGGTCCGGCGTAAACAGTGAGAGGAAGTAGGCAGGCAATGAGGAAAAGGGTTTTGATGGTATTTTTCATTTTATCTCCATAAATTCGATTTAAACATCTTGTAATAATCGACCCTGGCCGGGATGTTAAAAGGACATGGTCAACTTCGGCATACAATGGCATCCATTCACAGGCATTCATTCATATTCATTCACATTCATAACCGGTAAAACTCGCCAAGTACGAAGTGAATATATTATACAACCGCCCTTTATATCCACCCTATTTCTTCAAATAACAGTCATGCTTTCGTCAAACTCGGTAGACGGAATTGTTTTATGTCGCCAAATCCACCAACGTTTCCTTCTTTCTTCCCAACACAAAAAAGCCACTGCTGAGCAGGCACAAGAAAGCACTAATCAAATAAATCTGTTGGTAACTGATAAATGTCACAGCGATGGCGAAGACCATTCCAGAAGCCACCGAACCGGCCAGCGAAGCATTTGTAAATAACGTGGTACCCTCGCCTGCCCGACCAGGCAATAACTCCTGGCAGTAGCTCATTCCCAGCCCCATGATAATGGCCACACCAACTGCACACACGGCCTGGGCTACGAACAAACCTGTCAGATTTTGTGCGCCGTACAGCAGCACGCCATAAACAGAAAAAAACAAAAAGCCAAAAAGAACCAACCAAAATTTCTCAATTTTTTTTGCGAGAATGGCAGTTCCCACCATCAGAGGAATTTCCAGAAAAGCAGTCGCCCCCATAAGTAAACCCAGTATCTTCTCGGAAAGCTGATGCGTTTTATTCACCAGTAAAGGCAAACAGATTGTGCCAATGTTTAAAGCGAGACTCACAATGGAGAAAGCCACCAGATTAAAATAGATTTTGGTGTCGTAACGAATATTATCCAGCTTTTTAGGCTCCGCGCTGGATTCCCCATGAACTGGTTTTGCAAATAAAACAAAAACGCTCAACACCACATAACCAAGAGCCGCTATGACAAAAACTTCCGCGTAACCTAGCGTAGAAATTACAAAAGCACCGATGGCAGGTCCAAATACCCATGACAGAGAAAAAATGCCGCGCAAGGTATTATTCCGGATATCGATCTCTCCCAGTCCGTCATGCTCAAATTGCTCTCTGGCCAGGGCAAACAGCTGTGCAAAACTCGCAGCCCCTACCCCTAAAAAAGTACAACAGCACAGAAGAATAATTATATAGTTTCTAACGAACGCCAGCACTAAACAGCCGATAATTGAACACGCCAATATCACCCATAGTGCTTTGCGCCGATCGTGTATTTTATCTGAATAGATCCCAATGATATGACTAAAGGCTAAGCCACTTATGGCCACCGCCGATATTAACACCGCGGTGGCTGAGCTGGAGATGCCCAATTCATTCACCCCAAAAAGTGCGATAAACGGCCAGCTTATCGAAACACAGGCTCCATAGATAAAAACCATGGCAGACATTAGTGGATACTTGATAGGGTTTGCCGAGAAAAATAGTGATTTATTGTTTGTCATACACAAGTGATAGTCAGTGAAACGTGGCGATTGGAAAATGTTGTAAGGGATTCGATATATACGAAATAATCGATAAGAGTTCGCGAAATTATAACCTGTTTACAAATTATAAGCTTTTGAGAATATCGGTTTATGCAAGATTAGCACAGAAAAAACCCCTACCGGTGTAAAACTAAATTCAATACTGCCCATAGTGATCAACCCTGCAGAGCCATGAATTAGCCGCTTGAAAAGCCACGCGAAAAACCCCTTATTCCCATAAAAATTAATTGTGCTTACCGTATTCCAGTCAACATCACAATTCACAGACTTTTACTTGTTGTACCAAATTGGATTTATTAGTATGCGCAACTTATTTTGCTTTGCTGCAAACACGTGACCCTAAACACTTAAACTACCCCAGCTAATATTCAAAAAACAATCATGGGATACTTACAACCACAAAACAACTCATTAAATCGCGCATGCATTTGGGTGCTAGGAGCGCTCGCCCTCTCAACCCTCCTGACCCTCCCTCAAACTTTGCACGCTCAGGATGGCTCTGACAGCGAGGACTCCAAACCAATTTACTACTTTGATCTCCCAGGGCAAGCCTTGTCGAGTTCACTGATTGAATTGGCAGTCCAGGCAGAGATATCGATTTTTGTTCCACAGGATTTGGTGCTCGCTTACCAATCAACACCTGTTATTGGACGCTTCACCGTAGAAACAGCCTTAGCTCAAATACTAGCAAAAAGTCCTTTGACCTTTGATTATACGAGTGATGGCAACAGCATTATCATTCAAGCAATCACAAAGATAGAGACACCAACAGAACAGGAAGAGCTTCCATCACCAGCGTTACAGATTGAAGAGGTTCGAGTGACCTCCCGTCAATTCCCTTTTCGCTATCAGACGATAACGGAGAGTTCTGTTATTCATCCCGACATGTCACACTTTGACACTTCGCGATATTTGAACACTTTGCCTGACCCGCTCATCAAGGATCTTTACCCGCTCGACTTAATGGATGCATTAAAAAACAGTAGCGGTGTTACGCCCGGCGATGGCTTAGCCGGTAGTAATGACGACTTCTTCCTCCGCGGCTTCCCCAGAAACTCAGTTTACATCGATAAATTCAGGCTCGGCAGCGATGTAGGGGTAAAGTTCAGCATGAGTAATATGGAACGTGTTGAAGTGTTAAAAGGTCCTTCCACATTAAATTTTGGGCAATCGGAGCCTGGAGGCGTGGTCAATATCATCCCCAAGAAACCACAGCAGAAATCGTCCCTGGATCTAAATGTGGATGCCGGCAATGCGGCATACCGACGTCTGGCCATTGACAGTACCGGCCCGCTATCAAAGACCTCTAAAGACCTGCTTTATCGCTTCAATTTTGATGGTACGAAACAGGATGAATCTGCAAACTTCAAACTACAGGAAAGAATATCGGCTGCCGGCTCTGTTAGCTGGACAATGAATCCGGACAATGTCATTGACATGAGCTATAAGGTTTTAGACAGCACCTATATTAATCCACAGAACACCATCATTCTCGTGCCCACGGGTAACGGTGAATTAGAATTACTGCAAGCCAACGTCCCAGCAAATCAACCGCAAAATCATTACGATGCAAGCTTTGGTTTACTTAATATTTCCTGGATACACTACTTATCCCAAGCGTGGAGCCTGGAGGCCAAATACTTTCACCAGAATGAAAAACGCGATGGAATCAGGGTCAACTCAGACTCGTTACTTACCAGCACTGTTTTGGTAGACCCCGACGAAGCTCAGCCGATTGAACCTCAATTCATTTTTGTCTCAGGCCAGCTTGTTCCAGTAACAACAGCCCCCACTAATATTACTGGCGGCAGTTTTAATCATTTGGAAGCCGTGCAAGCTAAAAGCATATTTGACGAATCCAGTGAAGTGGAAGCGCAATTAGCAAGTGTTCAGCTTCAGGGTTCAGACTCACTATTTGGAATGATGAACCACACCACCGTCGGCATGGACTTTCGCAATGAAGTTGCAGATAGCACCATCACATTTCAACAGCGAGATGACTTTAAGAATATTGTCATAAGTGACTCCGGGGTCGATATTTTCTTTCATGAAGGCGATGACCCGATTAAGCTCATCACACGCTCGCAACGGTTAAATTACACGGATTTTGGTCTTTACGCGCAAAACAACCTGGAGTTGACTGACCCTCTTATACTGTCCATCGGTGGGCGATACACATACACCGAAGGCTACTCAAAGGACCTTGTTTTAGATACCAGAGAAGCACTTCCTACTTTTCATGATTTTTCGATGCAGACAGGTTTGGTTTATAAGTTTCAACAGGATACATCGGTGTACTTCAATTACAGCGAAGCTATGAAGGCAAACTATCGCATTGATGATGTTGGCTCTCGCCTGGATAAACCCGAACTTTCAAATCAACTTGAACTGGGGGTTAAGCAACTTTGTCTGAATGATAAATTGATGTATACCGCTTCCGTTTATCATATTGTTAAGGAGAACATCGCAAGTTTTGAATATGAAAACGGCCTGAGAACTGCCGTCCTCGGAGACTCTCAATATTCCAAAGGCGCTGAGCTGGATTTCACCTTCCAACATAACTCACGGTTAAACTTCGTGGGTTCATTATCCTACATTGATGCTGGGTTTCGTAACGGCCAGTACGTCGGTAACAAACCGGCATTAGTCAGTAATATGACGGCCAGCCTTTATACGGGGACTGGTCTTTCTCTCGTGGTGCATTACGGGGATTCAGAACCAGCCTGGGTGCCTACTACGTAGGAGAGCGCTATGGGGACAACAAAAATATTTACTATATCGACCCTTACGCCACTATTGATGGCAGTATAAAGTACGCTAAAAAGCTTCGAAATTTTGATATTGAATTAAGCCTGTTTGTCAAAAACATCACAAATGAAACGTTTATCTCTTCCATGGAGGGCCAGCTTAGAACTATGCTTGGCGAACAACGAAGAGTTATTTCCAGTGTACAGTTACATTTTTAGCAGGAAAACAGAACAAGAGCTCATCGATGAAATTATTACTAACGCTATTCACGCTTATTTTTTTAACACAAATAACCGCTTGTAGCGGCGGAGATCAACCTGAGATAAAACAAAGTGAGCCTCCCGCTCCGCCACCAGAAGGTGAATATTGGAGCATCAACGGTGTGGAAGATGTGACAGGCGTTTGGCTTGGGCAAGTAGATATTACCAAAGATTTGGAAGAGTACTTCAACACTCAGCTCAACCAGACGGTGATGGGCGAATATTATGTAACCATAAACGAAACGGGTGAGGCGCGTGATTATATTTATATCGGCAACCTTCCCTACATCAACAGAAATTGCTACATCGTAGTGGAGCAACAATTTGCTTTGGTCCACATTGAAAGCAATATCTTTATTATAGATGGTTGGGAAGGCCGCGTAGCCGTAAGTCGAACGGATACAGAAATGTTTATCAACGCAGAAAACGGGCTCAATTATCACTGGACTCTGTCAAACAAAACGCCAGAGGAATTGCAGTCGCAGATATGCGAAAATTTGCCCTCCATGTTTACGGCCCCATACATCATGCCGGTTGAGACAGTCATTGATTAAGCCGCTGATAAGACCGAATCCAGTGGGCTAAGTGGCCCAGCGCAAAACACATAGTGCTGGGCACACTCACATAAAAAAAGACCGCCTGTTTAGACGGTCTTTTTTTATGTTCGATTTTTATATTCGCTGTGGTTTCAATGGGCCTTTACGAAGCTAATAATGTCGAGATTGGTCTAACCACATCGATCCCCTCGTAATATGCCTTGAATGAGTTAGATCAGGTTTTGAGTACCGCCAGGACCTCTTCTAAATCTGCGATCATTTTACGAATCCACTGCTTTTGGTCTACATCGGCTTCAACTTTGGGAGAGTCCCCACTCATTTGCTGGCGAGCGCCACCAATGGTAAAGCCTTGATCATATAACAAACTTCGAATCTGACGGATGGTAAGCACGTCCTGCCGCTGATAATAGCGACGGTTTCCTCGACGCTTAACAGGCTTTAGCTGCGGGAATTCCTGCTCCCAATAGCGCAGTACATGCGGCTTCACCGCACAAAGTTCACTGACCTCGCCAATAGTGAAATACCGCTTACCCGGAATTACAGGTAATTCGTCATTATGACTGGGTTCCAGCATACGCCTCGACTCTTGCTTTTAGTTTTTGTCCTGGTCGAAATGTTACCACTCTTCTGGCGGTAATGGGTATCTCTTCACCCGTCTTGGGATTGCGACCTGGTCGTTGTTTTTTATCTCTCAGCTCAAAATTTCCGAATCCTGAGAGCTTGACCTGCTCATTACTCTCCAGCGAGTCGCGAATTTCCTCAAAAAACAACTCAACGAGCTCTTTAGCTTCACGCTTGTTGAAGCCAAGTTCTTCGTAGAGTCTCTCTGCTAAATCGGCTTTAGTGAGCGACTCTGCAGAGCTGTTATCGGAGTATGGCATTAAATTCTTCCTCCAAGCGTTTCACTATGGAGTTAATAGGGTTATTGATTTCTTCCTCATTAAGAGTGCGCGATGGATGCTGAAACGTCAAGTTAAAAGCAACACTTTTTCTTTTAGGATCAATGCCTTCGCCTGCATATACGTCAAACACCTTTAAGTTTTTCAGGTGTTCGCCAGCCTCCTCTTTCACGGCCGCCTCCAGCGCGCCCCAGGGCAAAGTGCGGTCCACAACCAAGGCCAAATCCCGGGCTACTTCTGGAAAGCGGGACACCACATCACAGGACGGAATCACTGCCTGACGCAGAGGGTCCAGATCCAGCTCAAACACAAATGCACTTTTTGGGATATCCAGCGCCTGCAATATTTGTGGGTGCAATGCGCCAACCTGACCAATTTTCTTCCCCTGCAAACTAATATCTGCGGTCTGACCCGGGTGTAAATAGTCGGCCTTGCCAGCAGCGAAACTGTATTCCAGCTTCCCAATATTGAGCAAAGCTTCAATATCACCCTTTATGTCATAGAAATCCACGTCCTTTTTATCGGAATGCCAACTTAGGCTGTTTTTTGACCCGTAAATTAACCCTGCAATACCGGCAATCTGCCTGGATTCTCCTTCAGCAGGATAAAACCTCAAACCCGTTTCAAAAATACGCACGCGATTCTTTTGTCGGTTGAGGTTGTACTTCAAAGTATTTACCAAACCAGGAATGAGCGTTGTGCGCATTGTGCTCATATCCGCACTTATGGGGTTCAACAATTCAATTCCAGCACGCGAATCAAACATGGCATGAAGTTTAGGGTCGATAAAGCTATAGGTGATAACCTCCTGATAGCCTCTTGCTATTAGTTCACCCTCCAATACCGGCACGTCAAACTGAGCCTCACTTCGCTCATCCAAGTGCCCAGGGATTCGCATTTCCGTCGTCGGCAGGTTGTTGTAACCGTATATTCTGGCCAGCTCTTCCAGCAAGTCCTCTTCAATAGCGATATCGAAGCGATAACTGGGGATTTCAAACACCCAACCTTGATCGCTGCTATCCAATAACTGCATACCGAGACGAGTTAAAATATCAACAACTTCGGCATCTGGAATCGCAAATCCCAAACCAGACTGGATACGCGCTTTCGCCAACTTCACTTGTTTAACCGCAGGAAGCTGGTCTTCCAGACTGGTATGGATGATAGGGCCAGCGTCTCCACCAACAATCTCGAGCAATAACTCCGTCGCACGCTCTATTGCCTGCTCACAGGCAGAAAAATCGACGCCGCGCTCAAAACGATGAGATGAATCCGTATGCAATCCATAACTGCGAGCACGACCCGCAATAGCAACAGGGTGGAAAAATGCACTCTCAAGAAAAATATTCTGCGTGGCTTCGCTAACCGCTGTGGACGCCCCACCCATGATCCCTGCCATGGCGATTGGGCCGCTTTCATCGGCAATAACCAAGGTATCGCTATTTAGCTTTATTTCCTGATCATCTAGTAACGTTATCTCTTCATCCTGCGTCGCCAGACGGACGTTAATACCACCACTGAGCTTGTCTTTATCAAACGCATGCATTGGTTGGCCAAGCTCTAGCAAAACGTAGTTGGTCACATCCACTACGGCATCGATACTCCGCACACCACTGCGTCGCAACTTTTCCTGCAACCAAAGAGGGCTCGGGCAACTTACGTCAACACCATTAATCACACGACCAATATAACGCGAGCACGCCTCACCGGCATTCAGAGCCACCTCTCGTACTTCATCTATCGCAGGTTGTTGTGCAGCGATTACTGGGGAAGTCACTTCGCATTTATTTAATACGCCCACTTCGCGCGCCAAGCCCTTCACACTTAAGCAGTCACTGCGATTAGGCGTTAAATCCACCTCGATAATGCGATCATTTAACGACAGATACTCATTCAGATCTGTTCCAACCGGCGCGTCCTGAGGTAACTCCCACAGTCCGCTATCATCATCACCGGCTTCTAATTCCGTTTGCGCACACAACATGCCGAAGGATTCGACTCCACGCAATTTGGCTTTCTTAATCTTGAAATCACCTGGCAGCTTAGCGCCAACGAGGGCAAATGGGATTTTGATTCCAGGCCGGGCATTCGGGGCTCCGCACACGACCTGCATCTCTCCATCCGGGGACCCAGCAACTTTACACACACGAAGCTTATCCGCATCGGGATGCTGCTCTGCTGAAAGAATTTCTCCTACAACAACCCCCGTAAATGTTCCAGCGACAGGCTCTACCGCATCTACTTCGAGGCCGGCCATAGTTACTTGGTCAACCAATTCTTGCGTGGAAATTTTGGGGCTTACCCATTCTCTCAACCAGGATTCACTGAATTTCATAAGATAAAAATGCCGCTATTTTCAGAATAAAAGTATTAAATTAGTTTATAGGGTGTTGGGGACGACCAATGGCGAAATGCGTAAAGCCTTTCTCCGCCATTAACTCGGGTTCGTAAAGATTACGACCATCAAACACGACTTTGGCATTCATAAGCTCGCCCACCGTTTTCCAGTCGGGAGAACGGAATGCAGACCACTCTGTGCAAACTACCAAAGCATCGGCCTCTTTCAGCGCATCGTAAGCGCGTGCGCAAAACTGCAAATCTTCTCGTTCACCGTAAATGCGTTTTGTTTCTTCCATGGCTTCCGGGTCATACGCTTTAACCGTTACCCCTAATTCCCACATGGCTTCCATCAATACTCGAGATGGCGCTTCACGCATGTCATCGGTGTTTGGTTTAAATGCCAAGCCCCACAATGCCAATGTTTTTCCTTTTAAAGACTCACCAAAATAACGTTTGATTTTCTCCACTAACACCAACTTCTGGCTATCGTTAACTTTTTCTACGGCCGTGAGCAAATCTGCAGGCTCATCAATTCCGTTCGCAGTACGAACCAAGGCCTTTACATCTTTAGGGAAACAGGAACCACCGTAACCACATCCGGGGTAAATAAAACTGTAGCCAATGCGCGGATCGGAGCCTATCCCCTTACGTACCAGCTCAATATCGGCTCCCAGTTTTTCCGCAACACGCGAAAGCTCGTTCATAAAACTGATTTTAGTTGCCAGCATGGCGTTGGCAGCATATTTGGTTAATTCCGCCGATCGCACATCCATGAACATGAGCTTGTCACGATTACGGTTAAACGGCGCATACAGCTCCAACATTAATTTTTCCACGCGAGCAGATTCTGCACCGACGATAATACGGTCCGGCTTCATGAAGTCGCCAACCGCTGCTCCCTCTTTTAAAAATTCAGGATTGGATGCCACATCGAATGGAATTTCAACATTACGCTGCGCCAGAGTTTGAGCGATTTGATTTTTTACTTTGTCAGCACTTCCCACCGGTACAGTGGATTTATTAATAACAAGACGATAATCCTGCATGTGCTCACCGACGGATTTAGCAACCTGCAAGACATAACGCAAATCGGCTGCGCCATCTTCATCTGGTGGTGTTCCCACGGCAATAAAAATAATTTCCGCGTAGTCCACGGCATCTTTGGCGCTGGTGGTAAACTTCAGACGCTCTTCGGCGACAGACTGTTTAACAATGTTTTCCAGGCCCGGTTCGTAAATCGGAATTTCGCCCTGACGCAGACGCTGAACTTTCGCTTCATCAATATCAACACACATGACTTGATGGCCAGAATGAGCCAGACAGGAACCGGTGACCAGGCCGACATAGCCTGTACCGAAAATTGAAACTCGCATAGCAACCTCTTAATTTATTGCTGTCAGATCCTTGAGGACCCCTATTATTTCATGGGATGTATTCTATTTAACGTCAATGAAAGTATCACTTAAGGAAGCGAGTTCACTAAAATTGTTTTAAATAGTCCAAATCATTTTCGAAGTTTAAGCGGATATCACCAATGCCATATCGCAGCATCGCCATACGTTCAACCCCCAGCCCAAAAGCAAAACCGGAATACTGTGTTGCGTCGATTTCGCAGGCTTCGAATACATTGGGATGAACCATGCCGCACCCCATAATTTCGATCCAGCCAGTGTTTTTACAAATTCGACATCCATCGCCACCACATTTCACACATTGGATGTCCACTTCCGCAGAAGGTTCGGTGAAAGGGAAATAGGATGGGCGAAAACGAACGGCAACATCCGCTTCAAAAAACACCTTTAAAAACTGATCAACAGTACCTTTAAGATCTGCGAAGCTCACATTTTTATCAACCACCAGGCCTTCGACCTGATGAAACATAGGAGTGTGAGTTAAGTCAGAATCACAACGATATACTCGACCCGGGCATATCACCTGGATAGGAGGTTGTTTGTTTTTCATTGTGCGCACTTGCACGGGAGAAGTATGCGTGCGCAGCACGTGCGTTGCATCGACATAAAAAGTATCGTGCATTGCGCGGGCGGGATGATGTGAAGGAATATTTAATGCTTCAAAGTTGTGAAAATCATCTTCGATCTCAGGTCCAACTTCTACTTTATAACCCACGCTGGTAAAAATCGATTCGATTCGCTGCATGGTACGAGTAATGGGGTGTAAACCACCACGCTCATTTTGCCGGCCAGATAAAGTAACATCGATAGTTTCCGATGCCAGCTTGGCTTCAATGGCAGCTCGCTCCAGGTTTTCTTTGCGCAGGTTTATTTGATCTTGTACTTTAGCTTTTGCTTTGTTGATCTCAGCACCAGCTGCTGGCCGCTCTTCTGCACTTAATTTGCCCAGGCTTTTAAGCAGCGCTGTAATTTTGCCTTTTTTTCCGAGGTAATCAACTCGAACTTTGTCTAATTCGGCCAAGTCATTTGCATTTTCCACCAGGCCAATGGCTTCTTCAGTTAATTCACTGAGATTTTCCATTTTATTCTCTCAAATTTATCGACCTGTACGGTCGGGGGGCGTTTCTACTCCGGTATAAAAAAAGGGAAGGGCCTAAGCTCTTCCCTTGTTTCGGTTAACGGTGTGTTAACTTAAGGCTAGAAGCACTTATGCTGCCAGTGCATCCTTCGCCTTCGCTACGATAGAAGCAAAAGCTGCTTTATCGTGAATTGCAAGATCTGCAAGTACACGTCTATCAAGCGCGATGTTAGCTTTTTTCAAGCCAGCGATTAAACGGCTGTAGCTCATACCTTCTGCACGTGATTGAGCATTGATACGAGTGATCCAAAGCGCACGGAAATTACGCTTCTTAACACGACGGTCACGGTAAGCGTATTGACCGGCTTTAATGACGGCTTGTTTTGCTACACGAAATACACGCGAACGTGCGCCGTAGTAACCTTTTGCTGCACTCAGCACTTTCTTGTGGCGACGACGCGCCTCAACTCCACGTTTTACTCGGGCCATTGATTTATCCTCTTAAAATTGAATGAATTAACGCCCGATTACTTGGCGCGCAACATACGATCGACTGCTGGTACGTCGGCAGCGTTTAGCATGTTAGTGCCACGCAGTTGACGCTTACGCTTAGTCGTCATTTTTGTAAGGATATGGCTTTTGAAAGCGTGTTTGTGCTTATAACCACCAGCGGTTTTTTTGAAACGCTTGGCGGCACCACTGTGTACTTTAGCTTTTGGCATGGTGATATCTCCAATATTGAATGCCGAGGCATTCGAGTTTTGCTTCTAGGCCCCCTAGGCAGCTAAAAGCCCGGCGACCCTCTTGTTTTAAAAACCCGCAATGCGTGTTTTTAAAATTTGTGTAATATGTTTAATGGCGAAACTAATGTAGGAATTACTTACGTTTCTTCGGTGCAAGCACCATAATGAGCTGGCGACCTTCCATCTTGGGATATTGTTCAACACTGGCTATTTCTTCCAGATCCACTTCTATCCGTTTCATCATTTCCATTCCAAGTTCCTGGTGGGCCATTTCTCGGCCGCGGTAACGCAGAGATACTTTTGCCTTATCTCCGTGCTCCAGAAAACGCATCAAGGCTTTTAATTTTACCTTGTAATCGCCCTCTTCGGTGCCAGGACGGAATTTCATTTCCTTGACCTGCTGCTGCTTTTGCTTTTTACGTGCAGCCGCTTTGGCTTTTTTCGCTTCAAAGACGTGTTTCCCGTAATCCATGATCTTGCAAACCACAGGGTCTGCGTCGGGAACAATGGCTACCAGATCCAATGACGCTGCTTGGGCAGCCGATATAGCGTCGTTTAAACTTACGATCCCTACCTGCTCGCCTTCTGCGTTAATAAGACGAACGTCACTCGCCTCGATTTGATCGTTGATTGCCGGTTTCTTGGATCGCCCTTTCGGATTGTCGCGACTATTAATGGTTTGAGTCTCCTGATGCCAGTCTCTGTTTTTATATTTGTTCAATATTAGTTTGAAACAAATCTTTTTGGTATTGCGGTAGCACTTTTCAATACATTGTCTTAAAACACTGTATCAAAACTGCCAATTCGCTAAATTTTAACCGGCTTTTTATGCCGGTCTGGTGGCGAGCCCGCATTGGGCTTACCACGGTTGTCTCTTGTGCTCTTAGCCGTTTGCTCTTGGATGCTAGTCTATACCAGCTACAACCAAGAGCCACCAATACATAAACCGCCTATTTTATCAGTTTATTGCCTTCAGCCCAAATCAGGCAGATGTTCGCCCACGTTTAGCGATATCTTCCGCCAATTTAGCTGCAAATTGATCAACCGAGAATGTTCCGAGATCTTCGCCGCTCCGAGTGCGCACTGAAATGGTGTTGTTTTCGAGCTCTTGATCGCCTACAACAAGAAGGTAAGGCACCTTCTGTACGGTGTGCTCGCGGATTTTAAAGCCGATTTTTTCATTTCTCAAGTCAGATTTTACTCTATATCCTTGATTTTGCAGTAAGTTCTCAACTTTTTGAGCATATTCTGCCTGTTTGTCCGTAATATTTAGTATTACAGCCTGCTCTGGTGCAAGCCAAACAGGGAATGCGCCTTCATAGTTTTCTATCAAAATGCCGATAAAACGCTCAAACGAGCCCAATATTGCCCGATGGAGCATCACAGGCACCTGCCGAGACCCATCTTCTGCAACATATTGTGCATCCAGACGCGCCGGCATTGAGAAATCCACCTGAATTGTCCCGCACTGCCACACCCGGCCAATACAGTCTTTTAAGGAGAATTCAATTTTTGGCCCATAAAAAGCCCCCTCTCCCGGCAATAGACTCCAATCCAGACCTTTTGCATCCAGCGCATCCGCCAGGGCTTTTTCAGATTTATCCCATATTTCATCCGTTCCAACACGCTCCTCAGGGCGAGTAGACAGGCGAATAATTACGTCATCAAAGCCAAAGTCGCGATAAACCTCGAACAGCAAATCAGTGAATATTGACACTTCGTGCTGAATTGCCTCTTCAGTACAAAAGATATGCGCATCGTCCTGCGTAAAACCACGAACCCGCATTAACCCCTGCAAAGTTCCAGACGCTTCATTACGATGGCATGAGCCAAACTCAGCGAGTCGCAACGGCAGATCCCGGTAACTTTTTAATCCCTGGTTAAACACTTGAATATGACAAGGACAGTTCATCGGCTTCACCGCATAATCGCGGGCCTCCGATTCCACAGTGAACATATTGTCTCTAAACTTTTCCCAGTGACCAGATTTTTCCCAAAGGGTGCGCTCTACCACTTGCGGCGTTTTAATTTCCTGGTACCCGTTATTTCGCTGCACATCACGAATATAACTTTCAACCGCAGTATAAATACTCCAGCCCTTAGGGTGCCAAAAAATCATTCCAGGAGCTTCTTCCTGGATATGGAAGTAATCATATTTTTTCCCCAGCTTCCGGTGGTCACGCTTAACCGCTTCCTCCAAAAACTGCAGGTGCTTCTTCAATTGCTTTTTGTCCGGCCACGCCGTACCGTAAATTCTCTGCAACATTTTGTTGTCCGAGTCACCACGCCAATAAGCGCCTGATACTCGCATCAACTTAAAATGCTCACAAAAGCGCATGTTCGGTACGTGCGGACCACGGCACATATCGACATACTCTTCATGATAGTAGAGGCCTGGCTGGTCATCCTTGGATATATCCTGATCCAGAATTTCGATTTTATAAGGCTCATCTCGCTCGACGAACACATCTCGCGCTTCCTGCCAGCTGACTTTCTTTTTCACAACATCGTAGTGAGTTGCTGCCAATTGCTTCATTCTAGCTTCGAGTTTTTCAATATCTTCGTCTGTGAGCATATGCTCCATATCGATATCGTAGTAGAAGCCGTTTTCAATGGTAGGCCCAATGGCCATTTTTGCATCCGGCCACAATTGTTTAACTGCGTGCCCAATCAGGTGAGCGCATGAATGCCGGATTATTTCCAGACCGTCTTCATCTTTCGCCGTAAATATTGTTAATTCTGCGTCAGCACTGATGATGTCAAAAGCATCAACACGCTCACCATTCACACGACCTCCAATGGTCGCCTTAGCCAGGCCAGGTCCAATATCCTGAGCCACCTGCAATACCGTTACAGGTGTGTCAAATTCGCGCTTAGAGCCATCGGGTAAAGTGATTACAGGCATGATCTATCCTTCTTCAGTGGTGACCCGTACCAAAGGCCACTTGATCGTCAATAAAAATGATGCGCTTGAACTCCCATGCATTTGCCAAGAACGGCTATCGCAGGATTTTTCAGGCACTTTAAAATCGGGCGCGCATAGTACCATTGCCAGCGTAAAACATCTATTCAATGCAACGTCGTGGTCACTTTATCCCCCTCAACGCGAAAGCCCATTATTTTCAAGGCTTTGCAACTATTGACAGCGCCGACAAATCACCTAAGATGCCCTGCTGATATCCAGGCATTCAGCTTACATAACACAGGATTTTGGTTAATAACGGGTATTTATTTGAGAATTTATCTCCAGACGACGCAAATTCACCCTATATTCTATGGACTGAGAAAGCTGGAACCCTTGGAATATCCGAACTCTTGAGAACAAACGCCCTGACCCATTTTTCAGCTAAAGCCCGCCGGATAATACAACTAACATTGATGAAATAACTTTTGGTCACCTATGTTTCGCACACTTGTACTTTTTTTAACATTTTGCCTGTCCTCATCACTTGCGCTAGCACAAGCACCCACCCAACAGCAGATTGAGCAATTTAAAAGACTCTCTCCAGAGCAGCAAAGAGCACTCGCAGAATCAATGGGTATCGACATTTCACAGTATGTTGGCACTGGCGGCTCAGCAACCACAAGCAGCATGCCCAGCGAGCCAGTCAGCGGAAGACGTCAAAGTACGACGCTCACGAGCGACAACGGCGATGAAATTGAAAAAATAACTGCAGAAGGAACGGACTTGCCATCTCTGAGAGAGGACAATGAAGAGGAAGATACGGGTGACGAACCTCTCAAACTCTTCGGCTATGATATTTTCCAGTACGGTGCAGAATCATTCACTCCAGCAACCGACATCCCCATTCCTGCAGACTACATTCTCGGGCCTGGTGACACCATCGTCGTACAACTCTACGGCAAAGAAAACACCACCCACACCCTCACCTTAAATCGCGAAGGCAACGTAAACTTCCCCAACATTGGCCCGGTTAGTTTGTCAGGTCTGTCTTTCGACTACATGAAAAACAAAATCGACGAAATAGTCCGCGAGCAGATGATCGGAGTTAAAAGCTCTGTCACGATGGGAAGCTTACGCACCATTCGCATTTTCGTACTGGGTGAAGCCCAGATTCCAGGCTCCTACGTGGTGGGTTCACTCTCCACCATGACAAACGCCATTTTTGCCAGCGGCGGCATAACAAAAATAGGCTCACTACGAAACGTTCAACTTAAGCGCGCCGGCAAAGTTATTACCACGCTGGATTTATATGAACTCCTGTTAAACGGCGATACCAGCAAAGACTCCCGATTACTTCCCGGCGATGTTATTTTTATTCCACCAATCGGAAAAACCGTTGGCCTGGCCGGCCCCGTAAAAAGACCGGCAATCTACGAACTGAAACACGAAAAAACGGTTGAACAAGTAATTGCGCTCGCCGGCGGTTTACTGCCAACCGCTTACGTACCCGCCTCCAAAATTGAACGCATTACAGATACTGGCGAAAAAACGCTGGTTAATTTGGATCTGTCCACCGAAAAAGGCAGAACCTACAAGATTCAAGACGCTGACGTACTGCGCATCTACTCTACCCTGGATACAATGCGGGACATTGTTAAGCTTGAAGGCCACGTTAAACGCCCTGGAGGATTTGCCTGGCGTGAAAACATTCGCTTCACCGACATCGTTCCCACTGTAGACGACCTCCTCCCAAATCCCGACATCAATATCGGCTTGATTTTACGAGAAGCACGCAGCACACGAAAACTCCAAGTGTATTTGTTTTCACCTAAAGATGCCTTCGCCTCACCTAAAGGCGCCTTGGACCCGATTTTAAAACCGCGCGACTCCGTCATGATGTTTAACTACGAAGATGACCGCTCTGAATCGCTGGCGGAAATCGTAGAACAAATGAAAACACAGGCGGACTTTAACAACCGGGAACAAGTGGTCCACGTCTTCGGCAGCATACGCTTTCCCGGAATATACCCTGCCACAAATGACATCCTTACCGCTCGAGAACTAATTTCGCTCGCCGGTGGACTCTCAGAAAGCGCTCTTGGCTCAGGAGCGGAAATAACACGCTACGCCATTGACCAAGATCGCAACCGTGTAGTCATGCACATGGATGTCGACCTAAACACACAAAATCCGGAAATTCTTCCCGGCGACACGCTGCGGATCAAACAGATACCACTTTGGCAAAAACGGGAATCCGTTGAAATCTTAGGAGAGGTTTTGTACCCGGGAGTCTACGATATTCTTCAAGGTGAAACCCTTTTGGACGTCATTGGTCGCGCAGGAGGCCTCACCCAGCACGCTTACGCTGAAGGCGCGATCTTCTCAAGGGAAGAGCTTCGAGCTCTCGAACAAGAGAGACTTGAAAGCCTAAAAGGTAAAATTGAAAGCGACATCGCAGCAGCGAGACTTGAACAATCTCAAAACGCAAAAGATATTAACGAAGCAGAAGCCGAAGAGATCCTGAAAAACATCGACCGCTCCGAGGCCCTCGGTCGCATGGTGATAGATTTACCTGCAATATTAAACAACCCAAACTCATTTGATTTTGAGCTTGCTGATGGCGACCTCCTGCAGATCCCGCGATTCAAACCGTCGGTGACCGTAGTAGGCGAAGTGCAGCACCCAACCTCTCACTTCTTTAACAAGCAATATTCACTCAAAGATTATCTGGAAATGTCCGGCGGCACAAAGCAGAACGCGGACAAAAAACGGATTTACGTGGTCAAGGCCAATGGACGCGTGTACACGCCTCAGCGCTCCGTCTGGTTTAAATCACGCTCTAAACGACTTGAGCCTGGCGATACGATTATTGTTCCGATAGACACCGATCGCGTTGACAAGCTCACCATGTGGGGCAGCGTGACAACCATCATGTATCAAGCGGCATTGGGTGTCGCGGCGATTGGCTCACTTTAAACGATAATAATCTTTTAATAGAAAGAGGCGCTTTTTTGTAATTTTTAACTTGCCGCTCAGGCAACATCTCATTACAATACGCGCCCTCTGATGGACGACAGGACCGTAGCTCAGTTGGTTAGAGCGCTACCTTGACATGGTAGAGGTCGGCGGTTCAAATCCGCCCGGTCCTACCATTGTGAGTTTGATTGTTTTTTTGCATGCAAATGCGAGCACAAAAATAACGAACAAAAACAATGGCTTATCCTCAGAATTTAGAGGTTGACAGAGCGCAAAACGATGTATACCATACGCGCTCTTTCGAGGTAAGGCCCAAGTCAATCGACTTCATTTAAGCCCATCTCGAAATACCGAATTGAGTAGATCTTCAACTCCTGAATATCTCTCATAAACCGTTCCGCCTTAGCTCAGTTGGTAGAGCAAATGACTGTTAATCATTGGGTCGCTGGTTCGAGCCCAGCAGGCGGAGCCATATTAAAGCCTTAAAAGCCCTCGCTTTTAAGCAACAAAAAAAGTCAGCGATTGCTGGCTTTTTTTATGCCCGTCAAATCACCCTCTCCCTGCCCTCAATAAAATTAACCGCCGCCCGCACAGCACAACCACCAAATCATTACCATCTCTACGAACCACACACAAAAAAGCCTCGCCCAGTTGGGCGAGGCTTTTGTTATAGCTCTAGGTGTTAGCTCAAGGATGGATTGCTTGCGTCCTCCTTAAGATTTAAAAGATGGAAGCGAAATCGGTCGATTCCACCCCCTTCTAACTCACACTACTGACAACTAATATCTGCATCCTTCGCCGCATTTGGCACATACTCAATATTAGCGAAAGACAATGACAACTCTCCGTTTGTCATCAACACCCAAGGGGAGCTAACCTCGACGAAATTTGTCCCTTCTTTCTCAAAACAAGCCAAGTCTACCGTTAGCGACTTCCACTCTCCCAGCACATCTTTCATCAACCGTTCTTTGATATCCAGCTTTCCAGAACATGGGAAGCCACAATCCACCTTCAGCTCGACCCAGGAAGTAGGATAGGCGTCCAGACGATAATCAAAGCGCATGGCAGCCTTTTGCTTTAAGAAATCAGAGTAATTCACCTGCGTTCCACCCAGCGGTGCGATATACACTACCGCCATATCCTTACCCGAGAATATCGCCTGTCGAGCATCTTCCTGAACCTTCCAGTTTATCGCCTTCAGCACCAGATTGTCCGACCCCTTGGTGGTCATAATGCTCTGATTAACAACCACATCCCATGCAGAAGGATCGCCGAGATATAGCACTAGATCATTTCTAGGCCGACTTTTGAAAATATCAAAAACCTTATCTGCAGCATGCATCGCCCCTTCTTCTGCCTCCTCGGAGAGTTCGCCAGTCAGCTTATCTACATCTTTGTAGGTCAGCCCAAAACCATAGGGGAACAGTGGGTCATATTCTTCGTCATTGCGGTTCAATACCATCTGCGTGTCATACTTTGGCCACGAAAACGAAAGGCGGCCTTTAAAATCAAAGTTAACACCTCCATCGTCCTTCTTAAACAGCACATCGGCTACCCCTTGCCCTTCAGACCCAGGCAACCAGGCAACAACGAATGCGTCCGAAGCATTCAGCTCTTTATTTACCCAAAGCGGTCTCCCCGTCAAGAACACAGACACAACAGGAATGCCATCCGCCTTCAGTTTCTGCAGTATCGCCAAATCTGCCTTGCTTCCTCTCTGATATTGCAAATTAGATATATCCCCTTCACCTTCCGCGTAAGGGTTCTCACCATAGACGACAATCGCCACATCTGGTTTTTTGCTATAAGCTCCACCCACACTCAATTCAGCAGCACCGCCAGCATCTTGCACCAACTTTTGAATTCCGCGATAAATAGAGGTGCCCCCTGGAAAATCCTCATTGACCGTGCCCGTACCCTGCCAGGTTACCGACCAACCGCCAGCCGCCTTGCCGATACTATCTGCACCGTCACCCGCCACCAAAACATTAAGCTTGCGATCCAATGGTAACAGGCCCTTTTTGTTCTTCAACAACACCAGAGACTCACGCACAGCCTGTCGAGCAACTTCGCGGTGCTTTGCCGCACCCACCAACTCCGCCCGACCTGACAGCTTCCGCTCAGAAGGCTTCTTACCATCAAATAAACCGGCCCGCATTTTAACCCGGAGAATTCTACGCACAGCGTCGTCAATCCGCGCCATTGGAATTTCACCGCTGTTTACCTGTCGAACAGTATTCTCGTAGAGTTCACGCCACTCGTTTGGCACCATGATAATATCCACCCCCGCTAGAATAGCCTGAGGGCAAGACTCCTTAGAACAACCTTTAATTTGCGCATGCCCGTCCCAATCACCAACGACCAGCCCATCAAACCCCAACTGCCCCTTGAGAACATCCGTCAGCAGGGATTTGTTGCCATGCATTTTTTTACCGTGCCAACTATTGAAAGAAGCCATCACCGTGTGGACACCCGCCTCTATTGACGAAAAATAGCCGGGTGCATGGATATCGCGTAACTCTTCCTCGGAAGACAGGTTGTTCCCCTGGTCATCACCTTCATGTGTTCCGCCATCCCCCAAAAAGTGTTTGGCAGTGGCAATAGCACCCTCTCCCGCAAGAATATTATTACCAGCAGCACCCTGCAGACCATTCACCATGGCCGACGCATATCCGCGAACAATCTCAGGATCTTCGGAGTAACCCTCATAAGTGCGGCCCCAGCGATCATCCCTCACAACCGCCACGGTAGGGGCAAAAATCCATTCAATTCCCGTTGCTCGGACTTCAGCAGCAGTAATGGCTCCAATCTGTTTAATCAATTCGGGGTTTCGTGTCGCCCCCAGACCAATGTTATGCGGAAAAATAGTCGCCCCAATAACATTGTTATGCCCATGAACTGCATCAGTGCCCCACATGGTCGGAATTGTCTGCCCGTCGACGGAATCGTCAATGGACGCCTCGTAATAGGCATCCGCCATCGCCAGCCAATCATCAACAGATGCGTGCTTGTCATTGTTCGGGAACGCGCCGCCACCATTCAGGTATGAACCAAAGCCATACTTTCGCATATCCTCATAACTTACCGCGCGAATTTCTGGCTGAATCATTTGTGCAATCTTTTGCTCTACAGTCATTCCTGCAATCAAATCACTGATTTTTTTCTCTTGTTCAGAATTTTGCTTAAATGGGCTTGTTAACTTGGGCCACTTTGCTGGGTGTGCTGTGTGTATTTGAGAATCAGGACCAAGTGCAGATTGCGACTGATTGGACGCAAGTTGATTTTCGATCGCGCTATTTTCCGGTTCTGATGTCTTTTTGCTACAGCCCGCGATGCTCACCAAGCCCGTACTGACAACAAAAACCAAACAGCTTAGTTTAAAAATTTTCTGCATTTACCTACCCATCATGTATGCTGAATTGCGTTAATTTTTTGTATTAAACAAAAATATGGAATGCCTGAGCGCCTGTAATTAAAAACCTACACGCAACACAACGCTAAAAATAAAAAGGGAATCAAAAAGATATAATCAAGCTTAGGAAACTTTTTGCAACGAGAAAAGAAATAACATTCACGAAAAGCATTAAAAATACGAAATCGCTCGATATCAGTGGATTTTTAAGCGTTTAACCCATAGTTGCGAGCGATTATACTTTGGCAACAAGTAAACACAAGATTCACCCTACCGATTTATCGAATTTAAACTGCATTTAAATGCTCAACCCGCTGAGTAAAACCACTCAAAGTCAAGGGATTTAAATGCAACACCACATCAAAAAAATGTGCAAAATTTACAAACTCTTATTCCAAAATCTCGTTACATGTCGCGATCAACTGCGCAAGATTTAAAGGTTTTGTTAGATAGCGATCAAAGCCCGCATCCAACCCTTTTTGCACATCATGAGCCAAAACGTTGGCTGACAAAGCAATAACCGGTATTGATTGCGTTTCCGCATCCTGCTTCAACACCGATACCATTTCATTGCCACTGACGCCCGGGAGATTCACGTCCAAAATTATAAGATCTGGCTTACTCGACCTCGCCACAAACAAACCCTGAACAGCCAACCCAACCACGGTCAACTCTAAAATAGGATAGCGCGATAACACCTGCTTCATCAGCTTTTGATTAGAAGGGTTATCCTCTACGTAAAGAATTTTTTTCGGAGAGCGCACCAGTAATTCTGGAATTTCAGTCTCATCATCGATACTAGTATCCAGCGCTTGCGCGACGCTGCTGAGTTCGCTTTTTTCTATGGACACAATAGGAAATTCAATCCAAAACTCACTTCCAACTTTTTCCTCACTGGAAAACCCAATGGCCCCTCCCATTTGCTCCACCAGCTGCTTGGTAATTACCAAACCGACGCCGCTGCCCTCAATACCACTAGTTTCAGCCCCCAAGCGATTAAACGGCTGAAACAATTGGTTTTGCATTTGCTCGGCAATTCCCAAACCATTGTCTTTCACCAAGATACGCAACTTGCCAACATCCGACAAAGCTAACTCAATATTAATAGCCCCACCCACGCGATTATATTTAATCGCGTTTCCTAACAAATTCAATAACACCTGCTTTAAGCGAACAGCATCCGCGCTAATAACATGCGAATCAAAGCCATGGAAATTAATGTTCAGCAATAAATTCCGTTTTTCAATTTGCGCCTTCAGTAAAGTGCCGCATTCATTTATGACACGAGACGGGAGCACGCCCTCCATGTTGAACTTCATATGCCCGGCTTCAATTTTTGCCAAATCCAAAACGTCGCCCACCAACTCCAACAAATGTTTGCCGGCCACTTTAATTTCCTGGATATTTTCTCGCTGCTCGTTAGTTAAATTTGTATCCAAATCAAAAAGCTGCGCAAACCCGAGAATGGCATTGAGCGGTGTTCTCAACTCATGACTCATACTGGAAAGAAATTCTGATTTCGCCTGGTTTGCTTTTTCTGCTTGAATCTTGGCTTTAACCACGCGCTCTTCAGCACGCTTTAATTCCGTAATATCCATATTCGTTCCCGACATCCGTGTCGGCCGTCCTTTTTCATCATAAGCCATGTGACCACGGCCTCGAATCCAGCGCCAATCGCCACTTTTTCCTCGAACTCGATATTCAATGTCGAAAGCACTGCCCTTCGTAATATGATCTGTCAGCATCTTATCGAAACGCTTACCATCCTCCGTATGCATCAACTTCCGCCAGGACAATAGGCCACCCTGTAAAATAGGGTCGTCCTGAGAATAACCCGCCAATTCCCAGCAGCGACTGTTAAAGGTGAAACCACTGGCATCTGGCGTCCACTCCCAACGGCCTTCCTTGCCGGTTTTTTTCATTGGGATACCACCATCCTCTGCACTCCACTCCCAAATACCATCGTTCGATGCCTGAATAATTCGTGCGTGTCGCGCCTCACTTAACCTAAGCGCCTGTTCCGTCTCCTTTAATTCGGTTACATCACACACAACGCCCGAAATATAGCGAGTCCTTCCTTTTTTATCAGTCACCGCATCCAATCTGGCCTCCACCCACACGTATGTGTTGTTTTTTGCCAGCACACGAATCGTCAGCACCTTTGCTTCTTCGTGCTTTACCAAATGTGCGATATCCGCGCTAAATTGCGAACGATCATCGGGGTGAACATATTCTCTAAAATTATCGACCTGTTCCACATGAGCAATATCATCTTCCGTATATCCCAGATGAAACCAGAAATCCCCTCCCCATGAAGCAACGCCGGCATTAATATCCCAATCCAAAAACCCATATCCTTGCGCACCCCGGAGAATGCGATTAAAGCGGTCTATGGTCGCCTGATGGGAGGTTTCGTCATTAATTAAAGACGTGTGCTTCTTTTTACTGATTAACTTATCGAGCATATGACACCCTTAAAGTCTGTCTGAGATATAGTAGGCATGGAAGGAAAAGCCACCGGCTTGTGGGTACAGCATCATAACAATAAAGCACGGATACTTAAGCTTATCCAGCGAAAAGTCGCATGTAAAACGCAATTCATAGCGTTAATTACTATAAGACATTTTACCCTCTCTCTCACTATACTAAATAGCGTACAAGCAGTGGCCAAACCACTCTCTACTCCATGAAACTTTGAGTAACTACTGAGAGCTGAAAGAGGACACCATGAATACAGGCCTTGACCGAACACCAGGTTTCACCGAGAGGACATGCACAGGAATACTGGAAGCATTTCAGCTTCTGGGCGATTTCACGCTTCCAGAACGAAGTCACACCATTTCAAATGCTGAAATAAATAAAATGACGACAACAACAACCAAAAAAGAGAGATCTCGCACTAAACAACAACTTTAACGAGAAAAAGGAGGGGGAATTCTAGCAAGAGGGTTAATTTTTTATGTGCACAGCCATGCATGCTCGCACCTTAATAATAACCAACCGCTTAATGACAAAATGTTTTATTGATATTGGTTTTGGTCATAGGCATCTTTCATAAAAATGCACTGCAACAACCATGCTTGGCCTTACAAATGCAAGCCGAAATGACGACGGCCTGCACCTGTCAACAAAATCAAAAATTACAGCATTGAATCCTCAAATTCAGCGCCTTCTTTTTCAATTTCAATCAAGTCATCTTTAGAGATATTCATTAACAGCAATATATTGGCTGCCACATAAATGGAGGAATATGTACCAACGACAATACCAGCAATTAATGCAATCGCAAAATTATGGATAAGCTCACCACCCACCAGGAATAACGCGACCAACACCAACAAAGTGGTTAATGACGTAATCAAGGTACGTGATAAAGTTTGCGTCAACGAAATATTAATAACTTCAATCGGAGAGCTTTTACGTACCAGACGGAAATTTTCACGGATTCGGTCGGACACTACGATAGTATCGTTCAGCGAGTACCCGATCACGGCAAGAATAGCGGCAAGAACTGTCAAGTCAAAATCCAATTGCGTTACAGAAAACAGCCCCAGAACGATAATAACATCGTGCGCCAACGCCGCTACCGAACCAATTGAAAACTTCATCTGGAATCGAACACCCACGTAAAACATTACTACCGCTAGCGCAAATAGCATGCCTAAACCACCGTCATCTCGCAGCTCTTCACCAATTTGCGGGCCGACGTAGGAAATCCGTTTTACTTCCGCTTCTCCGTTCGCTGCGGCTTGTAAATCCTTCGCTATTTTATCACCCAATTTTGCATCTTCTGTTTGCACACGAATCAGCACATCGCGGTCAGATCCAAAATTTGTCACCACTGCACCAGGAAAACCCTGTTGTTTTAATTCCTGGCGAATATTCTCAATATTGGCCTCGCGCTCATAGTGCAGCTCCACTAACGTTCCGCCAGTAAAATCCAAGCCAAAGTTCAGGCCATTGATAAATAAAGAAACTATCGACCCAAGGATAAGAAGGATTGAGATCGAGGCAGCTATTTTGCGCTGCCCCATAAAATTAATCATTTTTTCTGTTTGCATTGTACTAATTCTCTTCGTATTGCTGTTTGGCTAAGAGTGATCCAAAAGAATTTAAATCCAAAGTTTCTTCACGGTGCGATTGCCGTAAATAATATTCACAATGGCACGTGAGCACATGATGGCAGTAAACATCGAAGTGATAATACCGATCGCCAAAGTTACAGCAAAACCTTTGATCGGGCCGGAGCCAATAGCGTAAAGAATAATGGCCACAATAAACGTTGTGATATTTGCATCCAGAATCGTCACAAATGCTCGGTCAAAACCCGTGCTAATCGCTGACTGCGGGGACAGCCCTGCCGCCAGCTCCTCTCGTATACGAGAGAAAATAAGTACGTTTGCATCGACAGCCATACCAACGGTCAGCACAATTCCCGCAATACCGGGCAATGTGAGTGTCGCGCCAAAAATAGACATAATTGCTACGAGTAATGTCAGATTCACAGCCAGTGCAATATTGGCAGCCAAACCAAAGACTCGGTAGTAAACCAACATGAAAATCAACACCATTGCCAAGCCGAACTGGACAGATTTAATCCCTGAATCCACGTTTTGCTTACCAAGAGACGGGCCGATGGTACGTTCTTCCACAAACCCCATTGGGGCTGCTAACGCACCCGCTCGCAACAAAAGCGAAACTTCAGAAGCTTCTTTCATGCTATCGATCCCTGTAATACGGAAATTCATATTCAAGGGCGATTGGATAGTCGCTAGACTGATTATTTTCTTCTCTGGGATTTGGGTGAAGGTTTTAATTTCTTTCCCGTCTTCATCGTGCTCGATGTTGGTTCGCGTGTGATATTCAATAAATAACACGCCCATCCGACGACCGACATTATTTTTGGTGTTTTGAAATATCAGCGAGCCGCCATCGCTATTTAAGGAAATGTTAATTTGCGGCAGATTTGTTTCAGGGTCGATGCTGGCACTGGCATTTGTCACATGCTCACCCTTAACAAATGCGCGCTTTTCTAAGCTTGCAGGGCCATAGATCTGCTGTTTACCGGCTTCGCGCCAATCAAACTCCTCTTTCTGGCTTGCCAGAGTTGAGGGACGGGACTCTAAACGGAACTCCAGGTTTGCCGTCTTACCGATAATTGCTTTAGCACGCGCTGTATCTTGAATTCCAGGTAGCTGCACTACAATTCGGTTACGCCCCTGACGCTGAACCAAAGGCTCAGAAACACCCAGTTCATTCACCCGCTTACGCAAAGCAGTAAGGTTTTGCTGCACAGCCAAAGTCTCTTTTTCGCGAATATAAGCATCGCTCATTCTGGCGTGTACCAGGTATTCACCGTTACTTTCCAATCGGTCGTACTGCAAGGCAGGCACATCAGTGCGCAAAAATGCAGTAATTTTATTTCTCGCATCTTCATCTTCTGAAGCAATTACCAGAGTTTCATCATCTAACCTGATTTTCACTCCACGCAAACGCTCTTCGCGCAAAAAGCGCTTTATTTGCGTCTCAATACTTTCAAAATCTTCAGTGATCACCTTCTTGGTATCCACTTCTAGCAAAAAGTGAACACCACCAGCCAGATCCAGCCCCAACTTCATGGGTTCTGCGCCGAGGTTTGTCAGCCACTCAGGGGTGGTGGGAGCCAGACTTACCGCCACAACATACTCTCGCTCCCCAAGCTCCTGCTGAACGGCACGCTGAGCACGCAACTGATCTTCTTGCTTGTAAAGTCTTACCAGGCCGTTGGCTTCAGTAAACTCTACTCCGAAAAACTCGATCGATTTTGCCTTGAGTGCACTTTCCACACGCTGCATGGTGCCCGCATCAATTTCCGTTGACGCAGAAGAACCAGATATTTGTATAGCGGGGTCTGGTGCGTAAATATTCGGCAATGCGTAGAGCGCTCCGAATATTACGGTAATTACGATTAGCGCGTATTTCCAAAGGGGGTAACGATTCATGGTTTGGTCCAAAAAGCCTTAGAGCTCAACTCTCTTATTTTCATTAATGACTAAATTATCGACGCCTTGCGGCTACTTTGAGCCTTAATTATGACAAGCGCTTTTACAATAGGGGCGCGATTATACTTTAAGCTCACTTGGGGTGACAGGCCAAACTTGCACGCAACTATCGAATACCCAACATATTTACAAGAACATGGATGGGCGAATTTTATTTTGCCGCTGATAGAACTCATCCACATAACGATTTAATGAATTTTGTTCTATTGCCGTACGCAACTCCTGCATAATTTTTTGATAGTGCCGTAAATTGTGGATGGTATTCAGCTGAGAGCCCAAAATTTCACCACATTTATCCAAATGATGTAAGTAAGATCGACTAAAGTTTTGGCAGGTGTAACAGTCGCAATGCGCATCTAAAGGAGCCGTATCCATTTTATGGCAGGCATTTCGGATTTTCACCACACCCTCTGTGGTAAACAAATGCCCATTGCGCGCATTCCTTGTCGGCATAACACAATCAAACATATCAATTCCACGCACAACGCCTTCCACGATATCTTCAGGCTTTCCAACCCCCATTAAATATCGTGGTTTTTCTACTGGCATACGCGTTTTAAGGTGGTCCAGAATACGCGCCATATCTTCTTTGGGCTCCCCGACCGAAAGCCCTCCTATGGCGTACCCATCAAAACCTATATCGACCAGCCCCGCTAAAGATTCAGTGCGCAATTGCTCATACATTCCGCCTTGCACAATACCAAACAACGCATTTGGATTGCCTTCATGCGCCTGCTTACTGCGCCGGGCCCAGCGTAAAGACAGCTCCATGGATTGACGGGCATCCATCTCGCTGGCCGGATAAGGAGTGCACTCATCAAAAATCATTACGATGTCTGATCCGAGATCACGCTGAACTTGCATGGCTTTTTCAGGATCAAGAAAAATCTCACTACCATCAATGGGAGAGCGGAATTTAACCCCCTCTTCCGTGATTTTGCGTAAATCACCAAGGCTAAAAACTTGAAAGCCACCAGAATCGGTAAGAATGGGGCCGGACCACTGCGTAAAATCATGCAGATCGCCATGCTGCTTGATGATCTCGGTTCCTGGGCGCAACATCAGATGAAAAGTGTTCCCCAAAATAATCTGAGCACCAATCGCCTCAATATCCCTTGGCAGCATCCCCTTGACGGTACCGTATGTACCGACAGGCATAAAGGCAGGAGTTTCCACCACACCCCGATTAAAAATCAGCTGGCCTCGCCGAGCAAAACCATCTTCAGAAATTTTATTAAACTTCATGCTTCTCTATTGTATTTTTGTGACTGATAAACATCGCATCCCCATAACTGAAAAAACGATATCTACGTTTTACGGCTTCTGAATAAGCCTTCATCGTATGCTGATAGCCGGCAAATGCTGAAACCAGCATTAACAATGTACTTTCCGGCAAATGAAAATTCGTCACCAAGGCATCAACCACTTTGTATTGATAACTCGGGTAAATAAAAATGTTAGTTTCACCCTGGTAAGGGTGAATAATTCCATCCCCTGCGTCGCTTTGCGCTGCAGTTTCCAGACATCTCACACTTGTAGTGCCAACCGCAATCACTCGCTTACCCGCGCCTTTCGTCGCAGCGACCAGATCGCAGACATCTTGCGATACGGCCATCACCTCTGAATGCATTTGATGCTCGCGAATATCATCGACGCGAACCGGCTGAAAAGTACCCGCGCCAACATGCAGCGTGACGAAAGCCTGGTTCACACCTTTATCCTTAATTGCCTGCAGCAATGCATCATCAAAATGCAGGCCAGCGGTAGGAGCAGCTACGGCTCCCTGGTGCTTGCCATATACCGTTTGATAACGCTCTCGATCATTAATCTCGTCTTCTCTCTCAATATAAGGAGGCAGTGGCATGTGACCGATCTTTTCCATCACTTCAATCGCGGTTAACTCCCCGAGAAACTGGAGTTCAAACAGACTGTCCTGACGCCCGGTCACACGAACCGTAATCCCCTGATCAAGCTGGATCAAAGATCCGGCTTTAGGCGACTTGCTTGCGCGGACATGCGCTAACACCTGAGAGGCACTTAGCACCCTCTCAACCAGTATCTCAAGCTTACCGCCTGTCTCTTTCTGCCCGAACAATCTGGCGGGAATCACACGGGTATCATTGAAAACCATCAGATCACCGGGTTCGAGATGATCAATAAGCTGCGCGAACTGGTGATGCTGGCATTCACCCGTTACCCCATCAAGCACCAGCAATCGACTTCCGCTGCGCTGAGGCATTGGATAATGCGCGATCAGGTCTTCAGGTAAATCGTAAAAAAAATCTTGCCGATGCATAGAAGATACACACTCATTGTTTTTTTGGAGCGCAAGGGTAAAGGAAAAGACATCAATTTACCATGCTTTAGGAGTTGACCGCGCCAAAACCGCTGTTATAATTGCCGCCCTCCCGACAAGGAGTTGGGGCTGGTTGGAATAGCACACCTATTCGTGCAAACTGGTTCAAGTAAACGGGATCTAGCAAAAGAGACAGCAACTCTGTCACTACAAGCCAGATTCAGGATGAACACGCGCCGCACAAGAACAGAGATGTTCAATGCGAGCCCAGTGCAAAACAAGAGCACTGACAGGTTGGTCGTTACCCCAACCTCAATCAAAAGGTATATTGCCAGAGTGGTGAAATTGGTAGACACACGGGATTCAAAATCCCGCGCCCTTAAAAGCGTGCCGGTTCGAGTCCGGCCTCTGGTACCAAATTCTTAAAAGCCTCGCATTTGCGGGGCTTTTTTTTGCCAGTGCTTTTTGCCTTCACTTTTTGTCGACACGTTCTTGCCTTCGCCTTCTTACCCGCACCCTCTTGCCTAAACTTTTTTGTCTGCGCTTTTTTCCTATGCAAATTAATTTGCGCATGAAAATTTCGAGTACGTATTCCATGCAGACCATTTAATAAACATCAATACATTGATGGCAATCCTTGTCGCAAAGCCAGCCACACAGATCCATAACTGTTGACAATTTTATTCTATTGAATACACTGATGATGCAGGGAAGAATATAGACACAAGGTAAATTGGTATGCGTCCATGTGAAGATTTTTCTTTCCTGTGACAATTAAATTCGCCGAACAAAAGGAATGTCCCATGAAATATATAAGCAAGTTGTTTATTCTATCGGGCTTAATTTTAGCCTCCTCCCTCACCTTTGCTGAATCCGTTACAACCACCTATGATTTTGATACACAAGCCTTTAATGGCGGGCAGATTCAATTACCTGAATTAAATTTTGAAGGCCCTGCGTCAGGATCAATTACCACAAGATATTCATATGAGTCCGGCAACTATTCCATTGACAAGGTTGTTGTTAATTTTGATTCAATGCCGCGCATAGTCGCTCAGAGCTTCACCAAGCTTGATAACGAAGGACATTCATTTCAGGCTCATGTTAACAATGCCTGGATATTCCGCTCCGTAAAAGTCATGCTGCACTTTCCAAACGGCATCAGCCAACCAAGCATGGCATACCTTGATATATCAGTTGACTACAACACGAGCTTTATTGGAAGCCCACTCAACAACCCCGCTGCAATTGACGGCCCCTTGCTGACCAGTATTTACATTGAGCCGGTTGAACGCAGAACCTTTTCAACGATTGATGTTTACCGGACAACCGTTGACAACAAAGCTGTAATTTTGAAGTTAAACAAACATCCCATCCGCACAACTGCTGACGGTGGCTGGCCCTTAGAAGGGTTTGAATTAAAAGTTACCTGGTACGGTCATGGTGAAGGCACTTACCTTTTTGAGGCACCGACTATGCCTAATATCAAACCTGTCGTGATCATGGCAGATCAGTTTGAGCCAAACGCTATAAGCATTGGCTACCAAGAAGATAGTTATACCGGCTCAACCCCGCCAATTCCTTTGGAGGTCATTCTACAAGAGGCCATCTTAAACAGTAATGCACCTTAAAAGCAGATACACGTAAAAGTTAAAGGGAGGCAGAGCCTCCCTTTTTTATCCTTTCATTTCTTCATTTGCCATTTTTATAGACCTACCCGAGCAGAAGCCTTTTTCGCCGCGGCCAAAACAGCACAGCAAACAAGCAACAATATATTGCAGGTTCTATCCAACCACTTTTCTGTGACCACCAAAAATGGACCACCGTTAATACTGCAGCAAGGTATATCAGCTTGTGCAAACTTTTCCAGTGTCTTCCCATTCTTCGCATCAACACAGGTAAGGAAGTCACAGCTAAAGCCAGCAATATTATCCAGGCAGCCCCGCCTATTAAAATATAATTTCGCTTGATGAGCTCTTCGCCAATTAAGGACCAGGAGAAACCCAAATCTAAAGCAAGCCACACATAAAAATGCAGGGAGGCATATACAAAACACCACAAACCGAGCGGACGCCGCAAACGATTTAACGCTCCAAACTTAAATGTTTTAGCCAGCGGTGATATCAACAGGGTGAGCAGTAGCAACCGGATTGCACCGAGCCCAAGAAAATGGATAAGCTCCTTAACAGGGTCACCCCCTAACAGCCCGCGAGGAATAGCTAACCACAGCCACGCAAGTGGTAACACAGCAAACAGATGAACACCAATCTGTCCGCCTACCGCCAATCTTTTAGATAATTTTTTTTTACGGGCACCTCCGCGCGCGGTTTGAGATCTCTCCCCCTCGGAAATCACCATAAAAGGACCTTTCAATTTAATAGTATTTACGCAAATTCATTCCGGAATAAAGAGATGCAACCTCTTCCCCATAACCGTTAAACATTAAAGTGGGTTTTCGCTCCGCTTGAAGACCACTCCCAGCACCAATGAATCGTTCAGATGCTTGTGACCAACGAGGATGGTCCACTTCGGGATTTACATTTGCATAAAAGCCATATTCCTGAGGCGCTAGAATATTCCATGTAGTGGGCGGCATTTTCTCTACAAGCTTTATTTTTACAATAGACTTGATTCCCTTAAAGCCATATTTCCATGGCACTACCAATCGAATCGGCGCTCCGTTTTGAGGGGGCAAAGTCTTGCCATACAAGCCGACACTGAGAATAGTGAGTGGATGCATCGCCTCATCAATCCTCAACCCTTCCACGTAGGGGTATTTAATACCACCCCCAACAAATCGAGATTTCTGCCCGGGCATTTGTTCCGGGTCATACAGCGTTTCGAAGGCAACATATTTGGCCTTGCTGGTCGGTTCGAACTGCTGCAGAAACTTCCCCAGCTCAAACCCTACCCAAGGAATTACCATTGACCAAGCCTCAACGCAGCGCATACGGTAAATACGCTCGATCAGACTTGTTTTAGTCATATAATCAGAAACATTAATAACACCAGGCTTGCTCACCTCGCCGCTCACTTCAACCGTCCAGGGCTCCACTTTCAAGTCCTGCGCATTATCTAATGGGTCTGTTTTAGCGGTGCCAAACTCATAAAAATTATTGTGGCTAATGACCTTCTCTTCTGGTGTCAGAGTTAGCTTTGGCGCTGGGGATATGGATTGATATTTCAGAGGGCGTCCGGGGTTTGAGATTTCCCGCTTTTCTCCTACCCCTAACAAACTATCAAGCAAGCCCGCCTGAGCGGGAAGCGCCAGCGAAGCTGTAGCCAGTCCTAGACTTTTCAATATCGCACGTCGATTAACATATACGCTCTCTGGCGTCACATGATGTTCGGTTAGCGTGGAGGCGGATGATCGAATGATTTTCATTGGAGAATTCCACTTGGGTGATGAATGCTGGGTGATAAATGCCCGGCAATGAATACATAGAGCCTAGCTTTATCTTGGAGCACTTTGCAGATAAAAGTATCACAAAACAATAACGAAACACCTCGCAGCAGAAAATTTTTCTACACAACGGCAGAGAAATGCCGGCGCAAGCGGTTTTAAGCCTTAATTTTTAAAGGCCGCACTGAAGCACTTTCGATTCTTTTCGTATCCTCTGCTAAAAACTCAGCATAAATCGGCTTAGCATAGAAATATCCCTGCACCATATCAATACCATTGTCTGTCACAAACTCAATCTGCTCCTGCGATTCAATACCTTCTGCCACAATATCCATACCAAGTTTTCGTGCAAGATCGATAATGGAAACGAGGATTGTTTTACCATTTGGATTAGTTTCGACATCAGAAAAAAACATTCGATCAATTTTTAATGTATCGAATTCAAAACGCTTAAGATGCCCCAAAGAAGAATAGCCCACACCAAAATCATCCAGCGCAGTTCTGAACCCCATGGTCTTTAATCTACCCAGCTGTTGCTCTGCCAGAGTTTCATTATCAATTAACGAATTTTCTGTCACCTCAAATTCAATTAAATGTGGCTCAATAGAATACCGTTTTACAATATCTAAAATGGAATTGAATAGTTTGTTGTTGGACAATTGCACAGGGGAAATATTGATGGCCATCGTGAAATCACGCTTAAGTGTTTGTTGAAAAACCACAATTTGCTGGCAAATTTTATCAATGAGCAATAAGGTAATGTTGTCAATCATTCCCGACTTTTCTGCGACAGGAATAAACTCCACCGGCGGAATCACGCCCATCTTTCGAGTTTCCAGTCTGGCTAAGGCTTCGAATCCGATAACTTTATTGCTCAAAGGATCTACTTTCGCCTGATAGGCAACTTTAAATTCATCCGCGGCAAATGCATGATGCAATACATTTTCCAGCTCCAATCGTGCCTTGCTTTCGTTAAACATATCCCGATTAAAAAACATGTAACGCATCTTGCCTGCCTTTTTCGCGGCGTACATGGCGGTATCGGCAAACTTCACCAAACTATCCACGACCTTGGCATCATCTGGATAAATAGCAATCCCCATACTTGCGCCAACGAAAACCTCCTTGCCTTGGATTCTAAAGGGGTACTGAAACTGATCCAGCAATCGCTCAGCGACCAATGCGGCATCTTCCTGCACTCTCAGCTCAGGTAAAATAACCGTAAACTCATCGCCTCCGAGGCGGATCAAAGACTGGGTTACGTTATCCAAATTGTGCCCGATTCGAGTCACGGAATCACCAACACGTAAAATTCCTGAAAGTCTCTCTGCCACTTTTTGCAGTAATGCATCACCCGCATTGTGACCAAGCACGTCATTCACCTGCTTAAACCCATCTAAATCTATAAACAGTAATCCCACTTTACGATGGCTGCGTTCAGATTTTTCGACAGCATTTCGCAATAACTTTGCCAGGAGATTCCTGTTTGGCAAACCAGTCAATACGTCCGTGTAGGCTTGCACTTTTAAAGAATTAGTTTGCGCATCCAACTTTTCTCCCATGTCGAGAAAAGCATTTTGCAATGCCCCGATCTCATCGTTCCTCGCGGTTATTTCCGGCAACTCTCCCGTCTCAGCAAACCGATTGGTCGCTTTTACCAGATCATCGACGGGCTGAATAACGAAATAACTCAACATGGCATAGACGCTCAAGCCCAAAATCACAAAAAACACTAAAAGTGTAATGCCGCCTTTTACTGATATACTTTTCACCTGCTGAAGCGCTGCCTCCATCGGCACAGCAACCACCAGGAACCAGTTATCGAAGATTACCTCCGTTTCCAGCAATAAATGCAGCGAATTTAATTGTTCCTCATCGATATCTGCATCCATCTGCGTTACGTGAGTGATTTCGTCTGGAATATCGGAACCAGAATGCAAAATCTTACCGCCGTGCCCATCATGAATTAAAATGAAACTCTGCTTTGTCATTAACTGCTGCCAGGCCAGGCTTTCTACGTACTCCATAGAAATAGCGATTCGCACCACCGTTCGCACGGTTGAATTCCTCGCCGACTGGGAGCGGTCGGGGATTGCGATCGCTCGATAGACATTCAGCGTATATCGATCAAAATCTTCATGAAACTCAAAATTAATAAAACTTCTATCCGGGGAAAGCCAGGCCTCCTGAATAACTGCACTGTGTGTTTTGTCGCTTTTATTTTTTACGCCATGCGCCACTCTCGCCTCTTCATACCCATCCTCCAACAACAAACTAATTTCTTCAAAGTAAGGGTAAACCGATAATACGGTTTTTAAGTAATTGTGTATTGCCGGCGACAACAAACTAAAGCGATTACTTTCTGACACTGAAAAATATCGCGCAATTAAATCATCCTCCGCGATTAAAATTGCGGAAGAACTCGCTGTTTCCGTTAATTGATTTACCGCGTTGACAAAATTTAACTTACTGGAGAATATATTTTTCTCTGTCTCCAGCTTTGAATAACGCAACACTTCTTGAGCAAAGCCTATCAGCACGCCCGCAATGCAAATGCAGGTCGCCGAAACAATAATGAGCAGGAATCGCGATCGCAGTTTCATTGACAGTTTTTCGCTATTGAATTTCCAAATTTTGCATGACACCCATCATCTTTCTCGCTGCTCTTGGGTCGGGTTCACGGTAATAATACAACTTCTCCATCGGATGAAAAATCATGGGGTCATTTCTCATTTCTGCAGGCAGTCTTTTGTTTGCCTCATCATTAAAACTAGCGGTATAAGTAAACTGCATGTTTTCCAATATCACATCTGTTCGACTTAGAAAATTTACGAATTGATAGGCAAGTGCTTTATTTTTGCTGTCTGCGCTCACCGCGAGAAAATCAATCCACATCGGCGATCCTTCCTCGGGCACAAGATAACGGATATTTTCATTGAGCTCTGCCAATATCATTGCATCGCCATTATAGGTTTGCGCCACCACAACTTCGCTCGAGATCAACAGAGATTTTTCATTGAGTTCAGGCAGCTGGTATGAATGAACGAATGGTTTTTGCTGATAGATAAGTGTTTCAGCTTTGCCGATTTCCGCCAGGTCTTTACTGTTCATATCATAGCCCAGAGACAACAGCGCGGACGGGAACAACTCCAGCATTTGCGGCGACATGGTTATCTTCCCCTTCAGCTCGTCTACCGGGTTGAAGAGCTCTTTTAGACTGCGCGGAACCTGTTTCACCTTGTCTGCACGGTACGCAATGCCAAAAGTCCCCCAGCCATAGGGGATAACATACCCGACACCATCGGGGTGTATTTTCTTCCAGGCATCGTTAAACAGCTTGAAATTTGGTATTTCCCGCTCCCCCATTGGGGCCATCCAGTTAAAATTCTTATGGCTGGTAACAGATTGGCCATCAACAATATAAACGTCATAAAGTGGCATAATTTCAGAAGCAATCAGCGCGTCACGTTCTTCATCATGTTGAAAATACACAAATTCCAGAGTTGCATTGTATTCCCGTTCAAACTTACTCACCACGGATGGCGAGATAAAGTCCTCCCAGGTTAAAAATACCAGCTTACGCTTCTTTTCCTCTGCTACAGACTGACAACAACCGCCGCAACACAACAGGAAAATAAGAACCCTTAGCATCGTCTTTGCTCCAGACACAATATCTTTTAACTATAGGGCACTAAGGCGGCTTTTTCTTCTTCGCTTATTCAACCTTTCGTAATAAATAACTAAATTGAATTATGAGAAGATTTTTAAAACCAAACACGATGCGCCATTGAGGGCATTCAAAAAAACGAGCGTTAATAAGAAACAGCTGGAGAACAAAGCGGTTCAGCCTGCATGCCCACAGGAAGTGAAGATAAGAAGATAAGAGAAAAGAGGATAAGAGAAAACCCGAAAGGGATAAAGCGAGAAAAGCAGGCCAAAGGGTAAATTTGGCCTGCTGAAGTTTTAAAGTAGGAACTACCAGATCTTAACGCGCTCTTCAGGGGGTAGATATAAAGCATCCCCTTTTTTCACGTCAAAAGCCGACATAAATTCAGGCATATTTCTCACCACGCCATTAGTTCTGAATTCACTCGGCGAATGTGGATCGGTGGTGATTCGCTGATGTAAATTTTCATCGCGATATTTACGTGCCCAGACTTGCGCCCACCCGATGAAGAAGCGCTGTTCGCCGGTAAAGCCATCTATTTCGGGCGCTTCTTTGCCATTAAGCGATAAGTTATACGCTTTATGGGCAATAGTTAGTCCACCAAGGTCACCAATATTTTCACCAAGGGTAAACTCTCCATTCAGAAATTCGCCGGGCAACACTTCGAATGCACCGTATTGCGTCGCCAGTTTTCCTGTGCGCTGCTTAAACTCCATCAAATCTGTTTCGGTCCACCAGTTTTGCAGCACGCCGTCGCCGTCCGATTTTGCACCCTGGTCGTCAAAACCGTGGCCCATTTCATGGCCAATAACCGCGCCTATTGCACCGTAGTTAACGGCGTCATCCGCTTCCATATTAAAAAATGGCGGCTGAAGAATGGCAGCTGGAAATACGATTTCGTTCATCACCGGATTGTAATAGGCATTCACAGTTTGTGGCGTCATAAACCACTCGTCCCGATCAACAGGCTTGCCCAGTTTGGCGATGTCATAGTCATAGTTAAATTGGCTGGCACGAAAGTAATTTCCCACCAGCTCTTTGTCGCTGATTTGCAAGTTGGAGTAATCACGCCATTTGTCGGGGTATCCGATTTTAGGGTTAAATTTATTCAGTTTTTCCAAGGCTTTAATTTTTGTGTCTTCGCCCATCCATTCCAGGTTCTGGATACTTTCGCGGTAGGCTTGACGCAGATTTTCAACCAAAGCCACCATGCGCGCTTTCGCTTCTGGCTGGAAATACTTTTCTACGTAAACCTTACCCACCATTTCACCGAGCAAGCCATTAACAGTGTCGACAGCTCTTTTCCAGCGCTCTTGCTGCACCTCAGTCCCCTGCAGGATTTTGCCGTAAAACGCAAAGTTCTCATCATCGATCTCTTTATTCAAAAACCCGGCATAATTTGTTAATAAGTGCCAACGCAAATAGGTTTTCCAATCTTCTAACTCCACACTGGTAAACAAGGCATTGAATTTAGGGTAATAGTCAGGGGTGCGAATTACTACAGCATCCTGATCACTCAAGCCGGCCTCGGCCAAATAGCTCTGCCAGGAAAAATCCTTCGCCAGTTCCGGTAACTTCTCGATGGTATATTTGTTGTAAGTTAAGTCACGGTTACGACGCTTAACGTTTGTCCAGTGACCGTCGGCTATTGAGGTTTCAATTTCCATAATGCGTTTGGCAGAAGCCTTGGGTGCGTCGAAGCCAGCCAAAACGAACATTTTTTCAATATGTGCAACATAGGCATCACGTATTTTCTGAGACTTTTCATCGTCGTGGAAGTAAAAATCCCGATCGGGCAAACCAAGTCCGGAATGTACAAAGTATGCGATGTACTGCGTTGGCGCTTTCGCATCGTTGTTAATGTAAAAACCAAATGGAACATCACTTCCCATACGCTGTGCGCGAGCAAAATACTTGGCCAGATCTTCACGAGTTGCCAACCCATCAATTGCAGCTAATTCAGGGTTAAGAGGCGTAATTCCTAGCGTTTCCAACAGTTCAACATTCATAAAAGAATTGTATAGACCGCCAACTTTTTGTTTGTCTGAGCCTTTTGCGGCGGAAGTATCACTTGCGGACTGCTCTATGATGTCACGCATGTCTTTGCGTGCATTGTCATCCAGCGCAGTAAAGGTGCCATAGTTTGATTTGTCATCCGGAATCTTGGTTGTTTTTAACCAAGTGCCATTAACATAGCGATAGAAGTCGTCTTGCGGTCTAACACTCTTATCAAAATTGGCGAACTCTATGCCGGATTTGGTGGCTTCAATAGCGCCACCGTCTTTTGGTGATTGGCTGCAGCTTGCCAATACAACAGCAAACACAGAAAACCAAAGCTTCTTCATGCTTTTCCCCTTGTTAAGCTTTCAAATCTTTATATAACGAACTAACGGCGCGAAACCTTCGTAAAATGTCGTCTAACCGAGTATTCTGTGCGACAAAAGGCCAGCGCCCCGTTCTAGCAACGGCATCATACGAGAAAACCACTTTATAAAACGCAAAAAAGGCGGATTAACCGCCTTTTTTCATGATTTTATCAGGTTTAAACCTTAAAATTTGGCTTCGATACCAGCGCCAAGGTAGTTGCGGTCACGTACGTCATTATCGCTTTGATCTACCGTGTAATAGGTAAACACTTTTAATGGTTTTGAGATTTTATAATCAAATCCAATACTCATTGTTTCTCCACCTTCAAAACGCTCATCAGATTGACCTGCCTGAACCTTGAAGAACCAGCTGTCCATTTTATAACCGGCAGAAACAAAAACACCATCGACGCTTTCACCATCAACATCTACCTCTTCATACAACGCTCCCAACTGGAAAGCGGAGAAGCTATATTGGCCTACAAATCGAATTACATCAGCGTCTTGTGCAGCGACATTAGTGTCGTAAGCCAGCGCTAAATACAAATCGTTCTGCTCGAACGTGACGGATGCTGACACACCGTCATCGGCCTCTTCGTCTTCACTGGAGATCAAGGCCACGTAAGCGTTAAACGGTGAATCGGTTGTTGTTTTATAAGCGACTGAATTCGATTTGCGCTGATCATTAGCCGTCACAACATTTTTAATGTCACCAACCTGATCATTAAACAGGTCTATTTTTTTCTGAGCTTCTTTAAGCGGCGTATCAAAGTGACCCGCCTTGATGATACCGAAATCACCCTGTAGACCTATGAAAATATTGCGTTGTTTAAAGGTCGTATCATCACCGCTGTCACCATCATCGACATAGGTTTCATATTCAAACTGGTAAATGGCCTTCACAGAGTCATTTCCTGCAATTTCCCCCTTCACACCAATTCGAGAAGCATTGCTTACCAATTCAGTAGTTGATGTTTCCTCACCTTCTTGAATGTCCGCATTGTGAAATGCGATATGAGCTTTTCCGTAAAGTTCAGGTTCAGCAAATGCGTTTACCGAAAGTGCACCTACATATGCAGCTAAAATGAGTTTTTTCATGTGTGATCTCCACGTAACGAAATTTAAAATCAACGTAAATTTTTTATTGTAAATGGCTAATTTTTTGGGGCTGCATTATCTACGAATACCGCCCCGTTAAATGTGGCAACGAGTGCTAAAATTCGCGGAAAGAGTATGACAGTAATGTGTCACTTTTATTACATTTTTAACATAAGTGAAAAAAAAGTGTCACATAAATTTAACTAGGTCTAAAAATCAGACTTTTGTCATCAGACATAAAAAAGCAGCGCGGTTGCGCTGCTTGGAAAACCAGAAGGATTTTACGCTTTCGCGTATGAAGATCTTATGACTTGGATTCTAATTGGCGTTCGACGTCACTTAAATCTGTGCGACGAATATCCATCCCGCGAACAAGATAAATCACCTGCTCTGCAACATTGCGTGCGTGATCACCAATTCTCTCCAGTGATCTCAGCATCCAAAGCACATTCATTACGCGACTTATCTGACGAGGATCTTCCATCATGTAGGTAATCATTTCGCGCATTGTAGACTGATATTCCTTATCAATCTCTTTATCATCTTTCACCACTTTGATCGCCTCAAACACATCGGAATGGGCAAATGCATCCAGCGCAACGCGCACAATTTTCACCACGCTATTAGCCAAATGACGCAATTCAGAATTACCACGAATTTCAGTACCGTCTTCGCTCAAAGCAATGACCATTCGGGCGATTTTACTGGCCTCATCCCCCATGCGCTCCAAGTCTCGAATCGCTTTGCTCACCATCATCACCAGACGTAAATCGGAAGCAGCGGGCTGGCGTCTAGCCAATACAGTCAAGCACTCTTTATCTATTGATAACTCACGACGGTCAATTTCATCTTCTGCGATTAACGCCTTTTCTGCGAGCGAGCTATCGCCGCTTTCAATGGCTTTGATGACGTCGGCCAGCTGTTCTTCAACCAGTCCACCCATTTCCAACAGGGCGGTTTTCAAGTGCTCAAGATCAGCATTAAACTGCTGAGAAATATGTTGATCTAATTGTAATGTATCCATTATTTCCGCCTCTTATTAACCGAAACGCCCGGTAATATAGGCTTCGGTAAGTTCATGATCCGGGTTTGTGAAAACCAGTTGTGTATCGTTGACCTCTATTAATTTTCCTAAATGGAAGTAAGCCGTTCGATTGGAAACCCGTGCGGCTTGCTGCATGGAGTGCGTCACAATAGCAATGGTGTAATTCTGACTCAATTCAGCAATTAACTCTTCTATTTTAGCAGTTGCAATAGGATCTAGCGCGGAGCAAGGTTCATCCATGAGAATTACTTCCGGACTCACTGCGATCGTACGGGCAATACACAGTCGCTGCTGCTGACCACCCGATAAGCCTGTGCCTGGCTGGTGAAGTCTGTCTTTTACCTCTTCCCACAAACCTGCTTTACGTAAGCTGGTTTCGACAATTTCATCCATTTCAGATCGACGAGAGGCCAAACCGTGAATCTTAGGTCCATAAATCACGTTCTCGTAAATGGACTTTGGAAAAGGGTTGGGCTTCTGGAACACCATGCCGACCTTTGCCCGCAATGGCACTACATCCAGCTTGGGAGCATAAATATCCTGTCCTTCCAGGGTTATTGAGCCCTCAACGCGACAGGTATCCACCGTATCATTCATACGATTTAAACAGCGTAAAAATGTGGACTTACCACAACCGGAGGGACCGATCATGGCAATGACTTCGTTTTTCGCAATATCCAGATCCACCCCGAATACGGCCTGCTTTTCCCCGTAAAACACGCTGACATCGCGCACTTCAATTTTAGGGTTATCGCAAAGTGGCTTTCCGACAGTCTTATTTTTCTCTGTCGCCTTAACTTTATCTTGCGTAGCTTCTTCTATCACTGTATGCCCACCGTGCCCTGCGTTAGGGATATTATTTCGATCATCAAGAGTTGCTTGTTGCATATTATCACCGAGCATGGGGTTTATTGGAGTGGATACTGGGATATCTGACATGAGAATCACTCTTCGTTTAAAATCTATACATTAATTGGATGCTTTTTCATTCCCGAACCGGACTACCAACGTCGCTCCAGCTTTTTACGCAGCCAGATAGCAAAGGTGTTCATCGTAATCAGGAAAGCTAACAACACCATAATTGCTGCAGATGTTCTTTCCGTGAAGGCGCGCTCAGGACTATCTGCCCAGAGGAAAATCTGAACCGGTAACACGGTTGCCGGATCGGCAACTGAACCTGGCAGCTCAACAATAAATGCCACCATCCCAATCATCAGCAATGGAGCGGTTTCCCCCAACGCCTGAGCCATACCAATAATTGCACCGGTCAGCATTCCCGGTAAGGCCAGCGGTAACACGTGGTGCAAGATCATCTGCATTTTCGAGGCGCCCATTCCCAACGCGGCCTGGCGAATTGAGGGAGGAACCGCCTTAATTGCAGCGCGGCTGGAAATAATGATCGTTGGCAATGTCATGAGGGTAAGTACAAAGCCCCCAACCAGCGGAATGGACCGTGGCATATTGAAAAAATTCAAAAAGATCGCCAGCCCCAGCAGACCAAAAATAACAGACGGTACAGCCGCCAGGTTATTAATATTCACCTCAATGAAATCGGTAAACTTATTCGACTTGGCATACTCTTCCAGATAAATAGCGGCAGCGACACCAATAGGGAAAGACAACAACAAAGTGACCAGCAAAGTGAGCAGGCTCCCCAGTAAAGCACCAAGAATACCTGCCTGTTCTGGCTCAGCAGAATCGCCCGAGGTAAAGAAAATAGTGTTGAATTTAGTTTTCAACTCATTGGATTTTGCCAGCGACTCAATCCACTCCACCTGAAGATCATTCAATCGCCCAATAAACGGCTCATCTTCCCGGCTCTTAAAATATACATCCACATCATCATCTGCCAGCACCCACAAGGTTTGTGTTGTGCCAAGTAATTGCGGGTTCTGGCGTAAATCCGACTGTAAACGATAGGAAGCACCAATACTCACAAGACTATAAAGGTCTCTTTTTTCCCGTCGCTTTGTAACGCTGGGAAAGCGCTCGCGCAAAGCATCACGAACAATCCCGTCGTAATTGCCAATCATCAGCTGATCAGGATCGGTGGGATCAGAAATACCCAATTCATCTGCATCAAAGGTGATATCCAGCTTCACATAAGTCTGGAAGAACGCACCAGCGCCATTACTGATAATTTGAGTAAACAACCCAATTAACGCAATGATGCCGATCGACACGGAGATCATGCCGAAAATGCGAAAGCGTTTCTCGGCGCGGTAGCGTTTTGCTAAATTTTTTTCGACGCGTTCTGCGACGGACATAGAATCTGAATTATTCATATTGCTCACGATATTTTTTCACTACATGCAAAGAAACGTAATTTAATACCAGGGTAACAAGAAACAGCATCAAACCAAGGGCAAAGGCCGCAAGGGTTTTAGGAGAGTCAAATTCCTGATCGCCCACTAGCAAAGTAACAATTTGCACCGTCACTGTGGAAACAGAATCGAGCGGGTTCGCCGTTAAGTTGGCGGCAAGTCCAGCGGCCATCACCACGATCATGGTTTCACCGATCGCGCGTGATACGGCCAACAGAATACTGCCAACAATGCCAGGCAAGGCAGCCGGGATAACCACTTTTTTAATCACTTCAGATTGCGTTGAGCCGAGCCCCAAAGCCCCATCACGCAATGACTGCGGAACGGCATTGATCACGTCATCCGACAAAGATGAAACAAATGGGATAATCATTACCCCCATTACCAGCCCCGCGGCCAACGCACTTTCAGAAGTGACCGTAATGTATTCATTTAACCCCAAAGCAATAGCCACATCGCGAACAAAAGGCGCAACCGTCAGTGCCGCCACAAAACCATAAACAACGGTGGGAATACCCGCGAGGATTTCGAGTAACGGTTTAATAAGGGATCGGGCACGCTCAGGCGCATATTCAGATAGATAAATGGCCGACATTAACCCGGTGGGCACGGCAACCAGCATGGCGATTAATGCAATTAATAATGTCCCAGCAAACAGGGGAATTGCACCAAAACTGCTTTCACCCGTGACCTGATCAACCCGTAACGCATTTTGCGGGCTCCACTCCAGACCAAATAAAAATTCTGAAATCGGCACGGCTTTAAAGAAGCGGATAGATTCAAATAGAACAGAAAAAAGAATACCCAAGGTGGTTAAAATGGCCAGGCAGGAACAGGCCAATAACGCGTATCGAAAGCCATTCTCTACACGAATACGTGCGGTTAGCTGTGGGTTGATTCTGAGCCAGGTTACCGCAATTCCCACCATCATCAACAACAGCACCACCACGCTGACCAGCCAGGCACTGTAATTTTCAAAGCGGGTCAGTGCGTTTGCCGACTCCAGGATAAATCCCGGCACTTCACCAATATGCTGCTGATGGGCAACGTTGTAGACCTTATTTAAAATCAGGCCCAGCTCTTCCTTGCTCAAATTACGAATATCCTCCGGCATTTGCTGAACAACAATGCCTTCAATAATCGAGGTATGAAAAACAGACCAGATACCCAGAACCGCCAAAGCAGGAAGCGCTGCCCATAAAGCGGTCAGCGTACCGTAGTAAAATGGAAGAGAGTTAAGATTTGCCACCCCTCCTACATTTTTAGCAAGCGATATAGACCTCCCGCGCCCTAACACATAGGCGGAGATAATCATCATCCCCATTAGAATCATTAAAATTGTAATATCCATCTAGATACGACACTCGCTTCGATTAATTTAACTGGCGTATTTTTAATAGGAAAAACGCCAAACTGGTAGTCAGCCTGGCGCCTTTAAACTATCGTCTATTAAGACGATTAATCTTTACAAACTCTTTAAAACAACTGCGTCTTTTACATTCTTGGCAATTTGGTTACGCTTTTCTTTAGCCAAAGGAATCATTCCTTTATCCGTCAGGTAACCTTCATCACCCCAGGCTTTTTCACTGGTAAATTCAGCCAAGTACTCTTTGATACCAGGAATAACTTCCATATGGCCTTTCTTCACGTAAAAGTACAAAGGACGAGAAACAGGGTAAGAACCATCGGCAATGGTGTCGAAAGTCGGGTCAGATCCATCAATACTGGAAGCCTGAACTTTATCAGCGTTTTGATCCAGGAAACTAAAACCGAAAATACCAAGTGCATTTGGATTCGCATCAAGCTTTTGAACGATCAGGTTGTCGTTCTCACCGGCTTCAATAAAAGCACCGTCTTCACGAAGAATGTGACAAATCTCTTTGAATCGACCTTTATCAGAATCTTTTAAAGCGCCAATCCAATCCACTTTTTTACAGCCACCTTCCATTGCCAGCTCGACAAATGCATCACGCGTTCCTGAAGTTGTTGGAGGTCCCAACACTTCGATTTTGGATGCAGGCAAAGAAGGGTTCACGTCTTTCCAGGTTTTGTAGGGGTTATCTACTAGCGTTTTGCTGCCATCAGGGTTTGGTACTTTTTTCGCTAATGCCAGGAAAATATCTTTGCGCGATAATTTGACTTGTTTAGCTTTAACAGAGTTGGCCAATACAATGCCGTCATAACCGATCAACACTTCAATCACATCAGCAACACCGTTAGCTTTACACATATCCAGCTCTGATTGCTTGATACGGCGAGAAGCATTTGAGATGTCTGGGTGATTTACACCAAGACCTTTACAGAACTCTTTGAAACCACCACCAGTTCCGGTAGATTCAACAGTGGGTGATTTGAAGTTAGTGGTCTTACCGAAACGCTCAGCCACAACTTTAGAAAAAGGGAATACCGTAGAAGAACCTACGATACTAATAGAATCTCTGCCAGCAGCGTGTGTAAATGAAGTTGCGATTGCAGCGCTGAAACTTAGCCCTAGTAATAGTTTTTTCACTTTAGATCTCCGACGATTGGAATATTAAAGAAAGTATTATTTCCTCGATGGAGCGCATCATATGAAAGATATATGACACTTTTGTTACAGCACGTGTCATATTTCAATTTTAATAAGTACAATTTTTGTACAGCCGCTAAATCGTGGCATTTCTGTGTTTTATCGCCTCGATTCCGATCTCAAAAAATCAAGGCATGCACATACATTAGCGATTTAATATGTAATTTGTATGAATCCAGGGTCCGCTGGCGGTATTAGCTAAACACACCCTTAAAGAAGAAGAAAAACAAGATAGATAATCCCGCACCGGCAGGCAATGTCACAATCCAAGACAAAAAGATAGAACCGATAACTCGCAGGTTTAAAGCTCCAATACCTCGCGCCAAACCTACGCCAAGTACGGCTCCCACCAATGTATGTGTGGTAGACACCGGAAGCCCAACCCCAGAAGCCAGTACTACTGTAGCCGCAGCCCCCAGTTCAGCAGCGAACCCACGACTCGGTGTCAGCTCGGTAATTTTTTTACCGATTGTCGCCATCACTTTAAATCCATAGGTTGCCAGACCTACCACGATCCCGACGCCGCCAACCAGCAAAATCCAGCTGGGCATTTCGGCTTTAGCCCCAATTGCGCCAGATTTCACCACAGAAACAATTGCCGCCAATGGGCCGACTGCGTTAGCAACATCATTTGAGCCGTGGGCAAAAGCCATTGCACAGGCGGTAAACACCATTAAAACAGCAAAAACCCGCTCAACATTCGCAAAGCGATGGCCATTTGTGTCTGGGGCATCATCTTTCACGCGACGCAAGAATAACAAGCCAAGCCCCGTGACCATCACTCCGATAACGGCAGAAATAAGTATGGACTCTATGAAGTTTAAACTTATGGAAGAATCTTTAAGTACATGTTTCAAACCTTTCAGCATCGTCACCATAGCAATCAGGAAGCCAACGGCAAACATGTAAAAAGGTATATAACGACGCGCACTCGCCATTGGCGAATCACTGTTAAAAATTAATTTTTGCACGCTGATAAACAGAGCAAAGGAAATGGACCCCGCCAGTATTGGCGATACTACCCAGCTTGCAGCGATGTTAGCCACTTTTCCCCAGGCAACGGCATCCACAGAAATTCCCACTGCAGCGAATCCGACAATCGCCCCAACAATAGAATGTGTTGTTGAGACTGGCCAGCCTAGCATACTGGCAATCAATAACCACAAGCCCGCAGCTAACAGGGCTGATAGCATTCCATACACCAGAAATTCGGGGGTTTCCTGCAGCAACATCGGATCGATGATGCCTTTACGAATTGTCGAGGTGACTTCCCCACCTGCCAGATAGGCGCCTAGAAATTCAAATACCATTGCCACCAAAATCGCCTGCTTCACCGTGAGCGCTTTGGAGCCAACTGACGTTCCCATTGCATTTGCCACATCATTTGCACCCACACCCCAAGCCATAAACAGACCAAAGACACAGCCTAAAATTAGTAGAATTGAATGATATTCGGCGATGATGGACATACTTCCTTCCTAACTCTTTATTTATTCTTTTATAAGCGTATTGCGTCACCGAACTTTTATTTTAAAAGCCTGTAGTGAATTCGCTTTGGTACATATAAATGAAATGGTGTGGTTTAACGGGCAAGCAATAGCAGCAAACGGCTGCCTACCTTCTGAGCGCAATCGGCAAGTTCACCGATCCATTCAATGATGCGATATAGGAACATCACATCCACCGGAGGCAAACTGGATTCAATAGCAAACAAACCTCTTCTGATCGCAATTTCATGGTGATCATTCTTTTTCTCGAGGTCATTCAACTCTTCAACCAGGTTCTCGACCACAATTAACTCTCGCCCACTAAAGCCGGATTCCAGAAGCTCATCTAACTCCTGAATAGCTTTCTGCGCTTGCTGCGCGGTGGCGATGGAGGTTTGCACAAACTCTAACAATTGCTCTTGCAAACTATCGGGGAAATGCATTTTACGACCAAGCATTAAGCCGGATATATCTTTGGATATATTAGCCAGGCGATCTTGCATGGTAAGGAGTTCCAATAGATCGCTGCGAGGAACAGGCAGGAACAAACTTTTAGGGAGGTGGAGGCGCAGCTTGGTTTTCAGTTCATCGGCGGTGTTTTCAATCTCACCGATTTTATCGTAACTGGCTTCGGCTTTTTGCCAGTCATTTTCTTTTGCTGCATTGAAAAACTGGATGAGTTCTTCGCTAGCTGAAACCGATACTTTCATGTGCTCTTGTATTGGTCGGATAGGCGATCGACCAAAGAGCTCCATCAATGGGTTTTTTATTACCATTTACGTAACTCCCCACTAGTCAGCACGAAGCGGACTAAGGCTTATATGTTTGTATTCAATTTCACCTGCAGAATATGGATTGCAAACACAGGCCCGACTCAATTCGGGCGCTATTGTACCTGCTTAAAAACGAAATGTGACAGTTTTTTTAAACTAAAATGTCAATTGGGGATTGAGCTGTTTACTTCTTTTTAGCTCGACTCATCAAGCGCTGCTTTTTCTTCACCTGGCGCGCAGACAGCGTATTCTTGCGATTCGCGAAGGGGTTATCTCCAGATTTAAACTCTATGCGAATGGGTGTTCCATGTAGTTTTAAGGCACGCCGAAAGGTTTTTTCCAGATATTTGGCATAATGTGCCGGCACCTGGTCCGTCTGATTCCCATGGATCACTACAATTGGTGGGTTATGGCCGCCGGGGTGTGCATATCGAAGTTTAATACGACGCCCTTTCACCAAGGGTGGCTGGTGCGTAGCGATCGCATCTTCCAGGATTTTGGTCAGAGTATTGGACGTAAACCTTTGTGTTGCACTGCTGTAGGCTTTCTCTACAGATTTATAAAGATGGCCGACTCCGGTGCCATGTAGCGCGGAAATAAAATGCAGATCAGCAAAATCTATAAACCGCAACCGACGCTCCAATTCCGCTTTCACATATTGTTTATGCTCTTCATCGAGGCCATCCCATTTGTTCAGCGCAATCACCAGCGCACGGCCACTATCAATGGCCTGCCCCATTATATGCAGATCCTGGTCGACAATGCCCTCTTGCGCATCCACAACCAAAATTACCACATTTGCATCTTCAATGGCTTTCAGCGTTTTAATAATGGAAAACTTTTCGACGGTCAATTTGACATTTTTTCGCCGTCTGACGCCGGCAGTGTCAATTAATGTATAGGGCTTCCCGTTACGCTCGTATTGAATATAAATGCTGTCACGCGTCGTGCCAGGCATATCAAACACAACAACACGATCTTCGCCCAACATGCGATTCACCAACGTGGACTTTCCGACGTTTGGTCGCCCAATAATCGCCATTTTGATTCCGTGATCAACAACCGCGTCCTGCTCCAGCTCCTCTTCCACCTGTTCCAGCACGATATCCATTAAGGATTTCACGCCGCGACCGTGCGCAGCGGCGATTGAATACACCTCACCTAGTGCCAGCTCGAAAAATGGTGCTACCGCAATTTCATGGTTTAACCCATCCACTTTATTCGCAACAAGATAGGTGTGTTTTCCACGTGTTCTTAAATGCTGTGCAATTTGCTGGTCTGCTGCCGTCAAACCGTCGCGACAATCCACCAGAAAAAGCACAATATCCGCCTCTTCGATCGCCAGTTTGGACTGCTCAGCCATCACATGATCGATTCCCTCTTCATCTCCACTTATGCCGCCAGTATCAATAATAATACAGCGCTTGCCGGAAACTTCGGCTTCGCCGTATTTGCGATCTCGAGTTAAACCGGCGTAATCAGCAACTAGCGCCTCTCGGGATTTAGTCAGGCGATTAAATAATGTGGATTTGCCGACGTTTGGACGCCCAACTAGGGCTATGGTAGGTATCATGCGTTCTCTTTGCTTGATTTAAGAAATCAGAAAATAATGAAGGGGCTGCGGGCACTTGGCAAATATTGCCAGGCCTGCACCACCCCGAATAAATATCAAGCTTGTAAGTTGTGTACAAACTAAATTTTGCGTTTAATCTTCTTCCACTTCATAGGCGGAAAGTTTGCCGTCATCACTCAAAATAAATAAACGGCCATTATCGTAGAGCATTGGAGCTTTAAAGCCATCACCCTTCGGTTTAAAGCGATGCACATAGCTGCCATCTTCAACGTTAAACATATGCAGATAGTCATCGCTATCAATAACCGCGACGTAATCACCAAATACAATGGGTGCACTTATTTCACGATTGAGTAGCTGCTCATTGGTCCAGGCAACATCTCCGTTAGCCGAATTAAATGCCACCACTCGCGATCGATCTGTGCTGATGAATACTCGCCCAATACCTACGGCAGGAGAGTAAAAGCTGGATTCAGCTTTACGCCAAATCTCTTTGCCCTGAGAGCGATACAAAGCCAACAAATTTCCTTGATAACTGCTGACATAGACAAAACCACCACTGACAACCGGTGATCCATCAATATCCACAATCCGCTCTAAATCCGTTTTGCCTTTGGGTTGGGCCGCCCTGGCTTCCCAGGTGCGCGAACCATCACTGGCAGAAAAACTTACGACCTGACCATTGTCAAACGCGCAAATTACTTGAGTACTCGTCACAATCGGTGCAGCCGTGCCACGCAAACTCAGCACCGGCGCGGTGTGATCGTATGACCACTTCACTTCTCCGGTTTTTGCATCTAACGCAAATACCTTTGCATCGATTGTCTGGGCAACAACTATCGATCCGTTTGTCGCCGGCGGCGCAACCACTTCACTGCTGATTTCTTTACTCCACAGCAACTCACCTGTCTCAGCGCTTAACGCTACAACTTCACCGTTGCTGGTGCCAGCTAACACCAAACCGTTACCCGCACCAACAGCGCCAGCAAAAACGAACTTAGTGTCAACTTTCCACTGACGATCTCCAGTATCCGCACTAAATGCAAACACTCGGCCTTTTACATCTGCGGTGTAAATTACCCCGTCAGCAAAAGCGGGCACTATTTCCACATACTTGCGATTTTTATCTGAACCGGCATTGCGACTCCATACGCGATCAATGTCGATCGTTTTATCGTAATCCGGGAGTTTCGCTACACGCTCTTCTTCATCTTTATCTTTATTTGATGAACAGGCACCCAGCAGTGCAAAAAGCGCTAGTAATACCAAATAACGCATTAAGAATTCCCCTCGTCAGCCAATTGCTCAGCTGGTGCCGCGTCATTGCTATTCACACTTTCATCATTGGCTGCCGCCTCAGGCGAAGCTTCAACTTCCGCTTCTGCCGCAGGCTCTGCTTGCACTGGAGCCTGTTTCGCTGCATCGGCAATAATGGCAACACCTTTCATTTTCAAATCCAGTAAACCACGGCGAGAGTAGTCATCTCCCAAGTGGTCAAGTGCTTCCTGATAAGCGGTGGTGGCTGCCGCTGTATCACCTTTAGCTGCTAAGGCATCGCCACGGACTTCCGCAAACAATGATTTAAAGCTTTCATCTTTTGGTGTTGCAACTAATGAAATAGCTTTATCGTAATTGCCTTGCGCAAAACTCACGCGAGCTAAACGTGCGCGTGCCAGGTTTTGCACTGCTTCGTTTGCACCAGCACTCACAACATCACCCAGATACTTTGCAGCTTTGTCATAATCTTTTTGCTCAGCGGCGAATCTGGCTAACAATAGCTTGGCTCGATCGGCATACAAAGTACCGGAAAATTGTTCGATAAGCTCTTGCGCGGAGACTTCCGCTTCATTGCGCTTCTCTTCAGTAAGCTCAGCGTTTGGCTCCCCAGCCAGGCTGACCATTTCCTGGTACAGCAATGAACCCTGCTTAGCCTTCGTTTCCTGGTTGGTTTGATAAGTATTCCAAGCAAAATACCCCACTGCAGCCAGCAGGATGGGCAACACAATGGACATCCAATATTCTTTCCACCAATTTTTTAAGGCTTCGATTTGTTCTTCTTCTGTTAGATGATCTGCCACGAGTCACTCCTAGGCTAAAAACGTTGTTAATTCATTGATGGCAACGGTGTGCTGATCTTTTTCTTCACGTAAGTATTTAACAGCAACCACACCGGCTTTCACTTCTTGCGACCCTAAAATTAGGGCAATTTCGGCACCACTTTTATCAGCCTTTTTCATTTGGCTCTTAAAACTGCCGCCACCGCAATGCATTTGTAAACGCAAAAACGGTAATTCCGTACGGAGCGTTTCACACAAAGTAAACGCGTCTTTTGTCTCGCCTTCGCCCACAACAAGATAGACATCGACCGTGCGATAAATTTCACTGGGTAAGGCTTTTAACTCTTTTAACAACAAAATTAAACGCTCTATCCCCATACCAAAACCAATCGCTGGTGTCGGTTTGCCACCCAGTTGCTCGACTAAACCGTCGTATCGGCCGCCAGCACACACAGTCCCTTGAGCTCCAAGCTTATTTGTTACCCACTCAAAAACGGTACGACCGTAGTAATCCAGGCCACGCACCAGACGAGGGTTCACAACATATTTAATCCCCACTACATCCAGTAAACTTTTCAGTTCCTCAAAGTGCTGCCGGGATTCGTCATCAAGATAATCCAGCAAACTTGGGGCATCTTCTAGTAATTTTTGCGTGTTCTGATCTTTACTGTCTAAAACACGCAGCGGATTACGATCGATTCTATTTTGACTGTCTTCATCCAAAGCTGAGCGATGCGCATTTAAAAACTCAACCAGTGCTGCCTTGTATTTTGTCCGCGCTGCATTGGTGCCCAGGCTGTTTATTTGCAGCTCTACCGCATCTTCGATACCAAGATCTCGCCACAATCTCGCTGTCAGCATCAAAATCTCAGCATCGATATCCGGCCCTTCAATTCCAAATACCTCAATACCGAATTGATGGAATTGACGCAACCGCCCTTTTTGAGGTTGCTCATAACGAAACATTGGACCGCAGTACCAGAGTTTTTGTACAAGAGTTCCACGATCAAACAACAAACGATTTTGTTCACATGCCCTGACACAACTGGCTGTGCCTTCAGGACGCAGCGTAAGGCTCTCGTCATTGCGGTCGTTAAAGGTATACATTTCTTTTTCAACAATATCGGTAACTTCACCAATACCGCGCGCGAATAGCTCTGTTTTCTCCATAATGGGAAAACGAATTTCCTGATAACCGAAACTCTGGAACAACTCACTAACGCGTGCTTCCACGTATTGCCATTCTGGAGATTCTGAAGGCGTTACGTCATTCATTCCTTTAATGGACTGTATATTTTTCAATGTTTACCCTTGGTCTTTCGCAATGTGTAACTTTTATAATATCTTCGTTTTCTAATTTTAATAATTGTCTGCTTTTCGCAATAAACCCGTTTTCACTGCCGGAATCTATAATTTTACTCAACTGCTCCAAAGAACAGATTAATCCGGTTCATGCTTTGGCAATAATTTTTTCTTCCTCTGCAGCTTTTGCTGCTGCTTTGGCCCGAATCATTTGTTCAAGCTCATCAATCAGATTGTTTTGCTCCAGTTTGCTATTGGGTTCGCCATCTACATACACTAAGTTTTTAGGTGTACCACCGGCTAGCCCTATATCAGCTTCTTTTGCCTCACCTGGACCGTTGACAACACAACCAATAACAGCAACGTCCATCGGCACTTTGATATCTTCCAGGCGCGTTTCCAGCTCATTCATGGTCTTGATAACATCAAAATTTTGACGTGAACAACTTGGGCAGGCGATAAAGTTAATGCCTTTGCTGCGCAATTTCAGACTCTTGAGAATATCCCAGCCCACTTTTACTTCTTCAACCGGGTCCGCTGCCAGTGAAATACGAATAGTATCGCCTATTCCTTCCATGAGCAGCATGCCAAGGCCAACGGATGATTTTACTGTGCCGGCTCGCAAGCCTCCCGCTTCAGTAATTCCCAAATGCAAAGGCTGTTCTATTTGGGTCGCTAATTTTCGGTAAGCCCCTACCGCCATAAACACATCAGATGCTTTAACACTGACTTTAAAATCTTGAAAATTCAGTTTGTCGAGAATTTCGACATGTCGCAGTGCGGATTCGACTAAAGCATCCGGCGTCGGTTCGCCATATTTTTTCTGCAGATCTTTTTCCAGTGAACCGGCATTCACTCCAATTCGAATTGGAATATTCAAATCACGAGCCTTGTCTACAACCGCAACAATTCGCTTTTCGCGACCGATATTGCCCGGATTAATTCGCAAGCAATCCACACCCAAGTCAGCAACACGCAATGCAATTCGGTAATCAAAATGGATGTCGGCCACCAAGGGGATGTCAACGGCCTGGCGAATTTTACCGAATGCTTCAGCAGCGTCCATACTGGGCACAGAAACACGCACAATATCTGCCCCAGCGTCTTGTAGACGCTGAATCTGAGCCACAGTTGCAGGCACATCGCAGGTTTCAGTGTTCGTCATACTTTGCACACTGATTGGAGCATCACCACCCACAGCCACATTTCCCACCATGATCTGGCGGGACTTGCGACGCACAATTGGCGATTCAAAATGCATAGCTCACCTCGCTTCCACTTCTCGTGAAAAGCTCTTTAATTTCAATTACTTAATGTCAACCGGAGTGTTTTTTGTGACCCGGAAGGCGCTGTGGACACCAATGCGCCATTTAAACTGACAGTTGCGGCACGCGCGTTGCCAAGCATCACCTTAAAAGGCGCCTGGCCAAAAATTTGCAGATTATCCTCTTTCGTCTGCAGTTGCGCAAATATAACAGTACCTTGCGCATCTTTAATCTCAACCCAGCAATCATCAGTAAAAGCCATAACAATGACATCTTCCCCTGCCGAAGATTCGCTAAGTGGATCATTTGAGACAGGGGCTTGCGACACTTCACTCGTACCGGCTGTTACTGTGTTGGACGATATTGCTGAACCAGCGTCAGCGGCTAACGGATTATTTTCGACAATTTCAGGTGCGCCAGCCGTTTCAGTCTCGCTCTCCTGCTCCAACACCTGACTCTGTTCCAGTGATTCAGGCTTTTTTTCTACCGAGACCACAGTAGTAACTACAGGAGCAACTACAGGAGTTGGAACTGTTGCATCATCGCTTTGAGCGACCGGCTGCTGTTCGAGGGCTTCTGGTGCAGCGGGTTTTGACGACTCCGGTGCTTCATCACCAGGTAGCAGCCACATCACGCCAATCCACACCACAAAAATGATCGCCGAGATCGCCGCTAATGGGATTTTACGAGGCTTCTCGCTCATCGAGAAACTTTCTCTGCCTGGAATTTTACCGGCAGGAATTTCGCTTTCGTCACCTTCCGGCCGACTGGCTTTATAGGTTTCAATAAATATTTGTGGGTCAACATTCAGGATTTTTGCGTAGCGGCGAATATACCCCAACGCAAAGGTTTCTGTTCCCAGCGACTCAAAATCCTTTTGCTCTAATGCCTCCAACTTGCGCATGGCAATGTTGGTTTGCTGAGCAATTTCCTCCAAGCTAATTCCTTTGGATTCACGCAGTGTGCTCCAACTCGTCCCTTCAATGGCGTTCTGGCTAAGCGTCTCGTCTGGCTTCGTGTCAGTCATATTGTTAATAGCTTCTTACTTTTAAGGGTTAAGCTTGGAGGCAATTATTTACGATTTTCGATCAGGTTTTTGTATTCGAGATATTCTTTGGAATATGGATGTAAATTTTTCAGCGCCAAGGCGTAGCTGGCTTCTTTGTCTTTATTTCCAAAAATGCGCTCGATACGAATTCCCAACCAAAGGCTACGGGCTGACTGACGTGAATTTGCCGCATACACATCAAGGTATTTTTTAGCATTAGCGTAGTCGCGCTCTGCGAACGACATGTGAGCCAGCTCCAAAGCCGCCGGCGCATAACTGTTATTAAGATTTAACGCATACTCGTATGCGGCCTTTGCACGCGGTTCATCGCCGAGCTCTTGAGTACATAAGCCTAAATGGTATAAAGCATCTGATCGATTGGGGTACGCGATGTCTTTACCAGCCGACTCAAAATACTTCATGGCTTCATCACAGCGCCCCTGCTGCCTTAAAAATCGTCCGTAAGAAAGCTCAATACCCGCTCGTGAAAAGTCTGCTCGGGAACGCAATGCCTTTTTAAAACTGCTTTCTGCTAGTGCGGTTTCACCATTTAATTGATGCACTAATGCCATTCCCTGGTGAGCTTCAGCGGAATTGTCATCGAATTCCAGCGCTTTATTAAAAGCCCTTAAGGCGCTATCGCGCTTTTTTTGCTGCAGATACGCCATGCCCAATTTAACATTAGCCTCTAATGCCTTTTGCTTATCAACTTTGCGTTTCCCAATATCCCCGGTGGTCACGCAAGCAGTCACAAAAAATGCGACCAGCATAAAACAAGTGAATTTCATCGTCTTGGCAAGCATGTGCTGTATTCCCAATGGTTTAGTGTTCACAACTGTAGCGTATATTTTTTATCGTGATCGCTACTGAATCATTTTTACTGGTATTACATCACTATCAGAATTCATCAACGCAACGGTGTCAATTTTATAGCGTTGGCTGCGCTTTGTACGATCGTTCACCTGGCCGGCCAACTGCCCACACGCAGCATCAATATCATCGCCACGCGTCGTTCGAATAGTACAAATATGCCCCGCATCAATAAGTATTTTTTGAAATCGATGCATTGCATTGTTGCTAACACGTTTGTAGTTAGACAAATTGAATGGATTGAAAGGAATAAGATTAATTTTTACAGGGACGTCCTTTAACAACTCCGCCAGTTCATGAGCATGCTCAGGACGATCATTAACCTGATCAATCAATGTGTATTCGATAGTAATTTTCCGACGTACATCGGGCAGACCTTCAATATATCGCTTGGCCGAAGCCAGCAGTTCTGCAATAGGATATTTTTTGTTGATTGGAACCAGCTCATTGCGCAAAGCGTCATTCGGTGCATGCAATGAAATGGCCAAGCAAGCATCAGTATACTGCCCCAAACGATCTAGTGCTGGTACCACTCCCGAAGTACTCAAGGTCACACGTCGTTTAGACAGACCGTAGCAATGATCATTCATCATCAGATTCATGGAATCCACTACATTATCAAAATTAAGCAGTGGCTCACCCATGCCCATCATTACGACGTTGGTGATTTTTCTCGGCCCATTTTCCTGTAGCTGGCCAAAGGATTTTGCTGCCTGCCACACCTGACCAATTATTTCTGCTGCAGTGAGATCGCGATTAAACCCCTGCTTGCCCGTAGCGCAGAAACTGCAATCGAGCGAGCAACCCACTTGCGAAGAAACACACAATGTTCCTCGATCGGACTCCGGGATGTAAACCGCCTCTATCGCATTGCCCCCGCCCACGCGAATAAGGAATTTACGAGTACCGTCACTGGAATCCCACTGTTTAATTACTTCGGGGGCATAAATCTCAGCAACGTCCGCCAGCTTGGTACGCAACGCTTTGCTGATATTACTCATTTCACTAAAGTCAGTTACACCGAGCTGGTGTATCCATTTTAAAACCTGCGCGGCCCGGAATTTCTTTTCCCCCATAGAGACGAAAAAGTCTTCCAGTTTTTCCTGGCTCATTCCCATCAAGTTCACTTTCGTGACATCAGTGGTATTCACTGTTGGGGTTGGGTTCTTTTCTTGTTCAGGGCTCACGCGCTTACCTACTATCTAACTTTGCTTAATTCGTACTTAAAAATTGAAATGGACTCTTGCCCAAATTAACGCGGACAGATCTCTGCATCTTCAAAAAAGTAAGAAACTTCACGAGCTGCAGAAGTCAGAGAATCTGAACCATGGACAGAATTTCGACCTAATGATTCAGCAAAATCGCGTCGAATAGTACCTTCTGCCGCTTCTTCAGGATTAGTGGCTCCCATAATGTCACGGTTTAACGCAACTGCATTCTCACCTTCCAGCACTTGTACCATGACAGGACCGGATGTCATGAACTCTACTAACTCACCAAAAAACGGACGTTCTTTGTGCTCAGCATAAAAGCCTTCCGCCTGCGCTTGACTCATATGGATCATTTTCGCTGCTACAACTTTTAAACCAGCTTCTTCAAATCGCGCATAGACTTTACCAATCAGGTTACGCTCTACTGCATCTGGTTTAACTATTGAAAATGTACGCTCGATAGCCATTAACTATTTCTCCTAGGGCTAAATGTTTAGTTGTCGGGCATTCGCGAAAAACGCCCTTAAAAATCGCGCAATTATACGTGTTCTCAGCATAAAATAGTACGTAAATGCTTGAATTTTGTGGAAATAACGCGCGAAATGCACCGTTAAAGAACGACCGTTCTGCCCTGCGATCCAAAGCCGATTAAAATACGTAAAAAGATCATCAGAGTGACGCCAATAACAATCGGCATCCGGCCATTTTTGACATACATAACGAACATTCAAGTGGTGAACTCATGCGAAATTTGTTAATTGTTGCGCATCAACCTTCTCCTAATACCAAAACTGTGGCTCAGCGCTTATATCAAGGAGCCAACAGTGAAGCCGATGGCGAGCTCGTGGTGACAATAAAGGCGCCTTTTTCAACGAAGGCAGAAGACATTCTGAGCGCTGATGGCGTAATTTTATTTACCACTGAAAACTTCGGTTACATGAGCGGCGCCATGAAGGATTTATTTGATCGTACCTATTACGAGGTAATCGATGCCAAAAGAGGCATGCCCTACGCATTAATCATACGCGCAGGCAAGGATGGCACAGGAACGAAACGTGCCTGCGAAGGCATCATTCAAGGTTTGGGCTGGAAAAAAATCGCCGAACCGTTAGTTTTACAAGGTGAGTTCAGGCCAGGCTTTATTGACGAAGCGCATCAATTTGCTGAAACTTTTGCTGCGGGATTAACGAGCGGAATATTCTAAACACCCAGAAAGCGCCCTCCGTTTGATTGGCGCAGATTGAACACATTAAGAATTCGCCGAAACTCAACAGGCAGAGCAAACGTAGAGCAAACACTGAGCGAATACAGAAACCATAACTATATGGTCTACGTAAAATATATGATCTACACAAAAAATCCGCCTACAAGATTTTCTTCAAAAATCGTGAACAAGAGATCGACAAACATATAGACACTAAAAAACCATAGATAGAACAACCTGGGCACACACCATAAACACAAGGGCATTCACATGAGAAAATTTAAGAATATATTAGTCAAGCTGGGGGTTTGCTTCGCGCTTGGCTCAACATTACAAGCTTACGCATCTGGTGCAGGCACTGCCGAGCTGCAAAACGCTGACCAGGCCATCACAACCAGCAAAACTTCTGCCGCCTGTCCTGATTACCTGAACGTTGAATTTCGCAAATTGCACAGTGAAGATTCGGTAAATTTATGCAGCCTGTCAAAAGGCAAACCTATCGTCATTGTCAACACCGCTAGCCACTGCGGATTTACGCCTCAATTTAAAGAGCTGGAAGCGCTATACCAGCGCTATAAAGCGAATGGATTACAAGTTGTTGGCTTTGCCTCTAACGATTTTAACCAAGAGGACGCTAGCGAGAAAAAAGCTGCTGGGATCTGCTATAAAAACTATGGTGTGACATTCACCATGTTGGCCCCAACCAATGTTAAAGGAAAAGGTGCCAATCTGACTTTCCGTTATTTAAGCAGCAAAACCGAAGCGCCGGGCTGGAATTTTAATAAATATTTAATTGCTCCAGACAATGTTACGGTTAAACATTACGGCAGCAAAATAACACCATTAAATTCAGAACTGGAAACGGATGTAAAAAAATACGTTTTCTAATCCGCTATTGTGATATCAGTGAGTCGTCGAGGCGATTGACTGTATCCTGCTGACCATCGCGCGCATGCCATTGCCGCGCGTTGGGCTCAAATGCTTCATTAACCCAAGTGTTTCAAAATAATTTTCGATATCGTACTGCAATATTTCCTCTGGTGCTTTGCCATTATATGCAGCCAACACAACACCAAGCAGCCCCTTCACGATAAATGCGTCACTATCGACATCGAACCACAGTTTTCCTTCACGCATTTCGGAATCAATCCACACCTGACTTTGACACCCTCGCACCAAATGCTGCTCATCCTTTTTTGCATCATCCATGGGCTGCAACTCTTTTCCCAAATCAATAATATATTTGTAGCGCTCTTCCCAGGAATCGAAAAAACCTAAAGTGTCGATAATGTCATCTGCGCTTATCGTTGTACCAAATGGATTTTGCATAATACTTTGTAATCGAATTCTTTTGATGAATGTAATACATTAAGCCAATTAGTAAAACATGCCCGTTTCAAGCTGAGCCTCTTCAGACATCATGTCACGATGCCAGGGAGGGTCAAACACAAGCTCTACCTGTACATCTTTTACATTTGGTACCAGCTTAACGCGATGCTTAACATCACCCACCAGAACCGGGCCCATGCCACAGCCCGGAGCCGTCAAGGTCATTTCAATTTGAACAAGCTTGCGGGTCTGATCGATATTCACAGAGTAAATCAATCCCAGACTTTTTAAATCAACCGGAATCTCAGGGTCATAGATTGTCTCCAGCGCTTGCCAGATTTGCGCCTCGTGGATTTGATCATCGTCGACAGCAGCAAATTCCAACTCGTACTTTTCCAAACCTAAAGCATCTGCATCGGTACCATCTACACGCAGCATATTCCCCTGATAAACTACAGTGTAATTGCCCCCTAAAGACTGGGTTATCGTCACGAAATTATGTGCAGGGATGGTAACCGGGTCTCCCACGGGCACCAGTCGAGCCGGACAATCCCGCAACGTCGACACCATTCTTTGTTCAGACATAAATATTACCTGTTAATACTCTCACTACCAAAAATTCAGCACGCAGATGGTCATTCAACGCTGAAAGATTCGCCACAGCCGCAAGCGTTTGTGACATTTGGATTGTTCAATACAAGATTTTTATTCAATCCTTCCTGTATGTAATCGATCTCCATCCCTCTTAATGCATCGAGGTTATCTGGATCAATATATAACTTAACACCGTTATCCAGTGCCACCTGAATATCATCAGCAGCACCTTCAGCAACTTCGTCAATAACATATTTGTATCCAGTACAACCACTCACTTTGAGAGACAGACGAATGGCTTGCAAGCCAGTTTTTTTTAGCTGCTTTTGAAAGTGCTCGGCAGCTGCTGAAGACACACTTACGACTTGATTGATTTCAAAGGTTTCAACACTCATGGCATTACCTCAACAACTGTAAAACTTTTTGCAGCGCGTTAAAGAAACTGTCGACATCGGCTTTGGTGTTATACATCGAAAATGAAGCGCGTACGGTTCCAGGCAAACCCAAAGACTCCATTAATGGCTGAGCACAATGGTGGCCAGTTCTGACGGCTACACCTTGCTGATCCAGTAACATACCAATATCGGCCGGGTGAGTACCGTCGACAACGAAACTGAAGATTCCAGCCGCATGTTCTGCCGTTCCCACACGTACCAGTCCATCAATGTTTTTCGCTTTTTCAATGGCATACGCCAGTAGCTCATGCTCATGCTGCACAATCGCCTTCCGATCAAGCGAGGTCAAATACACAATAGCGGCGGCCAGTCCAATAGCACCGGCAATATCAGGTGTACCGGCTTCAAACTTATAAGGCAGCTGATTGAACGTAGTGCCGGAAAAACTCACACGCTCTATCATTTCACCACCAAAGTGGTAAGGCGGCATTGCATCCAACAGCTCTCGCCGTCCCCACAGAACACCAATGCCAGTCGGGCCATAAAGTTTGTGCCCGGAAAACGCGTAGAAGTCGCACCCAAGGTCCTGTACATCTACGGGAAAATGAGCAACGGCCTGTGCACCATCCACCACCACGGTGATGTCGTATTGTTTAGCCAGAGCACAAATTTCTTTCACGGGGTTTACGGTGCCCAACGCATTAGAAACATGATTTAAGGATATTAATTTTACTCGGCTATCCAATAGGTCAGTGAACGCGTTTAAATCTATTTCACCACTAGTGGTCAACGGCAAAGGCACAACCTTCGCCTGCTTTTCCAATGCCAACATCTGCCAAGGTACGATGTCTGAGTGATGCTCTAACGTGGACACCAAAATAACATCCCCTGCTTGAATATTTTGGCGTCCCCAGGTAGCAGCGATTAAATTAATCGCTTCCGTTGTTCCTCGGGTCCAAATAATTTGCTCTGCCGCGAGGCTATGAATAAAGGCCGAGACCGTTCGGCGTGCCTCTTCGAAAGCAGCTGTTGCCTTGTCACTTAAGTAGTGAGCACCACGATGAACGTTGGAGTTATAACCGCGATAATAATCCACCAGTGCGTCGATAACCGCATTCGGCTTTTGAGTGGTCGCGGCATTATCGAGGTACACAAGTGGATGGCCATTCACCTCTTGATGCAGCGCCGGAAAATCGGCACGAACTTTTTCCACATCGAAGCTACGCGGCTTGTCTACCTGGTTCGAAGTTACTGCAATTTCATTCATAGTTTCTTCAATTTTTATCAAGCAATATGGCGCATTAACTCAGGATCTTGCGCAAAGAGATTGGCCAATATCGGACGTAAATAATTTGCAATCGCCTGGTGATGCACCTGATCAACCAGAGCATTAATAAAGCCAAAACTTAGCATGACTTTAGCTTCTTCAGTTGAGACACCACGCGTTCTCAAATAGTGCAAAGACATCTCGTCAAGCTGAGCAACCGTTGCGCCATGCGCACACTGCACATCATCCGCGTAGATTTCCAGCTCCGGCTTTGTGTCAATTTCAGCTTTATTGCTAGTCAACAGATTCTTATTGCTCAATTGCGCCAATGTTTTCTGTGCATCTTTGTGAATATGGATACGACCATTAAATACAGCTTTTGCACTATCCCCGATAATGCCGCGAAACACTTCATTAGTTGTACAATGCGGCACCGCATGTTCAATACAGGTATGAAAATCCACGTGCTGACTATTGCGCGGCAAATACACACCGTTCATTTCACAGTGTGCGCCTTGACCTTGATGATCGACCACTACATCTAATCTCTTAATGGTGCCACCAAAGGCCAAATAAAAGCTCTCCAGGGTCGCACTGCGCAATAGTTTTGCATGCACACCACTGACTAGCGCGGTTTTTTCCTGCTCCTGATGCAAGCGATAGTGAAATAACTTACTGTTATCCTGCAACACCAGCTCAGTAACGCCATGAGTGAAACAATTTTGCTCCTCTTCACTGGAAACAAATTGCTCAACAATGCTGGCTTTTGCTCCTTCTTCCACCACAACCAACAGACGCTGCGCTAATGCTAAAGATTGTTTCTGTTGAGTGGTGATCCAAAGTACTCGAACCGGGTTGTCGACCACTGTATTTTTTTGTACTTTGACGAAAACACCGTCTTTGAGCTGCCCACCATTTAGCGCAACAAAAACATGTTGTTCCGCTTTCGCCACGCTGCCTAGATGCTCACGAATATCTGCCTGCTGCTGGGAATTAGCCTGAGAAAACAGACACAACTCGACACCGGAAGGCAGTGTATCTACAGAAGACAAGCTCGGCGAGAACGCCCCATTCACAAAAACAACATCAATAGTTTCCAAACCTTCTATGCGTGATGAGGCAATGACAGATTCAATTACTGAACCTGATACAGCCCCATTCGCCTGCGCTTGATCAGAGCCAGAATTAATCGCCGAACGAGGACGATAACCGCCAGTTTCAATCGCTTTTAATGAGGTATATTTCCAACTCTCTGTTTTTCGCGTAGGCCAATTCTGACTGCTCCAGAGATTGTTATTCGCCGTCTGGAAATCAGCCAACCAGCTGGGCCCCGCTTCATCGTCGATAAGAGTTTGCTGAATATCTAGCATTAGGCAACCTCGTTTTCCAGCCAGCCGTAGCCTTTTTCTTCAAGCTCCAGCGCAAGCTCTTTACCGCCAGACTTTACGATTTTACCACCGGCTAGAACATGAACGTAATCCGGCTGTATATAATTCAAAAGACGCTGATAATGGGTAACGACAATAAAAGAACGATCCGCGGCACGCAGCGAGTTCACCCCTTCGGCTACAACTTGCAATGCATCAATATCCAAGCCGGAATCCGTTTCATCCAAAATCGCCAAGCGCGGCTGAAGCAACATCATTTGCATAATTTCATTACGCTTTTTCTCGCCACCAGAGAAACCTTCGTTAACTCCACGCTTCAAAAAATCCTGATTCAAGTCCACTGCCTTACAAAATTCACGTGCTTTCTTCATAAAAGCCACAGAATCCAATGCATCTTCACCACGATGAGCACGCACCGCATCTACTGATGCTTTCAAAAATTCCATATTACTCACGCCCGGAATTTCTACCGGGTATTGGAATGCTAAAAACAGACCTTCTCGAGCCCGCTCTTCAGTTTCCATTTCCAATAAATCTTTCTCTAGAAACTGGACCGCACCATCTGTTACTTCGTAACCATCGCGTCCCGACAACACATGGCCCAAAGTACTTTTACCCGAACCATTCGGCCCCATAATCGCATGCACTTCACCTGGTTTTATCTCCAGATTTAAGCCCTTTAAAATATGCTTATCATCGACATTCGCATGCAGATTTTGAATTGATAACATGAAAACCTATCTCCAATTTTCGCCGGCTTATTTAATGGCAGATGCCGGCACAGAAATTTAATTCGACATTTACAGGGAACTTTACCTGCGTATATTAACCAACACTACCTTCCAAACTGACTTCTAGCAATTTGCCGGCTTCTACCGCAAACTCCATAGGCAGCTCTTTAAATACTTCCTTACAAAAACCATTGACGATCATGGAAACCGCTTTTTCCGCGTCTATGCCACGCTGTTGACACAAATACATTTGATCGTCACTTACTTTGGAAGTTGTCGCCTCATGCTCAACCACGGCACTCGGGTTTTTACTCTCAATATATGGAAAGGTGTGTGCAGCGCAGGTATCACCAATTAATAAAGAGTCACACTGCGTATAATTTCTAGCATTATCTGCAGCAGGGTTCATTCGCACCAACCCACGATACGCATTCGAGCTTTTACCCGCAGAAATACCTTTAGAAATAATGGTGGATCGGGTGTTTTTACCCAAGTGAATCATTTTCGTGCCGGTATCCGCCTGCTGATGATTGTTTGTCAATGCTACCGAATAAAACTCACCAACACTGTTATTTCCTTTCAATACACAGCTGGGGTATTTCCAGGTCACCGCACTTCCTGTTTCTACCTGTGTCCAGGAAATATGAGCATTTTCATGTGCTACGCCTCGCTTGGTAACGAAGTTATATATGCCTCCCTTACCTTCTGCGTCACCGGGATACCAATTCTGTACAGTCGAGTATTTTATTTTGGCATTATCTAACGCAACCAGCTCAACAACCGCAGCATGCAATTGATTTTCATCACGCATAGGGGCAGTACACCCTTCCAGATAACTGACATGACTGCCTTCATCAGCGACAATTAAAGTTCGTTCAAACTGCCCGGTTTTAGATTCGTTGATACGAAAGTAAGTCGACAATTCCATCGGGCAACGCACGCCTTTTGGAATGTAGACGAATGAGCCATCGCTAAAAACGGCACTGTTTAGCGCAGCGTAAAAATTATCCTTCTGCGGTACAACACTGCCTAAATATTTTTTTACAAGTTCCGGATACTCATGCACGGCTTCGGATATAGGACAGAAAATAACACCAGCATCCTGCAATTTTTTACGAAATGTCGTCGCGACAGAGACAGAGTCGAACACAGCATCAACAGCAACCCCGGCCAACATCTCCTGTTCATGTAAGGGGATGCCAAGTTTTTCATAAGTACGCAACAGCTCAGGATCAACTTCATCCAAGCTTTTGGGTTTGTCTTTCATGCTTTTGGGCGCAGAAAAGTAAGAAATCTCACTGAAGTCTATTTTTGGATAAGCAACATGCGCCCAGCTTGGTTCAACCATTTCACACCAAGCACGATAGGCTTTCAAGCGCCATTCAAGCATCCACTCCGGCTCTTGCTTTTTTTCCGAAATAAAACGAATGACATCTTCATTTAATCCGGGTGGCAAGGTGTCGGATTCAATATTGGTAATGAAACCCGCCGCATAATCCTTGCGAATTAAACTATCTATCTGTTCTTGTGACATTGCAATTGCTCTTAACTTAACTTCAAATTTAAATTCGTTTCACAGTGGCCAATGCGGTGTTACAAATAACAAGCCTGGTTGTACTGTATCTCTCGGCTCACACCCGGCCCGCGCCAGCGCCAGTCCCGACTGACGCAATCACTCCGAAGTTTTCACCGCGGCGCGCTGCCTGAGAGTTTTAGCGAACGCTGCCGGAGCTGTGTAACTGCAGCCATAATTTTTTCTGCAGCAATCATCATATCCTCTTGCGTCGTAGGTTTGCCTATACTGATCCGCAATGAGCTGTGCGCCAACTCATCCGCAACTCCCATCGCCCGCAATACATATGAGGACTCGACACTGACAGAGTTACATGCGGAACCGCTGGATAACGCGAGCTCACGCAACGAGGTTAACAACGCTTCACCATCCACACCGGCAAAGCTCAAATTCACAATATTAGGAACACTCTGTGATTTGCTACCGTTAAAAAACACATCTGGCAAATCATTCAGCGCAGCAATAAAACATTCACGTAACTGCGAGTACTTTTCAAAATCCGCTTGCTGCTCCAGCTTGGCAATTCCAGCAGCTTTACCCATTCCAACTATCTGGTGCGTAGCCAGTGTTCCCGAACGCATACCTCTTTCATGCCCACCGCCATGAATTTGCGGCACAACATTCACATCGGGATGACGGCGAACATATAACGCGCCCTGCCCTTTTGGCCCATACATTTTATGGGCTGAGATAGACATCAGGTCCACACACAGGTCCGACACATTGACCGGAATCTTGCCCACACTTTGTGCCGCATCAACATGGAATAAAATTCCACGGTCACGGCACAAGTTACCTATTTCTGCAATATCATTAATAGTACCGATCTCATTGTTAACATGCATAATCGAGACGAGAACGGTGTTATCCGTAAGTGCCTGTTCAACTTGCGAGGCTCTAATCACGCCATCTTGTGGCGGCTTCAAATAACTTACCTCGTGACCTAGAGACTGCAAAAACTGGCAGCAGTCGAGCACGGATTTATGCTCTATCTCACTGGTAATAATATGCAGCGGGGCAGATTTTGTGTGATATGCCAGAGCGCCTTTAATGGCCAGGTTGCTGGCTTCTGTCGCACCACTGGTCCAAACTATTTCTCGGGAATCCGACTGGATTAACTCCGCCAGACTGTTGCGCGCATCTTCTACCGCTTCTTCCGCTTTCCAACCGTAAAGGTGAGTACGCGATGCAGGGTTACCAAAATTACCCTCGCGCGTTAAACATTCCAGCATGGCTTGAGCGACACGCTCATCCACCGGAGTGGTTGCTGCATAATCGAGATATATTGGCATTTTCATATAAACAACTATATTTTCCGCCAGACAACAGAATTAATATTCACTACACCAGGTTAGATGCGGTAATCATCCCAGCGTTCTCACTTACAGGAGATTGTTGTTTTGCATCCTGTCGTTCAGCGACACGCTTAACTTCACTGCGCTCAACCAGACTGGCCAAACTGATTCCGCTGAGGAACTTATGAATTTGTTCACTCAAATCGCACCACAAATAGTGGGTCAGGCAAACTTCACCGTTCTGGCAATCACCTTTGCCACCACAATTGGTGGTATCTACAGACTCATTTACGGCATCGATAATTTGCGCTACAAACACAGTTTCCGCTTCTCGGCTTAGTTTGTAGCCACCGCCAGGTCCCCGAACACTTGCAACCAAATCGTTCTGACGAAGCTTGGCAAAAAGCTGCTCCAAATATGAGAGTGAAATTTCCTGCCTTTTTGAAATATCTGCCAAACTCACTGGGCCATGGTTCGCATGTAAGGCCAGATCCAGCATGGCGGTTACGGCATAGCGCCCTTTGGTTGTTAATCGCATAGTTCAATACCTACCGGCTTCCACCGAGAACAATTTTTGCACATTATCGTAAAAACCTAGCAAAACAGTCAAGTATATAACCGAGTATTTTACTAAGGTATTGTGCAATGAGCGAAATTCACACGCAAAAGACTAATTTTCACCCTGCTTAGGAGTATCGCTGTCTTTTTCCAGCGACTGGATTTTATTGTTTGTGTGAAATATGAAATTCTGAATCGATGTCAACATACCGCGCATAATATTGAGTTCCATCTGATCCATTCGAATACGACTGAACAAACGCCGCATGCGCGTAAGTGTTTGACGAGGGTTTTCGGGGTCCAGGAAACCCACTGTTTCCATGGTTTTCTCTAAGTGAGTAAAATAATGCTCCATTTCCTTGTGGTTGGCCGGGGGCATATCCCAATCATCAAAGTGCGGTGCTTTACCGTCTTTCCAAGCCAGAAAAGACATACGAATTTCATACACTATCACTTGCAGTGCCGCTGAAATATTCAAAGCGCTGTATTCCGGGTTAGCGGGAATATGGACGTGATAATTACATTTGTGCAGCTCTTCGTTGGTTAAACCGCGGTCTTCACGACCGAATACGATAGCCACGTTATGCTGCTCAGCTTCCGCCCAGGTTAAATCGCCACATTCACGGGGGGTTAGTAACGGCCAAGGGATACGTCTCTCGCGGGCACTGGTGCCAATCACCAAACCACAGTCTGCGATCGCATCATCAAGCGTTTCTACCACTTCAATCTTATCGAGCACGTCCAACGCACCTGCTGCACGCCATACGGCCTTATCGGAGGGGTAATCTTTCGGAGCAACTAATACGAGACGAGAAAGCCCCATATTTTTCATGGCTCGCGCAGCCGCGCCAATATTGCCCGGATGGGTTGTATTGACCATGACCATGCGTATAGAGTTAAAACGTTCGTCTTGCATAGCGGATACTTGCTGAAATTCTGAATGATTTTTGTTCAAAACCCCCGTTGGGGCCACTGAAAACGCGGCACTATACAGGTTGCTGACAAAAGAAGCTATTCCGCTTCTCATGCTGTATAATCGCCGCCCCTCGCTTCAGGCGACCAGTCACATTCATTCACCCGTATTTAAGAGATTCACCACTATGGAACCCATGTTAAATGTTGCCCTCAAAGCCGCTCGAAAAGCAGGAGAAATAATCGAAAGCGCTTTTGAACGCCTGGACCTGATAACTGTGGAAGAAAAAGGCCGCAACGATTACGTGAGCGAGGTCGATAGAAAATCCGAAAAGGAAGTGATTTACCACCTCAAACGCGCCTACCCCGATCATAAATTTATCGGCGAAGAAGGTGGCCAAAGTGGCCAGGCAGATAGTGATTACGAGTGGATTATTGACCCGCTGGACGGTACCACAAATTTTCTTCATGGCATCCCACAGTTCGCAGTTTCTATCGCCTGCCTGTATAAAGGGCAACTAGAGCACGCCGTGGTTCTTGACCCGATTAAGCGCGAAGAATTTACAGCCTCTCGCGGCAAAGGTGCAAGCTTGAATGGGCGTCGAATTCGCGTCTCCAGTCGACGCGGCCTGGACGGAGCTTTAATTGGCACAGGCATTCCATTTAATGGCTACGCGTTAAACCACATTGATGAATACCTGGCTTGTCTGCATGAAATTGCTGGTCAGACTGCAGGAGTTAGACGTGCTGGCTCTGCCGCTTTGGATTTGGCTTATGTTGCTGCGGGCCGCTTCGATGGCTTTTGGGAAACAGGGTTACAAACGTGGGATATGGCCGGAGGCATCCTGTTGCTGAAGGAAGCGGGCGCATTAGTGTCAGACTTTAAAGGCGGAAACAGTTTTATGGACAGCGGTAACGTTGTCGCTGGCAATCCAAAAGTGTTCAAACCTTTACTCCAGATCGTCGGCAAACATATGGCCAAGGTATAACTGGGTTTATCAGCCAAACACCCTGCAATGTAAACGCCCGACAGAGTGTAGATGGTTATGTATGATCACCATCTACACACTTCAAGACCTTAGATTTACTTTGAGACAGTAACGACTACTCGCCCAGCATCGCTTTCAAATGCTCTAACTCTTCGCGAAGGCTTGCGACCTGCCCCTCAAGCGTTTCAATTCTTTCGACATACCCTACCGTCGCAGCGATTTCAACATCGGATTCTTTTGCTGGCTCTGCTGCGGCAGTGTTCACCTCACCAGAAAAGAGATGTGCGTATCGCGATTCTCGCTTTCCTGCTTCTCGCTGCATTTTAATTACAAATGGCCCATCCTCACGATCGATTAATCGCTGTAAGACTTTTTCAACATGAAGACTATCATCAAACTTGCACAAGCGATTCGTACGGGTTCTTAGTTCCCCAGGCGTTTGTGGACCGCGCAAAAACATTACGCAAATCACTCCCAATTCCTGGGGATTTAAATGAAGCTTACTGAATTCAGTATTGCAAAAGCGATGCTTATATTTTGGCACTCGACCGCCAATAAGCACTTCACTGGCCAGATTTTTACTTTTTAACTGATCCAATACCTCTTGAACCTCAGACTCGCTCAAAGAAAGGACCGGTTCACGATTGCTTTTCTGATTACAGGCCGTAGCCAACCCATTTAAGCTCAATGGGTATTGGTCTGGCGTGGTTAATTCCTTTTCGATTAAGGCGCCGATTACGCGTGTCTCCAATAAACTCAACTCCATATCTAACCTCATATTGTTGGTGGGCTGCACTGTAAAACTAAACACAGTATAAGCAATTTCATTAGAATTAATTTGTATCAATAAGAAGATCTTTACGCCAAACTATCCTGGGTTTTCTGCTCTTTCTCTTCCTGTATGTCGCGATAAGCCGGCTATACTAGTTATATCAATTTTCTTTTAAAGAGCTTTTGGCAAATAAACGTACTCCGCAACAATAACCATAATGGATACATCGGAGATCTTGAGCCACAAGCCTGCATTTTCAGGTACGTTGTTTTGACCGAGCCAACAGGCACTAATCACGTCACTACCGCACCGATCAGTTTTTATACTGACGATTCAGGTGCTCTTTTTGCTCGCCTACTGTCCACGGAATCCCCCGCTGCTCTGGATCGCTCCGTCATTTTATCTCTAATTGAAAAGCAAGGCTTTGCCCACTTTCAAATAGATCCTTCCATCCTCGACGCGCTCATTGAAAAAGCTCAATCTCAGCAAGAGGATGTAATGCTGGTGGCCAGCCCACCCAGCTACGTCGCGTTAGATTTTGAGTACGACCCAGAAACACGCAAGCTTCACGCAATCTTAAGCGAATCTGACATTGAACACGATATTTCCTTTCACACCATTCAACACACCATCGAAAGCGAAGGATGGCAAAATTATGGGGTTAAGCAACATCTCATTTCCGACCTGATTGCCAAGGCTCAGAAAAAAGAATTGGGCAATTTCGTTGTGGGTGAAAAACCAGTATTCACCCACATTATTTTTATGCAAGATGACGACAGCAACACACTGTTTGCCCATCTGAGTTCAAGCGAAGAAGATCTGCACAATTCAGTTTCGACATTACAGCAAATGCTCGAAGATCAGCAATTTGCTGACTATTACCTTGAGCCCAATGCGTTAGAAGGCGTACTCAAAAAAGCTCATGCAAATGAACGGGGCCGATATGCAGTTGGCGAAAAACGAGATGCTCGCCTGGCTATAGAGTTCGACGATGAGCTTATGACTGCCTTTATGACAGTTCATCCACCGTGTGGTGGTAGAGATCTCGACCAGCATTTATTAGAGGTGGGCCTCGCCAACGCAGGTGTTGATATCAGCTGCTGTGACAACGCCACACTTGAAAAAATTCTCAACAGCAAACACGCGAAAAAAAGTCCGTTCGCATTTGGCGTAGAACCAGTAGACGGGAAAGATACGAAATTTGAAGCCCTGGTACAGGAGATAGAACACATTACACCGGAAGAATCCAAATCCGGGAAAATCGACTTGCGCGAAATTATAAATTTCACGCAAGTCGACGTAGGAGAAAAATTAATGCAGCGCATCCCAGCGGTGCCAGGAATTAACGGACGCAATGTAAAGGGACAAGTCATTCCCGCTGTTGATGGCGAAGAAATCCCGTTTAATGTCGACCTTTCAGGAGCGACAATCTGCCCAGATGACGACAATCTGTTAATTGCAACAGAGAGAGGTCACCCTGTAATTCTTGCTGACGGGGTTAGAGTAGATAAGACACTGATTGTAAACAACGTGGACATGGCCTCTGGAAATATTAATTACGACGGTTCATTGATGGTAAAAGGTGAAGTATTCCCCGGAATGAAGATTAAAGTTACCGGAGATATATGCGTACAAGGCGTGGTCACCAAAGCAAGCTTACATGCCAAAAACAACATTAACGTTCTCTGTGGCATTATTGGTTCAGACCCCTCAAAAGATGGAGAGGAATCACCTCCGGCGATAATAAAAGCAGGGGGCAATATCACTGCACAGTATGCAACACAAAGCAAAATCACCGCGGGTATTGATGTTGATATAAAAGAGTACTTGAGCCATTGCGAAGTGGAAGCAAAAAACAAAATATTAGTTGGCCAAAGCGGTGGCAAAGGCAAAATATTTGGCGGTACCTGCTTTGCACAATCCGGGATAGAGGCGAACTCACTGGGAACAGACGGTTCTGTCAAAACTTTCGTTAGCGCAGGAACACCTCACCACCAACAAAAGCAATTTGAAAACTTGCAATCTTCTTTAAATAACCGAAAAGATCAAGCCAAACAACTAAAAACACTAAAGCACAAATACACACTGGCCGTAAAAGAAAACCCTCAGGACGTGGAAAAGCTGAGCAAAATAAAATCCATTCGCAAAGTGCTAAGTAACCTGACAGAAGAAATTGAAAAAATGGAAGCAACGCTCAATAAAATCAACCGCTTTTTCAAGGAAGGCAAAAAAGCCAGCGTCATAGTCAGAAAAACAACCTTCCCCAACGTAACAATTTCCATCAACGGTGCCGAGTTTATTATTCGTCAAAACTCTAAAGGTGGCATGTTTACAAAAATTGGCAGCGACATTCGCTGGCAAAACTAGCCTTACCTTTTGCGCCTGCGATAATTACTGTTTTCCACCTATTCGATACATCAATTTACCTGGGAATTTTTCATCTGTAACGCGTGTAAATTCAGCCGGTATTTTTTGATTACGCCAGAGCTTTAGCGCTGCTTGATCCCAGACAACAAACGTTGGGCAGTTCTCTGCGTCTGCTTGAGCCTGAATTTGACAACGGCTGAGCAAACTGAGATTTCTTGCGATTCGCTCTCGTTGCTGGTAATTGATTTTATGTGAAGCCAACGTTCCCTGATATCCCATGTACATTGTTCTACCTGATAACGTTGCAGCGGCATTGTGGTCTGTCGCTGAAACAATAATATCCTCAGACGCTGTCTGCTCACGAATAAATTTTGCCATCACCAATTTATCCGGACTATACACCTGGTAATTCGGCGACTCCTTAACAATACGATATAACTCATAGATTCCAGGGCCAGACAACACCAGACAAAACATCCCCGTCAGTACTCGGTTAACCCAGGGCTGCGTTATGCAAGCAAACCCGAGCTGTCCAAACACGCACAAAAACATCGCAAAAACAGCCAGAAAAACTTTTAGTTGATCCCACTCCCAAACGGCTAACTTAATAAAATTCCCAACCAGGAATAGAAATATTAATACTATTACGGCAAATCGTCGCTGACTGAAAATCACCACCAATAAAAACGCGAACAGCCATTGCGGAGCATTGGTCACCCACATATAAGCACTGCGCGTCACCCCTTCCCCCACGGTTGACGCCAGCGGTATGCTCCAACCCGGCATCAGAGAAATCATGCCAGACTTGCCTAAAAGCAAAGGAAAGAAACACAACGCCAATAAAGAAGGGGCCACCACACACAATACTTGTATCCATTCACGGGACAAAAATACTGCGGTCAACGTTTTCTGACCACCGCGCAAAGCGACAACCGACGAAACTACAGCGGGCAAGCCGAGATATAAACCAATAAATAAAGCGGTAAAAATAAAAAAATGCGTGTGCGCGAGCGGCATCAGCCCAAGTAAAATTCCGATAATAATAAAATGCAAATGCGTTTGTACGGGAACGTCTTGTACAGTCTTATCTTCCGCCTCATTCAGTGCCTTGTTCAACAGCAACCAAACACATGCCAAGCTCGCAGCAACACCTAACATTGCACTTCGCTGCGTTACCCAGATAGTGCTTAACCAGGTAGTAAATGGATATCCGTCATTGATTTTCGACCATGAATAAGCTTCAGGAAACGCGGTAATCGCAAAATAACTACCGCCACCAAAGACCAGACTCCAGGGCAGCAAGGGAAATTTTTTACCATTTAAAAATACAAATATGACAGACCAAAGCAACAACCACTGCCAGGCAAACAACCAAGGCAAACTCACGAGTTCTGATGATGGCCACCAAAGCATCGCCGACCAGAAATTGATAAAAAATGGATATGAAAGTCGTTCCCCGGCATATAAATGATACTGAGCCGGAAAATCACCGACAAAAGTAAAGTGACTAATCATCCCCAAATGAAACGTTAGATCACCATAATTATTCACCCAGGGCGTTTTAATGTCCGCCGCCACAAAAAACAAGCTGTAACCCAGCACACAATGAAATGCACACCAGATAATGAACGTTGGCTGAAATATGGCGCTCAAGGAATTTGAAAATACTGCCAGAGCATTAAATAAAGATTCACGCGAAACAAAAAAACTCAGCAAAATCACAAAGGCCGGAATCATCGTCACTACCGACCAAGGCAACAACAAACATTTCCCCAGCAAAGCCAGCGCAAGATGAAGCAACAAACCTAACAACCATGCCAGCGGCACAACGTCATTCCGCTTCATGAAATTTGTTTTATACGCCAAGCGAGTTCGCGCACCGAGGCACTGCAACTTATCGATGACCAGATAACCTAGAACATATTGTGTAAAAGTCACTACAACCGCACCAAGCAACGTTAAAAAATCAAAAATTTGCAAACTGTTCTGGAGAGTTGAATCCATGAATAAACCTGTACTTAGCCAACTGGGAAAAGATGAGTCTGGTAAAAACTAAACGTGATAAACCATTAATTATCGCTGATGTTGCGCGGCTGCGGCAGTATAAATCGAGCAATTGCTGAGCGCCAATGCTCATTTAACACAATAATGGACTTCCTATCGGCCTTGCTCTTTCCTACAATGGCCGATTATTTTGTTTGAGGATGAACCAACGCATGTCGCTCGCCCCAGGCTCTACTTTCGGCCCTATTCGATCATATATCACTCAACACCCAATTCGCACACTAAGCTTCTTACTATTGTGCCTGGGCTTTATTTCACGCTACATGCTAATTGCTTTGCCGAATTCTGCAGTTTTCGATGAAGTACACTTCAATTATTTTTCAGCGTTCTACTATACAGGGCAATACTATTACGACATACACCCTCCACTTGGCAAATTGCTAATTGCATTGAGCGCACTTCCTTTCGGCGGCATCGCTCCAGAAGAGGTTGTACGCACAATCAGCGCCGAATACCCATCAGACATTTACATCGTTCTTCGTTCCCTTCCGGCTTTTTTCAGTGCGCTTTTGCCATTCATTATTTTTCAAGTTGCACTGGAATTAAATATTCGCACCCGCGCAGCATTTCTTGCCGGCTTTATGGTGGTGTTTGACAATGCGTTACTACTGCAAGGAAAACTCATTCTGCTGGATGCCATGCTGCTGACCTTTGGTTTTTCCGCTCTCTGGTTGCTATTACGCTCCAGAAGAACACAACAGCACTTACTCTTGATTCCTGTTGGAATTTTGGCCGGCTGTAGCATCTCAGTAAAATGGATTGGGGTTTCCTTTCTGGGGTTAATCGGCCTTATCATGATTTTCGATTGGTTATATTCTCTCTGGCGAAACGGCTGGCAGAACCGCCCGTTTCTCGCGGGCCTGGCCGTGCTGGGGCTAACGCTTCTCACCTACACATCGACCTTTGCCATACACTTCGCGCTGCTACCTGTTTCTCACCAACAGGGCGATCAATTTATGTCCGCGGACTTTCAATCTACGCTACAAGGCAGCCGCTACCATGGAGCGACGTCAGTCATCCGAAATTTCCATTGCCCGCCAGACTATAAACATTCACTGTCCTATGGCGCTCCCGACACCAGCGTAAGCTCTTCGGAAAAGTTATTTTGCAAAATTGAATGGACAGAAATTCATTCCCCCAGCTTTTTGCAAAAGCTCATCGAACTCAATCGAACGATGTATACCACCAACCAGGGACTATCCAAATCTCATCCAGATGCCAGTGCCTGGTACACCTGGCCAATGATGAGCAAAGCACTTTATTACTGGTACAAGGATGGAGCGCGGATATATTTAGCCGGCAACCCGATAGTATGGTGGTTTGGATTCATTGCCGTGTTAACAATGCTTGCAGGCAGCTTCTTCTTGCCGCAATGGCGCAAACTGCCAGCATTCTGGATTTTGCAGATTGGCTTCTGGTCTAACATGCTGCCGTTCATGCTGGTCAATCGGGTTATGTTTATGTATCACTATTTGACCAGTCTGGGGTATACCATCCTGATGCTGGCCCTTCTTATTGATCAATTTAAACACCGCAATAAATTTGTTTGGGCATTTCTTGCTGCCTCGTTTTTGGGATTTATCGTACTAAGCCCGTTAACTTTTGGTGCAAATTGGTATGGCAGTGATTTGATGTGGCTGTTAAAGTTGGCGGGCTGGCACCCATAGCGCGATTTTCGCGCAAAGCAAAAATGGCAAACGCTCGAATATGTCAGCGACTTGTGCCATATTTGTCATTACTTTTATGCAAATAGTGCAGTTTATTAGCACCTGGGGAAATACAAAAGATTCTTCACTCAAACAGTTGTTTGCTTGGCTTCAAACTTGCAAAGCTTAGCGACAACAAAGAGCCCTGATTGTGAACTTGAGCGCCTAGACCTCACATTCTTATGCGACAAAGATCAGAGCCTGACGACGAAAGTATTGCCAACACGATAACTTTCGCGTAAAACACGTGTTCAGTTGTAGCGAACACGATAACGACTAACTCGCTTAATTTACAGACAGCGTCATGGCTATAGAAAATAAGACAGCGTTAGAAGAACTCTTTCAATCTCAAGGTCCCGGCCTTGTGAGATTTTTGAGCAAAAAAGTAAGAAACCCGGAAGACGCTGAAGACATAGCCCAAAACGCCTTCATCCGCATCCAGCGCATCGAAAATCTGAACCAGCTAGACAACCTCAAAGCCTACCTATATCAAACCGCTTCCAATTTGGCGATTGACCAAATTCGCAGGGACAAGCTGCATAATAATTACGTCAACCAGGAAACGACCAAGTATTTAGGCAACGATGACTGCGGCCCCAGCGCAGCAGACGATTGCTCTCCAGAACGCATCATTTCGGCAAAACGTCAATTGAAAGAAATCCGTCATGCTTTAGACAATTTGCCAGTGAAATGCCGACAAGCATTTCTTTTACACCGCAGCAAAGGCTTATCGTATTCGGAAATCGCAGAAGAAATGTGCGTATCCGTTTCAAGCGTCGAGAAATATATTCTGCAATCCTTAAAAACATGCAGAAAGGCGCTAGCCAAAATAGGTGACGAAGAAATCGTTTAAAACTCTTTTATCTTAACTTGAAGATAAAATAATTCGATAAATAGAGTTTGACCTTCAATTTACTAAAACGATTAAATCCGTAAATGCTTTAAAACCCGAACAATTTCAAGAGGAAATTGATGCGGTTAGCAAATCTCGTGGACTTTTTTTGGTGGTATTTGCCAACACAAACGTCTATAGATTAGAGCTTGCTTAAAAAGCTCAATACAGTAATAGAACTTTGGTCGCTGTTTGCACAAAACAGGTGATGCGTAAGACGGGACATAATCCCCTTCGCCAAAGTCATACTGCACCAAGATAAAGCACTTAGTACTTTAGAAGTGGACTTCTGACACTTTGGTTAACGTACACTACCCCATATAGTGCACATATCGTTGCAGGCTTTAGGAAAAAGCAGAGGAGTATTCAGAATTTTCTGAGACTTAAATAAATATTTAAATTTCAGACGTTCTAATAGATCCCCAAGCAAATGAGATTTACCGACAGGACTGTTGAATAGAACTTTTGAGTTTTGATTGAATCAATGTTGCCAGAATGGAATACGTGTCCATACTTTTATTAGCAGCGAACAAAATCAAATTCAAAACCACTCTATCAAAGGCTGCATACAAGAAAGGCTTAAGAAAAGTGACTCAGACAAAACAAATTAACGAAAAGCTGATTGATGAAGCTGAAGCGTGGATAGTACGCCTACGCTCTGATCACGTCACACATGACGATAAAGTTCAATTTTCCTCTTGGCTAAACTCATCGCAAGACCATAGCGCAGCGTTTGACTACGCCGCGCAGATTTGGGAAACACTGGGCTTTGTAGCAAATCTGCCTGAACTCTGCGAAGAAGACATTAAAGCCCATGAGACTCAAGACAGCGAACAAGCGTCATCTCAGCACCCAGCGCCCTCTCCTACCAATGTTGCAAACTTAAATGAAGCGCGACTAAAGAAGCAGACGGAAGAAGCGACCAAGCAACAGAAGACTAAGAAACGCCCTCGCATCTCCTGGAAACAAGGCTTTGCTTTAGCCGGTTGCTACGCCCTTATTGCGATTGCGTTTAACTTTTTCACACCCAATAGCAACCACAGTACATCGACTTATGAAACAGCCGCAGGTGAATTCTTAAGCGTTGACCTCGAAGATGGCTCGGTCCTGGAGCTCAACACTAAAACTCGTGTTGAAGTAAGCTTTACCAAAGAGTTTCGTCAACTTAAATTACTGCGCGGTGAAGCATACTTTTCTGTTGAACCCGACAAATCTCGTCCCTTTGTTGTGGACGTTGGCGATGGCTCCGTGACGGCAGTTGGCACGGCTTTCAACATCAGAAGAGACAACAGCATGACCTCGGTTACCGTCACTGAAGGCATTGTGGATGTGGAACTTCGCCAGGATGAGCACAATGCCTACATTAAAGAAAAACGTCGCGTCACAGTGAATCAACAGGTAAAACTCGGTAACCGCGGCTTGAGCCCCATTAAGAATGTGGTCACCGACAGATCTACTGCCTGGAGAGATAAAACACTCGTATTTAACGATACTGACATGCCAGATGCCCTTCTGGAGCTCAATCGCTATTTAGACACGCCAGCCGTTGCCGACGAAAGCCTGGATGATTTGCGCATATCGGGCACATTTAGCCTTTCTCACCCTGACGACACGCTGGATGCAATTGTCACTAGCTTCAACCTTGTAAAAGTGAAGTCCTCTACAGCAAATTACTTGTACCTCAGCAACTAATACGATATAACCTACCTAAGCTATTCAACCTAACACGCAAGCCTTTTTACAGACTTGCGTGTTAGCAGCGGTTAACACACTGCTATCGCAGATTTAGTGAGCACCCTTTTACTAGAAACCCATCTCTTCTCGCATAACCGGAAGAGACTGTTCGCTTGCTCCAAGCAAAAGTGTCACTAAAATTGCATATTAAAGTACTGGCCCTAGTCCGGCCGCGATAAGAACAATATTACTAACGAATCTAATAACCTTATTTGTAGCTTTAATGTACAGTATTTATCCAGCTCATCGCGTTAAACTTTTAAGAGCCGTAAAGAGTTTTGCGTTGATATGGACTTTTTTGATCAGTTCAGAAGTGTGCGCCCGCCTTGAAGACGAGATTTCGATCGAACTCCCGGAACAAAGCCTAAGAAAATCACTGATAGCACTGGGAAGACTTGGCCAGATTAGCATTGTTTTTTCCTCCCAGGACATCCTCCACAAAAAAGCCCCAGCCATTAAAGGAACCTTCACAGCGTCCGAAATAATACATCGCCTGCTTGAGGAGCATTCGCTAAGCGTCGTCGAAATAAATACTCGCGCCGTCGCCATTGTTAAAGGGAACAACACCGAAAGCAAAGTAATCCAGCAAATCAAAAACGATGATCACATGCTAGAAGAGCTCGTGATTTTAGGCAGAAAAGTGACCGGCTCTCGCTTACGGCTACCAGATCTTGAAGGATCTGCCCCAATGGACATTTTCACTCGAGAGGAGATTGATGCGTCGGGATCACAAAGCCTGAGCGAAATATTTAAATACATTCCGGCTGTAGCAGGCAATTCCATCTCTACAGCTGTCAGCAATGGCGGTAATGGCACCGCCTCCGTTACCCTGCGAGGCCTCCCCTCCAATAACACACTGGTATTGGCCAACGGACGCCGGGTGGCCGTCGAAAGCCTGACGGGGCGTAACGTCGACGTGAATACAATTCCATTGTCTGCTATTGACCGCCTGGAGATACTGAAAGATGGCGCCTCCGCTATCTATGGTACCGACGCAATTGCGGGCGTGATCAATATCATTCTTAAGGATCAGTACGATGGCTTTGAGATAGAACAGTATGCTGGAACAACCTATAAGGGCGATTTGGAGACCTACAAAACACACGTTTTACTTGGCACAGCAAATGAAGATAACGGCATTTATGTTTCCGCCGAATACTTTGATCAAGGCGCAATTTTCAGCCGAGATAGAAATCTGTCATCCGATGCAGACGGCAGAGAACTCGGCGGCTACAACGAACGCTCCTCAGCCACCCCCAAAACGCGTTTCACTCTTGGGGACAACCTTGCTTACACTTTGATAGACGATAGAGATGGTTCAGATGTTTCAGATTTCGAGCCAGCACCAAATGACTACCTATACAACTATTTAAGCGAAACCTCTTCCACCTCGCCGTCCGAAAAATTCAGCCTGTACAGCTCAGCATTCATGAATTTCAGCAATGACGTAACGCTGTCAGCCAATGCAACCTATAACGAAACCGAATCCTTTATCTATTTCGCTCCGACACCGATCTTTACTGCATTTGAAAACATTCCACTCTATATAGATGCCACCAATATTTATAACCCCTACGACTTTACCATCTACGATGCCAGAAGACGGGTTGTCGAGCTCGGTACGCGCACCCAGAAAGACACATCTAAAAACATGCGTTTAAACCTTACCCTGCAGGGGTTTATGGGCGACGATACCAACTGGGAAATTTACGCGGGCTGGAATAAAAGTGAAGCAACTGAATCGATTAACAACCTGGCAAACGGTGCTCGCGTTCAACGCGCATTAGGGCCCGCGGTAAATTGTCAGGGTCAAGCAATAGATGGATGCGTACCGCTGAATCTGTTTGGCCAACCAGGCTCTATAACAGAAGAGCAACTTAACTACATTCGCTCGGAAGACAAGAGCGAAGGTATGACTACATTAAAGAGTTTATCCGGGTATATTAGCACCACACTCGCACAACTTCCGGCAGGCCCTCTAACGTTTGCTACCGGAATTGATATTCGCCAGGAAAATATAGACACCTCTCCTACCGACCCCGACGAGCAAACTACCAATATTGCGGGCGGCATAATCGGGAGAATAATCGGACAACGTGAAATATATGAGACCTATTTCGAAAGCCATTTCCCAGTCCTATATCAGCACCCACTAGCTTACAGTCTAGACTTGGAATTAGCCGCACGATGGTCAGAATATAGCGACTTCGGTCAAAATACTTCACCAAAAGCAGGGATTCGTTATCGCCCCATCGCAGACATACTCCTTCGCTCCACGTATTCCGAAGGGTTCAGAGCACCCAGCCTGTCGGAACTCCACACCGAACCCTATTTTTCTCAAAGCGAACTCGTTGACCCTTGCGCAATTGAAAGCCTATACCAGGATTTACCGGGGTGCACACAAATGGCAGACCCAAACAGGCTACAATTTCTAGTGACCATTTCAGGGAATGAAGAATTAGAACCTGAAACATCCCGGAACACCACCTTTGGCATTGTTTGGACGCCCGATTTTCTAGAAGAATTATTCGTAAGTGTTGATCACTTCAATATACGACAGGAAAATATCGCCCAAGCCAGTGCCCAACTGATCATTCTGGACAATGCGCTCTACAACAGTTACTCCGAATACATTAAACGCGATGAAAATGGAAATATTGTCGAACTATACGCACCCTATATAAATATAAGCCAACGCGATATATCAGGTGTAGACACTACCATCCGCTATAAACTGCTCACTTTCAGACACGGCAGTTACACCTTCAGTTTCAACTCCACTTATCTGGACAAATATGAGGTAAGTCAGCCAGAAGATCCAAACTCAAAAGTTAATCTGGAAGGAACATTTATGGATATCGCCGAAGAAGGTTTCGGCGCACTCCCCCATTGGAAAGCCAACGCAGGGCTCTTCTGGCACAAAGACGGCTGGGGCTTGAATTACACCGTTAATTATTTTGGTAAAGTCGAAGAAATACTAGAAATGCGCACCATTGATGCATGGATCACCCATGACACCCAACTGTCATATGATTTTGGCAAAAAAGCCACCGCAGCTTTCGGCATAGACAACCTGCTAAATGAATCCCCACCTTTTATCATCTCAGCGTTTAATGATAACTATGATGCGAGAAATTATGATCAGCGTGGCAGGTATTTTTATGGGAAGATTAAGTTGAACTTTTAAGACTCCAATAAAACGGAGTCAAATTCGATTCAAATACTCATGCCCTTATAGCCACTAAACTCCAACCATACTCATGCCCACCATCGCTCCCCATGAATTTATCTAGACTTATATCAATAAAGCCTACTTCCCGCATAGTGCCGCACAGTGCATTAATTTGATCGAATGATAATGCAGCCCCAACCATATCTGCCACCCTTAAAGAAGCGGAATAAAATTCAGACTCCAATAAAGCCAAGCTATAAAAAACCCATTCATTGGAACGCCCAGCAGCTAAGCCTCGAAAAATTTGCGCTATAGCACCCGCTATTTCTTTTGGCAACTCTTCCCCAGGGTTCTCAGAAATAAAACTGTTTATATCTGTATTTATTTTGGACTTTAAACCATCGACATTTTTTTTGTCATTACGGCTCTTAAAAAACAACTCTAACGATTCAAATAACTTTAATCGCTCAAACACATGGACATATAGATCATATTCTATTTTACACTTGTGCATAACCACAGAAGTGTCAGAATGCAACAAAGCACTAAACCTCCCGCCAGAACGTAATATTGAATATACTTTTTCGAGCGATTTCAAATAATCCATATATTCAAGCCCAAAATTTGAAGAAGCGAAATCAATCGATGCTTCACCCAAACTCACTTCCTCAAATTTTAATCCTGAATAAAATTTAACACTGCTATTTTTAGGGACGACTATTTCAGCAGAATCGCATGCTGAAATCGAAAAGTTCATACCATGCTCTACACTATATTTTTCAGCCAGTAAAGCAATTGCACCATTCCCAGTTGCAACATCGAACAACCTGAAAAACGGTTTCAATTCTGAAAACTGAGACATCCAATAATCCGCAATATCTCCTCTATAGTTTCCAGAGAAATGTGCACCGAAGGTAGTTAAATGCCGCTGCTTCCAAAACTTACCCCAATGATCCATCACGCATCACCATAAACATAGATAAAAAAAGAGCGTTACGATATACGCAACGCTCTTTAGTAAAGTTGCTATTTACTCTTAAAATTTAACGGTGTAATCAACAAACAAAACGCGACCGGTATTGTCATACAAATCATAGGTGTCAGACTCAAATGTACCATTTGAAGACAACACAGGATCTTCATTCGTAAGGTTCCTTGCCCCCACTTTTATAATACCTATATCACCCGCATCAAAAGAATAATGAGCAGTCATTGTTGTCCATGCATCCAACTCGTCATTAGAATGAGAATAAGTTATCTGGTCACCATTTACAGAAACCTCATTACCTCCTGCATGTGGGCCAATATAATCAATTACCCACCCGACAGAGTGACTTCCCAAACTCCAACCCAAGGCAAACTGCCCTCTAGTGGTTGGATTCAAATAAAACCCAGTAACATCTTGGATAAACCCGGTTGGATAAATCTTTTCCTCATATGACAGCTGCTCCGCCACAAAGGCATCAAAAGTAAATGTTCCCACACCAGAGCTAACCAAACCGGACAACTTAATATCCAGGCCTTCAGCATTTAACTCTCCCGAATTATCATATGTGGAGAAAGCTTCATCTATCCTACCCCCTGCCGTTAAACGGTCCACGCTCAAACCTGGAATAGTATCGAAATCAACCCCGGCAACTTCAGCATACACAAGATCCTGTATAGTCCACTGTCGCACAACATCACTAACTTTAACACTCCAAAAACCAGCATCTACACTCCAGCCAGGCGTAAACTCCCAATTAAACCCTAAGCTAAAGGTTTCTGAAGATTCTGCATCCAAATCTTCATTTGATGCATAATAAGTGTCAGCCTGCGTTGTAGGACAATCAGCGGGTGAAATATCTGATGCTTCACATCGAACATAATCCTTCACGAAGTCAGCAGAAAATTGCTCTGGTCCATACAACTGATCCAAACTCGGCGCTCGGAACCCCTGACTCCAACGAGAGCGAAGTGTTACACTTTCTATCACCTCATAACTAACACTCAGAGAAGGCGACACCTTGGAACCAAAATCACTATAATCGTCATAACGGACAGCGGCATTCACTTCCATATTAGACATTACAGGTATTGCAGCTTCAGCAAAAACAGCAGTAACGTCTCGGTTGCCAGATGATGAATTTCCCGCACTTCCACCAACAAACCCACTCTCCGATGCTCTGTCATACTTGTTTTGATAGCGAGTATCGAATTGTTCGGCGCCAACAAGAAGATAAGAGTCTCCAGCACCGAATAAGTCTCCAATATTAAATTGAAGCTGAGCGTAGACCTTAGTCATTGCAGTATAATTATCTTGTGTTGTTGTTGCGCTCATGGCGCCAGCACCTTCGGGAGAAAAGGGGTCAATGCCTTGACTTAAGACATAATCAATCCCAGGAATAGACAAGTAATAGTAACCAAACTCTTTCGAGTCATAACGACTACTTTGAACATAAACATCGTACTTAATATCTTCCGATATATCGCCACGCAGTCCTCCCACAAAATCCATTTGAATATCTGTGACCTCGTTGTCACGAGTCCCGATATTGGTCCAACGATATAACCCGGTGAGCTCATAATCTTCTGTAATGGAACCATCAGCCAAAAGCGCATCGATATCGAAAGGCACATCCGAATAATCCGCAGGCATATTATCCCAATTGGCAGCAGGAGGCGCATATCGTCCAAAAGACTTGACTTGAGACACTAAAGCAGTACTGTAAAATTCAATCCTGTCGGATAAGTCGTACTTGCCGCTCACATATACGCTTTTTCGATCTAAGCCAGCCTTATTAGCAGCAGCATTCGCATACCCATACATACAGTATGTGTCTGTACCAGACTCCCCACCCCAATCAAGGTCCGCATTTACCTCACCAAGCCACACGCCTCCAGCTTCAGGACAGCTCGTTGCAGCCAATACCTGATCAAACTTTGTGTTAGGATCAAACAATGCAATAGAACGCCCATAATATGAATAACCATTAGTCTCTCCACTATAAGCATCAATATAACCATTGCCATTAGCGTCTGTTACACTTGGAGCAGTGTAATCACGGTCAGAATCAAATATAGGATCTCGTCGACTATATTCTGCTGCTACAAACAAACTACCTCGCTCTCCTTCACCTCCAGCTATAATATTAAATCCCTCTTCCACACCATCATCTTCCGAGCGGTCCCCATAACTAACGTTAAATTGAACTCCGTCAAAAGAATCCCGCATCATCATATTAACCACACCTGCTACGGCATCTGAACCATACACAGCTGACCCACCGTCAGCCATGATATCAGCACGCTCTATTGCAGCCATCGGGATCATATTTATGTTTATAGAGCTTGCACCTGCGTTTGGCGAGCCGGTCATTCTGCGGCCATTTAGCAACACTAATGTTCTTGAGTCTCCAAGCCCACGAAGATCTATATGCGCATTTGACTGAGCTGAGCTACCTGATCTTTCATTAAATGAACCCAATGTATTCAAGGGTGAAGAGCGCAACACATCAGCAACACTCTGAACGCTCAAATTTTCTATTTGAACACGATCCAGTGAAACCATCTGCGAAGCGGAATCCAAATTTGAGCTTCGAACAATACGAGAGCCAGTAACAGTAACCTCTTCAATTGCCTGCTGATTGTCCTGAGCGTAAGCAATGTTGCTGGAAACCAATAATGGAGCTGCAACGCCTATCACACTTTGAATCGCAGATGCGAGTATTTTCTTTTTCATAGAATTTCCCCAAGCTTTTATACATTAAAAATGTAAAATGTTATCTATAACGCCTTTAGTTAGCGAATGTATAAGGTCAACATCAAAACCGTCGCTGCCCTGAATGCAACAAGCAATGATCGTTAGATATAACAACGAACAGTTCACAGCACTCCTCAAAAAACTTAAAGCTACACGACATACTTTTGTAATTTATTTTCGAGTGATACAGTTTTGATCGTTCTGAACTAGCATTTCTTTATCATCCATGTATAAACGGAAATAATTTGCCCATTTTTTATTTCCTTTTCCGTAATACAAAATACCAGGAGCTCTTAGTGGAAACTTTCACAATGTTAACTGCCTTTACAACACTGTTTTTTGTAATGGATCCACTCGGCAACATCCCCATCTTTCTTTCCACACTGAAAGAAATTCCGGGGGATCGCCACCGGCAAATAATTATTCGGGAGTTACTCATTGCCCTTGGAGTACTTCTCGTTTTCTTATTTGCTGGTAAGCAATTGTTAACGTTTTTAGGATTAAGTCAACCTGCGATAGGAATAGCAGGCGCCATTGTTCTTTTCCTTATCGCAGTAAAAATGATTTTCCCCCAAAAAGGAGGAATTATGGGCGGGAATCACGCCGGCGAGCCATTCATTGTTCCTCTTGCTATCCCCTGTGTTGCAGGCCCTTCCACCATGGCTATTTTAATGCTGCTTGCTAGTACAGGTGAGAATATCTTTCAGTGGGTGTTGGCTTTGCTGGCCGCGTGGACTTTATCCAGTGTGATACTGCTGCTGTCTACCAAGCTACTAAAAATTCTAGGGGACAGAGGATTAACAGCTATTGAAAGGCTGATGGGAATGGTGCTGGTCATGATTTCGGTACAAATGATGCTAAATGGTTTGAAAAGCTATTTAAGTTGAGCCAAAACGCTCTTTTCTTAAAACAACCTGCCTACATCCATTTACCCTCATAAACACGTCGCTTTTTTAATCACATAACAATGCAATGGCTTCAGCCGCCGAAAGAGACTGAAGCCAAACTGCAATACTCAAGTATTACCAGCCACACTGACGGTCTTTATTTTGCTCATCCAACCATGTTTTAAGGGGTGCAAAGTAATCAACAATAGCGCTTGCATCGAGTTCCCGCTGACCGGTAATTGCTTCCATAGCATCGGGCCATGGTTTACTGGAACCCATTTCCAACATGGCGATTAGTTTTTCCCCCGCTTTTTGATTGGCATAAATTGAACAGCGAGGCAAAGACCCCTCGTAACCAGCGGCATCACAAAGTGCTTTGTGGAACTGGAACTGCTGGATAAAGGCCAGGAAATAACGGGAATAAGGAGTGTTCCCCGGGATATGGTATTTAGCTCCCGGATCAAAATCTGCTTCTGAACGGTCTACTGGCGCCACGATACCCTGGTATTTTTCGCGCAGCTCCCACCAGCCTTTGTTGTAATCTTCTGGAGCCAGCTCACCGCTAAAGACCTGCCAGCGCCATTTATCGACTAAAAGACCAAAAGGCAAAAACGCAATTTTATCAAGCGCCAGCTTTAACAGGCTTGGAAGATCTTCATCTTCTGGCGGTTCTTTATCCAGCAAACCAATCTCTACCAGATAGCTTGGCGTGATAGATAGTGAGATTGTGTCACCCACGGCCTCATGAAATCCGTCATTGGCGCTACCACGAAACAGGATGCTTTGCTGATTATATGCACGCTGATAATAATTGTGCCCCAACTCGTGGTGGATCGTCTGAAAATCTTCAGCATTTTTATTGATACACATTTTGATCCGAAGATCATCTACATTATCAATATCCCACGCGCTTGCATGACACACCACATCCCTATCGGCAGGCTTCACAAATAGCGAGCGCTCCCAAAAAGTTTCAGGCAAAGGGGCAAAGCCTAGCGAAGAAAAGAATGCTTCACCCGTTTTGATCATATCAATTTCAGACATACCCGACTTTTCAATGAGCTGAGTTAAGTCATAGCTGGCTTTGGCATCTTCAGGCTTAACCAAATCATAAGTATTGCTCCAGGTCTGCGCCCACATATTACCCAATAAATGCGCAGGTATTTTGCCAGTCTTTGGTACAATATCATCGCCATAGTGCTCATTTAATTTGGCTCTCACATGGCAATGCAAGGCCTCATACAGCGGTTTAACCCGCTCCCACTGGCGATCCATGTCGGCGGCAAATGCATCTGGAGCCATGTCATACTTTGCGCGCCAAAGCACACTTAAGTTGTCATAACCAAGCGCCTGAGCACCGGCGTTGGCAATGTCCACTTGCTGCTGATAGAGCTCTCGCATTGGCGGAGAGACCGTTCGCCAACCAGCCCACAACTCTTTCAATAGCGCCGCATCATGGCTATTGGTGAAAATTTTACCCATGTCCTGCAGGTCATAGCACTTATCGTCGTTACAATATTTACCTTTGCCATACATCGCCTGCATTTTAGATCCAATTTCGGCCAGCTTCCCAGCTTGCTCAGGATCTTCAGGCGCGGGTAATACGATTTCAAGTTTGAGCTTGTCCAGCTTTCTGCGCGTCTCTGCATCCAGAGTCAAAGCGTCATACTTCGCGGCTTCTTTCGCCAATCTTACTGACAGCAAGGTAAACTCTTTACTGGCTTTCGTTTCCAGGTACTGGCTGTCGTAATTGATGAAGTTACTTGCCAGCCATGAAGCGCGGCCAAGGTACTCCGACGCTTCTGTAATTTCTTTTTCCGCATTCACTAAAAATGCTTTTGCCATTTCTGCTGTAACCGCCGAGCTTTCCGTTGCCACAGCTTTTTGAGAAACATCTTTACTGGGGGCAGTATCGGCCCGATCATCCTTGCAGGAAGCCAGGCCAAATAGACAGATACAGGTTAGTGCCAGGGTACTGGTAAAATTTTTATTTCGATCAGTCACAGGAATTCTCCACCGACTTGAAGTTAAATTATTGGATGGGTTTAAAGGGTTGCTTCGCTCACAGGGTCCGAATTTAGCACACTAAAATACAAGCACTAAACCCACCGCAACACTCTAAAAAAGAAAACAAAACTGCCAGTAGCAATTTATAAATGAAAATAGATAAATTAAAAAAATTTCGCCAGCGACTTCGGCGCCAATAAAACGCCGAAACCGTTGGCAACTCACACTTAATTTGTGACTTTTACTGCTCCTTCATGAAGATGCTCTTTCGGCTCCTCATCACGAGTGCCGGGCAACCGCTCCCAAAAACGAGTTTTAGCAACAAACACCAAAATTGCGCCGCCGATAAACATCGTAAACAACGCGATTTCCAAATAAAGCCCTGGCATCTCTTCCACATTATTTGGATCAAAATTACCCGCCAAAATACCTGCAACCACACTTCCAATGGAATAGGTTAAAACAAATACCCCCATCATTTGCCCGGAATATCGCTTCGGCGACAGTTTGCTCACTGCACTTAAAGCCACAGGACTCAAGCACAACTCACCAACAGTATGCAAAAAATAAGTTGCGACCAGCCAGTAAGGAGCAACTTTTAATCCACTCGCAGCAAGTTGAGCGGCAAAAAACATCACCAAAAACCCTGTGGCCATAATGATCAGGCCTACCGCAGATTTGAAACCATAAGACGGGGTAATCATTTTTTTACCCAACATCATCCAAAAATATGCGAAAAATGGTGAAAGAATGACAATAAAAATAGAGTTGGCAGACTGTAACCACTCAGGCGGAATCTCAAAAGTCCCCACAATTCGATCAGTATAATCCTGCCCAAACAAATTTAACGACGAGCCCGCTTGCTCAAATCCACACCAGAAAAAGATGGAAGCTAGACACACCAGAAACAGAGCACCAAGACGACGCTTTTCATTGCCATCAAGCCCTCCCAGAAAAAAAATGCCCGCGTAGTAGAGCAGAAAAACAGCTGCAAATATGGTCGCTACATGCTGCGCAATCGCTTGTGGCGACAATACCAGAGACCCGGTTAACATCAACGTCGTGACAACACCAACAACAAACAACACCGCAACAATCGCAGTCCATGCTGTTTTTGTTGCTTTAGGAGAAAGCTTAATTGTTGGCTCAGCACCAGCACCTCCCATTTTATATAGGGTACGTCTATATTGGATCAAACCAATTGCCATACCTACAGCGGCTGCACCAAACGCCCAATGCCATCCAACATTGATTCGAAGATAACCGCATACAAAATTACCGATTATTGACCCGAGGTTAATACCCAAATAATAGATCGTATACCCACTGTCACGTCGCTGATCATCAGACGAATACAGCGATCCAACTAAAGCGCCAATATTGGGCTTCAACAAACCGGTCCCCAAAACCACGAGAATCAGACCGATAAAAAACGTGCTTTCATCAGGAATAGCCAAAACAATGTGGCCACACATAATAATAATGCCGCCGTACCAAACAGCTCTCTGCCCCCCCAGTAAACGGTCAGCCATCCAGCCACCGGGCAACCCCATAAAATATACCGCACCGGTATAAAGACCATAAATGGCAGTTGCAGATGCGACGGTAATCCCCAAACCACCTTCCTGCACAGTAGCCGTCATAAACAGCACAAGCATGGCTCGCATGCCGTAGTAACTCATGCGCTCCCACATTTCGGTAAAAAATAAAGTTTGCAACCCGGCAGGGTTGCCAAAAAATGCTGTATCTAAATTCTTATTCGTCATTATGTTGAGACTCCCAGCAACGACACTTTTTAGCGGTTTTTAAAATTATTTAATTAGCGGGTTCAAAATGCTCAGTTAACACAGAACCCCAAAATATGAATTTATATACTAACGGTCATTCTCTAAGCCACCTCAAGAATCTTTAACGTCCGCCTATAAATTACGCTATTTTCGATAATCACTTGATCATTTTTTGACGCAGCTTAGCCTGATGCGGATGGTCATTCAAGCAAAGCCAAGCAAAACGAAAACGGAGCACACTATTTAACCAGGCCGCTCACTGGCACATCACAACACTGATTGAGAGGCTTTCCGCTCCCACACACACAAGGATCAAGCTGTACGCGTGACAAACCTTTTTTAATAGACTCCGCATCTTGCCGATAAAACTCACACAAACTCTGATACAACCTGGGGTGTTTCGCCTCCAGCATTTCGGGCCGCTCAAAAAAATATTCAGAAGCCACAGCAAAAAACTCCTGTCGATTGGTGGCGGCGTAGTCATTGATGTTGCTCTGACCAATATCAATCGCGTCAATCTTGGAGCGAACCAACTCAAACCAGGGGATTGAAAAGGCATAATCCTTCAAGCGCTCAGGAAAGCCATCGCACTCGCCATCCGCCATATCTATCAAATGTACAAATTCGTGAATACCTACGTTCTGCTTATCCCTGCTGTTTTCAAATCCATAATATAAATGAGGCTTACTTAACACCAACTTGCCAGAGAGTTGCCCCGTGCCTACCATTCCAGTAATACAGGAATCTGGCTTTCCAAATTCCAGCTCTGAATTAAACGCTTGCGGCAATAAATAAACCGACTGCAAATTCAAATAATGCCAATTAGGGAAACCCCAGACGGGAATAATTGCGCTCGCCGCCACCAATAGACGATCATTGTCCGTCACGTCGCCATCACTGGACTCCACTGCCGTCGCATACAAAAACAGCAACACACGACGATGAAAAATATCGCGATCTGCAGCATTTAAAGCGCGATAAAACGCAACTTTTTTCTGTAAAAAATCCGACCAAAGTGGTTGCCACGCAGGTAAATCCGGTGGCTTTTCACAAAACAACCAAGTCAATATCTTTTTAATCAAAGTCATATCACTGCACTAGTTTTTTTAACAAGGACCAACGTTCCAGCTTTTCATCAAAGCTCATACGCGCATTGGCCGGGCTGGTAGAGGGCAACACATGAATATCAACATTAAAAGGCAGTTTTTGCTTTTTTAACACATGCCGCTTAAAAAGTGCTTCAACCGATTTCCCGTTTAAACAAATTGCGTTGATATTGGCGTAATTCGCTAGTAACTCGGTAAAATCATTGGCCACTAATGATTGGTGCTGAATGGCGATATCCAGGCTGCCTTCGCGCTCCCCTCTCGCAACAACATCCCACAACGCCAATCGTTTTTTTTGCAGAGCCGCTAATCTATGAGGATATGGCTGCTGCGAATCAATCCCAAACAATTCCGCCATAATCCTCCAAAAAGCATTCTGCTTAAACGCATAATATTGCTGCACAGCGAGCGATGCATCACCGGGCAAAGACCCCAGCACCAATACTCGGGCCGAGGGATTAATAACAGGTGGAAACGAAGATTTCATAACAACATCCAAAACCATACCTATCAAGACATGTCACAACGTGCGCACATGTTACTCCAGCGCCTGTCGCCAATCCGCAAATTCAAGCAGCCTCAAGCCAAAAAGCTTCGCACATATTCGTAAAAAGGTAAAAGCATAGCAAATCATTGACAGGGTCAGTGAAACTGGAAGCACAGTTGACGGTAGAGGGAAAAGAGAAATTCAAATAAATGACAGTTAACTTCTGAAGATTACACAAAAAATTGCATTAAAGAAGGCACATTAAAAGTGTGCTGATTAAGCGCGCGCTAAATAGAGAGTGCGCCGATTAGAGGGCGCACGGAATAGAGAGAGAGCTAATTTCCATAAAAACACAAAAAAGGCTGTATAACAGCCTTTTTATTCAACGTATTCAGAGTTTATCGGTGCTCAACAACGTAAGCAAATTTCGCAGAGCCTTCAATCAGGATAATCTGATCATCATTTACGCCATCATGATCCTCATCAACACCCGGCAAAGCTACAACATCGTATTCAGCCTCATCATTGGGTTGATCACAAAGGAAGCGCTCGTTCAAATAAGTAAGAGGCGCCTCCTTAACCGCAACTGTTTTCACATAGTAGTGATTCAAGGTGTAAAGGTTCAGAGAAGGAATAACAACAAGCGGGTCAATGTTATAAGCATACTCGGTATTCAAAACATTGATCCACTGCCCTGTAAAGCAATCCTCAACATATAACCCCTTAAATACAACGGTGCTTCTTAATATATCGCCATCTACGGTGGAAGCTTGAGGGTTGTCAATTATCCAACCGGCTCCATGAGGCGCAAAACTTTTTGGGGTTAAATACCCAGCGCCCACATCGTAAAACACCTCCGTAAGCACATCTTCGCCCAACTCATTAATATGCTGCCCCAAGGTATATGCCGCATCTTCGGTGACAAACAATGTTTCCGGAGCCAACTCTTCGAACACCACATCATCAATATACACAGCGCCAAACTGATGCCCATAATCAAAGATAATACGAGAATTCACATACTCACCAAAACTCGCCTCACCCTCTACTGTATACGTGCGCCATTCTGCCCCCAACAATACAGGGCGCATATCCGCTGCCCAATCCCCGCCGTTTTTTCCCCAGCCAACACGGAGATCTCTGATTTCGGAGGCTTTCGCTTTAAAACTCAAGCGATACCGAGTATTTCCTTTTAGGGAGACAGGCTGGCTAACACTCCAATCCCAGGGGTTACCGGTCCAAGTAACGTCGGAAACAAATGCCCCTTCTTCATCGATGACAGGAAATTGGTTTGTGCTCCAAGAGCCTAACCCGTTACTGAAGTCACCATTAGAAATTAAATTGGTATCAGCAAAACCCTCAACTGGCTCAAGCACCACATCATCGATATACACAGTACCCGCTTGATGCCCGTAATCAAAAATTATTCTGGATGCAGCAGCATCCACATATGAAACAAACCCAATAAATTCAAACGTTTGCCATTCGGAATTCAAGGCGAATCCCATCACGTCTGCCGACCAAGGAGCATTGTTCATGCCCCACCCCGCTACAATTTCACGCGGTACAGAGCTTTTTGCTTTAAACGTAAGTTTATACTCAACACCGATTTCCAGCATGACAGGATAACTTAGATTGGACTCCCATACCTGGCCAGGTACGACTACATCGGATTGATACTGATAATCTGCATTCACGCTCGACTCACGATTAGACGTCCAGTGCTGAAGTCCATTTGAAAAATCGCCATTCGTCAGCAGATTGCTGGCTGACGCATACATCGAACCAGCGAAGCTTAGCGTCGATATAAATATTACTTTCATCATGTTGATCATGAATATCTTCCTTAGTGACCTTTGAGGGCTTTAGCAGTTTTTGAACTTGTCGTTTCTTGGTATTTACTAATTCTCACCACAGTTATTTTGCATCGCAAAAACGTAATTGTTTAGAGCTATATTCAGCCCGATAAATAAAATAACTGTTACTAATGAGAAAGGTATGCTGTCGGGAAATATTAGGCGGCATAAATGCAATTATTACAATTATACTCAAACCACAACCACCCGTGTGTTACCTTGAGTAACGTATTCTAACGACACAAATCGATATATTCAACATTTTGTGTGACTAAAATCATTAAACTTATGCTAAAACACTTATTCCCTACCATGTTCGTGTTAACAAGTAACAACCATGAACAACTCTCAATCAATATGTATGTGACGCCTTCAAAAATTCGTTTTTATTTGAAACCGACAAATACCGCACTGCAGTATATTAATTAATTTAGAGAAAAATTTAACTCAATATAAAATTCGCTTTACGACGTTACCGCCTTGTCGAATTTAAGTCATTGCGGTGCATGGCTGATACATCAGCCATGTCGCGCCAGAGTGATTGCAGAGTGATTGCAGAGTGATTGCAGAGTTATTGAAAGAGAGGTGGGAATACGCAAATCCCAGTCGACTACCCCCCTAAATGTGTCCGCCAGGAATGGATAAACGATTTGAAAAATATGTATTGTTGGGATGAGAATGGTTTGATTATGTAACGCAGGTAATTTAAACCTCAGAAGCCAGGAAAGTTAAAAATTCCCACATTTAAAACATTACGCTATTGTCCAGGCTGTCTCTATTTATACCCGCAAGGTTTATTAATGGTGTTAATGCAAGGAAGTTTTCTTCAGATACAAATCCATAAATATTGAGACCGTGGCATAACTTGCCAAAATAAACAGGCCTCCAGACTCGTTAACCTGTTGAACCATCTGCTGACTTTCGGGCGCCCAATACGCATCCATTCTCAACCAGTCCAGTTGAATATTTCCATGTTCGTCCTGAATTTTAAACAACAGACAGCCCCAGCAGAAACCCATCCATGACAGCAAGATCCCTTTCTTCATTTTCTGAAATGCCATGCAGCCACTAAAGACAGCCATAGCACCGTACATCAAAATCCATAACCAGGCATCATGATTACCGTATTGCGTTGCGTCGTTCACTTGTAAATACGCGAAAATTGCGAAGACAATGGCCATCAGCAAACTCAAAGCCATTACAAGTTTCTTACCAATACCTGCTGAAGTGACTGCACTCATAAAATATTGCCCTTTTCATTGCGGGTTGCAAAATTACATGAGACTTAAAGAAGCCTTAACGCCAGCTTCACCTGGCCTGAATGTAATTTACATCGTAAATGTTTTATATCGAGATACCTTAAGTAAAGACATCGTAAGTAAAGACACCGTAAGTAAAGACAACTTACCTAAAGACATCTTAAGCAAAGACACTGTACGTGAAGGCACTGTACTTAAAAACACTGTACTCAAAAACACTACACTTAAAAACACTGCACTTAAAGATACAGAACGTCCACGTATCACGCGCCGAAAAAATGTACAGCATCAATCTCCCCAAGATCAAATGGCCATCAAGGAGAACTTCACGAGATGTGTCGGCTAAAAATGGGATTTTATGGAGAGTTTACGAAAATAGCAAAATAAGATATCAGCCCAACTGCTTAGCAAAACTGGCAAAAGCACAGCTATTACTAAAAGCTTGGCGAAAGATGGAATACAAAGAAAAAACGCTAGATAAAGTGCGGTGCGAGCGGATAACTTTATCTAGCGGAAGAACCTACTATGAGGCGAGGCGGTTAAAAAGCTAACTTAGCAGCAAACTGGAAGCGGGTCATACTCCCGTCCACACCAGATTCCAGCTCCCGATCTGCACGTGCGAGCTCCACACCAAGATCCAAATTGGAAATCGGGCTATAAATGAAGTTAACACGCAGGCTGGCTGAAGTATCCGTTGCTCCTACTCCCGTTAAATCTGTATCGTTGTCGATATCAATAATGGAATAACTGATATTGGATCGCGATTTCTCACTCCAAAGATGGCGATAAGCCACGTAATAGGCGGTAGAATCTATAGCCTCCAGCTCTCCCTCGGCATTCATCACGGCACCATTTGATACGTTCAAACCAATGTAACGTCCCATACCGCTACCGCTGTTCACACCAAACCGAATATCATTTTTACCCAGCATCCATTTCCCTGTGACGGATAAACCAAATGAAGAAGTCGATTCATCATAATCTGCGCCTTCACTATAAGCCAGTTCGCGCGCGAGGGCGGCAATAGTCAATGACAACCCATTTGCACTCAAATTATAACGGCCGACAAAATCCGGCATGCTGTTATCATCCGAGACAATCCGCCCACCGCCTCCGAATGGCGTAATAGTACTCTCCGGGTTTTCAATGGCGAACTGCCAGGGGCCATTGGTATAACGAATTTGTGCTTGCCGCACAAAAATTCCAAAATCTGTATTACCAATAAAATCTATCGTCTCAGGCAGGGAGCCCACGTTTTGGAAGGTGGACCAGGTTTGGCCGAACAGCCAGTTGTCATAGGTCAGAAATGCGTGTCTTATCCGAGGGCTGTAAGAATTGGAGATTCGCTCATCACCGTTAGGTGTGGCCATAAAATCCATTTCAATAAAAGTTTTCAAGGTGTGCCCGTCAATCGTGCTTTCCGATCCAAAGTTGAATCGTGTCTGCCGGGCATGCATATCAAATTGCATATTTTCATCTTCACCACCAACGGGGGTCAGCGCGGGAACGTAAAAGTCTCGCCCCAGGTTTCTGGCATCTAATGTCCCATCACTATATTGGCTGAACATTGCATCCAGCTTAATATAACCGCCAATTTTGAATGTGGTATTTTCAATTGTTCCCACGGTAAACGCATGAACATGTGACGATAAAACGGCAGAAGCACACGCCACACTCATTCCCCCGGCAAGCCGTAAAGTAGATTTAATATTGGAGTTAACGAGGCGTTTTCTCATTTTTGAAATTATTGTGCAAGTCATTTAAAACTCTCCTCTTCTTGGTTGACAGCGCATTATTTGTTTTTTACTTCCAAGCGTGATCTATAGCGTTGCGTTTTTGAGAGGGTTTGGGTATTAGATCTTAGTCTATATACGACTAAAGTGGTAAGCCCTTTAAAATAGACGATGGTCTAATTGCGTTTATCCATATTCAAGTTAAAAATTGCAGAAAAATCGCTATAACGCAAGCGGGGTCAAGCGGGGTATTGAGAAGAGAATGCGTGTATATACTTTAGCTCACCACCACTGCATTCACTCATGAACGCTGCGCCTAAATCAAACCATCAATTAAACTCAATGGTTTAACAAACACCTTATTGGCACCAATTAAATTGCATAAACATCTTTGGCACATGTAACGATTAAAAAGACGAATGACACGAATAAGCGAGGATGTTTGGACACAAATTTACACAAGCGCCTGTGCGTCTATTCCGCGCCCTGTTCCTTGCGTCTACGCCGTTCGCCTGAATGAAATTCGGAATTCGCTGATTAAATGAGTACCCGCTGCCAATTGAAGCATGTATTTTCGCTTCAGTATCAGAAATGGCAGCAAATTTGCCAACCAGTTGTCGACAAAATAAATCAATTAAACAAATGAGAAAAAATATAGACTAAGTTATGCCATATATTCGCCATGGCCGTGACGCAACGACTCTTTTACGTGCAGCGGTCACAAAGAATGCCTATGGCAATATATTGCAGCAGGAGAATCGAGTAAAAGCAGGTTAAACACGGTAAAACATTGACCCGCACATTGCCGCATAGCAAAATAAAGTACGGGAAAGAATTTTACATTAACACAAACTTTACTAATATAGATTCTGCAATCAATAACCTGGCATCGACGCATTAACAAGGTAGCGAATATGCATCACTTTCATATAGCTGATGATCATCCATTGTTTCGCAATGCGATTTTAGAAGTAATAAAACAGCACTACCCTGATTCCACCATCTCGCAATCCGGCGACTTGGACTCCACCATTCATGAACTGGAACATAACGATGACCTGGATCTGCTCCTGCTCGACCTGCACATGCCCGGCAGTCAGGATTTGTTTGGCTTAATCCTCATCCGGGAAAAGTTTCCCAGCATTCCCGTTGCAGTGATCTCCGCAATGGAAAATCAGGACACCGTCAATCGAGCTATGGGGCACGGCGCCTGCGGCTATATCCCAAAATCCTGCTCGCCTCAAACTATTCATGAAGCCCTTTCCACCATGTTGAATGGAAACCGGTGGATTACCAAAGAGTTTCATGAGCGTTTAAGTCCTGTAAGTCAGGAAGAAAAAGACCTCGCGGCAAAAATCGCAACACTCACACCGCAACAATACCGGGTGTTATGTTACCTGCGCGAAGGATGGCTAAATAAACAAATCGGCTTCGAAATGGGCGTGGCAGAAGCGACGATAAAAGCGCATATATCTGCCATTTTTAGAAAGCTCGGTATCACCAATCGTACTCAGGCCGTCATCATGCTAAGCAAGATGTCCTTAAATGACGCAGACGCTTAAGCATCAATCAGAATTGTGAAATTCTTACCTGGCACTAGGTAGTTGGTACTTGGTACTTGGTACTTGGTACTTGGTACTTGGTACTTGGTACTTGGTAGTTGGTAGTTGGTAGTTGGTAGTTAGTACTTGGTAATTAACACTTGCTATTTGCTACTGCCAAACCAAACGACTTAGGTTTCATTTTTCACTTTTAAACGGTAACTTTCTAATAACGCCCTGAGTTTATTAGGGCGAATAGGTTTGCGCATAAAGTCGAAGCCACTGGCCGCCGCTTTTTTGGATAAATCCTCTTCCTGCGCGGCAGACACAAGGCAAACCGGCACGCCGCCCCAAAATTCGCGCATGATCTCCCCTAAATGAATACCATCAATCTCATGGCCCAACTGGTAATCAATTAAAACCACGTGAGGCTTGGCATGAAACTGCATATATTCTTGCGCGCTTTCCACACTGTCAGCACTATAAAAATTACATCCCCAGTTTTTGACCAGCATTCCGAGTGCATGCAGATTTTTTTCCGCATCATCAACATAAAAAATGTCCAGACCAGCCAGCTCAGATTGAAGCTCCGTGACATCAGACTCCTTCAACTCACGCTGCCCTGCAGACACCATCGGCACCCGGATAGCAAACTTACTCCCCTTTCCCAAATTGGAAGACGCGTAGATTTCATGATCGAGTAAACGAGCAAAGCGCAAAGCAATCCCCAGACCGAGACCTGCCCCTTCCACCTTACTGGCAATACGATAGAAGTCATCAAAAATTCGGATTTTATGCGCTTCTGAAATCCCTGGACCCGTATCATAAATACAAATTTCAATTTCATCTTTCCGGCGTAAACAGCCCAACAAAATTTTTCCCTGCATTGTGTACTTCACCGCATTGGATAAGAAGTTCTGCAAAATTCGTCGCAGGTATTTGGGATCAGACTCCGTCCATAAGCCCGTAGAAACCCAGTGAAATTCAACACCCGGTGAAGTCTGAACACGGAATTGATTCGCCAGAGAGTCAATGGTTTCTTCCAGGTTTAACTTTTTCACTTGTGGTTTTAAAGCCCCCGCATCCAGACGGGAAATCTCCAGCAGATTCGAAATAATTAACTCCGCTGAACCAATAGCACTGCGTAAATGGTGCAGGTTTTCTTTCAGATCCATTGAAATTTCCTGCTTTTCGAGCAAGGCATTCGCGTATAAATTTGCGGCATTCAAAGGCTGCAAAATATCGTGACTGGCAATCGCAAGAAACTGTGTTTTACTGGCATTGGCACTCTCGGCCAATGCCTTGGCTTTACGTAACTCTTCTTCCGTGCGGGCATGCTTATCCACTTCTTCTCGCAAAGAGAAATTAATCTTCTCTATTTGCTCCGTTCGTTCGCGAACGCGCTGCTCCAGATTTTCATTGGCCTTCTCCAGCTCAATCTGAGCATGAATAAATTCACTAATATCATCATAGGTTGTGACGTACCCACCATTAGGCAGCGGACCACCTTTTATTTCAATAATTTGTTCATTTTGTTTACGAATAACCCGGTATGGTTTTGCAGCCATCAAATGGGTTAACCGAACTTGCACCAGCTCCTGCACATTACCCGAGCCCAGCAAGCCCCGCTCCGCATTAAACCGGATTAAGTCCGCTGCCGACCGACCCACACACAACATTCCTTTGGGGTAATTAAACATTTGCTCATAGCGCTTGTTCCAGGCCACAATTTTTAAATCCGCATTAACCACACTAATGGCCGAGGAAATGCTTTCAAAAGAAGCGAAAAGCATATCCTGATTAAATTGCAAAGAACGTGTGGTTTCTTCGAAGATATTAACAAACTGTTCTACACCTAAAGCACCACCGTCACTTAAACTTTTCAAAATTGCCCTGGCTGAAGCAACACCCACCGTACCAGCTAAAGCTTTTTCGGCATAATCCAAAAGTATGACATCGGCAAAACCTTCATCGGGCTTGTGTTTATGATTGTCCTTATCTTTGGCTGAACTTTGCTGTTGAAATTCAGTTTCTGCACTTTCAAACAAACGCAGAGTTGAGGATTCGCCCAGGAACTGAGTCAACGCAGTTTTAAGATCTAAGCGGTTAATGTGCACATCATGTAAATTTAAAGTACTGCTCTTTTGCGCTTGATCAACAAACGCCAGCGCCTGAATACGATCTGACAAACGCGTGATGCGGCGAGTTGAAACAAAATAATAGGACAGTACATTCACACCTATACTAAGTAAAATTCCCCGCGTATAGCTATCACTATAAGTTAAGCCAAACAACTCGTCAGGTTTCAGCCACTCAATACCAAACATGCCATAAGCGATTAGGCTTTGCGGGAATAATCCCGCATTCACCAACAGCGGCAGCATTAAAGTAATAAACCAGAAAAACGTGCCTGCAGCTAAACCAGCAAACAACCCTGCCGCATTGCCTTTATTCCAGTACAGTCCAAACAAAATACCGGGTGCAAGTTGCACCACCAAAGCAAAGGCAATAACCCCAATTTCCGTTAACGCCACGTTTTCTGCAAAACTTTTTTGGTAAAGCCAGGCCAGTACTATTACGGCAATCACAGTACAACGGCGAGTTAAAATGAGGGATTTGGAATAATCCGGCATAGGTGAGCGCAGTGTTTTTTTGCGAAGCAGCAAAGGCAAAATAACATCATTACTCAGCATTTGGCTTAAAGTGAGCGAAGCCACAATAATCATTGCAGTAGCTGCGGATATCCCGCCAATAAACGCCAACAAGCCAAGCGCCAGATTGTCTCGACTCAGCGGTAATGCCAGCACATAGGAATCGGGGTCAATATCACTTGAAGCCAGAAGGTTATTACCTTCCCAGGCGATCCAAAACACAGCGGTGGCAATAATTATCAAATAACCACTGAAGGCTTTGCGGGAAATTTTTAAATGACGCAGACTCAGGCACTCAACAAAAGTAACATGAAACATGCGCGGCAAACAGAATATAGTTGCGGCAGAGACCAAGGTCAGCACAACAAAAGAAAGGTCTAAGGAAGCGCTGCGAAAAACATCATTGGAGCGATGTACAGACTCTACCGCGGGTGTACTGGGCTCTGTTCCCCACAAAACCAGTGCAAAAATCGCGATAGCCACCAGCGCAAGTAATTTGATGCAGGATTCAAACGCAATTGCCGTCATAATTCCTGCATGATATCGAGAAACCTCAAGCCGGTTGGAACCAAAAATCATCGAAAACAGAATCATCACCACTGTTACCAACAGTGTCATGTTCTCACCCAGCACATGTGCATTGGCAATACAATATAAAATCGTATCAGTCACCGCTTTTATTTGTAGTGCAATATACGGAACAGTAGCGATTAAAACGATAAGCGTGGTTATGGCAGCAACGGACTGCCGCTTGCCATAGCGAAATGCAACAAAATCCGCGATGGAATGAATGTTTTCTTTACGGCAAATAGTTGCAATGCGCTGTAAAATTTTAAAACCAAAAGTAAATAGCAATACAGGGCCGAGCAAAATAGGTAAAAACTTCCAGCCCTGCTTTGCTGCAGTGCCAACTAAACCGTAAAACGTCCAGGATGTACAATAAACTCCTAAAGCCAGGGCATAAATAAGAGGATGCCGGGTCCAATCGGATGCGCTATAACTTTTTTTATCTGCAACACGCGCAATCCAGAATAAAAAAGCCAGATAAGCGAGTAACGTAGGAATCACAATGGTTGGAGACAAATCAAATAGTCCTCTTTAAACAAATTTATTCTTGTAGTTTTTTTAGGTTGCGAACCTCAACCCGGGATATGTCATCTTATCGTTGACGATATGACAGTTCCACCTTCCTGTCATCGCGGTCCCAAATGCCTGTTTTTTTCAACTGCGACCTTTTAACCAGAATTCTTTTATCATGCACTTAAGACTTTAGTCTAGGGGGCTGTAAATCTGGCCTCCGGTTTGGCGCCTTTAGACTAAAGTCGACAACCAATTTCACCACACTCCTGCTATTCTCTGGCCATACAATAATCGGAGGGTATTATGGCTAATAATAATTCACAAAATCACCATGAGTACTGGCGCGCCAATTTAAAATTGATGGCGATTCTTCTTGTCATCTGGTTCGTTATTTCATATCTCTGCGGCATTGTTTTTGTCGACGCACTTAATAGCATCCGTATCGGCGGATACAAACTGGGTTTTTGGTTTGCTCAACAAGGTTCCATGTACGGCTTTGTCGTTCTCATTTTTATCTATGCCAAATTAATGAAAAAGCTCGATCAAAAACATAACTTACACGATTAAGGGGCAGACACATGGATTTACAAACACTTACCTTCCTGGTTGTTGGGGCAACCTTTGCACTTTATATCGGCATTGCGTTCTGGGCTAAAGCCGGTTCAACAAGTGACTTCTACATCGCTGGCGGTGGCGTTCATCCTGTAGCGAATGGTATGGCGACGGCAGCAGACTGGATGTCAGCGGCTTCTTTTATTTCCATGGCCGGTTTAATCGCGTTTTTCGGCTATGGCGGATCAGTATTTTTAATGGGCTGGACGGGCGGCTATGTATTGCTTGCCATGTTACTGGCTCCGTACTTACGTAAACACGGAAAATTCACCGTGCCAGAATTTATCGGTGACCGATACTATTCCCGCACGGCGCGCGCTGTGGCAGTCGTCTGCTTAATTGTAGCCTCAGTAACATATGTAATCGGGCAAATGAAAGGCGTCGGCGTAGCTTTTTCTCGCTTCTTAGAAACCAGTTATGAATTTGGTCTGGTGGTTGGGATGGGTATCGTCTTCGTTTACGCCGTCGTTGGTGGAATGAAAGGCATTACATATACCCAGATTGCACAATACTGTGTTTTGATTTGTGCCTACACCATTCCCGCAATCTTTATCTCATTAAATCTCACAGGAAACCCCTTTCCCCAACTTGGTTTGGGGAGCACATTAAGCGGCACAGATACCTATCTCCTGGACCGACTGGATCAAGTGGTCACAGAACTGGGCTTTGCCGAATACACGACGAGCGCGAGGCTAAGCACCCTAAACACCTTTGTTTATACGCTCTCACTCATGATAGGCACAGCGGGATTACCGCACGTAATCATCCGTTTTTTCACCGTGCCAAAAGTGAGTGACGCCCGAACGTCTGCAGGCTGGGCATTGGTATTCATCACCATTCTCTATACCACCGCTCCAGCAGTGGCCGCGATGGCTCGTTTGAACCTGCATCAAACCATTGAGCCTCAACCAGGGCAGTATCTCGAATATGAAAAACGTCCCAGCTGGTTTAAAAAATGGGAAACCACTGGCCTTCTCGTATTTGAAGATAAAAATAACGATGGTTTTATCAATTATTCAGCCGACAAAACCACCAATGAAATGGTCACAGTAGACCGTGACATCATGGTACTGGCTAACCCTGAGATCGCGCGCTTGCCGAACTGGGTGATTGCCTTGGTGGCTGCCGGAGGGTTGGCTGCGGCGCTGTCCACTGCAGCAGGCTTACTGCTGGCCATTGCCTCCGCCATCTCGCATGATTTAATTAAAGGGATGATCAACCCGGGAATTGGAGAAAAGCAAGAGCTGATGGCCAGCAGGATATCCATGGCGGGGGCAATTTTGCTAGCGGGATATCTTGGCTTTAATCCACCTGATTTTGCCGCAGGAACGGTGGCGCTGGCCTTTGGTCTGGCGGCCTCTTCCATCTTCCCTGTGTTAATGATGGGTATTTTCAGTAAACGCGTGAATAAAGAAGGTGCTATTGCAGGTATGGTGGCAGGTATTTCTATCACCTTGCTTTACGTATTCCAGCACACTGGCATCATGTTTATAGAAAGCACATCCTACCTTGGCAGCATGAAGCCTAACTGGTTCTTCGGTATAGAGCCCAATGCGTTTGGTGCAGTGGGTGCGCTGGTCAACTTTGCCGTCGCTTTCGGTGTTTCTATGGCAACACAGGAACCCCCGGAAGAAATCAAAGAACTGGTTGAACATATTCGGGTACCTGCGGGGGCATCACAAGCACAAAACCATTAAGGTTTCGCCCTGCTGACCCGGCCCTACCGTGTGGCTCACACGCGTAGGGCTTTTCCCGTTTTAAATTTTGACGTGTATATTTTAGGAATTGCCATGTTAGAGCTCTTGAAAAACAAGCATATGATTCTAGCTATGTTTATTGCACCTGTTTTAGCCATCGTTGCGTACTTCGCTACGGATCATGTTGTGTCAACACCGCCCAAGCCGGTCCAATCCGGACAGAGCTATCCTTTGGCCGCCAAATCCAATTGTCGTTATGAAAGCGGTTTATGCACCATGAAAAATGGTGATATTGAGATTCATTTTCGCGCCGAAAAAATTGAAAACAATCAACTGACGTTATCGGCACAATCCAGTATTGCAGTGCAAAATGTGCTTGTTGCCCTGTCGCCCGAACAGCAGGATACTGCACCTGTTGCAATGCAAAAAAACGAAGCCGACAATAATTCCTGGCGGATTACTTTGTCTTTGCCACCATCGGATACCAGTTCAGAGAACACCGGGGCAAAGGTAAATAAAGCGGCATATGATGAAGGAAGTAGCGAGGCACACCATGCACACACCGTAAAAGATCTGATGCTGCGTGTGGCCATCCAAGCGGAAGGCGCCACATTTTTCGCAGAGACCGGCACAGACTTTTTCAACTACGAAACAATTTTTTCCCGCGAAAACTTTTCTAACATATAACGTCAATAGGATTAAATTCACTTAATGTAAATCAAGAACTGATACTCTGCTGTTAATTAACATCAGTATTTTTACTACTAAGCACATTTAACCTTACTGGGCGGGTTCAAATTATGGTGAGCGAGATAGGAGATATTCAGAACTTTCTATCTCATCACCCTCTCTTTAAACACCTCCCGTTAAGTTTAATAGAAGACGCCAGCAATGCGATCTATGTCGCGTTTGATAAAGCGGGTGCAAATCTCGATATCTTCAGCAATGAAAAAGACTTCGATACCGGATTAATTATCGTTAAAACGGGAAGCCTGGAATTGCGAAGTCCAGACGGCAGTCTGCAAGATAAACTAAGCGCTGGAGACTATCTGATTTGTGCCGAACTGGTGGAAGAAGAACGACCCGCCATACGCTCACTCGAAGACTCGCTCTACTATGAACTGACCAGCCCCGCCTACAGCCGCCTGCTGAGCTTAAGCCCCGAATTTGCACAACGCTGTCAAAACCACTTGCAGACCATGCTGTCTGAACACCTGCTGTCCATCGAAACACAGCAACCTGCATTGCGCTCCAATGAAAGAGCAATAAAAAATGCGACCGAAAGCGAAGAAGGCCACAGCTTTTTGTTACACCGCTATGTGCGGGACCACATGTCCACCCAGCTCGTTTTTGTAGAACCAGACACCACCATTCAGCAAGCCGCTCAATTAATGCGAGATCACAATGTAACATCGCTTCTGGTAAGAGCACATGAAAACAATGAAACGCTAGTGGGCATAGTCACGGATCGGGATTTTCGCACTCGCGTTCTAGCTGAAGGAAAGTCAGTTGACGAAAGTCTACAACATGTTATGACACGTGATCCCATCACCATAGCCGAAAGCAGCCTATTGTATGAAGCCCAAACCAAAATGATGACCTCGGGCATTCATCATTTGCCGGTTCTGCGGGACGCGGAGATTGTCGGCATTATTACTGTCAGCGACATATTTCGAATCAACAATGTCGAACCGCTATCACTGAACAAAGCGATTATTGCGGCTAAATCTGTAGCAGACCTCAAAAAAACTTCTGATAAAATTCCCGACCTGCTGGTAACCCTGGCAGAACGTGATACAAGACCCAGTGAAATAGGTGAAATCATCACATTACTTTATGATGGCATTACCAAAAAACTTATTGCCCTAGCGGAAAAGAACTTTGGTGCAGCCCCGTGTGCTTTTGCCTGGCTTGGTTTTGGGTCGCAAGCACGAAAGGAACAAGTCATCGGTTCAGACCAGGATAACGCGTTAATTATTGCAAGACCGCTCAGCGCCGAAGAGGCGCTATATTTTTCACGGCTGTCACACTTCGTCTGTGATGGATTAAACAGCTGTGGAATTCCCTATTGCAATGGCGGCATTATGGCCAGCAATGACAAGTGGCGCCAACCCTTAGAGCAATGGAAATCGTATTTTTCTACCTGGGTAGAAGAAAGATCACCGAAAGCGATAATGCATGCGAGTATATTCTTCGACATGCGCCTGATTTCAGGCGATACATCATTAGCGGAAAACTTACAGCATTTTGTATTGAATCAGGCACAAACCAATACCATCTTTCTCGCCCTGATGAGCGGAAACGCATTACAGCATTCACCGCCACTGGGATTTTTTAAAAATTTCGTTTTGGAAAATGATGGTGGTCACATCAATACTCTGGACTTAAAAAAACGAGGCACAATCCCAATTGTGGATATTGCTAGAAACTATGCGTTAGCCAACAGCATCAAAGAAGTGAACACCGTTGCCAGACTTAATAAACTCAAAGAAACCAATGGCATGTCCAGCGACTTTGCCACCAGTTTAATTGACGCCCATGAGTTCATCGCAGGTTTGCGAATAGAATCCCAGGCCAAACAACACAAACAGCATAGCCAAGTCACTAATTATCTGGACCCGGCATCCCTTTCCCCCCTGCTACGCCGGCAACTAAAGTCCGCTTTTAACTTTGTCAAACAGGCACAAACCAGTATGAAAGCCAAATTCGGTAGTGGATATATTTAAGTAAATGTCCAGGAATCTATCGATGGGGCTTTATCAAATGTTTCACTATATTCAACGCAAAAGATTTGCCGAAAAGGCTCGCAACCGCCCCTTGAGTCAACAATATTTCAGCGAGCAAATTGCACAACATCACCGAATACACGATACCGAATTTCTTGTAATTGATTGTGAGATGAGTGGCTTAAAAGCCTCAAAAAATCAATTGTTAAGCATAGGCTGGGTAACCATTAAAAATTTGAGAATCGTGAATGCCAGCTGCAAATACTTTTTAACCCATTCAGAAACTGGGACAGGAGACACGACAAAAATTCACGGCTTAATGGAAAGCAATATTGCAGGCGCCACAAGCATTGCCTCGGTTTTACTTATTCTGATAAAACACATGCAGGATAAAGTGCTGGTATTCCATCATGCACCACTGGACATCGCATTTTTGCAACGCGCAGCGCTGCACCATTTTCAATGCCCTTTTCTATTCAGTTATATTGATACATTAAACATAGAGCAACATCGATTGCAGTTGCAGGGAAAGCATGGGGGATTACGCCTGGCGCAATGTCGCGAACGCTATGGTCTGCTCAGCAACAATCAACACAACGCTCTGGCAGACGCATATGCAACAGCGGAATTGCTACTGGCGCAGGCTTCCTACCTCGGAGATAAAAAAACACTTACCTTAAAAAGCTTGCGTGTACACAGTACCTGCCACTGGAAAAAGGCGCACTAAAATATAGCTTTCCCCATAAAATCCCAGTGTTACTTCACACTTTTGAAGCATTAACACTTCCTTACACCAGAGGCTAAACATGTACTTTTCTCTGCGTGCACCGCGTTTATTCTATTGCTGTAAAACGTATATTTGGCGCTTGCGTTTATCTTCAAACTCAATATTCTATGGAGATTCAGCGAATATTCGTACAGTGAAGTGCCGCAAGATTTAACTTAATTGATCCAACTGGGGTGTGCTTTGGATTCTGTTATTGATAAAAGACTGGCTTTATTTATCACTGACGCCAACGAATACACATTTCTCCAAAATCTCTATTTTCCAGTGTGGGTCACACTCTATCGAATCCATTGCCATCCATTCTGCTGAATAATAATTTCACAAATCCTCCACAGGAGTAAGTAATCATGACCAGTCCTTGGGTTACCTGGCCAGCATTCACAAAATTCGGAACGTTAGGAATTTTTGCTGCTCTACTAGTGCTTTCAAAGCAGAGAGAAGAATTATTCAGTAACAATTTATTTGACATGGAACCTCCTGAAAAATACGCGGAGACAATCACCTGTAGTGAAAGAAGTCTTACTGCGCGAACGGAGGATGGGACCTGTAATATTCAAACCAATCCCCTTGAAGGTTCGGTATACATGCGCTTTGGTCGCAATGTTGACCCCAATGCTGGCTGGGCCGAAACAGAAAATGACACACTTCTCACACCCAACCCGCGAGAAGTCAGTAATGTCTTGATGTCCCGAGGAGAGGAATTTAAACCGGCTACCTCACTCAACTTTATCGCAGCCGCGTGGATTCAATTTATGACTCACGACTGGTTCGATCACGGGCCGCGTGTCGATGAAGACCCGATAGTATTCCCACTACCGGAAAATGATCCGCTTGGCAGCGGCACCATGAGTGTTCGCAGAACACAACCTGATCCAACCCGTTCAGACGCAGAGGCGGGTAAACCCCAGGCGTTCCAAAACTACAACACACACTGGTGGGATGGCTCTCAGATTTATGGCAGCAGCCTTGAACAGAACAATAAAATTCGTGCATTTGAAGATGGCAAACTTAAAATAAACAGCGACGGTTCACTCCCGACAGAACTGTTAAGTGGTGTCCCCATTACCGGCTTTAATGAAAACTGGTGGGTAGGCCTTAGCCTGATGCATCGTATTTTTACAATGGAACACAATGCCATAGCGGAAAAACTCAAAACCAGTTACCCCACCGCCAGCGATCAGTGGCTTTATGATAGGGCACGCCTGGTCAATTCTGCATTAATGGCAAAAATCCATACTGTAGAATGGACGCCAGCGATTTTAAATAACCCTGTGCTGTGGCGAGCGTTATACGCAAACTGGTGGGGGTTAAGCGGTGATCGCGCGAAGCGAGACAAATTTCATGAAGAATTCGTCAAGATCAATCAAAATCTTTCAGAGCTGGGCACCCTGCTCGATTTACTGGGGATAGAAAACGACCTGGGAGACGGTGACTCAGGAGCACTGGAACATGCTGTGGCCGGTATCGTCGGCTCACGGACAACCAACAACTACGGCACGCCATACACACTGACAGAAGAGTTTGTTGCGGTTTACCGAATGCACCCCTTACTCCGCAATACCGTAGATGTCTATGATGTGGGCAGTAAAGCAATGACCAGCAGCTACCCCATGGAAGACACGGTTGACGCGAATGCGGAAGACATCGTCAATAACGAAAGCGCTGCACGCCTCTGGTATTCATTCGGCATTACCCATCCTGGTGCACTCACTCTGCAGAATTATCCGAAATTTTTGCGAGAACTTTCCGTACCCTTAGTCGGTGACATTGATCTGGCCACGATTGATATCATACGTGATCGTGAACGCGGAGTTCCCCGCTACAATGAATTCCGTCGTCAGATAGGTTTAAATCCAATTACACGCTTTGAAGACCTCACTTCAAATCCAGAATTGTTGAGCGAACTAAAACGCCTCTACAATAATGACGTAGAAATGATCGACGCACTGGTTGGTCAGCTCGCTGAAGAAACCCGCCCGGATGGATTTGGATTTGGCGAAACCGCTTTTCAGATTTTCATCATTAACGCATCTCGCCGACTGATGGTGGATCGTTTTTACACCTCAGATTATCGTCCGGAAATTTACACGCAGGAAGGTTTGGACTGGGTCGAAGAAAATACCATGGTCGACATTTTACGCCGTCACAACCCAGAACTCACCACGGTGCTCACCGGCATGGACAACGCCTTCCAACCCTGGGAGTTACGTATCACAGAAGATTATCAAAGCTGGCCAGCGGCGAGTAAACAGCAGCACCTTTGGGTTAACGGTGCAATGCGCACACAATATGCCGCAGACGCTCTTCCTCCATTAAAGCCGGTGAATACGGCAGGATTAATTAATTCCATATTATGGAAGAAAGTAAATCTGGTGGGCGACGTCACACCTGAAAACTACGACAAGCCTATTCATGCTCGAGGCGCGATGGCAAAAATAGCTTTCAGCGCAAGCGAGGACACACCTTATACCGGTTTATTTGAAGGGGCTGACGCGGGTCTATTACGCTTATCTGTAACAGCTGACCCCGAGGGCGAAAAATTTACACCAGGTCTGGCATTAAAGCTATTTGTTGACGGTCAACCTTCGCAGAATATTTCCGCACTTTATACCCTCACAGGGCAAGACGCGAATCATGATATTTTTGCGAATGAAATGTCGAATTATGTGTTGCCTGAAGCAGACTCCCTGGGTTCCATTATTTTATTCTCACTGGTGAGTTCAAAACCAACATTGGTGGTTGCCGACGCAATGTCATCTGTTGACCAGCATGGTGGTGAAGTTGTGAATAGCAAAGCCCCAACTCAAATTTACTTTGTGCCTACCGACGAAGTAAAGGGCCTGTTTGAGACTACGCCACATGACTTCCGCTCGGATTTACTGGGTTTAGAATTAGGCACTAAGGTTTACGATGTCTATGCGACAGATATGGAAATCAAAAAATCCATTTTCCCAGCTCGTGCGCTCCAATATGCACAAGAGCGCAGAGACAGTGCGATCAAAATTGGGGAAATCAGTTTAAGTTCTGAATTTTCTGTATCCGAGTTTGGCGACAGTGGCATTTTCTTCAAGCACCAGCGTTTTGAAGATCGATAACCCCCAAAAGCTGCTGTCAGACTGTTAAACAGCCGCCTGCGTAAACAACAAAGGGCTTCAATCACCTTCGATTGAAGCTCTTTTTTCATGAAAATACTAACGCTTCGCAGCTCAACTCTCCCTTACAGTGCAAGCCACTATACGGCTAAAATTTCAGAACTGATTTCCTTCTGATTATCATATTCACGTAATCGGGAAAATTCGTCTCGGGACATATCAATATATATCGCACGATCTTCCCAGGCCACACGATTAATCTGATTCATGGGGATCAACCGGAAATGCTTGCTAGATGTTTCCTCCCCTGCCACTACGACATATTCAACCCGCCAGGAAGTGTCATCCATCACAAAGTCCAGCACTTCACCGATCGTAAAATCTCCGACCTTTACCGCATAATTTCGTAACTCCTTAAATGAGCGCAAATGGCTTTCATTGTGTTCACCCTCGCGATGCGGTCCTGCCTGCTTTTGCAAATCTAAGGCATTTTGATCCACCAACGCGCCGGGGTGAGGATAAGTTCCCCACAAGCCGGGGCCCATCCAATAATAGGCGTAACCGTAATGGTGAAATAGTTCGATTTCATTCGCGCGAGACACAGGCAAATGGTCGTCAAGTAATGGACCATTTTTAATTGCATCATGGGTTAATTCAGCTTGAATCGTATGCTCACCTACATTTGGTAATTTCAACGATACCGGACTTAACAAAACTTTTTTTGTTAGCGGTATCCAGGGGTGAGCTTTTAATACAACATAACGTACAGCCCACTGCTTATCATCTAAGAGAAAATCTTTTGGCTCACCGATATCATTGTTGTCTGTGGCAGCCAGTGTAAAATGCTTAAGCTCACTTAATAAAAGTTGCATTATAGCCTCCTCGATCTTGTCAATCACTTCACTCCAGGTAACAGGCATTTGCCAGGGAATGAAGCTACGTGATTGTCTTTAACGTGCGATTTTTACTTTACTTTCTACCAGTACTTTCTGTACTTTCTACCAGTACTTTCTACCAGTACTTTCACTCTGTACTTTCTTCACATTGCCACTCTAGTCACGCAACAATTAGACCACATCGCAAATAGCAGCACATAACAGCGTACATCTGAACGCCAGTACTCGCACAAAGCACGGCTACTGCGGCTTTCAATCATTGTTAACCTTCCAGATCTTTAGCGATGTTAAGAATTATTTTTATCAAAAATAGAAATAACACGTATTTACCAAGGAAATATTTCCAAGGCCAGGCGAAGTTTTTGTAAGGATTACATTAAATGGCGGGAGTCAAAGTATCGCAGGACACAAAGCGGGAACACTATAAAATGAAGGGGCTTTAACTTGGATATAAGACCTGGAATATAAGGCCCAGAATATAGGGTCTAGAATATCAGCCTTAGAATATAAAAAGAACTATGTCATTCCCTTCCAGTTATTGAGGTAAAATAAATGAAGCCGTGAATATATTTTCAGAATCACTCAAGTTTAAACTCGAATGATGTGCATCTAAAATTTCACTTACGATATCCAAACCAAAACCAAATGAACGATAAATATCACTATAGATATCCACTTCAGGCACATCGACATCAATTTTATTCACTACGGATATCATTTTACCTTGAGCATGCTCCTCACTCTTCACTAAAACACCCTCTCCTGCCGGTGAATATTTAATTGCATTAGTCAGTAAGTTTGCAAAAATCTGAATAAACATTCCCTTGTCTACCGCAACCTCCAGGCCATCAGGAACATCAATCTGAACTGTGTTTTCACTGGATTGGCATAAATCCTCAATTTGATGTAACGTCGCTTGCAAGATTTCATTGAGCTTTACCAATTGAATATTCGGTTTAATTTTACCGGTTCCAAGAGCTGCTAACTCAAGAATGTTATGCACAAACTCCAAAGCCAGAGTGGCAGAGACATTAATCCTTTCAAATAACTTCGGTATACGTTCTGCTGGTGCATTGGGCCGCAGCCCCATCTTTGCCATGGACTGCATAGCACCTAACGGATTACGTAAATCATGCGCGACAAAACCAATAAACTTTTTCAGTTGATTGTTCATAGCCTGAAGCTTATCGTCTCTTTCACGCAAGGAAATAAAATTACCAATGGCATTGGCCATCAAACGAATTAAATCTCGCTCATGTTCAGAAAATCCGAATTCTCGTTCAGAGGATGAAGTGAAATTTAAGGTACCGTAAAGCGCCCCATCCACTTCTATGGGTGAAGATAAATAGGCTTCAAGTTTCAAGTTAACGTAGACGGGATGATCTAACATAAATTCCAAGGCTCCCACATGCGGGAACCCCAGCACCGATCCACTTTGAAATACTTCATGACAATAGGTGCCTACCAGGGGAAACACATCGCCTTTTTTAATCGTATCGCTGTTACTCACCACGTCCATGACGGTGTAATCATGCCCCTCAATACGGCTCACAATTCCCGTTTCCATTCCAAATATCTCAATACCGGCACGCAAGCAATCTCGCACAATAAGCTGTAAATCCTTGTATGTCTGATTGGCGATATTAAACACCGACTTCAAGTTTTTCAGCATTGCCTCCTGCTGCTCCAAGCGGGATTTATCATTGTCCATTTGGTAAAAGCTAACATCGTCAACAAAATGGGGATAAGAATGCATGCGCAAGCCTCGGTGTACTTTTAGATAGTATGAGTATAGGTGAAAACTCCGAACTTTCCGCTGTACAGAGAGCTTTTGTTACAATGAAAAGTTTTCAATATCAATAACTTATAACGCATGGACGGCATTTGTACAAACAGCGACATTCTGTCCATTACCACTACTTCCCAAGTATTTCAGACACCCAAAAAGAATTTTAAGTGCCACCCATCAAAACAGCACGCCAACAATCTCGCGAAGGAAGGCGCCAGCATGCATTTCCCTGCCCAATGAATAAAAAATAAAAAAAATCCGACTAGCTGCAACTTTGTCAAAAGATCACCCGTAAATCTTCTCCAAGAATAACCTTAGGAGAACAACGATGTTTCCAAACACATTACATACATTAAAAAATCTTTCTGTTTTAACTACGCTTATCTGCAGTCTCGCCGCTTGCGGCGGAGGCGACGGCTATGGCAATAGCTCGCCAGAATCGACACCGGAAGCCACAGCAACGCCAACACCAGAGCCAACACCCGAAGTAACGGCAACGCCAGAACCAACGATTACGCCCGTAGCGGTTCCTCTGGAAAAAGCTGAAACAAACGCGGGTGAGACCTTTGTTGGCACGGGCCAAGTGATGATTCTCATCAGTGGCGACGAAGAAGGAGTATTTACGAGCGAAGTTTCTGATCGCACGGGACGCACTCTCTATGTTCGCGACAATGATGAGCTGGGTTCATCCAGCTGCAACAGCGCAGGCTGCGTGACTACCTGGCCACCCTTGCTCGCAGATGAAAATGCTACGCCAATTGCACCTCTTACCGTGATTGAACGCGAAGACGGCGCAACACAGTGGGCCCTGCGTGACAAGCCGCTATATTTTTTCAGTGGTGACGCTGTCGCGGGGGATTTAAACGGTGAAGGTAAAGGGGGATTCCATATTGCTCTGTCACAACCGATTGCTATTGGCAGTAATGACACCGGAATACAGTTTTTCGTAGGCTTTGGCTCCACCTTAATGGCAAAGCCGGAAGCTGATGGAATTAATGACAGTTTCATTGCACAGCGTCAAAACGTCAGTGGTTTAACGTTATATACCTTTGCAAACGACGAGCCAGGTAAATCCAATTGTTTCGGCCAGTGCCTGGTAGTTTGGCCGGCATTGCTCGCCGATCCGGAAGATACTGCGCAAGCGCCCTTCAGCTTAATCGATCGTCAAATGGATAATAACGGAACTACCGCTAAACAATGGGCTTATCGTGGGAAACCGCTATATTACTTCTTTAATGACACTACACCTGGAGACACTAACGGACTCGCCAATGACGCTTTCAGCCTGGTGCGTCCGCTGCCTTGGAAAGTGGCAGACTCAGAGCATGGCTCACTCTTTGCGGCAACCGGACTTGTACTCACTGCAACACCAGATGAAAGCGCCGAAGAGAGTTCGGAAGAAAATGCAGAAATCATCAAAACAGCGGCAAAAGATGGGTTTACACTTTACACGCTGGACGATGACGATGGCAGCAGCACTTGCGTTGGTCCATGCCTAGCCAACTGGCCAGCCTTTATGGCACATGCAGGTGCGGAGTCAGCAGGTCCTTTCAGCGTCATTGCGCGTGAATCTGGCGAAATGCAATGGGCATTAAACGGCAAGCCCCTGTATTTCTTCGTCAACGATGTAAATCCAGGAGATGTAAAAGGTGATGGAATTGCAGGTAAATTTCATGTTGCCAGAACCGCCCCTATCGCCGTCGTCAACCACGAAACAGAGGGTGCCCTACTTACTGCGCACGGTGCGCTCGTGAATCAAAATGGAGAGGACGATACAAGCTTCGCAGACTTCACGCTCTACACTTTTGCGGAAGATATTGATGGCATCCCTACATGCTTTCAAGGTTGTGCAGATCAATGGCCGCCTTTGTTTGCAGCAGCTAACGCAAGAAGCTTTGGAGATTTTACGGTTATTGATCGTAACGACCCAGCGACATCAGAGGATGATGAAGCAAACATAAAACAATGGGCTTATAAAGGAGAACCGCTATATTTCTTCGGTGGTGACAGCGCGCCAGGAGACGCCAATGGTGAATACGGTACATGGTTTATAGCACGACCATAAGATGAATGTGCGGAAAAGCTTAGTCTTTTCCGCACATACGTTTCCGCACATACGTTTTCGAACCAGTTCAATAGCCTCGCTTAATACAAAAGCACTAAAACTCAAACACGTACGAAATCACTGCAAACTTTTGGCTTTTAAGAACATCCTCTGCGTCCTCATCCACGCGAAAATCCGCATAACGAAAATGTATTTCATGGTGCTTAGCCAAATCAAAACTTATATCCAAATCAGTTTCACGGCCATAATTCAACTCGCTTTCACTGTCCGCAAACCAGTGGTGACGAAGATCAAACTTCCAGGGATGGTGACGCCATTTAAGCTTGAGAGAACTATCTTCTATTCCGCGAATACCGTGAATAGGATTAAGGCCATCCGCCCATCCTTGAAATTCATTTAATGAGCCTATTGGAGCCACTACACCAAGCTGTCTACCATTATGGCGTTGACTCCCTAAATATTCGTATCTCGCACTGAGTTCAACAGAACTGTAAGCAGCACTCAGAAAAATTTTGGCATAATTATTCTCGGGATTCGCAGGAAATTCCGTACGTTGCTGCCGTGCCAGCTCCGCTTCAATGTGATATCGAAAGGCTCCGGGCTGAAAGGTAAATTCATAACGTGTGCCCAAGGTATTATTAGAGGCACCGGGAATATCTTGATTGTCAATGAGATAGGCGTAAACCACCCACTGAGTAAAATCCCATTCATTCACCTCTAAATGGAATAAATGTGAATGATGCTGATGATCACCTAAGAGAGATCCTGGGCGTGCGTTATTTTCCAAATCAGCATTCAAAGGTCGGTCTTTATCGGCTTTGTCGCCGTAAATACGGTTTGCATTGGCCACATAGCTATACATAAAATTGGATGCACTGAAAAGGGGTTTATCCACTCTCAAAGCGTCAAATGTCTGCTCGTTTTGCCAAAAAGACACTGTACTGACAAAGCGTTGGTCATCCAGGTTAATCGCCTGTCGGCCAAACGTAAGCTCAGCAAATTCTCCTTCATATTTAAACCATAATTGGTTTAAATCTTCTCCCGGCACATCCAGGAACAATGGCTTACCATTTACATCAAGGCCATTGCTGTGTTCATCCTCAAAGGTATCCTCAACATAATCCAGTTCAATAAAGCTTGTAAAAGTCTCCGTCCACTGTGTTTTTAAATTTCCACGGATCAACAAAGAAGCGCTTTTTCCGGACACCTCATCTTCGGTTAAATCAGCATAACGCACACGAATTTTTCCGCCGGCATCATGCGTAACGGCGGCCACGGCATAGGATGAATAAACCAATTGAGACATCAACAAAAAAGGGAGTGCCGAACGAAAAGATGTCGACACAACTCGAGACCTCTGCATTAGAAATTACCATTAATTTTAATTGTGTGAATGGGGTTTATATGTGTATTACCCAGAAAAAGCTATCAGCTCCAATCGTCTGCATTTCCGTCATGCCAGATCGTCACCCCTTTCATATCATCCATTTCTTCATACAGCTCATCTGGCATGGGGTTTTGCCGAACATCCATATATTTCATACTGGGTAAAGAATAAATATCAATATGCTCCATTGCATTATCAAATAAATACACTTTTTCCAGTTTCGGCAAAGAAGAGTATTGAAAATCTACAATACGATTGGAGTTGGCTTTTAATTGAGAAAGAGCCTGCAGGTTTGTTAAATGTAAAGCGCTAAGATTATTTTTAAACACGTAAAGAACTTCAAGCGTGGGCATATTTTCAAGCTCAAAATGCGCTATTTTGTTTTTCGCCAAATTTAATGAAGTGAGAGCCGGGAATGATGCATGGGGAAATTGTGTCAGGTCATTATTATACAGCGAAATACTTTTGACCCGACTAAACTGCTCAATGCCCACTACGTCTTTTATACCTTTGCTGTGGCATTTAATGGTAAGAAAATCTTCCGCCTTATACCATTTATGCTTTTTCGCGGTTGCTTCAAGGCACGCGTTAAATTCACGGTCCTCCACTTTTTTCCACGGAGAGTGCTTTGTTTTATCCTCCGCGGCAAACGTTGTCAGAGCGGGTAACGACATACATCCAGATAAAAATGCCACCGTTAGAAATTTGGATTTAAGCATTGCGTGCAGCCATACGAGTTTCATCAGTGTTCACTTCCGCGTAGTGAAGGGAAAGAGGAGCGCGGGATTGTACCCCATAAAAAACCAGGGAACATTACCCAAGTATCGATTTGCTTACAAAAAGCAGTCAAGTGGGTCAAACCTTGGCCATTGCGATGGTTTACCCCGTTTTAGCAAGCACATATAATTCACGTAGCGCAAAACAGACAAATTGGCCTGAATGTGAACCGATATCTCATGAGTTCCGGTATTCAGAATTGTCAGGGTTGAAAGCTGACCATTAAAATGGTGCAACTTTTCATCAATCGCGACCGTATATACAACATAAATCAAGCGTCAAACAGTCACCACAAAACAAAAGGCCAATGCATTGAACCAGGAATTGAACGCACGCGATGAAGAGCTGATCACCCTGCTTTCTCGCTGTGCAATACGCGATCAAAAAGCGCTGAAAGCGTTATTCGAGCGTGTCGGCGCTTATATGAATGCGGTTATCTATCGTATTGTTCTGAGTGATGAAGTCGCCAATGAAGTACTGCAGGACGCCTTTCTTCAAATTTGGCAAAATGCAGCCAGCTATCGCTCTGACCTCGCCAAACCACTGACCTGGATGACGAGTATTGCTCGCTACCGAGCACTGGACCGTAAAGATAAAGAGCAAAGATACTCGCAAAACATCCCAACAGCCAAAGATGAAAGCTTATTGGAAAATATTGAGGATGAACGAACCCCCGAAAAAGAATTCAGCTCAAAACATTTAGACCAGCCTATTTTGGACTGTCTTGGCGCCCTGAATGACAACATAAGCCGGTGTATACAAATGGCCTATATTCATGGATATTCACGTGAAGAACTGGCAGAGAAATTCAATACAAAAACCAATACGGTAAAATCCTGGTTGCACCGCGGGTCAGAGCGGCTGAAAGAATGTTTGCAAAATAAAATGCAGTGGACAACCTCATGAGCAGCGAAGACGCCAACATCGCATTTGAATACGTCGCGGGAACACTGACCGCTGAAGAGCGTCGTGAATTCGAAAACCGCATGACCGACAACCCTGAGCTCACCCGGGAAGTTGCATTTTGGGAGCAGCATCTAATGGCCATTCAGCCGGATGAAGCGCGTGCGCCTCAGTCAGACACCTGGCAACGTATTGAAACGGCTATCACTCCAAACGCAACGCAACAAACTGAAACCACCGGATTTAGTTGGTCAACATTGTGGCAATGGGCCAGTCCAACAGTGGCAGCAATGGTATTACTGTTTGCCGTCATCGGTTATAACCCCATGCAAACGACAGCGCCCAACACCGATTATATCGCCGTCCTGACAGACACCACCGGCAAGGCCAGGCTAACTGCACTTACCACCGCCGACGATAAACGCATGTGGTTGAAATGGGAAAGTGATTACGCGATTAATCCAGAGACAAACGTACAACTTTGGGCTATTTCCAAACGCGATGGACAGACACGTCCACTCGGTGTGTTCAGCTCCACAGACGTTGCGCAGGTGGAATTAGACCAAACACGCTGGCGACTGGTAACTGATGCGGAATATTTATTACTTACCGAAGAGGAAGAAGGCGGTTCGGCGATAGACGAGCCCAGTGAAGTGATTCTGGCAAAAGGTTTTTGTGTGAGATTCAGTTCAGCAGAAAGAGACAGCTAAACCGCAACGCTAACCCCATCATCCGTACACTCACATTAGATGAGCCGCAAGATGAGTCACAACCTGGAATTGACTCATCTTGTGCGGCTTTGATTACAACAGGTTTATTACTTTTTACCGACCTGTTTGCGCTCCGCGGTGTTTAGTCCACAGTCCTGCTTTAAAAAAGTTTCCATGGCGGTATACAACTTGAATTGATGATCATAGTACAAGGTATTCGAAAAATGATCGGCACCTTCAAGTTCTAAGTATTCAAATGTTTTCTTAAACTTTTTTAATTGCTTACGGTACTTGTTAGCATGCGCTGGCGGTACTCGTTGGTCGACACTTCCATGAATCACTAACATTGGCACATTCACCTTCGCCACTTCTTCAATTGGCGAAATACTGTCATCCCACATTCTTAACTGCTCTTCTTTTTGCGCACCGCGCATGTGATAACGATAGTAATTTATCTGCATATTCGGGTCTGACACTGCAGCCCCGGCAATAACACACTGATAAATTTGCTCTTTACGAGAGCCAGCAACCAATGCCGCATAGCCACCGTAAGACCAGCCAAACATTGCCATTTGTTGAGGATCAGCTAAACCTTCACGCACCAGATAAAGCGCTCCATCATCTTTATCATCTTGCATCTTATATCCTCCCTGACCTCCATCTTTAAAAGCACTCATATAAAAGTCCAGGCCATATCCTTTAGACCCTCGGTATTGCGGCTGCAGCACCAAAAACCCTCGATTAGCGAGAAATTGCGCCCACTCGTCGTAAATTATGGTTTCCTGAACAAAGGGGCCGCCATGAGGCATCACCACCAATGGATACGGAGGCTTGCTATTGGGGACCGTAATGAAGCCTGGAATTGTTTTTCCATCTCTGGCTTTATAAGTGATGTAACGAACCTCAGCCAGATCTTTCGACCTAATCAGCGGCTGACGACTGCCTACCGTTTGCAGTTTGCCATCGTGAATAAAATAATAAGTTCCGGGGTCATGATCGCTTTCATTGTACACAATCATGTCTTTTCCAGATTGTGTCCTGCTGTTTATTCTGAGATAACCCGCCTCTGGAATAATCTTTCCCAGTTGCTGATACAGCGCTTCTTCACTTCCATCAAAATACTCGTAATGAAACGTGTCTTTAAAATAGCTTACCGCGGCAGGTGTATCTAACTGGGTCCACTTATTCGAATGGAAACGTACCCCCATCACATCAACGTCGTTTCGGCGATAGATCATCTCCCCAAACTTTTTATTTTTTACATCATACGACCACAGGCCAGCCTTGTCGTGACCATTGTTCGCCACAACCAGTACATGACCAGGCAAACTATTGTCTAAGCCCTGCACGAAAAACGCTTCGAATGAATCTTCACTTTGACGATAAAATTCATTCCAGTCTTTGTCTTTTTCTCCTCGGTAGTACCAGACGTACTCCCCCTTCTGAATATCAATACCTCGAGCAATACGAGGATTGCCATTTTGGTCAAAATCGATATTGCCAAGTGCAATTTTGCCGCGAATCAGTAATGATTTATTCCCTGAATTCAAATCCATCTCAAAATATGCTCGTGGTCGAAAAGCTTCCGACAACTTGTCTGAATTGGCCCCACCTTCATTTAAGGACACAAGTATCTTATTGGGTTTGGATGGCAACAAATGCTCAATCACCAACGAAGAGTCATCGATAATCTTGCTCTTTTCTTTTTTTACATCAAGAATGGCCAAACGACTTTCGAATACACCGTCGTTAAAACCCTCGATATAATCCTGCATTCGCTGGCGTACCTGAAACACAATTTTTGTTTTCGAAACCCAATAATGGTTCACAATCTCCATTGGGTCAGCATTCATTCTGAAAGGTTTTTCCGACAGCTTATCGGATTGGTACACCTCTAATACAGGATTCCCCTCGTTGCCGGAAATTTTTAACAATGAAAGGTATTTTCCATCTGGCGACAGCGAAACATTACTCACCACATCGCGCATGGCAAACTGCTCAATGGGAATTTCGTCAGCATCAACCGCCAGCGTAATGCTGCACACTACGGCACACACCAAACACAATAGACCTTGCTTAATTTTATGCATTTCTCTCCTCCTAAAACAAAAAGAACCTGCTAAGCAGGTTCTTTTATATTTTTCAACACTCAAAAACTAGTATGTGTCTATTCATTACCACCAAAGGTATAGGCAACATTCAAGAACAATGTTCTGCCGTGAAGGTCATAACCGTATCCTAAAGGCGCATTTCTTATAGATGTAACCTGCGCACCGTCAACCATAGGCGGCTCTTTATCAAACACATTGCGAACGCCACCACCAACGCGCCATCCCGAAGGAGCACTGTAATAAACTGAAAGATCATGAGTGATGTAGCTACCTGCATCACCATATGGTCGGCACAGCCCATCTTCAGCCAAACCAAAACACGTGGCAGACGTTCCATTGATATCACTGAATTCCGCTTTATCTTCTTCCCGCTCCTGAATAGAGCTAATGAAGTTAGACGCCCATGTAAATTTCCAATCAGCAAATTCTGCGCGGAACGCTGAACGTACTTTCCAATCAGGGAAGCCCCAAGAGCCGGCATATTCTTCTTCTAGAACTTCTTCTTCCTCACCGTAAACGAAAAGCGTAGATCTGCTCTTGGTGTGGTTAGCATTAATATCAAACCCGATATTGAACGGACGACTTGCGATGGTAAACGTATCATCAAAAGCGATATTAATATCAACACCACGCGCGCGCTCTTCATCACGGTTCAAGAAAGACGAATCCACCATACTTAAAAATGGTTGTTCCGGATCTGACAAGTCACGCGTAATTCGGTCACAGAAAGCGCTCACAGTAGTGGTTTCATAACAATCTCCAACGATAAACGAAGCGCTTGGTTCAATAATGGTATTTTTGATTTTTAACTCGTAGTAAGTAGCACCAATGGTTAAATCAAACAGACCGGTTGGCGCTTCCCAGGCAAACCCGGCGGAAATAGCATCTGACGTTTCCGCCTCTAGTCCACGGGTTCCACCTCGCGAAACTTCAACGTCATAAGTATTAAACCCACCATTATTCGCAACCGTTGGATCAACACCTTGCGCTAAACAGTTATCCAGTACATGTTGTTCACGACTATCCAGCGTTGGATCGTATTCACCAGTAATTTCGTTTAATGCACCATCGGGGATAAAACAAGGATCGGTAATAGAGCCAAAGCTCGTTTGCGGTTGAAGAAAAACTTCACGCAAATTCGGTGCTCTGAAAGAGGAACCTTGAGTATATCGCAGTAACAGAGAATCAATAGGTCGGTATTTTACTTTTACAGACGAGGTGGTGCCTGCACCATAAATTTCATCGTCAGTCCATCGTGCCGACAGGTTTACCGTCAGCTCCTCAGCTGCAATAGTGTTGACTAATAAAGGAACTTCCAACTCACCAAATACTTCCTGAGTTACCTTATCCCCTTTTGCACCACCGTCACTGAAAAATCCGAATAGAAGACCGTCATTCGCGACATGGTCAGGCATAGAATTAATGGCATCTTTACGCCACTCCAGACCAATAACACCACTCACCGTTTCGGCAGGTAGACGGAATAACTCACCAGATGCGAACGTAGAAAAAATAGTTTGCTCGTACTCTGTGTCAAAATCACGATCATCAAAGACATAGTTGCGCTCTTCTACCGTAGCAAAATCACCAATCGGATTTTCATACAGGCTGGAAGCATACATATTGACCGGCACACAACCTGCTTCAACATCACTTGCCAAAGCTTCACCTGTGTCATTCACACACGGTGTGTTATCCGAAGAGTAAAAACCTAAAGCATAATTCAAGCGATCTTCACGTACTCCTGGGCGTCTTGAGGTTCCTTTTGATTTTGAATAAACAAAAGATGTGTCTACAGACCAATTGCTGAACGAGCCAAAATTAATGAACGGCAAATCCGCTGAAACACCACTTACAAATCTCGCCTGCTCAACACTTACATCTACAATGCTTCGATCTCCGCGAACAGCCACAATTGGAGTCGACGATGCGGCGCCACTGGGCTCAACAGTTTGATCACAACTGCCTCCCGCACTGGGGTCACACCCATGCATGGCAAGCGTTTTGTCGATCACATCCTGATTTTCCATCAGCATATTCCATGCTTCGGCACAATCCACCCCACCTTCAGCATCAGGGTTACAGATATTGAACGGGTTAAGCGCGGGCACATCAGGGAAAAGTTGAGCAGCATCGGAAACATAATAGGTTTTTCGTTTCGCATATAGCATCTCAAAATAAGGTGTTATGTTGGCATCACCTTCAAACGTGTACTCACCGTATGCCATTAAAGACATCTGACTTCTGTCGGGATACACCATGGTGCTTTGATTATGGATGTCAACGTCATAGTCATAAAAATTTACATCCGTAACGCCATCCCCATTGCCGTCGATACCAAAGCCAAACTGGTTGGATTCAGAAAAGTTATTCCATCCACCGTTACTATAACCCGGGGTGTAATAAATACTTCCAGCTGTTGGCACAGAAATACGTCCGCCTAACGAACCGACATAACAACCATCACCGTTCATACCATAAACACTTTCATAAAAAACGTCGTCAGTACTGATATTGCCATTCTCATCAATCTCTACAGGGCGTCGGCAGCCTTCTGTCCAAGGACGATCTGCCAAAGTCACGGGATTCTGGTTCTGATATTCTGCACCAAAGCCAATGTAACCCCGATCAAAGTTTTTACCCCAAGCGAGGTTAAAAGTATTTTCTTCACCACCGCCGTATTCAGGTTGACTGGTAAAAGCCTCTAACTCCAACCCGTCAAAGTCTTTACGCATAATCACGTTTACTACACCGGCGATTGCATCGGAGCCGTAAACAGAAGACGCACCATCAAGTAAAATATCGTACTGGCTGACCAAAGAAGTAGGAATCAAACCAAGGTCCGGTGCATTTGGCGCACCTTCAACACCCGCGGGCGCCATACGTCTCCCGTTAAGCATTAACAAGGTTCTGTTGCCACCCAGGCCACGAATATCAACGTTCGTGGAGCCTGGACCGTTATCCAGAACGTACCCACCAAAGGTGAGATCTATCTGTTGCCCCGCGGATGCGGTAGACGATTGAAGAATATCTGCAGCGTTCATCAAGCCAGATTCTCTGGAAACCTGACCCGAAATAATCTGTAATGGTGCCACACTTGAATAAGTGGATCGCTTTAGTCGGGAGCCTGTTACCTGAACTTCTTCAACATTTTGCTCGTTAACCTTCACTCGCTTTTCATCGGTATCAGCGTTATCTGTTGCGCTCGATTCAAGTGCAGTTTCTTGAACTTCTTGAGCCACAGCTGCGTTGAAAGGCACTGCAACTATACCAATACCAAGCATGATTAACGCCGCAAGAGGCCGTTTTTTAAGGGTGAAAACTTTACCCAGTTTCATTTACATTCTCCCGAATACAATAGGGGATACACCTTTTTCGCTCGCAAAAAAAAGTTATGGCCACACAGGAATTTCAAATGGCCAACGAAATCAGTGTAAACAAAAGGATTATTACGTCATGGATTGTAAACGGAGGAATGTTTAATTCCCTCAGGGAACTTTTTAATAAATTTGAAAATATTTCTATTTGATCGAATATAAAATCGATTGAAAAGATTTTACGGAGTGAAAAAAATTTTAATCATACACGCACACAACAACTTCTTTGCAGTAAAAGTCATCATTAAAATATTTGCACTCAAAGAACACTTACTGTTAAAAATCTTTAGCGGGAATTGCGTTTTGCAACAGTTGGTCAACATCACAAAACTTAATTGAAGTTGTTCAAACGGCCCTATTAGCCCATCTATTTACCCTCCGTATTAGCCCGATTACAACAACCGTTGCAACCACAGAAAACTATCAGGATGTTGATTTTTTACTTCACCACTATGATGGTGGAAACTTTTGGGAGATAAAAAAGAGAACCACCCCACAAAAATTATTCGAAAAAAAATAAACCGCCCCTTCCTCTCTATAAAATTTTTTCTTATTTTTATCTTTAAAAATGACATGTTCATGCAAATATTTTTTCGCATTTTGCACAGTAAGAAATAAGTAAACGCTTTCCTCACTCAAAACAAAAAACCTAGCCGTTCCCAACGATAAATAGTCAGTACTCATTAACTTATTTTATCTATTCCTGAAATATTGAGAGCTCTCAACACAACTCAGAAACCATTGCCAAGCAGATTTGAGGTCTACCGCTGCAACACATCATTAGCATTTACAAGATGCAGGATCATTGGAACGCTTTCAGGATAAAAATCGCAGGGCAACAGTTTCATTTTAAGGAGGGAAAGGCGTTATTCATTCACGAGCAAGAATCAGTTGTTAAATTTTAACCACCCAAAACAATTGCTCTATAATCGACCACAATACAATTTCCAAATACAATCCCGCTCGGAAAAAACAAGTGCGTGAAGCACACTTTCATTATATTTATGGACAATCAAGGAGCACTACTTTGTCTCGAGTCAATCACCTTCTTTTTTTAGCGATCGCCGTGATCTCGTTAATTTCCTGTGGAGGTGGCGGCGGCTCCAGCTCTCCACCGGTCACCTCAAGCCCGACCCCTACGCCAACAGTCAGCCCAGAAGGCCCCATCGAAGATGTAGTCAAATCCGACCTCTCAAAGAAGTCGATATTTGAGCTAAAAGACATTTTTGCCCGATACAATCTATTCCTATATAAAGGCAAAACAGATCCCGCAGTGCCCAGCCTTGAAAATGTACAAAATATACTCAAGTATAACTTTGGACAAGAACAGATCTATCCTCCTCACCTGAGCCCTTATATATATTCAATTGTTGACCGATTAAGCGAGCAACTGACTGACGAAACCAATATCAGTATCGATTGTGACCAAGGCGGGAGTCTGACCATTACAGGAACACTCAGCCAAAACCTTGAAGGTAGCATGAAAGGTAATGTGGAAGTTACCATGCAGAACTGCGCCCCATACCATTCTTACGAGTACTTCAATGGAAGAGTAGTCGCTGCTTTTGCAGAGAATTCATACACCGCAACACTGTTTTATGATAAGACACAACACCACAATGCCTCATTCAACTCGGCGGTGAGCGGATACTATCAATTGATCGACAATGAAGATGTCAAAGGGTATAACGCCAACCTGTTGTATACATTTGAAAATGAATCAACACAATATTTACAAGACCTGAAGTATCGACGTTACTACGATACCAATTACGGTGTAACGCTAGATGGCAAAGTGCATCTCAGCAATACCGGACAAATTAATGTATTTACCAGCAAAAGACTCAATTCCACGTGGGAGCCGACACCCGGAGAAGTTGAATTCAAAGGAAAGGGAAATACTGTTTCCACGGTAGCGTTTGAGAACTACGAAATAACCAAGTTTTCTACGGATACAACCGGAGATGGAAAAGTTGATAGCGGTGCCTTCATTTCTGGTGGATTAACCAGATTTATGACCATTACGTATAACGAGTTTTCTCTCCATCCATTGGAAAACTTAACACTGCCTCCAACAGTTTATGAGCCCAACATTATTAGCGATAATTACAGACCAACCACAAACGATGAAATCAAAGTAAAAAGCTCACTGTATCATCCCTATATCGATGAATCTGAATTTGAAATTTTATATCGTTGGACTATTAATGGTGTTGTCGTTGAAAATAATACTTCCAACACTTTACCTGCTGGGATCGCAAAGAGGGATGACATCGTAGAAGTCGTTGGTGAAGTGTTTGACGGCATATCCACCATCCAGAGCGGCTCAACCCAAATCACCATTCAGGATGCTCCGGCAGAATTACAGGTAAGCGAAGTACCGACCTCCGTCAATATCGGCGAAACGCTCACATTCACTGCCACATCGTTAGATCCAGACCTCCCCTCGGGAACTGCGCCAGCTTACCTTTACTATGGTCCAAAAGGAATGACCATAGATGCAAATGGTACTGTCACTTGGACGCCACAACAATCACTGTTTAGCAATGGGCAAGTTAACTTTGCTATAGCAGTCGAAGAATCCAATCTCGATACCGTTAAAACATATACCGTGAGTATCAATGACCCCAACACCAGAATTCCATTTGCACTTACGAGTTTTCCGAGCCTGAACCGCAAACACACGCTCCTTGTTGACAATTTTACCGGGGATAATCAGTCAGAAATATTAGGGATAGATCAATCACGCAATATTTCAATTATGCAAAAAATTGATTCAAACTATCAATTAACCTGGAGTTACCCCTATTCCTTAGAAAACAGCGGCGAACTCAAACAGGCGCATACCTTCCAGTTAGATGATGACGAGCATCGTGAAATCATTCTTACAACCCTGCACGCGATCCATGTCATCAAAGACTTAAACAGCATTGCAGAAACCGTTTGGAAAACAGAGCAGGACCAGATTATAAGTTCCGCCTTAGGCGACATTGATGAGAATGGCATCCCGGAAATCGCTTTAATTGTAGATAAAGACTTCAGTAGCAGCAGTCGAATTTTACAAGTAATTGAACTTACCTCTCCGGCAACACTTAAGTTTGAATACACGTTAACTATGCAAGGCAATGATCTTCTTTTTGCAGATGTTGATGGAGACAAGGCAATCGAACTGGTAACCAACGATGGCTATGTGTTTAACACTTCCACCTGGGAAAACGAATGGTATTACGGAACAGGATTTGGTACATCAAACATTATCGCCTGGGATTATGATGATGATGGAGCCCAAGAGATTGTGGCTTACAACCATGACTTCAATCAGGGGCTCACAATTTTCTCGGTTAAACAAAGAAAGCAAATCTATAAAAACGAGGAGCTCTATGTTTGCAACGCAAACCCGCTGACAGACAACAGTTCGCAAAATAAAATGCTTGTGATCAGTCGCTGTTACTACGGTATAGGCGCATATTCGTTTAACGGCATTTCATTAACTGAAGAATTCGTTATATCAAGCTCAGGAGACACATCCAATATCGCTATAGATAACAATTTAACTGAGGATGGTGCGGCCAACATTATATGGACAGCTCGCAACGGCTATGAACTGAGATCTTCCCACTATGACAGCGAGTCGTCTTCTTATATCGATGAAAGCATCGCTATCAACCTGAATAGCAATACGAAGTTTGCTGCTGGGTGGAATGAAGATAATGAAGCGATATTCATTCATTCCGGCCCCACAAGCAATTTAAATAAACACCTGATCTCCGTTAAAAACAACCGCCGCTACACAATCTCGGAGGCCATTGAAGACTCCCGAAGTGGAAACGATGTTGGATTGGTTGTCGACTATGACCGAAACAATTCCAGTGAACTGTTTTTCTCGGGTTCAACAAATTACTATGGCGACTTTAAAGCGATAGATTTAAGTGATTTGTCCGTTATATGGCAAGCTGGAAACCAATTTTACAATAGTATAATTAAAATTGATTCGGCTGATTTTAATGGTGACGATATTGACGATGCCATTTATACGGACTCGGCCAGCATAAGGATTTTAGACGTCGCCAATGAAATTTCAATTGCCAGTTTTACTGCAGAAAGTTCAATTAAGGACTTTGCCGTTTTGCCGCAGGCCGATACGAACGCAGCACCATTAATTATTACGGCGTCTTACGACCAGCTACAAGTCTGGGAAAAAACAACCAGTAATTATGTCAGCGCTTCCAGTATAGACGTAAGCTGCAATCGAATCCGGTTTGGCAACGTAGACGAAGACACAGACTTGGAATTGGTATGCATTACATCGTATAACGATTATATTCACGACTTAGTCGTCTTGGAAATGGATGGCCTTAACCTGACAGAAGTATTCAGCGTTAAATTAGATAACGGGATTGAAATACAGGATTTTGTTTTCGATACCAGACAGGAAAACAATCAGGACATAATTGCAGCAGGCGTCGTCAATACTCCCTACCCATACGGAGACACAACCAACATTTGCAAACTATCTCCAACTACTGGCGGAATAGTCTGGACATCGGCCCCTCTCCTGGGTGGTATTCAGAAATATAGTATGCACTTTAGGCCAACGGAAAATGATGAGCAGCACAGGTTAATATTTTCCACGCAAAACACAGCCTACATGGTTCAGTAGCCTGAAACAAAAATAACGTTTTAGTATGACAATCAATAAAGGCAAGTCTAAATGGCTTGCCTTTTTGCTTCCGTATTAGACCTTGTCACTCTTTCGCAATAACGAACGTTGCATGCCTCCTGAAAAATACGGGTGGTCAGGTCTTTGGTATCGAACTTCAGGAACAAGGCCGCAACTTAAACCATCGTTTAAAACACCCTGCCCAGTTGCCTCACCAATAATACTGCGTTTTTTGCAAGCTTCTAATTAAAAGATTCTCTTACTCAGTTTTTCACACATGTTTTTTCTGAGCCCGGAAAATCGACTAAATCGATTAGCTTTCTCTGCACAAAAATTTACACTTTTTTCGAGTAGTATCTTGAAACCGTTTTCATGATAAAACTTTCTACTCTGTGAACTTAACCACATTAAGGAGTGATGCAAAATCAATATAGATAAAACTATTCGTGTTAATTTAGCTGCGATAAATAAATTCCAATAAGCATCCCCACACACAAGAAATTCTTCATCCAACATATTACAAATACCAAGGAGATATGCATGGTTTTGTTTAATAAACGCCGAAAAACAATAATGGGCGTTATCACTGCTACCCTGCTCACTATAGTGGCAAGCTTCGCTCAATCAGATACAATAAATATCGATAATATCCAAATACCCCGTGGCGACATTAGTAACCAAGCACTTTCTGTTTTAAGTAAACTTGAACAATCGGGTTCTTCCAACCAAAACAATGATTGGGATACTTACAAAGAAGTTTCACCGGATAACAAACGATTTTCGGGAAAATTTAACTTTCTACTTAACGCTGAACAACAGCAGAAAACCTGGTCTCAACTTACAATAAAAACCAACACACTTGGCGCTTCAATTTCAAACCAACGTTGGGATTTTCACATTCGTGATTTTGCCAATGGACGCTGGGTAAAAATTGGAGACAACAAAAATGCACGATCATGGGTCTGGCATTATCAGGAGCTTCCAGTATCCGGCAATATAAACCAGTACATTTCTAGTAATGGTAAAATTACCGTACGCTACCGCTCCAATAATGATCACGACGTAAGTGATGTGGACTACTTAGTCATTGAACTTGTAGAAGCCAGCTGCACCGATTGCAACCCTACACCGACACCGACACCGACACCGACTCCTACACCTACACCGACTCCTACACCGACACCGACTCCTACACCTACACCGACTCCTACACCGACTCCTACACCGACGCCTACACCGACGCCTACACCGACGCCGACGCCGACTCCTACGCCGACTCCTACACCGACTCCTACACCGACTCCTACGCCGACGCCAACACCGACGCCGACGCCCGATGTCCTTCGTGATATTCCGCTTCAAAGCAGTATTACAAAAGTTCAACCAATGACAGGCATCGTATTGTGGGCGAGCGACTACAATAACAGCGCCCTTAAAACTAGCGACGAATACGTGCAACTTGAATACGCGTATATGAAGCCTAGTGACGTGGTAAAAGATAAAAACAACTACGATTGGACAGTCGTTGAAAACCTGCTGGAAGACGTCAGTAACCGAGGTAAACAAGCAATCCTTCGCTGGTACTATGTTTATCCTGGAGATAAAAAGTCAGCGGTTCCAAATTACATTCTGCAATACAATGATTATCGAGAAATCATCGAAAAAAGCGAAGGCGAAGACACTCGCTTTGCTGATTGGTCACATCCAGAGTTAAAACAAGCAACTTTAGATTTTTACACTGCATTCGCCGCCCGTTACGATAATGATCCTCGAATTGCATTTCTACAGGTCGGTTTTGGTCTTTGGGGCGAATACCATATCTATGATCCGAGCATTCGCTTTGGTGACAACTTCCCGGCGAAAGCTTACCAAAAAACATTTATGAATCATTTAAGTGGTCTGTTCAATCGACTTCACTGGAGCATTTCGATCGATGCAGGTGATGGAAGCAATGCTCCATTTAACAATGATGCCAACTTAAGAAACTTAAAGTTTGGTATGTTTGATGATTCTTTCATGCATGAAGAACATAGTTCATACAACGAAGATATGTGGAATGTTTTTGATTATCAACAGCGTTACGCTCAGTCTCCACACGGCGGTGAATTAAGTTATTACAGTGACTATGATCAAGAACACGTATTAGACAGAGCAGGTATGTACGGTAGGACGTATGAAGAACTAAGTGCAAAATTTCATATTTCTTATATGATCGGAAATGATCAACCTTCTTATCAAAGTAACGCACGAATAAAAGAAGCCGGCTTGGGGAATGGGTATAAATACCGTATCACGGAATTTAAAGCCTCTTCATCACAAGCTAAAGTTACGATTACCAACGAAGGTATAGCGCCTATTTACTATGACACCTATGTGGCAGTAGATGGTTACCGAGCAGGAAACAACCTCAAAAACCTGTTGCCTGGCCAATCTATGACTGTCTACATTGACATTGATAACCCGGGTAATAGCCGCCCTGTCGTTACAATTGAGAGCGATTACATTCTGGACAACCAGGAAATTCAATTTAACGCGGATTTATAATCTAAACCTGCTTTAAATAACATCCAGGGCCGCATATCGCGGCCCTTTTTATTTCCATGTAAAAAAATCTGCTAAGTTGTTCCCATCTTTATCGTCGTATCTCGTACACCAGATGCATTAGCGCATACGACAATGCACTGCTAAAATGGCAATATCAATACAGATACGATGCTCTATTCGAGCTTAATTAAGAACACTGAACAATGTAGACTGTAGTATAGTGGCAGTTATACTCCCTATAAACCAAGAGATTCCGTGCGTTTTTTCTGTAGATCCTAAAGAAGCAAAATTTCATCAGATTTCAATTCAGCAACTTAAGACATGAATGAAGCTTATTTCAATCTAAACGATGTCATTCTTATCCTTTCGATAGGTTTAAGCCTGGTACTCGCCTTATCTCAACCATTGTTTACGACAAAAAACTCGCGATCCAAATATTTACTGGCCAGTTTTTTTCTATGTATTGCTGTTTTTGATGTGGCGATATTGCTCATTTGGAACGAAATCATTCCCAAAGGCCAAATGATACAAAAGTGTACACCCTATTTTTATGCGACAGCGGCTCTTCTAAAAGGCCCAGCACTAATGCTGTACGTTTGCAGCATCACCAACAATGATTTCTCATTCAAACCACTCTATTGGTTGCATCTGATCCCAGCGATATTGGTCGGCATACTGTTCGCAATGTTCAGCATAGACATTACCTTAATTCGTTTGGATACATTTGGCATGGACAGCCCCACTTATTTAGTGGTGGATTACAGTCTGTGGTTTATGAAGCTAGCACCTTTTCTATATTTTACCTATGCGTTCTTCGTTGTTTGGAAATATCACAGCATTGTTTTCACCCAGAATTCTTCTGTCAATATTGAACCTATAATCTGGCTATACCTTCTTACAGGTGCGTATATCGCATCAGCACTTTGGTCACTCATTCTAGGCGTACTGGCCGTTATGTACAGACTGCCCTACGGTGTCACCGACAACTATATAAATTTTGCACTATTAATCGCAATATTCTTTTACAGCGTAGCGCTTTCACCGAAATTAACGTCGGCAAAATCCGAGCGAACTAAATCGTCAGAACCGGAGCCCAATGAAAAAATCACCTCGCTTGTAAGCAAAATTATGCATGGGATCAAGGAAGAGAAGCTGTATTTGCAGGCAAACATCAACGTAGAACAGTTTTCAGAAAAAGTAGGCCTCCCCTATCGTGACGTTTCCTTTGCAATCAATCGCGCCTTTGGCAACAACTTCTTTGAATTTATCAATTCATACCGAATCGAAGAAGCCAAACGTTATCTTAGCGATGAACAGTATCTGGACATGTCCATTATGGAAATATTAATGGAGTCTGGTTTTAACAGTAAGTCCTCTTTTCAGCGTTTCTTCAAAAGGCTTACGGGCGAATCACCTTCTGAATATCGAAAACGCATGCTAGGCTAAGCCGAAAACTCAAACAGAACTTATATTGCAATACCTGCATTGTGAAGTACTTTCTCTGCGTCACCCAGTGCTTGCTTGTAATGTTTCCAATGGCCGATCGAACGACTGTGGATCGCCTCTCGCACCTGCACTGAACTCGCAGTAGCAACGGGTTGCAAGTTGTTTTCAATATTCAAACAGGCCTTATTCCAAGGCAAACAACAAAAATCCATCAAGGCTCTAACTTCATCCTCCGGATTCGTCACCAGATTTTGATAGTTCATAACATAAAATCGCTGCGAATAACACTCCGCCATGCGCTGCATAAACCGCTGGAAACTCACGTAAAATTTCGCACAAGCCTCCAAGTTCAAAGAGTAGCGATAGATCTCATCATCAAAACTGAATAGCTGTCGGTAATTCCCAATAATCGTATCCAGTGGATGACGATCCATACAAATAACAACGGCATTTGGTAATGCCGCCATAATCTGGTGAGCATACAAAATATTTGCCGGAAGTTTATTCGTTAATATTCTATTCTGCTTGAGATATGCAACATTCCGCTGATAGCATTCACCGATTTTGACAAACTGATCTTGCTCATATGCGCCTGTATTAAGCGCACTTAAACTCCCCGGGTGAATAAACTGATGCACTCGGGATTGTAGTTGCTGTTTAACTGCATCACCAAAGGCATACAACTCACCACCGGATTGAACTCCTGAAACCCCGGAAAGTATCCGGTCGAGCAATGTTGTACCGGAACGAGGCATACCCACAATAAATACATCCTGCAAGCTTGTAACAGTATGATTAGCAAAGCCTTGTGCCGAATCGACTATGCGATTCAATCCATCGAAAATCCTCTGATCCTTTGCACTTTCATAATCTAACTCGCTCACTTTCAATTGCTTTGTTTTAGCGAGAATGGAAAAAGCTTCATCAAAGCGCCCCATACGGTCAAGCACTTTAGCAAGAGCGTGCGCCACATAGAGTTGATTATCAATGGTGGGGGCGTTATTCAACAGCTGTTGTAAAGCTGCAATATGGAAATCTGCATTACTCCGATCATTTTCTTGAGCATCATTTTCTATAGCATTATCTTTGTGTTTGAGATTTTTTATATCGGCGTTTTTTACCTCGGATGCATTGATCACCGATGGTTTAGTCAAAGAATCTACTGTAGCAGACATTGCCATCTCTGAACCGCCGACCGATGCAAGTGCTGCATGAGCCTTATAAAAATCCGGTTTTATCTGAATAGCGCGCAAAAAGGCATTACGTGATGCAGAAAAATCACCAATGTATTTATAGCACGAGCCCAGATTAAACCAGGAAAACGGGTTAGCCTCTCCCATATTCACCAGAAACTGATAGGCTTCACAGGCCTGTCGATACAGAGACAAACGATTGTAGGTTGTTGCCAGTGTATCCACCATATCCATGGTGTCGCAGTCTTGCAGTGCGATATTTTTCAATAAATTCGCTGCTTCACCTTTTTCACCAGATAAAGATTTTGCACTGGCAAGATAAATTTTATACCGCAAATTATCTGGCGCTAACAAATGGGCTTGTGTGAGCATCGCGACTTCTTTTTCATAATTCTTGAACTTGTGCGCAATAAGACTTAACAAATAGTACGCCGGAGAATACTCCGGGTCTATTTGCAATATACTCATCAACGCCTGGTATGCTTCTTCATCCTGATGCTCTACCAGTTTTTGTCGGGCAATGTGTTCAAGTTCGCTTAACGTCATTGTTAACCTGTTTTTTAATACGCTGAAAAATAAGGCCGCTAATGCTTTAAAGGCATATTAAGCTCTCGGCTAAACTGGGAGCCAATTCGCGTCCGAATCAGGATAGCGTCATGCTTGGAATCTATTTGCTTAAGTTTAAGTGGTGAAGTGTAGGCATGCCAGTTTTTACCCTCATCCAGACTAAATTCCACCGCTATACCTGGGATCAAACTATTAGCAAACAGGGATTCATTCACAATTTTTGCGCCAGGAGGAGGCAAATAAAACTGTACGCCTTGTTGTTCAAGCTTGGGGAGATCCTTGGTTACAAGGGATTCAAGAAAACCAGCCCAGTCCTGTGCAAATGTGCGTTCTTTCTGATCTTTTCCTTCCCAGTCGGCCTTGTGCCAAGCGCGCTCGGCAAGCGCAATAAGGCGGGGAAATATCATTTTTTCCATTTGCTGCTGCGTGCGTACCGTTTCACTCCAGAGCTGACCCTGCATGCCCAATATATGCTCTGGGCGTTCTAGTCTGGTATGAACTTTATTAACCAGTCTATCTAAGTTATGGATTTCATTTCCGTAAAAAGTACGATCAGCATTCAGATAGAGGTCATCAGGCATAAACGCAAACAGTTTTTTAAGGTCAATAAAACGAGTCGCCCAGTGATAACCTCTATCTTCTGGATGGGTTTCATAAGGGTGATCAAAATATAAATGGGTAGCAGAAGACAGCACAACATCATAACCCGCGTTCGCGAGTAAATAGGCACGATCTGCAACGCCATTTTCCCAGATATTATCCCAAGCGTTTGCGATAATTTGTTTAGATGGCAAAGTTTCTCGAGAAAATGGTGTATTTTTATCGTACATCAAACCATCTTCCCACCCCATTATCGATATTCCACGGCGTTCCGTCATTTCAGACACACGTCGAACAAAATGCGCTTTCAGGTCATCAACCCCCATCACGAGGGTATCTTCCCGTTGAAACAATTGCAGACATGCGGGAGATTTTTCCCAGGCACCCCGGCCAACTTCATCTCCACCAATATGCAAAACATCCAGCGCAGCGCCTGCATCGCGGTGCATTTTTTGAAGCTCATATACAACTTTTCCAACAAACTTGTAAGTTGAATCCAGGCAGACATTAATAGCATTGTCAGTGTAGTTCTGTACCGTACGGTATTCAGAGGCGTCCTGTGGATCGCTAAGCAAGTACTCCTGCGCTTGCGCCTTCTTTCCTTGTGCCAATAGGGTGTGATAGCGTGCCTTCATTGCAACAATGGCGGCTCTTGAATGCCCAGGCATATCGATCTCGGGAATAACGGTAATATTTCTATCAGCAGCAAACCGTATAATGTCTACATAGTCATCCCGGGTTAAAAAACCACTCCCCGGCAGCTGAGATTTTGGGCCGCTTCCCAGCTGAGTTAAAAGACACGTTCTCTCGGAAAGATCAAAACAACGATCGGCACCAACACGAGTAAGTTCGGGTAGTCCAGGAATTTCAATTCGCCAGCCCTCATCATCGGTTAAATGCAAATGTAAGCGGTTAAGTTTATATCGGCCCATTTGTTCTAAAAGTACAAATATTGCCTGCTTGCCGTGAAAGTTTCGCGCTATATCATAATGCATCCCTCGCCAGGAATATCTTGGCTCATCAAATGCTCGAATTGCAGGTACGCCCACTTCGCTCGCTTGGGATAATTTAGCTTGATTGGCGGCAGGTAACAAATTCAGCAAACTTTGTATTCCATAAAACACACCAGCTTTGGATACACCTGAAATCGTAATTTTATTGCTGGTTACGTCTAGCTCGTATGACTCCCGGCTTGATAAATTCGAAGAATCTTTAGACGCCGCGGATAATTCCCCTACCCTTAGTACTATAGTTTTTTGCTTTTCCGGATTGGTTGTTGTCGCTAATGTTAGGCCATAATCCGAAAGTTTTTCCTGCAAGTAGTTTGTTTCAAAACGTAACCCGCCACTTTGCTGAAGGCTCCACGTATTGTCCAGCAATGCCCTTCCCTTGCTTACATGTAACTCTTTTGGTGTCGGCACAATAGAAATCACCGATCGTCCAACATTCGCCTTGTATTGTTGCTCATATCGCGACTCTGGCGTCACAACAGAGTATTTGTCTGCAGGCTGATTAAATCGTAACACCTGTTTTTCACCTTCTAAGGGATAGATGTAGTCTGCAATACTTTCGGTCGCCGTGTTTTTAAAGGTATAAGACTCGCTTTTGCCATCAACAAGAAACACATTGGGCATAAAATATGAATTGGAGGAAATAAAGGCATTGGCCAAAAACGTCAATCGCAATTTCTCCCCCGGCTTGAGCCCAGCAAAATCTGCCTTGGGTGTAATTCGATATAGATCCCCCTGAAGATGATCCAGCGTCACATCGCCACGATCCACACTTTGTATTCGTCGTACAAAATGGAAATATAGCGCCCATGCACCATCTCCATTCGGCAGCGCTTGTTCAGATCTATTGTCAATTTCAAGGAATGATTGAAAAGTGTCACTGCCATAAAAATTATTCACCACACCAAAGCGGACTTCCGCGTTTTCCACAAAACGCTGATAGTTCAGCGCATTCTTATCCTTTGCATAGCAACTTACCGAAAATAAAAATATTGCCAGTGCCGAACAAAAGGTGTTTAACATCTTTTTTTGCATGTAATTTTCCGAACCAGGTTTATAGTTTTAAGATGAAAGTTTTAGTATGGAAATTGTAGCTATGGGCTAATGCAGCTGCTTCCGCTTCCCACATCACCCAACACGTTCATTTCCACCAATGAGTATCCCCACTGAGGAAGGGCTTTCTCTGTGCCTGACACTCGAACATAACGCGCAATATGAGAAGCATACGAAAATTCATTGAATGTTTCGGAATTGTCTTCCACGTTATTTACTATTTGCCAACTGCTGCCATCGGTAGAGGTAAGAATTTGATAATCAATAGCGTAGGCAGCATCCCAAAACATTTGTATTTTTCGGATACTGTAAATTCCCCCTAAATCAACTTGAGCCCATTGGTCACCACTATATTCACTCGCCCAGCGAGATCCACTCTCATCACCATCCACAATGCGAAAAGGTTCGTAACCCGCGGCGACATAACTGGAAGCGAGTACCGGTTTGTTGAGAGCCAGGTTCTGCAATTGCCCCTGGCAGTGGGACGCAGGGGAAAGTATTGCTGAATCCGTGACGTTTGCTGCTGGACTGCCACTATCGTAGGCAATTACTTTGGCTTGATACTCCGCAAAATCCTGCTGAGTGATATCCTCAATTGCCAGGGATGCGCTGGACTGAATGCACTGACCGTTCTTAAACCATCCAATGTCATTATATGAACTTGTGATGGCAAAACTCAATTCCCGTGACTCACCAACACAGGCACTGGCAGATTGAGGTTGACTGGCGATGACCGACTGATCTATTCCCGGTATCACACTAAAATAATTATATAAAAACCAGGTTCCGCCCATGATATTGAGGTTCTGTTTCCAACTTCCGCTCAATTGTTGATAGCCTGAAAACCAGGTTTTAAATGGTTGATCCATGGAGTGATTTTCCAACCATGGCCCCATAAAGTAAGATGTTGGGTCACCCGTATTGCTCGGGCCCTCGTTAGAAAAAATAGGGGCGATTTTAATCGCTGAATTACCTGCGGCTAAAAACTCCAAGCGCTCAACGCCATATTGAATAATGTCTGTATCGTGCTGCCGATAAAAGTGGACTAACACCCGATCCACGGCGTTCGCGAGACTAAGCCCTTCATCTTCAGTAATCCAGCCAATATATATTTCTGTTTCGAGATTTTGCTGATTTGCAATTCCACGAAAATGATTTAAAAGAGATAAGGTCGTTGCAAAAGCTTGTTCGCGAGTTGGAGAATTCCAAAATTCATATTCCAGGTTTAATACATCCACTTTTTCCATTTCACTGTGGGCTGAATTGTAAGCCGATATTTCATTCGCGCCGTCTATTGACCCTAATGCCGCCCCAACCTCGTCAATACCGTAAAACTGCTTCCCTTTCGCTATCAAGCTGGCTAATTGTGCTTGCCGAGTAGCATTAGCACTCATTCCTTCCAGGTTGTAAAAGATCAAATAGTTAAAGCCGTGATGTTTGGCAAACTCCAGTAAATCGGTTTCTTTTTGGGTGTTCCCCAAAATTCCGGTGTCATCGTACCCGAGCGAAACGTACATTCCATTTATTGCAACACACTCGCCCCCCAAAAATGCGGAGCTTTGCGAGTAGGTATTTCCTGCAAATAAGAACAAGCTGAGAATAACGGTAAAGAACCCGCTGTGTTTAAACGTGCGCATAAACCACCTCAATAATTAGAGAATAAAAAACGGCCCGTGGGAGTCGGGCCAAGAGGTACCGATTGAATTAAAAGCTGGCGCGAAGCCCCAGAGAATATAGCGACCCGAAATCCTCGTAGCCGACAAACTGGTTTTCATGTCGCCCATATTTATTTATGGTTTCACCCGTCGCATTGATCACATCAAAGAAAGTTGTGAAATGCTCGGTAAGGTCGTAGCTTAGACTAATGTCGACTGTGCCATAGTCATCGTAGTACACGGGCTCATTTGAAGGGCCACTAAACACAATCCCGACAAATTCCGTGCGGTAGTTGTAAGCCACTCGTCCCTGGAATTTATTTTTTCCATAGAACACTGACACGTTGCCAGTGTCACTTAACCCGGGAAGTGCAAATTGCTCTGCATCGACTGAGTCACTCAATGATGCAGAACTGTCAACATAGGTATAGTTTGCGGTAAAGCCCAATCCATTATCCAAGGTATAGGTCAGGTTAATTTCAGCACCTTCGATCGTTGCATTTTTACTATTCCGAGGACGGGTGACGTTGAAGTCACGCCAGGCAGGATCGTCCACCTCGATATTGTTAAATGTTTCTACTTCCGTACGACGCACAATAAAATTATCAATTTCTTTTCGATAAAGCGCTAATGCCAGGATACTGGATTTATCAAAATAATATTCAAATGAAATATCGTAATTTGTGGAGCGGAACGGTTGCAGATCGGGATTGCCCCCCATTGCATTTCTCACCGATGTTGTGGTGGTGCTGTAAGAAAGATAGGGTGCCAACGCCGACAGCGTTGGTCGTGTTAAGGTTTTGCTGACAGCACCGCGAATATAGAATTCATCTGTAACTTCATAAGTGGCATTTACAGATGGCAGCCAGTTGTCATAGCGACTGTCTTTTTTCACGGGTGAACCCGCTTCGTCATCCAGTATTTGCACTAACCAAGGGGAAGGAGGTTCACCCTCACCCGTTGATTCTCGTTCAAGCCCTGTTAATACAGCACTGGTGCCACTGGAACTCACGTCTGTTTGTGTATAGCGGATTCCAGCACTTAAATCGAGTGTGCGGGCCAATACCTGCGTACTTAAATCAGCTTCCAAATAGAGCGATGCAATTTTTTCTTCTATTTCATAGGAGTCATTGGATTTCACTGCGTCCCAGCTGCTGCCATTGGCAATAAAAGCTTCTTTTGATGCGATACCGGTTGGCGTATCTGCGCGTGTACGTCCATCCAAATTGTTTGCCATCCAGTTGCGATAAGCCGTTGGATCAATCATATACACATCATTGATTAAACCTCCGAAATCGCCGTCTACGGTTCTAATCCCTGTGACAATATTGTTGTAATCAATTTCCTGTCCTGTGGCGAGCCCGTGATACATGCGTCGAATTAGATCCGGGGTTTGCCAGAACTCCGTTTGTTTTTTTGCTGTTGTATGGTTTGCTCCCAGCTTAACGCTTGTCCACAAATCACTGTTTGGCTCCCATACAACATCAATTTTAAACTCATCATTGGTGCCTTTGTTATACACACCATCGTTAGACGAAATTCGTGCTCGAAGGTCCTGCATATTTTGACTGCCCATTTCCGGCTGGATCGCATCGATATCGCGATATTGGAAATCTGGGATGCCACCATTGGAGGTTACGATATATCCTGGGCGGTTTAAAAATTCGAGAATGTATAATCGGTCTAAACCACGATTATCCAGTTCAGCTTCAGCATGTGAGAGATCAATCACCGCTTTAATATTATCGGTAGGCGTCCACTCCACATTAAAACCTCCGATAATTGATTCTGTCGGTCGCTCTGTGGTTGTTAATAAATGCGCGTAACCACTGATGTTATACCCATCGGCATAACCGTGATCCAACACAGAGTAAAACCCATTTTCGTCCACCTGGTTAGCATCAGACAAAGACGGAGCCCAAAGATAAGATCCCGTGGAATATTCAGCCGTAGAGATGCTGTAATCTGAATAAATAGCATCCGCGGTAAATTGCAAAGTGTCAGTTGGGCGTGCCTGGAATACAATATTGCCGCCAACACGCTTGCGCTTTTCGTCCACCGCGCCAGCGTAAATACTCTGGATTCGGTAGGTGTCTTCCTCCAGGCCATCACCAGAATATGCATAACCGCCGCCCCAGCCCTGACTGGGGTCGGTAAAAGTGAGAAAAGGCTCAATATCTGTATCGACAATGTATTCGTTTTTAACGGTGTATTTTTCGGTAGACCGCTCCTGATAAGTCATAGAAGCTAAAATACCAAAACGCCCATCGTCAAACGTATTGCTGATAATAAAAGAGCCCTGTGGGCGAGTGTCCCCACTGTTTTCTTCAAACATGCCCTTAGCGCTTCCTGCAAACTTAAATCCATCAAAATCAAAAGGACGCGCAGTAACAATATCAACCGTGCCTCCTAACCCGCCTTCTTTCAAACTTGCAGCGGAAGTTTTAAATACATCTACACGATTGATTAGCTCCGCGGCCAGCGTATCAAAACTGAAAGCACGCTCTTCATTTTCAGATGCCGGCGTTCTGCCGTTCACCAGTACCGCGGAAAAGTCTGGGCCCAGGCCACGAATACTCACATAGCGCCCTTCTCCGCTGGAACGATCAATCGCGACGCCTGATATACGCTGCAATGCATCGGCAATATTATTGTCAGGAAATTTACCCAGGTCTTCAGACGAAATTCCATCGGATATCAACTTCTGCGCACGCTTTCTGTCAATACTGCGTTCAATACTTCCCGCAATACCTTTCACCACCACTTCCTCAATATCCGCATCGTTACGAACGGTTTGAGCGTTATTGGGGGATTGCGCCATTACACTGGCAGGGAGTGCCGATATCACCCCGATGATCGCGACAGACAAAGCGGACTTTTTATACATCTTTTAGACTCCTGGCATAACGCAGCATATGACATTCGAAACGTTATACAAAAATTGTAATCAATAACGTTAAACGATTATTTTTCAGCGCCTGACACTCTGTGAAGAGTATACAACCTAAGCATCGTAACGCTGCTGTCATTGCATTAATCCACAACCGTGAACATGCCGCGACTCAGTTTCCAAAAAACCGGCAAAATGGGCCGAACCACTTTGCTAAAATAAGTGGTCCCTTTACTAAGCTTATGTATTTAAAGCGATTTTTGCCAAAGTCACATTACACGCGAATGTAAAAACCGGCACTTGGAATCAGCCAAACACAAGCCAAATATGCTCTCTGCGCTCTTATAGAAAAGGTTAGATTTGAAAATCCTGACAAGAGAATAACAATTAAAACATTCCGGCTTTACACTTCTGCCCCAGAACCAAAACGCTCTAAGATGAAAACCCAGAAAATGGAAAAGTAGAAAGTAGAAAGTAGAAAAAGGAAAGCTGAAAAAGAAAACGATTAGGAATAATAATCAAGTAGCGAAACAGTAAACAAATAGCGAAACAAAAGAACAAAACCGCAGCGCTAACACTCACCCCACACGCTTAGACTTCTCCTTCAACCGATACATATCTTTATCTGCATGACTGAGTAAGGTATCAGAATCTTCGCCATCTTCAGGATAATACGCAATACCAATACTGCAGGACGGGGGCGCCAGGCCATGCAAAGCCATTCCCAACGGCTCCGACATAACGGTCGCAATTTGCTGAACCTTTTTTTGCACTGACAGCTCCACAGCCTGCGGCCCTCTTCCCGATACGGCTTCATCGGCCTGGAGATCCGTCAGCAAAATAATAAACTCATCGCCCCCCATACGCGCAACCGTGTCGGTTTCTCGCACACAGTGCTCTAAACGTTGCGCAATCGTACACAGTACGCGATCGCCCGTAGCGTGGCCGAATGTATCATTAATATATTTAAAATCATTCAGATCCAAAAACAGTAACGCCAAACGCGTTTGATGTCGATGAGCTGCACGCAACGCAGAATCCAATCGATCACTAAACAACGAGCGGTTGGCCAGTCCAGTCAAAGGATCATGCAAGGCTAAAAAATGCAGCTTATCTTCCGCCGCCCTTAAAGCCGTTACATCTCTTGCCACACCTATTCTCACACCATCTTCTTCAGACCAGCGAGCAGACCATAGAATGTGTACCACCGAGCCATTTTTATGTAAATAACGATTACGGAAATCTGTGTGTGATTGGCCATTCATTATTCTCGCTATCGATGCGATCGTTATTTCCAGATCATCAGGGTGCATGTAATCCGTAATAAGCGTACCCACCATCTGCTCTGCCTTATACCCAAGTAATGATTCACATGCATCACTGACAAACACAATGTAATTGTCTTTATCAACGACAAAAACCGTATCCAGCATTAGATTTATGAGCTTGGGAAAGAGTGCTTTCAGATCAACCGACATCTTGAGAGATTATTTTGTTTCGAATAGCTTGATTATAGACCGTCACGTGAGAGGCAGCAGGAAGAATCCTCAGGTTAGTCCGGACTAACCTGAAATCCTACCGCCTCCTGTTTTCATCAATGGCACGTCTCCTGCCAAGCCTGTTAAAAAGCCCTTTAAAAGCGCCCCCATAAGCGCTTCGCATGCGCATCTCGCAAATAATCGCCAGGTTCACATTATTGGGCATGCTTAACCAGAAACCGACGCACCACCGGAATAATTTCCTCCGCGTGCGTTTCTAAAGCAAAGTGCCCGGTATCGTAAAAGCGAACATCTGCATCGGGAATATCACGCTTCCAGGCCTCAGCACCAGCTGGCAGAAAAAAAGGATCATTCTGCCCCCAAACCGCCAGTAAAGGCGGCTGATGAGTCCGGAAATACGCCTGATACTGCGGATATTGCGCAACATTGGATGCGTAGTCCAACAATAAATCCAATTGAATATCTGCCATTCCGGGCCGGGATATCTGCCCTCCTTCCAGGGTATAGCCGTCCGGGGAAATACGTGAAGTGTCCTTCACCCCTTCAAAATACTGCCACTTAATAGAATCCGGTGTTGGGAAATCACGTAACGCGTGTCGATTTTCAGGCGAAGGATCTTGCCAGTATTTTTTAATAAGATCCCAGCCATCACCAAGCCCCGCTTCGTAAGCATTCCCATTTTGAGACACGATTGCCGTCACCTGTGAAGGCTTCGCAACCGCCAAACGCCACGCGACAGGCGCCCCATAATCGTGAACAACCAATGCATATCGACTGAGATTTAACTGCTCCAAAAATTGCGCAATCGTTTCCGCAAGGTTGGCAAAAGTGTAAGTAAAAGCCTCCTTCGGCGGGGATTGTGTAAAGCCGAATGCGGGGAGATCAACTGCAACCACGTAAAAATCATTGGCCAATGCAGTGATGACCTCCCGCCACATAAACGACGACGCAGCAAACCCGTGCAAAAGCACTACGGCAGGCTTCGAGGGATCACCCGCCTCGCGATAAAACAGATTCACCTCCCCCACCGGCATATAACAATACCTTACCAAGGCCCCAGAAAATTCTGACTTACTTTCTTCAGAGGATATATCAGGTACATTTTTACTCATTAAACTCATAACCACCTCAAAAATAACCGTTAATATGTATTTTTGTAGGTTACTCATTTTTATGATAACCTGTCAAACATCAAATTAACGGTTACATTGATATTTATGCCAAATACACCCGCTCCCCTATTCATTGCCAACAATCTCGCCCTGGACTTTATCAACACAGCCTATGGCACTGGTGACCAGCACGTTGACTGTCTAGACAATGACAAAAGCGTATTGCACTGGCTTCAACTCGCCAACGCCGTAGACCATCAAATTCAACACTCACCGGAAAATTTAGCAGCGCTGGCCATCGCCCTGCGCAACCAGGCAAGTACCATTTTGCAAGCCGCGAAAATTGAAAAACCTATAGACCCTGTCGTGATCAATCAGATTTTATTAGAAGGGAATCCCATCCAGAATTTGGCTTGGGAAAAAAACGAAAAGAAATATCGCGGTCACACACACATGCGAGACAACACACCCGCCAGCCTCCTTTACCCCGTCGCGCAATCTCTGGTGAAACTTTTAACGGAAGAAAACCTACACCTCGTGAAAACCTGTGAGGCACACGACTGCGTGCTCCTGTTTCACGACACAACGAAATCCCACAGACGTCGGTGGTGCAGCATGGCGATGTGCGGCAACAGAGCCAAAGCCGCCAGCCACAGAATGAGAAAGAAAAACTAAATCACCTTAACAACACAAGGCTAAAAAAAGGGAAACCAAGAAACAAACCTCTTTTTGCCTAACATTAAAATGTACTAGTCCCACATTGCCTCATCACCGGTGCGTAGAAAATCCCTTTACAACAATGAACACACAAGCACAATGCGGAACTACAAAAAGTACGTTTCTCTGTAAATACAGAAAAAGTGCCTCTATGGCAGTACTGAACTTACCGAAAGCGTTTCATGTCGCCCACCTCGCGTAGCATCATAAGTAATTAATACAGATGTAGCACCTTGAATACTGGCAAATGGATTATTACAATCAAATTGAATTGCACCACCAGTAAGCCCAGACAAATTTACATTCATAGGCTGCGCTGTCATCAAATGAATATGATCTGCTTTAGATTCAGCGGCTTGAACTAAAGTAATAGTCGACATAATAAATATACCTTTTCAAAAAATGGATTCCCTGGCAAACGAAATTGTATTGCCATTTTGTAAAATGCATCCCTGCATCAAAGAGTTCTACTCAAAATAGTGTGGAGCTCTTTATCCCTGCCACTAAAGACTAAAACAAAATACTTTTTCAAAATATTACATTCCATTACATCCCAACGATTTACTCTCCTCGAATTTTACAACGCCTACTATCTACTGGCATTCATTGACAACTAATTCTCAATTTACAGCATACCGAATTGGGTTAGGGGAATTAGTGTTGAGCCCGAGGTTGTCGCGTCGCCATATCAAACAATGGCATTTATATTCAAATAAAAGCAGTCAAATTTTTCAATGTAATACTTTGTAATATCTTCAAAAACGTTTTGGTTTTTATAATCCTCCATCTTTACACAACGAGAAAAAGGTGAACCTCATGAGTTTAATGGATGATATGTATGAAAAAATCAATGAAGTTTTAGGGGCTGGAGATCAACTATTTTGCATGGAATTTCCTGCACGACCACTCAATGCAAGTCGTTTTAGATATGACACTTCCGACAGAAACAGCGTGCTAACGAAACCTTACAGCGTACAAGAAGCTGAATTTCGCCTCTCCGACGCACTCTACAACACGGCGCCTATGGTACAAGGAACAAACGGCAAACAGCTTTCAGTTGTGTACGATTCTTTGCTAAACAACTACGTGCCTAAGTTATCTGAGTTAAAAGACTTCATTGTAGATAAATTTGATGTTAGAAAATTTCTTTTAGAAAAAGTCGAAGACGAGATTGATGGCGCACAAGTATCCTGTTCAAGAATGGAACTGTGCCAGCGCCTATACAACAAATACTTGAATGAAAAAAATAACTGGCTGCAACAAAAAGACTCCGAATTTGACAGCTACAGAGGAAAGGACGATTTGGATGGATTTGCAAAATGGGTGTCTTCTGAAGGAATTGTGCGAGACGAAAAACTCAACAATTTATTCAACGACGTAGTGGTCCGCGGACATTATCATGAAGTACTCACGATATTAGGCTTCCTAAACGTTGCCAGCAGCGCAGAAACATTAGAAAAATCCAAACAAAACATGCGACATTGCAGCCGCAAGAGTCTGGATGCATCCACCACAATCTACCCCGTGCAATTTCAACCGAACGACTGGTTTAAATCGTTAAATTCGAGCTTCGCGCCTAAAGATTTACTAGGTTCTCAGGAAACAATACAAACCAAATACGACGCCAAGAGAAAACAGCTTTCTGATGTACGCGCTCAATTGAGTGAAATGAAAATGCTATCCAGCTCACCCGAAGAAATTTCGGAGTTAGAACAGAAGGTTGAAGATGGAAAAACAGCGCTTAAACAAGCAGAACAAGCGCTCATGGAGCAATACGGACAAGGTGTAATGACAGCTTTTAAAATATATTTAAAAGCCCACACTGGCGGAGGCATTGCAACTGCTTCCGAATTGAGCGAGAAACAAGAAAGCTTAAGCACAGCAGATAAAGAGAAAGACGATAAACTCAAAGAAAAATTGGGCCTGGGTGAAGACGTCATAAAACAAATGACAGATACTTACAGTAAACAGTCAGAACTACTTCAAGCTTCAGAACAGCTTGCAAATTTACAGCGATTAAAAGTGAAGGCGGAAAGCAAAGACTATGGACTACAAATTCAAATATTAACAAGCAAAAAAGATGCACTTTCTGAAGAGGTCGAGTGGCTTGCCAACATGCTTGGAGGCATAGCCCACTCCGACCTTAATGGCGAAGAAGCCTCTTCACAAGTATTACCTACAGGTGAGGACGTTGAAGATACCGAATATACGGATGTCACCATTATTGCCAACACCGAGGAAAGCAACGAATCGAGTAGAGAAAGCTCATCATCCAGCAACAAATCCTGGAAAGTTTCAGGCTGGTTTGCATCCGCCGGCGGAAATAAAAGTAGCGCGAGCGCATCCTCTAGCCTGGAAAGCTCAAATTTTAGCAAAAAAATAGAAATTGGCTTTCGTGTAACAAAAGTGTCGATTGACAGAGGGGGATGGTTTAACCCTTCTATTTTTGATGTAAGCAATGCATATTATCGACTAGCAGAGTTCGGTGCAGGAGCGGGACTTGATGTACAAACAATTAAAAAAAAGGTGGAGGCAAAAGGAAGCCTTACAGACTTACTACAAATACAGAAAGATGGTAAAACGATTCCGTCCATACTGCCCTCCTACCCTGTTGGCTTTGTAATAGCCAAAGACATCACAGTAAAAATTTCTGTAGATTCCAGTCAATTAAGCGTAGCAAAAAAAGAAGTTGAAAAGTCTGCAGCAAGTGGTGGAGGTTTTTTCGGTTTTAGCGCTTCAAGTTCTAGTTCCTCATCAAGCTCTAGCTCCGACATGTACCAATACAGCGATTCAGATTCACTCATGATTCGCATCCCCGGCCCACAAATATTAGGATGGTTTTTGCAACTTCCCCCTCAAGATCAAAGCACACCCTACGAGAGCCTTACATCATCAGATATTGATCTGAAAGTTCTCAGCGGCGAACTCAAGAAGTACGATGACAAAAATGAGCAGGTAAATTAATTACTGTTCTCTAACCCACTGCCTAAGCTAGGCCACCGCCAAAAACGGTGGCCTTAAAATACATGAACCAAGGTGGTCAACCGTACAAAGCTAAGAGCTGGTCAGCGTCTTATCAAGACAAGTGGGAGCTCATAGAATGGTGTTGTGAGTTCTCAATCCTTAGCTTAGTGAAAACAAAAAACACTAATGCCCGTTATATAAATACACCCAAGCTTCGTGAACTGACTCATCAGCTAGCAGAGTCGCATCCAGGCGATGCCTAAAAAACTCATTCAACTCAGGGTCATCATCACCGCAGCCTTCAAATGCATCCAAGCCAGAAAACAGCTTGTCGCTGGCACCGTTATGGATACGAAACAATTCGCCCACGACCCGGTCACGAGGATCGCCCGAAGGCACCAACCCTGAATACCCGCCTAAATCTACCTGGGTGCCACCAACAGTTGCAGCCCCAAGAAAATCACAATAACCACGCAGAAAGTTATGCATGGGATGGCCATGCGTGGTAAGTAAAGTGCCGTAGACAAAAAGTGTTTCCATAATCGAATACGAACCGGTTTATACCATCATCGCTCTGCGGAGTTTAGTTATTCTAAGGTTGCTCAAGCTTGTTAACTCTTTACAATTTGCCAAACAAAAAGGCTCGTATATACCAGCCTCAATCTTTCCTTCAACCATGGTATATCTCTAACACCATCACCATAGAAAATACTGTTAGCCCCTTCTCTTTGGCACACCGAAGAATACGTGCACCCTATAAAACCGGTTAAAAAGCAGCTTTCACACCCAGCTAAGCATAATTCGAACTTTCGTTAAATTATGCCGACAAGCTCATTGCCCAGTGAATACTGAACCAATCAAAGCCGACCCACGACCAACCGGGTCCTGACGAATGAGTTTTTCCTCGACAGCGACCTGACTGAATAACGCACTTAAGCTTTTATTAAGCACATGCTGCTCCAGATCCAAATTCGGTTTATTGGCAATTGGAAGATTTTGGTAAGCGCCCAATATCTGCTGGTACTGACTATAAAAACCGATTTGCTTCAAATTCTGCTGAATAATAGGCAGATATCGCGAACGCAAACTTGCTTCCGTCTGTTGGCGAAAATAATCTGTCGCGGCCGTTTCAGAGCCGCGTATAATCCCCAAAGCATCCGTAACACTCATATTCCGCACAGCATCTACAAAAACTTCTTTTGCTTCCACCGCGGCTTTCTCTGCGCCCTGATTCATCAGCGCTTCCACCCGTTCCAACTGACCACCCAAACCAAAACGACGCATTGTACTGGTGACAGCATCTAACTCATCCGGCAGCGCAATCCGATACAGATTGCTATTACTATACCCTCCAGGCGCAGACAACTGCGTCGCAGCTCGTGCACTCCCCAACTCCAACGCCTGTTTTATACCACGCACCAAATTCGCCTGATTACTGTAACCCGTCGCAGTTGCCACCTGAGCACCAGCGTCTATGTAGGGCGTTAACTCAGAACAGGCAGACAAGGAAAGGATAGAAGCGAATAAGAGTGTTTTTAATGATTTCATGCTTATCTCGAATATTGTAAGGTTACTTATACCGACAGATTAGACTGTTTGCTTTCAACACACTAGGATAATACCTGAAAGTCGGAACTGACGCCCGATTATTGGCTAAAATCTGCCCCAATCTTCAGCGAATTTTTGGCCGTTATTTCAACAAATACTCATAACTTTAAAATTCCAATCAAACTCCAGGTCAAGCACTAATCCTTTTGCTAATCCCTTAGCTAACCCCTGGCCAAGCCCTATGCTCACCTCCTCACTAGCCTCCTCAAAACACAACGAAAGATTAAAATGTATTCTGGTAACTATTTCTTTCGTCTAAAAACGGAGAGGAAAAACTTAACACCCGCATTCTATAGAGGTGCGTTAATTGTTTTGTTGATCTGCAATTTAAATATTAATAAAAGGTGGCAGGTCTTGGCACGCAAATTTTACTCACGGAATTCAAATAAAATAAGCGACAACCCCCTATAACGCCGTAGGACTGCTATCCGACGGACACAATATGATACAAAACGTTAAGATCTTATTCGCAATTTTATTATAGAATGTGCAACGTACAAGATAATTACCTAATAACAATCAATTAATAGGAGCTCACAGTGAAAGGAATCCTCAATCCACGCCTCGCGTCTTTCGCTACAACTTTAGGTACCACACTACTTTTTTCTGTGAATAGCCACTCCGATAATCCACGCAATGGTGGTGAGCTAATGCTTGGTGGTGGATATGTCCATTCAGACGAGCCTTTTGATGAAGGAATCTCTGGCTTTCGGATATACATGGATGGCCGATACCAATGGCATGGTTTGTTTGTAGAATCAGGCAATATAATAAACAGACAAAAGGATAAACCAGCGGTAGGCTTTAATTTTTACAATACCGACCACTGGAACTTTGACCTACTAGGAACAATTGCGGATGACAGCATTGATTACCGATACAGAGCCGGAAATTACATAGTATATCGTTCTCGATCATCAATTGCCGGCGCAGGGTTTCGTGCGATTGGGACGTTTAATAACACCACTATACAGGCCATGGGACTCCCCATTGCCAGCGAAGGATCACGGGATGATGGCGTCTTACGCCATGCTTCTCTTTGGCTGGATCAAAAATGGCAAATCAATGACAAATGGGAGTTTAAAGTCTCCTTGGGAGCACAATACCGTTCTGCAGAACTACTTGACCACAAGTACGGCGTAGAACCTATACAAGCCGATAATTATATTCAGCCTTACGAAGCATCAGACGGCACTGATTATACCGCACATTTTGAACTTAACTATGCAATAACGGACCACCTTTTTATACAGCCTTATTTTAATATTACCAAATTTTCTGATTCTGCAATGGATAGCCCTTTGGTTAAGACCGCAATAAACTCATTTGACCGATCAGAACAGGAAAGAAAATTAGGTATCAACTTAAACTATCGTTTTTAAGTGCTTAGCCCGCATTAATTGACAACCAGCGAATTCAAATTAGCACACTACATACTAACAATAGTTCGTTCCTACAAAAAATGAAACGGCGCACCTGGCTATCAAGTACGCCGTTTATCATTTTTAACGCTGATAATAGTACTTTCATAATGGCAATTTTTTTGCCGGCCAAAACTATTTTGGTTTCTTCATCTACTCTCAAACCAGTCTTTGAACAACCCGCCACTTGAGCTGCTGTAAATTGGCTTAGAATCTTTCTCTTCTCAAAAGGCTTCTGTAACTCCCATTTTAAATACGTTAAAAATTTATAAAATAGGAAGGCTTAATATTTATATGAGTATGATTGGGTTATTAACCAAATAAGTAGAGGACAAAAATATGCGCGTAGAATGCCCCGAATGCCTGCAGCCGGCTGTCATCAGCAAGCGAAACAAAATATCGAACCACACCTCTGATTTGTATTGCTCCTGCAAGAATGCCGAATGCGGGCATAACTTTGTCAGCACATTATCGTTTAAACACACCCTTTCACCTTCTCGCCGCACCACGCAGTTATTAGTATTTGAATACTTGAAAAGCATACCCCAGGCCGATCTGGATTCATTATTAGAAAAACTGTCAAAATGTCGGTGAATATCATTGTTTTATGCGACAAACCATCGATAAATACAGAGAAAGGAATTTTATGCAGAATGTATTGCTACGCTGCAAAGTAGAAAAATGCAGCTGATTTAGTGCAGAAATTAAAACTTAATTTCACTTATTTTTCAGGAAAAATTCACGCACCAGACGTCATCCAGTTTGATTAAGCCTATATGCACTATTTGGCGTAAACACCATCTCAATTGGCACAAATAATAACTAGAAAATATGTAAACAAGTGTTATTCTATCTGCACAATTTTCAAGCACACCGATAGCGGTGTTGCATTAAGAAATAAGAAATAAGAAATAAGAAATGTTCGAGTTCAAAACCAGAGCATATATTCAATAAATTACGTATCACAGAGTAGTTTAGAATTAGACTCCCAGCCCTTTCGGACTTTTAGGTAAAAATATATAAAGCATTAACCTAAAAGCGGAATTCGTTTTATTCTAAACATAAAGTAAATGTGCATGCACATATATTTAAATCAAAGACCATCGCTTTATAATTTTTGTAGGACGCACATTAAGTTAACGATTAAATTTTTACAGGGAGATTAAGATGACACTTATACAAAGTTCAGAATTCAGAAGACATAAACTTTCTCATGATGTAACAGCTCGTCAAAATCGAGGTTACGTATTCCTAATATCTCGATTTGACGATGATGATAGTACTATGTGCACATTTGGCAGTATGGGTTATCGCGATGAAGCAATAAAAAGCGGTATTGGAGGAGTTGCCCCCGTTACACTTGCATCCATAAAAAAAAGCACAAAAGTTAAACCAACAGATGTGAAGCATACAAATTTCGCAGATAAGTTTCAGGAAATTGGGAAAAATAGAGTAGTCGTTACCAATACTCAACAAGGTGGAGCCCATGCTGAAGAGTTATTCTTGAGGAAGCTACCACAGATGTTCGATGAATATGGAGAGCCAAGGAAAATAGATATATTTGTTTCAAGAATACCCTGCGCAAGTACCTCAGCCAACTGGGTGCTAAATACTGAAAAAGGTAAAGTTTTGTTACCTCAAGGATGCGCAAATAAACTCCTCGCTGTAATACAGTCAAATCCTGGTATCACTTGGAGAATTTGGTGGGAAGAAGAATATCCTAATCCAAATACTCAAACTGCCTGCGCTTCTGCAATGGCAAAATTAAGCGGTCGTGCAATAGTGAAACGTTACTAAGGTTCCTAATATTGTCCAAGCAAGTTCGCGTATGGAGTTACAGAAGTTATATATCGGCACAACCAACCCGAACGGATAAATTTTCTCTGACGACTTATTGCACTGAGCATCTACAACAATATCCACCTCCAAAATATAAGCGGCGTACTTGACTAACTCGTACGCCGTCAATCGTTTTTTATTTAAGGTGGTATTTATAGAACGGAATTTTCGACCAAAAAAAACTGAGCAGGTTTCTTTATATGCTTTCAAACCCTTCATTGAACAATCCGCCACTTAAGCTCCAGAAAATTGGCTTAAAATATTTCTCATCTCAAAAGGCTTCCGCAACTTCCATTTTGAATACGTTTAAAATCTAAAAAATAGTACGACTTAATATTTATATGAGTATGATCTAGTTATTAATCAAAAAAGTAGAGGTCAAAAATATGCGCGTAGAATGCCCTGAATGCGGGCATACCTTTGTCAGTAAATTATCGCTTAAACATTCCCTATCCCCTTCTTGCCGCTCCACGCAGTTATTAGTATTTGAATACTTTAAAAGCGTACCTCAGACCGAACTGAATTCATTATTAGTAAAACTGTCAAAATATCGGTGAATATTATTATTTTATGCGACAAGCCCATTTTCACTATTTTACCCCCAGCACCAATGAAATTCTTCCTGCATATTTATCGACGCCATCCTCGGCATCAGAAGATTTGACTCTGTGTTTCCACTCATACCGACTAGCTCCACTCAGTATCAACAAAGCTCCTACGGGTAAATTTAAGGCTTCTAACCGATCTCCATTAGTAATTTCAAACACAACCTGCCGTTCAATATTCAAAATCATGGTAACAACTCCATTTGCGGGTATATCAACATGAAACGGAAAACCAGCTAACCTGCCATCAATAGAATTATAAAAATTCATTGTTAAACGCCAATTGCTTTTGCAATTTGTGGGCAGAAGTCTTCGCGAAGAAAGCATTTGAACAATAGACGGCAGAACGCCGACGAGAAAATCAGGGAGATTTTCGTTTCCTCTAAAATATATTAGTTCATGACCAGGCTCGCCATATTCCGGAAAATACTCACAGCTTAAAGTTTTATCGTTTGAATCAAAAAACTCAACGCGTGAAAATTTCGCTCCGGTAGAAAGATTATGCTGTTCGCCCCTAACAAAATTAGGTTGAGGTACCACTATGGATATCTCTTTTTTGTCTCGCTCCAACTTTGTGAGAATACTTTTTCTCGTCACCCGAGCCTCATCTAACAAGTAACAACATAAACTTTCATCTAGAAAATCAGGCAGAAAAAATAGTCCAGGGATGTCTCTATTCACATTGATAATATCCAAGTATTGAGAGAGCCTAAACATAGCGGCTCACACATAAATTAATCTAAACATCAAAAGTGGAAATCTCGTAGCCCTTATTGTAGCGATCATTTTTCACCCTAAAAAATAGTTGCCTTTTTGAACTCTGATAATTAAAATCACCGACTCAAGGAGACAAAATAATGAGCAAAAAGAAAGTTTGGCTATATTATCACAAAGCAACCGTAGCTCCGCAGACCCCTGTCAATATGGATGGTTCAGAATTTATGATTGGAGTGTCAATAGTTCCCGCTGACACCCTGATTGAGAGCAAGGATAAATTTGAGGAAGACTTGTCGCGGAATCATATGTCAGCACTGGAAGTATACAACGCCATCGAATACTCACCAGATGCAATTCTTCCAGATTCCGATCTTAATAAGCAAATTATTAAGTCTGTTGAACACGCCATTAGAAGAGATCTCGTACATTACATTTGTGAAGCCACATCGGAAAGTCTAAAAAATCAGGAAGATGGAGACAATTAATAATGATCAATAAAAAAGGAGCTATGACCTTAGCAGAAGGATCGCCAGACCTAGCGTATAAAACGGATGCTTCAATTATATTTAACACATCACGCACCCACCGAGATTTCGTTCTTAGAACCTGCTATGACAGTTTAGAAGTGTGGAAAACTAAACATGGCGTACCAGTTTCAGCATTCAAGATGAAAAGCATTCCCAGCAAATATTGCGCGGAAATCGATCGAGAATTATGGGTGTTTAGCATTGACGGTACAAACTCCAGCGACATATACGCCGCAGTAAGAGCCGGTATGGCTTATTACAAAGTGAGTGCACAAGAAATTATTAGTGATATTTACGTGAAGAATCTTAATGCAGAACACGAAAATGAGATGACATTTAAGTCTTTGGTAAATGCAAACAAAGATTTGTATTCGAAAGTTTGCGTCGCGATCATCCAAGCTGCCAAACAATTAGGCATTAAAAACTCTCTTAACTTTTACGTATTCAGCAACAGCAAAAATAGCAAAATACCGAAAGAAGATTTACACAACGCACTCAAGTCGGGAGGAGCTCTCGACGTAAAAACTGACGATACCCGTATTAAGCAGCAGAGTCAGTCAAATGATGCCCTAAGAACAACCTTACCCAACGCCATTACACACCTCCATTGGGCAAAATTAAAGATCTAATTTAATATCGAATAATAGACAATGCGAATTGCGAAGTTGATAGCAAATTGCAGCGATTACCAAGAAACAAAGGAGCAGATTATTTTTATCTGTTTTATAAAATAAGCTATAAAAAAACTGTTCCCTTTTTTAAGGCGAAGAATCGCCCTGTAAATTCGAAGCACAAGCAAATCCCAATGCATTCTAAACAGTCAATATAAGACCTCAACCAAACTCAAGCTTGCCGAAACCATTAGTCGCACGGGCAAATAAAGTATCAAGCCTTTCGTACAATAAAAGGAGGAAGATTTATTCCATATCAATAATATTGAACAATAAATCTGCCTTCTTAGTCTCATTTTTTAGCTCAATATAAGATAACCCCTAAGTAGTAAACTGCAAAGCTGCTAGCCTCGCATACAATGCACTCTCCTGTAACAATTGCGCGTGATTGCCCTCCGCCACTATGCGCCCCTGGTCCATCACAATAATACGGTCAGCCGCTTGAACGGTGGCGAGTCTGTGGGCGATTACCAAGGTTGTGCGATTTTGAGCTGCGTTATCGAGTGCATGCTGCACCTGACGTTCACTTTCTGCATCCAGTGCGCTCGTGGCTTCGTCGAGCAACAATATCGAAGGGTTACTTAGTATCGCGCGGGCTATCGAAATTCTTTGGCGCTGCCCTCCTGAAAGGCGCACCCCACGCTCACCTAAAAAGGTATCGTAACCCTGAGACAGCTTAACAATAAACTCATTAGCCGCCGCCATTTCAGCTGCGCGTATCACCTCCTCAATACTTGCGTCAGGACGTGCGTAGCGAATATTGTTTAACACACTGTCCGCGAATATCACGGTTTCCTGCAAAACCACAGCGAAAGGTTGTCTGGCATCCTTCAAAGCCATTTCCCGTAAAGGAGTTTTATTTACAAGCACTGAACCCGATAGCGGGTCGTAAAATCGCAACAACATTTGGAACAGCGTAGTTTTACCAGCCCCCGAAGGCCCCACCAATGCAACATGCTCACCGGGCTGTATCGCTAAAGAAAAATCATCGAGCGCACGAATATGCGGCCGCGAAGGATAGGAAAAAACAACATGCTGCAATTCGATGCTGCCTGCTTGACGCTTTTGATTTTCCGGTAGCGTCAATGGTTTTGCGGTTTCGACCACTGGCGATTGCTCCTGCAACAATTGCATAAGGCGTTCCGCAGCACCGGCCGCTCGCTGCAAGTCACCCCATACTTCGGCAATAGTGCCAATAGCGCCAGCAGTAACAACGGCATATAAAATAAATTGTGATAATTCACCAACACTCATTTTCCCAGACAAAACGGCATGTGCACCAAGCCATAACACAAAGGAAATTGCCGCGAACACTAATACAATAGCCGTGACAGTCAGCAAGGAACGTGCGCGAATACGTGATAAGGCCGCTTGAAAGGCAGTTTCCACCGCATCGGTAAAACGAGCGCTTTCACGTATTTCCTGCGAATAGGATTGAACGGTCGGGATGGCATTTAGCACTTCGCCTGCAAGTGCGCTGGCATCGGCAATTCTGTCCTGACTACTGCGCGATAAATTCCTCACCTTACGACCAATCAGAAATATCGGTACAACAACAAAAATTAAAGCAAATAAAATAATGCCAGCAAGATGGAAACTGGTAAAAAGCATCATGCTTAAACCGCCTACTAACAAGAATGCACTGCGCAGCCCCATTGATAAACTGGAGCCGACCACGGTTTGTATTAAGGTGGTATCCGTAGTCAATCGAGACAGCACTTCGCCGGTTTTTGTGTGTTCAAAAAATTGTGGGCTCATGCGTACCACATGACTGTACACAGCGTTTCGAATATCGGCCGTGACGCGTTCGCCGAGCCAGGATACAAAATAAAAGCGCAGCGCCGTGGCAACAGCCAAAACTATCGATAACCCAAACAATGCGAGAAAATAACGGTCGATATGTTCGGTCTGACCACTGGAAAAACCTGAATCAATTAAATGACGAAAGGCCACCGGCACAACCAGGGCAGTGGCAGCAGCAATGGACAATGCAATAAAGGTCCAAATCCATTGCCGCCAATAAGGACGCAGAAAAGGCAGGAGGTGCAATAACGGGCTCAAGAGTTTACTGCTCGGTTTTTCTGAATTTGATGAAGGATCATCTGTCATGTAGATTTCCGCAATATTTCGAAAGTTTTGTGTGTTTAACGCTTACTTTAAAGACCGACCTATTAAAACACAAAACCTATCAAGACAGGCATCCAAGATTTGGCAATATATGAGCAGTGAATTTGTGGAGTGTGCGCCTTTGTTATTTCATTTTTAACTAGCTATATATCCAGTTTGACAATATTACCACTATAAAGCCCCACCAAAATGAAACCTTTATCAGTGTTAACCATAGAACTAGCAAAACTAGAATACTGAACTAAGGTGTCTACAGTTTCTCTTATCGGGTCATAACACACTACTTTACCATCTTCGCCACAGCTTAAAATATTACCATTAGACAACTGTAAAACATCCCTTACAATTCCTTCATGCGGGCTTATACTCCGAACTACACTTAAATCTTTTAGAGAAACCTTATAAACGCACCCGTCCTCAACGCCAACCCAAAGTGCATCATTATCTATTGTCATACAACGAATTGCAGAATCAGTTACTTTTCTCGATAAAGCCAAGCTATAGGTTTCTGTAGAATATACATTTATTACACCGTTAGAATCACAGCTGACCAACCAATCCTTATATGCCATACAATCCCACACCCAATCACTATGACCAGCAAGCTCTACAAAGTTTCCATCAACATCTTCTTGAACTAACAATCTACCATCTGAACCGCCAGTGACTATCGAGCTATCATTAATCAAACATATACAGAGAGCTGTTGGGTGACCGCTTTCAAAACGAGAAGCCAAAACATAGTTATCTTCACGATTCCATACACTTATATATCCATCACGAGATACTGCGTACACATCCCCTTTTGAGCTTGCTACTGTCTGTAGGACAGAGTTTGTATGCCCCTTTAATGTATATAAACAGTCTAAGGCAGAATCCCATATCTTCACGCTCTTATCCCGAGACGAACTTATATATTGATTTCCACCTAATGATTCCAAATACCATACGTATCCATCATGGTGCGTATTAACTTGCGCTTCCGCCCTCCTATAAATTACATCGCTGCGGAGAATGTACTTTTCACCACCCAATACTTTTTCTCCACTGTGCCATAATTTGTGATCGAAGATAGCCACATCTCCAGCAGCAGGCTTATAACTCGCTAATAGCCTTGCACCATATTGATCAGAATAAAAACTTGTTTCGCCTCCTTCCCATTCCTCAGCATCATTAAGGTACAACAGAAATGTAAACACAGATTCACACTCGCTATCCGGATAAAATACCCCATCTTGATGTATAGAGAATGATTGGAGGTTGGAATATTTGCAGAACCTGAGGCGAGAATTTATTCCCACCAAATCTCCATTATTTACCTTCTGCGGCAAGAAACTCTTACAAATTTCCCAAATTGAACTCGACAGCTTGTCGTCATCAATTTGTAGCCTGTCATTCGTCCTATAACTTGCAGGATATTTATCTTTGGCACTAACGAACCCGGTATTGCATGCCCGGTCTTTTAGCTCTTTACACTGCTCAGCCGAGAACAAACTTTTAACTACATAACATACTTTATCAGTATCCTTTAGCAATTGAATGACTCGCTGCTGAGACTCAGTTTTATAGTTGCAAGTAGCTAGCACAATTTTTCGTCCTTTCGATTAATTCTCAGAAGATTTTTTCTGTTTTAACTCTCACCCAGATAAAAACACCCGATATCAGGCAGTTGACATCGAATTACCTTATTATTACACCCGACCCATTTATTGGTTGCTCAACCAATTTATAGCTATCACCCTCACCTGTCAAGTTATTTGGTTGAACGACTAATTTATTACTGTAAAATGTACGTCCGACTTTGGAGGTAAAATGCCGAGACCATCAAATAAAGCCATTAGGCGACAAGAAATTATCAGAGGCTTAATGTCTGTGATGGCCACCACAGGCTATGAAAACGCTTCAATTCAGGCTATCGCTAAAGCGGCAGGATTAGCACCTGGACTTATCCACTACCACTTCAAAAACAAGAAAGAAATCTTGATTGAGCTTGTGAATCTTGTAATCCGGACGATGGAGGAAAGATTTCTGGCTCGCTGTAAAGACGCCAGCTCGCCCGCCCAAAAGATCGATGCATTTGTTGAAGCAGCATTAGCACTAGGAGATGATGCTGACGAGGAATTAGTCGCTGCCTGGGTAATGATAGCCTCCGAAGCGATGCGCCATGAAGATATTCAGAAGCTGTATGAAAATGTAATCAAACAAAATACTCTGCTCCTCGCAAGTTTGTTACAGGAATACACTCAAGGCAGCAAGTCTGAAATGAAAAAAATCGCAGTAATGTGTATCGCGTCAATTGAAGGCTTATATCAATTATCCCAAACCACTAAAGATATATTGCCATCTGGTTTTGCCGCAGACACATTGAAAAATTTAGTATTTTCCTCACTTACCCCCTAAGAATGACTTCTTACGCTTATTCTCTAAGATCAAGTCATTGAGGTGCAGCACTAGAACTATGTCACAACGAAATTAACTCACTTTCACAATCCGAAGTTATTGAGTGCTGGACATGTTTATTTACAGGTTCACTTTTGATCCAAAAAATATCAAAAAGGCGAACCCATCGAATCCGCTGAAGCAATTGCAGTTGAAAAGAGCTCCAATATTTATAGGGGAAGACTCAAAGACGTAGGCCGGCTTATGAAGTGTTTGAATAAACCAATTGCACAGGAAGCCAATAAGGAAGATGGCGACACCGGACACTTCCGGGAAGGCCGATAAAAACCACAGGCGCCATTAACAGAAGCTGAGCTTCTCTCTTGCATGACATACGTTGACTTAAACCCGGTTCGAGTAAATATGGTTGATTCGCCAGAATACTCAGACCATACGAACATTAAAGAACGGATTCAACCGACACTGCAGTTTAAGGAAGCTATTGAAAATTAACTTCCGCCAAGCGCACTGATAAAATTCAATTTCGTGCTTAAGCAACTGGCTAAACTTGGAGGCACTGCCGGGGACTCTATCCAGGCCGGTATTTTATTTTTCTATGCAGACTATCTCAGCACTGGTTTGAAAAATAAATCTGTCCCCTTTTACTAAACGAAACCATACCGGTGCACCGTGTATTTATGGAGTTTAACCACCACGTAAATGCCGTACGCAAAATTCGCTTTAATCCACAACTCGATAGCAGCGAAACATAAACTCAATTGTCGCAATAAATTGATAATGAAAAATAGGACACCCTTAGGTTTTGTGAGATAATGATCGCGTTGTTAAACAAAGAAGTCGAGGACAACAATATGCGCGTAGAGAGCCCCGAATGCCTGCAACCTGCTGTAATCAACAAGCGTAACAAAATATCCGACCACACCTCTGATTTGTATTGCTCCTGTAAGGATTCCGAATGCGGACATACCTTTGTCAGCACGTTATCGTTTAAACGCTCCCTATCCCCTTCCCGCCACACCACTGAGCGATTTGTTTTTGAGTACCTGAAAAGCCTGCCCCAGGCTGAACAGGATTCACTGCCAGCTAAACTGGCGCAAAGCCGGTGATGATTATTGTGCCCTGCAACAGGGCATAGATAAATCCAGGGTAAGAAATTTGATGCAGGATGCATTGCAAAGCTGCGCTGCAAAGCAGAAAAACATAGCGGATTTAGTGCAGAAATTAAAATTCAAATCCACTCCTTTTTTAGGGAATATTCACGTTTCAGACTTCAACGAATGGAGTCAAGCCTAAATGCGTTATTTGGCGCAAACATCAACTTATTTGGCGCAGACAATACCTAACAAAATTTTAAACTGGTGGTATTCTGCATGCTTACTTTTCTGAATTATCGAAGACAAGATGCGTAAATAAAGGGATACGACTCCGGGCCTATGCTGGAAGGACTCTTTAACAATTTGTGTATCACTGTATTAGCTATATGTGGACTTTCCATACGGCTCTTAGATAATAATTTTAATAAAACTTTTGTTAAAGGTGAAATTCAATCTTTCCCGCATGAAGATAATTGCGCATGCGTATATATCCCAATCAACGCGCATGCTGAATATACAAATGTCAGTGGGCGTTACGGTAAGCGCGGTAGAATCGAGTAAGTGGTTGTTTTAAAGTGAAGTTGCCCGTAAAAAAGAATTTCTAAGTGAAATAGTTTTACTTTTTATCAAGCAGTCTCAGCATCAAGGAATGTGCTTTTTCATTTCTTAAACAGTTCAATCTTGTTGCTAGTAGTGAAGTTTAATGGGGCAAGAAATTTTGGAATTCTTGCTTAAAAATTCATTGTGGTGTAGCGGTGTGCTTGCAAGTAGCAATGGTAATACGTCGTCACCACTAACAAAGCCAGCCAAAGCGACGTCTTTTCCGTTGCTTGGTTTTGCGCTCTAGCTACGCTAGCGCAACCCAATCAACTACAAAGCCGCGCTTGCTGGCGGCGTTATGCATAAAACTATGAGATATCTTACAAAATCACTAACTAAAAAAGTTTTAAGGAATGTTCTGTCCAATAAGTGCAACTCCAGAATTCCACGTTCTGGAAGTGCTGGGCAGGCGGTAAACTGTTTTATTGTTGCAATAGATAAAGATAGTCAACCCTATCTTATACTAACCGACATTGCCGGAAGTAATGTTACTGCTATGAAATGGGATGGGGAATCGTATAGAGACCCTAAACATTTAGATATTTCTGATGTAGATTCTAAAGACTTAGTGATTACTCACTACTATGGGTTAGCTGAAGTTATTTACTTTGGTGTGTATGACTATTTTATAAATAGAACTTTGAGATGGCCGTATATAAAAATAGGGGTTCAACGCATATTAGAGCGAACTGGACAATTTGCATTCAACAAGCAGAAACTTGTAACCCAAAAAAGAGTTGAACTTCTTAAATTTATGATTGATGAACAATTAGAGAAAGGTAGCTCCGGCGTTTCCCTGATTGAGTTAATGAGCAAACTGTATTCAATAAAATGGGTTCTTCATCCTGAAGCAGAAATACAGCAGAACAAGCTGGAGTTTTATCTGGATTCACTTATTGCAACGAGAGATATTGAAGAGGTTAATGGTAAATATATAGTAAAAGGATATGCAATAACTAATATCGAAATGTACGAGGAAGAGGAGCGCCGACATCAGGAGAGTGTAAAGATGCAAAAAAGAGCATTTTGGCTGTCGGTTGTTGTAGGTTTTCTTGCTCTTGTACAAGCTGAAGTTATAAAGCTTCCAACACTATTAGATTTGAGTGGCAAAGAAAACGGCAACGTAGAAATACATAACAAATCAATGCAGCCGACCACTGACGCGTCGGCTGCATTGAGGCGTTTTACGTGACCAGGTATTTTCATGAAGAAATGTTGCTTTTGTGGGATTAAGTGCACTAATAGCAATCGGGCAAAAGAGCACATTATTCCTGATCATATTCAAAAGCGATACGGGCTTCCGAAGCTTGAGATAAACAACTCACATTCCCGCATCGTAAAAAATGACTTTGCTGGTGGGCACATTTCAATATACGAGCCGGAAAGAAGAATGACTTTTTCAGGCTTTCTAGCAGGCGCTGTATGTGAAAATTGCAATAACGGATGGATGTCGAATCTAGAGAAAAGTGTAATTCCTTTTATATACGAATTAGCAGAAGCTCGCTTGGATGTTCGTGAATTATCACCTCAACAACGTAGTTCTTTAGCCAAGTGGGCATTCAAGACTGCATCGGTCCTTAGCGATTCAGTGACTGCGCCTCAAAACAAGGTCCTTATTTCCCATATCTCTGAATTTTACAAGTCTGCAGATCGATGCGTTCCTAATAGAGTTGCAGTGTTCGCAGAACAATCTAGTGAGCGAGACCACCTATGGAGTTTAAGTCCAACTTGGATGGTGAGTACTGATATAGATTTACCTAAAGAACTTCTAGGTGACTTGAGTAGGATTGCTTACAAAGTATTTGTTCAAATAGAATTCCTTATGCTAATTGTATGCTATTGGCCGTTTAATGAACTACATTTTACTAGGGAGCCTTGGGGTGGTGAGCAATTAACTAGCCTTGAGGTATACGAAAGTCAGGATATAAATTGCCTTAACTATTTTGGAAAAAAATCTGAGGCGTTTCTAATGTCTATAGGGGTTCACCTAGGTTGAAAAATGTATAACAAACGGTTTGGCCGCTGGTGAGCCGGGCGTTAGCTTACCGAGTTACCCACAAAAAGTAGACACCTCACTACTACCTAATGAGGTTCTAATTATGACCAAGAAAAAGAAGAACAAGTACAACCATTACACTGAAGAT
>CABFPG010000009.1 GCA_902141825.1 Thalassocella blandensis
ATTAGGCTCATTGTCTCATCGACAAATAGCGGCTCTGTGTGGCTTAGCACCATTTAATCGAGATAGTGGCGATATGAAAGGAAAACGTCGGATACGAGGTGGTCGAGCCCCAATAAGGACAGTGCTTTACATGGCGATGCTTTCGGCGATTCAATGTAATGACCAAATGAGGTCATTTTATCAACGATTGGTTGCAGCGGGAAAGCATAAAAAGGTGGCTATCACTGCATGTATGAGAAAATTAATGACGATACTAAATGCAATGGTTCGAGATGATTGCGAATGGTGTACTTATTAATTATCCGTCCGCCTAAAATCAGTAGCGGTTCTGCCTTGTAAAGGCAGGTTCACTACTGATTTTAGGCGGAGCTTAAAGAATTCTATTAGCAGAAATGGGCTTGATTTTTACCACAGTCGCTTGTTAGAACATTTTAGCATTTAACTAGTTTTCCTAAATCATTAAAGGCTACGTGCATTTGTTTAAAACCCTCTTTGGGTTCTCCAAACTCTACAAGAGCTAGCTCTATAATGCTTGCGACATTCTTTGGCGTAATAGGGTTTAACTTAAGATTATCAATATTTTCTTCCTTGACTTGCCCTATAAGATACCATGGATTATGAAAGTCGCGATTTATTGTAATCCAGGGATTCCTTTTATGGCCTGAAATCCAGATTTTGAGGAGAACTTTATCCCAATCTATTTCTGTAATCGACCAAGTGAATTCTCTGTCTTTAACAAAGATATTTCGAATTTTCGATTTCATCCCTACTACTCGAGTGTTTTCTAACGCCGCCATTTGCGGCAAATTTGGAATGGACCGTTTTGTGGTAGCGTAGCGTTAAACCAAAAAAAGGACCATGGATAATTTGTCCAGCGCTTGCGTAGCAAGTGCGATGCAAGATGGCTTGGTTAGGCATCTTCACTACGACTGTAACCTGCAACTTTCCAATTGTGGCGGAATACAAATATGATTAGAAAGATCCCTGTAACTATGAGAGCCACTCCAGCGTACCACATCATCTTCCATACAAGCGCACACACGGCAACGAAGAGCGCAAGCACAATAGATACCTGTAAGAGTGCTACTAGGTATAAATTTATATGTTCATACGTTTTCTCCCCGTAAAGAATATAAGGTAGAAAATACTGCCACCCGCCAAGTGAAAGCATTAGTGAAATTATGGCAAACCAAACCGAAAATTCATTGTAATGAGCTTGGCCCTTTGCTTGAACAAGCAAAATAATTAAACCACTCGAAAATCCAGCAGCTGCTAGCGCTATATTACTGAGACGTTCTAGGTATTCTTTCGTTATATTCCTTCTGAGATTTTGAATGGGATTCATGCTTAGTTTCTCAATTTACGGTTACGCCTAACGCCGCCATTTGCGGCAAATTTGGAATGGGCCGTTTTGTGGTAGCGTAGCGTTAAACCACAAAAAAGGACCATGGAAAATTTGTCCAGCGCTTGCGTAGCAAGTGCGACGCAAGATGGCCTTGTTATGCACACCCGCCGCTGGATTTAAAAATATAATTTTGTACACCGCCATTTAACTTTGTAATTTAGAATTTACTAAGACATATAAACAGTTTAAATTTAGCGCAGTGTAGGCACAGCAATATTGCGCCTTTTGCAATTTTGTTGGGCCGGTGATAGGTGCACCAAGGACTACCTATATGCACGTTGGCAAGCGACAGCGTGGCTTGCCTGCTTCTATTTTTCTAATTTCTCAAGTTTTTCCTCTAAGCTATTTGCGTAAATCCATAATTTTTTATTTGATCTTTCTAATTCTTTGAATTTACGATTTAAATCCATGCATGCATATACAAGACCGCCAATAAAACCACCTATAATTCCGATAGTAGGATTTAAACCAATTAGTTCTATCACGATTTGAGCATCTCCCGTCACCTGAAGAAAAATTGCTTACTTTGCATAACGCCGCTATAAAAGGCCGGAGTTGTGTTGCTTGGTTTGTGCTAGCGTAGCGTTAAAGCACAAACCATGCAACGCAACGGAGGTCCAGCCAGCTTGCTGGCGATTTTTGATAGCTTTGTTATGCATTACCGCACACCTAGCTTTGATTTTAATTTTGCCCAAAGCACTTGCATATTACTGGAGATACAAGACTCCAAATTTCGCTGCTTTAGACTTTGAATAATATAAGGGTTATTACCCTTATACTGGATGCAGTCCAAATCCTGAATTTCCATTGCATTTAATATCCTCACAACATCAGCATCAGTGCTCGGCTGCCTACACACGTAGCAATGCATGTCCTCGTATCTAAATAGATCTGGAGCCTCTTCACGAGGAAGATCGCATGCAGTGCAACATCCGTCCTCGACGTAGAAATCACCTTTCGCATTCTTTGGGTGTGGGGGTAACTTCGTCATTTTTATTTATGCATAACATTTGTATATATCGCATGCGCAATATGCACCTCACCTATTTTCTAGATGATCAAGTCAAGTTACTGAAAAACAAGAAATAAAATACGAATTGAACATTCCTTGTTTGCAGAAAATTGCGCATGCGCGGTTTTGCACTTTTGAGCGTGCGGACTATCTCCCTACCCTGTTAAATTAAGCTATTGATTCTAAAGCATTTTTTATTTTTCTAAGGGAGCAAAGTAGGAATAACTTAGCACAAGTTAGGCGGTAAACCGAGTAAAAAGTTGCCGTTTACTCGGTTCCTTTACGATACAACTGTAGGTACCCAGTATTTTGGTGGATGTATTTCTTATCTTTAGAATAAAAGATGCTCATTTAATAATATAAATGCCAAATGCTCGGTACGATTCTTCTTTTAGCCCTCCATTGGAAAATTAAAGTACCAACAGTGTTACGCTGGGCTGAATTCTCAAAATTGCATTCAATGAATTCATTAGCTTTTACCGTAAGCACAATAAGGAACAGTGTCATCAATTGAGTTCCTCATTTGATTGTCGAGACAGCGCTAGTGAAGTTTACTGTACAATCTTCAGCATCCTGTTTGTGCGCACTCGTGAATTCGTTGCAATCCAGGCTATTTGATTTATCCGCTGGATTTCTCGCTACACACCATATTATTCAATAACTTGATATGGATGAGTTGAATAACATTCGCTTCCATTATCCGTTGGCCATTTAAGATAAATTTCATATTTTTTTCAGCCAAAAATGACGCTTAATCGCTCCTCCGGTTTGACTTCATACTAGGCCAGGAGTAACTTAACAATTAGAGAACGACTGCGGTGTTAGCAGCCTTCGGGCTCGCAAATACAAGGAACAACTAAGCATAAGCGTGTCCTGTTAAGTATTGGAACAATTCTGCTAGAAGTGATCTGGGTCTTACGAGGCTTTGTGAACTTCAACTAAAAAGTAAGAAGAGTGAAGAGAAACGTTATTTGCGGCATCTGCGGTTGGTTGGTGGGAGTGTGAAGCCATAAGCTATTTGCATATCGTTTTGCGCCCACCGACGCTCTCACTTCAACTGCTTGTATAATTATCTCTTTGCACGCCTACCCCTCATAATAACCACGTTCTATTAACTGTCTCGCAATCTTTTCTCTACGAAATCCGATTTATCTATTTCGTTAGCCCGGCCATCGCAAAGACTTTGCCTACCTAAGCGAAGCGTTCTAATCCGTGAAGTCCATCGTATTTCCCTCTCTTCAGAGTTTCTTTTAAGCAGAAATTTAGAAAAAGTTAGATGTTTTGAAAAATTTCAGCTCGTTTTAGCACCTTACAGATCAAGTGCCAGTATGTGATTCGGTTGTATAGAATTTTTAAATTTATTTAACTTGTCTAGAGATCCGTCTTATCGAATGCAGATTTTCTCCAAAACAAGCAATCGGTATAACAAGCTGCAAGGTTCTTCAGTAGGAACCGAAATTATTTCTTAGCAATAAACCCTTCTGATTTTAGCTTGGCAAAAGCGACCAAAGCTACGAAGCCTACTTTTGATTGGCTATCAGAGAAATCAGAATAATAACAGGTTAATTTACTATGCAGACAAATCACCTTAACTTCTCTATAAGGCCTTACAGGTCCAGACTAATCAAAAGCTTCGCATTTTTAGGTGCAGGACTGGGCTTAATTATCTCCACTAATGCATTGGCAATTTCGAATGGAACGTACCAAATTGCAGCGAAACACAGTGGTAAGTGCTTGGATGTTTCTGAAGTATCTTATGACAACGGAGCCAAAGTTCACCAATGGGCTTGCCATGAGGGCAGCAATCAAAAATGGCACGTTACTCAAATGGGGAACGCTTATCAGATTCAAGCTGTTCACTCGGAAAAATGTCTGGATGTAACGGATGTTTCTTACGAAAAAGGCGCGATGATGCAGCAATGGAGTTGCAGCAACGGCACAAACCAACGATTTCTTATTGATCAGCAAAGCGATGGTTACTATCGAATAACCGCCGTGCATAGCGATAAGGTCATTGAAATTGGAGCCAGCTCTACAGCCAATGGTGCAAATGTAAAACAATGGGACTGGTGGGGCGGCGATAGTCAACGTTTCGAGTTTCGAAGTGGCAGTAATGGCGCAACCCCGGTTTGGTCAGAAAACTTTAACAGTATCGGCAGCGGTAGTCGCTGGCTTAACCGGCAGTACACGGAAGTGCGCGACGGCTGTGGTACAAATGGCAGTAAATGTGTACGCGTAACCTATCACCCATCCTCAGAAGGCAGCCCTAGAACTGTTGCGAATGTTGCCTTACCATCAGCGAAAGAATATACCTTGAATTATGATGTTATGTTTGAAAATGGGTGGGAATTCGTGCGCGGTGGCAAACTGCCCGGTCTTGGCCCCAACAACGACACAGCTGGTTGCAATCCAATCTCACCATCAGGTTGGAGTGGACGTGTAATGTGGCGCCCAGGTGGTACGCCGGTAATTTATTCTTATCACCAGGATAGAGCGAATCGTTGCGGCGACGATATTTATTCCAACCGTACATTCAGCGTTGGCCAGTATCAAGCAATTTCTCTGCACGTAAAAGTGAATGACCCGGGGCAATACAACGGCAATATGACACTCTATTTAAATGGTGAACGCATCGCCTCACAAGAGAATGTTCGTTTACGGCAAGACGGTGGTAGCCATACGCAAATTACACAATTCCTTTTCCATACCTTTTTCGGCGGTAGTGACTGGAGTTGGGCGCCATCCAAAACGGTTTATTCCCGCTTTGACAATTTTGCAGTCTACCCAGGATTGCGAGTACGTCAATCCCCAGGGCAATAAAGTTTAAGCGCAGCAAACCTTGGCTTATCTCCAGTTATATAACGATGTTTTAGTGCTGTCGCAGAGGTAAGTTTCTTTTATATTTTTTACAGCTCAATCTTGGATATGCACTGGGGTTGAGCTGTATTTCCTCCGTTTGTCTCTTTTTTATTTTACCGTCCTCTATTTTTCATTGACATTGTGTTTACCCTAGAACTCTCTGCTTTTATATGATGAAACCTCCATGCGTCGTATGTGAGCGATTCACTCGCCTTTCCATGAACACACTCACAAAAATCCAACGCTCTCTTTCCGTTTCAACTCAAACCCCAATCCGGTGAAAAAATACTGCATCTCACAAGTCTAAGAAATTTTTCAGCTTCGCTTAGTATCGCAATGAGCGATTGCAAAAGTATAATTTTAATTTACGTGCCGTTTATGCTGTTTTTTTGTTTAAAAATTAGAAAAATTTAAATCAAAAATAAATTTAGATTCCGTACGAATCCTGCAAAGCGTTCGAACCAAACATCATTTTCCGTTTCAACGCTTTTAGATTGTCAATCTTCCAGTCATTTTTTTACCCTCTGCCACGACCAATTCGTTCGGGCTGGATTTTCCAATATACGATATCGATCAAAAAAACTGTGAATAAACGGTTGTTAATGATTCGTTGAATATTAATCCCTTAGCAAAAGCCCAGCTGCCATATCAGGTTAACACTGACAGCATTAGTCTTCTGACTTTAAGTACAGCTTTTAATGTTGAAAAAATGATTGGTCTCTGTGAAACGCGCTCGATTAAAAAAACAAATCCAATCTCACCAGCGGAGTATTTATGAATACACTACACCAGATTTTTTCTCCCCATCTCAGGATGTCGGCTTTACGTCAGCTCCTGATTAGTTTCTTTCTGCTCATACTTTCCGGTATGGCCGTCGCACAAACCAAGGTCGTTGCCTATTACCCAACCTGGAGCGGTAACATCAATGACATTCAGTACGAAAAGCTCACTCACATAAACTATTCCTTCGCGCTTCCCACACATACAGGCGGATTGCAGGCCTTCTCTAACGGTAGTCGTCTGCATAGTTTAGTCAGTCAAGCGCATTCGCACGGCGTGAAGGTGTTGATTGCGATTGGCGGCTGGAATAACGGCGATGACAGTGCATTTATTTCATTAGCGTCACGCTCGGATTATCGCCAGAATTTTGTTCAGAGCGTGGTCGATTTTGTTCAACAATACAATTTAGATGGCGTTGATATTGATTGGGAATATCCCAATGCCGGAGCTGAGGCAAATAACTTTACCACTTTAATGCAGGCACTCTCCTCTGCCATGCATTCGCGAGGCAAGCTGCTCACTGCTGCAGTAACAGCGAATGACTTTCCAGGCAGCGTAAACTCTGCAGTTATCAATGCAGTCGATTTTCTTAATCTAATGGTGTACGACCTGGGGAACCCGCATTCCTCCTATGCGGCCGCCGAAAATGCCATGAATCACTGGCGCTACCAGGAAGGGTTACCGAAAGAAAAAGCCGTACTTGGCTTACCTTTTTATTCCCGTGCTGGCGGAACATATCGCGCATACAAAGATATTATTGCGCAGTACGGCTCCGCAGCAGCATATAACGAAGGTACAGGCGGTTTAGATTACAACGGCATTCCTACCATCCAGGCGAAAACACAATTAGCACTGGAGACCGGTGGCGGCGTCATGTTTTGGGAGCTATCGCAAGATACGCTGGATAACACCTCTCTATTATCAGCCATTTGGGATGTTGTCAGCGATGATACAACACCTCCTTCTGGCCCCATTCAAAGCGGAAGTACTTATCGCATTACATCTGTCTTTAGTGCTAAGTCTTTAGATGTTGAAGAACACTCTTTAGCAAACGGGGGAAACATTCAGCAGTGGTCTTACGGTGGAGGTAATAATCAAAAGTGGGTAGTGACTGACGTGGGGAATAATCTTTGGCAATTACGATCAGTTGAAAGTGATTTATGTCTGGATGTGGCTGAGTTTTCTCAAGACAATAGTGCCAATATTCAACAATGGTCGTGCGCCTGGAGTTCCAATCAAAGCTTTTACATTGAAGCGCAAGATGCTGGATTTTATATTCGCGCTTCACACAGCAATAAATGTCTCGACGTGTCAAACGTTTCCAATGAAGACGGAGCCAACATCCATCAATGGGAGTGTCTTGGCCAAAACAATGCGAAATGGACCTTTGATCTGGTGAATTAACGCTAACTCGACACAACTCGAATGCCGTTGGGTGTTCGAGTTACCCTATTTTCGTGATGAACAGTTAACGCCGCTGACGATCACATAGACATGTTTTTAGGTATTACTATGCAAAATGTTAAACCTCAACAAAGCAGACCCAGGCAAGGCAAACGTCCCATTGCTGCCAAACCATTCAAACACAGCTTTGCTTGCACACTTTTTTCTACCACGCTCTTTCCTCTCTTGTGCCAGGCGCAAATTCACGTGGAAGCTGAAAGTGCTTACACCTCAACCGGGATAGAATTTGAAATAACAGAAGATGCAGGTGGCGGCCAAAACGCCGGCTGGATTGATGATAGTGATTTTCTGGTATATCGCGTGGAAGTACCCACGACTGGTAATTACCGAGTGGATTATCGTGTTGCTTCCACCAGCGATTCAGGACGCATTATCCTCGGTGAAGATGGCACTGACCTGACGTCAGCAATTGTCGTTCCCAACACGGGTGACTGGCAAAACTGGAACACCATTAGTCATCAAGTCAGTTTAACCGCCGGGGTTCACGATCTGGTCATATGGGCGCAAACTGGTGGCTGGAATTTTAACTGGTTCGAACTTACCGCATTGAATGAAGAAGGAGTAATCCTTCCGGGAAAAATCGAAGCGGAAGATTTCAATTCTATGTCCGGTATTGATACCGAAGCCACTACAGACACGGATGGCGGTGACAATGTTGGCTGGATAGATGCCGGCGATTGGCTTGAATACCTCGTTACCATAGAAGAAAGTGCGAACTATAGAATAAATGCACGCGTGGCAAGCGAAACTTCCGGTGGTGCTATGTCACTTTCCGTCGACGGCCAAAATCTGGCACAACTAAGTTTCGAACCAACCGGCGCCTGGCAAAACTGGTCGACAGTCTCAGGCAATATTACACTTCCTGCAGGTCAGCACAGGTTAAGAGTATCTGCAGCACAGGCTGGATGGAATTTAAATTGGTTATCATTTGAGAAGCAAAACTCAGCCGGTACTCAATTGCCAATGATTCGCCAACAAGGAAAATACTGGGCCGTCAATGGTGAACCTATTCACCTCAAAGGTTTGAACCTGGGCAATTGGTTACAGCTTGAATTCTGGATGATGAACACTGCATTGTCGACCAACAATGGCGCTATCAATGACCAATGTACCCTGGAGGCTGAACTTGATCGTCGCTTTGGTTACAACGAACGCGAGCGTCTTATGGATGTATTTCGCAATAGTTGGATGACAGATCGTGACTGGGACAACATTGCAGCACTCGGCTTTAACGTGGTGCGGCTTCCTTTTCCAGCAAATTTGATTGAAGACGAAAACCGCCCTTACACACTGCGTTCGGATGCATGGGAATATCTGGACAAAGCCATAGCAAGAGCGGCTGAGCGCGGCATTTATACGATTCTCGATTTGCACGGCGCTGCAGGCAGCCAAGGCTGGGAGCATCACTCCGGCTGCTCAAATCGCAATTGGTACTGGAATGGTGGCAACGGACAACCAGCATCTTTTTATCAGGATAGAACCCATTGGTTATGGGATATGATTGCTCAACGATATCGTGGCAACGGTAATGTGGCAGCCTATGGTTTGTTAAACGAACCCTGGGGTACAGATCAATACACGCTGGGTCAGAATCTCGCCTCCTTGTATCAAACGGTTCGCGCTAAAGATCCCGAGCATATTGTGATAATGCATGGGCACAACTCAGGTTTAGACAGCTTTCCAATGCCCGGCAATGATGTTGCCTATGAAATGCATTTTTATCCTGGATTGTGGGGATGGAGAGAAGGTGAAAACCAAACCACGGTTAACGCGGACTGGTTACATTGCTCAGCACCTTCTGGTTGGCAAACATGTGACTGGGTGGAAAAAATGGAAGCGCGCCAAGCGCCATTTTTGATTGGCGAATTTCAACCATGGACCTTGCTTGGACGCGACGGCGGTGAAATTACCCGTAAGACATTCGATGTTTTTAATGGGAATGGTTGGGCGGCAACTGCCTGGTCTTACAAAACGGTTTCCACTGGAGGGCATAGTGGAAATGGAAATAACGGATGGCCTTGGGGCATGATTACCAATCGCACAGGCTTTGGTAATATAAATATCAGTAATGCGTCCACGGCGCAAATCGAAAACTGGTTCAGACAATTTGCATCACAGGAATTAGTCACTCATCCCGACATTGCCTACTGGATGAATTACCAAGCCAGTAATGACAGTCGCATCCACGCAGAACATTTTTCAATGAATTCTGGTGCAGGAATGGAAGCCACCTCCGATCCAAACGGCGGAGAGTTTAACGCGGCCTATTTAGATACCGGAGACTGGATGGTCTATCGGGTGAATGTAACGCACACTGGAAACTATCAGTTACGTTATCGCGTAGCCTCGCCTGCTGGAGGCAGTGTCTCTGCAAGCATACACAATGGAACTTCTTTTGGTTCAACCAGCATTCCAGCGACTGGAGGCTGGCAAAACTGGCAAACCATTGACGGACCGTCCGTGTATCTTGAAGCTGGAGAGCACAATATCAGTTTGTATGTGGCAAACGGTGGTTGGAATATTAATTATTGGGAGTTAATCTCTCAATAATGTTTTTCTGCAACATCAGTAGCTACAGCATATAGTTGGCTCTGATTCGCACCCCCGGTTTCATTGCAAAAGAAACGTCTAGCACCAGTCTGTCTCAGTGAATCTCCGTGGGACAGATCTCTTGCCAAAACAGAAGCCCTGCCTCAGCAGGGCTTCTCCACTTAGTTTATTCTTGAATACTGCTGACAGACTCCAGGCTTGGCAAATTGGAATACACATCGCGCTTTCCTGCCACACGAATGGTTTTTCCAATCACTGAAGGGTTCAACACCGGACTCCATTGGTTGCGTTGACTGTTTTCCAGTTTCACAACTATCGTCGCATTTGCATTGTTGATATCGCGCATTATCAAAGCATAACTCGAATTAAAACCTTCTTGCACTACACCGACTACGGTGGCAGAAGCGCCAACATTTAACGACAGTGCCTGCGTCACACTGATGCCACCAGGCAATGGACTGGGATTTGGTGTCGGGTTGGGATTCGATGCACCAATCTGAACTAAATCCAGCGTGGTTTTGACCGGGCTGTGATCCGACACCGTTGTGGTTAAATAACGATTTCTTACACTCGGCGAAATAACTGACCAGGCGGCATAGAGCTCATCAGAGATAAGAATATGATCGATATCACTCTCTGTTACATTTGCATCGTAAGGCTTATCTTCAACCGAGCCTGCTGCGTGACTAAAATCATCAATGCCATTTCCATCGCGATCATCATAAAAACCCCATGTGTTTAATTCACCGTATGCGCCGCCGGATTCTGCAACATTTAAATCACCCAGTATCATCATGTTCGCTGTTCTATAATGCGTATTTAATTCATCGACAACAAGCGCGGCAGCGTCCGCACGACGTGAAGCATTGGTCGCTCCCGTGCAGCATTTCAGGTGCAAGTTGATAAGTGAAATATTTTTGCTAATGCCACTGATAGAAATATTTGCAGTCATTAGATATGGATAACGCCCTGCAAATACGGTGTTATTTTGATCCGTCAATATAGTTTGAAAATGGGTATTAGAGACAACCGACGCATTATAAACAAACGCCAGACTTTGCGTCGCGGTGGGTTGACTCACATTTCCTTGCCAGTGATTAACAGAATCCAACGCGTTTAAAGCAATGAGTAAATCATCGAGTGTGCTACTGCCACCGACTTCCTGTAAGGCATAAATTTCACCGCCTCCATTTAGAATATCTTCAGCTGCCGCATTTATTTGCTGTCCGCGACTACCGTTGTATCCCGCTTGAGATGGATTCCCCAACCATTCAACATTGTAGGTCACAATATCAATGGTGCTGCCGGAGTTTGAAGGCGGCACTGATGGCGTGGGCGTAGGTGTAGGCGTTGCCACTCCGCCATCAAAACTAACGGCTAAATTCGCACCGGCAAAGCTGCTGTAGCCGTGCAGCATAATGTAATAGGTTCCGGCCGAAGGCGATGAAATATAACAGGATTCATTGTTGCCCCATTGGTACGGACGACAATCAAACAAAGACGCTGTAGGTTGACTGCCAAAACGTACATACACATCCGCATCACCACTGCCACCCGCAAGCTGAATCTGAAGGTTTGCAGCGTTAGCCGGTACTGACACCGTATGATATTGATACGAGTCCGCATTTCCGCTGACGGCAATCGAATCGCCATTGTTAAAATTGTATGCAAATACCTGTGCAGCAAAAAGCAGCGCCACCGGTGCAGCCAATAAATAAGCGCTCACTTTCTTTGAAACGTGCTTGAACATTCTCACAATAATCTCCCCAGTAATTTTTTAAACGTCACTTCGCAATTCGCGCGAAACAGCATCCACACGGTCACGAAATACGGGTATACAGCTGGGCGAGAGAATGAATCAGGTCTATTGCATTTATATTGTCGGAGTTAGAAATATGCGCACTAATTTGGTTGGTAACGCGAGAAAAAAACGAAAACTAAAAAGTGCTTCACAAATATGAAACCTTACAATTTATTACATTTAACAGGAGGACTGTTCTCACTCAGAGTCACAAGTGAAGCGTGAAATAAAATTTGCACGGGGAGAAAAGTTTTTATCGAAAGGTGAATTGGCAAAACAACTCGTTCACCTTTTCAACTCTAATTGAGTAGGCTGGTTCGCGTTAGAAATACCGTCAGTGCATCTATTACCTCTGCGGAATGTTTTTTTAGTGGCATATGTCCACAATTTTTAAGTATATGGATGTCTGAAAAATCCGCAGCGTGTTGCGCGATAAATTGGGGGAAGGCGATTGATCCATACTCATCCCGATCGCCGTGAATCGCTAGCAGTGGGCAATTCAGACTTTGCAATGCTTGTTGCAAATTCCAATGCGCAAACTCCGGTGATAACCAGGTATCCGTCCAGGCATGCAATACCCAGTCAGACTTAGCACCATGCCACTTGCTCAAACGCGTAACCTGTTCTGGTTCTTGGAACAGGAGCGCCGCATTTCGAATGCCTTGTAAGGTCTTGGCTTCCACAAATGCTTGAGCAGACAGGGTGATGACGGCCTGGCAGGCTTCATCACGAGCCGCAATGTTGACGGCCATAGCGCCGCCAACACTGTAGCCCAGTAAAAGAAACTGGCCGAAACCCAGTTGATCTTTCACATATGGAAAAAATTTGAGCGCTTCCTCCTCAATAAAATCGTATGGTAAGGGCGCATTACGCGCTTCAGATAGACCAAAACCCAATCGATCATATGCCACCACTGGACGAGACAAATGCTCGGCCAGCATCGCGGGAAAATCACGCCATAGTGCGACACACCCAAGCGAATCATGGAGTAAGATTAACGGAGTGTTGTGTTGGGTTTCACCACACGAAGCATTGGCGGGCAACCATCGTTTAACATAGATTGCACCTCCTGGAACCTTGACCCAATGCTCTTCCATCGCAGTCATTTTAAACCTGTTCTTCTTCTCGCAAGGTCAGCACTTCAAACCCATCGGCAGTCACAGCAATGGTGTGCTCCCACTGTGCCGATAATTTCTTATCTTTTGTCACCACCGTCCAGCCATCCTTTTTCGTTTTTACTTTGGCCTTACCTTGATTCACCATAGGCTCAATGGTAAAGGTCATTCCTTCTCGTAAAACCAGCCCCTTGCCACGTTGACCATAGTGCAACACTTGCGGGTCTTCATGCATTTCCCGACCAATACCGTGACCGCAATATTCGCGCACAACGGAATACCCGTTCTTCTCAGCGAACTGTTGAATCGCATACCCAATGTCGCCAAGTGTAGCGCCGGGCTTTACTGTTCGAATTCCCTCCCACATCGCCTCATAGGTTTTACTAACAAGACGATGCGCAAGCGGTGAGACCTCCCCAATCATGTACATCTTACTGGAGTCAGCAATAAACCCGCCTTTCTCCAAGGTAATATCCACGTTGACAATGTCACCGGATTTTAGCAATTGCGTTTCTGAAGGCATGCCGTGGCAAACCACAAAGTTTGGTGAGGTATTCAGAACGTAAGGGTAGTCATATTGCCCTTTGCTTGCAGGACGGGCTTTGAGTTGCTCGACAATGTAACGCTCGGCCAAATCATTAATATCCATAGTGGATATCCCCGCTTTAATTTCGCCGTCCAAATAATGAAAAACAGAGGCAAGCAACTTTCCCGCTTCCCGCATAATGTTCAGTTCTTCTGGCGTTTTTAATTTAATCTCAGCCACCGGCAATTTTCCTTATATCAACATCCGCACGTTTCATTTGTTCTTTGACTATTTCTGCAAACGTCATACTGGGATTAGCTTCGGCCAGCATGCCAATTTTAATCCAGTATTCCGCTTGCGCATTAATGGATCGCACCATTACAGAACTCGCTTTACGTATTTCTTCGTGCAATTCATCATTTATTTTGACAATTCCCACCACTCACTCCCGCTGCTTAGCGATATACGATTCATATATGAATCGTATATTAATGCTCAGTGTGCTGCAAGAGTCGAAAAACTATGGCTGGAAATTATGGTGAATGTAAAAACGATAAGAGGCGGCATAAAAAAACCCTGGCCTAGGCCAGGGTTTTAGCAGAGAGAGAAAAATAACTATAAATTACAGCGCATTTAAGAACTTAAGCAATGCGGCTTTATCACTGCCAGACAGCGCCTGGTAAGCATTTTTCGATGCTTCACCTTCACCACCATGCCACAAAATAGCTTCTTCGATGGAGCGCGCACGTCCATCATGCAGATATCCATGATGTGGTGAACACACTTCATCACCTTCCATGCCTGTTGGGTTATACACTCCGCCGGTAACACAGGCAGACAATCCCAGTCCCCACAATGGCGTGGTGCGCCACTCAGAACCACTGGCTTCACCCTCACCTAAATTATCGGCAAGGCCTGGTCCCATGTCATGCAGCAGCATGTCGGTATACGGATGAATAGTTTGATCTCGGCCTTCAGTATGTGGATAGAATTGGCTGGTCTGCAAAGTTTCCACGTGACAGCTGGTACAGCCAACATCACGGAATTTTTGCTTACCGTGTTTAATTTCCTGGTCTTCACCAACACCCCATTCCATACCACGCTGAGGACGAACACCGAGCGTTGAAATATACAGAGTTAGTTTATCCAGCTTGTCATCAGACAGCATTGGGCTGCCGTTACCACAATCATTCTGGTTTACACCACAGTCCAGATTTGGCATCACAGAAGTACGAACGCCCATGTCTGTATTAAAGGCACCAGCAACCTGATGTTTAACACTGGATGTACCAGCTTTCCAACCGAAGCGGCCTAAACGTACTTGGCCTGTGACCGGATCTACCACTTTATTTACCCGACCAGAAATACCATCACCATTAGCGTCGTTTGGATCAGCCAGACCTAGAATGGTACTTTCAGGAATGGCTTCCAATAAACCCAACCCTACCAGACGCGGAGCGATTCGTGCAGAGAAGGTAGCAGGATTAATTCCACTGAACTGGAAGTTTGGTGAGCGTAGACCATTACTTTCGCTCCAGTTTGCAATCGAGACATCACCTTCCGCTTGCGAACCTTTAATCTGCAAAACACTCCCTGCATCCGGGTGTGGATTTCCTGCGGCATCTCCAACTTTTACAATCCAGCGATCCAGCGATTCTCCATTGGGAGCTACAGGTGCAGTACCATTGCGTTCGTGACAGTCGGAACAGCGTTCATTGACATAACGCACACTGGTCAAGCCGGCCATTCCAGGGTTCTCTCCATTAGCAGGATCTTCGTCATGCGTGCCATCAATCGTAGAAGAGTGCAACACTCGACGACCTTCCAGGAATTCCTGACCATTGTAATAGCCTAAGTAAGTGGCCATTTGCATAAAGTGATTATCCGGTTCATCCGTGTATTGATAATGTAGGGTGGAATGCTTGCCGCCTAACCAATACTCTTCCGGTAGACGTCGGCTGTCTTCCTGGAAGTCACAACAAAACTCGATAAACTCACCTGTATTTTCTGTATACCAAGGCACTAAACCTTCACCCACAATATACAAATATGTAGATCCGTAGTAGTTACGCTGTCCGGGTAGTTCAACGCCGTTGCGGAACTGTGCCGAAAACTGGCTGATCTCAAATTCCATCAGATCACCCATTTGTATTTCACGGTAGAACTGACGGTTCAAATTATCTGATTTAGTGTAGTTGTAATAGGTTACGCCATTTTCAACACTGGTACCGACGTAGGTCATCACGCCGTTGCCTTCATAATGCGCCACGGTATTTCGTCCACGGTACCACCAGCGGTTTTCAGCTTCCAAATCATCCAATGGCCAAAGCGTTCGCACATTCATGGTAATCGTGTCGCCACCGGCAGGAATGGTATCGATAATTTCTATATTCGAAGAGCGGTTTTCAAAATACAATTTTATGTAGTGGTCATAAGACTGAAACTGGTCTTCTTTCGCATGACGCGTACGCGGACGGTCAGAGAATCGAGTGTGTAAATAACCATTGCCGTCATACCACTGTGCATCTGGTTCTTTCACGGTTCCAGCATCATATAGCGGGACAATGTTGCCCAGCGGAGCACCGGAAGAACTGGAGGAGCTACTGGAACTGGAAGAACTTGAAGAGGAACTACTGGAACTGCCACCGGCCGCCTTTATACGGAACCAGTTAATATTCCAGCCACCGGTTGAAGTGACAATCCCCACACTGTGTGTACCCGCAGACAAGGAAACTGTTTGCGTTACGGTTTGCCAGGTTTGCCAGCCACCTGTGGGCGGTACATCAACTTCACCCAGGAAGGTCGCCCCAGCGTTGAGGTCCATCCCAATTTTCATTCCGGAATGAATGGTCGCTACCCGGTATTCGATCGTGTAAGTACCAGTAGTGGGAACGACGAGATTGTCGTAAGCCATCCAATCTCCCGCGTCGATGTAGCCAACGTTCTGGCCGCCACCGGTATCGCTTGTTGCTTCCACTTCAACCCCTTGCATAGCAACAAAGTTTTCTGCTTCCCGATAATATATTTCGCTACCGGCAGAGCCTGAAGATGAACTGGATGAGGAGCTTGAAGATGAACTTGAAGAAGAGCTTGAGGAAGAACTTGAAGATGAACTGGAGGCTTCAGTACCAAATAATTCAAATTCAGAAAATTGTAAAAGGTTTCCGCTGTTGTTGTTCATGTTAAAGCGGTAAACACTGAATGCTTGCGAATTGGCGATTGAAAAAGATCGTGTTTCATAACGATTAGGGAAGTCCTCTCCCGCACGCGTGTCTAATGCTGTCCAGTTAACGCCGTCATTTGAGCCTTGCAGATTCCAGTCTTTGGGATCGCGTTCCGGTGCATCATTCGCAGAACTGATGGTATAGCTGGTGACGACGTATTGCGCCGGTGCATCATATTGCACCCACACTGTATTGTTAAATGTTAAATATTTCGTTCCAGTATTGTTGTCTACCAAATTAGGATAACGTTCTGCACCCGGAGAATCATCAAACTGGGCCGATACATTTCCACCAAGGTTGGTAATATCAAAACCACCTGCCCCACCGGTAGAACTGGAGGAACTCGAGGAAGACGAACTGGAGGATGAAGATGAGCTGGAACTGGAGCTGGAAGAACCGCCTCCAGAACAGGCACCAACTAAATTCCAGGCATGGTCCCATGCCCAACCGGCTTCGGGTGCGTAAGCTCCACCCTGCGAACACCAACCAGCAACTTCACACACATATTCGTTGCTATTGTACTGCACCAAATCACCCGCATTATACGCGCTTCCATCAGAATACACTGGGGAAGTACAGGCAAAAACAGACGCGGACTGGGTAACGCCCACCACCCCTGCTACTGCTAGTGCAACTTTTTTAACTGTCACTAACTTCATACTCTCTCTCCGGATACTACTAGTTAGTCGATTCGTTGTTCTTTCTTATACTGCTTGAAAAGCTCAAACTAACTAACTGGGCCAATTTTCGTTAAAAACGTTATTTGTTTTTTCTTGGGAATGTTGAACAGCCATATTCAAAAGTAATTAAAAGTTTTTTCATGTTTCTACATCACTTTGAAGGTATTCCCCACACTTACACGTGGCGTAATTTCATTACTAGTTAAGTGTCAATTAACCATATGAAGCGTTTTTTTTCACGTCAATACTTAAATCGACGCGTATCGATTTTTATATCGTCCGTTATAACAACGATGGGCAGAAATAAAAAAAGCTAAAAGAATTAGTTATTGAAAATAACGAAAGCCGAAAAATAAGGCAGAAAACATAGCGAAAGCGCATTATCTAACTCAGACAATTGCTCCAATTGTGAGAAGCGTAGGCAGATATACCTAAGCTCAATAACTTCTATAAAGGATTATTCAATATTTCCAGAAATACTTTGACTAGCGCTTTGATCGATCTGGCAGGTTTAGCATAAAGAGAAAATGTCATCGCTTTTATCGCATAACGATATCGAGTTCGTCGTTTTACAATAAAACAAAAAGACAGACTATTAAATTAAAAGAGAGCCAAATAAAAAGAGAACCAAACAAAAAGAGAGCCAAATAAAAAAGGATAAGGGAAACACCTTTTGTCATCCTTGAACCGCCGAGGTGTAGATAGTGGAGAAATGTAGCTTGAGTTTACTGGAAAAGCTCGAAAGACATCACACGCAAATATGATTGAAATCAGAATTAAACCTAACCAGGTAAATAAGGGATTTCAAATTATTCCGGAAAGTACTTATCTGAAAGTAAACAACAACAAATGGAAACGGGAGGAACTAGGGCTCAACGCGCAGTACATCAATTCCCATAGATTCCAGCCCCTGTAAATAGTCATTGGGAATTTTGGAATCAGTTACAATTTTATCAACACCGGAAGGTTCGATAATTTTATGCAAACACACATTGCCAAACTTGGATGAGTCTGTCACCACAATAATCTGACTGGCGACTTCACACATCAGCCGATTAAGTTGTGCCTCTGCTTCAAAGTGCGTGGTAATTCCTCTCTCCATATGAAATCCATCAACACCGAGAAACAATTTATCCACATGTAAATCTCTTAAGGTACTCATCGCACTGGTACCAAAAAAAGATTCACTTTTACGGCGCAATGAACCACCCAGCAACATTACTTCAATCTGTTTATACGGCAATAATTCAAAAACAATATTCAAACTGTTTGTCACCACCGTGATATCTTCTTTGTCCCCCAAACAGGAGGCAAGATGCAAAGTTGTTGAACCGGAATCCAACAGGATGGAATCTCCATCATTGACCAGCGAGGAAGCGAGTTTCCCTACGTGGGCTTTTTCTTCGATATGGAGTGTTTGTTTTCGATCAAGAGCGGACTCGCTGTCTGCAGTTGACGTTTCATTTAAAGAAGCGTCATTCAAAATAGCGCCGCCATACATGCGAACGGCTATCCCCTGGTTTTCAAGGAAACGGAGATCCTTGCGAATGGTGACACCCGACACGTCAAACATCGAGGTTAAGCCAAGCACCTGTACACTTCCTTTTTCTTTTAACATACGTGCTATTTGCTCACGACGTTCACTAGTATCACGCATGTATCACCTTACAGCTTTCATTTTGTTGCGTTTAAAAGCGCGATTATAGCCATGACACGGATATAACACAATCAAGGCTTCTATTTCGTTTCAGGATTTGAGAAACAGTAATTTTCCCTTGGCGCTTTTCCCCTGCAAACTATTGTGAAATAAGGAGTTCTTTTTCTGCGAGTAACTTTTCAATGTGCGCGCTTAGAAACTGTTTTGAACCGCGAGAAAATCCACGATGATATAATCGCACCCGTCCACCTGCATCGATCAACACACCGGTGGGCAAAGCTTCAACCCCAAAACGCTTAGCTGCGCTCTTAAGTTTATTGTCACGGACAACAGAAAATTTGAGTGAGTAGCGCTCTAAAGTTTCAGCCAATACTGCGGGATCATCATCGAGATTGACAGCTAATACAGTGAAACCTTGATCAGCGTATGATTGATGTAAAGCATTAAACATCGCAAATGCTTCTCGACAACTCTGGCAGTAGCTCGCCCAAAAATCCAAATACACCACTTGACCAAGATATGCATTTAGCTGAAAGGTTTCCCCCGTTTCCAGCTGAATCAATTGTACATCTGGTGCAAGTGAATTTATTTTCACTGCTGAAGGCGTACCCTCCAGGCTCAGGCAATTACCTGAACCCAGAAGTACACAATAAAAGCTCAACCAACGTAAGGTTTTAGTCATTAAGCATCACGGCATCAACAAGCAGATAGTCTTTAAATGATGCTGGCATTATTACAGTGCCCTGTTTGTTCGCGCTAAAAAGACCTAATGACTTATCATTAACGTAGTCGCGAATTTGATATTCCCGGCCCGCCACTAAGCCACGTAGTTCGAGATCACCACTAAACGCATTATCTGACATATCTTTGGCATAAAAGGCATAATACATGCGACCGGCTTTTGCGACCGCGTGAGCCTCGGGACGATCAAAACCGATATCGTATAAGCCTCCTAAATATTCACCTTGTGACAAACGCAATTCACTGTAAAGTGAAAACCACTTTTGCCAGGTTTTTTCTTTTTCAGCGTTCAACACAAATTGTGCCGCCGCAGGATTCTCACTTGGCAATGTAAACTTGCTACCTAATACAGCACCAATACCAAAAGAGGAAGCAAAATCGCTGGCGTTATCGCTAAGTTCAACATGATCACCATAATAAGGGGCGGACTCACCCATCAAGGCCTTGATGGTTTTCCCTTTATGACGGATCTGCCAGGAAGACAAAGGATCTGAACTCACGGCCTGATTCATAAAGGGCAAATTGTGAAACGCATAGGAAGTCCCACATGGGCAAATCTCCACCACCGCTTCTGGGTTAATGGCAGTAGCCGTGTCGTACACCAGTTTCCAGTATTCCGCTAATTGATCAACCGAATCTTCAGGGTGTTCATGATGATGCTCAGGATTGAAACACGGTGGAACACCATTCAGATGCTGACCATCAATTTTTAACCCCGAGAAACCCCATTCACCGATAATTTTTTTCACCAATGCTACGGTATGTTCACGCGTTTTCTCGTAGGCAGGACACATATAATAACTATCCCACCATGTGATATCCCGTTTGCTGCCATCTTCGTTCAGCAACAACACATCTGCATCATTTTTCAAAATATCTGTACCGGGATCTGCCGCTAAAGGTGCCCACCAGAGCTTCGCCTTCAAACCGGCTTCTTCTATTTTTTTAACGAATGCCTTCATATCCGCATCGCCGTTAGGGAATTTCTTGGGGTCCAGATACCAATCCCCTTCCGAAGTCTGCCAGCCATCATCAAGCACCGCCCACTTCATGCCCAACTCACGCGCTTTAGGTAACGTATTCAAAACTTCTTCCACGCTAAAATTTCGTTCATAACCCCACGCACACCATACCGATTCGTATGCGCCTTCAGGTGCATCGACCATTGGTAAACCTTTTAACTTCATCATTTCACGGTAGGCTTTTAACGTCGCATAATAATCGCGTTGATGCACCTGAACGAAGGACTCCAAGGTAGAAAATGTTGCTCCGGGAGTTAACTTCACAGGTTTTTCAAGCTCGAGCTGTGCTCTTACACCTTCGTTTTGATTTTTGTATTGAATAGGCAAAGACACGAGCTTCGGATCAAGATCCAGGTGACCAATACCTATTCCTACATCCTTTCGCCAGACATCCAATACAGGTGTTCCACTGCCATAATCCGACGCATTCATCCCCATATAGTTTTGCTGTTGGAAGCCGGGCGTTATCGCCGTTACCCAATCGCGACGATCTTCAAACGAAGCCCCTTGAAATACCCAGAAGTCAGCTTGCGATGTATTTTTGCCTACAGAACTCGACATAAACTGAAACGCATTTTGTACCCACTTGGTAATGATCACATCGTCAGGCCCCTGGTTTTGGTAGCGTACGCGATAGACCAGCATTCCTGGAAATTGTGAATAGGCCAACACCTTAATGACTTTGTGCAGACCTTCAGATGACACACCTTCCAAAGTTGTTTCCTCAGCAGGGCCAAAATCTGTCGAGATTTTCCTGTGCTGAGTTTTCATCCGTTGAAATACATTGATAGATCTGCCATTGGCATCCACCACATATTCACTGGAAGTAAAATCTCCCAGCGCCAAGTTACCACCAGCTCCTGAGCGTACAATCCTCGATTGTAAATACTGGTCAAACTCTACCTTTATGCCACTGTTTTCGATGGAGATAATTTTTTTATCATCAGCACTTTGATCTACAGCACAACTGCTCACTATCAGACAAAGAGAAAAAAGTAACAAATGAAAATATTTTAATTTAATTGCCATGTTTAACTTTCCTGAATTTTTATTCACTAACCTAATGGAATTCTAAAAACGCGATGAGCATTGTTACGGAAGATGTTATCGATCACACCTGCAGGAAGTTTCAATCCTTTAAAACTGCCATCTACTTCAGGCACTTCCATAAGGTCATCGGTTACCAGATATTGCCAGTCCTCTAACCATTTCTGGTGTGCCTGAGCTTTGAACTGCGCCGGGTCACTGTCTGGCGCCTGTGTAATATCAGTTGCGTAGATAATGCGATGCTGGAAACGGATAAAAAAATCACGGACTTTTTCGTAGTTTTGTTGAGATTGTGCCTGTACCTGCCCCATGCGGGCTGCCAGATCAACGGTAGCAGTCGGGAATTTTTCCAGGAACTCGGTTAAAGCATCTGTGCTCCACTCTAAACTTGCGAGGTGAGCACCAACAAATGCCATGTCAGGATTTTTTTCCAGCATCTGATTCCGTGCTTGCATTTGTTCCTGATAGCTGGGCATTTCAGGATGTAAATACATATGATAATTCGGATGTGCGGCAAAATACTGTTTGTCATTATTGACACTCATCTCCTCAATCGGCAGCCAGCAATTATGTGGCTCCCCCTGATGACCGATAAGTGGAATCTCCTGTGATGTTAAGTACTGAAAAATCGGATCAAAGCCCGAGTCATCTATCATCACCAGCGCATCATTTTGATTGCGATATGACATGCCTATATTTTTCCAGACCTTAACTGCCAATGCACCTTGCTCATGCTCTCGCTGAATTTTTTGAATAACCTTGTCTGACCATTTCGGCTCGCCCCACCCGTTCATGGAGAAAGTCGAAGCAAAATAAATGGACTGAGGATATTCATCAATAAGCGCCAGAGCACTGGCCTTTTGTTCTAGAATTGGTGGAAAGTCGGGGTAATCGACATTGATGGTAAGCAGGGTAAAATTGTCGGCAATCGCCTGATCTACCATGGCAGAGTCTTTGCTGTTTGCGTGGACGTGCGCATCAATTTTTCTTACCGACTGAAAGTCATCCAAGGCATAGAACGGCTTTGCAGGTTGCGCCTTTTCATTAGCGCAGGCACTTAACAGCGTGAATGCCGCACATAACAACAACCTTTCGGTGTAGCGCTTTTTCACATTAAGCATGTTGATCCTCCGGTTCTATAGCCAAAATCAAAGCAGCCACTACCGCTAAAACGATGCCTAATGTTTTTGTCAGGGAGGGTTCAACGCTCATCGCTATAATAACGAGAACAGAAGTTATTAGTGGTGAACCCGCATTTGTCAGCGGTGCTACAATGATGGCCTTGCCATAACGGAATGCATACACCAGACACAATGCGCCCAACGCGTTGAGTATTTGAATAGCCGCATTGGAAAATAGAACGGACATACTCATGTCAATCTTTTCATTGAAATCCGTCATCAACAACGCAACAGGCACTAAGGCCAAGGCGGTTATGGTCATGTAAAAGAAAATGCTTTCTGCGCTCATGTGTGCATTGGAAAATTTCATACAATAGGCCTGCAGTCCCCAGGCCGCCATAATAATCAGGGCCAGAAAAAACCATAAGTAGCCCGTATTGGCTTCATCCCCGGCGGGGGAATATTCAAATAGCGGCAGCGCCACTAAAGCCAATGCGATTCCCAGCACCCCAAGTTTTGTCGCCCGTTCTTTTAGAAAGAACATCGACATAAAAATGGTGACCAAAGGCGAAAGTGAAATAATAGGAAAAATCAGATAGGCCGGGCCAATATCGATGGCCTTAAACAGGATCATCTGCCCCCCGCAACCGAGAAAGCCTATTGTGGAACCGAAGATTATGGATTTTTTATCGACATCAAGTTTCCACTTGATCAGAGTTAAAGAAATATAACAGGGGATGATCATGGTGACCGCCCAGATTGAATACACAACCGTGGATGGCAGCGCTTCACTCGCGAAGATCGACGTTAGCGCACCCCATAAGCCCCAGAAAACGGTTGTTGTGATGGCAAAAATCAGCCAACGCTTTTGCAGCATAATAAATTCCCAGGTAATAAATGTGACAAATGAATAACAAGCAGCGCAGCCGCCACCGGGTGGCGCCGCGCTTTGTGACTTATATTAAAATGCGTAACGGTAGCCGATCTTGAAAGTACGGCCATACAACTGGATCGACGCAGGTAAATCTGGACGCCCCTGGAACACACGATTAGATTCATCCAGCAGGTTCTGACCATCAAAGAAAATTTCACCGTAATCCATCAGATCGTACTGAATAGACAACGTTACCATTGATTGCTCTTCCATTTTCGTTTGATAGTTGTCCCCTAGAGGGCTATAGGAATCTGTGACAAAGTCACCGGTATAATCCAGCGCCAGCTGCGTCATTAATCCATTCTTCTCATAGATTATAGAAGCGGAATAGGAACTGTCTGCAACGCCGGGTAAAGAACCGACATCTTCACCGTCAACTTTGGAACTGGTATCGGTGTAGGCATAACTTGCGGTAAAGCCGAAGCCGTTGTCGTAAAACTTTTGCATCGACACTTCCATACCCAGCACTTCCGCGGTATCGCCGTTTTTCGGTTGAGTGACCTGGAATGTTTCACCGGCGATAACTTCCTGGCGGGTGTCCAGTGTGATGAAGCCATCGAGATCTTTCCAGAACACAGCGACACTGGCATAACTGCCTTCTTCAAAATACCATTCCAATGATGCATCTAATTGGTCTGCAAATACCGGCTCAATATTCGGGTTACCACTAATGTCCATGGTAAATAAGCCGGATTGAGCATTGTCTGTGGTTAATGGCGCGAGTTGATCCAGTGTCGGGCGAGAGAGCGACTGCCCTGCAGCACCACGTAATAACAAATCATCCTGAAGGTAATAACCGACGTTAATGGCCGGTAAGATTTTGCTGTAACTACCTTTGGATTCCTGCGCAGCATCATCAGAGTACTCAACATCCCAGGAAGGATTCGGAGAATCCGGATTCACAATGTCAATGGACTCAATTGAGTTGTAGGAATATTTGGCGGTCACTTCCGTGTCAATCCAACGTAAGCCCGCATTGGCGAACCAGCGATCGGCTTCGAAATTGAATTGCACATACGCGGCACTGGTGTTTTCTTCAATGTCGTAAGAGTTCACCGGGTTGTAAACCGGTTTCCACAGTGCCGATTCATTTGGACCAAAGGTACGAGTATTACCGAGATAGTCCGTCAACGTTTTGCCGTCTGAAGCTGCGAGACCTTCCGCATAACCTGGAATACTGAAAATGGGAAATGAACGGGGAATATTGGCAGACTCACCGCCAAATAAACTGTCGTAAGGAAAATCTCGGACAACATCTGCCCCGACTTCACCGAAAGTATAGGGATAACCACAATAATTACAGGCGCCGTCGATATAGTTGTCATAGGCTTTGTTGGTTTTTTGTCGGCTGGTGTAAGCCAGGCCAAAGTCCAAGGAAGTCAATGCACCATACTGGCTGAAGGTCAGACTGTTGTCCAAAGACAGGCCATCGACGGTATCCTTGATATCGCTGCCATCACGTGCTGCCCAGTGAGGCGAGAAATCATCATTCCCAAAATCATCAGAACTTCTTCCTTCAGTCCAGTTCGGAATGAAATCCGGTATTGTACCGTTGTTTAGTTCGTAATGACCGGAGTGTGCCCCTGGCGCCCCTGCAACCACAAAGGTATTTTTACCGCCAGAATCTCTTTCGGAGATAGAACGGTATACATCCCCCACCATCAACCAGTTGTCGCTCACCTCGTACTCTGCATTTAAACCAAACATATTGGTATCTACAGTACGGTGCTCATCCAGTGTTACTACTTCCATGGTCAGGTTAGCCACGTCCATCGCCGTAATCACATTGCCATCAAGGACAATATTTGACAGCCGATCCTGCGCTTCACTTTCGTCTGCCATATAAAATGATTGCGTGTATCCAGTGGCATCCGCCTGCAATTTGGTTTTCATGATATCAGCGGTCAAACGTAATTTGTCTGAGGCTTGCCATTGCACACTGGAAGTTAAGCCAGTGCGTTTAAAATCTGTGGCATAAGTTCCCAATGCATACGAGCCGGGGATGACAAGGTTTTGTTCATCCGCCGTAATGTTGCCATCACCATTGACGTCGTATTCCATTTCATTTTCGACACCAAAGACAAAGTTATCAAACATATCATCGGAACGCTTAGTACCAGTGGCATGCGTTACACCGACAATAAATCCGAGGGTATCATCTTCGTTGGTCGTGCTGAAAATTGCGTTGTATTTCTCACCCCACTCTTCGGACAGGTCGTTGTAATCTGAAGTGAACGACACCACACCATGCTGACCTGGATTATCCAGCGCACGAGCGGATTTCAAATTGACAGCACCACCGATACTCCCCTCGATATTTTTTGCCTGCACGGTTTTCCAAACATCCGCGCCTGCAATCATTTCAGAAGGAATAACATCGAACGCAAAATTTCTTCCGCCATCATCAGTGGCTAAAATTCGGTTGTTCAATGTCACAATACTAAATTCTGGCCCTAGTCCACGAATATTCACATACTGAGCTTCCCCACCGCGCGTTCTACTCACCGTAACACCTGAAATGTGGGATAGTGAATCGGCCACGTTGTCATCGGGAAAGCGGCCCAATTCTTCCGATGCGATAGAGTCAACACCTGCTGCGGCGTTTCGTTTTAAAGAAGCCGACTGCTCCAAACTTTGTTTCAGTCCAGTGACCACAACCTCTTCCGTTGCCGTTGAAGTCGCGCCTTCATCTGCTTGAAGTGGCTGTGCAGATAATACAGCTGATGCAATCCCCAGATACGCTCCGCCTAGAAGCTTTTTATTTATTTTTTGCGCCATAAGTTTCACCTAGTTTCAATTCGATACCGCATTCCCCAAAATGCATTTCAGTTTGTCATGCATTTCATTTTAATATGTTCTCACAATCATATTGTATCCATAACATTCAGTTGTCAACACACAATGAAACATATTAAATGAATTTTTGTCATGATTTCTTTATAAACGCACGATAAAGTAACATTTACGTCATTAAAGAAACATTATGAAACACTATTTACTTTACAAAGTTTCATTTGATCACCATAATGACTTTTAAATACCTTATTGGTAACCGTTTTATTCAAATGGAGGTCAAGTGAAAGCACTGCTTGAACAAGTTAATCGGCACAAATCGGGGGTCGAAACGGGAATATATTCCGTATGTACGGCCAACCCCTTAGTCATTGAAGCAGCTATGCTTCACGCACTGAAACATAATGAAACTTTACTGATTGAAGCGACATCCAATCAGGTCAATCAGTACGGTGGGTATACGGGCCTTACCCCGAAAGACTTTGCCCAGCTGACTCAAAACCTGGCCGAAAAAGTCGGTTTCCCGCAGGACCGCCTGATTCTAGGCGGGGACCATTTAGGGCCAAATTGCTGGCAGGACCTCAGTGCAGCAGAGGCGATGGAACGCTCCAAAGTAATGTTTGAAGAATATGTTCGTGCAGGCTTTAAAAAGCTACACCTGGATTGCTCCATGTCCTGCGCCGATGATCCCACACCACTGGGCGACGCTGAAGTTGCAGCCCGAGCGGCGTTTTTATGTAAAACAGCCGAGTACACGTGGCAAGAGGTCGGCGGAGAAAAACTGGTGTATATAATTGGAACGGAAGTGCCTGTTCCCGGGGGGGCACAGGATGACAGTGAAGAACTCCTCCCGACCACGGCAGAAGATGCTCAAACGACGCTGGCTATCCACTATGATGCTTTTCTCAATGCTGGACTGAAAGACGTTTGGCCCAGAATCATTGGCCTGGTGGTACAACCCGGAGTGGAATTCGGCTCTCATACCATTACCCACTTCGCACCTGAAAAAGCCAAACAGCTCAGTCGCAGTATCGAACAGCAACCCACCATGTTATTTGAGGCACACTCAACAGATTATCAGTCTACTCAGCATTTAAAAGATCTGGTTTCTCACCATTTTGCCATTTTAAAAGTCGGTCCATGGCTGACCTTTGCTTTTAGAGAAGCCTGCTACGCCTTGGAGCATATAGAGCAGGAATGGATTGATGCTAAACAGCATAGTCATTTGCGTAAAACGCTCATGCATGAAATGTTTGACCAACCGAAATACTGGCAAAAATACTATAAAGGAAGTGAGCAGGAAATTTTATTTGATTGCCATTACAGCTTGAGTGACCGTGTTCGATACTACTGGCCAAATGCGAAAGTACAACAGGCCTTAAGCACCTTGATCGAGAATCTGGATAACCGACCACCACCATTACCACTGATCAGCCAGTACATGCCTGAACAATATGAAGCGTTACAAGCCGGAGACATCGCATATTCCGCGCGCGCGCTGATTTTTCATAAAATATCCACCGTACTATCTCGATATAGCTTTGCATGCACTGCATAAGCATCGACTCTGGAGCACAAGCAGCGAATATGAATTTCCTAAATTACTCAGAACAAATACTAAAAGACAAAGATGCCTATTGGACAGCAAAAGAAATCTGTCAACAACCTCAATGCTGGGAAGCCGTGACGCAACAGGTGCTAAGCGATGAAAAGCTTTCCGCCTTTTTACAGGGCGCGTTAGCAACTCCAGGGTTGCGTATTATTCTCACGGGAGCCGGCACTTCTGCATTTGCAGGGCAATGTTTAACACCGGTGTTACAATCCCTATTGCACACCCACGTTGAAGCCATTCCAACAACGGACCTGGTATCTAATCCATCGCAGTATTTTCAGCGAAAGACGCCGACACTCATCGTCTCGTTCGCCCGCTCCGGGAACAGCCCCGAAAGTGTAGCTACAGTGGACATTGCCGAACAATGTGTGGAGCAATGTTTTCAACTGGCCATTACCTGCAATAAAGAAGGTGAACTTTATAAGCGATGCACCGGAGAGAAACGTTTTGCGCTAAATCTTCCAGACGAAACCAATGACGTTGGCTTTGCCATGACATCCAGCTTTTCGTCGATGATGTTAAGTGCTCTAATCGCATTTATGAATGCGCATTCTCAGTCTGCGAAATCTGCCACAACCAACACAGCAGAAAGTATTGCTGGAGCCGTGTCGCAAATCACCGCCAGCACTCAGGCACTGATCGAACAGGCTAGTTCACAACTTTCCGTGCTAGCTGAAAAACGCTATAGCCGGATTGTATATTTGGGTAGCGGTACATTCAGAGGTTTAGCCCAGGAATCTGCATTAAAAATGTTAGAGCTCGCTGACGGCAACGTTATCAGCTTTTTTGATTCTCCGCTGGGTTTCAGGCATGGCCCCAAAGCCATCGTCAACAACGAAACGCTGGTCATCATTTTCCTCTCAAATGATCCGTACACCAGACAGTACGATTTGGATTTAGTGAAAGAATTACGCCTGGACAATGAAGCCGGGGATATTGTGGTGATTGATGCACAGGTTAAACCAACGCAGTTGCATTCCAATCCCCACACCATAGCACTGACGCAAGCGTCTGATCTGGCGGATCATTATTTACTATTCCCGTATGTAGTCTGCGCCCAAATACTGGCATTGCACAGCTCCATCGCGCTTGGAAACACACCGGACAACCCCAGTTCGTCCGGCACCATTAATCGGGTGGTGAAAGGTGTTAACATCTATCCCCTCACACTTGAAAGCCCTTCAACTGAACATGGAAATATATAATGTATCTAGGTGTTGATGGCGGAGGCACAAAAACCGCTTTTACACTGGTAAGTGATACCGGTGCCATCGCAGGCCATTATGTAGATTCAACCTGTTATCACATTGATGTAGGTATGAACACGGCGCGAGATATTATTCACCGAGGCATTGCCGAAGTTTTCAACCAGGCCTCGATCGATAAAAGCGCCCTCACCTACGCATTTTTCGGGCTACCTGCATTTGGCGAAGACAGCTCTACCATTCAAGCGCTGCAAGCGTTGCCTCTTGGCGCGCTCGATGCCGGTCAATACAGCTGCGACAATGACATGGTAAACGGTTGGGCTGCAGGCTTTGGTGGTAAGGACGGCATCAATATTGTTGCCGGCACCGGCTCCATCGCCTACGGCAAACGCAAGACGCTGTCTGCCAGAAGCGGAGGTTGGGGAGATCTTTTTGGAGATGAAGGTTCCGCATATTGGATCGGTCGCCAGGGATTGCAAGCGTTCAGTAAAATGAGCGATCACCGTCAACCTAAAAGCAGACTCTACACACTGGTCAAAGAATTTTTTAGCGTTGAAGAAGACCTGGAAATTTCTGGTATTGTACTGAATCAATGGCAGGGCCAGCGATCCAAAATTGCTGAGTTATCCAAAGTTGTGCATGCTGCCGCCCTGCAAGATGACGCCATCGCCAAACAGATACTTTCTGATGCCGGACAAGAACTGGCCAACATTGTCGCAGCTTGCTGCGATCGTCTGGCATACTCACCAGCAGAAAAAGTCAGTATTTCGTATTCTGGTGGTGTGTTTCGCGCAGAAAATCTAGTGTTTAACGCTTTCAGAAAAACCTTGCAGGAATTAATTCCGCATCACGATATTTGCCCGCCGATGTATTCACCGGATGTGGGCGCAGCGATTTATGCCAGCTTGCTAAATGGCACAGAGATATCTGAAAAATCCCTGATAAACTTACGCATCCCGCATACATCTCAAGCCTAAGATCTTGGTTTATGATATTCATCAGACCGGTTTTTACAGCCGGCCTGATTTTGTATCCATCCGTGATGCGACTGGCTTCGAATGTGAAACGCTAATCTTGCAGCGCAATGGTCAGGCCTATGACGACTAGCTAAACTGCCCCAAATAGATTTTCATATAGGGGTAATTGCCGCCAATGACCGGCGCATTGTTAGTCACACAACCAATAGCCGCGCGATGTCCTACGCCAACCCCTCCGTGAACATGCGGGTTAGACATTACGTTAGCACCAAAGGCCGTACTCGCGGCAGCATTGCCCACGTTATTTGCCGGATTCGACCACGCACCGGGCGCACGAACGGTTTGACCTGGCCATTGTTGCGGTCTGAAATTCACCGAAATCGCATTGAGCGCTGTAATACAATCATCCCAAATGGAAGCCGTGCGTGTCACGCCGCCATGGACGATGTAACTCTTCGTGGTGGCACCATATTCATAAACAGCTAGTCGAGTAAGTGGCATTTTGAACTCCATACTCACAAATAATGTGAGACAAATGACTGAAATTAGACGATATATTTTTTTGGTTCTACATGGCCTAAATTATCATTGTCCAATATGAATATTCCCGAAAAATTTCTGAAGTTTTTAACAAGAACCAACAACGCGTGACAAAAGGAAGTGTTCAGCTCTTCTTTCTCATAAAAGCTCAATTCATTTTAATATGCTGCGAAGTGTCAACTTTAAACTTTTTGTTATGTAAGCCATGTAAAAACTCAAGCCATAGCGGTGTGTAAAGTCAATAATGGAAAAATAGGATAGGAAATAAAGCAAAAAGAAAAGATCTAAAATGGAAAAACTATGCTACAGAAACAACATACGCTCCTGTAGCATTTATACTGGGCTACGACTTTATAGCTACGACTTTATAGCTACGACTTTATGACTACGACTTTATAGCTACGAACTCAGTTCATCTTCTCCCAGTTTGCAAATGCCTGGGATTTAACAAACTCCTCATAAAGCGCATCGTCCTGGAAATTATCTCGGGTAAATGAATATCCAAATCTCTCGACTAACTGATCAAATATTCTAATCGCATCTTCGAACCTTCCCACATTAATGTAACCGGACGACAAGGAAAAATAAGGATCAGCAAAGTCAGGTTCCATCATTATCGCTTTATTTGCATGAAGCTCTAGCTTTTTAAAATCATTACTAACAAGATAGACATTTGCTCGCAGTAGTTCCAACATCGCATCCGCACCAAATCTCGATTCAATGGCATCCACAGACGCCAGCACCTGTTTCCAATCTTTTTGATAGAAATAGTAGTCAATCAACATAAAGGCTGCCGAGGGTTCATCACTATAATGCTTTGCTAAAATACCAAGTAACTTTTTATACTTCTCTTCATCGTTGGTACGACTCGCAACAGTTATTCCGATGATAATCATGATCCGCTTGTTTCGGATATGAGAGGGTAATTTGAAATACGCTTGATATGCTGTGTCATATTGATGACTGCGAAAATATTCTATCAACGATTGAATTTTGCTAAACACCTCTTTATCGATTTGTTGAACTCCCAGCAATTTTTTCAAAAAGTTTGGGTCAGGATCGATCATTAACTTAGCTAGCGAACCGATGGTATCACTCATTAGTTGCCCGGCTGCCAATTGATACCAATCAACTGCCTGATATTGCTTTTTAGAATTCCGACGCGTGATGAATTCTATGTAATCAAAACCAGAATCCCCCAGGTTTAACCTGACTAATATCCTGTCACGGCCCTCTCGTCGAACAATGCGAAGAAATTTTGCTTGCCCATTGGTGGATTGAACCGTGTTGATCATCTGTTTACACGCGTTATCAGATTTAGACATAAATCCGGTTACGAATCCTTTTTGCTGACCAGCATCGTCAGTCATTTTTTTGGCAGCCATCTGTGCCAGAGCTTTGAAATTTATCGCCTCACAATATGCTGATGGGTCCCTTTCATTTATCGAAGTGACAATTTTATCTGCAAGCGCCTCCAATGTCGTAAGAGTATTTTTATTTTCCGCTGCGACTACCCCGCTGACCATCAATCCCCAAATAGTCACCAGACAAAAACACGCAATACTCCGTTTATTCGAACCCATTTTTTTCATCTTATTGCCTACCCTTTCACAAGCTTGTTCATTTTGATTACATTCAGTTTAGCGGATATTGTGCTGTTTGCTGAACTAGATGCACATTTATTCTACTTTGACCGAATATATTTAAGCACTACAGCACCAGAGCTAAAGCTTTTCGTATGTATAAGAGTCAATGGAAGATTATTTCGCAATGCTGATGACTCAAATAGACGCGGTCCCTGACCAGAAAGTATGGGATGTACCACAAAATGATATTCGTCTATCAAATCATACGCGGATAGCTGTGAAGCAATACTCAGGCTACCAATAGTGATATTTTTCCCCTCCTTCCATTTTAGGGCCGTTACGATGCCTGCAACATCACCATTAAAAACCTGTAGTTTCTTCTTGGAAGCAGCTTTGAGCGTTTTTGAAAACACTGAAATATTCAAAGAGTTAAACACCTGTGCGAACTCATTGGTTGCTTCATCTTCATTAAGGTTTTTGGCGATATCCGGCCAGTAAGGGACCATAAGTTCAAAGGTCTTTCTCCCAAAAACTATATCACTTGAATCTCGCAGCAAAGCGGTAAAATAATTGTGGAGTTCAGCATCTGCAACCATATTTTCGTGCCCGCAATATCCGTCTGCAGTAATATTAATTCCAAGCACAACTTTTCTCATAGAATACTCTCGCAAGTGTTGATACAGCTTGAATGGATCGTCATATTAGTTGTAACACAACAGGTAGTGCGCGGGAACAATGTTCATCAGCATGACATGTTTTTATGTTTCTCAGCTTCTGAAGATTTATTCGTTATTCGTAACATCTGTTCATAATGAATCTGTTTTTTCATAAACCACTGCATTTTTTATCTGCCTCTTGTCATGCAATGGGTTTTATTACCTGTCATATTTTTCTCTGGAATTTTCTCTGAAATTTCCTTTTGCTTCCTCATTTTACAGATCAATTTTTTTCATTGATTATTTTTCCTATTTGGTTTTTATTTTTATACATGGTGCTTTTTGGTTTTTCTCCGATATCTTTTTCCTTAGCTCTTTTTACTATCTCTTTTTGCTATCTTTTTTGCTATCTTTTTTTACCACCCTCTTATTACAAACTCTTTATCTACCCTTTTAATTACCTTTTTAATCATCTATTCAACTGGCTTTTGCATTACTCTTTTTTCCGTTTCAATACTGATCTGCTTCCCAAGACTGAGTTGATTTTCAATGCCGGGTTGCTATTTACTCAAACACCAGTTGCTATTTTTTATGCCATTTTTAGCTGCGTTTTGCATGTTTCTTAAATGGCTTGCTGTCTATTCGGAAATCAAAGGACGCCATTTCTCATAATTATTCTATGCGTGCATTTTTGTTTGCACTTCTCTGTTTTTCTTTCCAGTCGTCTAACTCATCTTTATTCGTATGCAGTACTACACTCACTTTTTAATTTCCAAACTTATATCACTTTAGTGAACTTTTTTTGAGAGGACTTCTGATTTGTTCGTTAATTTGTAGACGCCGTCAGGTGTATGAATTCATCTGCAATTACATCAACACATGTTAATTGTCGATGTAGATCATTTTTTATCTACACAAAACATTTAACCAGGTGACGATTGTTAATACCCACGATTAAAAAGGACTTGCAATTGCCCTTACTTAAAATCTTTCAACGAGGCATGTATGAAAATAAATCAATACGCTAAATTGATGTCGGCATTTTGCTTAGCCGTATCTTTAAGCGGCCCAGCATTTTCCGGTAACTCAAAGCCCATTTCTTTTGACCCAACCTTAGAGCTGCAACCCAATACGCAATTTACTTTGCCCTCATTGGACAACAAAGCATTGTTAGCACGCGACGAAAAAACAGTTGCGTCGGACGGAGCAACGCTTCCCTATATTCGTTATGCGGAACCTCGCGCCGTATCGCTTATCCCTTCATCAAAAGAATGGCAAAGCGTGCCTTCGCTGAAGTCCGCTTCAGGTGAAAGCATGATGGTGTGGCGCAAGACTATTGTTTCGCCAGGCGCTCTGTCATTAAACTTGGGATTCAGCAAATTCCACATGCCAAAAGGCGGCGCACTTCACATCTACTCACCCGATAAAAAACAAGTACTGCGCCCATTCACAGATTTGGACAATGAAGAGCACATGCAGTTGTGGACGCCAATCATGAGCGGCCAAAGTTTAGTGCTGGAACTGAATATTCCAATGAGCCGACTTCATGAGCTGGAGCTTGAATTGAGTTCTGTTAACCACGGTTATATTGGAAGCTCTGTTGAAAGCATTGCCAAAAATGTCCAGGCAAAGTCTGGTTCATGTAATGTCGACGTGGTATGTCCTCAAGGTGACGGCTGGAGAGACCAAATTCGTTCTGCGGCAGCCTATAGCACCGGTGGCGGACTTTTCTGTAGCGGTAGTGCAATCAACAATACAGCAAATGATGGTCGTGCCTATTTCTTAACAGCTGATCACTGTGGAATCAATGCAGGCAACTCTGCGTCCATGGTTGTTTACTGGAATTTTGAAAACAGTGTGTGTCGCACACCTGGCAGCAGTGAGAGCGGTGGCAGTGGTGATGGCACGCTCAACCAATTCAATACCGGTGCCGTTTTCCGTGCAGGTTACGGTCCTTCCGATTTCACACTGGTTGAATTGGATGACCCTATTGATCCTTCATTTAACGTTTATTTGGCCGGCTGGGATTCAACAGCAAATATCCCAAGCTCTGCAGTAGCCATCCATCACCCCAATGTCGACGAGAAGCGCATTAGCTTTGAGAACGACCCACTTTCCATCAGCGGCTGGTCTGGATCGACAGGTACTCACCTGGAAGTTAGTGATTGGGATGTAGGAACAACAGAGCCCGGTTCCTCTGGTTCACCGTTGTTCAACCAGGATCAGCGTATCGTTGGTCAGCTTACTGGTGGCGCTGCAGCATGTGGCAATGATTCCTACGATGTATTCGGCTGGTTAAATGTTTCCTGGACAGGTGGCGGTAGCGCAAATTCACGTTTGAGCGATTGGCTGGATATTGCAGGGACTGGCGAACGTGTTATCGATGGTATGGACGCGATTGTTGGGCCCACGCCAGAACCCACACCTACTCCCACACCAATCCCAGTTGTAGAACTTGAGAATGGCGTACCTGTCAGTGATTTAGACGGATCAGAAGGCAGCGAGAGACATTTCGTTTTTGAAGTTCCAGCAAGCTCAAGCAGCACTGTATTTGAGATGAGCGGTGGAACAGGTGACGCTGACTTGTATGTTAAGTTCGGTTCACTGCCAACAACGTCCAGTTACGATTGTCGTCCTTACACAGTTGGCAATGATGAAGTGTGTGACTACACCAACCCTGAAGAGGGAAGTTACTACGCCGTAATTCGTGCGTACTCGGCTTACACCGGAACCACTCTAGTAGCGAGCTATGAAACAGGCAGCTCAAGTTCTAGTAGTTCTTCTAGCAGCTCTTCAAGCAGTTCTTCAAGCAGCTCATCTTCATCTAGCAGCTCCAGCTCTTCAAGTAGCAGCTCTAGCTCATCTTCCTCCAGCAGCTCAAGCTCGAGTAGTTCTTCTAGCAGCTCCTCAAGCAGCTCCTCAAGCAGTTCTTCAAGCAGCTCAAGTTCTGGTGGTATTTGTGCAGGCATACCTGCGTTTGCTCAAGGTACATCTTACTCATTCGGAGATAAGGTGACCAATGTCGGCAAACTATTCAAGTGTACAGGTCTACCCGCTTTGTGTTCACGCGGCAACGCTTTTGAACCCGGTGTCGGCTTCCTCTCCGTGTTTGCATGGAGAAACCAAGGCATGTGTAACTAAGCGTTAAACTCATCGCCAGGCTTTCGCCTGGCGATTTCTAACTAATCCCTTTTCTTTTATTCATCCTCAGCAAACGCTATCACCACATTTCCTTTTTTTCGGCCCGTATCGACGTATTCATGTGCTGCGATTATTTCCGTGAATGGAAATGTTTTATCGATATATGGCCTGACTTTCTGTTCTTCCACTAGTTCGAGCAGTTGACGAAGATGCTCTTGTGTTGGATTTGTAAGTGACTGTACGGATACAAAACTGGCGCTCGGCTTAAGAATTGCTTTCACTTCTGCCTTAGAGATTTTTCCAACCGCATCCAACACCACATCAAATTGATCTTCCAGCCCTGTAAAGTCTTCGGTTTTATAATCGACTATACGATCAACACCAAATGATTCCACCATATTGGAACTGGAACCGCTGCACACCGCGACCACTGAAGCTCCCATTGCTGTTGCAATTTGAACAGCATAACTTCCAACACTCCCCGAAGCGCCATAGATTAGCACTCGCAGCCCTTTGCTAATTTTGGCCTTGTTCAACAAAAACATCGCGGTTACACCACCGACAAGCAAAGCGGCAGCTTCATAAAAAGTAAGATTATTCGGTTTCAAGCACAGGAAACCTTTTTTTCTTTCCTGTGGGATACAGATGTACTCGGCATAAGATCCCGTGCTTAACATAGTAGGTGTTGCTAAAACCCCATCCCCAACCTTAAATTGAGTTACATCTTTTCCAACGGCTTCTATCACACCCGATAGTTCATGACCCAGTATTTGTTTCCTCGGTTTGAACACACCGAACATTAACCTTACAGGAAGTAACGCGACCAGAGGAAAGTTTGACGCGCGCAAGCGAACATCACCAGATGTCACGGTAGTCGCATATACTCTGACAAGAATCTCATCGTCCTTCGGTTGTGGTGTATCAACATCCACTATTGTTAAAACATCGGGTGAGCCATATTTTTTATATTTTATTGCTTTCATGTTATTCCCGTTATAGATTCCAGTAAATTGGGGAGTGGTGCCTAGATCGCGGTCCTGGAGCGCAACAGACATAAATTACAGCACATAAAGCCTTAGATTGGAAAAATAGCACATAAAAAGGAGTTGTATATTAGGGGAATGCTTCAGTGCACAGCACTAGTGACGCATAATTTTAGATTCTTTTTGCTTGAATCTTAATGTGCTCCCAAGTTCTGGGACGCCGGGCTTGCAGACATGAATCGGACATTTACCTCGATGACACACCACGAACACTTACCTGTGGGCTCGACGACGAAGTCGGCGGACCACAGCATCCATGCAGGCGACGGTCACACAGGCAAATTACCAATCTAGGTTTCAAAGAGTTGTGGGACAGCAATGTTATTTATCCGAGCCTAATTCTTTGAAAAAGTTTTGAAGAACTAAAAAAGCCGCTGGAGCATACCTGTCTGCTCCAGCGGCTTTTAGAATGTGTTGGTCTTATCGAGAAAATTAAAAACGTAAACCAGCGGAAAGCATGTAGTTATCAATGAACTCGGAATCTGAGTACAAGGCAGAGAAATAGACTCGTTCGGTGACAAAAACTTCAGCCTCAACGGTAGTTATATCATCTTCACCATCCGTTTGATATCCAAGCCCTACACTAACAGCAGGAGTAAAGAAATATTCAGCCTCCAATTGGACTACATCGTCGCCTTCGTCTACTTTTTGGAATCCCGCGCCTAAATCCCAGCCAGTTCCATCATTGTTCACAATCACATACTTAACTAGCACATTTAATTCATAATCAACATCTTCATTGTATGTTGTAGTTACACGCAAGTTATCCTTATAAAAACCTGCTGTAATATCAATGTCCTCGTCGTCGCTTCCCTCAGCATCAGTATAGTCCACACCTAGGTACAAGACAGTCTGAGGGACATAGAACTCCCCATTTAAAGTAGTGGTTGAAGACTCAAAATCCCCCATCTCAGCTTCAGCATATAACACGCCTATTGATGATGCGTGATTTAAAAATGCAGCCTCACCCAATAACAAACCATTGGTATCTACATCCTTAAAATACATCGCCCCGGCAACCCCCATTACATCGACATCCAGACTATCACCATAGAATGAATCAATTTCGGAAGAACCGTAAAAAACTCTACCATCAAATCGGAAAGTATCCGCAGAAGCAAAACTGGTCGCGGCCACAAGGAAGGGTAAACTCACTAATTTTTTCAACATAAAATATCCATTTATCCGTGTTTATTAACTCTAATTACAGAGCGCTTTTCAAGCGGCGAGAAGTGTATGTGTAAAATTTTACAATGTCAATTATCCCCACAATGTACTTTTCACAGTAAAGACATGAAAAAGAATGTGTAAATATACTTCAAAAATATGACAGTCCAAGTTATACCAAACTTGCACTGCCAGAACGTGCCTTTACCGTGTCCGACTACCGACATGCATGACACCAAATTCCTTTTGAGTGGCTAAACCATGCATAATAGAAAGCTTAAAAGCATCAACGCAGCAACCGCCAAAACTAAATGCGGCAAAAGCATTGGCTATTTGCCATCAAAATTGAATGAATCGAAGTCTTCAGCGCTGTGGCGCTCTGGCATTTGTTTATTTTCATCACCCCACACTCGATTAACTATTTCCCCTCGCTGATAGGCGTTGCGCGAAAAAATATTCTTACGCCATCGTTCAATATGTTGATACGTTTCCACGGATAGAAATTCTTTGGCGTCATATAAAAGTCCGGCTTGCAATGCTCCGTACCAAGGCGCTATGGCTATATCCGCAATTGTGTATTCGTCGCCAGCGATGTATTCCGTTTTTTCCAATTGTTTATCCAAAACATCCAGCTGACGTTTAACTTCCATGGTGTAACGGTTAATGGGATACTCCAAGGGCGCGGGCGCGTATGCATAGAAGTGGCCAAAGCCTCCTCCCAGCAGTGGAGCTGAACCCATTTGCCACATGAGCCAGTTCATTGTTTCCACACGTTTTGCCGTGTCTGTTGGCAGGAATTCACCAAATTTTTCAGCCAAGTAAACTAATATAGAACCGGATTCAAAAACTCGCAGCGGCTTTGAGTGAGAGCGATCAACCAATGCTGGTATTTTAGAGTTGGGATTTATTTCGACAAAACCACTTCCAAACTGCTGGCCTTCGGTAATATTGATCACCCATGCATCGTATTCTGCTCCAGCATGACCTTTTGCCAGTAATTCTTCCAACATAACAGTGACTTTTACACCATTGGGTGTCGCGAGCGAATAAACTTGAATTGGGTGCTTGCCCACAGGCAATGCTTTGTCGTGTGTTGCACCGGATACCGGACGATTGATTGCGGCAAATTTACCACCGCTTTTTTGATCGGTTGTTTGCTCCCATGTCCACACTCTGGGGGGCGTATATTCTTCACTCATACAACTACCTCTATTAGTTTCAAACTAAAAAATTTTGTCGTTAGTGGGACACTTTACTGAGGATATTGTTCTTCTGTTGATGAAGAATTTTTATTATTGGCGTTTGCTTATGCTTACGAAAGGTTGTGGCTAAATAAAAAACAATCCTTGCTTTTTAGTGTAGTAATTTAATCCCTTACCGGACTTGAGCGTCCATCATACTGTTTTATGTCTTTTTATTCTGGTTTTATTTTTTTACTTTGACTTGAACTTGAACTTTGACTTTGACTTTGCATTCTTAGCAAGAAGTATGATTTTTGGCAGCAAGCTGTACAAACAAATGTTTAACAGCTTGCTGCTCTATTTTTTTGGAATAAGCTTAGATTAATTGCAATTAAAACTTCCGGGCATGCCGTTCACAGCTTCATACATTGCCGTTAGCAATGAGTTGCTACCGCCAGTATCCTGTGATAACTCCCAGGTCATAATGCCACCTGCCTGAGTGCGCGCAAGTTCCGCTTTCTGACGAATGGTGGGAATGCCATTCCACCAATCTGAGCCATCCGAATCACGACACGCATTTGCGGAATTTTGACCCACTTTGGAATTGTATGCTGCCCAACTCGGACGCGCGTAGTAAGGCACCCCCAAGACAGCCTTGGATCGTGGCAATCCACGATTCACCCAATAGCTTAATGAGTCCACGGCATAAGAATATGGTGAGTGTGTGGAACCATTACCACCGTCATAAGCCATTAGGTTCAAAAAGTCGATATCGTCAAACACTTCAGCTTTAACACCTTCTCCTGCCCAACCAAGTGCAACAACCGCAGCTGTCAGTATTTTTCCACGCGAGTGCAGTTCGCGTGCTAATTGATCCATGAGCAATGCGTAGTTATCTGCTGACGCTCCTGGATCTGGGTATTCCCAATCCATATCGACGCCATCCAGATTGTATTGATTGACCAGATTAATCAGGTTGTTCACAAAATTAGTTCGGCTGCCAGCATTCGCTGCCAGCGTTTCAAAAGCACTGTCGTTGCCATCATTCCAGCCACCCACGGCAATTTGCACTTTCACTCCATGTTGATGCCCCAGCGAAACCAGACTTTGTAACTTAGACGGACTTGGTACACCCTGCAAACTTCCATCTCCATTTGGCAGAACAAATGAATAATTGATGTGAGTGAGCTTACCATACTGAATATTATTCACGTTGCCAGACCAGGAAGGCATATAGCCAACCACTTTCATGCCACCGCTTGAACTGGACGAGCTGCTTGAACTTGAAGAACTGCTCGAACTTGACGAGCTGGAAGAACTGCTGGAACTCGAAGAGCCTGTACCGCCAGAACACTCGGATGCTGATATTGGCGACCATGCATAAGACGAGGCCCAACCCACGCCAGGTTCATAAGCTGCCGCTCCGGTGGAACACCAGCCCGCAACATCACAGCGAAAATAGCTACCTGCGTTGCTTACTGTATCGCCATAGGCGTAGCTGCTACCTGCAACATAATTTGGACAGTTGCCACCAGCGCCACTGGAACTGGATGAACTGCTCGAAGAACTACTTGACGAGCTACTAGAAGAACTGGAGGACGAACTACTGGATGAACTTGAAGAAGACCCGCCATCACATGCACCGTCCAGTTTCCACTCCTGCCACTGACCAGAATTTGTGGCAGGGTCAGCTCCCTGAGTCCACCAGGATGCGGTGTATGCATTGCCTGCATGCTGAACCTGTTGTCCACCAGTATAGGCGCTTGAACTATTCCAGGTCGGTAACCCTGCGCAATTAACCGCTAGCGCATTTACACTGAATAGACTGCCAGCTATCACAGTAGCCGCCGTCATGGTCTGTTTTAACATAATAAAGCCTCGATTGTTTTTATTCGTGGGGATCGAATAATTGTCAGTAATAAAAAACTAAAGTGTGTACTTTACGCCCGCCGGCGGAATGTTTCGGTTTTGCTGCTATAAAAGCGTGTCGCTCTGTCATTTCGTCCGAAAGGCAGGCAACAAAATTACCATTCACAGAAGGGGCGGGTCTAGCAACTTTGCGGTAAATCGGGCAGGTTTCGAAGAATTTGTGTTTATTAGACACGCTATAAACAACATTTGTAATTTTCAGATGCGCCGTAGTTTCTCTCGTTAAAAAAATACAATAAATTTAGAAAAATTTTTATAGGGGGGATAAAACTTTGTGGTTCGTCTTATGACTTGCCGGATATTTAAATCCGGCAAGGTGCGGTATATGGTTGATCAACCACCATAAAATTGGTTTTTACAAAAGTGATCAACAGCCTTCCTGCCAACCCAGACTTAGAACAAAACAAGCATCTTTGTCTTGAAATAAATCTGCGGTTTGTTGGCCGGCATTATCATTAAAAATTACGTTAGTCCTGCGCACACCTTCGGGTAAGGTTAACGAAAGCACACCATCACCACGATCTTGCATAAGCGTACCGGGCCACGCCGGCCCCGCTACGGCTGCGTTCCAAAAATACAGATACACGTCACTCCCCCACTCCTCAGGCGGAGCGAATTGCAATGTAATCCCAGGGACATTACACGAAGAGCGCCAAGAGTTGGCATCGATATCAAAACATCCCTCAGCGTCACGATACAGATCTGATGTTTGCGAACCGGCATTATTATGAAAAATGATGTTGGCGGCATCCACGCCATTAGGCAATTGAAATTGATACCAGCTGTCACCAATGCTTTGCATTTCTTCGCCAGGCCAGGACACACTGTGTTCTGCAGGAGAGGTGTTCCAGAAGTACGCAAATAGATTTTCCCAGTTTGATGGCTTTTGCACGTACACCATAAAACCTGGCGTTTGTATTTGCCCGTTGTAAGGGTTGCAAGGAAAATCCGTACGTGCATTTACGCGTGGCGCCATGAAAACTGCCGTGCTTCTCGCAGGAATGAAAAATTCACGAGTACCGGTGTTAAAACTCGCAGTTTTCACACGCTCATCGACCCCATTCATCTGCACTGCATGCAGTTCAAGGTGATGCCCAGCCAGTGCTGAAATATTCAAATGTTGCCGTTGATCGCTGCTATTAAAGACAACAACAAGTCCGTTGATATTTTCATCCAAATCCGTTGAAGTACATACGCCATTACTAATCGACATGGCAATTAATCCAGCGTGTTGCTGCGGGCCTGTATTCCAAAACGCAACACGTTGATTCACCTCTTCTGCATTTGGCAAACGGAACAACGGTGTGGAATACCGTATGCGCAGCTGGTCCTGAAACAGCTGCGTCGCTGTTTGCAAATCCGTTTGCTGCGGTGAAATATTCGGGTTCAACAGAATAGTGCGTATCCCATCCCAATGCGCACCATTTTCTCTTTCCTCAGGTAAACCTTTTGCCCAGTTGTGCTGTACCAAACTGAAGTCAAGCTGATTAGCCCAATCACCAGCGTCATAGGTATTCCGGTGCAAAGACTTGGAGCGCAGAATATCAGACCCCATTTGATGAAAGGGCACACCCTGCGCATAGTTGACAAAACTCTGACTAAGCAGCTGCACGCGAACGCGCTCCTCGGTGTTTAATCCATCGGGCAGTTTCGCTTGAGAGTTATCCCACAACGTTTCGTTATCGTGCTTGTCAACATAAGGTACATTTTCCTGGGGTTGCACATTATAACCGACACCAGAATATCCCAGTCCCGTATTTAAGTTTCCGCTACCATCTTCAAAGACATAGTTTCGCAAATTCCCGGCAAGGCCGATACGAATGCGGTCCGCTTGATCATTGACGGCGGCCGCACCTTCGGCAACACCATTCCAGTACGTTCCATTGCCATTCGCAAACCCTTGAGCACGACCGTTATCACTATAATTACCCCCTCGTACCGCAGCGCGAATACGATCATTAAAAGTGCCAATACCCGTGCCGCCCATATTATATTGCGTAGCCTGTTCAAAGCGCTGGTTGCCACTCACCTCGCCAAAATCCCAGCCTTCACCATAAAGATAAACACGTGCACCATCGACACCATCGCTGTCTAACGTTAACTCGCTCAAGGCTGTTTTAATGTGCTGCATGACGGCTTTTGGGTGATGCCCCATTAAATCAAATCGAAAGGCGTCTATTTTATATTGCCTGGCCCACAAGAGTATTGCGTCCACCATCAGTCGCTCCATCATTCGATGTTCAGCCGCCGTATTGTCACAACAGGTGGATGTTTCAATGGCGCCTGTCACGGCATTGCGCCGATGGTAATACCCTGGCACAGCGCGATCGAGAACGGAGTTATCCCACAAACCAGAAGCACTGGTATGGTTAAATACAACGTCGACCACCACATATAAACCAATGTCGTGCAGACCTTTAACCATTTCCCTGAACTCTCTAATTCGTGCTTTACTTTGGTTATCAACTGCGTAGCTGCCTTCCACGGCTAAATAATGTTGCGGATCATACCCCCAGTTAAAATTATCGATTGTGCGAATCGCCTGCGATATGGCCTGAATGCGTGGCGTTACCGGATCTTCTGCCGCTAATTGCGTAAAGACTTCACGCAGAGTTAACTCACCAAATTCCTCGCAACCGGCTTGCACTTCAACGGCATCTGATAACTGACAAATTCGACTGTAAGAATCGTCCAAGGAAACCGTTGCCGTCTTGTCCTCATTGACGGTGGAAATATCATTAACGGGCATCAAGTGGAAGTGACTCAAGCCGGCCTGTTGCAACTGTTTAAGATGGGACATTCCCACCGACAACGGCTGACCATGCTCACCGTTGTACGTAAAGGCTAAATATTTTCCACGCAATTCTCGCGGCAAACTCATGTCACTGGCACTGAAGGAGCGGACATGCCCTTCATACACTGTAATGTCTTGCGCCGGCGGCAGGGATTTATGAATAGTCTGCCACCCTTGAGGTTGAAGACTGACATCATTCGCCAAATCAATAATTTGACTGAAATACCCGTTGCGACTCAAATTTAACGAATAGGGATCGGTGATATTGTACGACTCAATGTTGTTGCTGACCGGATGATACGCTGTGACGGCATACTGGTAATAGGCGTCGAGCCAATGACTACCACCAACAAATGTATACACACCTTCCGAGTACGTCGAAGCCGCCACAGATTCAGTTAAATTGAATTCCTCATCGAACAATTGCAATTCAACATTTTGTGCCGTGGGTGCCCATAGGCGCAACACAACTTCACCGTTTTCAATGTCAATCCCCAACGGCTTATTGGTGGCCAACAGAGCATCTATGGCACCAGGTGTTTGCACATAAGTTGCCGACAAGAGGTGTCCCTGGTCGTCGTAGGCGGCGAACACCAATTGGCTGCGCAGTAGTTGTTGTTTTTCATCGGTGCTTGCCGTTAGAGAAAATGCTGGAAGCGCCGCTAAATGACGAAATTTTGCGGCTGTGTCGAGATCTAAATTGGCAGGATTTAATTCAAAGCTGATGTCTTCCCCAACAAGCACAGGTATCTGCTGGTCATTTTCTTCGATTTCTAACGCTGCAGACTGTGACGCAAATAATTTCCACTGCACCGCGTTCTCGCTATTGGCATTCCACACCAGCGTATCCTCATCCACCCAGTGTGCCGAAAAGTTGGTAATGTCCATATCAGTAGGAATCTCGCATTGGTTTAACCATGTTGCATTATCCTCCACACCAAAACATCCATCTCTATCGCGAAACAAATCATCAGTTTGATTACCTTGAGTATCATTAAATATTAAGTTAGCCTGAGAAACATTCGCGGGTAAACGCATTTCATACCAGCCATTGGCAACTTGTTGCATCGCCACACCAGGCCATTCCACTGCCTCCGCCGGTTCGGCATTCCAGTAGTACAGGTGAATATTGTCACCCCAGCTCGCTGGTTTTTTAAAACGTAATAGCAATCCCGGTACCGGTGCGTCACTGCATAGATCTTGCCACTCGCCCTGTTGGTAACATCCGTCCCACATGCGATACAAATCAGCGGTTTGTTGCTGACCATCATTAAAGATGAGATTCGCTTGTTGAACCCCGTCCGGGAATTGGTAAAAGTACCAGTCATCCTGTATCCACTGCATTGGAGTCCCTGGCCAATTCAGCGGTTCACTTTGCTCAACATTCCAATAATAAATATTGATTCCATCGTTCCACTCTTCGGGCTTTTTAAACGTGACGCGCATTCCCGGCGGGTCACCCACCGTCAGTTGGATGTCCGACGACGCTAAAGATTCCCCATCAGGACTTTTTGCCACGGCACGCCAGGTAATGCTTGTTCCATCCGATAATTGTGCAGTGGAGGGATACAAGACAAAGGGTTGATTCGTATCACGCCCAGCCAGCGTGAACTCTGCACCATTAATAGACTGATAAAATTCCACACGCGTTAAAGGTGCATGCGATACTGACGCCCATTCCAATTCAACAGGGACGGGATATCGCCCTTTTACTTTTTGCCCAGCCTTAAGTTGCAGTTGAACTGCGGTAATGTTGCTCGCTTGCAAGGGGCGTTTCGATGCCAGTACTACGAAGTCCAAGGCGGGAAGCTCAATTGTGATCGCGCCCTCATCGGCATTAAATTGCGCTTGATTCAGCGGGTAAATCTGGCGATACGCCAGCGCGTCAACAGGCAGGGTTACAGCGCGGGATTCCAGAGCTGTGTTGAACACAACAAGGTATTCCCGGTGCTTATTGTCTATACGCGACAAAGCGATAATGCCGGGTTCGTTGTCGGCGTATCGCACCTGCTGTTCGGCCGTCTGTAATGATGGCAGCTGATCAAGCACCTTTTTGTATTCACGCAACCGAGTGTACATCGGATGCGAGGAATTAAAATTATCTGCCGCAGTGCTTTCGTCCGTTCCGAGCAACTCAATGGTATTGTACTCGGCAACCTGACTCGGCATCATGTCTTCACGGCTGAGTTTGTCATCTCCACCGCCAACAAATCCTTGCTCATCACCGTAATACAGTACTGGAATTCCGCGCGAAAAATATAAAAAAGCATAAGCTAATTGCATTCTCGCTAAATGCTGAGTGTTACTCTCTTCTGGATTCGCCTCACGAATTTTGTGAGCGAGCCGGCCTGCATCATGATTGCTGACAAAAGTGAACAGCGAATTCGCATCACTGTCCTGATCGCGGTACCAATCATCCGACGCGAGAATATCGGCAATTCGTTGTGGCCCTTGATTATTCGCAAACACATCCAACATCGCAAAATACAAACCAAAATCCAATGCTGAATCCAGTTTGCCTTCGGTACTGTATAAGCTGACATTACGCGGATCACCGTCGTACACTTCAGCAAAAAGTGTAAAGTTTTTGATTCCCTGCTGCCGTGCGAAAGCTTCAATTTCAGGCGACCACTGTTGCCAGAATTCCAATTCTACATGACGAGCCGTATCCAGACGAAAGCCGTCGATGCGATACTCTTGAATCCAATGCTTAAAAATATCAGTCATGCCAGAAATGACTTGCGCCTGAGTGGTATCGATATCGTCCAGACCAAAAAAGTCACCCTTAATGGAAGACTCCCCAGTAAAGCTTGAGTCGCCGCGATTATTATAAAGCGCTACATTGTTCAACCACGCGGGAGTTTTCGCGTTATCCGAGCCCTCCGGTAAAAAAGGCGTGTATGGCGTTTGACTTGAATCGCGATAAGTACACCCCGATTGTCCATCGGGTAACTGACCCAGCGCATCGTGACATTCTTCGTAGCGAATAATATCCGCCGTATGGTTTACCACAATATCCAGGAAAATCTTAATGTCCCGTTTGTGCGCTTCGCGAATGAGTTTTTTTAATTGATCATTTGTACCGAAGTGTGGATCTACCTGAGTAAAGTCCGTAATCCAGTAACCATGATACGCAGAGCCGTTCCCATCTGGCGCAACCGTTTGATTTTTAAAGATGGGCGTAATCCAAATCGCGGTAATGCCAAGCTCCTGCAAATACGGCAGCTTTTGCAAGACACCTAGCAGGTCTCCCCCATGGTGGAACGCTTTGTCAGCGGGATCATAGCCATGCTCGGTTCTCGTCCCGGCTATGCCACCCGTATCATTATTTGGGTCACCGTTGGCGAAACGATCCGGCATCACCATGTACATCACTTCTTCACGAATATCCCGTTTCCGATAATCCTCCTGCTTGCCTCCGCAGGCGAAGATCAATGATGAGAATGCAAGGACTATGCTTGTTTTAACAGACCAGGTATGCAGATGCTTTAACATGCTCTCTCCATTTCATTATTATTGTTATTAAGTTTTTTGTTTACGCAGCAAGCGCTTGTCGGGTCACAATAAGGAAGACATAAAGCATCGATTTCTAACGGTGCTATTACAATACTTTTCACTGAGTTTTTAACCCAGCTTTTAACCGAGCCTTCAACTGCAGTGTTTTAGCACACGCTTTGCTTGAACACCGCTGCTGCAGTACTCGATTCTTGAAACACCTGCAGGAAAGAACAATCCCGTTTCAATTATAAATTTGAGCGACAATCTTCGTTATTGTTAAATTGCTTGTTGCATCCGTAATCGACATGAAGCATATCAATATCACGCTCAAGAAAAGACCACTTATTGATATGAATACGTATGCAGTTGCGCTAGCGTCTGACGCTGAATTTTATGGGCCGGGCAGCCACCTTTTACGGGGTATCAAGACAACAACAAATATCACCCAGCAGTTTTGAAGAGACAAAAAATCAGGCCAGGGAAAAGTGAATATGCATTAGTCACTCGTTTTCTAAACGACCGTTTGCTGATGAAGACATATAATTTTACAGATAACTTCGATCATTCGGATAAAGCCTCATTCCTTTTCAGCGACCCGATGTGTAAGATGAACTACACGTCGTCAAACGCAATAATACCACCCCATTCGCTCACCACACTGTGTGCTTTGACGACAGCAGAAGAATCGCTCTAACAGTACAGACAACATCCACTACAACACCTGGAGAGCTTTTTCCCGACATGAGCCTGAGTATTCATCTATTTGGAGAACTCGAATTAACCCGCGACGGAACGCGCATCAATTTACCCGCTTCAAAACGAACGCGCGCGTTACTGGCCTACCTTGCCATTACCTCGCGACCACATCGTCGCGATCGTTTATGTGAAGTATTCTGGGAAATTCCGGATGACCCTCGTGGCGCATTACGTTGGTCTCTCAGTAAAATTCGTCCGCTGGTAAACGAAGATAACCATGAACGCCTGATTGCTGACCGGGAACGTGTTGCTTTACATACCGCGGATATTGAAATTGATGCGCATCAACTAGCCAGTCAAGCCAACGACCTGCAACTCCCCTGCGATGCACTTGTGCACATTGCCCAGCAATTAGCGCAACCCTTTCTCGATGGAATTGATCTGCCGGACCAGGAAATTTTTCAGCGCTGGCTAACCTCGGAGCGGCAGGAAATGGAACGCTTGCGCGGAAAAGTGTTAGCGCGGTTGGCATTTCATAATGAGCTAATCCCACCTGAACGTTTAACATGGGCACAAGAGTGGTTAATGCTGGAGCCATTCAACACCAAAGCCGCGACCCAATGTTTAACACTGACAGAAATGCTGCATGCCACTCAAGAGGTTAAAGCCCTTAGCCAAGAGCTGAGCAAACGCTTTCGTAATGCCGGTATTCAATGGTCAGCAGAAGATCGCACCGAACTCAGCCCGGAACCCAAAACCGCTGAACAGGAAAAGCCTTTGGGCCGGGAACTACTGGCTCGTCAAAAAATTCAGTTTTGCACCTCAGACGACAATGTTCGAATCGCCTACGCAACAATTGGCAGTGGCACTCCCATCGTAAAAGCAGCCAACTGGTTAAGCCATTTGGAACTGGATTGGGATGCGCCGATCTGGAGTCCGCTGTTTCGCGAACTGGCGATGCAACACCAGGTAGTGCGGTACGATGAACGTGGCAACGGCTTATCAGATTGGAATGTCGAAGATATTTCCTTCGCCAGCTTTGTTAAAGATCTTGAAACGGTGGTCGAGGCCAACCAGCTGGAGAAATTTGCTTTGCTCGGAATTTCACAAGGTGCAGCAGTATCCATTGAATACGCCGTGAACCATCCCGAGCGCGTCAGTCATTTAATTTTATTTGGTGGTTATGATGCCGGGTGGCGAATCAATGCCAGCGAGGCCACCACACGAGAACGCGAAGCTATCATCACCTTAACCGAATCTGGCTGGGGTCAGGACAACCCCGCCTATCGGCAGATTTTTTCATCTACCTTTATGCCCAGCGCCAGTCCGCAGGAGCTTAACTGGTTCAATGAATTTCAGCGTTTGACCACGTCTCCAGAAAACGCAGCGCGTTTTCTTTCCGTTTTCGGCGATATTGATGTGAGAGACAAACTATCCCAGGTAAAAGTGCCCACCTTGGTACTCCATTCCCTGGGCGATCAGCGTATCCCCGCGAAAACGGGTCGGGATATTGCGGCGTCCATACCTCATGCAGAGTTTGTCGGACTGGAAAGCGACGGCCATTTACTCCTCGGACGCGAAGCTGCTTCCAGTATTTTTGTGGAAACGGTACACGAATTCATTGCGCGGCATTCCTAACTTCATGACATTAAGGCATTAACCGTCTTACCACGCGCGATGCCTTAAAATTGCTTGTTAACACTACCCCTTAAGCTTTCCCTGCAAAATAGCGCTTTATAGCCCTTTAATGACGCCTGCATGGATAGAGCAGCATAAATAGCACGGCCTGCTTAATCTTGGTCGACCAAAAGTCTACCAAAAGCCAAACAATGTCAAAATAACGAGATATTTAACTCTCATTAGCTATTGTAAATCCCCTCCGCTCAGGCCAGCTCCCATTCATCCGCCGGCTGAACAGCTCTATTTGAACAATTCCCACCTATACTTAATGACATGGTTTGCCGGTTAGCCAACTGTGGCTGGCCGTGTATTTGAAAAATAAATAGCAATAATTTCAATGAGTTAGAAAATATTTAATTTTTTTGTCAACCGATTCTCCGGTTCACCGTTAATACCTGTAAGCGCGCGATATTCAGCAACTGAGATTGGATCTGACATACCAGATTCAGACACTTACAAAGTATTACGGAGTTCTACTCATGAAAAAGACAATTATCGCTTCACTTATGATCACAACATTTTGTTCATCTCTTAGTTCATCACTGGCAACCGCTGGCGCTATTGACCTGAAACGTCAATCACAACTCGGTTTATCCGCCCGTCACTCTGAGCGCTTGCGTGTAGACAGCACACTACAGCGTTCAACCCGCATCTCCACTGACAGCGGTAGAACCATGAGTCGAGCCGTCGATATCCAACAAGTCGCTCCAGGAGAAAGACTGAAAACCGTGACACGCACAGATGCCGAAGGCAACAGCCAAACCCGCTCTAAAAGTGTGTTAACTGAATTGAATGCAGAAGGTGCTGCGCGCAGCGTCGTGCATACAGGCCCCGAAGGTGAAACACGTAGCAAAGACGCCATGACAGAATTAACTGGCAACGGTGCAGTGCGCAATGTGGTTATCACGAATTCAGAGGGAGAAAACAGTACAAAAAATATCACAACGGAACTTAGTGGCAACAGCGCGATGCGCAGTGTCGTCAACACCAGTGCAGAGGGTGAAACACGAAGCAGGGAAGCCGTCACGGAAGTTTCACAAAGCGGCGCTGTACGTAATGTGGTAATGACCAATGCTGAAGGTGAAAGTCTCACGAAAACAATCGACACTGAAATCAGTGGAAACGGTGCAACACGCAGCATGACCAGCACCAATGCAGATGGCGAAACTCGCAGCCGCGAAAGCTCAGTAGAGCGCACCGAAGATGGCGCTTTGGTGAACACCACCCAAACAACTCTGGACGGTGAAGTGTACCAGCGTAGCGCCGTAACCTCAGTCGATCGCCAAAGCAATACGGTAGAAAAAGAAATGACTGTCACAAACCCAAATGGGGAAGTGTCTTCCAAAACTGTGGTTCGGACTTACGCCAGTAACAATACCAGCGCTGGACAAAACGACGCGCCCGCAGCGGAATAATTTGCTACACGCAACGCAGGCGTTCACTTAAAACGTAAACCCTGCAAAGTAAAACACCGGGAAACCAAAAGTAATGCCAGAAAAAGTAATTCACTTGCAGCAGCACCGCGACACGCAAGACAGACGTAATGTCATGGATGACTTTCTGGCCAGCGTTGAGCAACGCGCTTTCAAAACCGCGTTGCTCTCCACTAAAAACAGGGATGAAGCCTTAGATATTGTGCAAGATGCCATGATTAAGCTGGTGCAAAAATACAGTGAACACAAGAGCGATCAATGGCCTCTGTTATTTCAACGTATTTTACAGCACTGCATAATTGACTGGGTGCGCGCACAACAGCGAACATCGCGCTGGTTTTGGCGAAGCGCCAATGAAGATCTGGAAGAAGATGTACTAGCACAAGAGTCGGCGCATAAAGATGACAACCCTGTTGATATTCTGCATCGTTATCGGGATGTCAATGAAGTTTACAACGTACTGCAAAATCTTCCCGTACGCCAACGACAGGCATTTTTACTTCGAGCATGGGAAGGTTTTGATGTCAGCAGTACAGCTAAAGCGATGGAATGCAGCGAGGGCAGTGTGAAAACCCATTATCATCGCGCCATCACCGCTTTACGTGAAGGCTTAACAACCTAACCAGGACTCGACAACCAGAAGCGAAAGAGAGAAACACATGAGTGACACATCAGGTAATCACGGCGGATCAGGCAACTGGGAAAAAGAAAGTCAACATTTTCTTGACCAGGGGCTGCAGGATATTGATCCGGCCACGCTCGACGCCCTAAAAAGTCTGCGCCAGCAAAGCGTGCAAGGATCTCGTCGATCTTATTCCAAGATCCCTCGCTTTGCCGCGGCAGCCAGTGTGGTATTTGCAGTGGCCATGGTGGTGTATCTCGGACCGGAACGTGTTGACGATACCACCGCCCCCCCCATGGTAAGCCAGACCGATACGATGGAGGACGCTGAGTTTGCCAGCATGATGGAACAGATGGACATGTTAGCGGAAATGGAAATGCTGGCAGGCCTTGGAGAACTGGCGAATGAAGTCTAACTCGGCATTCTTTTGTTTTTTTATTTTACTGGCGCCAGCATTGGCTTCTGCGAATAACAGCGAAGTACCAACCGATTTGGATGAAGATTTTTTACGATTCCTACTGGAATTCAGCGATGACAACGGGGACTACATAGACCCCAACACCTTGGAATCCATGATGAAGCAACAACCGAAAAAACCGCCTGCAGAAACATCTTCTGATCGCAAAGAACAGGCATTAGAGCTCAAGCCAGAAAGTGCAATGGAGAAAGTGTCATGAGTCCAATTAGTCAACACTTCAACAACCTTCGTCTCCAGTTGGGAGCTCTCCTGATATGCAGCAGCATGCTGCTGACAAACATTAGCGCTGCGCAAACCAGCGAAGCACAAGAGTCCCAAACTTCGGCGCAACAACAGAGTACCCAAAACATGAATGAGCGCTGGCAGAACCTCAGTCAGGAAGAACGCGAAGCCTTGCTGCAACAAGCCGAAAAATTTCGCGCTCTGCCCCAGGCCAAGCAGCAAGAATTACGAGACCGGTTTGCCAAATGGCAAGCGCTGCCGCCTGAACGTCAAGCACAGATACGGGAAAAATTTCAACAATACAAAGCCTTGCCTGACGAAGAAAAAGAAGAAATTCGACAACGTTTTGAATGGTTTAATTCGCTGTCAGACGATGACAAGCAACTGTTACGAGACAAATGGCAGTCCCTGAATGATGAGCAACGATTGAAACTCATTGAACGATTTAAAAATAAAACGCCCGCGCAGCGATTAAAAGCACGCAAGCGCCTGGACCGTTTATTGAACCAACGCAGATAAGCAGGAGTTTTTTGTGGTAGTTTTAAAGTATTTACCCAGCTTAATTCGACACCGTCAACAAGCTGCGAGTGTTATTTCTCATGACATCACGCCATCCACCGCAGGCGTTTGCCGTTTTATTGCAGGCTTGCTGATAAGTTTAACAGCGAGCACTGAGGTTTATAGTCAAAGCGCTCAAACCCACGACTGGGGAATGAGTGTGACCGCCAGCACTCAGCAACAGAATTACGAAAACAGTGATGCGAGTTTCCGTTACTTACAATTTACTCCCACCTTGGTATGGCACAACTGGGACTTTAATATCAATCTATCGTACTTGGATATTGAAGGTAATTACTTTAATAACGGCGCGTTTCCCCGTTATCAAGAATATTGCAGCCGGGTACTCGGCATGGGCGACCGGCTGCGCGACTACCTTGTGTCCAATGGTCGCTTAAATGAAGAGCAGGTCATTAACTGCCAGGAAAGTGCAGCAACACAGGATAGCTACGAAGAAAGCGCATCAGGATTGGGAGATATCAGTTTTGGTCTTCGCTATAACTGGGAAATACTCTCTACTGCCAATCCGTCTCTAGCTTATATCAGTGTGGATATTTCTTTGGATAATGGCGATTATGAAAAAGGTTTAGGCAGTGGCTCGCAAGATGTCATGACCGAAATAGGTTGGATGATCGGAATGGGGAACTGGACACATCAGGCAAGTGCGGGATATGTGTTGGTTGACCAAACCGACGCATTGGAACAAGTCGGTGACTACGCGTATTTAAACCTTTCGACCAACTACAGTATTCACCCAGATTTCATGCTTGGCGCCAGCTACAGTGTAGAGCAAGCCTATGAAGACGAATTGGAAGATATTGGTATTGTCAGTATTAACGGTATCTGGTATTTCACCGATGCGCTGAGTGCTTCTGGCTATTACTCCCAGTACCTGGAGACGGAATACTATCCCGAAAACGAATTGGGACTGTCCCTGAGCTTGCAATTCTAATGCAGAGGAGTTCACCAATAACCTTGTAACTCCATGTTTTTGATTCACGTCGCGCTGCCTGTCTGAGACAGGCAGCGTTTTGCGTTTTAGAACGTTGAGCTTTCCTGCAGAGCCTTAACATCTAAAAGCAGCTCGATTAAAAAATCATTTAAATACCACTCACATTTCACCATGTTTGTATCAGTGTTTCGCGTTGGAACACTATATGCACATGAAATGCTGATGGCATGCGATGGACACCTGAAAAGTAAGGGCGTTGGCAATACCCTAAGTGAAAAGAGAGCAGCCCCTGTCAGGATCAAGTAACATCACTGCGCAAACCCAAAATTACAATTGTCACCACTGGAGCCCTTATGCAAACTTTCCAATGCACGTGTAAAAACCGCCCTGTGCTGTTTTTCGAAAACACCGTGTGTATCGCTTGTGGTCGGCTAACCGGTTACAGTGAAAAATTGCATGCGGTGGTAGCCTTTACGCCCTGCGACCAAACGGATTTTTTCCTGTGTGATGCTGACCCCGATACGCGCTATAAAAAATGCGCTAACTTTCATCAGCATAGTGTGTGCAATGGCATGCTCAGCGAAGCAGAGCTGGAAAACAATCCGCAAGAATTATGTTATTACTGCCATTTTAATCACGCCATACCCGATTTGAGCATAAGCGAAAATATCGCGCTCTGGCGCAAGCTCGAAACAGCGAAACGTCGCACGCTCTATACATTACAAGGATTGTCTTTGCCAATTCCTGATCGAGTTGAAGACCCGGCAAACGGTTTAATGTTTAAGTTCCTGGCAGATAAAAGTAGCGAAGACCATTTCCGAGAGCCGCTTGAGAATCAGTCCACGGTGTACACCGGTCACAATGCAGGGGAAATTACCATTAATTTATCTGAAGCGGATGACGTTGCGCGTCATCGAACACGTGTTTCCATGAACGAACGCTATCGGACCCTGCTCGGCCATTTTCGTCATGAGATTGGTCATTTTTATTGGGACCAGCTCGTCGCAGAACACCCCGACGCACTGGCATTGTTTCGAAGCACTTTTGGTGATGAACAATTGGATTACCAGCAGGCGTTAAAAACCCATTACGAAAAAGGCGAGCAAAAAGACTGGTCTCAGCAGTTTATCAGCGCTTATGCATCTTCTCATCCGTGGGAAGACTGGGCGGAAACCTGGGCTCACTATTTACATATGGTGGATACACTGGAAACGGCTCAACACTACGGTGTACGACTGGATGCCGCCGAGGTGAACCATCACCAAATTGACTCAGCCAATACGGATATTCATCAGACGATAGAAGTCTGGACAACATTTACGGTAATGTTCAATTCTTTAAATCGCAGCATGGGTTTGCAAGATGCCTATCCGTTTATCATCAGCGATGCGGTGAGCGAAAAACTCAATACAGTACATCGCATTATTCGCAATGCCACTCTTAAGGCACAATAAATGGCACCAAGGAATAAGGCCAAAGAATGGCATCAAAGAATGGCATCAAAGAATGGCATCAAAGAATGGCATCAAAGAATGGCATCAAAGAAAAGCGCAGCCGCATGCTCACATGGCGTGAGTATGCGGCTTCAGTAACAAATTTTATTTGCTTTTTTAATAAAAAAAACTTCCTTGTTAATTTGCATGATCAAAATCCCTAACTCCAAAACGAATACGCGGTGAAAAGCGTTAAACCTATCAAGGTGACATTAAACACCTGCAACGCCGTACGATTTTTTAAATATTCTCGTAACAGCGAACCGAATACTGCCCAGCTGCCAGAACTTGGCGCCCCAACGCTGCAGAATATGACGCAAAGCATGGCGATTGATAACCACTGTGTTTCAAAAGCGGGGAGCAATAGTGCACCTGCCGTTATTGACATTAACCAGGCTTTTGGATTGATAAACTGAAATGCTGCCGCCTGCAAAAAGGTAAAAGGCTTTTGCTCGCTCGCACGATCTTTAATTTCCAGTTTGCGCAACTGCCAGGCCAAATAGCATAAGTACATCGTGCCCACCACACGCATTACATTCAGCAACACAGGATTTTCTGTAATAAATAAACCAAGTCCATATGCACACATCACCAGTTGCATCGCCAGGCCAAATTGAATACCGGCCATGTGCGGCAACGTGCGCTTAACACCAAAACGCAGACCTGAACTCATCAGCAATACATTGTTTGGCCCCGGTGTAATGGACATCACAAATGCAAAGCTCATCAACGCAACAATACTTTCCATATTTTTCCTCGAATATTAATGGATCATCCACCACCATGGCGGACGTTCTGATGGTGGGTCCTGCTTTTGACCTGGCGTCAATTCAGCACCCGGCAACTGGAAGAGAAACAGCGCAGCAATGCATGTGCCCAGAATAATGCCAATCCAAATTTGGTGACTATCGCCCGGCCTCTTTGCCGGCGATTCTCGCAATATTGCCTCCTGGTTTTTCATCAAGGCCGCACTCCTATTCAGTAAACTCAACAGGTTTCCAAATGAATCGTCAGCATAGGAGAAAAGTCACTTGCATTACAGATTCACAGATATTAAATTGAACCGGTACAGATCAATTAATCTACAATCTGTACTGCTTCAATCTCTTACAAACTGTATTGAATGTGGTTGCCATGAAGACGCTTTATCAACAACTGGCACGTGAGCTGGTGCAGGAAATTGAATCCGGCGCTTATTGTATTGGGGAGAAAATGCCGGGCATTCGGGCTACCAGCAATAATAAGCGCGTCAGTCCCTCAACGGCCGTAGCGGCCTATCGCCAACTGGAACTGGACGGATATATTGAGTCGCGACCGCGCTCCGGTTTTTATGTTGCCCATCGCCGCAGGCGCGATGTTGAAGAGCCGCAAATTGAGAATCTCGTGACCGAAAAACCCGGCTTGGTCGAGGGACAGCGCCGAGTGCTTCAACTCATTTCGCAAATAAATAACCCCAATATTACCCAGTTTGGTGCCGGTGTTCCGGATTCTTCATTCCTGCCTTTACGCGCAATGGAAAAAGCACTGGCGCATGCCGTTAAATTCAATCGCATTGAAATATCAAGCTACAGTAAAACACTGGGTGAAATCAGTTTGCGTAAGCAACTCGCGCGACGCATGTCGCAGATCGGCTGTCTCACACACCACGACGATATTATTGTCACGAGTGGCTGCCAGGAAGCTGTGCATATTTCCCTTAAAATGCTCACCCAACCCGGTGATATTGTGGCGGTGGAATCCCCTACTTTTCACGGACACTTGCAAACCATTGATGCACTGGGCTTAAAAGCGTTAGAGATTCCCACTCACCCGCGAGAAGGTATTTCACTTGAAGCCCTGCAACTGGCCTTTGATCAGTGGCCAATAAAAGCCTGCATCGTTATTCCCAACTTCAGTAACCCGTTAGGTAGCTGTATGAGTGATGCGAATAAAGCCGCGCTTGCCAAACTCTGCCACAAAGCCAAAGTCCCCATAATCGAAGATGACATTTATGGCGATGTAAGTTTTAGCCAGCAGCGACCGAGCACAGTGAAGTCATTTGACAGCAGCGGCAATGTTATTTACTGCTCTTCCTTCTCCAAAACAATTTCACCCGGCATGCGGGTTGGCTGGGTGAGCTCCGCAAAATATTTAGACAAGCTGGAATATCAAAAATTTGTTACCAATGTGTCTGCACCAGGATTGCAGCAGCTGGCACTGGCGAGCATGTTACGCTCCGGCATGTACGATAAACACCTGCGCTTTATTCGCGGTGAAATTGAGAAGTCGGTCGACTTGATATCCGAGCGAATTATTAAAACCTTCCCTCTGGAGACAAAAATTACTCAGCCAAGCGGCGGTTATTTTTTGTGGCTGGAATTACCAGAAAATGTCGATGCGTTTGCTCTGGTGGAAGCGGCGCTCAAGCACAACATCAGTATTGCACCCGGCCCTATTTTCTCGGCAAAAGCTTCGGCAAAAGCGAAGTTCAGTAATTATATCCGGATTTCCTGTGCGGTGCTCTGGAATGATAAAACGCGCAAAGCCATCGACACACTCGGAGAGATTATCAATGCCCATGCGCAGTAATATTGTTTAGTGCATCCCGCGATGTTTTTCGATGATCTTCAATGATTCAGCTAAAGGCAAAGGTCTTCCAATATAATAGCCCTGAACCTTGTGAATACCGAGTTTGCGGCACTCGTTCAGTTCTTCTTCATTTTCTATGCCTTCGGCAATGATCTCAGACCCCATGGCTTTGGCAAATACAATCAATGCCTTTGCTAAGGCGTTTTTGTTTTTATCCAGATGAATATTTTGAATGAGTGATATATCAAGTTTAATAATATCCGCATTTAACTCTAATATATGCTGAAAAGTAGAGTAACCGGCGCCGGCATCATCAATCGCCAATCTAACCCCCTGACGGCGAAGTGAATCCAACGATTTTTTTAACGCGCTATAGTCAGAAATAATTTCATGCTCGGTAATTTCGAGAACTACACGACTGGCATCCACATTCTGCAATGCTTCGGCAATTTTTCCGTTAATTACATTGTGCTGCGAGGTGTTGAGCGATAAGGCGACATTTTCCGGGAGCTTATCCATATCACTCAGCGCTAATTTGAGTGCATGCATTTCCAGCACTTCGCCAAGACCAATTTTCGCGGCTTCACTGAACCAAACGTCGGGCGTGCGATAGGGCTCCACGGTAAACCGCGACAATGATTCGAATTTGGTAATTTTATCTCCGTTCAAATCCAATATAGGTTGATACACCATATTCAATTGCGAGTTATTCAACACCGACAAAATGCGCGCTTTGGCTTTTTCCTCTTCCATCGCCGATTGCTTCAAGCGTTCAATTCTTTTGCCCGCTAACTCGGCAAATGCCCGTAGAATGGTGATATCTTTTTTAATCAGTGATGCATCGGGCTCTGTTTTAAAACAACAAAGTGTGCCATAGAGTTTGCCATTGGTCAGCGTAATCGGCACCCCCATATACGAGCGTATCCCCAGATTCTTAGTGACGGCCATCGACTTGGTCGTAGTGTTTTCAAGCGTGTCCGGAATGATATTGGGCAATTCGCCATCGACAATTTTCTTACAATAGGATTCATCCAAAGTACTGCACAGCCCAGCCTCAACCGGACTGTCTTTCGATTTGGCATCGGCGAAACGAAAAATGCGTTCTTGATCTTTGAATTCCGAGATGAATACCACGTCCATCCCCAAGTGAACTCGTAAAGTGCTCAATAACTCATTAATGAGCTCCGGCAGACTGGTGTCATCCGAATCTATCGCATTGACCATGAGCTCAGTTAAGGGAGCATTTTTCATCATTACCGGATCTCCTGCCTGGTAGACGCTAGCTGCATTCGAGACCTCTCCATCTCGCTAATTGTTTGGGCCGCGATTACTCACACTCTAGTCAAGAGAGCGCTGTCATTAACTATTTAGTAAGTATAGGTTAAGCCTTTCAGAATTCTAAATCGATGAGTGTGATTACTCAGCACCTAAGCGACACAAACGCACCTTTACAGCACGCTATAGGGAAAGATACTTACGCCGCCACTGGCAACGCAGCATATTAGAAGCCTTGGGTATAACAATTATCGCGACCATAAACATAGCCCATAAAAACCATCGCTTCCTGAAAAAACACACTTAATCCGCTTTTTGATTCAAAAGCAGGTAAAGAAGAGAACGGTAATGACAGGCATGATCAAACCGACCACATCAACCTACAGTGGGGCAGGCTTATGCGGTCTGATCGTTTTGATGAATTAGTTACAGCTCCCCAGTAGATTCCAGGCGTAGGTCCAGGCCCACCCTGATCCCGGAGCATAAGGCCCGCCCACGGTACACCAGCCACCGACTGTACACTGGTAACGACTGCCACCGTTTTGCACCACGTCGCCGGTTGAATAGCTGTTGCTATCGGCATATTGCGGAAGACTATTGCAGGCATTCCCTCCTGAGGAACTGGAGGAACTGCTGCTTGAAGAAGAACTACTACTTGATGATGAACTGCTGCTGGAAGAGGAACTGCTACTGGATGAACTGGAGGACGAGCCGCCTTCAATAAACTGACGCCAGCGCTGACCGCTGCGATTGTCACAAGACTGTTGCTCCAGCGCGGCGCCTGCGACGCCCTCATTATTGACAATGCCCAAACACAGTCCGCTGTGGCGTGCCTGTAATTGATAATAACCTTGACTATCTCGCAGTGGCATCCACTGTTGATTCGAGCCGCCATTGCAGGTCCACTGCTGTATTTTGGCGCCTGCTTCAGTACTAACACCAAACACATCCAAGCACATGCCACTATGTTCAACCACTAGCGAAATATAGCCTTCGCCAGTATCCTGCACCTGCCATCGCTGATTGGCATTATTGTGGCAATGCCATTGCAAAACATCCTGCCCTTCTGCAGTCGCGCCTTCACGGACATCCATGCACATGTCGCTCAATTGCGATTGCCACCGGCTCACATTGAGCAGGTTAGGTGCATCCTGTTCCAGTTGCATTAAATATGCAGCCAACTGTCGACGCTGAGAGTCTGTGAGCGTATCGCTACCACCATGTGCAGCACTGTTGAGCACATCCAGCAAGGTTTCCGCCTGACCATTGTGCAAGTACGGCGCTTTGAACCAGAGCCCAAGCAGAGAAGGTGTATCAAACCCCACCCCCTCTAGCGACTCGCCACTGCCTTTGCCCGAATTTTCCTGAATGGTGCCTACATCCCAACGCTTACCGTCCGTAAAAAATTCTCCACTATGGCAAGTACTGCAGTTAAGTGCTTCAAATATTTGCTGACCAGCTTCAGCATCGGCCGTAAGACTACCGTCATTTTGGCGAAAAGGACTCGGTGGCGTGCTGGCGAGAGAACTGACATAGGCTACCAGAGCGTCCAGATCTCGACTAAGTCCAGCTTTGGCTGGGCCCAAGGGGTTTTGCGTAGCGATGAAATCATTGTCATTCATCAACCCCGTACCACCAAACGCAGCGCGGATATCATTTTCGAAATCATGAATTTCATCAAAGTTAGCCGTCCAATGGATGTTGCCATCTCGAGTGCCAGCAGCGCCAATTAAACTGCGAGTATTGCGTAAGCCCTCATTGCGATCGGTAAAATCCCACACGCGGCGATCGGAATCGCCGTCCAGGTGACAACTAGCGCAGGCCATGTATCCATCAAGTGCCATACGCGTATCAGCGGCGTTATAAAAAATTCGTTTGCCCTGCAGTACTTGTTGCGACAGTTTTTCATCAGCCACCGTCGTCACCGTAGCGAGTTTGGGCATAATAAAATTAGAACCATCAATAATGCCGCTGATATCAAACACATCAATACTGCGTTGTAAAAAGTTATGCACAAATAAACGCGTAGCTTCATTATTCATCGCCAAACCCTTTGGCGCCAGACCGGTACTAATTGCCCCCATTCCTGTGCCGGAATAGGCATCAATGATTTCCACACTGTTGTTCGCTTGCAGCGCTACGAAAGCATAATCCCCCAACGGAGTGAGCACCGCATCGGCCGCCAGGTTGGCATCATTGAAATCAAACTGAGCAGAAAAATCTTCGCTGTCTGTACTTAAGTCTATCTGCGATACAATGGTGCGCACGGTACTTTCAAAACTTAGCGCTTGCCCGCTGACAAAACTCCCCCTACCGGTATTCACCTTTTGTGAAGGCACCCAGGCGCGTGTGCCATCTGGCGAAATGGTGATAGACGTGAGGTAATTGGGAATTCCCTGTGAACGATCTTCGCCGTCAATTGTTGTTGTATCGTTCTGCAGTTCAATAACGGCGGCCACAGTTAAATCCGACGTGTTTAACTTTCGAATCTGAGCGCGATCGCGCGGTGAAATAAATTGCGTCACATAAAGCGACTGACCATTACTTGTCACCGCCAGACCACGCGGCGTATTTCCAACACTGGCAGTGGCTATCATGGCTCCTGTAGCAGGATTTAACCTCGCAATTTTCCCACTCGCACTCAGAGATACAAATAATTGCGAACCATCTGGCGAGAATACAATGCCAAACGGCTGGGAACCACGCGGTAAATCCACGGTATTCACCACACTACCCGAGGGACTCAATACGCTCACATTACTGGAGTGTTGATTCGTCACCCACACATTTCCATTCGGGGCAACAGCAATTGCACGAGGATGTTCACCAACACCACTTTCCCATAATTTTTGCAAACTGATGCTGTCGATCGCGGAGACAGAGTTATTGTCTGAATTCACCGCATAGACGATGCCATTGGAAAACTGAATGCTGCTCGATCGCGTAGGCTTTTCGTCCGATACAGGTTTATGAATAGTAAGCAACATCGCGTCCGTGGTAGTGTTTTGTTCACTGTCGCGCACCGTAACGATCACCGGGAAATGACCGGCTTTGGCAAAGGTGTGATTGACAGTGGAATTATTGCCAAAGGGTGTGGGCGTTGTGCCATCCCCAAAATTAAATGAATATTTTAATCCTCCTGCTCCACCACTGGCTTGCGCAGAAAAAGTCACTCGCTGCCCGACCAGAGACGCACCGGGATTTGGCAGGCTTACTTTTAGCGGACGATCAGGCAAAGGAAACAATACCGTCTGTTCGCTCGCAGAATTGGGGAAGGTTCCGCTAGCGACAGGGCTCCAGTGGATACCGTCACGACTTGTATCAATACGATAACTGGCAATTCGGCCATTCTCCAGATTTTGTCTGGGAAGGTAGCGCAACCCTCCGACGATGGTCGGGTGCTCTAATCGCAAGCTGAGGTGATGGGGATGAGCAGGACTGGCACTTTGCCACTGCGTATGCCAGTAGCTTGCCGGGTTACTATCAATAGCGTTGTACGCGGCACCCTCTTCACCAACCAGTTCTTCACTGTCCACACTGTGTAGATCAATATCCAGAATGGATAACGGCGCGAGCGAATCGTCCAGCACAGTCAACTCTGCAACAGATGTCCATGCATTACCATTCACTTCACTGTTAGCGACAAGACGGATATAGCACGATTCCAATTCACCGGCCACACAATCACTGTGAGGCGTTAGCGCATTAAACTCAAAGATTGCAGCCCAACTATCCGCAGGCAAACGCGTGAATCGCAAACGCATATATTGGGCGGTGACCGTAGGAAAGGTGACGGTCTGTTGAATACTGCTGTCGTTATTGCTGTTGCGGTTCGCGACTTCATTCCAGCTGTTGCCGTCATTCGACACCTCAATCACAAAACCATAAGCACGATCAAATTCAAATGTTACACGGGCGCCACTGAATTGCTGTGGCGAGCCATAATCCACCTGATACCATTGTGGCAGTGAACCATTAACGGCTGTCCAGCGAGTATTAAAGTCCCCGTCATTACCGTGTGCTGCAGGACGCCCGGCTTCGCTGCTGCTGGCACTGGCGGTTCCACCACTAATCGGACAATTCTCACTGCATACCTCGCCGGGGTCATCGCCATTGCCAGTTGAAAAACTGGAAACAAAGCGAGTATCGGTAGGGTTACCTGCCCAATCGCGCATGCCATTGCTCGGCACCACCACTTCATATGTGGTATTGGGTTTCAACGGCGCTGCCGGCGAAAAATTCACAATAGCGCCCTGCCCACTGTATTGACCGGATAACACGATTCCTGTGGCTTGCTCTCGCACAATAAAAGTCGAAGTATCCAGTGTACTGACCAGAATATTATCGCTCAGAGATAATCCAACCCGGCTGCGTAAACCCTGATTGCGAACCCCATTGCGAGGGCTGACCTGCGTTACATATGGTGCGGAGGTATCTGCGGCTGTTTGATGGACGATAAACCCATTGCCCGCACCGTGGTCATTGCCGACATACACAAGATTACCGAAGACCGATACCTGACCGTGATCACTACCTGCGCCGACATTAAGCGACCCCGTCCCTCGCATAACCGGATTGGTCGGGTTAGAAAGATCCACTACACCTATATTATTCTGATTGCCTGAAACGTACAGATCCCCCACACCGGTACAATACAGCGCTTCGTCCATACGAAGCGAATTGCGATTTAATTCGACAAACTTAAACGGATCACTGATATCCACCACGTGCATGTATGCAGGAGCACCGCGATTGGTAAACATCACCTGATTGCCATTGAAACAGGTCGCATAAAAATGTGTACCGGGGGAATAAGTTGTTAACAGACGAGGTTTGGCTGGATCACTGATATCTAAACTGGCCACCCTGCCAGTGGCTTCCATACTGGAAACAATCAACTGATTGCCCATCACAAAAATTGGCCCGACCCGCATCCCGCCCAACGCGGAAATAGGTGTGCGACTTAACAGTCTTGGATTTTGAATGTCCGTTGTATCGATGACCGTCACACCTTGATTGGTGTTTGCGACATATAAATATGGTGCCTGCCACGTGAGCTGCCAGGAGGTATTGGTATAATCCCCCGCCGCAATATTGGGAATATCAAAGGCGCTTACCGGCACTGGCGGAACACCCGGACCGACGTCGGTAAAGTCCCAGATTTCTATCCCGTAGCCGGTAGGAATGGCGGCGTAATAACGGCCGTTTTGTACGGAAAAACCCGTCCCATGGTTTTCTCTAAAATCACCGGTAGCGCCGGTAAAATGTCTGTCTTGCTGACCATTAACATAATTATTATAAGCATCACCGTGATGGTAGTGAGAATCATAACTGCGTGCCACCATTGTGGGATTTCGCGGATTACTTACATCCAATACCAACCACCCACCAGAGGAATGACCGTGGTCCGGTGCAAACACCCCGACAAAATATCCGTTGAACATATAGCCCATGTTGAGCCCAAACGGCGCAGCGGGACCCGGCACATTGGCGGGAATGCCAACACTGCTATCGACCAGAGAAATACGTTGAAAGCGTTCACTGGCCGCATAATTTAAATTACCAAGCCCAGGTCCATTGACAGCCTGACTTGGGATACTGGCACCCATAACAGAGACAGATAATAAGATTCGTCCCAGCCACGGGAATAAGTTTTTACTGAACACGCCCATTTGCATCACCTCTTACGGACACTATTTTTTTTATTTTAAATATCAGAACGCTGAACGTATGTGAGTGGACAACGACGCTAAGCCTGAGTGAGCTAAGAATTGAATATGATGGGCTGGAGGAACGCATGAGCACTGTGCTATCAAAATCATGATACATCTCTTCTTATAGTTTTTTAGTCAATATGTTGAGTGGCTACTTCTTATGTTTTGCCTTTTATATGTCCATCTTTTGCAATGGATGCACAAAGCCATCATCAGTAGTTTTTTTATTTATGCTGTTTTTATCTATATTGTTTTTTCTTTTTGCTTTCTTTGCTGTACTTTTTTAACTTACTTTCTTTACTTTCTTTTTTTGTTTTCTTGGCTTGTTCTTGCAATGTTCTTTCTTGCTTTATGTGGCTTGCTTTATGTGGCTTGCCTTATTTTACTTACTTTACGTTTCCGATTAAGGCATTCGTGTGACGACTAGCGGCGTCTAGCGTACTTGGAATTTTTCATCCTTTTCGAACAGTCGTTTTCTTTTCACCGGGTTTTAGGACATGTTTGAGTGCAAGATGAGGTCATCCACTCCTTAGCATTAAACCTGGCGAATTTTAATATAGATTCGCCACTGTTTAGCGAGTCTAGCGAATTTCAATATTGTAAAATGTCGACAAGTACGCGTCCTGCTTATATTTTGCCGCAATAGCATTAGCTTTTTTTCAACTCCGCTGAGTTTAATAACTCAAGTAAATAAAACGCAGGATTCGTCCTTAACTTTTTATCAATCAACACCAATTATTGAACTCTGGGTTTTATTGTATTTATCGCTTTGTCATTTGTGTTCAGCGTCATCGCGTGCACGGTATGCACGACTGGCGCAACATTTTCAGAACAGTATTAGCAGCATTTTATGACAGAGGCATTGCACTGCACGCAAAGAGCAGTGTTTTACGGGTCAGGATAAAAACGCTTTCCGCCACGCTTTTCACTACGCTTCCGACCACACTTATACATCACATATTTCAGCCTCTGTCATGCTAACTGTCTGCCCAAAAAACGACAAATAACAAACTCACCGTGCATCAGCGAATTTGCCAAACATGGTGATGCGCAACATGCTTGTTATGCTTTTATATGTTCCGCTTTGACACAAAATAATGCCGGAACCAGTCGGGTTACCCGACGTGAAATAGTAAGATTTCCCACATGAATGCGACATGTCTACTCTCCATACTTTCTGCACGATTCTGATACGGTTCACGCTAACTGAATGTAAAGCTTTTACAAACACCAAATGCCACCTCTGTGGTGGTCGTCATTTTAGTGCTTGAGATAATCACAGTGGCCAAAGATAATGAGACGTGTCTCCTTCATTGACGATTGGATAAGGACAATGCCCGTGACAGATCCATTAACCCCCCCTTCGGCCTCAGCCCCGCAAAGAATCAGTCCCGCTGTGTGGATTATGATAATTTCAGCCTGTTTCATTCTGGTATTGGCCTTTGGCTTTCGTGCCAGCTTTGGTCTGTTTGTTCAGCCCATCGCCGACGCCAATACCTGGGGGCGGGATTCGATTGGTCTTGCTCTCGCCATCCAGAATTTAGCCTGGGGTATTTTAGCGGTGGCCGCCGGGGGACTGGCAGACCGCTTTGGCAGCGTCAAAGTCATTGTGGTTGGTGCCCTGCTCTATGCCATTGGCATGTGGATGACGGCCAACGTTGATACACTGATAAATCTGCATCTCGGTGCCGGCGTGTTGGTCGGGGCAGGCATTGCAGGCACCGGTTTCGGTATTGTGTTGCCGTTGATGGCCAAGCTCGTGAGCGAAAAAGATCGCCAGTGGGTACTGGGTCTTGGCACAGCAGCAGGTTCACTGGGTCAGTTTCTTATTGTGCCGCTGGCACAGCAATTCATTGACTGGTTTGGCTGGAGTGGAGCCTTGAATGCCATGTCTGTCCTGGTCATGTCGATTGTTATTTTTGTCATGCCGCTGGTTAAAGTCAGTCGCCCAAACACAGCAGCACAAGCTTCCATAGAAAAAGAAGAAACTTTTACAGAAGTGTTTGCTCTGGCCAGAACTCACATGTCCTACTGGTTGCTTACTCTAGGCTTTTTTGTCTGTGGCTTTCACCTGGCATTTATTACGGTGCACTTTCCAGGATATTTGACTGACAATGGTTTTGACCCCAAAGTCGCCGCCTGGTCCATTGCCATGATTGGCCTGTTTAATATCGCCGGCGCGCTGGTTTCCGGCTTTCTTTCCGGTTATTTGTCGAAAAAAATCATTCTGGTTTTTATTTATTTTGTTCGCGGTATTTTAACCATTGCTCTTTTACTCTTGCCACTGTCGCTCACCAGCGTGATTATTTTTTCCTGTTTAACAGGATTTTTATGGCTTGCCACGGTGCCACCAACAACGGGGCTGGTCGCAACAATGTTTGGAACCCGATACATGGCCACCTTGTACGGTGTGGTTTTTCTCGGCCATCAACTTGGCAGCTTTACTGGCGTGTGGCTCGGAGGGTGGATCTATGAACGAAGCGGTAATTATGATGCGGTATGGTGGACGAGTGTTGTGCTAAGTTTCGTGGCTGTCGCCTTGCATTGGCCAATTCAGGAAAGCAGGGTTAAAGCCACGCTTAACCCTGCAACTTGAAGAATGTCGAAATCCCTGGTTTTAGTACTTCCAGTTAACGGCCGCCTGAACATTTCGCGGAGCACCATAGTTGGCTTGCCCCCATTGTGGACTGTTCAGGTATTTTTCATCCGTTGCATTATTCACATTGAAAGATACCTGAATTTTGTCCGACAGCGTGTAACTGGCAAATAGATCCACCAGGGCGTAACTGCCCTCCACTTCAATATCTCCCACATAGATTTCATTTTGCCAGTTGATGCCTCCCCCTACACGTAGTGACGGCAGCGCTGCAAGCTGGTGAGCGAGTGCCAGTTTGAACTGGCTGGTGGGAATAAACGTTCGGGTATCAACACCATTTTCGTCCTCAATACTTAAATGGGTATAGCCTGCGCTTAAATTTAATCCTTCGTATATTTCGCCAGACACTTCCAGTTCATACCCCTGACTTTCCACTTCAGTACCGCGATACAGTGCAAGCTGGGTATCCATATCACGCCCAATATATTCTCCAAAATTTTCATGGCGAGATTCGAATGCCGCCAGTGTTACCACTGCACGTCCATCATGAATTTCGCGTTTAATACCAAATTCCGTACTTTCACCTTTGACGGGACCTAGTGGGTTTAAATTCTCATCCACCCAGGTCTGCGCTTTAAAGACTTCACTGTAACTGGCATATAGCATGGTGTTGTCTACCACTCGATAAGTCAGACCAAGGTAGGGCACGGTTTCACTTTCAGAAACATCCTGCGTAGAACCATAACTCAGCCCATCCTGATCTAGCTTCATATTTCGCGCCCCCAGAAGGACAGACAGTTTGTCGGTAGGATTTAAGCGTGAAGAAAGGTAAAACGAATCCTGCGTTTGATCGATGTCAGTAGATGAGGTCGCCGGAAAATTTATATCGTAGACGGGCCGAGGCGTATTGCCTTGCAGCCAATCACTGCCAACGGGATCGTCATATCCAGACCATTCACTCGTATAAACCGATAATCCCGTCAAGGTGATATCCGCTGAGTTTGCACCAATCACCAGCTCGTGCTCTCGTCCTCCTAACGAAAAGCTTCCACTTACAAAAATATCGGCAATTTTCTGCTTGTCTTCGGCCGTGTATTCACTGGCAATGGCTACCAGGCCCAGTTCTGTTTCACGATCCGGGGCCCCGGAAAGATAGAATGTTTCGGCTTCCTGGTCTTTATCATTGAGTGTGTAGATCGCTTTAAAAGTCCAGTTACTATTGAAGTTGTGGGCATACTCAATAAATGTTTGCGCCTGATCCGTATTGTAAAACGCCCAATCTGTCGCCGTGTTGGATGACACAGGATAATCCGTGAGTGATCCGTCAGAATAAAATAGCGGCAAGGCGCCAGATGAGGCGCCCTCGGATTCGCTGTTATTTGAGCTATGGCCAATTGTAAGACTGGCATGCTCGTTCAATTCAGCGGCAACAATGCCATAAAACACCGTTTGATCTTCGTGATAGCGATCCATATAGCTGTCGCCGCTTTCTTTTGACACCACGACACGAGCGTTAATGTTGTCTGTAATGGGACTCGATACATCGCCCTGCACACGGTAGCGATTCCACTCGCCCACCATACCCGCTGCAGATGCCTGCAACTCATCTGTAGGACGTTTACGAATAAAATTTATTGTGGCCGATGGATTGGCCAGGCCCGTAATTAAACCGGAAGCCCCCTTTACCACTTCGACTTGCTCATAGACTACGGTGTCCTGCTGACCTTGAGTCAAACCAAACGCAAATGGAACACCCACGCCGTCATATTGAAAATTTACAATATCGAAACCACGTGCCGTGTAATAAGTGCGGTCGGTTTCCACACGCTCCACAGTCACACCCGGAACATAGTCCAGAAGATCATTAACTTCTCGTAATGAAAAATCTTCAATTTGAGCCAGAGAAATGACAGATACGGTCTGCGGCGTTTCCAAAACTGAAAGGTTGAGCTTAGTTGCAGTGTCCGTGCGCCCTGGCTCACCATAAACAAATACTGTTTCCAGTTTTTCATCTGTTATCGTTTTATCATCCGCTGCAGTATTGGATTGAGCAAAGGCAGGTGGAAAGCAACAGGTCATCAGTGCTAATCCCGGGATCAAGGATTTCATAGTTAGCTCCTATAGTGAGTTCCTTTAGTTGTACGTATGAGCCGTACGTATCAGTCGTACAAACTGGTCGTAAAAACTGGTCGTAAAAACTGGTCGTAAAAAAAGCAACGTCGTACAAGGTGAATGGTCGTGTGAACAGGTGTATTGGCTCTCCCTTCGTCAATCGAGCCGATTTTTTCGGCGCTGAGTGTAGAATCTGATATCAAATTTTGCAAGTGATAATCATTATCATCTATAAAATAATGAATATCGCGACAAACGCCTTGCTCATAGAAACGGAATTATGCAATGACGTCAGTAAAACAGCGGATGAAATTCAGTGCGTAATTTTTTATGATAAACATTGCACTTCGGTAAACAGCCATGAAGGTCAGGCCCCTTTCTTGGCTACACGTATTACACGGCAAGCTTCCGTTAACATTAAATTCCCAGTCACCAACGACATTCGGCCCTCTGGCTTACTACAATACGGACACGTCCATGCCCGACAACCTCGTCAATAGCACTCCTGAGAATCCTTCTGTCAAAACGCAGACACACTCCACCGACGCATCCAACTCGACAGAAAACATGTCGGGATCAACGATCGGGCATTACACTCTGGTGAAATTGATTGGCAAAGGCAGTATGTCGGATGTTTATCTGGCCAGGCGCGCGGATGGAATTCATGATGAACTGCTCGCGCTAAAAACCTCGCGTGCCTGGGGTAATCCCCAGGAACTGCATGCCAGAATGCAGCGAGAACGAAAAATTCTTTCGCAGTTTAAGCACCCCAACATCGCGGCTTTTTTAGATGGCGGAAATGCAGATAACAACCGTCCCTATTTTGTGTTGGAATACGTTGACGGTCAGCCCATTACGCAGTGGTGCAAACAACGCAAGCTGCCCTTAAACGCTCGTTTAGCGTTGTTTACTCAAGTCTGCTCCGCTGTCTTCGCTGCGCATTCCAAATTAATCCTACATCGGGATATTAAACCCAGCAACATACTTATTGACCAGAACGGCATACCCAAACTATTGGACTTTGGCATTGCTAAAATTCTGGACGAAGACAAAGAACAGATGGCATTGACGCAGTTTGAATCTCCCATGACACCGCAATATGCCAGTCCAGAACAGGCCAGACACGAAACGCTTTCCGTTGCCAGTGATCAATACAGTCTCGGAATATTGCTGTATGAACTGATCACCGACGAGCTACCCTACCAAGTAGGTAACGGCAATGTCTTACAGACGATATGCGATACTCCGATACCATTGCCCAGCGCCTGCTTAGCCGCGCAAGAGAAACGCGGCATCTTGCCAGACCCGCAAAACTTGAAAAGAACACGAGGCGATCTCGATGCCATCGTGATGAAAGCCATCGATAAAAATCCTGACGCCCGCTACTCTTCGGTGGAAGAATTGTCCACGGATATACAACGCTTTCTTGAGAACAAAACAGTATTCGCACAGAAGGCCAGCAGCCTGTATACCGCTCAGCAGTTTATTAAACGGCATCGCAGTAAAGTCATACTTGGGACTGGACTATTGACTTTACTGGTTGCAATCGCAGCCACCCAACAAATACGTATTGTCAACGAACGCAACCAGGCGATTGCTGAACGGGATAAGTTTGAGCAGACGCAGGAATTTTTATTGAACCTGTTTGAGCACGCAAACCCTGAAGGGTTACCGCAGGAGAATATAACCGCACGTGAACTGCTCAATCGCGGAACCGAAATGATCCGTCATAAATTTACTGACCAGCCGGAAGTTAAAAGTGCAATGTTATTGGCGATCGGCAAAGCGTATTTTAAATTGCGTCTGAGCGATCTGGCTTTTGACATTCTAAGCGAGAGCCTTGCCATACAAAACACCCTGGGAGCTCCGGCCAATGAAACCCGGGCAGTAACCTTAAGCCACCTGGCAAAATTAAGTATTAACAAAGGCGAACCCGAACAGGCAGAACGCTACATCGACGAATCGCTGTCTATCTTCTCTGCCTTGGAAAGCAAAAACACACGAGAATGGATTTTTGCTTATTTTATGGCGGGTGAGGTTGCGTACGGTCTACGTAACATCGATATCTCCACCCAGTATTATCAGAATGCGCTCTCGCTGACCCAATCCAACTTTGGCCCGGACGATGCTTTTATCACAGGTATTTACGCTAATCTCAGTGAAAATTACGGTTATATTTTTGACTTTGATCAAGCGCTGAAATACAACACTTTAGCCCTGCAACAAGCGGAAAACACACCACTGGAAAGCGAAATTCACCTTCCCAAAATATACAATGTTCAAGGTGTGATTAACTGGTGGCAAGATGACCTGGGCGCAGCTCTGGACAGCTTCAATAAGGCCATCGATATCAACATTGAACTCTATGGTGAACATACTCCCAGCGTAGTGGAAGACTACATGAACATTGCCACGATTTACTCCAAACTGCACGAGTATGCCAATGCACTCATCTACTTTCAAAAAGCCCTGGATGTTCTCGAACATAATGACGATCAACCGATTTTAGCCAAGACCTACACATCGATGGGACGCCCGTTGCTCCAGCTGGACAAAGATGAAGAAGCACTGCAAAAAACACTGAAAGGACTGGAAATAAAAACAAAAATTTACTCGGACAAATTCAGTGAACCCTTTGCACTGTCTTATCATATGCTGGGTGCAATCTACGAGAAAGCCGGCAATTCTGATCTTGCCATTGACTACTACACCCGAGCCAATGATATCCGAGTAAAACTCTATGGCGCAGACAACAAATGGACCAAAGAGAATGCCGCAGGCTTATTGCGACTGCAGTCTAAAGATTAAAACCGTTTCTGATTTTTTGGGAACAGCCTTGAGTTAATTCATTTTCTCAACTATTGTTCCAAGCGGAAAACTGTTCCAAGCGGAAATAGGAATGACACAATAGGAGAATTCAATGACGAAAGAAAACCTGATACTCGCCAGTCTACTGGTTGCCATGCTGAGCTTTTGGGGCTACCGTTACTATACCAATACACCCGAATATATTGCACAGCAACACTATGAATCTGGCATGGCGGCATTGGAGCAACAGCAATATAAACAAGGTATTGCAGATCTTGGCGAGGCCCTTAATAGCCAAACACAAGTCTCAGACCAAGCAAAAGCAGCCCTCAATACGCTACTTGATAAATCATTTCTCAATACGTTACCGCTCGAACAAAAACACCAAATCTTCACATCCATTCACCCCTACCATCACATCAACCCGGCTTACCCTCAAATACTGGAGGAACAGTTTAGCGCCAGTGAAAATGAAAACCCTTATATTGCCGGGCAACTGGCCATGTTGCTGGCTCAGGTAGTGGAAGATGAGGAGACGGCTTACCGTTTCAATCAACAAGCGCACGCTTTACTTTTCGCAGAGCTGGCGACATTAAAACAGGATAAAGACCTGGCAATGGACCTTGCCCTGTTGGATGAAGCGCTATATGGATGTGACAACTGTGAATCCATACTCAGTAACTTCCGCGACGAGCTTGGAGACCATGAAGCGGCGCGAGCTTTGGGCCAATACTATGCTGCAACCGGAAATGTGGATGCCGCCTTTACATTATTAAAACCGTATACCGACAAGCACATCGCCGAGTATCACGAAGCAGAGAAGCACTACAACGCCACGCTAGATAAAATCTGGGATGAAACCATTGATTTCCTGGACAAAGGAAATGGCCCTGAATCATTTTACAACGCCTACGACCAGGCAGATGATGAAGGAAAAAACCGCATATTGAACGAGTACTACAGTGATCGACTGGCAGCTTCTCAGGAGGCAGATCAGGCATTAGTCCGCTATCAAAATGCAGCCAGTGTTGTACCTGTGGCACTCGACATGGGAATTGTTCGCCTCGGACGTGCGATGACAATCACGGATACTGAACAGCGAACAGCAGAATTAAATGAAGCAGAAACCATCTTCCTTGCAGTAAAAGCATTTGCCAGCGACTCAGATGACTATCAACTTTACCTCGGCCAGGTATATTACTGGCTGGGAAAAGCAGATCAGGGGGATGAACTCTTCACAGCTCTAATTAACAAATACGAACGCAGCGACACTATTTTAAGCTCTATTGCATCGGTAATGCGAAATCTCGGAGCCAAAGCGAAAGCTACGGAATATATCGAAGAAGCTTATACCAAAGCCTCGGACCCAGAAAGCAAACAGAGTTACGCCTACCAGCGGTATATGCTCAGTACGGATCTTGATGATCGTATTAGCTGGATTGAAAAGAGTGACATGACTTCCGGCTACGTCAAAGCAGATATGCATTCGGCAAAAGCCGAAAAAGCCGAAAGAGAAAATAATAAAAAACTAGCGCTTGAACATTATCAGAGCGCAATTGACGTCTATTCCGATTTACCGGAAACCTTAAGCCTGTATAACAATATCGCTTTAATCTACATGTCCAAGTACGACCTGGGGCGAAATATTACAGACTACGATCTGGCACTTAGCAATATGGACAAGGCCGTTCAGATCGGCTCGGATGACAGCATCGTACTCTCAAATGCTGCTGATTATTATGCAATGCGAGTGTATAAGGATGTGCTGGGAGAAAAGCTCGATTTAAGCGTATTACAGTACCGTCCATCGCTGGATCTTTTTTCTTATCTGTACACAAATAACGAACAAAAAATGGAAATTATTGAAGAGATTAAACAGCATCCTCACTTCAATAAAATGATGGAGTATACAAAAAAAGCGTCCATCCTCTCGCCTAAAAGTTCAGACTCTTTCTACATGGCTTATGAAATCATGGATTTTCTAAGACTGAATAATGAAATACAAAATATACTGCCAAGATTAGACGCCATTACTCTGGAGCAGAAGCAGGACGAGGATGCCCAGCGAAAGTTTCGCAGTGGCGAGAGCCATGAAAAATCTATCAGCTCCATCAAAGAAAGTATAGCGCTGTACCAAAAGCGCTATAGCGCACTGAACGGCAAGGAGCACCCACTGGAGCGAGCGATTATTGATAGCACACTAATGAAATTGCAATTGTCACTCATTACTTTTGGCGAAAAGATCGATATAAATCAGCTGTTGCAACAAGCGGAATCCCATTACAACAATGTGCCAAGCTCAGCCACGCGCGCGCTGTATACGGACATTCTGGAGCAGAAACTGATTGAAGAATCCAGATCTATAAGCCCGGAATTCAGTACGCTGCACGACAACTACAAATACATTTTTGATCGTGACAGCTTAATTTATCTTGGCCTATCTGGTCTGACAGAGTATCGAATGGCTATACAGAAACATACGCTGTTTAAGCGCTACGTTGACGTAAGAATTAAAGCGAATGCGCTCTTCCCAGATCGCCCTTCTGCGAATGATTGGTTTTTATTTCACCTTATCGACCATGAGCTATCAGCAACATTGAAAACCAAGTATTCAGACTTTGAGCTAGCCCAATACAGAAGCAAAATATATCAAAAAACAGGTGTCAACAAAGAAGAAATGGCCTTACACAAATACATTGAGCTGCTATTAAAAAGTGATACTGACAAAGCACAGAAAGTATTAAAAGAAAGCAAAGCCGCAGGAGTGTCGATACCGGACATTTTGATAATTTAATAACACTACGCGCATCATCAGTGACCAGCCTCCCAATTTCAGAGGCTGGTCTTTGTCCCACAGACCGGGAACGATTAAGCTTCGGTTTTTTACAAGATACCGAGAGCTTTTATGTTAAAAACGGGATGGTCTGTATTCATTTCCAGCTGGGTACTCCTCGGACTCTGTGCGTGCGGAGGGCCAGACAAAGCAAGCGACGAAAGCGATTCAGAAAACCCTGGCACCATTGAAAGCCCTTTACCAGAACCCACGATCACCGTACCTCCTTCGCCCAGCCCCACGCTGGTACCCACACCCAGCATTACACCAAACCCCACTGCTTCCCCCACAATACAGCCAAGCCCACTACCCAGTGAAACCCCTATTCCGCGAAATGGAAATCTACTTGGTAACGGCAGCTTCGAGGAAGGAATAAACCACTGGACAATTACCCTCAATGACAGCATGGAAAGCCATGCGAACATTGCCATCGAAACGGCAGAGACGCATGTTGCAGAAGGCGCTCAAAGCTTGCGTATTGATTTCAATAACGCAGCAGGAGCTCCCGACTCGATTACGCTGAGTAATACGAGCTTTCAGAAAACCGATAAACGTGAATACTTAGTGCGTTTTTGGGCAAAGAGCCAGGATGACATGACAGATATCATCGTACGTGCAGGCAATGCGAATTCGCACGATGAGGTCCGTTTCCGATTACGCCCCTGGTATCACCTTTATCACCTTCCGTTCGATTACAGCCAGGACAAGCTGGAGTTGAGTTTTCATTTTGAGGATGCATCTCGTTATTACATTGACGGCATCGAGATTTTAGATCAAAGCAATGGTGTTATTGATGTCAAAAACACCTTGGTCTGGAATGAACATCATGCTGACGCATGGGGTTGGACCGCGGCCGATAATGATATTTCTGTCGACCTCCCCGATGGTCGCACCCTGTGGTTATTTAACGATTCCTTTTACGGCACCAACCATCCTGACGATAATGTGTTTGATGGCAACGGCGCGAGGTTTTTACGCAACGCAATGGTGGTTCACGAAAAAGATAACATGCTTTACAGCCACTACTCGGGAACTCAGGAGAATACAACACGCTACTTTGAAAGTATTGAAGCCTCTCCCAATGAGAACGACAATTTTTATTGGCTGGGGGAAGCTATATTTAACCCCCAGCTCAATAAAATTCAAGCCTACCTGATTGACGTATATGACACAGGCGACGGATTTGCCGAAAGCAGCGATCGTAATTACCTCGCAGAATTTTCATATCCCGAACTGGAATTTCTGGGCATCCAACGCCAGGCACAACATGCACTCAATTATGAAGACTTTTTTATCGACGGAGATTATCTCTATCTTTTCACCCACAAAAATCCGGAACAATGGGTTTACCACACTTACGTCGCGCGCTGTGATGTGGATGATTTGCAAGGCGATAAAGGCAGCTGGCGCTTTTACAACGGTCAGGACTGGGTTGAAGATGCAGAGCAATCGGCTATTATTGGCCACTTCACTGCAGAGGGGTTCGTAAAACTGCAATCAGGAAATTATGCTGCCGTATCGCATCCGCCGGTAAGTGGCAAATTAACCGTTGCTTTTGCCGAGCGCCCGGAAGGCCCCTGGACAGAACCGCAGGATCTCTATCATATCCCGCAGGAAACCAATTATTGGTCTTATATGAGCAATGTTCATGGGCAACTCGCCAACGGGTCATATTCCGTGTCCTACTCCACCAACGCGTGGAATGAAGGCTGGGAAACCGTGTGGGCCGATAAATACTGGTACCGGCAACGTTTTATTCAAGCCGACCTTTTACAGCTCTCGCCCTACACCAAACCTTTTGAAAATATCGCATGGCAAAAGAACGTCGTGGCCTCCTCTACGGAAAATCAGCACCCTGCAACATTTGCAGTGGACGGTGACCCGACTACACGATGGTCGAGCGAGTACAGTGATACGCAATGGTTAACCGTCGACCTGCAAACACCCCACTTAATTGAAGGGTTTAAAATTGAATGGGAATCTGCGATGGCAAAGGATTACGTGATCGAAATATCCAACGATAAGGATCATTGGACAATCCTGAAAACCGTTTTACACAATAGTGAACTGACCAATGTTTACAGCGGATTTGAAAAAACAGCACGTTACGTTCGAATGCGTGGTACCCAGCGCGCTTCGATATGGGGATACTCACTGTTTGAATTTAAAATCTATGGCACACAACTCAATGCCCAACTACCGGCGCCCCACTATAACGCTGCGCGCTTGTGACTCGCCCTCTGGTTCATTTTGTTTGCATAAACATCCCAGAGCGTTTTGGCAACAATTCAATTGAGCCCAATTAGGCCCAATAGAAGCGGATTGAAAATTTAAGCAAAGCTCACTGCCTGAGAATTTTCTCCATCGCTTTACCTTTGGCCAATTCATCGATCAGCTTGTCCATATAACGAATTTTCTGCATCAACGGGTCTTCAATATTTTCGACTCGAATCCCACAGACAACCCCTTTTATAAGAGAACAGTTAGGATGCAATTGGGGGGCTTGAGCAAAGAAGGTTTCAAAATCATGCGCTTGTTCAATTTGCGCTTGTAAGCCCTTTTCACTATAACCGGTTAACCAACAAATAATTTGATCCACCTCCGCTTTACTTCGCGCCTTGCGTTCGGCTTTTTGGACATACATTGGGTACACCTTGGCGAAAGGCATAGAAAATATACGATGCTTAGTCATTATCGCTCTCCTTATTTTATCGCAGTATACGTCTTCACCAGGTAACTTACACCCAACTTACATCCAACTTGCATCCAACTTGCATCCAACATACATGCAGCTGTTATGCGCGCGATTTCACTCAAGTGTATCTAAATTCCCTCAATTTACTCAAACAACTTGCATTTCGGATTATTCCGAAATATATTTCGGACAACAACGAAATACCGTCAATTGCAAGACAACGCACACAGACTAACAACACAAGAAGCAACTCACAGACGACTCATGCCGAACGAATTTGACGAAGCCATCAAAGCGCTAGCGCACCCCTTGCGCCGACAAATTCTGCAATGGCTAAAACAACCGGATCAGCATTTTCCCGATCAATATCATTCGTTTGATGCGGGAGTCTGTGCAGGACAAATTCATCAAAAATCCAAGCTTTCCGGCTCATCGGCTTCGGCTCATCTTGCTTTATTACACAAGGTCGGGCTGCTTAACTGCCAGAAAATTGGTCAATGGCATTTTTACAGCCGCAACGAAAACGCAATAGAAAATTTGCTTAAGCAAATGCGCGATGAAATCTGATTGGCAAAACTCACTAACACCTGACTTTATTAGGAGTACGCAACGTGACTACTTTATTTGATCCTATCAAGGTAGGCGAATTACAACTTCGCAACCGCATTATAATGGCACCACTCACTCGCTGCCGTGCCGCAGAAGGGCGCATTCCCAGTGAAATGTCCATTGAATATTACCGCCAACGCGCCACTGCGGGCATGATCCTGACTGAAGCGACGTCAGTAACGCCCATGGGCGTCGGCTATCCGGATACACCGGGCATATGGTCCGACGAACAAGTTGATGCATGGAAAAAAATTACTGCCGCTGTTCATGCTGAGGGTGGCACCATTCTCTTACAGCTCTGGCATGTTGGACGTATTTCCGATCCATCTTACCTGGCCGGCGAACTTCCAGTAGCCCCCAGCGCCATAAAACCAGCAGGTACGGTCAGCCTTTTACGCCCCAAAAAGGAATTCGAAACTCCACGCGCACTCAATACCGACGAAATTCCTGCCATAGTTGAGGCATATCGCGTTGGCGCTGAAAATGCGAAAAAGGCGGGGTTTGACGGTGTGGAAATTCATGGCGCCAATGGGTATCTGCTCGATCAGTTTCTACAGAGCAGCACCAACCAACGTACCGACGCTTACGGCGGATCACTGGAGAATCGAGCACGATTAATGCTGGAAGTTACCGATGCCGTATTAAGCGTATGGCAACCGGGACGAGTGGGTATGCACCTGGCGCCACGTGCCGATGCCCATGACATGGGTGATGATGATCGCTCGGCAACATTTGCTTACGTCGCGGAACAGCTGGGCAAACGTCAGATTGCATTTATTTGTGCAAGAGAGCATGTTGCTGAAGACAGCCTCGGCCCTCAATTGAAGAAAATTTTTGGTGGTGTTTACATCGCAAACGAAGGGTTTGATTTCAACAGCGCAACACAATATGTAGCCACCGAAAAGGCCGATGCAATTGCTTTCGGTAAAACCTATATTGCCAACCCAGATTTGGTTCAACGCTTTAAAGATGGCGCCGCATTAAATGAATGGGATAGCGCAACTTTTTACGCCCCTGGACCAGAAGGCTATATTGATTACCCGGAGCTTGAAACAGCATAACACGATGCGTTGAATGATGAAGCGCATTAAGTGCATCCACCGGTTTCGCAAGGCCGCGTGGATGCACGGTTTTCAAGTCGGCACTGCGCTTAACTGGCTCTCACCTAATAGCATTTATCCAACAGTTCATATCCAACAGCGCGCCTCCAACAAAAAGCTCCCTATAACACGCTCCCGACATCGCGCTTATTTTAATCTTTCTATATCTCGCCCTGGTGGATTCCCAAACATGCGTGCATACTCACGACTGAACTGCGAGGGGCTTTCATAGCCAACCCGATACGCTGTAGTGGCTGCATCAACGTCCTTACTTACCATAAGATTGCGAGCTTCCATCAGACGAATTGATTTTTGAAATTGCAAAGGGCTCATATTAGTGACAGATTTAAAATGCGCATGAAATGATGAAGTGCTCATGTCTGACAAGTCCGCCAATTCATCAACACTAATGGCCTGGTGAAAATCATTCTTCAACTTTTGAATGGCGATTGAAATGCGCTGCATGGAACTGCCTTTCAAGGCGATTTGCGCAATCGCATCACCATATTCACTCTGTAACATACGGAAGTATATTTCTCGCAGCATTGCATCAGCCAGCACAGGAATCTCCTCAGGCTTGTGCAGGAGCTTCAACAAACGTACAACGCTCTCTCCCATGGCCTCTTCTACTGTCCCGATAAAAAGCCCCTGTTCAGATTTATTTTTTGCGACGGTAGGTCGCTCCATACAAAGCAGAAGTTCGGAGAGCTGCTTGATATCGATATCAATTTGAATAACAAAATAAGGCTTCGCTACAGACGCCTCCGTAACAGTACCCACAATGGGTAGATTGACCGAGGCAATCAAAAACTCCATAGCGCCATAGGTGTAAACACGCTTCCCCAGCCATACATCTTTTCGGCCTTGCACAATAATACACAACGAGGGCGTATAAATGCTCGGCATCGACATATCGGTATAAGTGAAGCGATAAAATGACAACGCGGGAATGGCTGAGGTATTCAATCCGTCTTCGGATGTGAATGTATTCACCAGGTTCAGTAACTCGTGTTTTACGGTTGCGCTCATTCTTCTTCTCCTGTTTCACTGCGCTCCATTATAAAACCGCTTTATCATCTCTCCTACAAAAACTGCTCGCACTTGGAGTTTTAGGCAATCTTCATAGAGCTTTATGTATCCAGCGTCTTCCTCGGCAACGTTAGTATTTCCTTCACCACAATGTATGACACTGAGGAATTACAAAATGACAAACACAGAACAAAAAATCATTCTGATAACCGGCGCGAGCAGCGGCATAGGAGAAAGCACCGCAAAAGCCTTGGCAAAAGCCGGACATACCGTCGTACTGGCTGCACGCCGAACGGAAAGACTTGAAACATTAGCAACCGCGATTGAAAACGATGGAGGTATAGCCCGGTTTTACACATTGGATGTATGTTCTCGCGAAAATTTCACCGCCGTTGCGGATGCTTGTCGAGAGGAGTTTGGTCGCATCGATGTGCTGATAAACAACGCAGGTCTTATGCCGCTTTCGCCTATGTCAGCATTGAAAATTGATGAATGGGAGCAGATGATCGATGTGAATATCAGAGGGGTTCTCAACGGCATCGCTGCTGTTTTACCAGACATGGAAAAATCTGGTCAGGGGCATGTTGTCAACATAGCCTCCATCGCCGCGCATGCTGTCTTTCCTACTGCTGCTGTTTACTGCGGAACAAAACATGCGGTGCACGCTATTTCTTCGGGACTGAGACTAGAGTCACAAGCAGTACGGGTAACGACCATTTCTCCTGGCGTTGTTGAAAGCGAACTCGCCCACACCACCACAGACAAAGCTTCGCAAGAGTGGTTAGCAGATTTTCGCAAGGTCGCGCTAAAACCAGAGGCCATTGCACGTGCAATTGTTTATGCAATTGAGCAGCCTCGTGACGTGAATGTGGATGAGATTATTGTACAACCCACCTTGGCCACCTATTAAGCTTTAACCGTGAAGGCGTGCAATATGCCGAATTAAGGTCGTCTACGGTTTACCTGTTTTCACTTTATCCGCCTTCACTTTACCGGCCTTCACTTTACCGGTCTTCACTTTACCGGTCTTCACTTCACCTGCTTTTGCCAACAGCAGTCTTGAACGATCTGGCTTCAAGACTGCTGCTCTCGCAACTGATCAATGACAATCAGCTTAAGTATGTATTGATTATATCGTTTGCCTCCATCTGTCTTCTAATCATCACTCAAACGAAATAGAATTTTGACCAAAAACTAAAATGATTTGGCCACAAGCTAAAGAAGCTGCCTCCAGTACATGGGATAGTAAAAACCAGCGGAAAGGCCAATAGCCTTCCATTTTTTAAAATCCCAGTTTTTATTCGACACCGATTCTTCACTATCACTCGGAATGAATAAGCACTGCCTTTCGTCAGGAGAATCACATGGTAAACCGACTTGGTTCAGACAATTCCATTAGTCAAACGTCCTCTAGATCAGACAGCTCGACATCCACCCAACCAAACAGAAGCAATTCAACTTTTCTTAACGCCATTGCCACTGCTCGCACACAATTACCAGAATCTATTAATCGTACCTTTAACCGTGAACCTCAAGCCAACCAGAATCGTCCGAATCAAATTACAGCAACGAATGCCAGACCTAACATCGCAGGTCAAGCCGAACAGATAGGCCAAAACAACCCAATTCACGATGTCATCGAAGAAGGCCGAAATTTTACCGAAAACATGTTAACTCAATTTGAAAACCTCAGTAGTCGAGCGGATGCCCGTGCATTTGCATCCGATATCGAAAACGCGATTCGTGAATTAGCCAGTCTTTCCGTTGACAATTCGATGGACATTGATCCCAACGATTTTACAGAAATACTGCGAATCAATTCGGCCCTGTTCGATATTCAAGGTCAATTAACCAATATCACAGACTTAAGTAGCGCAGAGTTTTTCAACACTCAGCGAGATCAAATGAACAATATGATCGCCCAGGCTGAGCTCAATCCGCAGGATGCTGACGAAGACAGACTCATGCAAAACCTGCAAAACAGCATCAACATACTAAGTGCGGAAGTGATGGATGAAGATGCGCTTAGAGATGCTGCCGGTGACTTGCTTGGAGATCTCGTGACGGACATTATTCGGTATACAGGCGACCTGACCGAACTGCAAAACAATATAGGCCATTTTGGTGTGGAGGAAGCGCTCAATATTCGTCGCGCAGAAGCCGGTGAAGTTCAAGCCCAACAGATTCAGGATCATCGCGCTACAATAGATCTTGCGCAAGAAGTGGAGCGCAATCAGCGAGAATACGGTGTATGGGTAGAACCGCCAAGAACAAGCACCATGGTAGAAATGGACATCACGACTGGACAACCGATGAATCCACCGCAATAGCGGTTTAAATCAAAGCACATTCGATCACAACCTTACAGGTTCACGCTTAGTGAACCTGTAAGTGTTTGGTTTCATTGATTAATCAAAAACTCACTCGGTGCTAAAGCGCGATTTACAAGGCGTGTTTCACCAATCCAGCCATGAAACGAGTGCTCAATATTATTCATCCAGTGATTCGCACCGATTATCCAACCGCCTTCAAAATGTAAAATGCCATTACTCAAGCGTTGAGGATTACGTTGATCCAATGCGCCGTCGATATACAACAAAGTTTTACTTCCATCATTCACAACCGCCACGTGATACCAGGTGGAAGAAGAAGTTCTAAAACTCCAGTTTGTGACAAGGCCAGGGTCGGTAAACGGTGCAACCGCCCACTGAAACTCGCGTGATGGGGAAATGGTTAACGTGGCTAACGGATTATTCGGCTCCCACTGATCATTCACAGGACCACGCCCTAAATCTGCGCCCGTCCCCATACGAGAAAATATTCCCATCCAATGATTTTCGCTGCTGCAACAATACTCCGGGAGTTTCACGAATGTTTCCAAGGTATACCCGTTTTTGAATGTTGCATTATTTATAGGAGCGCTGCTAATTGTGGATAAGTACGCACCAAAATTCGCTTTTTTTCCATCGAGAAAAATACTGCCATGACTGGTTTGCTTGGGATGAAACTGGTCACTCCAAAGCATGGCTGTCTCGTCACTGTTTTGCAGAGTTAGTCGCAACAAGTCATTGCCATTGCCAGACAAATCCTGAACGACGTCTGATTCAGAGACAGGTGTACCTGCATCCCCTTCAAAACGCCAGTATGCCTGAGTTCCTTCAACCAAAGCATCCTCTACAGGTAAGGGTGCTTTTATCAACGCTGGCGTCATCGGCTTAAAACGCTTTTTTAAATTCACATTCATAGTAAATCGATTGGCCGCATCATTGAGCCAAGCTTCCTGTTTGGCCAAAGGCGGAAGACGAAACCAGTTCTGGCTTAACCAGTAAGGCGAAAATGTCTTAACGTCAATCTTGTTGTTACGCATGTCAAATTCATACAACCGAATCATGCCACTACCGCTAAAATATCTATCCTGGTAGTTGACCAAATGCATGAAGACTTCCCGGCCGGTTTGATTTTGCATGGTAACGCGACCAGCGGGCCAGTTGTGACCATTTAACGTCATAAAGATCTGATCATTATTTTTTATTAGTTCATCCCAGAGATACTGTCCATAACCTGTGATTTGCGCAGCATCATTGACAGCCGTATTCCCGTTCGCCGAGGTGAGAATTTCATGCGTGGCAATAATGGTGGGAACATCTTTATATTGATTTAATTTTTGCTGAGCCCAGGCAATGGTTTCCGGCGATATTCGCCAATCCAAAGCCAGTAACAAAAACTTCTGTTGGCCACCGTTAAAAGTAAAGCAATTATTGTATCCATTTTCAGTGGAGCCACAGTAACTACGTTTTCCTGAAAATCGATTCGGACCAAAATATTCAAGAAAATTAGAGTCCCCCCTTTCATTATCCACAGCCCCACCATTAATGTCATGATTACCCGCAACAACTCCATATTGAATATCCGCCTGGTCGAATACCTCAAATACGTCACTGGCGCTCGCCATTTCTTCTTCACCCCAGCGATCGCTATTACCGTTATTCACGATATCTCCCAGATGAATAGTAAAAACTATGTTTTCTTGTCGGCTATGTTTCACAATCCAGTTGAGCGATTGCTCTAGCACTTCAGGATTACGCCTGTCTTGATCAAACAGATATTGTGTATCTGGAATCACGGCGATGGTAAAAGTGTTTTTAGACCCCAGCCAGGAATTGTTGAAGTACTGAGAAGCGTCCAGATGTTGCGTGTCGGCATGGCAAGTAAAAGTCACACAACCAAGCAACAATACAAGCGCGCGAGCAATACAAAATATTTTCATTGAGTGCATCCACGGTTAAAGAAATAATTTTAGCGACAACATAGCGATGCAGATGAGCGTTAGGTGAAACACTATCCTCATGGGCTATGTCACGAAGCGGGCTTACAGAAGCGATACAACACATTTTTCAGCGCGGAGCTTGGCAAATAAGTATTAAATTGCCATTACGAAAGTTTGACAAAATGAAGAAAATCTCCAAATATTCTCAATATTGGAACACGCGAACCAAAAGAATCATCGCACCTATTATTTGAATGAAATAGCAAAGACGAGGTATCTCGTTCTATGAAGCGTATCCATCTACTAAGACACGCCAAATCCAGTTGGAAGAATTTAGCGCTTGCCGATATTGATCGACCGCTGAATAAAAGAGGATTGAAAACAGCACCACAAATGGCGCAGCACATTGCGGATGCGGGCTGCTGTTTTGATCAAATATATTGCAGCCCATCTAAACGAACACGCATGACTATCGAACTGATCATGCAATCACTTCATAACTCTGCTACAGAGAGACACAAAGGCTTGACGACCATAAAATGGAATGTTGATGAAGCGCTTTACTGTTTTAGTGGACGCCTGCTGATAGACTGGTTTGAAACACTGGATGACAACTTATCTGAAGTACTTATTATTGGTCACAACCCGGCACTGACAGAGTTTGCAAATACCCTATGCCAGTGTGATATTCACAACATCCCAACCTGTGCTTACGTTCAGCTCAACAACCAACACCTGTCTAGCTGGAACGAGATAGGCTCCTCAATTTTTGAACTGTCCGTTTTTCTCAAACCGAAAGAGATGATTTAAGTACTGTAGATGCGGACGTCTTACTGGAGACTTGTTCTATTTTTTTCTGCTCCGCTTGCTTTTCACCGCTTGTGCTTCAACTCTTTTTTAAAGTTTGCTTCGACCTTTCATTTCAATCCAGGTATTTACATACTGCTCTAGAATATTCATCGGCACACTGCCTTGCTGTAATACAATGTCATGAAACTCGCGAATATCGAACTTTTGGCCCAGTGTTTGTTGCGCATGTTCGCGCAAGGCTTTGATGTGCAGTTCACCCATTTTGTAACCCAGAGCTTGTCCCGGCCAAGTCATGTAACGATCGACTTCAGATTCAATATTGTGTAGAGACAATGCCGTGTTGTCGGCCATAAATTGAATCGCCTGTTCTCGCGTCCATCCTTTTGCATGAAGCCCCGTGTCCACCACTAAACGACAGGCACGCCACATTTCATAGGAAAGCTGGCCAAACCTGGTGTAAGTATTTTGGTAAAACCCCATTTCCTCACCAAGGCTTTCGGCATACAAGCCCCACCCCTCAATAAACGCGGTTACATTGCCGCTATAGCGACGAAAATCGGGAAGATCTTCTTGCTCGTAGGCCAAGGCAATTTGTAAATGGTGACCAGGCACAGCTTCATGCAAAGTCAGTGCTTCCATTTCAAAAGACGGACGCGTGTGAAGTAAACTGGTGTTTACGCGATACACGCCAGCACGCGATCCATCACCCGCCAAGGGTTCGTAGTAAGCGGTCGTGGTTTTTTCTGCAATGTCCTCAGGCACAGCTTTCACCGTATAAGGCATACGCGGGAGCTTACCAAACAACTTGGGTAATTCGCCGTCTGCTTTTTTTGCGATGTACGCGGCATGACGCAAATGTGCTTCCGCATTTTCAGGATAGAACTGAGGATCTTCCCGCAGGAATTTAACAAAGGCCTCGCGCGTGCCAGAAAAACCAGACTGCTTGATAACGCGCTCCATTGCCTGACGAATCCTGACAACTTCTTCCATTCCAACGCGATGAACATCTTCCGCGGAAATATTCATCGTGGTATGTTTTCGCACTAAAAAGTCATAGTATTCATGAGCCTTTTCAAGTCCAAATAATCCATCCCCCCGATAACATTGCGGCAGATATTCCTGCGTGTAGAAGTCGTAGAAGTGTTGATACGCGGGAATAACATATTGCTCGATGGCGGATGCCGCGTCCTGTTTTAATGCTAAAAACGTGGTTTCATCGATAGCTTCTGGCTTTCGTTCAAAAGGCGCATAGAACACAGACCCTGCTGCGTCTTTCACAATATGCGTATTGATGGTTTTTTCAAATCCCGTCATGGCTTTACAGGGCTGTGTATACCCCAATGCAATTGACTGGCGTAAGGTGGCGATACCTTCCTGATTGTAACGCGGATAATCCTGCAGACGAGCAATATAACTCTGATAATCATGTAACGTAAAAAAAGGAAGGGCCTGAGGTAAACCCGAGAATTCAATATGCCAGCCCCAGCGATTGGTAAACAACATAAAGCGTCCGTTATAACTGGCTTCTTCTATTTCATTGTCCAGTTTCAGCTGTAAAAACTGTGCATTGACTTTATTTGTCGAAGACAAATGCTGGGTATCTATCGCTGCCAGGCGCTCTCTGAGTTGCTTAAGTGTAACTACAAATCCATCCATGCTTTCAATGGATAATGATCCCAAATGGTCATCATAAGTACGCACGCCAAGAGTTGTGGCAAACACAGGTGAATATTCAAGGACATGCTGCCAGTAATCATCCATCAATGTTGTTAATGCGTCTTGTTCGGTCGCCGTATCATGGACCTTTGGTGACACAGAACAGGACGTCATCATCAATACAAGTAACATTTGGATAAAAGCAATGGAAATGTAAACACTGCGCTGCAGAACTTTTTTATTCATGGATTTATAAGCCATTTATACTCGAAGTGAAGCTATCAGTATAAAGTGTTGCAGAGAAATGGGTAAGCGCTTCGTCCCAAATTCACACGCCGAATTAACCGCTCAGCTGCCCGGCGTTGTCATAGTACGCCGGATTAGCCAGATCAAACAGCAGGCTTTTCTGCTGAGGTTCCCAGCCAAGTGCTTCGCGAGTTACAGCAGCGCTTGCAGGGCAATTCAACTGAGCAAAACCCGCAAACCAGGTAAAGTGAGCCTTGGCTTCGTCAAGCGTCAGAGAGCGTACCGGTAACTTAAGATAATTCCCAATGGCCAACGCAATCTTCCTGAATGTCACCGCTTCGTCTTGAACAGCATGATACCGTCGCCCCGATTCACCATTTTCCAGTACCAAGCGGTATAGGCTTGCTGCATCCAGACGATGCACCGCGCACCATTGATTGTCCCCTGTGGCAACATATGCTGAAAATCCTTTTTGCTTCGCAAGGTGGATTAAATGCGGTATAAAACCGTGATCCCCCACACCGTGAACAGAGGGTGCCAGTCGTACCACACTTGCTTTAACTCCGTCTTCGGCTAAAGCGAGCGCTGCATGTTCAGAACGACGCGGATATTGAGCACCACTTGCCGCCTGCAAGTTTTCAGTTACAACACCATTGTGTTCAATTGCCGCCAGGCCGCTTGTCACAATGAATGGACGCTGGCTGCCCCGCAGGGCAGAACCTATAACATGAATTGCCTGTTCATCCATTTCACAGTTTTCTTTAAACTTTGAAAAGTCATGGTTAAAAGCGGTGTGGATAACAGCATCAGCGTGAGCAGCTGCTTGAGATAAACAAGCACTATCTTCCAGGCGCCCTTCGACAACCTCAACACCACGTTTTTCCAAAGCAGCTTTTGCTGCACTGGACCTTGCTAAACCCACAACTTTATGGTTTTCTTTTAATAGTTCTTCAACAACAGCGCTGCCGACAAAACCTGTTGCTCCGGTTACAAATACTTTCATGATCGTCTCCTGTTTTTCATCAGTGTGACAAACCGAAGGCATTGGCGATATTCCTATTTGTCGTTAGCTCTTGCACAAAAGTCCATTTTTCAATTGAAATATCCAAACGAGATATCATGAAAACCTCGCATTCTAACGATCTAAAATCACTGCTGTCTTTACTCCGACCTTACTTACAACAGGATGGCTTAATTGCATTACCAGTGAATGGTGTATACGGATCTGTATTTTCGAGTAGCATTGAAAAAGAAAAGCGCCAATGGCATGCTTGTTTTGCAGTCGTACTGCAAGGGAGTAAACATATTTGGCTGGAACACAATGCGTATGAATTAAATGCGGGCCAATTTACATTTACACCAATTGTATTGCCGGTGCTGAGCCAGATTCTGGTAAATAATCCCAAACAACCTTTTGTTGCTCTTTTGATTGAGTATCAACCCGCCTTACTTGGTGATCTGGCGAATCAGATTCACACCGAAGCTACAACTTCCTCGGTACCTTTTTCCAGCGCGCTATTTCAAGGACGCGCCCAGGAAAACGTCTGGCAAACGCTCATAAGACTTTGCCAGACGTTTGACGACCCATTAAAGGCCAAAGTGTTGGGGCCGTTAATTATCAAAGAGTTGTTTTTTTATTTACTGACGGGGGATAACGGTCAGGCAATGTGGCAATTTATTCGCTCCAACACAAAAGTCCATAAAATCACCCATATTATTCATAAGATCCAATCCGAATTAAGTCAGGAAATAGACATAGAACAATTATGTCAGTTAGCCAATATGAGCCGTTCGAGCTTCTTCGAACATTTCAAAAACATCACTGCAATGAGCCCGATTCAGTATCAGAAGCGCTTACGCTTACTGGAAGCCCGTAAATTATTAATTGAGCGACAAGAGACCGTGGAAAGCGCATGCTATAAAGTGGGTTACAACAGTCCCTCACAGTTTAGCCGGGAGTACTCCCGCATGTTTGGCGACACCCCCGCGCGTGATACAGCAAAAATAAAACAGAGAGCTATATAAACCGCTGCAAGCCCCCAGTAGGAAGTAGAGTAGCAAGAGGAAAAAGAGAAAGAAAAAGCAGCAACAAAAGAACAGAAACGAATAGCAGCTCAATGAAAGAAAAATAAATATCCACAAAAAAAAGCGCAAGACAGACTTTACTCTTTCTTGCGCTTTTTTGAAGAAATCCACCCCTCAGAAAAACTGCTGAATGGAAGTCAATTCACAGGAAATTAAAAAGGACCGACAACGCGAATCCAATTTAAATTCCAACCACCGGTAGAGGTCACAACACCAAAGTTGTAAGTGCCTGCATCCAGGTGTACATCTTGTGTAACGGTGGTCCAGTTCTGCCAGCCACCGGTATTGGGTACGTCTACCTCACCCAAATTGATTGCACCAGCATTCAGATCCATACCAATTTTGTTACCCGCATTAGACGTGGCAACACGATATTCGATGGTATAGTTACCGGATTCAGTCACTTCAAGACCTTCGTAGGCCAACCAGTCTCCTGCGTCCACATAGCCTACATTCAGGTTGCCACCTTCAGGGTCTGCAGTGGTTTCGGTTTGGACACCCGCCATCGCCACATAGTCCTCAGCTTCAACGGTTTTATCTAACGATGGTGTAGGAACTGAGTCTTGACCGGTTATCTTAATCCAGTTCAAGTTCCAACCACCGGTAGAGGTGATCACACCAATGGTGTACGCGCCGGCTTCCAGGTATACCTCTTGTGTCACAGTAGTCCAGGTTTGCCAACCGCCAGTATTGGGCACATCAACTTCACCCAGATTCACAGCGCCGGCATTCAGGTCCATGCCAATTTTGGTATTGGAATTTTGCGTAGCCACTCGGTATTCCACGGTGTAGTTACCGGAAACTGCAACATTTAAACCGTCATATGCCATCCAATCGCCCGCATCTACATAGCCGACATTCAGATTGCCACCTTCAGGATCACTTGTGGCTTCGGTTTGAACGCCCGCCATGGAAATGAAGTTTTCTGCTTCCACAAAATAATCCAGACTGCCCCCACCCGAGCTTGAACCAGACGAACTGGAAGAACTTGATGAACTGGAGCTGGAAGAACTGCTGGACGTTGACGAACTCGATGAAGAACTGCTGGATGTTGTTGGTGGAGGCGTTGCAACGGGACCACCGCCAACCCAAAGAATATCATCAACAGCATATTCGAATGCATGAGATGGAAGCGCATTACCATCACTTGAAATGGCAAACATATACTGCATGGATTGAAGTGCAATTAAATCACCACGAAGATCAGATACAGGAATTGTTACTTCGCCCCATTGGCCGTTGCGCACTAAGCCATATTTGGTTTCACCCGCAGGGAAAGTGATCCAGTTCTCGTTGGTGTAATTATCAGTAACACCAATGCGGAATGAAACATCACCCGGAATTTTAATACGGAACTTCAAAGCACCATTATCTATAAATGAACTCATATCCCGAGCCTGGAAGGTTTGAATACCGCCACCAAACCAGGCGTTCGCAGAATCCACACTGAAAGAAATGGCATTGTCCCCTTCAAACGGTGCGATGCTACCTTCAGAGCTGTTTGGGTCCCACAAAAAGAATTCTGCATTCAAACCCTGCTCGAGTGCATTATCAGTGGCAGAATTATCGGTATACACACCGAAAGTACCGCCTTCTGGTGTGACCGGATTTCCTACGACCACTTCACCCTGACCATTAAGTTTGTACACTTTGACATAGTCGATATACATTTTCGCAGGTAGCGGTACGTTAACTTGAGAAGGCGAAAGCGCATCGGTGAAAGTGCCACCAACCGCGAGATTCATCAGCAGATAAAACGGTTGACGAAATTCATTGGTATTTTCGTCCACGTAAAAATCGGTGGGATACATGCTGTGCTCTACACCGTTGTCAACGATCGTAAAACGCATAACATCTTCGGTCCAATACAGACGATACGTAACAAAACGATCGGCCAAGGACGTCGGTGCAGCATAGCCGTTATCCGCTTGATAAGCCGTCATCGCTGCACAGGTCGGGTTACCTTCCACACAGGCATCCTGATGGTAGAAAATAAGATTGGAGCCGGTGAAATGATTCACACTCGGTGCAGCACCACTGTAGTCATCAGCATAGTTCACCCACGCATCACGATAGGATTGCATGTGGCCCTGTTCCATAATATCGATCTCGCCGGATGAAGGCCAGGTAAGCGTACTGGTTCCCAGCATCCACGCCGCAGGCCATAAACCTGTTTGCAGATTTGGCGTGCGCATACGAAATTCGATCATGCCGTATTTAATCGACACTTTATCGTGCGTTGTTAACTTACCGGAAGTAAATTGGTAACCGTCAGTATTTTCCCAACGCGCTTCAAACACCACGGCTTTGTTACCCGGCTCACCCGGTACATCTTCAATCGATACGTTGTTTTCAGAATACCATTGTAATTCCTGATTTCCCCAACCACACATGTTGCCGCCATACTGGCAACCATCACCGGTTTCAACGTTCCACTTGTCGAGGTTGAGGCTGTTGAAATTATCTTCCCAAAGCAGTTCACCAACTTCAAATTGGGCAAAGGAAGGGCCTGCTGCCAGTAAGGCAGAACAGGAGAGCAGAAGACTCGATCGGCGAATTACTTTCTGCCTTTTGTCTGTAAATAAGCGTTGCGCTACTTTCTTTAATATCATCGTAAACTCCACGATTTATTTAAATATTGGGGTATTGAGTTTTGAATTGCTATTTCGTGCTCTTTTGACACTATCTACCCATATTAAGTTTTGCTGACTAAAACACATTTATCGTCAGCAATTACTAACGAATTGAAATTGTATGCGGCAAGATTTAGCAAAAAGGATGGTGCATGATTGAATAAGGAGTATTATGAAAACAAAATCCTCGGCGAATTCGTTATTATTTATACCGATAGACACTGAAATAAAATGTTAAGTAAGTTCAAAAATGCTCCGCAAATTATTTGCGATGCAGCAAAAAATGAATTACTGCAAATATCTCAACAGTATTTTTAATAAATCTCAGTGTTTGTGTAAACTCCTGAACCGATTAAAAAAATATTGAAAGAGACTTTTTTTAGAAAAACCTTCCTATAAACCTAAAATTAGAATGGAAATAAAAGATCATCAGAACCGAAGATGTAAACAATTAACGCTGATACATTCATGTTCGCTGATTAGTATATATCCACAGATAAATGATGGATAAGTATTAATGCTTCATCCAAGTGCACCCTGTTTCAGGGTAAGCGCTCATCACAGAAGCGCCATCGTGAGAACCACGGGACAAAATACTCTGACATCATTACCTGGAATCAATGCCGTCAAAACTTTTGCCCCTGAATTAAAAGCCCGACACTAAAGTTTTTAGTGGATATAGCGAGCCAAATCCACCAGCCTGTTTGAAAAACCCCACTCGTTGTCATACCACGCCAACACTTTCACCAGCTTTCCCCCCATCACCAATGTCGACAGACCATCAACAATAGACGAGCGCGAATCTCCTTGATAATCACTGGAGACGAGAGGTTCATCACTGTAGCCCAAAATCCCTTTTAAACCGGGTGATGCAGAAGCTTCCAGCAAAGCCTCATTCACCTCTTTTACACTCACCGATTTCGTTAGCTGGACAGACAAGTCGACAATGGAAACAACCGGCACGGGCACTCGCAGGGAGTAACCGTTTAATCGTCCATCTAATTGAGGAATAATTTTTCCAATTGTTTTAGCGGCGCCACTGGAATATGGAACGATTGAAAGCGCAGCCGCTCGCGCACCGCGCAGATCCTTTTCGGGCCCGTCGTGCAGGGACTGACTGTTGGTATAAGCGTGCGTGGTGTTTAGCAATCCGTACTCAATCCCAAACTGCTGATGTAAGACCTGAGCAACCGGCGCTAAGCAATTGGTAGTGCAACTGCCATTACTGATCACGCGATGTTGGTCCGGGTCATAGCGTGAATGATTCACGCCCATCACCAGCGTAATATCTTCATTTTTTCCTGGAGCGGAAATAATGACACGCTTCGCGCCTCCGTGAGTAATATGTAATTCTGCCTGAGATTTTTCGGTAAAAAACCCTGTCGCCTCTATGACAATATCAACATCCACTGAATGCCAGGGAATCGTTGCTGGGTCCCGCTCTGAAAACACGCGAATGCGCTCCCCATTTATACAAATGTGCTGATCTTCTACCTCAACAGGTTGCGCTAACACACCGAGCAGCGAATCGTATTTCAGCAGGTGTGCCAGTGTTTGACTATCGCTCAAATCATTGATCGCAACCACTTGCATATCCGCCTGCTGTAACACTGCGCGTACAACGTTTCGACCAATTCTACCGAAGCCATTGATGCCAATCCTCAACATATTCTTCCCCCTTTCCACGTGTTGAATTCGCAACACTTTAACCTGGAGCGGCGTTCGGCAATACGACATCAAGCGATCAATTTAAGCCACGGTATTCACACCAAAACGTTCGCGGTATTCACTTGGACTGAGCTGCAGATTCCGCTGAAATACTCGGCGTAAATTCAAACTGCTACCAAATCCGGTAATACTCGCAATTTTTTCCAAAGCTTCTGCGCCTTGCTCCAGGCGCTGTCGTGCAGCGTCCAGTCTCGCCTCTTCAACATAACGGGCCGGAGGAGATCCGGTTTCTCGCGTAAACACACGAGTGAAGTTTCTCGGGCTCATGGCCACCTGTGCTGCGAGTTTTTCCACCGACAGGTCTTCACTGAGGTTTTCCAGTATCCATGTCTGCAGGTCTCGGATCGGGCCCGGCTTCCCAGCTTGTGTCAAAAGATAGCGGCTAAACTGCGATTGCCCTCCCGGTCGACGCAGGTACATCACCAGATCTTGTGCAACCTCGCGAGCCAAGTTAAAGCCGTAATCTTGTTCTACAAGCGCGAGTGTGAGATCAAATCCAGAACTGACACCAGCGGAGGTCCAAATAGCTTCATCCTGAATATATATCGGGCCACGCTCGACTTTGACTTTGGGAAATCGCGTTTGCAAGGTATCGAGTAATCGCCAGTGGGTCGTTGCCCGACGTCCGTCAAGCAATCCACTTAAGGCCAGCAGTAATGCTCCACCACACACGGAAACCACGCGACGTGAATAAGGTGCTGCTTGACGTACCCACGCTGCAATTTCTCGCCCTTCCTCTTCATTTGCACCTCGCCCCGTAATAATCACGGTATCTCGCTTGTGACGAGGGTTTAAGTCACTCAACCGGCTGTCAGCTACAAGGTTGACGCCAGAGTGCCCGCGAATCATCAGATCATGCTGAGAGCATGCAATTGTGGCCCGATACAACGGCCCTTCACTACCAGACACCGCCAAACGATTCGCCTGTCCCAGAATATCCATAATGCCTGCCGCTTCAAACAGCATGCCGCCATCCGGAACGATGATTAAAACTTTGCGCATTATCTTTGACCTCAACCATTATATATTTGACTTAGATTGTACCAAAAAACAATTTAAGCCAATCACTTTATACACGCCACAGGCGAAAGGCATATCGGAGATTGATAATTGACTTAACGAGATAAATTCCACGCTAAGAAAGAGAAAGAGAAAGAGAAAGAGAAAGAGAAAGAGAAAGAGAAAGAGAAAAACAACATACCAAAGGCTAGTTGAATTCCACTCAATAAGATGTCCGGCCTAAAATAAACCTCCCCACCTTGTCTGGCGACTGCGCCCCCTCAATTTTTAAGTTCAGCAACCAAACCTCCTGATGACACCTCCATATAAATTGACGTAACATCTCGCTCCGAAAGGTGTAAGTCATAGTTGTCAGCGCCTGTTCAGGCAGAAACAAGCTTCATCCAATATTGGTCAACAATGTCCGCCACAGATGAACCGCTTTAACGACAAACACACAAACTTCGCTGAATATTAAACACTGCAAACTGATCAAGAAACACACTATGGAAAAGTTTATCGAAACCGCCCTTTATCGCTCACGCTGGATTCTGGCTCCTATTTACTTCGGTCTAAGCCTGGCGGTTTTCGCCTTGGCCGTTAAGTTCTTCCAGGAGCTGGTGCACATGATCTTTCATATTATTGAGATGAAAGAATCCGATATGATTCTAGTGGTACTCTCCCTCATCGATATCGCCATGGTGGGCGGCTTACTCGTTATGGTAATGGTAAGCGGGTACGAAAACTTTGTTTCACAATTAAATGTTGATGATGCCGACGAAAAGCTTTCCTGGCTAGGCACAATGGATTCCTCTTCACTCAAGGCAAAAATTGCCGCGTCCATTGTAGCCATCTCATCGATTCATCTGTTGAAGATTTTTATGAATGCGGCCAATACCGATAATGAAAAACTCATGTGGTACGTCATCATACATCTGACTTTTGTTGCTTCTGCTTTTGCCATGGGCCTGCTGGACTCGCTGACCAAGAAAAAAACCTAAGCTACACACCTGGGTCAGCAATTACACGGCATTGCATGCGCGAGCATCTCTTCTTGCTGACCCGGAATTCCCATGCGGCAAAACCGCCACATGCCGCCGTATTTCATTAACGCTTTTCCACTCCTTTCTCTTCTCCCATATTTTCTGAAATGTCCCACCTTGTATGCTGCCTTGCCGGCGTATCCCGTCGATTAGTCGGATCAGCTTTTCGTTATTCACAATAATTTTGCGTTTTTGAATAAAATTGGCATGTAAATTCTAGAGGATCTGGGATATTTGTATACTCTTACAGTTTACTTGATATACGAAGACAACCTACTTATCTGGTAAACGCAAAAAGGCTGAGCTGACACACTTTTTGCTGCCCTAAGAGCGTGGAATAATGAATATGGACACTCTCAACTCATGCAGGCACCGATTTCCTCAAGCGCTTCACGTGCTGACTTTTGCGCTTTTCTCTGTCGCGGTACACGCAGAATCGAACACCACCAGTACAGATTACCTGTCGCTTTCCATTGAACAATTGCTGGAATTAAAAGTTGTAGTAGATGTCGCCTCTTTTTATGATGAATCTGAACTCGATGCCGGTTCAACTGTAAATATTCTCACCAGACAAAATGCCAGGCGACTCGGTGCGAGGACCGTGCCCGATGTTCTGAATACCTTCCCTGCAATGCTGCTAGCACCAAGTTTTTTTGGGAATTCTGCGCTATCAATTCGCGGCTATACCAGTTCCGCATCAGACAATGGTATACAAATGCAAATTGATGGCATCCCGATAAACAGTTTTATTCTAGGCTCGAGGTTGCATGACATCTATGCATTGCAGTTAGGTGTAATGGATAAAATTGAAGTTATCCGCGGGCCAGGCTCGACACTTTATGGCGCTGATGCTTTTCACGGCGTCGTCTCATTCTCAACGTTTGAATCTAACGAGGACCTTAAAGCCTTCGACACTGAACTTGGCGAGAGACAGTTTCAGCAGCATTCCATTCGTGTAAGTCAAACCGTTTTTAAAGACTGGCGACTCGATAGCAGCTTCGCGTTAAGCGTACAACCCGAACAAAATATTGAGTACCGCTACACCGACAGTGACAACACCACACAGATAAGCCAGCGCGAGAATCAATATCAGGCTCATATGGGCGTAATCAAACTGCGCTCCCCCGAACATGAGAAAGTCTCAACCCAATTTGGCATTTATTTAAGAGAACAGGATTTAACGGGTTTTCCCGGTGCGAGTCGATTATTTTCGGACACCATGCAGGACAACGATACAGGAGAAATTGATACTGAAGTGGGCATGCTTAGCGCAACCGTCAAGGTCAAATTCGACAACGACATTTCACTAAGCATCAAAAATTACGCTTGGGAAGATGAATTCACTCGCAAGGCAAATAGCGATTTACCTAACGCTATGCTTTCCGAACAACACACGGGCAGCATTATCCATTTGAAAGGCCCCAAGGATAATTCGCGAACGCAATGGGCGGCCGGCTTGGAATATGCGTACATGAAAGTCGTGGACGCACAAAGTGATGGCGAACGAGAAATGGTCTATGGGCATAAAAGACAACTGTACAGCACAACCTTTCAAGCGCGAACACGCATCATAGATGAAACCTTAGACCTGTTGTACGGTGCGCGCTATGATGATTATTCCGATGCAAAACATCACGTATCACCGAGAGCCGGCATTATTTACCACCCGACCCGTAAATCCGCTTTCAAACTACTATACGGCCATGCATATCGACCTCCCACAGCTGCTGAACTTGAAGGCAGCAGCGTAGCAACAGCATCCGATGGCACCGCAGAGAATGTTGATACTTTTGAGCTCGCGTTTATTCATCACGCCAATCACTGCCGTTCAAGTATCACCCTGTTCAAAAGCCATTGGCAAGACGCCGTTTTACTCGAAGCCAATCCAGATTCACCGCCACCACTCGCCAGGTTAAACATCGGTGAAAATAAAGCGGAGGGTGTGGAAATATCCTTCAACTGGATTGCTGATCCTGTACGATTTGATTTTAGCGGGTCTTATGTCACCAGCTCGGACACAATCAGCGATAGCGATTATGTAGCTTTTCCCAAATATATTTTTAATGCAGGTATCGGTGTTTCCACCTTAAATAAACGGATGCAGTTATATCTTCACAATAGAGTTCATCTGGATGCGTACGACGGCCCCATAACCGACATTGTACCAATGCCACAATCGCTCAAGAATTACTGGCGCAGTGATTTTTCGTTAATTTGGAAGGGCCGTCAGAATCACGTTGATGTTTTCTTCAATCTATTAAATGTAATGGACAGGAAAAATTATTTTCCTTCACCGGCCTCTGCCGAAGGAGGCATCCCAGATATTGAGCGCACCGCTTCTGTCGGCCTGCGCTTAAACTTTTAAATTTTGCTTGAATTGGAATGCATGCGTACGAGACAGTCAAATGCATACAGCCCGTCTAGTCAGGAGTAACAATGTGAGTGCTGTGTTACAGCACTCACATTCCACCTCAAAACTTTTTTTGTGAGGCTCTATCAGGTTTTACTGAGAACAAGTAACGTCAATGTGTGAGGTACACGTTAAATTCACGAAACACTTCAGCTCGAAGCAATTGTATTGACTGATACTCCGCATTAGCGTGGGCGGCCAACATCTGTTCCTGTGAAGGGTATTCAACAATCAGAATAAAATCCATCTTACCGCCGCTACCAAGATTTTCCTTAATCTGATATTTCTGCACCACTTTTCCGCCGTATTTCTCCGCATTTAAACTTGCACGCACGGCACAATCGTTAAACTCCGGTTTCAAATGCGCGTTCTTGTATAATACGCCTGTTAATATCACCGTGCTCTTAATTGCATTTGCATTTGCATTTAAATTTGAACTTGAATTCATACATTTAATCTCTGCTGTTTTATTAGTTAACCTTTAACAAGCGGAGCAAATGTAGTAACCCCTGACTTTCTGTAAGTTTCAGCCTGGGATTTTACTTGACATGAGCTCCGATTCGCCCACGGTTGCTATTCATCATAAGTTAGTCCCCCTTTTTTATTCACATTGTTTTTCAAACTACTTTTTGTTCGCATGACGGATTAAAGCTTCTTTCGATCTTCTTGCGACCTTCTTTCGACCTTCTTACAGCCTTCCTGCATGCTTTCTTACTCACGTCATTTTTTGCCATTTATTTTTGCAGACGATTTTTCGTTAAGTTGAACTGTAACACAACATTGTCATTAAAATTAAATGTAACTTAAACATTAACTCACTATTGTAGTAATGCACATAACGTAAAATTAAACCCCAAGCAGGTGAATAACAATGATTAAAAATAATGCCTCCGGTTTTTCACGACGCAAATTTTTACAAACCAGCATGAGTGGCCTGGCAGCAATGGCCATTGGCCCAAGCCTCCTCTCAATGAGTCGTCCATTGCACGCCGATATTTCCGCTTTGAGCCCGCTACAAGCGCCCGATGCTCTTGGCATTCGTTTGCCGGTCGGCTTTAGCTCCCGTTTAATTGCCGCTGCAGGCCAGCGCTTGAGAAAAGATCATTGGTGGCGCAGAACAAATTATCGCTGGCATACTTACCCCGATGGTGGTGCAACTTTTGCGACCGACGATGGTGGCTGGATTTACGTTTCCAATTCCGAGACAGTAAATTTCTTAGGCGGCGGTGCTTCCGCTGTGCGCTTTAATGCGGAAGGAGTTATTGAAGACGCCTATCGTATTTTAGGTGACACAAATCTTAATTGTGCTGGGGGGCCTACACCATGGGGCAGCTGGCTGTCCTGCGAAGAAGTGGATTTTGGGCGAGTGTTTGAGTGCGACCCTTACGGAAAAAAAGCCGCCATTGCGCGTCCTGCACTCGGCCTCTTCAAGCATGAAGCCGTTGCTGTAGACAGCCTGTTTGGCGAACTTTATTTAACCGAAGATGAAAGCGATGGACGCCTGTATAAATTCACTCCGGATGGCCTGAATGAAAATGGAAGCTTGAATCTTGAAGCCGGCGTATTACAAGTAGCATCAGTGGACATGCAAGGCTATGTTACCTGGATTGAGGTGCCAAATCCGAGGCCCAATATTTTCCAAACGCCCACCCGCAAGCAGGTACCAGAAAGCACAAACTTCAACGGTGGTGAAGGAATCTGGTATGCCGATGGTTTAATTTATTTCACAACCAAGGGGGATAACAGAGTGTGGCGGCTGGACACCAATTTAAACCATTTAGATGTAATGTATGATGCATCGACCTCTCCCACACCAATACTGACTGGTGTCGACAACGTAACCGTGTCTCCCGGTGGTGACGTTCTTGTAGCCGAAGATGGAGGTGACATGCAGATAGTGGTCATCGATGCACAAGGAAACCTTGCGCCATTGCTGCAAGTAGTTGGTCAAGACGGGTCAGAAATTACTGGGCCAGCCTTCAGTCCAGACGGCAATCGCCTGTATTTTAGTTCGCAACGCGGCAGTGAACTATTTGGCAGTGGGTCTGGATTTGGAATCACCTACGAAATCACCGGCCCTTTTAGTGATTTTCTCAAAGTGATTTAAGCCGCCACACTTCTCAGCAGTACGCTCATAGATCTACTTCCTTATCAGATTCACAGGAAAAAACTCACTTTTTCTATTTAGCGTCTCAAGATTTGAGACGCTTCTCATGAATAATACTCCTCAAGCAAGCTGACCGAGCAAGTGAAATCGATCAACGCCCTGAATCGATGTCTCTGGCAAACACCCCGGCAGCCTGCACTTTACCGAGGCTGTTTTTCCCCTGAAACAGCCTCGGGTTTCTTCGCTTTCAGTAATACATCGAGGTAATGAACATGAAGGTATTTTGCCAATCCCCAGCCTTAAAACGAATCGCTTCTTTGACCTTAATAGCCGGTATCACGCTTTCCAGTCTGTCACTGCCCGCTGCAGCAGAAATTGAGAAGGTTTTCTATCTGGATGCTACAGGCGTACAGGTAACCGCAGATGCTGCCGGGCACTACGTTTATATTCCCGATCAAAAACATCAGCGTCTTCTTATCGTGGACAGTACAACGCTGGAAGAGGTCGCCAGTATTGCATTACCTGGACAGCCGCAGGATATCGCACTCGATGAACAGCAACAGCGTGCCTACGTTACCGTGGAAGGGATTAATCAGGTTATTGTGATTGACCTGACGAATAACGCACTACTAGACCCCATAGCGTTGCCGCAACCAGGGTATGAAATTGAAGTAAGCGACTACGATATTTTTGTGACCACTTACGGAAATGGCTCCGGCATTATGCGAATAGAGAAATCCACATATACTTTCTTTGGAATGTTTTCCGAAGGCGTTTTGACCTATCAACGAGGAGCCATTGAGCTCACTCCCGATAACAGCCGATTGATTTTTGCGAACCGTGGGGTAAGCCCCGGTACGCTCGCTGTATTTGATATTACGTCCGACTCACCAAACCTGTTGATTAAAAACGCTCACGGCGATCTTGGTGGCAATGGCCAGGCAATTTCTGTCGATCCCATTGCTGGCGACTTTGTCAGTTATGCAGTCGGTGGCGGTAATGGCCCAGGGTATACCATTGCCAAATTAGATATCGATACCTTAAGCTGGTTGGGAGAATTCAACACGGGAGCGTATCCACGCGCTGTGCACCATTCTCTCGATGGACATTCCACATACACCAACAATTCAGCGGATGAAGTCAAAGTGTGGGACAACACATTGATGACACAGTCAGACAGTTTTGAGGTCAATGGAGACCCGAAAGATTTTGCTGATTTGCAAGCTGGCGCTTTACTTGCTGTCATCAGTAATGAGGAGTTTGCGATTTATCAAGTCGGAGACCTGACTCAAGAGCCACAAGCCCCCAAGCTGGCGGGTGAACTTACAGGCGCAATGGCCTATCGCACCGTCTGTATAAACCAGACAACTGGTCAACGCGTCATTATAAAAGATACGCTCCATGAGTTCGACTGTGTGAGAGCAGGTCTTAATATTAATGCCAATGATGATGTTCGCATAAATATTCGAGCAAGCATCGAAGAAAACGGCCGAACTACGACACGCACACACCAGCAGTAATAAGGCAGAACAAAAATTAGCGACGCAAGAAAAATCAGGGGGTACCTTGGGTGCCCCCAGTTTGGATTTACGGATTTCTTTTAACTCATACTATTCACTGTGCTGTTTCTAACTTTATCTACCTTTATCTACCTTTATCGAATTTTTACAACTTCCAGTTTTTACTCAATTTTGAGTTGCTTTTCGTTAGCTTCCTCTCTTAAAGAGTTTCCTGTTTCGACCTGTTCTTTTCAAAACTTTATTTTGTCATCAACTTTACAGAATTACGCTAGGTGTTTATTTCATATTCGGGAAAGAGAGAATAAAAAAAGACACTTTATAACAAACTGATGATAGTAAATCGTTTTGGATTCAGGTAAATTACGCCCCCATTATGCAGGACGAAAACAAGGAGCATGCATTGTTACAGCGAAAGGAAAAATCGCAGGTTTTTTTTGAAATTTTTTTTCAAAATACATTACAGAGAGTATTGAAACAGGGATTGTTGAAATATTTACACGCCTCACTTTCACTCTTGACGCAAATTCATTGCCAGACTTATTCCAAACCAAATAAGCATTCGGGTTTGCTTCATTCTAAGCATTCACCTTTTCATATATTAATTCGCAACTGGCAATACCGTAGAACTGCGTTTTTTTCATCTAGGGCTTTTTCTGCAGGAGCTTTTACTATAAGAGCTAAGACAGACACGTCATATTTAAAAGCGCCAGATTCAACAACACTGGCCGCACACGTCTGTTATTTACAAACCTTTTATTCAACAGCATAAAACACGCTTTATCGCCTCACTCAACAAGCTCGCTATGATATTCGTGTTGATACGTCTACATGCACCTAATAATTAGCATCATCACAGATAGCGGACAGCTAAGGCATAGGAGTTTTCAACTCTACTGTTTTCACCAGAGAGTAAAGCTACAAATTTTTAATGTGTTATAAATCAGGAGGATCTATGTTTACAAAGTTTAATTCTTTTATTCTGGCAATCATCGTCACATTAACCAGCGTCACAACGATGGCACAGACCACAGACGTTTTAGTTGAAAAAATTGCATATTGCCGTACAGCCTGGCCCATATGTAATGACAAACTTATGGAAGAGTATCACTGGTGGGAAGACAATGGTGTACCAGATCAAGCACAAAAACGGACATACATCGGACGCTACAATGAACCTGCCAAAGCGGATACTCGCAATCTGGTACTTATCGCTTCCGGCCAAAGATGGGATACCGGGAACGATAACCTTCTTACCGGACAACCAGACTGGTCACCTTATTCTGATGATGAGGCAACAGAATGGTTCAGCATCGACCCCAATTCCATTGCCTACCGCTTGCTGAGCGAAGACGTATATGACGAATCAGATACATTTATTGCACTTGCCTTCGATGCACGATTCAATTGGGGGTTTTCGCAGGATAATAAGCGCGATATTGTTAACGCATATTTCGACTGGCTAAAAAGTAAAGTTCAACTAAATACACTAGAGTCTGTCTATTTAGCTGGTCACAGTCGTGGCGGCGCACTGGTATTGAGACTCGCGCAAAAATTCCAACAGGAAATGCCGAACGTCCCTGTTATTGTCCATACGTTTGACCCGGTAGCACGTAGCACTGAAGGTGAATTAGGCACTTACAATGACTATATTAACAACCCAACCGTGGATTATCCTCGCGATAGCAATTTGGTTGAGGATAAGGGGAATTGGTCTTGGAAAACCAATATCATCAACCAGTATCCGAACAAGGTAAACTTATCTATCTATAATCTGGTCAATGGAGGAAATATTGGTTTCCCAGCACGCTTTACTCGATCACTGACTCATGAATCTGCTACGGAAGAAAATACAGATCTCGGCTGGTATCGACAGCAATGGTTTCCAGTGAGCTCTAACGCTGGAGGGCATAACGGGATTGCGAGAAGTTATACCAACGTAACTTACGCACTGTCACATTTGAAAAGCCGTTTGAAACTCATGCGTAACAATATGGCTCCACATGCCTCAGTAAGCGCCTCCTCCACCTATTGCACTTCTGCCTCAAATGCTTTGAATTGCTACAGTGCCAGTCGCATTAATGACAAAAATCTAGACTCCCGAGTGGGTGGACAATACAGCTGGACAAACAACAGTACCACTTTACCGCAATGGGTGAGATTGAGCTGGGCGCAGCCCATTCGGGCCAGTAAAATTGAAGTCATCACAAGCCAAGGGTACCCTATCCAGAACTTCCAAGTACAAACACTTGAAGGTTCGAATTGGAGAACCATTGCAACGGTAAACTCCAATACACAATTACGTAGAGAAGTCCGCTTTTTAGAAGTCAATACACAGGCTTTACGTATTCTCGCCACATCCGGGCCAAGCAATCAACCCCAGTATGTTCGCATTAATGAAGTCCTGGTAGAGGGTGAGTGGGAAACGCCACCGAACGTCCCTCCCACCGCACAATGTCGTGCCACACCTGACTATGGACAAGGCACTGTGCATTCCACCCTGGATGGCTCAAACAGCAGCGATTCGGATGGTTCAATTGTTAATTACCACTGGACTTTCAGTAATGGTGCTGGCCCTAGAAACGGTGCCATTGTGAATCAAGCGTTCTCAGGCGTTTCTTATGGCACAATGCACTATACAGCAACACTAACCGTCACCGATGACCGCGGTGGCACCGATACTGCCAGCTGTAATATTACCGTGCTGTGTTATTCCTACCCCTATTGCTCTTAAAATCGAGACAATAAAAAGCGCCGGTGCGAACTTTTCGCGCCGGCGCTTTTCAAGAAAAAATACTTTCGAAAGCGGGTCATCTACTCACGAATGGACATAAGTAAATGCAAAGCCTCGATGCGGTCAGCAGGATCATAAACATCGTTGGTAAAAATAAACTCGTCCACTTCACACTCTTCTGCCAATTGCTCAAGGTGTCGCTGCACTTGCTCTGGCGCTCCCATTGCTGCCAACGACAAAAATTCATTCACACCAGCCTCTTCATCAATTGACCAGCGCCCAGCCATACTTTCAACCGGCGGACGTAACCATAACGGTTGTCCACGCAGCAAAGCGAGCACGCGCTGTTGAGGCGTTGTCATAAGTTTTTGAGCTCGCGCTTCTGTTTGCGCAATCACTAAGGGAAGTCCCAACATAAAATGTGGATTAGTCAAGGTTGCAGATGGGCGAAACTGCCGTCGATACAATGCCGCCGCCGCGCGCATCATGCGTGGAGCAAAATGTCCGGCGAACGCGTACGGCAAACCTTTTGCAGCGGCAAGCTCTGCACTATAGAGGCTTGAGCCCAAAATCCAGATTGGAACCTCCAAGCCACAGCCGGGCACCGCCTGCAACCGCTGCCCGGGTGCAGCCGGTTCGAATAATTTTCCAAGAATACTCACTTCCGTGGCAAAATCTTCAGCCGCTTGCTGATCGCGTCGCAGCGCGCGTGCTGTGACAGGATCTGTGCCAGGCGCTCGACCGAGTCCCAGATCAATTCGCCCGGGATACAAACTTGCCAAGGTGCCGAATTGCTCAGCAACCACTAAAGGCGGATGGTTGGGCAGCATTATTCCGCCAGCACCGACACGAATATTCTCAGTACCCCCGGCGATATGCCCAATCAGTACAGCGGTAGCCGAACTGGCAACACCTTCCATATTATGATGTTCCGCCATCCAGAAACGCGTGTAGCCAAGCGTATCTGCCGCACGAGCATATTGCATGGTGTGCTTTAATGTTTTACCAGCATCACTCCCCTCTGGGACAGACACCAAATCTAATAACGAAAATGGGATATCGGCAAGCAAAGACAAAATACCACCTTAAAATAGAAGGACAGAAAACTGCGATGTTCGACCACAAAATAGAACAAGAGTTTTCGATATATGGGCACAGTTTGAAAAAACTACTGTGGATTATCGGTACATTAGCAAAAGCAAACTAGGCGGGAAACAGGTGGTAGAAATGCAAGATTACTGGTACTCGCAGCAAAACTGAGTGACATCAGTAGTAAAGCCTAGCCAGGCCAAAGATAGTATTTTGGCGCTGCGCCTGAATATCTGCAATATCTGCAGGTTTTTATTGGGCACTTATCGCTAACCAGCGATGTAGCAGACATCCTGTTTCCAGAACCAGTTAGCTCAAGAGCCTTGCGAAAGCTTTACCCGCTTACGACCTCTAACGAATCGTAAACAGCAATAAGAGAAGCACAATATAGAAGAGCATACCGACCAATTGCACTCGCGAAAAATTAAGGCTTTTCGACTGTTTGATATCTCTATAGACGCTAAACGAGTAAAACTCAACCTTGCTCTTACCAAAGGTTACCACTCGAAGCACTGCAGCACCTGTGATATAAAATAAAAACCCGAACACAACTTCAAGCGTCAACCAAATTAACAAGTCTGCCATAGTCCATTCTTTCTACATTAATTATCTACATCGTTGATTATCGTTTACAAATCACTTGAATAGCTCCATTTGTTTATCCATAAAGCCATAAACCCTTTAACGCAAAATATTTCTCTAAACCCGGCATTAAACCTTACGAATAGGGAGTGCCATTTTAATTGGAAGTGGTAACTTTTAACTTTCCTACACTGAATACGCCCATTACCATCCCTAGCGTAAGCCCAAGTACATGTCCAGGCTTAGGGTAATGTGCGAAGATAAGGTCTAACAAAAAAGCCGGGATCAACGCAAATAATAACGCATAAACCAAACCACGATTATTTTGTGTTAGCACAGTCAAAACAATCCCGAAACCAGCTAACCCCAACACCCCTTGAGAGGCTCCAGTTCCCGTATCCCACGGTGCTGAAACAAATAACGTGCTATACAATGTCCCCGAAGCACCTGCGACAAACCAAACCAAGAGAAATAGAGTCCAACCAATACGTCGCTCCATAAACAAGCCCAAAACTACAATCGATAGCACGTTGTAAAACATATGGTATTGTTTTGCGTGAACAAGCTGACAGGTAAACAGTCTCCAAACCTCCCAATTCGATAGACGGCTTACGGTAACCCCTCCATATACATCTAAATCAATCATGGTCACGTTACCAATGATTGAGCCTGAAATTATAAAAGCTACTGCCATTGAGCAGAACATCGTAACCAAGGCCAAAACGATAGATGCTAGTGGTAATTCCTTCATTATACTCCCATATATACTTTGTGCTAGCGCTCTAAATGACAGACCTGAGAGCATTGAACATGAACATTTCGTCAACTTTATCAGTGAGGAGAATATCCCAACAAAAAAATCAAAGTGAAAGGCCAAAAAAATATTGAGCCTAAAACAAACTCAGTATTTGCCCCATTAACTCCAGACCAAACTGCGACAAACAGGCCAATTAAAAAATAGCACACTACAATTGGTAAAAAAACCTTCTTTCCGCCTGTCTGTCTCATTAAGCTAAGCATTTTGCCAAATCACTAACGACTTTTGCATCCACATCCACATTCACATTCACATCCACATTCACATCCACATTCACATCCACATTCACATCCACATTCACATTTACATTTACATTTAAACAAAGAGAGACGCATTGCTGTAAAGTACGAGGCACGGTAGCAGAGCAGCTAAAAGTTATGACCGCGCTTAAGGTCACAACCAATATTCATGCCCTGTCTCACACAGACATAAAACATCTACATAATGTATAGCAGTTTCACAGATAGCATTTGTTCCAATACACTACAAAGTGACTCAGTACAATAGGCTCTTACAAGTTAAAGTTTGGTAGACAACCAAATTGCCACTTTGGTTGAACCTGTAACGACAATAAAAATTGGTTTATAGATAAAAGTAGCTCTACCTCTTAATTCCCCCATACTCTGATGACTTTCTTCATCTGCTTTTATACTATATACAGCATCATAGGCTTCTCTATCATGCTCACCAAGAAAAGTTAACTGCCACTCTAAATGATGTAAAACAGTTGTTTCGATAGCATTAGTGCAAACCCATATAGCATTACGTCCCATTAATGCAGTGAACAGTCCCAAAACAAAGCCGCCAAAAGCCCAAATCCACAACGCGTAGCAAGAGCGTATTGAACGCGTCTTTAAAAGATTGTCGAATGTTTTAAAATGCTTCTTTTCATGGGCTAGCATTTCGTCAAGTTCAGGTACAATATCTTTGTAAAGAATCTTGGATACAAATAGCTGCGATTTGTAGATATTAATCGCACCAAACTCGCCAGCGTGATCTACACGAACAATTCTCTCAATTTCCTTTTCTATTTTGATATTTCAATTCCTCTCATATTTTTTGAATAGCGTATCAGTTTCACCATCTAAAACTACCATACGATGAACTATAAGTACTTTAAAATACAAATAAGACTATAATCAGCACGTGATTTAAGCCCATTTAACACCATGTGGTAATTGATAACTACTGTACTCAACGTGTAATACTCTGCGTGGCTGATGAGATATCGCTTTACTTGACGAATGTAAAATATGGGGACGCATAACCAAAACAGAACCGGCGGGAGCTACGCAGCTTACAGCGCGGTGTATTTTTGTATAATCTTGAATTTTGTCCTGCGGCATAATACCCCCTCTATGACTATTCGGGACTACTTTGAGACACCCATTATCCTCTGTTGAATCATCCAAATGAATTCTGAAAGTGATCATTTGTTCCAAGACTGCAATTGGGGGCTGTACATGTAAAACACCATCCTTTGTACTCCAGGGACCCCATCCAGGTTTGTCCATTTTTACAGAAACCGCTACTGTTTTGTCTTGATGCCATGCCACAAACCAATTGTTCTCAATTGACTTTATGAACAGAATGGAACGAACAATTCGTGCTTTTGCTGGCAAGTATTCTGAAGCGAGATCCACAAAGAACTTACTTTCTACAAGCTTCGCAACAGAAGGCAACCGCTTCTCTGCATTTCTGAGACCTCCACCCAAACATTCCAACCCTGACAGCTCAGATTTAATCACTTCGATTTCATTCAGTGATATGAGCCCGTCTAAGATTTCAAATCCATCATCTTTGAATGACATCTACTCGATTCCTCAATGATACCGACACCTCAAGAAGAAGGTTAGCATTTGATTTAATGTCGTGCTATTACAACACAGGATAGAAATATCGAACAACTTGTCATCCTACAAATATTAAAGCTCATAGCCGACAATTTATTAGCAATATCTTTTGATTTTTAAGCTTGGATTTTTCAAAGCGCTAAGTATTTTCGTTGTGATGGTGTTTAACACATTGACAGCTTGAAAATGCTTTAGCTGTTTAAAAAGTCAAAATGTAATCTATCACATTATCGTATGCAATCCGCGTATGCCACAAGAATCAATATGCCGCCAAGCAGGGATTTTCAAACGTTAATTCAATGTCTCGAGAAGTGGCTTGATTTTTTTAGTTAAGAAGTATTAGAACGGAACAAAGCCTGAGATCCTTGTAGCTATTGTGCGCGTTCACACAACCATTACAACCACTTGGATTCAGGCTCTTAAGGTTAACCCAAAACTATGGGATGGCATTCAATGCTCAATCGGTCTCGCAATTTCACTCCTGTGACGAGATAGAACACTCTGATTAGTAATTCATGGAGTGCAGAATTTTCGGATAGTCTGCCGTGCATCCATTTAAGTAAAATGAAATACTTCGGTTCGAGTATTTTGCCGCAAGAATTGCGGAATAAATATTATCAAATGAAGGATTATTTTTATCTAAAATATAGAATCCGGTTTTCCCACAAAAATCTGGATTAGAGCCATTCCCAGAAAAATCTACGTAGACATGCCCTTCAGCACGGTTATACACTCTATCTACTTTAGCCGTGCTACTCCAGCCTGCAGCAAAAGTAACATTGCTAATAACAAGAGAGAAAGCTACTAGTGCGATATTTTTTTTATTTAACTTCATTTTTAATCTCCATAAATGTAAGGATGTGATTATTAAAGTAGTGTGCGCATTGAGGGATAATATTTACCGAAGCTTCCCTAAAGCACTTTTGATTTTAGGATGGATAAAGTCTGGATTTTGTAATGTTGCAGATGAGGTGTTGGGCCAAATAAATTTCGCCACTGCCAGGTAGTCAGCAAATCTTAAGAGAGCTTTACCACTATCTTTATTGTGAGAGAGTAGTGCCAGGTCGTAATCACCATTGTTTTCGGTGATTTCTACATCCCTCCCATCTCTAACACCGCGTAATACTCGTTTGAAATGATTATTGTAGAAAGCATTGTATTCGTTTCTTGTTGCATTGTTCTCTGCGAATTTATATGCACCACGAAAGGTTTCCACCGTTGAGGTGGTTCCTCGGCAAACAGGATTGGTTCTTTCATCAAAGGTGTAAGCGCTACTACCTATTGCTGTTCGAACGTCGTTCCATGCTTTCCAGGGATTACCGTCATAATAAGATAGGTTTCTAGGGTTACATGCAGGCGTGCTCAGGTCACGACGATTAGACGCTCCCAAACCTACAACTTCTATTCTGTTTTTAATCGATATTTTATTACTGTTACTCTGAGACTCTGCCTCCGCTTCAGCAATAGCTTTAGCAACTTTATTCCACTCGCCTCCCACCGCAATACCTAGTTTATTGTTTGCAGAAGCAGGACAACGTGCATACGCTTTTATCTTCGCAACAATTTCAGATTCAGACCATACGGGAACGGACTGTTGAGCAGCCGACACAATTCGACGCGCAATTGCAGGAGCATCTGAACGTCTGTTTGTTGTACCAACCCCAAGCAATTTTATCTGATTGCTATATAAAGCATTAAAGCCAAGTACGATGGCCAGATCCTGTAAGCCATTTGGATCATCGCCACCATTGGCTCGGTTATCCATAACCGGATATGACCCCAGGTCATCCATGTAGATTATATTGCGCTTGGTCGCGTGCAGATGACTACATATATTCGGGCCCGTCGGAACAGATTGATTTGAGATAGGAATATTCAAATTGCCATGTTTTATAAACATAGTCTGTGCCGATGCACCAAGAGAAAAAACTCCAAGCACATAGAGAATAAAATATTTAAAGACGTTATTCACAATAGCTCCCTACCGTTATCATTAATTGTGTTAGTTGAGTGATTATTAATATTCGAAGAGATGATAAAGCGAATTAAATTCGGTTAATATTGGTGTGAAACACCAATGGAAATCAGTAAACGTGCACGTTTTAATCAATACCAATTACCAAAGAAAATTTGGACGACTACTTGCACAGATGGGGCAACATTCACTCAATCGCCCCCTGGTCTATCGCGCTATCATGAAAGAGCTTTCAGAGTTGTGTGAATTACGTGGCCCCTGTTCGGTAATTCGCTACGGCGGTATTTCTGGCAAAACGCCTGGTATTATTGGCGAGCCCGCTCATATCAATTTGAGTCACATGGAAAACCTTGCGCTTAAACCTCTTTGGTATCGCTACATTAAAGGGGACGGTAATCCTATTGCTGGTGGCATTTTGAAGCGCTATGCGCACTCTAATTATTCTGTCGACTTTGCCGATGGAGAAGAACTTCTCGAGCAGGTAAATTATGAGAAAAACCCGGATATATGGAATAAGCTTTTTAAAAAGCTTGCGAAAAATTCCAATATCAAAGGGCTGGGATATCTGTGTTTAAAATTAGAGCCTGATGTTATTTGGGTGGTCTGCCTGCGCAAAAGGAATGACGAAGGTATATTTACTCCCAGGCAAATCGATTTATTGCATCAGTTTGGTCATGCAGCACACGGGAATCAGAGCAGCTGGTATATTCCCACTTTTGATTTGCTGGATGGTAAGAGTAAGAAAATGAAAGACTATTTAACCGAAAGGCAATACCAGACGCTCTATCACCTTGGAAACTTGTGCTCTCGCAAGGAGTGCGCAAAACTCATGGGCGTGAGTGTTGCAACAGTGGACAGAAATGTTGAAGCCTTGTTAGATATTTTCAGAGGTCACTTTGAAAAGTTCGATGGGAAAAACATCGCCTATATTATTCGAAGTTTAAAAGAAGAAGCATTCTCTCACCTTATTTGAGAGGAGTAAAATATTTACCCTTTTCCATTCAGCTTTAGCCATATCGCCATATCGCCGTTAGCGCTTTAAAAAAGATTCGCCGAGAATAAGCTTTAACTCTACGGCGAATCTCGCTTTTTAGCATTTACTATTACTTACCTATCAATTCGCTAATCAACTATCAATTAGCGCTTCCACTCACTTTCACTTCCCAAATGGAATAACCCCATTGGTTACCATCGCTACGCGTCGTTCCATAAACACGTAAATAGCGATAGTTGCCTTGTAGACTAATGGTATCGGTTCGATTGCCAAAACTCCCACCGGTTTGTGTACTGATTGTTGTCCAGTTTGTATTGTCGTTCGACCCTTGAATTTCATAAGAGGCCGCATTTGCTGCTTCCCAGTCAATAACAATCTCGCTGAGGGAATAAACTGCTGCAAAATCCAAGGTGATCCAGCTGGGATCAACAGCAAAGCTGGACTCCCAACGGGTATTCGGATTGCCATCAACCGCATTAGCTGCCGGCTGCAGGTTTGAGCTGGCAGTGGCTGTAGCAGTGAGAACGCCAGAGACAATAGCGCAGCCGTTTGCATTTACTGGCGTACCCGGTGGAGTGTTAGGACATTGGTCTACAGTATCTTGAACACCGTCTCCGTCACTATCAGAGATAGTATTGCCTTTAACACGCACTTCAAAAATTGAATAGCCCCACGCGTTATTGACACTTCGCTGAGTACAGTAAATGCGAACATAACGATAGTTACCCGCAATATTAATAGTATCGGTGCGATTACCAAAAGCCCCACCTGTACGAGTGGCGAGCGTGCTCCAGTTAACACCATCATTAGATCCCTGGATTTCATAATTTGCCGCGTTAGCAGCTTCCCAATCTATTTCTATATTGCTTAAGGAATAAGCCTGTCCCAAATCCAGCATCAACCAGCCAGGGTCAACGCCATGCTCCGTCTCCCAACGCGTTCCCGCATTTCCATCCACAGCATTGGACGCAGCTTGCAAGGCGGAGCTGGCCGTTGCTGTCACTGAAATTTCCCCCGAACCATTGTCTGGACAGCCGTTTGGCAGCGAACCAAATTCCGTTGGACAGGCGTCTTCACTATCAGGAATGCCATCGCCGTCGCTGTCCGTATTGGTCACCGTCGGACAGCCAACATTATCAACACTGGTGCCGGGCGGAGTGCCGGGACACTGGTCAGCAGAATCTACAACACCGTCGCCGTCTGAATCGACAGGTTGCCCGCCGCCTTCCCACACAATGTCATCAATCGCGTAATTAAAAGTTCCGCTGTTTCCGTCACCATTCGTCCAGGCAAACACATAACCCAAAGACTGCAAGGCAACTAAATTGCCACGCAAATCCGCTACAGGAATTGTGGCCTGCTCCCATCCACCTGTACGTTGTAATCCATATTTAGGCGTGTTCGCAGGAAAGGAAACAAAGTTCTGGTTGGTATAAGTATCGGTAATCCCAATATTGAACGAAACGTTAGCCGGGACATTAATACGGAATTTCAACACCCCATTTTCAAAGTTACTCATATCACGCGGCTGACGGGAAAGAATTCCGCCGCCGAACCAGCCACCTGCGACATTCACATTGTTGGCAATAACATTACTGCCTTCAAACGCACCTATGTTGCCGGGTACCGAATTAGGGTCCCAAATATATAAAAATGCATCATCACCAATAGCGAGCTTATTGGTCGTAGGGGTATCGTCCGTATACACACCAAATGTGCCGGATTCTGGCGCCAGAACATTACCATAGATCACTTGCCCATGACCGTTCAAGCGATAGTGACGAACGTAGTCGATATACATCTTGGAAGGCAAATCTGCAGAGATTTGGTTCGGATCAGTAATGCCCGAAAATATTCCACCAACTGCCATATTCAGCAACATAAAAAACGGCTGCTGAAAAGTCAGATCATTTTCAGGAATACTAAAAGGCACCTGATACATGAACGTTTCAACACCGTTATCTATCGCACTGAAATCAATGTGATCCGGGGTCCAATACATACGATATGTAATAAAACGATCATTCATGGGGGTGGGAGAAATATAACTGTGCGGAGTATTCCACGCTGTGCTTGCTGCACAAGTCGGGTTACCTTCAACACAGGCATCTTCCGAATAAAAAATGATATTGGAGCCGGAATGACGGTTGGTATCCAAACCAGGTTCGATGGTCCCCATCTCCATTAAATCAATTTCGCCTTTGGCTGGCCATGACTGTGTGGTGGTTCCCAAAAACCAGGCCGCCGGCCACAGGCCTTCACTGATATCGGGAACGCGAATACGGGTCTCTACCATGCCATATAAAAAGGAGACTTTTTTATCCGAAGTTACTTTGCCAGATGTAAATGCACTGTTCTGAATGTTTTCTCGGCGAATATTAAATACCAATGCGTTGTTACCGCCATCACCGGGGATTTGTTCAATAGCCACATTATTAGGTGAGTACCACTGAAGCTCCTGATTTCCCCAGCCACACAAACCAACGGCACATCCATCGCCTTCATCGAGATTCCAGTTATCCTGGTTAATGGAATTAAAATTATCTTGCCAGATGATCTCACCAACAGAATAAGAGTTTCTGATTTGCTCGGGTGTTTGCGCAACTACCGAACCAGAGAGAAAGGCGGAAGAAAATATTAACGCGCTCACAGCCGAATCCCTTGGCCAACGAAGTTTAGATATTATATGTCTTGCACAATGAATGATTACTTTCATGTTTTGCTCCACTGAGTGTTTACCAGCAATTTCAAACTGGAGATTCATTGGGTGAAACAAACCAACAATATTCTGGCAAATGCATGCCAGCAAAACGCACTCCACATAGATGAACTCCATGAAAGAGCTGAAAAGAAGATGTGTTGAGTTACTGCCAGGAAGACAGAACAACGACAATTGAGAGAAACTCTTTATTGTTATTAATGCGTGATTATTGTTAGTTCAATTTTTTATACAACTGTTGCACCGAAGCAATTATTGTTATGGCATTCGGAGCAGAAAAGAACATTGCGATAACTTTGACGTGATGAAAAGCTTAAGTCGTTAGACGGGAAAATCTTTCGATAAGTTGGACACAAAACGCGAAATACTTAACATTTTAATAAAGATTCCGCGCTGCAAAAATATAACGTCGACATGTACGGCGTGTGCGAAAAATTCGGTGATCGCGAATGGGTACCCTCAGATAACATGAAGGCTCGCAGCGATATTCACTGCGTTTCAGCTAAGCCGGTTTACGCTTTTTGCCTCAGCAAATTTATTGGAAACTGCTCCAGACTTTCGATTACGCAAGATACTTCTTCACATGCCTGTATGCGACTGTGTTGCGCTAATGGACCAAGACCAATTATATAACCTATTCCAGCAGCTTGAGCCGATCTGAAACCGGACACGGCATCTTCAACGACAATACAACGCTCTGCTTCGCATCCCAGCTTGTGTGCGGCTAAAGCATACATATCGGGTGCTGGCTTACCCGCGATAACGCCATCATCGTAAATGATTAAATCGGTGTCGAACCACGCATCCAGCCCAAGCGTTTTAATAAAAAAATTCAGGTTGGTTATTTCAGACGCGGTGGCGATAGTGAAAGGAATTTGATGTTGCGCCAGCTGATCAAATAACGAAACGGCGCCAGGAGACAAGGCAAAGACCTCAGGGCTTTCAATACATAAATCACGGTACATGGATTCCTTGAAATCAATTAAACCTAACAGCTCTTCCCCTTGCACCTGACGACCAAGAATATAACTTAAAATATGTGCATTTGGTCTACCATGAACGTGATATAAAAACTCATCTTCAGAAAGCTCTGAACCTCTGAGTTTGTGTGCAGCAACCTGCCATGCTTTCTCATGAAGCGGTGCATCCCATAAAAGAACGCCATTAAAATCAAAAATCACCGCTTCATATGTCATAGTCACCTCGGTTTTTTGTTGCTACTAGCACCTGAATAACGGTGCTAGCCAAAATGCGTTACTAGGCAAAATTTCAGATTCACGATGCACGCTCAAATTCCAGAATCATCCCCAGAAAGAGCAGCGTTTTCGTAAACACTATAATCTTAGCGTTTTAACACGATGCGATAATGCGCTTTGCCCTCACGCAAACGGTCTAATGCTTCATTGACTTGTTCAAAGCTGAAATATTCAGTCACCGGTTCTATCTTGTGCAAGGCGGCAAAGTCCAACATCTTTTTAATTGTCACTGGGCTTCCTACTGGCGACCCTGACACAGAACGCTGTGCACCAATTAAATTAAATACACCAAGATCCAGCGGTTCAAGAGTCGCACCAACAAAATGTAGTCGCCCTTTGGGAGCGAGTGTATTTAAGTAGGCATTCCAGTCCAGCTTTACGTTGACAGTGGAAAGAATCAGATCAAACCGACCTGCTGCGTCTTCCAACGCCTGGGCGTTGCTGCTGTCCAGCACATGGTGCGCCCCAAGTTCAAGCGCCTCTTTCTTTTTGCTGTCACTGGAGGAAAATGCAGTCACTTCACATCCCCAGGCATGAAGAAATTGCAAGGCCATATGGCCCAAACCACCTATACCAATGACACCTACTTTGGACGTTGGTTTAATATCAAATTGCACAAGTGGATTAAATACCGTGACGCCACCACAGAACAGAGGACCGGCCGAATCAGGATTTAATGTCTCGGGTAATGGAATTACGGCGGTCGCCTGTGCACGTACCTGTTCAGCAAAACCACCGTGATGACCGCCGATAGTCATTTCGGCCTGGCTACACAAATTGTGGTCACCGGAATGACAGCTTTGGCAACTTTCACAGTATCCCGAGTGCCACCCGAGCCCCACGCGCTGACCGGGCGTTAAAGTTGAAACATCACTCCCAACCTGCTTGATTGTGCCGATAACTTCATGCCCGGGAACGAATGGGTACTGGGTAAATCCCCATTCATTATCCAACATGCTCAAATCACTGTGGCAAATGCCGCAGGACTCCACATTAATTTCCACTTCATTGGCGCCCAATGGACCTGGGTCATATTCAAACGGCGCTAATTTTCCGCCTTTTTCACTCGCTGCATAGGCCTTAATCATTCTCTTCTCCACGACTGGTTTAAAGGATACTTCGGATTGGATTTGCAAAATTATCCTAAACCGGCAAAACTTGAACAATACCAATTTTTGAAACCCATTGTTATGAATAATGAAACAATTGACCTGAAACTACTGAACTATTTTGTTGCGACAGCTGACAATTTGAGCTTTACGGCGGCGAGTGAACGACTAGGAATTCCCAAATCCGCATTGAGTAAGGGAATTGCCAAGTTAGAGTCCGAGCTGGACAGCAAGCTGTTTGAGCGCTCATCCCGCGTGGTGCGACTCAGCGAGACAGGCCTCATGCTTTATCAGCGAGCCACTGTGCTATTGGAAGAAAGTAATAATTTGATAAATGACATAAAAACCATGCAACACAGTGTTTCGGGCCGCCTGAAAATTGCAGCGCCTCCTATACTGGGACGTTACATTGGCAAACACATCCTGCCTAAGTTTTTACAGCAGTGGCCCGATGTGACTGTTTCACTCAAATCATCTTATGAATACGAAAACCTGTTTACAGAAGGATTAGATCTGGCTTTTCGAATGGGCAAAAACCGTGATGAGAATCTGATTGAACGCCCTTTAGGGTTTTCCAATCGCGTACTGGTTGCCTCGCCACACTATTTAAAACAATTCAAAAAAATTCAGCATCCACAGGATTTAAGCCAATTGAAAAGTGCTCAATTCTATGAACAGTCCCCCACTGTATGGACCCTGCAATGTGGAGATGCCACACAGCAGGTGAGTTTACCTACCGCCTTTCTTTGCGGTGATTTACTCGCTCTGGTAAATTTTGTCGAAGGCGGCATGGGGATTGCTCAACTGCCCTGGTTATTAGTGAAAGATGAAATCAAAGCAGGAAAGCTGATTCATGTTTTACCGGAATGGCTCAGTGACGAATTGACTATTTCGCTGGTTTATCGCGAAGGCTATAACAAGCCCAATAAGCTCGCCAAGTTTTTGCAATGGGTCGAAGAGAATAAAAATTTGTTTGATTTGCGGTTCTAAACAGCGCGTATTTCACCAGATAGAAAATTGCCACCATGTCGTGATCAACCAATGCTTTATGCAATCTTTTTCACCACGGGCTGAATGCAAATTCAATAGCGGATTTATCGATATATTTCTGTTTCTTCTTCCAATTCACTTTTGGCTTTCAGCTGTATTCGATTGGCAATCAGCGTGCAGAAATCCGCGATCTGGTTCTCATTTTATTCAGCACATTATTAAGAAAGCTAAGACACAATCTCTGTTTATATTTCTATTATTTTCGCTACAGCATAATTTCAGTCTGATAAAAAGACCGCGCCCACAAATTCGCCTGGAACAACTTGGCAAATAATCCCAATTAAGGTAAAACAATGTTCGCTACCCGATGTGCGTACCGACGAGTGACGTGATCCACACGCAAAACAAGCAGACTATAAAGTCATTACATACAACGGGTGAGTGCTATCCCCATATCAGTGCAACGCCATATATTTAACCGACACAATAGCGCGAGTTAAATATGGAGCGCCCCACACGAGAAACCATTTATTGATCCACAGCCACTGACTAGAACCATTGAAAAAGGTAATCCCATGCGCTTAATGTTATTTTCCAGACTTTTCATTCCATTATTATGCTTATTAAGCTTTCCCGCTTTTGCACAGCAATACACTAACGGAATTTTACCGGATATAGCCGACCCTCATGTGTTGCAACACAACGGTATGTATTATTTATATGGCACGCACACCGGTGGTGCGCCAAACGGGATTCCGGTTTACACCTCCAAAGACATGGTGAACTGGCAATATCGCGGCTGGGCACTTTCTCGTGAAAACTCGTGGGGCAACCACAGTTTTTGGGCGCCTGAAGTGATCCATCACAACGGCCAATTCTATATGTATTACGCGGTTGAAGAACATCTCGCGGTTGCAACCAGCTCCAGCCCTCTCGGCCCCTTTCGTCAATCCACTCAAAGACCAATGCACAGCAATGTGAAAGAAATCGATGCACATGTCTTTATTGATGACAATGGAAAAAAATATTTTTATTTCGTTCGCTTTACGAATGGCAACGAAATCTGGGGCGCAGAATTAAATGACGACATGCTCTCTATTAAAGAAAACACTATGCGTTTCATCATGGGACCATCGCAGGCTTGGGAAAACAGTTCTGCATCACCAGTTGCCCGTGTAAACGAAGGCGCTTTTGTGATTAAACACAATGGTCGCTACTACATGACGTTTTCGGCTAATCATTTTGCCAGCCCAGATTACGGCGTTGGTTATGCGGTTGCAGATAATCCTTTAGGGCCTTACTACAAGTACGATGGCAACCCTATTTTACAATCGAATAACATGGTACACGGTGCAGGTCACCACTCCATTACACGCTCGCCAGATGGCAGTGAAATGTTCATGGTATATCACCGCCACCACTCTCTAAACCGTATTGAACCGCGCCGCCTGGCCATCGACAAAATGTGGTTTGACGGGGATGTATTACGCGTGGACGGCCCCAGTATTCGTCCCAAACAATATCCCTCAGGCAGCAAAATGCCCGGCCAGACTGCAGGCATAGACTCTGGTGGTATTTATAAATTAATTGCAGAGCACAGCGGTAAAGCGCTGGAAGTCATTGCTTCGCAAACGCAGAACGGTGCGAACGTACAACAATGGGAAGACAACGGTGCGCGTACTCAGCAGTGGCGTGTAGACTGGATGGGCGATGGCTACTACAAGTTAACCAATGTGAATAGCGGTAAATGTCTGGACGTGGATGCTGCTTCACTCGACGAAGCACACAACGTTCATCAATGGCAGGACAATGGCAACAATGCTCAACGTTGGAAAATCGTTCGCTTAAGCAATGGCAATTACAAACTGATAGCCAAAAACAGCGGATTCGCTCTGGACGTTACCGGACTCGGCATGAACAACGGCACCAATGTTATTCAATGGCCTGACGGCGGTTCAATCGGCGCAGCACAGCATTGGAAGTTTGTAAAAGTTGGGGGCGCAAATCCTACAGTGCGCTTGCAATCGTCTAACTTTCCCAATGCTTATGTTCGTCACTACAACTCCCGCGCGCAAATATCTTCCAGTATCAGCCCGAGAGAAGATGCCATGTTCATCGTTGTTCCTGGCTTGGCGGGAAGCGGAGTTTCGTTGGAATCTGTGAATTTCCCGGGACACTTTTTACGTCACCAGAACAGCGGCATTTTTATTCATGTCAATGATGGCAGTCCACTATTCGCGGCCGATGCAACCTTCAATGAAGTACCCGGTCTTGCAGACAGCGCTGCAAGTTCGTTCCAGTCATACAATTTCCCAGACCGCTATATCCGTCATCGCGATGGATTACTGCGCATAGACACCATTACCAGTGAACTGGCCAGACAAGACGCGACCTTTAAAAAAGTAAATCCATAACCCAGACCACACTGAAAGCTGTGTACGCAGCTTTCAGTGTGTCGTCCAGTGTGTCTTCGTTAAAGGTTTAATTGTTACCAGCGCATTGTGAGCGTTGTGATTTATCTCCACATTCACATCCAGAAACTTTTCCACTACAGCAACGTTAGTATTGAAATGACTGCTCAGCGGGCTCGCGCAAAAACACCCGCCCTCTGTCAGAGCCATCGGCACTATCAATTGGTCAGCCAGAAATTCTCCGACCGGCGCCTCTGACGCTTGATAGTTTTGCACCTGCATCACCAGCTTTTTTGCCACCTGTTCGGCTCGCACACCACGCTCTCCTATCGCCTCCATCACTTCAACATGATCGGAGTATTGCAGTTGCAAGGAAACAATATTTCCCGGTCCCACTGAATTCACATTGCGTCTATGCAAATTGGCATCATCAATATGCAGGGCCCGACGAAGTACTTCGAGTTCTCTATCTGCCACGCTAAACGGAATCTTAGCTTGAGTGACAAGTGCTTCACACCCTTGCAGTTGTCCGCGCTGGAGTAACAGCAGGGGACGGGCTTGTTTTCTCGGATATATTCGTGTTGTCCATCGGCCACCCCCGGCCGGATAAAAGCCATAACTTTCAATCTGGCTTGCAAACGTAAACCCCAGTTTTTCTACCGCAGGCAAAAAACACGCATGTAAAAAGTCAAAACTTGGCGCCATACCATTGTGTGTTCCGCCTTCCAGCGTTACCTCACTGACCTCATCCTGCAATGCCAGTACAGGAAAGATCGTTTGAAAAATTAGCGTCGTACTTCCCGCGCTTCCCACACTAAAATGAAATGATCCCGCTTTGACCTTCCCAGGAACAAATGTCACATCCTGAGAACCAATTACGTCTCCCGTCACCTCAGCTGAACTGATTGCCCTGGCCGCTTTTAAACAAGCCAGATGCTGACGCAACAAACCTGGCTTTTTCCTGCCCGCTCGAATGTTAAGTATCCGTACAGGCTTTCCCAAAGCCATCGACAGGGTCAGCGCCGTGCGAAAAATCTGACCGCCGCCTTCTCCTGTTGCTCCATCAATAATAATCATCGTACCCTCTTCTATTATTAATACTGCTCTTCGCGAATGACATCCTCTGTCTATTTGTCCCTGCCTTTCCAAGCGCACTCGCGAAACACAATGATTGTGCATGTGAGGCGTAATACTCGGATTTCAGATTACCCTTTTACGCACACGACCTGTTTCAGCGTATGAACAATTTCAACCAGATCTTTTTGTGCTTCCATAACTTTTTCAATCGGTTTATACGCGGCCGGCGTTTCATCAATAACACCTTCATCTTTCCGGCACTCCACACCTTCGGTCGCTTTTTTATGTTCTTCCAATGACACCAGTTTTTTTGCCTTCGTCCGCGACATCACTCGTCCCGCGCCATGGGAACAACTACAAAAACTATCTTCATTGCCCAATCCTCTTACAATGAAAGACTTCGCCCCCATGCTTCCAGGAATTATGCCTAACTCATCCTTTCTAGCACGCACCGCACCTTTACGTGTTACCAGCACATTCTGGCCAAAGTGATGTTCACGCGATACATAATTGTGGTGGCAATTCACCGCTTCCACATCCGTATCCAACTCAAAATCGAGCACCTGTTTAACCGCAGCAATGACTCGCTGCATCATCACTTCTCGATTAACACGGGCAAAATTCTGAGCCCACTCCACTGCAGTAACGTAATCTATAAAATGCTCGGTACCTTCAGGCAAATATGCCAGATCGCTATCCGGCAATTGAATCATCCAGCGCTGCATTTCTTTTTTGGCCACTTCAATAAAATGTGTTCCTATGCGATTTCCCACACCGCGAGAGCCGCTGTGTAACATAAACCACACCCCATCCTGTTCATCGAGACACATTTCAATAAAATGATTTCCCGTTCCCAGCGTGCCTAAATGGTGGAGGTTATTGGTGTTCTTCAAAACACGATGCTTTTCCTTTAACAGCTCAAAGGGCTTTGAAAGTGGCATCCATGCCTGTGCTACATCCTCCGGTATTTCTGACCAGGCGCCTTTGTCTCGACCGCCCCGCGCATGGGTAGATCGACCGTGCGGCACAGCACGCTCAATGGCACTACGCACCCCCGCAAGGTTATCCGGCAGTTGATGCGCTTTCATATTTGTTCTCACGGCCATCATGCCGCAACCTATATCCACCCCGACAGCTGCAGGAATCACTGCACCCAGGGTTGGTACCACACTGCCAATCGTAGCGCCTTTCCCCAAGTGCACATCGGGCATGGCTGCAACCCATTTATGCACAAAGGGCAAGGTCGCGATATTCAATAATTGCTTTTTCGCTTCCTCTTCAAAAGGAACCCCGCGCGTCCAGGATTTCACCGGCACTCCACTGCCTTGCATTACATCGTAAGCGTAGCTTGTCATTGCTCTTTCCTTATTTCTATTCAACGTTCTTAAGCATCAGCACGGAAACTCTGCTGTGCCACTGCTGTTGCTTCAACCAACCGCTATGAGCCTATTTTGTGATGACCATAGCGACAATCATTTATAGCGATTGCTATAGAGATAGCGATATCAATGCCAACTTAAAAAAATCAGTAAAAAATTTTATAAGCTATTGTTTTTATTGAGTTTAATTGCCTTTTCCAGCAACCATCGAATAATGTCACTCTTTATTTATCTATTTATTTCGATAGCTTACTATTTATTGTGATAACCTATGATTTTATCATCAGGATATTCAAGCGATGAAAACTGTCGTAATTGGCATACTGGGAACCACCCTGGATCGCCGAGGCAAACGAAAAGAACGCTGGGACAAATGGCGCCCCACTGTCTCCATGTGCCAGCAGGAAGATTTGCTGATCGACAGATTGGAGCTTCTCTATGATGCTCGCTCGCGGTCACTGGCCGAAACTGTTACGGAAGATATCGCACTGATATCCCCCGAAACACAGGTCTGTCACCACCACGTAGATTTCACAGATGCCTGGGACTTCGAACAGGTGTACGCTGCCCTGCTGGACTTCGCCCGCAGCTACACATTTAAACCTCAAGAAGAAAACTATTTAATTCACATTACCACCGGCACTCACGTTGCTCAGATTTGCCTTTATTTACTCAATGAGGCCCACTACCTGCCAGGAAAACTCCTGCAAACCTCTCCTGCCGGTAACAAAGAAAAACTTTCCGGTAGCTATCAGATTATTGATCTCGACCTCTCAAAATATGACGAAATTGCTTCACGCTTTAAAAAGGAACACGAAGAAGGTACGACTTATTTAAAAGGCGGCATCACCACATACAACGCCACCTTTAACACCATGATCGACCAGTTGGAACAGGTATCAATTCGCTCCAACGAACCTATTTTAATTATGGGGCCTACCGGTGCGGGTAAATCCCAGTTGGCCAAGCGCGTTTATGAGCTTCGGAAACATCGGGCACGTTTAAGTGGTGAACTGGTCACCGTAAATTGTGCGACCCTGCGAGGTGAGAATGCCATGTCAACACTGTTTGGGCATAAGAAAGGCGCTTTTACAGGAGCCATTAGTGATCGTCCGGGATTGTTAAAACAAGCCGACGGCGGGCTGTTGTTTTTGGACGAAGTAGGTGAGCTAGGGTTAGATGAGCAGGCAATGCTGCTTCGAGCCATAGAGGACAAAACCTTTATGCCCCTGGGATCTGATAAAGAAGTCTGCAGTCATTTCCAACTCATCGCCGGCACCAATAAAAATTTAGTCCAGTGCGTAAAAGCGGGCAGCTTTCGCGATGACCTGCTCGCCCGGATTGATTTGTGGACCTACACCCTGCCTTCGCTAAAAGAACGCAAAGAAGATATTGAACCTAACCTCGATTACGAACTAGATGCCTACGCCAAAAAAGCCAACACGCTGGTGACCTTTAATAAAAATGCACGTACACGTTACCTGGATTTTTGCTTGTCCCGCGATGCACTATGGAGTGGTAATTTTCGCGATTTAAATGCTAGTGTCACACGCATGGCCACTTTAGCTTCGGGCGGAAGAATTACCGAGGAAAATGTCGACGCAGAAATTCAGCGCCTGAAGCAAAAATGGCAAACTCAGGAACAACCAGATCCTGTAAATTCGTTCAACATGCTGGATCAGCTTATGAATGATAACTACCTTGTTGCGTTCGATAACTACGAGCTGGCGGCTCTGACTTATGCCGTGAATGTTTGTCGAGAAAGTGCATCTATGGCGGAGGCGGGGCGAAAATTATTTAATGTGAGTCGCGAAAGCAAGAGTTCCAATAATGACTCCCATCGCATCAAACAACTTTTACAAAAATTTAACATAACCTTTCATGATATTAAATCGCTTTGAGATTAACGTGAAAGCGGAAAACTGCATTTATGTCTCATTACGATTTTGCTTATCGCCGGTGGATAACAGTGGCGTTTCCACTGTTGCCCAGCCTTGCAGTCCACCGGCAAAAGTAATTAGTCGGTACGGCCCAAACAAGCCAAGGCTCAACACCTTTTCTCCAGCATCCAAACGAGAGAGTACAGGCGCCTGCATTTCGGGCTCCGCCATTACCAGGTATGGCTGATCCAGTTGCCAACGCGTCGGATTTGGTTGCTGAATAAATTCTCTGGCGATAAACCCATGAAACCCCTCTGCCGTTGATACACGTAACCAATCTGCCATCACGGCTTCCACCTGGACCAACTGATGCCGACGAAGCGTTTGTACAATATCAGCTTTCAATTTTGGTCCTGCACGCACATTTAATTCTCGCGCCTTCACGGCTACCCAGCGCGGGGAAAGTTCAATTTCCGTAATTGTCTGTTCGAGCAACGAATGCGAATCATCAATCAACGGATAAGGATCAATCGCTCCTCGAACGCCCTTGTAAAGGCCAAAATGCAAATGCGGACGTGTGGTTCTCGCATTCCCGGAGTTCCCCACTGTTCCGATTGTCTGCCCCGTGCTAATCGTCTGCCCTTGTTGTACATGTATATCGTGCAAATGCGCATAATAAAAAGAGTATTCTCCCTGTCGAATCCAAATATTATTTCCCCCTCGTGGGGTTGTCGCCGCTTTATGAACGCGGCCAGCACTTACCGACACCACCGGCGTACCCTGCTCAGCAAAAATATCCACCCCCTTGTGTTGACGCTTACCACCATCGCGCGCAGCCCCAAAAAAACTCTTGACCGCATCCGCATGAGTATTCAACACCGGAAAAATATACTTTGGCTGTGACGCAATAATGATATTGACCAACCCTCGTGCTCGATACCCCGCCTGAATACGAAAAATATATTGTCCCTGCCTCGGCGCCTCAAACAGCAACTGATGCTGATCTTGCTTTTTACTCGCCAGCCGCTTGAATGACGGCTCGCCAGATTGCCGTTCAAACACATCAACAAACACCGGAACACGTGAATTGGACGATGGCTCGACAGTGATCGCCACACGTTGATCCATTGCGAGGCTTGCAACAAATGCTGTTGCACGATACGACTGTTCTGGATTTAGTATTCGTCGTTCAGCATAAGGCAGTTGAATGCCAATGGGGAAACTGAGCGCATAGCGGGCGGAACTTTCCCAGCGCTGAGCCTCTTCCTGCAGCCCTTCAGCGACAAGATTTTTCACATGCGCCTGATGAGGGGAATCTCCCCAACGTTGGCAGCCGGCAATAGATAAGCCAATCAATATTACTAGTAAAAATTTTCTCATTGAAATTATTAGATAAACATTCGCTTAATTAATTCCCTAAGGCTATTGCGATGTGGGCTATCAAACCAAAACTTAGTCGTTCTCTGTGGCAACATTTACAAACGCCTTCATCCGCACGGTTCTCTCACGGTTCTTTACTTATTTCACCAGTAGCGACAGAACTTAATTTGATTTTCTTTATCTCCGTCCGCTTGCTTTAACATGTGACAAGCAAAGCGTTAAATTATTTTTTCATAAGAAGATCAAGCTCATCGTAGCAGTCTAAATATACCTTCCTATTGAAAACGTTTGCGCAAACGTTTTCAAGTGCCGAACTTTTGATTGAAACGTTTTCATGACTTTCACCACATTTTTTTGTTACATCGCAACAAAACCTGACTTCATTGTGCAGTGGAATTCAGAGCGCTAGAATTTTAATGCGAAGTGATTACCGCCTGTTTTTTTCAACACCATCACTTCGCCAGATAAAAATAATAAAACTTTATTCAATTCATTTTAAAACACTCATGTGATTTAAAAACGCATTCACGCTATTTCTCTTTCTCGTTATCGAGCAATCGAAATAATAACAATAAACACATTTCTTTCAGTGAGGAACCAACATGAACTCAATGAAATCCGCGACGTATTACTCGCGATTAAAACGCGTGTCGGCCACTGCCGCCTGTTTTTGGCTCTTGGGCTTGACCTCGCCCGCCGTCTTAGCACAAACCAATCTGGCACAAGGTAAATCGATTAGCGCCTCCAGTGTTGGTGACGTCTACGTAGCAGGCAATGCCAATGACGGCAACTCGAGCACATACTGGGAAAGCCAAAACAATGCTTTCCCACAAACCCTTACTGTAGATCTCGGAGGGAATGCCCAGATCAACCGCGCCGTGTTAAAACTACCTGATTTTTGGGGCACGCGCGTTCAGACGATTAGCTTACAGACAAGCACAAACGGTTCTAATTTTTCTAACCTTGTGAGTAGCGCCGCCTATGAGTTTAACCCGGCCAACAGCAATGCTGTAACAATCGACTTCGGTCAAAGCAATGCACGCTATGTGCGTTTGTCGATTACGCAAAATTCCGGCTGGCCCGCCGGTCAGATTTCCGAATTTGAAGTCTACGGCGATAGCACCACTCCCACTGAGCGGGATGCATTTAGTCGAATCGAAGCAGAAAGTTTTGATGCCATGAGCGGCATTCAAACAGAAAACACAACGGACGCCGGTGGCGGCGCGAATGTTGGCTGGATAGAACAAGGAGACTGGTTACGATTTAACGCAGTGGATTTTGGCAGTGGTGCTGGCAGTGTGAATGCGCGGGTTGCCAGCAACAATGCAGGCGGCACAATTGAATTTCGTGTAGACAATGTCAACGGTCCGTTGATTGGCACAGTACATCCGACCAATACAGGAGGATGGCAACAATGGACAACATCCACAGGCAACGTTTCCGTTAATGGCGTTCATGATGTCTATCTGGTTTTTGTGGGAAATGGTGAAGGATTATTTAATATCAACTGGTTTGAATTTAATGAAGATACTATTTCAGTGGTACCCGCCACGCCTCAAGGACTAACTGTAACCGGTGTCAGTAGCAATTCCGTTTCTCTTAGTTGGAGTAACACAGCGAATGCAAGTGGCTATCGCATTCTGCGCAATGGGGTAGTGGTTGCGACAGTCTCCGCCAATACCTATCAGGACACTGGGCTTAACGCTGCGACTCAATATCAGTACAGTATTATTGCGTATAACAACGTGGGCGACTCGGCAGAAAGCAATGCCGTCACAGCCACAACATCCAACACCGGCGGTGGCGGAGAAGGCGAAAATGTTGCGTCGGGGAAAAATGCTACAGCCACCAGTGCTGTTGGCCACTTGCCAGCGAGTTTGGCATTGGATGGCGACCAGAGTACGTATTGGGAGAGCAACAGCGGAGCTTTCCCACAACAGATCACTGTCGATTTAGGGTCCGCGCATTTCATCAACGAAGTCATCATGCAATTGCCCAATGTACAAGCCTGGTCTACTCGCACGCAAACAATTGCCATTTCCGGCAGCGAAGACGGCAACCAGTTCAGCAATATTGTCAGTGCCTCAGCTTATGTTTTTAATCCCAACAGTGAAAACACTGCCCGCGCCCTGTTTAATGACACTCGTGTTCGCTACGTTCGTTTAACCTTTACCGGCAACACCGGATGGCCTGCAGCGCAATTATCAGAACTGAGCATCATCGGCTACCCTGACCCGGTTCCTCCGCTCACGCCAAGTAATTTAACCGTCGGAGGTGGTTCCGATACCACAGTATATTTAAGTTGGGAGCAAACCGATGGCTTGGCCGATAGTTTTGATGTGATGCGTGATGGTATCGTGATTGCTTCGGTCGACACCACTGCTTATCTGGATTCCGGATTAACACCGTCCACCACTTATCAATACGCGGTTCGTGCGGTAAATGCCTTTGGTAACTCTTCGTTTACTAATGCTGTCAATGCAACAACACTCGATGAATTACCGGAACCGGAATATGGTGATCGCGGTGCGTCCATGCCTTATGTCATTTATCAGGCCGAGCACGGTGTAACGGGAGGCAATGCTCAAGTATTAACGCCTAATCGCACGATCGGCGATCTGGCAGGCGAAGCGTCCGGACGCAGTGCGGTCACTTTAAATAATGTCGGTGACTATGTGGAGTTTGACACAGACATCAGCACTAACACACTGGTCACGCGATTTTCTATACCCGATGCTCCTGCAGGAGGTGGACAAACGGCCACATTGAATATTTATGTCAACGGGCAATTTGAAAAAGCCATCACCTTGAATTCCAAGTTCGCCTGGCTCTACGGTGACGAACAATCTCCCAATAATAATCCCGGCTCCGGTGGTCCCCGTCATATTTACGATGAAGCCAATGTCATGTTTGACCGGGTTATTGCTGCCGGGAGCACTATCCGCTTGCAAAAGGACAGCGAAAATCAGTCCCAGTATGCGATTGATTTTATAAGCCTCGAACATGTCACGCCCCTGCCCAATCCCAACCCCAGTCAATATGTTGTACCAGCGGGGTTTAGTCAGCAGGATGTACAGAATGCATTAGACAGCGCGCGTATGAATAATATGACGGGCGTTTATCTGCCGGCGGGAACTTACAGCACCAGCAATAAATTTCAGGTGTATGGCAAGGCTATTACAGTAACGGGTGCCGGTCCATGGTATACGCGCTTTGAAACACCACAAACACAAACCAATACCGACGCGGGCTTTATGGTAGGCAATACCGCAAACGGTTCAACTTTTGCCAACTTCTCCTTTTTTGGAAATTACGTCAGTCGTATTGACGGACCAGGAAAGGTATTTGATTTTAACGGCGTTTCAAATATGACCATCGACAACATCTGGGCAGAACATACCGTATGTTTATTGTGGGGAGCGAACACACATGACACCACAGTGAAGAATTCCCGCATTCGCAATCTTTTTGCTGACGGCGTGAATTTTACAAACGGGAGCAGTGGCAATCATCTGATAAACAATGAAGCGCGCTCAACCGGGGATGATAGCTTTGCTTTGTTTGCAGCAACTGATGGTGCTGGCGGTATTGTACAAAACAATGTGTATGAACATCTTACGGCCATGACACCCTGGCGAGCTGCAGGACTTGCAATTTATGGCGGCCAGGGAAATACCTATCGCAATATCGTGGTCGAAGACACCTTAACCTATTCCGGCTTGACCGTAAGCTCACTGGATTTTGGTTATGCATTTACCGGCTTCCAGAGCTCACCTACAACCAATCTGGAAAATATCACACTGGTAAGAGCAGGTGGACACTTCTGGGGAGATCAGGTTTTCCCCGCGCTGTGGATGTTCTCGGCGTCCTCCACCTTTCGGGGTTTGCGTTTCAACGGTCTGGAGATTTTCGATCCCACTTATGCTGGCATAATGTTTCAAACGATGTACACCAGTCCAACGTCACCTAGCAACCCTGTGGAGAATCCAATTTTCACCAATACGTTAATATCCGGAGTTCGACAATCTGCTGACCAATACAGCCATAAATCTGGTTATGCCATCTGGTGTAATCCCCTACCAGAGGCAGGTCAAGGGCCGGGGATTGGCGAAGCCACATTTAATGGCCTGACTTTAATAAATAATCAGCAGAACATTTACAACCCCTGCCCGGATTTTACATTCCATACGAATAATTAATTTCCGATAGTCGCATCTGCGACCTGAATTGCCCTTCAGCGAGCTGAAGGGCTTTTTTTGTTCTCACCATTAACTTTTTCATATTTTCTTTTGCATTTTCTCCTGATTTTTTCATGGTAAAAGTTTATTTTCTTAAGGTCTGTAAAAGGGGATTTGCGTAAGCTAAGAACACCATCATCGCATTATCTCCCTTTTCTATTCAGTTTCTGAGGTTTTGTCATGTCCTTTTTACCCAGTCACTACCTTGCCAACTTCCCGGTGGAATATCATCGCTCACAAATTGCTTCAGGGTTTATTGGCAGCCCGGCAATCGCGCCGTTTCACTCCAGCGAAATATGGTTCGGACGGAGTTTTGATGCGCCGAGAAATCATGGCGAAGATGCACATAATGCCATTGATATTATGGGGGGAAGAGGGTTGCGTATTGTCGCCAGCTGCAGTGGTGTCGTGGCAATGACCTGGCGCACTCGCTCTGGAGAATTTGCCGGTGCGGGATCATCAAGCCATGGCGGTAACTACGTGATGATTGTCGATAATGAAGAAGGATACTTCCATTACTATGCCCACCTGCAGGAAACGCCTCTGGTATGTGCAGGCCAATCCGTGATTGCGGGTCAATTACTTGGCTATCTGGGCGATACTGGCAGAGCTCGCGGTACACCACCACACCTTCACTATCAAGTTAGTCGCCGCAATGAGCACGGGGCTCTGGTAAGATTTTTAAATCCCTATAATGAATTATTGCGTTTGGTAGATCGCTGGCACCCCAGAGTGTCCGCAGGAGGGCGGGTTGTTTTGCCTGTCCGTGGTGGCGGGCCTTCAGGGTTTAGCCGTCCACATCTGGCCGTGAGTTGTTCCTGAAAAAGTATTAATCACCTGATTCTTATAACGATACTGCATCACGCTTTGTTGCAATATCGATTGTGCTTTGCGCAAAAATACGCTGTTTGACAAACTGATTCATTCACTGCCCGCTCAAGCAACGCGGGTTTCTTCCGCGGTAAAAAGTTGAGCCAGTTTTCCTTGCTTCTGCATTTCTTCAATTCTTTGCCCGGCCAGTTTACCCATCTCAACCCAACGCATTCTCTGCTGCTGCAGGCGATGTTGAGACCACTCGCCATCCAAAACCACATCGACACCAGTTGCTTCGTTCATTTCTCTCAAGGCTTTCATAATATTCTCACAAGGCAAATTCTGATTTTCAATACTGTGACGTATTTGTTAGTAGTTAGATTAACGACCAATGTAGACAAAGCTTAAGTCGGATTTTGTGCCACAGTTCACACTTAATTAAAATAGATCAAATCAATATGACATTTCGCCTAAATCGACACTTCCAATATATTTTGTTGCTATAGGTGACGTCTTTTTCCGTTCAACGCGTCATATCGTTTTCGCAGAATCACATGCAAACGTATTAATTTGTTAACTTGCTGGCAAGGCAAACTTCGACGCCGTATATTGTGGAATCACAATAATCATAATTTCCCGGAAATTTTTTATTCATGTTTTTGCGCATATTCATTATTTTTATTCCTTTTATTTTAATTGCCTGCGGTGGCTCCAATTCAAATAGCGGCGGCAACTCTGCAGACACTTCAAGCTCCTCGTCCAGTAGCTCCTCATCAAGCAGTTCATCTTCGAGCAGCTCATCTTCCAGCAGTTCAAGTTCATCCAGCGGAACGCCTGTTGTATTACCTGAAGGGACAATAGAAACCTTACCGGCATTCAATCTTTACACCGACAGCGGTGAAAGCATTACCAGCAAAGAAGATTATGTAACCGGGACCTATTCACTGACGGAAGACGAAGAACAATTGGCGGGTGGAACACTGCGAGTACGCGGGCGAGGGAATTCAACATGGGACTGGCCGAAAAAACCATTGCGTTTGAAATTTGATGACTCAGTACCGATGCTGGGCATGCCCAAGAGTAAGAACTGGGTGTTGCTTGCGAATTACGCGGATAAAACGTTAATGCGAAACGATATTGCATTCATGTTAGGTGAACGCCTGCATTTTGATTGGACCCCACGCGCACGCTATGTGGAGGTCTATGTAAACGGAGAATATCAAGGTGTTTATCAATTGGTAGAGCATATCCGTATTGATAATGATCGTATCGACATGCACGAGCTGGAGGTGACTGACACTAGTGCGGAAACAATTTCCGGCGGCTATTTAATAGAGATCGATTTTCGCATGAGCCAGGATTACTGCGTAAACGCTGCCTATGATCCCGTATGTGTGGACGGGGTAAATACCGCTCGTGAAGAGGTGCTGTGCATGGATTCACTGCATGGCATGAATCCATTTTGCCTGGATGAACCAGAGACACTGCTTGAGCCGGACTGGGCCGCACAACGCGATTATATAGAAAGCTATTTTGCAGCAACCGAAGCTGCGTTATTTGGAGAGAACTTCAAAGACCCTGACACCGGTTATGCAGCGTATCTTGATCTGGAGACGACAGTTGATTACTACATTATCAACGAACTATTAAAGAACCCCGACGGCGCCACAGCAAGCGCCTATTTAACCAAACAGCGAGACAAAAAGCTGATGTTTGGCCCCATCTGGGATTTTGATTTATCTCTGGGAAATGCAGGCTACAGCAACCTCGACAAAACCTATGGCTGGCACATTCGCCAATCTCCCTGGTTTGCGCGACTGTTTGAAGATCCTGCGTTTGCGACCAAGGTGAAAACACGCTGGCAGGAGTTGAAAAATGACGGTTCGTTTGAACTGATATTTCTATATGCCGAAGCACGAGCAACCTGGCTGGCACAGGCACAACAGAGAAACTTTAATACCTGGCCAATATTTTACTGGGAAAGCTGGTATACGCGTATCATCCTTGGGAGCTATGAAGGAGAAGTTGAAGAAATGATACGCTGGCAACGCGAGCGCTATCAATGGATAGATAATCAATTCAGTCTGTAGATTGCCGCAGTAACTTATTTTTATTGGTTTTCTTATTTTCCATATCCTCCTTGTCGTAACAGTAATCTCCATGCAAATAGACTCTCAACAGCATGGAGATTACTGTCAAGCGTAAACATCCATCAAGTACGTCACAGCACTGTTCAGCAAAAACAGCTTTTACAGAAGTGCATTTTCAAGATTCGTTATAAACCCCCTGTTTTTAAGCGCTTTTCCCTCTCAGTGAATGCATCACGATAAATATACTGCGATGATACCTAACGGTGAGCGTTCAACCTTACCGTTACGATGTTAAGCGCTTAATTTCGCCTTTATCAAATTTTATGGCGTTTGTAAAATGCCAGCATTTGACGTGTCGTTCATTCCACCTAGAAAAAATGAAATGCGCGGCTGCAATTGGCAATTTAATTCTCCAGATGTTAAAGTTTGCCGCTTAGTTCTTCTAATTTGCGCTAATTACCTGCGCAACTCCTTCGATGTCATTTAATTATTTATCAAAATTTTTACATGGCAACTTCTATCAAAGCAAAAATATCTACGTGAAATAAGGCATTTTTGCAGGTAAATAAGCGTAAAAACTAACATTTAAAATAATTAAATATAAAGCAGACGACACAATTAGACATTTCAAAAAATATAAATACAGCAATTTCTCACACAACATAAAATACCCAAATAAAGATTAAGGAGTTTATCTGATGCTAATTTGGAAAAGCGTTTTAGCCTCTAACACTAGCAGCACGAAAAAAATATCGCGCTATTTTTATCTGAGCCTGGCATTACTTTTCAGCCAATCCACCTGGGCGGAACTGTCCACGGGAGTGTGGTTTAATTATCGCTACGTCACAGATTCCGGAGGCACATCAGATGAGCGCGATGCGGATACGTTTGGTGATATTCAAAGCGAAGCTTTAATTTTATATCTGGACGACCAGGTTAAAGATTCCCCCTGGAAATTATCTGGTGAAGTGCGCTTCGGCCCCGGCTCATTTACAGACCGCGCAAACAATTCCACCGGCGATAATTTTACCTTGCATAAAGCCTGGCTCGCATATCAATTTGACGAGAACAGTGAACTTAAAATAGGTAAAAGCCAAGTCCCCTTTGGCTGGAAAACTGTCAACTTCTGGCCCGGTGATTTACTCCAGGCCGGCTACGGCGACCAAATGGACGTCGGTGTAAAATTTACATCAACACGATCATCCTTAACCTATGACCTAGCTTATTACCATGCCGATGACTGGGGCGAAACCAGCACAGATACCGTTGATGACAACGGTCACTGGGGCAGCAGCACCACTTACCGCAAAGTACAAACCTTGGTTGCCAACGCACTCTACCAATTTAATGATCAACATGGTCTTGGTGTTTCGCTTCAAAGCGGAAAACTTCAGGACTTAACGGGAATCAACCCGGAAAATCCCGTCGACGGAAGTCACAGCGGCGCCCTGCTGTACTACCTGGGTAACTTTAATAAATTCAATGTTAAAGCCGAAGTTATGCAGGTAGAGCGCAGCTTGCCAGCAGATTACGTCAGCAGCTCCGGTGTAATGGAAGACATCGACAACAATCGCGCTGCCGTTGAATTCGGATACCGTGAAGGCAACTGGTATTGGTATCTGGACGCAACGATGGCCGAGCCGGGCGACCAAACCAACAGCGACGTCGACACCGTTACTGCAATTGCACCGGGTGTCAGCTATGACTACGGTCCAGGCTGGTTTTATTTTGAAGCCCTCAGTCAGGATGGCTATGTCGATCGTAATGGTGAAATTGGTGAAGGTGATTTTTCTGCACTGTATGTTTCAGTGGATTATTACTTTTAGATTTTCATCACCCTTAGATTTCACAGATTCGGAGCAAACGCATGATACTTGCAAAACTGAAAGAACTGCGCGATCGCTATGATACAGATTTTGAAATTGGGCAAGATAATATTCGCCCAATGGGGATGGAACTACATAATCCCGTTTTCTTTGTCAGCGCTGCGTTAATCATCTTATTCGTCATTGGAACCTTACTTTTCCCGGGTAAGGCGAGCACTTTACTTGGCGGAGCAAAAACCTGGACTATTGAAAACTTCGACTGGTTATTTATGGCCAGCGGCAATATTTTCGTACTTTTCTGTCTGGCCTTAATCTTTTTACCCGTGGGTAAAATACGCCTGGGCGGAAAAGATGCGACGCCAGATTTTTCCACCACCTCCTGGTTTGCGATGCTTTTTGCAGCGGGCATGGGAATTGGCTTAATGTTTTGGAGTGTGGCAGAACCCGTTGCCTATTACACCAATTGGTATGGCACTCCCCTGAACGCAGAGCCTCGCACCCTGGAAGGCGCTAAAACAGGAATGGGAGCGACCATGTTTCACTGGGGAGTACATCCCTGGGCAATTTACGCTGTTGTTGCTTTATCCCTGGCATTTTTCTCTTTTAATAAAGGTATGCCACTGACGATACGCTCCGCGTTTTATCCACTGCTTGGTGAGCGTGTGTGGGGGTGGCCAGGTCATGTCATTGACACACTCGCGGTACTAGCAACAATTTTTGGTTTGGCCACGTCATTGGGACTCGGTGCAAAGCAGGCAGCTGGTGGTTTAAATTTCTTATTTGATATTCCCAATGAAATCATCACTCAAATCGCCATTATTATTGTCGTCACCGGTATCGCAATAGTGAGCGTAGTACGCGGCGTGGATGGCGGTGTGAAATTGCTCAGTAATTTCAATATGGGGCTGGCTTTGCTGTTGCTTCTGTTTATTATTTTCGTCGGGCCAACGCTGGCTGTACTCGGCTGGATAGGACTTACCGGCCTGCATTACATTGAAAATATTTTGCCCCTGAGTAACTGGATCAACCGAGAAGACCAAACCTGGTTGCATGGCTGGACAGTGTTTTACTGGGCCTGGTGGATTTCATGGTCGCCTTTTGTCGGGATGTTCATTGCGCGTATTTCCAAAGGTAGAACCATTCGTGAATTTCTTACAGCAGTACTCATTGTACCCTGCTTAGTCACCATTATTTGGATGGGCGCGTTTGGTGGTACCGCATTGGAACAAAGTATGAATGGTATTGGAGAACTTGCTCAGGGGATCGACGATGTTGCACTGGCAATGTTCCACATGCTTGATCATTTGCCACTGGCAAGTATTACCAGCTTTCTTGGAATCTTGTTGGTCCTGACATTTTTCGTAACCTCATCTGATTCCGGCTCCCTGGTCATAGACTCCATTACCGCAGGTGGAAAAGTTGATGCTCCCGTTCCGCAACGCGTTTTTTGGGCGTCGATGGAAGGTTTAATTGCATGTGCATTGTTGTTTGGCGGCGGGAAAAAAGCACTCGACGCTCTGCAAGCAGGTGCTATTTCTACTGGCTTACCCTTTACATTCGTTCTGCTCCTTATGTGCATCAGTTTATACAAAGGACTGAAACACGAGTTGTTAATCAATAAATACGAAAAGAAAGCCATTCAGGAAAATTTACTGTAAGCACTTACTTGGTAAAGTAAAAAACGACTGAACTTCATTACGCTTTTTCTTTCTTGCCTTTTCAGCAGCGAGAAAGAGAAAGCGTTTTTCATTTCACTGAAGTACCGCAAAAGCATTAAGAACTTATTCGCAACAGAGCGTTCAGCAACAACCAATGCAATTGGGGTTAGCAACAGTCATTAGCAAAAGCCTTAAGTGAGCATTTAAGCGAACAAAACCTCCCGTTACTCTTTTATACCCATTTAAAGCGCCCTGCCACTCCTGCGTCACTTCGCATTTTTCTCTTCCTTTTTATCCCACATATCGAATTTCCACGATTTTTTATGGTATTTGCGCCGAAAGGTCAGCAAGATAGAACGCATCAAAAATAACAATATAAAAAGACGGGTACGGTTGATAATGCGAATTTTACTCTTAATGGTCATACTTAGCGGCATCTTACAGGCATGTGGCGGTGGAGGTGGTGGTAGTACAACACCCAATCCAACAATTACACCAGCCCCATCGCCAAGCACAAGTCCATCGCCAACCCCAACACTCAGTCCAACAGTGACCCCCACATCAAGTCCGAGTCCGAGTCCAAGCGTATCACCAACACCCTCCCCAAGTGTGTATCCCGGTCAGGCGGAACTGCCGATGCCTCTACCTATGGAAATCAACACCGATGATCAGGTCACGCTGTCTCAATCCACGTACACCTATACGCACTGGGCATATTCGCTGGATAGTGAGAATGCCATCGAGAGCGTTAACTACAACCAGTTAGACACTACCGTCTACGATGTCTGGGTGATGGAAAACCGTTATTTGAAAGTTACATTACTGCCAGAATATGGTGGCCGTATCCTGTCGATCTACAACAAGCTTACCGAGCATGAAGAACTCTATCAAAACCCCGTCGGTTCACCTTATCTCAATAACTACGGTATATTTTATTACGATTGGCTAATGGTACTCGGTGGTATTTTCCCCACCTTCCCCGAGCCAGAACATGGTAAAACCTGGTTGCTGCCCTGGCATATGGAAATCGTCGATGGCGGAGGCCAAATTGCCACTATCCGAATGTATATACAGGATGAGATCAATTACTCACAAAAGCCCGGACGCTACAACAATGGTGTGACCAATATTATTTGTACCTTTACTGTTAGCTTGAAAGCTGGCCGAACGGCGGTAGATACTGTGGTAACTTTGGAAAACCCCACAGATCAAACGCAGACCTATGAATACTGGACCAATACCACGTTAACACCCGGTTCCGATCCAGCCGATCCGCGAGCTACAGACGGACTGGAAATGGTCGCTGACATCAGCGCGCTGAGTTATGGTGTGGGAGATTATGGAATTTTACAAAACGAAACCCCCACCTGGCCGGTGATCAAAGATTTCGTTAATCATGAAATTGCCGGCATTGCCTACCCCGCACCGGACATTAGCAACACCAATGTGTGGGGCGCCATTAATCACGATAATGGCGAAGGTATATTTCGTATTGCCGACAACACCATCACCAAAGGTTTAAAAATCTGGACATTCGGACGCGACAATACGCTTAACCTTGATCCTTTCGGCAATACCACTAACGATTCAAATTTTGAGAGACCTTATGTAGAACTCTGGGCGGGAATATCACGCTTTTTCTTTGAAGACGCTCAGATAGCAGCGGAAAGCTATTTCCACATCCCTGAAATATACAGCCCCAGCGTGGGGTTAAGTTACGTCACCCATGCCAGTGACGACGTGCTGGTTAACACCTCAGGCACACGATTAGAAATGTATTTCTTAACACCAGACCAGGATTACCGTGTCGTAATATCGCAAGGCTCAGTGGGCATGATTGACAATATCATTACACCAGATCCTGCTAACGGCAACTACATAGAGGGTTTGTCAAACCCAGGGGACGGACAAACCAATCTTAGTATTTTCGATGCAGCAGGGCAGGAAGTCCTCAATGTCGATTTTTAATTGGCGGTTATAAAAACGCAATGATGTTTGAATTAAATTGTGAATTGTCAATCAAGCAATAACAAGGTATAGATATTGAGCAATAGCTCGTTTATACTTGCGCGAAATTTTATAGCACACTGAATTTAACCAGTAGACAGGACACTTGGCTTAGCCATATTAATTGACTTAACACCATGTTAATGACTTTTTCGACATATAACTGTAACCATTGCGAGATATGCGAACGCATTGTATTGGCATGGCTAAAACCATGTATCAACAATGATGGGCAAAGTCCACGTGCGCCATTTTTAGTTGTCTACTAGTGTCAAAGTGATCTGGTAGGCAAACCGCCTTCCAGAGTAGAGTTTCAGACATCAATCAAACCCGGAAGGCACAACCTTTCGGGTTTTTTTTCGCCTGAATAAAAATGGAAACAACGTTCAACATTACACAAAGGAAATTTTTTATCAGTGAGTTTTAGAACATTTTTTTATAAATGAAACACGCTTTATCTGACCTTAAGTGTTAGCAGTGAAAGTGCCGGTTAAGCACGGATTTTCACCGCTAACACTCGCCCCGAATATTGCCGAAAGTCGCGATAGGATAAGTAACGCTTAAGGAATACCAAACACATTGAAAGGCATATAACTTTTCAAACTAAGTTCAGTATTTAACGTTAACGCGCACTCTTGCAGATGGATATTTCTTTGCGTAACCTTTAAAAACATTCACGGCAGCAACAAAGTGGCTCTGCAAGTGACAATGGATGATTGCCAGCTCTTTGTACACAAGTACTATCTGCAAATTATTAATAACACATAAGGTTTAAACATTTAGCGCCATGAAAGTATTGATATCACAATGCAGCACAAGCACAAAAACACAGACGGGTATAAATCACTATTCCCAAATGCTCATGATGCAGGCCGATCAAACTGGCAAAAATGTAAAACAGGTGAATACAAAGCATAGTTGCAGGGACTGCGCGCCGCGATTCACTACAGTATGCGGTGACCATGAAGGGACATTCATTGCACTTAATATGTAGCTTTCTTTAACGGAAGGCTAATGCCTTCCGGTATTCCATGATTGAAACCCCGGCTGGCATCCCCAACCGGGGTTTTTTATGGAGGGTGCTTCGTTACTTTTCATAAAAATGCAGGGAAGCACGCAGGGAATCATGCAAAAAAACCTGCAGGGAAGCGCACAGGAAGAAATACAGGAGTATACGTTCACACGGATGTGATTTACCTATTGTAAAAACGCGTATCTTGAACTGAGACTCTTACGCAAATGAGAAACAATATAAGGAGATCACCATGACAAAGGTTTTGCGACTGGATTTATCCGGCACACCAACCGCCTGGCTTTCAGCAGAAGCCGCCGCTCTCGCCTATACGCGAAACATGGTGAAATGGGAACTGGGAAACACTCAACACATTTTGCGCGGCGGCGTTAACCAAGCAGGTAAACGTTCCTATCTATGCTTGCGTCCTGTCATCGCCACCACAGGATTAATTTTTCCTCCGGGCAAGGCGGAAAATTTTAATAATCGCATGCTGTTTAAACGCGATAATTTTCGGTGTATGTATTGCGGTGAAAAAGGCGATGTTCGAGCTCTTACACGAGATCACATTATTCCAAGTTCACGTGGAGGTAAGGATATTTGGGAAAATGTCGTTGCGGCGTGTAAGCGCTGTAACCACTACAAAGCGAACCGTACGCCGGAGGAAGCGAACATGTCGTTACTGGCAATTCCTTTTCGCCCGAATGTGTTTGAAGCCATGTACCTTGCACAACATACGATTCTGGCGGATCAAATGGAATATCTGGAAAAGAGATTTTCCGGCAAACGCATTTGGCAGGCGGCGTAAGTCAATATTCGATAAGCCGTTTGTTATACAGAAGTTTATTTTTCTTGCCTTGTTTTGTTGATCTAGTTTTGCTGCGCTTGGTTCGTTTTTCTTAGTTCGCAGTACGGGTTATACCAGACTGTCACTAGCGTTTTTAACGAGTTGTGTACCGATTAACAACAGGAATAAACTGCTACCGCTTTTGTAGTTCAGCCGATAGGGCAATCGAACTCAACTCGATACGGCGCGGGTTCAACCTCTTCCAAGAAACAGGTTCATGTAAAGAATCTGAACGAGGTTCACAGGCTCCGTTAACGCTGACGAACACTCATGTGTTCCGTGTTCACCGGAAAACGCTGAGCGACCTGAGCATCTATCGCAGTATGTGGGTCGTATTATAGTGGTGGATGGGTATTCTTCGGCGCTGGCAATGAGCACAATTAATGAGCACAAGTAAAACTCCCAACAATTTTCTGTTTGGGAGTTTTTTCATATAAACTTCAAGCGCCTTCACCAGGTTTTGCTGCTACAATCGCGCTATGAATTTACTCTTGTTTATCGGTATTGCTCTCGGGTACACCCTAATTCCCGGTCCCAATGCCATGCTGATCATCACTACCAGTATTGCCTACGGCACAAAACGCGGCTTGCAAATTGCGGCTGGCATCAGCTGCGCTATCGCTGTTCACCTGCTATTTGCAATTTACAGTTCGCGCTTTTTAGTAAACACCTTAAGAGTAAATTTGCAGTGGTTTAAATGGGTAGGCGCCGCTGTAATTGCTGTTCTTGTTTTGAAAATGCTCATTCAACTCAAGAGAAAACAAGAAAGACCGGTACTTTCCGGGGTAAAATCTTTCAGTCAGGGTGTAGGTTTGGGTTTGGGAAATCCGAAGGCATTGATTTTTTACACCGCCTTTATTTTGCCGTTTGTTAAAGCCGAGAAATCTTTTCAAGACCAGATTTCTCTGCTGGCATTTATTTTCTGGATCACTGTTTGTCTATGCGATATCAGTTTTGCCGTGTTTTCAGTAAAGATTAAAAAACTTTTAGTCAGGTATCATCTTTCCAAAGATTAGTAAAACTTCATAAGGTCTTAGCCCCGTGCAATCGGTTTCCTCCTTTTATTGGCAAAATCACTTATTCCATTAATCTGTGACGTCCAACAACTTCGAAGCATAAAAAGCTATTGGAACTGCGCTAAATTCGCATGTAATCTACTCGACATATCTCCCAGTTTTTTCATATACCCAGCAGTCACACTGAAATTCTCAAACGTATTTTCGGCTTTGGCTTCAATGGTCACAATGTTTTTATTTATTTCTTCCGCCACGGTGCTTTGCTGTTGTGTCGCTACGGCAATCTGCTGATTAATACTGCCTAAGCTTTTTACTGCATTAATAATTGAACTCAATTGTTGTGCCATCCGCTCGGCTTGCTCTACGCCTTCACTGGACGTAGTGCGACTGTGCTCCATTGTGCTGACTGCCACCTTAGTGGTATCTTGCAAAGTTTGTATCATTCGGTGTATTTCACTTGTGGCTTCCTGTGTTCTTTGAGCCAGCGTTCGGACTTCATCCGCCACCACAGCAAACCCTCGTCCCTGTTCACCGGCTCGCGCAGCTTCAATCGCCGCATTTAGTGCCAGCAAATTTGTCTGTTCGGCAATAGTGGAAATGGTATCGGCGATACCACCGATCGCATTGGATGCCTGTGCCAGCTGCTCAATATTATTCGCCGCTTCTTTTATATCTGAAGCCACCACATGTGTGTGTTTACGACTGCGCTCCAAAAGTTCACTGCCATCGGCTGCCTGCGTTACCGTCGCCTGAGCAATACTCGCGGCTTCTTTGGTATTTCTTTCAACCTCCTGAACGGAGCCCACCATCTCGGTAACAGCACTGGAGATCATGGATATTTCTTGACGCTGTAGATTAATGCTGTTGAGGTTTTCAGAGGTGGTCACTGTGAGCACCTCCATCTGCTGCTGCAATTCACGTTCAATGTGTTTTAGATCCCCCGTCATACTACGCAGTGTTTCCAGCATAGAATTAAAGGCCTGTGCAGCCTCAGCAATTTCGTCATCCCCCGAAATATCTAACTGTCTGTTTATTTGCTTGCTGCTGACAATATCACGGCTGATATTTTTAATTTTTTCAATACGTTCAATAATATGAACTTTTAAATACCAGAAGATAAACGCAGACAATAGCAGTGACAGAGCAAACTCTATATTGATTATAGTGCTGAGAGAGACACCTCCAGAGACCGCCTGTTTTTCAAGAAGCGTCACGGTTTGATTGGTCTCTTTTAGTAACGACAGAGACATACGGTTGATTTCGTCAAGCTCCGCTGTACCTCTCCCCAGATTATTCAATTGTGTTTTGTATTGCTGCCAAAGTGCTTCTACTTTTTGCAATTGTGCCAGAACCTCAGCATCTTCAACTTTTAGAATTCCCCAATCTTCACGGCCTTGCACCAGCGCCTTATGACTGGCATCAAACAGCGCTTGTGTTTTGTTGAGATCTTCTTGAATCGGCAGGCCTGAATGCACCATTGACGCCTCTTTCGCTATTTTTTGTGTGAGCATTCTTTGCCGGCCCGCAATATTAATCGACTTGGCTGCACTATCGGCTTTTACTTCCCATCGATTGATTAATACCACATTTGTAAAAAATAGCGCCACAAAAGCCAGGATGGCGAAAATTAAGCGATTTTTAATACTCATATTTAAGGTTTCCGTGTTCCAGCCGCCTAAATTTTTAAGAAATTTTTCAATGTTCTAGTTTTACTCTAGCAAACTGCAGATGGAAGGAGACAAATAAAAGTATCAGTGACGGGTTTTAGAGAGGAGAGGCGTTGTTTTTCTATGTGCGGCTGACCGCCAACGTCAAACGCATTTGGCACTCAAAGTGAGTTGAGTGCCAAATTCATTGTTCATTTGGGCCAATTTGTATATCCGGTATTAATCAGGGCCAGAAACAGGTCTTTACTGACATGTTCCGCTATTGATGCAGGGTTAACGTTCAATGTAAAACTCATCCCGCAATTTGAAAAATCGAATGCTCAACGGATAAACCCAAAGTTCATCATCATTGGCTTTAACTGCGCCTAAAATAATAAAAATAAAATTCAGAATAACCAGCAGAAACAAACCAAAGAAGCCAATGATCAGTGCGCACAATGGTAGACAGATAAGCGTGTAGATTAAGGTGCTGAGAATCCAGTTAACGATTACGCGGCCATGATTGTCCAGCACAAGCGACTTCTCTTTATTCGTCACCCACATCACTATTGGTAATACAATACCGGCTCCCGGTAATAGCATTCCAGCAAACTGACTTAAGTGCATCAACACACAAAAGCTTTTAATGTCTTGTCCCCAAGGTTTAAATTCTTCGTCCATAAATCCTCTCGTTCGGCCAATTGTTGTGAGTAAATTGTTGGGGGATAGCGATTATTGAAGGTCGTGACGTGAATCGCTTTAGATGAGAATAGCAAAGATTGTCTATTCCGCTATAGCGCATGGCGGCAATCATAGCGATAAAAATAGCCACAAAAATAGCGACAAAAATAAAAACAGTAATAATCCCAACTTACTCAAGACTATATACGCGGGGGCTCCTTCAAGTCAAAGCCAGCCACCGCCGATGCAAAAGAAAGTGAACGCTTACATACTCGGAGCTTCGATAGAATAACGTCTAGCGGCATCATCCAGATGCATCACTGCACCACTGGTAAAAACGATGACTTTACGTCCAATCTGGCGATAGGACGATGGTAAACTGGCACTTTTGACTCGCTGGTTTTTCGGTACAAACACATCACGGATCTGTAATTTTCTGCCTATTGGATCGGTCAGCATAATTCCAGGCTTGATAACATTGCGATCGACAATCATCTTCACCCTCCTCACAAATACTGTTTATCGATACAGTATATGGTATTTTATACAGTATACTTAAGCAAGTGCATTTTGTACGCATTGTGGACTGGTTACACAATATAAAGTGGGGAAGACAGACCGAAAGTTCAACGGACCAGGCTGGTCACACAAGTAACGGAACAATGTATCCAGGGGCAATGTATCCAGGGGCAATGAATTCTCAACAAAGGGCTAGCGCCTTGTATAGCGCCTTATGTAAAACGGCAATCGGCTTATCTCGGATCGGGCGCTTGCCCTCTCCAGGGAGAAGACGCCGCCTATATCGAACCGCAGCAAAAAGCGGCTAAAAACCAAGAACATAGAAAATGAAAATAGAACAAATTAAATAAAAAGAAGTGATTAAGAGAAGCAATAAAAAGAAGCTATAAAAAAAAGCTATAAAAAAAAGAACCAACAAAGGAAACGGATAAAAGCCCCAAAAATTAACTTTGAAAGAACAGTCCTAAGACAGCTCCTGAGACAGCTCCTGAGACAGCTCCTGAGACAGCTCCTGAGAGAGTTACCTCAAGCAACCATCCAGACACTCCAACCTCAGCACCTCAACAGAGTGCAGCACCTTATTCTGACCAGTTATCCTCAACTATGTAGCCATTGAACACCAGTTCCATGGATGCTTTTAAATTCAAATGCTGATCCCAGATGCCCCAGTACTTACCAAACCCCAATTCCTCTTTCCAGGGTTCATCAAAAGCTTCGAAATAAAAATAGTCAACATGATTGGCTTCAGCCCAGCTGACAAAATTTAAAAAGTAGTAAGCCGCATTTCCAGCCGTTGGTAAAGCATCGCCCAAACCGACAGTATCATCGGTGCCGGACGGCCAGCCTGTTTCACTGATAATCACGGGTTTTCCATCAGCAAGCGCTACAAGTTGGTAATACTGCTGGTGCATCCGATGTAGCGCGCGATTAATATTCACCCCCTGCCAAAAGGGATAAATATTTACCAGCCAGATATCACAGGCTTGCTGCCACTGTGTGGCGTTTAGCAGTGCGCCGATCTCTTCGGCACAGGCGATGTCCCAACCGGGCAAAGCTGTCTTGGCTTGTTGGATGTACTCCACCAGAGCGGACTCAGACAGAGACCCGGCTAAAAGCACTTCGCTGCCGACAATCACCATGTCAATATCACCGGCATTGGCCAGTTCAATAACCCGATTCAATTGTTCCGTATTGCTGGGTAGGTCACTGTCCAGCCAAGCTCCCATTGCCACTTTCAGCCCCATGTTATGGCCAATCTCGCCCACTTTATCCTGCCCGTTGTTGACGCCGTATGTGCGTACCCAATGAGTGTAGGCGGAGATATTGTTGAGCAAATTGGTAATGTCGGATTCACTTAAATCAGTCACACCCGGTGCAGAACCTTCTGTAACAAATGGACCAAAATCCAGGCCATGCAATTTTCTCTGCCCAGTCAATGTTTGCTGAGGCAATTCTGGGGCGAGCTGAGGATTGTTATTGGGCTCCAGTTCTAACAGTGTTCTTTCTGTCTCAGGCGTAGGTGTGGGCTCAGCGGTTGGCGTCGGCTCAATTGAAGGTGTAGGACTGACGGTGATACTCGGCTCAGGACTGGGTGTTGCCGTACCGTTTTCTGCAGAGTGCCCCGAGGAATTTGAGCCACCACATGCTATAAGCTGACAGCATGCCACAAGTAAAATACAACATTTTGAATTCACCATTTGCGTCTCTCTTCAGGCAGTCAGGCAGTCAGGCGGCAATACTCGTTTTAACTCCCTGTCCGGTTAGGTCGCTTTTGGTTTAGTCCTTTTGCAATTTTTGATGTGAGTATTTACTACTAGTGTTTAAAAAAAAATTTACATATTCCTGCGATTTTCTCTTACTCGCGCCTCACCGCTGACTAAGCAGTGTCGAATTATTTTCCATCAACTTTATCGGAGCTTGGCACAATGCAAGCGAGAAAGAAATTCTTACCCGCTAAAATTAGATAAAAGCGATAGAATATTTTTTTTCGCATACAAATTAATTTTCAATCACGCCGCAATTTAGATCATTGTGAATTTTCTTTGCTTCACTTCGAGACATCGGACGGTGTTTTTTTTATGGGAAGTAATGACTAACTTACGGGAAAAAATCAAGACTCGAAAAATTTTACAGTTCGAGCGCTAAAGCGCCTGACACGTATATTTTCTTTTGGGAATGGAGGCGTTCGCGAGAATTGTATCGATAGGCGTCATTCACAAAACCAGCTCACCTCCCGCATTCTTCGAGCACAGGATCACATTTATTCCTAAAACCGAGGATTTTGCTTTCGGTTATAACAAGTTGGCAGATTACTTGCTAAGCCCTGCTTGTAACTGGGACACCACAATAACTCACTATACCCGTCTCTGGTGCATTGGCGGCATCGTCGCGCAAGCTCGATGAATCGCTGATCGCTAGACCTCCGTAAGATGTTTAGTGCGATTAGGGATTTCGACTTGCCTTCACCGTACGTAGCCATACCGGGCGACTCAGCGCTCAGGAAATAAACCGCTTTGCGAGCTTATGGCGATTTGTGTAATGCGTACTGTGTCACTCGATGCCACACATAGGTTGTAATATCATTTTATTACATTAAGGCCACTTCCCATTCAAAAAGGGTATTAGAAAGTGAATTCGTTAGTTGAAACAGGCAATATCGCCGTCAGTACTGCTCCCGTAGCCGCAAGTAAAGAGAAGGTCAGTGCGTCCTACCTGTATTCTTTATCCGGTGTGCGATTTATCGCGATTTTCCATATCGTACTGTACCACTTGTACTCCATCTACAAATTGCCTCTGCCAGCGCCTTTAAACCGCATATTTGAAGACTTCAATGTTTTTCCCCAGGTACTGCAGAATTATTTTTCCCATTGCTGGATGGTCACCAGCTTTTTCTTTTTGCTCTCTGGTTTCATGATGGGGTTTTTGTATTGGGGCAAGGATGGCACCATGACTATCTCACCCAAACGATTTTTAGTGCTTCGCTTGTCTCGGATATTCCCTATCCATTTAATTGTTCTAGCCGTATTGTTTGTAATGGGGCTTAACGGCGTTATTTATTTTGGGGATAAATCTTTTTCTCATCTGGCACTGAGCTTCTTCGCCACAGCGACCTTGACCCAGGCGTGGTTTCCAGAGCTGGTACCGGTATGGTCCTGGCCAAGCTGGAATTTATCCGCGCTGGTGTTTTTGTATTGCATTACCCCCTGGTTGATGAACCGCCTCTCTTCACTGTCCAAGCGCACGTCGCTGATTATGTTGTGCAGCACACCGTTTTTCGCATTACTGCCCACATTAATCTTCAGTGGCTTTCGTCTGCAGGGATTTGAATACAATCAATACTGGGATATTTTCCTCAGCAGCACTCCGGCGTTCTGGGTTGCACAATATGTAGCGGGGATGCTGGCTGCACGTCTGGCCGCGGTTTCCGACAAACCTCAAGATGAGCTGGATGCGAAAGGCTGGTATCTTTCATTTGGGGATATTTGTATTGTCATTGCCATCGGCATTGCGATGTTTGGCAGTATTGATACCTTTGATCATCGCTATTTCCTGCGTCATGGCCTCATGATGCCTCTGTATATTCCATTCTTACTGGATTTAGCCCGCGGGCGCGGAATTATTGCGCGAATTTTGTCTTTCCCGATTTTTGACAAGCTGGGTGATATCAGTTTTTCAGTCTTTATCTGGCAGGCGGTATTCGTTTACATCAGTTTTTATATGCTAACGATTGATGGCAATTTGGCGGAGAACCAGCTGTGGATAATTCTTGCATCATTGGTTGTAGTGTCTTACCTCAGCGCTAAATACATCGAAAAGCCCATTCAACGCTGGTTGCGTAAACGCCTGCTTCCTAGTCGCTCATCTGCTGTGGCTTGATAATATAGGTTCGAAAATCCGTTTCGACATTTTCCAGTTCCGGATTTTCGAGCTTGATAACCTGGCGGCCATGTACCTGAAACTTCTGTGCATTTCCGCCAAAGTCTTCCTGCCAGAGCTTTAATAAGCTGCCGTTCTGATACAAAAGTTGGAAGCCTTTTTTAATCCGCTCCGCCGCTTTCTGATTAAGCTTGTTGGTATAGATAAAAAAAGGAAAATCGTAGTAGAAGACTTTGGTGGTATCGAGCACAACGTTGTCATACTCTTGATAAAACGGCTGTTCCGCTTCGATTTCGTGGATGCCACGGCAGAATATATCCACCCTGCCGACACTGAGCATTTTGTACAGGTTTTCCATTTTATTACCAACCCGCACGGTATAACCGTTGTTTTCCAGAATATCTACATCCTTCCAGCCATACCCCTGCCCATGCACAAATTGCTGAATATCCTCAACACTGCTTGCGGCGGCAAAAGCCTGAGCCTTATCTTTGTTGGCAAAACAAATACGATAACCAAAAGCCCCCATGTACACAGGAAATTCCGTTTCTAACACATGGCGGTATTTGCCATCGTTCTGGCCCACTACGGTAAAACGGACACCATTCTGATAACGGTTTTCGTCGAGGTAACGAAATGATCTGGCCACCGTCATAAACGGTGTACTTTCCAGAACATAGTCCCCATATTCCTCACGAGTTACCTCCAACGCCATTTTCAGCGCTGTATACTCGTATTTTCCGTAGATACCACCGATGTAAGTGAAAACAGTGTACTCCACTGCAAAAGCCGGCAGCGTTATCAGCCACAAGGCAATAACACATGAAGCGTTGAACAGCGCACGAGACATCATCGCTGGTGAAGTTGAAAAAATCATAAGTTAAACAAAAACATCACTGCTTGAACTAGAGCGTTATATCCATTCAGTATAGACCATTGCCCTGTGTCGCTCTTGTGATTTCGATCTTGCGTGAATATTCACACCGGGGTAAAAGCATGAAAACGCTAAGATCAATCAAATAGATATTGCGACATAATTTCTTTCGCCTGATCGAAATACAAAGGATGCTCCAGATAATTCCCCTGTGTCATCACCACAACCAGATCCTGTTCCGGAAAGACATTGATGTATTGTCCTCCATCGCCATTTGCAGAAAGATAGGTGTGACCTGCGATTTCGTAGAGCCAAAAACCGTGACTGTATTCTTCATTGTGTTCTGCAGTATCTTGATACAGGCGATTTATCCACTCTTCAGGAACGACTCGTTTTTCCTGCCAACTGCCGTCCTGTAATAACATCACACCAATTTTGAGCATATCTCGGGGACGTAAAAACAATCTGGCAGCCCCTTCCGGCACTCCTGTGGGTTGATCTTCCCAGACGTAATCGTCGCTTTGAATGTTTAGCGGTGAATAAAAATGTTGCTGCGCGTATGCGCGAATATCACCGGTAATAGTGTTGAGCAGCGTTAACAACACATTTGAAGAAGCACTGTTATAAGCCCAGCGCGTTTCTGGACCGACAGTATTTTTAGCGGTGAGATACGGAATAAAATCATCCTGTTTCCAAAGACGTTTTAAGTCATCTCCGGTCCACTCATCCCACTCCACGCCAAGCTCCATTTGTAACAAATGCCGAAAGGTCAATGCTTTGTAGGCCTCTTCCGTAAAATACGCCTGATATTCAGCGGGAAGAAATTGATACACCGGGGCGTCTACATCAATTGCATAATTACGCAATACGATGCCCGTCAGCATCGACGTTACGGCTTTATTGATTGATGCCACATAATGCATGTCATCCATCTGCCATTGTTTTTTTGGTCGAGAAGTATTTCGTTTTACATCATTTTCAAATTCAATAAAATCATCATTGCCGGAAAAATACTCCTCCAAAATAACTTTGCCTTGTTTGTAGACAAGCAACGAATGGATTTGTTGAAATTTATTTTGCTGAATGTCCTCTACCAGCGCGTTGAGGCTCTTATCTGATACACCGACTTGCGCGGCATCTGCGAATTCAAAATCTGAAGATGACAACATCATAAAACCTGTGCCTACCACAATCACGGCAAGGAGTGAGACGCCAATAAAAAGGGATTTTTTGCTTACATACATCCTTATGTCTCTTTCTGCATGACTGATTTATTATTGTTATTTTGCCTGAACTGGGAAACTGACTATCCCACCTGATCGCTCATTCAAAAAAATCACTGCGAACAATGCGTTTTTTATATAAGCAGCGGCCAATTATACGCTGAACCGGAGCAATAAACCCACCATAAAATAGCGGGTACAAGGGGCAGGCTTTGCGCAATGAGAAAATTGACGGTTCTTTTTATTTACTTTGTGTGTGGCTTTTTAGGGCAAAGCAATTCAGGAAAAGCTCTCCTGGAAAAAACGCTTGTGGAAAAGTCTCATCTGAAAAAGACTTATCTGAAAAAGACTCTAGCGGTTAAGGCTAAGCTGGGAAATTTACCTGTGAGGAGACAAACCGCCAGGAACTAGTTCGTGGGTAGCTAGCGGTTATAAAAATGATATAGCCAAAGAAAGGATGGCTCGGGAGACGCGAGAGAAGCTGGCACCTTGAATACAACACTTTCTGCATCCCCTCTACGTTACTGACGATAATGGGTAGAGAATTTATATCTGCGCTGTAACATTCTCACCCACCTCCAGTTAAAACTACACCAGGAGGACTACACCATAAAACCAATATCACTCTCATTGAAATTTACCAGATTGGGGAAAACCTCGGCATAAGCCGATGTGTCCAGGCCAAACCACTTGCCCAACGTGGAAGCATATTGATCCATACTCAATGTCGGGATTATCCGGCCTTCACCAATGTCATCATCGCTGTTAATTGCCAGACTCGGCATGGTGCCATATATATCCCCCCCTTTTACCGCATCGCCCATCACCAATTGGTGGCTGCCCCATGCGTGGTCCGTACCATCTCCATTACTCGTCAATGTGCGACCAAAATCAGAGGCGGTAAACAGTGTCACTTTATCGCTTAGCCCCAGTTCAACCAAGGTTTGATAAAATGCCACCAGGGCATTATTAAGTTCTTCCATCAACAACGGCTGGCGATAAAGCTGATCACCGTGCGTATCAAAATCCCCCATGCCGATGAAAAATGTCTGCCGAGTCATCGACAAGGGTTCGCGTGCCGCGATCACCTGAGCCGTCATGTTTAATGCTTCTGCAAGACGATTATTTTCGGGAAATTCTGTGGTAATTGCCGGGGCTAACTCCAGCTCATCACTGACTTCCTGCGAAAGTTCCCAGGCGAGTTTCTGCTTGCTGTTGTACGCCTGAATTAATTTATGTTGATGATTTTGTGTCAGAAGTTTTTCAAAAATAGCGCGGCGCTGAACATCGCGTGTTTGATTAGAGCTTCGGTTTAAATTGGTCAATGTTTCGACCCCGCTGGGGCTCACAGAATAAGGAATAACACTTGCGCCACTTTGCCAGATGTTCGAACCGCTCAACGATATATTCATGGATAAGCGTGGATTAGCATTGAGTTCGGCCATCACATCCGCCGCACGCCCAATCCATCCACTGCCATTCGCACTACGCTGCAAACTTTGAATAAATTTCTGCTGATCATTATGGGAGAACAATTGCGGAGGCAGCGGTACTGTTTTCGCCTGATAACTGGCCTTTGTGACCGGCTCAATCAATGAGCCGGTATTGGCCACAAACGCCAGTTTATTCTGATTGTATAGCGCCTGCAGTCCACCAAGTTTTGGATGAAGGCCAAATTCGGAAAAGGCTTGAGAACTGGCAGATATTGGCAGCAGACTTTCTCGTGCTATTGCCAGGTTTTGACGGGAATTCGCGTATTCATCGTAGTGATTTTGTTCACGTGGGATCAGCATGTTCAGCGAATCATTTCCCCCAAACAAAAAGACACACACCAAAGCCCGATAGTCTCCACTCGCAGACGTTTGAGCGTGAGCCAGCTGCAGGCGGGAGAGTGTAGCCAGCGCACTGCTGCTCCCCAGACTCAGAGCCGCGCAGCGTTTTAAAAAATGTCGACGAGATAAATGTGATTTTGCTTTCATGGTTTATGCTCGATTTATCGTTGGATGGCAAATTCGGCGGATGAAGTTACGAGATACAAAGCGTCGTATATCATCAAATCAATCAAATAGCTTTGCGAGGTTCCCTGAGCATTGAGATATGCTAAAACATCGCTATACATATCGTCTGACATTTGCCCGGCCATCAATAACAGGTTGATGCGATCGAGGAGTAAGTGAGGCGTTACCGCTAAAGTTTTTTCGCCCTCAAAAAACATTGCCGAAGGATAGACGTCCCAATTCGGTTCAATTTCTTCCGTCTGCGGCCAGCTGTTTTCCGAATCACGCCAGAAGATACTTCCCCCCACGGCATTAATCGATGACACAATCTGGCTTTCTGTATGGATTTGCATTTCCGGTGAATACAAACCCGCTTCTGCCAACGCTCCAGGCGCTTGAAAATCTGGGCGGTAAAAGTTGAACACCGAGAAACTGCCATAGGGGCGCTGTCCCATGGTGCGATCACTGCCACGATGGCGCAGGCGATGCTCAAAGACCTGCCCACTGGGATAAACCTCGCGAGTTCCGAGGGTTTTGAACGCGCGCCAGTATGCGCTGAGTTTTAAGATAGGCTCTTTCACTTTGCCAAAAGTATCTGGCATGGCGATATGGCCAAGCCGCGCTTCATCGTCCAGTAAAATAGCCCTTACAACTGCGCCCAGATCACCACGCACGCCATTGCCATTATCGTTAAATACCGCAGCGACTCGCGCGACGTATTCGGGAGTAGGATTACTTGTTACCAAACGCTGGATTAGCTGCTTACCGATGAATGGACCGACATTGGGGTGTTCAAACAGAATATCCAGTGCTGCAGTTAAATCTTCATAGGCAGTCTGATTTGCCGGGATCACCTCGCTATCAAACAATATTTTTTCATCGGTATCATGTTTAAATTCAAATGCCTGCATCGGCATAATTTCGCTGTCTCCCCCTGTGACCCATTCCCACCATACGGAAATAGTCCCGTGATACCAGCCTGTAAATACGCGCGCAAGTGCTTTGATATCATCCTGATCATAGGTTGGAATTGGCTGACCCTGCGCATCGACTTTTTCACTGCCATCCTGGTTTAACTCCACCAGACCAATACTGAACAGTTGCATGACCTCACGCGCATAGTTTTCATCTGGACGAATGTTGCGCGAAGGGTCCGCCTTTTCATTGCGGATCATACTAAGGTACTCACCCATCAGAGGGTTGAGTGTGATGTCTTCCAACAAATCCCGATAGTTACCAAAGGCATGAGTCAGGAGGATGTCCTGATAATTGGCGATGCCACGAGAATCATTGAATAACACATCGGAGACGTTGGAAATTACAAATATCTGACTCAGGCTGTACGCCACTCGCTGGCGCAGCTGATCCTGCCCCCATACAGCCGTTTCCCACCAGATATCACTGCGCTGTACATCGCGCACCCAGGCTTCTTCATCCACTTCATCGACCGGCGCCGGATCATAGCCTGTCTCCTCATGACGTTTTTCTAGCAGAGGCAGGTGATAAGTTGGCGCGATAGCCATTTGCTGCTCTATCCACTGCGCATAATTTTGCTGCATTAAATCATCAATAGATTTCGCTGTAGGTCCAAAGCTCGCCTGCATAAGAAACCGGGCAGCTTCACTTGCAGCAGCGTAATCGGTATCGTCCGGCTGCGGCAATATGGGATCAGCAGAAGTGTCTGGACCCATTGTAGGTGTGGGCGTAGGGCTTGGCGTACTGGTGGGCGTAGGACTCGCCGTAGGAGTCGGGGTTGGCGTAATCGTCGGAGCCACGGTTGACGTGGGTGTCGGTGTGACCGTTGCGCTGGGTGTCGTCGTGGGCGTTGGCGTAACAGTCGGCGTTGTCGTCGGTAGAACAGTTGGTGTTGCCGTTGGTGTTGCCGTTGGTGTTACTGTCGGCGTAGTAGTGGGAGTTGTCGTGGGCGTTACCGTGACGGTGGGCGTCAACGTTGGTTGTGGCCCTTCTCCGCCGGGATCTTCGGTGTCGGAACCGCCACCACAGGCACTTACTCCAAGTACGGTCGCGCTAATAAATAGCGCGTACATGCTAGTTTTCAGCATTTGTTCGTTTACCATTTGCAGATTAATTCTATTGATCTTAGGTGATTTGAATTTAGCCTACAAAGTGTAGTCCCCCGAATTGCGAGGCTCATCATTGTTCTGTGTATTAAACACTTATTTACAGGCTAAAATCGCTCGAAACAATATACGTTCACGGCGCAAAATCACGGAATACAATCGCTGCGTGGCATATCAGTCAATTTGACTTAAGCTGTACGGGCTTCGTATACCATGCTGCCGTTTAACCCCGAAAGGAAAATTTATGCAACAACCGTCTAATTACACGATTGGCACTCCAGGTACTGCCTGGGGAGAAGAAGAGAAACAACAGTGGCTGCAAACGCAAAGCATTCAACGCAGTTATCAGGAACAGGTTGTGAACAAACTGCACCAGATAAAAGGCCAGTTCCAGGTCGAACAATATGGACTGCTGTCTTATCCGCAACTTGGGCTCGAACAGGATCGTTACCCTTTGTTTGCCATTCGCACACAATCCCCGGATGCGAACGCGCCGACCGTGCTCATTACCGGAGGCGTTCACGGCTATGAGACCAGTGGTGTGCAAGGTGCCCTTCTGTTTGTAGAAAAAACACTGATGCAATACCAGCAGAAGTTTAATTTCGTCATTCTGCCTTGTATCAGTCCATGGGGCTACGAAACCATTAATCGCTGGAACCCACAGGCTATTGACCCAAACCGTTCGTTTATGCCCCACAGCGCCGCTCAGGAATCAGCCCTGGCCATGCAATATATTGCGAGTCTGAATGAAGAGTTCTTAATGCATATTGATCTGCATGAGACCACCGATACCGATAACTCGGAATTTCGCCCCGCAATGTTTGCTCGCGACGGTAAGACGGAAGGTCAGGTATGGGATATTCCCGACGGGTTTTATCTGGTGGGGAACAGTGATGATCCCGCAGATGCGTTTCAAACAGCCATCATTCAATCAGTGGCGAAAATTACCCACATTGCTCCGAGTGATGCGGAAGGCAAAATCATCGGTGAACCAATTACTCAGGAAGGCGTCATTAACTATGCCGTTAAATCACTGGGATTGTGTGCAGGAATGACGGATGCCAAATTCACCAGCACAACCGAAGTGTATCCAGACAGTCCCAAAGTGGACGACGAACAATGTAATCGCGCTCAAGTTGCAGCCATTACCGGTGCGTTAGACTATTGTCAGGATTTTAAATCGCACCACGTCTTGTGATATAAAATAAACCTCGGCCCCACTCAAGTGTAAACAGAGAATTCACAATGAAAATAAAAACCTGCGTGATGGAATTTTTTGCCTGGCGAAATATGCAAACGCATTGGCAACACAGTGGATTCTGGTTGGCCATTGCAATGCTTTGTCTGGCCCTGGATGGCGGTGCTCTGTTTTATCAGCATGTGCTGGAAATTTATCCATGCGAACTCTGTATTTATGTTCGTGTATGGATAGTTGCAATTTTTTTACTCTGTATTGCCGGCTTGGTTTTAAAGCGGTTTGCCATTGCAGGGCTCGCCGCCAATCTCGCAGGTTTAGGTTTGAGCATTGGCCTAGCCAAGGAAACTTATAATTTATTAGTGGTGGAGTACGGATGGGGAGACGGAGGTGCCTGTAGCTTCTTTCCCAATTTTCCTGAATGGGCGCCGCTCGATCAGTGGATGCCGTTTTTATTTCAAGTACAAGAAGTATGCAAGGCCACACCCGAAGTGCTTTTGGGAATCAGCATGGCAGATGCACTGGCGATTGTAAGCATTTTACTCATTCTGGCCTTTGGCATTTCATGCTTCGGTAGTGTTCGCCAATTGATGAGTAAATCTACTTAATTTTCGGCTATTCCTTGCAGAGATCGCCTTCGTGTGTAAGCCATATCTCAAGTCGAACAGTGTCAACTTCGCCTTCACACAAGATATGACTTACTGCAAAATACCATCATCGCCACCATGACCGGCTTGTGTGCCCAGGGACTTGGCTATTGTGCCGGTGGCGATACCCTTTTTCACAATTGCGTTTTTGGCCAGCGCTTTGTTATTAACCCGCACCTTGCAGATACCTCAGCCATGCCGACACAGCTATGTTCAACTCCACTAAGGGATAACGCTTAGGCTCACCAAAGTCTTCACTGTCTTGCAAAAGGTCAATTGTGGCGTATGCCTGGTGAAGAGTACAAAGAAATAAATTACCACCAAATGTTAATTCCCCGGCTTTCTCTTCTTCGCCTTTTTGCAGCTGCTGGATATGTTGCAGTAAATCACCTGCGAGCGTTTGATTTTCTTGAATGTCGAGTATCAGAAAATCACGAAGTACCTGATGCGATGGATTGGCTGCATCATAGCCCGACCATTGAAAGTTGTTGTAACGCATAACCGCCTCTTCGAATAACTTTGCACCGCATCAAGCGGTGCAAAATTTTAATTGATGTACCACAGTGAAGGAGTAATCATCCCTGACCAATGTTATTTGGCTAACAGCATATCACCCGGTTAGTTTTGGAAAAACAATGGGAACCCGGTGTTGATGCGATTATTTTGTTTCGGAGACGTGGCAATGGTGAGTAGAGTCTTGTCCGCACCGATACAATATGATGAATCCTTATTGGTAGGCGCAGAAGGTCCGCAAACGGCCCAGGAACTGTCACTACAGCTGCCAGTGTTGTTTTCACTAGCATAAACAATACTGTTGACGACCTGAGTTTGCGTGCAGTGGTCGGGAAAAATGGAAGACATGCCTTTTACTTTAGTAACGCCCGCAATGTTTAACGAAATACTGAACCATTGTTTAACGCCCTGCGAGTTCGGTCCATCGTCTTTTTTTTCATCTCGTGCTCGATACGTCGATGGCTTATTTCCTTCTGGGTTAGCGTGATACCCCACCGCATTGCCCTTTTTATTAATCTCTCCACAAAATATATGGTGTAAATTCACTTGAGGATTTGTATTGCTCCACTGTGCCAGCTCGCTGCAATTTATCCCTTCCGCTCGGGCGGTGCTGGCGAACAGCATCAAGATAACACTCAGCACAATAAAAATGGCAACATCATTGTTTGTTGATCTTTCAATTTTCATACTTATCTCCTTAAAGTCTAATGTTGTGATCGAATGACCACGAGAGACTCCACAATAACTCGCGTTAATCCATTCCGACATTACAAAGCATTACAAAGAATTAATGTCACGCCACACATAAATCTGTCTTCAAAATCATGCATCCCCCTTGAGCAACAGGATATTATTTCGTTTTCTGACGTGGTTGCCAGAACCGCAGCCTCTTGACGTGTAACTCACATACACCAGTCCCATTCATACAAACACAGGAGTGAACGATGAACAATACCGCACCCGATTTAGCAAGTACTTACACTATTAAAGTTCCGCCAGGTAGTGGCTCGCGACACCGCACTGAGCACACCGAATGTATTCTCTATCCTCGACCACCACTCGGACCAAAAAAACGCGTCTGGTATTTTAGTGTGGTCGACAAGTCACAGGAGTGCGAAGATCCACAATATGAAAATATGATCATCCTGTTCAAACCCGAGCTCAAAGGACCTCAGGATTCTTACATTGTAACCTTCACCATGGACCCGGCTGCAAAAGACTGGACCTTTGTTGCGCCTGGAATTGAATACAAGGAAGTGGATCAAAACCACGACATTGAGGCCTCTATTTCAGACGACGCCAAAACGCTTCGACTCCATATCAGTTTCAACGCCAAGCTAAAAGAAATACTGAATTACTTTTTCACGGCACAATACAAAGGTACGCAAACGACTTCGGTTGATCCGATTTTAGTGCTGGGCGCACGCCCACCCCGTTAATTATTTAATAAAGCCTCACGACAAGGGGATTGAAAGCGAGGATGCGCCACTGAGTGTTGCCGCAGCAAAGCGAGAAATCTTTGTTCAGAACACAGATTTTCAAACATGGGCAAGGAAAACCACACAATCCCCATTCCATGTTCCAGAGACTTTTCCATATATACAAGGGCGGTTAGTTTTTCCTGCGCAAGGGCATGCACTAATGCAGCCGTGTAGAGTACGTTGACGTTATCAGGTGCCGCCAGCAGAAGATCATTCATCAATTTTAAAGCTTCTGCATCCCGGTCCAGATGGGCATACGCCTGAGGAATTGCCAGTTTAAATTCAAGCAGTGTTTCTGTCTCTGTGACAAATGCAATAATTTTTTGGTAGTAATCCAACGCCAGTGTCTTATCGCCAAAATAGAATTCCACATCTGCCAGATTTAACATCCAGACAGGATTTTGATTTTCTTTTTCCAAAACCTTAGAAAAATAGTATTGTGCTTTCTCATATTGTCGGTTTAAAAAGTACACGGTCCCAAGATTGCTAAGCACAGCACTTTCCTCTTGGAATTGAAGTATTTGCTGATAGCTGGCGATACTTTTTTCAAGCTCACCAGCAGCGAGATAGATCAGCGCCTGAAGGCGCAGGCCATAATAATCTTGAGGGTCCAGAGCAAATAATTGATCCAGAGCCTGCAGCGCGGAAGGGTAGTCTCCTCGGTACCAGTACAGATTAACTAAATCATAATACGTATTTCGAGTTTCACGATAGGATAAGGACTTTCGCATATGATGTTCTGCCTTCTCGTATTGGCCGGCAAGCATTTCTATCCGTGAAATCATCGAGTAGTAAAGTGCTGGGTCACCATCTTTTTCAAGAAACAGTTCAGCGACGTCGTGTGCTTTCGCAGTATTTTCTTCCAGCAACAAAAGTTCAAACTGGCTCGCGTATAGATCAGGCGTGTAAGCAATATGTAGCGAGGCCTGCTGATACCGCGCACTGGCATTTTCCAACCATTGATGATCACCACTACTTCGATATAAATATAGGGCGATATCACAATAAAGTTCATACAACGGTGCGTGATACGGGTTTTTCGCAATCAGCTGCTCTAACGCTTGTAACAATTTTGGTGTGATATCTTCACCCAATAAATACTGCGTATAAATGTCAATGAACTTGGGGTATGACGCTTCCTCTATGGTTCGATATTTTTCGCTCACGGCATCACTGACCCCCATCAGCCCGGCCAACTGCCGTTGTGCAGTTTTATGACTTTCAATAAACTCTCCGAGCAACGCGGTCCAGCGCTTTGTCTGCTGCACGATTTGCGTCTGTCCGCTCACTGTTTCAATGCTGACATCACAGCGAACACTCTGACAGTCTAAAAACGTACGCAACTCAATTACACTATGTGGCACACTCAGTTCACCTCTTGGCAACAGGTACAAGCCTTTTGATTGAATAATAAATTGTTCGAATGCATTACGAAGGTTATTGGCCAGGCGCTGGTACCGATCTTTATGTCCCACGGTAGCTTCCATGGAGACTTCCGGTTCCACAATTTTGATATACACTGGCGCCGCATCGGTACCCAGCTTGAAATCACTGATATTAAAGTGGCTTATATTAAGACGGCTTAAATTAATAGCACCGGGAATCAAAAGCCAGGCAACCGTTAAAATAAAAATCGACATAATTCCCATCCAAAATTTCCTGTTTTGGGATGGGAATCGCAAGATCTTCGGTAGTTCAAACTTGGCTTTTGTTCCTGAAGCCCGTTTTGTCTCAACTGCGAGCTGTGTATTTCTCTCCTTTTTAATATCTGTTACCACTCTGCTATCGAGTGAGTGTTCAGTGTCGCCTTCCTTTGCCATCACAGTGGTCATCAAATTGTCATGCCCCCAGTCCCTCTGCTGTTGGTTATTTCCATTTTCTTGCGCTGTGTAACTCTGAGACTCACATAAGTGAGCCAAATAACTCTGCCAGGAATTTTCGCTTAACAGCGCCTTATAAACCTCGACAAAACATTCGAGGCCGGAAGTGCGCTGATGTACATCCACCCGCAAGCTGGATTGCAGCAGGTCAGCTAGTGGCTCCGGTGTTTGAACATCCAGCACCTGCGGTTCTATCAGGTTTCCCGACACGATATTTTGTATCAGCTGGGCTGCATTCTCAGTGTTGCCAAAAGGGTGACAATGAAACAGCACCCAGTAATTTAATACCGCAAAAGAAAATATATCGCTGCGGTGATCAACGGCTTCCCCCCGAATCTGTTCGGGGGACAAGGCAATAAGGCTGCCCGTGATTCCACTGTGCTGGCTTTGTGTTTTATCGATAGATCGGGCAATACCAAAATCCGCAATTTTGACTCGAGCGTCTTCGTTGATGAGAATATTTGATGCTTTTAGATCGCGATGAATTATTTTCGCTTTATGTGCGGCCATCAAGCCTTCTGCAATCTGTAACAACCATTCGATCGCCTGGCGTCGGGTGTGCGGATGAAACTTGATAAGTTCCGTGAGGTTCTGCCCCTGCACAAATTCCATCACCAGAAACACATCCCCATCCACCTCCAGCACATCAAATATCTGCACAATATTGGGATGATTGAGCTGGGCTAAAAATTGAGCTTCTCGTATAAAGTCCTGAAAAATTTTTTCATTTTTATGCGTTTGCTGAATCGACTTTATAGCCACCTTACGATTCAAGCGCGTATCGTCAGCAAGATAGACAATGCCCATACCGCCGTAGCCCAACATGTGAAGAAGGGTGTAGCGCTGGTTGAGCGTCGTGTTGTTTTCTATCTGCATAGGCGGAAGGAAAAAAGGAAAGATGTTGGATGAAATGGCCGTAACGCAAAAGCCGGTTAATTTAATTATGTTTGTGGATAAACATGCTTGCTGCCGACACGCCTAAGCGAAGACTGCCACGACGACGCTGCAAGAAGCCATCAATATCTGCTACGGCAGACAATGCCGCGCTACACTGTTGACGAATGCGGTAAATCTGAATATTCAGATGCGAATCGTCCAAACCTAATTCCCGAGTCAGTATTTCATTTCGAACCCAGCCCTGCTCTTTCTCAGCATACGCCTGCCTGGCATCCTCCTGCTTTTTTCGGGCAAGGTATAACAGCAGATAAAAATAAACCCGCTGTCCCAAATCAATTTCACCGTCTTTACTTTTCACTTGAAGGCCGATGACCTCTTCATCCAGACTCACGTCGAAATGAAAAGACACATCCGCCAGCCCCTGTTGCCGGTTTCTATCCTTGGTTAAGGCCAGTTCAGGCGGGAAGAACGCCTGCCAGAAGCGATCACCGATTTTCATCATTTCGCCATGCTTTAAAACAACGCCTCCCGCATCATCCACCAGGTTTTCATCTATCGGGCGACACACCCATTCTCCCAAATCTTTATTGCGATAAAGCACCCATTGGGGGGAATCATTATCAGGAAGCAATAAGTAATCTTGAACAGGAATAAATTTGTGTGAAGGTGGCAGCGTTAGCAATAAATTGCTCGGCGCATCCAGATTAATCACTTTCCAAAACAAGCTGGCGTCTTTGTTAAAGGCTATCGTGGCGCCCTCTTGCAAAACTACCGGCGTCAAGGAAGGAATCTTCTGGCCATTCAGCCACACGCCATTGCGACTCATATCTTTTAACAACCAGCAGTTGCCGGTCCATTCAATCACGGCATGAATTTTTGAAACTTCTTCATGATGTAAAGGTGTATCGACCACATCGACTCTACGACCGAAACTGTGGTGAGGCATTAAGTAGCAGAAATGGTTTTTTCCATCTTCTTTCAGTATGGCCATGGGACATCTCATTTGTGGTGCAGCGCACTCGCCTAAAATTTAACGTTAGCCGTTCATAAACGAACGTGTACACGCCACCATAAAAAAACGGTGAATACTTTTTATCTCTCGCAGAGGTCATTCACTCTATTTTCAGGTTTTCTTCGGCATGTCTTTCGCAAAAAACAAAATTCAGGCATCCATTGCCACGCTTTTATTTATTTCCATGCCATTTATTTTATACCACCGCTGTAATTGATTGTAATGGTTAGTGCAGGTCAGGCAGTGCGAAGATTCTCCCACGCCAAAGGAATCTACCTGGCGCTTTTCATCAACCAATCTAAAGAGGATTTAACAATGCCTACATATTCACTCACTGTAGACTTTGCACCACAGGACCTTTCCACACTCTGGCAAGCGCAGGAAAAACTTGTCATGGTAAAACAAACCGGAGACTCTTCCACCTCCGTGGCGTGGGTTTCGTTTAAACCATTTCAAAACAACAAGATTACCTGGTCTGAAGAATATGCATTGTATTCATCGCAAAGCACTATTCAGAACAAAGCCAGTATTCAAAAGTTGTCCGATATAGAAGCGAAGGATCGCTTCCGCTATCCTTTTGAAAATGGGATTTTCAATACCCCAACCTTACAGCCCGATTTGAAACCAGATCACTATCAGGTCACCAATAACATTTCGGATTATCCTTCACTCGTATTCGGTATTGCTCAGTCTGTACAAGTGAACGGCTCGCCCAATCCATACAAACCACTTTGTGCCACCGTAGTGCCAAAATTCCAGACCGCCGACTTTGAACCTCTGGATATTATTGAAGTGTACATGGATGCAAAAATTGAAGACGGCATGGTCATTACCGATGTCTTCAGCGAAAAAATTGTACTGACCTTCGATGGTGAAAACCCTAACCAGAGAATTATGTACAAAGACGGCAAGTTTGTTGTTGTACAAAATTAAGGACTACACCACGCCGGCATCGCTGGCGTGGATACTTTAAACGAGGAAGAGATCATGACAACCCACGATACGATCACCAACACGACCACCGATACAAGGACTGAGGCAGCATCCAAAACAGCACCCGAATCCACATCTGAAAAGCAGCCCAAAAGCAGTGGCGATCAAACACCTTCTGAGGTGAAATCCTCGCAAGGCAACGACGGTTCCACCCCAGTGCCTGCACCATCCGTCGCCCCGGGTCCAGAGGCTGCAGCAGTGCCGTATGTTGTGACGCTGAAATATATTCCCACTCCGACGCCTCCAGCGAAAGAAGAAGCTCAGGAGAAATCGCACCTCACCGCAGGTGCCGGGCAAGCGGAAGGCGCTCCCGCACCAACGGGCAATGTCATCTTGTCTTCCGATACTTCCTTAATTGATAAACTGGTGATCGCCTCCAATATCATTCCCATTGCGAGTCTGAATCCACAAACTCCAGAAATTATTACGATTACCAACAGCTTTTATGTTTTCGCTGAACAGGGGTTTATTACGGAAGGCAAAACACTGTCGACGGCAATAAAATCCCCATCTGCAGTGAAAGCGGGTGACTCTTTGCAATACGCGGACAATAAAATCAGCGTGAATGAGTCCGGTCCCGCCGACAAGCGTGGTGTGGTGGTAAAAAACAACTCCAGTAATCCCATCACCCTGGGACTTGCGCAGGTCATCTCCACAACCACCGCCCCCAGCACTGACGCCGTCCCTGTAACGGCGGTATATGTTCCACCCTGGCAGAGTATTTTACTGCCATTGGACATCGCTTATGAAATGTGGGTTTCCACCAAGGGCGGAAGCACGCCTCCAGCGGCAGGCACCTTGTTTGACACGTCATCCGTACAGGACAACACGGAACTGAAGCTCAGTGCGGAACGTCCAGCAGCGCTGGTGATACTGGCCGGCGAAACCCTGGTCAACGGTGTTGGCTAATTACCTCCTGGCCGGTGTTGCAAATCACCGGCTAATTCCCATACAACAATGGAGACGTGGCGATGTTCCTTTTATGACAGCAACCTCCCTGTTGGCCATGGCTTAGTGCAGGTGAAAACGCCCCCATGATGAGCAAGAGGCTGCATGAGTTGGCTCAGACAAAAACTCTGCTGTAGAAACCCGCGGGGTGAACATGCATAATGCGCGACTTTCCCCGAAAGACAGCAGGTTGAGCATTTATGCCTTTCACTCATTTAATTGCCCATAGAATCGAACGCGGCAGCCCATCCTCCCCTTCGAATGTGACGCTGCGCAGTGACGAAATCCCCTTGGACGGGCGCAGCGAAGAGTTTGCCCGCGAGCTGAAGCAGGCTTATATCAAAAAGCTGGGGAAAATTTTTGGCCGTTTTACCGATGACATCGGTTCCTGCCCGCTTCCCGCCTGGCTGACTCAGCACTTGGAGGAAAAGTCCACTTTTGCCAGTTTCAGCCAGCAGTTTGTCAAACATTTTGTCAGCGCACTGGATAACTCTGAAGAAGTCGCCAGTGGATATTTAGTTTTTGCCTACGAAAAACTTGAAGGCACCGATACGCTTTTTCTATTCTGGTTAATGAGTTCGACCGCACAACAGTTCGACAACGACTTTGATTTAAGCCTGGTATCGTTTCTCGATGTTAATGGCATAACACTCGCCGCACGATTAAATATTGCAGAATGGCAAAGTGGTGACTCCAACAGTTATCTGGGCTTTTTACCCTGGCGAGGCGAGAAAGATTTTTCCGATGTTTTACTCAACGCCATCGGCTTTACTGACAAACGGGATTGCAAAGCCGAGACGGAAGCCTTTCTGGAAGTGGTAGACGCTTATACCTCCAATGAACCGGAAGAAAAAGCACCAGAAACTCGCGCTAAAGTTGTCGAATATTGCCTGGAACAGGATAAGCTGGGCAAGCCGGTTGAAATCAAAGAATTATCCGCATTTGTTGATGAAGACGATCACAAACGCTTTGCTGCGTTTGTCACAAAAGAAAAGCCTGAATTCAAACAACCGCTCATTCCCGATAAAGCACAATTGCGCAACTACATTCGAATTAGCGGACGCAATGAACTGATGAGCATGAGTTTTGCGTCAAACTGCCTGGGTGAAACCGTGGTATATGATCCCGACAATGACAGTCTGACGATAAAAAACATACCCTCTGCATTAAAGTCACGCCTCCTGAAACATTTACAAAAGCCCTGAAAAATATTCAGGGCTTTTGTAACACCTGAGCATCATGCGATCTTTTTCGCCCTGTTAAAAAATAATTCAACAACTGAATGTTTCATCTCGCTTTCTCAAATGTTCTCTCATATACTGTTTTCGCTCTATTCCTTCAGAAAGGTTAAACAATAGAACGCTCATCCCTTGTAGCGCTATTGTAGCGCCATGCACAGAACAGCTGAACGCAAAATGCGTTAACCACTTTTCATGAACAGCAGACGGCTTTAGTGCGCACTCCATTGAACTAAAAACTTTCGATTAAGTCATAATTGTTATGATGAATAAAACCGCTAACCGATTATTGTCTGCCCCTCGTCGAGCCGGCGTCACCACAGCGCTATCGTCACTTTTTGCCAGTGTACTTCTGTTTTTAAGTGCCGGGGTTCACGCAGAGAACAAACTCATTCATCAAGCGCAATATGATGGCGAATACAAATCCATTGACATTGTTATGGCGAGAAAGCTTTGGCAGGTTTCTCCAGACCAATACGTTCTGGAAACCAAAGCTAAAAATTTTTTGGGATCTGTGATTGAGTCTGAGGCTTTTCTCTGGAGTCCTGACAAAGGTATTCAACCCCTACAATACCACTATGAACAGAAAATTTTTGGCGTTAAAAAAATTCGCCACATTGATTTTGACTGGAATAAAAAGCAAGCCGTCTCACAGGATAAAGATAAAAAAGTCACGCTGGAATTAGCACCCGGCACACTCGGTCCGCTCTCTTATCAATTGCAAATGCAACTCGATTTAATCGCCAAGCCAAAACTCGATGCCGATCAATCATTGGATTACCATTTCATTAGCCGCAATAAATTAAAGCACTATGTGTTTGCGCTGGATACAGACTTGCTGGCAGAAAAACCTGAACTGGCAAAGCAGGCAACCATACTTAAACGAAGTAATGAAAGCGCTAAAAAAACTACGCGGTTATGGCTCAATCCACATGATCATTTTACGTTGCTGAAACTCGAACAAATAAAAGGTAAAAACACACATACTTTGAGTTTTGATAAAGGCCGCTACTATCAGCCGCTTGACGGTACACCCTATGCGCCTCGCACGGAATCAGTTGCCGATTAAACGACGTTGTGTCGAGTGCAAACTCCCGCTGTAACCCCAAACAGATCTAACTACTTCACTATTTCATCGACGACTGCTCGCCCGGCTCGGACGACGGTTGTCTTCCGCGGTGGAAATCTGTTTAATAATGGCCTTATTCCCCCACATTGATTAGATAATAAACCTTAGATCAGGAGTGTATTATGCGGTTAGGCATTATTCTGGCCATTGCAGGGCTCGCGATAACAGCTTGCAGCCAAAAGAATTCTTATTTGGAAGATCCTCAATTAGCAAAATCTACCCTGGAAAAGTGTCATACAGACCTCGCCGCCGCCCACAAGGTCAATGACTATGACCGTATCGAGTCTCTATCCGAGAATCAGGAATGCAAAGCTGCCGCCGAGGCCCATGCCATGCATGTACGAGAAGGCAAAATTGACCCGGTAAGACGCAAGAGCGATCGTCCAATTACCCAGGAGGATCTCGACCGACAAAAGCAAATGGCTGATAAATCTACAATCGTGACCCCGAGCGAAACCAAGGCACCAGACCCCATGCGTCGTGGCAGCACTGATCCGGAGTACTACATGGGATTGCCTTTCGACGAGTATTATCTCTGGTCAAAGCGTTGCATCTCATCCGTTGTGGATCGCCGCTCGAAAGAATGCGAAGTGGTCAGAAGTCTTACCGATCAGCGCTATGAAGTGGAAATCGACAAACTACGCAAACGATTTGCCAACAAGCCGGAAGCACTTGAACGATATAGCCAATCTGTCTGCATAGGTGAAGACATGGTGGACTATCTGTGCGAATTCACCTTAAAGCTGTTGAAGGAACACAAAAGCAACGCAGAAAAATAAGCCGTGCTACACCTTAAATGAAAACAAAAGCCCGCTTTTATTGCGGGCTTTTTGTTGGCATACAATGCGTGTTAAAACACTAAAAGGCAGGTCACTCATGTGGAGACAGGCGAGGATGAGGCCGTCAAAAACACCAGGGGATCAGGAATACATTGGCTGGCCGCGATAAACACCTTTAAACGCTAAACCTGCACGATATTTCGGGTACACCTTGCCATAATGCTCAACCGTTGCATGCGGAGCCTGTAACGTCATTGTTTCTGCACCAGCGGCTTTTTTCATCGGCACAACATCTTTGTTGTCTTCGTTTTTAGCTTTCAGATTTTGCATCACAAACCCTACGCCAGCCATGGAAATCAGTTTTGCATAGCAATCGCCTAATGCGCGCGACTGGGTCTGGTCGAGGATCTCATGAATAATTTGTAAAAAGTCGGGTTGCGACAACTTCAAACGAAGGCCTCTTTCTTCTTGAATAATACTGATGCATTCTTTCGCACATCTAATCGCTTTTGGATTAAGCATCCAAGATTTGTCGGTCATGAGGAAACTCCTTAGGTTTTCTTTTTCGGGTCGCAATCAAAATTTGGTTAAGGCATTTGACTTTGTATCGTCACTTGAAATCGTCGCTTGGAATCGATATCGATTTAATTGTTTTGCCTTGCAAGGAAAAAGATAGCTCAGAATAAAAACTTTATTCAGACGCAGCGCACAAAATGAGCGAGAAAGTATTAGAATATTTTTCTCTTAATTTTAGTGTTTCAAGATCATTCTGCTAGAAGTTAAAAACCCCAATTATTAATACGCCAAAAATCCATTTTTGCAGTCATAAACAGCGGAAAAAATAGATTAAAATCACATTAGTTATGAGGATTGCTCGACTCTGCTGCCTTGGAGAATAAAGCCAAAATGCATAAGAAAAATTTTGTAAAAAAGGAGGAAAAAATGCTATTCGCCAAACAATTGACGAATAATTATTTTTTCTAAACACTTAACTGTTTATGACAAAGCATTGACAGCACTGAATTCAACTTTCATTTTTATCACGTAAATATGGTTTAAACAGATCGTACTGCCAATGACGCATCGCCATGACGACTGTTGTCCCATGTTTATCTGCCATGGCCAAACCTGCATCGCTTTGCATCAACTCATTAAATTCGCGCGCAAGCTTTTGCATTTTTTTCTGCATTTCTGCGTTGGATGCCCGGCTTAGCAAGCCATTTAATACCAGTAGCTGCTCTTGTTCTCCGTCAAACCGCGATTTAAAAAATTCTTTTTCCACATGATGATGAAAGAACTGTTGAATAGGCCCATTGGCTAACCAGCGAAAATTTGGCGACACCAGTAATTTGATACGATTGTTTGGCAGCAACTCGATAATTTTCAGTTTATCCAGCTTTGCCAGTTTCCGGACGCACTCCGGCTCAGTTAATTTGTAGTACGCCAGCAAATCGGCAAAGGAGTATCCATTAATAACACTCACCGTTACCATCAATAACACGTGGTCACTGGCAATTTCCTGTTCCTGATCATGGCTTAGCTGTTTTAATTGTGGCTGCTCCTTTGCCATTAACACAACCAGCTCTTCCAACTGCAAACCGATAAACTGGCAAGCGGTTTCCAAGCGTTGAAGAGTGAAGTTTTCTTCAGAAAACAGGCGCTTGACTGAAGCCTCACTGAGTTCCAGAGCTTTCGCCAAATCGGCGTATGTTGTTCCATGCGCTTTCAGTTGTTTTTTAAGCGTGGCAATTAAAGCCGAAGACTGCGCCATAAGTTCTCCTGGGATAGTGTTGTTCAGCCACGTATACACGATAAAGCGAATGGCCGGGAATAAAACAAACGCGCTAAACTAAACAAGCGAACGCGAGTGTGGTCTATTCCATGAATGCTAAGCGAAGTATCAATTTATAATACCAAAAGTCAAAATATATACGACAACTTTCAGTATAGTTGCACAGATAGCGACCAAAGACAAAAATAAGCGCTATTACCACTTATTGTTCAACAGGGAATACTATGAAAAGACTGATCCAACAACCAGGCGCCCTGCCGTTTCTGGCCGCAGTTTTCCTCAATGCCTTTATTGATCTTGGGCATAAAATCGTTATCCAAAACACGATATTTAAGCTCTATGACGATAGCCAGCAAGTCATTCTTACGGCCATTCTCAATGGTTTGATTTTGTTGCCATTTATCCTGCTTTTCAGCCCAGCGGGGTTTATCTCCGACCGCTTCGCAAAAAATCGGGTGATGCGCGCAACGGCCTGGGGCGGTGTTGTATTAACCTGTGGTATTACGGTGTGCTACGCACTCGGTCTGTTCTGGGCAGCGTTTGCCATGACCTTTTTGCTGGCAGCGCAGTCAGCAATTTACTCTCCCGCCAAGCTCGGCTATATCCGGGGATTTTTCGGCAAAGAACATCTGGCTGAGGCCAATGGTCTGGTGTCAGCCATTGCGATTATCGCCATCCTGGCAGGAACCTTTGTGTTTTCCATTGCGTTTGAAAGTTTATATCCCACTGCGGCAACTTCCAAAGATGCCGTACTGTTGCACTTAGTACCAGTGGGCGGATTGTTGATTATCAATGCTGTGGTGGAGTTGATCCTGGTTTACCGTCTGCCCAATACCGACCTCAAGCGAAACACCGAACAGCAATTTGATCTGAAGCAATATGTCAAAGGCGGCTTGATCAAACAAAATCTACAACCGATTTTAAGTCGTGAAGTGATTCGCTTGTCCATCGTGGGCCTGGCGATGTTCTGGTCCATTGGTCAGGTGCTCCTCGCCTCATTTCCCGCATTCGCCAAAGAGCAGACAGGCCAAACCAATACCATTGCTATTCAGGCAATACTGGCAGCAACCGGTATTGGTATTGCCCTGGGTTCACTCATCGCCAGTCGCGTCTCTAAAAATTACATTGAAACCGGATTAATTCCAATTGGCGCAGCAGGTATCGCACTGGGCCTGTGGATACTTCCCAACTTGACCAGCGAAGTATTGATGGGCCTCGACTTCCTGTTTATCGGCATGATGGGGGGCATGTTCATAGTACCGCTGAATGCAATGATTCAGTTTTATGCCAACGAGGATGAACTGGGTAAAGTTCTGGCTGGAAACAACCTGTTTCAAAATGTGTGCATGATGAGCTTCCTCATTATCACTGTCATCTTTGCCCTGCTCGGTATCAGCAGTAAGCAACTACTGTTTCTAACAGCCATCGTCGCTGTGCTTGGTGGTTGCTATACCGTGTATAAATTGCCGCAGAGTTTGATGCGCATCATCTTGAGCTATGTTATCTCCCGTCGCTATCGCATCGATGTGCAAGGCATGAAACACATTCCCAGTAAAGGTGGGGTACTGTTGCTGGGGAACCATATCAGCTGGATAGACTGGGCCATTGTACAGCTGGCCTGCCCTCGCCCGGTTCATTTTGTCATGCTGAAAAGTATTTACGAACGCTGGTACCTCAAATGGTTTTTTGATCTGTTTGGTTGTGTTCCGATTGAACAGGGCAGCAACAGTAAGAAGTCTCTCGATATCGTGACTGACCTTTTGAATGAAGGAAAAGTGGTTTGTCTGTTCCCCGAGGGTGTCATCAGTCGAACGGGCCACCTGGCTGAGTTCAGACGCGGCTATGAGCGCGCGGCACAAGCAGCGGAAACTGATGTGGTGATTCAACCGTTCTATCTACGCGGACTTTGGGGCAGCTATTTTTCACGCTCCTCCGCACGAATGAAAAATACCTCCGCGAACGGCTGGAAGCGCGATATCGTAGTGGCGTTTGGCCCTCCCATAGCCAAAGACACGCCTGCTGACGTACTGAAACGACGCGTCTTTGATTTGTCTGTAAGTTCCTGGCAGGCTCATGTCGACACCTTGCCAACTATTGCGGAAGCGTGGGTTGAGTCTGTGAAAAACCGCAAAGGTGGGCTTGCCATCGCCGACACATTAACAGGCGACATGTCCGCCACCAATGCATTAACAGCCGCGAGTTGTTTTGCACGGCAGATAAAGAAACTCAGCCCGGAAAAAAATATCGGAATGCTGGTGCCCACCAGTACCGGTGGCGTGCTGGCGAATATGGCCTGTTTAATGCTCGGCAAAACCATCGTAAATTTGAATTACACTGCGAGCCCGCAGGCTTTTGCATCAGCGCTTGAACAAGCCAATATTAAAACCGTTTACACCTCACAGAAATTTTTACGAAAGCTGGAACAACGTGGTATTGATTTCTCCGACAGTCTAGAGAAAACACAAGTCGTATTTTTGGAAGATGTAAAACAAAATATTGCCAAAATGGACTTTCTTCTCCATTTGGCAATGGTGAAACTGTTGCCCAGCTGGGTGTTGAAAAAAATTCTGTGCCGCGCCTGTACTACGGACGCTACGGCCGCCATATTATTTTCCAGCGGCAGTGAAGGTGCCCCCAAAGGCATTCAATTAAGCCACAAAAATATTATGGCAAACTTGAAGCAAATTGCGGATGTCCTGAACATGGAAGAGAAAGATGTGATTATGGCCTCTTTACCTCTATTCCACGCCTTTGGCTTAACCGTAACGCAATTTTTGCCGTTGATTGAAGGTGTGCCCATGATTTGCCATGCCGATCCAACCGACGTTTTAGGCATTAGTAAAGCGGTGGCAAAATACCAGGCAACCGTGATGTGCGGAACATCAACTTTCCTGCGATTGTATTGCCGCAATCACAAAGTTCATCCACTTATGCTACAAAGCCTGCGCGTGGTGGTTGCAGGGGCAGAAAAATTGCAACCGGAAGTACGCGAAGCCTTCAAACTGAAATTCAACAAGGATGTATTGGAAGGCTACGGAGCAACAGAGACAACTCCTGTGGCCAGCGTCAACCTTCCCGACGCCATTGACACCGGTAATTGGAAAGTGCAGTTAGGCGGTCGACTCGGCAGTGTCGGTATGCCCTTACCCGGCACCAGTTTTAAAATTGTCGACCCGTCCACCTGGCAAGAACTTCCCACAGGGGAAGATGGCATGATCCTGATTGGTGGAGCACAGATTATGCAGGGCTATTTAAACCAACCGGAAAAAACAGCTGAGGTCGTGAAAATATTCGAAGGGGAACGTTGGTACGTCACTGGGGACAAAGGACATCTGGACGGCGATGGTTTTCTCACCATTGTCGATCGCTATTCACGATTTGCCAAACTCGGTGGCGAAATGATTAGCTTGAGTGCAGTGGAAACCGCTATTCGACTTGCGCTTCAGCAGATCAAAATCCAAGACGAACAGGATGATATCGAGCTGGTGGCCGTCAACTTACCCGACGAGAAAAAAGGAGAGCGTATTGTTGTACTCTGCAATCAAACTATTGATATCAAAACCGTGAAGGATGCAATGCTGCAGCAGAAATGCAACCCTCTTATGATCCCCGCCGAGATGATCACTACCGCAGTCATGCCCAAACTCGGCACGGGAAAAACCGATTTTGCGCTGGCAAAACGTCTTGCCAGCGGTGACATCACAGCAGATCAACTTGATAAGAGCAAGAGTGTTGATACTGTTGTAGAAGATGATCCTTCAATGGCTGACGAAACACTCACCGATCCCGTTGACAACACAGCGTCAGTAGCGTCAGAACAACTGGACAATGACACTCAATTACCGTCGTCGTCGCACGCGGACATTGGCGAAGATAAGTCTGCAGCTAATGAAGTAGTTTCCGATAAAAGTCACCAGGACAAAGATACGCTCTAATACGTCTTAACGGTGATTAAACCTTGCGTCATTGCCAGACGTGAAAGGGAAATCCAAACCAGCTCCGTTTTGCATGGACGTAAACGGAGCTGTTACTATGAAAGTGACTCAGGTATTCTTTAGTTTCTGTCTCTCACTAACTGCTTGCAACATGCACTATTATTTATCCATTGGTACAAACATATCGCCAGAGTATAACGCCGCTCAGATAATTAAATTACTGGCGACAGCGTTCGGAGAAATCCATTATTTCCCGTTCGTTTATACCCAGCCTCAAGGAATGAGAACACACAATACCTTTTTAAATTCTGTCGCAGTGGTGAAGTCCGAGTTAGACAGCACTGAATTTAAACAGCAATTGAATACGATAGAGACCACCCTGGGACGCGATCGAACAGACCCTTTACGCAGCAAGAAAGATCGCACGGCGGATATCGATATTCTAGGTAGCAGTGAACAATGGGACTCTCAGTTTTTTCATCAATTTAATGAAAGCTATATCCGTGGCGTCGTGCGTCCTGGTACCAGTGCCCGCTTCGCTAATTTAACTGCGTTTGGCTTGCCTCCCAATGACTTGCATGCACAAACCGGCTTGGCAACTGTCGAATCAGAAAACTTCTCAAACCCGACAATCCCCCCGGCTGCTGTACACCAAGCACCTGCGCCAATTTATTTTTCCTTAGCGCAGATCAACAAGCCCTGAAGTGGAATGAGCAGAGTGCTCGCAGTTACCATGCACTAATTGAACGACCACCATCTACTTTTAGGCAGGTTCCCGTTACAAAATCGTTTTGCAACAAACTTTTTATTGCTTGATGTATGGGTTCAAAGCCTCCCTCTCTGGCCAGAGGTGTTTGTGCCATCACCGTATCTTTCTGTGTTTGTGTGTGATCGGGAAGAAACTGGATGGGGCCTGGTTGAATACTGTTAACGCGTACGGCAGGGGCAAACTTTTTTGCAAATCCCTTCGTCAAATTTTCCAGACCGGCTTTGGTTGAACAGTAGAGTGAAAAGTCTGTTTTCGGGTTATCTACGTAAATATCGGTAATATGAATCACCGAGGCACTGCCACTGGCTTCAAGCTGTGGCTGCAGCGCCAGATTCAATTGAGCGGGAAAAGCCATATGGATATTGAACAAGGCCTGATAATGTTGCGCCAGATCCTTTTGTACATCGTTATCGGCTTGAAAAACGGAGGCGTTGTGAATCAGCACGTCGATTTGCGTTTGTTGTTCCTGGATCATTACAGCGACTTGCTGCGCGCAGGAAGGAGTATAGTCCTCCAGTGGAATTACGCTAAGCCGATCACATTGCAAGGCAGATAATTCCGCTGAGGCATTACGGGTAATCGCGACAACGTTGTCGCCCGCTTGTAAAAATTGCTCCGTGAGAAAAAGCCCCAATCTGCGGCTCGCCCCGGTAATGACGATATTTTTTACCTGGTGTTGCATAATACCCCTGCTGCTTCAGTTGAGTCAGGTACGCCAATACGGCGAACGTTACAGGGGCATCATACCATTTTATGAACCGGGTAAACCGCTAGCGCAGTTCACCCAGCATATCTTTACGGCTTGATATCATATCTTCATAAGTTTTGATGGTGCTGTTGTCCAGATATCCATCCAAATATTTTAAGCGTTCCAATTGCTTTACTAAACAGCTTATTTCACGTTCCAACTGTGCCTTTAGACTAACTCCGTCTCGTTCTTGCACTTTACTAAACACTTCTAGATTATCTCGATTTATCTGTTCGCTTTGGTTGAGGGTATTCATGTTGTCATTCTTAGTTCAGTGTTCATTATGTTTGTTTTTATTACCGATATAAGAAAACCGCAGTTTTATCAGGTTTTTTTTACAGTTTGCTTAACCGCATCACAGTTTTCAGTCAAAGTCGTTTATTACAAGTTATTGGCATAATTTAACTGCCTTTCATGGCAACTTCAGTCCATTGACCATGCGACCTCTCCCTGAGCATTCTCCTTAAACTTACCTGAGTAACATTAAAAAATGAAACGAGAAACTATTGTTGATGTTCGTGAAATCCCAAAATTTACAGAACGTGTTAACCACGATTGTGCGATCGAACTGCAGAATTAAACGCTTGTATTACGTTGTCATGAGTTGAACTTCTTCAGCACAAAACACGGTATTGGGACTTAAAGGTATAGCTGAGATTTAATGAATTGCCAAATAAAAGCCGGGCGATAGGATCATTGTTCCTATCGCCCGGTGGTGATCATTGGAAAAGTTGGAATATGACTATGCGTTTAGGTTATTTACATCCATGTAAAATGAAGATTGCTGCGTAATAAAACGGAGAAACAGGACTTACTCTTCGTGCATAACGAAAATATTCTGCCAATCATAGGTTTTATCCGCTACCGCAAAAAAATATCCATTTAATATTTCTTCTTTACTGTTATAAGTAAAACGTTCGCCCTGCGGATGATAAATTTCTCCACCTGCAGCCATCAATACCGCATGTGCTGCTGCTATATCCCATTCACAAGTTGGCGCTAAACGCGGATAAAAGTCAGCTTTGCCTTCTGCCAACAAACAGATTTTTAATGAACTTCCAATATTTTTGGTGTTCGCCTTCGCCAGTTGTTGTTCCACTTTTTGTAAAAACACAGTGACTTTATCATTACCATGTCGCTTACTTGCGACAACATCCACTTCTCCGAACTCTGCAATTTGCTTTTGTACCGAGCGCACGTGAATTTCTTCACGCTTACCGTTTTCGATTTTGAATGCCCCTTTACCTTCAATGCCGACATATGTGCTGTTGAGGTAAGGCGCGGATACTACGCCAAAAACCGGTTCGTGATTTTCAATCAAGGCCACATTTACAGTGAATTCACCACTGCCGTGAATGAATTCCTTCGTCCCATCGAGGGGGTCAATCAGCCAGTATTTGGGCCAGTGTTTGCGTTCATCAAAACTGGCCAACTCCAACTCTTCGCTGATAATCGGAATTTCAGGAAAGGCGAGTTGCAGCGCTTCACTCAAAATCGCATTAGAACGCATATCCGCTTCTGTCAGCGGTGAATTGTCTTCTTTATTTTGGATATCCAAATCACCTTTTTGGTGATAAACCTCCAGAATGGCTTCACCGGCTTTTTCACAGATTTGTGTAAACTGAGTGATAAATTCCTCGCTGCGATAATCAATATCTGACATAGGGTGTGTCTCGGGTTAGTGAATGTAAAAATAAGGAGTCAAAATTTCGTGGAAGCAGCGCACTCAGGATCTGGCATTTAACCAATCGCGCGCAAGGTACAAGGCCGCAATGGTTCGTGCCTCAGTGACATTTTCCATTGCTGCAATTGCCGCAATATCATTAATTGGCATTGCTTTAACGGACATCGGCTCGGGTTCATCACCTTCGAGTTTTTCCGGGTACAGATCGCGAGCCAATACAATTTGCGTGCGGTGTTGCATATAGTTGGGCGATTGACTTAAACATTTTAACAAGATCAGATCACGCGCACCGTAACCGGCTTCTTCTTTTAGCTCGCGATTGGCCGCTTGCGTCAATGTTTCACCTTCATCAACCTTACCCTTGGGCAAGCCCCATTCGTAACGATTCAATCCGATGCCAAATTCTTCCACTAGCAACACCGTGTCATCATCGAGCATCGGTACTATGATCACGGCGCCCAGTTTGCCGCTTGTTAGATACTCGTAAGTTCGTTCAACCCCATTACTGAAGCGCAATTTAGCTTGCTCTACGCGAAAGAGTCGGCTTTTTTCAAGCGCTTCACGCATGAGAATTTCTGGAGGTTCAGGCATAATGGACTCTCTTGATTTAGACGAAATTCACCAGACCAGTGCGTTAATAGTCTATACACTGCTCTTGTAAGCAGCTGAGACACTAACGGCATCCTCGATTTTTTGCAATGATGCTGAACAACGCCAAATGATACTGAAAAAGACAAAAGATGATTGATTGGCAGTGCATAGATACCGTTCTTCTGGACATGGACGGCACATTATTAGACCTCCACTTCGACAATTACTTCTGGCTGGTGCATCTGCCCGAGCGCTATGCCCAGGAGCATCAGGTCAGTCTGGAGGAAGCCCAGGCTTATCTGAGCGCACAAATTCGCAATCGGGAAGGGACTCTGCAGTGGTATTGCCTCGATCACTGGTCTGAACTGGTCAAACTCGACATTCCTGCTTTAAAACGCGAAATTCAGCACAAGATTCAAGCACGTCCTTATGCAGAACAATTTCTGCAGAACTTGAAAAACCTGGGTAAGAGACTCATATTGATTACCAATTGCCATCCTGCGGGAATTGACATCAAGTTTGAAGTGACGAATATCGACCAATGGTTAGACATTGTGATTTCCTCACATGAATTTTCTTCTCCCAAAGAAGATCAGTTGTTTTGGCAAAAATTAGCGCAACGGGAACATTTTGATCCCCAGCGGACGGTGTTTATTGACGATACACCGCGCATTTTACGTAGTGCTCAAACGTTTGGAATCCAGCATTTAGTCTGTGTGACCGCGCCAGACAGTCAAAAGCCAGCACATTTGCCAGAGGAGTTTTTGGGCATACAGCATTTCGACGAAATTATGCCAGCCCTCTCACGTTAAGCTATGTCAGACAAGACCGAACAGTTACAGAAAGTCCGTGCCGATAAATGGCTGTGGGCCGCACGCTTTTTCAAAACCCGTTCAATTGCTAAAAATGCAGTTGAAGGTGGCAAGGTACACTTGCAGGGCAAACGAATTAAAGCCAGTAAAGATCTCGAAGTGGGGATGCTGCTGACTATTCGCCAAGGCTGGGATGAAAAAGAGATCTGTATTCTGGCCCTGGCAGAACAGCGACGCGGCGCCAAAGAAGCCGTATTGCTCTATGAAGAAACCGCGGCGAGTATTGAGAAGCGCAAACTCCACGCGGAACAACGTAAAGCCCTTGGGGCCAGTAATATGCACACCCAAGGCAAACCGACGACCAAACAACGCCGTCAGATCCACCGGATTAAGCGCGACATTCTCGACGAATAGCCCCAGGCAGCATCCGCTGATCCAACACCAAATTTATTTGACGTCGATGCTGTATCCCCAACATCGGCGAACACACGACGCAGGTAGACACTCTCTCATGCAAGATACAGATAAGACCAACGCCGATAGTAGCAACGAAAGTACGACCGAAACACAAGCGGCTAACGATATTATTCACCGTTTTATTTTTGACAAGACCGATATCCGTGGTGAAATCGTCACACTGCAAAATAGCTTTTCCCAAGCATATGAGCATCAGAGTTTTCATAAAAGTCTACGACCGGTCTTCGGCGAATTTCTTGCCGGTGCAGCGCTATTGAGTGAGGTTTTAAAATTTGAAGGTACGCTGACCTTGCAGGCCAAAGGGGAAGGTCCGGTAAACTTCATCATGGCCGAAGCCACAGATAAAGGCGATGTTCGCGGCATCATTCGTATTTTAGATGCACACGACCGTGTGAGAGATTTTCACAATACCGACCTGCAGGAGTTACTTGGGAACGGTATTATCACCATCACTATCGATCCGGTGAAAGGCCAGCGCTACCAGGGTATTGTGCCTATTGATGCACCTAATTTGGCGCAGTGTCTGGAACATTACTTCGCCCAGTCAGAGCAGTTACCGACCGATATTTCCCTGTTTGCCAATGAAGAATATTGCGGCGGGCTGTTCCTGCAATGTCTGCCAGCTCAGGAGATCACCTCAGCCGAAGAGCGTGCAGAAAAATGGGAAACCGCACAGCACTTAGCAGCAACGGTGTCGGCAGACGAATTATTTGGTTTGAATAATACGGATTTACTCTACCGTCTGTTTCATGAGATGGAGTGTCGGGTGTTTGAACCCAAGCATATTTCATTCAACTGCTCATGTACTCGTGAGCGCAGTAAAAATGCAATTCAGTCCATTGGCAAAGCAGAAGCACAATCATTACTTCAGGAGCGCAATGTAATACAGATAGACTGTCAGTTTTGCGGTCAGCAATACAGCTTTGGTGAATCCGATCTGGCCGATATATTTCCAGATGAAAGTGAAACGCTGCATTAGTTGTCACAACCCGCAACAGCAAGACATAAAAAAACCGGCCTGACAGGCCGGTTTTTTGTTTTTACATAAACTTAATAAGACAAATTCAAATCTGCTACTGCGGCTTGAATTCGTACAACGTCTGGCATAAAAAATTCTTCCATACCCACTTTCACTGCCATTAAATCAAATTCGCGTTTGGTGGTTTCCGTATTTTCAATAATGTCTTCTTCCCCCACACGTGACATACGGGGAATACCCTGAGTATGAATGCCGATAAATGCCACTTTATCGGAAACACCGGTACTGTTTAATACTGCAATCCGCCCCTGCGGATTCATGGGAGGTCGCCCACCCTTGTTTAAACTCTCCAGTGATACTACCGGCACATGAATATTCCGCCACTCGTATAAACCCATCATCCATTCAGGCGTATCGGGCAAAGACATCAGTGGTTTCATGGGTGACATTTCGGCTACCGTGGTGTTGGGCAACAATAAAATATGATCCAACATCGGCAATAGCATGCAGGGCACTTCACGCACCCCGGCAAGGTTCGTCATTTGGTCGTCGGTTTTACTGACTTCGTTCTCACTCATGAAGTTTCTCTATTCGTCACCGCTGCTAACACGCGGTTTCAATTTCAAATTTGTTAACGACTAAATCGCATTCTTAAGTAGTTTATCGGTACGTGATCGCTGTGTCGCAATAAAATGTTTGGCTAACAACTCTGGTGAGCCGATATAACTCACACACTGAGATTTTATCGCTTCCTGAGGCATCGAATCGATCACACAACTTTTGGGAGACTGTACCCAGACCTTGCCACCCATGCGTTTCACTACCTTGCAGGATTTTGCTCCATCATCTCCCATACCGGAAAACACAATAACACCACTGTCTTTACCGTAGCGAAGAGCAACCTTGGCCATAACCTCATCAATTGAAGGACTGTACGGCCCTCCCCAGGGATTGCTGATGGGGTTAATCTGCCGGGAGCGATCAACTTCCAGCTGGTTATCCGGTGCCACCATATAAAAGCATTTTTCGTAAATAATGTGTGCTTGCGCACTGTAAAGCACTGGCCAGGTTGTATGGCGGCTTAAGGATTTACGTAAAGACAATGCCATCTTTGCATCAATATGCTGAGTGTAAATAAACGCCACACCGGGCAAATCATCCGGTAACATTTTAATAAAGCGAATGACCGCTTCTGGTCCACCGGTGGAGGCACCCAGCACCCAGACCTCTCGCGCACGGTTCAGGTTTTCCAGATTCTCTGCCGGCTTGAGAATGCTTGCACTAATTTTTGCACTAAATCGTCTGGCACGTTCTTCGGTGTCCAAGGACGAATAGCTGTCAGCCTCGTCAAAGATGACTGGCACATCTAAATTATCCAGATACTCCATGAACGCGAGAGAATCTTTATCTTCACCATCAATTCGAGCGACCCAGATATCAACCTGGGGGATGTTTTTCAGGTTTTCTGAGCGCGTGAGTACCTCGGCCGCAACTTTATACTGGGCACTCGTCACAATACTCTTAAGATTACTCAGTTGGATGCTGCTATCTGCCAGCAAACCTAACCTAAGTTCACCCACCCATTACCTCCGACCATCCTCGCCTTTAATGCTGAGCTTTTGCGCGTTCCAATAGCTCCGCAATATTTTCTAATAGTAAATCTTCCTGATAGGGTTTACCTAAATATTTATCCACACCCAAACTCAAAGCATGCTCACGGTGCTTGTCGCCGGTTCGTGAGGTAATCATGATGATGGGTAAGTGTTCCCAACGCTGCGTTGTACGTATGGTTCGTGCAACTTCAAAGCCATCCATACGAGGCATTTCGATATCCAGCAACATTAAATCCGGAACTTGTTCCTGCAGCACACGAATTGCGTCCACGCCGTCTTTTGCTGTGATTACATCAAAGCCTTCACGTTCCAGGAAGCGAGTGGTCACCTTCCGCACGGTAACGGAGTCATCCACCACCATAACGGTTTTAACACCATCGTCCTGAGAATCTCCATGTTCATCTGCCGCCGCATCCAGATCCAGTGCCAGACTTGCTCGCGCAATTTCCTGACGTACCAGTGCGTGAGGGTCAAGAATCACAACGACCGAACCATCCCCCATTACTGTCGCACCAGAAAGACCGGAGACCAGACTGAATTGCTGCCCGAGGGATTTCACCACGATTTCGCGTGAGCCCATTAACGCATCAACTTGCAGCGCCATAGTATGCTCATGTGAACGCACCAGAATAACGGGTAACGGCAGTGCCTGCCCTTCCAGCTTCGGCAAGTTCCCCGTGTTTAACAAGGTCCCGAGATAACGCACCTGATACACTTCATTCGCGTACTCAAAGTTCGCTTCAGGATTGGAATAATAATGTTCCAGCTCGAAAGGACTGACCCGCACAATACCTTCAATTGAACTCAGCGGAATGGCATAGTTATCTCCGCCAATGTCCACCATCAAGGCACGGTTTACCGAGAGGGTAAATGGTAGACGAATAACAAATTCTGTTCCTTTACCCCAGGCAGAGTTTATCGTAACGGCACCACCGAGCTGTTTGATTTCTGCGTGCACCACATCCATGCCCACACCGCGACCGGAAATCTGTGTCACGCTTTCTGCCGTACTGAAACCTGCATGAAGGATAAACTGCATGATATCGTGATCGCTAAGATCCGAATCCGCGCTCATTAACTCACGCTCAATCGCTTTTTCACGCACACGCTTCAAGTTAACACCACGACCATCATCCGCAAGACGAATGATAACGTCGCCACCTTCACGGCCCAGCGTTAAAACAATTCGGCCGGATTCTGGCTTGCCTGCCGCGGCACGCTCATCTGGCATTTCAATACCGTGGTCCACCGCGTTTCGCAGCATATGCTCGAACGGTGGCACCATGCGTTCCAATACCGAACGATCCAATTCACCTTCGATATTGTCTAATTCAAAACTGACGTTTTTACCCAGCTCACTCGCCACCTGCCGCACAATTCGGCGCAAACGGGGTACCAGGCGTGAAAACGGTACCATGCGCGATCGCATCAGGCCTTCTTGCAGCGTGGTGTTAATACGTTGCTGCTGGATCAACAGGGTTTCTGTATCTCGAATCTTATCGGAAAGATCTGACTTCAAATCCACCAAGTCCGAGGCGGACTCAATCAAGGAGCGAGACAACTGCTGCATGTGCGAGTAGCGGTCCATTTCCAGCGGATCAAAATCTTCATGCTGCTGCATTTGCTCCTGCCGGAACAATACCTGCGCTTCTGTTTCAATATCTAATCGGCGCAACTGTTCCTGTAAACGGTGCAGCGTCGCATCAATTTCATCGAGTGCGAAGCCAAAATCACTAATCTGCTGCTCTAGACGGGCACGGCTGATGGAGGTTTCACCCGCGAGGTTTACCAGCTCTTCAAGTAACTCCGCAGACACCTTCACCATTTCCTGTGGAGCAGCTTTTTTCAGCGCCTGTGCAGCTTGTGCGGGAGCACCGCCGCCGCCACCGCCGCCACCACTGATGCTTGGCATATTAAATTCGCCGGGTGTACCACCCCCTGCAGGAACAGGTTTTGGTTTGGGTGCGAATTTAACAACGTTGGAATCACTTTCGACCGCCGGTTTACTCTCCACAACGGGTGCTTCCGCTTCCACCTGAGGCTCATCCACAGTTTCTGGAGCAGGTGCTTCATTCTCTGTAACAGCGGCTGGTGCAGGACTGTCGCCAATAGGGGCCGGGATCGCCACTTTAGTGGTGTCGCCATCCATGAACGTTTTCACGGCACGCACAGCAGATAACACACGATCCTGATAACCGTGAATTGTGGCGAAGAAGCGATCATCAATATCCTGAGGTTTAACGCCGATCAAGTAACTTTCGTAGTCATGCGTCAATTCACCCAGATTTTCCAGACCGGAAAGTCGTGCACCCCCTTTCATGGTGTGCAGTACCCGTTTTACGGATTCAACACTTTCAGTGTCCGTCCAGTCCGACTCCCAGGTATGAATCGCTTCGTCCAGCTCTTCCGAAAGCTCTAAAGCTTCGTCGAGGAAAACTTCCAGAATATCTTCATCGAAATCTTCATCATTAACATCGATAACATCAATCAGACCAGGAATGGCTATTTGACCCTCGCCCACAGCCACAGGTGCTACTGGCTGGCTGATGTCTACATCAGCCGGGGGAAGAACTGTTTCCTCCTGCTCTGCGGCTGGAGTTAACGTCAGCTCATCTAAGGCATCATCTTCTGCTGAAGCATCAGCTTCTGGCTCAAACTGCAGTGTAATATCGTCTTCAACAGTTTCGGTACTATCGAGCGTTGGCAGATCGTCAGCGGATAACATACTGGCGAAATCGTCTTCGTCAGCAGTATCACTGCTATCGTCAAAACCTTCTATCGCAAAACGACTATCTTCCTCAGCGGAGCTATCGTCCAAATCTATGGCGAGTTCTTCGCTGGCGTTTTCGTTGCCTGCATCAATATCTTCATCAACCAGCGGTAAGCTCGCTTCCACTTCTTCGCTGAGTATGAAGTCTTCTGTAGCAGCGGTGTCTTCATCTTCATCGACGAGGATTGCACCGCTATCAGAGTCAAGCTCTTCTGCGTCAAGAAGTGGTGTTTCCGTCTCGAGGTCGGTTAAACCTTCGAAAGAAATTTCCTCTTCAGCGTCATCTTCAGCCTCATCAAAGCCGAGCGGTTCGCCGTCCAGGTTTTCAAACGCCAGAGGCTCATCTTCCAGGGTTAAACTTGTGGATTCTTCTGTCTCGCTGTCTATCTCGCTGTCTGTCTCGCTGTCCGTTTCAGATTCAGTCAAAGCACTGAAATCTATTTCTTCAGCGTCGTCTTCCACAGTGTTTTGCTGCTGCGCATCTATATCGGATGAAAGCTCGCTTTCATTCAGTGCGTCAAAACTCAAGGGTGCGTCTTCTTCGTCATCCAACGCACTCAAATCGCCAAACTCTAACGAGGGTTCTTCTTCAATTTGCAGTGAGCTATCTGCCGATTCATCAAGATCCAGCAAAGGCATGTCGGACAGTTCAGCGCTGTCATCTTCAAGAGATTCGATTCCGTCAAAACTTAACGTTTCCTCTGGCTCCTCTTGTGACAGATCAAACGTAATTTCTTCATCGCCACTTGCTTCGTCCAGTGTGATTTCTGGCAAAACCTCGTCAGCGTCGACTTCTTCTGTTTCACCGCCCATGAGTGCGGCAAACTCATCGCTGAGCGCCTCGCCTTGGTCAGCTTCTGCTGGGGTTTCATCAACAGTTTCTGCAGCTTCTTCCAGCGCTTGTGTATCGACTTCTTCATTGGCAGCCGGTTGCGCCAAATAATTTGCCAGTGCATCAGTGAGTGTTTCTGGAGCAGGAACGACATTCTGGCTTGCTGCCACAGCGTCCACCATGTCCAGCAGGGCATCATGACCTGCGCCTAACAGACTGAAAAACTCTTCACCTGTCGGCAATTCACTGGCCAGAGCTTTCTGGTGCATTTGCATTAATTGCGAACTCAGGCTCGCCATGTCTGGCAGATTTGCCAGGCTCGCCCCTTCTTCCAGGGTGCGCAGTTCGCTGATCACTTTTGTGATATCCGCGGGAACGCTGTTACTCTCCTGCCACTGATTTAATAAAGACTCCACGCGCAACAACAAGGCCATTTCTTCGGCCATTACCAACGACAACATTCGCGGATCGGCTTTATTGGTACTGGCTGCTGAAGGACGCTCTTTTAGATGAATCAAATGGCCAACCGCCAGTTCCCGCAACTCTGCACAACGCGCAACGAATTGTGGCACTTTTTCAATGACGACTGGCTGTTTGCTGCGAATCTGTTTCAAGCCTTCACGGGTGTAAGTTACGGCATCGCGAATGAGTTGCAGGATGTCTTCGTTAACATTGACCTGATAGGAAATTAATTCTTTTGCAAAAGCTTCCAGGGGTTCAGTAATTTCCGCAATTGGCCATACCTGGGCCATTTTTGCACTGCCTTTTAAGGTATGCAGCGCACGCTGGAAATTGTCACTGGGCACAGCATAGATCGGTGCCTCTTCTTCCATCGCGTTGATATAAAGCTGGATTGTATGCAAGTGCACTAAGGATTCGGAGGAGAAAATTTCGCGCAGTACAGCGTCTTCTTCTTCATCAGGCTCGTCGTCATCCGTCAGTGAACTCAAATTGAGTTCTTCAACCTCATCGTCATCTGCAGTCGCGACTTCGATAAGATCTTCTTCTACGCTCTCGTCGGAGCCTTCATCACTGGTATGCTCGGCAACTTCTTCCAGCGCTTCAACGGTCTCTTCCAATGCTGCTTCTTTGGCGGCAGGTGCTGGTGCTGCTGTGCCCCCTATTTCGGGAATACCATGTTCAATTTCTGGAGGGAAATTACCTTCCGAAACAGCATGTGCCCACTCAGCATACTGATCTGTTTTCGCACGGATTGGATTCTTTTTGCGTTTTTCAAACGCGGTCACCAGTAACGGCACCACATCCATCACGGCTTGAATCAAGTTAAAGACATGCGGCTGCAAGGTAATGGTTTTATCAATCACCCGATTCAGCATGTTCTCAATGGCCCATGCCAGCTCACCAATATCGTAAGCCTCTACCATACGCCCACTGCCTTTCAACGTGTGGAACGCGCGGCGAACGACGACCAAAGCATCATTGTCAGCTTCATTGGCACGCCATTGCGGGAAAAATTCATTTAAAGTTTCAAGAACTTCACCCGCTTCTTCGATGAAAATTTCTACGATCTCTTCATCGATTTCACTGTCTTCATTTTCGTCAAGATCTTCAGCGGCAGCGATTAACTCCTCTGGAGTTGCCGGTGCGGCAGGGGCTGCTTCAGCGGCGACTTCGCTTGCTTCAACCGAAGATTCCTGATGCGTATCACTATCAGCCTCTGACATCTCTTGAGGCTCGAGCGCAGCCTCTTCCGAAGCGTCATCATGCTTTTCACTCGGCGCTTCATCCTGAGCCAACTCACCCACTTCAGTCTCAGCCGTTGCAGTTTCTACTTCTGCAGCAGGAATTTCTGCCTCTTCCACCGCGGGAAGATCTGGCATTTGTTCGGTGGCAACAGTTTCTTTTTCCGCCTCTGCTGCGGCAGAGGCTTTGTCAGATTCAACAGCGCTTACGGCATACCCGAGAGACTTAACACTCTCTTCTGCCATATCCAAAAAGGAATCTGCATCGTCATCAATATTTTGCGTTAGCCGTTCGAGGTAGTATTCAATACTGACGATGGCATCAGACAGATTAAACAGGATATTGGAATCCGGTTTGATTTGCTCCTGTACCAGTTTTTCTTCAATAAACTGGCCACACGAACGCACCACTTCGGCAGATCGTCGCAACGGAATCATATTCAAACCGCCGCGAATATGCGTCATCATGCTGCCAACGTCATTCAGATGAGAGCTGTCCCAACTGGATGACATGTATTCAGAGATTGCATCTTTAACCTTTTCCAAACCAGCGCAACACTCACTGATGACCGTCGCTTTCGCTGCATCAATTTCAACTTCGCGCTCATTTACACTGGAAAGGTCGCTGTGTTTACCAACAGATTTACCGATTGCATTTAAACGTTGCTCAATTTCAATTATTTTGTGAGCAACATTCATCAATTGGTCTTCATTAATGCTGTTGGCATTGCTCAATTCTTCCAGCGCTTCGTTTTGCGAAATCATTTGTTTACGCAAATCGCCGATACCAAGAATTGCCATGGTATCTGCCACACGCTTTACGGTGGGCAGAATGTCTTTCAAGTCTTCCACGGAACCTTGCCCGGTCAGGGAGAGGTCCAAAATATGTTTAACGTTGGATAATTCTTCCTGCAGCGCAATCACCACAGATTTAATTGCTTCGTTGTCCTGCGTTTGCAGCACATCACCTTTACCGGTTAACGACGCATTATTGCCAATCAGCGCTCGGTCCAAAGCATATTTTTGTTTGACTTCGGTAATCCGTTTGCCGCCATCTTCGGCTCGGGCTACGTAGTAAAGTAAATTTTTCAGCAGGCTTTCTTTCGGCGTGATATCCAGAGCACCGGGGGCTTTATCGCCAAGAATTCGCAACTCACGGGCGATGTAACGCAGCAACCCACGCACAGCCACAGTTAATTCAATACTGTCTTCTTTCAGCCCTTCGATTAATGCCGAAGAGATTTCCCAAGTGGGATGACAAGCGGTACCACGCGTCATCGTCTCCAGTCGAGTAAAAACCTTTTCGATATAGTCAAAGTTTTCTTCTACTTTTATGCCACGCAGCACACTGGCAGCGGCAAACTGGTACATTTCACGCAGCTTTTTCAGAAATTGTGTCAGCTTGGTTTTATCGCCAGTGAGTGGATGTTTACTGCCACTGATATTTTTGATGGAGGATAAATCTGGCGAAAATAAATTAGTTTCAGACAGGTAGCTTTCTTTGCGCACTGCACGCATATCATTTAGCAGAGGCAAGACAACCGCAGGATTATCATCGCGGTTGGACTTAATGTGATCGAGAAAAGTCGGTAACTGCAATAAGCCACGCATCAATACTTCCTGTGCTTCAGGAATATTGGAGACGTTGTTATTCATTATCGCTTGCGCTGTGTGTTCCAGCTCTTCAGCTAACAGAGCGGCACCGTGAAATTCCACCATTTGCAACGAGCCTTGCACCTGATGAATATGCGTCAAGCAAAAACGAATACGTGTCGTGTCCTTTGGATCTTCGACGTAGGCTTCCAATGAATGACGGGCTTCTCGCAAGGTTTCCGAGATTTCACCGACGACCCATTCCAAGGCTGCAAAGTTACGTTTATCTCCCATAGATGGGTCCTATTTTTATGGCTTTACAAACGCGCATATCTCCAGTCACTTTGTTACCAATAACATTTTCCCCGGTAACCGGAAACGCGATATGCGCGGTAAATTTCATTCCCGCTTTTGCGTGAAATCTATTATTTTTTTTATTTGCGAACATAGGCCTGCACCTCGTCCACACTCAAGCGATCGATATTCGGATGGGTCCAGTCAACGACTTCACCCAATCCACAAATGATTATGCCGCCGGGTTTCAAGCGTTCAGCAAACGCATTCATTATTTCGTGGCGCAGCCATTTGCGAAAATAAATTAATACATTCTGGCAAAAGATCAGGTCGAGGTTGATCGTCGGTAAATCCTTAATATTGAGCACGTTGCCCTGATTAAAGCAGATACGTTCTTTCAACTCCGGCTTAACAGTAAAGCGGTTATTTTCTCGCGGTTCAAAGTATCGCTGACGAACGGCTTTATCTACCAACTCAACTTTACGTTGGGGGTAAACACCGGCGCGTGCAATGGCTAACGCGGCACGACTGATGTCTGTTGCGGTGATACCGTAGTACGGATCAATTCTCGCCAGACCGTAGATATCATTCATGATCATCGCCAGCGAATAAGGTTCTTCACCGGTAGAACACCCTACGCTCCAGATATCGAAACTTTCCTTAAGCTCAGAATTATTCACTTTATTCTGTAAATAATTGCGGGCGTAGTCGAAGGAAGGTTTGTGTCGGAAAAAGCTGGTTTCTTTAACCACCAGACGATCGATCAGGACGGTCCACTCCATCATGCCGGAGACACCGTCAACTAAACGATTGTAATACTGAGAATAATCATCCTGCCCAAGTTCACGCATGCGCATGGCAACCTGGGTTTGCAAAAAAATGCGCTGCTGATCACTGAGACAAATGCCTGCACGCTGTTCCAGCAATTTACACCATTGGCTAAATTGCTGGTCAGTTAAATCAGGTGCTGCTTGCAACGACCAAATCATGACGAGCTACCCTATGAAGCTGATGCTTATGCGTGGGCGCCTTGTTGACCTCGGTGATCATCCAACCGTGACACATCATCGTCGTCGGTATAGGCATCATCCATCGAAAGATCGACAACTTCGTCGTCCAAGGTCGCGATGTCATCTTCATCGGCTACATCTTCCAATGTTTCCAGTGAAGAGAAGACTTGTGTTTCATTACCGCTGTAGTCGTCATCCAGGCCGCGACTGCTGCGCTCCATTTCTTCTGGAAGCTTAAAGCCGGTTACCGACTCACGCAGTTCCAGTGCCAACTTGGATAAGTTACCAATCGCCTTCGCGGTAGCGTTAGTACCAGCAGACGTTTGTGAAGTAATTTCCTGAATAACATTCATCGTATTAGAAATGTGACCCGCAGATGACGCCTGTTGACGTGCCGCGTTCGAAATGTTTTGAATCAATTCCGCAAGCGAGGCCGATACCGTTTCGATTTCTTCCAGTGCCACACCCGCATCCTGTGCCAGGCGAGCTCCACGTACCACCTCGGCGGTGGTTTGTTCCATCGAGATTACTGCGTCATTCGTATCGTTCTGAATCGTTTTAACCAGCGCCTCAATCTGCTTTGTTGCCGTTGCAGAACGTTCCGCAAGACGCTGTACCTCATCCGCAACCACCGCGAAACCACGACCGGCGTCACCCGCCATCGATGCCTGGATCGCCGCGTTAAGTGCCAGAATGTTTGTTTGGTCAGCAATGTCGTTAATCAACGATACGATGTCACCAATCTCCTGGGAAGATTCACCCAGTCGCTTAATACGTTTCGATGTATCCTGAATCTGTTCACGGATCGTATCCATACCATTAATGGTATTTTGTACCACTTTAGCGCCGTTGTTCGCGATCGATACCGACCGCTCCGCAACCGAGGCTGATTCCGCGGCGTTGGCAGATACCTGGTCAATCGTGACGGCCATTTCGTTTACAGCGGCAGATGCACCTGCGATTTCTTGCGCCTGATGCTCAGAAGCTTCTGCTAGATGCAGTGCAGTCTGCTGTGTTTCCTGTGCACCGGCGGCAACACGTTCAGATGTTTCGTTAATCCGGCTTACCAGAACCCGCAGCTGGTCAATCGTGTAGTTAATAGAGTCCGCAATCGCACCCGTGAAATCCTCGGTTACCGTAGCTGTGGTGGTCAAGTCACCATCTGCCAGGTCGGCTAGCTCATCCAGTAATCGTAAAATTGCGTTTTGGTTTCTTTCGTTGGTTTCGGCGGTGTCTTTAAATCGACGGTTAGTGGCCACGTTGACCTGCCAACCAATCAGAATAAGAACAAACAGTGCAATTACACCGACAATCATCAGTGAGGTATTGTTAATTGGACGTGTCGCTGGCAGGCCGGCAATATCATCCGTTAGTTTTCCAATCGATTCCTGTAACAGTGGACTGTCATCCAGAATACCGTTGTTCGCTGCGCGCGCCTTAAACAAGGCGGGCCATGCTTCAAAGATCTCACGTACTGAACCACTTACGAATTCAAACAGTTTGGAAATTTCCTGCAAGCTGGAAAGTGCTTCACGGTCGGTAATACGCGAAATTCCCATCGCAGCATCACCTTCTTTCATCCCGCGCAATACGCGTCCGAATACACTCGCATCGATGTTAAACTGGTCGGCCGCCTTATCCGCGTCAGCCCCACCAACAAGCATCTTATCCACGTTACGACCGATACGCTCTGCCAGCCAGCTTTGGTTCTGGGCCACAGAAACCTGCTCTGCCGGTGCGTTGTTTTCCAACAGGAGTTCAACGATGTTGTTGTGTTCCGCCTGCAGTTCAGGCAGTGATTCGTTAAGTGTTTTCGCTACGTCGTGCAGGAATACGATGGTGTCACGGTTTTCTGTAATACCTTTGGCGTTCGCTTTAATACGCTGCCAAACATCGTCGTAGGCTTTCAAATCGGTTGCGAGAGTCGTACGCGTATGGGCGTCACTGGCTCGTAACTTTTGCCAGGTAGTATCCATATTCGCCACCAAGCCTTCGAGTTCGGTGAACGCCTCTTTGTTACCTGACGTGGCGTCACGCGACAACGACGCCAATCGGTATGACGATGCACGCAAATCCGACAGAATGTTCAAATAATTCTGATCACGGCGGCCGTCGTCAAACAGTTTCCACAGAATCACCATAATTGCCGCAACCAGTATTATCAGCCCGACCACTAAGGCTGCCAAAATTGGGTTGGTTTTTGCCCGAGTCAGCAGGCCTTCACTATCTCTTTTCATACGACGCTCCCAAGCGTTGGTATGTCACTTACATCACTTAACACAACAACAAACCGGCCGAAACCAGCGTTGCAATTATTCCTTAGCTAAATTTGTTTTAGCGACTTATCAAAGAAACCTTTCAGCGCCATTTATGACACCAAAGGCCTTCTCTTCGCCGCTAACGTTCACTCAACTACCACTTACACTTAATTTACTAATTCAACTGACCGGTGAAATAACCGAATTTACACCAGCGCTGCGTTAGTAAAGCTAGAATCCTCTGCCAGTATTCGTAAATCGAACACGTGCCAGGGCTCACCTGATGCATCCTTGTATACTCCCGTCACGAACTGATTTAAGTCGTCAGGAAGCCCTCCGTTAAACTCTTCAAAGGTATCCGCCATAAAGTGCTGCATACCAAAGGCCCGGTCGACAACCAGGCCGCTATATAAATTCTCAGTTTCCAGAACCAGAACCCGGTGGGCTTTTCTCTGGCTGCTGACCTGACCACCTAAAAAACGCGCCAGATCAAACAGGGGAAGTAATCGGCCACGCACGTTAGCCAGACCCAGCACCCACAGTTGCACGCCGGGTAGCTTGGTCGATGAAGGTACTTCCATGAGTTCGGCAACCTGCCCCATTGGTACAACGAAGCGGTAGCCCATACAGGAAAAACCGATACCACTCCAGCGAGGAGCAACATCAGTTTGTGCGGGCAGATCATGTGCTGACTGCCTACATTGAATCGCTAAATTTGCGAGCGCTTCAAACGCCGGATTGGCCATGTGTAATTCTTACACTCCGCACTCTTTCATCGTGGTCAGTAATTCTTTTTCATCAATAGGTTTGGTCAGATAGGCCTTGGCACCTTGGCGCATGCCCCAGACGCGATCAGTTTCCTGATCTTTGGTGGTCACAATAATGACCGGAATATGAGAGGTTTCAGACGCTTTACTCAGTTGGCGTGTCGCCTGAAATCCGTTCAGACCAGGCATGACGATATCCATCAGAACGAGATCGGGCAATTCTGCTTTTGCCGTCGCAACCCCTTCTTCGCCATTGCCCGCGGTGATGACTGTGTGCCCGCTTTTTTCGAGCATACCGGTAAGCTTGTAAGTTTCGGTGGGAGAGTCATCAACGATTAATACTTTTGCCATAGTTCCTCCAGCAACCTCTGGATATCATCTGATTTAAAAATGTAAGAAAACTTAACTCGCGCGCGCTACTTTAACGTGCTGTTCAATAGCACCGAGCAATTCGCTTTTACTAAAGGGTTTGGTCAGGTACTGGTCTGAACCCACGATGCGGCCTTTGGCCTTGTCGAACAGACCGTCTTTACTCGACAGCATGATCACTGGCGTCGATTTGTACTCACTGTTGTTCTTGATTAACGCACAGGTTTGATAGCCATCGAGGCGGGGCATCATGATATCCACAAAGATAATATCGGGACGCGTGTCAGCAATTTTTGCCAACGCATCAAATCCATCAGTGGCAGTAACCACAGTACACCCTACTTTTTTCAGCAGCGTCTCCGCCGTGCGGCGAATTGTCTTACTGTCATCAATTACCATCACTTTTAGATGTTCGAGATTCACGTCCATACACTGACCTTGATAAATTTCGTCTCGTCTTGGGCCAAAGCTTACTTTTTCGAGACTTATAACCTAATTATAGAGTAAATAAACTTTTAACATAGATTCCCACTTTAATCCATAACTGCTTGAAAGAAAAAGAAAAGCGCTAAAATCGACTTCACAGTTTTTGGTCTATGGAAAACAAATTCATACCACTTATAATTGATCAAAAATGGCAGTTTCGCCAATTTTGTTTACTAATTAGGAGTGAATTTTGTTGCCATCATCTAATTCAGGGTTAACCCTGGGTGTCGTCATGGACCCCATCGGTTCCATCACCTACTATAAAGACACAACGCTCGCCTTACTTTGGGCAGCAAAGGATGCAGGATTCAACTTAGTCTACATCGAATTGAGCGATCTTTACCTCGCACAGGGCCAGGCCCGGGCTAGTGTAAAATCTCTCGAAGTTTTTGAGAATAAAGACAAGTGGTTTCAATTTGGTGTCACCAAGGATATCGCACTTAGCGAGCTTGATGTCATTCTTATGCGAAAAGACCCACCGTTCGATAATCAATATATCTATGCGACCTATGTACTCGAACGTGCCGAGGACGAAGGCTGCTTAGTGATTAACAAGCCGCAAAGTTTACGCGACTGTAACGAGAAAGTCTTTGCCACTCGCTTCCCTCAATGCTGTCCTCCTGTTCTAGTGTCAGGAGACTCCAAAAAGTTGCGTGAATTTCATCAACAACATGGTGACGTTATTTTTAAACCGCTCGACGGCATGGGCGGCAGCGGAATTTTTCGCTGCAAAGCCGACGATCCCAATGTTGGTGTCATTCTAGAGACATTAACGAACAACCGCAGCGAATACGTAATGGCTCAGAAATTTATTCCACAAATTAGCAGCGGCGACAAACGTGTGCTGGTGGTTTTTGGCGAAGCAATTCCCTATTGCCTGGCACGCGTTCCCGCAAAAGGTGAAACTCGTGGTAATCTAGCAGCTGGGGGAACCGGCATCGCGCAACCTTTAAGCGATCGCGATCGCTGGATTGTGGAGCAAGTCGCACCGTCGTTAATGGAACGCGGTTTATATTTTGTCGGTCTCGATATTATCGGTGATTATCTCACCGAAATAAATGTCACCAGTCCAACTTGTGTACGTGAAATTGATAAAGCTTTTGATACGCAAATTGGGGCAAAATTAATGACTGGCATTCAACAGTTATTGCACCAGCGGACTTCCGGGAACTGAACACACCATTGTGCAATTTTTGTTGGTATTGATAAATCCACACGCACTAACGCTATAAGATTATTTCGCGAATGAACGACACCGTCGATATCAGCAGTAATGACAGATTGGGCTTCACTTTTTTTATTGCGCTTGCTCTGCATGTGTTTCTGATTTTAAGTATCAGCTTTACCGTCGACAAAGGTAAAAAGATTGCGCCAATGCTCAACGTCACATTGGCGACACAAAAATCGAACAAGCAGCCTGAAAAGGCTGACTTTATTGCGCAACATAATCAGGAAGCCAGCGGCACGGAACGTGAAGTTAAAGAATTAACCGCCAAGGAAGTTGCTTTGATTGATGACATTAAAATTCGCGACGTGAGTGAAGTGCCACAAATCAAAACACAGCAGCCCAAAGTCGACCAATCTCAGCTGGTGCACACCACCAGCGCCTCTGAGAAAAAAATCCTCAAGCAAAAACTGGAAGAGCTGCAGGAGGAACACAAGGAACGCGAAGGTGAAGACGTAGAAACGATTTTGGAAAATCCCGAGTATGCCAGCCTGCAGGCCAAACTCGACAAACTAAAGCAGGAGCTCGCCAGTCAACCGCGTATTCGTCGCCTGACTTCGGTTTCCACCAAGGAAAGTTATGATGCGAAGTATTTAAATGACTGGGCGCAAAAAGTGGAGTTAGTGGGCAATGAGAATTTCCCTGAACTCGCATTGCGCGATGAAATATTTGGCAGCCTGCGACTATCCGTAATGATCCTGCCAAATGGTTTTGTTGAACACGTGGAAATTTTACAAAGCTCCGGCCACAGCATTCTGGATGAAGCCGCTAAACATATTGTTAAGCTGGCTTCACCCTTTTCACCATTCCCGAAAGAAATTCGCAGCCAAACCGATAAAATCGAAATTATCCGCACTTGGCGCTTTGAAATTACAGGGTTGAGCACCACACTTTAATACAGACAAAGCCTTGACAAATTGCCGCCGATTTCGTTTAACGCCCGCCATAATGGAACTAACGTCACGTTTTGTCCCACATTAATAACCTGAGAGACGCAATTGGATAATTATTCAAGCGAAAGGTTAACTCCATTTTTTAACAATTGATCGATTATTAAGATTTTACGGTCATAAGTTGCAAAAACCGCTTGTTTTATTTTCCTGACACCCCATACTAAAGTTATATGGCGAGCAAATATCCTGTGAATCAACATATTTTGACAAACCAGAGCCTACGCGACCACTTTCTAATCGCAATGCCGGGGCTCCAGGATTCTATTTTTTCTCATACAGTGACCTACATTTGTGACCACAGCGAACATGGCGCAATGGGCATTGTATTAAACCAACCCCTCAATATTCAGCTAAGCGAAGTCTTCGATCATCTGTCGATGAAATATGACCCAGCGGTGCGTGACGTTCCGGTGTTATCCGGCGGTCCGGTGAATTCCCAACAAGGCTTTGTATTGCACCGCAAAGAAGGCGAATGGGACTCAACCTTGAGTGTCACACCGGAGATCTGTTTAACCGCTTCGCGTGATATTGTTAAGGCAATGGCGGAAAGCAGAGCACCGAAAGGCGCACTGTTTGTGCTTGGCTATGCCGGCTGGAGTGCGGGGCAACTGGAATCCGAAATATCATCTAACAGCTGGCTGACATTGCCCGCTGACTCCTCCATTATCTTTGACACGCCAGCGGAAGAGCGCTGGGCTGCAGCAACTAAAGCTTTCAGCTTCGACTTTAATTTAATTTCTGCCAGTGCCGGTCATGCATAAGACCGGCGCAAATACACTGATCTTATCTAACTGAATTTTCTTCCATTGTCTGCAACTCACCAACGTTTACTTGCTTTCGATTTTGGTACGAAAAGTATTGGTGTCGCCGTGGGCCTGTGGCCGACTCAAACCATTACAGAACTGCACGCCATCAAAGCAAAAGATGGAATTCCCAACTGGGATGAAATCAACGCATTGCTCAGTGAGTGGCAAGTCGACTCTGTTATTGTGGGTCTGCCGGTAAAAATGGATGGCAGCGACATGGAAATAACACGACGTGCACGAAAATTTGGCAACCGCCTGCATGGCCGTTTTGGCTGTCCGGTACTCTTTTTTGACGAGACGCTGTCCACCAGAGAGGCAAAGGAAGAGGCCTTTGCACGCGGCCATCGCGGTAACTTTGGTGAGGCGCCAATTGACTCCATTGCCGCAGGGATCATTTTACAAAGCTGGTTTAACAGCCAGGCTTGAATACAGACACAAAAAAAGCGCTGAGGACCATCAGCGCTTTTCACCAAAACTTACTTCTGTTATGGGCAGTTGAAATTCTTGCGGTACGTTTTAGAATCGACGCATCCCACCGCCGGGCTCTTCCTGTTCGATTTGCAAGCCATCGGCAGCATTAGATAAGTATTCGGCATCTGTTTCGGAACCAAGTTTAATCATCAGACGCAGATCGTTGGCAGAGTCTGCATGAGCCAGGGCATCCTCATAGGTAATTTCACCGGCATCATAAAGTTCATACAAAGCCTGATCAAAAGTCTGCATGCCCTGTTCGTTCGATTTTTTCATGAGTTCTTTCAACTCATGCACATTGCCTTTTCGAATAATATCTGACGCCAATGGCGTATTTAGAAGAACTTCCAAACAGGCGCGCCGACCATTTCCGTCAGGCGTTGGAATTAACTGTTGCGCAACAATGCCTTTCAGGTTCAACGACAAATCCATCCACAACTGCGAGTGGCGGTCTGCCGGGAAGAAGTGGATAATTCGATCGAGCGCCTGGTTAGCATTGTTGGCGTGAAGCGTACACAGACATAAATGGCCCGTTTCCGCGAATGCAATAGCGTAGTCCATTGTCTCGCGTGAACGCACCTCCCCGATCAGAATTACGTCTGGTGCCTGTCGCAATGTATTTTTCAGAGCCACTTCAAAGGACTCCGTATCAATCCCCACTTCACGTTGCGTAATAATACAACCCTGATGCTGATGGATAAATTCAATCGGGTCTTCGATGGAAATAATATGCCCTTTGGAATTGCGATTGCGGTGGCCCAGCATCGCCGCCAGCGAAGTGGATTTACCGGTACCGGTAGCACCAACGAAAATCAACAATCCTCGCTTGGTCATTGCCAGCTCTTTAATAATCTCTGGCAGGCCGAGATCATCGACTTGTGGAATCTTGGTTTCAATTCGCCGCAGCACCATGCCCGTCAGGTTGCGCTGAAAAAAGGCGCTGGCACGAAAACGCCCAATACCACGCGCACTCACCGCAAAGTTGAGCTCCTTGTTTTCGAGAAACTCTTTGCGCTGCTTTTCGTTCATGACGGACAAACAGGTTTCACGAGTTTTTTCCGGAGACATAGGCGTGGTGGTTACCGGAACAACCTTGCCGTGTAATTTAAACGAAGGCGGTACACCGGCTGTAATAAACAAATCCGACGCACCTTTTTCCACCATTAACGACAATAAACGATCTATATCCACTCGAGTTCCTCAATAAAACCTGTACATCACTTGCTACCGCATTCGCGCAAGGACGAAATACATTACACCAATCTTTCTAGAAGTTATCGGGCATTTTTGCTTTTTCGCGAGCTACATCGCGATTAATGATACGACGCGCCACCATATCGGCCAGACATTGATCCATTGTCTGCATGCCAACCGAGCCACCGGTCTGAATCGCTGAATACATTTGCGCCACTTTATCTTCCCGGATCAAGTTTCGAATCGCTGGCGTTCCGCGCATAATTTCATGAGCAGCAACCCGGCCACCGCCATTTTTCTTGAGCAGAGTTTGTGACACAACAGCCTCTAACGATTCTGACAGCATGGATCTCACCATGGCTTTTTCATTCGCCGGGAATACGTCCACAACCCGGTCAATGGTTTTGGCTGCAGAGGTTGTATGCAGTGTTCCGAACACCAAGTGTCCTGTTTCCGCCGCTGTCAGGGCCAGGCGAATGGTTTCCAAATCCCGCATTTCCCCGACTAGAATAATATCCGGGTCTTCCCGCAGCGCGGAGCGCAAGGCCTCCGCAAACCCATGCGTGTCTCGATGCACTTCACGCTGGTTTACCAGACACTTCTTACTCTCGTGCACAAATTCGATCGGGTCTTCAATGGTGAGAATGTGGTGGTATTTGTTTTCATTGATGTAGTCCATCATCGCAGCCAGCGTGGTGGACTTACCAGAACCCGTCGGCCCGGTCACCAACACCAGACCACGCGGCACAGAAGAAACATCGCGGAACACTTGCCCCATCCCAAGCTCTTCCATGGTGAGAACTTTAGAAGGAATTGTACGAAAAACAGCACCCGCACCTCGGTTATGGTTAAACGCGTTGACCCGGAAACGTGCAACTCCGGGAACTTCAAAGGAGAAGTCGGTTTCCAAAAACTCTTCATAGTCCTTGCGTTGTTTATCGTTCATGATTTCATAAATCAGCGCGTGGACTTGCTTGTGTTCCATCGGCGGCAAGTTAATTCGGCGCACATCGCCGTCAACACGTATCATAGGAGGCAGGCCAGCGGACAAATGTAAATCCGATGCCCCTTGTTTCGCCGAAAACGCCAGCAGTTCGGTAATATCCATAGAGGTTTAACCTTTTACATATAGAATTGTTCGAGATTTGCACATTAGGGGATACACGAAAAATTCGGGTACAAATATAGTAATGTGTAGATTATTTATAAGTGTTTCCTAAGTATAGTCATAAAGTATGTCGAAAATCACCGAGAACCCATGCTCACCGAGCGGCTCCCGTATCAAAGAGAACCTAAGGCTAGTCAATCTTCGTATAGAAAAGGCTGCGCGGGATCACAACCGTAATAAAGAAGCGATAAGTTTACTAGCCGTTAGTAAAAAACATGGCGCCGAAAGTATCATCGAGGCGTTTGACAGCGGCCAACAACATTTCGGAGAAAATTATGTACAGGAAGCGATCGATAAAATGCAGCAGCTTTCTTCGCTCGATATCACCTGGCATTTTATTGGTCCTATTCAATCGAACAAAACCCGAGCAATTGCAGAAAATTTTTCCTGGGTACACTCCGTCGATCGCCTGAAAATCGCAGAGCGTCTTGCCAAACAGCGGCCAGCGCATCTCCCCCCTTTAAATTTGTGTATTCAAATCAATATAGATGAAGAAGCCAGTAAATCGGGTATTGACTTGGCGGAGCTTGAGACCTTTGTCGACCAGTTGCAACAATGGCCACAACTGAAGTTGCGTGGACTCATGACAATTCCACAGGCCGGTGCGAGTGAGGCGGCATTTCGCAGAATGCAGGATGTTTTCACCCGCATACAGCAAAGTGGCCGATGTCCAGACTTCGACACTTTATCCATGGGCATGTCCGCGGACCTTGAAACAGCCATTGCCTGCGGTTCAACCATGGTACGCGTAGGTACTGATATTTTCGGCGCGCGTCAGACGTAAAACTGTTTATAATACGCACCAATTTTGCGCTCATTCTTTTAGTGTGTTGCACAAGCCAGGCTTAATACAACGCACTTTCACAAAATTCTCGGGGGATATTTTGTCCGACACGGCTCGCATTACATTTATTGGGGCAGGCAATATGGCCTCCTGCATTATTGGTGGCTTAATCAACAACGGTTATCCTGCAGCCTGTCTTTCCGCCAGCGCGCGCTCCAACACCAACCTCACACCGCTCGCCGAGGAGCTGGGCATAGCCACTTCGACAGACAATAGTGCTTTTGTGCAGAACAGTGATGTGGTGATATTGGCAGTGAAGCCGCAAAATCTGCAAAGCGTGTGTGAAGAAATTCGAACAGAATTCACCTCGCGGTCACCCTTGTTTATTTCCATTGCCGCAGGTGTTGCCTGTGACAGCATCTGCTCCTGGCTTCAGCAGGATGTCGCCTTGGTGCGCTGCATGCCCAACACGCCGGCGAAAGTTCTGGCCGGTGCCAGTGGCCTCTATGCCAATGACAAAGTCGATTCGACGCAAAAGCAGTTAGCGCAATCCATTCTCGCCGCTGTAGGCAGTGTCAGCTGGGTTGAAGAGGAAGGGATGATCGATAGCGTGACAGCAATCGCAGGCAGTGGGCCGGCTTACTTTTTCCTGTTTATTGAAGCGATGATCGATGCCGGTGTGGCGCAAGGCTTTGATCGCGCCACCGCAGAAACCCTGGCCATTCAAACGGCTTTCGGTGCTTCCAAATTGGCCAAAGAAAGTCTGCAAAACGGTATCGACGTAGTCGAACTTCGACGGCGCGTCACCTCTCCCAAAGGAACGACTGAACAGGCCATACTCTCTTTCGAACACAACAATCTGCGCAGCACTGTTCAACAGGCCATGGATGCCTGTCGCGACCGAGCGCAGGAACTCGCCAAACTCATGGCTGAAACCAAGGCATAAACTAACGGCAATTTTTTATGAATGCATTTGTGGACATTATCGTTTTTCTCATTAAATCTCTCGGCAGCCTCTACGTCAGTCTGGTGCTATTGCGTTTCCTACTGCAATTGGTACGAGCAGATTTTTATAACCAGATCTCTCAAGCCATTGTAAAACTGACCAACCCACTGCTGATTCCCATTCGCAGAGTGGTCCCAAGCGTCATGGGGATTGACGTAGCATCGCTGATACTTGCGCTGTGTTTACAGGTATTGTTAAGTGAAATTATTATTCTGGTCGCAGCACAGCAACTGATTAACCCGTTGCCACTGGTATTGTTTGGCCTGTTGGGCTGCATCAATTTATTAATTTATATTTTCTATGGCTGCGGTATTGTCCTGGTCATTACCAGTTTTGTTGCGCCGTATAGCAATCATCCTGTTCTCAATTTAATTCGTCAGATTATGGACCCCATGCTCGGGCCCTTGCAGCGTCTAATCCCCCCGATTGGCGGTCTGGATTTTTCTATTCTGTTTTTCTTTTTGGGGCTTGGTGTGTTACAGCGAATTCTCGGTATTACCGCATCGTCTATCGGTTTGAATCCATTTTTTGTTATAGGATTTTAAACTACAGATGCCCGATAATTTTGCACAAGACTCTGTCGGGCTGGTCACCCCACAGACGTTTCATTTTGACGAACCCTTAATCCTGGCCTGCGGGCGCACGTTACAATCATACGATTTGATCGTCGAAACCTACGGTGAGCTGAACCCACAAAAAACCAACGCGGTATTAATTTGCCACGCGCTGTCTGGCCATCATCACGCGGCCGGTTTTCACCATGCCGACGATAAAAAGCCGGGATGGTGGGATGCATATATCGGCCCAGGAAAACCGCTGGACACCAATAAGTTTTTCATTGTGTCACTCAACAACCTGGGCGGCTGCCACGGTTCGACAGGACCAACATCCATTGATCCTGACAGCGGCAAACCCTATGGTGCAAACTTCCCCAATCTGCGTGTGCGAGACTGGGTGCACTCTCAGGCGCGCCTGATGGAAAGATTTGGCATTAAACAGTGGGCCGCGGTAGTCGGTGGGAGCCTTGGTGGCATGCAGGCCATGCGCTGGAGCCTGGAGTATCCAGATCGTGTGAGGCATTGTGTCGTCATTGCCTCAGCCATGAAATTGACCGCTCAAAACATTGCGTTCAATGAAACTGCACGCCGCGCCATTATGACCGATCACAACTACAATGACGGAGATTATTTACAGCATCAGACATTGCCACAGGAAGGGTTGTCGATTGCTCGAATGATCGGCCACATCACTTATTTATCCGATGACGGCATGGGCCAGAAATTCGGTCGTGAATTACGTTCCGGCAGTTTTGCACAAGGCATTGAAGAACCCGTTGAGTTTCAGATTCAAAGCTACCTGCGCTATCAGGGTGAAAATTTTTCCAAAAGCTTTGACGCAAACACGTATATTCTGATGACGCGTGCGCTGGATTATTTCGATCTGGCCCGTGAATATAATGATGATGCCGCCCAGGCTTTTCGTCAGGCACAAAGCAAGTTTTTGGTTATCTCGTTTACTTCTGATTGGCGTTTTGCTCCTGAACGCTCACGTGAAATTATCAACGCACTGATGAAAGCAGATCGCGATGTTGTCTATGCCGAAATTGAATCCCCTTACGGGCACGATGCATTTCTAGTGCCGCAACAGGTGCGCTATTGGGATTTACTGACCACCTACATGCAAAAAATTGAGGTGAGCTGCTGATGCGTATTGATCACCTTATGGTAGAACAGTGGATTCAACAGAATTCACGCGTACTGGATCTCGGTTGTGGCGACGGCACCCTGCTCAGCCACCTGCAGGCGAATAAAAACGTACACGGTTACGGCCTCGATATTAATGCAGAAAACATTGTGCGCTGCGTTGAAAACGGCGTGAATGTTATTGAACAAAATATTGAAGAGGGGCTGTATAATTTTGATGACCAGAGCTTTGACACTGTCATCATGTCGCAAACCCTGCAAACCATGCACAACCCCGACAAAGTTTTGGAAGAAATGCTGCGGGTAGGCAAGCAATGCATTGTCACGTTTCCAAATTTTGGCCATTGGAAAGCGCGTTTCCATTTGGCTTTAAACGGACGCATGCCAGTGTCCGACATTCTCCCTTATGAATGGTACAACACCCCCAATATCCACTTTTGCACATTTCGCGACTTTGAAGTGCTGTGTGAAGCATTAAAGTTGAAAGTGTTAAACCGCGAGGTTATTGCTACGCAATCATCTGGCGCATTTTTGCGTTCAGTATGGCCAAATCTCTTCGGGGAAACAGCATTGTACAGAGTAACCAAATAATGAAACTAATCGCTTCTTTCTTTTTGACTGCATTTTTTTTCATACATGCGTATGCAAATGCCCAGCAAGCCAATCCCATGTCGACAGAAACCCTGATTGACGGCTACGTGGTTCGCCATGTTATTTTTAACAGTACCTTTGTCCTGCCGGAAGTTGCCCAACAATACGGTCTGAAACGCAGTGAATATGAATCCCTTCTAAACATATCAGTGAATCGTCAAGGCGAGTTTGGCGGAGAGGAAGTGAAGCTAGAAGGCACTTACAAAAATTTAATGCAACAGCAAAAGGTTTTGCAATTTCAACAGATCAAAGAAAAGGATGCGATTTACTATCTGGCGCCTGTGAGAATTTCTGGCGAAGAAATGTTGCATTTCTCTCTGCAGATTCAAACCAAAGACAAGACTTTTGAAACCAGTTTTTCGCAAAAAGTCTATTCGGATTAACACGCATTTTCTAACAGTTTTTTACTCCGCTTCCACACATAACCGTCTCACGTTTTAGGGCATCATTATGCAGAAACTCGTACTCGCCAGTGGCAATGCCGGAAAACTTAAAGAATTTCAGGCGCTTCTGCACAAGTGTGGTTTTGAGGTGTGCCCGCAATCAGACTATGCCGTCAGTAGTGTTGCAGAAACCGGACTCAGCTTTGTCGAAAATGCCCTGATTAAAGCCCGTCATGCCAGTAAAGCTACTGGCTTACCAGCTCTGGCCGACGACTCGGGTATCGAGGTAGATGCGTTAAACGGAGCTCCCGGCATTTATTCGGCACGTTTTGCCGGGCCAGACGCAAACGATCAACGCAATAATGCAAAACTGCTTGAGGCTCTCGCAGGAATGCCGGAGGAAAAACGCACGGCACGCTACCAATGTGTGCTGGTATTTATGCGTCATGAACTCGACCCTACGCCGATTATTGCGCAGGGTGCCTGGGAGGGGCGCATTCTGGAAACGCCGCAGGGAAACAACGGGTTTGGTTACGACCCGCTATTCTGGGTGCCGACCCATCACATGAGCAGCGCTCAATTGGATAAAGCAGAGAAAAACGCTATCAGCCATCGCGCGATCGCCATGCAACACCTTTTACGAGCGTTGCAGACTGCAGTTTAACGAAAGAATAACGGGCACCGGCCTGAATTCAGGCTCGGGCTTTGCTCAGGCAACACGCCGGTTTTTTTTCGGTAAGCGACCACTGGGAAAGCCGGGAAATTCCGGGTCGAAATAGTCCATACGATCACTGAGATATTCCGTCACACAGCGGGCAATAAATTTACCATCTATACCTCGCGTACCAAACATACGGTTAAACTCCAGTAAGTACGGAAAACCGTCCACCATCGCCACATCAAAACCAGCGTGATCTATTCCCAGGGTTTTTGCCACATATTCCACCAGCACAATCGCGTCAGGGGGAATATCCCCCAAAGCTACCACTCCGCCGCGCGCGACGTTGTTGTGAAAACCATTGCTCGATTGTAATCGCCAATACGCGCTTACGACTTTCTCCCCAACCACCACTAAGCGTAAATCCCGATCGATGGGTAGAAACTCCTGCACATACAATGTGTCGGTTTTCTCACAGTAAGCCTGCCAGTCTCGGCGTGATTCAATTAAGAACACACCCTCCCCCATACTGGATTTAGGAATTTTGGCCACGAAGGGTGTGGCAAAAGTATCCCACAACAACTCCGCTTTTTCCGCCGTATTTCCATGGATGCGAGTGACCGGCAAATTCGCCGGAACCACGGCTTCAAACGCCCGCGTCATTTCCACTTTGTTATGGCCAATCATATATGTTGCAACGCTGGGAAAAATTCTCGCCTTAAAAGCGAAAAGCAAAGCATTAAGCTGCCAGTATTCCGGGTACAACACCCAGTCCGCATCGAGCAGCTGTTCCTTGTACTTAAAAATCTGGTCCGGCTTAAGCTGTATATGGAGAGGGAAGTGCAGAGTGCGCAGGGTATCAAAACTAATGAGCTTCATAAAAAAACACAAAAAACACGACAGCGGAATTATAGTAATTTCGCCTTTGGCGTCCATTGTTTTTTTTCGCTTTGGCAAATTATTTTTCATAGGACTTTTACTGCGTAAACGCCGCGCCCCTTAAACAAAGGAAACCAAGCCAGTTATTCGCGTTCAACACCGCGCGAGTCGCTAGCACTCGTGTCGGCTTACCGTTAAACTAAGCGTCAGATTTTTTGTCCAATCCCCTCCATGTGTTATGGCAAATACAACTTCCAAATACATCAGTCTTGCAGAACTCGGTTTACAAGTACCAGGCCGAGTGGTTGGTTTTACAGATGGGGATGAATCTCTCAGCCGCCTGCTTAGTATGGGGGTCGTGCCCGGAGCACTTGCGCTCGTTTTACGACGAGCGCCCCTCGGTGATCCATTACAGGTACGCGTTGAGGGCACCCTGTTAAGCATCCGCAAGCAAGACGCACATCAAATTCAAGTAGAACCCGTGTGACTTCATTGACCATCGCCCTGGCGGGCAATCCAAATTGCGGAAAAACCACATTATTTAACAGCCTGACCGGCTCCCGCCAAAAGGTAGGGAACTGGGCCGGTGTGACAGTAGAAAGAAAAACCGGCATTCTGCCGTTGGGAGATCAGCGCTGTGAGGTGGTGGACTTACCAGGCGTCTATGAACTTAACGGCAAAGACCAGGGCGTAGACGAACAAATCGCTCGCAATTTTATTCGCCAACAAAAGCCGGGCGTCATAATAAACGTGGTAGATGCCGCTAACCTTCAGCGACATTTATTACTTACACACGAATTACTCGACACGGGTTGCCCGACCATCATTGCCTTGAACATGCTGGACGTTGCGCAAAAGCACGGCATTCATATTGAGGCGGATGCACTTTCCGAACGCCTGGGCGTTCCAGTCATTCCGATTGTTGCCAGTAAGGGTACGGGCTTGCCCGAACTCAAATTACTGCTGCAGAAAATTGGAGATGATCCGAGTCATGCACCCCACCCCAGAGAAGATCTTTTGTGCTCGGAAGAAGCCATTACCCATCGTTTTCAGTGGATTCAACAACAAACACAAGATGTTGTCATCATGACGCCGGGAGATACACCGAGCTACACCGAAAAAGTGGACAGCATTGTGTTACATCGCTGGCTGGGAATTCCCATCTTTTTGTTGATGATGTATTGCATGTTTATGGCTGCCATTAATCTGGGAGCGGTGTTCATCGATTTTTTTGATATTTTTCTCGGCGCTTTACTCGTCGATGGACTGGGCCAACTGTTAACAAGTCTCGGTGCTCCTGACTGGCTCAGAACTATTTTGGCTGATGGCGTCGGCGGTGGTATTCAGCTGGTTGGTACATTTATTCCGGTCATCGGCTTTCTATACCTGTGTTTAAGCTTACTCGAAGATTCTGGCTATATGGCGCGGGCAGCGTTTGTGGTCGATCGTTTAATGGCACGCATAGGCTTACCAGGAAATGCCTTCGTCCCACTAATTGTTGGGTTTGGTTGCAATGTGCCTTCCGTTATGGCTTCACGCAGTATGACGCGCGAACAGGACAGATTGCTCACCATCGCCATGGCGCCATTTATGTCCTGCGGAGCCCGATTAACTGTCTATGCACTTTTTGCCGCAGCATTTTTTCCAAACAATGGGTCACTTGTAGTTTTTGCGCTGTACCTTTTCGGAATCACCATCGCGGTTTTTACTGGCTGGCTGTTTCGTAAAACCTTATTTACAGGAAAAGTCTCACCATCCTTCCAGGAAATGCCCGCCTACCATGCCCCGACACTGCGCAACATTCTCACCACAACCTGGCATCGCTTACGCGGTTTTGTGAAGCGTGCGGGAAGCACCATTATTAAAGTGGTGGCCCTGCTTACCGTGATTAATTCAATCAGCCTGGATGGTAGTTTTGGCCATCAAGATAGCCAAGACTCACTGCTGAGTTATATTGGTAAAACACTCACTCCCGTTCTCGCACCTATCGGTGTTCAGGAAGATAACTGGCCAGCCACGGTGGGAGTGTTTACCGGAGTGTTTGCGAAAGAAGCGGTAGTGGGTACTCTGGATGCCTTGTATCTTGATGTTGCCGGAGAAGCCTCCTCACATGAAGAGGGACCAGACTTATGGCAGAGTACACAAATGGCCTTATCGTCAATTGCGGAGAATTTTTCGGGCTTAAGCCAAGCGTTACTAGACCCGCTTGGCTTATCCAGTGTTAGCGATTCTGCAGAAGAACAAGGCGTTTCCAATACAGGATTAACGGCCATGCAATCCCTGTTTGGCAGTGCCTATGCCGCCTTTTGCTATTTGGTGTTTATTTTACTTTACACTCCTTGTGTTGCCGTGATCGGTGCACTTAACCGTGAATCCGGACCATATTGGGCCAGTCTGGTAGTGCTCTGGTCCAGTTTCCTCGCCTACTGGTGTGCCAGCGTTTTGTATCAACTCAGCCAACTTACGACAGCGCCTGTATTTGCCGCAAGCTGGTTGCTGGGCGCGTCATTGACAATGGCCATAGCCATTCAGTGGTTACGTAAACTCGGCTTAAGAAATCGTCTGAGCGACCCCAGCATCATCGCCACTTCTCAACTTTAGGGCGCCCAATGAACAAACTTGTTCCAGTTGTGCTGCGCACCGACCACCCACTCCGGCGATGCCGCTCCCAAGCCGGCATCTTTTAGCGTTTTGTAGCCTGAAATAATATCAATCATTCGATCTTCCTGGTCCGGCTTCACATCCACCATGAGCACATGTTTGCCATCCTTTAACTCCTGTTCAAAGCGAGCAAACTCTTTATTCGTTTCCTGGATTCCCCAAAGGCCACCTTCCCAGGTACAAAATCCCAATAAAATTAAAGCCAGAAAAATCGTTGGTACCCACATAGCATCGGATACCCCGATCGCGGTGCCAACCAACAGCACCAGCACTGCTGCGGCAATGCCAATGGCCAACCCGACAAAACCTGCGTAGATGATATCTCGCCGAAAAAAAGAGCCAACCGAGTGTAAACGGTAAGCATCGACGGCGGCATCATTTTCACTTAGCACATGAATTTGATATTCACTCATTCCCGCTTCCACCAATTGCCGTTCAACGCTATAAACTTCATCTAAATTCTGATGAACATAGTAATGACGTTTCATGACTGCACCTCGCTGATTTATTTTTTATATTTTGATTTTGAGCACCCAGGCTCGTTTTTTGTTTTCACACCCTTTGTTTTCCCTAAATATTCTTCTCTTTAATTTTTTCATTTAAGCTTTCCCGCAAAGCTCGTTGCATTTTTACTGCGATATACGGTGAGCATCATCGTGTTAATGTAATACGCCATGACATCACGATTAGATTTCATTTATTCATGCAAGGAATTTCCTACACCGCTTGCAACAACCCTTGATAGACGACATAAATTCGTTTATTAAAAATAATATTGCACAGGAATACACGAAGGTAAACTTATTTCATTCTTTAGGAAGGTAATACGATATCGGGGAGGGTTTTATATTTACTTTAACGCTTAAATATAATCTGAAAAAATATCAAGAACTCTGTAAATTACAAAAAGGAAGTAACCCACAGCGCACACAACTATTTTATTCGCGCCAGAACATCGGTAAGAATAATGCCAACACGGTAAAATATTCCAATCGGCCTAAAATCATTGCGAAAGATAGAACCCAAATACCGGCATCCGATACAGGTTGGAAATTACTACTCAACGAACCAAAGGCGGGACCAGACACATTAATACAGGCAGCTACAGCGGTAAATGCGGTCCAGAAATCCAAGTTGGTACTCATCATTACGATGGTCAGGACGGTGGTGGTAAGGCAGGAAAAAAAGATAAATGCGAGGGTTGAACTCACAATATTCGCATCCAGCGTTTTTCCATTAAACTTGACAGAGAATAGACCGCGGGTATGCAATAAACGTTTAGCCTCCACGTTTAACACCTTGGCAAAAATTACGCTGCGAACAATTTTATTTCCTCCTGCCGTTGAACCTGCACAGCCACCAAAGTACCCCGCCAACACCAAAAGAAATCCAACCACATAGGGCCAGTCAGTAAAACTTGCAGCACCGTATCCGGTGCTTGTGATAAATGAGATCAGGTGGAACAGACTGTCACTAATCGCGGCAAACACATTGTCATAATGAGATTTCTGCATCAACACAAAAACAATGCTGGCCGTGAGCAAAATCACCAGCACAATAAAACTGCGCGTTTCTTCGTCCTGCCAATAAAGTTTGAGTTGGCGCCCACGCCAGACGCGAAAGTGCAGCGAAAAGCTGATAGCACCGAGCAACATAAAAACATTAGCGATCATGAGAATCAGCGGACTGTTAAAATAGCCCATACTGGCATCGTGAGTGGAAAATCCGCCGGTTGAGACGGTGGTAAAACTGTGCGCGATTGCATCAAATACCGTCATTCCCGCCAGGTAGTACGCCACCGCACACAGCACTGTTATATAAAAATACACCAGCAACAAATAGTGTGCGGTGTGAGTAATCCGGGGAGATAACTTGTCGTCTTTCATTGGCCCCGGTGTTTCGGCCTTCAACAGGCGCATCCCCCCTACATTGAGCATAGGCAGTACAGCAACAACAAAAACGACCACCCCCAATCCACCCAGCCACTGTAAGAACTGGCGATAAAGCAAAAATGTCTGCGGCATGTTGTCCAGGCCACTCAGCACAGTAGCGCCTGTCGTGGTCAAGGCACTGACGGATTCGAATACACCGTCGGCAACGGATACATTGGCAATTTCAATGATGGGAATGGCTCCCATCAGCCCGGTAACAACCCAGGTCGCAACCGCAAAAATTAATGCGTCCCGGAAGCCAACTTTGGAAACATCGTAACGACGCCCGATCGCAAAGAACAGGCCGGCCACCAGCAATAAAATAAGTGACGGTGTTAGAAAATCACTTTCTTCATGATCATGAAAAATAAAAAAAGAAAGGAACGCGAACAACGCATGAACCACACCCATCATGCCTATTGGGAAGGCCAGTAAGTAAAGGGTTGTAATGCGATTAAACATGCAGGCTCGGCCGGAGGAGTGACGCCGTAAGCATACTACATCACCCTACTGAATCAAGCTAAAGCCCGTCGCTTATTTCGAGCCGAATTATGGCGCCGCTCCCGCAGACGAATGGCGAACCAGCCGAATATAAGCGCGCTCGCCACGATAGCCATTGTAGTAAGCGCTGGTACCATCAGCAAAGTTTACGGTTTGCGCATGCTCTTTATAATAATCATAAGCCGATGCTGACCAATACACCGCGGGCACTGTGTGCGGGAAGAAATCCCGGTGTATTTTTATTTCCGCCTGATCGAGCATAACCAGGCTTTGAAGCTCCGCTATAGTTGGCATTCGCCAGTCCTGATAGCCACAGAGTGACTGCGAATTAATTTCCGCTAACAGCGCATCCCAATCCTGAAAAAAAATCTCGCCAATGGCCTCTGCACCAGTCCCACCCCATCGAAATTTTTGCTGGTAATACGCTTCTGATGTTTCCACGGTTGATTTCACTTCCCACACCAAGCCGCTTTGCAGGTCTTCAACACAGGAAAAATCCATTTCACTCATACCAACACGCTCCCCTTGGCGGGTAACTTTTCGATAGCGATGATGTTCCTTCACGGCCACGATGGAAGAAGAATGGACTTGCGCTTCGGATTCACGGCCTTCACCAACCTCTCCGCTCTCAGCCGAACTTTGAACAGGTGCCCCCGCATCCGGGGTACACCCCTGAAGGAATGCGGCGGCGACCAACACCAGCCACGCAACAGCGGTTTGCGAGTGAAAAATGCCATGCAACAATGTGTTTTTCATATTTATGCGCCATACTGACTAATCGATAATACAAAAGTGACATTTTGGGGCATAAATCAAGTCGCCAAAAAGACAATTATTGTCACACCACTGACACTATTTGTCAAAAACGACCGTTAAGTTCTACTTTTGCCCTCGGGTCACTCATGTTGATTTAATTCTTTTTTTGACTAAAAAGTGAAGAAATTATCATTAATTTTACCTACTAAGTCTCAATTAACCGCTCAAATTTCGCTATTTGCAGAGTTTGGCTTAATGCTTGCTGTAGTTTAGAACAACAATACATAAATACGAGCCGCTATATTGCATATCGAAATAAACGATAGCGATTTTGGTGATAGTGCTCCTCCCATAAAAACAAAGTAATACAACCACTCCAAGGTGTCGCAGGTGTCAGCGGTAATGCCCAGCTACGCCAACTAACAGGCCATTAAGCAGAGGGACGAATTCTGTGGCCCAGCCTCTTTCCGAAGAACTCTCGCCAACGCGGGCGGGTGCTGTTGCGACTTTGGGTTTTAACTATTCAAAAAAACGCCTTATGGAAGCCTTGTATGCGCATGCCGTTTGATCGACATTCAGTATTAACACGCAGTGTTAAAATCTCTGCTCTGAGCATTGCAGTGGCCAGCTTAATTGCCTGTGGTGGCAGTAGCGACAGCGATAATGGGTCTTCTGGACCAGAACCGAGTTCATCACCAGAGCCGACAGCAACCGCGTCGCCACAACCGACTCCCACGCCATCAGTATCACCAACTCCGACAGTGAGTCCCACATCAACACCGTCGCCGACGGTAACTGCGACACCAACGCCCACGGCTCCACCGACAACAACGCCCAGCCCAACCATCACGCCTACACCGACACCAACACCGAGTGTTACACCCAGCCCGACACCGGAGCCTGGCAATGAAGTTGCCGTAGACAGTGTCAGCCAGTTATTGGTTGCCGGAAGTGGTACTTCAAACCCCGGCTTCACCTTGTATATATTCGACAATGACACGAGCTTGCAAAGCACTTGCTACGATAGCTGCGCTAGCACCTGGCCACCACTGATAGTCACCGATGGCATCGCTTCCGGTACCGACAACCTCAGTACCACCCTGCGCACCGATGGCAGCCTGCAAGTTACCTACAAAGGCAAGCCCCTCTATTATTACGTCAATGACAATGCGGCGGGACAAACCAATGGTGATGGTGCAGGAGATGTCTGGCACGTAGTCAGTGTTGAATCTGGAGGCGAGCCTGGTGCCATTGTGCCGCTCTATGATGAACAGACGGTGTTGGAACCCGAGGTGTTTTACGATCGCGGCGATGCCCTGGTTACACGTTTTGCCGATCGTGGTCGAGATCGCCACGCCAAAGAAAACCATTTTTCCAACTATGACCACTACCTGACATTTTATTGGGAACAGCGAACGGCCGGTATTGAGATACTTGATTTCATCGCCAAAGGCGGCGATAGCATCGAGATCAATGTCCGCACCGAACATTTCCTGGATGCCAAAGAGGCACGCTCGTTCTACCTGGGGAAAAACACACTGGCCGAATACTGTGACAACGGTGGTCTGGTGCAGCAGGGTGAAGGCTCACTCTATTACCAGAAAATCCTCAGAAACAATTGTCTGGAAGGCCATCGCGCAATTCAAACCGGCGATAAAATTGAAATTGAAATCAGCCAGTTTTTAATTCCCGAAGGCTTGCATAACGGCCGGACAAATTACTACGGCACCACCTACCTCTACATCGTTGGCGAAGGCATTGTGCCCTGGGATACCTATCAGACAGGACAACACCAGCCCGGAGTGGATTATGTTGGCGATGTACGCCAGCGCGATTCGAAAAAAATTCCTGAATCAGCTTGGTTAGGTGGTCACACCACTATTCATGCAGAGGAGTCGCATGAGCCCGATAACCACTTCATGCAGCTGGCAACCAATATTGGGTATGACAATGGCCAGCCTTTTGTCTTGGGTCGGCGGCTGGTGCACTCCTCCATGGTCGACGGCAGTCATGATGAAAGCGCTGAGAACGGCACTTACAATCTACTCATCGGCATGGCCAGCAACCACTACGTCAACGAACGCTGCACAGATTGTCACCACCGCAATGGCGGTGCCGCACATGTCCCTATCGGGGAATCACTGGAGCGCTGGGTGTTTAAGATCGGCGATGAGGCCGGGAATCCCACTCCGGCCTATGGTCGCGTATTGCAGCCCAACGCCATTAATGGCGCCGCAAGCGAGGGCACTGTCAGCATCAGCTCATACACCGTCGCCAACGGCCTGAGCAAACCCAATTTCAACTTCAGCAATGGGACGCCGGCAACATTTTCTGCTCGTATCGCACCACGGCTTGTGGGCATGGGACTGATCGATGCCATCGCGGAATCCACCATTCTGAGTCAAGAAGACCCGAACGACGCTGATGCCGATGGTATTTCTGGCCGAGCAAATCGGGTAACGGATGCGGTAACCGGTGAAACACGTTTGGGCCGCTTTGGCTGGAAGGCCGGCCAACCCAGTGTAAGACAACAAATCGCCAGTGCCTTAAACACCGACATGGGCGTGACCACCAGCGTAATGCCCAATCCGGACTGCGGTACCGCCCAAAGTGACTGTGGCCCTTCCGGTGTTGAGCTGGACGATGAGCATCTGATGCAACTGGAAAAATATATCAGCTTGCTCGGCATACGTCCGCAACGAAATTACGATGATATGGAGGTGATTCTCGGTCAGGAAATCTTCAGTGATATTGGCTGCGCCAGCTGCCATACACCGACTATGACCACGTCGCAATATCACCCGTTTGCCGAATTGCGCTCACAGACCATTCATCCCTATTCCGATTTCTTGTTACACGACATGGGTCCCGCCCTGGCCGACAACCTCGGTGAAGGCGAAGCCACAGGCAGCGAATGGCGCACCATGCCCTTATGGGGTGTGGGACTTTCCGCCTGTGTCACCGGTGGTGTAACAGGTGATAAAGGCAATCCCCCACACGGTTTGGACACCGGCGAATACTGCACCCCCGAGCACGCCTATCTCCACGACGGACGAGCTCGCTCACTGGAAGAAGCCATTTTGTGGCACGGCGGTGAAGGTGAAATTTACAAACAGGCTTACGTTGGTTTAACCACCAATGATCAACAAGCCGTCCTTAAATTTTTAAATTCTCTTTAATGGGTTAAACACTATGTTCTGGCTTAACGATAAAAACAGCCACACCCAGCTTGCGGCAAGCTCCTTACCGCAAGCAGTGTTGCTGAGTACGATAAAAAAAACGTTATTTGCAGTAAGTGTCGCCACACTGGTTGCCGCCTGCGGCGGCGGTGGCGGCGATGATGAAGATAATGGCGGCAGTGGCAGTACACCAACGCCAACGCCGACCATTACCACTCCCCCAGAGCCGACAACTCCTCCGGAACCGACGCCAGATCCAAGTGGTTCGCCAACCCCCACACCAACGGCGACCACAGATCCAAATATCACACCAACGCCGCTGCCAGAAAAGCAATTCTGTCCGCGTCCGAATAACTAAATCTGTTTAAAAGCTTCCAGACATTCATGCTTTTAAATTTATGGGAAACTACCAATGCAAATAGTTAACACACTCCTGCACACCATAAAGAAACAACAGACAGTTATCGGCCTCGCCACTGCACTTTTGGCGACGATGAACAGTTCTGGCGTTTCCGCACAAGCGCCCAGCGCCACGGATTTTCAACGTGTCGTTGTGGCAGAAAACCTTAACCTGCCGATGGAATTTGAAATTTCCGAAGACGGTCGAATTTTTGTCGTGAGTAAATGCGGTGAATTCTACGGCTGGAATATAGATGGCGAACCGGTCACAACCGCTCGCTCTTTCGTCCCCGGGGTGCGCTGCCCATTTGAGGACGGACTGCTAAGTATTGCCCTCGATCCCGATTTTACCGAGAACAATTATGTCTATATGCAATACATGATTGACGGGGAACTGACGCGCGTGGGCCGCTATACAGTGAATCCGGATTTCACTTTGGACCTGGATTCCTACACGCTGATTATCGAATGGTTCAGCCGTGAATCATCCGGTCACGCCGGCGGCTCCATGTTGTTTGACAACGAAGGCAACCTGATTATTACGACCGGCGATAACAACGGAGCAACAGGTTATTACTCCAGTGGCGGCCAGGTCACATCGGGAAATACGAATGATCTGCGCGGTAAAGTACTGCGGATAAAACCCCTTCCAGAAGGCGGCTACAGTATTCCGGCAGGCAATTTATTTGCAGCTGACGGACAGCATCGCCCAGAAATTTACGCCATGGGATTTCGCAACCCGTTCCGAATTAACATCGACAAACAAACCGGCTACCTGTATGTCGGTGACGTTGGCCCAGATGCATCTGCCGACAGCGAAGAAGGCCCCGGCGGTCTGGATGAACTCAATGAAATCCGCCAAGCGGGTAACTTTGGCTGGCCCTGGGTTCTGGGTTTCAACCAGCCCTATGCGGGCTTTGATCCATACAATCTGACTAATAACCATCAGGACAATACCGGTGCAACTAATATCCCCGATGCAGAGCCGGCATTGTGGACCGTTCGCCACCGCGCGACCATGTCAGGTCCGGTGTATCGTTACAATCCCAACATCGACAACGACTACCGTTTACCCCCCTACTACGATGGCCAGCTGATTTTCTGGGATTTCAACAGCAGCCAGTTTTTTGCCTTCCCGGTTGATGCCACTGCATTGCCCCCGATCGAAGAAAAAATCAATATCAAAACCCAGGGCGTTCAAGGCGCTATTGATATGGAGTTCGATCCACGTAACCAGAACTTTTACATGCTGCAATGGGGTTCCGGCTGCTGTGACAAAGAGCCCTTCAACAACGGGATTCTCTATCGTTTTGAATACATCGGCGGGCGTGACTCCGGCACTAATTACGCTTTGGGCGGCACCGCTACTGCATCGACTGAAGCCGGCGGTAACAGCGCGATGGACGCCATTGATGGCGACAAGGAAAACACTCGCTGGGAAAGTGAACACAGTGATCCGCATCAATGGAATTTAACGCTGACCGAGTCCATCGTCATCGATACTATCGTGATTACCTGGGAAAATGCTTACAGCTCGGTTTACACCATTGAAGGCTCACTCGATGGCACCAACTGGGATTTACTGGTTGATGAAACCAACGGCGCAGGTGGTGTTTCACTGCATATTATCAACAACCCGAACACCTATCGTTACCTGCGATTCAACGGTACCGGACGGGGCACAGCTTACGGTCACTCCTTCTACGAATTTGAAGTTTACGCTGCAGAAGAAGAACCCGAACCAACACCATTACCAGAATTGGCATATCTGAACATGCCGCAAACGTTGGATGCTAATTTTACTGGAGTGCCCACCTTACTCTCTCAAACCGGCGTATTCTCCGATACAGCCAACATGGTGCCGATCGACAATATGGTGCCGTATGAGCCCAACGCCAAGCTTTGGTCGGATCGCGCTGTAAAAGAGCGTTGGATTTCACTTCCTGCAAACAGCAAAATCAGCTGGAGCGAAAACGACAATTGGACGTACCCGGAAGGCACCGTCGCCGTTAAGCACTTTGAATTGCCACTGGATGAAAACAATCCTGCTCTGGTAAAACGCCTTGAAACCCGTTTAATGGTGATGAAAAAAGATGGCACCGTTTACGGCGTTACCTATAAATGGAATGACGCGCAGACCGATGCGGAACTGCTGACTGAAACCGTGGATGAAGACATCACCATCACCGCAGCAGGTGGCGCAACTTATACCCAGACCTGGACCTATCCCACCGCCCAATGTCTGGATTGCCACAACTCCGCATCCAGTCAGATTCTCGGCCCCAACACGCGCCAGCTAAATGGCAACTACAACTATCCCGGCGGTAACAACGAAAACCAACTTGTGCATTGGAACAATGCCGGCATGTTTGAGCCAGCCTTTAACAATGCAATGGTCGACAGCTTCGCGAAAACCGTTAGCCTGGACGACGCAAGCGCGAGCCTGGAGCAACGTGTTAAATCTTATCTGGATGCCAACTGCGCTCACTGTCACGGCACGGGCAACGGCGGCTCACAATGGGATGGTCGTTACAACACGCCAGTGGAAGAAATGAAAGTTGTCGATGCTGAAACAACCGGTATTCGCAATTATTTTGACTATTACGGATTGGAAAATGCACAGGTAATATCCACCATGGGAGGACCCGAAGAATCGGTGATGTTTATTCGTACCAAGAGCGAAGATCCGGACGATCGTATGCCTCCGCTGGGTCGTGCGATGGAACACCCCGAATTCACGGAAGTTCTGGCAGCGTGGATTAATGGTATGGGCGCTGGTACGCCAACCCCGACACCGACAGCAACGCCGACGCCAACCCCGACACCAACATTCGCTCCCGGCGTAGAACTGGTTTCACTGAACAAAGCAGTCAGCTCCTCTACCGGAGAAAGCAGCGAAATTCTGGCGCGCGCAGTAGATGGCAGTGCTGGTACACTGTGGAGCAGTGATTTTGCCAGTGCCCAGTGGATTACTGTGGACCTGGGAGCCAGTTACGACATCGATCGTATCGTGCTGGATTGGGAAGCCGCATACAGCAGTGGCTATAGCGTTCAAGGCTCTGTGGATAACTTTACCTGGTCCACCATCATTACCCAGGCGAACAGCTCGTCCTGTATGGAACAACATACCAATCTCAATGGGGTTTACCGCTATATCCGCGTGCAGCGTGAACAGGCGTCGAATGGCTGGGGCTATGGTCTATGGGAAATCTCGGTCTACGGTGTAGCCGCCACACCCACGGCAACGCCTACACCAACCACCACTGTGATGCCGACACCAACGCCGACTACGACAGTGACACCAACGCCGACCCCAACACCGACCGCACCGGAAATCAGTGTGGCATCGCCTACGGCCAATCAACAGTTTGTCACTGGTACTAACATTAATTTATCCGTTGCGATTACAGACAACAATTGGTTCGCCAATGGCGGCAGCTACCAGTATCGGCTGAATAACTCCACAGCCGTGGGGGTAAACAGTGCCACCCCAGTCAGCCTTGGCCAATTGGTGATTGGTAATTACTCCGTTGAAGTCCAGCTCTATGACGCAAACGCTCAGGCCATCGGTGATGCCGACAGCATCAGCTTTGCCGTTGTATCGGGAGAGCCGACGGGTCCCTTACCCAGCCCGGCCAAGTTAAGTGTCACCGCAGTGGCGGTCTCTTCTGAGCAAGGTGGCAACATCGGTGCAGATGCAGTCGATGGTGACCCACAATCCCGCTGGGAGAGCGAACACAGTGATCCGCAGTGGATTCAACTGGATTTCGGGGAGAGCAAATTCCTGACCAAAGTCGTACTTAACTGGGAAGCCGCTTACTCCAGTGCGTATGAACTGCAAGTGTCAGACAATGGTAATGAATGGGAAACCATCTACAGCACCACTAGTGGTAACGGCAATTTCGACGAGATAAACCTGAATGGTGAAGAAGGTCGTTATATTCGTATGTACGGCACCGCTCGCGGCACCGGCTATGGTCACTCAATTGAAGAGTTTGAAGTTTATGGGTTGACTGCCGACCCCGCGTTACCACTGCTGAATGTGATTGCCCCGAGCAATGGTGCAGACATCCCTGAAACTGAGGCGATCAACCTGCAGATAAACGTTACTGACCCCAACTGGTTCGTGAACGGCGGCAGTTATCAATACAGCCTGGATCACGCCGCTCCTGTACGCATCCACACTGCTAACGCGGTGAACCTGGGCCAATTGAACACCGGTCTGCACAGCATGACTCTGAATCTGTTGGATAGTGATGGCAATGTCGGTAGTGTCGAGCGCCGACTGAATTTCACCGTCAACTGTGGAGACAACTGTCCAAATGTACTGGTATTTTCGAAAACCTCGGGCTTCCGTCACGGCAGCATTGAAGCCGGAGTAGCCATGGTGCAAGAGCTGGCAGACACCTACGGTTACGGCTTCACCCATACCGAAGATTCCAGCGTATTCACCAACGAAAATCTGGCGGACTACTCCACTATTGTGTTTATGAACACCACAGGGGATATATTCACCGATGATCAAAAGGCCGCATTCAAAGCCTACATTGAAAACGGAGGCGGTTATGTGGGCACTCACTCCGCGGCAGACACCGAACACAACTGGGAATGGTACACAGATACACTCTTAGCGGGTGCAGAGTTTGACCATCACGGCGACGGTATTCCAACCGCAAGAGTGGAGATTGAAAAGCCTACAGACACCTTAGTCGGCCACATTGGCACCGAGTGGATTATTGGCGATGAGTGGTATTTCTGGAAAGGCAATCCACGCGGCGTCGGGAATGTTGAAGTACTGGCGAACCTGGATCGCAGCAGTTATGAATCAAACTACCCTGTGGAAGACCACCCTGTCGTGTTCAAAAACTCCGTAGGCGAAGGCAGAATTTTTTACACTGCAGTAGGTCACGTGGACGCCAACTTCTCTGAAGAGAACATGGTAGAAATGATCCGCAAAGCCATTGAGTGGACGTCGCAAGACTAAACTAACCCAAGCCCGTTTCATCGCAGGTGCACCATAAGCACCCGAGGTGAAACGGGCTTTTCATTTTCCGACCCACTTCCTTACACTTACCGCCAATCACATCACCGCATCACAGCGACCGATACAACAACGCGAGATACCTAAGGTTTTATATGAAACACCCTGCTATTCTGGGGCTGGCCATTATGTCCATTGCCAATCCCTCCTATGTCATCGCACAAGAACAAGAACACGTCATCGTCACTGGTGTATACAGCCCACTGGCCACAGACTATCTCTCTGCATCCGTCAGCGTGCTGGACCGACAACAGTTGACCCAACTAAACAAAACTCGCCTGCCTGACATATTGCAAACTATTCCCGGCCTTTTAATCGAACAACAAGGCGGACCAGGCGGCCTCACCGCTGTTTCAATTCGCGGTGGCGAGTCCAACTACACCGTTGTAATGGTCGACGGTGTTGCACTCAACGACCCCGGAAATACGCGCGGTGGATCATTTGATTTAAGCAACATAGATGTGGATTCCATTGAGCGAATAGAAGTGGTTAAGGGCCCACAATCTGCCATATACGGATCTGATGCGTTATCCGGCGTCATCAATATCATTACCCGTCGCCCCGAAGAGGGACACCAAACAAATATCACCGCAGGGCTTGGCGAAGAGGGGTATCAAAAGCTGGGATTCAGCGCGCTGGGAAAAACCGGCAATATGAGTTACACCATACAAATGCGCGGGCAAAACAGTGGCGAAACGGTCAAAGGCAGTGAATCTGATCACCGTGAATTACAAGCTCGAATGGAGTGGCAACCCAGCGCTCAGCACAGTCTGGCAGCCAGTTATCGCCTATTCAGCGGTGAACGCAGCACTTACCCAGAGCAAAGCGGCGGTCCAGAACACGCTCAATCCGACGCATTGGACACCACCGATTATGATGATGAAAGTGCTGCAATCACCTGGCAATACCACATCACCCAAAACTGGCGCAGCCAATTGCAAGCAACGGTATTTAACCGTGAAGAACAATATGAATCTCCAGGGATCGCCCCGTATGCCGCCGTTCCGGCCAATGGAGCCGATTCCGATTTCACGCGAAGTCAAATTAGCTGGACGAACACACTTGGTCAAATTGGCCGTTATTGGGCCAATCTCGGAGTGGTACATCGCAGTGAAGAAGGCGACAGCGAGGGTTACCTTAATGTAGGTGTTCTAATGCCAACGGATTTTTCGCTGGAACGAGACATCAATAGTGCCTTCGTCGATCTAAATGGACAAGTCAATGAACGCTTACTGTTACAAGGCAGCTGGCGTTATGACGACTCAGATCAATTTGATTCGGAGTCGACCTTTAAAATCGGCTTACGCTGGCAATTGATTGACAGTATCAGCCTTAGTGCCAATGCCGGTGAAGGCTACAAACTCCCCAGCTTTTTTGCCCTGGGTCACCCACTGGTCGGCAATCCCGATCTGTTACCTGAGCGTGCTGACAGCTGGGACCTGGGTATGGACTGGCAGATTTCATCGCAATGGAACACTGGCCTCACCTATTTCAGTAACGAGTTTACAGATTTAATTGACTTCGATGCCGAGCTGTTCACCAACGTTAATCGCAAACAAATTGACACCAGTGGGGCCGAGTGGAAACTCCAGTGGTCTAGCCCGAACAACCATGTTCAATTTCATGCACATGCAACTTATACCGATATTGATGTGATCAATGAAAATTCCGTGCTAACGGGTCGACCAGACTGGCAGGCAGGCACCTCTTTGAGTTGGGCGCTGAATAATACATGGCGGTTTGCCGGAGATTTGCAATGGGTTGGCGAGCAATATGCGACTAGCCAGCACACCGGTGATGTTAGCCTTCATGAACTTGATGCCTACACCACTCTCGCTGCATCGGCATTTTATACAGTGACGGAGCAGCTTGAGCTGAATCTGGCAGTGGAGAATATGTTGGATGAAGAGTATCAAACAGCCTATGGGTTTCCAGCACCGGGAAGATTGATGCGCCTAGCGATGAGTTTTCAGTTTTAGGCCTCGTTAGCTTTGGAGCTAGCTGCTAATTGCTAGCCTCAAAAAGCACGCCACATAACTACATTCAAAAAGCACTTTGCCCATCATTCCCTCGCAAGAGGGAATCCCCTTCCTCTCAACGATAAGATTAAATATGCACGCTTCGCCAGCGCGCTACTGAACCATACAGTTTCTATTAACAACAATGTCAAATAAAAATTATAAACAAAAAATATAAAAACATTCTATTTTCCGTTGACATCTCATTTCAAACATTTATCATGCCGGCCACACAGTCAGCAACTCGCTGCACGTTTATTTTATTCACCAAAGAATTAGAGGAGTATTCAGTAGTGTCACAATTTTATTTCCATTTTTGCGAAACAAAATAACGCTTCTGAGTGCTTATAACTTGGAAGGGTTTATATAACGCCTTCCAAGTCAGAAAAAACCTGGCCTGGAAACTCGCCAGGTTTTTTTGTGCCTGTAATTTGCTTGGAGGGCAATAATTAAAATACAAATCAAAACGAAGGTTTTGGTTTAGGAGTTTTTTATGCCCATACAAATGGAATTAAACAAACAATCACACAAAGCGAACGGGCAACATGATTGGCCGGTAAAAATTTACACGCGGGATATTGAACAGTCGGCGCTTAGCCAATTAAAAAATGTAGCCAAGCTACCGATTATTCATTCGCATATTGCGGCGATGCCGGATGTACACGCGGGAGTGGGTGCAACAGTAGGTTCTGTTATTCCAACTCACAACGCCATTATTCCTGCAGCCGTAGGTGTAGACATTGGTTGTGGAATGACTGCAGTGCGACTTTCAATTCGCTCTGCACAATTGCCCGATAGCTTGAGTGACATGCGCAGCGCAATCGAACGCGCTGTGCCGGTAGGGTTGGCAGCACACAAGACTGTAAGTGTGCGCACCAGCGCCTGCAAAAAATTAGCGCCGGGAATTGAATGGCTTTTTGCCAAACATCCCACGCTGTTAAAAATGATGAAGCAACCGCAAATCACCTGGACAAAACAACTGGGAACTTTAGGAGGCGGCCATCATTTTATTGAAGTCTGCATTGATGATGACAAACACGTTTGGGTAATGCTGCATTCCGGCAGCCGAGGAATTGGTAACACTATTGGCCGTTACTTTATTCAATTAGCCAAACGCGATATGGGTCGGCACATTTATAACTTGCCAGATAAAGACTTAGCGTATTTAACCGAAGGCACGGAGCACTTTAACGATTATTACGCAGCATTGCAGTGGGCACAGGAATACGCCCGCGTGAATCGCGAAGAAATGATGAAACTCGTTCTGCGAGCCATACAACCATTTCTTCCAGGCTTTATCACCGATCGCTCTGCGATTAACTGTCATCACAATTACGTAAGCAAAGAACATCATTATGGAGCGGATGTTTATGTCACGCGTAAAGGTGCAATAAGCGCAAGGCAAGGAGAGCTTGGCATTATTCCCGGAAGCATGGGCGCAAAGTCTTACATTGTTTCAGGCAAAGGCGAAGAGCAATCTTTTTGTTCTTGCGCACACGGTGCAGGACGCACCATGAGCCGAACTGCAGCGCGTCATAAGTTCAAGAAACAGGATTTGATTGAACAAACCAAAGGTGTGGAGTGCCGCAAGGACAAAGCGGTTATCGATGAAATACCAGCGGCGTATAAGGATATAGATCAGGTAATGGAAAACCAGCAGGATTTGGTCAAGGTAGAGCACATCCTCAAACAAGTACTTTGCGTAAAAGGATAAACGCAAAGTACTTCACTTTTTAATCGTATGCTAAAAAAGGAAATTGCCTATGACACAAGAAACAGGGAAACCTGTTAAACCAGGAATCCCCAAAAAATTAGAAAGACGAAATGGTCATGCCTTCCACCCGATTATGCGCAAAGGTGGACCGCACGAGAAAACCAAAAAAGCAAAACGAGCAGCGGCTAAACGCGACACTCAACGCAAGGCGAGTGAGTGGCTTAGCCGCTCTTTTTTAAACACTTCTCTTAGCTTTTTCTTTAGATCTTTTCAAAATTCAGCCCACGACTAATTTTCAATTAATTCGCAAAGCTAAATTTTGTAAAAATGACATTCCTTTTAGAATCAATTTGCACTAAATCAATGCACGAAAAGTCTCCAAGGACAAGCGCGTTCTTGCACTTGGTTCCACGGCTTGCTCTGTGTACGCCATATGAGCGATCAGAGTACGACCGATATCAATAAAACAATATACTTTATTCAGCCAAAAGACTTTTTTATCGCCACAGATGAAATCAGCTTTGATAAAATCTATTTCTATTTACAGTCCAAATATTTTTAGATAATAGATGTTTAATATGCATAACAAAATTACTACTGTGGTTGATGTTTATGGGCGAAGTTATCAGTTACTCACTCAGTCTTCAGCGGAGCCTCATCCATTGGCTAAACAGGTTATGGTACGTTTCCAGGATGAAGCCAAGTCTATTTTACGCAAATTTGATTTAAACAGTTTTACCTGGCGCAGCCTTCTTCATACCCTGCATTTTGGTATTCACTCTTATCAAGCACGAGACGAGAAATACTTGATCGATATTCTCGCGAAGGATCTGTATCAGTCGAGGTTTAAGATCTTTGAATTGAAAAACATCGAGCAAGTCACTGCCAACACATCCAATGGCAAGCTGTATTCTTTTGTTCGCGGACCTGAAATTAAAATGCAGGCGAATCATGCAAATGTTTACAGCATAAAAACAAACGATCATATCGATAAGATAATGCTTGAGATAGATAAGAGTAATGAGTTCTGGAGCAAAGTGTTAGTAAAAAACAAGCTGCAAAAGCCGGAGCAACATTACGAAGCAAGAGCTCAGGTATATAACGCTCTTCATTCTGGGGATCTCTTGATTTATGAGCGACGTCAGGGGCAAAAATACCTGAAGTCAAACAGAGTTGAAGAAGTAATGGATTCGGCGCCAGTGACCCTGGGGCCCCACACCGGCAAGGAGGACGCCATTACCAAGAAGTTTACTTTCGCTTTTTCCTGCTAGAGAGCTGGCAGCTTTTCTTCCATCGTTTTTTATTGACATTAACGCAACGTTCACAATAAAAAATTTTAAATTTCAATTCACATTAAGATGTAAACTATGGGATATGTAACGTTTCCTTTCAAGGCAGATGATATAGACGATTGTCTCTCTCTCGTAAACTTCGACGAAGGTGGATACGCACTGGGTTCAAATTCCTTTTGGCACGGGGGAATCCATTTAAGCTTATCTGAAAACACTCAAGCTATTATTTGTCCTGCAGATGGCCATATTGTTGCACACAGGACAATGAAAAAGAGAACTAAAGGCAAATGTTCAGTTGAAATTGACGATCAAGGTAATAAGATTTCGCACGAGAAGGATGAAGACATTGACTCCTCGTTCAGTTTTGTACTGACCAAACATTCCTTAATCACACCAAACGAAGAGTCCATCAATTATTTTATATTGCACATGCATTTGTTGTGCTATGAAAACTATACCGACCAGCACAAGGCGAATCCTCCCAGTTATTTGCACGGAAACGTTCAACACTTTGTCAACAAAAGTGAAGACGATGGCGGTTCACTAGTAGGAAAAGGCGTTAATCTGCGTGCAGCGCCGCACTCTAAACAGAACAATGTGCTTACTGTAGTTCCCGCTGATACGGAATTTTTATTTAAGACAGCCGGTCTTTATGATCACCAAACTCCTGCTGGATACCAAGAAATTGTAATTCCAAATCCAAAATGCTTTTCGATCGAAAACGCATCTGTTCCAATGGGTTTCAGGCAAGGGGTGTTACGTCTATTGCCCGACGCACCTTACTACAATGAACATGGTCTGCTTTACAAAGCAAAAATCGTCCGCGCGCAGGATGGGCGAATGGGAGTTCCACTTTTTGTTGGTGGATATCATGTCGGTGATTTACAGATTGGCCAGGAAATTTATCTCTTTGAAGAACCCTCTTGCGAAGGTGAATTTTCAATAATTCTCGATAATATTACCCATGTGATTGATGTAGACGCAGACGGGGAGATCACCTGGAATAGCGTGATTGATGCCATTTACAACAGCAGCAATCTTTATACGCCCGATAGTGATGACATCATCCCTTTGGCAGATGTTCTGTGTGAAATGAATTTAGATGTAGAGAACGAGTCGGTAACAGCCCATATTAAAGTTCGCGGGGCTGATATTTCAGGTAAAACAGGTCAGGTAGCCTTAATACCGGAAAAATTATACAACTTTACAGTCAATACTTTTGAAGACAACCAGTGTGGGATACCTGCGTATGACACGCAATCCGATGCCCATTTAATCAACATTCCTTTTGCAACAAAAATTTCCCTGGTAAATGGTGTTACCGTCCAGGAACTGATCCAGGAAACTAAGCAGGCAATAAAGCCTCTCACCTTACAGCAAGCGTCGGAAGGCTTTATGTATTGTGGAAAAGGCTACGTGAAACGTGTTATCAATGAGCTGACAGGAACATTTGATAAAGTCCAGACGTTTGATCCCCCTATAGAAGTTTCCAGCGGTGAAGTCATTGGGTTTCCCGGAGATCATATCCAGCAGAATTCCGTACACATGGAGCTTTGGCTAGAGTCTATCGATTTTTTTAGTAACAACAAAGCTGACAAACTGCTGGAACCTTTCGTGAGTTTACCTGCAGGCATGAAAGCAAAAACGATGAAGGTTGAGAAGCGTAAAGGAAAAACCGTTGAGCTGACTATCCCGGCGAAAACTCGACTTAAGTCTTTGAGTATGACCACGGCGGAAAAATCTGAAGACGCGGATTTAAGGAAAATTCAATTTGACGGCAAAGCTTATTATACCAAGCGTGCCAATCTAGGTAGCTGGAAAGCAAAAATCAAACGCTACGTGCTCAGCACAACAGAAGATAAAGTGATTTCTGCGTATGATGCGCACCCAACCTTACAAACGGAGTTTGTCAGCTATGAAGATGGTGAGCTTCCAAGCGCACTCGATCTCAAAGAAATTCCACCAGTCACCGTCATCAACGAAAAAAATTACTATCCAGTCCAGGTAGCATCTTCTACAAAGGAAAACTCAAGTGAAAGTGCTACCAGTCAGAACTATTTCATACCGGAAAAAGATCTTGACGCACTGCGATTAAATTTTTACGACTGGCAGCGTTTTTTCACAAAAGAGTTAGCCGCAGATCTTGGTATTGAAGCAAGTGGAAAATTTGAATCCATAGACGACATCAAAAATGCGGTATCGCAAAAATACCAGCAAGCGTGTGACAGCGATAAAATGGAAGCCCAACCGGCTTACCAAAAACAACATCCATTGAGCCATCTGCTTATCGAAGCTGGAAACGACTGGAGCAAAGCCTATAAAAAGGAATCTAACTGGAAGCCGGAAGTGATAGATCACATATGGAAACAAGGTCAAGTCAGCTCCTTGGAAGAAGAGATGGGAATGACCAAAGATAAGCTGGAAAAAGTGTTCGATCAAACCATACAGCCTTATGTCGATGGCATCAGTTTTTATGATGAGATTCAAGGGAAAGTGTGTAATCTGCCAGATAAATCTGCAGTGTGGCATGCTCACCCTATTCGCTTTTTAGATCACATCGCCAGGTTTTATAACAGCGGTCGAGCTCCCTGGATGGAAATTGCCTGTGCGGAAGCGGTTAGAGCAAAAGGTTGTGTCGAAGGGAAAGAACCATTGCTCTCCATGGCAACTGCGTATCTTCGTTTCACCGGGAATACTGCGTCTCCCGATGATGACGAAAGCGGCCAGTGGTGCGCAGCTTTTCTTTCATGGTGTATCGATAAAGCCGGATTTACAGTAGCGCCACAAAAATGGAAAAGAGCAAACTCTCAGCAATTTAGGTTGCTACCGGAGACATTCAAAAAGATTGATCAGCCAATCTATGGTGCACTCGCGGTCTATACTAAACATACTGATTCAAGCCGAGGTCACATCGGCTTTGTTTACGGAAAAACACAGAATGGCAAACTAATCTTGCTGGGAGGAAATCAGCAAGACATGATACGTTGCTCCGCCTATGGCATGAAAACGAAAAGCAAGTTCTTTAACGGCTATTATGTTCCCATTGACTACAAAGTAAGCGCTGCTGACTATCTTACGCCTGATGATGTAAACTACAAAAACTCAGAAGACGCGAATAACAATATAGGAATCACAACCACGGGTGAAGATAATGACAAAACGAACTAAGCTACTGCAAATTACTTTTTTCCTCGCGTGCTTGAACAGTTGTGATGCATCCAATACGTCTGATGATAAAAGTACAGGCAGTGCCTCTAGCACACATGAAGCCAAAACCCAGCAGCCGGCTGCAGATATAACGCCAGTAAAAGCTCCCGTTCAGGCAGTTAAACAAGAACGTAATGGTGCCTGCTTAACAGAGGCTGACCTGCCCCAGATCGATACTTTTATGCAAAAGTGGAAAGCGGCTGGTGAGGAAAATGAACTAGAAGTAATTTTTACTTTCGTTAACTTTCCATTACTAGACAGCTATCACGACGATCAGGTCACAGAAGATAATTTTATTGATCTTGATTACTTAGATGCCTTCGACGATGAGCTTAATGGCAGTTATCATATCACCAAGGGTTTAAGCGAGAACACGCACTTCAAATGCAAACTTTATAAAATTGAAGCACGTTCAGAACCCGAAGCTGATCCTCGATTTATTTATTTCCTAGGTTATAAAAATGGAAAAATCATGATCATGGATTTCACCGACTTCGGTTAAGACCACATTGTTTTCTGCCTCACAATGTCGGGCATAAATGTTTGATTGCCGCAGAATGAAAATTTCATTGTTTGCAAGGTGTACTTTCAAAGTATAGTTTGCAAAGTATAGTTTGGATTAATGTAGCTCGTTTTTTGCCAAGAATAATTTTAATCCTCGCAAGGCATTGCGCGAGCTACACTGCACACATTACGGCTGCAACACCATATTTTCTAAATACGCCTTTCGACCTTGTATTGGCGCTACCTCATCAAAAGACGTGTTTGCTTTTGCTCGTTTGTTTTTCGTAGCGGCTGCATCAGGCACTGCCGGGCACGTGCCGGCAGCGCGCAACTGCAATGCGGCGGCAAACAACCCTTCTTCCGGGTCGCCCAGTTGTTTTGAAAAATCATCTTCGACATAGCAACCCGGCAAAACAACACCTTTTGCAGCAGGCTCATTTTGTGGCGAAAAGCCGTTGGCATAGTCACCAAACCCATCGTTATTTACACCGGCAAATTGAATGGAAAAATAAGTTGTCCCACAGTTGTCAGTCGGATAAAAGCCGTAAGGTTTACCACAGGTAGTGCTGCCAATTAAATATACATCTATTCCAGCACCACGCAGCCCGTTAATGATCGCTTCGCTGGCGGAGCAAGTATCTTCCGTCGCCAGGATATAAACTCGCGGCAAAAACAATTGTGTTAACTGAGTGCCTGCGGCTAAGTCATCAGTGAAACCCTGTGCGCGCTTTAAAAAAGGCACCGCTTGCAGTGGTTGCCCCGTGACCGGGTTTCTATTGGGGTATTTATCGTTAAATTGCTGCTTATAAAAATCAAGATCCTTTGTCACATCCTCCCCGGCAATCATAAATCCCACTTCAGCAGCGATCGCCAATAAACCGCCACCGTTATATCGTAAATCCAACACCAGATCCTCAACATCCAACAGCATCGAGAATGCTGTGTTCAATGCTGCTTCTGCAGGATAGTTGTGCGAATTAAAATGGATGTAACCAACTTTACCGGAATCCGTTTCCACCACGCGCGTATATTTAACGGGAATTTCGGTAATACTGGCAGACTCCAGCTCTACGCTAAGCGTCTCATCGTCATAACTTTTAAAAACAAATTTATGACGCTCACCTTGCTCTTCGGGGGATATACCTCGATTTAACACATCGACATTACTGCCATAAATCAGGTCTTCATCATCAATACTTTGTATTGCCATACCACGCATAACACCGGCTAAATCGGCTGGAGAGCCCGGCACTACATCATATACTCGCACTTCGCGAGGTGCGGAGGACTGGATAAAGGCGAGTTGCATCCCATATCCGAATGACACGCCCGAAACAGAATTGGTGAGGTACTCAAAAGTATCCACGGTGAAATGAAAGTCATCCTTATTTGTTCCAGAAGCCGTGGTCTCGGTGGTTTTTAATCGGTCAAAATACTCCTGCGGCTCATGGAGGTAAGGGTCTGAATCGTCCACTTCATCGTACCAGAGATACAATTCATTGACCCAGGAACGCAGCCAGAAGTTCTCATCGAAATAGTCGCCCGCCTCATCGGGGTAAGGCTGATAATTATTGAAAGGGTCATTGCCAGTGCGAGGGACTTCACACAGATCTTTATAATAATCCGATGCGTAGTACACGCCCTCTTCCCAGATATACAGCGCCTCTTCATTTTCAGGAATGGGAATGTCACTATCGTTCCCGCTGCCACCACAAGCATTCAACAGGCACGCGACCAGGCCCGTGCACAACAGCTTCTTCTTCATAATGTTTTACCTGTCTGCATCATCCGTGAAAGGTCTTTCCTGTGCCGTCATCTTTCAGCTGACAACCTAATTGACACATAATTCAAGTATAGCCAGAGCAACGCAGCACTTGCGAATTATTGCGGTGCCAGTATGTCGTTCCACCAGTTTAGGGGCGTCTGACCGTCTTTGGGGTCATAGACATTACCGTAGAACCAGGCACTTTCGGTTTCATCCCCTACGTGGTCCTTCAAAGTCTCTTCAATTTTGGCAAATCCGCAACTTACATGAATACTGAATACCAGCATCCGCTCGTTCTCAAAATCGTGTTGACCGCCAAGTTTTTCGATAATCGGCGCTAAATCCTGCGCAATTTCGGAAATATCCTGTTTCGCGATGACACGTATACATAGATTACCGGAGCGGCGCACAAGTTCAAATGACTGATCCTTGGTATTAAGCTTGATAACGTCGCCACTGGCAATACCCTGCACGAAACAAGGGGATTTCACCAACTGACAACTGTCATCTTCCAATACATTGACCGGCAGTCGCTCTACTACCGGCGCACCATCGGGTCGGTATCCTGCAAATAATTCAATAACTTGTAATGCTGACATAAAAATATTCCAGTAAAAGCCTATACATCGTTGTAACGCCCGCTATTTCCAGCCGATATACGTTAAGGAACTTCTTTTGCATTGCATGAGTGGCTTCCTCAGCGTCATGCTTGCACAACCCACCTCAACGCAAACTGAGCGTCTGAAAGCAAGCCGTTAACGAAATCCGATACCGGAGCGTAGTAACGAGGTAAAATACGAAAGTTTAAACGTATTCGCTTAGCCAGGTAAAACGCGCTAGGTAAAATACCCCAAATTGACTACGCTTTTTGAATTACAGAGCTTAATAAGACCTATAAAGGAGAGATTGAATGCAAAACCTGCTGCGATTGTGCTTCATCATTTTAACTGTGAGCTGGATTCAAGCCTGCTCGGTTAACCCGGTAACCGGGGAACGGGAGCTGTCCCTGATGTCGGCGGAGCAAGAAGTCGCCATGGGCGAGCAATATTATCTGGCCTCTCAACAACAGCAAGGCGGGCGCTACGTTGTTGACCCGGACTTAAATGTCTATGTAGCCAATGTCGGACGTAAACTCGCCGCCAAGAGTGATCGCCCGAACTTACCCTACGAATTCGTGGTGTTGAATAACAGCACACCAAACGCATGGGCCTTGCCTGGCGGCAAAATTGCCATTAACCGTGGATTACTGGTGCTACTGGATGATGAAGCCCAATTAGCGGCGGTGATGGGACACGAGATTGTGCACGCCGCTGCACGTCACGGTGCTCAGCAGCAAAGTCGCGCTGCCATTTTACAAATGGGAATGCAGGTGGCTCAGGTCGCCTCAAGCAATACCGGCTACGGTGACCTCATTGCTGCCGGAGCAGGCGCTGGAGCACAACTGTATATCTCGAAGTATGGCCGTGATCAGGAACTGCAATCGGATAAGTACGGCGTGGAGTACATGGTGGCTGCAGGCTACAACCCTTACGCAGCGGTCGAATTGCAACAAACTTTCGTTAAATTGTCGGAATCTCACGCGCAGGACTGGTTACAAGGGCTGTTTGCCAGCCACCCCCCTTCGCAGGAGCGGGTTGAAAAAAACCAACAATTGGCCAATCAATATGGCAACAAAGGTGTGCGAAACCAAGCAGCCTATCAGCGGGCAATTCAACAGCTAAAACGGGACAAAGCAGCCTATGATCTGCACGATCAAGCGTTAAAAGCGGCCAGTGCAAACGATTTAAGTAAAGCGTTAAATCTCACCAAGCAGGCCATCAGCAAGCAACCAAATGAAGCGCTTTTTTACGTCACAAAAGGTCAGATCGAGCTGAGTGAAAATCAGATCAGTACGGCTAAGAGTACTTTCTCACGTGCAATTCAATTAAATCCGGAGTACTACACCGGCCACCTCGGTTTAGGGCTAATAGCCAAAGAACAAAAGCAATACGGCACGGCCAAGCAATACCTGGAAAAAAGTGTCGCATTACTGCCAACCCAAGTGGCTATGTTTCATTTAGGTGAGCTGGAGTTAAACGACGGTAACCAGACTAAGGCCGCTGAATATTTTTCAGTCGTTGCACAACAAGGTGGGGAGCTGGGAGAAAAAGCGCAGATTTATTTGAATAAATTACAGCCAGCCAGCGCAGGCTAAAGACAACCGCGTGATCGCACTGAGTCGGTGTGATCACGCTTTGCGCCTCTACAGAAATTCAAACACTAGCAGGCGAAATTTCCGTCTTCCCGTCGTCTTTCACATTCTTTCCGAATATTTTCACAGGCAGTCACTTTACCCGGAGAAGTCGGGTTCCCCTGTACACATTCATCGTTTTTCATGGCCAATTCCTGGTTACTCATACTTTTCATTCCACCTTCACAGGCCATGAGTGTCGTCACAGTGAAAGAAACCATTATTGTTTTGGCAAACGTTAAGAGTCTCATAAGCATTCTCGGACAGATTAGCTGTTTACAATTTATATATTTAAGCAAGCGTATTTTTTATTGTAGTTTATTATTTGCAAAATTCTTATTTTTGCTCCTTTTTTGACTCCTTAAAGCGCGAAGACTAGGTGGCTTTTAGTTTAAAATAACCGTCTTTATTCCGCACTTGTTTATAAAAACAACAATAAATCACAGGCGTTGCGTTGCCTCCCCTTGCAATATACGCTTGCCGTAAAACATAACAATAATATTTTAGTCGGAGTCAATTTGAACAAAGTTTCATCTTTTATTTCTGGGATGAACGACCTTATCGGTCGAACACTGTCTTGGTTAACGCTTCTGATGGCCATCACCATGCTCCTGGTGATATTGGGCCGTGCATTCAATCTTGGCAGTCTGGCCATTCAGGAAAGCGTCACTTACATGCATGCCATGGTATTTATGCTATGCATGGCCTACACCCTGAAAGAGCAAGGTCATGTGCGTGTGGATGTAAATTATCGACGCATGAATTTTTTACAGAAAGCCTGGGTTGATGTCATAGGCGCTATCCTATTTATTCTTCCCTTCTCTATTTTTCTGATTGCCATCAGCTGGCAATTTGTTGTGGAGTCGTGGCGCATACGGGAAGGCTCTCCCAATCCGGGCGGCATTCAAGCAGTATTCCTGCTCAAAACCTTAATTCCTTTAGGCGGTTTTTTGCTGGGCTTACAGGGGCTGGTCGAGCTGATACGCAATGTCCAGACGCTCCTTGCCCCGCAAGATACGCTTGACCAGAACGGAGGCGTCTAATGTTAGAGCTCCTCCCTCTGCTGATGTTTGTGTTTGCCTGTTTTACGCTGATGATGGGGTATCCCGTAGCTTTTACTCTGGCTGGCGTCGCTCTGCTATTTGCTGGAATTGGCATTATAAGCGGGACGTTTCATGCGGAATTTTTATTGAATTATCCCGAGCGCGTATTCGGTACTATCAGCAATTACACTTTGATCGCGGTGCCCTTGTTTGTCTTTATGGGCGTAATGCTAGAGCGTTCCAAAATAGCAGAAGAACTATTGGAAAATATGGCCAAAGCCTGTGGCCGCCTTCCTGCAGGACTAGGTATTTCAGTTGTGGCTGTGGGGGCATTAATGGCCGCCAGCACCGGGATTGTCGGTGCAACAGTGGTCACCATGGGCTTAATGTCTCTGCCCACCATGTTAAAAAAAGGCTATTCCCCCGCGCTGGCCACCGGCACTATTTGCGCAACCGGAACACTCGGTCAAATTATCCCGCCTTCCATTGCGCTGGTGCTGCTCGGCGATATTATTTCCAGTGCATACCAGCAGGCTCAATTGGATCTGGGCATATTTAATGCTGCACCCGTTTCCGTTGGCGATTTGTTTTTAGGGGCGATTGTGCCAGGCGTTTTGCTGGTGGTGCTTTACACGGTGTTCTTGTTTTTGGTCGGAGTGTTTAAACCCGAACTTGCACCGCCTGATGCCCAGGAGCAAAGCTTCAGTCGTCGAAAGTTAATCACCAGTATTCTGCCACCAATCGGCTTAATATTACTGGTGCTTGGCTCTATTATTTCCGGCCGCGCCACACCGACTGAAGCGGCCGGCGTGGGTGCCATTGCGGCCACACTGCTGGCCACCATTAAAGGGCAACTCACGCTCGACTTGCTTCGCGATGTAGCACGCACCACAACAATTTGTACCGCAATGGTATTTGCCATTTTACTGGGTGCATCGCTATTTTCACTGGTGTTCAACGGCTTGGGCGGAGAACAGCTGATCCATCACTTTTTTGAGAATCTACCAGGTGGCGCAATTTTTGCGGTGTTTATTGTGATGGTGGTTATTTTCGTACTTGGATTTATTCTGGATTTTATCGAAATCACCTTTGTAGTCGTTCCTATGATCGGGCCTGTGCTGCTGAAAATGGGAGTTGATCCGGTTTGGTTGGGCATCATGATTGCTATTAATTTACAAACCTCCTTTTTAACTCCACCTTTTGGTTTTGCTTTATTTTATTTACGCGGTGTGGCGCCTAAAGAATTGAAAACTTCATCTATTTACCGTGGTGTTGCGCCATTTATTGTGATCCAATTAATTCTGCTCGTAGTACTTGCGATATGGCCTGACTTAGTGACCTGGCTACCCAAGCTAATAAAAACATAAAGATCGATGAGGAAACATTAATGGGTAAACTTGATGAAGAGCCAAAACCAAGCGGAGAACTTGTTCTACAAACCTTAGCTCTGCCGCGCGACACAAATTCCAATGGCGATATATTTGGTGGCTGGCTGCTCTCTCAAATGGATCTGGCTGGCGCTATTGCCGCCCGTGAAATTGCCAAAGGACGCGTGACGACGGTTGCCGTCGGCAGCATGGCTTTTTTGCGCCCAGTCCCTGTCGGAAGCACAGTCAGCTGCTACTGTGAAATTCTCGATGTGGGGCGCTCCTCGATCAAAACCATCGTGGAAGTGTGGGTCAAACAGTATGATAGAAATGCCCAGCAAAAAGTCACAGAAGGCGAATTTGTGTATGTCGCCATTGATAATGCCGGTCGCACTCGCCCAGTGCCACAAGGCGAATAAACAACCGTGATTTTAACAGCCAGGCAGTCATATTGAATGCTCTGTCTGGTTTTCGCCTGGAATTCTTAAGTTTTTTCTTAAGGTCTTTTTTAAGATCTTTCTTAAGGTCTTCCTTAAAGTTTTACTTACCCCTTACTTTCACTGCTTCTCGCACTGGGCTTTTTAGTCCGTGCTTTTTGACCGCTGCTTTTTACCTCAAGTCTGCTTGCTTTGTGCTTTTCAGTCAGCACGCCTGCCATGTATTCCGCACTACTCGAGTTTTTTTAGACGCTTCGTGCAAGGCATCAAGGTAAAGTTTATTTTTTAACAATCTCAGTCTATGGCTGTAGTTTGCTTTTCAATAATCTCATTAACGAAGCGATCGAGTGAAAAAATAAATCGCGGGTGAGAGAAAATATCATTGTGGCTTGCGCCCTTTAACTCGACCAATTCCTTCGCGGTTGGAATGGCCTCGTACGTTGACATGGAGTGTTCCCTTGGGATAATTTCATCATTCTCGGCCAATATCACAAAGGTAGGCGAACGCAACTGCCTTACATGGTGATCAAGAAAGAAGGGATGTTTGAGAATAATATCCACAGGCAAAAATGGATAAACCTCTTTGACCAAAGCTGAAATACTTTTTAATGGCGTAATTAATATGTTGGCCACAACGTCTCGTTGTGCACCCACATAGCCGGCCACAGCAGATCCCAAACTACGCCCCATGACGATAATCTCCGCTTTAGGATCGTAAGACTTCACGAAGTCATAAATATGCAAGGCATCCTGGTATAGGACTTTCTCGCTTGGCGTACCAGTACTGAGTGCGTAGCCCCGGTAATTAAAACTAAATAAGCCCGCTACATTCAACTTGCTGAACTCGGAAAAGAAGGTTGCCACGTCTTCTGCATTCCCACCAAAATAAATGAGGTAGATATTGTTGTCCGGTTCTGGCGCGACATGCTTCCAGCCTTGCAGTTCTGCACCGTCGACAGGAATACGTATTTCAGCAACATTGAGTTGTTTGTACAACAGCGGGCTCGCTTCTGTTCCAGCGAATATTAACTGCCCTTGTTTCAGGTACAGTAACAGTAAAAAACCAATGAACAAGCCTATCAACGCCGCAATCAAAATAGCGAACACTTTCAATCGAAACCTCTAATTATTCTTGTTGTTATGCGTTAGCATTGCGCAGAACAGACCAACAGTATTGTTTTATTGCCGACATTTTTTTACATATAAAACGAGCGGACGTGACACATTGAAAATGTCGCCCAAATAGATGCCGTATTCACATTTAAAAATTCATACACCAGCAAAAAATAGTAACACACTCGACTTTTACTGTGCAGCGTTACCTCGAAGGAAATTGAAAATACAAAGAGATGGGGCTCAAATGAAGTTGGATTAGTTATAGGATGCGGATTCTTTATAGCAGAATCCGCCTTGTATTTTTTTATATTTTTTGAAGCACCTCGTAATTACACCATACAATGATTGGCCTTGAGCGCATCAAGTTTTCACAGGACCTAGCCACACCTGCTGTTTGTTGACAAACTCCATAATGCCGTGCGGACCCAGCTCTCGCCCGAGGCCTGATCGTTTCACACCCCCACTGGGTAAGCGAGGATCGGTTTTCACTATGCCATTAACCGCCACCTGCCCGGCTTCCAGGCGCTTGGCCATCTGTGCGCCCACTTCGGCAGAACCTGTCCAGACTGAAGCGGCTAAGCCGTATTCCGTGTCATTCGCAATCTCGATAGCCTGCTCCATATTTTTCGCCTTTAATACAACCGCAACTGGACCAAAAGTTTCCTCCCTGCAAGCCACCATGTCATTCGTAACGTCCACCAGTAACGTTGGTGGATAGAAATAACCGGGTGCATCTATTGGTTCACCACCGAGTAAGCAACGCGCACCTGCAGCAATGGTCTGGCTAACCTGTCGAGCCACGTTATCGCGCAAATCCGCGCGAGCAATTGGACCGACTTGAGTCGCTTCCTCTCGAGGGTCACCCACTTTTAATTTAGCTAAACGCGCGTGCAATAATTCAATAAAATCATCATAAACGCTTTCTTCAACGATTAATCGTTTTGCGGCAATACAAGACTGACCCGCATTGATAATCCGTGACAGCGTTAAAGTATCGGCGGCCTTTTCTAAATCCGCATCGGCTAGAATTATGGACGGATCAGAGCCGCCTAATTCCAATACAACTGGTTTGATTGCTCCAGCGGCCAAAGCCGCCACTTTTGCACCTGCGGCACTGGAGCCGGTAAAAGACACCGCTCGGATAATAGGATGCTCAATGGCCGATGCAACATCCTCATTGTTCAGAGGTAAATTCTGTAACAGGCCCTCTGTTGCACCCGCTTTTTTAAACACGCCGGCAATCGCTTCAGCACACGCGGGGACGTGCGGATCATGCTTCATCAGGCAAGTGTTTCCTGCCATTAATGCCGGCGCACAAAAACGAAAGGCCAGCCAGAAAGGCGCATTCCATGGCAGTATTCCCAACACAGGACCGATCGGTAAGTGTTGCACATAGCTGCGCGTTGCATCCGACTCCAGGCTTAGATCAGCAAGGTACTCTTTTGCATACTTGGCGTAGTGCTCTGCACACCATACGGCTTTTTTCACTTCACCGCGCGCCTCGTTAATTGGCTTCCCCATTTCTTCCGTCATCAACAGCGCGAGTTTTTCTTCGTCATCTTTCATCACCTGCGCCACGGCATAGAGAACTTCTGCACGGGCATCAAAGCTGTGCTGTTTCCAATTGTGGTAGGCAATTTCGGCCAACTCTATGCGCTGAGCCATTTCATCCGGAGCCAGCACGGGGAATTCATGTAAAAACGTTCCGTTAGTAGGATCAATCACATTAAACATTATTGATCAGCCCTCCTTTTTTGATTTTTTGTCTGACTTTTCTGGTGCTTTACTTTTTGCCACATCTGAAATTTTTGTCACAGTACTGGCACTATCGGCTTTCACTACAAAATTCTGATCGACGTCCGCAAAGAAGGAATCACAGCCAGATTCGGTGATATAAAAGGTATCTGAAATTCCGCAGGTTTTATCACCCTCAACCCCCCAGATCCAGGGAATAATATGGAAGGTCATCCCCTTTTGCAGTACGCGCGAATCCCCCTGTTTCAAACTGATGATATAGCCTTCATCCCAGCTTGGCGGAAAAGCAATGCCAATGGAATAACCGGATCGCGTAATCAGTTTTCCATCCACATCGTTGTCCATGATGATGGTACGCACCATATTATCTGCATCGGAAACCGTCATCCCCGGGCGTAAATTATCGCGAACACTTTTCAATGCAAACTTCATGGTTTGCTGAGCTTTATACATAGCCGTATTCATTTCACCGCAAATAACCGTGCGCATCAGCGCGGTATGATACCGACGATAACACCCTCCCACTTCGAGAAACACGTGTTCACCGGGTTGCACAGTGCGCCCCTCCCAGGTCGCGTGGCCAATCATCGTACGCGGTCCCGAAGTAACATAGGGCATAACGGCCGGAGGTTCTCCTCCGGCTTTAAACATCGCTTCACTGATCGCCGCTCCAATCTCATTTTCGGTCACGCCCGGCTGAGTGATTCCGATACCGGCTAACATGCCAGCTTTAGCTGCGACGGCGGCTTTGCGCATCACTTCGATTTCCACTTCAGACTTGCAAGCCCGACCTTGCTCCACAATCCCAAAGCAATCCATCATTCTGCCGTCTGTAAAAGTCGTGTGTATCTGGTCTTGCTGATAGGCCGGGAGAAAATAACTGTTCCGCTCATAGCCAATCACTTTCTTAGATAAACCAAATTCACGCAGCGACTCAATTAACATTTGTACCGCGTCTCCCGTATCGGGATAGGGTCGCGTCAGCTCTACCCAGGTTCTCGCGTGAACATTGGATTCTTCCAATTGCCGCGTAATCATAAAGGGTTCATCTACCAGGGGCACAACCAGTGCCTGAAAAAACGAATAGCCGGTGGTCTGGTAATCCGTTAAATACATCAGGTTTTCTGGGTCAGTAATAATCACGGCATCCAACAGGCGTTCATGCATGCGTTCACGCAGTTCTGCCAAACGACGTTGATACTCGGAAAAAGGAAAGGTCATATCATCACGTTCGCGCATTTCAGCCTCCCACTTTTTTTGCCACGGCTTGAGCGAATATTTCCAGGCCCTGGCTCAAGTCATCATCATTCGCCGTTAGCGGCGGAATAAATTTAATCACGCGACTGGTAACACCACAGGGACCAATCAACAAACCATCATCAAAGCATTGCCGTGCGATACCCTTCGCCAGATCATTGTCGGCAACATCAATCCCGTGTATCAGACCTTTTCCCCGCACTACAAATTTTCCATCTGAATATTTTTGTGACAGGCTTTCCAGGAATTCCGTCATCATTGCACTGCGTTTGCGTGTTTGCTGCATCAGTTCGTCATTCTCGAAATAGCGTAAGCCCTCTCGGCCGGCAATAAACGATATGCCCTGCCCGCGAAAGGTGCCCGTGTGCTCACCCGGTTTCCAGTGCGCGTCGTGTTCGGGCTTTATTAAATTCATAGCCAGCGGCGTACCGTAACCACCAATCCCTTTAGCCAGACAAATGATATCGGGGTCGATGTGCAAATCTTCAAAACTGAAATATTGTCCGGTTCTCCCACACCCAACCTGAATATCATCCACAATAAATAAGGCACCTAACTCATGCGCCATCTGTTGAACTGCCTGCAGCCATTCCTGCGAGGCGATATTCACGCCGCCTTCTGCCTGGATGGTTTCCACCATGAAAGCTGCCGGTAAATCATTACCACTGGAGCCACTGAGGTAAGCGGCCTTTACCGCTTCCAGATTTTCTAGCCCGCCGCCTTTACTTGTTTCAAAAGGCACATGGGTCACATTATTCAGAGGAACACCGGCGGCATTACGAAAATAATTATTAGCGGTACACGCAAGTGCTCCCAGGGTCATACCATGAAACCCCTGGCTAAACGCTACCACCTCGGACCTTCCAGTCACTCGTCTGGCCAGTTTTAATGCGGCCTCCACTGCGTTGGTGCCTGTAGGTCCCATGAATTGCATTTTGTAATTCATTTTTCGAGGAATAAGAATGGTATCGGCAAAAGCCTGAATGTATTCGCGCTTACAACTGGTGGCCATGTCCAGACTGTGTGAAACGCCATCCTCCTGCAGAAATTTAATCAGCGCTTCTTTCATGCGTGGATTGTTGTGGCCAAAATTAAGTACTCCGGCTCCAGCAAAAAAGTCGATATATTCTTTGCCTTGCTCGTCTGTCTGTCTCGCGTTTGAAGCACTAGCAAAGACGGTTGGATACGCCCTGCAATAGCCACGAATTTCAGATTCCCACTGCTCAAATACTTCCATCCTACCCTCCAGCGTTTTTGATTGAGAGCGATTCTTTTGCACAAGTTACGTGCGGCATTCAAAGAATCACATTGACAGGCATCGTCAGCGCGACACCAATTAGGAACGACCCTTGCATTGTCTGCGTAAGCGAAGTGTGTGGCTTGTTATCTAAAATTTCTTGTGACACTTGTGACAGTAGTGAATAATTTTTTTAATCACACGTCCTGTCATGAATCTCAGATTATCAATGTCAGATGTTCCGTATCGCTTGTTCCATTTGCGCGTTTCACAGGGGTTTCACGCACGTGGATCACATTGCCAAAACACTTTCGTTGTTACTGCCATCACTGCGCTTGATTAAGGCGACAGTATGGCCACGCATCAACAGGCCGAATAAGACTTTATGTATTGTATTACTTGAAAATAATAGACTCGCGTTACGACTTCAAGTTCAAGTCGTAACTTTTTTGAAAGTAAAGATGTGTGCGCCACTTTAGGGCTTCGGTCCGCCAGCGAGCGCCACAAAAACGCGTACGACCGGCTCGAGTAACTGGTCGTTAAATTCGTAGTGCGGACTGTGACAGGGGTAATGAAATTTTTCACCGTCGGACATTCCAATTAGCGCAAAAGCACCGGGTACTTTTTGTAAATAATAACTGAAATCTTCAGAAGCCATAATTGGTGTCGTGGTATCTTCGCTCAGCCACGCCTCACCAAATTGGGTTTGTAATGCTGCACGGTATCGCGTTGCGGCTTGCGCGTGATTGATGGTCGCTTCATACCGATCTTCAATATCTACAACCGCACTCACACCATAAGTGTTGGCGGTATGCAAACTGATGTCTTCAATCAGTTGGTTAATCGTCTGGCGCAACTCAGGCTTCGATAAGCGCACACTGCCAGCAATTTTAGCCTCATGCGGAATCACGGTTAAACCACTGACTGCATCCATTGACGTAACACTGACCACTGCAGCATCCTGCGGAGCAAGCCGCCGACTGATAATTTGCTGTAAATTTAAAATAATCGCTGCAGCAGCTAAAACAGGGTCACGGCACAGTTCAGGCTGGCTCGCATGTCCGCCTTCACCTTTCACCGTGATGGTAAATACGCCGTTACCAGACATTACCGGGCCATCTGGGCATACGGCTTTGCCCAGCGCGATGGCTGGCCAGTTATGCCAGCCATAAATTTCATCTACACCATCTAATGCACCTGCATTTATCATTTCACGTGCACCATGGCCGCCTTCTTCCGCCGGTTGAAAAATAAAACTGACCGGGCCAGGCAACTGCGCTTCGTGCTGTTTCAACCAGGCAGCGGCGGCCCACAATGCGGCTGTATGACCATCATGACCGCAGGCATGCATCTTGCCTTGCTCTTTAGAACAGTAATCTAAAGCCGTTTGTTCTTGTATGGGCAGGGCATCAATGTCTCCACGCAAAGCGATATGTTTGCCTGTTGCATTTTTTGCAATGGTGCCTACCGTTCCATGCTGCGCGCACTCTCGCCATTCGATACCCAGTTCATCAAGATTTTTGCGAACGTTGGCTGCCGTTTTTTCTTCATGCCAGGTTAGCTCGGGATGTTGATGAAGTTGGTGGCGAAAATTAATGGCATTCTCAATTATGGTGTTCCACTGAATTGACATACAAAGCTCCAAGTAAGCGGACGATGTCTACAGTGTATCACGGATATTTTGCCTTGCAGATTATCGCGCAATAGAAGATTTCATTCTCACACAGGGTGCTCTCATTTGCTTTTTGTACAATTAAAAATTATGTTCGATCTACGTTTTTTGTACGTTTGGTGTTTTTGCCACTGCGTTCTTCGCAGAGGCTTTTGTTTTGATTAACACGTTGAAAGTATCCAGGGGAATTTAAATACGATACCAATTAAGCACGGCTCTTTGACAAAAGTGCCGCCGCAATCACATACAAACTTCCAATAACACCGTGTTGCGCATGCTGAAAACGAGGCTGTTGCACTAGATTTTTAGCCAACCCCGCCATTAAGGCGTAGCTCGAATCCAAAACCAGAGCCAACATCCAAAATAGCGCAGACAGCACTAAAATCTGATTAAAATAAAATGCTTGTGAAGTTATAAATTGCGGCAGGAAAGCACTGAAAAACACCAGTGTTTTTGGATTCAACAGCGACACAATGAAACCGCGACGAAACGAACCCAGGGCATTTAATGGGGCTACCGGCATATCACGGCCATTCGAAAACTTGCACAATGCTTTAAATTCGACGAATGCCATATATAACAGATAAGCAATACCCAACCATTTCAAAACAACCAGTCCCCTGCTCAAAGCGCTGACAAAAACCGCTGTAGAAAAAGCCACGATCGTTAACTGCAACATCATGGCAACACTGGTACCAATTACCGCTTGCAACCCACGCGTCTTGCCGTGAACCAGGCTAGTGCTCACGATTACCAAAACATTTGGACCCGGCACCAGTATCAAACCAATGGAAATAACAATAAAAGTCAATATGCCGCTGGGAATAAACTCAGACATTGCGCACACTCCAATTTTTCACCTATTGTAGTTGCATTATTAGTACATTAATACGTTTTATCGGCATTTCGGGTTATGAAAAATGGCAGTGATTTGCTTCAGTAAAATATAGTGCAAGTCTTAACTGCCTCCAACTCAAGGCAACACGCTCATTCTCGACAATATATTGATACACAAAAAAAGGGGCCCAAAGGCCCCTTAATTATCTCGCTACATGAAACGCATTATGGACGGCGAGGTACAGGCACTACAGTTTTAAGCTCTTGCAGCTTACGCAGGCTTCGCACTTCCAGATTTAATGCAGTAGGTTCACCTAATACAGTCGGCACAGGCTCGCCTTCATTCACAACACTTACGGTGTAATCACCGGTTAATGCTTCGGTGAAGGTTGATACGCCCAGTAAATAATTAACCCCTGGCTCAGGTAAAAATAGAAATTCTGAAACAGAGCCAACGCCAAATGAATAGGCCACATCTAATACGCCGCCAGCACCCTGTGCCTCACGAACATCGCGATCATAAATCACGATATACAAATCCTCTAAAGAATCTGAAGTCACTTGGATCTGAACAGGCTTGTCTCCTGTCACACCGGCAATGTCAAAATAGTCAATAAAATATGTAAAGAGTGGGTAATCAGAGTCAATCTCGTCATCCCCTGTTAAGCTACCTCTTACACTCACTTCACTTGGCGTACCGGTAACAAACAGATTGTTTCGCGTAAAACCGTCACCTTCAAAACCAGCAAACAAAGTACTGTAGTAAATGCCATCTTCCAACTCACTTAATACGGCGCGGTTGAAGCCGCTGTAACAGGCTACGGTTTCCGCAGGAATAGGCGCAGGACCATCGACATCAATCTCACAGTCGAATTCGCGAGGGACAAATGATTCATCCAGAATTCGCCAATCAAAACTTACGCCCGTTTCGTCGCTGGTCACGGCTGAGCTGACTAGCTGCCAACGTGGGTCTATAGGCTTGCTTGGAGAGAAAGTTGTTTGCTTGTTACCAAAATCCGCTTTGGCAAATTGCAGTGGACGCACGCGTACATCGTGGAAACGCGAACCGCCTACCGCCGTTTCTTTAGCCCAATCGGATAAGGCCGAAACACGTGACCATACGCCAGGGAAACCAGCTTGTGCACAACCATTGCCGTAACTGGTTAAACCGGCGAGTTTCCATTGATCGGTATCAGCATCTCGCACCAGCAAAGGACCACCACTGTCGCCCTGACAAGCATCAACACCACCTTCTGGAACACCACCACATATTTGCGTCTCAAAGTTTATAGCGTCTGGGTAGGCCGCCATACATGCTTCCGTATCGGCCACTGGCAAGTGAACGTCTTGTAACAACACGCTCGCCAGGTCGCTTACACCCCAGCCGACAGTGGTAGCCAACTGACCGTCTGCTGCAAGGGCGGCGTTTTCTGGCGATAACATAGAGATAGATTCCAAACCACTTGCGGCCAAATCAATTGGCTGAGCCAGTTTCCACAGCGCAATGTCATAACCACCGCCCACGCTGAGAATAGAATCAAACTCAGGGTGCAATACAATGTCTTCCACCTCAAGTAGCTGACCACTGCCATCGTAAATATCATTGGTGCCTACCAGCACGCCGACATCCAATGGATTAGTACCTTCAGAACAGTGAGCCGCCGTAGCCACCCAACTGTCTGAAATTAATACGCCGCCACAAAACTGATTGAAATCGCCGCTCAGGTTATATCCCACGGCCACCATAAAGGGGTATTCACCAGGTTCTACTTCTGCACCACCAATAATTTTAGGGGTAATATCGCGAGGTGAATTGGCACCGTTATTTACAACAATTGGTGTGACGTCATCACCAGCGCCACCGCTGATGTTGCGCCAACCAAACGCTACTTCCTGGCGCACCACATAGTCACCTGTTGGCAGAGGACTAAAAAAGTAAACCCCGTTTGCGTCCGTCCGCGCAAACAACTCATTGCGGTCGCGAACGTTATTATTGTTTTCATCCAAATACACAATTGCATTTTCAATGGCTGGCTCGAATAAACCGCGCTTACCATTTTCATTCAAATCTTCATACACACTGCCGTAAACAAAACCAACATTAAACAACTTGGCATTTAACGCCTGGCTTTCAATATCGGTTTCTGTTTTGGCGGATGCCAGAGGCGCCATGAATGGGCTGATAGACACTGCCAGGGCAGCGACACTGTGTTGTATCCAATTGGACATGACATTTATTCCTATAGAAATGTTTCACCAATCCCACTGTACGCGGGGGTTGGACAAGACACAAAACAATGATGGCAGGAGAGTTTTCATTAATAGCGGTTAATTATTCTAAGCATACCTCACCAGAAAAATTATTTGTTTTATTTGAAATAATGGCCGTTAGTAATTAATGCGACTCTCGATTGACTCACTGAGCATTCGTTTAAATGCACTTTATGTGTAAGTTATTCGCAGGGGACGGTAAAAAAATGACAACAAATGAACAGGCTATGTTGAGTATTTTCATCACACTGCAAACTGCCAACGTTAATTTTTATATTTTTTCTTTGCGCTCGTCGTTATTTTAGAACGACCAAAACAAAAAACACCTCAGCCTTAACAGAGTGAAAAAAATAATTTTTTTTCGAATGAAACTTTTACACGCCTTCATGAATTTTTCACAACACTCACAGGTTTCATGCGAAATAAAATTTTGGCACAGATGTCATTAATCAATCGATGTAATTTTGCACCAAGTGCTTTTTATTTTTACGAACTTGTTTTTCCATGCAAAAATTTGCATGGCAACATCAGTTTTTTAACAGTGACGTTTTATATTTTTTTCAACAAACGTCAACAACTCATCCTTTACCTCACATCTTAGGCAAGAGTAAAAAGACGTCGGCCGCTGATAACAGATATTAAGAAACTGCAAACCACTTGGATTTACACCAACTTTATTTAAATCAATGAGATTAGAGCTTTGCGACGCTGTTGTTATAAAACAACACAATGCCTAACACGACATAACGTTTTAGATCAGGATTAGGAACAAGAACAGCACAATGCACGACTCTCGTCTCTGCCTGAGTACGGCAATATTGATCAAATCACGCTAGTTTGACGAAATGAAACACGGCAACGGAGAAGTAAACGCGAAAAATGATTTTACCACTGTTTTCTAATCGGTACTTATCGCGTACGGGCCAGGCCTTAAATCTTGAGGAGAGATGAGCTTTAACGGTGGCGCCCTATTAAAGCTCTGAATAAGAAAGCGATTACTTTTTGATTTTTACCACATCACCAACAAGTGCAACACCTGCGATTAATGCGCCAGCTCCACATTGGAAAGTGTCATTGCTGGTAACCAGATTGCCTTTGTAATTCGATTTAATGTTCACCACTGCATTTCCACCTTCTTTCAATGCCCGTTCCTTTAAACTCACCATGGCGGACAAAAATACCCACTCACAGGCCTCTTTGTCCGATTTATTAAAGGCATTGGTTTTTTTATTGGTCTTAAATTCGCCGTAGCTTTTCTCAATTTTTGGTGTTTTCTGTTCACCAAAATAAAATGCAACATTATCCCCCAAAGCTTGTTTGGCAGCGTCAGAGTCCATCGCTTCTTGAATGGAATACGCACCGACAGAATCTCTCGCATAACTGGCTGATGAAAAGATGATATTCACCAAAGCCAGCAACAGTAATTTTTTCATAAACACTCCCATGTCGTTATTTGATCAAATGAAACACATTAAATGTAGACTAGAACCACGATCTGGCGCAATATTTTATCCCACATCAGGATAACGCTGACCGATAAAAGGTGAGCACATCGTGGTCGCGCTGCAACAAATGCATGCCCGCGTATTCCGCAGTTTTGATAGAGGCAATATTGGCACTCTTCACTTCCGCACACACCGGCTCCTTCATTTGTGCGGCGAACAGAGCCACCATGGCTTTGGCATGCCCGGCACCACGCGCTTCCGGCGCAATTGTCCAGGACAACATCCAGGCATCGCCTCGCCAATCAGCTCTCACCGTGCCCACTGCCCGATGATCATACTCCGCAATGTTCAACACTCTCTGACTGTTTTTCAGAGATTCCTCTAACCAGTTCAGATGCGTCTCCCAGGGTATTTCCTGAATCGAATGGCTGGCTTGCCGGGTGAGAACATCATTGCGCCAGCCATAGAGTAATGTCGCATCCTGCATAGTGACGGGACGAAGTTGAATTGCATGGTTCATATGGCTAATTTGTCGTGGAGTTTTCCAATAAGTTCTTTACCTAAAGTGTATCTCAGCAAGCATTGAATGCAATATATCGCGCCCAAGTCAAATGCGACCACAATCCTGGCGCATCTCAGTTAGTATCGACCCGTAATCGGCGAAATAGTTTGAGAGGTTCAGGAATAGACTCCACCGTGAAAACTTCCTGATATTTAAAATCCAGCTTTTCCAAGAGACGTTGTGAACGCAGGTTCTCGATACTCGTGACGGCAATCAGTTCGTCGAATCCAAAAGTCTTCACCCCAAAGTGGAGAATAGCGCGAGAAAATTCGAGCGCAAAACCCTGGTTGTAGTATTGCGGCAATAGCGCAAAGCCGAAGTCTACCGCAGGGAGATACGCTTTCTTTAAAAATCCTCCAATTCCAATCGCATCGCCTGCAAGGTTGCGAACGAGATAGTAGCTGAATGAATGATCGGTATATGACTTTAAAAACCCTTCGTTCAAGTAGCGCAATGCATCATCACGATTGTAGACCTTCGGGTTGTTAATATATTGCTGCCAGCCAGGAGAGTTTACCAGGGCAATAAAAAAGTCTGCATCGGCTTCCGTTATAGCATGTATCGTAGTCCGCGCGGTATTAAGTATCTGCATAGTTTACGCTGGGGCTTGACTGCATCTAACTCAATTTCTCTCGGAACATGAAAAACACGGCACCGAGAAGACACAATCCGGCCCATAAATAATCCAGTTTGAGGGGTTCTTTCAGATAATACAGGGAAAATGGCACAAAGATGGACAGGGTAATCACTTCCTGAATGATTTTTAGCTGCCCCACACTCAATACCGTATAACCAATTCGGTTAGCAGGTACTTGAAACAGGTACTCCAGAAGCGCTACCCCCCAGCTGATTAAAGCTGCAACAAACCACGGTTTGGCGCTAAGTTCTTTTAGATGCGCATACCAGGCAAACGTCATAAATATGTTACTGCACAAAAGCAATCCAATAGAGATCACAATGGGATTCATACACACCTTACTTAGGAAATCAAAATGACCAGGAAGAACAAAACTATTAAATTTCAATAACTTACACATCACCAACGAGTAGGCTCGGCAAGCGGATAGCCCCCTCAAGCTTTACCACCCTAGTGCAATGGAGGCAAAAATATAGCGCCAATTGCACCTTTTGTGGAACTTTTTTATGTCGCTTTCCACTTCATGAATATCAACGGAAAGCATTCCTATTGAGCCGAATCAATACCTGCTTTCATATTTTTGGTTGGAGACTACTGATGAACGATTTTTGCGCAGCATATATTAAAACTAAGTTAACAGTATTTAGTAAAAACTTACGTATCGGGCTGATGGCAGCACTGCCAGCATTGGCTTTCGTACAGTGCGCTGGCGCTTATGCAGAAGACAGCGAAGTAAGAAACGCCACCATCATCAAAGACAATCTCCCGGTATTAATCCAGGAAGACCTGGACGCTTCCGCTCAGGTTTATATGTACGAATTTTCCTACGATACACCAACCGTTGTCTTTGAATTGTCCAGCAGCAGCAATATGAAATTGCAGATTCGTGAAAATGACCTTCCGAGTGGTAGTACTTTCGATTGCGAAGCCAGCATGACAGAAGGAAAAGCGCGCTGTGCTATCAATCATCGCGGCGGAGTGGTTTTTGTGAAGGTTGTACCCGAAGAAGAAATTTCTAACAGCGCCATACTCACCAGTCACTTTACACTGGCTACAGAATTGCAAGTTGCAGGAAGCTATTAATTCCTGGTAACAGCGTGAGAGAATAAACACGCTGTTACTCCAACGCATTGCCAGGACTTCAATCTGCAGTCCTACAAAAACCTCGGCAACAATATAAACAAAGTACTGAAGACAATTCCGAAAATGGCTTCAGCGATAGAAACCTTTTCTTTTTGCAAGATATTCGAATACGCCAGCCAAAGCGCTAATAAAGATAATGGTAGAAATATGCAAATAGCATAAAACGGCAAGGGTGTTGTCGTCAGACCAATGACATCAAAAAAAATCTCTTCGGAAGTGGCGTGCCCGAATACAGCAAGATAAATATTCACCTGGGAAAACCCAGTAAAAATAAATACGCCACACAGCAAAAACGTGATGGCAATATACAAGGGAATAAACTGTATATAATAATCCGGGGAAAACCATACCTGAGGATTTGGATTGAAATGAACGGCATTGCCAAACACAGCTGCAAATATAAGCCCGGTCAGTGCAATTAGTGCTCCTGTGTTTTTTACATTGATTATCTTCATGATCGACCTATTGTTATTTTATTTATATCTCACGGAGGACAAATGTCCAAAGGATTTTCACGATACTAAACTCAGATATTCGCGCAGATATCCACAAAAGTACCACGCAATAGTTGCTTTAAATCTTCCGGTGGTAGTTCTATTTCGAGTCCTCTTCTGCCAGCGCTAATATAGATAGTATTATATTGCATAGCTGATTGATCTATCACGGTCTGCAAGCGCTTTTTCTGCCCCAGCGGACTGACACCACCCAATACATAGCCGGTCGTACGTTCTACCACCGCTTTATCTGCCATTGCGGCTTTTTTTGCTCCCAGGGCTTTCGCGATCAGTTTCATACTCAACATATGAGAAACGGGCAAAATACCTACCGCCAACTCCTTCCCGTCCAAATTTACTACTAGCGTCTTAAATACTCTGGCCGCCTCTACATGCAGCTTATCTGCAGCCTCAAGACCATAAGATTCACTTGAAACCTCATGCTCGTATTCGTGTACTTGAAATTGGATTTTTGTCTGATTGAGCAGTTTGATTGCTGGCGTCATAAACCTTGGCTATTGAGTTTGTTTTTAAAAATATTACAGGCGATCATTTCAAATTCTTACGATGCAAACAGGTGACAGAATATTTGCCAAATATCACAATGAGTATACCCGTTAAAATCATCACCGAGGATAAAACAAAGCGCAGCGTTAAGATTTCGTTCGCAAAAATTATCCCGCCAACGGCTGCTATGACGGGAATCAACAATTGCAATACCCCCGCTTGAATCGCCGTCAACCAAGCTAATACGGTATACCACAGGGTGTAACCCAAACCTGAGGCAATCGCCCCGGATAACATCGCCAGTATTACCCCTCTGAGAGATATGTCGGCCTGAGTCACCGCATATAACGCTAGAGCGATAACAACAGGAACTGTTCTGAAAAAATTAAATGTTGTATCTCTGAAAGGGTTTTTCGATTTTTTTCCTGCCAGAGTGTAAAACCCCCAGGCAATGCCCGCAGTCGACATCAGGAAAAGGCCAAGAATGGAAGGAGCTGCGGCCCCTGGTAATACCAGATAAGTAAAACCGGCAAAGGCCAGTCCCACTCCAAACCACTCTAAAACATGCAGCTTTTGTCCAGAGATTAAACCCACACAGATAATGGTAATCTGCACGGAACCAAACAAAATTAATGCTCCCACACCCGTATCCAGAGAAACATATGCATAGGAAAAAGCGATCGCGTAGAGAAGCAACATAAACGCAGCATGCCAACTCCCGGTGGCTGAGTGCTCAGATGTGCTTGCAGAATTCACATTGGACTTTCGCCCAGATAAAAAGAGGAGGAACGCTAATGCAGCAACACCCGATAGCATACGTATCACCGTAAAACTGGCCGCATCAATTTCTTCTTCCGCCAGTGCCAATCGGCACAAGATAGAATTACTCGCAAGCGCAACCAGCGCCAACATTACGTAGCAACATATCCTAATGCGCTTCATCAGCGCTTGGTGTCGAGCAGGAGGAACAAATGCCATACTTACCACATTTTCGGTATTAAGTGAAAAAACTGCATCCAGGGTTTCGTAGTATTCTGTACAGACTTAAATATCGCTTTTCAGTTGTACTGGTTTTTAGTTTTACTTTAGCCAGCCTTTTGATTTTGCATATTCGATCTGTTTGAGTTTCTCACCATAGGCCCGGTTCTCTTTTTCCAGCTGTTCATACTGAGGGTGTTTTGCAAAATAAGGCCCAAGCCACCCCCCCTCATGGGTGAAAGCCATCGTCCACGCCATGTTTTCGGGAAATACAAAAACATCCTGCCGATTCACATCTATCGGCTTTGACCGCGTTAAACGTACTGAATATTCATTATTGTGCATGACCATATATGTGGCGCAACGATGTGTATCATACGCCTCTTGCGCCGCCTTGCCCTCAATCGACGGATAACGACCACCACTAAAAATATGCCACTTATAGTCCTTTGTGTTCACACCTTGCTTATCCTTACAAAAAATATTCATCCATTTTTGTTCGATGATACGGGACTCTGACTCTGTAAAGTATTTCAGCATATGTCCATCAGATTCATCTTCAACTGGCATATTACCCTCTCAATCGAAATTTACTGGCTAACGTTCTATTAGTTTACGTCAAACTAAAGTTAGCACAGCATTAATAATTTTCACCAACTCGCCGAAGAAAAAGCAACATAGACCAACCGGAGAGTGTCAACAATGCATAAACGCAAAAAGCCAGCGCTATCATCATACTAAAAAACGGCATGACCACCACGATAATGCAAGAGGTAAGAAAGAGAAGTATTGCATGAAGGATCAACTGATACTTTACACGCGAGATGTATGAAATTAGGGTCGCTTGCAAGGTGTAAACCAATGCAATACTTCCCATCATTATTTTCATTACATCAACCCTGGTGTTGAGCTCTACAACTAAAATCATTGTACAGATTCCGCTGTAGAACACACTTAAACTCCACAATGGCAAGACACTCAAGACTCTAATAAATTTTGGAAAAAATAAATAGAACGCAACCAGGCCCACAAGCGTTAATATAGAAATAACAACAATTACGATCCATTGCATAAGATTTTTACGTTAAGTGAGAGTAAACTGGCATTTCTCAGGTCGACAAGGTCCCTACTACGCCTATCGAAATGCGTTTTTGCCGAAAGCTTTTTGCGATATTTTTTAAATAGCTTTTCACGACAGATTTTTGCAACAGTTTTATACAACAGTCGCACTATAAACCATAACACCATGAAGCACCATAATGGTATGGCGATACGGTAAATAGCGCATCATATGCAATCAAATAACCGGAGGGTTAAGATCAGGCGGCTGTCAAACCACAATATTGTTTTACTCATTTGCTTTTTAAAAGAAGTCCAAACTGAGTACGCTTTGAATATTCTCGCGATATTAATCAAGCCGTTGCTATTGTATTTAACTTTCCCATTAGTGATTCAGGAATGTTCAACGCCGCAGCGGCTATATTTTGCTGGAGATGTGCTACAGAGGAAGTACCAGGAATTAACAATATATTTGGTGATCGGTTTAATAGCCATGCCAGAGCCACCTGTTTAGGAGTCGCGTTAAGCTCTTTGGACACAGTTTCGAGAATGTCCGACTGTAATGGTGAAAAGCCACCAAGAGGAAAAAAGGGGACATAGGCAATGCCACTTTTTGCAAGATGATCAATTAACGCATCATCTTTCCGTTGCACTAAATTATAATGGTTTTGCACACAGACAATGGGAGCCAGCTTTTGCGCCTCCTCAACCTGAGCACGAGTGACGTTACTCAAGCCTAAATGACGAATCAACCCTTCCTTCTGCAGCGCCACCAAAACATTAAAATACTCCGATATTTCACCTTCTGCAGGATCATGCACGTCAAACATCACTCTGAGATTCACAACATCCAACTGCTCCACGCCTAAATTATTTAGATTGTCATGCACAGCCTGAGTGAGTTCCGCTTTTGAGAAGGCAGGATTCCAGCCACCTTTATCATCACGCTTAGCACCTATTTTTGTCACCAAAGCCAATTCAACAGGATACGGGTTTAGCGCTTCCTGAATAAGCTGATTGGTAATATGAGGGCCATAAAAGTCTGAGGTATCTATATGATTGACTCCCGCAGCAATCGCCGCTTTTAATACATCAATAGCCTCTTGCTTATTGTCAGGTGGTCCAAATACACCTCGCCCCGCCAGCTGCATCGCACCATACCCCATACGGTTTACCGTTTTGTCCCCCAATGTAAATCGTCCTGCCAGTTCCACGCTCATTTTTTTTCTCCAACAATCATGTGAATTTACCGGGATTTTATCGGTGAGCGGTTTGTGCAACAATACAGGTAAATCAAGACAGCGTGTACGGAATAGCGAACAATGACAATCGATTTAAATAGCTTAAGTGATTTTATTGCCGTTGCCGAAGCCGGTGGGTTTCGTGAAGCCGCCAGAAAGACGAACAGCAGTGCATCGCGCTTGAGCGACTCGGTACGCCGTCTGGAAACGCACCTTGGGTTACGATTGTTTAATCGGAACACTCGTAGTGTTGTACCGACCGAAGCCGGCATCAACCTGCTTCAGCGAATGAACCCGCTGATGAATGAACTCAACACGGCTTTGGACGGCGTCAACATTTACCGAAATAAACCCGCGGGAAAACTACGCCTGAACGTCCCCGTAAGTGCATCAAAATTAATTCTTAGCGCAATTGTGCCTGCTTTTTTGCGCGAGTATCCTGATATTCAAATAGAAGTAGTCGCGCAAAGCCAAATGATCAATATCGTTGATGCAGGTTTTGATGCTGGTATTCGCTATGATGAGGGGCTTGATCAGGATGTCATTGCAATTCCAATTGGCCCTCGTAAACAACGCCTTGCCACGGCTGCTGCACCGGCGTTATTGGAAAAACATGGGCATCCAAAGCATCCCCGAGAGCTTCTTGACTTGCCCTGCATCGCAGGGAGATTTGAATCTGGAATTTTGGCGCAATGGGAATTCGAAAAAGGCAATAAGGTTATCAAAATAACGCCCAATGGCCCGCTGATAGTGAGCATTGGTGCTGGCGTGGACCTGGCTGTAAACGCAGCGAAGGCAGGCACCGGAATTATTCATCTTTTCGAGCAATGGCTGGACCCATATTTTACCACCGGTGAGCTGGTACCCGTGTTAAAGCCGTGGTGGCAAACCTTCAATGGGCCTTATCTGTATTATTCGGGGCGACGGTTTGTGCCTGAACCTTTAAGAGTGTTTATAGAATATATCAAAAACTTGTACTAAGTATTAGCTCGCAGCATTAGCCATTATCCTGCAAGCTCCAACCATGCTTTTGATTTTTACAGTTTGCAACATTGATCAAGATGCTGTGTCCGTATGAGCGCTTTGCACCAGGCTCCATATGAGGGCAATTAACCAACCGAATCCGAACAATACTGTGCCGAGAATACTTACCAACGCAATCACATTTTTGTGTGGAAGCTTTCGCCGTTTAGCAATTACGATTGGCACTATCATCAGTGGAATGAGGAGAAAAAGAAGCACCACCACCACAAAAGACACAGACCCAAACCCCATACAACTTACTCCTTTAGGAAAACCATTTAGCAAACATCGATCAGAGAACACTTAACTACAAAGAATCATACCGTATTACCCAGTAACATCCTATTTTCTTTCTTGCTTTCAAGTAGGTAAGAAAAATTCCGTTAAAGTCACATGTAATACTATTATGCCTTAGTGTCCAGAAGTTCTTTCAGGGGAACCGGAAGCAACGAGCGTGATCGTTTAGTGATGAACGCTTCATGCTTTTGCCAAAGCACGCCCAAATAAATAACACCAAGCCCAATAGCCGCTAAGGCAGCGGGAAATAACCAGCTGTCTTTAAACACATCAGAGGCTAAATAACTAAGATAACCACAACACCCCAGCGCCCCGAAAACGACAAAAACTCTTCGCACGAGCATCACGCCTGTCAGTATCATCAACAGATTAATACAAAAATAGAAAAATTTTGAAAGTTCACTATCAGAATCCTGCGAAGATAAGCCACCCCAAAATGCGATAACACCAAAGATATAAAGCCAAAAAGCATAGTCCGCAAGTTTATGAGAGCGAATATCCACCCAAAAGGCTAAGCCTATCATTAGCAAGCCGGCATACAGAGAAACCAGAGATCTTAATTCCCAAGAGTAATCACCACCCGAAATCATTGCTGCAATATCCATCGTCATATACCAAAGAGTGACCGCAACAGGCATAATCAAAAAAGGATACTTGTACTTCCAGGCAACGAAAACACCAACCGCCAAAGTACCAAACTCCATATACATCCAATGCCACTTAATATATCGATGATATTCTCGATACACACTATCATCCGGCCAAACCCCTAACCATTGTTGAAGACCATAAATAGCTAAGGGGGTCAAACACACGGCAAAAGTGGCACAAATACCAGCAGGAATAATAAGGTTTTTTTCCGAAAAGATATTACTGATTTTTAGACCTGCACCAGCATAAAGCAAAGAAATAAAAAAAACGCCCGCGCCGCCGAAAGATTCCCAACCAAGATTCATAAAGAGCGTCATGGCTCCGATAGCGATTAATCCACCGAGATAGTAGAGGACGTGAGTAAACGTAAACCTTGGAGTATCCCCGGAATGACGAACTAAATATTCATAAAGCGACTGCGCTTGCTCGATTGAAATAATTTTCTCAGCTGCCGCCTCTTCCAACTTCTTTTTTGTAACATCCATAATTCATCTCTTTCGTATCAGTATTAACAATACATAATTCGCTTTCTTAATTAAGTCTTACGCAACCACCATTATTTCATAAAGTTTTGCATGGACATTAGTTTAGCGTTTCTCTCCGTTAGTGTTACTCATCTTTATATTTCCTATACATCAAACGAAATGTTTTCAACGCGTTCCTCAGGATCATTCCACCTCGCTAATTCCATATAAACCAGGTGCACATTCTTTCCCTCATAGATACAACATCGGCCCAGGGTTTTGCGTTATATATTTTATGCCTGTAGCCGTTAAGTACCACGTGGTGCAAACATGATGATTGACATTCCAACAAGCGCCACTGCAGAACCGACTAAATCCCACAATGTAGGACGAACACCATCAATCCCCCATAGCCACAATATTGCCATGAGAATATAAACACCACCATATGCGGCATATACTCTACCGGCAGCAGCTGGGTGCAGCGATAAGAGCCAGGCAAACAAAGCTAAACTTAAAGCCGCTGGGATCAACAACCAGATCGACCGCCCCTCACGCAACCATAAATAAGGTAGATAGCACCCTATAATTTCAGCCAGAGCAGTTATCACAAAAAGACAAACAGTTTTCAGTTCAGGCAAAGACTAACTCCTTTTTTGAAGTTTTATAAAACGTGACAAATACCAAGTATATATTTGGCGATCCGTTTGAACAGATCAATATAAATATCCGTTGAGGTAAGTATTCATCAGACTAAAGACTCAATGAACTACGAACACCATTGTAACAGTCACTCCCAGTATTCCCCTACTTATGTCCGGGAGATTTTATGCCCGGGAGATTGAGCCAAAAAAATTGACGCGAAGGGAATCTCACAGCATAAGCTGTTTCGTCACATTTCAGATTGTTCTAATTTTCATCAAGCTTACCTGTCATGCGTTTTTCAAAATTCCATCAAATGTTTCATGAATTGAAAATTCGAGGTAAGTTTCTAAACGTATCCCGATATTGAATCATCGACTACGCCACACTACGTGCACTTAACCAAGCTTCAAATAAAATTTTGAGCACTAATGGGCAGTTTCCAATTCTGTCTAATGTCAATCTTGCCGCTCATAGCTCATCGGTGAGGAATTTTATTCTCCTTTTGCATAACAAACTGCAGTCACAGTGCAAACAGTGATTGATTAACATCTCAGATCTCTACAAGTGCAAATTTATTTACTGCAAAACCGCTATTATCGCTAGAACAGATCGATGTGGCACTTGCATAAACCATTGCGTGAAATTTATCCTTACTCTTTCAATGATAGCTATGATGCGTCAAGCACGACGCCCTTGATCTGTGACTTAATTTTTACAACTCACAGGTGAGAGACCATGTTCTACGCCGGAACGCGATGAACAACACTGCTCGTAGAAATAAACTACCGCTGAAACCTGGCGCTGGTTAGTAGTTACGAGCGATACATTGGTGATGTCAATGCCCGCCACCATAAAGGCGCGGGGGTCTAGTAAGGAGACAAAGCCAATGTAGTCATTTGAATTTGATAAACAAGGTTTGAAATTATAATGAAATTGATTAAGTCACTTTCCCCACCTTTGGCAACAGCGATTGTTGCCTTGTCAGCCTCTTTCGGTGCACAAGCAACCGTAATTCAAGCAGAAGACTACAATGCTTTTTATGATACTACTCCCGGCAATACCGGTGGTGCGTATCGCGGAGACGACGTCGATATCGAAAGCACAGGTGATGTCGGCGGAGGTCACAGTGTCGGCTGGATTGAATCCGCAGAATGGCTTGCGTATAACAACATAAGCTTCCCTACAACAGGTTTGTACACTATCAAATTACGCGTTGCCAGTGAAACAGGTGGCGGTAATGTATCGATCGATTTGAACGGTGGCTCATCCGTGTTGGGCAGCGTGGACATTCCCAATACGGGAGGCTGGCAAAACTGGAGAACCGTATCCTTCGACGCGCATGTCAATGCCGGAACTTATAATCTGGGTATGTTCGCATCTGCTGGCGGTTTTAATTTAAATTACATCGAAGTCGTTTCCAACAACGGCGGAAACGGTGGTGGAAACTCAGCTGCAACGGTCTACCAGCACTGTAACTACACTGGCTGGGCAGCCAATTTAAACGAAGGCCGTTATAACCTCGCGACACTCCGCGGCTTAGGCTTCGTAAACGATGATGCATCTTCTATTCAAGTGTCTGACGGTTATGAAGCGGTATTGTATCAGCATGATAATTTTACAGGTTCGTCAACGATCGTCAGTGGCGACGACAGTTGTCTGGTCAGTAAAAACTTCAATGACGACGCATCATCGGTCGTTATCCGCCGTGCGGGCAGCGGTGGTAACGGTGGCGGCAACCTGCCAGAATCCTACCCTGGCTATACGGGCAATTATCCCGGTTACTCTCTGGTGTACGATGACCGTTTTGATAATTTCAACCAGGATGTTTGGGCAAAAGGCGACGGCGCTGTCGGTGGAGAATCAATTTGTCGATTCCAGCCTCAGGGTGTTGAAGTAAGAAACGGTAAACTAGAACTGACTATTCGCCAGGAATATATTCCAGGCAGTTGGTCTAACGATCACAATCAGCAAAAAGGCAATTACAATTATTCCTGTGGTGAAATGCGCACCAAGCCTTCGAAACGGATCAAATATGGCCGTATTGAAACTCGAATGAAAGCACCAAACCGTTCCGTTGCCTCTGGATATATTTCTTCACTTTTCACTTACACCCATGAGGGTTCACCACGCGAATGGCAAGAAATTGATGTTGAACTGGAAGGAGGACGTCCCGACAAATTCCAAGCCAATTTGATATACGGTAAAAATGCAGCCGACTGGAGCCAAACACGTAATTGGGGCGCCTGGGAACATAAAATTGATACTGGTCCAGTTGATCAATGGCGAGTTTTTGCGATCGAGTGGACACCTTCAGCGATCAAATGGTATGTAGACGGTACACTGGTGAAAACATTAGATCAGGACTGGATCGACTGCTCACCCAACTGTGTTTATCCTCAAATTTACTACACGCCTATTCCAAACAAACCAACCGAAGTTATGATGAACTTCTGGATTCCAAACGATGGGATTCAAGATGCGTTTGGCGGTAACAAGTGGGCAAATCGTTACCCAATGGTAACGCAATACGATTGGGTACGTATTTACGAACTGGATTCACATCCACTTGTAAACTGGTAAGCCTTTACCAGAAATCCAATATTAAAATAGCGCCAACACGGCGCTGTAACAATGCGATGCTCTTGCTTATACGAGAGCATCGTAATAGCAACGCTCCCTCCCCTGCATATATACCGCTCTTCTGAAAATTACTCACCCTTAGCTTTTCCACAGACGCAGAACACAATTGCTTAAACCGTTGAGGTTCTATGCACCGCGTTGAATATCCAGGCCAAAACACAACTCTGAGCGTTACGCTTTACTGAGAGTTCTTATATTTGGCAATATTTTTTGCGGCTTCTCTTTGGCTATCCAACCACTCTTGGTAATGCTTTAGCTTACTAAAATCGTAAGCTACTTTATGAGGAACTATATAAATATTTTTCTTATCTTCATCAATCTTAATTGAATACACGGGTGGATCTATTGGGACTCCGTGAGCACCGGTAACAGAAAGTTCTATTAACTTTATGGCGTCATATAGGCTAACCTCATCCCAGACATAAGGATGACCGTTTGTATAGAACTTGTACCCACCATCAAATATTCCCGGATATCTGGATTTCAACCGAGAAATTTCCTTATTAGCGCATTTTCTTACTTCACGCTTTAGTCCTTGCATGACAAGGATGACCAGTAAAAACGAAAGAATCATCCATCCAAAAACTAGTAAATAATCCATCTCTGCTTACTCGAACAAATTCATAGGGGCCGCTGCCCGCAATGTAAACATGCAATATTTCTAGTCCATTTCAAACTACATTCAAAGCTTGGAACTATATTTATATACAGTTTTTCTAGGCTTTACTTGTTTCTCACCAAAAAATTTAAGGGTTTTGGTTTTCAAATATCGAAATGCGTTCCCTGCAGCAGGATGTAAAGCGAAGCTTTAAGACAAAAACATAGCGCTAGCAAGGAAACGTTGTATACCGCTATGGTTTCCCAGGACAAATAAAGTAGCTTACAGCCCAGTATGGGGGATGAAGCGAAACCTACGCAGTTGGTAAGGCTAGTGAGGTAGAAATTTATTATATAGCCGTCGTCTTTACAGTAAATCTTGTGAATGCCATTAACTATATTTTCCCAGCCGAGAAAGGTTATGCTCCCGTTCTATTTTCGCAAACGCTTAAATTCAGATTTTACTTCGTATCAGTTTGATAGTTTAGTTAGCTTATTCCAATATTCTGACACAAAAAATAGTAGAAAAATTACTATGTTAAAAAAGACAAAAATACCATATCCAATTCGATCTGGAAGAATTGTTTCATTAAAATCTGGCCAACCTGAAGACTCCGAAAAATAAAACACATTCATTCGGAAAATACTAAAAAGTATTATTACAGTTAATATTGCTACCAAGACCGGATAAATCTTTAGTTTTGCTACGATCTCCGGCGAGAACGAAAGTACTATATATAGAGATAGAATGAACATATACAGATTCTGATATGACTCTCCACTGAATACCATAGATGCTATTGATGTTAAAAATGTAATGATGACTAAGAAAAACCTAGCCTCCATATGCTTAGCATAATAACCGTTACCGTCATTAGGTTGCTTATATCCATATCTCTTGTACCACATATGCCATTTCCCTATTTAGTCAACGCCGCCAGCAAACGCTGGCTCGAGTCCTGTAGCACGAAATGCTACGATTTTGGCTTGCTTGTTATGCATATAGCTCTCGCAAGCCATCGTAATTTTTATATAAAAACAACTCGATCGCTTTACGAGCTTGAGCGAGGCTAAACGATTGTGTGCTTAAGTTTACTGTACCAGGCCCCTTATACAAGCCAAACAATTTACTTACTTGGCCAGGAAAATAGCACTCTGAAACAAACTCTATATTATTTGCATCACCATAACCGGATACCCAAACCATTTCCTCAGGCCCGTTGGCTAAGATCGATAACGTGGGCGAACATTTGTGTAATTTATTTGCCTTTTCAACTTCATTAGGCCAATTGAAATTATCAAAAGCAGCAATAACCTCCTCTGAGCTTACACTTGATTTAGTCTCAGATTCAGAATGTGAATGATGCGCAAACTGATAATTTAGATCCATATCCTCATTTTCCTGTTTCTTGCATAACGCCAATGTATACGGCGAGCGACGCAGGATCTAGTCCAGCGGAACACCGAAGGTATGTAGTATTGTTTGACAAAATGGCTATGAGCTTAATTTTCACCAGTAGTAAGTTCTCTGATTTTAGCAAGCCATTTGTCTTTCGCTTTATCTTTTATAGGCTCGAAAGCTTTAATGTGGCCTACGCCAGTAAACAATAAATAGGTAGTGCCAACTTCATATACACCATAAGCCCAACAATCACCAGGTGCCACACCAGAACCAGCCATAGGCTGATCCCAAAACTCTTTTAACTCATGGTTGCCGAAATTGAAATTCTTATCTCCGTTTAGGTTAAACCCTTTCATCTCAATTGTTTTACCTTTGACTTCACTTTTCAACGCATCCAAAATTTCAAATTTTACCTTACTAAAGTTTGGTGGACGATGTTTCGCGTACTCGTTTTCTATTGCAGTCGACGAAACTACTTTGGCCAGAAAAATTCCTTCTGAATTTTCAACTAATTCTTTTGGTGTATAAAAGTAAGCTTTTGGTGGTACTGAGCAACCATAAGCAAAATGATATGTTAAACAACAAACTAAAATTGATATAAAGTACTTCATGCTTGGTTTCTCATAGCGTCGTTTAAAATGCAGCGCGTCAACGACGTCCAGTGAAGACGTTTTCCGCCGTAACGGTTTTTGATAACTTTGTATGGTTGAAATCCCAATATTTTCATTCCTTTTCTGAGGTAGGTAAAGTAAGGCCCAAACCTGCAGCAACAGGTTTTCAGTATGACAGCCCGAAAGATGCTAGGCACCGGTATTACCGAGTCCGTTAACAAGCTTGGGCGTCATACTGATCTTAACTTTAACTCGAACAGTCGAAGGGGCCTTGAGCCCGAATGTAGCAAGGGTGAGTCATGATTTCAACTACCAAAGCAAGCATACAAAATAACCGCCGAAATGTCGGAATTGACGTCGGTAAAACTTATTTAGATATATACATTTACGAATTAGATACTCATTGGTAAGAAGTGAACACCACAGAAGGAGTTAAAAAGATTCTTTCAAAGCTAAAGCGCTACAAGCTGGCCCGCATTGTTGTGGAGGCCACAGGTGGTTACGAAAGAGCTTTGGTGGAAGCTTGCGCTGAAAAAGAGCTACCCATTATTATCGTGCA
>CABFPG010000010.1 GCA_902141825.1 Thalassocella blandensis
AACGGCTTCAATTTTAAATTCCTTCGTATATGTTTTATAGGGTTTGCGTTTTTGTACCATAATAGACACCTCTGATTGGACTAAATTGTCCTCTATTTAAAGTGTCCGTTAAAGTGGGGAGCTTCACTCTGACCCCTTGATGAAATATCTTATATGATTCGAATTTTGGATAAAGATGTATGCTCAAATAAATTTCACGGTATTCAACTTTTTTTATTTTCTGGATCTCTAATGAATGTTGGGGGAAGTTTTCAGTTTAATGTAAAAAAGATTAATTTTATTGAACTCCCATTCACTTTTAAAAACATAATTATTTTTTACTTGAACCTCAAACCCTTCATTGTTAATAGGTATGAAGTTTGTCAATGGCAGGCATGCTCAGATGGTGCATAGGCGGTCAAGTCTGTGAATAAGCCTGAAAAATTTATATTTAAGATCAAATACCTTTGTAAACGAAAAGCAAGGGTGTATTGATTCGGAACAGTCTCTGGTTGTATTCTAAGCCCCCAAAATTGAATCTACCTAAACCGCTGTCGTTTAATCAGGAGAGGTTTGAGGATAGAAATACAGCCATGGCTGGAGTATATCGAAGTGGTCATTATGTTCTTTCTGAAGTTGGTGGCATATATGGAGTGAGTTATGCCGCTGAGAGTCGAGTGGCAATGGTCGAATTAAACAGGTTTTATAGGACAATAAAATAACTTCGCAGTGAATCTGAAAGGCAGGAAAACTTGCACCGACCTTATAGGGTTTAAATTCGTATTTATCCTGGCTGCCGACTTTTCGCGTTGTAAGGTCTCAATTCCACTTGGTTGCAACACACCTCCTTGGCTGGAATGCCTTATTTGTGGATTTACCTGCTAAAGGCATCTATACTTTAGGTTTCTCTTCAAAGCTTAACTCTAAAAGGACTAAACATGAGTACTTCTCCCTATCAAACCCCTTCGGCTAACATGGAACCCGGAAGTATGGTGAAATGCATTGGTTGTAGTAAGGATTTGCATTTTACGGCGGCGGCCTGTCCTCATTGTGGAGCTTCTCAACGAACAAGACGTTATAAAAGTAAAACGGTGGCTGCGTTGTTTGCTTTCTTTCTTGGCGGTTTTGGTGCGCATCGATTTTATCTTGGACAATGGTGGGGCGTTTTTTATTTGCTATTCTTTTGGGCTTGGATTCCAGGGCTTATTGCTTTAATTGAGTTCTTTGTTTTTTTATTGTCAAATTCTCAACGCTGGGATGAAAAATATAATGAAGGGAAACCGGCGGGGCCAAATGAAAAAGGTGGTGGTGCTGCTATTGTTATTTTGGCGATTTTAGGTGGGTTTGTTTTTATAGCGATTATCGGGGTGTTAGCTGCGGTGTCTATCCCCGCTTATCAAGACTATACGCAACGCGCTAAAATCAGTCAGGCTTTGGTGGCGATGACGCCTATTCGTCAACAGGTAGAATCATTTATCAGTGAGAATGGTGTGATGCCAGATTCAAATATTATGATTGGTTTGGACGAGCCATTCAAGCTTGCAGGTGGGCATGAATTGATTGTATCTGAAGGTGGCATGGAGCTAATACTGGTCAGCGAGATGGAACGGGTAAATGGTAAGTCGATTATTTATACGCTTGCTGAAGACGAGGGATTTGTTACTTGGGATTGCAAGGGCGGCACCTTACCCAGGATGTATCGACCTCAACAATGTCGAAGTGAGTAGTTTTATACTTGCGATTATTGCCAACCAGATAAAAGTATCTGGATCAAACACGTAAAGCTACTTGTATTTGAAGAGAGAATAAAAGCCCGGATTATTCCCTCTGCTTTTTCACAAATAATCGTAGCCTTTATTAGAGATTAGAGGTTAGCCTCTGTGACCGTCGCCAGCATGGATGCTGTGGTCTGATACTTCGGCGTCTAGCCCACAAGGAAGTGTTCATACTGTGTCACAGAGGTAAGTGCTCGATTCCTGTCTGCAACAAGCTTGGCGTACCATAACTTTAGAGTGCGTTGAGGTTCAACCAAAAGAATCTAAAGCTATGGGACATTAGTTGGACCTATTCCTGGCATTTATTTTCCTGGTTTCGGTGCTTTAAAAAATGTCGTCAACCGTGTGGTTGTGCTTCAGTTTTCTATGCTGATATTTTTTCTGATTTTTTATCTTCTGTGCGTTCGTAAATCCCATCCGTAGTTCTGAAATGTCATCTTTTTAGGTAGATATCGTTCACCTTAAATGTGCGAATTTACCTGTTCCTTATTGATAATAATTATCATTTATTTTTTCGTAAATCTTTAAAGAAAACGTCACACAGACGTTTACGAAACGTAACATTTCCTCACTAATGTGCAATGCGTCATTAGAAGTCTCTGCAGGACTTTAAGTCCTCATTTCATAAAAGAATTCATGTTGCCACATTTCTAAAAGCTGCATATTTCAATAGCTTCAATAAAAACGAGGGGAGTACTACCTATGCAATTCGAATTAAACAAAAAAGGCCTGTTACTGGCCGCTATGGTGTCTGCATTGACATTGGCGGGTTGTAGTGGTGATGACGGAAGTCGTGGACCAGCAGGTGCTGATGGGCAAAATGGCCAAGACGGCGGACAAGGGCCCTCGGGTGAAAATGGTCAGGATGGTCAAGATGGACAGGATGGACAGGATGGACAGGATGGACAGGATGGCCAAAACGGGCAAGATGGACAAAATGGCCAGGACGGACAAGATGGCCAAGACGGTGCGGGTGCAGGGCTTGTTACACCAGGCCTTACGCGTTTAGCGACAGTGCCTTTAGGTGCGGAAGTGACAGGTGCATTTCTGACCGACAGCGGCGATTTGTTTTTTAATGTTCAACATCCTAGCGGCAGTAACGCGGCAACAAATTACCAGAGCAAGACTTTCCATACTGGTACGGTAGGGGTTGTAAAAGGTGTGAACATTAACCAACTACCTAAAAATTTAATTTCCGTGGCTGTTCCAAAAACGGCGCAGGAGCAGGAAACGGTTCAAATGGCTTACGGGACTTATCAAATCCTTGGTCAAACTGGCGATACGTTTAGTGGTGCTATCGCTGAAGGCTTGGGAACTGTGATGGCGGTAGACGATGCAACCGTTGCGGTAGAAAGTGATACTCCAGACTTTAATGGCTTTGTATCCACAGGAGCGAATGAAGGTTATCTATTCACAAACTGGGAATCCATTCCCGGTGGCATGAGCCGGTTGAAATTACAGAAGAATCCTTCAAACGGTGATTGGAGTGTGGATACCACTGATGTGATGATGTTGGATTTTGGCGCTTGGGGAACCATCGCTAATTGTTTCGGTTCTGTTTCTCCCTGGGGCACGCCATTAACGTCTGAAGAGTGGGGTAATTCAGGTGATAATACACATCTATGGAATATGCCTACTACTAACGGTTCGCAAGATGCGATGACGCTTTACACCGACCCTACCGCCAGCGGTGCCACAGACGCAGATCCTTTTCCTAATACGTATCGGTACCATTACATTGTAGAAATCACGGATGCAACAGGAGTGGCACCAACACCTGTTAAGCAATATACCATGGGTCGCTATGAGCATGAAAACTCGATTGTTATGCCTGATCAGCGAACCGTTTATCTCTCGCAAGACGATACTAATGGTGTAATGTTTAAATTCGTTGCTGATGTTGCTGGAGACTTAAGCGCGGGAACACTGTACGCCGCGAAACTCACACAGGATGCGGGAAGTGATGAACCACTGACAACCGGTTTTGATGTTACATGGATTGAATTGGCCAACGGTAACAATGCAACGATCGAAACCTGGATCGCTGCTTACGATAATGTCAATTTTGATTCTTATGAAGAAGGTAAGAGTGATTATCTGACGGATGCAGATGCAATTGCCTGGGCGAATGGAGATGCGAACTACCCTTCCTACACGACAGCATATGCCCCGGCAGTAGATGCAGGATACACCGGCGCCAACACGTTTGGTGGTCAGGTTACGGCTGGAGCTGCGATGGATGATCGTGTCGCTTTCCTGGAGTCTCGTAAAGCGGCGCGTGCAAAAGGTGCGACTGCAGAATTCCGAAAATTCGAAGGAATTTATGTTAACCAAAAACGCGCGGAAGAAGCTGTCGACGGTACAGATCTGGTTGCCGGTGAGGTGGTAACAGAAGCCTATGTGTATTTCGCTATTTCAGATATGGACAACGGCATGATTGATGACGAGGGCGATATTCAATTGTCTAACCGTGTAAAAGACTGTGGTGGTGTTTATCGTATGCCATTGATGGCAGGTTATGACATTAATCGTATTGAGCCTGTGGTGATGGGGGCGACATATCGTTCTAGTGTTGATGGTGCGGAGCGCTGTGATGTGAATGCATTGTCCCAGCCAGACAACGTCATCGTGATGGATGACGGCCGTATTATCATTGGCGAAGATGGCGACCAAACCAATAATACCTTGTGGTTGTACGATCCTCGCGTGAATGATTAAGTAGTGCCAGTGAAAACCATCATTCAAAAACAGGGTGATGAAAAGTAAGTTCGATGAAAGGGAGCAGCGTAGCTGTTCCCTTTCTTTGCATGTGTAACGGAGCAAAATTTTATGGCCAAAATAGCGGTGATTGGGGCCATTCTCGTTGTCGGTGTGTTAACCGGATGTAGCGAAAAACAGAATGAAAATACTAAATCAGCAGTACAAAACCAGATAGAGTTTGCCGCGGATGCGGCGCAACAAGGTAAGGTAAAAGCGCTGGACTATATTCAGCATAATGAAGCGTATAACCGGGAAGCCCCCATTCCTGCCCAATGTTATACCAAAACAGAAGGGCAATTTAATCCTTGTTACACTTGCCATCAAAGTTATAAAGACGGTCGTCCCAATAGAATGAACGATGGTTTTCTTCAAGGCAGCTATGCGTTTTCGGAGTTTGGTGTTCGAAATCACTGGCAGAATCTTTTTAAAGATCGCAGTGGTTTTATCAATGGTATGTCTGATAAGGCGATACTGAACTATATTGCACAAGATAATTACTCCCCGCTCATGGCATGGATGAATACAGATGCCTGGAATGGTGTCGTACCGGCTATTGAAAATCTGCATCGGGGCGCTGAAGCCTTTGATGAAAATGGTTTGGCTAAAGACGGTTCGCGATGGGTCGCATTTAATTATAAGCCTTTGCCAAGTACCTTTTGGCCGACCAATGGATCTACCGATGATGTGATGGTAATGCTTCCAGAAAAATTTTCAGAAATAGATGGTGAATTTTCGCGGGACGTATATTTTGCCAATCTTAGTCTAATGGAAATGGCTATTTCTGGGGCTCAGTCATTGCACACCATTCCATTAAACGAAGCATTGTTGGATGTCGACCTGGACCACGACACTGTCTTGAGTGTGTCTGTTGAAAATATGATGCGGCGAACACACTATCTTGGTGATGCTCGAGATGTACCCGTTACAGATATGCTCTACCCTGAGGGGACGGCTTTTCTGCATACCGTTCGCTATATTGGTGTTGATGAGAGTGGCCGTATTTACAATGCACCTCGAATGAAGGAGGTGCGCTATATGAAAAAGGAACGCTTTCGAACAAAAGCCAGTCTTGCCAGCGGGTACTATGTGGAGGCGAAAGAAAAACATTTTGGCAATTTACCTCAGGCGATCCAACACAAAGATCGAGGGATGAGCAATAACTTTGGCTGGTTGGTGTGGGGCTTTATAGAAAATGCCGATGGCCAATTGCGTAAACAGCATTACGAAGAACAGTTTTCCTGTATGGGTTGCCATAAAAGCGTAGGAACAACCATAGATCACACGTTTGCATTTCCACGGAAAGTCGCCGGTGCTGCGGGCTGGGGGTATATTGACCTTAGCAAAATTGCTGATGTTCCCAATCTTGGTGAAACTGAGGGTGAATTTTTACAGTATATGAGCCGAGTCGGTGGTGGCGATGAATTCCGTCAAAATGCAGAAATGAAAAAGCGCTGGTTTCATGCTGATGGCAAGATTAACCGTGAAAAAATACAAAATGTTGACAGTATTTATGATCTCATAACACCGTCTCCCGAACGTGCATTAGCGTTGAATAAAGCTTATAAGGCGATTGTGGAAGAACAGAGTTACCTGTTTGGACGCGACGCAGTGTTAAGCCCAGCGGTGAATGTATTCCAACATATCAATAGTGATATAGCACCTTTGCAGGAAGAGCATCGCCATCCTTGGGATATTCGTCTGGCGTGGCCCAACTCGGAGAACGGTCATTGGGAGTTGAGTCAATTTAACTGATTCGGAAAACATCGTGGTAATGGAATACCATGATGTCACAAAACTGTAAAGCTTCGGTGATAGCGTGTCGACACTTGCCGTTAAGCGGCGTTTTTATGTTTATCGCGATTGCTTGCCAACGCCCATCATGTTCAAAGACCGCAGAATTCGCACCTCACTTATCGCCATTGCTGCGGACATCGTTCTCACCGGATTAAAAGCTGGTTTGGCCATTGTTACTGGCAGTGCAGCGCTACTCGCCGACGCCTATCACTCCGGTGCCGACCTGATTGTCTCTCTTGTTTTATTAGGGAGTCTGTTTTTACGATATCGAGAAGAAAACCGCCAGGAATCGTCTGCTGCGTTAGGCCAAGCGAGCGCTTTCGGATTTGCTCGCCGTGTTGAATGTATTTTGGCGATTGCGGTTTCGTTTGTCATTCTTTATGTTCCATTTGAAATTCTCAGTGAACTGGATCAGCGTTCGGACGAAACTCTGCAATTTTTATGGGTAGGGATTGGTGGTGTGCTGGTTGTAATTGCCATCGTCCATTTTATGGCACGATTCAAAACCCATGTGGGACGTGAAACGGATTCCCCTGCATTGGAAGCGGATGGTTATCATAGCAAGATAGATTTATTTTCCACTATCGCAGTATTGGTCTCTTTGGTTGGCAGTTTAGTTGGCATTTATCTGGATGAGATCGTAGCGATTATTATCGCGGTGATGATTGGTATTGCGGGATTGGAATTGTTGGTTTCCGGGGTGCGAAGTTTAATTCGAGGGGATGATCTTGATCAGATTTCTGTGATAGAAAGTTTATTCGAATGGTTTGGACATATCCCAATATTTCGCTTCTTTGTGGCAGGGGGGAAGGCCTTCGTATCGTTGTTATTCGTCTTTCGCAAATATCTGCTATCTGTCTTGCTCCCACTTCTGGTTGCGGCTTGGTTGTTGTCGGGTTTTCTGGTGGTTCCTTTTGGCTATGTCGGTGTGAAAGAGCGATTTGGGGCTTCTAACTTTTCCGGCATGGAATCCGGGTTGCACTATCGACTTCCCTGGCCGATTGAAACTGTTACTTTACTTGAAAAAGGGCGCGTACTTTCCACTACGGTCGGTAGCCGGGTAGCAATTGTAAGTGAAAATGAAAGTGAAAATGTAAGCAATGAGAATATTTCGGATCATGGCGTTAAACAAGCCATTAGTGAAAAAAGTACGAGTGCCTCCGACAAACTTTGGCGAGCGATTAAAGCCTCGCGTGTCCACAATGATGAAACGCTGTATTTAGCCACGGGTGATGAAAATCTCCTCGATATTCAGTTCGCGTTCCAATACCGCATTGTTGATCCCCTGTTTATTTATTTACATACACGGGACGTAGAAAATACGGTTCATCGATTTGTTGAACACGCTTTATGGCGCGAAGCTGCGCAGCATAGTTTTGACAGTATCTTACAAAATTCTCATCATGAGTTTTCTGACCGAATTTCCAAGCGCGTTGAAATAGCGCTAGCGGGTGTGGGGATTGATGTTGTCACGGTTGATGCGCAGGTGCAAATGTTGCAACCTCCTGCGATGGTGGTGCCGGTGTATCGTGACTTATTAAATGCGTTTCAGGAAAAGCAGCAAAGACAAAACAGAGCAGAAGCTCAACGAGCGGAAGACCTTCTTATTGCAAACGCGGAAAGAGTTACAGGAAAAGCACAGGTTGCTGTGGAAGCACTTGAGCGTAAGTTGCGTGCAGAAGGGGAAGTTGAGCGGTTTAATCAATTAGCCAAAGTGCATGCAGGCCATGCTGAGGCGGTTGAATTCAACCAATATATTCATACGCTGGTAAAAAACCTGGAGGGTAAGTCCAAAGTACTCACAGATCCTCGTATTGAAAAAACGGATCACCGTGTATGGGGTGTGCCGGGTGCTGTAGGCGTCAAAGAGGAGAGAAAATAGAGTGAAAACGAAACTTTGGCTTGCCGCTGGATTGATTATTGTCGGCTATATTCTGGCGAGTACTATGATCACGGTGAAAGAAACTGATTTGGTGATTGTGACTCAGTTTGGGAAGCCTGTTCGTAGTATTGCTCAGGCTGGCCTGGCTTTCAAGCTGCCTGACCCCGTTGAAACGGTTGTACGTCTGGACAAGCGCCAGCAACTTTTATCCTTGGAGCCTGCAGAGTTTGTAACGCGGGATCGCCGTAATCTTGTTGTGAATGCGTTTGTGGTTTGGCGTATTTCCAATCCTGAAATATTTATTGCCAGTGTTCGTAATAGCACCACTGCGGAGTTGCGTTTAGAAACACTTACCAATTCAGAAATAGGCGCGGCAATTGGCGGTCGTTCACTCAATGATATTTTTACTGTGGTTCAGGAAGAACAGAAAATGTCAGAAATTTTTTCCGCAGTGACAACATCAGCAAACCAAATTGCTATGCGTGAATTGGGTGTGGAAATTGTTGCGGTGCACCCGAATCGCTTTGGTTTTCCCAAACAGAATCTTCTAGCCATTTATAAGCGTATGGAGTCTGAACGGGATCGTATCGCAAAACAATATCGCGCCGAAGGGCAGGAAGAGGCCGCCAAAATTAGAGCTGAAACCGAGCGTGAAGTGCGAGAATTACAAGCACAGGCAAATCGTGAAGCGCAAAAATTAAAAGGGGAAAGTGAAGCTGAAGCGGCCCGTATTTACGCAAAGAGTTTTGAGACAAGCCCGAATTACTACAAGTTTGTTCGAAGTATGGAAGCGTATGAAAAAATGCTGGGCAAGGAAACACGTTTTATTTTTTCGACAGATTCTCCCATGTTTGAGTATTTGATGTCACCACCGGAGATGTCCAAGTGAATCTAAGGGAAGATTTACTTTATATTTTTCAGCAAAGCCGTGCGCTATTGTGGGTTCTGGTGTTGGTGATTATTCCGCTGTTGTATCTGCTCAGTGGTTTTTATTCTGTGGGCGCTGAGGAGCGCGGAATTGTATTGCGCTTTGGTAAAATTGTTCGCGAGCATGTGATGCCGGGCATGCATTACCATTTGCCCTGGCCCATTGACTCTGTACAAACCATTCCCGCGACAACTTTACGATCTATGGAAATCGATTTTTCGCAGGATGCACCACTGGCACTACAACCGGAATTGACGACAGGGGATGAAGATCTTGTCGATGTGTCGATTCTTGTGCAATACAATATCCAGGACCCAGGCTTGTATCTGGCCAGTTCACAGCAAACGGAAGTTCTGCTACGGCAAATCGCGCATGCACAAACACTGTATTACATTAGTGCGAATGCGATTGATCAGTTGCTGACAACAGGCCGTACACGATTTCAGAACCAACTAAAAACAGGCATCCAGGCGACGGCAGTTAAGTGGCAGTTGGGAATACGTATAACGTCTGTGCAAATTCGTCGATTGGAACCGCCCGCGTCAATAAAAAAAGCCTTTGATAATGTCGCGCGGGCACGTTCGGAAAAGCAAAAACAAATTCAGGAGAGCATGGGGGAAAAGAATACGCGGCTCGCTCAAGCCCGTAGTAATGCGAACCGAATTCGCCAGGACGCGAGTGCATTTTCAACGGAAGTGTTGGAGCGCGCGCATGGCGATCAAGAGCATTTTCTAGCAACCTGGCAAGCATATCGTCAGGCCCCTGAGCTAACAGGTCTTAGATTATATTTAGAAAAGATCGAATCCATTTTGGATGCATCGGAAATGACAGTGGTAAATCCCAATTGATTTATTTTCTTGTTGAAGTTCAGGCATAAAAAAACCCGGCGATGGCCGGGTTTTCATTTTATGAGGTAACTTGAAACGGGTTAATCTACCAGCACTTCTTCATTTGAAATGATCGGTGTAGCTGCTACTGGTTCACCGTTGGTGGCAAAGAATGCAACAGTTTCACTCAGTAACTCGGTAAACACATCATTTGGCGTGCCTGTGATAGGGGTGCGGTGTGAACCGCTCTCTACAAAGCGTGAAATAAGCACTTCACCATCGCCATCAAAACCGCCAGCTTCAGGTTCTACATCATGCGCTCGAAGATCAGAGGATAATCTTGCCCCAAACTCATGAATCATTGGTTCAGAGCCAGCCAGGGGCGCTCGGAAGCCATTAATGGTGAAACCGTTGGTTGTCGTAATGTTGAGTGGCCCCATCCCCCAAATGTCGTCAGCAGCGTTTGGGATTACCTCGTCACCGGTGACCAGCGTTAAAAGTACGCCTGTGCTAGTGTCTTCTGCAGCATCGTCAGCCAGCATGCCAGCGAAGTTCATTACATCGACCGAATCAAGTATGCCTTGGAATACATTGAAATAACTCTCCAGGCCACTTTTGCCTTGCGTTAACTCGCTGCTGGCGCCTGCCAAACCTTGCAGGATAGGTGCAGCGAAGGTTTCAGAATTGACAAGCAGCTTGGGAATACCGCCGCCAGCGAACATGGAATTAACAGCCTTGATTTTAGGGAGTGAGCTGATAAATGGGCTGAATTGCACATCAAGGCTGTTGTTGATCGCCACAAACGGCATGCCGTTGACCGCACCCAAAGAGTGTCCGATGAAGAACACGTTGTCAGAGTCGAGATCCGGGGTTCCATCTGCATTTACATCAATGCTTTCAATTGACGCGTTCACGTTCAGTAAATCCAGTACCATTTGACGCATATTGTCGCGAACATTGGTGAAGTTGGTCAGGTTCACAAACAGCGAGCCGGATTCCCCGAAAGCAGGATCATAAGTCATAGGAATTGGGTTCGTTGCAGCATCCGCCGTAACATTAAAGTGCCGTTCCATCAGGTTTTCAGATGGCATATTGGGGGTCACTAAATTGGGAACATTCGGTATGAATGTGTCCAGGTAGGTTGGATCATTCACACTTTTTAGCCCTGGAACAAGACTGCCACCGGGTGCAATACCGTGAAGTGTTTGGTCAATAATAACAGTGGCATAACAGGGGGCACCGGTTAAACCGATGGGGGCATTGGTTTCTGGGTCACGTAAAATACAGGCGAATGCCAGGGCGTCAGCCATTGGCAATGCAGTACTGCGTTCGCCGGTAATGCCGTGGGCAAATATAATGGTCGGCCATTTTTCGGGAATTTCGTAGGCAATGCCTTGAGTGGCGAGAAATTGCAGTGCCGCTGTATCTGGTGTTACGACCATCATTGGCACTGTCACTTCGCCTTGCTTTGTGGGGAAGGGGTAACGGTAAGTCACCATGGACGATGGCGGTGTAGTGCCGGCTTCATTCCCCTGCGCTACATCAAGCACCGCGCCAATGGTCGCGTTCGCTTGCCAGGAGCTGGTTTTTACGGGAGTCAGGTCTTCGACGGTAGGCGTTTGCTGGTAGTAAGGCAGCGTAATTTCACCTTGATACACCGTTGCAGGAGCGGCCAGTGCCGGATTGAGGTCACTGGCGGCGTCATAGCGGAAAAATTTAGTTTGGCGAGGTGCTGGAATTGGAAATAATTCAGAGGGGGCCATGCTGACGCCTTCTGCAATCATTTGCACTGTCCCCATCGCCTGTTCAGCGATCGTAGGGGAGCTGCTGTTCTGTATGCTAATGGCCGCTTCTCCGGCAGCGCGTTGAATCAGATAACCTGCGCTCGCGTCTCCGCCAACTATGGTCGCGTAATCTGCACCTGCAGTTATCGCTCCAGCGATGCTGGCGTTATACAGGGCATTGGGTGAACTGTCTGGAAGCGTTTGACTGGTAAGTAAGAAGTTCAGCGTTGCGGCAGTTTGAACGTCGGCCTGCGCGGTTAAATCAGTTGTGCCATCGAGCTGATAAGCCCCGGAAACTGTTTTTACAATGGCGTCTTTTTTAAATCCTGACGTTAACGAGTCAGCAAAAAACTGTTCGGGCGCAGTGACATAAGTAAGAACATCCGTTGTGCCACCAGTAGTGAAGGTCATCGAAAAGATAATATCGTCCACGCTGGGAACTGGCACGCTTTGTCCTGCAGCGGAGAAAACCGCTTCAACAAAACCGAAATAACCTGCCGCCAGACTTTCCCACCCCTGAATCGCGGGTCTTAATGCCGCCAAGGCTGCGCCAGAATCCCCATACTTGGAGAAATCTGTCGCAGGGTCTCGAATAAGGTTGTATGCACCTGAGCGTTCTACGTCGTTGCCGTATCGATCAATCAACGATGTTACAACCACTAAGTACTTGGTTTTTGGCATCAATGGTTCTATCGGTGTTATACGAAGTACGTTATTGGTGCCGCCGTCCAGGCTTATGATTTCTGCCCGTGCGGTTGGGGTTGCCAGTTCCATCAGAGCCGCGGCATCGGCCGTTGCAACAGCGGTCTGGTAAGTTACAGCCTCAGCAAATGTTGGGATTTCAACACTGGCTCCCTGAATGCTGGCCTGGCTTAAGCCATCGCCACTGGGGTATGCAAGCGGTAACAGGAATACGTTTTGGTTAGGGTTGGGGATAAAGTTGCTTTCCACCTGGATAAAACTTGCGGCATCAATGGACTGGTTTGCGTCCAGACTGCCGTCAAACATGATATCGAATGGTGCCAGTACGGAGCGTCCGTCTAAGGCGTCAATTCCACTTATTACAGGGTTTCCAGGGTCTGTCCCTGCATTCATGGTGCCATCGGCTGCCGTTTCAGAACTAAACAGTAAGTCGTTTGTAATGGGTAGTTCTGAAGTCGCGGGGCTGAACACGACGTGAGTGCGATTTATCGGTGCTGATGGACTGCTTTTGGGTGAGTCGCTACCGCCGCACGCAGTGAGTCCGACAACGGACGCTAACAACAAACTCGATAGGTGGAATTTGGGCATGTTATATCCCTCTGATTATTATTTGATTAGTGTGCTTATTGTGATTATTGCACTCCCAATGTCACAGGAGTCTTCCAGTGAAACGCAATCATATGCCTGTTTTGCACGTATTTCAAACAAGTGTTTGAGCGTGACGTTTTAAGTCGTAGACCAGGAGCTGCGTTACGTTTGTAGATGAAGTTTTGATGATAGACCTTATTGCTGTGAAAGCCTACGTTGAGAAGAGAAATAGCGGTGAATTTTGTCGTGTATTTTTGCCTTGGGCTTATGTGAGAAATAAATTGGTTGTCTTGTGATCTAAGTTTAATTTTTCATAACGCCCCGAAGTTTACGACCTTTATTCAAGTGGCATCTATGCTTGTTTAGTGACTGCTCAATTTTCATTTTGAAGCGTGACAATCCGTTTAAAAAATGCAGTGACTAGTTTGGATGAGGGGTTTGGTCAAACCGCAGGAATTGTAAATTTTTGTTTTGTGGAGCGGTTCAGGTTTGTACTGGTAAATAGGTTGGAGATTCGGCAATTGTGCATTGCATTCTCAATAAGCCGAGGTAAGCTGTATTATGTTACAAGAAAGTGACATTATTGGTGGCGCACATAACAAATAGATGAGATACCTAGAGCTTATTAGCTTGTACAATTTAAGAGCTTTTATTGCTTATTCAGGCTTCATACTAAAAATCTCATACTTAAAGTAATGTGCAGTTTGAACCCCACGACTTAACCCCACAGATAGAACATCACCAATAACAAGTTTGAGAAAACTCAATGAAAACCCTGTGCAAACCAGCGAGTTAGATAGTCAGTATCGCTCCAGTGCCGGGATCAAATAAAAAAACAAAGAAAAGGTAAGTCTTGAATGTTTAGGAAAGTATTCTTCAAGTCACATCCACTCAAGGTGAAATCGTTCCTGGTTTCAAGTGTATTCGCTACGGTTTTAGGGGTAGCGTTTTCCTTCAGCTCACAGGGCGCCTCCAATACCAAAGATCTGCGCACGCAACATTCAGCTTTGATTGAAAACGCTTCGTTGACAAGCTGTATTGATAAAACCGGCTTGGCAAATGAAATTGAAATTACCGGTCGTGCAATGAAAAAAGCCGTGAATGATGTTCTTGGTTATCCTATCAAGCCCGTTGTTGAACGTGAAGAGAAGGTGGTTTATTGCGCCTTGAATTTGGTCTAGTTAATTTAAAAGGCGTAGCATAATCTTATGGGCTGAAGCTGCCTCTAGAAGCTGCCCTAGCAAATACTATGAATTGCGCCAGCAGATCAGTGGGGTATAGAGCTTAAGGCGTGCGCTACCCCCAACTTTTACATTCTCCATGTCGGCACAGAAGACCCGCATTCCCCTTTATTTTTGCTTCAGCATGGGTTTTAGGAATTTACCCGTGTGAGATGCACTTACTTTGCAAATATCTTCTGGTGTTCCTTCGGCAATTATATTACCGCCACCACTGCCTCCCTCTGGGCCTAAATCGACAATCCAGTCTGCAGTTTTAATAACATCCAGATTGTGTTCAATTACGACAATGGTATTGCCGTGGTCGCGAAGACGATGCAATACCGTTAACAGTTGCTGAATGTCATGGAAATGCAGCCCGGTAGTTGGCTCATCCAAAATGTAGAGAGTTTTCCCTGTGTCACGCTTGGATAGCTCTTTTGCCAGTTTTACGCGCTGCGCTTCACCGCCCGACAGTGTTGTGGCGGCTTGACCAAGACGAATATAAGAAAGGCCGACGTCCATCAAGGTTTGCAGTTTTTTCGCAATAGCTGGAATAGCATCGAAAAATTCACGTGCATCTTCTACGGTTAATTCCAGGCATTCGTGAATGTTTTTGCCTTTGTATTTAATTTCCAGTGTTTCGCGATTGTAACGCTTGCCTTTACATACATCGCAAGGTACATAAACATCGGGTAAGAAGTGCATTTCTACCTTCACCACACCATCACCCTGGCAAGCTTCACAGCGACCGCCTTTAACATTGAAACTGAAACGTCCGGGTTTGTATCCTCGCGAGCGCGCTTCTTGTGTGCCTGAAAACAGTTCGCGAATTGGAGTGAAAATTCCTGTGTAAGTGGCAGGGTTTGAACGCGGTGTACGGCCGATTGGACTTTGGTCTATGTCAACGCATTTATCCAGATGTTCAAATCCGGAAATTGATGTATGTTCTGCTGCCGTTAGTGTTGAGGCGCCATTTAGCTGTGTGGCTGCAAGTGGGTAGAGCGTTCCATTTACCAGTGTGGATTTTCCTGAACCGGAAACACCCGTAACGCAGGTCATTAATCCCAGAGGAATTTTCAGGCTGACGTTTTTCAGGTTATTGCCTTTGGCTCCCTCAAGCAGGAGTTGCTTTTTATTGTCGGCTGTATGCCGCGTTTGCGGTACTTCAATTTGCTTTTTGCCAGAAAGATAATCTCCGGTTAAAGATTTCTTCGATTTTGTGATGTTACTTAATGAGCCTGAGGCAATAATCTCGCCACCGTGAACACCAGCCCCAGGTCCAACATCAATAATAAAATCTGCCGAGCGAATCGCATCTTCATCGTGCTCCACAACAATAACGGTATTGCCTAAATCACGCAGATGGGTGAGGGTTCTCAGCAGTCTGTCGTTATCTCGTTGGTGCAAACCAATGGAGGGTTCATCCAGAATATACATAACACCAACCAGCCCTGCACCGATTTGGCTGGCGAGTCGAATACGTTGTGCTTCGCCACCGGAAAGTGTTTCTGCACTGCGATTTAACGTGAGGTAGTTAAGGCCAACATCAACCAAAAAGCGAAAGCGATCTTCCAGTTCTTTTAAGATTTTTTGCGCAATTTTTTGCTTGGCGCCGGTGAATTTTAATTTTTTAAAATAATCGTAAGCGTCGCCTACCGGCAGCTCTGTAATATCGGCCAGTGGTTTGTCATTGACAAATACGTTACGCGCTTCTTTTCTCAATCGGGTGCCCTTACATTCTGGGCACTTCATACTGGAGAGGAATTTGGATAGATCTTCGCGAACGGAAGATGAGTCTGTGTCTTTGTAGCGTCTTTCCATGTTGGGAATGACACCTTCAAAGGTGTGAGAGCGGTGGAAGGTATCGCCGCGATCATTCACATAACTGAAATTGATAACTTCGTCTTTTGAGCCATTTAGAATAACGTCACGGTATTTCTTTGCCAGCTTTTTCCAGGGCTTGTCGATATCAAACCCGTAATGTTCTGCCAGCGAGCTTAGCATGTGAAAATAGTATAAGTTGCGTTTGTCCCAGCCGCGAATTGCACCTTCAGAAAGGGAGGCTTCCGGGAATTGAATAATACGTTCTTCCGCAAAAAACTGCTTTACTCCCAGTCCGTCGCAGCTTGGGCAGGCGCCGGCAGGATTATTAAACGAAAACAGGCGTGGTTCCAGCTCACTTAGCGAATAGTCGCAATGTGCGCAGGAATGTTTCGCTGAAAAAATCTGGTCTTCCTGGTTGCCATCCATATCGGCAACAATGGCAATTCCGTCGGAAAGCTGTATGGCTGTTTCAAAAGATTCTGCCAGGCGAATTTTAATATCTTCGCGTACTTTCAAGCGGTCGACAATCACTTCGATGGTGTGTTTCTTTTTCTTGTCCAGTGCGGGAGCTTCATCGAGGTCTATCACCATGCCATCTATTCGGGCACGAATAAATCCATCACGTTTTAAGCTTTCAAATACATGGAGATGCTCACCTTTGCGATCGCGAATTATTGGTGCGAGCAGCATGGCTTTTGTACCTTCGGGGTATTTGAGTACGTGATCCACCATTTGAGAAATGGTTTGTGCCGCCAACGGTTCACCGTGAATCGGACAGCGAGGTTCGCCCACGCGGGCGTACAGTAAGCGTAAATAATCATAAATTTCGGTGATGGTGCCTACGGTGGAGCGCGGGTTGTGGGACGTGGATTTTTGTTCGATGGATATCGCCGGGCTTAACCCTTCGATGTGGTCTACATCGGGTTTTTCCATCATGGACAGGAATTGACGTGCATAGGTGGATAACGATTCAACGTAGCGGCGCTGGCCTTCAGCGTAGAGCGTATCAAAAGCCAGGGACGATTTCCCCGAGCCCGATAAACCAGTAATCACCACAAGTTTATCGCGAGGAATATCGATATCGACATTTTTTAAATTGTGGGTGCGGGCACCGCGAACGACAATTGTTTCCACTGTATATTAATCCACTAGTTTTTGGAGGAGCCTAGTATACAGCGTTTACGTTGGTAGGATGCAAGTTGGATTTTATGGGAGTGACAAAAGCGATTCGCCGAATTAATGTGCTGATCAGATATTGCTCTATAAGGCGTCGATATCTTCTTGTTCCTTGACCCAGGAGCTGGCTTCGCGACGATTACGTGCGCCAATTTTGCGATAAATGTTGTAAAGGTGACTTTTCACGGTGTGCTCACTTACACCTAAATTACTGGAGATGTCCAAATTGCTGGCACCATGCTTCAGCATTTTGAGAATTTCTTTTTCCCGTTTTGTCAGTTGAATGGCGGTTTGGGTCTTAGTTTTTCCACCTTTACGGTTTTTGTCAAAAAAGTCATGTAATAAGCGGCGAGGAACCCAGTAATCGCCTTCCAGAATACGTTGTAAGCCGCGTAAAAACTGCTCTTCATCTGTGTCGATATGGAACAACCCGTTCACGCAGGGCCAATCAAGCAGTTGTTCATGCGCACTTTCATAATTGACATTGATTAAAGCGGCTCCCACTTCACGCGCGGATGCACTTAAGGTCCCCATGCATTTATTGAGTAAATCCATATCGGGATCACCACAATCAAACAAAATCAGTGTGGTGGTTTTGGGAAGCTTGGATAGAGACTTAATGACCAGGCACTGCATGGCTAAATTTTCGCTAATAAATTGCGCGAGTAGGCGGGTCTGGATACTACTGTTGGCAGAAAATAATGCGATGCTATTGGAGCTTGGATTTGTCATTCTCGAATTTGAGTCTCTTAAATCTAAGATATAAATCGATAAAAAGGATCAAAACGCACCTTTTTCCCGATTTTTTCGCCTTTTCCAGCATTGTAGCTTAAAAACTAAGCCAGCTGCCAATGAGCAAGTAAAAAGTCGTTACCCTTAAGTTGTATTGCTGCACTGCAAGTCTTGAACAATTGAGAGAACTGGCGCTGTTATCGTGGCGGTCGGGCTGTTAGAATCGCGCGTCTACTATCTATCAAGTAACTTTTTCCGCGTTGGAGTTTTGATTGGCTCGTGAAGTAAAAACCGTCGCCTCGTTAGCGTTGCTTTATGCGTTTCGCATGATCGGTCTGTTTATGGTACTGCCAATTTTGGTGGTATATGGTCGTGATTATGCGGGGGCCAGCCCCAAACTGCTGGGCCTGGCGTTAGGCATATACGGTCTAACGCAAGCGATATTCCAGATTCCATTGGGCCTTTTGTCAGATATCTGGGGACGTAAAATTGTTATTACTTTAGGCTTGGTGGTATTCGCACTGGGAAGTGTGCTGGCGGCGACGGCGACCTCTATTGAAGGTTTGATCCTGGGGCGTGCACTGCAGGGGGCTGGCGCAATTGCCAGTGCCATAATGGCCATGGTGGCTGATTTAACTTCAGAGCAAAACCGCACTAAAGCGATGGCGGCAATTGGTGCATCGATTGGTTTGTCGTTTTCAGTTTCGATGATTCTCGGTCCTGTTATTGCGTCAGTGGCCGGATTGAGCGGTGTATTTTTTCTTGCCGCTATACTCGCGGTGTGTGGAATAGGTATCGTGCTGTTTGTTGTTCCTACTCCGCAGCAGTCTTCCTCGCATCGTGAAAATGGTGCAATCCCTTCAATCTTTGTCAGTACTATTAAAAATACGCAGTTATTGCGTTTAGATGTGGGCATATTTGCATTGCATTGCATTCTTATGGCGAGTTTTGTAGCGATTCCTACTGTACTGGAAAGCAGTTTAGACTTGAGTAAAGGTAAGCACTGGCAAGTGTATTTGCCCGTTTTGCTTTTGGCATTTATCGCGATGCTGCCATTAATGATTGTGGCGGAGAAAAAACGCAAAGTGAAACCTGTGTTTTTGCTGGCCATTGCCATCGTGGGAGTGAGTAATTTACTGTTGTCTTTCTCGCTATCCAGTTCCGTGCTGGTTATTGCGTTTGTCTTCAGTTTTTTTGTCGGCTTCAACTTGCTCGAAGCAATGCTGCCATCTCTTGTCAGCAAAATATCACCCGCAGGTGCCAAAGGGACCGCGATGGGTATTTATTCCACTAGCCAGTTTTTAGGGGCATTCTGTGGTGGCGTCTTAGGCGGATTTTTGCTGGAGGATGCTTCCATTGCTTCTGTTTTTCTGGCAACCGCCAGTTTGGCTGGCGTTTGGCTGGCTGTAGCCGGCTCCATGGCGCCGCCGAAGCACCTTACCAGTCTTTGTTTGCCTGTTGAACAGGGATTCACCGCAGAGCAGGATGTCGCACAGCTTCCAGGTGTGGAAGAGGTCTTATACGTTGTAGAAGAGTCACTTTTGTATCTAAAAGTTGATAAAGCCAGACTGGATGAGCTCCAGTTGGTCAAATTAACCAATGCAGAAGCCGTGAGTTAAACGGGCTTGGCGCCGGATGGTGGTTGGTACTGCTGAGTAAGTGGCTGAGTACGTAGCCAGCTGAGTTGCCATTTGTGCCGGAAGCTCGCATCTGATTTAATCACACCATTGTGGTATGAGTTTCGATAAACACGCTGTATACAAGCAGATGTTATAGCCGAGATCGATATACCCGAATTGATAGAAAATTGAGTTATATAATTATCCGTAAGAGAGGAAACCTATTGTGGCCAGAGGCATTAATAAAGTTATTTTGATTGGCAATTGTGGCCAAGACCCTGATACCAAGTACACCGCCAGTGGAGCTGCAGTTACCAATTTAAGTGTTGCGACCTCTGAAAGCTGGAAAGACAAGCAAACCGGCCAGATGCAGGACCGTACCGAATGGCACCGTGTTGTATTTTTTAATCGCCTGGCAGAAATCGCAGGTGAATATTTGCGTAAAGGCAGCAAAGTCTATATCGAAGGTAAATTGCAAACGCGCAAGTGGCAAGATCAGGGCGGCCAGGATCGCTATACCACTGAGATTGTCGCCAATGAATTACAGATGCTGGATTCTCGTGGCGACAATGCTGGTGGCGACAGCGCCGGTTTTGGTGGGCAGCCATCTCGTCCTGCGCCAGCTGCTCAGCAAAACTATGGTGGGCAACAAAATAATACACCAGCGAACGTATCGCATGCACCGCCACCGGATATGGACAGCTTCGATGATGATATTCCGTTCTAAGACAGAGGTTTAACCGCTGTTCATTGTTGGGCGTTGTATCAAAAGCCTTTGCAGCGCTCACACTTCCCGCATTTGAACTGTCCAGGCCAGTTGTCTGATTGGTTTTGATGGTGCCGACTTAAAATTCGACCTGTCTATTTAAAATCCGACTTAAGTTAATGCCAGCTTAGCTAGAAACCGAACCAGCTATACACCGAACCAGCTATACACCGACCTAATACTGGTCTGCTTTTTTTGTGGTCAATTTATTCCTTTCGCCACGCCTTCCAAAGAATGCATCTTCACGGTGGACTATACCGAGTATGCTGGTGTTGTTTTTGTTTTTTAAGCCTGATGGTGTTTGCCTGCAAGGGTATTATAGGGTTAATCTCGTGATGACAAATAAGCCCTTGCGTATTGGTGATGCACGCCTGGCACGGTGTCTCTTTCTCTTTCTCTTTCTTTATATTTATTTCTCATATTGTTCTTTGGGTTCTTTTTATTTGGTTTGCTTATTATGTTGGCAGGCGCGATTTTCTCTTCCTGAGTTCTATTGGGAGTTTCTTAATAGAAGTTTCTTAAATTCTGATGTTTGGGAATTTATATTCTTTTGTCGCTAAGCGGATTTACTGCTGTGTTCGTGCTGCAGTGTTTGTCGCGTCGGTATTTGGGGAAGTGCTTTTGGTGACTATAATATTGCGTAATGTCATTTCCATTTTGGATGGCGATGTGCATGTTTGTTTTGGTAGTCGATTGTTAATCTTTTGCTCCGTTATTCTTTTTTATTCCTCCCTCTTGCTTTTTTATCCCATATTCTTGCTTTTTGTTCCATGCTTTTTCCCTTGCTGTTTTTTGCTTTCCGTTCTTGTTTTTTTTGCTTTTCACTTTCTACTTTTTATGCTCTAAGGCGGGGGCTTAAATTTAATTAAAGCTTATTCGTTATTTATTGCAAATAATTTTTATCAAAAATATTTTTATTAAGAAGGGATCACAAATTTTAATTGAGTAGTATGTCTGCACGGTGAAATCAAGTTGGATTAATGTGTTGACGTGATTCATCAGAATAATGTCGCTGGATAATGTTTTTATAAGAGGGATATCGGTTTCCCTGTATTGATTTTTCTTTAAGGTTTTATATTGGGTCAGTTTTTATTTTTTATTTTTGCAGGATTTATGTTCCTTTAATGCAGGTGTGAATTTTTTATGAATTATCTGGGAAGGATAAAAAATGAATTTATTTTCACGGTGAAATTAAATTTAGAAAAATAATTTGGCAAGATTGAAAACTTTACACTACTCTAAAAAAGCCACTTGGATGAGCTGGATAATGATCAAATAAATTTTTTTAATGGCTGTTGTTTGGTTTGTTCTGGATGGAAGAGTTTGCTCATGTTTTCCCTTAAAGAAATATTTATGTTTAAACAGGATATTACGATGGTAATGAAAAAAATTGTGTTAGCTATATCTTTATTTTCTTGTCCGGCCTTGTATGCAGCAGATGCTCCTTCGATAGGTGGCTCTGCAAGTATTAGTGCAGACGTTCAGGGCGCTATTATCAATGCTGGCGCTGGTGCGAGTGGTTTTCAAGGTACCGTTAAGCAGGCTGTGGCTTCTGTGTTGTCTGGCAGTATTGAAGGCGCTTTACAAACGAATGTTCAAGTTAAAGGGGCTTTGATTAACGTGGGTGCTGGTGCTTCAGGTGCGAAGATCACCGCTTGTCAAAGTATCGGTACTGTCGGAAGTGACTGTGGTAGTGGCGATTAATGGTGATGGGATATGTGGAAATACTTGAATAAGGTACTGAAAACCACGTGTCTTTCATTGTCAGCTGTGTTGTTTGTAAACCCGCTGGTAAGTTTTGGTGATGAAGTTGAGGATAGTATGAATGCCATGATGCTGTCTATGAAAGCTAAAACCTTAGTGGGGCATCAAACCACTACCTCTACGCCGGGTAGTCAAACTGAAAGTTTGAGGAGCCGAAGAGGTGGCCCCCAGGTATCGCCTCACCAGGAAGCGGGATGTGGTGGTGTTGCTATCGGTAATGTGAGGCCTGTTTTAGGTGATCACAGGCAACATAGCACAACGGTTATTATACAGGGACACATCTACAATACCGGAAACAATTGCTAACGTTAATTAATACTTTATTGAGAACGAATGATGAATATGAAAAAAATTATTGCAACAAAAATTATTTGTAGTGCTGTCGGGGTTGCTTTTTCCATTAATGCTTTTGCATTTACTCCTGAGGCTCGTGGTAATGATCCGCACATGTCTGTTTCTGGCAAGACAATTTCTATGGCGGTTAAAGCCTTGGGGCACAAAGCAAAGCGATATAAAGATGCCAGCGGTAATCCACATTTCGTTGTAACTGACAAAATAGGCAATGCAAAGGACGTTGCAATATTTACTGGAGACTGTGGATCTGCTGGATGTGAAGATGTAATTTTCTATGCAAATATGGGTAAGAAAAAATTGTCTCAAAAGGCTATGAATCAATGGAATCATATATCTGCAAAACTTCGCAGCAAAGTGGCGGTGTCATCCAATGGTGAGGTGACACTATCTATGCCGGTAAGTTTTTTGAGTGATGGAGACGTGGAAAAGTTAGGTTTGGCAGCCGGGATGTTTTTCGCAGAAATAAACATGCTTAGTGCAACCATTGATTCGAAAAAATAACCACTGAGGTAGTTATGACTTTCCAGCGCTCAATAAAAAGAAGTGTATTGATTTCGTTTTCTGCTCTAATGCTGGGCTGCGCTCAGCACAAAAGTATGGATATGTATAACACAAGCATTCAATCGGATGTGCCTAACGCAGGGCTTTCCAAAGTGCCCTTAAATGTGGGTGATGTGTTTACTTATGACAATCCTGTTGAGCGTTGGGAGGTTGCAGGAATTGCTGGCCAAAGTGTGCAGTGGCGTAGCCCGGTAGGCGATTATAAAGGAACCGGGTGGTCGACATTGCTACCAAAATTAAGGTGGTCTAATAGTGCAACAGAAGGAACTCGTACCTTAGATAACATTGTAGGGTCTTTGCATCCGCTTGAAAAAGGTAAACAAATGAGCTTTATCGAAAACACTGTATATTCCAGGCCTGGGTCAACCAGTGCATCACGCTGGAGTTGTGAGGTGGTGGGGCAGGCTACGATTGTTGTGGTTGCAGGTAAGTCTGATACATGGCTTGTTTTGTGTAAAGTTGATGGCGAGGAACGGGTGTTGTTTAACTATGCAGAGAACATTGGGAATATAGTGCGAGCCATTTATATTAAAAATGACGGGACGCAAGTGGTGAGGCAGCTTACGGCATATACGAGAGGGCCGAAAACAAATTAGGACAGCTAATGCAGCGTGTAAGCGGTGCTTATTGAGAATACATTTTATTTCGTTCAAACAATCTTCTTTAATTTTAATACGACCTAATATGCCATGAATTCAAAAATACGATTATTTAAAAGAATTTTGCTTTCGATATTAATGATGATAATGACGGCCTGCTCATTACATGCGCCAAAAGTGCCTGAAGATGTCAAAGCGAAATATACGTCGAACCTCCCCAAAGCCACAGTGACCAATTTTAATGAGGCGGTGGCCTGCATGGATGATCTAATGCTGGCTAGTAAAGTAGCGCCTATTTATATTTCATCGCAAGGCCTCACAAATTACACCTCAGATCACACGATTTCTCAGGGGGGTATCGAGATGTTAATTACCACCCTGTCTAAAATGTCGATCAGAAGTAATGCGGTTCGGTTTGTTTCTTACAATTCAGATATCGCCAATATGATGACATTACAGGGCGTACATCCAAATAGAGCAAGTTTTAAAGTGCCGGATTATTTTATTCGCGGAGGGATAACTGCGCATAATAAATCTTTGTGGAGCGGACAGCGAGGTGCGGGTGCGTCAGTCGAATTTGAAGAGCCGGATATTATTGACAGTGGTACTTTCTTTACTTTGCGTGGACAAGAGGATGCGACGACCAGTTATTCCATGAGCTCTTCTTATGGCACTCTAACGATTGATATGAGCGCCGGTTTTATTTCTAATTTACAGATTGTGCCGGGGGTCGCGTCTTCAAATACGTTAGCGCTGGAAAATAGAAAAGGTAAGGCGGTGTCTGCTGATTTAGGGGTGGGGGATTTAGGTCTGAGTTATTCCTTGTCCAGCAACAAAACGTTTGACTACAACACGGTCTATCGCTCACTGGTTCAAGTGGGGGTTATCGAAATTATTGGCAAACTGCAAAATGTACCTTACTGGCGATGCCTGGCAAATGCCGGATCGGTGGAGTATAGAGATGAACAGTTGTTAAAAAAATATATAGAGCTTGAGTTGCATAAACCTGAGGCGCTTATAGAAACGGCTCAAATAGCGTTGACTGAACTGTCTTATTACTCTGGTGAAATCAACAGCCAGCTAAATGACGAAACTAAAATGGCATTGCAGGCTTATCAACAACAGATGGGGTTAATGGCTACGGGAATAATAAACTTTGAAACTTATCGTATGATGAATTTATACCAGCCTACACGAGAGGAAAAAAGTTTATATTGGTGGAAGTCTGCTTTGAATACGCCGGATGTGGTTCCTCAAGCAGAAACGAAAGCCGGTAAAAAATAACACCATGACATGGGTTTGACAGCGATATGTTTGCATTGCGTCATAAGATAATCGTTTTGCTTGCGTTAAGTGTTAGCGTCGTAAGTTTCGCCGCCGGTAATCCGGGTGAAGATGATTTGTCCGTTGAAATCCAGGGTACAGCTACCAATATAGGGGGTGCTGTATCGGGGGAGGCAGAAGCCACGCAGACAATTGGGAGTTCAACGGCAACACAGGTAGAAGGGCTTACAGATTCGGTCAACATTAAGGGCGCAGCGGTTAATGCTTCAGGAGCGCTTGGTGGCGGCGCTTCAGCGACACAAAATATCGGCGTCGTCGGTGGGGCATCTGCCAAAAACGACAGCGTGGATGTTAGTTTGAACGCGGCCGTCAATTTGGGGGTTGGTGTCCTCGGTGCATCCCAGTCTACTCAGGAAATTGGAAGCATTGACGGGGCGAATACTCGAAACAATGTACTTACTGTTCATGCAAGTGCGATCATTAACGCATCTGCAGCCTTGGTGGGAAGTTCCGTCGCCAGTCAAGAGGTGGGTTATGTCAACGCCAAAGGCAATGTGTCGGATATTAAAGCCCTTGTCGACATTGGCAGTGCCACCAATGCGTCTGCAGCGATTGCCGCTGGCGCTACCGTAAATCAGGAGATAGGTGTACTTAACGGAAGTAGCATTCGTGGTACGTCGGTAACGGTGAAAACTCATGACATTATCAATGCAGCAGCCTCTCTCGCAGGTCATAGCGCCGCGACACAAGATGTTGGCGTTATCAATACCAAAGGTGCCATTTCGGCCAGTTCTGCTTCGGTGCAGGCAGGATCGATTGTGAATGCATCGGCGTCATTGGGTGGTGAAGCTACTGCGTCTCAGTCTATCGGCGATATTTCGGCGTCTGGAGAGGTCAGCGGTAGTCATGTAATGGTTCAGGCGGACAATATTGCGAATGCTTCCGCCGCACTTGCCGGAGCAAGTCATGCACAGCAACGCATCGGTACCATAGAATCATCTGGTTCTGTAACGGATAGTAAAGTGACGGTGACGGCACTCAACATTGTGAATGCATCAGCAAGCGTTGCAGGGGCAGCCTCATCAATTCAGGATATAGGAACGCTGGATGCGTCAACGTCTGTGAGCGCTTCATCCATTTCAGTGAAAAGCGGTTCAATTACTAATGTATCTGCAAGTCTTGCTGGGTCCAGTTCAGCAACGCAGAGCATCGGGAATTTGCACGGCGGTGATGTTGCATCGTCTTCGGTCAGTCTAAACACCGGATCGATTACGAACGTGGCCGCAGCGTTAGCTGGACGTAGCTCTGCCTCTCAGAATTTAGCGAATCTCAATACAAGCAATGCCAATAGTGTTAATTTAAATGTGAAGGCTACGAGTATTTCAGGGGTTAGTGCAGGCCTGGCGGGCGCCGGGCGTGTGACGCAAAATATTGGGGATATTACTGGTGCTTCCGACTCGAGCGTCAACATGTCAGTAGCATTAGGTAGTGTTTCAGGCACTGGTGTCGGGGTACTTGGGCAAGGCAGCAGTGTAGAAAATATTGGAACTATGACATCAAGGAGCGCTGAAGATATAAATCTCAGTCTGATTGCGGGCAATATTTCATCCAGCGCAGGCGGTGCGAGATCTTCGAGTACTATTAGTTTGGGGAAAATTTCCGGGGCTAACTCGACAGATATTCATCTCAATATTAAAACAAAATCGATCACCAGCAGCAGCTACGGTGTGGATTCCATTGCGCTGATTGAAATAGGAAATATGGATGGGTACGGCCCTGTAAATAATAGTGATATTTCCACGGGAAATATCACTAACCAGGCGATATCGGTTGGTTCTAAAGCACTCATTAAAATAGGTAATATTGCAGGGGGAACCTCTGCTTCTACTTTGATGCGGATTGCAACGGCCGATATCAATAATCATCTAGATGCCGCAGGGGCAACGCAATCCATTATTTATGTGGGGAATATTGTTCAGGCGACGCACAGTGCCAGTAATATTTCTATTTCTACGGGAAATTTGAGCGCTACGGTGGCAGCGGCACTGGGGAATATGTCTGGCATTCAAATTGGTAATATCAACAGCGCGACGGGTGGAAATGTGCACGTGGCAACAGGATCTCAATCGGTCACTGCTGCGGCTTGTCTTGGTAAAATCGGGTGTCTTTCTCAACTGATTGCCAAGAAAAACTGTGTCAGTATCGGCAACATTGGCGTCGCGGCAGATTGTTCGAATGATACATTAATCGGCGATGCTGTTAAGTATGTTGAAGAGGCTGGTTATTACGTCTATAAGGGGGCTGTGATGACTGAGAAGGAGGTCGAAAAAGCCGGCCTTTATATCTACAAAGGAGCGGTGATGACGGCTAATGAAGTTAAGAAAGCGGGACTTTTTATCTACCACGGCATCGTCAAAACGGCAGATGAAATTGCCTCAATTGCTGAAAAAGCCGCACATGCAATCGCTCATGCCGCCAAAAGTGTTATTGATGATATAGCGAGTTGGTTTTAATCGAATATCAGTCCGTAAATACTACGGTTTTTCTTTCCTTCTCTTTGCTGTATGAAGCCCGGTTTTGAAAATTCAGTTTCAGGGCGTGTGTCTGCCTCTCTAATACGTAATCTCCTTCTTTATTTAGCCGCACGCCTTATTCTCAACGATACACATTTATGAAGTTTGTCTTGAGACCATTACAGGGCGAGCCTTACTTATGTTAGCGGCTTGAGTAAGATATACTCCATTAAAACCTCATTTTTAGATCGGGCTAATTTTTGGCTGTCGATGGCAATGGCGATATTGGTGGATAATGAATCTTCCCTCAAAACACCGTAAAAACGATACATCACAGCGGTGCAGCATACTGGACTTCGAAGCCAGTGGCCTTGATGAGGCGTCTTATCCGATCGAAGTTGCTGTGTGGCAGTCAGGGCAAGTACACGCCTGGTTGATCCTTCCTGAGCCGTCCTGGCAGTATTGGTGTAAGACGGCTGAGAGTATGCACGGGATTACGCGAGACGAGTTACAGCAATATGGCAAGCCAGCGGCAACTGTCGCGATGGAGCTAAACGCAGTGATCAGTACAAATGTTGTTTTCAGTGATGCTGCTAATTGGGATGATTTTTGGCTTCGCCGGTTATACACCGCAGCAAATATGACACCCAGCTTTGAAATCGCGTCTATTTTTATGTTGCTCGATGAGAGTGAGCGGGATATTTTTTTACAGCAAAAAGACAAGCTCGCTCGCTCAGGCATTTACCGCCATCATCGCGCTGGAGAAGACGTGAAATTGATTCGTCAGGCCTACCTGAACACCATTGAATTGCGCTAGCTATCGGACAGTTTCTCGAAGGAGGGCCGACGCGGCTTTCCCGTATCCGTGGATAATAGAGAAAATTCGCAAAATAATGGCTTTTGCGACAAATCACGCTTGTGAAATAACCACTATCTCATTTAATCTTCGGAAATGAAATTCAGTATAGTCAGATATCAGTAGGGTAAAGGTTTGGGTTTTAAGATTCTTGTGCGTTCGGCGCCGTCGTTGTTTCTCGATACTTTGGTCAATAGTTTTGAAGACCAGCCTTACATTTTGCTTGCGCCAAGCTCCGCCGAGTTAAACTGGTCCGATGCCAAGGCCGTTGAATCTTATATTCGTAAAAAATCCCCGAGCATTATCGTCAATCATCCTTTGGTGCCACTGCAGGGGAATTCCGCCGAGCTCAAATGCCTCAACAAGTTGATTCAACAATGCCAGGCGAGCGATATTCCCTTGATCCATTTATCCTCTTACCGTGTGTTTGGTGAGTTGAACAACGAGGTTGATCTGGTTGAGTCCTATGAACCTGAACCCGCCGCGTCTGACGCCCCCGCCAACCATTTGCTGGCGATGGAAAAGTGCTATCAAGATATTGGCAAGCATATTATTTTACGATTGAGCTGGATGCTCAATGGTGAATCAGACAATGTAATCGAGCGTTTAATTCCAGCTTTGCTGCATGATGAGTCAGAGCGATTGGCTGTATCCGATCACGCTTTTGGTAACCCGATTCAGATCCAGTTTGCTGTGCATGTGGTATTTTCAATGATCCAGCAAATTTTATGTGGTGCAGGAAACTGGGGGGTGTTTCATGTGCACAGCTCCGACACCTGCTCTGAGGCTGAATTTTGCGATAATCTGGTACGCCTCTTAAAAACCGAATTGAATCGCGATGTAAGCCTGCCGACAGTGGCATCTGCCGACGATGAACGCAAGCTAATGCCCGGGAATGCCAACTTACAGGGGCGTCGCTGCACGGATAATTTTGGTATTCAGCTGCCGTCGTGGCGCAAAGGCCTTAAAGCCTTAATCAAAGCTTATCTTGAGAAAAACCAGTTTTTGGAGCCTGTCCAGTAGGCATTTAGCTTTCCTACGTGCAGCAGGACAAGTCCCTGGATGACAAATAAAAAACCCGATTAAGTGAAGACTTAATCGGGTTTTTTGTGGGTTTCAGAAAACGGCGGAATTAGTCGCTGTATTTCTGGAAAACCAGTGTGGCATTCGTGCCGCCAAAGCCAAAGCTGTTGGACATTGCACGGGTAATGCTCGCCTCTTTTGAGGTGCCAACGATTGGCAAGCCTTCTGCTTCCGGGTCAACAGTGTCGATGTTGGCTGATCCAGCAATAAAGTTGTGCTGCATCATCAGCAGGGTGTAAATCGCTTCCTGGACACCGGTTGCCCCCAATGAGTGGCCTGTCAGGGACTTGGTTGAGCTAATTGCGGGCACTTCGTTGCCAAATACTTCTTTAATGGCTTTCAGTTCTGCCAGATCGCCAACCGGCGTACTTGTGCCATGCGAGTTGATGTAGTCGATATCACCGTCAACAGTGGCCATCGCCTGACGCATACAGCGTGCAGCACCTTCTCCGGATGGCGCTACCATGTCATAACCGTCTGAAGTGGCGCCGTAGCCGACCAGCTCACCATAAATTTTCGCACCACGTGCGAGTGCATGATCAAGGCTTTCAATAACCAGGCAGCCGCCGCCGCCAGCGATCACAAAACCATCGCGGCTTGCATCGTATGGGCGAGATGCTTTTTCCGGGGTGTCATTGTATTTGGTTGACAGGGCGCCCATGGCGTCGAACAGGCCCGTCAAGGTCCAGTGTTCTTCTTCTCCACCGCCGGCAAATACTACATCCTGCTTACCCAGCTGGATCAGCTCCATGGCATTGCCCACGCAGTGAGCGCTAGTGGCACAAGCCGATGAAATAGAGTAGTTAACGCCTTTGATTTTAAATGGTGTAGCAAGACAGGCAGATGTGGTGCTGCCCATGGTTTGCGTAACACGGTAAGGGCCCGCACGTTTTACACCTTTGTCTCGAATAATATCGGCGGAATCCACAACACTTTTGGTGGATGCACCACCGGAACCGATAATAATTCCGGTGCGCTCGTTGGACACCTGATCTTCAGTTAAGCCGGAATCCTCAATAGCTTTTTGCATTGCTACATATGCAAAACCCGCAGCGTCACCCATGAAGCGCAAAGTTTTTCTATCGATATGTTCTGCTAGGTCGATGTCGACAGAGCCGGATATGGTGCTGCGAAAGCCGTGTTCTTTGTAGCTTTCATTATGTTTAACTCCGGACTTGCTTTCACGCAATGCAGCTAAAACTGTCTCTGTGTCATTACCTATGCATGAGACGATACCCATACCTGTAACCACAACACGTTTCATAATTAACCTCTTTGGTGTTTGGATAACTCTTTTTCTACTGTATTACTGACCATTTTAAAGCAACTGGCACGCAAAGACTGAAAGCGGTTTGCATTTTTTATGATGGCGTAATGCACAAGGCTACTTTAATGAGAAGTTGTTGAAGTGCCTGTACCTGAGTTTCCCGGCTTTGATTTAGCCGTTATTAAACTTACTTTTTTATAATGTATTTATGTTTGTATATCAAAAGACCGGCAACGCTTGTCCGGATCTATCGACCTTGCCATTAACTGAATATTTTATCGCTTTTTTGTGCGCGCGTAACAGTTTGGACTGCAGAGTAGCGCGGTGGTTGCTAAAAAACACTCAGTTTGGGCCAGTTTTTACTTAAAAAGTTTCCGTGTTGGTGAATAGGCCGACACGTAAATCTTTGGCAAAGTATATTTCTTTTCCATCGACGGCGACACGGCCATCCGCAATACCCATCACCAATTTGCGCTCAATAACGCGTTTTAAGTGAATGTGGTAGGTAATCTTTTTGGCGGTGGGCAGTATTTGACCTGTGAATTTTACTTCACCAGCGCCCAGTGCTCGCCCGCGGCCTTCATTGCCTTTCCAGGCAAGGAAAAAGCCCACTAATTGCCACATAGCATCCAGGCCAAGGCAGCCAGGCATTACCGGGTCTCCAGGGAAGTGACAGGAGAAAAACCACAGGTCAGGATGGATGTCCAGTTCCGCGATGATTTCGCCTTTGCCGTATTCGCCACCAGTCTTACTGATATGTGCGATGCGGTCGAGCATCAGCATGTTGGGCACAGGAAGCTGTGCATTGCCGGGACCAAACATCTCGCCATTGCCGCAAGAGATAAGCTCGTCCTTGTTGTATGAGGATTGCTGTGTATTGTTAGACATTTCGGAAGTTTTCCTAGAAAAATAGACGTGCAATTGACTACTTCAAAAAAATGAGTGCGCATTCTAACGTGTAAAAAGGGATTGTCCAGTAAACCGGCACATTCCCTGATGCCGATATGTGACGTATGCCAGAGGATAAATAGGACGAATCTTTTTGCATCCCGCGCCCAGCCTGATGAATTGGCACCATATTATGGTATATTCCGGCTTGTTATTAATCGAGAGTAGCGCGATAGGATAGCGAATTTGTGTGATTTGTCAGCGGAATGTGCCGACTTTACACATAATAGTGGGGTTTTTAAGCGGTCTAGTATGTTGCCAGCTTGAAAATTGAACATGAGCGTAATTATGCGCGAATGAGGTTCTTTCATCTTCCACCGTCAACCTTTCAATAATTCGATTCGACTTAGCGCGATCAATACAAAGCACAAGGTGAGTTTACTATGATCAAGAAATGTTTATTTCCAGTCGCCGGTTACGGTACCCGATTTTTACCCGCCACAAAATCCATGCCCAAAGAAATGTTGCCTGTAGTGAATAAGCCGCTTGTGCAATACGGTGTTGAAGAGGCAATTGAGGCGGGTTTGACTGAGGTTGGATTCGTCACAGGGCGTGGCAAGCGTGCTATTGCGGATCATTTCGATGTCAGTTACGAGTTGGAGCACCAGATTGCGGGTTCTTCAAAGGAGCAATACCTAACTTCCATCCGAGATGTTATGGCGAAAGGGTCATTTTCCTTTACTCGGCAGGCTTCAATGGCCGGCTTGGGGGATGCTATTCTAAATGGTCGTCGTTTGATCGGTAGTGAGCCTTTTGGGGTTGTGCTGTCAGATGACCTTTGTGTAGCAGAAGAAGGTGTGCTGTCGCAAATGGTTAAACTGTATAAACAGTTTCGCTGTAGCATTGTGGCTGTTCAGGAAGTTGCGCAGGAAGATATCCATAAATTTGGTGTTATCGATGGCGAGCAAATCAAAGATGGAATTTACCAGGTGAACAACATGGTTGAAAAACCTGAAGCGAAAGATGCGCCGAGTAACCTCGCTATTATAGGCCGTTATATTTTAACGCCGGACATATTTGAAATTATTGAAAATACGCCTCCTGGTAAGAACGACGAAGTTCAGCTGACTGATGCGTTAATGACTCAGGCGAAAGACGGCTGTGTACTTGCGTATAAATTTAAAGGCAAGCGATTTGATTGCGGTAGTGTGTCAGGCTTTGTGGATGCTACAAACTACGTATATGAAAACATCTATAACGCTTAAACCATACCCAGGGAAAAATAGTTGATGTCGTTTTTGGAGATTACCTGCTTTAAAGCGTATGACATTCGAGGGAAAGTCCCATCACAATTAAATGAAGATGTGGCTTACCGGGTTGGTCGAGCGTATGTAGAGTTTTTACAGGCAAAAAGCATTGTCGTCGGCCATGATATCCGACTTACCAGTAAATCCTTGACTGATTCTCTTATTCAGGGAATTACGGACGCTGGTGCCGATGTTTTGTTTATTGGGGAGTGTGGGACAGAAGAAGTTTACTTCGGCACGTTTCATTTGAAGGCGGATGGTGGTATCTGCGTAACAGCCAGTCACAACCCAATGGATTACAACGGTATGAAACTGGTCGGGGAAGGTTCGCGGCCAATTTCAGGTGATAATGGTTTGCTGGACATTAAGGCCAAGGCTGAGTCGGGAGAGTTTACTGAGGTTGCCAATAAGGGGCAGGTTGAGTCTATTGCACTTCGAAGTGATTATGTTCAGCATTTGCTCGGTTACATCAAACTGGAAAAGCTTAAACCTTTAAAGATTGTGTGCAACGCTGGAAATGGCGGGGCGGGTGCCGTGATTGATGCGCTCGAACCGCACTTACCATTTAAATTCGTCAAAGTGCACCACGAAGCAGACGGTTCTTTTCCCAATGGAATTCCCAACCCCTTGCTTCCTGAGCGCCGTCAGGCCACTATCGATGCAGTGAAAGCGCATGGTGCAGATTTCGGGATTGCCTGGGATGGGGATTTTGATCGGTGCTTTTTCTTTGATGAAACTGGAGCTTTTATCGAAGGGTATTACCTGGTAGGACTGCTGGCGAAATCATTTTTACAGAAATCTCCCGGAGCGACCATCGTTCATGATCCGCGTTTAACCTGGAATACAATTGACGAGGTGAACACCGCGGGCGGAAAACCGGTACAAAGTAAAACGGGGCATGCATTTATCAAAGCCACCATGCGCGATGTAGATGCAATTTATGGCGGTGAGATGAGCGCACACCACTATTTCCGTGACTTTGCATATTGCGATAACGGCAATATTCCCTGGTTGTTGGTGGCTGAACTGATATCGTTGCTGGGGCAGCGTTTATCCTCAATGGTTGCAGACCGAGTGGCTAAGTTTCCTTGTAGTGGTGAAATTAATAACACTGTCAAAGATCCTAAGTTAATTCTCCAGCGAATACGTGAGCATTTTGAACCGGAATCCCTGGAGATAGAAACGGTAGATGGATTGTCTATGGCTTTTGCCGAGTGGCGATTAAATATTCGTATGTCCAGCACGGAGCCAGTATTGCGGTTGAATGTTGAATCGCGTGGAGATGTATCTCTGATGCAGCAGAAGACGGAACAACTGCTGCAAATGGTGAAAGATTTTGATGTTGCGTGATACGCATGACTGAAGTTAATGCTGAAATGTTTCCAGCAAACCAAGTTAATTTGCTACCAGCTTTTTCCTTTTACAAATAAAGTTGGTCGCGAATTAACTTAGGCTTCCATTTTTCCTGGATTGTGTTGCTACCGGTTTCCGACTAAATGATCCACTGATACCACCGCAGCCCCATGGCGAAGTAAATACAGTAGTCCACCCGCCCAAAGTAAAAGTGTTGGCCAGTATCCTGGATCAACGAATATCTGAATCACCAGCAATAAAATTAGCAATCCAATAGCGCTCAGCCGTGTAAACAACCCGAGTAGCAGACCAATAGAAAAAAAGAATTCTGCCAGCGTGGCCATATAAGCTGCGACTGTTGGTGGGAGCAACGGAATTTTGTATTGAAATTCGAATAGCATCAGCGTGGAGTCCGTGACATTCCAAAAGGCGAGGTGCTGGCCCAATACGGTAAGCCCATAAATTTTATGCTGGGCTGAATTCCAAAAAACGTAAAATAAAGACACGCGAAGCGCGAGTGCAATTATCCAGTCGGGCACTAGCTGACCGAGCTTGGCGACATAGTGATTCGTCGCTTTTATTATTTTCATTACATGAGATCCTGAAGATGATTGGATGCTGGAAAAATGCGGTATTTAACCAGTAATCAACATGCGGGTTTGTGATGTGTTTAAACTTCTGAACAGCGCGTATAAATCGGACCTGCGATAGCAGGCCCGGAGGATGTCGAGACCTTTACAGGTTTTGATTTTTTTCAGTAAAGCGACGTATTAACATTTGCGTGGAAGAGTCCCAGTCCGCTGGAATGTCGGTAGTGTCAATCGCAGTGGCGACATGAGTTCCAAGCAATTTGCCCAGTTCAACACCCCATTGATCAAATGAGTTGATATCCCATAACACGCCGAGCGTATAAACTTTATGTTCATACGCGGCAATGAGTGCGCCCAGAGTTTCTGGCGTTAGCGATTCCATGAAAATGGTTGAGCTGGGGCGATTGCCTGGATGCACTTTATGCGGTGCAATAAAGTGAATTTCATCATCGCTCAAACCCTGCGCGCGCAATTCTGCAATAGAGGTTTCCAGATCTCGCCCCGTCATCAACGCTTGACTTTGAGCAACACAGTTGGCAAATAAAAATTTGTGCTGATGATCGAGAGAGTGGTGTGCGCTTAATGTGGCAATAAAATCAATTGGCTGAATGATTTTGCCTTGATGCAGTAATTGGTGGAATGAATGTTGACCGTTTGTGCCTTCGGTGCCCCAAACGATCGAGCCGGTTTGATAATTCAACTCTTTGCCTTCACGCGAGACCTGTTTGCCGTTACTTTCCATTTCCAGTTGCTGGAGGTACGCCGGTAGTAGTTGTAAGTGATAGGCATACGGCAAGATGGCTTGTGTGTGACTATCCAATACATTGCTGTACCAGAACATTAATAATCCCATTAGTACAGGAATGTTTCTTTCCAGCGGTGCGTTAGCGTAATGCTCATCCATCGCTGCAGCGCCTGTACGTAGCTTATAAAAGTTCTCCATGCCTATTGCAAACGCAATCGGAAGTCCGATAGCTGACCACAATGAGTAGCGGCCGCCAACCCAATCCCAAATGGGGTAAATATTTTCGGCGCCGATGCCAAACTCAACAGCTTTGTCTATTTTTGATGAAATGGCAACGAAGTGCTGTGCGAGACCTTCGACAGAGCAGCCGTTGTCCAGCATCCACTGGCGAGCGGTTAAAGAGTTTTGCAGGGTTTCCAGAGTGGAAAATGATTTAGATGCGATTAAAAACAGGCTGGTTTCCGGGTTTAATGCTTTGAGCAGATCGTCAATTTCCGCTCCGTCGATATTCGCAACGAAATGTACTTTTACATCGCCGGTATGGTACGGCGTTAAAGCTTTAGTCACCATGCGTGGGCCGAGGTCCGAACCGCCGATACCGATGTTGATTACGTCAGTAATTTTTTTGCCACTGAAGCCTGTCCAGACACCTGAAAAAACATCATTGACCAGTTTTTCCATTTTTTGCAGGGTTTCTTTAACAGCTTTTTGTTCGTCGGTTTTAGCTTCGCCTTGATAGCGCAGTGCGCTATGAAGGGCTGGGCGGTCTTCTGTGTTGTTGACATGGTCGCCGCGCAACAGGCGCTTAATTGCGCCCGCCAAATCTGCCTGCTCTGCAATACCTAAAAGTAAATTCAGGGCTTCTTCGTCAACATGGTTTTTTGAGTAGTCCAGTTCTAAGCCTGCTGCTGCAACGCTGTAACGCGAGGCGCGGTTCGGATCATCCTGAAAAAGCTTTTGTAAGCTAAGGGTTTGCCACTTGTCTTTTTGTTCTTCTAGTTGAGACCAGTTTGCATATAAATCGGCAAGTGTTTGTTTACTCATAATTAACTCTTTCGTTGCATTTCGTTTGGTTGCGTGAATTTACGCTTCGTTGATTTCACTTCGACCCAGTATTCTGTTTAATGAATGTTACTTTTTATATTGTGTACTTATTTATTTTTTATTAAAACGAGCGTTGTACAGAGAAATCTGCAAGCTCGATCATCGCAGTTTTAAATTCTGATGAAGGTAAATCTGCCAGTACTTCTTTTGCCAGGTTTGCCTGCTCAATGGCCTTGGCATTGACATATTCCAAGGCTCCGCTGTTATTTACGATTGAGACGATTTGATCGAGTTTATCCAATCCGCCTTCAGCAATCGCCTGCTTGATAATGTTGGCATCATCTTTGTTGGCGTTCGAAATGGCAAAAATCAAAGGCAGTGTTGGCTTGCCTTCCGCCAGATCATCACCGACATTTTTCCCCAGTTCTTCGGCGCTGCCATGATAGTCCAATGCGTCGTCGATAAGTTGAAAGGCCATTCCAATATGATAGCCGTACTGCTTTGCCTGCGCGCGTTGTTCCACGCTGGCGCCGGCGATAACAGCACCGGTTTCACAGGCGGCTTCAAACAGTGCCGCCGTTTTCTTGTGGATGACACCCAGATAGTTTTGTTCGTCCACCTCTGGGTTTTTGGCGTTGACTAACTGTTGGACTTCGCCTTCTGAAATGACATTGGTGGTGTCCGATAAAATTGCCATAATATCCATGCTTTGGATGGCCACCATCATTTGAAATGCGCGCGAATAGAGAAAGTCACCAACCAGTACGCTGGGGGCGTTGCCCCATTTTGCGTTGGCGGTAGCGCGTCCGCGGCGCAGCGACGAAATATCGACGACGTCGTCATGCAATAACGTCGCTGTGTGAATAAACTCGATTATCGCTGCCAGGTCGATATGCTGATGACCTTGATAGCCAAAAGATTTCGCCATTAGTAGCACGAGCAGGGGGCGAAGGCGTTTGCCGCCAGCATCGACAATGTAATGCCCAATGTTTTCGACTAAATCCACATCGGAATGCAGTTGATCGATAATCGTCTGGTTTACTGCTTCAAAGTCTTGTTTTACAACCTGGTGGAAGGAGAGCATCGGTACTCCATCGGTCTAAATTTTTGCGCGGGAATGCTATGAGCCAGCCTGGCGTGTGTCAAGCACGATGCGGCCAGCGCTATATAATGTGCGCGTTGCGTTAGGGGTTTACCTAGGGCGTTACGCGGTTTTGGCTTAAAATTGAGCGCCAAGTGCAGCATTTTATATGTTTCTATAGGCGTTAGGCGACCATTAATTTTCATGGAGCCTGAGAACGGTATTTTTGATGAATTATTAGGCTTGTAAATGGGGGGTGATTCGATTAGAATTCGCGCCCCTTATAGGCTAGGTTTATTGTGTTGACGGGTTTTGAGAGCATTTTGGTCTCTTTCAGCGCGTTTATATGAGCGAATTTAGCGATTTTACGCACGATGCAAGCTTTGTCTGGCGACCGGGATGATCCGGCGGCAAGAGGAAAGCGCTCGAAACCTCAGGTAGTGATGGGGGTGAGAGGCTGCTTCGTATCGTCCAAACCTACATTTGGAGCATCCAAAAATGTACGCAGTTATTGCAGCCGGTGGTAAACAGCACCGTGTAGAAGAAGGTGAAGTCCTTCGTTTAGAAAAAATTGAAGTAGCAACTGGCGATTCCGTTGATTTTGATCAGGTTTTACTGGTTGGTACAGGGTCCGACGTTAAAATCGGTACTCCTGTTGTTGAGGGCGCTAAAGTAACGGCGGAAGTTGTTAGCCACGGTCGTGCAGACAAGGTGACAATTATCAAATTCCGTCGTCGTAAGCATTCTATGAAGCGTCAAGGCCATCGTCAGTGGTATACCGAAGTTAAAATCACCGGTATTACTGGCTAAGACTTACTGGTCGAAAGAGAAGGTAAGCGATTCCGACTTACTTCTTCTTTAGGTTCTGTTCTTTTATAAAGTGAACAGAGAAATTAACGAATTTAGAGGATAGTCTCATGGCTCATAAAAAAGCAGGTGGTAGTACCAGTAACGGTCGCGACAGTGAAAGTAATCGGCTTGGTGTTAAGCGTTTTGGTGGTCAAGAAGTTTTAGCAGGAAACATTTTGGTTCGTCAACGCGGTACTAAATTTCACGCTGGCCCGGGTGTTGGTATGGGTAAAGACCATACCTTGTTTGCTAAAGTAGCGGGTGCTGTGAAGTTCGAAGTTAAAGGTGATAAAAACCGTAAGTATGTAAGCGTAGTATAAGTTAGGCGCTCACAGCTAACAGCAGAACAAGAAAGCCCTGCTACTTCGGTAGCGGGGCTTTTTGTTTATACGGTTTGTAAAAATACGACATTTTATTTGGATAAAGATCATGAAATTTGTAGACGAAGCTCCGATATCTGTACAGGCCGGTAAAGGAGGAAGCGGGTGTCTGAGCTTTCGGCGCGAAAAGTTTATTGAAAAAGGTGGCCCGGATGGTGGCGATGGTGGTGATGGCGGCAGTGTGTATATTGAGGCGGATGAAAATCTGAATACCTTGATTGACTATCGTTATCAGCGCAGCTTTCGTGCGCAAAACGGCCAGCCGGGGCGCGGGCGAAACTGTACGGGTGCCAAAGGTGAAGACCTGGTGTTGAAGGTGCCCGTAGGGACGACGATCATTGATGTGGATAGCGAAGAAACCATTGGTGATTTGACTAAAAATAAAGACCGAATTCTGGTGGCTCAGGGTGGTTATCATGGTTTGGGGAATACGCGATATAAATCCAGTGTGAATCGTGCGCCGCGCCAGACTTCACCTGGTTCTGAAGGTGAGTTTAAGAATATTAAATTTGAAATGAAGGTGTTGGCGGATGTTGGTATGTTGGGTTTGCCTAATGCGGGTAAATCGACCTTCATTCGTGCGGTTTCGGCCGCTCAGCCCAAAGTTGCTGATTACCCTTTTACGACCCTGGTGCCGAGTCTCGGTGTGGTGAAGGTGCAGGAGCACCGCAGTTTTGTTGTGGCTGATATTCCTGGTTTGATTGAGGGGGCATCTGAGGGAGCTGGATTGGGAGTGCGTTTTCTAAAGCATTTGACGCGCTGCCGTGTGTTGTTGCATTTAGTGGATGTGTGTCCGGCAGATGGCGGAAGTCCGGCTGAGCATGCTGTATCCATTGTTAAGGAATTAGAAAACTTCAGCGATGCATTGACGCATCGAGAGCGTTGGCTGGTGTTAAATAAAACCGACTTATTGAGTGAGGAAGAGTTGGCCTTGCGCAAGCAGGAGATTGTAGATGCACTGCAATGGACCGGGCCCGTGTATGTGGTGTCGGCAATCAGTAAGCAGGGGACGGATCAATTGTGCGCTGTGTTGTTGGATTATCTTGAGCAGCGTTGGGAGCTTGAAAAGCAGGACCCTGAAGTGGCTGAGCAGGAGCTGCAGGCGCAATTGGATATGCAGGCGCAGGCTCGCGAGAAGATTGAGGCGCTGCAGCGCAAGCGTAAAGCCAGTCGTGCTGGAGATGGTGACGACGAAGATGACGATGATGACGACGATGAGGTTGAAGTGGAGTATGTCCGCTAAGCGCTATATTAAATAGCGAGCTTTAAGGGCTGTCTTTGGGTTTGCGTTATTATTCGGCGTTTACATTGGTGAAGTAAGTTTATATATTTTTCACATCCGCTTTGAGCGTTTATTGTTTGTTGGGAGCGCTGGAAGCAAAAATAACAAAATGACAAAAGTTGTGGACCACTATGAGTAGACGGCAACAAATCAAGCAGAGTCGACGCTGGGTGATAAAAATAGGCAGCGCCCTGCTGACGGATGATGGGCGTGGACTCGACACGCCATCTATGGAAGTCTGGGTGAAGCAAATTGCTTCCCTGGTGAAGCGCGGTTATGAGGTTGTCTTGGTGTCCTCTGGGGCGGTTGCGGCAGGAATGACGCGATTGGGTTTTTCTTCCCGGCCAAAGGCTATTCATGAGCAGCAAGCCTGTGCCGCTGTAGGGCAATCCATCTTGATTCAAACCTATGAGCAGGAATTTCAAAAATACAATTTAAAAACTGCCCAGGTGTTGTTGGACCATGATGACCTGTCCAATCGTCAACGCTATCTTAATGCGCGCTCCACATTAAAAACATTGATGGGGTTTAATGTCATTCCCATTGTTAATGAAAATGATACGGTGGTTACCGATGAGATTCGTTTTGGTGACAATGATACCTTGGGCGCTTTGGTTGCCAATTTGATTGAAGCGGATACCTTTTGCATCTTAACGGATCAGAATGGAATGTATGACAGTGATCCGCGTAAAAATGCCCTGGCGAATATCATTCACGAATGTTCGGCCATGGATACCACTCTGGATGAGATGGCCGGCTCGGGTGGATTGCTTGGCCGTGGCGGTATGATTAGTAAAGTTAAGGCTGCGCGTTTGGCCGCGCGCTCAGGTGCGAACACGATTATTGTGGGCGGGCGTATTTTTGATGTGATCTCGCGAGTGGCGGATGGTGAGATGCAGGGAACGCTGTTGTATGCTGACCAGCAACCGATTGCGGCCCGCAAGCGTTGGCTGGCGAGTAACTTACAGGCGCGCGGTGTGATTATTCTGGATGATGGCGCTGTTCGGGTGTTGCGAGATAAAGGAAAAAGTCTGCTGCCGGTCGGAGTTAAATCGGTGGTTGGATATTTCACGCGCGGTGAAATGGTGGTGTGTCGTGACGGAGAGGGACGAGAGGTTGCGCGAGGTTTGGTGAATTACAATAGCGACGATGCGCGTAAAATTATGGGGTCTGCTTCAACGGAAATAGATAAGTTGTTGGGTTATAAGGATTATGACGAGCTGATTCATCGCGATAATCTGGTTTTGTGTTAACTCTGAATTGATCGAAAAATTTTAGTGGCTTAATTAAATCAACGCAGCGAGCGTTTTCATGTCTGTACTTAAATCCCATCTTTATGCTATGAGCGCCTACACTCCTCCGTTGGAGGGGCGCGATCCTCAGCAGTATCTTCTGTTGGATTTTAATGAGCGAACCTTACCTGTCAGTGAAAATGTGCAGCGCGCACTAATTGAATATATTAGTTCTGGGCGAATGCAAATGTATCCTGCATATGGAGATATTGTGCCCAGGCTGGCTGAATATGTGGGTGTTGAGCCGTCGCACTTGATGATTACTAACGGGTCCGACCAGGGTATTGAATTGCTTTTTCGTGCAACCTGCTCTGCGGGTGATGAGGTGATTATCCCTGTGCCCAGCTTTGCGATGTATCACCAGTGCGCAAAAGTAGAGAATGCAAAAATTATCGAGCCGCAATATACGCGTGAAACGGGTTTTCCTGTGGAGGGGGTGTTGTCGGTTATTTCTGATCGAACCAAAATAATTTGTATTGCCAATCCTAATAACCCAAGTGGTGTGGCTATCAGTCGTGAGAATATATTGCGCATTGCTGAGGCGGCGAAGCATGCTGCCGTGTTGGTGGATGAGTGTTATTTTGAGTATTCGCAGGAGACGGTCGTTGATTGTCTGGTGTCTCATCCGAATTTGTTTATTACGCGAACCTTTTCAAAGACCTGGGGGATGCCTTCGTTGCGTTTTGGGTATCTAATGGCCTCTGAGGCAAATATTCAGGCCTTGCTGACGGTGCGTGGTCCTTATGATGTTAACCAGTTGGCGGTCGTGGCGGCTGGCGCGGCGCTATCGGAGCCGGAAGTCACCGAGCGTTATGTTACGGAGGTGATGCGCGAGTCTAAGCCGATGTTTGAGGCGTTTTTGGATGCGCAGGCGATATCGTATTGGCCTAGTCATGCAAACTTTGTCTGGCTGTTTCCTCAGGCGCCTGAGAGGGTTGAGCAGGCGCTGGTGGCGGCTGGGATTCTGGTGCGCCCAAAGGCAGACTTCGAAGGTCGTATGGGCTTACGTGTAACGCTTGGAACCCGGGAGCAGACAGAGCGGTTGATCTCGGTATTGCAGGGGGTTTTGGCTGAGTAGTGATGCCGCATTGTCTGGGCAGGGTGGATCTAGGCTTGTACGTTTAAGCCTTTAAGGGGTTTGCCTTGTGCGGGGTTGTGTGCGGTGGCAGTGGTTGTTTGTCTCTTTGCGACCAGGCATAAAAAAACCGGCTATTGCCGGTTTTTTTGCAAGTGACATGAGCTTAATGAATTAAGCGGCCATTGCTTTGATTTGTGCATTCAGGCGGCTCTTATGGCGAGCTGCTTTGTTCTTGTGGAAGATGCCTTTATCTGCAACGCGATCTAACACTGGAACTGCTGAATTGTATGCTGCTTTAGCTGCTTCGACGTCGCCTGCTTCAATCGCCGCAACAACTTTCTTAAGGTATGTGCGAACCATGGAGCGCAGGCTAGCGTTATGAAGGCGAGCCTTATCGTTTTGACGGGCGCGCTTTCTAGCTTGGGGTGAGTTTGCCACCGTTATGCTCCTATTTTTAAATTCTGAATAACTTCTGTAAATGAAATCCACGTAGGCGTGGATTAAGGACGCGGTATTATCCGCGTTTCCATTTTAATGTCAAGTTTAATCATTGCTCTAAATCCGATGAATTCGTGGCAATTTAGCCTTTGTCAGCTTAAAAGATCTAACTTGATCGGATTTTATACATCCGCAGGGAAGCGAACTTCAAAAATAACCCCGCTATTGTCAGGGACATTGTAGCCTTGAACTTCTCCCCGGTGAAAATCGGTAATCAGGCGCACAATGTATAAGCCCAAACCCAAGTGATGGCCTTTTTGCTCGGGAGAGGCATCCTCTCTTACTGACACCATAGAGTCGAACAGCTGGTTTTGCATGTGTTTTGGCAGAGGGGGCCCTTCGTTGTGAACGGTGAACACCACGTCATTGTCGTGCTGGTAAAGGCCCAGCTCAACCACGCCGCCAGGCGGGCAAAAGTCGGCCGCATTATCAACCAGTTTATCCAGAAGCTGTACGATCAGCTCCCCGGAGCCGAGCATCTTGATCCCGCCTTTGCGTGGTTGTAAGCGCAAACTGAATTGCACATGAGGGTAGACGTCTTCATAGGCATCTTTCAGGCTGGTTATCAGTTCGTCACAGGGAATCGTTTCCAATTCTGCTGCGGTAATGGCCTGTTCAACACGGCTGGCCGCGCTCATGGAGTTAAGAATGTTTGAAAGCCTTGTTGAGCCTTCTTTTGCTCGTTCTGCGTAAATTTTAGCCTGTTTGCTGAGCTTTTCGTGTTCCAGGTTGTCCAGCGAGGTTTTTACAATGGCCAGTGGAGTTCGCAGCTCATGAGAAAGTTTACTCGACAGTGTGCGTAGGTAATTGGTGTACTCCTTTAAACGCAATAACAGCTGGGCAAAGCTGCGCGAGAGCTCGCCGATCTCGTCGGCACTGGTGGATACGGGAAAATTGTCGGTGACTTTTCCCGTATCGCTGATGGCGTTCGCCGCAGCCTTACTCAGACGTTTTATGCGGAAAGAGAGCCAGGTGGCATAAATAACGAGGCATAAAGCGGCGATGCAGGAGGTGACGAATGAATAACCGAGAATACGGCTAAATACAGAGTTGGTGATGCCGGCGAGGGTGTCTGCGCTTTGTTCGGCAACGACGGCACCGAGCACTACTGAAGAGTTATGTTGCGTCACTGGGAAGCTGGCGCGGGCTATTCGGTCGCGCCCATTTTGGTACCAGCCGCTTGCGGATTGTCCGCGCAGTGCCTGCTGTACGTCTGCGGTTTGAAATTCGCCTGTAATTTGTGGGGTGTCCAGTAGACCGTCACTCTGGTCGCTAAGTAAGAGGCGATATACCCATTCCAGCAGGCCGTGCTGTTTGTCCGCGGATGGCCTGGCACTGATATCTCCGGCCGTACCAACTAATAATTGCTGGTCTGAGCTTAATAAGAGCCGAATTTGAGAGGAGGCAAAAACTGCCAGCTCGTCGGAAAGAGCTTCGGAAACAGACACCAGTGGCGATAGCCTTACCGGGGCGTCGGTGAGAGTGCCAGCATCTATGCGTTGTAATTGAATGCCTTCTTGCACCCAGTCCAGCGGTACATGGAATTCAATCTGGTAACCGTCCTGCTGTTCGAGCCAGATCCCCTTTATCGCGTGGATGACATTTTTACTTTCAAGTGAGCCGTCTTCATCCATTGCCGTTGCGTAAAGTTGCCCGGGGGCGCTTGCATAGAGTGCGACGGCAGTTCCCTGACTTAAATCCAGTCGGATGAAGTCAAGGTTTGCTGCATTGGGGCGCGCAGGGTTGAAATATTTGATGGGAAACTTGTTCACTTTGACGAAAGCAAACAGTGTGGTTTGAGTTCTTGCTATAGCATAGGAAAAGCCAGAATTGGCATTTGCTGTTGAGTTGCCGGTGTTTAAAGTAAAGTTTCGGGCATTCCAATCGTCGCTGTAGCCGTCGATAATTAAAGGGGACTGCAACTCATGGGCGTAATAAACGCTGTTGCTGCCGGTGCTGGTAAAACGATGTAGCTCTTTGGATAACAGCGGGTCGCTACCAATGCGGGCGGCGACTGCGCGAGCCGTTGCCGTAAGCGCTTCACTTTGACCGTGACGTAACGCGGTATACATTTCCTGCACATATTGAACGCCCACCCAGGGAAGGCTGAGGGTAATCAGGCTGAGGAAAAACAGTTGCTTGCGTAAGCGCATGGCTTGCCCTGAAAGTTATTTCGTTTCCGTCAGCCAGCGATAGCCCATACCATAGGCTGTTTGAATGCAGTCGAAACTTTCGTCGTGCTCTTTAAATTTCTTACGAACTCGCTTGATATGGGAAGTAATAGTGTTGTCATCAAGCACAACATTTGCGGCATCCATCAGTTGCTGTCGGTTTTTAACATGTCCGGGATTAAGTGCCAGCGAATGAACAATCCAGAGTTCGGTGACGGTGAGATCGACAAGTTTATCGTTCCAGTGTGCGGTCATTCGATCCATATTGATTCGTAAATTGCCACGTACGATCTCGGTTTCTTTGTTCGAGGGTTTCTGTGAGTTATCTACCCTGCGAAAAAGCGCGGTAATTCTTGCCATCATATGCACTTGGCTGATGTCTTTGGTTAAGTAATCGTCAGCACCTAATCGCAAGCCTGAAACCACATCGAATTCACTGTCGCGGGCAGTGAGAAAAATAATTGGAAGTTCGGGGGAGCGGGCACGCAAATCGCGGCACAATTCAAATCCGCCTTCTATCTCATCCCCCAGGCCTACATCAATAATGGCCAGATCGGGTAAACGATTGGCAAAAGCCTCACTGGCTTCACGGCGAGAGCGATAGTGGGTGACTTTATAACCTTGTCGGCGTAATGCGTCACAATAGTTTTGGGCAATAGCTTCTTCGTCTTCAACAATAACAATGTGGCGGGACATATGAATCGTTTCTTCGCAATATTTGTAGTGGAAATTATTTGTTCACAAGGTCACAATGTACACGGTTTTCGCGGGCTAGGCGAGCATGTAAGGCGGGTATGTCAAGTGCTGAACGGTGGATCTACCGCGAAACCCGGCAATGGATTTTCACATATTGTGATATTTTTACGGCGATTTTCTGGTGAGCGTTGGTTTGCGAGAATTGCAAAATTCCTTCGCTGATTTCCGTAATGAAGCTATTTGAAAATCTCATATGCTGCAGGTGAGTCTAAAACTTATCCAGCTATAGAGCGCAAAGGAAAAGCAGATAACAGCAAATGAAAACCGATTCGAGTCGGTATGTTGGTGAGACGCTTCATTGGAGGGATACACCTCTGGTGAAAAGACTCGATATTATAAAAAGAAATTTAAAAAAACATTAAGTGAGAGGTTGTAGATGTTCCCTTATATCGTAGCTGATATCGGTGGTACAAATGCGCGCTTTGCCTTAGTCACGGGTAAAAACAGCGGTCAGTATTCCATTGAGCATATTAATATTTTAAGCGGTGCCGATTATCCAACATTTTCCGCCGCGATGCAGGCGTATATTGAATCACTCGAGGGTGTTAAACCCCGTGCGGCATGTGTAGCCATCGCCGGACCGATAGGTGGTGATCAGGTTAAAATGACGAATTTAAATTGGTCTTTTTCCAAAAAACAAATTCAAGCGGAGTTTAACTTTGCCGCGTTTGATGCAATTAATGATTTCGCTGCAGTAGCAATTGCGACCAGTAAATTGAGTTCTAACGATCTGGTTTCCATTAAAAAGGGTGAAGAGATTGCCAATGCAAATAAAGCAATTATTGGCCCTGGTACAGGTTTGGGGGTAGCAGGACTGGTGTATGGAAAAGGCCAGTGGATACCTGTTCCGAGTGAAGGTGGCCATGTGAACATTCCGCCTTCCAGTGAGTTTGAGTGTGAAGTTATTGCTGCTGCAATAAAACGTCTGGGGCATGTTTCTGCTGAGTCGTTTATTTCTGGCCCCGGTCTTGTGAATTTATATAACGCGATCAGTGATGTAAAAGGTGAAGCTGCCAAGGCGCTGAGTCCAAAAGATATTACGGATACAGCACTGGATAACAGTGATAGCACTTGTCATACCACACTGGAAACATTTTGTGGGTTTTTGGGATCAGTATCGGGTAATCTTGTATTGACCTACGGTGCTAAAGGTGGGGTTTATCTAGCTGGCGGCATTTTACCTCGCTTTGTTGATTTTCTTCGCAACAGTTCTTTCGCTGAAAAGTTTTCCAGTAAGGGTATCATGAGCGCTTATGTGGAAGATGTCCCTGTGAATATGATCGGCTATGATCAAATTGCTTTTCTGGGTGCTGCCGCCTGGCTTGAGCAATTGCAATAATATTTTTCGTTTTGTGGATTGAATGCTGGTGTTATGAAATGGCTCCGGCATTCAATCCAACATAATAGAAACCATTTTCCTGTCAACAATTCCAAGTAAGCCCCTGTAGTATGTCGAACAAGCAAAATGGCTTATTGGCGTTATACGGTTCTGTGTTACTGCTCGCACTGAATGGGTTATTCGCCAAATTAATACCGCTTGATGCCAGCTCCATGTCGCAAATGCGCAGTGTAGTGGCGTGTGTAAGTTTGTTTGCCATTTTGTTGTGGCAGCGAAAACGATTGCAGTTACCGTCGGTAAAGGCGGGCATCGGGGTGTATTTGTTGGGGCTTCTGTTAGGCCTGCATTGGATAACGTATTTCCATGCCATGCAGGTTTCCAGCGTTGCGGTCGGTATGTTGTCCTTGTTTTGTTATCCGGTTATTACCGTGGTACTCGAACCTTTCTTTCACAAACAATGGCCAAAGCTCGTTGATCTTGCCGCAGCATTATTGGTGTTTGTTGGCGTAGGCGTTATGGCAAGTGAGGGCTTGTTTAACGCCGCTCATGACGATGTTCTGCATGGCGCGCTCTGGGGTGTAGTGTCAGCTTTTTTATTCGCCACTCGTAATACTGTACAGAAATATTGCTTCCATGACATTGATTCGATATCGTTGATGGGGCACCAGGTGCTGGCCATTTCCATTATGTTTATTCCGTTGATTGACATCTCATTGGTGCAAGATATGGAAGCGAAAAGTTGGGGGCTGTTGATTGCGCTAGGCATTTTTTCTACGGCAGCCGCGCATACTCTGTTGGCCGTTAGTTTGAAACATCTACACGCTAAATCGGTCGCCATGATCAGTTGTACTCTGCCGCTTGTTGGCAGTGTATTAGCCTGGCTGGTCCTGGGTGAAATACCTGGACTTATGATCTTTGTTGGCGGAGCCATTATTCTTGCTGTCGCCACCTACGAATCAATTAAACAAAGCAGACAAAATGGATAATAAAACCAATAAAAAAATTGATCGATCGCTAGTGGATTCCGCGAAGGCGATTGAACAATTGAAAAAAAAGTTGAAAGATGACGAAGCCCAGCTGCCCAAGACGGCGTTAAAAATGGAAGATCGACTCCAGGATTTACAGCAGGAGTTAGACTCTATCAGCGACAAAATGCTGGCTTATAAACTCCGTAGAATCGCGGACTCTAAAATGCTCGCATCGGTTGCAAAACTGTCGCAGGGCGGGACAGAAGAGAAGGAAAAAGCGCAAGACTTTGTGGGAGAGAAGGCGGTTAAAAAAACTCGCCCTGCAAATGTTGCCAAGCGCGGTGAAGCCGGTACAGAAATAAATTTGTCTGGTGCTACGACTAAGCTCGGTAATTTGTCCGCGGGAAAATCCAACAAAACATCTCCGGGCAAAGAAAATACAAAGTACCAATCCAGTACCTTTCAATGCAAATCAGATCTGGATCAATGTTTAATTGATACAAAGCACCCTATAGAAAAAGCCTTGTGCTATGCGTTATTTATTCGCTGTGCTATAAAAGGCTAATGCCCTGAACGATATGCATTGGGCGCTCGAATTGCTGCTGATACTCGAATTGCTGCTGATAATAGGAGAGTGACGATGAATAAATTGAAGAATGAAACTGAGTTGGTTAAAGAAGCTCTTCGCGTCGGTGCGGTCTATGCAGCGAAAAGAGCTTATGGGGCGATCGAAAATCAGGATTCGCACAAATTAAAAGTCGAGTTTATCTACCGCGTGTTAGTGGAAGATAAGCTTATCCAGCCTCTTGCCAAAGATCAGATCTCCCACCCGAATATGGCGCACAAGTTGGCGTTGTGGATATCCCGACAATTGCCCGCAGGTCATCCCCTCTTAAAATAACCAAGACTACACCCTGTGAACCGTTTCACGTTTGCTGTATACATAGCGCTACAGGGTTCAAATAATTGCGGCTAAATAATGAAAGTGTGATGTGTTGCGTGAGATTATGCGCAGCTAAATTTTAATTGCACAGCTATTATTTGCTATAGCGGCTGAAAATAATCTAAATTTAGAGTAGGCCTTTGCATGTGCAACATTAACAGACCGATTGGCAAACGGTAGTTTGCAAGGAGATCTCTGTCATTACTGCGTGTATTGCACGCTAAAAATTCGGTAAGAGGTATGTCGATAGTAACGTTAACCGATATAGTATCCCATCACTTTCCCTGGCGCGATAAAAAAGACGTTCGCCAGATGCATATCGGATTGATGGAAATTGACAGTGAGCTGGTTATTTCCAAAGTCCATAATAAATTCATCGAGACCATTCTGGGCGATACCAATATCCAGGGGAAAAAACTTCACGCGGTGCTGCGGCCTCATCTTGCGCAAGAACAGTACCGCGATGTAATTGCCGTGCTTAAAACCTTGATCCTTCGTCGTGATGTCATATCGACTACGATTCATAAAAACCCTTTCGATTGCCTCAAACTGAGTATTGCCAATGGGCAGGGTCGCAGCGTTACAAAATATATCCGTTGTGAGTTCAGTAAAAGTCGGCACTATGAGCAAACCGGCCGCTGGCAGATTGTCATTCGGGATATTTCAAAATCAGTCAGAATCTCCAAGCAGATCCGTCGTTCTACTGAAAAAGCAGAGTTGAAAGTGAATACCATGATGAGTTTGCTGCAGTTTGAGCGTGACTTGATCAAGGAGTTTTTGGAAACCACGACTTTTTCTCTGCGCAGTATCATCGAAAACCTATCATCCAAATCCGCTCAAGCTCAACCGGTCAGGCAGCGCATTGAAAATATTTACTGTATTGTTCACCAAATTAAAGGCGATGCGGCCATTTTGAATTTGAACGCGGTGAGTGATCAGGCACATCGCCTGGAAAATGTGTTATCCACCTTTAATCAGCGAAAAGAACTTTTACAGAAAGATCTGGTGAGTTTAATCCCCTCGGTTAAAGAAATTATTGTTTCTGTAAAAGAGATTAAAGAAATTTTCGAAAAAATTGTTGAGGGTGGTTGGAATAGCGCCCATCAAACAGCGGATGACAGTATGATGCGGCGCCTGAAGCATCTGGTGGAACGTCTGGCGCAGGACAGTGGAAAAAAAGTTATTCTTGTCGATGATGGCTATTTGGATACCTCTATCCCATTACATTTGCGGCGTGTGGTCAATACCATCGTAACTCAGATTGCTCGCAATGCTGTTATTCATGGGATTGAAGACAAGCAAACCCGCCTTACACAAAATAAAACAGCCTATGGTTGCCTGCATATCAGCGTGCAGCATGGTAAAAACAAAATTTCAATTGGTGTTCGGGATGATGGTCGCGGTTTGAATGTTAATGCCATTAAACAAGCGGCTATAAAGAATCCTCTTTTTGAAAAAGCGGAGGTTGCCAAATGGACCTCCGCGCAGACCCTGAATGCTCTATTTAAACCCGGGTTTTCAACCGCAAAAGAACTGACTCAGCACGCTGGCAGAGGGGTAGGGTTGGATGTAATTAAATCGACAGTTGAAAAGCATCAGGGGAACGTAGCGATAAAAAGCGTCGCAGGTTTATTTACGGAATTTACAATGAGCTTTCCACTGTCATAGCATTATTTTGTGAATACTGAACGATTGGAGTAACACTTAGTAAGTCTAAGGTGCTCAGCGGGTTCCAAAAAACAGCGAGTTTCAAAAAAGCTTAGCGAGTTTCAAAAAATCCCCGAATAAACTAAAAAAAAGCCCCGAGCTTACACTCGGGGCTTTTTTGTCGGTAAGGCTTATAAAACTGACAGCTTACAGATTGCTGCGTATAGCATTGACCAATTCGCCATTACTTGTATCGCCGCTAAACTCCCAGAAGAAAGCACCACCAAGCCCTTGGCTTTTCACATAATCCATTTTTCCTTTAATGGTTGCGGGCGTATCGTAGCTCCACCAGTTATTCCCGCAGTGAGCGTACGCGGTTCCGGCGATGGTGCCATTGGAGGGGCACTGGCCTTTCAGTACTTTATAGTCCTGTACACCTGGCTCTACACCTGTGGCAGGGCCTGATGCACCGCCACCAGGCGCTGATTGACTAACGCCGGTCCAGCCACGGCCGTAAAAGCCGATTCCAAGTAGAATTTTACTGGACGGTATGCCTTTGCTTTTCAGTACTTGTACTGCTTTATCCGAGTAGAAACCCTGGATAGGAATTCCCGAGTAACTGTAAAGCGGGGAGTGAGGTGCAGTGGGGCCTGCAGCATCCCAGCCACCGAAAAAGTCGTAAGTCATCGGCATGTACCAGTCAACGTAGGGCGCAGCACCAGCATAATCGGCGGCATTGATTTTTGCCTCGGAAGCTGTGATTGCCGAAGTCACCAGTTTGTTGCCAAAACGATTGCGTAATGCCTGCATTAACGTTTTATAAGAGCCAAAGCCGGAAGAGTCACAACTTAAACCACAGGCGTTGGGGTATTCCCAGTCAATATCAATGCCGTCAAATACACCTGCCCAGCGTGGATCGTAAACCAGGTTATAACAGGAGTCTGCAAAGGCTGCTGCGTTTGATGCGGCTTGTCCAAAACCACCAGACCAGGTCCAGCCACCGAAAGACCAGATCACTTTGATGTGCGGATACATTTGTTTCAGTTTACGCAACTGGTTGAAGCTGCCGCGCAGAGCTCCGGAATCCCAAGTATCTGCGACACCATCAACGCTGGCACCCGCATCGTAAAATTTATCGTAGTCTGCATAAGAATCGCCGATTTGGCATTGGCCATTGGTCACGTTGCCGAAAGCGTAAAGAATATGGGTGATCTTACTGGCCGAGCCACTGGTATGGATATTTTTCACGTGATAGTTACGTGCGTACACACCCCATTGTGCGAAATAGCCAATATTTTTACCGCCGCTTACGCCGCCGGTACTGGAGCTAGAAGAGCTGGATGAACTTGAGCTCGAAGACGAGCTTGACGAGCCAGTACCAATGCGCTGAATTTTGATGGAGGAAGCCACATCATTAAAGTTTTCATTGACGAAGCAATTATCATCGCCGGTCACTACGATAGATGAACCACCGTAATTATCATGTTGATACAGGACCGCTTCATATCCCGCTGCGACTTTGATCGAGGACGCATCATCATTCACAAAGCCTCTGCCTTGTAAGTTACCCAGCGTGAACGAGCCAGCATCGAGACTGGCCGCCCATCCGGTGTAATTACAGTGTTGGTATACCGTTGCTATAGCTCCGCCGCCGCTGCTGGATGAGCTACTGGAGCTGGATGAAGAGCTGGAGCCGCCTCCGCCACTGCAGGTGTCTAAATATTTCCATTCTTGCCATTCGCCTGAATGAGAAGCGGGATCATTTCCTTGTGTCCACCAAGCGGCTTCATATGCACTGCCGTTGTGTTTTACGCGCTGCCCGCCTGTGTAGGCAGTTGAAGCATTCCAGGCAGGTAAGCTGCTGCAGTTCATTGCAGCAAATGAGGGGGATGATAAAAGTAACAGGGACGCTGCGCACGCACAGCCGTATGCCACTATTTTGCTTATAGTTTTCATTAACTTAGCCTCGTAAATGTGTGAGCTTTGCTGCAACTAATCCGTCCAAGAGGAGGACAGCACGGATGGCGAGATACGAGTGGTGGAAAGCTTCGTGTGAAAAGCTTCTGGTATATAGCTTCGACCTGCAGGCTTGTGACCTGCGGACGAACCTCGAGCGAAAGTGAAGCTCGTGGGGTATTAAAGTATCAAGCGCATTGCAGACGGTGTTTTATTTCTAATTTTTATACGCGACAAACACGACTTCTTGATACCTGTAATTGTTCGCGTTGAGCCAACCTTAATTTCACTCCGACAACGTTGTCAAGAGGAAGAAGGTGTCAGAACAGCGAGTTAGACTGATAATTCTGATGTATTTTTCATCATTTTTTACGAAATAATTGAGAAAACAAGAGCTTATGATCAAGCCAATGGGCTGATATCTTTGCCATAAAGTCTGGTAAAAACCGTCAATTAAACCGCGATTAACCCCTCAAAATCGCCCGCCGTTAGGTCTTCTCTCCCTGGTATCCGAGCTTTGTATGAATGCTCAGGGCTATTGTTCAAGTGAAATGTGTTGGATCAAACTGACAGAATATATCGGTTTGTGGCGCTAAAAACGCCGTTCTTTGCGCGAAAATCGGCGCGTCATTCCTTTTTTGTCTAGCCCAAAGCTGAAATCGGATTAGTGGCTATACTCAATGAAAGTGAAGCATCTTTCAGATTCGCCCGTGACTGGCCGTGGAACGCTTTGACTCTCCGACCAAGTTGCTGGCTAAAGATATCTACATCAAGTGAAAGTGCCAGGTATAAACAAGCACGAATTTTCACTGGGTGAGTAAAACATTTAATTCCTATTCACATCACGGCGGGTGAATAGAGGATGTTGGTTAAATTTATGTATTTGGATTTTTTTGGCTTAACGAAATCACCTTTTCGTATAACCCCTGATACGCAACTCTTTTATCAGGGGTGCGATCGCGGGGCTGTGCTGCAGACACTTTGCTATGCCATTGAGCAGGGCGAAGGTATTTTAAAAGTTGTTGGCGAGGTGGGCACGGGGAAAACCATGCTATGCAGAATGTTGCCAATTACCATGAAAGAGCAGGTGGACTGGGTCTATCTGGCCCATCCAAATTTGTCTCCGGAACAGACGTTACAGGCAATAGCTTACGAGCTTGGTATAACGCTTGATGCAAATACAGAAAAATTCGAAGTAATGCGAATTTTACAGAATGCTTTGCTTGAGCGGTACAACCGTGGTCGAAAGGTGGTTGTTCTGGTGGAAGAGGCGCAGGGTATGCCCTTGGAAACACTGGAAGAAATTCGCCTGTTAAGCAACCTTGAAACTGAACAGCATAAACTGATGCAAATAGTATTGTTTGGTCAGCCTGAGCTGGATGACAACCTCAGCCAGGTGCATATTCGCCAATTGCGCGAGCGAATTACACACAGTGTTAATCTCTCCCCGTTCACACCTGATGTTATTCATGAGTATCTCAATTTCAGAATGCGAGCTGCTGGCTATAAAGGTCCGGATGTGTTCTCCAAAAAAATCGCCAAACTGGTGTGCCGATATTCTTCTGGACTTATACGGCGGGTCAATATTCTTGCCGATAAAATGTTGATCATTGCCTTTACCCAGCAGCGGCATGAAATTTCTGCCAGTGATGTCCGGGATGCTGCGCTCGACAGCGAATTTTACAAGAAAAAGTCATGGTGGCCGTTAGTTGCCAGTTTCAGCATTATCACTGGTCTACATTTATTGGTAATGGCTGGGCTTACGATGTCACCAGTGTTTTATCACGTTTTACAATCTTCGATTGCATGAGGTGCTAGTGAAGTTATCAGTTTACAACAAAGCTCGTTGTGTACTTTTTGTTGCGGCTTTTATTTTTCCTTTAGCAGCGTGTAACAGCATTGCCCCTAAATCCAAAGTGGAACCATCGCAGGGCCATATCCAGCAGAACCGTCATGCCGGCGTGGCTGGTACAGACAGTATTCCTGAGCCCGTTAGTGTTTCTCCTACCGTTCCGTTGCCTAAACCCAAGCAGCATGAACCAACACACACGGTTATAGTGACGAATGTGTCGGTAAAGGAATTGCTATTCTCGATTGCGCGAGATGCTAATTTAAACCTGGATATCGATGAAGATGTGGATGGGCGAGTAACGCTTAATGCCATTGACCAGCCCTTAAGCGCTTTGTTGGAGCGAATTGTTGAAACAACGGATCTGACCTACGAAATTAAAAATGATGTACTGCGTATAAAAAAAGACAAGCCCTATTTAAAAAACTATCGCGTTGACTATATCAATATGTCACGCAGCAGCGTCAGCAGTTCTCAGGTGTCCACACAGATTAGTGCAACAGGTCAAGGCGCAGGTAGTTCCAGTGCGGGCGGTGGTTCAAATAATTCTTCCACCGAAGTAACCAATAAAGCCGAAAATGCCTTCTGGGATTCGTTGTCTCGCAACATAGAAGGGATAATTTATGTCGAACCTGAAGTTATTACTGTGACCGATGAAGAGGGTGAAGAATCTGAAAGTCAGGCGGAACCGGCTGCGACAGCCACGGATTCGGATATTGGCAATCCAAATATTATTGTCAATAAAGAAAGTGGCATTTTAAATGTTCGGGCTACTCGTAAACAGCATTTGGAAATTGAGAAGTTTCTAAATGAAATTCAATTTAGCACTCGTCGCCAGGTGCTCATTGAAGCCACAATTGCTGAAGTCAAATTAAGTGATTCTTATCAGGCAGGTATTGACTGGCAGTTAGTCGAAAACAACTTGACCAGCACAACTCTGGTCGGGCAAACCCTCACTGATATCAACTTGTTCGATCGCCCCACTTTTACCATGCAGTACAGCAAAAATGATAATGGCGATACGTTGCAGGGGACCTTGAGTGCATTAGAAACCTTTGGTGATGTGAGTATTATGTCCAGCCCGAAGGTCATGGCATTAAATAATCAAACCGCGTTGCTAAAAGTTGTCGACAATATTGTGTATTTCAATATTGAAGTGAACATTGAAACAACCACTTTACCCAATGGGTCCACAGGTATCGGATTTATTACCTATGAAACAGAAGTCAATACTGTACCGGTTGGCTTTGTCATGAGCGTAACTCCGTTTATCAATGAAAGTAATTCCGTCACTTTGAATGTGCGCCCTACGATTTCTCGTGTCATCGGGCAGGCCAGAGACCCGAATCCTGCGCTGGCTGATGCGGGTGTGATCAGCGAAATTCCCGTTATCCAAGTGCGTGAAGTCGAGTCAGTTTTGAAAGTCAGTAGTGGGGATATCGCGGTAATGGGTGGGCTGATGCAGGATGAAATCAACAAGTCCAAACGTGGCGTGCCTGTATTAGGGCGTATCCCGTTTGTTGGGCCTTTGTTTCGATACGATGATGAAACGGTAGATAAAACCGAACTGGTCATTTTTATTCGTCCTGTAGTAATCAACCACGCAAGTATTGATACAGATTTAAGCGAATACCAACGATACCTTCCGCAAAGGTAGTAGCGGAGACGTAGTATGAGTGTATTACTTGACGCCTTAAAAAAAGCGGCACTGGAAAAGCAAAAACGCGAAGGTTTGACCTCTTCTGTGGGGGAGGGGAAAAATACTTCGGAGCAAACCGTTGCCAATCCAATGCACACGGATGATCATGAAACGCCAAAAACAGCTGCAACCGAATCTGCTGCGTTAACTAAGCTGGAGCTGGTAGATACTTCAACTGAATCGAATGAGTCTGCTCACGATAGTGATCAAAGTGAGCCGCAAGCCAGTCAGTCTTCGCAAACTCAGGATGAACAACGCGAACATTATTCTCAGCAGGAGTCGGAAGCGGTAGAAAGTACGTTTTACAGTGATGATCATGAATTTATCGCTGATGCGGCAGTGAAGAATGTCGAAGTAAATGATTCAAATAGCTCAGTTAATGAGGATGCCAATGAGGCGGCGATACCCGAGAATTCGTCGCACGATACAGAAATAGAAATGATTGTGGAGCTGGATGATGATGTACTAAATCCACAACAAACTGAAAGCAACGCTGAGTTGCCGGCGCATGCTTCTCACGACGAACCCGATGACCTTGCGCAAGCCCCCGACGCTTCTGATACGCAAAGCGCAGAAATTGAAGACAAAACCGACACCTTAATCGAAGAAAATTCTTCTGCTGTCAACGCGCAACCGCAAAGTACACCAGCGCCAATGAGTGATGCGGATTTAAAAGAACTGTTAAGTAATGTTGCGATTGATGATGATCTGGTGAACCAGATCGAAAATCCGCAGGAAACCGCACAGGACCAGCGACGGGTGTCTTTTCAGCGATTGTTGGATAAAAATAGAGAAGATGCGAAGAAACGAAAATTTCGATTTTTAATTCTCTATGTCGTGGTCATCATTGTTGCCGCGTTAGTTGTAGCGAGTTACTTTTTTTATATTAACAGTCAGTCTCAACAGCTAATACCCGCACAAACCACGTCTTATGTGGATGTGGCAAGCCCAGAGGATGACGGGGACGAGTTGCAGGCCGAAGAGGACGCTTCAGGTTCGGAGAGCTTGCTAGCTGAACCGTTATCGGAACAATCCGAAATTTCAGAGGGAGTGGTAACTCAGCAGCCCGCAGATTTGGCAAATACACCATCTGGACTTAAAGGCGCGGCAGCAAGTGCGTCTACTCAGAGTGTTACGAATGAAACGATTCAGTCTCACGATGCTGTTGCGCCAAGCAAAACCGACGTCCGTCAGGATTTGGATGATGGTGGGCCGATTCGGAGCAGTCTGGTCCCACACGTTAAACAAGAAGCCTCTCAGCACCAGTCGGTGGTGGAGCCCAGTCATAACATCATCACCAAAGGTAAATTAAAATCCAAACCTGTAGGTGAGAATATTGCAGTGGCTTATCAAGCCTATCAGCAAGGAGATTTTGCTCGTGCAGCCGAATTTTATCGTCGCGCCTTGATTGCTGATCCCTATCATCGCGATGCGTTACTCGGGTCTGCAGCCGTTGCTGTAGCCCAACAGCGCTACCAAGCGGCAATTGGATTCTATCAAGCGCAACTGAATCGCCGGCCAGATGATGATATTGCCAATGCGGGATTGTTGGCGTTGGCGGCCGTAGAGGGCGCCACACCGGATATCCTCAGTAAGGTCAATCAATTACTGGCGGATAATCCCAACGCCGCCCATTTATACTTTTTAAAAGGCTCTTTATTTGCTCGGCAGAAACAGTGGGATGCAGCACAACAGGCATTTTTCAGTGCCTGGAGCATCGAGTCTGAGCGGGCAGACTATACCTACAACCTGGCAATTGCATTGGATCATTTGCGGCAGTATAAACAAGCCCTTCGCTTTTATCGGCTAACGCTGCAACTACCCACCATTAATATTTCTTCCCGTCAAATATCGCAATTGAATCATCGAATCTCTCAATTGGAGGTGCTGGATGAGTAAGCCCAAGCGGCTCGGTGACCAGCTTATTGATAAACAACTGATCACTCAGGATCAGTTGGAAATTGCGATCACCGAGCAGCGCAAAACGCAAAAGCCTCTCGGTCAGGTGTTTACCGATATGGGGTTTGTCACCGAGTCCGTTATGCGCGACATACTCGGTGAAGCGTTGGGCCAGCAGAGTATAGATCTTTCCAGCGCCGTACCGGACCCGGAAGCCCTGGAGTATATCCCCAAATCTCTGGCACAGAGGCACCATGTATTGCCTGTAAGTTTTGATCGAGAGAATCAGACTATTCAACTGGCCATGAGTGATATCTATGATGTTCTGGTGCAGGAGCGAATTCGCGCAACCTTGCCTACCGGGGTAGATATTGAGCCGATACTTTCGAGTGAAGGTGAGATTCATCACGCGATTGACCAGTTTTATGGGTATGAACTTTCTGTTAATGGCATTCTGAAAGAAATAGAAACCGGAGAAATTGATTACAGCGGTCTGGATGCTCAAGGGGGTGAATACAGTCAACCTCTGGTGCGGCTGGTGGATGCTATTTTGGCGGATGCTGTAAAACGGGATGCCTCGGATGTTCACTTTGAACCAGAGGCTGGATTTTTACGTTTACGTTATCGCATCGACGGTGTTTTACATCAAGTGCGTAGTTTGCATAAAGACTACTGGTCTGCGATAGCGGTGCGAGTCAAAGTTATGTCCGGCATGAACATTGCCGAAACCCGTACACCGCAAGATGGCAGAATCTCGTTGCGAGTTGGTAGTCGCACAGTAGATTTTCGTGTTTCTTCTCAGCCCACCACACATGGCGAAAATATCGTACTGCGGGTACTCGATCGCTCTAAAGGGATTGTTCCGCTGGAAAAGTTTGATATTCACGAAAGCACTTTTCAAAAACTCAAATTATTAATGAGTCGCCCCGAAGGCATTATTTTAGTAACCGGGCCAACGGGTAGTGGTAAGACCACAACGTTGTACTCCATGCTAAATTTTCGTAAGTCGATTGAAGTGAACATCATGACGTTGGAAGATCCTGTGGAATATCCGATGGATTTAATCCGCCAGACGTCGATCAACGAAGTCGCCAAAATGGATTTTGCCAGTGGTATCCGCTCATTAATGCGACAAGACCCCGACATTATTTTAGTTGGTGAGGTTCGCGATGAGGCGACTGCTGAAATGGCATTTCGTGCGGCAATGACAGGACATCAGGTTTTTACCACCCTGCATACGAATTCTGCGCTGGGAGCCTTCCCGCGATTGATCGATATTGGTATTAAAACCAATATCATGGCCGGCAACATTATCGGCGTCATTGGCCAGCGCTTAGTGCGGAAACTTTGTACCAAGTGTAAGACAGAGCGAATGTCAGAGGACTTTGAGCAGATTATTCTGGGGGTGTCTGAACAAATAAAATTATTTGATGCCGTTGGCTGCGAAAGCTGCAACCACAGCGGGTTCAGGGGGCGAGTCTGCGTGATGGAAGTGTTGCAGGTGGATACCGAATTTGATGAACTGGTTGCGCACAACGCAACGGCAAAGGAAATGCGTGACTACGCTATCAGCTCCGGCTTCGTCACCATGGCCGATGAGGGAATCCGGCGAATACTCGCCGGAGAAACCACACTCGAAGAACTCAGTCGAGTAGTGGATTTGACCAGTCGCTTACAGTAGATGCGAAATGGAAGGTATGCGTGAGCTTATATAAATACAAGTCCATTGATCAGCACGGAAAAGTATTAAAAGGACAGATGCATGCCAGCAACATTCTGGAGCTGGAACAGCGCATAGTTAAACAGCAGCAGGATCTTATCAGTTACAACGAGGTAAGAGAGCGGGAGCTGAAATTTCTTACCAAACGAAAACTCGAACGCAGTGATTTAATTAATCTGGTGTTTCAGCTGGAGCAGTTAACAAAATCTGGAGTACCGCTATTGGATGGTCTGAAGGATTTAAGAGATAGCGCGAACGGAGGTTACTATCGAGATGTTCTGGCAAGTGTTATTGAATCTATTGAAGGTGGAAAAAAATTCTCTGAAGCCTTGCGCGAATTTGAAAATGACTTCGACTCGATCTTTATATCGTTGATTGCGGTAGGAGAGGAGTCGGGTGAACTCCCCAAAATTCTAAATGACATGGGGAATACCTTGAAATGGATTGATGAGCTGGTATCCGCCACAGTCCGAATTTTGATATATCCGGCAATTGTGGGGGTGGTAGTACTTTCGGTGACCGTTTTTTTAATGGTGTATTTAGTCCCGAAAATTATTCCCTTTATTGCAGAAATGGGTGGAGAAATTCCATTTCACACCGTTGTACTGATTGCGGTGTCTAATTTTGTCACCAATTACTGGTATTTAATTTTTGGCTTGCCTATCGCAGGTTTGATCACTGTGAAATATCTTGCAAAAAAACGCCCCAATGTCAGACGTTTTGTTGACCGGTTGAAACTCAAAGTCCCAATTGTGGGAAATATTATTTTTAAGATTAAAATTGCACGCTTGATGAATTACATGGCGCTATTGTATTCATCCGGTATCACCGTATTGCGTTCGCTCGATATTTGTAAAAATTTGATGGACAACAAAATTTTGGAAGAAGCCGTGGTGGATGTTCGCCAGCGTATCAGTGACGGGGCGAGTTTGAGCGAAAGTTTTGAGTCCGCACATATTTTTCCTCGCCTTGTGGTGCGCATGGTAAAAGTAGGAGAAAACACGGGTAACTTGGATGAAGCCTTATATAATGTCAGTTACTTTTATAATCGTGAGGTACAGGAAGCCATAGATAAAATAGAGCCGGCAATAACACCAATTCTTACCGTGGTGATGGGCGTTTTGCTGGGGTGGATTATGATGTCGGTACTCGGCCCGATATGGGACACCATTGGGAGTATCGGGACATGAGTAACCGTGTATTTTTTATTACCAGCAATCAGATTAAAGTATTTGACTGGCATAAAAAACGATTGGCTCATAGTGCAGAGTTTAAGTGCACTGAAGAAGGAATGCGAGACTTCGAAGAATATCTTCAAAGCTCTCCAGCAACGGTTTCCAATATTCTTTTGGAGTTACTGGAGGAAGAATTTCAGCGGGATAAAATACCGCATGTACTGGGCAAGGATCGGCAAGTCTTATTGGAGCGAAGTGTTACCAAGCTTTATCGTGACAATAAATACGTGTTTACTAAATGGATAAAGCGCGACCCGGAAGGGCGAAGGGATGATGAATTTTTATTAACGTCGGTCTCTAACCCGGAGCCTGTCGAAATCTGGTTGGATCTTCTGGAAAAACACCTTGTGCCAGTGGCTGGCATCTGGTCATTGCCCATTATCAGCGAAGACTTACTTAAAAAACTGCCGGAAAAATCACAGAGAGTTCTTCTGGTTTCGCGTCAGATGCGCAGTACATTACGTGAAAGCTATTTTAGCGGAGGGAAACTGATCCTGTCGCGCCAGGTTCGCATTGAGCGTGAAGTGCGAAGACAACGATCGGCCATGGCCTACCTAAGTGCAGGTATTGAACAGATATACCGGTTTTTAAGTAATCAGCGCTTTATACAATTCGGCAGTACCCTGGATATTTACTGTTTAATGCCGGAGGATTTGTATGATGAAGCCGTAGCGAGTTTCGTTGATACAGGCTCATTGAACTACCACTTCTTCAATCTTGACGATGTATTCAAAACCTTCGGCATTGAGAGTGACTGGGAGGTGGAGGCTGATACTTTATTTGCGTATCTGTGTTCTATTAAACGTAAAGGCAGTGACCACTATTTGCCAAAGGACAAGACGCAATCTTACGTGCGTCATTTAATTGATAAAAGCATTTACTATACGACAACGCTTGGGACTGTGTTGCTATTTACCATTGCTGGCCTGCTTTTAGTTAATAGTTTGGAAATTGACGAAAATACCAAATTAGCCAACAGTTCTAAGCTGCGGCTGGAACAGTATTACAATGATGTTTACGCCGACAAAGAACAGCAAATTGATACGGCTGAATTAATTCAAAGTGCCGTAAATTTTTCCAAGCGCTTATACAACGAGGCGCAAGTGTCCCCAGAGCGGTTTATGCTGGATTTAAGCCGGGTCTTTTCCCGTCCTGAATATTCTATGATTCAGCTGCAGGCTTATAATTGGCAAAAGCTACGCGGGAACGATCTGGATGATTTGCGGCGCGAAGTATGGAAAAAAACAACGCCGAACCTCACCGAGTACATGGAGTACGAATACAATGAACAGGAGCTGGATGACCAGATTCCAGTTGTGACATTGTCTGGAATTATGGACTGGGAAGCCCTAGGATATCGCAATACAGTCGCTATCATGGAGAAATTTATTGCTGAGTTGCAAGCACTGGATCAGGTAGATAAGTTGGTTGTAGAAAAAACACCTGTGGATATACGGATAAATTCCAGTTTTCGCGATCAAACAGGCGCTAATTTCTTTTTGCGAGTCAAGAGCGAAGATGCACGTGCCTATCAAATTCTTTTGCTGTTAAAACCCTCCGAGCCCGATGAGGAGATAGAGGTGGCCAATTATGAGTGATGTACTCAAGCAAATTGATTGGCGAGCGCATAGTTTGCGTCTTACCGCATTTGCTGTGGCCAGTATTTTTTTGGTTTATGCCTATGTCGTTTATGACGATAAAACCAACATGTACCTGCAAACACAGGCGCAGTTACAGCAGCAAAAAAATAAGAATAGAAATGCGCTGGATCAAATGGAGGTCTATGAGGCGTTCTATCCGCAATACCAGCAGCTGGAAAGTCGTGGGCTCGTAGGCAGTAATTTTAGATTGCAATGGATTGAGACACTGAAGAAAGTCAGTGAAATTTATCGGGTACCAGGTATCGATTTTACTCTGCATAATGCAGAGCCGGCGATAGACACCAGCGAACAGTATTACAGTGACCAGCTGCCACTGAAAACCACTAAAATGGATTTAAGTCTGGATATGTTGCATGAAGGGGACTGGTATCGGCTTTTAACTTACATGCATCAATATGCACATGGCGTGTTCAGCGTGGAAGAATGCGAACTTGTTAGCGCGTCAGAAGGTGAAAGTCGCTTTGGCGGTGTTAATGGAAAATGCAGTTTAAAGTGGTACACCATGCAGGATATCACGCAAGATACATCAGGTGATCTATGAGGGTAAACCGGTTTATTTCAATTCCGGTCGACTTAAGCCTGTACGTGTTGCTTTGCATGATGTTATGGGGTGGAGTCGCACACCATAGCCGGGCGGACAACTACCCCTTTGGTCGCGTATTTACCACACCGGAACAGCGTGAAGCGCTCGATAAAAATCGAGACTCGCTGATCAGTGGTGAGCATGATGCTGACGCAGATTCGCTAGAGCTGCAGATGGTGGAAGCGCAAGAAGAAGAGTTTGTTTTATCCGGTTTGCTCATTCGTGGGGATGGGAAAACTCAAGTGTGGGTGAACGGGGAAAGTGAGCTGAGTGACAAGAAAAAGTCGCACGGACGATTTGGAATACGCGAGCGACCATTGGCAGACCGAAGTGTGCGAATTAAATATCAGGATAAGTATCGCACGATGAAACCTGGTCAGGTGTGGATTGTGGATGAAGGGGTTGTGAAAGAGCTGCATGAACGACAACCGAAACCCCAATCGAGTTCTTTGATGCAGTCGGGTTCTTCACCTACTCAATCACCGACTCAAAAGAGCAAGAACCCTCAACCTGAATCCAAACCGACGGATACTCCAGCTGGAATACCGCAACCTGCTCCGGTTCAAGAGGCGATAAACATTATGAATACTTATCGTGCGCAGCAGCCAAAGGGTGGGTAAACATGAAAAGCCCCAGCTGCGTGAAACAAAATCAACAGGGTGCTGTGTTGTTGGCGATGATGGCCGTGATAATGATTTTGGTCACATCGGCTTTTTTGGCAAGTCTTTCATTAAACAAACAACGGATCACGCAAAACAAGAACAATGCAAAAGTTTTGAGTGATGCGAAACAGGCTTTAATTGCCAATGCCTTGGTGCAATCGCCTCCGGGTAAATTAATTTGTCCGGACTTTGATGGCGATGGGGTGGCAGATTATGCGGGTTCAAATTGCAGGACGCAACGTGGCTTTGTGCCATATCGGGATCTCTCGTTAAAACATTATCACGATGCTTTCAACAATATCTTGTGGTACGCAGTGGATGCGGCATATATAAAAACAAATGGAGCAAATCTTAATCCTAATCTTGGGGGACAGCTTCGAATTGATAGTGCTGGGAGCTATGTTGCGCTGCTGATTGCTCCTGGGGCTGTGTTAGTCAATCAACAGCGAGGCAATAGTGACAATGCAAATCGCGTTGCGCAATATCTTGAAGGTGAAAACGCCGATGGTAATAGTGCGCGATATAGTAAGACCAAAGATGATATTCATAACGATGATGTTATGGCGATTTCAACTGAAGAATTTTGGCCGGTGGTTGAAAAGCGCGTTTTACATGAAACCGCGCTACTGCTGACTAGCTATTACAACACTGCCGGGTGTGCAGAGTATCCATGGGCGGCTACCTCGCCGAGTAGCGGCGATAGTGTAATGTCGAACGAATGGGGCTATGTGCCAATGGGGGTTGCTATTCCATATGCTGGTGCCAGTGCATGCCCCGGCACCTTAAACTCCCCAGCCTGGTTAAAAACCCACTGGTCGGATGTTTTACGCTACGCCTTTTGTGGTCCCTCTGGTGCCGCCTGTATTACCATGGCGGGGGATAAATCCGGTAGTTATGACGCCTTGCTAGTTTCTGCCGGTCCTGAACTTGAAGGTCAATCTCGTACAAGCGCAAATATTAATGATTATTTAGAAGCTGGTAATGCAGATCTCGATATGCATTTTGAGTTTCGAGATGAACGTAATTTTGATGATGGTTTTAATGATGTCGTATATCCAATTACCCCATAAAATGAACGTTGCTGACCAATATCGCCGTTCGCAGCCGCCGACCTTTCATCAAGGGTTTACCTTGGTAGAAATTGCTGTTGTTGTACTAATTATGGGATTTTTATTGGGCTCGGTATTAGGGCCGCTTACGGAGCAGCAAAAAAACCAAAATATTAAAAAAGCGGAAACAGCGCTAGAAGAAATTCATGATGCATTGCTGGGCTATGCTGCCTTGAATGGCTATTTACCTTGCCCCGCCACAGTGGCATCCAGTGGGGTGGAGTCTCGCGTGGGGGGACCGGGAACCGACTGCACTACGGAGCATGGTTATGTGCCAAGTGCAACTCTGGGCCTGAATGGGAAATTTAATGCAAACAGGCTTATAACAGATCCCTGGGGAGAACCTCTTAGATATAGCTTAAATGATATAAATACGTGGGAATATGCCAAACAGATTTCGGTCAACAGTACCGCGCCAACCTTCGATATCTGTGAATCTGCAGCATGCGCTTCTGGGGATATTCTCGCCGCTCGAGTGGCCATTGTGATCTATTCTCTCGGGCCTGATCGTAATGCCGCTTCTACGTCTGCTGATCAAGCGGAAAACCTCAATAACAATGATATTTTTGTGAGCCACTTCCCAGTTGAAGCCACCGGCTCGGAGTTTGACGATATCGTGTATTGGCTTTCTCCAAATACTCTAATTTTGCATTTGGTAAAAGCCGGACAGTTATAATATTTTCTTTTATATTCTGTATTTTAATTCCTGTCCCCCTTTACGGAAAACTTAAAATCGATAATTTTTTTTGTTTTTATGCGTTTTCACAATAAATTATCTCAACATCCTTACATTCTTAAGTTTTTTAGAAGAATTCGATAAAACCACTACCTGCAAAAAATAATTTGGCTACTAGACTCTTAGTAAAGGTTACGAACTGTCGTAACAAAACTTAGTGAAAACAAATTATTTAACAGGAATAAACAATGAACTCCGTGAACGTTAAACAACAATCTGGTTTTACTCTTGTAGAGATTGCAATTGTGCTGGTGATTATCAGCTTACTACTCGGTGGAGTTTTGAAAGGAACAGAGTTAATTGAGAACTCTAAAGTCCGTCGCTCAGTCAATGATATTAATGGCGTTGCAGCTGCTTATAATGCCTATGTTGATCGTTATCGCGCAATTCCAGGTGACGATGGAAATAGAGCGGCATTACAAGCACGTGGTGGACTTTGGACTGATGTACCTTCTGCAGGAAATTCCAATGGGCGTTTGGAAGTTAACCGTAACCAGGTATTTAATGCGCAAGGCGAACATGATGAGTTTTGGGAGCACTTGAAAGCTGCAGGATTTATTAGTGGCGATCCAAAAGATACGTCAGTAAGTGCGCTGCCAAAAAATGCTTTTGGTGGAATGATAGGTGTAACTACTCAAGTGGTAAATTCCTCTTTAGCCGGACTTAAGGTATGCTTAAGTCAGGTTCCAGGAAAAGCGGCGATGGCCTTAGATAATCAGATGGATGATGGTGATGGTGCCAAAGGTGTAATGCGTGCAACTCCGGGTAACAATAACGGTGCTGCAACCAACCCAAACAATACTGAACTGCCTGCGCCGTACAGTGAAGATTCAACTTACACAGTGTGCATGAGAATATAACTGAGTAAGCAAGAGCTGTTATTGGGTTTAGCAAAAGTTAAGTAGTATTTACAAATATGTAGTCTTGCAGTTTAAGTTATTTGTAAAGTTTAAGCAGTCTTTGTTAAATCCAATAAACTTCAAAAGCCGGGGAGACCCGGCTTTTTCTTTTTTCTAATATTCTGCTTTTTTATTTTTAATCTCTCCTATCTATTTCTTGGCAGCGCTTTTTTGCCAATTCTTCTTTACCAATTCATCTTTAGCAACTTTTCTTTGCCTTCCCTTCCCATCTCTTTATCTTTAGAAGTCCTAGCTGGCCGCTCGTTTTTCATTGTCAAAGGCATAAGTTGTTAACACAATGCTTTCAATGTGTTCGGACATGTACTTGTAAAAAATGAATGGCACACTGGCGTCTGATTTTAAAGGTGCTGAAATATTGGTGAATGTGCGATATATCTGTGTGTGGAATAGGGCGACACCTGAAGTGCAGCTGAGTGTGTGAAAGGTCTAATTTTAACGATTGTTTACGATTTGAACGCAATATTGGATATGGCGGTAGCCTTTAATTGGCTATAGTATTAGATATATCGAAATAGAAAAATGAAAAAGTCTAGACTGTATTTCTTTTATTCATTTTGGTTATTTTTGAAATGCATTTGTATGTACGCTTAGTGAATTTACAGATTTTGATTATTGATAAAAATATTGAGGGGGTTTTATGAAAAAGTTATCCGTTGGGAAGAGTGCTTTGGCTGCATTAGCCTTGGCTGCATCTCCGTCTGTTTTTGCGGATATTACGCCTTTGTTCGAGTTCTCGGCCGGGGCTGGTAGTTGGAGCACAGAATTTTCTGGGGAAGTTGGGAGCGAAAATAATCTTGCTTCTATCGATGAACTGGGTTTGAAAGATTCTGACAACACATTTTTCTATGTTCAGTTTGAGCATCCCATTCCACTGGTACCCAATCTACGCCTGGATTTAACATCTATTTCTACGGATGGTTCCGGTACGCTGGACAACACCTATGAAATTGGTGATACGGTTTTTCCAGCCGGTACAGAAATTATTAGTGAAATGGATTTGGACTTTACTGACGCCATTTTATATTACGAAGTGGCCATTCTTGATTTTGGTTTAAATTTCCGGAAGTTTGATGTTGAAATTACGGCAACGGAATCCAGTTCAGGTGAAACTGCAACAGAATCTGTTGATGTAGTGTTACCCATGGTGTTCTTGCAGGCGGATGTGGAATTACCTTTCACCGGGCTGTATGTTATGGGGAATGTTAACGTGATTTCTTATGATGACAAATCCGTAACAGATTACCGCGCCGCTGTGGGTTACGGAATCGAGCTGTCCGTGTTGAGTGAAATTGGATTGGAGCTTGGTTATCGCAGCTTTGAAATAGATCTTGGTGAAGACGATGATATTGCCGGGGATGTGGAAATGTCTGGTCTGTATTTCGGTGCGAATATCACGTTCTAAAAAACCGAATAAGTATTGTATACTCGAAAAAAGGCGATTCCTCAGGGAATCGCCTTTTTTATTGATACCAGGCTTTGAAAGCTTAGCTGTGTGCAATAAGCATCGCTAGCAAGGTGTCTGCTCAGTTTATTCATCCAGTGAGCGATCTACAATGCCCATTAATTTATAGGTTAACAATGCGGCTGAGAACTCATATGCATGAAAACCGGCAATAGGCGCAAATTCCATAATGTCAAAGCCGATAATATCGCGTTGTTCAGCAACACTTTCAAAAAGTGACAGTGTCTGATACCAGCCAAGTCCACCAGGAACCGGTGTGCCTGTTGATGGGAATACTGATGGGTCCATACCGTCAATATCCAAAGTGAAGAAGACTTTTTCAGGAAAGTCGTCGGGTAATTCCACTTTTAAAATATTTTTTGGTACGAGCACTTCAGCGTCTAAATGCTTTACACCATAAACTTTACGCGTATTTATTTCTTCTTCGCAAAAAGCGCGTATACCAAGCTGAAAAATAGGGATATCCTCATCCAGTACACGTTTCATTACAGAGGCATGGCTGTATGGATTACCTTCGTATGCATCGCGTAAATCTGCATGGGCATCAATTTGCACTACGCCAAAGTCGTCGACACCGGCGGCGAGTAAGCCTTTAATCACGCCGTAAGTGACGGTGTGTTCACCACCCAGAACGATTGGGAATTTACCGGCTTCCACGATTTTTTTTGTTGCTTCTGCGATATTTTCAACGGCTTTTTCTGCGCCTTCAGAGACATCCACTGGCGCGTGAGTGTAGATACCTTTCCTTCCGGGATAACTCTTCCCATCCCACACTTCTAACTGCCACGAGGCTTCCAGGATGGATTTCGGGCCATCTGCGGTACCGCCACCATAGGAAACAGTTTCTTCAAATGGAACAGGAAGAACGTGAAAAAAAGCCTCTTCAGGGCTGGGGTGGGAAAATTCAGACCCTAAAAATACCGGGTACCCCGGAGCGACAACCTGATCAAATTCACTCATTCTAAAAACACCTGACGTTTTATAACCTTACTTACTTTGGATTTATTCGTATTAAATTCTTTGTGCATGCACCACAGGCATTACCAGCGCAAAATAGTGGATACAGGCGAAGACGCTTGTCTTTGTGAGGCTTCCTATACTACGTATTTCTCGGGGATTAACAACAACCGCTTCGGTTCAATTTAGTGATCAATTCTGACTTTTATAAAACTATGTTGCAGAGAAATCAACAGGCTTGTGTGCTTCAGTGTGAATTCAACCATTATCACACTCTGAAGCTAACAATGATTTAGCAAAAGGCCTGTCCGCTAAGAATGGTGTTAGCCACACCACCGGACAGGCGTTAATCATTGTCTATTAAAGTGTTCCGTTGTTGTGCTGTATGTGTGTCCGACGTGAATACACGTAAAACACAATACACAAACTAAGACAGGCGTGTTTTAAATTCCTCATAGCCAAATTCCCGGATAACGCGTAGCGCATCTGTTTTGGAATTCCAAAGTGCAATAGAGGGGAGGCCAATGCCATTGAAGGTCGAAGTCTTCACCATGGTGTAATGTGACATGTCATCGAACATCAGTCGCTGACCGACAGTCAGAGGTGCATCGAAGCTGTAATCCCCCATGACATCCCCTGCCAGGCAGGTCTGGCCGCCCAGTCGATAACTGTAGGCCTTCTCATCTTTTTCGCCAGAATTGAATATGTGCGCACGGTAAGGCATTTCCAGTGTGTCTGGCATATGACATGTGGCAGAAGTATCCAAAATAGCTAATTCCATGGCATTGAAAGTCAAGTCAAGCACTTCACTTACTAATACGCCCGTATGAATCGCAATGGCTTCGCCGGGTTCCAGGTAGACCTTCACGTTATACGTTTCGCGAATATGTATTATTCGTTCGATAAGGCCATCAATATTGTAGCCTTCAGCCGTAATGTGGTGGCCGCCGCCAAAGTTTATCCATTCAACTTGATGCAGAACATCTGCAAACTGCTTTTCAATAACATCAAGTGTGCGTGCCAACGGTTCAAATTTCTGTTCACACAAAGTGTGGAAATGAATACCACTGATGCCCGATAGATCCAGTTTGCTGAACTGATCAGCAGGGATGCCCAGGCGTGAACCTGGTGCACATGGATCGTACAACGGGGTGGCGCCCTCTGAATGCAGAGGATTTAAACGCAGGCCAAATTTCAGGTGAGGTTTGTCCTGAAGTGCTTCTTGAATGACTGGCTGAAACTTCTGCCATTGTGCGTAGGAGTTAAAAACTACGTGATCAGAAATGTTCAGTATTTCTCGAAGGTCATTCTCCTTATAGGCGGCTGAGAATGTGTGAACTTCGCCACCAAACTCTTCTCGCCCTAATAGCGCTTCGTGCAGACCACTGGCGCATGTGCCCGCCAGGTACTGACGAATCAACGGCGCCAGGCTAAACATGGAAAATGCCTTCAGTGCCATCAGGACTTTAGCTCCGGAAGCCTGCTGAACGCGATCGAGAATTTTCAAGTTATTCTCGATCGCAACTTCATCCACCACAAAGCACGGGGAGGGAACCCGCGTGGGATCAAACGTTAAGAAACTTTTGCTGTTAACAGGCATGACTTAAACCAGATTGAACTCAGGATCTTCAATAATTTTCCAGGGCAAACCGTGTTGGTTCATGTCTTCCATAAATGGATCGGGGTCCATCTGTTCCATATTCCAAACACCATCTTGCATCCACTTTTGTTCCAACATCATTTTTGCGCCGATCATAGCCGGCACGCCAGTGGTGTAGGAAATCGCCTGCGATTGTACTTCTGCATAGCAGTCCTGGTGATCACAGATATTGTAGAGGTATACCGTTTTGGGTTTGCCATCTTTTATGCCTGTGACCACACAGCCAATACATGTTTTCCCCTTAGTGCGCGGTCCCAGAGTAGAAGGGTCCGGCAACAATGTTTTCAAAAACTGAATAGGTACAATCTGCTGGCCCTGGTAATCAACGGGTTCAATTCCTGTCATGCCAACGTTACCCAGTACTTCCAGATGCTTTAAGTAATTTTCGGAAAAGCTCATCCAGAATTGCGCTTTTTTCAGGCTTGGAAAATTCTTGGTCAGGGATTCCAGCTCTTCATGGTACATCCGGTAAATATTGTAAGTTCCAACACCGTCCGGGCAGGTAAAGCTCTGCTTTAAAGACATGGCCGGCGTCGTCACGAATTCACCGTCTTCCCAGTGGCGGCACTCAGCTGTCACTTCACGGATATTAATTTCCGGATTGAAGTTGGTGGCAAACGGATAGCCGTGATCGCCGCCATTGACATCGATAATATCCAGCGTGTGAATCTCATCGAAATAATGCTTGGCGATATAACTGGTGAATACATTGGTTGCGCCTGGATCAAAACCTGACCCCAGCAAAGCCATTAATCCAGCTTGCTTGAATTTGTCCTGATAGGCCCACTGCCACTTGTACTCAAACTTTGCCGTATCCAGAGGCTCGTAGTTGGCCGTGTCCAGATAATTTACACCTGTTTCCAGACAGGCATCCATAATTGTCAGGTCTTGATAAGGCAGCGCGACATTGATAACCATGGCAGGCTTTTCTTTGTTAATTAACGCTACCAGTTCGGGAACATTGTCCGCATCAACTTGGGCCGTCGCAATTTTACGACCCTGCTTTTCTTCGATTTGCGCAGCAATTTTTTTGCATTTTTCTTCGGTGCGACTTGCCAGCACGATGTCAGTAAATACGTCCGCAAGCTGTGCACATTTGTGTGCAACAACCTGGCCTACGCCACCTGCGCCGATAATAAGAACTTTAGCCATAAGAGTTTCCTCAAATTATTTTTCGTAGTAGGTGTAGCCTTGCATACTTGCATTAAAGCTTTTAATCATTTCGGTACGTTCACGTGCAGTAATGCGACCTTCACGAACCGCTCGTTCAGCCGTGTTCCGGTAATTGACCAGCATGCTTTGTGGTTGATACTCCACATAGCTCAGAACATCCGCAATGGTGTCGCCATGAATTTCTTTCACAAATTCGTAGGTGCCGTCACTGTTCAGGCGAACACTTACCACATTGGTATCACCAAACAAATTGTGTAGATCACCAAGTGTTTCCTGATAGGCACCTACTAAGAATACACCGATGTAATATTCTTCATCTTCTTTCAACGGATGAAGTGACAGTGTTTTTTGTGTTTCATATTCACCAATAAAGCTGTCAATCTTACCGTCACAGTCACACGTAATATCCGCAATCACCGCTTCGCGGGTCGGCTTTTCATCCAGGCGATGGATGGGCATGATCGGGAACTGCTGATCAATAGCCCAGATGTCTGGGAGTGACTGGAACAAGCTAAAGTTCCCGTAGTAAATATCTGCCAGTGATTGCTTCAACCCTTCAAGATCCTGTGGTACACGATCCATGGTTTCCAGCAGAGCGGTAATCGCGTGCAAAATATCGAGAAACAGGTTTTCTGCCACAGAGCGAGAACGCAAATCCATCAGACCGCGGCGGAACTGTTCACGCGCTTCATTGCGGTAATAGTGCGTATCGTTGTAATTTTCCTGTAACCGTCGAGGGTTTAATTCCGCTCGCACATCTCGCATTTGTTTCAACAGCGGATGATCATCTTCTTTAGGCTCAGGCAAGGCTGTAGGTTCAAAATTATTGGTATCTAAAATGTTGAACAGCAAAACAGACGAATAAGCAACCGTGGCGCGCCCGGATTCGGTGACAATAGTCGGGTGCGGCATTTTATGCTGGTCCAGCGTCTGCTTTAATGTGTCGACAATATCTTCGCAGTATTCGATTAAGCTGTAATTACGGCTTTGTTCTTCATTGCGTTCTGCACCCGAGTAGTCAACCGCCAGGCCTCCACCCAGATCGATATAGCTCAGCGCAGCACCTTCAGCGCGCAAGTCGGCATAAAAACGACACGCTTCCGCGATACCATTTCGAATATCCTGAATATTCGGGATCTGTGAACCCAGATGGCAATGTAATAATTGCAAACAGTCCAGCATGTTTTCCGCTTTTAGCTTGTCGACCACTTCGATGAGCTGAGTTGTGGTTAAGCCAAATACGCTACGATCGCCACTGGTGGTGTTCCAATGTCCGCTGACTTTGGTGGTCATTTTTACACGTACGCCGATGTAGGGTTTTACATCCAGCGCTTTACTGCGTTCAATGATAATGGGTAATTCAGTCGGCGTTTCGATAACGAAAAAGCAGATGAACCCCAGTTTAACCGCCTGCAGGCCAAGTTCGATGAATTCTTCATCTTTATAGCCGTTGCAGATAATCAGGCTGCCAGGCTCTTCCAGAGTGGACAGTGCGGCAATCATTTCTGGTTTGCTGCCCACTTCAAAGCCGTGCTGGTAGCGTTTACCAAAATCGGCGATCTCTTCTACGACCTGTGCCTGCTGGTTAACTTTAATGGGGTAAACGCCGCGATAGGTGCCGGCATAACCCAGGGTGTCGATCGCCTGACGAAAAGCTTCGTTCAAACGAAAAATCTGTGCATCCAGGATATTCTCAATCCGTAAAATGACGGGCATATGCAAATCGCGTTCAGCCATGCCTTCAATAATATCCAGCAGGGGAACTTGGGTGTGCAATGTTTTAGCGGTAACTTTGCCGTCGTCTGACAGGCCAAAATAATCGTTCGCCCAGCGGTCTATGCCGTAGAGCTGAGCGGAATCTTTGACTGTCCAACGGGGATTTTGAGATTTAGCCAATGACGGTCTCCTAAGGTGAAGCGCTGCGTGAAGTTAGCAATGTGCAGCATAAATGAAACGGGACCAAGAGAGTCCTTCCACTCTCTTAAAAGCCGGCAATTCTGCCTGAGATTGCCATGCAAATCTAGTGTACAGGGGAGTGATTTATCATAGATTTTTTGCACCGGTATGAAACGCGAAATTTTGCATGGTTGAACAGAAAGTGTACTAAAATGCGCGCCAACGAGAAATTTATGCGGTTGGACACCCATATTTGCCGTTCACCGAGCTAAAAAAGGCCTTTATCATATAGTTTGAACAAGATATCTCGCTTTTGGGCATTATTGCTCTCGAGGGAACGAGAAAGACGAAAGGTTAGGGATCTAAACGAACACATTGGGAACCGTAGTATGAAAGTTCAGTTTCTCCCCCAACAATGGTTGTTTTGGGTGTGCCACATCGGAGGGTGGTTGTGTGTATCGTTACCTTTTGTCCATTTGGACGTAGGACAGCTGGATGCTGTGTTGACAGGGACCGGGGCCAGGGATGGTGCCAGCTACTCGTGGCAAACGGAATTATTGCGGTTTATTTTGAGTTTGCCGGTATTGTTATGGTACCGGTATTTATTCGTCAGCCACAATTGGCGGCAGCTGGTGCCGGTTGAACTGGTGAGTTTGACGCTGGGCTTTAACCTGATTTTTGCCCTGTTCTTTTCCTATATGTTGCCCTATAACATTCCGCGCACAGAGTGGTGGTTTGAATGGTTTCAAAAAGAATCCAGCGGCACTACCCGCGAGTTTGATGAAAAGCTGATTAGCTTTCTCTATTCCTACTCGGCACAGCTTCTCTGGTGCTTTTTCTATGTATTGATACATTCTTTAAAAACCAATAAGACCTTTGAGCAACAGGAAGAACGCATGCAGGGCGAATTAAAAACGGCGATGATCAGTTCGTTATCCAGTCAGATCAGTCCTCACTTTTTATTTAATGCGATGAACAATATTTGCTGCTTGATGGACGAAGATGTTGGCAAGGCGCAAACAGCTTTGCGTGCTTTTTCAGATGTGTTGCGTTTTAGTTTAAATGATTCGGTGAATCAAACCATCTCTATAAAAGAAGAGATGGATCTCGTGCAAAATTACATGGAAGTGGTCAGTATACAATTTGAAGACAAGCTTCGTTTTTCCGCTCAGATTTCCGAAGATGTTTTAACTTACAGTATTCCCCCGATGATCATTCAATTGCTGGTAGAAAATGCGATTAAACATGGTATCAGTCAATTAAAACAGGGCGGTGTTGTGACTGTGAAGATTGCGCACGAATCCCTGGGTTTGCGTCTGGTGGTGGAAAATACGGGAATCTTACAGGCTAAAAAGAACAGCCATAAACGTTGTGTAGGATTGAAAAATATTCAGGAACGTTTGTTACTGGTGTATGGTGACAGAGCGACCTTTCAGCTTTACCAGCGTAATACGGAGGTTCAAGCGCAATTGGACGCCGAGCAAATGGAGGCGGATATGCGGGATAAAGAAGCTGCCAGTGTGATTGCGGAGATTTATTTTCCCAAAATCCGTAGTGCATAGTTAGTCATGGGCTGGCCGTAGGCAACTGCCATGAGCCGGCTGTTCGTAGTAGATTGGGACCACTCACAGGAGAATATACTTGAGGGCCATAATAGTTGAAGACTCTCGCCTGGCGCGACAGGGCTTAAAGAAGCAACTACTTGAGCACCCTGTTGTTGAGGTTGTCGGGGAAGCGGAAAATGCCGACGATGCGATTGAAATCATACAACACCATAACCCGGATGTACTCTTTTTGGATATTCACATGCCGGGTAAAGATGGTTTCGAAATGTTGCTGGATTTACCGTATTGCCCGCGTATTATTTTTACTACGGCATATATGGAGTACGCCATACGCTCTTTTGATTTTAATACGGTAGATTATCTGTTAAAACCCATTCGGCCAGAGCGACTGGCCGTAGCGATAGAAAAATTGATGGTCAGTCAGGATAAGGCTGTATTCAATGAAGATAAACTGAACGAAGATAGTCAGATTTTTGTGAAGGATGGCGATGATTCCTTTCTGATTGAGATTGCGCAAATTCGATATTTTGAAAGCTGTGGTAATTACACCAAGGTGTACTTCGCCGATGATGCGCCCTTAATTTACAAGAGCTTAAGCAAGATAGAACGGCGTTTACCGGAAGCTATGTTCTTTCGGGTAAGTCGGCAGCAGCTTATTAATTTGAAATGGGTTGATCGTGTGGAGGAGGGGATTTCCGGTGGCTATAACCTCACCTTAAAAACTGGAGAGGAAATACAGGTTTCGCGCAACCATTCTTCTCGCCTGAGGAGCTTATATTCCTTATAAAGTTCACGTTGGACCATAAAAAAACACCACTCAGCAAGCTGAATGGTGTTTTTGCGAGGCGTGGTCTAAAACCGATTTAGTTTTCTTCCAGGCTCATGTAAACCAGCGTTTGGTTGACGAGTTGATAAGCTACTTCACCAAAGGTCATTGGGCCTGTCAGACTTGCTGTTTGCTTACCTTCCAGTTCAGAGTACAGGTAGTTGAGAATACAGTTGCAGCTATAGGCTATGCTCGGTTTTCCTGACGCTTGCAATGCGGTATTGAACTCTGAAACATAATCCAACACCGGCGTGGCAAAGCGGTATTCAAGATCGGCAAAGACAGGGGCATAGAGTTTTACCGAATCGTAAAGCAGTTCCTGAATACTGACATTCACAGAGATACCGGAATAGTCTGCAACCAGCGGCAACTTAGTGTCGATATTGTTTTCTTTAATGTAGGCCGCAAGATTTATCTCTTCGCCATCAACGGTACAGCTTCCCACTTCAAACCCGTCTTGAGGGAAGCGTATGACTGGGCCATTCCCCTGAGAAAACAGATTGATGATATTAATGTTTGCCTGCTGTTGCTCGGGCAGAGGTACATGCACTACTACCGCCCGCGTTTCATCAAGCGCACCACCTGCAGTGCCCAGAGCTACTTTTGGTGATTTTTGGCCTAAATCATCCAGATGGATGCCTGATATCCAGCCCATTATCGGCGTGAAAAACATTCGCTCGAAATTTGGTGCTCCCTGAGCGTAGGCCATGTGCACATCGGAGTGTGCGGGCAAAATGATGATGCTGAAACCGTGTTCCGGTGCCTCTTTAGCAACTCGGTTTATGGTGCTCGCGTCATACATGGTGAAGCGAGGGAAATTATTTGAAAAGCCACTAAGGGTTGTTACGTAAGCAATATCACGATCTGCTTTACCACCTTCGGCGGTCATAAAATAGGGGATGGTTCCCGCTATCCAGTTGCCAGAGGGAAGATTGTCGAGCATCCCTTCGTCGCCCGCAATAATCAGATAGTCGCCACGCTCAATCATTTTAATGAGCATTTCTCGATCGACAGTTTGGCTTGTCAGAGAAATTGAATCGGCTGGCATATGTACTCCTTAATTTCAACTTATACTGCGTGACTAAGAATTTTTTGAATCTCAGTTGACATGGAAGAACGGTTTTGCAGCATGAATTTGCGTAAAAGTCTCGCGGCTTCACTGCTGGAATGCGTTCTTTTTGCCAGTTTCATTTTTAACTGACTCAACATGAGATTGAACCCCATATGATTAGAACCAATTTGGAATTGATTTTCTAGGATTGATTTCCATACGAGGTTATTTTCTGGCGGCAAAACTCGGTCTTCGGCAGATGCTTTATTAAATCGATAATAAATTTCGTTTAGGTGAACGATCTCGGGACGAAGCTGTGTATATTTTTGCTTGATGTATTCGCGCATGTTGGAGATTGCTTTGCCTTTCGCATCAGCACTTTTGTTGTGATTAAACATACTGCGCTGTTGCGTGTAAAACAGACTGAACGCGTAGTTCTTTGAGTTAATCAACTCAGTTCCACTTAATATAACGCCCCACACCGGATGGTCATGACGAGGGAGAACCAGTTTCTGGCGATTCGTTGCGACGGAAGCTTTCTTCCGTTGTTTATCACTCACAATACCGCAAAGCTGTTCAATCTCTTTTTCCATCTGCTTGCAGTTTTTAATGAAGAACTCACGCAGTTCGATAACCAGTGGGAAACGATCTTGACGCGCATGTATTTTGGAGGCGGCAATTTTCAGTTTCGACAGCAGGTATTTTAGAGGCATGCTTTCTGTGCGAATGCGTAACTTGTCGCTAATCAATTCAGACCAGACAGCATCAGACTCTACCGGGATATACGGAATCAGACGCGGAAACTGCTGGCTTCGGCGAATGTCTTCGTTGATAGCCTGTACGATTTCTGAGTCAATATTCAGTAGCTTGCTAACTTGGTCAGCATCTATGCCATAGAGCTGTGATACCGCAACACGCTGTCTCAGGTGATTGGTGTATCGTCGAGCGGGATGGCCGAGGAACGATGGTTGTTCCACCAGCGTTAACGGAATCGCTGCGTTGCGCATACTTGGGTCAAATGCAACATTCGCATGGATAAAGCTTTTATATCCACCGATAGTCCCGTGTTGCCAGGTGCCGGGACGCGTTTCCTGGCTGGAAGAGCTGCGCTGATCAAACAGGCGAAACATACTTTTATTGGATTTTTGTTCGACGTAAACGTGAATTTCACGTGCATCATCGTTCACTTTTACCTGAACAATATCCCAGGGGGGGAATAAACCTAATGCATAATACACATTGGCGAAACTCATTTGCTCCATTTACAACGACCTCAATTCTAGTCTTCCCATTTTTGTCACGAGCTTAAATACTTCAGATTCTTGTGGGGCTGAATACATTTAAACCTTGGTGTAATGGGGGTTCTCGGTTTTTGGGAATCAGTACTATTAAACTAAGCCAATTAATAAAGCCAATGTCGAGCGCTATGCAGGTAACATTTGACTGATTTTATTTATAGTTGCCAGTATTTTAATCATATGAATTTAAAACTGAACAAATCGCATTGTTATTATGGCAAAGTATATAATTACTAGACCATTCGATCTAGCAAATGAATTTGGATCTACAGGGTGATTATATCTGCGAGCGGATATCGTCTCTATTAAATTGGTTAAATGTTGTATCAAAAAAATAGAGCCAAGCAAAGCCTTTTAAGCAATTTACGGCAGGAATATGTCTTGCCATTTTCTTTTTGACGTTTTTTTCTCCATAGCAAAATAAAAAGCTTTTCTGAGGCTGTGATAAAGCGTTTGTTAGAACGCCTGATCTGAGGCCCTGTCGACCTCTCCAGAATCCAACTTTTAGCCTCCTAAAACCCGTCCATCACTTATCGTTTTTGAACAATCAGTTCCAGTATTGTTCGTGGTGATAAGTCCTGATTTCGCCACTTCGTTATACCTGTGATGCAGTGAGAAATCAGGGAAAAGAAACATCAAGTAAAAATCGCTTACCCAAATCCAAATTGTATTATTTATAGCAGATTTATAGCAGGTTTATGGTAATTGTTTGGTGCAATTAAAAAAAATGAGAAACATAGTTGGGCACAAGCAGATCTTAATATAAAAGTAAAATTGAAAAATTAGTATGCGATTGCAAACTAATAACTGATTATGGAGTGATTTACCGTTTAACTCGTTATGCATATACGAAAATATATTTGGGTGGCAAAGATATTGCGTTGCAAAAATAAAATGTGCTGAAAATGAAGCGGTTATCGAATTCGAATATTCCATGTGCTTGTCTGGAGGTAACGCGGGTTCCTTAACGCTACAGGAGCAGCGTCAAACGGCAAAACCCGTTGTATTTTTGTTAACGCAAAACATTTTGATACAGAAAAACGCTTAGCTTTGCCGCCACGTCTTCGTAGGCGAATTACCTGCGGAGAAAAATATGCAGGTAAAACGTTTTATCTTTGCTGACGATGCAAAATTCGCTATGAAACTTTGCTGTAACTGTGAAGTCGTGTGCAAAATAGTAAAGGGTGCAATTCAATTATTGCCAGTTCTTATGGTTGACTGGTTAGTACAAAAAAATGATTAATTTTGCTTTGCAGTAACTGATAGTTGTTAAGCATGCGATAAAAACCAGTAAAAAAAGCTTGCACGCAACTGTCTTTGGATATTATTTTGATTTAGAACAGGTGTTTAAATACTAAGTAACATATTGAAGTCAAAATGCATTAGCATTGATCCAATCGCTTTTATGTTGCTCATGAAAAATGTTGATCCTGTTTTCTATAGAGCATTTATTCCGCGTGAATAAAGCAATATTTTAGTGCTCCCGAACAAATAACCGTGAAAACACTGTTGGTATTGGTCTGCGTTTAACGGCTGTCTATATGTATTGAGGTCAAAATACTTTAAGAGCTTAATTCAAGACCTTAATTCAATAGCTTAGACAGTGGCTCCGAGAATTTAGAGAGTGACTGGCAGCCCAGCGAAACGAAAAAATGTAAATGCCAGCCGTATATTCTTTATGGTTTTAATCATCTGATTTCGTGGATGATGGATTTAACGTAGTCCGTGTGAACTGATTCTCGCATTTTATCTTTTACATTGATGCGCTAATTGTTTTCACGTTTAAGCTGAATTTTTTGTTAAGAAAGTTATATTTTTTTGCACTGGTATTTAACATTGTTGGTTGTTGTGCATTTTTATTTGTGAAGAATCGTAATTTTTTGGCGTAAACCCAATTAGAAAATTGCGATTAAAGTAAAATTTTGCATGAAGTTTATTTGCGGTAGAAATGAATTATCAATTTATAAAATTTTGAATTGCTATTTGAAAAAGGTGTACTACGCTTTTAATTCATATAGGTAGTTTTGTTAGAAGCCAGAAGTACGTTCGCAGTTTTCTTTTCTTCATTTCCTTTATGTTGGTTGATTTGTCCCAATTTTTCTAATTTTTAATCAGCCATAAATATTAATTTGCTTGGTAATGAAATGAGTGTTTGATTTCATTCGCAAAGTAGGGCAATTTAAGCCTCACGACTCATTCGCTTTAACCAGTAGATTAAAAAGAAAATATAAAAACAAATATAAAAACAATGCAGATAGAAATTTTTAGTTAGGTAAGTACTTAAAAAAATCTCTACATCCGCGGTTTTTGTTTCATGTTTTATCAGTCTAATTTCATCACTTTCAGCAAAAAGGAACATAGGAGAGTTAAAAATGAGTGCGTTAATCGATGATTCTTTAGTTTGTTTGCAGGGTTTTGCGACAGAAAGGCAATATGCGAACAACGGATGTCTATTTTTGCAGGGTGACTCTCCCGATGGTTGTCATTTGATCATTTCTGGTCAGGTAGAAACTTTTTGCTTTGATTCTGACGTGCAAGCCGAAGCGGTATTGCAAACTTACTCTGCTGGTGAAGTGATCGGCAGTATTGGCGTAATCGATGGGTCACTTAGAAAAGTGACGGCGAAGGCTAAAGCAGAGGTAATGACTTATTTTATCGCCACCGAAGATGTTGAGCGTATGAAAGTCGAAAACCTTAAGGCTTATGAAACCTTTATTCGTTTAAGTACCAATACACTGGCGAAAAAATTTAGAGAGCTTCAGGATCAGGCTTGTACCTCAGCGATTTCCAGCTGTGTTAGCCCGGTGGTTAACGAGGTGGTTGACAGGGCTAATGCAGCGCAGCAAATATTCTCTTCCTGGCCTGAGCATAAAATATCTGAATTGTTAACCGATATTGCGCATTCCGTGAATGCAGAGTCATTCAGCCTCGCACAACAAAGCGTTGATGAAACTGGCATGGGTGTGGTTGAACACAAAGTGCAGAAGATACAAATTGGTACGCTGGATGTTCTGCGTTCGCTTGATTTAAGCACTAGTGATCAAGTCGCACTCGAAGCGCCAGGCGTGGAGAGCATGGTTATGCCAATGGGGGTGGTGTTTGCCATTATCCCTGTTACTAATCCGGTAGAAACTATTGTATTTAAAGCCTTGAGCGCAATGAAAGCGCGAAATTCAATCATCATTTCCAGCCATAGAAAGGCGCGTGGTATTGGCGATCGAACGGTTGCGATTATTCGGGAGGTATTAACCCGGCACGGTGCTCCAGCGGATCTGGTTCAAGCGCCTTCGCTTCCGGCAAACCGTAAATTAACTCAAGCGTTTATGTCACACGAGAAAGTCCATTTTATTCTGGCGACGGGCGGTCCCAGCATGGTGAAAAGTGCTTACCGCTCGGGCACACCTGCGATTGGTGTGGGCAAAGGAAACGCACCGGTTTGGGTTTGCAGTGATGCGAACCTGGCTGTGGTGGCCAGAACGGTAGTGGGAAGTAAGTCGTTTGATAACGGTGTTGTGTGCGGTTCGGAAAATAATTTGATAATCGACACTGATGTAGCGGCAGATTTTATCGACCATCTTGAGTCCGAAGGTGCAGCCGTATTAACGCCAACCGAAGTTGGCACCTTGCTGAATACTGTATTTGAAAATGGTAGTCTTACTCCTGAGCTGATCGGCCAGAGTGCAGCAAAAATTTGCAATCTTGCGGGAATCCAGCGGCATTATCCTATTAAATTGATTGTGGCAGAAGTTACCAGTGGTAATGCCATTAGTCCGTTAATCAGAGAAAAACTAGCTCCCATTTTGTCGTTGACCCGAGTGGAAGATGATGAGCAGGCAATTTTTGTTGCTCGCAGTATTTTAAATATTGAAGGTCGCGGTCATACCGCTATGATTCATACTCAGAACAAAACACGCATTCATGAGTTTGCCAAAGCCGTTGAGGTATCTCGTGTTCTTGTCAATTCGCCTGGTACGCAGGGGTGTATCGGTGCGTGTAATGGCTTGCAACTTTCCTGGACATTAGGCTGTGGCACGTTTGGAGGAAGTTCTACCAGTGACAATGTGACTTATCGTCATTTGCAAAATCAAAAACGAATCGCCTATTCCCAAACTTCTATCGCCAGTTTTGGCACGACAATTCGAGATAAGGTGAAAAACAGCTTTGTTTCAAAAAGACGTGGTGTTAGCAATGCCCGGGTGGTCTCTATCTAACGTCAGCTGTGATTTCTGTGTGGAAGTCACATCTCGATTTGCTTGCTGACCAGGCGAAGATGGTGCTTGAGGGGGATTTTAAGTGGGCTTAAGGACGAGCGCGATACGTCATCACTTTTTGACTCATGCGTATTCGACATACTTTCCCAGATCAAGCGCGATGATTAAGCGATCCTTATGGTGATATGTTCCAAGGATCAGCTCGCTGGTCGATACCGAGCCGGTATGTGGCGCAGTTTCGAGTTTATCCAGATTAATTTCAATCATCTCATTTACCGCATCTACGATTAATCCGTAGTAAACCCCATGGCTTTGCATCGTAATAATACGCCAAGTGTCTTGCGGTTCGGCAGGAGGAAGATCTAGTAGCCTGCGCCCTGAAAGTACAGTGACCACTTCGCCGCGCACGTTTAAGATACCGGTGACTTCATCCACAGCACCGGGGACCGGGGTAGGGTCTTCGTAATTCAGAATCTCCTGAATATCGTCTACTGTCAGACAGTAATCTTCGCCTGCGATTTCAAAGTTCACCCACTGAGTATTCAAGGATAATCACCTATATTTCAATACATTACCTAAATTCTAGCTTACTTTGCGCTCAGGTCTAGTCTGCAAGAATAATTATGGTTGGGTGAATAGGGTGCCAGCTTGACTCTACTCTTTTATAAGTGCAGTGGCTATGTGTTTGTTTAAATAATGACCGGTATCATCGCTGGCATTGGTCGTAGCCTAAACGGCCTGAGCGAACTCGCTTTCGAGTGGGATGTGGAGCAATGCCCGTTTTGACGGGAAGTGCTCTGGCGTCTGCTCCCATAAGCAAATGTGGCTGGCCTGGGGCAGTTTGGGCAGTGCGATATGAACATGATTTTGTGATCTATTGTGCTCTATGCCGTGGTGACGGATACGGGGAGCTGAGATTTTGTCTTGTACAAAACGGCGGTAAAGGACTTGGTTGAAGTGACCAATCACTTCCATCCAGCATCCCGAAATATCTGGATCTACGTCGTTTTCTGGGAAGTAGTCACCGAATGCGATAGTACCGCTTACTTCGCTGACAGTTATCAGGGAGATATGGTGTTGATAGGCGCTTTTGTCGGTGCTGTTGTTGGTGCTTTTTCTCCTGCTTTCATCGACACGGTGATCTACGCTAAGCGTCAGCCAGAGTGTACTGGCGAGCTCGGATATGGTGGGTGGGTGATAGGGTGTTGCATTACCTTTTGGGGCTTCTTTTTCACTGTGCGACTGCATTATCTTCTCCACTTTTATTCCATTCGTTTCACGTTTCACTGCAGAGCTGTTAACGTCGACTGTTACGAGGCAGATTTCATCATGTGCGAAATGCATACCCGGCTGCAGGATTCCTGTGTGATTTTTATTAACTGACTACACCTGTCTTTTATACTGCTTTTTGGGGACGTTTGGATTAGATATTTTTTATAAACCTTATAGTTTTTATCGTGGTGTTTCAGTCCTTTGTGGCGTCCTTGCGCTTGCTTCCTTTCTTTCTTTCTTTCTTTCTTTACTCTCTGTGATTCCCTGTGGCTTGCCCTGCTAATGTTAATGTATTGTTGCCGTCCTGGCGCGACTGAATGCCATGCATAGATCTTGTCGGACTACAGTCATGGATGCACCGCCGATATTAGCAAGCTCCCTGTTTGCTTTTGGCCTTGCGACCGTCGGCGGTTAAACTCAATTCCTTATGAGCACTGGGTTCCCTGTGATTGGTGCTCCCTTGACTTTACATAGACGCAACCCTTTACGGGTAAGACTTCCAAAGTTCCTTTCCAGAAGTTGGGTAAATCATACCGTTGTTGTGTGATTTTTACGTCCTTAGAAAATTAAAAAAACACCCTCAAATTTTTCCGTATTAGGTGACTTCCTGAGTAAAAATTACCGCTATTAGTCTATGGATTGAATTAAAAGGAAGTGTAAATTGTTTTTGCGCATATTTTTGTAGGAAATTGACGGCAGTGTTTGTCAGTAAAACTAAATTCAGCTATTAAACCGCGATATATGGGAAATTTTTCGTTAAAAAATTTTGCTTTTTTGCGGCGCCTTTACAGGGTGGTTTTGGCGGTGTTTATACGTCCATTGGCGCAGAAAGTTTTATCGGTGTTGGGGTGGGTTGAGAGCCGGGTTTATTCGGCTCTCGCAGCGTGGTGCAGAACTAAATTTTGGAGATGCTTAAGGTGATATCTTTTAAGCGCTTGTAACGGGTGTAGTCGATTTGTTTGGTTATTTGCATCAAGGCCTGATGACGTTGTTCCTGCACATAACGTAACTTGTGGTGAATCGACCCTTTAGTGATTTCGATCGGGTTGACATTTACCGTGGCAAATAGACGGAACGTAGAAAATACACCACGGTTGACGCGTACTTTTCCAGATTCATAGCGTTTTATGGTTTCGGGTGTTACGCCCAGCACGTCGGCAAACCCTTTTTGCGAGAGATCGAGTTTTTCTCGGAGTTGTTGCACGCGCACTGCCACTGTAGCGCTCAGATCGTCCAGATACATTTCTTGCCAGGCTAAATCGTGAAGTTTGGGAATTGGTTCATCGCCTGCGACATTTACACGGACATGGCGAACGCCCAGACGCCGACAGATTAGTTTGGTGACAAGCTCAAATTCATCGTGATCGTAATGATGTAAATGGCCGTTGATAAACCATGTGACACAGAGTGAGGGCGACGCGGTAAGTGGCGTGCCTTTTACTACATCGGTCGGGGTGATGCCCGTGGCAAACCCCCACAAACCCAGGTTGCCAATATTTAACCAGGCTTCGCCTTTTACGATCTTGGAAAATTGTGCACTTTTAATACCGCAGAGATCCGCGAGATCTGCGCGTGAGTAACCGGAAAGATTATTGCCTGCTTCGATAACATGCCCAACACGAACACGCATATTGGCTTCATCTTCAGGCGTCAGTACTACACCTGTGATGCGCGCGTCCGAGAAATCAGGGTCTGCTTTGGTATCGACAGGCGCATAATCAACAACAATGTCGTCGATAGGGCTGTCAGTTGTCATTTTATTCTTACCCAGCAGTGCGTTCGTACTGCATCCGGCAGCCTGACGCGGTGTGGTTGGTCTATGTAACAAGCATTTTTATCATGAGCGTGGCAAAATAGCCAGTTCAAGTTGTATTGTGTGACAGAGAATCGATTAAATTGTGAAACGCTATCTATTGAAGACCGATACCTTCTGCCTGCTTAGTCTGCTGTTATTATTGATGGCTTTTGCATTGGGGCACGAATATTTGAATACTGCTTTGCGCTATGACCGGGGGGATTTAGTGGCGGGGCAATGGTGGCGATTAATCACTGCGCACATTGTGCATGTGAATATTAATCACGCGCTTTTGAATTGTGCTGGATTAGCCATTGGCATGCTAATTGTCGGCGCATTATTTTCGTGGCGGCAGTGGGCGCTAAGCATGCTGTTTATGACCTTGTTCATTTCGGCTTTTTTATTTTGGTTTTCTCCGCAGGTCGTGTGGTATGTGGGGTTTTCTGGTGTATTGCATGGCATATTGGTTTTAGGCTTTCTCACTTTTATTATTCGCGGGGATTTTGTGTTCGTTCTCGCATTTATCATTCTGTTGGGCAAGGTAATTCGTGAGCAGATGCCGAGTTTCGACACCTTGCATTTACATGGGATTATTGCCGCTCCGGTAGTCGTGGATGCACATTTGTACGGCGTGTTTGCCGGGATACTCTGCGCGTTATTTTTTCTTGTCAAAGAAAAGCGGCTACAACACCTGTTGGCCAAAGCAGGCGTGCGTTAGGGTTTAGGTTTAGGTTTAGGTTTAGGTTTAAAAAGTTGCAATGGATTATTCGGCACTGCAATCATATGTGTTTATGGGGGTGTAAATAAACGCATATGATTGAGCATGCTAATGAAAATCCCGTGACTTCACCGCAAAACCTTCCAGTTTTTCCGAATAATCCAATAATCGACCCGCGATAACATGCACCACGCTGCCCTGTGTTTCAAGTCTCCCTTTTACAATTAGCAAACTGCCGGTTAGCAGAGCCTGTCGAAAAAGTTTTTGCGTTGATTTCCATACAATTACATTAATATTTCCGGTTTCATCTTCCAGTGTTAAAAATACAGTGCCATTGGCGGTGCCAGGGCGTTGCCTGCCTGTGACCAGCCCGGCCACTTGAACAAAACGACCGTGGCCAACGGCGCAGAGTTCACTCTGCTTTTTGCAGCGTTTAAATGGATATTCTTCACGCAGCAATGCCATGGGGTGCGGGCGCAGTGAAAGCCCTGTACTTTGCATGTCCTGTGCGATATCGCTGGCCAGAGTTGGTGCGTCGGTGGTTAAGGTATCTTGTTGTGCGTTGTGATGATTGGCCAATAAGCGGTTGGGTGTTTCAATAGCGCTGGCTTGCCAGTGTGCATTAAAACGATGGCCGCTAATGCTGCGCAAGGCATCAGCGGCGGCCAAATGTTGTAGATCTGTGTTGTTCAAGCCTACACGATGCGCTAATTCATCCAGGGAGGTAAATGGCCGCTTCCCGCGTACTGTTGCAATACGTTTTGCCTGTTCAGTGTTTAACGATTTTATCCGGCAAAAACCTAAACGGATGCCCCAAGCCTTTGCATGACGGCTATCCATTTTATGTTGCCGGGCGTCGGGTGTCAGCTCAATGGTGTTATCGAAATCGCTGCAGTTAATGTCTACAGGGTACACCACAATCTGGTGGCGGCGCGCATCCTGAATAAGTTGTGATGGTGAATAAAACCCCATGGGCTGACTGTTTAACAGCGCGCAATAAAATGCTGCGGGATGGTGGCATTTCAGCCATGAAGAAGAATAGCAGAGCAGGGCAAAGCTGGCGGAATGTGATTCAGGAAAGCCGTAACCGCCAAAGCCTTTGATCTGTTCAAATAAACGATGTGCAAAATCCATATCGTAACCATTGCGCAGCATGCCATGAATAAACTTCTCCTCGAAGCGCAGCAGGTTGCCGTTTTTACCCCAGCTGGCCATAGCGCGGCGCAACTGGTCGGCTTCACCGCCGCTAAAACCGGCAGCCACCATCGCCAGGCGAATAGCCTGTTCTTGAAAAATCGGTACGCCTAAGGTAGAGGACAGCGCGCTTTTGATCTGGTCGTTTTGGTATACCACTGGCTCAATCCCATCGCGCCGGCGTAAATAGGGATGCACCATATCGCCTTGAATTGGTCCGGGGCGAACAATGGCAATTTCAATTACCAGATCATAAAAACAATTGGGTTTTAAGCGCGGTAGCATCGACATTTGTGCTCGTGATTCCACCTGGAATACACCGACGCTATCACCTGCACTGAGCATTGCATAGGTGGCCGGATCTTCTTTAGGGATGTCGGCGATTTGGCAAATATTGGGATTGTAGCGACTGACATAGCTTAAGCTCTTGCGTAGTGCTGTTAGCATCCCGAGCGCTAATACATCCACTTTCAGTAAGCCCATGGCTTCAATATCTTCTTTATCCCATTGAATAACTGTTCGGTCGGGCATGCTGGCATTTTCTACCGGGACAATATCACTGACCTTGTCCTGTGTAATGATAAAGCCACCCACATGCTGCGATAAATGACGAGGGAATCCCAGGATCTGTTCTACCAGATGAAAAAAGCATTGCATGGTATGGGCATTTTCCTCCAGCCCGGCCTCTTTTATTCGAGTATTTAATTCCTTATTGCGATCCCACCAGGACAGAGATTTTGCCAGCTGATCAATTAACTCCGGGTCTAAGCCCAAAGCTTTGCCGATATCGCGAATAGCGCTGCGCGAGCGATAGGTGACCACTGTGGCTGCCAGCGCTGCACGTTGGCGAGTGTATTTTCGGTAAATATATTGAATGACTTCTTCACGACGCTCGTGCTCGAAATCTACGTCAATATCTGGAGGCTCATCGCGTTCCTTGGAAATAAAGCGTTCAAACAATACATTGATTTGTCCCGGTTCAATTTCTGTAATATGCAGGCAATAACACACCACAGAATTCGCTGCGGAGCCCCGGCCCTGGCATAAAATATTTTGCTTGCGTGCAAAGTCCACAATGTCATAGACCGTTAAAAAATAGTATTCGTAGTGAAGTTCTTCAATCAGATCCAGCTCTTTATGCAGTAATGCTTGAGCCGGTTTAGGTATGCCGCCAGGCCATCGTTGTTTAGCCCCCTGTTTGACCAGTTGTTTTAAATATTGTATTGGACTGAAACCTTTAGGTACCAGCTCTTCAGGGTATTGGTAACGAATTTCATCCAGTGAAAACTGACATTGTTCTGCAATGTGGATGGTTTCCTCTAACAGACTTTCTGGATACAGCTGATAAATTTTATAAATATTTTTTAAATAAGCTTCAGCGTTGCTGTGTAATTGTGTTCCGAGTTCAGCGACGGAGCAGTTTTTATCAATCGCCATCAGCGTATCGTGCAATGCTTTGCGAGATTGCTCATGCATGACAACACTGCCACAGGCAACCATGGGGATATGGTATTGACTGGCAATCTGTTGCCAGTATTGAAAGTGTGCCTGCTCTCCGCCACGCAATTGATGACTCACCCCAAGCCATAAACGTTGTTTAAAAGCATTATAAAACTGTTTGGCTTGTATTTCGGCTAGCTGTAATTTTTGTTCTGTACCACCGTCACTGTTTATCCAGGTGCTTTCTGCCAGCCAGATAATCAAACAATGCTGCAAACGAAAACGCAGATCTTCCAGATGAGCTTCATATTCTCCCTTTGCTGCCCGTCGACGCGCCAGACTTATGAAACCAGAAAGCTCACTGTAGGCGGCTTTGTTTGGAACAAGTACGGCAATTTTGCAACCGTTGCTTAAGGTAAACGTACTGCCCACAATTATTTTCATGCCTAGTTCTTTGGCGGTGACATATGCTTTTACGATACCAGCAAGGGAGCATTCATCGGTGATAGCGATGGCGTTGTAACCCAATTCATATGCGCGGGTGACAAGTTCCTGCGGGTGGGAGGCGCTTTTCAGGAAACTGAAGTTGGTGTAAGTATGGAGTTCGGCGTATCGCATAGGTGTGCGTGGCTTTGTTTGCGGGGGCTTTTATCTAATCCAATTCAAGGCAGCCCAATCCAATAAAAGCTTAAGCAAATACCCCATGCACAAACCACTCATCCTTGTGACAGTCAAAAAACACCCATAACCTCACATCATCATCCCGTTGGGCGACAAAATAATCTCGTGCTGTGGGCTTTTTCCACCATAAACCTTCAATTCTTTCTGGACCTTGCAGTAACTCCAGTTTGCCTTTCCAAAATAATGCATTTTGTCGTGTGCCTATGCTGTAGGGTGTATTGAAAATCCAGCTGGGGCGATCGGTGTTGAGTTTGGTTTGAGGTTTTATTGGTGTTGATTTTTCCTGTAGCGATGCTGTGCCGAAAGATAATTCTGGGATGTGGGAATCTTTAGGGCTTAAGGTAAACAAAGCGTTGTCTCCTAATCGGGCTGTCAGTTTGGCGGCGGTAATTGCCAGGGCATTTTTGTGGGCTTGCAGGGTGGTGCTGTCGTGTTGAAAATCCTGCTCACGTTTAAAAAAGTTTTGCTGGCTGGAAAATGCATGCTGTTGATAATTGACCGGTAGACTGTGTTCACAGAACAGTTCCAGTGTGTCGACAGCGAAGGGCAGGGTCTTGCCTTCAAGCTGGATCATGCTGAGTTCCAATGCCAGTTGAAAATCGCGGTGCAGGCGTTCCAGATATACTGGCAAGCTGTCTTTGTTTTGATAAATGTCGTACATGTTCCAGCTGATTTTTTGTGTCTGCTGTTGGTGTTTGACTAAAAACTCACTGAGTTTTTGCAGCAGGTGCTGCATCGGGGTTTGCAGCTGTTCACAGTTTTCTATGGGGTAGTCAAATTGAATGTGATCGCAAAAGGAAATATCGGGCTGATACATGGCAACAGGTTTGCGAAACAGCGAGCTTTGCAATTGTGGTGCGCTGTGGCTTATGCCGGGTTCAGATACTGTTTTGCTTTGGGAAATTCCTGGGCTAAGTGCAAGTGTATCGAGCAGATACTCTGAAAACTCTTCGCCAAATCGTTGTGTCAGAGTGTGCAGTGGTGTCTGTTCTATTTGCTTGATAAGGTCTGAAAAGTTAAAAAAACCACTTTTTTTTAGTTTGGTAACAGTGTGCTTATGAGCATAGAGTAGATCGAGAGGCAGCGCTTTTATCTGTTGCAGATAGTCGTTCTGCCGATAATGCTCGCTCAATGTCTGTGGGCTAAAACTCAGTAGCCAGGCAGCTTCAGCGGTATGTGCCTGTGCCAGTTGAAAGTGGACGTTTGCCTGTTGCAGGCATTGTTCAACCTGGCTAACAATTGCTGTAAACCCTTTAAATAAACGCAGGCAGCGTGAAACTTCCAATAAAATACCGAACTCATCAATATCCAGGTGATTGGTAACCTGGTAAGGCTGGATGTGCGGTGTAATGTTATAGAGTGCATCGCATAGCTGCTTTAATTTCTTTTGCTCGCTATTGTGTTCCCGCGGATAAGTTCGCCATGGCGGGTTTTCCTCTGAGGCGTTATCGGCATCACTTTCTGCTCCGTTCAGGCAGTGCGCTGTTGCAACCGGCATACCCACTGTTACGCCGTATTGCAAAATAGCACGGGTCGCACCGCACACAATATTCTTGTGGGCCACCATGATGGGGAGATCACTGTCGAAGGCGACATCAAGACTTTCCAGACTGAAATGTGTGAAGCGAATCGCCAGCCACAATGCAGACTTGGGGGGTGGTGTTTTTGGTTTGTCGCGACGCGGTTGTGTTGGCGCCTGACGATCAGCGAGACTCATGTGAGCGACCTCCGCTGAGGCTGTTTAATGCAACAATATTTCCGTGCTTTTTCTGTGGCTTCGCCTGACTGTGTTGGCTTTGCGAACCGTCGAGAAAACGATGTAAAGGTAAAGAGTGCCAGGCAGGAGGAACGGGAAGCTCCAGTGTCACTTCCTGCAGTTTACCCTTTTGCTTAAAAATATTGAGATGAATATTCTGTGTTTTGGGGCTGACCAATAGGCGTAAACTTGCAGGGGAGCTTTGTGATTTTGCCTGGGCATGCCGAAATACCACGTACAAACCGTGTTGATCTTGCGTGCTTAACTGTAACTTACGTAACGCCGTGTAATTGAGGGCTTGTTTCGGTTGCCATGCCAGTACGACTGTGCATGCATCGCACTGGCTTAATTCGCTGAAGCTGGTAACAAACTCCGCAGCGGTTTTACTCTGAATAATCAGCAGGCGTTGGGTCTCTATCTGAAGTTGTTGTAAGCCGGCGACAAATGGCAGCGCGGGTGGATTTAGTAGTGCAATGTAGCCTTGGCTGCGTTGTAACAACTGGTTAATGCCGGGGTGAAACAACCACCACTCGCAGGCGTGAAAAGCCTGACAGACTTCAATTAAACAGCTCAGTGGCCAGCCCTTATGTTGCAAGCCTTCATCCAGTGCTTCGTAGCCACTCGAGATTACATGTTGCTTCACAAATGCATGCGAGTGCCCTCGCCAGATATCCTGGCGACGCAGCAGTTGCTCCAAATCGGGAGTGTTTGATTCTGGTGGTGTTTCGAGCGACATAGGAGCACTAAAATATCTCGTTACTGTTTTTATATACAGTATTACGAATTTGTGGGAATGGCAAGATTTAGCGACAGGAATCGATAGATTATATGGGGATAAGGTCGGCAATTTATTGGCATTACTAAGTAATTACTGTCGGCGAAAAAGGCATGTTAACGAGCACCTACAAAAAGAACGCTCATAAACCTAACACTCATAAATTGAACACAAGGCAGGAGGATAAAAGGCCACCGTGAAAAGCTCAAGAAAATCAATCGCTTAATCTCTTGGGGGTATCCATTCTCTCGACCTTGTATCGCGCCGGTGGGGGTAAAGAAAGGGCTAATTAAGCCAGTACTTGACCTGCTCATTGCTTACCGTTAGCGTTGGCTTGTCAATAACGAGTGAAAATTAAGTTGAACGTGTAAAAGGTTAATATGAATTTATGGATAAAATCGCCATCGTAACCGGTGCGAGCCGGGGAATCGGAGCAGAAACAGCGAAACTTTTTGCGCGTCATGGCTACGCGCTGTGTATTAATTACAAGCAAAACAGCATCGCTGCGGAAGCGGTGAAAGAGGAAATTATTCGTTTGGGGGCGCCATGTATTGTTGTGCAGGCTGATGTTGCTGTGGCGAGTGATGTGCAAAACTTGTTTGCCACGGTTGACAGAGAGTTCGGCACCGTAACTGTACTGGTAAATAATGCCGCAATTTTAAAATCGCAATGTCGTATGGACGCGATATCGGACGCACGTTTTACTGAAGTATTGCAGACGAATGTTTTAAGTTGTTTTCTTTGCGCAAAAGAAGCGGTCAAACGCATGTCGACCAAATATGGTGGCCGAGGCGGCTGCATTATTAATGTTTCTTCGCTTGCGTCAAAAACGGGATCACCGAATGAGTATGTTGATTATGCTGCATCAAAAGGCGCTGTGGATTCCATGACGAGAGGCTTGGCGCTGGAAGTAGCTGCAGAAGGTATTCGAGTGAATGCCGTGCGCCCGGGCCTGATCTATACCGATATGCATGCCTCTGGCGGTGAACCCGGGCGCGTTGATCGATTAAAAACAAAAATCCCCATGCAGCGGGGTGGAACAGCGCATGAGGTCGCCGAAGCAATTTACTGGTTGGCGTCAGAGCAGTCGTCATTTGTAACAGGGAGTTTTATTGACACGGCGGGTGGTTTGTAAGGCCTTCGCTGTGTAAGCTATTCATAAACATCAAAAATATTTTTTATAAAAAACATCCCCATCACTAGCTCACGTTAATTATTACCGTAGTCAAGCGTCATTACATACTGATTATGTTGTATTTGACGTTTCTAAACACTTTTAATCTTTATGTGAGGTGAATGTTATGTGGCGAAAATGTCTATGTTTTTTGGTTTTGGTGCTTGGGTTCAAAAATATCAATGCTGAAAATTATTATGTGACGAGTAATCACGATAAATACGATGGCGTGTGCAATAGTCACTGCTCGTTGCGTGATGCGATTTCTCAGGCAAATGATGCCCCGGGAAAAGATACAATTTATCTTCAAGCCGATACATATTTTATTGACATACAAAATCTGGATGATGATGGAGAAATATACCCTGAGAATAATAACGTGCGGGGAGATTTTGATATTTTGGATTCAGTTGAGATCATTGGGCAAGGCGAATCATTGACTGTAATTGACGGTGGTCGAAATGATGGTATTTTGCATGTCTTAGCCGGAAACTCCACGATACGGGATTTAACCTTAAAAAACGGTTATTCCTCCGTTGAAAGTGGAGGTGCTGGCGCTATTACCAATCTGGCAGATTTAACTGTGATGAAGGCTATCATCACTGATAATGAAAACGAATCAGAGTGTGCTGCCCTGGGAGGAGCAATATTTAATTCTGGCACTTTGCGTTTGCATAGCAGTGTTGTTAAGCAAAACATAGCGAAAGATTATTGTGAACTTACGAAAGGTGGTGCTATTTATAATCGAGGAACGTTAATCGTTAGAGACAGCTTCTTCAGCCACAATGTTGTAGATTCTCATGAGCGTAGCGGTCATGGAGGTGCTGTTTTTAATGATGGAACTGCTGATATTCGCCGCTCTTCCTTTTACCTGAATCGAGTGCAGTCTGCGGGCCAAGGTGGTGCGATTTTTAATCTGGGGAATTTGAAACTGGTAAGCTCAACGGTCTACAACAATGAGTCTGGCAGAGCAGTTCCCGGAGGCGCGGTTGCCAACGGGTATTATCGCAGTGCTGTTAATGAAACCAGTGGCGGGGAATTGGCGTTAACCAATGTCACGATATATGGAAATAGAAATTATGGCTTGTTCTCGAATGGAAAAACCATTGTCAGGAACTCAATCGTTGTTGGAAATTATTATGCAGATGGAGAGCATTACCATGTGGATCAATGGATTCAGGACTGCTACCAAAGTGCTGGAGAATTTGTATCGGACAATAATTTGTTTACCGAAAATGCAAAACAAGGGTGTGGTCAAAAAGGCGCTGGACGCATTCCCTTTGCAGATATAAATCAATTCCTGTTTGAATTCCCTGTTGTTACACAGCATACGGCTTATGTTCCATTGGTGCGAAATGCGATTATTCGATCTGAAGCCGAGGTGTGCCCGCGCTACGACCAGATTGGCAATGAGGCGATGTACGAAGGGGCCTGTGATTTAGGTGCTATACAATACACCGCGCCTTAACAGGGAGCTGCTTTGTATTTGCTTGCATGCAGGCAAACTATTTTTCTGGGAGCTCATTAGGTTGTTCATGTGGGACTTCATCTGGTTGAGTCGGTGCTGGTACTTCAAACGGTGGTTTTGGGTTTATTGGGGGCACTTCGTCCGGGGCTGACGGCGGAATTTCATTTGGTTGGTTTTCCTCTTGAGAATCTTCATTTTTATTAATTCGGTCGCGATAATCGATAGCGCATTGGTAGTGGGCATGCATAGCAAAAAAAGATTGTCGAGCTAAATGCCCCAAACCGTTGGTAGTATTACAAAGATCTAACATGGTGATTGACCTCTCGTGTCTGTATGAATGTGACTGCCCATAAGTAGCATGAGAAAACAGGCTTTCTCGTTATTACAAAGACTTGTGTCCGTGTTATTCATGAATAAGCTGTCTCACTTCATTCATAGGTAGATCGCGCAGTTCCGGATTTTTTCTGAGGCGTTTAATTTTATTGGATTGTTCCTGGGTTCTAATCCAATCATCGGTTCGGCGTTTCCATGCGCTATTATTACTTACTGCATTTTTTCTATGATAATCAGAGGTAATATTGCTGGTGATTCTTACATTTAAGTTAGACATAAAATATTCCTGATTCTTATCGTGAATTTAACGCGACCTGACTTGATTAATATAGCCATTTGCAGATAACAGCTCTGCTGGTGGGCTCTCATGGAAGGCGATTTTAACAATTGCTTTCCTGTACGTCGCAATACAGAATTACGCAAGTTGTATACCAAACAAAAAAATGGGCAGACAAACAGATAAAATGGCGTAAAAATGCAGGTTGGAGAGGGAAAATACTGGAAAAATCCACTTTACTTTTTCCGCGGATAATTGATTAAATCGAAGTTTACAAAATTTACAAAAAAATTCTAAAGCTTACGATGAAAAGATGAAAAGATGTACCAGAAGTTTGCACAAGGCCATAATGTGCGCAAATTAATAAAAGAAAAACTGGAGTGGGAGCCTGCCATCTTGAATGTCATCAGGACAGTATTAATGCTTGTTTGTTTTTACTCAGCGTATAGCCTGGCCGACCAGAACAGTGAGTGCCGAGGCAGTACAGCCGCGGGCGCACTGATAAATGGTGTAATGCTTCCAGCGAAAGGAAAAAATTTTGTAGTTTATAGCGCTATTGCAAAAACGCTGGGACGAACCTATGTGCACTCAACCGTACGGGATATTGTGGTTGAAAGCTATAAAACGCTGGAACAATCTCAGCCGAAGAAAGTGTATAAATATGCTGAAACAGGGTTTAAAGATGGCGGCGAGTTTAAACCTCACAAAACACATCAGAATGGCTTATCGGTAGACTTTATGGTGCCAGTTTTGAACTCAGCTGGTAAATCAGTACATTTGCCCACACATGTATTGAATAAACTCGGTTACGCCATAGAGTTTGACTCCGATCATCAATTTGAAGGTCTCACAATAGATTATGAAGCGCTTGCGGCACATATTGTGGCTTTGGATACGCACGCTAAACAGAAAGGGTACAGTCTTTGGCGAGTTATTTTTGCTCCAGAATTGCAACCTTTCCTTTTTCAAACACCCTATGCGGATTATTTAAAAGAAAACATTACCTTTTCAAGCAAGCGCTCGTGGGTTCGTCACGATGAACACTACCATGTAGATTTCGATATTCCATGCAAGTCATAAATACGCGTGTTAAAAAACCAAAGATTATAGTGATAAAACACATTTTAAACGGAGCTCTTTATAAGCCCCATTCGCCTGGTAATCGCTGAAAGGGCGAGTAAAAATGTAATTAATGCAGTAAAAACATTAAAAAGTGAAAACTCCGTGCTGCAATATTCATTTGGAACCTTGATCATTGTATGATGCGAAGAACTGAGTAAATTTGACGATACGTAAAAAAGAGGAATTGGATGGCTAAGTTAACCTGTCCCGCATGTGAGAAAGCAATGGGCTTATTGGCCTTTTCCAAGGCCCCAACGCCTTGGCATTTGAAGTGTCGCTATTGTAATGCGGCATTAAAATTAAGCCGATTGAATGTAGCGTGTCTTATAGCCTCTGTGTTGTTTGGTTTGGTGCTCGGTGCGGTGTCATTTATGCTGTTTCAAACCACCGGAATAGCATTGATAGGGATGGCTGCCTTTTTACTTGGAATTATCGTGTTTGAATGGGTGGTTTTTACTTCATTGCCGACATTAAATGCCTCACTGGTAAAAAAGTCATAAGGCTCCAATGAAAAAGCGATCTATTACTCTGCTGGCTGCTATTGCCATATTGTCGATCCAGGCATGTACGCCAGTGCCCGTATATGAAGCGGAGGCGGGCGTCAATATGGCAAGTATGTCCTTTTCCACGACCGATGTTCAACGGAATACAACACCGAATATCTATTTGCGAACCAGCCAGCCAGTGTGTAAAAACTTTCAAATTCCCGCACATGTCATAGAATATCGTCGGCCCACTGAAATATCACAATCTCAATTACCGCTGGATGCCAGTGGCCCGGTTGAGTTAAACGTGACGTTTGAAAGCATTGCTTCGGTAAAAAACAACGCGATAACGCTTAACGGCAGTGGAACAATGATTTATCAGCCTGAACGTGAGATCAGTGTAGATGTTTGTGAAAAAACCATCAGGTTTTTACCCGTAAAAGACAAACATTATGAAATTTATTTCGGAGTTAACAGAGGGCAGTGCTTTCTACGTGTGCTGCAAGCCAAACATATTGACCAGAAAAATGGGATATTCAGCGCATCCTATACCGTAAGTCAGGATTCAAATATCGATAAAAGCCCTAAAAAAGACCAGGAAAAAAGCTTTGATAAAAACTTTAAAGAAAAGTTAAAGCAAGCAAGTCTTGAGCGAGTGACGCTGTTGGATGAGATGGTGTGTCAGTAATGTTGGATATTGTCAATGTCAGTGGCTTATGCCGTAAGAAAAAAATCGATGCACAGGTAAAAAGTAACAGTGCATGAAAAAGCACGATATGAAAAACCACGATATAAAAAACCACGATATAAAAAGTTAGGCATAAAAAAGGAGCCCATTTGAGCCCCTTAAAACATCGGGAAATGTGATATTAAAGCAGCGCTTCAATTCGATCCATTAACGAGGTCATGCGACGAAACACGGGTTGGTATGATTCTGCTTTAGTCATGTCCAGTCCGGCTTCTTTCAGTAAAATATCGTGCGGGTGTGCAGAACCACCAGCGCTCAACACGCGAATAAAGGCATCACGTACTTTCTCATCTCCCGCTAAAAACTGTTCGGCAAACCAGGCTGCACCGGAAATTGAAGTAGCATATTGGAATACATAAAAATCATAATAAAAATGGGGAATGTAAGCCCATTCAACGGTATAGGCATCGTCAATAGTCATAACACCTTCTTCTTGGCCGTGATAACGTTTTAACAGGTCGCCATACATCTTATTCAGTTTTGGACCCGTAAGCGGCTCACCTTTTTCTGCCGCCTGGTGAATGGCTAATTCGAATTCTGCAAACATAGTTTGTCTGAATAGTGTTCCTCGAATACTTTCCAGTGCCTGGCCAAGGTAAAAGAGTTTTTCCTCTTTGGTTTTTGCGTGGGCAATCATATATTCTTCAAGAAGAATCTCATTAATCGTAGAGGCCATTTCAGCAATAAACGTAGAGTAGTCTGCAGTTTCCCAAGGCTGATTAGCGTTGGATAGCAAGCTATGGACAGCGTGACCCCACTCGTGGGCAAAGGTGGAAAGCGACTGATAATCATCATTGTGATTGAGTAATACATAGGGGTGAACGTCGTAAGCACTGCCGTTCATATACGCACCAGAAGTTTTGCCATCTTGTGGGTGGCTGTGCATCCAGTTTTGGCTTAATCCATGTTCCAGTAGATCCAGATAGGTTTTGCCAAATGGTTTGAGCGCTTCAAAAGTGATTTCCTTGCTGCGCGATAAAGAAAATTTGCCGGTATTTGCTTCTACCAGTGGTGGATAGATATCGTAATAACGTAAGTCATCAACACCTAGTAGCTTGCCTCGAATTTTCAAATAACGATGGAATACTGGGAGAGAATTATTTACCTGTGTCACTAACTGCGTGTAAATATCAGCGGGCAAACCGTCATTGAACAAGTTTTGTTGAAGCACGCTGTCATATCCGCGTGCACGCGCAACAAAAATATTGGATTGCACTTCTGCTGCCAGCGTTGCTCCCATACCATCTGCGTACTGTTCCCAGGTTCCCCAAAATGTATCGAACACCTGCTTACGTTTTTCACGGTCTGCGTCGCCGCGCAAGCGACTGTAACCGGCTTGGTTTAACTTCGCTTTAGTGCCGTCTTTGAAAGTAACACTGGGCCAGGGGATATCGGCATTGGCATAATTTTCGTAAATCTGTCCTGCGGAGGACAATACCAATGAGCCCTTGGCCATAATCTCTTCGGTTTTTTCATCGAAGGTATAGGGGGCCTGCCGCAATGTGTCTTCCAGGTAAAAACGGAATTTATCCAGTTCAGGCGTTTTACGCAGAAATTTTTGTACTTTCTTTTCGCCGATGGAAAGGATTTCCGGGTTTACCCAGGAGATAGCCTGGACAAATTGCGAATACATTTGACGCGCCTTACCAAAACGTTCCTGAGTATCAGCCTTGCGTTGGTCTTCATCCCGCGACAAGCTGGCATACACATAAATTCTGGAAGCTTGTTTGTATGTATTGGAAATCTCACTTAAGCCCTGTTGCATGTGCTTTGCGTTTTTCCCAAGGCTGCCTTTTAGTTTCGGCAGCTCGGCGATTCGGGCATTGATTTCCAGTATATCTTTTTCCCAGGCTTCTGCTGTCGGGTATAGCTCAGTAAGGTCCCACACATATTTTTCCACCGCTATTTCGGCAGAAGGTTTGGTTGTGCTGGAGTTCTGTGCATACGTTACGGCGCTGATGCTGGCGCATAAAATTAAGATGAGAGAGGTGCATCTTTTTAAGATAGTGTCCATTGTTACCCTGTTCTGGTGAGTTAAGAAAACAATTAAAAGAGGTGGCTGATTAAAACCAAAAGCTTCGGTTATTGCAAATGAGTGAGGGCTGACTCCTGCTGAAGGGAGCAAGTTATGCCTCCTGCAACACTGCCTGAATGGTACAACGAACGGCGAGCGTAAATCCTCTCCCGCGAGATGGGGTTTTGCTGCCAGTTGAGTGAATGGTGCGATAAAAGGAAACCGCTGTCGCTGCGCTCAGCATGCTTGGTTTTAAATGTGGATATTTTCAGGTCATGGGCATCAAATTTTGGCGCCTAAAACACTGACTCTCCTGCAGAGGATTCAGTTGACACTCAGGAAAGATCCGCGACGTTTTTCATAGTAAGTTCAGTTTAATTACGTAGCTTTACGATACACTCACATACTAGCAAAGTAGCCCACGCTAACATGATGGCTCGACGTTGGATTAACGAAAACAACAATTAACAGGAAAGACATAATGAAAAATGCAATAGCACTGGATTTTTCTGGTACAGGGATCGATTATCTTCACGCTTTATCGATCGTCGGAGAAGACGAAAAATACCCCCTCATTCAACAGTGGATGAAAAACGAGCCGCTGCCTTTTTTTAAGCAACTCCGTGAACAAAGCCCTATTCTGGTCACTGAAGAATGTGTGTTGGTGGCCCGTTTTGACGATGTTCGCGATATGTTGCAAATGCCCAAAATCTTCACCGTGGATTTATATAAACCAAAAATGGGGGTGACCAGCGAAGACTCCGGCTATTTGATGGCGCACGATGATGATGCGCTGCACTATCGTGAAAAATCCCTGATGCAGGGAATTTTAAATCGGGAAGATCTTCCGCGAATCCGTAAGCTGGTCAGTGAAACTTCCGCACGAATTCTGAATGACGCCGATGGCGAGATAGACATTGTGGCGAAATATACCCGTGAAGTACCCGCTGTGTTGGTACAGGAATATTTTGGTTTGGATCGCGTGTCAACAAAAGAACTTATTGACTGGTCGTTCTGGAATCAATACGACGCTTTCCATAATCAGCCGTTTGATCTCAATAGCCAGGAAAAAAATCAATACATCATTGATGAACATGCTCGCGTCACTAAAGAGCTGCAAGCCTATGTTGCCAAAACGGCTGCGCGTAAATTGGCCTTAGTGAAAATAGAGCAGGCACATGGCATGGTGAATAAGCTTATTGATGGGGTGCAGTTTGTCTACCGCTATCTCACAGGGAAACAAACAAAGGAAACTTCTAGTGACGATATTTTTTCCCGTATGCTCAGAACGGGATTTGCCGACGAAGTGGATTTTAATTTAATTCGGGTAGGGGTAAATGCTGGCGGACTGCTTATTGGTGCTATTGAAACAACCTCCCAGGCAGTGGCTCAGGTCATCCATATGTTGCTGACCGAGCCTGCGTTGCTGGAACAAGCACGAAAGGCTGCCAATGAACGTGATACAAAACCATTTGACGACATCGTATGGGAAGCTCTGCGTTTTGTCCCAATCAGCCCTTATATTTTTCGCCAGGCCAGCCAGGATTATACGCTGGCAAAGGGCACAGACCGAGAGACATTGATCAAAGCCGGTACCAATGTGTTGGCACTGACGCAATCGGCCATGTTTGACCATTATGCGTATGATCGGCCGGATGAGTTTAATTCTGATCGCAACTGGTACCACCATTTTAATTATGGCTTTGGCAGTCATGAATGTTTAGGAAAGTATATTGGAATGGAAATGATTCCTGAGATGGTGAGGCAGGTGATTCGCTTGCCTGACATCAGCGCCGCGTCGGACATCGATTACAAAAACGGGCCATTTCCCGAGGCCTTAAGTTTGCGGTGGGCCAATTAAGTCTGGTTCATGTGAGCATTCACATCATCGCAACAAAACCAACGGAAGATGCACTTACGCATCTTCCGTTTTTTGTTTTGTTAACGTCAACGGTCGTACTGCTTGCGATACAGAAATTCTACTAATGAGTATCGCAGATTACATGAAACTGCTGCTGGCCGTTGGAGGCTGGTGTTGCTGGGGCTCGGGTGGTCGAGGATTCCGTGGCTTGGAAGCACGTCGGCGCTTTTTGCCGTCAGACTTGATCACTGCATCCGGACCTTCATCGGGGTTGGCTGTCAGCGGCTCCAGTAGTGAAACGGCATCGAGGGCAATCAACAGTCTCACCAGGGTCGCCACAGACGTATTGTGGCCGGTTTCAGCTTGCACGATAGTACGGCGGGAAACCCCGGCCTTATCGGCAAGTGCATGTTGACTTAAGTTCAAACGAAGTCGCTCTGCCTGAAGGCGTTGGCTAATCGCTTTAATGATTTCAGCTTCTGTCATGTTATTAAGACCTCATAAACGGCAACGTCAAATAGTGTTGCTTCTCGCTGGACTAATTCTGCTGGTTAACAATTCTATAGACAGCGAGTTAGCCAATAAGTCGCGATAAAATTTACAAAACATTATTTGTCGTTTTTCTCGCCTTTTTACGCACCAGGTAAACCATTTTCCCGGTGCTCTGTTAGTCGCTCTGACACGGAATACCCAAGAGCGGAGTAGCCTGTGGTTTGAGCAAAAATTAATGGACTAAATATAGCCCAATAAGTGTACAGTATAAAGGGTGACCATTTGCCCAAAAGGGAATATCAAACAATCGTTTTAGATAAGACTAATATATAGACGATTTTTGGGCATTCAACTCAACCTATAGCGTAAAAACTACGCCACAGGCCGCGAAAAACGTGAGTATTACTACTTAAGTGTTCTTAAGAGTATTTTCTTCTTACTTTAATAACCAAGCCTGATATTCATCCCAAAGAGCAGATAAGTTCTCACCAGTGGTATTGTTGATAGCGCTTTCCCAGCTCCAGTTTCCCGGTGTACTGGGGTTGGCTTGTTGGTTGAAGTCGTGCAGAAATGTGGGGTAGCCTTTTTCATCTTGAATCCAGGCGAGGAAAAACCCGGTAGTTTTGTAGCTGGACGTCCAACTGCCGCCTGGGCCACGAAAACCCAGGTCAATAAACCCTGCTTTGAATCTCACCGCGTCAGCTAAACCTTCAACGGCTGAAGACTCTGCGCCATCCGCATGCTGGTATGCATGTGTAATTTCATGCAGCAGAACCCCTTTGACTTCATCTGCAACATTGCCACCATTTTCATTGACTCGTTCCAGGTGGTAGGCATTGATGTTGACGATAATGTAAGGCGGCGCTCCCGCTTTCCAGGCAACGCCACCGGGGTCATCTTCCCAGCGTTCAATATGAAATTCCAGCGTAGAGAAGGATGGTACCTCTTCGGGCTGGAGGTAAAGAATCTGATTGACGGTTTTTGCAATGTCATAAATATAATTTGTGATGTCAGGGACGAGACTGGTAAACAACTCACCGCCAGGTGAGGCGTCGTTCCGATAATCAATAAAGGGCGAAGATACTGCACTCCACTCACCATCACTGCCACCACCACTGCTGCTGGAAGTGCTTGAGCTAGAACTGGAGCTAGAGGAAGAGCTGCTTTCGGCAACCTTCATGGAAGAGAGCATGTCATTAAAATTATGCACCACTAAACAAGGGGTGTCGCTGGTTAAGGTAACAGGTGTGCCGCTGAAGTTATCGTACTGATACAGTTTTACTTCATAGCCCGGGTTGATTCGCAGGGAGGAGGTGTCATCATCTGGCACATTCTTGTTTTGTAAATCCTGTGTCGTATATTCGCCCTCGGAAAAGTCTGCAGACCAGCCAGTATAGTCACAGTGTTGGAATAGCTGCACCACTTCGCTACCACCAGAAGAACTCGCACTGGTAGATGAGCTGCTTGACGAAGAGCTTGATGATGAACTTGTAGAAGAACTTGTAGAAGAAGTTGTAGAAGAAGTTGTAGAAGAAGTTGTAGAGGAGCTGCTTGAAGATGACGAGCTCGATGAAGTGTTGCCATTGCCTTCTCCGCCATCTGATCCTCTCGAACCGCCACAGGCACTAAGAGAAATGCTCAGCACTATGGAAAAAGTAAACGAAGTAACATAACGAAAATGCCTTTGGCCAAGGCGAATGCATGTGGTCAACATGGAAGTCCCTCTAACGACAAACGGATACAGTGAACCGAAATGGTGAGCGTATAAGTGTTGTGGTTATTGTAATTGTTGTTTCCTGGTCAGTATAAGGAAGGGGGCAGGCGATGTAATTGATTAAAGTCGCAGAAAATACATTCAGCGGCAGGAGGCAGCCAGGCTCAGCTTTGACCCATTACCGCTCTGTGAACAGGGCGGTAATGGGGAATATTGGAGCGGTACCAGTAACAGTAACAGTAACGTTGCGTTACTGGTGTGCGTTTTGTGACAGAGGAAAATCGTTTACGTCTGTCAGATTTGGTTGGCGCTGTTGCTGTTGTTGCTGCTGTTGCTCTGTGGTCAGGGCATCTTGGTTTCCTTCCAGCGTTTTCCGAATCTGGGTATAACTGAAATTCAGCCAGGTTTTAATTCTGTGGCGGTCGACCGTTTTCATCAGCTCTTTGTTATTGGCCGCAGCCCAAAAGCTGAAGTTTTTAAAATCAATTTTTTGAGCGAGTCCTTCTTGCAGCTTTGCCAGACGAATAAACCGGGCATTTTGCAAGCGCGCCTGGGTACAGGTGGACGACTCTTCGAAATTGACAAAGGTATTGCCTCTGCCGTAATTTTGGACCACCACTAATTGATACGCTTCTTGCGGTAGGGTATTAAGCAGGTTTTGTAAAACCAGCATAGAGTCAGCACCGTCATCCATTACATGCCAAAAATACACCTGATAATTCATTTCCTGCATGATGCTGAATAGATCACAGTTCTGCATCCAGTTTTGCAGTTTTGCAGTGGTTTGCGCTGCGAGGTCGACGACAATATTGGCCTCGGGGTTTTCCTCTGCAGCATCTATTAACTGGTCCAGGCTGCTATCGTCGTCCACATTCAGTGCGGTGGCAAACTCGCCGTAAAAGCGTGTAAATGTGCTGTGTGAACTATCGGAATCGAAACCGATGAATGACGTTTGCGAATCAATAAAATATTGTGCCAGCAAACGTGAAAAAAATGACTTACCGACCCCACCTTTTTCTCCACCTACAAAGTGTAATTTACCCATAGTGTTACCTTTTTTTGATTGTGATGGTTATCAGATTACCTCGCGCTATTGTATACGGGACAAATATTAAAATCCGAAGAATTCGCTATTGATGTGCAAATTCCCTGGCACCTTCTTCTCAGCTCAAACGGATGTAAATCTTATCCTCGAATAAATGGAAAAGAAGAAATGGGAAAATACTGATCAGCACTGTTCAACTACACGGATAATCCCCCAAGTTTTTAGAATAATTGTTAATATCAAAAAAAGAATTGTCGGCGATCATATCGAATTGTCACAAAAAGTATGGACGCAAACGGGTAAATTCGAGTGAGAACATTTCACCGAAAATGGAATATGGCTATGGAATCCAAAAGCGCCAGCGTAATTGTTTTAAGCCCAATATTTAAGCGAGAGTCAATTCTATCTTATTGAATTTAAAAGGAATTGTTAAAATTCATCAGGTGAATTTTACATCCCGCGTTGCTTGCTCAGAGCATTCAGAGACGGAGAAAACTACGGTTTAGGTGCGTTGACAACTTGAGTCTGCCATCGGGGATTTTATCGATTAAAACGATATAACTCTTTGTATTTATACATTTTTTTATTATGTGATTCACGTCTGTACAAATTTGGCGCGAATATCTTATCTTTGCATCGCGCTGTCAGCAAAGTTTCAATCAGGTGATTCCCCGCTTGTTATAGATCGCCTGAAATGAAGACGTGTGATTCGCGCACGCTCTACTACAACAAAATCGCAGCGAGCAATCGAGATATTAAAAACGGAAAGTGCTCCCTCTCAAAGTGCTGCGATAGATAACGATATACATGTGAAAATAAGAATGAGGACGAAGTCATGAACTTCTCACGCTTCACCAGTAAAATAAAGCGCTCGCTTTTGGCATTAACTTTCATTTCTGCATCCAGTATTTCGACCTTGGCCAGTGCTGCCACCGTTGATCTATTGATTCTCTACGATAATTATTCCAGTAATTACTTTGGTGGTAATCCACAAACCGCGATGAACGGTTGGGTGAATGACATGAATGCGGCCTTGGCAAACAGCCAGGTAGACATCAAATTTCGTTTGGTCGGCGTGCGTCATCACGAAGAAGATGGTGCGGACATGGGAGCTGTACTGGGAAATTTAAAAGATGATGCCGCGGCTAAATCACTTCGTGATGAGTTGGGCGCAGACATGGTTTCTCAGCTTCATCAAAAAGGTGCTTGTGGTGTTGGGTATGTTGCCGTGAGCAAAGAGTGGACCTGGAACGTCACCGCTCCTGGTTGTGGTCCAATTGTGATGCTGCATGAGCTTGGCCATAACATGGGGTTGAACCACTCACGCAAACAGGGCAATGCTTCCGGTGCTCGCTATCGTTACGGTGTAGGTTATGGTGTACAGAATGTCTTCGTTGACATCATGGCTTATGAAGGCGTATTCAATACTTCACGTGTCAGTGTTTTCTCTAACCCGAATCTTTCTTGTCGTGGTTATCCTTGTGGTGTTCCAGTAGGCAATGCTGAAGAAGCCTATGGCGCATTAGCACTTCACAACGTGCGTGATGAAGTGGCCGCATTTAGAAGTTCTAACGGCGGTGGAGGTGGCACCTCCAGTCCGGTAACGCTTGCGCAGCATTGTAATTACGGTGGCTATAACGTTGGTATTGGTGAGGGGCGTTATACTCTGGGTGATCTGCAGGCACGCGGTGTTGCGAATGATGATATCTCTTCTCTACGTGTTGCAGCGGGTTATAAAATTGATATTTATCAACACGCTAACTTCACTGGTAACATGATCACCAAAACTGGTGATGACAGCTGTTTGGTAGACGATGGCTGGAACGATGATGCCAGCTCGGTTGTTGTCTCTAAAGTCAACAGCGGCTTTAATAAATTGATTCAGGCTGAATCGTACTTTGCTGCGTCTGCTGGTGTAGCGACAGAAGCGACCTCTGATGCAGGTGGTGGTTCCAATGTTGGTTGGATCAATAATGGCTCCTGGATGGCTTATCGAAGCATTAATATCCCGACTTCAGGCACTTATACGGTTGAATACCGTGTAGCTGGAAACGGTGGCAGCCTGACCTTAGATTTAAATGGTGGTGCGACAGTTCTTGGTCAGCGTTCGATCCCGGCGACGGGCGGATGGCAGAACTGGACAACCGTTTCGCACCAGGTGCAGATCAATGCTGGAACCTATGACTTTGGTATCTATGCGGCGCAAGGCGGCTGGAATATCAACTGGTTCCGCATTAAAAAATAAACTAAGCTGACAATTGGTAACTCGTTAGCTTGTGTTAACGAATAAACAAAGCCGCAATTTTCTCTGTGATAGAAATTGCGGCTTTTTTATTGCTCGATTACGGGTTATCCAGAGGCTGGTGTAGAGGCCTCTTTTGCGTGACTTCTTCATTATTAAAATAAAAGTAAAAAGGTTTTAGCATGAAAACACTTCCGATGGTTGTCGTTGCTGGCATTGTTTTAGCCGCTGCAGGATATTTTTTCTTTGCCAAACAAAATGCCACTGAACAAGTAGCTTCTTCTCCTGCAGACTCAACATTATCTGGCTCTCCACAGGATCGCTCGGCTATGAATGTGCCTGGAGCGGTTGCCAGTAAATCAAACCCTTCCGATGCAGCCGAACTGTTAAGTGAAGACGAAGCATTAATTGAACGTATGGAAGTGATGCGTGAGCGTCGGCCAAATATGGACTTTGATCCAGAGGCGGTCGCACTTGCTATGCAGCGTGAATCCGCTTGGACCCCGGTAAAAGAAAAGCCTACGAATTTACCCTTGGAGCCGGAGTTGTTGAATGATGGTAGAAAGTTTTTCCGCTTGGATGATTTAAAGCTGGAAACGCTAGTTCCTGGGGATACGGTTAAAGTGAACCTGGAAGAAGTGAATGAGGAATATGAAGTCGTCATCGATCGAACAGAGAAGCATGACTACGATAGTTTGAGTTGGTATGGTCATATTGAAACCGGTGACGGTCAAACGTATCGCGTTAACTTTACCAAAGGTGGAAATTTAACGGTAGGCGGGTTGAGTACGCCGGAAGGTCATTTTGTTATACAGTCTCATGGCCAGACTGGCTGGATTGCATCCAGCGCTACGCTATTTAAAATTGACCCCAATCAACCCGATGTTATGTATCCTCCTGGGCACGAGCCCGACGGGGAGCAGCATCAGCACTCTCATGACGAAACTACGCCGAACACTACCGATGGTGCAACGGATATTGTTCCACCCACGTCAGAAGAATAAAACACTATGAGCACCAGTGGGGCAAGGGAGTCAAAATTCTCCGGAGCTAAAAATTATCAACACACATAAAAAAAGACCTGGGAAGGTCTTTTTTTATGTGTGTTGAATAAGTCGTGGCTGAGTTCGACAGGGCGTTCTTCAGAAAGCAGACCACAGTCAGAAGGTGTTCCAAGTGCCCGTTATTTTTGTATTGGCGCGGCCTGTACCCATTCATACAAATTGTGCTATTGGGGTCAGGTAATATCTAATTCCAAATCCAAATCCATTTCATCTGCTTGAAGATCAAACGAAATGCAACCTTTAGCCAGGGATAGCGCCAATTCCCAAGACCGCACCATGGTTTGAGAGGCTGCTGACATTGATGGATCTGATTCTGAAAAAATCAGCTCATCGGCATTTTGCGAGTCGGTCACGCGTGTAATAGCTGAAGAGGGTGAGTGGTCAATCATGGGGTACACCTTTAACAAATGGACGAGATGGGTGGAAAGACTGTGTCTGTTCTGTCATTAAGTACAAATTTAAAAATTAAAGTGTTCATTCAGAAATAGTAATCAACGAACAACTTACTAAAGTTATCTGGGGTAATAAAATGGTCTTCCCGACTTTTTAGTTTTACCGTGCAGGTGTCTAGCTGTACAGTCAGTGTATCACCCGCGTATGACACAAGTTCGTTGCTATGTATGCAATCATGCTTTCCATCACAGATTAAATTCATTTAAATAAAGCTGTTTAATATTAGTTTTTACAATAAAAAACGAATAATAATTAAAAATCACGACATTGTGACGCTCAATTAAAACTCAAGTTCTAAGTGATGGATGTTTTAAGAACCAATCAGGTATATGTATTGCTGGAGGTGGTGTTTGTAATGTTAGGTGTTGAATAAGTTGTTTGTCGCGGGTGATCGGGGGTCGCTCTTTTGTTTTAGGTGTTCTCTGCTTCTATTCTTTCTTCCTTTTTTCTTTCCATGCTTTCTACCTTTTTTCTTGCTTCTTTTCTTACTAACTTTATTTTTACTGTCTGAGATTCTGTTTTGTTTCCTTGTTTCCTTGTTTCCTTGTTTCCTTGTTTCCTTGTTAGCTTGCCTCTTTGTATTTTTATTACTCTGTTTCTCTTAAGTAAGAGTGCCCGTTATCAATGGCGTCGAGGTGGTTATTCCATACGTAATATTATCTGGTTATGCCGTCCGTGCGGATTGACACCGAAAACTTTGGGATTGTCATATTAGTTTCATTTGCCTTGTTTAGCCTCTGCGACAGCATTAACCATACAAAATATTGGCCGTTTTTGGCGATGATTTCATCAATTGTTGCATTGTCGGAAAAATAATGTGTGGTGTGTTGACCAATTTTTACTTTTCCCACGCTGGTAAATACCAGTGCACGAAATAAATTATTATTAGTCCAAAGGGTGGAAACATGATAAGCAAGTGCTTAAAAATGTCTGGCGTTATTACGCTTACATTGTCAGCCTACAGTCATGCGCAAATATTGCCAGTCAGTCAAACAGACAGTGCCTGGTTTACCGATGCGCAAGCAAAAATTACTAGTAAAGTCGAACAAGGTAGCAGCGCGTCAGCGAAAAATGTCATCCTTTTCGTTGGTGACGGGATGGGTATTTCAACTCTGACAGCTGCGCGTATCTTAGAGGGACAGCTGGCCGGTAACAACGGCGAAGAAGGATATCTGAGTTTCGAAACGTTTCCGTTTTCGGCTCTGGTGAAAACCTACAATGTAAATGCACAGACACCAGATTCCGCCGGCACAATGACTGCCATGATGTCGGGATTGAAAACTGATGTTGGGGTTATTGGGGTTGATGAAAATATTGAGCGTGGTGACTGCACGACTGTAGCAGGAAATGAGGTCGTCACTGCACTGGAGCTGGCTGAGATTTCTGGCCGTTCCACGGGGATAGTTTCCACTGCACGTATTACGCATGCAACGCCAGCCGCAACCTATGCAAAATCAGCTGATCGTGATTGGGAAGACAATTCGGATATGCCCGAAGCGGCGATTACCGCAGGTTGTGAAGATATCGCTTCCCAATTAATACACTTCGAATCCAATCTGGAAGCGCGTTACAGTGCGATTGATGTCGATGGTCTGGAAGTGGCGATGGGTGGCGGTCGTCGGCATTTTTTGCCGAAGGACGAAACTGCGAACAGCCCGGATGCCGTCAGCGCAGTGGAGGGGGATCGTACAGATGGTCGGAATCTGGTTACTGAATGGCAAAGCGCATATCCAAACGGGCAATACGTTTATGATCAAGCCGGCTTTGATGCCATTGATGCAGAGGCGACAGAAAGAGTATTCGGTTTGTTCAATGAATCGCACATGCAATATGAAGCAGATCGTGAGAACGACATTGCGGGTGAGCCTTCTTTAAGCCAAATGACAGCAAAAGCCATTGATGTTCTGGATAACAATGAAAAAGGTTATTTCTTAATGGTAGAATCCGGCCGCATTGACCACGGTCACCATGCGGGCAGTGCTTACGGTGCATTAACCGATGCTATTGAATTTGCAGCAGCGGTCAAAGCGGCGACAGAGAAAACAGATGCGTCTGAAACCCTGATATTAGTGACGGCCGATCACAGCCATGTGTTCACTATTGCGGGCTACCCTAAACGCGGTAACCCTATTCTGGGGAAAGTGGTTGCGGTGGGGGATACAGAGCCAAGTCTCGCGTCCGATGGCATGCCGTATACCACCGTTGGTTATGCGAACGGTCCGGGTTTCAGAGATTTAGGTAGTGAAACAGATGCGGATGCTTCTTACAACGAAGATCCCGTGGCTGGTCGTCAGGATATTTCAACTGTGGATACAACAACACCGGGATATCACCAGGAGACGGTAGTGCCGTTAAGTTCGGAGACGCACGCGGGTGAAGATATCAGTTTACATGCAATGGGGCCTGGCGCTCACTTGGCGCAGGGCGTCGTCGAGCAAAGCGTAATATTTCATATTATCAATAACGCGCTTGGTCTGGTTGCGGAATAAGGGGAAAAAAATGAAAAAGTTACTAATGTTAAGTACCGCAGTTGCGGCCTTGAGCCTGGCCGGTTGCGGTGGCGACGATGACGATAAAAAGCCGACACTGGAATTGGAAACGGCTTTGCAGGCGGGTGATGAAAACTGTCCTTTCGGCGGTGCTCGTGTTGACACCGGTGTTGATGACAATGAAAACGGCACGCTCGACCAGAATGAAATTGATAATACTGCATACAATTGCGATGCGGCACGGACTCAGCTAAATGCGGCGGATATTGCAAGTAACACGGGAAATGCCTGGTACATTGCCTCCAGTGAGAAGGTGGCCAACACTGCAGAGTATGTGGCTAACATTCGAAATGAGGTCGGTGCGGCTAAAAATATCATCCTGTTTATTGGTGACGGTATGGGGATTTCAACCGTGACGGCTGCCCGCATTTTGGAAGGACAAAACAAAGGATTACAAGGCGAAGAAAACCAATTGAGTTTTGGTAAGTTTCCATTCACTGGCCTTTCTAAAACGTACAACGTCGATGCGCAAACACCGGATTCAGCCGGTACGGCAACGGCCATGATGTCCGGAGTGAAAACCGATGTAGGGGTTATCGGTGTAGACGAAGATATCGTGCGTGGAGATTGCACAACAGTTGCAGGTAACGAACTGGTAACTGCATTGGAGTTGGCAGAAATTGCAGGCAAGTCCACAGGTATTGTGACGACCGCGCGCATAACTCATGCGACGCCTGCAGCGACGTATGCAAAGTCGGCGGATCGCGATTGGGAAGATAATTCCGATATGCCCGAAGCTGCTGTAGCTGCTGGGTGTGAAGATATTGCTTCGCAATTGGTGAATTTCGAAAGCAATCTGGAAGCGAGAATCGCTGGTGTTGACGTTGATGGAATTGAGGTAGTCATGGGTGGTGGGCGTCGCCACTTCTTACCAAAAGAAGCGGCTGCGAACAGCCCCGATGCGGTTAGTTCAGTTGAAGGTGATCGTACCGATGGTCGTAACCTTATCACCGAGTGGACGGCGCAATATCCAAACGGTACTTATGTTTATGATGAAACCGGCTTCAACAATATCAGCCCAGCTGCTGCTGAGCGCGTCTTTGGTCTGTTTAATGAATCCCACATGCAGTACGAAGCAGATCGCGGTAACGATGTTGCCGGTGAGCCCTCGCTTTCTGCCATGACCAGTAAGGCAATTGATGTTCTCAACAACAACGAGAAAGGATTTTTCCTGATGGTAGAGTCTGGTCGAATTGACCACGCTCATCATGCGGGGAGTGCTTTTGGTGCGCTTACCGATACGATTGAATTATCAAACGCTGTTAAAGCGGCGGTAGAGGCAACCAGTGCTGAAGACACTTTGATAATCGTGACAGCTGACCATGGCCATGTTTTCACCATTGCCGGTTATCCCAAGCGAGGCAATCCGATATTAGGTAAAGTGGTGGGAGTTGGTCAAACTGATCCGAGTGTTGCGGCTGACGGTATGCCATATACCACTGTTGGATATATGAATGGTTTAGGTTTTCGTAATTTAGGCGCGGAAACAGATGCGGATGCATCTTACAATGAAGCAGCCGTTACCGGTCGGCAGGATTTGAGCGCTGTCGATACCACTGCAAGTGGTTACCACCAGGAAGCTTTGGTGCCTATGGGGTCGGAAACGCACTCTGGTGAAGATGTGGGAATTTTTGCCTCTGGCCCGGGCGCGCATTTAGTAACGGGGACCAATGAGCAAAGCGTTATTTTCCACGTAATGAATCATGCCGGTGGTTTGATTTCTAGTGCAAATGCTGCTGTGACACCACAGTAAAGTTGGTTGCAATACAATTACTGTCACACAGTTTTCATAAAACTGTCATAGGGTAAGGGCCTCCATTGAGGCCCTTTTTTATCTCCAGTCTGTAGTGAAATTGAGAAAACGACCATGTCTTTTGTGAAAAATAATACGCTTGCTATGACTAAAACACGCTTCAACGTGGCGGCTGTGATAGCGCTGGTGTTTACTCTTATCATGACCCCTGAGTACAGCGCTTTGGCTGGCACTGCGCCATCCGCTCCAACTGAAGATACTGCTAAAACAAATACTGCAAAGGCTTCTGTAGACGAGATTGTAAAGCGCGCGGTCACACAAAAAGAAACGCGCGATGACAGCCGGTCGAACCCGACACTGAAGGGCTGTCAACTTGACCCGGATTATGTGGTGGCAGAATATAAAATTACTCGAAAATCTTTTGGGGCTGTCAATCACTCCAGTAATGAATCCAGCGCACAATCGGCATCTTCCAACGCGATTACAACTACAAAATTTATAACCTTGGTTCGAAACGGGAAAGAGGTAGCGCATTACTATCCGCAAGCACATATTACCGAAATCTGGAATCAGGTGAAGGATGGTCGTACTAAAGTGGTTCGCTACTTTGATCAGCATCGACGAGGGATTGAGTACCAGCCTCATGACTTAAATAAAGGAAAAGGCGATAAGAACTGGGATGGTAAGTATCAGCTTATGGAGCGTGAATTCATTCAGTCTTTACCTGTGGAGCAGCAAACGGGTGACGCATGTGACCTGCAGCAGCGACTGGTCTTGCAAACAGCGCAGCGAAAAACTGTATTGCTCTGGTTGCCAAATAAAAAGTTGGTTCAGCATTTTAGTCAGCGCGATGATGTCTCCACAACAACCTGGGAACTCATCAGCCTGTCTGCTGGCGAGCAGGGGAAAAGAGACGCTGAAGTATTTTTCAAGCAGAGAGAAAGCTTTCAAACGACAGATTATGCCGACATTGGGGACAGCGAGTCCGATCCTTTTTTCCGCCAATTGATTAATCTCGGTTTTGTCTCGCATGGCGCTTCTGGTTTTTATGATGCAGATGGTCACGCATTGGAAGGCGGCCATACACATTAGTCATGCATAAGAACCCCCCCCCGCTCATCGGTTGTGAATGCTGGTTAGTTCTACTCAGGCCACCTATGGGTTTTATGCCCTTGGAAACTTGCGCAATCTCATAGGACTGACCTATGCTTTAGACATGATGGTAGCTCGGTGTCGTTTGTACCGATTTACCGCCTTCTAGCTGGAGTTTTATTCCACCAGATACTGGTGTTGTGACTCTGGTGCTGTCTCGTGTTGTGTCTTGTGTAATGTCTATGAGCGTAGTCTTGGGGTGGTTTTTGTTTGAAGCGGCTGTGTTTACTACGGTCTCGTACTCTGCTGCTAGAATCTCCCTCGTTAAAATTAAATTTTTCCAAATGCTGCTAATTGGTTTACTGGTGACGCTGGTGTCTCTGGTACCCAATATCGGATGGCTTTGCGGGATAGTGGTGTTCGTATTTCTGTTACACAGAGCGACAAAGGATGGCGTGGTTGATTGTATGTGGGTGGCCTTCCTCGCGAAACCGATGACCTGGGTCTTACTGTTGTTATTTACCAGTCCTTGGACTTATATCGTGAACTCATAATCAGGAGGGTGCTCCGATAGATGCACCCTCACTGCCTGGTGCTTTAGGATGAAGTGTTAATAGTATTCCAGCTTGCGTGCCTTGCCCCAAAATACTCTGTATGAAAAAGCGGTATAAAGCAGAATAAATGGTACGACAACAATCACGCCGTAAAAAATAAACATTAAAGACTCTTCACTGCTTGCAGCTTGCCAGATGTCCAGTTTGCCCGGTATCACATACGGATAAAAACTGTAGGCCAGACCTTGGAAACTCAAAAAGAAAATAGTGACAGCGCTACTGAAAGGTGACCAGCAAGCAAAATCATTAGCATGGGGAAAGTGTGCGAGGTAACGATCCACATAAATAAATAAGCCGGCACATAAAAGTGGTATGGGGAATAAAACAAAAAATTGCGGAAAGGTAAACCACCGATCAGAGACGTTTTCGCTGACCAGGGGATTAACTGCCGACACCAGGAAAATGCCCAAAGCTGTTAACCAGGCTGCAATACGCGTTAGTCGTGCTGCGGTTATTTGTAGCTCGCCCTGCGTTTTCATTACCAGCCAGCCGCCGCCAACAAACGCATAAGCCGCCGTGACACATAAGGCGCTGATAATAGAAAAAATAACACTGCCAGTATCGTGCTGGAAGCCCATCACATACTGCCCGAGCATATATCCTTGAGATAAGGCCATAAGAAGTGAACCGAATTTAAAGCTTCGGTCCCACAGTGGACGATGTCCTGTGGTGGCCTTGGTTCGAAAATCGAAGGCCACACCACGCAATATAATACCGAGCAGCATGAGAGTCGCAGGAATGTACAGCTCTGCCAGAATGAAATTGTAGGCATCCGGAAAGGCAATTAATAGTATCCCCACGGCCAATACTAACCAGGTTTCATTGGCATCCCAAAATGGCCCAATGGAGGCGATCATAATATCGCGTTGCTGTTGTTTGTCTTCTTTTAACGGTAGCAGTATTCCAACGCCGAGATCGTAACCATCAAGAATGGCGTAGATGAATAGTGCCAAGCCCATGAGGCAGATAAATACAACCGGTAACCAGTGTGATGCTTCCATTATTTGCCTCCTTTATTCTGCGCTAACAACAGGTTGTGGTCCCTGTTTGTCTGAATCTTTAATAACGGATGATTCTGTTTCATATTCCTCAACTTCTACAGATTTTCTTGCCATATAAAACAGCGTGTGAATGTAAGCGATAAGCAGTACGCAATAAGTAATGAGATAAAAGGCTAGAGACAGCATGACATTTTGCTGCGCAACGTGTGTAACGGCATCGGCTGTTCTTAAAACGCCATAAACCAGGTAGGGCTGTCTGCCTATTTCTGTGACGTACCAGCCAGCTAAGGTCGCCAGCCAGCCGGAAAAAGTGAACCACACCAGAATTTTCATCAAAGGCGTGGGAAGTTTTTTCTTTCTCAATTTCAAAAATGATGCAAACCAGGACAGCGCAAGCATTGCCAGGCCAAGTCCCACCATAATTCTAAAACTCCAGAATACCGGTGCGACGCGTGGGTGCTCGCCTTTGAACTCATTTAAGCCGCGAATCTCGCCATCTACTTCATGCGTAAGAATGATACTCGCCATATTGGGAATAGCCAGGGCAAAATCGTTGCTTCGCGTTTCCTCGTTCGGTAAAGCAAATAGCAGCATGGGTGCCCCTTTTTCTGTTTCCCAAACCCCTTCCATTGCGGCAACTTTTTGAGGTTGGTGCTCAAACGTATTGAGTCCGTGCAAGTCTCCCACAAAAATTTGTAGCGGAATTAATAGCGCTGCGGCAAAAACAGAAATTTTCAAAGTTAATCGCGGTGCTTTTTTCGGGTCTCCCTGTAGTATGCGATATGCCGATATCCCGGCAATCAGAAAAGATGCGGTTAAACCGGAGGCGAGTAAAACATGCACGAACCGATAGGGCATGGATGGGTTAAAAATAATTGCGCTCCAGTCAACGGCATGGGCCACACCGTCCCGCATTTCGAAGCCAGCGGGTGTATGCATCCAGGAATTCAATGCGATAATCCAGAACGCTGAAAGAGTTGTACCCAATGCAACAATGAGTGTTGCGAGCGTATGAACCCAATTGGGCACGCGCTGAAAACCAAATAGCATGATACCGAGAAACGTGGCTTCCAGGAAAAATGCCGTTAATACTTCATAGCCAAGCAGTGGTCCGGCAATATTGCCGACAGTTTCCATAAAGCCTGGCCAATTAGTGCCAAATTGAAAGGACATGGTAATGCCGCTAACGACGCCCAAGGCAAATGTCAGGGCAAAAATCTTCACCCAGAAACGATAGGCGCGCATCCATACTGGTTTGTGCGTTAAATTGAAGCGCAGTTTGAAGAAAAATAAATACCACGCAAGGGCAATGGTAATGGAGGGAAATAAAATATGAAAACTGATATTTGCCGCGAATTGAATTCGCGACAACAGGGCCGAGCTGGCAGACGATTGCGCCGCTGCATCCAGTCCGGTATTTACTGCTGTTAATAAAAACTCAACCATATGACCTCTACTTAGAGGTGCTTTGTGCCTCCACTGTTATTATTATCTTTTTTAAAACACGCTCAATTATTTAATAACATTTAAAACTTTTCCGACGCCAGAACCCAGTTTCATTAAAGTGCGTAAACTTTCGGGTTTCATGCGTTGTAATTCTTCTGTCCACTGGGAAATCATTTCCAGCAGATCATGAATTTCCTGCATTTGTTGAAGTGCGTAAGCTTCATTTTCGTTGTCGGCTTCCCGCATTAATAAGTCGCGCAGTAAAGACAGCGTCGGATCTAGCTCGCGCTTTCGTCTTTCCTCTAAAACTTTTTTGCCCATGTCCCAGATACTGCCGTCAGCCGTAAAATATTCCTTACGATCACCGGGAACATGTTGACGCTTGATCAGCCTCCACGACAGGAGCTCTTTAATACCCATGCTCACGTTACCTCGTGAAATACTCAGGCCGTCTGCAAGGTCGTCAGCATTCAATGGGGCTTCGTTCATAACAATAAGAGCATAAATTTGCCCAACAGTTCGATTAAATCCCCAGCGAGATCCCATTTCACCGAAATGCAGAACAAAAGACTGGGTACTTGGAGATATTTTCATATTGTTAGGAATTTTTGAATTTTCAATAATTTCTGAAAGTTTAGAATAGTGTATTGTCTTCTGTCAAAACAATTCTTTCCAGATTTGACGGATTTTTTAGTGAGCGTGGATGGCGGCTGTAATTGAGATGGCTAATTTAGATGAGTAATTGAGATAGCTTATTGAAGGTTAATATGGTGGGGCCAGATCACACGAGAAGCACAGCGCTTCCCGTGTGCTTGTCACAGGCGTTTTTCCATTCAATCAATGCTGGGTGTTTTGTGGCTGCCGTTTAACCTTCGCCATCCACGGGTAAGCTGGCCACATGTTGTGGGAAATACTGAGCATATTCAGGTCCGGGAATGCCGACCAGCTCAAGATATATTTCGTCACCTTCTGGCGCGCAGATTATGCTGCCTTCAGCAAAAGGAATGGGCACACTGTCATTCAGCATGAGCAGGGCGCTCTTGTCCAGCTCGAGTAAAAAGACATTGTCATCTTCTGCCCCGCCGTTATCCATTATCCACTGGCTCAGTGCAATAGCGCTGCCCGCACCTGTCAAGGCTCCGGATGCACTGCAGTTGCTGGGGTCTCCGCTTTCTAACAAGCTGGTTCCGATGGTTTTATCTTTATAGATGAGTTTAAACATACAATTGTCCTTAAGTGTGCGGATAAAATTGAAGTTTAGGGTAATTGGTTTCGGATTGTAAGGGGTAAGCGGTTCCTGTCGGGGTAATGTGCATTTTTCACCTATGCAGTGACAGGAATGGGCAAATTGGAAGGTGATGAGTTAAAATTGAATAGGTTGAATTGGTCGCATACAACCTTTCTCGATCTTTCTCGATAGTAGTTTTCTGGATCTTACTTAATGCGAAAGCACAACAATGACCCAGCAACCCTGATAAGGTTTGATGCTATTGCAGGCAATGCGACAAGACAATGAAATGAAAGGAATCATAAAAAAATAAGAAGACACTAATTAACATACCAATAACAACTCTAATAAATACAGCGCAGTATTCCTGTGAGCCGCGTTTGTGAAGTAGCTGGTGAAAATATTGTGATCCATAAAAAAATAATAAGAACGTTAAATAAAGTACTTTTCGGCATTCGGGTGGTTGGTTTCTTTTTGCCAAAGTATTTGCCAATGTATGCGTCAATGATATTGTTAATAATATCGACAAATATTTTAGCGGCCACAGAGACTGCTTTGACCAGAACGCCTGCAGTGGATTTATCCCAGCGGAAATCTTCAGTCAAACCTGACGGTACTTCCCCCGAGACCGGCGCAAAAACAAAAGCAGTATTAACAACCCCTGCCAATCATCAGGTCGATGGTGTTGAACCCATGCACGTAACCGTCATTGGGAATAAAACCCATCGGGATGAACGCCATGCATATGAAATAGATCTGCTGCATTTAATCCTGGATAAAACGATTGAAGAATTTGGCCCATATGTCAGTGTCCCTGCGCCTACGATGGGACACTTACGTGGGCTTATGAGCTTAAGCCAAAATACTTATCCCAATTTTGTACGCACCTTTGGCTATCAGGATTCTCTGGTGGAAGACAGGCCATTAACCCCAATTTACTATCCGGTTTATCGGGGTTTGCTGGGTTATCGTACGTGTTTTTTGTCGAAAAAAATTCAGTCTCAGTTTGCTCAGGTTAAGACGCGTGCTGAACTAATTCGTTACACTCACGGCTATGGCAATGGCTGGGGCGATATTGACATTATGCGTTTAGGGGGAATTCCTGTTGTCAGTGTATCGAGCTATGCAGGTCTGTTTAGAATGGCGGCGGAAAATCGCGTAGATTTGTTTTGTCGCGGTAGCAATGAAGTGTTTACCGAATATCAGAACAACAGTGATATTCCCAACCTTGCCTATGACAAATCCAAAGCATTTTACTACAGTTTTCCACATTTTTTCTTCACGCATGAGTCCAATAAAAAGCTCATCGCCCGCCTTACTCGCGGGTTTCAAATAGCGTTGGATGACGGTTCATTGATAAAACTTTGGCACCAACATTTCGATGAATCTCTACACTTTATTCAGTTAGAAAAGCGGCAGATTTTTTATTTTAATAACCCCTTTATTAAAAATCTCAGTAACGATTACATGAATTACGTTTACTGGCCAAAAAACTTTGATAAGTCTCAGGTGCTACAAAGCGCACAGTAACGATGATGGATAACCACAGGGATGTCATCTAAGTTTGCGTAGATCCAATGCCTAATCCCGGTTTCATTTCGGTGTGATGAAACAATTGAGGACAGTGCCCTTCTTTTGTTTTATGAGTGAAATATAGCGAGATACACGGAATGAATGAATATTGTTGGCAAAAATATATTAGCATTATATAATTTAATAAATACTAAATTAGACTTTGATAAATTATTGTCGCTCACGTTGGCGGTTGTTTAGGCTGGTTATTTGATCTCTCTCTGTCAGAGCTTGCGGTGCGCAGCAGCAGAGTGCTGAGAATATCAACGTTGACGGCAGTAACCATTCCTTGTCTGTGGGTAGGCGGCAGTACGAACTGAGTTGACGTGAACTTATGGCTCCCGGAGGCGGAATGAGACGCAATAAGCCAGACAAGATTTCAGAGTTTACGATGCGAAATGTGCGAAATGTGCGAAATGTGCGAAATGTGCGAAATGTGCGAAATGTGCGAAATGTGCGAAATAAATGGACCGTGAAAATAAGTGGTAAATCGACAGTGAAGAAAATAGTTGATCGCGTTTCAACGCTTATTCTGTTAGCGCAATTTATAAAACCTATAGCGTGGGGTGTGGTGATATTTCTCGCTGGCTGTGAACCGGACCGGGGAGGTGAATCGAAGGAGGCAGTGCAGAGGCAAAGCGGCTTAAACACAACCGTAGTGTTTTCCCAGGATGTTCCGCGGCATGTTGAGTTTGATGGTGTGGTTGAAGCGGTGAATCAGGCGACGGTAGCCGCGCAAACCGCAGGGCGTATTATTGCCGTAAATTACGATGTGGGTGATTTCGTTCCCAAAGGTGCAGTTATTGTGCGAATTACGGATCGTGAACAGGCAGCCGGCCTGGATGCCGCTGAACATCGCGTACGGGAAGCGGCTGTACATTTAGCTGATGCGAATTCCCGGTATGAGAGAGCTAAAAGCGTTTATCAGCAACAACTTATTGCACAAGCAGAATACGATCGCGCCGAAGCAGATTTTCATGCGGCAAGGGCGCGGAAAAAAGCTGCCAGTGCTGAGTTGCTTCAGGCGAATGAAAACCTAGAGTATACCGTGGTAGAAGCGCCTTACGCAGGAATGGTGCTGGAAAAGCATGTGCAAGCAGGAGAAGCGGTTGTACCGGGTTCGCCATTGATGACGGGCATTTCCTTAGAGCAACTTCGTGTGCAGTTTGACCTTCCGCAAATGTATGCCAAAACATTACGAGAGCAGCACGCCGTGAATATCACCGCAGAAGAAGGACTGCGGATATTTACTAAAGATTTGCGAATTTCCCCCAGTGCCAATGCTGCGACTCATACTATAACGGTTTTCGCTACTTTGCCTGCGATGGAAAGCAATGTTTTTTTCCCAGGGGCGCTGGTAAAAGTATCGCTTGAACTCGAACTCACTCAATCACTTTTACTCGATGTGCGTGCCATAGTGAGGCGCGGGGAAGTAAGTGCTGTGTATATACTGGATCAAGATCGTGGTTTGCAATTTCGTTACGTTCGAGTTGCAGATCACTATGATTCCCAGTTTGTTCGTGTGCTGGCGGGGCTGAATGCCGGAGATGTGGTCGTAACAAATCCTGAGCAGGCCATCTTACGGTATAAACAACAATCCAGTTTATTGAGGGTGGGTGAGCATGAATAAGCCTGCCGTGAACATTGGCATTTCAGGCCGAATCGCACGCTACTTTCAAGCCACTGAAATTACTCCTTTACTGGCTTTAATCGGATTCCTATTGGGTGTGCTGGCGATGCTGATTACGCCACAAGAGGAAGAGCCTCAGATCAAAGTGACTTTTGCCAATGTGTTTATCGCCTACCCAGGTGCTTCTGCAAAAGAAGTTGAAATGACGGTGACAACACCGGCGGAACAGATTGCCGCTGAAATTGAAGGGGTTAAACATATCTATTCTGTGTCATCGCCTGGCTTATCTGTTTTAACCGTGAGGTTTGATGTTGGGCGCGAACGGAATGATGCCATTGTAAAACTATATAACGCGTTTTACTCGAATCAGGATATCTGGCCCACAGCACTTGGTGTCAGTCAACCTCTCATCAAACCTATGGGGATTGATGATGTTCCCATTGTTGCCCTTACTCTGTGGAGCGAAAATCCCGAGTTTAGCGGTGATGCTTTGTTACGCGTTGCGCACACCTTGGAAACAATGTTAAACCGCATAGACGGTACACGTAATGTAGCTGTAAAAGGTGGCGTTGAACGTGTACTGCATGTGGAGGTTGATCCGGTGCGACTGTCCGGCTTCAATTTGTCATTGGCAGAAATTCGTGAGCCACTTACATCGGCAAACGTTTCATTGCCTGCGGGAACCCAAATACAAAATAACATCGCAGTAGAGCTTCAATCGGGCAGTTTTCTCTCAACGCCCGAAGATGTTTCCAATCTGGTGGTGGGGGTGTTTAATCGCAAACCCGTTTATTTACGGGATATTGCACGAGTGCGATATAAGAATGATCGCCCTGCGCAGTATCATAGTTTTGGTGTTGGAGCGGGTAGTGGTGAAAGCTTCAATAAGCTGCCCGGTCAATATCCCGCTGTTACTATCAGCATTGCTAAAAAGCCTGGTGAGAATGCAGTGCATGTGGCGGAATCCATCATGCAACAAATACGTGATAGTCGAGGGTTATATATTCCTGATGATGTCAATGTGACAGTCACTCGAAACTATGGGAAAACCGCAAAGGATAAAGCGCAAACCTTAATTAAAAAACTATTATTTGCCACGGTATCTGTCATCTTGCTGGTCCTGTTGACATTGGGATACAGGGAAGCTCTGGTTGTTGGGAGTGCGGTTGTGGTTACTTTAGCCGTGACACTGTTTGCATCGTGGGCCTGGGGATTTACGTTGAATCGGGTGTCCTTATTTGCTTTGATTTTTTCTATCGGAATTTTGGTGGATGATGCCATAGTGGTGGTGGAAAATATTCATCGCCATTTAAAAATGGGAAATAAAACGCTGGCAGAGGTTATTCCCATCGCTGTGGATGAAGTTGGTGGACCTACAATTCTCGCGACCTTCACGGTTGTGGCGGCGCTCTTGCCTATGGCCTTTGTGAGCGGGTTGATGGGACCCTATATGCTGCCCATTCCAATTAATGCCTCAACCGGTATGCTGATCTCCCTCGCGGTTGCTTTTATTTTTACGCCCTGGCTTTATCGCAAACTATTTCAGCGTCAGAACTTGCCTTCGTTTTCGAGCATGTCTCAGACTGCCAATACGAAAACCAACGCTATATCGGAAAAGAATTCTATCCTGGTCAATTCGCACGATACGAAAAATGACTCAAAAATAGAACAGGTGTCTCAACGCTTTTTTTCTCAACTCATGGCCCCTTTACTGTCAGACGCAAAGGGTGTCAGGAATCGGTGGCTTTTACTTTTCGTTTTGATCCTTTTGATTGCTGCTTCCGTTACGCTAGTGGTGAGTAAAAATGTGATTTTGAAAATGCTGCCTTTCGATAATAAAAGCGAGTTTCAGGTGGTGGTAGATTTACCTGAAGGGACACCATTGGAGAACACCTATCATGTACTTCAGCAAATGGCAGAGTATATCGCAACGCTACCCGAGGTGACTCATTACCAGATTTACGCAGGTGGTACGGCGCCGATGAACTTTAACGGCCTCGTGCGGCAATACTATTTGCGACATGCTCCTCACCAAGGGGATATTCAAGTCAACTTGAAAGATAAAAATCATCGACATCGTCAATCTCATGAGATTGCATTGAGTGCGCGAGAGGCTTTATCGGCCATAGCACACAAGCATCAAGCCACAATCAAAATTGTCGAAGTTCCTCCTGGGCCTCCAGTGTTGGCGCCATTGGTTGCAGAAGTTTACGGTATTGATTACGACGCTCAAAAGGCCTCGGCCAAGAAGCTTGAAATGGTATTCCGTTCTGCGCAAGACGTTGTGGATGTGGATACCAGTGTGGAATTCCCTCAACAGAAAACCCATGCTCGCGTTGATCGAGCCAGAGCTGCGTATTTAGGAGTGTCGCAATCTGTAATTGCCAAGACAGTTCAGCTCGCATTTGCTGGAGATGATGTGACTCATCTACACCGTGAAGATGTGAAATATCCGGTACCTGTTCGCCTTGAGTTGCGCGAAGAATTACAATCCAGCAGAGAGGTGTTGAAAAATTTAAGCGTGCGTTCAAATAGTGGGGCTTTATTGCCTCTCTCCGAAGTTATGCAAATCCATTCAGATCAGCAATCTCAAAGTATCTATCACAAAGATTTAATGCCTATCGTTTATGTGACTGGCGATGTGGCTGGAAAGACAGATAGTCCATTATACGGCTTGTTGGATATTCGTTCTGCGCTGGCTAAAAGTTCTTTTACTCTCGCAGAGTTTTTTAATCAGATCCCCTCTAATCCATTTGAGTCTAGTTTGAAATGGGATGGTGAGTGGCAGGTCACTTTCGACACTTTTCGTGATATGGGCGCTGCCTATGCCGTCGGTTTAATATTAATTTATCTGTTAGTGGTTGCACAGTTCAGATCTTATGGTTTACCTCTGATTATCATGGCACCAATTCCTCTCACGTTGATCGGTATCTTGCCGGGACATGCCTTGCTCGGCCAACAGTTTACGGCTCCATCGATGATCGGCATGATTGCGCTGGCCGGAATAATCGTGCGCAATTCTATTTTGCTGGTGGATTTTATTCAGCAACAGGTGGCGGCTGGTTTGCACTTACAACAGGCAACGGTAAGGGCCGCTAGCGTAAGAGCTAAGCCGATCCTACTCACCGCTGTCGCAGCCATGATGGGTGGCTTCTTTATTTTAGATGACCCTATCTTTGGCGGCCTGGCTGTATCTTTAATATTTGGTTTGATGGTGTCCACATTGCTTACGTTGTTAGTGATTCCTGTAGTGTATTACCACTACTTTAGAAAAAATTGATCGACGATGTTTATTAGTGGAACGGCAAGTAATCGAAAGGTTAGTTGTGCAAAGTTTAGTTGTGGAAAGCTTTGTAATGGAAAGCTTTGTATTGGAAAGTTTAGTAATGGAAAGATAAGTTATGGCAAAAGACTTTAACGGCACTCGACGTGATATACGCGAATATGTAAGTGAACTCAAAAAACTTTCTCCGCAAGCAATGGGGGCATTTTACCAGTTGTCATCCGCAGCACTGGCAGAAGGAACGCTGTCAGCCAAAACTAAAGAGTTAATTGCCCTGGCTATCGGTGTCGCGCAGCACTGTGATGGATGCATCGCGTTTCATACAAAAAATTTAAAAGACCTGGGGGCAACACGGCAAGAGATTGCAGAAGTGCTTTCGATGAATATTTATATGGGAGGAGGGCCCGCGTTAATGCTTGCCGCTGATGCATTGCGTGCTTTTGATCAAGCTTCGGAGTAAGCATTAGAGTACGCCTTAAGTATTGGCGATTGATTGTACGCATCTTCTTACACAGTGCAGAGATTTTGTAGGATATCTCGCACAAGGCTTGTAGCATTTCTCCTCTTTTACCTAATGCGGCGTAATGCGAACATATGGTGAGGCCGCCGCCAACTACCGGCTTTTTTGCCTGGGACTTGGCTATTGTGCCGGTGGTGGCCACCCTGATGGTTGCAGGGCATTCGGAAGCATTATGTTTAGTTTTTTGAACATCGGTTCGAAAATTGGTGAATACGGTTTTTATCGAATATTTACGATAATCGCGAGTGTAAAAAACCGCTTATGTTTCCAGTTCATGTGAGCTAGAAACATTGAATGCCCTGTTGTCACAAGTTAAATGAATAGACTTCATTATTACATTTTCTCGCTTCAAGCCGTTCCACATTTTACGTTAATGAAAATACGTTGACGGAAAACCCCAGATGCTAAAGCATTGTTTTTAACGTTTTATCCGATCTTTATTTGTTGCATGAGCTTGGGCGAAGGGTGCTTCATCACTTCCAGTCTTTCACCTTTCAGCGGGTAATTTAGTCATTGCTGTTCCACGCAGAAAACGGCATGTATTCGTTTGTAACGCTTTCTACGTATATAGCAGTCAGGGAAATCTGTTTAAGGTGATGTAAATTGCCGCGTATATAACTGCCAGATAACACATTGGAAGTGAACCACTTCACTCTCAGGTGCGTACAACCTGCATTCGTTCATGATGACAAAGGTGGATACCCCATATGTTATTTGCTTGGCAACGCGCTATTTCTAATTTCGTACTCTGCATCGGCTTTAGACTGCGGCAGTTAGTAGGTCAAAATACCACTTTTATTCGGACGGCAAAATGGGGCGCGCTGGTGGGCTTATTGTCCACGATTCTTGGTTGTGGGTCGGTGAACGTTAGTGAATATGAAGGTTTAACACCCGAGTTTGATGTTCGCGAGTTCTTTAATGGCGAGCTTAAAGCGCACGGTATTGTCAAGAATCGTTCAGGGAAAATGATACGCTACTTTGTGGCGGATATTAAAGCCACGTGGAAAGATGGTACTGGCACACTGGAAGAAACATTTGTATTTAACGACGGGGAAAAACAATATCGTACGTGGACATTGACTCCACAAGACTCGGCGCCCACCTCGGGTTCTGAAAAAGACTCCGGCGGGCGGTCAGGAAAAACCCCTCAACAATATATAGGTACAGCCTCGGATGTAATTGGCCAGGCAGAGTTAACCTCGTCGGGTAATGCGCTGTTTTTAAATTACGTGCTACGTATACCGTATAAGGACGATACTATTGACATTACGGTTGACGATCGAATGTATCTCATTGAAGACAATCTGCTAATTAATGAATCGGCGATGTTCAAATTTGGATTTAATGTTGGTGAAGTGGTGTTGACCATCCAAAAACTGCCTTAAGGCTGCATTAAAAGTTAGGGCCAAAGTACGGTAGGGATATTGCCTTGTTTAATCATAGCGGCAATATCCATGCTCACAGCAACGCCGGCGTGCACAAAAAAGCCACCCCAGATTGATCTGGAGCGCAAAGCCAGAATGCCCAAAAACAATCCGAATAAGATTGCTCCAGTGGCTTCCAGCCAAAGCTTGGGAAAGTGGATCATTAAATACGGGACACACATTACCCACACGGCGTTCGCGCCGATAGCAGGCCTCAACGATTGAAGGAAGAATCCTCTAAAGAAAAATTCGAGGCAAATAAATTGTGTGAGGTAAAGTAATTCCCATGCAATGAAGTCGAACCAGCTGCGACCAGCGAGTTTGTAAAAGGGGTAGTGGTTCACAAAGTCCTGTCCCTGACTCACAATAACAATAAAAACGAGAATGGGGCTGAGTAAAAGCGCGTATCCTCGCCAGTGAACCAAGCTTTCATTGAGTTTCCAACCCATATCAATAAAGCGTTGTCGCAAGAAGTATTTAATCACTAAATATGGCAGCAGGACATAGCCAACCACATGCCAAAACGTCCACCATACATAACCGAGCAAACGATGAAATTCAAGTTTGTGAAAAGCCTGGAGAGTGCTGCCCGCTTTATGTCCGATGAGTGTATCGTACAAATCCAGAGTTGCGCGCAATGTTGAATTGTATTTCATGTAATGGATGATGAGCAGACAGACAGCAACACAGGCCAGGGTGTAAAACACCTGGCGTAAGGCCTCTTGCCTTGGTAAGGAGTAAGACGGAGCGCTTGCATCTATCTCGTCCAAAACGGTTAAGATATTCTTAGGGTTTAACATTGCAAGCATGGTCTCTACCTGTTTTGAGGATGAATGTATTTACGTCTGGCGCGTTGAGCTAGGGGCGAAAGCAACGAGCGAAAGTAGGGGGTGAAAGCATCGGGCCGGCATTCAGTCCGCACTCTTTTAATGTTAACAGCATAGCCGAGACTAAATGCCAGAATCTTAAATGAAAACTTAAGCCAGTGCCTGTACCAATAAAGATACACCGACAAAGACAGTCACGCATTCAAAAATGCGTTTAATAAATGGGTTGCCATATTTTAACGCAACATGAGCTCCCCAATAACCTCCCGCAATAGATCCAAGTAAGAGCATGGGCAGCCATGACCATTGAACAGGAGCGAGTAACGTCAGCGTGGCGGCCCCTGTTCCATTCCAAAACATGCCCACCAGAATCATGGTATAGGCGGTGGCTCTCTTATAGTCGAAGCCGAACCAGGTAATTAACCACATTGTCACAAACATACCTGTTCCCGACGTTAGCGAGCCGTTAAAAACCCCTAGAAAAAACAAGCCGGCCGCTCCGATGGACATGCCCCAGCCGTCGCGGTGCTTCGCTTCAAATTCATGGCCAAGAGTCTTTTTCAGGTATGAGTAAATGCCGAGGCCCATGGTGAGTAACCCCAAAGCGATTTTTGCCAGATGCTCTGGAATTTCTAAAATTATATTAGCACCAAGTACCACCCCGGGAATCCCGGCGATTAGCATCAATACGGCGAAGCGCAGCTCGATGTTGTTTGCCTTGCTATGTTTGATGGTGGCGCCCACTCCAAGTGCGACGGTAGCAATTTTATGTGTTGCCAGAGCAATAGAAAAAGGTAGCCCTAAAAATATGAGGGCGGGCAGTTGCAATAAACCGGCACCGCCTCCCGCCATTGCTGACAGCAAATTTGCCGCCAGGGATACAATCAGTAAAATAATTTGTTGAAGTAAATCATCCATGGTGAATGCGTAGCTCATCAAATTCTATCAGGCAGGTTTTTAAATTTTTTGCAGGGGCATAGCCGTGTTGTATGTGTCGAACAAATTTCAATGTTAAAAACGCATCAAACCACTGATGGAATTGGGTTAGTACGGCGCTGGTGGTACGGCACTGTTTAGTCGCGTGTCGGCAAAAGGCATCAATGCCCAGCGCTTGCATTGTGTTTTGCAGCTGCTCAACAGTCGCGGGGTTTAAACCATGTGTTTGTTTATCGTGTAAGACTTTCCAATCGACGCAGCCAGTTATTAGCACGGTCTCAAGCAGTGCGGGCAAATGAGAATACAACAATTTCAGCGGAATAAAACACTGTGGGCTGTAATACACATATGGCTGATCCTGCTCTTGTTGGTGGATGATTTTTTCTACAGCGGGACCAGTGCCGAAAGGAACCCGTTTGGACAGGCGTGCTTGAATTTGAATGCAAATGGTCGGTTCGCTTTCTACCTTGCCAACTTTTGCGAGTTTATTTAACAAATAAAAATCCTCTGCCCCGGCACGCTTCGGGAAGCCTCTTACCTGGCAGTAGGCGTTTATATTAACTGCTAAAGTGCTGCCTAGTGTATGGAATGCATAGGGTGAACCTGCCCAGTGTAATGCATCTCGGTAATATTTTATTGCAGACTCGTATTGTCGGGTGGATTGTAAAACCCGGTCGCTGAGTTCTGAGGCGGCTTGCAAATCAACATGTGTAAAGTTGAAAACTTTGGCGGCCACATTAGGGAGGTTATTATCGAGAGACGAGGTGTTGATGTGCGTGTTTTGGTCGTCTGCAAAATAATTGCCCGGTAGAATGGCATCGGCGTCTGTGGAATAGATCCAGGGTGATTGAACCATGTTTGCCTGAATTAATTGCACGGCGATATCACAACCAATTTTTCTGGCATGACCTACGCCCTGTTTTTTTTGCAATTGATTCGGCGCTTGAAAGCGATCAATTAATAAAATGTGTGTCGATTGAATTTTTAAATAATAAACATGATCCTGTCGAATAGTGTCGTCACTTTTTAACAACAGTGCATCAAACAGCACACGATTTGCATTCGATTGCGAAGCATCACAGTCTTCATGCTGGTTGATGACCAGAATCAGCAGGTTGTTACTGGCATGTTGGCTGTTAATCCAGCGATCTACAAATGCGATTTGTTCAGCCAACACCGGAATCACCAGCGCGTGATGATAGGTCGGGTGTTCGCAGGAATTGAACAGTCGGCGCGCCGTCGCACTGTCAGCTTCTGCATATTTTGTAAGGTATTGCTGGATTGCCTTGGTTTGCATAGTCCTGATAGTGGATCATTCTACCTGATTAAGTTTGTGTGGCTGTCTCACTGATTAATGCAGTGCGGCAACGATAGGAAGCTCTGCGCAAATTTGGGCTTCATCATTTAGCAGTGTATCCAGACGCGCGTCTATTTGGTCGCCTGAGAAATAATTTCTAGCGAGATCCACAAATAGGTTTTCATGACGGGACTCTGATTCCGCAATGGCAACGTAGAAGTTTTTGAGCATGCCGTCCGGCAGCGCTTGAGCCACCAAACCGAATCGTTCGCAGCCTCTGGCTTCTATTATTCCGGCGATTAACAAGCGATCAAGAAAATACACATCACTGCCTTTTCGCTGTAGCTTACGCAGGTTCAAAACATAGTGATCTTTTTTATCTGCCCCTAAGATCAAACCTCGCTCGTGCATGATTTTTACGACTTCCCGAAAATGTGTCATTTCCTCAATGGAAAGATCAATCATGGCCTTGACCAACTCGGGGCGGTCTGGATAGTGGGACAACATTGATACCGCCATGCCAGAGGCTTTTTTCTCGGCAGCGGCATGATCGATTAAAAATGCGTCGAAGTCGTTCATTACGGCTTCAACCCAGGCGTCTGAAGTGGCATAGCGAAGTTTGCACATAAGGGAATTCTGGTCTTTCTCGTTTAATAATCGGGATACAACCCACCGTTTGGCTTGTCTCAACCTTGTACAGGGGTCGGCTTGCGTTATAATGCGCGGCGACCTCGCACAAAACTGTACAAAAACTGTGCGGGTCTCCACCAACAGCCGGTCATTATACGCATGACTGCGTGAAATACAGGATAAAAGCATGATTATTAAACCCAAAGTTCGCGGATTTATCTGTATCAATACACATCCCAAGGGATGTGCTGCCAATGTGCAACAACAAATTGATTACGTGAAGCAACAGGGGCCAATTGAAGGCGGACCCAAGAATGTATTGGTGATCGGTGCATCGACCGGGTACGGGCTTGCCTCTCGGATTAACGCAGCCTTTGGTTGCGGCGCCAAAACTTTGGGCTTGTTTTTTGAAAAACCACCAACGGAAAAAAAGCCAGCCACGGCGGGTTATTATAATTCCGCCGCTTTTGAAGCGGCCGCTTCCGCTGAAGGTTTGTACGCGAAAAGCTTAAATGGCGATGCTTTTTCGAATGAATTAAAAGCAAAAACTATTGAAACCATCAAGCAGGATTTAGGTAAGGTGGATTTAGTCGTTTACAGTCTCGCGTCTCCGCGTCGTACGGACCCGAATACAGGGGAAACGTACAACTCCGTATTGAAACCGATCAACCAGACATACACCAGTAAAGGTTTGAACACGGATACGCTGAAGATTTCTGAGTACACCATTGAGCCGGCAAGTGAAGAGGAAATTGCCAGCACCGTTAAAGTGATGGGTGGCGAAGACTGGGAAATGTGGATGGACCAGTTAAGTGCTGCCGGTGTTCTGGCTGACGGCTGTAAAACAGTGGCTTATACGTATCTGGGTGATAAATTAACCTGGCCGATTTATGGTAAGGCCACCATTGGTAAAGCGAAAGAAGACCTGGATCGAGCGGCCGATGCGATCAGTGCAAAATTGTCTGGCATTAGCGGTCAGGCCAATGTCGCTGTTTTAAAAGCTGTAGTAACACAAGCCAGCTCTGCCATTCCTATTATGCCGCTGTATCTTTCCATTCTGTTTAAAGTAATGAAAGACGCGGGCACTCATGAAGGTTGCATTGAGCAGCTCTACCGTTTATTTACAGAGTGCTTGTACACAGACTCTCCTCGTTTGGATGATGGCAATCGCTTCCGAGTGGATGAGTTGGAACTTGATCCTGCGATTCAGTCGAAAGTCGAAGAAATTTGGCCACAGGTGACGGAAGAAAATCTGCAGGAGTTGGCAGATTTTAAAGCATACAATCAAGAATTTTTACGCCTGTTTGGATTTGAGATTGAGGGTGTGGATTACGAAGAGGACGTTGACACGATAGTGCCAGCTAATTTCTAACGTTAATCAATTGTAAAACGGCCGGAATTCCCGGCCGTTTTTATTTGTGGCATATTCTTTGTGGGTTGCCTGCACAATGCAGAGAGAGTTTTATGACTCCTTCAAGACGGCTCCTTCAAGATAGCTCTTTCAAGAAGGCTCCTTCAAGACGACACCGTACAAGACCGGCCTATAAGCCAACGCAATTTTTTAATTCTCAATTAAAAAGAGGAGCGAACAATGAAATTCCGACCGTTGGGAAATACTGACCAACAAGTAAGTGTGATTGGGCTTGGCACCATGACATGGGGTGAGCAAAATTCCGAACAGGAAGCGTTCGCACAAATGGATATGGCGATCGACTACGACATTAATATGTTTGATGTGGCCGAGATGTATCCAGTGCCTCCCCGGCAAGAAACACAAGGACGAACGGAACAATATATTGGTAATTGGTTAAGTGCGCGTAAATGTCGCGATAAAATTTTTCTCGCTACTAAAGTGGCAGGACCAGTCGCTCGCAATAGCGGCATGGCACATTTACGTGGCGGGCCAAGGTTAAACCGCGAGCATATTCAGCAAGCGGTAGAAGCATCGTTAAAGCGCCTGCAAACAGATCATATTGATTTATATCAGGTCCATTGGCCGGAACGTGCGACTAATTTTTTTGGACGGCTCGACTATGAACACAGCGAAGAGGATGTAGTGAGCATCGAAGAAACGCTGCAAGCGCTCAATGAGCTGGTTCAAGCAGGCAAGGTACGTTATATCGGAATTTCAAATGAAACACCGTGGGGGATGATGGAGTATTTGCGTCTTGCCCGTGAGCAGAATCTGGAGAGAATTGTATCGATCCAGAATCCTTATAATTTACTAAACCGTTCATTTGATGTTGGGGCTGCGGAAATATCGATCCGTGAAAAAGTCAGTTTGCTTCCTTATTCACCGTTGGCCTTTGGTGTATTGTCTGGCAAATACCTGCAAGGTTCAAAACCAGACGGAGCGCGGTTAACACTGTTTGATCGTTTTACCCGCTACACCAATCCGCAGGCCATGCAGGCAACACAGGCTTACGTCGAACTTGCACAACAGCACAGCCTGGACCCTTCGCAAATGGCACTGGCATTTGTAAATGATCGGCAAACGGTTGCCTCCAATTTAATTGGAGCAACGAACCTGGAACAGCTCAAAACCAATATTGAAAGTGTGAACCTCCAGTTAAGCGAAGAGGTTCTGGACGGGATTGAGGCGATACATAAGCAGTTCTCCAACCCGGCACCTTAATCGGACGCTCAGGTGGGGTCTATTTCCGTCGCAGTCAAAGTGGTGAGCCGGGAATTCTGCATGCGCGTGATATGTGTTTCTGAAGGTACCCCGACATTGGCAAGCACGACTTTTGTTGAGCTTGCCTCTATAATGGCGCGCCTTGAAAACAATGATTAGCTATTAGACGATCTATGGAAAAACCCCATTTTACACCTGCGCTGCTGCATCCGCGTTACTGGCCAGTTTGGCTGGGCATGGGATTTTGGGCATTGCTGACCCAGCTCTTACCTTTCCGTGTGCAAATGCTTTTGGGGGGCTGGATTGGTCGCTTGGCGGCCTGCCTGAGTCCCAGTCGGCGCATCGTTGCACGCAAAAACTTAGCATTGTGCTTTCCCGATCTGAGTGAAAAGCAGCGGGAAGAATTATTCTGGCAATCAATGGAGTCTATTGGTCGCGGCTTGTTTGACACGGCAGTTGCCTGGTTCTGGCCCTATTTCCGGCAGAAAAAGATTATTGAGGTGCAGGGGCTTGAGCACCTGGTAGAGGCTCAGGCAAAAGGGCAGGGCGTGCTGTTTATCGGAGTGCATTTTACATCGCTGGAAATTGCCGGTCCGGGGGTCAATCGGAATCATCCCTATCCCATATTTGCGGTATACCGTCCCCATAATAATGCGGCATACGATTATATTCAGGCAAAAGGCCGAGAGCGCGTAGGCAGTGGATATTCTGTGCTCAGTCGCAATGACGCACGTGGAATGGTTAAAGTACTGCGCAGCGGGGCCGCGGTGTCTTATTTGCCTGATCAGGACTATGGTCACAAGCACAGCGTGTTCGCTCCATTTTTCGGAATAGAGGCGGCGACCATCGCATCAGCAGGACAACTGTTAAAACTGGGTAAAGCCGTGCCTATTGGTTACACAGCCGTACGTAAGCGGGATCACTCGGGCTATCTTGTACGGATTCATCCACAGTCCTGTTTTGAGGGGCTAGGGCAGGGCGATGATGTGCAGGACGCCGAAGCGATCAATCGATTTGTGCAAGAGCGTGTTATGGAATACCCCGAGCAGTTTCTCTGGGTGCATCGCAGATTTAAAAGCCGACCGGACCACGATCGCGACTTTTATGGGTTAAGAGAGACGAAAGCCTTTAAAAAGCGGCAGAAGCGGCGAAAAAAACAGCAGGAATTGCAAGACAAATCCTCTTCTAAAAGCACTGATTAATCATTGTACAAAGATTTACAGTGTTAAACACGAGAAAACCTTCATCTGAAGCGCTTATGAAGCACGCGCCTATTGAGCGCAGCGCCTTTGGTCAGTAATATGTCGCCCTTGATTTTCAGCCAGTCATTGTAAGTGGAGAACGCCATGATACGAGGCAGTTTAGTTGCCCTAGTTACCCCAATGTTGCCAGATGGTTCACTGGATTGGGATAAACTGGCGTCACTTGTAGAATGGCATATTGAGCAGGGGACTCACGGCATTGTTGCTGTGGGAACGACCGGTGAATCTGCCACATTGGACATGTCAGAGCACATCGAAGTGGTGAAGCGTGTTGTGGATATTACGGCGGGTCGCGTGCCGGTGGTGGCTGGCACAGGTGCCAACTCCACTTCTGAAGCTCTTGAATTAACTCAGGGCGCAAAGCAAGCGGGTGCTGATGCCTGCCTGCTGGTTACACCCTACTATAATAAGCCAACACAAGAAGGCTTATATCTCCACCATAAATACCTTGCAGATAAAGTGGCAATTCCTCAGTTATTATACAATGTCCCTGGCAGAACAGCGGTGGACATGAAGCCGGACACCGTTGCGCGCCTGGCTAAAGTTGACAACATTATCGGTATAAAAGAAGCCACTGCGGATATGCAGCGCTTGCAGGACATTAAAGCGCGTGTAGACGAGGCATTCATACTCTTGTCCGGTGATGACGAAACTGCGGTGGAGTTCATGCGTCTGGGTGGCGTGGGTGAAATATCGGTAACGGCTAACATCGTCCCGGCGAAAACTGCAAAAATGTGTGAACTGTTACTGGACGGTAAGGTCGAAGAAGCCCGCCTGATTGACGCAGAAATTATGGGTTTGCACAAAACGCTTTTCCTGGAGTCCAACCCGATTCCCGTAAAGTGGGCCTTACAGCGTATGGGTAAAATTGGCAAAGGCATTCGCTTGCCTTTAACTGAACTGGATGAGCGATTTCATGCAGAGCTTTACCAGGCGATGCAGCAAGCAAACGCAGTTTAGTTGATAGAACAGGAATGAGTTGAGAGCTTGGCATTGGGTTATATGACACATTCTGCACATAACTTTAGTTTAAATCTCAGCGAAATAAATAATTCAGCACGATAGTTCAAGCATGGTCATTCTAAAAAAAATATTCTCCTTTTTACTTTTTCCTCTTGCTCTTGTAAGCCTTCATGGGTGTTCCGTTTTTTACGGCGAAGAAGGTGTTTTTCGGGGTAAGACCAAAGATTACCTGCGAGCTGGAAGCATCGCACCTGTCAAAATTCCAGAAGATATGCAAAGTGCAAATCTATCCCCTTTGTATGTGATTCCAAAAATAGAAGCGGTTGACGATTTTGGAGACACTATCAATTTGCAGGAATATGAAGTGCCTCAGCCCGCCGGTGCAAATACGGAAAAAGGTGAAGTCGGGGTTAAACTGCAGCGTATTGGTGAAGACAAATGGATTTTCCTTAGCGCTTCCACCAGTCAGGTTTGGCCGCGCACACAAAACTTTTTGACACGCTACGGTATCCCTGTGGCCTCTGCCAACCCTGCACTTGGGGTTATTGAAACAGGTAATGTCGAATTTAAAGATGACCAGGAATATGTTTCCCGATTTAAAATTTTTATTCAGAAAGGGATTCATCCGGAAACGACCGAAATTCACCTGATCCAAACACAATTTCCAAAAGGTGAAACGGTCCCCAATATCACATGGGGAGATGAATCAGTCAGTATTGAAAAAGAGCGTCTGCTACTGGACGAACTGGCCGGCGTACTGGCGGAAAGCGTAAATAATAACAGCGCGTCGCTTCTGGGGCAGAACGTCGGTGGCGATGTTAAAGTGGCTTTTATGACGGTGAATAACGAACCCACCATGCGTTTGCGCTTACCTTTAGTGCGTGCGCGTGCGACTGTGGCTCATTCACTTCAACGTGAAGGTTTTAAACTGTGGGGTGAATCTGTGGAAGATGGGATTTACTACGCTGGTTTTGATGACAACTATAAAGAAGATCGCGGCTGGGTCAGTAGCTTATTTCACGATGACCTCCCCGACAAATCAAAATACCCTCTGACACAAGTCGTTCAGCATTTGTCGGATGCGCCTGAATCACAAGCATTGTTCAGTCAATTCAAAGATGCTAAATTTGCTGAACCATTAAAGAAAGCCAAGGGCTATCTGGTGGTAATGACCACTTCGGGTAAAACCATGGATGTGGTGATTCGCGATGTTCGTGGAGAATATATCGCGAAGGAAGAAGCAAAAAATCTCTTACGTTTGTTAAGAAAGAACCTGATTTAATTCAAATAGCGCTTTTGGGGGCGGTCCATTGAAATTTGCGTCATTGGGCAGTGGCAGTTCTGGAAATGCCACCCTGGTTACTGATGATCAAACGCTTATTCTTATAGATTGCGGTTTCACGATAAAAGAAACCGTCAAGCGCTTGGCGCGGCTAGGGCTAGACCCGGAAAGCATTGACGCTATTATTGTGACGCACGAACACTCCGATCATGTGAAAGGTGTTGCACCGTTAGCGCGGAAATATAAGATCCCAGTATTTATGACCGAGGGAACCTTCGCATCCCGTGACTATGGCCAATTTCCTGAATTACACTTAATTTGTCACTACGAACCTTTTGCTGTTGGCGATATACAGGTCCATCCTGTCGCAGTACCGCATGATGCTAGAGAACCCGCGCAATTTGTGTTTTCTAAACACGGTCAGCGTTTGGGAATATTAACCGATCTGGGAAGTGTGACCTCACATGTCTTAGAGGCCTATCAGCAATGCCACGGTTTATTGGTTGAAGCGAATCACGATGTGCGAATGTTGTCTGAAGGCCCGTATCCGCTGAGTTTGAAGCGACGTGTTGCCAGTGCATGGGGGCATTTGAACAATAGTCAGACGGTAAATCTGTTGCAGGATCTGGATCTGAGTCAGATCGAACATTTGGTTATTGGGCATATCAGCCGAACCAATAACACGGTAGATTGTGTGAGGCGTGAAATGGCCGTGTTCGAATCTTCAGAGCGCGATTTTCACGTGCATTATGCCTGCCAGGACGAAGGGTTCGACTGGTTATCGCTGGGTGAGTCTCTCTCAGACACTGCTGGCGCTGAAGAAAATAGCAAAGAAATTCCCGGCGCCACTGTCATCGCATGCTAAAATCTAGATCTGATCTGGCGCAAGCTTCCGGGAACTATTTGTCCTCGTGCAAGCGACGCCACATACTATTAAATGAAAGTCACTTTAATTTTGTCGGTTAATGACCGTATTTAGTTAATTTAAGAAGGTAGAAACAATGGAAAAAAGAAGCGAACTTTACGCTGGTAAAGCCAAATCCGTTTTCACAACGGACGACCCAGACTTATTAGTACTGGTGTTTCGCAATGACACTTCTGCCTTCGATGGAAAAAAAGTAGAGCAGCTTGACCGTAAAGGCATGGTTAACAATAAGTTTAATGCCTTTATTATGGAGAAGCTTAAAGAAGCTGGTATTCCAACGCATTTCGAAACACTACTGAGTGACAACGAAGCATTGGTGAAAAAATTGGACATGCTGCCACTGGAGTGTGTTGTTCGAAATCGAGCGGCGGGATCAATTTGTCGCAGGTACGGTATCGAAGAGGGTAAAGAGTTACTGCCGCCAACTTTCGAGTTCTTTTATAAGAGCGATGCGCTGGGTGATCCGATGGTAAATGAATACCATGTGCGTTCATTTGAGTGGGCAACCGATGAGCAGGTTGCCAAAATGAAAGAGCTGACTTTTGCCGTGAACGACGTTCTCAAAGCCCTGTTTTTGCAAGGCAATATGTTGCTTGTGGATTATAAGTTGGAATTTGGCATGTTTAACGGAGAAGTGACTCTCGGGGATGAGTTTTCGCCTGATGGTTGTCGAATCTGGGATGCCGAAACTAAAGAAAAACTGGATAAAGATCGTTTCCGTCAAGACCTGGGCAATGTGGTGGAATCATACGAACTGGTCGGTCGTCGACTGGGTTTGGATTTTGATGCTTAGTATCGGGTGTGAGTAAGTGCTTCGCTCTTAAGTGTTAGATCCAGCGCGCCGCATGGCGCGCAAAGTGTCAATATTTCAGGCGTCAGGCTGCGTGTAAACGCTTCTGCACGATATTTCCTAAAAAATCGATAATTTTCATTGATTTATTAAAAAGGTGTTACGGCTGTGTTACCGCTTGTTAGTGGTTACTTTCGCAACATCTCGTTTTTCCGTGTCCGCTCGCAATCTTTTTTCCACAATGTGTAACCGTAGTTCCCATTGATACCCTAATGTTTCAAAAATGTGACAGTTTGATTAATCGGCGAGCTAAATCATTGAAAAATAAGGCAAAAATATATGGTCAATAAAAGTACAGTTTTGCTGGATGCCTGTAAAAATGCCCTTTGGGGGCAGTTGTAAAACTGTTTATCACAGAGTTATCCACAAAAAATGTGGATAACCAACTTTTTGATCAATATTACAAAACTGTGAATTGTTACTATGAGTGCCATATCGATTTATTCACTCATTTGAAGTGGATAAAATCGGTAAATTGCACGTTTTTGTATGTAAAACAATCAAATTTGAGATTGATGTGGAAAATTAAATAGTACGAATTGCCAGGCAAAAAAGTGAAAAATTTATGTCGTGGTTTATACTCATATAGACATAAATATCAATGTCTCTTTTGGGGAGAGAGTATAAGTGGATGAACGTAGGAAATATGAACGAACGCCGACGGCCATAAGGGTCGAGATGCGGCATCCCGCCTTTGGCACAATTGTGGGGTTTGCAAAAGACATTTCAGATGGTGGCGCTCAAGTGACCATTGAAAATCACCCCGCACCACCTGTGGGTACCGTCGTAAAAGTTCAGTTTAAAAAAATGATCGGGCCGATTAACGCCGAACCTGTCAATATGAAAGTTGTGCACGCACAACGTAATACTATTGGTTTAATGTTCCAGCCTAAGTAGCTCTTTAAGCACCACAGTGCTCCGGTCTCTCAATGTTTAACTTTGAAGAATCTTCAGGCAATGTTGCGCAGTCAGCCGTAACATTGCCTTTCGTGTAAATGCGTTCCAGTTTTTGTAAAGCTTTCAAAGTGGTGAAGTTGACCACTTGATTTCGACGCAGATCCAATTGTCTTAAATCCTTCAATTGTCCAAGAATCTCTATATTACGCAGCTGATTTTGTGCAAGACCAAGTTGTTGTAATCCGTCGAATGTTTCAATCCCTGCCAGCGACTGAATGTTTCCAGGAGGGCAGGCCAGTTTTTTCAGTTCGCCGGCTTTAAAGATAGCTTGTTCCGCGATAGCTCCCTCGACACATTTTCGTAATGCTGCATCGTTTATTTGAAAGGCGTTAAACAGCGGGGGTGGTTCGTAAACCACGTTTTCGTTAATTGCAAAAGAGTAACGCTGGCAGGCACTTAGCAGGCAGAGTGCTGGTATTAATAGGAAAAGGTATGGAGAGTTTCCCAAGGGTTTTGCTGTCATAAAAGCTCAATATTCAGTTAGAAAAGGTGGATGTTTTTCTGGTGAATTTAACTCAACAGAAAGTGTCTTGTAGTTTACAAATTTAAACGTAAATTTTGTTACTTTAGCCACAGATTTTCATATTTAAAAGCAGGCTTATCGCCTTATACTAGGCGCGCTTTTTCCGAGGGCGCGTTAAAGGTTAGCCCTCAGATTCGCCATTGTGTGCCAACATCAGACCTCTGCTATTGATAAGTGGCGGGAACTTGGCAGGGTTTTTGAATCTTATGTTGAAAAAGGCGGCAGACAATTTAACGGCGAGTGCGCAAGTGCTTAAATTAAGCGCTTAACATTAGAATTTAAAGAAAGTTGCGGGATCGTTAGATCGCGTGTGACAGAGTTTTGTAAAGGGCGGTTAATGTTCAGCTTCCGTTAATTCATCGGCTAGCAATATATCGCAATACAATACACATCGTACATTACGTACAGAAAGTTAAAAAAAGAGGAGATTAACATGCGACGCATAGCAGTATTAGCATCGGCATTAACATTAGCAGCTTGTACATCCACCGATCCTTATACCGGACAAACAAAAACCAGCAATACTGCCAAAGGGGCAGGTATCGGTGCAGTTACAGGTGCTGTAATTGGAGCGGCAACGTCCAGTAAGAAAGATCGTGAAAAAGGTATATTGACCGGTGCCGCTGCCGGTGCCGCTGTTGGTGGTGGTGTTGGCTTCTATATGGACAAGCAAGAGGCGAAATTGCGTCAAGAACTTGCGGGCTCCGGCGTACAAGTCCAGCGCTCGGGCGACACTATTAATTTGATTATGCCTGGTAACATCACATTTGCGACGGGCAAGTATAATATTCGTTCAGATTTTTACTCTGTTTTAGACTCTGTGGCAAAAGTGTTAGCTGAGTTTAAAGATACCGCCATAGTCGCTTCTGGTCATACAGACTCTACAGGTTCATCTGAAATGAACCAGACGTTGAGTGAAAACCGTGCGGGGAGCATTAAACGTTATCTGGCCGATAGTGGTGTAGCTGCGGGCCGTATTCAGGCCGTAGGTTATGGTGAGCGCTATCCTCTGGCAAGCAACAATACTGCCGCCGGTCGTGAGCAAAACCGACGAGTTGAATTGAAGCTGGAACCGCTTAAGTAAACCGTATCTTCGTTAACGCGTTTTACTTTTATTGCGCTTCACCAACCGGGCAGTCTGTTTAAAGCAGGGTGCTCGGTGATCGTTTGTGGTGGATTGTTCGCTCTCAGTTATGATCCTCACGACGTTCCTTGAAAGAGACGATTCTTAACAGAGACGAGTCTGAAAAGAAGACGAACAGGTTAGGCGTTAAAACGCTACAAACCACTAATTGCCGCTTTTTGTCTTATGAATTGGGGATTCGCTTCTGTGCCGCCGCCCACATGGATGTTGTGGGGCGACATCTCGGCGGTTGCAGGGGCGAATGCCCAAGTCATGACTTGCTGGTGTGATTTTTCTAACGCCTCACATACTTGGCTTATGTCCAGGTTGGTTGGCTACCACACTGCCTTCATTTCCTTTCATTTTTCTTCTAATTCTATTGCTTGGTTTTTGGTTTCTGATCATTCGATCGCCAGGGTTTCGATTGCCTGCTTGCCAATTACTGCCTAGCCGATTTCTTGCTAGCCGACTTCTTGCTTACTGATGTCATACCTTCAAAGTACTTATCTTCAAAGTGCCTACCTTTAATGTACCTGCTTTGGCTTTTCGTCTTGTTAATAAATGCTCGCTGTTGAGAGTGCTAAAAATTTAGCATTAATGGTTGACGAATTTAATACTAAGTGCTAATTTTTTAACATATGCTAAAAAATTAGCATTAAGAAATGGCTGGTGGTCTTTTAAAGGCATGCTGCGGACTGCGCTGCACGCGCACATCAAGAGATTGCGTCTGCCGTGGTGTTAAAACAGCGCCTCTCAAAATAACACCACTCAAAATAGCACCACTCAAAACAGCACCGCTTGAAGTCAGTTAAACGGAGAACCCTGTGCCACCCATTGATCAAATGCAACTAAGCCGACGAGAACGCCAGATAATGGATATTTTGTTGGAGCAGGGCGAATGCTCTGCGAAAGAGGTACAGGAAAAGCTGCTAGATCCTCCAAGCTATTCTTCTGTTCGAGCATTGATAGCACGACTAGTGGAAAAGGGAATCGTTGTTTTTCGTCAAGAGGGTACGAAACATATTTATGCGCCGCGTATAACGGAGGAAAAGGCTCAAACTTCCGCTATTCAGCGCTTATTGAAAATTTTCTTTCGGGGGTCCAAAGCAAATGCAGTAAACGCTTTGTTACACGCTGAAGGCGATAGAATGACTGCCAGGGAGATTGAAATGCTCGAGCGTACTATCCAGCAAATTAAAAAAGCCCAGAAAAAATGATCAAGCTGGATCTCGTCCATCTAATTCTGGGTTTTTGGGTAAAGCCATTGCTATGGACGTGTGTTATTTTTTCTATTGCTCAAAGTGTTTATACCTACAATGCGTCAGCACGCCATAATTTTTTGCTTTGCGGGATGCTGGTAATTACCTTAGGCGTTTTGTTTCATTTTTTTACGCCTGTTTTTTCTGTCCCAATATTGCCTGATCTGATGGCGGATTTGAGTGCATTTCCTGTATCGCTGCCTATCACTCATTGGTTTGTTGTGCAAAATGTTCCGTTGTTGTTAATGACAGTTTTTATCTTGGGTTTTTTTTGGATTGTCACATACCAAGTTTTGGGCGTTCGAGATGTTCTGCAATTGATTCGTCGAGCTGATCCTGTAAGTGACCACCGAGTCGTTGATATCGTGCACGCGGTTTTTCCGGAGTGGGGTGTTGATCAAAAAATTAAAATTGTGAAAACGAGGAGCTTAAGTTCACCTGTCGTGTTTGGTTTCTTAAAACCTGTATTGATACTGCCATATCAGTATTTGAATTGGGATGAAGATCGATTGCATAGAATTTTGCTTCATGAACTGGCTCACATACACCGTTATGACTGGTTAACGAAAGTGGTGATGAGGTTTTTATGTGCTTTGTTCTGGTTTGTTCCTGTCTTCTGGTGGGCGGTGAAAAAACTGGAATGGAATTCGGAAGCTGCCTGTGACAATGTGGTGCTAAATAAGTTGAACTGCCGAGCTGAGTACGCTGAAGATTTACTGGATATGGAAATCGAGGTAATCCAAAACACCTGGCTGTTAAGTTTTATAAAAAAGACAGAGCTCTTTTCCCGAATCAATCATGTTCTCGACGGTCGCTATTCTCGCTTACCGGTAAAGCCGCAATTGGTTTTTGTGCATCTGATTGTTTCTATATTGCTGGTGCTTCCATTTTCTCTGGTGCGGGCCGTTCCGATAATCCACCCGGATGAACAACCGCACTTTTTTATTCTGGATTTAAATAGCCATAGCATCGAATCCAATGTTGGTCCCGTTCCTCAGGACGAGCCAGAAGCAATAACTCAAGCCAGATTGAAGCCGCTTTTGTTAAAACGAAATTCGCCCTTGCCTGGCGAAGAAGAGGTGATCATAACACTGGATGTAAAGCAAACAGAGGTTGTCAGCCTTCAAGCTGGCCTGTGGTCTGATTCTATCGCGGAGCTTGAAAACTTTGCAGCCACTTTGAATGTAAGTGAACTAAGAGTCCAGGGTTTTATCCCGCAGAAAATGAAAACACCGAATTATCCAAGAGGCGCTTTGCTTGATAGTGTGGAGGGTTTTGTTCAAATTGAATTCGATATTTCGCTTGAGGGTGTGGTAGAAAATATTCGTGTTCTTGCATCAAATCCTCAAGGTGTATTTGAGCCAAATGTTATCGCAGCGATTCAGGCGAGTCGTTACATACCCATGTATATGGGGGATGAACCTGTAAAAACAAAAAATGTTCAGCAAACATATGTATTTCAGTTGAATAAGAGCACAAGCAAGTAAGCGGTGTCGTCATAAAAAATATCAGGCAGGTGTTGAAATGCTCGTGGTTTCCTGAGCACTTGATGCACTCAAACTGGAAAAGATACTGCAAAAAAAACGTCATACACAAAAGGAAATACTGCTTTCATGCTGTTGCGATGAAGCTTTCATGACCTTGTGTTTTCTCTATATTTTTAAAGGACATTGCTTATGTTTTTAATTGAAGAACCACGAAGTGGCGCTAGGTATGCTTATTTTGATCAAGCTGACAAATCAACGGGAATGTGTCGTTGGCTAGCGGGGCTTGTGCCTTCCGCTGTCGTGACGCTGGCGTTAATAGCCGTCATGCACAGTTTGGTGTCGGTAGAGTTTGAGGAACCACCGGAAGATAATGCGGTAGTTATTGAGCCGGTTTATTTTGAAGAGGTGGTTATTGAAACCCGTATTGAACGAAAACCGCAGCAACCGGAAAAACCGTTAGATCCCCCGCCTGTTCCTCAGTCAGATCCTGAGGCGTCTAACGAGCAGAAAGTTAACATTCAACCCTTATCTTTTAAAGAAAGTGAATTTAAAATTAAAGGGATCTCTGGCATGAGTAGTATGCCTGTTGCTGCATACTTAGTTTCTGCAAAATATCCTCCAGCGGCCCTTCGCCGAGGGTTGGAAGGGTATGTGGATGTGACTTTTGATGTGAATGAGGCGGGTATCACACAAAATATGCGTGTGGTAGGGGCCATGCCTGAAGGTGTGTTTGACAAGTCTGCGTTGGAGGCTGTCAGTCGTTGGCGATATAAACCAAAAATGGTTGACGGCAGAGCCGAGTATTTTACTGGGCTGACAAAACGAATTCGCTTTCAATTAGACAAGTCATAAGCATGTGTTGATTGTGCTCTTAGCCTTTCTTTTTATGCGAGGAATGCGTTGTGTTCTAATTTAACAGAATCGTACTGTGCTTGGTATAAATTGAAAGGCTTTTTTTGATTCGATAAACTATCACGAGGTGATGGGGCGAAAATAGAAATATACAAATACAAATACAAATACAAATACAAATACAAATACAAATACAAATACAAATATATAGGCATTGGCGAGTAGACAATGAAACAAAAAAAGCATGATACAACAATTCCCGTATTACAATTGTGTTGCCCAAGTGTGTTAAAACGGGAAATGGCCGATCGCATTTTAACGCTGCTTGATATTCCTCATATTGAAGAGCGTGAGCTGCAGCAGTTAAAAGGTAATAAATGCGTTCTCGTGCTGGACGAGCGAGAGACACGACTGGATGTTTCGTTGGATAAGCAAAACATGTCGATCAAAGTGGATTTGGTTGAAGGTAAGGCGGCGTATCGTCGCCTGCATGGCGGTGGGCGAGGACAGCTGATCGCGAAAGCGGTTGGTATCAACAAAGCGTTTACACCCAGTGTTTTGGATTGTACCGCTGGAATGGCTGGTGATGCATTTGTCTTGGCAAGTCTCGGTTGCAAGGTTCAGATGCTGGAGCGATCTCTGCTCTCGGCGACATTGCTGTCGGATGGTTTATTGCGCGGAAGGATTTTTGCTGAAGAAAATGAAGATGAAGAGTTGGGCGAGGTGCTGAGTCGTTTGTCTTTGCTGCAACAAAACAGTATTGAGTATTTAGATGGCCTGGACGAGGATCAATTTGATGTGATTTATTTAGATCCTATGTTTCCCGAACGAAAGAAATCGGCTGCGGTGAAAAAAGAAATGCGAGTCTTTCATCATTATATTGGTGCTGATGAAGATGCTGATGCGCTGCTCCAACCCGCGCTGCAAAAGGCCAGGTTTCGCGTTGTGGTCAAACGTCCCAGTGTTGCGCCTTTTTTGGCAGAAGAAGAGCCCAGCTATCAAATAAAAGGAAAATCGACACGCTTTGATATTTATACCAGAAAGGCCATTCCAACAGCTTAAGCAATAAAAAAATTATTTTCGGAAAAATTTTACGATTCGGCTGATCACAATACGCATGTGGGCTGTTAATGCTATAAAAAAGCCCAAAGTGAGAAAAATTAAGCCTGCGAAAGTGACAAGTTCGCGCGTGAGGGAGGGGAGCAAATAAGTGTTTGCCATGACGATCGTCATTAAACCGACCGCGAAATAGATAATACCATTGCGAAATTGATGGAATGTATTATTCAGCGGCGCGGTGTAATAATCTTTAAAGTAGAGTGTTAATCTTTTTCTAAAGCTTGCCATGAGTCTGCATTGAGCCAGGCATCTGCGGCTGCCTGGTCACTGTCTTTTGCTTCTACCCAGTGTTGGCCTTCTTTCTTCCAAAACGGTGCCTGTGTTTTGAGAATATCGATCATATACTCGCAGGCGGCAAAAGCATCACGCCGATGTTTTGAGCTCACCCCTACAAATACTATCTGATCGTGAATGTTAAGTGAGCCTACTCGGTGAATTATAGTTGATGCAATGATGGACCATCGAGCTTTTGCTTCTTGCTCAATTCGCTCGAGTACTTTTTCTGTCATACCGGGGTAGTGTTGCAGGAGAAAGGTTTTATCGCCGGACGCAAAGTCACGTACCCGGCCAATAAACGTCACGACGGCTCCAGCACCGTCGCGAGCGATAAGGCGTTGATATTCCCGTTCAAGCTGGAAGTCTTCGGTCTGAACGGAGATCATTTATCCTCCGGTGACGGGTGGGAAAAAAGCCACTTCGTCCCCGCGTTTGAGAATGGCATCTTCGGTGGCGATCGCCTGATTGACTGCGCAGCGAGTACTGGCTTCGCCGAGCAACTCGTGCCATACCGTGCCGCGTTCTGAAAGCTGTTCTTTCAGTTGCGCGAGGGTGGTCGGTGTGCTGTCTAATGGAAAGAACTCGTTTTCACAATTTAACTTATCTGCCAGGTTGGCGAAGTAAAATATTTGTATATCATTGTTCATGGTGAAAGTCCCCTGATTGTCCACCTGTCTTAGCGAGTAAGTGGGTGTTTACAATTTGCATGTGCTTATCGACCGCTTTACACATGTCGTACAAGGTCAGGGCCGCTACAGAGGCTGCAGTAAGTGCCTCCATTTCGACGCCTGTTTTTCCTGCAAGTTCGCAGGTCGCATCGATTCTTACCCGGCGCTCTTCCATTTCCAGGTTGAGCTCGACCGCAATATGCGTCAGCAGCAAAGGGTGACAAAGTGGGATCAGGTCTGAACATTTTTTAGCTGCCTGTATACCCGCAATTCGGGCGACCGCAAATACATCCCCTTTTTTATGGCTACCCTCGGCTATCATTTGCAGGGTCGTGCTTTGCATCGTTACATAACAGCGAGCGGTAGCACTGCGTTTGGTAATGGCTTTTTCACCCACATTGACCATGTGGGCTTCGCCTTTGTCGTTTACGTGCGTCAGTGTTTTGCTCATGCTCGTACTTCAATTGGTTCTCATTAGTGAATTCGCTGAGGGTGAGGGAGTATGTCTCGCCTTGCGGGAATATCCTTGCTCCAGGATGTCCCTGGTCGCCTCACCGGAATCTGTTCGAATGAGGATGTTAAACCTTGCTTCGAACAGTGTCACAAACCTCGAGAGGGGATCATTTTAATCGGCTTTTCAACCAAAATTAAAGTGCTTTTCACGTCGCTTAGGTGAGAAGCTCTGCCAAAATTGCGTGATAAACATCGCTCAGGCGGTCCAAATCGGCAGCACTAACACATTCATCGACCTGGTGAATGGTGGCGTTGAGGGGGCCTAATTCCAGCACTTGTGCGCCCGTAGGAGCTATAAACCTTCCGTCTGAGGTGCCTCCTGAGGTGGATAATTCTGCCTTCGTGCCTGTGACGGTGGCTATGGCGTTGACGGCGGCATTGACCAGCTCACCTTTGGGCGTGAGAAAGGGCTGACCGGAGGTGTGCCAGACAATATCGTAGTGCACCTGGTGTTTGTCCAGAATGGCTTCTGCTCGCTGTTTAAGTTCAGTATCCGTGACTTCTGTCGAAAATCTGAAGTTCAGCAGGATTTCGGCAGAACCTGGGATAACGTTGGTTGCGCCAGTGCCCGAATGGAAATTGGAAATCTGGAAACTGGTTGCGGGGAAATAGTCATTGCCTTCATCCCAGTGCGTACTGGCCAGTTCAGCCAGTGCCGGCGCCGCCATGTGAATGGGATTGTTGGCCAGGTGAGGGTAGGCAACATGCCCCTGCTTACCTTGAACTGTGAGTTTGGCGTTGAGGGAGCCACGTCGTCCATTTTTAATGATGTCCCCAAGAGAATTGGTTGACGAAGGTTCCCCTACGATGCACCAGGTCATTTTCTCATTGCGGGCTTCCAGCCATTCTACGACTTTTACCGTGCCATTGAGTGCAGGTCCCTCTTCATCGCTGGTAATGAGAAACGCGATTCTCCCACGATGATCCGGGTGTTGAGCAATGAAGCTTTCACACGCCGTAATCATCGCGGCCAGGCTGCCTTTCATGTCTGCTGCACCGCGTCCATAGAGCATGCCTTCGTGAATCTGTGGTTCAAACGGAGGGTAGCGCCATTGTTTGACATCGCCTGTCGGAACGACATCCGTATGCCCGGCAAATGCCAGTATTGGTCCGCTGTCTCCGCGAATTGCCCAGAAGTTCTCCACTTCACCAAAACGCAGTGGCTGTATGTCAAATCCGATGGCCGCGAGGCGATCGCACATTAGTTGTTGGCAACCAGCATCCTCCGGTGTAACGGAGTGCCTGCGAATCAAGTCGCAGGCCAAAGTGAGTGTTGGTGAGAGTTGAGTAGCAGAGGAAGTATCAGTCATTAGTTGTTCGCGTGTAGTTCTTCGTTAAGTGCAATGGCAGATTTATTGGTTTTACATTCAACCGTGCCAGTCAGGGAGTTGCGGCGGAACAGTAAATCCGATTTGCCAGCAAGATCGCGAGCTTTTATATGCTCAACCACCTGGTTGTTATCGTCCAATAGAGCGACCTTGGTGCCGGCAGTAACATACAGACCAGATTCCACGGTACAGCGATCCCCCAGAGGAATGCCGATACCTGCATTGGCGCCGATCAGGCACTCTTTACCAACTGCAATGATAATGTTGCCGCCGCCTGAAAGCGTGCCCATAGTTGAGCATCCACCGCCCAAATCAGAACCTTCACCAATCACAACGCCTGCAGAAATTCGACCTTCCACCATGCTGGTGCCCATCGTTCCTGCGTTAAAATTAACAAAACCTTCATGCATGATAGTGGTGCCTTCACCAATATAAGCACCGAGGCGTACTCGCGCAGTGTGAGCGATACGCACACCCGTTGGCACAATGTAGTTGGTCATTTTAGGGAATTTGTCCACGCAATCTACCGACAACATGCGACCTTCAAGACGGGCCTCCAGTTGGCGTTGAGGCAGCTCGGCAATATCGATCGCCCCTTCGTTGGTCCAGGCGACATTCGCCAGAACACCAAACGCGCCGCTTAAATTTGTTTCATGCGGTTTCACCAGTCGGTGTGATAACAGGTGGAGTTTGAGGTAGGCCTCCGGCGCGGTTTGTGGGCCTTCGTCACTGGCCAGCAAAGTGACCACTAAAGGTTTTTTGCTGTTTTTAAACTGGCTGACAATTGCACTCAATTCGGCGTCGATACTTTCAATGGCAGCACAAATGTCGGCAATTTTAGCGGTATCAATAGCAACGGCGACATTGCCGCCCTGGTAGTCAATAAGCGGGGCGATGGCATTAGCGAGCGCTTCCGATGGGTGCAGTACTGGTTTTGGGTAGAAAACCTCTAGCCATTCACCTTTGCTGTTTTGAGTGCCTATTCCTAAACCTAAACTATAGAGTGCTGTCATGTGTGTGTTTCCTCGTGCTGAATCCTGTTTGGCGTGGCCTTAAATTGGAAGATCAAATCGAACTGTCAAGTAGAGCTATCACGTTAAAATATCGTGATAGGTGTCAGCTTTAAATCCGACGGAAATCGTTTTTTCTGCCTCTAGCACTGGGCGCTTAATCAATGTCGGGTTTTCCAGTATTAAGGCAATGGCATTTTCGCTCAGCGTCTCGCTGGTAAAAAGCGCCTGTTGTTCGCTGTTGAGTTGCTTCCAGGTGGTGCTGCGCTTGTTAATCAGCGCGTCCTTCCCTACGGATTTTTCCCAGCGCTTAACCGCTGTGATATCGAGTCCGTCGACGCGGAAATCGTGGAAGTGATAGTGGATTTCGTTTTGATCCAGCCAGGTGCGCGCTTTCTTTACGGTGTCGCAGTTCTTAATCCCGTATAAGTTGATTGTCATGATGATAATGTTACGAGTTGCTGATATATGAGGGTTACAAAAAAGGGCGCTTAGGATAACAAATCCCGTAAGGAAGATCACGGCTCATATTGGTTCATATTGACTCAAACAGATGAGGGTTGGGTGAATTTTGATCTCGGTTGTGGTAATTACCTCCAGTTTCGGCCAAAGTGCTGGCAGAGCGGACGTACTAGGGAAGGCGGAGAGGGAGACGCATCGTCGGGCACTCATCCAAATACGCGCGTTCAAATTCACTTGGGCTGAGCGGACGATCAAACAAAAACCCCTGAAACAGCATGTTTTTTGTGTGGAAATTTAACCAGGCGGCCTGGTCTTCCGTTTCCACACCTTCGGCCACCACCTGAAGTTTAAATGTGTCGCCAATGGCGATAATGGACGCTACCAGCATGCCGTCCTGAGGGTCCATCGTGATGTCTTTTATAAAAGATTTATCTATTTTGATTTTATCGAATGGAAGTTCCTTTAAATAACTCAGTGAACTGTAGCCCGTACCAAAATCATCAAGCGCAAAGTGAACACCCAATTCTTTGAGCTGTTTCATTTTAAGAACCGCTTCATCCATGCGGCACAGCGCTGCACTTTCCGTGATTTCAATTTCGAGACAACTGCCATGAAGGTGGTACTTGCTTAAGGCGTTTGTCACCATTTCCACAAAGCTTGCTTGATAAAATTCTCGCGCACTGACATTCACCGCGATGCGCATATGAGGTGCCATGGTTCCTTTGTTACGGCAGTTGTGAATAAAGGCGCAGATTTTATTTAGAATTAATTCGCCTACTTTGCTTATCATCGGTGAGTTTTCCAAAAACTCGATAAATTCATCAGGTGGAATAATGCCACGTGTTGGGTGGCGCCATCGAAGCAAAGCTTCCGCACTGACGATTTCCCAGCTGTGTGAATCTACTAAAGGTTGCAGATAAAATTCAAACTGATCGGCGTTTAATGCTTTTCTTAGCGCTGTTTCCAAGTTGATTAATCGGCTGATTTCTTCTGACATACTTCGTTCAAATACAACATAACGATCGTGTCCTTCGCGTTTGGCGCGATGCAGTGCGGTATCCGCATTGCTTAGCAGTGTATCGATACTTTTACTTTCGTCAGGGTACAGGGCTATACCTATGCTCGCGCTGACCTCGAATTCGTGAAGCCCTAATTGCACCGGTTGACGGATGCAGCTAAGTAAACGATCTGCCAGCTGTTTAGCCTGGTGAATCGCCTGGCAGGATTCACCTGAAATGTCGGGCACGCTGAGAATAAACTCATCACCACTGATACGGGCGAGAGTTTCGGATTTTCGTATTTGTGTTTGCATTCGTGCAGACAGCTTTAATAGCAGCGCATCACCAACGGAATGCCCCATGGTGTCGTTGATTCGTTTGAATTCATCAATATCAATATAGAGCAGGGCTCCATAGGTGTTTTTTCGAATGGCGATTTGCACGTCCTGTTTTATTTTTTCTTCCAGTTGGTTTTTATTCGGCAGATGTGTCAGCGTGTCAAAATAGGAAAGCTTTTCCACACGATATTCTGCTTCTACTCGCGCAGTAATATCGTTGCACATTACCAATATGCAAGATTGATTGTACAAGGTGTATGGCGTTGCCGATATCTGAAGAATCAGGTCGACGCCTTCAAAGTCGCTTACGGTAAACTCAAACTTTTGTTGCAGGGGGCGGTGATTATTTTTTTGCGTGATTCGCCGATACAGTTCATAAGCTTGTTCCTGATGAACAGCGACATGCGTTTTTAAAAAATTCTGACCTTTAAGTTCGTTGATGTCGGTGTTGTAAAAGCGGGCGGTTGCCTGGTTAAGGAAAACAAAATTACCCTGATCATTTAACGCAAAAATATGACTAGGGCTTGCGTTCAGTATGATGCGTAGCTGCTTTTCATTTTGTTCCAAATCGTGTTCTCTTGCGGCGAGATCATCAATCAATTTGTTGGCGGCATTCACGATGTGTCCAAGTTCATCTTGTTCGTGATGTTTAATATGCTGGATGCTGCGTATATTGCCTTGGAGTTGATTGCGGTTTAGCTGGTTAAACCTCTCGGCTAATGTTCTCAGCGGGCGCGTGAGTAATTTATGGAATAGACAGGCGAGAATAATCCCTAACAACAGGTTTTTTGCCAGGCCAGAGAAAAACAAGTGGATACTGCGGTTGTAGAGTGGCGCGAGTGCCTGGTCATTGTTGATGTTAAATACCAGCTCGCCAATGTGCTCGGTATGTTTGTATTTTAGCGGTATGGCGTATCGGCTGGAGGCGGGTTTGACAAGTTGTGTAAGCCAAAAAGTACTGGAGGCTTGTAGTGGCTCGTCGTGGATGGCCATGATACGGCCGCGCTCATCGAGTATGGCGATATAGTGAAGAAAGTGGTAGTTTTTTAATCCTTCCACCACTTCTGCAGCGAGGTCAAAATCCAAAGTGCGAATCGCGCGCTGTGCCGGAATACTGCTGACTTTCAGCACTTTTTCCATTTTGGTATCAATATTCTGCGACTTTTGTGTAAAGTCTAAATAGACTTGCACAGAACTTAATGTTGCACCAAGAGAGAAAGCTGCAATTAAACTGGTTTTGGTGAGCGTAAAGGAGAGCCTTTGGAAAAAATCGTTTGCCATAATGCGTTCTTTTATATCATGAAGTGGCTGACAAATTTACAGCCGATCTAACCTCACCATATTTGCAGAACAACTCAGTAAGCAATGTGTCGGTGGTTTAACTGTTTTAAAAACAGGAATCCATCTTGTTTTTTTATTTTCTTTTGTGTCGTTTATTTTCTATTTTCATGTTTGTGCGAAAAACTGTTTCGCGAGCTTTGGTTGAATAACTCAAATGATACCGCCCTTTTTTGACTGACCAGTCAATTTTAATTTGTATTGCAACGGTTTCCATTCTTATTGTTTTCCACGGAGAAGACTTTTTTAAGTATAGTGGAAGAGTTTTGTTGTGTCTGAAGATGCGGATTCGCCAAGCAGTAGTTTGGAAAAATGAAAATGCAAATGTCGCGACGGAATTTTGCAGTGATTTACATTGGAAATGTGAATAGGGTGTGCAGAGTGATCGAAAATATCGAAAAAAACCAATGAAAAACAAAACGTCAGGGTGTGAATGAAGTGTGTTGGACGTGCGCTCTATTTGTCGTCAAATCAAACGGTGATGAATATGTACTCGCAATACTTCTAAAAAATATAAACAGAATACATGTTTGTTGTTACTAAGCCTGAATTTCTCGTGGGTAAATTCATCTCGGGTGCTGTTTTATCTATTTTGCTGTGGAAGCGAAATATTCGCTGAGTCATATTTGCCTGGCTCGTCCTGAGGCTCAGGGCTTTTGTGTCAGCTTTGGTTTTTTGCGGTTGGGATAGCAGGTTTTGCAGATTGGGCAAATCGTACCGTCACAGCCTCTGGCCGTACAAAATTCACGACCGTAGTAAATAATTTGCAGGTGGAGGTCATTCCACGATTCTTTTGGAAATAAACGCTTTAAATCTTTTTCGGTTTGAACGACGTTTTTACCGGAGGTTAAACCCCAGCGCTGGGCCAGCCGATGGATATGCGTGTCGACTGGAAAAGCGGGCTCGCCAAAGGCCTGAGCCATAACAACGCTAGCCGTCTTGTGTCCTACGCCGGGCAGCGTTTCCAGTTTTGCCATATCGGCAGGCACATGCCCGTCGTATTCATCCACTAAAATTTCGGAAAGCTTTTTGATGGCTTTGGATTTTTGCGGTGAGAGGCCGCAAGGGCGTATTATTGCCTGGATATTCTCAACCGTTTGCTTCGCCATATCATGAGGATTGTCCGCCAGTTTCCACAGCGCGGGCGTTACCTGATTGACCCGTTCGTCCGTGCATTGTGCTGACAGTAGAACCGCTACAAGGAGACTGTATTCATCGAAGTGGTCAAGTGGCACAGGAGGGTCCGGATACCGCTGTGCTAAATCATGCAGTATAAAATCCACGCGTTCTTGTTTTAACATGAGTGAATTCTTCCTTTACAGCGATTCGCAAAAATGACGAATGCGTTTTGCGGCATCTACACATTCATCCAGAGATGCGACAAGGGCCATTCGAATACGGTTAGCTCCGGGGTTGCCGTTGGCTGTTTCTCTAGCGAGATAAGAGCCTGGAAGTACGGTTACATTTTGTTGTGCAAATAGTTGCTGTGTAAAATCCGTATCAGCAATTGGAGTTGCGGCCCAGAGGTAAAAGCTGGCGGGGGGTGCGGTGACATTTAGGGCTGGCTTTAAAATTTCTGTGACTGCCGCATATTTCTCCCGGTAATATTGCCGGTTTTGAATAACATGTGTTTCATCCTGCCAGGCAGCAATGCTGGCCATTTGATGTTGTACCGGCATGGCACAGCCATGGTAGGTGCGGTATTGCAAAAACTTTTGCATGATGTTCGCATCGCCAGCGACGAAGCCTGAACGTAGCCCGGGCAGATTGGAACGTTTGGATAGGCTGTGAAAAACTATGCAACGGTTGTAATCATCTCGTCCCAGCTCTGCACATGCCTGCAATAAACCGGGAGGTGGTGAATTTTCATCTTGATACAGCTCAGAATAGCACTCATCGCTCGCAATGACGAAATCGTATTTGTCTGCAAGTAAAATGAGGGTTTTTAAGTTCTCGCAACTCATCACTGTCCCGGAGGGGTTGCCTGGTGTGCACAGCAGAAGCAGCTGGCAATCTTTCCACGTTTGCTCATCGACTTGGTCAAAGTCAGGTAGGAAGTTGTTGCCTTCCAGGCAGTTGAGAAAAACAGGTTTACCACCGGCGATTAAAGTGGCGCCTTCGTAAATCTGGTAGAAGGGATTCGGCATCAGAATATTCTGTGCGCTGCTGGAAGGGTTAAACAGTGCCTGAATAAGGGCAAATATAGCTTCCCGTGTTCCATTAACTGGCAGAACATGTGTGTTTGCTGAAAGTGTATTTGCGGATAACTTGAAGCGCTGCTCAGCCCAGTTCGCAATGGCTTCACGCAGCTCAGGAAGGCCAATAGTTGATGGGTAGTTGGAAACTCGATCCAGTGATTTTGCCAGCACGTCCATAACAAATTGGGGTGGCTCATGTTTCGGCTCCCCAATAGAGAGCGCGATGTGCGACAGTTGGCTGGGGGCCGTGACGGCGCTTTTTAATCGATTGAGTTTTTCAAATGGGTAGGGTTGCAGTCGTTCAAGATTTGGATTCATTGTTATGGTTCTAAACTAATTGATAAGTTCTTTTTCTACGCGCTGATCGAGCACCTGGCAAATTTCGCGTTGCAAGTCATCACAAAGTTGCGCATCGCCAAGTGGGTTGCCTTCATTGTCTGTGATGAAAAATATATCTTCGACGCGTTCACCGAGTGTGGAAATTTTTGCATTGAGCATTTGGATGTTGTGCCGCATGAAAATTGTGGCAATAGTGGCCAGCAAACCCTGCCGGTCCGGGCTGATAAGTTCGAGGACTGTGCAGCCACGAGTGAGATCATTGCTTAAGCGCGTTCGGGTTGGAATTGGAAATTGTTTTAACTGTCGAGGTGTGCGTCTGGAGGCAATTTTAGAATATTCACCAATCAGGCTAAGCTCGTCTTTTAGTGCTTTGGCAATTTTTTCGTGACGTTCGTGTTGATTGGTTAGCGGCTGGTAGTTCTCGTCCAGCACATAAAACGTATCGACGGTATATCCGTTAGCTGCAGAGTAAATCCGGGCATCCTGAATATTTAAGCCCTGTTGCGTGAGGCAGGTGGCAACGGCGACAAATACATGTTGCGCGTCTTTAACCCGGATAAAAATTTCGGTTGCGCCTTTAAACAATGAGTTCACAGTCTCACGAATAATGACCAGTGGTGCTTCCGAAGGGTGTTTAAGAATTTCTTCTGTTTGCCAGGCAATATCAAGATGGCTCTCTCGTACGAAATATTCATCGCCCATGCCGTCCCACATAGGCAGAGCCTGGGATTCATTAATCCCCTTGTCGGCAAGTTTCATGATGGCAAGCTTTTGCTTTTCTTCAATTAAATCTTGCACGTCAATGGTGTTTTCCAGCCCTCGGCGCAGCGCCCGTTTAGTTTCCGTGTACAGTTGTCTTAGCAAGCTGGCTCGCCAGGTATTCCATATTTCAGGGTTAGTGCCGCACATGTCCGCGACCGTCAGTGCGTAGAGGTAGTCGAGGTGTACCTGGTCCCCAACTTGAATGGCGAAATTATGAATAACTTCCGGGTCATCAATGTCCTGCTTTTGTGAAACGTAAGACATTAGGAGATGTTTCTCAACCAGCCACGACACCAGGCGAGACTCTCGCCCGCTCATGCCATGGGCCTCGCAAAATTCCAGTGCGTCTTCCGCACCCAGGGTGGAGTGATCGCCGCCGCGACCTTTGGCGATATCGTGAAATAATCCTGCGATATACAGCAGATCCTTGTTGGGTAGGTTGTTAACGACATGCGCAGCAACGGGGTATTTTTTTTCTTCTTCCGGCAGCGTAAAGCGACGCATGTTTTGAATGACCAGCAGGGTGTGTGCATCCACGGTGTAGCGGTGAAATAAATCGTGCTGCATTTGTCCGATGATTTTGCCAAACGCGGGAATGTAGCGTCCGAGAATGCCGTACCGCTTCATTCTTGTCAGCTGTGTGACCAGGCCGTAATCAATCGAGAAAATGGCCAGGAACATCTTCTGGTTTTCGGGGTTCTGACGAAATTTTTTGTCAACCAGCCAGCGTTTATCGCGTATCAATCGGATGGTGGACGCTCGTACCCCTTTTATTCTCGGGTCGTTCCCCATCAGTACGAATATTTCTAAAAGTGCACTGGGAAATTCGTCAAAGATACTTGCGCGGGTGACTTCAATATAGCTGTCATGGAGTTGAAAGCGATCATTAATTGGTACTATCTTGCTTTTCGTTTTTTCGCGGTTGATCGCTTCGGCTAAAAAGTGCAGCAGCACATCATTTAACTCGCGTAATGCCATCACCGTGCGGTAATAGCGATGCATGAACTGTTCAACCGCGAGTCGCTTGTCGGTGTCTTTGTAGCCAAAAATTTTGGCCAGTTCACGCTGATGTTCGAACAGTAGTCGTTCATCTGCTCGTCCGGCCAGGAGGTGAACACCGTAACGTACCTGCCATAAAAACTCTTCACCGGTACGCAGGACGGCAAATTCATGTTCGGTGAAAAAACCTTTCCCTTCGAGCTGGGCGAGTGTTCTTACCCCAAAATAGCGTTTGGCAACCCAGTTGATGGTCTGGATGTCGCGAAGCCCTCCGGGAGCATTTTTAATGTTGGGTTCGAGATTGCTTTCCGTGTCGTTATGACGCAAATGGCGTTCTGTTTGCTCAGCCCATTTGGCTTTAAAAAAGTCCGGCACCTTCCACATTTTGTCTGGGCCGGTGGCAATGGTCAGTTCATTTAATAAGCTTGTATTGCCCGCAATAGTGCGCGACTCCATAATGTTGGTCGCGATCGTAATATCTTTTTTAGCGAAGGACGTGCATTCTTTGACCGTGCGCACGCTGCTGCCGATGTCCAGGCCAATATCCCAGAAAAAAGTAATCAGTCCTTGAATCTGTTCGTTATATTTTTTACCGGTCTTGTTGCCCAGCAAAAATAAAATGTCAATATCGCTATGTGGGTGTAGTTCCCCGCGGCCATAACCGCCGACGGCAACAAGGGCGATATCATCACCCCAGGTTTTGTCGTGGTGCCACGCGTAATGCAGAATTAAATCGATAAACGCTGAGCGCTCCCTGACGAGAAAACGAATATCTTCGTCCTCATAAAACCGTTGTTTAAGGTGAGTGTCAATCCCCTTGATCGCGTCTTTAAATACGCCTATGGGCGGCTTAGTGTCCAGGTCTTTTCTAAATTTCTCCTGTTTAAAACACAGGGGTTGGCAAGCAAATTCAGGAAAATCCAGCATGAGCTTATCGTTCGACCTTCGTAGCGATTGAAAACAAAATCCAGATGTAAAGCGATAGTGGCGCGCGTAATGTTAGAAAGACTCTTCTTTACGTGCGGTTAATACATCTACTCCTGTGGGGGTGACGGCCAGTGTATGTTCCCATTGGGCTGACAGTCGACCGTCTTTGGTTTCCACTGTCCACTGATCTCCCTTGAGTTTGGTGTGGTGCTTGCCGGCGTTGATCATGGGCTCAATAGTGAAGGTCATTCCTTCTTCCAGGGCCATGCCTTTGCCTTTTGTACCATAGTGGAGAATTTGCGGGTCTTCGTGGAACACTTTGCCAATCCCGTGACCACAGTATTCACGCACAACAGAATAGTGATTCTTTTCCGCATGCTCTTGAATAATAGAGCCGATATCGCCAAGTGTTGTACCTGGGCGAACAATATCGATAGCTTTATATAGACACTCTTGGGTGATTTTTACTAGGCGGTGGGCATGCGGCGCGACTTGGTCGACGAAGTACATTTTACTGGTGTCGCCATGATAGCCTTCATAAATAACGGTGACATCGATATTGATGATGTCGCCCTTTTTCAATATCTTTTTCTCAGAAGGGATGCCGTGACAAACAACCTGATTCACAGAGGTGCAGATAGATTTGGGAAAGCCCTTGTAATTTAAGGGGGCGGGAATGCAATGCAATTCCTGTGTAATGTAGTTGTGGCAAATCCGATCCAGTTCACCTGTTGTCACACCGGGTACGACATATTGCTCGATCATCTCGAGTACTTCGGCCGCTTTGCGACCGGCAATTTTCATGGTTTCTATTTCTTCAGGTGTTTTTGTCTTAACGGACATTGGTACAGCAATCCTCTTGGTTTACCACTTTTCGACGGGGTGAATGGCTTGCATTCTAAACTAAAGTCCGCTGCGTTACACATCAAACGTAACATTCGCCTTGTAAGCTCTATGTCAAAAAGTAAGAAATTCGATTAAAAATATCGATTTTACTTATATCGTTTTAAGCGTTTGTGATCTGTTCGAACTTTTTGGGGAGGTTATCTTGCTCACTAAAAGTTTATAATTTCGCTCGGTCATATCAATAATTATTCTTCTTCGGGGGGTATAAAATGTTAAGAACATTGACCGTAGTAACCCTACTCATGTGTTCCACCCTGGCTTTTGCAGACAACTATGGAGTTGGTGCATACGCCAGTTATGAAATAAAAGAAGCTCAGCAGCAAGTGGACGATTATCGCGCATTGCGTCGTGCCTGTTCCATTACTCAAGGTGAGCAACGTCGTCTGTGTTTCAGCCGTTTGAGCGACGCAACCGACACCTATACAAAAGCTAAAACTATTCTAAAGTCGCAGGAAGCGTCATCTCCTTTACTGGGTCAAGTCGAGTTTGATCAGTAATTTTCCCAAATAAGCAGCACAACTGCTGGGAACAGCCTTTTTTGTCCGAAAAACTTCCGATTGGGTGCGTTTTGTGGTATAAAGCGCGCCCGTCGAGGTGTTCCGGTCAAATGGGCATCATCGTCGATAAACTTAATTCAACGTCACACATATATCGTCACAATCGCCTGGGTGCCTTTCGGGGTTGGTGGATTGGGGTATATGGAGGCCTAACCCTTACAATAGGAAATTAATATGCCACAAGTAAGCATGCGCGATATGCTGCAAGCGGGTGTCCATTTTGGTCACCAAACGCGTTACTGGAACCCAAAAATGGGTAAATTCATTTTCGGTGCACGCAACAAGATTCATATCATCAATCTGGAGCAAACTGTTCCAGCATTCAATGAAGCGCTCGAAGTTGTAAAACAAATGGCCAGCCAAAAGAAGAAAATTCTTTTTGTTGGAACCAAAAGAGCTGCGCAAAAAACCATTAAAGAGCAGGCGTCTCGCGTAAGTATGCCGTTCGTTAGCCACCGTTGGTTGGGTGGTATGTTGACTAACTACAAGACGATCCGTGCTTCTATCCGTCGCTACCGTGAGCTGGAAACGCAAAGCACTGATGGTACTTTTGAAAAGTTAACCAAAAAAGAAGCTTTAATGCGTACCCGTATGATGGAAAAACTAGATCTATCCATCGGTGGTATTAAAGATATGGGTGGTTTGCCTGACGCAATGTTTGTGATTGATGTTGATCACGAGCGTATCGCAATTCAAGAAGCGAACAAGCTTGGAATCCCAGTGTTTGGTATTGTGGATACTAACAGTGATCCTTCTGGTGTGGATTACATCATTCCTGGTAATGATGACGCAATCCGCGCAATCAAGCTGTATGTGACTGCCATGGCTGATGCATGTGCTGAAGGCGCTGCTAACAGTGCTCAAGTTCCTAACAAAGACGAGTTCGTTGAAGTTAGCGAAAAGCAAGCGTCTGAAGGTTAATCAGCTTGTAGCTATTCGATGATTTACTGGGCTGGAACTGTCCTGCATCGAATACAATTAAGACAGAGATTATAGAAAGGGGGCATGTCCCCCTTTTTTCAAATTAAAACCCAGTGTGAGGAATATCAAGATGGCAGTATCTGCTTCTCTCGTAAAAGAGCTGCGTGAAAGAACCGGCTTAGGCATGATGGAGTGTAAGAAAGCATTGCAAGAAACCGATGGTGATATCGATGTTGCAATCGAAAACCTGCGCAAGGCTTCCGGCTTGAAAGCAGCAAAAAAAGCGGACCGTACAGCTGCTGAAGGTGTGGTTGCGGTAAAAGCTGCTGAAGATGGTAGCTACGCAGTAGTACTTGAAGTTAACAGTGAAACAGACTTTGTTGCACGTGACGAAGGCTTCCTTGGTTTTGTTAACTCAGTGTTGGACAAAGCTTTCGCTAATAAAGTGGCGGATGTTGCTGTGCTGGTTGATGAGGAAGTTGAAAGTGCACGCCAGGCTTTGGTACAGAAAATTGGTGAAAACATCGGCGTTCGTCGTGTTGCACTGGTTGAGCCAAAAGGTGGTGTTGTAGGTGCTTATGTTCACTCCAACAACCGTATTGCTTCTGTTGTTGAGCTTGAAGGTGGAAATGTCGATGTAGCTAAAGACATCGCTATGCACGTTGCTGCGGTAAACCCTCGTGTGACTCGCCCAGAAGATATGCCAGAAGATATGGTGAGCAAAGAGAAAGAAATCATCAAGGCTCAGCCAGATATGGAAGGTAAGCCAGAAAACATCGTTGAAAAAATGATGACGGGTCGTATCAGCAAGTTCTTGAAAGAGAACAGCTTGGTCGAGCAGCCTTTCGTTAAAGATCCTGAAGTGACGGTTGGTCAGTTGGCTAAGAAGGCTGACGCTTCTGTAGTTAGCTTCGTCCGCTTTGAAGTGGGTGAAGGTATCGAGAAAGAGGAAGCTGATTTCGCTGCTGAAGTTGCTGCTCAAGTGGCCGCATCCAAGTCGTAAACGTTCCATAGCTCCTTGATTAATAACAAAAAGGCGGGATGCACCTCCCGCCTTTTTGCTGTTAAACTTCGACAAATTTTGACAGCGTAGAGAGAATGGGCCATGGCGAGTAAAACAGATAGAAAATATAAGCGAATCCTGTTGAAGCTCAGCGGAGAGCAGTTAATGGGAACAGAGGGGTTTGGTATAGACCCCAAAGTGCTGGATAAGATGGCACTTGAAATTGGTCAATTGGTAGGCATAGGCGTGCAGGTAGGTTTGGTTATCGGTGGTGGTAATCTATTCCGAGGTGCCGCGCTAAACAAAGCTGGCCTGGACCGTGTTACTGGTGACCACATGGGAATGTTGGCAACGGTAATGAATGCTCTAGCAATGCGAGATGCATTGGAGCGATCCAATATTTCTTCAAATGTCATGTCGGCCATTCCTATGAGCGGCATGGTAGATCATTACGATCGCCGTAAAGCGATTCGTCAATTGGAAAATGGTGAAGTTGTCATTTTCTCTGCGGGTACCGGAAACCCGTTTTTCACAACCGACTCTGCCGCATGTTTGCGTGCCATTGAAGTTGAAGCTGAACTTGTTTTGAAGGCCACAAAAGTCGACGGTGTTTACACCGCTGATCCGATGAAAGATCCTTCTGCAACCAAATACGATGAGTTAAGTTACGACCAGGTCTTGCAGGACAAGCTCGGAGTTATGGACCTTACCGCTATTTGTTTATGTCAGGATCACAACATGCCTGTCCGTGTATTTAAAATGGATAAAAAAGGTGCGTTGTTAAGTATCATTGTAGGCGAAAACGAAGGTACGTTGATTTGCGAAGAAGCGTAAAGAAGATGCGTAAAGAAAGTGAAAGGCACGAGCGTTAATGCTCGTGTTCGCGCATTAATAATACGTATATAAGAAAGCGCAACTAAAGACCAAACAAACAATAGTAAAAGAATTGGCGAATTGTTTAGAGGATAATTAAATGATTAATGATATTAAAAAAGATGCTGAAGAGCGCATGAGTAAAAGTGTCGATGTGCTTGGTGTTAACTTTAACAAAATTCGCACGGGGCGTGCGCACCCAAGTATTTTAGATGGCGTAAGCGTTTCTTATTACGGTAATCCCACACCTTTAACGCAAGTGGCAAACGTAACTGTATTGGATGCGCGAACTTTGTCTATCAGCCCTTGGGAAAAGCAGATGGTTCCTGAGATTGAAAAAGCAATCATGAAGTCTGACCTGGGGTTAAATCCGGCAACAACCGGAGAATTGATTCGTGTGCCTATGCCGATGTTGACGGAAGAAACTCGGAAAGGTTATATCAAGCAAGCGCGTAATGAAGCCGAAGCCGCTCGTGTATCGGTGCGTAACATTCGTCGTGATGCAATATCCACATTGAAGGATCTGTTAAAGGAAAAGGAAATTACCGAAGATGATGAGCGACGAGCGCAAGATGAAGTGCAAAAAATAACAGATAAGTACATCAGTCAGGTGGATAAGGCGCTGGCTGCAAAAGAAGATGACTTGATGGAGATATAAGTGCATCGACTAACTGGAGTTTGTAAGTGAAGTCATCCCAGTTGCGGCATGTTGGCATCATCATGGATGGCAACAATCGTTGGGCTAAGCGTGAAGGGAAGCAGGGGATTTCAGGGCATCGGGCGGGCGTTGAACGCATTCGCGATATGTTGTCTGCCTGTCGCGAAGAGCGTATCGATACTCTGACTTTGTTTGCCTTTAGCAGCGAAAACTGGCGTCGCCCACCTAAAGAAGTGGAAGCGTTGATGGGCTTGTTTTATACCTACCTGAAACGCGAAGCAAAAGAACTGGCAAAAGAGGGTGTGAGCTTAAAGGTGATTGGAAGTCGCGCTCGCTTTTCTCCTCGCTTGCTTGATGCTATCCAGGAGGCGGAGCGAATTGCCTGTGGTACAGAGCGAACATTGGTGATTGCTGCGGACTATGGCGGCTGCTGGGATATCGTGGAGGCGGCAAAACAGCTCGCGCAAAAGGCGGTGGATGGACACATTGCTCCAGGTGACATTAGTGAATCTTCGTTTGGCGAGCACATTTCAACGGCCGGATTACCGGATTTGGATTTATTGATTCGTACCGGTGGTGAATACCGCATTAGTAATTTTCTGTTATGGCAAGCAGCATATGCCGAACTGTATTTTAGCCCGCTGTTATGGCCTGAGTTTGACGCAAGTGCATTGAAGGTGGCAGTGGAAGACTTTTACTCTCGCCAGCGGCGCTTTGGTAAAACTGGTGATCAAGTGGACGATGAGGTCGCCAATGCTTAAACAGCGCGTCGTTACGGCATCCGTGTTAGCAATAGTCTTTTTGGGTGTGTTATTTTTTTCTCCGCTTCCTGTTTTTGCTGCATTTATCAGTGGTGTATATGCCGTTGGCGTGTGGGAGTGGGCGAATTTGGCAGGCCTGACAAATCGTTTGAGTAAGACAGTATTTACATTAAGTGTTGCGTTTATCGCTTTTTTATTGCTTTTTGTCAGCGGCTGGTTAACAAATTACGCTGTTTTACAATCAATATTTATCGCTGCTTGCGCCTGGTGGGCACTCTCTCTTTTGTGGATACAAAGTTTTCCCGCAAGTGCTGTAATTTGGGGTGGGACAGCGGTACGTTTGCTTATGGGGGTTTTGGTGATTGCCCCAGCCTGGCTTGCCAGTCTGTATTTGCGTCAGTTGCCTCAAGGAGCCTGGTTGGTGCTTGTCGTGGTGCTTTTGGTTGCAACAGCGGATATCGGCGCTTACTTTACCGGCAAAGCTTTTGGGAAACGTAAGCTGGCACCGCAAGTCAGCCCGGGTAAATCCTGGGAAGGCGTATGGGGCGGTGCCGTGATGGTGATGGCGTTGGCTTTGATCGCTAATGTGTTTTTAGGAACGAATTGGTTAGCCCTGCTTTGTGTGGTTATACCGACGGCGTTGATATCTGTCGTCGGGGATTTATTGGAGAGCATGGTTAAGCGCCATCGCGGTGTGAAAGACAGCAGTCAAATTCTGCCAGGCCATGGCGGTGTGCTGGATAGAATTGATGGCTTAACTGCCGCAGCGCCTGTATTCGCTCTGGCATCCATGATGAGTCACTGGCACTTGTAAGGCGCGGCGGAGTGGGTATGCAGCAAACATTAACCGTTCTCGGTGCGACTGGCTCTATTGGTGTGAATACCCTGGATGTTGTGCGTCAACATCCAGAGCGCTTTCGAGTGTTTGCTTTAACGGCGCATAAAAATATTATGCTTTTATCACAGCAGTGTTTGGCGTTTTCTCCCGAATACGCGGTGGTCGCCGACGAGTCGGGTGCAGCGGAGTTGCGGGATATTCTGCGAGCGTATAAGAGTAAAACAGAAGTGTTGCATGGTCCGGCAGCTTTGGTTGATGTGGCAAAGGATAGTCAGGTTACCACCGTAATGGCGGCCATCGTGGGCGCTGCAGGGTTGAGCCCAACAATGGCGGCAGTTGAAGCTGGTAAGCGTGTATTGCTGGCCAATAAAGAAGCGTTGGTGATGAGCGGTCATTTATTTACGTCTGCCGTTAAACGCAATGGTGGGCAGCTCTTGCCGATTGACAGTGAGCACAACGCGATCTTTCAATGTCTGCCAGACAATTTTACTAGTGTCGCGGCCGCTGGAATTCAAAAAATAATATTGACGGGGTCTGGTGGTCCGTTTCGGGAAACGGCATTGAGTGAGTTGCAGCACGTAACCCCGGCACAAGCCTGTAATCACCCGAATTGGTCGATGGGGCAAAAAATTTCCGTGGACTCCGCCACGATGATGAATAAAGGTCTCGAATATATCGAAGCCTGCTGGTTGTTCAATGTAACTGAAGACCAGTTGGAGGTGGTGGTGCACCCTCAGAGCATTATTCACTCCATGGTGCAATATTTAGATGGCTCGGTGCTGGCGCAGATGGGGCAACCGGATATGCGGACACCCATCGCCCATTGCATGGGTTGGCCTGATAGAATTGCCTCTGGGGTAGAACCTCTGGACTTTACTCGCTTGTCTGGCCTGCATTTTGAAGCGCCAGATTTTCAGCGATTTCCATGCTTGCAGCTGGCTATGAACGCCTGGCGTAGTGGTGGGGATTATGCGGTGGCGCTAAATGCCTGTAATGAGGTGGCCGTGGATCGCTTTTTGAATGGTGAGATTAAATTTACGCAGATAGCGGAGTTTATCGACCAAATCCTGGAAATTTGGGATTCTAGCGAACCTGTCTGTATTGACGATGTCATAAGTGCGGATCTTGAAGCGCGTGAAATGGCTGACAAGGTGGTGCGCGCGTAAATTAGCGCTTTTGAAATGTGCGTTCAGTATTTGCCGTGATGGGTGATCACGGTCGCAGCATAAAAAAAGACAGAGAAACGGCAATAGTTAAAGCAAGCGATAAAAAATAGACAGAAAGACAGGTAACGTGCTGCCAATGGTAATGAATATGGACTTTTATAAGCCGCGCCAATGGTCAGTGCATTGTAAACCGTAAAAAAATGTTAAAGATTGGTTGAGTTGTGACAGATACGCTGATGATGATTGTTTGGTTCCTGGTAGCGATATGCATATTGGTCGCTATCCACGAATTCGGCCATTTCTATGTTGCCCGATTGTGTGGGGTCAAAGTCTTACGTTTTTCCATTGGTTTTGGTCATCGCCTGCTGACGTGGCGAGACAAACACGGGACGGAGTTTGCCGTGTCTGCGCTACCGCTGGGCGGATACGTTAAAATGCTGGATGAACGTGAAGTCGAGGTTGCCGAAGAAGAAAAACACCTCTCTTACAATTCCAAATCTATTGCCCAGCGCATTGCCATTCTGGCGGCCGGCCCGGGAATGAATTTTATTCTAGCGCTGTTTATTTACTGGTTTATTTTCGTATTTCGGGGTACGACAGAGTTTATACCTGTCATCGGTTATATTGAGCCGGGCTCTATCGCTGAAAAAGCACGCCTGGAAGTTGGTCAAAAAATTGTATCGATTGATGATCAGGAAGTAAATTCCACTCGAGATGTTACCATGCATCTTTTAACGCGTTTGGGAGAATCCGGCGATATTCATTTTGTGGTCAGCTATCCGGATTCAGATTTTACTTACGAATCGGATGCTGAACTCGATGAGTGGTTAAAAACGGACGATGCACCTGATCCTATTCGTGGTCTTGGCATAGCGTTTCAGAGTGAGACGCTGGTTGGTGAGATATTCCCGGATACGCCTTCAGAGAAGGCTGGCTTTCAATCTGGTGATGTGTTGGTCAGTGTGGATGGTAATGCTATTTTGAGTCCGCTCAGTTGGGTGGACTATGTCAAAGAACGTCCTGAACAAGAATTATCGGTCAAAATTCTGCGCGATGGCGTTGAGAAGATTATCCGCGTAACCCCAGCCCTGAAAACGGATGAAAAAAGCCGTGAACCATACGGCCAAGTGGGGATGGGATTGGGGTATCGCTCTCCCAAATCACTGATGCTGCAGCAGAATTACGGGCTGTTTGAGTCCATGGGAAAATCGTTGTACGAAACATGGGACACTGCCGGCTTTGTGCTTTTGTCTATGAAAAAGCTGGTGTTTGGCGAAATCTCTACGAAAAACTTGAGCGGTCCGATTGGCATTGCTAAAGTGGCCGCCGATCACGCAAAACACGGTTTTTGGGCGTTTGTTTCACTTTTAGCTCATTTAAGCGTGCTTTTAGGCGTGTTGAATTTATTACCTATCCCAATTTTAGACGGTGGACATATATTTTATTGTCTGGTGGAGTGGGTAAAAGGAAGTCCGTTATCTGAACGAGTTCAAATGATGGGGTTCCAAGTGGGGATGGCAATCATGTTAGGGGTGATGGTGATTGCTTTTTATAACGATATCTTGCGTCTCTAGAACGCGACATAACAACTACAATCTGGTTTATTTCCTTTGATAAAGATGAAACAACTGTTAGCCGTATTGGTATTGACTTTTTCGGCGGCTCACGCTTTTGCTGCCAGTTTTAAAGTATCGGATATTCGCCTGGAAGGTTTGCAGCGTGTATCGGCGAGTCCGGTATTTGCGGCACTGCCAGTACGTGTGGGCGATTATATTGATAACGAAGATGTTCGAGGAATTATCCGCTCGTTATTTTCAACTGGCTTTTTTACTAATGTCCAGGTCGCTCGTGATGGCGAAGTGCTCATTATAATTCTGCAGGAGCGCCCGGCCATTAAGTCCATTAAGATCGAAGGAAACAAGGCGATCAAAACAGAGCAGTTGATGAGTATCATGAATGATAACGGCATCGACGAAGGCGAGATCCTGCAGCGTCAAACATTACAGGGCCTGGCACGCGAAATGGAAAGACAATATATTGCGCAGGCGCGTTATGGTGCTTCGGTTGAGGTGAATGTCGAAGAGCTGCCCAACAGCATGGTGAATATTGATATTCAGGTGGAAGAGGGTAGTGCCGCTAAAATCAAACATCTGAACTTCGTCGGTAATACGCTTTACGACGATGAAATGCTGAAGGATTTATTTGAATTGGGAACAACTCGCTGGTGGGCGATTTTTTCCAGCCGAGACAAGTACGCAAAAGAAAAGCTGACTGGGGATATTGAAACGCTGGAATCCTTTTATCTGGATCGCGGCTATTTGGATTTTAAAGTACTGTCTACCCAGGTATCGATTAGTTCGGATAAGAAAGCCGTATTTATCACGCTGAACCTGTCGGAAGGTGAAAAGTACACCATTAGCTCAGTCGGGCTGGCGGGCGATCCAATCATCTCAGAAGAAACGGTTCGACGTTTATTCCTGCTGGAAAAAGGCGATACCTTTTCTCAGGCGAGAATGACTAATACCTCCGAATATATAACAACGCTGCTTGGTAATGCGGGTTATACCAATGCGAAAGTTGAAGGTATTCCACGGAAAAATATTGAGGATAAAACGGTTGAGCTGACCTTTTTCGTTGATCCCGGCAAGCGCGTTTATGTTCGCCGAATTGAATTTAGCGGAAACACCAAAACCAGTGACAATGTAGTTCGCCGCGAAATGCGTCAGATGGAGGGATCTTCGGCTTCCAATGCGCGAATAGAAAATTCCAAAGTGCGTTTGGAGCGTCTTGGATACTTTAAAGAAGTAACAGTTGAGAGTGTTGATGTGCCCGGGTATGACGACCTGGTGGATGTTAATTACTCGGTGGAAGAGCAGCCATCCGGTTCGATTCAGGCCAGTGTGGGTTACTCTGAAGCGTACAAGGTGAATGTTGGTTTAAGCGTGTCTGAGAACAACTGGTTGGGAACGGGTAAGAACGTTAATTTCGGTATTAATCACAACCGCTATCAGGATGTTTACAGCTTTAACTATAAAGACCCGTATTTTACTCCTGATGGGGTGAGCCGCGGCTTCGGTGTTTATTACAAGTCAACGGATTACGGTCAAGCACGATTCTCGGCTCCCTATTCGACGGATGCGACTGGCGTGACGTTGAATTTTGGTTATCCAATTTCTGAGATTTCCTACTTGTCGTTTGGTACCGGATTTACTCACCAGGAGTTGAGCGTAGGCCGATACGCAACACAGCAGATACGTCAAAGTCCTTATTTTTACGGGATTAACGGCGTAGATTTCAGTTATATCACGCAGAGTGAATACGAGAGCTTGCACCCCAATGGCAGCTTTGTGGTGCCCACCGAAAATAATGTTCAAGTCGAATATTTTGCCGACACGTCACCGATCACTGAAAATGTCGTCATTGATGAAGAACCTGGGTTTATTGAAAAGTACGGAACCGTATACAACAGTGCGAACCTCAGTTTAAGTTGGCGACGCAGTACTTTAAACCGAGGGATTCTGGCTACTCGCGGGAATTCTCAGTCGGTCAGTCTTGAAACAACCGTTCCGGGCAGTGATTTACAGTACTACCGCGTCGTGGTTGATGCGCAAATGTTCCAGCCCCTGACTCGCAACACCACGCTTCGTTTTAAAACGCGCTTGGGCTACGGCGATGGTTATGGGGAAATGGATGAGTTGCCATTTTTCGAGAATTTCCGCTCGGGGGGTATTGGTTCTGTGCGAGGTTTCGAGCCTTATACGCTTGGGCCGCTTGATACCGGTGCACAGGAATACGTGATCGGTGAGAACCAGTTAATAGATTCGGATAACGATGGGCGAGTGGATGATGAACGTCGCTTCTCTTACGTCTTATGTGAAGATCCCGGTTCTCTAGCTACCACTATTTCCGGTAACGGAGCGCAGGGACGTGGATTCTACGGTTGTGAACCAGGCAAGCTTGTTTCACAAAATGTGACTGGACGTATACGCCCCAATGGCGGTAACGTGCTCGTCGAATTCAGTACAGAACTTTTGTTACCAATTCCATTTGCTGAGGATACTCGATCAATGCAATTGGTAGCATTTGTGGATGCAGGGAACGTATTCTCCACTTATTGTCGTGATGACCAATTAAACTGTTACGATATTGAGTTGAATGCCTTGCGATCGTCTGCTGGTTTAGGGTTTAAATGGTTGTCCGGATTTGGGCCCATGACTTTCAGCTATGCAAAACCGCTCAAGCGCGAGCTGTATGATGATACCAAGTACTTCCAATTTTCATTTGGAGCAGGATTTTAAAGTTTATTATTTTGGGGAGTTTTTGAATGTTTAAGAAAGTCTTATTTACCATAATGATCGCGGCCATCAGCCAGTTTAGCTTTGCAGGCAAAGTGGTAGTGTTCGATCACGAGCAAGCTATTTTCAACACCAAGCTGGCAAAAAAGCGTATTGAAGAGCTTCAAGCAAAGCCGGATTACGCCCAAATGATGGCGCAGGCCGAAAGTTTGAAAGCTGACCTGGCTGCACTTTCAAAAGAAGCTAACAGCAAAGGTATGACCTGGAGCGCGGAAGAAAAAGCGGATCACCGTAAAAAACTGGAATATATTCAGGCAGATTTAAAGTTGGCTGCGCAAAAACTGCAAGCTGAGCAAGGCGTTGTATTAAAAGCGATAATGGAAGAAATCCAGCCTAAGCTGGAAGACGTGCTGAAGAAATATGTTACCGCCGAAGACGTGGATATGATTCTACGCAAGCAAGTGACTTACGTTGCTGTTCCAGCTGTCGATATTACTGACAAAATCACTAAAGAGCTCGACAAAGCAAAATAAGAGGTAAATATGAGGAAAGAAGCCACACTACAAGAGTTGGCCGATTACCTGGGCGCCGAGCTGGTGGCTGAAAATGGTAGCGCGCTAGTCTCCGGTCTGGCTGATTTACAGCAAGCAAACAGCGCGCAAGTCAGTTTTCTTTCCTCAAAATCTTATCTCAAATACTTAAGTTCCAGCAAAGCTGCGGCGGTGATTATTAAGCCGGAACATGCGGCAGACTTTGCTGGGAACAAGCTGCTCCTGGCTGACCCCTATCTGGGGTACGCTAAATTGAGTCAGTTCTTCGATCCTCGTCCTTCACGCCAACCTGGCGTACACCCAAGTGCAGTTGTCGCTCCTACGGCTAAAATCGGTATCAATACTTCGATAGGTGCTCACTGCGTAATTGAAGACGGCGTGGTAATAGGCGATAACTGTGAAATTTATCCAGGGACTGTCATCGCTGAAAATTCCTCGCTCGGTGATAACTGCCTGATTTATCAAAATGTCAGTATCTATTCCAATGTTCGAATTGGGCATCAGGTGATAATTCATAGCGGTACTGTCATTGGTTCCGATGGTTTTGGCTTTGCTCCCACAAAAGAAGGGTGGGTGAAGATCCACCAGATTGGTGGCGTGGTGATAGGAAACAAGGTTGAAATAGGTGCAAATACTGCAATAGATCGAGGCGCGCTTGGGGATACCGTGATTCACGATGGTGTGATAATTGATAACCTGGTTCATATTGCACATAACGTGGAAATAGGAGATGGCTCTGCTATTGCCGGGTGTGTCGGTATGGCTGGCAGCACGAAAGTAGGCAAACGCTGCATCTTTGGTGGTGGTGTCTTAGTCAATGGTCACATTGAATTGGCTGATGATACACATTGTCACGGCGGCACTATTGTAACTAAAAGCACCACCGAGGCTAGCGCATTAGCGTCTGCCACTCCGCAAATGGATGTGAGGAAATGGCGTAAAGCCATGGTTCGATTTTCTCAGATTGATGAAATGGCAACCCGTATAAAACAGCTGGAAAAAGCCTTGGAAAGCCAGCTTCTATCGCAGCAGGAAGAGAAATAACCATTTTGCTGGACGCGTCAATATCAAAATATTTCAAACTTAGTGAAGTTATCTTTTAGTTTATAGTGCTAAAGTCACCCTAAACTCGCTATAATCTCGCTCTTCATTTAGACCTAACTCAGCATGGCTGAGTGCTAGCAAAATATAATGACAAGAATCACCTGCTTGAGAACATTCAGGCAGCAGAGTTTTTTAATTTGGGGCCATTTCACATGATGGATATTATTGAAATCAAAAAATATCTTCCTCACCGTTATCCGTTTCTGCTTATCGACCGTGTTGTTGAGCTGGAGCTGGGGGAGAGAATTCTCGCATATAAAAACATATCCGTTAATGAAGAGGTGTTCCAGGGGCATTTCCCGCATTTTCCTGTTTTTCCCGGTGTAATGTTGATTGAAGCTATGGCACAAGCTTGCGGTGTACTTGGCTTTAAAACCATGGACAAAACACCTGATGATGGTTCGATTTATTTATTTGCCGGTATCGATAAAGTACGTTTTAAACGACAAGTTGTGCCGGGTGATCGCGTATTTTTTGAAGCCAAAATCATTTCAGAAAAGCGCGGTATATGGAAATTTGAGTGCGTAGCCACTGTGGACAATCAGCTGGTAACCTCTGCCACTATCATGTGTGCAGATAGAAGTGTTTAAACACTTGTTCGATTTTTTTCATAAACCTTTTTGAATATGGGCGAAGAGACACTGTGAGTGAAACAGGTTCAGTCGATAGTCGAGCGATTATCGATCCTTCAGCGACGATTGGTGAAAACGTAGAAATTGGTCCGTGGACGATTATCGGTCCGGATGTCACGATTGGGGAAGGCTGCCGCATTGCCTCTCATGTCGTGATAAAAGGGCCAACGGTAATCGGAAAAAACAATCGCATTTTGCAATTCTCCTCGATTGGAGAAGATACGCCCGATTTAAAATATAAAGGTGAACCCACTCGATTGGTCATCGGTGATAACAATGTTATACGTGAAGGCGTGACAATCCACCGTGGGACAGTACAAGACCGCAGTGAAACCACTATCGGGAATGATAATCTACTCATGGCCTATGTTCATATTGGCCATGACAGTGTGATCGGCAATCATTGTATTCTTGTTAACAATGCTTCACTCGCCGGTCATGTACATGTTGGTGATTGGGCCATTCTCAGTGGATATACGCTGGTACACCAGTACTGTAAGGTGGGCGAACATAGTTTCACCGGAATGGGCAGTGGTGTTGGCAAAGATATTCCCGCTTATGTCATGGTGGCCGGTGCCCCCGCTGCCGCTCGCAGTATCAATCTTGAAGGTTTAAAGCGACGTGGATACAACAAGCAGCAACTGGCCAACTTGAGCAAGGCGTTTAAAATTATTTATCGCAAAGGCTTAACCTTGGAAAGCGCTATCGAAATGTTGCAGTCTATCGAGGAAGAGGGCGAAATAAGCACTCTGATTGATTCTTTGCGTTCTTCAACGCGTGGCATAGTTCGTTAACTGTTAGCGTAAATACGCTGGCTTGTCTGGTTGGTAGTGTTAGTCGAAAAAATTTAGCCGGTAGAGTTAGCCGGTAGTGTTAATTTCAGGGCAAGTATAATTCGTTCGCGAATGTAACAACCACGTTCTTCTGTATTTTTATTAGTTATTGTTAGCCTCATATTTGTCGAAAAGATTCTGGTTATGGCTGAAAACATCGCAAGTAACGCGATTCAATTGCGTCGTGTGGCCATTGTTGCCGGAGAAGAGTCCGGCGATATTCTTGGTGCGGGCTTAATCGAAGCTCTGCAAGCACAATTCCCTGATTGTATTTTTGAAGGTATCGGCGGTCCACGTATGTTGGCTCGCGGTTTTGTCTCGCACTATCCATTGGAGCGACTCGCCGTGATGGGGCTGGTTGAGCCTCTCAAACGTCTGCCAGAGCTCCTACGCATACGTCGGGAGTTACGCGAGAGATACAGCCAATACCCCCCAGATATATTTATTGGTATTGATGCCCCTGACTTTAATCTCGCGCTGGAAGATGCGCTTCATCAGGAGGGCGTAACAACAGCACATTATGTCAGCCCTTCAGTGTGGGCCTGGCGACAGAGCCGTGTAAAGCGGATCGCTCGGGCCGTTGATCTAATGTTGACGCTATTCCCATTCGAGGCAAAGTTTTATACCGAGCACAATGTTAACGTAGCATTTGTCGGGCACCCTCTTGCAGATAAGTTCCCATTGGATGATGAAAAGTATCTGGCCAGGGATAGGTTGGGTTTAGACCCGGATGCACAATACGTGGCGATTTTGCCGGGCAGTCGCGCCGCTGAGGTTGAAAAGCTTGGAAAGGATTTTATTCAGGCTGCGCAATTATGCTGGCAACAAAACCCGCAATTGAAGTTTTTATTGCCGGCAGTGAACGAAACCCGGTATCAGCAGTTACAACTCATGTTGCAGCATGTGAAGGAATTACCGATTACCTTGAGCCTGCAAAATTCGCATGATGTAATGGCGGCGAGTGATGTTGTGCTAATGGCATCCGGTACTACGACTTTAGAGGCGCTGCTTTTGAAAAAGCCGATGGTCATCGCATACCGTTTGGCAACGCTGACGTACTGGATTTTAAAGCGCATGGTGAAATCTAAGTTTATAGGTCTGCCAAACCTCCTCGCCGATAAAGCGCTAGTGCCGGAATTAATTCAGCATCAGGCAACACCAGAGGCCATGAGTCAGCATGTTCTGGCTTTTTTGCAAGACGAATCCAAAGTCGATGCATTGAAGCAGGAGTACATCGACATTCATCAGGCACTGAAAAAAAATGCCAGTGAGGAAGCCGCAAAAGCGATTTTGCAATGTATTGCCGGCAAAGGATTTGCGAGTAAAGACTCCGCCGATAAACCCATTGCAGGTAATTCATGATAGATGATCTTTTTGCTCAGCAAACTCTTAAAGATAATGCACTTATTGCGGGTGTGGATGAGGTTGGACGCGGCCCTTTGGCTGGGGATGTAGTGGCAGCCGCTGTGATATTGGCTCCAGATCACGGCATTGACGGCTTAAATGACTCTAAAAAGCTCTCGGAAAAAAAGCGTGAATTGTTGTTCGATGTTATTCAGGAGAAAGCGGTCTGTTGGTGCATAGCGCGTGCTAGTGTTGAGGAAATAGATGAGCTTAATATTCTCCATGCAAGTTTACTGGCAATGAAGCGTGCTGTGGATGGACTGAACCAGAAGCCCGACCACGTCCTGGTAGATGGAAATAAACTCCCCAAATGGGACTATTCCTCAGAAGCAATAGTGCAAGGTGATGGAAAAGTTGAGGCAATTGGGGCGGCTTCAATACTCGCGAAAGTAACCCGAGATAGGGAAATGATCGCATTTGATCGGGATTTTCCTCAGTATGGATTCGCACAGCACAAAGGCTACCCCACTAAGGTTCATATGCAGGCTTTAGAAATGCACGGCCCGTGCGTGTTACACCGTCGCTCCTATGCGCCAGTGCAAAAATATTTGCGTTAGAATTTTTTCCTGCCCACGCAGTCTAACTGTATACAGATAAGCTTATCGGTTCTGTCCATACTTTCCAGATTTGTCACCAAATGCAGCTACTTTTTTGTTTTATCTAAATCTGTTTCTGCTACTTATATTTCTATTGCAGGTATCGCGACTAAAGTTGTATTTAATAATGTTGAATAAAGTCAATAATGACTTTTAATTCTGAATATATGCGCTATACATTAAATTAAGAGTGAACGAATAATCACTCACATAATTGGATTTAGGGTGTGAAATTTTTAATATTTCCTGATTTCTGATCGTTAAGTAAAACTACTCAAAAATCATGAAAACATAGGTATTCACCGTCAGGTTTTTCATTCCCGCGAATTTGCTCTCTTTATCAGCTGAATTTATATTGGTAATAGAGGTTAAAAATGGATGTTAACAATGTATTCGGTTTGCATTTTTAACCGCAATCGTGTTTTCGCATCGACTGATGTAAACATGCAAACAGAATCACAATGTATCCACTTTCTTGGTTTTTAGTACTTGGATAGGTTGGGGGTGCGACATGGGAAAAACGTTTAATGCAATGGATATACTTCTTAATCCTTGGCTTTGCTTTTGTGGTTATTGGCAACGGTTATTATCCGAGAGGGAAAGTTCGATGCGCCGTTATATCCGTCATCCATCAGATATCCCCATTGCCTTTTCTATGGGGCAAATTAGTGAGCATTCCTCTGAAAAATTAAAAGATGTCAGTCGCGGTGGCTTGTGTTTTAGCTCGGACAGTCCACTGCAAATCGGCAGTCCAATTCATATTGAGATTCCTGTGCAAGAGAAACCTTTTGAAGCTGATGGCACTGTTGCCTGGTGCCGATCAGAAGGCGGCAGCTATGCGGTTGGGGTTGAGTTTAGTGATACATCTACCCGCTTTTCTGTGCGAATGATCGAACAGATTTGCCATATTGAGCACTACAAAACACAAGTTGCGCAAGAGGAAGGGCGATTCCTTTCCAGTGAGGAGGCGGCGAAGGAGTGGGTTGAAAAATTTGCGGCTGACTTTCCTATGAACTCTTGATTCAGAAGCCTGTAAAACACTGGATTTTCAATGCGTAATGAATTGTCGCTTTTTATGGCTTGGTATCATGGCGGCAGCGGCTTAAGTGGAGACCTTTCTCCCGCTATTTCTGTAACAGCAGAGTGTGTCGCCCAGCGATGTGTATAGAAAGCATGATGCATGCTTCGTTGCGTTTTTAAGGCTCCAAAGCGCCATCCTCAGGCAGTTAAAAGCTTATCGTAGCGACGACTTAGCAAGTCATAAAACTGTTCCCGTAATTGCATGATGGAGTGCTTTATATCGGCAATTTCCTGCTCGCTGATGTCCTGCCGCCCTACATAAACCTGTTTGCGAAAGAATGCGATTTTCGCCCCGTAGAGGCGTAGAGTTTTTTCCATGGTTTTTTCGCCAAGCATGAGCAATTTTGCTTCTGCCGCAGCGAGTTTTTCGAATTCCGCCACCAGTTCGCTGTTCACTCTTTCTAATTCCAGCTTGCGAGCGGGTGGCCAGCGTTTGCCAAAACGGGTAGATTCGATCACCAGAGCGGAGTACTTGGCGAAGCTGTGGTTGACATGTCCCACCTCAGAAGAAATTTCTTCCAGCAGATTTATCTTTCGCTGTAGTGGGTGCAGTTGTAGAGGATTATTATGCTGGTGCCAGCGCCGACTAAGCCAGATACAGCCCAGCGTAACAAGCACTCCGAGCACCACTTTGGTGGTGGTGTCAATAATTAGCCAGTAGCTCCCAGTCTCCATAAGTACAAACCTTCAAGTCAAAAAGTTGACAAATTTTTTGGAAAATTGCGTTCTAATTCTTGCTCAGCAATTTTTGCTCCAACCCGGAGGCGTTTGTTATGCTTTCTTGGGGTGGTCGCTGGCAGGCTTGTCATGAAGGCGTTAACTTTGTGAAAAACGCTATGTTTTTCAATCGATTAGGAAGGAGTTAGCCACCAGCTATTTTGGCCTTAAATCCTTGAGAAACCACGTAATCCAGCAATTTTTGTCGGTGATCTCCCTGAATTTCGATCTTTCCCTGCTTGGCCGTTCCACCGGTACCGCATTGCTGTTTCAATTTTTTGGCGAATTCCTTAAGGGTCGAATCATCCATATCAAAGCCTGAAAGCACCGTGACCGACTTGCCTCCTCGCCCCTTGGTTTCCCGCTGAATACGGACAATACCATCGGCTGAAGCATGAGAGACTTTAAGTTCCTCGTCTTGAGGCTTGATTCTGCCTTGATCCGTGGAGTAGACCAGACGACTGTTTTTATTCTTCATATTGCTTTTCCCAATTAAATTCTCGCTAAATCGAAGCGGGTAAAATTGTACCTTATCCTAAGCGCCGAATCCCAAGTGCTGATGTCGTCGCTGGGGTTTGCTACCATTAGATCTTTAGACCGATAAGCAGAATATTAACATTCATCTCCAGCGGCAGACCAAGGTTGCTATGACAAGCCAAGCATTAAAAGAAAAGCTTCACCTCATTATTTTTGGGACGGATACCCCTGCAGGGAAAAATTTTGATATTTTCCTCATAGTAGCCATTATCTTAAGTGTTGTATTGCTGATGGCCGAGTCCATGGAGACAGTGGTAAGGGAATATTATCTTGCCTTTCGAGTGCTGGAATGGATATTTACCTTGATGTTTACATTGGAGTATGCGGTTCGTATCTGGTGCTCTCCTAAGCCCTGGCAGTACATTCGGAGCTTCTACGGGATTGTGGATTTACTTTCCATACTTCCGTCATATATCAGTTTGCTGGTACCTGGAGCAAACTATCTGCTGATCGTTCGTTTGTTGCGGTTCTTACGGGTATTCAGGGTGTTGAAGCTTGTACGTTATCTAAGCGAGGCCAATACCTTAATCCGCTCTATGATGATGGCGCGTCGAAAAATCTCGGTGTTTTTTCTGGTGGTGCTGGTGCTGGCAACCATTTTCGGTTCCGTTATGTATGTGGTGGAAGGTCCTGCCAATGGCTTTAGCAGCATACCGAAAAGCATATACTGGACCATTGTGACGATCACCACTGTGGGTTACGGTGATATCGCACCGCAAACCCCTCTGGGACAGCTGATTGCTGCCTTCGCAATGCTGATTGGCTATTCCATTATTGCGGTTCCAACTGGCATTTTTACCGCAGAACTGGCGCAGGAAATTCAGCGCAATCGAAACAGCATTGAATGCATTCAGTGCCATAAAATTGGCCATGACAGCGATGCCGACCACTGTAAATATTGTGGCTCATCACTCTACCCCTGACCCTTGTGGCCCTTGATCTGTGAGACAAATTGACCAGTCAAAATAAGTCACTTAGGCTGTTTTTTCGGCATGTAAATACCGGCACCGACGCTATCCTCGTCTATACTACATTTTACGTGCCAATTTAAAACCGAATTCCCATCTACGCCGGAGACACGATGTCGGGTATTGCCGAAGCCAACTCGCCGTTAATGCTGCGTTTATTTTCGTTCAATAGCCCTAGGCTGTCCGGTCCGAGGTTCTGCCACCCACGTTGGAGTGCCGGGCTGTGAAGGAGGTGAGGACGGAGGTGAGAATGGAGCTAAGAAAGGCACATAGTCTGCAAACGGCCGTCTCGCTCGGGGCGCACGGCATTGATGATAATAATGAACTGCGAAATCTGCTGGATGCCATGCGGTCCATTATTATCTATCTGGACCGTTGGGGTGTGATTCAGCACTGTAATATTCAAGCGCAATACTGGTGTGGTCAGCAAAAAGTACAAGGGCTGAGCTTTAAAGAGTTCGCTCAATACTGGGATGATGCTTCCGAGCGCCAGCGAGAAATTATGCAGGTGATTCGAACCAAGCGACCGATCTGGCAATCATTGGAGCGCTCTTTATTTAATGGCAAAGAATCCTGGTATTCTGTCGATAAAATTCCCGTAAGAAATTCCGACGGCATGGTCACCGGCGCATTGCTGGTGATTAGTGACGTAACTGCGCAAGTTAAGCAGCAGCGTGCATTACAGGAAAGCGAATCGCGCTACCGCGCTTTTATTGCCAATAGCTCCGATGCCATCTGGTGCTACGATATTTTTCCTCCAGTCGATATTCGTTTGCCTTTTGATGAGCAGGTATCACAGATCCTATGGCGTGCAGAATTGAGCGAATGCAATGAAAAGTTAGCGTATTTATTCGGTGCACAGAAACGACAGGATCTGATAGGGACACCGCTTCACATCAATGACTCCATTGCCAACAAACGCGATATTCGGCACTTCGTGGAGAATAATTATCGTCTGGAAGAATGTGAGTTCGCGATAACGAATAAAAATGGGCAGGCGATGTTGCTGCAGACATCTGCCGTAGGTGATGTCGAAAATGGCTACTTAAAACGATGTTGGGGCATGAGTCGGGATGTTACTGAATACAAGCAATATCTCGATAAAATGGAGCACATGGCAAACCATGATGGGTTAACCTCATTACCCAACAGAACCTACCTGTATCAATGTATTGAAGCTGGTTTGCGAGACCGACGGCATCGGCAAAAAATGGCATTGTTACTCATAGACCTGGATCGTTTCAAAGAAATTAATGATACCTTGGGGCACTTGGCGGGTGATCGCGTTTTAAAACAGTTAGGCCCGAGATTAGAGCTGGAGTTAGCTGATACCTCTGGTGTTATCGCGCGCTTGGGCGGTGATGAATTTGCGATTTTTTTACCAAATATTCGTAATACGCAACAAGTAGTGGTGCTGGCGCATCGATTTTTAGATGCAATATGCCAGGAGTTTGATTTGGATGGTGTGCGTACTGAAATCAGTGCGAGTATTGGTATCGCTGTTGCACCCGATCAGGCGAATGATGTTACAACGTTATTACGCTACGCCGATATTGCAATGTATCACGCAAAGAACGGGTTAAAAGGTGTTGCTATATATGATGCCAGTTATGATGCGCATTCGCCTATGCGATTGGAGATTATGGGGGCTCTGGGCCGCGCGATTCGCGAGCACCAATTAAGTCTGCACTTTCAACCCAAAGTGGATTTAAACAGCCATCGCGTCTATGGTTTTGAGTCTTTGTTGCGCTGGGAACACCCGGAGCTGGGGTTCATCCCGCCAAATGATTTTATTCCCATTGCCGAAATGTCCAGTGCAATATATTCCCTGACAAACTGGGTGTTGGAAGAGACGGTCAAACAAGCGGCTGCCTGGATTGGTCAAGGGTATAATATTTCCGTTGCTATGAATTTATCCGCGCGTAATCTTTTGGATGACCGTATTGTGGTGGATTTGAGTCGAGTGTTGAAGAAGTACAAACTTGATGGTCGCCATCTGGAAATGGAAATAACGGAAAGCATGATTATGTCTGACCCACAGCGGGCGCAGGTAATACTGGAAAAGATCAATGCACTGGGGGTTGTATTGTCAGTCGATGATTTTGGTACAGGCTACTCATCGCTGGGTTATTTAAAACGTTTGCCAGTGAAGACCTTAAAAATTGACAGCTCGTTTGTGCAGAATATGCTGGATGATGAGCAAGATGAAATCATCGTCAATTCCACCATACAGTTGGCTCATAATCTTGGCTTGAAAGTGGTGGCTGAAGGTGTCGAAACACAAGAGATTTATGATCGACTTGCTCAGATGGGATGCGATGCGGTGCAGGGGTATTTTATTGCTAAGCCCATGGCAGAGGGCAATGCAAATGGATGGTTGCAACGGGGGGAGTGGAACGGCACAGACCGTTCCGTCAAGCCTTTGTAGTCGGTTTTTCTTTTTGTTGGATTTTACATTTTGGTCTCTTCACGAAGTCGTCTTACTTCCTTCAGTTTTTGTTCAATCACCGCTTGCATCTGTTGATCTTTTTCAACTAGGCGTAAAGCATTTTTCAACTGAATAATTGCTTTGTCGTAAAGTCCATTGAGAGAAAAGTACTCTGCACGGGCGGTATGGACTTCAAATATATTACCAACCAGACCGTTGACTTCTGCCAGCAAATACCACACGTAATCGTCGGTCGGGCGTCGCTTGCTGTGTTCTTTTAATAGTGCTGCACATGCTTTGTAATCACCTGCCTGCATCAGCGTTTCAGCGTAACGAATGACTAGCGGGTGATAATTTGGATAAGACGTCAGTAACTCCTGGAAACGTTTCTTTGCAATATCATAGTGTTCCAGTTCGGCATCTATTTGCGCCTGTTCAATGGCGTAGTAAAGATTGTCGGGCGCTTGCTTTAGCAGAGGGGCGAGGGCTTTCTGTGCATCTTCAAAGCGTCGCGCTTTACTGTACGCTAGAACGAGGCCGTAGCGCGCAGAGTCTTTATCGTATTTGTGACCTTCTATTTCAGTTTCATACTTGCGAATAGCAAAGTTTACATTCGCTTCGTGCAGAAGTTCTGCTCGAATTTTGACGAGCTGATAATCCTGGCTGGGGGCGTAGTATTTCTTATCAAACTTTAGTGCGCGCTGCTGCGTATCCGCGACACGAGATTCGGTAAGTGGATGCGTCAATAGAAATTCCGGTGGGCGGCGATAAAAGCGAGATGCCCGTAACATGGATTCAAACATTTCGGACATGGCATATGGATTATTGCCTGACTTCACCATGGTCTCCATGCCGATGCGATCTGCTTCCTGTTCCATTTGTCTGCTGAAGCGCAGTTGCTGATCCAGCGCCATGGATTGACTGGCATAAATTGCTGCCATGCCTGCGTCACCGCCGGCTGTTGCAGCAATTAAAATACTGGCCAGTAATGCGGCCATGTTCGGAATTGCATTATTCTTTTGTTGTTCCAGAGTACGGGCATAGTGACGCTGGCTCAAGTGAGCAAGTTCGTGAGCCAGTACGGAAGAGAACTGATCTTCAGTTTCCGCATGGGTAAATAAACCCGTATGAACACCTACAATACCACCAGGTACGGCGAAAGCGTTTAACGTGGGATTGTCGACTACCAGAATATCCAGGCGCTTGTCTCTCAGTTCGCTATAGGTGGCCAGTCGGCGAATCAGGTTTTCTGTGTAAATCTGTAAAAATGGATCTTTAGTGGTGGGTACGCGTGCACGATACATGCGCAGCCACTTTTGACCGAGTTCGTATTCCTGGCGCGGTGAAATAATGCCAGAACTGGCATCGCCCAATTCGGGAATAAGTAGCTCGTCGGCTGACACACGGGTAGTGGAGTCGCAGAGGAGAATGATGAGAGCGAGAGTAAAAAAATGAAGAAAATGAGTGCGCAATGTTCAACAACCGTAATTCGTAATGACCTTAATCTTAGAGTCCTCTGGCACGGAAAATGAGAAATTAATGACCATTTTTCCTTTTTTTGCCTTTTATAAGCCGAGGATCATCTATTATCCCCCTTAAGAAAACAAGGACAAACCTTGATATTACTAGCCGAGAGCGCCTTAAAACTCCCTGCCTTAAGTAAATTGTCGCATATGATGCCAAAATAACCACTTTTTAGTCATAATAGAAACACTGCTACAAATATTGAGAACATGTATACTGCCGCCGGAACTGGCCGAGCATATTGCAGGTCTCATTATGCCGTTGAACGCCCGAGACGCCACTTACGGTAAACAGATTTCACAGCCTGTAGATTCAAACCTCGTACGCCAATATGTTGTGTTCAGGCGAACGTGTTATCCATAGGAGCTTTCGTTAGGAAGTCTCGCTAGGAAGTCTCGCTCGCATACTGACGTGAAGGTTATTACTGCTCTTCGAGGTTGGCGGCGTCTGAAGGTTCCCTGTATTTAGCCTCTAAGTGAAAATTTATTCATGCAAAGTACTAAGATATCCCTGACCGTTGATGCGCGTGACCTGACTTGCCCAATGCCCTTGCTAAAGGCAAAACAGGGCCTAAACAATGTTGCTGAGCGTGAGCTGATCTGTGTTTTGGCAACAGATGTGAATTCCACCAAAGATATTGCGAATTTTGTGAGTTTGACGCGGCATGAGCTGGTTGAGCAAACTGAAAGTGATGGCGTTTTCAAATTCCTCATTAGAAAAGGGTGCAGTGACAAATGATTCGTATTTTTAATCGCTGGATAGACCGCTATTTTGCGGACGAAGAAGCCGTATTGGTTGCGGTTTTAATTATTGCCAGCTTGGTGGTGGTATTGACCATGGGCGTTGTGCTGGCGCCAATGATCTCCGCCGTTATCATCGCGTTTCTGATGCAGGGTATGGTGGTTAAATTAAAAAGCTGGGGGCTTCGTCATATCTTTGCCGTCAGTATTGCTTTCCTGGTATTGGCTGGCAGCCTGGTGATTGGACTTATTTATATTTTGCCCGCTCTTTGGAAGCAATTAATCAATTTGTTTACTGAGGCTCCCCGGATGTTAAAGGAGGGGCAGCAATTACTTTTATTATTACCGCAGAAATACCCGACTTTAATTACTGAATCGCAAGTACGCGATCTAATCAGTGGTTTACGCGCTGACCTTGGAGAGTTAGGGCAATCTATTTTATCGTTTTCTCTGGCGCAGTTGCCCATCATTATTGCGATTCTTATTTATCTGGTGTTGGTGCCCATTCTGGTTTTTTTCTTTCTGAAAGATGGTCAGCAGATGGTGGATTGGTTGACGAGTTTTTTGCCTCACAAGCGGCCAGTGATGAGGCAAATCTGGCGAGAGATGAACCAGCAAATTGCCAATTATGTTCGTGGCAAAGTGATTGAAATTGTTATTGTCGCGGGTGTTTCGAGTGTGGCATTTAGCCTGTTGGATTTAAACTACGCGCTACTGCTAGGGATTTCTGTGGGGTTTTCTGTACTTGTCCCTTACATCGGCGCTGCAATGGTGACACTGCCCGTGGCTTTAATTGGGTTTTTCCAATGGGGGTGGTCCAGTGACCTCATGTACGTCATGATCGTTTACGCGATTATCCAGGCGCTGGACGGAAATGTTTTGGTGCCTCTTTTATTTTCTGAAGCCGTCAAAATGCATCCGGTTGCCATTATATTATCTGTGTTGGTATTTGGTGGTTTGTGGGGGTTCTGGGGCGTATTTTTTGCCATCCCTCTGGCGACTTTATGTAAAGCCATTCTCACAGCCTGGCCAACTCGAACTGATGCTGAAGTTGAGGCTGGACAAAAGGCCGTTCAAGCGTAAACCTCGGGCGAATAAAATGTGATGGGTTACCCATTGCGGAAGGGACAAGATCGCGCTTTGCTCAAAAGTGCTAAAAAAACTGCAAACGCGATCACGGCTTCAGGGACTGGCGGCTCAATTCCGGCGACAATTCATTGTACTATCTGTGCATAGCAGCGTTGCTGTGCACATAAACATTGCTGCTTATTTATCATTAGTAATAACAAATAGTACAAACCCTAGCTGCACAATTTCAAAAACAAGACGCGAATTGTCATGGCGCTGTTGTGAGTTTCTGTGAGTTACTGGGAGATGCTGTGAGCCGCTATGAATAGAAAATTGGTGGTTTACAGCTTCACTCAATTAGAAATTCCAGTTATTTCAGCACAACAATTCACTGACGTTTTTAGACGCAAATGTTCACTGTTGAAGTTCTCTGTAACCAAGGTGTAAACACTTGGAACATTGTTTGGAAACCTTGTAAGTGGGCAGCTGGTGTGGCCGATAAAAAAATGGACAGAAAATGATTTTTACACGAAATCTACCGAGGGCACTCAATCAGGCGCTAATCTACAGTGGTGCTGTGGTTTTCTTTTTATGTTCGGGTTTGCTTTGGGCAAATGGAGTTGAAACAAACCGCTACGATGATCGGACGTTTGAAGCTCTCACGCTGGATAATGGCTTAAAAGTACTACTGGTGTTTGATCCCAGTGCCGACAAGGCTGCAGCAGCACTGGATGTAAATGTCGGCTCCAGTGAAGATCCCAGCAACCGGGCTGGGCTTGCTCATTTTGTTGAACACATGCTGTTTTTGGGTACAAATAAATATCCGTCGCCAGGTGATTTTCAGTATTATATCAGTGAAAATGGTGGCTCTCACAATGCCTATACCAGCACACATCACACCAATTATTTTTTTGATATCGAACCTTTAGCGTTAAACGGAGCGCTAGATCGTTTTGCTCAGTTTTTTGTTTCGCCCCAATTCCAGACCGATATTATCCACCGGGAAATTAAGGCGCTTGATTCAGAATTTTATTCTCAATACGAGTCAGAAACTCGGCGAGAGCGGGATGTTTTGCGTGGCTTGCTGGTTGAAGGGCATGAACTTGGTAAGTTTTCTATGGGCAACGCCCGCAGTCTGATCGACAAGCGGGATAGCACTACACTGGATAGCATCACGCTGGAGAGCACCACGCTGGAGAGCACCGCACTGGATAAAACCAAAGATTCAGATGTTATTAACGCCGGAGGAGCAGCTCAAAATTCTGCACTGAGAGACGAGGTACAGCGGTTCTTTCGAAAACACTATAGCGCAGATCGAATGACGCTGGTTGTAAGCAGCCCATACTCCATTGCGGATTTAAAAAAATACGTAGTACCAAAATTCTCTGAGCTTCCTCGTGTACCGTTCACAGAATCTGAATCCAACGGTGAACTTCTATCGTCGGCGTTCAAAGGTTCCACCCTTGAGATTCAATCGCTGAATAACACGCATCGACTTTCGCTTTTGTTTCCCGTGCCCGAGTCGACCGGGTATTACGAGCAAAAGCCGCTTGAGTTTATTGCCGATATACTCGCCAATCAAGGTGAAGGCAGCCTCTATACGTTACTCGTGCAGTTGGGGTGGATCACCGATATCAATACGCGTGTAGATTATACCTGGCATGGCGGTGAAACATTTAATGTTGATCTTTACTTAACAGACAGCGGCCTCGTGCAAACGCAGATGATTCGTCAGTTGGTATTTGACTATATTGCGTTGACAGCAAAAAAAGGTGTAACGAAAAAACATTACAAATCACTTGCACAAAAAGGACGTTTGTATTTTCGTTTTTATGAAAAACAATCCCTGCGAAATTCTATAAGCGATTTGGCGCTTCAGTTACATGAAATTCCCGTGGATAAACTCGTGTCCTCGCGGTATTTGTATGCGGATTATGATCAGGCACTTATTCAGTCTTATCTATCATACTTAACACCTGACAACGCACTTACGATTATTACGCATCCATTTGTAAATATAATGGATGATATTCAGATGAGCCCTTACTATCATGCAAAATATATTGTGCACGAGAAATCTGATAACTCTTTTGTTATGGGCGATCGCCAATTACGTCAACTCGCTGCCTACAGGAAAAAAATAAAACTACCTCGTACAAACGAGTATCTGTCAGACAATATTCGTCTGGTTGATCAGGAATCTGATCTGGGCTGGTCGCAACCAGAAATTTTACGTTCTAAATATGGTGTTACTACTTGGTTTATGCCGGATCGCGTTTACCGTCAGCCCTTTACCTATATTAAGTCACAATGGGTTTTGCCCGAAGCGGCGAAGTCTGCGGAAGCGTCTGCCAGTTTGAAAGTTTTTACCTCGCTATTAGAGCGGGAGATGCACCAACAGTTATCGCAAGCAAAAGCCGCTGGTTTGCAGTTTAATTTGTCACAAAATATGAAAGGTGTTGAATTGGAAGTTGACGGCTTCAGTGAAAATATTCAGCAGGTCACGCGTCAGCTTTCCAGTATTTTTTCCAGTGCTCTCTCCAGTCGACGATATCGTCAGCAGTTAGTGAAGAAACACTACGGGGCGGTGTATCAGGAGTTGCTGATTCAGGAAAGAAATAAAATTGCCGATGGCGCCTACGTGAAAGCATTTCGCGAGCTTCCGGAAACTCTTTACAAACCAAAATGGTCATCTGAAGAAACCTTCAATGCATTGCACAACCTTACTAGCAAACAGTTTTTGCGAACAACGAAATCTTTGTTTGATGGCGCTACTACGGATGTTTTGATATACGGGAATGAAACTTCAAAATCAGCGGGACGGCTGGCACGTTACTTTGAAAAAATTCAGCGAAAAAATGGCAGCCGTCCGTCCATAGCGCCTTCGCTGGTGGTCGACATCTCTGAAGAAAATTATATTTACATTAAAAGTATGCCGGTCAGTCAGGGGGATAATGCCTTGATGCTATATGTGCAGGGGCACAATGATGACTTGCAAGAACAGGCAAAGTTTTTAATGTTGGATCAAATGCTTCGTGCGCCATTTTACAATACACTTCGAACAGAAAAGCAGTTAGGCTATCTGGTTCAGAGTGAAGAATATAAACTCAAAAACGTGCCGGGTTTGATTTGCGTGGTGCAATCACCAGATGCCACAGCGCAGGAAATCTACCATTCTATAAATGCATTTTTTGCTGAACAAGCGCCGGTAATTTTTGAAAACTTTTATCAAAATCGTAAAGCGGTTTTAGCCAAGCTTGATCAACAGCCACAATCACAAAGTGAAGTTGCTCAGCGGTACTGGTTAAGTATTAAAGATGGTGATGTAGCGTTTGATGCTCAACAAAAGCTGCGTGACATTGTGGCGAATATGTCAATTTATCGAATGAAAAAGTTTTATTACTCTCGCGTGTTAAATAAATCAGGGCGCGTACTTTTCGTTGGTAATCAAGGCGAAATAAATGCTCAAAGCTTTGAGAAAAATGCTTTGCTCATTACAGATGCTTTTACCTTTAAAAATTCCATGCCAGTGTATCTTTATCCTTAAATTCCTCTTCACGCACAGCAATTAAATTGCTGCAGTGCACCCTAAAAGTTTTGTGGAAACTCGTTTCGCAAGTGTGTAGAATCGTGACACTTGCGAAAATGGGCATTTTTGTTAGCAATTTCTCGCGGCTTTGTACATGACTTAGCCTGATTTTTTATACGGATGATATGGTGTCATCGCTTGATTCATACGAATTAAACGTTTTTGGGGTAGTTTATATTCGTGAAATTAGAGAAATACCGCTGACGCAGCAATGCCATAACAATTTATTAGGGGTATCAACCGCAAACTAAGAATTCCGCAGAAACATGGTTCTGTGAAAGATCTTGATTAAAAACAAGGCGTGAAAATCTGGTTACCATGCAGTTCTGCATGCGAGCAAGCGAGACGTCCGTCAAAAAATTCACCATTGAACGCTTCCCAGGTGGTTTCCATCGTGGGGAGGTTTTTTTATTTATTAGCCGCATAAAGCAAGAAGTCGGCAATTTATAGGAGGCTTAAATGCTAGAGGAAACTGATGCTCTTGAAACCCAAGAGTGGTTAGAAGCGCTGGAATCAGTCGTCCGTTACAACGGGTCAGAGCGCGCATCCTACCTATTGTCGCAGTTGGCAAATAACGCAACAAAAGCAGGCGTTAAACTACCTTCTGCGATCACCACACCTTACGTTAACTCTATTCCCGTGAAGGAAGAAAAGCGTCACCCAGGGGATCAACACCTGGAGCGCAAAATTCGATCACTTGTACGCTGGAATGCCATGGCAATGGTTATGCGTGCAAATGACAACGACGAAGGATTAGGTGGGCACATTTCTTCTTTCTCCTCCTCTGCGACTTTGTATGAAGTGGGTTTTAACCATTTTTTCCGTGGAAATGACGGTGAACAACAGGGCGATCTGATTTACTTCCAAGGTCATATTTCCCCTGGGATTTATGCGCGCTCTTTCCTCGAAGGACGCCTGTCGGAAGACCAGCTGGACAATTTCCGTCGTGAAGTTGACGGTGGTGGCCTTTCATCCTATCCGCACCCCTGGTTGATGCCGGACTATTGGCAGTTCCCAACAGTTTCGATGGGACTGGGACCTATCCAGGCCATTTATCAAGCGAATATCATGCGCTACATGTCCGCTCGAGGATTGAGCCCACGTGGCGATCGTAAAGTCTGGGCGTTCCTTGGAGACGGTGAGTGTGATGAACCGGAAACTTTAGGCGCAATTTCACTGGCTGGTCGTGAGCAGCTGGAAAATCTGATCTTCGTCATTAACTGTAATTTACAACGTCTGGATGGCCCCGTTCGCGGAAATGGCAAAATCATTCAGGAGTTGGAAGGTATCTTCCGAGGCGCTGGTTGGAATGTAATCAAAGTCGTCTGGGGTGGTTTGTGGGATGAGCTACTGGCTAAAGACAAAACAGGCCTGTTGCAAAAACGCATGGACGAAGTGCTCGATGGCGAACTGCAAAATTATAAAGCGAATGGCGGTGCTTATACGCGTAAACATTTCTTTGGTAAGTATCCAGAGTTGTTAGAACTCGTTAAAGATATGACCGACGATGAAATTATGGCGTTGAATCGTGGTGGTCATGATCCGCAGAAAGTTTACGCTGCTTATTCGCAAGCGACATCGCACAAAAAACAGCCGACTGTAATTCTGGCTCAAACGGTAAAAGGTTACGGTCTTGGTGCTGCCGGCGAGTCTGCGAATATTACGCATTCGGTGAAAAAACTCGATGTTGAGAGCTTGAAAAAATTCCGTGACCGGTTCGGTATTCCGGTGTCCGATGATGATCTGAAAAACGTTCCGTATTATCGTCCGGCGCCAGACTCGCCCGAAATGAAGTACATGCATGAGCGCCGTCAATCTTTGAACGGTTATCTGCCATCACGAGTTTCTGACTTTGAGCCGCTCAAAGTGCCAGAGTTGGATAACTTCAAAGCATTGATGAAAACAACTGGTGAGCGTGAAATCTCATCTACCATGGCGTTTGTTCGTTTCTTGTCAACGCTTGTAAAAGACAAAAATATGGGCGCCCAGGTTGTTCCGATTGTACCGGACGAAGCACGTACTTTCGGTATGGAGGGGATGTTCCGTCAGCTAGGTATTTACTCATCACAAGGGCAAAAATACACTCCCCATGATCGTGATCAGATCATGTATTACAAGGAAGATAAAAAAGGTCAGATTCTGGAAGAGGGGATTAACGAAGCGGGAGCTATGTCGGCTTGGATTTCCATTGCCACGGCGTATAGCACGTACAAAATTCCGATGGTTCCGTTTTATGTTTACTACTCCATGTTCGGCTTCCAGCGGATTGGTGATCTAGCCTGGCTGGCAGGTGATATTCAGGCGCGCGGTTTCCTGGTAGGTGCCACCTCCGGTAGAACAACACTTAACGGTGAAGGTTTACAGCATCAGGATGGTCATAGTCACTTGATGGCTCACACCATTCCAAATTGTCGTTCCTACGATCCAACATACAGCTTTGAATTGGCCGTAATTATTCAAGACGGTCTGAAGCGTATGTATGTAGACAAAGAAAACTGTTTCTATTACCTGACAACGATGAATGAAAACTATCATCATCCAGATATGCCTATCGGTGCAGAAGAAGGCATTATTAAGGGTATTTATCGATTGCAGGAAGGTAAGAAGTCTGCCAAGAAGAAGCGTGTTCAGTTAATGGGCGCTGGTTCTATATTGCGTGAAGTTGAAGCTGCGGCGGATTTGTTGCGTGAAGACTGGGGAATTGAGTCGGATATCTGGAGTGTTACCAGCGTAAATGAGTTGGCGCGTGACGGTCAGGCGGCTACTCGTTGGAACCTGCTGAATCCAACTGAAAAACCCAAGAAAGCATACGTCACTGAAAAGCTGGAAGGCGCTGACGGTCCTTTTATTATTTCCACCGATTACATTAAGAGCTACGCGGAACAATTGCGTGCCTATATTCCAGGAAGTTACACCGTATTGGGTACTGATGGATTTGGCCGCAGTGATACTCGTTCTAAACTGCGTAAGTTCTTTGAGGTCGATCGTTATTTTGTCACGGTTGCCGCTTTAAAAGCCTTGGCAGACGAAGGCAACTTTGATGCAAAAGATGTAGCGCAAGCGTTGAAGAAATACGGCATCGATTCTAATAAAACCGATCCAACGACGTGTTAATAGGAGAAATATTTCGTGGCTAAACAAACAGTTGCTGTACCCGATATTGGCGGGGCAGAAAATGTTGATGTTATCGAAGTGTGTGTCGCGCCGGGTGATGTTATCGCAGAAGATGATGCGATTGTCGTGCTTGAGTCCGATAAAGCTTCGATGGACATACCATCTCCTTTCGCGGGAAAAATTGTTTCCATCGCTATTAAAGAAGGCGATACCGTTAACGAAGGTGATGCAATCTTAGAAATTGAAACTGAAGCAGAAGTAGAGTCTGAGGTGAAAGCAGAAGAAGCGCCTGCACCCGCTCCAAAGTCAGCGCCCGCGAAGTCTTCAGCGGGTGGTGCTGAGCTACCTGTTACTGTGCCTGATATTGGCGGTGCAGAAGGTGTTGATGTTATCGAGATTTGCGTAGCAGTTGGTGATAGTGTTGCAGAAGGCGACTCTATTATTGTGCTGGAAAGTGATAAAGCATCGATGGATATTCCAGCGCCTGCAAGTGGAACGGTGAAAAGCATCGGTATTTCAGAGGGTGACAAGGTCTCTGAAGGTGATGCCATCATGGTGTTAACCACCGAAGGCGAAGAAGCGCCAGCTGCTTCAGCTGAAAGCGCAGCGCCAGTCTCTGCCGAACAGTCGGCGCCTGCTGCCAGTGGCGGTGGGGTTCAGGATGTTACTGTACCGGATATCGGTGGCGCTGAAGAAGTTGATGTTATTGAGGTGTGTGTTGCCGAAGGTGACGAGGTCAGTGAAGGTGATTCCATTATCGTCCTGGAAAGCGACAAGGCGTCGATGGATATTCCGTCTCCCGCCAGCGGTAAAGTGGTAAAACTGCAGATTAAAGAGGGCGACAAAGCTTCTGAAGGCTCTGCAATTTTACAGCTGGAGGTTGCGGGTGCTGCAGCTCCTGCTCCGGCAAAAGCAGAAGCTCCGGCACAAACTCAAGCGGCTTCAAGTCCAGCTCCTGCGGCTAAGCAAGCTGCAGCTGCGCCAGCGCAACCCCAGGGTGAAGTTAAGCCTTCAGCTGATGTGTATGCCGGTCCGGCAGTTCGTAAATTGGCTCGCCAGTTAGGCGTGGATTTGGGCAGCGTTCCAGCAAGCGGTCCGAAAGGGCGCATGTCCAAAGACGATGTTAAAGCTTATGTCAAAAGTGTATTAAGCAAAGCATCAACCTCCGGTGGTGCGGCGGTTGCGAGTGGTGCGGGTATTCCTCAAGTGCCAGCAATAGATTTCTCCAAGTTTGGTGAAATCGAAACTGTGAAAATGACGAAGATCCATCAGGTGACGGCGGCGAACATGTCTCGTGCCTGGTTGAATGTTCCGCATGTGACACAGTTTGACGATGCCGATATCACCGACCTGGAAGATTTCCGGAAGGGTATGAAAGCTGAGGCAGAAAAGGCCGGTGTAAAATTAACACCGCTGCCGTTTTTGCTAAAAGCCTGCGCCGCAGCTTTGCAGTATGAACCAAGCTTCAATGTAAGCTTACATTCTGACGGTCAGCATATCGTTAAAAAGAAATATGTGCACATCGGTGTGGCTGTTGCAACACCAAATGGATTGATGGTGCCGGTAATACGCGATGTTGATCAGAAGGGTTTATTTGAACTTGCAAAAGAGTCAACTGAACTGGCTAAAAAAGCACGTGATGGCAAGCTAAAGCCAAACGAGATGCAGGGCGCCTGTTTTACAATTTCAAGCCTTGGTCCGATTGGTGGGACAGGATTTACACCTATTGTAAATACGCCGGAAGTGGGTATTCTTGGTGTGTCTAAAGCGGCGATCAAACCTGTTTGGGATGGTAGTGGTTTCATTCCTCGTCAAATGTTGCCGTTGTGCTTGTCATACGATCATCGCGCTATTAATGGGGCGGATGCAGGTAATTTCATGACGTATCTGGTGTCTGTGCTTAACGACGTTCGTAAGTTGTTAGTGTAACGGGAATCAGCGTTAAACATGTGTAAAGCGGGCAATTAGCCCGCTTTTTTATTGCCTGAAATTTATCTGAGTTATTTGTTTGAGAGTGCTTTTTGAAGCGGGGTGTGAAAGGGCGTTGATTGACTTGAGATATAAAAAAGCCCGGCGGATGCCGGGCAAAGCTCTCAGGGTGACGCAGATTTAAAACTGGTAAAGGCTTAGTGTGTTGCGATGGTGGTTTGTGTGACTTGCGGCAAGGATTCCTGGGTAAAGACTTCGATATTGACCCGGCGCGCAAAAGCAAAGCTGTCGTAGTCCTTTTTCTCGGGGTCTGCCTTGCTGGACCCAAAGGCAAAAATGTCTATTCGCTCCTTGGCGATGCCTTGATCTTCCAGTAACGCTGCAACTGATTTAGCTCGTTCAGAGGAAAGCACGTTGTTGTACTCATCTGTGCCGCGAGGGTCAGCGTGACCGTCAAGACGAACGCGGAGCTGTTTGTTTTGTTTTAGATAGTTTGAAAGTGATTCAATTCGCTTGATATCTTCAAAGGTTAACGTGTCGACGCCCGTTGGGAACATCACTTGAAATTCCAGCTTTTTCGCAATTTTATTTTCCAGGCTGATCAGTGTGATTTCCTGATGCTCGATTTCATTTTCCAGTTGACTTATTTCCATCTCGGCCTCTTCAAGTTCGTTTTTAATGTCTAAGGTTTTGTTGTGTTGTTCGTCGAACAATGCACCGCCAGCAGCCCCAAATACTGCACCAACTGGTCCGCCTACCATTGCGCCCACAAGTGCGCCGCCAGTAAAAGAGCCGATGCCTTTGAGTGTGGTTTTCATGTCTTTATCTTTGGCATAAGCCCCAGAAGTGCTTAATGCAGCAGTTAAAATGATGGCTGACGTCATGCTTAATGTTTTCATGTTGTATCTCCAAATAAAAATGGTGTATGAAATTTGTTGAATGCGTTCCCGCTGTCTACGGTGTTTATTTAACTGAAAGAAAAGGGCGCTTGAGTGGAAGGCTTAGGGCAGGCTTGCGATAGAAAATGGCGAAATGTGGAGGCCAGATAAACAGCGTTTTCCTGCCTGTGCTTTACTGGGGGTTGAGGCCTTGAGTAGCGTCAGAATTACGCTTTACAGCCATTTGCGGCTCGATTAGTCTTGCGCTTCCTTTTTGTGGCTTTTACGCTGCTTCGGCATATAGAGATATTGATGACTTCAGAGAAATCCCCCGGGTTACTGCGTTCCAGCGTTATAGTGTCGGCCATGACGATGCTGTCGCGGGTTTTAGGTTTGGCTCGCGATGTGGTGTTCGCCCGTTACATAGGTGCAGAGGCGAATGCCGATGCCTTTTTTGTGGCTTTTAAAGTCCCCAATTTTTTGCGTCGTTTATTTGCTGAAGGGGCTTTTTCGCAAGCATTTGTACCAGTCTTGTCGGAATACCGGGCAAATGGCAGTCAAGCGGCTGTTCAGCATTTTATCGATCGAGTGGCTGGATGTCTGGGGGTGTCCCTGATTGTTTTGTGCTCCATTGTTGTTCTCGCTTCCCCTGTATTTACTGCTCTGGTTGGTTTTGGGTTTTATCTGCATGATCCAGCAAAATTCTGGCTGACGTCAGATTTATTGCGGATCACTTTCCCTTATCTGTTTCTGATTTCTCTGACTGGTTTTGCCGGTGCAATTTTAAATAGCTACGATCGGTTTGCCATACCGGCAATAACACCGGTGTTTCTTAATATCTCTCTGATTTTTGCTGCGGCTATTGCTTCTAGTTGGTTTTCGGAGCCTGCCATGGCGCTCGCATGGGGGGTGATTATTGCGGGATCGATTCAGCTGCTTTTCCAGGTGCCTTTTTTGCTGCGACTAGGGTTACTTCCGCACCCGAAAGTAGACTGGCAGGACGAATCGGTTCGAAAAGTATTGCGTTTGATGGCGCCAGCAATGTTTGGTGTGTCTGTTAGCCAGATCAATTTATTGTTCGATACTATTCTTGCCTCCTTATTGCCCACGGGCAGTGTTTCCTGGCTTTATTTCTCGGATCGCCTGGTAGAGTTGCCTCTGGGCGTATTCGGAGTAGGGATTGCAACGGTGGTGCTGCCAAACCTTTCTCGAGATTTTGCCAAAGGGGCTGAACGGTTTAGTCAAACGCTGGATTGGGCGATGCGCATGGTGCTGTTAATTGCTCTACCCGCCACGGCTGCACTGATCTTTTTGGCCGATCCTATTTTGTATACCTTGTTTCAATATGGAAAAACTACAACGTCCGATGTGTTGATGTCTGGCATGAGCTTAAAGGCATATGCGATTGGCCTGAGCGCGTTTATGTTGATTAAGATTCTCGCGAGTGGTTTTTTCTCTCGGCAGGATACGCGTACCCCGGTAAAAATTGGCATTATCGCCATGGTGGCCAACATGGTACTGAATGTTGTGTTTGTGTTGCCATTCTATTTCTGGTTTCAGGCGGGGCATGTGGGGTTGGCACTCGCCACGTCGATGTCTGCGTTTTTGAATGCCGCTCTGTTGTTTCGAGGTCTCCGGCAATGCGGGGCCTACACCCCCCTGGCAGGCTGGGCTGTGTTTATTGGGCGAATTGGTGTATCAATCACTGTCATGTTAATCGGGATGTGGGTGCTGCAAACGCAGCTCAAGCCTTTTGCTGAGTTAACCTGGCTGGTACGCTGTTTCCAGCTGGCTGGGTTGGTTGTAATCGGAGGTCTTGGTTTTTTGCTGAGTCTGGTGTTGCTGGGCTTTCGTTTGCGCGATCTGCGTTTATCCCATTAGTCAGTGCGGAGTGAAAATGACGTGACGGTTAAAATTTGATCGCTTGATGGCGAGGAAGTGTGAGGGCGAAGAGATGTAAGGGCATAGAAATGCGGGGGCATAGAGTTGTAGCGTTTCTGGCTCCATTTGAGTGGGGGTGCGGCTGTCGTTCACTTGCTATTATGTGTCAAAAAATCATCTTTGGTCCCTCCGCGCCAGGCGCAATCGGCTTTTTCAAGGGCCTTTGTTCGCGTTAATCTCCGTGGTCTGGTTAAAAATAACAAAAATGCCCATGCTCAACGCATACATATTGATGATCCGGGGCTTGGCCTGCGGTATACTCCGGGCTTTTCTTTTTGCTGAGCAATAATGAGTAGTGAATTTATCCACGGTTTGTCCCAGTTGGTGCCACGTCACCGAGAGTGTGTTGCGACCATAGGGTCTTTCGATGGTGTTCATTTGGGGCATTTGTCGGTGTTAAAGCAGGTGATCGCCAGCGCTAAAGAGCTGCGCTTGCCATCGGTTGCCATCGTATTTGAGCCTCAGCCCAATGAATTTTTCGCCAAAAAGGCTGCTCCGGCCCGTTTAATGCGACTGCGAGAAAAGGTCTCCGCGCTATTTGCTGCTGGAATTGACCGCGTGTTATGTTTAAAGTTTGATCAGGCTCTTCGCAGTTTGACGGCGCAGCAGTATATTCGGCAAGTGTTGGTAGACGGGTTGCGTGTTCGTCACCTGGTCATTGGAGACGATTTTCGATTCGGTTGCGACCGTTCGGGTGATTTTGCCTTACTGGTTGAAGCCGGAAAGAAATATGGGTTTAGAGTCAGTGATACTCAGACCCTTGTGGACCAAAGTATACGTGTGAGCAGTACTCGGATTCGCGAGTTATTGGAGCAGGATCAACTGCTGCAGGCTGAAAGCTTACTTGGCAAGCCGTATAGCGTGACTGGCCGAGTGTTCTATGGCCGTCAATTGGGAAGCAGTATTGGTTTTCCAACGGCGAACATAGGTTTAGGGCGATTTCATTCGCCAGTATCAGGGGTTTATGCGGTATTGATACACACATTGCCTCGTGATTCTGGGCAATCCAGTGCCTCAACTGTGCAATACCATGGCGTGGCGAATGTTGGTGTTCGCCCCACTGTTAGCGGCGATAAGAAGACCTTGCTGGAAGTGCATTTGTTTGACTTTAACGGCAATCTGTATGGCCAGTGTCTCCAAGTGACTTTTAAGCACAAAATTCGCAATGAAGAACGTTTCCCGAATGTAGAAGCGTTAACGCAGCAAATACAAAATGATGCGCAGGCTGCCAGACAGTTTTTCCAGACCTAGTGTTTTAGTGCTAAAGCACCGGGGCAAAAAATATGGGGAATCTACCTGTGTTTTTAGAAGTTTTGTAAATGAAATAAGATAATTTTTACCCACACAATTTTATCAATTAACTAAGTACTTTTATGACCGACTATAAAGCAACACTTAATCTACCTTTCACCAAGTTTGCAATGAAGGCAAATCTGGCGCAACGTGAACCACAAATGTTAAAACGTTGGCAGAGTGAAAATATTTATGACGAAGTGAGAAAAGCTCGCGAAGGTTGTGAAAAGTTTATATTGCATGACGGCCCTCCCTATGCCAACGGTAATATTCATTTGGGACATGCTATTAACCGCGTGTTAAAAGATATTATCGTGAAAGCTAAAACACTGAGTGGCTTTGATGCGCCTTTCGTTCCAGGGTGGGATTGTCATGGTTTGCCAATTGAGCACAATGTTGAGAAAAAAATTGGTAAGGCCGGCGTTAAGGTGGATCACAAAACTTTCCGCAATAAGTGCCGAGAGTATGCCACTAAACAAGTTGAAGGTCAGAAGAAAGACTTTATCCGTTTGGGCGGTTTAGCTGATTGGGATAATCCTTATCTAACCATGAATTTTCAATTTGAAGCAGACATTATTCGTGCGCTTGGGAAAATTGTGGACAACGGGCATCTGTATAAGGGCTTTAAACCTGTTTACTGGAGCGTTGTGGGGGGATCTGCATTAGCCGAAGCTGAGGTGGAGTACAAAGACAAAGAGTCTTTTTCCATCGATGTAAAGTTTTCTGTCGCTGACGAGTCTGAACTTGAGTCTCGCGTAGGTACGTTGCCCGGAGCTGGCCCCGTCGCTATCGTGATCTGGACAACGACACCCTGGACGTTGCCGTCCAATCAGGCTGTGAGTGTGCATCCTGAACTGGATTACAGTTTGGTCCAGGCTGGTGAGGAGCGATTCATTATTGCAACCGCATTGCTGGAGAGTTTCGCTAAGCGTGCGGAGTTGACTGATGTTGTTAGTTTGCAGGAATTTAAAGGTCAGGTGCTGGAAAAGTTAATGCTGCAGCATCCTTTTTACAGTAAAACCGTACCTGTAATTCTTGGTGATCATGTAACGACAGACGCGGGTACCGGATGTGTTCATACTGCACCGGATCACGGCATGGAAGACTTCGTTGTTGGCAACAAATATGGTTTGGAAACCCTGAATTTTGTCGACGCAAATGGTGTTTACAGTGATGACGTTGAAATATTCGCTGGTGAGCATGTATATAAAGTTGACGAGAAAGTGATTGCCTTGCTGGAAGAAAAAGGCAAGCTTGTGCATCAGGAAAAATTTGTTCACAGCTTCCCACATTGTTGGCGAACAAAAACGCCGTTGATTTATCGTGCGACACCGCAGTGGTTTATCAGTATGAACCAGAATGGTTTACTCGATGGGGTAAAAGACGCTGTTGAAGATGTGCAATGGATTCCAGGCTGGGGTAAGTCGCGAATCGACAGTATGCTGGAAAGCAGTCCAGATTGGTGTATCTCCCGTCAACGAACCTGGGGAGTTCCAATTGCGCTGGTGGTTGATAAGCAAAATCAAGAGCTGCATCCCGAGACGCCGCGATTAATTGAAGAAGTCGCGAAACGCGTTGAGCAGGAAGGGATGGATGCCTGGTTTGATTTGGATTTGAAAGATCTAATCGGAGATGATGCCGATAACTATGTCAAAGTAACAGACACGCTGGATGTCTGGTTTGATTCTGGCGTAACACACTATGCTGTTGTTGAGCGACGCGAAGAGTTGCGCTATCCCGCTGATTTATATCTGGAAGGGTCAGACCAGCATCGTGGATGGTTCCAGTCATCCATCAAAACGGCGATGGCAATAAACGCAAGCGCACCCTATAAACAGGTTCTGACGCATGGCTTTACTGTTGATGCAGAAGGCAAAAAAATGTCTAAATCGCAAGGCAACACTATTGCGCCAGATAAAATCATCAATGATCTGGGGGCAGATGTTTTACGCCTCTGGGTGGCGGCGACAGATTATTCCGCAGATATTACCGTTGCGGATGAAAGTTTTAAGCGTATGGCCGATTCGTATCGTCGTATTCGTAATACTGTGCGTTTCTTTTTATCCAATCTGGAAGGTTTTGACCCCGCGGTCAACCAGGTACCAAATGAACAATTGCTTGCGCTGGATAAATGGGCGATTCAGAGAGCTGCAGAGTTGCAGCAGGAAATCATCAAGGCTTACGATTCCTATCAATTCCACCATATTTATCAAAAGTTACATAACTTTTGCGTAGTGGATATGGGCGGCTTTTACCTGGATATCATTAAAGATCGGCAGTACACCACGCAAAGCGACAGCTTGCCGCGTCGTTCAGCTCAAACCGCACTATTTCATATTGTTAACGCGTTTGTTCGTTGGATCGCACCTATACTTTCATTTACAGCGGATGAGATCTGGGCGGAGATCCCCGGGAATTCTCAGGGCATTATCTTTTCACAGCACTGGTGGGACATGCCTGAACTGACAATGGGTGATAAGGATGATGCTTACTGGAAAACCATTGCGAAAGTAAAAATTGCAGTCAATAAAGTCATCGAAGGGAAGCGAGCTACTGACGGTATTGGTAAATCACTTGAAGGGGAAGTGTACTTGCAATGCGACGGTGAATTGAGCCAACAGCTTGAAGCTTTGAAAGACGAACTACGGTTTGTGCTGATCTCATCTTACGCCAATATTAACGTGGCTAAAGAGGGCTTGCAGTATGAGCAGACGGAAGTGGAGGGCTTGAAAGTAGCTGTGGTGAAATCTGACAATGCGAAATGCGTTCGCTGTTGGCATCACCGTGAAGATATTGGTCAATCACAGGAACACCCTGAGCTGTGTGGTCGATGCGTAGAAAATGTCGCAGGTACAGGAGAAACTCGTGAGTTTGCATAAATCGCCATTATTTCATCCCTGGGCTGGCTATGCGGTGGCAGCCATTGTTTTGATTGCAGATCTGTTAACAAAAAGCTGGGTGAGCGCCAGCTTGGATTTACATGATCGCGTTGAAGTGATCCCCTTTTTTGATATTACGTTACGGCATAATTATGGTGCAGCCTTCAGTTTTCTCGCGGACCAGGCGGGATGGCAGGTGTGGTTTTTTGGCATATTAGCTGCAGCCGTGAGCATTGGGTTAACGGTTTGGATTTATAAGCTGCCAAAGCGTAAAGTGCTGGAAATGTTGGGCTTGAGCCTGGTATTGGGCGGTGCGCTTGGCAATTTGTATGATCGCGTGACATTAGGCTACGTGGTCGACTTTCTTCTAGTTTATTACAATCAGTACCAGTTCCCTGCATTTAATGTGGCTGACTCCGCCATTAGCGTTGGCGCTGCATTGCTGATATTGGATTTTTTCCTGGAGTCACGCCGAAATAATCATAGCGAAAAGCAAGCGATAAACTAAGGTTGGAATAACTATGAGTGATTTAACCATAGGGCAAGGTACCGAAGTTACCATGCATTTTGCATTGTTGTTTGAAGATGGCGAAGTGGTTGACAGCAATTTTGAAACTGAACCTGCAACGTTCACTGTAGGAGATGGCAGACTGCTGCCTGGCTTTGAATCCACATTGTATGGCTTGAAAGCGGGCGATGAAAAAGAAATTACCATTCCCCCTGAACGAGGATTCGGGCATCGTAACGACAACAATATTCAAACCATGCGCCGTCATCAATTTGAAGATTCCATTGAATTAGCTGAAGGCTTGGTTGTCTCCTTTAAAGACGCTGCAGGTGCAGAGTTACCTGGTGTGATCATGTCTTTTGATGATGACGAAGTGACAGTTGATTTCAATCATCCACTTTCAGGCAAAACCATTATATTTCACGTCGAAATCATTTCCGTGAAACCTACTGTGACACATTAAATCAGTTATTTGAGACATTCTTATGCAAATTAAACTTGCCAACCCTAGAGGCTTTTGCGCTGGGGTTGATCGCGCCATTGATATTGTAAATCGTGCTCTGGATGTATTCGGTGCCCCAATATATGTGCGCCATGAGGTTGTTCACAATAAGTTTGTGGTGGAGTCGTTAAAAGAACGAGGTGCAATATTTGTCGATGAGCTTGAGGATGTTCCTGATGATGTCATTGTTATTTTCAGTGCTCACGGTGTATCTCAAGCCGTGCGAAAAGAAGCCGCGAATAGAGGGCTGAAAGTTTTTGATGCAACATGTCCATTGGTCACCAAGGTGCATATGGAAGTTGCGCAGTACAGTAATAAAGGAATGGAGTGTATTTTAATCGGTCATCAGGGGCACCCTGAGGTAGAGGGGACGATGGGGCAATATGACCGACGTAATGGTGGTGATATTTATCTGGTCGAAGACGAAGAGGATGTAGCCAGTCTTGTTGTAAGAGATCCTGATCACTTGGCTTACGTAACACAAACTACTTTATCTATGGATGATACTGCTCGTGTGATCGATTCCCTAAAGCAGAAATACCCGAATATTAGCGGACCTCGAAAGGATGATATTTGCTATGCAACGCAAAACAGACAGGATGCGGTTAAACAGCTCGCGTTAGAGTGTGGGTTAGTGTTAGTGGTAGGCTCCCCTAACAGTTCTAACTCGAATCGGCTGCGTGAATTGGCTGAACGATGTGGTGCAAAGGCTTTTCTGGTGGATGGAGCCCACGATTTGGACCAAAGCTGGTTCAACGGTGTCAGCTCTGTCGGAATTACGGCCGGTGCTTCAGCACCTGAAGTGCTTGTCGAAGAAATTATTCGTGGTTTGCGAGAGCTGGGGGCTAACTCACCAGAGGAGATTGCTGGACGAGAGGAAAATATCAGTTTTTCATTGCCTAAAGAATTACGCATATAAACGAATGGTTTAAGACTGTAAGCATCGCATCAAGTTTAATGGCTTTTTGTGTGTGGTGTTCCACAAATTACACTGAGGAATACGTATTCCTCAGTGTAATTTATACAAGGCTTATTCCTTTAAGTAATAATATATCTACTTTAGTGCAAGTAAAGTTTTCAAAATTAGTGTTTTAGAAACTTTTTGTGCTAAGTGTTATGGATTTTTAAGTTTCAGGGAATAACTCGTGAATTGGTTCTCAATTTGCTCATTTTGTCGCCCGTCTATCGTGTTTAGTTACCGGTTATCCATTTAATATGAAATTTTGTTTAGCTGATTGTTAATATCAGCGAACTTAAATGGATCCCCACGCAATTAATAGATATGAAAAACTCAAACACATCTTCAGGATTTACCCTAATTGAATTGATAGTAGTGATAGCTATCATTGCTATTTTGATCAGTATTGCTGTTCCCAATATGTCGGACTCCTCTAAACGCAATGCAGTGAAAGCTGCGCAGCGCAACTTTTTAGGAGCGCTCCACTTTGCTCGAAACGAAGCCCTGTCGCGAGGTAAATTCATTAGCATTTGTCCGAGCGTTGATGGTCTTGTTTGTGAGCAAGCGACTTTTAATTGGTCACGTGGATTCTTGGTTTTTATTGATGATGGTGACGGAACCGGAACGGCTAACGATGGCGTTTTAAACGGTTCGGAAGAAACATTACTGGTCCATCAAACAGAAAGAACTACGAATGTAACAATTAAAAATGTTACGGGGACTGCTCAAGAATCTATTACTTGGAATTACCAAGGATTTGTGGCAGATGACTCGCGCGCGCTTGTGGTTATTTGTGATCGCGATAACTTGGTTAAGTATGCACGGGGTTTGATGTTGGAAAGAACCGGGCGTGTTATGTCTTCGCAGGATAATGGAAGTGGTTTACACGAAAGTAAATTTATATCCGCCGACGGCAGTGGTGCAGTTACAGCCGACTTGGCTTGTGGGTAAGAGGAAAAAGTATGAAAAATATTCAGACACAAATCGGGTCTTCTTTAATCGAGGTAATGGTTGCGTTACTGGTGACTGCAGTTGGCTTACTCGGGGTCTTAACCATGCACACTAAAGCCTTAAAGCTTAATCAAAATGCGCATCTATATTCTCAGGCCACAATACTGGCTAACGATATTATGGAAGCCATCAAAACGACCCCTGATGCCGTTGCGAGTTACAGCTTGGTAAAAACGGGGACTGCACCAGCCAGCCCTGGCTGCACTACCTCTTGTACGCCAGAGCAAATGGCGCAAATGAATTTAAATCACTGGGTTACGAACATTTCTGACCTTTTACCTGGAGGCGAGGGTGCTATTGCCATTAACAGTACGACAAACGAAATATTGATCACAGTTGAATTTGAACTGGGGTACGAGAAAAATGAAGCCGGTGAAATGGTCCCGCTGGAAAAAGCCAATGTACAACTGAGAGCGGCGGGTTAATTCATGCCTACAAAAATACAAAATCTAACAACACAAACTGGTGTGACACTCATTGAAATCATGGTCTCCATGGTGATTTCACTGATTATTCTCAGCGGCATCGTGACGGTAGTAATGTCTACACATAACTCGTTTAAGACAGAAACAGAAGGCAGTTTTATTCAGGAAAATGCTCGCTATGCATTTGACATGATGGCTCGAGATGTTCGCTTGGCCGGAAATCTGGGGTGTGCGGATATTCTTTATACCAAAATTTCAAATGTTGTTGAAAATACTTATGACGGCATGCATTCAACTCAATTTATTGAGGGGTATGAAGCTAGTCCGAATGCATCCGATTATCCCGATGCCATGAGTGATGCTATAAATTCAGATGCGATTATTGTCCGATTTGCTGATCCGGAAACTATTGTCACTACCAAGTCTTATGATAGTAGCACCAAGAGCTTTTCTTTCTTGTCGGGCAAAACGCATAAGTTTAGTGAGGGTGATCAGTTGGTTGTAGTGGACAGTACCTGTCGAAATGCCGGCTATTTTGAGAATACTTCCAATACGGATAGCATACTGGCGCACACTTCGGGTGGGAGTGGTAACTGTGGTAATACTTTATATTCTGACAGTATGAAAAACCTTAATTGTGACAAAACCTATCCAACAGGAAGTGTTAAGTCCTACTCGAATGGGTCAGAGGTAATGGAGTATAAAGTTCACGCATACTATATCGCTGAATCTAGTGTGTTAGATGGTGTTCCAGCGTTAAAGCGAAGAAGACTTTCAAAGTCTGGTCATTTTACTGAGGAACTGGCTCAGGGCGTGGAGAGTATGGAGATTCAGTACGGAATCGATAGCGATGATGACGGTAATGTGGATCATTTTGATAATGCAGATACTGTTGCTGACTGGACAAAAGTTATTGCTGCCAGATTGGAGCTGGTTTTCAGGTCTCAAACTGAAGTGTTTGCGGAAGCTCAGTCAGTTACGATTGGTGCTAAAACCTTCCCTAATGATCGATATTTGAGGCAGTTGGCTGCGGCCACTATCAAAATCAGAAATCGTTAATCCTCAGCCGAAATACTATATTTGGGAAATTATTCAATGAGACCTTTAAGTCCTATACACAAAAAGCAAGAAGGCGCTGCTCTGATTGTTGCGTTGGTAATTTTGGTAATAGTTACTGTGCTGGGTGTTGCCAATATGAATGCTACAACTAATGAAATGCGCATGGCTAACTCTTCACTTAAACGTGCTGAGCAATTTGCTTTTGCTGAGCGAGCTTTGAGCGCAGCGGAAGATGATTTGAAGACAAAGTTCGATGTAATGTCAAAGTTGTTCACCGACACCTGCGGAAGCCAATGTTTTAATAAAGATTGCGATAACGGTTACTGCTTTTTTGGTGAATACGATAGCTCCTTCACGGCTCCCGCTCAATGTAAAGTTGCTCCCAAAGGGGTTACAGACGAACGTCCTTCATATTGGAAGGAAGAAACGATTTGGTCTACATCATCAAAGCATGTTTCATTGGCTGTGCCCTTTACTGATGATGGAGGGAATCAAATTGATCGTCCCGCAAAATATATCGCTGAGTTTCTGTGCTTTGTTGACAATGGTGAAAATGGAAAATTTGGCGAAACAGAAAAAGATACTAATGGTGTGCCTGTTTTTAGGGTGACAGTGCTGGTGGAGGAAGATGAAGATGGGAATGATCGAGTACCCATTATGCTCCAATCAAATTATATTCTCGCGATGAAGTAGCATGTTAAATACAGGATTAATTATGCTTTTACATAAAAAATTAAAGAAAACTATTCTTGCTGTTTTAGCTGTTGCTGGAGCTTCAGCCGGTTTGAATGTGCATGCTCAATCAATGGCCTCGTACTCCTCTGTGCCAGTGACTGTCTCTGAGTCAACGTCGCCACTTGTAATGTTAGTGATGTCTCGGGACAACCAACTCTGGTACAAAGCTTACAATGACTATTCCGACTTGGATGGTGATGGAGTTCTTGATACCACGTATAACGATAATTTTGATTATTACGGATACTTTAATTCAAATTTTTGTTATGACTACGCACATGGTAAATTTTCGCCGAATAGCCCGACAGAATCAGGGCACAAATGCTTGGTGTCCTCAAACGGAGAGTGGAGTGGGAATTTTCTGAACTGGCTGACTACAACAAGAATAGATGTTGTAAGGAAAGTTTTATACGGTGGATACCGATCGCTGGACAGCGCTGACAGCACTGTTTTGCAGCGAGCCATGATTCCTACAGACAATCACGCGTTTGTGAAAGTGGTGTATGACCCAAATATTGTCAGTGATTATACGCCTATTACTAATGCGGGTACGGCAGTCAGTTTTTGTAATGTTACTGATGCCTTAAACGGAGTTGCAGGTAGCCTCGATATTACTTCAAATTTGCCAAAGCTAAAGATCGCTATTGGAGAACACGAAACATGGTCAGGAAGCTCTGCCAAGCAATGTTTATATGAAGATGAGGGTGGGGATGGAAATTTCGTACCATATCGCCCTGGAGATCATGGCACCCCTTGGATTTCAGGGAGCGGAATCCCTTCCAATGGTGAGCTAAATGTCCGTGTTGATGTGTGTGTTAAGGGTAAAGATGCAGATGATGCCACATCATGCCGTAAATATGGTGCAGATCCTACCAATCCTTCGAAGGGCGTTTTCAAGCCTTTTGGACTGTTACAAACTTATGGTGAGACTGGACAGTATCGCTTCGGTTTGATGACCGGAAGTTATGAAAAAAATATTTCTGGTGGTGTGCTTCGAAAAAATGTCACCCTTATGGGGGGCGATGACGCAGCGGCAAGTGACCAGGAAATTGACATGTCAACGGGTCGGTTTATCAATCAAAACGCAACAGATTTCGGCATTATTAAAACCTTAAATGCTCTGAGAATTCAGGGTTGGAATTTCTCTACAGGTATGTATGAAGATTGTAACTACCCTGCAATTCCTGTTGATGATTTTGTTGATGCTGGGCCTCCCGGACCAAGACCTCCGAGTGCGCCAGATTGGTGGCGAGATGGGACCGCGGTTGATGACTGTCGCGATTGGGGTAACCCTATTTCGGAAATTTATATCGAAGCATTACGTTATTTCTCGGGGGACAACGTGAATGCCTCTCCAGATTTTTTTGCCAACGATAGTTTTATTAATGGTCTATCTGCAATTCAAAACTGGAATACCCCATTCAATGCTCAGACTGAATGTTCCAATTGTTCAATTATCGTTTTGTCTACCGGACTTAATAGTTTTGATGGCGATTCGAATGTTGGCGATAGCTTGCCTAATTTGGGGGGGCGGTCTATCGACTATTTTACTAGGATTGTTGGATTTGATTCAGGCATTGGCGGTCCAGACGATGCAGGCCTATCTTATATCATTGGTAACGCCAATAGTGGTGGTGAAGCTAACGAATGTGATGCTAAAACATTGACGGACTTGTCTAGTGCTTCCGGTGTATGTCCAGAGATACCCGCGCAAAGAGGAACGTACAAAATTGCCGGTGCAGCCTATTTTGCCCATGAAAACGACTTGAACCCGGATCAGGACGGTAAGCAATCGGTAAAAACCTATACCGTGCAATTGGCTGAGTCGATACCCAGCTTTGAGTTAACGTCTGATTCAGGTAACACGATAGAATTTGTACCCACGTGCCGTTCACATTTATATAATTGGGCCCCACCCGAATTCCCCGCGACCTACGTAAATAGCAGTGCCCCTGGCGATAAAACCCCTTGGGGATCGTGTTCGCTGGTGGATCTAAAAATCAGAGAACAATCAGAATTTTACGGTCGATTCATGGTGATCTGGGAAGACTCTCCATGGGGCAGTGATTATGACCAAGATGCTGTAATTATGTATGAGTACTGTACGGCTTCCGGAAGTGAGGCTGAGGTCCAGGCTAAGTGCCCAAATTATACTACCGATAGTAATAGCGATTTCGGTTCTGGCTCTGACAACGATAGCTGGGGCTTCGGCGGGGAAAAAACAGAGCGGCCGCTAAACGGGTACGATTATACGGCTCACCAGCGTTTCCCTAGATGGAATCAGGCGTTAAATGATCAAGTTCAAATACGAATGTCATTTTTAGGCGCTTCTGCAGGTTTTGCTATGCGCTTTGGATACACCATGAACGGCGCCGCCGATTCTTCAGGTTTACCTTCCGGTGTCCATGGAAATGGGGCATATATTGACGAAATTGTACGTTACGGCAGTTACGACGGGAGAGCAGTACCCATTGGTGGTAATGATAATATCATTATCTGGAATAAGACTAACCCAGGCAATCCAAGAGCGAAAAAATTTAGAGCCGTTGAGGGCGCACCGGGCAAATTGGAGAATCCACTTTGGCTTGCAGCAAAATACGGCAATTTTACGGACCTTTCGTCTCCTGACAGTCCGGGGGATGGGTTTCCGAAGCTTTCTTCTGAATGGGATAAGCTTGATAGTGATGGGAACTATGTGGAAGGCGGAGATGGCGAGCCAGACGCGTATTTTCCTATCAAAAACCCTGCAAAATTGCCTGCTGCATTACAGAGAATATTCAGTAATGTCAGTCGCAGAATTTCTTCTGGAGGCTCAACTGCTTTAACACCATTGAGTGGCGCGGGGGAAAGTGTTTTTTATCAATCACTGTACACCCCTAAATTGGAGCACCCGAAGACGGGGGAAACGGTTGAGTGGTTTGGAGATGTGCATGGCATCTTGATGGATGACCAAGGTCGATTCCGAGCGGACAGCGATGGAAATGGGGCATTGTCTACAAGAAGCGCAGATCAAACCTTGAATGATAAAATACTCGAGTTTAACTTTGATGAGGGGAGTAATGAGACGATCATCCGCGCATATTTTGCTACTGCGGATGACTCGAAAGGCCCTCTAGACAGTGATAGCCCTTTCACGTTTACCAGTGATGCATTTAAACCGCTATGGTCAGCGGCAACTAAGCTTGGAGAGCTAGCCGTAGAGGCCAGTAAACCTGGCCGTGAACAATTGATTACTGAAAACAGAGCTAATTATTCAGATCCAGCGCATAGTAAGCGCTACATCTTTACGGCTTTTGATCGTGATGAGCCTGGCAATGCGGGCTATGGGATAGTTGGCAATGGTAGTGATCTACGTCACGTTCCATTTGAGGCCAATCAATTTGTTGCCAGGCGTGGTGGCGGTGGTGGAGCAGATCGCCACAATTATGAATACTTAGCGGTTGATTGGTATGAAACGGAAGACTTGATTAACTTTATTCGAGGTAAAGAAGGAATAAATGGATATAGAAAGAGATCACTGGATCTGAATTCGGATGGAGACATTTCCGCGAGTGAATATCATATCCTCGGTGATATTGTTCAATCTTCAGCAGTTGTTGTTGGTAAGCCAGATCAAGGGTATGACTATTCTTTTGTTGATGATACATATGCCGATTACGTCAGTGCTGCTGCTGATCGACGTCAGGTGCTTTATGTCGGTAGCAATGATGGAATGCTGCACGCATTTAACGCGGGTAAATATAACCATTCAACAAAGTCGTTCGACTTGAGCGATGTTCATGCTTTGGGGTCAGAACTTTGGGCATATGTACCCTACAACTTGCTTCCGCACCTCCAATGGTTAAAAGATCCAAATTATTCGCATGTGTATTATGTTGACGGTGCTGTTCAGGCCTTTGATGTGAATATATTTGCCGATAGCGCGCAGCATCCGGGTGGGTGGGGAACCATTATTGTGGCCGGTATGCGATTTGGTGGTGGTGACTTTGACTTTTCTCATGACGGAGATACCAGAACAACTCGCTCGGCATATGTCATTATGGATGTGACTAACCCTGATCAGGCGCCAGAATTAATCGCCGAGATTACTCACCCTGATTTAGGCTTTACGGTTTCTAAGCCAGCAATAATGAAGAAAAGAGTGAAAAGTGGTTCGAGTTATACAGATAAGTGGTATTTGGTTTTTGGTAATGGACCAGGGGGTAGTGATGGTGCCAGCCGCCGAGCAGCCATTGATTCTGCCGTCACGACAAAAGATGCAAGAATCTTTATCTATGACCTTCAAAACAAATCGCTGACGAGTCAGGTGTTGACTCACAATGGCGCGGCGGAAGCCAATAGCTTTTTAGGTGATATTACGGTTGTTGACTGGAATCAGGATTATATCGACGATACTTTATATGTAGGGCTTGTGGGTGGGGATACGACAACACCAACAGGGAAACTGAAACGTGCTTCGATTGCTTTCAATGCTGACAGTACAGTCTCTTTAGAGTTTGCTGATTTGTACAATGAAAATAATGTACCGTTCAGTCTTAAACCATTCGCGCAAAGAGTAGATGGTAAAAATTGGGTATATGCTGGCTCTGGGAGATTTTATGTTGCCGAAGACAATTTAACGAGCCAGCAGCAATATTTTTACGGAATCAAAGATCCTGGTGTAGCTGCAGTAGAATATCCAATTGCAAATGCAAAACTGGTTAATACTACCAGTATCACAACCAAATCAGATGGTAGATTGACAAACAGTGGCCTTTCAGTGTCTCCTCCACAGCTGTTAACCGATGATGGCATAACGCAGGATACTTTTGAAACTTTTGAAAGTCTGAAGGGGCTGGTTGCTAAAAAATCTGGGTGGTATTTTAAGTATAAAGATCCAGACGATTATTTTGGAGAGGCAATTCCTCCCGTTGATTCAGCACGCTTAAGAACTATTACAACTCCTGCGCTTGCTGGAGCCTCAATAATTGTTGGGGCCTACAAAGGAACTGGAGAGCTGTGCGAGGCAGAGGGTAGCAGTTATTTATTTGCACCTCACTTTGAGGCCGGCATTCCAGCGCCCTTTGCGCCGTTAGGGAGCGACGGTGATACTTCTATACCTGTATTAGACTTGGGGCCAGGAGTGATTGGTGATATTCATATCATCCCGGGCTCAAGCAGTGGTGGCGCAAGTAGTGGTGGTGCTAGCAGTGGTGGCGCTAGTAGTGGCGGTACAAGTAGTGGTGGTACGGGAAGCAGTTCTAGTGGTGGAGGTTCTGAGTGCGTTTCTGAGGATTACACCGGTATTGGCGGTGGATCAACGGGCGAGCCAGGGGAAACACCAATTGGTGGAGGCTGCTTAAATACTGGCCGTTCTGGCTGGCGTGAAATTCCTGTTACGTGGTAATTATAAAATTGGACCAAATTATTATGCTAAAAAAAGATAAAGGCTTTACTTTGCTTGAGTTAATGATCGTCGTCGCTATCGTGTCTATACTTGCTGCGATTGCTTACCCTAGTTACCAGCAGCACATTCTCAAGGCTAGACGCACAGACGCCAAAGAGGCATTACTCAGTATCGCTGGCCTGCAAGAGCGATATTTTTTGCAGCACAATAAATACGCAACTGCAGCTGACAATGTTTGGCATTCATTGTCCTCTGAAAAATATTATGCGCTTTCCAAAGCGGATGGGACATTTCGACCTGACGCTTGTAAAGGAGCTAATGATACTAACCGTTGTTATGTTATTCAGGCTGTGCCGGCAGCCTCCTCCCCTCAAAACAAGGATGAGGATTGTGCAACATTCACTATCGACAATGCAGGAAGAAAGCTCGCTTACAATAAGAGTAATTCACTTAACAATGAGTGCTGGTAATCAGCACTCAATATTCCCACCGTTGACCAGCTTAACAATGCCATCACTGTCTCTGTCAGTAGCAATATAGATTCTACCCGGCAAGCTTATAGTCACTCTGCCGGACAATGCGGGGTATTGCGGATCGCAGTAGATAAAACTCCCTGCTTGTTTGGAAAAGCCGCGATAATCAAAACTGATAAAGGTTTTGTTGCCGGAAGCCCCCAGTTTTAGCTGACCCTGATATTGAATCTCATTGACGAGTAGTGGGTTTTCGTCCGGATCTATTTGGCCATTCTTGTTGTGATCGATAAAAGCGGCTATTTCTTTAAAACCATTTCTCACACATTGATAATGTTGATTGATCCCGCAGACGGTAGTAATTTTGCCGCTATTTAAGCTGTAAGTCCTGCCAAACTGCAGGGCGCTTGACACAGTTCTTTGAAGTGCACGAGCTTCGGATCTTTTTAAGCTTTGGTTGAGTGAGGGGACTCCAATACTGATGCTTAGCATCAAAATGGAGAGGGCGATCATAAGGTCGATAAGTGTAAAGCCATTTGGGCTCGCTTGATCAGCTGAAGCGTAATCCTTCATCGAGATATTCTCCTAATTCCATTTAGGGGAATAATTTTAAGTCCTTATATCAAATCGTATAGTGGCAAATGTCTATGTGACTTGTAGGAAATATCCTACATGGTGTCTTTCAATCGTTAGAAAATGGAACATTCGTTATTTATAAGCAGCTTTCTGGTATCTCGTCATTGTTTGCAATACGCGTGCGCCCAGCTGCAGAAACGAAAATAGCTTGGTTATTTTCTGCGTTTTCGGCACATAGGAGCAAATGACCACTTTGTTCTCCCGCAGCACCGCTGTCATCAAATTGAATGTAAGCTGCATTGTTGTGTGCGAGCCATGTTACACGAGAGGTGAGTTCATGAGTTTCTATTGATTTAATTAGATCTTCATTGTAGTCGATTGCCTGATTGCCATTGTCATCGGCGAATACTGATATAGGGCGAGTCCAATCTTCTGAGCAGCTTGCCGAGTCGTCCAGAGGACAAATCACGACTTTAGTTGAGCGGTTAACGGCGTTTTTTCGGGCTTCATTTAACAGTGAAATAATCTGTGTTGTTGTTTGTGATTTTTGATTAGCTGCAGCAAATGAATTGAGGCTGGGAATAGCAAAGCTGGCAATGATCGAAGCGATTGCAAGTGTACTGAGTAGTTCAAGGACTGTAAATCCACTTCCAAATGAAATTGCATAGGGGGAGGTCGAAGAAGCTTTGGTTGTTGAAGCTCTGGCTGACATAATATATTCCCTTTTACAGCGCGGTTTGGTTATCAGTATCTGGACTAATATTAACCAAATCGCATTGCTTTGGCTATAAAGCATGCATAAATAAGTAGAAATATGCGACATATTTCACTTATTCAGTCAAAGTTTTGGATGTTGTTGATGCAGATATATTTGAGCGTTGAAAAACCGCCGCTTTACTGACGGTTTTAATTTTGACGGGTTAGTCGTCGTTTTCGTCTGCCAGGCCTAATTTACTTAAGCGATATCGAAATGAACGAAAACTGATACCCAGTTTTTTGGCTGCCAGGGTTTTATTCCAGCGAACATGTTCGAGCGCGTCGGACAGGATTTCTTTTTCAACTTCTGCAAGATAATCATCAATAGAGGGGTATTTTAAGCATGCATTGTAGAAATTGATTTGCTGGTTTTCTTTCTGCACTACTTTTTGAGCTGCAGACAGCAGTAAATCACCCACCTCAATGGTGTAGTCGTCACAAAGGGTGTAAGCGCGTTCGAGTATGTTTTCCAGTTCTCGAATATTGCCAGGAAAGCCGTAGCGAGAAAGTTCTGCTAAGGCAGATTTGGACAGCGTCGTTTTGGTTCCTGTATTACCTTCATCCAGTTTGTCGAGAAGATGTTGTGCAAGTTTGGGGATGTCTTCGTATCTTTCTCGCAGGCTCGGTACTTTTAATTGGATGACATTCAAACGATAAAATAAGTCCTGACGAAAATCTTCTTGTTCAACAAGCTTTTCTAAATCTTTGTGCGTGGCAGAAAGTATTCTCACATCTGTTGATATTTCACCGTGTGCACCAACCGGCCGTATCGCCTTTTCCTGAATAGCTCGCAGTAGTTTTACCTGCATGTCCAGAGGTAGGTCGGCCACCTCGTCCAGAAATAATGTGCCACCTTCAGCCGCTTGAAATAAACCGAGCTTGTCCTGGTTTGCCCCAGTGAAAGAGCCTTTTTTATGCCCGAAAAATTCACTTTCCATTAGCTCTTTCGGGATTGCACCACAGTTCACCGGAATAAAAGGCTTATTTGCTCGTGGGCCTTGATTATGTATTGAGCGGGCAACTAATTCCTTTCCGCTTCCAGATTCTCCGCTGATATAGACAGGAGCTTGTGAGCGTGCGAGTTTTTTTATGGATTGTTTTAGCTGATGAATGAGTGGGGAGTCGCCAATGATCTCTGAAAAGTCATCGGAAGCTGTGCTCATGTGGCTCGCTGATACGGCTGTGTTCACCAAGCGCCTTAGCGCGTTTATATCAATCGGCTTGTTAACAAAGTCAAATGCACCTGCTTTCATTGCCTGAACGGCGGTATCCATGTTGCCGTGTGCGGTAATGACTGCGACTGGTAATTCAGGTTTGTTTTTTTGGATATATTTGACAATGTCTAAACCGCTGCCATCCGGTAGTTTCATATCCGTTAGGCAAAGTTCGAACTGTTTGCTCTCCAGCGCGGCACGGGCTTCGGCGACATTGGCTGCAACCTCGGCTTCTATATCCATTCGGTTAAGCGTAATGGAAAGGAGTTCTCGAATGTCTGGTTCGTCATCAATAATAAGAGCGCGCGTAGTCATAGATAATAAATTTATGTCATTCTTTGGTGGTGTGGAAAGCTTATTTTGAAGCAGCTATTTTGCTGTTCTGTCTTTTCGTATTGTAAATTCGCCTGGTTAATTTCACAAAGTTCACGACAAATGTACAGGCCGAGCCCGGAACCTTCTTCGTCTGTGGTAAAGAAGGGTTCGAATATATGTTGCACTTTATCTTGAGAAACTCCAGGGCCTTTGTCAATCACCTGAATGAAAGTGGTTTCTCGATGTACATTTTGGCCAGACTGAACGGTAACAGTTTCATCCCCAGTCAACGCTTTGCTGTAGCGTAAACCATTGTCAAACAAATTGGTGAGCACCTGTCGTAAATGATTAGGGTCCATTTTAACAGGCGGGTGCTCATTAATAGTTTCATAATGGATGTGAATATCCCTGCCGCGACGGTATTCTTCGATAAATTCTGGTATCCACTCTTCAAGCTTTAGCAATTGGGAGTTGGGCTCTTTGCGTCGAGAAAGTGTCAGAATGTTTTCGATAATATGGTTAACTCGACTTGTATGTTGCAGAATGATTTCTGCGAACCGTAAATCATAATCTTTCAGATCCTCCGATTCCCGTAGCAATTGTGCAGCATGAGAAATAGCCCCCAGTGGATTGCGAATTTCGTGAGCGATACTCGCGGTGAGGCGGCCTAGAGAGGCTAGTTTTAGTTGTTGTGCTTGCTGAATGATGGCTCGGTAATCTTCAAGGTACAAAATGGTTTGATTTGAGTTATCACTTTGCAGGGAGGCGAAGTTGATGCGGATTTCGTTACCTGTGGCCAACTTGTGAAACTTGGGTAAACCGTGCACAGGGTTTTTTCGCCATGCCATAATCGTGTCATGCAGATTAGAAATATCTTCAATCGATTTACTTGCGTAGTTCTGATTGGGAAGCTCCAGCATTTGCATCGCTGATTCATTGATAAGCTCAATACTGTTGTGTTCATTAATGACAACAATGCCGGTTTGCATACGGGTGACAATATGTTGTGCAAGCTTGCGTGTCTGCTCTGCGTATCGCGACTGGCGTAGCGCTTCTTGCGAGCTTCGTTTAATTTTTTCTGTCAGGTAATAGAAGGTTATCGAGGAGATAAAAACCAGAAAACCCAATAATCCTGCAGAAAAAAGGGACTGTGTTAGAGTCGCTTTGCTTTCACTTTGATTGATAAAGATGGTTTCGCCAATCAGCATCAGCGTTATTAGGGCCGCAAAACCAATGGCGAGCTGCCCTTGAAGGAACATGCTCGCGATGGCGGCGTTGATAATTAATAAATATCCCAATCCGCTTTGCAATCCACCGCTGGAGTGCAAAATCAAGGTAAAGGCAATCAAGTCGCACAATAACAAAAAGGTAGTCGTATTAAGCGAATTGAAGCTGTTTTTGTGACGTAAAAAGGCGAGAGAGCCGATGCTGAGTATTGCGTAAGCCATGCAAGCCCAGCTAAATAAAGCAGGTGAAAAATTTCCCAGGTCACTATCAAATAGATCTAACCTTTGTACGGAAAACAGCACGCAGGCGAGCAGGATGCGATAGTAAAGGTAGATTTTGAATGTTTGAAATTTGTGCAAGTCTTGGTCTGGGTACACGACGTATCACTTAAGCTCAGGATTGTTTTGCGATTTTGTAGCTATTGGTCGAAAATACGCGTTTGTATTTGGTGATATTGGAGTATAGGCAATTTATGTCAACCTTGAATATAGTAATGGCACAAATCAACCCATTGGTTGGCGATATTGATGGCAACAAAGACTTAATCCTCAATTCAGCGAAGCAGGCGATAACGCGGTATGGCGCGGATGTAGTGGTTTTTCCTGAGCTAACCCTGACAGGCTACCCGCCGGAGGACTTGTTGCTTCGCCCCAGCCTAGAGAAGCGTATCGCAGCCGCTCTCAGCGCGTTGTGTGAGGCGAATCTGGATTGCTACCTGGTTTTTGGATATACCAAAAAAGCGACACCAAACCCCTATGGGCCTAGCTTGTTCAATATGGCAGGAGTTATCCATAAGGGGGCGCTTATTTGTGAGTATGCAAAACACTGTCTGCCCAATTACCAGGTGTTTGACGAGAAACGATATTTTGTGCCGGGTAGTGAAATGCCAACGTTTCAGGTTGGCGGTGTCACCATTGGGATGTCGATTTGTGAAGATATCTGGGAGGGCGCGCCTTTAGGGGAATTGAAAAAGGCTGGCATCGATTTACTGTTAAACCTAAATGCTTCACCGTATCACCAGAATAAACAAGCGATTCGCGAAACACTAATCCAGCAGCGAACACAGGAACTTGATGCGTCGATTCTCTATGTTAATCAAGTAGGCGGGCAAGATGAGTTGGTTTTTGATGGCGGATCAATGGCCTGGGATGCGCAGGGCGTGATGGTAGCTCGGAGCCCTCTTTTTGAAGCAGATCTAAAGGCCGTGACCTATGAGATTGAACAAAAGCGGCTTGTAGCAAAGCCTGTCTCTCAGCCGGCAATTGCTGACATTGATTCTCCCTTAGCCACCATATACCAGGCTCTAGTTCTCGGGGTTAAAGATTACGTGAACAAAAACGGATTTAACGGTGTGGTGCTCGGACTTTCAGGAGGAATTGATTCGGCATTGACGCTCGCAGTCGCGGTCGATGCGCTTGGACCGGAGCGAGTGCAAGCGGTTATGATGCCATTTCGCTATACCTCGGAAATGAGTAAAACGGATGCCGAGCAGGAAGCGATATGGCTTGGTGTGCCATACCATACGATCAGTATTGAGAATATTTACGAGTCATTTACCTCGAGTCTAGCGGAAATGTTCGCCAATCATAAGGTGGATACTACAGAGGAAAATATTCAGGCCCGCAGCCGAGGTGTTTTGCTGATGGCAATTTCAAACAAGCTGGGGTATCTGGTTCTTACCACGGGTAATAAGAGCGAAATGTCGGTCGGGTACGCCACGTTATATGGTGACATGGCCGGTGGACTGGACGTTTTGAAGGATGTTCCCAAAACCACGGTCTTCGAGTTGGCAAAATACCGTAACACGCTGTCCAGAGTAATCCCGGAAACTGTCATTACACGACCACCGTCGGCAGAACTTGCACCGGATCAAAAAGACGAGGATTCACTGCCGGATTATCCCACTCTGGATGCAATTCTGGAGTTGTATGTGGAGCAAGACTTCAGTCATGCAGAGATAGTTGCGCAGGGTTATGATGCAGACATTGTACGCAGAGTGATTCGCCTGGTGGACATTAATGAATATAAGCGACGTCAGGCTCCAATAGGGATACGTATTAGTGAAAAAGCCTTTGGCAGAGATCGACGTTATCCTATTACGAACGGGTGGAAAATAGGAGAGTAACTATCTCCTATTTTCTGCAGCAAACAATTGGTTTAACGGATATGAGCGTTAAACTTCGTTCGGAGACGGGACATCATTATCCATATACTGCGAATTAAAAACGTCACGAGAATCAAAGTTGACAAACTTCCTTTTGCCAAATAGCCCCAGTGTTAAATAGCTCAACCAGGACGTGCTTTCATTGATGTTTTTCTGGTATTCAAATTGCCCCTTCTTCACAGAGGGGTGTTGAGGGTAATTTAACACCAGAATTTTTGCTGCATCATCGGCAAGATTTTGCATGCCGAGTAAATGGTATGCTTGGGCCATCACCGCTAAACCATCGGGAACTGCCGGAGTACCTTGCATGTTTTCAACTACAAAGCGCCCACGATTCGCTGCAGCAACGTATGCACCGCGTTTGAAGTAATAGTTGGCTACATGAATTTCGTGGCGGGCGAGAATGTTACGCAGATAGATCATTCGGCGTTGTGCGTCGAGTGCGTACTGACTTTCAGGGAATCTCGTGAGCAGTTGAGAAAAATAATTAAACGAGTCTTTTGCAGAGCCTGAGTCGCGTTGACTGATGTCGCTGATCAGAGCGGTGGTTATCGCTGAGTCTTTATAGAAACTGGCAACGCCACGCATATAATACGCGTAATCGACGTCTCGATGTTGTGGGTGCAGGCGAATAAACCGATCGGACGAGGCAATAGAAAGTTCGTATTCGCCCGAACGGAAGTAGGCATAGCATAACTCCAGCTGGGCGTTTTCTGCATAGGTTCCGAATGGAAAATTTTCCTCGATCAACTGCAGTACTTGAATGGAGGAACTCCAGTTAGAGGCCTTTAAATAGCGTTGAGCTCGTTCATATAACGTTTGCTCGGAGACGCCTTCATTTTCTTTCTCTGGTTTGCTGCCGCAGCTCGCCAGGACAGAGATGCACAAAACTACTACTAAATATTTCATAAAACGCATAGATAACTAACACTCTAAGTGTATTTGGTGTGCTTTTTTGCACATCAAACGTGAAACTTTTTAAATTGATAAAGGATTTTTACATTTTATAGTGTTCATTCTAAGAACAATGAAGCACAGCCATGCTAGAATTTCATGTTTCTTATTCTTCTCGTCTAAGGCGCCCGTATTAAAATCTGGAGCTGTAAGTCGAGTCAGTGTGTTTAGGTGTGCTAAGCTATTGAAATACAATAGTTTTTTGCAGTTGTTTAAACGAGGTGGTGTACCGGTCTCATAAACGCTGCATATGCTGCATATAAAGTAAGCCCGATCTAATAGCCTTACTTCCACCCTGTTAAAATGTTACACCCTATATAAGCTCCAGCAAAAATGGAGCCTGATATTAACCAAAATGAACCTAACATCAAAAAGTGCCACAGTTTAATCAGCAATTGCATGAAATACAATGTCAGTAGAGTCCAGCGAAAACACACAAATACAACTCAATGCCCAAGTCGATGCCCGATATTCTGGCAAACGTTTTGATCAGGTTGCCGCTGAATTGTTCCCGGATTATTCGCGCGCGCGCATCCAGGCTTGGATAAAGCTTGGCGAGTTAACGGTGAATGGTGGTATAGCAAAGCCCAATGCCAAGTTAATCGGCGGCGAACGGTTAATACTGGATACAATTTTGCAGTCTGAGAATGTGTGGCAGGCGGAAAATATTTCCCTGGATATTGTCTATGAAGATCAGGACATTATCGTTATTAATAAACCGGTAGGGCTTGTGGTGCATCCTGCCGCTGGAAACTGGAGTGGCACCGTCCTGAATGCGCTATTGTTCCATTACCCTATGATTCATGAGGTGCCGCGTGCCGGTATTGTACATCGCCTGGATAAAGACACCTCTGGCCTCATGGTGGTAGCTAAAACCATTGAAGCTCAAACGAAATTGGTTGCACAATTACAAGAAAAATCGGTCTATCGAGAATATTTTGCCATAGTTCATGGTGTGCCCCCTAAAACGGGCATGGTGGATGCTGCAATAGGCCGTCACCCGACTGTTAGAACTAAAATGGCAGTGTTAAATAATGGTGGCAAAGCGGCAGTGACTCACTATGCTTTACTATCAAAGAATGAGCATGTTGCCGCAATTAAGTTGCAACTGGAAACCGGGCGAACTCATCAAATTCGCGTGCACATGGCACATCTTGGTTATCCGCTTATTGGTGATCAGGTATATGGGAAAGTGCTCAACAAAAAAGCTGTAAAACACTTTCCTGAATTAGAGTGGGCCGCTTCTTTTCCTCGGCAGGCTTTGCATGCCAGAAAGTTAGGCTTGGTCCATCCGCGAACGAAAAACGATATGACTTTTGAAGCACCTTTACCCGACGATTTGCTTGATTTACAGCAGCAGTTATTTGGCTAGGTTGAGATAAATACGCATTATGACGCAATCTTTAATTTTTCCTTCAGTCGCCAAACCAGCCAATGTAAAACTTTGCTTTACCACGCGTATCGGCGGGGCCAGTCAGGGGGTGTACAAAGGTTTCAATTTGGCCGCTCATGTGAACGATGATCCAATGGCGGTGAAAAAAAACCGGGAGCAGCTAAAAGAAAGTATTGGCGTGGACGTTTCTTGGCTCAACCAGGTCCATGGCAACCGGCTGGTGTATCGATCGAGTGGTGATAAGGCTGAATATCGTGCAGACGGTGCTTTTTCGCGAGAGGCAAATGTAGTGTGCGCTGTATTAACCGCAGATTGTCTGCCGGTATTGTTATGGAATGCAAAGGGAACGCAGGTGGCCGCAGTGCATGCTGGCTGGAGGGGGTTAGCAGCAGGTATCATTTCTCAGGCGCTGGAAAAGTTTGATGCAAATGATGAAGTGCATGCGTATTTGGGGCCTGCAATTGGCCCGAACAAATTTGAAGTTGGTCAGGACGTCTTAATGGAGTTTCTGGTAGCACAGAAGCAGCGTAAATTTGTTGAACCGGTAAGGGAAGCATTTCGTGCAATCGGCAATAATAAATACTTGGCCGACTTATACAAATTGGCAAGATTTGAGCTGCATGGAGCCGGCGTTAAATTTATTGAGGGTGGTGAATATTGCACATACACTCAAGACCACCGCTTTTTTTCTTATCGTCGGCATGGTCAATGCGGACGCATGGCAAGTTTGATCTGGTTGAGCAAGTAAGACGCTCGCTAAGTGAAATGATGTAGACCGCCATTGCCTTCAGGTCAATAATACCAGTGACGAGTTTCAGGGAAGGGGTTTAGTAAGCAAAATTAGAATGGACGAACGTCCAGAGCGGCTGGGCAATCGCTAGAGTTTTGTTAAAGCATTTAATTACATTTAAACAGAAAAAACCAGACGGGAAATGTACTTTAATTGCCCCGTAAACGGTAGTCCAGCGGCGTTAAATCTGCCCGGCTTAGTATAGTCTCTTCGACAGTAATATCCCGTATTGGCGCCTAATATACGACGTTTTTCTTGATCCATCGCAATATTTTTACTTCCAGGACAAAACTTGGAAATTCAAGCTCTTGTTTTTGATTCACCTACCCATATTTTCCAAATATCGAACAAACAAACGCGCAGCCGTATCGCTGTTGATGAAGGAGTTTCCATGCGTATAGATCGCTTCACCAATCAATTGCAAATTGCATTATCTGATGCCCAGTCTATAGCAGTGGGTAGAGACCACAATCAATTGGAGCCTATCCATGTTATATCGGCCATGCTGGATCAGCAGGGTGGTTCAGTGCGCCCGTTATTGGTCAACGCCGGATTTAATGTGGCTGGCTTGCGCAATGAAATTACTAAAGCCCTGGAAAATCTTCCAAAAATTCAAAACCCCACAGGTGATGTGCATATGTCGCCGGAAACGGGGCGGTTGTTGAATCTCGCAGACAAGCATGCTCAAAACTCGGGAGACAAGTTTATCTCGAGTGAGAGCTTACTTGTTGCAGCAATGAAAGATAAGAGCAACAGTGTTGGTAAGCTGCTGAATAATTTTGGTGACATCAAGCGGTTGGAACAAACCATACAAAATGTTCGTGGCGGCGAAACCGTAGATGACCCGGAAGCAGAGGGAAATCGCCAGGCTTTGGAAAAGTTTACGATAGATTTAACAGCGAGAGCGGAAGCAGGCAAGCTGGACCCCGTGATCGGTCGCGATGATGAAATTCGCAGGACTGTTCAGGTGCTGCAGCGACGCACGAAAAATAATCCAGTGCTGATAGGCGAACCCGGTGTGGGTAAAACCGCCATCGTAGAGGGGCTGGCGCAGCGGATCGTTAATGGGGAAGTGCCAGAGGGCCTTAAAAACAAACGCCTATTGTCTTTGGATTTGGGGTCTTTACTTGCAGGCGCGAAATTTCGAGGGGAATTCGAAGAGCGGTTGAAGTCTGTATTAAATGAACTAAGCAAGCAGGAAGGTCGAATTATTCTGTTCGTTGATGAGCTGCATACCATGGTTGGCGCTGGTAAAGCAGAAGGTGCGATGGACGCTGGGAACATGTTAAAACCCGCGTTGGCACGTGGCGAATTGCACTGCGTTGGCGCAACCACTTTGGATGAATATCGTAAATTTATTGAAAAAGATGCCGCACTTGAGCGCCGATTTCAAAAAGTTATTGTGGATGAGCCGAATGAAGAAGACACCATTGCAATTTTGCGTGGATTAAAAGAACGGTATGAAGTTCACCACGGGGTGGACATCTCAGACTCTGCGATTATTGCGGCAGCAAAATTGTCTCAGCGGTATATTACAGATCGTCAATTGCCGGACAAAGCCATTGATCTTATCGATGAGGCGGCCAGTAGAATTCGAATGGAAATTGATTCCAAGCCAGAAGAAATGGACCGGTTGGAGCGTCGTTTAATTCAATTAAAAATTGAATGCGAAGCCATCAAAAAAGATGACGATGATGCATCAAGGGAGCGTTTGCGGAAAATCGCTGAGCAAATAGATATTGCCGAAAAACAATATGCTGACCTTGAAGAAATATGGCGGGCAGAAAAAATTGCTTTGCAAGGCTCTCAGGAAATTAAAAGTAACCTGGAACAGGCGCGTCTGGACTTGGATGCGGCACGTCGAGCCGGTGATCTGGGAAGAATGTCTGAGCTGCAGTACGGCATCATTCCCGAGTTGGAAAAACAATTGGATTTAGCCAGTCAGGCAGAAATGCATGAAATGAAATTGTTGCGGAATAAAGTGTCGGAGGAAGAGATCGCCGAGGTCGTCTCGAAGTGGACTGGCATTCCCATGACTAAGATGCTTGAGGGTGAGAAAGACAAGTTGTTGCGAATGGAAGATGCACTGCATAAAAGAGTTATCGGGCAGAATGAGGCGGTTATTGCTGTGGCGAACGCCGTCAGACGCTCACGTGCCGGTTTGTCCGACCCGAATCGACCCAATGGATCTTTTCTGTTTTTAGGGCCGACGGGTGTTGGGAAAACTGAATTATGTAAATCATTGTCGGAGTTTTTGTTTGATAGTCAGGACGCAATGGTGCGTATCGATATGTCGGAGTTTATGGAAAAACACTCGGTGGCTCGCCTAATTGGTGCGCCTCCTGGTTATGTCGGCTATGAAGAGGGCGGGTATTTAACAGAGGCCGTTCGACGCAAACCTTATTCGCTGTTGCTGCTGGATGAAATAGAAAAGGCGCACCCCGATGTATTCAATATTCTGCTTCAAGTATTAGAGGATGGTCGCCTTACGGATGGTCAGGGGCGCACAGTTGATTTTAAAAATACAGTCGTGGTAATGACCTCCAATTTAGGGTCGAGTGCGATTCAGGAAATCGCGCAGAATAGAGCCTTTGACAGTATTAGTTTCGATAGTGACAGTAACGAAAGTGATGTCAACGAGCACCGTTACGATGCAATGAAAGAAGCGGTAATGGAAGTGGTATCCGGGCACTTCAGGCCGGAGTTTATAAATCGTATTGATGAAGTGGTCGTGTTCCATCCTTTGGCAAAAGATCAAATTCGAGGTATTGCATCCATTCAGCTGGATATTTTGCGAAAGCGTCTTGCTGAGCGAGACCTGGATTTACAGTTGAGTGATGAGGTGATGGATAAGCTTGCCGATGCCGGGTTTGATCCTGTTTATGGTGCGCGTCCGCTAAAACGTGAAATTCAACAAGTCATTGAAAATCCATTAGCGCAAGAACTGTTAGCTGGAAAGTTTCTGCCCGGAGATACAATCTACTCACAGTTGAATAATGGAAATGTGGTGTTTTCATCGCAATCTCAGCTGAGTTAATCGCACAGTGCCCAAATTGAACAGTCATTCTTCGAGATCTTTACTGAGCTGAAATAGCCGGGAGATTGATGTCTCTGGGGATGCGACTGAAGGAGGGGCTGAGGATGGTGGGCTTGAGAAAGGGCTTGGATTGAATGTGGCGCAGCTAAACCCAAAGCTGTGCCACATTAAAGAGTTAGTACTGTTTGCACGCGTCGTTGAGAAACTCTTGAGACATGGAAATTTCATTTGATACCTCATCCGCATTAAGGTAGCGAGTTTTTCCGTCGTTGTCTTTCATCCGAATTCGGCTTGTCGATTTCAGGGTGGCCAACCTTTGTCTTTCCTGATCACACTGCTTTTTCTGTTCGGCGGCTATTTTTTGAGTGTCTACATCCGCTGATCCTCCGGTTTCATCCGGATTTTCAGAAGTTTCTGCGCTACTGTTTGTTTCTGTTGCTGAAGATCGTCCCCCATAAGTTTTCACCTTTTCAGCCTCAACGCCAACGGGAGGGCGTGAGCCGTAGTGAATCTGGCCGTTTGCGTCTTTCCAGCGATAGTAGTTTTCGGCGTAACTGATGGATGTCGCCATGCCAATTGGAAAAACAACTAACATGATACCAATGAGCTTTGACACTTTATTCATCTTTGTCCCCTGGGAAGTAAGTATTTCTCACCTAATAACATTCTAATCACCAAGTTTGAAGTGTATAAAATACACACTCAATGATCAGTCTTCGACTCTTCGACAAGTCATTTGTTCTCGCTAAAGTATATACAATATTTGGTGTCGAAGTATGAGCTAGCCCATAAAACCGATGTTCGGCGTGAGACTTCAGCTAAATCGCTGCATTGCGGCGTATTAGCCTTGACTTTGTGGCTAATTTAGCGACAATTGCCCCTGTCACGAGATGGGGTCAAGAGAGCGCTAGTAAACCCTGCCAGAACTCTTGCCAGGTGGCCAACCGCCAGCCTGTCCATCAACTTAACTAGGGCGTGAAACCGAACGTTCTACCGGAGGCTATACATCCAACGCCTTTAATCCGGGAAAAATCAATGAAACTTAATTAGTCATTGTGTCGCCAATTGTTTATCGCAAGGGGCGGTACGTGCTTTTTATTAGAGAACATAAATTAAAATAGAGGACTCTAGTGTGGAAAAGCTCTCCGGTGGAGACATGCTAATAAGAGCTTTGGCGGACGAAGGGGTAGAAACTGTATTCGGATACCCCGGCGGCGCGGCTCTTCATATCTATGACGCGATATTTCGTCAGGATCGCGTAAAACACATTTTGGTGCGACATGAACAGGCGGCAACGCATGCTGCAGATGGTTATGCGCGGTCAACGGGAAAAACCGGTGTGGTGCTGGTCACTTCTGGGCCTGGAGCAACCAATGCGATAACGGGAATCGCAACGGCATATATGGACTCAATTCCAATGGTCGTTATTTCTGGGCAGGTGGTGTCCGATAAAATTGGTGAAGACGCATTTCAGGAAACCGATATGGTTGGGATTTCCCGGCCGATAGTCAAACACAGCTTTTTAGTAAAAGATCAGCGCGATATTCCGTCCATTGTGAAAAAAGCCTTTTATATCGCTTCAACGGGGCGTCCTGGGCCTGTAGTAATTGATATTCCTAAAGATGTCACCAACCCTGTCGACAAGTTTGACTACGAATATCCGAGTAAAATTAAAATTCGCTCATACACTCCAGCGGCGAAAGGTCATGCTGGTCAGATTAAAAAAGCTGTCCAGTTATTGATGAGCGCAAGACGTCCAGTTATTTATGCAGGCGGTGGCGTAGTGCAGGGGAATGCTTCATCTCAACTAACTGAGCTGGCTCAGATTCTGGATTTTCCAGTGACCAATACGCTGATGGGGCTTGGAGCTTATCCTGGAACTGACCGACAATTTCTCGGGATGTTGGGGATGCACGGTACGGTCGAAGCGAATACGGCAATGCATCACGCGGATGTTATTTTGGCTGTGGGAGCGCGTTTTGATGATCGTGTGACCAATACGCCAAGTAAGTTTTGTCCGGCGGCTAAAATCATTCACATTGATATTGATCCAGCCTCCATTTCCAAAACAATTTCAGCTGATGTGCCCATTGTAGGATCGGTAGAGAGTGTGCTGGATGATATGCTCGGCTTGGTGAAAGGAGGCGATGAGCGTCCGGATGCTGGAGCAATCAAAGATTGGTGGAAGCAAATCGATCAATGGCGCGACCGCTACAGTATCATTCGTAAGCCCAATTTTGTGGCAGAAGACATGATCAAGCCGCAAGAAGTGGTGAAAGTCTTGTTTGAAGTGACAAATGGCGATGCCTATGTGTGTTCAGACGTTGGGCAGCACCAGATGTTCAGTGCGCAATACTACTTGTTTGACAAGCCTCGCCGCTGGATAAACTCTGGCGGTCTAGGGACGATGGGCTTTGGTTTGCCTGCCGCTATGGGCGTGCAAATGGCGCATCGGGATGCGCAAGTCGTTTGTGTGACCGGTGAAGGCAGTATTCAAATGTGTATACAAGAGCTTTCTACCTGTACGCAGTATCACTTACCGGTCAAGATTATTTGCATTAACAATCAGGCGCTGGGGATGGTGAAGCAGTGGCAGGACATGCAGTATGGCGGGCGTCATTCAGAAAGCCTCTATGAAGAATCGCTACCTGACTTTATCAAACTAATGGAAGCCTATGGTCACGTAGGGATGAAAGTAACAAAGCGGGATGAACTCAAGGCAAAACTCGAAGAGTGTTTTGCAATGAAAGACAAAACCGTTTTCATGGATATTTATGTCGATCCGAAAGAGCACGTTTATCCTATGCAGGTGCCGCCACCGAATGGCTCCATGCGTGATATGTGGTTGAGCAAAACGGAGAGAACGTAAATGAGAAGACGTATAATTTCTTTGCTAATGGAGAACGAGCCAGGGGCATTATCCCGAGTGGTAGGGCTGTTTTCACAGCGTGGGTACAATATTGAGTCCCTCACGGTAGCGCCAACAGAAGACTCAACATTGTCGCGTCTGACGCTGACAACTATCGGCGATGATCATAAAATTGAACAGATTACCAAGCATTTAAATCGCTTGGTTGATGTTGTGAAGCTCGTGGATTTAACCGAAGGTGCACACATTGAGCGCGAGCTGATGTTGATAAAGGTTCGTGCCTCGGGAGCGCAGAGAGCCGAAATTAAGCGCTGTGTCGATATTTTCCGCGGTCAGATTGTAGATGTAACTGCATCGGTATATACCATTCAAGTGACTGGCGCCAGTGACAAGCTCGATGCTTTTTTTCAGGCTGTCGGAGAGGCATCCATCATTGAAGTGGTCAGGACTGGCGTTTCCGGAATCGGGCGCGGTGAAAAGGTGTTGAGCCTTTAAAAATTTATACCACTAAAAAATTTAATACAGTAACTAACGAAAGACAGGATAAAACAATGCAAGTTTATTACGACAAAGATTGCGACTTATCAATAATACAAGGTAAAAAAGTTGCAGTTATTGGTTATGGATCACAAGGTCATGCACATGCAAACAACTTGAAAGATTCGGGTGTCGATGTCACGGTAGGTTTACGTGCCGGTTCTGGTTCAGCAAAAAAAGCTGAAGCTGCAGGTTTGAGCGTAAAAACTGTTGCGGAAGCCGTTGCTGCGGCTGACGTTATCATGATTTTGACTCCCGACGAGTTTCAATCTCAGTTATATAAAAATGAAATTGAACCAAATCTGAAGCAGGGCGCTACGCTGGCGTTCGCTCATGGGTTCGCTATCCATTACAATCAGGTTGTTCCTCGTGCGGATCTGGATGTCATAATGGTTGCACCTAAAGCACCTGGTCATACGGTTCGTTCCGAATTTGTAAAAGGTGGTGGCATCCCTGATTTGGTAGCTATTCATCAGGATGCTTCCGGTAAGGCTAAAGAAGTTGCGCTTTCCTATGCTTCTGCTGTTGGTGGTGGCCGTACAGGGATTATCGAAACCACTTTCAAAGATGAAACAGAAACAGACTTGTTTGGTGAGCAGGCAGTTCTTTGTGGTGGCGCTGTAGAGCTGGTTAAAATGGGCTTCGAGACTTTGACCGAAGCTGGATATGCGCCAGAAATGGCGTACTTCGAATGTTTGCATGAATTGAAACTTATCGTGGATTTAATGTACGAAGGTGGTATTGCTAACATGAATTACTCCATCTCCAATAACGCAGAGTATGGTGAGTATGTAACCGGACCTCGCGTCATTAACGAAGAGTCCCGCAAAGCAATGCGCCAAGCCTTGAAGGATATCCAAGAGGGTGAATACGCTAAGAAGTTTATTCTTGAGGGGCAGGCTAATTATCCATCAATGACAGCATGGCGTCGCAACAATGCGGCGCATCCAATTGAAGTTGTTGGTGAAAAACTTCGCGCGATGATGCCTTGGATTGAGTCCAATAAAATCATTGATAAAACCAAGAACTAATAGTAGGTTTTATTAATATCAAAAAAGCGCGGCATTTGCCGCGTTTTTTGTAATGCGTCTTTAATTTTTTAAATGATTGATTTTGTCAGCGAGGCAAATGATGGCAACAAGAAAAACGAATGAAGCTCCAGATAAAGAAAGTTCTTCGGGTGAGGAAATTGCGCTGGAAGTGCCTGAAGGTCTTCCCGTGGATGAGCATTTTGAAGAAGTGTCAGAAAACGGAAAAAAAGTTACACGTAAAGGGGTTTATCTGTTGCCAAACCTTTTTACAACAGGCGCTCTGTTTGGTGGTTTTTTTGCCATCGTTAATGCCATGAATGGCAACTTTGCAAATGCAGCGCTGGCCATTTTTGCGGCACAGATTCTGGATGGGTTTGATGGGCGCGTTGCGAGAATGACCAACACCCAAAGTAGATTTGGTACTGAGTACGACAGTTTGTCGGACATGGTTTCTTTTGGGCTTGCACCTGCAATAGTGACATATAGCTGGGCTTTGCAGCCTCTTGGCAAGTTTGGGATGGCTGCGGCCTTTGTGTTTGCTGCTTGTGCAGCGTTGCGTTTGGCGCGCTTCAATACTCAGGTTGGCGAGACGGACAGCAGTTACTTTACTGGGCTTGCAAGCCCTCCAGCCGCAACACTGGTTGCCTCCGGCGTGTGGCTGGGCAGTGAGATGGAGTTAACTACCGAAATCTCAGTTATTGCCGCAATTTTGGTCACTTTTGTCGGCCTGATGATGGTTTCAAACGTGAAATACCAGAGTTTCAAGGGTTTGGATAAAAACAGAAGGGTTCCTTTTGTTGCCATGCTGCTTACGCTGATGGTGTTTATTGCAGTGATTATTGATCCTCCGATTGTTTTGTTTGCGCTTGCGTTTATTTATGCCCTGTCAGGCCCCGTAATGTGGCTATGGCATTTGCGAAAAAAATTTGGTTTGACGCGCACCGAAGGATCTTCTGTTCAATCCGATTTGGCTGAAGATTCTGCGGTTGAAAGTGTGCTGGAAGATAATGTTAAAAAAAATGAAAAAAGTGGTTGACCGATGCGGGGCGCATCCGTAATATGCGCGCCTCTTCAGCACTCAACGCGATTGAGGTTGTTGAGAGAATTCTTTAGGAATCAATCATTTAGAGTTGATTTTTAAAGAATAAAGTGTGTTTTTGATGGTTGTTTTCTTGGGTGGTTTAGTTACGACAAGCAAAGCAAAAAAAGTTAAAAAAACACTTGCCAAGGAGATGGAGCAGCGTATAATGCGCGCCTCGGTTAGGGAGAAGCCCTTAACTGAAACAAAGAAAGCCCCGAAGCGGCTGTTCTTTAGATCTTTAACAAGTTGATCAAGCAATGCGTGTGGGCGCTTGTGGGTTGGTGAAGTGACAGGTTATTGGT
>CABFPG010000011.1 GCA_902141825.1 Thalassocella blandensis
TTCAGTTGAATCAACAACTAAGTTTTCGAAGTTTCCACCAGTGGCACTTTCGATTGAGGCTGTAACAGTTCGGTCACCAGCGTAATAATCATCATCTGGAGTGAATTCAACAGTACCGGCTGTTTCACCCGAAGCGATAACAATAGTTTGCCCGTTGTCGAGCACAACACGTACTTCTGATTGCGCTTCGCGTTCCAAAGTGGCTGTATAAGTAATTACCCCGCCCTCAACTACCGAATCATCTGCAGATAAGCTTACAGTCGTCGCATCAGCATCATCAGTAACTGTAGTACTCGCTTCTGTTGAATCCACCACTAAGTTTTCGAAGTTGCCGCCTGTAGCACTTTCGATAGATGCAGTTACAGTACGATCACCAGCGTAATAATCATCATCTGGAGTGAATTCAACAGTACCGGCTGTTTCGCCCGTAGCGATCACAATAGTTTGGCCGTTATCGAGTACAACACGTACTTCTGATTGCGCTTCGCGCTCTAAAGTGGCTGTATAAGTAATTACGCCACCTTCTATAACCGTATCATCCGCACTCAGAGATACCGACGTTGTATCAGCATCGTCAGTTACAGTCGTGCTGGCTTCTGTTGAATCCACAACTAAGTTTTCGAAGCTTCCGCCAGTAGCACTTTCGATAGATGTAGTAACCGTACGGTCACCAGCGTAGTAATCGTCATCTGGAGCGAACTCTACTGTTCCAACTTTTTCACCCGCAGCAATAACAATGGTTTGACCGTTGTCGAGTACAACGCGAACTTCTGATTGTGCTTCGCGCTCCAGTGTTGCGGTATAAGTGATAACCCCACCTTCAACAACAGTATCGTCAGCACTTAATGAAACAGAAGTTGCATCGGTATCATCGGTAACTGTTGTACTGGCCTCAGTTGAGTCAACCACTAAGTTTTCGAAGTTACCACCAGTTGCGCTTTCAATAGATGCAGTTACAGTACGATCGCCAGCGTAATAGTCGTCATCAGGAGCAAATTCAACAGTACCAGTTGTTTCGCCTGCAGCGATCACAATGGTTTGGCCATTATCGAGAACAACACGCACTTCTGATTGCGCTTCTCGTTCCAGGGTTGCGGTATAGGTGATGACTCCACCCTCAACTACAGTGTCAACTGCAGATAAACTTACAGTCGTCGCATCAGCATCATCAGCTACAGTCGTGCTGGCTTCAGTTGAGTCAACCACCAAGTTTTCGAAGTTTCCGCCAGTGGCACTTTCGATAGAGGCAGTTACCGTACGGTCACCAGCGTAGTAATCGTCATCTGGAGTGAATTCAACAGTACCAGTTGTTTCACCCGCAGCGATCACAATGGTTTGACCATTATCGAGAACCACGCGGACTTCAGATTGCGCCTCACGCTCCAACGTTGCGGTATAAGTAATTACGCCGCCCTCAACTACCGAATCATCGGCAGATAAGCTTACAGTTGTAGCATCAGCATCATCTGTAACCGTTGTACTGGCTTCTGTCGAATCCACAACTAAGTTTTCAAAGTTGCCGCCCGACGCGCTTTCGATGGAAGCCGTAATCGTACGATCACCAGCGTAATAGTCGTCATCTGGAGTGAATTCAACACTACCAGTTGATTCACCCGCAGCGATCACAATGGCTTGCCCGTTATCGAGAACCACGCGTACTTCTGATTGTGCTTCGCGTTCCAGGGTTGCGGTATAGGTGATAACTCCACCCTCTACAACCGTATCGTCGGCACTTAATGAAACAGAAGTTGTATCTGCATCATCTGTTACAGTTGTACTTGCTTCTGTTGAGTCAACAACTAAGTTTTCGAAGTTTCCACCAGCGGCACTTTCGATTGAGGCTGTAACAGTTCGGTCACCAGCGTAATAATCATCATCTGGAGTGAATTCAACAGTACCGGCTGTTTCACCCGAAGCGATAACAATAGTTTGCCCGTTGTCGAGCACAACACGTACTTCTGATTGCGCTTCGCGTTCCAAAGTGGCTGTATAAGTAATTACCCCGCCCTCAACTACCGAATCATCTGCAGATAAGCTTACAGTCGTCGCATCAGCATCATCAGTAACTGTAGTACTCGCTTCTGTTGAATCCACCACTAAGTTTTCGAAGTTGCCGCCTGTAGCACTTTCGATTGAGGCTGTAACAGTTCGGTCACCAGCGTAGTAATCATCGTCTGGAACGAATTCAACAGTGCCCGTTGTTTCACCCGCAGCGATCACAATGGTTTGACCATTATCAAGAACAACACGCACTTCAGATTGTGCTTCGCGCTCTAAAGTGGCTGTATAAGTAATTACTCCACCTTCTACGACGGTATCATCAGCGCTCAAAGATACCGATGTTGCATCTGCATCGTCAGTAACAGTCGTGCTGGCTTCGGTTGAATCCACAACTAAGTTTTCGAAGTTGCCGCCAGTGGCGCTTTCGATAGATGCAGTTACAGTTCGATCTCCAGCGTAATAATCATCATCTGGAGTGAACTCAACAGTGCCCGTTGTTTCGCCAACGGCAATAACAATAGTTTGACCGTTATCTAGAACAACACGAACTTCTGATTGTGCTTCACGTTCCAGTGTTGCTGTATAAGTGATAACCCCACCTTCAACAACCGTATCGTCTGCACTCAGAGACACCGACGTTGCATCAGCATCATCTGTAACCGTTGTACTGGCTTCTGTCGTATCAACCACTAGGTTTTCGAAGTTGCCGCCCGACGCGCTTTCGATGGAAGCCGTGACCGTACGATCACCAGCGTAATAATCATCGTCTGGAGTGAATTCAACAGTGCCCGCTGTTTCGCCCGCAGCGATCACAATCGTTTGACCGTTGTCGAGTACAACGCGAACTTCTGATTGTGCTTCGCGTTCCAGTGTTGCGGTATAGGTAATCACTCCACCTTCAACAACAGTATCGTCTGCACTCAAAGATACAGAAGTTACATCAGCATCATCTGTTACTTGTGTATTAACCGGAGTTGAATCAACAACTAAACTTTCAAAATTACCACCAGCAGCACTCTCTATTGCAGCGGTAACTGTGCTACCACCCACGTAGAAGTCATCGGTTGCGGTAACCTCTGCCGTCCCAGAAATTTCACCGGCAGCAATAACAATTGTTTGTCCGTTATCCAACACAACTCGAACTTCGGTCTGTGCTTCACGTTCCAAAGTCGCGGTGTAAGTGATAGTACCGCCTTCAACAACGCTACTATCTGCCGATAATTTTATGGAAGTAGTGTCTACATCGTCGCTTATTTGTGTTGTCGTAAGAGAAGTATCAACGACTAAATTTTCAAAATTGCCGCCAATTGCACTTTCAATTGCTACGGAAACCTGTCCGCCTCCGACGTAAGCATCATCAGGTGCTGCAACTTCAATAGTCCCTGCTTTTTCACCAGCCGCAATGACAATGGTCTGACCATTATCAAGAACTACACGCACTTCAGACTGCGCTTCTCGTTCCAAGCTAGCGGTGTAAGTTATAGAACCGCCCTCTACTACATTTGGACTGGCGGTAAGAGTCAAAGAAGTGGGATCGGCATTATCCAAAACCTCAGTGACAACCGGTGATGAATCAATTACAAGATTTTCGAAGTTCCCACCAGAAACACTTTCAATAGTGGCAGTTACCGGTTCGCTTCCAATATATGCATCGTTAGGTGCAGCTACGTTAACTGATCCTGTTTTGCTTCCAGCAGCGATTACAATAATCTGACCGTTATCCAGATTAACAGTCAGATCCGTGCCTGCGGCATTATCCACACTTGCAGTATAAGTAATGATACCGCCTTCTTTTACACTACCTGTCGCGCTTAAGTTAACAGTTGTAGTATCAATATCATCGGCAACAGCAACGGTAACCGGATTTGTATCCACCACAAGGTTTTCGAAATTGCCACCAAGAACATTTTCTATATTCACGGAGATAGTACTACCACCCCGAATTGCATCATCCGGAGCAATGGCAGGTACACTACCGCTGGTTTCACCTTCGGGAATACTAATCAGCAACCCATTACTAAGGACGATCGTCATCCCACTGCCGGCAGGATTATCCAGCGTTGCGGTGTAAACAATTTCACCGCCTTCAACCACAGAAGGTGTGGCGGAAAATGAGAGATTAGTGGTATCCGCTTGATCGATAATTTCGGTAGAGACAGATGCACCACTTGAATCCAACTGTTCGAATCCGCCGCCGCTGGCTCCAACTACAGAAATTTCAATAGGCTCGTTATTCGCATAAATATCTGAGCTGGTGGGAATCTCAATTGAAGCTGAAGTTTCACCTGCAGGAATCGTAATACGCATTCCATTACTTAATTCGACACTAACGGGTGAACTTGGTGGGTGACTTAGATTTGCCGTAACGGTAAGACTTTCACCTTCAACCACCGTATCACTGGCACTCAAACTCAGTTCAGTTGTCGTCAGTGAGTCCGCTATATTGGTTTGAACCGGGGTATTATCGACAAGCAAGGTAGAAAAATTACCACCGGAGGTACTTTCAATCGCATTTTGCAGTGTTTTCCCACCCACTTGGGCGTCATCCGTCGTCTGCAATTCTACGGACGCCGAAGTTTGACCTGCAGGAATTACCACACTCTGCCCATTACTTAGGTTAACGAGAAGATCGGTATTCGCGGGTGAATCCAGCTCCACGGTATAAATAATTGTGTCGCCTTCAGAAATAGAAGGTGTTGCAGTAAGCGTTAGATTCACCGCACCGGCAAATTCGCTATCCTGAGCCGTATTGGGGTCTAAATCGGTGATGAATGGGCTTTCACTAGCCGTAGAATTCAGCTGCAATTCTGGCAATTCTTCAAGAATTCTCGCCAGGCGCACAAAACTGTGCCCATCATCTGCTGTGGCACCACCCGCTGCTGGAGCTTGCAAAACCGTATCAAGGTCCTCCCCACTTTCCAGGGCTTCCAGTACTGCGTTAACCTCTTCCTCAGCAAGCGCTTCGTTTGATGAATCGCCAAAATCTCGATCAAGAAGATCCTGTGTTAAAGCCAACTCTGAATTAGCTTCCACCATCTGCACTCGACCGTCTGCCATAAGTAGTTCGACGTGGCCGTTAGCACTGGTGACAATAATCTCACCTTCAAAAATAACGTCGCCCACTGAAAGCTCACGCATTTTGCCATCTTCACCGACTGCGTACGCTTTACCTTGAATTGAATCTACTGTTGCAATTGGAATCATTGCCTAACCTCTGGAAATACAAGCAAAAATTAAAATTCGTTAGATGAAATATAGTGTAGAAGTACAAAAACGTATTGTACTAAAGGGCATGTTTGCCGGAAGAATTTCCGCTTTGTTCTCGCTTTACGGAAATGTTGTGTAAAAGAAGGGCTAATTCGACTCGATTTCTTACATTGAGTTTTTTAAAGCTCGATGTAACATGTGCTTTGACCGTTCTCTCCTTGATACCCAGTCCCTCGGCAATCTCCTGGTTGGTTGATCCTTTTGCCACTAAACGGCAAACCTCAGCTTCTCGCTCACTGAGATCCTTATAACGGGATTGCAATACACGTGTGTCATCCACCATCTTGGTTTCATTGCCGATGGAGGGTGAATCGTTCATAGGGACCGTGCGATCAACCGCTTGTAGAATTTTTCGAATAAGCTGGCTGCCCAGCCACAAGCTCCCTCCCTGAATCACTGAAATTATCTGTTTCAGTTTACCGGGCACCATATAGCTGTGGGCATATCCAACCGCACCCGCTTTTATAACCTGCACAGCCTCAATATCGCTGGGTGTGGGGCTTAACACTACGACTTTACGCTTGGTTGAAATTGCGCATGCTAGCCAGGAAGATTTTTCAGGCACGGTAAGCGATGTAAAATCAACAAAGATTGGATCAGTTGAAAATATATCAAACGTATCCGGTAATCCACAGGCGTGCCTGGCTCCAGGAAAAGCAGTTTTCCAGTTCTCAAGAAGTGCTGTGTGTTTGGTTATAAAAATCGGATTATTCATCGTTCGGTCAACGCATAATCTTTTGCGCGTAAAACTGGTTTAAGTAAATATGTGAGAACAGTTTTCTTTCCGCTAAGAATATCTACTGTCGCCACCATACCTGGAATGATTGGCCTGCCTTCACCCAAATCCGATTTATTTGTACGCACCCGTACGATATAGAATGGGTTACCGTTTTCATCCATCACCGTATCGGCCCCAATATGCTCTACCTTGGCCTCTAGTCCGCCATAAACAACAAAGTCATACGCAGTAAATTTAACAAAGGCCTTTTGATCCGGGTACAGGAAAGCAATATCCTGAGGTTTAATCCTCGCTTCCAGTAACAAAGTATCATCCAGAGGAATAATCTCTAAAATATCTTTCCCGGGAAGCACCACACCACCAATAGTGTTATACAACAAACGCTTAATAGTGCCCCTGACCGGAGAGCGCACCTCTGTTTGCTTCACACGATCACTCAACCCAAGACTAGACCCTTGTAAAACGTTCAAGCGAGACATCGTAATGGAAAGCTCTTCTCGAATTTCATTCTTAAATTTCAGTTCCACTTCAAGCGACTTTTGACGCGCTTCTGAAATGGCAGACTTCAAACGCTCGATTTGAGCAGCAGCTTTGTCCCGCTCACCCACCAGAGTACTTATTTCACGTTCTAAGCGCAGCAATTCGACCTGAGAAACAGCACCAGACGAAACCAGGGGTCTTGTTACTTTCAACTCTTTAGATGCCAGAACATAGGCTTTACTCGCCTGCTCGTAATGCGCCTGAGCTTCCGCCAGCTCCTGTTCGCGCTGAGCAATTTGTTGCAGCGAAATACGCTTAAGCACTTCGAGTTCATCTTTACTTGTACTCAACAAAACCCGTTCTTGCTCAACTACTTCGGGCGCTTCACTCATCAATTTTTCCGGCGGCATAAACTCAGAGTCATCGGCCAGAGCTTTCAAACGAGCCGCCTTCGCCTGCAAAGCCTGCAATTCAGCACGACTCTCTTCTAAATTGGAAATTACCCGTGTCGCATCCAAACGAACAAGCAATTGATTTTTTTCGACAATATCACCTTCTTTTGCAAGAATTTCGGTGATAAACCCACCATCCAAAGATTGCAGAATTTGCACCTGCTGCGATGGAATAACTTTGCCTTCACCCCGGGTCACTTGATCCACTTTGGCAAAAGCAGACCAAATCAACAGAATCGTAATCAATGCACACAAGGCATAAAACATTAAACGCGTTCGAATAGGATCTTGCTCGACGCGGGCACGGTGCGCATTTTCTTCCCATGACAAAGTATCTGAAGAGTCCCCACCCTCTCCCGTCTTAAACATTTTTGCCCACAGGCTCGCACGACCGGCTGAACTGTCAATTGACTGATCTTGTACGGGTGTTTTTTCAGGCTGTTGTTCTGTCATCAGCTTGCCTTCCCGATTCGACCATCGCGCAACGCTTCCGCCACGCTATCTTTAGGCCCGTCAGCAACAATAACACCGTTATCTATAACGATAATTCGATCGACAATACTCAGCACAGAGGTCCTGTGAGTGGCCAGCAATATCGTTTTACCTTTGCATTTATTTGTGAGCTGACGTGTTACCCAGACTTCAGTCGAGTGATCCATTGAACCGGTGGGTTCATCAAGCAACAAAATTTTGGGATCGTTAATCATGGCACGGGCCAGACCGATGGATTTTCGCTGACCACCAGAGATAGATTCGCCTCGCTCACCAATCAACATGTCGAAGCCTTTTGGGTGCGTATTGATGAATTCCGTTAAATTGGCGAAATCCGCAGCCTTAATGACGGCCAAGTCATCAGCTTGAGGGTGCGCCAACACAAGGTTTTCACGCAAACTGCCGTAGAATAGCGTTACATCTTGCGCGACAAAGCCAGATTGCTGACGAATTTCGCCAGGGTCCAACTGCCTCACATCAATCCCATCGATTAAAACCGCACCTTCTGTCGGCTGAAACAAACCAATAGACAGTCGCATAATACTGCTTTTACCAGACCCAATCCGCCCAAGGAAGGCAACATGCTCGCCGGGGTTTACGGTAAACGAAACATTCTTCAACGCTGGAGTTTCTGCGCCAGGATAAGTAAAACTGACATTGCGAAATTCAATTTTCCCTTCCAGATTCGGACGATGCACAAAGCGTGCTTCGTTCGGACGCTCTACCGGAGTATCCATAATTTCATTCAGAGAATGGTAGGCAGTTTTAGCGTGATGATACTGCGTCAGCAAACCGGTCACAGCGCCTAACGGCGACATGGCTCGCCCACTGAGCATGGAGCTGGCAATCAAACCGCCCATGGAGAGTTCACCCGCAGAAATCAAATACACCCCGACAATAATCACTACAATCGTGACTGATTGCTGAGTCCACATCATAAAATTTGTGTTCGTTGTTGCCAGTAAACGTAATTGAATTGAAACCCTCGCCAGAAAAGAAGCTGTATGCTCCCAACGTTTTTGCATGATCCCTTCAGCTGCCATGGCTTTGACCGTATCCAGCCCAACCAGGCTTTCAATCAAGGTGGCGTTGCGCATGGCATTTGCTCGGTGTGTGGTTTCAGTCAAATCCTGCATTCGTTTTTGCGTGGTCAGGGAAAATAAAATAACCAAACACACACCGACGATTACCGGGAGCGCCATAATCGGGGCTATCCAAACTAAAACGACAATAAAAATCAAGGTAAAAGGTAGATCAATAATCGCCGTGATAGTAGCTGAGGTTATAAAATCACGAATGGTTTCAAAAGAGCGCAAATTGGCTGCGAAAGATCCTGCCGAAATTGGGCGCGACTCCAGTCTGAAACCCAACACGCGCTCCATGATATCGGTAGAGATTTGAATATCGATACGCTTGCTGGCCAAATCCAGGTAATAAGCACGAATAGTTTTCAATAAACCGTCCGCCAGAATCACGATCGCCACACCGATTGCCAGCACCCACAGCGTTTCCAGGGCAGAGTTTGGAATCACTCGGTCGTAGACGTTCATGGTGAACAACGGCAGCGCCACCGCAAGCAGATTAATAAAAAAGGCGCCAATCAGCACATCGCGGTAAAGAGGTAGACATGCGCTTATTCCGCCCCAAAACCAATGCTTCTGAGTAGCACTGGCATTGACACCGGGAGCGCGCTGATCAAACCGAAATTGCGGACGAGCAAATATGACTTGACCAAGGTACTGGTCTTCCAGCTTATCCAGACTGATATCAACAACAGCATCACCCAATTCGGGATAGATGACTTTCGCCATACCTTTGTTATCGACATCCACCAACAAACAGGCTTTTTCGAAATTTAAAAGCAAAACTGCTGGCAAAAGTGAGGTATTAATATCGTGTAAAGATTTTTTATATAGCTTGGCAGATAGACCAATACGTTTTGCTGCGCGATCGAAAAGCGATGGCGTTAAACGCTGGTTTTCTAAAGGCAGGCCGGCAGTCAGGGCATCGCGAGAGGTCACTTGGCCATATCGCTGACCAAGTATTACCAGGCATTCAAGTAACGCGTCTGAATTGTCTGCCACAGCTCACCTTTTTGATAGAGTGATTTATCGGTAGTGGAATTATTTCCCAGCGTTAAGCAGGGTTTTATTTGCCGTCTATATCTAATGAGTCGGGCACAAGAAGATCCACCTCTGGAACACTGCTCCCGTTCAAGGAAAGAGGTTCACTGGCCTTCAGATTCCGGCTTTTTATACGAAGCTCTACACGACGATTGGTTGCTCGACCTAATTCAGTTTCATTGGTCGCGACTGGACGAGACTCCCCATAACCTTTCGCATTCAAGCGCCCTCGAGCGCTGTCGCATTCCATAATTAAAGCATCACGTACAGATTCTGCACGGGCTTGAGATAATTGTAGATTATATGCCGCAGAACCAAGTGAATCTGTGTGGCCTTCAACGACAGCAATGACACCGGTATTTGAACACATGAACGCCGCAGCTCTTGATATTTCAGAACCAACGTCGTGGGTTAAAGTTGCAGACTGAGGTTTGAATTTTACATCCAGACGCATTAAATCATTTTCAGTAACAACCAAACCACGGGATTGACTTTCAACCTTAGGTTTAAAATCTATCACTTTCATTGCAGGCCCTTCTGCAGGACAGCGAGCACTGAGCTCAACCTCTCGTTCTTCACGGTCTTTATGCATGTCAGACACAATATCGCGATCATAGCTTTCTACATCCAGGCTATGCAGTAATGCCCCCATTCCCGCCAAGGTTTGCAACTGTGCCAGTTTCACTTCACTTTCAGCGTTGACCAGAGTGCGCTCAACTTCAAAATACTCATTTTCGGTATCAAGTAAATCCAGCAAAGTTCGCTGACCAATATCGAACTGCTTTTTATAAGCTTCACGGGCTTTTGAAATTGCCTCCAGATTCTTTTCTAAAAATCCCACCAGCTGCTCTTTTACGCTGATATTGTTGTGAGCAATCGAAACAGTTTGACGAACCTCACGACACACACGATCACGATTATCTTCCGCTTCCCACTTCAGGAACTTCGCCTGCTTTTTTCTCGCCGTGTCGCTACCACCACGATACAGGTTATAGCTCAATACCAGCTCGACAGCTTCCTCGTCATACTCACCCGGCAGAGAACTGTTCACATTGTCATCGAGTTGCTTTCGCAAACGTAAATCCAGGCGAGGCATCATAGGCGCACGCCGACCTTCGAGATCTGCACGAGCCACTCTGATATATTCGATAGCGGCGTTTAACTCTGGGTTTTCCGCAAACGCCTGAATCAAAGCGTCGTAACGCTCTGGTGGAATTTTTTCTACTGAAATTTCAGGAAACCCCATGTCTTCGGGGGGAAATTGTCCAACCAGGCGATAAAAACGCGCTGAAACGTCGTGTAAATTAGCGTTTTCGGTAAGCATATTCGATTGAGCCAAGGCTAAACGCGCTTGTGCCTGGCTAAGATCCACACCGCGACCAAGGCCTGATGTAACGCGATCCTGAATATCTTTGTGGTAGCGCATGTGCTGCTGATAGTTTTCGTTCGCCAGACTAACCAAATCTCTATATCGCAATACATCTAAATAAGCCTGAGCTGTTTGCAATGCGACTTCTTCGGCAACCAGACGGAATTCATAGTAGCGCGCGTTTTTCGTAAAATTTTGCTTAGCGACTTGTTGTTTTGTGGAAAACCCATCGAAAAGCATTTGCGTGATGGTGAGACGGTAACTCGATGTATCTAACGAAGTGCTCTGACCAAAAGGATCTTCAGATCGCTCACTGCCCACTTCTGCATCAAGATCCACGGAAGGCAAATAGCCCCCTTTTGCTGCTCGCACACCTTCGCCAGACGCCTCAAGCGCATTCCAAGCTGCCTGCACAGCAGGATTATTGATGGCCGCTATTTCAATGGCTTCTCGTAAGGTCATTTCTGCAAAGCTCAGTTTTGGCGCAATTAACGCCATCAGCAAAACTGCTTTAACGGACCTGGTAAGAACTTTGGCTGTACTCTTCATAATTTACGTTTCACTACAGAGGTCAGAAAACGCCACAAGCGGCGCAGAAAAAAAGGGCAAATTTCGGACTGGGCTTTAACTTTTTATTATATGTCATTGTTTTCAATAAGAATTATAGTCACCAACTCTTGGGTTTGTCATGCAAATTTAAGTGCCAACTTAATATAAAACGACACTTTAGATGCAAATATGACCGATACAACGAAAATGTCGAATTTGCCCCAGATAATTGCTTACATAACCCTCACTTTTTAACAAAAAGCATAAACTTTTATTTTCAATTTAAGCAGGTTTAGTTATAAAAACATTAAGTTAACTATCATTTACCACATAATCACATCAAAACCCGACCAAGAACTTGGTTTTGGCGATTGCAGGTAAATCCGATGCACTCCACCATGGCAATTAAGCGAACATTTCGAATCTCAGAGCAAACTACCAAGCAATCAACAATAAAAAACTACTTCTCAACTTTTTGCCAGCCTGTCGTTTAATGTTACGTTTGAGTGTAGAAGGTAGATCTTTTTTTAACGAATATCTATTTTTCTTATAACTTTTTTACATCATTTTACGTATGGTCAAATATCGACTTCATGTAACTTTCAGAAAGCTCTTTGTGATACTTAACCCCTATGGAGGGTAAACTCAAATAACTCATCTGCAGAGTCAGCCTAAAGAAATAGATTTGCGAGAGAATAGAAAGAGAATAGAGAGAATAGAGAAAAAGGAAACAACACAGCAGATCCAATACTATTCAACAAACTTTCTGTGTTATTCACGGTCCCAGCAGAATGACGCCTCGAATAAACCTCTCACAAAGCTACCCAGTCACCCTCAAACAATCTCGTCAACACCGCTGCAAATCATTCCCATTCCGCTTCACACTTTTACATCTATCATCACAGTATTAGGATGACTGATGTGCGCTAAAAAAAACAAAAATATCCAGACTTTTAGGGTAATTATGCCGATTCTGAAACAGTCTCGCCCCTTCACGGTTTCCGCGGGAATTAGCCAGAGAAAAAAAGGCTTTTTTGTACGCATAATTTTCTTTTCGTTGAAAAAAATTAGATCTATAATTGCATGTCAGGAAGTACTGTGGTGTAAGCGTGCCGCCCCATTCAAGCCGCCCAATCCGAACCACTATCCCCAATCCCACCTACCAATAAACCTTTAACAAAATATTGCCATAAGGCAATTAATAAGAGAGCCAGATGTATAAAACCTTGATCGTGGTAGACGACGAGAAGATAGGCGACAGCCTTAAGTCACTTTACAACACAGAAAAGCCCTACCCGGAGATTATCAGTTTCGACAGATACCTGACTGATTTCCCTAAAAAAAATGAACCTAAAACACGCCTAATAAACCTGTGCGATGCACAGCGCTATTTAAGCAAGGGCTACTATTGTTCGCTGCTAGCTGAGGCCAGAGAACACAAAGTACTTCCAAGTGTTCGCACAATTAACGAATTACGTGAGTCAGATGTCTCGCAAGACATCAATCGTGTTATTCAAGGTGAATTGAGTAAGCTGGAAAAATCCGAAGAACCTCAGGATTTCTTTATTTTTTTCGGAGAAACCAAAGAAGCTCACCTGCAAACCACGGCGAAAACCTTGTTCCAGTACTACCCCGCTCCAATCTTGAAATTGCGGGTAAAGTACATCAATGACACTCACCAGATTGAGTTGCGCCGCTTTGCCCTGTCACAACTGCCAGAGCATTTGGAGCCTGAATTTGGCGAACAGTTGGTTGAGTTTACGCACAACGTATGGCGAATGACGCCTAAGAAAAAGAAATATCGTTGGGATATGGCAATTTTGGTTGACCCCAAAGAGCAGGTTCCCCCCAGCAATAAAGAAGCAATTTCGCGGTTTATAAAAGCTGCGGCAAAACTCGGCATTCAAGCTGAAGCCTTGCACCATGAGCAAATCACCAACATCAGTCACTTTGATGCGTTATTTATTCGTGAAACAACAGCCATTGATCACCATACATATCGGCTGGCCGCCAAGGCTGAAAAAAATGGGATTATAACCATTGATGATACAACCTCTATTTTACGTTGCTGCAATAAAGTGTATTTACAGGACGCTTTCAGCTACCGGGGAGTATCTGCACCTTTAACTCGTGTGATTAGTGACTATGAAGCTGACACTCTGGACAAACTCGAAACTGAACTGCCCTACCCCATGGTGCTTAAAATGCCGGAGGGGTCGTTTTCACGCGGAGTGTTTAAAGTAAAAACACGTGAAGAACTGCTGGAAAAGCTGAAAATTCTATTTGCTGACAGTGCGCTCGTATTAGTGCAGGAGTTTATTTACACCGAGTTCGACTGGCGAATAGGCATATTAAATGGCCGCGCAATCTATGCCAGCAAATATATGATGGCGAGAAATCACTGGCAGATTTATAACCATGGCGCCAAGCGCTTTTCATCGGGAGGCTTCGACACCGTGCCAACCTTTGAGGTGCCCAAAGTGGTGTTAGATGTTGCCCTTCGCGCTGCATCTATCATTGGTACCGGTTTATACGGTGTAGACGTCAAACATATTGATGGCAAAGCTTACGTATTGGAAGTCAACGACAACCCAAGTATCGACCATAAAGTTGAAGATGCTTATTTAGGAGACGAACTCTACATGCTGATTATGTCTGAATTTCACAGGAGACTAGAAGCCCGTGGGCGCTAAAGCCAAACCGACGGCACACACCAATCTTGACTCGCCCGAGCATCAAAGCCGGGCGAACGTAACGGAAAAGGAAAGTGGCCACGCAGCAGCTGCTATAAATTTACGCGAAGCAAGCATGGCGGATCTGGATGAACTGATTCGCCTGGAAACCTTGTGCTTTGCCAAAGACCAGTTAAGCCGCCGAAGCTTCAAACGCTGGATCAGTGTGCAACATGGCAGCTTACTTGTTGCCGAAAAAGAACAGCGTTTAATTGGCTACGGCTTGCTTTGGTGTCACAAAGGCACCCGGCTGGCACGCCTGTATTCACTCGCAGTAGATCCTGAAATGCGCGGGCTGGGTATTGCTAATCAGTTGATCGACGCACTGGAAAACGTTGCGCGAGAAAATAAACGCATTTATATGCGCCTCGAAGTTGCAAAGAAAAACACAGCAGCCATCGCGTTCTACCGTAAAAACGGCTACAGCGTTTTTGGTGAGTACTATGATTATTATGAAGATCACGACGACGCACTAAGAATGCAAAAACGAATATTGCATCTTTCCGCAAATGCCTTGCAGCGGCAAATTCCCTGGTACCAGCAAACAACTGAGTTTACCTGCGGCCCTGCATCTCTAATGATGGCAATGGCAAGCCTGAATAACAAAGTGTCGTTGACACAAACCGATGAATTAGCGATTTGGCGAGAAGCCACCACTATCTTCATGACCTCTGGCCATGGAGGCTGCCACCCAATTGGCCTTGCTCTGGCAGCTAAAGATCGAGGCTTTAAGGTGTCGGTTTATCTCAACTCCGATGCAGTGTTGTTTATCGACAGCGTACGCAATGAACACAAACGGGAAATACTAAATATTGTGCATGAAGATTTTGTGGCTCGCGCACAACAAAGTGAAATTCCTGTAATTCATACAGAAATTACACAAACCGATATTCAGGATTGGTTAAACGCTGATAAAGCAGTACTTATTCTGATTAGTACCTACCGTCTCGACGGTAAAAAAGCCCCTCACTGGGTGTGCATTTCGGGCATGGATGACAATTGCTTTTATGTCCATGACCCTGACCCGGATGAAAATGAAAACGAGCAGTCATCTCTCGACTGTCAATATTTACCCATCGCTCGAAGTGACTTTGATTTAATGTCGGCGTTTGGTGCTGGTAGATTACGCACCGCTGTCGTACTTGAGCAAGGCTCTAAGGCATAACTGTGATGAATACTATGTCTAGCAATACACAACAAGCACAAGTAATCCCCGCGCAAATCAGCAATACTGCATCGCAACGAATTAATGTCGCGCTGCTGGGACGAGCATTGGATAGCGAAAAGTGCGATGAATATCTTGTCAGCCAACACGGCGCAGTAAAATACCGCGACGCTTATTTACTTTCATTACCGCAGGGAGAGGCATGGCTTTTCGAATACGCAGTACTTGTATGCTGGGGCGTAAAAGAAGACGATCGTCGGCAATTAGTCGAAATGATCAAGCCCATTATTCTGGACCCTTTAAGCGTCCATTTTATTGAACAATTCTCATATCACATCGAGGAAGGACAAGCATTTAAAATTCATAATGATGTAGTTTCTCTGCCAGCGGTAAACCAACTCACTTTACTCGCGCTGAGCCATGCATTTGCCCAATCGAGCAAACTGGTCTTCTTTGAAGAACAGGCTGAGAATGTCATTCGGGAAAATACCTATCTATCTAAAGAACTGGCAAGAAGTGGCAGCATACCGTTAAGCCGCAGAAAACTGGCGAGATTGAGAGGCCAGCTGTTTGACACCAGCAGCGACATCAGTCTGCATTTTAACTTGTTGGACACTCCGGAGTTTTTCTGGAACTATCCAGACCAGGAAGAGTTTTATATTCACCTTTCCAAATATCTGGATCTACAACCACGTATCGACATACTGAATCACAAACTGGAAACCATCCACTCCCTGCTGGATATGTTAGCCAATGAACAGCACCACAAACACTCAGCGTTTTTAGAGTGGATAATCATCATTTTGATCGCGATAGATATATTAATTTATTTTTTCCCGCGTCATTAATGGTTTTTTGTTTCACTTTATAACACGTAAACGCCGGCTAAATACCGGCGTATTTTTCCATCGAAAACCGCTGCTGACGCCAGGCCCCAAGCACAACAAAAAAGCAACACAGAAAAGCGGCGGATAAAATAAGCCATTTTTCCGAAGAGTTTTCCATGCTCTCAGGTTCCACACGCTCAAGTTTCTGACCTTCCACCTGCTGTTTATCCACTGAATTCTTAGCAATATCTTTCGCAAATGCAGCCGGCTCCAGCTCAGGCAATTGAAAATCAACACCAAAACCACTCGCTTTTTGCGACATAAATTCTTTGAGTTTTTCATTCTCAACAACTAAATCATGGCGATTAACGAGTTCCTGATAACGTTTAATCAAAGTTTTCAACGCCTCTTCAGAGGCTTGCCAATAAGCTTTTCGATTTGCTTCCAGCATATGCTCAATCATCGCCTGCTGTGCTTTCGGATCTACCTCTTCAAACCAGCTATTCATATCGAGTTCAAATTTATCCTGAACGTAAACCTCATAGAATTCCTGCCATTGATCACCACGGACCAGATTGGGGTCCATCACTTGCCAGCCGAAAAAATTCGCTAAGGTACTCGCCATAGCTACTGCACCGCTGTATCCCTCTTTTTTCATCTCCTCAACCCATCGTTGATGAAACGCTCGGCTACGCAGCTCTTTTGCCATAAACTTTGCGGCGTTTTCCATTTTAGCGTTTTTTGCATCACGTAAATTACTAATCATCATCTCAGGAGATTTACCATCCAAATTGCGTACGGCAAGTGCAAGGCCACCAAAATATTGGAACGGATCATCGGAAGACAATAACCCGAATACATTCGACGACCTGGAAAACATGACCATATCCGTCCCACTAAGCTGCTTGCTGTAAAGATTAATATCGCCTTCAATCTTCTTGCCCCAACGAGAATCATCAGCACCGTAAAAATATCCCATTCTATCCAAATACAAGTCAGCCAGTTTTTCGTCTGTTTCCCATGTATCTGAAGCCATTGCCGCATCCCCCAGGCCGCTGCCGTAATTACCAGATGCATTGGAAAAGATTCGCACCGTTGAAAGGTATCGTGCTTCCTCTTCCTCTATTCCACCGTCAACCAACTCATTTTTTACGCGTTGCGCATTGTCCCAGATAGAATTATTGGCTTCTTTCAGCTGTGCTATTTTTTCAATCGCCTTAGCCAGCCATTGCATAACGTTGGGAAAAGCATCTCGATACAAACCCGTTGCCGACAATACAACGTCGACCCGAGGACGCTTTAACTCTTCCATCGGAATGATTTCAGAACCAATCACTCGACCGTCAGGACTCCAGGTTGGCCTTACGCCTATAGCACTGAGCACCTGAGATTCAAGCACACCATAATGACGCATGGTTTCCATGGACCATAAGGAAAAGGCTAGTTTATCGGGGTATTGTCCATGCTCTTTATAATATTCAGCAATGGCATTTTCTGTTAATTCCTTCCCTTGTTCATATGCCGCTTTGGTCGGCACCCGGGATGGATCAAAACCGTACAGATTTAACCCCGTTGGTAAAGAATCTGGATGGCGAATAGGGTCTCCGCCGGTTTTCACGGGGATATACTGACCGTCGAGCGCTCGAACCAAGTTGTCCAGCTCCTGTATTCCGATCATATTTTGATACAACTCACGCGCTTCCGTTATTTTGTCCAACAGATCCTTTGGTAGTTTTTCATCCGACCTGGGTGAATCACTTTCTACTTTTGTTTTATTAAACTCAGTGACATATTCTTTTATGGTTGCAAACCCCACTATGGATTCCAATGCATTCTCAGCATCATGATTTGCCGTGTGAAGAATATCTTCTTTTTCTCTTTGTTCAGTTGGGAAAGAATGTTCAGAGGCCAGGATTTTCGCCTCCCAATCTGCGGCAAGTGTGACATATTCTCTACCCAGCATTTGAACAAGTGTTGCGGTCAACAAACGCGGTTCCGCAAGCTCACCAAATGTATGTAAACCTAATGGCTGGTTTTGCGTTGCCAGCTCTTCAAGATAAACGTGCAACTCCTCCATAAACATGGAAAAGTCAGCTTCAATACGCGCCGCTTCCCAACCAATATCCGTACAAATGTCTTCAGCCTGGCACACACTCACAATCTGATCAGCTGTTTTTTGCTTAACACCGCCTGCATCCAGCGACTTATACTGGTGCATTAATTCATGCAGATTCGCGATCTCCCCTTGCAAACCAGCAGCGGCAAACGGTGGTGTCATATGGCTAATCACCGTCGCTCGCCCTCGACGTTTAGTTTGCATGGCTTCACCAACATCATCTACGATAAACGGGTATACAATTGGTGTATCCCAAGCGGCTAAATTTCCCTGATCATATAATGAAAGCCCGCGCTCTTTCCCGGGTAAATACTCGTGTGAACCATGCGTTCCCAAGTGGACAATCGCATCACTGTTAAAATAAGTACGCACGTAGTAATAAGCTGCAAGATAGTAATGATTCATCGGCACCGTTCCCTTGTGGTAGATCCGCTTATCGTCATCGTCATTATCCGCTCTTGGTGGCTGACGTAGCACCAGCATATTCCCAATTCGAATTCTAGGAATCACAAATTGTTGCTTACCGTCATATTCAATCACCATGAAATTGTCTTTCGCTTCCCCCCAATATTCATTTATCGGCATCCGTACAGACTCGGGGAGGAGACTAAACCAGGACAAATACTCATCTACAGGCATAAGTTCTGCTAAATCCTTATCTATTAAACGCTCAAGCTCATAGCTGCGATAAAAAGGATTGAGTATGTCATCAACCCTGTTGGTAATATATTCGCTGTTAATTTCCGGAATAGAATACCCCTCTTTCCCAAGACGGTTTGCAATGCTGCGAATACTTTCCGGCACATTCATAAACGAAGCACCTACATCCCGATTTCCCCATACCATAACGCTCACGCGTTTATCCTGTCGGGGTTTATGTTTAAGATTGGCGACCTTAATGGATTTATCTACAAGATGCTGTAATTGATAATCTATGATTTGTGTTCGATCTGTTGCTTCATCAACGGCGCCCACAATCCAAGGGTCAATCACACCGGCTGCCTCCGGCAACACCAATTGGAATGGCGTCATGTTAGGGGAAATACCTATATTATTGCTTTCCCAAGCGGCCTGATTACCATCGTAGTAAATTAAAGCCTGCATGACGGGAACGCCGAGTGATTCGAATTCACTTTTCCTTGCACTCGCCCAGTGTATATTGCGAAAATTTAGAATTGCATCAACGAATGTTTGATCATCTTTTTGCAGCAACTGCACATAAGATGGACTGGCCGGCGACAAGGCAGAGAAAAATGGAACGGGCAACACACCCTTACTTTCAAGCAAACGAATGGTGTTATCTATTACGTGCGTATCAGCAGACTCAATCAGATTGCGAGTAAACATTACGCCTATCGCTGCTTTATTTTTCTCAGCAGCCTCGTGCTTCCATGCCAGATATTTATCCAGTGACTCAAAAACTTTATCATCAAAGTCAGGGTGATAAATCCCGATCTCTGGATATACCATTGGAGGTGGAACTACAATATCTCTATTCTCTTGAAAAACTCTGTTTTTCATGAATTGAGCAAGTCTATTAAAATTTTGTTCACCGCCGTTATCGTAATACGACACAATGCTACTGAGCGCATCCTGTCCGACCCCCTTGTTTAGGCTTTTTTCCTGGGGCCAACTTAACGCCACGTATATGCGATCACTTTGCTGAACTACATCAGAATACTTGGCAAAACTTCGCTGGCTGTCCCGCACAGAGACTCCAGAAAAAAACACGGCATCGAAATTCTCAAATTTCTGTGAGGCTGCGGTTAAATCGTCTAACTCTCGAGAAGAAATGATAGTGACACCAATACCTTGCTTGGAAGCGTATTGGTCGAACAAGGATATTTTGCTTTTATTGCTATGCGAACCCGTAACAAAAAGGATAGATTGCTGATCCGCAGAGTCACTACCAGCTGCGGCCAAAGCAATACTTAAAAGAGGAAACAGAGAGAGAAGAACAATATATTTCAATGTAGATTTAATTCGCATAGCCAACAATTTCTTTTGCAATGTCTTTTTGATTTTTAATACTTATTCAGGCACGTAGATTATGGAGCCATCTGCCATTTTATAGGCGACACCGGCTTTCACTCCCTCGCCTCCGCCAATTTCACCCTGACTTTTGTAGGTTTCAATGGTTTTTCCTTGCTTAACAATAACTTCCATATCTTCTTTTCCTGCATTCTTAATAACCGTAACATCTTCTGCTACAAAGGGGTTCATTGGGTTCTGAGCTATCGCGATAAGCAGTGCCGCCACCAGCACGAGAAACACATCCACTAAGTTAACCACTGACAATGCAGGATTTATGGCTTCATCTTCGTCAAGCAGCTTCATTAAGTTCACCCTCGCGGTTTACGGGTTTTGTGAGCTGCAAAAATCCAAGCACCGCAACAAGCTCGCTTGCCAGCCATCGCTTTCTGACACTTGCTACCCAAAAAGTAATGGAGGCTATAACCAGGCCAAAAATTACAGCAGAAAAAGCCACTACCAAATTTTCACTGATGCCTTGGACATTACCGTCGGCCAAGGACTTTAATGCTGGTCCCATCGGAATCATTGTTGCGATCAACCCCAGCATCGGAGCCAATCGACTAACCGTTCTTACACCTTCAAGTAATTTAAACGCGGCTACATCAAGCTCATCCCGACAAATGTCGGGATGGTAATTCGCTAAAGTTAAGAGTGGAAAACCTTTGAGTGAGGACTTTTCCTGGATCGACGTCTTTCTGTTCACTATCGCTCTAAATTTGTCGGCATTTGATTTTCTTTGCCATGCCTCGGCACCTAACGCGCCCAAAACGAACAAACTGTATGCAAACAACATCAATAACAGCACCAATACCGGAAACATAAAGATATCCGATAATTGATACATTAGGTCTTCCACGGTCTTACTCATAACGACACTTCTTTTTTTTAGTATTGAATAAACTTACTCGCCAAGTACTTTTTGGTAACGAATGGTAAACGAGCCTGAAGAGCTGTCGTCAACATCGTAATAATTGGTGATTTGGAATTTATACTGTGCTTCTGCGGTCTTAATTATGTAAGTAGCATAGTTTGGCCACATTGCATGCCCACCGTTAATACCATATTCGGCCCAACCATAATTGGAGCGAGAATCCCCATACTCTTTAATCGCGCGTATTTCGTAAGTATTGGCCTTCCAGGATAAATATGGTGCTAATTCTGGATCAACCCCATCTTCACTAGCAGCCGCATCATTGCCAATTAAAGCAGTTGCGTCTCCAGCCAGGTCAATCTGAAAACCACCTAATGCATTTTCACACGGAATAACAACATCCCACGCGCTCTCAGCATCAGCCACCGCCATACCGTCAAGATTCACATAAAGATTTTCTGTACAGCCTTGGGCGTCAACAAGCAGGGATTGCTCCGCGGAGAACACACTTTCTTCTGCTGTTTGCAAACTAACACCAAAGGTAAGAGAGGCCATACCAAATCCATCTTGAACGATGTTGGTCACGCGGATTTTTGCATAGGTACTATCAGATGAAACAATATAGAAGGCCGTATCATTTGCGCTCACCGTGTGAGTTGCAAAGTCATAATTGTAGAAACCTTCTATTGCTGACTTTTCAGAGTCACCATTGAATTGCGCGCCTTCCGGTACAATGCCGTCGTACGATTCAAAAGCGGCCAACTCAGTCTCACCTGTAGCATTTATAAAACGCTCAACAACAGCTGATCCGCTTTCATTATAGAAGTCATCAGTATTACCAGAAAAATACAGCGTTACGGGTGTCTCAGCGTATTGATTCAAGTAAACTTCAGTGCGCTTGAATGCTACATCCCAATCACTGTTGGTTTCGGCTTCTTCCTCGGTCAGCATTAACTCTTCGTCGTTATCCAGATCAAAATATACAGAGACCGGCTCTTGCATAGTGCCTGTATCAAGCTTTGTGACAGTTTTTACTGCCGGGCCTGTCACTTCCACAGACACATCCGAAGTACTGCTAACTTCTCCATCAGACACAGAAACTGTAAATGTGTAAGTACCGACAGTTAATCCAGTGACTGTTGTTGTACTGGCCTGAGCGTCAGTAATCGTACCGCTTTCACCGCTCCAGCTAAACGTTAAACTCTCACCCTCAGGGTCCGAAGAACCGGAGGCATCAAGTGTAATATCCGCGCCCTGCTCCACGGTAATATCTGAACTTGCCAACACTATCGATGGCGCAGCGTTACCACCGTTTTCATTTTCGTTGCCATTGTTCCCATTATCATCGTCTCCCCCACAAGCGGTTAAATACAATGATGCAAGAACTACCATCCCCAATTTACATTTTTTAAGGGTAGATAGTTGCAAGTTGAAATTTTGTTTCGAACTCATAATATTACCTTTTCAGTATGAACATGATGCTGTAGCAACACTATCAAGCATCGTTTGGTTGTGAAATTTACAGTTTAAATTTGAGCTGAGTAAACACGTACCGCGCCGTCACCGGTCTTGGATCAAAAGTAGTCCCAGTATTAAGATTTGGCTCTCGGTGTTCATCCAGAAGATTTTCCACGCCCAGGCGTAGACTTAGATTTTTGTACAACGTTAGTGCATAAGTTAGATTCAAACTTACATAATCATCAGCAATGGCACTTTCCTGAGTGTATGCTTCGTCCAATTCATACAGAGCATAAATTAAAAAACGAGATTCCATCCATTCGAAATTGCGCTGATAATTCGCTTTGATTTGGTGATAAGGCCTTTCTGTGAGTCGGCGTTTCGTGAGTTTGTTTTCTGCAACCACGTAAGAGTAACCAATTTGAAAACGTTGATTAGGCTGGACCACCTTAAAATTGAAGTCGCCGCCACTTATCTCTACCTCATCTATATTTTGGTATCGATACACGTCAAGGCTGGGAGTACTTTCTTCATCATCACGAACAGAAGTTATTAGATTATCTACATTAGATATATGAGCGCTAAGTTCAACGCTAACATGCAGGTTCGAATTCTTTTGAAACAGATATTCCAAACTGGTATTTGCGGATACAGAAGTCTCCGGCACCAGAGTCTCATTTCCTTGAACGATATAACCTAAATTGGTGTGGTCAAAGTCATAAAAGCGCTCTTTTAAATTGGGGACACGATAGCCTTCGCCAATAGTCGTTCTCCAGTTCAATGATGAATCATCACTCAAAGGAAACATCCATTTACTGTTAATACGAAGCGCGCTATGACCTCCAAAACTGCTGTCATCCTGCGCTCTAGCTCCGCCCAGAAGCTCCAGGTTTTCTGTAATTTGCCAGTCGGACTGAACAAAAACCTCTACTCCATCCCGGGCAACGTGGTCGACTTCTACAGTACCATCTTGTTTTACCTGATACATGGATTCATCATAATAATGGAGCCCGGCCACGACACTGCTTTCCGTAAATTCAAAAACATGCTGAGCATCTATATCGGTATTTTCAATCTCGGTTTCTCGCAAGCTTCCTCGTTGACCGCTCACCTCATCGTGCTGAGTGTTGCGTAATTGCATCTTCCATAATTCGCCATACAATAAGGAAAAATCAAACTGGTTTTGCTCAACTTCTGATAGATAATAATCCCTGCCGCCACCAGAAAATGGACCTGTTATTTTATACTTATTCTCTTCAAACCACTGATTAGCAAGATGTATATTGACATCCCCTACTCGCTTTCCAGCACGTAGCTTAGTGAATTTTTTATCAACTTCACCGCTGTCGCGGGCTACGGATTGAGGATAATAGTCAAAACCAGGATCATAACTATCTTGAAATGTAAGTTGGCCATACCAACCTGATTTCGCCACACTACCGGCTATGTTTGTTTTGTTTGCGTCCTCATAATCAGGGTCACGTAATTCAGTCAGCCGACTCAATTCGTATGCTGCATAAAAAGAATTACCTTCCGGATTTGCGGTAATGATATTGATCACTCCCCCCATCGCAGAACTTCCATAAAGCACCGATGAGGCACCACGAATGACTTCAACACGCTCAATGTCCAGCGCAGAGATCTGATCAAGATCAACCGATTCATCCGTCGGCGAAATTAAAGGCATACCATCGACAAGAATGGCCACGCGACTGCTGTCAAACCCTTGCATAAAAACATTCACGCCGTCCTTTACACTCTTTTTCACTACCACGCCACTCATGAAGTCCAGTGTTTCCGCTACAGTTCCACCGGAGAACATGTCCAACTGTTCTTTTGTCATAACACTGACAGGTACGGGTGAATCTTCTAGTTTTCGCTCGGTTCTGGTGCCAGTTACAACAATTTGTTCAATTAGGTCTGAATCATCAGGATTGGCACTCGCTCCAAGTGATACCAGACACTCAGCAGCCAGGATAGAAATGAAAAATGGAGATTTAAGTTCGGAGAATGACATAGAGGTTGTTCGCAAAGTCTTCGGCGCCTGAATTCCGGCATATTAAGCGAACACACCAAACATGTAAATGATAATGATTTGTATTTAGTTTATTATAATTAAACCCAAACTGTCTTATATCTAATGCAAATAAAGATATACCTTTGATTTATATAGTATTTTTTTATTTTCCCCTTCCAATATATGCAATCACCGCCACAACCCAATTCACAGATTTTTACATATAAGGGCATGTTTTTTAGCACAAAAGAACTTATGACGATGCGAAATTCACCTGCTCGCTTAGCTATTTTTAATGCTCCTGAGGTCTGAACCAAAAGCGCCTTAAACTGGAAAGCACAGCACCCCTCTATTGTCGGATGCTGCACATACTTGAACTCAACACTCCTTGTTAAAGCTATCAACACCTAGTTATTAAAATACGCACTCAACGGACCAGCCCATACACTCGGGACATCTTTACTGCCTGTTCCAGCCCCAGGGTTGTCCTGCATGATCGGGTGGTCACCATTTGCTGTACCAACCGCGGGGAACATCTGACGCTGAGACCAATCCATTTCCATGGTTTCAACACTGCCACTCGCCGTTATGCTGTAATTATCACCTGCGTTAACTCTTATCGGAGCGTTAAGATCACAGGTTCGAAACCCGTAACCTAAAGGCGGCGTACAAGTACCAGACTCTCCAGTCGTTATATTACGAATGGTTAATTTACCCACATTCACCCCTGATGCCGTAAAAGCACCCAACTCACTAAACACTCGACTTACTTTCACATTTAAAAATGTGGCAGTACACCCTGTGCAGTCAGTGCTGTAGGCATAATAGGGTTGCCCAGCCAGCATTGCCCCCGAACGCAAACGATATCCATACTGGGGAAGACGAGTTGCAGGATGATTCAGATCACGGTCATTCATATAGGAACGATACTGTCCGTTGTAAAAGCCATATTGCCAGGAAGCGCCTGAATCTGAAGACCAGGCAACATGCTCGCGTGGGTCCATCGATAACAAAGCCCCCACTGCATTTGCATTTAATTCATTTCTTGCATGCGGGCCCGCAAGTTCAACATCCGCCAACGGTGTATTTAAAGAAAAAAAGTTATTCGACGGATCGTTATGTATATTCCGAAGAACAAAACCATACATCGTCCCCGCGCTTAAATCCGCAGGCGTATTAGCCCAAACCAATACCGGTATTGCATCATTAACTTCAGCTTTTGCCTGATTGTGTCGCGTGCAGGCATTTATTGTTTCAGAAGAAATAACACTGCCAGGCAACCCTGACTGAGGATCGATATTCACCAGCTGAGCCTGCATGGTACCGCCGTCACCCGCGCCGTACCCTGCGTTACCAAAGTCCCAACAACTCGCTCCACGAAGTTTGAAACCAAAATAAAAGCGATCAATCGATATGTTGCGCGGTGGAACAAATCGAATCATAGCCCGGTAGTTCGCGGCTTTAAGCGGTGAATCATTGACATTTTCAATGCCAACAGGAATTGAAGCTGCTCGCCCACCTACGGGGACAGAGTTGCGTTTTCTCACGATCAACGACGTCGTAAGATCATTGAACCCTTCATTCACCAGACAACTGTCACTCCCAGAAAGTGTGCGATTTAGGCCGCTAAAATTATCATTTTCAAAGATTTCAACTTCGTAATTTTCATTGACCTGAATTGATGAAATTGCATCATTCGAGATTCCCAGAAGCGTCAATTGAGATAAAGAATACTCCCCTTCGGCCAACGCTACAGCCCAACCATTAAAATCACAATGTTGAAATACCGTTGCCACATGCTCTGCATCGTCTATTGCTTCAATCGCTATCCAATTGAAGTTCCATCCACTGGTCACTGCGTATACCCCTAAATCATAAGTGCCCTGAACCAGTTCCACTTCTCGCTCTACATCTACCCAGTTTTGCCAACCACCCGTTGCAGGTATTTCAAAGTTACCAAGCGATATTGCATTTCCGTTTAAATCTACGGAAGCTACAGCACCTTCCGGGCTGGCAACGCGTAGACGAATGCGGTATTTTCCTGTGCTGTTAATTTCAATATCCGCATACGAAAGCCATTCTGTAGCATCAATCCAACCGACATTAAAGCCAGCTTCAATATCCGAGCTTGGCTCGATATCAACGGCATCATTTCGATAAGCACCTCCACTGTTACCCTCACTCAGATCATTAAATCCAGTGTAGTTTTCCGCTTGAATTTTTTCTGCCTGTGCGCAATTTAAAAAACACAACAGCGCAACAATTAAAAAACTTTGTTGAATAGATAGGTTGTTAAGGATTTGCATATGGGGAGACCTTTTTCTTCTATGTAAAGGCGTGAGACCGGGCATTCGAATACCAGGAAGTAACGACGCGATTGTTAAAACATTATTGTATTTTTTATTGGACTTATCAGCACACGCTTACATATGCTGCTCGGGTAATGCTGAGCTATGCAATGTTATTTTCACGAATAAGCGAAAGTGAAGCGATAAACAGGTGTGATTGTGGATGAAACACCACTCAAAATAAATGCTTTAAGGCAGGTAAAAAAACAGGCAAATGCCATTTTAAGTTAAACAGGTCACAGAATACCAAGTTGCGCTGCGTAACTTGTTTTCGTCAGTTTAATCCGGTACCGACCAGCGAAGATGGAAGACATTTCCTTCAGGGTCTGTCACATTACTCACTTGAAATCCCGGACCTTGCCATACCTGGTCATGCACCCTCCCCCCAAACTGTTCTATCGCTCTTCGCGCAGCATCAATATTGTCCACAGAAAAGAACAACTTAATTGCCGAAGGTCGATTGAGATCGGAGCTTGAGATGACCACCTGGCTTTCCGCTTCTTTGGGAAACTTATGTACAATCAACTGTAGATCATCAAAGCGAGAGATGATTTTATCTGGTGCCGCAAGCAGACGCTCACCGCCAATCACATCTTCGTAAAATTGCGCAATCAAGGAGATATCAATTGCATAAATAATTGCACCGGTTTTCGCAGGACCACGCATCACCATCTTCCCGTAAGACTTTAAGCACTTATTATAAGCAGATTCTGTAAAAACAAAAGTCTTGAAACCTGACCTGCCAACAGTTTTTTCAGCGTCATTAAAATGTCATTTAGGAGGAGTAGTTTCGGCCAATATCACCTGTTATTTTTTGAAAATTGTGGAATTTTATGGCTTTTCACTCCCTGGAAAATGATCCCGAATATATCAATTTGCAAACCGAGCTAGTATGGATGCAACAATGGCTGCACACTCAACGCAAGCGTCTTTTAATTTTGTTTGAAGGGCGAGATACCGCAGGAAAAGGCGGCGCAATAATGAGGTTTGTACGTTACATCAACCCGCGCCACTATCGAATCGTTGCACTTTCGAAACCTTCGGAAGCCGAAATGGGACAATGGTATTTTCAACGTTACATTCAACACCTGCCAGACCCTGGAAAAATCGCCTTTTTCGATAGAAGCTGGTACAACCGGGCAGTCGTAGAACCCGTAATGGGTTTCTGTACACCCCAGCAATACGAACTGTTTATTAAACAAGTGGTGCAATTTGAACAAATGCTTTACGAAGACGGACTTCCCATCATTAAATTTTGGTTCTCAATCGACCCGGAAGAACAAAAACGTCGCCTGGAGGAACGTCAAACCAGTCCGCTGAAACAATGGAAACTAAGCACAGTAGATGCCCAGGCACAGGCGCGCTGGCACGATTTTACACAATATAAGGAGGCAATGTTCGCATCTACTTCCAGTAAATATTGCCCTTGGATCGTCGTTGAAGGGAACAATCGGGATGTGGCACGCCTGGAAGCCATGCGCTATGTCTTGTCACAAGTCGAATATGACCGCAAAGGAGAAACCGGTGAAAAATTACAGCATGATCCCAGCATTATAGAAGTGATTCGCGGGGATTCACCGGGTTACGCGATATAATTTCACTTGCCTACCAACTGAATTTTTTTGGTCCAATACCGACAATACAGCGGTGGTAAAAGATTTTTAACTACCGCCGTATTGTTAAAGCCACTTAAAATCCAGTGTTTAATGGTGCGAGTGACCATCCCGGTCTGTTGGAATGGCGCAACCAAAAGGCTCGTTTTCCGCACCAATATTACTCTCCTGATATAAATCGATAATATCCTGCGGCGTGTTTGTTCCAATTTTTTGCACTAGCGGCCAACTATCCTGCCCTTCATCAGAGCTACATTCCGTGATATCGTCACATTTATAATGCATATTAGGATCTGCAGCTCCCAAAGGCCCAATGTGCGGACAATGCAAGCCAGGGTTAGTTGGAATCATAAAATGATGTTTAAACTTACAAGTTCTGGAATGTCCATTCAACGGACGATTCTGACCACAAGCCTCAGTATACAAAGGTAAACTACTTAAATACTCCACACACTCTTCTTCGCTGCTGTATTGTTCTGTGGTCGGATCACCCGCACAAAACTCAGTATGATAACGGCAAATATCTCTCACACCCCAGCGCTCACTCATATCCACTGAGTTAACAAAAGTTTCAATCCAATCTCGCAAACCTTCCGTGGGCTGCACGCTGTACTTGGTCATTAATGTTTCGCAGTTTTCAAACTCGGCAATTTGCTCTAGATATTTATCCGTATACGGCGCTAGACCTCTTAAAAAACTACCTTGCTGGGTAGACCCCTGAATCCAGCTTTTGCCGTCAGCAGACACTTCCAAGCGCGCTTTTTTCGTAGGATCTACGGTGGAATCATACAACCAGTAAGCGTGATTCAAGCCTGCAAAGGCGATGCCTAAATATTCTGCGACATCTTCTAACCCTTTATAAGTACCAATGCCGTAAGGAACATACACTTCAGCATCGGGCTTCATCACGGTCGCCAATCCATCGACAAAAGCTGGTGTATCCAGGCAGGTATTTTCATCATCGATATTAGAAAACTGCTCACCTAATGCAAGAATTGTTGATAAACGCGCTGCATCTATTTCCGTATCACTCACCTCGCAACCGTAATAATGGCTCTCAACCTTTTTACAATTTCTGAAAACACGAGGTTTTACTGACAACCACTTAATGGGCTGCACAATTCGACACAACGGCTCAATATCATAAATTTGCGAACCTTCTACCCCCAGCAATACATCAATTGCCTGATTACACTCACACTGATCCACCGCTAACTGACGTACACCATCACAACAACCGTGAATATCGTTTGGCAAACCAAAAAGCCCTCTATCCTGGCATGCCTGTATACCGCCAAGATTTGTGACACATTGATTTGTATTCGTTGTTTCCAAACCATCAATAAAGGCGAAAGTTGCCGCTGAAAATAAGACTAAAAAAAAAGAGACGAACAGTCGCAACGATAAAAGCATTGATCTGTGTGAGGTTATGCTGCGAGAACTTTTAGCGGGTGAGCGGGTTAAAAGCAAGGTCAACTTTTTAACCAACTGCGTCAGTTTCAATGGCGTACTTTTGATGAGCATAATATTCTTTATCACGTTCAAGTTCATTTTCGAAACTCCGTGTTATGAGTGAGGATAGCTAGTGTATTGAGTACATATATTGTTATATGTTTTACCGCTTATTTTTGTAGAAAACTTAAATGTAAAAAAGGTGTAAAAGTAATTGGGAAAAAAGCGCAATCCTGATAGCTTACTTCAGTCCATTGAAACTTGTTCGACCAATTAAAATAACTCGACTTACATCCTGCAGACCATAAAATCGAACATTTTATAATCCAGTCAACTTTTTGCTTTATGAGGGTGAATTCACCAGGGAAAAATTTAACTGCACGCTCATTCAATCAGCATACACTTTCCCTTTTTTGAATATAAATGACTTTTTGCCAACTGTACTTGGGATTAAGCGAACTGTGATTTGGGTATATACCAATAAAGAAATAGATTTTAAAGCGAAGTAAAATTAAAGCAATGGAAATAATAACAATATCGACAAGAAGGACGTTGTATTGACCTAAGCCCACCGACAAATGACGCGCAACGCATCTTTATTTCTCTTAGAGCACCCTCCGTATAATACAGGAGTCAATTACTACGCGTTCACACACTCCCAGAATAAAAAAAGAAGCCAAGCCAAACAAGTTTTCATCTGGTCGTTTCAAACGCTCAATTTAAAACAATCATCCCATTTTTACTGCTCTGAAAATCACTTGCGTGTTTAACACGCTTTGCAGAAGCCAAGTTAACAGCAGTTAATGCCATCAATTTATGGCTATGCTCACTCCTTGACCGCGCGGATCATGCATGGCTTTCTGGTTGCCGAGGGCGTCTATTTTAATAATTCCCGCCTGCCCACAATAGGGACTTAATGCGGGAATCCTTTCAATTTCATGCCCCAACCCCAGCAAGGCAGTTATCGTGTTTTCATGCATGGATGCTTCCAACTTTAAATTCTCAGTACTGTCGAAAAAACTTCTACCAAGTAAAAACCGAGGCGCGAATAACGCTTCATCTATTTCTTTCTGATAATCAACTAATTGAGTCGCCAAAACCATTTGCGTTTGAGGCTGCCCATCACCGCCTTGAGAGCCAAAAAACAATTGCGTCCCGTCGTCGGCAATATAGCATGAGGGATTTAAAGTGTGTGCGGGGCGTTTACCGGGCGCCCAAGCATTGATGTGATTCTGATTAGCGTTAAACCCAGCAGCTCGGTTGTGCCAGAGTACGCCACTGTCACCAATAATGCAGCCAGAACCAAAATCATGAAACAGACTTTGCATTAAGCAAGCTGTTCGTCCTTGTGCATCCGTTGCAGCCATCCAAATCGTATCTGCCGGCTTGCCTGTTTCATTCCATTCAGCCGCGGTGGCTGAATCAATGTTTCTAGGCGCTAATACCGATGCAAAATCCCAGGCATCCGCCAACGGATCGTGTAGTGTATGGTTACGCTCCTTTAGCGCCTGCTTCACAGCTTCCACCAGCAGGTGATAATACTGACTTCCGCCCGGATCTAAATTACTCAGCGAAAACCGCTGCAACGTGGCTAACGCCTGCAAGGTGTAGAGGCCTTGGCTGGGCGGCGGAAAATTATAATAAGTTCCCTGCCGATACCGAACAGAAAGTGGCGTGATTTCTTCTGCACGCACGGCTTTAAAGTCATCTAACGTCAACTGACTTCCAAGCTGATTAAACCCGTTAGACAGCTCCTGCGCGACCTCACCGCAATAAAAGTCCATTAAGCCGTTTTTTGCCAATACGGCCAATGTGTCACCCAACGCCCTTTGATAAAAAATATCACCGGCAACCAGTGCCTCACCTTGTCTATTTCTGGTCAAAGGATTTAAAGATGGTAACGTTTCAAGCAGAGTTTTACGTTGTTGAATCCAAAATGCATGCGAAGGAGAAACCCGTACTCCACGCTGCGCGAGATCAATGGACTCTTCAAGTAACTGCTCAAGCTTACAACGTGAACCCCAATGGTGTTGACTGATGTTCAAAGCTGTTTGCCAGCTTGCTAGTGCAGCGGAAGTGAGCGCTAAAGCAGTTGGCCCTCTTTCACTGATAGCTTGCTCGGGCTTGTTTTGACCGGCTTGACCAAGCCCCATGATACTTCTGACTTTTTTGTCAAAAATCACCCATAAAGCGTCTCCACCAATGCCTGTCATATGTGGAAACACAATCGACAATACGGCACTTGCACTAATCATCGCGTCGATAGCATTGCCGCCCTGGGATAAAATTCTGGCACCGGCTTCAGATGCCGCCTGGTGTGGTGTCGTAATAATGCCTTTTTTACCCTGTACCAACATTGCACGTTTACTCTGTTGTTTATAAAGTATTTTGAATTTGGTTAAATGTTCACTTTAATTGGTCTCTAAGCAGACCTAAAAAGACGACCTAAAAAATCCGCCAAAAAAAACTCAACATAAAAAATGAATTCAGCAAAGCCATTTAAAAATCCATTTAAAAATTGATTGTGTAAGCGATAAAGAAAGCGAAAAAGTAAGCCCAAAAAAACAAATAGAAAGCACACTTAACACCCGAAAACTACAACACATCCCTTAGTGATTCCAGCAAAACATTTTCATATGCTTGTAACGTTGTGTTCAACCACTCCCCCTCCGGATGAAGCAAGTACAACAAAAATAGAATATTAATGGCAATACACACGTAGTAAATAACGCGGAATTGTTTCTTCTGCGATTTATGGCGTAGATATTGTTGAGCAAAGTTTGCGCCAGGCCAACCAAAAAACAACGACAGCCAATGCAATGTCATTTCTGGTGTACGCTGCCCTTCAATCGCAGCAGCAGATTTATCTCGAGCATACACGACAAAACTAATGCAACTCATTAGCAAATACACTATGGACAAGCTCAGAGGTAACTTCTGAAAAACAGCGGCAGCTGCTAACCCCACAATAAATCCTAGCGCCAACATAAAAGATTGAAACGCACGTGATCGATAAAAAATCCAGCGTTTTACTTCAACATAAGATGCTCTGAGCTTATCTTGTTCCATATTTGCGCTTCGCCCTGGCAACTTTTGCCTGCTTGCACTGCGGCCAGACTTTGATTTTCCAGGCTGCTCTAAAGCATAAATAACACCGCAACCCTGTTTTGGCCTACGCCGTTTATCGGTAACGGCTGAGATATGGAAGAATATTTCACTGCGAATTTTTTTATCACGAATAAAGCCAAAGCCTTTATCATCATCCCAGTGAATGATTTTGCCTTTATTTTGGGAAGTTCTTGTCTTGCTCAAATGTAGTTTCTCATGTTGTGCTGAAAGTATGTTGAAACGCTCACCAGACCATAAGAGGCTTGCCGCCAGTTTCAGGCAGGCTTTTTCTGTACGCGAAAGAGCAAACGTTCCACTACAACATGAGCATACCCTAAACTTAGCCCTCTTTCTGTGCATTTCTAAGCATTGGCTACAAGCCTATTAATATTTGAGGTGCCCTTGGATAAGCTGTTATATTTCTCTTTTTCACTGCGCTCGGTTTAAGTAACAGGTGTTTTCCTCCTGTACGATGAAACGAAACAATTTTCAGCGCCCACAAGGTATACAAATGAAACTGACGATATTGACCTTAATCCTCTTTTTGAGCGGCAATCTATACGCAAAAACACCGGTAATTTTTGATACCGACATGGCAATCGACGACTGGTCTGCATTACTGCTTTTAGCTAAGCATCCCAAAATCGATTTGTTGGCGGTCACCGCCAATGGTGTCGGAGAGACTCGCTGCGAACCAGCCATGAAAAACATCCCGGCATTACTCGACTTAACCCCCGCCAGCAATGAAGTTGCTTTTGCCTGTGGGGATGACTATCCCATGGAAGGCTACTACGCCTTTCCTGAGCCCTGGCGAAAGCAGGCAGATACGCTATCTGGGGTATCACTTCCAGAAAGTAAACGTAAAATGGACACGCAGCATGCCGTTGATCTCATCCATCAAAAAATCAAAGATGCTAAGTCTAAAGTGACGCTCATCGCTACCGGCAGTCTTACTAATATTGCACAATGGCTTACCAAATACCCCAAGGAACGCGACAGTATTGCACGTCTTGTCATTATGGGAGGCGCATTTGATGTTCCTGGCAATATAATTGTGCCAGGTTTTACAGACAATCACCCGAACCAGCACGCTGAATGGAACATGTTTGTCGATGCCAAAGCTGCTGCCCAGGTTTTTGCATCAGGCCTGCCCATCGAGGTGGTCGGCCTGGATGTAACCAATCAAGTGAAAGTAACAAAAGCATTTGCGAAAGAATTCAAATCCAAAGCTAGCACTCCAGCGGCTGAATTCTGGGATAAAGTTCTGGATGATAATGACTGGTTTATCGATTCTGGTGAATACTTTTTCTGGGACGTCCTCGCCGCTCTGGTCGTAATCGACCGATCTTTTTGCAAAGGAGAAATGGCATCCGTCACGGTAACTCATGACAAAGCAGAAAAGCCCTGGGAGCCCTCTTCTCTGAAAAGCATTCCAGAAACTACAACAGAAGGCAAAAAGAGGCAGCATCTATCGGCAAAAACTGCAGGCGTTACTCGAATAGGCGGTAACAACCCTAAAGTCAAAATCTGTAGAAAAACTCAAGCCGATAAAGCTTTCAAAGTTTTCACCGACACTTTAAACCGAAAAAACAGCGTTAAAAAATAAACCTACTTATGATGTTTAGCGAGAATATCACTGGCGATCTCCTCGACAACCTCGCTAAACGTCATTTTAATTTGTGTTTTACTGTCATTCAGTGCTCCTATCATCATGAGATTGTCAGCCATTTGAAAGCTTTCTATGGATTGACCGTGAATATCTTTGCCCGAGTTTTTCGGATCTACTTGATAAAACGTCTTCACTCTCTCCACATACAAGCCCGGCGCCTCTTTTGTACGGTAAAAAGGATAACTTTCATAGTATGCATATACCGGCTTCCCTAACCCACGCATAAAACCCATCTCAAATGCAGTACCGACATCCATACTCGGACCACGAAAACGCACCATATTGGCGGCAATGTAATGGGCCTTTTCCATCAGTTTGATGTTTTCTTCGTAAATGACCAATCCGGTTGCCCTATCCGGTTTAAAATCTGGGATTTCATTATCCATTGGATACAAGCCCACCAATGTAAACGGCCAATTGTGCTGCACATTCAGCTGCCGAATAACTTTCTTTTTTTCTTCACCTGCTTCAATGGGCTCTGGCAAAAAAACTTCCGGCCCTGCCAAATAAATGTAATAAACCGGTTTTGCACTTTGAGATGCACTTGACTCTGGCTTAACAGCGCAAGCACTCAGCGCAAAAGTGACGAAGACAACGAACATGAATTGGATTATTTTTTTAAATGGCATGTTAACCTCGGGAATTTTATTCTCAGCGAAAAATAAATCGCTGCAACTTTGCGTGCATGTTACTGATTGATGAAAAGGTTATGGCGTCTGAAGCATGAATAGACTGGAAGTTAGACATCTAGAAGCTCGTTGATTCCGCAATACAATTTCTTTGCTAAACCACTCCTTTAACGCAAAAATCAGAAGCCTTACCCCCACAGGTAAAACTTCTGATTTCGTGGTTTACTAACTAAAGTACTGGCTTTTAATTGAAGTTCATTTTGAATTCAACACCCATTACGCGCGGTGAATTATCAATCACAGTCAGATTATTGAAATCAATTCCACCACGCACGTTTTCTTCATCGGTGATGTTGCGACCAAACACGGATACAGAGTAGTCATGCACAAAACTGTTATAGCCTATACGTAAACCGCCCTCAAAGTTATCCTTGGTCTTATACTCAACAGAATCATATAAGAAAATCTGCGTTTCACCTTGGAAAGCCCAGTCAGTATACGCGTAAAACTCACCGTCGGTTCCCATAGGCACTGCAAAACGCGCACTAAAATTAAAGGTTGTTTCGGGAGCCTGAGGGAATGGATTTCCGTCAACAATTACATTGCCATCATCATCAATGTCATCCACTACGGTACACTGGCCTGAACCACACGGTAAAACACGCAATTGATCATCATCAATTTCTGTATCGTTGTAGCTGAACCCAGCACTCAATGTAAGGTAATCACTTGGCAGCCACTCTGCCTCCAGCTCAAAGCCCTGCCCAATGCCCTTATCGGCATTCAACAAGCGAGTAAAGTTACCTTCACCACCGATGGCTGAGAATTGCATATCGTTAATGACATAGTGATAAATCGAGCCGTTTAATCGAAGTACGTTTTCAATGACATCGGATTTAACCCCTAACTCTACCGATGTTACCGTTTCAGAATCTGCTACAGAAGGTGCAGACTCAAATGCGACGTCTCGCGCTTGAATGGTTGGCGCGCGAAAGCCATAAGCGACACGAGCAAATACACTGGTGGCATCCGACAGCAGATAATTACCACTTAACTCCCAGCTGATTTTGTCATCATCCACTTCTACCTTGTCGTAATCCTGGATCTCTGCTTCACCAATGACAAGTGCAAATCCATCAACGTTTTGCTCACCCACTACCAAGGATTTTTCATCTACCGTGTAACGTATGCCACCGGTAATATTGAATTGATCACTAACGTCAAACGACATTTGACCAAAGGCTGCCCAAGAAGTGTTCTCATGGGTCACTGTCGTAGCGCCATAAAAACCATCGATCGTAATAACATCGAATGCGGAATCAAAATAAAACAAACCTGCCTGCCAGGTCACGCTACCCGCATCATCGCTGGCCAAACGAAATTCCTGGGTAATCTGATGGAAATCATCCATTTTGTCTTCAGTTAAAGCCGTAAACGGGATAAATCCGGGATATGAAGTTTCCAGCGTTCCATCACCATCAATATCTTCTGGCACTTCGGTTAAAACACCGCCATCAATATCGCCTTTACTTCGTCCACTCAACGTTTCATACGCCGAAATAGAGGTTAGCGTTAAATCTCCCAGTCCAAAGTCAAGCTTTAAGCTCGCGCCAGTATTATCATATTCTTGCGGATTATTATCACCGGCATCGTAATACACTGTATCTCTATCGTACGTGTCATTAAGATCGTTACTACCAGAGGTTAAGGCATTTGCACGGAAAATTGTTGAAGTACCATCCAGGTCTCGTCGATGAATGTTGAGCAAGGCAGAAAAATCATCACTTGGTTCAAGTAAAAACTGTGCGCGCCATGCCAGCTCAGAAAAACCACCCATTACATCATCTTCACCCGTATACGCATTACTGATCCAATCATCGCGGTTTTGTGACAACAGGGAGAAACGTGCAGATAAAGTCTCTGAAATTGCACCACCAGCTGCAGCCTCAAGATTTAAGGTACCGAGAGTGCCTGCACCGGCTTTTACATAGGCATCAAATTCTTGCGAAGGTAGGACAGAATCAAATTTCACCATACCTGCGGTTGTATTTCGTCCAAACAAAGTCCCTTGCGGTCCACGCAGCACTTCAACTTGCTTTACATCGAAAACAGGAAAGCTTTTAAGAATCACGTTTTCCTTAACCACCTCGTCCATCACGATAGACACCGGTTGCGAAGCAGCCAAATCGAAATCGGTATTGCCAAGCCCACGAATATAAAATCGTGGAGCCACCCTTCCATTTGATGTTTCTGCGTACAAACCTGGTACACGTGTGGCGATGGCGAGAATATCCTCACCACCTGAGAATAGAGAATCAAACTTTTCTCCAGAAACGGTGGAAATAGAAATTGGGACATCCTTGATATCCTGTGAACGTTTTTGAGCCGTCACAATAATTTCTTCCAGATTCGCTGACTTTTTCATTTCGTCAGCCAATATCATGTTACTCGCTCCCAATAGACTTACGCATAACGCAAGCCGACATACACGAAATTTTGCATGCATGCTCATGCTTTCCCCCAGAAATTTTATGGTATTAAATCAACATCGAATGGCAAATATTATGCCATGTAAAATGGTGGTTTCGGGTTCAAAACTTTTCACTCCCGATCCCCCTCATTTCGAAACAATCAACGATTTTCTCCGCGCTTTCTTTGGGTTTATGCTATCAGCCAACAACACAGAACATATTTTGTTCACAACCAGGCATGACCAACATGAAACCCATTAAAAACGCTTGCACTTTCTTAGTGCTAACACCGACCTAGAACCCCGGTTTCTAGCACCAAAATAACGCTCCGCTAATAATTACCCCATTAAACGTATAACACCGACATTCACTCAAACACCCAGCCAACTCTACGCTACGTAAATGGTCAGTATTACGTGTGAAATGTAATTCACCAGATTATCACCACCAATAACATGTTCTTATTCGCCGGCGACAATGGCCTTTGACACAATAAAAACTTTCATTCCACTCTTTCAATCTTCAGCCTTCAGTTTTCAATCTCCACCCTGCCAAGCTGTATGGCACCTAACTATCAACTCTTCGTCATCTGCAGCAACAGAAATGCGTGTCATTCTCGCGGCTCTCTTAAAATAGGTTTCTTTAAATTGCTCTCTTTAAGCAGGCTTCTTTAAACAGCTGTCATCACTCGTGTTGACAGCGTCCTAAATATCTATTCGAACACAAACTTAGATTGGATGTTGACTTGAAGGCCCATTAATTGCTTACATTGCTTTTTTCGAAAATTACCCGCTTAACATTTACGTAGTTTTCGTTTTTATACGTTGTATAGGCTTTATATTGCTGTACCACTCCGGGTTTGTTTCTTCATTTCGGGATAATGTCATTAGAATTCATGACTTAGGCGCGCCTTTGGCTCTGCTCAATTATTAACCCCAAATTAAACACACCGTAAACTCTATCGCCATTTGGATAGCCATATCACCATGAATAAAATTGCCAGCTTCTTCCAGTTTGAAAAACAGGGAACCAATTTTCGCACTGAAATCACCGCAGGGCTGACCACATTTCTCGCGATGGCCTACATCACCATCGTCAACCCACAAATTCTTTCCGAAACAGGAATGGACTTTGAAGCAGTTTTTGTTGCTACCTGCCTGGCGGCAGCCTTTGGTTCTATTGCCATGGGAGTCTTGGGCAATCTTCCAATTGCATTGGCACCGGGCATGGGACAAAACGCATTTTTCACTTACGGCATTGTTTTAACCATGGGCTATACCTGGCAAGTAGCGCTGGGCGCGGTGTTTTTATCTGGGATATTGTTTATCATTTTGAGCGTGCTGCCCTACCGTGAATGGCTAATTAACTCTATCCCCAAAAATCTTAAACTTGGCATTTCATCCGGCATTGGTCTATTTCTGGGGATTATCGCGCTCACCAAAGCCAATATTATTGTCGACAGCCCCGCAACATTGGTCACCTTGGGCGACATCACCAATTTTGAATCCCTTATGTGCATCGCTGGATTCGCCATTATCACGGCATTATCACAGAAGAAAGTTAAGGCAGCGGTGGTCATCGGAATTTTGGCGGTCACTTTGATCGGATGGTTTACCGGCTACACTGAATTTAAAGGCTTTACATCCTTACCCCCTTCTCCAGCACCTGTCCTGCTTCAGCTCGACATTCGAGGCGCACTCGAGGTATCTCTGATTACTGTCATCATTACCTTATTAGTGGTAGACCTTTTCGACACAGCCGGAACACTGGTGGGCGTCACCTCGCGAGCAAAACTCATGAATGCCGACGGCACACTTCCACGCCTGGGCAAGGCTTTGCTGTCTGATTCAGGCGCTACAGCATTTGGTGCTGTCGTGGGTACATCCTCTACTACTAGTTACATAGAAAGCGCAGCTGGCGTTGAAGCCGGAGGTAAAACAGGTTTAACGGCCGTCACTGTAGGTGTTTTATTTCTTTGCTGCCTGGTATTTTCGCCACTGGCGCAAAGCGTACCAGCATACGCCACAGCCGCCGCACTTTTATATGTTGCCTGTTTAATGACGAGCAGCCTGGCTGATATTAATTGGAGAGATCAAACTGAAAGTGCACCTGCGGTGGTTGCAGCGGTTGCGATGCCTCTTAGTTATTCAATCGCAGATGGCATTGGATTAAGTTTTATTACTTACGCTTTAATCAAAATCATGAGCGGACACGCCTTACGCTGCTCGCCAGTGGTATACCTTATAGCAGCGATTTTCGCGGGGAAATTCCTGTTTCTTTAATGTGTGAATGTAAGTTACTCATTGTAATACCTGGTGAATAACCCAGAAACAAAGATTTGACCGAGTTCGCTCACCCTCAGGAAGAGGGATAATGCTTTGGTGTTTTTAATAGACTACAAACAACACCCAACAAGCTCACCGAGAGCCCCCTGCTCAGGTAGAACAGGGGCAAATTCACCTGAACGGCTGTAATCACGACCATTAACGACTCGTCATTGAGTATGCAGGAAAATTAAGCAACGCTTTTTCGAAATATTTTTTGCGTTTTTATTTCACAAAAGCCCAGAGCCGCATAAAATTCATGGGCATCAGCGCGGGTCACATTTGCTCTGACTCTTATTTTCTTTGTGTGTTGTTTTAGATAGTTTTCTGCCGTATTCACTAGCTGTTTTCCCAAACCTTTTCCGCGGTGAGCTTCATCCACCACCAGGCTTACAATTTCACCACACACGCCCGCAGCCATTCTGACATCCAAAATGGCCGAAATGCAGCCACATACATGTCCACCATCTTCGGCAACAAAAACCTCACCGCCCTGCTTTCTTACTTGAGAAATATTGAATTGCAAACTTTCATTGCTGTGTTCGTAGCCAAGCTGACGCATCAACTTGACTAAGCTTTCAATATCCGTATCTCCAAAAGTTCTACAGGCTCTCGTCATTATGTCTCCTTAGGTCACTGGGGAAAATTCTATTCTGCCAACAGTTTTTTTGGCAGCAAGTGCTTCTTTCTACCACTTTTCAGGCAAAGTGATCGCCACCATCAATTCTGTTAATGTAACACCTCATTAAACCACAAAACTTAATGAGTTGTTTTTGGCACCTTAAATTTGATTGCTTTGAATTCATCGGGATCTACTGGAATGATGACTATTCATTTCGTTCACTCGTCAAACCAGTTACTATAACACCCGGCGTTTCTATTGAAATTTGGGTATAACACAGACTTCCATGCATCCAAAACAATGAAAAGAGAAGCCTAACGCTCGCATGCATCTGCGCAAAAACCATTCAACTTGCTGTTTTGGTGTAAATTGAAACATTCGATAGATACTGATGAATCAACACAAGCCTCCACTCCTCCCCGCCCCATTATTCGTTACGCATGGTTAACGCTGGCCGGTATTTGTATCGCTGCTGGTGCTGTGGGAGTTATTCTACCCGGCATCCCGACAACACCGTTTTTACTGGTTGCCGCGTGGTCAGCACCAAAAGGATCACCGCGCCTGAATTTTTGGTTACACAACCATAAAAAGTTTGGCCCCATGATTCGAGCCTGGAAGCATGAGCGTGCAATTCCTCGCTCAGCTAAAATCACGGGGATTTGTATGATGCTGATCAGCCTGGTCGTTATGTGGTGGATGAAACTTCCTTTAATGTTTATTACGATTGCCTGTGTGTTTTTTACCTGTGGTGCTTGCGCTCTCATGCTGTTTAAAGAGCCCAGCAAGGAATGGGATTGACTCTTTATTTGATTCTGTTTTTGATCGATCCTGTTTGTTTGATGCTTTTAGTTTCATCCTGTTAGATTGATTCTGTCTCCAGGCTTCAGTATAAATAATGCAGCAAAACGTCTTGGCAAATCTTCATCAGGCTTTAATACACGCCCATAGAATAAACGGTTTAGTGCCGTAAATTAATAACGCTAAACATAACTTGCGTACTTCAGATTTCACGGTGTGCCGCATTTTATTTTCGACACTCTCAACCAACCAACCAACAAACAAACCAACAAACCAACAAACCAACAAACGTAAACCTAACACCCTCAACAACTCACTAACATTCACAACCTGCAAATGGGCAGTTTTAATCGCTTTAACACGATATGGCTGCTTTAGCGCATTCACACTCGTGATATTTCTATTGATTATATCTGCAGAAGTCTCTATTTATCTAAAGAACCCTCTATTTAGACGACAAACTGCCGGTGATATTCATGAACTACATTTTTCATGATTTACGCTAATCTTATAACCGATACACGCTTGTATTTTTTACCAAGCTGACGCGATAACCGTCATTTATGCGTCTATACTTACTAATGTTTTTGGCTAAACACGTATTATTAGCATGAAGCACGCAATTCCTGGATATCATTTTAAAACAGCACTCGGTACAGGAGGTATGGCTAGTGTATTTCTAGCGACACAAACCTCACTCGACCGAGCGGTGGCAATCAAAATATTAAATGCAAAGTTTTGTGACGAGCTGCGACAAAGCAGTCTTGCTAAACAGCACTTTCTACAAGAATGCAAAATCATTGCACAGCTCAATCACCCTAACATTGTTCAAGTCATTGATCAGGGAATAACTGAGCAAGGCATGCCCTATTTCGTCATGCCCTATGTCAAATGTATTGCCTTGCACTCTGTATTGAAACGAGATGATGTGAGCCTTACACGAAAATTAGATATTCTAATCCAGGTGTGCAGCGCATTGTCTTATGCCCACCGCAATCAAATCATCCATCGAGATATTAAGCCGGCAAATGTTCTGGTGGACTACGATGGCCACGCCAGACTGGTAGATTTTGGTATTGCAGGCTATTTCACTCCACAAGAGACAGGCAGCACAGAATCTCAGATGCCCCATCCCCCCGAAGCATCCGCAAAACACGCTATGGTGGCAGGAACATCAGCCTATATGGCCCCCGAACAACGTGACAGCGCAAACAAAACCAGCCATCATAGCGACATATACTCGCTCGGTGCGCTAATGCATGAAACGCTCTTAGGCTGCCCTCCCAATATCGCGAGCGCGGACAAGATAAAAGCACCGGAGAATGATCACTCAAAGATCATTCCCCATCTACGCCCCACCATTGAACATTGCCTGGAAACACTTCCGCAAAATCGCCCCGGCAGCGTGGAAGAGGTTCGACAAGCTTTACTTCTCGTCGCGCAGGGGCGGCACTTAAGAAACAACCACTGGAAACTGGATTCAAAGAGAGACAAACTGCCGCCCAATTACCAGCTGCTTGACGTCATTAAAGAGAATCCATTTGGTGCGACCTACCTTGTGAATGATGCAAACAAGCAACGCTTACTGGTAGTAAAAAAGCAGAATCTGGACCAGCTCGGAAATGCACCTTCCTGCGCAATGAAGCTGTCCCATATTCGTCACCCTTCTCTTACAAAGATATACGGTACAGGGAAAAACCAGCGTGTATTTATCACCGTCAATGAGTACGTTCCAGCTGGCAGCCTCCAGGAAAGACTGAGTAACACGTTCTCTATGACACAGTGGGCAACATTGGCACTTCAACTTTGCCAGGCGTTAGCCTGTGCACATTCATATGGCATTGTGCATGGTGACTTACGACCAAGTAACGTGTTGTTCGCGGAAAACAATCACATCAAACTGACCGATTTTGGCTTCCCCACTCACAACTATGGATTGGAAACGCATTGGTACCATCCGGTGGGAGAGGAATATTCACACCTTGTTGATATTTATGCAGCGGGGGCGATTTTATTTCAGGTATTAACCGGGTTTCCCCCTCAACCCGACTGGTGGGGGTTGAAAAACCACTGGAAATTAAGACATTATCCCAAACCCGTTCGCAAAATCCTGCTTAAGATGATAGCGTCAAACCCACGCAATAGAATACCTAGTGCCGAGCTTGCCGCACTAAAATTCAGTGAGCTGCAGGAGAGCCAGGAAACACAAATTTCCCTGGAAGAAAATCAGGTTCTCGAATAATCACCTCAGGACGCACGCTGCAAGAACTAATCGCGTACAAGACCTGTTTTAGAAATACCAGGGCACTTAATTTTTAGTACTTTATTATTAGCACTGAATTATTAGCGCTTAATTCTCAGAGCTTAACCCTCGGCTCTTTGCCCTTAACCCTTAGCACATAGCCCTTAGCACATGGCCCTTAGCTTGTTTCAAGCCATCACAAGTTTCTCATATTGTCCACAACAGCAGCCACGCATGCCGGGCATACACAACGCGCCCCTTCCCTAATTTAGCGCAGAACACACAATCAGATACACTTGCGCCCCAATCAATCAGACAACCAAGCATTATTTTGGAAAACTTCAATTGTCGCTTTGCCATTAAATTAGACAGTAATGCGTAATTTAATAGCCGAAGAGCTATTTTAACTTGGAGTTTATTTGGTACTATTGATGTCTGCGTTGAGTTTAAGCGCAGCATACGGTTTGTTTCAAACAATTGTCTGTATGAATCTTACGATCAGACGGCAAGGTTTACTTCAAATTCGTTTATTTGGCTTGTGATTTTTCTTAATTGGATATTGCAAACGTGCAGCATTCCATTGCCGTATGTTAATTCGTTCAAGTCGACATTCAACTCGTCAACCCCGCAATTTTTAGGCGTATTTGATGTCAGATTGTATATGAATAAAGCATCTCCAGCGCTTCAATGAACCGTCACCAAGCCCAGTTACCGGCCAATTGGCAGAATATTAAAACCGTACCAACGAAAAGGTAACAAAAAGTTAACGATAAACATTTTTTACGGATTTTCTCATCAAAATGTTTATCTCCATTGTTTTGCTCTTTAAAGCAAATTTAACGGATAATTTCAGCCTCAATGCCCTTGAGGCAGCCCTGTAAGAAAACCCAGAAAGAAACGCCGTAGAGCGTGCAATACCGCAAAGAATTCGCGTCAGCATTTATGACCGGCAATTAAACTAGTCGCTTTTGAGTATTTATACTTATGCGCCCGTGAAAGCTGCAGCCATTCAAGCGAAAATCCAGGGTTAAAAGGCTATAATTATCGTATTAGGTATTTACATCAGGCACACGAGGTATCTAAGGTTTAAATGAAAACCTTAATTCAAACATTTCATCCGCTACACTTTATCTTTTGCTTAAGCTTGGTATTAAGTAATTCTAGTTTTGCACAAACGACTCTCAACGGCGTTGCTACTCACAGCGAACTGGGCAAAGAGAAATTTATTGCAGCGCTCTACTTATCCCGAACAAGTGCGTCGGCCGAAAGTATTTTTTCACAGAGCGGCGCGCAGAAAATGGAAATACGCGTTCTTGATGAGCAGTTATCCAGCCGTCGATTCAAACGCATGTGGATTGAAAGCATCGCCATTAATTCCAATTCAGCCGAACTTCAAAAACAAGCTAAAAGCATGGCGGATTTCAGTAATTTACTGAACATCAAACTCAAGAAAAACGATATTTTCGCCATCACCAAACTAACTTCTGGTCTAAGCATTACCCTAAACAATGTAAAACTAGGGGAAATTAAAGACACAAGTTTTTTCAGCTTTTTACTTCGCACCTGGATTGGCTATGTTCCCCTGTCCTCCAGCTTTAAAGAAGCGCTGTTAGCATCGGGTAACATAGATGTCAGCGCGTTACAGCGATTTGAATCTGTTCAGCCAAGCGCACAACGAATAGCGTCAATCAAGGCTGCGATCCAAGCACGAGAAGAACAGGAACGAGCTGAACAACTTGCTCGTGAAGAAGCCGCCAAAGAAGCCGCACGTAAAGCGGAACAGGCAAGACTCGCAGCGCTTGCAACACCAACACCAGCACCTAAGCGGGTTGTTAAATCTACGCCAAAGCCAAAACCCACACCAACGCCGACACCAAAGAACATTGCCTCCCTTCCCAAGCCAGGAAGTCTGGACGAAAGTTTCCTTTACAATCTTTCCGATAGTGCAGCAAGCTCATCCCAAGCAGTCGCAGCGATTCCAAAACAAAATGGTGGCGATGACAGTCTATTTGAAGCAACTGAAGACAGCGAAAATCTTACCGCTGAAGGTCTTCTGGGTGAGCAACTATATTATTCCCACCTCGCAAGCTACACACAAACATTTGCTCGCTATCCACGAAAAGCACAAGAGAATAATCAGCAAGGCAGTTTACTGTTACGCGTGACTATTGATCGCAAAGGAAAAGTGCTCAACAAAGAAATCGTAGAAAAAACCAAATTTGAGCTTTTAAATAAGGAATCATTACGCGCGATTGATCGAGCAAGCCCCTACCCTCCGATTCCAGTCGATATCAAAGGTGAAGAATTTACCTTTACGTTCCGACTGACATTTAATTTAAGAGAGACCTAAGGCCTCTCTTAACTGACTGCAAAAATTTTTCCACACAAAAATCACGTCCCACAACCAAACACCCGAAGCGTTTCATTTCTCCTCTGTCGCAGCTGATTCTTTTAGCTTAATCTGCTGCTGATGACCTTGTTCATCGGCCTTAATGTGCTTATACATGTACCGAAACACATACACCATCATAAGAATGATGGCTAACACTGTGACAATACTGAAGAATACTACTGAATCCATATACATAAAATCACCCCACCAGAAGAAAACCTTCGTACACCTTTCGGTGCTTGTTTAAAGGTATTATCGGCGATGGGGATTTAGGGGTATTGACCCTAATCAAATTTACTCGGGTTCAATAGTGAACTTCTGTTTCCGCCAGAAAAACTGCAATTTAAGAACCGTCAGAAAACCAGTTGCGAGTCCTGTTGGCAAATGCAACCAGTGACAACATTACCGGCACTTCTACCAACACACCGACCACTGTCGCCAGTGCCGCACCTGAATTCAAGCCAAACAAAGAAATTGCTACGGCAACGGCTAATTCAAAGAAATTGGACGTGCCAATCATGCATGCAGGCGCAGCAATATTGTGGGGAAGATTAAGCTTGCGAGACAGAAAATACGTCAACGTAAAAATACCATACGTTTGCAACAGAAGTGGTATGGCAATTAAAGCAATATCAAAAGGCTTATTTAGAATCGTTTGCGCCTGGAAGCCAAACAGCAATACAACAGTGGCCAACAACCCCAAAATGGAAAAGGGCTTTAAGCGATTAACAAACGCATCTACACGGTCGTGGTTATTTTTCTGATTGAGCAATGCCCGCGTTATCATGCCTGCGACCAGCGGTATGACCACATACAATAATACAGAATACAGCAGTGTACTCCAGGGCACATGCACATCGCTGACTCCCAACAACAAACCGGCAATGGGAGCAAAAGCAAACACCATAATCACGTCATTCACAGAAACCTGAACCAGCGTGTAATTGGGATCACCTTTTGTCAAATGGCTCCAGACAAATACCATGGCAGTGCAAGGCGCCACGCCCAGCAGGATCATTCCGGCAATATATTCAGTAGCCGTTTGCGGATCTACCCACCCGGCGAAAAAAACACGAAAGAAAAGCCAACCCAATACAGCCATGGTAAAAGGTTTAACCAGCCAGTTGATCACCAGGGTTAACACAAGCCCTCTCGGGTTTTGTTTAACGTTATGCAAACTGGAAAAATCGACCTGAATCATCATCGGATAAATCATAATCCAGATAAAAATTGCGACTGGTAAATTTACATTGGCAATTTCCAGACTCGCAAACCAGGCAAATGTTGATGGCACCCAGCTTCCAAGCACCACGCCCACTATCAGGCACAACCCAACCCACAAAGTTAAATACCGTTCGAACAAACCCATGAGTTACACCTGCGCTAAATTAGCCATGCACGCACTCAATGCGGCGTTATCCATTGCAGCCAGCTCGAGTTTCATCACTTCCCGCATACGATTCTCAATGGTGTCCATCACTGCAAAAAACGCCTGACGAACGTCTTCATCCGCCCCTTGCAGTTTGGATGGATCTGGTAGCCCCCAGTGGATTTGCTGGCAGTCGTTAAACCAAACTGGACACACTTCATTGGCCGCGCTGTCACACACGGTAATCACAACGTCTATGCTCTTGTCCTCATATGCGTCCCAGGATTGACTGCACAAACCTTCAGTGGCGATGTTGCGTTCCTGCAGATACTTTATCGACAAAGGGTGAACCTCGCCAACAGGCTGGCTGCCCGCGCTGAACGCCTGCACATCCTGACCATACTGCGCCGCCAGGTGATTGGTGATTGCCTCACTTAAAATACTTCTACAACGGTTATGGGTACAAATAAATAAAAATGTCTTCATAAACTTTACTCGAATTAAAAAATCAGCAACATAGAGGTCGATCTTGCATATTGCTAAGCAGGGACTGAAACTCTTGCATCACAGAAGTTTGCGCCGACCAGGCCTGCTCAAGCACGGCAATAGACCATGAAGGCAGATTGGGTGAGAGCGCATAGTAGACCCACTGCCCCTTTCTCCGATCAACCAGTACACCATGCTGACGCAGCTGGGCCAAATGACGAGATATCTTAGGTTGGCTCAATTGCAACGCACACATAAGCTCACAAACGCAGAGCTCACCCTCACGCATCACCAATAAGGTGGCGTTCAAACGCGTATCATCGCTAAGCACCTTAAAAAATTGACTTGTGTTCATAAATACCATCGGGTCATTGGAAGAAGATGGGGAATCAATATTCGAACATTATACACATATATGCATATCCATATATACAAATATAAATGTTATTTCATGGTGTTCAGGCAGGATACATTTTAGGAATTTGCTCGAATCAAACGGTCACTAGTCAAATTAAAAGCAAGTAAAAACAACCACTTAGCCCATAGGGGCAGGCAAACCAGGATATTTCCAAGGGAAAATAAGAGAGTTGGAGATGAATAATCAGGCTAAATCTGGATTGTAAGGCCGTATACAAAACGGATAAGGAGCCTGCAGAGCCTAAGGAATAGAATTTCCCAATCCAAATGTACAGCCAAACTCATGAACACAGCTTACTGAAGATAATCAATATCCCCATCTTCTACGACGTATTCGTAATTAGGGTTTTCTATGAAGTTTATGTGATCGGTAAACAGCTCAATGGCTAATGTTACTTTGCACACCTCGCCCGCCAGCTCAAAATAATAGTCCAGCGTTTCACTGATATTGGACACCTCATAACCTTCCCCAGTCCCGAGATAATACTCTGGCAACCCGGTTTTAATGGGACAAGAATAAAGTGCAAGTTTATTTTTTAGACGCCCAAGGATACGATTAGCTATTTCACATACCCAGTCTTCCAACTCCGCCTCACCGAAATCTTCTTTCTGATGTCGAATAGGAAAAGTCACAGACAGCACAGAGAAAGGAATATGCACATAGAGACTAGATTCGAAGTCGGCATTACCTGCATCGACAACCGCCATTGGCATATCAGTAACATCGAGCGGCACCTCATCCAGAAATGTCACCTCACACCCAAACTTTTCAAATAGTTCGAGACATGAAACTTCCAACAAGCTGCTCATGAATTGAAGCGTTTCGTTTTGATCCATACCGCCCTTTTATACCTTGCTTTTCACCCGTCTCCAGCCCTCTTCATATTCTGTATTTATGCTTTATTTTGAAGAGGCTTTTTACTCCACCGGGAAATACCATTTCCACGGAACCATATTGCCTAACCTGCGGAAGTACTCGTGGTTATCATTACCAACGCTTCTGCATTAATTTTACTATAGCGCAATACAGATTAAGCATTCATGATTTAAGTTACTAAAAACGTCATATCTATTCCATAAAATGGCGTTTTATGCCTTAGACCTATAAACTGAACAAAATCAAGCGTTTCTATTTATAAGTTTGTCAGCCAATGCCGGTTTTAGGCCTCTAAACAAACACTACAATTCTCGATTAGAGAATGACAGAATGCGCGTATCGACTTCCTTAAATATGTGGCGAAGATCTACCTTAACAAACGATGTAATCGAAAAACATGCAAAAGAAGGTGAAGGCAACGGTAAAGGGAAAGAAGGCAAAGCAGATAACGCTAAACGAACAAATCACTAGCGAAACAGCCGGGACGCAAGAAATAAATCAAGCGATTGAACAAGGCATTCGTGCATACTTCAATACAGTCCGTAAACGCATCCCAGCCTTTATTCACCTACATTTCCGCTATCCGGGTTGCTGGCATATACACAAACAGGCATTTGGTCTTGACCTGCTACGTGCGCCACTGAACTTATTGTGGGCGCCCATCTATCTCCTGGCCAACCTATTCGCATTCATACTGGGAAAAATGGGATTGGATACCCTGTGCCGTCAGCTAAAACGCCTGCCTCCCGGTTTTGAAGGCAGAGTACAACGACACATCAACGCCCTCATCGTCAACGAATTATTCAGTGAAAGCGCATTGCGCCAATGCATCAGTGAACATGTCACTAGCGCACTCAAACATTCAACCCTCGAGCAAGACCATAACAAAGAAGAGGAGCACCTAAGACTAATTCAAGCGCAAATAGAGCACATCCTGTCAGATGCTCTGAGCCAGTTAATGCAGGCAAGAATAGCCACTGCAGACATTACCAACACACTTTTGAGCTCTGCGTTTGGAATTCTATTTTTTAAGAAGTTTACGCCTGGAGGGATTGGCATCGGGGTAATACTTGCCGCCATTTGGGTTAAATGGCAGGCGGTGGAGAATTTTTTCCTGGGATCTACTCTCGGATCTTCCTACTACGCTTTATTCCCTCCCACGGCAGACCTGCTTACGCTAAGTACCAGTATTGCGTTCGTATTATTAATTCTAGCCTTCGTTGCCAGCTTTTCCGGCCTGATTACCGACCCCATTCTAGCTGCAATTGGATTCCACAAACGGCGGCTCAATAGATTAACTGACCAAATAGAAAAAGATGTAACGGCAAATTACCACAGTCGATTTAAAACACTCGACCCCTACTTCGCACGCATATTGGAATTGTTCGACACCATCAAGTCGCATCTCACGCTCTAGCATCATTAATTTTCAAAGAACTGCAAACCCACGCCATCTTGATCCACACGGACAATACGCATATTGACCAGGGGTGGGTTTTCTATCATCCCCTGAACCGCGCCTGTTACTATTTCACCGACATTGGGCAGCTCGGTTGGCTCAGCCAGAATAAACAGCCCGCTATCGGAAATATTTTTTGTTTTGACAATTTTTTCACCAAAGCTTTTATGGTAAATCTTAACTTTTACCGACATTGGTATGCGTGGATGCTTTCTTTGATTTGTCATGACTGATTACATGTCTTTAGAAACAACTTAACCAAAGTCTACCTAAAGTTGGGACAAACTCAATCTGAGGCCTTGGTAAAAGGACTAGAAAAGCAAAATGTTCTAGACGTTCGACCTGTCATAACTTTATGTTGAGTAAAAATTCGCTTAGATCGCCATGACATTAGAAAATCATTATTCATACTCGAATGAACGATACTTAGCAGAAGCAGCTCAGCCCCACCAAAACTAAGTGCCAAGCTCGGCCACGAGCGTCATTCGCTTGTCCAGCCAATACTCACTCGGATAGCCCAACGCGGCATTTAAGTAACGAATCCCGTCCCTGGAAGTATCCACCTGAACATGACTATGCCCGTAGACGTGAAGGTCCGTACCTAACTTTCGCAACTGCTCATCCAATTTTACACTACCCAAAACCGGATATACGATGCGGTGCTTCTGGGGAATGCGAGATGGCATAATATCGATTCGAGGGAGAAAATGAGAAAATGAAATTACACGATGGAAGGAGACATACAGATTCTCCTCATTCAGCGAGAGAAAATAATCACAGATATCATCTTCGCTTTTTATCTCTTCAGGCCAATGGCATCGATGAAAGTCCATCCAATTACGCCGCAACGTGGGAGCTGGCTCACCGAAACTAAAATCATACCAGGAATAAAGCGGCACGATTTCAATGGCGTCGTCGCTTATCGAATCCTCACTTTTTCTTCCAGCAAACGACTCCACACCACCAGATTCACCATTTTCAAAGGCAGTGTATGTATCCCCTTTGTCGTGGCCAAATTCTTCCAGAGCACTGACAATGCCTGTAGACTCCGGTACCGCTTCGAGATGGTGCAGAGATGCAATCCGTTCAATGGTTTCTTGCTCCCGCGTGTGAGCCTGGGATTTAGTGGCTCGCACCACTTCTCTCTGAGTACACACGCCATGCTCTTGCGCCAACTGCAATAAAAACTCAAATTTTGCGATGGAATGATTGAAACGTTTTTTTGCATCCCAGATATCATGATTTCCAGGCACATAAAAAACCTTGTAAAAGCACCGCGACAGATGTTGAAAACACGCCGTGATTAAGCTGAGATCATCCGAAATATCTCCCCCCAATAGCAGCACATCTTGCTGAAAATCGGTTTTAGATAATTGGAACATCCACTCTTTATTTTCCTGGTAATCGATATGAATATCAGAGACTGCAAAAATTCGCATTTCACCTACAGCATAATGAGAAAATGAATAAAGCTGACACTGCACGACAAATACGCCGGCATCGACAGGAAGTTTAAAAGGAATATTTTTCAGAAAGATAACACACAGGCTCGCCCCTCACATTCCAACACCCATGGTATCAACTAAAGGTGCCAATTGGTATCCAACGGCCTCACATCAATACCAGGTAATACCGGCCAAACTTTATGATATGTGCTTCAAGGCGCTTGAAGCAGGCGCTGTCTTTGCTCCTTGCTCATCTGCGCGATAAGGGGGGAAAGTTGCGACGCTATCTGCTGCAGTTGATCTACGGTTAAATCCACATCGCCTTTTTTCATTTGCTCAAGCACGCCATCTATGGAAATAAAACTCTGACTACGCGAAGGCGCACCACTTTCTTCAAGTTTGAGAAATTGAACCTCGCCCGGCCCTAATTTCTTGGCGTTAGTCAATGCGTTTTCAGACAATTTGAATAGCGCCTTAGCACTGGCGCGACTACCCTTTCTTACACTGGCGACACCGGCAGACATACTTACTGAAAATGCATCACCCGCGATGGACATTTTTAACAGGCTGATCTTCTCACAAATACGTTTTGCCAGCAGAATGACCCCCTCGGTTTTCGCCATGGGTAGAATTATCGAGAATTTATCCACACCATAACGCCCAATACTATCTTCCTTACGAATCGCCTTAAGTAATATGCTGGCCGCCTGTTTTAACAAAGCCTCAGAATTTTGCTTGCCGAGCTTTTTATAAATTTCATTAAAATTGTCTAACTCAAACAGGACGATCGCCAGATTTTCACTATGTCGATTCACGAAGGAAACATCTCGCTCCAATTGCTCTTGCAAACCGGCTAAATTCAGAGTGCCAGTAAGCAAATCCATATCGACATTTTTTTGTAAACTGTCTTTATCTTTCCGGTAAGTGGCGTGCGCTTCAGCTCTTGCGATGAGTTCAGTGGATTTAAAAGGCTTGGTAATAAAATCGGTTGCGCCAACTTCAAACACACGACGACGAATATCTTCATCTTCAGACGCACCGGTAATCACAATCATCGGCTGGTTGCGAATACGTTCATCTTGCGACTGACGTACACGCTCTATCAATCCAAAACCATCCAAATTGGGCATTCCAAGATCCGTAAAAATTACCTGAATGGTTTCATCTGCACATATTTTCTCCCAGGCTTGCTCGCCATCCTCAGCCAGCACCACATCGAATTTTACACTGAGATATTTTTTGGCCGTAACACGCACCATTTTGGAGTCATCAACCAATAAAATTCTTGGCTTTTCTATAGAATCTTTCGCATCAATTTGTGTTGACCCAGCCATTGATTACGCCTTTAAAATTGTGAACTGTTTCTTAACTATAGCGTTTATTTTCAATGAATTAGATAAAGTCGACAGTTTTCGTCCGCGCTTAAAAGATCTTTATTTAGAGCGCTGTGAATTTATAACAGAAAAGCATATACGCAAACCGCCATAAGCCATCGTTACCACTACTTGTTCTAAAGAAATTACAGCGACCAATGCTTTGGCAACAATTGTTGAATTTCCGCCTGTGCAAAACGATCGTCCAACAACCATAAATAACCAGTATCCTGTGACGAGCGAATCACCCTGCCTGCTGCTTGAATGACTTTTTGCAAACCCGGATACAGATACGTGAAATCGTACCCTGAACCGAATTTACGCTGAATACGTGTTTTAACATGCTCGTTAAAAGGGCTGAATGTTGGCAGCCCCAATGTAGCAACAAATACACCTTTTAACTTATCACCAACCAAATCAATGCCTTCACTAAACACTCCTCCCAACACGGCAAGCGCGATGATATTATTCTGGCGGGAAAAAGCATCAATAAACGCCTTTCTCTGCAATTGCGAAAAATCCCGATTTTGCACCAACAATTCACAACCAAAAGTGCCGGGGTGTATTCGCAAAGCCTTTTCGACTTTTTGCAAAAAATCATAACTCGAAAAATATACAATGGCGTTACCTGGCATCTCTTTCTGCTGCTCGGTAATAATGCGGCAAATGTCAGTAATGGCGTTTTCACGATCTCGATATCGCGTAGAAATCGGTGCTATCTGAATAGCCAGCTGCTCGGGGCCATAAGGCGACGGCAAATCCACAAAGTAGGTATTTTCCAGCTCCATTCCAAGCATCGCACGATAAAACGAAACAGGCACTAAAGTCGCAGAAAATAAGCAAGCTGCACCACTCAACGCGAACCGGGGTTTTAATTGACTGGCAGGAACCACATTGCGAATCTCTATATACTGCTGCTGCTTTGGTTTTCCATAATTTCTCTTGCCAACAGTCTGTTTAACCGCAGATTCATTATTTTTATCCTGACTTGTCGTTTGATTAACTTTATCGTTAAGCCCATGAGTTTTAGCGTCACTGGCATTCAATAGCAGGACAAAATCTTCATCCAATAGTGGTAGGAGTTGCTGAAAATTCAAGACGCTAAAGAAAAACTCCTTCACAACTCCCGCTTGCATAGGATGCTCTGGAAACTGCTGCAAGGTTTCAACGTATCGGTTGGTGAAAAGGCTTAGCGCATTACAAAACTTTTCCGGCAGCATTGGTATAAAGGCCGGATTTTCTTCAGACAGGAGATTCTCCCCCACCTCTTCTGCAATAAGATGCAACCAAACCTTATTCAGCTGGTCCAGTGCGGATTTCACCGCTTTAGGCGCCTCACGTTTAGCCTGCAACAACAGCTGTCTATGCAAACTCGCAGAATACATACCACGCGCACGCTCAATCATGTTGTGCGCTTCATCTACCAGCAGCATCGGCGTCCATTTAAACTGTTTCGTCAAACCAGACAATAACGCATTTATATCGAAATAATAATTAACATCGGTAACCACCATATCCACCCAGCGCGCCATTTCCATACTCAAATAGAAAGGACATATTTCATATTCTTCCGCCAGGCTGTCCAGCATGGTTTTATCCAGAAACTTCCTGTCACTGGCCACTTGCCTCACATGTGCCAATTTATCGTAAAAGCCCAGAGCATAAGGACAGGAGTTGCCATTACATTGTTTTTCGGGAAAATGACACGCCTTTTCAATCGCCGTGATTTCCAGTACCCGAAGTTCAGATCCATGCTTTGCCAATAAGTTAACAGCATCCAAAGCAAGCTGTTTTGTTGTACCTTTTGCCGTAAGATAAAATATTTTATCGATACTACTGTGATAAAGCGCTTTGAGCGAAGGGAAAATTGCTGCCAGTGTTTTGCCGGTTCCAGTGGGAGCCTGAACCATTAGCTGGCACTCGTGAACCGCTGCCTTGTAAACTGCTTCAGCCATTTCCCGTTGAGAGTCATGCATGCGTGCGTACGGAAATTCGAGCGTACTGATCCACGTGTTACGTGTTTGCAGCCGTTGTTGCTCTAGTGCATGCCATTGCAAATATCTCTGAGCCAGATTTTCAACATAGGTTTTTAATTCGCTGACCTGCCAGCTCTGCTCAATTCGGAACTCCTTTTGCTTGTGCAATTCAAAATATATCAGCGCAACCGACATTTGCGTTCGTCCCTGCTCAACACACATCATATAGGCGTAACACAACGCTTGAGCCCAATGAAGGGCCTGGTGATTTTCCGGGATACGGTCCGGCTCCCCGTAAAAAGTTTTAATTTCCTCAACGCAGTGTGTATCGGGGCAATAACCATCGGCACGCCCAGATATACTCAGCCCCAACATTTCGATTTGACACGCCTTTTCTGCCATATAGCTGGCAGGTCTACTCGCTTGAACTAATTTATGCCCCTCCATACCCTGCTCCGCACTTGGACTGGGTGTAAACGCTCGATCCAGACTGCCGGTTTTAGCTGAAAACTCTACCAGGGTTTTTACGGAGATCGTCCCAGGTACATAGACGTGACCCTGCTGCGCTTTCTCTTTTAATTGCGGTGTCTTGTCTGGCCCTGAGGTGACTAGCCCATCGCCCCCGCCCCCTTCACATGTCATTGATCATTTTCTCCGTGCATCATGGAAACAACAAAGAAACAAACAAAGAAAGTAACAAATGAAACTAAAAAGAGACCGGTTGAACGCGTGTAACCTCAAATTACTCCCAGGTGACATAACATACCTCAACAGGGATTTCATGCTGTAAAAAGAAATTTATCCAACGGATCTGATTATCTTGCAACCTGTCGTTTGGCCCCTTCACTTCGATCAATTGATAGCGTTCACGCTGCAAATCAAATTGAATCAAATCAGGAAAGCCACTTTTATTAGCTTTAATGTCGAACAATAAGCGCTGAAAAATTAATCTTAAATGCACCGCGGGAATTAGACTCAAACTCAAGGTCAACAATGACTCATCAATATGTTCCCAGTGAACAAAGTGATTGGCGATACCAAATTTTGATTGCCAGACTGCAAGAATATGAGACTTGTAGGTTTCATCGTCCAGCAAGCGCCATAATTTCTGTATCCCTGGTCGGCGAACAACAAAATCCTGTTGGTATAGATCCAAAGGTGCCATTTGAAAAGGATTCGCGAAAGCCCCATCGACGCTTTTAAATAATTCAGGCCAAAGCCAAAGGCCAAACAATGCGTTAAACAACTGGTTTTCCAGAAAAAAACATGGCGTATTCAATTCTGCTGTAGCCGAACCATGGTTATCGCCACCCGCCCCTTCATAAAACACCCTGCAAGCCTCTTCTACACCAAATGTATTCAGCTCCCGCTGCAAGCCAAGCTTTCGCTCAGGCAGCAACCGTGTTTTTTGTGCCGCCATTTGGTTATGTAATTGTAACGACGTCGTTGCTAAATTTTGCGATGCCGCTGTTAGTTTTTTTATCAGCCTCGGCTTTATTCGTTCAACGACTTGAGCTTCATGTTCGGTATACGGACTTTTTTCGACCTCTCCCAGTAGCGCCCATGCCGCGCAAAAATCTCCCGTCTTCTCTAAAATTCGAATTTGCCGTTCCCGTGAAGGCGTCAAGGAATTTAACTTATACAGCGCGAGAGCTTCGTCCAAACTGCCGGCCTGCTCAAGCCGGTAAGCAATGCGATTGCGTAAACGTTCGATCTTATTCTGATTTCTCGGGCTATCGGAGTGGAGGGGAATCTTAGAAATAATGTGACGTGTGCGTTCAACATTCTCCTCCGCTTCACCGGGATCATCGCATTTGTTCTGCTCACACTCGTGTGCCAGTTCCGTTAGCTGTTGCAGTAATTGATACTCTTCAAGTTCTTCTCGAGACGAGAATATCTGGTGTTCCGGGTCAATGTGAAAATTTTCGTAGGTAAATAAGCCGAGATCCTGCAATACGAATTCCGTTAAATCCTGATGCGAATTTCCGAAAAACAACAAAATAACAAGATCAATACAGGCTTGAACACGAATGGATATCAAAGCACCCAGTTCGTCCTCCGTCCAACTGGACCAACGCCTGTTATCCTCATAACAAATAGCCAAAAGCGCGATAATTTCAGCCCTTTTTAGGCTCTTTTTGCCTTTAAGTTGTTCACCAAATACGCGCACCAACTCAGGTTTCGTTAAAACGGAAACACACTCTGCGAATGATAATTCTGGATCAAGCTGAACCATATGACGCTCATAAAGCTGCTCTACCGCGTTGGCCAGTGAGCCAATTTCCGGATATTCAAGTTTATCCTGCCTAAATAACACACCTTTACGCCCCGCCAAGCGAACCAGGAGGCACTGACTGTCATGTGACAAGCACTTAAAATCCTGTAGAAACTGCTTTTCGTCTGGCTGCATCAAGTTTGCGTAACGCGATTCAACCCAATCGAGGAGAAACACAAAATTACGCAGATAATAATCAGGGGCAAGCTCAACAGCCTCAAGCATCACAGAAATTCCGACACTAAACACAACTTTCAAACTGTATATCAGTACAGTATTATTGTCTAATAGAAGTTATTTTTGGACCCTAGAATAACGTTTTGGCGGATTAATTGTCAGAATATGAATTTTGCGGATTAAATAGCAGATTTTTACTATTTTAGTTTTGCAACTGGTTATAATGAACACATATTTTCTCCTTAGCCAGATATAGCATTCTGGAATTTGATTCCCGTAAAACTCTTAAATAGTGATTCAGCGATTACAGTTGACGCAAATATTCACATAATTGGTTTAACAGATATCCATCATGTTTAGTCGACACTTTTGCACATTTACAACTTACCGGCTAATACGTTGCGCCGGTCTGTTCTTTGCTGCAATGGTGTTTCCTGTAGAAGCGCTTGAATACGCTATCCCAAACCCAAAAATCAATCAAGCGCGCTTCATTTCCAGTTCAGCATTTCATACGGAATTGATTACCCAGGCATTGCAACAGACGGATTCTACTCTCGGAAACTTTGCAGCTTCACCAGTCGATAACCCTATTCCAGCGTCGCGAGTACCTGAAAGCGTAATTAAGGATGAAGAGTTCAATGTTTTTTGGGCACCAGCAATAAAGAAATATGAGCGCCCCGAATTATTCGCCATTAAAATTCCACTACTCAAAGGGCTCGCTGGGTGCCGATTACTTTTGGTCAACAAAGACAAACCCTTGCAAGAGGACGCACTGCAGAATTATTCATCCCTTACCTATGGCGTGCGCCACGACTGGATTTCGACAGATATATTTAAACTTAATAATCTGAATACACTAACCGCCCTGAACAATAAAACACTGCTACTAACACTTGAAGCAGGTCGGTATGACGCCATTCCCGTTGGCGCAGATCAGATTCAACGCCTATTGGAAACCGATGAGAAACTAGCAAAAGTGCTACAGGTTTCTGATTTAGCCATTTTTCATTTCCCTCTACCAACAATCTACTACGTCAACAGCAACTACCCCGCGCTGGCGGATGCTCTCGAAAGAGGCTTAAAAACACTCTTAAAAAACGGACAGTTTGAAACAATCTTCAACCAGCATTTCAAACAACAATTGAACATATTAAAGGGAGACAAATATAAAACAATTACCCTGAAGAACCCCTTCGTGATAGACGACATGGTCATTACAGACTCTGCCTGTTAACTTTCACCCAACATTCATTTCACGCAAGAAGCAAAACACAATACTCACAACACTTGTTGCAGGTCACCCGCCAATTCCTGTCTGAATATTTTCATCATTATTGCGTTTTCAATATCCAATTTCATCAGCCAGTCTGAAGCATCCTGGTAATCACCATTAGTAACAGCGAGTTCCAGCTGAGATGATAGGTCCATTAATTTGGTCGCACTGAGATTCGCTGCAATACCTTTAATTGAATGCGAAATCAATTTTACTTCATCAAAGTTTTTGCTTTCCTGTGCATGGAAAAGGCTTTCCATTCTTGCGGAAGCATCTTGTAAAAACATATCGATCAAGCGATGCAACCTGTCTTCTTTTTGTCTGACGCGATGCAAGGCATTCTCTCTGTCCCAATGCGCTGCCACATCGATATCCCCTAAACCCTCCGGACTTTGAGCCTGTATCTGTCGGGTTGATGGCTCAGAGGCTGCAGAGTTGCTCGTATTACTGGTGCTGTTCATAGGACTTACCATCTTCTCAAAAGGTTCATTCTGCCCCTGATCAGGGTTAACAGGAGTGTTGATATTCGTACCAATTTCAATCTCGATGCTGGCACCGACATGACTACCGCTATCGACATATTTATAAATTTTTTCCAAGAGCATCTGCTCTTCCACTGGCTTACTTAAATAATCATCCATGCCAGCATCCAGACAGCGCTGTCTATCCTGTGCAAATGCGTTTGCTGTAAGCGCCACTATGGGTATTTTTTTATAATGTGGACCGGCACTGCCATTGCGAATCGCCTGTGTTGTTTGAAAGCCATCCAGCACAGGCATCTGACAATCCATTAAAATTAATGAATAATCCGGGGTTTGTTTAAGCTTATTCAACGCCTGCAATCCATCTATAGCGGTTTCTACCTGGAGCGCAGCTTCTTCCAGCAACCCTCTCACTACTTCCTGATTGATAAGATTATCTTCCACCAACAGAATCCGTTTGTTTTCTATAGCCCTCAAGGTTTCGATATCCAATGAACCATAGGCACTTTTCGGGTGGAATGTACTGTTAACCGGATAGGCATCTTCCCCTGGCTGCAAGGGAATTTCGAAAGTAAAGCAGCTCCCCTTTCCTGGATCACTGTCGACAGAAATATTGCCGTTCATCAGTTCAGTAAGTTTTTTACTGATCGCCAACCCAAGACCAGTTCCACCAAATTTACGTGTGGTAGAACTGTCCGCCTGTACAAAATTATTAAATATTGCTTTTAATTGCTCGCTGTTCATGCCTATGCCGGTATCATGTACCTCGCACACAAACAGCCCTTTATTTTGATGATCAATATAATAATTGGCGATGACTCGGACACCACCTTTCTCTGTAAATTTAATCGCATTTCCAATTATGTTCAGCAATACCTGTCGAATTCGACCTTCATCACCTACAGCGGTGCGCACTTGCAAATTGTGTGAATCCAAATGCAGTGCAATATTTTTCTCGTGAGCTTTAACACTAAGAATCTCCATCAAACTATCAAGCATTTCCAGAAGATTGAATTCAATATATTCAAGCTCCATCTTCTGCGCTTCAATTTTAGAGAAATCTAAAATATCGTTAATTAACCCAACAAGAGAGATAGCACTTTTCTGTGCGATACCGATCTTGCGCTGCTGCTCGCTAGTGAGCGAACTTTTTTCAACCAAGGTCAACATACCAATAATGCCATTAATAGGCGTTCGAATTTCATGGCTCATATTGGCTAAAAATTGCGACTTCACCAACTCTGACTTTTGGGCTTTTTCTTTTTCTTCATTTATGGATTCAAGTTGCCTGGCAATGGTAATGCTCATTTTTTCCAATGCATTATGGATCACTTGAAATTCACTGAAAGGGTAAATTTTCCGATTAAAGGCATTACCGCCCTCTGCGATAAGTTCACAATCTTTGACAATGGATTTTAACGGGGTATCGATTTGGACTTTAATACGCCGTGAGTGCATCACGATAACGTAAGCTACACCGCAAAAAATCAACAAAATAACGATAAAGCTTACATAGGCCGCAGCCAAATGATCAAACAGGGAATTCTGACTTTCCACCATCAATGGAGATTTCTCTGACGACGAAATACTGATATTTTCTACCAGAGAGGCTCCTTTGAAGTCGAACGCGGCACTTGCATCACCGAAGGAATATGCGGGCGCATCATCCATCAACACATTCACGCTCCTGATTACCCCTACATCCATATCAGTTCTTAACGAGGCTTTCACGAGGGTCTGTAACGCACTAAGATAAACGATGTAACCTGTTTTTATGTACGGCTGCGTAAATGAGTCCTGCTTGACAATGAGAGGCGAGACAGACGCCAAAAAAGGGCCTTCTTCTATAGCGGCCTGATATTTTTTGTTTGGCGAAATAGATGGCTTTTTCGAAGAATTAAACTGCAAGTAGAAAAGCTCGGCATTTGCCGTATTATGTCCAGTAAAGCTTTCGCTATCAAAAACCGTCTTCCATCGTTCTGGCGGTGTTGAAAACCACGCAAACGGATAGGCTTCAACAACTTCGCCTTCTAAGTTCAACAGCAGTGCAGCACTTAATAAATTATTCCCGACTACCGTCGACTGTAAATGCTTAATCGCAGGATTTGCCAAACCGGTTTGAATGGTAGCATTGCCAAGAAACTCAATTTCCGAATCCCTCTGATTCCGATTACGGATAGATTCAAGGCCTTGTCGCATCTCAATTGCAATACTTCTCGCTTGCCACAATGCGGTTTTTTTCGCTTTATCGATAGCCTCTTCCACAAACAGAAAAAACACCACCACAACGACTAACGCCAGAGGTACGAGCGCAAAATATAGCACCTGTGAGCTGAAGATCTGCTGTATACTTTTGTTACTCATGGGGATTACTGGTTATTATCCACATAGTTTTGCATATACCCGGCAGCCTGATAGTCTTCAATACTCCCACCACCATAACGTACAAAACCATTTAACATCGCCTCCCAAACAAGAAACATATCCTGATGGTGAGGCATGGGATAAGCATTCTCTAATGAGTCTTGTATGAATTTACGGTCTACATTTTCATCCACTGCTGCCTCTCGGGCCTTAAGGGCTTCTCGATTTAAACTAAAGCTACTCATGGAGTTTTTTAACAATGCATTGAAGCGCGTTGACTTGGTATAAGCAATAAACTGCTGGATGGCATCCGCATGGGGACCTGTTAGAGATTTTCGCGGAAACATTAAATAAATATTGGCATAGTATGGCTGCATCGGTTTACCGTTGATGCTTGGCAAAGGAGCCACACCGAGCTGTTCACCTAATTGCTTTTTAAAGCGTTCATACTCCCAAACTCCGTTAATATGATAAGCAAGTTTTCCCTGCAAAAACTTGTCAACAGTGCAATTGTAATCACAATTCAAATCCACCACATTCTTATCTATTAGATTCCAGACAAAAGTTAAGGACTTTGCAATACCTTCGACATCAAAAATAATCTCATTTCCTTGTACCGGCAATTCACCAAATGCACTGATAAAAGGGATAAGCCAATACATATCGAGCACAGACCAGCCAACAAGCTCGACGTTTGGATCAACTGAATATCGCTGCCCTAACAGTTCATGCCAACTTGACGCTACTGTTTGAACAAATTCACGCTGATAGTACATTACCAGATGATTCCCTTTGACAACCGGCAATCCATAAATCTGATTATCTTCGGAAAGCGCACTTTGTAACAGCTGATCATCGGCATTGACGTATTGCCTAAACGCATTGGCAGTGATTGCACTGAAATGAACTTCACGATGCAACCCAAGCAGGTCTTCTGATGCCATAATAATCTCTGGCATGTCTTCATCTTCTTTCTGCTCAAGAAGGCGTGTTTTCAATTCGGATTGGTCAATCCACTGAAACTGAAATCGACTGGAACTATCGGACTTAAAACTGGAAACCGCCTCTGCCAATACGGGGTCTGTACTGGTGTAGATTACCTGAATTACGGCAGAATCAGTGTTGGGCTTTGTCTGAGCGAGACCGTCTGCGTATACCAGCATGAACATGAGAAATACTGAGATTCTCTTCAGAACAGTGAGTATTTTACCGCTGACAGACTGTTTAGGGACCATTGCTTAACTTTTTCAATACGAGGTAGTCCAATTATAGTTACTCACGCCGAATTATCCGACCTGTAGACTATAAAAGCGCAATTATATTATTAGAATGTTCACTATAATAAACTTTTTGCAGAAATCGCTTTTCTGGCAGGAAAGACAATCGCTACTCTACTCAAAGTAAATAGCGATTATCAATAAAAACCTTAAAACCTATATTTTTTATTTCTAGCTATTGGCGAATCCAGCCCAAGCGCCATAATCACCCTTTTGTCACATAATAACTTGCAAACCCGGCTGATATATAAGCCCGAACAGAAGAACATATTCATTAAAAATTAACGCGGACTCCCAAGGAGTAAATTGCTCCTGAGATGTGATACGCAGAAAAATTATTTGCAGTGCCGTGATAATCGTAGGTGGGTTCATCGGTTATATTTCTACCCGAAGCCACAACACTCACATGCTGATTTATTGCATAGCTCGCATTCACATCCAACTGTGAACGATCGTCGCGATAGTATGGAATTCCGCGAACACCTTGAAAGACCACATAGGCATCGCGATAGTTATAGGCTAAACGTACGCTCAAATCTTGCTTTTCGTAAAACAATACGGCGTTGTAGCTGTATTGTGACAGGCCAGGAATATCACCGCCCCCCTCTTCTAACTCCCCTTCAATAAAGGTGTAATTCAATACCGCACCAAAACCATCAAACGGCTCAGGGAAAAAGTCAAAATTTCGCTGAATAGACAGTTCAACCCCATTTATTTCTGCACCAGGACCATTAAACGAGGTTTCGATAGCGAATTCACCGAGTGATTCAAAACCGGGAATCACTCCCTGTTCAACATCCTTGATAATGAACGACTCTACATCCTTGAAAAAATACGCAAGGGAAAAAATCGCCCCCTCCTGGAAATACCATTCCATTGACAAGTCAAACTGGTCAGCGCGAAACGGTTCCAACCTCGCATTTCCCACTACAGCTCGCTCTTCCAACGGAATAATAACACCACCAGGATTCAAATCGGTAAAGCTTGGCCGTGACATTGTTTTAGCTATCGCCGCGCGAACAATAACATCATCCCGCAACAGATATTGCAGGTTCACACTGGGTAAAATATCCGAGTAAGTATTTTCCGTTTGAATAGGACTGCCACTGTCTTGCTCATAGCCAACAGTATCTTGCTGAGTGTCGACGTAGCGGACTCCCAGATTTCCACTCCATTTTGCATAAGCGAAATCTGCCTTGAAATACGCAGCAACAATATCCTCATCAATTTGATAAGTTGCAGGTCTATCTACTGGCCGTTGCACCTGATCCTGCCAATATTGATTCAGTTCAGCAACTACCGCTTGCACATCCACATTCACAAATCCATCCGGCACTCCACCAATCCTTCCTGGCTCAAATACATTGTAAAGTACCGGTCGATCTGGATCGACAAACATGTCCAAGGTGTAGTGATTCACTTCCTCCGGGGTTGCTGCATCAGCAATGCGGCCTGCATCATGCTGTTGCCTTGTATATTTAATTCCAACATCCATCTGATGAAAGACAGAAAACGCAATCGGTCGCGTGAAATCCAGTTGTACAGCTTGCTGATCATTGTCAAAAAACTGAGTTTCAAAATTCGCAACATTGATAAAATAATTGGTTAGCGGCTGAAAATAAAAATCATCCATCTCGACTAGCGGAGGGTTACCCTGTGAAAAATCCATAGAGAAATCATCTTGTCCCCAGAACTGGGTGAAATTCATAGTTTGATCAAACTTGCCACTGGAGTCCGTCACCGCTGCGTAAATATCCCAATCATTCGCATGCAATGTTGCATCTAATGCGAGTGTGTTGATCTGCGTGGTATTGAATCGGTTTATCACTAACAAACGGCGGTGCGGCGCAGTAGCCTCAACGTCATATGAAACGAATGAACCATCCACCAAGACACCATTGCCTAACTCCACTTGAGGCACATCCGATGGAAGTATCTGCTGCGGACCAAAATTATGGTTTACCTCTTCTGAAGTAAGATAAGAAAGATTTACCTCCAGATCTTCATTAGGTTTGAACTGAAAGGCAGCATAATAACTTTCTCGCTCCTTCCACTCATTACGATTATTCCATCGGAAATTATAAGGAATTAAACCACTTTCTCCGTCTATATCAGCAGGACCCCAGCCTGCCGTTTCATAACGATGACGCTGCAGTTTATTGTCGGCAAAATTCGCCGACAATAAAAAACCAACTTTTTCTTCGGCATATACATTGCTGTACAAACCAGACAGCCGATAACCATCCTCATGGTTTATATCAGCATACTCCCACTGCCCAGAAGCCGTAATTTTTTCTCCTTCGAAATCGAAAGGACGATGCGTTTTCAAATTAACAATCGCGCCGATGGCTCCTTCACTCAAATCCGCGCGCGGTGTTTTATACACCTCCAGCTTCTGAACCAGTTCCGGTGCTAAAATACCGAAATCGAAATTCCGCCCATTGGTATTCGCCGATATTACGTTACCATTCCAAGTCACCAGGTTAAGATCCGGGCGAATACCTCTGACTGAAACCTGCGTTCCCTCACCGGACCCAAAATTATCACCGGGCGTATTGTCAAAGCCACGATCAATTTGAACGCCGGTAATGCGCTGTAAAGATTCTGCAACATTTTGATCCGGAAACTTTCCAATATCCTCCGCATTAACACTATCCATCACAACATTTGCATGACGTTTATCATCAACAGATTGCTGCAAACTAGTGCGAATACCTTGCACAAATACTTCTTCTTCCTTGAGCTCCTGTGAAAAAACCTGGGTGCACTGAAACATCATCGCAACAATAAAACTGCGGCGAACATGGTGTATTTTTACCATTGGCGGGTCCTCGAGTAATCGGCTCTTTTTCCAGCAGTCTAGCGCCGCTGTTTTTATTTATATTTGTTATTGGCTGTCGTGTTTACGGTGTCTCCGTAAACACAGCACTTTATTAGCTTGAATAAATCAAAATTTACTGAATATATTTATACTTGCCATTATTTTTTATCGCCCATGCACGGTGTCACGTGCAGAGCAAACAAGTAAAAATAGTCGAAGGGATTATACTGACTAGACGGAATTCGCGACAGGGCAAACGTTATCTCACACAGTGATTTGAATTAATTCAACACCATATTGAGAACAAATCGAATATTAATACACCCAAAATCTGCTCGATAAGAGTTTAATAATATCTCGAAAAAAATGAATAAGTTTGAAACGACTGTTTAATTCAACACGGATTTTTACTGTGCCTCCAACATATCGTTATTTTTTAACCGTGCTCGCAGAATCTCTTTTCACAACGATGGAGCTGTATTTAAACGTATCTTCCTGATCATCGGGAGATTGCCCGGCTTCCGGTTTTTCCTTGTAGGTTAATGCCAGCTCTGCCGCTCTTTTTGCCATCACTTCGATGGGATAACGCAACGTTGTTAACTTAGGTCGAGTATATTTAGCCAATAAGATGTCATCAAACCCAATCAATGAAACATCTTTCGGCACCTGGATTCCATGATCAAACAGCATCGACATTGCACCGGAAGCCATGGCATCGTTGTAACAAAACAAGGCCGTAAAATCACGTGTTCGCGCAAGTATATTCTGCATCGCGATTTCCCCGCCCTGCTGATCCGGCGTACTGTATTCAATATGCGTATCCGGCAACTCCAACCCAGCATCTGCCAAAGCTTTTCTCACCCCTTCCAGACGCTGATAAGGATCTTCAATCTCATAACGACTACTGACCATGGCAAAGCTTTTGTGTCCCAGCCCCAACATGTGTTTTGCCATCAACTCACCACCTGCGACATTGTCCAGCCAAACACAGCGATGGCTGATTTCAGGGATAAACCGATTAATCAACACAAAACCCGGTACCATACGGGCAAATTCTATTAAGCTTTGGTCATCTAACGCCTTGCTATGCACCACCATGGATTCACATCGATGTTGTAACAGATTTTCAATAGCCTTGCGCTCTGTTTCAAGGTAAATCGAACCACAGCTTAACAACATCTGAATATTTTTTTGCAAAGCAACCGACTGAATACCATGCGCCAGCGTCGCGAAGAACGGGTCTGCCAATTCGGCAATTACAACTCCAATCGATGTGCTGTGCTTACTCACCAGAGCGCGGGCATGAACATTCGGCACATAGCCCATTTCCAATAAAAGCGCCTTCACGCGTGCACGTGTTTCATCTCCTACTTTTGGCCCATTATTAATTACACGGGAAACCGTCGCTTGCGAGACGCCCGCGGCATCAGCGATATCTTTTATTGTTGGCATAAGGTGATCCTGAATCCCGAGACTTGGAGTAGATGAATGTAAGTGCACGGGAAAAATTTCCCGAGAATTTCCCGAATTTTACCCAAGTTTGAAGTTTTTGCACGCTATTTATGAAAAATAATCTTCCATATCAATAACTTAGAAGTGATAAATTTGGGCTATAGGGTTTTCAAAACTACCAGTTTCGAGCAGTCACGTAATGAATTCAGGCGTCTTTAAACGAGCGGTATAGTTCTTAATCAACCGTCTTGCGTGGCTGTCTAGTTTTAGATACAGGTTTTAAAATTGATCACCGACTCAGGAAAAGGGTTTAACCCATAATGGGTTTATGGTTCAATCTTGGCATCTTTCGGCACACATCCTACTCAACAATTTAAAACGACACGATCATGAAGCCTCGCCTATCTGCTGGAAACCCACAGCGACAACTGTTTTGCGCGTTCATCTTTTTAGCGCTCATCAATTTAATGGCCTGCAGTGAACGCCCCAACTCCCCCCAAAATCCACCTGAAACAACGTCACAGGCCAACACCCGTGGTACGCCACCCAATATCATTATTTTCTATGTTGATGATTTAGGTTACGGCGATTTGAGCAGCTATGGCGCAAAAGGCGTACAAACCCCAAACATCGATGCACTCGCCAATGAAGGCATCAAATTTACCGACGCACATAGCTCCGCGGCCACCTGCACACCATCGCGCTACTCGCTATTGACCGGTCAATATGCCTTTCGCAATAACGCCGCTATTTTACCGGGAGACGCCCCTTTAATTATTGACCCCGCATTGCATACTTTACCGCGCATGCTGCAAAAAGCAGGTTATACAACCGCAGTCGTCGGCAAATGGCATTTGGGACTTGGTATTGGAGATGTAGACTGGAACCAGGAGGTAAAGCCTGGGCCGCTTGAGCTCGGCTTTGATTACAGCTTTTTACTCCCCGCGACAGGTGATCGAGTACCCACTGTATATTTAGAAAATCACAAAGTGGTAGGTTTAAGCGCAGAAGATCCTCTCAGCATTAGCTACAGTGAAAAAATTGGGAACCGCCCAACCGGCATTGAACACACTGAACTATTAAAAGTTCATGCAGACCCACAACACAGCAAATCCATCATTAACGGCATCAGCCGCATTGGCTACATGGCTGGAGGGCGCTCCGCCGAATGGGTTGATGAAGAGTTTCCCTTCGTATTTACCGAAAAAGCCATAGAATTCGTTCGCCAGCACCGCGACTCCCCCTTTTTACTTTACTTCCCTTTTCATGACATCCATGTGCCTCGCACACCTAACCCGATGTTCAAGGGGAAAAGCAAAATGGGTCCGCGCGGTGATGCCATCGTTCAAACAGACTGGATGACGGGGAAAATTATAGAAGAATTAAAATCGCTCGAAATCTATAACAATACCTTAATTATTTTCACTAGCGACAATGGCCCAGTACTGGACGACGGCTATGCTGACCAAGCCGTTGAAATGGTTGGAGACCATGACCCTTCTGGAGGTTTTAGAGGAGGAAAATACAGCGCGTACGAAGCAGGTACTCGGGTCCCCATGATCGTCACATACCCCCAAGGCTTGAAAACACCAGGGGAAAGTCATGCGCTAATCAGTCACATCGATTTTTACCGCTCGTTTGCCGCGCTGCTTCAGATTAACTTAACGAATGACATTGCCATAGACAGCCAAAATGTAATGGAAGCACTGCTGAATGCCCAGGCTAGCGGACGTCAGACAATGCTGGAGGAATCCTTCACCTTGGGGCTGCGTTCAAAGCAGTGGAAATACATCCACCCTTTTACCGGAGACACTCCAGCCTGGCTTGCCAATAAGGATATAGAGATTGGATTAATGAGCGAACCTCAATTGTTTAACCTGCAAAACGACCCAGCGGAAACCAACAATCTCGCAGACAAACACCCTGAAATAATTGATCAAATGACAAATCAAATCAGACAAATTCAGGCAAAAACTGTATTTCAAGTAAACCCAAACTAATACCAGATAGAACAAGACTTCAGAGGAGAGCTTTCAGCGAAGAGCTTAAGGTATTGCTATGTTTTCACCTTTAAAAGAACCATTCACAGAAACGCGTTTGCAAAGGCATTTACGGTATCTACTCTATATCAGTGCCCCACTGCTTTTAAATGCCTGCGAAAAACAAAGCCTGGAAACGCTTAAGGATATAGCCACACCACCCTCCTCTACGGTTTCTGTCTCGGCTGATACATTTGGCTTTATGCCAGATGGCAGCGAGGTTATTCGATACACCCTGACAACCCCAGACAAACTCAGTATTAAACTTCTAGCTTATGGCGGCATCATTCAATCCATTCAAATGCCAGACAAAAATGGCGCTCTGGCGGATGTAGTTTTAGGCTTCGACACACTTGCGGATTACCTTGCAGACCAACGTTACTTTGGTCCGCTTATCGGTCGTTACGCCAACCGAATTGAGTTTGGTCAGTACACCTTTAATGGTCAAAAAATACAATTAGACCCCAACCGAAAAGGTCACCATCTGCACGGGGGCTCTCACGGATTTCATAAAGTGCTCTGGGAATCCGAAAGCTACCAACATGAACACGCTGCTGGAGTGAAACTGATTTTATTCAGCCCCGATGGGGACAATGGCTACCCCGGCAATATGGAAGTTACCGTCAACTATGAACTTAATGACCAAAACGAATTGCGCTTGACGTTCGAAGCCAATACTGACAAGGCTACACCAGTAAGCATGACTAACCACAGTTATTTTAATCTTGCTGGTCAAGGCACCGTGCTTAAACACAAAATTCAAATTCATGCACAACACTTTACCCCTGTCGATAGCACGCTAATTCCCACAGGAGAAATACAAAGTGTTGAAAACACCTCTATGGACCTGAGACAACCAACAGTCATTGAAGTAGGCTTGAGCCGAAAAGGCGATCAAATGACTTTTGGACAAGGTTTTGATCACAACTGGGTGATCAAACAAGAGCAGAGCGCGAAAATATTACCGATGGTCACTTTGACTGACCCGGCATCAGGCAGAAAGATGGAAATCCTTTCTAACGCTCCGGGGTTACAGTTTTATTCTGGAAACTTTCTAAATGACGATATTGTTGGTAAAAATAAAATGGTTTATCGCCACCGTACCGGACTTGTATTGGAACCCCAGCAATTCCCCAACGCGCCAAATGAAACCGCCTTCCCCAGCCCAATAATTGCGGCAGCTGACAAATACCAACACACGATCATCTATCGTTTTTCTAACCAAGCGGATGCAAACAACACAATATTACAGACACCACTACCGGCTACAACAACCAAGCCCAATAGCCCGGAACAATAATCAGGCCCTATTAACAAGCCCTATTAACAGACAAAAAAATGCCCCTCGCGAAAGGGGCTAAGCATTGGCACAGTCCGGATAAACTGAAATATATTTCAGTTTAAAATTCAGTTACTAGCCTACCGCTGCAGAACTCGGCTTCAGCTGGCTGGCATGGATGGTTTTAAAAATTTCGTAAAAATTAACAGCGCGACTTTCGTCAATATCCAAATTTAGTTTTTTCGCAATCTGCTCAGCAGAAAGCACGCCGCGCAACGTGTGATTAATTCGGTCGGAGACCAGACAATACTGCAATCCAAAACGTTGTAGCACACGAATAACATCTAAAATTCTGGATCGACTCAACTCGGTATAATCAATTGAAAATAATTGCTCCCTCGAACGATAGAAGTCTCGCACGGTAATGTCAGCCCGATCAAAACCGCTGGTTTGTTTTTTCATTATTTCCTGAGCTGCCAGATCATCCAACACCAGCACACCACAAAATTCACTTTTTCGATCAACGACCACGCACGTGTTCACCCGAGAACTTCTCATAATCCGTTTCGCTTCCAATGCGGGCAGATTTATATCCACCACCAGTGGTCGCTCCTTTTGAAAATCTGAAAAAAACAACAAAGGACTGGAGGAAAGACTATAGGCTTGCCCATCACTGGGAAACTGCAGTTTGTCCTCTTTATCATAACTATGTAATTCTAAAGTTGACATGTTGTACCCCCTACGAGCATTTTCTGTGATTGAGCAAAATTAATAGCTGGCATTAACGCGGCTTTTTCACCGAGCTTGTGCATTAAACGTTGAAATACAGCTTCGAATGCAGAAAACCCATCTGCCTCGTGCTCATAGATGTGAACGGATTTATGACCCCTTAAAATTAATGTGAGGTGGCAGGTAACCAGAGGTTCTCTCTGGGGTTGTTTATAGAAAACGACGACGAGACCTTCGATATCGTCTACACATGATGCGATATCAAGACAGTCTATCGTGATATTTTCACGTAAATACTGCTCTTCCGTCTGTTGACGAAATTCGATCGAAAAAATCATAAGCGTGACTCTCTCTAGTTAAAAAGCATTTGTTCAAATAAAAATTTGGTAACAAAGAAGTTAAAAGCTAACTAACAATTAACTAAGAGAGACAGGAGGTGCGCGAATGCCGTATGGAGAGTAGAAGGAAATTGAAACATGGGCGAGGTATTGAGATTTCACCTCGGCCCGGGCAAAACTGCCCTGTATCAGGTGTTCAAAGATAAGGTAAGGATCGGAGTCTTCACCAAATTCGAGGCTATGTTTGTCGCCTTCAGCAAGACTGAGATTATATTTGGCAAATAACGAAGGGCAATGACCATTATGCTGCAGTGATTGACTGCCACTTGACGCGAGCTGCTGTTCGTGACGAAGATCCGTCAGGCTCTGCTTTTGCTTGGTTTTTTGCTGTGATTTTTGTTTTGCTTTCTGCTGGGAATCGTCGTAAGCAAACTGAATATTCTGAAAAAATTCGATTTTGGACTCAGCAAAGACACCGCTTCCACTTAGGGAGGCGCAAAGCAATGTCAATAATACAAAAATCTTTTGCACTGTACTGGTTCCGAACTAATTCCGAAGAATTCAAAATTTAGTAGTTTACGTGCCGAACATTACTGGCGTAATGACTGACGGCGAAAATGTTATGGTAATACATTTACTGCTTCCATAACACTATAATTTCATTATAGGGTCACCTGTAGACTTTTAAAAGTTACCAAAATTCAATTTTCTCATTTAATTTTTCAATTCTTTTCAAAATATGTACAACGAGCTGTAGAATTCCTAATACCTCTTTGTCTGACAACGAATGAAAAATATGAAATCGATCAAACAGTTATACAGATAAACGAGCTTTCAATATAAAGCCCAAGCCGAACAATATATATCCGAACCCTTCTCACCCCTTCCCTTTTAGACCAGCGCCAATTCTGCCAGCTTCTTCAGCAACGTTATAAAACGGTGCAAGAACATGAGTCAAGATCATGGTCAACAACACTGACAGCGTGAAAAAATATAATCCTTCTCTCATTTCCACACTGGCTAGACCTGCCAGCTTTACCGCGACTACCAGTACAGCGACAACAAACACATCCAACATTGACCATTTTCCAAAATGGTGGACCCAACGAAGAAGCGCAGTAAACCGAGAGCGCTTTGGGTTCAGCAACCATGCTCCCAGCAAACACATCTTCATCAGCGGGAATCCAATACTGAACAAAGCAATAACAACGAAAAGAAAATACTGCCCATCCCAGTAAAGTTGCTGCACGCCACTGGCAACCGAAAAGGTATTACTGATTAACATGAGCTTGCTGACGGTTAACAGCGGTAAAAAGACACCACACAAAAATGCGATGACGTTCACAAGATAAAGCGCGAAAATCAGTCGAAACCACGCTCTAGACAATACATGGGCGTCTGCGATATTAAGCCCCTTCATAATTACTCCCTTGTTCACCGACCCATTCGCCCAGCGCCATCGCACATAACACCACCGTACATAACACCCTTGCACAAGCTTGAACCCCAAACACACCCACATTGAAAGGCTGGCACATTCTTATGGTGGTTTATGCGACAACATCACCAGCGGGATTCTAATTTCTTGCGCGTACACAGCTTACAGAGTACAACTGTAAACATAAAACCGCTAAACAGCTGATGAGTCTCACACTATGCACACCGAGCAAACACTCTACGTCACCCACAGCGATTGCCTGAAACATGAGATACCCGAGCACCCTGAATCTTCCAAACGCTTGAGCGCCATAGAAGCAGCTATAAATACCAGCAATATTGCCAGTCGACTACAACGTCTTGAGGCGCCAGAAATCCAACCGGAAGATGTATTGCGAGTTCACAGCCAGAAACACTTGGACCACATTATACAAAACGCTCCGATAGAGGGCATCACATCTCTCGATGCAGATACCCATATGTGCTCACATACTTATCGCGCTGCTCGTTTAGCGGCAGGAGCAGTACTTTTTGCCACAAACGAAATCCTCCATCAAAGGGGAACACGCGCTTTCTGCGCTGTTCGACCTCCTGGCCACCACGCTGAACGGGATCGACCAATGGGGTTTTGCCTGTTTAACAATATTGCTATCGCCACCGCATTTGCATTGCACCACAAAGATATTGAACGCGCAGTGATTATCGATTTTGATGTTCATCACGGTAACGGGACAGAAAATATTTTTATGAAAGACTCACGAGTTTTAATTTGCTCTTCCTACGAGTCTCCTCTCTACCCTGATACAGGGTGTGAATCCATACCCGGGCACATCATAAACCTGCCATTTTCCGCCGGCACCGAAGGAGACACCTATACAGAACAAGTGCTAAGGCAATGGATTCCTGCCATAGAGGAATTTAAGCCGGACATCATGTTCATTTCCGCCGGATTCGACGCCCACAAAGATGATCCCTTAGCCAATATGATGCTGGAAGACCAGCACTATTACACGCTCACAAAAGCACTCTGTGAAGTTGCCCAAAAAGTGTGTGGAGGCAAAATTATTTCCAGCCTGGAAGGTGGTTACGAAGTAAATGCGCTAAGCAGAAGTGTCCTCGCCCACGTAAAGGCTTTAACTGAATATTAAGCCTTGCTGCCGTTTTAACACTGGAAAAGTCAATACTGAAGGATACTTAACATGGTGAAAAACCCGAATACAGCCCTTAAACCTGCTGCTAGAAACTCACTGAAACCAATTTTTTGACAGGAATTATTTGAAAGTACATTAATGTAAAGTACATTATTGAAATGTACATTAATGAAAGTAATTTATTGAAAGACAGGATGCGCTAAAAACTGGAAAAGTTGACGGGCAAAAGTACCAGCAAGAAAAACCGGCTAAGTCCATTTAGCCCAATGAGGAAACTGGTAATTCAATAATTACCATAGATCTTATCTCTAAAACGAACATACTCTGTATTCCCATAACATTTGTTTGAGTATTTCTTTAAAAACCCAAAAAACATATAGAACCATACAGAATCCCGTCAGCCACCCCTGCTTCAATTCGTTAATATCGACAAAGTTAAACGAATAGTTAAACCATGGACGTTGAAAAACAAAAGAAGAGAAACAGAAAAAATTAAATCTGACCAATAAAAATGGAAACTATAATCAGCAACGCCGAAATGAGGACGGCAAGTACGATCGGCTTGTGACTCACATTCAGATTATCGAGTAACGGATCTTCATTTTGATGGGGGTATTCGAGAGACTCAGAATTACTTAGGTCATTGGCGCTATGATTCTGTTCCGGGAAGGATACACTGTGGAGCGTTTCTACAAGGTCATTGGCCGATTCATCAACCGCCTCCATGGTTAAGGTATCGCCCTCGGTAAGCTGCGCCCACATTTTTTCCATACTTTCGAAAACTTGCCGATGCTCGGGAGACTGGTCCAGCCAGACGAAAAACTCTTGAGTTTCCGCCTCGCTCAACTCTTCGAAGTACTGCTGCACCAGCCACTTCATTGCCTCGTTTTCGATTTCCGTTTCGCTCTTAGCAAACTGGTTTTTCGGTACAATCGCCATGGGCATCAAGCACTCTCAAAAAACGGTTAATTCGATTTCAATTAGTTTTTTTATTCGGGAAGACCAAAATCTACCGATATGACCGACTGACATTACGCTGAGGGTGTATGTTGAGCAATATCTGTATCGCCATAATCGATACGGAAAAAGGAATAAATGGCAGGTAAAAACAGATTTATCTGGAAATAAATGAATGGAGATTAACGCGTTTTTCGAGGTTGAAGCTGGCAGCGCCAGCAGCACTATGCAGGCGCCACGAGTATCCATCCCCCCTTAGGAGCACGCTTATATCACTTTGGTTTGGGCTGTAACAAAAACGTCACCCCGATAGCATAAGGCAGCTTTCAGCGTATCGCTTGCATGCAAAGGCCCAACACCTGCAGGCGTACCGGTTAATACAACGTCTCCACGTTCCAGGGTAAAAAAACGGGACATATAACTTAACAAGTGCGGAATGGAAAAGATCATTTTGTCGACCTGTCCGCGCTGCTGGAGATCGCCATTTTTTTCCAGAGTAAAGTGGAAATCGCTCCACACAGCAGGCACGGGTGGCGTCACAAAATGCGTTAGCGGGCAAGCTCCATCGAACGCTTTTGCAATTTCCCAAGGGTGCCCTTTTGACTTTAAGCGATTTTGTAAATCTCGAGCGGTTAGATCCAAAGCCAACCCCACCGCCGCCACCGAATCGCACACCGCCTCTTCAGAAACGGCTTTCATCTCCTTTCCAATAAGCAACGCTAACTCCAACTCGTAGTGAACATCACTCGAAAAAGTCGGTAAAACTATATCCTGCTGGAAAGGCACCAGACTGGTGACTGGTTTTATAAATAGAATGGGCTCATCCGGCACAACGTTTTGCAATTCAGCCACATGCTCAACGTAATTCCTGCCAACACAAATTACTTTACCGGCGGGACGATCAAACACTGAATTTTCAACAATTACTCGCATACACAATCAGGCCGTCGCTATTGCTTGGGGTTGTGGAGCTGTCAGTCGAGCGGTCTTTAACACTGCCATGACATTGGCATTTACCTCCTGAAAATCCAACTCCTTCAGGACGTGCACTTTTAAAACAAAAGCATGATGCTTGCTGCTGATCAAATGGAATAACTTAGTGACGGAGCTTCCCGATTTGTTGTACTGGTATATACGAAAAGAGATTTGACGATTTACGTCCGTCTGATAAGCACCAGCCTTTAAAATCCTTATTTTCTTATCTGCGGTCGACAATTTTAATTCCGTTTCTTTGTTGGCCCAAAATAAATCATGGCTTTGACTTCCTGCGATGGGCTGGCATTCCAGGTAAAACTGTAATCCGTAATTTTTCCAACCACACAACACGGGGCGGTCAGCAGAATATTCCGGCAGAGTTTGAAACGTTACATCCAAATCAGCTGGCGGTGCGATTGACAATAATTGATCAAGCTTTATAACTTTCATACTAATGGTAGATATATTTATAAGTTTTAAAAAGGTGAATATTTAAAGGTGTTCTCGCTATCTTTTAAGTCTTTGGTGGTTTACAGCGAGACTTTTTTAATTGTGTTTACTTCGATTTTTGTGCTGGTCGCTGGTCTCTCACCAACTTCTCAACCATTTTATCAACCGTTCTCTCAATAGTTTAATCAACCGTTTAATCAGCCGTGTTTCAACCATTTAACAGCCGCTTTGGCAGAACCTCAGCACTCTACCCCAGACAATAGAACTGCCTTTCTGGTTCAGGCTCCCAGCATGCGGAATGTCGTTTTTTTCTACATTCAGCACGTCGACACTATTCGCTATAATCGATATAAGACAGAAGCTATCAAGCGCCCTCAGCTTTTTCAATAGATGCATTAGTGAGTAAAAGCTTTATACGACCACACTTGCCAATAATTTGATCTGGTCTACATTTTTACCCCACTAGGACATTAATCATGCATTCATATATGCACATTTATTAGCCGCCACACAAAAGTATCAAAGAGCACTCAGGTTTTTCTCACCAGCAGAAACACCGCATGTTATCCTTTCGCAGATACACAATGGCATCGGCACTTTTTAAAAAAACAGGCGAATTTTTCTATGTCAGAAGAAAGACAAAAACCAGCCCGACACAGAGCTTTGGACTATCACGAGTTCCCGCTTCCCGGAAAGCTGGAAATTCGAGCAACCAAACCCATGGCGAACGGTCGCGATCTATCGCGCGCGTACTCACCCGGCGTTGCAGAAGCCTGCAATGAAATTGTGTTGGACCCAGCCAACGCAGCTCGCTATACAACACGTGGAAATCTTGTAGCCGTCGTTAGTAATGGTTCCGCAGTTCTTGGCCTGGGAAATATTGGCCCTCTTGCCAGCAAACCCGTCATGGAAGGAAAAGCGGTACTATTCAAGAAGTTCGCGAATATCAACTGTTTTGACATTGAAATAAATGAAAGCGACCCTGAAAAACTTGCCGATATCGTGGCATCGCTGGAACCAACATTTGGCGCGATAAACCTGGAGGACATTAAAGCTCCAGATTGTTTTGTAGTGGAAAAACTATGCCGCGAAAAAATGAACATCCCCGTCTTCCACGATGATCAACACGGCACAGCCATCGTCGTCGGAGCGGCTACCACCAACGCTTTATTCGTTGCCAACAAGAAATTTGAAGATGTAAAAGTAGTATCCACTGGCGGCGGCGCGGCAGGCATCGCCTGCCTGAACATGCTGGTAAAACTCGGGGTGAAACGCGAAAACATATGGCTTTGCGATCTCGACGGACTTGTATATCAAGGCCGCCAATCGCAAATGACTGAACAGAAGGCAGCCTTTGCACAAGCAACAGATCTGCGCACGCTAGACCAAGTTATTGAAAACGCCGATTTATTTTTAGGCTTGTCCGGACCGGGAGTCTTAACACCAGACATGGTGAAAAAAATGGCAAGCCAGCCCATTATTTTCGCACTGGCCAATCCAACCCCCGAAATAATGCCTGAGCAGGTTCGCGAAGTCGCTCCCGATGCAATCATGGCAACCGGCCGTTCGGACTTCCCCAATCAGGTAAACAACGTTCTGTGCTTCCCCTTCATATTCCGTGGCGCCCTGGATGTCGGCGCTACCGAAATCAATGACGCCATGCAAATCGGTTGTGTTGAAGGCATTGCCGCTCTGGCTCGCGCTTCCACAAGCGCCGAAGCCGCGGCCGCCTATGAAGGTGAGAATCTGACTTTTGGGGCAAACTATCTCATCCCCAAACCATTCGATCCCAGACTTCTTGAAACCGTCGCAGGCGCAGTGGCAGAAGCCGCAATGGCAACTGGTGTCGCCACACGTCCTCTGGATGATATTAAAGCTTATAAAGAATTTTTAAATCGCTCCGTATTTAAATCCGCCTTCATCATGCGCCCTGTATTTGAAGCGGCGAGACAAGCTGAGCGACGTATCATATTCGCAGAGGGTGAAGACGAGCGAATTCTGCGCACCGCACAAGCCATGCTGGAAGAGCGCACAGGCCAGCCCATTCTCATTGGACGGCCGGATGTGGTTAACGATCGTTGTAGTAAATTTGGCCTATGGGTAAAACCTGGAAGCGACTTTGAACTTATCAACCCCGAACAGGACGATCGCTTTTACGACTACTGGAACAGCTACCACGAACTCATGCAGCGCCGTGGCGTCACACCAGACCTGGCAAAAGCCATTATGCGCACCAACACAACTGCCATTGCAGCCGTTGCGGTTCATCGAGGAGATGCAGACAGCCTAATTTGCGGGACTTTTGGTGAATTCTTATGGCATTTGAATTATGTAACGCAGATCCTCGGCAACAAAAAACGCAGACCACTGGGAGCCCTATCGTTAATGCTCATTGAAAACGGGCCTCTTTTCATTGCGGATACGCATGTATTCCCAGAGCCGACGCCAGAAGACATAGCGCAAATTACCATTGCCGCTGCTCGTCACGTGCGACGTTTTGGTTTAGAACCCAAAATTGCCCTATGCTCACAATCTCAGTTTGGCAACATGCAGTCCGCGTCTGGTAAAACCATGCGCGGGGCTATCGAAATTTTAGATGCAAACCCTCAGGATTTTAGTTACGAGGGTGAAATGCCTGTAGATGTCGCCCTCAGCCCTGAGCTTAGACAACGCATATTTCCCAATTCCCGGCTTAAAGAACCTGCCAACGTACTCATTTTCTCTAACGCCGATTCTGCAAGTGCAGCGCGAAACATGCTCAAAATGTGCGCGAATGGCCTGGAAGTTGGCCCCATCCTGATGGGTATGGAAAACAAATCACACATCGTTACGCCATCAATTACAGCCCGAGGGCTGTTGAACACCTCCGCCCTGGCAGGAACCCCAGTGCAAAATTACGGCTAACAAGCAATCATGTGGATTCAATAATTGGAGCGAACTTTAACAGCTCCTCTATGAAATTCAGATAAAAAAAAGCCGAAATAATTTTCGGCTTTTTTATTCTTTGGAATTCATCGACGCTGCGCCAGCCCCCGGAACTCTCTCAAAACTCTCACAGAACTGTACACCCCTATCTGTGACTAGGCTTCCTGGTCACCACTAAGTGTTTTTACTTGGCAAATCTCAGGATTTGCTTGCGCCATTTTTTGAGTAAAGCTGTTACCTTCGTACGCAGCAACGATCTGTTGATATTTAGATTTTGGTTCAGAAAACTCGGTTGAAGACTTTTTTGCGTTGCCGCACATGTCAATCGCGTCAACCGGAAACCATTTTGCCCCGTCCATTCGTAACTGAGCCTGCCTGTCATCTACTGAAACTTCAGACGAGTGCCTGCTCTCGCTCACAGAATATGTCGAGAAACAACAGAGAACGCATAATACACCTAATGTAAATCTCATCAGTCTTGCTCCTACCCATCAACAAGGGAACCCTGGACTTCAGCGTAAAAGGTATACGCAGGAGGATAAACTTGCTTGTTTAGGGTGTTGGTTATTTATTATGTTTATTCGAACCAAAGCAGCGAACAATTTATGTTCAAAGCTGTGAAAGCTATTTTTGAATCTAACTTTTTTACGTATGTTTTAACGTATGTTTTTATTTTGATTTATATATTGCGCAATAAATTAAATGCGCTTAACTCTGCATAAGCGGGCAAAAATATCGATAATGAAACATTGCCCCGGTTATTAAAATTTTTGCGACTAAGCAAAAAAGTACATGAAACATACCATGCCAGCTTTGAAGAGTGAAGTGTTTTATCAGGCCTGCGATTTCCAATAGCTTAAACTATTAACCCGAATAACACCCGCTCCTCGAAACATCTCTATTTACAAGACTCCTGAAACTTTGGTCCCCTCAACTTTTTCTCACGTGAACTCGAAGCCGTACCATTTATCAGTAATCAAACCGTCTATCAGCAATCAAACCGCCATTAATTTCGCACCAAAAAGCAGCACATCATAAGAACAGCCAGATGGTACCGAGCTCACATTCAATATGTCCTGGTGCAATTCAATTCCACATTAGAATTAAATCTATCAGAAACTCAGTGCTCAATATTAAAAAATAGTTCCACACTACTTCTCTGTTTTTCGAGCCGCCCTCACATCATCTATGCTCCCACCATTTACAACGTGAAGATAACCCATTGCCTCCAAAGCTTCTTTCGCCAAACCCGCACGCCGCCCACTTCTACAATACAACACAATATCTGCATTTTTATCCGGAATCAGTGCGGTTACACGAGGTACAATTTCAGTATAGGTAATTCGAGTATCACCAGAAATATGATCCGCTTTATATTCCTCTTCACTGCGAACATCTATCCAATATGTTTCCGCCATAACTGCGTTCGTAAAAAATAAAAATATGATTATTAATGGAATCACTATTTTTTTCACAATACTCTCCTCTTTCTAAAATAAGCTATCACTTAGCGCTAAAAAATATAGACGTTTACCAGTATGGCAATCCAAAATAATCATCGCCGCATTAAGACAGGTCGACATCAGATTACCTATATTTATTCCACTGAAACATTTAATGGACTTCAAAAATAAAACATTGAAGTCGTTGTGACTAATCGACCGAAAATGATATTTTATTTATGTATTTTGGAGGAACTGATTCGACAAGCCATACATTATTCGCCGTTTTATAGAAACTGAACCCGTCTGCATGCATATCCAAAGAATTTATTCGCAATAATATTGGCTTTCCATATCGACTACCGACGGACTTGGCTACCGATTCGGCTTCAGTCAGGTGAACATGATGCCTCCCACCCTTATTCAATCCATCCCCATTTATACTTGACCAAAATCGTTCCGCTGTACCGTGCAACAGAAACTCTGGAGGCTTTCGCACTGGCAAATCCAGTTCCAAGTCTATTGAATGTCCTTGATTCGCGCGTATTTTGCTTCCCTCTTCATCGATAGCAAAGCGTTGTTTATCGTTCGTTTCCACCACAACACTAATGAGTTCATAAGAAAGCGTAAAACGGCTGGTTTTCGAGATAATATCGTCAATTTCTCCCCAGCCATTTCGATCCAACTTCAACCCAATCTCACCAGGGTTATGACGAAGAATATAGCTTAAATACTTTGAAATTTCCGTCAGCTCTTTGTCCATTTCATTACCTTCAACATCATTCACAACAACACTGTTAGATTCTGACTTTCCAAACCAACACGTTAGAAAGCGGATTGGCTCGGTTCAAGCCCCGGTCCTGGCAGCACCAGAGACCCTTCTGTTTTTAGTCGTAATTAAGGGATCGATGCGCACAAACCTCCAGCAGGACTGAACATATTTGAATTAACGAGATAATGTAATTCCTCTGCATAGCTCCAATCCAGAAAAACTGAACAACCTACTTAATAAACAGAACTGTCTCACCCCTTTTTCATCAAAAACAGCATCACAATATCTAATTATCTATATCCAACGCCGGACCCTATCGCAATATTCACGGTATTGCTGACCAAACAAATCGGTTAACGCCAATTCTTCAGCTTCAATTTGCAGTTTATTCATCAAGAGCACAAAACTTGGTACGGCAATCAAGGCCATAATTGAATTGCGCCAGAAAATTACACATAGTAAATAGCACAACATGGCCAGATACATGGGATTACGGCTTCGAGCGTAAATTCCGGAAGTGACGAGCTTAGTAGCTTGCTCCGGTTGAAGCGGGTTTACTGTTGTTTTCTCTGTTTTAAATTTTATCAAAGCAAGCAGCGCGAAAATCAGCGCCACCGCAAGTGTTAAAACGCTAAGAAAATCACCTAACAGGGAAGGAAGCTTAGGCCCTGGTAGTCGAGTCAGAATAATCACGAATACGATGTGGATAAGGAGCAAAATGACAGGTGGTATCTTTTTTTTCAGTTGCATTTTCACTCCTTAAGTATGCTGTTTAATCACTAGAAGAATAAGGCTCAGCACTTTCACGCATCGTCACAAATTCCTCGGCTGCCGTTGGGTGAATACCTATTGTTGAGTCAAATATTTTTTTGGTGGCACCAGCCTGCATTGCAATCGCAATCCCCTGGATCAATTCCCCTGCATCTGGCCCCACCATGTGAGCGCCCAGGATTTTGTCCGTATTTTCATCCACCAGCAATTTCATTAGCATTTTTTCCTGGCTATTCCCGAGCGTGTGTTTTAATGCACGAAAACTACTTCGGTAGGTTTTATATGGCAAGCCCTGCTCTTGTAAATCGGCTTCAGTCGATCCGACAGTGGCAATATTAGGTTGACAAAAAACAGCCGTTGCAATATTGCGATAATCCAGCTCAATTTTTTCCCCGTTGAAAAGATGTTTAGCCAGTGACATTCCCTCAGCTAAGGCAACCGGGGTCAGCTCAACACGTCCAATTACATCACCAAGCGCATAGATACTCGGTTCATCCGTTTGAAATTCTTCGTTTACCTTTATTTCGCCTTTATCACCCAGCTTAACTGCAGTGTTTTCCAGTCCCAAATTTTCGGTTCGAGGTTTCCGGCCTATGGCAGTGAATACCGCATCTGTTTTTACCGTGTAGTCGTTCGTACAATTTACGATAAGTCTACCCGATTCATCCTTTTCTATTTTTTCAATGTCGGTATTAAATGTTAATCTGATTCCTGCATTTTGAAGTTGAGTTGCGACAAAATCTCTAACTTCCTCATCGAAGCCTCTTAAAAATTTTGCACCGCGATACAAAAGCTCCACTTCGCAGCCCAGGCCATTAAAAATACTAGCAAATTCTACTGCGATATATCCGCCGCCTTGTATCACCACTGACTTTGGCAATGCGTCCAAATAAAAAGCTTGATCCGAATTAAAAGTGAATTCAGCGCCTGGAAACTGTGGCGTATTAGGCTTGCCACCTACCGCGACAAGTATGCGTTCCGCGCGAATTTTGGCATTGTTTATTTCGATAGTATGCGGATCTACAATTTTGGCATGACCTTGTATGATCTCCACTCCGGCGTTTGACAATATTCTCTCGTAAACACCATTTAAACGCTTAATTTCGCGCGTTTTGTTATCTCGTAATGTTGGCCAATCAAATTCAACACCAGACACTTGCCAACCGAAGTCTTGCGCCAGTTTATTTACTTTTTCAAACTCGGAGGCATAGGCAAATAACTTTTTAGGAACGCAACCCACATTGACACAGGTGCCACCGTAAAAAGTGTCTTCAGCAATTGCCACTCTGGCACCCAGTTGAGCGGCTATTCGACTAGCTCTAACGCCACCCGAGCCCGCACCAATTACAAACAGATCGTAGTCGTAAGTCACAGTATTATCACTACTCCATATATACTTAAGATTCGCTAAGCATCAAGTTGCAAGACGCACGCAAGAAAGGTGGTGACACTTCTACAAACATTTGGACTCATCATGTCCAACAGTTTTCACCATATTTAGTAGAGATAGTAAGGCCGTACGATGGATATCCCAAGGCCTGAAGGAAAGATTTCACACTTTAATTTCGATTGATGGGCTGTCCCCGCCTTTTCGGCGATCTTTACCGGATCTCATATCGTACATGCCACGCTTTTCGCCACGGCGATCGCGCCGATCGTGCCCCTTACGCCGGTCTTTAGTGACGATATAAGGCTCCGCGTCTTTTTCATCCGTTTTGGCCTCCACTTCGTTGGATTCCGGCACTTTCGAATTCGTCGGAGTTAAGCGGCGCGTGTGATAAATGGGTTTAATCTGGTCAACCATGCTGTTTCACAATTTATTGGATTGGCAAATTAGATTCAAATCGATTATTTCAATATACGCTGGATATTTCGGCGCACATAATCAGGTTATCGGCCGATTAAACTTATTTTTTATACCAATTTAGACTTGAATGCAATTTCACCACATTACCAATAATGAGCAAAGTGGGCGCGTGCACTTCATGAGAATCAACATATGCGGGAAGTTTTTCCAACGTGGAAATATGATTTTTTTGCTCTGGCAAGGTTCCTCTCTCGATAAGTGCTGCGGGTGTGTCACCAGGCTTGCCATGCTCGATCAACTTACTGCAGATAGTAGAGAGGCCAGCAAGGCCCATATAAAACACCAGCGTTTGTGAGTTATCGACAAATTCATTCCAGGGGTAATTGATATCCCCTTCTTTCATGTGGCCGGTGATAAACCGTACAGAATGGGAGTGATCACGATGCGTCAGAGGAATTCCCGCATAACTGGCGCAACCAGACGCGGCTGTAATGCCGGGAACCACTTGAAAAGGGATGTTATTTGCAGCAAGTAAATCGATTTCTTCGCCGCCACGTCCAAAGATAAAGGGATCTCCACCTTTCAACCGTAAAACACGTTTGCCCTGTTGGGCATATGACAAGAGCAATTCATTGATAGATTGCTGAGACATGGTGTGCTGCGCGCGTTGCTTGCCAACATATACACGCTCAGCATCACGCCTGACCATTTCCAAAATAGGCGGAGACACAAGCCTGTCATACAGCACAACTTCAGCTTGCTGCATCAAACGGACGGCTTTAAAGGTGAGCAAATCCGGATCACCCGGGCCTGCTCCCACCAAATACACTTCGCCACCACGAGCTAAATCTCGCTGTTGAATTTTTTCCTGCAGCATTGCCGCAGCTTGCCCGGCATTTCCACTGAGCACCTGCTCGGCAATCTCGCCATTTAATACATTCTCCCAAAACCGGCGTCTTTCATCTTCTGAAGTAAACGCCTCTTTCACGGATTGACGAAATTGACTTGCCAATTTGGCGAGCTCGCCATATTGCGCAGGAATACTGGTTTCTAGCTGAGTACGAATTTTTCGGGCGAGTACCGGCGCTTCACCACCACTAGCAATTCCAATCACCAGTGGACTGCGATCTACGATCGCCGGCATGATAACACTGCACAAATCTGGATTATCTACCACATTTACCGGCAGACGGCGTTGGTGACAATCTTTTGCAACCTGTTGATTAATATCACGCTCGTCGGTCGCAGATATCACCAGACTTTTGCCATTTAAAAACGAAGCATCATAAAACTGATGAACAATATGGCCCTTGGATTGCTGAACCAACAACTGTAATTCGGGTTCAACTTCAGGAGCCACCACGTGGATGATCGCCCCTGCTTTGTTTAATAAGCGAGCCTTGCGCGTGGCAATGGTGCCGCCTCCAACCAGGAGACAATCCTTTCCTTTTAAATCAAAAAATAAAGGTAAATAATCCACTCGCCAAATTCCACATTATTATCATCACTTGGCGGCAATAGTGCTAATACCGCCTAAATAGGGTTGCAGCACTGCTGGAACCTCAATGGAACCGTCAGCTTGTTGATAATTTTCCAGAATTGCAACCAACGTACGTCCAATCGCCAAGCCTGAACCGTTCAATGTATGCAGTAATTCGGGTTTCCCCGTCTCTGTATTACGGTAACGAGCTTTCATGCGTCGCGCCTGAAAATCTCCAAAGTTACTGCAGGAGGAGATTTCGCGATATTTGTCTTGCGAAGGCAGCCACACTTCAAGGTCATATGTTTGACGAGATGAAAACCCGATATCGCCACCACATAAAATGACTTTACGGTATGGCAATTCCAGTTTTTGCAAGATAGCTTCCGCATTCGCTGTTAACTGTTCGAGTGCCGCTTCAGATTCACTGGGCTTAACAAACTGTACAAGCTCTACTTTTTCAAACTGGTGCTGACGGATCATCCCGCGAGTGTCTCGACCATAACTACCCGCTTCAGAACGAAAGCATGGAGTGTGGCAAGTAAACTTCACAGGGAGTTCAGCTTCATCCACTATTTCACCACGCATCACATTCGTAACTGGCACTTCTGCGGTAGGAATTAAGTACAACTCACGTTCATCATTTAATTTAAACAGATCTTCTTCGAACTTGGGTAGCTGACCGGTACCGAATAGCGAGTCACGGTTCACGATATACGGCACATAGATTTCATCATACCCATGTTCATTGGTGTGAACGTCCAGCATAAACTGGATAAGCGCGCGATGCAGTTTTGCCACTTGCCCTTTCATAATGGCAAAACGAGAGCCCGTTACTTTACCGGCGGTATCAAAATCCAAACCACCTAAACCTGCGCCGATATCCACATGATCCTTAACTTCAAAATCGAAACTTTTAGGTGTGCCCCATTGACTGATTTCAACATTGTCGTCTTCGCTTTTCCCATCTGGAACATTCGCCGAGACCATATTGGGAATGCTCAGCACAATCTCATCCAGCTTGGTTTGTATCTCACTCAACTGGCTTTCTTTTTCTGCCAGAGCTGACTTAAGATTGTCGACTTCCTTTAGCAGTGGCTGAATGTCTTCGCCCGCAGCTTTAGCCTTACCAATACTTTTCGAACGAGTATTGCGCTCTTGCTGTAAAGCTTCACATTCCACCTGAATGGTTTTACGGGACTCCTCCAAAGTCTGAATGCTTTCAACATCCAAACTAAATCCACGCTTTGCCAAATTTGCAGCAACTTCTTCCAGCTGGGTTCGAAGGTATTTTGGATCTAACATAATTTTCCCGTTAAAAAACTGTATTCGTTAAATAATATCCCAAGGCGGCGGCACCTATGCAGGCCACCACACTAATCAGGGCATATAACAGCGCAACCTGCCACTGCCCGACATGTATAAGTTCCACGGCCTCTATGGAAAATGCAGAAAACGTGGTAAACGCGCCAAGAAACCCCACCATTACGACCTGACGCCAAACGGCCGGCAGTATACCTTTATGCAGGATTAAAACAAAAAACATTCCCATCAGAAAGGAACCAAGGATATTCACAGTCAGGGTCGCATACGGCAATTTACCAGGCACAGACAAAAACATCTGCGATACCGCATAGCGGCTCATGGCTCCCAAGCTTCCACCGATGGCCACGGCTATCCACAGCAACATATAAAATCCTCGGTGTTGAATTCTTGCTCGCGGGTTTTCACGGATTACTCTCAGTCGATATTCTGGGGGTAGTTCAGGCTCAGTTTATTTCTTTTTTTCATGCTGGTTTCTGTATTCAACATTCTGATGGCGTAAATGTTGTAATTTTTCACCAATTTGTATTTCCAGCCCTCGCTTTACAGGTGCGTAATAATGCGTTTCTTCCATTTCATCTGGAAAGTATTTTACTCCGGCAGCAAACGCATCTGGCTCGTCGTGGGCGTACCGATATTCCGCTCCATACTCCATGTTTTTCATTAACCTGGTGGGGGCGTTACGCAAATGCATCGGCACATCATAGCTGGGCAAAGATTGCACATGTGCACGAGCGGCTTTAAAGGCATTATACACTGCATTACTTTTTGCGGCCGAGGCGAGATAAACAACGGCTTGAGCCAGCGTCAATTCCCCTTCCGGGCTTCCCAAACGCTCCTGCGCCTCCCATGCGTCCATCGCTATTTGCAAAGCTCTTGGGTCAGCATTACCGATATCTTCACTGGCCATTCGTACCACACGACGCGCGATGTAAATAGGATCGCAACCACCATCCAGCATTCTTAAACACCAGTAAAGCGCCGCATCCGGGTCTGATCCACGCACGGATTTATGTAAAGCGGAGATTTGCTCATAGAAAACGTCACCGCCTTTATCAAAGCGACGAACATCCCCAACGAGTACCTGCTCTAAAACATCCAGGCCAATTTCGTCATTATCTTCGACCAAATCACTGGCGATTTCCAACAGGTTTAGTGCACGACGAGCGTCACCATCAGCAGCCGTTGCCAATAATTTCATGGGTTCAGCGGCAATACTCAGACTTCGCCGCCCCAACCCCAGCTCTTCATCGTGTAGTGCTCGTAGAATCAATTTCTGCAGCTGTTCCGGGGAGAAGCTTTTCAGCACATAGACTCGGCAGCGCGATAACAATGCGTTGTTCACTTCAAACGATGGATTTTCCGTCGTAGCCCCAACGAATATCACGGTGCCATCTTCTACATATGGGAGAAATGCATCCTGCTGACTTTTATTAAAACGATGCACTTCATCAACGAATAAAATTGTCTGCCGACCGTATTGCGCGCGCTGTTGCTGTGCCTCCTGCACGGCTTGGCGAATATCTTTCACGCCCGAAAGCACCGCAGAAATTGCAATAAAATGGCTATCAACTTCATTCGCCAGCAAACGGGCAAGTGTTGTTTTTCCTACACCAGGAGGCCCCCAAAGAATCATGGAGTGAATTTGCCCGCGCTCTACAGCAAGCCGCAGGGGTTTATTCTCACCAAGCAGATGCTCCTGTGCGATATATTCGCCCACCCGCTTTGGCCGCATGCGAGCCGCTAAAGGTTGCCCGAGTTGATCAGAACCCAGCGCATCGGCACTAAACAGGTCACCACCGCTCATGCTCAAACCAATATACTTTTAAGGTTGATTAACTTAACGGGCATTAACTTATAGGTCATTAGCTTAAGGGCTATTAAATTAAGGGTCATTGACAATAATATCTGTCCCGGGTGGCGGACTAAATTCAAACACGTCTGCGCCTAAACTGATGTTGGTTTTTACCTTATCCAAACTTACGTCTGTGGTTTGACCAAGCTTGTCAGCAAAACTCATTGCATTTAATACGAATGCTTTGCCACTTTTTTTGAAAACAAAAGTCATCGATTCAAATGAACTGTCATTCGTCTGTTTATTTTTCAAAACAAAGCTATAAATGTTTTTACTGGACTGCTTTTCAATGTTGTATTGAGCTTCTATCGCTTTCACATCGCCACTTATCAACAATGCAGGGCTACCAGCAAGTGAATCATTTTGATGGACGGTTAACTGCTCTAAATCGGGATCATATATCTTTAGTTTTTCCGGCGTGCCCGCCACTATCTGCTCATAAGGCGGAGCGATTTTCCACAGGAAGTAACCGGGGCGTTTCACTTTAAACTCGCCTTTCGTTTCCTGTACAAGCTTGCCATCCGGATCTTTAATTTTTTGCACAAAATTACCTTGCAAAGTCTCAAAGCTGGCCAGTATTTCAGTAAAGGATTCAGCAGAATCAGATTTTTCAGCAAACACCAGGGCACTTCCTACAGAACAATACAGCAATGCACCTGCGAATATTACGCGAGAAATTAATGTCATTTTCAACCTTTCACTCTATTAATGTTTAGGAGGCGCAGGCGCCAACACTTCACGATTGCCGTTTGACGCCATCTCGGTTACGACGCCAGAGGCTTCCATTTGTTCAATTAAGCGCGCAGCCCGATTGTAGCCAATACGCAATTTACGCTGTACTGAAGAAATACTCGCTTTGCGCGTTTCGGTTACAAAAGCGACCGCCTCGTCATATAACGGATCTGATTCACTATCACCATCCCCTTCATCGCCATCACCACTAAACCCGGGAACGGGAATACTTTGTACATTTTCACTGAAGATTTCTTCGAGGTAATTGGGCTCCCCTCTTTTCTTCCAGTCCGCTACAACATTATGCACTTCGTGGTCATCAATGAATGCGCCATGGACACGCGTCGTAACAGCTGTACCAGGCGCCAGGTAAAGCATATCACCATGCCCCAGCAATTGTTCCGCGCCGCCCTGATCCAAAATTGTTCGGGAATCAATTTTTGAAGACACCTGAAACGCCATTCGCGTTGGTACGTTGGCTTTAATCAAACCGGTAATAACATCCACCGACGGACGCTGTGTGGCAAGTATCAAGTGTATGCCAGCCGCACGCGCTTTTTGGGCAATACGTGCAATGAGCTGTTCGACTTTTTTACCGACGATCATCATCATATCGGCAAATTCGTCAATGACCACCACAATAAACGGCATGGGCTCCAGATTCGGTGCAGTTGCCCCTTCCATTTCAATAACGCCGTCATCCTCCGGCTTCCACAGAGGATCTGGAATAGGTTCACCCGCTTTATTCGCGTCCCGCACTTTTTTGTTAAACCCGGAAATATTCCTTACTCCCATTGCCGCCATCAGTTTATAGCGTCGCTCCATTTCACCAACACACCAACGCAGACCTGTGGCAGCATCTTTCATGTCGGTAATAACCGGAGTCAACAGATGAGGAATACCATCGTAAACCGACAATTCCAACATTTTCGGATCGACCAGAATTAACCTGACCTCTTCCGGGGATGCCTTATAAAGCATACTGACCAGCATCGAGTTAACCCCCACAGATTTACCTGAACCTGTGGTACCCGCAACCAATAAATGCGGCATTTTTGCCAGATCTGCAATAACGGGTTCACCCGAGATATCATGACCGAGTGCCAGCGACAGTGGCGACTTGGATTTTTCATAGGACACAGAGGCAATCACCTCACTCAAGCGAACAATCTCCCGGTGTTCGTTGGGTATTTCAATCCCGACCACCGATTTGCCTTGAATGATTTCTACAACCCGCACACTGTTGACTGCTAATGATCGAGCCAGGTCTTTGGCAAGATTGGATATTTTACTCACCTTAACGCCAGCTGCCGGCTGTATTTCAAAGCGAGTAACAACTGGCCCGGGCATAACAGCCACCACCTCAGCAACCACACCAAAATCCTTGAGTTTTAGTTCAAGCAAACGTGACATTGCCTCTAACGACTCTTCTGAATAACCCTTTTCAGGGTGTTTTTCAGCGGGGTCTAATAAACTTACCGGTGGTAATTCGCCCACCGCAGGTGAATCATTTTCGAATAGCGACCGCTGTTTTTCTTTCTGCACACGCTCACTGATCACGGGCTCTTTTCGCTTCACCGGCTGAATGGTAGGTGGCTTTCTTTCCTGCTTGCGCTTAACTTCAACCTCGATGGCTTCTTGTCTCACTTGACGTGCCTGCTTTAACTGTTTCTTCTCGGCAGATTGTGCACGCCAAACACTGAACCGTCGCTTAACGTACTCTATGCCATTGAGCACCGCAGCGCCGATGGCATCCATTACAGCCAACCAGGAAATATCCACAAACACCGTTAATCCAAACAACAACATAGCGACTAGCAACATGCTGCCGCCAATGTAACCAAATGCAGAGTCTATGGCAGTTGCGGTTGTCAGCCCTAAATACCCGCCACTGGAGAATGGCAATAAGGTACTGGATTCACCATTTTGCATCACTGCAATGCCGGTTCCTGCGACCATAACCAGAATAAAACCGACGAATCGCAAGCCCAACATCAGGGGGTCAAAATTTATTGCGGACTTTTCTTTCAAATGCACAATGGCACGATACGCCAGCATGATGGGAAACAGATAAGCTAAATGCCCAAATACGGATAAAAACACATCCGCCAGCCAGGCGCCGACCGGCCCAGCTTTGTTTTCAATCGGACCACCAGTGCCGGTTTTTGACCAACCCGGATCATTCTCGCTGTATGTTATTAAGGCAAGCGCCAAATACGAGCACAACACAATCAGGCCGATTAAAAACCCTTCCTGTAGCTTTCCCAGAACGGCCTGCGGCAGTTTCGGCTCTGCCAATTCTTCTTTCTTCTTACTCATTAATCCCCAAATGTCTCTCGAAGCGTTTCACTCAATCTAGGCGTCTCACTTAATAACGCGTTTTTTGCTGCTCATCCTGATTTTTGTTCGTCTTCCCGGCCCGATACTTGATCTGCCTGTCACAGAATTAAAACTGCCTGCTAGGGATTTGATTTCACAGCACTTTTTTGTCATACAGAATTGTACGCGAATTGGTAATTGTAATCGAATTTCAGCGCCGGAACCTCAGACTTTATCGCAGCCCTTAATTTCCGCGAACAAGTCGCTTAAAACCCTGTTCAACATTCACTCTATTTCGGCACAATAACTTGAATTTCTTACCAAGCACACAGACCTTGAAGAATTAACAATACCCTCGTTGGTCGGCGTTAATTTCTAGCACAATGCAGTGATAGAATATTTAAATCTTTACTATTTCTCCTATAGCAGCCTTCAATGGCGCTTTAAGGTTTAATCTCGTATCATTCCGGCCACTTTAGACTCTTGGACAGGACAACTTAAATATGAGCGAAGCTAAGCATCATAAACTTATCATCCTTGGTTCCGGCCCTGCTGGTTACACAGCGGCTATTTACGCGGCAAGAGCCAACTTGAACCCCGTTGTTATTACAGGCATGCAGCAAGGCGGCCAATTGACCACCACCACCGAAGTAGAAAACTGGCCCGGTGGCACGCACGACTTACAGGGCCCGGATTTAATGGTGCAAATGCAGCAGCATGCCGAACGCTTTAATACCGACATTATTTTTGACCATATTCACGAAGTGAATGTAAAAGAGCGCCCTTTCACACTAACCGGTAACGAGACTTATACCTGCGATGCATTAATTATTGCGACCGGCGCTTCTGCACAATACCTGGGTTTACCATCCGAACAGGCTTTCATGGGCAAAGGCGTGAGTGCTTGCGCGACTTGTGACGGATTTTTTTACCGAGATCAAAAAGTAGCGGTCATTGGCGGTGGCAACACAGCGGTTGAAGAAGCCTTATACCTTTCCAACATTTGCAAGGAAGTTGTTTTAGTGCATCGTCGCGACTCTCTGCGCTCAGAAAAAATTCTACAGGACCGCTTATTCGAAAAAGAAAAGAATGGCAATGTCACCATTATGTGGAATAACACCCTGGATGAAGTGCTTGGCGATGATTCCGGCGTTACCGGTATGCGCTTGAAGTCTTCTGTGGACGGTTCCACCCAGGAAGTTGATTTGAGCGGCGTATTTGTGGCGATTGGCCACAAACCCAATACCGACATATTTGAAGGCCAGCTTGATATGGCTAACGGCTACATCAAAGTGAAGAGCGGCACCGAAGGTGGTGCAACACATACAAGCGTTCCCGGTGTGTTCGCCGCGGGCGATGTTTCTGACCACATTTATCGCCAAGCAGTGACTTCCGCTGGCACTGGCTGCATGGCTGCACTGGATGCAGAGAAATTTTTGGATGCATAACATCCCAATTATTTCTTGTAATATATGAGCCAACTCACCTGGCTTGACGATCACAGCGCGGATTTTCCACCCACCTCTTCCGCGCTGGAAGACCCCAACGGCCTGCTTGCAGTTGGGGGAACGCTAAGCCCAGATCGCTTAATTAACGCTTACAGCCAGGGGATTTTTCCCTGGTACTCCGAGGGGCAACCCGTGTTGTGGTGGTCCCCCTCCCCTCGCATGGCTCTGGAGCCCGCTAAACTCCACCTGGGTCGCTCAACCAAAAAACTTATCAGAAAGAGAATTTTTTCGGTCACGGTAGATCGTTGCTTTGACAGCGTTATTCACCATTGCGCCGCGGTCAAACGTCAGCATGAAGATGGAACCTGGATAACCGATGAGATCATGGAGGCCTATGCGGAGATGCATAGACTTGGTTTGGCCCACTCCATCGAGACCTGGCGAGATGGCGAGTTGGTCGGCGGACTCTACGGAATCAATATTGGCAAAGCTTTTTTTGGCGAGTCAATGTTCAGCCTGGAATCCGGAGCCTCCAAAGTCGCTTTCAGTCTCCTGGCCATGCAATTAAAAACATGGAATTTTCAATTAATTGACTGTCAAATATACACCGACTACCTGGCTTCTTTTGGCGCGACGGAAATGAACCGTAATAAATTTGAACAGAAATTGGCAAAAGCGGTTGAGATCCCTCATAGTTGTAAATGGAGTCAACAATGGAGCATGCCAGCATATGGACCCGAAAGTTTTGAGTAAATGGAAAACCCTGACAGACCACCTTTTTTCTGCTGCATTTAACCATTCAGACATGCGCTATTCAGAAAAAACAGCGCAAAGAAGATGAGATGAGAGCGTGACAGATCTTTCAACCATAAAATTCTTCGCGACCAAGCCGCATGCATGCAGCTACCTTCCGGAGGAACAAGCCACTACGGTCTTTGTTGATCCGCACTTTAAGATGGATGGAGAAACCTACAGCCAGCTTTCTGAATTTGGCTTTCGACGCAGTGGTGAGCATGTCTATCGCCCGCGCTGCGAGCTATGCCAGGCCTGCGTACCAATTCGCATTCCAGTTGAAAGCTTTGTCCTCAGCCGCTCCCAGAAACGCTGCTTAAAACGCAACGCTGATCTTACGATGACCATTGTGGAAAACATCGATACCGACGAGCACTACGATCTTTATCAGCGTTACATCAATACTCGCCATCAGGACGGCGACATGTATCCGGCCAAGCGCGACCAGTATCGCGATTTTCTTACCAGTGAATGGGGCATCACGCGGTATCTGGAATTTCGACAAAACGAAGCCCTTGTGGCAGTTTCTGTTACCGACACTTTGAGCAACGGCGTGTCCGCCATCTATGCGTTTTTTGACCCGGAACAAACCAAGCGCAGTCTAGGCGTGTTTAATATCGTTTATCTCACGCAGTGGGCAAAAGAACTTGGACTACCCTATGTGTATCTGGGCTACTGGATAAGAAACTGCCAGAAAATGTCATATAAAGTGGACTACAAACCTTTTCAGGTTTTGGTAAACAACCACTGGATTACAATCGCCGACTTTCCAAGCGATTCCGAGTAGCGGTTAAGCACTTTCGCACCCAATAAAATATTTTGTAAGCTTTAATTCTCAGCGAAGATTTGATGACATTTTAAACTTTTCCGTAAAAAACCGTCTAGAATCCTTGGCATACAGGGTTAATTAGGGCAAAATTGCCGCCTTTCCAAATCACGACCCTTAAACTCGTTTTTTACACTGACTTTAGCCGATGCAGTTACATCAATGGGAGCATTGGCAATAAAAGAGCACAGAGGTTATTAGCCGAATGGCAAAAGAAGACAATTTTGAAATGGATGGCGAAGTCGTAGATACACTTCCCAATACCACTTTCCGAGTAAAACTTGAAAATGGCCACGTTGTTACGGCACATATTTCAGGCAAAATGCGTAAGAACTACATTCGAATTCTTACAGGCGATAAAGTAAAAGTTGAAATGACCCCATACGACCTAAGCAAAGGACGTATTACCTACCGCGCTCGCTAACACCCACTAGAAAAGCTCTCTGCCTGATACAGGGACTTGAATACCAAGCCCCACGCAGCGCATACAGATGCTTTTCTATAACATTTGGCAAGCCCGCCCTCGCCTAAACAGCACATAAACTGGTTACCCTTGTTTGCAGATGCCTCTCACAGGCCTCTGGCAAACAAATGCTTTTCCCCTGCATCACGACTCCGTATTCGCATAACGCGCCCAGGTGAACGCAAAGTTTTCCAGCGGCACAAAAAAGGCCTCAATAACGAGGCCTTTTACATTGCGAGGATTACACCCCTTTAACTTCTACGCATTAACACTCCAGCACTGCGCTTTACATCAGGACGCATCGGGTCTCAGCACGATTTTATCGTCAACCACTTCGACCACAACAGTACCACCCTTCTCAGACAAAGCGCCAAACAGTACCATTTCAGCCAGAGGCTTTTTGATCTGCTCTTGGATAATACGCGCCATCGGGCGAGCACCCATTTTTTCATCATAACCATTTACGGCCAGCCACTCTCTCGCCTCATCAGTGACATCCATTGTAATCTTCTTATCATCCAACTGCCCTTGTAACTCCATGAGGAACTTATCAACCACAGTTTTAATCACTTCGAGCGTTAACGAGCCAAACTGAACAATACCATCCAAGCGGTTACGGAATTCCGGCGTGAAGGACTTTTTAATCACCTCCATGCCATCGCTACTATGATCCTGTTTGGTAAAGCCGATGGATGCACGACTGATAGATTCAGCCCCAGCATTGGTGGTCATAATCAATACCACATTCCGGAAATCGGCCGTTCTACCATTGTTATCGGTCAGAGACCCATGATCCATCACCTGCAACAACAGATTGAAAACATCCGGATGAGCTTTTTCAATTTCGTCCAACAGAAGCACGCAATGTGGTTGCTTTGTGACAGCCTCTGTCAACAAGCCACCCTGATCAAAACCAACATAACCAGGAGGCGCGCCAATCAAACGAGAAACCGTGTGGCGCTCCATGTATTCGGACATGTCAAAACGCACCAGCTCGACACCCATCGCTTTAGCCAACTGGCGACAAAGTTCGGTTTTACCGACACCAGTAGGCCCAGCAAACAAAAACGACCCAATGGGTTTTTCATGCGTGGTTAAGCCTGCTCGAGACAACTTAATTGCAGACGAAATGGAATCGATAGCCTGCTCCTGACCAAATACTGTCATCTTCAGGGTATCATCCAGTTTTGCCAACAAGTCTTTATCCGAAGAAGACACTGTTTTCGCGGGCACACGCGCAATCTTGGAAACAATTTCCTCGATATCGCGCACACCAATTTGTTTCTTACGCTTAGATTCTGGCTGCAATTGCTGATACGCGCCCGCCTCATCTATCACGTCAATAGCCTTGTCTGGCATATAACGATCACTGATATACTTGCCTGCAAGCTCGGCCGCCGCCTTTAACGCTTTATCGGTGTAACGCAAACGGTGATGCTTTTCAAAGCGCGACTTAAGCCCTTTGAGAATCTGATAGGTATCATCAACAGACGGCTCTTCTACGTCGATCTTTTGGAAGCGGCGAGACAGCGCACGGTCTTTGTCAAAAATTCCGCGGTACTCCTGAAACGTGGTCGAACCAATGCATCGCAACTCACCCGTCGTTAACAGCGGTTTAAGCAGATTTGACGCATCCATCACACCACCAGAAGCTGCACCAGCGCCGATAATGGTATGAATTTCATCGATGAACAACACCGCATGCTCGCGTTTTCTTAATTCCGCCAACAGCGCTTTAAATCGCTTTTCAAAGTCGCCGCGATATTTTGTACCTGCGAGCAAAGAACCAAGATCGAGCGAGTACACTGTGCTTTGGGAGAGCACTTCCGGCACCTCACCATCCACAATTTTCTTGGCCAAACCTTCAGCGATAGCCGTTTTACCTACACCGCTCTCGCCCACAAGCAAAGGATTATTTTTTCGGCGTCGAGCGAGAATTTGAACCACACGCTCAACTTCCTGATCGCGACCCACCAAAGGATCGATTCGCCCCAGCAACGCCAACTCATTTAAATTGGTCGCATAGGAATCCAAGGGATGCTGCTGAGTCCCCTCGCCTGCGCCCACTGCCGCTTCATCATCATGCTGGTCATTTTGCTCACTATGGCCAGCAGAGCCCGATACTTTTGAAATTCCATGGGTGATGTAATTCACCACATCGATTCGAGCGATACTCTGTTTTTTCAGGTAATAAACCGCCTGACTTTCTTGCTCACTAAAAATCGCAACCAGCACATTTGCACCAGTCACTTCATTCTTACCGGAAGACTGCACGTGAAATACAGCTCTCTGCAACACTCGCTGAAACCCCAGCGTAGGTTGCGTATCACGCTCTTCATCCCCTTCAGGAATTAATGGTGTGGTTGAATCGACAAATTCAGCCAGATCTTTACGCAATAGCGAAAGATCAGCGCCGCAAGCCTTGAGTACACCAGCCGCTGAATCGTTATCAACCAGTGCAAGTAATAGATGCTCGACCGTCATAAACTCATGACGTTTGGATCTAGCACCTTTAAATGCGTTATTTAGTGTCGACTCTAGTTCTTTGCTCAACATTATGATTCACGCCCACCATAATTTAAGATTCAGTTCAATCAGCATCTCCATCATCAGATGCCTCTATTTCGCATAACAAGGGATGTTCATTCTCTCGCGAGTATTGATTCACTTGCGCCGCTTTTGTCTCGGCAACATCTCGCGAAAAAATCCCACAAACCCCTTTCCCTTGCGTGTGTACTGTCAACATCACACGCGTAGCTTGCTCCTTATCCATCGAGAAAAATCGCTCCAGCACATCGATGACAAATTCCATCGGGGTATAATCATCGTTGATCAATACCACTTTGTACATTGGCGGCCTTTTGAGTTTGGGTTTTTCTTCCTGAACCGCAACCCCACTGCCGTCTTCGACCACCGAGTCAGAATCGCTCTCTCTACTTAATGTTAGCTGAAGTTTTTCAAGATTACCCATGGATTAATAGATCCTACGAAAACGTTATAGTTGCACTCATTTTACAAACCAATCGGCGTAATCACTAGTGCCGTCTAGCTTAGAGTTTAATCACCTGTTGGATGCTTATTCCAAGATTCTCATACCTTGTACTTATTTATACTTACACGCTTGACATTCTGGCGCGAGTTGTATACAAAGTACGCAAAAGAATTTTTGAAATCCGTTATATAACAATAATTAACCCTAAATTCTACGTCCTAATCGTTATATACGGGCGATGCTTTAAAAGTAAAGGGGAATGCTATGCCTACAGGTACAGTCAAATGGTTTAACAACGCTAAAGGTTTCGGTTTTATCCTTCCTGACGGCGGCGGTGACGATTTATTCGCTCACTACTCGTCCATCGAAATGGAAGGCTACAGAACATTAAAAGCCGGTCAACCTGTTAGCTTTGAGGTTCAATCAGGGGATAAAGGGCTTCACGCCTCTAAGATCCAGCCGATAGAAACGGCTGCATCTAAAGATTCTGAAAAAGACCACCCAACCGAAAAAACCAGCAAACCGGAAGCTCTGGAAGAAGTACATTAGCCAACCCCTGCTTGCTAGCAGGGCCAAACAACGATGTACTCACACATACCTAAGCTAAAAGGACAACGCTAAACTGGAAGTATTTTCAGTTTCTTATCCTACCCGGTATAACCTGACAAAAAACGCCCAATCCAATTAGGATTTGGGTCTATTTTTGCTCACCCCTAATTCAGCCGACACTATACCTTGTTCCCTCGCCCGGTTCACCTACGATTAGCTTAAAATAAACACTCAAACGCAGACACTCTCACCTCGAAATATCCCAGTAGAACAGCCAAAAACCAATAAGTTACATTATAACATCAATATAAGCCATTGATTTTTAAGATATTTTAGACAACCGAAAATCACACATGAAGCTGCACTCTTTGCCAAACTCATCTCACAGCTATTCTCACTGTCAATTGAAAAGGCAAAAAAAACCCGGCAATAGCCGGGTTTTAGAGTTTTTAATCAGCAAATAAATTACATATGCTTGATAACTTCTTCACCGAACTCTGAACAGGACTTCAACTCAGCACCGTCCATTAAACGCTCGAAATCATAGGTGACAGTTTTAGCGCCGATTGCGCCTTCAACACCTTTAACCACTAGATCCGCTGCTTCATTCCAACCCAAATGACGCAACATCATTTCTGCAGAAAGCACCAAAGAACCAGGGTTAACTTTATCCTGACCAGCATACTTAGGTGCGGTACCGTGAGTCGCCTCAAAAAGCGCAACCTTATCCGCCATGTTTGCACCAGGCGCAATACCGATACCACCCACTTGCGCTGCCAGCGCATCAGACAAGTAGTCACCGTTCAAGTTAAGCGTTGCAATAACGCTATACTCGGCAGGACGCAACAAGATTTGCTGCAACATTGCGTCAGCAATGACGTCTTTTACGATAATCTCTTTGCCAGTTTTAGGGTTTTTGAACGAACACCAAGGACCGCCGTCGATTGGCTCAGCACCAAACTCTTCACGTGCTAACTGGTATCCCCAATCAGCAAAAGCACCTTCAGTGAACTTCATGATGTTGCCTTTGTGAACCAGAGTTACAGAAGGCAGATCCTGATCGATACAGTATTGAATCGCCTTGCGAACCAAACGCTGAGTACCCTCTTGAGATACTGGCTTAATACCGATACCGCTCGTCTCAGGGAAACGAATTTTAGTAACGCCCATCTCTTCCTGTAAGAACTTGATGACTTTCTTAGCTTCATCAGTACCTTCTTTGTACTCAATACCTGCATAGATATCTTCAGAGTTTTCACGGAAGATCACCATATTTACCAGGTTTGGCTCTTTAACTGGGCTAGGTACACCAGTAAACCAGCGAACAGGACGCTGACACACATACAGATCCATTTCCTGACGTAAAGCAACGTTCAATGAACGAAAACCACCGCCCACAGGAGTCGTCAGTGGACCTTTAATAGAAACACTGTATTCTTTAATCGCTTCCAACGTTTCTGCCGGAAACCAATCACCGTCGTAAGTCTCAGCAGCTTTCTCACCACAGTAAACTTCCATCCAGGAGATTTTCTTTTCGCCGCCGTAAGCCTTTTCAATGGCTGCGTCGGTGACTTTTTTCATTACAGGAGTAATGTCCACACCAATACCATCACCTTCGATAAAAGGAATAATGGGGTTGTTAGGTACATTTAGAGAGAAGTCGTCATTTACGGTGATTTTTTCACCATCGGCTGGAACCTGGATATGTTGATATCCCATGTGTTTTAACTCCGTAGCTGTAAAAAGTTATCTTAAAAGTTGTTAGCGTGTGTATCGCTAATTACGTGGTAAGTTTGAAGCGGTTCACCCCAGATATTAGGTCGCCTGAATCAGACCGTCTTAATATAGGGAACGAGAATCAACTTTGAATGACTCACGTCAGTCGTAGAATTGCACTGAGCATGGTTTTTTAACCACCTCATGTAAAAAGCGGCGCGATTATACCAGTATTTAGCAGGAAACGTAAGAAAGGCTTGAGGAATTGCCTCCAAAACACAGGTCTTAGCGCTTAAACCCGCGCGCAACCAATCAGCTTTTATGGATTATGTTTCTGAACGTCAGATTAATACGAGGTCCAACCGATTGCCTCACCTTGGATACGGCATGCAGCCAACGGTGCTGGGTTTCCCCACACATCAACAAAAAATCACCATGATGCAACACCTGCTTAACCCCATTCGTACGTCGACGGCCATGCTCAAACCCCATCCCAGCTTGCGCTTCAATGGCACTTGAATCGCCGCTCGAGCGAGGCTTTAAACTGAATTCCCGACTCGCTCCCAAACTTAAAGAACCAATCACCGGATTACGCCCCAGCTCGCGCTCATCATCCGCATGCCAGCTCACGCTATCCTGCCCATCCCGGTATTGATTTACCAGCACGCTATTAAACTGTACGCCGGCCGCACTTTCTGCTTGCAACTTCAAGGTCTGCAACAAGGGCGTCCAAACGTTGGGCGTAAAACGCTTACCTGAATACGCCATTACTGCACCTTCGTCACCGTACCAAGCCTGTAAACGAGGGATTTTATGCTGCCGCCCACCCACGTATATTTCGGGCTGCTGCCAAGGGGTGCAATTTAACAACTCGGAAAATATGTCATCGGCGCGATCTCGCTGCAGCCACCCGGGAAAATATACAAGTTCACACACCTCATCCAGTGGTATTTTTTCTTCCGCAGTAAATTCAAAGAGTGATGTTTGACCCATAAACTCTACTCCGTAAAACGGCGCATATATTCAATCGAAACAATTCCGTACAAATTAAAGGTAGGACGCTAAGCCAACACCCGAGGTTCAATTTCCAGCCTGACCAAAAATTTATCCCAAACACTTTTTTCTATCGCTTCGGCCAATCTCATAATACGGCTTACCGGCTCTTTATTTGGATTAACCAACACCAGGGCTTGCTTATCGTGCACCCCAACCCCTTCCAACATCCGCCCCTTCCATCCCGCCTGATCAATTAGCCAAGCTGCGGCCAATTTCACATCGCCGGATTCAAGCACGTAATGCACAACCTCTGGATGCTTATGTTCTATTTGGATAAATTGATCTCGACTGACCACCGGGTTTTTAAAAAAGCTCCCGGCATTAGGGATACTCAATGGATCTGGCAACTTTTCAGACCGTACTTTCACGACTGCATTGAAGACATCACGCGGCGTAGGGGTTTTAATTCCTGCATCTTGCAAGGCGCTTTTTAATGCAGGGTAATCCACTTTGACATTCGCGCGCCGACTGAGACGTAAACTCACTTCGAGAATAATATATTCGCCGTTAGCCTCACGCTTAAAAACGCTGTCGCGATACCCAAATTGGCAGCGCTCTATATCGAACTCTTCAGTTTCCAGGGATTCAATATTTAATGCTCGCAGTGACACAAAAACGTCATTAAGCTCCACGCCATAAGCCCCGATGTTCTGAATAGGCGCAGACCCCACATTACCTGGAATTAGGGCTAAATTTTCCAACCCGTATAAGGATTGATTGACACAATGCTCCACCAGTTCATGCCAGTTTTCCCCTGCACCAGCTTGAACTAACACCTCTTGAGATGAACCTTCCTGAAATGCACCTTCCTGAGACGAACCTTCCTGAGACAATTCCTGCCCAGATAATCCTAGAAGAGACTCCACCCGGAACCCTTTTATTAACGGCTGCACCAGCAAGCCCGCTACCTTTTCACCAAGCAACACATTTGAACCCGCGCCAAGTATTTTAATTTCAAGCCGGTTTTTCTTTGCCCACATAATCGCCGAGATTAAGTCTTCTTTCGATTGGGCACGATAGAAATATTGCGCAACGGAGGGAACCGCCAGCGTGTTAAAAGGTTGTAGATTGACGTTAGGTTCGGGATAAATCATAGCTTACGCATTTTGCTTTAGCTGCCTCAACAACCCCTCACAGGCGTCTTCCACTAAATCCAAAACCAATTCAAAACCACGCGCACCGCCATGATAAGGGTCTGGCACTACATCGTATTCGGTTTGTGTGCCGAAAGACAAAAAGAGCCCTAAATACCCGGTATAATCTTGTGGTTTCAGCGCCTGCAGATCCTGCAGATCCTGCAGATTGTCATGATCCATTGCGAGAATATAATCAAAATTTTCAAAATCTTCACGAGTTACCTGGCGACCACGCAACTCTGAAAGATTATACCCTCGCCTGGCCGCAGCAGCAGAGGTTCGCGCATCCGGCGGCTCATCAATATGCCAGCCAGAGGTCCCGGCTGAATCCACACTAATTACATGCTGTAACTGTTGATCATCCACCATCTTCTGAAAGATGCCGTGCGCCGTTGGAGAACGACAAATATTCCCCAGACACACAAATAATACACTCGTGTTTTTCATAATTTCTTTTTACTTTTTGCGTAAAACATAATTGCGTTTAAATTATTGAAACATCTGGTTTATTCGCACCAGATCCGCTGGTGTATCGATACCACCCGGCACCACCTCACACGCCTCTTGCACATGAATCTTATGGCCGTTATACAGCACCCGCAGCTGCTCCAGCTTTTCCAACTGCTCAAGTGGCGCCATCGGCCAGGTAACAAACTCATTCAACAACTTAACTCGGTATGCATAAATGCCGATGTGGCGCAGGGCAAGATTATTATTTGCCAACTGTGGCGGTTTATGACTGTAACCTTCTCTAACCCAGGGAATGCTTGCTCGAGAAAAATACAAAGCAAGACCATGGACGTCCGCGACAACTTTCACAATATTTGGGTCGAACACCTGGTCGATATCTTCAATTTTTTCGCACAAAGTTGCCACGCTGGCATCCGGCGCAGCAATCAAATTCTCGGCTACCTGATCAATCACCACCGGCGGGATTAATGGCTCATCACCCTGAACATTTATCACGATATCGGTTTCTTTCAACTGCAACTGCTGCGCAACTTCCTGAAGTCGATCTGTGCCGGACTCGTGATCCGCACGCGTCATACAACACTTCCCGCCAAACCCGACAACAACATCATGGATACGCTGATCATCTGTCGCCACAATGACTTCATCCGCCTGACTTTCTAAAGCTCTCTGATAAACCCGCTCAATCATGGGCTTACCAGCGATATCCGCCAAAGGTTTTGCGGGTAAACGTTGCGAAGCATAGCGTGCTGGAATTACTACAATAAACGACATGATTTTATACTCGATTTTTTATTGATTACTTAATGCTGCCACTATCCGAGTGAGGCGAGCGCGAGCCATTTACGCGACTTTTCTCATCAATACAGCGATCGATAGCGTGATTAAAGGCCTTTAACCATTCAACACTGATAACCATTTCTACATTAAGTTGAAACCAGTTATCTTTGGCAAATTTCTGGCATTTTACGGCGTCCTTTTCCGTCATTATGACGGGAGCACCCTGCAGACCATCAAAATCTGTTGCTTGAAACCAGTGATGATCAGCAAATATTCGCGCAGAAAAAGCAACACCAAGATTCTTTAATGTGGCAAAAAAGCGCTGCGGATTGCCGATACCGGCGACAGCAACCACATTGCGTAGAGAACGCAAAAAGTCCAATGAAACAAGATCTCCGCTAGCAAGGTTTGTAAGACTCACCGGACTCAAACCTATGGATTCCACATTCACACCAGAGCTTGAATCGTCATCTCGCTGTTGATATGGCTTTAGCAGCCACCGCTCAATCGAATGATGCTGAGACTTTCCATTGATCAACACCCAGTCAACACTAGCGCAGCGGTCAGGTAATTCCCTTAAGGGTCCAACTGGCAACTGATGCCCATTACCAAACCCTCTCGCCCCATCCACAAGCAGAACCTCGAAATCCCGGTGCATACGATAGTGCTGCATACCATCATCCGCCAAAATGACATCACAACCACTCGCTTCCAAAAGCGCTATGGCATCCAGACGATCTTCAGCAACCGCAACAAAACAATGGGTACGAGAATAAATCAGAAATGGTTCATCACCGGCTTGATCCAGGGTTGTATTTTCATCAACGACGAGGGCGACCTTGCTTTTTCGCCCATACCCCCGAGAGACAACCCCCACCTTTTTCCCCAGGGATTGTAAATATAATGTAATGGCAATGATCGTAGGTGTTTTTCCAGTACCACCTACCGTTACATTCCCTATCACTACGACGGGAATTGAAGGCCGCGCCCTGGATTGCGCATTAATGTATTGCTGCTTTCGCCTTCGCGCAACAAAAGAGAAAAGCACCTCTAATGGATACAAACAGTAGAGCCACCCCGGTTTGGAATACCAGCGTCGCTCCACTGCGCTGGCAAGCTTTTCTCCCAGTGCTGCCATTATTCCTCAATTTCTTCGGCTGGCGTACGAGCTGTCATACTGATATTAACAAAGCCCTCCTGACCAGCGACATCCATTACACTGATTATTGACTGGTAGGACGCATTGGCATCTCCAGTGATAATAAAAGGAACCTTTGTATTGCCACCGGACGCTTCCTGCAATGCTCTGCGCAGAGTTTCCAATTGATTATTAATGAGCTTATTTCCATTCACGGAATATGCGCCATTTGCATCAATCACCACTTCAACTTTTTCACTTGGTTGTGCCGGTGCGCTGCCTGTTGCTTCAGGCAAATCAACTTCCAAATGACTTTCTTTCGTAAAGGTTGTGGACACCATAAAGAAAATCAGTAACAGAAATACCACATCGATTAACGGCGTTAAATTAATAGGGTCTTCGGCTTTTACCTGACGTTTAAACTGCATGTCGATACCTATCGCATTCTATTGGCGTTGTTTTAACTGACTTTTAAATCGACACGACGATCACTGTGCAGGGCATCGACTAACTTCACCGCCTCCTGCTCCATGGTCACGACAATAGAATCCACTCGACGCACGAAAAATCTGTGAGATATCATGGCCGGTATACCAACAAACAACCCAGCAGCCGTTGTATACAGCGCTTCGGAAATCCCACCAGCAAGAACCGATGCATTGCCAGCGCCTTCTAGATTCAGATTATTAAAAACGTTGATCATACCCATAACGGTCCCCAACAATCCCAATAACGGAGCAATTGCTGCAATTGTTCCCAATACACCCAGGAAACGCTCCAAATCGTGGATCACCTGACTGGCAGCCTCTTCGATACTGTCTTTCATAACATCACGACCATGGCGGGAGTTACTCAAGCCGGCGGCCAAAATTCGACCAAGTTGAGAAGAGCGACGCAACAATTTCAAACGCTCGCTATCCAATTCATTATCACGAATCCAGCTCCAAACCTGACCCAATTGGGTTTTAGGCACGATCTTGCTCGGATTTAAGGTCCAAAAACGTTCGACCGTAATCGCAATGACTGCGACGGAGCAGATAAGAATCGGCCACATCAACAAGCCGCCAGCTGCAATAATTTGTTCCACAGTTTTACTCCCCAATAGGACTACTTAACAGCGGCGTATCATACCCCATTCAACCAAGTGACAAAACTCTAATACCTTGTCTTAAAACGCTTTTTTGGAAACTTAAAATTATTTTTCACAATTCAAAACGACTAATTATTGAGCACCCGTTATGGGATTCAACTTTAATTTTGCGCTCTAAACCAAAGCCGTGCTTGACGCTCCCGCTCACTGACCACCTCCAACTGTTCTGTCACTGCATTAAACTTCAAGCTAATTGCCCCGTCGCTGGCAGTATTCCATAAGGTACTCCCCGCATCACGGTAGCGCGCAACTATCTCTGCGGAAGGATGATGGTAGCGATTACGATAGCCAGCGCTAAAAATAACGTGTGTCGGTGACAGATGATTCACAAACGCTTTTGATGACGAACTTTTACTGCCATGATGAGGCGCTATCAGCACGTCGATGTCACTAGGAAGTACTCCGGATGCCAATAAAAACCGCTCAACTTTATTTTCAATATCGCCAGTAAATAAAAGCGTTTTGCCATAGGCCCGTACCAGCAATACACATGACTGATTATTACGTTGCGTTTCCTCCTGAGCTTGCAAAGTATCTATCGGCCAAAGAACCGTGAAATCAAATTCACCCTTCTTCCACTGCTGTCCAGACACACAGAACCGATGTTGATTTAATCCTTGTTTCATCGCATACGGCTTCTCAGTCACATCGCCTGGCCTCTTTAAGGTGGACAGCCCGTCTTTATCACTGCCAGCCAATTCAATGCTAGACGCCAACATCTGCAACTCCCCCTCAAGCGCCCCACTAATGATTTCCCGCGGAGGAAACTGTTCGACAATAGCCGCCAAACCACCTGCATGATCATTATCCCCATGACTCACTAGCAGAGTATCCAGATGCTTTACTTGTGCGTGACGCATAAAGGGAATCACAACTCTTTCCCCCAAATTAAAGTTTTCTGAAAACCGCGCACCAGTGTCGTATTGAAGACTATAGATTCGATCTGCGCCATCATTGGCCAAAACAGAAACTGCCAAACCCTGCCCCACATCCAGCACCACTATACGATCTCGGTGAGCTGAAGGGTGAAAAGCCACACTGAACAACACAACAAGTACAGGCAACTGACACCGTAATCGCCAAGGCAGCAAAATGACGATCACAAAAACGGGCACTAGAAAAACGATCCAGCCCAGATGTAAGGGCGATTGATATAAGTTCGCGCGCGAGGACACAAAAGAAAGCAGCAGCCACACACCATGCATTACACTTTCAGCCACTTGAAACAACAGCGCAGCAAAACTCTCACTTAAGCCACATACCAGCGCACCTGCTAAAAGAAAGGGTATACAGCAGAAAGACACTACTGGCACCACGATTAAATTCACCAAAGGCGCGACCAATGATACTGGCAAGCCGAGCGCTAATAAGGGTACCAGCAAACCAACAAACACCACCCACTGCGCTTTAATCAACGTCTTCCATTTTTGCTCCACCAAAGTTCGATGACTGAAGCAAAACAGCAGGCAAAACACCGCGGTAAAACTCAACCAAAATCCAGCCTGTAAAAATGCGAACGGGTTTATTAGTACAACCACAATAGCCACAACCAGCAACCAAAAGAAAATACTGACTCTCCAACCCGTGACGTATGCCAGGTTAATAAGCCCGATAAACAATAAGGCGCGTTGCGTTGGAATGGAGAAGTCAGCCAGCACAGCGTAAAAACACGCTGCGCTAAAACACATAAAACTGGGAAGCAGTCGTAGAATAAATGGCCGAGTCTGCCACATTATTAAAGGGATAAATAAGCGGGAACAGAAAAATGCAAACATCGCAACCAGGCCGATATGCAGCCCCGATATGGCCATGAGATGCGTTGTCCCAGTGCGATTCAAGACATCCCATTGAGAACTACTGATGTCAGACTTATCTCCGATTAATAATGCCTGCAACAAGCTGTGATATACGCTGGGCTGCTGTGAATCCGCCAGAGAAGACTTTAACTTACCCGCCAAAAGGTGGCGCAGCCGATCAACACTCCAGCCCTGAGCGGAGCGCAGCCTGGTTGCCTCTTCACTATTGTGGATATACCCTGTGGCAAATATATTTTGTTGTAACAACCATGCCTGATAATCGAACCCGCCGGGGTTAACCAGGCCACGAGGTCGCTTTAAACGCACGGTTACACGCCAATAATCGCCTGGTAACACTTCCTCCGGCAAAACTGACTTACTGACTTGCGTACTTTTTTTCTCGTCGTATGCACGTCGCCAGGACAAACGAACTTTTTTACCCAGGAGACAATTCGGTTCAAACTTGCCACCTTCAGGATCTGTAGCACCTAGCGACAAAACCTCCATAACCTCCGCATTAAAACGCGTAAAAGGTTGATTCACATGGGGAATACCTTCGACGCGCAATACAAGTTGAATATTGCGCTGCTCTAAAGATTGAGGCATTTGATTGGAGATAGATTGGCACAACGAGATATAGCCAATGGCGAAAGCCAAACCAAAGGCCGCAGGAATTCGCAGAAAACGGACACCATGCATGCAGACACAAACAGCAGCGCCCAAAACGACAGGAAAAAGAGGAATATAGATTGAACAAAAAGCCGGCGAACCCAGTCCGACCAACCATGCTAACAAATAAAATAGCACGCTCCATTGCGCCACAGTGTCATTCCCTTTTTGTCATCCGGCTAAGAAGTCTATCCTGTGGAGCGATAAAGCGCAAAATACCACAGCTAAAAGTGGAAAAACTCAACCCTTGGCGGCATAATACTCGCCCTCGAAAACCTGGATTTTAAGATTGTTTCATGCCGCGTAAGATTTTCAAGCGATATCTGCCAGACCCGCATTTGGTGAGGAACAATCCCGCGCTAAAATTTCTCGGGGTATTGCTTCACGACCCTAATTTATTCCACCTAAATCGCCACTCTGTTTCTGTCGCCTTCTTTGTAGGGTTGTTTGTCGCCTTTCTTCCAATCCCCATGCAAATCCCTCTGGCAGCACTCGGCGCATTAGTGTTTCGATGTAACCTGCCAATATCCATAGCCTTAGTATGGATAAGTAATCCGCTGACGTTTCCCTTTATATTTTTCGTATGCTACAAATTCGGCTCTCGAATTTTGCAACTGCCAGAGCGGAAATTTCATTTTGAACTTTCATTAGATTGGCTGACGTCTGAGTTTCTCCAGATTTGGGAACCGCTCCTATTGGGCTGCCTGCTGGCAAGTTTATTTTTTAGCTGTGCCGGGTACATTATGATTCAGTGGACCTGGCGCTGGCACGTAGTTAAACGCTGGGAGAAACGTAAGCTAAAAAAACTAAAACAACAAACCGAAGCAGACGATTAAATTATTCATATCGCAAGGCTTCAGCAGGCTGCACCCGGCTCGCCTTCCACGCGGGGTACAAAGTTGCCAACACACTCATACCAATAGCCGTTCCCGCGACATACACCACATCATCCAAACGTATTTCACTGGGTAAATAGGTTAATGGGTAAACGTCTGACTTTAAGAATTGTACGTTAAACAATGCTTCAATACCTGAAACAACCGGCTGTAATACAAACGAAAATCCACAGCCCAAAAAGAGCCCCAACAAAGTCCCTATAACTCCTATGCCACACCCTTGAATGATAAAAATAGCCATTACCTGCCGCGTGCTGGCGCCCAAAGTACGCAAGATGGCAATATCACCCCGCTTATCCACGACCACAAGAACCAGCGTGGACACCACATTAAATGCAGCAATTGCTACTATCAACGACATTAGCAGGCCCACCAGATTCTTCGACATATGAATCGCCTGGTATAAATTCCAATGTGTTCTTGTCCAATTATTGCCGTAATAACCGGGCCCCAACTCAGAAACCACCTTATAAACAACGTTTGGTGCAGCAAACAAATCTTTTAATTTCAATCGCATACCACTGACAACACCCTCTTCGCCCGCAAGCTTTGCTGCATGCTGCAGAGACGTTAATGCCAGACTGGCATCTAGTTCAGTTTTGGATTCCACCACACCACCCAGCTCAAGATAAGCAATTTCCGGGGTGCCAGCGGTTGAGTGCGTATTGGGAATAATGACCATGATATTTTCGCCGACTGTAGCACCCAACGCCTCTGCTATTCCTTTGCCTAGCAACAATAAGGGCTCCCCCTGCTCCAGACGCTGCAATACGTCTGCGGCAATATTCTCGTTAATAAGCGACACGTGTTGCTCCGCCTGAGGGTCGAAGCCGTAAAGCATTGTGGCAGAAGTATTACCGCGAAAGCTGACTAGTCCATTTAATTGCACAAAAGGAGCTGCTGCCGAAATTTCAGGGTCCGCCTCTAATGAGGCTTTAAGTGCCTGCCAATCCTCTATCCCCTGATAGTGATGAATAGATGCTTGAGGAACCAAGCCTAAAATCCGCTGCCGCAACTCTTTGTCAAAACCATTCATGACGGACAACACAAGAATCAGCAAACCAACCCCTACCGTGAGACCAAGCATGGATACCCGAGAAAGGAATGCGACAGACTGGGATTTACGTCGAGCACCGACATAACGAAACCCAATAAAAAAAGAAAGCGGCTTACTCATGACAGCTTATTCAAAACCCCATCTGCCAACTCATATACTTCATCCATAGTTTTGGCAAATTGCTCATCATGCGTCACAACAATAAAACTGGTAGAAACGGTTTCACTCAGTTTTTGCATTAAAGCTTGAATAGCAGCGGCGTTTTTCGCATCCAGATTTCCCGTCGGTTCATCCATCAATACACAAGCAGGAGCATTGGCTAAAGCACGTGCAATCGCAACCCGTTGCCGCTCGCCCCCGGATAATTCTGCAGGCTTATGTTCGGCACGATTCTCAAGACCGACCTCCCGCAATAAATCCATCGCTTTCTGCTGAGCTCGTGGTTTATTCTCACCAGCAATAAACAAAGGCATCATCACGTTTTCAATCGCGCTGAACTCTGGCAGCAAGTGATGAAACTGGTAAACAAATCCCATAGACTGATTACGAATATCACCTCGTTTATTTTCACTCAAACGAGAAAAAGCACTACCCAACACTTCAACCTCACCCGAATTTGGCTTATCCAAACCGCCCAAAATATTTAGCAAGGTGCTCTTGCCGCTGCCGGAGGCACCAACAATGGCGATGTGCTGCGAGGGTTCAACCCTGAGGTTTACGCCTTTTAGCACCTCTACAGTTTGCGGTCCCTCATCGTAACTTTTTATGACGTCTTTGCATGTCAAAACTGAACTTGCTGACATTGATATCCCCAGTTCCTAATTTTCTTTGTATTCAAAGCGAATGATTAAGTGTCGTAACGTAGCGCCTCCGCTGGTGCAATAAGCGACGCACGATAAGCGGGGTAAATAGTTGCCAAAATCGATAGCACAGTAGCAAAAATACTAACCAATACAGTATCTTCCGGTCGCCAGACGGAAGGTAAGTGCGTTACAAAATAAACATCCGCATCAAACACCTGAAAGCCAAACTGACTTTCGACCCACGTCATTAAAGGCGAAAGATAATTCGCCCCAAGGATGCCAAACACCGTACCAAAAACCACACCTGCGACGCCCATCACCGATCCCTGCACCATAAAGATCTGCACAACACTGGCACGCGTTAAACCCAGCGTTCTTAACACGGCAATATCACTGCGCTTTTCGGCGACCATCATAATAAGACTGGTAACGATATTAAACGCTGCCACCGCCACAATAATGGACAACAGCAAACCCACCACCGTTTTCTCCATCTTCACCGCCTGGAATAAACTGCCCTGCGTTTGACTCCAGTCTTTCGCCTTAAAGCCATCCCCTAAAGATTTACCCATCTGTTGAATGCTGGCAGGGGCAGTGTAAATATTGTCGAACTTTAAACGTAAGCCGTGCACTTCACCGGGAATTCGGAAAAGTTTTTGCGCATCAGCAATATGAATAAGAGCGAGACTCTGGTCCACCTGCGCCCCCACTTCAAACACACCCACAACACGGAAACGTTTAGAGCGAGGGAATATCCCGGCAGGCGAAACAGACACTACGGGCAGCGTAATCGTGACACGATCGCCGGTCGTCAGGCCGAGACTGCGTGCGATTAAAGAGCCAAGTACAATTCCGTATTCGCCAGGCTGCAAATAATCCATGTGCCCTACCATCATATAGCGCGACACTTCAGATACCTTTGCTTCTTCCTCAGGCAAGATGCCTTCCAGCTGAATACCTCGCACACCACCACCGTATGACAACAATGCCCGGCCTTCGATGAAGGGTGCACTGGCCAGCAGATTTGGTTGATACTGTATTTGAGAAGATAAACCTTGCCAGTCTTTTAATGGTTCGGCTGTGGTAATAAAGCCATGAGGTATCACCCGAAGAATGCGCTTTTTGAGCTCGAGGTCGAAGCCGTTCATGACAGACAACACGACAATTAGAGCGAAAACACCCAGCGCCATACCAAAAAAAGCAAACAAACTCACAAAGGCGATAAACCCATTGCGGCGTTTTGCGCGGATGTAGCGAAGACCAATATACCAGGGGAGAGTATTAAACATGGGGCGAGATTAAACTAAAGTTTGGATTGCGCCACAAGCCAAATTTATAAAGCCGACACTTTCCCATGGCGAGCGCGACATTCCATCACCTCAATATGGAGCTTTTTGAGGAGCTTTTTTAGCGACTTGACGTGATTTTAATGCCGTAACCAACTAGTCTAAAGGTATATGCGTTTGCAAGACAAAAACCAACCCGACAAAGTACAAAGCATGAGCAAACCACTTACAGAAAATAGCGGAAAAGCTGAACAGCGTGATTTTTTTAGAGTCAGTCAGGATGTTATTTTCGATTACCATGTGGTCGATAGTTTTACAGCTGATGAACGAGATCCTCAACACGAATTTGAAAGCTCCATTTCCCTCAATTTATTAAGCGATCTCAGAAGACTCGACAAAGACAGCGAGCAGACTCTACGTGTTTTGACCGAAAAAAACCGCTTACTCGGGGACTACCTGCAAACATTAAGCGCCAAAATAGACTTAATAGCCAAACAAGTCCTGTTTGAACAGGATAAAGACAAGGGCCGCCCCAAAACCCGTATCAATTTAAGTGAAGACGGATTGGCTTTTTTAAGCGACCGCATGCTCTACAAAAACAGCTATATCGCATTACGGCTGATTTTTCTCCCCTACTACACTCCCGTCACCAGCTTTGCGCAAGTCATACGCTGCAAACAACGCGATGAGAAAGAGCAATCTTTCCACACAGCGGTAAAGTTTCACCGTCTATCGGAGTCAGATCGGCGTGAACTGGCCAGACAAATCATGCGCACCCAGGCCCAAGGAAGAAAAAAGAAACAAAATGAACAAATTGAGACCTAGACTAAAGAACATTTCGCAAAAAAACGATAATCTGAGTACAGAAAACTTTAACTAATTCAGTGAGATAGCAAGTCTTTCTAATAAAAAGCTGGAACTAGGTTGCTATCTTTGACAATAATGACAACAATAAACAAAGAATTTTCGGGTTAGCCAAGGGATCATCCGTGTAAGTTTGATGATCTAGACTGCCCCTCTTCTTTAGAATTACATAAACTTGCAATACCTGTAGATATTTTAAACACTGTGGCAGCGCAAGAATTCTAAAGAGCGAAAAATATGAGAACAACGACCATGAAACCCTTTGGCAACAGAAACATCAAACCATAAATGTTTCGCGATAGCTCGCAACCGTTTGCAACAAATAAAGGGACACATGCAGAAGAAGTGACTGAATTGAGGAAATCGAAAATGAAGAAGTCCTTATTATTAGCTCTGGGAATATGCCTTTCTGGCGGCACACTCTTAACCAATAGTTATGCCGATACGGTACGCATCCCCGCCGGCCACCAGGGCGACAATGTTTGGAGTGGAAAAACTCCCAGTCGCGGCATGAACAAGGCGGCTGTAGAAGGTGAATTTGGCGCCCCGGACAGCAAAGTCGGCCCAAATGGCAATCCGCCCATTTACTATTGGGAATATCCGGATTTCACCGTTTACTTCGAATCTGACATGGTACTTCACACGGTTATTAAGCACCGACCGAAGTCATAACAGCATCAACGAGATTTCTCTTGCACAAGAGAGAAAAATAAACGATAAAATCAATGAGTTAGCTGCACAAGTTGAGAAACTAGGCTAAATTAATATAAAACAGAATGTTAAACCCTTACTTGCCAGGAAATATGGTCTGACAGATTGAATTAGCCCATTGAAATATTCAACCTGTTCACACTATGATGTTGCCCGGCTAAATTATTGAGCTTACATTGCACGACCCAATGCAATTTAAAGCAAAAAACAGACAAAATGCTCGGAAATATAGCTTTTTAGGCGGGCATTAGCTGCAAACTTTGTAATCGACAGTTTTTCACTCGGAAGTAAAACCCTGGTGCAAAAATATGGCGCAGACATTAAAGAGATTGAGATTTTTCCACCCCTCTCTTTCATTCTTTAAGTCATTCAAAGTTACGCATCTAAACCAGCCTTTAAAACTGGAGCGACTGAACTAGGAATGTAGGTTAATACCCCAAGTGAAAAATGTATTCGTCATCATGGCCCTTAGCGCCCTCCTCAGTGCATGCGGAGGCGGCGAAAAGCAGGTCCAGGAAATGCAAGTGAAGAGCTCAAGCGAGGCTATGGCTAACAGCCAGAAAACTCGTGCAGACCTTGGCATCACGACGCTCGATTTCCAAGACGATACCTCTCCCATTGACCCCGCAGACATCACTTTTGAAATCAATGGCATTGGCGAATTTTTCAACAAACTTGATCTGGAGGGAGTTAAAGACGCCGATGACGGCGAAAAAGACTGCTTCAACAACCTGTTTGGCAACAAAACATTCCAGGATTCAAACGAAGGCTACTTTGTACTCTCCTCCCGCAATATTGACCTGAACCGCTGCTTTAATAATAACGCCGATATTTTCGAAGACTACTACTCTAATACCTATATAGAGCTCGCACTGATTGATCGCTTCGGAAATGCGGTTGATTTGGAAGGCTTGAGCCAATACGCCTCATTTGATGCTTATCACGACGGCCTGTTCACACATGAATTCATTCAAATGGAAGGCGGCGCCACCATATTGCAACTCGGCAGCAGCCTGGACTTTGCCTTTACCTACCTCACCTCGTCGACCAGTGATCCCGGCAAAGCCTGCAAAATCGACCCCGTCGATAACATAAAAGACAACTGTACCTATTACAGCAAACTTATCGTAGCTCACGGCAATCAAGCCCCCAATGTCACCATCGCTTCACTGACTTTCAACAATATCAAAATTACGCCAGGGGCGACTTATTACAGTGGCGGCACCATCTCTTTCTCGATAAACAATTGGGAAGGGATTATGACCTACGACAACAACCCGGAAATTCCCCCGTCATATTTTGTTACCAACGGCAAAGAAACCATCACAGGCGTACTGGGAGTCGACGACTAACCCTTACTTACCTAATTACTTAATAGCCCAATATCATCTCAGCAACAATGTCACAGGCCGCTACGACGACCGCAATTTCACCTCTCTCACATTAAACTCTCCATTTCACATCCCGCCCTCCTACTAACACCACCCTACTTTTCCAGCAATACCGCATTCAGCGATAGCAGGTTCATTTTAGTTTTTTATTGAGACTTTGGCGCCACAACTCGTTGATAGTGTACATTTAGACTGCCCGGACCCGGTATGCACACTCGACACTCACTACTTGAAGACATTATGGCCCTGATCTGTGGCGCCGCTTTTGTTGCCTTTGGTATTTTTCTATTTAAAACACACGGCATCCTTACTGGCGGCACCGCTGGAATCGCGCTAATCGTATCCCAGGCCTTTTCCATCAAGTTTGGCATTGTGTTCTTTCTTATTAACCTGCCCTTCTATCATCTTGCCTGGTCACAAATGGGCTACAGGTTTGCCCTAAATACCTTTATCTCAATTACAACCGTATCTCTGCTCACCGAAAACCTGGACGCAGTTATTGATATTCGGTCCATTGATCCGATTTTTGCGGGTGTTTTTGGCGGTTTACTGATTGGAATGGGAATGCTTGCTTTATTTCGCCACAAATCCAGTATGGGTGGCAGCGGGATTTTAGCATTCTACCTACAGGAGAGATTTAATATTCGGGCAGGGAAGTTTCAAATGATTGTGGATTGCTGCGTGCTTTTAATGTCCTACTTTATTGCAGATATCTCCATCATCTTAATTTCGATTGCTGGCGCCATCATGCTCAATCTAATTATTGCCATGAACCACAAACCTGGGCGCTACCAGATAAATTGACCAATGTGGCTATTACCATGCCTGCAATTACCCCTGAAGGGCGTTATGCTGACCTGTCACCCTATGACTGACCCTGAGTAGTAGAACGCCCCAAGGAAATACTGACCACGTTATCGCGCTTGCAAAGAGGCAAGCCCGCAGAATTAAGCGTATTCTCACCAAGACCTGCCGTAACAGAGCGGTGATTAGCTTCGGAGTAACATTGTACAACCGTATCCAATTTCTGGTTCACCTGATCAACAACATGATCAGCTAACGTTGCAATGCATGAGAATAGAGAAAACTCAACATCGGACAGAGACACTTTAAATATCGAGCTTAGCGTTTTTTTTAGACCGAACAACACAATAAAGTCTAGTGACAACTCTTCAAACGTTGCATAAACATCCAGGCGATCAACACCAGAAGCTGATGTAAGCTTCTTGATCTGCTGCTCAATAATGTATTGCGTATTAGCAGTTTGGCAGGAGTCAACATCCAGCAAATCTACAAAAGTTGGTGCAGTCGCGGCTGACACCTCGCTATCCGCAGCCTGCGTTTTACCTGCATTCAAATGGATGATATTGGAAACATGCTGAGCCTGAGAGCGGGTTGTAGACTTCGCAGCTACCGCACCAAACGACAAAAACACCACATTATTCACTGTATCACCCCTTGTAATCACCACATAAAGCTATTGGTTGTTTCGCGAAACTGCCTTCTCTAACGTCAGCATTGCAACAACATAAAAGTCAGTTACTAATACTGTGGAACTTTTTAAATAAAAGTTCCGAAATTTCCTAAGGAAAGCAAATCAAATAAAATTAGTTTTAAATCCAGACAGATGGATAACAACAATCGCCATCTCAAAATTTAAAACCTATCCTTACCCTTTAATTCTTTCTTGGTATTCCGGATTAAAATTCCGGGCATTAAACTTGTCTACATTTCATATCTAAACTGCAGAAAGCAACACACCTATTCTTCCAAACTTCACCCTGTTATTTTTTTGCGAGACTACTATGACGGGTTTATCGAGGTAACTTTTACTCGAAGAATGTAAGTTTTATAAAAACTACACGCGAGCATCTTTTGTTTTCTTACAGGTGCGATTATATCTAAGATGGGCACTCTAACACGGCAGCAAAACATTTAATTTGCAAATTGTCGATTTGAACGCATTAGAAAAAATATTTTTATAAAGAAGGCAGAAAGGGAAAAGATAATAACAGTATTATCGATATATCCGATAGGAAACTAAAGCAAAAGCGGCAATAGTTTTTATTTTTCCACAACCTCTCGCTGCTCCAGCGGGAAGCTGATTATCTGACTTTGTTCACGCGCAACAAAGAAATATTCGATGATCTCCCTATCCATTCCTGCGCGATAAGCAAATGACTTATTCAAGTCAAAATTTACCATGGACTTAAGCAAAGTAACTCCGGTAAACGCACTTTTTTTATTTTTATCTTTCGCATTAGAAATGATTTTCACGTGGCTATTATCAACCACCTGAAATTGGTTTGGTTTTGTGGGTAACGTTTTCCCTGTATAAACGTAAGACAATACTGAGGTGTTTTTATGTGAATAAAGCGCCAATGCTTTTTCTAACTGTGAAAGTTGTTTAGGCGTGCAATAATTAAAAATATCCCACACCAAAATAATATCGAACTTCAGTGAACACTCAAAATCCAGGACGGATAAATTCAATTCATCTTTATTATTCGCTTGCGCATTTTGGATAGTCTGATAGATATCTGCATTGTAATACTTGCCCGCCAGATTCACTAAGCGATCTTTATTTCGACCCGCTTGACTACCAAGATCCAGCACCACCATATCACGGTGCTCCTGCATCAGCTTGTTGATCATCTCTATCGACGGAGAAGTGTGCAGTCTTTCGCAGCGCGCACCCAAATCAACCGACTCCACCTTATCTTCCTCAGAGCGACTAACAAGATGCTTCTTATCTGCACTGGGAAGGTAACGAATTACGTGTTCAGTAATATCGGCTTGCATCCCTGTTTTTTCCACCATGGTTTCCTGCATAAAAGAACCTGGCATACACGACAGCAACTGCAATGTACTTGGCGACTGAACTTCTCGAGGCGCCAATTGACCCTCAGTCATTTCAATAGTGTATTGATCTTTTACTTCAAAAAAACGGGGAACATTGGGTATATGCTTTCGAACGTAGCGCAGCATATAAATCAAGGTATCCGCTTTGCAATGCGGTTTTAAAAGTTCGAATAACTGTTGTATTTGATTCAACTCGAGATAATTCAAAATATCCCAGGCAAGAATCACATCAAATTTTTCATCCTCACCGTACACCTGCATATAACTGGCAAAATCGATCTGCTCTCTACCATTTTGCTCACCTAGCTGTACCGCTACATACGAGGCAATATCCTCAATTTTAATCCTACAACTTAAGCCTGAAAAAAGATCAAAGCATCCTTTACTCATGGGCCCCAGGTCTAAAATATGGTTTCTATCTGAGGACTTAACCTCGTTATATATTGCAGTCAGCGCAGGTGAACGGTGTAGCATAATGGTTATTTCATTTGGAGTGACGGTTTCTCACCACGACTCAATTAGCTTTTTGCTGAGTCGTGCATGCCCTTATCATTCCCTTCTTCTTTGGATTCCATTGCAGCTTTTGACGGCGCACTTGCCGATGATGGCGGCATCGATTTACTGCTTTTTACATCCATATCAATAGAACCACGGAATTTCGCGCCATCTTCCAGCACCACACGCTCGGCCTTCACATTACCCTGAACTTGACTGGAAGACTTGATGGCTATCCGCTCCTCACCGTAAAGGTCACCTTGCACCTTGCCTTCGATCGTAATCGTTTTAGCCGTTGCATTCGCATGCAACACGCCCTGCTCTCCAACAATCAAATTATGACCTTTTAAATCAATTGTTCCCTCAACCGTCCCTTGAACCAAAAGATCCTCTTCACCAATCAGCTCACCTTTAAATCGAATTTTTGGCCCAATAACAGCTCTCGGACTTGCTGACTCTGCTTGGGGTTTAGCCTGCGGTTTTTGAACGGGTGCTTCCACAGCTTGAGGAAAAACTGTGCTTTCCTGGTTTTTACTCTCAGAACGATGACTTAGCATAATGCTACTCCTGTCAATATTAAGGTCGTAGTGTTGAATACAATAAAAGCTTGAAAATGATGAGCGTCTTTAAATAAGAGATTCTGCACTTGAACAACCAAAAGCAGGCTGAATCAACATGACTCCACAAGAATCTGCAAATAATACTGGGGGGATTAGGCTAGAAAACTGATGCTCATCTAATCTTTACTCTCTATTAAATGTACACCAAATTTTCTTCATTATTAGGCTAATTTCAGCTACATAGTAAAACAGTCTAAAACGCATTTTTTAATGTTTTATTCACTGACTTTTTAACCTACCGGATATAAACAATAGCGTTTTATTCATTTTAAAAGGCGAAATGACAGGCACCTATAAACACTTATTTTCATCCAAAAAAATAGTATTTAAATTTTGTGCGGCACTCGACACTTTCAATTTGCTTTATTTTTTTAACGATGTTTCAACAGATATTCGGGCGACACACGCCATACCAGCAGTAGAATACCTGAACCGATCTAAAGCTACTTACCTTAAATGTTTTGGCACCACCAACAACTACCTTTTCCTCCCACACCTTTACTCCCATACATTGAACAACCATAGACCGATTTACATCCGCAACAACTGTGCACTTTTAGTGTTAGCCCTAAAAACAAGATTCCCGGCTGTGTACACTTTGAAAAATTCTTTGTTATTCATTGACATTCAATTTGCCCATCCTCCAAACAAAAAAAAGCCCGATCAAAAGATCGGGCCAAGTTTATGCCATTATTGGTTAATCGGAAATCGTCGTGCTCTAGCGCTCCTCAGTCTTTACACACTCCAGATTGATATTGGTCTGGAACATGAAATTAGACTTGTAGGTATGACGCTCTGCGAAGAATAAATCGAAGGTATAAGTTTCACCTTTTCTAATTCCAAGATATCTAGCAGCTTTATCAAGGTCGATACTTCTTTCAATCACACCGTGAACACCACCGATATCAATTGCACGCTTACCGTTGATGAATACCCACAAGTCATCATCACCACGGAAAGTAAACTTCTCTCCACCCTCGTAATCGAACTCCAAATGAGTTTCCAGAGTAAAGTGGTAGTTATGATCTGGGAATGGGTGTGGCATATTACCGAAGCCCAGGCCATCGATTGGGAAGAAGTCTTCGTTGCGATAGCTCCACACAGTAGAACCAACTTCACGGGTCAACTGCAGGGTTTTAGGAATATTAATATTCACACCTTCAACATCACGGTACCACTGATCAAAGAAGTACTTGTTGGTTGTAGTTTTTGTACCGTGAGGATGATCACCGTACTGTGGCTTACCATCTGCACCGAGATCTTCTTTAACAATACCGTAGTCTTGACCATCATACGTTTCCATATCTGGATGAGATGTATCAAAGTCACGGAACGTCACAGGTAACGTACGCGAAGTTGCATCGCTGATATCACATGCAGGCTGCGTAGCTGTAATCGTCACAGTATCTGTTGCTGATAGCTCTCCATCATTCACAGTCAGCTGAATAACATACAGACCCTGGATTGGAGCAGTAAAGCTTGGCGCCATAGTCGCTGCATCATTAATACTTGTGTTAGCACCGGCAGGCTCAGTTACAACTGTCCAGCGATAAGTGAGTAGATCACCATCAGGATCATAGCTGCCACTTCCATCAAGCGTTACGCTTGTACCAGCTTCAACCGACACATCGTCACCAGCATCAGCCACAGGACGTGCATTTTCAGTATTAATTACCATGGTATCTGGTGCACTGTTAACAGTGCCGTCATTGACGATCAACTGCAATACATACACGCCAGCAACATCGATTGCGATACTTGGCTTAACTGCTGATGTACTGGTCAACGCAGCGATACTTCCGCTTGGTGCGTTAGTAATGGACCAGCTGTAAGTCAAGCTATCACCATCAGCATCGCTACTCGCACTACCGTCCAGGTTGATATTGCTGCCGATGAAACCGCTTTGATCTGGACCAGCGTTCGCAACAGGAGCTGTATTTTCTGGTGCCGCGTTACCCACTGTAATGGTCACAAAGTCAAGATTACTGTCATCGATGCCATCATTCACAATTAATTGCACGGTGTAAGTCCCCGCGATTCCAGCCACTAATGTAGGCTTAACAGAACTTGGGTTGAATAACACATCTTCAGCCGATTCAGGCGCTTCAATGACCGCCCAGAAATATGTTAATGAATCACCGTCAGCGTCATAACTGGCAGAACCATCAAGCGTTACCATTTTATTAGTTTCAGTGGCTTGATCATCACCCGCATTAGCTACTGGGCGAACATTTTCAACTTCGATCGCGACATAATCAGGCTCACTATCAACAGTACCATCGTTTACGATCAGCATTAATTCGTAGCTGCCTAACGCATTCACTGTAACTACCGGCATCACCTGGTCTGCACCGCTCAAAGTAATACCAGCGTCTGCGCTCATTCCAGAAATTGACCAACTGTAAGTTAGCTGATCCCCGTCAGCATCAGTACTATCTGAACCATCCAGACGAACAACAGCACCCATATGTACCGCCTGATCTTCACCAGCATCTGCAACAGGTGCAGTATTTGGAACTGGTGTAGGCGTAGGCTCAACTGTAGGAGTTGGCTCTACTGTAGGTGTAGGTACAACAGTAGGAGTCGGCTCTACTGTAGGCGTTGGCACTACGGTAGGCGTTGGCTCAACAGTTGGCGTTGGCACTACTGTAGGCGTTGGTTCAACTGTTGGTGTAGGTACAACAGTCGGCGTTGGAACTACTGTTGGTGTAGGTACAACAGTCGGCGTTGGAACTACTGTTGGTGTTGGTACCACTGTAGGTGTAGGTACAACAGTCGGTGTTGGAACTACTGTTGGTGTTGGTACCACTGTAGGTGTAGGAACAACAGTCGGTGTTGGAACTACTGTTGGAGTAGGCACAACGGTTGGTGTTGGAACTATTGTTGGCGTTGGCACCACTGTAGGAGTAGGTACAACAGTCGGTGAAGGTGTAGCCGTTGGCGTGGGTGTTGGGTATGGAGGCACTGGAGGCAAAACCACACCAGGATCATCACACACAATACGGGACTCATCCAGATTATCGACATAGCTGGCATTATAAGGTGCATATGGGTATTCAACACCTAAAGCTGGTTGAGCAATCATAACATCGCTGTATACGACATCAGCCTGTGCACGAACAATCGGTAGTGTTTGCTTGTTGCTATCCAACATCCACAGGCCGTAGTGCATTTTAATGTCTTCTACATTGCTATCAGCGGTACAAAAGGCGCTGATATTGTTACTGCCTGTCGTGGCACATTGCGCCCAACTCACCATTAAGCGGCCAGAGTTATCGCGGTAAGTATCATATGAACTCACCCACCCCTTTACAGAAGCCTGGTTAGGATAAAGATTAACTTCACCAGAAAGTACTGACTCTGGCGATAATGCACCGAAAATACGGCCAGTCGCAGGCTCAAAAGGTGACTGCAATTCAACAGGGTTACCGCCGTGCAGCTGATTGTATTCATGTTCTAACAGAGCAACAATTTTGCCGTTTTCAGCTTGGCGAATTTTGCTGATGCTCACCATAGACTCTGCGGAACCTGTAAGGGACACAGTCTCATACAACTGCTCGATATTAGTGCCTTCTGAATCTATGCGCAGAATCGTGTAATTATTTTTAGGCAATACAGGGCCAACAGGAGTATCAAATGTGAACTGACAGATTTCCTGGTCATCCCAGTTAGCAGGCGAATCCAGCCCCGACACTTGAGGCTTAGCAAACAGATCTGCAAAAGATGATGCGTCACCAACTGGCTTGCTCAAATTAGTTGCACACTGTTCAACCAACTCGTAGCTACGCGACCAGCGGACGAAAGCCACCAGGCCATCACCCATTGTGATAGCTTTAGTATCGTGGTTGTTGCCATAAGTTAACTGAAGAATGTTTTCTCCGTTAAGCTCCATGGAATGCAACAGTGAGGGCTCTTCATTTGGCGTTACCTTAATACAGTCTTCACCATCTGTTTCGTCCACAATATTGTCAACCGGGCTATTTGGGTTCCCAGCAGCACGGTTAGTACTGAAGACAATTTTGTTATCAAACGTGTAAGTTGGGCTGGTGTCTTCACCCGCATTGGCCAACTCGTCATCTTCGATAATACGGTGAACGGATTTGGTGGCAAAATCCATCTCGTAGATATTCCAGGTGGAGTCGGTTGGATGATTAAATCCACCATGGGCAGCAAATAGCAACTTTGTGCCATCTGCAGAAATGCTTAGATCTTTTACATCGAAATCGGGGGTATTGAAGTAGGAAGCTAAAACTTCAGTCTTCACTGAGTCCACATCCATATTGGATTGGATCACCAGACTCGCACCTGGATTGAAGTCGTAAGGAGACGAGCCATTCACAGGCGCATCCACTTTACTTTGCAGTTTTTCGCGATAACGCGTCAAGGTTGTTTCAGTTTCCTTGGCAACGCTGCGCTTCACAAATGCAAACGGAACATCATTCGCATTGTTCAAGTCAGCCTTTTGCTGTTCCTGAACACTCGTGTCTTCACCACCGGAACACCCGAGCAGCCAGACGGATGCGAATGCAGAGATAGTTAGTTGTCGAGTAAATTTCGCCAATTTGTACATTTTTTCCACCACCGAATTTTCTAAAAACGAAAATAGTTCGTCGTACGGAAATGATTGCACAAAGAATGGAAATGATTTGGAACCAATTCGCAAAAGTAGTACGAATTGTGAAAGTTGCTTTAAAAGTGTGAGCCAGTTAAAAATTGAGAGGGAACCATATCGAGTCGGTCGTATTATGTAGAATTAAACGGCATAAAATAAGTAAACAGGTCACACTTTTGCAAAGAAGGGAGAATAAGACGACAAAAAGCGGTCTGACCCTGTCGTTTTTCCTTAAATACCGGCGTTAAACACCTCTCCCCCATTCGCTTGACTTTCGATTTGCCCGAAAGCTGTTTCACATATTTACAAGATTATTGGCACGAATTACAAATCCTGAGAAGCAAAAAAATTAATTTTATATCCCACACTTCAACCAAAAGTACTACTATTTTTCTGCTTTAACGCCATACAAAAGTACCAGACATTTCTGGTACTTTTCAAAATTTTAACTAGGAATGAAATTAAATTTATACGTTAAAGTCCTAGGCGAAACATCTTTAGCACCAAAGTTAAACTGCCGAACGACCTCTAAAATTCTTTGATCAAGGTCTGAGTTATTCAACTCACTGGAAACAAGTTTAAGACTCGACACACTGCCATCCGGCTGAATCACCAGCTCGAACACAAAGGTACCTGCTAAACCGGGGTCACGACGCAATTCACGCTGATAAAACAGGTATGCTTTGCCCTTGCCAGCTTCCATCGTGCGCCGAATTGATTCATCACTGCGCTGCCCCTGGATAGCGGAATAGTACTTTGATGAGTCGCTCCCATCGGGCGACCCTCCGCCCCCGCCAACGAAGCCATCTAACTTGGTCGACTTATGCATGGCGAGCTGAATACTCTCATCACTCATTTCCATGTTTTCTAAGTCTACGCCCTCACTACGCTGGTTAATATTTTCCCCCAGTGTGGACTTGGTAGCCTTTCGCACCTGCCCGGCATTACTGGTTGAAACATTTTTGTTTTGTAGAGTTTTCAAATTCATATTGCGCAATGCGCCTAATTGATCCGACAACCCCTGCAGCCCAGCGGCTTCTGCCACGTCTTTTTTCTTTTCTGTGGGTTTTGGCGCCTTTGGCGGTACATCACTCTTCGGTTCAGCCTTTTTAGGCGGTTCCGGTGGCGGCGTTTGCTTGGGCTTTGGTTTCGGCTTCGGCGTAGGTTTAGGTTTCTCTACGACAGGCTCCGGCGTTTCTATCACCACAGGCTCCAAGATTATCTTGGTCTTTTTGGCGTCACTGTCAGGCTCTACGTATTCCTTATCTAAGGTCGGGAGAAAAGGAATTATCAGCAACAGCAGTAATAAAGGAATGAGAAAGCGGCGTAAATTACGCTTGAATTTCTCTTCTTGCTCAAGATCAACAACCCAGGGTAACCTGAGGTCGAGTGCTTGAGGATCGAAAACCACGCTACTCATGGGCTGGCCTCCGCTGGTGCACCAAAGACTTCAGAAGCTGGCACCGCCTTAGAGGTCGATGCTCCGGCGACACTGTTTACCGCTAACGATAAATTTCTGAAGTTATGGAAACGGCAGGTTGCCATAATACTTTTGAGTAACACGTAAGGTGTTTCCCTGTCTCCCATGATGATCACTGCCAAGCCATTTTCCTTTTCAAAGGTCGACAGCTCACCCAGCTTCTTTACATGATCTGCCAATACAGCGCCTAACGGCTCTATAACATCTTCGGAGCCTTTGAGAACATCTTTTACGAGTGCTACACGTTCTTTTTCCACCCATATCTCGTCTTTGTTCACGGAGATAATCAACTCTTCGTGGGGCACATCACCTTTTTTAGAATCCGGGAGTTTTACGAATTTCGCGTTTTCGATCTTTTGCGCTTCACCGGAGTTTAACAACAAGAAGAAAACCAGAATCGTAAAAATGTCCATCAACGCCACCAGGCTAAGCTTGGGAGCGTAGGCAGCAGTTTTACGCGGATTGAATATTGTTGAACTAATCATTGTGTGTTTTATTTCGCCTTTTTACGTGCGTCATCCAACGAGATTTCAGGAAACAATTCAATTTCAACCACACTGGCAGCAATCACCGTGCGGTAAGACTTCATCGTATCCATAGTTCTCACGATATCCTGATAAACAATATCGCGTTGCGAGCGCAACAGAACATCTCGTTTTTCCGGGTTTTCACGTTTTAAATATTGCAAAAATTCAGACAAAGCCTGCTGATCATATGTCATCCCCTCTTCACCTTCGATTAGGGGGATTTGCTGAATCATTGTGGTTTCAGGGTAAAAAATTCGATACCCCTCATCCGTAATTTCAATTTCGAGCTTAGCTTGAGGATCTTGGGTTAACGCTGCTCCACCGGTTAACTCAGGCAGCTTAATCTCCAGCACGGCTGTCTGGGTGAACGCCATCGTCATCAACAACACCGGTACAAGAACTATCATCAAGTTCATGAACGACGTGACATCGATGTCTGCAGGTTCGTTAAAGCCTTTATATTTAACTTTCATAGTCTTTATTTACATGAAGTTTTTATTTGGTATGTGTAATACAAGCCCAGTCATCATGAGGTGCTTCATCAAAAAGTACTTCATCAAGAGGTACTGTCATGACAGCCCATTAACGACAGAGCCATGTATTAACCAGGTTGCCCGCCGGGAACTGGGGTTTCAACTCGTGCAGGATTTACCGCATGCTCTTCTGCCGCTACTGCCGCCATTGCCGCAGCTTGTGTTCGTGGCAAGCCCGCTTCAATCAAGCGATGAATTGTCATAATGTTAAGGAATTTCACTGCCGCCATCTCAATACTGGTAACAATTTTGCCAGTTTTGTTTTGCAGCATGGAATGTAAAACCAGCAAAGGAATAGCTGAAATCAGACCAAAAGCCGTGGTGTTCATCGCAACCGAAATTGACAGTGACAGCAACTCAGACTTCTCTGCAGGGTCTGCGTTTGCTACCGCGGTAAATGCGCCGATAAGACCGATGATAGTACCTAATAGACCCAGTAAGGTGGCGATATTCGCAAGTACGGCTAGATAGTTGGTACGCTCTTCGATGCGCGGCATACATTCGAGCATACCTTCACTCATGGAGTTTTCAACATCTGCACGCTGCTTGGACACCTTCATCATATCCAAACCACAACCAATAATTCTGGTGACCGGAACACTGACTTCTCGCGTATATAGCTGCATTTTTTCCAGATCGGTTGTACGCAACAGCGGAAGAAAGTCTTCAAACGCTTTCAAATTACGTCGAAGCTCTCTGGACAAGTAAACCCAACGCTCTGCAGCAATCGCAAGGCCAATAGCAAGAACTATTGCGATGGGGTAGATAAAAAACCCACCCTCTTGGAAGAATCGGACGATCGTACTGTAAATATCAGCCATGATGGTATCTCTTTTTTTAACGCGTAATGTAAATTTTGTAATGTTTGATGTTAATGTTTGGTGTTAACGTTTCGAGTTATGGACGCTGCGATTAATTGCAGCGCACTGGATAGCGGCCTACTCTATCGGCGCGGTATTCTCCATGTCCAGCTCATTATAAATAGACATAGATCGCACCATAATATCGCGGTCTATCAAATCCAGAGTTTTGTCATTTTTCTGTTCAATATTCCAATTTAATTTGTCCGGTGTACCGGTTCCCTTCCAGGGAATAAAATAACTCACTGTGGGCTGTTCTTTGTCGCCGACTACAGTAGATTCCAAATAAAGTGAATCATCTGATCTGGGCAGGTTATTGACTGGAGGTTTTTCATCATCTGTTTTTTTCTCAGATTGCGCCAGAGAAACGGCACTCATACCGAGCAAAATGAAAGTAAAGAATATCTTTTTCATATTAACTACCTGTAGATGTCAGAGGTGCAGGACTATTTTCCTCTGGTAATTTATATGTGGTGGCAATGCCAGTTCTGGACTGCACTTCTGCAAGCCAGGTCTTAACTTTTTCGTCTTTCCAGCCGGTTAAAAACAAATAGGCTTCCATATGTTGCTGCGCGCGTATTGGATGATTTAAATAAATATCATACAAAACCCCAAGGTTTAAATGCGCCTCTGGATAATCCGGCCATACCGCCAAAGCGGAGGTATAAGTATTTTGAGCCGGAATAAACTGCCCTTGCTCCCGTTGGATTTTCGCTATTTTTAAATAAGCATTAATATTCTGCTTATTAACTTTGATCGCTTGTTCGTAATGGGATTTAGCCGTATCGATATCATTTTGCTCCATGGCGATATCACCAAGCATCATCCAGGGACCGGAAAGTGATTTATCATTCTGCGAGAGAGCATTGAGAATACTTTTAGCTCGGTCCCACTGCTTCGATTTATATGCTCGCTTAGCTTCAATAAATGCCGACACAGATTCTTTCTTTATCCGGCCTTTTTGCGCGGTATAGGGATTTTCCCGACCTTCGTAGGGGACTGCCAAACCGGTTTTTTTATCGAACTCCTGCAGTGGAATAAACTGCTTCGTGGGCATTAACGTTGGCTTTACGTCATCAGCTACTTTTTTAGTGTTAGTACCGGAACAGGCATACACCAAAGACACAACCGCAATTAATCCCAGTGCCCTGCTCAGTGTTGGAAATTTCTTAGTCATTACACTCATCGTATTTCTTCTCCGTAACTGGCCAAGACCTCTTCTTTAGCATAACGTTCCGGATACAGGCGTTTTATGGCAGCAAAACTTTTCTCAATCCATTCGTTGTAATGTCCTTCCCACGCTTTGTCGATATTGGTCTGGTGTACTTCGACGGCCAGCTGATCAAAAGGCGCTGCCTGCTCATTGATAATTTCTTTGTAAACTTCTACATCGTCTTTGCTCAAACCACCGGGTCTTGGAGCATTGCGCAGATCTTTTGCGAAAGTCTCGTTTAGCACTCCAATTTTATAACTGGACATGGTGACGAATTCCAAAATGCCATAACTGGCAGCTTTCTGGTAACGATCATTCGCATCTTGGAAGAACTCTTGCTTCTTCGGCAAACTTTTGGGAAGTGGAACATAAAGGCGCGTTTTCTCAAATTCACCCAGGAAGTAATCCCCGTACTGAGCGTTTGCCCATGCGCCTAACCACTGGCTGCGCTCTGTACGTTTTTCTCCCGCTTCGGCATCACCATCAATAATACGTCGTAACCAGTACAACTGCTTACCGATATCTCCGAGAGTTTTGTAGTTCACCGCCAAGCGGTAACGTGCCTCCATACGTGTATCAAACGGTTCTTCGTAATCATAGGCATACTTCTTAAAGTAGGTAATGGCCTCTTCATACTGTTTGTTGTTTTCGAACATGGTGGCAGCAAAAAACAGAGCTTCACGTTGAATATTCGCGTCGGGGTCATTTTTATAAAGCCCCAGGTATTCGCTGGCAGCATTAGCCCATTGCTTGTCTTTCTCATAGGCCAGAGCGAGTTTACGGGGAAACTCGACAGCTAATTTGTGGTTGGGAAACATTTGCTTCATTTCGCGCAATTCCACAATGGCTTTTTTCCAGGCTTCAACTCCAAGCAACAATGTGGCAGCGTCATATTGCGCTGTGATTCTAATCGGCGAATTAGGTGACAAGGACTTTAACGTTAAGAGCTCCTCGGCAGCAGCTACTTTGCCTGTATTTTTTTCTATCGACTCCGCGTTTTTAAAGGTCGAAGCAGCAATACGCTCAGAAATCTTGTTGTACTCTTCCCCGCCAGACTTAGTTAACGAACGTTGCGCTATGTAAGCCTGTTTTGCATCAGCAAAGTTTTCCAGCTTGAAATGTGAGTGCGCCAGAATACCATAGGCGGTTTTCTTAAGTGTTTTATCCAGGTTTTTGTTGGTATTAATAAGATCTTCAGCTACTTGGATAGCGCGCTCATATTGATCCAAACCAAACAGGTATTCCGCAGCGTTGGTGAGCACTGAAGGTGATCTTTCGTCAGAGTCAAAGGTTTTTGAAAAGCGCAGCATGCTCTCGACAGCGATACCACGCAAATTGGCAACTTCCTGCTGCTTGCCTTTGGCTTTTTTAGCCGCCAGCAATCCGTCGATTTGCTTTTGATAAGAAATAATGGCGGCGTAACCAGAATCTGCTGCTTTATCTTTTGCGCTTGTCCCTTGCGGACTATATGCCACAAGCTCGTAATCTTTGGCCGCATTCAGGAAGTCACCCGCAAGAAAAAACGCTTCCGCCTTAAGAAAACGCATTTCATCCACTCGCGCATCTTTAGGGAAGGTTTCGATGTACTCACCAAAATATGCAGCAGCACTTAAATAAGACTCCACTGCCCCGCTTTCATTTTTAGCAATTTTCTTCTTGTCTGCGCGCTCGCCGTTTCGCTCAAGCTCCTTCTTCGCCACATCTTGCTGAGCCTGACCTTCACCATAATAGAAGTTCGCCAGTTCATCGATATACACTTTTAACAGTGCAAGAATTGATGCATCAATGCCGTTGGCATTACCCGGGTAACTGGAATGAATACCATAAGCTTTTACATAGTGCTCTTTTTCAACAAGTGCCTGCAAAACAAACTTGCCTTTCGTGTAGGCATTGATCAGCTTTTCATGCAGCTTTGGAGCGATTTCGGTGGTTGGAAAGTTCGTCACATACTGACGGAAAGTTTTGGCTGATTGTTCATATAATTCTTTTTCCAGATAGTAATCACCGAGATGGTCATAAAGACGCCAGGTATAGTCGCGCTCGGCAATTGAAGGGAACTGCCCGATCATTTCCGCACCGCCCACCTTGTCTAGCGCTAAACTGATGGAATGAATAGAGTCTTCCACCAGCGGTTTCTCAGCTTTATCCAAAGTCGTAAAGTCGCGACTTTCCGTTAATATACTGTTCATCACAAATGCAAATGAATTGATACTGGCCTCGAAGTCGTACTCTTTATAGTAGACCCAGCCCAGCATGTAATAAGCATTCAACAACAGCCGATTCTGACTCAAGCGAGTAACCGCCAGATAAGACGCCTTGGCCTCTTTGTACTCACCCCAGTTAAAATGAATATCTGCTTTGCGGAAATGTACTTCGGATATATTTTTGTAATTTGGGTGACGCTGAACTAACTCGGTCAGCATCTTCATAGCTTCTTCCTGCTGCCCTTCCATATCGTAGGCTTTAGCCAATTGATAAAACACTTCCGCGTTATCAGGCGAGTCAGGATACTTTTCCAGCACATTCCGATAGGCTTTAATCGCCTCGACATAATGGCTTTTTTGACGGGTCGCGGTGGCCTGCTTTTCCACACCCTCCATCATATACACGTCCGCTATACGACGCTCGATTTGCTCTTTAAGCTCATCGTCTTCGAACAGGTCAATCAGTTCTTTATATTCATTACGCACTTCTTCGTGTGTAACTTTTTCAAATTCTATTTCACGTTCTTTGTCGCCTTTATATTTTAATTGACCTAACGTTTGCTTGTTGTTTGAACCACAAGCAGCAACAATTATTGACAGGCTTAACACCAGAATCCAACGCAACATCATTTGTTGGCCTCTTTTTTCTCTTCATTGATCGCGCGTTGCGCGTCTTCTAGGGTTGATAAAGTAGTATCGTACAGCCGGGCTTTTGCCAGACGCGACTGAGCAGAATAATAACTCATTCTCTCTTCATGTTTATCTAATTCTGCTTTCACCAGACTGCGCATAACAGGCTCCAACTTCACTACATTTAATTCTGTTCGCTGCAGCAGCATTCTAATTCGCTTGTGCAGGGCCGCCACCATATCGCGATATTCAGGTGGTTGCATATAGGGTTCTTTTAATTCCCCGAAAAAACCTACATCCTCATCCAAAGTAACCAAGTCTGAATTGACTGACTCCAGCAAGACATCCATGCGCTCCTGATCTTCTTCACTCAGCGTCATCGAAATCAAGCTCAGTTCACTCTTGGCATCGGCAAAGCGACTATTCAAAGCCTGGCTTTCTTTAATCAATGCCTTAGCCTGCTGGTCAAAAGCCATTTTGCTGGCGTTATCGAGCACGATAATATGCTCCTCCGCCTGGATTAACCAATATTGCAAATTCTTACGAATGGAATACAGGTCGGCTAATTCTTTTAACGTCTCGTGGAATGGATGGCTGGCCATCAAATCAATCAGAAATGGCGTCAGGTTCTTATAGTCGACTGAAGGCTCGGCACTGAGCCAGTCAGAATCGTCCATAATAGCTTCTATATTGGTGATGAACTCCCGCGGTACATCTTTCTTATCAATAATACGACGGGCTTCAGCCACTTTGTTTACACCATCGGCAAAGTCTTTAATGGCCAGTAAGTTTGCTTTGAGCGCCTTTCGCGGTGACCCCTCCTGCTCATATAAATGCGCCAGCAGCACCTTAGCCTCCTGCACTTCGGGAATAGCGATGGACCGCTCATTCAATACCTCTAGTGCGGCAACGGCATTTTCGAAGCGTTTTACCTTAATCGCAGCCCAGGCATAGGACAGCAACGCTCGGTTGGAGTACAGGCCTGTGGTTCGTATGGACTGCAGATATGCCCAAGCCTGGTCGAATCGCCCCATGCGAATAGCAATCTGCGCCAAACCCAACTTAGATCGATCAGCCAGAACTAAAAATTCCTCATCCTCTCCACCGTAATTCGCAATCGTCTCCAGATTGTCGACGGCATCAATAATTTCACCTTTACGCAACTGCCCGATCGCATTATTAAATTGTAAATAAGGGTAATTCGGGTAAGTTTGCAAAAGTTTGGCGATATTCGGCTCTTTTAAGCCAGGCACATTATGGTTGCCGCTACTGCGAACCAGTGTTGCCAGGTAGTGGTAATCAAAATGCAGGTCGTCTGGAATTTTGCCGCTGATACGGTTTAGCGAATTTGCTGCATTGGCAACGTCAGATTTGTTGTAGTAATACTTGGCCAGGTAATACCAGGCACGGTTTCGAATCTCCTCTTTGGCGTTTGCACTTAACAAACGATCAAATATCGTCTTGGCTTCATCCGCCATACCATAAGACAGCATCATGCCGCCTTTGAGCACCTCCCCTTGATCATTGCGCGCCAAGGGGTTGTTAAGCTCTACGGCATAGGAGTTTTCGACCAAGGCAGAGAAGTAATCTTTTTGGAACAGCTCAAAAAATACGACACTGTATTCAAGTTGATCACGTGATTTAATATGCGACTTTATTTTTTTCGCATGCGCCAGGCCCGAATAGGTGAGCACGAGCATCACGGATGCAACAACCCCGACAATACCCCTCCATTTTTTTATCACTCCGACCGGTAATACCACTATTTTTGTCACCATTGTTTCATTTCAAAGGTAGGTTCTTGTGCAACTGGGTCGTCAGTAATCGCGACCTCCAAATACTGGCTGCCAGATTTTTTCACAAAACTTAACTCAACAGCACGCTTGTATGCGCGACCACCCGGTCCAATACCTGTAATAAAGGCAATGGCGTCGTGCTTTCCTTCCGACAGGTTAGTTATGTAAAGTTTGTGTACGCCGCCACGCAGCATGGCGGCCTGTTGTTTTTCTGAATAAATATGCGTCGCCACGAAGCGCCCGTTAATTTTTAATTTAATGCTTTCAAGGTAGAAAAACTGACCTGAAGTCATGGACACAAATACCGAGAATTTTGTGTTGGAAGGAAACAGCAGTCGCTCTTCCATCACCCTCAGATCTTTGTTCAAAATGATGACATCGTCTTTGAGCTTTTGAATGTCATTGGAAATCTTTTTTACTTCCTCTCGCGCTCGTCTTTCGCTACGCTGACTTTCGTCACCGCCAAAATCAACGGTGGCGTCACCAATTTCATTGGTCCAGTGGCCGGTTTTCTTTTTGTCGTCTTCCGCATGTGCTATTACGCCTAAAAGACAAACAGCGACAAGGATAGTAATTTTTGCTAGCTTATCCATGAAGTTTGGTTCCGAACCTATTGAAGTTACAGTAAAAAATATACATCAAAACTAACACGTGGGTTAACTCTTAGTAAAAAAAATAGTATAGAAAGGGTCTATAATTCACACATACTTCACGAATTCATAGACTCAGTCACATATTACTTTACAAAGTTAAATTGTGATCACAGTGATTATTTGACGCGCATATCATTAATGATTTACGCGCAATTCGCCAATAGCGCTTTGATGGTGCTTTATAGTTATTGCCATTTCCCGGCAGTCTACAAATATGAGAACTGCTTATCACGCTAAAAAGTATAGTCGCTAGAGCGAAATAAAATTTTAAGTACAATAAAACAAATTCAAAATTACTTGCAGTGGCCATTAATATGCGAAAAAAAATATCATTAATCTCGGCAGCTCTGATGCTGGTTTCGTCGGCGAGCTTCGCACAAAACAGACCGATTAAAATTATAGAACCTCAAGCCCCTACTGAGGCTGCCAAATCCGCTGCAATCGATACAGAACATTTTGAAATTGGGATAAACCTCGGATTATTAACCGTCGAAGATTTCAATACCAATCCAATGTATGGTGTTTGGGGCAATTACTACATCAACGAAAAGTTTTTCGCCTACGTGGGTTATGGCACTTCAGACACCGAAAAATCTAACGCTGAAGGTGTCTTTGATTTTAACCCGGATAAAACCTTTGATTTTGCTTCCGTTGGCGTGGGCTATCGCGTACTAAACGGTCGCTCTTTTTGGGGTAAAAACCGAAAATACAATACAGGCCTCTTCGCCGTTGCAGGTGTTGAGCAAGTTGATTTCGCTGAAGACAGCGGGACCGGTTTTATGATCGGCCTCTCACATAAAACCGTGCTCACAGACTACCTTGCGCTCAATATCGACCTGAAAGATCATATTGTCTCTCGAACATTTGTAGGTGAAGATAAAATGACTCAGAACATTGAGTTTACGGTTGGACTGAGCACCTTCTTTTAACTTCTTGCTTCACCAGTTATCGATCCCCCTGCCAGGCACCACTGACTTTACTATCAACACGAAGTGGTGCTATGTAAATCTTGCAAAAACAAACCACATTAAAAAAGGCCAGAATTAATCTGGCCTTTTAGCTTTTGTTGCTCTGCGAAACCTGAACGATGTACTTATACGAGACACGCGGTCAAATTAAAACAAATACCCTATACCAATAGAGAACTGCGTGTTATGAATCGTCTCTTCACCCTCTGACACCAGTAGCGAGGAGTCGAAAATATAGTCGCGGTAGTCGATTCTCACCAGATACTTACGGGCAAACTCGATTAAATACCCCGCGCCAATGGTGTAAGTGAAATTACTCTCACCACCCATTTCAGTATCACCAAAACCGCCAACCACATATAAATTAGACAAATTTGCCTGACCGTCAGAAGAGAAAAACTCACCCTGGAAAATATTGTAACCTACCAAAAGATCGTAATGGGTAAAGTCGCGATCCTCCAGACCAAAACCCGCGATTGCATCGTTCGCCTCTACGGAAGACACACCTATTTCAGTTTGAATAAAGTTATACTGCAGGAAAAAGTATTCAGATGCTTTAAACGTAATATTCACGCCAAGCAAGGGTTCAAACTGAGAGGGAAAATCCTCAATATTAATTGAACCGGCAATAATACCAATATCAAACAACTCTGAATTTACTTTTAAGCCTTTTTTACCACCACCGGCGGCGTGTGCCAGAGACCCCAGCAACACACACGACAGCAGGACACCAAAGCGTATCATCTTGGGCATTAGAAGAAAGTGTTGAAGCCTAGTTTCCACGTTCCAAATCTCTCGGTTTCGTCGTCTACATCGATTGAATACCAACGGTACTCCCCCTTAATTACAAAGTTTCGCCCTAAATAGTAACTAGCGCCCAGACCATAGGTATTGAACGTGGCGCTTTCCACATCGAAGTTAATTTGATCCGGCTGAGTATCCATGGAGATTTCACCGGTTCCCAAAGACAAAAATGGTGACAATTTCCAATGTGCTGCAGGCTCCACAAAGACGTTCGCCGCATAAAGATCACCGGCTGAACCCGAGCCAAACAGGCGACCATACTCAACATCCGCGCCAAGCCAGGCTAAGAAGCGGTATCCGCCTGACACGGTAAATACGTCAAACTCTTCGAGATCCCCTTCCAGAAACTGCCCGGTTGAAAAGCCTGTAACGAAACTACCTTTGATGTAGTCCCCATAACCCACTGAGGGTAAGTCGGCCGGCTCACCGGTTTTTTGAATAGTGCGCGAAATAGCGGCTGTGGTTGTCCACCCAACCTTACCGTTTTTTGCCCGAATCTCATACCAGTCGGGTCGACGAGAGAGTATCTCGATTTTTTCGCCTTGCTCAATCACATAAAAAACAGGATACCCACGGCCGGGCCCCGAATGGACCTCTGCATAGGCATCAATAACTTCTAGCACCACAGGAGCCGCATATGCATTAGAAGCAATTAACGCAAGTCCGCAAACACAGCCGACAAGCCATCTGGTTACCAATTGTTGTGCAGAAAAACGCAGCACTTGCTTGACCCCTCTTTTGTTCATGGAAATGATGACAGCTCCATTATGTGATTATTTTGTTTTATTTTCTCGGTCTGCAACTGGCAAGCTTTTGTAAGAAAGTAAAACTTGTTACAGCAAAATCACTGAAGCTTGCTGCTTTTCTTTTGTTGCACCCTGTTCGCAGATTATATGCATGCAACAACGGCTTACCATGACCAGGCGTAATTCTTGTGACGGACTACCACTGTAAATACGATAAACTCGTTAGTTGTTGAATTCAAACTGAAAAAATAAGCGCATCACTAATTACGCAAGCGCGATTGAAGCTATACATATTATTTTTACGGCAATCATTTATTCAGGTTGACGCATCTCGTCTTAGCCATCCGGCATGCATGTATGGCAATTACCCTGCCGAATACAAGCCATCTCAAACAAACGGCAGCAAACACATTGGAGCACTACCACAAAGATATTGAACTTGCCGACTTTCTGGGCAACTTTCTGGGCAACTTTCTGGCCGGCTATAACGGTGAACTCGGCCTCTTAGTGTAAAGTAAGTTTAGTCGACTTAAAATCAAATGGTATGGAATTAAAGATTTTTATAAAAACCCTTTACGGACTGGCATGCCTACATTTAGTTACTGATAATAGTAAGGAAGCCTGCAACTATCACCATAGTTTCTGTTAATATGCACGCCGTAAACCCAAAGTAGCCGACTTATGTTCAAAACAAAAAAAACCTCTGCATCCCTTCGATGGAAACACACCTTCACCATGGCGTTAGTGTTAACGTTTTATTCTACATTGAGCCATGCGAGTTTTATCCAGTATTTCAAAGATGAAGAAGGCAATACAAAATGGCAATACGTTGCCAACTTTTCCAGTGCAACCTTGATTTTATTGCTATCCATCACCGCAATAAGTTTGTTTTTTAGTCATCGACGCTCACGAAAAGCCAATAAAGCCCTGCGTGAAATACGTGCAGATCTGGAACAGCGTGTACTGGAACGCACGGCTACACTGGATGAATCCAATCGCCTGCTGACAGAAGCCAATAACGCACTGGAAGAAGAAGTATCCGAACATAAAGAAACGACAGCCCTCCTGGAAGCATCGGAATACTATTTAAATAATATTCTCCAATCCATGCCATCAATGCTGATCGGGCTGGACGACAATCTCGACGTTACCCATTGGAATCGCTGTGCAGAAGAAATTTCAGGGGTGAGCTACGACAAAGCCCTGCACAAGAATTTGTGGCAGGTCTACCCCACAATCACCATTTCACCAGAACAGGTCAGCGGCGTAATTGAACACAATAAACCAGTGACAATTAAACACAGCCAGCGTGGGCAATACTACTTCGACATCCGTGTTTACCCACTGCAAGGGAAAAATGCCAAAGCTGTGCCCGGCGTGGTTATCCTGATTGACAATGTCACACAACGAACGCTAGCTGAGAACATGTTAATTCAGCGAGACAAAATGTCGTCAATGGGCGAACTGGCTTCGAACATGGCACACGATATCAACACGCCTCTCCAGGTCATTGTGGATGATTTGCACAAGCTACAAAAAACACTGACATCTGAAAGCCTGGACAAAGCCACTTTAAGCACAGTGTTGCTGGACGCTATAGACAAGGGGAAACTCGCATCTAATGTCATTCGTAATCTGCTGGATTTCTCCCGCAGTCAAGGCGACATTAAGCGCCAATCCAAAATTACAGACATTATTGAAAATGCCCTGTCGCTGGCCAGAGGAACGCTCTCGGAGCCGTCTGGACTGAAGTTTTCAGACATCGTGATTGAGAAAAACTACGAAGAAAACCTGCCAGAACTGGAAGTCTATGTATCTGAGCTGCAGCAAGTATTTCTAAGCCTGCTGCGCCACTCCAGCCACTCTCTTGGGTTAATTGCCAAAACAGCATTCAGGCCGGCAATTAAAATTTCGGTACAAGAATGTTACGACGCCATTTGGATTAAAATTCAACACAATGGCCGGGGTTTAACGCCAGAGGAACAACAAGAATTGTTTGAACCGTTTTTCAACGCCAGTATTGATGCTGGATTTGAAGGAAAACCTAAGGGCGGTGACGCACAAAATCGACTGTCCTTTTCCCACTTTATTATTAGTGACCATCATAAAGGTCAAATAGCGGTCACGTCAGACGTTGATGTGGGAACCACCTTTCATATCCAGCTAGAACTGCACTAAGCTTCCATCCTGGAGCGGAATTCGTTATTGCAACATAACAAACGAATCTCCGCTTTCAGGCATCCAGGCAAACCATGCACACTTAAGGGCTTATAAAAGCTCTCAGTACAGCTCTGCCAGCAACTTGCAAAATAAACACAAAAGTACCCTGCCCACAACCCAGACGATAAACTTAGCCAATCAACCTCACCAGTAACTCAACCGATACGATTTTTATTTTCATGTCATCCTGCAGGGTGATTTTTTCCTGCTTTCGCCCGTCCACACTTATCCCATTGGTTGAGGCATTATCCTGAATTTCCCAACCACTGCCGTCAAACACAACATTTGCATGGTGCTTGGAAATACAGGAGTGCTCAAATACAACATCGCAATCTTTGTTGCGCCCGAGGCTCCAGGTCTTCGGCTCCTTACTGGACACGACTTTAATGGTGGGCAAATTATCTTCGGTAAAAAACAACAGAATCAGGCCTTTTTTTCCCTTTAAGGATGCAGAGAACTTTTCAACATAACGGTCAATTGCCTGCTTTTTCTTAATATCTGCATCGCTCAAGCCGCCCTTTCCTTCATTTTCAAATTCACGCCAACCCGGAGGCAAGGTATAGAGCTGAATAAAACTTGTAGAATCCTCGCCACCATCATCTTCATCATCTTCCTCGATAATCGTTTCAGCAGCAGGAGATTTCATGTGGGCACGCATAAACACCGTGGCATCCTTATGCTCTTGAAGCTGCACACTGAAGGCTTCAGCGCCAAACTTTACGATGTCACCCTCTTTTAGGACAGTCGCTTCATCAATCTGTTGATTATTGACAAACGTACCATTGGTGGAGTGCAAATCCTGCACCACCAAACCTTCAGCCTTCTCTGAAATTCTTGCATGCTCTCTTGAAGGATGGCCTTCTGTAACCTGAATATTACAAGAGTCACTGCGCCCGATGAGCATGGAAATTGCGCCAACGGTATACTCTCTTCCGTCACTTATTCGCTTTAGCTTGTATGTATTTGCCATATTCTGCTCAACAGTTGAGATTTAATTAAATATTAGTCCGTTTTATTTCATTTTGACCGCACCACGAGACTTTTGACATTAAAAAAGTAAAGAATGACCGTGCAAAACTACTCACATTTGTAAGTAAATGCCGGGTACAGGACAAATCCAGGGATGTTACAATGGCCGAAAAACTGCGTATATGGAGACACTGCATCATGAACGATACGACTAAATTCCCCATCGAAGAATTAAAAGACACAATAAACGACATTCTGGAAAAGCTGAAACCAGCAGAAACACAACTACGGCATTTGGGGAAAATAGAGAACGGCGAAGAAGCACTGGAAGAAAACACACGCGCAGACATTAATGGCAAATTCAGCCAGGACATGCACTGGACCGATGAAACACAAGCCAGATTTGACGAGTACGAACAACTCAACCCCAGTCCGTTCGAGTTATCAGAATTAAACTATGCCCGTACCGTGTTGAAACGTCTGAATCTGGTAGCCACCAACATCGTACGCCTGACTTACAATGATCAGGAAAAAGCCATGGCCGAAATGGAATACCACATGAGACTGGCCAATAACATGTCGCAAATACACAACAAATAAAGACCAAGGGAAAAGAACTGAAGTCGAAAAGTGCTATCGCCGACCTGAACAGCTCCTAATAAACCGGCGCGTTTTCAGCCACCGTTTTCATTTCACCAACATAACAATTAAGAACGTCAGGCCAACCTGCTAGCTGGCCTGACAACATACATCACAACTCTGCTGCCACATTAGAGTCTGGTGAGTTTAATCCAGTTCAAATTCCATCCGGATTGTGGCGCATAAACTCCAAACGCATAGGTGCCCGCGTTGAGATTCACTTCATGAGAGACCGTGGTCCAGGTTTGCCACCCTCCCGTTGCAGGAATATCCACCACTCCTAATTGAACATTTCCGCCATCAAGATCCAGTGATAGCTGAGCGCCGCCCACACTGGCCACACGGTATTCAACACGATATGTGCCAGAAGTCGGAATGGCAATATTGCTATAGGCCATCCAATCACCCGCATCGATATAGCCTACATTTTGACCGCCGCCAGCGTCGCTGGTGGACTCCAGCTGCACACCATTCATATTGGTATAAGATTCAGCTTCGATAGTCAGGCTAAATCCACCGGAAGAGCTTGAACCAGAAGAAGAGCTGCTCGATCCACCACATGCAGATGCAGAAGTTGGCTCCCAAAAATACGTACTTACCGTGGGGATATACCCGGGGTTATCATGTTCAGCAAGATAGTAGTTTCCGTCCTCTGCGTAGAACACAACATCGCCTTGGTAATACTGATTGCCGAATACCCAGGTTGGGCAAGAGCCACCGCCAGAGGAACTGGAAGAGCTGGAAGAACTAGAGGACGAGCTGGACGAAGAGCTGGAAGAACCACTGACAATACCGTACGGTGCAGGAAGCGTTGCACACGTATTCCGTCCCACGCAATTGTCATTATTTTCCCAGCCCCAGCCTTCATTTAAATTTGAACAAAGGGCGTAATAAGTCCCCCACCAATTGCACACCTCACCAGTGTTGCCACCTGAAGAACTGGAAGAACTGCTAGACGAACTGCTTGAAGAGCTACTGGAAGAAGATCCCGACCCCGTTCCAAGCTCATCTGCAATAGCGGATAACAGACTGTAAGCTCCGCTTCCATCTTGAGACAACTCCCAAATCATGACACCACTCCCTTCCTGCATCGCCAATTGGGTTTTGCGTCGAATTGTTGGTAGGCCGTTATATGTAACGTAACTACAACCCGCGCATAAGCTGCCAATCACATCCGATTGCGCTGCTGCAGCCCCAAACTGACTCACGATTTGAGCAAAGGAATAATCTGCGTTGTAACTGCCAAAGCCATAACCATAAAACGGCACACCCAGCACAAGCTTATCTTTCGTCAAACCACGAGACTTCCAGGTATTGATATGTTGCTGTGCCTGAGCGTAACTGGAATGCTCACTCCCGGTTCCACCCGTCCAGGGCCCAACAGCGTCATATGACATAATATTCACGAAATCAAAATACGGCAGTGACGACACTGGCACCATTCCACCGTTGTATGATGCTGTTGCAGACGTGAGTAATTTGCCAGCAGGCAATGCAGCGTCCAGGGCTTGAATAAACGGCGTATAATTGCCGGCATTATCAATGGAAGTGAGCAATACGCCTTCGATATCCACATCAATTCCATCTAAGCCCATCAGATTCATATAGTTCACCAGGTTATTCACGACAGTCTGGCGCATTCCTGGCTGCAGTAAACTTTCCCAGTTTCCGGAACACCCAGGCACGACACCGCCAGCCAGAGATACCAGCACTTTTACTCCGGCAGAATGCGCTCGCTGCACAACATAACTGATATCTGCACCGGAGGCGCCAGACATACACACTGGAGTCGTTCCATTGGCAACCACACCACTTCCATTAGGATTTAGAAATGACAGATTAATATGCGTCAGTTTACTCAAATCGACAGTATCGACGACCGCACGCATATTTTTATAGGCGGGAATATATCCAATGACTTTGGCCTGAGCACTGGCAAAAGCAGGAGCCAGAATCACAAGCACTAAACTTAAAAATTTGAGCAGATTAACACCGAGCACCTTGGTAACTCGACTGTGGGGTTGTCTGAAGATCAGCATAATTAAACTCCGAAGACGTTTATAAAATTTTTCATTTTGTTAGTTTTGATTATTTGAGCTTTTTATATTTGCTATATTTTTTGTGCATTCCATCACACTCAGTGCCAGCCATAAAAATGCGTGCACATGATTGAACATTACAACGGGTAAGTTGAGAAATTGTACAACCGTAACAGGCTAGCATTGCACTTTGGCACAAACAATAAGCAAACCGATATTCGCACCCGAATTACTTAAACTCGAACAGGGTAAAATAAAAATCTTTCTTTCGAAAAACCCGGACAAGGCAACATAAAAAGTAAAGGAAAGTACCAGTACGTTGGAAATTACTGGCACCTTTTAGATTATGAGAGATAACTCACAGCAATGATCCGCAAAATATATTCGCAGTCGCTGTTGTGTATATTTCAGGATTTCGCTGTTAGTACTACACCTTAATAAAGATTTTCTTCTTGTATAAAATCAGACTGATACACCAAAAGAAAATAACATGAAGTAAGGCAAAAACCAGCGAAGCAACTTTGGGAGCTAAAAACCCTTCGAGGAAAAGATACATCGCACCATAAAGGTCGTTAGCAGGTGGAGCAAAACTAATGAGCGAGTAACTCATCACCCAAAGCCCAGACAAGGCATAGATAAACAAAGGATTAGAGCCATACACAATGAGAGGGTGAACGGTAGATTTACACTGTTTGATATCCACCAGCCAAATGAAAAACGCCAAAGCAATGGAAAAATATCCGCAGGTGTATACAACAAAAGTGCTGGTCCACAACGATTTGTTTATCGGAAAAACCAAACCCCACAACAATCCTGTTACCAGCAATACAGCGCCGGCAGCGATCAACCCTTTAACAGCGCGCAATTTATCCATCTGAGACGATAACCAGCCGGCCACTAGAAATCCAAACAGCACATTCACAACAGAGGGCAAAGTGCTTAAAATACCCTCAGGATCAAAAGGCACCCCTTTACCTTGCCAAAGATGGGAGTCACCTAGAATTATCTTGTCAAGTTTCAACACCGCATTACCTTCCAGACTAAAAGGCACTGCACTACCAAACCCCACCATGACGACCCAGTAACCCAGCAGGATTAACCCGCAGATCAGCAGCACCACATTACGCGAAAAACTCAACACGATAATTGCCGCAATAGCATAAGACAACGCGATACGCTGCAAAACGCCCAAAATGCGAAGATCATCCAATCCCTGATGGAACGGATAGGCATTGAGAAACAAGCCAATCAAGAAAATAATACAAGTGCGTTTCGCAATTTTTAAGCCTTTTTCGCTGGACCACTGAAACGCATCTTTCGCAAAAGAAAAATACATTGCCGCCCCGACAATGCACATAAAAAACGGAAAGACTAAATCTGTCGGGGTACAGCCATGCCAGTCGGCATGTTGAAAAGGAGCATAAATGTAGCTCCATGAACCTGGTGTGTTGACAAGTATCATCAATGCGATGGTTAGACCGCGCAAAGCATCCAATGCAATATAACGTGTAGTACTACTGGAACTCATAGCTTTTCCTAATCAAAGTTAATCATAAATGGCCGCTGATTAACGGCCATAAAAAATGACTTAGGTTGTTCACCTTTGAGTAGAAACCAGCCACACCTGTATGATGCAAAGCCGGTTTCCTATTCGAGCACTAACAGTGTTTTAAACAAATATACTTTTATCAGTATTTATAATTATTTTATCTTGCAGCGATGCAAAATAACTTATTTTCGCCAGATCTTTTTTCGGCCGGCAAGCATGATCAGGCCCATCAATAATAACAGAGAGCTTGAACCGCCACCGCCTCCACCACCAGAACCGCTCCCACCAGAGCTACTGGAACTTGAAGAACTGCTCGAACTGGATGAGCTACTGGAACTTGAAGAGCTGCTCGAACTGGAAGAACTGCTCGAACTTGAAGAACTGCTGGAACTAGAAGAGCTACTGCTACTTGAAGAGCTGCTCGAACTGGATGAGCTGCTAGAACTTGAAGAACTACTGGAACTTGAAGAACTGCTTGAACTGGCTTTTTGAATCTCATCATCAATAGCTGCTAACAGACTGAATTCCCCTGCAGCATCGTGTGAAAGCTCCCAAATCATGATGCCACTGCCCTCTTCCAAAGCAAGCTGCGTTTTCGCACGAATCGTGGGAATACCATTGTAGGTAATGTAATCACATGAATTACAAAGATCGCCAACATGATCAAGTTCTGCATATTGCTCGCCTTCATTGGCGATAATCTGAGCAATTGAATAAGCTCCGTCATAGCTACCAAAGCCATACCCGTAGAACGGAACACCAAGCACCAGTTTGTCTTTCGTCAAACCTTTGGACTTCCATGTATTGATGTGCGACTGAGCACTGGCGTAAGTTGAATGCTCTCCCCCGGTTCCACCGGTCCAGGGACCGACAGCATCGTAAGACATAATGGTGACAAAATCGAAATATTGCAGCGAGCCTTCAGGCACCATGCCGCCATAATACGTAGCCGTTGCGGCAGTCAGTAACTTCCCTTTCGGTTTTAGCTCGGCACTCAGTGCCTGAATAAACGGCACATAGTTACCGTCATTATCAATGTTGGTCAGAACCGTGTTTTCAATATCTATGTCTAACCCATCCAGACCATAGTCATCGACCAAAGCTATAAGATTATCCACAACCACATCGCGCGTTGCCGGATTCAGCAATGTTCTCCAATCTCCGGAGCACTCTGGGATCACCCCGCCAGCCACCGCTACTAGCACTTTGACACCGGCCTCTTGAGCTTTGGTAATGGCCGCTTTTAAGTCCGCTGGCTGTCCGGCTTCCATACAATGAAAGCCAGTTTCGTCTTCAAACTCACCTGAGGCATTCGGGTTGGCAAAAGAGAAATTTATATGTGTCAGCTTGGTTAAATCGGTTGCATCAACAGTGCTTTCAAAGCCACGATAACTAGGAATATAACCGACTACCTTAGCGCTTTGAGCGGAAGATTCTTGCGCGAATGCAGGCGTTTGCAGCAATAAAGAGAACATTACTGCGGGAGCAATTTTGCTCATAATTTTTGAGTGAGGCCATCTCATGCGGCCGGAACAGAATAGTTTCACGGTATCTCCCGTCTATATGTCTGAGAATAATAAAAAGGTAAAACCTATAACATATTGTTATTATTTTGACCGGACTTTACCAGAAACGCGTAGACATACGCCAGCGAATGAGAAAAAACGTACCAGGAAAGAAGAAACTCGAACGGAATTCCGCGGAGATCTACTGTATATGCTGTTGGCGGTAGTGGCTTGGTGTTACACCAACGTTCTTTTTAAATGCCTGATTAAACACAGACTTACTATTAAACCCACAACCTTTCATAATATCGCCAATCGACTCATCCTTAAATTCAACGCTCGATAAGCGCTTTTTGGCCTCCTCCAAACGATAGGAACCTATCATCTCAAAGAAATTCTTATTCAGCTGACTGTTTATGGTGCTGGAAAGCAGTTTGGGAGACACTTCCAATCGTATTGCCAGTCGTTCAACCGTAATATTGGGTTCAAGGTAGGGTTTCTTCTCCTCCATGTAAGTTTTGAGTTTTTCCAACAACTGCTGGTGAGGCTGCTCCGGAGACACCGAAGCGCTGATGGTATGCTCCACCTGAATATCTGCAAAACCGTGAGAATGCTTCAGCAGGTGGATAACCAGCACCGCCATATAGATAAACCGGAGTTTGCTCTCCATAGCCCCCATCATGGAATCAAAACCGAAGTCGGTAAAACGGGATTCAAAAAGCGTAAATACCACCCAGGTGTTTACGCTTAAAAACCCGATCAGTAATATTTTTAACCAGCGCAAGTCGATTTTACTGAGGAGAAACTGCTGCGTTTTAATATGGCGGATGTAATTTAACAACAACATCAAACTGAGCACACTGTAGGCAAAAACAAACAAGCGTTGTGACCATATCAGGGCTTCAAAATAATAATTTGAGGTGACTGACGACCAGTCCTGTACGAACTGCAATTTATAGGCATGATCGTAACGATAGTAGATAAAATACATGTAAACCGGATAAATCAATGCCGGTATTAAATGCAATGCATCATATTTTTTGAGCGTAAAATCCCGGTAAATTGCAGCTTTTGTATACCAGTAAAGCAAGGGGCCCTGAAGAAAAAAAATAAAGCCAAAGAGAAAAAAGATATTGGTAGAAACTTTAGACAGTACTTCGTTGAGGCTAATGCTCCAGTACACCAAGGTATCGATTGAGTGTAATGTCGATAACAGAAAAAACATCGCCAGGAGATTCCAATATTTACGCGCAATGCGCCCGTTCTCCGCCTTAAAAAACAACATCAACGCGAGTGACAGGGACAAAAACGCCCCCATAAAAACGATGACGTCATTTAAATTAAATAAGGCGATCTCATCCATTGGATTGCTATCTCAACTATCGGGATTTCAAATTCTCGGGTAAATTTGCCTATTTTAGCAAGGCTGAAGTCATCGCGGGCAATGGAATGCGGTTATGTCAGCTTTGGAATCAGCACCAGCTATCATCATACACAAGCACTTAAATTTTGACGCATAAAAATTTCCACATCGCTGAGCGTGTCCGTTTTTTTATATATCAAAATTAATATCAGCTGCATTCCATAGTTTACTGCATTAAACTTCCAGTTTGTTAAATGACGTAATAACTGCCACCAATGTTCAAACGGAACTGTTCAAAATAACGCAAAAGGTTGAGGCTAAGCCTTTGATATTGAACAATTCTTCATCATAAATTCCGCTTTGCGACATAATTACGGTATTTATTTCCAATAGGAAGAATATGCCTTCTATTAAAGAACTATACTGTTGGAGATAAACGCCACCCAAAACAGGCAGGTACGACCTTTTCGTCAGCTAGCAAAAAAATAAATAATCAACATCACTTGACCCCATGTTGGTAGATGTCCAGCCGATCAGGTCGATAAACAAATGAGTTTAAAGAGTCACATGTTAGACGCTTTCTTTCGTTTACCGAACATCATCCCGCGAACTGCTCCCACCCTCACGGGGCTCCTACTCACCTTAATGTTGAGTGTTACATCGAGCCTTGCCACCAGTGCACCAAACCAAAACCTTCAATTTGTACGCTTGTTGGTCGATGAAGGCGTCTCAATCGGCTCGGTTGAAGGAATTGCACAAGACAGCGAAGGGTTTATGTGGTTTGGGGGTCTGGAGGGACTGGTCCGATATGACGGCTACAACTATGTCATATTCCGCAATCACCCCGACGATAAAACCAGCATCAGCAGTAACGTCGTCTGGGATATTTTTGAAGACAGCAAAGGCGTTTTATGGATTGCTACAGACGGCGGGCTTAACCGCTACAACCGTAAAACCGGTGACTTCACGCGCTTTCAGCGGGACCCTGATACCAGCAACTACGCCATGAACTCCATCGCCAGCGACTTAACTCGCAGTATTGCCGAGGACCAAAATGGCTACTTGTGGATCGCCACTTATGGCGGCCTCTCTCGCTTTAACCCTGAGCGAACGCAATTCACCAATTATTTCTACGACGCGAATGATATAAACACCATCCAATCCGACGATCTGGTAAAGGTGTATATCGATCGATCCAACAATGTGTGGCTCGGCAGCAATACGCAAGGCTTGACTCGCTACGACATCAACCTACAGAAATTCACGCATTACGACAACTTACCCATTGCCCCCAATGGCTCCAGTCACAAAACCATTGTCGCCATCTATCAAGATCGTGAAGGCTATATTTGGCTGGGCAGTGACGGCGGCGGGCTTAACCGCTTAAATCCGGACAACGGAGTGATTAAACATTATGCCGCGGAGCCCGGAGATCCGAGCGGTCTCAGCCATTACCAGGTTCTCGATATTGTCGAGGATGCAAATGGAAACCTCTGGGTAGCGACAGAAGGTGGACTCAATCTGTTCGATCGGAACAGCGATTCATTTAACAAATTTGTTCACAACCCCAACATTCGTTCGTCGCTTAGCAGCACCGTGACTCGCACATTATTCGTCGACAACAACAATGATCTGTGGATTGGAAACTTCCCTACTGGCGTAAATTTTTTGGACACCTCAAACATGGTGTTTAAAACCTATCGATCCGACCCGAACAACCCAAACACATTAAGTCACAGTTCAGTTCTCTCCATAGAAGAAGGCGCAGACGGAAAGCTTTGGATTGGTACAGATGGTGGCGGTCTCAATATTTTTGATCGCAAAAACAATACGTTCAAACACTACACGCACGACCCCAACAACCCGAAGGGCCTAAGTGCAGGAGCGGTGCTGAGTGTTGAGCGCGATAATGATAATACCTTCTGGCTGGGTACCTGGCGTGGCGGTGTTGACCATTTTTTCCCAGACAGCGAAGCATTTAAGGTGTATACCACCCACCCTTCCGAGCCCGGGCACATCTCCAACGAAAACGTTTGGTCCATTTTAAACGATAGCCAGGAAAACCTTTGGCTCGCCACAATAGGGGGAGGTTTAAACCGTTTTAACCGTCACACGGAAACCTTCTCCAACTATCGTCGACAAAAAGGTCTGATTTTTGAAGTTGTCTGGTGTATTTTTGAAGACAGCAAAGGACGTATTTGGATTGGTACGGGCGAAGGGCTTGCACGATTTGATCAGAACCGCGATGAATTTATTTTTTACCGCAACGACCCCTCCAACCCCATGAGTTTGAGCTTCAACGTGGTGCTGGATATCGCGGAAGACGACAAACAACGACTGTGGGTTGCGACACGCGGCGGCGGTTTAAATTTACTGGTGAATGAAAAAACCGGCGTCTTCAGTCAATTTACAGAACAGGATGGTTTACCCACCGATGTTGTCAACTCGCTGGAAACCGACCGACGTGGAAATTTTTGGATAGGGTCAGCCAAGGGCTTAACGCGCTTTAACCCCCGCACGAAAGAACTTATCCACTACAATGAAAAAAATGGCTTACAGGGCAATCAGTTCAATATCGGCTCCTCCAAACGCCTCGCCAGTGGTGAAATGGTATTTGGCGGAACCAACGGCTTTACCTTGTTCGACCCGGCAGAATTAAAACTGAATGATTACATTCCACCGGTAAAAATTGTCGATTTTCAAATCTTTAACAAACCCGTCCCTATCGGGGAAGAAAACTCACCGCTTCAACAAACCATCACAGAAACCAAAGAAATAACGCTGGAATACTATCACTCTGTATTTTCGTTTTCCTTTGCTGCATTGAGTTATCGCAGCCCGGACTCCAACCAATTCGCCTATATGATGGAAGGATTTGAAGCGGACTGGAACTACGTCGGCGTAGACCGCCGCAACGCCACCTATACCAACTTGAACCCCGGGACTTATACCTTTCGCGTAAAAGCTGCAAATAATCAGGGGTTCTGGAATGAAGAAGGCACAAGCATCGTTATCCACATACTTCCCCCCTGGTGGAAAACCTGGTGGGCTTACACCATTTACTCCCTGATCATCCTGGGCTTGTTGTGGGCCTTTGTCCATGCGCAACACAAAAAGGTTTTGAATGAAAGAAAAATCAACAAGCGTTTACAGCAACTGGATAAGTTAAAAGATGAGTTTCTAGCCAACACGTCACATGAACTTCGCACGCCTTTAAATGGCATTATCGGCTTAGCTGAATCGCTGGTCGACGGCGTTGGAGGAACACAGTCTGAAATCAGCCGCTCTAATTTGGAAATGATTATTTCCAGCGGCAAACGTTTAGAAAGACTGGTCAATACCATTTTAGATTTTTCCAAACTCAAAGAGCACAGCCTGACTTTACACCCCAAACCGTTGGACATGCATGCTCTCACACAAGTGGTGATAGCCCTTTCCCAACCCAGTCTCACCGGTAAACAACTGGATATTATCAACGGCATTAGTAAAAATGTGCCATTAGTGAATGCCGACGAAGATCGCGTCCAGCAGATCATGTACAACCTGTTAGGTAATGCAATTAAATTTACCAAAGCCGGTAAAATCACCATTTCCGCCAGCATGCGCGATACTTTTTTAGAAATCAGTATTCGCGATACGGGCATAGGTATCGCCGAGCACGAACTAGCGCATATATTTGATTCATTCCAACAAGTAGAAGGCTCGGCCGAACGAACATACAGTGGTACAGGCTTAGGATTAGCGGTAACTCGACAGTTAGTGGAATTGCACGGTGGTGACATCAGTGCAGAATCGCAGCCAGGGCAAGGCTCTCGCTTCAGGTTTACTTTACCGCTCGCCGACGACGCCGAACTACAGACAGAAATGCAAGGTAGCGACCTGCTCGACTCAAATTATCAGACGGTATCTGCCTCTGCGTACGCGACAGTAAACGCCGCTATTGAAAGCGGGAATACAACCAGCAGTCCACTTGAGCAGACTCCACCCGCCACTGAAACATCGACTGAGATTTCTCTGTTACCCGCAACACAAGAATCATCCGTATCCGCCCAGGAAGCTCAGCGTTATCATCACACGCAAAAAGACCATTCACAATTCCATATTTTGGTCGTGGACGATGAGCCGGTAAACAGGCAAGTACTGTTAAATCATTTAAAACTCCAAGAGTATCGTGTCACGCCCGCCGCGAGCGGACAGGAAGCTCTGCGAATCATCAACAGCCAACACGTCGACCTCATGTTGCTGGATATCATGATGCCCAATACGTCGGGCTACGATGTGTGTAAAACGGTTCGTCAAAAATATTCATCCCACGAACTGCCTATTATTTTCTTAACCGCCAAAACACAGATCAACGATCTGGTGACTGGCTTTTCTATTGGCTCTAACGATTTCCTCACCAAACCAATCAGCCGCGATGAACTGCTGGCAAGGGTCAATACACATTTACAGCTGTTAGAAATTACGCGCGATCTTGAAATGAAAGTGCATGAACGAACAGCGGAACTGCAACACAAACATCAGCAGCTTGAAGAAGCTTACACACAGCTGGAACAAATCAGCTTGTCCGATCCATTAACCGGTTTAAACAATCGTCGCTATCTGCAAAAGCTGATCCCAATGGATATCGCTAAAGTTCAGCGGGAATATGATGATAAAAAGAATAATCGACGAACCAAAGCCCCGTCACATGATCTGGCCTTTTTTATACTGGATGTGGATTACTTTAAACCCGTGAATGATCATTATGGTCATCTTGCAGGAGACCAGTTGCTTATTCAGCTGTCTGAATTACTGGCCACAGTGTGCCGGGAATCGGATTGCCTTGTGCGCTGGGGTGGTGAAGAATTTCTTATCGTCAGTCGCTTTTCCGGCAGAGATGAAATGCCGTTAATGGCGGAACGAATTCGTCAGGCAGTAGAAAACCATACCTTCCGTTTGTCCGGTGGATTAAAACTCAATAAAACCTGCTCCATCGGTTACGCCTGCTACCCGTTTCAATGTGATAGCCCCGCCTCGCTTTCCTGGGAACAAGTCATTGATACTGCAGACAGAGCACTTTATGCAGCGAAGAATTCCGGCAGAAACCGCTCAGTTGGTCTGGCGGCGACCGCTCATACCCCCACAGAAAACCTGTACAAGCAGATCAGCGGCAATATCACGGGCATGATATCCGCGGAAGAAATTGAAGTTCTTGCACAAAATAAAGATGATTTAACCTGGGACTAGTTTAAGCGACCAGTCCCATTTTGTATTTAATCCACATAATTAAAGATTCTTCTTTCACATGAGAAGAAACATAATCACGAATCTGAAGGCTTACTTTCTCTGGTAATTTTTCAAAAGCAATACCAAAACGATCGCCGGAAATATGCTGGATGCGTCCATAACCTTGTAAATATAGAGGTTTGTCCTTGGGCAGAGTCAGGACAAAAGATATTGGCTGATTCAAGTCACAACCGCTAAACCCGTGCGGAACCCGAACACCAACTCCACCTTCGCTGATATCCAGTACTCGCAATATATCGATAAAATTAGAACCGTTAATGTCGACACTAAGCGCTTCATTTCGATCTGGGATAACTCGTAGATAACGTCTTCGTTCTGAACCGTGGGCAATAGTCATACTAACGATCCTACTAAATACTTTACATGGTGTGATCTTAAACAAGCGGTGCTATTTAAAAATATAACGCACGTTGAATGATGCGCCAACCTTATAAAAGTCTATTCACCACGCACAGGTCTGGATGACGGTCGACGCAAAAACGTCACCGCATATTAATTTTTATAAAATTCATATGCTTAGGAGTGTATCGAGAAAAAAGACGAGGCAATTTTATAGCGTCCCGTCAACGAACCAGAGATCAATATAAAAACAAGGTCTATATAAACCGCAAAGCCCAAAGAAGGCACAACCGCGAACCACACAAAAAAACCGATAAATTCAATAAGAATTTACAGCATGTATCACTAATCGCATCCTGCCCAACAAGCCTGTTTCACTGTGACAGTGACAGCCACAGTGACAGTAAAGTTTAAAATACGAGGCTAGACAGACTTTGCCAATAAGGCTTTGTAGCGATTGAAATTTCCCTCGACCATTGCGGTAATGGAAAATTCCGTTTCAGCAATGGCCCGACCTTGTCGCGAAAACGCCTGACGATGGTCATCGCTTCGCAACAACGTTTGGATCGACGAGAGTAAAGCTTGAGAGTCTGCCGGCGGTACAATGTAGCCATTTTTTTCGTGTTGAACAATTTCGGGGATACCGCCTACCCCGCAAGCTACCATGGGTATTCCACAGGCGCTTGCCTGCAACAACGCCACACCCAAACCTTCTTTCAGGGCGGGATGAACAACAAGGTCCATCGACGGAATCAGGTTTTCCATGTCGGAGTGGAATCCGGCGAAGTGAATAGTTTGCTGCAGATTCAAATGTTCAACATAGTGTTTTAATTGCGCTTCTTCCGGACCTTTGCCGAAAACCAATACCTGCAGGCTTGGAAACTCTTCAATCAATTGCGAGACGATATCAAATAAAAAACGGTGCCCTTTTCGCTCAATCAATTGCGCTATAACACCGATTGTTAACGCATCGGGCGGCAATTGGAAACGATCACGCAGAATATCCGCCTGTTCAATGTTTCGCGGCTGATATTTATCTGTATCGACAGCGCTGTGTATTGTGCGAATTTTTTCAGGTTTTACACCAAGGCCGATTTGTACCTGGCGAATCCCTTCGGAAATAGCGACCAGCTCATCAAAACACCAGGCTTTCACTTTTGCTGCAAGCCGCAACTCCGTATTGTCGACCCGGCGAGTTAAAATACTAGGTGTTTTGGTCCAGCGCGCAGCAATTCCGCCAAAATGGTCGGCACCTCGACGACTATGAATATGTAAAATGTCGGGCTTGTGCGCTTCTATCAAACGTTTTAAGCGCAAGCAAAATCCGATGTCCAGATCCCCTGCCATTTTCACTTGCTCAACATGCGCAATATCTGTCGATTGCTTTCCTATGTCACTATCGACAGGGCACACCAGAATGTTTTTACAACCCCGTTGATGTAAACCTCGCATCAAATAAAAAACTTGCAATGCGCCGCCATAGAGATGTTTCCCGGCTTCAACGTGCATTATTTTCATGATGAGGGCCTTACAGTGCGATCACTGGGTACGATGCTGTCAATTACATGTATGACTTTATCTGCATCGATATTAAGCATGCAGGTAAACTCTCCGCCACACGTAGGATGCCGACGACAAGGCGAGCAGGAAAGTTTTTCATAGATCACCCGACCAGCATCGTTTAACGGTTCAAGGTAGGGGCGTGTCGAGCCAAAAATAGCCACTGTCGGAACTTCACGTGCAATTCCAATATGCGTAAGCCCCGTATCAACGCCCACCAATAATGCACTGCCATCAATAACCGCGGCAGCGCCTAACAAACTGGTTTTACCCACCAGGTTGATAACATCACCTTGCGCCGCAATCGCATTTGCATGCTCCAGATCCCCTGGCCCACCGAGCATAACCAATTGATATCCCCTTTGCCGGAGGGTTTGTGTAAGTTCAAGCCAATGGTGATCAAACCAGTGTTTTTGTGGCCGCGTAGTAAAAGGACAAAATACGGCATAGGGTCCTTTGAGCCCTTCTTCCTGCATCAGCTGTTTTACCTGCTGTTCGGTAGCGGAAGAAAATGCGACGCTCATGCGATAATCTTTGCGATTCAGGCCAAGATATTCCGCCAGGTCAATGTACTCGGAGCACATATTGGGTTTTTCATCGACGCGAGGAATGGTTTCCGTATGGAATAAATGGCTCCCTTCTTTTTTCCCTACTCCCACTCGACGTTTTGCTCCGCTCAACCATCCTAAAAACGCGCTTTTAAAGATTCCCTGAGTATCGAGGGACAAATCAAATTGTTCACTGTGCAGACGCTGCCTGAAAGCGCGAATGGTTCGCCACAACTCACCCCAGCGCTTTTCCCGCCACATAGCCTGCCAGTCTGATTTCGGCCAGAGCACTACCTGATCTACCAGGGTGTTTTCTTTTAACAAACCTGCAGCAGCAGGCTCCACCAGCCAGGTAATATGCGCCTGAGGATATTTGGCCTTGATTGCGTTCAATAGACCAGAGGCCATCACCACATCACCAATGGCGCTCAGGCGAATAAGTAAAATTTTTTTCATAGAAGATGTAATTCAGGATCAATCGTATTGCTAATATTCGTGTAAATTTATGTAATTCAATTCCGATCACGGTATTATCCGTTTTTTTGCCAAAGACATTCAATTTTCTTTATTATTCGTTAAGACTTAGTGATGTCTAATTAGTTGTAAGTTAGTGACAAGTTAGCGGTAAATCCAAAGCATTGTATAACTTCCAACCAACTTCTACTCAACAGCTAAGCATTTTGTTGCTTACTATGGCCAGGATTGTTACTGCCAAGCTAGCTACGGCCAGATTATTTATGACGCGTGCCTGATTTTTTTAGACGCTTACCAGGTTTTTAAGACGTATAACAAACGCGAAGCTTTCAATACATCCAAGTAACAATCAAGTAACAATCAAGTAACAATCGACAAAAACAAAACCGGCTAGAAATTTACCAAACCGCCATCTCAATTCTCGGCGGTCTACATTGAGACCATCATGAAATATGTTTTAAAGGCGCTTTACACCCTCGTCTACACACTGGCCTTCCCCATCATTCTGTTGCGCTTTTTATGGCGAAATATCACCGATAAAACCGGGCGACGTAAAGCGGGACCCCGCCGCCGGTTTTTGGAGCGACTTGGCTTCAGCCCCCGGCCTTCGAACCCCGGAGGAATCGTATTTCATATGGTATCAGTGGGCGAAGCACTTGGGGCGATTAATTTGGTAAAAGACTTCCAAAGGAAAAACCCTGAAGTTCCCATCACAATCACCTGCACCACCCAACAAGGCTCAAAAATCATTCAGGAAAGGCTGGGAGATAGCGTCAACCACTGTTACTTGCCCTATGACCTGCCCATCTTTCTCCTATGGTTTATACGCCGTATTCAGCCAACAACACTGGTGATTCTGGAAACTGAACTCTGGCCAAATCTCATGGGTGTCTGTTTCGCCAATCAGGTGCGTACCATTCTGATTAATGCACGCCTCTCAGAGAAGTCCTATAACGGATACACGAAGCTCCGCCCCCTGGTAGAAACCATGCTCCAGCAATTAACGCATCTTTGCAGCCAATCTCCCGCCGATGCGGAGCGTTTCAAAAAACTCGGACTCCCCGAAACAAAGCTCTCTATCACCGGAAACTTAAAGTTTGATATTGAAGTCGATGAAACCATAACGCGAACTGGAGACCAGTTAAAACAGGAGCGTTTTGCTAATCGATCACTGTGGATTGCCGCGAGCACCCACCCAGGGGAAGATGAAATAGTACTGCAAAGTCACAAAATACTGAGGGAAACGCATGCAGATTTGCTCTTGATAATTGCACCACGCCATATCGACAGAGCTGAAAACATACGGAAACTGAGTGAATCTCTGGCATTGCCCTGCAGTGTTCACTCCAAAACTTCGGCTATCAAAAACGAGTGCGCTGTGTATCTGGTCGATACCATGGGTGAGCTCATGAAGTTCTACGCAAGTGCGGATATATGTCTGGTAGGCGGCAGTCTGGTACAGCATGGTGGGCATAACCCAATAGAGCCTGGCGTTCTCCACAAGCCCATCATCGCAGGCCCCTACAATCACAACTTTCAAACTATCTATGATCAGCTCACTCAGTGCGATGGCGTGATATTCACCAAAGACAGCCAGGCATTGACCGAAACCGTACATGGCTTACTGGAAGACCCGCAGCGCTGTCGAGAACTGGCAGACAACGCCTTCCAATACGTCAACGCACACAGAGGGGCCACGCTCAGAAGCGTTGAACGCATCGAGCAGGTGTATCGTGCTTAGATACCCGCCTTTTGTGATACACCAGTGAACTTTTTAAAGTTTGAGCTCAATTACTCTCTAAACACCCGTTAAAATACCAACAACACTTGCATAACGAATAAAACGGATTATAAGCTTTTGATTTTTATACATTTTAAAACTGATTGTAAAATTAACCAGCCAACTCTATGGCAATGTTCTACACTGAAAGATACCGTGACAGGTGTCACATTTTCCCGGTTTCTGTCAGATTGGATTGCATTGTGAATTATTCCAGGATTATTACTGCCGTCGTTTTAACACTTTGTTTCTTCAGCAGCTCATGCTTCGCTGAGATTTATAAATACGTGGATCGCAATGGTAAGGTCACCTATACCGACCGCAAGCGGCACAGTGCATTTATGAAACTGGAGAAAACCTGGAAAGGCTGGGATATACCCAGCAAACAAAGCTACTCCAAAAATTTCAAAGCCAATAAAGCACGCGTCAAAAGCTTAATTGCAGACACAGCCACTGAAGTGGGCCTTGCACAACATATCATCTACTCGGTTATTCACGCGGAAAGTTTATTCAATCCCCTGGCCGAATCTCATGCGGGTGCAGCAGGTCTAATGCAACTGATGCCAGCAACGGCGGAGCGATACGGCGTTTCAGACAGATTTAACCCTCGCCAGAATATTCGTGGTGGAAGCCGTTATTTAAAAGATTTACTGGCTCTGTTCAACAACGATATGGAACTTGCGCTCGCTGCATATAATGCGGGTGAGCAAACAGTGATTCGCTACGGAAACAAAATACCGCCTTATCGTGAAACCCAGCAGTATGTGAAGAAAGTGCTTTCTCTATTTAAAACCTACGAAGATAAAAGCCCATTAACCGTTGCCGTTAATGATTAGCCAATACGGATTTTCTCTATTCTTTCCAGCGACTGTTATTAGCTTGTGCCTTTTACCTTGGAAAGAACGCCTTGTCATTAATGGCTTGTAACTAATGTGTCAAACCTAATGAGCCAAAACTAATGTGCCAAAGCTAAAGTTCTTTGACTAGGCCCCAGCAGCACCGCACCATCGGCTCAAAATTTCCTGTAGTTCATCTTTACTCATATCTATATGCTCTATCACGCGACCGTAGAGCATAATCGTCGGTACATTTTTTCGAGTAAGCTGAGTGCGACCTGACCGGCTGCGCAAGTGCTGCTTTTCTTGATTTTGAAAACCTTGGGTTGTGGCTTGCTTGGATACTTGGTTTACCTCAGCAGGTTCAGCCCCTACGCCGAGCTCTCGCTGCAACTCACTGAGACAGTTTAGAACGATACGTTCGCGACGAGTTAATCCGTCACGAACGTCGGGAAGTTGATCGAGATCATCAATCATATTTAAAGAAATACTGTAGAAAATTACGACTCTGCTGAAGCGGTATTCAAAGTGCGAATAAATTTAATCTGCATGTCGTTAAGCGGATTGAACCTTAAGATAACATTTTTATCACCCGCTGACACCACCTCACAATTAAATCCACAGGATGTGGTTTGCAGACCTATTTTGCCATCGACAAAACATTCTCCTCGACTCCCTTCACTCAAAGCAGAATTAGGCGCGGAATCCAGTTCTAAAGCTAAACCACTCAACGATACGTGCTTGGTTAAGCCCTCGACAAAGTGCTTGCCAGCATAAAAAGCACAATGGAAATTGGTACCCTTATCTTGAATTGCGAACATAATTGGCATCCCCTTCTAACGATGTATAAGAAGAGTCTAGCTGACGCAAAATTCCACACAAGATTTTTTGGTTATAGATATTCACTTTAAGCAGTATGGATTATTGATAGCAAGACTGATTCACTACAAAAAATACGCCGAACTTGAATCCTTTCCATTTTAAAATCGCGCTATGTCCATCAGATACTTTTTAAATATCCATGCTAACACACTAATTTTTCGTGACTTTTTAACATTCAAAGAATTCTATTACCTATGGAAAACCTATGGTTACTTATCGGTAACCGGAAGGCACTTCCATACAAGGTTTATACGGCATCAGCATTCTAATTCTCAATCACTTTTATTGGCTTTGCAACACACATCAAATGAATTTTTAATAATTTTTTATGAAATTATTTTTGATTTTTTTAAAAACTTACACCTAAATTGGAAAGCCCCCAGAATTAGATAGCAATTCGTATTACCACAGAACTTTTAAGACGTTTTTAATATTAAACTTAAGTGGGTTTTTAGTAGACTTGGCAGGGAAGTGTTTTTTGATGAGAGCCACCGTTTTTCACGCCATTACATACAGCTGAAACAAAAAAACCTCACAAATGACATTGTGAGGTTTTTTTCAAGAGCGTAAAAAATGTCAATGTGGTTTTTAGCGCTGATAATACTTCAAGTACTTTTTAGCGTAACTTTTCAATTTTGCATATTTTGCATTCTTTGCCATATCCTCTACAACGGGCTTATATTGTTCCTCCCGTGATCCAGCCAAGGCTTTTGTCATCCAGGCGATAGCATCCGTTTCTGTGCCATTTTGGGGTTCATGAGAAACCATAGCCTTAACTTTTTCAGCCAGCACACTTAACAAAAATGGATTATAAATATGCTTGTAATGAATTCGTTTGGCTGCCAATCGCATCAACTCAAAGTCATCACTACGAAGCATATTTGCAAATCGGTTTATTTCAGCAGTTTCTTTTTCGTTGTACTTTTCAACTGAATTAATTATCGGATTCCATTTTTTATACTGAGGGAAATTCGGCTGCGCCAGTTTTGCATATTTTTTCACTTTCGGCAGATCGTTCTCTTTCGCGACTTTTTCAACCGTTGCCAAGTACTTGTCTTGGCCGGAAAAAGACAAAGCTTTTATGAGCCACGCCATCAAATCCATTTGATATTTATCAAGCTGTTCACCTTTCGCATGCAGCGCCAGCACTTCCTGTTCAATAGGGTCAAATATACGAGGATCATCCAGGCCCGCCCACTCCAGATTTTGCGCAGCCTCTTTCAACATGGTCGGCTTTCCGCTTTCAACCAAAGAAACATAATGCTGAATATCTGCTTGCCGAGAATACGATAGCTCACTTTCACCAACACTGGCAGTTTCTGCCTGTACTGTAAAAGCCACCAACATTCCGAATGCGAAAAACCAGTTTGTTAACTTCATTGTTTTCTCCTTTTTGATCGCTAAACCTAAAAACACGGGGTAAAACACGAGATATCTCGCGTTTGACTTTTCTATCTATGAGCTCAATATGAGTTTCGCGGGAAGTTTTTAAGCAATTGGTGTATCTGGTGCGGCTGAGCTTAAGCCCAGCGCTTAAAGATAAGAGAGGTGTTGATTCCACCAAAAGCAAAATTATTGCTCATCACATACTCACAATTTAAAGTTCTGGACTCGCCAACAATATAATCTAACTCGGCACATTCGGGGTCCAGATTAGACAGGTTGACGGTTGGATGGAACCAATCTTCATTCATCATCTGAATCGCCGTCCAGGCCTCCAAAGCGCCACAGGCACCCAGAGTGTGGCCGGTGTAGCTTTTAAAAGCACTGATTGGAATGTGCGGGCCAAACACATTGTGTGTGGCTTGAGTCTCAGCCACATCGCCTCTGGCTGTAGCGGTTCCATGAGCACTGACATAACCAATCGCTTTTGCGTCCAATTCAGCATCCTGTAAAGCCAGTGCCATCGCAATTTGCATGGTGTCACTTTCCGGCTGAGTCACATGGGCACCATCTGAATTAGTGCCAAAACCCACAACTTCTGCGTAGATCTTTGCGCCTCGCGCTTGTGCGTGCTCCAACTCTTCCAGAATCAGCGTACCGGCACCCTCACCGATGACCAAACCATCCCGGTTCACATCAAACGGACGAGGACTGAGGTGTGGAGTGGTGTTAGCCGTGCTGGTGGCAAACAGAGTATCGAATACTGCCGCTTCAGTGGCACATAGCTCTTCGGCACCACCGGCAATCATCAAAGCCTGCTTCCCGTTTTTAATTGTTTCATAAGCGTAACCTATGCCCTGGCTACCCGAAGTGCAGGCACTGGATGTCGTGATCACTCGGCCTCGCAAGCCAAAATAAACACCGATATTGACCGGAGCCGTGTGTGCCATCATCCGAATATACGAAGTCCCCGACAAACCATCCGTCGTGTTGTTAACCAGCATGCTGGCAAACTCCCCCACCGCTGTTGGCGAGCCAGCTGAAGAACCAAACGAAACACCCATGCGCCCATCCTTGATCGAGGGATCATCAAGCAGGCCAGCGTCACTTAACGCCTGCTCCGCAGAACAGGTCGCCATGATGGCAATCCTTCCCATGGAACGAGTTACCTTGCGATTGAAGTGCTTAGGGGCTTTAAAATTAGCTACAGGACCACCCAGTTTGGTATTTAGACCATCGTATTTTTCCCACTCTTCCATGTACTGAATGCCAGTTTTAAGCTCGCGTAAATTTGCCGACACTTCTTCCCAGCTTGAACCAATAGGAGAAATCCCAGACATCCCCGTTACCACTACACGCTTCATTAAAACATCCCACCATTCACAGAAATAACTTGTCGCGTAATATACGCAGCCTCGTCCGACATCAGAAAATTAACCGTTCCCGCGACTTCTTCGGCTTTACCCAAACGCTGAGCCGGAATCATTTTCAAGGCTTCCTCCACCGGCGCATCTTCAGTCATTTCTGTTTCAATTAAACCTGGAGCCACACAATTGACCGTAATATGACGCTTGGCGAGTTCAACCGCCAAGGCTTTTGTTGCTCCGATTATTCCCGCTTTCGAAGCACTGTAATTCACCTGACCGCGATTCCCCATTACTCCGGAAACGGAAGCGATAGTAACTACTCGGCCCGCTTTACGGCGACGAATCATTGGCATAATAACCGGGTGCAACACATTGTAAAAACCGTCGAGATTTGTGTGAATCACTTTGTCCCATTGCTCGCCCGTAATTGCAGGGAACGCATTGTCATGCGCAACTCCCGCGTTACACACAACACCGTAATATGCACCGTGCTGTTCAATATCCTCTTCCAACAGTTTTGCGCACGCTTCACGATCGGCAACGTCAAATTGCAAAATTCGTGCATCTCGCCCCAAGTAGTGAATTTCTGCTTTTACTTTTTCTGCCTCTTCGATACGAGACCGACAATGCAAGACCAGATTATATCCGGCCTTGGCTAATGCGATTGCACAGGCTTTGCCTATGCCTCTGCTCGAACCGGTGACTAAAATTGTCTCCGCCATTACTACTATCCTCGACTTAAAAATTCTTCGGGGTTTGAAGGTTGAAACACATTGAGATTTGCTTTGGCAACGAGACCCTCAGACTCAATTTCGCAATCAAAGGCGCCCAACCCATTCTCCCCTAACACAACTTCTTCTACTTTAATTCTAAGTACACTGCCGACAGGAAAAAATGCCTGATTTACAGTGTATTTACGCGTACCCAACAAAAACCCCAGCTTTACTTCACCCTGAGTTTTCAGTTCACGCAATCCAGCTAATGCGGAAATAGTCTGCGCCATGTATTCAATACCAAGCCAACTGGGCACACCCTCAGGCAACATGTATAAGTTGTCGCTGTGGATATGCGCCTCTGCGATCAACCAGTCATCACCAGCATCCACCACACGATGCAACAAACACATAGCCCCTTGATGTGGTACCAGACTGTCAATCGCCAGGTTCTGTAAATTTTCTATCATATGCTTTATTCGTTCACACCCAGCACTAACGCTATATTGTTCCCGCCAAAGGCAAAGGAATTACTCAGCGCATAGTGTAACGGGGAAGCAGATCGTTCGCCTTGATTCACTAACGAAATCGGAGATAATTCCGAGTCTAAATCACCGTCTCCCATTTGCGGTGGCAATAATACATGATCCTCAGGCTGATTCAGTGTTAACCAGCAAAAACCCGCTTCAAGCGCACCCGCAGCACCCAGTGTATGACCGGTTAACGCTTTGGTAGAACTACAAGGCGTTGCAGATCCGAACAAGGTGTGTACAGCCAGGCTTTCCATTTGATCGTTTTGCCGGGTCGCAGTGCCATGTAAATTGATATAGCCGATATCGGACGGACTCAATTCAGCCTCCTCCAACGCCCGCTGCATTGCCCTCAAGGCACCGTCTGCCGTGGGGTCTGGGGCCGATATATGATGGGCGTCTGAAGTTTCACCAGCGCCAGCCAGGGTTACTTTGTGTGGCCCTTCAGGCTCCAAAGAACTCATCACAAATAGACAGGCGCCCTCGCCAATATTTATTCCTTTTCTCTCCGCTTTAAAAGGCACACACGGCTCATCACTGACAGACTCCAGCGCCATAAACCCGTTAACAGTCAGATGGCAAAGCGAGTCTGCCCCGCCACAAATTACCGCATCACAAATATCCAGCGCCAGCAGGCGCCGGGCACTGGCAAGCGCTTTCGCTCCCGAAGAACACGCGGTAGAAATAGTTTGCACAGGCCCTGTTAAATGTAATTGCCTCGCAATAAATTCGGATGGAGCACCAATTTCCTGTTGCGCATAATCGTAGCCAGTCGGTAAGTCTCCCTGCTTGTGCAACGCCTCAATGGCTGATTCCGCCTCAGCAATGCCTGAGGTGCTACTACCGAGCACAACGCCAATTCGATGCGCGGGAAAGACACTCAAATGTCGGTCTATTTGGGCTTGGATCTGCGCCAAAGCCGCTAAAATAATTTGATTGTTGCGACTGTGGAGCTTGTTATCCGCAGATTCAATTTCGGGCAACGGATCATCTACCATGCCCAGGGGAACAGATTTACCAGGAGAGTATCGTTCGCTGGTTACTAAAAAATTCTTATCTGCGGAAAACAGTTCGCTGGCAATTTGCTCTGTTGTTTTTCCTAAAGAGCACACCATCCCGGGCTTATGCAGGTAAAAAGGTTTGTGTTTTATCACAAGAATTTCACCTCTATCGGTTTTATGGTTATTGTCAAACCTGCGTTTGGATAGGTTAAGGCAATGGTATCATTCCATTGTGGCGATTCCGATGAAAAATTCGCCTGTACCATCGCTGTTTTACTGTATAACAATTGGCGGACGCCGGACTCTTTCCGCAGGTGCCAGGGTTCCACGTACTGAGCTGCTTGTAACGCTTCAGGCCAAAACACAAATTGTATAAACCCCAGCAACTGTAACAGGGGTACATCGTCTGGCAGCATGTCCGATTTTTCGACCTTAACCTCCCCGGCGACAGATTGCAGACTAAACAACCGCTGTCCGAGTGCACTCACGCCAACAATCAAGAACTGTCCATCTTTGATCGTAGTGAGTGTCATAAACTGCTGCGTTTGGGGTAGAGAGTCGACACTGTTTTTTGCAGACGATTGTGACGTTCCGTTTTGTACCACCTCAACCGTCTGTACAACATAGATCTCACGCATACCATTAGCATGTTTCACAATTGGCAAGCCATGATTCTGTCCACGCAGCCAGGCACACGACACTGTACTGAAGAGGACCGCCACCCATATCAACGCTCGCATTGGCCTAAAATATCTAAGCATGTCAATCAAGGCAACTGGCACTGTAAAATCGTATGAGAGATGCCAACATCGCGGTGAACATGACTCACTTGTAAGCCCGCTTTTTGTACCAGAGCGACCATTTCTTCAAAGCCATACATCTTACTATTCCCATTCGCCATTGCGGTAAAATACACAGAAGTTGCGGCAATAGAATAAGAGGCAGCAGGAAATCTTTGGTTGTCCCAGAAGGTTTCCATTATATATATCTGGGTAGCCGGTGAAATTTGTTTAGCGATAATCGCCAGGATATGTACTATTTCATCGGGAGAAAAACAATCCAAGAATTGACTTAACCAAATCACGTCAGTCTGCGGCACAGAAAAATCCTGCTGCAATACGTTCACGGCCTGAAAATTAACTTGCGCAAGCTTTCCAGCCTGTTCAATGTTCTCCCTCGCAACTTTCAACTGCACGGGTAGATCAAGGATAGTGACATTGACTTCAGTTGACTTTTCACAACATTTCAACGCCCATTTTCCGGTGTTGCCACCGATATCGACAATCGTTTGAGGGTTCGTGCGAAAGACAATTTCCAGCGCCATCGGGAAAGAATCATCCGAATAAAAGTGATCGAACTCAAACCAGGATTGCTTTGCTTGATCTGGCAATAATGATAAGCCTTCATAAATCGTATCCCATTGCCCAAGCTCTTTAAGACCAACAGGCTTCCCTTGTTCAATGCAGGCATCCAGATGAAACAAGCCCTTGTAACAGACATCCTGAATAAAGTTAAAATTTGCTTTTGTCATTTTATCGTGAAGTAAGAAATGCGCGATTTTTGTAATCTGATATTTCTCTTCTTCCAGCACAACAACATCGGCACACAGGGCCATTTCCAACAATACTTTTAAGCCATATTCACTTACCGCTGTTGCATTTTTTAATTCATCAAGGCTCAAACCACCTTTGTTTTCCGCTATTTTTTCCAGTACACCAAATTTCAGCAAACAATGCACCACTTGAAAAAGTACTGGAGAAAAAGCAATTTTCTGGGCTTCATTTTTGGCTTCCAAAGCACTTATATTTTTGTTATTCATAAATTATCCAAAGGTTCTTTCAGTTTTTCCAAGTTATTTCAGTTTTTCCAAGCTATTTCAGTTTTCCTGGGTTTTTTCTAGGATATCCAAGGATCTTTTATTTCCTTTCAATTCTTTTCAATTCCTTTCAATGTTTTTCAAAGTTCTTTTAATTTTTCTTGATATTCACTTAAGTTTGTTCAACATATTGCCAAGATGTCACAGTAATTTTAGGGGCCTACAGCTGTGGCGTCATGTGAGTCTGAGCGGGCTGAAAATAAAAGCCAGGCCAAGAGCCAGGTTATGAGAATGCCGGGTAAAACCACTATTCCAAAACTGTACAAAACTGGCGTTTGGCTTAGAGACAAAAGCCCAAAGGCAAACACCGTAGTAATCGACGAAAGCGTCACGGCTTGCAGCGCATGCCCCTGTGCATGACTTTCCTGAAGAAATATACCGATATCAAGCCCGACACCGAGCAACAGCATGAATCCTAAAACAGAAAACAGATTTAACGGAATACTTAATATCGCCATCAGACCTAATACCGAGACAGACCCCAGTACGACAGGCGCAAGCACCATAAAAGCATTCATGCCATAGCGAACACACAGCATTCCTATCACCATTAAATAGGCGAAGGTTGCGACAAAAATCATTTCCTGACGATATTTCTTTAGTAAAGTTGAAATAAAACTCACTTTATCCACATAGAAACTTTGTTGTTGAATCCCCAGCTGTTGCGGAAGTTGGCTCAGAATATTTGATGATTGCACGCCCTCCAGCCTCACCACAGAGACAAACGCCGTATGCTCTGAGTCCTGCAATTTGCCAAGATAAAGATTATCGAATGCTGAATTTTTTAAATCCACAGCGATATCGTCTAGCGCCAGCACTGTATGTTCAGCAGCATCAAAGGTTTGTCGAATATTTTCAATAACGGATGCGTCCAGCTCTAAGCGATCACTGAGCACCGATAAAGCGGATACGTCATTAAGCTCTTCTGATATCGACGTGGATTCGTTTTTATTTGGCTTCGTGCGCGCTCCATAAATAGCCAGCTGCTGAAGCAGATAATTGTCTCGTTGCTCCTGCACTGTCGGCACCAACGCTGAAATACAGTAAAAAGCACTTAACGCCTCGTCTTGCCGCAGCTGGTCAAGTGCCGTACACAAAGCTTTTTCTGCACTCAGCAGGTTCTGCTGATCCTCTGCGTGTACAACAAAATATTGCCCCGTCGATCTATTTCCCGTAATTGTTCGAACCTTTTGCTCTTGCTGTATGAGAGATTTAGGAGACGTATTTAATAATCGGATATCATCTTCAAACTGAATATCCTTAAATGTTAATACCGCCAGGCAAAACACCGTTATCGTACTTATCACCATCAGGTTCTTCGCTAAATCTCTATTAGCCAATAGTCTGAAAAATGTAGGAATCAGAGAGGGGGTATCTTCTCTGCCTGAAGCCAACCGGAACTGACCTAGACCTTTCGATAAAACCAACGGCAACAGCAACACAACGGTTAACCACACTGCCAGTAAACCGACGACAGAAAACAACGCCATTTGCCGCAAGCCGGGAAAAGGCGTCAACCATTGTGCCCCGTAAGCCAATACACTGGAAACCAGACCGATACATATGGCGGGTGTTATACGGTTAATCGCAATCTTTGAACTAATGTAACGTTGTCTGGCGCTGAAAAAGTGAAAGCAATAATCTACAGAAACGCCTATCAAACTCGCTCCAAACGCCAGCGTCACCAAATGAACACGCTCAAACAACAACAGACAAAAAGCCAGAGCGCAAAGACATCCCACTGAAATGGCCAACAAGGTTAGCACTAGCGGAACAAAGGAACGATACGTCAAAATAAATAACAACAGCACCGCCAATAAAGAGCCAAAGCCAATCGTAGACATTTCCCTCCTGGCTTGAGCTTCACCAGCTGCGGCATGAAACACTAATCCGGCACGTAACAAGCCCTGCCCCGTCATATGTAGCGGACTTTCAAGTTCCTGCAAAAATGCCAATAGCTGCTTTCGACGCTCACCTGAAAAAACATCACCGGTAAATTTTAGCCACACCAGGCGATAATAATGCCCTTCAAATTGATAAGTCATTCCTTTTTGCTTGAGTGCTAGATTTTCGCCTACACCATCAGATGCAAATCGATTGATTACCCACTGACTGAATAACGCAAAAGGATCTTCATTAAAGCCAAGCTCTCGCTTTAATGGTACAGGACTAAAAAGATCTTGTATGGTGTGATCAATCAAACCATTTATCGCATTGTTAGGCATTGAACCGGAATGCCCAACATCCTGCGGACGACCAATCAAGCCAATACCTTTTAGCTGCTTCTCTTGTGCATTTGTCAGTAGGTTATAGCGATACTCGCTTAGCGTTTGCACTAAGAGATCATGGGATTTTCTAGCATCGACCGACGTGCTAACGGTAAGATCAAACTCACGTTGTCGGTCCAACAATTTCTGAACAAACTCGCTGTATCTGGTCTCGTATTCGTCTGACCCAACTTCCACCAAGTACAAAATACTATTGCTAAGCGTTTCACTTGTTTTACTTTCAACCACTTCCTGTAAAGGAAAACGGTGCTCCTCTGGCAATAACCTGAGGATATTACTTTCAAAACGATCAACGTCGCTGATAATTAAATGATTTACAACCAATGTAATCGCAGCAAGAATAACCAATAACCACAGACACGCCAGGCCACCTCGAAATTGCTCCAAGCACTGTACGATTTTATTCATCAAGGTTTTTCAACTGCTGCAGGATGCTGCCCATCAGTACGTATCGGCTGGACATCAAAAAACTCAATCTGTGTAACATCTGATTGCTGATCAAGAAGTTTCACTTTTTCAATAAAGCGCTCACCCGCAATATCCACTCGTTGAATTACTTGCAACAACGCTTCGCTTTTCGGGGTAAGTACCATATGCCAGGTGCCAGTTTCAGTTGGCGCTGTGTTTTCTGGGGCTGTGTTTGCTTCACTTTGAAGTACAAAATATTGTTGTAGTGTTTCCCAGTCACTGGTAAACAAAGCCACTATTATTTCCCCGATAACATTCGTTGCTGCATTTTGCTCAGCGGCCGCATCCATTTTTTTGCCATCGACAAGAAAGGTTCCCATCTCTACATTAATTTCCATGCGACTTTGAATAGGGGTTTTGATATCCCACAACAAATAATTGGCGTTTGCAATTCTAAATACACCACTGGATTTTAACGGAAAAGGCATACCACTAAGGGATTTGGTCTGCTCAAACCGACCTTGTAACGCTTCGTTTTTTTTCAGGAATGTCTGAATATTGGTGGTTGTTGCAGAGCTGGTTGATGCAGCGCTCTGGCTTAAAGTACTCTGTATCGAAGCGTCATTTGATGAAGCGCCCGAAAAAGTATGCCCACTTTGGTCTGGCTCAGCGTCATCGGCATACAGTGTCGACACCCAAACAACACCTGCAACCAGAATTAAGCACTTTAAAACACCTGTAAAAACCAATGAAAATCGCATGTTTTTAATTTCGCACTTCAGTGATGATTTAAGCTTGCAACTCGCGCTGCACTTTTTCGACAAAACACGCCGGAGATTCAAAGCACATTTCCTGGCTTTCCATATCCACCGCAACCTGAACAGTATGGGCTTTTGTTAATCGCTGTCCGGTTTGCTGATCCACAATTAGATAATCGATCTTCAACCGATTCTCCCATTCGACTAAACGCGTCTTCACGGTTAACTTTTGCTGAAAACGTGCTGGCTTGGGATACCGAATATGCATATCAATAATTGGCCAACTGTAACCGGACTCCACCATTTGGGGATAGTTATATCCGATTTTATCTAAAAGTACGCAACGCCCGATCTCCAGATACTTCGCGTAGTAACCGTGCCAAACGACACCCATTTGATCCACATCGTGAAAAGGCACTTCAACGCTTGCTTCAACTTCGATCATATTCACCTACATTTACCTTTTATTCAAAACTGATTGAATCTTCAGACGAGTATGCATTATTCGTATAACGGCCAGGCTTCATCATTTATTGCGGATATCAAGCCTCTTAAATCCTGTTCCAGTGCACGATCTTCTTGCAAAAACGCACTGTACTCTCTTACTTTTTCGATCGTAGCCAAAATGTCCGGTGACAATTGTTCAGAGGAACATTCATTCTGTAAAATCCGCAGCTCCACACCCTGGCTACATGCCAACAATCCTGCAGCAACTACTTGTTCGGTCAAGGTTAACACTCTTAAACAATCGCGCGCTGCGATGGTTCCCATACTGACCTTGTCCTGGTTGTGACATTCGGTCGAACGCGAAAAAACACTGGCTGGCATCGTATTTTTTAATGCCTCCGCAGTCCAGGCGGAAGCACCAATTTGAACGGCTTTTAAACCATGATTGATATTGGCTCTAGGCGCACTTGCACCGGAAACATTTGCCGGTAAACCGTGGTTAAATTTGGTATCCGCCAACTGAGCAAATTGCCGATCGATTAAATCGGCAATGTTAGCGACAGCGGTTTTTAAGCCGTCCATAGCAAACGCAATATGTCCACCATAAAAATGCCCGCCATGCAGCACGTGTTCACCTTCGCCATCAATAATAGGATTATCATTCGCGCTGTTAAGTTCGTTTTCGATAAACCCTCGGGTCCATGTCAAAGAGTCCTGTAGCACACCAATGACATGTGGCGCACACCGGAGTGAATAACGGTCCTGCAATCGATTGGGGTTGCGAGGTGGCTCGCCCGCGTGCAAATCTTCTCGCAACCAGCTGGCAACTTGTTGCTGGCCTGGATGAGGTTTTACACTAAATAGGATTTCATCAAAATGATGCGCATTCCCTTTCAAGGCAATGGTCATCATCGATGTTATCCGTGTTGATAGTTTCGCCAGATATTCAGCACGCTTAAATGCCAGGCAAGCCAAGCCGGTCATCACAGCAGTTCCATTCATTATGGCCAAACCTTCTTTAGGCTTTAAGCGCAGCGGGCTGATTCCCAATGCGCTAAAAACTTCCGCGGTGGACCGTCTCTCTCCCTGATAAAAAACTTCCCGCTCGCCACATAAAACAGCAGCAACATAGGATAAAGGGGTTAAATCACCGCTAGCACCTACAGACCCTTCCTGAGGAATGACGGGCACAATATTATGCTGTAACAAGAGTACCAATTGATTCAACAGCCCATAGCTGACACCGGAAAACCCTTTTGCCAATGAGACCAGACGACTTATCAGCACAGCTCGTCCCTGCTCAACATTCAAATTCTCACCGAGCCCACAACCGTGAAATGTATACAAATGCTGTGGAAGTTCATCGACCAGGTTTAAAGGAATAGATGTTGTACATGAGTCTCCGTACCCTGTGGTCACTCCGTAAACCACCCCTTCTTCCTTCAGAAGCTTTTGAATAAATTCAGCCCCCTGTTCTATATCGCGCTTATACGTTTCTGTTTCAGACAAACTTACGTCAACCTGCTGTTTGGCAATAGCCACGATATCTTCAATGGTTAATGGGGTGTTATCTACAGTAATCATTTTTTTATTGCTCATCTAACATGCGTCTTGCGTTTAAGTCATTCCAAAAAGGATAAAAGTTGTACCATTGCAGAGGTGCTTTGCCACAATACTTTTGTAATTGTTTAGCGTAACCAGAGATGTAAGACTCTAATTCTGTTTCCCGTTGTTTACGAGGAAGCTCAACTTTGTCAAAAAGTTTTTCCACGTAAAAACCATACTTAGTGCCTTCACGCAAACAAAACATCGTAAACACCGGGCACTTCAAAATTGAAGCGAGAATCAATGGTCCACGAGGGAAATGTGCATTCTCTCCAAAAAACTCTGCCACACAGGTATTTTTACCATTTACAGGCGTTCTATCGCCGGCAATCACCACATGCTCACCCTGCATAATTTTTTCATTTAACATCATGGCTGTTGCAGGTCCAATATCAGTAACCTGAATCAAGTTCACATCACTGTCACCAGCGACATCTTTCAGCATGGCATTAAATTTTTCTGCGTGTTTGGTGTGTACCAACACATTTATTCTGAGCGCACCTTTTTGATTTGCCAATGCTCGGCACACTTCTATATTGCCAAGATGCGACCCTATGATAACGGTGCCAATATTTTGCCGATGGTATTGCTCAAATATTTCGTAACCATAAAAATGCAGATCCTGTAACGTTATTCTGCCGCTCCAGACCGCCAGCTTATCCACAAGACTGCAACCAAAACTATAAAACTGTCGATAGCTGAGCCATAACGCGGGACCAGAACCGACCTCTACCCCAGCTCGCTTCACTCGCGAAATGTAATCCATTGATGCATTTCTTGCAGCCCGGTTGGTTAGAAAAAAATACCCAATTACTGGTAGCAAAGCGATATAAAACGGAAAGCGGCCCAAGTATTTATAAATAATGAACATAATGCGCATTCCCAAAATCGCACCTTTTTCATTAATTTCGGACCAGTGTTTATTGACACTCGAATCTTCAGCCATATTTCCACTGCTCTTTTCCAGGAGACCGAAAGATTAATTTTGGCAACCGTAGCAACATACCAAAGAATAAGCGTGTATGCATTTTAGAAATTAACCAGTTATCTTGTAACTTATTAAAATGTGAAATGCCGTCCTGCGGATAAGTTACTGAGGTGCCTCTCTGCTCGATGTGTCCGCCAGCCCACCACCAACGTACGAGAAACTCCGTATCAAAATCCATTCTTTCACCCAGAAATACTTTATCTATTAACTGGCATGAATACTCTGTTGGGTAAACACGAAAGCCGCACATGGAATCTTCAATTTGGAACGAGAGCGTATTAATCCAAACCCAGACATGCGTCAGATAGCGACCATAAAGTCGATTTTTAGGAATGGATTCATCATAAATCGGTTTTCCGGCAATTAAGACCGTGGGGTTTCGTTGGGAATGTTGAATAAAATCGGGGATATCCTCGACCTTATGTTGTCCATCTGCATCGATTTGCACCGCATGACTAAAACCGAGTCTTTGCGCTTCCTGCAGCCCGGCTTTTACGGCCCCACCCTTACCTCGGTTTTGCTTTAGCACTAAAAGGTGTACCGATTCAAACTCTCTGGCCAGGTCCTGCAAAACGATTCGGCAAGACTCTTCAGAACCATCGTCCACCAGCACCACAGGCAAGGCATACAGGGAGATAGCTTGCAACAGCGGTTTGACGGTTGTCGGATGATTGTAAACCGGGATTAAAACGCAGGGTTTATACTGCATGCTTACCTTTACCATTTTCTTTAAAGTTCATTTTAGTATTAATCACGTTTGACCTACGCCGCTTTTAACCTACGCTACTTTTGAACTAAGCCACTTTTGACCTAAGCCACTTTCACCACTCGGTCCGCCTTTGCAGTACACTTTTGGTTGCGAGAAGGCTGGGCGAAAGTTTCGCGAACACCCAAGTCTCATGTCAATGCGCGACTACGTGTAGGCTATTCGACCGTTGGAATAGGTTTTATCCTCATCAACATAGGAAAAATACAATTTGTTTTTCTCTTGGTTAAATTTCAAATTCAACGCGATGATCAAGCCGGGAAGAATAATATTTTGAAACTTAATCACCTCTAAACCGGAAAAACTGCCGATTTCCGGCATGGTGTGGTTAAAGTTCTCTCGAGCGAAGCTCTCTGCCCAGTGGACCTGCGCAACACCGGGCACAACGGGATTACCTGGGAAATGACCTGAAAGGCAGCTTAAATCATCGGAAATATTCAGCCAGAGCTTCGTCTCACTTTCACCCAGCTTTTCTTGTGCCTGTACAATTGGCCTCGATCGGGACATTGACTCTTTTACCTTTAAACCTTGTTATAGAAAAAGCCTGAGGAATTATTCGTCGATGAATAATTGCAACATTTTCTGACGCGTCACTTTCCCTTGCATATCCGCCGGAAATTCATCTACAAAACGCCACTTTCGAGGAAGTACAACGGTTTCAAAACTCTCTGACAGCAACTTTTTTAGCGTTACTACCAGAAATTTCCGCCCTTGCTCCAACAACGCCTGGCCACCTTTTACACTCAGTATTACAACCGCCCCGGTTTGAACACGGTTGTCCTCAAAGGTAATAACACGGGCCTGCTGAACCCAAGCTGAAGCTTCGAGTGTTTGCTCGATTGCCGTGAGTGACACGCGCTTACCTTCTACTTTTGCAATTCGATCGATGCGCCCCTGCAGTGTAAAGCTATCGGGCGAGAGCAAAGTTACAATATCTGCTGTGGTGTACCATTTGCTACTCGTCATAAAGCGCGAAGACAATTTTAGTACTCCGCTTTTTTCATCCTGAGCAATCTGCACTTCACTAAATCTCTGCCAGGCGCTACCGGTCGCAGCGGTTTGCTGGCGCCATGCAATACCACCCGTTTCCGAGCTACCATAAATTTCTGTTACATCGCACTTGAATTTTTGCCTTGCTTCCTGACTGGCCGCTAAACTTAACGGCGCAGCCGAACTGAATACTTTTGACCAAGTCCCTTCAAGGTCAGACCAGTCAATAGTATCAGGCAGTCGAGATAAGTGACTGGGTGTCGTAACTACCGTTAAACGAGAATGATACTTCGCCAGTATACTTAACTCCTCCACCACACTTATATTGTGATTGATAAATGCTCGTCCAGCACTCAAAGGCCACAATACTTTAAAGATTAAGCCATATAAATGCTGATGACTTACGGTGGCAGCGACAGGGGCTTGAGCCAGCTCTCCTCCCCAACGCGCTTCATGAGATTCAATTTCGTTGATCAACTGATAAAATCTGATCGCAATCTTTTTAGGTTCGCCCGTGCTACCAGAGGTAAAAACGCTCATGGCGACAGCACTCTCATCCAATGCATCTTCGCACACAAAGACACTGTCGGTTTCGGGGAAATGAACAGCTTCCAGATATTTTCCTTTGTAGTGACTTTTGCCCAGATCATCTGGAGAAAACTCTCCTACCAGACCTTCAGCATAATCCGCCACATTGACAATGGATTGAGACAGATTATCGCCAAGCAGTATGACTTCTTTTTTTGCGTACCACAGGGCAACAAGAATCGTGGCAAATAGATAGGAGTCTCGGGTATACACGCCCCAGCAACTGACTTCCGACTGGCTAAACACCTCATACCACGCCTTAACCTGACCGGCAAAGTGCTGACGGGTAAGAAGCGTAGAGTTTTGCTGATAGGCGATAGCCAGCGACGAATCAGACCGACTGGACATCAGATGAGTTAACGGTGTTAAAGTTGTCATATTATCTTCCAATTTAATTGGAACCGTCCTTCATCTTCTTTTGAACGTTTTGTCGAACCAGCCACTCGCCAACAAATAGGAGGCCCATCAACAAATAGGAAATAAAACCGTTATACAACAACCATATTTCATTTGAGAAAAACAAACTGGTGGATGCGGAAGCGATTGCATTTACACAAAAAAATGCGATCCAAACCTTAGTGACCTGCCTGGTATACACCACTCCCGCCTCGGGTAAATCTGGGTCTTGCAATCTTGCAATTCGCTCAATAACGGTGGGCGGATAAAACAAACTCCAAACAAATACCGTTCCCAGCCCTATACTAATGGCAACAGGATAAAGTTTCGCAGGCAACATATCACCACTGACAAGCAACCAGCCGCACAAAACCAAGCACACGCCAACCCAGACCCAGGAAAGCGCATTGCCAGTTCGAGCCGAGATAAAATAGAAAACGGCGAGAAATATCAGCGCATATTGAAAAAAATGTGCCCCCCAATGCTTAGCCCCAAAAAACACAAGAAAGGGGTACACGATGGTCGCAATGATCAATATGCCCTTTACGAAATACTTCACGAGCCTGAATTATTCCTGCAACAGTTCAGCAACTGCGTCAGCAACATCTTGCACGGTACGAACCGCTTTAAAATCATCGGGTTGTATTTTTTTACCCGTCCACTTTTTTAGCTCAACCACCAGATCAACTGCGTCAATGCTATCGATATCAAGATCTTCATAGAGGTTAGAGTCCGGCTTGATGCTCTCAGGCTCCACCTGAAACAAATCGGCAATAACACTTACGATATGATCGTAAACTTCTTTTTTATCTGCCATAACAATCTTCCTTACGCTCTTTGTGACTCAACCAATTTCACCAGCGAATTAACATTGGCAAAGTATTTCTTTGTCTCCTGCGAATCCGCATCCATCTTCACGCCAAACTCTCGCTGTAGCGCAAGGCCCAACTCTAACGCATCAATGGAGTCCAGCCCTAAGCCCTCAACGAACAGGGCTTCTTCACTATCTATATCATCCACCGATATATCTTCTAAATCCAACGTAGTGATGATTAATTGTTTTATTTGGTGGTCCAAATCGCTCATGCGTTCGCCAACTCCTGACTAAAATAAGTTAATAAATACTGTGTTAAATCGCGCGCGCCCACCGATGGCGGGCTGGATGAAAAAGGTTGTATATCAATTTCATCTTTTACCATTAGTGAAACATGAAAGCGCCTGGACGGAATTTCGTACCAGTTATTTTCTTTCGTTAAAGTTGATGGCTTACATGTAATTACGACGGGCGTAATATTTTTACCGACACGTATGGCGATATTTGCCGCCCCACGCTGCATCGTCATTGTATTGCCCACTTTAGTTCGCGTACCTTCAGGGAAAACGATCAGACTATTTCCTTTTTGCAGCGACTCCGCTGCCTTTTCCACTACCGTTTGCGGCTGATCATTTGCAATATAACCTGCAGCCAACATCACCCAACACATAAAGGGATTTCGCAAAAGGCGGCTTTTTACCACACAATCCGCTTGTGGCACACAAGATATAAGGAATACCACATCCAGCAACGAAGGATGGTTGGCAAGAATAACCCGCCCAGGTTCTTTTAATAGCGCTTTCCCCTCTATCTCAAAGGACAAAACACGGAGAAAATCCATCAAATTAACAAACAATTTAAAACACAAATGTATCAATCGCTTAACAACTTTCTGACGACGCAGAGGGTTGCGAATCACCAATATGCACAACGCACAAATAACTGTAGCGATGAGCCCACCTAAGCCAAAGACTATGTAACCAAAGGTCGTCGCAAATAAACGCCAAACGTAATTCATCCTTCTTAACATACTTACCCCAAGTGCTTTTCAACTCGCCAATGCCGAAAGTTCAGTACTTGAATTTCGGTTGTTGAACTTAATAGTAGTCGAGTAAAAGGCAGAAAAGGATGTTCTTGCTCCTTGCTATCATTTTTATCGTCAGTCGAGGAAAAACGTAGTTGCAATGGGCTGGTTTTATCCAGTAATAGCGCAATGGCAAAATCAAAATCTGGCGCAACTGGCCCGGTTTTTAGCTTGTCTGGAATGTTTTGGTCGTATATCACGCATAACACTTCGTCATAAACATCGCTTTTCAACAAAGAAGCCGCCTCTAGCAGCCCCATCGGCAAGGTTAAATCCCCGGCAGCCGTGGCTAAAATGTTGCCTTTTAAACCGTTGGCAATGGAATATATGCCTGCAATGGCATTGTGCACAGAAAGGCTAAATGCCGTCGGTGAAACACCCTGCTCTTGCGCATAGAGATCCAGAATATCGGTGGTTCTTCCCACTTCACCGTGCTGAGAGGCAAACACACACGGCATCGATGAACGACGCGCGCGCTCATCACCATCTTCGGTCGCTAGCACCTGATCTGCACACCATAAGGTAAATTTACCCAATGGAGACAGGCGACGACGCAGCATGGGTTTGATCGAGCTTGGCTGCAATGACAAATCTTGCGCAATATGCAAGGCACCATTAGGGACATCGATGTGTTGATCGGGAAGCTGGTCAAAATAGGACGTGCATGCCTGCCACTTTTTAATGCCGAAACTAATATCGTTCATTTCCTATACAACCATTCCGCATTAGCTTCAATAATTCTCACGATGTTTTTCTTATAGTTATGAAAAAATATTAAAAAGAAAAAAGTAAAAGCAACAGTAAAAGCAAAGTAATAAAAGTACCTACATTATCCTGGTCTTGGCATGTGCCACATATCAGCGTAAACCGCCTTACACTTGAGCGCATTCGAACAAAAGTTCAGCACTTACACCAGATTCTGGACGAGATCCACCAAGAGGTATAACCAGATCTTTATTATAGTATTCCGCATCGGTCCATCACGGGTAACTTTTACAAGTGGCGTAGTTTACCTTACTCAACCAAAGTTGCAAAAACTGAATGACATTAACACCGAGAATAGGTTTTAGCGGTCATTTTGAGCGATTTTCACGGCATCACGCTATCGCTTACATCGTTTTAGCGGACATCAAAGTACAACCTCATCAAATGTCGCATTAAAATCCGACGAGGTATTTAACTGAGGAAAGGCATTTAAGGGAACAGGCTTGTTTAGGGACTGGCACAAAGAGGGCCAGCCATCTCTGACATTAAAACATATGAGCTGCTTAGCCGGGACTGTGCTTTTCACCCAGCAGATATGCGCCTCATAAATCTCTTTGGCGGTTTTTTTATCATCAGCCTTATTGTGAAAGGTTTTTTCAATAATGAGCTCCAGGGCTAATTGCTGTTGTTTTGGCACCCAATTTCCCTGGCGAGTTTGAATCGCCCGGAAAATAGTACCAGCGGCACTTTGATACCAGGATTCAGCATCGCGCTCCGTGAGAACTACCTTGATACCCGGATATTTTTCTAACAATTCGGGCAAAAAATATAACGCGGGCCAATCCACAGAGGCACGATATCCATGAAATATTTTTTCCCACTCAGGAGGTTCTCCATGCAAAACACGCAACCAGCTATCCGCAATCTTAGACGGGCCCTGCATCACGTCCATCATATGGTAACAAGGTCCATACCCTAATTGCTCTAATGCTACTTTTAAAGACATGGTACCGGTACGACCGAAACCCACTCCAATCACTTCAAGGGTCATTTTTCTCACTCAATTAGCTTCAACAGAAGTGTAACAAGTCCAAATGTTGTTTCATACGCAAACAGAAACATGAGGACTGTAAAAACCCATCATCTTCATCTTTCCCCATCGGGACAGAAAATGACAAACGAGAATAAAGAGATGAGAGCTAAGAAGAGAGAGCTAGAAAGAAAGTAAAAAAAGAGAATGATGATACAGCGTCTGCACACGAGCCCTACATCACCCAGCCTCCACCAGTTCCGGCGAAGGCACAACCGTCACGGTTATACTGGCAGACTTTCCGTCCACCGTCGCCGTTAATCGAGTGGTCACTTCAGCATTGACAACCACAAAGCCCTCGTTCGAAACGGTTACTTTATCTGGATCAGCACTCGACCAGACCACAGGTTTTCCCAACACCAGGCTTCCATGCTGGTCTTTGACTATTGCAATTACGTGAACAAAATGTCCAACGTACAAGGTTAATTTCTCTGGGGAAATTTCGACACTGGAAACTATCTGTGAACCAGATTGAAGCTCTTCATCGGCATTCACCGTTAACATTAAGCCACCAAGGGCGAGACAGACAAGCACCCGCCAAAACACCCTATTCCACCTCACTTTATTGCCTCACTTATTCAATTAAGAATGACCAGGAAACAAAAATAACCCCATCCAAACCTTAGTTGTTGGACTCAATAGTAGTGATGAGCTCAACGTTATTCCTTTATACAAACAGCGAAGAAATAGATTTGGAAATATGCAACTTTAAAAAAGATTGAGCATCACTACGGCAACTGGACGTTAGTTTTAATAGAAAAAGGATTTAACGAAATAAAAGCCTAAGCAGGGAAAGGACTCTGCGTTCAGAAGTTGTACAATTATACTACGATTTCTATCGCTGATCGATGCTTAAAAATTGCTTTTTTGCTGCACTGGACTGAGGAAAATACCGTCTCAAAGCCGTGCACGAGGGTTTATCTCAAACCGTCACGGATAACTTTTGCAGGAGTCAACAAACCGCCGACAACAACATAGAAGAGCTGCCGCCTCGTGAAGCCTGCTAAGAAAAAGCTAGCCACGGAGAACAGTTGGAGCAAGGGGCACAACCTGGCTACCACCAACATGTGCGGTGAATATTCCAATTAAAACGATATATCAATAGACCAATTTTATTAGAAAAACATCTACCAAAAACAACTGACTCATTATTAACGCATCGAACGGCAATTATTTATCAGCAAAGAAAGGAAAGAGACAATAATGTATTAACACCTAAACCACAGGCGCAAAAATGTAAATAGACTCGCTTGCACCTGATAAAAGCTCGAGCTTTTTTCTTTAGCTTTTTATCTAGCATTCCTTAGCGCATATTGCCATTGATCATAAACTTTAGCGCTTGGATCTTGGCCTTACACTTAAGCTTTAAGACTTATTTTATTCGCTTAAAACCATTGAGCCTCATTCAGCAATCAATCCGTGTGATACCTGCGTGCCGATTTACCCCTTCTCCACTTTGAGTGGTTCAATGCAGACGCTAGAAAACAGGGATTTCAGTGTTATATTAAGTGCACGGCTTTAAGAGCATTATCTATTGTAAGCTGGATCTTAAGAACCCCTACCCAAAGCATCAGAGTTTGTCAATTAACTCTTCGTCCAATATTTCAACCGCACATTTAAAGCTACGAGCCATATAGCGTTTAGTTAAATTTTCCACAGTCAACTAATTATAAAGTGGCTCACTAAAAATTAACATTCGACGCAAGGAAGGAATGGAGTGTTTATAGAAATCCACGCTTTAACTTATCTTCACATTTATTTTGACCACTTTTAGTAGACAGACCAGCAAAAGTCTGCATCAATGGAATTCATTCTACTATAGAGAATGTTTTTAAAATTGAGCGCCCCAAAATAAACCTCTCGAACCAAAATAGAACACAACTTTTAAAAAAACGGCATTTATTTTAAATTAATTGTTTGAACTTATTGCTTGATGTAAAACACTTGATGTACGTTATAGCCTTAATAATCTACGTATAATTTCTATGGCGCTTAACTCCGATTACTCTCCTCGGAAAAAGCAATTGCAATTGAATTCAAGCAACTTCAAATTTTTAAAAAAGCAACACTCGGCGGCCCAGGTTAGTCAATGTACCTCCATGGTATTTTCTAACATGGCTTCGTTCATCAGTCGCGAATACAAAACCATTACAACAGTCGCGTATTATTAACTTATAACTCTAAGACCGAAACATTAAGGAAATTTGCATGATCAAAAAACCAAGTCTCAAACTGATGCCGCTGTCCGCAGCGGTTGCTGCGCTCTCTGTCAGCTCCATCACAGTCGCACAGAATCAACAAGTAGAAGAACTGGTCATTACGGGTACTCGTGCCCAGGCTCGCTCGGTTTTCGATTCTTCTGTGCCTGTAGATGTGGTTAGCGGCGATGATTTTGTAAACCAGGGTGACACCGACCTGAGTAACCTCCTACGTAACGTGGTTCCTTCTTACAACGTTAATACACAGCCAATTTCGGATGCTGCCACTATTGTAAGACCAGCTAACCTGCGTGGCCTGGCTCCAGACCACACTCTGGTATTGGTGAATGGCAAGCGCCGACACAGAGCCGCGGTAATTTACTGGCTTGGCAATGGCGTATCTGATGGCGCACAAGGTCCGGATATTGCTCCAATTCCTGCCATCGCATTAAGACAGGTAGAAGTACTTCGTGATGGTGCTGCAGCACAATATGGTTCTGATGCTATTGCGGGTGTAATGAACTTCCTGTTAAAAGACGACAACTCCGGCGGCAGCATAGAGTTAAAAACCGGCGAATTCTATGAAGGTGACGGCCAGCAATTTACCATCGCAGGTAATGTCGGCCTACCTTTAACTGAAAACGGCTTTCTTAACTTAAGCCTTGAATATGGAAGCACTGACGCAACAGACCGAAGCGTACAACGGTACGATGCACTTGAATTGATCGACTATGGTATAGAGGGTGTGGAAGACCCCGCACAAATTTGGGGTCAACCAGAAATTAAAGATGATTTAAAATTTTTCTTCAATTCCGGTATTGAATTAACTTCCGGCATTAGCGCTTATGCATTTGGTAACTACGCTTCCAAGGAAGTGGAAGGAGGTTTCTATTATAGAAACCCCAACACACGTAGCGGGGTATATGCTTCCGAAGTTGACCCTGATGAAATTAAAAATTCTGGAGATGAATACCTTGTACGCCTTGTGGCAGACCTAACTGAGGACATGTCTGGTAACTGCCCAACATCACTGCGCGTATACAATGAAGATGGAACAGCAAATCTGGCCGGACTGAATGACGTAATGGCCAACCCGAACTGCTTTGTAATGAATGAAGTGTTTCCCGCTGGCTTTACACCTCGTTTTGGCGGTGAAGCGGAAGACCAATCGTTGGTCGTAGGCATTAAAAGTGTAGAAGCGGCTGGCTGGAACTGGGATCTTAGCTATAGCTACGGCCACAACAAAGTGGACTTCTTCATTAAAAATACCGTTAACGCGTCACTCGGCCCCGATACACCTACCGAATTTAACCCAGGCTCTTACGCTCAGACAGACCAAGGTATCAGCCTCGACGTAGCACGCGGGTTTGATATTGGCACCTACTCCGATCTGAACGTTGCTATCGGCTTGGAATGGCGCGAAGAAGAATTCGAAATTACTCAGGGTGATCCAGAATCATACCTAATCGGCCCCTACGCTGAACAAGAGTTTAGCGCTGCATCCAACGGCTTCCCGGGCTTTGGCCCGCTTGCTTCCGGTGCCTGGAGTCGCTCAAACGTCGCTGCTTACCTGGATTTAGAAACCAATATCACTGAAGCATGGCTTCTAGGGGTTGCCGGACGCTGGGAAGATTTCGATGACTTCGGCACAACCACCAACGGCAAGATTGCGACCAGCTATAAGTTCACTGACGCGGTATCCGTCCGTGCAAGTTACAGTACAGGTTTCCGTGCACCAACGCCTGGTCAATCTAACGCATTCAACGTATCCACTGAGTTCGATTTCACACTAGGTGACCTCGTAAACAATGGAACAATTCCTTCAACCAATCCTGTTGCACAGCTTCGTGGCGGTAAACCACTTGAGCCAGAAACATCGACCAACGCCACTGCAGGTTTAGTACTGCAATTGGGCAGTGTTGATATCACCATCGATTACTTCAACATTAAACTTGAAGACCGGCTGGCTATTACGCAGCTTTACTCATTAACCGATGAAGAAATTGACGACCTGATCGAGTCCGGTGTTGAAAGTGCGGAAAACCTGCAGAACTTCCGCTTCTTCTCTAACGACTTCGATACCACGACCTCCGGTGTTGAAATGGTTGCCACCTGGGGCGCTGAATTATTTGGCGGCAATACAGATTTCAGCTTAGCCTACAGTTTCACTGAAACCGAAATTGACGAGTATCGCGTTGCCGACGATGCCGACGAAGACTACCTGGCAAACGTAGCAACACGTATTCGTGAAATTGAAGAAGGCTTGCCTCAAACCCGCTGGAATATCAGCGCAAACCATACATATGAACAATGGCGTTTGATGGCGCGCGTAAATTACTTCGACGAGTTTTATGATTCAGAAGACGGCAACACCTACTCTGACATCTTCACGCTAGATGTAGAAGGCGCTTATTCGTTTAACGATAACTTCACAGCAATTATCGGTGCACAAAACGCTCTGGATGAGTTCCCTGAAGACAACCCAAATGCGGCTGGACCTGATGGCCTTGGTAATAAATATAGCCAGTTTGCGCCAAGTGGTTTCGGCGGTGGATTCTACTACATGCGCTTACGCTATGAGTTCTAATCCTAAGCATCTAACAATAGCATTACGCTAAACATTGAGACGGGGATTGGTTAGCCAATCCCCGTTTTTTACATCACAGCAAAATATATTGCCAACACTCGTTAATTACGAATACGCCACCAATTCAAATTCCAGCCCCCGGCAGGTGCATAAATCCCCACACTATAAGTCCCCGCAGGTATGGTTACCTGATGCGATACCGTAGTCCAGGTTTGCCAACCGCCCGTACTGGGAATACTGCGCCCGCCAAGCACCGTAGATCCGCCATTTAAATCCAACGAGACTGTCCCTCCACCGCTTAAACTAGCTACGCGATACTCCACGGTATACGTGCCACTGACCGGAAAAGTGATATTGTTGTATGACATCCAGTCACCAGCATCAATCCAACCGACATTAGACCCTCCCCCCGTATCACTTGTTGCTTCGACTTGAACACCACTCATAGCAGAATAGTTTTCGGCTTGGCGAGTGACTGAGAACGAAGGTGGCGGAGTTGGCGTCGGGTTACTGCCACTTACGATTCTGAACCAGTTAATATTCCAACCGCCTGTCGTAGCATAGATGCCAAAATTATGTGTCCCTGCATTGATATAAACGGTGTGTGAAATAGTTGTCCACGTTTGCCAGCCACCAGTATTAGGTACAGGCACACTTCCAAGTACTGTAGCGCCGCCATTAAGATCCAAGGTCAGATTCCCACCGCCATTTAAACTGGCAACACGATATTCCACGGTATAATTTCCCGATGTTGGAATGTTGATGCTGTTATAAGCCATCCAATCACCGGTATCTATCCAGCCAACATTGGTACCACCGCCAGAGTCGCTGGTTGCTTCTGTTTGCACGCCAGACATACTGTTAAAGTTTTCTGCCTGAATAATCGTATTTATGGTGCCTGGAGGTGGTGTGGTGGTTGGCGTAGGTGTGGGCGTCGGGTTGGTTCCACCGTCTTGATAAAACCGCACATAATCCACTAACAGCTGCGCAGGCAAAGCATTGTGATCCACGTTAAATCCCGGCCAATTGCCACCCACAGCCAGGTTCAACAGAATAAAAAAGTTATTATGAAACTCCTGGGTCCCATTAATCCCATTTTGCGTATTCGCTTCCCAAAACTGCACACCATCAACAAACCAACGAATACCAGAGGCATCCCGCTCAATCGCATAAACATGAAAGTTGGATACATTGGTTGTATGACTGCCACCATAATATGCATAACCACCGCCACTATCGGACCAATGTATCGTGCCATGCATTTGTCCCTCATTATTGACGTGTTCAAAAATATCAATTTCACCACATGCAGGCCATCCCACACTCGTAATATTGTCTCCCAGCATCCAAAATGCCGGCCATAAACCCTGCCCTTGGGGTGCAGACATACGCGCCTCTACCCGTCCATATCCAAAACTACGCCGCCCCTGTGTTTTCATGCGTGCGGAGGTATAGTTGAATCCACCAAAACTTTCCTGTCGCGCCGTAATTACCAGCATGCCGTTTTGCACTGTTGCATTTTGCTGTCGATAATATTCCAATTCATTGTTGCCCCATCCGCCGGAGCCATTTCCAATCTCAAACACCCAATCCGGGCCAATACCGCTATCAAATTCATCGGACCATACCAACTGCCAGTTTTGTGCATGGACAGCAAAAGAAAAACTCAGGCTTAGCACGCCTGCCATTACGATTATTAAACTTTTCGCCAGAGAAAAGCGTCTTGCTTTTGAAAATTCACTTAGATCTTTCATCATTGATAATCTCCAAAATCAATAGTTATTATTTTTTAATTAATTATTTCATACACACTATTTCCTTGCTTACAGTTGAATATACCCGTCACCTCCCCGCCTAAGCTTAAATTAACCAACCAAAGAACAACTCGAAAGTTTTTTCTTTCGATTCATGAACCAGTTAGTAGAAGACAAGAACACAGACAAACTAGAATAAAAGGAAGCTTGAGTGTATCGCGATTACTTTATACTGTCGTAGCAATTCAGGGAATTAAACAGAACTTTTGGCGTCGCAATATTTTTTCTTAAGCACATCAAAAAAGCATTATGATCTTTTAACTCAATCCCTCAGAATAAAAATTAGAAAAAGTTATACACAAACCCAATGCAATATAGACCTTCTTTCTTAGCAAGTATCGAAGTAAGCCTGGACTCATATATCGGGAACACTTTGTTTATAAATTCCCACAGAAAAAACTCAATTTCCTTTCAAACCGAAAGATATTTAAAGCGGCCCTTTCAATTAGGCCATCACATTATTCACAGCAGCATTGCCGAATCAATGCATTCACCTCAAATACTAAAAACAACCACCACATCAATCGCAAAACCAACCGCAATCCAAGCAAAGAACCACACTACAACAGCCCCGCGCAACACAAGAGAATAAGACACCCTCAAACAAAATCATTATAAATTCCACGATCCAAAAGTAATATTTACAAAATAATCACGCACCCACTGTCCATTTTCCACCATGTATATTGATTCAGTTTTTTTATTTACATCGTCGCTTACACAAAGCGCTTCGCCTCCCTGCCATATAAAACCCAAACAAATAATCAAATAACTTTTGGCAAACAAATTGCTATAACTATTTTTAATATCACTTTCACAGGCAACGCATTTGGGCGACCAAAATGAAAAGCCATTCCAGAAAAAAAATTGGAGATCAACTTTGAACACCCGAAAATTAGCGATAACCATGCTATTACTTGTCAGTTTCCATCTACCCAGCCTGGCAACAGCAAATATTTGCATCAATCTTCCACTGGAAGATTTTGAGCGCTACCACTTATATGAAGGTGACCTCACCATTCGCTCAAATGACAACACAGAAATTGCAGCCAATATTTTCATCCCCGATTCCGAAATGCCAGCAAACGGATATCCTGCCATTATTTTCATTAGCAGCTGGAATTTTAATGAATATGAATATCTTCACCACGCCCAACGTTTTGCTGAAAAAGGATACGTGGTAATCAACTATGCGACACGTGGATTTGGTTGCTCAGGAGGCATGGCAGAAGTCGCAAGTGAAAACGACATCAATGACGTGTCGGCTGTCGTAGACTACTTACAGGCACGCAACGATATTGATATGGCGAATATTGGAGTCAGTGGAGTGTCTTACGGGGCAGGCATAGCCCTTATCGGCGCAGCAAAAGAGCCCAGAATAAAGACTGCCGTTGCGATGAGCGGATGGGGGTCGCTTTCCGATGCACTTTACGGCCAACAAACCGGTCGCCTGTTCTGGGGAAGTTTTTTAACATTGTCCGGTAGTCTTTCGGGCACTTTGGACCCAGAGCTAACCACAATATTTAGTGATCTACTCCAAAATAAAAATATCGATAAGTTACTCGAATGGAGCGAACCTCGCTCACCTCTTACCTATGTTCATCTGATCAACGAAAAACAGGCTCCAATATTTATCAGCCACAATTATGGAGACAATTTATTCCAGATTAACAGCCTGATGCGATTTTTTGACCGGCTTACCGGCCCTAAGTATTTTGAATTAAATCAGGGCAGCCACGCTTCAACAGAGATACCCGGTTTATTTGGATTGGAAAACGAAACCTGGGAAAATGCTCACCTGTGGTTTGATCAATGGTTAAAAAACCAATCTAACCGGCACTTCCCTCACAGCAAAGTATCCATTCTGACGGATATTGAACATGACCGTGAAATTTATGCGCAAATGCCAGGCATCAATGACAGATCCGATTCACTTACCTTCACCTTAGCTCCGCGTAAAAATCTATTTTCACAAGGCGCACTAACAACGGATAATCAATCAACGGAGAACACAAGTAACAGTATTTTTTCCGGGCTGGATTCAGGTGCGAGTACTGGCATTCCGGCGTTAAGCGCTATTGTAGATGGGCATTACAATCAACCCGTCTTTTATCCCATCTCGTGGATAAACCCATTACACGGATTAACGTTTATATCAGAGCCGCTTGAAAACACCACAAAAATACGCGGTATTCCCACCACCCAGGTAGAGGTCAGCAGCTCCAGCGAGTACCTACAGCTGATAGCATATTTATATGATGTCGATGAAAATGGCATAGCGACATTAATTACCCATGCGCCGATCACAAAACACAACATGGTGCAAAATCAAACCCGTCACCTGAATATGGAATTAGTCGCTACAGCATACAATGTAGAAAAAGATCATCGTATCGCGTTGGTTTTCGACACATTTGACTTGCTGTACGATTTGCCCACACTACTGCCCTATGAAGCGCGGTTCCATTATTCTCAGGACTACCAGACTTCATTAACCTTACCGGTCTTAAACAGCAGTATTAAATCAGCAGATTAATACTTCGGTTAATGCACGCTATAAATCGCGCGGCTCATGGACAAAATAGACATAAGATCTTTTTGTTTGAGCTCTGGTCCAAAGGCGTCAATAGCGTGCTCAATTTTTTGAGTTAACAAGAACAAGATGGGTTGGATTTGCGCCACACCGGGTACACCCTCCTCATCTTTTAAACACGCTAATAAAGCGGTTCGAAACACCAGGACAGAAACAATCGCTGGCACCGAGTTTTCAAATACTCCAGCCAACCCTTTTTCTTGTGAATAAGGGGCCGTGCGCCGAATAATCTGATACACAAAATAACGTTTTAACGCATGGTCTATATTGCGTTTAACGTCTTCCTGAGCATAGTAACTATTTAGACGTTCTTCTGCATTTTCCTCAGCGAGCGCGGTTTCGATGGTTTCCATTAACTGTTGAAGTCTCGGTGTTAACGCTTCTTTCGACCAACGCTGTAAAAAATAACGCATCAAATCAAAGCTGGTATTAACGTTGAAAGATGCCGCCTCATTTCTATAGTTCGTTACATCCAACTCATTAAAAATTGTTTGAGCGTGATCACACCAATCAAACTTGTCTACTCCGTCCAGCTTTTGCGCCACCAATAACACTCTCAACATGGCGTCTTCGAGTGAAATATCGTCTCTCTGGGCTTCTGTTACAAAGATTTCATGCGTGAGTAAAGCTCTTCGCTCCCGCTCAGGGTCAACACTCTGCCCCAGCACATCGACCGGTATCCGGTCGGTTTCTGTTTCCACCAAAGAAAAGGGATCTTCCTCCGTAAGGATAATGCGAGATACCTCAGGGCAGGAAACCTTCGCATTAACAAAGATATTTTCGCCGATCTGCGTATGCACACGAGGATAAAAGTGGCAGGTATCTGATAAAAACTCAGTACCATAGGATGAGTGAATTTTGCACAGGCCCGAGCTATCCCATAGTGAACAACCGTTATTACCGGGCTTTATGAGATACAGGTCACGTTCTTCGTGCAATTCCACGTACTCCAAAAGCTCCGGTGCACGCTCCTGGTACTTTTTATAAGCTTGTTTTTCAATATTTTTTCCAAACGGCTGACCACAGCATGGATCTTCACACTTATCCGCTAAACAATTGAATTTATTCAGATAATTGTATTCTTTGACCAAAACAGTATTCATAGAGTCTGCGCTTTTAAAAGTTTGAGGCGATTTAAGATACGAAGGCCATACATCAGGCTTATACCCCTTAAAAGTGTCAAGAACACTCGAAAAGTTCATTCGGGAGAGAGAGTGTTTTGCCCGGGGCTTCTTTGGCGGGATACCTTGTATTTTGTCTTTGCAAGCCTCTATAAAGCTGTATTTCAAACCAGTGCTTGAGCTTCTTGATCGCTTTACATTAGCGCGCTTAGCGAATGAACAATCCTATTTTAAAAAACTCTCGCTTTGTCTCTTTCTATTTCCCCTTAACGTAGAGGCTTTCCGATCAACCGGTCCCAATCCGCCGCTTTCAATCAGCCGTTTTCAATCAGCCGGCCCCAATCAACTGAGATTTTCCAATTCATTAAAACAAAGCGAATCGACAGAACTAAAAATCCAAACGCCATATCCCAAACCCCTATACCCCAAAGAACCAAAGAACCAAAGAACCAATAATAGAAAGCAAAAAAGGAAAAGCCAAACAACATATAAATATTCGAACCGAGATATTTCGTGCAATAAAGCCAAAAAACAATTAAAAAAAACAACTCGCCCTAAAAAATCATTTACGAATTTTTGTTCTTCACACTCAAACATCAACCTTCACATTAAGAATATCTTTTTGATAGTGATTTATAATAAGAACAAATAAACAAACGAAAAAGACGAAACAGGCTGATTGTTTGACGACACTCTTTTAACCAAGAAATTTTTCGACATTTTTAATTTTCATACCATAAAGTCACGAGTTAAATTCACGCGCTTTTTCAGAATCATATCGACAATAAAGTCGAAGGTTTTGGTTATATTTTTCCCGGGGCCTCGGACTTAAGATTTCCGCATCAACAATCCTGAATGCGAAACCTACAACAACTCCATAAATATAATTACATTCGCACAGCCACTTAACCTTAATCAATTAAGTTGGAGAACTCATCATGAAAATACCCCTGCCAGGATAAACATAACCATACACGGTTAGTGCTATTAATTTGCGAAACTGACCCGCTGAAATAACAGCTCCTCAAAAAATTTAACCACATTGCACCCGAATAAAATGAAGTGCAGGCATCCCGCTGCCCTATAAAAAAGCAGCAAACCTACATGCGATCTGCTCACGGAAGAACACATAAAATCAAAACGATTTTTACTTCGTGTGTGTTTCAACAGTACTACCCAGGAGAAACAATCAGCGTACACATGCCATGTGTATACCCGTTCAAATACAAAAAGGCTAGAACCCATGAAAATAAAGAATTTATTCCCGTCCCTAGTTTTAACCCTTTTCAGCATCTGCTTCCTCGCAAGCAATGCCTATTCACAGTCGTGCCCGAGCGGGGCAATTTGCCGCAACGATGAAGCACCCGGAAAATACAGTCGCAATGGCCCGTACAATGTAGATGACTATGACATGCCATTTGGCTCTACCCCAGGTGGCGCAAGTGTCTATTACCCTACAAATGCGACACCACCTTTTGCCGTTCTGGTATTTACACCGCCATTGTCAGGCACTCAGTTTATGTACCGTGACTGGGGACCATTTTTCGCTTCACATGGCATTGTAATGGTGACAATGGACACCCGCACCACGTCGGATTCTGTCGACTCCAGAGCCTCTCAGCAAGCGGATGTGCTCGATGCAATGAAAGATGAGAATACCCGTTACGGCAGTCCCTTACGGGGTAAGATTGCCACCAACAGACTGGGCGCGGTCGGCTGGTCAATGGGTGGCGGCGCCACATGGATTAACTCGGCTGAATATAACGGCCTGACCACTGCCATGTCATTAGCGGGACATAATTTGACAGCGATCAATTCAAATTCGCGCGGACGTAATACACGGGTACCAACATTAATTATGAATGGTGCTCTGGATTTAACAATCCTGGGCGGGTTGGGACAATCAGACGGTGTTTACTCAAATATCCCATACGGTGTTCCCAAGGTGTTTTACGAAGTGAGATCTGCGGGACATTTCGACTGGGGTTCTCCAACCGCGGCAAATGATGCTACGGCTGAGCTGGCGTTAGCGTTTCAGAAAACATTCCTGGAAGGTGATACCCGGTGGGCCAGGTTTATCACCCGCCCCATTTTTGATGTCTCAGAATGGGAAAGTGCAAATATTCCGAATTAATCAAACCTAACCAACAAAAAAGGTGGAGCTGATACGCTCCACCTTTTTTTGCTTTTACAACCCGTTTACGTATTTACTGAATATCATCACAATTACACAGACACTTAATCATCAACGATTTTCTACAGAAAATTTTTCATCGATAAGAGCTTGAGCTTTTTGTCTACCGACCACATTCGCCAGCATATTCAATATTTCAGGTTCCGAAACACCTTCTTGTCGCAAGCGTTCCGCACGGTACTGTAACTCAGTATGCGCAACCGGTGTATCCAGAGCTGCAAACCTGTCATTAAACTCTGTTTGAAGCTGGTTTAATTGTGTCTCTATGCTGGTTTGACCACTCTTTGGTTTATCAATGTCGTGTATGCCGTACACATCAGTCTGGTTTGATTTCTCATTGCCACCAGTATGAACCAGCTTCATCGCAGAATGAAAATAATTCACCAGCGCTTCTTCTTCAGCAAACATTTTATTGGCCACATCATCGCCTAAATAGGCTCGCCGAAGTTGCATTTTCTGCGCGTATATTGACGGATCATGCTTTTCATTTTGCGTCCCGCTGAAGAAGCCGAGTGAATTTTCCGCGCTTCGATAATCGAAGTATGCCAACGCCAAATGCGCCGTTTGCTCCCCTGCCTCTCCTGGTAAATCTCTCTTTATCATCTCTTCGAGCTGATGCAAGGTGATTCTGTCCAAATTAAAGCCGGAATAGCCGAATAACTTTTCCAATACATCATGTAAACCGCCATCAATTACAATATCCCCATTAGTGTCCAGGTTTATTGCTTGAAGAATTCCGTAAATTTCAAGTTCATCAAAGACTATCTCCCCCGTTTCGCTGTCGAAAGGAGGAATTTTTTCAGAGAGAGCTTGAAAATTCCTGCCAGCTTGCATTCTATTTGTGCTGTCATCAGGAGGAACGGGCGGGTTTGCCGCTTCAACTTTGCCCACATGACTGGCTTTCGCTGTGTGGTCGCTGCCTAATTTAGTGTTGTTAACGTAGAGGTGTGCAGAGAAAGCGCCCACCCCGAAAAGAATAGCAGAAGGTAACATCAATCTACGAATGCGCATATTGGACACCTTAATTAACTAAAAGCGGTTGTGCTATTTACGCCGCTGGAAATTTATAGGTAACCCGCTTTATGTCTTCGATTGTAGCGGATTTGGTACTCACACCTTTTTGCCCACACCTTTTTGCTCACGCCGTTTTACTCACGTCTTCGTTACTCAGGCTTTTGATGTTCACAGCACCTTGTTCACCGATGCTCTGTTACTAGGTTTGCGAAAAGCCCCCGTGCTGAGCATCGCTGATCCTGGAGTTATCCGCATTGTTTTACGGCTTTCCCGATTTTACCAGTTAAAGAACTGGCAATTCCGTTTATTTCACTTGGCAAATTGCTTTATTTGTCGGTTTAATTCCCACCTTAACAAGTATTCACCCATGCGTTTGAGAATTTCCCATGCAATGACACACCAGTTTCCCGTATGAATCACGGCGAGCCGAGTGTTTTCGGCGACGAAATGCGCCGTGTGTAAAGTTAATTAAAGTTGCTTTTCAAAAACCCATGCTGCAGTAGACTTCTAAATACACATTTACCACCTGCATGCCTTTGCCCGTTTTAAGGAGAATCGATGCATATGCAATCGAAACCACACAGCTCAGTAACACGCTGGAAACGCCGAATCCTCTCAATTCCAGGCGCAATCGTTTTGGTTATCGCCATCATTTTTACCACGGTGTACGCCACACAGCGAGAATCCACAACCCAGGAAAATCAGCCGCTGCTGGCAGTGGTTGAGCGCGGAAACATTGAAAACACGGTAACCGCAACTGGCAGCTTGCAGCCGAGTAATTCGGTTGAAGTAGGTGCTCAGGTCTCTGGTCAACTTGAAAAACTCTTCGTGGAGGTCGGCGATAAAGTAGAGCAAGGCCAACTGCTGGCACAAATAGATGCCTCTGTAAAAGCTCAGCAAGTGGAAGCCAGCCAGGCAGCACTGGCCGCTCTGGAAGCTCAACGCGATTCACGGCAGGCAGCGGTAAAACTGGCGGAAGCCAATATGCATCGCCAGGAACAAATGCTTGAGCAAAAGGCCACCAGCCAACAGGAATTCGACACCGCTATCAACACCCTCGTGTCTTCACAATCCAGTCTCGCTCAACTGGAAGCACAAATTCAGCAAAGTCGTGCAAGCCTCGCCAGCGACCAGGCGGAACTGGGTTACACCAAAATTTATGCCCCTATGGCGGGCACAATTGTCGCCATTAGTGTGAAAGAAGGCCAAACATTAAATGCTTCTCAAACGGCCCCTACGGTGCTCACAATTGCAGACCTGAGCATCATGACAGTGGAAACAGACGTATCAGAAGCGGATATTGGCAAGCTGACTCCGGGAATGAAGGTTTATTTCACCACACTGGGCAGCGGTAACCGTCGCTGGTATGGCTCGCTGGAACAAATTCTCCCTACCCCGGAAATTACCAACAATGTTGTGCTCTATACCGCCTTGTTTGATGTGCCCAATGATGATCAGGTGCTTCGCACCTCGATGACGGCACAAGCATTTTTTATTACCTCCTCGGCACAGGATGTCATTCGAATTCCAGTTGCATCTATCCGCTATCAAGCGCCCCAACGACATTCCGAAAGACCGTCTCGCGCTTTTGAAAAGGACAATGCCCCAACAAACACCGAGAAACAAAAAACATCACGTCAGGGCGACCCGTCTATTACTCCAACTGCCGATATGAAAAACAAGAGGCGCAGACCTACACCGGATGCTTACGTCACTGTTGTTTCTGCAAGCGGTAAACAGCAAGAACGGCAAGTTGAGCTTGGTATTTCCAGCCGAGTATATGCAGAAGTAATTTCTGGACTTACTGAAGGAGAGCAGATTGTGGCCGGCATCAGCCAGGCGAGTGCGGGGGCAAATAAAAATGACAAAAACCGTCCGCCACGAGGATTCGGAGGTTTCCGGTGAACGCACCAGAACCCACACCCCACAGAAGTGAACCCTTTACGCCGAATGCTGAAGGTTCTGCGCTGGTCGCGCTTCATGATATACAGCGCACCTTCACCACCGATGGCGGCATTACTGTACACGCGCTTCAAGGCATCAGTCTGGAAATCCAGGAAGGCGAATTTGTTTCAATAGTTGGACAATCAGGTAGCGGAAAATCAACCTTAATGAATATTTTGGGTTGCTTGGACAAACCGACATCCGGTGAATATTTCTTCGCGGGACGGGATATCAAATCATTTGATTCTGACGGTCTGGCCTGGCTGCGCCGTGAAGCTTTTGGCTTTGTTTTTCAAAGTTACAATTTGCTGAATACCTGCTCAGCGATTGAGAATGTCGAAATACCGGCAATTTACGCCGGCAAGCCTCAAGAAGAGCGCATCACCCGAGCCATGCATTTACTCGAGTCACTTGGACTGGGTGAGCGCATGGACCATCGGCCGAATCAGTTGTCCGGCGGACAACAGCAACGCGTATCAATTGCCCGCGCCCTCATGAATGGTGGCAAAATTATATTGGCGGATGAGCCAACAGGCGCTCTCGACTCTCGCAGCAGCGAAGAAGTGCTGACATTACTGAAAGAGCTGGCCGCCAAAGGTCATACCGTTATCGTGATAACACACGATATGGACGTGGCCAAACATACCGATCGAGTGATCGAAATGCGAGACGGAAAAATTATTCGCGATAGCCAGCATAGCGAAGAGCCTTCCCTCAGCACAACCGCGCCGGCGATAAAAGAACATCGCGAGGCCACTCCGTCTGAAAACGCACCTCTCTTTTTAAGCGCTGAATTAAAAGGCTCGTCAATATCGAACATGGCCGAAGCCATGCGCATGGCGTTTCGCTCGTTAAAAGCGAATGTGTTTCGCACCATTCTTACTCTTCTCGGTATTGTCATTGGCGTATCTTCGGTGGTTGCCATGCTGGCAATAGGCGAAGGAGCACAGCGCGATGTTTTACAGCGCATCAGCTCCATGGGAACCAACATGCTCACCGTCCACCCTTCTTTTAGTCGAGGTGCAGGTGTTCGCGGTGGTGCTTCTACAGCCTTAAGTTTTGAGGTGGTTGAGTCCATACAACAAAACGTTGCCAACATCGCAGGTATTCTGCCGGAAATTCAAGGAGGGGCAACCGTACGATTTGGCAATCAGGATTATCAAACCACTGTTACCGCAACTAGTGCAAATTTACCAGACACTCGCTCATGGCCACTTGCACAGGGTTTGTTTTTTACCGAACAGGACAGTGAAGAATATACGCCGGTCGCTGTGTTGGGAAAAACGGTTTATGACAGTCTTTTCCCCAATGGTAGTAATCCTCTCGGGCAATACATTCTCATCTCCAATATTCCATTTCAAATCATTGGCGTTATGACAAGCAAAGGCTCCTCGGGCTTTGGTGGACGAGATCAGGATGACGTTGTCTTTGTCCCGCTAAAAACTGGAGGTCTACGCCTCTTCGGCCAAACCTATGTACGTTCAGTTACCGTTGCGGTGGAAGACACAGACAAAATCAACGAGACAGAACAACAGCTTAGTGCGTATTTGATTGATCGGATCGGCTCCGAAGATTTCCGTATTTTTAACAGTGCAGAGTTAATAGAAACCGTTTCACAATCTCAACAGACCTTCACCATTCTGCTCGGCTCTGTCGCCGCCATCTCACTACTCGTAGGCGGCATTGGTGTTATGAATATTATGCTGGTATCGGTAACCGAACGAACGCGCGAGATAGGCATTCGTATGGCAACAGGCGCAAGACAAAGCAATATTCTGCATCAGTTCCTGGCCGAAGCCATTGCTGTTTCCAGTGTTGGCGGCGTTCTGGGCGTATTGCTGGGAATTGCCATTGGGAAAGTCATTGGCATGCTAGGCATGCAAGTATATTTTTCATTGTCCCCCATGATGCTGGCATTTACCTGTGCTGTGATTACCGGCTTGATATTTGGTTATGCCCCCGCTCGAAAAGCCGCCAGGCTGGACCCTGTTGTAGCTTTAGCAAATGACTAAACCTGCTGCATAAGCAATGCACAGAAGCGATGCACAGAAGCAAGGTATAGAAGCAAGGTATAGAACCATGTGTAAAAGCTATAGAGAAACTTTGAGGAGAATATGGTGTTGAGATCTCACCGAAAAATACGAGTCATAATTTTGCGATGCTTACCATTCGCAATTTTTGCCGGCCTGCAAGGATGCGCCACCGCGCTACCCGAACTGCCTTCCACAGATGTTCCTCAAAACTGGCAATCGGAACAATCACAAGAAAGCCCATCCAATATTGAGTGGCCCGAAGTGAATTGGTGGGCACAGTTTAATAGTACCGAATTAATAACACTTCTTGATGAGGTAAGACTCTACAATTTTGACCTGGCAAATAACCGGCGAAACCTGGATATTGCCCAACTAACATTAAAAAATGCAGGAATCGATTTATGGCCGACGCCGTCGGTTTCCATTGCGGCAAACAGCCAATACACAAACATCGAAGGTGACGGGATTTCCGGCAATAGCAGTGAGACCGCGACAGCAGCAGCAACTTTAAGTTATACCGATATTCTCAGTAAACCAACAAACTACGACCAAGCTAAAGCCACCTATTCGTCCTCTCTGGCCAACGCTGTAGATACGGCATTAAGCACTTTCTGTACAGCAGCAAATGCCTATTTCCAATACTTGCTAATTCAGGATCAAATCACAGCCGCAACGCAAAACCTGACAAATGCATCAGAAATACTTGCCATTGCAGAAGCAAAAGCAAATGCAGGCACCACCACCAGAATCGATGTACTACAACAACGCATTGCGGTTGAACAACAACGAAACACCCTAAAAAACCTGGATCAAAATGCACTTTCTATTCGTGCATCTTTGGCTCTGCTTACAGGCGTCAATTTGCGCAAGCTGCAACTTCTGGGTGACACATTGAATCAAGTGGATACACCTGAAATACATTCCGGTGTACCTTCAGATTTACTTACGCGTCGGCCCGATATTGTGCAGGCTGAAGCACAACTACGAAGCGCTAGAGCCGATGTCGACCTGGCTCGACTCGCCTACCTGCCTAAGATTTCACTTACCGCAGGCGGTTATGCAACCAGCACCTCCTTGTCTGCACTACTCAACTCCCCTGCTAAATCGGTTGAAGCAACCGCGTCTTTGGTGCAAAGCGTTCTCGATAATGGTTCGCGCAGACGCGCGACTAAACAGAGTCGTCTGCTTTTGGAAAATGCACTTTCGAACTATCGTAAAACGGTCATAGGTGCGTTTAATGAAGTGGAAGTCACACTTGGCAATTTGGCGCTTCGTCAATCTCAAGAGCACGTCGCCAAAGAAGATCTGGAACGCGCGGAAGAGTCCTTTCGCATCGCTCAAGTTCGCTACCGTGCAGGGGCGGATGATTATCAAACCATGATCAGTACTCAGAACACCTTATTTGATGTTAGAACGACTTACCTGCAAAATAAATACAATCGTCTGACCAGTTTGATCAGCCTTTACCAGGCACTCGGCGGAGGCTGGCAAGGCGAACAAGACACCATGACAACGGATGCACTTATCAGTCAAACATCGAATACTCCCTGAAAGCCTTAACATATTGACAGGGAAGCTTAGATTTCGCACATAAAAAAACGGCCATATTGGCCGTTTTTAGTTGTTCTTTTTAGATGCTGAACTTTTTTACCGATGTCTTAAATAATGACTTAAAGTCTTACTTAAAAAAACCTTCATTTGCTTTGACTGTAAGCGGATGGTAACCCGGCTTCGCCTCCTCAAAAGCTTTCTTGCCAAAGGCTTTTCCCGCATCTGTTTTTGCAAGCTCTTTATACAAAGGTTTCACCAGTTTATTACGACCAATGCTTACCAAATAACGATGTAACCGAGGAAGTGCAGGCTCATACCAGTTATACACCACATGCATCAACCAACTGTGCGCAATCTCATTATTTTTAGATTCCGTAAGATTAAACGCTTTGTCCAACTCAGCCATTTGATCAGCAGACAAGGTATTCGGTAGATTATTTAAAAAATACAACCACTGATGTACCGTCCAACTTTGCGTGTCAATGGAAGCTGCACTAATTTCCCCAGCCAACCATTTCGCACGCACCTCGTCAACAACATCAAACGCGTTGGACGTTGGCTTGGGCGCACCTTCAGGAATTCCTGGCTCGAACACCCATTGATTCACTCTTTCGATACTGAGTTTCTCCGGGTACTCTTTTAGTAATGTCTGCTTTAAATACACTATGAACTGGTCCGTCGTAATACTTTGAAATGCAAAGTGCTGAAAGTACTGCAGAAGGAACGCATCAAAGTTTTCTCGACCAATAGTCTGCTCTATTTCACGTAAAAACAGTGCTCCCTTTTCGTATGGGATATTCGAAAATACATCGTCCGGATCTCGGCCGCGCAGATCTATTGCTAATATTTGATCATTCTTATCCAGGGATTGCACGTTTTCTTCCAAGTCCTGATACCCCAAAACCGCTTCCTGATCGAAACGCTCTGTGCCATATATAATTTCCATAATGCGGTAGGTCAAATAGGTTGTAAAACCCTCGTTCAACCATAAATCACGCCAGGTGGCATTGGTTACTGTGTTCCCCGACCAGGAGTGAGCAAGCTCATGAGCAATGAGGGAAACCAATGATTTGTCGCCGGCAATCACGGTGGGGGTAATAAAACTCAACCGTGGATTTTCCATGCCGCCAAACGGAAATGACGGGGGCAAAATTAATAAATCATATCGGTCCCAGCGATAAGGCCCATAGCGTTTTTCCGTCGCAATCAACATGGATTCCGTGTCAGCAAATTCAGCAGCAGCAGACTCTACCATCGACGGTTCGGCATAAACGCCGGTACGCTCTCCCATGGCCTTAAATTGGAGGTCGCCAACCCCCAGAGCAATTAAGTAAGATGGAATAGCCTGTGGCATGGTAAAGGTATATTCCCCATCTCTCTTCGCCTCAGGATCATTCGCAGCACTCATCACCGCCAATAATGCCGGTGGCGTGTGAATAGTGGCGTTATAGGTAATTCTTACCTTGGGAGAATCCTGCAAAGGAATAAAGCTACGCGCATGCGTCGCTTGTGCCTGCGTAAAAAGGAAAGGATGTTGTTTTCCAGCAGTCTGCGCAGGCGTTAACCATTGCAGTCCAGAAGCCTTTGGCGAGGTAGTGTAATCAATTACGACGCTATCCCCCTGCTCAGGCAAGGTAATAGAGAGCGCAGCGCCTTTATGGCCTTCCGGCTCGCCCAATTGGTACGCAATATCCTGACCCTTGGCTGTCACACTATTGATAGTTAAATCTCGTGTATCCAAGACGAGCGTGTCTGCGGCAGGATCGACTTTATCGAATTGAAGCTCAGCGGTACCACTGAGTACTTTTTTATCAAAATCGACAGTTAAATCCAGGTTAATGTGCTTAAGCACAACGGATTCGGGGTTGGCGAAAGAGTGATAATCTTCGCCTGGTTGTATTTCAGCCGCTTTTGATACTTTTGCTGCTTTTGGAGCTGCGGTTTCTTCCACCGCTTGTGTTTCGACTGGCGTGTCGCTTTTCTTACTGCAACCGCTCATGCCCATTGCAAATACTAAAATGAACATTCCCAGCCAAACAGATTTTTGTGATTTAAATTTCGTCATACTGCCCTCCCAGAATTGTGAACCGCATCTTACCTCAATCCACGGTTCGGGAGGAACCTTATCAACTTGAGCACGAAAATTATCTAACCCCTAAAACTATCTGATCATGAAAATTTCACCATTGGCTACAGTCATGAGCAGTACTGTTAAACGCACTAAAGTCTGGCTCACCACAGTCAGGGGCACATTCACCAATAGTTTCTCATAACGACGAGAAAACATTCAGCACCATCACTTCCCGCTTACTTTTTGGGATGGTAACCGATTCGAAAACCTCCCCAGTGACGACCCCGAACATAAATGGGGGCTGAAAGGTCATGCATTATTTCACCCGTATCACGCTTATACGTTTGCAGTAAAAAGGACTCGGTATTTTTACCACAACGCAAACCGGTATAATCATTGAATATACGCTTTGTTCGGCTGAACTTTAAATCGCGATCATAATCACCGCTAAGTTTTTGCGCGAACTTATTGTTGTGCGTAGGAAAATAGCCATTTTTATCCACGGCACCTGCAAATACAATAAAATCATATTGATCTAAAATAGGCTCCTGAATTTCAGGCAAAACACGGTCGGTAAATTTATCAAAAGAGGTTTCAAATTTTTGTGGTTTAGTATTCGCAATCGGCTTGTAATCCATATCAAATAGATCCCGCTCACTTATTTCCCCAGAGCTAATGGCTGCCTCGAAACGCTGACCAATACACAATGCTGTTGTCTGTGCTATTTCACGAATTTGTGCGTTGCGATCAACAAAGTTAAATTTACCCAACTCCCTGAAAATCTCTTCTGTTTGATGGCTCAAGGCGAGGACTTTTTCAGAGACATCCTGTAAATCCTGTTGCACAGATTTAGTCATATCGTGCATTCGATTGATCGTGCTTGTCATCCCCTGATTAGTTTCACCATGCTCATTGACTGTATGTTTCATTTGAGACATTGCATCACTCGCTTCCGCCGAACACACACTGTTCTCCTGAATCAATACAGAGACATTCGAAATTACCTCCGACATGGTAGTGCCTGCGCTATCAACGCGGTGGATCGCCTCCAGCGAGCTCACGCTATATTTGTTGATGTCCGACAAAACATCATCAATACCTTTTGTTGCCCCAGTGGTTTTTTTGGCGAGGTCACGCACCTCGTCGGCGACTACGGCAAAACCTCGTCCCTGCTCACCGGCTCTGGCGGCTTCAATTGCCGCATTAAGTGCAAGCATATTGGTTTGATCCGCGAGTTGATTAATAGTCGTCGTAATACTGCCAATGGAATCAGCTCGCTCTTTTAAAGCCGACAACATTGTATGTGTTTCCTTAATTTGCGAAATTAGTTCCTTTTTTTGCTGTAACAGAACATCCAATAGTTCCTTACTTTGCTGTGTTTTCGTGTCGGATGCCTGAATTTTTTCCTGAGCTGACATGGCGTGATAAATTAATTCATCGTTGCCCTTCTCCAGCTTTTCTATTCTCTGAGCAACATCACTTACATTATCCACCTGTTGTTGCAAGGTCACATTCAAGGTATCCAAAAAGTGGGAAACAGAAGCGCCACCGATGGCAATAGTATTCGCCTGTTGGCCAATTTTTTTCCCAATATCAGGATAATTCGTTTCCTCAACTGCCGACTCGGGCACGTGATTCAGATGAGAAAACACAAGCAAAGAAGACAAAACGGATACGAACACCAGCATCGCCATAAACCACCAGGCGACACCTAAACTCCCCAATATAGCAATAATAAAAATAGGAGCGGCACTTGTTATAGCGATTTGTTTTGGATGAAGCATAAGACCTCCATCTTATTAGAGCGGTGTATTTTTACTTTAGGACATTACACCGCATATTTCCCGATTTTAAAGAGCGGTATTTATAACAGAGCATGCTTTATGACAGAGCCAGTCAAATAGAAAAAGCAGGAAAACTTACAATAATGATAAACAAGAAGGGACACACCTACGGATTGCCATTGGCATTAACGATACCAAAGTTCTTTCCTATCGAATGGTGTTTCGGGATGAGCAAAAGGATTCTGTAAATAAAATATTCTACGATTGTCCATATTCGCCATGCGCAGGACTTCTTTTGTTAATGGATGCTGTAAAAAATAAGTGTCAAAGCTTCCATCAGCAATCGCCTTTTCCAAACCTTCATTGATATCCTGATACAATGCCGAATTCGATTTTGAGACGAAAAAATACAACGGCATGCGATAAACCAGCATCAGACGTTCTTCCACGGCAAGATCAAGCGCTTTAAACTTAACCACTTCCTGCCAAGGCTCGTGCACCCCTCGGGGAAAAGCGTCAAAGCGTTTACCGTCCAGCATATAAAACAAACTCTGGTACTTGGGCGCAGTAATGAGGTTAAACCCCGCGGCTCTAAGAATCTCTGTATCCGCCCAAGTACTGCCCTGTCCAAACCTGATTTGCTTTAGCGCCTCCAGCGAGCTTACTTGGTCAAACCTCGACTGATCTCCCTTGCGAATCAATAAGACCCGGTGTCCGAGAAGCCCTTTAAACAATGGAATCCGTACTGGCTGAAATTTCTCTTCCAGAGATTTCGAAGTGCCCGCCCAAAACACACTCAAAGACCCGGTAAACACCTCTTCTTGCTGCCGAGCTTGATTGTAAACCTCCTTGACCTCGGCAAATTCATAGTCTTTTGCAGAATAAGAAAGCGCCAACGCCAACAAGCCCAACACATACTCCTCGTTTTTCGTGGACACCTTATTATGCACTACGGTTATCGGAGCACTTTTCACCACCACGGAGAAAAAAACGGCATAAAAGAGCAAACACCACCGCATTATTGATGCCACCTGAGGCTATTTTGTAGACTGTACATTATTCACTCTACCCGAGATTATCTGTCTCAATTATAGAGTCAAATAGTTAACATTTTGTAGAGGTGAGTACCTTTTTTGTGGTTCCTGACTGGCGCTATATGTCAGCCAGTGGCAGAAAAATTAAGTACTATCATACCGTTTAAAATCCACACTGGGCCAGCTACAGGTAGTTTCAGGTTTTTTATCGCTAATCTAGTGCGGTAAAACGTGTACAACCCAACAAAGGAAGATAATCTACCGGAGGAAATGAATCTAATCGTTTATGTACGTCGTGTTACATTCCAATCGAAACAAGCACTCACCCCATAAGAACAAATTTCATTCAAAATTGAATTTACCCGCGTTGAAATCGGTATTGATGAAGAGCACCGAAGCAATACAACCAGGTTTTCCTTCAATGTTACGGAGTTAAGAGTTCCAACCGTTTCTTAGTGAATAGTTTTAAAGTAACCTCTACAGGTTAATCGAGACTACCATGTGAGGGAGCACCCTCTATTGGTTGTATCGTTATTACGCGTAAATTCGTAATCGCTAATAATACAAATTTGTCATTGCAATTGGTTTTCTAAAATGAAACATCTATTCACTATCACTATACTTTTATTGAGCATATCCGTGTCCGCCAAACAACTCACAGTAGAACGCATTTACTCTTCTCCCGAACTTTCAGGAAAAACGCTCAAAGGATTAAAAGCCTCACCAGACGGCAAAAGAGTCACTTTTCTACAAGGTAAAAAAGATGACTACGAGCGCCTGGACTTATGGCAGTTTGACGTGGCCACGCAAAAAACCTCCCTACTCTTTGACTCTGATGAACTGCACTCAGGTGAGGAGAACTTGTCGGACGAAGAGAAAGCCAGACGTGAAAGACTTCGTCTGAGCGGTACCGGCATCGTGTCCTATGAGTGGTCTGACGATGGGAAAGCCTTATTTTTTCCTCTCGCCGGGGACATATATTACTGGCGTGTTGGAGATAAGAAAGCACGCAAAATAATTTCCACGCCGGAGTTTGAAACAGATGTCAAATTTTCCCCCAAAGGTAATTTCATCTCATATATCCGAGAGCAAAACCTTTTTATCTTCGATCTTAAAAAGAACAAGGAAGTCCAATTAACCACTCAAGGCAAAGGCAATATAAAAATGGGGATGGCCGAGTTTGTTGCGCAGGAAGAAATGCGACGAATGAGTGGCTATTGGTGGGCGCCTGACGAATCCAAAATCGCGCTAACACGAGTTGACGAATCCACTGTTGCAGAAGTTACACGTAGTGAAATTTACGCGGACGATATAAAAATGATCACCCAACGATACCCGTTCGCCGGCGAAGCAAATGTGGAAATCGAGCTGGGTATTCTCAACCTTGCTGATAAAAAAATTTCCTGGGTAGATTTGGGGAAAGACAAGGACATGTATTTGCCTCGTGTAGACTGGACAAAAAACAGCAATGTACTTTCGTACCAATGGCAATCTCGCAATCAGCAATCTCTGGCATTAACGCTTGTTGACTACCCTTCAATGGAGCAAAAAGTCATTTTAAAAGAAACCAGCACCACCTGGGTTAACCTTCATGATGACCTTGAGTTTCTGAAAGACACGAAAGCATTTATCTGGGCATCAGAAAAAGATGGTTTTAACCACCTTTACCTCCATGACCTAGAAGGCAAACAACTTAAGCAAATTACTCAAGGGGATTGGGTTGTAGATGAGATATCTTACATAGATGAAGAACATAAAAATATTTACTTTTTAGCAAGAAAAGACACCCCGACAGAAAAACACCTCTATAAAACCTCCTACGATGCGCCTGGGAAAATCACACGCATTTCTCAGCGGGATGGCTTCCACAGTATTAAATTTTCTGAGAATGGTGAAATTTATATTGATGATTACTCCTCCATCACCACACCACCACAAGTTTCATTACACCAGCCGGATGGAACACAAATAAGTTGGCTCAACCAAAATATCGTTGATAAAAAACACCCTCTATATGCGTATATGAAAGACTGGATCACTCCAGAGTTTGGCACTTTCCAAACAAAAGATGATACAACCCTTTACTACCGCTTAATCAAGCCCGCCAATTTTGACCCCAAGAAGACCTACCCTGCCCTTGTGTATCTTTATGGCGGACCTCATGCTCAGCTGGTGACTAACCGATGGGAAAAATTCTTACCACAATATATGGCACAACAAGGGTACGTCGTTTTCACCGTCGACAATCGCGGTTCCAACTACCGAGGAAAAGCATTTGAAGATCCCATATATAAAGCAATGGGCGGAATAGAAGTTGAAGATCAGATTGAGGGTGTTAAGTTTTTACGAAAATTTCCATGGGTAGATAAAAACAAAATTGGCGTTCACGGTCATAGCTATGGTGGCTACATGACATTGATGGCAATGTTTAAAGCGCCGGAATATTTCAAAGCAGGTGTTTCTGGCGCCCCGGTTACAGACTGGCGATTGTACGACACACATTATACCGAGCGTTACATGGGCAACCCCAAAACCGATAGCAAAGCCTATGAAAATTCGTCCGTCTTCCCATATGCATTGAATTTGAAAGGCCCGCTGTTAATTTACCACGGCATGGCTGATGATAACGTTCTGTTTAAAAACAGTACGCGCTTATACAAATTACTTCAGGATAACAACATCCCTTTTTACATGATGGATTATCCAGGCAAAAAACATGGTATTCGAGGAAAAACCACAGAAATGCATCGACTAAATATGATTCGCGACTTTTTTGATTTGCAGTTTGGTCTTAAGTCGAATTAAATTTTACAAGTAACCGAATCCTAATGGTAAGAGCAACATGTTTGCTCTTACCAGCTTTCACAACTAACACCCGCCTTCGTTTTTAGGCCAGTAAAACCACCGAATTAAACAAATCCTTGCAGGAAGTCGACCAATACTTAAATTCTCCGGCTTTGGTTTCAACAAATACACCGCGATCATGATACGTGTTTTTTTCGTTTTCCATATTCTCCAGCTTATAAAAAGCTTCTTGTAACCCTAAATTCTTATAAACAGCGGACCAACCATGTTCCGGTTTGCTTTTTATATTTACGCTGAATTTAAGCTTGCGAAGATTAGCAATCTCCAAATCGTCTGCATTAATTTTGATCATAATATGTCGCTTAATTGTAGTTATAACGTGGGGATTATTGCGCGACATTCTACAAAAGAATTTGATTTTTTCCAGCAATCAGATCCCATTTTGCTATACAGCATTTTCAAACAGGGACTGGAACGCCTTATTTCAAAGCGTTTTTCTTAAACAATTTCTAAGATTTAACCTAAACAGGATTATCTGGGTTCACCGGTCATACAATATACCACTTTATGAGTTTTATTTTGCCCATTAATAAATTGGATTGGGTGATATTTAACGTTTGACGAATCGTACTAGGTTGGCAATAGCGAGTACTCCGCCCTCCTGACTATGTTACAACCACCACTACCGTCATTCGAACTCTTCATCCAGGTTCAACACTTCTATCGCTCACGTCACCACACTTAACATTAGAAGTCTTACATTGCCCCCTTTTTTAATTGGCGACCACACACCCTGACTTCGACTCCCAAAGAGAGCTCACTAATCACTTGGTTTTATGAAGCGCCGTAATAGTATGTAATATTTTTTCAATCATTGAATTCTTAACATTCCTTTGTCGAGCAAATGTTATGAAGTCTTTTCGCGAGACAGGCTCCCAATCTCCTAACAAAAACAACATTAAGAGATAGCCTAATGAAAACTTGTAAACAACACTCCCGAGGAATTATTTATGGATAAGCTAATTAAAAAAGTCTCTACTTTACTTTTATTTTTTGTCGTTATATTTGGTGCGAAAGATATTTACGCTGATGTCGTTAAGCAATTTGCCGGACGCACCGTTACCTTTTCTAATATCAATCTAAATGAAACCGGCTTAAACGTCATCACTGCAGCCCCAGGCGCACAGATTGATCTGGATTTGGATTGGTCATCATCCTACACAACTGACTACTGCCCAGGTTGCATCCAACAGTTCTACATTGGCGTTAAAGACGTGGGCATTTCGTGTTTATATTCCGGTGGCACTTCTTATGATGTTAATGGACAAGGTTCATTAAGCTTTACGGCCCCCAGTGAACCAGGTGTTTATGCTGTGCAAGCCAGCTTCTCACTTCAATATTCCTGCACCCAAACTGCAAGTGGAGTAAGCAATAGTGTTGCAGGGGCAGTCGCATACATTCATGTTGATGATAACAGCGACTCGGTGACACGAACCTTTGCAGGACGAGAAGTGACGTTTAGCGATATAAGCTTAAACAATACCGGAAAAGACTTTGTCAGCGTTGCGCCCGGAGCACCAGTATCCCTGAATCTTGGGTGGGCTTCACAGTATGTTACGGATTACTGTCCCGGATGTGTACAGCAGTTTTATATAGGCGTAAAAGATATGGATATTGATTGCATTTACTCAGGTAACACCGCTTCTAATCGCTCGGGTTCAGTCAGCCTGGATTTTATGGCACCAACAGAACCGGGTGTATATGTTGTGCAATCAGCTTCATCACTTCAATATTCCTGTACACGAACACAAGACACCATGTCTGATGTCGGTACCGGCATTATTGGATCTTTTGAAGTTGTTGCCGATTAGTTTAGTGGACTAAGACACATTGGCGTTCGAGCAGACGCCACTTCCCACAAAGCCGGGGTTGAACCATTTGCCCTGGCTTTTTTAGTGTCCGTCAATTAAAAAAACAGACTAGTTCAGATAGCTCACACCAGATAACTCGATGGCTTTTACAATCTCAACCCTTCACTTTGCTGAATATTGCAACCACGACCATTGGCTTCAGCTCTGTATCTTTCCGCCAACCTATCCTGCTCACGGCGGCTTATCGCTTTACCATTCTCATCCACAATGACTTTCACATCATAACTACCGTCACCATGGTGATTAAAAGTGGATATATCTTTGTAATGGGCTTCTGCTTTTTTGCAATACACGTTTAACTTTCGTTGTTGTTGTGCCTGCTTTTGTTGATACATCCTATCCTGCTCTTGCTCGAACTGCTTTTTCCGTCGTTGCTTTTCCCAGTAATTTCCTTTCGGCTTATTATCGTTATTCACAAAGTTTTTACTTTCTACTTCAACAGTTTCAGATTTTTCCTGATACTTCTCGGGTACACGATCACCAAAATGCACCTTCCCATCTTCATCAGTCCATTTCACAATATCTGCATTTGAATTGACTGAAAAGACAATCAGGAAAGCCAGTAATAGGGAGGAGATTTTCATTATTCACATCCTTTTGTAAAGACAGGGTCGCTGAGACGGACACTAGCGTGGCCATTTTTCCATACATTAATCATAGAGATTCTTACTAAAATAGCAAGAGCAACGAGTGGTACCCCCCAATTTCAAGTTAAATCTAGTCCTTCGTTTAACTTCGGTTACTCTGCAGGTCTTTGAGGCGTTTAAAGCCTTTGGTTTTGAGGTGTGTATGGCGCATAATTCTTCCCCATCCAAAACAACCGTATTTTGCGTAAATCTCTCTCGAATGGTTGCTTTTTCCATGTCTCCAACAATGCAACTAACTAGACAGCCACTGCAACGTTTTTTTGAATCCCACAAAACCGATATTTCATCCAGCACCACTGAAATGGCCAACCTGTCACTATCACCAAGTTAAGCTATCTTACTTATTTCTTGAGCTTTAACATTGCTGCAATGTAAAGGTCTTTTGGGCAGAAGTCGGCATTTAAGTGCTTTGACTTCCAAACACCGCCAAAAACAATCTATCCACTATTTAAATTCTATCCATTTGGCCTTAATATATTTATTTCGCATTAACAGAAACAAATTAATTCGATAATTGCTGAACTAGCGCCCTAACTCATGAGTAACTTTAAGTTATAAAGTTATCTTTTTATATAACTTAGATCAACGTGGGGAGAGATTTAGTACTACAAGATTATCTATCGTTTATTGGAAAGACAGACAGTACACTTCGCGACAATAAACAAGGTGCGATACCCTCTTCTCTACCGCCAATTTTACGGCGACTCAACATTGACACAAAAGATTGGCTTATCGACGCCAGCGCAGTTGAAAAGAAATACCAAACACGTTTTTCAAAGCGAAAAAGAAGTAAAGACGCGTTGAAGCTCCCCACTTTAACGGACACTATAAATAGAGGACAATTTAGTCCAATCAGAGGTGTCTATTATGGTACAAAAACGCAAACCCTATAAAACATATACGAAGGAATTTAAAGTTGAAGCCGTT
>CABFPG010000012.1 GCA_902141825.1 Thalassocella blandensis
CGGCATTCAGCTAATGGCAATTTAAGCCCGGTTGAATTTGAAAAACAATACAATGAAATGTGTGCCTAAACTGGTGTCCACTTTTCATGGGTAAGACCACTTAAGAACAATTCAGGAATAAATCGCATGATAGAAGGGGAATTATATGTCAGAAATTATAAGTAATGGAGATGGTCAGAACGGTCAAAACGATCAGATTATTCTTGGTGATGAAACATCTCAACAAGCGATTAGTTTTAAATTGGCGCAGGCTTTTTATAGCGAAATAACTGGAAAGTCAGAGAAGATTAATGAAAAATTTACTAAGTCCTTTATTCTCAGTATAGAGAATATAGAACAGCTACATAAGCGCATAATTCAATCAACCACCCAGTATAATGTCGCTTCTGGATGAAATAAAGGGGACTGAAATAAAGGGGACAGATTTATTTAAAGGACATTAACTTAAAAAATAAATCTGCCCTATTTTTCATAACAAAAAGCTCAACAAAGACGCAGAAAAATACACTGCGCCCGCTAGCTAAACGTTTTGAGTACACACTAATTAATTTAACTATCTTGGAATGTATTATGGCGAAAGTTGCTTTAGACGCTCTATTACCTAGAGAAGATTTCGATGGAGATGAAACTCCTAGTTCTGCAAAAAAGAAAGAGTCATTTTCTATTTCAGACCTAAGAGAGGATGATTTTTTCTATTTAACCCTTCGAAAGCCTGATTTTCAGAGAGAAACCAATGAATGGACCCCGCAGAAAATATCAGGGTTAATTAAGAGCTTTATTTACGGTGAGCTAATACCAGCAGTAATTCTTTGGCGTAGTAAAAGTGGTTATAACTTCGTAATTGATGGTTCACATCGTGTCAGTTCTCTAATAGCTTGGATTAATGATGACTATGGTGATGGGGCCATTACAAAACAAAGCTTTAACGGAATGGTACCTGAAGAACTAATTCAAATGGGTGAGCGAACTCGAAAGCTGGTAGAGAAAGAGGTTGGAAAGTATGCAGACTATCAATTGGCGTTAAAGTTTCCTGAGCGTGTTTCGGATGAAATTCAGAGAAATGCAAAAAATCTTGGCTCCATTGCTGTTCAGCTTCAGTGGGTTGAAGGTGACGCAGATGTCGCAGAAGCATCATTTTTTAAAATCAACCAACAGGCGGCAAAAATAGACCCTACAGAGCTTAAATTAATTAAATCTAGAAAAAAGGCAAACGGTATCGCTTCGAGAGCGATAATCAAAGGTGGTAAAGGTCATCAGTACTGGGATAAGTTTAGTGAGGAAAAATCGAAAGAGATAAAGAGCCTTGCGGAAGAGATAAATAAATCGTTCTTTTTGCCAAAGCTAAAAAACCCTGTAAAAACACTGGATTTACCAATCGGCGGAAAAGGCTATTCTAGCCAAAGTCCCTTATTAATTTTTGAGTATGTTAACACTGTCAACGGAGTTGGTAGCGGCGAGGATGTTGAAAATGATGAATCCGGAGATGATACTATTAAATTTTTAAAAAAATCTAGAAAGATATCTAATCTTATTAATAGCACTCACCCTTCATCACTAGGGTTACATCCAGCTGTATACTTCTACTCTAAAACTGGACGCCATAAAACCGCTTCTTTTTTTGCCGTAACGGAATTTTTAATTGAATTAGAAAGAAAAAACAAGCTCAATTACTTTACGGATAACAGGGAGGCGTTTGAAGAAACACTGATTGAGTATGACTTTATCAATCAGCAAATTCTAAGGCACTACCGAAGTTCTTCTAAAGCTGTTCCACATATCAAAAATTTTATGATTACGTTGCTTGATGAGCTGTCGGATAACGGGAAAGAGCTAGCCATTAAGAACACGTTGAAGCATGAAGACTTCAAATTCTTGAAGATGTCTGATGATGTTTCTGAGGATACTGAGTCGGAAGATTTTTCATCAGCGGTCAAATCAGCTACCTTTATTACGGAAGCACTATTAAATGCTATTAGATGCAAAATATGCAATTCTAGAATTCATGTAAACTCTATAACAATCGACCATAAAGATCGGAAGAAAGAGGGGGGTCTTGGAGGGCGTGATAATGCTCAACTTGCTCACCCTTACTGTAATAGTACGTACAAAAACTAAAGAAAAAACATCAAAAAAAATGGGACAAATTGAATTATTTTATTAAGTAGTCCATGTGGAAATATAGCCAAGAAAAATATATCTTTCCCTTTTTTACGCTATATTGAGTTTATTTGCAATTGCCCGAGGTCTTTATTTGGTTTGACCTGTTCAGAATGTCGCGAAACAAAAATGAAACAACTTGATGAGACTAGAAAACGTCTTAAATATAAAAAATGGGACAGATTTATTTTCTGTCAACCTAACGAATTATTTAAAAGTTAATTTTATAACTAAATTCAAATGCTTTTTGAACCCAATAATCGAGATGCCTTTTAGAGCGCCGGAGTGTTTAGCAATGAAACCGTAGGAGGCAGGAAGCCGACTTCGAGCGTACAGGGAGGTATTTACAGCGAGTTTCGTTGCTGAATACTGCGGCGCTCTTTGCACGGTTCTTTTGGCTCCAGCGATCCGATTTGAGAGACTGATTGGTGGAACCTAGAATGGGCGCGTTCTTTCGGTGCTAGTAATGTAGAACCGCGATATCTGGATTTGCGGGATGGACTCGCCTCGTCCTGAGGCTCGGTCCTTCGGACCGCCGTCGCTTCGCTCCAGCGCCCAAAAACGTTCCTGACGTTTTTGTGAACCGGGACTTGGAACAAGCCCCCAGGTGACCGACAAATAAAAAACCCCCGCTCTTTCGAGCGAGGGTTTTTATTTGGTGGAGCCTAGCGGGATCGAACCGCTGACCTCAACACTGCCAGTGTTGCGCTCTCCCAGCTGAGCTAAGGCCCCATAAACTTTGGGATTCTTTGTAACTTGGTCAGCGGTGCTTTTAAGATCGAACCGCTGCCGATATGTCGGACCACCTCAACACCACCAGTGTTGCGCTCTCCCAGCTGAGCTAAGGCCCCATAAACTTTGGGATTCTTTGTAACTTGGTCAGCGGTGCTTTTAAGATCGAACCGCTGCCGATATGTCGGACCACCTCAACACCACCAGTGTTGCGCTCTCCCAGCTGAGCTAAGGCCCCATAAACTTTGGGATTCTTTGTAACTTGGTCAGCGATGCTTTTAAAATCGAACCGCTGCCGATATGTCGGACCACCTCAACACCACCAGTGTTGCGCTCTTCAGCTTGGCTAGACCCGAAAATCGAAGAGCGCGCATTTTATCAGTGATTGGCTTGCTGTCAACTGTCTCGTGACTCTAATTCTTCCATTGCTTCCTGATTGAGGTGTTTTTGTACATCTGCGTACTCTTTTTCGAAGCGTTTGAGCACTTTTTTACCAGCTCCGCCCAGAACTTCGATGGCTTCGCGTAGACGCGCGCGGCTAAGGTCTGAGCCCAGAAGGTCCATGGCGTCCATTACGGAGAAGGAAGCGGTGGTGCCGGAGATGGCTACGAATAAGGGAGCGTTGAAGTCTTTGAGCTTTACCGTCATGCCGTCGGACAGGTGCTTGAGAGACTTGAAGATTGTGTCTCTATCCCAGATGCGAATGGCTTCCAGGGTCCACAGGGCGAACTGCAGCACTTTCTTTTGCTCTTCCAGTGGCAGTTTGTTTTCCGCGAAGCTGGCTTCTGTAATGGGCAGTTTGCCTGCGGCAAGGAAAGATACCATCGGGATAAAATCCGAGAGTGTTTCCATGCGCTTTTGCACGTGGGGTATCACTTTCAGCAGGTTGTCTTCGTTCAGCAACCAGGTGCCTAGTTTTTGAGCCAGTGCTTTTTCATCCAGATCTTCGCGAATCCACATGCCATTTAACCAGCTGAGTTTGGTGACATCGAATATCGGGCCACCAAGAGAGACGCGCTTGATATCAAAATTTTCCTGCATCTCCGCCAGAGAAAACTTCTCGCGCTCATCCGGCATGGACCAGCCCATTCGCCCCAGGTAGTTGGTCAATGCTTCGGGCAAGTACCCCATGCGCTGGTAATAGAGGATGCTGGTTGGATTTTTGCGCTTGCTGAGCTTGGTTTTGTCCGGGTTGCGCAACAAGGGTAAGTGGCAGAATACCGGGGCTTCCCAACCAAAGTATTTGTATAGCAACAAATGTTTGGGGGCCGAGTTAATCCATTCTTCGCCACGAAGTACATGGGTAATTTTCATTAAATGGTCATCGACCACATTTGCCAGGTGGTATGTGGGCATGCCGTCGGATTTCATCAGAATTTGTGCATCCACCAGGGACCAGTCCAGTTCCATGGTGCCACGCAACAGGTCTTCCACCGCACATGTGCCCTCTTCTTCCGGTACCATCATTCGAATAACGTATGGGGCGTTTGCAGCTTCGCGCTTGGCAACTTCTTCGTCGCTTAACTTTAAGTCTGATGGTTTAAGCGCGGAATGAATGCCCGCTTCTTTGCGTTCGGCACGCAATGCATCCAGCTCTTCTGCGGTGCGGTAACATTTGAATGCGTGTCCAGCATCCAGCAATTGTTGAACGTGCTGTAGATAGATGTCTTTTCGTTCACTTTGACGGTATGGGCCGTGCTCACCCCCAACATCCGGGCCTTCGGCCCAGTCCAAACCCAACCAGCGTAAAGAGTCGTATATCGCTTGTTCGGATTCTGGAGTGGAACGCGCCTGGTCGGTGTCTTCTATTCGTAAAATAAACTGGCCGCCATGTTGTTTGGCAAAACACAGGTTAAATAAGGCGATGTAGGCGGTACCAACGTGAGGATCACCCGTGGGTGAAGGAGCAATACGGGTTCTAACCGTCATTATGAGAACCTCTTGAAAAATATGGGTCAAATGTCTTGGGCGCGCATTATAACGGTGTTTCGTTTGCTATGCATGATGGAAAGGTGCAATTAACAGCCATGGCTGGAAATTATTTCTGGCAAGCTATGATAAGCTCTCTTGCATTTGCTTTGCGCGCCCGCATTTTTGATTCATCCGTGTTTACCAAGCCAATTCAATAAGCGCCAACAGCATTCACCCCCGACAGGAAAAGAGAATCCCATAATGAGTTTTACCGATTTGTTATTAAGCCGACGCTCCGTTACTGCGAACGATTTAATTGAACCCGGTCCAAATGAAGACCAATTGACAACCATTTTACAGGCCGCGCATCGCGTGCCAGACCATAAAAAATTAGGCCCCTGGCGATTTATTGTTTTTCAGGGAGATGCAAGAAGATCATTTGGCAATACTTTACGAGACATATTTGCTCAGGATAATCCCGACGCTAGCGAAAAGCTTTTGGAGTTTGAACAACAACGATTCACACGCGCGCCGTTAGTGATTGCGGTAATCAGCTCTCCCGTGGAAGAACCAAAAGCGCCGGAATGGGAACAGGTATTGTCAGCGGGTGCAGCCTGTCAAAATATTTTACTCGCGGCTACCGCCATGGGGTTTGGCTCGCAATGGTTAACAGAATGGTATGCCTTTCACAGCAAAGTGGATGCTGCGCTTGAATTAAAACCCAGTGAGAAAGTTGCGGGTTATATGTATATTGGCAGTTTTGCCTCACCGCCAACGGAGCGCAATCGCCCCTCTTTAGAAGAACGCATTAGCTTTTGGAAATAAGCTTCTCCATGAATAATTCACAATGCCCTTGCGGTGGTTATCTGTCCCATAGTGATTACGCATCCTGTTGCGAACCTTTGCACAAGGGTGCGTCTCAGGCGGCAACGCCCGAGCAGCTCATGCGTTCTCGCTTTAGCGCTTTTGCTCGGCAAAATGCCGAGTATCTGACTGAGACGCTGCATCCAAGTCAACGCAATGCAACGACCTTGAGTGAGTTACAAACCTCTTTCGAACAAGCGCGAACACACTGGCTCTCTCTGGCGATTATGGACGCTCCAAAAGCTTCGCCGCTCGAGGGCTGGGTGGAGTTTGTTGCGTTTTATTCAGATCAGGAGGCTTCCGCAGCAAACCGGAATGTGCAGCAACTTCACGAAAAGTCACGCTTTGTTTTTGAACAGCAACGCTGGTTCTATATTGACGGGGAGCATCTTGCACCGGTGAAACTTGGACGGAATGATCTCTGCTGGTGTGGCAGCGGGAAGAAATTAAAGAAGTGTCATTCTTGATTTAGGTGTTGTGCCAGTTGCAGGTGAAATAACCGGGGGGTTAAACAGCGTAGTTGCTCTTTAATATTTTTTTGATAGTTGCTTTTGACAGTTGCTCTTCAATAAATTCCCCTCAATTGTATCTCTTGACGAGTATCTATTCCCTATTCACTTTTTCCCTCTTTCCATTCCATTTCCGCTCTCTCTCCATTCTATTTCCTCACTCTATGCTCCCAGTTTTGCCCACCACCTTCCTCTTTACAGAGCTTAACCCCTGCCAAAGCAGGGCTTAAGAGCCGGAGTTAAGAGCTAAAAGCCCAGAGGCGACGCTGTGCGCACTATCTTTTTGAAGAGTTGTTTTAAACAAGCCTGTCGCTGCTCAACAGAGATAAAGGTAATTCCAGCAAAAAAGCCCGCTTTTTTATTACCACATTAAATCATCAGGAATTTGATAATCCGCATAGGGATCTTCTTCATCCAGCGTTTCCTGTGAGCGCTCATTTTGACACACGATAAAACTTGCATCTCGCGCTACAATTTTTTCTGCAATTACTGCCGGCACCAACTCATAGTTCTCACCAGCCTTGGCAATGGCGAGTTGACCGCGAGTTAACTGGTCCTGCACCAGCGCACCGACATAAATCTTTTTAATTTTACTGCCATCGGTGAAGCTGTATGCAATATCCCCCTCACCTTTGGCTTTTGCGTTCAGACTAATAAGTTGCTTAATCTGCGCTTCTATCGCTTTTTTCTGGGCAATTGCATCGCGTTCAGCATTGAGCTGGCGATCTCGCTCGGCTTTTTCAGCCTGGGCTTTTTGTGCATTTGCTTTGGTTTCATCAATCACAGGCTGTTTGGATTTACGGTTAACCTTATCCTGTTTGCGCTTGTCTTTGTTGGCTTGTTTGGCCTTTTTAGCATCCACCAAGCCCGCTTTAAGCAGCTGATCCTGTAAAGTACTCACAATCTACCTCGTATTCTTCTGGCGCGTTCTATGTTGATTGAAATTATCCTGCAATTACGCATGAAAAACAAAAGTAAATTTTTGCCTATTTTGCCGCTTTCTGGTCAAATTCACGTTTGACATTATTCGCAGCTAATTAAGCCTGAACATGCGCTTTCAGCGAATATGCGTAGTTATTTAAAGAGGTTACATTGTCTTCCACTCCCGCATACCACCGATTTTCCATTGCCCCCATGATGGACTGGTCAGACCGGCATTGCCGGTATTTCTGGCGTTTACTCACTCAACACAGCCTGCTGTACACCGAAATGGTCACCACAGGCGCTTTGATCCATGGGGATCGAGAACGATTTTTACGCTTTAACGCCGAAGAACAACCCCTTGCTATTCAGCTAGGCGGCAGCAGCCCCGAAGATTTAGCACAGTGTGCCACCATGGCAGAGGATTGGGGCTACACCGAGGTCAACCTCAATTGTGGCTGCCCCAGTGACCGCGTTCAAGTCGGGAAAATCGGCGCTATTTTAATGGCAGAGCCTGAGCTGGTAGCGCAATGTGTTTCCGCCATGCGCGAAGCCTGTTCTATTCCCGTCACGGTCAAACATCGCATTGGCATTGACGACATGGACGATTACGAAGGGCTGCGTCATTTCGTCGCCACTGTCGCCAGCGCCGGCTGTGACACTTTCATCGTGCATGCGCGCAAGGCCTGGCTGAAGGGCTTAAGCCCGAAAGAAAACCGCGAAGTACCGCCTCTCCGCTATGAGCTGGTTTACCAATTGAAGCAAGAGTTTCCGCACTTAAACATTATTATCAACGGCGGAATCACCACCATTGAGCAGACTTCTACCCTGCTGGAACACGTGGACGGGGTAATGATTGGCCGTGAGGCATACCATAACCCTTACTTTCTTGCTGAAATAGACCAGGTTTTGTTCAACGATCACACAAACCCATTATCTCGTGAACAAATACTGCTGCGTTTTGTCGATTACTGTGAGAGTGAAATTAAACGGGGCACTCGGCTGCATCACATGAGCCGTCATATTTTAGGCCTGTACCAGGGACAGCCTCGCGCCCGGATATTTCGCCGGTACATTACCGAAAACGCCAGTAAAGCCGAGGCAGGCAGCGAGATTTTGCGCGAAGCACTTGAAATTGTTCAGCCCAGCTAAGACATAATGAAAGACAGAAAACACCATTGCCTTACCCACACATGTTGTAGGTAAACTAACAAAACGTAAATCGCGGTTGTGCTCGTCCAGCACAACTCGGATAATGCAGCACAGCATTAACCCATGCACGACAAGAATAATTACTTCATCGTTAACGAAATTCGGAGCGAGCCACATGACCAACAAATTAGAGCAACTCAAGCAATTTTCAGATGTAGTTGCCGATACGGGCGATATTGAAGCCATCAAAAAATATCAGCCGCTGGATGCCACCACCAACCCTTCTCTACTGTATAAAGCCGCTCAATTGGAAGGCTATTCCGGTTTAGTCAGCAGCGCAATTTCCGGTGCAGACAATGTGGCAGACGCCTGCGACGCATTAGCAGTGGCTATTGGTGGGGAAATTTTGAATGTGGTTCCGGGCAAAGTATCGACTGAAGTGGATGCACGTTTGTCATTCGATACAAAAGCCAGTGTGGAAAAAGCGAAAAAGCTGATTGGTATGTACGAAGCTGCGGGATTCAGTAAAGATAGAATCCTGATTAAACTGGCATCTACCTGGGAAGGAATTCGCGCAGCTGAAATCCTGCAAAAAGACGGCATTAACTGTAACCTGACTCTTCTTTTCTCCTTTAATCAGGCCGCAGCCTGTGCCGATGCTGGTGCATTTTTAATATCCCCATTCGTTGGCCGTATTCTGGATTGGTACAAAGCCAATACCGATAAAAAAGAATATGCCAAGTTCGAAGATCCTGGTGTGCAATCTGTCACTAAGATTTACAACTATTACAAGCAACACGGTTATGACACTGTTGTAATGGGCGCAAGCTTCCGCAACACCGATGAACTGGAAGCACTGGCCGGCTGTGACCGTTTAACTATCAGCCCTGCTCTGCTGGGCGAATTGGAACAGGACAACGGCACGCTTGAGCGCATTCTTTCTCCAGAGAACAAAGGGGAAGCCATCGCTAAGCTTAGCGAAAGCGAAGCGCAGTTCCGCTATACCTTCAATGACGATGCCATGGCCACTGAAAAACTGGCTGAAGGTATTCGTAATTTTGTAAAAGACCAGGTTAACCTTGAAAACCTTCTTAAACAGCGAGTGTAGTAGTGCTAGCAAAAATCAAATCGTTCTTTGAACAAAGCACTTCGCTGGATTCCAGCACAATAAACGCAGAGATCGAGGCGCATCAGCGCCTCGCCTGCGCGGCACTGTTAATTGAAGTGGCGATTATTGATCAGGAATTTGACGATAGCGAACTGCAAAAATTAAGTGAAATTTTGGAACAGCAATTTGATATTTCTGCCGAAGACAGTGATGAATTAATTCGCGTGGCTAAAATCGAGTGCGAAGAGTCCACGTCCATGTACCAGTTCACGCAACTGGTCAACAAGTACTGCAGCAACGAGAACAAGTTTTCTTTGCTGACCGGCATGTGGCAAATTGCCTTTGCTGATGGCGAGCTGGACAAATACGAAGAATATATTATCCGTAAAGTCGCCGACCTGATCCATTTAGGCCACGGTGAATTCATTCGAGCCAAGCATCACGCTAAGCAATTAACGTCAGGGAAAGCATTTCGCTGAATACCCTGACCGGGAGCCCTCGGTGCTTTCCTCTCGCAGCTCTCCTCTCTGAGCGTTCCTTTCGGTGTTTTCCTTTCAGTGCTCTCCTTTCAGCGCTCAATTCTCAGTACTCTCCTCTTTGCCCCCGTCTCACGTGTTTTTTACCACGTTCAGTAAGACTCTCGATGCTATCCATGATAGTCCTGCGTCACTTACAGCCCTGTGCAGCCTGTTCTGCCACTAGTAGAACCATGTCGTCATTTTGAGTCTACACTTTATTGAGTAACCACTCAGAAAAAAGAGGTAGCGGGCAAATATGGCGCTTAATATAACAAAAGTGTTTTCAAAGGGAGAGTCTAAAAAGGATACAGGTAAAATTGAAGTTAAAGAGCCCGCCTCATGCTCACTCAATGCCCTTCAGGAAATCTACTTCTTCTATCTCTTTCCTAAAAACACAGAAAGTAAGCTCACGGTTCCGCAAAAGCTCGTACTGGACATGGTGAAAACCGACCTGCAAAAAAAGGAAGTCCGGCAAAAAGCGGTACCACGCCTGCCCACGGTTATTCCCAAATTGCTTCGCAGCCTGCGCGACCCGGACAGCTCTGTGAAAGACTATGTCGAGATCGTCAATAAAGATCCGGTCATGAGTGCTGCCGTGTTAAAGCTGGCCAACAGCGTATATTTCAACCCTATTTTTAAACGTATAGATGATATTGAACGCGCGGTGGTTAAACTCGGTATAGATGGCCTGCGCTCGGTTCTGTCCGCCGCGGTCATGCAGCCTATCATTCAAAAAGATTCGGCGTATTTTTCGCAAACCGGGCAAAAAATGTGGCTCCATTCGCTGAATACCGCCGTGGCTTGCGAGATTATTGCCGAACATCGCCAAATGGAGCGCTTTAAAGTGTATGTCATGGGCCTGGTGCACGACATAGGGAAAACCACGATTTTTAGCGCACTGTGCAAGCAGTTCAAACAAAACGGTGAAGAGGTGAAGCCCGGCTACAATGCTTTCGTGCCACTAATGAAAGTACTGGGACCGGCTGTGAGCTACTGGATTGCCAAAGATTGGGATTTGCCGAAAGACATCTGTACCGCACTGGCCGAACAAACCAATATTCAGTCGGGCTCTAAAGTAAGCCCGTTTGCGCACCTGCTGTTCCAGGCGAACGTCGCCGCAGAAGCTTACGTCACGCTGCGCAACCAGAGCGAACCCCTGGCTATGAAATTGTTGGAAGAACTGGATTTACCTTCCGACTTATATGAAAAGCTCGATCAATTGTCACGAGAGGTATAACACCCGCGGAGGCGACGATGGCCAACGACCAACACCAACAAAAAGATAAACAGGAAGACGCTCACAGCAACGAGCACATTGCCGATATTTATGAAAAACTGGCAGAACGTGCGCACCAGATCTTTAGGGACTCCAGTGAAAAAACGCTCGCGAGCCTGGAAGTTGCGATTGAAAAAGCACGGGAAGGCTTAGTCAAAGCCGGAGAAATATCCCAATCAGAAAGTCAGCGCCTCAAAGAATACTTGCGCCGAGACATAGAACAAGGCGCTAAATATTTCGATACGTTTAAAGAGCAAGCATCAGAAAAACTTCAGCCCGGTCGCGTACGAGCAAACCTTCTGGATCTCACTTCCACGCTGGCGCACAGTGCCAGTCACCTGTTTGATAAGCTCGGCGAATGGGCCGACAGCACTGCAAGCTATCACACTGGGCAGGTGACAGGCCCGGGCACTTTAATGTGCAGACATTGCAGTAAAGAAATGAATTTTAAAAAGAGTGGTAATATTCCGCCGTGCCCGAGCTGCAAAAAAACTGAATTCCGACGTATTAAGTAAAACTAATTAGCTATCCGGCTTTTAATCGTTGCACGTCTACAAAATTCCAGCTTTCGATGTATTGCACACCTCGCCCGTGCCAATACTCGGCTTCCTGGCGATCGGTAATGTCATACAAAAACCAACTCCAGTTCCCCAGCCACAGAAACTGATCACGTGTAAGTTTTGCCACATCGTAGGCTAGAATTTCCGGATTCAACGTCAAGGCCTGCTGTTTGACTTCGTCATTGTATGCATCCAACACCCACCCAATGGGCAAGTGACTGGAGCGCTTCACCATACTCAATACTTGCGCATCAAATGAAATAATCTTTCTGCGATCGCCCAGACAGGTGGAAGCTTTAAGGACATTCGCCAGCATCGCCTCCCGTCCATAGAATTCCAGAGACTCCTGTTTCAGTTCAATAAAAACACTGCAGGGATATTGTTTTAGCGCCAGGCACACATCTTCGAGGCTGGCGATATAAGTAGGATTAAATGTTTCACCAAATCGCTGAGGTTCATGCGCGCTGATCTTCGTCAGTTGCTCCGCCGTATAATCCCAAACATTTCCAGTAGCCGCAGTAACTCGCTCCAGCGTTGCATCATGAAAAACCACGGGGACGCCATCGCTGCTGATTTGCACATCCAGCTCGACGGCAGCCGCTCCTGCACGCGCCGCTTCGACCAAGCCTAACAAGGTGTTTTCTGGAAAGCGATGCGGAAATCCACGGTGACCAACAACGGTGTATTCAACCTTCATATAACATGTGTCCTGCGCAAATATAAAACCCGAGGGAAGCTCTGATGCAACAAAAAAGAATATCCTGGTATTACCTTGCCCGGCCTTGATGACCGTAGCGACTTCATCGAAAATGACGCGAAGTTTCGTGTCGCTCTGTTTCAGCATACTCCGAAAAACCGTACAAAATAAAGTACTTTTTAAGACATTTTTAGCGACTTTTTTCGGCGTGATAGTTCTGTGAAATATGGACCTTAAGCCAGGTCTAACACCTGTGGAATGCGGTACAGATCTGGCAAAAAACCAAGCGCTTTTTTTGCCATTTCAGGTAGCGTTAAGATCGTTTTGCACGGACTCATGCCTTTTTGCAGGAAGGAAACCCGATGATGGCTCTCGGGTGTTGTTAGCGGTGGCCAAATGCTTTTATGAGCAATTTTTTAAGAGTTTCTTTGTGACTTTATCTTTGTGACTTTACCTCTGTGACTCTACTTCTATTGCTCTACATCTATGGCTCTGCTTTTGCGTGTTTGCTTTTTACGGATTACTGATAACCGATTACTGGTTACTGATAACCGACAACCGACTGGCAGTTCAATGCCAGTCCATAATATAGTTCTACACGTTTACAGAAATACCCCTGGTAATTTAGCGGGGAAAACGACTCTCACCGGGAATGTCGAGTGTATAACTGTCTTTGGGTAACACAACCTGCAGATTGTGTTGACGAAACACCTTGACGTCTTCCTCAGTAGTGTAATGATAAAACCACATTTGCTGGATTTTTTCTTGCGTATATTCACGCAAAATATCATCAATACCAGTATGAGAAGGATTTCCTATCGTTGTGCAGTCATGGAAGATTTTTGTAACAGGACTTATCTGGTTGATAAGTTCGGGCACGGGACGCGTATCGCCGGTATAAAAGAAGGTATCTTTCACCCCTAAGCCAAATGCTGTATTCGGCGCGTGATGCCTGACCGCATCCACGTGAAATACCACATCTGCAAAATAAAAGGTGTCCAGTACCGGGATCATTTGAAAGGCATCCCAGAAGTTCGTCCCCCCTTCTGCCAGAGGTGATGGATAACTGGCAACGCGCAATTGCAGCAAGTGAACAATGGCCGATGGAACAAACACTTTGGGGCGAATCTTGCGGCTGTTTGAGAATAAACAACGTATGAAAAAATTTTCGAAGTCTCCCACATGATCCAAATGGCAGTGTGTAATGAATATTGCATCGGGCAAACAATCGTAGTGCTCGACAAAGCGATGCAAGGTGCCCGGCCCGCAGTCGATCAACAATTTTTGATCTTCCACTTCAACAACCGCTGATGCGTGGCCAATACCCTGCTGACTAGCGCCGCCAACACCTAAAAATCTCACTGACAATTGTTGTATTGATTTATCCATATCATCCACCTGCTCTGCTCTTTCTATCGTCACGCTCAGATTCATCTTTCCGTTTTATTGCTACATTTATGTGGTTTATTTTCTGTGGTTTACTTAATGCCGTTTACTTCGTGCTGTTTACAGTGAGTCATCGAACTCAATTACTGCATTCAACTATGTACACTGGCTACCAAAACTCCATTCCTAAACTTTGCACGTAGTTTTGGTAATTTCCTTTAAAGCCCCGCGCTACAGCTTCTAAAAAATCCTGATTTAGTGTCTGTTTTTCTTCGATTTGAGCAATGACTTTCCGCCGAAAATCCTGCGTTTGAAATCCCAGGCCATCCCCTTTCAATCTATCCAAAGTATGGGCATAGGCCTGAACAAATAAATCTTCAGCGCCGGCAGCATGACACATACTTTGATTGTGCACCCGGTACTCATGCAAAGCGGAAGCAATAAAACACGCATGTCCGGCCTGCTCCAGAGCTCTTAAGTTAAAAAGAGTATCTGCCCCTCGCACAACATCTTCATCCCATTCGCGCGAAATAATGTCGCGGTGAAAGATAAAAAGTAACGGCACTAAACATTTTCTGAATTCGTCGAATCCAAACGCTTGATCACCCGGCAGTGATATTACCGGGTTGTTACTGGATGCAATAGCGCCGGTGACATTCACATTATCCAGGGCCAAGCCTGTGTCCCCTGCGGCCGCTACCAGTGTTTCAAGGCGTGCCGGGTAATACACGTCATCAGCGTCAAGCGGCGCAATCCACTCCCCGAGTGCCATACGTAAACCAATATTGCGTGCGTGATTGGGCCCGGATTGATGTCTTTCTGTTACGGCGAACCTAATTCGCTCATCGAGCATTTGCTGCTGTTGCAGAATATGCGCGTAGTCCCTGCCGTCATCCGCAATAATAATCAGCTCCCAATTTTGCAGGCTTTGCTGCCTGACAGAATTTACCGCCTCAGCAATAAAGGCTTCAGCATTAAATGCCGGCATGAGAATGGTAACTAGACCTGGTGTAATCTTTTTTTGCACGGCTTGCTTGCGATTCCTTGTTTAGCAGAAGTTGGTATTTGCTACGTGTGTGCTTTGAGGTTTAGTACGCTCTTGGGTTTAGCGTGCTCGGCAGCTTTAGCAATTGCTCTCTTACTATACGATTTAAGGATTATTTTGCAAAAAAAAAGCACATAAAGATGTGCTTTTTTCACCAAACGACTACGACTTTGTGGTTTTCGTGTTAATTAATCCACGAAACGACGTGCATTTCTAAACATGCGCATCCATGGTCCATCTTCACCCCATGCAGCGTCACCTTTGTTATCTGGGGCCCAGGAGTTCACCACTGTGCGGAAAACACGCTCTGGATGCGGCATCATGATAGTGGCACGACCATCCAGCGAGCTTAAACCGGTGATGCCTGCGGGTGATCCGTTAGGGTTAGCGGGATACGTGGATGCAACATTTAGCTGGTTGTCCAGGAAGCGCATGGCCACCGTACCGCTGGTGTTAGTCGCCGTAAACGCGGCCTCATTGGCAAACTCTGCTTGCCCTTCACCGTGCGCTACGGCAACAGGAAAATGCGAGCCCGCCATATCTTTTAATAGAACAGAAGGTGACTCTTCAATTTTTATCAAGCTAAACCGCGCTTCAAACTGTTCAGACAGGTTTTTCACAAAATGCGGCCAGTGTTCTGCACCTGGAATTAACGTTTTCAAATTGGACATCATTTGACAGCCGTTACACACACCTAAACTGAACGTGTCTTCACGTGTAAAAAACTGTTCAAATTGATCCCTTGCTTGAGCGTTAAATAAGATGGTTTTCGCCCATCCCTCACCAGCGCCAAGCACATCTCCGTAAGAGAATCCGCCACAAGCGACCAGACCTTTAAACTCATCGAGTGAACGTCGCCCTGCCAGAATATCACTCATGTGAACATCAACAGCACTGAAAGTCGCACGATCAAACGCCGCGGCCATTTCAACGTGACTGTTAACACCCTGCTCACGCAATATTGCCACTTTCGGTTTTGCACCCGTGTTAATGTAAGGCGCGCAGATATCTTCGTTGATATCAAAGCTTAAATGAGCCGATAGGCCGGGATTGTCTTGCGCTATCGCATCAAATTCCTGCTGAGCGCATTCCGGGTTATCCCGCAATTTTTGAATGTGATAACTGTTAAGGCTCCACAGTTGTTGCAGCTCGGATCGCTGTGCTTGATAAACAGAGTCGCCTTGGTACTGAATTTCAATCTGATCTCCGTCGACCGCTGTACCAATCACGTGAACCAATTCGCCAAGTCCCTGATCAGCAAAAATAGTCTGCACCGCGGCAAAGTTTTCCTGACTAACCTGTACAACCGCACCCAGTTCTTCGTTAAACAGGTTGGCTTTAAGATCCTCGCCTATCGCATCGAATGCGATATTCAATCCACAATGGCCAGCAAAACTCATCTCCGCCAAAGTTGCAAACAAACCGCCGTCACCTTTATCGTGGTAAGCCATTAGCAATTCTTTAGCATGACAGGCTTGCATAGCATCAAAAAAGCCTTTCAATTGGCTGGCACTGACCACGTCGGCACTTTCGTCACCAAATTGATTATAGGCCTGCGCAAAGATAGAACCCCCCATGCGATTCTTGCCTTCACCAAGATCGATATACAGCAGCACATTATTCGCTTCCGGTTTCACCTGTGGCGTTAACGTACGACGGACATCCACGACTGGAGAGAAGGCCGAAATTACCACTGACATCGGGGCGGTTACCGCCTTATCCTGACCTTCGTCCTGCCAGGCTGTACGCATGGACATGGAATCCTTCCCAACCGGAATGGTAATCCCTAGCGCGGGACATAAATCCATGCCTATCGCTTCCACTGTGCGATACAGTTTTTCATCTTCACCGGGGTGCCCTGCTGCGCACATCCAGTTTGCCGACAATTTAATATCTTTAATATCACCAATGTGCGCCGCTGCAATATTGGTAATGGCTTCACCCACCGCCAATCGACCCGAAGCCGGTGCATTAATCAACGCAACAGGTGTACGCTCGCCCATGCTCATTGCTTCACCGGCATACGTATCGTAAGCCGCGGTAGTAACTGCGCAGTCCGCAACTGGCACCTGCCACGGTCCTACCAGCTGATCTCGAGCAATCTGCCCGGTAACCGATCGATCGCCAATAGAGATTAAAAACATTTTGCTGGCCACCGCCGGATGCTGAATCACACGCTCCGCCGCTTCTTTTACGTCAATGCTGGCGTAATCAAAAGCCGGAGTGTCATATTCGCGCTTTTCAGCCGTGCGATGCATTTTAGGCGGCTTACCAAACAATACCGACATTGGCAGATCAACCGGCTTAGCATCAAAGTGCGTATCGTTGACGATCAATGTCTTCTCACTAAGCGCCTCACCCACAACCGCGTACGGGCAACGTTCACGCTGACAAATCGCTTCAAACTGAGCCAGTTTATTTTGCGGCACCGCCATCACATAGCGCTCTTGCGATTCATTACACCAGATTTCTAACGGCGACATTCCAGGTTCATCACAGGGAACATTACGCAATTCAAAACGCGCACCACAGCCGCCGTCTTTGGCTAATTCGGGAAACGCGTTAGATAAACCACCGGCGCCCACGTCATGGATAAATGCAATCGGGTTTTCATTTCCCAGCTGCCAACATTGGTCAATCACTTCCTGACAACGTCTTTCCATTTCCGGGTTTTGTCGTTGTACCGAAGCAAAATCCAGGTCTTCACTGGACGACCCCGAAGTTACCGAGGATGCTGCTCCACCGCCCAAGCCAATTAACATCGCCGGGCCACCGAGCACTACGAGTTGTGTGCCGGGTGAAAATTCAGTTTGTTCAATATGCTCTTCTTTGATATTTCCGTAGCCACCGGCCAGCATAATCGGCTTGTGATAACCACGTCTTTCGCCTGAGAAATCCTGTTCAAACGTTCTGAAGTAACCGCAAATATTTGGTCGACCAAACTCATTGTTAAAGGCGGCTCCACCAATAGGGCCTTCAATCATAATATCCAGCGGCGATACAATACGATTTGGCTTGCCGTAATCCTGTTCCCAGGGCTGTTGGTACCCTGGAATCTGCAGGTTAGACACCGTAAAGCCGGTTAAGCCCACTTTGGGCTTGGACCCTTTACCTACAGCACCCTCATCTCGAATCTCACCACCGGCACCCGTACCAGCGCCGGGGAAAGGGGCAATTGCGGTTGGGTGATTATGCGTTTCCACTTTCATCAGCAGGTGTATGGCCTCCTGATGGTAGTGATATTCCTTTGTTTCGGGGTCAGGATAAAAGCGGCCGGCTTCGGAGCCGACAACCACCGAGGCATTGTCTGCATAGGCCGATAAAACATTCTCTCCACCTAGTTCATAGGTGTTTTTAATCATTTTAAATAGAGAGCGTTCCTGATCTTCACCGTCGAGCGTCCAGCTCGCATTGAAAATTTTATGGCGGCAATGCTCCGAGTTCGCCTGCGCGAACATCATCAGCTCCACATCAATAGGGTCACGCTTAAGTTCGATAAACGCATCGGTAAGATAATCAATCTCATCTTCCGCCAAGGCCAGCCCCAAACGCTGGTTTGCGGCCATAAGCGCATCACGCCCTTCGGTCAGAATGGGAACAGCGCTCATGGGTTTGGGAACTTCTACCTGAAACAGGACACTTGCTTCTTTTTCATTCGCCAACACAGTTTCTACCATGCGATCGAAGAGCAATGTCGAAGCTTTTTCCACATTGGTAGCAGCCGGCAATAAATATCGGATGCCGCGTTCAATCCGTTTGATCTTGTTCAAACCCGCGTTGTGCGCGATGTCCGTTGCTTTTGAAGACCATGGCGAGATAGTGCCCGCGCGTGGGGTGACTATCAATTCAACAGCATTTTCTATATTATGCCCGGCCGTTTTCGGGCCATAGGTTAGCAATTGAGCTAACACCGCGTGTTCTTCCTCTGAAAGATCACTGTGGGTGTCGACAAAATGTACATATTCAGCATGAATTTGAGAGACATTCAGTCCCAGTTCATTAAGTTCATGCAATAATTTTTGGATTCGAAATTCAGAAAGTGCTGGAGTGCCACGCAGTATAAGCATGTGTTGAAAGCGCCTCGGACCGTTGGGATTACTGGGGTGAGTCAAATTTAGGGGCGCCATTGTACTTGAATTTGGACTGAGAGATAAAACCTCAAATTCAATTAATTTATGGGGGGCTGGCATAAATCCTGCTAAAACGGGCAGGCAGTCGCGTAAATCGAGTCGAAATCCGCATATTCGACCCCATATTTATCGATTTAATGGCTTTATAAGCAAATTTTAACAGTGGAAGAAATTTTAAAACGGAAAGTTGGTAAAAATTCGCTGTAAAACTTTCAGCGCCGTTTATGGTCTGGACTATGAAAAATTCATCTATGAAATAATTAGGCCAGAAATAAAGGGCTAGAGCCCGAAAAACGTGTACCTCTTCGCATTTTTTAGGAAAACTGTCGTTTGGTACACTAATATGTAGGTAGAAATACACTAGATGGCATGTAACGAACTGTGTATTATCGCCCAAACTTTGAACAGCAGCACATTTAAAGGTATTTAAAGTGAAAAAATCCGCTATCAAATTCGCCAGGACGGTTCTACGCGCTAGCAAACTCATGATTATGGGTGGATTACTGTTCTCGGCAGCTTCGTTTCTGGTCGCCAGCCGTCAGCCTACAACTCTGGAATCTGTTTTAGCCAGCGGTGAGTTACATATGGTATCTCGCAACGGCCCTACCACCTTTTATGAAGGTCCTCGCGGCTTAACAGGTTTTGAATATTCAATCGCCAAACGCTTCGCCAAACACCTCGGTGTCAAACTGGTCATTCATGACGAAGAAGATCTTGGCAAAATGATCGACTCGGTCAGCCAGCATCAGGTGCATTTCGCTGCAGCAGGTTTAACCGTCACGAAAAAGCGCTTGAAGAAAGTGAAGTTCTCAAGCCCCTATCTCGATATTACGCAACAGTTAGTGTACCAACAGGGCCAATCCCGTCCTCAGTCGCCAGCCGATTTGATTGGCAAGAAGTTAGTAATCATCAGCAACAGTGCGCACTCTGAACGTTTACGTCAATTGCAACGCGAGTACCCTGAGTTAACCTGGGAAGAGCGCCATGATGTGGAAATGTTGGATTTATTAGAGATGGTGCATAACGGTGAAGTGGATTACACCATTATTGATTCAAACGCGTATGAAATGAGTGAAACGGTTTACCCACGCGCACGCGTCGCTTTCAACATTAGCGAAGGCGAGCAATTGGCCTGGGCATTCCCAGCCGACCAGGATGATTCTTTATTTAATGAAGCGGAAACTTTTTTTAAGAAAGTAAAATTGTCCGGCGTAATTGACGATACTATTTATACGTATTACGGACACTTGGGCGAACTTGATTATAGCGGCGCAATTTTATTTGCCCACCGTCTAACTTCTCGCTTGCCTAAATGGGAAGAAAAATTAAGAGCGGCGGGCGAACTTCATGATGTTGACTGGCATTTACTGGCAGCGTTAAGTTATCAGGAATCCCACTGGAACCCGAAAGCAAAATCCCCTACCGGCGTACGCGGTTTTATGATGTTAACCTTGGATACCGCCAAAGATATGGGAGTTAAAAACCGTTTGAATGCAGAGCAAAGCATTAGTGGCGGTGCAAAATATTTCAAAAGTATTCATAAACGCATTCCTTCCCGCATTGCAGAGCCGGATAGAACCTGGCTGGCTTTAGCCGCTTACAATATCGGCATGGGTCATTTGGAAGATGCGCGCAAACTTACCGAACATCACGGTGGCAACCCAGATAAATGGACCGATGTAAAAGAGAATTTACATCTGCTGGCAAAACGTAAATATTATAAATTTACCAAGCATGGTTACGCGCGAGGCTGGGAAGCTGTGGACTACGTGCAGAACATTCGCAACTTCCACACCATCATCGCCTGGAACGAAAAAGAGAAAGAGCAGATGCTGGCATCCAACCAGACCAGCAACCAGAATTTTGCACAGCTCAGTCCGGTCATGACCGAAGCGCTCAAGAACATAACGGTGACATCACTGTAAGAACTTCGGAAAAAACAAAACAACACACAAAGGCGCTAAGGCGTCTTTTTTTTCGCCTTGATTTGTTCGCGACGCATTTGAAAAAAAGACTGCATTAACTGACTACACTCATCTTCCAACACGCCACCGGTCCATTCCAACTGGTGATTGTAAATCTCACTACCGAGAACATGCTGATGACTTAGCAGCACTCCGGCTTTTGGTTCCGACGCACCAAATACCACGCGCGCAACTCGCGCATGAATAAGCGCCCCCAAACACATGGTGCAAGGTTCAATCGTGACAAACAAAGTCGATTTTGGCAGTCGATAATTTTGCTCGCCTGCCCCGGCATTTCGCAGAGCCTGAATCTCTGCATGGGCGGTGGGGTCATGCAGATGTATGGGGCTGTTCCACCCCTCTCCGATTACCTGATTTTCTCGAACCAGAATGGCCCCAACAGGCACTTCAGCAAGATCATAAGCGCGCTGAGCCATAGCCAATGCCTGGCGCATCCAATATTCATCCGAACTAGCTGATTGCATGAGTGTTACAAGGTTTCGTCAGAGCGTTTGACCAGTGTAAAGCGAGGTATTTCCTCACCGTTCACTTCAACGCTTTCTTTAAACATACTCAATGGACGCACCCAGAGATCACGATGGCCATAGAGCGCGCGATACACCACCATCACTTCCATCGATTCGGAATGTGTAGCAACGCCATATACCTGATATTCATTTCCCTTGTAATGCCGGTATAAGCCGGGGACTATATTTTTATCCATAAGATTTTCCTGTTAAGGGATGAGCACAGCACATCAAGGTAAACTCCGGTGTAACAACACGCAGCGAAAAGTTTGCAATAAGCGGCCATTATAACAGCACCTGCGCAACGAACGACAATGCGACTTTAGGCTTTTAGAACCCGGGCTTGAATGTAGTATACTTCGCACTTTTTCAAGCACATCAGCCCGGGAACTCTAGCACACATGGCGAATATTCGTATTTTTGTTGGCTCCGTAATGGGAACAGCCACCGGCGTTGCGGCAACCGCGCAGGCAATACTTGAGGGCTATGGCCATCACGTCAGTATTGACAGCGACCTGACCCAGCAGCCACTTAATTCATCAGATATTGTGCTGGTATGCACTTCCAACACCGGTATGGGCGATCTCCCCCACAATATCGTGCCTTTTTACAGTGAGTTAACTCAGAATAATCCGGCAATTACGGGCATGCGCTACGGCGTTATTAACCTGGGCGACAGCTCTTACATGAACTTTGCAGAAGCCGGCAAGCTCCTCGATCAAACGTTGGAAGATATGGGCGCAGTACGAATCGGCGAACCTTTAATTCTTGACGCGATTTATGTCGATGACCACGAAGAAGAAGCTGGCGAATGGATTGAACAGTGGCAAGCACTCATTAATCAGTAACTACGCATTATGACAAGCGAAAAAATATCTCGAGCAACAATTGGATTATTTTACGGCACCTCTACCTGCTACACCGAGATGGCAGCAGAAAAAATTCGAGGTGTTCTGGGCGAATCCATGGTGGATATGTTTAATATCGCCGACACGCCAATTATCGAAGCGCAATTTTATGATTTCCTCATTATGGGCATTCCCACCTGGGATTATGGTGAGCTGCAGGAAGACTGGGAGGAAATATGGGAAGAGATTGAAGATCTGGATTTGGCCCATAAAAAAGTCGCGCTCTATGGCCTGGGAGATCAGGTCGGCTATCCAGAATGGTTTCTCGATGCCATGGGCTACCTTCGCCAAAAACTCGCTGCGCAAGGCGCTGAATTTTGCGGTTACTGGCCAAACCAGGGTTATGAATATGAAGCCTCACAAGCACTGACAGAAGACAAGCAGTTTTTCGTCGGTCTTGCATTAGACGAAGAAAATGAATTCGACAAAAGTGAAGAACGCATACAGGCCTGGTGCCAACAGGTTCTACAAGAATTCGGTTTAACCTAAAGCGCTGTTGCCAACGCCTACTTCTGGATACTGCATGTCTGAAAACGACAATAAACCAATCCCCGGAACGAATCCCGGGACGAATCCCGAAATGAATAGAAACGAATCGTCTCAGCCCGAAACCGGCCAGACAATAAATACCGAAACACCTATTTCATGGGATGAAAATGGTCAGCCTGTTTCGCAACAGTTCAACGATGTGTATTTTTCCAAAGTTTCCGGCATTGAAGAAACCCGTTATGTGTTTCTCGAGGGAAACCAGCTTCCTATCCGCTGGAATGACAACGATAGTTCCAACGATAGCTCCAACAATAGTTCCAACGCAAGCTCCCATCGCCACTTCACCATTGCAGAAACAGGCTTCGGTACGGGATTAAATTTTCTTTGTGCCTGGCAACTGTGGCGATCTTCTTCGCGTGCACAATCGAGCAACCTGCATTTTTGTTCTGTTGAAAAATTTCCATTGCCACAAAAAGATCTGCAACAAGCTTTGGCTTTATGGCCAGAACTCAATGATCTCGCAACACTGCTTGTGGCTCAATACCCGCCACAACCCGCACAGGGTTTTCATCGCATGGTGTTTGACAATGGCAATGTTGTGCTCACAATTTATTTTGGCGAAGCCAGTGAGGGCTTTGCACAATGGCTCCCGATTGAATCCCCAGGCGAACAGGTTAAAGCGCTAAAATGCAGTTATGCAGGTTTACACTCTGCGGTGGACGCCTGGTTTTTGGATGGTTTTGCACCGGCAAAAAACCCCGCAATGTGGAGCGAAAAATTATTTTCTCTTATCGCCCAACACAGCCGAACAGGCACAAGCTTTTCCACGTTCACGGCAGCGGGGATAGTAAGACGCGGCTTGAGTACTGAAGGTTTTCAGTGCAAAAAAATTAAAGGCTTCGCGCACAAACGAGAAATGCTTGTCGGCCAGTTCGAGCAAGCCCCCGAGCCGTCAGATAGCGAGACTGAAACACCCTCGCACATCACAGAACTCGATTTGAAACAACAGGCAAAATCACAGTTGGCGGTGAAGCATGGCATTGCCCCAGGGTGCGAAACCAGCTGGCATGTAATGGACCAACAGCGCCAGTCACCCCCTGAAAGCATATGTGTAATTGGTGCAGGTTTAGCTGGCTGCCAAACGGCGTTTGCCTTGGCTCAGCGCCATAAAAAAGTGTATTTAGTGGAGAAAAGCGATGTCCTGGCCAACGCAGCTTCGGGCAATTTACAAGGCGCGGTCTATGGCAAATTATCTCCGCACCCCGACCCTTTAAGTCAATTTAATTTAAGCGCGCAAATTTTTGCCAACCAATTCTACCGGCACCATAATTTTTTTCAGCAATGCGGGCAACAGTGCGGCGTCCTGCATTTGGCAGGCTCTTCGCGTGAACAGGCGCACTACCTTCAGCTGGCAAAACGTTTTGCTCAGCAAACGGATTTTGCACGCTGGATTGAACAATCCGAAACACACGAAATCGCAGGTTTAACGCTAGCTTATGGCGGATTGTTAATTCCCGGCGCTGGCTGGCTGGCTCCGAGGAAGTTATGCGAGGCTTTATCTTCTCACCCCAACATCACCATACTGACCAATACCAACGTCACTCAGCTGTCCAAGACTGAAGACTGCTGGCAAATCATTAGCGGTGCAGAGGAAATACTTCGAACAGATGCGGTGGTGGTAGCGAGTGCATATGACGCTTTACAATTTTCCCAGACATCCCACTTACCCCTGAAGCAAATTCGTGGACAAGTGACGTATCTCCCCTCAACAAATCCTCAAAGAAACTTGAAAATGGTGGTATGTGGCGACGGGTATATTGCCCCGGCCACACACGATAGCGAGAACGCTCGGGTGCATACCCTTGGCGCGACGTTCACTTTGAAAGACTTTGAACCGGCAGTAAAAGCGCAAGATCACCAGGAAAATCTAACCAAACTTCAACAGATATGCCCGGACCTCCACCCCACCGCAAGCGAGGCATCCCAACAGTCTCTCAAAGGACGAGTGGGATTTCGCTGTACCACACCGGATTACTTTCCCATGGTTGGCCCGGTGGCCGATGTGGCGCCATTTGTCGAACGTTTCGCCAAGCTGCGCAGAAACGCCAGTACCGTCATCGACAGTCCCGGTTTGTACCATCCAGGGCTGTATTGCAACGTCGGTCATGGCTCGCGAGGCTTGTGTTACACCCCGCTTTGCGCAGAGCTGTTAGCCAGCATGATATGCGGCGAACTCCTTCCGCTCTCGCGGGATTTAACGCGCTCGTTGCATCCAGGTCGTTTTATTGTGAGAGATCTTGCCCGCCGTAAGATCTGATCCGAATTTCTCAGCAGGTAAATATCAGTCTGAGCGAAGCCGATTGGTCTACACTAAACGTACATGCCACTGCTCAAGAGATCATACTATGTTGCTAAGTGTTGGCCGTCGACGTTATATCCCGGATGACTCTTCCGATTATTTTCATAACTATTACGAGCAAATGGTGCTGGAACAGACCCTGCGCTCAAATGATCGCGCGAATCACGACCCGGATTTTTTGGCTGATGTTGCGTGCGTAGCGCTGAATAGACTTCCACCAAGGTACGTTCGTCACGATGTTGATATGACTTTTTTTCTTTCACCCGGCGATCTGGAAGACATGATTAATCGCGTAGTTAAGGCTGTAAACGAAGCGGTGGAATACGTTGAAAGTCGAGAAGTGGACAATCACGAGCAGGAAGATCCGACAACGGATAACAAGCCTTAGCATAGGTTTGCTTTCGATTGCCTTCGACTGCCTTCCGTTACCATCCGTTCATTCAGGATTTCTTGACACAGGCGGTCAGCCATTGGCGTAACGCACGTCCGCACTTTAAAAACTATCGGGAAATGAAATACCGTAAGATTTGTCTCAAGGGTTATCCAACAATTCATGCAGTTCGCCATTCCTGCCAACGCGCTTGTCTCCAAAGAGAATACCCAATACCATAGCTTTATTCGACATGGCTTTGTTTCAAACAGTTTTTGCCAACAGCGTCGATCGAAAGTGCATCACTTACATGCAGGTTCCCGCCTTAAATATTGGTTTTCTGCATACAAAACTCTATGAGTAATTCACTTAATTACTCGATAATTTTCTACGAATGTTTGCTAATTGCGTGAATAAATTTCTTTCTTTTCAACTCGCCACTTGCCTGATCGTTCTCATTTCATTTGGATCACCATTAACGGCGGCACAAACAAAACTTGAATATCAAGTGATAAGCGAAAGCCAGCACAATGATCGCAGCTTTACCCAGGGTTTATACCAGAAAGGCGATACCCTGTATGAATCCAGCGGATTATACGGCCACTCGTTTCTCAGCGTTTACACTGCGAAAAATAACACGCCGCTGCAAACACTTCCGCTACCAAAAGCTGTGTTCGCCGAAGGGTTAACTTTGGTGGATGATATTCTCTATGTGCTGACCTGGCGGGAAAAGGCCCTGCTGCGCTTCCAGGTCGACAACTTACAACCCCTCTCCCCGATCGCCTATCAGGAACAGGGGTGGGGCTTAACTCACAATAAGTCGCACTTTATTATGAGCGACGGCAGTGCCACGCTGTATTTTAGAAACCTTAAGACCTTTGCGATCGAAAAAAAAATCGTCATTAAGAATTCCTGGCGTAAATTTAACAATCTTAATGAATTGGAATACGTTGACGGCTATATTTATAGCAATATCTGGCAATCGCCATACATTTTAAAAATCGATGCCGATAGCGGTGCCGTCGTTGGAATTGCAGATTTTTCTGAGCTGGTGAAGCAAAACAGCAAGGTGAAAAACCATACCGTGCTGAATGGTATCGCATACAATGCTGAACAAAAAGCATTCTGGATTACTGGAAAATTATGGAATAAGCGCTATCTTATACGTTTTGAAGACCCAAAAAAGCAGCCAGATCCACCACCAGCGGAAACCTCACATTAAACGGGAATTAACATGCTAAACCCCTATGATTTTAACTCGGTCGTCGTGCTGACAGGCGCAGGCATTTCAGCAGAATCCGGACTTAAAACATTTCGTGATAGCGGTGGCCTGTGGGAAGGACACAGCATTGAAGAGGTTGCGACGCCAAACGCCTTTAATCGCAATCCAGATCTGGTACACACCTTCTACAATCTTCGTCGAAAACAACTTCTTGATGAAGCTGCGCCAAATACTGCTCATATGGCTCTCGCAGATTTTGAAAAGAACTTTGAGGGCAATTTCACGCTTATCACACAAAACGTAGATAACTTACACGAGCAGGCAGGCAGCCAAAATATTTTCCATATGCACGGCGAGCTACTCAAGGCCAGATGCCTGGAATGTCGCCAAAGTATTGATTGGGATCAGAAGCTCGAAACAAGCACCGTGTCGCCCTGCTGCAATATCAAAGGCAGCTTGCGTCCTGACATTGTCTGGTTTGGTGAAATTCCGATGCACATGAAGCAGATTGAACAAATACTGGAGCAATGTGATCTGTTTGTTTCTATTGGCACTTCGGGCCAGGTGTATCCCGCTGCAGGGTTTATGCAAATGGCCAGCTTTGCCGGTGCAAAAACCGTAGAATTGAATCTGGAGGCATGCGGCAGATATTCTCGCTTCGATCATGCCATTTACGGTCCTGCCACAAAAATTGTTCGCCAGTTTTTTGATCCTGCCAGCGAAGAAAAAGTAAACCAGCAATAATTCAACGCCGCCCATCTCTGAACACCCGCCAATAGGTTCACTGCACAGTCTCACAAGAATACTTGATATTAATCAATTTCGAGTATTCTCATACCGATTAGACTGCCCTGCATGAAACGAGAGATACAACCGAGCAAAGTCATTCAACTCCGCCCCCACCTTCACGGTGCGGCTTATCAATCTTTTATTCGCTCCATTCCTTTTGATCACTCTCGCAGTTTAAACATTGAAATCGATTTTCATCAGTTTGAACAAACGGCTTTTATCGACGATGATTTTATGGAGTTACTTATTGCGGAAATAAAACTCTGGGCTAAATTTTTGGGCAAACGACATCTTTTGTCGATCACCTTAAATCACTGCCTCCCTGTCACACCACCGTTCGAACTTACGCGACTCATGCACGTGCTGGCCAGCCATTTCCATATTTCAGAACAGGACAGACTTTTTATGGTCATTGCGCCACTGGACCAGCTTACCAGCGAATGTCTGGCTCTACTGAAAGGGCTGGGCTTTAATGAGCTGCGATTGATTATCGCCCCGGATGAATTGGCCCGTCTAGATGAAATACGCCAACAAATTGCTGCAATACGTGTTTTTGGCTTTGAAAAAATTGGTATTCACCTTCATCCCATCGACTGTAGTGATGAGTTGAGCCGGCAACTAAAAAGCATTAAAAATGCTTGTGCGCTGGATTCCATCACTCTTGGTAGCCATCACTCACAACTCGCCTTATCGACCACTCTGGAAGAGTTCTCTCCCCACACTATTCGGCACATGGATTTTCTCAGCCTTGGGCCAGATGCCATAAGCCAAATTGGCAATATGAGGCTACGGAATTTTTGCTCCAAATCCCGCTATCAAAGTGCGATCGGTGCAGGCCGACTGCCCGTTCTAACAGGTTAAATTGATTTTGTTTTCAAACTATAATACAACAGGCAAGTATGTGACTCTCGGGCAGGCACCAATGCCATCGCCACCTTACAGCCCCAGCCCACAGGATAATTTTATGCGCTCTTTGAAGGCAGGAGACTTATGAAAATCGACGCAGTAGAAAGAAAATGTCACGCCAATCATGAAGTGAAATGCAGCGATTGTCGTCTTGCCGCTATTTGCCTGCCAATCAGTCTGGAGCTGGAAGACATCAATAAACTGGACAACATCATCCAGCGCGGCCGCCCCGTTCATAAAGGTGACCGGGTGTATCACGCGGGAGAAGAATTTAAATCTGTTTACGCCATACGTTCCGGTGCTGTGAAAACGGTTCGCAACACTAAAGAAGGGGAAGAACAAATCACGGGATTTTATCTACCTGGAGAAATACTGGGTATGGACGGGCTGGCGACAAACAATCACACCAATGCGGCAATTGCTCTCGAAACCTCAGCTATCTGCGAAATTCCGTTCACTCGTTTGGAGGAACTCAGCGCCAAACTACCCAATTTACAACGCCGTTTTTTTCAGCTGATGAGTAAAGAAATTACACAAGACCAGGAATTGATTACCCTGCTGAGTAAAAACAGTGCCGACCAGAGAATAGTTTCCTTACTGTTAAGTATTTCAAGCCGAAACGCGCAGCGAGGATTGTCTAACGTTGATTTTTTTCTGCCTATGTCACGCTCAGATATTGGCAATTATCTTGGTTTAACCATCGAAACAGTCAGCCGGGTATTTAGTCGCCTGCACAAACAAAATATAATTACGCTGGATAAAAAACACGTATTGATTAATGATATGGATGAACTTCGCCGTATTGTGACCACCCCTGACCGCTAAGACAAATTAATGACAGAGACACTTCAACAAGCCCTCGCCGGCTTCGACGCAGCGAATGCCCTGGACCCTCACCACGAAGTTGACGAGCATGGGCAAATGCACCCCAAAGAGCTTCTCTACGCGAGAAGAATGACCGACGAACTTGAGCGTTTTATCGATGCTCCAAGTGAACATTTGCAATTGGCAGCGCGAGCCCAGCATATTGAACGCTGGACCTCGGCACGGACAGATTACCCAGAAGGTCGGACCGGTTATAAACAATGGCGAGCAGAACTCGGGCTCTATCATGCCAAACGTGCAGGCGAGATTATGGCCGCTGTTGGCTATAGCGAAGATGATATCAAGCGCGTGCAATACCTGGTGCAAAAACGCCAACTCAAACGCGACCCGGAAACTCAGGCGCTGGAAGATGTGATATGCCTTGTGTTTTTAAGACACTATATTGACGAGTTTGCCGCCAAGCACGAAGAGGACAAAATCATCGACATTATTCAGAAGACCTGGAAGAAAATGTCGGAAAATGGCCATGCGGCGGCCTTGAAAATCCCCTTTTCGGAAAAAACTGCAAAAATTCTTAAAAAATCTTTAAACTTTTAATTATGCATTTTTTATGATGCATAATATGCATTAAATAATGCATAGGATACAAATATTGAGCAATATATAAGCTAGCGTTCGATTTTAGCGATTTACATACGCAACGAATTGAGCGCCACAATCCGCAAAATATGCGGCATTCAAGCGAATAGTGCACTCACCTTAGGATATTTTGGCATGATTGCATAAACCTTATAACTAAAATATCGATTTATAAAAGCTTTTTCCAAACTTTTGTTTTTCACGCCAATTAGTGTAATGCGCAATCAAACCATCGGATTCATCGTCTTTTTTTATTGCCAAATGAAACTTAAACCCCGATTTTATTAGCGCATTTTCATAAGGTGGTTAATTTATTATTTGTTCTGAAATTGTGAGGTTGACATCATTTAAACCGTTGTTTTAAATAAATGTGAAGAAGAGCACAAATCAGTTCATATATTCGTACAAAGACAGGGCGGACGATGGAGAAGGGTATTATGAAGATGTTCAAAAAATTAACGTCACTTGCTCTACTGGCAACAGCATTTTTTTCCTCTGCTGTGTTTGCATGTGACGAGCAATGCATGCGCGAGAAGGCAGAAGCGAAGCACAATGTGAAGTTTCCGGGGTATCTCACTTTCAAATACTGCGACAGCATCGCAATGGACTTTATGACATCCACCATGCGTAGCCTGCAAAACTATCGAGACAACCACTTGGAGTCCAAGTACAAGGGCCCCCTGAAGAACACCAAAGCCTATCTGGAACAACGTGAAGACTGGTTGAAAGAATGTGATGATTATTTAGTGAAAACTAAAAACATCCGTATTTTCAACGATGATAAAACCACTAAACAGATTTTTGCCACGATTGACGCGGTAGAAGAAGAATTTGAAGCATTAATCAACGGTGTTACTTACTCTGCAGACAATCAGTTTGTTGTGATTAACGACCGTTTCGACAACCTTTTCAAACAAGTGGAAGACCACAAGCACTTGATGCATTTGAAAGGTCGTTACGTAGTGCGCTAAGCGCACACGCTCCAACAAATTTAGCTTTGTGTAAAAGTCTAAGCCCGCACTCGTGCGGGCTTTTTTTTATTCTGCCGAAAGCTGCCCCCATCGATATTGTCTACTCAGCAAGAAATAATACTGACGAGAGCGTTTGTGAGACCGCTTCACAGAGTCGAACCACAGAGTGTTAGGAAGGCCTTCCGGCTTGCCCTGCGCTGTTACAGGAGGAGAAGTAAGGCTGGAGCAGTGTTACCCATCCCAACCTTTTAAATGCAGTCACGCCACGCAGGCATTGATCCCTATCACCTGCGCGGGAATTATGCGAATCAGAAAATAAACGGGCGTTATTCCCACTCAATAGTCGCGGGTGGCTTACTGGAAATATCGTAGGTGACGCGGGATACGCCAGATATTTCATTGATTATTCGGTTGGACACCTTTTCCAGTAAGTCGTATGGCAGGTGTGCCCAACGGGCGGTCATAAAGTCTACGGTTTCCACTGCACGCAAGGCGATAACCCACTCGTAGCGACGCGCATCCCCGACGACGCCAACAGATTTAACCGGCAGGAATACAGCAAACGCCTGGCTGGTTTTATGGTACCAACCAGACTCGTGCAATTCGTGAATAAAAATTGCGTCGGCTTCGCGCAGCACATCGGCATATTCTTTTTTAACTTCACCGAGTATACGAACCCCCAGGCCCGGGCCTGGAAAAGGATGACGGTAAACCATGTCGTACGGCAGACCTAGCTCAAGTCCGATTTTACGCACTTCATCTTTGAACAATTCACGCAATGGTTCAACCAGTTCCATTTTCATATCGTCCGGCAGGCCGCCAACATTGTGGTGAGACTTAATAACATGAGCCTTGCCAGTTTTGGCCGCTGCAGATTCGATAACATCTGGATAAATGGTGCCTTGCGCGAGCCACTTAACATCTTTCAGTTTACCCGCTTCTTCATCGAACACTTCAATAAAAGTATTGCCGATAATTTTACGTTTTTGTTCGGGTTCAGATTCACCTTTCAGCTTGCCCAGGAACAATTCCTCGGCATTGGCACGAATCACTTTCACGCCCATGTTTTTAGCAAACATGTCCATGACCTGATCGCCCTCTTCTTTGCGCAACAGACCATTGTCGACAAACACACAGGTGAGTTGATCACCAATTGCCTTGTGCAACAATGCCGCCACTACAGACGAGTCGACCCCACCGGACAAGCCAAGTAGAACCTTATCCTGTCCAACCTGCTCTTTAACACGTGCAATGGCATCTTCTACGATATTGGCCGCCGTCCACAGTGCGTCACATCCACAGATCTGTAATACGAAGTGTTCAAATATCCGCTTACCCTGCAAGGTATGCGTGACTTCAGGGTGAAACTGCACACCGTAAAAATCTTTTTCTGGCCAATACATTCCGGCGATGGGACAGGAATCCGTGGAAGCAATTAATTTGAATTGTTCGGGGACTTTTGTCACTTTATCGCCGTGGCTCATCCACACATCCAGCAAAGATTTTCCATCCGGATTAACATGGTCTTTTATGTCCTGAAACAGCGGACAATCTTGCTCTACACGAATTTGCGCATAACCGAATTCCTGCACTTTTGACCCTTGTACAGCGCCGCCCATTTGGACCGCCATGGTCTGCATGCCGTAACAGATTCCCAACACCGGCACACCCAATTCAAAGACAATGTCGGGCGCTCTGGGCGAACCTTCTTCGGTCGTAGATTCCGGGCTTCCCGCCAGTATGATTCCTTTGGGCGCGTACGCTTTAATTTCGTCTTCGCTCATATCAAATGCGCGAATTTCCGAGTACACCCCAATTTCACGCACGCGTCGAGCAATGAGCTGCGTGTATTGAGAACCAAAATCGAGAATAAGAATACGCTGGGCGTGGATGTCTTGAGTCATAGGATTTTTAAACTTTGCTATGCTTCGGGGGTTTCCCCACCGTAAAGATAAAAATAAAAAACCGCTGCCATGTGATTGGACAGCGGTTATGGTAAAAGCAGTTGACAGATTACCGCCCGGAAACGGGGTAATTCGGTGCTTCTTTTGTGATGCTTACATCGTGAACGTGACTCTCTCCCATACCGGCAGAAGTAACACGTACAAATTCAGGCTTGGTGCGCATGGTGTCGATATCAATCGAACCGGTATACCCCATGGACGCACGCAGGCCGCCCATTAGTTGATGCACAATGGCGCTCAGAGGGCCTTTGTACGGCACCCGCCCCTCAATACCCTCGGGTACCAGTTTTTCCATACCCTGGCTGGAATCCTGGAAGTAGCGGTCAGATGAGCCCTGAGTTTTTGACATCGCGCCCAGCGATCCCATGCCGCGATACGATTTATATGTACGGCCTTGATAAAGCTCCACTTCTCCCGGTGCCTCTTCTGTACCGGCAAACATAGATCCCATCATGACAGCGTGCGCACCAGCGACCACAGCTTTCGCAATGTCACCGGAGAAACGAATGCCACCATCGGCGATTACAGGAATTCCGGTTCCCCGCAGCGCGCTTACCACTTCAGCAATAGCTGATATTTGCGGTACGCCCACACCCGTTACAATTCGGGTTGTACAGATAGAGCCTGGGCCAATGCCCACTTTCACACCGTCCGCGCCCATGTCCACTAAAGCTTTTGCCGCATCGCCTGTCGCGATATTGCCGCCAATTACCTGAACATTGGAATACTGCTTTTTAATGGCCTTAACGCGCTCCAGTACATTTCGGGAATGCCCATGGGCCGTATCGACCACCAGAACATCAACGCCAGCCTCTACCAGCGCTGCGACACGATCGTCCGTGTCAGGGCTGGTGCCAACGGACGCCCCCACTCTCAAACTGCCGTCTTTGTCTTTACAGGCGCTGGGGAAGGTTTCGGCCTTGTTAATATCTTTTACTGTGATTAAGCCGCGCAGTTCGAAGTTGTCATTTACCACCAGCACTTTTTCAATACGGTGCTTGTGCAAGAGTGCGCGAATTTCATCAGGCGTGGCCCCTTCTTTTACCGTCACCAGCTTTTCTTTGGGGGTCATAATACTGGCAACAGTCGCGTTGAGATTGCTTTCAAAACGCACGTCGCGTCCGGTGACAATGCCAACCAAATCGCCGTTATGCATCACGGGAACGCCGGAGATATTGTGCTTGCGAGTAATATTGAGCAGATCTTGTATGGTCGCACCTGAGTCGATGGTGATGGGGTTTTTTACCACACCGGCCTCGAACTTCTTCACGGCGAGCACTTCTTCAGCCTGCTTCTCGATCGACATACTCTTGTGAATAATGCCGATACCGCCTTCCTGCGCCAGCGCAATAGCCAGACGCGCTTCCGTTACGGTATCCATAGCCGCTGAAAGCAAGGGAATGTTGAGGAAAATATCTTGTGTGAGCTGCGTTTTAAGACTTACATCTTTAGCAGTGACTTCTGAATAGCCAGGCACTAATAGGACATCATCAAAGGTTAGTGCTTCCTGAGCGATTCTTAACATACGATTACCACCTCTAAGGGATATATGGCGTAAGAAAAACCCGGCATTATAGCTATTGTCGCTTGCGCGGTAAACTAAAGTTGTGCATAGGGGGCATTCCCCGGCCTATGCAGCGTTTTTAGCCTGCTTCATGGGCAATTTACGACTTTCTGAATTGCCAGGTTCCGTTGAGCGTAAACTTAATACGATAAATTTCGCGCAAAATAACATATTAAGCTTCACGATATACAGCATAAGACTCATTTTCTGATGGAAAATTTCTCCTGCTGAGAGGGCTTTTCTGCTTTGCCAAGTGTTTTTTCAGCGCGTCTTTTAAGCAAGTCTTTGAAGCAGGTCTTTTTATTCTCACTCGTCATTTTCACTCGGGCTGTTAACCCTTTGATATCTTGACCTCCAGATATCTTTCTAAAGCATCATCCAGATGACATTGGCAAAGAGGCTCCCAGTTACCGTTGTCCGACCTTATTCAGTAACCACTCAAATCAACAGCTAAGGCTGTTTGGACTGAACCTTCCGCCAGAACTCTTCTTCGACCAACTCCCCTTTTTCATAGCGCCGATTGGTCCAGATACCGTCTTTCATTTCATATGTAAAATGGTATTGCTGGCCTTTTTCCATAGGATAGGAAACATACACGGGTATTTCGCTGTATTTTGATTTCTCAAACTGGTAGGTCCCACTGCCAGCGCCCCAAAACTCGCCTTTGCTGAGAGAGATAAAACTGTAGTGCGAGTCATTCAAGATTTTCAGAGCGGTTATTTTTGCGTCTTCGCTGCGAGTCCATTTTTTATCTTCCCCTAAATACTTCCCTGAAACCAACTCCCAGGTTCCTGCAAATGGATTTTGCTCATCTCTGGCGATAGCAGAACCACTGAGAGTGGCGAATAAGAAAGTAAAAAAATAGAATCCGACAAAACCTTTCCATTGCTTAGACATGTTACGCGCTCCACGAGTGTTTTTTTATTTTGATAATTAAATTCCATTGCGGTGAGAAATCCGCAGCTGCGCCTAAACAACAACTTATTCGAATACCTCGTCGGCTTCCTGCAAAAATGCCGTTTCGCTGATGCCCGGCGCCCATTGATATGGAGGTGAAACGATCTTTGCCAGATAGCTTGGTGCGGTCTGAAACTCAGGCTGATCGATTAAATCCGAGATAGTATTCAACAAGACTATAGCGGGCAAAATTAATGCAATAGCATAACGCACCCAGACCCGGATTCGATTAAACTGTGCGGCCGAGATGGCCACCACCACAAACATCAGCCCCGCATTAAATACACTGCTCAAGTAACCGCCCAGTAACAGCCACTCCATGTTATAGCGTAAAACAGGCTCAATAAAGTCAAACAAAAAGGCTGTAGCCACCAGCATTAAGGCTAAATTTGCATGCAGGAAAAAATGAATTTCGGTGCGCTGAATCTTAGCGACGGCCAACCAGATAAAGCCATACCCAGCCGCTATGAATGAGAGAAATACACCCGTGATTAATTCTTTTGAGAGCTTGTCGTTATAGGGAGCATTGAGGTACTGATCAAAAGTATAGAGCAGAATAACCACAACCAATGCGGCAACAAAGAATACCCAATTGGATAGAAAGGTATAGATCGACTCAAACCGTGACAGCGGCACAGCGGCTGGCACAGCCACAAACGGGTGCATTAATCGCAAACGGGTTTTGCCAACGACTATGGCATCCCCGGCGTTAAGCTTAATGTATTTACCGCTTTCCAATAACTCGGCTTTTCCACCGCGAATAACCTGTGTGCCATTTGAGGAGCTCATGTCCCTCACATAGAAACAGGCCTGCAATAAATCAAATTTGATTTTGACATGCTCCGCATCAATGTGAGGATCATGCAAAATAATATCATTACCATAACCCCGGCCAACACTTAGCTGATGCTCTTTGTGCTGAAACACCTCAATGACATGTCCCGCACGATCAATTGATTCAATTATCATTGCCATCCTGCCTGCTGAATAAAACGTTGCAAGAATGCCTTCGCATCCGTTTTGTTAACACCGGAAATCGTGAAGTGCTCAAACAGCGCTGTGTTGTCCTTATCCAGACTCATCGCAACATAAAACGTATCGTACAAGCCTTCGTATTCTTTGTAGGCGCGTGCGCAATATACGATATTGCGCTTGAGCAAATCTGGAGGTCGATTCACCACTTCGCTTGTACACTTACTGTTTTCCACATCATCTTTTGTGGCGCGATTACCAAAATGAAAATCATGGAACATACTGTTTAGGCGGCGATAAAATGCAGAAACCGGCCAGTCGTCTGCCTGTAACACCCAGGATTCATACTCGATGTAACCTACTTCGAAACGGCTATCAACAAAAATACTGATGGAGTTGTTGCACCCTTTGCGAATGTAGGAGGAATGTTTTTTCTCATCTTCATCGCTGTTACCCCAACACTCCATGTTCTCATGCATTTTCCCAATTACAACCGCATCCCCCACCTCTTCAGTGGTCCACTCTTCCGCCATGAGTTGTGCCAGCATATTGCCGGTTGCCGCACCAATCTGCAGGCCCATGTCTTTTTTTACATCGTCTTTTCCGGGGTACTTCACGCTGAGGATGCCATCCTGTTCGTGCGTGGTGGCGATGACTTTTTTAGCCTTTTCCAGCAGATTGGCCAGTTTCATCACCGGCACCAGAAAACCAATCTGATTGCCGCTGGTAGCGACGTTGACACCAACAACCTGACCCTTGGCATTTAACGCGGGGCCACCGCTCATGCCAGAGTTCAATGCGCCGGAGAAATGAATTTTGTCCAGAAAACGATGCTCAATCAGCCCGTTATAATTCCCCTCGACAACCGTCATACCCAGGCTATGCGGGTTGCCGATCGAGTAAAGTTTTACACCTTTTGAAGGTGGATGCAGATTCAATTGGAGCGCGGGAAAGGTTTGATCAAGGTGCAAAATGGCAAGGTCGTGGACTACGTCAACCGCTACAATTCGCAGCTCAACCTCTTCATCATCAACATCGATAATTGCTTTGTAATCTTCAGGCTTTAGCACCACCAGACTGGCGACATGATAATTGGTAGCGAGCAGAGTTCCATCGCCAACAAAAAAACCCGTTCCATATGCGGATGTATCACCCGACTTAATATTGACGATGCGAACTTTGAAAATGGATTCGCCGTAGGTCGCCATTGTTTTTTCCGCCACATCACGCGCGATTTGTGCCTCTTCGTGTTCTTCCTGGGCAAAGCCAGGCGCAGAAAAACAAAGGAAAAGAATGACTAAAGTTAAAACGTTTAATTTACCAACAACTTGAGCTCGCAAGAATTGCAACTGCCACTCCCATCAATTAAGACTTGCTGAAATTTGCGGACAAATACTTTCACGCATTGCGCTGAGTATTGCAAGAAAAATCTCCGGGCATAAAAAAGCCCGGTAAACCGGGCTTTTGATTACATTAGCGAAACGATGCGATTATTGGAAATAACGCACGTAGTCCACATACATTCTTTGTGGGAAGGCACTGCCACCGTCAGGGCTGCCAGGCCAGTTGCCGCCTACGGCAAAGTTAAGAATCACAAAGAAGTTACGATGGAATTCGTCGGTACCATTTACGCCACCGGCAATTGACGCTCTGTGATACAGGTTGTCATCAATAAACCAACGAATTTCGTTCGCATCACGCTCTACCGCGTATACATGCCAGCCAGTAACATTAGCGCCAGCGGAACCCGTGTACTGAGCATAAGAACCATTGTGATCCTGCCAGTGAATAGTGCCGTGAGCCTGACCTTCGTTGTTGACGTGTTCCATAATGTCGATCTCACCACATGCTGGCCAGCCAACCGAACCAATGTTGTTACCCAGCATCCAGAAAGCAGGCCACCCACCTTGAGTTTGGGTCATCTTGATTCGCGCTTCGACACGACCGTATCCAAATTCACGCTTACCTGCAGTAATCATTCGAGAAGACGTGTACTGACAAGCGCCATACCAGCAATTGTTGCCACCTTCACGACGTGCTTCAATAACCAGAACATTACTGCCCGCGCTGGAATCATATTGAATAGACGCGTTGTTGCCATTGGTGTAGTACTGAAGCTCGTTGTTGCCCCAGCCGCCGCCGCCGACTTCGAAGGTCCAGTTTGCAGAATTAATAGAGTCAAACTCATCACTCCAGGTAGCGCCGCCGTTTCCGCCGCCACCACCACCACCGCCACCGGCAGGACGGATGATGACTGAAGATACACTATCATTGAAGCCATCATCCGCTAAACAGGAATCTGAACCCGTTTTAACAATGGAAGCTCCAGTGAAATTGTCATGTTGATAAAGTACAGCTTCGTAACCAGCGGCCACTTGTATAGAAGACGCATCGTCATTAACGAAGCCACGCGCTTGCAAAGCGCCAAGATTATAACTGCCCTCACCTAAACCAGCAGCCCAACCCGTGTAGTTACAATGCTGGAAGACTGTCGCTGCGGAACCGCCGCCGCCACCGCCACCGCCGCCACCATTGGAAGTGACTTCGATCCAGTTCAGGTTAAATCCACCTGCCGCTGCGTACATACCCAAATTGTAGGTACCCGCATTGACGTTGGCTTCGAACGATACGGTTTGCCAGTTTTGCCAGCCGCCTGTATTCGGGATGGCTTTTGAACCAAGAACAACAGCACCACCATTTAAATCAATAGAGACAGAGCCACCGCCCGTTTCACTGGCTACACGCAAGCGAATGGTGTAACTGCCAGACGTCGGGAAGTTAATGTTGTTGTAAGCCAACCACTCAGTAGATTCAATCCAGCCAACATTGTGACCACCGCCAGCGTCGCTGGTACCTTCGATATCAACGTCTTCGCCACGATACGCTCCACCGGTATTTCCAGGTGTGGTATCAAAAAATGCATTATAGTCTTCCGCCTGAATTCTCACTGCGTGAGCAGCGTATGAGGCGGACATCAACAAGACAGCTGTAGCTACTTGTGAGGAAAGTGATTTAATTGAGCTCATTATTCTTTCTAACCTTGTTGTCATTATTCAAGTGACCGCATCTGCAAAACCTCCGTAATGAACACATGAGCTGGTGAAGACTTCATGCATTGGTTTGCTTATGCCCTTAACTCTGTTCGCCACTACCAGTTTTAAACAAATGGCGGATCTAAAACTCACGACACACGAACAGAACGCTTGCCCGCAATCCAGCGAACAAACAAACCCTCAGAATAGATGCGCACATTAAGAGACGGTTGCAACTACTCTCTGCACCAAAATGAAAAGTTTAAAAAACGTGATTCAATTTGGTGTTTAACTGCACTTGTGGCGAAAACGCGGTGTGTAAGTTAAAACCCGCAACTCTTAGCTTGAAGAAATATGAGCCGGGAAATACTTTCCCTTTATCACTAGCTGAGAGTTAACAGCCACAAGACTACATGAGCGACAAATGAAAAATGTTCATCAGTCCTCAAAATTCGCATTAACAATTCAACCTTTTTTTGGAATGTGCATTAGTCGATAATTTCATCAGCACTTTCCTCTCGTCACAATTGAACTTTTCAAAAATAAGCATAAAAAAGCATATTTAATATAATGAAAAACAGCTTTTGTTCTGGTCCGTCGAATTCATAATTCCTACGTACTCAGTCCAATATTCTGACGTACAAGAACAGAACCTTACCGCTTTCATCGGTTTACTCTCGCTGTGAGTCCAGGCAATACGTAAATGTTTAAATGCCGCAATGCCCTGTTTTGGCACTTACTGCCAGAGAACGCTTGTAACCCAGGTGCAACGTCAACACTCAATTGCGATGCATCTCAGATAAAAAAACAATGTGGATCGTTAAAAGTTTTATCTCTTGTTTTCTTAAACAACCACTTGGGCGTTGAATGCAATGTGCTTATTGTTTTGCGACGTTTATTCTTCAACGACAACTATATTGAAGTGCTGTTTTACAGTGCTCATGTTTTTACAGTACTTTTTTAGCTTTGTTTTTTCAGGTCTTTCTGTTTCAAGGTCTTCCTGTTTCAAGATCTTTCTGTTTCAAGATCTTTTAGTTGACAAAGCTTTTCCTCAACGGCGTCAACGCATTCAAAGGTATTCATTCTCATGTGTCGACTGTCAGATTTTGAGACGTACTTGCAGATACTCGGATGATGAGTGAATGAAGGCTTACCGGGACAGGGGTTACATCTGTTGCGATATTTACCCATCCGCATTACTAACGGTTAGCGAATAATGTTGATGGATAATGCCTGAGCAAAGTACTAATTTTTTTTATTTTATAAATAATAATTTTTATTACACTGCAAACTCACCAGGTTTCATGCTTGGGAACGATTTTATTGTGGAGTCGTTCTCTCTTAGCATTTCTTAGCGGTGAATTACAATGGACATTTTTTTATGTTGTTTTCATTTTGAATTGCTGGTTAATGTAGAACATTCTTGTTCAAGAAAAAAGACATGAAAACCAACTCTTTAGTTATAAAATAATTGTGAATTCCCCGAGCAATCCATTTTTTCTGCCTGCCTTTTTAGATTTTCTCTGCGATCTATCGTTTTGATCTATTTGTTGTTGCCCAATAGCAATAAAAAATCGATATTTACCACGCACCTCAATCCACAGATTTCTTTTCTCTATAATTAAATTGCTGCAGTTGCCACACCCACCATTCATTGGTTTTTAAAGAGTGAAACCAGCTTTTTAATGCTTTAATAAGCGGCACAAACGTGAACCGCTTAACAAATTTTCCTGCGATCATGCTGCATCCGCAAAACAAACTTCGATCAAAACGATACATTCGACGCCTCACGATTGGCGTTATATCCATTATTTTGGCAAATTTTATTCTAATTCCAATAAGGCAGGGTTTCGCGCCATTTTTTATTCTAAAATTGTTTAAAAACTCGAGGGGTTAGTGCTTATTTATTAAACGCTAAGCACACTTCAGCGTTCAAAATCAGGCGCAACCCTCAATTTCTGACGAAAGAAAACCAAAACTCCCCGCCCGGCGTACTCACTGTTTTATGTCTCTCAATGTCATGACCCAAGGAATAAAAAATGCACCTCGTATGGTTGAGAAACGATATCCGACTGGATGACAACCCTGCACTGTATCAGGCAGCGAAAAGCTGCAACAAAGCCGTTACCCAGCAAAAAATGTGTGCCGTATATATTGCGACCCCCAAACAGTGGCAAATACACGACGAAGCACCCGCCAAATTGGGCTTACGTAGCCAGGCGCTTAACGATGTTCGTAAAAATCTGGGCGCATTGGGTATCCCTCTGTATATTCTGGAAACACCAAAATACGCGGGCATTCCCGCACTGCTGCAAAAATTCTGTGACGAACACGAAGTGACAGATTGCTGGTGGAATGAAGAAATTCCAATAGACGAAAAAGAACGAGACAAGGCTGTTGCAGCGCATCTTCAACATCATGCCGTGACCACGCATGAATGTAAGAGCAACAGAATCGTCAACCACACCCTGCTCAATCAACAGGAGAGTCCCTACAAAGTATTTACGCCGTGGTATAAATCCTGGGTAAAACACCTAGCGCTCAATATCGATTTACCTCACGCGAAGCCGGACGCGGTTGGCAAAGCCCTGAAAGTGGATTCAAGCCCTATTGTTTTGCCCGGTAGCGATGACTTTCGTAGTGACTTGTGGCCCGCTGCGGAAAAAGACGCACTGCAACGACTGGAAACGTTTGTGTTTGAACGAGAACAGTCTTACATGCAACACCGCGATATTCCTTCACTCAACGGCACCAGCACCATATCGCCTTACCTTGCCAGTGGCATGATAAGTTCACGCCGATGTCTTGCGATGATAATGCAGGCATGTGGCGAACAAGGACGTGACTGGCAAGGAGATGACTGGTTAAGAGAGCTGGCCTGGCGAGAATTTTATTACTACCTCATGCAATGTTTTCCAAAGCTTTGTCGCAACCGCGCCTTTAAACCGGAAACAGAAAATCTACAATGGGAAAAAAGTGCTAAGGCATTAGCCGCCTGGCAACAGGGGAATACCGGCTTCCCCATTGTTGACGCGGGTATGCGACAGCTAAATCAAACAGGCTGGATGCACAATCGCTTGCGCATGGTCACGGCAAGCTTTTTAACCAAGTTGTTGTTGATTGACTGGCGGGAGGGCGAAAGATATTTCATGCAACATCTTATTGATGGAGATTTTGCGTCGAATAATGGTGGCTGGCAGTGGAGTGCGTCTACAGGCTGCGATGCATCCCCTTGGTTTCGTATTTTCAATCCTTACAGCCAGAGCCAGAAATTTGATCCGGAAGGCAAATTTATTAAAAAGTTTGTGCCGGAACTGAAAGATTTAAATGCGAAAGACATCCATAATCCGCCAAGCAAAGTAAGGCAACATTTGAAGTATCCAGAGCCTGTTGTGGATTACAAATTTGCTCGCGAACGCGTATTAGCGCGATTTAAGGAATTAAAATAAACCGAATTATTCGGCGCGCTAACGGGCGTTTAACGTCGACCGCCCTGACCGCAAGGGCCTTGAGTCTGGTTGCCGTTTTTCATAAAGCATGTGCCCTCTTGAGTCATCATGCCTCGTTCAAAACGTCCTACGTAGCGCGTACCATCTATGCTTTTATATTCACCCTGGCCATGAAAAATGCCTTTATCGTACCCCCCCTGATAGGAAGAACCATTGGGCCAACGCATTAACCCACCACCATGTTCTACACCTTCAGCAAACTCACCTGTGTACACCGCACCGTTGTTATACATCAGTTTACCAACGCCGTGCTGCTTGCCATTTTTCCACATGCCGTCATATTTGTTCCCAGACGGCCAGGTGAATACGCCGTGCCCTTCAAAAACTCCGTTGACACACTCGCCCGTATAATGCCCTCCGTCTTCAGCTGTAACATCACACGTTTGTTTGCCACCGGCTTGCGCCTGCTGCGCCGGTTGCGATGTCGACTCTTGCTGACCGGCCATTAATTCAGGCTTGGCAATGGAAGAATTACTGTAACCAAAAATCATGTATCCCGCATAGACCACTACCACCAGGAAAACCCAGGCAAAAATAGCGATGGGCGCTACATATAAGCTTTTGGTGATAGCCTTTTCTAAAGCCGCGTTTAATTTCGGCGCTTTTACAGCTTTCGCTGATGTATCATCACTGACACCTTCGACTTTTTGCGCTTTCGCGTTAGGCTTAACTAAGCCACCTGGGATCGAGGGCGTGATAGAGGAATAATCAATTTTCTGCCCGACAATTTTAACTTCTTTTTCTTCTGGGGCTTTTTCCTCTGGCGCAGGTGTTTTTTTCTGTTGGTTTTGTTGCTGATCAGCCTGCTGCTTCTGAGACCGTGCGCGAGCTTCTTGCAGCGCTTCATCTTCATCGTTCGCTGCTGAGCGGGCATCTTGTGATTTTGCTTTTGTGTCTACATCTTCAGGGCGAGAAGGCGGTGTAAGCTCATCTTCTTCAACCACCATATCAAGTACGGGAAGATCATCATCCAAACTAATTTCGGGTTCAGCGGGACGATGCTCGTCCAGGCGCAATTGGGCGATATTGCTAGTTTCAACGGTGCTGGGACCCGCAGTACCGGGAATGTCATCGTCGAGATGGGTTGCTGTCTCACCACCTTTAATGAAGCTCTGAGGAGACTCTCCCACTTTCGCAGACAAGTTAAATGAAGCAACGGGATTGCCCTCTGGTGTTACGAGGGTTTTATTCGGAGATTTATACGCAAGGTTGACAACACTGCCCACATCCATCGGTTCGGAAAGGGCTAGAATAATATCGGATGCAACGCCGTGCTCCACATGGAAAAATTTAACTGAAGTTATTTTTAACCATCGATCGTGCATTTCTGCACGGAAGTCATCAATGTTCGGCGCACTTGATGTATCAACGCCGGGTGTGAATTTCACTTGAATACGGAAATCACACACGTAACCGAGTTCAGCTTTGCAAGCTTTTGCTGTGTCGGCCTGGCTGCTTGCTGCAATATCATCATCGGGTTCAATATCTTCAAATTCGTGTTCGCCAAATTTACTGAGGTCTACTGCATTGTGCCCTTCAGGAAAAACACTTTGCTCAAAAACACCCACTTCTTCGCCGGACTCCTGCCAGCACATCAGCCACAGTGTTGGCTTATAGCGAACCCCGGTTTCATGCCCCGGGCGAATTCTGTCTTTTAGTTGCAGAACCACTATTGAGGTGTCTTCTGCCTGTAACATCTGCAGATCTACAATAGGGACAGGTCGCGCACGATCGATAATGGTGAAATCCCCTGGCAACGGCGGCATGTCTTCATCAATCGCTTCGCGAAAGATCAAATACAGCAAATTCCCCTTGCAATACGACAAGACGATATTTTCACTGGAGATGCGTCTCTCCTCTTTGCGTGGGGCTGTCGACATAGGGAATATTACTTCTTTCGTTCAGTTACGGCCTTTTTAGAACCTTGTTTTATGTCTTGATGGGCAATTTAAGCCTGTTAAGCACCTTGGTAGCAAGTACCAGTGTATAAAAAAGCGCCAGAAATGCGACGAATTTGGCGCCACAAACCACAAATTCACAGTCATTTCACATTTAGGCCTTGTCGTGTCTTAACACCTCTGAGCCAGTTACAAAACCAGGCCAGCCCCGAGGGAGGGGTTTAGACGGAACGATGGACACCTTGTCCGGACATTCGCAGACCACTCGCTAAACATTCGCTAAATAGTACCCCCTCGGCGGCTTTTCTCCAATTGCACAGTTCCCGATTCGTCAAAACGCCTGGGGCACCTTACTGCAATTGCTCAGGCAATGTCTCCAGCGACACACCTATTGTGCGTCAACCGGTAACGCTGCTTCCGCTGCGGCCAACAAAACCCGTGGAGAGATGCGTACTTTATAGTCAGGAGCAAAAAACACAAATTTTACCGTTCCTGATGTATCCAGCACGATTGCAGCAGGAACCGGCAACAGACGATGCGATTGCCCCGATGCTTTATTTAAATCGATGTTATAGCCCTGGTAAACGTCATTGAGTTTATCGTCCACATGAAAGGCCAACCCCAGTGCTTTTGCTGCCTTGGCTTGATTGTCTGACACCAGTTCATATGCCATTTCGTGTTGCTTAACACTCTGCTTAAGATTTTTTGGCAAATCGGGACTTAATGCCAATAACTGGTATCCCAGTTTTTTCAAATCACCTTCTATCGTTTTCAATTCTCCAAGGTGAGTATTACAGTAAGGGCACCAACTCCCGCGATAAAAAATTAACACCGTCGGCTGTTTAGCGACCGCTTTGTTTAAATCAAATGGTTTTCCTTCAACATCCTGTAAAATCAGCGAGGGAAGGGATTGCCCTACTTTAATAGGACACACATTGTTAGGGTCTTCGGTGATCGTTTGCGCGGCCTCTGCCGCTATATTTACATTGAACATCAGTAATAGTAACGGGATGAAAATTTTCATAACGTATGCTCCTGTGAATGGCTCGTTAGACGGTTAAAAGTTGGTATCATTTGTTAATTGCGTAAGTTATTTTTTTTAATGTATTTTTTAGTCTGCGCACTGTGGTTAAACTGAGGCTAAACTATTGCGCTCTAATAAAAGCTATATTTAAGTGCTATGTTTAAGTGCTAGGTTTTAGAACTGTATCGTCGATATCTTTTATTCAAACACTAATACCAGGACACAAAATTGCCTGATGTAAATCCACATGAGGAATCGTTTTTTAGCCTTCAGCCACTTGTCACCAAGCTTGAAGCGCAACCCTATGTCACCCTAATTGCGTTGGCATTGTTAAGTTGTTTGATTTTCTACGCACCTTTTATTGTTAACGGTGAAATGGCGTATGTGTTTCGCTATTGGGACGGCCCCAATTATGTTTACCTGGCGAAAACATTATATGTAATCCCGCAGGATCACCCCTTGAGCCCTTACAGTGAGCCAGAGTATTTTGCGGCTCATCTGCCGCTGTACCCGCTTATCATCAGACTGTTGTCATTTTTGGGGTACAACAATGCCATGCTCCTTACAACGATGATGTTTACCGTTTTTTCGACTGTTATTTTATATCAGCTTCTTAAAGAAACACGGTGTGTACAATCCCCGTTATGGTCTGCGTTTATTGCGCTGTTCATACCCGCACGCTACCTGATCTACCACTCCGTTGGCGCCACTGAAGCACCGTTTGTTTTTTTCACACTGTCTTCTTTGCTTGCCTATACTCGGGGGCAATACTTTCTGGCTTTTACCCTCGCGGGTTTAAGCGGTATTACCCGTATTACCGGAGTGCTGATCGGGTTTGCCTATTTCTTTTTACTAGTTTGGCAAAAGCGCTGGCGGCCCATGTTATTACTGCCGATTGTGGGCATCCCTCTCCTGCTGACATTTACGTTTTACGCTATTCACTATGGTGACTTCTTTGCGTATTTCGGCGTAAATTTAACGGAGAATAATTCCCTCCTGTATTTTCAACCGTTTTACATTCTGCAATATTACAGCAGCGAAGGTGATGACCATTCGGCGGAGCTGTATCTTGCCACCTATATAATCTATGGCGCTGGCGTCTGTTTACTGTACGATAAAAACCGCGTGTTTTTTGCCTACAGTCTGGTGACATATCTTTTCTCAGTGTTTATTTTTCACCAGGATTTGTCCCGCTACTTAATCCCCATAGCGCCGCTGGCCATCATCGTTGCCTACGATTCAATTCTGGCCAATCGACTGGTCAAATATTCAGCGCCTGTATTTATATATCTAAGCTATCTCTACGCCTGGAATATCCTCCCTCACAACCTCATCGAAAGCTGGGTGTACGAGGATTTGTTAAAGGCCTTGGAATAAGCATTTCCCAACTAGCGAATTTCCCTCTTTCACAACACACTATTTCTATGTAGAATACGCGCCTCTTAACCGAGACTAGCATCGCCATTTATATTAATTACTTATAAATCAAGATGTTACGCAAATACTGGTGAGGTGTCCGAGTGGCCGAAGGAGCACGCCTGGAAAGTGTGTAAGTCGAAAGGCTTCGAGGGTTCGAATCCCTCCCTCACCGCCATACCCCAAAAACCCGCTGTACGCGGGTTTTTTTATGTCTAAATCCCAGGTCAACCAATGACGTGCTTGCCGTCTGGCCTTGCCGCCTCAGTTGAGCCCCACAACTAGCCTGCACTTTTTTAGCTGCTTTTTATTATCAGCGAGTTTTTGGATTAGAGGCATTCATAAACAGTGCCTCTTTACACTAAGGCTGGATCACTAAGAGCCGGTGCACTGCGTTATCTAAACATTCTGCCTGGGCTTACTTGCTCACTCTGCGTTTGTATTGATTTGATCTACTTTCCCGCGCAGTCCACGGTTACACCAATAATCCAGGCTCACCCAACGTCCTGCCCCGTAAAAAAATAACACCATCAGCATGACAAAATAGGTTGCGGCAAATTCGATTCCATTTTTCAGCACGGTAAAGTTGCCAGCTCCGGTCAACCACTCGTAATTACCATGCTCTTGCAGAATTGCCGTCGCGCGTGATTTTCGAGCCTGCGCTTCTTCAATCAAATCCGTGCGCCATTCCCATGGCACGGTAAGGGTTGATTCGGGCAAAGCGTGCCAACCATATTGCCAGTGCGCCGTGAACGCCGCCACCAACATAGTTACCATCAACGGAAGCGCCATTAGCCTTGTGGCAAAGCCTAGTAACAAGGCAAAACCACCAACAAATTCAATCAAACCGGCAGACAACGCCATGAACATCGGCAGCGGCAGTCCTAAATACTCGCCAAAGTAATAGGCGGTATTTTCAAGCGCGGTTAATTTTCCCCAGCCCGCAAGAATAAAAATGGGCGCTAAATAGATTCGTATTAACAATAGCACCAGAAAATTAGCGACTTGCGTTTTATTCAGGTGTTCGGTGATGGTATAGAAAAATGTTTTAATCTGCGGCATGCCCGCCTCCGACCTCTATAAGAATTTCCTGTGCTAAAAGCTGGTTGATGATCTGATCTATAAATTCTTGTAATTGCTGTTTCTCATAACCAGGCATAACCTGATGCATATAGTCCACAATGTCCTCACGAGATTTCATGCTTTGCTCAAGATACGTGATCATGATCGACGTCGCAGGATTAATTTCAGAGAACTCTACTTTTTGCGCGCTGTTGCGGTACACCACGAGAAAAGTGTTCTCCGCTGCAGCTGGGATATACTCAGGTGAAATTTTATGTACCGGCCATTGGTAGGTCATATTCTGCAGCGCGGGGTTACAAGCAATTAATATGTGACCTTCATTCGTATCGCCATTTAAAGAGTCTTGCGCTTCATCGTCTGCTATATCCACCGCCAGCTCTACCCATTCATAGTGGGCCAGTTCCAGAAACCAGGGAGGCAAATGTTCAAGCGCGTTACTGTTTTGAAGATACAGTAAAAACTCATGCGGTATGTCGTGGAAATATGGAGAAGTCGCTCGCCATTCTCTGAAAAAATCACGCATGAGTGATACCCACACCGTCTCCTCCAGCATTTTTCTACTTACAGGAAAGCAAGTGTTGATAAACCCTTGAACATTATTAAACAGCAGATTTTCATAAATTTTTACACGCGTACTATGAATGCCCTCAGGTAAGGATTCATTTTCAGGATCACGTAAATAGCGGCCAAAAGTACGCTGGAAATCTCGTAAACTATCGGCCATTTGCAGCATCTCGTACTGAATTAAACGCGTTGTGTCGGCTCACAGAACGTATATCGCTCTGTTGATATTGTCGTATTTTATCCAACTCCTGCATTAAGCTTTGCAGTTTCGGTATATTGAAATCTCGTTCTAAACACGTGGGGATTTCAGCTGCGGGTGCATCGAGTAAACCGTAGGCTTTTTCTAATAAATCCCAAACCGGGTCGATAACTTCGGCACCGTGAGTATCAACGATAGTGCCGTCATCTTCGACATAATGCCCAGCCACGTGAATGTATTTAGCATGCTGAAGCGGCAGTGCCTGCAGATATTTTATGGGATCAAATTGAAAATTCTGACTGTTGACATAAATATTATTAACGTCGAGGTGCAAAAAGCAGCCGGACTTTTCCACCACCTCACAAATAAATTCTTCTTCTTTCATTTCCGCTCCGGGTGGAGCCAGATAGTACGATGCATTTTCAAATCCAATTTGCATCTGCAAAATATCCTGAGCCTGTTTAATTCGATCAACGACCCAGGTCACCGCTTCGGTTGTGCAGGGGATCGGGAGCAGATCATACAAATGGCCGTCATCAGAACACCAGGACAAATGCTCGGTATAAAACGCAATATTGTGTTGCTGAATAAAATTTCTAATATTGTTTAGCAGGTTTTTATCCAGTGGTTCAGCGCTGCCAATTGACAGCGATAAACCATGGCACACAAACGGAAATCGTTCACTGAACTCACGCAAGTCACGTGCGAAGCGCCCCCCTAGTCCCATCCAGTTTTCTGGTGCGATTTCGAAAAAGTCTACAGCCAGTGAATTATTCAGCCTTAGCTCATCCCGCAATTGCGGGATGAGCTCTCGCCGAAATCCCAAGCCTGTACCAGTGACACGATTTACCATGCGAACTACTCTACTAATTTAATATTTAATTCTTTGCGCTATGTGCCTGTAAAAACGCATAGCGACTTTCATGAGGAAAATCGGAAATTAGTGTCCGCACTTACCTTCTTTGCTTTTTTCCTTGTCGCCGCCGCATTTGCCTTCACCGCACTTGCCTTCGGCTTTTTTATCTTTGGCTTCGCCACATTTTCCTTCACCGCATTTCCCTTCCTCTTTTTTGTCTTTGGCTTCGCCACACTTGCCTTCTCCGCATTTCCCTTCGGCAGATTTGTCGTCTGCCATAGCAAGTTGATAACCACTTGAAAGACTATTGCTTTCAAAAGGGTTTTCAGCCGCCTGAGCAGCCCCCGCCAATGCAGCCAATGCGACAGAAGAACCTAATGTAATGGAAGTTAGTACGTTCTTTTTCATTTCCTGTTACCTTTTTGTTGATGATGTTGTTGATGTTTCAAAAAATGCTGATGGTGCTAAAGCCTGTCAACGTCACGTAACGTCATATCCAGACTGTATCACTTCGTTTTACCCTTAAGTCGTGCCAGGGCTCATATTATTACAGTGAAGACGCTAAATATTTGAAAAAAGTTGCATGGTGAAAAACACTACACCTATGACAGTCAATTGCCACCACAATGTTAACTCCTTGTTTTTATTATACTTTTAAAGCTTATGCGTTGATAAAATCACCCGTTTTGATTTAAAACCAAACAAATATGGTGATAATTTCGTGATAATTTACAGTAATTTTGTAAGAAAACTGACAGTTCTACGACAGAATATTGAAGGCTTTACCATCAGGCAAACACTTCAGAAATGGTGACGTTCATTCATTGCCGACATTCAATTCCTGCGTTCATTACTGGCAGGTCATTACTGAGGTTTAGCAACGAACATTTATTAGTACTGGAAATCGCTTACAATAGGCGCCAATGTATAGCCGATTTTTGGAAAGCGCATGTCTGTTGCCAATGAAAAACACACCCATTCAGAAACAAGCCTTTATGACTCCGGCTTTTTACTGGAGCTTCGAGGAAAAATGCTTAAGTTTGCCACACTGCAGCTTGGCGATGAGCAGCTGGCAGAAGACGCCGTTCAAGAAGCGCTCGCAGGAGCCTTAAAAAACCGGAAAACCTTTGCCAGACAAGCGGCGCTTTCTACATGGATGTACGCGATCCTGAAAAATAAGATCGCCGATATTTTACGGTCACGCCACCGTTTTACAGAGGCCAGTGAAGTTTCTCGCGAATATCTGGATGAAGACGACTCTGCGCATCTGTTTGATTCGCGCGACCACTGGGCGAATACGTCGCATCCCGCGTATTGGTCAATGCCCGCCGAGGAGGTTAAGAATGCACAATTTTGGAAGATATTTGAAATTTGTTTGGAGGGCATGTCAGTCAAACATGCACGCTTTTTTATGATGCGAGAATTCCTGGAGTTGGAGACGACAGAAATCTGTGAGGCGACAGGTGTTAGCGTTAGCAACTTGAACGTCATTTTATATCGCGCACGTATGCGTTTACGCGAGTGCCTGGAACTAAACTGGTTTAAAGGTGATGAGACCAGATAATCTTTGCTTTTAAAAAACTGCGCCTTTGACAATAGCTGACGACAATAACTAGCAACAACAACTGGAATAAACTCATGATTAGCTGTAAACAATCCACACGCCTTATTTCCGACGCAAAAGAGCGAGAGTTACAATTCAAAGAACGCTTTGTTTTACGGCTGCACATGATCATTTGCAAACCCTGCCAACGCTTTGCCAATCAACTGGATATGCTAAGCAGCTTCGCTAAATCATATGCACAAGAGCCAGAATCGAATCACGACACTAAACACGACACCAAGCACGACCCCAAAAAAAACACGTAGAAAAATAACAACAATCGCCAAATAGCAAGCCAGATAAAACAAAGGCATTCAGGTTTTTTCTTAACTGCTCTCCCTGTGTCTCAGCATCGTCCACAAACCAAAAGCACAACTCACTCCAGCCAATAGCCACAGCACTAAACCTGGATACCAATCTAGTCCATACCAGATTATGCCGCTGATAACACACCAGAGAAAAGGTAACACAAACAATCCTCTATGGATGACCGGCAGCATAAAAAGCACCCCCATCACAAACAACATCGTTGCATCCGGTGTAATGGAAAAAAACTCACTACCTGCAATAGAGTCTCGAACAAATGCGACAGTTAATGGATAAAACACTCCGCCAAACAAGCTCAGCCCCATGCCGAAATTGCACCGAAGGGGGCTTATCGAATCAACTTTACCAGGCCACTTATTCCAGCAAAGTGCTTCGGTTAACAATAACAAGCCTGCCAGAAAGAAATAGATCGCCGCAAAATAATTCGCGGTCCAGCTCAATTCACTGAACAGCCTTAAATGAAATGAATACCCCACCACCACAAGCGCAACGGCAAGTAATGCGGGAATAAAACGAAACTGCTGTCGATACACCTGAACAAAGACAAACACCATTCCACCCAAGGCGAGCAAATGAAAAGGCCAGGCAAATTCATTTTGGCGTTCAAACAGACGGAAAAATACCTCTCTATCTATCGGTATAAAATCTTCTACCGCATATGTAGAAAGATCGCTTACATTTAGTATTCCGAGCGCAGGCATAGAAATCCTTGGTATTATTTTTGTTATTTCACGCGATTAAACAAGCGCAAGTAAATACTGCAGCATATGCTTTCTTTGTTCTTCCGTAGGTATGGCTCCGACTAAAGCCCCCATATTTTCTTTCATATGCACCACTTTCGACGTAGCGGGAATTGCACAGGTAATCGCCGGGTGTGACACGATATATTTTAATAAAAATTGCGGCCAGTTTTTACATCCCAAATCTCGCGCCCAATCCGGGATAGCCTCAGATGAACGTTTTAATCGGTCAACCAAATATCCGCCATCAAATGGGCGATTAGCAATAACGGCAATACCTTTTTCCTGAGCCAGCGGCAGCAAGCGCGATTCCGCTTCCCGGTGCGTCATATTATATGTCAGCTGCACAAAATCTATTGCGTGAGACTTCATAATTTTTTCCAGCTCATCGTGACGACGGCCATGCGATGTTGTCACCCCAATATATTTGACTTTACCCTGCTCTTTGAGAGCTTGAAGCCGGGGTAAATGCGCCTGCCAGTTCACGAGGTTGTGTACCTGCAGTAAATGGAATTTTTCAAGCTGCCAGTGGGAAAGCGACTCTTGCATATCCGCAGCGGTAGCATCACCATCGCTCGTCCATATTTTGTCCGCCGCAAAAAGCGACTTTGGGTGATGCAGCTGCTGTAAACCATCACCAACCACCGACTGAGAAGAACCGTACATTGGCGATGAATCAATCATCTGCCCACCACTTGTAAAAAAAGTCCGTAATATTTTGGTGCGGGAAAGGCGCAGTTTTTCATCGCTGCCTACGTTAAAGGTCTGCCAGGTCCCCATACCTATAACGTTCAACTTTTCCCCCGAACTCGGAATCTCTTTCTGCAGATACTGTGAAGTATTGGCGTTCACTTGTGCCGCAATGCCAGCCACAGGGACGCCACTCATTGCCACCGATGCCAATGTCTGAACGGTACAGTATTGTAGAAACTGTCTGCGATGCATTGTTTCATCTCTCCTCTCGCTTGCGCGATCTACAGATATATCTCTTATATCTCTCGTTTTCCTGTCCTTGCGCTTGCCCTTGCCCTCTGGACATCGCTGGCGCCTTGTACAGTAAACGCTATACTCTTTTCAGGTAATGAAAAAATCACTACTTTTCATATACTATTTGTGTATAATTTCTCTACACCTACTTTGGCATGCCAATCAACAATATGAAGGCGCTATATTTTGCTCACCTCATTTGTTTTTGCGTGGATAACTGCTCAATTATTTGTCAGCGTAATCTTCCACCAACAGGCAGGTTAAACCAAAGCGAATTTTTAAGGTCAATCGTATGCGGTACACGGCCCGCTCGTAAGCCAGAGGTCGTGCTGAATGCTCACTTGCTGTTATAGCTAGTGGACCACAAATGAGTTTTAGAAATTCCGTTAATCCTGGAGACTTATCGCGGGTTTTGACGTGAATACAAATACAGATTAAATGCACGGTGCGAAAAGTCCACCAGGCGACCATTTACCCAAATGTATTTTACTGCTGTTTTCCACGATAGGAGGCAAAACAAATGAAAGCGACCAGCTTTAAATTTGATGAAAAAACTACCGCTTTAATAGACGACCTAAAAGAAAGTAGCCACGCCTCTTCGCGTACAGAAGTTATTCGCAAAGCACTATTTTTACTCGATTTAGCCACCAAGGCTCAACAAGAACAAAAGAGACTCGTTATCCGTGGTGACGACGGAGAACCAGAAAAAGAGATCTTAATGTACTAATCGTCACGTAAATCCACCCGCCTCCCGACGATATCAAGAATAATTCCCCTTCTCGCTCCCCGGGCTAATCTGCACATGCCCGGGTGCAGATATATTTTAATAAATTAGCCCGAGTCACTGGCACTTGCCTCTTGGGTCAAAAACTTCATTAGGGGGAAGCATGGAATCCGTAAGACTCTCTGAAATACCAGAGGACTTTGCCCAGGGAGCCAACGAACTTTCACCACCTCAGAAAGCGCAATTTAAAATGACGTACTGGGTGTTAAGCGGTGCGGTTCTTTTATTACTGGGGAGTGGAAGTCTGTATGTGTTTTCACAAAACGGTGTTGCGGAATTTGCCAACGATGTTCGCCAAGTCTGTGGCTTTGGTGGTTTGGGCAGTATCAACAGCTCTGTGGAACTGACCGACTTTTGTAAAAAATATCTTTCCGAGCAATTTCAATATCGTAATTCTGCGGCAAAAGATTTCTTCGATTTTTGTAAAAACTTTGTGCCGCCGATCGTGACTCTTGTGCTTGGTGCACACTACGTTACGAAAAGCTCAGAAAACAATGGAAATTAATTTCTGCCGTTAAGTGCGGTCACCGTTAAACACCTTTGACCCGTCCCGAAACAAAAAAGGCGCCTATGCGCCTTTTGACTTTTATGAGAATGACCGGTTTGTTAAGACCGGTATGCGAATGTCCGACCTTGAAGATGCTAAAACATCCTCCATCGGACAGTTCTACATGTTAATACACCTCAAATTCCCAAAGAGAATACCCCCACCCAGTTGCACGCACGACACCTTGCATACGTACGTAGCGTCCTGATGTCGACAGTGGAATTTCGTCTATTCCTCCGTCACTGTTATTCTCGGTAAAAACCGTATTCCATTGTTCCCCGTCATTGGATACCTGTATTTCATAAGCAAGGCCATACGCCCCTTCCCAATCCAGCAGAACACTGGAAAGCGAATACATCGCGCCCAGATCCACAGCAATCCACTCACCATCATTAAACTGACTGGACCAGCGTGATCCAGGATTACCATCTACCGCCGCCTCGGCTGACGTTCCAGGCCCTTCCATTGAGGACGCCGTGACCAGCTTGTTTAGCGCTTTGTTAACGCCAGGTGTTGGCGGAAAAGTTGTTTCACCGCTGGTGCCATAAACAGAAAAGTCAAACAGCGAATACCCCCACACTGCACCACGCTGAGACCCCAGCATACGAATAAAACGGCCACTAGCGTTGGCCAATGCAATATGATCCACACCACCATCTCCTGCGGTTTCTGTGAAAACCGTGGTCCAACTGGCGCCATCATCCGACACTTGAATTTCATACACACTGCCGAAGGCAGCTTCCCAGGTTAATTCCACAGAAGCAAACGTAAAGACTTCTCCCATGTCCAACGCAATCCACTGCGGATCACTAAACTCACTCGACCAACGTGTTCCCAGGTCTTCATCGCACGCCATTGCCGCCGAGTAAGCACCTTCAACTGAAGATGCTGTAGCACTCGCACAACTTAACTTCACCGGATCTGGATTTGGTGTTGGCGTTGGTGTCGGCGTGGCAGTAGGTGTTGGCGTAGGAGTTGGTGTGGCAGTGGGTGTTGGAGTTGGCTCCACATTCACAAAATATCCATTCGCCTGAATTTCAAATAAGGAATATCCCCAACCTGTGCCACGCTCGGTCATATAAACGCGCAAGTAACGGCCAACAGCATCACTTACGTCAAGGGTATCAGTTCCGCCGTCGGCCCCCGAAACGCTCGTTACCGTTGACCAGTTGGTTGCATCATCAGACATTTGCAGCTCATACGCACTGCCATAAGCCGCCTCCCAAACCAGAGTTACACGGCTTAATGAGGCTGTTTCACCGAAATCTACGGTAATCCACTGTGGATCAGCCCACTCACTGGACCAGCGCGTCCCCGCATCACCATCACATACATTTTCCACATTCCACGCAGCTTCAACCGTAGAAGCGCCAACTGCGGTACATGCTAGGTTGCCTCCTGGTGGCGGTGTTACTGTCGGCGTGGGAGTAGGCGTTGGTGTTGCGGTTGGTGTAGGCGTTGGTGTTGGTGTGTTGATAACACCGCCCTCGGCAATGTTTATCCAGTTCAGATTGATTTCATCATTAAACACCAGGCGAACATCATGTGTTCCAGCGGGCAAATGAATTGAAGATTCTGTAGTCGCCCACTCCTGCATACCACCGGTTGCATCAACAGTTACCACACCTTGTGATTGGCCGTCTACCAATACTTCCAAGGTGCCACCTGTGACACTGGCAACTCGCAAATCCAAATCATAAGTACCGCCAGCACTGGCAACGTTATATTCAACCCAGCTGCCCGCAACAATATCACTCAGATTTAAAAAGCCACTGTCATCTTGCGTCATGTCCAGGCGTACTGTCTCCATCCGTTGATAATTCTCAGCTTCAATCAACTTAGGCGCACTGTGAACAGTACTTTCATTATGCACAGGCATGTTGATATAAACACTGCCGAGTTCGGTCAACACTCCAGACTGACGATAATCAAATAACCCGTTATAAGGATGCCCATTACGACGTCCGGTAAACCAGGCATATCGCTCGACATCTTCGTCATTTTCAAAAGAGTCGACCACTTGTACCAGGAATTTTTTCTGATCTTCCAGCGTCGTTGTATCATCCCAGGCAGAGAACTCAGTCATCCAGATTGGACGTCCATATTTCTTGAATAAATCAACATACCACTCAACCCCTTGGACATTTTCCATGTAGGCGTGAATAGACATGGCATCTACTCGACAGTCTGGGCACACTGCGAAGAAGTCATCAAAGTAATCGATGGGATCGTAATAAGTTGTTCCATTTTCCGTGACGCACTCGCCACAAAAATTCATCGCGACACTCACAATTTTCAAACCGAATTCATCCGCTATGGCTTCCAGGCGCGGCCATTCAGCGGCAGCTTGAGATGGTGTCATATTGGCTTGATGCAAGAAGTTAGGTTCGTTAAATGCAAGAATGTATTTCACCTCAGGGTGGGCGGCAATGTAGGCACGCATCCCAGCGTCATCAAAGCCACCGTTCCATGCCATAGGCACAAATTCCATACCGTAATTTTGGTAAATATCGGCCACCATAACATCTGGACTATGACTCCAGTTATACCACCAGGAAATGCCTTGAGATATCGCGGCCAGGTCCGCTTCAGAATGATGACCATAACCCAGACCGCGCTTAACACTGCGTTGCTGACCAAAATGCTCATCTACAATAATGTAATTGGTCGCCGTTGTACTTAACTCGCCATCGTTGACGGTCAGCGTAACTTTGAAATTTCCCGCACGTGAAAATGTATGCGACGCCGCTACGCCTTGAGCGCTATTGCCATCGCCAAAATCCCAGCTGTAAGTCAGCGCATCACCATTCACATCTCCAGATTTGCTTCCATCAAAATCCACTGTGACACCCACTTGGCCACCAGCGGTTGAAGGAATAAATGCTGCAGTGGGAGGACGATTAACAACAGGGCCTGTAGTGCCGGGAATTTTTGCGTCCAGCCCTCCCGACAAATACACATCATCAATCGACAGGTTATTAATTTCACCAACGCCCAATACTTGAAACACCTGACGAACGTCAAACAAATCCACGTCGCGGGCAATATCAGTTGCAACCGGCACAACGATTTCATGCCAGGCACCATCGCGCTGGAATCCATAAGGATCATTCCCCGGCGTAAAATAAATCCACTTCTGACCGATGACATCAACATTGCCGCCTTTCAAACCAATTTGAAACGGCGTTTGATCCGTGGTTTTCATTCTGAAATGCAACTTCGCGTCAGCATTATCAAATGCCGTTAGGTTGAACCCTTCACGTGCGGTCAGCCCCATACCAAACCAGCCTTTACCTGTTGACGCAAGGTTTAATGCACTGTTGCCTTCAGCTGGATCAGCATCCAATAATGTTAATGTGTCTTCCCAGATAAACAGATCACCACTGACACCGAAACCAAAATCACCGGCACTGCGATGTTCTGGCGTTTCCGTGTAAATGCCGTAACTACCGTATTCCGGCGCTTCCAGTGCAATGCTTTCCGTCAGGTAGATATTGTCGATTGCAAGATTCATCGCTTCCGCTGGTGCAGGCCCATAAACACTGAAGAGAGTTTTCACCGTTTGCCAATCCACACCACCAAATTTGGCTAAGGGGATTGCAACATGATGCCATTCACCGTCACGCGATAGACCATATTCTTCTGCACCGGCCACCAGGGTGACTTCCCCACCACCACCGGAAGTGCTGGTTATTCCAATGGTAATATCTGTGGTTGAAGATGTTTTTAAATCCAGGTGCAAATAACCATGTACATAATTACTCATGTTGTAATCACGATGTAAAAGTCCCATTCCCCACCAGTCACCCGGCGCAATATCATAAGCTAAAGCAGAGCTGCCTTCTGAAGGCGTCGTCGCCACATCGGCCATATTATTCCAAACAAAAAGGTTGGTACGATCGCCCCAATTGAGTTCACCAAAGGTGGGCGTCGTTTCGGTCATAATGCCAAAGGTATCGGAAAACTCATTGTCTTCCGCCAACTGCAATTGCGTGTAGCCGTTATCATAAAGACGAACATAATCCACATACATTTTTGCAGGGAAAGGCGCAGTGATCGCTGCGGGATCGGTGATTTCTACAAAATTAAAGCCACCCACCGCCAGGTTTAATATGATATGTGCGGGGTCCGTACGGAATTCGCTAAGGTTCGGATCAGTAATGTCCTGCGCAAAGAATTCCACCCCATCAACTGACATTGTGACCGTCTCTGGTGTCCAATCCAGTGTATAGGTATGGTAATCCTCATAAAGGTTATCGGCCAAGGTAGTCTCTTCGGCATGGTCTGCCTGCAGCCAGTCTCCCCAGTCTCCGGTTTCATGCCACCAATGCAAAGCACCAGAAACAGTCCGGTTAGTTGTGCCGGCATCCCGTGCGGCTTTACTTCCCGCTTCCAGAATGTCCCACTCGCCACATTTCGGCCAACCATCCAAGCCAAAGTTATTGCCCAGCATCCAGAATGCTGGCCACAAGCCATCATTCAACTGAGGTAATTTAATTCTTGCTTCCAAGCGACCAAACTTGAAGCCCATACGACCATTTGTGTGTAACCGCGCGGAGGTAAACTGGTTGCCATCACGCTGCTCCCGGCGCGCTTCAATGACCAGGCTACCATCTTCAAGATAGGCATTTTCAGATGCCGCAGTATAAAATTGCAATTCTCCGTTGCCGTTACCACCGCCACCAGTTGTAAATGACCAAAGGTCACGATTAATTCTTTCTCCATCAAACTCTTCCGACCATACGGGTGCTTGCGCACTTGCTATAGCGGATGACCCCAGGAGAATGCTCGATAAAAATAATTTGCTTAGTAAAAAACTACTGCGATTTTTCATAGTTTTTCCTGCTCGGTTAACTCGTTATTGTTGTATTTAGCTCTGACCTCAGCGACCTCATGCAGATTGCGAATGCAGAACGGCAAAACCAGCATGTGAAAGTTTTTACGTCATACGCGACCAGGAGACAAACACACAAACTTACAGGGTTTATCCACTGAACCTCCCACGATTGACCAAAACACTTTTTTGATATGAATGAACCACACAGACGCGAACCGACCAAAATAACAGGCGATCCGTCAGCAGATTCAAAGCGATTTAAAAGTCAGTATTTGTGTTGTACGCCCTCTGGTTATTCACGCTTTGATTATTATGTTCGTGTTAAACCTTGGACGATGCCAGATGATCAGACTTATTATAATTTTCTTGCGATTATCCCGATTCATCCAGCTATGCCGGTTTTTATAGCATCTATCTGCAAGCGTTAAACCGCAATAGCGTTCCGATAAAACGGGCTCGAAAACAGATAAGTTGGAAGGCTGCAAAAGGCATAAATTTGTTGTTTTATAACAACAACATAGCGGAATTTGTGAGGGAATTCGCAGTTTGTTTTTTTGGGTCAACGTTGTCAATTTCATCTCGGTTTTGGCACTTAATTAGCACCACACAAGACCATTATCCGTCGGTTAAAAAACGACTTGAATCAAGTCGAGGAACGGGTCAGTTATTTAGATTTTGCTGCAAACGAACAATGTTTTCAGTACAACGCATGCGACACGATAGGTCCGTTTATCGATGTGAATAAGGCAATATTCAACGCAGAATACAAAACTCAATGGCGAAATGACGCCGTAGAATTTTAATTCCACACCCAGGTCTTATCACTCGATCTCGACGATTAATTCCGCTGCCGCCCTACCGATAATTTTCTGCGCACAATTTCGCACGAAGCTATATTTTCCCACCCTTGCGGATGCATTTTCTTTGGCCGCGTTTAACCGACGGCGGTCAATAAATGAAGTCTGGAATGATGTAACACGATAAAGCCTGACCGTCATGGTACTTTCCTTGAGGTCTAATCGCTCTATTTTTGAGCGATTACTGCGCTTTTTAGTGGCCAAATTTCGCAAAATATGATTTCGTGAGCCATAATCTAAACAGCAGTAAACGCGTCTCCAATGGAACTGACAAAGGTTAACTTTTGGCATGCAATTAAACAATTTAGCTTTAATCGCTGCAGCAGAAGTCGCTGCAGTATTGCTAATTTTTTGCCTGATTTTACTGTACCAGAATAAAAAGCTACGTAAGTTAACGCAAAAGTTTCAAGTGCGCATGGAGCAACTTGTCCAAGAACTAAAGCTGGCACGACAACAAAAAAAGCCACCTCCTCCGCCCGCACCGAGCCCGGCGCCGCCTACCGCGTTTAAAGATCTGCTCAATGACCAGATTCAATTAACCAAAGAACACCATGCCAGCCTGGGTTCCGAACAGGATATTGTGCTGGATCTCGCTCCCGATGCAGAATTGGACAAACGCGCAGCCGCTTTACGCTATGCGATGCTACTGGCAGAAAAAGAAGCCTGGGCACAGGTTGAGGATGGTGAGCCACCCAAATGGGAAGCCCTTAAAACCAAATATCAGCAGATTTTCAGTTTCTATGAAGATTACCATCCTGCCGCGGAAGAAGTCGCCAACCACGAGGATCTGGACGCGCTTAATCAGGAATTACTCAATGCGAAAAAGCGCATCAATAATCTGGAAAAGTTTAAAGCCCTGTATTTTGATCTCGAAGAGAAATGGGATAGCAGCAAAGAGACCGCACAAACACATTATGAAAGTCTGAGTAAGATGGCTGACGCAGTGGAAGATCGCGATGCATTTGAATCCGCCTTGAACAGTTATCAGTCGGCCTACGGAGAAATTAATAAACTTATCGAAGAAGGGATTGGCGAAAAGGGTTCAGACATCGTCAGTACAACAGATGAAAAAAGCGCGAGCGAACTGCGACACTTGCGCACAGTTGCAGCAGATCAGCACAAAATCATCACAGAACTCCAGGAAAAGCTGATCAACGCAAAGTCGGACGAAGAACGCACCTCTTTTGTCGAGGGCTTAAAAGATGAGCTAAGCAAACAGCAGCGCTTTGTTCAAGAGTCTGAAACCTGTATCCAATTGATGGAAGACGAGTTGGGAATGGCAAACAAAGAAATAACGCAACTTAAAGACCGATTAAAAACATTACCAAGCATTAAAACTCAGTTAAGTGAAGCCAAAAGTCAGCGAGACCAATATGAGCTCAAAGTTTATTCCCTCACTTCAGAAAATCGTAAGCTCAACAAAAAACTCCAGGAGGAGAAAGGCTCTACAACCGCAGACAGTGGCGAGGCCGGCCGACTGAAACGAGAACTGACGGATCTGGAAACAAAATATGCCAGTCTGGAAGAAAAATATTTAAATTTGAAAATCCAATAATAAATTTTGTCTCCTATTTTTAAAACTTGGCTGCTAACGTATGTAATTAGTTTTGACAAACGCGTGAAAAGCAAGTGAAATTGCGCAACGAGATATAAAAGCGACAAGAATCGACAGGTTGAGGTATATGGGACGTCCAGCCCCGCAAAGTGATAGACAAGCCAATCAAAAGGCCGAGCCGTTTAAATTAACTTTTCGGCACAACGAAATTCGTACATTGATATGCGTTGCCGCCACGGGCACGGCGATGAGCAATTTGCAATGGATGAACACGCAACTGATCGATATTATCGTTATGGTGGTCGCACTCACATACACCATCGGAGCTTATTTCTTTTTACGTTCCCGTCCTACCGAAAAGCAAGCTTTCTTCTTTGACCGCGTCACTACCTTAGATGCGGCAGTTATAGGCTTTATTTTAAGCTTTGTGCAATTTACCGTGCTGCCAACGTTTTTATTTATCACCATGATCCAATTTAACAGTTTGATCAATGGCGGCATTCCTAAATGGGTGAAAGACAATACAGCATTTATTTTCGGTGTTGCCCTGACCTTTTTATTTTGGGAGCCCCAATGGACATTCGAATCCAGTTTAAACCTGGGCGTCGCCAGTCTAATCGGTATATTTACTTATTTTTGTGCGTATGCGTTCTTCCTGAATATACGTATCCAGCGCCTGGAAATGGACAACAAAAAATTAACCAACGAACAAACCCAATACAAACTGCGCACCTATAAACTCTCGCGCTACCTTACCCCTACCGTTTGGAAATCAGTGAATGAAGGGCGTGACGAAAGCTTGATGACATCACGTAAACGCGTGACTGTCTTTTTTTCAGATATTCAGGGGTTTAGCTCCCTGTCCGAAGAGCTTGAATCAGAAACAATTACCGACCTGCTCAACAACTATCTGACCGAAATGACCAAAATTGTCGCCAAACATAAAGGCACCATTGATAAATTCATGGGCGACGGTCTTATGGTGATTTTTGGCGATACTCAAAGCCAGGGATTTAAAATGGATTGTATCCGTTGCGTGTCCATGGCAATTGATATGCGCAAAAAAATGAAAGAGCTGCAAACCAAGTGGTACAACCAGGGCATTAAAAAACCTCTGCGAATTCGCATGGGTATCAACACGGGTTATTGCACGGTAGGAACATTTGGAACGAGCCACTATATGGAATATACAGTGCTTGGAACACATGTGAACCTGGCAAGCCGCCTGGAGTCCGCAGCAGAAGCCGGTGAGATTCTCATCTCACACGAAACCTGGTCACTGATTAAAGAAGTTATCATGTGCCGCGACAAAGGTGAAATCACGGTAAAAGGGTTTACACACCCGGTCAAAGTTTACCAGGTGGTCGACTTCCGGAAGGATTTAGGGAAAAACCAGAGTTACTATGAAGAAAACGCTGAAGGGTTTTCTATCCACATGGATCTGGAAAAAATTCGCAACTACGACAAAAACCGGGTGATTGAAGCCTTAGAGCGTGTTACACAACGCCTGAAAGACAAAGTTTTTTAGGCGATCTACTGTCGAGCAAGGCGCTTTACAGGCACCTCTTCACGAGCATTGGTACGAAACGGATTAATGTCCAAACCGCCTCGACGCGTGTAGCGCGCATACACCGAGAGTGTTGAAGGCTGACACTGACGCATAATATCTTTAAACATCGATTCAACACAATTCTCGTGAAAATCCTGGTGCTGACGATAGGAAATAACATACGCCAGAAAAGACTCAGGAATAATCTCTGTCCCACTGTATTCAATCCACACAGTTGCCCAGTCGGGCTGACCGGTCACCGGGCAATTACTTTTCAGGAGATGGCTGAATAACTGCTTCTTCTCCACCGTGCGACGACCAGACGTCAACAACTCCGGATTCGGCGTGTATTGATTAACGTTAACATTGAGATTGTCAACACAGGTACCCGGCAAGACATATATTTGATGGTCACTCGACAGGTTTTGTACATCCACGCTAACGTCGCCACCAGCGGCTTGACTGAGGTCACGAATCAGCGTTTGACGGACCTCTTCCATGGAATCGAAAAAAGTCTGATTAAATGAATTCAAATAATATTTAAACGATTTGGATTCAATAATATTCTGGCTATCATAAGGAAATTCAAACTCAGCAATCGCCACTTGCGGCTTACCGGATTTACTCAACCAGGACAATTCATAACTGGTCCAGATGTCCTTCCCCATAAATGGCAGCGTAGCGCCAAATACTTTAGCGCGTGATTCACTACGCGGAATCGGAACCAGTAGTTCCGCGTCGTAGTGGTCCACATAGAGTGCATCTTTACCGAGTTGTATACCTTCGCTCATGCCGTCCTCAAAATGTATATTGTAAACAAGCCGCAGTGCCGTGCGAGTAAAATTATGTGCGAAGCTTTTTACCTCGGCTTAACAGGTACATGGCATATGCAAAAACGCCAGCAACAAATACCATAATACCGAAAATAGAAGCCAGGACATTCACTTCTGCTTGCCCGCCTAAAATACCATAGCGAAATGTGCTCACCAAATACAAAATGGGATTTGCGTAGGTCACATTCTGCCAAACCCCTGGCAGTGCATCGACAGCAAAAAATACTCCGCCTAAATAAGTCAATGGCGTCAGCACGAATGTCGGTATTATCGAAATATCATCAAACGAATTTGCATAAATCGCATTAACCAGGCCTGCGCTCGCAAATAAGAAGGCTGTCAGAAAGACAACGAGCACTGTCAAACCGATATTATCTATATGCACTGGAGTAAAAAATAAAGCCACCGCCGTGACGATCGCACCAACGGCTAATCCGCGCGCGATACCACCGGCGACATACCCTAACAAAATAACATAGTTAGGGGTCGGGCTGACTAATAACTCTTCGACACTTTTGGTAAATTTCGCACTGTAAAATGAAGACACCACATTGGAGTAGGCATTATTTATCACAGCCATCATAATTAAGCCGGGTACTACAAAAGACATGTAGTCGACACCGCCCATTTGTCCGATACGCTGACCAATTAACTGACCAAAAATCAAAAAATACAACACCATGGTAATCACTGGAGGAATGAGCGTCTGCACCCATATGCGCAGAAAGCGTCGAATTTCCTTGCGGAATATCGTCATGAATGCGCGGGCCTGTTCTTGTGCTTTCATGCTGCACCTCCTGCTTTTGCTGACTGCTCTGTATTTGCTTGATTAACCAGAGAAACAAATAATTCTTCAAGACGATTCACTTTATTTCGCATACTCACTACATCGATGTTTTCTTCAGACAATGCATGAAACAGAGCGTTGAGTGACTGCCCCTTTTCCACCTCCACTTCGAGCGTGGTGTCATCCACTATATTCAAGGTATAGTTTTTCAGTTTCTCAGGACAATGATGAATTTTATCTTTCGTATCCAAGATAAATACCTCGCGGTTTAACTGCCCCAGCAAGCTTTTTACACTGGTGTTTTCAACAATTTCACCGTGATTGATAATCGCTATGTTGCGGCACAGGTGCTCTGCTTCTTCGAGGTAGTGTGTAGTCAAAATAATCGTTGTCCCAGCCTGATTAATTTTTTTCAAGAACTCCCACATGGATCGGCGCAATTCAATATCCACTCCAGCGGTTGGTTCATCCAAAATTAACAGCTTGGGCTCATGCACTAGTGCGCGAGCGATCATCAAACGTCGCTTCATCCCGCCGGACAAGCCACGCGCCTGATCATTCCGCTTCTCCCATAAATTTAACAACTTCAAATATTTTTCCGCACGCTCTACCGCCAATTCTCGCGGCATCCCGTAATAACCTCCCTGGTTAATCACGATATCCTTCACCTTTTCAAACATATTAAAGTTGAATTCTTGTGGAACAATGCCCAAACACTGCTTTGCGCGAGAAAAATCCCGGTCGATATCCCAATCGAAAATTTTGACCTTACCGGCAGATTTATTTACGAGGGAACAGATAATACCGATAGTGGTAGACTTACCGGCTCCATTGGGGCCAAGCAGGGCAAAAAAATCGCCCTCTTCAACTTTCAAATCCAAACCTTTCAACGCAACAAATCCATTGCCAAAGGTTTTGGATAAGCCTTGAATTTCCAGAGCTAACGCCATACTTTACCTATATTCATTGATTACGAAAGAGAACTATATACTCGCTATGACAACGCCTATTGACGCACAGACAGATCCTCTGACAGAAAGCTTTCAACAATATCACCGCGATTTAATCTTACTGCTATGCGATCACATCAAAACGACGCCGCCTTTTAATGTAGTGAGTAACATCGAGCAGGACACGGACAACGAAGCGGATGCCCAATCAGAAGAGAGAGTCAAACAAGACTCTATAAATAGTGGCGATGATGCCGAGCTACAAGAGTTGATGTTGGAAAAAGTGCAAATTTTAGAAAATCCCGACAGTAGTCATCAGGATTTGGCAGAAGCTGGTCAATGGTTGATCAGCACTATTATTAGTGCATTCCCGCATATCACACCGTATGTTTCTCGCAATCTGTATTGGTATTTCGGGGGCGACTGCATGCATTTCCTCGGAGATGAAGAAATTGCGCGCTTTCAAGCGATAGACGAAGCCATGTATCTTGCGCGACAGGCAGATATTGGCCCGAAGCGATACGAACATATACTGCATCAGATTGCAGGTGAAAGCCACAACATGCACTGACGCATGTCTCGCGCCTTAGCCGCCGCGCGCCAGTTTCGCTCGATCCTGCCTAAGATTCGATCCTGTTCAATATGATCGGGCGGCACACCTCCCCAGTACCATTCATTTCATGACTGCGGCGAATTACCGATGCATCATATGAAATTTAGCTAATTTATCGAATTACTTCGCCTATTTTTCATAAGCTTCTCAAGTTCTCCAGCGCCCCAGTCCTTACACTTAACTCATCGAGCGTTAGGGAGTTCACCAAAAACAGGAGAAGTACCGGCTCGCCTCCCCCACCTACAGCATAAATTTATATGGAGATTGACTCATGAAAATAAAGCACTTGGCACTTGCAAGTATTATTGGTTTAACTGGCGCCTTCAATGCCTTGCCCGCTCATGCCGGCACAGATGTCGCAGCTCCCGTCTACATCAACACCAGTACAGGCGTTGTCACCGGAGCGATGGGGTATGCTCGACATACTTCAGATTCACTGCAATTTATCGGCTGTTATTCCACCGGCTACTCCGCTTCGTGCCAGGCACGAAACACTGACGGCACACTGGTAACCTGCTATACCAACGATACCAACCACTTGGAAGCGATCAAATCCATTGGCGATGACTCACGCATTTATTTTCGCTACGAGGGTGGAAGCTGTACCAACGTTTACGTATACAACTATTCCTACTGGCGCTCCCGCTAAGATTTCGTTTTGTTTTGGAGCAGCCTGACTGGCTGCTCATTAAACTGACGAAAACAAAAACTCTTAGCCGCGAAATTATTCAAGGAGATTGGCGCTATGAAAACCATCATCGCTGTTGGCTGTATGACCGTGTGCTTCATCGCAGGCATTGAAACAAACGAAAGACTGTTTAAAGCTTCTCCCTCATTACAAAATGCCATCGCCTCGACCCAAACCGATCCACATTGTGAATCATTGAACTCACAAAAAATTACCGCCGCACTGAATGATACACTGCGCCAAACAATCCGTGACGGCCTGCGCGAAGAAGCCGTTGCCATAATGCTGGAGGCTTCATTTAATTCACATCAAAATAACACCAGTGGACTCGTGACAGACGTGGAACGCAGCTCAAACTCAAGCTCAACTCTGAGCCACGCACAACTTGAACAACAACGTATGGCGGCTGAAAATTTTCAACAACTCGTCAAGACATCGATAAACACAGCACAGTGGAGTGAAAAAGATAACAACGAGTTACGCCACCTGCTTGGCACTGTTGATCGAGAAACCGAGATGCAGATGATGACGCAACTCGCCGCAGCGATTAACCGGGGCGAGTTGAACATTCAATTCGACGGCCCGTTATTTTAATTTCCGCTGATTCAACTTCGACAAACCAACAACAGAGCAACAATAACCCAGCAATAACTCAACAATAGCTTAACAATAGCCTAGCAAATTAACTCATGCCAGTTGGCACACGCTCTAGGGGCTGATAACATATTCAACATCCGCTGGTTGTGTTACAACGTTTAATCCCAACTGCAGCACCAAAGCGCCTGACAAAATCACTATTCCAGAGCAATGGACAGTTTCGGTGATAAGGCAACACAACAGGGTTTCACTGTGTAACGCACCAATCTTTATTCTGCGTGCTTTTCTATTGGCGATTTAAAGTGAAGCAGATCACCAAGGTAGAACATCCTCTATGAAACACTCAAAAACTTTATTGCCCCTGATACTGCTCAGCGGAATCCATTCGCCTTTGTTATTCGCCGAAAACAAGCGAGTCGAAAATTTGCAAACAACAGGCGTAAACAAAGAAAATATGCGAAAAGAAGTTTCGCAAAATGAGAGCCGGCATGAAATGCCAACGCAGAGTTCTACTGCCAAAGATGCCGAAGCTTTAGCAATAGACACCCTGGCTCAACGTATCGGTGAAAATAAAAATCAGATCGAAACACTTTCAGTAGAAGCCATAAACTGGCCGGATGCCAGTATTGGCTGCCCGCAAGAAGGTCTGATGTATCCGCAAGTTATCATCCCAGGTTATCGCGTCACGCTAAAAGCAGGAATAAAGACCTACAGTATTCATACCGCAAAAAAACGTGCCGTAATTTGTGACAAGCCAGGAAAGCAAACACTTCAGGCTCCCACTAAAAAGCTCGGCCCTCTGACAAAAGAAATTCTCAGCAACATCGCAAAAACCGATCTTGCCTACAAACTTCGTGTCGAAAAAAACCAAGTTCAAATCAAAAAAATCAACGAGGTTACATGGACGGATGCCAGTCTCGGCTGCCCTCAAGGCAAAAAAGACTACAAAAAAGAAAGCATTCCAGGCTATGTCTTTCACCTCAACGTCAACGGCAAAAATTACACGTACCATTCCGACCAGACCACAAAAGTATTCGCCTGCCCTGCCATTGCGACAATGTAAGCACTTGGAATTGTAAACCTCTGTAAGCGTAGACTCCTGTAACAGCGTTATTCCGGCCCACTCAAACGCCAAAGGAAATTCTACGCAGAAGAGCCAAACGACAGACAAAAAAAGCCCGCAAATACGCGGGCTTTTTCAATACGAACGTTAACTCGTTACTAGTGGGTACTGATATTCACTTCAGTAGTCGGCGACAATGTTTCCCCGGCTCCTGTGTAATTCAATATACCAAGATAACGTGATTCAGGTGCTAACCCTGTCCATTCCAGATCAACTGTACCCGTTGAACCCGCGCCAGCTGTCGTTGGAGCATTAACCGTTAAATTACCGGCATCGCTACCTGTCAGGTTGTAATTGTATAGCGCATATGGCGTTGGACCTTCGGTTGTCGCGTAGTCGTTGACAACAACAACGTACACTCCAGGTTCCGGGTTCACAAGATCAACAGATTCCGCTGAAGTCGAGCTTCCGCTCGAGCCAACCGCGGGGAAACCTGCGGTGTCAGGACCATATACCTGAATATCCAAGTCCTCTACCATGGAACCATCACCGACTTCCTCGTCATACATTGCGAAACGGGCGAGCGATACACCCTCAGGAATAACAAATACATCCTGATTGCTACCACCATCTTCAATGACGTTTGTCAACGATAGACCTTGTGCCAAACCATCAACCGCGACGCTGAAATCACCATCAAAACCGAATACGGTATTAAAACTTACTGCGCCACTTTCGCCCGTGCCCGATACGGCATCAGGACTACGCAAAGACACTGGACGTACAGCGATTGGACTGCGAACTGACTTATTGAAACCATATTTCCATTCAATCGAACCAAAGCTCCACTCATCCATTTTCACTCCAGGCTTCACTCGGAAACCCACTTGGAAAGTGGCGCTTTCACCTTTACGCAAGCGGAAACTGGAAGGAGACACCCAGACATCAAGACCTTCTGGTGCATCTATATGCGCACGAAAACGGCGATTACCTAAGGCAACGCTTGTCACGGTACGAGTCACAACCTGAGTTCCTATCAACTCACCAATTGCAATGGATGGTAAATTCAAATCACTGCCATCTGAAGAATACCCCGCTTCTGCCAGGACTTCACACGTTGAAGGTTCTACCAGAGCCACATTATTTCCACATGAAAAGGCCAGGTAATCCAAAAGACCAGCATCGTACACCAAGCCAGGCGAAAACATTTTGCTTGGTACAACGTGCCCGGCACCAATGTCAAACGGGTCCGCCGCCTCTTCACCAAAAGTCTTTTTAAGGTTTGAACGAGCAGTCGTCATAAGCGCTGATCGCGCCATGGCCGGCGTCCAATCTGGGTGCACTTGTTTAAGCAAGGCAAATAAACCAGCTACGTGAGGACTGGCCATTGATGTTCCGTTTAAGCGAACGAACTGACCACTTGTAGTGCTGGCGTTAGGCATAGTGGTGCCGCCCGCAAGAATTTGTACGCCCGGAGCAACCACATCGGGTTTAATAATATCCATAGCACCGGCATTGGGGCCGCGAGAAGAAAATTCTGCTATACGATTATCTTGTGAAATTTTAATGCTTGGTCCGACTTTACCAACAACCGACTCACCGGCCGCCAATGCTTGAAAAATAGCATCGCCAGAAAAATAATCCGTCATCACCCCGGGAATGGATTCAGTCCCGTCCAAGCCACCCATATAGATTGGATAGATGCGATCATCTGCTGTGCCATCGTTATAAACAACAATAGCTTTCGCACCGGCCGTGGCAGCGCTGACATATTTTTCCAAAAAGCCACACGTGCCGCGAATAACCAGCGCAATTTTACCTTCAATCGCATCAGCATTAGTTAAACCGCCACAACCATTCAGAGGTTCAGCAGCAGCGAACTCGGAAGTGATATCTCCAGTTGAATCCAGACTCACAATCCCGGAACCTTCCAGAGCCAGATACTGATCTGCAATATCTGCAGGCGAACTAATCACAACACCCGTTGCAAACACCTGATCGTCTTGTGATGCACCTACAGCAGTAATCCAGGGAACTCCTGCGGGCGTGCCTACAGTGGCCGGATTAGGGCCTGAATTACCTTGAGATGTTGCAACCCAGACGCCAGCATCTGCCGCGCGCAGAAATGCAAGATCATCAGGACCGTTAAACGACGTCGAAGACCCGCCAATGGAAAAGTTAATCACATCAACTCCATCGGCAACGGCTTGATCAATTGCTGCCATGGAATCCGAACTGGCACAACCGCCGTCTTCAGGTCCTTCCCAGCATACCTTGTACACAGCAATACGTGCGCGAGGGGCAACCCCACTGACTACACCCTGGAACTCACCGTTAACATAAGCATCCACACCATAATTACCCGCTGCCGTCGTTGCTGTATGCGTGCCATGGCCATCAGAGTCACGTGCCGACAAAAACTCGCTATCGAGGATGTTGTCTGCTCCCCAGCCATCCACAAAATACTGAGCTTTCAATAATTTGTCGTTACAGGCAAAACGAGCATCCAATGGGTTGTGCTCGCCGTTTCCAAAATCACAGCCCGTGCCATACCAGTTTGCTGGCGGCTTCCCGTAAGGTAGTTTCAATCCGCGATTACCGAATCGAGGAGTACGGACGTCTGCAACGCTGGGATGTTCCGGTTCAATCCCGGTATCAATCACCCCCACTACAACATCTTCACCCACAACCCCGAAACTCCAGGCTTGACCACGCTCGGTCAGACCTAAGTAATGTGGCGTATTGTCGGTTTGAGGCTGCAGAATTTCATCTTTTGAAACATGCAACACGCGACTGTGCGACTTCAATTGCTCTGCCTGCTGCTCAGTCAGCGTTGCCGCGAAACCGTTTGCCGCATAACGATAGGAATAAATCTTTTCAGCGCTTGAAGCACCGACGGAACTTAAAATTTCATTATGAATTTTTTCTAAATGTTCGCCGTATTGCTTAACCGCTGCACTTTGAACATTAATTTTTTCACCCTTTTTGGGTTTAGTGGACGTAAAACCTTCAACTCCACCGTCATAACCCAAAACCGAATCGCCAATTGCAGTGACAATATAAACCTGCTTTTTGCGCTTTATATTTTGGATAGATTCTTCTTTGGCATATAGCCGGTCATCAACCGGTCCCACCGCATACGCAGTGCTTGCCGCAGTCACAAATGCGGCAGCCCCGAGTAACGGCAACAAATAACTTTTCATGGGTTTAATTCCTGTTTTCTTAGATGTTTTTCTATGACGTAGCCGCACGCAAGCGTTGTTGTCTTACCCTTATAAATTACTGAAAAACTGGCAAGAAATTCCCGGCATTGCACGACGTTGAGTGTACGCACTACCACATGCTGTATATTCTCTGCATTAAATTTCACGACAAAAAAACGTTATACGTGAATTAAAAATTCATACAGACCGAACAGACTTCGTAAGGTAAAACTTTAACGAAACCCAGCCAATCCACCTCATCAACAATTTGATAGAAGAATATTGATGGCACCTAAACAGTCAGCCCGAAACCTGGCAAAGACTTTACAGAGAGCTTCCCCGCTTAAGTTTATTGGCACATCTAAGAAGCAGAGAATTATCGAAACAGAAAAATGGAATATTGCAGAAAATGCAGATCGGTCCTGTTTAAATTCTGACACGGCGAATCAAAATTTCACAAAACACAACGGTCATCAACCCTCATGCAAAAGGAGATTTATTAAAAAAAATAACAGGGAATTGCGCAGACAATATCCGGCTCCCCACTGAATACCCACAGTGGCAATTGTCACGCAAGGCATGGTATCTTTGACACTTTTCGACAGACAAAAAAAAGCCCAGCGCTTGGCTGGGCTTCTTTTAATTTGGAGCGGGAAACGAGACTCGAACTCGCGACCCCAACCTTGGCAAGGTTGTGCTCTACCAACTGAGCTATTCCCGCAGTGGCGTCCCCTAGGGGATTCGAACCCCTGTTACCGCCGTGAAAGGGCGGTGTCCTAGGCCTCTAGACGAAGGGGACGTGTTTCTAAGAACTCGCGTGTCGTCTCGAAGAGGTGCGCATTCTATGTAGACATGAGGCGTCTGTCAACAAATAAATTTCAGTTTTTTTATGTCATGAAAAATTGCTTTCCAGAGAATCAAGATGACGCTAATTTAGACTAAAAATACAGTAAGATGGCAATCACATCTATTCCGAGCTTCTAGTTGCATATCACCACAGCTCTGACTAGCCTTTGAATATAGAATCTAATTTGTGCGCCCTATGTCCACCGCTTCCATTATTATCGCAATTGTCTGCCTGCTCGGCGCTCTGGTCCTCTATGCCTTCGCCATGCAGACCATCCAGCAAAAGCGTGAACAGCGCAAACGCCTGCTTATTGCGCTCAAAACCCGGTGCCGTACATTTAAATTCATGCTCAATGGCTTCCCACCCCAGTTTTTAACAAAAGAGCTCACCCTGCTCGTTCAGCGCAGCATGGCGGACGTATGCGAGCAATTAGCCAAACTGGAGCCCAGCGACCCGACTCATATGCAGGACTTGCAACTGGTATCGGCGCAAATGGCCGAAAACCAGCGTCAGACGGGGCCCAGCAAAGATGTATCCCTTGAGACCCAGCAACAAATTAAAGACGTTAAGATTGGGCTTGAAGAGCTTTTCCACTTTGTGGATACCCTGGAAAAGAAACAGACGTTGCCGCGCTCGCATATCGAGCTATACCGCTCTCAAATTAAGCATCTGGTACTGAGTATTACTGTTGACTCGTATTGTCTTCACGGAAAGCAGGCGCTACAAAGCGACAAGACAAAACTGGCCATTCACTACTATGAACTGGCTTTGAAACTGCTGCTGCGTGAAAACAAACCGTCTGTATACGAAACCCGAATGCAGACCATACGTGAAATTATCGAAGAAATTCGCAAGCGTCTGGAAGAAGAAGACCCCCAGTCCAATTTAACCAGTCAAGAAATCGCAGAACAGGAAGAAGTGCAGGATGCCTGGGATAAATTCAATCAAAAAGATACCTTGTGGAAGAAGAAAAACATCTATGACTGATTAAGGTGTCAGCAAAAGTTTTTCTGCCAACACCCGATGCCCTCCCTCTCCCCTCCCCAGAAAGAAAGAGAAAGAGAAAGAGAGAGAAAAGAAAGCACGAGAGAATTAGAAGTTTTGGAAACTGTCTTTAAATTGCTGCTGAAAACGCTCTATCCTGGCGGCATTGGCTCCCAGGTCACTCACCCCTACCCGTGAAACCGAGCGCAAATCAATTCGACTCCCCGAATTAAATGGTCGCACTCGCACTACGACATCGTCCCGAAAGCCAAATATTTTCGTCTCGTCGACCGCTTCAAACGTTGTTTTCGCTTTATCTTTCTGAGTAATCTGCCAGCCAAGCTCATCCGCTACCAATAGCGCATTTTCGTAGGCCGTCGCCGGTGACATTTCCACCAGCATGGGCTTTAAATCCGGATAATGCTGCTTTTGCAATTCAACCGTCCGGTCTTCAGGAAGCAACAGTGAGTTTTCCGAATCCCGGCGCAACTCAAACGCTTTGGTGAATTCAATGTTATTTTCCAGGTTGGTCGAAATATCGTGGATACGAGGCTTTTTAAACCCTTTACCAGCCAGCACAGCCACCAGCACCAACGGCAAAAATGCACAAAGCGTCACCACTATTCCTAAGGCTCTTCCTGTATCAGCGACCTTGCCAAAGCTCAATAAGGTAAAAATTAAACCAATGACAAACACGATGAGCGATAACGCCATGGCCAAAATAAAACCACCGAACGCCATCTTAAACGGTAATATTTGGAATTTTTGTCCGAGGATTCCGAGAGCCATCAAACAAAAACTGCCGATTTGTACGAATAATAGAATTTTAAAAAGGCTCATCATCCCCCCAATATATACGCTTAAGTCACACACCACAGGTCGCGACTAATCTTTCAACGGTCGCAGCGACTGTCTTCATACCACGACCGTCATACCACGACCTTCATACCATGACCATCCTGCCACAATTAACATGCCGGTTGAGCTAAGCCCAAATCCCATTTACTCGGTGGTGTATTTTCCACCACCGCCTCACCCTGTAAATACCGACTGGCATTAATGGCCATTAGAAAAGTACTTTACTTAATCATCGTTACAATTCAGGCAGCCATTTCGCCCAACTGTTTTGCCTGTTTTTTATCTCCCAGCAAAATTCACCGCCTCTCCTCCAGCTGTAAGCGTCAATCATCCTCCCGCAACGTCACCGACGCCGAGTTGACACAATACCGTAATCCAGAAGGTTGGGGTCCGTCAGTAAACACATGACCGAGGTGGCAGTTGCATTTGGAACAGGTTATTTCTACGCGGTGCATACCAAGAGAATTATCATCATGTTCGGCGATTCGCTCATTGGCAATACCTTCTGAAAAACTTGGCCAGCCACACCCAGAATCAAATTTACTGGTGGAATCAAACAATTCCGTCTGGCAACACTTACACAGATAGACACCGGGAGTTGTCGTATCTACATACTCGCCAGAAAAAGGCCGTTCCGTCCCTTTTTCCCGACATATGCGGTATTCTTCGTCACTGAGCTTATCTCGCCAGTAGTTGTCGTCTTTTAATTGATCATCTGACATAACCTGCCTCCAGCTACAGCCCTTAGGACTGTTTGAATTTTTGAATAAAACCCTTTTTAGGGCTGTTTTTTACATTTTTTGCTTTTCTAAGACCGCTCACTCAATGTACAGTACACTGGCGCCCAATCAATGGTGGCGTTATGAGTCCGGGAGTTGAACTTCGTACCGATTGCCAGCAACAAATCTAAGAGTTGAAAGCCAGAATTTATTTTTAGAACAGAAATTTAGAACCTAGTTTTTGGGTCTACATTTAGCGTCTAATATTAACACCTTTTTAAACATCTATTTTTTAAGACTTATACGTAGCTGTTTTATTGTGTCTGGTATTAAAATCTGGTCTCCAGGTCTGATCTAAGGATCTGCTCTAAAGGTTTGGTACATAGAGCCTGATGCTTAAAAACTAGTACTTGGAGTCTGGTGCTTGGAGCCTGGTATTGGGAGTCTGATACTTGTAGTCCGGTGCTTAGAGCCAGATACTGAATCTGGTATCAGCGCAGCCCGTGCCATACCCTGCCATTGCCATCCAACACTGTGCTCACCATAGCACAGCCTGGGGATGTATCCACCTGTGCGCATAAATGCAACAAAGTGTCTTCGACCAGGCTGCTGAGAAGAGTTTTGACAACGCAGAATAACTGGCCAACGTTGCCTACGGTTCTTTGAACCAACTCCCAACCATTACTTGATTAAAAAGGCTTGACTGCAAAAATGCAACGCATAAATAAATCGAAAAAACTGACCGGTGTATGTTACGACATTCGAGGCCCTGTTCTCGATCACGCCGTTCGACTCGAAGAGGAAGGACACCGTATTCTCAAACTGAATATCGGCAACCCCGCCCCCTTTGGTTTTGATGCGCCGGATGAGCTCATCTCGGATGTCATTCACAATCTGCGCAACGCGCAAGGTTATACCGCATCCAAAGGTTTATTTGCCGCACGAAAAGCCATTATGCAAGAGTGCCAGCGATTGGAGATTCCCGATGTCGAGATCGACGATATCTATTTGGGAAATGGCGTAAGTGAATTAATTGTAATGGCCAACCAGGCCCTGCTGAACGATGGCGACGAAGTGCTGATTCCCTCACCCGACTACCCGCTGTGGACCGCAGCCGTGCGGCTTGCCGGTGGCAACGCAGTGCATTATCTGTGCGATGAGGAAGCTGGCTGGAACCCCAGCATCAGCGATATCACCAGTAAAATTACCGACAAAACACGCGCAATTGTGGTGATAAACCCTAACAACCCAACTGGTGCGGTGTACAGCAAAGAAACTTTGCAGGCCATTGTTGATATTGCCCGTGAACACAACCTGGTTATTTTTGCCGACGAAATTTATTCCAAGATCGTGTATGAGGACGCCGAGTTCATCCCCATGGGCAAACTGGCAAAAGATGTAGTGTGCATCAGCTTTAACGGCCTCTCCAAGTCCTATCGCCTGGCAGGTTTTCGTTCTGGCTGGCTAGTGGTGAGCGGTGCAAAAGAAAAAGCAACGGAATATATGAAAGGCATTGAAATGCTGGCGTCCATGCGGCTGTGCGCGAATGTGCCTGCCATGTACGCCGTTCAAACCGCGCTTGGTGGCTACCAAAGTATTAACGAATTGATTTTGCCGGGGGGCAGATTAATTGAACAACGCGATGCGGCCATGGCGAGCATTGAGCGAATTCCTGGAGTTAGTTGCGTTAAACCCAAAGGGGCTATTTACCTCTTCCCCAAAATTGATCGTAACGTGTTTGACGTTGAAGACGACCAGCAACTCATTCTCGATTTTTTAATTCAGGAACGAATACTGCTGGTACAGGGAACGGCTTTCAACTGGAAAGACCCTGACCACTTTCGCATCGTTTTTTTACCGCAGGCGAAAGATATCGAAAAAGCTATCGATAAGTTTGGTTCATTTATACAAACGTATGCAAAATAAAAACACCGCACAAAACTGCCACTAAGTGAAAGCAACGGCTGGGAAAGCTTAGACTCTTGGGCTAAGCTGATCCCAGCTGACTTATTTTTCTTGCTTTTTCAGGCACAGTAAAACTGCATTAAATATGCGCAACCACTATGACAAGTAACGAACTCGAACCTGTAGGTGATTTACACATCGACGACTTTTGCAAAGATGCTGCAAAAATTCTCATTATGTTGTATCGCCGCTTTCCCACGAAAACCACACTGTATGTGGAAGACATCAGCGGGCCAGACGAGCCCGATGAATTTGGTCTGCACAGCCCCCGATATGAAGCTTGCTTTAGTGCCATGATCTGGCTGCAGGAAACTGACTATCTTACGTTTAGCCACACTATGCGCCAGGAAGGTGTAGAACAGGCCGTTTTAACCCACCGAAGCTTTAGCATGTTATCGTCACTCGATGAACAATTCGATCAGAATACACCTCCTATTCGCCGGATCGATGTGCTTAAAAACCAATTACATAAAGCGACCTCTGAGCAACTCAAAGAAACCGTACTAAGACTTTTTTCACTGTCTCGCCAATACAGCTAATAACACTGAATGGGCGTAGACCATACAAAATGGTGTTTTCATTTATCCGACCAGACCGCAAATTCATTGTGATTGGGGTCCGTAAAATGGAAACGCCGCCCTCCCGGAAAACTGAAAACGGGCTTTACCACAATACCACCGGCATTTACGATTTTCGCTTGCGTCGCCGCGAGATCTTCGCTGTAAAACACAATCAACGCAGCGCCATTTAGCGTCGTAGAGTTTACATTGGCCAAGTAAAATCCCCCGTTGAGCCCCCCACCGGAAAAAGCACAATACTCGGGGCCATAGTCCTCGAATTGCCAACCAAAAACCTCAGAAAAGAAAGTGCTTGCCGCCACCAGGTTTTGCGCGGGCAACTCGACATAATTAATTTTTTCGTGCTCATTCATACTCTTCCCTCCCTTAACATAAGCTCAACTGCTGCAATATTGGCCATACTGCTGTAGGCTGCCAAATTCACAACTAAATCCTGACGATAGCCCAGGCTTTTCCTGCGGACAACGCTTTTGTCCTCGTTTATAGGGTTATCATTTAAAAAAGTAACATCCGCTTGCTGGCTCAGATAGCTTTTCTGAAGGTTAGCATTTCTATTTTAGCCAGCACTTTTCAACAGAGGTATATATGTTAAACCGAGCCATCACATGGGCAATCACGATTTCAGTCGCGCTTCACGCCAACACATTATGGGCTTACGAATTTTCACAAGAGCAACTTCAAACCGCCCAAGAACTCCGCGAACTTGCTGAAGACGATAAACTCGGTTATCAAATAGTCGAATCTCTCACTACCGAGATTGGCCCGCGACTGGCGGGTTCTCCCGCTGAAAAACGCGCGCGTGAATGGGCTACCGATACACTCAAGTCTCTCGGATTCAAAAATATACGCGTTGAGGAATTTGAGCTGCCTTATTGGCAGCGTCATCATGAGCATGCAGAAATCATTTCACCTTTCCCTCAGCCCCTGGTTATCAGCGCACTGGGCGGCAGCACCAGCACACCTGAGGGCGGAGTGCAGGGCGAAGTGGTAAGATTTGACTCCCTGGCGGGCCTGCAGGCGGCCAAAGATGGTTCGCTGAAAAATAAAATTGTCTTTATAGATGAAACTATGGCCCGCACTCAGGACGGATCGGGTTACGGTGCAGCAGTGGCGAAGCGACGTCTCACTGCATACGAATCTCACCGAGCAGGCGCCCTTGCGGCATTAATTCGCTCAGTCGGTACAGACCACGATCGCTTCGCTCATACCGGACAAATGAAACGCGTCACAGATAAAGATATAGGAGAGAGCGTTCCGACTGCCGCACTTTCCGCTCCGGATGCGGACCAACTTCGTCGCATCATGAGCAAGATTAACAAGCCTGTTGAACTAAAACTCACCCTTACCACAAGTACTCAGCCTGCCACGACTTCCGGAAATGTAATTGCCGAACTGCCCGGCAAACAGAACAAAGATGAAATCGTTTTAGTCGGCGCACACTTGGACTCCTGGGACTTGGGCACTGGCGCGATTGATGATGGAGCGGGTATTGGCATTATTGTGGCTGCGGCCAAACTGGTACATCAGCACGTAAAAAGACCATTAAAGCGCACCATCCGCATCGTCATGTTCGGCTCCGAAGAAGTGGGCCTGGTTGGGGCGAAAGCCTACGCGCAGAAACACGCGAAAGACCAGCACATTATTGCAGCAGAATCTGATTTTGGTGCTGATATCATCTGGCAATTTGGCGTGGCCAACGCCAGTGAAGATCACAGCCAAGCCGTTGATGCGCTGGCCAAAGTCTTTAGACCGATGGATATTATTCCTACAAATGGTCCTGTGCATGGTGGACCAGACATCAAGTACTTGCGTGAAGACGGCGTGCCGACGGCTGAATTTTTGCAAAACGGTAAAGATTACTTTGACCTGCACCATACAGCGAACGATACATTGGATAAAATTAACAAAGAGAAACTCCGCCAAAACATTGCGGCTTACGCTCAATTCTTATATTTAGTCGCTGATAGTGATATTAAATTTAAATAAAAATAAATTCACATACATCAAAAACGAATTAAAATCGTCCGCCACCTTCAAATTGGCTCTTTAAAGCCTCAAAACATGAAAAAAGGCGAAAAAAAGCTTGAGGGTTGGCGGATACAGTGCGTCTAAAAATAATGAGGCACTTAAAGCACAGGTCGCTATAATGTGAAAAACAACGTACGTTTGTTGATCGCATAAAAGCGAAAAAGTCGGTCGCGAAATTGATTAAATATAATAAATGACAACGCGAAATAAGGCTTCGGAACGTACATCGGAACAACTAAACCCTATAGAGCATATTAATAATAAATAAACACTATTAAGACGTTTTTTATAAAGGCTTTTTATAACGAGGCTTTTTTAGCCGAGCTTTTTACAGCGAGATTTTTTATAGCGATTTTCTTAAAGCAAGACACCTGATCTCAAGAGCAGGCGCAAGCAAAACTATATAAAAGAACTCGGTACAAAAGAGAGCTCTGACAAAAGCTGCCGTTAGACAAGCCACAAAAACTCACTTAATAGCATGTAGAAAGAAAGCGTTTGGAAGACTTGAATAAGCAGTGAATTCACGACAGAGATAATTCGATAGACAATTAAAATGCGATGCCAAAAGGCTAAAATCAAAGAGCCAATTATCGCTTTAGTGACCAACTGAATTACCCCGGCCATCACCGCCAATACATCATCCATATTAACGCCTGACTACAGTTTCATAGTGAATTAATATTCCTGGATGGTTATTCCGGATCTACATTCTGAACGCCACGGTCGATGTGGTAGCAACTGGTAACAATGTCAACCAGAACAGTACACGGGCTTACAGCAAAAATTTAATGTCAAAATTTGTTTGGACATTCATTTAACTTTCATTTTATGCGCGTTAAATATTGAATTCCTAAAAAGAGCTGCGCGGCAAATAAAGCCAAGGCTTTATGACTGCTGGTAAATTTAAGCCGAACAAAAAGCTGTTTAGATAAAACAACCCGTATTTGCTACACAAATTTCGTGACAAAACAGACTTTCGATCACTCTGGAAGATCCACCACCCCACCAAGGAAAACGCTGCATCTGGAAATCCGGATCAGACAGAATAGCGCACCCCGCTGCAAGACCTCTGTCAGCGAAGAAGATTTCTACCAGAAATCCTCTTCATAATCGGCCAAAAGCCGCGGGCTAATTAAAAAGTCCACTAAACAACGTTAGCACTAACGTTTAGTCCTTTAAGTTTGGGTAGAAGCGTGTAATGAAGCAATTAGAAGTACTTCGTCAACAAATTCGCCAGCACACTCATGCAGATGAGAATGCTACAGTTAAACGTGCGCTGGACGCACTCACCGCCATACAACAAAACTTCACGCTACGTGAACAGGCGCTTGAAAACGCTCGCAATCTGGTTTCACAGTGTCGCAATAACGAAGAGCAGCGCGGCACACTCGATGCCTTCTTGCAAGAATTTGGTTTAAGCAATAATGAAGGCCTTGCATTGATGTGCATTGCCGAATCGCTTCTGCGAATTCCCGACGCTGATACCGCAGATGAATTTATTGCAGAGAAAATTCGTTCGGGCAACTGGCACACCCATCTGGGCCAATCCAAATCCCTCTTTGTCAATGCATCTACCTGGGGGCTGGTGCTCACAGGCAAAATCATGAAGTTTGAAGAACCCGGTGGCGGTCAATGGTTTGCCGGTATCGTCAACCGACTCGGCGAGCCGGTGGTTCGCAAAGCCATGCTACAGGCGATGAAAATCCTGGGAGGCCAGTACGTTCTGGGACGTAATATCGGGGAAGCAATCAAGCGCGGTGAAAAAGACCAAAAACATTACACCATTAAAAGTAACTTCTCGTTTGACATGCTTGGCGAAGGAGCCCGCACGCAATCCGCGGCCCACCGTTATTTTGCCGAATACGAAAGTGCGATACACGCCATTGGAAAAAAAGGCTCTGCTTACGATGTTTACCAGGCGAACGGCATTTCCATCAAGCTATCAGCATTACATCCGCGTTTTGAATACAGTAAATTACACCGCGTTAAAGAAGAGCTGTTTCACAGCGTACTATCTCTCGCCAAACAAGCCAAACAGTACAATATCGGCCTGAACATAGACGCCGAAGAAAGCGAGCGCCTGGACATTACACTCGAAATTTTTGAAATGTTGGCGCGAAGTCCTGAACTGGACGGCTGGAACGGACTCGGCTTTGTACTGCAAGCCTATCAAAAACGCTCACTGACAGTGGCACAATGGCTCAGCGCTTTAGCGCGGGAAACAGGTCATCGCTTCATGATTCGCCTGGTAAAAGGTGCGTACTGGGACAGAGAAATCAAGTATGCGCAAGAATCTGGGCACATTGATTACCCGGTGTTTACACGCAAAGCCAATACAGACTTAAATTACCTGGCGTGTGCCAATATTTTGCTGGCGAACAATGATGTTATCTATCCCCAGTTTGCAACACACAATGCGTACACGGTAGCGTTTATTCAGCTTATTGCACAAAATAAGGATTTCGAATTCCAACGCTTACACGGTATGGGGCAACTGATTTTTAATCACATCGGAGATGTGACAACGGCACCAGCGAATTTAAGAATCTACGCTCCGGTTGGAGCACATAAAGAACTACTCCCCTATCTGGTTCGACGCTTACTGGAAAATGGCGCAAACAGTTCATTTGTGCACTACTTTCTTGATGAACGAGTCGCTATCACAGATTTAGTGCAAGACGTATTTGCTCAAGTAACAGAACGGGAGCAGCATAAACATCACAACATTCCCCTACCTATCGATATTTTTCGTCAGGCCAGCATACCCCGCACCAACTCACTTGGGCTGGATCTCAACAATGCCATTCAACATGCAGCACTTTTACAACAGTTCGAACAACACCCGGTGCAAAATTGCAGAGCCAGCAGCATAATCAATGGTGAAAGTATCGCCGACGCAAATACCGATTGGCTTCCGATCAGTTCACCGGCCAACACAAAAATATTATTGGGCTCTGTCGCCGAAGCCACCCCTGATGACATCGAAAACGCAGTTAAAACCTGCCGCAACGCGCAACGACACTGGGACCAAACGCCAGTCGAACAGCGCGCGCTGTTTTTAGAAAACATCGCGCAACGATTTGAAGCGCATCGCGACGAACTGCTCCAACTCATTTGCAAAGAAGCCGGGCGCTCACTTGAAGATGCGATTAGCGAATATCGCGAAGCCGTGGATTTTTGCCATTATTACGCACAGCTTGCTCGCCAACAATTTTCACCACAACTGCTCACAAGTCCTACTGGTGAAGATAACACTTTGAGCCTACACGGGCGCGGTACCTTTGTATGCATAAGCCCGTGGAACTTCCCCATGGCGATTTTTACCGGCCAGGTTACGGCGGCACTGGTATCGGGCAACTGCGTGATAGCCAAACCCGCAGAACAAACTTCCATAATTGCATTTCGCATTGTCCAACTGATGCATGAAGCAGGCATTCCCAACGAAGTCCTTCAACTTCTGGTAGGTGATGGCGCTCGCATCGGAAATACATTGATAAAAGATTCACGAATTTCCGGCGTTGCTTTCACTGGCTCAACAGAAACTGCAAAAATCATTCACCGCCAAATTGCTGAACGTGACGGCGAAATCATTCCATTGATTGCCGAAACCGGTGGACTAAACGCAATGATCGTCGACTCTTCTGCATTACCGGAACAAGTCGTTGACGATGTTATACACTCGGCATTCTACAGTGCGGGACAACGTTGCTCCGCACTGCGCGTATTATTTTTACAGTCTGAAATTGCTGACAGTGTTATCAGCATGCTTCAGGGCGCATGTGACGAAATAAAACTAGGCGAGCCCTGGCAACTTGAAACCGATATTGGCCCAGTCATAGATCAAGATGCTTTAAACCTTCTCCAACAACATATTCAGCGTATGAATGGCGAAGCGCAGCGAATTTACCCGCAGGAAAACGCTAACACACCTCATGACGGGTATTTCCTTGCACCACATATTTACGAAATAAATTCTTTATCGCAATTAAAACGGGAAGTCTTCGGACCAATATTGCATATTGTCCGCTTCCAATCGAATGAAATAGATACCATTATCGAAGATATTAACAGTACCGGATACGGTTTAACCTTCGGTATACACAGCAGACTGGAAAGCAGAGCGAGAACTCTTGCAAAACAATTAAACGTCGGCAATATTTATGTAAACCGTAACATGGTGGGTGCAGTAGTCGGTGTGAATCCATTTGGTGGACAAGGCTTATCCGGCACAGGTCCCAAAGCCGGAGGACCACATTACTTAACTCGCTTCGCTTCGGAAAAAACATTTACCGTTAACACGGTTGCAACGGGTGGCAACACAGAGCTTTTATCTTTGGTAGATTCAAACTAGAAAACAATTTTAAAAATAATTGAGTCGCAATTAACAATTAAGTTTGTTTACCAACGACAAGTGAGTTATGCTTTATGAAGAGTTTTTGGAAAGGAAGAGCCAGGACGGCTAAGATAAAAAGGAAAACTATGTAACGCAAGCATTGGTTGTTTTTTTAAATTGGTACAGTATTGAAAGAGAAGTATGCAAAACAGATTGTTTGCAATATAAAAATTCTGTTGCCCATACTTAAAGAATGTAAGCACTTCAGCTTAACTACCAATTTTGAATAGTAGTTAAACTGTTTATAAAAGAAAGCTGTATAAACTCTGCTTATACTGGATATAGTTTTAACTTACTTCCTTAAGTAGAGATATATAGATTTCTTTAGCTGCATTCACGGCATTATGTTTTTAGAAAGAGAGCTAAAGTACAACACTCGTGTTTTATTACCAGCGAGCATTATAATTCGAGCATTAACACTTCGAGCTATAAACTGTTTGCACCGCGAATGTCGAATTTCAGCCTCCCAAAGACACTTCATCGCCCTCATCAATCGCCCGACTCGACCAATGCATGAGATTGGCAAATATATTCTCATGCGTCGTTACCGCGTCGTAGCTCTACTACGAATATGTGATTTTAAAAATAGACTAACAGCAGTTTTGAAGTAGATTTTAGCTGACTCAGCTTTCGGCAAGTTCGTTTTTAAGCCAGAAGTCATGCGCTCAACCACATCACGATGTGATTATTGAAAAATTTGGCTACCAGCCGATTTATCAATGACAACCTGAATCGGATTGAGTGCGCGCAGCCAGCCATTGCAGTTCTCTCACAATACGCGCTGTTTGACATGGTAAAGATTCATATTTTTAGCAGAACTATGGTTAATAAAAGCCAACGAATCCAAAAGTGAGAGATTGGTATGAATAACGAAGAAGCGATAGGACATCAAGAATCCACCAGAACCACAAGTCATTTCATTGGCGATCAGAATCCAGCAGAAGAGCTGCAAGGCTTTTTAAATAAAGCCCAACTGCCTGTAGCATTTGGCATTGCTGGACAAGTAGTCGATGCGCTGAACAAGCGAATCGGGCACTCGTCGCTCAGCATGAATCACATTGCTCAAGATTTACATATGTCAAAGCGAACCCTTCAGCGCCGACTGAAGGAGCAAGGCACCAGCTTCATGGAGCTGCGCGATAAAGTTCGCAAGCATTATGCGGTTGACTATCTACTCGTTCAGAAAAAAGGGGTGGATTACATCTACACTTCGCTGGACTTTTCAGATCGAGCCAGCCTGACAAATGCTTTTAAGCGCTGGACAGGTTATTGCCCTCGAACATTTAGACGTTTGTATCAAGACTACATCTAAACGTTCAGGCGACGATCCTTTTAAGATGCAACGACCACTGCTCCTCTATTGAGGTAGCGGCCATTTAGACAGCGCACGCAAACTAGACATCGCCAAAAGTCTAAGAGGCAGTCTAAATAGCGACCTGGAATGCACCCTAACTGGGATGCACCCTAAAAAGCACCGACGAAACGAAAAGTAGCAATTTCCTATTTGCGCATCGTTCGCCACGCAGGACAAAAATTACGGTACCCAAACTCAGTGGGTAAAACGGATTTTACCCTTTTGGCTTAAACGCTCTTAACACGCCCTACTGCGGCTTTGCTAACCGAATCACCGGGTCTGCACACTGCGCGACTTTGGTGCGCACCTCCAATGTAAACGTTACCATTTCAAAACCACAAAAAATCCTTATAATAGCACCACCATACTCTTCACGCGGCAACGTTGCCCAGCAGTCCCAATAAGATTTCGCATGGTTTCAAGCTCCCCACAAGACAGTGACATATATAGTGTCACGCAGCTTAATCGCTCAGTAAAACAGCTACTTGAAAAGAATTTTCCCATGGTCTGGGTTGAAGGTGAAATATCCAACTTCACCCAGCCCAGCTCAGGGCACTGGTATTTCACCCTCAAAGATGCCGGCGGCCAAATTCGTTGCGCCATGTTTCGCGGCAATAATATGTACATCAAACCTCGCCCAAAAGCTGGCGATAAGGTAAAAGTACGGGGAAGAGTCAGCCTTTACGAAGGGCGCGGTGACTTTCAACTGATTATCGAACATCTTGAAGCGGCGGGCTTTGGCGAGCTTCAACGGCAGTTTGAAAAGCTTAAACTCAGCCTACAACAAGAGGGCTTGTTCGACCCTGCCGCCAAACAAGCCGTGCCAACGCTACCACGCCATATTGCAGCCATCACCTCCCCTTCCGGTGCGGCTATTCGCGATGTTATCAGCGTGCTCAAACGGCGTATGCCCAGCATACCCATTACGATAATCCCCTGCGCGGTGCAAGGTGAAGAAGCACCAAGACAACTGTTGCAAGCATTGGACATCGCAGAACGAAGAGAAGAGTTCGACGTAATTCTGCTTTGCCGTGGTGGCGGTTCGATTGAGGATCTCTGGGCATTTAACAATGAGATGCTTGCGAGGCGCATATACCAGTGCAAAAAACCAATCGTGTCGGCCGTTGGCCACGAGATCGATTTTACCATTGCCGATTTTGTCGCGGATGTGCGAGCTCCAACACCTTCCGCCGCGGCTGAACTTCTCAGTCCAAACGGACAGGAACTCTCTCTGCGCTTTTCCAGCCTGGCACGTCAACTTGAACAGGGCATCCTGCGTCAGCTCTCACACAAGCTCAATTTACTGACCCAGCTCAACAAGCGGCTAAAACATCCTCGGGATAAACTCGAGCAATTCAGCCAAGCGCTGGACCAACTGGAAATCCGCCTGACGCAAGGGGTATTTGCGGCGCTTAAAAGCCAAAAGAAAAGCCTTGAGTACACTCAAAACAGGTTAATTAGAGAAAACCCGGCACAAGGTATTGAGCAGGAAAAGTTAGCCGTATTGCGATTAAAACAGAAGCTGACTGATCTCATCACCGCCAAACTGCGTATAACTGCGCAACGACTGGAGATTTCTACTTACAGGTTAAACGGTACGAACCCCCTCAATATCATGTCGCGGGGGTACAGCATTACCACTAACTGCTACAATAAGATCATCCAGTCTGTTAAAGATGTTGAGCTCGATGAAGAGCTATATATTAAATTGTCAGATGGCACGATTAAAACGAAGGTCACCGAAAAGCCCTGATAGCGCGATGACAAACACGTTGTTAATCACTACTGACAATTCCAATGGGTAACTAAACGAGCACGGATAAGTAATGAACGCTGGTTCTTCCAATCAAAGACTCACCATAGCCTTAGCAAAACCGACAAAAACATTGAATGACGAAGCGCATACCTTTGATCTACTCGATCGTTTTATTGTTATGTGCCAAAAGAAAACCAATTATCCCTGGGAAATATGTGATGTTGACCAGGCTAGTGTGATTATCGCTTTCGAGGGCGACAACAGAATCGAAGACTGGCACAGCAGTGGACGAATCATTGTGCTGGTCCAAAATAGCCGTCGTCCAGGCAAACATTACCATTTCACTATCACCAATCCGATACGCGTCATGCATGTATTGGATTTGCTGAATACGGTTGGAGAGCATTTGCTTGCCAACCCGGTAAAAATTACGGCAACGCCAACGAGCAAGCCAAGCACTGTACAGGACAGCGCACCAGGAGAACACTGGGCTTTACTCAGTGCAATAAAAACTGTTTTTGACGCAAGCAGCCCCCAGACCGCCTTTGCCATAGAGGCCAACGGCCAGCCAAAATTATGGCTCACCGCCAAGCTTAGCCAATGCAAAATCAGTGAAGATTACTTCAATAATTTCAGCCAGTTGATGAGTGCAAAAATTCAATCAAAAACGCTGGAAAACCACAACCCACCAGAATCAGCTATACTCATCAATGGCACAGAATTGCTTTGGCGATCTGCAATTGACTCCACTCAAAATGCACAGGATCGTGCGCCATGGCTACCAGGAAACTCAATATATAAATTAAAAAGATGGCCAGATTTAGGCGCGCTAAGAGCAAAAGCGAATCTGGTACGTATGGTTTCCACCCTGGCAAAAAAATACGTAACACCCGAGGAGCTTACTCAGGCAACCGGCTCTGACAATCGAGAAACGATGGCCATTTTAAACGCACTGGGCGCTTGCGGCCTGATAGACGCTAAACCGTCGGAAAGACAGGTAAGCAGTCAGACACAAGCAAAACCAGCAGCGAAAAAGCCCGAAGGCTTTTCTAAAATGATCAAATCCCTTAGAAGACATTTAAATATTTAATTGATATGAATAAGTCTGAATACAAAATCATTTTTACCGGGCCAATGGGAGCGGGAAAAACCACAGCAATCGGAAGTATCAGCGATATTCCACCGGTTCAAACGGAATCATTCAATAATGATCAGGAAGTCCACTCCAAGGCGACAACTACGGTAGCCCTGGACTTTGGACAGATCAAAATGGATTCCGAGTATGTGGTCAACCTATACGGCACACCTGGCCAGGAGCGTTTTTCCTACATGTGGGACTTGCTCGCCGATGGCGCAATGGGGGTTATCATATTAATTGATGGCTCTCGTGATGACGCCAAAGATCAATTATTAAATTTCACCAAGCATTTTGCTGGCATTTCCAGTAGCTCCCCCATCATCATCGGCCTGGGATACCATTCGAATGACGTCGTTTGGGACAGCGATACATTGTCTCGCACAATTTATGATGAAGGTTACGCGCTACCGATTTTTACTGTCGACGTTCGAGCAAAAGAAGACGTAACCCTCATGGTGGATACAATTCTATGCCTGATTGAAGCTGCCGAAGAATAGAAACATCATTCACCGAACAAGCGCATCAGGGTAAGAATCATCACAGGAAAAGAAGTATTTAGGAAAGATGTATTAACAGAAATAACTCAAAGGCTAAATAGACAACAATAATCGATAATTAAGCCAATACACATTGCCCTATCGGCCTTTATCAAACTGTTTATTTAGCCTCGCAAAGCATCACCCAACACCTCTTTCAGCTCCCTGGAAGTGTTTTTCACGGTATTTAACAGCATGCCTAGATTGACCCGCTCATCAGCCAGAAAAGTGATGACATGTCTCGGGCTAACCTTATTTAACACAATATAGCCCGCATCATTTTGTAAAATAACAAACTCACATTTATTCTGTTTTACCTCCGCGGCGATTCTATCACCCAAGGCCATACAGGAGCTGGACATAGCAGCCAAAGCGGAATCTGATACTTCACTTTTAAACAGCTTCGCCAGTGAATGCCCGTCAGCGGTAGACAGCAGAATTGCCTGTATAGCGCTACTCACATCCAAAGCGTTGCTAAAAATTCGCTTTAAGTTCTTTTTGTTTTCTTCTTTCGACATTTTGATTAACCTAGTTTGAAAACTCCAACATTGCGATCAAGGCCATTAACACCTCGGTCATATCATCCCTATCTCTAGGATCTGCACACATCACAGGAAAGCACAAACCGTTGCTTTCCAGATAATTATAGTAAGGCTCAAGACTACAGTCAGGATCTCGCGTTATCGCCACCACAGCACTTGTTTGCGAAATATATGGCTGAAAATTCTCAATATAAATCGATAAGTCCTCAACCGGGTCCTTGCGGGTAGCATCGATCAGAATAATAAATCCCAATGCGCCCTCAGAGATAATTTCCCACATATGCTTAAATCGAATTTGGCCTGGCGTACCGTAGATACGCAAACATGTTCCGTCATCCAACAAAACCTCACCAAAATCCAAAGCCACTGTAGTTGTTTCTTTTACTGCAGATAAGTCGTCACTGGTCGTCGCTTCCGTAGCAATTGGAAGTGAATCACACACCGAATTGAGTGCTGTTGATTTTCCAACGCCAGGGGTTCCCGTAACGACAAACTTAAGTTCAGCCATGCGATTTTCTCGCCCCGAATTTTTGTCTTATTTTCTCAAATAAATGGAAATTTTTACTTTTTGCAGGCGTTTTCTGCGGTGCATCTTCCACCACATTCCGCTCCGTCATAATATTCGCCAAACAACACTTATTCACAAAATTCACCACTTCCTGTTCACTGATATCAATATCCCTGGCAACGCGAGAAGCGCTTTTTGAACCCTGCATAAAAGCTGCGGCTAAACGACTCGACTTTGGAGCCGTACTCATAATATCTTTCGCAGGCCATCGGTTTAAGCGATATAGCTTTTCCGCCGAACCTGTTAGATCTGTTGTGCCTGATGCGGGTACAGCTGCCTGACTTACCCCCTCATATCCATCTAGTGCTTGCAGGATGTTTGAGGCGCGAAGCGGCCTGAGAATGATGTTAGGTCGACCCGACACCTGATCGGGATCTCCATACACCACAACACTGTACCCCTTGGACTGTAATTTTTTCTCGATCAGTCCTTCCGAGTCGCACACAACATCAATGAACACCAAATGGAAGTCCCAGTCACTGACAATTTCCCAATCATATTTGGTTTTGTTTTCAATGATGGATAAATAACTGGAAAAGACTTTCCTGTCATTTTCTGAAAACCCGTACAGTCTGAGCTTTTTATTCATGTCAAGTTGCGTGCACTTTTCAAAAGCATTCGTGATTCAAGAATTAAATCTCTAACCTGGCAGTCGCTTCTTTCGCTGCGCGGCGAGCCAAAGCAAGGTTTCCTTTAGACTTATCCAGTACAAAATACAGAAACAAACCAGGCGATTTGGAAGATAGCGTGATGATGTGATACTGCGTATCAAGAGTAATCAAAATATCTTCAATGCTGTCATCCAGATTTAAACTTCTCATGGTTTTAAATTTGGCGCGAATCACTTCTGTATTGCCTGCGCTTGCCAGCTCAAGGTCGAACACATTTCCCACTCCACCGAGCATCAGCCCGCTATCCGAATCAACAACCGCAGCCGCCATCGCACCATCCGTTTGCAGCATTTGATTCAATACGTCATTTATATTTGACATAAATAATAAGTCCTCTAAAAAATTTAAATTAATAGCATGTGTTTTCTACGCCAAGCGACGAATGTTAACGCCAAACAAATCATTTATCCATGCTTTAATCTAAAGAGTCTTAGCAAGCTTCATTGATTATAGGTCACACCGTCAGAATTATATGTAAAATGAAGAAAAATTTGCTTTTTAGGCGAAGAAAACAGCGCGAAACTAGGTAGATTTACTCAGGCAAAGTTTCAATCTGGACAAGCATTTAGAAGACTTTTCCCCCTTCAATCCGCCGATCAAAAATCGTTTTTATCGTGTCGCAAAGGCTTACACTTTGTCGACAAGGATCAACTCAGAGCAAGCGCCAGCCTGCGCGTATTTTTTCATAAAAATTTCGTAAAAAAAGCCGAGCGTTGAAGCGAAGAAAAGATGAAAAGCAGGGACACTTAGAATAATTAAACAAATGCAAAATGCAAAAAAAAAGAGCCTCAATTGAGACTCTTTTTCATTAACACCAAGGTAGACCTTTCGACCTACCTGTAGCTATTTTAATTGTCCACCACAGATCGCATTCCGGTAGACCAATTGTTTCCAGAGAAATTATCCCAGTTGATGGACCAGGTCATAAATCCACGCAGGTTCGGGTAAGTATCGACAGGCTGATAAGCAGGACAGTTACTGCGAGCCGTCAAACAATCCCAAGCTTGCTCCAAGCCGGCATTCGCCACATAACCACCACCGGCATTTACGTTGGCAGGAACACCAATCAGTACTTGAGATGGGTGAAGCGGTGGGAAATAGTAACGCGTATCACCGAAGCTACCTGTAATGTGGAACCCTTGCAGCATCATATCAATCATTGCCACGTGGAAATCTGCACCGCCCATTGTGTGGTAGGCATTATCCAAGCCGGTAATTGGGCCTGAATTATAGTTTTGCACCTGCAGGAACGTCAGACGATCACGCAAGGCGTGAATCACCGGCAGATAAGCGCCTGCACGACGGTCTGCACCGGCAGAAATACCACCATAATAGGAGTAACCCAACTGTACGAAGAAAGTCTCGGGCGCCATGGTCAACATGAAGTCAGAACCAAAGTGATTCAGAATCGCATCGATTGCATCAATAGTATTAACGATCAGCGGCGTTGTTGGATTTCGGAAATCTTCATCGCCAGCATCCAACTCCAGGGAATGGCCTTCGAAGTCAATATCCAAACCATCGAAGTTGTACTCTTCAATGATATCAATCATCGTACGAACAAAGTTGTCTCGTGCTGTTGCAGTTTCCAGACGTACCTGACCATTTGCACCACCAATAGAAATCAGTACTTTCTGCCCTTTTGATTTCGCCACTTCCATATCTGCTTTAAATTGCGCAGGAGAAGAATGTGCAGGATCAGGAATAAACGACATAACACCGCTGGTTGGTGAGGTTGGCTCAGCAAAAGAAGCGTTAATGATGTTGTAATCCGAAGAAACATTCGCAGGGCTTATCCAGGGAGAACCATTGCTGAAGCTCGCGTGCAAGTATCCGTTCAGAATACGTGCAGGTAAATCACCACCGCTGGACGTTGAGCTGGAAGAACTGCTTGAAGAGCTGCTGCTAGAGGAGGATGAACTGCTCGAAGAGCTTGAGCTGCTGCTTGAACTTGAAGAAGAGCCACAACCTGTTCCTGGCACCTCATTCCACGCATAAGACCACGCCCAACCAACACCAGGCTCATACGGCCCACCCACTTCACACCAGCCAGCAACAGTACAACTAAAATAGCTGCCTGCATTACTAACGATATCACCTACGGCGTATTTCACACCTGCCGCAAAGTTTGGACAACTAGCGCCACCGGAACTGCTGGAGCTTGAAGAAGAACTGCTTGAACTGGATGAACTGCTCGAAGAGCTTGAAGAGCTGCTGGAGCTGGAAGATGAACTGCTGGAACTTGAAGATGAGCTGGAAGAAGAGCCGTTGCCACCGCTACAGTTATCTAAAAACTTCCACTCCTGCCAAGGACCAGAATGAGATTCTGGGTTAGCGCCTTGTGTCCACCAAGCTGCGCTATAGGCTTTGTTATTGTGCTGAACTTCAGTACCGCCAGTATAAGCACTGGAAGCATTCCACACTTGGAGATTGGAACAATCGCGTGCTGCAGATGCCGACGTTGCAGCGACTGCGGAGCTTAGCGTAAAGGCTAAAGCCATGGTTCTTTTTAACATGATTACCACCCTGATTTTTTATTAAATTTAGGTCTGGGAGCTGGATCGTCATCCCAAATTGCACTGCCTGCTACTGTCAGATTCTTTCCGCTGCATTTGTCACTGCGTTTGTGTCTGGCAAACCTCAAGTGACTTAGCGCTGAAGCGTCGGAATCGAAGCGTCAGAATCGAAACGGATCTCCGCCATCGCGGGATCACAAACTCGTTACGGTTTAAAATTTGTTTAACTTGATGATTCACTTACGGCGCTCGTCATTTTGCAAAAACCTGCACAACGCTAATTTTTGCAAGTTTTCCACCCGCGCCATAAGTTGTGGGGCATCAAGTTACAGCGGGCATGACAACGTTGTCGAAAAAATACGTCTGCGCTCAAACAGGGTCAAGCTCGCCGAACTAAATTTGTGCTTTAGTACCGCTTAAAATCGCTAGCATGTCTTTTTAATCGATTTGCCAACAGTTCATTAAAAAATGGCGCCCCTGGGAAGGCGCCTACAATTAGTGTTGAACTATTACCAAAAAGATAAAAGTACCTACTAAGAAAATCGAATTTGTTGTTCGCCAGCAAGGTGCTGACAAACCACCGATATTTGGTCGGTTTCAAAAAAGTGCCGACATACAACGCACTATATTTTTTTGACTGGCATTTACGCCAGGCCCCATGGACGACTTATTGCCAATACGAGAGCATTACGCAATTACTGCGTTATAAGTCTGCGGGCACCAAGTGAAGACTGAATTAGCGAAACTGAAAAATCGCCGATATGCATCATGTGTAATTACTAAAAGATCTCGTAACAAGATCTCGTAACTACGTGTCTGTCACTGTATAAATTTGTTACTGATACTGCTTCATTTAATTGTTTACCTCACTCGTATCGCAGCTGTGGGGGCTGCTTAACATCCAAGCTTTTGGCGAATCATCTCGTTTACGATGTCAGGCTCAACGAGTGAGGTAAACTTATTGTTTTTTGGTACTACTTAAAAATTCTATTCACGGACTTCCAACAAACGGCATTTCTCAACAAGCGGCTATAAAATGCCCTTTTCGTGAGGCTCGTTTATTGGCATTGCCTTCAGCCGTGACCCTTAAAGTTTCGACTGGCATTTAAATACACCTTTATGTCTCAACAGGGACGGCATTGTACATGCCTGACACTTCAAAACGTGCAGTTACAAGACAACGTTGTCCCACAATAGTGTGACGGAGACAACGTTGTCAAGAACTTTTACAGGGATTAACAGATTACCTTCTAATTTAAAACCGTTTGCCCCAGATCGATTCGCTCGCACCAGAAACTTCCATAAAAATACGCTATTTAAATGGCCAAACAGCCCTGTCGCAACGTTATAAGCCGATAATATTTCTCCGCAATACCCGATATTTCTACATACCGAGGCGAAGCGCGTTTTTTAGGCGAATTTTCTCCGCAGTTTGAGGGGTCAAGTTCGACCGGCTTTGGTATACTTGGCGATTCGCTGAGAACAAGAAGAGAATTCCCCAAACCGAAATATGAGTTTTTTAGCCAACCTTCGCCAGCAAGCCAATACCGATAAAGCCATGCAATTGTTTTATGTGCTGACAATTGATCCCCTTACTAAAATTGCCAGACTGCATTTACTCCTGGGTGATGCCAGCCAGTCACAGCCAAGCGCTAACTGCAAAAGCTACTTTATTCAACAACAGCATCTGAACCACCCACCCGAGTTTATCCAAAATGACGATGTCGCCATTCTACAAACCCTGCTCAAAACGGATGCAGATTGGAATCAACACGCCTCTGGTGCCCTTATCGCAGAATCAACGTGGGCATTTTTACAACAACTTGCAGCCACTGACCGATTCTTTTTAGAGCCTCAGCCTGGATCTTGGCAAAAACTAAGCAGTGGAGAATCTCAACCGGCAGCACTGCAGTGGCAAATTGACTCCACTGGTGAACAGTCCCTCCACTGGAAACTGACCGAGGAAAATTCCCGTATTTTCTTTATTCAGGACAATACATTTACTCAGCCATATGCCATTACACAGCAAAAAATTTCTGAGTGTCATACAGGACTGAATGAAGAAAAAAATGCGCTGATCACCAAGCACGGAAAAATTGCCGCCTATGAAGTTGATTATTTTCTCCTGAAAAACCAGGAACAGTGGCAGGACCTTAACCTTCCCCTCCCCAGAACACTGGAGGAGCAAAGCATCAGCGGGGATTTAGTGGCGATTCTCTCCTGCCACACCGTGCACGCACCGAGTGAAGTTCACAGCCAACGCGATGAGCTTCACCTGAGTTTTGGCCTGCAAACAGAAAACTTTTGCATCAATTTGACGGAGTGCAGTGATACAGAAGTCTGGGACGGCAACGCACTAACCACGGTCAATCACGACAAACAAGCGCAAGCAACGCTGCACGCGTCCATTGCCGAACACCTGCAAGAATTTTCAGCACGACAACAAGTTGGAGAAGATCTACCTTCAGTTTGGTATTCACGCTCCTGCGAACAATGGCAGTGGTTATTTACCGAAGAGCGAGACAAACTCCTCTCGCTGAATATTCACTTCAATATCATGCCGAATTTTCGGCAGCACTACGTTACTGCAGAGAAGTGGGATATTGGGCTAAAAGAAAATGAAGATGACAGTGTTGATATCAACATTGAAATTACCGTCGCCAATGAGAAAATCTCATTAAAAAAACTACTGGATCAACTACACGAATTAAACGAAAAAGCGATCAGCAATCGCAGCAAAACACACCAGCAGTTCCAATTGGACGATGGCCGCTTACTGCTAATTCCGCTGCAACAATTTAATGGCATTATGGAAGAACTGGCCGATCTTGCTCAGCAATCGGAGTCCGGTTTCTGCTTATCGAAACATGAATCTCACCGCCTCGCGGGCTTGCATCAACACATGCCCGAAAACTCAGACTGGCATGGCGACCGACAAAAACTGGAAAACGCCATAGAGCTCCACGACTCGCCACTTTTTCTGGAAAACTCACTGGAAAATGTACAGGCGGATTTACGCCCATATCAATGGCTGGGCGTTTGCTGGATGCAGCACATCACACAGCGCAATATCAATGGCTTGCTGGCGGACGATATGGGCTTAGGGAAAACCCTGCAGACCCTCGCACATTTAAGTTTTGAACATCAACACGGCCGTTTGCAGGACCCAGCGTTAATTATTGTACCCACCAGTTTGCTGCACAACTGGGCCAGAGAAGTTGAGAAGTTTACCCCACACCTCAAACACAAAATTATTCACGGCAGTCAACGCCATCAGTGGTGGGACAGCATTGCCGACTTTAACATTATTATCAGCAGCTATCCGCTGATTTCAAATGACTTAAGTAACTGGCAAGCACAGAAACTCAGCTGGATTATTCTCGATGAAGCTCAAACTATTAAGAATCCCCGCACACGTGTAAGCCAAGCCGTACGAGAAATTCCGTGCGACCGCAAAATGTGCCTATCCGGTACACCGGTTGAAAATCACTTGGGCGAACTCTGGTCCATTCTCGACTTTCTTATGCCTAGCTGTCTTGGCAGCGCCAAACACTTTCGCAACCATTTTCAAAAAGCGATTGAGAACGACGGCAACGAAAGGCGCTTTCAGGTTTTGCTAGATCGAATTGGTCCGTTCATGCTCCGTCGCAGTAAAGATCAAATAGCAGAGGATCTTCCGCCCAAAACAGAAATCATTCAGACCATCCCACTGGATGATGATCAGGCCGCACTGTATCAGCAGCTGAAAACCAACACCTGGAACGAAATGCAGAACCAGATGGACCAACAGGACAGCCCTCAACAAGGCCATATCATCGTGCTCAATGCGCTGATGAAACTGCGCCAGGCCTGTTGCGACCCGGCATTACTCGGCGAGACAGATATAAGCTCAGCAAAACGACTTCACTGCCTGGAAATGCTGGAAGAACTTGAATCTGAAAATCGTTCAATTCTGGTATTCTCACAATTTACCAGCATGCTGCAGATTCTGGCGGACTCACTACAGGAAATGGACATTCCCTACTTAATGCTTACCGGGCAGACCAAGAACCGCCAAAAACTGGTGGATCAATTTCAAAACGGCGAAGCCCCAATCTTTTTGATCAGCTTAAAGGCCGGAGGCACCGGCTTAAACCTGACGCGCGCTGACACTATTATTCATTATGATCCGTGGTGGAATCAGGCCGCAGAACAGCAAGCAACCGACCGAGCGCACCGCATCGGCCAGGAAAAACCGGTATTTGTTTACAAACTTATCGCCGAAAACACGATAGAAGAAAAAATCGCACAAATGCAGCAACGAAAAATGGTGCTAAGCCACCACGTAAATCAACAGGCGCAGTTGTCTGGCGAAAACTTTGCCTTGGACCTGGAAGAAATGTTGAATTTATGGCAAGACGATAATGCAATCTAATATGCAAACCCAAGCAAAAGATAACGACACAATTCCAGATATCAGCCTGCAAAAGGTTGAAAGTTTTCTAAGCCAGCACAACAGTTTTTGCCTGTTGGACTGGCTGCTCAGTGAAAATATTATTGCCTACCACGATTACGAAAACTGGCGTTACGGCAAGATAGATGTATTGCAGGAAAATGCCGGGCTTAGTGAAAAAGCGTTGCAAAACACTCGCACACAAATGCAAAAAATTTCCCAGTCGCTGGGATTGGAAGCTGACCAGCAAGAGCTGCATTGCTGGGATAAAACCCAGGCAAAACTACTAAAATTCAGCAGTAACACTCAGATTCATCATGCCGTTACCGCGCACTGGATGCGCTCGCAAGATATACCGCAAATGGATCTGTTCATGGATAATACCGCGGTAGTGGTAGAAAATACCTTGCATCACGCACTTTCTGCACGTGACTTCAGCGAAGCGCAGAAGCTATTAACTCAGTTAACAGCACTCAACGCAAAACATGCGAAACTAGGCGTTTATCGAGACTTGATTCTTTACGGCGAATATATCGCAAAAGTAGAAAATATTGATGCCGCTGATATTGAAGCGGAACTGGACGGGCTGGCCCTGGAAGTTACACCGCTGGCCAAAGAAGCACTGGGGATGAATGCGCGGGATTTTTTAGCCTTCGCCTGGCGCCGCCTGAGCCAAAATCTGCAAGTCAATTATCAGCCTGGGGGCTCCAACAGTAAACTTCACCCCGCCTACGCCCTGATACAAATTCCCGACTGGAACGGTGCTTACACGCTACTTCTAGAAGATGAGGCACTTGCACACAATAAAGAACTGTTGCTTTATTTTGCCCAGTGCTGCGAACAACTCAAACTCACCAACGCATTGGTATTTGCCTGGAGCAAACTGTTTGACTTAGATCCTGAATTTGCTGAAACAAGTATCGAGAGCCGCCAACACCCTCAGCTATGGCATCAATGGCAAGACTACTGGGAAAAGTTTGAAGAAGCTCCGGCACAATATTTTGCCGCCTACCTAATGGCAAAGAATGCTGGAATTGTCCACCACAAAATTGAAAAACTGCCGCTTAACTCAAACGCACTGAGCGCCATGCTGGAAGCCTTAAGCATTGAAATTATTGATAAGGATATGGTGAAAGCGCGAAGCATCGTGCAACAAGTGGACCCGCAATTACTGGGCATTTATTTTGGCGTGCGAGGGAAATGACGCGTTAAAGAGAGGTTTGTGAATAACAAGACAGTGAAGGTACTTGGCCTGAACAGGCAACAGCAAAAGCAAAAACAGTCAACAAAAAAACATAACGGAGCCGGGATACGGCTCCGCTTGATCACACTTAAGAAATTTTTGCTGTGGTTTTTGCAGCAATGTCGGTAATCGCCTGCCAATCCTGCTTTTCTACCGCATCTTTTGGTACCAACCAAGTCCCACCAACACACGCTACATTTGGCAGTGCTAAAAAGTCAGTGAATGATTCCATCGTCAATCCACCTGTTGGGCAGAAGCTGACTTGAGGCAAAGGGCCACCAATAGATTTCAAAAGTGGGATACCACCAACTGCCACTGCAGGGAACAGTTTAAAACAAGTCAAGCCCAACTCCATACCCACCATGACTTCAGAAGGCGACGCTACACCAGGCAACAACTCAACGCCAAGATCCTGCGACTTTTTAATCAGGTTGGGAGTGAAACCAGGAGAAACAGCGAAGTCCACACCAATTTCAGCAACATCTTTTAAGTTCTGCTCGTTGATGACTGTGCCCACACCAACCAACACGCCTTCACATTCCGCTTTAATTGCGCGAATTGCGTCTAACGCAGCGGCGGTTCTCAGGGTTACTTCAACCGCTTTTATACCACCCGCTTTTAAAGCATTAGTAATAGGCACCGCATCTTCAACTCGGTCGATGACAACGACAGGCATTACGCCAACAGGCTCTAAAAATTCTTTAGTAATCGCCACGATTGCTTCCTCAATATTAATTAGTCTTACTGATTGGTTTTATTCGTTTGCGCGAAACTGAAAACGGTTGCACCTTTCTGTGAAATACCCGCTAGCGCGCGGAAGCCGTCAAACAGATTACGTCCAAGATTTTGTGTAAGCTCCGGCATGTCAACCGCTTCGCGAGCATTCAGCTCTTCTTCACTTACTTTTAATTCCACCACACCGGCATCGGCATCAAACAGAACAACATCGCCCGTTTTCACTTTATTTAATGTTCCACCACACAGCGCCTCTGGCGACATATGAATGGCAGCCGGCACCTTACCAGAAGCGCCTGACATACGACCGTCAGTTACCAGAGCAACCTTAAAGCCTTTATCCTGCAACAACCCCAGCGGCGGTGTCATTTTATGCAGCTCAGGCATGCCATTAGCACTTGGCCCCTGAAATCTCACAACTGCTACAAAATCTTTCTCTAGCTCACCACGCTTGAACGCAGCAATCAAATCATCTTGCGATTCAAAAACAATACACGGAGCTTCCACTTTACGGTGCTCTGGCGCCACTGCGGAAATTTTAATAACACCTTTACCCAGATTGCCGTTCAAGACGCGTAAGCCGCCCTCTTTATCAAACGGTTCCGATACTGGTCGCAACACCTCTACATTGCGGGACTCTCCAAAAGGCTCCGCCCACTGCGCTTCACCCTTATCATCCAAACTCGGTTCAATTTCATATGAACTCAAGTCCTCGCCCATAATATTCACAACATCTTCGTTGAGCAGTCCACCCAATCGCAGTTCTTTCACCAGGAAGGACATGCCACCAGCATTTTGGAAATCATTTACATCTGCCTGTCCATTTGGATAAACGCGTGCAAGTAAAGGCGTTGCACGAGAGAGTTCATCCATATCTTCCCAAGTTACTTCAATACCAGCAGCTTTTGCCACTGCTACGATATGTAAGGTGTGATTGGTAGAACCACCGGTTGCCAACAATCCTACAATGGCATTCACAATAGACTTTTCTGTTACTACATCATAAAGCGGACGATACGTTCCGGCACTTTGAGTAATGGCAATTAACCTATAGATGGCTGCACGCGTTAATGCGTCGCGCAGATCGCCATTGGGATTAACGAAAGATGCACCCGGCAGTTGTACGCCCAACATCTCAACCATCATCTGGTTTGTGTTGGCTGTACCGTAAAATGTACAGGTTCCTGGACTGTGGTAGGACTTGGTTTCCGCCTCTAACAATTTATCTTCGCCCACTTCACCTGCTGCAAATTGCTGGCGAACTTTGGCTTTTTCTTTGTTGGGTAAACCAGAGTGCATTGGCCCGGCAGGCACGAAAACTGTAGGAATATGACCAAACTGCAAGGCGCCAATTAACATGCCCGGCACAATTTTGTCACATACACCTAAAAACACATTACCGTCGAACATGTTATGGGTAAGTCCGACCGCCGTTGCCATGGCAACGACTTCACGACTGAAAAGACTCAGCTCCATACCAGCCTGGCCTTGCGTAACACCATCACACATCGCGGGGACACCGCCGGCAACCTGCGCGGTAGAACCAACAGAACGAGCAGTTTCTTTAATTAAATCGGGGTAGGTTTCAAATGGCTGGTGAGCGGAAAGCATATCGTTAAATGCTGTGATAATACCGAGGTTGGCGCTTTGCATTAAACGAATGGTTTGCTTGTCTCCAGTTCCGCAACCGGCGTAAGCATGGGCAAGATTACCGCAAGACAAACGCTTTTTGGGTGGATTGCTATCCATGGTGTTACGCATCATCTCTACGTATTGTTGTCGCGTAAGCTTACTGCGTTCGATTATGCGCTGCGTTACCGCTTCAATTACGCTATTCATAAACCACCTTATTTAATCATTGAATTTCTTAGCATCAAGGAGCGCAGGCCCCTTTCAGACCACCGTTTTTACGACAGCCAGATTGCGACACTTGGGAAGCATCGCCAAAACCGAAACCCTTAGAGTTTTGATCTTGAGAGAAAAGAAAAATTCGCTTTTCACTTTTCTGAGATTGAAAATACAGAATGTATTTTCAATTGCATGACAGGGGTCCGGCGCTTGCGCGCCAGACGGGCAGTCCAGCCCTCCCCTCGTACGTTTAACTCAACTGTAAACGACTAATTTTAATCTTTTACTACGTTGTGCCACTCTCTTCCGCTGCGCGCCATTAATACATCGGCTCCTGCTGGGCCATAAGAACCCGCCATATAGCCTTCGGCTTTCATTCCTGTATCTTTCCAGCCTGCGAAAATCTTATCCACCCATTTCCATGCGGCTTCCACTTCTGCGGCACTCACAAACAAAGTCTGGTCGTTGCGTAGAACATCAAATAACAAACGTGAATAAGCATCGTGCATTTTCACTTTGCTACCCTCGCCAAAACGTACGTCCAGACAGCCGGATTCAAGCGGAATACCGGCTTCCAAACCTGCAACCTTGTTCATAATACGCAAACGGATACCTTCATCCGGCTGCAAACGAATCACCAGGCGATTCGCCTGATGCTCTGCGTGGTTCTGGTCAAAGATCTGGTGATGACTTTGTTTGAACTGAACAACAATTTCAGAATGACGCGACTGCAGACGCTTACCCGTGCGCAAATAAATAGGCACTCCAGACCAACGCCAGTTAAGAATTTCAGCTTGAATCGCAACATAGGTTTCGGTCTGACTGTTCGGGTCAATTTCATACTTGTCGGATTCTTCTTCCAGGTAGCCCGGCACTTCTTTACCATCGACAATACCACGGCGATATTGCCCACGGACGGTGTAATCCCGCACTGTTTCAGCTGTAATAGGCTTTAAACAATTCAAAACTTTAAGTTTTTCGGTACGCACACTTTCCGCGTTCAGCGTAGCGGGAGGTTCCATCGCCAACAGACACAACACTTGTAACAAATGGTTTTGCACCATGTCGCGTGTGGCTCCGGTAGCATCGTAGAAACTCCAACGGTTTCCAACACCCACCGATTCCGACACTGTAATTTCTACATGGTCGATGTAGCGTGAGTTCCAAAGCGGTTCAAAAATATCGTTGGCAAAACGCAATGCAATCAGGTTTTGCACGGTTTCTTTACCAAGATAATGGTCAATACGGAACAGCTGCTCTTCTTTAAATGTTCGGGCTAATTCATCATTAATGGCGAGAAAGCTTTCTCGGCTGTCGCCCAGTGGCTTTTCTACCACTAACCGCGTAGTAGGTACCGCCAACCCGCATTTTTCCAGCGAGTTACACACGGCACCAAAGATAGAAGGAGGAATAGCCAGGTACACAACCAACTGGTTTTCCTCTTTCAAGAAGTCTTGTTTCACTTTTTCAAGCGACTCGGGATTGGTGGCATCCCCCTGTGCGAAAAAGATTTTGCTTGAAAAAGATTCCCAAAGTTCGTCGGAGTAAAGAGATTCGGCAACATTATTTTGCAGCCACTCTTTCACCGTGGTGAGAAATGCGTTGCGTTCATGTGCGGTGCGCGCCATACCGATAATTCGGGTATTTTCAGGCATGCACTTGTTCAGCTCCAGATAATAAAGAGATGGATACAATTTACGAAGCGCTAAGTCTCCGTCGCCGCCCACAATCAGCAAATCAGTATTCATATATAAACCCTTAACCTTTAGGACATCGGCACCAGAACAGCCGGTACCATGAGTGACACATATGTCTTGAAGGGTTTCCCGACCAAGCCGAACTTGAGCCTGGAAACTAAGCGAGCATTAAGTCAAAATGACCAAAACTTGTCCAACATATGTAAAACGGCGTGCATTCTACCACTTAATGGGGTCTTTGGCGTAATAATGCCTTAAGTTATGCACATTGATCGCGGCAAAGTGTAATGGATTCATCAAACAAATGGCTAACTTTTATATTTGATCGTTTTTTAATCTATTTTTCGCCTTTTGGTGCTACTTTTGCCTTATTCCTGTCACACCCATCGATTAAACTGTCAGCAACCGGTGATCTGACGACACAATTTCCCGCGGCCTCAGCTCTAAAAACACAAGCTCACCGGGCATGGACAGTAATTACGCAAGGCGTTTTGATATCATGCAAAGCCTGGCGTTTAAGCCCGAAATCATGGGATTTTCCGGGGCCTCGCAGCACAAGCGAAGTTGCATTTTAGACTGTGATTTCGCATAATCCCCGCTCCCAAAACTTTGGTAAATTTCAGGAAATTGTCATGCCACGAATCGCTATTAACGGCTTCGGTCGTATCGGTCGAAATGTTCTTCGCGCTATCTACGAAAGAAACTTACAAGATGAATTTCAAGTCGTTGCTCTTAACGATTTGGGCTCACCGGAAATCAACGCTCACTTGTTAAAGCATGACACAGTTCATGGCCCATTTGGCTTTGACGTCCAATCAAGTGACAGCTCTATTTCTGTTGCAGGTAATGAAATCAAAATCCTGGCCGAGCGCAACCCGGCGGACCTTCCTTGGGCAGACCTGGAAATTGACGTGGTGTTTGAATGTACTGGTCTTTTCGTTTCACGCGACAAGGCAGGCCTTCACCTTGAAGCAGGCGCTAAAAACGTTCTGATTTCCGCTCCAGGTAAAGAAGTTGACTTAACAGTGGTTTACGGTGTTAACCACGACCAGATCACTTCAGAGCACAAAGTTATCTCAAACGCGTCTTGCACCACTAACTGTCTGGCGCCAATGACTTACGCTATTCATGAAGTGATTGGCGTAGAAAGTGGATTAATGAACACCATCCACTCTTACACCAACGACCAGCGTGTTACGGATTCATATCACTCTGACATGTTGCGCGCCCGCGCTGCGGCTTACAACATGATTCCAACCAAAACCGGTGCTGCCGCTGCAATTGGTTTAGTAATTCCCGACCTGAAAGGTAAGCTGGACGGCTTAGCTGTTCGTGTACCGACGATTAACGTTTCCTGTCTGGATTTTACTTTTGTACCTAAGCGTAAAACTACTGCAGAAGAAGTTAACAAAGCAATTGCTGATGCTGTTGAATCTCGCTTCAAAGGCGTTATGGAAGTCAACACGTTACCACTGGTTTCCACTGACTTTAATCACAATCCAGCGTCTTGTATCTTTGATGCCAGCCAGACTCGAGTCATTGGCGATCAGGTCAAGGTAATGGCATGGTACGACAACGAGTGGGGTTTCTCTAACCGTATGTTAGACACTACTCGCGCGATTATTGCAGCTAACGCATAATCTGAAGCTGTAGATTAATTAATCTGCGGTTTAACGGCAGACATGCCGTTTTATGAAGAAAAGGAGCCATTGGCTCCTTTTTTTGTGCCCAACGTTTCAATCGCCCAATATATTCTCGTTCAGCTCGCATTAAGTTCACGCAAGATACAGTACACTTGCTGACTCAATCCTCACAGAGGGGGCAGAGAAAACAGACTCACACCAGACCTTAACGTGGTTAAATCCAGCAGCGAAGCGAATATGCCTTGTCAGCAACTTATGACATACACTGTTAAATCGGAGAAAGTAGTGACTTTTATCTCGCACCATTTCAAGCACTATCTCAAGCACTATCGTCGCGCAGCGTTTATCCATCTCAGCGCCCTGCTTTGCCTGATTGCATTCACAGCACACCAGGCCAACGCTGGAGAAAAAGTTTTTACCGCTATTTATGCTTCCGAATATTCAGGCATGGATATCGAAATTACACGTACTCTGGAATTTCTGGGGAACAACCAGTACAGCTACAACTTTGACGCTGACAGCGCTCTGGCACGCATCAAAGAAAGCAGTCGCTTCACCCTGGTTAAAGGCCAGTATCAGCCTGCATCCTACAATTACGAGAAAAAGGTCTTCGGATTCGGCGGAAAAGAATCCATTAAATTTAACTGGGAAAGCAAGCAAGCCGATTACTATAAAGGTGGCAAGAAACTGCATCGCCACTCGATTGAGCAAGGCGTATTAGACTCCTCCCTGTATCAACTGCAATTGCAACGCGACCTGTTTCACCAGCAACAAAGTTTTTCCTATCGCTACATTCAACGAGATAAAATAAAAGAGCGGAGCTTTCGCGTTACAGGCAACACCACATTTACAGTTGGCGATAAAACTTACCCTGCGTTGAGCTTAAAACGAGACAGTAATGACGCCACGACATCCACCGAAATTATTGTGATTCCAGAACTGTATTACCTGATTGCACAAATAGAGCAGGAAAAAGATGGCTCAACTTTCCAAACTCGTTTGAAACAGGTCAACTTAAATGCCGAGAAGCTTGCTAAACTATACCAGTAAATGCGACGTTTAAGACTAATCTGCTTTTTGGATAATTCATGGCCAAACTTGAAGACAACACCACCATTGTCTTTTCCGATATTGTCGGCAGCTCCAGGCTGTACGCGTCGCTGGGCAACCGCAGAGCCAAGGAAAAAATTGACCAGGCTATTCAGCACATGCAAGAGATTGTGGAAACGCTTTCCGGCTCGGTCATAAAAACTATCGGCGATGAAATCATGGCAAGCTTTCCGAACCCGGATAACGCATGCACTGCAGCCATTGCTCTGAACCTGAAATTAAATGCCCTGCACTTTTATTTGCGCACCGGGATGTGTTTTGGTCGTGTTATACAAGACCGTAATGACCTGTACGGAGACACGGTGAACAATGCTGCTTATTTAGCTAAAGCAGCACAAGCCAATCAAATTCTTTTTGACGAACATACCTTCCAGCATCTTCACGTCATGCAGGGCAAAGCCGAGTTCTTTGACCGTATGCTGTTCAAAGATCAGGTTCAGGAATCCCGGGTGTACCGTTTGAACTGGGAACAGTCCGAAAATGACATGCTCAGTGCGACAATGGTCACGCGTTCAAGCTCGCAAAAACTAAATGTCTCCAACCCAAGCCGGCTGGTATTGCAATGTGATGGCCAGCGCTATTTCATGGACACCTCAAGTAGCACCGTGATTGGCCGGGACCGAAAAGTTGTGCAACTGTGCGTCCCTCATATCAATGCCTCCAGAAAGCACTGTACGATTCAGTTCCACAGCGGCAAATTCATCATTCAAGACCATAGCACCAACGGCACTTACCTTTGCCAGCACGGCCAGAAAGAGGTGTTTCTTAAACGAGAAAGCACCCCGCTTATATACAACGGCAGTATTTGCCTGGGCCAGCCCCACACCGAAAACGCCCCGCGAATTGATTACTTTTTGGAATAAATACCCCAGGAAATCGCGTTTCGGTAATTTCGATATCGCATAAAAATTCTAGAATGTTTCGCTATCGTTTCCCTCCTAAGTGCATGATTCCAGAATAAAAAAGCGAACAATTTATCAAATCGACAAAGCGTGAAGTTAGTGTTTACTAGCATTATTCTTTAGAGCACTTCTTGTGTCTCACCGCCTGCCCTGAAGTTGGGCCACTTTTCAGCATGATTAATCCAAAAACCATATCAAATTCATCTAGCTGACCGCCTTTATTTATTTTTATAAATGAACAAATATTATTCATAAGAATACAACGAGAGGCCGCTATGAAAGCGCATAAAGCCCACAAGCCCTGCTTCAAACTACTCTGCCTAATGGCTTTGTTGTTGTCGGCTTGTCGTGCGTTTTGTGACTTTTACCAGTCTCACACAGGTTTTCATGATGAACTGGAGCAATTGGGCGGTGTTGAACACTTCAATGTGCTGGAATCCCAGTTAATTCCCGTCTATTTAATGATGGACAACAACAAGCTCTTCCTCGCTGCTGCGGCAGAAAAAGACGCCTCAATGACAATGATGAATCGAATCATGAACAATCAGTGGTTGGCGCATCGAGGACAATTAAATAAGTCAGATACTCGCGCACTACGCGCCTTTTTACGGCGCAATGTGGCAAACTTTTTTCGAGGAGAATATACCCCGGCCTCTACCACCGATGAGCCGCGTTTCCAGGATATAGACACGTCCGATTACACGGAGTACTCCCAGTTCAAGGATATCGACAACTATCGCCTGGATGTATCCGATGACAGCATTAATTTAAGGTTTTATTACGCATTTAATTAGGATCGCAGGGCTTTACTGTCTTCAGCCAACGCAGACCAGCCAGGCGCTCCGCCAAATGTCTGTAATCTCTTTGTCCCACCTAAGCCGTGGGACTTTTTTTTAGCCTGTTTATATTCCCTTCCCTACCAAATACTTTTATTCTCCATTTACTTTCCTACTTCGTCACATTTTTATTCTGATGGCAACTTGCGATAGAATGGCCGCCGCAAAGAACTCGCCATTACTGAGGAAAAAATCTTGGAACAAGATGCCGCTATAAATACCACCGAGCTGCCCACCGCTTCCGTTTTAAAGCGGATGCTGGCCTTAGGTTACGATCTATTTATTCTTGTGGCGATCAGCATGGCCTATTCCGCTATTGCGACGATCATTATGGCGCTGGCCATGCACATCGATGCAAAGGATTATCTGCCCATGCAAAAAGGTCCATGGTTCCTTATTGGATGGGTGCTGACTATCGTAATTTTTTACTGGTTTTTCTGGCACCGCGCGGGTCAAACCGTGGGCATGAAAACCTGGCGAATCAAATTAATTTCACAAAAACACGCCGCCACACATGTTGGGGTCACTCACCTGCAATGTTTCATCCGAATTTTGACCGGACCGTTTTCTCTAGTGTTTTTTGGTATCGGTTATATGTGGCAATGGATCGATAAAGAAAAACTGACCTTACACGACCGTTTAAGCAACACTCGCGTCGTTCAACTGCCAACACCAGAGAACAAAAAGAAGAAGAAAAAAGGAAAGCAGAAGGCGAAATAGAAAACAAAAAAATAAAACAAAATAGAAAGCGAAAAAGAAAAAGCAAAAGAAAAAGAAAAAGAAAACCAAATAAAAAGAAAAACAAATCGCACATCAGATGAATGCAAAAAAACCCGGAGTGATACTCCGGGTTTTCCAATCCTGCCAGAAGGGGCTACAGGGATTCTAAGAAACGCAATACCGCCTGCTTTTGTGCGCCGGATAAGTTGCTGTAATTATTTTTAGCGCTCTCCGCCTCACCTCCATGCCACAAAATAGCCTCTTCAATACTGCGAGCACGACCATCATGCAAATAGCTATGCGCAGGTGAACACACTTCATCACCCTGCGCACCAGTGGGATTGGTAACGCCACCCGTGACGCAGGCCGACAAGCCAAGCCCCCACAACGGCGTTGTTCGCCACTCGCTACCGGACGCCTGACCTTCTCCTAAATTATCAGCCAGGCCACTGCCCATATCATGCAGAAGCATGTCAGTGTAGGGGTGAATGGTTTGATTACGCAATTCAGCAAAAGGGTGATATGCCGAGGTTTGCACGCTGGACTTATGACAAGACTCACAACCAATGCTGCTAAACAACGACTTGCCCTGCACCACCTGACTGTTGTTGTAATCTCTTTGTCCACGTACCCCAAGCAAGGCAATATATTTCACCAGATCATCAAATCGTGCATTACTTATTTCCGAGCCACTGCTGCCACACACATTTTGGCTTGAACCACAATCCGGGTTCGGCATCACGGAATTCATAACCCCCATATCCCGATTAAACGCCAAAGCCACTTGATGACGAATACTACCGGTTCCGGCTTTCCAACCAAAACGACCAAGACGGGTATCACCAGTTTCTGGATCTAGCACCTTTTGCACTTTCCCGGAAATACCATCCCCATTATTATCGTTTGGATCTGCCCAGGACAGAATTGTGGATTCCGGAATAGCTTCCAGTAACCCCATTCCGACTAACTGTGGTGCAATGCGCGCAGAAAATCGATCTGGTGTTCCCTTGCTAAAATTGTAAGTGAACGAGCGCAACCCATTAACAATGTTATATGCACCAATCGAAACACTGCCTTCACCATCACTTCCATTATTAATTCCTGCATTACGCGGCTGTAATACCGTGCCCAACGTCGGATGTGCGTTACCATTAATATCCCCAACTTTAAACACCCATTTATCAAGTGCCTGACCAACGGGATTAGGTGCTGCACGTCCATTACGTGTATGACAATGCGAACATGCGGTGTTGATGTAATGCGTTCCAGCTTTATTCGCCATCTCACCCCATACAGGGTTACCAGGTTCATCATGCGCACCGGAATCAAACAAAGTGTGATGAACTCGACGGCCTATGACAAATGGTTGTCCATTGTGATAGCCAAGATTCGTTGCCATTTGCATAAAATGATCATTGGGCTCATCCGAGTACTGGAAGTGTAATGTGGTGTCTCCACCCAACCGCGCTTGAACAGGAATAGGATAGGAGTCTTCTCGGTCGCCACCGTCACCAAAGGTTCCGCGAGCCTCCCAAGGCACGATGCCTTGACCTACGACATACAAAAAGGTCGTACCGTAATAATTCGCTCGGCCATTGGGAACAGAAGGATCGAGGAACTGGCTCAATTCAAATTCCATGCGATCGCCAACGCGCAGCTCGCGACCTTCTTTCGCATTAAAATTAACGCTGCGTGTGTAGTTTGTATTACTTAAAGGCGTCATCACACCATTGTTAAAATACTCAGCGACGGTGTTCAAACCACGATAAAAGAATCGCAATTCCGCTTCATTATCACTGAGTTTCCACTGTGTCACGACATTGAAAGTAATATCATTGCCGCCGCGACCTACCCGATCAACAATTTCGATGGCGGCAGTGCGATGTTCCCAGTAAAACGTCAAATAGTGATCGTACAACTGAAATTGATCTTCCCGGGCATGACGATCACGAGCACGATCCGACATACGAGTGATTAAGGCATTCCCCGTATCCACAACGATATCCTGCTCCAGTGAAGTGGTGTTATTAAATAGAGGTACTATCTCGCCGAGAGGATCTGAAATCGCGCACCCTTGTGCATCTACTTCTGTTCCTAAGGGCGTATTCGGACAAAGATCATTTGCATCTGGAACGCCATCTGCATCCTGATCCGCGTTGCCACCTGCGCTAAAAAGCTGCGAAGTAGGAACGACTTCTCTCGCCTGTGAAGCGCTCGACCACTCGAAAAGAATATTGGCTCCGCCATTATTTTCAAATAACTCAACACGAATATCATAACGCTGTCCCGCATTTAAACTTATGTTGCCGGTGTACTCGATATCCCAATCATCGACCCAGCGATCAATGATTAACTGTCCGTTAATCCACACGCGACGACCATTATCACTGGTGATATGAAAGGTATAATTTTCTGAGTATCGCGGCTGAATTTGACCGGTCCAACGCACGCTGAACTGATCTGAATTGACACCGGTAGCCGGCGACCCGCTATTCCAGTTCATATTCAAACCAGTATCTACACGGGAGGTGACAAAGGTTTCAAAATTCATTCCATTGTAATAACTGCCCGTCAATCCATCACCATTCGCATTTAGCAATGCGCCGTAGTAACAGGCTTTGGCGACACCGGCAACAGGATCACCAAAGGTCGTATTATTGCAGGCAATGCTTGTAGTTGCGGTAATAAAATTAAAACTGCCATTCGCACCGTAGGCCACTTCGCGTGTACCGGTAAAATTGCAGGTAGCATTTTCATTTGCACAGAACGTGTAACCTTGTGGCCCGCCAGAACTTGACGAGCTGCTCGAGGAGCTACTCGAAGAACTACTCGAAGAACTGCTTGACGAACTGCTTGACGAACTGCTTGAAGAACTGGTACCAGCAGAGTGGATATAGTTATCAAACGCAGTATCCATAGCAAACGATCCATTCCAATAAGTAAAGCTGTACTGCACCAAGTCACCTTCAGCTAAGCCCGACAGCGTCAGCGTATTGCGTAAGCTACTCACAGTCATGCGCACATTCTGTTGTGCACCGCCATTCACAATGTAATGTACGTCAGCCCAGTCGGCAGGATCTACATAAAATTCCACCGCATCCGAAGCTATCGCTGATGCACCAAAAGCAACACCGCCAGAACTTGACGAAGAACTGCTAGACGAAGAACTGCTTGATGAAGAGCTACTGGAAGAAGAGCCTGAGCCTGTTGTACCGAACAGCTCAAATTCCGCCAATTGCAAAATGGTGCCGCTGTTATTATTTAAATTAAAACGGTAATAGCTGTATGCGGTACTGTTGGTAAAACTGAATTCCCGTGTTTGAAAACGATTGGGGAAATCCTGCCCGGAACGCGTATCCAGTGTTGTCCAACTGCTTCCATTATTGGAGCCTTGCAAGGTCCAGCTTAAAGGATCTCGCGCCGGCGAATCGTTCGCCGAAGTTAAACTGTAACGCGTCACAACATAAGCACCTGGTGCCTGGTACTGAACCCAGCCAGAAGCGTGAAATGTCAGATATTTAGTTTGCGAATTGTTGTCGATTAAATTGGTGTTTCCTTCATTGGCAGGCCAGTCTGTATATTGTGAACTGACAACCCCACCAAGGTTAGTAATATCTCCACCGGATGAACTGCTGGACGAACTACTGGAAGAACTGGAGGACGATGAGCTGGAGGAGGTTCCTGCCACGCCATATAATTCCATCTCAGCCAGCTGCAATATCGTTCCGCTGTTGTTCGTAAAATTAAATCGATAGTGCGTATACGCCATTGTGTTGCTAAAACTAAATGAGCGTGTCTGTAATCGATTTGGAAAATCCTGTCCGGAACGAGTATCGATGGTGATCCAGTTAGTGCCGTTGTTTGAGCCTTGCAAGGTCCAGCTTAAAGGGTCTCGCTGAGCGGCGTCGTTTGCCGAAGTCAAGGTATAACGCGTGACGACATAAGGCGTCGGCGCCTGGTATTGCACCCATGCTGAAGAATGGAAAGTTAAATACTTGGTGTTGACATTGTTGTCCGTCAGGTTCGCCATGCCTTCGCCCGCAGGAGAGTCGTTATATTGCGCGCTAACCGGGCCGGCCAAGTCCGTAATGTCCACACCACCACTGCTGGATGAGGTCGAAGAACTACTGGAAGAGCTGGAAGAAGAACTACTTGATGACGTGGAACCGCCACCACCTTCATAGTAAATATCATCGATCGCATACTGAAAAGTTCTGCCCGGCATGGCGTTGGGATCACTGGAAATGGCAAACATATAATTCAGAGATTGCATGGCAATGAGCGGACCACGCAGATCAGAGACAGGGATGGTGACAGTGCCCCAATTACCATTACGAACCAAACCATATCGTGTTTCCCCGGCAGGAAAGTTCAACCAGTTTTCATTGGTGTAAGTATCTGTAACGCCTATGCGAAATGAAATATCGCCGGGAATTTGAATCCGAAACTTTAAACTGCCATTGGAAAAGTTACTCATGTCACGGGGCAAACGCGTCTGCACTCCGGCACCAAACCAATTCCCAGGGTTATTAAAGCTGTAAGAAATAACATTGCCCCCTTCCGCAGGAGCGATTGTGCCCGCACTGCTGTTTGGGTCCCACAACCAGATATCAGAAGTCACACCCGCTTCGAGTTTATTGGTGGTGGGCGTGTTATCAGTAAATACACCAAACGTACCTGTTTCAGGAGGGAGAAGATTTCCACGAAATATTTCTCCCTGCCCATCCATTTGATAAATGCGAACATAATCCACATACATCGCACCGGGAAGTGGGGCCGTTACCTGCCCGGCATTAGCCGCATCGGTAAAATTGCCACCCACAGCTAAATTGAGCAGCATATAAAAAGGCGAACGAAAAGCATTAGAGACATCCGTAATGGTAAACGGATATTCATATAGGTCGTGCTCTACCCCGTTGTCGACAATCGTAAAACGAATGGTAGTATCGGTCCAATAGGTGCGGTAAATAACAAACCGATTATCCAGAGCCTGTGAGGATACGTAAGGTTTATTGTAATCTACATCCCAAGCTGTACTGGCTGCACATGTAGGATTCTCTGGTGTACAGGCTTCCTCAGCATAAAAAATCAGGTTGGACCCAACGTAGTGATTAATTCCCGCACCACTATGACCTTGACGCGCTTTCTCATCCGCACGATGTCCCATTTCCATCATGTCTATTTCACCCTGATTTGGCCAGGGTTGCGTCCCCGCCCCCAGCATCCACCAGGCAGGCCATAGACCATTATTTAAATTGGGAATTCGAATTCGAGTTTCCAACATGCCATATTTTACCGCGACCTTGTTTTGCGAGGTAATTCTTCCGGAGGTGAACGCACTGTTGTTCATTGCCTCTCGGCGTGCCTCAAGCACCAGGGCATTATTCCCAGGTTCGCCAGGCACAGCCCGAATAGAAACATTATTTTCGGAGTACCACTCCAGTTCCTGATTACCCCAACCACAAAGATTGGCTCCATATTGGCAACCATCCCCTGTTTCAATCGTCCAGTTTCCGGTATCAAGTGAATTGAAATTATCTTCAAATATTAAGGTGCCGACCTGGGCCAGGCTGTTCATCGAAAAGAAAACAAAAGTGAGGGTTAAGGTAAGTAAGTGACAGGCTTTACTGCAATTACGACACAGCAGTTGCGTCATTATTCTTATTAGATTCATCGCAAACTCCAAGTATTTATTGTAATTAGATGAACTGAGTTCATCCCCATTGGTAGTGCGAAATCAAACAGCAATATCCTGTGCGGGAATGAAACTTACAGCCGAACAATCACCTCACCTATAGCTATGGTGAAGCAAAATCATAAATCAAGCCGAAAAGTGCCATTACACACATCAATAATACGTTTGACTCGTATTACCTATTGCCTAACTCCATCGTGATTATTATGGATATTCCCTTAGCCGGTGATACAGACAGAAAAATTATGTGTTGATAATGAGTTCCTGCATGTCACGACAACTGCTGAACCCCCACCTTACACAATAGATTTGATGAGTACTTGTCTGTTGCACCTGCTTGAACCATCCTGGTGCTGATCTTCCTTCTATCGTTATAGGGTCAGTCGATTATCTGGCAAACAGTGGTATCACTCGTTTGTGCAAACGCCTATAACGCTCCGCCTCTTTTTCTTTAAAAACCATTGCACCATGGCACCCACCACACCTAAATGTCAGAATGTGCTTTTTAAAGTGAATCGTATTACTGGGTGCCCAATCCAAAAACTAATTGCTTTTTTTATATCTGTTCTGGATTGACTAAAAATAGAGAAAACTCTGTACGAGAACTATTTCCAAATGTGCGCATTTTCTTTATTTTTATTCTTTAATGCTCTTATCTAGTCAGGATGTTTTGCAGTTCAGCGAATGGCCTTTTTCATCAAACAACCCCTTGGACTCAACCAAACAAACCATGTAAAACCAGCCAGGGTTCTCCGTATCCATCTTAAGCATAGATCACATCTGCAAAATCACTTGTATCAATAATATCAATTAAATCGCTAAACGCGAGCGATTTTCTGTGAAGTTGATCTAATCGTCGTCACATTAAATACGTTTGACAATAGTGATACAAAAATAAGCACACAGAGCAGGCGCACAGCCCTTATAAGTTATTGATAAATCAGAAAAAACACGGCGTTTAAAATTAAACCTTCTATTTAGATTTGCTTATATTAATTTGTAATGTGCCATTTTATTCCTTCACATTCTCGTCCACTAACATTTGCTGGGAATTATTCAACGGCAACACCGAGCAAGGTTCACTGCCCTTCTTGCCTGATATCAATAGTTATTTCGCACTGCAAAATCGTCCGTTGACTGTTTATTTTGTATCTCCAGGTTCGCATTCAATCGCAACACCTGACAACAGACTAATTACCTTTAACTGAAGTTATGACGCCATTTATAATTTCTTTATCTAAGTTTCGAAAAAACTCAAAGAAAGATATAGATGAACCCTCAGTCATAGCACGGTTTTCAGCCGCAATACTGCGTAATCGCATAATGCAATTGCAACATTCAATACCCTATTGCAAATTGCATTATTGGATTATTTAGCTAATGTTTAATGAGGAGTTTTATTTAGTTGTACTGAGTCTGAGTTGTACTATGTCCGAGTTGATCTCGTCTTTGGAATTAGAAAAGTATCTGAACGATACCTCGCGTGTTTTAATCTTACATGCTTTGGATGGCGAAATTTGGGGAGCCAGCATTGCGGCTATTGAACTTTTCGGTTATTCCAATGAAGAGTTTAAACAAATGTACTTGGCCAATATTAAGCCAAAGAAATTACGCCTTTCCGATGTGTGTAAAACTCAAAAAAATGAAGATGCTGCGGTTATTTTTGAACGCCGCAATGGCCGTCGATTTACTGCCAGCGTTGAAAATCAGATTTTGCGAACGTCATTGCTAAAATCCACTTTAGATCTGGTACTGCTGAAATTATCGGTGGTCAATACCAATGTGGTTCCCTTTCCAAAATCACCTCAATTCAACATCCAGGAAGCTACGGATTTTGTTCACGGCTACAGCAACGAATTACACCATCCGATTCAGGATATTCACACCCTGCTGACTGAACTAAAAACTACAAATTTAAGTCCGCAGCAGCTCTCACTGGTCGACCAACTCAGCAAACGTAACAATGCCCTTTCCTTTGCCAGCGAAAACATCGGGGATAGTCTTAAGCTTGCATTAAACCTTCTCGCTCTGGATCGCCAGCCCTTTAATATTGTCGACCTGGTGGGTGAGTTTTCCAGCAACTGGGGGAAACAGCTTCACGGATTTTCAACCAGTGTCGACAGATCTGTTCCCGAGCTGGTTTACGGCGATAAAAGTCGTTTATATCGGATCTGGTTGAGTCTGGTGAACCGCTGCGTACTGCAATTAAAGCCCAAACATCTGACCTTCGAAGTGCGCGCAAAATATACGAGCATGTCACCAGATAAGTCGCCAGGAAAGTCAGCAGAAAAGTCACCTGATGCCATCTTATTCAACATCAAATTTGATCGCTGCGAGCAAGCGGAAAATTCGTCAAGCACCTCGTCCGCGGCCGATGCCGCACTGCTGGCAATTGCAGAATCTTCAGACCTGTATATAGTAAAAAATCTCGTTCGTATGATGGACGGGTCAATCAAATTCCTGAAGCACTCTTCCAAGGCCTACGAAGTTGAACTTAGCGTTAATCTACCGGAAGTGCACGATCTTGGTTTAAAAGGAAACAAACATTTTTTACAACAGCACAAACTTGTTCTGATCGACAATACCAATTCTTTACTGCGTCGCCAGCTATATACTTGGGGGCCACAGATTGAACATTTTAGAACAACAGGTGCAGCCCTGGACCACCTGCACTCACACTCAGTCAAAGACAAGGAAATAATTATAATTCATGTGCGGGACAAACAAGACCTGGACCCGCAGCATCTTGAGGAACTGACAAAGCGCAGCGGTAACCGTACCCTACTCATTAAACCTGAAGAATTAACGCTAGATATCGGCAGGAGTATTTTTGAAATCCCTACCCCCTATCAACCTGCCATGCTGGGGAATGTCCTAAGTCAATTCGTACATTCGCAATTCCCATTTCCCTATAGCAACAGTCATCGAAAACGACGCAAAGAAGTCTCAAAAGGAACCCAGCGAATTTTAGTCGTAGATGACAGTGAAGATACGCGCACCATTGTTCAGCACATTTTAAGCAAGCACGCATTTGATGTTGATCTAGCCGTAAATGGAATAGATGCCGTACTGGCGTGTGCCCATAATCAGTATGATTTTATTCTAATGGATATCCATTTGCCCTACATGGATGGATTCGAAGCAGTTACCCATTTGCGCAAGGTATCGGAATTAAACCTGTTAACCCGGGTAATTATTATCAGTGGCGATACGAGTGAAAATGCTCGCGTAATGATGAAGCAGGTAGGCGCGGACCTGCAGATTGAAAAGCCCATAGACCCGGACTATCTGATCTCCACACTCAACAATCTCATGCAACACCCATCTGGCAAAATTGAACATCCGCAGGCAACAAAAACAGCGAACGAAGGTCGCCGCGCCTATGAAAGCAAGCATTTTCTGGAAGCTCACGACGTTCCAGTCAATGAGGGTATTCTTCATCGTCTGGAAAGCGATACCAATACCGACGCGTGCCGTGAAATGGTAGATATGTTTATAGAAGAATCGCTGATTGCGCTCGGTGAAGTTGAAAAAGCCTGTATGGCGGGAGACTGGGAAACAGTGGCCAGTCATGCACAGAGTATTTGCAGTTCATCGATGACTTTTGGCTGTGAAGCTTTGCATGATTTAGCTCAACAGCTCAAACAGGAAAGTTTACACAGCAATTTCGGCGAATGTATGCGTTTGGCAGCAAAGCTTCCAGACGTATTTATTAAAAGCCAGCAAAGCCTTTACACCATTTGCAATCGTAACCTCACGGAAAAATGACATGAGCAGCCCACCAAACAAATGTCAGATCATAATGATCGAAGAACGCAGCTCCCTGGCTCGTTGTTATTCAGAATTTTTAAGCGACGAAAACGTCGACATTGAGATTATTACCAACAGTCAAAGCGCCTTAGCTTATTTTAGCCAGGCTCACCCCCCTGCGTTGGTGTTATTCGATTTACATTTTCACGATACCAATGGCATGCGCCTTTTGGAAACCATTATCAAAGCCTCTCCCGATAGCGTCATCGTAGTCATTACCAGTAATGATTCTGCCGATGTGTCACGAGATGCTATTCGCCTGGGCGCGGCAGACTATCTGGAAAAACCTTTTACCCGTGACCGCCTGTGCCTCACCATGCGAAATGCGAGAAAACAACTTCTACCTGCGGCATCGAGCCATTCAGGCTTTACCCATTTAGCGCAGGCAACTGATACGCAAACTATCCATCCACTCTGGAAAGTCGAAATGGATGCGATTGATCACGCCGTTAAAATTTGCAATGGCAACATCACTCAAGCAGCCAAGCATCTGGAGATAAACCCATCCACTATTCATAGAAAAAAGCAGGCCTGGGTTAAAAATGGATATTTATCGAATTGAATTTTTGAATAAATTTAAAGCGACAGAGCTGTTGGCATACTGACTTTTTACCTCAATCCCTGGTAACTCATCAGTACTCATGCAAAAGCCGCTAGTTGGATTTTCGAATAAACACAAAGCCTACAATAAAGCACACCGATATAGGAATTAGAACGGCGAACATCGGTGAGAACCCCCAAATAATACTGGAAGGCCCCAACAGTTTCTGACTGGTCTGAAATACCAGCCCTACAATCACACCAATAAATACGCGAAACCCCATGGTAACCTGGCGCAAAGGCCCCAGGATAAAAGAAATAGCGATCATAACCAGGCTTAACGATGCTAAAGGTTGCAATGCCTTATGCCAGAAAGCCAAACGGTATTCGCTGGCATCAAGATTCTGCTTGTCCAGATAATTTGAGTAGGTGTGTAAACGCTGCATGGGCAAATCATCGGCTTCCAACACCAACACATTCAATAAGTCTGGAGAAATTTCTGAATGCCATATGGCGGTTTCATAATGTTCGTGCTTAATTTCATCTTCCATAAAGCGCGTAACATCAATATCCTGTTCAAACCAATCCTGATCCTGCTGGTAGATGGCCGAATCCGCGAAGCGCGCCTGAGTTAAATTTCCCATCTCATCAAACGTAAAACGCGTCACACCATACAATTTGCCGTTAGGCAATACAGCGTTAAAGTGCATGTATTCATTGCCTTCTCGATTCCAGACACCCTGCTCACGTTCCAGCGCTTTTTCGTGCCCTTGGCGCAAGGCCCGGCGGCTATCCGCATACTGATCGGAATACGGTGCGATAAATTCGCCAATAATGGTTCCCGCCGCAATGAACACCAACACCGGGCGTGCAACACACCAAATGATCTGATTAACCGACACTCCCGCCGCACGCATCACTACAAGTTCACTGGTACTGGCCAAGGTTCCCAACCCAATCAGGCACCCAACCAAAGAAGAAAGCGGTAAATATTCGTAAACACTGGAGGGAATGGTCAGCAACACATAGATCACAGCTTCAGAAAAATTGTATTGCCCTTTCAAATCCCCTAACTGATCCACCAGCTCGGAAATGGTATCCAGCGAAACAATCACAATCAGAACGGCAATAACAGCCCCCCAGACGGATTGTGCAATGTAGTGTTTTATATGCTTCATGAAATTCAGAACTACCGGTTAAACCAACGCGGTGCGTTGTATAGCACTACCGCCAAAATGAAAAACACACCGTGTATCCACCACAATAACCCCGCGACAGGAGAGGAACCATTGTCCATCACGCCACGCGCGGCATTGAGACACACCAGATAAATGATATAAATAAGAATGGCCGGGAGTAACTTCCCATAGCGGCCTTTACGCGGTTGTGTGCGACTGAGAGGTACCGCTAAAAACCCGACAATCATCACCAGCACTGGCAGTGACAATCGCCATTGCAAGGCCGCTGAGGCAGAGTCAGAATCATCCTGGTACAACTCTAACGTGGTCATACCGTCCGTCGCTTTGCGCTTGGTGATGGCGTAATCCGGTTCAGGCAATAGTTGATACAACTGCTCAAATTCCACGGTTTCATACTTGGCGCCACCGGGTTGCCCTTTGTACTGTTTGCCATTTTTCAACAGCAGGTATTTTTCCCCGAACTCACTATCAATAATGGTCTCACCCGATTCCGCCATTAAAATCGTCGGAACCCCTTCTTTGCTGTCTTTGGCGAGTTCCGCGATAAATACATGGTTTAAGGTTTTTTTGTCCTTACTGATAGATTCGGCATACGTCACCCCTTTCCCGCTTTCCAGGTCATTGAAGCGCGCCGGCTTCAGTGTTTCAAAATCCGTACGGTTTCGTTGCTCCGCCAACAGCTTTTCCGAGGCATTCACGCCATGCGGCCCTAAATAGGTTGCCAGCAGCGCAACAAATATCGCCACGAAAAAAGAGGTCGCCAGGGTGTAATTTAAAAGCTGCTTATTACTGAGTCCGCAGGCAAACAGCACGGTCATCTCGCTTTCCAGATACAGCCGACCGTAGGACATTAAAATACCGATGAACAGCCCCAAAGGAAGGATCAGCTCCATAAAGCCCAGTGACTTGTACGCCATCAACGTCAATAAAACCCCGGCATCCAACTTACCCGCCGCAGCTTCTGCCAGATATTTCACAAATCTTGCGCTAAATATAATCAACAAGAGAACAAAACTTACGGCAAACATGCTGGTAAGGACTTCTCTCGCCAAATATCGAAAAATTATCAAGTTTTCTCCAACTGTTGCTATTAGAGATGTGTGCCAGCCGACACATACAAAAGGGCGGATTTTACCAGTTTATATGCCGTTTCGGCCATTTAAGTTTGCAAGTCTAAAATTTATTTGCCAATGTATGACATTCGTACCCGAAAAAATATTCCCCGGCTAAAATAAATGCAGTATCCCGCTTGAGAATTTGATACCACTTGCGTCTCAACCGTTTCCTTATTAACGTAGTATTCTGAAACTACTGTGCCGCATTTGACTCTTAAATCCATGCGAAACACACAATGCAGAACACTTATTTCACTACAGCTTCCTCCTGTTGCCGGCAAATACCTGGATAAAAGCAGCCCATTAAACGCTGCAATATCCAGTGCCACTATAAAAAGAAGCTAAAACTATTCACGATAAAAGCAATCTAGGTTAATTATGGATTTTTCTGTAAAAAGTACTGAAATCAGCAAACACAAAACTCAATGCGCCATCGTCTTTACCCGTGGCAAAAATCTACTCGCCAGCGCCAGCACCATCGACCAGGAATACTCTGGTCTACTGAGCAGCGCGATCAAAGCCGAAGATCTTGGCGAGAAAACCGGAAGTGCATTGTGGTTGCAACTTCCGCCCGGTAAATTCCCTTGCGAACGGGCCTTGCTGATAAACCTTGGGGCAGAGCAAACCTCTGGCAAAAACAAGAGCAAAACGCCAACAGGTCTCAGCACGAAAGATCTGGATAAAGTGCTGCAGGTTGCGGCAAAAGCCGTCATGAGCCGCCCGGTGAAAGAATGTACACTGTTTATCGACGACTTAACGCTCGAAGGTGATGCAAAAGAGGCTGATGCCGCCAAAATCGTCGGCGAAAAAATCGCCACAGCTTTCGAATACCACCTGTATCGCTACACGGAAACCAAGGCCTCCACAAAAACGCCAAAGTTGGCCAAAGTCGCTGTAATCGGGGCTTCAGCCGCTGCCAACAAAGGCATTAAAGCAGGCATGAGCACAGGGGCCGCCCTGGCAGCAGGCTTAAATCTGACACGAGAACTGGGCAATCTGCCAGGAAATATCTGTACCCCCTCTTATCTTGCTGATCTAGCCAAAGATCTTGCACAAAACACCACCACCCTAACCACCAAGGTGCTGGGTGAAAAGCAAATGGAAAAGCTTAAAATGGGCTCTCTGCTCTCCGTCTCTCGCGGCAGTGACGAGGAAGCCAAACTGATTATCATGGAATACAACAATGCCGGTAAAACCTCCAAACCACATGTGCTGGTAGGGAAAGGCATCACCTTTGACACCGGTGGTATCAGCCTCAAGCCAGGGCCCGGAATGGACGAAATGAAATTTGACATGTGCGGCGCCGCCAGCGTATTCGGCACAATGAAAGCACTGGTAGAAATGCAGGCAAAAGTTCACGTTGTGGCAATTGTGGCAGCTTCAGAAAACATGCCATCTGGCCGCGCCACTAAGCCGGGCGACGTGGTGACATCCATGTCCGGGCAAACCATTGAAATCTTAAATACAGATGCCGAAGGTCGCCTGGTTCTGTGTGATGCATTAACTTATGCAGAACGTTACAAGCCTAAATCGGTAGTAGATATTGCAACCCTAACCGGCGCATGTGTAATTGCATTAGGCAATCACGCTTCTGGACTTTACGCGAATGATGATGAGCTGGCAGCCAAATTACTGGAAGCTGGAGAAGTGACTAACGATCGCGCCTGGCACATGCCTCTGTGGGATGAATATCAAAAATCACTCGACAGTAATTTTGCGGATATGGCGAATATTGGTGGCCGTGAAGCGGGCAGTATCACCGCAGCCTGTTTCCTTTCTCGCTACACCAAAAGCTATAAGTGGGCTCACCTGGACATCGCCGGTACGGCCTGGCATAGCGGCGCGCGCAAAGGTGCCACCGGTCGCCCGGTAAAACTGCTGGTGCACTACCTTCTGAACAACTAAACCTCTCACCTCTTCCTGCTTGGAATCACCCCGTTTTTCGCCGACTGTCACTGACTAAAGACACAAAGTTTAGTAAAATAGCGAAAAACGGGGCGCCACTTTTATGACTCAAATTGATTTCTACGTGCTGGAAATAGCCAATTCACTGGAAGCCCAGCGCGATTTTGCGTGTCGACTGGTGGACAAGGCGATGCAACAAGGCAACCAGATTCTTATTGCCACAGAGAATGCTTCTCACAGTCAGGCCATCGATGATCAATTATGGCGCTTTCGCCCTGAGTCGTTTCTTCCTCATGCCATAGCGGGCAGCGCTGAAGCAGCAGATACCCCAATTGTGATCAGCCACAACGAGAACGATGTAGAGCACCACGACGTATTGATCAATCTACGCCACAGTGTTCCGAAGCAATTCAGTCGTTTTGAACGCCTGGTAGAAATTGTGGTGCAGCAAGCCGAAATATTGGATTTATCGCGAAAAAACTTTGCATTTTATAAAAAACGGGGCTATCCCATTAATACACACAAACTAAAAATGTAGGGGTTTTTCAGCCGTCATTTGGCTTAATCGGATGGCTGATTAATACGATTTGCGTGAGAGAAATGTCTGGAACACGTGTTGAAAAACCACACTGAAATAACACCAGCTTCATTTGCGTTTTCCCTGTAAAATGGCTTTCTCACTCCCTCAGTAAATCGTTTAGTGGAACAAGCGGTAAGATTTTGAGTGAAAGCTTCTAAAATATTAACGAAATTAAACGCATTGCGTGATACATTTTCATCACGAATTCATCGCGCGCAACAACACTCGCTTTACACGTGCAACGACTAGCGCAAACACCGTATTTTTACTTAAGGAATCCAACACCTCCTGTGTAGAAAATACAAAACCCATGAATTCAACCATTATGAATTCTCGTTCAATGAAGCAGAAAACAGATATCGCCAATACTGCAAACACCAGACAGCACGTTGCCGTTGGGCCGAATCGAAAAGCCCTGCTGGCCGAACTGGAGTCTATTCATGCAGCACTGCTTGAATGTGAGACAACCGTGAAATCGTCCCTGGCGGATGAGTCAGAGGAACAGCATTCATCTGAGGATGCCTCCGCGGAAGCATATGCTTCCTCAAACCAAAATGACATAACGCAAAACACTATTACAGAAAGACCCGACCACGAGCAAAACATGCCAGCAAAACCAGCCAAAGTACCCAATGCTTTACCCGGCCAACAATGCCTGTTTGACATTATCCCTGAAGAACCCGCCTTGCCCGCAAAAAGCAAAAAGACTGAGGCTGATTCAGTTAAAAAAGCTGAGAACCCCTTTCTGCCAAACCATGTGAAAGACAAGCTCGCACAGGAAAAACAACACTATCAGCACGAACTGGAATCGGTGGCCAAACTTAGTTTTGGTATGAGTAACGGCTTGAGCAAGGCTCAGAGTGATGCACTGATTGAAACACTCGTCGCCCGCTACCTGCCTCAAATTGAGCAAGAACTTCGCAGCGAATTACAAAAATTGCTCGAAAAAGACCACGAACCCGGCTAATTTCACATTCGCGACCACACTTCTCCCACACTCCAGGCAGTTGCTCAGGTATAATCTGGAACTTTTCGGTGCCTTTCAAAGCATACCGAGCAACTTTGTAACCCACCCATTGAATTATATTTGGCTTGATTTACGACTATGGAAAAAACCTACCAACCCGGCGCAATAGAAAAAAATTGGTACGAGAACTGGGAAAATAAAGGTTACTTTGCTCCAAGCGGGCAAGGTGAGCCGTATTGCATCATGATTCCACCTCCGAATGTCACCGGCAGTTTACACATGGGACACGGCTTTCAGGAAAGCATCATGGATGCCCTCATTCGCTATCACCGAATGAAAGGCTGCAATACCTTGTGGCAAGTGGGTACCGACCACGCGGGTATCGCCACACAAATGGTTGTCGAGCGCCTGCTGGATGCCGATGGCACAAATCGCCATGCACTGGGTCGTGAAAAATTCATTGAGCGCGTGTGGGAATGGAAAGAAGAATCCGGCGGTCATATTACCCGCCAGTTACGTCGTTTGGGCGCATCTCCAGACTGGAGCCGTGAGCGCTTCACGATGGACGACGGGTTTTACGAAGCGGTGCAGGAAGTATTTATTCGCCTGTATCAGGATGGCCTGATCTACCGTGGCAAACGCCTGGTCAACTGGGACCCCAAACTGCACACCGCTATTTCGGATCTGGAAGTCATCAATGAAGAGAAAAAGGGGCACCTCTGGCATTTTAAATACCCCCTGACAGACGGTTCCGGCCATTTGGTTGTAGCCACTACTCGCCCCGAAACCATGCTGGGCGATACGGCTGTTGCCGTACACCCTGACGACGAGCGTTATGCACACCTTATTGGCAAAACCATCAAGCTGCCTTTGGCTGATCGGGAAATTCCGATCATCGCCGATGAATATGTCGATAAAGATTTCGGCACCGGCTGCGTAAAAATTACCCCAGCGCACGATTTTAATGACTATGAAATGGGCCAGCGTCATAACCTGCCCATGATCAATATTTTCGATGACAACGCACACCTCAACACCAACACGCCGGAAGCCTACCAAGGCATGGAGCGTTTCGCAGCACGCGACAAAGTCGTGGCGGACCTCGATGCTTTAGGACTGCTGGAAAAGGTCGTTGATCACGATTTAAAAGTCCCCATGGGCGATCGCAGTGGCGTAGTGATTGAGCCGTACCTGACGAATCAATGGTACGTCAAAACCCAGCCGCTCGCTGACGAAGCCATCAAGGCGGTTGAAGGCGGAGATATTAATTTCGTTCCCAAACAATATGAGAACATGTACTTCTCGTGGATGCGTGATATTCAGGATTGGTGTATATCCCGTCAATTGTGGTGGGGGCATCGCATTCCCGCATGGTATGACGATCAGGGGAATGTTTATGTTGGTCGCGACGAACAAGAAGTACGTGCAAAACACCAGCTCGGCGATGACATTTCATTAAAGCAGGACGAAGACGTTCTAGACACCTGGTTCTCTTCCGGCTTATGGACTTTCGGAACACTAGGCTGGCCAGAAGATAACGACTTCCTTAAAACCTTCCACCCGTCTTCAGTACTGGTGACCGGTTTCGATATTATTTTCTTCTGGGTTGCGCGCATGATTATGCTAACCCTGTACTTCAAAAAAGAAGTGCCGTTTCACACGGTATACGTGCATGGATTGGTGCGTGACAGCCAGGGTCAGAAAATGTCGAAATCCAAAGGCAATGTACTGGACCCCATTGACCTGATAGACGGCATAGATTTAGAAAGCCTTGTCAGCAAACGCACTGCCGGAATGATGCTGCCAAAACTCAAAGCCAAAATTGAGAAGCAGACACGTAAAGAATTCCCAGAAGGGATAGCCAGTTACGGCACCGATGCACTGCGTTACACCTATTATTCTCTGGCGTCCACAGGGCGTGACATCAACTTTGATGTTGGCCGCATTGAAGGGTACCGCAATTTCTGCAACAAGCTGTGGAACGCCTCCAATTACGTATTAATGAACACTGAAAATACCGACACGGGTGCCGATGGCTCAACAGATTTTGAGTTGTCTCTTGCAGACCGCTGGATCATCAGCCGCCTACAGGAAGCAGAAAAAGCCGTGATCGAAGGGTTTACCACCTACCGTTTAGATCTGGCCAGCCAGGCACTCTACGACTTTATCTGGAAGGATTACTGTGACTGGTACCTGGAACTCACTAAACCTGTTTTGTGGGATGACAATGCCAGCGACGCGCGCAAGAAAGGAACACGCCGCACCCTGATTCGCGTATTGGAAGCAACACTGCGTTTGGCGCATCCACTCATGCCATTCATTACAGAAGAAATCTGGCAGAGAGTGAAACCTCTGGCTGGCGTTGAAGGCGAGACCATTATGCTGGCGCCCTACCCACAACCCGAGGAAGCCAAAATCGACTCGCAAGCCACCCAGGATATTGAATGGGTGAAAGAGGTTATCGTCGGCATTCGCGCAATTCGCGGCGAAATGAATATTTCCATGGCCAAACAACTGCCAGTGTTCTTTAAGAACGGCAGTACTGAAGACAAACGCCGAATGGAAGAAAACACGCAGTTTTTGAAAAAACTGGCGACGCTGGAAAATATCACCTGGCTCAATGCGGATGAAGAAGCGCTTTTAAGCGCAACGAACCTGGTTGGGAAACTGGAAATTCTGGTCCCCATGGCTGGTCTTATAGATAAAGACGCAGAACTGGCTCGACTGGATAAAGAAATTGGCCGATTGGAAAAAGACGTCCAGCGTGTTGAAGGCAAACTGGGTAACGCAAAATTTGTAGACAAAGCACCGGAAGATGTTGTGCAGAAAGAAAAAGACAAACTTGCGGAATTCAAAGACGCCTTAAATAAAATGCAGGACCAGAAAACAAAAATCGCAGCGCTATAGCCCACACGGCAAAGCCTTGCACTTTTTTTGTTTGCAGCCATTGCGGGTATTCCGCGCGCAATCTTCAAACCAGCAAAAAGGCCGTACTTAACTCAAGCTAAGTACGGCCTTTTTAGCCTCTCTTCTAAAGAGTTGTATAACCCGCCACACCCTCACTGCATCCCGCAACAAATAAACCAACCATCACTTGTCGTTTGTTTTTCAAACAACATTTTCATTTACTATAACTGCATTCTAGCCCTACCCCATCCCGCCAAAGCGTATCGATATAACTGACCTCATCAGAACGGTTCAAGGTTATCTATACTTTTTGAGTACCGCATTAAACAGCCCCTGCCCTTTTTATTAAGCCGGCAGATGTGAAGCTTTAAATTCTCTGATCTACTTAAGGCGAATACATGGAAACCCCTATTAATAAATACCTGACAATACTGGCGCAAAAAGATGGTTCAGATTTATACCTCAGCACTGGGGCGCCGCCCTGCGCTAAGTTTCAAGGGCAGTTAAAACCACTTTCCAAAGAACCCTACAAACCAGGTGATATTGAAAACATTGCCAACGCCATAATGGATGCAGAGCAACGAGAAGAGTTTACTCATGAACTCGAAATGAACTTGGCGATTTCACTTCCGCAGGTCGGTCGCTTTCGGATAAATATATTTAAACAGCGCAATGAAATTTCGATTGTGGCACGAAATATTAAAGCTGAAATTCCACAGTTCAATGATCTGGGCCTGCCCGATGTTCTAAAAGAAGTCATCATGACAAAACGGGGATTAGTCCTGTTTGTTGGCGGCACAGGCTCGGGGAAATCCACTTCGCTGGCCGCGCTGATTGATCACCGAAATTCCACCTCTGCCGGCCACATCATCACCATTGAAGACCCCGTGGAATATGTTCACAAACACAAGCGTTGCATTATTAATCAGCGGGAAGTCGGTGTGGATACTCGCAGCTTTCAAAACGCGCTAAAAAACACGCTGCGTCAAGCACCCGATGTAATTCTCATCGGAGAAATTCGGGACCGCCATACGATGGAACACGCCCTTGAATTTGCCGAAACCGGTCACCTGGCCATTTCGACATTGCACGCCAATAATGCTAACCAGGCGCTGGAAAGAATTATCAACCTGTTCCCAGAAGAACGGCGTCCGCAATTGTTACTCGGCTTATCTCAAAATATTCGGGCCATTGTTTCGCAACGCCTGGTTCCCACTGTCGACGGAAAACGTTGCGCTGCAGTGGAGGTATTACTGGGCACTAAAACCATACAGGAATTAATTTTAAAAGCCCGCCTGGAAGAAATTAAAGAGATCATGGAGAAGTCGGAAAATCTGGGAATGCAAACCTTCGACACGGCCCTGTTCAAACTCTACCGCGAAGGTAAAATTTCTTACGATGAATCCATCGCAAACGCAGACTCACCAAATAATTTACGACTACGCATTAAACTAGCCGAGGAAAATGGTAGAGGCGGCAGTGAGCAAAATGAATCGCCGGCAAAAGCCAGCGCAGCAAGCGCGGGTGGTTTTGGCGAGCTTTCACTGGAGGTGATTAAAGAGGAAGAAGACGAGGACGAAGATCCCAACAATCCCATGCCCAAATTTTAAAGCATTGCCTTATCTAAAAAAAGGGAACATAAAACAAGGGAAAACAAAAAAGCCAGTAGATAAATCTACTGGCTTTTTTAGGTTTGGCTATTTAGTAAATTATTACGTGCTAGTTTGTAAAACCATCGTTAAAGGCAAGCATATGAAACCGCTTGCACCAAACAATTATTCAACCACAAATACCGCACCGACATCTTCACCATTGTCATTCGGCGACGCATTCACAACACCAGTACCAGTGTCTTCATTCTTCGCCCCAAAGACCAGTCGATTATTATAAGCCGCTATCGCCTCTCCCAAACTGTCGCCACCAGAAGCATTTTGCTCAGCTTTCAAATACATCTCCTGCTCCCACTCGTAAGTGTTGGACGTGCTGGCCTGCAAGTTATTACCAAATACAAATACCGCACCCACACTTGCCGCTTCAACCCCTTGAGCGCTTGGGTCTTTACCAAAGTCTTGCTTGTTTTCGTCCGGCGCGCCGACTGCCAGCATGCTCTCATTAAATAAAGCAAGGGAATAACCAAATCTCATTTCTTGCGAATCACTATTTTCAGGTGCTATCACTGCGTCTTGCTCATATCGAGAGCCCGTGTTTGCTCGCTTAAAGATTACCGTCCGTCCTTGAGTCTGCATGCCTGGCGCACCCACTGCCAGCGTATTACTCTTCGCATCAACATCAGTACCAAACAAGGCTTCTGCAGCTTCTTCGCTGGGGCGGATGGTACGACTCAAGGTGAAGGAGTTGCTGGAACGCTTATACAGATACACGACCCCAGCGTTGACTTCCTGACTGTTACCCGCTGCATTGGGAGCACCGATCACCAATTCATTATCAGAATTAAATGCCAATGAAGCGCCAAACGTTTCACTGGCACTTCCCTCAGCACCGCCAAGTGTCTGACTGAAATCAAGGCTTTCAACATCAAAAAGGTAAACTCTACCTGCACCTTCGGCGGCAACCGCCAACTGCGTACCACTGATAGCTAACGCGCTGCCAAAACGGTCATCGTCAGCTACGGTACCATTGGCTTGCAGGGTATCCTGCAAGCTCCAGTTTCCATTGTTTTCCCTGTATACATACACTTTCCCTCGGTTATTCTGCTCACCTGGCGCACCGACCAGAATAGTGGAATCATAAATAGCGATGCTGACCCCAAACTGATCACCCGTATTTTCACCAGTGAAAGCCGCTACCTGCCCCCAAGTGTCTGATGTGGGGCGATAAAAATATGCAGCACCCTGCTCGTCTGATTTGGTGGGTGCACCGACAGCAATTGTGTTGTGAGATACCGCAACACTGGAACCAAACTGATCTCCGTTGCTCGCATTGCTGGCCTTTAAAAATGCACTGTAATCAATATCGTTTTTCTCTTTTCGAGTCAGCGAGACAGAATAATTTTTGGTTGTAGCTCTGTCAGATGCTTCAACAACAATGTCGTAAGCGGTATTCTCTCCCACAGCCAACTCTAATCGCTCTGAATAACTTCCGGACTGCAGGTTGCCTTTACCGCTGAAGGATTCGAACTGTGCGCCGGGATCATCCAGCGTGGCTTTTAGACGGGTTGAGTTAATAAAATAGTTTACATCGCTGGCATAAACTTCCGTTTGCTCATCTTTGTCAAAACCCAGGTTTACCCCAACGGCTTCAAGGCCGGCAAGATCGGCATTAGAACTTTCAGTGCTTTGTCTTGTAACAACAATTTCGTATGTTTTTGTCGACTCATTGGCTGAGGTTACGACAACTTCAAAATAGTTCGATCCAACGTCCACACTGATTGAACTGCTGTCTGTGTCGTCGGATAAATCAAATGTTTCCTCGGACGCGCCGCCCTGAGAGGTCAACCGCCGCAGCTGCATCGTCGCATCATCATCAGACACCCGCGCATTGAAGATAATGGAGTCTTCGCTCATCGCCAGGGTCACATCATACTCATAGGTTTCTCTGGCAAATGATGGCTCCATGTTACCGGGTGAAATTGACAGCCTGGCCAGTCCCGCATCGGTAGAGCCGCCGAAACCGCCCTTACAGCCTGACAGAGCCGCCAGCAAGAGAACAAAAAACAAACAGTTAAATCGTTTCAAAGTAGGAATGAGGTTGACCATTATAAATTCCAAAGTACTTTTAAGTTTCAGCTTAGTATCAGCAAATTGAGTATCGGCAAATATAGTTTCGGCTATGACAAGTTTCAGTGCTAACTGATGTCTCGGCGAACTTTGCAGCCAGAATGAGTACGCTCGTGTAACACAAGCCCAGAATCACATTGTAACGTTAACGTGAAGCATACCTTGTGAAAAAGCGTTAAATGAGAAAGAACTTAGAAAATCACCACCAGGCAAAGGCTTCAGACCGAGGGCTTCAGTACAAAGGGCTCAGAACTACGTCTGAAAAAAAGGGGCTCAGACGTTGGCAGAGCGTTTTTTCAGGGGGAATCGATCCAGATAGGCGAGCTTGGTTTGCAAAAGAGGTAAAAGCTTGTCTGCAGGGAGCGGCTTATCAAACAGGTACCCTTGTAACTCATCCACCCCCATCCCCAATAGCACGCTCAGCTCTTCCTGCGTCTCAATACCCTCAGCAACCACCTTGAGCTTCATCCCTTTCGCCAAATCCATAATGGCTCTGGCGACCTGGAAATGATTGTGCTGAGATTGAATATTGTCGACAAATACCCGATCGATTTTTAAACGGCTGAGCGGAAATCGCGAAAGATAGGCCAGATTGGAATAGCCGGTTCCGAAATCATCAATGCTGATTGCGACGCCCAAATCACGAATTTCTTCCAGCCGGGCAATAATTTTGTCCGAGTGCTCCATTAACACACTTTCAGTTAATTCCAGTTCCAGCAAATGCCCCGGTACGTCGTATTGCTCTAGGTATTGCTTAAGCTTCTGACCAATTCGATTCTGGTGAATCTGTACCGCTGAAATATTAATCGCTACGGGAATCTCAATGCCGGATTGCCGCCACTGTGCCACTTGCTGCACCACGGTGTGCATCAGCCAGTCACCCAGCTTCAAAATAAAACCGGAGCGCTCCGCCGCCGGGATAAAATCACAAGGCTTAATCCACTCTTGTGTCGCACGATCCTGCCAGCGCATTAACGCTTCCAGCCCGATAATCTGTCCCGAATCTGCGTCAACTTTTGGCTGATAAAACAGGGTAAATTCACCGTTATCCAGCGCCTCTTTCATGCGTGAATCACGTGTCATATTATGAATGGAACGCAGGGCAAGCTGCTGCGAAAAAATCACCGATTGGTTTTTGCCGGATTGTTTGGCATGGTACTTCGCTAAATCAGCATTTTGCACCAGACTCCAGCAATCTTCGCCATCCTGTGGGTAGCAGGCCAAACCGGCACTCATCGTAAGATCAAAGACAAGATTTTCGACTTTGAGAGGCTCTGAAAGAAAGGTTTCGGCGGCTTGCAACAATTCACTGGCCTGTTGCGTATTGGTAAACGGCAGTACCAGCACGAATTCATCACCACCTATACGAGCAACGCTTCCTTTCTCTCCCACAACATGACGCAGCCGCTGTGCCAACGCTTTAAGCACCAGATCACCAATTTTATGGCTGATGGTATCGTTAATAATTTTAAAATTATCGAGATCGATAAACACCAGCGTCATGGGATCTTGCTGGGTACGATGTTTCTGCAATTGCTGATTCACCAACAACTCCAGCAGTACTCGATTGGGCAAACCGGTTAGCGCATCATGGTGCGCTAAATGCTGAATCTGCTTTTCCGCTCGTTTACGCTCACTGATATCTCGCGCAATCCCGGCCGTACCAATCACGTCACCGTCACGATTAAAAACGGGAACCTTCACCGTTTCAGCCCAGGTTTCACCGCCAGCCGGACTGGAAATGCGCTCTTCACGATGCAGCACTTCCCGCTTATCCAGAACCCATTGATCATCTGCCAGGTATTTTGAGGCCGTGTCCGCATCACTTAAATCTGCGTCGGTTTTTCCCAGCAACTGCTCGACACTACTATTAAATACCCGGGAAAACTGGCGGTTCACCATGAGAAAACGGGAATCCTTGTCTTTTACCCAGGTTAAATCAGGGATACTGTCCACCAAAGCCTGCACATGTGAATGCGCCATTCGGGACTGATTGAGTTCTTTTTTCACCACCCGATACTTCTGCCAAACCACCAGCAAAAAAACCGATAAGAAAACAACAGCAATAACTAGCAAGCTAAAAATAATAAACCCTGACTGCATTCATTTTGCCTTTGAAAAAACACTGAAAAGCACAATAAACCTTTGCATTTTTTGTTAGTGAGATTTTATTCATTTATTACGCGCTAACGCATTCACTCGTCATAATCACTTGAACCTGGCCATTGCGTTTAGCTGTTTACCCTTAAAACTTTGGCGTCAGGACATGCATTGCTTTGCAAGTGCCTGGCGGATACTAAACCAGAGGTAGCTAGCCCCAGATACCTAACCACAGGTACCTAACCCCAGACACCTAGCCACAGATGCTGAACCAGGAGCAACAAGCCAGCCAAAGACAAAAGAACTATTTGCCACATTCAATTCTCGAGTTTTGCTATCATTGGCATGCAAAACGGCGACCAATAAAACACTCACCAGGAACCTTTACTACATCGCTCAAACACACGTAGAAGATTCGTGCGAAATTCATAGGTGTTAGTATGAAATAATAGACCATTGAGTGTATTTTTACGCCAATCATTTGAATATAAAAACTCCAAATAAAATAGCCTATGGTTAAGCGCCAAACGGGAATATTCACACTCTGGTTTACGAGTCATATTTTGTGCGGGAAAACGTCTAAGCGAACCCCCAAGAAAGTGCCTGAATGCATCACCATGTTAAAAATAACCCTCAAATCACTCATTGAGAGACTTAAGAGCCAATATTGATAGCAATAAAGCGTCGATAAAATTTACACTCTACCTCTATTACCAATACACCAAACGCACATGAATACACCAAACAACACCGACGAATTAAAAGCCAAACTGTTAGGCGAAACAGCCAAAATCCACTGGAAAGAGCTTTTGCGTTTTTTTGCTGGTGGTTACACCATAGAAGTTCAAGCACCTGCAGATCTAATCGAAATTGCCGGCCTATTTGTGGATGACGAAGCGGAGCAAATCAAGGCGCTGATGGAACAGAACACCATACGTGCCGTACCCGATGAGACCGCCAAGCGCTGGCTGGATCAAGACGCCCAGGTGTGGGCTGTGGTACTTGCGCCCTGGGTTTTGGTGCAAGACATCTCAGAAAAATAAAATCACCCGCCAATCTCGATATTAGCGATTTACAAATTAAATGATAATGATTATCATTTGCGTAATTATCGGCTAAGGAGAATTCCATAGTGGGCACAACCAACCTCCAACTTCATATTGATGCGCAAGCGCTGAATCGCCTGATTCTTCAGGGACAACTGAAGATTGATGACTTTCGCTGCTATGATAAAACAGCCAAAAACCTTATTAAAAACATGTACTTGGAAGCGGCTAAACAGTCCCTGCACAAAACCCTGACAGACAGCCTGTAGACTAACAACCATTCGTGCTTGCGCGGCTTGTTTATTAGAGCGAATCTGTCCTAGCCCAAGTTAGAAGTTTTGGATATAGGAAGCTATCATTAGGTTATAAAGCATAGAATTGCCTAAAACCCAGCATGGTGGCCAATGCACAGTGATTCGTCAGGTGTTGCGTCTAAAATTGTTGATGCCCGTCAGACCGGCAGGGATGAATTTGATCTGGCAATTCTCGGCACAGGCTTCCATGGTGTCAGCATTGCACGTGAAGCAAGCCGCCTGGGATTAAAGGTGGTTTTGCTGCATGACCAGACGATCATCGACAGTCCATGCGCACCTTACCACGCCGTACTTGGCGCCGACATTGGTAAACTTGAATCGCTCAATTTTACCCAGGTGATCGCCAATCAACAGGCCTTGCTTGAGCTCCACACACAGTCTCCTCACCTGATACACACTATTCCTGTTTTTATTTCTCACAACGGGGCTATTCGTTCTGCTCGTCGAGTTAAGTTTGGCATACGCGCTTACCGCAGTTTACAAAAAAAAGGACGTAAAACTGGCTTGGCAAGTTCACAGCCGGATAAGTTAAGTGCCGACCGCCTCATTGGCTTGAATCAAGAGAATGTATTTCCGGAACACGTCAACGAATTTACCGTACATGCAAAGCGGCTGTTAATTAAAACGGCTCAGGAAGCCATAGCGATGGGTGTGGAAGATCGCCCTTATCACTTTGTAAAACAAGGTGTACGCAGCGAAAAAAACTGGCAACTGACCGTGATCGATAAGCAACAAGGCGATGAAAAATACTTATACGCAAAAGCCTTGGTGAATTGCGCTTCAAGTGCTATCGACTCAGTCCTGCAAGATATTCTGAAAGTCAAAACCCGCTGCCAGTCCAAAGTGATTCAATGCGCATGGCTGTATATCAACAAGCCGCAACAATGGCCGTTTGGGCTCATGCTACAACTCAACAATAAAACGCTTCCCTATGTATTTTCCGCCAGCAAAAACACCTTATGTGTGGGACCAATTATTGTGGAATCCGACCAGCCAATGGAGAAACAACTGGCCATCAACAATGTGCTTGAAGAACTAAATAACACAACAGCGTTTAATACAACAGTTGACGATATAGTACGCTGTGAATGGCATACAGAATCCATCTTCGATGATATAAATGGCCGTATCAGTGATGCCTACAACGAAGCTTATCTGGATTTAAACAATGCAAAAGGTTTAGCGCCAGTACTGAGCATCTTCGGTACTAACATTGCGCAGAGCAATAAAGTAGCCCGAGAAAGTTTGACGATTCTGCAAACTTACTTTCCTCAGTTAAAAGACCTTCGCCACAACACTCCAACGTGCCAAACACCCACACTGCTTTCGAAAGATCTCACACACCTGAGTGAACTGGAGATTCAGCATTTTCTCTGGGACAAGTATCCGCTTCTCAATGAAAAAAATGTGATGCGTATGTATCACACTTATGGAACAGCGATACAAGAACTTCTAGCGGGTTTAGAGGGCTGCACGGACATAGAAGCGATGGGAGAACATTTTGGCCATGGTTTATATGCTCGAGAAGTCGACTACCTTGTGCAACATGAATGGGTAAACTCTGTTGAGGATATACTCTGGCGCAACACCTATTTTGGCTTAGTGCTGGATGCCAGGCAGAGACAGGCACTGACGGATTATCTGGCAAAATGCCAAAGTCATATGTCCATTTGAAACCATTAGTTGTGTTGGATTAGGTTTGCTCTGATGAATATTTTATTGAGATGCAACTTTGTCTGACAGTCAGTTTATTTCACATAAAGAAGATTGATGGGTAGTCAGACTTCTGTTCAGCAAAGAGCAAACATAAAGTTTAAGTATTATGACTATATCCGTTCGGTTATCATCTGGCATTCTAGCTTTGCGTAAATGAACGCTCAATTTCATAGCCTAGCTTAGAGCCTCTCTCACCAAACATAGTGACGAACTTTCGTATTTCAGATTTTCCAGAGCCTCCAAAAATCAACTTATTCAGCGTTGCACGTATGCCGAACTGGTTCTTTAAGTATTCTATAGGGTTGGCTTGCATAGCAATTTTGAAAATACCTATACCTGCTTCCATTGTTACGGGATTGTTTGAAGAGCCAAAACCGATTTTTTTATCTACATATTGGCTTACAGAATCAAGCTGCTTTCTAATTTTTAATAGGCTAGCAGTATCATCATCTGCCATTGCATTTTGAAACATTTTTAGCCAGTCACGAAAAGCTTGAAAGTCACGTCTTAGTTCTAGCGCTGTTGATACGAGCTGATCGGCAGAATTCGACTCTTGAATAATTCGAATAGGGAGCGCAGGAATATTTATGTATCCAGAGAAAAGAGCATTATTCCCAAATATTTTCTTAGTCACAGATACCTTTTTGTCCTCTAAGAAAGTGTTTACTTGATGTAAAGCGTCATCGGCAGGCAACATGAAGCCAGAATTTAAAAATAGCCGCTTCCTTAGCGGGTGAGGGGTATAGCTTTTTTCGTAGACAAAACTTCTCGCACACATGCCCGCCCCTCCCCATAAAGTAGATGACAGTATAGGGTGTGGCGTTTGACGAGTAGCTTCCCACTGATCAACGTTTTCTTGATGGGCGATTCTTAACGAATCAGTAGAACACATGTACTCGACAATTCTATCCCTAGGGCCAGATATTTTCTCCGGCTCGGATAGAAATGGGTAACTCCGCACCACGCCGATAGCTTGAGCTTTAGAAATAGGACTATCTGTTTCATCCCATGCAAAAGAAAATTTTTCTTCAACCAGAATTTCATCACGAAGTACCAAGTCGGTAAGAAAATCAAACAAGGCTTCGGTTTGTATTATCGCACTAGATATTGGCCGATATGAGTGAGCGCCATCCGACAGGACGATTTCGCCAGCCTTGTCATTCTCAAGCCCTTCAATAAAAAGAGTAGAAATATCCTGCAAAGACCAATTGTCAGCTATTATTCCTTGAGCCATTACTTTACCCTTGTAGTCCAATCAATTAACTTCATCCGTCTCATCGGCCAATATCGAAAGTCCGTTGTAGACTAGTTTTTTTGAATGTCGCGGCATAAACCGATGAAACCTGTGCGGCCTTAATATATATCTCGTAATATTAAGAAAGTAAAGCCTTTAAATTTGACTTAATCTCGTTTTGCACCTCACCGACAGCCCCCCAAAGTTCTGAGAGAATCTGATTTACCAATACTACATCAGATGGTAGCACCGATCTGCCGTGTTTTTTCCTATAGGGTAATCAATCTCAAGTAAAATTTTGATTTTAAAAAGAAAGGGGACAGAAATATTTAATCTACAAATTAACGTAAAAAATAAATCTGTCCCCTTTTATTCTAAGGAACGAATATCATAGACACCAATACACCGAACAGGTGGAATATCATTTTCACTTGAAATGAAGACATTATTTTCAGCAGAATCAACTTGCGAATTTAGAATTCTCCGGGCATATATCGGCAATTTTTCTACAGGCCAGGTCAATTGGCTTTCCACATAGGATTCGAAATAATTTGAGATGTACGAGTTATTTATGCCCAGAGGGCAGCAAAACATGCAGTGAAATGGATTGCTTCGCTCGATAAGGTTCTTCAGTGAAACTTTTTTACCAGGCGTCCCACCAGCTATTGATTCGATTGTTTGAACATCGATCATATAAATCCCCGTTTCAACGTCAGCGCGACCTCCGCACAATGGGCGGAATGAATTTGAACCGGTATAGATCGCGTAAAAGGGTAACAATGAGCGTGAAGCCGCATAAGAAATCAGCTTTTTTAGTTGTGCCTTCGTATTTTTTGGGTATTTTAGCTTCCCCGCATAACCGTCGTAAGTTTTGATGAATTTCTTAGCTTGGAATAGCAGTGGAAGGCACCCGGAGCGGCTAACAATCCATAATTCAATCTCAAAGTCGGCGCCTGTAGTCGAGTTTTCTTCTTGTCGAGTAAAGGTTTTCGTTTTGATGTATCTAAACCTCTTATCAAGTTCCCCCCACTTCCACACCAAGTAATCGGTAATTGACTCCTCTTTTACATTTGGCACGTTGTCAATGAAGTCGCGAACCTCTTTTCCTACGGCTTTATTTGCGTCACAAAGTGCTGGTTTATTCACAATCATTTAACGCCCCTCTCGCCCGCACATACTGCTGAGATCGATTTTTGTAAAGTAGCGTGCAGCGACACACAAAACGAGCGTAGCAGTACGTGTCGGTGTACGGCGGCCTGTTATGTTTGTGGCCACTTTTTCTGCTCATCTGGGTGATACCAGAAATTTATATTTTTAATTGAATAGTTTACTTCCTTATCTAAGGGGGTATTTTTGTAAAGTTGTGCCAACACCGCTCCAAAGACCATTATTGCCCTGTACACAACATCTTTGATTATTTCGTTGTTAGAATGACTTGACTCATTACCCAGCCACTTTATTGATTCAAGTGCTGATGCACAAACAGATTTCGTACTTCCTAACTTCTTGAATTCCTCTATTCGATTATGAAGTGATATTGGCTTTGGACGACCTTTTTTACTCAAGCGAGGAATACCATTTTTGTCCTTGCATTCTTTGTCTATGCCCTGTTCATTCATTAATACCTCGACGCCAACTCGTATTTTGTTGCCGCACGCAGCCGGGTCTGACCAGAATAGGGAAAATGCCTCTTTCGCTATTTTATTTATGCTTATCGGATACTCATCTTCAAGCTTAAAAAATAATGGGGCAGGAGTTACGAAAATAGGCCGAAAAAACACCTCTGCTTCTGATTGATGCTCGTCAGGTGGAAATAGCTCTCCGAGCATAATCAAAACACCAACTTCTCCACATTCTTGATTGGAACAACACATATCTACTCGCAACAATTCAGTATGAAAGGATTCTTCCCAACAACTTTTATCCAACTTCGAAAGAGCTATAGATTCTCCCGTTTGACGTACGAACATGCCTTCTATCTCTGGCAACATCGTACCATTCTGACACAACGGGCACTCATAAGACGGTATTTCATTTTTTGAATAGAAAAATCCAGTTTTCAATCTGAACCCTCCACCTGGAGAAACTTAATATCGCAATATACCGCGAACAAATGTGCAGCGTTTGTGATTCGGAGCCAGCGTAGCTGGCGGTAGAATTTCTTGTTAGGCTCACTAATACAGCCTATCACCTCCAATATCGTAGAAAACGTCTTCGGCGTAGGCGAAGCTTTCTTTTTCTTAAACTCCAATTTCTTGTAATTACTCGCTCGGAAAAAATGAATGGCAATCTAACTGAACTTTTTTTGTTTGTCGCATGGCATTTACAAATTTCTTATCCGGAGATAGAAAATAATCGATCCCCGACACTTCCGCCCTCCAAAAATGAAAAGCATCCACGTATTGTTTGACTGAAAGGTTCTTACGAAGTGATCTATGACGATCAAGATTTTCTAGGTTTCGTTTCATGCTATCTGGTAACCTACTGCCAATTTTTGATTTCAATATAAATTGCTCAAGCTGTAGCGTATTTAACCAACGGCAAGATTCTATTACCCTGCCTGTATTCAAGTGCTCTTCCAGCGATGACTGAAAGAAATATGACCGTCCGATAGTTGCATCAACCCGCTAAATTTTTTTAGCTTCAAAAATCTTACCCATTTTACTTGATGGAAAAGAGCCAGCTTCAATGGCTTTTTCTGGCGTCAGTTTTTCTTTTTTGAAAATTTCCGTAATGTCCGCAAAGGGCACTTACCAGACGTTAAAGGTAGCCACCATAGCGTCCGCTATCAGCAATTAACGGGCAGTACTACTTTTCTTGCGAGAAAACTTGAAGAAAAAACTAACTTCAATCGTATCACGTTCACTTTAAAGGTATTTTTTTTATGCGACGCCTTAGTGTCGTTCGTAGAGGGTTCCTGATTTTTTTGATCAAAGAAGAAATGTGAGGTGACATCGAAACCGATTTTTTAAGATGTCAGGTTCCGTATGACCTACTACACATTACCTATCTTTGTCGTCATCAATGTCATCGTCAATATCGTAGCCATCATCCAGGTCATCACCACCGATATCGTCGTCATTTTCCAGGTCTTCAATGAGAGAAGAAATGGCATCGTCCAATTCATCTTCAGCCAAATCCAAGCCTTGCGCTTTTAGCATGGCCGAGACCATATCCTCTTCTTCGTCTTCCTCACTCATTTCCTGAAGCGCTTCCGATTCGGCTTCATCCTCGCTTTCCATTGCCATTGCGTCCAAGTCATCAAGCTCGTCCATTGCGGATTCTTCAAAGACTTCTGCTCCGCCACTTTCCATCGGCGAATCCTCCGGCGGCTCTTCGGCATCACCATCGCCGAGCAAGGCGTTCAGATCAGACTCTAAATCCGATTCGCCAGCATCGTCTTCATTGGCAAACACTTCCGGTTCGGGCTCCTGTTCTAATGGCTCGACTTCAGGTTCAGGCTCATCGTCGATGGGTTCTAAGTCTTCCATGGGAGGTTCTTCTTCAATTTCTTCCATTTGAGGAATTTCCACCACTTCTGGTGCTGGTTCCTCGGCCAGTTGCTCGGCAATTTTTTCTTCAGAGAATTCATCCAGAATTTCTTCATCACGATTCTTGGGACCCAAGACTTTTCTGAACGCCAAAAACCCTAGACCAAACAACAAAATATTCCCCAGAATCAATCCGCCATAAATAAGTATGGATTGAAAACCTCCTGTGCTTTCAGGCTCTGGAGTTGCACTGGGCTCAAGTTCAGACTCAGGTTCAGGCGTTGGTTCAGGCGTGGCGGCAACGGTCTGCTCAGGCGTTGGCGTGGGTTCTGGTGAAGGACTTTCTTCAAAAAATGGTTCTTTTTCTTCCACAAACCCTGCATCAAGCGAATAGTTGAAACGCACATCCTCCAACTCTGCGCTGAAGGGTTCACCTGAAAGATGGTGACCGCGAATTTTTATTTTCGCAATATATTCGCCTTCATAATCCGGTTGCAGCTTCGTCTCCCAGGTATCAACATCCGTCGCTTGAAGCGAATATATTTTTTTGCGTCGGTCAGGGGTCATGACTGTTGCCACCACCTGCGTATTGTCTATCGCTATGTCGCCACTATAAGCTTGCGCCGTTAAAATATACTCCAACCGGCCATCCACAAATCGCTGCTTTACTTCTGCTCCAAAAGGCTGGCGAACGTGAAACTGGTGAGCGAATTCTCGTACAAAACTTTTTCCATCCAGCTCCACCACCAATTGATATATTCCCTCTTTTTCAAATTGCGGGAGTGCAACGGTATAAACTCCGCTTGCAGGTGGATCAGTACCAGGCACATTTTGTGTCCAAAACTCTTTCAGGCTAAATTCATCATTACCAGCCATTAATCGCAGGGACGTATCCATTAGGGATAAAAACTCTGGGCTGGTTACTGTTTTACCATCTTCCTGCAATAAAAAGCTGACATCCAGTTGATGATCAATATAGGCATTAATCGGTAATTCACGAACACGCAGGTTTAAGTTACTCACTACCGTAATACGGCTTTCAGGGTCCATATCTGCTTTGACAAGCCACTGCCCTTCTAAAGGTTGTTTGACGGTAATTAAATCGTAGCGGTCAGCACGGTGCCAATTGACATATTTAGAGTTGGATGCAGCAGTTAATTTCTCTTCATCCGGGCCAATTAATTGCGTTTGCTCATCTGGGTTTTTACGAAAAATTAATGCCGTAAATTCTTCGACACTTGAATCAATAACAAAACCTTCATCGGATAACGGAACCTGTTCCGCGGGAGCCGCTACATCGAACGCTTTCAAAAAAATCTTCATTAGATCTTCCGCAGACTTTGCAACGGCCGCAATGCCATCGGTAGACAGAGAAAGTTTATTGAGAAGATTGGTGTCCGCATTGTCGGAGAGCGCGATAGTGTGAACGGTAATGCCAGCGTCTTTTAATTTAGGCAGCACTTCATCAACGATCCTGCGCCATTCCTTTTTATTGGCTGCAGGGTCTTTATCAATATCCACCATTCCATCGGTTAAAAGAATGATACTCGTGCGAAATTTGTCATCGGCACTGGCTGCATCATAGGAAGCTTTTTCCAACGCTTCGCCGATATTGGTAAACAACCCGACAGAATTGATCTCCCCGGATTTGCTCACGGCGCCTTCTCGCCACAAGTCGCTGACGTCCTTATGCGGGACCAACATATTGACCCATTTACCAAAAGTCCAAACCCCTGCTTTACTTTGTTCCGGCAGTAATTGCACGAGCAGCTCAATCGCCGGACGACGCAAGTTATTAGGATCATTGCGTTTCATACTACCGGAAACATCAATCACCAGCCGTACATCAGGAGCTTTCGCTGATACAACTTTTGACGGGCTGTCCTGAGCAGACACCAACGCCATAACACTCACCAGTGAAATAAAGACAAAGCCTTTTATTATGTAGTTACGTAGCATCATAAAAATTGAAAATTCAACGGGTTCGCCTGTACGACGCACATGTGTAGGAGAAATGGATGCAAGAATCTGAGGCATTGATTACATTGCGATAAAAAGTTTTATTTATTACCTAGTTATAGCAGTAACATCCTGTTTTCGCTGCTAAATACTCTGAATCACCGGCGTATAACAGCAAGCCGGGGCCTTCAAAACTGAGCAATTTTCAACCAAAAAAGACTGGGGTCGCTACCGAAGTGCCAGGAAACCCCGACAAATGCGCACAACCGTGGGGAAGCCATACGGTAAAGCGGACCGTGCGAAAGAGAGAGAAATTTTGGGGGGATCACCTTAAGCAGTGAGAGCGGGCGAAGGAGTTAAAACAGGGTTGCCCTGTGTTAAAGCCGGTAACAACAAGCAGATGGCGAGCGGATTAGTCCAGCTCGCCGGTAAACGTAGGCTCTTGTCGCTCTTGCGGCTGGCTTCCACGCCACCACAGCAGGGTATAGAGCAGTGAAGTCAGAACCAGCGTGACTAGGGAAGTTAGCAGCAGAGGCTTACCAGCGCGCCAGAAGGCGTCTTTCCCTTCAAATGCCCCTTCTATTCCGCTGACCAGCCAGGCAGGTGAAAGATAGTCACTGCCCTGCTCGGTAAACCAGGGAAATATGAAAAATACGGCGAGAACAATACGAGAAATATGTCGAACAGCGCGCCATTTAATATTCGCAGAAAGCATCCACCATGCGAACAAACACACTACGAACGCTCCCAGATAAACGCCCCAGGCCCAATAGTATTCTTCTTGCGTAAACATCAGATTCTCAACATCATCAAGTGCGGGCTATTCTACCCCAGTTCTCAATAATTTTGTAACGCTGACCATTGAAACTTTGTAGTTAAACAACATATCTAAGAAGACTTCCAGCCTGAGCGGCGAGAATCTCTTTTACCAAACCCTGTTGAGGAAATGCTTAAATGAAACGTATCGGCCTGTTTTTAATGACCAACTTTGCCATCATTGTGGTGGCCAGCATTACGTTGAATTTACTTGGGGTCGGCAGCTATCTGGACCAGTCAGGTTCCGGGCTTGATGTTGTCAATCTGCTAATTTTCTGTGCAGTTTTTGGCTTCGCCGGTTCCCTGGTATCGCTATTCATCTCCAAGTGGATGGCAAAACGGACTACGAACACTCATATTATCAGTACGCCTCGTACACCGGATGAACGCTGGCTCATGGAAACCGTGCGCGAGCTTTCAGATAAAGCCGGCATTAAAATGCCGGAAGTTGGTATTTTCCCTGCACCGGAAGCCAATGCGTTTGCCACTGGATGGAATAAAAATGACGCGCTGGTGGCAGTTAGCCAGGGCTTATTACAACGGTTTCAAAAAAATGAAATTCGAGCGGTGCTTGGCCATGAAATTGGTCACGTTGCCAATGGTGATATGGTAACGCTCTCTCTCATTCAGGGGATTATTAATACCTTTGTTATGTTTTTTGCGCGTGTCATCGGCCACACGGTTGATCGTGTTATCCTGAAAAACGAGCGCGGTCACGGTATGGGATATTTTATTGCCACGATGATTTCTGAATTTATTTTAGCGTTTTTGGCCAATATGATCGTCGCTTGGTTCTCGAGATACCGGGAATTTCGTGCGGACATTGCAGGTGCAGAACTGGCAGACAAACCCTCGATGATTGCAGCCTTACGTCGCTTGCAGCAGGACTCACAAATGCAGATCCCCAATCATATGCCAGACACATTTAAAGCTTTCGGTATTTCATCTGGTTTTTCACAACAAGTGATGAAAGCTTTTGCGACGCACCCACCACTGGAGGTTCGCATTCAGGCTCTACAAGAAAGGCATTAAGGGCAGCTGGCTTTTTGTTTTATTGTTTTAGTTTTATTGTTTGTGCTGTTAGCCCATTTGGCTATTCACTTATCTTTAAACGCCCTGTCAAGGCGCCAGAACTCCCAACGGCTGGCGCCTAACCAATTAAGCGAATAACAACCCGCTATCAACGATTCGTGCGTATTTTTGCATTACGTATTTCAATAGTGCGGTGGCGGCTTATCGTCCATTTGCCCCTGAGACTCAAATTCTTCCGAGAGATGTTTGAACTTGCCATGTAGATGTTGCAGTTGTACCTGCAGCATTGTGATATCACGTTGCTGCTCAGCAATTTGTTTGCTTAACGTTTCAATTAAATCTTCCTGAAACGCCATACGCGTTTCAAGGTCTTCTACTTTGTCCACAATGTTACCTTGCGTGTTTCAGAAGGGAAATCAGTTGCGTTGGAATTCGGCATGCACTTCGATGCTGATGGCATCGCCCACGGCAGGAATATACTGGTCCAAACCAAATTCGGAGCGGTTAAACGTGGTGTGGGCCGAGAATCCCAGCGTGTATTTTCTGGTGAGCATGTTATTGCCAGCACCATTAAATGTCACCATTAAATCAATGGGCTTTTGTTCACCTAAGAATGTTAGTAAGCCGGTAAATTTTACTTGTGTGTCGCTTATGCGCTCAGCGGATTGCGTCGTGAAACTCGCCTGAGGATAGGCTTCGGTATTGAACCAGAATTTCCCCGTCAGCGCCCGCTCAAACTTTTCGTTATTCACATCCACGCTGCGCATTTCTATAACCGCCTGCAAGCGCGATTGGGTAATATCATCAGCGTTATATTCCAGGCTTGCATCAAACTCATTAAAGCGTCCGACAAAGGTCGAGAGCCCCATGTGGTTCACTTTAAATAAAATACTGGTGTGTTGTTTATCAAGACTGTAATTACCTGGTTTTATTTCTACCAGATCATGTTTCAAGCTGGGCTGGATAAGCTGGCCGCAACCGGCCAGAGAAAAAATTAAGACGAGGTAAAGTACGTTAATTAATGCGCGCATATGTAAGCCCTATTTATAGCTGTTGGCAATTGGGTCAGGAAACCCAATACACAATTCGTTCCTCTATTTCTTCTTCAGAAACAGATGTTTCACTTATGCATCGCCCTTGCACTGAAATTCCGGCATGATGAACAGAATCCTCACGACCAGACACCAGGGGATGCCAATCAAACAAAGGCTTACCTTCAGCTAATAAACGATAGCCACACGTTTCGGGCAGCCAGTCTACGTCTTCCATATTGTCATAGGAGAGCGACAAACAACCCGGAACCTGTTCTAGTCGATGTCGATAGTCCTGACAGCGACACGATTGCAAGTCCAGCAAACGACAGGCGACATCGGTGTAATAGACCTCACCGGTATCTTCGTCTTCCAGCTTATTCAGACAACACAGGCCACAGCCATCACACACGGCCTCCCATTCGCTTTCGCTCATTTCCTGCAGCGATTTACTGATCCAAAACGGCTGGGCGGCACTCATCGTCAATTTACCTTTTACAACGTACGACTGGTCAGTTTGCTGTTTTCGATCTGCTGCATGTAGGAAGCTTCCTGCAGGGGCGGCAATTGCAGGTAATAACCGTTCTCCTGCAAGCTGTGAATGACCTTTTTCACATCCGCCTGTGCCAGCTTACGATCTTCGTTCAGCTTTAAGACCATGGCAGGCTCCAATTTGCCAAGCTGCTTCAATAGTGCCTCTGGCAGTTCGTTCACATTGGAGCCGAGTATCGTGTAAAGGTAAGCACCTTCTTTCTTAGTACTACGGTATATCTGGGTAATAAGTTGCATAGGGCTTACCTTTTTCAAAAACTTTATGGCTTGCTTGGGTTTACTGCGGATTTCAGTCAGTGGTTCCCGCTGAATAGTGAGCGGTCACGAGTTTTTCCAATTCGCTGGCTACAACATCTTTACGCCAGCCATCAAAATGCACAGGCGGTATCATCTGACCCTGCTTGGCACTGTTAATGAGCTGCTCATAATCTTTTTTCTTTACCAAAGACTCCACCGGGACATTCAACTGGCCGGCGATCTGCGACACTTTGTCTTTCAACGATTGCAGTAATTCGCGCTCTGCGGCACTGAGTGGTTTCGGCAGTTTTGGCGGAAGTTTTTCAGCCGGCAGATCATTCGCTTTCGCAACCAGTTGCATTAGCTGAACGCCATTCTCTCGCACCATACGTTCGGACACCCCCTCGACATGTCGCAGTTTGTCCAGTGTCGTAATATTGCGCTGCGCTATTGTCATTAACGCCGGCTCTTTGATAATGCGATTTCTCGGTAAATTTTTATCCTGCGCTTTGTCTTCGCGCCAGCGACACAAGGTCTGCAATACCGCCAGCTGTCTTGAGCTTAACTTCCAAGCGGATTTAAAACGCAGATAGCTATTGTCGCAGTTCTGGTTTTCATAATAATGCGTAATCAATGCCTTACTGTCTTCCATCGCCCACTCTAAACGGCCATGTTCGGTCAATTGGCTAATCAGCTTAATGGCCACAGCATACAAATATTCCACGTCCATTGCCGCGTATTGCACCTGCGCAACGCTCAAAGGCCGCTGCAGCCAGTCGGAGCGGGTTTCCCCTTTGGGCAGGTCTACGTCCAGCACTTCTCGAACCAGATTAGCAAATCCAAGAGAAAAGGCGTATCCAGACAGTGCTGCGGCTAATTGTGTATCCAGCAGGGATTTGGGCAGACAGGCAAACCCGTGGTGAAAGACTTCCAGGTCTTCGGAGCAGGAGTGCAGGACTTTTAAAATGCTGTCATTTTCAAAAATGTCGGTCAGCGGAAAAAAATCATCAATTTTGGTGGGATCGATTAAATAATTACTTTTGCCATCGTTAACCTGGATTAACCCTGGGATTGGGTAATAGGTTTGGGATCGCATAAATTCCGTATCGATTGCCAGCAACTTTTCGTCCTGCCAGACATCGCAAACACGCTCCAACTGTGCGTTAGTTTCGATCCAATGTATTTCCTGCTTAACTAAATCTTGTGACATGCAACATCCAATGCTGGTTTTCCTGATTGTATTTTCTACCTGATACGACCGAACAACACGCTAAATTTCACGGCGACTGTTAAGCGCGTGGGCCAGCGTGCCGCCATCAATATATTCAAGCTCACCGCCTAAAGGTACGCCGTGTGCAATTCGAGTGACGCGCACATTCCGCGATTTGGCTCTCTCTCCAATATAGTGGGCTGTAGCTTCGCCTTCCATGGTAGGGTTCGTGGCAATAATTAATTCTTTAATATCTTCCTGATCCAGTCGTCTTTCCAGTAAATCGATGCCGATCTCTTTCGGGCCTACCCCGTCTATTGGAGAAAGATGGCCAAACAGGACAAAGTAGGTGCCGCTGAATTGCCCGGACTGCTCCAAGGCAATCACATCAGCCGGCGTTTCAACGATACATAGCAGGCTTTGGTCGCGCCGAGGGTTCTTGCATATATTACATTGCTCCTGCTCGGTAAGATTGCGGCAGGACTGGCATTGCCCAACAGATTCAACGGCTTTCAACAGGGCATGTGCGAGGTTTTCAGCCCCTTGACGATCTCGCTCTAATAAGTGCAAGGCCATGCGCTGCGCAGTTTTTGGACCTACACTTGGAAGCCGGCGCAAAGCGACAATCAATTGGTCAATCAGCGGTGAAAACATATAACGTAACCGGCTACTACTACAACATTAAAACGGCATTTTAAATCCTGGTGGCATTTGGAAACCACCGGTTAATTCCGAAATCGAGTCTTTGTTTGCTTCTTCCACGCGACGCACCGCATCGTTTACGGCAGCGGCCAGTAAATCTTCCAGCATGGACTTGTCTTCGCTCATTAAACTCGCATCTATTTCTACTTTTTTCACATCGTGACGGCCGGTCATAATCACTTTAACCAGCCCCGCTCCCGCTGCACCTTCAACTTCTTTATTGGCTAACTGTTCCTGCATTTCCGCCATTTTGGCTTGCATTTCCTGTGCTTGCTTCATCATGTCACCAAGACCTTTCATCATGACTCTACCCTCTTTCTCCGAACGTGTTGTTTACTGAAGCAATCCCAGTAAAGTTAAAATTTGACAGATTCTTCAATCAGTTGCCCATCAAATTCTCTTTCCAGGGCCTGAATAACTTCGTTGTTTTTTAGTGTCTCAATCGCCTGCACACGTCTTTCCGCTTTAATGCGCTCATCATAACGCGCCGGTGTTTCCATATGCTCAGGTATTGCACTTAACTGTATGTCAGCTTTTATTGACTGGCCAAAGTAGTCCGACAATAAATCCGATAGACGCTGGGTGTGCGAAGGGTCGAACAGACTCGCTTTGTCTTCATCCAGCAAGAACTGTAACTGATTCCCCTCGACACCGATCAGAACGCAGTTAGATACGGTGCTTTGCATAATGCCTCGGATCTCCAACTGGGCATACACGGGTATCCATTTTTCCGAATTCAAGGCGTCCAGACTTATTCTCTGCGCAATATCGTACTGAGTTCTTGATTTCTGCGCGCCTGATGCATGCTCACCTGATGTCTGCGCACTTGTTACGGCTGCAGCACTCGCCTCGGAAACATTTTGTCCGGCGGGTGTCGCAGGCTGATGCCTGGGCGCAGCGGTCAACCCTTCTTTGCCAACAATGGCTTTAACCTGCTGCTTCAATTCCGCCTTGATATCGTTTGTTGCGCGCTCACTCGGTTGATCACTGGCCAATGCATCTATATTAATTCGCGGTGGCTCAAACGCTTTTTCTGCCTGGCTTTTTACTTGACCGTTTGCTTGGCTGTGTACGGCCGGATTGGTCTCCCGGTTTTCTTCCACGGGTTGCTCTGGCGGCGGTGCAGCAGGGTTTTCACTCCAGGGTTCATCTGCCCAGGGTACATCTGTATCGCCGCTGTCGCTTTTGTCCCTTTCGGCAGCCGGATAAGGTTCACTCGCGTGAGCTTCCCGCGGCGGCGAAGCATCTACCGCTTCTGCGGCACTAGTCAGACTCGCTTGTGGCTTTTTTTCGCTGGCATGGCCCTCCGCCGGCCCGGCACTGCTATTGGCAGAAGCGGACTGTTCTGCCGCCGTTAATTTTTTGGTGGGCACATTCACCACGCCTTGCGGTTTAAACGCCAGCATGCGCAGGAGCGTCATTTCAAAACCACTGCGCGGATCGGACGCCAGCGGCAAATCCCGTCGCCCGATTAGCGCTGTCTGATAAAACAACTGCACGTCCTCTGGCGCCAACTGTGTTGCAAATTCAAGAATCTGCTTGCGATCACCATAGCTGTTATCCAACGCTTCAGGTAACGCCTGAGCGATGGCAATACGGTGCAATAGCGTTAAAAGATCAGCCAGTGCCGCATTAAAATCTGGAGCGTGTTCGGCAAACTTGGCAATCCCCTGCAAAATTGCCTGACCATTCCCACTGATTAAAGCCTGCATAATATTTTGAATCAGTACATGGTCGATAGTTCCCAGCATGGCCGCAACATCGGTTTCTACAACTTTGCCGCCGCCAAAAGAAATAGCCTGGTCTGTAAGGCTTAATGCATCGCGCATACTGCCATCCGCAGATCGCGCCAATTGCCACAGCGCGGGCTCTTCAAACGGGATGACTTCTTTTTCCAGAATAAACTGCAAGTGTCCCACAATGCGCTCGGGGCTCATGTTTTTCAGATTGAACTGCAGGCAACGAGAGAGAATGGTGACGGGAAGTTTTTGCGGATCGGTGGTGGCAAGCAAAAATTTCACATGCTCAGGCGGCTCTTCCAAGGTCTTTAACAAGGCGTTAAAGCTGTGATTGGAAAGCATGTGGACTTCATCGATCAGATAGATTTTATAGCGGCCGCGGGTGGGAGCATATTGTACGTTGTCCAACAATTCTCTCGTGTCTTCGACCTTTGTGCGCGACGCCGCATCCACTTCGATCAGGTCAACAAAGCGACCTTCACTGATTTCGATGCAGGCTGAACATTTACCACAGGGTTCCGAACTTACACCTGTTTCGCAGTTCAGGCATTTGGCCAAGATACGAGCGATGGTCGTTTTCCCCACCCCCCTGGTACCCGTGAACAAATAGGCGTGATGTAAGCGCTTGTGATCCAGCGCATTAATCAGTGCCTTGAGTACATGTTCCTGGCCCACCATTTCGCGGAAAATTCGTGGGCGCCACTTTCGTGCGAGTACTTGGTAGCTCATTGAAAACCAATATGTTGTAGTTAGAAAAATTCGTAGTATCGAAAAAGAGGCGATTATAGCGCATATCAGGGGCGCCATCGTAGGGCTTGTTAGAACTTAAGATCGGCTTAATATGCAAAATTATGCGCATCCGACTGTCCATGCTTAAATTTAGACCGGAAACGATAATTGATATGGGTTATTGAAATAGGCCGTTGATAAGGATTATTGAATCGGGCAATGAAAGGAAGCTTACTGGAGATGACCCAACCAGCCACATCCCGGCACACGATCAAACTGCTACCGTTGCTCCCTTCCGGGCCTGGCGGGGTTCACAGCGAATCGTTGCGAGAGGACCAATTGGGCCACCATTGCAAATCCTGATCTGCTCGATCAGGAGGGTGGGCATTATCGCAACTTATTTTAAGTTTGCAAGGCCCACGCGTTCTTTAACCTAAAAAACTTTAAAAAATTAGATTACTCGCAATGAAATTACGTGCTCGACATTTTTTATCAGACCAATCACATCCTCACTCGGACGCTCGGCCACATCTAAAATATTGTAAGCAACATCATTGCGACTTTTATTCACCATATCTATCACATTGACATTGTTGTCGGCGAACACGGATAAGACATGCCCAAGAACACCCGCCACATTCTGGTTGGTAAATGTAATCCGACAGGTTCCCTCACCTCGCGAAAGCGCCGTCTCAGGGAAGTTTACTGAATTTTTAATATTGCCGTTTTCCAGATAGTCGCGCACCTGATCAACCGCCATTACCGCACAGTTCTCTTCGGCTTCAGCAGTACTGGCACCAATGTGAGGAACCGCAATCACCTTCTCATGACCGATCAGGCATGGCTCGGGGAAGTCACAAATATACTGGCGCAATTGCCCCGCGTTTAATGCGTCAACAATCGCTTCCGGGTCAACAATCCCGTCCCGTGCGAAGTTTAATATGGCCGCATCAGGCTTCATTAGCGCCAGACGCTCCGCATTAATCATTTTGATAGTCGGCGGTATCGCAGGTACATGCAATGACAGGTAGTCCACCTCGCTCAACAAGGCTTCCAGGCTATCCATTTTTCGCACCTGACTGGACAGGCGCCAAGCAGCTTCTACGGATAACGCCGGGTCAAAACCAAGCACTTCCATACCCAGCGCAAGCGCAACATTGGCCACCATTGAGCCGATTGCACCGAGTCCAACTATCCCCAGTTTTTTGCCATAGAGTTCACTACCGGCAAAGCGCTTTTTTTCTTTTTCCAGGAGTTTGGACATTTCTCCAGCATCGGTCATGTGACCCAGCGTGGAGACATAATCACGCCCCTGAAGAATGCCGCGCGAACTTAGCAGCATACCTGCCAGCACCAGTTCTTTTACTGCGTTTGCATTAGCGCCCGGGGTGTTAAACACCACAATGCCTTTGCCCGTATATTCTTCTACCGGGACGTTATTGGTACCAGCTCCGGCACGGGCAACTGCTAATACGGATTCTGGCAATACTTCGCCATGCAGTTTGTGGCTGCGCAATACAATTGCATCAGGCTGGCCGACATCTTCACCCACCGCGTATTGCGCTGGCGTGAAACGGCTGAGGCCTTTGTCTGAAATCTTGTTGTAGGTTCGAATGTTAAACATCACTCATAGCCCTTATTCTTTCTTCATTAATTTTCTCACGCAATAAGCGCGGATTTTTAATTGTTGTATGCGATTGTTCGCATTTGCCACCAGAGGACGAGCCACTTGAGTGTGTGTGGCTCTTTGTTTGGCTACTTAGGCTTTTGGCTGGTTTCGCTTTTTTGGTTAGCGGCTAACAATTTTTTATGCCTGGGTTACTTGCTCGTAAGCCCAACTCATCCAAGGCATTAGTGCTTCCAGGTCGGCAGCTTCAACCGTTGCTCCACCCCAGATACGAATTCCCGCAGGTGCATCGCGATAGGCACCAATGTCGTAGGCAACACCTTCATCGGCTAACAGTTTCACCATCGCCTTCACCTGGGCCTCATCGGCTTTCAATGTTAAGCAAATACTGGTGTTGGAAAGTGTTTCCGGTACTTCTGCGAGAAAATCTATCCAATCATTTTGAGCAACAAAATTCTGTACTATCGCCAGGTTTTGCTCAGATTTTTCAATGGCCTTGGCAAGACCGCCGATACTTTTGATCCAGCTCAGACCGTCCAGATAATCTGCAACGCACAACATAGAAGGAGTATTGATGGTTTCGCCACGGAAAATACCTTCAATCAATTTGCCGCCTTTGGTCATACGGAAAATTTTGGGCATGGGCCAGGGAGGTGTGTAGCTCTCTAAACGGGCTACCGCTCGCGGACTCAAAATCAACATCCCGTGAGCCCCTTCTCCACCGAGAACTTTTTGCCAGCTATACGTCACAACGTCCAGTTTTTCCCAGGACATATCCATGGCGAAAACGGCTGACGTCGCATCGCAGATCGTTAAACCTTCGCGATCATCTGCAATCCAGTCACCATTGGGGACCTTCACTCCGGAAGTTGTACCGTTCCAGGTAAAGACCACATCATTGTTAAAATCTACAGCAGACAAATCTGGCAACTTGCCATAATCCGCTACCGTTGCCCGAACATTTTCAAGCTTCAGTTGTTTGGTGATATCCGTCACCCAACCGCTACCGAAAGACTCCCACGCAAGAATGTCGACACCGCGAGCTCCCAGAAGCGACCACATAGCCATTTCCATAGCACCGGTATCGGATGCTGGTACGACGCCGACACGATAGCCTTCAGGCAAGCCTAGAATTTCTGCCGTTTCACTACACGCTCGCCCCAGGGCAACTTTACCAATAGAAGATCGATGTGAACGCCCCAGCGTTTCCAGCTCAAGCTTACTGACATCGTAGCCTGGACGCTTACTACATGGACCTGAAGAAAAATTCGGATTTTGCGGTTTAACTTGGGGTTGCATGGCCATCCTCAAAATTGCAGATGCACCGGGTTCGCTGCCTCGATGCTAAGAACGAATGAATATTGTGCGAATTGCAGTAATGTAGACGCGTTTTGCTGGAGTTTTCCGGCAATTTACACGCTTTACTGAGAACTTTTCCGTCATCTGAGCGTAAAAGGGGCGCTATTATGCCATCGAAGAGGCGCATATCCTAGACGTTTTCAAGAAAAGACTGAGGGCTTTAATCATGCCCTCAGCCGGCAACGCTAGTACAACAGTGTGTAGAGTTTTCGCTGATATTCCACCGCTGCCGGATCACTCTTGCCAAGGCTCGCCAGAATGTCCAGATAGGTCTTTTTCGCTTCCCCATCAGCGAAATTCAAGTCGCGACTTATGATGCTATATAACATCGCCAAAGCGTCCGCATGATATTCATGTTGGCTGTATTGCACTGCCAACTTCAATTGAATCGCTTTATCGTCAGGAGCCTGCTTCAACTCCGCTTCCAACGCTGTAATTTCCGGGCTTTTTTCCGCTGTGCGCGCTAAATCCAACTGCGCCACACACTGCTCGTATAACGCATCCTGGTCCACCATTTTCACTCCCTTTAAAACCCCTTCCGCTTCGTCATAACGCTTAAGATGAATCAAACACTGGGCCAGCGGCAAGGCGATAGCAGCGGCTTGAGATGAATCCTCATACGCCTGTTTTAATGCAGGATACGCCTCTGCATAGTTTTCTGCTGCCAGTAAAGGCTCCACTTCTTTCAGCGCTAACTCAGCCGGGCTAGGCAAATACTTTTGTAACAACTCTCGAATTTGCTGCTCTGGCTGCGCTCCGCTGAAACCATCTACAGGCTGCCCATCTTTTATCAGATAAACTGTTGGAAGGCTGCGCACGCCAAACTGAGAGGCAATCATCTGCTGCTCATCAGCATTCACTTTGGCCAACAAAAACTGGCCTTGAAACTCGGCGGCCAACTTTTCCAAGACCGGCATTAAAGACTTACACGGACCACACCAATCCGCCCAAAAATCTACCAATACAGGCCGTTGAAATGACTCTTCTATCAGCAAAGCCTGGGCGTTTTCGGGTGTTATGTCTTGAATATTCGGGTTCATGTTTTCATTTCCTGTCACTACAATGAGCGCACACAGTTAACGCCAGAAAGAAGTTAAGCGTGCGGCCCTGTGTTCTGTTGCCAATAAAGTTGAGTGTTAAAAGCCTCTCATTTCGGAATAGAAGAGAAACTCTTATTGAATTTAAACGTCAATTTTTATGATACAGGCTCAAACCGTCATGAAAATACGTTAATATCGATATTCATGCTGGTGACCCGCGTTGCCTGAGCCAAAAAATCAGAAAAATGATTGTAACAGAGCTGGAACGGAAACTCGCAGCAAAGCGCAATTTCTGAATGGTACAGGACAGCCCCGCCATCTCAACTGACTAACACAATAACAATGGTCATAAAACGAGATTTAACTGTGAACACCCATCATCATTAGGAGAGATCCATGAGCAGAGTCGCCCTTGTCACAGGTGGCACCCGAGGTATCGGTGAAGCCATTTCCTTAAAACTCAAAGAAGCTGGGTACACCGTTGTAGCAAATTACGCTGGCAACGATGAAGCTGCACAGGCATTCAAAGAAAAACACGGAATTCCCGTATATAAGTTTGATGTTTCCGATTTTGCTGCATGCGCGGAAGCCGTCAAACAAATCACAAGTGACGTAGGCGCAATCGAGGTACTGGTGAACAATGCCGGGATTACTCGGGATGGGACCATCCACAAAATGACGCCCGATAACTGGCAGAAAGTGATCGACACCAACTTAAGCTCCTGCTTTAACATGTGCCGCAATGTCTTCGACAGTATGCGCGAACTCGGATTTGGACGTATCGTCAATATCGGCTCCATCAACGGACAGGCGGGCCAATATGGCCAGGTCAATTATGCCGCTGCCAAATCGGGTATCCATGGCTTTACTAAAGCCCTGGCTCAGGAAGGCGCTCCCAAAGGGATTACCGTAAACGCCATTGCGCCAGGGTATATCGCCACTGACATGGTGCGTGCGGTACCGGAAAAAGTACTGGAAAAAATTGTGGCTCGTATTCCTGTTGGCCGTTTGGGCGAAGCCGACGAGATTGCCCGCGGTGTTTTATTTCTGGTCGCAGACGACGCAGGGTTTGTCACCGGTTCAACGCTGTCCATTAATGGCGGGCAACATATGTATTAATGCATTGAACGCCCAACTGACATTGCATCGCGCTGGTTTGTAACGATGTGCCTGCCCGCGATGTAATGTCTTTTATATGTATCTGATCATGCATCTGATCCCGCTTATTTATTCCTCTCATCGCATTTAACAACTAACAGCAAGTTGAATTTTCCTTCAGACTACGTTAAAAAACGCCCTTTTCCATCAACCCCCCTTTTTATGCAGTGTTAATCCATGTTAAGTGAAAGCTACCTATATCGATTCGGCGGTATTGCACGACTCTATGGCAACCTCGCCCTGGAAAAATTATCACAGGCTCATTTTGTGGTTGTCGGACTTGGCGGGGTAGGAACATGGGTAGCAGAATCACTTGCCAGAAGCGGCATTGGCCAGCTAACCCTGATTGAACTCGACGAAATCTGTATTACCAATACTAATCGTCAGTTACACACCACCAACTCGCTCGTGGGTAAGTCCAAAAATCACATCATGAGTGAACGTTTGCTCGACATTAATCCTGAGTTAAAGATTAATACGATTGAAGACTTTTTAACAAAAGACAATATGACAACACTTATTGGTCCGCAGCAGGATGTTGTCATCGATGCGATTGACTCGGCCCATATGAAAGCGCGGCTGGTTGCCTATTGCAGCGCTATAAAAACTCGTCTGATTGTAGTGGGTTCCAGCGGCGGAAAACGAGATCCCCGCCAAGTCATCAGTGCAGATTTAGGCAAAACAATATCCGACCCAATGCTGGCAAAGGTTCGCACCCAACTGTACCGCCACCATAATTTTTCCAGGGACGACAATCGAAAGTTTCGAATTGATGCAGTATTTTCAACAGAACAGATGAAATACCCGAAACCAGATGGCTCCGTGTGCATGGATAAATCTTTCAGTAATCAGGGCGTCAAACTCGATTGCGCGGGAGGCATGGGCTCTTCCACTATGGTGACGGGCACGTTTGGCTTTGTTGCGGCAGCAAAAGCTATTGAGCGCTTTTTAGAAAAAGAAGGGATTTAAGCGGGCACAAACAAGGCTTTGAAATTATTTGAAGTATGCCTCGCAACCTCTTCCAGCGTTTGCTCGAATTCCTCTAGAGAATCACTCCCCACTCGCAATGCCGCCAGGCATTGTGCAATTTGATTGAGACGCAGAGGCGTGTTTGGCTTGCCTTGCTCGCCGCTGATCGGCATATCGGGCGCATCTGTTTCCAGCAACACCCACTCTAACGGAACCTGACGGACAGTTTGCCGAGTTTTTTGTGCTCGCGCATACGTAATGGTACCTCCAACACCAATGCGAAACCCGCGTGACCAATACTGTTCCGCAAGTTCAATACTTCCGCTAAAAGCATGCACCACACCCTTTAACCGAGGAAAGGGTTTTAACATCTGTAAAATTTCGTTGTGCGCTTTACGACAATGAATGATTACCGGTAAATTCAAGGCTTCTGCTTGTTGCAAATGCCATAAGAATACGTCTTTTTGCAACTCAAAATCAGTATCAATAACCTTATCCAGACCACACTCACCAACAGCCACACAATTTTTGCTTTCCAGGTGAATCGCCATTTCCTTTCCGGCAAACTCACGCCAATCCCCCTGCAATTCAAGCTTACGGGTTTTAATCCACCACGGATGAATACCAGCGGCGTAATAAATTCCCCTCATACGCTTACAAATGGATTGACTGACCGCCCATTGTTCGGGATACACACCGGGAATCAATAACGTTGTAACGCCCTGATCTTTGCAGTCTTGCCATATTTGTTCTCGCTCATCATCAAACACGGCAAAATCAAAGTGACAGTGGCTGTCGATTAACTCAATTGGCGTTTTTTGTGAGGGCATTTGATTTAAGGTATTTGTTTTAGTCTGATACGTCAGGCACTAGTGCAAGTCAATTTATCATTCACATCATAACGACTATAGAGTACCGTGAACGAGCGGGTCATGTGAAGAAGAATACGAATTGTGAGAATTTAGAGGAAGAGAGATTTGGGAGAGTAGAGAGAATAGACATAAACCTGAGCAGCCTGGCCATGACTCAAGGCTTTTGTTCTTTTCACTAGAAAAACAGCAACAAAAACAACAACAAAACAAGAAGAGCTAAGAAGGGATAAAAAGAATAAAAAGAAATAACTCCAACGCCATTCAAAGCATCAAACATCCATCCAAAGCCATTGGAAACAGCAAACCACATCACTGCAAAAAACTGCTGCGCCAGCATCCTTACTGGCAACATCATGACGATTAGGGTTTACGGCGCGTTGAAAAACCAGCCTGCTATCTATTCTGCATTTGAGGCAGCAGATTCAACCGACGCTTGCGCATCTTCTACAGCCTGCTCAACTTTTGCAGCTGATTTCTTGGTGGCTTTTTTTGCACTGGCTTTCTTTTTGGGAGCTGCAGGAGGTGGGCTCATATCTTTGGCCGAATTATCTAACGCAGATTGCCACAATTCTCCGGATTTACCCTGAGCGTCCGCCCAACAGTCATAACTGCTATAGGCGCTGGCTGTAATTTTATCTTTTACACCTTCGATATAACTTTGCTGTGAGGCAAATATTTCTGCGATATCCAGCGATGGCTTACTTAAGTCCTTTGCATACTCAATACCATCCGCCATTAACTCATTATACAGCTCAGTTTGTTGCTCGCGTATTTTATCCAGCGCTTCCATATTCAGCGCAATCATGTCATTAAATGGCTTGAAGAATGATTCGGCTTGTTCAAAGACTTTTTCGTACATTGCTCGCTCCAATTAATAATTAAACTAATAGTTAAACATTGCAATAGTTAACAATTGATAATTCACACTTAATCAATCGCAATTGACACGTGATTCACAGCCTGTTGAAAATAGTAAATACAAGGGCTAAACATGCCATCGGAAACTCATGCCACTGCAATTTGATACGCCGTATAGAAAAAAAGCCCTGCGGGGCAGAGCTTTCAATAACTGCGGCTAAAAGCCTGCTAGCGAATAACAAAATCTGTTGTGTTACAGGCTGGTAGTAGCGCTTTTAATTACTTCGCCTGCTTTTGCCTGATTGCTGCTGAACCACTCATACGCGTCAGTTGAGGCAGCAACCATTTTATCCTGTACACCTTCAAGATAGGTTTTTTGGGTTTGGTACACACCAGAAAAATCTTTCTGGGCGCTCAATTCTTTTGCAAAAGCCATGCTGTCACTGACCATGTCGTTAAAGAACGCTTTTTGTTTTTCAGCAACTTCCTCGAATGCTTTGGAGTTCAAAGTCATCAACTCATTCATAGGTTTGAATGCATTTTGTGTTTGCTCAAAAATTTTGTCGAACATGATAATGGCTCCTCTCTTAAGGGCATCAAATAAACGTGTTGATGGGAATTAAGATTCCCACTACCAGTGTTTCTGGTACATGTACGTTGCCGCTTTCTTGGCTCTGGCGCTTGTTGCTGGCTCTGACTGCGCTTCAGGTGAACAATCTTCTGTTCACGGCTGAAACTACGGCATTTACGGGCAAGAGGCTCTTAGTGAGACCCCGGCGACCCGTTGAGCAATTCCTTTGCTGCATCGCACAATATGGGTATAGTGTATGCGGGTGCACCATTCTGGTCAACCATTTTGCTGCACCGCAATAGGCAGGAATTATACTGTTTTTGAATAACGATATAATCGATTAATTGTCTTTTGTTTTATTGTCGCCTTCGCTGCCGGACGCGTCGCCAGGCTCTTCTTCAGGTGGCGCTTGGTCTTGCTCAGCGTGATCTGCGGCGGGGTTATGGTGTGAACCTTGCGCGCCAGGCTTGGCATCCATACCCGTGAAGCTGGACCACATGGACATGTTTTTTTCCATCATTTGATTAAATACATTCAAAGGCGAAGCATCCATCATGCCCTTCATCATGCCTTGCATGGCTTCCTGACGATCCAGAAAGGTGGAAATACTTTGCTCCAGATACTGACGCAGAAACACCTGCATGTCGCTACCGTAAAAGCGAATTAATTGCTTGAGCACAGACTGTGTTAACAATGATTGCTGATCATTGTTTTCCTGTTCGGTGATGATTTGCAGAAGAATGCTTTTGGTCAGATCTTCCTCCGATTTGGAGTCGATAACACGAAATTCTTTATGGGACATCACCAGATCTCGAATTGTCTCCAGGTTAATATACTGACTCTTCGAAGTATCATATAAACGGCGATTTGGATATTTTTTTATTGTTATCACAGCATCTCTCACAAGTTAAGTTAGTTAACGTAAGCATTGAGCGAAGAATAGATATAGAGAATATTTTAATAATAATATTGTCACTTCTTGCGTTAACCCAAACCAAACGACCTAAGGCTTAAGATTATCGCGGTAACAGCTCTCTAACCACTTTATCGAGACAATGGAATTTATTGGATCGTTTATTATTGTTTTGCTCTTCCAGGTAAGTTACATCACCAGAAGCCTGCACTTAATTAATGCAGCATTTCCAATAAAACAGCGGTTTCTTCCTCAATTTACAGGCAAACATTTACGGAATGTCTCCGCTGGGAGTATAACCTTATGTCGGGTAAATTTTAAACCCGCTTTTTTCTCGCGACGCCAGGATCACACATACTCAGCACAATTAGTCTGCGTTTTTGGCCTCGGACGCTTCAAGCCGACGTCGCACATAGCTTCCCGGCGCATCTCCTCGTGGTGGGTATTGCTTATTGCCCAGTTCCGGCATGGCTTTAACCTTTTCGCCGGACTTTGTCTGCAGCCATTGGTGCCAGTCGCTCCACCAGGAACCCGCCTGTTGCTGCGCTCCGGCCAACCACTGCTCGTGAGTTTCCGGCAGGTTCTCGTTCACCCAATATGGGTACTTACCCTTACTGGGCGGGTTTACTACCCCCGCAACGTGCCCGGATTCCGTCATAACAAAACGCAGAATGTCACTCGGTTTCTTCGACGAAACATTGCTGCCAATCTTTTTTGCACCTTTGTACGCGGACTGCCACAACACAATATGATCCGCCTGAGCAGTTAAGCAGTAAGTCGGAATATCAATTTCAGTAATATCAATTGGTATTCCTGCTACATTAATTGCCCCCGGCTTCACCAGGTTATTCTCCAAATACATGTTATTCAGGTAATACAGAAATGCTTTACCTGGTACATTGGTAGAATCACTATTCCAATACAGAATATCAAAGGGCGTTGGGTCTTTACCTTTCAAATAATTATCAATAAAGAAAGACCAGAAGAGGTTATTTTCGCGCAGCAGACTAAAACTCAATGCCAGGATTCTGCCATCAAAATAGCCTTTACTCGCAATACTCTGTTCCACCATTGGCAGCAATTGTCTGGACACGTAATTGCCAACCTCCCCTGGTTCAGAAAAATCGAGCAGCGTTGTAAACAAACTCATGGAATGAATACGTTTCTCACCTTTCGCCGTTAGATACGCCTGAGCCATAGCCAGCAAAGTTCCCCCAATGCAGTACCCCACCGTATTAATATCTTTTGCGCCGGTTATGGACTCCACAGCATCCAGACTCTCTATTACCCCTTTAAACAAATAGTCTGAAAAGGTAATGTCACGATGCTGCTCGTCTGGATTTACCCAGGACACCATAAACACCGTATACCCCTGCTCAAGCAACCATTGCACCATCGACTTTTGTTGATCAAGATCGAGTATGTAATATTTATTGATGAAAGGCGGGAAAAAAAGCAGTGGGCGCTGATAAACCTCAGGCTGTTTCGGTTCGTACTGCAACAGCTGTATCAAGGCATTTTGAAACACCACCTTGCCTTTGGTGGTCGCAAGATTTTCCCCTAAGGTGAAAGCGTCAATATCAACCTGCGTAATTTTAAACGCTTCATTCGGGCTGTTTTTCAAGTCTCGCATGAAGTTATCAATTCCCCGGGCAAGATTTTCACCTTGGGTAGCCAAAATTTCACGGCACACTTCCGGATTTGTTAACACATAATTTGTTGGCGCCAGGGAATTGATAAACTGACGCGTATAAAACCGCACCTGCTCTTTAATTTTTTTATCTTCAAAATCCAGCGCATCAACCAGCTTATTCATATACTCAGCGTTGAGTAAATAGGCTTGCTTAATATAGGCAAACGCTGGGTTTCCATCCCAATCACCGTCTTGAAAACGCTTGTCATCGCCAGCACTGGAAACTATGGGAACAAATTGCTCGCCCAACATGGCTCGCGATGCGTTTTGCCAAAGCTGCTGCTGTTTTTCCAGAAATTCAAGTTGCTGTTCAACAAATTTTTTGGGATCAACATGGACCTTGGTATTGAACTCGGCCACTCGAGAACTCAAGTCCTCCTGAAATGGGTTTAGGTCAGCGTGTATTTGCTGTTTCACAATACGCTCCGTCACTTCACCCATCATATCGTTAAAAATGCCACTAAACTTTTCAATGTAGCCAAGTATTTCCTGCTTGTCGTGCGAGTTCATGCGTTATCTCTTTAGGTTACCGCTCTCGATTGCGGTTATTCTTATCGTGGGTTTGCACTGGCTTTTAGACGGTGGAAGATCATTTGGTTTTCGGTGTCATCATCTTGGCGTATTGGTCAAACATATCCCCACTTTTTTCCGCCATCAACTGCCAGAAGCGCATCGCTTCATTATCATTCTTTTTTGATTCAGACATGGACTTAATAAAAAACGCCACCATCGCTTTCTGCAGATTTTCTGTATTGCCTTCAAACAATTCCAATGCTTCTTCGGCTGTAATATCCAGCTCACATTTTAATTTCATATTAGCCCTCACGGTTTACACTGTTTTACATCGAGAATGCTTTGCTTTGAGTTAGCGTGCCGTCCAACCGCCGTCCAGCACCATTGTTTGTCCTGTCATATTGCGTGCGGCAGGAGACATTAAGTACTGCACGCTGCCAACAAGCTCCTCCATTTCAATAAACGCTTTTTTCGGCATAGGGCTCAGCATAATATTATTCACTACTTCAGCCTCGGAAATATTGTGTTCTTGCGCCTGCTGCGAAATTTGTTTTTCAACCAAAGGCGTTTTGACATAAGATGGACATATAGTATTTATGGTGATGTCGAATTCCGCTGTTTCCAACGCCGTCACTTTAGAAAACCCCAGCAGGCCATGCTTTGCCGCAACATAGGCACTCTTGTAGGGAGAAGCCACCATCGCATGGATTGAACCAATATTAATAATCCGGCCAAAATTACGGTGCTTCATTCCCGCGATAAAAGTTCGCGTCAACATTGCCGGCCCCACCAACAGAATATCATTGATCAAACGCCAGCGCTCCGCAGGAAAGCTCTCCAACTTGGCCACATACTGGATGCCCGCATTATTAATTAAGACATCGACATGCGGAAAGTGTTGACCAGCAAGATCGATTGCGCTTTGCTGACTAACGTCCATCTCAAATGCTTCGACTTTGCAGCCCTTCTGTTTCAATGCCTCCACCAACGTATCAACACCATCTTTATTGACATCACTTAAGATAACACGATGCCCCTCTTCTGCCAGTGCCGTCCCGATAGCTTGGCCAATGCCACTTGCAGCCCCTGTCACAAACACAGTTTTCATGAAACACTCCTAAAGAATACTTTCATATTGGGATAATGATTCTGGGTTGGCAATTGCCTCTTGATTGGTAATCGCTTTCCCATTCACAAGACGAGACACTGCTAACTCAATTTTTTTGCCTGATCTAGTGTAGGGAATGTCATTCACCGCTCGGATATATTTAGGAACATGGCGCGGGGTGGTGTTAGATTTTATTAAAGCCTTTATTTCTGACACGCGTTCATCGGAAAGCACTTCGCCCAACTTTAATTTTACAAACAACACCACATCCACATCACCATCGGCCTGCTTCCCAACGCAAACACTGTCTTCGATATAAGAAAGTGTTTCTGTTTGACGATATATTTCACTCGTGCCAATTCTTACACCGCCGGGGTTCAAAGTCGCATCGCTACGTCCAAAAAAGATTGCGCCACCATGCGCTGTCAGCTGTATGAAATCTCCGTGGTACCAGAGGTCGGGGTAATGGTTAAAATACGCCTCGTGAATTTTATGGCCGTCCTCATCCCCTAGAAAATATATAGGTCGAGAAGGAAAACTTTGCTTACACACCAGCTCACCTTCCTGGCCAACAACCTCCTCACCCGCTTCATTCAAACATGCCACATCCATGCCGAGACCTTTGCATTGCAATTCTCCGCGATAGACAGGCAAGATTGGATTACCAAGAAAAAAACAACCGATGATATCTGTTCCACCAGAAATACTCGCAAGAAGTACATCCTGTTTTATTTTTCCGTATACAAAATCGTACTGCTCGGGCAACAAAGGCGAGCCGGTTGACAAAATAACCTGCAAACTATCCAGGTTTATTGACTCTAGTAACGTCGGATTCTCCAAGCACTGGTCTTCCAGTGCCTTTAAGAACTTCGGCGATGTACCAAAATGACTGAGCTTCTCAGCATCAATCAAGCTAACAAATTGTTGAATGGACGGATACGCGGGAGATCCTTCGTATAAGGTCACCGTTCCCCCAAAAAACAACGCACTGATTTGCCAGTTCCACATCATCCATCCGCAAGTGGTAAAAAACATCATGTTTTTCGTAGCAGAAAAATCGGAATGCAATCCCAGTTCCTTCACATGTTGCAATAACACTCCTCCGACACTGTGCACGATGCACTTGGGTTTCCCGGTGGTACCTGAAGAGTACATAATGTAAAGGGGGTCACTGAATTTTCGCATGACGTATGTAACCGACAATTCAGATGACGGTGTTGATCGACAATCCCACCACTGTGCATTCGCGATGTGAGAAATATCTGTTTTCTCTCCAACAAAATCCACGATAAATACTTTTTCAATCGTTGGAATATTGTCTACAATTTGCTGAATTTTAGGCAAACAGTCGTGAGTTTTTCCATTGTATTGATAGGCGGCACACGCAACCAGGACCTTGGGTTTAGACTGACCGAAACGATCCGTCACCCCCTCAATACCAAAGTCGCAGCTGGTCGAAGTAAACACACCACCGAGCGCGGTAGTCGCCAACATTGCCACCGCCGTTTCCGCGATATTTGGCATAAAGCAGGCAAGAACATCATCCGCTTCAATGTAAGGTTTAATGGCCTGTTGAAAATGTGCCACTTGTTGCTGCAGCTCCTTCGCCGTAAATGCTTGCCGATCACCATTCTCTCTCAACGATACCAATACGGTCTTGTCAGCCTCTCGGGTTTTCATTAAGTTCTGCGCATAATTGAGTGTTAGCTGAGGGAACCATCCATAGCGGGAAAAACCCCGATCGGTATTTATGGGCTCTTTATTCCCCTCCACCACCAACTCAAAATAGTCGATGAGATACGCCCAGAATGTCTCGCTGTGTTTTACCGAAAATTCATGAAGTTGCTGGTAGTTGGTTATCGGGTTGTCTAGATTCTTCGAGATGGCCTGCATAAAGCGATAAAGTTCGCTTTCGGATATGCGTTGCGGTGAAGGCTGCCAAAGCATGAATGTGCTCCTCAATTACACCTTAGTTATTTTGCTCAATACGCTTTGCTATGCTTTACGTACTTGGGTTTTAGCGGTGACGATTTGGGTGATACAAGCTTAAGGTTTTCCATGGTAATGCTTTATCTTTCAGAACACCATCGATGACGAAAAGATGAGTGCCACTATCTTTGTGCACCGCATCAATTAAAAGCCGTAACGGAAAACGCTCTGGAATATCGGATGAAAAACAACGCGAGAAGCCTTGGCTTAGCTGAATGCGCCTGACTCGCCGTCGACCCTCAGCGGGAGAGAAATTTACCAGCAGGAGAGAAAATTAATAAAAGAGAAGAAAAGATTAATAGAAGTGAAGGGTAATAGAAGAAGGAGAGACAAAAAAGCAAAGCCAGAGATAGAATAGAAAGCAGGTCATAACTTGTTGTCGACCTGCTTTCCCACATAAACCTGGAATCTAAGGTTAGCCCAGACCTTATGACTCAGAAGCGCTGTTTTCCCGAACCTGGCGCGCAGGAGGCGCCGCCCCCAAATGCATTTCGTTACGCTCTTTCGCTAATTGAACTTGTTTTTGCCGCTCGCTGAATCGCGCGCGCTGCTCTGGAGATTGCGCATCATAACAACGTGGGCAGGCCACTCCCAACATATACTTTTCGGAGGCTTTGTCTTCCTCGGTGATAGGATGTCGGCACCCGTGACATTGGTCATATGAGCCCTTTTCCAAATCGTGGTTTACGGCAACACGATTATCGAAGACAAAACACTCACCCTGCCACATGCTATTTTCTTTAGGCACTTCTTCCAGATACTTGAGAATTCCACCTTTCAAGTGGTACACCTCTTCAAAGCCCTGCTGCTTCATAAACGCGGTAGATTTTTCGCAGCGAATCCCCCCGGTACAAAACATGGCAACTTTTTTGTGTTTGGTTTTATCCAGGTTCTTGGCAACATAATCTGGAAATTCTCGAAATGTCGTTGTGTCCGGGTTAATTGCGCCATCAAAAGTCCCGATACCGTATTCGTAATAATTGCGAGTATCAACAAGTACAACTTCCGGGTCCGAGATCAAAGCATTCCAATCCTGCGGCTCCACATAGGTGCCCACAATATGATTGGGATCGATATCTTCCACACCCATCGTCACAATCTCTTTCTTGAGCTTCACTTTCATGCGATAAAACGGCTGTTCTTCGTCGAAAGATTCTTTGTGCTCTACAGATGCCAGACGCGCGTCTTGTTTAAAGTAGTCCAACAAAGCGTCGATCGCTTCACGCGAACCAGAGACAGTGCCATTGACACCCTCTTTCGCAAGCAGCAAGGTCCCTTTAATGTCTTGAGACTTGCAAAAATCGAGTAAAGGCTCACGCAAAGCTTCATAGTCTGGTAAAGCGACGAATTTATATAGTGCGGCAATGACATAGCCCGCTTCGGTTTGATGTGAATTCATTTGCAGTTAATTCTTTTATCTGTTGTCGATCAGGTATTTTAATTGCTGCAACTCTCTGATTTTCAGATTGAGATCAAAAACAGTCGCGAAAAAGTTGGGATTTTTGCTGGCTGGCGTATATTCACCGTGTTGTTGTCAGGTAAGGCCTGCACCTAACCATAAAAATGAGCGCAATTACTCCCAAAAATAAACCTAAAATCACCTGTGAGATTTTGGGCAAGACGGAAAAGGACGCGATTTTAGCGGAAAGGCCGATTAAAAATCAACCAAATCACAAGTCGCTGGTAGCCCCAGCCCCTTATCGCTTGCTACCGCCCATACATTGTGGCGATTCGGGGGATTGCTCTTGCTTTGAGCGCCACTCGGAAGGGGTATATAGATGCAAAGCCAGTGCATGCACACCATTATTCAGCTCTTCACCCAGTGTGGCGTATACTTTCTGGTGCCGCTTTACCCGGTTTAATCCTTCGAAGCCCTCACTCACCAGCGTGACCTTAAAATGTGTTTCAGAGCCTTTTGCTACATTATGCCCGTGACTTTCATTCAGCACCTGTAAGAAGTCGCAAGACAACATTTCACTCAGTTTTTGTTCAATTATTTGTTGGACGGTTGACACAAATCTCTCCTACCAGCTGACACACACCACGATTAGACCTACGGATTATGCCGCTCAAATCGACCAAATGCGAACTTTGCGCACTGCTTCTAATGTTGGGGTCATTCTAATGAAAGCAAGTGAAATTGGCATGGCAAGTCATCAAACTCGGTCTAAAATTAGAGTTACCCGCAGCCAAAGGCTCGCGGAAACGTTAAAAATCACCCCCGGTGCTTATGCGTTCGATCCACTGCACCTCGGTGAGATTGTGTATTGATTGATTTTTAAGGTGAGTAATTCGTGCAGAAGTTTGTATTTGTAAATCGCCGACGCGGGTCCGATCGACGCGACGACAATGATCCTTGCCGTAACATGCCTCTGGATCTGTTCCATCGAAAACGCCGCAAAACCGGAGAACGACGACATCCCTCCCGCTCACTCAGTGACGATTATTATGCCTATATGCAAAAAGCGCTAGATGTCGTCCAACCAGAACTGGTGGAAACACGAAAACCCACAAATTAAGCGACAAACCTGAGGTGTAGTTAATGCTAGACCCAAAAGAATTAAAAGTGGTCATTTCAACCCTGACCAAGCGTCGCGCGTGGATTAAAAAAAGCCTCGAAGATACATCGCTCACTCCCGCTGCGCGCAAGGAACATGGCGATACGCTGGCACTGCTCGACAGCAGCATTCAAAAACTCGCCGGGGCAGCTCGCGTAACACACAAGCCTGCCGCCAAAAGCCCTGCGCCCCCCATGATGAAGACTATCCCGCTGGAACGAGCAAGAGTTTTAGTGGCTGAAGATAATGAAGAGTCGATCAATTTGCTGGTGGATATTTTAAAAGATATAGGGCTTAAGGCTATCGACGTGGCCAGCGATGGCATTCAGGCATTTGATCAAATTAAAAAGGCTGAAGAGCCTTTTAATATTATTCTATGCGATTGGGAAATGCCGGAATTAAGCGGAATTGAAGTCCACAGCAAAGCGAAAGCGTCCAATACTCTGCGCGGAGCCCATTTCATTATGGTGACGGCCCTTTCTGAAGCCGCCAACATTAAAAAGGCTGTTCAACAGGGTGTGAACGACTACATCATAAAGCCGATTGATATGGATGTTCTGGAAGAAAAAATTCGTGCTGCGTTGGGACTTCCGCCGGATAAAACCACCGGCGAAAAAGCTGAAACCGCAGGTTCTGCGGATTCAGCGTGAGAAAGCTAAGCGATAAGACGCTTATACGATAAATTGTCCCACCTGGAGAATTTTCATCGTGTTAGTGCCGCCAAGAACATGGCCATCACCTTTGGAAAGGATTACCAGATCATTGTCTTCAACAATGTTTTGTTCACGAAGCACTTCAATGGCTTTGCGATTAATCTCTTCAGAAGGGATTGAACGGTTATCAAACAATACTGTTTGCACACCGCGGAACAAGGCTGCTCTGCGCAAGGTTGACTCATCGTGCGAAAAGGCAAAAATGGGTAAACGAGAACCAAAGCGCGACATCATTAACGGTGTAGAGCCAGACTCCGTCAAGGCGGCAATACCTTTTACCCCTTCCAGATTACTGGCGACATACATTGTTGCCATCGCAATTGACTCATCAATGGCTTTCGATTGATCAGGGCGAATTGGCGCAGTTTCCGCCTGTGGCGTTTTTTCTGCTCCAATAATTACCCGCACCATGGCTTCGACGGTTTGTACCGGAAACTGCCCGGCTGCCGTTTCGGCCGAGAGCATTACAGCATCAGTGCCATCCAGAACGGCATTGGCCACGTCAAACACTTCCGCGCGCGTTGGCAATGGGCTGCTAATCATGGACTCCATCATTTGCGTTGCCGTGATGACACAGCGATTTAACGCACGAGCACGTTCAATAATATGTTTCTGCACCCCGATTAATTGAGCATCACCTATTTCTACACCCAAATCACCACGCGCCACCATTACGGCATCAGAAGCCCGGATAATATCGTCCAGGACGTTATGGTCTTTGACCGCTTCTGCACGCTCAATCTTGGCGACCATATACATATTGCCGCCAGCTTCTTTCGCCAATTGTCTGGCCAGATTGATGTCATCAGCACTACGAGGAAATGACACAGCCAGATAATCCACTCCGATTTCCACGGCAGTTTTTATGTCAGCTTTATCTTTTTCAGTCAGTGCCGGCGCAGTTAATCCTCCACCTTGACGGTTGATCCCTTTATTATTAGAAAGCTTACCCGCAACTGTCACAGTCGTGTTCACACGAGTGCCTTCCACGGAATCAACTTTTAATACCACGCGACCGTCATCCAGTAGCAGGTTATCTCCTGGCACAACATCATTGGGTAATTCTTTATAGTCGATACCCACTTGCTGCTGATTACCGTCATCACGGCCCAGCGCTGCGTCCAGAGCAAATTTATCGCCGACATTTAAGTGAATCGGGCCTTCGGCAAAGCGAGCCACGCGAATTTTTGGTCCCTGAAGATCACCTAAAATAGCCACAAATTTACTATGCTTTTTCGCATATTCGCGTACCTTATCAGCTCTGGCCTTGTGATCTTCGGGGCTGCCATGAGAGAAATTCATACGTACGACGTTAACACCGGCAAGAATTAACTTTTCCAAAATCCCCGGCTCATCAGTGGCCGGACCTAAAGTGCTAACAATTTTTGTACGTCTAAACATAAGTTGCTCCAAGATATGAGGTTTGAGCTTCAACGTGGGGAAACTCAGTCGATGCCTGAAAAATTGACGCGCATTTTACACCATGCACAGGTAAAGTGTATGGTCAATGGGGCAAAACTTAACATTATGCGTAATACCGTTAGTTTTGAGCGATGCTGAGGGGAGCTTCGAGCATGAGATGCGCCATAAAAATGCGCAAGAGAGAGGGATTTCCCGGCCATGGTGCATTTTCCATCACCGGGAAAGAAGAAGCATTACTGCAGAAAACTGTTCACCATGGAGATCATTACCCCGGCGGCCACAGCTGATCCAATAACACCGGCTACATTCGGGCCCATTGCATGCATCAGCAGGAAGTTTTGGGGGTTATATTCCAAACCAACTTTATTGGATACCCGCGCGGCCATCGGTACCGCAGAGACACCGGCGGAACCAATCAATGGATTGATTTTCTGTTTGCTGACCATATTCAACAGCTTGGCCATCAACACCCCTGCTGCCGTTCCTACCGCAAAGGCCACTACCCCCAGAATCAATATGCCAAGTGTTTTTGGGTCAAGAAATTTATCTGCCGCTAACTTGGAACCCACGGATAAGCCTAAAAAGATCGTCGTAATGTTGATCAACGCATTCTGTGTGGTATCCGATAAACGATTCACCACACCGCACTCACGCATCAAATTACCAAAACAAAACATTCCTAATAAAGGTGCTGCCGAGGGCAGAATCAAGGCCACCAGAATCAGCAACACAATAGGGAAAAAGATTTTTTCCCGCTTGCTGACGTGGCGAAGCTGCGTCATCACAATTTTTCGCTCATCGGCAGTGGTCAAAGCCCGCATTATCGGAGGCTGGATCATGGGCACTAAAGCCATATATGAATATGCAGCAACTGCAATGGCACCAAGCAAATCCGGCGCTAGTTTACTCGCCACATAAATCGCCGTAGGGCCATCAGCCCCACCAATAATGCCAATTGCAGCGGCGTCGGCTATGGAAAAATCCATAATCCCGGTACTGGATAAAAACACGGCTCCCAGCACCGTAGTGAAAATACCAAACTGCGCTGCAGCGCCTAAAAACAAAGTGCGCGGATTTGCCAGCAAGGGGCCAAAATCCGTCATCGCACCAACCCCCATAAAGATCACCAGGGGTGCAACACCGCTGGCAATTGCAACAGAGTAAAAGTTATATAGCATCCCGTTCTGGTAATCCGCACCGGCAGCAAACAACTTGGCATCGGCAAGCACGGCTGGCTTGGCATGATGATAAGCATTCAAAATATCCTGAGTAGTCTCCCAGGTATTCAGAGCAAATATTTCAGCCAGACCTTTAAGCACGGCTGGATCACCGCCGAGAATGGCGTTTTCAACAGCAGATGACGCCAGGCCAGCTCCCGGTATATTCGCTAAAATGCCACCAAACCCAATTGGGACCAGCAACAGCGGTTCAAAACCTTTGCGTATGGCGAGAAACAACAACATTAAACAGATCAGCATCATGGTGATCTGTCCCCATTGCATCTGATATAAGCCGGAGTCAGCCCATAAGCCTAAGAAATTTTCCATAGTGTCCTCTAGTAGTACTCTCTTTTTACTTAGGCCAATGTAAGCAACACATCGCCAACGGCCACGACGTCGCCTTCTTTAACGTTGACGTCACCCACGGTACCAGCACTAGGGGCACTTATTTGGGTCTCCATCTTCATCGCTTCCAGCACCAGCAAGGTATCACCTTCTGCAACCTGCTGACCTGGGCTTACCATCACCCGGAAAATGTTTCCGGCCAGTGGTGCTTTTACCGGTGCGCCTTCAAGGCTAACACCACTGCCTGTGGTTGCCGCTGCGGAAGCAGCACCTGCCAGTGGCACAATGCCGGTCAACTCTCCACCATTACTGACGGTGACGGTGTATTCCTGCCCTTCCACGGTCACGGTATAGATTTCATCACCGTTGTCCGCATGTACAACAGCACTTTCTTGTCCTGTCGGTGCAGGTTCAAAAGCATCCGGGTTGTTGCGGTTGGCGAGAAATTTCAAGCCTATCTGCGGGAACAGCGCGTAGGTCAGTACATCATCAATCTCATTATCACCTTTGGCCAGCTCGATATTGCGTGAACCGGCTTCTTCACGAAGGCTTTTGGTCAATTCATCCAGTTCGGGCTCCAACAGATCTGCTGGGCGACAAGATATAAACTGGTCGCGACTTTCTAACACTCTGGCTTGCAGGTCCGCATCCATCGGTGCGGGTGTAGCGCCGTATTCCCCTTTGAGGATGCCTTCAATTTCTTTTGAGATTGATGCATATCGCTTACCGCGCAACACGTTGATAACCGCTTGAGTACCTACGATTTGCGATGTGGGTGTTACCAGAGGAATGTAACCAAGATCTTTTCTTACGCGTGGAATTTCTTCCAGCACTTCATCAAATTTATCCTCAGCGCCCTGCTCTTTCAGCTGGCTTTCCATATTGGTCAGCATACCGCCGGGAACCTGAGCTGTTAAAATTCGCGCATCAACACCTTTTAAGGAGCCTTCAAATTTCGCATATTTTTTGCGAACGTCGCGGAAGTAGATCGCAATTTCCTGCAGAGCGGAAAGGTCCAAACCTGTATCTCGCTCTTCTCCTTCCAGAGTCGCCACCATGGTTTCGGTGGGGCTGTGCCCGTATGTCATGGACATGGAGGAAATCGCAGTGTCGATATTATCAATACCAGCTTCAACACATTTTAAATTGGTAGCATGCGCCAAGCCGGTGGTGGCGTGACACTGCATGTGAATGGGAATATCACAGGCCTCTTTTAATCGTTTAACCAGCTCGTAACCGACATAAGGTTTTAACAAACCGGCCATATCTTTAATCGCTATGGAGTCCGCCCCCATATCTTCAATGCGCTTACCCTGCTCTACCCAGCCATCAATAGTGTGTACCGGACTTAAGGTATAGGAAATGGTGCCCTGTGCGTGTTTGCCCATTTTCTTCACGGCTTTTAAGGCCGTTTCGATATTTCGCATATCGTTCATCGCATCAAACACACGGAATACGTCGATGCCGTTTTTCGCCGCTCGCTCAACAAATTTTTCAACCACATCATCAGCGTAGTGGCGATACCCTAAAATGTTCTGCCCACGGAAAAGCATTTGTTGCGGGGTTTTAGGCATCGCTTTTTTCAATTCGCGAATGCGGTCCCAAGGGTCTTCACCAAGAAATCGAATGCAGGCATCAAAAGTAGCGCCACCCCAGCTTTCCAAAGACCAAAAGCCGATGTTGTCCAGCTTTTCTGCAATTGGCAGCATGTCATCGATCCGCATGCGAGTTGCAAATAACGACTGGTGCGCATCTCGCAACACCAATTCCGTAATACCCAATGGCTTTTTATTTTCGCTCATGAAAAACGCCCGTGTTTTATTAATTTTCTAATGTAATTTTGATTATGGTTGGGTCTTAGCCCGGTGCTGATATATCGCCTGTTGAATCACAGCCAATACTTTTGGATCGACGTTGGCCGAATTAGCGGCCTTTTTCGGTGCGGGTTTCGGCTCGTTAGCCACTTCTTCTTCACCCAGAAACTTATTGATGAAGGTGGACATGACCGTCACACAAACCACTAATAATGTGAGAAATACGAATACCGTTCCCATGCCAAAGATCAACAAGTCCAGGCCTTGTTGTGTAAGCGTGCTTTGCATAACCTTCCCCGAAAGCTTAAAACCGGATTTGCGAACCAGGTTTTCAGATAATTAATGTTGTCCGATCGTCAATCGATCAAAAAGAAACCATTATTCTAATGAATTTATATTTATTCTGTATCATTTTTAGCCCGCAACTCCCATGTGCAAGACGGCGGTCGCATAAGATAATGAATAAGTAGGCGGTTGAGCAAGTGCAACAAGGGCTTTTTAATGCGTTTTTATCGATATTGGCTTAAATTAATGCGCCAAAGCGGGCAAAAATCACCCATCTCGTGCATTCACGTTAAAATCCATTGATATATTAATGTTTTTATTTAACCAGGTAGAGCAAATACTGGTCGACAACAATTCCGCTATACTAGGCGTCTTTTACTTTGATCTGATCATGAATAAGCAATGAGAATCTATCTGGCCCCAATGGAAGGTGTGGTGGACCACCACATGCGTTATCTGTTGAGCAAAATCGGCGGCATCGATCTTTGCGTCACAGAATTTGTGAGAGTGACAGACCATGTGTTGCCACGAAAAGTCTTTACCCGGTACTGCCCGGAAATTTTATTGCAACGACAGGGCAACAACTCAAGGTCAGCGGAAAACTTACTGTCGCAATCCTACCGACTTAGTGCCAGTGAATCAGAGACTGAAATAGCGTCTATCCGAGAAGCCTTCAAAGATTCGCAGCTTTTAGTGGGGGCAAGTTGCCCCACGCGCATCCAGTTGCTGGGCAGCAATGCTGAAGCGATTGCAGAAAATGCGCGCAAAGCAGCGGAGCTTGGCGCACCTGGAATTGATTTAAATTTTGGCTGTCCGGCTAAAACTGTCAATAAAAATCGCGGTGGTGCGTGCCTTCTCAATGAACCCGACACCCTGTTCAATATAGTGAATGCTGTTCGTCGACGCGTTCCGCAGCATGTTCCTGTAACAGCAAAAATTCGTTTGGGCTATGAAGCTCGCAACCGCTATCTGGAAAACGCTCTGGCAATTACCGAGGCAGGAGCAAGCGAACTGGTTGTGCATGCGCGCTCTAAAACAGACGGATACAATCCACCGGCCTACTGGGAGTGCATTGCGGAAATCAAAGCCATTACCGACATCACGGTTATTGCCAATGGCGAAGTCTGGACACTGCAGGACTATCACCGCTGCCGCGACGTGTCGCAATGTGATGATGTGATGATTGGGCGTGGTTTATTAGCAACCCCCGATCTGGCGCTGGCCATCAAAAGCCATCAGCAAGGCATCGATTATCAGCTAAAACCATTTGCTGAAATAGCGGAATTACTGCTGGAGTTCTTTCTTTTAACAAGTCACGCCTACCCGAAAAAATATATGGGTAATCGTGTAAAACAATGGTTATTTTATTTGCAGCGGCAGTATCCCGAAGCTCAGCAGCTGTTCCAGCAAATTAAGAAACACCGCGACTTTACTACGCTTTATTCAGCGCTGGCTTCACACTGCGCAACGGAATTCCGTCGCGAAATCGAACAGGCTTCTGCGTGAATTTTCCGGCTGGCGCTTCACGCAGGAAGCGCCGCTCTGAGGATTGGTGACCACGGTGCATGAAATGCACGATATTTCTGCCACCACGTAAATTAAAACGCTTTCAATGCTCGCTATCGATCACCCGACACTAGACGGGGTTCGGCCACCGCCTGAAATTCCCCGTCCTGGATAGCAATAGCCTGTGTTGCTCCGAAAGGCGGCCAGATTTTTAAAGTATGGCCATATTTCGCCAGCGCACTTTTAAATGCATCGGTAGCAAATCCATCGATATACACCATATCGGGTCGCCATTGGTGATGTACGCGTACCGCTTGTAGAGATTCTTCTAAGCTGTAATCCAGCGCGAGTCGATTCATTAATGCCTGTACAACCTGAGTAATAATGGTAGGGCCACCTGCAGCTCCGACCGTCATGACGGGCTGATTCTTATATAACACCAGTGTCGGACTCATACTGGACAAAGGACGTTTACCTCCGCGCACACTATTCGCTTCACTGCCCACCAGACCAAAAGCGTTGGGCACACCAGGCTGTGCAGAAAAATCGTCCATCTGGTTGTTCATGAGAACACCGGTACCAGGAATGGTTACCTTACTGCCAAAGCTGGTGTTTAACGTCGTTGTAATAGCAACCCAATTGCCCTCTTTATCAGCCGTTGCGATATGTGTGGTGTGCTTGTCAAATAATTCAGATTCTGCACCCGGCGGAACATGGAAACTTTCTACAGGTTGCGCTTTTTTTAGTGAAATTTTTTCCGCTAACTGTTTTGCGTAAGATTTCGCAATCAAGCCTTTGGGAACTTTGGCAAACGCGGGATCTCCCAACCAATGCGCACGGTCGGCAAAAGCAAGCTTCATCGCTTCAATCAAAACATGATAACGCTGAACTTCCGACATTGACGGTAAGTCGTATTGCTCCATCATATTCAGAATCTGCGCCACATGTACGCCACCAGAACTGGGAGGCGGAAATCCGAGTACATCGTATTGCTTGAATTTGGTTTTCACCGGGTTACGCAATAACAGCTGATAGTTACGGAAATCCTTTTGCGTTACCAGCCCATCATTTTGCTTCATCCATTGACTGACCGCCGAAGCAAATTCACCTTTGTAAAAATAGTCCGGTCCTTCTTTTGCCAGGTTACGGTAAGTCTCGGCCAAGTCTTTTTGAATCAGAGTTTCACCACGCTTTTTAGCACTGCCATCTTTATGCAAAAAGATTTCTGCACTCGCCGGAAACTTCTGTAAGTCTTCATAGGTACGCTGAAGGCGCTTGGCCATCACATCGCTTATGGGGAATCCTTTCTCCGCCAGAGTGGCTGCGGGCAAAATCACATCACTAAAATTCAACTTGCCGCTGTGCTGCTGTAAATAGTCAAACGCGGCCACGGAACCAGGCACACCGATGGCAAGCGCTCCGGTTTTACTCAGTGATGCTTCTGCCTTGCCGTTTTTCAAAAACATATCTCGCGTGGCCGCCGCTGGCGCGATTTCGCGGCCATCAATAGCCATGATAGAGCCGTCAGCTTGACGCACAAGAATAAAGCATCCTCCACCTATGCCAGAGTTATTGCTGTCTACCACGCCAAGCGTAAACGCGACCGCCAGTGCAGCATCAATAGCATTTCCACCTTTTGCAAAAGCATCGAGGCCCGCTTGTGTTGCTAAAGGATGAACAGACGCCACAGCCCCCTTTCCATCTAAAGTGGTTCTGGCAAACTGCTCCGCTGCGCTAAGGGCTTTCGGGGCAGAAGTTTGCTCCGAGGATTTTTCAGTGTCCGCAGTCACTTTCGGTGTAGGCTTGGGCGTGGCAAAGGCCTGCGTGACACAAATACTCAACGCAAAACCAACTGCCATGGCTATGCGCTGTCGCTTAGCAGTTTTTGTTCGCGTGTTCGTTATAGAGGATAAAAACGAGTCAAAAAGATTTAGGGATGGATTTCGTTGATTGTCCTGCATTCCTGCAATAGATTGCTTTTTGGGCTGAGTAAACATTTACCACCTTTTGACCGTTGTTACATGAATTTCAGTGTTTGCGACGAATGAGGTTTGACCGAGTTCGATTATGGCGCAGCCCGCAAGACCCCGAGAGCGATTTACCCCATACAATAAAGTGTATTAACACTATTACGAACTTGCATTGCCAAACAAATCAGCCGTACAGCATAGAGGTTTATTGGGCATTTGTGAATGTCAGTGAACTTTGCGACCATCTGTGCGAGATAACGACTTACGCGATATATCTTTTTCTTGTTGCGCACTCCAGTCCTGCCATGAATCTATGTAGCGCTGTTCAATTTTCGCCTGCTCGGCTTCATTCAACTTGCGCTGTGTAAACTCCTTGGAGTAAACAATAGGCGTCATTGCACTTAACATTGCATTCACTTCTTCATCACCAAAATGCAAGGGGACTTCACTTTTTGCGGATTGCGTATCAGTGGCAAGTGTCGCTTTAATCGGAATGAAATTAAATTTGGGTTTCCAAACGCCCATGCTCGGCTTTACCACCGCATAATAGGTATGACTCGCTTTTACATCTACAACGAGGTAGTCAATAGAGTCCGCAATCAACATGAATACGTGACGCCCAGGATTAAGTTCGTGATGTAAACGAGTGTTGTTTTGAATATCCCCTACCAGCGTCGGCGTACCATTATCCACTTCGTACACCTGTGCATTAACAGCGGAAGCGACGACAGAGGAACGAAGAAATATGATCACTGCACCGCGTCGGGTCTGTGCATCAATTCGTTCGCCGGTAATGTTTTTCGGGCGTGTCAGCTGGCTGACTTTTAAGTGTTGCTGCGACTCGGCATGCAACTGATCCGTCGCATTGTTTTTAGTCTGATCGCTTGAGCTTTCATCCGTCAGCTCCGAGTGTGTAGACGACATCGCTCCACCGTTTTGTGGGTCGGTCGAACGAGTTTTTTTCGCTGCACGTTCGGGATGATCAGCAACCGAACCTGAGCCAGCAGGCGCTTGCGAATTTTCAGACCCCGGGGAATTAGACGTCAAATGCTGGGCACAAGCTGATAAAAACGTAGATAAAATTATTATTTTGAGTAACCGCATGGAACTCTTCACAAACCTCTCAGTTATGTCTCTGAAGCGAAGATTCGCGCATTGTAAACGCTTAAGACAGCAAAAATGTTAAAAATCTCAAAATTGTTAATCGACACGCGTATTTTGTATTTGCCCTATTTTGTCTCCCACACGAGTAAGTTTGCCCTTCACCCAAGATTTCACTTCTACGACTTTACATTCCGCCTCCCCATCCACCAAATTAACGTCACCGTATTCCCGGGTTTGCGGGATTTGTCACTTCCAGCGATGGACAGTGCAAAAATCAAACATAAAAAAAGCCAGCACTGAGGCTGGCTTTAATTTCACGGTGTTGCGTTACCGCAACTTACATCCAAACTTAATTACAGGCACCCAGATCCGTCCAGGCATTGCTCCAGGCCCAGCCCGATGGTGGTGCGTAAGGTCCACCCGTCGTACACCAGCCACC
>CABFPG010000013.1 GCA_902141825.1 Thalassocella blandensis
CTTTTGCTGTGTCTAAACCTACAAAAAGTATGTTAGTGTTCATCATGCTAGCCTCCGGTATATATGGTTCCTACATATATTATGGCTCTGGCTTTGCTAACCCACGTAAACTTGGAGGCTAGCACCCTAAGGGGTGTCATGATGTCTATGAACTAATCGAGTAATTATGGAAATAGTGACTTTATACAGGCCCGCAGGTAAGAAAGAATTAGATTTGGTGGCTGAATCAGGCTACGCCAGATGGCCGCCTCGGTTACCGGAACAACCGATATTTTACCCTGTGACAAATGAGCAATATGCAATTGAGGTTACGAAGTGGAATATTACTGATTTCGGATCAGGTTACGTAACTAAATTTGATGTTAAAAAAGAATTCATGGAAAAATATGAAATTAAGTGTGTAGGTTCAAAACACCATACAGAATGGTGGGTGCCTGCAGAAGATCTTGAAGAACTAAATAACAATATCGTCGGGAAAATCGAGGTAATTGGTGAGTACAAAAAGTCATAACCATTTGCTCAAACATGTTGGCACTTTTAGTGCCAATGACTCACATAAGCATCGCTTTCGCGCTACTTATGTTCGCAGTTTAGCAAGGCGTTAAAGCGAATTGAGATCTAATTAAGAATAGGAATAAATGTAATGGATAAAAATCTTAAAAATGAACTTAAGCCATTGCTAAGTCTGACGAATATTAGGGATTTAGTTATATTAATATTCTTCGGGATGATGTCCTTCAAGCTTTTTAGTATGGAGCTTAGCCTTGACATAAAGGAGTTTGGATTCACCGATCTTCTTTCAATGCTTGTTGCATTTTTTGCGATTGCTCTTTCAGTGGCGTTCTATTTTAAGGCCACTGACACGAGTAATCGTTTTTATGACAACTCCTATGCCTTTACAAAAGATGTGTCCGAAATACTTGGTCGTATGGAGGCCGGTTTTGGGGAGCGCCTCAGGCACTTGGATGAAGGTTACACCGGTATAAGGGACAAGTTCGATAAGCTACCATTTGATTCCGCAAAGGCATTAGAAGATATTGAAAAAGAAAATCTTGAAATAAAGAAGAAAGAAGAGGAGCAACGAAAAACGCTGGAGGAATTAGCGCAAAAAGCTCACTTAGCAGAGAATGAAAAAATAGCTTTGTTTGAGCATATGAGCAAAATTAGTAGCGAGCTGGAAGAATCAAAAATAGAAGCTCGAAGGCTAGAAAAAAGACTAAGAATGAACGAAATGAGACATGGTGGTGATTCATTTAAAGTATTAGAGTTTTTGGCAAGAAAAATTGCTGAATCGAGAGATCCAGATATATCGCCAAAATCACCAAGATCAGGACACGGCCATCTGTTCAATAAAATTCGAGATGATATCCCCCGTGGTGCAATTAGAGAATTAGAACGTTACGGATATATCGACGATGATGGCCACTTAACTAGAGAAGCAATTGAACGTATGCGGATGATTGAGCGAGATATTGCATAGCTTTAACAAATCAATCAACTTCGCGCCTACGGCGCCGGACGCAGCAAAGCTGCGCCGGTTATTGAGGCGTTAGGCATATCGTCGAATTAAAAACAGGAGATCTCAATGTCAGTCAGAAGTGGAAGTTGCGCGTGCGGAGAATTAAAATATTCTGTCGAAGGTGAGCCAATCAACACAGTATTTTGTTATTGCAAAGAGTGCCAAACCCATACTGGCTCAGATAAATGGTTTGGCGCATGGTTCCCGAAGGATAAATTCAAGATTACAACAGGGAGCCCTTCAATCTATACACGTAAAGGCGCTTCTGGAAAAGATATGAATCACTTGTTTTGCTCTCATTGCGGAGTGATGGTAGCGGCAGAAGTTACAATTGGTAGTTTTTATTCTGTAGGGGTGTCAACCCTTCATGAAGCAAGCAGTCTTGCTCCTTCAATGGCAATATACACTGCATCAGCACCTTCATGGGCCGTTTACCCAGAAGATGTGCCAAAATTCGATATTCTGCCTCCAAATATGGGCGCTTAATTGCCTAACAAGGAGCTCAATCTGACCTCCACTGCGGCGCCCTTTTTTGCGGTTTAACGCTACGCTACCGCAAAAAAAGTGCCTCCGTCCAGCAAATTAGCACGGCGTTAAGCAATCACAGGAGACATGCACTTGATCGATGAAAGTAATCCCGCTGGAAGATTGCATAAAATTTTGGTGCAAGCGAAAAAGAGACCTGATCAAGACAAGGTTCGAAAAGTCTGGTCAACGGTGTTAGGTATTGAAGAAGACGATGTACTCGTTACGAAAGCCGTGGTGGAGCTCTATTCTCTTTCGAATGAAATTCAGTCCCTGATAAAAATGAATAACCAACTAAATCATGATTTATATCTAAAATCTTTTAACAAAATCAATCAATCATTTTTTCCTCTCAATCTAGGCACTGATTGGAAAGCAGTTAAAGGACATTTGACTGAAGAGTCTCTAACAAGGCTACAATTTTGCGCAGAAGAACTATCGACATTTTATGCTGAAGACACTCTTTCAGATGAAGATCTTAAAGAAATAATAGAAAAGACTGAGGCGCTATTCGAATCAGTGTATGCTTCCTCTCTTCCCGATGCATTGCGATTGTCTCTTTTGGAAGAAGTGGAGCGTTTAAGGGGTTCAATAAATATATATCGCATAAAAGGTGCCAAAGGTTTAAAGGAAGCGCTCCAGGGAACGATAGGTGCTGTGGTTGCAAATCAGCAGGACCTTAAAGATACATCGAAAGAAAACCCAGATGTTTTAAAACGGCTGGGGGAGTTGATTGATAAATTAGACTCTTTTACTTCAAGAGCTTTAAAGTTAAAAAAAATGATAACAAAGCCGATACGTTACTTTTTAGAAAAGGTAACTGACACTGAAGCTGATAGTGTCATAAATGACGGTGAATCAGATGCTTAACAAATCGCATCAGCTGACATTTTTTTATCGCTCTTTTGTGTGGTATGTACCACACAACGGCTCTTCCAAAAATTCAGCTGTGCTCAGCGTTAAGCATCGCTAGATATACTCACCGTAAATGGAGTCGGAGAATTGAAAAGAGAGCTTGAAAATTACGTTGTTTTACTAGCAATTTCCTTGCTATTGCAGTCTTTAGCTTATTTCTGGCAACCTGAATCACTCGAATATATTTTTCTTCACGCAGATGAATTCATTGAAGAAGGAGGTTTCTTTAAATACGTTCTTCAACAGTTTCTAGCAATCACTTTTATACTTTTGCCAGGCATATTTACAGCTATTTGGGTGTTGCGCATACGTTCGGTTTCAATAACTCGTAAGTGGGCGTGGGTGCTGGTAAGTTTATTTACAGAATACTTTATTTTATTGTTCTATTTTGCTTATCAATATTACGAAACAGGTATAAATAACGAGAAGAAAGCTTAACAAAGCCATCTTGCAATGCACTTGCTGCGCAAGCGCAGGACAAATTTTCCATGGCCCTTATTTGTGTCTTAACGCTTACGCTAACACAAACGGTCCATTCCAAATTTTCCGCAAATGAGCGGCGTTATAACTAAGGCAGCCAACGAATCATCTTTCTGCAATAGTGAATCGAGTGAAGAGAAAAGGTGTAAAGAAAAATTCGGTAAAAATAAACTATTTACCGTTCTATCAATTATTTCAATGCTTTTCGGTTGTGTTGGAGTAGCGGTTTTGATTTGGAGTGGTGTCTCCATGGGCGCACCTTTTCAATATGCAATTCATATAGGAGTAACATTGGTTGTCACATCTTTGGTCATAAACTTAGTATGCGATAAATCAAAATGGATTAAGGGTCGAGGAAACTACCCGGATAATGTTGGCGGATCTGGCGGGGTGTAAGTTATAACAATTTTGTCAAGAGGGACAACTTTTCCGTTACAAAGGCGTTATGCAAAACCATGAAGCAAGAAATTGAAAATCTGAGAATTTTGGTGGAGCCTGGTATTAGGTTCTTGTACAGCGCAATAGCTTTTCACGAAGCGTTAGCTGACGAAGCTTGTGTTGAAAAACTAAATAAGAATTCGGACTACTGGCGTTTGTATGAGTCTTCAACATTGTCGTGTGTTTTTATGGCAATACGAAAAATTTATGAAAATAAAGCACATACTTTCAATTTCCAAAATTTTCTAGATAAATGCATTGTAAACTTGGAAGAGTTCTCAATAAATGGTGTAAAAGACAGAAAAATCAAATCAGGCATATTTTGCGAGGACTCGGTTAAGGAGTACAGCTCTAAGTGCTATGAGCCGAACACTGATGATTTCAAAGAAATGGGAAAGTTTGTAAGAGATAGAAGTAAAAAAATGAAAGGTGCTTATTCTACTGTTGCATCTAAAGTATACGCTCATGCTATTCATTTTTCTCACAAAGAAGCTTTGTCGGCAAATCAATGTCTGAACTTGTATGAAATAGAGACGGCACTTCTCTCTGTTTGGCATTGTTATGAACAAGTGTGGCAGCTTTATGAAAATGGGCGGCAACCAAGTTATGGAGAACCAAATTATCAATACAAACAGGAAGTTATAGAAGGCGTTTATAGGCAAATTAATGCATAACAAGCCATCTTGCCACGCACTTGCTGCGCAAGTGCTGGACAAATTTTCCATGGCCTTTTTTGTGGTTTAACGCTACGCTACCACAAAACGGTCCATTCCAAATTTGCCGAAAATGGCGGCGTTAGGTGAAAAATGAGCATCAGTCATAGAATAATTAAAATAGTATTCTTAGCTAGTATTTTAATTTTATTTGCTGGTTGTAATACAGATTTTGATAAATTTGAAGCGTCAGTTTTAAAAGGTTTGGATTCCAGCGAAATTGAAAGTGCCTTGAATAAACTGGAACTTAGCTTTCGTTTTTTAACATGTTTGGAGTTGAATGAAGAGATAAGTACTATTAAGCAAGGCTGCATTGATGCTGAATCGCGTGGTGTATACGTAGGCTGGGTCAATAACGGTGCCTACATGCTAGGTATGGGTTCGACTGATATTTATTTTGAAATCGAAATAGGTAAAAACAGCAAGGTCGTTGGGGTTTATAAAGATGAAATATACACATTTCTATAAAGTACCTAAAAAAGCGTTCAAAGTAAGGCAGCAAGCTGCCAGGACTCGTATATGCTGCGCATACACTCGCCCTTTAACGCGTCGTTAGGCGTGCAAGTATGGAACGCGATGAAATATATTAAACATTTAGATCCAGATCAAAATCGGCAGAGACTTGCATTTAATAGCGCCTTTGGGATGTCTAAGCCAATGGGTGAATTCTCAAAATGGCTGCTTACCGGCGAGGCAGCGCTGATTGCAGTAGTTTTAGTCAATCTCAAAGATGTGTCTGAAATTTTATGCGAAGCTAACCTTAAGTGGGCTCTCTATGTTCTTACAGTTTCGATTCTAGCTGGTACTATCGTTAAGCTTCTTGGTGTGGCAGTAGAGGCCGGTGTCGCTGCACTGGCATCTGCAAGAGAAATAATTGACAGTGACGAAGGTTCTACTAACTTTAAAAATTCAAAATTAACAAATGAAGAATTAAGAGCGGAAATATCAAAAGCTTACTTGTGGCCTCTGAGCGGTTTGATTTCTAAACAGAAATCAAATGATCAATTATTTGGTGAAAAAAGATTTGTTAAATTCGTCTGCATCCAAATATATGCAGCTAACATTCAGTATATTACGGGCTTTATTGGCTTGGTTATTCTTACCATAGGGATTCGGTAATGCCTAACAAGGCAAATCAGCATCAGTCGCTACGCTCCTTGGACAGCCTTGCCGTCGCTCGTTTTGTGCATGGCTTTGCCATGTTCACACAGAACAATCAACAACAAGTCTGCCACTGTTTGCGGCGTTAGTGGCGACTAGTTTTAAAAACTTCAAGGAAAATTATGAGTGAATTATTGCAATTAAAATGCCTATCTGATGTTCAGAAATTAATCGCAGATATTAAAACTTATAAAGCAAGACCTGTAGTACAGGGCCAGCATCCAACATTGTATCCGGATCGGGCTGAAGGCAAATATAGAACCGTTAAGGGTGTGCGCATATGCGATTACCAATTTTGTCAAGATGAGAAATGGGTTCTTCCCAATCCTCAAATGGGATTATCTTTTTCTGCCACCTGGGATAATTTGAGGTTTGTATATGGAATGTTTAAAAAACGGGCAAAGAAAAAGCCAATAGATATTCATTGGATTTTATCCGAGGCTGATATACCTCCGGGTTTAAAGTTTGAAAAGGATCAAACTAATCCGGGTCATTTTTTCTTGTAGTAAGTGAAAAAATGCTCGTTGAAACTCTTGTTAGAAAATTGGAATTTGTTGCTTTTCGTATGTCTGTAATGAAAGGTGGAGGTAGTGTTTTATGGTAAAATTTGAACGTTACCCTCATATAAACGATCTCTTAAATCATTATGCAAAAACCTTGGATAGAGGTGATATTTCCAAATTAATTAATACAGGGATTAGCAGCAAAGAAGAGGCAGAATTATTTTCTAGATTTATATGGGAAATGGTTTCTGCAATAAATGAAGACGAAGAAAGCGGCATTCGCGTTCTAGGAAGTACAGATAATACAGAAATGTTTCCTGACCTAAATTATGAAGTCACTAAGCTTATGCGATCTAGTGGTTTCTATTCTGTATGGGATGCGGTCTCAAGGATCGAATTGGAATGAAAGCACTAACAAGCGTACCAGATAACGCCGTTTATCGGCTAAGAAGCTCACTACGGCGCTTTTCGTCTCAATCGCGTCACTGTATCGAACGTTAGCATTCACCGAGTTGAAGAAAAATGAGTTTAATTTGGCAAGAACATAAAAAAGTAAATCCGTTTGAAGCTGCTGTAGGTGATTTAACTGAGCGTGTAGTTTTTCTAGCAGAATGTAATGAAATCAATGACGATCCAGTTAAATTAGCGATAAGCGAGTGTATTGATAAGTCCGTTGAGTTGCTCTACAAAAATATTACAGATACGTCACTGTACTATCTCTGTGAATGGGATGTGGTCTATTCGATGCTTACTATCGTGGTGACCGACGAACCAAAGGAGAATGACTCCCAATACGTCGTTAAATGTTGCTTTAATGCTTTAGATGTAAAGTTTCAAGAAATTCAAAGCAGTTCGGAAGATAACTGGGAGGCCACAGTAAGTCAATATGCTGACAATTTACGAAGTTGGATTAAAGACTATTTAACTACCTGTCCTGGATTTATGAACTATTCATTGGTAGCAGCGTTTCACTCGGAAGACCGAAGTGCAAGTAAAATACTATAAAATGCCAACAAGACAATCTTGCAGTGAAACTAGTGCGCAGGCACAGGACAAATTGCAACGTAAACCTAAATCGAGCAAGTAGCATGTTTAAATTCGGAATCTTTAGTATCTTGGTATTTTTCTCTCTATTTTCTTCAGCAGAAAACAATCATGATGGACTCGCTATTCGAAGTGATGAAAATATTAGAACCATACTAAGCAGCGTAAAGGAAAAAGTTTCTTCGGAATATAATGTAAGCCACAAATATTCCTCAAACCTTTCAGGTGTTTTAATATTTAGTTTTACTATTTCGCAAAAGGGTGCTGTTAAAGATTTAAAATTAATTGAATCTTCAATTGATGACAGTGGCTTTGAAAGCTTTATGCTGGCCGCGGTGAAAGCCGCTGATTTCGGAGAGCAACATGTAAAGCCTAGAAAAATAGTATATAAGTATAATTTCCAGTTTTAAATTAAAGTTATAGTAACTGGTAATCTACCCAATCTGCTAATTTCTACGTTCCGTCCTCGGCGAAATGGACAGTTTAACGAGTAGAAATTCCATTGAACTCAATAAAAGAATTAGCAGAAACATACGGTCCTCTTGCCACGCACTTGTCCTTTAAGTGCTGGCCAAATTCTTCGAAACATACTCACAGTGTTATTTATCGCAGATTAAAGGCAAATTTAATATGGAATTTCCATTGACTTCAGGTGGCAATAATTGCTTTCCTTTTGATATTGAAAATGCGGTTTGTCCTGTATGTGGCGCGAACAAAATTGGCCTTGGGAATGAGTGTGCCTTCATTCACGGAGGGGCTTTAGTTTTAGACCCGGCAGATAAACGTAAGCTTATTCATTCAGATAAAATCCATGGTTTTCTATTTTTCGACTGGAATGGATTAGAAGGACAAACCGTAGATTTTGAATTAGCTGTTGATGTTGAGAATGGGCAGTATACATTCAACTTCTGCTCTACCAAATGCATGAGAGCATTTCTTAATAAGTGCGTAGATCAGCTAGAAGAGAAAATAGAGGAAACCAAGAATCCATAGTAAAGCACTCACCTGACTCTGAGCACAATTTTTTTTGAAGGAACGCTGTGGCACTGTAAAATAAGTATACTCCAACGAAAACGCAACAACACAAACACTGCTTTTTGTACGCTCTCTTACTAACAACCGTTCACGAACTTTCCCGAAGACAAGCTTACTCATGCATTTTTTGCGGACATATGGACCATTAATTCAATGTGAGGCGTTTGTGGAAACTGATCCAGGGCTTGAACTTCACGCACTTTATATCCCTCTTCCTGAAACTGTTTGACATCGCGTACTAGCGTCATCAAATCACAGGCGATGTAGAAAATATGACTGAATTTATTTTTTTTGCGAAACATTTTCGCCTTGTTTTTTAATCCGTCTCGCGGGGGGTCTAAGACTAAGATGTCGGGCTTGTTGAGCTCGCGATAAATGGCTTCAAATGCAGTATCCAAAAATAAATTTTGTTTGAAACTGGTCACCTTCGGCAAGTTTAGGGCATCCAATTGCAGCAACGCTTCCTCCACTGCCTCCACCGCCAGTATCTCCTCAAAGCCCTGCTCCGCTATCACCTGAGTTAAATTGCCAGACCCGCAAAATAGTTCCAGTACACGTGCAGATTTATCCAAAGGCTCAAGTTTTTTCGCAAGCCAGGATTTCATTGCGGTATTTTGTTCATCATTCGCCTGCCGGAAAGGCAGCCGCTGGTTAACACTCACTTCACCTATTGCCAGGGAATCATCAATATCCAAGGTTGTCCATAATTGCTTCCTGGTCGGCTTCCAGGTCGGATTCGGCAACTGCTGGAGCAAGTTCTGTAAGGTTGCCGCATTGGGGTCACTCAGCACCATACACTGTGAAATCGCGGCAAGGCTGTTACTTTTCGCACCGACAAAACCGAGTTGCTGACCATCCGTTTTGAATTGCGCGCGATTGCGATAATGAAAATGTTTTGACGAAGGTAAGATATCGTTAACCTGTTTTACCCCAATGCGAGCGAACGCCTGCTGAACCCGTTGCTGCTTGGCGTCTAACTGTGCCGTATATGACACAAACTGCCAGGGACACGCGCCACAGGACGACTCGCTCACGCCGTGATGTGGACAGGGCGCCTCTACGCGATGAGGGGAAGCAAGCAGCAATTCACACAATTGTGCAATCGCCACATTCCCCTTGTTGTCGGTTATGCGGAATCTCCCCTTTTCACCAGGCCAAACCCCACCTACAAACACCGTTCGTCCATCGGGATGCTTCACCACACCTCGACCGTCACTCGCCACATCAACCACTGTGGCTTCAAAATCTGCCATAAAGTGAACCTTTTTCTTGAATGGTGCGAATTATGAAGCAGACGGTGATGAATGGGAACTTGTTGAGGATTCAGAAATCCCCTAGGGTAGAGAAAATCACTGCGAAACAATGTAAAAGGCTGACGACATGGGATTATTAGTAGAAGGTAAGTGGCAAGATCGCTGGTACGACACGAAATCCAGCAAAGGACGCTTCGAACGTTCACAATCACAGTTTCGCCACTGGGTGACACGTGACGGCAGCGCTGGCCCAAGCGGCAGTGCGGGGTTTAAGGCTGAAGCAGGGCGCTACCACCTCTATGTATCGCTGGCTTGCCCCTGGGCGAACCGGGCACTGATTTTTCGCCAACTTAAAGGATTGGAAGATATGATCAGTATTTCAGTGGTTCACTGGCTGATGGCGGAGAATGGCTGGACTTTTGCTCAAGGCCCAGGTGTTATCTCGGACCCAATTCACCAGGCCAATTTTTTCCACGAGATATACACCGCTGCAGACCCGCAATACAGTGGACGCGTGACCGTGCCAGTGCTTTGGGATAAGCAACAGTCAACCATCGTCTCAAATGAATCCGCAGACATCATTCGCATGTTCAATTCCGCGTTCGATGATATTGGCGCAACAGCAGGAGATTATTATCCAACGGCCCTACAAAACGACATTGATGAGATAAATGATCGCATCTACAACACGGTTAACAATGGTGTATATAAAGCCGGCTTTGCAACAAGTCAGGAGGCGTATGAGGAAGCCTACACCCCGCTGTTTGAAACGCTGGATTGGATTGATGCTCGCCTGGCAAAACAACGCTATTTATGCGGCTCGCAATTAACAGAAGCGGATTGGCGACTTTTTACCACCCTGGTTCGTTTTGACGCGGTGTACTATGGTCATTTCAAATGCAACAAAAAACGCATTGCAGACTACCCACATCTTTGGCCATACACCCGAGAACTCTACCAGTATCCAGGCGTGGCCAAGACCATCAATCTCATGCATATTAAGCACCACTACTACGCTAGCCACGGCACCATTAATCCTACTGGCGTAGTGCCTTTGGGTCCAGACATTGACTTCATGCAAGCACACAATCGCGAGCAGCTGTAGCCTGGCAATTAACATTCACACTGCTTTGCATAGCCTCGTCTTATTTTTTCGCTGTCGAAATACTGCGACGCTAATGCAGAGCGTCAAAAGACGCTTTTGGCAAACGGGACTTGAAGGTAAAATCTATCTGGTCTGGATCATCACACCCCACCAGAAACCATCGCTCTCCCGCAAGATCCGATGTTTTACTGAGGCGAAATTCACAGCCGTTTTTCGCTTTTACATGCAGCTCACCTTGGATGCTGACATACTCTCCAAAGTGATTGGTAAAACTGCTCGCTCCCAACGCGACACCAGTTTTCCTGCGAGTGTTTAACTGCTGTCGAAACAGAGGATCAAACACAGTGCCTCCGTTATCCTGCTCAGTTTTTTCAAAAGAATCCACAATCATTGCAGGTCCCTCAGAAAATGCAGTCGATGTCCCATCTTGACTGCGCGCCTCTAACATTAATTCCTGTGCAGTGATGAATGAAGAGTTCGAAGATGTTAACGGTTGCTCAGGTTCGCTTGGCTTTTTTATTGTTGCCCCATGCCGCGTTTGCGGTATCTCAATTTGCGATCGATGCTTCTGTGACTCTGTCGTATCAGACGTCTCTGAGCTCCCGACACGCGGGTTTACGAATTTAACGATTACTGTAGTCGTCACCCGAGTGTCCGACTTTTCCGTTAGATTTTCGATGGCAAAACGCACATCACTTGCTGATTTCGACGTATGTTGCTGAAGAGAATACACAAGCACAACGATGACCGTCATCACCCCCAGCAATTCCTGAATAAAATCATGTATCCATGAACCTGCCCAAGGTAAATTCGACTCAATTTTTTCTCCTTCCGCGAGTTCTTCACCAACAGTGACTGCCATAATGCTCAATCCAAAAATTATAGGCGGCCATAGCAAAAACCAACTGTGCCGAAATAGCCCCAACTCGATACTGGAAAAGATTTTTGATACACGCAGCGTCAAAAGTTTCAATGCTTTAACGATTATTTTTACCGGCGCTTTTTCAATGAGATCCTGAGATGCAGGCTTGCCGACAGCGATGACACGATTCGATGTTGATCGTAAATAGACATTCACCACAATCCGAATTATGGTATGTAGATGTCTCCCGCTCTTGTTTTATGATTTTAGGAATAGAAAGAATGGCATGGTTTATTTACATGCTTCAATGCAATGATGACAGCCTTTATACAGGTGTCACAACGGATATTGATCGCCGTGTAGCAGAACACAACCAAGCAAAGCTCGGTGCGAAATATACGCGTGCTCGTCGCCCTGTAAGGCTAGTGTATGCAGAACCCTGTGAAAATCGATCTCTGGCGTGCCAACGCGAGTACGAAATCAAGCAACTAACACGTCAACAAAAGCTCCGGCTGATTGCTGGTTTTGTCAACTCAGGCATCGACAGCTGATGATTGCGCGCTCGGATCTTTCTTTATCGGATCTTTCTTTAAACGGTACAAATAAAAGCGACTCGTAACGCCACATTTGCGAGCGTTGTGGAAGCGATTACTGATACTTGATTGGTTTACTTGTAAGCGTATTGTGTGTCCACAACAGCAACACTGAAATAAACGAGTGCAACGGCAATACACACTGTTGCATATTTGAAATTGAAACTTAAGCCTATAGTGTAATTCCCACTACGCGTCCTGCACTTCCTGCATCAGTGCGTCCAGCACTGTTCCTTTGACAAACGCTGTGAATCACGTCCTCGATTCCAGTTTCCATGTTTGAATTTCCTACGCGGGGCTCCGCCCGCCGACATCCTGGTAATACAACTACACTTAGGCTTAAAGTCAGTGGCAAAGTTATTCCATACTTTGCATACATTTTGCTCGTCCTCGAACACTCTTATGCACATCCTGTACATACCTTGAGCTTTGTTCCTATACCTCTCCCAACATTTCCATGTTTTGCCTGGCTTAGTCCTCAAGCCCTTCCCTCTATGCATTATGCATTCATCCTTCACATCCGTGCGATTGCAATTCCTGTTCGACGCATTGTTATACGCATTTTCCCAGGTTCAGGTGTAATCCTACTGATTTCGTCATCATGTTATTCCGCCGCCCTTTCTCAACTTCTCCCTGGTATAACATCCCTGCGGTTTATTCACATCCCCTGTGCAGTACTATTCAAACCGTTTGGGTTTGAGTAACGCTGCGCTTCCTTTGCTGTTTCTGGTTTCTTTCCTGTATTAACATGAATTGGAGTGCACCCGTATTGCTCCTCTCAATCTTTCGCCAGTCCTCATGTCTTGGCTTATTTCGGATTTTTCCTTCATCCGAACGCTTACCCCGTTACTCTGCTGATATGCAGCTGGTATGCGTTTTTTGCCTGCTTAAAAAAACAGATCCATGTTTGACTTCCTGTAGGCATTTTCCTGGGCAATACTTTGCCTCTGTCTCAATTCCGTTTGTCAGCACAATGTGCGATCCCCACTGCATTCTGCTGTTTCATCCCTTGCTCTCGTCCATAAGCGCTGTTCGAACTTCCTTTTGCATTGGCTATATTCTCTTACTTGAGCGAATCATTCCTTGCCGTTTAGCGTGGGTCGTCCTTTCCTATGCATTCCTATGCTTTGCTTTCCCTTTCTTTGCGCTCCCTATCGCTACACTCCTTTGCTGCTTTACTTTTCCTTGTTTTTCTTGCTTCGTTCTTTTCACATGTCCCTGTGAGCACTCGCCTTGCCTTACGATTTCCTGTTGCAGCATTTGCCTTTTTCGATCATTCCATGTCTTTGCTTTACGTCCTTGTGGTGGCTTTAGACGGTTCCTTTTGTTTCTTTTAGTCCTTTTGTTTCTTCTAGTCCTTCTGGTCCTTCTGTTTCTGCAGCTCCGTGGCTCTTCGCCTTTCTCCCTTTCCTGATTTCCACTTTTCGAGTTCCATTTTCTCGCGCTGTATTCCTGGTGCGCTTAACACTTCCTTTCCCTTCGGTTTACAGCGTCTTGCAACGTCCTGTTGCCAGCTTCCTTTCATATCCTTTGGTCTTCCTTAACTCTTCCTTTGCTCTTCCTTAGCATTTCCTTGCATTTAGCCTGCTCCTTGCGGCTTCCTTCATTCGGATTCTGTTCCTTGAATCTCCCCCCATTTTTATTCTTGCTCGTCCGTTTTACGCGGCTGACTCTTCGTAGCACTTGCCGTAGTGCTTGGCATCCATGTACTCATCCGCTTTGAATACACATAAAACACAGCCGATTTACAAACCCTCAAAAAATAATCCATATTTTTTTGTAAGCTCGAGATGGCTACACAACATACAGAATTGTTTTTTGCGTGCAGTCAAAAAATGAAATTAGCAAGTAATTGTGACAGTTAGTTGACGTTCAAAATACAGTCACTATCGTTTATCAATACACGGCCTAGGCTTTTACTTTTTTTCGCTTTTGCTTGCTATTAGCTTCTTCGCTATACGCAGCCTGAAAACATTGTCTTCACTGAGCGCTTGAAAACAGCATTACCATGACGAGCACTCAACAAAATTTCCTCACCCTAAACCGGCAGACTTATCCAAATTAATGCAAACATACTACGTGGGCTAACATGAACCTAAGCTTAACGTTTCCTTAATGGTTAAACTTTTGTCAGTTGACGCGGCTTGTTGGCATGTACTTACCAGCTGCTAATTTTCTGAATTCGCGAACAGGGGAAAGTGTAGAGGAGGAAGCTCATCACGAAAACCGATGAACCTGACCAGAATTTTGTGCAATTGGACACGTTTTACGGCAGCCTTAACATTAGACGCCAAAAAGATTAACAAAAAACACGAGAAGCACAAAAGATGGTCAGCATTGCGCTCCGACCATCCATAAGCTAACGCAGGCTTTACAATTTAACGTTTACGCTATCAGGAAAATCTTTGATCGCTTCATAAAAGCCTTCAACGATGGGAGTTAGTGCATTCATTTTTTCCTCCCCAATATCTTCAACAATTCGTTGAATAATTTCTATACGGCCATTTTGCATGGTTCGGATTTTCATGTAGTGAGTATTAACCAACACGTGAAATGGGTTAATACCGAGACATATGCAATATCGGGCCGCGATAAAGATATTGTATTTTGGCCGGTTAGCTGCCTTTTCATATTCCTGATAGGTGCACGGAGCTACCTCCATGGTTTCCGCAACGAAATCCTGAGAATAGTCAAAGTGTTCACGCGCAGCCTTAATTCCCAGACTGGTAGCAAGATAAATATCATTTAGATTTTCATCTAAAGCCAAATCAAAAATGTCTTTCGTTACGCCCGAAGGGGAAATGTTTATCTCAGACAATTCATTGGTAAAACACAGCAGCACCCGGCATAACTTTTCAAAGTATTCATCGGTTAGCAGGTTGGCAAAAAACCAGATACGATTAAAACTTTCAAAAAACTTTGGCAGAGGCAAGTACTCGGCATACTTGGTTCCAAACAATAAATAAAATATGGGCATTCCACATTTGAGCGCCATACGGTGCGACACATCAAGACGAATTGATTCGCTGCCGGATTCATACTTTTTATATTGCGAAAGTGACACATCGAGAATTCCAGCAAAACGGCTTTGCGACATCCCCATGCTTTTGCGAAAGCGGCTTAAATTAGCAGCCACTTTAACTCGCGCCTCTTTGTCGTGAGCGGACAGGCCGAGCTTTCGAGGGTTTGGAGAAATTTCAGGGTGACGACTAAAAAACTCTCTGACAGGTAGATAATATTTTTGTTTATTCACGTTAACATTCCCTATTAGAACATACTTCGAAATGGCAACAGTTTGCGAATAGCACTTCCAACTCAATAAACGCGTTGAGTGAAAAACACGTGTGCAAAGCAAGGGAATTTGACTGAGCCCTAATGTTGTTTGAATTAATCCATTAGCAGTATCAGTACAGACGTTCGAGCTAGGTTTTCACCCAGGCTTACTCTGCACTGCTTTTTCCCTTGAATATTTCTTCAATTATCGCTTGATACCCATCCTGAAAACTCGGGTATTTAAACTGGTACCCCAACTGCAATAACTTCGCGTTATTGCAACGTTTACTCCCTGTGCGACTTTTTTGACTGGCTTTTTCATGAGCACCCGTATTGTTGGTAAACTGCTGTTTTTCCGGTGCTGTCTGTCTCTTCGCGCTATGCTCTTTCATTCCGACAGAAACGTCATTCGACTCTGCCTGAGTGACCTCTGGCATTTGACGGAGCTGTTGTGCAAGCCAAGCGCGTATCATACTACTTTTTACTGGGGTATTGTCACTGGCCAGCAATATTTTTGGTAGTGACGCGAGAGGTACATGTTCAATCAGGAAGTGGATAATTGCACAACAATCGTCAATATGAATGCGATTGGTATAATGTTCATCACCCGGCTTTCCCGCCATGACCTGCCGCAGTAGAAAGTCTCGCTGAGGCCCGTAAATACCAGAAAAACGCAACACACAAGCAGGCAGACCACTTTGCAGCAAACACTGCTCGGTTTGCACTAACACACGCCCTTGCGCATCTATCGGCGTGCATACTGATTGCTCATCCACCCATTCATCCTGTTCCTGACCATAAACACGTGTGCTGGAAATAAAGATAATACGTTTTACCTGAGTAGGAGCCTGCTGCCATTGCTGCACCAATTTTTGGATGGGTTCCCAATAGGCGTGACGATAAGCGTCTTCATCTCGCCCATCAGGGGTCAAGGTGATAACGACTGTATCAAACTCACACTTTATTAACCGATGTAATGTCACCGTATCTGTAATATCACCCTGCCAGAATTCAACGCCTTGTGGCACGGATTTATTACTGCGGGCAATTCCCACGACATTTGCCCCAGCGTCGATTAATTTTTCCGCACAACGACGTGCAATGTCTCCAAAGCCAATAAAAAGGTGTTTTTTTGTAGGCAAAATTCGAATACTCTTTTAGTAAATTAAATTAATAATAAATTGGCTGTTGATAAATAATTATGACACTGACTGAACTGCGTTATATCGTGACCCTCGCCCAAGAGCAACACTTTGGCCGCGCTGCAGACCGCTGCAACGTTTCCCAGCCCACTTTAAGTATTGCGGTGAAAAAACTTGAAGATGAGCTAGACACAGTTTTATTTGAGCGCTCGAAAACCCGTGTGAGCCCGACCCCCGTCGGCTTAGAAGTGATTACACAGGCTCAGCGTGTGCTTGAACAGGCCGCCTCGATAAAAGATATCGCCTCGGCAGGCAAGGGCCAACTTACCAGCCCTTTGCACATCGGCGCAATCTTCACTGTCGGACCGTATCTATTCCCGCAACTCATCCCTCAATTGCAGGGCATTGCCAAAGAAATGCCGCTGTATATCGAAGAAGGTTATACGGGCACTTTGCGTACGCGCATCCGTCAGGGTGATCTTGATGTCATCCTCGTGGCACTGCCGTTCACCGAAGCCGACGTGGTGACTCAATCCCTTTACGAAGAGAGTTTTGTGGTGCTGATGGATCGCAACCACCCCTTGGCCGAAAAAAGTCATGTTGCGCCCGGCGATCTCAACCAATATAACGTTTTACTGCTTGGTGAAGGGCATTGTTTTCGTGATCAGGTGTTTGAAGCCTGCCCCAACCTCAAACCCTCCATGGATGACCCGCGCGGAAAAATTCGTACGGCCGCAGAGGGCAGCTCCCTGGAAACACTTAAGTACATGGTGGCTTCAGGCTTGGGAATTACCATTTTGCCCGAATCCGCGACCTTAATTAATCACAATGCCGGCGACATGCTGGTCACCCGTCCGTTTGTTGAACCCGTCCCCAAGCGCACTATTGCGCTGGCGTGGCGCGCCAGCTTTCCACGCTTGAAAGCCGTGGACGCCATCCAACAAGCCATTAAAAACGCAAAACTGGGGCAAGCGCTGGTTTAATGCATTCTGTTTCACTTCAGGACATCCGAATTACCGAAATAAAAGGGGTCGGTGAACGTCTGGCGAGCGTACTGGCAAAACTGGATATACACAGTGTGCAGGACATGCTGTTTCATTTACCCCTGCGCTATCTCGATCGCACACGCATTACGCAGATCTCCCAACTGAAACTCAACACGACAGTGGTAATTCAGGGCCAGGTTCTGCACAGCACGGTAAAATTTGGTAAACGACGCAGCCTGGAAGTCGGCCTGGAAGATAGCAGCGGGGCCACCAACCTCCGCTTTTACCACTTCAGTGCCGCACAAAAAAATGCATTGGAGCCCGGCACCTGGATACGCGCTTACGGCGAGCCGCGCCTCGGCGCCACTGGCCTGGAGTTTTACCATCCCGAATATGAAAGAGTCGATCCCAGCCAGCCGCCCGAGGTTGAACAGACCCTGACGCCCATCTATCCACTGACTGACGGCATAGCTCAAGGCCGTATGCGCAAACTTGCCGCCGAAGCCTGTCACTTTTTAAAGAAAGCCTCTCCACAGGAATTATTACCGGAAGATATAAACCGTGATTTTGGCGTGCACTCACTGGCCAATGCTCTGGCCTATGTCCATTTTCCACCGGCGGATGCTGACGTTGCCCAACTCATTGAAGGCACTCACCCGTATCAGCAACGCCTCGCTTTTGAAGAGCTCTTGGCGCACTTTCTGGTACGGCAAAAACTTCGCGCTATCGCCCAGCAAGCCCGTGCCGCACGCATTAAAATGGCCACGACGATTAAACAGCAAATGCTCGATCAACTGCCTTTTACATTAACCGGTGCTCAGCAACGCGTCCTGCAGGATATCGAAAAAGATTTAACAAAGTCTCTGCCGATGTTGCGCATGGTGCAGGGAGATGTGGGGTCGGGTAAAACGCTGGTTGCAGCCGTATCTGCTTTGCATGTCGCCGCCTCGGGCTATCAGGTTGCCGTGGTGGCACCTACAGAAATTCTCGCCGAGCAGCACTTGCACAATTTCACGCAGTGGTTGGCTCCCCTCGGCATGCATGTGGTTTGGCTGGTAGGTAAATTAACCGCAGCCAAGAAACGCGCGGCATTGGCAGCAATTAAAAGCGGTGAGGCGCACGTAGTAGTTGGTACTCATGCACTGTTCCAGGAAGATGTCCATTTTGCACGTCTGGGATTAGCTATCATTGATGAACAGCACCGCTTTGGGGTTTCTCAGCGTCTCACATTGCGCAAACCCACCGACGCGGGTGAAACGCCACACCAATTAGTGATGACCGCCACCCCGATTCCCCGAACACTGGCTATGACCGCCTATTCAGAGCTGGACTATTCAGTGATCGATGAGTTGCCACCGGGACGCAAACCGATTAATACCGTGCTGATCAGCCAGTCTCGTCGCGAGCAGGTAATCGCTCGTATTCGCCAAGCCTGTGCGGAAGGTAAGCAGGCCTATTGGGTGTGCCCTCTGGTGGAAGACTCCGAAACGCTGTCGGCGGCAAATGCCGAAGAAACAGCGAGCCTGCTGCGCGACGCTCTGCAGGAATTTAACGTTGGGTTAGTCCATGGACGCTTAAAAGCCCAGGAAAAAGAAGCCACCATGACCGCATTTAAAAATGCTGAACTGCAATTACTGGTCGCTACGACAGTGATTGAAGTCGGCGTTGATGTCCCTAATGCAAGCCTGATGATCATTGAGAACCCTGAACGTCTGGGGCTCGCGCAATTGCATCAGCTGCGCGGACGAGTGGGGCGTGGCACCGCTGCCAGCCACTGCGTTCTACTCTATGGCGACAAGCTATCCAATCAAGCCAAGGAGCGCCTCAGCGTACTGCGTGAAACCAATGACGGCTTTGTTATTGCCGAACGCGATCTCCAGCTTCGTGGCCCAGGAGAATTACTGGGAACTCGGCAGACAGGTGACATGCAATATCGCGTCGCTGATGCGGTGCGAGATGCGCAGATGATTGACGCCATTCAGACTCTGGGGCGTGAATTTATCGAATCCGAAAACCCCGCTGTAGACGTACTTATTCGACGCTGGATAGGCAAGAACCAAAAGTACGCAAATGTCTGATCATCCAAGCAAAACGGTCTAATTTCCGCCTGTCATAGCGGAACTTCTTCGCATAATATTTAAGCATAGGCCTAAGAATTCTCGCGATACTGCGATAGCCGACTATAGTCAGTATGTAGGCCTGCAAATGTTCTCTTTTGATAAGAGCAGTTATTCGGCCAAAGCCAAAAATATATTCGAGGAGATCACAGCGTGTCAGTTCCGGCGAGTATCCTAGAGTTACTTGATAGCAAGAAAGTCCAATACAACGTTACACAGCTAGACCCCAACGGCCGTAACATATCGTTAGTCAGTGATCCAAGCGGTCCGACCGTAGTGAAATCCCTGCTGGTACAAGACAATAGCGGTCGCGCACAGGTGCTGCTACCCGCTGACCATATTCTTGATTTAGATGCCATGTTTCGCCAGTTCGGCAGAAAATTTGAAGGCATCGAAATGAAAAGTTTGCGCGCGTTTATCGCACAATCTAATTTGACGTCTATGCCCGCCATTCCGAGCTGGCAGGATATGCCTACCTATGTCGATTCGAGCCTGTTAAAGCGCAATAATTTATTGCTCGAATGCGGTACACATGCGGATCTGGTGTCCATTGACCAAAGTGCTTTCACCCCCATGATCGCCAACGCCACAGAAGGGGCGTTCACCGTGAAAGCACCCGAACTGGTTGTAGATCCCAATCAGGATGAAGAGCAGATATTAACGTCCATCCAGCGATTTACGGAACGCCGTATTCGCCAACGTCTTGATGAGACACTCGAGCTGCCACCACTGCCAGAAACTGCGCAGCGCATTATCAAATTGCGTGCAGACCCGAATGCGGATATCAGTGACTTAACCAATATTGTTGAAATAGATCCAAGCCTTGCCGCTCAAGTGGTCAGCTGGGCAGCTTCCCCTTACTATTCCGCGCCAGGGAAAATAAAATCCGTGCACGATGCGATCGTCCGCGTCCTCGGCTTTGACATGGTGCTGAATCTGGCCCTGGGTTTGGCGCTTGGCAAATCACTGTCAATGAAAGCCATCAGCAATCAACAGCTCAACGACTACTGGCGTGAAGCCGTTTACACGGCTGCGGCTGTGGAAGGGCTCGTCACCAGTATTGCCCGCGAGCACCGCCCCAGTTTCGGTATGGCCTACTTATCTGGTCTGCTGAACAATTTTGGTTTTATTGTGATGGGAGAGATCTTCCCGCCTTACCTGGAAAGCATTAACCGCCTGGCCAAAGGCAACCCCCACATTCCCCGTGCAGCGGTGGAACAGCACCTTATTGGTGTAAGTGGCAACCAGATCGCATCCTGGTTACTGGATAATTGGAGCATGCCACAGGAGGTCGTCGTCGCGTTACGGCAAAAATATAATACCGCTTATGACGGCGAACACAGCTGCTACGCAAAACTGGTGTATGTGGCGAAATACATGCTGGCGAATCATGGCTTTGGTGAATCTCTTGGACAGGACATTCCCGATGAAATTTTTCAGGATTTACACCTCGAAAGAGAAACCGCCAATGTCACCGTTGAAAATATATTGGAAGCCGGTGAAGATCTCGATGCAATCGCGGAAAAAATGCGCGGCTAATTAGTACCATTTTTTCTCGTACTTTTCACAAATAAAGCCCGCATCAAACGCGGGCTTTTTTATGCCCTCGTGTAAAGCCACACCTCGCAACAAGATGAAAGTCGCAGATACGGTCATTACTTTGCCGCCGCTTCAGTGTAGCCGTGTCAGTGCAGCCATACTAAAACAGCCGATCAAAACCTAGCGTGAACCTAAAATAGAACTCGCTAAGCCACCTAGCTCATCACATTCAAAATATTCAAACAAACAACCATTTGATCGCTTTTCATTTTCAATATACAACTCAATGGCAACGCAACGTTAACAACAAACCGAGTCAATACAAGATAAACTTTTTCCCAGAACGTCAATATAAGAATACTGCATTTTTTCTCCACTACAGGTCTGCCGAACGTTTATATTCTTTTGCTTTTCCCTCTTAGAAATATCTTTTCAATCGTATCGTCATACCATCAAATATCGACTCGATCCTTTCGACATTAATGTAAAAATTACCAACGATAACGGTGTCACACTTTCTTATGATGAAAGAGATTCAACTTGCAGGAAAACCAGTTATGGGAATACGAAAATGAGCTATAGCGTAGTGCTAAATAAACGTTCATGAGAAGACAACAGCAATGGAAAATTCATCGGATTGAACAAAGCTGAATACTAGGAGGGTTGAGAAAGAAGAGCTTAGCGCTGCCATTGCAGCACTAAGTAATAAGATTAATTCACGTGTTCTTTTAACGCTTTACCGGGACGAAATAACACTTGTTTACTCGCTGAAATTTGAATTTCTTCACCGGTTTGTGGATTGCGACCAGTTCTTGCGGATCGGCTTTTTACTGTAAAAGAACCAAATCCAACCAGATTTAAATTTTCACCACGCGCAAGAGCATTTGTAATTTGTTCAAACACAGAAGAGACGGCATCATCCGCTTTTCTTGAAGGCAAATCGGCAATATCTGCTACCGCCTCTACCAAATCAGATTTTTTCATAGACATACTCCTAAAATAGTAAACCATTTTCCTTTCGCGGCATTCTAAGCGAAAGCTTCCGCCAGTTGCACGAAAAATTTTTTCTTTCGTCCCAATAATTTCTGTTTTTTACCTTTTCATTACCAATTGATGCAATTTGCAATTACGTTTTTTAAACAAATCGCCAGCTCAATTTCAGCAAAAGATTTTCGATGGCAGGCTTGGAATTTAATTCCAGGCAATGCACACAACAACATGTAAAATTTAGAAAAATATTTAAGACGTAGTGGGTCAATAAAAAAATTATGGCTACTTTGTGTTTACAACACTTGACTTTTCACTTTCAAGCCATTTGGTACAGGTGATGGCATTTTTGCTTTTTGACGCAGGTCACGAATATCGACGGATGCCTGAAATGTGTATCCATTTATGAAACAAAGTTAGCCTAACTATCCTAGTCAAGCTTCAGCGAAATTGCGTGGTAAAATCGTGACATTTTTTAGAAAATTTTCTGATTGCAGATTATTTACACTAAATTCATCGGATCATGCTTTTTTGAGCATGCTCGTGTACTCTCGTCAAGCTCTGAAGCGATTAAAAATATTTATACGAAACACTTTAAAATTTTATTGAACACTATTTCTCATTCAAGGTGACACGCCTGTATCGAAAGGCCTCCCCTTACAAAGGCAGCTCACCAGCGCAGGATTTCTCCAGTCCAAGCCCCAAAAGAATATGCCCTAGGAGACTGTTAATGCTCAATCATCCCTTGCAGATAAAGGGAATATGCGCTACAAGCTTTCCTTGAATTTACCGCAAGCATCTTCTTGAATATTTATGGCCAATCGACTGACAACCTACATAAAGCTCATGCGTCTGCATCGCCCCATCGGCGTTTACCTGGTGCTTTGGCCCACCTTGTGGGCTCTTTGGATTGCGGCCAAAGGACTGCCGGATTTTGAGATATTGGTGATTTTTATGCTGGGTGCCGTGTTAATGCGCTCGGCCGGGTGTGTCATTAATGATTTTGCCGATTCTGATTTTGACGGCCATGTTGCGCGCACTAAAGATCGCCCGCTGGTAACCGGTGAAATCCGACGCGGTGAAGCTTTCGTACTATTTTTTGTTCTGTGCATCATAGCTTTTGGCCTGGTGTTGCTGACCAATAAACTGACCATTCAGCTCTCTTTCGGCGCCGTCGCACTGGCGGCCTGCTATCCCTTCATGAAGCGCTATACCCATGTCCCCCAAATTGTACTCGGTGCTGCCTTCGCCTGGGCAATTCCAATGGCCTTTGCTGCACAGGCCAATAGCGTGCCCAAGGATGCCTGGATTCTGTATCTGGCCGTGGTGGTATGGACCGTTACCTACGATACATTTTATGCCATGTGCGACCGCGAGGATGACCTTAAAATCGGGGTAAAATCCACCGCCATACTTTTTGGCGATGGCGATCGAATGATCACCGCCATGCTGCAAGTATTTACCTTGATCATTCTGGGTACGGTGGGCAATAAATTTGCGCTGGGCAGTGTGTATTGGTTATCGCTGGGTTTGGCTGCATTGTTTTTTGTGTATCAGCAGTTCCTGATCCGCCGCCGTGATCCGCAGAAATGCTTTCAGGCATTTCTCAACAACAACTGGGTGGGAATTGTCATATTCGTCGGAATTGTGGTGGATTACAGCTTTAACAACCCGCAAAACCTGGCTCCCGTGCTGGAATCTATCAATCAGCTTGTCAGCTCGTTGCAATCAAAATAACGCTAACAAATTCAATCGCTTAGCTATTTCCAGTGACGCCAGACTGTATATTTATCGGTCAAATTTCACTTTTAATGTTCGGCTTTTTTAGAAAAAGCGTCATACTGTAATAAAACGGAAACATTGGCTTTATTTAATTTACGCACTCTGTAGCCTTACAGAGCAAGTCTACTTTAGGTCGTAAAAGTATCATGCCAGATAAAAAGATTTTAGTTGTCGATGATGAAGCACCGATCCGCGATATGCTGCGCGTTGCGCTTGAAATGGCGGAATATTCTGTCTTGGAAGCCGAAGATGCAGCCAAGGCGCATTCGATTATTATCGATCAAAAGCCCGATTTAGTCCTGCTGGATTGGATGCTACCCACGACCAGCGGAATAGAGCTGGCTCGACGCCTCAAGCGTGATGAAGTCACACAGGACATTCCGATTATCATGCTGACCGCCAAAGGTGAGGAAGATAATAAGATTCAAGGTCTCGACGTGGGTGCGGATGACTACATCACCAAACCATTTTCACCGCGAGAGCTGGTCGCCCGCCTCAAAGCTGTATTGCGTCGCACCAACACCTTCTCCACCAGCGATCCTATTCGTGTGGACGGTTTGTGCCTGGACCCCATCAGCCATCGTGTCACCATCAATGAAGGCCCGATCAATCTCGGTCCCACCGAGTACCGCCTGCTGGAATTTTTCCTGACCCATCAGGAGCGGGTATACAGCCGCGGGCAGTTGTTGGATCATGTCTGGGGCGGCAACGTATATGTTGAAGAACGAACGGTGGATGTGCATATCCGTCGACTGCGTAAAGCCTTAAGCGTGGAAGATCACGATCGCTTTATTCAAACCGTACGTGGAACTGGTTACCGTTTTTCGAATAAAATAGCCGCGCAAAATTAACCGACAAAAGATTAGCGCATGTTTCGAAGAGGTATCAGCACCGAGCAACGGTGGTTTGTCGCTTTATTAGTGGCTACTGGGATTATTGGCTATATCCTGGATTTTTTTCTATTAAGCCTGGTTCTTTACCTCCTCTGTTATGTCGGCTGGGTTTTCCATCGCTTGTCCGAGTTGGATAAATGGGTGGAAAGTGCCCGCCGCATGGACCCTCCTCCCAATGATTTTCACGGTATCTGGGGTGAAATTGCGGACGACGTAAAACTCCTGGCACGCCGTTATCAAAAAGACAAATTGCGCTTGCAAGCCGTTGTCACTCGCGTCCAGGAAATGACCTCGGCGCTGACCGACAGCGTGGTGGTAGTCGATAGCCGTGCCAATATTGAATGGTGGAATAAAGCGGCGGAAAAAATGTTCGCGTTCAAAGAAATCGATCGCGGCCACAAGCTGGTCAACATCATTCGCCACCCGAGTTTTGTCAAATACTTCGAAGAAAAAATTTACGAGCGGCCACTGGAACTGGAGTCCATGCGCAAGGAAGGCCAATTCCTCGAATTCAAAATTCATCCCTTCGGCCAGGGCGAACGCCTGGTCGTTATCCGCGATGTCACTCGCATGCATCGCCTGGAGCAAATGCGCAAGGACTTTGTGGCCAATGTGTCACACGAACTGCGCACCCCGCTGACCGTGATACGCGGCTACCTTGAGACCCTCGCAGACAGCCCCGACCTGGCGCAATCCTGGGCCAAAGCGGTGGATCAAATGCAGCAACAGGGCAAGCGAATGACGGCGTTAATCAATGACCTGATTACCCTGAGCCGGCTGGAAACAGAGGACGCAGAATCTCACGACGACGTCATCAATTTATTCACATTGTGCCAAACCATCATTTCCGATGCGCGCGCGCTGAGCGGCGAACAGGAACATATTTTTGCCTGTAGTGGAGACGCCGATTTGCAGATGCTGGGCAACGATAGAGAAGTGCGCAGCGCCATCAGTAACCTTGTCTTCAACGCGGTAAAATATTCACCGGCAAACAGTAAGATCGAAGTCCATGTTGAAACCAGTAAACAGGAAATCATTGTTGCCATAAAAGACAGTGGGCGCGGAATAGACCCGAAACATATCCCACGTTTGACTGAACGTTTTTATCGCGTGGATGACGGCCGGGCGACCAGCCTCGGTGGTACCGGACTTGGACTGGCGATTGTGAAACACGTACTGTTGCGACACGATGCCGAACTAAAAATCCACAGCCGAGTGGGGCAGGGCAGTACATTCAGTTGCCATTTTCCCATTGCACGCCTCATCAGCAAAAACGACGCCGCGTGATGACAAGCGGTCCAAACAAGATCACTTGATCCCCTTTACTTTTGTATCGCCAGACTCTACCCTCAATCGCTCTGACTCATGTGCTATTGAGGGTTTAGCATCGCAGTGCAATTTCAATTCCACTCTTCCATAGACGAGATCAACGCGCTAGCCTGGGATTCACTTTGGCCAACAGCCTATCCTTTTACTCGCCACGCTTTTCTGGCTGCGCTTGAGCACTCGGGCAGTATTGATAGCCCACAACAACAAGGTTCCGGCTGGATACCCCGACATTTAAGTGTCACCGAGAACGAGGAATTACTTGCGGTGATGCCGCTGTTCATTAAACAGCATTCTTACGGTGAATACGTGTTTGACTGGTCCTGGGCCGATGCATATGCGCGCAACGGACTGGACTACTACCCCAAGCTGGTCAACGCGATTCCGTTTACACCAGCAACAGGTCCCCGTATTGCCTTCCATTCCCGTCTGCATGAAACGGCCAAAAGCGCTGTTGCTGAACAGATGTTGAAAGCCATCGAAGAATTTGCCAGCACGCATGTCCTGTCAGGTTTTCACAGCCTGTTTCCAAGCGCAGAACAGCATTCCAACTTTCAATCTCGTGGATTCGCCTTGCGCCACGGATCTCAGTTTCATTGGTTCAATCAAAACTATCAGAATTTTGACCAGTTTCTTGAAACGTTCTCTTCTCGCAAGCGCAAGAATGTAAAAAAAGAAAGACGTGTAGCGCAGTCGCACGGTTATACAATTTGCATGCAGCCGGCCAGCGACATCAGTGAGGAAGACTGGCACACGTTTTACTTGTTATACCAGAGAACGTATTTGAAACGCAGTGGCCACGGAGGCTACCTCGGCCAGGATTTTTTTCTGCAACTTGCGCACAGCATGCCCACCCAGGTACTCATGGCCAGCGTGAAAGACGAACAAGAGTTAATTGCTGGCGCCTTGTTTTTTAAAGATGAAGACACGCTTTACGGGCGTTATTGGGGCACTCGAATTGAGCTGGATCAGCTGCATTTTGAAGCCTGTTACTACCAGGGAATTGAGTATGCAATTGCCAACAAACTAAAGCGTTTTGACCCCGGCGCACAGGGTGAACATAAAATTCAACGCGGTTTCACCCCTGTATTCACCGCATCTTTTCATCAGCTTTTCCACGCGGATTTTCAAGCTGCGGTGACGCATTTTGTGCAGCAGGAATTTCCTCATACCCGCCACTATGTACAGGAGTGTCGAACGTCCCTGCCGTTTAAAGAAGGCTGTGATCAGGTCCGTGCCGACATACTAATGCCGACTTAGAACGGAGCCGCTTTTGTCATAAGCGGAGTCAAGCAAGCATTCCTAAACTCACACAAAAATCAGCACGCATGACCAGACACAGCTCCCCATTTTTCCGCATTATCATGCTCGACGTTCAACACTTCGCGAACGGAGCAGACCACGTGGAATAACCGTATTTATTCCATCGCCTGCTTGTGCTGAAGATAAGTATTCTTACGAGCACCATCCAACAGGCTTTGTGCTACCGCCTTGGTTGCCGGACCTGCCAACTGCTGGTTTGCAATCACCAGGAACAATGGAATCTCACGCTCAAAACCCGGCTCTACCGGCAACGCGACCAGCTCACCGCGTTCCAACTCATGCAGCACTTTTTCCTTCGGCACAAAGCCAAAACCCAGGCCCGCTTTTATCGCTGTGATACTGGTCGAAAAATGGGAAACCGTCCAACGCTGCTCTGAGCCCAGCCAACCCGCATCTTTCTCACGCTTTTTTCCGCTATCACGGATCACGATTTGCCGGTGCCGACGCAATTCCTGCTCGGTCACGGGTAAGGGCGCTTGCATCAACGGATGCTTGGGACTGACTACTGCAATTTTATTAATTGTGCGGTAGGGCTGTGCGAGAAACCCGGGAGGGACATATCCGGTTATCGCGATATCCGCCTCTCGCATTAACAATGCTTCATCCGTTCCCGAGAGTGTCGTCTCCAACATGCGAATACGCGTTTGGGGATTATCCAGCGAGAACTGCTGCAGGCTACAGAAAATCTGTTCGATCGGCGTAATACCATCCACCGCAATGGTCACTTCATCCTCCCAACCACGCGCATGACATTCGGCCACTTTGTCGAGTAACAAGGCCTGCTCTAGTAACTGGCTGGCTTGTCGGTACATGGATTTACCAAAATCAGTCAGTTCGGCCTTGCGCCCACTGATTTTCAACACCGGTGCCGGCAAGCGTTCTTCCATTTTTGCCAGGCTGTAGCTCACCGTGGACTGGCTCTTGTTCAGCACTTCAGCCGCGCGCGCAAAAGAGCCTTCATCCACCACCGCTTTAAACGCGGCCCATTGCTCGAGTGTAATTTTAGGCAGGTTATTCATCTAAATTTTCGATCTTTATAAGCAGTTATATCGTACATTTGATCTAATTTTACTGGATATACTGCTCTCAATCCAAAATTAAATACAGTGGAAACCAAATAGGAGACGCATATGTCCATTAACGTATTGAATATTACTTCAAGCATCTTTGGTGAATCTGGCGTTTCCAGCCAGCTAAACGACTACACCATTGAGCAGATTAAAACCCAATTCCCGGATGCCAACATTGTAAATCGGGATCTGGCCAAAGATGAGCTACCGCATTTTAATGCGCAGACCGTAGCGGCTGTCAGCAACAATGAAGCAGATCTGGCTGACACGTTGATTGACGAACTTAAAGCGGCAGATCTGGTGTTACTCGGCGTACCCATGTACAACTTTGGTGTGCCAAGCCAGCTGAAAACCTGGTTTGACCACGTGGCCCGTGCTGGCACAACGTTCAAATACACAGAGAACGGTCCAATAGGTTTATTGCAGAACCGCAAAGTGATCATTAACGCCAGTCGCGGTGGAATTTATAAGGATTCCGGTGCTGATACCCAAACACCCTATCTGCAAAATTTTCTGGGTTTTATCGGCCTAAAAGATGTCGACTTTATATATGCTGAAGGGCTAAATTTAGGCGAAGATTCTCGTGAGCAAAGCCTGAGTCAGGCAAAAAGCGAGGTCGAATCCACTGTCGCTCAATTTGTAAAACAACACGCAAAGGCTGAAGCCGAGGAGGCAATATGAGCACGCGCAAAATTATCGAACAACTCAAGGCAAGACCAGCATCAGACGGTGACGGAGTAAAGTTGTTACGCGTGTTTGGCGGCCAGCAACCTCAGCGTTTTGATCCATTTTTGATGATGGATGAATTTGGCTCTGATGTGGCCGATGACTACATCGGAGGTTTCCCACCTCATCCACATCGCGGCTTTGAAACCATTACTTATATGCTGCAGGGAAAAATGGAACACCGCGACCACATGGAAAATGTCGGGTTACTGAAAGATGGTGATGTGCAATGGATGACCGCAGGTAAAGGTGTTATCCATTCCGAAATGCCACAGCAGACCGAAGGCAAAATGCGTGGCTTTCAAGTCTGGTTAAACCTTCCCGCAAAAAACAAACTGACGCCCGCAAAGTATCGCGATGTCAGCAGTGAAAAAATTCCGGTGACGGAATTGGAAGACGTTTTTGTAAAAGCCATCGCCGGACAAACCACTTTAAATGGAACCGAGATCAAAGGTTATTTTGATGTGCCCGATACGGAGCCCGTATTTTTAGATGTGCATATCGCCAAGGGCAAGCAGGTTAACTTCAGTTTACCCGAAGGACATAACGCACTGTTGTACGCGTATGAAGGTTCATTAGCAGTGGGGGATGCCGCCACCCCATCTCCCGCACAAACGCTCAGTCGTTTGTCGGACACAGGTGAAGTGCTGGTGAAAAACTCCGGTGATAGTGAAGCGCGTTTTGTGATTCTGGCAGGCAAGCCATTAAAAGAACCGATTGCGCAATACGGTCCCTTTGTGATGAATACCGCCGAAGAAATTAATCAGGCCGTCATGGATTATCGCAACGGTGTACTTGCATAAACACTCACTCGCAAAAGCTGGAACACGAACATGTTTCAGCTTTTTTACTACAAAAAATCATCGCCATGTTCAATTGTTAGTAGTTAATCTTTAAAGGCTTCTCCAATTCTGAAAACAGATTTAAATCTGCACACACGCCGTTGTCCTTTCCTGTTGTGACTGTCACGTCATCAAATTGATCGTAAACTACCGACTAGCAGTGCAAAACCATTAAAACGATCAATCCCTTCATAAAGATACATCACTTACAATTTTATACACACAACAAATAAGCACCCTTGACTTTTGAGACGAAGGTCACACTCTAAATGCATTGAAAGTATTAAAACATCCCTGCGAAATAGCAAATTCTAAGACGGTCCCTTTCATCGCAAGAATTTAATCATTAAAGCGTTTTTATGCGATAAGACGGGTTTACTGACAAGAAATTTGCATTATATGCTACAAAATTGTGCTGCTTTCATTTGACTGTTTGCTTGCATCAGCTGCGTGAACTAATGTTGTGCGCGCTCGTTCAGGACACACCAAATTCTGATTATTGCGATGCAGCGCAATGTAAAATAAACACAATAACAAATTGATGTACAACTCATGCGAAGTCAATTCTCTTCTGTTTCAGTAAACAAATTTCTCTTAGTACTTGGTAGCATTGCTCTTTTTTGTATCGCTACTAACTGGCTTATGGGCAACTGGTTACAAGCCTTCGCCAATGAATTAGCACAACACCTGCAAAGTTTCGGCGTAATTGCGACGCTGGTATTTATCGGCTTATCCAGTGATATTGTGCTGCCTGTGCCTTCCAGTTTTATTTCTATCTGGGCCGTGGTTTCGCTTGGCCCCGTCTTTGGTTTTTTGGTGATCTGGTCAGGTATGACGGCATCCTGTCTGCTGGGTTATCTGCTCGGCGCCAAATCGCAGCACTGGTTACGCAATACGTTTTTCCAATCTCAAGATATACAAAGCGCGCAAAACTTCATGCAACGCTTTGGTGTTTTGTCCATAGTTCTTTTGCGAGCTATTCCGGTGTTAGCAGAGGTGTCGGTGTTTGTTGCCGGCGTCTCTAAAATGCATTTTATTCAATTTGTATCGGTCAGCGCTCTCGCTAACCTCGGCATTGCCGCACTGTATGCCAGCGCGAGTCACTATCTGCAACAGCAGGAATCTCTGGTGCTGGTGTTTTTGGCCAGTATCACTGTACCGGTGTTGGCGTATGCCATATATTTCGGTATTCGCCGCTCCATCTTCAATCAATTGGCGAACAATATTCCGATGCAACAGGCAGCACAGAAAACCGCATCGCATTCACGTTCAGAAGTTCCAACCGAGCACAACACCCTGTTGCCACATTTTAATATTAGTTTTCAGTATCCCCTGCATTTCACACAAAACGCCTTTGATCCGCACAATTTGATTTTTGCTGACACGGTCAAACAGGGGCGGCAAGATATAAGCGTTTTGTTTTTCATTGACGAAGGCGTTGCACAGGGAAATCAACAGTTGTGTGATCACATTCAGACTTATTGCCAGGCACACAATATTATTGTGGCAGCAGATTTTCAAATTCTGCCCGGTGGTGAAGCAATAAAAACTCAGGACCACATGTTAGCCATGCAAAAGACTATGCTGGATGCAGAGCTTGATCGGCAGTCTTATGTGTGTGCCATTGGTGGAGGTGCATTTTTGGATTCTGTCGGTTATGCGGCCGCGACTTTTCATCGTGGTGTTCGACTTATTCGCATGCCCACAACTGTGTTAGCACAAAATGATGCCGGGGTTGGTGTTAAAAACGGAATCAATGCTGAAGGCGTAAAAAATCTTTATGGTACCTTCGCTGTGCCTCACGCCATTATTAATGATAGCCAGTTTCTGGAAAGTCTTTCAGCGCGTGATTTTCGTGCGGGATTTGCCGAAGCGATTAAAGTAGCGTTAATTCGCGATGGCCAATTCTTCCGGTGGATATGTGAACACCGCGAAGCACTTCGACAACGGGAAGCCAAAGCAACTGAATATTTAATTTTCCGCTGTGCGCAATTACACTTGAACCAGATCTGCTTTGGTGGCGACCCATTCGAAAAAGGTAGCGCACGCCCATTGGATTACGGGCACTGGAGCGCACATAAACTTGAATCGCTCTCGCATCACGCCTTAAATCACGGCGAAGCTGTCGCCATCGGAATGGTTCTGGACGCACTTTATGCGGTTAAGCAAAATATGCTGGATGTCGAAGATGCAGATCAAATAGTGCAACTCATTCAGGACCTGGGTTTCAATATTTATCATCCCAGTATGCATCAGCTTACGGACAATGGGCAAAATGCACTACTCCAGGGGTTGGAGGAGTTCCGACAACACTTGGGGGGTAACTTAAGCATTACACTGTTAACCGGGCTCGGTACAGCGGTGGAAGTGAATCAGATTGAACAGGAATCCATGCTTTTAACACTGGATCAAATGCGCGCAATTCGCTAACCTGCATTCACTATTCTATTGATCCAAGTATTAGCCAAACAATTGATCCAACGGTTGCGAGTGTCGGTTTCCAGTTTTTTTAAATCTACTGCCACTTGCAAGAACGAAGATGTAAGACCGATTAAATCAATACCGTAAATAACACGTGCTGCCGGAAGCACCATGCCTCCAGCAAAAGCCATCGCAAACGGATCAGATTTAAGAGGTTAAGAGATTCAGAAATCAAGAGACTCAGAGATCAAGAGACTCAGAGATCAACAGCAACCAGGTACGCCTTACTTTCTTTAGCATGCACATGTGGTATTTTTGATGCAGCATTTACTTCATACAGTCTTACAGGGTTCACCAAGTGCGTCAGCCCCTCGCCCAGACGAACAAGCTGCACTCGCACAGCCTATCCATCTGAGTTACTGCACCAATATTCATCCCGGAGAAAACTGGGAGGCTTTATATCTTCAACTTCAACAACACCTGCCCAGCATAAAAAACAGTGTGAGCCCAAACACCCCTATGGGGGTTGGGCTTCGTCTCTCTGCACGCGCGGCCAACGAGTTGCTCGAATACAAGCACCATCTGGACACATTTAAACAGTGGCTGGAAGAACAAGCGCTGTATGTGTTTACGATAAATGGATTTCCTTACGGTACTTTTCACGCAACCGCGGATATTCCGCAAGTAAAAGAGAACGTGTATGAGCCGGATTGGACACGCCCGGCACGACTACACTATTCCCAACAGCTGGCGGAAATTCTTGCACACCTGCTACCGGAAAATTGTCACGGCAGCATTTCTACTGTGCCCGTGGGTTTTAGAACTAAAGTCTCCAACGATGAAGCTTTGCAACAAGCAACACAGCATCTCATCACCTTTGCGGAATTCGCCCAAAAGCTGCAGCAACGTACAGGAAAATATATTCGTCTGGCCCTTGAACCTGAGCCCGCGTGTTATTTAGAAACCATAGAGGATGTGCAACAGTTTTTTACTTCATTTGTGTTTAACACCGCACATCATCACAATATTGATTTAGCAACAGTGCGCCGGCATATTGGAGTATGCCTCGACACATGTCACAGCAGTGTGATGTTTGAAGAACCCCAACATTTTGTAGCCGCGATGGCGACATCTGACATTCCGATCTACAAAATTCAGGTCACCGCGGCACTAAAAATAGATTCCTGGCAAGCGTCACATTATGCGGTATTAAAACCTTACGCAGAACCCACCTATCTTCACCAAACCTGTATCCGCGACCCGCACACAGGAGAGGTGCGTTTCTTTCTTGATTTGGATCAGGCATTGGAGTCAGTTCAAACCGGTGAAGAATTGCGAAGCCATTTCCATGTGCCTGTATTTGCTGAAGAATTACATTCCATTTCCACCACCCAGCAAGATGTCACAGTTTTTCTTCAGGATTTCAAACGGAACCCTTGTTGTGAGCATTTGGAAGTTGAAACCTACACCTTTGATGTACTGCCAGATACACTCATGCTGGGCAATATAAGCCAGAGCATCAGCCGCGAAATTTCCTGGGTGTCGCAGCATTTGCAAAGCACCTGATTAATTCCACATGTCTTTAATCCATTATTTATATGAAATTTAACACTGCTTTAGAGCTGGGACGTACCTCTAACATTCCCACTGTTTGGACCAATGTCATATGCGCCATAGTCATGACACAGGTTGCATTCGATTTCTATGTCGTAATATTTGCGGCCTTATGCTTGTCACTTTTTTATCTGGCGGGAATGTTTCTCAATGACCTGTTTGATATAGAGTGGGATACCGCCAATAATAATCCACGACCTTTGGTGCGTGGTGAAACCACGTACCGTGAAGTTTTGTACTTTAGTCTCGCATTTATTGTCTCAGCATTTGTCATTATCTGCCTGGTCGTGTTCACCGGCGACACCACCATGACACCACTCCATCGCGTGTATCCTTTTGCCGGTGCAGTGTTGCTGTTAATTTGTATTTTACTTTATGACTGGAAACACAAGGCCTGGTCATTCAGCCCGTGGATCATGGGCGCTTGTCGGTTATGTGTTTATCTTACCGCAGCGGGTTTTGTCGCCGCCTGGAATGGCAAACTCGCAATGGCCGGCCTGGCGTTGTTATTTTACATTGCGGGAATCACCTATCTTGCTAAAGCAGAGCAGCAGAATCGTATTTTAAGTTATGTTCCTGCCGGTTTGCTTTTTACTCCGGCACTCGTTGCGATGATGCTGGGTTATAGCGAACCCATGGCCTGGTTGCTGATTGCAATCAACCTATTGTGGGTCGGCAGCACTATTGTAGCCTCGCTACCCAATCCCCAGGCACCGCAGAAAAAATTACCGGTTCCAAAACTGGTGGGACGTTTGCTGGCAGGCATTTGTTTGGGCGATGCCATGCTGGTGGCATGCAGCGGGCATATTTTTGCAACCGTCATATGTGTTTTCGCCTTTGTACTCTGCCTGCTTTTGCAAAAACGTATATCCGCGACCTAACCATGAGTTCTCACTATGTTGACTGACCAAATTTTTCTTCAGCTTTCAACAGAGCTGGAGCATGTACTACAAACCGAGCAGGCGGACGGCTGGGAGAAGTTGTCCAGTAAAATTTCCACACTTGATCATTTTGATCAAAAGCAGTTTTTTTATGTTTTTGCTATCTGCTCCCGCTGGTTTCTCTCCACTCCGGTCAAAGTGTCTCCCGACTCTTTATGCGCATCGGTAGATACCTACAAGGTATTGCAAGATTGGTGCTGGAAAGATTTAGCACGCTGGTACCTACTTTTGACACTCTCGCAAAAAAACACCACAGACAGTTATATCGCACTGTACAAAGATCTCTGTCGCAATGCTGACGTACGCGAGAGTGTTATGCTGATTCAAAGTCTGGCGTTATTGCCGCAGTCCGAAGCGTTTGTCGAGAACGCTCGAGAAGCGGCCCGCAGTAATATTCTGGATTTATTTAGTGCGGTTGCACATAACAGTCAATATGCTTATCAGAATTTCGATTTATCGGGTTGGAATCAACTTATTTTAAAAGCCGCGTTTATGGCGGTACCAATCTGGTCCATCGTCGGATTAAAAGTTCGCAATAACGAAGCCCTCCTGACCATGCTAAAAGATTACGCGCGGGAACGGCAGGCGGCATCCAGAACTGTGCCGTGGGACTTGTGGTGTTGTGTGGCCTGGGCCGCTGACACCAGTGAAGACATTGATGAACTGTGTGAACAATTTGATCGTGGCGATACACAAACGAAAGCAGCGATAGTGTTAGGCTTGCTGGAAAGCGATAACAGCAATGCGCAACACACCGCCAGTGAACTGCGGAATGATCATGACATTCGTGACATCTGTCGAGCGCAGCTAAGCTGGCGGAGTATCGCGCAACTGTCGTCAAGTTAAAGCGTTATTACCCGTGTATTTCGTATCCTTGATTTTCAGGTGATACACGCAGTTTCATTTACTTTCATTGCAAAAGTTCAACTGAACACAAATTTAGAAACCGATTTAAGAGGCTACTATGTACATCGATCCCCATATCCATATGAGCGCACGCACAACGGACGATTATCAAGCAATGGCAAAGGCTGGCATTGTGGCCGTCATCGAGCCCGCATTCTGGCTCGGTCAACCTCGTACGTCAGCCGATTCCTATCGAGATTATCTGGCGTCCCTGGTTGGCTGGGAACGATTCCGCGCTTCCCAATTTGGCATTAAACACTACTGCACTATTGGTCTAAATTCGAAGGAGGCCAACGACGAAGCATTGGCAGAAGCCGTCATGGATGTTCTACCGCTGTTTCTTGCAAAGGAAGGCGTGGTCGCTGTGGGCGAAATTGGTTTTGATGAACAAACCAAATTGGAAGAAAAGTATCTTCGGGCACAATTGGAACTGGCTAAAGAGTTTGACTTACCGGTGATGGTCCATACACCGCACCGGGATAAGCTCAACGGCACAATTTTGACCATGGATATTTGTGAGGAACACGGTTTAACGCCTTCACAGGTGATCATTGATCACAACAATGAGAATACCGTGGAAGCGGTTCTAGACAGAGGTTTTTGGACTGCGTTTACTTTGTATCCGCAAACCAAGATGGGCAGTGAACGCATGGTAAATATCGCAAAAAAATACGGTTCTGAAAGAATTTTTATTGACTCCAGTGCTGACTGGGGAGTGTCTGATCCATTGTCAGTCCCGAAAACTGCGCAATTAATGCTGGATTCTGGCATAGATAAAAAAGACGTCGACCTGATCTGTTACGGTAATGCCCTTGCCGCCTACGCACAGAGTGGACAAATCCGAGCCAGTGACTGGGAGCACGCCACCTTTAATCAGTCGGAACTGTTTGAAGGCAACTCGGTGTTGCGAGGGCAAACACCTCAAGTACAAGATTAGAATTGCCACACGCTAACACGAGACAAAGTCCTGGATAGCAAGAAGCCGATGTGCGTAAGGCATTTTCTTTACGCACGTTAAACACCATTTTTGTGGGCAACACCCAACCGCCTTCGCCAGCATAATACAAGACGATATTCACCATGCCAGACAATACTGCCGACCAAAAGAAATTACTCGTATTAAATGTTGTGGGCTTAAGTCCAAAGCATATTGGAAAACATACCCCGCATTTACAAGCTTTAGCGCAGCAGGGGGAACTTGCACCGATTCAAAGTATGTTACCCGCAGTCACCAGCTCCGTTCAGGCCACTTACTTCACCGGCACAACTCCTGCACAGCACGGCATAGTAGGCAACGGCTGGTTTTACCCGGATATCTGTGAAATTAAATTCTGGCATCAGTCAAATAAACTGGTACAGCAGCCTCAAATCTGGAGCGCGTTAAAGAAGCAGAATCCGCAAGCGACCAGCGCCAACATGTTTTGCTGGTTTAATATGTACTGCGATGCAGATACCGCCGTTACTGTGCGCCCGATGTATCCCGCTGATGGCCGAAAGCTTCCCGACATTTACACCTCCCCCATGCACTTGCGGCCCGAGCTAAATAAAAAACTGGGCATGTTTCCTTTGTTTAATTTCTGGGGTCCAAAATCCAGCATCGTTTCATCGCAATGGATTGCCGATAGCACAATGGAAATCATGACTCAGCAACAACCCGATTTATGTGTTGCCTACTTACCGCATCTGGATTACCCCTTGCAAAAAGTAGGACCGAGCCATGCGAGCATTGAAACAGAACTACAGCAGATTGATGATGTGTGTGGACAACTTATTCGCAAAGCAGCGGAGTTGAATTATCAGGTTGTGGTGCTCTCGGAATATGGCATCTTTGAGGTGGATAAGCCCTGCCATCTCAACCGTTTGTTCCGCGAAAAAAACTGGATAGCCTTGCGGGAAGAACTAGGTTTGGAACTGCTGGATGCGGGTGCCAGCCAGGTGTTCGCCGTCGCAGACCACCAAGTTGCGCATGTGCATGTTCAAAATCCTGCACTTATCGACGAGGTAGCGGCAGTGCTGCAGGCACAAGAGGCGATTGATCTCATACTGGATAAAAGCGCCCAAAAGAGTTATGGACTGGATCATGAGCGCAGTGGAGATTTTGTGGTGATCGCCAAACCCGATAGCTGGTTCACCTATTATTATTGGCTGGACGATGCCAAAGCCCCTGATTTTGCTCGTACCGTGGAAATTCATCGCAAGCCAGGATATGACCCGGTGGAATTGTTTATCGATCCACAGATTAAATTTCCGATGTTGAAAGTTATTAAAAAATTAATTCAGAAAAAACTCGGATTTCGCACACTGATGGATGTTATTCCTCTCGATGCGTCACTGGTAAAAGGATCACATGGCGCTATTGCTCCCACGCTCGAGGACGGTCCGGTGTTCATCACCAATTGCCATGATTGTGTGTCGGAGCAACAGCAACAGGAAGGAATAGCACCAACACAAGTGATGTCCATGCTACTCCGACAATTGCAGCCCTAATGTGCGCGGTTTAACTTCAACGGGGTTCTATTTTTAAGTAATCCACTTTGACATAGGAAATATCTTCCCACCAAAAACGCGCTTCCATTTTGTGTCCCTGTCTTCCGGTTAAATCGAAGTCGAGTGTTATGTCCTGATACTGCCCGGCGGTGTGAAAAGCATTTCTTGGTATATCACGCTGGGCTAACACCTGACCGGCGGTGACATCATAAATATCAATTTTCGCTACGATACCACCAGCAGTTACATTATCCACCAGAGTGCGAAACACAGCGCGTTTTCGGCCCGTTCCCCAATTGGTCGCATAGGGTCCGTAAAGCATATGACCACGGACATCGGCTGCAGTATTTGCCGACCATCCGTCACCATCAGCACGTCCAATATTATGCCCCATGGAACTACCCTCGGCCTGATAGACAAGAGAGGAGGGCGGTGGCGTTGCTGTGGGAGTTGGTGTCGGCGGTGGCAGTGGGGCAGATCCTGGCAAGCCAATACGACGCACTGCCAGCGGCGAAGTTCCTCCTCCCGGAATTCTTAAAGAGGGGTCACGATGCAGCACACCGCCACCAATTTCCAAACCGTTGTGCACATTACAAAAGCAAAAACCTACATCATCATTGTCGGTAGTGCCGACATGAGCCATGGAAATCGCGTAACCCATGGTTTCACTACCATAGCTGCTCCAGGCAAACGGCTGCTTTAGCCATGCCCATACATCATCGCGTCCCGCACTCATGTTATCCGCGTCATCGCGCCAGCGATCATAATGCGTCCAAAATCCGGCAGGAAAGTGTTTCCCTGCATGATCCATGGCAAAATTCTGCGGCCGAATATAGTTAAAGATATCCTTTTTCAAACGGTGTCCATTGGGATACTTGGTTAAGACCAGACCACCGATCACAGACCAGGCACGGCTGCCAAATTCGGGATTCCCCCAGGGATTATAAAATTGATAGGTACGATCAAAATAATTGCGATCACCATGCAGAACATACCCCACACGTAAATACACCGGACGACGAATTCCATCACTAAACAAGTAATCAGCGTGACAGAAATCCCCATCTGCATTGCCGTCACCATCACCTTCCTTTGTCACAGGAGCTTCATACACCACGGTTAATCCATTACCACTTTCACTCAGCTGAAGAGGGGCTATTTTTTTCGCGAAAGAGATACTGTTTTCACCACAAACCGTCCAGTGAGGGACATCGCGATCTGTTACTTTATCGGCTTCATTTACACCATACCAATTACACAAATGCCCTTCACAACTGGCGTCTTCACCCGGTTCTGCTACTTGGTGAGGAATCTCAAAGTGCTCAGCCCCCTGATAACCACTCAACCAGTGGCCATCGCCATCTTCGGCCACACCAAACGCGCTGACAGGTCGCGCCCCGTCCAGCAAAACAAAATTCAAATCATTCCCGTAGTTGCCATTTAACGACCACAGTGCATTCATTTTGCCGTAGAAACCTGTTTGATCTATCCACGCCATGTAGTAGCGCCCGACAAATACCAGATCATTACTGTTCGGACTATCGTATTGATTCGCATTGAACCCCAGGCCATCAATAGCCCGTTGCACTAGCGCTTGTACATGGCTTGCGCTCGCCCCGGACTTGTTAATAATCCGAGGCAATCCCGATTGGAAACGATCAACCTCCACTGTCACTTTATCAACTTTAACGTAGGATACGTCATTCCAATAAACACGAGTCTCCATGGTGTGGCCATTGCGCCCGCGCAAATCAAACCACACGCTGAAATCCTGATATTCATGGGCGCGATTAAATTCGCGGCGAGTAATTGCACGTGAAGCCACGGTCTGGCCAGTACTGGAGTCATAAACATCCACCGTTACAACCTGCTCATTATTGGCCGTATTGTTGTCCACTTTCATGCGAAACACGGCCTGCGCTCCGCCTTCCCCCCAACTGTTGTCATAGGGGCCGTAAATCAAATGTCCTCGCGAATCTCCTCCTGTGGTCGCAACCCAGCCATCGCCCTCAGCATGGCCAATACTGTGTCGTAACTGGGTTTCAGCTTCATAAACAAATCGCTGATCAACCGCCAGGGCATGACAAGAAAACAAACTTAAACACACAAACAGAAATGATGTGAAATCAACTTTTGGTCGTATCATGGGGAACTCTTCGTTGTTAATTGATGAGGGGTTTTCAGTGATAAATCACAGTTTGAATTTTGGTATTAGTCGGAATGAAACTCCGGATATGGAAACCTGGATTAGATGACAATGGACGACATCCCTTACTAACACGCTTTTCTGGTACTCATATGCCTGAAGCTCTTTTGTTTATAATTCTTTTGTCTACAATTCTTTTTAGAAGGTGGCTATTTAAAATAGGCTATTTAAAAGTGTCTTCCTAAAAATGCCTGTTTAAATATTCCAATTTAAAAGTTCCTATTTAAGAGCTTCTATTTAAGAGCGCCTATTTAAGAGCGCCTATTTAAGAGCGCCTTTTTGAAAATCTCTTTGAAAGTCCATACAAATGAATAAGCACTACTTTTATTAATTTATTGTGAGTATTGCTGCGAGCTCATTCCCTGATTTTACAATAAAGTAGGATTATTTATGTTTCCTCGCTGCACCGGTTCTGCCAACAGATGCACACTGGGTTCAAGATGTTTTCTTCCTACTGATATTTGCTGTTATTGGCATTTTCTGCCACCTGTATGTTCTGGCAGAAGCCATTTGCGTTGTTGGCACCGCGTAAATCAGCCCGAAAAAGGAAGTTGCGCCAAGAAGATTTTCGGGGGAGGCCGACCAGAGGTGACGAAGAGAGGTAGAGAGGTCACTAAGAGAGATGACTATGAATGAAACAGCATAGAATTAAATCAATCACTCATGCATAATATGCACATTGTGCATCGCACTCACTCAATTCTATTGCCGAATAACCCTGGGACAATACTCGTTAGTCGCACCGGTTTGGCACATGTTATATCGAAGGAAATATTGCATGCAGGTTATTTATTTAGAGGATGATCAATCCCAAGCGGATCTGATTTGCCAGTGGCTGCAGGAAGGCCAGCACGAGGCCATCCACTGTGACAGCATGGATGAATTCAAGCAGCAATTCAAAAATACGGCGGCTGATCTCGCGGTACTGGACTGGGAATTACCGAAGGGCTCGGGCATAGAAGTACTACGTTTTTTACGACGTGAACTGGAAAGCAAGATCCCCGTTTTGTTCACCACACAACGGGATACGGAAGACGATATTGTAAAAGCTTTCGAAGAGGGTGCCGATGACTACCTGGTAAAACCTCTACGCCGGCGAGAGTTTGATGCCCGCCTCACTGCATTGTCTCGCAGGGCCGGTATTCGTGAACCGAACAGCTGTATTCACCTGCCTCCTTATACCATCGACACCGCTTCGGAAAGTATCCGCCTGCACGATGAAGTCGGTAAACTTACCCACAAGGATTACTTACTGGCGCTGTGTATTTTTCAGAATGTGGGTAAAGCACTATCACGAGAGTTTTTACTTAGAGAGGTATGGGGTGTTCAAGCTGAACTGGATACACGGACGGTGGATGTTCATATCAGCCGTGTTCGCCGCGCACTGAAAATCACCCCGGACAACGGCTTTATCATCAAGAATATTTTTCAATACGGGTATCGGCTGGAAAAAATAGCGTAAACCTATGACTTACGCCTATCGAAAGACCCACAGGCCATATACGTTTTAACGAAAATCACTATTTTCAGCAATACAGGTATGTTGATGTGAAAAAGCAAACGCAACTCTCATTATGGATTCTAGTCCTGTTTCTCCCTTTATTTGTAATCCCCATGAGTGCTCTTGCGGAAGATTGGGTCTACAGCGTTCGCAAGGGTGATACGCTTTGGGGCTTATGTAAAAAATTTACCACCAAAAACGATTGCTGGTTGCGCATTGGTGATTACAACGGCGTGAAATATCCAAAAACCCTGGCTCCCGCCACACGTATTCGATTTCCAGCAAGTTGGCTCAAAGATCAGCCCGCCCGTGCCGAAGTATATTTTGTCATTGGGCAGGCAACGAAAACGGTAGAAGATACTCAGTCGACTTTAGTAAAAGGCGATATGCTCGGTATCGGTACCACCATACGCGTTGGACAGAAAAGTACCGTTACCCTGCAATTTGCCGACGGAGCTATTTTGATTGTGTCTGAAAACAGTGAAGTGGTACTGGATACCTTGTCCCACTATAAAGACACTGGCATGGTAGATTCACGTTTGAGATTAAATAAAGGTGATATCACAACTAAAGTTCCCAAACGCACGCCACGTTCACGCTTCGAAGTAACAACTCCTTCAGCCATCGCAGCCGTTCGCGGCACGGAGTTTCGTATCAGCAGCACAGGTGAAATGCGGAATGAAGTATTAGAAGGCGAAGTTGCTGTCATCAAGGGAGAGCAAAGTAAAGCGGTACCCGAGGGTTTTGGTTTACTCGTGCAAAACAATGACGCCCCATTGACCATCACCCAGCTTTTACCTGCGCCTGCAATTGACGCCACCCAAAAATATGAACCCCAGCCGTTCACCTTAACCTGGCAAGAGGTTGAAAATGCTGAGCAATATTTTCTCGCCGTGTTTAATCAAGCCGGGAACCAACAACTCACTTCACAAACCATTCAAGCTGCGGATTCATCATTGCCATTACAGTTAAGCGATGGTTGCTATACGATTAAACTCAGCGCGATAGACTCACAGGGGTTTAAAGGTCTACCGGGTTTACGCACCTTGTGCTTAACGTCACCACTACCTGCACCTGGCGCTGCAAAGCTTGAAACGCAGGTTTTATCCTGGCAGAGCGTCCCCGGTGCGGCGCAGTATCAACTCACATTTAAGAATGCATCTGGCGCAAACAACACCGCCAAAAAGCAGGATATCTACCAGATAACGTCATCGGACCCTACATTCAATTTGCTTCATGATGCTACGGCCAAACAATATCGCTACGTTTCAATAGCCGCTGTCGATGCTCATGGCTATCCAGGCTCTGCCAGTCAGGACATTGTGTTACCGAAGGAAGAAAGAAATCACTGGCGGGTTTTATTCGTGCTTCTGCCAGCACTGATGATATTTTTATAAAGACACCATCACAACATAGACTGTACTTCATCTAAAGCAGGTTGAGCGCAACGAGTGGCACACAGGCATCATGACATGCAACGCGGAACACCTGAAGCGAAAAGTTCGAGGCGGAGTTTGAAAAGCACAAATGAATAGCATGCGATTAGCCATTTTGCTTTTTCCGCTTTGCATGTCGTTACTTTTCGGCCTGCTCGGATATTTTCAAGTCTTCCGCAGTGTCGATACATTTTTGTTTGATCGCGCTCATGCATTTGCCAAATTTACGCCTGCCGAAGACATTGTACTTGTGGCTATCGATGAGCAGAGTTTTGAAGCACTCGGCGCCTGGCCCTGGTCGCGCAGCGTGCATGCCAACGCTATTGAGACACTTTCGACACTCGGTGCAGAAACGATTGTTTTTGATATTCTGTTTTCTGAATTAAGTCAGGATCTCGACAGTGACTTGGCATTTGCCAACGCAGTCCAACAACATGGCAAGGTAGTACTGCCGATGTTTATCGATAACATTCGACTCAACGGCCCGGTTATCGAGATTCAGCCAACTCCCTTACTCAGTTCCGTTGCAGCAGCAATGGGGCATGTTCACATAGATTGCGATAACCACGGCATTTGCCGATCGGTCTATTTAAAAGAAGGCGTAGGAGACGCGTACTGGCCGCACATCACTTTGGCGGCGGCAGAGCTGAACGAAGAAAACATCCTCCTGCGTGGTGAAAGACCCGCGCATCAACAAACACTGTCCCCCAAACTGATTTATCGGGATTTCCATAATTATTTAATATTCCCACGCTATCAACCTCAGTACCAAACCATCTCCTATATCGATTTACTGAATGGCAAGGTCGATATGTTAAGTCTCACAGGAAAGACTATTTTTATCGGGGCAACATCTAAAGGATTAAATGACATGGTATTAACACCAGCGGGGAAAATTCCCGGCCTGGTGGCTAACGCCATGATTTATCAGACACTAAAAGCGAATGCCTGGATAAAGCAGGCCGACCCGCTTTTTGCCGCGTTGCTAACAAGTGTTTTCGGATTTTTGTTTTTGTTTTATTTCTCCAAGCTATCCCCATGGGCCTTCCTCCTGGCTGCCGCCACTATGATCGCGGCGCTAACAGTGGGAACAATGATCGCGATCGGTAAACTCCGGTATTGGTTTCCCGCATCTTCGCTATTTATTTTACTGATGCTCTACTACCCCTTGTGGAACTGGTTTCGCTTACAGATTGCATTAAATTTTCTAAAAAATCATCAGGCAAAACTCAACCTGGAATACGACGATCGTCAATCGCTGTTTGCGGCTATCACCGCTTCGCCCACACTCACACCCAACCACAACCACAACAAAACGAGACGCCAAAGGCATACGCTTGAAGTTGTAACGGATACCATCAGAAATCTCAACCAGTTGAATGACACACTGAAAATCAATCGCTTTCTGGTGGATCAAACACTTTCGCGCTTACAGGAAGGCGTTATCGTCACCGATACATCAGGCAACATTATTCTGGCGAATGCTCTTGCTAAACAATACCTGCCTGTCGACTCCAAGGATGTGTTTAGGTTACTTAACGATTATTACACCCCAGCGCAACAGCGGGTACCTCACCAGCTCATTGGGCAAAGCATACAAAACGGGCTTGAACTAGACACGTTTGTTACCGAAGAAATAAAAAGCACGCAAGCCAACCAGCAAGAGCAGCGCTACCTGTTATGTCAGGCCAGAAAAGAAAATTTCCACACCACCATCAACCAGGTTCAGTTTTCCGGCTTGTTCATCTTTACGCTTACGGATATCACGCAAATTAAACACCTGGAACGCTCTCGTCTGGACACCTTGAGATTTCTCTCACACGATCTTCGCTCACCGATGGTATCCAGCCTCGCACTGATAGAAAGTATCAAAGCAGGGAATAATCAGGATTCCGTTGCATCCAATCTGGAGAAGCTTGAACGATATGCCAAACGAAACCTGCATTATTCGGAAAAAATAATTCAGTTGGGACGCGCGGAAGAACTGGACGAAAGTAAGTTTTCCATTTGTGATGCCCACGCGATTGTCGATAATGCGTTTGCAAACTGTATCGACTATGCCAAAGCGCGCGATATGAAGCTGAAAATTGAACGTGAAGACAAAGACTTCTGGTTTAAAGGTGATATGGACGCTATCGTCCGAGCCGTCGAAAACCTGATTACCAACGCTATCAAATACAGCCACGCAGGGGACATCGTCACTTTGCGACTGGGTGAAGATGCGCAACAGTCAAACCAGCTTATCATAGCGGTAGAAGATCATGGACCCGGCTTAAGTCGTGAGCAACAGGCGCAAGCATTCCAACGCTTTGGACAAGTGGCTCAAGCCGATCTGGATAGCCATGAGACTTCCGAAAAAAACACATTCAACACTTCCCATCCAGCACGTTCCCCAGAAAGAAAAAGTGGCGTCGGTCTTGGGCTCTACTTTGTCACCATCGTCATGCAGAAGCATCATGGACAGATTGAGCTGGAATCCAGCCCCGGGAAAGGGTGCAGCTTTCGATTGAAGTTGCCACTTACAGAATAGCTCCTGCGGTGCCAATACCAGTGCTAGTACCAGTGCTACCACCATCATCATCGCCCAGATATACGCAATACCGCTATGACACAGCATGAACACTCCTTGTGGGGCAGCAGTGTTGTCTAAGCTCAACTCACAAAGCTCGATTCATACCAGTTAAATTTAAACGTCAGCAGTGTGTCGCCTATCCTCACGGCAGGGTGTAATAATGGCTTCATTTTCCTGTTTTATCCCCATTTTACACGGTTTTACACCGATTTTACGGGTGCGCTGAGATAATGCGCCTCGCTAAGGCAACCGACCAAAAGCCGAGTGAAACACTATCGAATTAAGACGATAGCTTTAACAAACCGGAATCGCATTTAAACAGGAAATTACAATGACAAATACCTTAAACACAAAGCTACTATCTCTTACTTTGCTGGCCGTGAGCACAAGCTCACTGCACTCCTTTGCTGATAACGATTCAGCTTTCACAATTTCGCCAATGTTTGGCAAGGCTTTCTTTGCCAAACACAGAGATCTACAGGACGAAAATTTTTATTCACTTGGTCTGGGATACGAATTCAACAATACATGGGCAACCGAATTAAGTTACTTAAAATCTGAACCAGGCATTACCGGATCAAACCAGGAAATTGACTTGAGCATGGTTCGTCTTGATGGCTTATACCACTTTGGTGAAGGAGCTTATCGCCCATACCTCGTTGCAGGTCTTGGCGAAACCACTTACAAATTCTTGGATTCTTTCGACGAAACTACAGCAAATGTGGGTGCTGGCATCAAATACAGTGTCAATAAAGTACTGCAACTGCGTGGCGATGTTCGATTAGTACAAGGCCTGGAAACTGGCGAATCAGATTATTTAGCCGCACTAGGTCTGAACTTGAGATTTGGTCAAGATAGTCAAACGCGCACACCGGTCAGTAAAGCCGCTCCTTCAACAGGTAATGATAGCGACAAAGACGGCGTTATTAATGAGTTAGATCAATGCCCTACCACTTTGCCAGGCGTTGCCGTGGATAGCGTCGGCTGCGATTTGGCAAAAGATACCGATCAGGATGGCGTTGTCGACCAACAGGATAAATGCCCAAATAGCAAAGCCGGCGCAAATGTTGATGACACAGGTTGTTACGTAGAGCTCAGTAAAGACGTTACCGTAGATCTACACGTTAAATTTGCAAATAACTCAGCCGACATCACATCCGATGCGCGCGAGGAGATAAAGAAAGTCGCTGATTTCATGCGTCAGTATCCCACCGCAAAAGTGGTCATAGAAGGTCATACCGACGACCGCGGTTCAGCACAATACAATCGTCAACTTTCACAGAAACGTGCGAAAGCCGTTGCTGATCTTTTACTGGAAACCTTCGCTGTAAACGCTGCAAATGTTTCCAGTATCGGTCATGGCGAAAGTCAGCCCATTGCAGATAATGCTACCGCAGAAGGCCGCGCAGCGAATCGTCGTGTTGTAGCCGTGGTTCGCGCAAGCGTTAAAGTACCAACTAAATAATCATCGTGTAAGGGAGAGCACATGCTGGCAACAACATCAAATGGATTGGAGGTGTATTTTCAAATGAATATTTCAGAATTGCATTTCATCAGTAACACTATCAAAAGGAAACTGTGTGCAAGCGGAATTGTTTCGCTGAATCAATTAAGTCAGCTTCGCTACTCCCCGAAAGATCGTCTGGCACTTTCAATAGAGCTGGACATAGAACTGGAATACTTACGCGTGCTATCGGATATGGCATTGTTTTATCAAGCCAGTGGTATCAGCTTGAAAGCCTCTGAAATTTTGCAGCAACATGGCATTTCCAGCGTTGAAAAGCTTGCCAGGTTAGATCCTGGCAAGCTGGTACAAATTTTTATTCAATACAATGTAGAGAGAAATACCATTGATAACGTACCAAGTTTCAGCACAGCAAGCGCATGGATTGAACAAGCCAACGACATATTGCTGAAAGAAAAAAATTCCCGAATGAAAACACGCTCACATTAATACCACTTATTTTTTTCACGTCGCTCAGGAGTTAACATGAACCCAGAAGTAGAAGAAGGATTAAATAAAATCCTGCAACAAGCCCCCGAATTTGCCATGACCTATGGGGTTAAGCTCATCGTTGCCATTGCCATATTTGTTATTGGGAAATGGATTGCCACTCTCATCACAAAGTATCTATTAAAGATGATGGTCTCCCGCAACGTGGATTTAACTATCAGCAAGTTCACCTGCAACATTCTTTACTATGCGATGGTCACCGTTATTGTCATTGCGGCCCTTGGTCAGATCGGCGTGCAAACCGCTTCTTTCGTGGCTGTAGTTGGTGCGGCAGGCCTGGCAATTGGATTTGCATTGCAAGGATCGCTGTCGAATTTTGCAGCCGGTGTTATGCTGATATTATTCAAGCCGTTTCGCGCAGGTGACTTCGTTGAAGCGGGTGGGACATCAGGCACCGTACATGAAATTACCATTTTCACTACTGTCTTAAAAACGCCCGACAACAAAACCGTCATCGTATCAAACAGTGACGTACTAGGTAACAACATCACCAACTATTCAACAGAGGCAAACCGCCGTGTTGATTTCACCGTTGGTGTAAGCTACGACGCAAGTATTGACGCCGTTAAAACCGAACTCCAGGCCATTGCCGAAGAAGAAAGCCGACGACTAGAAGACAAGGATGTCACTATCGCCGTCGCTGAATTAGCGGACTCATCTGTCAACTTCGTCCTGCGACTGTGGGTAAAAAAGGAAGATTACTGGGGAGTATTTTTTGATACTAACGAAAAAATCAAAAAACGCTTTGATGAAAAAGGTATTGGCATTCCATATCCACAAATGGATGTGCATGTGGTCAAATAACAAGTTTATAGACACGTTTAGCGGCCAACACGCAAACTTTTTCTTATATTGTTTAATCCGCTAAACCAGCTACTTCGCACTCATGTATACACATTTCTGTATACATGAGTCTCTCACCATCGATGAGCCAATTTTTCAATCCGTCTTGAAAACTCTAACGACGCGAATGCACCGCCTTTTCAATAAACACTTCAAGCTCTCTAATAAGAGTTTCCATCACTTCAATCCGAGCAAAACGTTTATCATTCGCGGCCACTAAATGCCAGGGCGCGACCTTGGTCGACGTGAGCTCAACCATATCGTTTACCGCGCTTTCATAGTCTTGCCACTTCTCGCGATTGCGATAATCCTCTTCTGTGATTTTATATTTTTTATATTCGGTTTGCTCTCGCTGTTTAAATCGTTTCATTTGTTCTTCAGCATCGATATGCAACCAGAACTTCAGCACACAACAATTAGCATCCACCAATTGCGCTTCAAAGTCATTTATTTCTTCGTAGGCTCGCTGCCATTCAACTTCCTTTGCAAACCCTTCAACACGTTCAACCAACACTCGTCCGTACCAGGTACGATCAAAAATTAAAACCTTGCCAGCACGAGGAATGTGCTTCCAGAAACGCCACAGATAATGGTATTTCATTTCTTCCGGTGTTGGTGCAGCGATGGGAACCGCGCGATAACTCCAGGCGGAGATAGATTGTGTGATACGCCGAATAACACCGCCTTTACCGGCGGCATCCCAACCTTCAAATGCCAGAATTGGTGTCACACCGGCATTTTTGGCTGCAAGCATGGTGTGTTTCAAACGCAATTGCGCCTGCTTTAATTTTTCTTTATAAACTTTATTTTCAATGTTTGAATTGACATCCACCTTGCCCAGGTAGTTCTGCCTGGCAGGACGAAACAGCTTTGTAGCGCTTGAAGCATTGGCCGGTTTTGCGTCACTTTCCAGTAAAGCGAGAATGCGTTGGGCTATAGTGATATTGCGTGTTCGCTTATCAGAACCATCGACCCACTGCCACGCAATTTCATCGTTTAACAGGTGATGTAATTTCTCAATTACCGGCTGAGAACGCTTATACAGTTTATAGATAAACTCAAAATTTTGACCAACGTACAGTTCCGAATCCGGGTTTTTTCTGTATTTTTTCAAGCGCTTTTTAAGGTCATCTTCTGATGCATGCAACCAGATTTTTAACACTTTTCTATTATCATGCAGCAGTAAGTTTTCCAGACCACTCAAACGCAACAAGCGCTTTTCTAGCTCGCCTTCCGCTATTTTCTTCTGTTCAACTTCCAGCACAAGATTCATAATCCAAGCGCCATAAAAAACGGCGATTCGACCATTTCGCGGCATGGCTTGCCAATAACGCCACATAGGAGGATGTTGCTGTTCCTCTTCCGTCGGCAGGCGAAATGCGCGCGTATCCACATAGCGCACATCCACCCATTCCTGTAACACATCAATAAACTCTTCACAGCCCGGCAAATCATTTCCTGCCAAGAGAATAATGACCGATGTATTTTCATCCTTTAAATCATATTGCGCATTGACCAGCTTTACTCTCAGCGCTTCCGCCAATCGCTTGTATTCGGCTTTGCTCAGCTTTGCTGTTTGTTGCGCATCGCGTTTCACTGTATTTTCTATCCTTGCCGCAGTAAAAAATTACCAATCAAAGAGCACACTGCCGTCGGCAGCTACCGAACGGAAGTTTGGTATGATAACGGCCGCCTCATTTACCACCGAACGCACAGACAATATGCCACAGCTGGCGAGCCGCTCGGCGGCTCGGTCTCGTAAATAAACTTCTGCACAAGCCTTCGCTTTTGATTCGTCATCATCGGTATAAATGTGCAAGGGAAGTTCGTCGACCTTTGGCTGTAAGCCAGACGATAGTTGCCAACCTGATCGGCTGTAACTTACAGCCAGCAAATACGTCACCAGGTATGCGGAATTCGCCCACAGATAATAGTGGTGAGTCTGCTCTTGAGTCAGCTCCTCAAACTCGAAACTTTCAATGGGAGAACTGCGTTTGCCATAGGGCATACGCACTAAAAATCTTGGCGCACACAAACCCAGATGCGCTGCAGCTTTTTGCTCACGCATTGCTTGCCACTCACGAGAAAATTCAGCCGCTGGACTATAGCACCAGTCATCCACATCTTCTGTGCGGCTGATATCTTCGCATCCGGCAATACGTGTAGCAGCACCGGCGACAACTGCGGCATTTGCCGCTTCACCAATGTGTGACAGCGCTGATGCCAGACGACAATCCTGCTCTGTGTCGGTGAGCGTGATATCCAGGTTAATCACCCCAAACGGTGTACTGCCACTGACCTGTTGCTGTTCTACCAACCGTTTATACAATGCCGTCTCTTCAATGGCATTCGTGCTGGCTAAGTCCTGACGAATCTCGTCTTGACTGACATCAATCAAAAACAGTTTTAATTTATTTCCCGTATCAATCCGACGCACCATCAAGTCAACACATCGCCAGGCGGCTTCCAGATCTTGATAAGCATCTGCATGTAAGACTCGACGCAAGGTTTGCGCGGTCGCCTGATCGACAGCCGCCAAGTATTCTGGCAGGCGCGGATCGGCTTTTGGCTCAACATAGGGAGCAACAATGTCTTTAATTAAACTCTGAATATCACCCACGGGCGAATCCTGATAACTGCTGGTATCACCACCCGTTAGAATGGCGTCGAACATGTCAGTGGGCAGGGGAATCGGTGCACGTTCTTCTGCGGCTTCGGTCGACTTTTTGTTTTCACTGGTGAAGTGCGCCCAGCGCTGTATTTCATCGGCGGCCTTGGCAAAATGATCCTTTTTATTGAGCCTTCGTCTTAAAGAGCGAAGATCGGCAAACAAGGCGAGATTTTCGTAAAGGTAGTCCGGGTGGAGCTCATCAAACTCAGAAAAACGCAAAGCTTCTTTGCTTACTGCCAGTTTTACACTGACATTGAATTTGCTAAACAACTCCTCAAAATTATCACGATCAACCTGCCATGCTTTACGACTGGCGAGCCCCTGCAGATCTGTTTCACCGCGACTGCCACGACCACTAAAATCGGCTACTAAAGCAATATGCATTGGAGTGCCATCACGCTCGGCTTTCGGTGTATTTTTATCCGCCACGCTGGCGCTTGGTTTTTTCCCGGTAAACAGCACACTTCCGGTACTGATTGACACATTAGACATGCATACTCCCTCTGATTAACTGGATTGGTTGAAATTACTCACAGCAACAATTTACGCGCCGGACGTTTTGGCTCGCAGTACCTTTTCATGGCGAGTATATTGAGCCTTTTTGTTCGCCGGCCACTCGACCCGCCTGAATTTTGTGCAACACTTAGTCATGAGCCGATTAAATTCAGCCAAGCATTGTAAGCACGTTTGAGGAAATCAATAAAGTAGGCTGAATGGGCAAAAAAAATCATGATTCTGCTCGCGCAATAATTGAACACCGCAAGCAACTCGCCTATACTGGCCGGCTTTTTCTAGAGGGCCCAGGGAACAGGGGCTTGGCGCTGCAGTTTTTAGCGCGAAAGTTAGCGACAATGTTCTACTCTTACTACATTTCGCTGATTACCTACGCTAATGATAAAAATATAAACAGATAAAAAGTCACGAAATTGAGTCTGCGCATTACCTTTTCCAAGGATAGTGTTCAGTACATTTTTATTTAGAGATGTTTTATTGAGAAAAGGTTGCACTATGGCAAAAGCACCCGTCCAAATCATCATGGGGTCACGTTCTGACTGGCCCGTAATGCAAACTGCTGTAAAGCCGCTTGACGACCTCAAAGTGCCCTACGAAGCGCAGATTGTTTCAGCCCATCGCACACCTGATCGCCTGTATCAATTCTGCAAAGCGTCCGAAACTAACGGGACCAAGGTGATTATTGCCGGCGCCGGAGGCTCTGCCCACCTGGCGGGCATGGCAGCAGCCATGACCTGGATTCCCGTCATAGCTGTGCCGATTCCCAGTAAGTATCTGAAGGGCGTCGACAGTTTATTGTCTATGGTACAAATGCCCAAGGGCGTCGCTGTCGCCACACAGGCAATTGGTGAGGCTGGCGCTTTTAACGCCGGTTTACTGGCAAGCCAGATGCTTGCCCTTTCCGATAAAGATTTACAGGCACGCCTGATTGAGTGGCGTGCAGAGCAAACGGCCTCCGTGGCCGAGGATGTAGAATGAGTCAACGCATTGCCATTATTGGCGGTGGCCAACTGGCGCGAATGATGGCGCTGGATGGCATCCCCATGGGAATCAGCTTTAGTTTTTTAGTCGAACATGGCGAAGACACCCGCTGCGTTAATAATCTGGGCGACATTGTTACTCGCTCTGCAGACCAGAGCAGTCAGGCGCTGTATGAAGCCCTTGGGCAACCCACGGTCATTACTGTGGAAAAAGAACATGTCGATATACCGCTTCTGCGCGAACTCCAGTCGCTATGCCCGGTGTACCCCAACCCGGATGGGCTGGAGAAATTCAAAAACCGCCTGAGTGAAAAGCGGTTCTTACAATCCCTGGAAATCCCCCTTGCCGCGTTCCAGGAAGTGACCAGCAGAGAAGAGCTGGAACAGGCCATTAACACTCTGGCAAAGCCTATTTTCCTGAAGTCACAAGAACAGGGCTACGACGGCTATAACCAATACAAAATTACCGACGATAACGCTGCGGACGTATTGTCTTCGATTGAATTTCCAAGCCAATGGGTGGCGGAATCTTTTGTCGATTTCCAACGTGAAGTGTCATTTATCGCGGTACGCAGCACCAGTAATAAAGTGCGCATTTATCCGGCTGTGGAGAATTACCACCACAATGGCACCCTGTTGACCTCGCTTGCACCCGCACCTGAACTCAGCGATGACCAGATAGAAAGAGCGAAAAGCTATCTCAAGAAGATTGTGAAAGCGGTCGACTATGTTGGTGTGATTTGCATGGAGTGCTTCGTTTGCGGCGACGACATTCTGGTCAATGAAATTGCCCCTCGGGTACATAACAGTGGCCACTGGACAAGTAAGGGAGCGCTTACCAGCCAATTTGAAAATCACGTGCGCGCGGTGAGTGATTTACCTTTGGGCTCTACCGAAGCACTGGGTATTAGCGGCATGTTGAATTTGCTGGGCGTTACTCTCTCAGCCGAACAGGCCTGCGATGCCCACTCATTCCTCACACTGTATGGCAAAACCACTCGCCCACGACGCAAACTGGGCCACGTTACAGTGAATTACAACAACTATGACGATGCCATTACCCGAGTCAAAACCCTGGAAGAGCTAGCCTACGGCAAAGATGTTTAAGCTGAAAGCCGCCATTGACGGCTTTTAATAAGATGGTTATTGACGAGGCTTAACTTCGCGCGAAGACGACGCATCGCCTCCGCCGATATGCTGTAACCACCAGCGAAGACCAACAAATAAAAACCGCCAGTCTTTAAAAAACTCCGGCGGTTTTTTTTCGAAATAATGTCCCACAAACTGCAGCACCCACCCGAGTACAAAACACCAGATCGCCAGTATGATGGCCTTTTTCCACACCAGCCCGAGCACAAGCAGAAAAATAGAAAAAACAATCAGCGGAATGCCAAAAGTATGACAAAGCTGGTTGATGGGATGCTGGTGACCTTGTGCGTATTCTTTTACCCATTGATCCCAGGGTTTCGAACTGAAAATTGCCATTATTATGTACCTCCAGTTTTTTTCCAAACCAGCAAGCGATTATTCGCCGGCATGGCATTGTCTTCGACCAGGGATAGACCGTGATGATTCGCTATTTCATTAATTTCTTCAAAATTGCGAATCCCTTGATGCTCGGCCATTGATTTGAGCCAGATATCAAAGTTGCGATTACTTTCACTGGTGTATTTACCATCGTAGTTGAAAGGCCCGTATAAGGCGAATATACCGTTCTCAGGTAAACGATATGCAACTTCACGCACCATATGCTGTGTCACTTCCCACGGCATGATGTGCGAAGTATTTGCGCTGAAAACAGCATCAAAACCATGAGGCCAGGTGACTTGCGTAACATCAAGCTCCTGCGGCATTCGCAGATTAGGCAGGGAAGAGTCTGCACAACGCAAATTCAATCCAGGGAGATTTATCGCCTGATCACTCGGCTGCCAGCGCAGCCAGGAGAGGTGTTGAGCAAAAAAAGTGGCATGTTGGCCTGTCCCAGATCCAATCTCCAATACCTCATGCACGGTTTTGTACACACGTGTCAGCTCGGTCAAGATAGGTTGTTTATTGTTTTCGCAGGCTTGGGAAAAAGGCAGTTCCATCACGAGACATGCTCCTGTTCGGGTGCTGAAGTACATTACCGCTAGGTGTGAACACCATTTCAGGTGATCACCGGACAATATTTGGCATTATGCGCCGAATTCACCAATAAGTAAGCGAATATAAATGACATATTATGACCGTACACCTGGCGCAGGACAATTCCACCTTTCAGATATACCGTAAACGGCCTACATGAAAAAAATAGCGCGCAAGATGCCAGTCGTTATGCAGATTTAGAGGAAGTAAAATAGACAATTAAAGAGATATGGTTAACGCTATAACGCCGCACAAAACAGGGAAAGACTCATCAGCGGCGACAAGCTCAAAGTCTTTTTGCTTCAGTTTCAAATTAACCGAGCTTCAAATTGAATATGCGTCAAAGAATTTAAGGTTCAACCAGCAGCTCTTCGGCAACAACGGGATTGGTCTGCTTCGCGATCACCGTCGTGGGAGCGACAGCTTTCTTCCTTGGCTTCACGACAGCTTTGGTTTTCACCGGCGCTTCCTCCAGCCAATGGATCAAGCGAAAATTTCCTTCAGCATCTTCAGCAACAGCACTACACGACTCTACCCAGTCGCCCGTATTGTAGTATTCCGTTCCATCGATTGTTTTCATCGCCGGATGATGAATGTGCCCACACACAACACCATCAAAGCCCTGCTTTTTCGCACCAAAGGCAACGGCACGCTCATAATCCGCGATATAGGTTTGTGCACGGGATAGATGACTTTTCAGAAACCCGGAAAAGGACCAGTATCCGTAGCCGTATTTCGCCCGGAAGCGATTGAAAATACGGTTGAGAAACATCAAAAACTCGTAACCGTGATCGCCAATTAACTTAAGGAATTTACCGCAGCGAGTGACGCCTTCAAATTGATCGCCGTGAATCACTAAAAGACGTTTGTTCTGAGCGGTGACGTGAGTAAAGCGGTTCAATAACTGAATATTGTCGAGTTTTGTATTTGCATATTTCCGCAAAAATTCATCGTGATTACCGGTGATGTAGTAAATTGGCACACCACTTTTCGACAGCTTAAGCAAGCGGCGGATCACCAGATTAAAACTCTTATTCCAGTAAACCCCGGACTTCATTCGCCAGCCATCAAAAATATCGCCAACCAGATAAAGACGATCAACTTTGCACTGCTTGAGAAAGTCGTTTAATTCTCTGGCCTTACAATCTTTTGTACCCAAATGAACATCAGAAATAAACAGACTGCGGAAATGATATTTTTTACCGGGGGTTTTACCAGAGGAAGATGGGCCGTCCCCCTCATTTTCAGAGGAGTCTTTTACCTCTGCATTCACATGTGCACTCACTTGCGAATAGAGGCTGGCAATATCAGTAAAACCGTTCATGCCAACAGTGTCGCTGCGATGTGTGAACCTTATGTGAAAATTCGATGAATATCTTATGACAAAATGCAGGACCGAAGACGCACAAAGCGTTTAAAGCCGCTCGGGATGTTTAATCAATCCTTGTATCAGCACACCTTAAGAATGAACCACAGCGTCAGATAGAAGACAATAAAAAAGCGGCCATCAAAGCCGCTTTTTAAAACAGAGTGCAACACTTCTTCTCATAGTGTTAGTACTGGCATTTCTTTAACGGGAAGTGACTGCAGTGCCGGAATCCGTTTGATAATTAACAACTGCCACGTAGCCCATTGGCACGGGCTTACCATTCACAAACCCTGGAATAAAGCGCGATTTTTTCACCGCATTCTTCACCAGGTTCGCATCACGTTTATATGCTCGACCTGTATCCAACGTTCGCACCATATCCGCTTTACCACTTTCATTCACAGTGGCAGCAATGCGGGACATATCTCCCTCACCCAAAAACTGATCGCCACTGACCCAACTGTTTTTGCTGTATTCCTCATACCAGTTCGCCACATCCAGACGTTCTTGTGGAGCGACATAATCACGCCCATAACGCTCATACATTGTTCCAAGATTGGGAATTAACAAGGCTTCAATATTCCCTTTGGCACTGTGAAAGGCCACACGGTAGGACATCCGCACTGGGACTTGTTGACCATCAACTTCAGCGGGCAAAAATGCCAGCTGATTCAGTACGGTTTGGGTTTCATTCACCACGTCCAACTTACCGGCTTTGTCATAACACTGCGTGTTACTTGCTGCACCTTTATCACTGATATCAGACTGACAATACAAAACGTGAGTTTGGTTTTGACTTTTAAGTGCTGCCACCGATCCAACCTGGCTGACTAAGGTATCACCCGCAAAATTAAACATGGCAGACTTATATTGGGTTTCTGCAAATGCGTTTGGGGTGAGGCATGCGAACAACGCGGCTGGCGCCAATACTTTCACTGCACTCGAAATAATAGTTTTCATACCCCGATCTCCTGTTTTTACTGTAAAAAATCGTATTTTTATATAACTCTCAGCATTAACATTAGCATGCGGGCTACCATAGAAATATTAATTTTATGTTACAAAAACAGCTTTTACTGTCATAAACCCGATTTATTTTAACAAACACAGCTGATTCGACTGTAAACCATGACATTTCAGGTGCCCAACTGGGCAAAGCCTAATCAGCACCGCGACCACGTTATAACTATAAGATATATGCCTTGCTGATTTAATCACTACCATGCCGACTCCATTTCTGCACTGGCTTCCAATTCAAAAGATAAGAAGACGCTCGCTAATAGATGCTCACCAATAGACGCTATGTGTTTGATGAGTTTTCGTGAGGAAGAGGTACAGTGTTTACAGATACACAACAAAAAATGGTAACAGACCAGAATAAACCAGCTGGCACTTTAAAGAAGACACGTTAAAGAAGACACGTTAAAGAGGACGCGGTAGAAAATGCCGGTGCAAGACTGCGCAACCGCTATGAGGTCTAGCCTACATGCGATTGCGCCATCGGTTTAACTATTGATAGTTGGTGTAACGTGACCCCGTAATATAGACATCGCGATCAGCATCCACCGTTATCCACTGCGAGTTCTTCTGTACAAACCTTTCCAGTTGCGCAGAGTTTAATAATATAGCCGATGCAATATCGTGTTTCCGTTGGTGAATATTGGCATACTCCAACGTTACCGCCGTGAAGATATTATCAATTAATTGCTTTTTCACACTCTCCCGGATCGCCTCTTGATTCGCGAGCGAAATATTTGGATCGACAAACTTTATGCCAAACCAGGCACTTTCATTCAAACCATAAATAAAACGTGCAATCTCATCTTTATCAACATGAAAATTGCCCGAGAAGCGATGACTCGGAAGACGGTGATAAAAATGGTGTAAATAAAATGCGTCCCGGTAGTGTTCGTTTGGCATGGTCTGCCGGTAGAAGCGAGCAAAAATCTGCTTTGCAACTACGCCAAGGTTATAAACAATACGTACTCCAGATTCCGTTTTATATTGATAATTATGACGGAGATTAATATTCAATGACTTAGGTAGATGACGAATCTCTTCTGGCATAGTCGCGGCATAACCGTTCGGATAATGCTCACACAACGCAGCCAGCGACAAGCCCATTTCACCGCGATAAGTATCCCTCCCAGGGAAGCTAATCTGTTCATCCAAAATCGGACGAACCTCAACATTTTGCACATTCACATCTCTAAACGGACCATAGCGACCATCACTGTGGTATACATCCTGATTTTCCATGTCCAGCATGCGTGTCCATAAGATACCAGTTTTTTCTGAAACGTTATTGGGCAGGGAGGAAATAACTCGCCCCGAAGTTATCGGCATTTTTAGCCAATCGGTAACCTCCACATTTTTGTTCTTTTGCCGCACATTGGCAATGTGGGCAGACCAGTTGGACCGCATGTTATAAACAAGTTCACCACCATACAAACTATAGATTTCTTTGACCAGTAGACGCCGCTCTACATTCAAAGCGTACAATTCATCTAACGCTTGTGTTATAGCGTTATGTTCATTCGCCTTATTTTGAACATAGGTTTCCAATTTTCCATCTGCCGTTTCATACACTGACACACCCAACGCATGCTCATAACTCGCCTGATCACGCGACGCTTCTGCATCGGTTACTGCTGCCTCGGCCATCTCTAATTCTTTTTCGCTCACCAAACCAAGGCTATAGTCATCTTCCAGTTGCGTTAAGATAGACTGAGCGTACTGCAATTTGTTTTCAGCAATAGCAACCAGATACGCCAGTTGCGCCAGTTTGTCTTCAGCAAGATTTCGTGTGGCAAGTAACTGCTGATATTCCGCTGTAGCAAACTGCTGCGTCACAAGACTAAATAACTGCTCAGTTAAACTGGCTATTTCGTTATTTGCTTTGTGCTCTTCTGCTATTGTGGAGTGAACCTGCGGGCACATGGCAATACTATCGCGCAAATGTATTTGCTCAGCAGCCACCTCACCGGATACCGGCGGTAAAAAGTAAAGTCTGTCACAGGTATCATTTGTATAATAGTCGGTGCCATATACCAAACCATTAATTTTTACGCCGCAATCACTTGTATTACTTGCACTGGGATCACCCATCTGCGTGGATATATAATGAAACACACCTGAGGCATCGGGTGTCGCGAATGCCATTTGGCCACCCTGGTAGCTGAATTGCTTGGCAAACAATTCCGCTCGGCCATCATCATTCAAATCTTTTAATCTGACCGAAGCAAAATTAGACAGATGATCCATTAATACATCTTTTGTAAACTTTTGAACAATTTTCGGCGTGCGAGATGTGAGAATCGGACCATACTTGGTCTGGGCATACTTTTCTTCCAGCTTTAACGTAAAGCTGGGAAACACTTTGTTCCATATGTTATTTTGTTGTTCAGTAAACACCAGAATATCCGTTATAAAATCGCCGTTAATATCTCCCCATATGACTTTACCAGGCAAGGCCGTCCAGCCGGAAATGGACGTCGTTTCCTCGATAAATTTTGCATCGTAACTGTGATCATAGATACTACTGCTTTTACGGAAAATGTGCAGATTCTCAGCATTTAAATTCACGCCGGCATTATCCACAAAGCGACTGTTCTGCAAAATTTCGTAAGCATTGTCCGGGCTGCTAGCGGCTTGAAACGCCACCAGAAACTCTGGATAGAAATCCACGGGCATATTGGGGCCAGGAGCAGGTCCCGCAGCAAACACCGGAACCATACGGTAATACATTTTATATGGCTTTTTGGTAAAGCCATGTGGCTTAAACGTATTAATATGTTCGACGGCATTATATTTGTCATTTGCGGGATGAGAAATAATAACGGTACTGTGAGCCAGCGTGGCAATACAAGCCAGGCAACCCATCAACAAAGAGTAAAATACTCTTGCACATAGATTCATAAAAATATCCCTATCATTACAGGTAAATCAAGTAAGTTTTCATCAAGAAAAATTAAAAAGCGGCCACGAGTGGGCCGCCATGTGAAAGAAAAATAAATGCTTACAGCCAATCTTCTGGAATACAAATCCCAGACCAATAAACCTCGCCAAAATCACAAGGATCATCCTGACATACACCATCAATCAAAATCTGGTCTGCATTACACTCTTGTGGAACATCAACACATATGCCGTTTTCTAGTTGCTGATCTTCGTCGCATACGGGAGAAATATCCACACAGACACCATCTTCGAATTGCTGCCCTTCGTCGCATGCAGGAGGAATATCCACACAGACACCATCTTCGAGTTGCTGCCCTTCGTCGCATGCAGGAGGAATATCTACACAGACACCATCTTCGAGCTGCTGCCCTTCATCGCATACAGGGGGAATATCTACACAGACACCATCTTCGAGGACTTGCCCTTCATCACACTCCGGTGGCAGATCAACACAAACCCCATCCACTTCTTCCTGGCCTTCTTCACATTCCACCGGCTTTGGTGCATTCAACACCGTTTCAATGTGAATTGGGGATGTCACGAACAAGTGTGTGTCGACCTGATTGGTAAATAACGTAAACTGACTTTCTACTCGCGCGATAATATCGCTCGGTGCAATATCCGAATCCGGCGTACTCAACCACCAGCCATTATAAACCCCGCACCAAGGGCTTGAAGTAATGGAATCGCATTGTGCTTCCTGTGTGTTAACCACGGCAATACCGACACTTGAAACAAGTTTGTACAACAAATCCTGCTTCAATTGTTTACTGACAAATACAGCTTCGTTTTGATCGTGTCCCAACACCTGATCTATCGTGAAGCCAGGCAAAGTCTCTACCAGTTCTGTCAGGTCTTGAGATGAAAGATAACCAAAATCGTTTGCAGAACTTGTAATCCCATCCAGAACAGCGGCAATATCCACATTGATAAGATAAGTACCTGCAATGGGCAATGTTTTTACTTCGTCAATCACCAGATCCATTCGCGGCAGTACGCTTTGTTCCTCTGTGCTATTTCTCAATGCGCAACTGCTTTGTTCATCACTTTTCACACGTAAATGTGTTAATTCTGTAAACGCCTGTTCAATATCCGCTTTTACAGTGCCTGTTGCGGGGAGCTCAACGTAAGGCCAGCTCAACATGTACTCGGATAAAGACAATTCCTTGAAAAGACGATAGCTATCATTTGGACCAAGTGCTCCCAAAGCCGGTCCGACACTTGCGGGCTGGCGAACATTCATATTATAAAAAGCTCTTGCATCGGTAAGCGATTTCCCGTCCAGAAAAGGCGCAATATCTCCATAAAGATTCACTGTCGTCACTTCACCAACAGAAGTATAGCTATGGGTAAACTGATGAAAAATTCCAAGATTGTAATCTAGCGTCTGACTGGCCATGCTTAGTTTGCTTTCTAATTCATCCAGCACCCTGGTTGCCTGCGCCACATCACGGGTAATTTTTTCCACTTCGTAATCGACATCCGTGATTTCCTTTTTAAGATCGTAAACACGCGTGTTCGCCTCGCGCTCAGCAGCGCGTTTCGCGATATACTCTTCGTATTCTGGTTGACATTCTTCACGCAGAAAAATATCTCGACAATCTTTATAAGCGTTCTTCGCCTCTTCAGTAAGCAGACTTGCTTCACTCAGTATCTGGTTGGCTTCAGCTAAAGCCTGTTGTTTTTCCTCTCGAAGCGTTTCAAACTCCACCAGCTTTGAAGAAAGCAAGGATAACGCTTCTTCGGTCTGATTTTTTTCAGTACTCCATGCATTAAAACTTTGACGTAAGAAGGCTGATTCTGCTTCTGCAGAGCGAAAACGGGAATAGTTAAATTTGCTGTCTTCGCATTCCATCTCACCGCTTTGAAAGGTCTTACTCAAGACTTCAAAACCCAGCGTTGGCAAAGGCTGTTCTACAGCAGACGCTTGTGAAGAGACACTTGCTGCACACGTAATAATAGACGGCAGTATTTTTCTAGTCACAGTATTAACGAATGTTGAATATCTACTAATTTCCATGATGATAATCTCTTTTTCTTTCCTGTTTAGCGGCATGTATTAGTGGCCCGATGCAATCGCTGTTGTTAAGGAACACTAGAAAGCGGTTCGATATGCCGGAAAAACGAGCATATCGAACACAGTTTAGAAAGGTATGCTTACTTGTTTACGAAAGTAATACCGCGGTCGATGTTAACAAAGAACGTATCGCGAACACTTTCTTGCGCACGGTAATCATTGCTTTCAAGATATTCAGACATTTGAGATGAACGAGTTCCGAAAATATCGCCAATAGCGTACAAGGTCCAGCCACCGATACAGCGGTATCCCCAGCCGAATTTGCAAGTAGCCCGCAGTTTTTGTGAAAGCTCAGTTGATCCTGGGTTATCTACCTCAACCATCTCAGGTAAGCTTTGATCTGCAGGTATTTTTCGAGCAACTTGTTCAAGTACATCAATTGTTAAGCGCGAACGAATAATGTTGGTAAGCTCTTGCTTTTCTTCAGCGGTGAGTTCCTCTGTATTAGCATCTGCAACAAATTCAATTTTGAAAGAAGACAGTTGATTAAACTCTCTCTCAATAGAGTGCTTACTCTTGCTACTAAAAAAGCCTCTTTTCTTTTGAATTCTTTCAACAACACGCAGAACGTCTGATTTATTGACTTCCGCATCCCAACCAAATTGAGCACGCACATCGAAGGTATAGTTCACATTAGGATCAAGATACTCACTGAAGTTTTCGGAGTACTTATCCATCAATGCCGGGCCAGTTAAACCTTCCGTTCCTTCGATCATGGCGCAGGCGTTTGCCAGTGTCACACCGATACTGCCCTGGAAGGTGTCGTTCCAACCGGGAAGTCCAACAGGAGCACCTGCGCTACCGTCCGGCAAATCGGAGAACTCTTTATCCACAACCACATTGGCAATATTCAAGCTGGACCACAGCAAGCCAGTCTGATCTTGCAAGCCGGGGTTGCCTTCGGTATAGGCACCCGAAGTAGCCAAAGTCAGGAAAGGATTGTATACGTTAACGCGACGAATAGTTTTAGAGGGATTTGCATCTGCAAATTCACTGATAGTTTTATCCCAAGTAGTACGGTAGGTCATTTTGATTTCGCCACCATACATACCTGCCAGCTCATCATACATCCCTCTGAGCTTGATCTTCTCAGCATCAACCATGGTTTTGTAAGTGCCGATACGCGCGGTAGTGTCAGCCACTTCTGAATTTAAACGTGACAGTACTTTCTGCGAGCGGTTTAATTCATATTCACTGTCTATAAATGCTGAACGTGCAGAGTTGTATGCAGCGGAAGAAGTACTGTAAGTTGCACTCGCACTGCGATATTCATCTATTTCTGCTGAACACATTTCGCGCCAGTCTTCTCCAAACAGATCAGCATCATCTTTACACAAAGAAAAATCGTCTCTCGCCTGGTTTTTCGCATCTAAATCAGCATCCGCAATACGCTTCGCTTCATCCATTAACGTTTCGCGGTAATCCATTTCTACTTGATCTTCATCACGCGTTTTAATCGCATCAGCAAGTTGCTGACCAAATTCAGTCAGAACATAATCGCCATTTTCGTCCAGCTTTGGAAACATTTCCTGATTGGAATTGACTAGTGGACGGCCATTTTCATCAAGCATGTACTCGATCTGACCATAGTTTAATAAAAGCGTATTCACTTGATCCGACAGGAGAATATAGGTGGTTAATGCATTTTGTTCTGCGGCGCGAGTAAGATTTAAATCGCCACAAAACGATTTATTGCGCGGAGCATAGTCACTTAGAAAAGATTCCCCTTCCGAAGGCGGCGCAACATACAGTTCATTTGCATCTGAAGAGCGAAACCAATCTGTAGCTTCTGCTCCGGCTGGTACATGAATCGTGCTTTTGTCAGTCGAGTTCAGTACAGGAACAGCAAATACACTGCTGCTTAAGATAGATATCGCGGCACCGAGGCCCACTAACTTAAATTTCTTGTCCATGGTTCTTCCTTTTGAAAATAAAATTTACGGGAACAAATTCCCGGCGTAGTGATTTACGCCCTTAGAATCCCTCAGGCGTAAAGCTGTATGGAGAAAACTCCAAATACTGGATGATTTAGGAGGTAGCGAGCGGTTAGCTCACTCTCTATATGTAATTGTTAATTAAGAAGCATGGCTTCTTCTTTCTTTAACAACTCTTCCTGAACGCGAATACGCTTACGCTCCTGGCGCTTTAACTCTTCGTATTCCTGCATGGCGAGATCTTCAATTTGTTGAATCTCGTACTGAGATAAGGGCTGCGGCATCGGGATTTTCCCTTCAGCCACATCCTTCTTGATATCTTCGAATTGTTGTTGAAGTTTTACAGCACGCAAATCAAATGCTTTACTTCGAACTTCTGTGGCCTTGCGTATCAGTCGCGATACATGTTGTTTGTCATCTTCATCGATCAGGCCATCATTTATCTGTTGTATCACTTCATTCTCTTTAAAGAATGCTGAAATTCGCTGATCCATGCTTTCCAGGGATGCGAGATTCTCGCCCGCTAAATCTTCCGGTATGGCCAGCTCTGCTATGGATGTTTCAATACTGGAGCGCATCTTAGATGTCGTATTGGCTTCATTCTGCCTAGGGGAGGGGACTGTAGTATTTTGACTTGCAAGCTCGCTTTGGAGATTTTTATTACTGGAGACCTGTAAGGCAGATGGGGAGTCTTTTTGACGCGATGCATCTATATTTTTATTGTCATGGGATTGTTCATAACCAGAAATTCTGAGATCTGAAGTTTCCTGATTTTGATTCCCGTCATACTGTTTTATTCCAACAAAGGCGACCATGCCTACCGTAGCGATTGTGCCAATAATAAAGCTTTTCTTCATAATTCCTTCTCTGCTCCTTTGAAAATACTGTCGTCTTCTTGACGATCCCAAAAAACGGTTTACGTAAACTTTTGCGTATGCTGTTTATGATGGAGGGCATTCTATTCCCTCTTTTATTTTGAGTTTTGATAAATTTTGCTGAATTTATACATCTTTTTTTACACATGTAGTTGTTTGAATCCGATGACAAAAAAGGAAAGAGAGAGCATCTCCCATTTTTCGATATCGTGCAGGGGTTCTATTAAAATGGGCTTTAAAAGCTCTCGTGAAGGCTTCTTGAGAATTGAATTGAAGGTTAAGTGCGATACTGAGTATTTCTTCTTTTTCTTCAATTAGTGCCTTCGCAGCTAAAGTCATTCTACGTTTTCTAAGGTAAACCACCGGCGACTCGCCGAAGCAACACTTAAATTTTCGACAAAAATGATGAGTGCTCAGGTTAGACGCACATGCGATATCCTGAATACTAATGTCCTCGTACAAATTTCCCTCTATAAAATCAACACTTCGAAATATTCTTTCCATATCCAACCTATAAATCTCCCAAAACCAAGCACAACAAAACTCCTGATTCCATCACGAGTACCACCTGTGCTTGCTTTAATACATTAAACGTCCTGTTTAGTTTAACGACTACTTCAATTTTTTAATTCGATTTAGTAAAACCAAAACATAATCGACAATCCCTTTTTAAAAGTAGCATTAGTCGGGAGGGCTAAGCACCCTTCATTTCGATACAATCTATATTTATCAACAACAAACACTGCTCTTCACTAAAACCACAATGCATCTCGCATATTTTTTTCAATTTAAATTCCACTCCATCACTTCAATACATTAAACATGAGTCAAAATAGAGAGCGATCACTTATTTATGGTAGTGACATGAATTCGTTTTAATTTGTGTCGCACCGTGTAAATCGACGTCAGAAACTGCGGCCACTCTCATCGCCAGCGAGAGATTTTTTTGAGGTATTTATTAAGCTACGCGTTTAATGGCATCTTTTGTGTTAGAACGAAGTTAGAGGAAAATTAGAAGGAAATCGGATACAACAGATCAAGGCCATATTTTCGAAGTTGACCCGAGTGAGACCTTGGCAAAAATGTTTTGCCAAGAACACTCTGAAAAGAACACTCTTAAAAGGACACTCTGAGAAGAACACCCTGAGAAGAACACCCTGAGAAGAACACTCAGAAAAAGCCCCTCTGGAAACAATTCCAGTAAAGCTACGTGCATTAAATCAGGTACAAAAGCAACAGTTAAAGACAGAATAAAAATTACAATGACAGCAACTGCAGCGAGCACGTTAATTTTTGTAAATACACATTTTGCTAAGCTCCATTTCAACGTATCATCCGCTCCCGCACGATGCTGTGTTATTTATAAGTCAAAATTTACATTTATGTTTGCTGTTACGGTCTCCTACCGACGTCTACGAATATCCACAAGACGTTTTGTAAAAGCACAAACGAGAAACAATACGATTAAGAAATAGCTTAAGAGCAAGTAAGTAAACACCGGTCGATTAAAAAAAGTTCACTTTCCAACGGTGTTTCCGCAGTCCAAAATAAGGGAGTATTTTATGTTTTTAAATAAAAACACATTGAGTCAAGCTATTGTGACCTGCGTCATGACCGGGACTTTAATCAGTTGCGGTGGAGGCGGAAATTCTTCAAGTGCTACAACAAGCCCTACACCGACTGCGAGTCCAACACCAAGCCCAACTCCTCAGGCGAATCAAAGCCCGACAGTTTTTCTAGGTGAAGACCTGCATGCCAACGAGGGAACTAGCGTTACACTAACAGGTACCGCCTCCGACGCAGACGGTACTATTGAAGCAATTGCCTGGCGCCAACTCGATGGAGTGAACGTACAGATATCATCCCCTAATTTGCTTTCCACTTCTGTGGTACTTCCCCTGGTTGACCAAGCTGAAAAAGTTACGCTTGCACTGAGTGTTACCGATAATGACGGAAACGTAACTGAAGCGTTTATCGCGATAAACATTATGCCAGAAAATACGCTGCCATCTGCGCAAGCGGGCAATGCAATAGAAGTTGCACCTGGCGATGAATTTACCTTGGATGCTTCTGCCAGTTCCGATGAAGATGGCACAATCGAACAATACGAATGGCTGTTAAATGGTGAAGTTGTTTCAACCAAAGTTCAATTCACCACCAGTATCAGTAAAGCAGGCTCATTCATTTACACCTTAAGAATTACCGACAATGACGGTGGCATTGCCAACGATACAGTATCCGTCGAAGTCAAGGATTCACCCGATAACAGTTTTAAAGCAGACTTTGCCATTACTGTATCTGACACAACCCCAATAGCGACATATCTTGATTGCGGTGATTTTAACGCAGCCAAGCTCGATCTGAGCGCCGCAGCACTTTCCCTTTCGTCGTTCAAACAGAATTTAGCTGCAAAGGAAAAAGAACGGGATGATATTGCCGCAGAGAAATCCGCTCTGGAGGTAATTCTTAGCGAACTGGAAGAGGAGAAAACGACACTCTCAACCAAGCTTACGCAAATGCAAACCGAGTTAACAGCTTTGGAAGCGGAGACTGAAAGCAAAGCCACAAGCTATGAAGAGTGTCTCGCTACGCTGGAGGAGCTTGCGTGTGAAACTGAACTACAAGCGTATATTGAGGCGCGAGCTGCGGAGCGAAACAAACGCAATGCGCTGAATGACACAAAGCTTAGCCTTAACACAGTCGCTACAGACATCAGCGATAATGAACGACGACACCAGAGTCTTCTGGAAGATGAAGCTGCCAATGCTGCATTCTTTGTTAACTATGAAAATGCCTTAAGCACGTTGAATGCAGCGGTCAGTAAACTTACGGATTTTATTGGACGTGACGCTGCCAGATATCATCTGGAGTTTGATGGAGTGCTTGAGCAAACCGAAGACCAGCAGGTGTATCACGCACGAGTCGTGCGGGCAAATGCCGCGAATAATATTGCACTTTTGCAAACGCCAGGTATTACCAAATTTGAACATGATCTATTACATCCGGTCGGAGGTAACCATTCGTTCCAATGGAACGATTTGTGGCAGGAAGAAATGCCCGGCAAACCGCAGTCAGGTACGGCCCTGCACAACTTTCTCAATGCCGGAACTGAGGTTGATCTTTCCATCGACTATCCAAACTATTGTGCCGCAGGATTTTCCACAACGAAGCAAGCATTGTTTGATCTGGATTCTCTGTACATGGAAATGTTTGTTACAAGCCCGGTGAGCATGGACAATCAGTATCAGATTTCAGTGAATGTCCAAGACACTTTACACGCCTTAACCACACGCGCCAGTGATACGCATTTTCTATCAGAAACAGAACTGCAATCGTTGGTGGATAGTGATGTCCCGGGCTATTCCATTCAAACAATTCACCTTGAGAATGAAGTTGAAATCGCACCTATTGAAGCGGCCTTGAAGGCGGACTACTTAAATCGGGTACTAAGTACTTATGCAGTACCATCGGTGAAAAAGAATATGCAGAGCGATTGTAATACAGACAGCAATCGCTGGTGCAACTACTATGGTTGGTGGTTATTAGCTTCAGACTCCCCAATCAATGCAGGCACACTGATAGAGACTGTTGCGAAAGAGTACACCGTAAAAGAATCTACTCATATTCGTGACAGCATTTTTGTCCCCATTCAAAACAAGACATTGGACGAATAGAGACAGCATTTCTATACTGGTTTTCAACCGGTTGTCTGTACCGAATTTTTACCTAAACCGTAGCGAAAAATTTTAGTAATTGTTCTTAACGCAAAAAGGCCGCGACATGCGCGGCCTTTTCTATTTCTCTTTAACTAAAATGCATTAGTTATTTTCAATTGCATCATCCAATGTGCCTTCCAAAGTCCAACCAGCCCACCAAGCTTCAGCAGCAGCTGTACCAGGAGCAACCGCACCGACGAATGAGGTTTGGTCAAAGGCGAACATAGAACCGTTGTCCATTGCCGTGATGGCTGTCGTTACACCGAGGGACGCTGCAGCATCAGTTAACGCAAACGCCTCATCAATAGTGACAGTTGATTCAATTGCATTGTTCACAGTGTCAGCTTCACCTTTCGCGTAAAATCCACCAGCACAGTCGGCTATAATATTATTCAAGGTTACATTCGAAAAATCATCCGCAGTACCATCGCCATCAGTGTCAGAGTCATCTACTCGTACACAACCTGTGTCGAAGCCTTTAAGCGCCGTGTTGTGAATTGCTACAGTCAATGAACCACGTAAGCGCATACCAGGCTCTTCTTTATCAGTAGAGTTATTCACAGGGCCACCGATCAGAGTGATGTTTGCCAGAACGGCATTGGTGTCTGGAACAAAGTCATCGTCTGAAGAGTTAGCTTCGATACCACGAGGATCATTGCTTCCTGTCGGTACAGCTTTGTTTTGGTTTTTCACTACGATAGCGTATTGAATGTTGCCTTTATATCCTTCATCGAAGTCAATATCATCGTCGTCATTATTGGTTAACACGAGATATTTCGCATTCACCGTACCACCAAACCATTCAACACCATCATCAAGATTTCCGTGAACCTGGACATATTCAATCGTGGTGCCGTAACCAACGCCCTGCAAAGTCAGCCCGTTAATTTCATTGTTAGGACCAGCAACCAGACCACCTTCAGCGATACGAACGTAACGAATCACACCACTGTTATCGTCTACGATGTTACCGCCGTATACCGCTACATCAGTACCACCTTCACCGGCAACATTACATGTAGTGCCTTCGCCATAACATGGGCCAGTATCGCCTTGTCCATACTGAGGAGCGAAACCTTGAATAATCAGGCCTCCCCACTCACCTTCACTCGAAAAGTTTTGATCAAGACTGCTGAAAGTAATAGGAGCAGCAGCTGTACCGTCAGCCATCAATTTGGAACCACGAGTTACCAACAACGTGCCATCGTCAAAAGCTTTAACATTTGTTCCTGCCTGTACAGTCAAGGTAACACCGGCTGCTTGAATCGCTGCAACGTCTGCATCGCTAGCCACTTCAATGTTCCCGTTTCCAACTTTTACAGTACCGTCAAGGAACCAGGTATAGCCCGAGACAAAGGTGTAGTCTTCGTCAATTGTTCCTGCAACAGTACACTCTAATAACGCGTGATTACAGTTAACGAAATCAGCTTCAGCAGGCGCATCATCACCAGCTTCTGCATCAGACAGTACGCCAGGAATTGTCCAGCCATACCACCAGGCATCTTCCATCGCAGTCCCTGGTGCTACCGCACCAACGTAGGCTGTTTGGTCAAACATAAAGCCAGAACCATTCACAATCGCGTTGATTGCTGGAGCAGCACCCAGAGTTGCAGCGCTTTCAGTTAATGCATATGCACTGTCAAGAGTAACACTGGACACGACAGCATTGCTGGCATTATCAGCTGCACGCTTATCGTAAAAGCCGTCTGCGCAGTCACCGAATACATTGATTAGATTGACGTCAGAGAAATCATCTGCCGTGCCGTCGCCATCGGTATCAGAATCATCAATTCGGATACAACCTGTATCAAAGCCTTTCACTGCAGAGTTATAAATTGTCGCCGTTAAAGAGCCACGCAAGCGCATGCCCGGCTCTTCTTTGCCTTCAGCGTTGTTAACTGCACCGCCGATTACTGTTACGTTGGCCAGGACAGCGTTCGTGTCTGGAACATAATCGTCATCAGAAGAGTTTGCTTCGATACCGCGCGGGTCATTGCTTCCTGTAGGCGCTTCTTTAGTTTGGTCTTTTACAACGATTGCGTATTGGATATTTCCTTTATAGCCTTCGTCAAAGTCGATATCGTCATCATCGTTGTTGGTCAATACCAAGTGAGTCACGTTAACGGTGCCACCGAACCATTCAACACCATCGTCCAGGTTACCGTGAACATGAACGTAATCCACAACTGTACCGTGACCAACACCCTGAAGTGTTAAACCATTGATTTCATTGTTTGGACCTGCAATCAATCCGCCTTCTGCGATACGAACGTAACGAATCACACCGCTGTTATCGTCCTCGATATCACCGCCGTAAACCGCAACTTCTGTTCCGCCTTCACCTTCAACATTACAAATGGAACCCGTGCCATAACATGGACCAGTATCGCCTTGACCATATTGAGGTGCAAAACCTTGGACAATCACACCGCCCCATTCACCAATACCATCATACCCATCATCCAGACTGCTGAATGTGATAGGTGCGGTAGCAGTACCGTCCGCCATCAATTTGGAACCACGGGTGACCAATAATACACCGTCATCGAATGCTTTAATGTGAGTGCCTGGCTCAATTGTCAATGTAACACCAGCGTCTTGAATCGCGGCTACATCATCTGCTGATGTCACTTCTACATTGCCCGAACCAACTTTCACCACCCCATCAAGACGCCATTCGTATGAAGAATCCATGGTGTAGTCAGCATCTACTGTGCCGTGAAGCGTGTAGACATCCGGCCCATTATTTTGACCGTCAGTACAGGTAACGAAACTTGGCGTACCATCGTTACAACTAACACCGGGATCAGGAGTTGGTGTTGGGGTGGAACCACCACCACCACCGCCACCACCACCGCCGCCACCGCAGGCGACGAGGACTAAGCTTGCACTAAGCATTCCTAATGTCGTTCTTAATAATTTCATAATCATTTTCCTATGCGTTTTATAGGTTAAAAAATCTTGGCAACCGTGTGAATTCACTGCAACGCGCCCCCACGTTTTAAGCCGCACGCGTTTGCCCACATTGTGTATTTGTCTTGTTTTACTTTTATGACAAAATTTTAAAAATTGTACGAGAAGCCAACGGATAGCTCGACGCCGTCTTCCCAGCCCTCAATAGAGTTATCTCCTTGAGTAAACTCGACTTTTTCATTTGTGATATTTTTGACTTTTGCTTTTAGTGCAGCTTTTTCGTCAAACAAGCCAATTTCGTAGTTGAAATCTACCGTTGCGCGACCTTTCTCATAGATCAAATCGTTGGGCGCACGCGTGACCTTATAAATTCGGTCATCAAAGTAATTCACCAGGAAGGTAAATTTTTGTGCTGTCTCAAAATGATCAAAGCCAAGTTGAATATTGGCCAGGAAAGGCGATTGACCTTGCAGTTCGCGCTCCGATTCTTTTTGCAAATCCGCACTTCTTCCGGTTAATACGACTTCGGAATCAATAAACGTCAAGTTAGCGCCAACGAATGCAACAAAGTCATTGGTATTCAAGAATTCTTTATTTAGGTCGATTTCCAGCCCCAGCAATGTGGCTTCATCTTCATTGCGCCAGGTCAGAGAGTTCGAGGCTGAGCCCGAGCCATCCACCACCGTAACTTCAACCGGCTTATCGATGAATTTGTTGAACAAAGCAATCGAGACGCTGCCTTGCTCGGGGAAGTAATAGTCCAGACGAAAATCTATGTTTTGTATCTCTGACGCTTCCAGGTTTGGATTACCGATGTACTCATCACTCTTGTCGTCATAGAACCGTGCAGGAGCCAACTCGGTAAGTGTCGGACGTGAGATGGTCTCACTCAGATTGAAACGGAGTTGCCACGCATCTGTAGGTCGGTAAATCACACCCAGTGAAGGATACATATCGTCAGTTTCTTTCTGCACTTCACTCGGGACGTTCGGCAGTTCAATATTCTGCTCGAAAGTTTCCTGACGTACGCCCACTATGAAAGAAACACTTTCGTTGTAATGCGTTTCGGAAGCCAGATAGACCGCTGATTGCTCCTGCGTTGCGTTATATGCATCGGTATCTGTAGAACGTGCAAGTATGCGGAATGCATCGTTATTGATGTTTTCTGGCGAAAACAGGCTTTCCATATCCTGGTTTAACAATATCGGGTTGCGTCCCTGACGATAGCCTAATCGGACCTGTTCATTGGTACGATCACGCTTGTTGTAAAGCACTCCAAGCTTTAAGTCCATACGCCAATTCTGATTGAAATCAAACGGCATTTTGTAATCCAGTCCAAAATCGCTTCCTTCTTCATTCAAGTCGGCATACAGACGCTCAACTGTTGAAATTGCCAGGAAGTCTCCCAGGTAGAGATAGGAACGACGATCAGGAATCGTAGTGTTGGTTTCAGAAAACCCAATGCGCCAGTCAAGTTCGTGAGTTTCGAATAAATAGTGAAATCCACTGAAGTATTGCCCAAAAAATTCACGTTCTTTCCACTCTAGAATTGTTCGGGAAAATGAGCTGTCTTCTGAATTATCTACACCGCTATAAAAGCGAGCAGTATCATCTGAGTTGCGCAGGAAAATGGTTTTACTATCAATGTAACTGTCGTCATTAAACGTAAAGCCACTGACCAGATAGGTACTGATGTCGGTGCTGATTTTATCTTCATCAAACTCACCTTCCTGACCAAGTGGATCATCCAGGTAGGCATCCTGCTTGGAGGACGTATCTTTGCCAAATTCCCCTGAGGCGTAAAACGAGAAAGAGCCAAAAGAAAGATCGAAGATCTGACCTAAGGTGTAACCTATGCTGTAATCGTAAGCTGCGGTTTCAGTTTTTGTATTCCAGGTGTTCGGCAAAGAGTTCGCCAATGCAGCAGCTTCTTCCGGTTGAACACAATTTTGCTGGCTGGCAATTTGGCAGATGCTAAAATCCAGACCACCGTTTGTCGCGGCATAAACAGCAGAAGGTAACTCTCTAAGGCCGTCATCTGTTCCCCAGTAATCACTGTCACTGCCTTCGTAAGTTAAAATGTCATCCCCGGTTACACCGGAAGTCATCCCAATAGTGGCACTGATTTTATTGGTAAAATCTGTGGGTAGTTTGCGCGTTTTAATTAATATAGTGCCGGCGGTGCTTTCCGCAGGTAAATCCGCCGAGAAGCTTTTTTGAATTTCCAAGCCACCGAGAATATCGCTTGGAAACAGATCCAGTTCTGCGTCACGCTTAAAAGCATTGGTGGTGGGCATTAATACTTTATTCAAAGTGGCAGAGATATAACGTCCGTCCAGTCCGCGCACAACAGCATATTTATCATCGACGATGGACACACCCACTACACGCTTTACGATGGCACCGACATCCGAATCACCCATTCGCTGAATTTCACCAATATCGATCGCATCAACCACCGATGTCGACATCTGTTCAACGGTGAATGAAGATTCCTGAGCGGCATTGAAATGCCCGAGAATTAACACTTCTTCCGCAGGTCGACCCAACTCAATATCTGGCGCGGCGACGTTGACTTTAGCTTGATCGCTATCCTTGGCTTTCATCGTAACAACCGCAGCCGTGCCAACATTGGCGATAATACGGACATTGTTGTAATTAGCGGTTGCAAAATCGGGATGGTAAATGGAAAGTTCGTAACTTCCACGCGGTAGATCCAGGCTATAACTGCCGTCCACGCCGGTGGTCGATTCAAATTCAGTGCCTGGTATGGAAACATTTGCTCCAGCCAGCGGCTTGCCGTCTGGCGAACGCACCTGACCACGCAAAAAGCCTATGGCATCGCCATTGCTCTGGCCGGACTTGTATACATGGACTTTTGGTTCATTTTGTTTTGACAATACAATGCTGATCTCAGCATCTTCATCTGCATTCAAACCAAATTCATGTGATGCGAGTTGTTCACCATTCTTTTCAATGACCAGGGACTTCTTGCCGTCTTCATCGAGATAAGTAGTCGCTTCTCCGGTATCGTCAGTCTGACCCACCAGAGTACCATTAATGCGAACGTCTACCCCTTGCAGAGGATTGTTATCCAAAAACACAAAGACATCCGTATCGCCAGCGTGAACATGCGACGCGCCTAACAATGCTGCAATCGCGGCACTAAGCACCTGTTTTTTCATTGAAATAAAACCTTTTTAAAAATTCGATACAAGCCTGTGAGTTCCGTTGCAAGAACAAGAAACACGTATGAGATTTGTTGTTTTTTTGACCTGCAATATTGCAGGGGGGAACCCAAGTGAGCGGGTAGTCTCGAGGAAATTTATGAACTTTTTATGACGCTTAAATTAAACATATATTACAAGCGATGAATGATGCGTCAGTGTGGCGAAATTACTGGCTGAAGTTATGAATATCTACCACCAAAATGACAAATAGATTGCAGTTATATGAAATTTTGTTTTTTTGTTATCTACGGCATAAAAATAGGCATTAGCGGTTTTTTGCTATGTGTTTGGAAAGTGCTTCCATGGCTTCGGGCGGGTTATTGATATAGCGCACAACGAGTTGCATTTTACTGGCGTCGGGCCTCGGTTCACTTGCTTGCATCATGTGAACGTATACATTCAGGGTAGCGATAATATGGGTTTTATCATCGGCAATTTCGATTTTTCCATTCTCAAACAGCTGAAACAATTTGGGAGGTCTTTCTGTAATAAGCTGGGCTGCGGTTAACGAGATATCATGCACCGCACATTTGCACCGCACCTGGCCGATGGTCAGTAATGCGGAACCATTGAACCCTTTTTTGCTCCGACTGCCTCCCGTTAATATATCGGCAGAGGAACTCGCAGGTTTGGCCGCTTTCTTCGTCATCAAAGCTTCCGCACCACTTTTAATTGTGCGTGGCTTCATCATTTGCGGTTTACGCACGCCAGCTTGCAATGCCTCCAGTGAACTACTCGCACCATTGTTTTTCACTTTGGGCCGATAACCGATTTTCGCCAATTGTTTGACGACTTTCTTCTGCAGTTCATCGGGCGAGAAGGGCTTCGCCATAAAATCGTTAGCCCCGGATTCAATCGCTTTCATGACCAGCTCACGATCCCCAGTTCCGGACACCACAATAAACGGCATTTTTTTATATTCTTCACTGTCGCGTGTCCATTGCAACAACTCCTGCCCGGACATTTCCGGCAGATCCCAGTCTGACAGAGTCAGATCTATTTTATTTCCCCGCAGAATAGGCAAGGCTCGACTACCATTGGCCGCATCGAATACATCCACGTCTGGTAGAAAACTACGCAGGGCTTTTTTTAAGGAGTCCCGGACGAATGCCGCTTCGTCGACCACTAATATTCTTATCGCCATACAATTACCCGCGACCGACCTCTGCTTGTGAGCGTGGCGCTCAAAGCCGGCAGCGAGTTGGCTTTAGGCTTCTTTACGCGTAAACACCCACGTGTTGTCTTTTGTCAGGTCGGAATTAAATGAATAACCTTCCCAGTCGAAGTGCTTAAGTTGCTGGGCATCCGTGATTCTATTTTTAATAATATAGGCACTCATCAGCCCTCTTGCCTTCTTGGCGAAAAAACTCAGCACTTTATATTGTCCATTTTTCCAATCTTTGAATACGGGCGTAATAATTTCACCCTGTAAACCGGATACTTGCACGGATTTAAAGTACTCATTGGAAGCGAGATTGATCAGTGTGTCACTGCTCAGTTTTTTCAGCTGCTTGTTTAAATGCTGGGTAATGGTGTCGCCCCAGAATTCATAGAGATCTTTCCCAACGGGATTTTTTAACTTGGTTCCCATTTCCAGGCGGTAGGGCATGATGCTGTCAAGCGGACGAAGCACGCCATACAGACCGGAAAGAATTCGCAGGTGCTCCTGGGCAAAGGCGAAATCTTCTTCAGCAAACTGATAGGCATCTATCCCCAAATATACATCACCTTTAAATGCCAACAAGGCCTGACGAGTGTCGGTCTTAGCAAAAGGCAATTGCCAGGCCTGATAGCGATCGTGATTGAGTGTACCGAGTTTGTCACTGATACTCATCAAAGCGGACAATTTATGAGGCGCCATCGGCTTCAAAACATCCACCAGCGTCTGAGCCTGTTCAAGGTAAAGTGCTTTGGTGGCTTTTTTTGTGGGAGGGGCAGTGTCGTAATCCAGATTCTTCGCGGGTGAGATAACAATTAACATAGGTGAGCGATAATTTTCCTACTATAGATATTAAAGGTTTTTTAGTCAGCGGCTCCGTGGTAAAGCCCCTTGAGGTGAGCCTGTTTTTCACAGCCAACTGGCTTCTAAATACACGTCGCGCACTATAACGGTTTTCGCTGGACATTGCAGCGAATCGGCCCGTTAGCTAAAAGCTATGCTTAGCAACGTCGGTATACCGCAGACAGGGAAAGTTTATTCGGATGAGCGACCTGACGAGTCCATGTCAGCGACAGGGTCAACCTTGTGCTGGTGCAGAAACTTCATATAAGTAATGCCGGGAGCGAGCACCAGACGCCAGGCCAATTCTACTTCATCATTAAACCCGTCATCGTAAGCCTGCACTGTCGATACCAGAGTTTCCAGCCAAATGTCATAAAAGTGGGGAGGGATATCAAGATGGTGACGATCATGCATCTGTGCTGTTTTTTTAAGATAATCATCTGCCTGATTGGAGGCATAGAACACAAGCAGGCTGTAGAATGACTTTTTCAACATACGCTGCTGCTTTTCCATCTCAGTGGCATGAAATTTCGCCCGAATTTCCGGTGAAGCACGGAGAAATCGCAGGTAAAACCCGGCAAAGAAATCTCTTCCATCAATTTTCTTAAGCAGAACGCGCTCATAGCTTGCATCAAATAAACTTTCAAAAGACATGGAAATTCCAAATATTTAGGGCTGCGGTAGCTTTTCTCAAACGATTGTATCGCCCCCGTCGATGAGGGATTTTGATGTAGCACTAAAATTTTGTTTTTATGCGTGTAATGTGTTGTCATAGGCCGCTTATTCATCCTACTTGTTAAATATGGTTTTACTTATGTCAGAGAAATCCCTCCCGATAGCCCAACATTTTCCGATTACCAACCCGATCACCTTGGGCTGCATGTGGTTTGGGGGAACCTGGGACGGCGATACCATTGAGCCAAGCACAGTTGCACACATGCATCAAGCACTGGATGCGGCGATGGACGCAGGCATCAACTTTATCGATCACGCCGATATTTACGCCCTAGGTAAAGCCGAGGAAGTTTTTGGGCGCGTGTTGCAAGAGCGTCCCGAATTGCGTGACAAGCTCATTCTACAAACCAAGTGCGGCATTCGCTTTAAAGACGACGCGGGACCAGGTCGCTATGATTTTTCCGCTGACTGGATTACACAGAGTGTGGAAAATAGTTTACGCCGCTTACACACAGAGCAGCTGGATATTCTGCTATTGCACCGTCCCGATCCGTTAATGCAACCGGAAGAAGTTGCCGAAGTATTCTCCAGCCTCCATGCCAGCGGCAAGGTGAAACATTTCGGGATCAGCAATATGCATCGCTTTCAAATAGAGTTTCTACAAGCTCACCTTTCTCAACCGCTTATTGCCAACCAGCTGGAAGTGAATCTGAATCGTACAGACTGGCTCGATGAAGGCGTCACCGCTGGCGACCCACAAGGCCTGACAAGTAATTTTAACAGTGGCACGCTGGAATACTGCCGCATGCACAATATTCAGATCCAGTCATGGGGCAGCCTTTGCATGGGCCAGTTCAGCGGTAAACCCGTGAATGACCTGCCCGCTCACAAGCAACAGACAGCCGCATTAGTCGCACAGTTTGCTGAAGCCTACGGCTGCTCACGCGAAGCGATTTTGCTTGCCTGGCTGCTCAAGCATCCAGCGAACATTCAGCCCGTTATTGGCACCACCAATATCGACAGAATTAAAGCCTGCAGTGAAGCACCAAAGGTGCAGCTGAGCCGGGAAGACTGGTATGCCCTGTATGTGAGTTCGCGCGGGCAGGCTTTACCCTAGCTTCGAGGCTGGGGATATCCCCTTAGTTTGGCGCATCATATTCCACGTTCGAGTTCCGGCTTTTATCTAATGCCTTGAACTGACCTCGGCAATGGAAAATGGTGCGTCGACAACATTTATACATAGTTTTCGCTTATACCAATAGATAAATAAAACCTGTGTTTTCAGATGTTTATAACCTAGCTAGACCGTCTCTTTTCATCTGCCTCTTCTTTTTCAAATGATTTTTTTTGCTCCTATTCTCACTCTGAAAAACACCCGTCATGACAAATAGAGATAAACCCCAATAAGCGCAACGCTTGCCGTATGCATCTGCTAAATTTATGCATGTAACGGCTTAAATTGGAAGCTCTCATGAATGCAAGCACGCGGTTGATGCTGGTCGACGACAATGATTTGGCTCGGTCTTCTTTGGCTGAGGCACTGCAGACTGAATTTGAAATTTTAGCACTCGCAAATGGCGATGTGGCTCTGACAAAAATTCATGAATGGCTACCCGATGTGGTGTTAACCGATGTGGAAATGCCCGGCAGGAACGGTTATGAATTGTGTGACGCGATAAAACGCAATGAAGCCACGCAACATATTCCCGTTATTTTTTTCTCTCACCAGGACTCCATACGCGAACGAATGGTTGGGTATGAAATGGGCGGTGATGACTATCTCAAAAAAGACTGCGATCTGGCAGAGCTTAAATTCAAACTCAACTTATCGGCTAAACGTTCTCGCCAGAGCCGCGAACTCAAAGCGAGTTATGAGTCCGCTCAAAGCACGGCACTTGAAGCACTCTCCACCAGTTTTGAACTGGGCAAAGCAGTGCGCTACATTGAACAGAGTTATGCCTGCAGTGAATTTGAAGAACTGGGAAAAATGCTGGCGCGATTCGCGCTGGATATTAATTTATCCGCTGTGGTGATGTTTGTCAGTCGTACCGGATTGTTATTTTTCACAAGTTCAGGAAAGGATACCGCTCCCCTCGAAGCCCAGCTTATGGAAAAATTACACAGCCGGGATCGCTTTGTCGATTTTGGCTGTCGCACGCTGGTGAACTATCCTCAAGTGGCGATATTAATTAAAAACATGCCGCTGGATGACAGGGAACGTTATGGTCGCATCAAGGATACATTGCCATTTGTCATGGGGGCTACAGATGCGAAGGTGCGAATGCTCGATGCAGAAAAAGCCCTGTCTCTACAGTGCAACGAACTGACGTCTTCCATTGAAGCAATTGAAATGACGCTGGAAACGATTAAGAATAATTACCAGCATGAGGTTTCAGGAATTTCCACGATCATGGCTGAGCTACGTGCAACTATTGCAATGGATATTCATAAACTGGATATCACCCTGGAAGACGAAACTCATATCGTTGAACTGATTGAAAGCACAGGCCGAAAAATAGATTTGTTTCTGCAGGAAAATTCCAGTACAGAAGATATACTCAATAACATTGTTGAACTTTTGCAACGACTGACGAAAGAACAAAATAGAATTATTGTCGACACTCTGGCCAGCTCAAAAGTGGAAGATGAAACAATTATGGGCGACGTTGAATTATTTTAACTTTTTACGCGGTCACATCCATCAACGATTTCTGCATAAATACGCTGTAAGCCAGTGCTTCATCCTCATTCATTCCCTGGCCAGAAAATTCGCCATAAGGTTCACAGGTGGCATAGCCCAGTTTGGTATACAGTGCTATCGCTTCGGGCTGGTATATTCCAGTTTCCAACACCAGCTTCTCAGCCCCTGCTGCCTGCAAGGCTGTCTCAAGATGGTGAATGATTCGGCTGGCTATACCGCTTCCACGCCTATCCGGCATGACAAAAATTCGTTTTAATTCGGCTTTGTTACGCGTGAGAAATTTTCCTGCTCCTATGCCCACCAACTGGTGCTGCACATACGCACCCATGACAAGCGCTTTGTGCTCAGCCAAATCTTTCGCACTGTCCAGAAAACATACCTCTGCTGGATACAGTGACAGGGTATAGGCATCCGAGGCGCTTAAAAGAACCTGCAAATGAGGATCTTGATAGTCAACCGGTTTCACCACCACGGCATGAGGCGCGAGCACAGCGTTTGCGGAAACTTTTTCTCTATTGTTATTTGAGTTTTTATTCTTCATTTAGAACCCGGGTTTTTTAACGGTCACGCACGAATTTATTTTTGCTTTAAGCGACGGCGCTGTTGTGCCTGGGCAATAATCTCGCGCTTTTGTTCAGAAGAGGCCTGACTCCAGCGGATAATATCATCCAGATGGCGGAAGCATCCCAAACAGACATCATTCTCATCCAGGCAGCAGTTTCGTACGCAGGGCGACGCTATTTCTGGCTGATTTTCTTTGTTCACTCATCGCTCCGCATATTTTCACTGCATAAGTTAAAGTAAAATTTTACCTTTTTATGATCTAAAACATAAACCTTTAACAAAATATTCGCTAACGTCTTTTCAACTCGGCCGGGAAACGTAAAAATACCCGGAACCAAATCTCTCGTAAAAATCGTGCCAGCCTCACTCTTTCTTGATGGATGCTCAGGGGACAATGCTATGCTGTCTGATCGGCAACAAAAACTGGCTGCCAGCTTCACGGTATTATTTTCTATTGGTTGGATCGAACTGTTCGGCCTGCCCGCTACTGAACTGACAAAAGCTCAGGAGATTACTGCTGGCATATTAATGATTGCCGCCATTCTCTGGGTCAGTGAATGGGTCTCGCTGTTTGTCGTCAGCTTTCTGATTCTCGCATTGCAAACTGTCTGGCTACTGCCATCGCTCTCAGGCGATGTCACTTCCCCCACGGTATTTTACGATTCCTTCTTTAACAACATTATATTGCTGTTCTTAGGGGGATTTGTCTTGTCGGCGCTGATGCAAAAATACGGCTTGGACTTGCGCTTTGCGCAAGCTATTCTTGCTCGTACAAAAGGAAAACCTTCCGCCACGCTGCTGGGAATTATAGCTGTCTGCGCGTTTCTTTCCATGTGGATAAGTAATACGGCAACAACAGCCATGATGCTGACAATAATTTTTCCCTTACTCAAACATATCGACAGTCAGCATCGTTTTCGCATTGCGCTGGTATTAAGTGTGCCATTTGCCTGCAATATCGGTGGAATAGGAACGCCGATTGGCACACCACCCAATGCGATTGCTTTGTCTTATTTAACGCAGCAGGGTTTTCACATCAGCTTTATGCAATGGATGCTGCTGACCTTGCCTTTTATGCTGGTGTTTCTTCTACTGCTATGGCAATTGCTGCTTCGCATGTATCCACCCGACGACATCATTCTGGAGATTAAAGAGAGAGAGACTGAAGCTTTGTCGTTGAAACACTGGTCAGCGATTGGGATTTTTGTGGTGACTGCACTCGGCTGGTTTTTTGGTACCAGCTTGTCACTCAACACCGGCACGGTGGCCTTATTCCCCATCATTGTGAGTTTCTGGTTTGGACTGCTCGATACCGCTGATTTTCGTAAATTGCCCTGGGATATTCTTTACATTATTTCAGGAGGATTGGCTCTGGGCGTAGCTCTGCAATTGAGCGGCCTGGGAGAAGTATTAGTCAGCATTCTTCCGCTGGATCTGTCACCCATATTGATTCTCGCCTTCGCGGCTTTTGCCGCAGGCATCATGTCCACGGTGATGAGCAACACTGCAACCGCAGGTCTGGTTATTCCCCTGGTCATGTCTCTGGATATCAGCAATAACATGATGCTCGCACTCGTCACTACCTTGGCCTTGATGTGCTCCATGGCGATGGCGCTTCCTGTGACGACACCCCCCAATGCCATTGCCTTTAGTTCTCGCGCCATCAATACCCGGGACATGATGCTCTGCGGCGGCATTATGACATTACTGGGATTTGTTATTTTAGTCTTGCTGGGTCCGGTGTATTGGCAATTTATTGGTAATTTATTCGTAATAAATAGATAAGCACAATCGTATCATCGAGGTGAATAATGGAACTTCATATTCAGAAATGTCAGCAGTGTGGCTCCCATCATCAGCGTAATATTCTGGTTCGCAGTGAGGAACAGAAGGTGTTCGTCCAATGCCGGGATTGTAAATCCTTGGTCGCACGATATATTTTAGCCAGCGGTGGCTATTATCATGAAGGTAAGGATTTTGAAAGTTTTCTTCGATCGATAGAGCGAGATCAAGGCACCACCAGTGGACGGGATTTACAAACTCTGTTTGAGGAAGTGCAACAGTCCGTCGCCCAGGAATTTGAAGACACGATAAAAAAGGCAGGTGAACGCTACGGCGAACAACTGCCTTGAGCATTGAAAAACATTACAGCAATTACATTGCGCTCATCGCTGTTTTTATCAAAAACTCAACCGTAGACCCGCTTCCAAAGACCGACCAGCCGATGGGGCGATATCTCGCAAAAACGATGTGCTTTCGCGAATGTCTTCATCGCTGGCATTTTTCACTTTGGCAAACAAAAGGCTGTCTGCAGAATCATTTAACGCATATTCCAACGCCAGATCCACGCGGGTATAAGCATCGGTCGGCGCTTCATCTGTTCCGGCACGGCGCTGTTCAAACGCATGCAATACCGTAACACGACTGGTCACACGAGAATATTGATAGGCCCACTCCGCACCCACACGAGCAGGAGGCATTCGCGGTATGTCCTCATCACTTGCCAGACGACCTCGAATCACATCGCCAAAAATTTTTGCTTCGTGACGCTGCCAGTAGTGTTTCAGCTCCACCTCAGCCCCATGAAATGTTGCGTCCTGCTGCGTAAATGCATACACATTAAAATCATCCTGAGCGGTATTGGTATTGCGCAGGTATATATAGTCAGCAAAATCATTGTAAAACAAAGTCAAAAATCCTTCGGTATTGGCTTGGCTCCAGGACAGTGAAACATCAACATTTTGCGAGCGCTCTGCATCCAAGGCACTGTTACCGACCTCTATCGCCTGCGTCGCACCGTGAACAACATAAGAACCCTGGTCATTGCCAATATTGGAAAACAGTTCTTCTACAGTGGGAGCACGCTCTGCTGAAGAAAGAGCCACACCCAAGTTAAACACAGAATTCAATTCCCATAGTCCGGACAAGGCGAGGCTAAGGTTGGTAAAACTCTCCTGCCCCAAATTCTGCTCCAGTTCAAGCTGATCCCGATCCAGGCGCATACCGACTTGATAAAGACCTATTGAGGAATGAAAATCCTCCAATAGGAAAACACCGAAGGATTTTTCCTTCACAGGGGGAATAAAACTTTCTTCTCCAATTGCCGAAAAATCCTCAACATTCGCTTGGACTCCAACGGCGCCATGCCACCCTGCAATATTTTTATGCACGATTTCCAAACGGTTTTCTGTGCTGCGTTTTTCAAAGCGGGTGCCATGGTCTTCGGCTTCTGCCGCTTCCTCACCCCCTGACTCTATTTCTTTATGTTCATATTCCGTGTGCGTTAGATACCAGCGAATATGCTCGATATTGGTGAACACATCATGCCAGTCACCACGCACATCATAGCGCGTTCGCTCCATTTCAATATTAATGGAAGCTTCATGTTCCTCATGTTCTTCGTGTTCACCTTCTTCCTCTTCTTCATGCTCAGCATGAACGTGTGCGCCCGGAGGAATGCCGTAATCATTTTCCAGATGGTTCACGGCAAAACCAAGATAACCCTGATCGAAAATATAACTTGTGCCAAGCGTGAAAGACTGCGTTTCCGTTGCGCTGTTCGCCACATAACCGTTAGTATTTTCTTCATGCTCCTCATGACCTTCTTCATGGCCTTCTTCATGCTCCTCTTCATTTTCCCGAATGGCAAAACCTGGAATTTGAACATTGTTGGTACTGCGCTTTAAGCCATCGAGGTAGAAGGCAAAATTATCTATACCCGTGCTGATCTTGCCGACCACGGTGGTTTCATCATTCACAGAACCATGACGCACTTCCATTCGACCCTGTGGTCTGGTTTGCCGCTCCTGCGGAATTCGCCTATCCAGAATATTCACAACGCCACCAATCGCACCACCGCCGTAGAGCAACGTGCTCGGCCCACGCAGAACTTCAATTCCTTCAGCCAATATAGCTTCGCTGACCACTGCGTGATCGGGACTGACATTTGAGGCATCTGCCACACTGGTACTGTTTTGCAGCACGGTAACACGAGCCCCTTGCTGCCCACGAATAACCGGTCGTCCTACTGCCGGACCAAAACTGGCATTGTTAATGCCGGCAAAGGAAGCAAGGGTTTCGCCGATGGTTGCACCAGACTTATCTCGTAACGTCTCGTCAGAGATCACAGTAACTGGAATTGCATTCTGATTGGATTGACGATGCACTGGCACAGTGACCAGTACATGTTCTTCCTTAATTTCCTGTTGAACTTTTACTGACTTTTCTGCTGACTCAGCGGCATTTGCAACACCACCATAGACCAGCCCTGCGCTGGCCATTGCCAGCACCAGAGGATGAATTTTTAGCATTGTACTTTCCTAACGTTAACGCCACGCACAGCGATGCGCGCAGCCAGGCATTCTTTTTTTAATTAAATAGGGAATGCGCTTAATGTTCATATTCGGGCTGCAACAGACATTTCCAGCACTGCAAAACACAGGCTCTGCTCAGTCAAACGCAACCACTAGCGGGATGAAGAATTAAGACTTAGGAAAGATGGGGAGGGGCTCGTAACAGGCGTTGGTATTCGATGAAACCTGCTGCCGAATTACACTGCACAGAGAACTGGAATGGCAGGGCAATACATGCCTGCCACAGCAACTCAAATGCATGTGAATTGACTGCAGATGCACTGTGACTCTGACAAATATAACAGGCCAGGTGCTCACTGCTGGCCTTGCCTTTTTCACTGATTTCAACGCTGTGATAGGCATGAACAAGCTGGCTGAAGGTAAACGTCAGCAGTAACGCGACAATTATTTTACGCCAGTTCTTGATCATGGGTTACGGTGTGTGTTTTGTATGCTCGTTGTAATGCTTGTGTTTTTCTGCGGTTTTGTGCGGGTGGTCGCCAGGCTGCTCTGGTTTATACATCCAAGTTTAAAACCTGCTGTTTTATCTTGGCTTTACCTGTGGCAACAGCTTCTAATACAGCGCCTGCGTACGCCGCGTCTTTCGCCAGCATGATGGCCGGTTGAAACAAAATGGCCATCGACTATATCGAATCTTATGCCGCTTTGATTCAGCTTTATGCAGGTTTGGCACCGCTTCCACCGTTGTTTTTACCGCTGCAATTAATAATTTTCAATTCGCCGGGAAAAACAAAATTTTCCTTTGCCGTTTATCAAATAAACGAACACGTTATCTGGTGCCACACATTATCATGGGCGCTATTAAAAACACATGAAATATTGCACATATTTTTTCGTATCCACCACGACGGGAACTAAACTTACCACTGTTCATCAGAGGAATTGAGCCATTAATCCCGCCGTTCGTTATACGACCATAGTGCGCAAGCATTTAATCCATTTTTGATGTACTGAACCAGACATTTAACCTGAAACGTAACCACAAGTACGTAAACCACAGATCTCAAGTACAACGCAAAACGTTGTTAAGTTTATCCGGAGCAAAGTGAATGATTATTGGTGTCCCAAAAGAAATTAAGAACCACGAATACCGAGTTGGCATTACCCCAATGGGTGTACGCGAGTTAAAACAAACGGGCCATACCGTTCTGGTTGAAACACAAGCCGGTGCAGCCATCGGAATGAGTGACGAAGCTTACATTGAAGCCGGTGCAGAGATTGAAGGCAGTGCGGAAGCCATTTTTCAGAAAGCGGAAATGATCGTCAAAGTTAAAGAGCCACAACCTCAGGAATGTCGCATGCTGCGTGAAGGGCAGACGCTGTTCACCTTTTTACATCTGGCACCGGACCCACAACAAGCGCAATTATTAATTGAATCTGGCGCAACCTGTATTGCCTACGAAACCGTCACTGACAATCGCGGTGCCTTACCACTCCTGGCACCTATGAGCGAAGTTGCAGGCCGCATGGCGATTCAGGCAGCCGCGCGCTGTCTGGAAAAGGCCGCTGGCGGCAACGGTGTTTTGCTTGGAGGTGTACCTGGCGTCGCGCCGGCTAATGTTGTAGTGATCGGTGGCGGTGTGGTGGGTTTACACGCGGCGCGTATGTCCATGGGCTTAGGAGCCAACACGACTATTCTCGATCGCTCAATTGATCGACTACGCACCATAAATGAACTGTTTGAAGGCCGCATTGGTACTCTGTATTCCAATACAGCGAACCTTGAAGAAGAACTCAAAACGGCCGATGTGGTAGTTGGAGCGGCACTCATTCCCGGAGCCTCAGCACCCAAGATTGTGACAAAAGAAATGCTGTCGTTGATGCAACCCGGCACAGTATTGGTGGATGTTGCTATTGACCAGGGCGGTTGTTTTGAATCCAGTAAACCAACTACCCATCAGGAGCCCACATACTCCATTGATGGGATCATTCACTATTGCGTTGCCAATATTCCGGGCGCCGTGGCCAAGACCTCAACTCTCGCTCTGACCAACGCCACCCTGCCTTTCGTGCTGGCACTGGCGAATAAAGGTCCCAAAAAAGCGCTATTAGATGACCAAAACCTGTTGAACGGTCTGAACGTTCACCGCGGTAAATACACTTACCGCGCAGTGTATGAAGCTTTAGGTGGTGAATACATCGATCCTAGAGAAGCCCTGGCTGATTAATTGGATTGCCACACTGAATACTGCTCCAGGCGTTTCGGGGTAAAACCCGGAACGCTTTACCGCAAATTCCCCCTGCATTCCTGTATCTGTATTTGTTAATTCAACGTCAACGTAAATAGAATCGAGCAAACAACATAATTGCTCTGCAGGCGAGGCGTCTACGAATTAAAACCGCAAACCAAATTGTAAAGCGCCACCCTCAACGTCGTCACTTACCGCATAAGCCAGTTCCATTTCCAATCGCCAAACCGCATAGCGCAGACCGAAAGACAGTACATCATCACTCTCGCCGGCAAAATTCTGGCGGTAGCCCGTACGAAAACTGAGACTTTTCCAGGGACGAACATCCACACCTAAAGCCAACTCCTGATTATCCTCTTCCGTCGCAATCGGTTTATTTTTCTTAGCGTCAACATCCATCCCTACAGAAATCCAGTCGTTCACATAAGCCACCCCCAATCGCATGCGCGGCTCGAGATTCAATGCTAAACCATTCTGGCTTTTAAAGGATTTCGTCATTACGTCACGTACGGCAAAACCGACGCGGACATTCTCATAAACTTCAGCGGCGACCCCTAAATCAAAATTCATGGTGAGATGGGATTTTTTATTGTCGCTGTAAGAGGGAACCTCATCGATAAAATTCACATCATCCCGGTACACTTCCGCCTGTACAATTTTAGGGGTAAAACCAAAGGATACGGGTTGATTGAAAACAGTGAACTCCTTGGCCATGGCTATTCCCCATTCGCTGATCGCAAGCGAAGAAATTTGTGCCTGCGATGTCAATTCGGGGCGAGGATCTCGCAATTGAGTGCCATCGTATAACTCCGGATGCTGCTCACCTTCTGCACCGCTGGTTGCAATAAACCGTGCCGCCTCTTCATAGTCTTCCATTAACGCAAGGTCTTCTTCGGTCACATCGGCTTCGCCAAATACAATGGCCCGCAGGCCAAGATAAAAACTGCCGCCTTCACGTTCTGCCGGCTCACTCACTGAGAGCCCGGTAAACAATTCGAGTTCTATGGGGTTTTCATCCATGTCACGCATCGCTGTGTTGATGTCCGACATAGCGTCAAGCAACCCCCTCTGGCTCTGTTCATTTGTGGGATTTGCATTAAAACTGTCGATACTGCTGGTGATGTTTTCCACCATGTCATCTTCAATCAAATTACGCGCGGCCTTTCCGCCTTCCGAGCTCATCGCCAGAAGACCTGGCACGATAAATCGACCATCCTGCGTCAAATCTTCATCTTCATCATGGAAAGACAGCAGTGCGGGATTATAAAAGTGAGCGTTCTGCGTATCACCCGCCGCGACAGTGGCTCCTCCCATGGCCAAGGCTCGGGGATCATAGATCCCGTAACTTACCGCCATTGCCGTTTGCGAACACATCAACCCAGCGAAGGCGAGCGCACGTAAGCAGCGAGGTCTGCTGCGTGAGTTAGCTGAAGGTGATGGTATCAAGGTCATATATCCTTTCCTTTTTCCCGCATGTTATGATCGTCAATCGCTATTGAGCTCGCCTGTTTCGCTGGGAAACTGATCCCCACGCATCCGCTTGATTAAATCAGACTATTACAGGCACGTTGTAAGAATAATATAGCTTGGATCAAGCCAACTCTATGAGACCCAGTCAAGAAATTTTGCGCCTGCCGCCACTTTCACTGTATATCCATATCCCCTGGTGTATCAAGAAATGTCCCTATTGCGATTTCAACTCACACGCAGGAAAAGCGGAACAGCTTCCCATTGAGGAGTACTGTAAAGCATTGCGCCAGGATCTGACTGAAGATGCGAAGTGGGCGCAAGGGCGCAAAATACAGAGCATCTTTTTTGGCGGCGGCACGCCCAGCCTGTTTCCACCCGCTGCGATAGCAGAAATTCTGTCCGATGTTGACCACATTGTCGGCATAGAAGAACACGCAGAAATCACTCTGGAAGCCAATCCCGGCACTACGGAATACACCAGTTTTCGCGCCTTGCGCCAAGCCGGTGTGAATCGTTTGTCGATCGGGATACAAAGTTTTAATCCCGAGCACTTACAGAAGCTGGGCAGAATTCATTCGGCGAATGAAGCGGAAACCGCGATTCACCGCGCACAGGAGGAGGGCTTCGACAATATCAATCTCGACTTAATGCATGGCCTGCCTCAGCAAACGGTGGCCATGGCGCTGGACGATCTTGAAAAAGCCATGAGCTTTCGCCCCAACCATCTGTCCTGGTATCAGCTGACGATTGAGAAAAATACCGAATTTTTTTCTCGCCCCCCCAGCCTTCCCGAAGAGGATATTCTGGTCGATATTTTCGAGGCCGGACAACAGGCTCTGTTTCAGCAGGGGTATCAGCAATATGAAATTTCCGCGTACAGTAAAGCCGGTAAAATGTCGGCCCACAATATCAATTACTGGCAATTTGGTGACTACCTGGCCATCGGCGCTGGCGCGCACGGCAAAATCACCCTGGACGATCAACAACAGATCATGCGCTTTCAAAAAACGCGCTTACCGCAGCACTATCTCGACCCTGCGCGTCAATTTACTGCGCAACAACATATCTGCGATAGCGAAAATCTGGTACTTGAGTTTATGATGAACGCCTTACGACTCAATGACGGTGTTGCCAGCGAGTTGTTTCAGCAACGTACAGGACTGGCACTGGAAACCATATTGCCGACTTTACAACAACTGCATGCCAAAGGTTTACTGGAAAGTCCCGCGCAACGAATTCAACCAAGTGCGCTAGGACGCCTATACTTAAATAACTTACTGGAATCTTTCGTTCAAAATTAACTACACTTTGTATACTTTCAAACTGAGATAGGTGACAGCACTTGCTAGGAGACCAAGCAACCGATTTACCCAAATATCTAACGTACGCCGTCAAGCTTGCGTTAATGATGTTACTGGTAGGTTCCCTGTTGGTCGTTGGCAGTGCCATTGCAACTTATTGGCTTTCTTACAGCGAACAACGCCGCATCATTACACAAGAACTGGAAACCTCTACCGACATTATTGCCCCGGCTGTACTGCAAGCTCTCAATAATGAAGATGAAGAAACACTGGAGCTTTTACTGGAGCGCCTGTATCAGCACCCCGGCATCGACGGCGTTAAAATTAACATCAATACTCACGGCGTGAAACGGGACATTACTAAGTTCTACGATGCCGATGTGAGTTACGCGCTGGAAAATGAATACGACGCGATGTTTGATCGCGGACAGTTTTTTCTTACTGTGGTGGCGAGTGAAATACAAATAACTCAGCGATTACGCGAGCGTATGCTGGGTTATTTTATCATTCATGCCATTACGCTCGCGGCGTTCATCATAATTATTTGCCTGTTGTTTCACCGCGCCTTTCTCGCGCACATTTGTCGCATTTCGCAATACATCATTTCGCGTAAAAATTCCAATCTCGAAGAACGTTTGATGATCGAACGCAATGCTGGAATCAAACTCCCGGCCGATGAACTCGACATTCTCGTTCACGCACTGGAAACGATTCGCGAAACGATGATTATCGATATCGAGCAACGCAAAGCGATTGAGGTCGCCCTGCTGAAAGAAAAAGCCCACAAACTTGAAACCCAGAAATTAATCGAGGAAGCCAAGGCCGCCAACAAAGCCAAGAGCGAATTCATTGCCACCATGAGCCACGAGATACGCACGCCGATGAATGGCGTAGTGGGGATGGTGGAAATGCTGCGTGACACTCCACTGAACAGCAACCAGAAACATTACCTGGATGTACTTTATCGTTCAGGTGAGTCTCTGCTGGAAATCATCAACGACATTCTCGATTATTCAAAAATTGAGTCGGGTAAAATGCTGCTGGAAAAAACGCCGTTTGATCTGGAAGCTTTGATCGATGATTGCTTTAAGCTTTTCAGCGCAACGGCCAGCAAACGAGAAATCGAATTAATCAGCGACATCAGTCCTGACATACCCAAGCAATTAATCGGCGACCCGGTTCGAATTAAACAAATCGTGGTTAATCTGGTAGGCAATGCCTTTAAGTTCACCTCAGAAGGTCATGTCTATGTACGCGTGACCATGGATGGCAAAGAATCCAACCGCGAAAACATGAAACTGATGTTTTCCATTAAAGACAGCGGCATCGGTATTTCCCGCGAAGTTCAAAGCCGCCTGTTCGAAGCATTCCGCCAGGCAGAAACCTCAACTACGCGCAAGTTTGGCGGCAGTGGACTGGGTTTGGCAATTTGTAAACAGCTGGTTGAATTGATGGAAGGGGAGATCGGGGTAAGCAGTGAAGTCAACAAAGGCTCCACATTCTGGTTCACTACACGCTTACTGTTTGATGAGGATTTCCATCACGACAATCCCCCGAGCTGTAGCCTGGCACTATCCAGAAAGCGGCTGCTCACAATAAATCTATCACCGATCATGACACAGGCACTTGAACATCACGTGTCGGCCTGGAATCTACAAACTACAAATGTACAGGCTTTGGAGCAGGTTCTGCCGGAGATGCAGGCCAACAAACAGGCGGTATACAACTTTATTTTAATTAACCACCTGGGTGCAGAATACGACGGCTTTGAAACAGCGCGTAAAATTCGTGAAATTGCACCTTACCAGATGCTGCCCATATTAATGCTGACCAATCAACAGGCTGCATCTTTCTCTCAAACACAGTTGTACACCGTCACGTCCATTGTGCCACGGCCCATTTCTATTCGCAGTCTGCATGACACTTTAATTAATCAGGGCATGGGACTGCAGCTAAACCCGTTGATGCCCACCACAACCGTGCGCCCCAGTCACTCCGAATTAAATGTTCTGGTGGCGGAAGACAACGCGGTCAATCGTATGGTGATTGAGGGTCTTCTCGGCAAGTTTGAGATCAAACCAGACTTTGCTGAAAACGGATTAGAAGCCGTCAATAAAACCTTCGCTGCGGACAAAAAATATGATCTGATTTTGATGGATTGCGAAATGCCAGAACTGGATGGCTTCGATGCAACCAAACGAATTCGCGAAGAGGAAAAAAACCGGGCAATGACCGCCATCCCCATTATCGCCCTTACCGCGCACGTGGAAGCTAACCACCGTCAGCGGGTATTTGACTGCGGGATGAATCACTTCCTGAGCAAACCCATTACCCTGGACAAACTCAACGAAGCTCTCAACTCGATCGGTATGTCTCAGGATTAACTTGCGCTAGCCTGCTCGCCGCTGCATTGCCTGCATCGCTATTTTCAAAGCGAAAGGAACAACAATCAGCAGAGCAAAACCGAATAATATTTTTGCCGTAAAAATCGCGGACCAACTCAATTCCTCCAGCTGACCAAGATTGGCTCCGGCATTTACGTAAAGCATGATCAACGGCAACATGCCAAGTTGACTGACCCAGAAGAACGTCAAGGCGCGCATGTGAGTCACACCAAACACCAGGTTCACGATGAAATATGGAATAGGCGGAATTAAACGTAAACTGAAAAGATACCATTTGCCATCGCGCTCGAGCCCCAGGTTTACCTTCTCTATAAACCTCTGATACTGCCGTTCTACCCAGTTACGCAGTAACAAACGCGAGAGCAACATGCCCCCCGTAGCTCCAACAGCGCTGAGGATGGAGACCAGTAAAATGCCCTGCCAGACTCCAAAAACCGCGCCAGCTGCAAAGGTTAAGGGTCCCGTTCCCGGCAGACTGAAACTGGCTACAGCAAGGTAGACCAGTACAAAGGTCAGGAGGGTAGTGGCGGGGTGAGTCTGATACCATGCGTTCACTTGGCCCACGGAAATATATTGTTTAATATCTATCGCAATAAATAAACCCAGTATGGCCAGTAACAGAACGAGCACAATACGAGTTTGCAAATTGAAATTAAAAGGGAACACCGGCAAAGACCAAAGACTCCAACAACCTGACTTCAGTATAGGCAAACTTATTTGAACTCTGTATGACGGTTTCTAAACCAAGACGGTTTTTGCGAAGCAAGTACGCATCGCGTTGTTAACCTGAGCTTTCACCAACCTGGCCTGCGTTTATCACCGGCGCAAATATACCTCTTGGCAGACAAAAGCCTCAGAACAGGTCGCGAAAAAGACCTGGAAAACAGTCTCGACGACAGCGCAGCCCGTAAACTTTAGCGTCATCTCGCAACAAAACTGTAATAATTCTATATTTATACTAAGCCATTTACTTTATTGAGAATGATTGAATGACTGACAAGCCAGTAGCACCGAACGAAAGTATTGCGTTGGACAACCCGGCGTATTACATCAATCGCGAGATCAGTCACCTGGCTTTTAACAACCGCGTACTGGAACAGGCACTAAAAGAAGAACATCCACTGCTGGAGCGCTTAAAATTTTTATTGATTTACAGCTCCAACCTCGACGAGTTTTTTGAAATCCGAGTCGCCGGGCTAATGCAAAGCATTAAGTTTGAACGGGAATCCACCGGACCGGATGGCATGCACGCAGAGGAAGTGTTGCGCGAAATCAGCCACCTTTGCCACCGCGATGTCTCCAAGCAATATGAAATTCTGAACAATATTCTGATGCCTGCGATGGCGGAGAAGAATATCCACTTCCTGCGACGCAGCCAGTGGACAGAGGCGCAATCCGCCTGGGTGGAAGACTACATTAACTCAAAAGTACTGCCCATTTTAAGCCCTATTGGCATTGATCCTGCGCACCCTTTTCCTCGATTGGTAAACAAAAGCCTGAATTTCATCGTGGAACTGGAAGGGAATGATGCTTTTGGCCGAGACCTTAACTACGCCATTGTGCCTGCGCCGCGCTCGCTGCCGCGCCTCATTCAATTGCCTGCAGAACTTGCCGGCGAAGGCTATCACTTTATCTTCCTCTCCTCGATGATTCACGCCCATGCTGACCGCCTGTTCCCCGGCATGGAAGTGAAGGGCTGCTATCAGTTCCGAATTACTCGCAACGCGGACCTGGACGTGGATGTAGAAGGTATCGCCGATCTGGCCCGCGCACTGCGCGGCGAATTGCATTCACGCCGCTTCGGCACAGCTGTACGCCTTGAAGTGGCCGACAACTGTCCACAGGAATTAACGGATTTTCTATTGCAGGAAGTCGGGCTCAACGAAGAACAGCTTTACCGGGTTAATGGCCCAGTTAACCTCAAGCGCCTGATGAGTGTGCTGAGTATTGTCTCCGCACCGGAGCTGCTGTACCCGCCGTTTACCCCCAGCATGCCCAAGGGATTGAGTCGTAAAGACAATATTTTTGATGCCGTATCACGCAAAGACTACCTGTTGCTTCACCCCTTCGAATCGTTTACGCCAGTTGTGCAATTATTGCGGCAATCAGCTAAAGATCCCAATGTGGTGGCCATTAAGCAAACACTGTATCGCTCTGGCACCAACTCCTCCATTGTAGATGCATTGATCGACGCCGCGCGCAATGGCAAAGAAGTGACGGCTGTGGTGGAGCTTCGCGCGCGCTTTGATGAAGAGGAAAACCTGGAACTGGCCAGTCGCCTGCAAGAAGCGGGAGTGGTTGTCGTCTATGGCGTTGTGGGCTATAAAACTCACGCCAAGATGATTCTGGTTGTCCGACGTGAAGAGGACGGCTTGAAGCGCTACGTTCACCTCGGCACAGGCAATTATCACAGCGGAAATGCGCGACTGTACTCGGACTACTCACTGCTCACCGCCGACAAGGTCATGGGAGAAGACGTCCACCGTGTATTCCAGCAATTGACCGGCATGGGTAAAACCGAGCGCATGGATAAAGTATTGCATGCGCCCTTTACCTTAAAGCGCCAGCTATTGCGCATGATTGATGGCGAAGCCAAAGCCGTGGCTGACGGCAAAGAAGGCCGGATTATCTGTAAATGTAATGGCTTAACGGAACCGAAAGTCATTCAGGCTCTCTATAAAGCATCGCAGGCAGGCGTGAAAATTGATTTGATTATTCGCGGCATGTGTTGTTTGCGCCCCGGAATTCCCGGTGTATCAGACAATATTCGCGTATTTTCAGTAGTTGGGCGATTTTTAGAGCATACACGGGTTTATTATTTTGCCAATGCTGCGACGCAAGTGTACTGCGCTAGCGCCGACCTCATGGAACGCAACTTAAACCACCGCGTAGAAACCTGCTTTCCGATAGAAAATGCCAGTCTGGTACAACGCATTCATCACGAACTCATGCTATATATCAATGACGGCAAACAGCGCTGGCAGCTGCATGAAGACAGCCGCTATGAACTGATTGAGAGTGAGGCTCCAGCAGCACAAGCCGAACTTCTCGCACATTTGGCCACCTAGTCCACATGGCAGGATTGGCTTGAAGACGAACAACTTTTGGCGATATCACCCCCTTATTTAGGGTCAGGTATTGTAACCCCCGGGTAGTGACCTTATTATTGCCTTTTTGAGTGATAACTCTTGGAGAATTTTTATGAGTGACGCCATCGTGCACGTAAGCGATGCCAGTTTTGAACAAGACGTTCTTGGTTCAGAAATTCCTGTTTTGGTTGATTTTTGGGCAGCCTGGTGTGGTCCATGTAAAATGATCGCACCCGTTCTTGACGAACTAGCGAAAGAATATGAAGGCAAAATCAAAATCAGCAAAATGGATGTCGATGCGAACAAGGAAACGCCAGCGAAATTCAACATTCGCGGGATTCCAACGCTGATGATATTCAAAGGTGGAAACGCCGAGGGCACCAAAGTAGGTGCATTAACCAAGGCGCAATTAAAAGAATTTATTGAATCCAGCTTGTAAAAGCATATAATGGCCAGCCACGAAACATGATCAGTTGATTTCGTGGCTTTTTCTTACAGCATACTTTCTTATTTTTCTCGCAACACTTCATTCAAAGGCTCACTGAGTCACATTACCTGGATGAGCTTCATTGCATATAGCAATATCCGACTTGCGTAATTTTAGGAAATCCGTTTGAATAACGATAAAGCATTGCTTCGTCTTTGTTCATTCGCTTTTGCACAAAGAAAAAAACGTAGCTATACTGGTCGACATAGGATAAAAATGGATACTCCTGTTTTTCTACCTTTGTCTCAATTCTTACACTGCCTATTGCAATTTTCTCTTTCTGCGATGACATTCGTCGGTCTTGAGCTATAATGAAACTCAGCAATATCTTCGATTGAACACTTCCGTTTTACCTTCCCAAAGTTCTTCATTTCCCGACACAAAGACAGTTTGGTATTCGGAACCCCTTAAGTGTTTACTCATGGTAATAAATACAAACAAAGCCATAAGTTAAGCCTTTGAGCAGTTAATCGGTCTATAAACTAACGAAATTTCACTTCTAATCACAAAGAAAATCAAACTCGAATGCCTGTCGAGTTTTTAAGACTCTATGGAACAAACAGCACATATGAATCTCACCGACTTAAAAACCAAACCTATTGAAGAACTCATTCAAATTGCCGCGGAAATGGGCATGGAGAATTTGGCGCGGTCGCGCAAACAGGACGTAATTTTCAACATCCTTAAAAAACACGCGCGTAGCGGCGAGGATATTTACGGTGATGGTGTGCTGGAAATATTGCAGGATGGCTTTGGCTTCCTGCGTTCAGCGGACTCATCTTATTTGGCCGGCCCAGACGATATTTACGTCTCACCCAGCCAGATACGCCGCTTTAACTTGCGCACGGGCGACACAATTGCCGGGAAAATTCGCCCTCCCAAAGAAGGCGAACGTTACTTTGCCATGCTCAAGGTTAACGAAATCAACTTCGACAAACCTGAAAACTCGCGCAACAAAATCCTTTTCGAAAACCTCACCCCATTATTCCCTAACGATCGCATCGTACTTGAAGCCGGTAACGGTTCGTCTGAAGACTTAACGGGGCGCATCATTGATTTAACCTCACCCATAGGGAAAGGACAACGCGGCCTTATCGTTGCACCACCCAAAGCCGGTAAGACCATCATGATGCAGAACATCGCTCAGGCGATTACACGCAACAACCCCGAGTGCCACCTGATTGTATTGCTGATTGACGAACGACCCGAAGAAGTGACGGAGATGCAGCGCTCGGTGCGCGGTGAAGTGGTGGCATCTACCTTCGACGAGCCACCATCACGTCACGTACAAGTCGCTGAAATGGTAATCGAAAGAGCCAAGCGCCTGTCCGAGCACAAAAAAGACGTTGTCATTCTGCTTGACTCCATTACACGTCTTGCTCGTGCCTACAACACCGTAATTCCTTCATCCGGTAAAGTATTGACCGGTGGTGTGGATGCGCACGCACTTGAGCGTCCTAAGCGTTTCTTCGGTGCGGCACGAAACATCGAGGAAGGTGGCAGCTTATCCATTATTGCAACAGCGCTGATCGACACCGGCTCGAAAATGGATGAAGTAATTTACGAAGAATTTAAAGGTACGGGTAACATGGAATTGCATCTTGATCGCAAGATTGCAGAAAAACGTGTTTACCCTGCAATCAACGTGCGTCGTTCAGGCACTCGTCGTGAAGACCTGCTGATGAAAGAAGATGAATTGCAACGCGTATGGATTCTTCGCAAGCTGCTACACGATATGGAAGACACTGCAGCCACCGAATTTCTGCTTGATAAGCTTAAAGATTTCAAAACAAACGATGAGTTCTTCTTATCGATGAAATCCAAATAAATTCTTGACGAATTCATTCACCTTAAAGCACAAAGACCCGGTTTATGCAGTTTAAAGACCTCAGAGATTTTATCGATCAACTTGAAACTCTCGGCCAACTTAAACGCATAAACCACCCTGTCGATCCCAACCTGGAAATGACCGAAATTTGCGACCGCACGCTTCGCGCGGGCGGTCCGGCTTTGCTTTTCGAAAATGTAATCGGGCACGAGATTCCCGTGCTGGCAAATTTATTTGGCACGACTGAACGCGTAGCTTTGGGGATGGGGCAAAGTTCCACCGAAGCCTTGCGTGAAGTCGGCGAACTGCTGGCATTCTTAAAAGAACCCGAACCGCCAAAAGGGTTGCGCGACGCCTGGGAAAAAATGCCCATCTTCAAGCAAGTTCTTAACATGGCACCCAAGGTAGTCAGCAAAGCCGCCTGCCAGCAAGTGCAGCTTACTGCTGAACAGGTCGACTTATACCAGCTTCCCATTCAGACCTGCTGGCCAGGCGATGCCGGCCCACTGGTTACCTGGCCACTGGTCATTACCAAAGGCCCCAATAAAGAACGGCAAAACCTCGGGATTTATCGCATGCAACTTATCGCTAAAAACAAGTTGATTATGCGCTGGTTAAGCCACCGAGGCGGCGCTTTGGATTTCGCTGAGTTTCAAAAACAACACCCAGGTGAGAACTACCCCGTATCCGTCGCACTCGGTGCAGACCCAGCAACCATTTTGGGAGCGGTCACACCTGTGCCAGATACCTTGAGCGAATATGGTTTTGCCGGCTTACTTCGCGGCAGTAAAACCGAAGTGTGTAAAAGCCTCAGCAATGACCTTCAGGTACCAGCGTCTGCGGAATTTATTTTAGAAGGCTACCTCGCCCCAGGGGAATTCGCCGATGAAGGCCCCTTCGGTGATCACACCGGATATTACAACGAAGTAGAGCGCTTCCCAGTATTCACCGTCGAAAAGATCACTCACCGACAACAACCCATTTACCACAGTACTTATACCGGACGTCCGCCCGATGAACCCGCGATTCTTGGCGTGGCTTTAAATGAAGTATTTGTACCACTGCTGAAAAAACAATTTCCTGAAATCGTGGATTTTTACCTGCCACCCGAGGGCTGCTCTTATCGCATGGCAGTGGTGACCATGAAAAAGCAATACCCCGGACATGCTAAACGCGTAATGATGGGCGTTTGGTCTTTCCTGCGCCAGTTCATGTATACCAAGTTTGTGATTGTCACCGATGATGATGTCAATGCTCGCAGCTGGGAAGATGTTATCTGGGCACTGACTACTCGCGTTGATCCAACACGCGATACGACACTGGTCGATAACACACCGATAGATTATCTGGACTTTGCATCACCCGTCAGCGGTCTGGGCTCGAAAATGGGCATTGACGCCACCAATAAATGGCCAGGCGAAACCTCACGTGAATGGGGCACTCCCATCAGCATGAAACAGGAAGTTAAAGATAAGGTCGACAGTATCTGGGATGAACTGGGAATCTTTTAATTTCTTGCGTCGTATTTTGAATTCTTTTTCTGAGTTCTTTTTTAAGTTATTTTTCCCTATTCTTTTCTCTAGCATTTTTGCTAAATCAAGCTCGCTCCGTCTTTTGCTGCAACCTGCTATATTCGCTGTGCCAGCCACAATAAATGCAACACTGGCACAACCGTTATCTTTTAATTTTTTGCAACCGCCAGTTCCAGCCCGCGACGATAAAACACTTGGCTTTTTTCAGCATCACCGAGCTTCGCCATTAAGGTTGCCAGTTCAGCGTAGACTTCGGGGCGCGGCTCAAGGCGCAGACTTTTTTCGAAATAGTCTTTAGCTTTGCCCCACAATTCGTTTTTCACACTCAAACGCCCCAGGCAAAACAATAGGTGAGGATCATCAGGATGTTGTTCCAGCCAACGCTCAGCATAGCTCAACTGTAATTTGTAATCACTTGTCGCCAAGCGGCCGTAAAGCTCCACCACTCCTGCATGCCACTCATTTTTTAAAGACTTACGCAAAAGAACTTCGGCACGGTCATCCTCGCCAAGGCGAGCCAGCAAAGTGCAATACAAGCCCACAATACGCGAGTTTAATTGAGCGGTTTTCGGTAACGATTTCCACGCACTTTGCAATTTCTCTAATGCCTCTGCAGTTTTCGGCTCGGCAATACTGTGCTGCAGTACGAGTGCGTTCAGGTAAGACATATAAGTATTTTCTTCCAGCACACTGTATTGTTGCTCTCCTTGTAAAGGCAGGAGTTTAACCTGCGGCAACAAGTTTATCAGCGCTGGCCAGTCGTGCTGGTGAATATATATTTGACGATACAGGTCGACAACTGCCGGGTGCTTTTTCTCCTTTGCAGTCAAACCATCCAACAACGCTCGCGCCTGTGCCATTTCTTTTTTTGCCATCAACACGCGCGTTCGGTTTACGGCCAATGCCGTGGTATTTTTCTCCCCGGATTTCGCCGCGCTTTTTTCCGCCTGATCCAACAGTGCCTCAGATTCATCGACCAAACCCAAATCTAAAGCGCTGCGTGCTGCCATCAACGAGTGAACATAAGATTTTTCGCCCACTTGCTGGTCTTTCGCCTGCTTTACAGCGGACAGTTCTTTTTTAGCCGTAAGCAGATCACCTTCCACATAGTGCAACAGGCCTGCCTGAGATTTTTTCTCGTTACGCCGAAAAGAAAAAGCTTTACCTTTTGCAATCACACTAAATAACGTACGGTAAATATAAATTGCCAGAAAAGTAGCGAGTATGATGCTTACCAAAGCAAACCAGAAACTGGTAACAATGGTGAAATTGCCAAGATTCACCAGGACATACCCTGAATCCTGCTGCATAAAATGCACGAGCAGGGCACCCAGAAGAATGACAACAAAACTGAACAGTAAAGGCATTGTTATTGCCCTCTCGCATCTGGCTTGGCATCACCCACACGATGCAGATCAATAATATAGCCTTGCAGCAATTCCAGCGATGCACTTATATCCGGCATACTGCGTACAATATTTTCCTGCTCAATGCTTTCAATCTGCTTAACAAAGTTTTGTGCTTTTTTTGAATTTGGAAAATAGGTTTTAATCCAGTCTTTGGTCTGCTCAAGACTCTGGCGATACACATCCTGCTGCTCTCGCAATAACGCTAACTGAGCTCGTTCAATCATCATCCGTAAATTCTGCTGTAAAAAGCCCGCTTCATTCGGCGGCAACAGCGGCGTTGGCTTTTGATCAAAAGAATAAACTTGAAAAAAACTTTTAAGCTTTTCACCAAAATCGGACAAGCCACGCCCAATTTTTTTATACCAGGGCACATCATCCAGCTTACTGAGTTCTTTCACGCGATCATCATTACTTAATTGCATGGACTCGATTTGTTGCTGCATGGTCGGATTGACCGGCAGACTTTCCACTTGCCCCGCCATCGCCACCAGACTTAAATAAATCCCTTCCACATCGATTTTCTCTGTCAAACGCAATGCGGCCAGATCTTTTTTGACTTCACGTCGAATTGAAAATAGATCGGGATCACTCAAATCTCGCAAAATTGCATCGGCCTCCGCCAGCAACGCAGCTGCACCCTCCGCATTTTTTTCTATCAAGACACGCTGATTGGCTAACTTCAACAAATACTCAGCCTCCGCCAACAACCAGTCTTCACGTGAGGTGGTGGACATGGAGCGCAGACGTTTATTTTGCGCAACCAGTCTCTGATCGAGATCGGAAATAATTTGCTTTAACTCGTTGTTCGCCTGCTGCAATCCCTGAATTGCAGCAGCCTGTTCTGTTTTGGCCTGACGCAAGGCGGCGGCAGAGCGTGTTTCCGCTGCGCCAAGTTGCTGTTGCAATTCACTTATCTGACCGCGCTGCTGAGCCATCAGATCTTTGCCATAGCGCATCAGGTAGGCACCAGCGGCAATCGCCAGACACAACACGATAAACATAAACACCACAAACCAAAGCGTCAGACGACTGGTCTTAACTGGCTGAGCATCCGCAGCTTTCTTAACTTTTGGCTTTTTCTCGTCAGGCGTGACAGTGCTGGTCTTGGTGGTGCGAGGCACATCTGCGGCAGACACCCGCTCCGATTGATCGACGCTGGCGTTATCACGTTCTGAACTCTCAGCCACAACTGGCTCATCAGTTTCTTGCGCAGCGTGCTTGTCCGTTTTCTCATCCGCATCACCGTCAACTTCAGCGGGAGTCTTATTCGTAACAGAGGATGCGGTGGACGATGGTGATTCACTTTCCTGCTTGGCCAGACCTTCTTCAACACCGGTGTCTGACTTTTGCTTGTCGTCTTCGTTATTTTGGGTTTTATCCGTCATATAGTTACTCAGTTGAGGAAATCAGCTGCTCCAGACGCTGCCACATACTGGCTTCGCTGGCGTTATGCGCACTCACCACTTGTTTAAAACCAAGTTCATGGGCCAATTGTTTTACACGTTCGCTTGGCACTAACAGTTGAAGTTGCTGCCATTCAGCCAAAGCATTTTGTTGCACCACCTGATAAAGGTTGTGCAGGGTTTCGCCGCTGAAAACACTGACAAGATCGCCGCTCACATCAATCTGGCTGGCGACAAAAGACTGATGCGCAGTCGCTGGCAGTTTGCGCCAATACAATTCACAGTGTTCAACACTTGCGCCAGCGCTTTGTAACGATTCCTGCAGGGTAGTTCGACCGCCCACACCGCGAAAAATCATAATTTTTTTGTGCTGTACCGTTTCATCACTGGCCAGTGCCATATCCTGCAACAGCGCTTCACTTGTCATAGCGGAGGCATCATCAACGCTGCGAATCCTGCCAACGCCGCAATACAGCTTGTCGAAAGTTTGCTGTAACACCTCTTGCGTTTTTTTCCCAACGCACAGCATTTCTACCTGCACAGGAAATTGCGGCCAATACTGTTCTATCCATTCAAAGGCGAAACGCACCGCGTTTTGACTGACAAAAATAATGCAGGCCTGTTCATCTAAACGCAATATCTGCTGTTTGATTTTCTGCTGAGATTGCGCGTCGCTGACCGGCTCAATCTCAAGCAGGGGAATGGTTTGCGTTGCAATTCCCTGTTGCGCCAACCGCGCCTGCCAGGACTGCACCTGGTGTGCTGGACGCGTGATAAAAACGCGGTTAACTGTTGCCATAGACATCCGCAAGAATTTTATCGGCTCCGGCAGCCAGTAGGCGTTTTGCCAAAGCGATCCCCATCTCTTCACCGCTGGAAGCTGGCCCTGTACTCTCATCTTCAATCAACAGGCTGCCATCTGGCGCGGCAACCAGGGCACGCAACCAGAGGTTTTCACCCTGATGCACCGCAAAACACCCAATAGGCACCTGACAACCGCCTTCCAGTGTCCTATTCACCGCGCGCTCAGCCACTACCTGTTCGGCGGTTAAGGCGTGATGCAAAGGCTGAAGTAACGCAACGGTATCGGTATCCTTCAGGCGACACTCAATGCCAACCGCCCCTTGGCCACCGGCAGGCAGGCTTTGCTCAGGACTTAAATAACTGGCTATACGATCATGCATTTCCAAACGCTTTAACCCTGCAGCCGCGAGAATAATGGCATCGTATTCACCTGCATCCAGTTTTGCCAGCCGCGTCTGTACATTGCCGCGCAAGAAGGTCACTTGCAGATCCGGGCGATGTTTCAACAGCTGACTTTGACGACGCAAACTGGAAGTACCAACCACACTGCCCGCAGGAAGATCATCTACCGTGGCGTATTGGTTTGAGACCCAGGCATCCCGTGGATCTTCACGTTCACAAATCACAGCAAGTCCCAGCCCTTCGGGAAATTCCATCGGCACATCTTTCATGGAGTGAACCGCAATGTCCGCGTCATCTGCTAACATGGCCTGTTCCAATTCTTTGACAAACAGGCCTTTGCCTCCCACTTTGGCGAGAGGAACATCCAGAATTTTGTCGCCTTTGGAGGTAAGTGGATACAATTCCACGTTTAACTCCGGATGAAATGCTTCAAGTTTTTGCTTGACGTATTCTGCTTGCCACATGGCTAGCGGGCTTTTGCGCGTGGCAATTCTTAAGGTTTTTTTCATTCATCAACCACTGTTTATTTCGTATTTTCAAGTTTCACGCATGATACCAGATGAAACTGGCGAAACGCTGTAGACCCCTGCAATGATTATAATGTGGTAAGCAGGGTTTTAATTTCGGTGAGGTGACGGCGACTAACCATCGGGCGGAACTCGGAGTCTTTCAACTTGATCTCGTAACGTCCCGTTTTGTCTTTTTCTATACCCAAAATATGCTGTTTACTGACCAATGCATTGCGGTGTACGCGAGCGAAGACTTCCGCGAATTCCGTTTCCAATTCCTTCAGGGTTTCATCGATCAAGGTTTCGCCGTTTTTATGCACTACGGTTACATATTTTTGGTCCGCGACAAAACAGTAAACATCTTCCAGCGGGATTAATTCAACACCTTTACGCGATTTGGCCGTAATATTCTGGCGTGCACTGCCAAGCTCAGGCTTGCCATTTTCGAGCTGTGAGCGCTGCACCTTGTTAAGTTTTTTGGCTTTTTCCAGTGCTTGAGCCAATTGCTCTTTTTGCACAGGTTTGACAATGTAACCTACTGCCTCAACTTCAAATGCCTGCAGCGCGTATTCATCATAGGCGGTACAAAATATAATGGCGGGCGGTTCGGACATTTCAGAAATTTCTCTCGCCGTCGCCATACCATCTTTGCCCGGCATGGAGATGTCGAGAAAGAGTAAGTCGGGGTCCAGCAATTCAATTGCGGCCAAAGCTTCATCCCCGCTGGCCGCCTCACCGATGACTTCACACCCCTCAATATCATTGAGCAGACGGATTAAACGCTGGCGCGCAAGATTTTCATCGTCTATTACCAGTATGTGCATCATGAGTAGTTTCGGCCTTTGTTATTCGGTGTATTAGCGCGTTATTCGAACACAGGATATCGCACCACAGTGGAAAAACAATTCTCTTGCTCTTCCACATATAGTTTAGCGTCCAAACCAAAGTGAGCCTCTAACCGGTTTCGAATATTTTGCAATGCGATTCCGTTTCCCTGCAGCCCTTGTAACTCTCGCGCCTGTGAATCCACGGGGTTCTTAATCACAATGTTGACGGTTCCCATCAGGGTTGCGGAGTTTTTGGCATCATTTGCCAGACTCGCTTTTGCCGCACTGAATTTTCCTTTGGTAAAAGGCACAAACGCGACACTTATTTCGACCAGGCCACCACCCGGGATAGGTTGCACGCCATGGTTAATGGCATTTTCAATAAGCGGCTGCAATGTAAGACTGGGAATTGTCAGTTTTTCTCCCAGTAACTCGACCTCCCAGGAGACTCGCAAGCGATCACCAAGGCGAATTTGTTCAATCGAGATAAATTTCTCGCACAGACGAATTTCATCTTCAATCGGCACCAGACCGGGCTCGCTTAAACTCGAGCGAAACAGCTCGGACAGATCCACCACCATTTTTTCCGCTGCATCCGGATCAATCGCAATTAAGCTGGCAATACTGTTCATACTGTTAAACAGAAAGTGAGGGCGGATTCGCGATTGCATCGCTTGGATTCGCGAGCGCAACTCGGCTTGCTCACGATTCTGCAATTGCTGTTGCAGATAAAAATACCGCAGCACAAGTCCCGCGAAAATCGCCGCTACTATGAGGTTGTTCCACAGTGAAGTGGCGATATCGAACTCGTCGATATCCAGCCAGGCACCAATGATGGTAAATAACACGGTAAAAAACATCACGATGCCAAAACTGACAGATCCCGCAACAACGCCATTTTGCTTTTTAAACCAGGGACGAAGCGGGCAGATACAGGCTGCGCTGACCAGCATCACCCATTGCACAAGAAAGGACATGGAGCCAAAAAACAACCAGTCAAAATCTTCAATGCCGCGATTAATAATGACAAACGCAAAAGCTAAAAGCTCACCGACCAGAATTAAAAAGAACACCGCCTGCACTTCGCACAGGTTGGGCAAAAAATCTCCTTTGCCACTTTCCCGTTCCATTTGTTTTAACATCGCCTCGCCTCGATTGAGCCGGTATAATGCCGGACCTTATGAACGTATTGTGCTTAACGGACCGCAGAGGTAGGGTACATTTGCCTGTTGCGCGCGCAAATCGGTAAGCAAAATACGTGACTTTTTCGTTTTTTAGGACTGTAGCATATACCATGAGTGAACAAGAGAATTCCGTCAAACCCTGGGGAGGGCGTTTCAGTGAAGCCACTGATGCCTTCGTAGAACGCTTTACCGCCTCGGTAAGCTTTGATCAGCGCATGGCCATGCAGGATATTCGCGGTTCAATTGCTCATGCCACTATGCTGGCCGCTGCCGGGGTTCTGAACGAAGAGGAAAAAGATTCCATCATCAAAGGACTACAGGACATAGCCCAGGACATCGACAGCGGTAATTTCAGCTGGTCGGTCAAACTGGAAGATGTTCATATGAATATCGAAGCCGAGCTGACCAAGCGTATTGGCATCACCGGCAAGAAGCTACATACCGGTCGCTCCCGTAACGACCAGGTTGCGACAGACATTCGTCTTTATTTGCGGGATGAAATTGATCTGATCAGCCGTGAGCTCACTCGTCTGCAGGCGGGCATACTCGATCTCGCCAAGCGCGAAAACGACACCATCATGCCGGGGTTTACACACCTACAAACCGCGCAACCTGTAACCTTTGGTCACCACCTGATGGCCTGGTATGAAATGCTTGAGCGCGATTATGGCCGCTTGCATGATTGCCGCAAACGCCTTAACAACAGCCCATTGGGCGCCGCCGCTCTGGCTGGCACAACCTACCCCATCGATCGTGAAATGACGGCCAGTTTACTGCAGTTTGACGCGCCGACTCGCAACTCTCTGGACTCTGTCAGCGACCGCGATTTCGCCATTGAATTCTGCGCCTTCGCTTCCGTGCTGCTTACCCACTTGTCACGTGCGAGTGAAGAGCTGGTACTGTGGACCTCGGCCCAGTTTAACTTTATTGACCTGCCAGATCGCTTCTGCACTGGCTCGTCCATCATGCCGCAAAAGAAAAACCCGGATGTACCCGAGCTGGTTCGCGGTAAAACCGGTCGCGTTAACGGCCACTTGATCAGCCTGTTGACCCTGATGAAATCTCAGCCCCTGGCTTACAACAAAGACAATCAGGAAGACAAAGAGCCTGTCTTTGATGCTGTCGATACAGTCAAAGACTGTCTGCGTGCATTTGCCGATATGGTGCCCGCAATCAAAGCCAACAAAGCCGCAATGTACGAGGCGGCCAAGCGTGGTTTTTCCACTGCCACCGATCTTGCCGACTACCTGGTACGCAAAGGTATTCCCTTCCGCGACTCTCACGAAATAGTGGGTAAGTCAGTCGCGTACGGCATTGAGCAAGCGAAGGATTTGTCGGAAATGAGCCTGACAGAACTACAACAATTCTCCAACCAGATAGATCAGGACGTATTCGATGTACTGACGCTGGAAGGTTCAGTCGCTGCGCGGGATCATCTCGGTGGTACTGCACCAGCACAAGTGAAACAAGCGATTGCCCGGGCGCAGGAAGCACTTAAGGCCAGAGAGTCCTGATATTCAGCAGAGAGGAATGATGGACCCACGCAATCGATCTCATATGCGTGGGTCCTTCTTATTGGCTATTTATCGGCAAGTCTGTTTATCGGCAAGGCTATAAATCGTCGATATCGTAATCGACAATCAAAGGTAAGTGACTGGAAAAAGTTTTTGTCTTGTACAGTGCGGCGTTTTCTACACGCTTTTTCAAGGATTCTGAAATCACCTGATGGTCAATACGCATGCCATTTCCCTCGCCCACGGTGCCGGATGGCCACCAGGAATACTCACCCCCTTCAGGTACAACAATGCGAAATGCGTCGGCATACCCCAGTTGGCGGTAGAGTTGGTTCATCCACAATTGCTCGTGCTCCAAAAAGCCGGACACACTATCGCCCTCGACATAGTTCTCGACGTCTTTACGCGTGTGCGCCATGGCCCAGTTACCACAGAATATAAAGGCGCGATGCTTACGGGTAATCTTGTGCAGCAAGGCCTGGAAATCATCAAAAAATTTGATTTTCACTTCTTGCGATTCGGTTTCCACAAAAGCGGTAGGCGCCAGTAATGAGCCAATGGAATAGCGCTCAAAATCGACTTGTAGGTAACGGCCTTCCATATCCACACCATTGGCAAAGCCAAGCCCGTAGATCAGGGCCTTTGGCTGGTGTCGGGTATAGATGGCGACGCCGTTATAGTGCTTGATTCCGGAATCAAAGAAATACGCAAAATACCCTTCGGGATGAAAAATATCATTATCGAGTTCGTATTCCAGCGCCCTAAGATCCTGCAAGCAAATAATATCTGCGTCTTGTTCTGCGAGCCAGTCATACAAACCACGCTGTGCCGCCTGGTGTATGCCGTCCACGCAGAGACTAATTATTCTCATAGTGACTCCTTATAACATCCGGCTATTTTACCTATTCCGCAATTAATTTGTTAGCATTGTTGCAGCGCGAAATGGCTACCAATGGTTTATTTTTCAATTATTTAGGAACATGTTAACGACTATAGCCGCGAATGTAGGCTTGGTTATTATTAGCATTTTTCTGGACTAAATTTGTATCCGCGCAAGTGTGTTTTTGCACGTAGAATCCCAACTAGTCCTAGAAGCCTTTTTATGTATTTTTTATAATAGTTGGCTTTCACAAGTTTTTCGCATAGTTGGCTTCCACTTACAGCCTTTCAAACAACATAGAGACCCCCATGGAATCTTATCAACACGACTTTATTCGCCTCGCAATCGAGCATCAGGCGCTTGGATTTGGTGAATTCACCCTCAAATCGGGCCGAATCAGCCCATACTTTTTTAATGCTGGCAAATTTCATACCGGTTCTGCAATTGCTGACCTTGGACGTTTCTATGCAGCGGCCCTGATGGCTTCGGGAATTGAATTCGACATGCTGTTTGGGCCCGCCTATAAAGGCATCCCCCTGGCCACCACAACAGCCGTCGCGCTGGCGGACACGCATAAAGTGGATGTGCCATACTGTTATAACCGCAAAGAAAAGAAAGATCATGGCGAAGGCGGTACTTTGGTTGGCGCGCCAGTTTCGGGACGTGTTGTGATAGTTGATGACGTCATCACAGCGGGAACTGCCGTACGTGAGGTACTTTCCATCATCGAAGAGCAAGGCGCTCAGGCCGCTGCCATTGTGGTGGGCTTGAATCGCCAGGAAAAGGGCCAAGGTGAACTTTCCGCCATCCAGGAACTCGAAAATGCTACCGGGGTTCCTGTGGTAAGCATTATTGCGTTGGAGCACATCGTGCAATACCTGATGGCCGACGGCAATGAAGAAGTACTGAACAGAATACGTGATTACCGCCACCAATACGGCGTGTAGGAGAAAATGAAGACCATTACCCCCTATTTATTCGGCAGCCTCAGTTTCGGCACCAATACACTTGGTAACAATATACTTGGAACCAATGTACTCAGCACTGAGCACAGACGCCTGCTCGGCGCAGCATTTCTGGTGATGTGCAGCATGTTGTGCAGTGTGTACAGCGCCGCCGAAATGACGCTCTACCGTTATACCGACGATCAGGGTATTCAGGTAATCGATCACGCCATTCCTCCTGAACTGGTTAAAAACGGCTACGAGGTCATTGATATTAATGGTCGCGTGGTGAGGGTTGTTGCGCCGGCCCGGACCGCCGAGGAGATAAAAGCCGAAGCGGAACGCAAGCGTATCGCCACGGACTTTGAGCGCCTTAAGAAGCGTTATGCATCTGTAGCGGACCTGGAATCGGCAAAAGAGCGCAAGTTGGAAAGCATAGATACGGCTATTGCCATTCTGGAATCCAATATTCACAGCATCAGTAAGCGCAAGGACGAATTGATGTCGCTCGCAGCGAATCAGGAGCGCGCAGGACGCAAGGTATCCCAGGACATTTTAAACAAGCTGGAAACGGCTAAAGCTGAAATGGAAGTCGCCGAGAGCTCACTGAATGCACGACGTCAGGAATACCAGGATGTGGTGGAAAAGTTTGAAGCGGAAGTCGCCATATTTGAAAAAGGCAAGGCGCTGCTTGGGTCGACCAATTAGCGCTGCATAAATTTTTAGTACTTCAGCTGTTTCTTCAGTATCTTGTCAGCACCTTACAGCACCTAAGCATTCACTTCGATTTTCAGCTTTCTGCAATGATCAACGCCCATCTCGGGCGTATTTTCCCTTATCTCTCACTGCACGGCTTAAGCTGCAACTTTGTTAACACTCGGTAGCGCTGTTAATCCCTACGTGCCGCACTGACGACGGCTGATAGCGTGATAGCAAGACGTATGCAGCACACCTGCTAAATCGTGGTTTCGCGCACCATTCCTTTCACTAAAAATGGCCATTGCTCTTTCCACGAATCCGTAGGTAACTGACGAAATTCACTGCGGACGAATTGCGCTATCTTCCCTTCCGCAGCCACCATTAACAGGTTGACCGTGGCCGAGATGGATAAACCAAAATGCAGGCCGTCACGCAGCTCCGCTTCACGCAGCACTTGCTTTAATTGTGTTTCAATACGATCAAACAACTGCACGACTCGTAAGCGCAGACGCTCTGTTTCCCCGGCAAGCGCGTCACCAGTCAATATGCGGGTGATACCCGGATTGCGCTCAGCGAAGGCCAAAAGCAGATGAAGAATTTTTTCGCAGCATGCCAGCGCATCGTTTTCTTCCGAAACAATCAGGGATATCCGCGAGAACAGGGTCTCCTCAATAAATTCGATCAGTCCTTCAAACATCTTCGACTTACTGGGAAAGTGACGATACAGCGCAGCTTCTGAAACGCCCACTTCACTGGCGAGAGCTGCCGTGGTTATCCGTGCCCCGGGGCTTGCCTCCAACATTGACGCAAGCGCTTCTAGAATTTGTTGTCGACGAGGTTTTTTACTATTTAGTGCCATTGAGATAACCAAACATGTTCAACTCAAGTGGGAGGGACATCTGAACACTTAGAGCGGCAACCATCAGATCAGCAGTGCTGATTGCAGGGTATTCACTAAGACTATCAGAGATTCCCTGCACCCAAGATCTTATTATTCAAAACTGCTATCCTAACTGCAACTTTAAGCGCCATCAATCATTAAAATATGAAACAGTTAAATCCGTTCAATCCGATCAGTTTTTATTCGAAATTAGCGTTCCAACGCCTTCATCCGTAAAGATTTCAAGCAGTACAGCATGCGGAACCCGACCATCGATGATATGCGAACTGGCCACACCCGATTTCACAGCATCCAGTGCACATCGGATTTTAGGCAACATGCCACCATATATCGTGCCATCGGCAATTAGCTCATCCACGCGCTGAGTCGTCAGCCCGGTAAGAACATTTCCCGCTTTATCCTGCAGACCAGCAACGTTGGTCAACAGCATTAATTTTTCAGCCTGCAGAACCTCTGCAACTTTCCCTGCCACCAAATCGGCATTTATGTTGTAGGATGCACCATCCTGGCCCACGCCGATAGGGGCAATCACAGGGATAAAGTCACTGTTCACCAGCACATCGATCACTGAACGGTTGATCGACTTTACTTCGCCCACGTGACCAATATCAATAATTTCTGGTGCCGTCATCTCGGGTAACTGGCGAGACACTTCCAGCTTTTTAGCATGAATGAGATTTCCGTCTTTGCCAGTAATTCCAATCGCCTGTCCGCCATTACTGTTGATCAGGCTAACGATTTGCTTGTTGACGGTAGCGCCGAGCACCATTTCCACCACGTCCATGGTTTTGCTGTCGGTCACTCGCATGCCATCAATAAAGTTGGATTCAATATTCAGCTTTTGCAATAGATCACCAATCTGTGGTCCGCCACCATGCACCACGATTGGATTCATACCCACCAGTTTCATCAAGACGATATCGCGTGCAAAACTATTTTGCAGCGCCTGGTCAGTCATGGCGTTACCGCCAAATTTGACTACCACGGTTTTGTCGGTAAAACGTTGAATGTAGGGAAGCGCCTCGGTCAAAACCTGGGCGACGTGCATTGCGTTATCTGTTGACTGCATTGAGCTAACTATTCCAATTAATTTGAATCGACGGATCGACTTTTTTCAGCTCCATCACGAAAATGGACTTGAGTTTATGCAGGGATTCCTCATCGTCACCTTCAAACCGCAACGTGAGATGTGCCGATGTGTTGGAAGCACGAATGAGTCCCCAGCCAAAAGGGTATTCTACACGTAAACCATCAATATCGACGACTCTACCACCTTCAAATGTGCCAAGTTGCGTTAATTGCTCAATGATGTCGAACTTTCGCGCTTCTTCCACTTCCACGCGAATTTCCGGGGTAACCGGGGAGCTGGGGAACTCGTCAAAAATGTCATCGATTGATTGTCCCTGTAAACTGATAATTTCAATTAATCGCGCTGCCGCATACATGCCATCGTCAAAGCCATACCAGCGGTCTTTAATAAAGATATGACCGGAATACTCTCCACCGACTAAGGCCCCGGTTTCCAGGACTTTGTTTTTCATCGGCGCATGCCCAGTTTTCCACATAATCGGTCGACCGCCATTGGTGGCAATGCAGCTCGACAAGTGGCGAGTACTCTTCACATCGAACACAACATCCGCCCCCGGATTGCGGGACAGTATGTCTTTAGCAAACAACATGAGCAAACGATCGGGCCAGATAATATTACCTTTCGGCGTTACCACATTGACGCGATCACCATCACCATCAAACGCCACCCCTAAATCTGCCCCCATATCTTTCACGCGAGCAATCAGATCCTGCAGGTTTTTCTCCACTGAAGGATCGGGATCATGATTCGGGAATTCACCATTCAAATCACAATAAAGCGGGTGGACGTGGCAACCAAGCTCTTCAAACAGGTCGGGGGCAATATTGCCCGTCACGCCATTTGCCGCATCGATCACAATGGAAATATCACCGGCCAGCGCAACATCGGAGAAAATGGTATCGATGTATTCCTGCTTGATATCCATCTGCGACTCACTACCCTGACCTTTATAAAAATTATTTTGCAGGATACGTTCGCGTATCGCCGTAATGTCTTCGGCTTCACGGCTCTTTCCATTAATGACAACTTTAAAACCATTGTACTGCTTGGGATTATGGCTTGCGGTTACCATCACACCACTCTGACAGGACTCAATCCTGCAAGTGGCAAAATACAGCAGGGGAGTGGGCACCGTGCCAACATTAATCACATTACACCCTGTACTTAAAATGCCGCGAATTAAATACTCCGTCAGCTCCGGACTGCTGTTACGCGCATCGCGTGCAACAATCAGTGAATCCTGAGCCGCATCCGTAGCCTCACTGCCGAGCGCCCGTCCGATTAATTCAGCCAGCTCTCGCGTAATTTGCTTGCCGGCGATGCCGCGAATATCGTACGCACGGAAAATTTCCGGTGGAATTCTGGCATCGTCCTCTGCTTTGGCTCGCTGCTTTTTCTGCTTTTCCTGTTTTTCCTGCTCCGATTCCGCAGCATTCTTGTCCGCTTCCACTTCGCTTAAGCCAAGCAGATTCTCACCCTCTTCATTAATTTCCACATCTAAAATGTCGGCGGCTTTGAGCAGTGAAACCCCGGCAACCGCAGCCTCCTGCTTGGTTTTACCTACCGGAGTAGAAGATTCTGTAATCAGTGCTTCGCGCTGTTTACGCTTATCGATAAATCTGCCGACAAACGCACCGGCCACGGTCGTGGTGGCAACCAGCATCAGAAACAATACAATCATCCAGGTGTAAGTCAGCCACATACTGGACTTGACCTGCTCCTTCATACCGTATGAGGGTAGAAATTCCACATGCCAATGACTGTTTTTCACCTCGGCCGTCACCGCTTCGCCAATATTTCCCTGCCCCGCATCAACAACATTTTGACTGGTTTCACTGCTGAAGCGCTGCACCAGTTTCATATTGCCAAGGCTTACCTGCTGACGCGTAATCAATTCGCGCAGCAGCTGACTGACATCCAGACTGACCAATACTGTACCGGCAATTTTCTTTTCACCCGGTGAAGCGATTAAGGAATCCGTGTCGTTTTGCTCAGAATCAGCCTCCTCAACTCTGACCATCTTTTTATTCTTTGCAGCAGGCTCAGGCAGAGGAATCCCCGCAACAAAAGTGACCAACCATTGCTTGTCAAATTTTGCCGCTTCCGGCAGCGCTTTTTCACCACGCTCGACCTTGCTGATCATTTCCAGCTCGGAAAAACGAATCGGTGGAAAAGTTTCTGCATCGAGCGCTGCCTGGCCAAAAGCAAAGTATTTAATATCGACAACGTTTTCGATATAGCTTTTCATTTCGCTGGCAAATTTTTGTTCCTGAGCGAGATTATTTTCAAGAATGGCGCGCTGCATTTCCGGCCGTGCCGTATAGCGTTGAATTTTGCCCCAGGTATCATTCAGAAATATTTCAACATTTTTTGCCGAAGAATCGACATGCTGCTGCGCCAGCTCATGCAGGCGGGCCATACGCTCACTTTCAACAAAACGCTCGAATAAATAGGCCCCAAGCTCAATGCAGATAAGCATACCGAGGCCAAAACCAATCGCACCCCCAATAAATTTCTGAGAATGCTTTTTTTCCGGTTTTGCGGGTTTCTTATGCGCGGCAGAAGTCTTCTTTTTAGGTTTATTCACTCATGATCCTTATTGCGTTACGCTTGTCATAGCACTGCAATTTTTCAGATTCAATTTTTTTATTACATCTTCCTGTTCTACACGGGATACATCCACCAGATGTCATTACCTCAACAGGGTATCTGTTGTGAAATGACCTGAACCAGATCCCGCGCCAGCTGCGATTTACTTCGCGTGTCGAGCACCGTAACATCATCGGGCTGACTAGCCTTCAACACACTCACCGCATTGTCTTCGCTATTAAAGCCGATACCACCTTCCGCCACATTATTCGCAACAATCATATCCACATTTTTTCGATGCAATTTTTCCCTGGCGTGGTCAACCAGATGCTGCGTTTCTGCGGCGAAGCCAACCGCAAACAAAGGCTTGTTCAGTTTACCTTGCCGCTTTAATTCTGTAACGCTCGCAAGAATATCGGGGTTTTTAATCAGCGCTAAACTCAATTCATCTTCGTCGGCACGCTTTTTAATTTTTTCATCGTGAACATCGCGCGGGCGAAAATCGGCTACCGCGGCAGTGGCAATAAAAATGTCCGCTTGCGTGATTTCCGCCATTACAGCATCCAGCATTTGCTGCGCGCTCTGCACTGCAATGCCCCTTACACGATCCGGGACCGAAAGATTTACCGGGCCACTGACCAAAATCACCTTGGCACCGGCTTCGGTCGCTGCCTGAGCCAGGGCATAGCCCATTTTACCCGAGCTGTGATTGCTGATATAGCGCACAGGATCAATCGCTTCTCGCGTCGGCCCCGCCGTGATTAGTACAGTTTGCCCCTGCAAGCTACCGGGCTGAAATAAACTGCTGACCTCGGTCACGATATCTGGCACATCCAGCATGCGCCCCATACCAACATCACCACATGCCTGAGAACCAGCTGCTGGGCCGAGAATATGACAACCACGCGTGCGCAGTTGGCGCAGATTCTCCTGCGTACCGGGGTTGGACCACATACCCTGATTCATCGCCGGGGCCAATGCAAGAGGTGCCTTAGTTGCCAGACATAAGGTCAATAATAAATCCGAACCCTCGGCATGAACCAGCTTTGCAAGAAAGTTCGCGGTGGCCGGCGCGATCACCACCAAATCCGCCCAGCGCGCTAGTTCAATGTGCCCCATGCCAGCCTCTGCGGCAGGATCTAGCAAATCGGTGTGAACAGGATGCCCTGACAACGCCTGCATGGTCAGAGGCGTAATAAATTCCTGTGCGGCTTGAGTCATCACGACGCGCACAGAGGCGCCTGCGTCCTGCAGCCGCCGGATGAGATCTGCGCTTTTATACGCGGCAATTCCACCGGTCACTCCGAGTAGAATTTGCTTGTTCGTTAATGCTTGCATGATTGGTGCGCTTACACAGCTCTCGGCTGCTGTATGTTTTTATAGATATAAGGATAAGATAAGATTATCCCATTTGCGAATGAGCTGTCATTGACTCCTCATTGAGATTGTTGCATTTTATGTGGATAGCTTAAGCTTCTGGTTTTTAGCAAAAACTATTGCGCTGCGACAACGTTCAACTCGCAATCAATCACGTTAAAAATCGGACAATCTTCAGGGTAGAATATTCAATTAAAGCAAAAGGAGATGCACTCAATGGCAATTACAGATTGGCCAAACGCTGAACGCCCGCGTGAAAAATTATTGCAACGCGGCCCCACCAGTTTATCCGACGCAGAATTACTGGCTATTTTTTTACGCACAGGTTGCCGCGGCAAATCAGCAGTCGACCTCGCTCGCGAACTCATTATCCGCCATGGCGGCCTGCGCCAGCTACTCGAAGCAGAGCAGGAGGACTTTTGCAGCAGTCCCGGTCTGGGGACTGCCAAATATTCCCAGCTGCAAGCGGTTTTGGAAATGTCGCGCCGACATCTGGCACAAACAATAGAGCGCAGCACCTGCCTGGACAGCAGCCAGGCGGTCAAGACTTATTTAACATCGCAACTGCGCCATCAACGCGCCGAAATATTCGCCGCCATATTTGTCGACAGTCAACACCGCATCATTACCTATCAGGAACTGTTTCGTGGCACGCTGGATTGCGCTTCAGTCTACCCAAGGGAAGTAGTCCTGGCCGCACTAAAGCAAAACGCAGCCGCGGTTATTTTCGCCCATAACCATCCTTCTGGTATTGCTGAGCCAAGCCTGGCGGACAAAGCGATTACTCACACACTACAGCAGGCACTCCAGCTGGTCGACATTAAAGTGCTGGACCACATCATAGTCGGGGAGGGGTTTAGTTACTCCTTTGCTGAGCACGGTGAGCTGAATTGAAGTTGAAATTCGCGCCATCAACCGCTTTTCGGGCAAGATTTTGTGAATCGCTGGCGAATTGCGTGATTTTTATTTGCTACCGCTAGGTTTTTCTGGTATAAATCGCGCCTCTTTTTGGTCGACGGTTTTGCCATACGCTCAGAATAGGCTCAGATGCTCGCTGCCAAGCGATGTTTTTTAAGCCGAGAGCCAGCAAATTCGAGGGTTGAGAGCGTTTTGGTGTTGAAGTCGAAAGTGACACCCCAGCTGACCACAGAATTCACTTTAAAATTCATAGAGGCTGTCAGGCAAGCCATGACAGCTTAGTAGATTTAAATACGAGGCTACGTCATGTCTAAGGTATGTCAAGTTACAGGCAAGCGTCCAGTAACAGGCAATAATGTATCTCACGCAAAAAACCACACTAAGCGTCGTTTTTTGCCTAACTTGCACACTCATCGCTTTTGGGTTGAGTCAGAGAAGCGTTTCGTTAAGCTTCGCCTTTCCAGCAAAGGTATGCGCATCATCGATAAAAATGGTATCGATGCCGTTCTTTCTGACATCCGCGCCCGCGGCGAAAAAGTTTAATTCGCCGAGCTATAGGAGAGAATCTCATGCGTGAAAAAATTCGATTGAATTCAAGTGCTGGCACAGGCCACTTTTACACTACTGACAAAAACAAGCGCAACATGCCTGGAAAAATGGAGATCAAAAAATTTGATCCTGTTGTTCGTAAGCACGTTATGTATAAAGAAGGCAAAATCAAATAAGCAATTTTTGTTTGATTTGCATGAAAAAAACCGGCCTGAGCCGGTTTTTTTATGTCTACGCTTTGAGCGCTCGCAACCCGCGCAAGATTTACCAGATGTAGCGTTGACACTGCGCACTATTACTCAGCACACAACAGCTCAAAAACCAATCGGCCAAAGCCGGAAAATCACTAAAGCCGACTCACGCCGGCTTGCTCAGCAACTCAATGTTCATCTCATTGAACCGCGCAATTGCACGCCAAAAAGCCAGTATTAAGAACTCATTGCATCTTTGGGTTTTTGGTATGACTTCACCAACTCAACAATACGATTCAGATCCAATGGTTTTTCAAGGCACAGCTCGGCACCGGCATAACGGATCTTGCGAACATTGTCGTCACTCATGTAGCCCGTCATGGCAATTACACGAATGCGCTCCGTCTCCGGACTCTGTTTAATGTTACGACACACTTTGAAACCATCAACACCTGGCATTTTCAAATCCAGTAGCACCAGATGCGGCTTAAAGGTAGCCACCTTTTGCCCTGCCTCAAATCCATCGCGTGCAGTTTCGTATTCGCATTCAGGCAAACGCTCCCGAAAAACATCGCACAACAGCGCCAAATGATCTTCATCATCGTCCACGATCAATACGCGATTGCCATCATCCTGAAAAAACTCGATACCTTTTTCGCGAGCAAATCGCTCAATTTCACTGCGCTCAAAGCGACGGTGTCCACCTGCGGTTGTACTCGCCTTCAGTAAACCTTTTTGCGCCCACACACGAACCGTAATGGGGGAAACTCGCAAGGCATCTGCCGTTTCTTTAGGTGTTAAATAATCTTTCAAACTGATCCACCTACTTATTTTGTTAAAAATTTAAAATTAGAAGATTTGTGCGCCGTAGAAAATAGTACGGTGACAACCCCCTGTCTATCACTGCATTTGTTCATCTAAATTTAGCGTGCGGAAATACGACACGCCAATTGTTTTTATGGAATTTTCCGTTACTGCTCCTGAATCCGTCTGTGCATCACACATATGACCGCCGCTCAAATTGATCAAGGCTGCCGCCATAGCCATATCCATACGCTTTTCATCATCCGTCAACTTTAATTCGCCATCCGGAGCGGCTACCGCAGTGCCGTCCAGCTCTACTCGCAAAGCCCCCAGCGGCAACTCTGCATCACAATTCTCACAGTACTCAGCGGTCGTCACCTGCACTTGCGCAGTCGCACCGCTACAGGATTGTCGCGCCACCGCACCATGCAACAGAAAATTCACAACACTCTCAAGATTTTCTTCCGACATTGAGACGCGTGTCGTTTTAGCAGAATCCCCTTCAGCGTGTGCATTAACGCCCAGCCGATTAAGGGCCTCAAATACATTACAGGGATTTTCCACGTGGCGTTCTTGCTGCCGCTGATCCAGACACTCTTTCACCAGATCCCGTGCACGAATCGCGGCACGTTCAATATTATTCAAATAGCGCTGAAGCTTTTCATCATCGGATTGTGCAACACGTTCAATAGCCAGCGAGGCATATCCCATGGTGGACGACAACATATTGTTAAAGTCGTGAAAAACTCGCCCCATTTTTTCAGCGCGTGACTGCTTGTTTATGACTTCAACCAGCAATCGCTTTAATTGTTTATTTTCTTCGCTCAGGCTCACAGAAATTTCACTGTATCGGTAATCAGACTCGAACAAACTCACCCTAACATTTGTGAGCTGTTCCACAGTTAATTATAGCGCTAATTAGCTAAAAAGCATTTTAATAGCGCCAAGAGAAATAAAGAATTTCGTGTTCCGCTTTTTTTGCATTGAAGCAAAAGAAATTTTGACCGCGGTTTTTTATTAGAACACACTTTTACCCGGCGGTATCGATAAAATCGCTTGAATCGGTTTATTAACTATAGCGCATTATCCGAAAAAATACTGGTGCGCCAGGAGGAAATTAGTATTACCTCGCATCGACTAGCCTTCTGCACGGTGCACTATACTGGTTATGAATACTGAGTTTTATTCGCCAGCGCGCCAGTAAACGCGCAAACCAAATTCAGTTTCATGGCCAAACACGTTACTAACCACTTACACTAAAACTATAATCGAGCGCCTTAGCGCCCTTATAATCATCAGCAAAAATCTCACAATAGAATGATGGAAACCACTTTGGATACTTCAAGTTTTGATAGTTTTTCTCAAGCTGCCCTGCTCATAGACACAAACACCACGATCCTGGCTGCCAATCACAGCATTAAAAATTTACTGCAAACCGACATTGAGACACCGAGTCATTTAAGCGGCCTGATTCAGGACAAAACGGTAATCGATGATATTGCCTCCAGCATCAGCAATAAGGCTTACGGTCTGATAAAAGATTGCCACTTTCAACTGCACAATTCTGCCAGGACATTTCAGCTGATCCTCAGTGCATACGATGAGGAAAATTTTGTTTTATTACTCACAGAAATTATTGCACCGGAGTCAATCGAAGCCCGCATCCAGGAAAACAATCAATACACCAGCCTGCTGAAAATGTCGGAAAAGCTGGCGAAAATCGGTTACTGGCATTACGACATTGCTCATGAAAAATTATTCTGGTCCGACGAGGTGTATAGGATTCATGGAGAAAACGAAGAAAACTTCGAACCCTCTCTGCCGTCGGCACTGGCATTTTATTTAGACCCCGACCGCCAATCCGCCCACAGATGCATAGAAAATGCTATTGAAACTCGCCAAGGCTATCAATACACCCTGCGTATCCGACGCACTGACGGGGAGGTGCGATGGATACAAAGTAAATGCAATGTTGAAGCAACCGAAAATGGACAGGCCAGTGCGCTACTCGGAATTGTGCAAGACATTACCGAGGAGTATAAAAACAAAGAGCAATTGGAGCGCTTATCACTGGTAGCCAGTAAAACCACCAACAGCGTTATCATCTGCGATAAGATCGGAAAAATTGAATGGGCCAATGAAGGCTTCCAACGTTTGACCGGCTATTCTCTTGATGAAGTTATCGGCCGCAAGCCGGGCCATTTTCTGCATGGCCCGCAGACAGACAAAAAAACCCGAGAAAACATCAGCAGCCAATTGCGTAAATGCCAGCCCGTCAATTGCGACATCGTCAATTACAACAAAGATGGACACAATTATTGGATCAATCTGGTCATTACTCCCATTATTCAAAACGATGTACTGGAAGGGTATATCGGTATACAAACGGATATTACTGATCGCAAGAAGTCCGATGCTTTTGTCGCTCACGCTCAGCGTATGGAAGCTATCGGCCAACTTGTCGGAGGCATATCACATGACTTTAATAACATCCTGGGAATTCTACGAGGAAATTTAGAACTGCTGGAATCCAAACTGGCCAATCAGGAAAATAAACATTTAGACAAAGCTTTTCATGCATGCGATAGGGCGACCAGTCTGACGAAAAAGCTCCTGCAATTTTCCCAGTTTAAAGTGATTGAATCAAAGCAGATTAACCCCAACACGGTAATCAATAATCTTGCCGACCTGCTGACAAAATCACTCACCCAAAACGTCAAACTTGAACTCTCTCTCGACGACAGTATCCACAGCGTTTGGTGCAACAGTGGCGACCTGGAAGACTCTATTTTAAACCTGGTGCTAAATGCACGCGATGCGATGGAAGGGAATGGAAAAATCACCATCACCACCCGCAATGTAACCCTCAGTGAAACATTGGAATTCAGCTCCCATCAATTGACAGTGAAGCCTGGCGACTACATTCGTGTGAGCATTAAAGACACTGGCCCAGGCATACCTGAAAATGTACTCGCGCGCGTATTTGAACCTTTTTTTACCACCAAAGGGAAACAGGGCAGTGGACTGGGGTTGAGTATGGTGTATGGTTTTATCCAGCGCACCAACGGCTACATTCTGGTAGACAGCAGCAGTGATATTGGCACGGAATTCTGTTTATGGCTGCCACGCTCCGACTACAATCAAAAGCCAGGCAAGCAAAAATCTGCGCCGTCCAACAATACTATTGATCGCCCTTACAAAATCCTCGTGGTTGATGACGAACCGGATATTTTAGAGATTGTCAGCGAATATTTGAGTCCGCTCGGATGCAATGTGGACGTTACTTCCAGCTCACTGGAAGCACAGCGCCGTATTCTGGAAGACAAAGAAATCGACCTGCTCATCACCGATGAAATCATGCCAGGTGTAGTTAAAGGCCATACTTTGGTAAAAACCGCCATTCATGCCAACCCAAAAATTCGCTGCATCATTATGTCGGGCTATAATTTAGATCTGGGACAAATTGAAGGCAAAGCTGATGTACTGCAAAAACCGTTTACCCGCCCAGAGCTAATAGCGCTGATTAACCGCAATATTTCCGTTCCAGAAAAAGCGACTTAACAGCACGGTGCCTCGGGGCGAGGCACAACCCGTAAAAACATTGAAAGGATAGTGAGGATGGGCAATAAAGTTTTAGTCGTCGACGATGATCCAGATCTTTGCGAACTGATGTTCGATGCGTTATCCGATGATTACGACATCCAGACCTGTTGCGAGGGTGAAGAAGTGCGGGGGCTCTGTGAACAATGGAAACCCGCCATTGTCATCCTCGATGTGTTTTTAAATAAAACCAGTGCTTTGCCCATTTGCCAGGAGGTGGTTGAAAACCAGGATCACCCACCGTTGTTTCTGGTCATATCCGGTCAGAACACCCTCGAACAACGGCTTGACTCTTATAATCACGGCGGCGATGACTTTCTTGCCAAACCCTTTCAGATCAGTGAACTCAAAGCCAAAGTAGCAACGCTCTGCCAGTTCCACCGGCAGCGCTCCGAACTTCACACCACCAATGCCTATGCCACCAAAACCGCAATGAATGCCATGGCGGAGGCCGCACAATACGGCGGGGTGCTGCGCTTTTTTAACGACATGTACAAAGCGGATAATGTCGAGAAAATCAAAACCAGTTTTTTCCGTTTAATGAATGAGTTTGGTCTGAAATCTTCCATTCAATTTCGCATGCACGAAACCCAGACCTTTGATCACACCGGTGCAGAATGCAGCCCGATCGAAATGCAGATCTACGACAATCTCAACATTGAAGGGCGCATCATTCCCTTTTCCAATCGAGTTCTGGTCAACGGTCTTTTCGTCTCCTTCATCGTCAAGAACATGCCGCTGGATGATGAAATTACCAATGGTCGACTCAAAGATATTCTGGCCACTCTGGTGGAAGGGTTAAATTCAAAAATCAGTGACCTGCAGCGTCTCAATCTGCTGCGTCAAACGGCTTCCGAAGTAGCTGCTTGTAGCCAGCGTCTGTCGGATGTAATGAATCATCATGAAGGATTTATCATGTCGGCCATGAGTCATGTGATTTCCGAGATCAACAGCAGCTTCAATGTGCTGGACCTAAACGAAGAACAGGAAAAGTTTTTTACCAATCTGGCTGAAAATATTATCAACAGCGTGGAAACCAGTTTCGTCCACATAGGCAACGAACAGGATGTATTAAATTGTTTGTGGCGCTCGCTTGTCACCGTGCTGGACCAGCACACTGACGATGAAGAGGATGATGAAGAACCCGGACAAGCCGCCGGCTCTGTTGAATTACTGTAGTTACATTCATTAACTGTTAAAGGCTTTGATTTGAGCAGCAGTTAATTCAGTGTCCGTGGCCATGTCTTAAAGCACTTTTACTAAAGCACTTTTACTAAAGCACTTTTACTAAAGCACTTTTACTAAAGTGCTCATTTCAAACTTACCTTTTCCTGCAATCGCTATTTCTATTGCACAATTGCAATAGAACCCCATAAGAACCCCATAATAGCCTCATAATTCTAGATACTGGTTGACCCTCAATATGCGCTTACATTCTGGTACACCCGGCTTATTGCAGACAAGAATCAGGCAATCACCTCGATGACACGCTCTGAACACTTTATGTTAGCATGGTGCTTTTTCCAGCTTCGCATGTCAGCTTCGCGTAAAGAATAAACTTCAGCTTTTACTGCGTGTACCGCTGCAAACACTTTTCCGTCAACATAACATCGAACAGTATCCATGCCAGAGTTACCCGAAGTCGAAACGACTAGACGCGGCATTGCGCCTCATATCGCCAAGCAACATGTTGCCAAAGTGGATATTCGTCAAGCACAGTTGCGCTGGCCGATAGAACCGACCTTGCCGCGTCTGCTAAAAAACCAGGCCATTCTGAACCTTGAGCGAAGAGGCAAATATCTGATTTTTCAATTTCCTAATGGCCATCTGTTATGGCACTTGGGCATGTCCGGCAGTTTGCGTGTATTACTGCAATCACAAGCCCCAGGGAAACACGATCATGTTGACCTGGTATTGAGCAATGGAAAAATCCTGCGATTTAATGACCCGCGTCGCTTTGGAGCTGTGGTGTGGACAGATGAAGATGTCCTGCAACATAAACTGCTGGCCCATTTAGGGCCAGAACCATTAACAGAGGCATTCAACGCTGAGTACCTATTCGGTAAAACCCGAAAGCGCCAAATGGCAATTAAACCCTGGATAATGGATAGCAAAATTGTTGTAGGGGTAGGCAATATCTACGCAAATGAAGCCCTGTTTAATGCTGGCATACATCCTCTGAAAGCCACGTACAAGCTTACGCGAAAACAATGCGAACGATTGGTTGAAGAAATTAAAACGGTATTGGCAAACGCCATTCAGCGCGGGGGTACAACATTGCGGGACTTTGTCGGCGGCGATGGAAAACCGGGGTATTTTGCCCAGGAGTTAAATGTCTACGGTCGCGGCGGTCAACCCTGTAAACGCTGCAACAAATTATTACTGGAAAAGCCCCTCGGCCAACGTGCAACGGTTTACTGCACTGTCTGCCAAAAATAGCCGGGTATTCGAATAAAAAAACCCAGAGACTTTTGCCACTGGGTTTTATAAAGCGTCGCCCGAAGGACTAACTTCGACCGCAAGCAGTTACGAGTCTGCCAGCGCCTTTTTCTGCAATTCCACCAACTGGCTGATACCCAGTTTACCCAAACCAAACATCGCGGAAAATTCGTCTTCGCTGAACGGCTCCTGCTCTGCAGTTCCCTGAATTTCAATAATTCCACCGCTCTCACTCATCACCAGGTTCATATCGGTGTCGGCGGAGGAGTCCTCGGGATAATCCAGATCCAGCACGGGCACGCCTTCGTAAACACCAACAGATACGGATGCCACCATATTCAGCAGGGGAGAGGCGGGGATCATTCCTTCACGTACCATATGGTTCAACGCATCGACCAGGGCCACACAGCCGCCAGTAATTGATGCCGTACGCGTACCGCCATCTGCCTGAATTACATCACAATCAATAGTAATACTGTGCTCGCCCAACGCAGTTAAGTCTACCGCTGCGCGTAAAGAGCGACCAATCAAACGTTGAATTTCCTGTGTGCGTCCACTCTGCTTACCGCGTGCGGCTTCTCGCCCCATGCGCGAACCGGTTGAACGCGGCAGCATTCCGTATTCTGCAGTAATCCAGCCCTTGCCCTCACCTTTGAGAAAACGCGGCACGCTGTTTTCCACCGTGGCAGTACAAATAACTTTTGTATTGCCAAAACACACCAATACCGAACCTTCGGCGTGGCAGGTGTATTGACGAGTGATGCTGACTTCACGCAGTTGATCAACACTGCGACCACTGGGTCGTTGCATAGTTTTCCCCTAATGCTAAAGATAAAAACCGTGATTATCCCAAAAAAAAACCGTGAACGCTTGCTTATCTCAAACCCAGCGTAAAAACTATTCGTGCCGGCCTTTAAAATAGGCACTAAAATACAAAACATTCGCCTTCCTCCAGTAACCGAATAAAACCGGCGCAATAAAAGCCTCTCACAGACTTGCTGTGGTAACATGCTGCATTACCCTGGCGCCTGAACAGGCCTACTACCTCACCGGGCTTTTTACCGGACTTTTATGAAGGAATTGTCACTATGCCGCGCAGTATGACCAGCTTTGCTCGACGAGAAGTACAACACCCCTGGGGAACATTGTCGTGCGAAATTCGCAGTGTAAATCACCGCTACCTGGAAGCTTCCGTTAGATTACCCGAGACCTTGCGCGCTATTGAACCCAACATTCGCGAGGTTTTACGCAAACAATTAAGCCGTGGAAAAGTCGAAACGAATGTTTACCTGCGCACCGAAACAAGTGAACACACGGATCTGGCATTGAACCAGGGCCTGGCCGACAAAATCGTCAACCTGGCGGAAGAGCTGCAACAACAGCTGAAAAACCCCGCGCAACTGAACCCTCTGGACATATTGCGCTGGCCCGGAGTATTAACCACGGCGGAGGTCGACAGCGATACGCTGCAGGAAGCCGCTCTGGCCATCGTCCACTCCACACTGGAGCAGCTGCTGGAAAGCCGCGAACGAGAAGGCAAAGAATTAAAGCAGTTTATTGAACAACGGCTGGAAGGCGTCGCGCAACATGTGCGCTTTGTGCATGGCCGTCTGCCCGAAATCCTCGAGTCCCACCGCCAAAAGCTGCGCGAAAAACTCGACGCGCTCAAGCTGGAAGTAGACGAAGAACGTTTCAGTCAGGAAGCGGTGTATGTTGCACAAAAAGCCGATGTGGCAGAAGAATTGGATCGATTAGAGGCACATATCAATGAAGTGCGCCATACTTTGCAACAAAAGGGACCGATCGGCCGCCGCCTGGACTTCCTCATGCAGGAACTCAACCGCGAAGCCAACACCCTGTCATCCAAATCCATGGCCAGCGATACCACACAATCCGCTGTGGATTTGAAAGTCCTCATTGAACAAATGCGCGAACAAGTACAAAACATTGAATAAACCGCACGCTATGTAGTTTGGAGTTCTGATCAGAATTATGAGTAACACAGGCACACTTTACACCGTTTCCGCCCCCTCGGGCGCGGGCAAAACCAGCTTGGTGAAAGCCCTTATCGAGCAAACATCCTCGCTGCGCGTCTCGGTATCCCACACCACCCGGGAAATGCGCCCCGGCGAAAAGGACGGTGTTAACTACCATTTTGTGGAAAAAGCTGAATTCGAAAAAATGGTCGGCGAAAGCGCCTTCCTCGAACATGCCAAAGTGTTTACCAACTATTACGGCACCTCACAGGCCTGGGTCGAGCAAACGCTGGCCGGTGGCGAAGACGTTATTCTGGAAATTGACTGGCAGGGCGCTGCACAAGTGCGTAAATTGATACCACACGCGGTCAGCATTTTTATCTTGCCACCCTCCCAACAATGCTTACGTGAACGCTTGACCGGTCGCGGGCAAGACGGCGAAGACGTTATCAATGCCCGTATGGCTGAGGCCAAAAGTGAAATGTCGCATTACGCTGAAGCGGACTATCTCATTATTAACGATGACTTCGACAAGGCTCTGCTCGAATTTCAGGCAATTATTCACGCTGAACGTCTGAAACTTGAAAAGCAGCAGGCAAAACTCCAAAGTTTATTGCAGAACTTGTTGTCGTAATTCAACGATTTGCGTACACTTCTTAACCCTTTTTAAATACGCTGCTGCAGTGCAATATTACTGACCTCAGCTCAGCAGAGAACTACAATTTATGCGCCATATAAAACCTTTATACTGGCGGCATAAAGAGAATGTAACCTCCTAAAGAAGATCACATAGGAATCAAAATGGCTCGTATTACAGTTGAAGAATGTTTAGATCACGTCGATAACCGCTTTGAGCTGGTTATGGTTGGCAGCAAACGCGCTCGCCAGATTGCTGTCCAAGGTAAAGACCCTCTGGTTCCTACCGAAAACGACAAACCCACTGTACTGGCGTTGCGAGAAATTGAAGAAGGTTTAATTGACGCCAGCATCCTGCAAGAGCAAGATGAATACATCGAAGAGCCTGTTGTGGCGGAAGCCAGTGCTGAAGGTGGCGAAACGCCTCCAACACCTGAAATTTAATCTGCGAGTAATTAATTGCAAGAAATAAGAGGTTGCGTTGCTTACTATAGATACCCTTAGTCACCGACTTTCCTCTTACCTTGAACCCGATCAAGTCAATCGAGTCAAGCATGCCTACTTCTACGCGGAACAAGCCCACACAGGCCAGTTCCGCCGCAGTGGCGAACCGTATATTACCCACCCCCTTGCAGTAGCCAATATTCTCGCCTCCATCCACATGGACTATCAGAGTCTGATGGTCGCCATGTTGCATGATGTGATTGAAGATACCGGCATCAGCAAGCGCGCAATTGCCGAACAGTTCGGCGAATCTGTAGCCGATATTGTTGATGGCGTGAGTAAGCTGGCTAAAATCGAATACGAAACCCAGGCAGAAAAACAAGCCAAAAACTTCCAGAAAATGGCCCTTGCGATGGCCAAAGATCTGCGGGTAATCGTCGTTAAACTATCGGACCGTCTGCACAATATGCGCACACTCGGCGCATTGGCACCAGAGAAAAAACGTCGAATCGCCAAAGAGACCCTCGAAATCTACGCCCCGATCGCCCACCGCCTGGGAATGAATGACTGGCGAGTAGAATTTGAAGACCGCTGTTTTGCCGCCATGTATCCCCTGCGAGCCTCCCGCTTGCAAGCCTCCCTGCAAAAAGTGCGGGGCAATCGCAAAAGCCTGGTGGAAAAAATTAAAGAGTCGATTGAAATACGCCTGCAGCGTGAAGGCATTAACGCGCTGGTGATCGGCCGTGAAAAGCATTTGTACAGTATTTACAACAAAATGCGGGCAAAACATAAATCCTTTAAAGAGATTATGGATGTGTATGCCTTCCGCGTCGTGGTAGATGAGATCGACACCTGCTATCGCACCCTCGGCGCGATACACAACCTGTATAAACCCCGCCCGGGAGAATTTAAAGACTACATCGCCATTCCCAAAGAAAACGGTTACCAGAGCCTGCATACCATTGTCATCGGCAAACAGGGTGTCCCTATTGAAGTGCAGATCCGCACCAAGGAAATGGACGAGCTGGCCAGTCGCGGTGTTGCCGCCCACTGGCTGTATAAAACACACGATGAAACTAACACCAAGAGTAATTTTGATCGCGCCAACCGCTGGACCAAACGTCTGCTGGAAATTCAGAGCCTGACCAACAGCTCGGTGGAATTCGTGGAAAACGTCAAGATTGACCTGTTCCGCGACGAAGTTTATGTGTTTACGCCCAAAGGTGAAATTGTCGAGCTGCCCGCCGGTGCCACACCAGTGGATTTCGCATACGCGGTGCATACACAAGTGGGCAATTCCACCGTCGCCTGCCGTATTAACGATCGCCCAGCGCCGCTCTCGCAGGTACTGGAAAGCGGTGAGAAAGTAAAAATTATTACCTCAGAAAATACGCAGCCAAACCCCAACTGGTTGAATTTTGTGATTACCGCAAAAGCACGCAGTGCCATACGCCACTATTTGAAAAACCAGCATCACATTGAGTCCGTGGAGCTGGGCAAGCGAATGCTGGCACGCGCGCTGATGCACCTCGATATCAATCTGGACGAACTGAACGAAGACCAATTGCTCCATTTAAAAACCATCCACGGCGTCGATGCGATGGAAGATTTGTACGAAAGCATTGGACTTGGTCACCAACCGGCATTAACCGTGGCGCAGACGCTGCAACCTAATGTGGATGTTCACAATGCACTCGGACACACGCCGATTACCATCGAATCTTCCGATGGTGTATTAATCAGCTTTGCACGCTGTTGCCGCCCAATTCCCGGCGACCCCATTGTCAGCCATACCAGCACGGGCAAAGGCATTGTGGTACACCGCGAAACGTGCAAAAACTTAAAAGATATTAAAAATAAGAAGGAAAACATTGCCGCCACCAATTGGGCCGCCAATGTCACCGGCGAATACCTGACCGAAATTCGTGTTGAGGTGAAAACCGAGCGCGGCATCATTGCCGAACTGGCCACCCGCATTGCCAACACCAATACCAGTATTGAAGGCATTCAGGTAGACGAACGCGATGCAGAACACAGTGTGATCAATCTGGTGATTGCTGTTACCAATCGAATCCACCTGGCCAACGTGATGCGTAAAGTCCGCACTATTCGCTCAGTAGAGCGTGTGGTGAGAGCCAAGAATTAATCCTTTAAACATTCCAACGAATAAACCACTCCGCGAGGTTTCCATGCCTAATAAAGCTATTATTCATTCCGACAAAGCACCACAGGCCATCGGCACCTATTCTCAAGCCGTAAAAGTGGGCGACACCGTTTATTTGAGCGGACAAATCCCCTTAGACCCAGAATCCATGACGCTGGTTGATGGTGATTTTGTTGCACAGGCAGAGCAGGTGTTCAAAAATCTGGCTGCCGTGTGTACTGCGACCAATGGCAGCTTGAATCACATAGTGAAACTCAACATTTATCTCACTGATTTAAGCAATTTCCCACTGGTGAACGAAGTGATGGGCAAATACTTCGCAGAGCCCTATCCAGCTCGTGCGGCAATCGGCGTCAGTGAGCTGCCAAAAGGTGCTCAGATCGAAGCCGACGGCATACTTGTGATCTAATTGTGATAAATCCCTAACGGATTTATGTCACAGTGATACACGGAAGTATCATCTAAAACCCACCCCGCGCCCGCTATCTTTCGCAGGAACGCACTTATTGCGTGTCCAGGCTTTCATTTGCCGAGGTGATATCGGCACGGTAAAAGGCCACACACTGCATGCAAAAAAATATATTGGTTGTGGAAGATCAGCAGGACATTAGCAACCTGATCACTCTGAATTTGCAGAATGCCGGTTTTCATGTTGACCAGTGCAGCGATGGCCGTCAGGGCTTTGCACGCGCGTTGCGTGGTGATTACGATGCAATTGTGCTCGACATCATGCTGCCAGAACTCGATGGGCTAAGCGTATGTCAGCAGCTGCGTGAGCAACAGATCTACACCCCCATCCTGATGTTGACGGCCAAAAAAAGCGAAGCCGATCGCGTGCTGGGTCTGGAAGTGGGCGCCGATGACTACTTAACAAAACCCTTCAGCGTGTTAGAGCTGCAGGCGCGGGTAAAGGCCTTATTACGCCGTGTGGACATGCTGAACAAGCAGCAGCACGAAGACGAAGGTGAAAGTCTGCAGTTTGGTGATCTAGCCATTTTTCCACAAAAACGCACAGTAATAGTCGCGGGGCAGAGCGTCAATTTAACGGTAAAAGAGTTTGATTTACTGGTCTACCTGGCAAATTTTCCCGGTGAAGTATTTAGTCGGGATCAGTTGCTCAATGCCGTGTGGGGTGCACAGCACAGCGGCTATGAACACACGGTAAATTCTCACATTAATCGCTTGCGTGCTAAACTCGAAACCGATCCGGCCAAACCGAAATATGTGCTGACGGTGTGGGGAGTTGGATATAAATTCTATGAGCACTAGCCGACTTTTTACATTGCATTCCACGCTACATGGTCGATTGACTCTCGCGTTGTTTTTCAGCTTTCTGCTGGTGGGTATTTTTACTGCAATCCTGCTGATTGGTTCATCGCGCGCATACCAGCAGGAAGTCACTCAGATTATGCATCGCGATCTGGCAAACCATATCGTAAAAGAGTATTTATTGTTTATCGATGGAGAACCCCAACTCGATCAGGTTAAGCATACTTTTCACAACCTCATGGTACTCGGCCCCAACTTCGAATTTTATTTACTCGACACGCAGGGCAATATCGTCGCGTACTCCGCCGACCCCTCGTTAATTCAACGCAACAAGGTCTCACTGGCCCCTTTGCAGCAGTTTATCGAATATCAGGACCGTCCCTTCGAAAGCACAATTTATGCTGATGATCCTCGCGATGTAGATGGAAAAAAAATCTTTAGCGCAGCTCCTGTTTTTCACAACCAACAACAACAGGGCTATTTGCTCGTCATACTCGGCAGCCAGATTTACGATCAGATTTCCGATGGCCGATGGAGCAGTCGTATTATTCAATGGGGCCTGTGGATTTTTATTTCAGGCTTGATATTCAGTTTACTCGCCACGCTTTGGCTGTTAGGACTTTTAACCCGGCCGTTGACACGACTTACCCGGCAGGTGGAAAAAGTCCAAACCCTGGGTTTTACCAGACAACCGATTGAACAGGAAAAAATTCTCGCCGATTTTGCCCGCTGGCAAACACATAACCCTGACGAAATTCATATTTTAGGCCAGGCATTTCAACAGGCGCTGTTAAAGCTGAATGAACAATATCAAACCATCGTATCGATCGACGAATTACGTAAAGAATTACTGTCGCATATTTCCCATGACTTGCGCTCGCCACTGGCGTCTCTGCTGGGGTATCTGGAGACCTGGGAAATAAACCACGCACATATACCCGCAAGTGAAAGTGCAGAATATATTGCGATCGCCAAACGCAATGCACAAAAAATCTCTACTCTGATAGAACAGCTGTTCGAGCTTGCCCACCTGGACAGCGGCAACGTGCAAGTGAATCTGGAACGTATCGCGATCGCGGAACTGGTCGAAGATGTTTTGCAGAAGTTTAGAATAGAGGCACAGGAACGCAATATTCAACTTACCGTTGTTCCGCGTGACGGTCGCATTAAAGCCTACGGCGATATGGAAAAACTGGATCGCGTATTTACTAATCTGATTGAAAATGCACTGCGCCACACCAAAGAAGGGGGCAGCATTACAGTCAACTTAAGTGAACAGGGCAGGTTGGTTTCAGTAGAAGTACTGGACACAGGCATTGGGATACCTGAAGAAGATTTACCGTATATTTTCAATCCTCATTATAAGGCCGGCAACAGTGTCCGCGAAAATACCGCGCACGGTGGGCTGGGACTTGCCATAACCAAAAAGTTATTGGACCTACATCACTCAAGCATCACCGTGAGCAGTAAAATCAATCAGGGAACAAAATTCGAATTTGCACTATCTTGTCAGATGTAACACCTTACCTGACACTGACTCGCGTACGCCAATTTGCTCCACTGTTTTTACCAGGGTAAGACCTCTCCATTGGAATGCCAGAAGGTTCCGCTGTTTTGCAGGTTCACGCCATCAATTCGCTGTACCAGACGCGCCGCTGCATCCTCTGCACTGATATCGCCAGCATGTCCCACCATATCCGTCTGCACAAAACCAGGGTGCAAAATGGCAACGGAAATACCTTTGGGCTGAAGATCTTTCGATAGCGACATCGCCGCGGCATTTAAGGCGGCTTTGGACATACGGTACCCGTAATAACCACCGGAACCGTTATCGCTAATGGAGCCCATTCGACTGGTAATCATGGCGACCTTGGCGCCGGCAGCTAAATTATTCAGCAGCGCCTCCGTAACACGAAGTGGCGCTACGGCGTTAACCTGCAACTGTTCCAATACTGTTGCGTATTCAATTTCGCCAAGCGCTTCATTTCGCAGAATTCCCGCGTTATTAATTAACACATCGATTTTCTGTTGCGCTAACTCACTGACCAGTTGTTCAACTGACGCTTCCTGACTAACATCAATATTCTGAACAAGCCGCGCTGACGTCGCCAGCAGGGCCTCGCTGGGTGTGCGGCACACGGCGATCACATCACAGTTGCGTGCGAGATATTCTTTCACCAATGCCAAACCAATACCACGATTGGCACCCGTAATTACAACGCATTGTTTACCTTCACTCATAATTTCTCACTCTCTTTTTTACCTGCATTGAATTGTTCATGCTGTTCACGCTTGCCGAGAATCGCTGAACCGTATTTTAATCTCGAGAATTGATGGATACTTTCACCCACCGTGAACATAATCGTTTCGCACGTCTCGATAATATTGACAGCGACGCGACTGCAGGGCTTATATCTGACATTCCAATATAACAACTCTTCAACATACAAGCTCTGCCGACGCAAAACGGCATTCCCCATTTTACCGGTTAGCGACATCAACATCGAAAATATTTCAGGATAACATTATGACAAACTTTTACTGAGGGGAAATACGATATACTACTAACATCATGTTTCAATCTAGGTATCAGATGAGTCAAGCAAGGCTGATACCGGTCAAATGAGTTTTGCAATATGGCAGTAAAATTTGGACTCGCTTTAGGCGGTGGCGGCGTTAAGGGGCTGGCTCATATCGCACTGCTGAAGCAGTTGGATGAATGGAAAATAAAACCGACACTTATTGCCGGTTCCAGTATGGGTGCAATCCTGGGTGCCCTCTATGCACACGGTTTAACAGGAAAAGAAATTGAAGATCGCGTGCGAATGCATATCATCGGACCAAATGAGGGCGTCAAGGAAACCTTCCGTAAAAGTAAGCACCTTTTGAAATGGGCCCGCGTTTTCTCCTGGGAAAAAAGTCGTGGCGGCTTAATCACGGCAGATGGACTTTTTGAACATTTATTTTCTGAAATCATCAACCTGGATTTTAATGATCTCGATATTGCGTTCAAAGCCATTGCAACGGATTATCACACGGGACAGGAAGTCGTTCTTCGCTCAGGCGAGCTATTGCCAGCGGTGCGTGCCAGCATGGCTGTACCCGGGGTGTTTGCACCGGTAAAAATCAATACGCGTTTACTCATCGACGGCGGCGTTATTAATAATCTTCCGTGTGATCAGGTTGCCGGTTGCGGCGGAAAAATTATTGCCAGCGATGTGATCAGCCTGCCAACCTTCCGCAGTCCAAGCACACTGCAGGTCATGTCGGGGGCACTCAACATCATGATTGCGGATCGCACACGACGATTAATGCAGGAGTTTCCGCCGGATTTTATTTTTAAACCCAACACCGAAGGCGTTGATGCATTTGATTTTCACAAAATTGCTGATGTTCTTGTACAGGGACAAGCAGCTGTGGATATTTCGCGTGACAGCCTTGCCAGAGTATTGAAGATTTAAGGTCTGTCATCTTAAGTCTTCGCTATCATTGCTCAGACAGGGTGACAGCGCGAACTCACAGACAATTCACAGAATTAGTGCGTGTTATTGCCTATGCTCAATTGGCATAGGCAATAGAAGCCGCTAATACATGCTCATGTTGCGGCGCCAGGGTAATAAAATCCAAGTGCGCATTCGCCGTTTCCACGCACAACATTTCCAGATACTCATCATCCTTAAATTGCGATAAGCCACGAGATTTTTCAATCCAGGGATTCCAGACAATGGCAGATTTACTGCCGCGTGAACGTATTTTGATTTTTCTTTCAGGACATTTCACCAATAGATCACTACAAGGCTCACGTGCAATTTCAAGGTGAGTGGTTTGCGTCAATGGGTCATGCAATTCCTGCGCTTCACGGATTTCGGGAGCAAAGTAAATACGATCTGTTTCCTGCGTGATGTCCAGCGCTCCACTTTGTACGGCAGATTCATCGGCATTCACACTGTCGATGAAAGGCAGGTTATCCAAACCAAATATTCGGGTTTTATTGATGTCGGATACAGCAAAGTAACTGTGCAATGCTCCCGTGAAACTCAATTCGCTATCCCCGGTGTTTTTAACCGTGAGCGCAACATCCAGACTTTCACCAATGGTGAAGCTCAGCTGCAACGCAAATGATTTATCAAAATAAGCGCGGCTAATCTCGTTATCCGTTAAGGTGAACACCAGCTTGGTTGTTCCCAGGCGAGACGTTGTTATAGATTCAAGATGCCAGTCCTGACTGCGCGCAAAACCGTGCTGAGGCGCCTGCTCGGCATGCACTTGCAGAGTAATAGCTTCAACATTATTTTTCAACGGACCAAACCAGGGCCAGCAAATTGGAATACCACCGCGCAGAGGTTTTCCCTGCTTATATTCCACCGCTTCACTGCACCAGATCAATCTCGCTTTATCTCGCGGCGTAAACTCTAATAATTGTGCCCCCTGAAGAAGAATAATGGCGGTTGCAAAGGGATTGTCCACACGCAAACCAATGAGTTCATCATTAATAAAAAAACTGACTTCTTCATTCTCGACAAAACGTTGTTTAAGTTCAGCCACTTGTTGCGTTAATGTTTGTTGCATAATTTCCACAATTGAGTTTATAAAATTAGAAAGACGATGGACTGTGCGTGTCGAGCACTATCCACTACGGTGTTTACGAAATTTCAATCGGCTTTCGATATCCCCACACCACAGCATTCGTCTCTGTCGGATGCGCGGGGATGTTGAAAGAACATATCAAAGACAGCACCGCAAAACCTACACCGACCAGAAACACGGAAGTCGGTGAAACCACCCACAGTATGCCAAGCAACGCTGGTATTACAACGGCCGCAATATGGTTAATTGTAAAGCTGACACTGGCCGTTGCAGCAATATCCTGTTTATCAGCAATTTTTTGAAAGTAGGTGGTAACAGCTATTGCCAAGGCAAAAAAGAGATGATCCACCACATATAATCCCGCCGCCAGATAGGGATGAGTCACAAAGGCATACCCTAAAAACACGCAGATCAATCCCAGATATTCAAAAATCAGCGCTTTACGCTCTCCCACCACACCGATAAATTTTCCTATCTTGGCGGCAAAGAAAAAGTTGAACAGGTAATTCACGATAAAAAGCAGGCTGATGTCGCGCACGGTATAACCGAATTTTTCTACCATCATAAATCCAGCAAACACGACAAAAATCTGTCGTCGCGCACCGCTTAAAAATACCAGAAAGTAATACAACCAATAGCTTTTACGCATGAGTAAATGTTTGCGCTGCACGCTGACCGGAGCAAAGTGGGTAAACTTTTTATATAACACGATAGTGGCGATAAACACGAAACCACCAACAGCCAGATACATCCACTGATAATCAATATGAAATACACTCATCCCCAACAGAATAATCCCATAAGCGCTGAGGGACGCGACGGCCTTTATCGATAATGCCCGCCCCATAAAGTGAGGCGCCTCGTCCTTATCTAACCACTGCAAGGTCAGTGATTTATTTATTGTTTCGAAATAGTGAAAGCCAATCGACATCACGACCGTAGTGAAATACAGACCGTATTCAAAAGGCAAAAAGCCAGTCAGCGCAACACCTAAAGCCATTATCGCCAATGACAATAAGGCAAAGTACTGCTCCCGCAGAATGAGTAACACAAAGATGGCGGTAAAGGCTAAAAACCCTGGGACTTCACGTAAACTTTGTAAAATGCCAATTTCCACTCCCGTAAAATTCGCACGTTCAATTACGAAGTTATTCAAAAGCACTTGCCAGACACCAAAGCCAAATGACATTAAAAATACCATGCTTAACAAGAGGTATTTCGGTTCCTGCCAAAAGCTCAGCACTTGGTCGGGATTTTCTGGCAGGATGTCATCCTGAGTTAAATCTGCGGCATCTTTTTGCATATTTTTTACAACAACTCTTTTATCGGTCTACAACTAAATGACCTGCCCGGCACAGTAACCACTGGCCCAGGCCCATTGAAAATTAAATCCGCCTAACCAGCCCGTAACATCCAGTACTTCACCAACAAAATACAAACCTGCAACATGTTTTGCCTCAAAAGTTTTTGATGAAACATCCTCCGTGGAAACACCACCGCGAGTCACTTCCGCGGTACGATAACCTTCTGTCCCCGCCGGCACCAGGCGCCACTGATGAAAATGCGCCGCAATATCCTGCAGTTGTCGATGACTATACTGCGGCAACGGCAAACTTTCACTCACCTCGGCCAGCCAGGCGTGAACAAAACGTTTTGGCATATGCTGCGCAATAATATTTTTCAGTTCCGCTTTGCTTTTATCCTGCTTGGCTTGAGCGAAAATGTCTGACAGTGTTTTGCCCGGCAAAAAATCAATGCAGACTTCCTCACCTTTTTGCCAGTAGTTGGAAATCTGTAAAACAGCCGGGCCACTCAGTCCTCGGTGAGTAAACAAGAGCGGATCATTAAAATGCTGCGCGCCACAGCTCACGTCCACCTCCAGAGATAATCCAGCCAGGGATTGTGCCAATTGCAAATATCGATTTTGCAGGGTGAATGGGACAAGTGATGCCTGCAGGGAGGTACACTGAAGGCCAAACTGCCGGGCAATATCATAACCTTTGCCACTGGCACCCATGGTAGGAATAGACAGTCCCCCCGTCGCCACCACCAGACTGGAGCAGGTTAGCGTACCAATGGAGGTTTGCAGTGCAAAGTGCTCGTCTATTCTTTCAATACTATCCACACTGCACTTAGTGCGGATCTCTACTTGTGCATATTCGCACTCAGTCAGCAGAATATTGAGGATATCTTGCGATTTGTTGTCGCAAAACAGTTGGCCCTTGGTTTTTTCGTGGTAAGCCAGGCCGTGTCGTTCCACCAGCTCAATGAAATCGCTGGGGGTAAAACGACTCAATGCAGATTTACAGAAATGCGCATTGTGGGAAATGTAATTGCCAGGTTCAATGGAGTAATTGGTGAAATTACAACGCCCACCGCCTGACATCAGGATCTTTTTACCCACTTTATTGGAGTGCTCAATCACCAGGACGCGTCTACCTCGGTAACCCGCTGTTGCTGCGCACATCAGACCAGCCGCACCACCCCCAATCACAATACAATCGAAATTCATCTTTAACCACTAATGCTATGTCGCGGGCATTTTACCTGAAAGCGCCGGGCATCATAAGGCGCGATGGACGCGAATACAGGTAAATAATTTCCATCAGCACATCCTCTCGCCCTGTTACAGCGCGTTTTTGGTCCGTGCCGTCAGCTAATCCGGTTATGTCATTCTGCTAATTACTCCCGAGGACCAGCCCCTCCTCAAGCCCCGTAATTTAGGCGGTAATTGGCAGAAATTCGATATAACCACTGAGAAAAATGCCGCTTTTAACACACCGAAGGTCCGCCTGCTTGCTATATTGAAATGTGCAGTGCGCCATTGTACGCACCTCAGTACTCCCCCACATTCAGTTTAAGGAACATCGCATGGCCTGGTTTAATGACCTTTCATTCAATTGGAAGCTAAGAATTCCACTTGTCGGTATTGCCCTTCTCATGGGCCTATTGGTGGCATTTGGCCTGGTTATTCATGCGAGAACATCCCACCTCAATGAACTCATTAACGAACATTACTTTCCTTCCACGGAATTTTTGCTGGAGGCCGACCGCGATTTATACCAGGCCCTGCTGGCTGAGCGGCAACTGGTGATGAGCCAGGGGCAGAATATTGCGTTGGATCGTGCATCAATGGTGAATGAGATTCGAGAAAACCTCGGTCAGGCCCGAACCCGGGTTGGCAAATATGCATCCCACATGGAGGATGCCGAACTACTGGCACTAGTCGATCAGTTTTACCGTACTTTTGACCAGCGAAGTAAAGAGGTCGACACGATACTGCAATTAATCCAAAGCGATCCAGAGGCCGCAATTGAAATGAGCCTGGGCAGAACCGGTGAAGAGTTCGAAGAAATGCGCGAGTATATTGATACCTTGACCGAGAAAACCCATATCAAGTCGGTCAAAATTCGCGAGCAGATTAAAGAGCTGGAAGGCAGGGGGCTCTGGCAGCTTAGCCTGCTATTGGGCCTCGGCTTACTGTTTTGTTTGGCTTTGGGCATCATTCTTCCCAGCTTCATCACGTCAAGGATTAAGAGCCTGCTCGTTCGACTGCAGGAAATCGTCCATGGCGAAGGGGATTTAACCCGCCGTTTACACGTGAGCGGACAAGACGAATTTGGAAAAATTGCTACTGAATTTAATCACTTCATGGACAAACTGCACGAGAGTATCAAAGAGATCGCCGATGTGTCCGGTGATTTAAAAGACCGTGCCGACTTTGTCCAAAATCACAGTGAAGAAAATATTCACATTACTGACAAGCAGCACAGTGAAACCAATATGGCTGCAACGGCGATCCACGAAATCAGCCAGACCGTCAGTGAAGTCGCCAGTAATACCGCGCATGCTGCGGATGCTGCAAAACTCGCCGCAGAAAATGCTTCCAAAGGTTCCCGACTGGTTGATACGGTTTCTGGTGAGATTGAGTTATTAGCCAGTGAAATCGATGCTTCGTCCAACGCTATCAACGAACTGAAAGAAGACTCCAACAATGTGGGCTCGGTGCTGGATGTCATTCGTGGTATCGCGGAACAAACGAATTTACTCGCGCTCAATGCCGCAATTGAAGCGGCCAGAGCGGGTGAACAGGGCAGGGGGTTTGCCGTGGTGGCAGACGAGGTGCGTACTCTGGCACAGCGCACTCAGGAATCGACGCAGGAAATTCGCGAACTGATTGAAAAACTGCAAGCCGCCTCCGAACTTTCTGTACAACGCATGAATCGCAATCGCGAACAGGTGCTAAACACCGTCAGCCAGGCCAAACAAGCCGGTGAAGCCCTCAAGTCCATCAATGAAATGGTCCAGAATATTGTGGGCTTGAATATCCAAATCGCCACCGCCTCGGAAGAACAAACCAGCGTTACTGAAGAAATTGGACGCAATATGGCTAACATTGCACAGCAAACCGATATGACGGCAATGAGTGCTAAAACCCTGGGCGTTGCCGCACAGGAGTTAATGCGGTTAAGTCAAAGCCTAAACCATTCCATTGAGGGGTTTAGGGTTTAGACCCTAAACACCACTTGGCAAACGACCTCCCTCACTAACTCTCCCATCTACACATCACCGTCTATGCGCCGTGCACATCAACCCCAGTCGCAGACTGGGGTTGGGCAACGCTTCGCTAGATTTAAAAGAGCTTATTGAAACCGTCGGCGAAGAACGGGTATTCCAGCCAGACATAACAACAGCAGGAATGGGAATCCGGTGCTGCCACCGCCGCCGCCCGAACTTCCACCAGAACCGCCACCCGATGAACTACCAGTGCTAGAAGACGAGCTACTTGAGCTGGATGACGAACTACTGGAACTTGAGGATGAACTGCTTTCCGTTACCTCGACCTCCAGCGTTACCAGTTCCGAGATTAAAACCGGCTCACCATCATCCACCGCTTGAACTGCCAGCGTATAAATCCCAAGCTCTAGATTAAATGGATCGAATGTAAAACTCGCCTGATCATCCACTGCAACATTCAAGTCTTGAACTTGCCAGCGGAAGCTATGGTTATCCAGACCATTTGGGTCATCCACCACTGCGATCACCGTAACGTCACCTCCATCACGTGCAATCGAGTTAACCGCCACTCCCGCCTGAGTCAGCTCGATGTTGACTGCCGGGGCAATGTTAGTATCTGTAATCGTCAAGGTGAACGTTTGTGATGTTGCGTCGATAGGTAGCGCATATTGCTCTCCCGCTTCACCGGCCAGGGCAGATTGCAGCACCAACACCAGTACGTCATCATCTTCAACAATACCATCACTCTTCACAGGCACACGTAACTGCGGTACTGCATTGGCATCTGCAAGCGTTAAACTTACCGCGTCCAACGCAAAAGCTTCGTCTCCTTCCGTAACAAAATCCGCGTTATTGACGCTGCTGTTTTGCGTATCCACGGCAAATTGAATGGTGATGGGATAGTGCGGTGATTCACCGAGTAACGACAAAGCAATAGTGGCCGTATTGGCTTCACCCGTTACGCCCTCCGGCTGAGCGAAACGCAGCTGAGGATACAACGTAATACCTTGCACCATAGGTTCACTACGATTTCCCGCATCGTCAATCGCCACCCACTGTAACGCCAGGTTGCCACTGGGTAAGCGGATATTGTGTTCTGTATCCAGCGAGAGCACCTGACCATCAAGCGAAGCTTCGAACTCAAGTTCAGTATCCACCAGATCAAAAGCAACCAAATCGTTCATATCCACCGTGACGGGAGTCAGAAGACCTGTCGCGGACATCACAATGTCCTGTGGAATGTTGTGTAATTGAGGTACACCGTTGTCTTCAGCATTATCCAGGTCATCCATGTCCACGACACCATCGTTGTCGACATCGTTCAACGATGGGTCGAGTGATAAACCTGATTCTGCCTGACATACTGCATCACACCCTTCAGCCCAACTATCGGGCAGTCCATCACCGTCCTGGTCAAGGTAAGCAGCTCCGTTTTCAGGGAAGGCATCCAGATGCAGCCCGGAAGCCTGCTGACATTCAGCGGTACATCCCGCATTCCACTGCTCCGGTCCACCGTCGCCATCTGTATCTTGGGAAGCGGCTGCCTGGTAGGGAAATGCATCCTGCTGATTATTAACGCCATCATTGTCCGAGTCATTCGGCAATGCATCCAACACCAGGTCTGATGCGGACTGACAAGCAGAATCACAGTTTTCATTCCATTGCTCGGGATATCCATCATTATCCATATCCAGCGACGCGGCCGGATCATTTGGAAAGGCGTCGTCCCCCTGCAAAAACCCATCGCCGTCCGTATCGCGCATGATGTTGCCATTGAAGATCAAGGCGGGCAATTCCTGCGAGGAACCGAAGTCCCAAATCGCATGACCACTTGCATCCAATATGTTCCATTGTCTGTATATATCTGGCACTTCACACAGCTCGTCCTGACTTGCCGTTGGGCATTTCATTTGTGCTAGTGACAGACCGACTGCGACAGTATCTTCGTCATCGTAAGCCATAGTGTCCGTCGCCCAATAAGCCGATTGAACCCTGAAAATACCATAGGGGCTACTAACAAAAGGTTTAACCACATAGTTTGTACTGATAGCACTGGCGGTGGTATATGCGCGCGATATCGTTACGTCATGCGTACCTGCCAGTAAACTTCCCACCGACAATCTTCCTCGTACATCCCCCAGGCTGAACACATCGTCCAGAGTACAGATGTAACAGTTACTCATTAAACCACCAGCGTTCGATTCTCCTGTTACCTGAACATCCGCAGCAACTTTTTTGAGCTCCAGATTTCCTCCACTCGCAATAAAGCCAGCTGCATAGCCATTTCCAGCTTCCACGACACCCTGAACAAAAATATTTTCAAAGCGGGAGGATTCCGCCAGCGACGCAATAATTGCAGCGCTCTGCCCACCAGCCACGTGGGTTAAGCGGCCCATCACACTCAGATTCCGAATGTCGGCAGCCTTGAGCCGACCAAACAGGCCAACATAGGTATGCGTTTCATTGTTCACCATCAGGTTTTTGATCGTGTGAAAGTTACCTTCCAGCACAGCAGTGAAATTTTCGGTAGCCCCTCCTTCTTCGTTGCCCAAAGGCATCCAACCTTTGCCTTCATTCCAATACATGTCTGTGCTGTCGATTTCGCCATTCCCACTGGTATCAAAATCCAGATCTGCCATTAATTCATAACCTGAGCACGCACGTTGGTAAAAGCCATCCATCACTCGCACGGGGCAGCCAGCCGTCTCCAACGGAGCATTTTCAGAACGCTTCACACCTCGTCCATCGAGCACATACCGCATACTGTTAAGTTGTGCCAGTGTGTGAATTTCTATTAATCCATCTGAGTCTGCGTCAACATCGGTTTCGCCATCGTTGTTATCATCATCATCCAACTCGTCACTGACACCATCGTTGTCGACGTCCAGTAAAAAGTTGTCGAGAGTGAGTCCAGACGCTTGCTGACAAGACGCGTCACACGTTACAAGCCACTCATCCGGCAACCCATCCAGATCTTCATCAACAAACGCCGCGGCATGCTCTGGCATTTGGTCCAACAGCAGACCGCTGAGCAGCTGACATTCGTCATCACACGATGAGGTCCAGGTATCTGGATAGCCATCGTTATCGCTATCTTGACTCGCAGCCCATGTATCCGGAAATGCATCATCACTATCCATGACGCCATCAGAGTCTGAATCGCGCAACGGTGTGTTTTGCAAAACTAAGGCCGGTAACTGATTCGCTGAACCGAAATCCCACAGCGCGGTGTTGTGACTGTTCAACGCCTCATCCCATTCACTGAACAAGACGGAGGCTGCACACTGGCTATCGTTTGCCGCGGTAGGACACTGGAGTTCATCCAAGGTAACACCCACACCTCCCGGCGAACTATCTTGCAAGGAAGCATCAGTCGCCCAAAAGCTGTTACTCACACCAGAATGACCATACCCAATCAATCCCCCCATTGAATAGGTGGAACTGGAGTCACTGATCACTCTGGCTGTGGCATAGCATGAATCAATATTACTTTGTTCCAGATAGCCCACAAGGCCTGCAAAATAAGAACTGGAAGCACGCACCGAACCAGTAGCAAAACAATTGGTCAGTGTGGCATTACCCAGATAGCCCACTAACCCTCCGGCATAACCTTGCATCGAACTCACATGAGAATTGGCAAATACCGCGGAGATCTGGGTATACATTGCTCGCCCTACAAGACTTCCGACATTCGACCTGCCGCGAACATGCATGAGTGAGCCGGTAAGCCCCACATTGCGAATCACTGCACCACGCGTCATACCAAATAGACCGACATAGGCTTGCTGCGGATAATCAGTGACGAGGTTTTTGATGACGTAACCGTTGCCTTCAAACACGCTAATAAATGGCGTAGCGCTATCCCCAATACTCAACCAGCCCTGGCCATCATTCCAATAGGCATCGCCGATATCAAATTTCTGGTTGTGGTTGGTATCAAAATCCAAATGCTGTATCAGCTCATAACCATGACACGCTCTTTGGCGATACCCTTGCAAAATTCGAACAGGGCAGCCACTTGTGAGTTTGTTCGCCGTGCTGGACACTTTCTTTCCTGATCCATCCGGGACAAAACGCATTGCATGCAAATCGTCAATGCTTTGTATATCGATCAGACCATCTGAATCTGCATCTACATCCGCCACGCCGTCATTGTTATCATCGTTATCTTCGCTATCTGAAATGCCATCGTTGTCCGCGTCATTCAAAAACGAATCCAACTCCAGACCTGAAGCGTTTTGGCAAGCGATATCGCAGTTTTCATTCCACGCATCCGGTAACCCATCCAAATCCAGGTCCACACTGGCGGCACGTGTCTGCGGCATATCATCCAGAATTAATCCGCTGTTCTGCTGACATTGCGTGTTGCACAAGATATTCCAACGGTCAGGATTTCCATCGAGATCGGAATCCAGATAAGCCTCATAGTGATTGGGAAAACCATCTTCTGCATCCGGCACACCATCCAAATCAGAATCGCGGTTTGCGCTGTCGGTAAAGCTGAATATCGGCAATTGCGTATCGGTACCAAAGTCCCATAGCGCTTCATTTTCACTATCAAGCGCCAAGTCCCAGTTTTCAAATAATACGCTTTCAGCGCATTGCTCATCATTCGCCGCAATCGGACACTTCAAGCTTGCAAGCGTGACACCTCCCGGATCATCCCTTGTTGTCTCTGAAATATTATTCGCCCAATAACTTGCCAGAGTGACGTTCCCACTGGAAAAACCATAAAATCCTCCAACCTCTTCTGTACCCTCGAGCGTTACAGCAGAGTATGCATTTGTCAGTTTATTTGCATGCGCATAACCAAGAATGCCGCCTGCACGAGCTCCCGATGCTTCCACCCAGCCTGCGGTATAGACATTGGTTAACTCACTCTGCCTGGCAGATCCCGCAATACCGCCAGCGTTATCATTTGTAGCGGAAATCCTGCCAATAAAATACACATTGTGCATGGATGTCGTATTGGCGACTGCAGCAATACCGCCAACCGAGGAAGAGCCCGAGACAGAAACGAGTGGTCCTTCGATACCAAAATTCCGCACTTGTGCATCCACTAGAAAACCAAAAAGCCCGGCGTAATAATATTGGGCTCTCTGCACATACAAATTCGCCAGAGTATTTCCATTGCCCTCAAACACTGCGGTAAATGGTTGGCTCGATAAACTGGCAATCGGCTCCCAACCACTTCCTTCATTGTAAAATTCATCACCGGCATCGATCTGACCATTACCATTGGAATCGAAGTCCAGACTCGTCACTAACTCGTATCCATGACAGGAACGAATCATCAGGCTTTCCACCGTTACTAAAGGGCAACCCGAATTGTCAGACTCTGCATCTTCCGCCAGTTTTTGCGACGAACCATCCAGGGAATAACGCATAGCATTAAGCTCTGCCAGCGAAGATATCTCGATGAGTCCATCAGAATCTGCGTCAACATCTATAACACCATCACCATTGTCATCATCATCCAAAGCATCAACAATGCCATCGTTATCCAGATCCGAAGGATAGGGGTCAAGACTTACACCTGAATTATTCTGGCAATTGATATCACACCCGGAGCGCCACTCATCTGCCAGTCCATCCAGATCATTATCCACTGCAATCGCGGCATTCGTTGGAAACTGATCCAAGCGCAAACCACTTGCGATCTGGCAATCAGCATCACAGGCACTATTCCACCTGTCAGGATATCCATCGCCATCCTGGTCGACGGAGGCCGCCGCATTATTTGGAAAGGCATCTTCTGCATCAAAAACCAGATCCAAGTCGTTATTTCGATATACTTTGTTGTGTATATTCAAACCGGGCAATTGCGTTGACGAACCAAAGTCCCACACATTTTCAGCATTGGCATTCAGGGCTTCACCCCAAGTCACAAATAAGGGATTATCCGCACAGGTTTCATTATCCGCTGTTGTAGGACATTGCAATTCACTGAAGAGAAAGGCCGTTTCTGATAGATCCGTTAATGTGCTTGTATCGTAAGCGTAATACGTATTGAGATAAGTGTTGGACGAACCGCTTCCCTGTATAGCACCGCTACTATTGCTTCCACTCAACTGCCCCACGGTGTAAATATTTCGGAATTCGGAATTTCGGGAGCTCCCCGCTATACCGCCTGCATAGTTGGATGATACTGATCCGCTCGAGATGAGATTTTCAGCCTTACCGTCGAAGAAAGAACTGAAAAATCCACCCGCATATGAACCTGAGACAGCTACAGATGAGGCACTGTTACTTAACTTGGTCCCCACTGCATAACCGACAATACCACCAGCGTTTTCTCCGTCAACAGTACCGCTTGCCACCAGCTCGGAGATATTTGAAAAATAGGCATAGGCAGCAAGCAAACCTGAATAGTCTTGCGAGTGAATATGTGTCAGTTCGCCGTTGAATACTAAATGATAAACTTCCGCATTTTCTATTGCACCAAACAAGCCTTGGTCATTGGCGCTGGTGATTTTACGGAAATTCAGAATTTTAAATCCGTTACCGTTGAACTCACCCCTGAAAGGATTATCCTGATCACCTATTCCGACCCAATGCTGTCCATCTTTGCCGAAAACATCATTCTCGTCACTCACCTGATTTTCATCTGAATCGAAATTAATATCCGCGACCAGTTCATATCCCCAGCATGTACGTCGATACACACCATTAAATACCTGCAGGGGACAGCCACTCGAGTTTAATGGCGCATCAGCACTGTCACGGTAGCCCGAGCCATCCAAGGAAAAGCGAATAGCATTGAGCTTATGTAGTGAATCGATCTCAATCAAACCATCTGAGTCCGCATCGACATCCACCACATTGTCGCCGTCATCGTCAGTATCCTCATCATCACTTACACCGTCATTGTCGACATCATTTGGATAGCTATCTAAATTTAAACCGGAATTCTGCTGGCAGTTAATGTCGCAAGCGCTATTCCAACGCTCGGGCAGGCCATCGCCATCGGTGTCGACTATGGCCGCAAACGCGTGCGGAAAACCATCCAATAACATGCCACTGGATGCCTGACATTCGCCGTCACACATTGGGGACCACGCATCTGGTGCACCGTCTCCATCGGAATCGACACTGGCAGCTGCGTTTTGGGGGAAATCATCGTGACTATCAAGCGCCCCGTCTAAATCATTGTCCCGTATAACGCGGCCATTGAATTCGAGTGCAGGCAAATCTGTGGTAGCACCAAAATTCCAAAGCGCCTCACCTTCATCATTGGTTTCCAGATCCCAGTTTTCAAATAGCACATCCGTGCCACAGACATCACTATTGGCTTGTGTCGCACAGCGTATTTCACTCAACGTGGCGGGGACTGCGGTACTAGCAAACGTATTTTCTTGCAACAGATTTTCTGCCCAATAACTTTGCTCAACGTTTAAGAACGAACTCGTGGCCACAAGATCACCGACGTTAAGCATTGCCGAAATTCGAGCAGCAACAAGACTGTTACTCACTTGGCTGTATTGTTGTGTACCAAACACACCACCTACAGCACTGCCAAACGCATCAACATGTCCAACTACCACGGTATTTTTTAGCGTCGTAGAAGTACCACGACCTAAAAGGCCACCCACAACTCTATTCCCGCTTACTTTGCCTCCTACATGAGCTTGCGAAATATTCACTTCTTTTGCAGTGCCACTCAATCCGCCGACATAGGCGCCGCCCTGAATTGACATGCCGCTGCCAGATATCACAATGTTTTTTAAGGACGAATTTTCAACACTGGAAAATAATCCAATGTAATTTTCATCGGGACGATAAATATATAAATTCTGTATCGCAAAACCATTCCCATTAAAATCTCCGGTAAACGGTTCAGCGTAGGTGTCGATTTCCCCAATTGGGTCCCAGCCTTTACCCTCGTTCCAGTACACATCATTCTCATCCATTCGACCGTTGCCACTGGAGTCAAAATCAATGTCGTTGACCAACTCATAGCCGTGGCACCTGGGCTGATATCGGCCATGGACAATTCCCATGGGACAACCGGTAGCATCCCCTAAACTGTTTTCATCTGTCTTAAATGAAAGACCCGCTAAATTGAATCGAATAGCATTCAACTCCTGCAATGTGGCGATATCAATTAAACCATCCGAATCATGATCCACATCCTCTACACCATCTCCGTTATCATCCGTATCAAGAATATTATTCAAACCATCGTTATCGGAATCATTTAGCATTGTGTCAAGCTGTAAACCCGATGCCGATTGACAAGCCGAATCGCAACTCGCATTCCATTCGTCAGCAAGACCGTCCAGATCCAAATCAAGAGAGGCTGCAGGATTATTGGGTAGCTGATCCAAATGCAGCCCACTGTTTAGTTGACAGACTTCATCACAATCATTGTTCCAGTAATCCGGATAGCCGTCATGGTCAGTATCCACAGAGGCCGCAGGATTCTCAGGAAAATCATCGAGAAAGTCCGGCATAAAATCCAAATCGTTGTCACGATGAATCCGATTGTTCATCACCAATCCTGGCAGTTGTTCTTCTGTACCAAAATGCCAGATGGGCTGATCCTGTTCATCGAGTTCTTCGCCCCACTCCAGATAAAGCAGGCTGTTAGCACAGGTGTTGTTATCTGCCGCAGTAGGGCATCGCAATTGTTCGACTGAAAGTGTTGTTGAGCCCCCAGATGAACTGGAAGAGCTCGACGAGGAGCTTGATGAGCTGGATGATGTGCTGCTTTTAATTACTGAATAACTGTTTGGCGAACCGGCATTACCGGAATTACCCGAGAACGTTGATTTATTTGTAAGCGTTAAAATAAATGAAAGCTGACTGGCAGGAAATTGACCACCGACGCTCCCGACATTATATCGTTGAGCTGACTGCACGGAACCTACGACAAAGGCGTTAGAGATACGATCCTGCGTTCCCGATTCACCTCCAACAATTCCCCCTGCACTTCGTTCTGATTCTACTTCGCCAAGGAGATAGACCTGCTGAATTTCACTATTTTCCATCTTACCGGCAAACGCACCGACATAATCAAAGCCTTTGATGAAAGTTAAACCTCCAACCAGGCCCAGCTGATGAATTTTAGCCTCAAGAATGCTGCCAAATAAACCGGTGTAAGAGGTTGAGCGATGAATATAAAGGTTTCTAATCACATAGCCATTACCGTGAAATTCGGCAGCAAAAGGATCGTTGTATTTGCCAATCGGCTCCCAACCCAAACCGTTATTCCAGTGCGCATCCAGGGCATTGATCAGCCCATCATTGTTGCTATCAAAATTTAAATCCGTGGTTAATTCAAAGCCGTGACAACCATCCACCGGGCAGCCAGCACTTTCACCATATAAGCTGGTACCGTAAAGGTTATTTCGAATTTCATTCATGTCCTGCCAGTCGTTAATTTCAATCAAGCCATCATCATCGAGATCAAAATCATCGCGTGCCTCAGCAGCGAATCCGGTCTGAACAAGCAATAGGAAGAATAGGGACGCAAGAATGCGATACATGGAAGACTCCTTTGTAAAACTTTTCCTTCGAGAGCAGATCATAAATGCATGGATATCGTGATGTTTACAAACGTAGCGAACACCATTCAGGTAAAGTTAGTTCAAAAATAGCAACTAACGAACGCTTCAAAAAGCATCATCTGCCATCAAGAGCGTCGTTATACTGTGTCAGAGTCTTAAACACCGCAGAATGACCTTCCCTCAAAAATTAGTTCGTTTAATCGACATTTCATGAACGTTTATTCCCAGACATAAAAAACCCCGGCCTGCTTAAGCATGGCCGGGGTGGTGTCTCAAAGGAGTCTATATGAAGACTATCTGCGCCGTTACTGGCTACATTTGATCTCTTCGGTCAGCGCTTTGACTCGCCAATCATACAAATTGAACGACAGTGGGCCCGTGCTGACAATACGCAGGGCTTCTACTGCGTTGAGCTTTCCGCCGGCGTCAGCAAAACAGCTCAAAGGCAGATTAACTTCGATCCATTTATCTTTTGGCAGCGCATCAAGATACGCATTCATGGCAATTTCACGCTCGCAGTTTTCACCACAGTCGATCAGCATGCTGACGTCGCCTTTCGGCTTTTGCGTTAGCTTTAACTGCAAACTGATGGCTTTGTTCTCATCACTGAAATCGTGAGTTTCAGTCGATGCCAGCAACACGGAAGCTTTGCCTGGTTTTAACCAGTTAAATGTCACACTGTCGCCCTGACGATTACGGTCGCTCAGACGTGCGCTGATGGTGCTACTGTCACTCACCGTTTCCATCCCTCCGCTGACCGATTGCGGTGTTGCGTTATCGTCCTGGATGTACAGCACCCATGGCATATACGCCCGACCTTCACTGAATAGAATTTCTGTTTCAGCGGCCAGCATGGATTCTGCATCAATGTCTTCACTGAGCATACCGACTGTGGTGCTGTCGTTGTAGCTCAAGCCGTAACCGTAGGCAAACAGCGGGTCATATGGACGTTGGTCATGGTTGAGAATGAACTGGTCAGTATTTTTCAACCAGGAAAATGACAGACGTCCGGTAAAGTCATGCTGAATTTTGCCTTGCGCATCTCGCAGCAACACATCCGCAACACCACTGCCTTCACTACCGGGCAAGAATGCGGCAACAAAACTTTGTGACAGGTTTAAATAGGGATTCACCCAGAGAGGACGCCCAGAAAGGAAAACTGACACAACAGGAATGTTTTGCGCTTTGAGCTCCTGTAATAATTTCAGGTTGGTGTTTTTATGGTCCTGATATACCAGGCTTTTACGATCGCCCTGGAATTCGGCGTATGGGTTCTCGCCGTACACCATAACCGCCACATCCGGCTTAGCGTTGTAGCTTAAGGATTTACTGTCCATCAATTCGATGTTGCCACCAGCTTGCTCAACCTGTTGTTGTAAAGCCTGATAGATGGACACGCCATTGGGAAAATCACTGTTAGTGTTACCCGTTCCTTGCCAGCTGATTGTCCAGCCACCGCACTGTTTGCCGATATCATTGGCACCGTCACCCAGAACAAGAATATTCTGCTTGGGATTTAATGGCAGCAATTGCTCATTGTTTTTCAACAGTACAATGGATTTACGAACAGCTTCGCGGGCAATCGCACGGTGTTCCGCAGAACCCAGAAGGTTTTGCTGACCACTAAACTCACGCGCGGAAGGCTTGGGTTTATCCAGCAAACCAGAACGCGCTTTAACACGCAGAATGCGAGTCACAGCGTCATCAATACGCGACATGGGAATCACACCGGCATTCACTTCTTTCACAGTATTGTGATACAGCTTTTTCCAGTTTTCCGGCACCATGATCATATCGATACCGGCAATAATAGCTGCCGGGCAGGAGTTCAGGTTACAGCCTGGGACTTGCGCATGCGCGTTCCAGTCACTGACGACAAAGCCGTCAAACCCCATACGCTCTTTTAATACATCCGTCACCAGACCTTTGTGACCATGCATTTTCATGCCTTTCCAACTGGAGAAAGAGGTCATCACGATTTGTGCACCCGATTGTAAAGCTGTGACATATCCCGCTGCATGAATATCTCGCAACTCCGCTTCACTGGCCAGGTTATCGCCCTGATCTTTCCCCAGGTATGTGCCACCATCACCGACGAAGTGTTTGGCATTGGCCAACAGGTGCGACTTGTTCATGAAGCTGTCTGTGCCTGGCACGCCCTGTACGCCTTCGACCACAGGGCCAGCATAACTTGCGACAATTTCGGGAGACTCGGAATACCCCTCATAACTGCGACCCCAGCGGTCGTCTCTCACCACGGCAAGCGTGGGTGCGAATGTCCAGTCCAAGCCGGTTGCGGCAACTTCCAACGCCGTTGCAGTAGCAATTTTTCTCATCAACTCTGGATCACGCGCCGCGCCCAGACCAATGTTGTGCGGATAGATAGTTGCGCCCATGACATTGTTGTGACCGTGAACCGCATCGGAGCCCCAGATAATGGGCACACCCACACCGCCATCGCTGGTATCGGTGGACGCGTCATAAAAGGCATCTGCCAGCGCCGCCCAGTCTTGCGCTGTGGCATATTTGTTCTTACCGGGCCAGGAGCCACCCCCGTTTAACACCGAACCAAGGTTGTATTTCTTCACTTCTTCAGGGGTCACGGAGTTAATTTCCGCCTGAATCATCTGGCCCACTTTTTCCTCAACGGTCATGCGACCAAGTAGATCCGCCACGCGCTTTTCAATTTGCTCATCGCGTTTGACTGCGCTTTCCACAGCCGGCCAAGTGTCAGGGTGGACGGTAAGAGAGGTCTCTTCCGTACGTGAGATAACTTCATTCACATTAGCACCACAGCCTTGTAATCCTACTGCTGCGATCAACGCTAAACAGCCGAGTTTGAATGGTTTTGGTGTGAGTTGTTTGGCAGGAAGACTCCCACCCAAGAATCGTCGATGTTTTATTTTCATTGTTTATTACCCTTTCTTTCATCTCCTGGCGTTAATTCGCCCATACTTAGCGGTCTATTATTGTGCACCCTTAAGTGACGCCTCCACTCACTTCCAGCCAAAGCGGAAAGCGACTGTCATTTTTTATAATAATTCTTTATTTTTCAAATACTTATAAAATAATTAAATTGTCTGTTTTTCGCTAAAGTGCGACGTTTTAGCGTAGTCCCACTTTCTTCATGGCACAAAATGCCGTTAAAAACAGGCAGGGTAAGCCTAAAATAGAATGAGGCGTACCTTAAATTGCGCCAGAATATGACCAGGCGTTCTAACAGTGCAAAGAGCGAGACGAGCTTATATACTTCCGCCTCGATTTATTCTCCTCCGTTCCACGCCTTGGGCGCACGTTAAACGGACTCTTTGCATGAAATCTTTAGTGTTGAATTTGCACGATGTCTTTATCGTGCTCACTGTGGTGGAAGCCATCTTTATCGCTCTGGCGTTATGGCTTGTCCCATCACGGCAACGGCAAAGTCGTCACTTACTGGCGGTGTTGTTTTTATTATTGGCCGGCCAGATTTTCGGCAATTTAATGTTGTGGAGTCCCGGGCTGCAAGGTCTGGCTGTTCACAGCACGGTTTTCATTCCTCTGCTGTTTGCCACCTGCGTCATGCTGCAGGGCCCTGCGCTCTATTTTTATTTTGTTTCGCTCTCGCGGCCGCTGGTGTTTAAGCCGCTGATGTTTGCGCATATTACACCACTTGCTCTGGTGATCCTGCTTATTTTGTCATTTGATTTAATTCCGTTGAATTTCCTGCCTAACCCCGACTTGCTTGGTCATCAGGCTATGGCCGCCGACCTTGTTTGGAGCATCATAAAATGTGCACCACTGGCCTATGTCATCGCCTGCATAGTGTTTGAAGTCAGAGTCCGACGCCAAATCAAGCACATATACTCTTCCATCCCCAAGATGGAGAATCATCTTGCCACAATTGTGCTATTCGGCTTTTTTATCTACTGGAGCTGGTCTGCGCTGGGCCACGTAATCAACCCGTATTTGTCCTACGCCGTGCAGGACTCCCTGGGTATCATCAACAACTACCTCGCAGCTCTGATAGTGAATACGCTGCTGGCTTTTGGCTTTATCAACGCACGCCAATCCGTCCATCTGGCAGAAAGCAAAACCACCGTGCTGCCCGACGATAAAAGCGAAGCCATTATCACGCAGGTAGAGGAGGCGATTGCCAACAAGATTTATCTGGAAAGCGATCTGAATCTGGAGCGTTTTGCCAAGGTGATTGCCAGTAACCCCAAGCACGTTTCCCATGTGATCAATCACCACTATCATTCCAATTTCTTCGAATTCATTAATAAGTATCGGGTGGAAGAGGCTAAACGCCTGTTGGTGTCTACCGAGCATAAGCACCAGACCATACTGGAAATTGTCTATTTATCCGGATTTAACAGCCAATCTGCATTTCATCGCTTCTTCAAACGACTGGTCAATCAAACACCGAGTGATTTTCGTCAGGCCCACCAGTCAAACAATGGGTAGAGTTCTGCACTGGAATTCTGATTAATTCTAAGACAGTGGTGTTTTATAACTGAAGCCGGCGCGAATAAACCCGGTTTGTCGCAATAGTTAACATTTTATCCGTTTTATATTTGAACAATCAGAGCGCAGAACCTATGGTTAATGATGTACAAAATTAGTTCATCACATGCCTGAGGACAGAAGTTCAGTGCCCACATCCCGGTTCTTATCACAACAAGGAGGTCGATTTGCGCGACGTTCTTACCCCGCGCGTCTTATCGGGCTAGCGCTGGGTTTTCTCGCTGTTGGAGCCGTTTTTCAAGAGATTCATGCCCCAATTTGGTTGTGGGTAAGCCTGGTGATTTATTCGTTTATCTGGCCACATATCGCCTATTTCTGGGCCTCCAATATTCGCGATTCCTTTATTACCGGCCAGCGCCAGATGCTGTTTGACTCTTTTTGTGGGGGCCTGTGGGCTGTGGCCATGGGCTTTAATCTGGTACCTACAGTGGTGGTGCTGACCATGCTGGCGATGAACAACATGGCCTCAGGTGGTATACGTCTGTTTATTATCGGTCTGGCCGTCAAACTGTTGAGCATTGGCTTATTCAGCGCCCTGCTGGGGGTTGATCTCTATCTCGAGAGCAGCCTGCGAGTGATGCTTGCCAGCTTTCCTTTCCTGGTGATCCACCCGCTTGCCGTAGGCGCAATGACGTTCCAGTTTGCTTTGAGTCTGCACACTCAGAAAAATCGTCTGCGTAAGCTGAGCCGCACTGATGGCCTCACAGGTTTATACAATCGACGCTACTGGCAATCGCGCGCCCTGGAAGAATTTAATCGCTGCCATCGCAAAATCCATTCAGCGTTGTTGATTATGGCCGACATCGACCACTTCAAAGCAATTAATGATACCTACGGTCATACCACTGGGGACGATGTTATTCATCGCGTTGCAGAAATTATGCAGCGCCAGTTACGCAATATAGACTTGATCGGACGCTTCGGCGGTGAAGAATTTGCCATCGTGTTGCCGGATTCGGACATGGCGACTGGCAAAGAAGTAGCGGAGCGTCTGCGCTTATCTGTCGCCAACGACCTGGAAGATGAAAATATTCCAGTAACTGCCACATTAAGTTTGGGTATTGCGGAATTCAGTCATGACTTTGACAGCTTTGAAGACTGGGTCAACGCCGCTGATGAAGCCTTGTACGAAGCCAAAGACCGTGGGCGTAACTGTTTTTGCTGTTATTCGCCAAACAAAACACTGCGTGTCGTCTCTTCCAACCCAGGAAAAGACAGCAGTAAATCACAATCGAATCAGCAACCTTCCTAGGTCGAGCTATGTCGGGCGGAGAACGAAAAAGAAATAAAATTGGCTTTGCACGGCGTATTCATGCCTCGCGCACCATCGGTCTGATTCTGGCCGGTATCGCTTTTATTCCAGCGTTTTATGAATTGCAGCAACCACTTTGGGTCTGGCTGGCCTTTGGCGGTTATTTTCTAGTGTGGCCACATCTGGCATATCTGTGGAGTTCCATTTACAACGACTCACTGCGAATGGGGCAGAATCACTTACTGATTGATGCCTTCTGTTGCGGTATTGGCGTTGCCGCGATGAAATTCCATTTAGTGCCCAGTGCCATTTTGATGACCATGGTTGCGCTGAACAATATTTCCTCCGGCGGATTACCGCTTTTCAGCCGCGGTTTAATCATGCAGGTGCTCGGGATTTTTGCCGGTACCTGGGTTTTTGGCTGGCATCCACAGTGGCAGAACAGTGTTGCTGTCACGATTGCCTGTCTGCCGATGTTAGCCATTTACCCACTGGCAATCGGGCTTTACAGCTACCGGTTTGCTACGCGCATTCACGAGCAAAAATTACAATTGCGTAAGTTGAGCCGTACCGATGGACTGACCGGCTTATACAACCGCACCTATTGGCAGTTACGCGCGGTAGAAGAATTCGAACGCTGTGAACGCAATCGTAAACATGCGGTGTTAATCATGCTGGACATTGATCATTTTAAAAATATCAATGATACCTATGGTCACGATGTGGGTGATGATGTAATTCGACGCGTGAGCGAGGTATTGAATCGACAGTTGCGTAACATCGACATTATTGGACGTTTTGGTGGTGAAGAGTTTTGCATCGTGTTGCCGGATATTACGGTGAATGACAGCAAGAAAATCGCTGAGCGTTTGCGCATTCTGATTGCCAGCGAATCCATCGGGCAGGGCAATATCAATGTACAGTGTACAGTCAGTCTTGGAATCGCCGAGTTTACGCAACACTTACAAGGTGTGGATGAATGGATAAAGGCTGCGGATACAGCTTTGTATGAAGCCAAAAACAATGGCCGAAACTGCTACTGCATCGCACCGGCCACCAAAGGTTTGCACCTTATCGGCGAGCGCTCTGGTGAAGCCGCCGCCCAGCGAAAAAACCTAAGTATCGAGTAGCGATGTACGATGAACTCAGCCTCATCCATGTTCTCTACCTAAAAAAAATAGCTGGTCAAACCAGCTATTTTTTTGTCTTTACAAGATCAGTTGCAATTGCCCAAATCGGTCCAGGCATAGGTCCAGGCCCAACCGTCTCCAGGCGCATAAGGCCCACCAACCGTACACCAGCCTCCCACGAGACACTGGTACCGGTGCCCAAGATTCTGCACTATGTCGCCATCGCTGTAGGCCGCACCATCCACATACTGCGGAGCCGAACAATTGCCGCCACTGGAACTTGAAGAACTGCTACTGGACGAGCTACTTGACGAGCTACTTGACGAGCTACTTGACGAACTACTTGATGAGCTGCTTGACGAACTACTTGAGGTGCTACTCGAAGAACTGCTGCTGGATGAAGATGTACCACCCCCAACCGTGCCGAATAACTCGATTTCAGCCAGCTGTAAAATTGTTCCGCTGTTATTGTTTAAATTCAAACGGTATTGATTGAAGCTCAGTGAATTGTTAAAGGTAAACAAGCGGGTTTCGAAACGCTCAGCAAAATCCTCTCCGTCGCGCGAGTCAATCGTGGTCCAGTTGCTGCCATTGTTCGAGCCTTGCAGGGTCCAACTCAAAGGGTCACGCTCTACCGCATCGTTGGCGGAACTAAGGCTGTAACTGTTAACCACATAAGAGGCCGGGGCTTGATACTGAACCCAGGCAGACGCATGGAAAGTCAGGTACTTGGTGTTCACATTGTTATCAATAAGGTTGGCAAATGCTTCACCGGCAGGGGAATCCGAATATTGAGCGCTGATACTGCCTCCCAAATCCGTAATATCTACACCACCAGAGCTTGAACTGGAAGACGAGCTGCTGGATGAACTGCTAGAGGAGCTACTGGACGAACTGCTAGAGGAACTGCTGGAGGTTGTGCCACCAGGCTGTACGGCAGCGAAACGCCATAACTGACAGTCACCCTGCCAGTTAGTCCACAGCGCGATATTTTGATTCGCCGAAGCTGAACAGCCCGCAACATCAACAGCTAATCCGCTGGAACGGGCGATCATGGTGTACCAGCCATCTCTGACGTGAACAAAGCTGAATTTCTGACAGTCATTGTTATACACATCCCACTGCGCTACGTTGGTACCGGGCTCCGTTGCGCAATTGGGCACATCGAGTGCTTTTCCACTGGCATTGTTGGTAAGCGTGTAAAACCCTTCTCCAGCATCCGCCACATACCATTTCTGACAGGCACTGTTGCTGTCTTGTGGACTTTGCACAACATTAGCACCAGCAGCCATATTGCAGTTTTCACTGTTCAAAGCCATGTTGCTGCGCTTGGAAATAACCTGGTAGTACCCATCGGCGATACGTGGGCCGGCGTCCAGCAACTGCAGGTGGAAATGTTGCTGAGGATTCCCCAGGTATTCATAAACCTGCAGGTTCGCGCCATTGACGTCATCCCCGAATTGAATATCCAGTACCTTGCCGGAAGTCACCGACGCGATACGATAAGTGCCATCGTCATTCGGCAGAATATCCCACTTCTGGCAATCTGCCGCATTGGGGTTATACATTTGCACATTTGCTGCATTCTCCGAGGAACAGTTCTGCACATCCATCACCAATCCACCGCGTTTGGAGATGATGGAATAGTGTCCGTCCGGTGTTGCCTGGATGTGCCACTTCTGACAGTCGTTATCATAGGACTGCCACTGTTGGACATTGGATTGCGGCAGAGGTGAACACCCACTGACATCCAGCGGTCGAGTTGAACTGGCCGCCTGGATTTTATAAAGCCCATTGATCACCGTACCGTGAAAAGGGATGGCTGGCTCGCCTGATGGAGGTGCCAGACGCTGGCCTGTACTCACCGGGGAACCGAATACCGGGAAGCCATTGCCATCAAAATCAATTCGCTTGGCATGGGTGGTCCGACTGTTATCACAGGCACCGGCACTTTTCGGCGTGGCGTGATAGGTCATCCACACTTCACTGCCATCGGGAGATTTGAAAAACGAGTGATGCCCAGGCGCGTATACATCCTTACTCGGATCTTTGGAGAAAACAGCATAGTTGAGTTTTTGCCAGGAAGCCGGATTCATTGGATCTTCCCAGTCATCTATCCACAGCATGCCCAGGGCATAGTTGGAGGTCCAGCAACCACTGCCAGAATAGGTCAGAAATGTTTTCCCGTTGGCTTGCAACATGGCAGGACCTTCATTGACCAGACCGTCTGTCTCCCACGCAAATTCCGGGCTGGATAACAGCACCCGATTGCCGGAGATCGTCCAGGGGTTGCTCATTCGGGTAATATAAAGGCGCTGTGGCTTATCCCCATCTTCGGGTCGTGCCACACCGGAATATACGTAATACAGCTGGCCATTGAGCTGGAATACCGTGGCATCAATAGCCCAGAAATCATTGGCAGGATCAAACACCCGACCGCGATTTACCCAGGTACCTTCCATCGGATTATTGGAGGTATTTTCAATCACCCACATACGTTGCTGACCAATGGTGGCTCCCGTATTTGCGGTGTAGTAAATGTACCAGGTGTTATTCACACGATGCAGTTCGGGTGCCCAGTAATCACAACAGGGGCCACCGTTAGCTGAGGAGAAAATCATACTAAGCGGTGTGCTTTTCAAACCTTCCAGGGTTTTAGCACGTTTCATTTTAATACCATTGCCGCCGGTACCCATGTAGTAGTACCAGCCATCGTGATGGACAATGTTAGGGTCTGGCAAAGTGCTAAAAGGAGCAACAAAATACTGAGCTGCACAGAATTGAGAAAAAACGAAAATCAGAGAGGCGAGGGTATATTTAACCAGGTTCATGGGGAACACCTTTTTGTGGTGGTTAAAAGTTATCATGTATTTGTAGTTTTATTGGCCGGCTTTTTTAGCAGGTTAAAACAGCGAAAGCCGCGTAATTACATGCCTGAAAGCGAATTGGCCGGGTATTTGAGCGTGACGTTGACCGATGAACAAGCGCTGGTTTTATAGCGTTATGGCGCTAATGTTAAGAGAAATCGCATCCACTCTATGTGCGTTTTATCACATTCATTCGGCCCATGGTGTTATCAATTTGGAATAAGTCTCTGTCATCTAAAATAACGCCCGACGGCGCGCAACAACATGGCATAACTTGCATACTTTTCATGCAAAATGCCTTTTGACAGTGCAAAAGCCACCGACCACTGCTGGCAGCCCGTGGCCATGACACAGTGAGCCCAAGGACAAAATTCACCGTCTCAATCGCCCTTCCACATGCTCCCTATCGTCAGCAGAACCAGTAAAGACTTTAATCATCTGAAAGGCTGGAGTACTATTTATGCCGCTGTTAAGAATTCATATTCACAAGGAGAAGTTATGAGTAATATTTATGCAGCCCCCGACGCTGAACTCACCCAGGATGTTGCGGGTAGCGAATTCAGCACACTGGAAAAAGGAATAGCAGGGGATTACACCCTGAATTACCGTGACGTGTTAGCCGAAGCCTGGCACAAAGTTCAAGGCGCAAAAGGAACCATCTGGCTGGCCGTACTGTTATTCTTTATCACTAATTTGGCCGTCGGTTTTTCTTCCGGATTTATCCTCACCATGGCAATAGGCGCAAGCTTTCCATTAGCTTCCGCACTATTGAGTCAGGTACTGGTTATTGCTATCACCACACCTTTGACGGCAGGCTTAATGATTATTGCTATCCGTCGCGCAGCGGACAGCTCCATTCGCGCTACATCCATCTTTGATTATTACGGCAAAATTGTTCCCTTGTTTTTTACCATGCTGCTGTTATATCTCATGCTAACCCTTGGTTTTCTCCTTTTTGTTCTTCCCGGTATCTATTTGAGTATTGCGTATGTTTTCGCTATGCCGTTGGTGGTCGAGAAAAACCTCAGTCCCTGGCAGGCATTAGAAGCGTCTCGCAAAGCGGTGACCAAGCGCTGGTTCACTATCTTTGCTATTTTTATCACTGTGATGTTCGTTTTCGCGATTTCCTCTTTGCCGTTGTTTATTGGTTTAATCTGGGCCATTCCATGGATGAGCATCACCATGGGCATCCTGTATCGGAATATATTCGGTGTCGAAAATAGTACTATTGAAACAGAATAATGATTATTGGCAGACCGCATTTTTTTCTCTTGCGGCATAAAGCATAAGGTTTTTTTCACGTTTGAATCCCCATCCATCTCGTTGTGATATCAGCTATTCACTGGAGACCCCTGAAGGCGTCGATCTGCAAGTTGAACTGGCAGGCCCCGTGGTGCGCGTACTGGCATTCACTATTGATTTTGCCTGGCGTCTGCTGGCCCTGGTGCTTTGCTTGATTGGGCTCGGAATTTTCGGTAGCAAAATTGGCAGCGGAATCTGGTTACTGGCATTTTTTCTTATCGAATGGTTTTACCCGGTGTTATTCGAGGTAAAGCGCCACGGTCAAACGCCAGGGAAAAAAGCCATGGGCATCATGGTAGTCAATGATGACCTGACTCCCGTTAACTGGGGCACTTCGATTATTCGCAACCTGCTGCGCGCAGCGGACTTTTTACCCTTCGCTTATCTATTGGGACTTTTCAGCATGGCGGCTCACCCGCAATTTCAACGCCTCGGCGATATTGCGGCCGGCACGCTGGTCATTCACAAAACAGACAACGAACAAAGCCACTCCATTCCCAAAAGTACACCGGTGCCACCACCTTTTGAATTAAATGAAAGAGAACAGACCGCCATCGTCGAATTTACACTTCGTCATCAAACCTTGAGTGACGACCGACAGCAGGAACTGGCCAGTATTTTGGAGCAGACTATGGATAAAAAGCCTCAAACCATCCTTGAACATTTGCGTGGCATTGGCGCCTGGCTGTTAGGGGCACGATAAGCATGAAGCAACAAGATTTTGAAAATCACTACAGCCAGCAATGGGATACATTTCAAAGCCTGCTGGAAACCACTGGCAAGGATACAAAACAGCATCAGGAATTTAGTGCATTTCCCGAACTCTACCGCAACATCAGTCACCAGTTGGCGATTGCCAAGCAACGCCGATATAGCGCTGGATTGATCCACCGTTTAAATCAGTTGGTGGTCTTGGGACACGAACGGTTTTATGGTGACTTGCCACGCTATCAGGCAAAATTTCTCTACTATCTGTTTTTTGGTTTCCCACAAACGCTGCGCGCAAATGCTCGCTTTGTCTGGCTTGCACTGGCACTTTTTGTGTTACCTGGTTTTTTATTTTTTTATCTCTGCCTTACTTCCGATGAAGTGATTTACAGCCTCTTACCGTATGAACAGGTTAAAGAGTTCGAGCAAATGTATGAGCCGGACGCCAAAACCTTTGGTCGAAAACGGGAATCAGATACGGATATCTACATGTTCTGTTACTACATTCAGCACAATATCAGCATCAGCTTTCAAACATTTGCTGGCGGTGTGGCACTTGGTCTCGGTAGTATTTTTTTCCTCGTGTACAACGGCATTTTTATGGGTGCGATTGCCGGGCATATCACCCAAGTGGGCTTTACCGAAACATTTTTTCCCTTTGTCATTGGCCACGGCGCATTTGAACTCACCGCCATTGCACTGGCTGGGGCTGCCGGTTTAAAGCTCGGCTGGTCGCTCATTTCTCCAGGAAATTTAAGCAGGCTCAGTTCTCTTAAAGTCGCGGCGCAGGAGGCGATTGTCATTATTTACGGTTCCACCGTGATGCTGCTGATTGCCGCGTTTTTGGAAGCCTTTTGGTCTTCCAGTTCTACCTTACCCATCGCCGTCAAATATGGGGTAGGTTCTGTGTTTTGGCTCCTCGTGGTGGCCTATATTCTTTTCGCTGGTCGACATCGCTATGCAACTCAGTCAATTTAAAGCCGTCGCCAAACCGCGAAATGCCTGGCAAGCGATTGACCTGGGCTTTGTCATTGCGAAAACAGCGTACTGGAAATTATTTTTTGCCGGAGCTATTCCCGCATTCCTTTGCTTTGCGTTTTTCTCCATTTTGTTTTGGGATATCCCCTTGTTATCCGCCGCCATTACCTGGTGGCTCAAACCTGTGTGGGAACGAGCTCAGCTGTATATCATCAGCCGAGAGATATTTGCCGATACTGTTTCTCTGCGCCACGTGGCCAGAAATTACTGGCACATTATTAAAACGGATTTACTGTGGTGGCTGACGCTGCGACGATTTTCACCCACGCGCAGTTTTGATATGCCGGTTACTTTACTGGAACAATTAAAAGGCAAGGTCCGGCGCAAGCGATTAACCGTATTGCATCGGCGCCTGAGCAATGGCGCCACCTGGTCACTGATTACCGGCGCGAACATTGAAGCTTTTCTGATATTCGGTTTTATCGCTGCTTTTTTTATGCTGGTGCCGCAAGGAGTTCAGTTTAACTGGGCCGAATGGTTTGAGAATCGCTCCAACCTGGTTGACTACCTTTACTACATTGTCTGGATGGTGGCGATGACACTGGTAGCGCCGTTTTATGTTTGCGCGGGTTTTTCACTGTACTTACAACGTCGTATTGATCTAGAAGGCTGGGATATTGAAATCTGTTTTCGAGATCTGGTTGAGCGCAGACAGAAACGCAATGCCAGATTATCATCCAGTGCAACGGCAATTACCCTGCTGGCTTGCCTGGGTATCAGCGCTGCATTACCGCCGGAGTCTTTTGCCAACACCCCCGACGCAGAAACAGCAAAAACGGAAACTGCACAGACAATAAATACGGACATCCAGCCGATGTCTTATGAAGCACTCAATTCACCGGCGCCGACTGACGAACAGGCTGATACGGCAACGACAGATTATCACAACCCCTCAGTCGCAGCTAAACAGGCACGAGAGGATATTATCGCGATTCTCAAAGGAGAAGATTACCGCGATATTCAACTTGAAAAAGGATGGCGCCTTAAAGACCCCACGGAAGAAAAAAGTCCAGAGGGCGAAGACACTATTCCGGAATGGTTAATCAATTTTGCCGACTGGCTCGACCGCCACGGCAGTATGTTCAGTTGGCTGGCAGATTTTTTCCGCAGCGGTGCAAAATTGATTGAGCTGCTGTTATGGCTGGCGGTGATTGGCTTGACTCTGTTTCTCATTCTGCGCTTCCGCCACCTGATTCGTCGTGCCTTTACAATGCGAACACCGCAGGAGGAAGTGGAAGTCATACCACCAAAAGTGATGTTCGGTTTGGATGTCACAGAAGAAAGTCTGCCGGAAAATGTATTGGATAGTGCAAAACTATCCTGGCAAGAGGGAGACCACCGTCAGGCACTGGGAATTCTGTTGCGCTCTTCCATTATTAAACTGCTGCATGAATATAAATTTCCTTTCCATGAAGGCAACACAGAAAAGGAATGTGCCGAAATTGTCGAACAACAGGGCAAGGCAGAAATCACGTCTTACTTTTGGCCATTAACCCGACAGTGGCAAGCGGTTGCTTACGCCCACCGCGAGTGCTCAGCAGAAACCTTTATCCACCTGTGTCAGTCCTGGGAGGAGGTTTTTCATCATGCGCAATAATGCTCTAAAACTCTTGCTCATCATCGCAGTGGTGCTGTTGGGCTGGTTAATTTACCAGAACCTGGAACAATACGAGGAGCGTGTTGATTACGGCTGGAGTGAACAAGCGCAACGCAATCCCTATCTTGCCCTACATCAGTTTTTGGACGCGCGCGGCACGGCAATTGAAAGTGTTACGCACTTTAGCCAGTCTTCACAGCTTGCGGGATATAACACCCTGCTGATTCCCGATACCAATTACATTCGCCTCCCCAGTCAGCAGCGTGAAATTTTATCCTGGATTGAAGCGGGGGGGCATCTGATTGTCGGCATCGGGGATATTACTGAGCCTGCAATTTTAAGTGATTTGGGCTTTAGTCAAAGTTGGTCTTTTTGGGATGAAGACGACTATGAAGAAGACAATGAAGACGACGATAAAAGCAATAATAAAAACCAGAAAGAAGCAGCCGCCGAAGAGGAAAAAAGTCTGGCAGATCGCTTGCGCGAACAGAATGAAGAAATTCTGAGAAAGCGAGATAGAGCGATAAGTGATGAAGACTTTAAGGAAGAAGAAGTACCGGTGTGCAAATCATTTACCTCCGAATGCAACGCTTACCTTGAGCCAGAGAAAGAAGATACTTTCATTGTCGAACTGCTTTTCGAAGGTATCGAAGGCCCGCTGCATATTAATTTTCCGTGGCAGAATTTTATAAAGCACGAAGCATTTTTTAGCGAACCTGAAAACGAAGACGTTCTACCGAATCCTCAGAACATCAAACCCTTTTATTGGGATGGCGATGACGAAGGAATTCATTTTGCTCAGACACATTACGGCGAAGGCATGATCAGTATATTGTCCGATTTTGATATCTGGCAAAGTAACAACATCGCCCATTTTGATCATGCATTTTTTCTCACCGTGCTGGTAAATCGCGATGATCGTGCACTGCTCCTCTATGGCAAATACATGCCGTCACTGGATGTTTTAATTTACCGCCACTTTTTTCACGCATTGATCAGTTTTCTGGTAGTTTTGATATTGGCTCTGGTGTATTACAGTCGCCGTTTTGGCCCGGTTTATTCGCTGACTCAAAACACGCGTCGCTCTCGCGGCGAACAGTTTATGGCTCTGGCACAGTTTCGTTGGAAGCACCAGGACAGCCAAAACTTACTGCAACACATTCGCGCAGATGTCAAACGCCTGGCAACGCGACACTGGCAAAATTTTAATGATCTGTCGGCTAAACAGCAGCACCAACAACTGGCCAGTATGTGTGATCTCCCCATCACGACAATTGAAAAAATCATGCAGGGCGACATGCGCTTTAATGAAAATGAGTTCACCCACATGATTCGTGCACTTCAAATTTTAAGGAATTCTTTATGACTGATATACCGCCGAACCCAAACACAGGTTCTGAAGATAACAGCGCTGTGTCAGCCACAGCCACAGCTACAGCGGCACCAGACAGTGGTCAAAGAAAGGTGGCAGAGGCCTCGGCCCAGCTTGCCACACTGGCAGAACGCATTAACCTCGCGTTAATTGGTCAGGAAGAGGTGGTTAAACAAGTGATCATCACCATGCTGGCAGGTGGGCATGTTTTGCTTGAAGGCGTTCCTGGACTAGGTAAAACGCTGTTGGTGCGGATATTGGCGAACGCCTTTGCCGGTACATTTAAACGTATCCAGTTCACTCCCGACTTAATGCCCTCCGACGTGACCGGGCATGCTCTGTTTGACATGAAAGAAGGAAAGTTCCGTGTGAGGCAGGGGCCGGTATTCACCAATATTTTATTGGCCGATGAAATCAACCGAGCACCGGCAAAAACGCAGGCGGCTCTGCTCGAAGTTATGCAGGAAAAGCGCGTGACAATAGAGGGTCGCTCTCATCCCGTTCCTTTACCGTTTATGGTTCTGGCAACTCAGAACCCATTGGATCAAGAGGGCACTTACCCCTTGCCAGAAGCTGAGTTGGATCGCTTTTTGATGAAGGTCCTGATTGATTACCCGAGTGAAGCCCATGAAGTGCAATTAACACAACTGGTTACCTCGAATACCACTGACGACACACTGAAAACAGACCAATCGCCACTGATGAATGCAGAGCAGGTCCAACAACTGCAAAGCGCGATCAACCAAATCACGATCGACGAGCAGGTTGTGGATTATGCGGTTCGTCTGGTACGCGCTACACGCAACTCCACCGCTATTCGTCAAGGTGCAGGACCACGCGCCTCGATTGCCCTGGTGCGTTGCGCCAAAGTAAATGCCGTCATGGAAGGACGTGACTTTGTCTTGCCAGATGACATTAAAGCCGTCGCACTGCCGGTCATGCGACATCGGATAGTACTGTCGGCCGATGCCGAAATCGACGGTGTAGATGCCGATGAAATGCTGCAAACCCTATTGGAAAAAGTGGACGCACCGCGTTTATGAGACCAGCAAAATATTGTCTGATTGCTTACCTTGGCTGGTTTGTCAGTGCGCTGCTGTTAAACCTCTTGATACTGCATAGCGATAGTGGCGCAGGCAGCGAATTAAGCAAGCTCTGGTGGATGCTTGGTGGCATTATCACGGTCATCACTTACCGTGAATTTCTCTCGCGTCCGGCCGATGATATTTTGCAGATTGAACGTCAACTGCCGCCGGGTCTATCCGTCGGTACCGACAATCTGATTGAACTGAAAATACGCAATACCGCCGAGCAAACACTGCATATCACCCTGACTGAACTGGTCGATGACGCAGTGCGGGTCGAGGGTCTGCCGATCACTCTCACACTTAAACCGCAGGAAGGCGTCAGCCTTTCTTACGTCGTCCACCCGCTGCAACGCGGCAGTGTGATTTTCGAGGGAATTGATTGCTTGATCGAAACCCCCTGGCGTTTCTGGTCCAACCGCTACCGCTATTTGGCCGCTACGGAAGTGAAGGTTTTTCCCAATTTCTCCGCAATTTCGCATTTCGAACTGCTCGCTCACGGGCAACAGGTTGGCCAGCTTGGAATTCATCTCAACCAGCGTCGAGGGGAGGGCTTGGACTTTCATCAGTTGCGGGAATTTCGACCCGGCGATGCTTTACGCCAAGTCGACTGGAAAGCCACCTCACGTGCGTTGAAACCCATCTCTCGTGAATTTCAGGACGAGCGCGATCAGGATATTATTTTTCTGTTGGACAATGGTCGAAGGATGCGCACCAAAGACGGGGAACTCAGTCACTTTGATCACTGCCTCAATGCATTCCTGCTCACAGCCTATGTCGCCTTGCGTCAGGGTGATGCTGTGGGCTTTCAGACATTTGGCAGTATCGATCGCTGGATAAATCCTATTAAGGGCAAGAACAACTTGAATACACTCTTACACCAGGTGTATGACATCCACAGCAGTGTTGCCACCAGCGACTATCTCACCGCGGCAGAAAATCTGATGAATCGCCACCGCAAGCGTTCACTGGTGATCATCATTTCCAATTTCCACGAACAGGACAAAGAAGATCTGCTCGCAGCTTACCAACTGTTGCAACGTAACCACTTGGTAATCATTGCCTGCTTGCAGGAGCAATCCGTCGGAGAAAAACTGGATGAACCCGTGCGTAATTTCGATCAGGCATTGAGCTACAGCAGTGCCTACCAGTTTTATCTTGAACGACAACAAGCCATCAAGCGCTTAGTCGCATCGGGTGCGATAGTGCTCGATGATAAGCCATCTCAGCTACACATCGCGCTGGTCAACGAATACTACGCACTTAAACGCAGCGGGCGGATCTAACCGCTCTTTGCTGCGGCAATTCCCGCTCTCCCACCCTTTTCCTGCATGCTTTCTGGTATTCCCTCCTGCGCTCTCACATAAGTGGCATATTAAAACATCCGCTTGACGATCGCTTTTTGTCCGATTAATATCTGCCTAAGCAAACATTGTTAAAGCAAATATTGAAAAAGCAGATATTGCCATGTCAAGTAATCACTATGACCCGGCGACATTTTCGTCGCAAAGCAGCCTCGGCTATTTACTCAAAATCAATCATTCCCTCATGCACGACTTTGCCGACAAGGTTTTTACCGACCACGATGTCAGCTTCATTCAATGGATCGTGTTGCTAAAACTGCAGGAAGGCACCGCATTGACGGCGAGTGACCTGTGCCGTCGAATGTTCCACGACAACGGCGCCATTACCCGCATGCTGGATCAGCTGGAGGACCGGGGCTATCTCATTCGACAACGCAGCCAAGAAGACCGCCGTGTGGTTGAGCTAAAACTCACGGATGCCGGGAATGACAAAGTCAACGAGCTGACCCCGCAAGTCGTCACCAAATTAAATGATTTGCTAACGCCATTTTCCAGCGAGGAATTTTCTGAATTCATGCGCTTGCTGGAAAAACTTAAATCCACTTTGCAAGACTTTAATCAATCGCAAAATTCTTGAGAGAACAAATGAATTTCCCCTTAAAACCGTCACGTTTGTGGCTAGCCATCAGCGCTACCTTGCTGCTGAATGGTTGCGTGTCCGCACCGGATACACCAGAGACCGCCGCCATGCTCGACGGCCACCACTCTGACCAGCAGCTTGGATTGTCCAACCAACCAGCACAGCGTATCCAAGCGGGCTGGTGGCAGGCATTTGGTGACCAGCAATTAAATCGTCTGGTGGCAGAATCTCTTGCCAATAACCCCAGTCTCGCCGAAGCCCTCACACGTATTCGTTCGGCACAAGCGGGCATTCTGGCCTCCACAGCAGCGCATCAACCCGGATTCAGTCTGGATGGCAACGCCAACTATCAGCGTCTATCAGAAAATTTCACCTACCCACCAGCGGAGGCAGGTTTTGGTGTTGCTGGTGGTGATAGTGTCTGGATGGGAAAGCTGGGTGCAAACATGAGTTGGGACCTGGACTTCTGGGGTCGTCATGCCAATCAACTGAAACAGGCGAAAGCGCTGGCACTGGCCGCCGAGCTGGATCATGCCACTGCACGTTTGAGTATCTCGGGTGCCATTGCACAGTCCTATGTTGATCTGTACAGCGCCTATGCCTATGCCGACATCGCTGAAAAATCTCAAACACAACGCGAAAAAATACTGGATATCACCAAGAACCGTGTCAAAGCTGGTCTGGATACGCAAGTCGAACTGAAAACCGCAGAAGCAGCCTTGCCCCAAGCCCACACCGCACGTCTGCAGGCAGAACTGCAGCGCGATATTGCGGTTCACAATCTGGCAGCACTAAGCGGGCAGGGCGCTGAAGCCTACCGCGATATCACACGTCCACAAGTCAATATTGATGCAAGCCTGCCATTACCAAACGCCTTGCCATTAGACCTGCTGTCGCGCCGTCCCGATATACTTGCCGCCAAATTGCGAGTTGAAGCTGCCAACGCGGGAAAAGCGTCAGCCAAAGCGGCGTTTTATCCGGACATTAATCTCACTGCATTTGCCGGGTTTCAGTCGATAGGGCTGGACAATTTATTTGATTCCGGCAGTGCTATTTATAACGTTGGACCCGCGCTGCATTTGCCCCTGTTTGATGCCAAGCGATTAAAAGCGGGCTTCTTTACCGCATCCGCGGAACTCGATCATGCGATTGCCAGCTACAACGATACCGTCTTAAAAGCGATTCGCGATGTTGCCAACCAACTCAGCCGAACCGCATCGCTAAGCAAACAACTCAACCAGGCGCAATTGCGCCTCGCCGCCGCTGAAGAGGCGTATCGCCTCGCACAAAGCCGTTATCAGGCCGGACTCAGCTCACAATTGGTCGTGCTACGCGCGGAAGAAAATCTGCTATCCGCCCAACGCGATATCGTAGCCATTACGTCCAATTCACTCGTCGCACGAGTGACCTTGTTGCTGACCGTCGGCGGCAGTTTCGACCCACAACAGTCTTCTTCCATTAACCAGGCGGTTAATGCATCTTCAGGAGTTTCATCATGACCACTCATTCAACATCTCCCGCTGCGGAAAGCCCAAATAATCGCACGCGCAATCTTCGCCTGCTGATTTTGCTGGCCGTCGTGATCCTCGGTGTCAGCGTGTACAGTGCGTACTTCTTTTTCCACGCGCGCTATTTCGAAAGCACCGATGACGCCTATGTCGCTGCAGACATGGTGCAAATCACCACTGAGATTGGCGGTACCGTCAGTGCAGTCTACGTCGATGATACCCAGCACGTGAAACAGGGCCAGGTGCTGCTGCAGCTGGACCCCGCCGACGCTGAAATTGCACTGCAGGCGGCTGAAGCTGAGTTGGCGCGCACGGTTCGTTCGGTACGCGGTCTGTATTCCCGTTCCAAAGGTCTGGAAGCCAGTATTCGGGCCAATCAAGTGTCTTTGAAAAGTGCACAGGAAGATCTTGAGCGGCGCCAAATGGCTGCCCGGGACGGTGGAGTATCCAGCGAAGAGCTGCAACACGCTCAAGACCAGGTTGCACAGTTGGATGCCACGCTGATAGCGACCAAAGAAGAGCTGGAAACCACCAATGCCCAAATAGATAACACCTCCGTCACCAACCATCCGCAGGTGCGGGCCGCCGCCGCGCAAGTGCGCCAGGCAGCTCTTAGTTTAAAACGCACAGAAGTCCGTGCACCAATCAGCGGTGTGGTGGCTCGTCGCAATGTCCAAATCGGCAGTCGTATCGCAGCGGGCAGCCCCCTCATGGCGGTGGTATCACTGGATGATGTATGGGTAGATGCGAATTTTAAAGAGGTGCAGATTAAAAACATGCGAGTTGGTCAGCCTGTTGCGATTCATGCTGACATCTATGGCAATGATGTTGAGTATCCCGGCAAAATCGTCGGTCTGGGTGCCGGCAGCGGATCGGCGTTCGCGCTGCTTCCACCACAAAATGCATCGGGTAACTGGATCAAGATTGTGCAACGGGTTCCCGTGCGTATCGCACTGGATCAACAAACACTGAAAGCTCACCCCCTGCGTGTTGGTCTGTCCATGCATGCCACTGTCGACCTGCATGATGTGAGCGGCTCCATTGTCGCCACAGAGGTACGCGAACATGCGCAGCTACTGCCAATGTCCGCTGAACACGATGACGCGGTTGAAGAAAAGATCGCAAATATCATCGCGCAAAACAGTGGTGATACCACCACCACGTTAACAGCAAATTAAGCGGGTAATCAGTGTGAGTCAAAGCAACACGCAAGCAAGCATGCCGCAATGGCTGGTGGCTGCGGCCCTGGCGCTGGGCACGTTTATGCAGGTTCTGGATACCACCATTGCCAATGTCTCGATTCCAACCATCGCCGGCAACCTCGGGGTATCGACCAATCAAGGCACTTGGGTAATTACCTCATTTGCGGTGGCCAACGGTATTTCGGTCCCGCTAACAGGCTGGCTGATGATGCGCTTTGGGGTGGTGCGAACCTTCGTCGTTTCGGTGATTTTATTTACCATCGCCTCATTTCTTTGCGGCGTTGCCTGGAGCCTTTCATCACTGGTGGCTTTTCGTGTGTTACAGGGTGCCGTATCCGGACCAATGATTCCCGGCTCGCAAGCGCTGTTATTATCTCTGTTCCCACCGGAGAAGAAGGGCGTGGCACTGGCAGTCTGGTCCATGACGACACTGGTCGCTCCTATATGCGGCCCAATTCTCGGCGGATACATTTCAGATAATCACAGCTGGCCCTGGATTTTTCTCATCAACATTCCGGTCGGATTATTCTGTGCTTTTGTCTGCTGGCAGGGGCTTAAAAATCGTGAAACGCCCACCCGAAAACTCCCTATCGACAGCATTGGCCTGGGTCTGCTGGTGGTGTGGGTTGGCGCATTGCAGATCATGCTGGATATGGGTAAAGAAGTGGACTGGTTCCACTCTTCGTTTATCGTTGCGATGGGGCTTATTGCTCTGGTTGGGTTTATTGCTTTTCTTATTTGGGAGTTCAGTGAGAAACACCCGATAGTCGATTTATCGCTGTTTAAAAACAGAAACTTTACCATCGGTACTATAGCTCTGTGCCTGGGCTACGGTATATTTTTTGGTGCTGTAGTGCTGCAGCCACTCTGGATGCAAACCTGGCTCGGTTATACGGCAACCTGGGCTGGCTTTATTGCAGCACCGAGCGGATTTATCGCCGTACTGATCTCTCCCTGGGTGGGTAAAAACATTACTCGCTTTGATGCACGCTGGTTCGCCACGATCTCCTTTATCGTGTTTGGTATTTCCTATTTTATGCGAGCCGGTTACACCGCCCATGCCAGTTTTTCTGCATATGTGATGCCGCTGTTGGTACAGGGTGTGGCCATGGCGATGTTTTTTGTCGCGATGTTGTCCATCTTATTGGAGGGCGTGCCCGATTCGCAGGTACCCGCCGCCTCTGGTTTATCCAATTTTCTGCGTATCACAGCGGGCAGCTTTGCAACATCAATTACAACCACCTTTTGGGATAATCATGCCGCCCAGCATCAGACGCATTTAGCGGAAAGTTCCAGTATTTATGATCCGGCTTTGACCATGGCAACCCAGCAACTCTCTCAACTCGGATTGAGTGAACAACAGGCTCTGGGTGTTCTCAGTCATGAAATGAGTAATCAGGCTTACCTGTTGTCGGCACTGGATTTTTTCTGGATTTCCGGTTGGTTGTGCTGGGCAATTGCCGGCATCGTCTGGCTGACTCGCCGGCCACAAGGCGGCGGTCATGTGGTGGCTGCCGACTAGTCAGCCCTTTTCTCCCGCTTCGCTATTCGTCGTGGTTAAGGCTCCGAGTTCCTTAACCACGCACACGACAAGCCAGTAAGTATTCAAACAGGTATTCAAGCAAGGCATCCCAGGGCCGTTTCCAACGGATATGTTGATTGCGCTTTTCGGTGCTCTTAAATTCAGGCGCTCTTAAATTCAGGTGTTCTTAAATTCAGGAACTCTTAAATTCAGGTACTCTTAAATTCTGATATTTTTGCATTCGACTCGTCACACAACTGAGTGTGTCAATGTTTCGCCTGGTTCTGCCTCACCCTTCCTTCTATCAACCTGAATTGCACAGTTTGGAATGTCCTCTCTGAAGTGAACAGTCTGAAATGCTCAGCCTGGTATTTTCCAATTTAGCCAATGCGGGCAGGCATAAAAAAAGCCAGCACTGAGGCTGGCTTTAATTTCACGGTGTTGCGTTACCGCAACTTGCATCCAAACTTAATTACAGGCACCCAGATCCGTCCAGGCATTGCTCCAGGCCCAGCCCGATGGTGGTGCGTAAGGTCCACCCGTCGTACACCAGCCACC
>CABFPG010000014.1 GCA_902141825.1 Thalassocella blandensis
ACTGGCACTGTTGAGTTCACACCAAATGACGATTACTACGCTGGTGACCGTACGGTTACTACATCTATCGAAAGTGCCACTGGCGGCAACTTCGAAAATTTAGTGGTTGATTCGACAGAAGCCAGTACAACCGTTACAGATGATGCTGATGCTACAACTGTAAGCTTATCTGCAGATGACACCGTTGAAGAAGGTGGAGTCATCACTTATACAGCAACTTTAGAGCGCGAAGCGCAATCTGAAGTCCGCGTGGTTCTCGATAACGGTCAAACCATTGTGATCGCGGCCGGTGAAACATCAGGCACTGTTGAATTCGCTCCAGACGATGATTATTACGCTGGTGATCGTACTGTAACTGCATCTATCGAAAGTGCTACAGGCGGTAACTTCGAAAACTTAGTTGTGGATTCAACGGAAGCGAGCACGACGGTCACAGATGATGCTGATGCAACTTCCGTATCTTTGAGTGCGGATGACACGATTGTAGAAGGTGGTGTAATTACTTATATGGCAACCTTAGAACGCGAAGCACAATCTGAAGTGCGTGTTGATCTTGATAATGGTCAAACCATTGTGATCGCTGCGGGCGAAACAACGGGCACTATTGAATTCACTCCAGACGATGATTATTACGCTGGTGACCGTACGGTTACTACATCTATCGAAAGTGCTACAGGCGGAAACTTCGAAAATCTAGTTATTGATTCAACCGAAGCCAGTACAACGGTTACCGATGATGCCGATACAACGTCGGTATCTCTGAGTGCGGATGATACGGTTATAGAAGGTGGCGTAATTACTTATACAGCCACTTTAGAGCGCGAAGCACAATCTGAAGTGCGCGTTGTTCTCGATAACGGGCAAACCATTGTGATCGCGGCCGGTGAAACAACAGGTACTGTTGAATTCACTCCGGATGATGATTATTACGCTGGTGATCGTACTGTAACTGCATCTATTGAAAGCGCGTCGGGCGGTAACTTTGAAAACTTAGTGGTGGATTCAACAGAAGCCAGTACAACGGTTACAGATGATGCTGATGCTACAACAGTAAGCTTATCTGCCGATGATTCGGTAGTTGAGGGCGGCGTAATTACTTATACAGCCACTTTGGAGCGCGAAGCGCAATCAGAAGTGCGCGTTGTTCTTGATAATGGTCAAACCGTTGTGATCGCAGCAGGTGAAACAACTGGTTCTGTTGAGTTCACACCAAATGACGATTACTACGCTGATGATCGAAATGTCACAGCTTCAATCGAAAGTGCTACAGGTGGTAACTTCGAAAATCTAGTTGTTGATTCAACCGAAGTGAGCACCACCGTTACTGATGATGCTGATGCAACTTCCGTATCTTTGAGTGCAGACGACACAGTTGTTGAAGGTGGAGTCATCACTTATACCGCAACACTGGAACGTGAAGCACAATCTGAAGTGCGTGTTGTTCTTGATAATGGTCAAACCATTGTGATCGCTGCGGGCGAAACAACGGGCACTGTTGAATTCACTCCAGACGATGATTACTACGCTGGCGATCGAACTGTAACTGCATCTATCGAAAGTGCTTCAGGTGGCAACTTTGAAAATCTAGTTGTTGACTCAACAGAAGCAAGTACAACGGTTACAGATGATGCAGATGCAACTTCCGTATCTTTGAGTGCAGACGACACAGTTGTTGAAGGTGGAGTCATCACTTATACCGCAACACTGGAACGTGAAGCGCAATCAGAAGTGCGCGTTGTTCTCGATAACGGTCAAACGATTGTAATTACTGCAGGTGAAACAGCCGGTACTGTTGAATTCACTCCTGATGATGACTATTACGCTGGTGACCGTACGGTTACGGCTTCCATTGAAAGCGCAACTGGTGGAAATTTCGAAAACTTAGTTGTTGACTCAACAGAAGCAAGTACAACTGTAACAGATGATGCCGATGCAACTTCTGTATCTTTGAGTGCGGATGATACGGTTGTAGAAGGTGGAGTTATCACTTATACCGCAACCCTGGAGCGCGAAGCACAATCAGAAGTCCGCGTGGTTCTCGATAACGGTCAAACCATTGTGATCGCAGCTGGTGAAACAACTGGTAGTATTGAATTCACTCCAGATGACGACTACTACGCTGGTGATCGTACTGTAAGCGCATCTATCGAAAGTGCTACAGGCGGAAACTTCGAAAACTTGGTAGTTGATTCAACCGAAGCTAGCACCACAGTCACTGATGATGCTGATGCAACTTCGGTATCTCTGAGTGCGGATGATACTGTTGTTGAAGGTGGAGTCATCACCTATACCGCAACCCTGGAACGCGAAGCACAATCAGAAGTCCGCGTGGTTCTCAATAACGGTCAAACCATTGTGATCGCGGCCGGTGAAACAACAGGTACTGTTGAATTCACTCCGGATGATGATTATTACGCTGGTGATCGTACTGTAACTGCATCAATCGAAAGCGCTACAGGTGGCAACTTCGAAAATCTAGTTGTTGATTCTACTGAAACCAGCACGACTGTTACGGATGATGCCGATATTACCAATGCAAGATTATCTGCCACTTCAGAAGTCAATGAAGGTGAGCAGATAACTTACACAGTCACGCTGGATAATCCTGCCAGAGGCGATGTCACAATTGTACTCAGTAACGGGGCTACGGTAGTTGTTGCATCGGGTTCTGCTACCGCTAGCGTTTCTGTTGTTGCGGGTGGTGGAAACAGTGCAGTGGTTAATATAGTTTCAGCAACTGGAGGTGGCTATGAAAACCTTGTTTCAGACAATACACCTGTCACAACTACTATAAATGATTTACCTCCAGAAATTACGGTTACAGCGAATGACGTGACTGAAGAGTCTGTATCTGCTGGTGATGTAATTGCTACGTTCGCTTCTAGTGATCCCGGAGGTGATTCCCTCTCTCATCAGCTGTTGAACAACGATGAAGGTTATTTTGAAATTGTAGGCAATGAAGTTCGTCTAACGTCAGCCGGTGTAAATGCGATTAATAATGATGCACTGAATTTAAATAGCTTGAATATCACTGTGCAAGTGACTGCTGATGGACAATCCGTATCGGATAACGCGACAAGCAATATAACGCGAGTTAATGAGGCTCCTCTAACGCAATCTGAATCATACTCAGCAGTAGAGGGGAGTACTTTAGTTGTAAGTGCTGCCTCTGGTGTTCTAGCTAATGATACTGACCCTGAAGGGGACGCTATCAGCGCGCAGAGTTTCGCAACAGATGCAACTGGAACGAATGAAGCGTCTGTGAATGGTTCAAACTCTGTCACAACTGCACTGGGTGGGACCGTTGTATTAAATGCAGATGGTTCGTTTACTTACCAAGCGCCGGCCTCATTAGATCATAGTGTAAACCCAGCATTACAGGATAGTTTTGTATATCGTGCTTCGGACGGTTCATTATCGTCGGAGTGGACAGAAGTATTTATAGATGTATCTGACACCGCGCCTCAAGCCAATGACGATGTAGATGCTGTATCTTTTGGGGGCGTTATTTATGGCAATGTTATCTCCGGAGTAGGTAATGCGGCTGGTCAAGACGAGTTAGGCGCAGACGCAGTTGAAATTACATCCGTCAATTTCAATGGACAAAACTACTCGGCATTCGATGGTGCAGGAAATCTTGTAGTTAACGGTGACTACGGAACTTTAGTCCTTAATCGAAATGGTGAATACAGCTATACATCAACGCAAGAGCAGGCGAATTATCGAGTCGGTGGAGGTGGTGCCACCACATGGGCTGACGTAGATTTACATGGGTTCTCCGGCGGTACTTCTTTTGACAATGGTGGATGGATAAATTTAGGTGCCAGTAACGGTGCTGTCTACTATGGCATAAACGGTTTAGGAATAGATTCTTTTCGCCAAAGTGGTGACAGCTACGCTCAAATTGACCAGACCCGGGGCGGAGATGAATCACTGGTTATAGACTTGAAACAAGCGGCAATTTCAGCTGAAGTAACTTTAGGTTCTGTAGAATCCAATGACGGTGGACGTTGGACGATCTATGATGCTAATGGTCGATTTATCGCAACCTCTATCTTCCCGGGAGGATCGAATAGTGTAAATATCAACACAGGAGCTGAATTTCAATATATCGCCTTTTCTTCTGCAGATAACAATGACGATTACTCCATTTTGGAATTAAATTACACGACGCCTGTTCCAAATATCCAAGACGATTTTACTTATTCATTGAGAGATTCTGATGGTGACATCTCACAAGCTGACCTGGTAATTAGTCACGAGTCTACTTCCTCAGCGCAAGACGATAGTAATGTGGCCTATGAAGCCGCTACTCTCAATGGGTCTCAGAGTGGAGAGCTTTCTGCATATTCAACGGGCAATATACTTGATAACGATGAAGCCTTAAATATCAATAGTGAGCTGACGCAAATTGAATACAATGGATATGTCTACACTCCGGATGGCAATGGAGTAATTACAATTCCGACAAATCAAGGGGTGTTAACAGTTTTTACTGTTAATAACTATCCCACTTCTGGTGTTCGTGCTGGTGATTACAGCTATGAAATTCAACGTAGCGATACACTAGGCGATGATGGTAGTGAAGAATTTATTTACACCTTAAAAGATGGCGTGAATGAATCCTCTGCGAGTTTAACTATTGATATCGTTGATGATGCACCAGTCGGTGGTGATGTCGAGACTACCATCCACGCGGCAGAAACAACGCAGACATATAATTTGGTTATCGTATTGGATAAGTCCGGCAGTATGGGCTATGACGTTAACGGAAGACAGAGTGGGCAGGCCGGATTTGATCCAACACAAATTCGAATGGACATAGCGCGAGATGCTCTCTCGAAACTATTCGATTCCTATGACGGAATCGGAAATGTCAATATTCGTATTGTTGACTTCTCCGATGTGGTTTCAACATCAGGGTGGCTTATTGATAATGTTGACGGAGCAATGGATTATCTGAATGGCATTAATCCTGTAGGTGGAACTCACTACAGTTCAGCATTGAATGAAGTGATGGACGGTTACAATGCTCCAGAAGCTGATCGTAGTCTGGTGTATTTTATTTCAGATGGTGAGCCAACTAACAATTATCGCGTTGGTGCAAATCAGCAGGCGCAATGGGAATCCTTTATAGATGCAAATGATATTGATATTTCTTTTGGTATAGGAATTGGCAATGTTTCTGTGAGTGCGCTGGAGCCCATCGCTTACCCTAATGATGATGCAAATAATGACGGTGTTGACGATTATGCCATTCAAGTGGAAGACGCCAACGATCTTGCGACAACACTATTGGCAACGTTGGATCACGGTGTCGTTACTGGAAACATTTCTATTCTTGAAGGCGATGGCTCAACAGGGTTTTTTGTTGGTGCCGATGGTGGTTTCATACAAAGTATTGTCGTGGACGGTGTGCTGTACTCTTATGACCCTGGAGTTACAGATAAAGTCACGATTGAGACTGAGCTTGGCGGTACACTAACCGTAGATTTTGAGTCTGGAGAGTATTTCTACCAGGTTTCATTGGAAGAAGAAACGACCGGGGAGCAGGAAAGATTTGTTCTTACAGCAATGGATAACGATGGAGATTCTCTCACCGCTAACCTGTTAATTAATCTGGAATATAGCCCGACCCTGGATGCCAACAGGGATACAGTGATTACCAACGTTACAACCGGGCTACCGGTAGCAATAAGTGACAAAGCGTTACTCTTTAATGATGTTCCCTATAATACACCAAGTATAACTGGAGTCAGTGATGCTGTTTCGGGGACAGTTTCTCGCTCGGGAAGTGTCATTACCTTTGTGCCAAATGGAGAAATACCAATATCGAGAGATGACTTTTCTGACACAGCATCTCAAATATATGAAAACGGTGACAGTGAAACAAACCCGATTAACAATACCATGGCAACGGCAACCGTTATCAGCCGGACTGCGTTTGGAGCCAACGGAAGCAACTTGAGCGGACTGAACTGGTTTGATGGATATTCGGTTGGATATTACGGAAGTATCGCCCAGGATGGTAATACTTTAAATGGCTCTGATCAGGACTGGCTTAAAATCAATCTGGCACAAGGTGAAGTCATCAGCCTGGACATTGACGGAACAGAAGCCCTCATACAAATTAATGTGTACGATGATGCTGGAAATTATTTGCAAACAATTGAAGGCAATCCTCAACCTTATGGTAGTTTTGAAGCTTTTGAGGAAGGTGATTATTTCTTTCAAATAAATCCCGTGACTGACGGAGATAGAGATTACGAGTTGTACATGTCCATAAATGCGGATGAAGCTTTTTATCCAACTGAAGGTTTCCAATATAACGTCTCCGCAGGAGGGATTTCTGACTCTACATATGTCGATGTTGTGCAAGTGACGGGATCAACCATTACCGGTACGGGTGATGATGAGGTACTTGTCGGATCTGACAATAGCGATACTTTGCAAGCACAAGCCGGTGATGATGTACTACAAGGAGGTGCGGGTGACGATATTCTTGAGGGTGGTGAAGGTGACGACCTGTTGTTAGGCGGCATGGGTGACGATATTCTAAGTGGTGGTTTAGGCTCGGATGTATTTGCCTGGGAGCTGGCCGATCGAGGCGAAGAGGGTACACCAAATGTTGATGTCATAACCGATTTCGATAACAGTGCAGTGAAGCAGGGTGGTGATGTTCTGGATCTTAGAGATTTACTGGTAGATGAGAGTGAAGAATCATTGACCGAGTTTCTCTATGTTGAAGTGCAGGATGGAAATACAATCGTACACGTTAGCTCAACGGGTGGGTTTAGTGATGGCGTTTACAATAGTGGAAGTGAAGATCAGCTTATAGAAATATCAGGAGTGGATTTAGTCTCGCCCTTTGGTGGTGATCAAGAAGCGATTATTCAAGATCTGATTAATCGTGGAAAATTAATCACAGACTAATTGTAACAGTGGCACTTAGATGGGCCACTGGCTGATAAATGAGGTAATTCTATGCCGTTTATTCATCGAAATGAAGCAGGTAAAATCACAGCGGTTAGTTATGAAGAGCAAGATAGGAATGACGGATATTGGGAGTGGATTGACGGTGATTCAACAGACCTAGCGCATTTCGCGACGCTATTGCAGCAGCAAAATCCGCTCAGTGAGTCGGATTTGGATTTTGTCCGGGTGGTAGAAGATTTGGTTGAAGTACTCATTGAGAAAAACTTCATACATTTCACTGACTTGCCAGTAAAAGCACAACAAAAGCTGAGTAAGCGAAAATCTTTACGTGGAAAACTAAACAAACAGTTGGATTTGCTAGATGATGAAAGTGAGGGGTTTCTTTAGGGTGGCAAACCTGAGAGAAAACCTGACTATAGATTGCCAAACTTATTTTTAACAGGCTAATCCCGGGGAAAAAATTCCCCGGTACCACCATCAACGCCGAGCTCTTTAAGACTATTCCATTCTTCCTGCGTCTCAACTCCCTCAGCAATCGCTTTTAAACCAATAGAGTGTACGATGGTGCAAAGCCCTCTTAAAAACACTTGTACGGCCATAGTGTTGTTGATGTTGTGAATCAGACTGTTGTCAATTTTAATATAGTCTAATCCTAAGTCATGTAACTCTCCAATTCTGGAAAACTCCTTTGCAACATGCTCAATACCAATTTTGCATTTTAGTGGTTCCAGCATACGGCAAAGAATCGCAAAGTTTTCCATGTTTTGGAATGCACCATACTCTGGAATTTCAAGCCAAAGTAATTCAGCTTCATTAGGGTGTGCTTTAATAATGCTGACAAATTCTACCATCGCATGAGAATTCAATAGTAAAGACGCTGATACGTTAATGCCAATAGCTTGTTGATTTTTTGAAATTTCTTCTATTGCCAGTTGCAATACAATAAGGTCGAGTTTGTCTGCGAGTTTCAGGCGACTTACATGAGGCATAAAAATGCCAGCTCGCATGAGTTCCTGACCTTGTTGAACAAGTCTCACAGGGGCTTCAAAGTGAATTAACTCGTCACTGCTGGAATAAACAGGGAATAGCTGTAATACAAAATTTCGATTCGTAATTGCATCATCAAGGATGGTATTCCAGGCGATGTCTTCTCGAATTTTCAGTGGTGCGGATGTAACATGAATGAAAGGTGCCGTATCATCACTGCCACTGCTTTCAAGTACGCTGTCTAAACGAGTTAGTAACTGGCTGACATTTTCCCCGCTTTGGTATGTGGTGCTAGAGCCAAGAATCTTGACGTTCGCAATATTTAAATCCTTACAGTCGCGATGTAGACTCGCTAATACGGAGTCCCCGCGCACTGAGTTTTCATCGCACTCGGGAAGCAAGATTAAAAGATCTGATCCATTTAATCGACCTGCAAACCCGTTGTGTTTGAGTGCAATGCCTTGCAAGGTGGTGGCGAAACGTTTCAACAGACTGTCGACATTGGCTCGACCTTCACTTTGATTTAAGCCGAATAAATCATCTATACGTAATGTAAGTAACAGGCCTCGTGCTTTAATATCTTCTCTCTGTAAAAATGACCTTAAATGGCCTAGCATGGGTTCACGATTTAAGAGTCCGGTTATTTCATCGGTTTGGATGGACTGGCGTAACTTTTCCAATTTCGAGGTTTCGTCTTCCAGCATACTTTTCACGTGTGCGGAAAGTTTATTCATCGACCGGATGACAGCCTTGAATTCTTTTGTTTTTGGTTCGTCAGCAGTTATAAACCTACGTTCTCCAATCGCTTCTGCTTGAGATACGGCTTTGTTCAGCGGTTTGGTTATAAATTTCAGTAGAAGAGAGCCTGTTATGCAGCTAACCAATCCCATTGCAAAGAAATAATAGAAGAGTCGCTTAACCGTAGCCCACAATTCCTTGTATGCAAATTGCACTGTGCTTGCTAATTTCAATGTGCCTACTTGCTGCCAGCCGCTACTAATTTGGGCTACACCAGGTTGAGTCTCTATTGCGAAGAAGTTGGTGAACCAGTTTGGCGCTGCATTCACAACATTTTGGGCTGTTCGTTCGGCAATAACTTGATTGTCAACGCCGACCAGTCTTATCCAGTCGTAATGACCGCTGTCGAATTGAGCATTTATAAAAAGCTCCATGGAAACGGGGTCATGTGCATTGTTGCTAAGTGTAAGCGCCATGGAAGAAACGGTGTCGTTATTCTTTTGGTATAGCAATTCTTCCAAATAGTATTTGGCTGAATAACAACTGACCAGGAAGCTTCCGATAAAGGCGGCAAACATCAAAAGAACAATGTAAAGCCATAATTGTTTAGACAGAGACATGATAAATACCCATGTTTTGAAATTTCAATTTAATCATAAATACCTTCCGTTTTCATTCGTAACATTACTTCCCGCCAATTTGACAGACGAGTTTCTGCACGTTTTATTTTCGGGTTGCGATCCTGGCCAATCCATAATCCCTCGCTATTGAAACTGTAGATAGGTATTAAATCTCGGCGTTTGGACGCAGGAAGAATATTCAGGTTTAGATTATCAAGAATAAATGGTTCGGCATGAAGTGAAGGGTAGTAAGCAAGTACCATATGCGCTTGTGTCTGGCCTGTGGGGAGTATTGCTTTGACGTAAACCAGTCTGAGTTTATCCACCGATACGTTCATTTTCAGCAAGGTAATGTATTTCGCGATGCTGAAATCTTCACAATCCCCTTGGCGAAGTTTCAATGTTTCAAGGGGAGTTGCCCAATAATCTTTCACATTCCAAGCGGCCATGTCTGTTGTGAAGCGGATATTGTCATTAAAAAAGTTATTGGCACTGGCAAGCTTTTCCAGGTCTGAGGAATGTTTTGGATCTGACAACAGGGATTTCCATTGGTTAATGAGCTGAGATGAAGTGTCATTGAGTTCGCCGAAACTCGTATAAGCCTGGAATAACATGAACAACAGTATGGCAAAGCAGCCTGATCTCAATAGCAGGGTGCCCGGTAACGCGCTCATAATGTGTTTTTTTGTGAACAATGTTAATTCTTGTCTTGAACGTTCATACGACGGAAAGCCGTTTTTATTAATGTGGTATTCCGTAAAGTATAGAATGAAAATTAAGCTTAGATATGAGTCATCCAAGATATTTTGTTATAAAAATTGGAGAATCTCATCAATATGCTTGAGTGCAGACCAATAACGACTGGGAATCTACTTGGAATTCATTATGACGCGAAAAGTAAAATATAAGATGCTAATACACAACCTCTCAAAACGATAATCTCCTGGGGCAACCATGAATGTCGTACAATCATATGTGTAACTCTCTACGAATAGGTCGCCGCTAAACAGTCTGGTTTAAACCGGGGTTATCTAAGATTGCTGGATATCGGCTTTCTAAGCTTTTAGATTTACCAAATGCGCCAAACGTTTTGTAAAATTGATGAGCGTTTAGCATTAGCGTAAGTGCTTTTTCTGTTTCAGCTAAAGCGTCATAAAAACCTGCAAATCGTTCGCAGGCAATCGCGGCATAAAGATTAAAGTCCTGAGACAGTGCACTTTTAATAGCTTTATCGTATAAATCTTCAGCATCTTGTTCGAACCTGTTAAGTGCTGCTAGCTCTGCTTCAATAATTAATAGGCGGCAGTCAAAGTTTTCAGGACAGCACTGTGCTGCAAAACGGATTTTATCAATCTTGGGCTTAAGCGATCGATTGAGGGCGTGCAGGTCTTCGTATTGTGAGCGCCCCGAGCGAAACAGAGCGAGATGAGTCAGACAGTCGAAGAATACATAGGAGACTTCGATCAACCCTCCAGGTGCAAGATCTGGAAGAATTAGCTTTGCATATTCTGCTGCTTCCTCGTATTTACCGTACACATATTTAATCAATTGTTTTAGAGCATGATAGCCAGCTATCGCGGGTGCATAATGTGACTTTCTTAAAATCTCAAAGCACTCTTGTTCCTTTTTTGTATGGTGAATTAACACATTCCCATATTCACCGTACTCCGCTTCTCGAAGCTTTCCGGTTTCCATTTGGGATGCTACATTGTCATAGAGTAAAACGCTTGCGTGAATAACTTCGCTATGTGTTTCATTGGCAAAGGTTAGATATTTTTCCGAGGACTTGTGAACATGACTCAAGTAACTCCCTAGTAAAAATGTATATTGCGTGGAGAAGTTGGCACAGTGCCCCGCGAAAACATAATTGCCCGATTTTTTACATAATTCAAAACCACGATCGATTGTATTGATGCCTTCAGCAATAGGTTTTTGCCAATGATGTAAATAGGTTCCCTGAAAGAATAGCAAAACACCAAGGGACTTTTCGTCATGGAATTTTTGATTGAAATCAATTGCTAATTCAGCAAATTGCCAGCCAGTTTTAACATCCTGTGCGTGAGTTATTAATCGCCTGCCGTACTGAGAAAAAATAAAGCAGGCTTTTGGTGATACGCCATATTTTAACGAAAGATTGATGATTTTAAAAACCAAAAGCACATACAAACTTGAGCGTGGCCGTATGATTGCTAAACAAGGGCCTAGATCTACCATTAATCCTATGGCTGTCACGACTTCACGGTCTTGCAGGACTGGTAAGTTGATTAATCCTGGGACTGTACGATCCTGCATATTATGCGTAATTTCTGCTTGTTCCTGGTTTACCAGGAGACTCAGTTCGCCTTCATTCTCTGGAAATTGATAACCAAACAGAGCCAGTGCTTCTAATCCAGCTTGTATTGCTTCTTCAAGCTTTCCTAATATTTGAAAGATCGACATTCTCAAGGTGAAAATCTTGGCTTTGTCGAGATTGTTTTGTGAGTGTCCTAGAATAAAATCTGAAATAATATTCGCTTTTTCATGATTTCCAATTAAAAATTCACTTTCGCAAAGTTCTAAATACAGCATATGAACATTGGCGTAGTCACACTCCCAGTCTTCAAGGGTTACTAGATCTGTAGCAATCAAAAAATAGTAATTGGCTGAACTAAATGCTGTTGCTATTTTAGCTTTCATACCTAGTTCGTAATTTAACTGCCTAATATAAGATTTTTCCGAGGGGTCCGTTAAATAGGGCGTTGCTTGATTAAACTGATTAATAATGGTGAATCGTTCAAACTCCAGTTTTTCAGGCGACCAGTTTTTCATTAATGCTCGGCCAATATTTAAATGTATTTTTGCCTGGGTAACGCCGAGATCCATGTTAATGGCGGCTTCTTTAATTCGGTCGTGGGCAAATCTATAGACATCACCATTTTGGGTTACCAGTCCCTCATTTAACGCTTCATCCATTATTTGAAAAATAGTATCTTGATCGGATTCACTTATAATAATTAAGGTATCTAAGTCGATTTTGTGGCCAAAACACGCAAAGTTCTGCAAGAGCTTTTTAGTTTCAGATGAGAGTTTATTTAATTTTGTCACCAAAAGTTCAGAAATTGTGCGGTATTGAAAGTTTTGTTTAATCGTCTCAATATTCCAATTCCATGAAAGACCATCTGCATCAAAATAAAGCAAATTTTCGTCTTTTAGATCTTTTATAAATTGCTTTACCAATAAGGGGTTGCCAGAACAGAGGTTAAAGACTTCTTTTGCTAGTGTTTTAAGCGCTTGTTGCTGTTTTAAATTGCAGGGCAATTCTTCTTGGACCAGCGCCTGAACAGAGTCGAGTGCCAAGGTGGATATCGGGAGCGACTGTAATCTACAGTTATCTGGAAGATCAGTTGAAATTTGGTTGAAGAAGATTTTAAACGGATGCTTGTCTCCTAGAATACTATCTCGGTAAGTCGATAGTATTAACATGTTAGTAATATCCTGGTGTTTGATGATGTTCAAGAGCAAGTTAAGACTTTCTTTATCTGCCCAGTTAATATCATCTAACACCAGTATGAGTGGATGTTTAGGTGTAGCAATTACTTGAATTAGCTTGGTGAAAGTTTTTTGAAGCCTTATTTGCGCTTGTTTGGGTGAAAGCGTCGGAATGTCTACTGCATCGTTAAATAGCTGTGTGAACTCGGGTAAAAACTCCAGAATTACGCCGCGGTTAACGCCTAATGCTGTGGCGAATTTATTCTTCCATTGAAGCACTTCGAAGCTGTTTGAGTTGTCAATAATGGTGGTGAGCAGTGCGTGAAGTGTAGTTTTAATCAGGCAGTATGGAGTTTTACTTGAACTCTCATCAAATTTCGTAAAAGCGAATATGGCCCCCTTATCCATCGACTTTTTATACAGAGTTCCAGCCAGCGTACTCTTTCCAACACCCACTGGACCAGAGAGAAACATTAATTGCTTTTTGCTAAGACTGCAGCACTCTATAAAAGCTTTGCCAATATCTTCTAGCTCTTGTTCACGACCGTAGATCTTCTTAGGTAATTCGGGCCCGTCATAGTTGCAAATAAAATAGCTCGGTGTGGCATTTTGCTGTTCTTCAATATCCAATAGTTTTTTGCATTGCTCTAAGTCTTCTAATACAGCGTTTATTGTGGAATAACGTAACCAGGGTTCAGGGGACATCAATGCATGTTGAATTTTCCAAAGCGATTCTGCGACTCTGTTTTGATCTTTTGAGGCGTTATTTAAAATGCCTTTTGTTATATCATTTTCAAAGTGGTCATGTTCTTGAGCGCTGGTAGTCAATAACTGATACAACACGACGCCAAGGGTATAGAGGGAAGCAAATATCTCGCTGGAAGGTTGTTTGTCTTCAATCACAGGTGGGTCATAAATACTGGCGTATTCGTGATCCTTCTCTGCAATTGCTTCTGCGTTTTTGGGGTTTTCTAGAAGACTGAATAGAAAATTGAGAACATTAACGGATTGGGTTTTTTCATCCCATAGAATCATGTTTGGCTGTAATGGATTTAAAATGCCATGCACAGCATGAATGATATTAAGTTTTTCGCAATACTGCTTGGCAAACGTGATGATGTCGCTATATTTCCAGCGGATATGAAAAAAACTATTAATCGGCTGACCGCCTGGATCTGAAAACACGAGAACTTTTCTGTTCGAATCTAACTCTATTGCCATGGGAACAGCAGCGCTGTACTCCCGGATTTTCTCACACTCACTCAATATATCTGCGAAAACGGTGTCAGCATCTTCACCATGAATTGCCGCCGGTTCGTGGGTTAAAAACAGGGCAGAATCACTGCCTTTGAGTGACTTAGAATCAAGTTCAACACGGCATAAGTGCCATTGATGAGTTTCCCAGATTGCTTCTTTAATCTGATAGTGCTCAACGGTTCTCATGGAGTTCGTCACCGTAAGGCCGTTTAAGAGAAGTGTCGTATCTTTGGAGACAGAACGGCACGTTATAATCGGTTGTGTAAAAATTACAAGAGTGTGGTCTCGCTGCATGGAGTCACATGCTTTTAGTATAGTTATGAAATAGATGAAAATAAGTCTCTAGGACGTTTATTAAAAGATATTTTAGGAATATCTGCCGACAGGCTTTTTAACTTATTTATCTATTAATGAGTAGAATAGCTATCATAAAGCAGGTCTATGCCATTCCTTGAGAACTCCAAACAAGCGTGAGCGCTATTAAGCCACGGCAATAGGGCGAGGGTTAAAAGGGCGAGGGTAAAAAGGACTAGGGCTAATAAGGCGGGTGTTAACCAGCGCGGGAGTTAACAGCCCCCGAAATTTACAAGGCTCGTTTTTACCTCCCACAAAATGGGTATTGAGCGTATAAGCACAGCGCACAAAATATGTCTATTGGAGCGTTAACAGGGTGATATTGGCACATTTATTCATCATTGCCGTTTCTTTTCTTCCAGACACGGTATTTGCTGTGTACGCCCCGCGTGAATGCGGTTGAATAATCTTCCAGTAGATCCACGCCCCAAAGAATACCGACCACTAAAATAGAAAGCTTGATTGACGTAAATTCGCCAAGTGTTGTGATACCGGCACCGATAGCTGCGAGGGCCCAAATGGTTGCCGCTGATGTTACGCCGACCACGACGCCATCTTTTGCCAGCATAACACCAGCCCCAAGGAAGCCCACCCCTGTAATAACCTGACCGACAATTCGGCTCAAATCTGCATGTGGTAACAGTCCCGCGCAGGCAATAAAGAGATGAGTGCCTAATACAATAAGTGCCGCTGTTCGAATACCAACAGGCTTTCCGCGGAGTTGTCTTTCCAGGCCTACTACTGAGCCGCAAATAACAGAAGTGCCGATGCCTGCCCAACTAAGAGGACTAATGCTGAATATTTGTTCAAAACTCATGGGAAACTTATTAAATACCTCTAAAACACACTATTCAGTGTGGAATGTATATGTGCGGGCCCCGTGTTTTAAGCGTTTTAACATGGGGCTCTATGGCGAGACCGGTTTTGCTTCTGTCACTAAGGTCACCTTCTCCTGTTCGGTATTGATAGCACGAATGGGGTAGGGAATCACAATACCTTCTTCAGCATAACGTTTATGGAGAGCTTTTATAAACGCGGATTTAATAAAGAAGCGATTGAAATATTCCTGAGCGCGAAGCATGACCGTGAAGTTAATACTGGAATCAGAAAAAGTATGGAAAACGAGGAAAGTGTCGTACTCTTCAACGCCCCATTTATGGGATTTCAACGTTTCACGCGCTACTTCCAACGTGACTTGTTCAACGAACTCTAAGTCCGAACTATAATGGACGCCAACTTCAACGGGAACTGATAATTCTCTTTGCGGATAAAAATAATTAATAATTTTGGAGTTTGATAGCACACTGTTGGGGACTATGACGGTGTTGTTAGGGAGCATTTTTATCCATGTGGATCGCCAGCCTATTTTTTCCACAAACCCTTGTTCACCGGAATCCAGCTCGATAAAGTCACCAACACGGACTGGCTTATCGATGACCAGTTGCACACCAGAAAAGAAGTTCTCCAGGGTCGGCTGTAAAGCGAGGGCCACAGCCAGAGATGTAATACCCAGAGAAGCGATAATAGGCGTGATGGAAATTCCCAATGTCCCGAGCAAAATCAGCAAACCCAGAGCCAGAATAAAACCTCGGGTAATTCCAAGGAGAATGGAGCGACTACTCCTTAGGGATTCAGACTTCTCGGTGTATCCACCTATAAAGCCATAAAGAAATCGATCCACAAAAACGACCACGGCAACTACGATCAATAGTTGCGAACTTCTTGTGACCAGCTTGCCTAGCCTGTCGTCGCTAATAGCGAAAAGATCAAGCAGGTGTTCAAACAGAACTAAATTTGCCACCAGAATAACAATTGTCAGCGGCAATTTAACCGCGGATACCAGCAGTGAGTCCATTTGGTAGGAGGTTTTATCGATCATTTTTCGTAAACGCTTAAGCGCTATACGCTTTACTATCAGCATGACAAACGTTGAGACTAAAATGACAAAACCAATGATGAGTAAAGGGGGAATACCGAGTGAAGTGATCGCTGAAATATTCATAATCAGGAATCTAAAAATCCTTGGTTAAAAAAGTCGGGTTGGAGCGTAACACTTGGCTATTGGCAAGATTTATACCGAAGAAACAACTGTTTAATGTTAAAGGTTTTACTGGGGCTAGAATGTGTGTTGCTGATCTCATAAAAGCTTCTTATTAGACTCTTATTTACTACACGAAGGTAAGTTAAGAGTATCTGCAACATTTTTTGAAAACAGGTCTAAACATGAAAAACTACAAATAAGGTGATCTTTAGAGGGTAGAAAATTGAACGATAGCGTTAATACGTATGCATGATTTTGATCAACATCATAAGAAGTCTGCGCTACTTTGGGGCTTGCCTGCACTATTAAAAATCCATTTGCAGTATCCGGTTCATGGAATTTGGATTGTGTACTGATGAAGAAATTTAAAGAAATAAAAAGAAGTGATTTTTATACATAAATGGAACTGATCTGACATGGTCATCAGGTTAAACCGCGTTAGCTGTAGAAGTATAAGAATCGAGAATTGGTGGTATTCGTATCAAGCGGAATAATCGCTTTCATTGAATTAAAAACGGACGGTTCAAGCGACAAAAATTTTGAAATACTGGCTCTTGAATAATCATCCATAAAAATCTCTATTGAGAAAAGAACACACTTCACATACAGCAATAGACGCGATTGCATTTTTAGTGCGCTTCGGATTGAATGTTAACCAATTAGCCTGTTCCGGGCACTAGAACGATAACCAAATCCGAGGCAAGCAACGATGCCTGAAGCAATTCTCAAAGACCCCCTAATTGGACGTTTAATCAAAGATGCCTTTCGTATCGACAGCTTACTTGCCGAAGGCACGATGAGCCGTGTTTATGTAGCTGAGCAAGTCAGAACGAAACGGAAGTTAGCATTAAAAGTGCTTCGTCCCTGGTTAAACGATGTTGATTTTATCGAATTGTTTCTGAAGTCTGCAAAGATGTACAGCGAGATTGATCATCCCAATGTGGTTGGGGTGGTCAATGCTGGGCGTTCAGATCATACAACCTACGTTGCGATGGAGCTTGCCGAAGGATGTACCCTTGGTGAAATTGTTAATCACAAAGGCCTTTCCCTGGCGAATATTGTTTGGCTAATGCAACACGTTTGCACAGGTGTACACCTTGCTCATCAGCATGGTGTGTTACATCTGGATCTTAAACCCAGCAATATTTTTGTGTGTAAGGATTCCGGGAATGATTTGATTGCGAAAGTAGCGGATTTTGGTATTGGCCGCCCATTAACTCCAGAAGGAGCAGAGCATACGCATCGTGGTATGGCCATGGGATTGCCTGGCTTTATTTCTCCTGAACAAATACTGGGGGAACCACAGCTTGATGCGCGGGCAGATGTATATGCATTGGGTGCCATTTTATATTTTATGCTGGCCGGGAAAAAGCCTTACGACGGAATGAACCCCGAGGTGGTGATGCAGAGTCAACTGACAAAGGCGCCTGAACGCCTGAGAGTTGTACAGTTGGCAGACCCGTATGCATGGAAATTGCAGCCCATTATTTTCAAAGCCATGTCAATAAAACGTGATGATCGCTACGCGAACGTTGAAGAACTCTGGCACGCAATTCTCAAAGAAATCAGCCCTCAGTCGTTGGAGCAAGAGGCGCAAAAAGGTGACCGTAAAAACACTGCTGCTAGCGCGGATGCCGCAAAATTTATGTTTATATTTAAAGGCGAGCTAGTAAAAGGTGCTCAAAAGGAAAAAGCCCAAACCGCTTTGCAAACCATTTTGAATTTTGATGCTAAAAAAACGGATAAACTGTTTAAGCAGGAGCGTTCTGTAATACGCAAAGACATAAGTCTCGAGAGTGCCAGGCGTTTTTCTGAACTCTTTAAACTGGCAGGTGCAATCGGATATGTTGAGGAAATGGCTCCGGGGGATTTCGACAGTGGCAAAACGGCCGAATTTACACACCGTATACCTCATGCATTGCCATGCGCTGACATGGCTAAAGCTGTTCTGTTGCAGGATGTTCCAGGTTTAGAGTTTGAAAAGCAACTCGATACGTCGGAAGCGACTTTAAACACGCAAAGCATTGAAAGTGAAACTCCCGCTGCTGAAAAAATAAATGTGGTCGATAATACCGTCAACTTTGATGACGTCACGCAAACTTCTCATTCATCAATTCCTTCCAGTAATGACGACCTGGTCACCGCAGAAAGTGAAAATGCCGTTATGGAAACGGATGATAATGAAAATGCTATCGCAACTACGGTGGCCGCCAGTGACGGCTGTGATGATAGTGCTGATGTCGTTGACAGCAGCCTAAAAAACACTGTGGATAGTGAACGTGTAAATGAGAACGAAAAACAACCGGATGCCGTTGAGGTCAAAGTCGAAAGTGTAGGAGAAAAGGCATCAGAAACGATTGAAGCGCTTAATGTGGATGCTCAAACAGCGGCGATAAATGTGTCGCCTTTACATTCCGTACAGGGCGAAACAGAAGCACCGCTAGAATTGTCAGCCGCTGACAATAAAGCGGAAATTAGCGCAGAGCTAACGGATAAGGGGAGCGAAGCACAAACACCCTCCGACTCACAGGATGCGAACTTATCTTTCGGTGATCTCGCCAGTACAGGGTCTTTTAGCCCTGAATCTTTAGGGTTAAAACCGGTAACAGCAGAGCCAGTCGAGGAGCGAAAAGCTAAGATTGATGGTGAAGTCGAAGGGGTTGCGCTAAGTGAATCCATTAACACTGGTGAGTCCGTTGTGAGTCCATTGCCGAACGTGATGGAAACTGAGACGATTGCAGAGGTGGTTGAAGAAGCAGTACCTGAGACAATTAACCCAGGAATTGTCACTGCAGAAGTGCCGCAAGTTTTACCAACCAATACATTGGAAGAAAAAGCAGCTAATACAGCTGAACAAGGTTTGCAATTTGGTGCGGCACAGCAAAGTTGGCCTCAACCTAGCACGATCAAGAGTAATGCAGCACGGCAAGCCTCAACGGGCGAAGTTAAAGTTAAAAAAGCCGCATTTAAGCAAAGTGGGCCAATCCAGTTTTCACATGGACCCAGTTTGGATTTAACCGCATTATCTTTTGGTTCTTCGTCTTTTCAAATTGCCGGTATGCCTCAAAACTCAGTTGGTAAAGAGAAATTAGATTCTATTTTGGATCTCTCTATGTCCTCCAGCAAGCTAACGATAACAGCCTTAGGTATATTGCTTGTCATTACCGGGGCGGGTTACGCTTTGTTTTCACCGCAAATGCAAGATGTGGTAACAGAATTACTGTTTAAGTTAATTGGTTAAGCTCAATACCTCGGTTGCTTCGCATTGCACTGTTTGACGCTAAACTGTCTGACACTAAAAAGCCTCACCAGGAATAGTCCATGGTGAGGCTTTTTTATGGCTCACTTTCGACGAGCTGGTTTACAGATCTGCATTGAACTGAATTTCCTGTCCATCTACCAAGTGATCACATTCAATTGTCAGTGAGGGTACATCGCCGCCTGTACTGAACTCCATTGTTTTACTCTCACCGGGAGCTAAACCTTTCAGGCTTTCAGAGGATCTTACTCCATTGATTGCCACATAGGCGTCATAATAAATGGGTGCAATCCCCGTGTTTACTATGCTGACTCTTGACGCCGATGAAGAGGCTTTGAATTCTGTAATCGTAAATTTATAGCCGTTTGCCAGACCTGCTTCCTTAATGCGTTGATTGGTTTGATAGTTTGGCTGGTCATTACCAATCATGTAAGAGATATGGAATTTTGCACTGAGTTCCTCGTATGTGCGGCCATACATTCCGGCAGAGTCCAGGGCGTGTTGCTGGTCATAGTCGCTGTAGTAACTTAACTCGCCACCATGGGGTGCATAGGTGTATCGGTTTGTGTAATTAAACATTTCCCACATGCTTTCATTGTATTGGTGATGGTTTTCGTGCATGAAAGAATCGTCGAATACGCCAAAAGTCAGTGCTCGTAAGGCGCTATCGGAGGCATATGGTCCATTGTCTCCAAAGGCGGCATCTTTAGAAATGCTCCAATGTAAGTGCTCGAAAGTGGATTCCATATGGTAAGCAAATTGTGTTTGAAAAGCTCTGCTCGGATAGTTTTCACCAAATCTAACACCGGGATCATAGATATGATATTCACTCCACAAACCGAAGCCTACCTGTAAAAATGCAATTCTAGGGTCCGAATCATAGCGCTCCGCAAAAGCCTGGTAAAAATCCAGGTGGGCTTGTTGTAACTCTTCGTGCGACCAGTCTGGAAAGGCAGTTGCTTTGCCTTCGCTGGTTTCCATTGTTTCGTTATAGTCTGGATAGTCTTTTATATATGCAGGTACGGCAGTGGAGGTATAACCGGGATAAGCATAGTACCAGCGCACCACTGCCTGTTTACCTCGAATCCGAATCTGTTCGAGTAAGTTTTCAAAACTGCTCCAGTCATAAGTGTCATCACCAATCACCACATCGCTTGGTCTTAAATAGGCGAATTCCAGTTGAACAAACTCGTCAGTCGTTTTTAACGGTGAGCTGTTATAGGAGTCTGCCCAGAGGACAATACCGGTCATGGGCTGAACTTTGGTAATGCTGCTTTGCAGTGGAACGTCTCGAAGTGTCTCAGGCGTTGCCGTTGGTGTCGGACTGACGGTCGGGCTGGGAGTGGGTGACGGTGTCGAGGTTGGTGTTGGCGTAGTGGTAGGCTCGAGACTTGGCGTAGGAGTTGCTGTCACTGTTGGCGTAGGGCTAACGCTGGGAGTAGGGCTAACACTCGGTGATGGCTCTGGTGATGGTTCCACAGTTGGCAATGGTGTGGGATCGGGATTCCCGTCAGATCCACCTCCGCAAGCGCTGAGCATGGCAAACAATGAAATAGCCGTGAATACATTTTTTGTGGTTTTCAACATTAACATATAAGCAGATCCAGTCTGAGTTCAATGCTTCAGACGGTAAAGAATAATGCGCTTCGCGCCAATAAGTTTTATTAAATTGTGAGAAAACCTACTCGCAGGCTTAATCTTGTGTGATGCAGTTAACACTTCACCTGTGCCAGGTCCTACCCGACCATAAAGCTTTTAGGGAATTTCTTTTTATTATGATGGGGTTTACCAGCTAAAGCGGGTTTTCGCTGTGACAATTGATAGTGAGTTTATTTGCTCTGAGTATAACTACTCAGGAAAGGTCGGTTTTTTATTTTAGCCCTTTATTAACTAATGGCATAAACAGCTGGAATGAATGCAGCACTAACGTTCTTTTATTTGCTGTATTTAATGTGTCAAAAGGGAAGGGTGAGTGACGAGCAGCTTATTTACCTGTAAATAACATGTTTGATGAAAGTTAAATTATCTATATCCTTTTTCGTTACAAAAAATAAAAATATATTAAAAAACACATAAAAAGTCTTAAATTTTTAAACGAATTACATCTAAAAAACGCGAACTTAAAAATAATTTTCAAAGTGATTTTCTGAAACGGTCGCACAAATCAGCATATTGGTTTTTCATGATTCCTTCCATAACTAAAACTTATTGGACTTATCAAAATTGCATAAAAAAAATCTTGTAATGACCTGATATCGAAAAAACAATTACGCTATATTGTATTTATCGGTTTTGGGGAATGGGTCCTCGCCAATTATTTAGCAGATGTGTTTGCATGAAAAGAGTCGCTTGTCTCAGTACGATCCAATCGTTATCCAATGACACTTCTTCCTCGTTTAATGTTATTGATATTTTCAATTCAACGCGTGCCTACAATTTAGAGCATCAAATTACAGGTTCGTTTATTGTAAATAACGATTATGTGTTGATGATTGTAGAGGGCGAATCAACTCATCTTGGGAATATTATTTTTAAAACTCGGCAAGATAACAGACTTATGGATTTCAGTATGATTATGAATGTTGAAATCGCTGAGCCAGAGTTTACCAGTTGGGGGATCAAACTTTTAAAGCAAGGTAATGAAGGGCAAGAGCGCATCTACGAAAAATTAAATAATATTTTTAAAGACGACTTTAAAGCTAAGAACGCCATAGATAAAAAGCGACTTCAGTGCTTTCTCGATGCGGCCTCAAAATTAAAAACCAATCAAACAAAAGTTAAACCGATAGAATCCAGTACCTCACTCAAAGCGGAATCTTCGTCTCGACCTGCACAGGTGAAAGATTTCCAATATCAAAACTCCATGATTTCCCTTACTGGATGGCCAAAACCAGGAAAAATCAAATTAACACCCGAATTAATCAAGATTTGTGCACGACTGGTAGGTCGTCCACATCGCTTTGAAGATCTCTTACAGGAAAAACTGGTGGCATCAGAAGCTGCCTTGGTGGCAAGACTCAATGAACTTCACGGCCTTGGCATTATGCGTAAGCATCGTGTTGATGAGAAACCAACTTTGGTTGGGATAAAAGGCGGCCTTTCCAATAAGCCCAGAGTTTCCTCGACAGACAGGTTCAGTACGGTATTAAAGAATTTTCTATCTGCGTCCAAGCACTAAGGTATAGCTACTGATGGAATCCATACATAAAAAACTAGCGATTGTTGGAGAGGTCGGGGCGGGTAAAACACAACTGATTAAAGTCATTAGTGAAATTTCCCCGTTTGCCACCGAAGCTAAATCAACCGAAGACATTGGGAAGGATTTTACGACAGTGGGCATCGATTACGGTCGTTTGTCTCTGGATCAAGATGTTGCTCTAGGTCTGTTTGGTTTGCCTGGCCAAAAGCGATTTTCCATGCTGTGGGAAATGGTGCGGAAAGGTCTATGGGGCTTACTGATATTAGTGAAGTACGGTGATGAGCTGAATGCCGAGGCCTTGAACACGTTGTTGGAATTCTTTCAGCCAACTGAAAACAGCTTACCCGTGGTGGTCGGAATAACGCATGCTGAAAATGCGGATTCAGACGCTCTCGACGAGTTGTCTGGACGAGTGGAAGCAATTTTATTGGAGCATAACACTTTTGCACCCATTATGCCGGTCGATCCTCGACAAGTAGAGTCATCATTAATGCTGCTTGAGCTATTCTTAAGTCTTAACCAATTCGCTGAACCTGAAGCAAATCCAAATGAATATATGAATTATGACGGTGGGGTCGAAGTAAATGGATGAGAGAGCAATGTTTGCCAATATCTTGCTTGAAATATTTCAAAAGTTTGCCGGGAATGAGGGTGCTATTGATGTGATTGCGCTGGCTACTTCAGACGGTTTTGCGGTACAAAGTTTGTTGCAGCGTGATCATAACTTTGAGTCAGACACGATGGCTGCAGCCGCCAGTACATTGTATTCAGTGAGTAATGCGGTGTCACAGCAGGTGCTTTCCAAAGAATATAAAAGTACGTTTATTGAGGCGAAAGACGGAAATGTATGCTTTGTTGCATTTGAGTATTCGGGTAAGGATTACGTGCTGGCGATGTCGGCAGATAGCTCAATGAATATTGCGCGTTTACGTATGTGTATCAATAGCTTGGCGGAAGAAATCAAGAACATTAGTTTGTAAGTGCCAGTATGAAGCTAATGACCATTAGTTTTAACAATGAAATTACATAAAACTATTTTAGATAGATTTTAATGAAAATAAATTACAAAGGGTCTTTATATTTGCTCTACACTAAGATCGTAGATCCTTAAAAGATTAAGCCGGTCTTAAAGGTTTAAAAAAATGGACGCTATCGGTTGTTAGTATTAGGTAAGTTCATCGACAACATTATATTAAATGATTAATTAACAGGTAATAGAGGTTACAAAAATGGCAGTAAATCTTGATGCACTTCAGAACGTAGATGGCTTTATTGGCGCCGCAGTTGTGGACTCAGAAAGCGGCATGTGTCTTGGAACATTAGGTGGCGGACCGAGCCTTGATCTCGAGGTGGCAGCGGCAGGTAACTGTGAGGTTGTACGTGCGAAGCGTAAAACAATGGCGAGTTTACAACTGAAAGACAGAATTGAAGATATTCTGATTACCTTAGGTAAGTACTATCACTTGATTCGTCCGCTAGAAACTAACGACGGTGTGTTTATTTATCTTGCTCTTAATCGTAACCAGGCAAACTTGGCTATGGCTCGCGTAACACTTCGTGAGTATGAGAAGAGCGTCGATCTCGCTGCATAATCGCGAATAGCAAATCCTTTTAACGCAATTTGGCGGGAGTTTTTCGAACTCCTGCTAAATTATCTAACCACATACCAGACAAGAAAGGCGGAAACTTAAGGTGTTGACCGCTACTGTAAGCCCACCCAATATGCCTCATGAAATCGTTGAAGAGTTTCAATCGATAGGGTTACCTCTTAACAAAAAAATGGAAAATATGTTAAATGAGGAGCCAGAACACCAAAGACCCCGAAGGGGTTGCGGATACACCCAGGCGAGCCGTCATCTTGCAGAATATATTAATCAGCCACGTGGCTTAACCACCCGTTTGGATCTTCGCTTGTTCAGTGAAGCTGGGCAGCGTCGGCTTGGGCAGATGGTCACTGCCACGCTCGAAATTTTGGGGCGTTTGCCTAAAGATTTAGATGAGGTTGAACAGGTTTTACGTTCAAACGAGCAAGTGAATGGCCAATTCCCTCAGCACATCGAGACGCTTCATCGTTTGCGGACCATTGGTGAAAGATTAGCTTTTGAAGAAAGTCAGCTGGTGGCTAATATTGTACTTTCCCTGTTGGGCTTCTCTAGTAAGCTAAAGGAAGCGGGGAGTCTTGAATTACCGCACTATAGCGAAAAACTGGCGATTGGAACCTGTCCAGAAGCCGAGCGTTATTTTTTAGAGTTCTCGGCGGGCTATTTAAGGCGAAAGGGCATTATTAATATCTTTGTCGATCAAAACAATCAGCCGGTGATTATTGAGAAAATCAGTGTTGGTGATTCGCATTCTTGTATTACGGTTGCAGATCTCATATTGAATTCGGTACATATTCCAGCAGGAAGTTTGCTCGGAACCACTTATTCAACAGTGCCCTTGGATACAGAGCGCTGTGCAGACATGAATGGAAGCTGGCTGCCTATTGATGTTACACACGGTTTTCGCTTTTTACGTTTAACAACGCTTTCGGTTTCTCCCGAAAACCGCGCCAGAGCATTCAGTAATCACTTAAAAAAGCAATTGGAGGGGAGTCCATTTTTTGATCCGTTGAATGCTTCCATTGCAGATTTACGTCGCGTAGCATTAAAACAATGCCCCAGGAATATTAAACGCAGCTAAATCTAACGTGGGTATCGCAACCTTAAGATAAAACAGTAGCCTTAAGGCTACATCTTCATTTTACTATTCTTACTATTCGGTGCGGCCGTAAAACGGCCCGCTAAAATCCATTCCGTTAAGAGCTAGTGTAAACTTCTTCTGTTTAATGGGCGACTAAATGCACACTGTATGTTTGTCTGGTGTTTGTTGTCTTATTTTCTCCTAAACTTCACCGTTTAAAGGCTGCCTTACCACGAAAGGAATTTAGTGATAAATTCCCATTTCCGAAACATTGAAATTGTGAGAATTCAACATGCCAGAATTTACCTATCGCATTGCCCAAGCTGCCGATATTCCTGGGATTTCCGAGCTTATGCGATTGTCTATTGAAGAAAATATGAAGGCATTTCTAACGGCCAAAGAAGTAGAGGCATCGAAAGAAATGATGGGCGTGGATAAGTCTCTTATCGAAGATGGTACTTATTTTGTTATCGAAACAGAGCAAAATGGTGAAACTGTAATGGTTGGCTGTGGCGGTTGGGGAAAGCGGAAGACCTTGTATGGCGGAGATCACACTGCAGGGCGAGACGATTCATTTAGCGATCCGAGTGTCGATCCAGCACGTATCCGAGCAATGTATACACACCCTTCATGGATTAGACAAGGCATCGGCACGCTTTTATTAGAAATAAGTGAGCGTGCGGCAAGAGATGCTGGATTTAAGACTATTCAGCTTGGCGCCACAGTCCCTGGCGAGCCGCTATACCGTGCGCGGGGTTATCAGGAATTAGAGCGCCATGCCAATGCAACGGCCAATGGCTCTACTAATATCGTGATTAAAATGGAAAAGTCCTTGTAATTCCACTCGATGTTAATTCAATCGCAAAAGTTAACCATACGCTATTTTGAATTTGAAGACCTCGAGAGGTTTTCACAATACAGAGCGCTGCCAGAAATTTCGGAATTTCAAAGCTGGGAGCATTACACGTTTGATGATGCAAAAGATCTCTTTAAGCGCATGGATTATCGTCAATTCGGTGTTATTGACAGCTGGTGGCAGTTGGCAATCGTCAAACGTTTCAATAACTGCTTGCTGGGTGATCTCGCCGTGCATTTCATTGATGCTGAACAGGTTGAATTAGGGTTTACAATTGCTCCACCATACCAAGGTCAAGGTATTGCATACGAAGCGGTGAATCTGTTGTTAGATTTTTTGTTTAACTCCCTGGAAAAGCATCGTGTAGTTGCGATTACGGATACGCGAAACCATAAATCTGTCGCCCTTTTGCAGCGTCTGGGGTTTCGTTGTGAAGCACACTTTAAAAAAAATATATTTTTCAAAGGAGAGTGGGGTGATGAGTTTTTATATGCAAAATTAAAAAGTGAACATCAAGCTTCAGTTTCTTGAGTGAGGAACGTGTATGACCAAGGTGCGCAAGTTAAATCAAGACTTTGCGGTGATTAACCCAGATAAAGAAGTAAATATTGAAAACGTAGATAGTGGTTTATATGAGCGTTTGAATAGCCAATATAATCATTTCCGAGGACATGAACTGGTATCCGCGTATGACTTTACAGAGGATTGGGCGAGTTGGGAACAGCATCCTGAGGGTGACGAAATTGTAGTGTTGCTCGCAGGTCAAGTTACTTTTGTATTAGAGCTCAGTGATCATTTAGATGAGGTCACCCTAAGCGAAATAGGTAGTTATGTGGTTGTGCCAAAGGGCGTTTGGCACACCGCGAAAATTCAGGACTTTGCTCGCGTGATGTTTATTACGCCTGGTGAAAACACTCAGCATAGAGTCATTTAAAATAATTATTTCATGGGGGATGGCGTGGATAGAAAATCGATTACAACAATAGAAGAATATATTGATGCGGCTCCAGAAAAATCCCGCCAAAATATGCAGGAGCTATATCAAATATTACTTAAAATAGCACCCAAGAATACGGCGACTATAAAATGGAATGTTCCAATTTTCTGGCAAAAGCGTGTGATCTTTGGTTTTTCTGCACTTCAAAACCATATAAGTTTTGGGCCCGGTGAAGATGCCGTAAAGGCTTTTCAGGAAGAGCTTTCTACCTATAAACACGGAAAGGGCACGATCCAATTTCCATACAAGGAAAAGCTTCCCGTTAGTTTAATTCGTAAAATCGCTAAATTTTGTGTCGGCGTATCACCACAAGACATATCTCCAGAAGGAAAGACGTCTGCACCAAATAATGAGGTGGATAAGTGTTTTAAGCAATCAAAACCCTGGGCGGCAGAGATGCTTCTGCTTAGAAAGATTTTACTGGACTGTGGCTTGAGCGAATCTCTTAAGTGGGGAAAGCCCTGCTATTCGTTACAAAAGTCCAACGTTGCTATTTTGCAGGGGTTTAAAGAAAGCGGAGCGCTCATGTTTTTTAAGGGCGCTTTAATGAAGGACTCTAAAAATATTTTAGAAAAGCCGGGTGAAAATTCACAGGCGGCTCGGCGTTTTATGTTTAGATCGGAGCGGGACATTCGGGATGTTGAGGCAACGCTAAAAGCCTATATCAAAGAGGCAATAAGCATTGAAGATCAAGGCTTGCAAGTAGAGTTTAAACAGGCAACGGTAGCCGATATTCCACATGAATTAAGTGAAACATTAAAAAGCGACAAGGCCTACAAAAATGCGTTTGAGGCACTAACCCCAGGCCGCCAGCGAAGTTATTTTCTGCATATATCCTCCGCGAAGCAAGAGAAAACCCGCTGGAGCCGTGTGGAAAAATGTCGCGCTAAAGTGTTATCCGGAAAAGGGTTTAATGAGCCTTAATGACGTTAGTCGTCATAGGCTGCACGAGTTTCTCTGGGCAGAAAGAAGAACAGCAGCCGCTGGTATTTTTTAAGCCAGATACAATAAACGAAACTGAGCAAGAAGCAGACAGTAAGAAGCCATTCTGCGGATAAACCTAAGCTCATGTTAAATACCGCCGAGATCAGCAAAGATACGGGGAAACCCCAAACGACAGCAGACCACGCATCGTTTATCCAGTCTCGTGAAGAACGTTTCGCGAGCCATATGTTGATACCTGAAACACTGACGATAGTGAGCGCAAGTCCCATCACAACATAAAGCCATCTGATAAAGCTACTGCCAAACCAGCCAAAATGAAGTCGATATACTGAATAGACAATTTGTCGGGAAACTGGCCCATCAGACAGGCCTTGATGGTTGATGTAATTACCTTCAGCATCGAAACGATACAATTCAGAATAAATCAAACGCTGTGGTAAAGTCGCGGCAATTTCCATGTACTGTTGTTCCGTTGCCAAATTATGTGCAACGAGATAAATAGGGGTAACGTCAGGAAGATCGCTCTCCATGTATTGCAGGGCGGCTTCAACGTTAAATGCTTGTACTGGAGCTTCTACTTCAATATCCGGACCATATATGTCCGCCAATAGCGCTTCTCGATCACCACCGTAAAAAGCTAAAGACGCAACTACCACCAGCAGACCTACCAAGCCGAAAAATGCGCCAGTAATTCCTATCATGAGATGGAAGGGGAGTGCCCATACTGAAAGTCGATTATGAAGGTCTATTTGCTCCAGTCGTTTGCTGCCACCGAGACGGAACTTAAAGGCATCTTTGAATATTCTGGGGTGTGCCAGAATTCCTGAGACGATTAGGCCGATTAACATGGCACCAAGAATACTTACGATGATTAAGCCGATGGTCTCTGGCAGGTGCAAATAAATGTGGAGGTGTTTCAACATATGCGTCCAGCCTTCTGAGACGCCCTCTAAATGATTGCCGTCCTGGTCCAGATACCACTCATTTTCACCGTCAGAAAGATGCATTCTTGGCAATTCTTTTGTTGGAAAAATGACGTAGACGGGCTGTTTAGCCTCGGGAACCTTGGCTTGGTATTGTTCGAGTGCGGTTGAGATTGTGTTGTGATCAAAGTCCTGGAATTCTGGAATATCTCGCTGTTCCAGTCGTTCATAGTACTCGACAAAAACCAACAGGGTGCCGGTTAAGCATATGATGTACATAAATGCTCCCACCACAAGGCCAATGACCGAGTGTGACGAGAGGGACTGTTTTACCAGTTGTTTGCTTAATTGAAATTTCATAGTGTTTTAACAATGAGAATCTGGTCTTTTACAGTATTTGTGCGGCAAATAAGTGTAAAGCTGAAAGTATGCTGGCGCCAAGTAAAATACCGCCATCACGCAAAGGTTTGTTGTTGTAGCACACCCAGTAACTGGCTAATCCGAGCAGTGTGGGGTAGAGAAAGGCGCCAATCACCATTTGGGTTGCGCGCTCAGCAGGAATAAAGCGTACAAATTCAATTGTAACAAAACAAAGTGACACTACGGCCAATGGGCCTGCGATGACAAAGATAAGAAACTTTCGCCAGGTTTTACCTTTAGAAGGTATTTGTGCTGAAGTGGCAGGCGATGTTGTTGAAGTGTTGCCTGATATGTGTTGTTTCTTTTTCCGTTCAATGCCAAATGAAATTGAAACCCAGGCGGCCAGGGCTGGAACACTGAGTGCGACAACTAAACCGAACTCTGCTCCAAATAGAAAGCTCCAGGCGACCAAAGAAAGGCACAACATTGCCCAGGCTGCTATTCGGTATAGGCGGTGGATTTTTGAGGATTTTCGCCAACACGCACGCAAAAAAACTATGCCTGCTGTACTCATTAACAGGCATAGTAAACTAGCAAAGATATTTAACATCATTAGGGGCTGTACCTAACTAAGCTAAGAAAATTTTGGGATTTTATAATCTTTGCCGGGGAAACTCTCCAACCAAGTCAATGGTGATGTCATAAAGTCTGAACTTGCATTAACTCAGCTGCGTGTCCTTCACTGGCAAAGGTAGCAAGCTCTCGATTTATGGTAATGATAATGGTTCTCATTAGTGTTGGCAATACCTAAATGTAAAAAAACCGGTTTATTTTCTATTGGCCACTGATTGCTTTATTAATGGCATTATTAAAAGCACTTGATCAATGTCGTCGGTGCGCTAGATGACACTTGGCAAATATAAGTACCAAATGCTGGCAGGTCAGAGGAGGGCATTTGTTAACATACGGGAGAACGGTTGGAGTAATCCAATCAGCTTACCGCAACAAACTGATTGGATTGTTTTATTAAATGATGTTAAACACTCGTGCTAGCTGGTGTTGGATTGTTATTGTCGATAGATTTTTGGCGGAAACTAGCTTTTAAAAGATCTATCACGCGCTGGATGACAAGCGTAATCGCCAGAATAACAACCATCATGCCGGCAGTTTGTGTGCTGTCCAACGTGCGAAACCCTATGATCCCCATTCCCCAGCAAATGACAACCCACTGGATTATATATATGGAGGTAACGCGCTTGCTTAAATAGTGAAGTGCGCGTGTCACGATATTGTCTGTACTGCTACTGCGTACCCAGAGATGAATGATCCATAGCAACACCAGGTTGATGCCAAGTAAGTACACGACACCACCAGGCCCTAAATTAAAGAAGTTACCAAAATTGTAATCAAAATTCAGGTAACACAAAGTGCCACCAACAATCAGGCTGACGATACCGGCGTATAAAATATTGGTAAACATCGTTTGGCGCTTACCGCTATTTTCTTTCATGATGTCCCCGATAAACATGCCAATTAATATAAATGACATCCAGGGAACAACAGGGAAATATACATGGTATCCACCACTGAAAAACAGTTCATTAAGATACTTAAACGTATCTCCGCCAATGCGTAAACCAGCGCTCTCGCGTGAAATCACGGCAATAAAAATTCCGATTCCAAGGATGCCCCATTTGTTTTTAATAAAATGTTTGATTACCGCGAGCAAAATAAGTGCAACACCGGCCATTTGCAGTATATCGCCAGTTAAAAGCAAATATTTAAGCTGAGCAAAGTTCAGTGGCGATTGCCAGCCATAGGCGGCAATGAATTCTTCAGGCATTGTATTAAACACTGATATGGGAATAATAAATTTTAAAAAATTTAACAGATAGGAGAGACCCAGAATATATAGACCGCGAATAAATATGCTGGAGAATGTCTGCTTGCGTGAAAAAGCCATGGATATACCCATGCATATTAAAAATGCCGCAGTTCCTTTTCCGATAAAATGTACAACATGACCTAATATAGAGTGTTCCTGAGTTTCTATATTAGCGTACATCCATAGCGTGTGAATGATTGCAAGGGCAAGTACCGCAAGGCCTCGACCGAAATCAATTTCGATGATGCGATCGTTATTTACAACGGTGTTGCGTTTTGTCTCATCGTGATTGAGTGCATGGACGTTGTTAGGTGTATCGTGTGTCATTGGTGTTTCCGTGATGTAAAAACAACCGTCCAAATAAATGTCAGGTTGTTGGTGGGTGTTAAATAATCCTGGTTGTATTACATGAGCTTGTCGTTTGTGGGCAGTCTAAGCATGCATTGTTGGGTACAATCACGTTGTGTTTGCAACAAGATCGACGCTCAGTAAAAACCTGTGATTGTTTCAAGAAAATCCTTTGGCTGACAGGAAGTCCCTGACGATCCGTTAAATTTAATAAATAGCACCATAACCGCAATAAAGAGAAATACTGGTGGCGCTGAACCATGTTCTCCATCGAATGAAGTTGAATGAGTGCGTCGCTTACCATGTCTGCGATTAAGCCCGTACAATTTCGCTTGTTAATGCGAATAACGTCATCAAGTTCCCGCATCAGCTGCATTAAAAGGGCTTTCAGGTGATAGGCGGAATTCACTAAGGTGCTTATAGCGAAGACCGGCCCTATAGAGGCGTTATTGATTTCTGGTATGGTTGTATTTGTCTCATTAAATGTAAATCCATTGACGGTGCCATTCATGAGCTTTTGCCGCATAAGCGTGACATCTATGCTGATGTGGTGCAGATGTGTTGCGCCAACGCAGGCATATATCGGCTGCCAGATAATTGAACGCCAGACTCGTGTGCTCCAATAGATTTTATCTGCATCGGGGTGTTGATGCTGACAATGATCCAATAAATATTGTAAAGCAGCGTGATTGTCGCGCTCTTTTAGGCAGTGTGCCATGTCAGATTTTTTTGTTACCGGAATGGCAGGCGAGAGTATGGGATGCAATGCTTGTGCATTGCATGTTCCCGGGATTGTAAGGCTGCCTGCATTGTTTGACATGCTCAAATATTGCCTTTACTCGTTTAGATCTTTATGCCTTTTGCTCGTTCTCGGCTTCCTTTGTATCTCGCGTGCGTGTTGGTTTGAAAATGCTAATCGGATTTTCAAGGGTGCCACTGAACTGTAAGCTGCTGGACGGATCAGTGAGGTCAACCATTTGTTGATTGTTTTTAAGCTGCAATCGGTTAAGGCAAGATAGTGCAAAAGCATCGCTAAACAAGTCGTGTTGTTCGAATCTTGGTTGAAGATGAGGATGCTCATGCTGATAAGCTATCACACATTCTGCAACGGCTTGCCAGAACGATTTTTCTGGAAAACCAGAGTGTTCGTGAAGGGTTGCTGCCATGAATCTGAAGTAGCAGTCAAAAACATCAGTAAATATCGCTAGCACTTCTTCATTTTCAGGAACTTTAATCGAAATACGTCTAACATCTTCGGGTAATTCAGTGTCACTGTTTAGCAGACAAACTTCTTCACCTATGTCTTTCATAAAAGCTCTTACTGGGACACTATTTTCAAAGCACAGTATCAAGTTCTCGCCATGCGGCATAAAAACGAGACGATGCTCATATAAACAATGCAGTAAGGGGGATAAGTAGGCCTGAAAATATTTTTCCAGCCATTGTGTAGTGGTTAATCCGGAGGCATTGATTAATTCCGGCAGCAGTGCATTTCCCTGTGTATCAATATGAAGCAGCGATGCCATAGTTTTAAGGCTTTGGCCTTTTTCAATGTATTGCATCGGATTTTCTCGCCATAAGGCTGCCAACATTTTTTTGTATGGGCTGTTACCAACTTGTTCATTTTCATAGTGGGGATTGCTGTAACCAATGGCCGCATATTCACGTAGCGCGGTAAAGCCTCGCTTTTGCAGGTAATCATCATTGGCAATGAGCTGGTGAACCCAAGTGTTTATCGCGGGAGTAGTGCGCATGTAATAGCTGGACAACCCTCGCATAAACCCCATGTTTAGAATGGAAAGCGCTGTTTTCACATAACTCTTTTGGGGCTGGCTAATGTTATAAAACGTACGGATAGATTGTTGTGCTAAATAAGCATCATCACCATACCCGAGGCATACAACATCACGTGCGGCAACATCGGGAGCATAGATCGTTGCGAGTTTGTTAAACCATTGCCAAGGGTGGACGGGGATGAAAAAGTAGTCTTCAACATTGAGGTTCAACTCAATTAGCTTTTCATTAAAATTGTCTCGAGTAGAAACATCTAACTCGGATTCTATGTGTTGTCTATAGTTGGTTTGTTCTACGCATGAAAAAACAGCCCGACTTTTATGAACGGCTAACCAAAGCAGTGTGATTGGGCTGCCAGATTCCGGTGCATACGCGAGAAAATCCTGGCTGCTAAACCCAATTCGTCCATTATTTGCAATAAAACAGGGATGGCCTTCATTCATTGCAACTTCCACCTGTTGGAAGTCTGCCGTTACCAGCTCCTTGGCTGAGAGTGAGGCTTTTGTGTATTTAAAAGCGCTACTGCACAAAGTGCTGGTGATTTCTTCCAGATACGTCGGTAATTTATCCTGCGGTATGCCCAGCGTAGTTTGAAAATCCAACACAAAGCGAACAGCATCAATCGGTTGATTCACACCGTCGACCATTCTTTGGATACTGTCTTCCGCAATGAGCCAGTGATTTAGTTTTAACAATTCGGCTTTAAAGATGTATGTTGATTTTTGATCTTCTGAAATAACACGGTATTCGCATTGTGCATTTTTCTTCCAATATGAGCATTCAGGTTGCAATACTCTTTCGTGGCTGAGCTCTGATAGTGCTTTTCTTACCAGTAGTCTGTTGACCTTTTGCCAAACATCCTGATCTACTGCGTGGCTTGCCGTTGAAGGGATTTGAGTTATGCCAGTTATGCTGGAAGCATATGGATTGAAATGCATTTTGTCTGACGCATCTTGAAATATAGCTTCTCGTTTTTTTGCGGCAGAAAACTGCGCTCGTGTGCAGAAAGCCAGATAAGCGTCCTTGCCGGATAGGGATATTTTTCTTTCGTGAAAAAAGCCGGCTCGTTTATTGATTTTAAGAATTTTTTGGTTTCGATGGTCGGGTTCAACTACAACTCGCTCAACGGAAGGCAAACTAAACAAAAATTCCATCACGAACATGAAAATGTGATGGGTGAAGCCGGCAACTGGGCGATCTGCGGGTGACACTAATATATGCATGCCGCAATCACCGTCACGCTTAGCGTAATGCTGCGTAACACCCTCAGTTTCCGGGTCATATACTTCAATGAAAAATGCGGGCTTGCCGTCAACCAGTCCTAGATACGGTGTCGCCAGATTATTGGCAATAACATTCAGGTAATGGCTTTGCAGGTCTTCGGAACTCTTGTCGCTCATTCCCCAGTAATGAGCATAGGGAAGACTAAGCCAGCGTTGAATAATACCGGCATGGAGTTCGGGTTTGAAACTGATAAAACTCAGCTCCCCAATATCGGAATAAATAGAGTATACGATGTCGTTTTCGTTAAGTTGAAATTCGGTATTCATAAAGCAATTTTTAACTGTTTTTAAGGGCTGAGGACGCTAAAGGTGTTTTGTTGTCTTGGAGTTTGTTTTTCATGGGCATCATAAACATTAAGTAAAACGCTACACTTGAAATAAACAAACCGAATAACGCAACAGGGAAAGGTATGCTAACCCCATGTAAATTGACGATATAGCCAACCAGGAATGAAGAGGCAATTACGCCCACGTTCTGGAAAAAATGGATTTTACTGAAATCTGTCGCATAACGTTCGGGTTTGCTAAAGCTGAAAAGCATGACTTCCAGGCGAACTGAAATGTGAAAAAAGGCTAAACCAAACAAACAGCGGCCTAGTATGACCAATGCAAGATTACCCTGCGGCTCTGTTAGCATGGAGCCCTGTAAAAACAAACCAACCAGTCCGATTCCGCATGCCATAATAATGGCTTGCTTATCTTCCAGCTTGCTTTTCCTTTTACGGTCCAGCCATAGACATACAAGTGCTACCCATGCTGGAATTGAATAGACTAATCCTAGCGCAAATGTATTTTCCCAGCCGCTGACATACTCCCAATACCGGGTGAAAAATGGCCGTATCAGGAATGCGCTGAAATAGAATAAAGCGGAAACAATGCACAGCTTCCACACGATCCTAGAGGTGTAGGCGATGAAAGGTAAACCTGAACTTTCAGATTCCGAAGCTTGTTCCTGAAGCGCCATGGCATTCTCGGAATCAGAAACGTTGGCTTGTTTAAACGGAGTTTTTAGAAAGTAAATCAAAGCCATGCAAATAACAACTTGCAATATATCCGATGCGGGCATGATTAAATAAAGATCTCTAGCGTCAAACCAGTTTAAGATGTATCCACCTATTATTGCGCCGCCAATACCTCCGAAATGCATTAACACGGCAAATAAACTGGCGACACCCAGGTGTTTGTCCTTTTCCTCAAGGCGCATAACAAAGGGATAAATAAGTAGATAACTGGCCTTAAATACGAGCATGAGCTGCGAGGCGACCCAAAATTCCACCAGGTTGCTGGTGTGATAACAGTAAAACCCAAGAGCCGCTGCAATGAGCTGAGTGTATATCCAGAGGTGAAGCTCATGGACATAGCGAGCCACTTTCGCCCAAAAAGGGAAAGCGACCATCACTGTGAAGCAACATGCTGCAATGTAGAAACCAACATGTTCAGCACTTTGGACATTGAACGCCAGATCAAAAAACTGTGGATAGAACGGTAATACCATGGTGTCTGCCACCACGGAAATTATGGTCAAAACGATTAACATCGTTTTGATGTTGGAGCTGTTTACCATCAGGATTTTAACTCCACTGCAAACGCATTTTCAGGTGTGTCAACATTCACGGTTTGAGGTGCGCCAAAATGCTGGAATGCGATTTTTTTCTCGATAGGATAGAACTCATACCCCAGTAATTCGCGAATAATGCAACTGTTGCGGTAGCAGGCCATGCCTAGATCTGGTGTGACAAATCCGTGAGTGTGGAGCTCTCCATTTTGAACAAAAATAGATTGACGTTTGTCAATGGTATAGTTGCGATTCACTGCAAATCGTTCGTGTTTATCCCACTGAATCTGGTCGCGAAGGCTTTCAATAAATTCAGGTAGCTGGTGTTGGTAACCTGTGGCAAAAATTACAGATTGCGTGTTGAGTATAAACGCCTGTTCTTGTTCATGATGTAAAAATGCCAGTTGTAGCTCGTCCTCAACTTTTTTGTAGCCCTTAAACGAAGAGTTGCTAAGAATTTGGCTGTTGAAGTCCCCGTTTAACTGCTTTACATAAAGCAGATCAAAAATGTCATTGATCAGACTTTGGTTAATGCCTTTATAAAGATTTTTCTGGGTCTTGTTTAATGCATCGCGTTTTTCTTCTGGGAGAGAGTAGAAGTAGTCAACATATTCTGGTGACGTCATTTCAAGAGTGAGCTTGCTGTATTCTAATGGGAAAAAACGGGGTGATTGTGTTACCCAATGTAAATCATACCCGTAAATGTCAATTTCCTGCAGAAGGTCATAATAAATTTCAGCTGCACTTTGTCCTCCACCAACAATGGTGATACTGGATTGCTGTTGTAGCTTTTTCTTGTTAAACAAGTAATTACTGGTATGAATTGACTTGTCTCCCATGCCTTTTGCGCTATCTGGCAGAGCGGGGGAAGGTCCAGTACCCAGTACAAGCTTTTTACACAAATATTGTTGAGTGTCATTAGTTTGTGGGTTCACACAGGATACTGTGTATATACCCGTTGATTCATCGAAATTAACATGGTCTACCTGCTGATTGAAGGCGATGTTATTTAATTGTTCGATGGCCCAGCGACAATATTGATTATATTCTTGACGCATCAGGAAAAAATCCTCGCGAATATAAAATGAATATAATCGCCCCTGTAGTTTTTTATAATTTAAAAAACTTAACGGGTGAGTTGGGTCAGCAAGTGTTACAAGGTCGGACATAAACGGCGTTTGCAAATGGGCGCTTTCCAGCATCATGCCCGGATGCCAGTTAAATTCTTGCTTTTTCTCCAGAAAAAGACCATTTAGGTCTTTAATGTTGGATGTTAAGCATGCCAGACTCAGGTTGAAAGGGCCTAAGCCGATAGCGATAAAGTCGTATATTTGAGAAGACATTTGTGTAATTCTTTAGCAGTAATTGTTTTCGATAAAGTGTTTAGATGGACGCTGAAACGTTAGATGTTTTCAGCGAGTCTATGCATTGGTAACCAAAGTGCTTAATCATGCCAAGCACGTCTTCAATGTGATGCAGTTCTGTCGTTGGGTTTAGCAGGGTGAATTTAAGAAAGCGCTTGCCATCAACCTTGGTGGCGGAAATCACTGCCTCACCAGTACGGAATATCTCCCGGCGTATATAAACATTAATATGGTCAAGATCGGATTCCGGCAGGGATAGTTTAGGCCCGGGATTAAACCGAAATACCAGCGTGCTTAATTCTGGTTCGTGGATGACCTCTATATCCCGGTCTTGTACAAAGACTTTGCTTACATCGCGTGCGAGCGCACAAACTTCATCGAAGATCTGGCCGATCTGATCTTTACCCATAATTCTCAATGTGAGCCACATTTTTAAAGCATCAAATCGTCGGGTGGTTTGCAGGCTCTTGTTTACCAGATTAGGCGTACCTTCTTGTTTTGCACACAAGGGGTTTAAATAATCTGCATGGTGTGTGACAACTTCAAGGTGTTTTTTATTGTTTGCAAAAAATGCACTGCAGCTAACCGGTTGAAGGAAGGATTTATGGTAATCAACCGTGACAGAATCGGCTCTCTCTATGCCATTCAATTTTTCTCTACGGGTCGGGGAGGCCAATAGTCCGCAACCGTATGCTGCATCAACATGAAACCAGGTATTGTAGTAGGAGCAAATGTCTGCAATTGCGTTGAGCGGATCTATGCTGCCAAAATCGGTTGTGCCGGCAGTCGCAACTACGGCCATGGGTATAAATCCGTTTTCGATTGCGTGTAAAACTTTTTGATGTAGCTGTTCGGCATCCATTTTAAACAGATCATCTGTTTCAACTGAAACAACGGCGTCATACCCAAGTCCCAGTAAAGCTGCAGATTTTTGAACGCTAAAGTGACTGGCTTGACTGGTAAAAATGCGAAAACGCTTCGCTTCTTCCGGGAGGCCACGTTCTTTTGTGCTGTAGCCCGGCTTTAAACGCTCTACTAGGGCATCTCTTGCGAGTAACATTGCCATCAAATTGGATTGCGTACCGCCGGAAGTGAAGATACCATCCGCGTTTTTTCCCATGCCGATCTGTTTTATGGACCAGTCAATAAGTGACTGTTCGATTAATGTGCCGCCAGCACTTTGATCCCAGGTATCCACGGATGAGTTAACCGCGGTAAGAATTTGTTCTGCCAATAGCGAAGGGTAAGCGACGGGACAATTTAAATGACCTACGTATTTGGGGTGATGGAAATATACGGCGTCATTTAAATACAGCTCTTTTAGTTCATCTAAGGTGTCCGTTAAAGAGGAAAGGGGGGTATCTAAATCAACAGCAGCAAATTTTTCAGCCAGCTCATGCGGGGTAACTCCGCTGAAAGGCTTGGATTTGTCCTGGATAGTTTGCGAAACGATATCCACACCCGCCGTTAAATATTCGCGATATTGCGCGAGATTTTCACGGTTAAAGATAAAGTTATGCTGCTTATTGTCGGTTTCAGTTTGGTCAAATTCGGGGTGATTCGGTTCAAATACCTCAAAGGTACCCATATTATAAACTCCGCAGTTTGAATGCGTCAGACGGGATCTACAAAGATCAGTGATTGAATAATGTTCGATAAAACAGGGGGTTAGTGCAAAAACGCGAATGATAATAATTATCATTCTATAAAAAATCAAGCCTAGTTGCGCGACAAAATCAGGAAAATAAATAATCTGTGAAGAATTCTGCAAATGCGAATGGTTGGCGTTTAGCTTTTCGTGCCTGTCATTAAACGGTCATTATGTGGTCCTTGAGTTGAATGGAGTCCACTAAAAGGCCGTTACAAACAGGCTTTTTTGGAGTGGCTAGATCTTGGGCTAGGCTAAGTCCAGGGCTACGTCTACGTGCTCTCTATAATCTACGTGCTCTCTATATTTAGTTGAACTGTTCGAACAAGCGAGTATCATAGTGCAAACATTGCGCGCATATTCTGCTACGGTGACTCTGCTGTTTACCATGTTCACAGCGTCGTGCATCGAATCGCTTGTTAAACCTTCTTCCGCTATACTTTCTGCATGAAAACAAAAAGCAGCTCATTCACTACACATACGTTTGCCTGGCTTTTCCTATTTAGCTACGTCATGCAATTGCTCGCGATAAATGTGCATGCTGCAGAAATGTTTACATTGAACACTCTTCCCGTTAAGCAGGAATCTGTTGAGTCGACGCCTTGTCACGAACCACATGAGCAGATGCGCATGCAAAGTGCCACGACTGAAGTGTTGTTTGCTGAGAATAAAATAACAAACATTGAGTCAGCATATAGCAATAGTAACTGCTGTGATGCCGATTGTTCTATGTCCCACTGTTCCAGTGCCACTGCCATGCCTGCTTTGTATAAAATTGCTATTCCGATCCTTGCACAAAATTTAGAGGCCTTTGAGTCGTGCGCCTCCATTCTTCATCCCGTCTATTGCCTGTATAAACCCCCAATTTCCGCCTGACACAGGAAAGGTACGTCTGGGAAAAATCAAAATTGTTGTAACTGTCATGGTTTTAAGCAATTTTTAATTCTTACTCGTAGCATTTCTGATTACTCGTTACTTAACAATTGTGATTAAAACTCCCTTGCAAACAAATTTTTGTGTGCAAGCGAAGAATGTGAATCGAATACTGCGTTTCGGTGTTCGATTTGCGGAAATTGACGGAAGTTTAAAATGAGCGAAAGTGCAAAATTATTTGTGGTATTCATCACGGGTGTACTCATCGGCGCCGGTGTGATTTTTTTAATGCAGTCAGACCCGGCTAAGCAAAGTGCAGATACGGAAATACGGCGACCACTTTACTGGGTGGCCCCAATGGACGCCAATTACCGCCGGGATAAGCCTGGTAAGTCTCCAATGGGAATGGACTTGATCCCCGTTTACGAAGAAGAAAACGCAGAAAAAGATCCTTTGGGTACAGTCAAAATTTCGCCGAATGTGATTAACAATTTGGGTGTGAGAACGGCCAAGGTTGAACAAAAGTCTTTGCATGCAGAAATTGTGACTGTCGGATATGTAAAGTACGATGAAGACAAACTCTTTCATATCCACCCTCGTGTATCGGGTTGGGTAGATAAGCTTTATGTGAAAGCCGCCGGTGATCCGGTGACCAAAGGGGAGCCGCTGTATTCTTTGTATTCACCAGAACTGGTGAATGCTCAAGATGAATTTTTGTTAGCCATTAATCGTAGCAATGCACGCTTGACTCAGGCAGCGGAGGATCGTTTAGGTGCGCTTCAAATACCAAAATCTTTTATTGAGAAATTAAAAAAGACTCGACGGATTGAACAGACCATCACTTTTTATGCGCCGCAAACAGGTGTGGTCGATAATTTAAATATTCGAGAAGGATTTTATGTGCAACCGGGTACTACGATGTTAAGCGTCGGTTCGCTGAGCCAGGTGTGGGTGGAAGCAGAAGTTTTTGAACGGCAAGCCTCTATGGTGAGGACCAATGACCCTGTTGCCATGACACTCGATTACCTTCCAGGAAAGACCTGGAAAGGCCGTGTAGATTACATTTATCCTACTTTGGATACCAAAACACGCACTGTTCGCATTCGTTTGCGTTTTGAGAATCCAGAAAAAATACTCAAACCGAATATGTTTGCGCAGGTGACTATTTATACTGATAGTCCCGATCAGGTGTTGGTAGTTCCTCGAGAATCACTTATTCGGACCGGCCAGCAAGATAGGGTGGTGTTGGCACTTGGTGAAGGTAAATTTCGCTCCGTAAAGGTCAATGTAGGCAGGCTGGACAACCGCTCTGTTGAAATTTTAGAGGGACTTAAAGAGGGGCAGAGAATTGTGACTTCCGCTCAGTTTTTGCTGGATTCCGAGTCGAGTAAATCCGCTGATTTTACACGCATGAACCATGGTGAAATGGGTGCTGTGAAAGATGATGCGGTGGAAGATTTTTCATCTGAGCATGAAACTAGTGATCACTCAAAGATGGATCACTCAAACATGGATCACTCAAACATGGATCATTCAAACATGCATCATTCAAACATGCATCATTCAAACATGCATCATTCAAACATGGATCATTCAAACATGGATCATTCAGGTATGAATCACTCTGGAAAGGATCGTTCTGGAAAGGATCACTCTGGAATGGATCATTCAAAGATGGAGCACCCTAAAACGGGTCATAGTGGAAATGAGCATGGAGTAGATAAGGAGAAAGTGAATGATTGAATCTGTAATTCGATGGTCGATCAATAATCGCTTTTTCGTAGTGCTATGCACATTAATTTTAGTGGGGGCTGGTGTTTATTCCCTGCAAAAAACACCCGTTGATGCTATTCCAGATTTGAGTGATGTACAGGTTATTATAAAAACATCTTATCCTGGGCAGGCGCCTCAGGTGGTTGAAGATCAGGTTACTTATCCACTCACGACTGCCATGCTGTCTGTGCCTGGTGCCGTCACTGTAAGGGGATACTCTTTTTTTGGGGACAGTTATGTCTACATTATTTTCAATGAAAAAACTGATCTGTATTGGGCGCGAAGTCGAGTACTGGAATATCTCAGCCAGGTCGCTCCCAATTTGCCAGCGACGGCCAAGCCTCAATTAGGACCAGATGCTACCGGTGTCGGATGGATTTATATTTATTCTCTGATTGATAAAAGTGGAAAGCATGACATCAGTCAGCTGAGGAGTCTGCAAGACTGGTTTTTGAAGTTTGAATTACAAACCATACCCGGTGTTTCGGAAGTTGCTGCCATTGGTGGAATGGTGAAACAGTACCAGGTTATTGTAAACCCTGAAAAGCTACGCGCTTTTGGCATACCTTTATCTCATATTCAAACCGCGATTAATCGTGCAAATCAGGAGGTGGGTGCTTCTGTTGTTGAAATGGCAGAGGCGGAGTATATGGTTCGCGCTTCGGGGTATATTAAAAACTCTGAAGATCTGGCCAGCGTACCTTTGGGGGTTAATGAAAACGGTACACCGCTATTATTAAAAGACGTCGCAGAAATTGGTTTAGGTCCGCAAATGCGACGAGGCATTGCTGAACTTAACGGTAAGGGCGAGGCTGTCGGTGGGGTGGTGGTAATGCGATATGGGGAAAATGCTCAAGCAACGATATCGCGTGTTAAGACAAAACTACAGCAACTGCAAAACAGTTTGCCGGAAGGAGTTGAAGTTGTCACCGTCTATGATCGTTCCAGTCTTATCGAAAATGCTATCCAAAATCTATGGCATAAGCTGCTGGAAGAGTTTGTGGTTGTCGCGCTGGTGTGTATTGTGTTTTTGTTTCATGTCAGGTCATCGTTAGTTGCAATAATTAGTTTGCCAGTAGGAATTTTGGCGGCTTTTACAGTAATGCATGTTCAAGGTATCAACGCCAATATCATGTCCCTTGGCGGGATCGCGATTGCGATAGGGGCCATGATAGACGCTGCGATTGTGATGATTGAGAATATGCACAAACACATGGAGCACCACATCCAGGAAAATGATGTGCCACTAACTCACGAACAACGTTGGCAGATCGTGGCCAAGTCTTCCTCGGAAGTTGGTCCTGCGCTGTTTTTTAGTTTATTGATAATCACCGTCAGTTTTATTCCTGTATTCACTTTAGAGGCACAGGAAGGGCGAATGTTCAGCCCTTTGGCTTTTACTAAAACCTATGCGATGGCAGCATCTGCCGCGCTCGCCGTGACTCTGGTTCCGGTGCTAATGGGATATTTTATTCGCGGACATGTAGTGCCCGAGCATAAAAACCCAATCAATAGATGTTTGGTCGCGTTGTATCTTCCTGTGTTAAAGCGAGTATTGCAGTTTCCAAAATTGACCTTGTGTTTGGCTTTTGTCGCTTTGGGCACCGTGTATTGGCCGGTCAATAAGATTGGCAGTGAATTTATCCCGCCATTGGATGAAGGGGATTTAATGTATATGCCCACAACTTATCCAGGTATTTCCATAGGTAAAGCACGAGAACTTTTACAGCAAACCAATAAACTCATTGCCACTGTACCTGAAGTGGAAACAGTGTTTGGTAAGATCGGACGCGCAGAAACGGCAACAGATCCTGCGCCATTGACCATGATTGAAACCTTTATTCAGTTAAAGCCTCGTAGCCAATGGCGAAAGAATTTAACGACGGAAGCGCTTAAACGAGAGCTTGATGAAAGGGTGAAACTTCCTGGGGTAACGAATGCCTGGGTGATGCCTATCAAAACTCGAATTGACATGCTGGCGACCGGCATTAAAACACCGGTAGGTATCAAAGTAGCAGGTCCAGATATTGCGGTCATTCAAGATATTGGACGGCAATTGGAACATATTCTCAAGCAGGTTGACGGTACAGCATCGGTCTATTCAGAAAGGGTCGCGGGCGGGCGCTATATAAATATCGACATTAATCGCGCGAAAGCTGCCAGGTTTGGTTTGAATATCGCGGATGTTCAGCAGGTAATTGCTTCAGCTGTAGGTGGTATGAATGTCACTCATACGGTAGAGGGGTTGGAGCGATACCCCGTAAATATTCGTTTCCCGCAATCCTACAGGGATTCACCCGAACAATTAGCATTACTTCCCATTGTTACATCGCAAGGGGAGAGAATTGCACTGGGAGATGTGGCCACCATTAAAATAGCTGATGGCCCGCCAGGGATAAAAAGTGAAAACGCACGAATTAACGGCTGGACGTTTGTAGATATAGATGGAATAGATATTGGAACTTACGTGCAAAGTGCAAAGAAATATGTTGATCAACATTTGGATCTGCCTGCAGCTTATTCTATAAGCTGGTCTGGCCAATATGAATACATGGAAAGAGCAGAAGAAAAGCTACGTTATGTTGTACCGCTGACTTTGGCTATTATTGCGGTTCTATTGTTTTTGAATTTTAAAAGTTTTGTAGAAGTCTCGCTATTGATGGCGACATTACCGTTTGCGCTCATTGGCAGTGTCTGGTTAATGTACTGGGAAGGATTTAATTTTTCCATTGCCGTCGGGGTTGGGTTTATTGCACTTGCAGGTGTTGCAGTAGAAATTAGTGTCATTATGCTGGTCTATTTAAATCAGGCGTATCAAAAACTGATTGCTACTGGTGATCCAGTCACTGAATCTTCCTTGCATGAAGCCATAGTTGCGGGAGCGGGTTTACGTGTTCGCCCGGTTATGATGACCGCAACAGCAATTATTGTCGGCTTGTTGCCCGTCTTGTATGGAACCGGTACGGGGTCTGAAGTGATGAGTCGTATTGCAGCCCCTATGGTCGGCGGTATGACTAGTGCCGTTGTGTTAACGCTTGTCGTCTTGCCGGCAATATTTTTACTGTGGAAAAGAAAAACATTGCAAAACAAGACAGCAGAGTAAACACAATCTACCAAGCCCGACTTAACGTATCTCGGTTGGTCTGACTTGGTAGTTCGTCTACAATGGCAAATTACGACTTTTGAATATGGCCGTATTGAGTCTCAAAAGGGATTGGCGCGTCATTGACCTCTGTCCATCACAAACATTGAAAATTCGTTACGCAGAGTTTGGGGAAATTAAGGGCAGAATAAGGTCTGAGTATGGACATAGTAAGGACTAGCATAAAAGAGCAACATAAAAGAGCAATATAAAAAGAATAGAAAAATAAACCGTCTAATCATAATTAAAATAACGAAATGAAGTGAGGCTGCAGAAAAATGAAGAAGTTTTCTCAAAATTATTCAGGTCGATGGAGCATGGAAAAGGAAATGTTAGCAAAACTACCGTGCTCTCTACTTTGGTTAAGCCTAATCTGTAGTGTGTTGTTCGGTCATGCCGCATTGGCCAGCTCAAGCGAATTTGAATTGCTGCAAAATCCACAGGGGAGGAGTGTTCAAACCCTTGATGGACAGTGGAATATCATTATAGATCCCTATGAAAATGGCTTTTATAATCATCGTTATCAAGAGTATCCCACAGGATATTTCAAAAACAAAAAAGCAGAAAGCGTAAGCGAGCTTGTTGAGTATAATTTTAATTCGGGGAACACCCTTCGGGTGCCAGGCGACTGGAATACTCAGCGTGACGAGTTGTTTTTTTACGAAGGCACTGTTTGGTACGAGAAAGACTTTCGGTTGGAAAAGGCACCAGAAAAACAATATCTTTTACGCTTTGGTGCGGTGAACTATAAGGCAGTAGTTTACGTAAATGGGGAAAAAGTTGGGAGTCACGAAGGAGGTTTTACGCCGTTCGAATTTAATGTGACAAAACAGTTAAGTGCTGGTGAAAACTTCCTTGTCGTGAAAGTCGATAATCGACGAGAACGAAATCAGATACCCACGGTGAATACCGATTGGTGGAACTATGGTGGTATTACTCGTCCAGTGTCTTTAATCGAACTGGACTCACATTATGTCCAGGATTATTCGATTCAGTACTCACCAAAAGATAGTGGTCAAATATATGGTTGGCTACAAGCTGGTGGGGTTTCAACGGCATATCCAGTAGAAGTTAAACTGCAAATTCCTGAGCTAGAAATAGATCAGGCGATCCGTTTGACTAAAAGTGGATTTGCTGAATTTAGCATTAATGCCTCACCCGTTTTATGGACGCCAGAACGCCCAAGGTTATATCAGGTGAAAATCCACTATGGTGACGATGTATTAACAGACGAAATTGGATTTCGCTATATTGAGGTAAAGGGTGAAGACATTCTGCTGAACGGCGAATCTTTGTTCTTGCGTGGTATCAGTATTCATGAGGAGTCGCCGAGAGGTGATGGCCGTGCGTGGTCTAACGACGATGCGGCGACTTTATTGCATTGGGCAAAGGAACTCAATTGTAACTTTGTTCGATTGGCTCATTATCCTCACAATGAAAACATGGTGAAAATGGCCGATAAAATGGGGCTGCTGGTCTGGTCAGAAATACCTGTTTACTGGACGGTGCTGTTTGAGAATCAAGAGGTCTACCAAAAAGCAGAACGTCAGTTAAGTGAAATGATCTCCCGAGATAAAAATCGTGCTTCCATTATGTTTTGGTCCGTGGCAAATGAAACGCCAAGTCACAAAGCGAGGTACAGGTTTTTAAAACGTCTTGTTGAAAAAGCCCGTGAGCTTGATGAAACTCGTCTAATTACTGCAGCATTGGATACTCAATCTTCGAGTGCAACTGGTAAAGTCATTGATGATCCTTTCGCAGCACATGTCGATGTCATTGGCGTTAACAGCTATTGTGGTTGGTATGCTGACGAGCCGAAAAATTGTGCCGGATACACATGGGAATCAAAGTATAATAAACCGGTTATTATGAGTGAATTTGGCGCAGGTGCGCTGCAAGGAAAGCACAGCCAGAATAAATTAGCCCGTTTCAGTGAAGAAAATCAGGAATATGTATATCAGATGAATTTGGCTATGCTGGACAATTTTACTGCGTTAAAAGGCGTTACGCCCTGGATTTTAAAAGATTTTCGATCTCCGCGTCGACCGCTAACTGGCATTCAGGATTTTTGGAACAGGAAGGGTTTATTATCTGAGGTGGGTGTTAAGAAAAAGGCTTGGTACGTATTAAAGGACTGGTACGATAAAAAACAAGAGGCTGAAAAAGGGGATTGAAAGCTCAGTAAAACGCGAGCTGTTGTAAAAGCGGATTTAAAAAAAGCTATAAGGAATAGAACGATGCTTGAAGTAATAAAAATATTCTTCAAGTAATAGAGACATGCTATTAAAAAATAGAGAGCATGCTTCAAACTAACACTATGAAGCATTATTGTTCATTCGCTGGGTGGCTCAAAAGGGCGGGCCACCTATAAAACCAACAGCTTAGCCCGTTTGGATAATCAGGATATATCCAAATTTCTTTTTGCGTCCACGATAGGGCCACTCCAACAGTGTACCGCCAAATTGAGTTTGGCAAAACTTAGCCAGCTTTAAAAAAATATCACGGCCAGGATCGGCAATTATAATTTTTTTAACTCTCGCTGCTACCGCATCGCTAATAAGTTTTTTTAGATTAGATGCAAGTTCCGGCCAATAACAAATATCAGAACCAACAATCACATCCTGTTTCTCCAAAACACCCTCTGAAAGTTCTCCAAAGCTTGAATGTTTTGTTTTGGCGGATACATCGTTTAACGTTTGGTGCTCTTCAGCATAGGGAAATACACATTCGTCTTTATCGACAAGAAGTGAATTGCTCTTAAAATGCTTTGCACAAAAAATACCTAATAGTCCCCAGCCGCAACCAACTTCCATGACGTTCTGGTGCTTTTCTAAAGGGTTTTCTTGCAGGTATTCAAAGATCAGGAAGTTGGAGTGCCAAACTTGATCGCCATATTGTGTTGGTGATTGATTGTTTTTATGTAGATTGCGAATGATTTGATGTTTTTTCTTTAATATTTTGATTCCATGGGTTTGGCGAACATGTGCATTCATTTAACAAACTCGTATACAACTCAAAACGCCAAACAACTCCGTGAGGAGTTCTTAGAATTAAGAAGGGGTGATTAAGAAAGGAGCGTTTAACGCTGGATGAAATACCAGGGCGGCGTTCCATCCAGGTTAAATAGCTGTTTAGTCGTTAGTCATTTAATGACTGGTGCCCACTATATTGAAGGTGGGTATCGAACAGCTGAGAAAGAGTTACAGCGGTTGAACGTTTGCTGCTTGTGGACCACGTTGTCCTGGAGTTACTTCAAAAGACACTTGTTGGCCTTCTGCTAAAGTTTTGAAGCCAGTGCCTAAAATTGCAGTGTGGTGAACGAATACATCTGGACCACCATCTTGAGAAATAAAACCAAAACCTTTGCTTTCATTGAACCACTTAACAGAACCTGTTGCTGTGCTCATAAATTTATAACCTTTATAAAAAATAAAATAATGCCGTTGGGCGGTGTTTTGCCGAAATAATATGTACGGTTAAATCTGCTGGACGGGTACTGCTAGGAAAAACAACTACTAGAAGGGGCGTCGAGAGGGTAGACGAAACATTTTCAACGGCGGCAGAGTACCGCACGCTTTCTCCCATCGCAAGCATTATTTAACGATTAAATGGATAATTTTGAAAACCAAAGGGCCAGATGCTGGTGTACGTTCGCTTTTAATGGGCGATAAGGTGCACATTATATTGGTTTGGATATTAGTGATCGGTTCAATCTGGCTTATTTGTTCACTCACATAAGTTGGATCATAAGTTGGATTTACTTTTGTTTTCGTGTCTTAGGGAGGAAAAGTGCGCCATTTTCAAAGAGAAATCAACGGTTTAGCGAAATTTCCACGCTCATTTCCACGATCGTTCAAACGGTACATCGTTAATCTGCGTTTTAACAAATCAAGGCCGAGCGCGCAGGGGACCCCTTTTGAATTATCACGCTTTTGTCGAATACCTATGGCTTGATGGGGAGCTGCCATCACCGGGTATACGATCGAAAACCAGAGTCGTCTGGTTACCGCAAAATCCCAAAATTCAGGATTTTCCCAAATGGCGGTTTAATGGAGCATTTACAGGGCAGTCTGGTAAAGAAGAGACTCATTGCATATTGAAGCCAGTACGATTTTGGCCAGATCCCTTCAGAGGCGAAGGGCATTTTATCGTGCTGGGTGAAGTGACTGACTCGGGATGTAACGCGCATGAGACAAACAGACGTTCAATGTTGAGAGTCGCGCTTGGAAATCTCGGTAACGATATTAGGCCTCGGTTGGAATGTGAACAACCTTTTTCATTAAGCGATGGCCTGGAAACTGTGAGTACATTCAGCGCAGACCGTATGGCAGAGCCTCACCAGTGTCACTATGGATTAGGGGTGCGCCAGGTGGCAGGCAGGGAGATAGTCGATGCTCATGCAACAAGCTGCCTGGCAGCGGGCCTTCATTTCAACGGCTACCATGCCGGAAGTCACCCCGGTGAATGGGTATACCAGATAGGGTTACGCGATGAAGAAGATGAGCTCTTTAACCCTTTAGATCTGGCGGATGATTTGTGGTTGTCTCGCTACTTATTAATGCGTGTCAGCGAGCAATACCAGGTCTTGACAGATTTTGGTTCAAAGCTGAATGGAGAGCGCAGTGTAAACGGAAGCGCGCACGGGAAGTTGAAGTTTAAATTTTCTACAGCCTATACGCGAGATGTGCGCTGCGGGCTCACCGCTTTACAGGTTATTAATAGCGCTCTCAATCAAGAAGGGCAACATGCGCTGGTTAATATCCCAGCCTATGTCAAAGAACAGGGATATGGATTCATTATTGACTGTAGGTCGGATTCGAATAGCGATCCCTACGAAAAAGGCTTGCAGTTACTGAAATTAATTCCCCAAGAGGAATAAGCTTGCAACTTTTAGTTGTTTGAAATCGTAAGTACTAGTGAATGCTTTATAAGTTTGCACTTTTACTTCGGTAATCATAAAAAAACAAAAACAAAGAAGTCATAGATTACGAATAAAGTCGTACCAGTTGTTTGAAAATTGTTTATCCATTTATATCGATAGGAACGAATACGGGTCAATTTATGTCATACAATATTACTCAACTCATCACTCGCTGGAAGGAAGATGACGAACGCGCCTTGGATCACTTAATCGCTGTCGCATATCATCGACTTCATACATCTGCACGTCAGGCATTAGGTTATTATGGGAATAATGCCTCCATACAAACAACGGAACTAGTAAATGAATTGTATATTCATTTTCGCCAGCAAAAGGAAGTGAAGTATCAAAGCGCACAACACTTTTTTGCTGTTGCCACTCTTAAATTACGCCAGATACTAAACTCCAGACATGAAAAAAACACGGCTAAAAAACGTGATCATGGTAAAAAGGAAAACCTTGAATCTGTTGAGAATAATCCTGGTAGTCCATCCGCAATTGAAACTTTTATCCTCAATGACTACTTGGACGTGGTCGATAATATCGAGCCAATAAATGCAAGAATTGCCGAGCTCAAGCTCTTTTGGGAGTTTGACAATGTTGAAATTGCCAAGATTCTTGATGTGAGTGAAAGCACCGTTCGCAGAAAGTGGAAAATTACAAAAGCAATCATCGCGAAGAATATAGAAAAAGATGGCTACACAATCCAATAATCACGATATTAATGGCCGAGCTTTTGCTTTGCTGGAAGAGTCTTTCGATATGGAAGACTCGGACAAAGTGGCTTATCTGCGTAAGGCCTGCGGTGAAGACCAGAATTTGTACTCACGCTGTCTGTCGTTAATCGATTTTGACTTAAGTGATGATGATTTTCAGAGTCTGGTGTATGGCAATATTGAAAAGCCAGATGAGAATCTTCATGACTTAACGGGTAAGGATGTCGGGAATTATCGTGTTGTTAAGAAAATTGGAAGTGGAGGCACTGCAGAGGTGTTTCTGGCTTTTCGTAACGACGAAGTCCACCATGAGCCGCTGGCACTTAAAATAATCCGCGGCTGGGGGAATACGCAAGAACTCATGGATCGAATGAAGCAGGAGAGAAAAATTCTGTCTCAGTTTAAGCACCCCAATATTGCCAATTTTCTGGATGGTGGAAATGCAGATGATGGCAGGCCTTATTTTGTGCTTGAGTATGTCGAGGGGAAACCAATAACAGACTATTGCAAGGAAAAGCAATTAGGACTGCGAGAACGTTTGGATCTCTTTGTGCAAGTATGCTCTGCTGTTTATACCGCGCATTCTAAACTTACATTGCATCGGGATTTGAAGCCGTCAAATATCATTGTGACCGAGAGTGGAGTTCCCAAGCTTCTGGATTTTGGGATTGCAAAAATTATAGATGAGAATATTGAGGCAGATACACAGCTGACGCAGTTTTATTCGCCGATGACTCCACAATATGCCAGTCCTGAGCAGGTGAATCAGGAGCCCCTGTCCGTTGCCAGTGATCAATATAGTCTGGGTATATTGTTGTATGAATTGTTAACCGATCAATTGCCTCATGATTCCGCTGAAAATAAAATTCTGCATGTTTCTGCAGAGAAGTTGATCGCATTGCCAAGTGTTAAAGTGACTTCAAATCCTGGCTTGAACAAGCTTGATGCTAAGCGCATAAGTAAGCAATTGAAAGGTGATTTAGATGCAATTGTGATGAAGGCGATAAGTTGGGAAGTGGATAAACGATATTCGTCGGTCAAAGAGTTTGCAGAAGATGTTCGTCGATATCTAAAAAATAAGACGATCCTGGCGCAAAAAAGCAGTTGTTGTTACCGCACGCGATTAATGTTGCGACGAAATAAAACCACGGTGGCCTTGCTGGCTACGTTCGCAATGCTCACAGGTTTCCTCGGCGTGACGCTGCAGATGAAAATTATTGCTGAGCGGGATCAGGCGATTGTGGAACGCCAAAAATTTGAGCAAACACAGGAGTTCCTTGTAGGCTTATTTAAGTTTTCTCATCCGGAAGTGAATAGAGAAAGGGAGGTTACAGTCCGTGAAGTTTTAGATAAGGGCATCGTAACTATTCAGAATAAGTTTAAACAACAGCCGCAAGTCAAAATAGCACTATTGTCCACTATGGCCAAGGCTTATCAGGATTTGCAGTTGAGTGATAAGGCATTAGCCCTGTACCAGGAATCTCTAAGTCTGCAAAAAAAATATAATGAAGAAAAAGATGAAACTCTGGCGCTAACATTGAGCAACCTGGCAGAGCTGCTGATTGAAAAGGGGGCGAACCAGCAAGCGCAGGAGTATATCGATGAAGCGCTTAAAATTTATCGTGATCTCGGCATTGAATCATCGAAAAATCTGGCGTACGCATACTCGGTTTCAGCGGTGTTATCCCATCGTCTGGGGGAGTTTGAGCGTGGCATTGAACATGTGAATAGCGCTTTGCAAATACGTCGCTCTTCTCATGACGGCGATAACGCAGACATTATTCGAAGTTATATGCTGTTAGGCGTGATTTATACCGGGAAAGGAGATTACAAACAGGCCCAGTTTTATAATGAAAAGGCCCTGGCTTTGAAACTTGCGCAACCTGAAAATGATCAGGTGACGACAAGTTCAATCCTCAACACCATGGCTGTTGTGTACCACTATCAAGGCCAATATGAAGAAGCATTAGAGCGCTATCAACAATCTATCGATATACGTGTCCAGTTGTTTGGTCAAAACAGTACGTCATTAGTTCTTCCCTATAACAATGTGGGAGAAGTCTTTACCGTCATGGGTGAATTTGATAAAGCGATAGCATATCATCAGCAGTCTCTCGATATTCTCCGTGAGCATGGTGATAAAGACCTTTTTTATGTTGCCGTTACACACAATCGCATGGCTGACGCATTATCCGGCAAGGGAGATTTTGAAAGTGCACTTGTGCATATTCAGACATCGATTGATATACGAAAAACGATATACGGTACTGGTCACCATGATTTAGCAAAATCGTATGATAGTCTGGCTGGCATTTATGCTCGAATGGGTAAAAGCCCAGAAGCTGTCCATTTCTACCAGCTGGCACTGAATATTCGAGCAAAAGTCTACGGTAGCCGACATGTCTTGACCAAACAGACAAAAAGCGATTTAAGTCGGGTGCTCGCAAGTCTTTAGTTGCACTTTCGGGTGCTATTTTGACCTCAAGGCACTCATTCGCTTCTATTTGGTTACAGTTTCATAGATTTTTCCTGGCAACCGCCATGATAAATTTACACAAATCCATCTTGTCACTCATTTCTCCTCTTTTTCCTTTCGATTGTCCGAATTTAGCAAAAAAATGACCAAAATCTAAAAATTTGCCTGTTTAGCTATGGTACTTTGAAGGCAACTGTGTATCGCCAGGCTCCAATAATGTCTGTCGTTTCACCGAGTTAATTGAGGTAATTAAAGTCATTGGGTTTCGTTAACTATGTCGATTAGAACATCCTATAGTGGTGCCAATGGTGTCACACCAAAAACAGTGGATAAAGGTACTGCATCTAAAGAGGTGGAATCGTCAAATAGCAAATCATCAGGCATTCAAACATCGGGCAATAGCAACGTTAAAAGCGATGAGGGAAGCAGCTTTAATTGTGCCCGGAATTCGGCAGCCCCACGAAAGTCTTATTCTAGCGGGGAGGGGGGATTTAAACAGCCCAACACTATTAATGCGCTTGATACAAAGCCCAGCCCATTCAGTGGTGAAATTACCGGTTTGGATGCGGGTTTGCAAAACGGTCTAGCCGTTCAGGATTTTCTAAAGGAAATTGAAACAGCAGCTGATCAATTTACAGCAGTGCTTGAGCAACTCAATAGTAACAATCAGTCTTTTGAAGAGGTTGTAAACTCAATGACAGCTGCGCTTATGAAAATTGACGAAAATTTAAATAAAAAATTCGCTTAGTCTCAGCTTGTCAAAGCCCTCTTGGCTATTTCTACTATTCACCGGAAGGTCTTTTGCTTGGGCGGTTCGGAATCCCGTTTTTTAACCAATTGCTTTTAATTAATTGAAGGTGCTTGGCGTTAATAAAACCTTGAGTATGTCTTCATTGGTCTTTTGGCTCATCTGAAAAATAAAATTTGTAATTAAATTTGGGGCAATGGCGTTTTCTTGCAATGTTTTCCGTATTAGTAATTAGATGATTCATACATAGAGAGTGGTGATATGAGTGTACCAACGGTTTCCTCCCCAAAAGCTGAAGCAACAAAAATATCGAGTACGACGGAGAATGAAAAGAACCTAAATGCTACTTCAAATGCCAAAAATATCAGTGCTAAAAAACTAGAGCCGACTCAAGACCTGTGGAAGTTCGGTTCATCAAATTTACGTATTGGCACAGATGGAGAGGTTCGAGACGCAACATTTGAAGAGATTCTGGCGGAAACAAAAAATTCTCCAGGAGCGATGGTGAAAACACTAGCGATTGGTGCGGATACATTACGGTTCGATGCAAATGGAAGGTATAAAGACCTGGTTCAAGAGCTTGTGGAAATTCAGGCAAAAGAAAATATCACCAGTGACGAAATGGCCGAGCAAGTTCGTACAAAAACCGACGAAATACGAAGGGAAATGCGTAAAGATATCAAGGACGGCATTTTTACGGTAAATGATTCAGGCCAAGTACTGCAGGATGGAGAAGCGATCCCGCCGGAATCTGTTGGCTTTGAGCTGACTGCTTTGTTGATTGAGTCCATTACAGACAAAATGAGTGAACTAAACTCGCTGGCCAGTAAGTTGGGTGCCGTTGATCAATGGGTGTCTTCCAATATCGGCGATGAAGATCATATAACCGTTCTGTATGACAAAGAAGAGAGAATCGATGTTCAAAGTAGGGTTGAGTTTGGTAATGGAACAAAAGTCGCGGGCTCTAACGGGGATTGGAATAATAAGCATTTTGCTGTCAATCGAACGAAACTGGATAAAATGGAAAAGTGGGAGGAGAGTACAACCCATGAGTCAGTTTTTGACGAATTTGCGAAAGATGTGCTTAAAGATTCGACTTTAGCCAATGGTACTCATGGAGAAGAATTATTAGAGTCCATGTATAAAGATTACGAAGCATTGTTGAAAGATTCGGGTCTGGCAACAACAAAATGGTTGGTTGATCAGCCTGATGGTGAGGTGAAAACAACTAAAACTATTTATGGGGGGGATAACTTACCCGAAGAACTCGGTCGACCACGATTTCAGTACTATGGATTTACTGATGCAGGAAAACGAAACGAGGATTATCGAGGATTGGTGCAGGAACGAGAGGTTAATCGAAAATCGTTAAGCGCTACCGTTTTAACGGAAGCGAAAGAAAATGTTCGTTCTCGTGTCTCGACCCTCTCTACCGTTACCGAACAGCTGGGTACGAATTTTAAAGTAGATAATAATCGCTTTAATAATATTATCGAAGCTATGAATAGCTTTAACAAAACCATGTTGGATTCACTGCGTCGATTTGCCGTTTCCTAAGGCTAAATATCGGTTCTTTTCGTTTGGGTGGTCAGATAAGGAATCGCCTGATGAGGATTGAATAGAAGAGCTAGACGGAGCTGATGCGATGTTTGATTTGCGGCAAGCCCATAGTGTATTTAAGAGATTGTTTAAATGAAAAAATCTGAAAATATGGTAGATAATTATCCCGATTTTGAAGGGCCCTTAGTGCGAAGCTTGCACTTGTTGAAAGAAACACAAACTGCCCTTGAGCAAAGTGAAAACATTTATAACGGTTTAAATTCTCGTATTCAAGAAAATTGGGGATGTTCAAAAGGTGGCTTCATTAAAAAAATGGAATCCATTTTCGGCTCTCCAAGTGAAGCCGATATGTTTGTTGCCAGAAAAATATTCGAAGAAAAGTTCAAACAAGATAACCCGTCTGTAAGCTCGAAAATAAAAAGAACGTTTATAGTCAATAATCCGATATAACAATGGGGAAATATAATGATTTCTGAATTAAAACCCGGAATAGATTTACGTCTGCTTGAACCACAGGACTGGGAATACTTTCTAGAGAATGGCGGTACTTTGGGCGATGCTCTAGAGATGAAGGAGCAGGAGCTGGAAGCAATTTATACTTTGGCCTATGAGAAGTATGCCAATGGAAATTTCATTGAAGCCAAGCCATTATTCCAGTTGCTTTGCTACTGCAATCATATTGAAGCTAAATATATCTTGGGGCTGGGTGCGACCAGACAGGCACTGGAACAGTATGAGCTGGCAGGAGAAACATACAGTTTTGCAGCTTTTGTTCATGGTGATGATCCTCGTTTTCCTTTTCACGCAGCGGAATGTCACCTGGCTTTAGATAACTGGGAATCCGCAAAAAGTGGATTTGAAGTCTGCATTTATCGCTGTGAGAATTTTAAACATTACGCTTGGTATATGGAGCAGGCTCAAAAAAATCTTGAGATTTTACATTCAAGGCTGAATGAAAGCGACGCATAAACAGGAGTATGACGATGACGATTGGAAATTTAACACCTATCCACACTACTACGGCAAAAAGTGGTGAGTCGATGAGTGACGTGGTTGAAGAGAGTTTGAACGTAGCATTGCAAGAGCAGGCACGTGAGTTTATACGAGATCAAAGTCTAACTGAATTAACCAAAAAGATTAAAAGTAACCCGAATAATGTCCCGCTTGAAGAACCTGAGTACAAGGGAAAAGGAGGCGATTACTATCAAGTTATGGTGTTAGCTTTGTCTCGTATGGCTGGACTGATGGGGGATATGGCAGACTCCACGCAAATAGAATTGCAGTTTAAACGCGAGGAGATAAAGCAGCTTTTAAAGGATAAGTTAGAAAGTATCGAGCAGAAGGAAGAGCGTCGTCAACAAAGAATAGCCGCGGAAAAAGCGCTTGAAGAACAGAAGAAGCATGCTGGTATTTGGGGTTCAGTGATGAGCTTTGTCTTCGCTGCAGCCGAAATAATTGGTGGTGCATTTGTTACCGCTGCTGGCGTTATATCTGGTAACCCTGTGTTAATTGCCGGAGGTGCAAGCTTAATTGCCGCGGGGTCTTTAGAAATTGCCGCAGAGGTGATGACCTTAACCGGAGGTAATGAAGACACTATTAATAAAATGAAAATGGCTGCAATGGGACTAATGGCCGTTGGTTTGGCACTGTCCACATTTGGAGCTGCCTCAGCTGGAGCCACTGGCGCAATGGTTGGGAAAAAAGCGGCGCAAGAAGGCGCAGAAGCGGCTGTTAAAAAAGGAACTAAAGAAGCAACTGAAGCTGCAGCGAAGAAAGCCTCGAAGGAGGCAACTGAAAGCGCGGTAGAACGAAATATGAAGTATGGCGCTGAAGCCTTTACTGTGGGTCATGTGACCAGCAATGTCGGCAATAGTGTTGCGCAAACGTATTTGGCTGTAAAACAAAATCAATATGATAAACGTGCTGCAGATTTACAGCATGATATAGAAGTACTTCAGGCGGAATTAGATGCGACGATTGAGAAGCAGGAATATATCAACAAATTGATTCAAATTATTCAGGAGCATTGGACACGCGCTATGCTTGGTCCCGTAGACGAAGCGATGAAGATACTCAATAGTGCGATTCAGGACCACGGTGGAGTAAGTCGAAGAATTGCTGCCAGTTTTGGTGTGTAGTTAACCAATGAGATACCACTTTTCTAACATGCTTGTACACAACAGAAATATGGAAAATTAATATGAGTACGATAGACAACACAAAATCACATGCTGTAACAACAAAATCTGTTCCTGTACCAGGGGAACTGAATGAATTAAGTAATCCAGCTGCAAAGGTTCCGAATGGGATTTCTAATCCAGAGGACGCACCAACTTCTTATAAGTTAAACAGTGCGACAGAAGCTGATCTTGATGTGCAAGAGTTTCTAAAAGGGTTTGCTCAAAGCAATCACGTTTACGGCTTGATTAAAAATCTAAATAACACCCTTAAAGGGCTGTTTAGGGAGATGAGAGAGTCCGAAGCTAAGACAAGAATTAACGAATATATTAGTTCGTTTGAAACAGCCCTGGAAAAGCGCGATGAAGTTATTAAAGCCGCGGACGAGGTGAAGAAGCTTGGATACGAGGCAGCAAATTGGAAATTGGCAATGGGGGCAACAGAAAGTGCACTGGGTTTCGTAAGCGCATTTAGTGGCGGCTCCAGCGGCGGCGGTGGTGGCAGCGGTATTGTAAGTGGCGGAATGAAAATGGCTGAGTCAGTAATTAAGAAGATTGAAATAGAAATCGAAAATATCAAAATGTTGCTTGAAGCAAGAAAGACTGAGCTGGATGCAGATATGACGTTTGATAAGCAACAGGCTGATTTGGCCAACGCGGCAATTAGTATGCTTGATGGGCTTACGAGTTCAATTTCTTCATTGATCAATGAGATTCACAATACGCAGAGTTCTGCTATTAATGCGATGGCGAAAGGAATGGTGTAGTGGAGTAATCTCCGCCATTTTTTAGGCCAATGGTCAGAGGTGTCCCGGACGTATCAGGTCACTTCTGTCATAAGTGGATTATCCGGTAGTTTAAAGCACTGATTTTTATTTACCATGAACACTTATTCTCCGATTCCGACAACATCTGCGACCAACATAGCGCTGAATAGTCAAAAAGGCGTTATTGTAAATTCTAAACCTTGTGGGGAGTTGTTTGATTTAACGACGATTTCAATGCCTGCCGGTCAAGGAACAACGCTTAATTTTCTTCCTGTCGTTAATTTGATTATTGTGGTCAACGGCATCGTTCATGTCAGTTGCGAAACCACGGTGTTTGATCTGCAGGATGGGCAGGTCTGGTTGGCAGGACAAGAAAACCTGTGTCAAGTGCATAATGCTCAGTCTGCTCAGGATGTGGTGCTGTTAAGTGTTTCAATTAAATCCGCTATGTTGTCTCGCTTTTTTGATCGTTATGTTCAGGCAGTAACACAACCGTCGAAAAGCGTACAAGCCGTAGATAATGTTGTAAATAGTTTAGAGGCTCCGCTTATATTTCCCAGTTGTGAGTTATCTCGGCTGACGGTTGATTCATTCTATCTGTTTAGTCAATTACACGATGATGGCTTAAATACTCTTAAACTGGAAGAATTACTTTTACTCAAAATTAAAGGAGAGCAAGGAGACAAACTGACGAAGGCATTGCAACGAAATAATAATCCGATGCAGCAAAAGTTTCGCCGATTTATGGATGACAATATCACGAATAATTGGTCGGTAGCTATGTATGCAAAAAATATTGGTATGAGCTTGACCTCTTTTAAGACGATGTTTGGTCAGCTTTATCATGCTCAGTCGCCTAAAGCTTGGATAAACGAACAACGATTAAAGTATGCCGATATCCAATTAAAAACCACCAATAAAAAATTGATCGATATAGCGCTGGATAGTGGCTTTTCCAGTCAATCCTACTTTACCCAACTGTATAAAAATTACTACGGAATTTCACCGTCAGAGGCAAGGAACTAATCAGAATGAAGAAGCTTACATGCATATTATGTATTTGTTTTTGTCTGGGAGCTTGTGCCAGCCATCAGGTGCCAGAGAATGCACTTCTATCCAGTCTAAATGTCGGGGTGCAAAATGATATTGTAACGGCTAGTCAAATAGCCGGTATGATTTTTCCAGAAACCCCTTTCATAAATGAAAACTTTCCGCATTCATTAGAATATAACTCTTCAAAAGCTTTGCAGAAAGGCTTGGACTTGGGGAACTATGATATTGTCATTGGTTTGTTGGAAAGCTTAAAGAAAGACAAGCATGCAAGATTTGAATATATGGCTCTGAAACATATTAACTTGCAATATTTCGTTTTACCCGAAAGGAAAGATCTGGCGCTTTCTCTAGATGCAAATCGATTTTTTACTAAAGTTAAATCGGTTGGGTATGTGTCGATTGGAGAAGTCGGTAATTTAAATAGTACTATTGTTCGATTTCACCCGAATTACTACAGTTTTGTGCCGTGTGGCAGTATGATGGATTGCATCAATATGCTGCAAAGTAGTCAGATTGATGCTTTCGCTACCAATGGACTCAGTTCCAACAAAACGCTAGAAGAAACATTGGCGTCACATAATATTCAAATTTCGAGCGCTCAGTATTCGGAAAGACATACACTTGGCGTTGCTATGAACCCGGTCAGTTTAACTCGACAAGAAATACAGACGCTAGCCGATTTATTCTGGGCTCGAGTACCGTTTAATAACTCGCTGGGCGATAATCTAAGCGAAGTAGAGATTGCTCGCGATGGGGCTAATACTCCTCATATGGATGTACGTGCGAGTATCCTGGAATGATCGGCAATGACGCTCAACCAAGGGGAGCGACTGTTACCGTTGAAAAAGCGACTTCGATAGATGCTCGTTATCGACATGTAGAAGCTGCACCAGCTGGCAAAACCATGTTCCAAACGGTGAATAATAGTCTCGAAGAATTCACTTCATTTTTACACAAGTACCAGAACTTAAACCGTCAAAGAGCAAAAGAATCTCGCCAGAATCTCGATAATATAGATATCAAAAAGATATCTAAGTCGGCTTTTAGTGTGAAACAAGTCAGTAAGCTTGAAAGCATTATTAACCAATTGCAGGGGAAGGGGCTTAGTCAGGCGGAAATTGTGGATAAAGTTAAGTCCTTTCTAAAAGACTTTTCTCATGACTCCGATCTTCAAACACTCGGTCTTTTATCTTTAAAACAACAGCTTAAAGAAGGGGGGAATTCCGATAAAATTATCACGGAAATCGACAAGCTACTAACGCCCGCTGAGCGCTCCATGCCATTAAAAGCCGGTGCTTTGGGGTACTCTCTGATTGAGTGGGCTGGGGAGCAGGGACTTGATCGGTCTGCATTAAGAGAAGTATTTCAGGCTAGTTATCCTATCAAAATGGATAACATGCTTAGTGCTTTAAAGGATCTTCAGGCAAAGTTTGGCGATGGGAATATTATTGTCGGTACTCACGAAATATTCAAACAACTTTCGGCGAAATATCATAAGTCGGGAAGAAGTATCGACAAAGCCGAATTATATGCACTGCTGAAAAACATGAGTCAGCTGAAAACCTTATTAGCGTTGTTTGACGAATGCCAGATTTTAGCTGATCTGATATCCGATGGATCACAAAAGGAAACTAACGAGCCGATGCCATTTGAACAAAACCGCTCCACGTCAAATTCTCATTATGCTGGGCACTTGTTAGGGAAAATATTGCAATTACAGCAAAAGAATTGGGTAGAGAATAGTGATATTTCTAATATTGCTGCCGCATTAGGATTAAAAACGTATCTAAGTAAAAATGTATTCGGAGTCCAGCTTCGACGTATTGTAGGTCTTATTCCTACACATTTGTTTATTGACGAAAGGCAGAAACAGCAATACCTGGACGTCGTATACAAGTTTATGGATTCAGTTGCAAGGAGCGAAGCAGAATATGCCTGATTGGATTTCCCAACTTCTTACACGATTTTTCACAGATTATGGATATTCCATTGATCGTAATTCGCTTCAATATCAGTACTTAACTATAGAAGACTTCAACAGAGGGCGACTGGAGCTTAATTATCTGCCGGAAGGTGAGACTCTGTTGTTTAGTATGTGTTTGGAAGACTGGGTGGATAACTTGTTAATGGAAAAGGCGCTACTTTTTAACCATTTTTCGCGTCTACGACCATTGTTTCCGAGTTTGCATATGTTTGAGGATAAACTGGTTTTTCGATCCTCATTGTCCAAGCATGAAATAAGTATTGTAAACCTTGAAAACATGTTGACTTGTATAAAGCAGGCGCAATTTGAGTTAGTAGAAGGGTAGTTATGGCTGTCAACAGCGCTAAATCATCGCTGAATTTTTCGGGTGGGATTAATGCGGTATCTTTTCTAAATAAAGAAAAGTCGCAACCAAACTTACCCGAAGCGAAAAGAATTATCTTTTTTAATGAAGATGCCGCCCCGTCCCATCTATCCAAACTGTTTAACAGTTTTACCGGTAAGACCCTGTTAGATAGAACCTGCAAACCAAGCAAACAAGAGTTCCTGGCATTACAAGCAAATTTTTCAGGTCGTCAAGCCATGACGGTTCTCCAGTGGTTTAAGTCTTTAGAAAGAGATACTTCGCTAGCGAAGAACCAGAAGATAGAAGATATTTTAACGATGTTTGCTGAGGTGGAGCTAAAGGAGCAGGTTCAGAGAAACCTGTTGAAGCAGGTGTAGTCAATCCGCTTGAACTTGCATTCACTGCCTATTCAAACTTGTTGCTAAAACATTGATGCGTCTGCTTCATTCACTATTGAAGCATTCTATTCGGTCGTCAATATTCAATAATTTGAATAATCGAAGATCCAATGAGAAATCGTTAATGTGGCTGTTTCAAAAGCTTTTCACCTTTACGGATGCACAGACAGTTAGCTTTCTCAGAGTTATTGCTTGGTCTGTATATTACGCTGTTGATAGAAGTTAAAGAGTTCATATACATATGAGTCAAAACCATACACACACGGAAAATATTTCTCACACCCAAACCTCTCCACCGGTCTATATGAAGGAATGGTTGTTGATGCAGGCCCATCTACAGTTGGATTATGCCGGAGTAGATAATGCTATTACTATTCTTGAATTTGTAGAAGAAACGTATGGAGAGAGTATCACTACCGGGCTCATGTTGTGTAAAGCCTGGTCGCAGATAAATGAAGCAGTGAAGCTCGAAGTTCGTGCCAGAAAAATGTTAAACAATATTGAGTTAAGTAACCAACAGCGCGCAGCTATTTACTTTTGTTTAAGTCAAGTTCGTTGGGTTTCAGGAAACAAAAACGCTGCAAGAAAAGCTTACCTATCTTATAACCTGCATATCAAGGAACAGAGTGACCTGAAATGAAAGCATTCTTTATCGCACTCAGTGCTCGCGCAGACCTTGCGTTAGCTATTCTTCTAGTCGCCATTATATTTATGATGGTGTTGCCCATGCCAACAGGGGTCGTAGATACCCTGATAGCGGTAAATTTTGCCATTGCTGTAATTCTAGTTATGCTGGCGGTGTATATTAAATCCGCTTTAGAGTTTAGTGCATTTCCTGCCGTTCTTCTGATTAGTACGCTGTTCAGGCTGGCTCTTTCCGTTACTACAACGCGTCTGATTCTTATGAATGGTGATGCGGGGGATATCATAACTACGTTCGGAAATTTCGTAGTAGGTGGAAATCTGGTGGTCGGTTTAGTCATATTTTTGATTATTACGATCGTTCAATTTCTAGTTATTACAAAAGGTGCAGAGCGTGTTGCGGAGGTAAGCGCGAGATTCTCTTTGGATGCGCTGCCAGGAAAGCAAATGAGTATCGACGGTGATATGAGAGCAGGGATGTTAGATATTGACGAAGCACGAGATCGCCGGGAGACCTTGAACAGGGAAAGTCAGCTTTTCGGGTCAATGGATGGCGCCATGAAGTTCGTCAAAGGCGATGCCATTGCAGGCCTTATTATTATTTGTGTCAATATCATCGGTGGCATACTGATCGGTACAACGCAGCATGGTATGTCTGCCGGAGCCGCGCTAGAAATGTATTCTATTCTCACGGTTGGGGATGGATTGATCGCACAGATTCCAGCTCTTTTAATTTCGATGACGGCTGGGATGATTGTAACTCGTGTGACCTCTTCGGAAGAAGATCAGGCGAATAAGGATTTTAACCTTGGGACAATCATTAGTTCGCAGATAACCGCACATCCGCGAGCACTGTATGTATCGGCTGTGTTGTTGTTAGGTTTCGCTGCTATCCCAGGATTTCCTACGGAAGTATTTTTGGTGTTGGCAGCCATCATCGGTGGTGGGGCATTGATTCTGGCGAACCTGGCAAAAAAACATCATAAACAAGGTCAGAACTTACCCGCGATTCTAGCCAAGCAAAGCGGATCTGCTGCAACCTCAACAGCAGAGAGTAAGAAGGCTGCTGCGCGCAACGCTGCGTCAGGTAAAGAAGAGTTCTCCATTACGGTTCCGCTACTTGTTGACGTCGCTTCTGATCTGGAGCATGTGTTGGATGCAGATGAATTAAATGCTGAGCTTAGCCGTATTCGTAAAGCATTATACCTTGATCTAGGCGTACCGTTTCCGGGTGTGCATCTTCGGTTTAATGAAAATCTGGAAAGTCATGAGTACTTTATTCTAAATCAGGAAGTTCCAGTAGCGAGAGGGAAACTGAAAGACAACGCGATTTTTGTCACTGAGAATGCCGAACAGCTCGATATCGCAAATATTGCTTACACAAAAGAAGAAAATTTTCTTCCTGATATTGAAAGTTTATGGGTCGATCGCAGTAATAAGGAAATCTTGGATCAAAATAATCTCTCTTATTTTAGCTTTAATCGTGTGATTACCTACCATCTTGCCTATGTTCTGAGGCGTTACGCTGAAGAGTTTATTGGTATTCAGGAAACTCGCTATCTTCTTGAAAAAATTGAACCTCATTTTGGTGAGCTGGTGAAAGAGGTAGAACGAGTAATGCCTATTCAGCGTTTAAGCGAAGTCTTTCAGCGACTGGTATCGGAAGATGTTTCCATACGTAATTTACGTGTGATTCTAGAAGCGCTTATTGAATGGGGGCAGAAAGAAAAGGACGTAGTTCAGCTTACCGAATATGTGAGAAGCAACCTTAAAAGGCAAATCTGCTTTAAATATTCAGGTGGTAATACCGTTCTACCATGCTATCTGTTAGACCAGGGTCTTGAAGACAGTATTCGCAGTGCGATACGTCAAACCTCAGCAGGATACTATCTTGCTCTGGAACCGGCAATTGCCAAGAAATTTTCAGAGAACCTTGCGATTTACGCCAATGATGGACTGAAATTGGAAAGAAAACCGGTATTACTAATTGCCATGGATATCAGACGATATGTACGAAAGCTTATTGAAACTGATTTCTATGAGTTACCTGTTATGTCCTTTCAGGAGTTAACCAAGGACATCAATGTTCAACCAATAGCCAGAATCTCTGTTGCTTAAAAGTTACGCCTTATGAATTCAGTTGTAGAACAACCTGATCTTTCTTGCAATTCCTCCATTGACGGTAAAGAGTGGGGCGATGCAACGGTAAATCAAGAAGACACAAACTCCGAAGAGCTTGTGTCGCAAGACAAGGTGAACGGCGCTTTACATGATTCGTTACAGAAATTAGATGCGTTTTGGTTGGTAAAAAAAGAGAAGATGCTGCGGCGTGTCGAAGAAAGCCGTTTACTACGTGTTCGTGGCTGGGTAAATAAAGTGTCCGGTACAATTATTCGCGCTCAAGTACCGGATGTAAAAATTGGGGAGCTATGTCAATGTGTTTCTCCTTCCGAAAGAGAGCCGTTACTGGCTGAGGTGGTCGGTTTTGATGGCAATGTAGCATTGCTTTCTCCGCTTGGTGCTACGACTGGCATATCCAATAAAACGGAAGTTATCCCAACAGGAAAGAGCCACGAAATTGAAGTCGGAGAGCACCTCTTAGGTAGTGTGCTGGATGGGTTAGGGCATCCTATTCATAAGCATGAACGTTTTGATAGTAATGAATTTTCACGCTATAAAGTGCCGGTGATCGCGGATGCTCCAAACGCCATGCAGAGAAAGCTAATAGATAAGCCGATCTCGATGGGCGTCAAAGCAATTGATAGTGTATTGACGTGCGGAGAAGGTCAGAGATTCGGTATTTTCGCTGCAGCGGGCGGAGGCAAAAGCACGTTGCTTTCAATGATAATCCGCAATGCAGATGTTGATGTGATTGTTATTGCATTGATTGGTGAGCGTGGGCGTGAAGTGCGTGAATTCATTGATCACGATTTGGGACAAGAGGGGCTTGCAAGATCTGTACTAGTAGTGTCAACGTCCGATAGACCTGCTATGGAAAGAGTAAAAGCAGCGCTAGTTGCTACAGCTATTGCCGAATACTACCGTGATACAGGTAAAAAAGTTTTGCTTTTAATGGATTCTGTTACGCGATTTGCTCGCTCTTTACGTGAAATTGGTTTGGCTGCAGGGGAACCCCCGACAAGACGTGGTTACCCACCATCCGTTTTTGCTGCTCTACCTCAATTAATGGAGCGGGCGGGAAACTCAGAGACCAGTTCGATAACTGCCTGTTATACGGTGCTGGTGGAGGGTGATGACATGACCGAGCCGGTTGCCGATGAAACGCGCTCAATCTTAGATGGACATATTATTCTTTCCAGAAAATTATCGGCTGCCGCACATTTTCCAGCCATAGATGTTAGTGCCAGCGTGAGTCGCGTCATGAACAATTTTGTAACCTCAGAACACAAAGTAGCCGCAATGAAGCTTCGTAATCTACTGGCGAAGTATAACGAAGTCGAGTTGTTGGTGAGGATAGGCGATTATCAAAAAGGTAATGACGCTGAAGCGGATGAGGCGGTTGAACGTATTACTGAAATTAATGATTTTCTGAAGCAGGGCACTCATGATCACGTTGCTTTGGAGGATAGTATTGCGCGTTTAAAAAAAATGTTTTTGAAGTAATTGTGTTCTGCAAGCTAATGGGGATAAAGCCATCTAAGCAGTGTAAATTGCAGCATATTTCATTACTCGATGTAGATAACAGCAGGAAACTCTCTTTTGGCAGATTTAAGTAAAATAAAACAATTGAAAATTCACAAAATGCAAGCTGCTGAGAGTGCTTTGCAGAAGTCTGTAGATGAATTGCAAAAAGCGCTTCGTGCATTGGAAACAGCAAAACAGGAAAAGCTTGCTTATTCGATCTGGAGAACGAACCAGGAGCTTGAAATATACAAGCAAATAGATAATCAAATATTAAAAATGAAGCAACTCGATGAGTTGCGAAACCGTATATCTACTTTATATGAAAAAGAATCGGAACTATCACAGCAGGTATTAGAGCGGGAAACTCAAGCCAGTGCTGCAAAAGCATACCACCAGAAATGTCAGAAGGCTTTGCGAGAAGCTCAAAAAGACGTTGAAAAATATGAAATCTTAACCACAGAAATATCATTGGTAGCACAGAAAGAAGCTGAAAGGCAATCTGAAGATGTGCTCGACGAATTTTCCAGTTATGTTACGGAGAAAAATAGACATGCCGACGCCACCGCTTAGTTCTACGCAGACACAGAAAATACACGAAAAGTCTGAGTCATCACCCAATACAGACCTTTCACAGACGGGAAAAACTGCTGGAGAACTATCTAGGCACGATGAGAAAGGTAAAACTCTTGCGGAGTTTCGTCGATATCTGGCCCATACAGATAAAAACAGGGATGAAGATGACACTGTTAACGGCTTTTTAAAGAACACATTCAACACGGAAAAAGCAAAGAAAATCACTTCTGAGTCTACGGATATCGAATCTCTTAAAGGAGAGGACGGAGATCTTGCTGAAACATCTGGCAACAATTCAACTGCAGATAAAAATGATGTAAATGTCACAGGGGCTAGTGTCTGGCATCATTTACAGCCAGAGAGTTTTTCTGGAAATCATAGCAGGGACGTCAGAACGGCAGTGAATGCTTCAGTAAAGATGACTAATGACAAGCAAAACCCTCTTGAGAAAATGCCCTCGGTTGAACATGATAATCGTGCCGGTGAAGCGTTTTCTTCGGCAGGAAAAGGATTCACTGAAAAAGGTGAACCAGTTTTTTCTCCTTCCGTAGTGTCATCTTCTTCATCAGAATTTATTACTCAAGATGGTCGATCTAAAGATATCCATATAAAAGAACTGCAAGCGGAATTTGATGATGGCGTTATAGTTCAGCAGCAGACGATTACACTGACAACCGATAGTATTTTCAAAGCACAGCTTGATAAAGCCAATATCTCATTAGATAGTAAGCCTGTCGTTTCGGCAATGGTCAATCAAGGTGAACACGCTGCGCTCTATGATATGGTCAAAGAAACCATCCATGCACAGCTGAGTGTTAAGTCCATGGCTGATGCAAAAATAGACGTGGTTCTGCAAAACAACCAGCTAACCATAAATTTTGACACCTTGGGTGGCGGCAGTAAATTTATGGACGAGGGTTTACTTGCTGATTTACTCACCTCCCTTGAAAAGAAATACCCTAATCTGGCAATTCAAATACAAAGCACAAGAGATGTAAATCTGGCGGATGCATCAGCACCTTCTGAACATCGTCAAGGACAACAGAGTCAGCAAGAGAACGAGCAGGATCAATCTCAAGATCAGTATCCACTAATCGAAGATATAAGCGAAGAAGTATAGTCTTATGTGGAAAGACGAAACTAAACCTGACGCGCTTAATTTAGATGCTCTTAATCTAGTAAGCATAAAACAAAATGTCATGCGTGATGAGAATTACCTGTCTACGCATGGTATTACGTGGGCGCTACCTGGAAACAACGTGGAGAAGGCGACCAGTGTTGCTGGTGAAGTTGAGTTTTCGAGGATGCCAGATATTAGGATCGAAGGATTCAATGCGGACCATGTTGAGCCCAAAGACGCGGTGTGCATTCTTGCAAAATCTCGCCAATCATCACATGCATGGCAGTTGATGATTGATTTAGATGATGCTGATATATTCTTGCATCCGTGGATAGCTTGCGCGCAGACCTTGAATGTTAAATATTTGCCCATTCCCTTGCTTCACAGTATTTTTGACTTATGGTTGGAATATCTTGGGCAAAGCGACGCTCGTCTGTCAAACCTGTATATTGCTGACGTGTCTTTGCGGATGCTTTCCGAACGGAATGAGCCTTCGTCTGTAAAAGGCGATTGTCAGGATGAGGACCTCAACTATAAGCGGCTCTCAGTTCAATGTAGTCTGAATGATCGCCGCATCAATCTGTGCTGCCTGGCTGAACTCAAAGCCGTATCTTCATTACTTAGAAACTATGGCACGTCGAAAATCTCACATGATGATTTGCCGATAAACATAGGTTTGTTACTGTCTAGCGTGGAGCTGAGTACCCAAGAGCTTAACCAATTGGAAGTAGGGGATATTGTACTCACTAAAGATTGTTGCCCGGAAAATTTACAGTGTTCAGTATTAATTAATAACAAAGCAATTTGGTCTGCCAATATCCAAAATGACCTTGTGTCTCTGGTGGAACCGATTGATCAATTGAGCAATGTAGATTTTAACGAAGTGTCTAACGTAACGATGTCTGAAACTATATCCCATTCCGTCAGTGAAGATGAAATTGAAAAATCACTTGAATCCACAGCGTCACAAAATGGTCAAGCTAATGATATTGACCAGAAAAACGCTCTCGATATCGCTGATCTTCCCTTAACTGTTGAGTTCCAATTTCCCTCGGTTGTGCTCTCTCTTGGTGAAGTTCAGTCCTTATCTGCTGGGTATAGCTTTACGCTCCCGGAACATGCGAACTCGAATATTGCTATTAAAATCAACAATAAAGTGATGGGTGTTGGTCAGCTAGTCAATATTGAAGGACAGCTCGGTGTACAGTTGATGGAACGGTGTAAAAATGGGAATTAGTTTTTTAGGTGGTGATCTAGACCATATTTCATTAATTTTAGTACTCGGGGCTTTAGCCCTGGTGCCTTTTTTAGCGGTAATGGGGACCTCCTTTGTCAAGATTGTGATTGTGTTTTCTTTATTACGCAATGCACTTGGGGTTCAACAAGTACCACCTAATATGGCACTTTATGGGGTCGCACTGATCCTCACAATCTACATAATGGCGCCGATCGGGTATGACATACGCGAGTTTATTGATGCAAACCCACAATTAACTGAATCATCAGAGACCTATAAAGAATTATTCTCCGGCAGTGTTAAACCGTATATTGCATTTTTGCAGCAGAACACATCAGAAGCGGAGCGAACGTTTTTTCTAGATACCGCGCGCGAAATATGGCCAGAGCGTCACGCAAATAAGGTGTCGGAAGATAGCTTATTGGTGTTAATGCCGGCGTTTACGGTTAGCCAGGTGACAGAAGCTTTTAAAATTGGGTTTCTGATCTATTTGCCTTTTTTAGTGATAGATTTAATCGTATCAAACATCTTATTGGCGATGGGGATGATGATGGTATCGCCAATGACAATTTCGTTACCTTTTAAACTGCTTCTGTTCGTAGTGCTGGACGGTTGGACCACACTAACCCACAGCCTCGTCATGGCCTACTAGGGATAGGGGACTCCGATGGAAGTCAGTGAATTAATGCGTTTAGCGCAGGAAGCAATGATGCTGGTGTTGGTGTTGTCGCTTCCTCCCATTGTTGCAGCCTCTCTTGTGGGGACTCTCGTTAGTCTGGTGCAGGCGTTAACTCAAATCCAGGAGCAGACCCTCGGCTTTGTTTTAAAATTAGTTGCGGTAATTTTGGCAATGATTGCTACTGGGCATTGGATGGCTGCAGAACTGGTTCAATTAGGGACTACCGTATTTTCCAGTATCTAACAATAAGGTAAGGAAAACTCATGGAGTTTGATCTTCAAAGTGTAGACGCGATGATAGAAGCGTACGCGCTCACCTTGCCCAGAGTGTATCTGGTTTTCACAATCTTGCCTATTATGAGTAAAACCCTGCTGGGAGGTGCTCTGGTTCGCAACGGAATTTTACTGAGTTTGTCTCTGTTTTCATTTCCACTAAATGAAGGCACGTTACCAGAAGATCTCGGCAGGCTGGACTATTTGTCAATTTTACTTAAGGAATCTTTAATTGGCTTGATGATTGGGCTTGTTGTAGCCATTCCATTTTGGATTGCAGAGGGCGTTGGATTTATTACCGATAACCAACGCGGCTCTACTATGTCCAATGTCGTGAATCCGTTATCGGGTGATGAGACGTCTCCGTTGGGAATTTTCTTAAGTCAGCTGTTAAACACGTTTTTTATTATAAGTGGTGCCTTTTTGTTAATGATGGGTGTTATTTATCAAAGTTATATCTACTGGCCCGTCGGTAAAATGATTCCAACGGACTTAACCGGGACAGATATTTATCTGTTCCAGCAGCTGGATTTTCTAATGCGTTCCATTGTGTTGTTTTCCGCCCCTATTGTGATCGCCATGTTTATGGCGGAATTTACCTTGGCGCTTATCAGTCGATTTTCACCCCAGCTAAACGTGTTCTTTCTGGCCATGCCAATCAAAAGTGCCGTCGGCATTTTTATTTTAGTTATCTACATTAAATTTCTCGTCGGACATATCGATAAGGTTGTAGACAGTACCTTTGACGATATGCGCTACTTCATGGAGAACATATTGGGGCTGCAACATGAGTGACGATAGCAGTAGCTCTAAAACCGAACCGCCGACGCCCAAAAAGATACAAGATGCCAGGGATAAAGGCCAAGTAGCAAAAAGTAAAGAGGTCGTTTCATTGATACTTTTGCTTTCTGTAACGGGGTATTTTTGGTTGTTCAGCGAATCTATGCTGGTGCGAATAAAATCGCTGTTTCAATTGCCTGCACGCTATGCAGATATGCCCTTGGATAGAATGATTGTTCCCGCACTGTTGGATATGACAATTAGCGCAGCAATAATACTTGCGCCGCTGCTTTTAGTTGTACTGATCTTTGCGATAGTTTCGAACGTTAGCCAGACCGGTTGGGTTTTTAGTTCGGAACCGGTAAAACCCAATATTCAGAATATCAGTATTGTGAATGGGGCAAAGAAAATATTTAGCGCGCAAAACTTAATGGAGTTTGTTAAGTCCATTATCAAAATTGTAGTGATGAGCTACGTGGCCTGGTACGTAATTAGAGACAATATGCAACAGTTAATCCAAATTCCCACTTGTGGGGCGGATTGTGCACTGTATATCACCGGTTCACTAATGATGAAGTTGATTCTGTATTGTTTAGCGGCATTCCTCTTTCTAGCAGGGGCTGATTTTGGTTTAGAGCGTTACCTCTATTTTAAAAAGCTTAAAATGTCTATTGATGAGGTAAGACGAGAGTACAAGGAAACCGAAGGTAACCCGGAGATTAAAGGGCGACGCAAGGAGCTTCACCGGGAATTGATGAATGAGCAGGCAATAGTGAAGCGGGTTGAGCAGGCTGATGTACTTGTGACCAACCCTATTCACTACGCTGTGGGTATACGGTATGACGAATCCTTGTCCCAACTTCCTTTTGTTACGATTAAAGGTGAAATGTTGTTAGCGCGTAAACTTAGAAAAATCGCGGAGTCTAAAGGAATTCCCGTCATTGAGAATATAAAACTAGCGCGAGCGCTCTATGCAAAACTCGATATTGACCAAAAAATTACCGATGAGTTTGTAGAGCCGATAGCAGACATAATTCGTTGGCTTCGTGAACAAGAAGCGCCTAAATAACTCTAAAGGAGTATTAAAAAATGAAAATCGATTTCCCTCGTCTAATTCAAGAGCTTTCCGTTAACTTACAGCAACCTTTAATGGAGCCTGTCGAAGATGCATGTCGCATATCTTGGGACTCTATTGATATGCATGTTTACTATCATAACGATAGCGGTGAAAACCTGGTAATACTTCTGCTTGAGTTTTCAGATATTCCAAAGGAAGTTGAACACCGAGTTTTTCAACTGTTATTGAATGCAAACTATTTATGGGTTGCAAGTGACTATGCCACGCTATCGATTAATCCTGAAACGCGTAAAGCGTCAATTTGCGATAAGCATAACGCGGATCTGTTAAACGCTGACGATCTTACAGCGCGAGTCAAAGAACTCTATCAAACCGCATTGTATTGGAAGGAAATAATCGAAGATGAAAGCCACAATCATATAAATGTAGATGCTGCTGAGACAATAGGAATGAATGATAATTTTGCTATTAGAATTTAGGTGAAGTGAAGCAATCTTGATTCCTAAACACTTCACATGCTTTGTATCTGTGATGCTACAGGGTTGGAAAGGTCTTTATTATTCCTGACCCTGTCTAATCGATTTTTCAATGGCGTCTAGTTGAGACTGAAGCGACGCTTCAACAGTACCTATAGGTGTTTCTAAAACACATCTGTCATCACCTATCCGTTCGTCTTTTACGATTTCAATGGCATGTATACCCGGGTTATTGCTTAAAATCTCTTTAATGCGATGTTGAATGTGGTCTGCGCATGCTGGAGCCAGCTTTAGGGTAATTGATTCTGCATTGTTTTGGGATGAAAGCGCCTGTTTGATGAGGTGTTCAAGCATAATCTGCTGGTCCAGTTCACCGAGTACTTTACGGATGGTCGCTATCGCAATCTCAGTCAAATCTTCATGTTTGTTACTGATGTACTGCTGGCAGAGTCGTAAGGTGTCTAGCATTAGATTACTTTGTTTCTCCTGAGCCAGGTTTAATCCTTCCTGATACGCGTCTTCAAGAACAGCTTGTCTTTCCCTTTTTGCGTTTTGTAGTATCTCTTCGGCTTCTCGCTCAGCACAATCCGTAATCGCTTTAGCGTCCAGATACGTTAGATAGTCTTTATGTTTAATAATTTTTTGTGTGGGAGCGATTGACAATTTTTGGGTGCTTAGTTCAATAAATGTTTGCATCTTGGTTCCAGGTGACGAATTAGTTTCGAAATTACAACGACAACTTGTTGGGTCGCTAGAGCGGATAGACTTTTATACAATGCATTAGCTGCATCATCATGTTCAAAGGGGAATTTGAGTTGACAGGCATTAATCCATGTTTCAATAAAGTTGTTTGCCTTTGTCGTGTTTGCAATATTTTTAGTTATTACGTAACTTATTGCTTTAAATAAAATACATTGTCCGACGGCGGTCAGGTCAATCAACTCTTTTTGACTGGAGTCCCAAAATGTCGTTCTCTCACGTATCTCTTTAAAGAGTTCTGGAAGAGAGGTTAATAGTAATGGACCCGTTTTTACGACATAACGAAATGTGAAGTCGTCTAACTGGTGTCGAATTTGATTTAAGGATTCTTTTTCAATAAGACTGTCAGAATTGATCTGGTAGCTTAATGCCCCTAGTGCTGCGCATAATCTCGCTATTGAATTTTTACTCATAAAAAGCATGGGGGTAAGAGGGAGGTTGAATAATGACCACGGACAGGGCTTTGGTGCCAATGTATTTGACAACCATATTTGAAATTCACTGTGGGCGAGAAGAGAGGGGTGAATATTTATCTCGCCAGTATGCTTTTGAATATTTGAATCTTGTGTTAATAGCCTGCTTATTCTACCTGTATCTAACCAGCACCCAGGGTTTTGAGTATATTCGAGCCAATTGCTGAATAAGGGGTTTTGTAGTGCTGCATTGTAATCGATGCTCTGCTGACTATCCATTGGCACTGTTTACCGTTGAGAAATGTTGGATATACCGGGGAAAATAACAACCGCAACATTTTCGTAATCCAGTTGCTCAACTGAATTTGCGACCATTGCTTTAATCTGGGGGATGTAAGACTGCATGGGAACATCATTGTCGTATTTAATGAATACGGATGCTTTTACCACTTTGGGTTGCTCTTCTTGTTTTAGCTTACTCTTTTTACTTTCTTCAGCGGGGAGTACCAGGTGCACTTTCGCGGTTAGAACACCATCTATATTGGAAAGAGTAGCTGCTATGTCTTGAGACATGGCGTAGGCATAACGTGCATTATCAGCAATAGGAGATTGGATCAACCCTCCTTGCGGGAAGACATCATTGATGGTTTCATATTTGTTGCGAGGATACGAATTGCGAGACAACACTTCCATGGCTTGGGTTAATTGTGACTCTTCTACACTTAGGGTGACCGTACCACTTTTTCCCGGACCTTTTTCTGCACTTATGCCTTCAGAAAGCAATAATGCTAGCATTTCATTGCCTTCTTTTTCCTCGAGTTCGGAGTATAAATCTACTTTACATCCGGACAATAACAGAGCACATAGTGTTATACACGCAATCCGATTTTTAATCATTACTGGGCCTTTAATAATGTATCAACATTCTGGGTACTTTTCGAAACCCCTTTGCTGATTAATTCCTGTTGAATGGTAATTTCCGCTATTTCAAATTGAAGTCTTAAAAGATCAACCGGCGTGATTTCATCCACTTTTAAAGAGGTTTCAATCTGACTGGTTTTTTCTTTTATCTCCTGTTTTGTATCCGAAAGAATTTGGAAAAATTTATCTCCCAAACTCGTTTCGTCCGGACTTAACCCTTGTTGATCAAAGGAAAATGCGTCCTGCTGCAGAGATGTACTCAGCCCGGGAGCTTGAACTGTTGATATTGCATCCATTTTATTCTCCAGTTTGATGTAATATTTCTTGTGCCATGTTACGTGTAGTCTCATCCTGACATTCATTTAACAAGCGTAAACACCAGTCTTTTGCCTGCGCTATACGATCTGTGCGCCAAAGAGCAAGTGTAAAAAAACCGTGTGGAGTATCAAAAAGATTCTTCTCATTAGTACACCATGGCTCTAATAGTAGAATCACTTCTTCATACTTTTCTTCACTTGTTAGTAAAAGGGCACGTAAACTGATTTTTGACAATTCATTTATCGGTTCTTCAGAAAGCGCGTCGATAATTGATCTGGAATCGCGTTGCATGCCCTCAAAAATGCCAGTCACAGCAATTTCTGCTAAAGCTTGATTTAGATTCACGCCGTCTCTCACTACATTTTTTGCACGATGGACATGGATGCGTCTTTAACGGTCTTGTTGATGGTTGAGACGACGTTCATCACTACTGACCATTTGGCGACGGCCGCATTAAAGTTGGCTAGCGCTGATGGGTCATCGGGGTTAGCCGCAAGAATTGCGGATTGTTCGTTCATGTCTGTACTGACTTGACTCGCAGCGGGTGATAAAACAGCTGAAGCTGATTCAATGGAAAAGCTGGAGTCGATTTCTGTGTAAGCCATAGTGGATTCTCCTGTATTAGCGTATACACGGGGTGATACTGCGTTATTGTTGAGTTAAATGTGTAATCTCTGTTTTTTCTACGATAGCAACTGCCGCAGTTAATGCTTCGAACATTTTCTGCATTCGTTTTAGCTCCTCAGGGTGCATAGGCACTCTAAGCTTTGCTTCGCATGTGCTTTGTGCTTTTAAAAGTTTCCGCAACAGTTCATTGGTATTGCTTTGTATGGGTTGATTAAACGGAAAATTCATGTGATATACCTTTATTGTTCAATGGATGCGCGGTATTCGAGCGTATCGTTGCCATTACTTTCCTGGTCGTAGCGAATAACATAGGTGTCTGTGCCGCGTTGTACTGTAACTTCACCTGCGGATAACTCTTGTAAATTAGTGCCGTTAGGTAATCTTGCTCCAGGCAGATAACGTTTACCGTTTTGGTGAGTGACATATGGATTAATACCGGAACGGACGGCTGCAATGCCCAAATCATTCAGAGTTAGCGGTCGGTTAGGTGTATTGGGCGCAATATATTCCAAAGCAGGGGTTTCACCGACTCGAGAACGAAACTCCTCCATTAGCGATGTCAGTTCATTTTTTTGCGAGTCATTGAGTCGTGCCACGATTTGAATGACATTGTCTTTTTCCACGTAAGAAGTCTGCTTTGCGAAGGATTTTGTCTCCACGAGCTTTTTAAGTCTTTCAAGAGGCGGCAGTGTATTTTTTATCTCTAGGTTCCACTCCTGTAGACCTGGTATATCCGTAACTAAAAGCGTTTTGGCAGTTTCCCAGTCTTCCAGATAGTCGCCATCGATGACGGCTGTAAAACTTCCTGGAAAACTCCCTTGATTGATCTCTTTTGCTTCCAAGTTCAAATTAGAGAGCACAAGCTTTGCGGATTGGGTGATCTGGTTCAGACTATAAACGTCGAACTGGTAGGTATCGTTCTCGGAGTGCTGTTTGGATGTTTTTATCGTGTTATGAAATTGTTGAAACTGATAATCCAACTGGTGACGCAATCTATTAAGGATACTATTGTCTTGTACATACCCGGAGACCTGAACGACTTGAGTACCTTTAATTACTTCAATTGTGATGTTCTGATATTCTTCGTCTGCAAGAAGTGTTTGGAGACTGGAAGAGGGCGGATAGTAACCTCCTGAATCAGGTGCAGGACTGCCTGCCTGAGCGTATGCGGTGATGGCTGAGTTGGCGCTGGCTGAATCGGCGTTGGCTGAAAGAGCGCTGGCTGAAGGAGCGCTGACCGAAAGAGTGCTGGCTGAATTGATATTTTCTTTTTTCAATACCGCCATCCCATAGGTCATGGCAGCACATGTGATTGCCACAACGCTAGCTACAGTGATCTTCACTTGCGGCAGGCGTAAGTAGTCCATCATAGTTTCTCTTGCTTTATCAATATTGGCGAAGCTGCCAGGAGAAGAGTTTTTTGATTCAACCGATGGAATTGTAGATTGTAAAGACTCATTGGAATCGTTCGGGATCGGTGAATACTGCGTAATAGCCTCATCCCAGCTTTCGTTTTCTGCACAGAATGCAATGTCTAATTCACCAATCGAAATAACTTGTTGAAGCGGGGCATTTTCGTCGGAGGTAAAAGGTTGTTGCTCGACCAATATTTCGGTACCCGAAGCTTTGATGGAGAGTTTAATGCCTGTTTCGTCAACGTCAAAAGCGACGAGTTGGGGAGGAATATATGCGTCTTTTAGTACAAGGTCTGCTTGCTCTTCATCTGAACCCAACAGCATGGAATCAAGTAAAGCTACTTCCGATCCAGCATGTTGGCCATTTAAGATTATTAGTTTCCACATATTCATTACAGCGTTATCACTCGATAAGTTGGTAGGTTTCCATTTTCCTGACATTGTACGATCCGAGTCGGAATTTTTGCATTTTTGTAGGAGTTTCGCCGTTGTCGGGCACTCAGCGCCGACTCACACTCTCCCATGAAACGCATGCGCTTAATTTCAGGGTTGTAGTTGGATAAATCAGAAAACATGCCGATATCGCTCGGATATTCCGGTTGGGCTTCTGAATAAGCCAGATCATTTTTGAATGCATTTTCTGTCAAAATGCGAGGACTCAACATGAATAGGCGTACCAGCTGACTGTTGCTGTCACCACTGTGACTGAAAAATTTACCGAGGTACGGAATATTGCCCAGCACGGGAATGCCATCTCGATTACTGGTGGTCGCTTCCCGGTAGTAACCTCCTATGAGTAATGAGCCACCGTTAGGAACGGATGAGCGCGTTGAAATCTGAGTATTCCGAATGGTTGGAAGTGCGTCTACTCCCTGGTCGATAAGGCGATTCGCATCTTCAATGCGTACATCTAAACTGATAAAAGGAGATTTCTGCTTATCCGTTGCTGGAATTATTCGCGGAACTACCTGGAGTAGCGTGCCGTAGGTGATCTGCTCCAGCGATGCGACGCGCTCTCCTTGAACACGCACGAAAAAGGTTTCGTTTTTATCCAATGACGCTTCTAATCCGTTTTCCGTAACAACCGCCGGACTCGAAGTAACCCTGGCTTTTCCCTGTGTCTCCAAAGCGGTAACAGTTGCCAGAAAATCTGCATTCGTTTGTGTTAGTTTTTCACTGGCAGCTTCGGAAGCACCGGGAAGCACTAAGTCCAAAAGTGCTTTGCTGCTCCCATGGGTGGCAACGCTCCAGTCAACACCAATATCGCGAAGAGAGTTTGCCGACATGTCAATAATAACAAGGCTTATTTCTAACTGTTCACGAGGAATGTCTAATTGTGCCACGAGATCTTCATAAAGTCGGATGCGTGAAGCGTAGTCTTGAACGATAACAGCGTTTGTTCCCAGGTCCGGATAAATTGCAGCTTGTGGGTGTGGAGCGCCTTTATAGGAATGTGTATTGGAAGCACGTTGTGTGACATTGGAGTGACTGACTCGATTGTTATTCGAGAAATCGGAGGATAAATGATTGTCGGAAGATCGTGTACTGTTTGTAATAATACTCTCATGCTGCGACAAAGAATTAAGGCGTCTGTTTGTCAGGGCGTTTTCACTGGAGCCGTCAATGGCATTTTCACTCGGGCCACCACCGCTTAGTAGCCCTCGCAGTAGCGATGCCATGCCGGGCAGGATGATTTCTTCTCCACGTATATTGACTTTTCTATCAGTAGCAGAAGCATGTGTAAGCTTGAAAATTTTTAAGCTTAGTGCATCTTCTGACGATGCTTTGACTTGTTCGTTTAATAAGTTAACGGTTTTTTCTACCAGCTCGAGATATTTAGGTGGACCGGATACCATTAAAATGGATTTATTATTAAGGGATCGCCATTCAAACCTGCCGTCCCATATATTTAAATCCTGCATGGTATTTTTGACTTGACGTGCGGCTACAGTGTCCAATTGGAACATGCTACTCTTCATCGCATTGATAGGATCAATAAATAGGGTAGAGCCATCGCTGTACCATACAAGGTCAAATGTGGAAGACAAATAATTGAGTGCTTCTAAACTGTTGCGCTGTTTTAGATGTCCTGAGAAATCGTCCTTGATCGTGTCATTCACCTGAATGCCCAGTCTTGAATGTGTCGCAATTGCCGTTAGGACATTTGCAAGTGGTTGTTCCTCGCCATAAAATTCGAAGGCTTCACCTCTTAAGTTTTGGGCGTTGGCCAGTAGGTTACTAAAAGCCAATATGAGAAATACCGAACTATGGAGTAATAAACGCATGATAATTTAATGGTGCCAGTGGTTGTTTAACAGTTTCATTTAACAGGGATTCGCAAAAGTTACAGTGACTATCGGTGAGCTCAAAAAACCTGTCGTCTGTGATGTCTTCAGGTATTATGGATTGCACGTTAATCTCGTCACTATTATCTAATACCAGACTTATGGATAATCCCGTCCAGGCAAAGCTCTTTTGCATCCATTTTTTTACTATTTCCCAGTTAATTTCGGATCTATTGTTAAGCGTTCCAGGCAGATTTGTGTGGTCTATGTATTCATGGGCCGTGGGTATTGGGCTAAGTAATACAATCTGATTCTTATCCAGTTGAAAACTTACGCTTAGTTTGGCATCAAACTGGAGGATAAAGCACCCATTGTCGTCAATGGGTGGGCATTGCATAAAAATTTTCTGGCAGAAAATTTCGAGCCTGGTTTGAAGGGAGGTAAGCTTTTGTTCGTCTATGTGCAATTTGATGTACCTGTAATTTCTTGTAATGTCCTGTAATGCCCTGTAATGCCCGTGGAAACTCGTGCAAAAACATGCACCACTTACTAGTACTGAAAACACGGTCGAAATGCGCCAGTCTGTCTTCGCTTAATAGAGGTATACCGTTCCTGAATCTTCCGCTTGATTATTGTTTTGGTTGGTATTTATACCTTTGCCATTGCTGTCTTCATTTTTTACACCTACAGCCAGAGTATTTCCGTCACCACTCAAACTGATTATTTCTCCAAACCGGTCCCCTGATTCTGTGTTACTGGCTTTGATGTAAGCTTGTGATTCCCATGCTCCATCGATTTTTTCAAAGGAGTAGGCCGCTCCTGATTCAGGTGCTGAACTGTTATTTCGTCGGTCATTAATGCCTGAGGATTGTGTGTTTTCACCGCTCGCGCCGACAATAAGTAAATTTCCATTAGCGCTTAATGCCAGGTCATCTCCGAAATTCAAGTCAGCTTGTGATTGTGTGGCTTTAACCGTATGCGTTTGTAGCCATATTCCGGTATCTGATGAAAATAAAAACACTGCTCCGGAATTTTCTCTACTGTTGTTATTGGAAGTGTTGTTGATTCCGGTAGCGCTGCTGTCTTCAAAAGGAGCTCCAATGGCAAGGCTTTTACCGTCACTGCTAATCGCGATACTCTGGCCAAAAGCATCACCTTCATCTGGAAATTCGGATTTGATAAATGCCCTCTGTTCCCATGTACTACCGCTTCTCACAAAAATGTAAGCGGCCCCCGAGTTCGGCTTTGGTGCTTCGGTGTTTCCGCCTTCATTAGAATGCCTTATTCCTGAATGTCCACTTTCCTCATTGCTTGCACCAACCGCAAGAACATCTCCTGTCGCACTTAAACTGACATCAGTTCCAAAATGTTGGTTTAAATTATTATTGGCATTATGCGCTTTGATGTAAGCTTGTTGATTCCAGATACCGTTATTGCGTTGGAAAATATATACAGCTCCAGAGGTTTGTTGCGGATCGGAATTGGGGGCTTGATTTTGCGACGGGTCAACTCCCTGTGAGGTGCCTCTTTCCAGAGGTACGCCTACGGATAATGTGTTGCCATTTTCACTTAAACTCAGTGTGCTGCCGAATTCATTAAAGGATGAAGGGTTACTTGCTTTTATCTGCGCTTGAAATTTCCACACCGTTATAGATTCTTCGTCTTCTTCATCGACTTCATCTTCATCTTCATTTTCATCCTCTTCCGATGGTACAGGAATGGTTTCTGACACAAAGATGTATACAGCCCCTGAGTTTTCTATTTCCTCTGAATTGTCTGGATTCCCAGTGTTTACTCCAGCAAATCCACTATCTTCCAGAGGTGCGCCTATTGCAATAGTTTTGCCATCAGCACTTATGGCAACTGCCTGCCCAAAGTGATCACCTGCTGATACATTACTGGCTTTCAAATAGGCGCTTTGTGTCCAATCAAATACACCAAAAGTAAATACATATGCTGCGCCTGCAGCTGGGGCTGCATTGTTATTGAGTGCATTTGCATTCGAGGGGTCTGATATAGCACCATTAAATACGCCTGATTGGTTGCTGGACTCCGCTGGAGAGCCAACAACTAGAATTTTTCCATTGCCATTGAGTGTGGGAATACCGAATAGATCACCGGCATTCGCGTTGCTTGATTTGAAATAACCTATACTGTCGACTGGATTACCCTGCACACTAATGGTGTTAGATGTGACGCAACCGACTCCATTGCAGGTTTCCAGCGCATATTTTGCGTTCATCCTCGCATAGAGCGGCACAACATGTGGAGTTTCAGGGAAATCAATGAATAAACCTTCCAGTACACGTGTTAATTCGGACGTGCCGTCATGGCTTTCTTTTAAGTGATATAAAAGCGTTTCATCACTTGATGGACAAGAAAATGCAAATGCTTTTACTGGTACAAAATCCATTTGTAAACATGATACAGAGATCGGAAGTGTACCAGTGGTGACCGTAAATTTGGCTGACACACCACCGATCGTTAATGTTGCTTGATGTTGTTCTGTTTCTGCATCTGAAGTCAGCAATCGTATAGACACCGTTTGACCCGCGAACACCAAGCCTGGTTCGTTTGTAAAAGTATTGCTGTTGATAGAATATTCGCCTCCGCTAATTGAAATGGGGCTTCCAACATCAATGCCTCTTACCGTGAATATGTCAGACCTGACCCAATCAGAAACAGGGGCGTCGATTATGGGGAAAAATGAAAATCCATCGGGTTCATCGTCTGAACCGGTTTTTACGTTGAAAGATCGTGCGAGATTTCCCACTGTGAGCGTTGCTGTAGTTGTTTCAGCCGGATTTGTTCCTGCTATTAATTTAACCCGAACGATTTGGTGGTTCGTGATGACTCCCACTTCGTTTGTGAATTCGCCGCCATTAATTGAATATTCGCCACCAATAATTGAGATTGGTGTAGGGGCGTTCACACCTTTTATTTCGATCTCATCAGAAATATTTTCTGAATTTAACTGGACGTTCTCCACCGCGTCGAAGGAGAAGTTCTCTGGGCTAGTATCTTTTACAAACGTGGTTACCTTAAAGTCCGCAACTACTCCGCCTATTGTTAATGTGGCTGTTTTGGTATCGTTAAACTCTGATGACGAAATCAAACGTAGTCTGACAGATTGCCCCGGCAGTAATTCTCCGTCCTCACTGGTATATTCACTGTTTGAAATAGAGTATTCGCCGTCAACTATTGAAATGGACGTGACCGCATTGAATCCACGGACAGAGATTGTGTTTGATAAGATTGGCGTGGTCAGCTCTACATCTAGTGCGTCTACAAAAAAGAAGCTATTGGGCGTCGTGTCAAGGTTACCTGAAGATGCATCTTCCGAAGATGTTGTGACAGTAAAATCGTCACTGACATCACCAATGGTAAGGAGTGCTACCGTATTTGTATCGAAGTCTGCGGAAGCCTGAAGTCTTAACTTGACGGAGTCACCATTGTTCACCGTACTCGGTTGATTGGTGAAATCGCCATCATTAATAGAATATTCACCACCACTTACTCGAATAGCCGTGGCGATGTTTATGCCGCGGACGATAATAGCATTTGAGATTAAAATAGAAGATGGTTCCACACTCGTTTGATTGACAAAGAAAAATGCATTGGGTGTAGAATCATTTCCGGAATTTCCACCTCCGGTGGAAGTGCGCGTTGTCACTTGAAATTCTGCCGTATATTCACCGACAGTTAATAATACGGTTTTAGGGGTGTTAAGCGTAGCGGGTGTGACAGTTCGAACGCGAATGGATTGCCCGGCTGAAATGGTACTGTTGATGCTGCTGTATTCACCATTATTTATGGAGAATTCACCCCCTTCAATCGTTACCGGTGTGGGTGTATTGATTCCATTAACAGTAGTGCTATTGGATTCAACTAAAGTTTCAAGGTCGAGATTGGTTTGCTCAACGAAAAAGAAGGGGTTAGGGCTACTGTCATTATTACTTCCTTCTCCTGTTCCGCTGGTTGCTGCTGAAGTGACGGTGAAGTCTGCGCTGATGCTTCCAATGCTCAACGTCACAGTTTTGACTGTGGAAAAAAGTTCAGCAGCCAGTGTGCGCAACATGATGGTCTGGCCATTTTCAATCAGGCTCGGGGTATTAGTAAATGCGCTGCCATTGATACTGTATTCGCCGTTAGTTATACCTATTTCTGTTGGGACATTAATGCCACGAATAGTAACGGTATTGGAAAATACTTCCGAACCCGGCGGTGTGTTGGCCTTCGGCACAAAGAAAAAAGCATTCGGGATATTGTCTTCTTCAGTATTTTCAGTGCCTCCCGTTGCAATTGTTTTAACGTCGAAATTTGCAGAGAAATTTCCTACGATTAATACGGCTCGATTTGTTGTGTTGAAGTTGGCTGGAGAAAGCAGTTTAACTGTAACCGTATCTCCATCTGAGACCTCTCCAGGCGTATTCGTAAATGCAGTACCATTAATAGCGTAACTACCTCCTGCAATAGAAATTTCAGCAGGGCGTGTAATACCGCGAACGGTAATAGTGTTAGATAACACCTCTGTACTTCTGGGTACATTTGTTTTTGCGGTGAAGAAGAATGCATTCGGGTTTGTGTCCTCATCATCGTTTCCACCATTAGGGTCACTGCGAGTGGTCACATCAAAATGGCCCGTGACTCCACCGATGTTGAGTGTAACTCGACCGGAGGTCAGGGGTTGAGAAGGGGTCGTGAGACGAACTTTGATAGTTTGACCTTCTACTACAGTTCCGGTTGAATCAGTGAATGTTCCATTATCTATGGCATATTCACCTCCTGCGACCTGGATGGTGGTCTCACTGTTTATTCCTTTTACAACAATGCTGTTAGACTCGAGAACGCTGTTCTGCGCGGCACTCGATGACGCGACGAAGAAGAAGGCCGTAGGCGTTGTATCCAGTGTGGTGCCACCCCCTTGCTGATTGTTTTGTCTAGTGGTGACGGTAAATTCAGTATTGAATTCCCCGACTTGTATCGCTGATGTGATGCTCGTATTGAACTGTTGTGAAGATTTGACCCTTACCTTGATAGTGTCTCCAAAGTTTACTGATCCTTGCTGTGCGGTAAACGCTGAATCGCCAATGGCATATTCGCCGTTCTGGATTTGAATAACAGCAGAGCTGTCTATGCCGCGGATTGTTACGCTGTTGGATTCTACAAAAACGTCGGGTTCAACACCGCTGGCCGGGACGAACGCAAAGGAATTGGGTTTAATGTCTGGAACGGAATCTGGACTTGGGGTTGGCGTAGTGTCTGGCGTGCTATCTGGACCGTTGTCTTGTCCGCTATTCTGACCATTGCCCTGATTGCTTTCATCTTCACCGGTATTACCGCCACCGCACGAGCTGATAATAAGGAGCATGGAGAAAACTAAAATAATATGTTTTACAAACAGCAGGGGCTTCATGTTTCGTTCCTTGGTGGAGCGTTATCAGGTTGTCAAAGTGTGTTCCACTTGCGTCGGCACGAGTAGCACAGCCCTTAGCTGTGTAAGCATGAATCATGTGGCCGAGCAAATGAGCGCTGAGAAAAAATCATCACTTTGAGTAATACTGAAATCAGCTATAGATTTCGCTAAGCGGTTCACTCCCTTTGGTTTAGGGGAGGTCTACGGAGTAATTGTGCAAAAACACAAAGGTCTGTGTGTATAGATTGAGCAATAGGCATTTACTCGGATCGAGAGATATCTTGTAATCATTCACGTGCTGTGTTTATGGCTGAATAAGTGATGACCAGGGGGTTGGAACGCTAGTCGCTAAGCGGTGGAATTGAAAAGTCAGATTCGGATAAACAATGATATTGATTACCGGGTGTTTATCTTTAGCCGGGTAATCAATATCGCATGTGTTGTCAGTCAGGTGCTGTTAGTCAGGTGTTGTTAGTGAGGTACTTCATCACTCAACCTGTGTGTGTAAACAGCAATATGGCTATATACGGTAAAGCGGTTAATGCTATTTCAGTCCCATTTTCGCTTTGGTCAGTGTTTCATCTGCACGCCCCCAGCCGCCGTCGGCGACTTCTTCTATTAGCACCATTGTATGTGGCCGCGCTTGTTCGCCAAAGTATTCGACGAGCAAATTCGTCGTCCGATGAATAATCTCTTCTTTAAGTGCATGATTGGCAGTACCTTCTGGAAGCTTAATATTGGCAAATGGCATGTTTATTCCCCTCTTTAGTTTTTGAAATTGTTGAAAACAAATGTCTATGTAGAAACCTCAGAATATTGTCTCTGGAAGAGGGAATAAATATGCAAAATTTGATAGCACTGTTCTAAATTTCGCAACAATCAAGCCTGATGTGTGGAGTGTTAAACAAACACATGGTGTCCCTGGAATGATTGATAACCTGTGACACCGAAATTGACGTATTTATATTGCCATGCGATAAACGTTAAAGGAACCGGATTGGCCGCGCCAGGATTATAATCTAAGTCTTTACCTCTCGAAGCCCGGGAAGTTCGACTTGCTTCGTGTTACTCGAACCTTAACACGCTGTGTTCGTTTATCAGGTACTAAGGTTCTAATATTGGTAGTTAGCGCGTAATACCAATTTTTAACAGGATCACCTAATTTCTTTTTCTGGTACGGGCTGATAACGTAATTCTGGTTATTACCGTGCCTGTCACTGAGTTTGTTTTTTTATTCAGAACATCGCCGTCATTTTTTTCGGCGTGCACGTATAAACATTAAAACCCCAATCTGCAACATCCGAAGCCTAAACCACTTAACCATAATAAATTTCGGAGTTATATCATGCGTTCCACTTTTCAATATTTGCTCGATCCTGTTTTATTGCTTGAACCTAGATCGTCTTTCAGTCCCAGGATGTATCCCGGTTCAGCGTCATTCTTTACCTTGCTGGAGTTAAAACCTTTACTGCGATGTTTGCTGTGCGTGAACTGCCTGTTGTTTTCTAGTGTTGTCACTGCGCAAACAGAGCACATTGTTGGAGATGTTCGTGTTCAGGTATTGTCCCCAACACTTGTACGAATAGAACTAAAAGGTCCGCAGGGATTTGAAAATAGAGAGACTTTTCACATTACTCAGCGACAGTGGCGTGATGTCCCAATACAAGTATCTAGTTCAAATAATCGCATAGCCATTAGTACAGCCGCATACACTGTAAATATTCCTGCAAATGCTTCCACGCTTGACGGTATTTCGATTGTCAATTCCGCAGGTGAACCACTCTGGCAGATGCCTGACGATGAACGTTATGTCACGATTAAAGACAGATGGAAAGGTAACTACTTGTTCGACAATGGTGACGCAGTGAGTTATGGGCCGGTACTTGAGGATGATCGCTATTTTTGGACGGATGAATATGTAGATGGTTTTCATCGTTTTCGTAACAAAGCCACAGGTGAGTACTTGAATATTGAAAACCTTGCTGCCTACGCAGAAAGTACTCCCGTCCAGGAACATTGGCATTCAAAGGATTGGTCATTGCGTCCTGTTGAGATTGACGGTTATTTTTTCATGCAGGCACGTTGGGTGGAGAACCCCCGGTACTTGCATATTGAGGATCAGTCAGGCTACGTGCAACACGCACCGCCCGGTACCGCTAACGGTAGTGGAGCAACAATTGATACTTGGACTAGCGCACAATGGGCGTTTGAAGAAACCGGATTTTTTATCAATAATCGCCAGTGGATACCGCACCCAGAAAAACAAACAAAGGCCTGGGCCATTGTGGATACTCCCAGGGTTGTTCCTGCCGTTTGGGGGTACAACTATCCCGGTTGGGACCAACCCGATAATGGTTGGGATTTATCAAACGATGCGAAAGATGTATATGTTTTTCTACCTGCCGGCGATGGAAAACAATTGAGACAGGATTATCTTGATTTAACAGGTCGTTCAGATCTTTTACCACTTTATGCGCTTGGTGGTTGGGATAGTCGGTACTATGCCTATACCCAGGCTGAAGCTTTGCAGAAAATTGATTCCTACCGTGAAAAAAATATTCCGTTGGATGTTTTTGTGGTTGACACGGATTGGCGTGTAGGCGCTTCAACTGGCTATGGTGTCGACACAGGTTTGTTCCCTGATATGCAAGAATTTCTAGCAGATGCGCACGCAAAAAATGTACGAGTCCCCTTTAACGATCACCCAGAACCTAAAGGTATGGCACTAGACCCGGTGGAGGTAAATTTTCGCAATCAGGGTTTACGTGGTCTGTTTGATATTGGTTTGGATTTCTGGTGGTTTGACCGCAACTGGCACATAACTATAGATGCTCCTGACGGTATTAATAAAGAGACTTTTGGGATGTACGTGTACCACTGGGTCACTCAGGATTACTACCCCAATCGTCGACCAATTATACTCGCGAACATTGACGGTATTGACCACGGTGCAATAAATAATCCTCCCGATATTGCTGCTCATCGCTATACCTTACAATGGACTGGTGACACCATGAGTGATTTTGCTTCATTAAAACGTGAGATTCGCGCAGCGGTGTATTCAGGGGTTTATGCGCCTTACGCTTATACCAGTACGGATTTAGGTGGGCATAAGGGAACGCTTACGGTAGAGCAGTATGCTAGATGGGTTCAATTCGGTGCTTTATCACCTATTTTCCGCCTCCACTGCGGGGAAGGGTTTACGCGAGATCCCTGGGATTACGCTGCGCCCGCTGAAGATGTTGTGCGCAAGTTTGTTCAGATGCGTATGCGCTTGTTACCAGTTTTGTATGCGGCTGCACGTGAAAATTATGATTCCGGTGAACCAATTCTGCGACGATTGGATTTACAGTACCCGGAGTATGCCGAGGCATCGCGCGATGATCAATATCTCCTTGGCGATAGTATTCTGGTGGCTCCTATTGCTGAAACAGGTCAAAGTCGAGTTGCCTGGATTCCTCCAGGAAGCTGGATCAATGTATGGACCGGGGACTTAATTCAGGGACCACTAACCACAACGGTTTATGCACAGCTGGAACAAATGCCTGTTTTTGTGAAGCGCGGAAGTCTGCTGGCTTTAGTGCCGACGATGCAGCATACAGAGGAGCGTGCGTGGGACCCGGTGACGCTTGATCTTTATCCCATGCCGGGCCAAAAAGCGTCGACTGTACTTTATGAAGATGATGGGCGTACCAATGCGTACAAGCAAAATGCATATCGAAAAACTCAACTGGATGCACAAGTGGATTCTGCCAATAAAAGTATTCGCGTGAATATTGCAGCAGCAAATGGATACTATGATGGAGCACTAGAACACCGATCATGGAAAATTCGTTTGAGAACTCCGGTGGAATGGGTGGGCGCTGCGCCCACGTCCGTTCTCGTCAATGGCGAGCCGATCTCCTGGAAAGTTCTTGATCAGGATATGCAACGGATGCCATTTGAGACCGAAGGTTCAGCGGCAGATGGTGCTGTTATTGAAATCGAATTACCTGCAGCACCGGTAAATGAGGCGCAAACAGTCGAGGTAAGTTTTATTCCGCTATCAGATGCCATCACGATTTTTCAGCATTGTAACTATACCGGCTGGGCAGTAAATTTCCCGTCGGGAGACTTTAGCTTAGATGCGTTACTGCAGGCAGGGGTGGTGAATAATGATGCGTCTTCATTAAAAGTTCCGTCAGGATTTTCCGCTATTTTATTTGATGAAGATAATTTTTCCGGGAATGCGATTATCATTTCCAATGATGTGAGCTGTTTAGTGGATTACGGGTTTAACGATGTATTTTCTTCTTTGCAGGTGACCAATGGCGGTGGATCTTCCAGCTCCAGCAGTTCATCGACTTCGAGCAGTACCAGTTCAAGTTCTAATAGTTCGAGTTCTTCATCTAGCAGTAGCTCTTCCACAAGTTCTTCCAGTAGCTCATCTAGTAGTTCGTCTGGCGGGGCTTGTGCAGGTGTGCCACAGTATGTTGATGGGCGCCAATATAATACGGGGGACAGCGTGCAAAACATTGGAAATAAATACAGCTGCCTCGTGGGCGGGTGGTGTACCGTTGGCGGGCCTTATGAGCCGGGCGTGGGTTGGGCTTGGGACTATGCCTGGCACTACGAAAATTCATGTTCTTAATACACTTATGTAAGTGTTGACGTAGATAGCTGGCGGCTTTTTCCGGTCGTCAGTTAGCGTACGTTCTAGAGCCTGTTTAGGCTAATGTCCGCTTTAGACTCAGCAATAGGCATGATCAATAGTCATGACCAATAGGCATGACCAAAAAAACACGGCCAAAAAAACACAAAAACCACTCACCAAAGCGCTTCAAATAAATGCCCAGCGTATAGAAATTTCGCCTTAATATTTTGAATATTTATAAGCGTATCTGGTTTAGATTATTTTGTAGCGTAATGCATGTGTTGCAACACTTTATGTTGAATTGATAGCCTTTTTTTTGGCTATCCGAAGCATCTCAAATTTTTCCGCACTATCGAAACGCCACTGTGAAGATCTATGATGCATCATAAAGGTGTGTGATTATCTATTGCAGTGGTTCGGTGTTTTAAAATTATTCAAATAACAATTAAAAATAATAATCTAATAAAATTTGTAGCGGAGAGAATAATGATAATAGCGATTGTCATGCGTGTTAAAATACAGGTAAAAGTTTATTGCCAATATTTACTGCAGTACAGCAAGAGAGGATCAGTTAACATTTTATATGCGTTTCTAGCGGTATCGCTAAGTGCATGCGGTGGATCAAGTTTAGAATCACAGCGTAATCACAAAAACTTAGCTCTGCAAAGTGTCTCGCTGAGCGGAATCCAGCAAAATAAAACGCGTATTGCAGGGACATGTATTGCGTCAGCATCTTCTCAGGAAGGAGGATATTCGCCAAGTTATGTTTGTGACCAAGACCCAGCAACGCGCTGGGCAAGTGATTGGACGGATGAGCAATGGATACAGCTAGATCTTTCCAGTGTTTATACCATTGATCAGGTTGAAATTCACTGGGAAACAGCATACGCGAAAGCGTACCGAATTCAGCTTTCATCAGATCAAAGCACCTGGCAAACGGTATTTTCTACAGAAGCAGAAAACGGTGGTCTGGACTCCATTAGTTTTGAACCATTCGCAGCGCGCTACGTAAGAATGCAAGGGGTTGAGCGTGGCACGGTATGGGGGTATTCCATATATTCTTTTCATGTTTTTGCCGAGGATGTGAATAGCAGTCCTACGCCGACTGTTTCGCCAACACCAACACCAACACCAACACCAACACCAACACCTCCACTTGGAAATATCGTTCCACTTTATGATGAAGAGACGTTACTCGAGCCTGACATTGTGTTTGATCGAGGTGATGCATTAGTTACGCGAATTTCTGATCGTTCCCGCGATCGACATGCGAAGGAAAATCATTTTTCAAACTATGATCACTATCTGACTTTTTACTGGGAATTTCGTACGGCGGCCATCGAAATTATTGATTACGTTGCCAAGGGTGGTGACGGTATTCGCATGAATGTACGAACAGAATTTAAGTTGGATGATGGTACTGCTGATAATCGATGGTTTTATCTTGGGACGGGTTCTCTTGCCCATTATTGTGGCAACCATTCAATGACGGTGGTTGACGACCTTAATTACACGGTGTTCTCAAATTTCAATTGTATTGAGAATCGCCCGATGCAAATAGGCGATAAAATGGAAGTTGAAATAAGTCAGTTTTTGGATGAGCGATTTCTACCGAGAGGCCGCGACAATTATTACGGTACCACCTATTTGTATATTATTGGTGAAGGTTTAGTCCCTTGGGATACGTATAAGACAGGGCCGTTTCAGCAGGGTGTTGAGTTTGTTAACGGTGTTCGCCAGAGAGATTCGAAAAAAATTCCTGCCTTTGCCTGGTTGGGCGGGCTGACCACCATTCACGCCGAAGAGTCCCATGAGCCCGATAACCATTTCATGCAAATGGCAACGAATACCGGTTATCAAAATGGACAGGCATTTATGTTGGGTAGAAGGCTCGCGCACACATCCTTCGTTGATGGTTCACATGACGAGAGTGCGGAGAATGGTATTTTTGAGCGCTTAGTGGGGCTTAGTCAGAACTCCTATATCAATCAGCGCTGCACGTCATGCCATGTGCGTAATGGTGCAGCCGCTCCTGCAGAAATCGGTGTCCCTCTGGATAAATGGGTATTTAAACTTGGTGATGGAAATAATGCGGTCCATCCTCAGTTTGGCCACATATTGCAGTCAAGGGCTACGGCGGCTAACGGCGTTGAAGGGCGAAGTGATGAGGGTGAAGTTACTATTGCGTCCTGGGAGGAAATTGATGGCTTGCGTACTCCCAGTTTTGGTTTTGAGCATCAAGCTCCTGTGCAATTCTCTGCGCGAATCGCGCCGCGAATAGTAGGGGCTGGTTTAATTGATGCAATTCCGGAGTCTCAGATCTTATCCCTCGCTGATCCAGAAGATATAAACGGTGATGGCATTTCAGGCCGTGTACAGCGTATCGCCGATCCGCAAACTGGTGAAACACGACTAGGCCGTTTTGGTTGGAAAGCAACACAGCCGAGCTTACGGCTTCAAGTTGCCTCGGCGTTAAATACGGATATTGGTGTGATGACCTCAATTTTTCCCGAGCCGGATTGCGGGCCCCAGCAGTCGAACTGTAACTACTCTTCAGTTCAATTGCCAGATGGGGATTTACAGCAACTCGTCAAATACGTAGCCCTGCTAGGTGTTAGACCTCAGCGAGATTATGATCAACTGGACGTTATAGAGGGGCAGAAATTGTTTTTTGATTCTGGCTGCGAATCATGTCATACGAGCCAGTTTACAACGTCCGCATATCATCCTTTTGGCGAGTTGCGCAATCAGACCATTCACCCGTATTCGGATTTTCTATTGCATGATATGGGGCCGGGCCTGGCAGATAATCTGATCGATGGAGATGCTGCTGGAAATGAATGGCGAACTGCGCCCTTATGGGGATTAGGGCTTTCCGCGTGCGTGACTGGTGGTGTCTCCGGGAGCAAAGGGAATGTTCCTTTCGGCACGGATTCGGAGGAGCAATGCACCCCTGAACACAGTTATTTGCATGATGGCCGCGCGCGAACCATTGACGAGGCAATCCGCTGGCATGGTGGCGAAGCGGAAGCGAGTAAAAACACCTATATTGCGCTTAGTTCACTGGAGCGACAACGGCTCTTGTTGTTTTTACAAAGCCTTTAAACGTATAACTGTAGCTGGAAGGACGCCATTGGAGGGCAACAAGTTGTTATGCCTGTTTTGGCGAAGGATTTTGTTAGTGACGAATGGCAAAGGTGTCTTTAGATTGAGAGTATTTTAAGGGGTAGCCAGTCGCGTAGGCTGGTCCCTGATGTTCATTCTGAAGTAAAGGAGAGTTTTAGGTATGTCAATCCAAGAAATGACAGGGTTGCAGTTAATGCAGGCGATGATTGAAGGAAAAATTCCGGCTCCGTCCATCACAAAAACAATGCCAATGAAGGGAATTTCTGTTGATAAGGGCAAAATTCTGTTCGAAGCGACGGCAGATGATCGTCACTTAAATCCGTTAGGCGGAGTGCACGGGGGATTTGCCGCAACAGTTTTAGATTCAGTGACTGGTTGTGCGGTGCATTCCATGTTGGAGCCTGGCGTAGGCTACGGAACGGTCGATCTTAATGTAAAAATGATGCGTCCAGTTCCTCAAAATGTAACCCTCCTGGCCGAGGGGAAGGTGATTAACTGTTCCAAGTCTGTTTGTTTTGCAGAGGGCACCTTGAAAGATGAAAACGGAAAAATCTTCGCTCACGCTACAGCCACCTGCATGATTATTCGTCCCTAAAAAATAGTCTATCGGAGTATTGGTTTAAGTATTGTTTTAGCGTAATTTTAAATTCGGTATGAATTGCGATTTTAAAAGGTGGACTTTGTTTAGAGCGTTATTTTGAAATTTTATCGCAGTTTCAATTATGAAGTTAAGCATCGATATTGTAAAAAAAGCGGGTGAAAACCCGCTTAAACACTGCTTGTGACTCAAATCAATGATTAATTTCCATCAAAAATAAATCGTGCTGCATCGGCAATCACATAACCGCTATCACTGCCGGCATCTAATGTCAGTCGATTGTTTTCTGAGGAGCCTGCGTCAAAGTAAAAGCGCCCTAGATAGACCCAGCTTCCACTTTTTCTCTGTTGGCTTTTGAACACTTCTGTGACTTGGCCCTGGCTGTAAATTTTGTATTTCACTCTATTCGGGCGGTTGCTGTAGGCTGGCCAGCGAACCATGACTTTATAGTACCCTGAGCGTGGAAAGTTAGGTTTCCATTTCGCCCAGTCGCCAGTGTCTGTTCCCGCGCTGTTATCATGTAAATAATTTGCACCGTAATAGCCTTTGGTGGATGTGCTGGTTTCCCAGGAACCGCCGAAACTAAAACCGTTGCTGGTGTTATCGATAGTGATATTGCTGGTAGTCGGCGTTTCAAATGCATACCCAATGGTTTGGTCCAGACGTTTTCCAATGTCGTAGAACATATTCCATCGATTATTTTCCCACATTAGAAATGGCGCTGAGGCTTTGTTGGCTTCGGGGTAGCTGCTTTCTGGGTTGTAGAAAATGCCGTGATGGATCTCCTGGTTGAATCGAGCACCGACTTCTGTGTAATGAAGATTCCCGGAGTTGCCATGATACACAACGTAGTGCTTGCCGTTGTGTGGCCAATAGAAGGCACCGGAAAGCTGCGTGCCTTCGTCAGCGGTTGGAGAAATCAAAGCCTCATCATAAGGTGTGAATTTTTTACCGTCATTGGAAATCGCTAAGCCAATTCGACGACCGTGCCCAGATTTAATCAGCATCATCATCATAACGTAACGATTGCCAACACCCGGAATGGAGTATTCAAACACTCTTGCATAAGAGCATTCAGAGAAATTTGACCCCCACATTGAGGTGGTCAGTGCGATATTGTCTTTTGCTACATCCCAGTTAATACCATCAGTCGAGTATGCCCAGCGAGTTGTAGTGTTCTCGCCATGGAAGTACATGATGTATTTGTTGTACTGCGGCATCCACATCACATGCGGGGAGGACACGTGAGTGACTTTAAAGCGTCCCTGGTGATTGTTTGTTAATAGAGGGTTAGCGGTGTATTCGGTATAGGGACCTTGAATGTTGTCGGCATAGGCCAGACTAATGCCGCCGGGTGCGTCATGGGGAGCGTAGTAAAGGTAGTATTTGCCGAGCGGATTTGCAATGTGGTCAGTTTTTATGACAGATGAAAATATAAACTCATTGGTAGGGTTGTAAATAGCTTCATCGCGATCGATAACAATGTGTGAGTAAGTTAAATTGAGTGGAGCTGCTTGTGTAAAGCTGAATGATCCAAGCAATACGGTTAGCGCTATGAATTTCATGGTGTGGGTCATGATTATAGGTTCTCTTTTTTATTTTAAGTGATGTATGGGGTAGAGGTTGAGCGGTGTCCTGTGTGTGGTTGGTGGTCTGTATATGTTTGTAAAACTACATATACTTTTTGTTGTTTGCAAGACAAATGACAGGAAAATGTTAGGTGTGTCAAACATTGGGGTTTAGTATGTGTAGACATACATAGGCAAAAATTTAGTATTTATTGGCTGTTTTGTTCGTGGTGTAACGTTTACCTTGTGAAGTTAAGTTGCTAGTGTGTGTACTTTAATTGTACGAAAATGTAGTAAAACTATATTTACGTGGATAAATTGTAGTTTTACCTAAATATCTGCCTTTGTGGTAAATTAGCTAACAATGAGCGGCTGAGCAGGAACGCCGACTGATAAATACAAGTGAGTGGACATGAAAGAACCAAATGCACCAAAAGTCAGAAAACCCAAAGCTGACACACCCAAAAAGAATGCGGTGATTTCTATTCTCGCTTTAATGGAGGTCAAAAAAGACCAGCTAAGCCGGTCGGAAAAACATATATATGATCTGGTGATTGCGAATGGTGATCAGATTCAATGGATGACGCTTAGCGACTTTGCCGCCTTTGCAGGGGTTAGTGAACCGACCGTCATTCGTTTTTGCAGGGCGATTGGGCTTGATGGTTTTTCCGATTTTAAAATTCGTTTGGCGCAGAGTCTTGCCAGTGGTGTGGGCGATTTTCATCGTAATATTCACACGCAGCTGCCGTTACGAGACATCTCTGAAAAAATTTTTGAAGCTGCGCAGGAAGAGTTGATTCAGGCTGAGAAAGCGATTGATATTTCGGGTATTGAAGCTGCCACTCGATTATTGGTTTCAGCAAGAAGGATAGATATCTATGCTACTGGCTCTGGAAATATCGTAGCGGCTACCACGTATCAAAACTTAATGCGGCTGGGATTGCCGGTGTCGCACAATCCGGATGCTCACGTTCAAACACATTCTGCGGCTACCTTGGGTGTTGGTGACGTCGTGTTGGTTTTCTCATTTACCGGTGAGGTTCGGGATAATTTACGTTGTATGCGTATCGCCAAAGAATCAGGTGCAACCGCTATTGCGTTTACGCGCGCTGGATCACATTTGGCTGAAGAGGCAGATCTGGTTGTTAATATCGATCCGGACGAGGATACTTTTCGTTATTCACCCATGTCAGCTCGCATTGTTCATATGGTAATTTCTGATATCCTGTGTACCAGTGTTGGGCTCGCTTTGGGTGATGAAGCGGCGGTATTGGTTAAGCGCGTAAAATACAGCTTGAAAGACCAATGGTTAAAGACCAATGGTTAAAAACCAGTGAGAGTAGTGAGAAAAACTAAAGGAAACATTACTGAATAATTGCGAAACACTCAACTACCGAACTCGTCTTGAGTGAGTTATGCTGCATCAAGTCATACGACACCAATTCATTCAGAGGTTTACTGTCACCACCGTTTTAATGTCGGTGATCTGTTTGTTGATTTTTTTGTGGGTATTTTTTTGCCGTGGGTACTTTTTTTTTTACTGCGGCTACTCTGATATCTACAACAGGTGCGCCGACTGAAACAAAAGTAGCGTTATAATCGCCTTTTCTAAAATAAACATAATGATTCGTGGGCACGCCGAATGTCAAACGATGTCGAGCAGCCGCAGGAAGTGCAATTTTGCTTTAAAGGGAAGTCTGTCTTAGTTACTGGGAGTAGTCGCGGTATAGGGAAAGCGATTGCATTAGCTTTCGCTAAAGCGGGCGCCTCGATAATTCTGCACGGTAAGACGCAAAGTGACAGTCTGCAGCAAACACAAGAAACCGTTAGTCAGTATTCTGACGCAGTAGAACAGTGGATTTGTGATTTCAGTTGCCGTGAATCTACCCAGTCGGCTCTCAAACATTTACCTTCAAATGTAGATATTCTTGTATTGAATGCGTCCATGGAAATACGAGATACCTTGCTTAGTCATCAAGCGGAAGATTTGCAGCAACAGTTTGATTGTAATTTTCAAGCCAATATTTTATTACTGCATCATGTGCTCCCTTATATGCGTCAGCAGAGGCGGGGAAGAGTTGTCGCTATTGGCAGTATTCAAGAAGTATATGCCAATCCTTCGCTTGCGGTGTATGCCGCCCTAAAAACAGCGCAAACGCACTACTTGCAGACTGTTGCCAAAACAATGGCGGGCGAGGGGATTACCTTAAATACTGTAGCGCCGGGTGCAATCTTCACTGATCGAAACGAAACGGTGTTGGCGAGCGAACAATATCGGCAGCAAGTACAGCAAAAAATTCCGATGAAGAAAATAGGGCGGCCTCAAGATTGTGTGGGCGCCGTACTTTTTTTGGCGAGTGAAAGTGCACAGTATATTACGGGCGCCTGGCTACCAGTGGATGGCGGATATCATCTGGGTTCATAAGTGACGATGCACGCAAGTAAAGTAAGCCAAGCAAGTAAAGTAAGTCAAGCCAGTAAGCCAGGCAAGTTAGTGTTAGAAGGCAAGTGAAATGGAAACGGGTCATGCGCAATTTGGTTGGTTGAACTGGTTGATCGTTGCCGCATTTTTAGTTTTCACAACGCGTCTTGGACGTTATGGCAAACGTCAATGTCGTGACTTAAAAAGTTTTTACAAGGCCAATAATAATGTGCCGTGGTGGGCGGTGTCCTGTTCGCTTATCGCAACTAAAACCAGTTCTGCAACTTTTATTGCAGTGCCCGCATTTATCTTTGCTGCATCGGGTGATCTTACTTATTTGCAGGCAACCATCGGTTTCGCTCTTGGTGTGTTTTTAATGCTGTTTGTTTTTTTAAAACAGTATTATGCAGAAAACGTTTTTAGCCCGTATGACTTCATTGAAAATCGTCTTGGTGTGAAAACAGCGAATTTAACACGCATTATCTATGCCCTTGGCACAATGCTATCCCAGGGTGTGAGGTTATTGTTAACGGCTGTCGTCTTAAGCGTAGCCTCCGGTTTGGATACCATCTTCTGTGTTGTCATTATCACCTTATTTGCCTGTATTTGGTCTTATATGGGCGGGATAACCTCCGTAATTTGGACGGACGTTATCCAATATGTGATTTTTACGCTGGGTGCTGGTTTAGCATTGGTATACGCGGTAGAGGCGATCCCAGGGGGGATTCCTCAAATACTCACCATTGCGGATGAGAAATCCAAACTTATATTGATAGACCTGGCAACCGACCCAACGAAGTTGACGCTATGGGCCGCTGCGCTGGGCTGCACATTTTTTGAATTCAGCTCTAATGCCGTGGATCATACAGTGACGCAACGTACCCTGTGCTGTAGAAATCTTAATGATGCGCGCAAAGCGCTCGCATTTTCTTCTTTGGCTGTACTCACTTCCTGGCTCATGGCGGGTGTGGCGCTGGCAATGGTGGCGTATTACCACCTCTACCCAATGTCTTCTGCTATGGCGGACTCCGTTACGCAGGTACCAGATCGTATATTTCCGCTTTTTATTCTGGAGCAGCTGCCTGTAGGCATATCGGGTGTTGTAGTAGCTGCTATATTCGCTGCGGGAATCTCAACTTTGGATTCAGCCTTGACGGCACTTTCACATACTAGCGTTTTGGGGTTGGGTAAACGCTATATTACAGCTTGGCGAGATGCGGACGACCGAACTCTGGTGGCTTATTCAAAGTACTCAATTGTGATGTGGGGACTCATTATTTGCGGCATTGCAGTATTGGCGATGCCTATGCAGCAACATGGATTGCTGGTGTTAGGGTTTAAAGCGTCAGGTGTGGTTTACGGTTCACTGATGGGAATAGCATTGTTGAGTTTATTGCGCAAAGGTCGCTTTATATCGATTTCGATAGCCACGATCATCGCATCTTTGTGTGTATTAGTGTTGGATTTTTACCACATAAATTTCTTTTGGTGGTACCCGATTGCCGCGGCAATCACTGTATTTCTCACCTTCGCCATCGAACGCCTGTTTGAATGAAAAGCGATTAAAGCACTACAAAGCTTGTTTGATTAAAAAATGTGAATCAGCAATTGGAATTCGGTTATATCGGATCTACAATGAAATGGATTTTCATATTCGGTACCTAGTTCATTATTTGATCATTGATTATGGAAAAATAACAAAAAAACGCCAAAGGGAGTTGAGCAATTGGCCAGATTCCCCTAAGGTTTGCATTTTTTTTAGTCAGGACAATTAAGAATAGCCATGCAGTTTTTACTTAAGCCATGCCAAGAATGCCAAAAACCACTCAACGGAGGCGTATATCGATATCGAAACGTCCTCGTTTGTCCGCATTGCGATTCGCAACAAGACGACGGAAAGTCTAAGAAAGGGAGTAAGCGTCCGCCTGCTAGAGCTCGAGTTGTTGCGCCTGCAGCTTCACCCGATTCTTCTGCATCACAACCAAAGACTACCCGAAAAACCGCTCAAAAAAATCCTAAACAGCAGCCCGTCAATGCTTCAGCGCAAAAAATATCGACTAATAAAATTAGTGCGAAAATTAAAACGCAGCCTGCAGCAAATCAGATTAAACCGGCGGACGTGAAGCTGATTGGAAAAGTGTCTGCAGACGATGCCGCGCTGTCTGCTCGTTTAGGTGAAGTAAATTCTGAGAGCCAGGCGAGTTTTAAAAAAACTGCGCAGATGTTTGCCAATGGTAAGTTTGTAGGTTCTAAGGTTGAAGCATTCCAGGAATCTTATAATCTTGCAAAGAAAGATGCTTTACAACAGCTCCGTCGGGAAGCAGTTTTGGTGAATGCCAACACAGTGGCAGACATATCCATCAAATACAGTGTGAAAAGTATTGATGCCACAAATGCACAGGTGTTGGTAAAGGTGACTGGCACAGCGCTGAGTATGAAAACCGTAAAAAGCAAAGCGAGCGCATAATCGATTGTAATTTTGACTTTTTATGGAAGTCTAAAAGCCCAAGAGTCTACAAGCTCATACGCTCATTCTATGCAAAACTGCTAAAGCAAAAAGCAAAAAGCAAGAATCATAAAACAAAAAAACAAACCGAAAAAATCCAGAAAAAAACCTGCATAAAAAGCCCAAATAAACATTTGGGCTTTTCTCTTGTTGGCCTTAGCTTTAAATAGCGACTGCGTCAGCGTGTTCAACTGTTTAGATGAACACGCACTGGGCGAACATGCTAACTCACCTTATCTTGCCTGCTGTGAATCCAGTGATAAAGTACTGGCAGTACAAGTAGAGTCAAAATGGTGGACGAAATAATCCCACCGATAACAACTGTTGCGAGTGGGCGCTGCACCTCTGCACCTGTGCCAGTATTTAAGGCCATAGGTACAAAGCCCAGGCTGGCGACCAATGCAGTCATCAGTACGGGACGCAAGCGAACCATAGCACCTTCCATAATTGCCTCGTGTAAATTTGCGGTCTCACGCCATTTTTCGCGGATAAAAGAAAGCATTACAAGTCCATTTAAAACGGCAACGCCGGACAGCGCGATAAAACCAATGCCTGCGGAAATGGAAAAGGGCATGCCGCGAAGGTGCAGGGCTAAGATGCCGCCGGTCAATGCCAGTGGTACACCACTGAATATAATAAGGGCATCACGGACTGAAGAAAAAGCCAGTATTAATAAGCCCAGAATCACGAGAAGGGTGATTGGAACAACGAGCATTAGGCGATTGCTGGCAGATTGAAGTTGCTCGAAAGTCCCACCGTATTCGAGCCAATAACCTGTTGGCATTTCGACTTCCTGCAATATTTTTTGCTGCACTTCATTCACAAAACTGCCGAGGTCACGACCTCGCACGTTGGCAGTAACGACTACTCGGCGTTTGCCATTTTCTCGGCTTATTTGCGCTGGGGCTGGGGCAATGTCCAGTCGGGCAATTTCTTCAAGTGGGACAAACTCACCCTTGTTAAGCGTGTTGAGTGGTACCGGTAAGTATTTCAGACCCTCAATATCCTGTCTCAGATTTTCTGGCAAACGTACGATCAGCTGAAAGCGTCGATCTCCTTCATACATGATGCCGGCAGCTTCACCACCAATGGCCGCAGACACCCATTCCTGGAGGTCTGCAACGTTTAATCCGTAACGTCCGAGTGCAGTTCGGTTAGGAACAACCGAAAGAGTGGGTAAACCAGTGACTTGCTCAACCCTGGCATCGGCGGCACCATCGATTTTTTTGACGGTGTTGAGAATATTGTTTGCTGTTTCCACCAGCTGATCTAAATCATCACCAAAAATTTTTATACCCAGGTCGGAACGAACTCCAGATATTAATTCGTTGAAACGCATTTGTATGGGCTGCGTGAATTCGTAGTTATTTCCGGGTAGACGTTTGAGCGCTGTTTCCATTTCACGAATTAGCTGTTCCTTGCTTTTATCTGGGTCTGGCCATTCGCGTCGCGGCTTTAAAATGACAAAGTTATCCGCAACATTGGGTGGCATAGGGTCGGTAGCGACTTCCGCCGTACCAATACGTGCAAATACTTTAGCGACTTCAGGGAATGATTGTATTTGCTGCTCCAGTGCTTCCTGCATAACCACGGCCTGTTCAAGTCCCGTGCCTGGAATACGTAGTGCATGCAAAGCGATGTCACCCTCATTGAGTTGCGGTATAAATTCAGAACCAAGCGTGGTCGCAAGCCATAAACTACCGGCCAGGATTAGCGATGCCAGGGTTACAATTAACCATCGAAATCGTAAAGCAAATGTGAGTAATGGTCGGTACAGGTTTTTCGATTGGCGAACAATCAGGCTTTCTTTTTCCGTGATAGGGCCGCGCATGAAAACTGCTACAGCAGCAGGAACGACTGTAAGGGAGAGCAACATGGCTGACAGTAATGCCATGACAACCGTCGCGGCCATCGGATGAAACATTTTACCTTCTACGCCAGTCAAGCTGAAAATGGGTATGTAAACCACTGTGATAATGGCTACGCCAAATAAGCTGGGGCGTATGACTTCAGAGGTTGCTTGAAATACAGTGTCCAGTCGTTCTCGTATGTTTTGCTGTTGATTGCCGTGTTGTGCTTGCGCGAGGCGACGCACCGCGTTTTCTACAATAATCACAGCGCCATCAACAATCAGACCAAAGTCCAGTGCGCCCAGGCTCATTAGGTTCGCAGAAACCCCGGTTTTTACCATGCCGGTAATGGTCATAAGCATCGACAGGGGAATGACTGCGGCGGTGATCAGCGCGGCTCGTATATTACCAAGCATAAGAAACAGCACTACGATAACAAGAAGCGCTCCTTCAATAAGATTTTTACTGACGGTGGCAATGGCTTTATCCACCAGTGTAGTACGATCATAGACCGGTTCCGCTATAACGCCTTTGGGTAGTGAAAGCTGAATTTCCTGAAGCTTGGCTGCAACGTCTTTTGCAACAGTTCGAGAATTTGCACCGATTAGCATCATTGCCGTTCCTAGCACCGTCTCTTTACCGTCCTGTGTGGCGGCTCCTGTGCGAAGCTCTTTCCCTATCGCGATGTCAGCCACATCACGAATTTTAATAGGGATTTGATCGTGCTCTGTCACAATGACGTTGCCGATGTCTTCAATCGTATTGAGTTGACCGGGTGAGCGTACAAGAAGTTGTTGCCCGTTGCGCTCGACAAATCCAGCTCCACGATTGTTATTGTTGGTTTGCAGGGCTTGTACCACATCTTCAACGCTGATTCGGTAATACAATAGTTGTTTGGGGTCTGGCAGCACATGAAACTGTTTGTTGTACCCACCTATGCTATTCACTTCTACCACGCCTTTAACGCGGGACAGCTGGGGTTTGATAATCCAGTCCTGAATTTCTCGCAAGGCCATTGAGTCGTATTCGTTTCCGTCGCTGGTGCGCGCGCCCTCAATCGCCTTCACGGTGTACATGAAAATTTCCCCCAGACCAGTGGAAATAGGGCCCATTTCGGGCTCAAGCGCTGGCGGTAGCACGCTCTTAATCGCATTTAGCCGGGTATTTATCAGGTTTCGCGCAAAGTAAATGTCCGTGTTCTCGTCAAATACTACTGTGACTTGTGATAGCCCATATCGCGATAGAGACCGTGTGTAGGACAGTTTCGGCAAACCGGTTAATGCATTTTCCACGGGGTAAGTGATGCGTTGTTCGACTTCCAGCGGGGAATAACCTGGAGCGCTGGTATTGATTTGCACTTGCACATTGGTAATGTCGGGCACCGCATCTATCGGTAATTTGTGATAATTGAATAAACCAAAACCGATGATGAGAAATATAAAACAAAGAAATAGAATACGCCGCTCAATCGCAAGGCGCAGGATATAGTCAATCATGGCAACCTCGTTAGTGTGCGTGTTCTGCTTCAGATTTTTCGATGTCTGCTTTTAACAGGTAGCTGTTTTGCGAAACATATTCTGTGCCTGGTGTTATGCCTTCGAGTACTTCGTGAAATGCATTGTCGTTTCGTCCGAGTTTGAGTGGCGTAAATTGATAATTGTTTTCGTGCTTCACAAAAACACCATCTTTACCGTCGAGTGTTTGCAGGGATTTACTGGAAACTGCAACGGGAACTTCAAATTCGGAAGTCGTTATATAGGCTTCTACTAAAAGGCCTGGGGAGAGAGATAAATCCTTATTATTGATCAATACCCTTGCCAGGAGATAAGGCTTATCCAAAACTGGTATTACATGTTTGACAGTGGATGATATTTCTCGGTCGTTTACGTTGATCGTCACATGCTGTCCCTGAGACACCTTCTGTTGGCGCCTGGGGTAAATGCGAAGTTCTGCCCACAATGTATGAAAGTTTGCGATCGAAAATAACACCTGGTCAGTCGTAAACTCTCCCTTATTTGCATGTCTTTGCATGACCCTGCCGGAAATGGGTGCAAGCATGTCGTAATCTTTGAGGCTGGTATTCGATTCAATTTGCGCAAGTAAATCACCCGCTTTGACATAGTCGCCGATGGTTACATTGACAGATTTGACCAGGCCTTCAAAGCGAGATCGAACGTGGCTGAGCTGTTCAGGTCCTGCGGCCAAAGAACCGTAAACCTTTGCCGTCTGATGTAAATTTTGTGTGCCTGCTATGGATGTTGCGAGGCCAACTTTCTGAGCAATTTCAGTATCTATCGTACTGAAATTGCTTTCTTCGTGAGAGTGTTCACTATTTTCGTGTCCGTTCTCGTTGTGTGCATGATCATCTGTGTCAGATTCATCATGCGAACGGTGTGAATGTTCTTCTTCAGCCATAGTATTGGCCTCATGAGCAAAGACCATTGGCGATAAGTAGAGAATTAAAAAAGTCAGTAATGTCATACCGCTTCTCATTGCGTATACCTCAGTATGCCCACCCATATCGATAATGGGGCGCTTTCAGTTATGTATTGAAGGTTAAATTACGCGGGACTTCTGTCCCGGTTTTAATCTAGGCAATCGAGGTAAAAATAGGAGGGCGATACAGCGGGTTGATGGTCTGAATAACGAGTTGTTTCGTATATTCTGCGGTGATCTTTGAAAAGAAGTCGGCATTGGGAAGTGACGCTGCAGCAAGCGCCATATGAGTAAAATGCCCGTGACAATGACAGCAGTGGTGGCAATCCCACTTGCTGGATAGTTGCTCTGCGTGCTTTGTGCTCAGTTCATTTTGCTTAAGTTCTGCATTTTGCAGGCTTAATTCTGCAGATTGATGGTGGTGGTCTTCGAATGATAGGTGTCGGTTTCCTGGCTGATGTGATTGATGAGCATCCGCCATCGATACTATCGATTGCGTCGTCATCAAAATCAAAATGATGTATGTCAGGAACGATTTCATATCAGGTGTTTTGTTGCAAACGAAATACTGCGCAGGAAATATTAAATAAAGTGTAACTGATTTTATGTGGAAGTCATAATCGTATGGGGGAAAACGTGTTTATTTACCCAGTAGATATTGATAGTTTGATATTTTTGGTGCTTATAGAGCGCAAACAGGAAAGCACAAACAGAAATAGCGTGAACAAAAAGTAGATACAAATAACGAGCAGATACAAATATAAAAGGCGCTCAGTTCCTCTTTTTGTCTTTTCAAATTAAAAAAGTTTGTTCAAGGCCTATTGATGGAAGGCCTATTGATGGAAGGCCTATTGATGGAAGGGCGCCCTCCAAAAATTAACATGGGACGCCCGTAAAATACCGTTGCTGAAACTAGCCTGCTGTTTTACAAGCAGGGCCCTAGTACTGTCCATACCGTTCCCGGTCCGTTATGGTAGTCCGGGTCTGAACCCTGGCTCCACCATTTATTAATGTAGCGAACATTTTTATATTGGATTTCTGTGGGTGAAGCGTACACCGTGTTTCTATCCCAGACCGGTAAACCGCCACATGCCGTGCCGCCAGAGGAACTGCTGGACGATGAACTTGATGAGCTGCTCGAAGATGAGCTAGATGAGGAGCTTGAAGATGAACTTGAAGATGAACTTGAAGATGAACTTGAAGAAGAACTGCTCGATGACGAACTGCTTGAAGAAGTACTACTGGACGTTGAACTGCTAGACGATGAGCTGCTGCTACCAGAAGACCCAATTAGCTCTGCTGCAATAGCATCCATTAGCGGTTGAACCGGATCTAGATTCCAGCCAATGTTAGTATTGTCTTGAGTGATCTCCCAAATCATAGCGCCGGCTAAACCGTTGGCTTTAATGTAATCCGCTTTTGCTGCGATAGATTCTGCGTCCTCGTAGCTGATAATGCCGCACCCGTTATTTTTCTTCAGATATGGTACGCGCGCACCCGCATCCCAGAATCTTACCCAGTTGTCGTTTTCCAGTAGAGGGGCTATAGCTGTGTAAGTAATAGCGCTTCCGCCTTCACGCGGTGTATCATTTAATTCACAGTTAAAAAATTCTCGGCCATAAAAAGGCACACCCATGACGATCCTCGCGGGGTCTACATCTGTGATTACGGCGGGATAAACTTCACCGGTTACGGGGTCTACGGATTCTGATCGACCATCCCTAATATTGGCAATGCCTGAATCAACCGTTAAGTATCGGTTACAGACTTCCAGGTTGGGGTCATTATCGCCACAGTATAAAGGGGCGTTGTGAGACGCATGAGTGGAGTAGGGCCATGGTCCTGAATAGTCGTATGTCATCACGCCCATCCAGTCCATGGTCTGATTGAGTACTTCAAAATCCAGCCAGTTGGCGTACCAAAGGCTTGAATGAAGATCGATCGACATCTCAAGTTTTTTACCAAGTTCGCCTTCAACGGCATCGAATGCGGCGCGAACCTCCAGTAAAAGCGTCGCGAAATTTTCTTTGTCCTGGTCTTTGCCATTAGCGCCAGGGTACTCCCAGTCAAAATTTACTCCGTCATACCCGTAAGTTCTCATCCAATCGACAAGGTTGTTGACGAAGTTTTCTCGATACTGCGGGTTGGCTGCCATTTCGCTGAAACCACCCGACTGTATGCCGCCTCCCATCATGACAATAAATTTTACTCCGTGGGCATGAGCGCGCTCTACCAGAGCCGGATCATGATATGAGCCTGTCGATGTGCCGATGGAGCCGCCTTGCCCTGGGAAGGCAAAGGCATAAATCAAATGGGTTAATTTTTCCATTTGCACATCATCTTGCTTGAGAATGTAACTCTTTTCGTAAGGATAGAAACCCGCCACAATTTTATAATCATACTCAATCAGAGCGTTGGCTTTGGCGACTATAAAAATGGAAAGTGCAAACGCGGCACTTATTATCTTTTTCATTTTAAAACCCCTTGAATGTGTGAAAGCTTGTATTTCAAGCTACGCCAGTATTGTTATTTTAAAAGTCATTAATCTCTTGCCTGACGGCTTTTATAGGCTTTTGATTAATCCATATTACGTTATCAAATGGCCTTTCCTGCATGCAATTGCAAAACCAAAAGTCAAACCCGATTACCTAAGGTCGAACCCCGTTCGAGTTTCCATGAATCAAAACCTTTTGCCTGAAAATAAAATGCATTGTGTTTAAGTGGCGTGTGATCAGGTGTATGAAAAAATAATATGGTGATATAAATCACAAAATGAATAGCGTTCCCATCTTTTACTGAGCTTGTACTGAAAAATACTTTTGTTTAATCGGAAGTGTTATTACTAGGTCAAAAAAAAGGGGCTAACCAGGAAGTTAAAATGGTAAGTCAGAACGGGAGGCCAGAAAGGGGATTCAAAACAGTAAGCCAAAAACCAAAAAGATAAAAAAGAAATGAGAAGTAAAATGAGAAACTAAAAAATACCGCGCTGCATTCAGTTTTATGACGTAACAATCATTAAATTCATCAATGCGCAATACTAAAAAATTCTACTCAAAAAATATTTATATGGTTTGATCGTGTAAAAAATATTTGCTAACTGCTGCTTGATAAAGGTTCTAATTTCTGAATTCAGGGGTGAGTATTGGTAGCTGAGTGCAAAAGGTGAACACAAAAGGTGAACACTATATTAATGCTGCATCATTGCACTGAAATTCCATTAGCAATAATTACAAACGGCTTTACTAGGTGCGCCCTGCCAAAAAAAAGATATTCAATCAGGGCTTGTACACACTTGGGTCTTTATAAATGCGTAAAGCCAGGCTTGCACAGAGAGGCAAGTTTCTACTGCATAACTAACAAACGTAATTAAAACTGAGTTTAAGCATTCCAAAATCTTCTTATTTATTGAGCCTTATTTGAACTGAGTCTCATATGAACGCTTGGCAGGTGAAAACGTTTTCCTATAACATGTGACGCATTACACGCCATTAAAACAGTGTATCGGACACTTTTTTATATCATATGGTGTGAACCTGCCTTAAGGGGGAAGTAGATGCACATAACCATGCATCTACTTCCGGCAGGGATTTAAAGCGAGTCAGTTTGTAAGGCAGAGTTGGATCAAAAGGTACCGCAGGTTCATAAGAAGTTAGCAGGGACTTAGATTCACAATATTTAACTGTATTTAGCACGATGCTAGTTGAAGGTTAAACGTTGAAGGTTAAACATTGAAGGTTGAAGGACGGCCAAGGTTTGAGAGTGTAATGCCTGGCTGATCAAACAAATATAAAGATTAAAAACAATACCTTAAAAATTATAAAAAAATCACATAGTGATTACTATATTAGGCGCAGACAGATGAATAAAAAGAGTGTGTTGATCACCGCGGTGGTCATCGGAATGTCAGGTGTATCGCTGGCATTTCTTTATCAGGATAAAATTCAACTCCCGCAAACCCATCAGACTTCAATGACCGCTTCGGTCACAGATCCATCACTTCCCCAGTCGCCTATGGGTGCCAATACCAGTTTGCAAAATCTCGCTTCAGGCAAGACTGCGGATAAAAAGTCCGTTGCAGAAGATGAAGACGTATTTGCAGTTCGTGACGATAATCCAGGTTACGACACTTTCTACGATCGATATCAAGACATCGTTGCTCGCCGGGCCGGGCTGGAGTATGACCCGGACGCGCTGTATCAGGCGATGCAGCAACCTTCAGCCTGGGAAGAAGTATCCGAGGTTCCTGCTGGGCTTAATTTGACGGATGAAGAGTTGAATGATGGACGATCGTTTATCAATTTTTCAGAACTAAAACTGGAGTCACTTGCAGAGGGAGATACTCTGAAAATTAGTATCGGTCAGGATGATATTGATTTTGAAGCTAAAATTTCACAGGTAAGTAGTGAAGGTCAGGGTGAAAGTGTGACCTGGTATGGTGAATCCAATACACCAGGTTCTACCGACACGATTACGCTAACGCAGGCAGATGGTTTGACTGTAGGCGGAATTTTTACAGAGCAAGGCTTGTATCAATTGGAAGTGAGGAATGGTAAGGGCTTCATAGTAAGCAACGCTACGCTGTTCCGCCACGGTGAAGATCAACAGGTTTATGTTCCCCCAGAGTATATCGAAAATCCTCCAGAAGAATACGTCAAGCTCGAGGCGGAGACTTTTGGTGTAAACCCAACCCATAACCATTAAAACTATAAATAACTAACCCGCTGACAAGCGATAAAATTACAATTTAAAAAGGTACCTACCCATGCAGACAAAACACCGCTTTACGCTCATAAAGAAAATCGTGTCCGCTGGCTTAATTTCTGCTTCGATGATGCTGTCATTCCAAGCAAAGGCAGCCAATGTGGATTTGCTTGTCGTATTTGATGATCACTCACGTAATTATTTTAACGGCCAGGTTGCTGCTGCTATGCGCAACTGGGTGGCGCAAACCAATCAAATTTATAAAAACACCGGTATTGACATCAATCTCCGATTGGCTGGCACTATGCATAAAAATATCGCAGGTGCTGATATGGGGGAAGTGCTTGGTAAAATTCGTGTAAACGCGGATATTGCGAGAAAGCGTGATGAAGTCGGTGCTGATTTTGTCACTCAGCTGCATAGAACAGGTGCATGTGGTTTGGGCTACGTGGCGGTGAGTGCGGCTTGGGCGTTTAACGTTGTCGGGCCGAATTGTGGTGGCCAGGTTTTGGCGCACGAACTTGGGCACAATATGGGGTTGAATCACTCTCGCAAACAAGGCAATCAAGGTGGCTCTAATTACCGCTACGGTCTTGGATACGGCGTTGTGAATTCATTTGCAACTACTATGGCTTATCCCGGTGTGTTTAACACTTCATGGGTGCCAAAATTTTCCAGTCCAGCATTTAAATGCCGTGGCCTTCAGTGTGGTATTTGGCCAGGTAATGCAAATGAGGCAGATGCTTCTTTAGCGTTGAATAACGTGAAAGGGCAAATTGCAGGTTTCCGTCCTGCTAAACAACAAAAGCAAGGGTTTATACTCAAGGCGCGTCATAGCGGCAAGTGTCTGGAAGTCGGTGGCTGGAGCAAAGAAGGCGGAGCTAATATCATTCAGTGGAATTGTCATGGTGGTGATAACCAGCGTTTCCGCAAGCTAGATGGTGGTGACGGTTACTGGTTGTTGCAAAATGTGAACAGTGGCAAGTGTCTCAGTGTCGATCAAGGTAATACGAATGCCGGTGGAAATGTGGTTCAGCGTAACTGCGATGGCCGTGAAAATCAGCGTATTATGGCTGCAAATTTGTTTGGCAGTGTCCATCAATTTGCTTTCCGTCATAGCGGAATCTGTATTGATGTTGGTGGCTGGGGCGAGCAAAACGGTGCAAACATCATTCAGTGGAGTTGTACAGACGGTGCAAACCAACGATTTGATATGGTGAAGTAATCAGTTAAAACACGCTGTATTTTAAGATTTAATTCTTACCTTCAGGAAAACCCCAGCTGTCTAGCTTCAGCTGGGGTTTTTTATTGTTGAGAATTTGTGATCTTCCGCTGGAACAGAGCGTCTAGTGGTTGGTGTTGTAGTGCTTTACATCTTAGGCAGTGTGGCAAAGTGCTTTTTAAGCGCATCAAGTGCCAGGCGTATTTTAGCGGGTTCGCCGTCACGCTTAACGGTGACAGCGTTTACCGGCAAAGGCGACAAATGCCATTGGGGTAATATCTGAACGAGATTTCCTCGCTCTAACGCATCAAGCGCATCAGGGTAAGCGAGCTTCGCAATACCCAGTCCATGTTCACACATTTCATGTAATGCAATTTGATTATTGGACGCATAGTTCACTGCAACATGCACACGTTGATTCCCTCCATGTGAGGAAAACACATCAAACATTAATTCGGACTGGCTCACACCCTGTCGTACTGTGTGAATGACTTCCTGCGCCGATGCGATCCAGCGATGGTGTTGTAAGTTTTCAATCGTTTCGGGTATGCCATAACGCTCAAGATAACGAGCGGACGCGCATAGCACGCCTTCGATTTCAGTAAGGCGACGACTAATCCACGTTGAATCCGCCATTTTCCCAACACGCACTGCAATATCAACCCGATTCTGGATCAAGTCCACCATTTGATCGTCAAGCAATAGACTTAAGCGAAGGTTGGGGGAGGCATTGAGTAATGGAAATAGTGCAGCGGAAATATGCGCTGCGAAGCCAACGGGCGCCGAGATGCGTATTTCTCCTTCGGGGCTGTCACGCGAATCTGCGAGTGATGTTTTGACTGCGTTTGCAGCTTCTAAGACCCGTAAACAATGCGGGTAGCATCGCTCGCCAGCTTCGGTCAAAGAGAGTCTTCGTGTGGATCTGTTTAGCAGGGTTACGCCGGAGTGCTGTTCCAATGCTCTAAGGGTCTGGCTAATCGCAGATGGGCTCATACCAAGTCGTCTGCCAGCCTCGCTCATCGATCCGGATTGGACGGTTTCTGCAAAAACTATATAGGCTTTTAAATCGCTCATTTTGAAGCTCAGCTTAAAAAAGATTCAATTAAATAGGGGCTAATCAAATAATTGTTAAGTATCTATTATAAGCTGAAATTCAAGAGTCAACTAGAAATGAGGATGTAACAATGAAAATTGCACTTATCGGCGCCACGGGTTTTGTGGGTTCAGAAGTTTTGCTGGAACTAAAAAGACGAGGGCATGAGGTGACGGTGCTGACGCGCTCACCTGACAAATTGAAAGATCAGACCGGGATTTTACCTATTCAGGCTAGCGCATATGATTCAGTAAAAATTTCCGACGCTGTTAAGGGGCACGATGCTGTGATATCGGCTTTTAATCCCGGCTGGGACGATGCTGAGCTATACAAAAACTTTATGGCTGGTCATAAAGCCATTGTCCAGGGTGTTGAAAATGCACAGGTCAAGCGCTTGATTGTTGTTGGTGGGGCTGGCAGTCTTTTTGTTGCGCCAAACCTGCAATTAGTGGATACCCCTGAGTTTTCCCAGCATGTTCCCGCGAATATTGTTCCTGGCGCAAAAGCCGCTCGGGACGCATTATTAGACATGGAAAAAAACACGGTGCTGGACTGGACCTTTGTCAGTCCGCCGGCTTTTTTGGAACCGGGTGATCGCACAGGCAGTTATCGTTTGGGAAAAGATGATTTATTAATGGATGGCGACTCCCCGGCAAAAATTTCAGTCGCAGACTTAGCTGTGGCCATCGTAGATGAGGCAGAGCAAGCTCGTTTTATCCGGAGCCGTTTTACCGTTGCTGCTGTTGTGCCATCAGAGTAATCCAGCAGCTAAATTGTTGAAGGCTAGGGCTGCTTTGGTGTTGGTCATGTAAAATTCATGTCAAAGATAAACTGCTCTTACCTGGCACGATGTTTTTTTCATTGGGCACCTGTGATAAGCCAGTGAGTTGACACTGTTTTGTTGGCTCGCTCGCGGAGGTGTCCGATCTTAGTCTGCATTGCCTCACTGTTTGTATTGCTATTTTTCCCATATGTAACCATATCCGTTTGTGCTAGTTGTTGCGGTCACTTTAACAACTATTGCCATCTTCTTTTTTAATCTGTGCCTTTATTTTTGTGCTAGTGCATTTTTTGTGCTCCCGATGTGGTGTTTAAATTGTTCTTTTGGGGGCGGCTAATTTAAAAAATATTTTATTAGCGAACTTTCTAGGTGTTTTCTATTTTGTCTGATTTAAACACCTTGTTTTTCCTCTCTTGATTTCTCTTCAGAAAAATATCGACCGCTAATAAAGTTGTTCTTTCTTGTAGCTGTTTCTGTCTTATCTATGCATTTATTCTTCGAGCCTGAACGCAAGCTGAATCTAGCCTGAATGGTTTAAAGGTTTTATGAGAGTAAATGATTATAAGACGTTTTATTTTTAATTTTAGTTTTGTGTTCGGCCTGGATTTAGCGGGGGTAAGGTACTTTTTTTGGCGTGAAATAAAATTGTACATATGTACAAAATATTCTAATATCAGTTCGGGCTGACGAGAGGGACCTTATCAGCTTGTGATTAAATGACGTTAAATTTGCATGGAAGATTATAAAGATGAGGGTGAAGGTTGACGGTTGAATAGAAAAATAGTGTGAGTTTGCTGGGAGTTTTGCCCGTGTTAACTCCCGTTTTGGCTTTTAACTTTGATTGTTTGATGCTTTTATCTTTGTTTTCTTTCGCGCAGTTATGCAACAGGTTAATAACTATTACACTTTAAACAAACTATCAGGAAATTATATGTATAACTTAAGAATATTTGTTTCTTTTGTTCTGTCTCTCGCCTTTTTTGTTTCTAGCAGTATTGCATTAGCAGGTACCAAACTCACTATTCGGTATGAAAATAAGCAGCCGGTTACAGTCGATGTCAGTGTGCTGGGGGATATCTTTGATGTGCTTGATCAAACAAGAGCTGAAGCAGAGTCTGAATTAAAAAGTAAAATTGGCAGCGAAAAGTTTGCGGGTTTAAAGGCTTTTACGGATATCAAAGTGGATTTTGATGAGGATGTCGTTGTAAACAAAGTGGTAACGAAGGACGGTATTGATGTTCGAGTAGATGCTTACAAGGGAAATATCAATATGAAAATAAAACCTTGTATTGGAAAGCGGCCAAAAATTGATATTGATTTTTCTCGTATTCAAGCGTTATCTGAATACAATATTTACACGGGTTTAGATCCGTTTGACGTGAAGTTTATTGGCTATGATTTTGATTTAAGTACGGGTATTAATATTTGTAATGTCGTAGTTCCCATTGTAAATGTATTTAAACCATGGATTGAAAAAGAGTTAGGAAAATCATTTAAAAAGAGTCTTGTAAAGGGCTTTGAAAAAGAGTTGGATCTGGATGTCCCAGGTATACTAGGTGAGAATACGCTGCTTGGGAATGCTATTTCTTATATCCCTTCAATTGTATTTGTCAACGCTGGTATAAATAAAGACGAAGTGGTAAGCGCGTTGTTAGATCCCCTGGAAGGCACAAAAGTTACATTGACTTTTGATGAGGATGGCGAACGTACCGATGATGATGTTAATGATCGTATCATCATTGATATTGATGTGCCTTGGATCTCTCCACCACGAGCGAGTTTTAGCTACGAAGTTTCAGGTACTTCCGTAGCGGTAGATGGGTCATCCAGTCGGGATACAGATGGTGGCTCTATCGTGAGATACAAGTGGGACTTTGGCGATGGCAGAACCGTGGCTTCCGGTTCAAGCACCTACGTGCATCGGTATTCCAGAGGTGGACACTATATGGTGCGTCTAACGGTAACGGATGATGAGGGCTCAACAAGTACTACGAGTCAAATGGTTCAAGTGTCTCTGTGTGAGAATGGTCTAATCGATTTGTGTCCGATTCAATAATCAGGAAGTCCACATGAAGAAAACTGCAAATGTCATAATGCTGCTCTTACTGACTGCTGTGTCAGCAAGAGCAGCAGCTCTAAGTCTCTTTCCGCTACCTGAGCCAGAATGTTTAAATCCCTCCAGTCAGCAGTTTACAATGCCCTTTATCAATCAGGGTTATCATACTCGAGTATCTTGGCATTTGTCGGCGCACAAGGTGCCTCAGGCATGGAAGTACAGCACTGGTAAAAATATTACAGTTGGAGTAATTGACACTGGCGTCATGTCTGAACAGGATGTCTTTTGGCAATTGTTCAGTACGGGGTTATCCAGTAATCGCACTTTTGCTGCTGAAAAACCCCCAGTAGAAACAGACGTTCTCAAGCTGCCTTGGCATGGTACCTCAGTGGCGAGTGTATTGGCTGCTCCTGTGACGCATACGGATACAATTGCCGGTGTTGCGTATAATGCAAATCTAATAGCCTATGCCGTTCATGATGACCCGGTTATTGCGCATGTCGGTAAATTCAGTGCGAAATTGAAGAAAATGGCTGACAATCCAAAGGTAAAAATTATCAATATCTCCATGGGTAAAGCCGTAGCTGACAGTGCACTGAAGTCTGCAATAGCTTATGCGCTTGGCAAAGGTAAATTAATTTTTGCTTCTGCTGGGGTTACCAAGAATTTGGTAATCTATCCAGGTAATTATGATGATATGTATGGATTGTTTACTGTAACTGGAGTGGAATACCGTGAAAGTGATCCGCGAGGTAAAAACTTAAGGATTGCGAAAAGTCCATTATTTACGAATTCATATGGGAGCGCTGTAGATTTTGTAGCATATGTTTCCAGGCCTTCGGATGGCGCAGGGGCGTTAACCTTGCATCCTTCTGAAGCCTGTGTTTCCAACGGGAAAGGGTCCTCAATGGCTGCGCCTACCATCGCGGGAATTGCTGCCTTGGTGTGGTCTGCTAACCCGTCGTTGACACGAACTGAAGTGGTGAACATCCTGAAAAAATCTTCTAGTTTATACCCCAGCAAGAGTGATAGTTTTGGTTACGGAATAGTAGATGCAGAAAAAGCGTTGACCCTGGCAACTGCACCTGTAGCGAAATTTGTACCTTTTGTTTTTGGTGGCTCCGTACGGTTGGATGCCCATGAAAGTTATGATGTCGATGGTGGGGCAATTAAAAAGTACCACTGGGATTTTGGTGATGGAACACCTGTGTACAGTGATGTTCTTTCTTCAATGATGCACTATTATTCTCGCAGCGGTGTTTATTCTGTAAAGTTAACCGTTACGGATGATGAAGGTGTAATGTCCAAGAGCAATACGCAAATCGTTAGAATCTGCTCGCCGAATGGAGGGCCTTGTCCGGCGATGTAAAATAAATAGAACTAAAACAGTGCAAGATATGAAGAGGGAAGCTTTGTATCTTGCTTTTGCGATTCCTGCGAAAGACGAATTGCATTCCTCCCGACAGTTCTGCTAGCAAAGCCTCTTACAAGCCTTCTGGCAATCACACTGAAAGTCTTCCTGGAAATCATCCAGGTAATTCTTCAAAAAATTATCACTTCATCAAATTGAAATATAAACATTCAATGTTTTTCTGTTCGGGTTTTTGCTTACCTGAAGAATTCCTTATTAACTCTTGCATAATACAATTCAACACAATGAAAACCGAATCATTTGAATTTCTCTGCTCGACCGGGCTTTCGTATAGCAATCAAAATTTAATGGTAAAACCCCCAAACCCTCTATAAACCCCCAAAAAATAATTATTAATTACTTTCTGAAAACGTTTCCATATTTAAAAGGTGATTTCGATCTAAGAATTTAGAGGACAAGTGAAATACTGTTCGCCCTAACTAGGGAAACAAATTACGAAAAGATCAGACGGATCAAGCCCTTCTTAAAGCAGCAGAAAGTGGAACTTAACACCAGAAAATTGGAATAGTAGGTTAGCGGTAGGATTTTCTTTGATAACAAAAAATGGTAATGACAAATGAAATTGTACAGACCAAAAATACATGCAATGTGGAGTCGCAGCATAAGTCAAAAACTTATGCTGGCCACGGCAATCATAGCATGCAGCTCAAATACCCAGGCGGATAGCGCAAATCAGGGCGCTTATCAAATGCCTTATACTCGTTATGAAGCGGACCTTGGAAATTATAGTGGAAGCTTAAAACAATCTTTAGATTTTGATCAGGCCGATACAGCGTCTGAAGCATCCGAACAAAAATATGTTGAATTGTCTTCGAATGGTAATAGCGTAAGCTGGCAAGTGAACACGGTTGGTGACGGTGTTACCGTTCGTTTTACCTTGCCGGACTCCAGTGACGGATCTGGAACGGAAGGAAGCCTGCAAGTATACGTAAATGGTGCAAAAGTGGATATCGTGCAATACGGAATAACGCATTCCGAGGTGCCGTTAACTTCATATTGGGCATGGCAGTATTTTCCAAGCGTTGAACCAGAAAATCATCCTGCTGATCGACCTAGAATGCGTTTTGATGAAACCCACTTTCAGCTTAAAGGCGTAAAACTGCAAGCGGGCGATACTCTGACTTTAGAAAAGACCAGTGGTCAAGCCCTGGGTGTTGATTTTATCGAACTTGAAGATATCCCAACGGCATATACAAAGCCAAACGGTTTTGTCTCCATCGCAGATTTTGGTGCGGTTGCTAATGATGGAAAGGATGATCTTCCGGCAATTAAGCAAGCGATGGATAGCGCTCATAGCGCAGGAACGGGCGTGTACTTTCCACCTGGAAAATGGGAATTAAATGATAAGTTAGAAGTGGGGAATCGTGTAGATGCCTGGAATCTTGCTCAGGGGTATCAGGGGCTAAAATTTAAAGGGGCGGGTATCTGGCATACCAATCTGTACTTCATGAATGACGGAGTTTTTTCCGGTGGTATTCTCGGTCGTACCAGTGAAGTGGAATTCTCGGACTTTTATTTGAGTACCATAAACAATAAGCGTTTCGATGCTCCTGGTCAGTACATGATTTATAAGGGGTTTATGGGAACCTATGGTGATAACAGTAAAATTCACAATGTTTGGATAGAGCATTTTGAAGTAGGGGCCTGGATTGCCGGTTATGATGCTCCGTATCCTATCGACATCACCAAAAACCTGACTATCTCTCATGCGCGTATCCGTAACAATTATGCGGATGGCGTTAACTTTTCTCAAGGAACCTCTTATTCCATTGTTGAACACAGCAACGTCCGTAATGGTGGTGATGATGCTCTTGCCGTGTGGCCAAATAATGGCAACGAGGCGCCCGAAGCGGTTGAAAATACGTTTCGTTACAACACTATGGAACATACATGGCGAGCAGGCAGTTTTGCTATTTTTGGTGGGCGAGGCCACAAAGGGCATAATTTGCTGATTCGTGATTGTTTCGCAGGCTCTGGTATGCGATTTACGACCGATTTTCCTGGTTATGGGTTTAGCTCCAGCGGCACCATGCATTTTTACGATGTGGATATTTATCGCTGTGGTACAAGCAAAGATCTTTGGAATAATTCTCGTGGTGCACTAGAGCTGAATTCTTCGAAAGGTATTAATAATTTACTGTTTGAAAATATCTATATTGAAGATGCTCAGCGCCACGGCATTCAAATTTTCGGCAATAGCTATAGCAATATGGTGTTGAACGAAGTAACGATTAATGGCTCCGGTAAAGATTATACAACGGCTAGTGCTGATGGAAATATTTACGGTGGTGCTGGTGCATATTCAGAAGCTAATAGTGGAACCTTTATTTTAAGAAATCCTGATTTTCGCGATATTGAGGATGGTGAAAATCTCGTTGCACGTAGTCCTGGATTTAAATATGACGTACGTTACGAAAATGTCGCTGTAACTGGAATAGAAATAGATAACAATCTGCCAAACCCAATGGAATTAGCGCTTGGTGAAACTGTTACCTTGAATGTCGGTGTTGTGCCGGTACAAGCACAAAACAAAAATTTTACGGTAAGTTCCAGCAGTCCGGTAATTGATGTACTCAGTAGCGATAAGTCGACCATGACCTTGCGCGCGAACGGCATTGGCAGTGCAGTAATTTTAGTGAAATCGGAGGATGGAGGGTATACAGACTCGATTACGTTGGATGTGATTCCTTCGGTGAATGTTGAAGCTTTGCAGTCCACTATGAGTGAAGCGGGCGGAAGCGCAACGATTCGTTTTTCTGCTGAGGGCATTAAAGAAGATATTCAGATAGCCTACAGTGTAAGTGGTTCTGCAAATGCGTCAGACTACACCAGCATGCCAGCACTTGCAGGGACGGTAACCTTAAGCGAATGGCAATCTACGCAGGAAATTGTGTTGACTGCTATCGATGATGCGCTGTTTGAGAATAGCGAAACCATTACGCTGACCTTGCAGGCACCAATGCCTGGCAGTGGTTATCGGCTGGGAAGTGAAAGTGCCACGGTGACCATTATTGATAATGAATTGCCTAGTTGTACTGCGCCTGCGATTGGTACATCAACCGTCGCACCTGGAATAGATGGGAATGTGGATGCTGTCTGGGAAAGTGCATCGCTGCAACAATCTGTTGCCAATGCAACATATGGTGCTATTCCTTCTGGTTTTTCGGGTTCTTGGCGGGCACTGGCTACTTCAGAGGCGCTCTTTGTATTGGTGCAGGTGCAAGACGCTGATCTGAAAAACGATTCGGGGGCAAACTGGTGGGAAGACGATGTTGTCGAGCTGTTTATTGATGCGGATAATAGCAAAGGCAGCAGTTACGACGGTTCCAATGACTACCAATTGGGTTTTCGCTGGAATGACGGCACCATCCATCTTGGTGGGACATCGGCACAAAACACTGCAGGAATCCAACATAGCATGGTGGCAACCTCTGGAGGATATACCTTGGAAGTTGCGATTCCCTGGACGACCTTAGGTATCGACATTTTTGCTGGTAAGCAAATAGGTTTGGATGTAGCGATTGATAATGACAATGGTGGCGGCACTCGCGACGCACAGCTGACAGCAATTGATACTACCGGTACGGCCTGGTCAACTCCCAGTGTTTTCGGAAGCGTTTTTGTGACGGATTGCGGTGGCGGTGATTTAGATACTGGTACACCAACACCAACACCAACACCAACACCAACACCAACCGTGAACCCGACGCCCACACCGACGGCTACCCCTACCGCAACGCCAACGGCGACGCCCACGATTACGCCAACAGCGACGCCAACACCAACACCAACACCTACACCTACACCAACAATCGTACCTACGCCTACGGTGGAGCCTACGCCAACCCCGACGCCGCCACCAAGTTGCAGTGCGCCGGTGATTAAGGCAGAAAATACTAATCCATCTATCGATGGGAGTGTTGACAGCGTGTGGGACAACGCACCGTCCATGAATATTGGGAAAGTGACAACAGGTGTTAAGCCGTCTGCCTTTAGTGGTCAATGGAAGGCTGTAGCCACTACCGATGCTTTGTATCTACTGGTTCAGGTGTCTGACAGTCAGCTTTTAAACGATTCAGGAAATAACTGGTGGGAAGATGATGCAGTCGAATTGTTCATTGATGCGGATAACAGCAAAGGTTCCAGCTACGATTTCGTAAATGACTTCCAGTTAGGCTTCCGTTGGAATGACGGCAGTGTTCATGTGGGGGGTAACTCAGTACAGAACACGGCAGGTATTCAGCACGCAATGGTACCGACGGCAGCAGGCTATACCCTTGAAGTCTCTATTCCCTGGAATACTTTAAATACCAGTATGGTGCCTGGTATGACCATTGGCCTCGACGTGGCGATCGACAGTGATACCAATGGCGGTGGTCGAGACGGGCAGGTCGCGAGTTTTGCCGCGAATGATACTGGTTGGCAGAATCCTTCTGTGTTCGGCAGTGTAGAAATATCCAGCTGTGAAGGCGATGACGGCACTTCACCCACCACTCCTGGTGCGGTATATATCATAAACCGTTGGTTAGGAACTTACCTTTACGATGCTGGTGATCAGGTAGGTTACGGCCAAAAGTCCAGTGATTCCAATTACCAGTGGCTTCAGGAAGATGTAGGGAGTGGCCAGGTGGAATTCAAAAACGTCGCTACTGGTGATTACCTTCATATCGAGCATCAAACGGGTAAAGTTGAATCGTCACAACGGAATCCAATATGGGAAAGCTCTCGTTGGACTATAAACCCTGTGAGCAGTGATGTGATTAATCTTTGCAGTGCTTGGCATTCCAGTGAATGTATGAATGTGGAAGGGCAGTCTGGTGGAGTAGAGTACGGATTTATTTGGCCAATCTGGGAAAGTGGTCAATGGCGTATTGTTTCTGCCGGTGGGCCGCAGCCCACGCCTACTGTGCAGCCAACGCCCACACCGACAGTGCAGCCAACGCCTACAGTGACTGTTACGCCAACACCAACACCGACCTCAACGCCTACGGCAACTGTGACGCCTACGCCTACACTCACACCAACGTTCACACCAACGCCGACATCGACACCAACACCGACACCAACAATAGTACCTACTATCACGCCGACTCCACCGCCAGTACCTCCTACAGGTGATCGCGGAATGGATATGCCGTGGGTAGAGTACCAAGCAGAAAATGCGGAAACGAATGCAGAAATTCTGCAGCCAAATCGCACGAAATGGAACGATAACTTTATTCAGGCGGAAGCGATTGGGCGCAGTGCAGTGCGGTTAAATAAAACCAATGATTACGTAGCGTTTACAACTGAATATCCTGCCAATTCTATCGTTGTGCGTTTCTCAATCCCTGATGCCCCTGGCGGAGGCGGTATCGATAAAACACTTGGATTGTATATCAATGGCAATCGCGTTCAGTCTTTGGAGTTAACGTCTAAATATGCCTGGTCCTATCGTGGCGGGTTAATTGGTGATCCGATTGTGGATATTCCAGCGGAGCAACCACATACCTTCTTTGACGAAGTGGCGGTGTTGCTTGATGAGCCTATTCCTGTGGGGGCTGAAGTAAAACTCCAGCGGGATGCGCAAGATGACGCCGCGTTCTATGTTATCGATCTTGTCGATTTTGAAGATGTGGCTCCGCCGCTGGAAATGCCAGCCGGCTTTACCTCAATAACTGAGTTTGGTGTGCAGCCAAATGATGGGATAAATCATGCAGATGATATTGCTCGTGCAATGAAGTCCACCCAGAAATTATGGTTTCCACCCGGTGAATACTTGGCGACGGAAATCAGCGGTGGGAATGTGGGGATCGATAACCCTGGAATTGAAGTGCGCGGTGCTGGTATGTGGTACACCACAATCAAAGGCCCGAAAGCCATGTTTTTCTGTATCGGTGCAACCTCATCATGTAAATACTACGACTTATCCATTCGAGGTGAATCCAAGGCGCGTGCTGAAGAATCCGAAGGCGTACAAAAGGCTTTTGCTGGCCCCATGGGACGTAACTCGGTTATCGAAAATGTATGGGTTGAACACGTAGTGAGCGCGGTATGGGTAGGGAATGATCCCCCACACCAAACACAACCCACAGAAAACCTGACGATTCGCAATATGCGTATTCGTAATCTCTATGCGGACGGCGTGAATCTGGATAACGGAACCTCAAATAGCCTGGTGGAGAATTCTCATTTCCGTAATACAGGGGATGATGCCGCAGTGGTCTGGTCAATTAAATGGTCTGACTGGGTATATGATAAAACCGTCCAAATGGGCCCGGATTTCATCGATCCAGAAGCGCGCGATTTGCCTGATCAGGGTGTGGGGCATGGCAATGTCTTCCGTAAGCTGACGGTGCAAATGCCTTGGCGTGCCAACTGTTTTGCAAACTATGGTGGTTACGACAATGTGTTCGAAGACAGTGTCTGTGAAGATGTATTGACCTACCCAGGTATTCTTATCGCCAATGAATTTTCGCCATACCCATTTGGGCCGGAAGTAACGACCTTCCGTAATATTTCTCTCATCCGAGCTGGTGGTGAAATGTTCCTGGAAAATACCGGCAATGGATGGAAGCACGGCGCATTGAAGTTCTATCTTCGTGAAGGAGATGTAACGGATATTTTGATTGAAAATCTCGACATTATTGATCCGACATACGCCGGCATTGAATTTAGAGGCTTTGGTCCAGAATATGTACCACCCGGTGAAAAGTACTCGGATGCCGTACTTAATGGAGCGCAAAATGCGGTGCTGGACAATGTAACTTTGCGGAACGTGAAGATAACTAACCCCGGTACTTATGGCATTGAAATTCAAGATGGCGGTGGCCGTGGCTCGGTGAATTTCGAAAATGTCACGATCACGAACCCCGCGATCGCTCCCGTGCAGCAAGAGAATGCACCCGACAGCTTCTTTAATAAGTTGGGGGGAAACATCGGTTGGTAAGGCCTGTTTAAAACCTCCGAATGCTGAGTGCAGATGCGCTCAGCATTTCAGTGAAGCAGACGCTATTGGTCTGCAAAACGAGAAAGCAAAATTTGGGTTCGTTCACCTCGCTTCAACCAGCTCAGGCGTCATTGCCAAGCTGGTTTTTTTATAACGAACATAAAATTACCGTGCCCCATTTGAGGGCTACGGCACTTCCTTCGTCTCACATCCACCAGTGAACTTACCTCATACCCTGTAAGTCACAGTAGCCTGTTTATGCCCAAAAGGCTAAGCTATCCTTTTTATAAACCCATAAGGTTGTTGGAGTTTGACAATGAAAGCGCTCGTAAAACGTGAAGCAAAAGAAGGTTTATGGCTCGAAGATGTACCCGAACCAAAATTAGACGTCAATGACGTGCTAATAAAGGTCAAGCGAACAGCAATCTGCGGTACAGATTTACATATTTATAACTGGGACAAATGGGCCCAGAAAACCATTAAAACCCCCATGGTGATTGGTCATGAATTTGTTGGGGAAATCGTTGAAGTCGGCAGTAATGTAGTAGATTTTCAACCGGGTGAAATTGTTTCGGGTGAAGGCCACGTCGTTTGCGGGCATTGTCGTAACTGCATGGCTGGCCGTCGTCACTTATGTAATTCAAGTTCCGGCATTGGGGTGAATCGTCCTGGTGCCTTTGCCGAATATCTGGCCTTGCCAGCCGCAAACGTTTGGGAGCATCGTCCAGGCATTGATCTGGATGTAGCCGCTTTGTTTGACCCCTTCGGCAATGCCGTCCACACAGCTTTACAATGGCCGTTGCTTGGTGAAGATGTATTAATCACAGGTGCCGGGCCTATCGGCGCTATGGCCGCTGCGGTATGTAAGCATGCGGGGGCCCGCCATGTGGTGATAACCGATCTTAACGATAAGCGTCTTGAGCTTGCCACACGTTTAGGGGCAACAACGGCTGTCAACGTCAGTCGCGAAAACATCGAAGATGTCACTAAAAAGCTTGGGATGAGTGAAGGTTTTGATGTGGGGCTGGAAATGTCTGGCAGTCCTATCGCATTTCGGTCCATGATCGATAACATGTGTCATGGAGGGAAAATCTCCATGCTGGGAATACCCAGCGATGAAGTGGCTGTCGACTGGAACAAAATCATATTCAATATGCTGACGATCAAGGGTATATACGGCCGGGAGATGTATGAAACCTGGTACAAGATGTCAGTAATGGTGGAAAGCGGTCTGGACATTACTCCCGTTATCACTCACCGTTTACCGTTTTCAGAATTCCAGCAAGGCTTTGATGCAATGCGTGAAGGAACGGCCGCTAAAGTCGTATTAAACTGGGAATAACATTCCCAGTTTTCTCTTTTCGAAAACCAGTAATGCCCATTCTCTTTTCAGCGCTATCCTGTTAAAAACGAATCACTTCAGAAGGCAAAGTAATGTACGGAAATTTCCAACAACATTTGCAAACTCAACTACAAGAAATAAAAGACGCCGGTCTTTATAAGAGCGAGCGAAAAATCGAAGGCCCACAAAATGCCATGATTTCAGTTAACGGCAAACAGGTGCTTAACTTGTGTGCTAATAACTATCTTGGTTTGGCGCAACACTCCGATATACAAAAAGCCTGTGAAGAAGGCTTGAAAACGTGGGGCTATGGCATGGCTTCCGTACGGTTTATTTGTGGCACACAGTCATTACACAAACAACTGGAACAAAAACTCAGTGAGTTTTTACAGATGGAAGACACCATTCTCTACCCAAGTTGTTTCGACGCAAATGGTGGCTTGTTTGAAACTTTATTGACCGCAGAAGATGCAGTTATTTCAGACGAATTGAATCACGCATCGATTATAGATGGAGTCCGTCTTTGTAAAGCCGCACGTTATCGCTTCAAAAACAGCGATATGCAGGATCTGGAAGTACAGCTGATTGAAGCAGATAAAAAAGGTGCGCGTTTCAAACTTATCAGTACCGACGGCGTGTTTTCTATGGATGGTTATATCGCTAAACTCCAGGAAATTTGCGACCTTGCTGAAAAATACAATGCTCTGGTTCATGTGGATGACTCTCACGCAACCGGGTTTGTCGGCCAGCACGGTCGTGGCAGTATTGAACATTGTGGTGTAATGGGAAGAGTGGATATTGTCACCGGCACGCTCGGCAAAGCCTTAGGTGGTTCAAGTGGGGGATTTACCAGTGCGCGAACAGAAATTGTTGAACTGCTTCGTCAGCGTTCTCGCCCATATTTATTTTCAAATACCGTCGCGCCTCCGGTGGTCGCTGGTGCAATTAAAGCGTTGGAGTTGGTGGAAAATGATGAGTTACGAGCGAAGTTAAAAGAAAACACCGACTACTTCCGCAAAGGGTTGGAAGCGCATGGCTTTGATCTGCTACCCGGAGAGCACGCGATCGTCCCCGTGATGTTATATGATGCTGTAAAAGCCGCGCAGCTGGCAGAGAAAATGCTTGAGTTTGGAGTGTATGTCATTGCATTTTCGTTTCCGGTTGTGCCAAAGGGCAGGGCGAGAATTCGTACGCAAATGTCTGCTGCTGTGACACGGGAAGAGTTGGATATGGCAATTGAAGCCTTCGGCAAAGCGAAAGAAGAACTCGGTTTGTAGCGCACTACGACCACTTAATTCAAATTTATAAATAAAAACTCGGTTGCAGAAATGTGCCGGGTTTTTTGTTGCCAAAAAAAATGTTAATTTTCATTAAAGCTGGAAAATTAACAACAGTAAAAAACAAAGCACCTCACATGCTACCGCTGATTCTGCTGTATCGCCGATATCCTAGACGTCTCTAGATTTGGTTGAAAATCCCTAATGTCATAAACACCTTGCTTTCGCATGAATATTGCTGAATGAATCACGAGTTAAATACCGGGGTAAGGCAGGCTATCGTAATCTCTTTGAAGCCCAGCTCATCGCGAATTAGTCCTTTTTAACGTATAAGGTTCTCAATATCGTCAGTGCAGTCTATGGGGCTAAATTTAATTATGTTTCAATGAGGTGGTAACTAATATTCACTTTACATTTGGGATTGATATGGCTGATATTGCGTGGTGTGGTTCGAAAAAGCATTTGATGGCTTTTACCTTGGTGGGGTTTATTGCTGGTTGCGGCGGCGGCTCTGGTGGTGGTTCTGACGGCGGTAGCGGGGAAGGACCGGGTTCCACTCCAACGCCAACCGTAACCACATCGCCTACACCAACAGTAACCACTACACCAACGCCGACGGTGACTGCAACACCAACGCCAACAGTGACCGCAACACCTACACCGACGTCTACACCAGACCCAAGCCCGACGATAAGTCCTTCTCCCACCGTAAGCCCAAGCCAGACACCGAGTCCAACTCCTACGGCGACACCTACACCGTCTCCAAGCCCGGAACCTAGAGCCGAATTGAAAAGCGAGAAACGTGGGCTGGCATACGGGCACCATAGTCCTAATGATTTAAGTGCGCTGCAAAATGGCATGAGTTGGTGGTACAACTGGAGTGTGGTGCCAGACAATGCCGTCAGTTCGTCTTATGCTGATTACGGCATGGAGTTTGTGCCAATGGCTTGGAATGGAGAATTTAATGAGACGCAGCTGCGTAACTATCTGGATCAGCATCCCGATGTTAAGTATCTGCTTGGGTTTAATGAACCAAACTTTGCAGAGCAGGCTAATTTAACTCCCCAGCAGGCGGCTGCGGCCTGGCCGACATTGGAAGCTATTGCTCATGATTACAACTTAAAGCTTGTTGCTCCGGCGGTGAATTATAGTCCGGGGAATGTTGATATCCCGGGAACGGATGACGATTGGGACCCCTGGTTGTATCTGGATGCTTTTTTTGAAGCGTGTGAAGGTTGCCAGGTGGACTATATCGCGGTGCATTGTTACATGAAATACAGCGGGGCGTTCGAATGGTTTATCGGCGAATTTGAAAGATATGGCAAGCCTGTTTGGGTGACGGAGTGGGCTTCATGGGACGAAGGTGGACCGGCTAATGTTGGTGAGCAAATCGACTATTTAACGTCTACGGTTAGATGGATGGAAGCAAACCCGAATGTCTATCGGTACTCCTGGTTTATTGGTCGTACAGATGGTGGTGCCAGCGAATTCCCCTATTTGGATATTCTAGGGGAGGACGGTACGCTTACTCCTATGGGGAAAGTGTATACGGGCATTCCATCTGCTGGATATGTATACCCGGTTCCTGGTCGACTTGAAGCTGAAAGCGCGCATCGTCAAACGGGGTTCCAGCATGAGATAACCGAGGATGTCAGCGGAAATGTAAACCTGGGTTGGACTGACAACGAGGACTGGCTGGAGTTTGAGATTGAGGTCGAATCGAGTGCTAGTTATGCTTTATCCGTGCGTGTGGCGACGGAAAGTTCTGATCGTGCTATTGACGTTATGTTGGATGGAGAACAACTGACAACAATCGACTTTGGTAACACGGGAGGTCTGCAAAGCTGGCAGACTGTTACTGTCCAAACACCCCTTGCTAAAGGTCAGCACACTTTGCGATTGGTCGCGACAACAGGTGGATTCAATCTCAACTGGATCGAGATTTCAGCACTTTAGTTAATGACTTGAGCAACTCGCGTTAAATGGGTTGCTGCTTTTTTATTTGTTAGCTTGTTTGTTTATTAATTAATACACAGCACACACAACTCAACTCAACCCAAAAGCGGTGTCAGCCGCTTTTGGGTATGCATCCGTCCAGTCCTCCATAATTTATCATTACAGAAATTTCATTTGCTTGATTTAGTTTGTTTGCGGCGTCATTTCTGAAATTAATCCGTATTCTGTCCAAGATGTTTTAAAGTGGTGGCATAATTGCCTTTTGTTGGTAGTAGCTGGAGAGATGGTCAACACCAATGCGATATTCTGATAGCTTCTGAAAAGAATGTCGTCAAAGATCGAGGCTGCTGTTGTATTTATGCAACAGGACGTCGAGTTCCTTCCCTCATAAATACATAGATTTGAATTGAAAACTAATGAGTAAGTAATGTTTGTATTGGAAAAACATTATAAAGCTCGCATTGCCGATGCAAGGTGATTAGTCTTGTAGAAGGTATTTTATAAAAAAACTTAAGTTGATATAACTTTGTTCAACACAAAAATAATGCGTCACTTCCGCTCATCGCAATGGACGCACTCATTTACAAGAGAAAAGAGGATTAGAATATGTTGGCCAATTATTTGAAAACGGGTACCAAAATTTTGGGGTTGGCCCAATTAATCAACTCTGGAAAACCTGGCTTTGCCGGGTGTTATAGAGTGGTGCCGGTCGGGACGGTAATGGCTATCGAATTTTTTGATGCCGGTAAGCGTTCTGATCAAAATGGGATGAAAAATATCGGTATATTACCTTATCGGCCATCTGAAATTGCGGAGCTGTCACTGGTGCATCACCAGGAAGTGATAAGTGGTGAGTTTACTGGATGTATTATGAGTTTATATCGCAAACAAAGTGTTTTAACTGCTGCACACGTGGATACAAACCCAGAAACTTCTAAAAGAATGGCGTATGAGAATCAAAAAAATAACAACATTATCTCTCCAATTGCCGAATGTGATACAACCGGAATGCTGAGTATTCCTAAAACGGTCATACTTTGTATTGCTACCAAAGAAGAAGTAAAAAGCTATGTGGTAGAGAAGGGGACGCATTCATCGCATAAAAAGGTGCCCGTGCCAGGAATGCCAGGTCAATTCCAAACGGGACAAGTGGGTGAAACTATTTACACGGTAAAATAATTAAGCAAACGTGTATTGCAACAAGCGAGGCAACATAACGCGGGGCGGTTTTAATGCCCCATTGTTAATCAAGTTAAAAATATAGCTAAAAACATAGTCTTTTTGTTGGCTTTTTACTGAATTAATTTTGAATGTAAGCCCCTAACTCTTCAGGGTCACCGGTAGGGAAAGCTTCTTTTAAATGTTCAAGGAACGCGGATACTCGGGCGTTGAGTAAGCGGCGAGACGGATACAACGCCCATAAATTTATTTCCGGTCCTTCCAGGTCACCCCAGCTTTTAAGCTTTCCTGATTTAATATCCTGATTCACCAGCGAGACTGGCAGCAAGGCGGCACCCACACCAATTCTTACCGCGTCTCTCACCATGGTCATAGAAGAAAGCTGCAGTACGGGCTGCACCGTGAGCCGGCGACTTTTACCTTCCGTAATTAAATTCCAGGCCGGTATTTGTTGGTTGGAGCTTCTTATGACAGCGGGCACTGGCTCATCGTCTTTGGGACACGTAAGTGTTGGGGTGGCAACTACGACTTGGCGGTCTCGTAGAAACATTCGCCCATAAAGCTTTTCATCTTCTCGTGGGTTTACCCTTATTACGAGGTCATAGCCTTCTTCTATCATATCGACTGGCCGGTCTTCGGAAGTGATTTCAAGTTGCACTTCAGGATATTTTATTGCGAACTCCGCAGAAAGCTTTCCCATTGCAAGCTGACAGAATAAAAGAGGAGCACTGATACGCAAGCGTCCACGAGGTTTGCTGGCGCCAGACGTTATGGCTTTGATTGTTTCATCCAATTCTATCAGCAGGCTTCCAGTCCTTTCGTATAGAGCCAAACCTTCTTCGGTCAGCTTGAGCCTATTTGAACCCCGTTCAAATAGCCTGACTTGAAGTTGGCTCTCCATGTCTGAAATTCTGCGTGACAAGGTCGCTTTGGGGCGTCCGCTCGCTCGAGCTGCTCGTCCAAATCCACCATAGCGAGCAACCAGGTTGAAATCAGATATTGCGATTAAGTCCATTGGTGTGTTCCAAATATGAGACAGAATGTCTAAATATAGCATCTATCGTTACAAAAATGGAACAAATAGAATATGAGTCATCAACAGGCAATACATCAACTTAATTATTGGAGAAAACCTTATGACGATTCTTGTAACTGGTGCTTCTGGTCGCGTTGGCCAACATGTGGTCGAGCAGCTTGTTAAACGAGGCGCTAAAACTCGTGTGTTAACTCGTGATCCATCCAAAACTGAATTTCCCAAAACAGTCGAAATAGCGGTCGGAGATCTACTAGACCTTGATGCGCTGAGAATGGCCTTTACTGGTATCAAAACATTATTTTTGTTGAATGCCGTAACGGGGGATGAGTTTACACAAGCCCTTATTACGTTGAATATTGCAAAAGAAGCCGGTGTTGAGCGGGTAGTATATCTATCAGTTTTCGACGCTGATCTAGCCGTTAACGTGCCTCATTTTGCTGTGAAGTATGGTGCTGAACGAATGTTGGAGCAACTAGGCTTTAGTGCGACGATTCTACGCCCGGCTTACTTCATTGAAAACGATCTGATGGTCAAAGATGTAATTTTGAACTATCACATTTACCCCATGCCAGTCGGAAGTAAGGGGGTAGCAATGGTCGATGTTCGTGATATTGCGGAAGTTGCTGCAATAGAGTTAATACGTCGTGATGAAGCAACAGACAAGCTACCAGTTGATACAATTAATCTGGTTGGCCCGGATACGCTGACCGGGAGTGATCTCGCCACTTTATGGTCGCAAGTACTTGGCGAAACCGTTCAATATGGCGGCGACGATCCTGGTGGGTTTGAAGAGAACTTGGCGTCATTCATGCCGAAGTGGACCGCATACGAAATGCGATTAATGGCAGAACGTTATGTTAGTCATGGGATGGTTCCATCGGCGGGAGATGTCGAACGTTTGACCGAAATGCTGGGACGTCCGCTACACAGTTACGAGGAGTTTGCAAAAGGCATTGGGGCGCAGGAAAAATTTGTAGCTTAATGCCTGTGTAGCTTAATGCCTGGCTTTTAGGTACTGCTTTTAAAACAAAAGAAAACCTTGTCCGCTATTTATTGACGCGGGCAAGGTTTAAGAGCGAATGCTGAGAGTTTTTACTTGGTCAAAAACTGAGTTGATGAGTTTTATGGTTCACCGATTTAGCTTTTCACGGAAGCTCAGAGTTACTCATTACACATTGCCCCGCTGGGAAAGGCAGTAAAGGTGATTAGCACAGAGCCTGCTGAGCATCCTGTTTGTTTCGGCTGCGATAAATTGTGACCAGAACCAGTCCGCAAAGTGCTGTTGCGGCGCCCGCTAAAGACACAGCCGGAAGACCGAGTTCCAAGCTAATTACCAGCCCGCCGAGTGCCGCGCCTAAGGCATTGCCCAGGTTGAAAGCACCGATATTCATCGCTGCCGCCAAGTTCGGCGCGTCACCAGATTTTTCTACCACCATCATCTGCAATGGCGGAACCAGGGCAAAACTGGCTATTCCCCAAAAGAAAATAAGAGGTGGCACTAACATTTCAACGCGCATTGCGAAGGCAAAGGTTATGAGCAAAATCACAACGGCGACCAGGGAGGCAATCAACGTTCCCTCTAGTGATTTATCTGCAAAACGACCGCCCAGATAATTCCCCGCAGCTAGTCCCAACCCGTAAATTACCAGCATACTGGTGACAAAGGATGTGGAGGCCAGTGTTTCTTGTTGTAATATCGGAACGATGTAGGTAAACACGGTAAACATTGCGCTGGCGCTGACTACCGTAAGCAGTAAAGCCGCGAGTACTGGTCCACGAGTGAGAACGTTCAATTCATCGCGAATGCGAATACGCGATTCATTTACCATCGGCGGCAATGAAAACCGGATAGCGAGCATGGTGATGACGCCTACAAAAGCAATGCCGAAAAATGAAATTCGCCAACCAATTGTTTCGCCGATAAATGTCGCTAACGGCACTCCACCGATGTTGGCCAGTGTGAGGCCGGAAAACATAAATGCAACCGCGCTGGCTCTTTTGTCTGCAGGCACCAGGCTTGTAGCCACCACCGAACCCACGCCGAAAAAAGCACCGTGATTGAATGAAGTAACGATGCGTCCAAAAAGCAATGTCGAATAACTGTCTGCCAGGGCTGATATTACATTGCCAATTGTAAATATCATCATCGACAACAAAAGCAAACGTCTTCTCGGCATGTTGGCAAAGGTCAGGGTCATAAGTGGGGCTCCCACGAGTACTCCAAATGCGTAGGTGCTAATAAGCATGCCTGCTGTGGGTATGGAGACATCCAGGTCTCCGGCAATTACGGGCAACATCCCCATAGGCGAGAATTCTGTAACCCCGATACCAAATGCACCGATTGCCAGCGCTACTAATGGGAGGTTGATTTTCATAAAGTTTTCCAGCTCATTAATTTGTTTGGGGAATATAATGGATTGTAATATTCCGGATAAATGGGGCTGGCAGTCACACACCTTTGCATTGGAGTCACAAATGAAAGCCGCTAAAACTTATAAAACCGATAGATCCGCTGAAATGGAAGCGTTTATAGAAGTTGTTTGCGCGGGAAGTTTCAGTGCAGCTGCACGTGCATTGGATATGACGCCTTCGGCCGTCAGTCGCATTGTTTCTCGGATTGAAAAACGACTGGACGTGCGTTTAATTATTCGTACCACACGACAACTTAGGCTCACTAGCGAGGGAGAAGCCTATGCATTGGTTTGCCGACGCATACTTAAAGATTTGAATGAGGCCGAAGCTTCCATTGCTGAACGAGCCAGACCAAAGGGTCTGATTCGAGTGAGTGCGGCCACCGCTCATAATCGCCTGGCTATTGTGCCATTAGTAAAAGAATTCCTGCAGCGCTATCCTGCTATAGTGGTGGAAATGGACGTAAGTGACCAGATTCGTGATGTGATAGGAGGTTATGTTGATATTGCTATTCGTTTCGGACCGCTCCCAGACAGTGCCCTGACGGCGCGATATTTAGGAGAAACAGGGAGAACAGTGGTGGCATCGCCTGAGTATTTGGCGCGGGCGGGGACGCCGGAGGTACCGTCTGATTTGCATCGCCACAATTGCCTAGATTTTAGCTTTCGACGCATTGAGCCTGGCTGGCCATTTATTGCAGGCGGTGAAAATATTATGTTACCTGTTAGTGGGAACATGACGGCGAACAACGGCGAGACACTGGTAGAGTTAGCAAAGCAGGGCATAGGTATTACGCGCGTCGGTAATTTTCACATCGAAGATGCACTCACAAGTGGAGAGCTCGTGCCATTGTTGGAAGGCTTCAACCCACTGGACAAAGAGGCTATTCATGCTGTGTTTATCGGTGGGAAAAACATGCCTGCGCGCGTTCGAGTTTTTGTCGATTATTTGGTTGAAAAAATGACGCCCCACATTGTTTAGATGAAACTACGCTGTCATGAAAAGAAGTAAATGTATTTGCTATGAGCATTATGATTAGAGATGTCAATCTAATATCTTTGTATCACGTGGGCTTCCAATCATTAGAGCCTCACTGATTTTGTCCAATCTCACTACGCACAAATCGGGAGAAAATATTATGGATGACTATAAAGTAAATAACATTACAGCTTTTATTCCATCCAGGCACTTTCATCTTAGCTGTCGTTTTTATGAGGCTTTAGGGTTCGTAAAGACGGTTAATCTTGGTAATGCCATTCGTTATGAGATAAACCAAAGCAGCTTTTGGCTGCAAGATTATTACGTAAAAGAATGGGCCGAGAATTGTATGCTTTGTTTGTATGTGAATGATATTTATTGCTGGCATAAGCGTATAGAAAATTTATGCCTGAAAGGAGGCTATGGAGAGCTTGTGAAAGTGTTTTCTGAGCCACATGAAGACAATGGCAGTTTGATTATGAATATGGCAGATCCGTCTGGCGTTTTATGGCACCTGTATCAAGGTCAGTAGCAGTACGTAGCATTTAAAGCGGTGATATATAAGTGACACTGCAGAAGCACCATTAGGCAAAAAATTAAAGGTGAGAATTTACGTATGGCGTCTTATAAATACCACGGATTGTCATGTTGATGTAGAGTTTAGTGGCTTCTAAAGGAAGTCGGTTGTGCTAAAAAATGCAGGAGCTTACAAAAAAATAAAATTTTTTCTCGCTAATTTTATTTTTTCCAGTACTTCTATTAGAGGGGCTGTAAACTGAAGTGGCCGTATGTTTAAGTGGCTTGTGTAGCGGCGTTTAGTTGCCGAGTTACCCACAAAAAGTAGACACCTCACTACTACCTAATGAGGTTCTAATTATGACCAAGAAAAAGAAGAACAAGTACAACCATTACACTGAAGAT
>CABFPG010000015.1 GCA_902141825.1 Thalassocella blandensis
CGGCATTCAGCTAATGGCAATTTAAGCCCGGTTGAATTTGAAAAACAATACAATGAAATGTGTGCCTAAACTGGTGTCCACTTTTCATGGGTAAGACCAGTTGGCTTTGAAAACATAAGGATTGCGAAAGTGACGCTCGATGGACGAGTAATATGTAACTTTCTCTTTCGAAGCTTGCTGGAAGCTTATTTCAATCTTTAGTCTTTAAGTGGCATGTTGGCGTGTATATTCCGAATAAAGGGATTTAAAGTCAATTACTCATCGTCGTGTCACTTCACTCTTTCTCTCGTAAAGGTATTGGGCGTAGTTTATTGCTGCGCTCTTTGTTGTAATTAAGTAAGGAAATATTCTACTTAGTGTATAACATGTAGGTTGTTTATGCTTTGTAGGTTTAATGGTTCTATAATTTGAGGAATTGTTATGGCTGATATATATCTATGTGGTCATGGTAGCTGGGATACCATTGGAACAAATGATCCTTTAGTGGTGCTTCCTGCAAAAACTTCAATTTCATTTTATACGCCCGTTGGGCGATATCTTGACCCGGGGAATGCCTATGCGACAATGACGGGTGATACCACTGGTGGAGGTTTTGTGTTACCCGTCGATCACGAAGTGAAAGAATACAAAATGTGCACAAATTTAACATTAAAACCCCTTGTTCCTGGCACTGATACCACCCATATTGCTGTCTTCGATAGGGCGCAGAATCTTGGAAAACAAATTCACCGAGTCAATCGTGTTACCAGGCTTAGAGAGTTACTGCCTCTGCTAAAAGGTAACCATTTACATTGGATGGCGTGCCGCCCCAGGCTAAATGATAGTTCGGTAGATGAGGGTGGCTTCAACGATGACTACATTCCACAGTTTGGTATGTTAGGAGGAATTCCTGATCATCTTCGAAACCGCTGAAAATGGGATCAGTAAGTTATTCGATGAAAGTTTGAATTAACTTAATATGTTTCGTTAACAGAAGCAATTAATTCGCCATCTAAACCAGTGGAAAAGGTGAGACTCAAACAGTACTTTATTGCAACTAGATGATTGTGCAGCGTTGCATAGCCAATATGTAAAAAGTCAATATGTAAAAAGCCAATTCGAAAAAGCCAATTCGAAAAAGTCAATTAGCAAAAGTTAAATCAAAAAATTGCATTTAACTAATAATTATAGCTGTAAGATTCAAAACGTTTAAAGGGAATTGGCGATTAACGAAGTGTGGTGCTTGAAATGCGAATAAAATGCGAAAGCACCACGCTTCTTAATAAACCTTAGCAGACCAGTGTTACGCCTTATCAATAGCTTTTTTCAGTTTTTCCTTTGCATCACCTTTTGCTTGCTGGCCTTTTCCTTTTAGCTCCTGGGCTTTGCCTTCACTTTTTTTACTGTGATTGCCAGTGGCTTCTCCTATGCCTTGTTTTCCTTTGCCGATGGTTTCATTGATTTTACCTTTTACTTTATCGCTTGCACTACCCATAACAAATTCCTCTTAAATTGAACACATGAAATGACGCGAATCGCCTTCGTGTTCAGCCAGGCCTCGCGAAAATAGTATTGCAAGCTTTGGGCCTAGTTTGACATTGGAATAAATTACAAAAAATTAAAGGTGTATACTTGTGCTTCGAGCAAAAAAATTACCAGACATATGTTTTACCTGTACAAGTAAAAAAGTGAGTAGAATTTCCGTTTCCAAGTGTAATTCTAACAAAGCAAAAATTGTAAAAGCAGCCATAGACGAAGCAGGTTTTTACAATTTTTCGCATGTTAACGCCTGGTAAAAATATGATATGTCAGTCCTGCATGGTGCCAATGACTTATTGTTGTAAACACTGCGGATGACCGCATGCACTTTGGCAATTGCTTGTTACTCTATCTTGATCAGTCTGATTGCAGGCAAAAGTTTTAGCGAAGTCGAGCGCAGCAACACGGCAGGCTTCTGTGCGATAGGGGATGGTAATGTCGGTGGTAACTCCAGTATCCGGGCAGGTGATTGTGGTATCAAATTCGTTAAGCTTGGGAGAATCTTCACTTTGACCGTTAGATTGGCCGGAAGGGCTAGATGGGTCTGATGAAGTCTGGGTGCTGTTCAATCTGGACTGATATGCATTTTGCAGGCCCTGCATATTCGTGCCGCCTGTTTCATTAATAATATCACTGGCAAATGCGCCCCCAATTTCGACCATAGATGCAGTGTCAATATCGGCAGAGCCAATAACAGCTGCTCCGGCAGTGAGTGCAATGGCTTTGCCCCAATCAAAACCTCCTCCAGGTTTTTCTATCCGTGTACCGTGATCGTAAACATCGGTTGTTTCTGTTTTGCCGAAGTATCCATAATTGGTATTGTAGAAAGAGCCGTGTCTTTCGCCATCGACAAACTTTCCTACATCGAAGGTGTAAATATTATTGTAAATATCAAAGTCAGCGCTGTAACCAATTCCATGTTTAACATCGTCCTTCCATTCCGATATGGTGATGTCATCCACCGTGTCGGTCCACGCAATCCATCCGTGCATATTGCCATCTTTAAAAAAACCGAGTGTAACGTCCCATAATTTACCTTCAGCCCAGTCTCGCGACCTTTGAGTAGCTACAAATCCGTTTAGTTTGTCTTTTTTGTACTGCCCAACTTCATATACATGGAGTAAGTTAACGTAGCCCCAAATATTTATTCCAAAACCATCGAATTGACCGTGATTGTTTAAATCCCCATAGAGATGCCAGCGGTAGCCATTTGGTTGGATTTTGGTCCAGAGCATGCGGGCGTTGTGTTTTTCATTCGCGATGCCACCAATTTGTATTACTCGTGTTTCGTCTTGTCGGAGCATGGTAAAAATGCCGTCCTTCAACTCACCATTTTCCATACGTCCAACAAACTGCCCTTCAGAAGTAGTTGACTGTAATCGTGCGATACCTTCAGCTAAGCCGTCGATGCATGTCCCTTGTACGAATTTCCAATCAAACTCTGTAGGTTCGTCATCTGTATTAAAGAAATAGGTTTTCTCTTTGCTAACACCACATTTACTATCATTACCTATTTGGGGATAGCTCTTTGCAACGGCATAGTCGAATCCCTGGCTTACCAGAGTAATGTTAGAAACCAATTCTGCATGATTGTAAAGGTTGGAGAAATTATCGAGAATTGCTTTATTGCGCGGATCGAATTTTGTGTTGTATTCAGGGCCGGTTAAACGATCGGCTAGTAAAATGTTGAGGATGCGTTGTTCGAGGTCTTTAACGTGAGGAGCTTGAATATAAGGGTTGCTTCCGTATTTTGTCGTTTTTTCTACAAACTCAGCTCTGTAGGTTGTTGAACATCCGCTGAGTATACCTGTTAATGCAAAGTAAAGGGCTGCAACCCAAAAAGCTGGCTTCACTATATTTCCTTAATAAATCTTAAATAGTCAAACCGATCAAATCGCGAAGCGCCTTTTAGGCCGTGATGTTTTAAGCGTTAAGAATCGGTGGTGTGGTTAAGAAACACTAATATTTAATGTCACTTTCAATATGTCGTGTTTTTATAGTAGGAGCTGGTAGGGCACGGGTCAATTTGATTGCCAAATTACTTTATTACAGAAGCAGGGAAAAATACTGAATTTTCTTCTGTGTAGTACAGTGTATTCGCTTAAGTCAGAGCTTTACGTATGTATGGGGCAGGTCATAGTCACTGCTGTCCCACAGATCTTCCTAATAACATGGACTTGGGATCTACCTCTGTGGCTGTCTCCAGGATAGATGCTGTGGTCCGATATGTCGTCGTCGAGCCCACAAAGACGTGTTCATGGCCGTAAATACACGATTCATGCCTGCCCTCATGTCTGCCCGTTCCGGGTGTATAGAAATCAATAAGCTTCAACTAAAAAGAAGCTGACATTATGAGAACTAGTGTGTCGTAGAGTTGGATGAATCGGTCCAGATAAACTAGATATTCGTCTCCAGTTTATCTGGCTGGTCGTTTTACCAGTTATATTCTATATGGTAATTCGCCGATGATTGCGAGTTAATCTTTTAGGTTAATTGCACAGGCCCGTTTGCTCCCATGCATAAATCCAGGCCCATCCTACGCCAGGTTCATAGGGGCCACCTAAATTACACCATCCACTAACCAGGCAGGTAAAACTCGCACCACTATTTTGAACCTCGCTGCCTGTGCCATAAGCGTTACCACTTTGAAACACCGGTAAAGCAGGGCATCCGCCGCCACTGCTAGAGCTACTGCTGCTGGAGGTAGAGCTTGTCGAAGAACTGGAGGAAGAAGAACTTGAGGTCGAAGAGCTTCCTGCACAATCACCCAGGTATTCCCATACACCCCATTCACCGGACTGGCCAGGATTGTCGCCTTGTGTCCACCATTTGGCCCGGAAATACTGTGCGTTGTATTTTACCTCCATTCCTCCTGTGTAAACCTGACTGGCTGCCCAGGTTTCCAAGGCGTAACATACGCCACCGCCGCTTGAACTAGACGACGAACTGCTGGCAGACGAAGTGCTGCTGGAAGAGCTGGTAGAAGAGCTGCTAGATGAAGTGCTTGACGAACTGGAGGAAGAAGAGCTGCCGCTTCCACCACTTTGTTTAATTTGCTTTAACAAATTCCATACTTCCGCGTTTTGCCAGCTGGAATGCAAGTAAGAGTCCCATATCGAAACCCCTGCGCCGAGGGTTTTCGCCCCCTTGATGTGTTCTATATTGCTTTTCCCCATCCATGCACTTGCTGAATCGGCATAATTGAGATTGCCGGGCATTCCGATGGTGAGCTGAGACGCCTCCAGGCCGTTGGCTGCGGAGATAAATCCGGAATAGGTGCACCAATTATCCGGGTGATTCCACATGGGTTCACACTCAGCCTGGTAGCCTGCAGTTTCATAGGCCATGGGCGTAATGCCGTCGACATAGGGAATAAGCTCAGGCCAGTACTCAATATTTGGCGCATTCCACTTAGACCCGTAAGTGGCCACACTGAGAATTTTGCCTTTGTCCGCGAGCTTCTCAGATAGCAGTTTCATCATGGCGATATAATCGGCTTTATCTTCATCAGATTCACTCGTGCTCGACTCTAAATCCATATCGACACCGTCGATGGAAATACCCAGAGCAGCCAAACGATCAATCTCCGCCACCACTGAGTTTACAAAGATGGTTTTGTTTCGAATGGCTGCCTGGGCCCTTGTCCATTCCCAAGGCGCTCCGGCGGTCTGGGGCGGGTTATAGATGCACAGCAATACTTGAATGTTGTGTTTATCACCCCATTCGGTAAAAAGCCGAATATCTTCATCCGTGATTGAGCCAAAGTTGGGGTCAGTTTCAAGTCCGCCACCAGTGGTGGGTCTCCAAAACTGCAATGCTAAGCGGGATAATCCGTCCTTCATTCCGACACCGCCAAAATCCTGATTCAGCATGGCATAAGATTCAGCTCTGGAATATGCGGGGACCCAGGTTAGAACTTCTGCAGCATGAGCGCCTAACGCGCAGAAATATAGCCAGATTACCATCAGTTTTTTCATGTTTTCGCCTTTGTCCGTTATTGGGTTTGTTTGGTTTTTATGGGGTATGCGTCGAACGTGTGACAAACCAAGGGTACTTGTGTCTCAATATTCGAGCGATTGGCTAATGTATTTAAAACCCTTGACCCAGGCTTCTAATGTGCGTGATAAAACTGATACTTTGCGAAAAATGCTAAAGTTTTTGCAGTTTGTTCAAGATTCTGTTCAGTTTTTATCCCGGAAAATAGAGGGGGAGCTACCGTACTCTTTCTTGAAAACCCGATTGAAATAGGAAATGCTGCTAAAGCCAACTGCGTAGGCAGCTTCGGAAACGGTGATGTGTTTGTCCTTGAGCAAGCGTGCAGCTTCGGTAAGACGAAGTTTGTTGAGGTGGCTACTGAACGTATTCCCCGTGTTTTCTTTTAAAATCTGGTTTATTTTTGTTCGGTTTATTCCAGTGGCTGATGCACAGTATTCCAGGCTCATTTCAGCGTCCGAGTAGTTAGACGCCAGGTACCGTAACAGGGTATCTGACTCTCGCTCTCGCTTTGATCTTATTTCAATTGGTTGCTGACGAGCAGTGCCAAGCTGAGTTTGCTGGGAAGGAGATGATGAGGCTGTGTGTTCACTGGGTTGTTTAGTGGGAGTTTTATTGCGCTTAAAAGTACCCATTGCATGAATAATGAGGATGCCCACAGCCATTAAGCTCAAGAAACCAAAGGTAAACCCAAGCCACAGTGTATTACCGGCTTTGAGTGCAAGCGCATCAATCATCACCGTAATTTTTTGATTTCTCGGACTTTGAGCAGTATTGGTGATAGAAATACCTTTAACCTTCGCCAGCGAATACTGTTGATTGGATAAGCTTAATCCTTTACTTTGCAACCACCACTCAGGCGTGATCAATCGATTCAGATCGATATGGATTTCCTGCCAGATTTCATCGCAGGTGAAGAAGCTGAACGCTTTTCTATATGAGTTAATTTCATGCAACTCGGTAATTTTATCTTCATATACGTGAAGCATAAGCGCGAGTTCATTCCGAGGGGTGCAGCGAATTCGCAATATAGCCTCGGAATACATGCTTAAATCTACAAGCACTCCATCATTATTTAATTCGCCAAACATCAGATTCAAATTTGCATAGGGCAGTTCGTAGCTTTGAGATAAAGTAAAGTCGAAACTGATTTTTTTGTCATTTTGATGCAGAGTGATAGCGGAATCTCCGCCTTGAACCATATCCGTTACGGCATCCACTTGCAGCGGAAATGGCTGCTTATTCACAGGCAGTAGAGAATTATAAGTACGCAAAAACAGGGCGATTGTAATTGCAATCAAAATGATCACAATGCTTGACGCTATTATGAAAGTTCTTCCGTTTGGCTGTTGATGAGAGCTTAAAAACATTGAGTCTGTGAGTTCAAAAGAAATTAGAGCGATATATTTTTTATTCTGTAACAATGTAATTCTGTAACAGTGTTATTCAGTTGTTAGAGGCACTTATCGACTATATGTATCGTCTATAAGCCCGCGCCTATAAGCCCGCGCCAACAATATATGTGCTTACCTGGATTTTTCTCCCCTATGATACTTTACCCATCGGATAAACGTTAGGTTTTTACATTTTTTCTGTGAACATGATGATTTTGGGGTGTTCTAATGGAAGCTAAAATATACTGCATATATTAACGCAGTTTGGAGAAGTATCGCGTAAAGCAATTAAAGCAATTAAAGCAATTAAAGCAATTAACGTAAATGAGCACCGGATCTTGCCAGCCAAATCTGTAAGCACTAAACATCATGGTGGAACAGCCTCAGCAATGATTGTGAGGCTATAATCAGCGTCATTACAGGCGCAAGAAGAAATATATCTATGAACACAGGAGGTAGTAGTAAATAGCTGTTAGAGCCAAGAGTATAAAGCTGGCGAGAATCATCCGTAAGTTAAGCGAAATCGGTTAACGCAACCCAACCCTTGATGCTTGCAATATACACTAAGGCTATTCCCAGCTTATTGACAAAACGAGCATCTCCACATTTTGGTGGATCATATTCTTCAAGTCCCTCAAGTGCCAGCGCACTTTCTATCGGCGGTTTCCATTGCAAAGCTGTCCGTGAAACAGGCATGTTCAGTTCGGCATCTGTCCAGGTTAAGCCATCACGCTCCACTGGTGAAGGTGTGTCATGTTCAGATGAGATAAACACAGCTGAGGTTCCAGCCATTTTTTTGTATATTCGTTGCTTCATTGTGATCTCCCAAATAAGTACAAGGTAAATCGAACAAGCTACGTTCATATTGCGTTACATCAAAAAATTGTTACCAGTATTTAGCGAACACATGGCATTGCCTTATTTATCTTTCGTCTCAGCACAATTTTAAGTTGTTTACAGTGGATGCATGTGACACCTTCACGCTAGGTATAAACGCGAAGAGGCTGAATATAACGTGATACAGCTTGAAGAAAAATGAATCAAGCCATTAAGATATCAGCGCTACATGGCGAAATATTTAATTCAAAACTGTGACGAGGCCTGAGAGAAATGATTGCCTGGATTATTCGTGATAATGGTTACAACCGCCCTGAATGCCGGCGACTAATGTTTTTGTTGACCACTATTCTAGTGTTCAATGTAGCTGCTTGCTCTGGACCGCCAGCGTTGAGGCAATGGCACACAATAGAAGTAAAAGGGACGCCTACGGCACGGCATGAAGCTGGCTTTGTTGCTTATAAAAACACCTTGATACTCTTAGGTGGTCGTAGAATCAATCCCACCGATGTATTTGACGTCAATACCAATACCTGGAGCGCAAAAGAGGAGACGCCGATCGAGCTTCACCATTTTCAACCCGTAGTCATGGGAAATGCCGTATATATAGTTGGCGCTATGACAGGCGGCTGGCCAAATGAAACCCCCGTGCAAAACGTCATTGTCTACTACCCGGAAACCGACACCTATGTAACAGGCCATCCAATACCAGAAAGCCGCAGGCGAGGTGGTGCTGGCGCGGTCGCTTATCAAGGCAAAATTTATATTGTAGGCGGAATAGTGAACGGACACGTTGACGGCTATAAACCGTGGTTTGATGTATATGACCCAGTGTCTGGAGAGTGGCAGGTGTTAGAAGATGCACCCAACGCGCGAGACCATTTTCAAGCCGTAGTAGCCAATCACAAATTATATGCAATCGGTGGTCGTAGAACTTCGCATAGCACAGGCCAAGACATTGATTTAACCGTAGCAGAAGTGGATATTTTTAACTTTGAATCTAATCAGTGGGAAACAATTAGCGCTCCTCTGACACTTCCCACTGAGCGTGCCGGTAATTTTGCGATTACCATTGGAAATGAAATATTAATTGGCGGTGGCGAAAGCGCAACCCAAATAAATGCGCACTCTGAAGTGGAAGCATTAAATACAACGAACCAGCAATGGCAACAATGGCCATCTTTATTGCAGGGTCGGCACGGTTCCGGTTTTGCAGTGATTGGAGATTACCTATACACGGCTTCAGGCTGCGGAAAAAGAGGCGGAGAACCAGAACTCGAGTCTATGGAGCGGATTCGGATTTCACCTTAATAGTCTGTTGCTATTTAATTGTGGAGGAGTGAGTGTGCGGTTTCTAATAAATATTGTTTGAAGCGCAGTTATTTAATATTTGTATGACTAATTTCAATCAAATTTTCGATATTAATAGAAAGGAAAGCCTTCCTTAAAAACAACTCACTAATTGTTCTGAATTACTTGGGAATTTTATAGTGTGAAGATCTGCTGGGCGTTTTCGATAGCCAGTAATCTATTTTGATATAGGAGGCGGAAATAGCGACAAAGACTATGATTAAAATGAGGTGTTACAATGGGAGTTTTAGGTACAAAAGGTGATATCGATCCAGGTTTGGTTTCATCTGCTAGAAATGCGGCAAAAGAAGCGGACGAAAAAGCGAGCCATAATGTATCAAACCAAAATTCTGGCAGTTTTAGCCAGAAAGTCGATACTTCTAACAAAGGGTTTTTAGAAAAAGTGGGTTGCTTTCCATTTTTTCGCAAAAAAAATAGAGAAAATGACATGCCTGTGCCTAGAAGTGTGAAAAAGTCGGAAAGGCTAAAAGTTAAAGATTTAGCAGGCAAAGCCTCTTTAAAAGAAAATGAAAAATTGTCGCCCCAAAGCAAAAAAAATAAAGATAACCACGCGATAGTAAAAATGCAATCCGGTTCTTTGGAAAAAATTTCGCTTGCGAGCAACCAATTAACTTCTAAACCTTTAACACTAAAAAAAGTTTACGATAGTGACAAAGAAAATTGGAAATCGGATTTGGTGCCAATTAAGGATTCCGATGGAAGTTTTTACCAATTTCAGTTGCTAGATGAGGAAGGAAAAACTGTTGGGAATTATCTAAATAAAGGAGCAAATAAAGTGGTGTTTGAAGTTAACGAAGGACAACATGTTTTGTCAATCCCTATACGGCTCTCCGAGGAAGGTAGTCGTAAGTTGGACGAATTTAATAAAGAGATAGAAACGGAAGCTAAAACACTACTAAAAATAGGTCAGACCTATGGGCTTAGGGTTCCTGAGCCATTTGCAGATCCTGAAGCTGATGTCAATAACGTCGTTTTCAAATGTAAAATAAATGGAGATTCTGTTAAAGCATTAATTATGGAAAAGCTTCCTGGTGTTTTGATGGACAATCTGCGTAGTACGCGTAACTTTGCATTAAATGAAATCTTAGATGGTGGTCATACTAGGGACAACATTGAAGTAACATTGACTGACTTAGACGCTATAAAGAAAAAGCTTGGTGAATTGAGGGAAGATGTTAATGAAAAAGGGGCTGAAGTAGGGGCTGAAAATGCAAGTGAAAAAGGGGAAAAAATAGGGACAGAAAAAGCGAATGAAAGAGAGTGGGGTGACTTCCAGTTTTTTTATGATCCAAATAGTGGGCATGTGACGATATTCGATCCTATGGAAAAGAATACGTCTGGTATCAGTGCGTATGATATGGTGGCTCAATGGATTGGTGATTTGAACGATGCAAAAGAAAATGGAGGGGAAATTTCATTTAAGCGTAAGCAAGAAATTATTTCATCAACTCCTAAAGCGGTTGAGGCCGGTAAGGCCGATGAGAAATTCACTAAATTTGTGGCGCCTGTTGTAAATGTGGGTAAATTGAAGGGCGAACACGATAACAGCCCTATTGCAAATCTATTTAAAATTTAAGATACAAATAAAGACGTGTAGCATCAGATGATTTGAATCTGATGTGATCTGTGACCGAAGATTCAGCGTTATTTAAGGCGCACTAATACCGGAAAAATAATGATAGTGCCGGAAAAGTAAAGATAGTGCCGGCAAAATACGGAAATGGTAGTTCACGTGATTGCCGGCAATTTACATGCTTCGGTTTTTCGTTTGTCAGTATGTACTAAGGAATTTCCTGCAGCGCTTGTCGTGTTTCCTCTTCTGTTGGCCTGAGTTGTGGCAGTCCTTTGTTTGTTCGACGTTGTCCCAGCCAGAAAACGATGGGCGCCGCTATAAAAATAGAAGAGCTGGTTCCGATAACGATGCCGAAAAGCATGGGTAATGCAAAACTTGCAACTGCTGTACCGCCAGAAATAGCCATGGGCAGCAAGGCTAAAAACGTTGTCAAAGATGTGAACACCGTTCTGGTTAGTGTTGAGGTGATACTTTCATTGAGCAATGCCAGTAGTGGTGTGCTGGGGTTGGTTCTAAGGTTTTCTCTTACGCGGTCGAATACCACCACTTTGTCGTTAATAGAGTAGCCGATCAAAGCCAGTAAAGCGGCGACGGCTGTCAAATTAAATTCCACACCGGTAAGCACAAAAAAACCGATAGTTTTTGTCAGGTCCAGTGAAATGGTTAATATGGCCGCGAGAGCGAAATGGAACTCAAAACGCAACCAAAGATAGCCGAGCATCCCAGCTCCTGCCAGCAGCAGTGCTAAAATTGTTGCATCTGAAAATCCACCACTTACTTTCGGTCCGACCATTTCAACTCTGGGGAATTCGGCATCCGGTGAGATTTCCAGAACTGCCTGTTTTAATGCTTGTACTGGTTCGCCAGTCGCCACCGTGGAAGCACCTTGTTCAGCGTCTCCCATGGGGAGGCGTACAAGGAAATGTTCTTCCGCTCCAAACTCCTGTATTGCGGCGTCAGTTAAACCTTTACCAGCTAATGCTGTTCTAAGATCTGTCACAGAACTTGAAGGTGAATGAACTTCTACAACGGTGCCGCCACTGAAGTCAATTCCGTATTTTAATCCAGGATGGATAAACAAGGCGATTGATCCTGCCGACAGTACAGCTGATAAAACCAGACCCGCTATGCGCCCGCGCATAAAATTTATTGGCGTGCTGCTGATTTGCTCTAAAAATTTTATTCCCGATATTTTCACGGGTTTGCGGCCGGATTTGTGCGCTCGCCATTCCATTAAAGGACGGGTTATGGCGATAGCCGTGAATAACGAGGTTGCCAGGCCTAATCCTATGGTGACGGCGAAACCTTTCACCGGTCCACTACCGAATAAAAAAAGAAGTCCAACGGCTATCAATGTCGTAAAGTTAGAATCTACAATCGTGCTGAACGCTCGTTTAAATCCATCTTTAATCGCGATTAATGCGGATCTTCCTTTTTTTCCTTCTTCACGTATACGTTCATTAATTAAAATATTTGCGTCTACGGCCATGCCTATTGTAAGGATTATTCCGGCGATGCCAGGTAAAGTAAGCGTTGCGCCCAATAAACTGAGTGCGCCAAAAATTAGTCCCACATTAATGCCGAGACCGACACAGGCAATTATTCCCCATCGACCGTAAGCACTTATCATAAATGCGATGACTAATGCCGCACCTATTAGCCCGGTGGATATGCCAGAGGCAATAGAGTCGCTGCCAAGGTCTGGACCAACTGTTCTTTCTTCAATAACTTTTAGTGGCGCTGGCAGTGCGCCGGCACGCAATAATAGTGCAAGATTGCTTGCTTCTTGAGATGTGAATGAACCGCTTATTTCGCCGCTACCTCCGGCAATCACGGAGCGTATCACTGGTGCTGTAATGACTTCATCATCCAATACTATAGCTAAAGCTCTGCCAATATTTTTTTTGGTCATTTCCCCAAATAATTTAGCTCCCTCTTTGTCTAAATGGAAATTGACGATAGGTTCGCGAGAGTCGGGATGAAAGCCAAGTCTGGCATCGCTGATGTGTTTACCTTCCAGGGCAATCCGTTTTTCAAGGGGGTAGGATCTCCCTTGCGCGTCATAGTAGGACACAGTATTTACGTTTGCTTGTGATACCCAATGGAATGACATTTTTGCCGTGGTGCCTAAAAGGTGCCTAATTTGCTGAGGGTTATCAACCCCCGGTAATTGGACTAATATGCCGTCCTCTCCCTGACGGGTAATACTTGGCTCTACCAGCCCGGATTCGTCCAGGCGTCGACGTACAACTTCAAGACTCCGGTCAACAGCATCGTTGGTAAGTTGTTTTGTAAAATTGTGATTTGAAATAATCAATAGCTTTCCATCACGTTGTTTGATGGAATAGGCGTTGCTCTCAGGCGAGTCGTTCACTGATTCCCTTATTATATGTTCAAGCCTGTCCACGTTTGTGCTGTTCTGACTTAGGCGTGATAACGGTGTAAATTCAATAGCGTCCTGCGAAACCTCCACAGACTGATAAGCTGTACGAGCCTCGTGTAATACTGTACGAAGGTGCTCAGCCAGCTGCTCGTTCTTACTTTTTAAAAGATCCTGAGAATCGACTTCCAGTAGCAGATGTGACCCGCCTCGTAGGTCTAATCCAAGTGCCACAGTATTGTTTGAATACCAAGCGGGAAGTTTTGTGGAAATAGTATTTGGTAAAAGATTTGGCATTGCACAAAGCAATCCGAATAACACAATAATGCTGTACACAGCAATTCTCCACGAAAATGATTTCATGGGTAATCCTCCATAGCAATGACCGCAAAAAATGCGGCGATGAATAATTTTGAAAAGTATTAAAACAGAGGGTTATGCGAGAGGAGGGGCGCGAGGCGAGGGACGCTGGAAACGTGAAAAACGTGTAGCCCCACATATGACTGTTGGAGTGACACTGGAGGTTAAGAGTGAGGTAGCAAGCTCTGCAGAGGATAGGTTTGCTGTGAACTTCCATTGCTCTGGATCGGGGTGAGGCAATGCTTTTGCTCGTCGACCTTCCGTAGTTACCCGATAAAGTTCATTTCCTCCAGCCAGGATCGGTTTTTCAGCCTGGTCGAGGAATATTGGACTGATCTTGCCGCTGTCATCTCGTGCCATTAGCCCTGCACACAAGACTAAAGCGCATAAAAACACGAAGCTCGCTGGTCTATACCAGAGAGTGTTAATGCTCTTGTGAGTTTCCGATACGTCTATTGTTGGCATGCGTGTGTTGACATGTATGTTAATGGCAGTCATACGGGGATTGTCCCAGCTTCAACGTTGGGGTGTCTATGCTGGAAATCAAGTCGAGTCTGGTATATTTTATTCGTGTGTTACACTGCCAAGCTTCAGACCAACCGAAACAATTCGATCATCTTTGATATCCCTTACTACAAGTTTTACTGTGCCCAGTTGAACCTGGTCTCCAACCACAGGCTTGCCGTGAAATTGCTTTAACAGGTAGGTTTCTACGGTGGCAGTAGGACTGTCTGTTTCTACCTCGAAGCCATACGCTTTGGCAATGTCTTGCAGAGGAGCATCAGGGTTTAGCGCAAACTCCCCAAAAAACCGCGTTGTTTCCAAAGAGGAAACACGTGCTGCAGGTGCAAATGCGCGTCCGAGTGTGTCTCGTGCATCCGTGGTAGCTAAAAATACAACTTGATCATCTGCAAGTAATTTTTCTCGCTTTATATTCTCAAGCAAAATGCCTTTTCGTATAACGCCAAGAATCTGGCTCCCTTCGGCGGCTGGTAACCGATCTGGTGACATACCTACGGCATGACTGCCGGTAAGTACCGGGTAAATCAGTAGCGCCTTGTCATGTTCCTGTTTAATGGTTAACAGTAAACACTCCGGCTCTTTAGCAGTGCGAGGTACCTCGATGTTTAACCATCTTGCGACGGGCGCAATAGTCCATCCCTGAATAATAAGAGACACTAACACTACAAAGAAAACCAGTTCAAAATATGTTTGCGTATTCTCCAGCCCGGCAAGAGAGGGGAACAGCGCAAGAATAATTGGCACTGCACCGCGCAATCCGCACCAGCCGATAAAAATCTGTTCACGCCAGGGAAAATGGAATGGTAATAACGAAAAGAAAACCGCAATGGGCCTGGCAATAAATATAAGAACACAGGCAATAGCCAGTGCAGGCACAATGATAGGAATAATGTGTGATGGCGTGATGAGCAGGCCCAGCATTAAAAACATGCCAATCTGGCTGAGCCAGGCAATGCCATCGTGAAATTTATGAATGTCATTGCTGTAGGGCAATGGTGTGTTACCCAAAATTGCACCTGCGATGAAAATAGCGAGGAAGCCGCTGCCGTCCCATAGTGTTGTAATGCCAAACAGGCTGATTCCACCGGCTAAAGCGAGCAAAGGGTATAGCGAGGAGGGTAATGATAGTCGTTTTAATAACCTGGAGAGTAGATATCCACCAGAAAAGCCAATTGCCAGTCCGAGTCCCATTTGGCGGACAAGTTCTATAAGAATGGTCCATCCCTGATTCCCTTCACCGCTGAGTTGTAATACTTGTACCAGGGTAATAGTTAAGAAAATCGCCATAGGGTCGTTAGAGCCAGACTCAATTTCCAGGGTGGCGCTGGTGCGCTCCTTCAATTCCAAGCCTGCACTGCGTAACAGCCCAAATACTGCTGCTGCATCTGTTGAGCCGACTATGGCACCAATGAGCAAGCCTTCCTGCCAGGACAGATCTAAAATCAGATGGGCGGCATAGCCGGTGATCGCCGCAGTGGCCACCACTCCTAGTGTTGCCAGAGAAAGCGCTGGTTTAAGACTTACGCGGAAGGTATTTTTTTGCGTGCCCAATCCGCCGTCGAAAATAATAATAGCCAGGGCAATATTGCCAAACAGAAACGCCAAACCGAAATCGTTGAAGGTGATACCGCCTGGGCCATCCTCACCAGCCAGCATGCCTAGAATTAAAAACACCAGCAGTATCGGCGCACCAATGCGTCGCGTAAACACGCTGGCAACAATACAGAGCAGGGCGAGTATGGCGGCACCAAAGATATATTGGTAAATAAGTTCAATCGTCATAGATACAATACGGTGTTTTTGTGTACAAATTTAAGGCGGATTACCTGATGGGGTTACGCGCTTATACATTCTTAAAATGTGCAGCTTATGGTAATAATCAGTGCTCATCATATCGATGAATGAAACAAAATTGAAATAAATTCAAATTAACTTGATAGTCTAATGACTAACAACCGTTTATGATCTCCTTTCCTGAAAGATTATCCAAGGTGAATAACAGTTTTTCCAATATGCCAGCAGTGACACGTATGGTTAATTCATGGTTAATTTAAAGCATCCACGTTTCTTCTTTATATTGAATATGCTCTTGGTCAGCTGTTTGAGCATGCTCCTGGTATCTAACTCTCAGGCCGATCCCGGTGTTAACGAGGAGCAATCTGCCTGGGTAAAGTTAGTGGGCGAAAAATATGGTCAGTATCCCGGTTTTGAACCGGTCTTACGAAAACCGGAATATCCGAATGTTTTGATTTACGGTGATTCCATTTCAATGGACTATACCTCTGGCGTAAGAGCAAGCCTTAGTGAAGAGGCTAATGTCTATCGTATTTTTTGCAATGGTGGCGATATTGCTCGAGTGATTCCCGCGATGGAAAAGATGCGCAAACATATGGCGAAGTACTGGGATTTTCAGTGGGATGTTATTCACTTCAATACCGGACTTCACGATCTTAAGTATCTGGATGGCAACGGACTTTACCATACAATAAAAGGGAAACAGGTAACATCTCAAGTCGGGTATAAACAAGGTCTGATCAACGTTCTGCAGTACTTCCATCAAGTCGCGCCAAATGCCACGTTGATTTTCGCCACAACAACGCCTGTTCCTGCAAATGCGAAAGGCAGAAATGAGGGGGATGCGGTTGTCTATAATAACATTGCTTTGGATGTATTAACCGCTTACCCGCAAGTGCGTATAAATGATCTATACAGTTTGGTTAAACCAAAGCAAAAGGATTGGTGGCGGCGTCCGGGAAATGTGCATTTCAATAAAGATGGTGTAGCGGCACAGGTAGTCCAAGTGTCGGCTGAAATTAAACGAGCGCTACAAGAACGAAAGGTTAAGCCTTAGTTTCCTTTTTGAGCAATGGAGTCAATGGCCTGGCGTTAATGGCATGGGATCAGTGACTTAAATTTCAATTTTTTTAGCAGCGGTTAGCAGTTTTTAACAGATTAAAGTTCCTGGTGTAGGTATAGGTGTAGTCATCTATGTGAACTAATCCAGAGTTTTACCATCCCAAAGATAAAGCTTTTTGGTTTTAATGGTTACATGCTTTGTGATTGGCAGTGTCAAGTTTGGTTGTAATCAAAAGTGATATTCGCTTTCAAATAATGGTAGTGATATGAAGTATTTCAAGATTGTGCTGGTTAGTGTTGCTCTCTGTTTGCTGCAGGCATGTGAAAATAAAGAGGAAAGCAATAATAAGCAAGATCAAACACCTGAAAAGTCACGAACAGGCACACTCACTGCAGTGGCGAAAAGCTCTATGAACACTTCGATGTGTTTTCAAAATACATTTGGTTCCGGGGATGCTACAGACACGCAGGTGTTATGGTTTACGCTAGAGAATCAAAATATCGCAGGGGAGTATCACTGGTTGCCAGCTTTTAAGGATAAACGTACGGGTACGTTTACAGGGCAGCTTGACAATAATGGAGAAGCTGATGTGGTATACCACTTTATCCAAGAAGGCCAAGAAGATACGCAATCACTGCATTTGGTTTTCTCGTCACAATCCATAAAAATCATAGGAGCTGAACCTTCTTTGGGTATAAATGCCGACATTCACCGTGTTGAATGTGAAACAATACCTGGCGCTAATCAATAATTTTTACAAAAAATAATGAAGGTTCGAGCTACAATGAAGAATGATGTTTTCGAACTTCTGGACGGCTATAATTATCAGCTATAGCTATCAGCTTTAGTTGCCAGCTATAGTGTTTTGCTGCGCTTCTTTGTCTAAGTTTTTAGTCTAAGTTTTTTTATCGAAGTTCTTTGACGCGTTCCATTGACGCTTTCTTTGGACCTGTTTTAATAGCGTTTTGTAAATTGTTGAGTATTTTCCTAACCTTTACGTCTATACCACTATGAAATATCTTACAAAAACTTTGGTTGCCGTACTGTTTGTGTTGTCCGCTGCTGAGGTTTTCGCTTCAGAAAGCCATATTGTGAAGAGTGATAGTAGCGACATCGAGATTAGTCTACTCGGTGGCGTGGTGTCTACTCGTGATCCGGCATTTGCAGAAAATTCTGAGGACACCGATGCAATTCGTGCTAACTCGGCTCGTTCGGCGTTGATTATATTGAATCTGTTCCAGCAGGCGAATTATGGCGGAGGTGACAACCATTATGAATTTCTGGTTGCGCAAACGAATCACCAGCTAACTCTGGATAGTTCAGGAGAGCAGATAGAGTTGGATATTGACGCAACTCATTATCACATAGGTGGAACTTACGGCTTTGATCCGAATAAATATGTAAGACCTTTTTTTGGTTTGACTGCAGGATTAAGTGAATATAAAAGTTCCAATGGACATTCGGATTCTTTCGTTTCGGGTTCCATAGTAGGGGGACTGAAGATGGATTTTTCAAAGCGTATTGCTCTGCGTATCGAAGCTCGATTACTCGCAACCCTGGTTGAAGAAAACACCTCAATATTTTGTGAGAATGCGAATTGCAGCTTTGCTGTGGAAGGGGATACATGGATTCAGTATCAAATGAACGCTGGCGTTCTTATCAAAATTTAAATTCTCTAAGCTGAGTCGTTGTTCGGGTGATGAGAAAAAGGAGACTTTGCTGGCGGCTTATAAATAAATTGCAAAAGGCGCCAAGATGATGTTTATACCGTATTGCATTCAATAATTCTAATTAGCTGAAGGAGCATTATCCGCAAATCCTTGACAGAAACGGAGACCAGGCGTACTTTCGTTTTTATTCCACATAATAAAAACGGTTATTGATCATATGCTGCATCTCTATTCTTCTCACTTCCGCGCTTTCCTTCCTCGTTCTGTTGTTGTTATTTTGTCCTCCATACTTCTTGCTTGTGCTAGTGGTCAAGCATCAAACAATAATACATCCGATAGTAGTGCTGCGAAAGTCGTTGAGACCAGTGACTGGGTAACGCTCTTTGATGGCTCTTCCATGCAAGCCTGGACCAACCTTGAGGGTGGCCCGGTGGGGAAGAAGTGGCAAGTAGTAAATAAAGAGTTAGTTTTAACTGGAGAAGGTGGTGGTGACATCTTAACTAAAGAAAGTTATGAAAACTTTGAGCTGGTGTTGGATTGGAAAATATCAGCCAAGGGGAATAGTGGGATTTTTTATCGAGTTGCTGACGGGGCAGGCATAGCCTGGATGAGCGGATTGGAGTATCAGATTCTCGATGATCAAAATCACCCAGGTTTATCCAGACAAAGCCATAGTGCCGGAAGTGTATTTGATGTGATTCCGCCAAATGCGAAGGTGATAAACCCGCCGCTAACCTACAATACAACACGAATTGTGGTGAAGAATAATTATGTTGAACATTGGTTAAATGGAGTGAAAGTAGTGGCTTTCGACATTGGCTCTGATGTTTGGACGAAGCAAGTTTCAGCGAGTAAATTTGCCAATGCCGAGAAGTTCGCAAAAACACAGTCAGGACGTATAGGGCTGCAAGATCACGGGAATAAAGTGTGGTTCAAAAATATAAAAATACGAGAGTTGTGATTGCGAATCCACTACTTATCTCAGGAATTACTTTCGTTTCTATATGGTTGTGTGAACAAAATAGTTTGCAGCAAAAAATAAGAATAACTATCAAATAAAACCTTAGGAGAGCTCACGATGGGGAAAGGCCAAGGTGGGAGCAGCAAGACAGATAAAGAATACGACGCATTGATTGTAGGATCTGGAGCTGGTGGAGGTATGGCCGCCTATGTGTTGAGCACCGCTGGTCTCAAAGTGTTGATGATTGAAGCGGGGCGCGATTATGATCCCGTCACAGAAACTCCTATGTTTAATTTGAATAAAGATGCACCATTACGAGGAGGCGGTACGCCAGAAAAACCGTTTGGTTATTATGATGCAACGGTAGATGGCGGTTGGGAGGTTCCCGGTGAGCCCTACGTTCAATCTGCGAATGAACGTGGACAGCGATTTCGCTGGTGGCGTGCGAGAATGCTGGGAGGACGCACTAATCACTGGGGTCGCATCTCGCTGCGTATGGGTGAATATGACTTTAAGCCATATACCCGTGATGGATTGGGTTTTGATTGGCCCATATCCTATCAGGATCTATCGCCATATTATGATAAAACCGAAAAGCTTATCGGTGTGTTTGGCAGCAATGAGGGTTTGGAAAATACGCCGGATTCATCTCCAGGGTGTTTGCAGCCGCCACCGAAACCCAGAGCCTATGAGCTATTAACAAAAAAAGCGTGCGATAAACTCGAAATTCCAGTCATCCCCTCACATATTGCAATTCTTTCAGAGAAACAGGATTACGAAAACATTCCTCAGCAGTTACACCCAAATAATCCGTTGGCACAGCGTGTTACGCGAGAGTCAATGAAAGAACGCTCCCCATGCTTTTGGGCCACGCCGTGTGGAAGAGGTTGTTCGATTAAAGCAAATTTTCAATCAACTACGGTATTGATTCCACCTGCATTGAAAACTGGCAATCTCGATATCATTACTGACGCAATGGTTAGAGAAGTGACCGTAGATAAAAAGGGAAATGCTACTGGTGTTCACTATATTAACAAGCGAACACGCATTGAAGAATACGCGAAAGCGAAAGTTGTAGTCGTTGCTGCAAGTGCCGCCGAAACCGCAAGAATTCTACTCAATTCAAAAAGTAAATATCACCCTGAAGGTATAGGCAATGCATCGGGTCTGGTTGGAAAATATCTTATGGATACTGTTGGTGCAGGTTTAGGAGCACAAATTCCTGCACTCGAAAATCTACCTGCACACAATGAAGATGGTGCCTCCGCTATGCACATGTACATGCCCTGGTGGCTCTACAAAGAGCAACTACGCGGTGAGCTGGATTTCGCGCGAGGGTATCATATTGAATTTGGTGGTGGTCGTGATATGCCCGGTTCAGGTGCGTTTGCAGGCCTGGAGAAATTTACCAAAGGGGCATATGGCAACAATTTTAAAGAGGCTTGTCGGCGCTACTACGGATCATTTATCTATTTTGCGGGGCGTGGAGAAATGATTCCCAATGACGACAGCTACTGTGAAATTGATTCGCAACAAGTAGACCAATGGGGTATACCGGTTCTGAAATTTCACTGGAAATGGAGCAAGCATGAAATAAATCAGGCTCGCCATATGCAGCAAACATTTGCGCATATTATTGGTGAAATGGGAGGGAATATCATGGGTACCGTGCATGAAAACGGTGAAGATGCCATAGCGGATGGTGGTGTGATAATTCATGAGGTGGGTACGACAAAAATGGGGAGTAAAGCAAGCAACTCGGTGTTAAATCAGTACTGCCAATCGTGGGAAGTGCCAAATCTGTTTGTTGCTGATGGGGCTCCTTTTGTGTCTAACGCGGATAAAAACCCAACCCTTACTATTATGGCGCTCGCCTGGCGAACGAGTGATTATATTGTAGAGCAGTTTAAAAAGAGGAATCTCGTATGAGTGATGAAAAAATACGTATCGGTCGACGTGACACCTTAAAATTAATTGCTTCCACTGCAGCATTGCCATTAGTCGGTTATTCCGATGGGACGCTTGCCAAAGACGGGGCACAAAAGTCTCCGTCAGTAAAACGTTCTGTTCCCCATAAGGGCCCAACAGGTTCACTTAGTGACCCGGATTTACATCACCCCAATATCGCGTGGGATATGGTGCTTTCGCAAGAAGAGCTGGCCATATTACAGCAAATGTGTAATTTAATTATTCCAGAGGACAGCAAATCGCCAAGTGCAGGGAGCTTGGGGGCGCATCATTATATAAATGAATATGTAAGCGCACCTTATGAATGGTGTCAGCAGGACTGCATAACCGTTCGCGGAGGCTTGATTTGGATTAACAGTGAATCACAACGGCGTTATGACAAGTCTTTTTTAGCGCTAAAAGAATCACAGCAAAAAGCGATATTCGATGATATAAGCTGGGAAGAAACGGCGAAGGCAGAGTTTCGATCGCCCGCCCGATTTTTTGCAAAAGTACGCGATCTAACAGCTACGGCATTTTACAGTACTGAGCAGGGCATGGCAGACATCGGATTTATCGGGAATAAACCTATGGCCAATTTTGATGGCCCGCCAGAAGAAATTCTGAAGAAACTCAAGCTTATTTGAGCTGTTTTGCCAATTGCTAACACTCATCTTTGATTTAAGGCTATTGTCACTGAAAAGCGCTAATACCACCTTCTATCAGAATATCACTGTAAGCAAATCTCAGTTCACCAGGACGGCGCTCGATAACCTGATGCAACATTGACGGTTGCGCCGCGTCACTGCTGACCTGTTTGCGAAAGCGGTGAATATGAATGTTGATATGTTGTTCGGCCATTCCCATCATTTTTACCAGTAGATCTTTTTTAATCCAGCCTTGCTCTGCCTCCGGGTAATGTTGTTTAAGGTCTTCAACACGTTGTCGAGCCAATAAAAGCAATAAATAATGGTGATTACGTTCGCCAAGATCTATCACGCGGTTATTGGAGACCAGCTTTAACGTGACATGCTCCTCGTTTCGGCTTACAAAAAACTGAAACTGAATATTGTTAGGGGGAGGATCGGTATGGATTGCTGTCGCTTCACTTGGTCGTGCATCCACAAAATACCAGAACGAGCCGTTCCCACCGAGCATGTCCCCGGAGTGCAGCTCCGCAGCTTGCTGCTCAGTCGTGCATAACCATCGTCCATCTTCCCCTAAATTCACCATGATTTCCTGGCTTTCAATGGGTAAAATAAAAACGTCATGCAGTGGAATAATTTCTCCCGTGTTATTGGCTGGAATTAACCCGGTTACTGGCGGGTCTAAATTTGTTACTTCCCAGCTTTCACTCTGTGCTATTCCGAATTGAATACTTGCATGCAGAGACAGAGGAATGAAATGGCCTTTTGCGATAATATTTCCATCAATAAAAGTGCCATTGCTGCTGATATCCTTTATTCGCCAGCTCTCACCATCCCATACGATAGAAGCATGATTTCGCGACGCGCTCAGGCTGTGTAAAACAGTGGTATTTCCTTCAGCATTGCGACCAAATGTGTGGTTTGTACGTAATATTACAGTTTGCTTGGAATGCGAATTAACAAGCGTTGCCACAGAATCTCCTTGAATATGTTGATTATTCAGCGTTAATAAATTACACATTTAAGAATGCAAATGCGCTTTAAGTTTGAGAGCATTCTTGAAATCCAAGTTGTTCAAATAATTCACTCCATAGCGTGCACAAATGCATTGTATAGTCGCTTTGAAGTTGTGATGGCCTGTCTTTTTCTTCCCCATCAGTGCAAAGCTCTTGCAATGCTTTCTGGTTTGCAATCTTTCGCCAATGAACAATAGTGGATACATCAATCTGGATATCCTCAGAAGTGCTGACAAGTTGATTTAAAGGCGTGATTGGTGAAACCGTGGCAGACCACACCAGTGGCGAGAAAGTCGAAGGTAAACTTAAGGTTCCGCCTGGGTAAACAATGGTAAATTGATGGCCAAGAGGAGCATCAGCACTATCATCAATCTCAAACCGCCAGTGCTGATAAATCAATATAGCCGTAATGTTGTTAAGCTTAAAACAACACATTTTATAGTGTTCAAGGTCTGTGATTTGAAATTCCGATACGGTTATCTCTCCAAAACACCGCATGAGGATGTCAAGCGCTGAGAATAACGTACGACTATTACAATGCAATTGAATAAGGAGTGGTGGTTGATGGGATGTTTGCTCTCGGCAGCGCTCTATGAATTGAGTAACAAAAGGCAGGTTGGGAAAGTGTGTATTGATGTGAATGTTTTTTCCTGCTTGTCGAGCTTGTTTTTGAAGTGTCTCAATCCCGTTTCGACTGACCGGGTGTTCAATAAGAATATCGCATCCATGGGAAATAAGTACTTGCGCTATGGGAATCGCAATGTCTTCACGCAGAGCAACGCAGGCAATGTCAATCGCTTGATCAATATCCTTTACATTTGAATAAAATGGGATGCCGCACTGTTCAGCAATTCGTATGGATCGATCACTGCCTTTGGCCAGCACACCGACCAGTTCAAGGTTGTTGGACTGGAATATTGCCGGGAGATAACTTTGCCCATAGCGCGTACCGCATAATAATATTCGCTTTTTGGAAATGTAAGGCTGGCTCATTTACAAGTAAAGCTCCAAAGGATTGAGTTCAGATTCAAGCAAGGCTTTGGATAGCCATTTTTGTTTAACCGGGACATTGAATAATCTCGGGTTGCCATACTGCGGCCAGAAATGGCACAGACCCGGAACAATAACTTTCAACGTCACCATTGGAATGTCACATCGAGAATAATCATATACACAGACTTCGAGATTCTGTTGATGAAGCTTCTCCATTACATACAGAATGTCATCCTTGATGTTGGTATTTTGTATCAAAGGGAAATCTTCTGTTCTTTTTATGTCGCTGTTTCGTTTTGCAAACAAATGTGGATGAGGTTCTATTTGGTTAAAATCAAAAGGTCCACTAACTTTGTCTTGTACCACGATAAGCTGGTACATTTCAGTTAAGGCACGTGTCGCTGCGATTGCAGGATCGAGGTGAGCACCAAAACCCATGACCATACCGCCTTGCTCAATATGCCTTCCTACGGCCACGCAACAGGGAATCGCTATATCATTGGTGATGTCGAGCACCCAGTACTCCCAGTCCGGTGACAGCGTGTTGTGAATGGTATTTAGTGTGCTTTCGTTAATTATTTCTTTTGAAATGCCCGGACAGGGGATTTGGTTGTACCACCATATTGCGGCTGCATCGCGTTCGATAAGTTCCAAAGCTGCTTGTAATATAGCTTCTTCTTGAGTTGCTCCTGATGCGTTGCCGTTATGTGTATACACCGAAAATACATGGTCAGGAAAAGGAGTATTTGCCAGGCAGTGAGCTGCTGGAATATATACGTTTTCATTGTGTGTTAATGACCAGCCCGAAACCCAGTGTATTGACGTGTCCTTGTTAAACGGTTTGACCCACTGCGGACGCTTGGTGCTGGCGTTGTTGTGCCTGCTGAAGTCACGATATTGCGTTGGACTGAACGGGTTCAATTTACAAGGCGTTAAACATCGCAAGCGCGTCTCAGACACAGCCGCGCGGATAATTTCTTCATCACCACAATATTGCGCTGCCAATCGTTCAATTGCTTCTCCGAGCGCACTTAGTTTTGCTTGAGTTTTAGAAATTCCTTTGCCAAGCGATAGTTGCACAAATGTATCAGAGTTTAACTGGTCAAATTGATAGGAATTTTGGAGGTAAGCCGCTTGGAAAACAGTGAGAGAGTGCGGCGAATTTGTGGTATTTAATTGTTCAAGCTGACTGATCAGCCCTGTGACCGGATCGACTAAAGGTTCCAAGTGTGATAAGTATTTCTGCCTATCACAATGTCGGTAGCCTCCATCATCATCGTCGACTTTGGTTACATCTTGCAGCTGTGTTGGTTTTTGAGATCTTGTTAATTCGGAGTTAGTCTCTCCGCAATCTGGGCATTGTGGAAGATGTACAATGAGATGCGATGTATGTACACCTTTTTGCCAGTGATGAAGCCGGTGTTCTCGTGTTGCTTTCTGGGTGAACGCGCTATATTCGGTAAGTGAGGAGAGGGTGGCAGCGCTTTCGTGTTCGTCAATTAACACTGGGAAGCCACAAGGGAAATCTGCCTTACAGTATCGTTTGTACCATTCACGTACTGGACTATTTTTTTCAATTCTCGTGCGTAAGCATAAGTAGCATGCTTGTTTCTCGGCACTTTTATCTGCGCCTTTTTCATTGCTATAGTCAAATTCAGCCATGTAATGGTGCAGACCGCTGACTTTTAGCAATATCCAGTGTCTTTTTTCTCGTTTAAATTGCGTGTGAAACGCTATTAAACGACGATCTAAATAGTCATCGGTAAGCACCAAGGTGTCCACGAGCGACAGATGTTGTACGCAAGCAGTGAGTGCATTGAATAATGTTGGCGAAGTTTTCTGGTCGGCTTCCCGGTTTGCCTCTACATTTGTCTCAGTTGCGAAGCTCAAGCTAAAAACATCTAATTTCGCTATTGTAAAGTGGTCGGCGAAGGAAACATCTGTAATATTATATGGCTCGGAGGCGGTACTTCTGTATTCGGGTGCTGGCTTGTATTTATAAAGCGAGTTCGAACCATGTTCTTGACCAATTAATATTTCATTTTCTCTTAATTCATCTATTCGCTTTAATCTTTTTATTTGTTCTTGCGTGTCTCGTGCCTGAAATACATAATCCGATAGCTTTCCTCTGGAAAGGACGGCCTGTGAAATGGCGTTATATTCGGCTCGTGGAATGATATATTCAGCATCTTCAGCTAACAATAGTGTGCCCAGGGTTTTAAGGTCACAATGTTTAAAGCGCGGATGCCAGTCAAGCTTGAAGTTAATCATATTCATTAAGAACAGGTGAAAGGATAAGCTGGACCTATAGCATTGTACCGAGCAAGGGCCAGACTGACGTTTTCGTGTTTGGACGATGGGGTGAGAGGTATTTCCAGAGAAACGCTATTTCTTATTAAATATAAGCCGTTTTGGTTGTCTTTCCAACGCCATCGCCAGTGGTTCGTTTCGTTATCATTTATATTTTTGTCGTTTGTATCTTTTGTCCAGAAAGATAATCTGGACGTGTTTCGGCGGTTTGTGAATAATGTAGCTTCATTGGATTCAGGCAATTCGTTGTCTGCCTGATGCTGAAATTTTTCAGCAAAAACAAACTTAATGTTAAATGCCCAAGGAAAATCAAACTCATAATGTGTTTTTAGAATATGGTCCATCTCAGTGAAATATTGCCGTTCGAATTCCTGGAATTCATGGTTATTTAAAACTCCCTCATTATTTGTGGTATTCAATTCAGTGGTATAGGCTTCAAGCCTTGCGTCATAATCAATAGTCTTTCGAAACAGGTCATTATTCCAGGCCACCGCAATCATTTTACTTACAACGGCGCCGAAGCTCAGAAAGGTATCTTCCGATACACCTAAATTGTAATCATTACCCTTCATGTTGGTATGACTGTTATTTCTTTGAAAACTCAAATTCTCTTGGGTGTTAAAATTTGGTGGTTCATGCTGGGTAGAGCCAAATAGATTTGGGAAATAGGTGTAATACTCCATTAAACGTGCGGTTTTTTGATATTCGCCCCATTCGTCTTCGCACATAGGCAAGGTGATAGTTATTGTCTCGTTTTCGGGTTTTGTCCAACTGTCGTCACCAAATTTATTCCAGATGGCACTTCCTTCTATAAAATAAACGCTAAAATTTGAGAATGGAATGTGGTAGTCATAGCGGTATCTGAAATACATTCTTAAAAGCCAAAATGGGGCTTTCGTTAGGTAATCTCGCAAGCTTCGTTTTTCAGGGGTTTGTAAATGGTTTTCTAAGTCTAAGTGCTTTTCCAGCAGCCCTTTAACATCGATGTTGGGAAACATGTTGAGGTTCGAATTGCCATCCAGTTCGCGGTATAAGTCTTGTAATAAGGTACTAGGAAGTCCTGAAGCTTCATCTTCCCATACATCTGCAATTGCTCTTAGTATCACAAGTCTCAAGTCCATTAAAACATTGTCAGTGCTTATCATTGAGTCAGGCTTGCTCATTGTTTAACCCCGCTGTTCAGAAATGTTGGATTGATCGAAATCTTGAAGTAACCGCTGTAATATGAAGGTCACACCTTGTTCTTCTGCGTAATGTTGAGATTTTTCAAAAGACTCCATAAATAGCGAGGAATGGCTTCCTTTTACTTGATAGGCGTATTGCGCCTTTTTATACCAAAGAAAGGCGAGATAATTTCCTTCTTTGATGTCTGAATCCAACGAAATGCACTCGTCTATTTTGTTTAATGCAGATTGAAAATCGCCAAGGTGTGCGTGTGTTTCGGCATAGAATGACTGGAAATGTCCCAGCCCGTGACGAGATCCAGCCGTTTTCAGTGTGGATAAAATATCTTGTGATCTAGATGTGTTATTGGTAGCCCAGTCATAGAGCATTTTCCCGAAATTTAGATAGATTGGTAAATTGAACTTCTGGGATAGCGTAATTAAATCTGTAGCAACTTTGCGGACTTCAGGCTTATTTTGGTATTGCTGGTGGACTAAACCAGAATACATCAAAGAAATTCCTATCGAAGGGATGTGCTCCAGAGTTTTTGCTTCATTTATGGCTTCCGCGGCTAACTGACGTGAACGAGTATCATTGCATTGGTCAGCATAGGCCCGTGCCAGGGTGGCCTTTGCAAATACTTGAATGTTGAAGCCGAATGTTTGTTCATGTTTCTCGTCTTTTGCCTCTAAAAAGTACGATATTGCGTCTAGCAACGAAGAAATACTATTGGGGCGATCACCCTCAGTAAAGAGATAAAAGCCTTCAACGCATTTAATTGCGGCGCAATTAATGGGGGAGACTCTCCCTATTAGCGCAGTCATTTCGGTTATAGTTTTATCGAGGGTTTGGCGGCGACCACTGACTATGCCATTTAGCATTTGCCACCATAAATGAGAGACCAGCTCGTCATAATGCTTGCTGCTTTTCAATAGATCTAATGAAGCCCGTGAATATTTTAGGACTTCAGCCGATCCCCAACCTTTATTTTCCATGTAGGCGGAGGTTAACAAACTGTAGTTTCGCAGCAATAATTCTGTTTGCTTTTCAGTGGCCAAGGAGTGTATCCACCCTTGAATTTTCAATCCTTGGGCAATTGCTTCATTCGCTGCTGAACGTTGTAGTGCAGCATTTGCGGATTTTTCACCGTAAACTATTGCCTTGTCAAAGTTTTCAGCCTCTCCCCAGTGGTAGGCGAGCATGGCGGCATTATTCTGTTGATATTGTTGACCTCTAGCTTCCATCGCGCTAGCAATAAGTGAATGACATTCTATTCTTCTGCTTTTCAACATGCTTTCATATGCTGCATCTCTTACCAGCGCGTGCTTGAATATGTAGGAGTCACCATGGACCTTTCTTTGGATAAATACCAAGTCGTGTGATATCAGCTCATTTAAGTCGGCCTGGATTTTTGCTTCGTCCTGCGTAGCGCTTTGCAGAAGTAGTTGATAATTAAATTCTCGACCAATACTCGAAGCCAGTTGCGCGGTTTCTTTAGCACCACTTAACCGGTCAAGTTTTTGTTGCAGGGAGTCCTTTAAGTTGTTGGGGATGTCTTCTACGCTGGTATCATTAACGAAATTGATTTGGCCATTGATGTGGTGTACTAGTTTTCGTGAGTTAAGCATGTTCACTAACTCTTCAATAAACAAAGGTATACCGTCAGTTCTGTTTTTGATCAAATAGTTGACATTAGAGGATACATTCATGTCACCAAATAGCAGAGAGATAAAGGCATCCATTGAAGAGTTATCAAAATTTTTCAATTCTATCCTGTGGCAACGCTCTAAAAGGTTCAGTGATTGCAGTAACTCTCGACTGGTTAAAAGAGCAATGTGGTGTGTGTTTTTGAATGGTTCGCTGTTTAAAAAGAATGTCAGAAATTCACGCGTTGTCGGGTCTGACCAGTGCATATCCTCGAAGATAAACAGCATTGCTTTGGCGTTGCAGGTATTTAAGCTGGAACACAGTAAATGTGTCAGCAGTGCGAAAAGCTGCTGTTTTTGTTGGTCAGGGGAGTTCGCTGGTGACGGAAGTGTATATGGACATTCAATATTAAGCCATATACTCAAAAGTGCCAGGGCGCTGTTAAGGTCGTGTTCGCCGTAATTGCTAAGGCCGCCCCTTAGTCTTTCGATGGCGTCTTCATTTGAGAGAGCTAGGAGTGAGTATTGGCGTTTGATGAGTTCCAGTACCGGGAATAGGGCGTAGTTTTCGTGTTCAGGAAGACACTGAGCAATCATTTCCAGGGGGAAGTTGGCTCGACGTCTAAATTCATTTAACAGCCGAGATTTTCCGATACCTGCTTCACCAGTAATAATTGCTATGTTGTCAGTATTGTTTTTATCGTTCAATGCTTCTAGTGCATTTATTTCCTTTTCTCTGCCGACAAACAGGTGATTGCGTTGGTTGGCACGCAGAAAACCAAGGGCTTCTACCATGCGTTCGCCTATCATTTCAAACACAGGTACAGACTCGGATTTCATTCCAAGTTTATGTACTGCAGGTTCTTTAAATTCAAGATGACTGGCGAGCAAGTTTTGCGTTGTGTTTGAGCAAAGTATCTGGTTTTTACCAGCCAGGCGTGCCAATGCCATGGCGATATCAGGAGTATCACCATCCGGTAATGTGTCCGGATGTACGGTGACTATACCTGTGTGAATGCCCACGTGGACCTGGGTTGTTGTGCCTTGTGAAACTTGAAGTAACGAGCTGCGTTTGTTTGTCTGGCTGAGTAACTCCAGGGCTGCCCTTGCACATAATCTTCCGTCATTTTCGCTGGCACTTGGATACCCAAAGTAAAATAGTAAAGTATCGCCGAGGGAGCCTATGTGGGTTGCACCAAAGCGTAATACTATGTCTACACACTGTAATTTCTGATCCTGGTACAGTGTTTGAACCACTTCCATGTCGGGAGCGTTTTGGTGCTCGCTTTCTGGCGCTATCCTTACATTCAGTCGAACACACATAACGGTAATTTGCTTTTTCTCAGAAACTTTTGATCTTAGTAGTGACGCGTCTCCATGTAGCGTCTCGGCTTCATTTACGCCGGTCCGCCGCATGGAGGAATCTGAATTACTGGTACCGTGAGTGATTGTTCCGACCAGATCTGAAAAATGAACTTGTGTGAAAGCATTGTAAACTTCAAGCGTATCTCCCATTCGTTCATTTACATTTTTATTTAGTAAGCGTCTTAAAAGTACCGAAACAGGATGGCCAGCAATAGCTGCGGGCAAAGGAATATTGGTAGGGTTGAGCTGTTTTTGGAATACAGATGCAAGACTGCTTCCCGTTACTGCCGGAACACCGGTTAAACACTCCAAAAATACCAGCGCCCAGACATACAAGTCAGATTTTGGTGAGGGCGGCTCGCCTCGCAGCTGCTCTGGCGCACTGTATGACGGAGTGCCCAAAGTTTCCTGAGTCAGGGTCAGGCTGTGATAATGTGCGTGCTTGAATTCATTTGTTAATGCGCCAATACCAAAGTCCAGTATCTTTACATGAGTCTTTGCGCCTGTGTTAACAAGCATGATGTTCGCGGGTTTGATATCCCGGTGTATTACGCCAAGCTTATGTGCGTGGACCAGAGCATCCAGGACTTGAGTCATAATTTCTGCAGACTGAAGGGCGGAAAGTGCTCCGGATTCTAAAAGACGTGTCTTTAAGGTAATACCTTCTATATATTCGAATACGGCATAGAGGGTGTTCTCGCCTAATCGGCCTTTATCAAGCAAACGGACAATATTGGGGTGCTGTAATCGGCTGCTTAGCCAGGCTTCTCGTTCAAACCTGTCCTGGTAACGCTTACGTTTTTCCGGACTGAATTCTCTGGCGACTGTCATTTCTTTTATCGCAACGCTTTGCCCTGTGACCTCATTCAACGCACGGTATACAAGACCAAATCCTCCTTCGCCTATTTTTTCCTGAATAATATAGGGTGCAATGTATTTTCCTGTTGTGAAAGAAGAGTTCGCCATATTAATCACATTCACGGCCAGAGCTATTCATTTTTAGCTACTAGTAAATTTATTAGGAATAAAAGGAGAAGCGAGCAGAAATAACACGCTCTTTACTTTTTTGAATTTTCTACAAAGTAGAGAAGGTGATAGGGACTTTATGATATTCATCACCGCGAAATGTCAATATAGCTGACATAAATGACATGCTCAATATTCTTTACTTCATTAGCATCTAAGATAAAGTGTTTTAAAAAAACCTAATGTCCGCAAATAAAATGGCATTGTGACGCATAACTCTAAAGCTTTTCATGTAAATCCAAAGCAGTGGATTCTGAATCAAAAAAATGACGTGTTAAGTTTTTCTGCTGATTTTATTTTAAATAATAGAAATGGAAAGCCGATTGAAAAAGCTAGTAGTCTCCAGAGAAATAGTAGAAAGGAGTGCAGGCAATTATTCAAAGCTTTGCAGCATGTGGTCAGTGTATCAAAAGTGATTTTCAGGTATTTGGTCTGGTGCTCCCATTTCAGCAGAAGTTTAGTTCGTATTTGTCGGAAAAAAACATAAACTGGCAGAACCGATTGAGAGAAAAGGATCAGGGTAGCGGCGTAGAAAAAACCATGAAGCGCTTCAATGTCCTGACACAAAAGATACTGAAACTGATTGTATGAAAATACAGCAAAGAAAACTAAACGGGTAAATGGAATGGAAAGCTGAAGTGGAGAGATAAAATTAAAAGATAAAATGGAAAATGACCCGCCTTGGATTTTTAATCAATTGAAGTCAAAGATCCTGTTTTGACATGAAACTCTTCTTAGTGATATTGGATGTACATCTTCACGAAGATATCCCTCTAACCCACTGATTTTAATAAAAATATTGATGTGTCAAAGATGCATCAGAGAAACGAGAGGGAAGCGAGAATTTCACTCAGCAAAAAGCAATTCTGACCTATTCGTAAAATTAGGCAAAACTCTAGTAGCTATAGGCAAGCCATGCAAGCCGTCTGTTAATACAATATCAGGCTAAATATGATAGAAAACGGTGAGGAATTCCGAATGAAAACGCTTGGCTATGCTGCAAACTCTCCCGAAAGTGCATTAAAACCTTATCACTTTGAGCGACGTGATATACGTTCAAATGACATTTCCATTGAAATTCTTTACTGCGGAGTATGTCATTCCGATCTGCACACTGCACGAAATGATTGGGGTGGGGCGCAATATCCAGTGGTGCCAGGGCACGAGATTGTCGGAAAAGTTATCGAAATCGGCAGTGATGTGACTAGATTTAAGGTAGGAGACAAGGTCGCTGTGGGTTGTATGGTAGACAGCTGTCAGGATTGCGACCAATGCCATGATGGGCAGGAACAGTACTGTCGTCACGGATTCACTGGTACGTACGGTTTTCCCGATCGAATATCAGGAGATGTCACTCAGGGCGGTTATTCAAAACATATCGTGGTTAGAGAAGAGTTTGTCCTCGGGATACCCGCTAACCTGGATTTAGCGAAAACAGCACCTATTCTATGCGCAGGCATTACGACCTATTCACCTTTAAAAACCTGGGATATTCAAGCGGGGGATAAGGTCGGCGTGGTAGGGCTGGGTGGTTTGGGGCATATGGCGGTAAAGTTGGCTGCGGCCATGGGTGCTCATGTAACAGTATTTAGTCGGACCGAGGAAAAAATAGCAGATGCAGAAGCACTTGGAGCTAATGCCGTTATTATTTCTACCAATGAAAAAATGATGGAAGCGTCTATCAATACTTTTAAGTTGATTATTGACACGGTTCCGGTAAAGCACGATGTAAATCCTTATGTGCCGCTTCTCGATATCGATGGAACCCTGGTAATGGTAGGACAGGTCGGCCCAATAGCTGAACCTACAACGGTTCCGATGATCTTCGGCCGCCGAAGAATCTCCGGTTCACTTATCGGGGGAATACCTCAGACTCAGGAGTTATTGGAGTTTTGTGCCGAAAAAAATGTGCTACCTGATTGTGAAATGATACGCATGGATGAAATCAATCAAGCATTCGATCGAATGCAAACGTCCGACGTACGTTATCGTTTTGTCATTGATATGGCGTCTTTAGATAAAGCTGCCGAATGATGCGTTAGAGATATGCTTATTTACTATGTAATTTAAACTGGCTTTTAAGGGGGACGAAATGACTTGTCTGGTATTCGACATTAATACCCGCGAGAAGATATTAGGTTTGGCCTGCGGCCAAAAACGGGGAAAGGTAGTGCGTTCAATTCTATTATTGGCTTCCGTGGTGGCAGGCATATTCACCAGTACAAACCTGGTGATGGCTAACTCCAGCTTAAACACAACGCCATCTGCCAAACAGGAAATCCTTCGCTCGGAGACACGTCAAACTGTAACGGGAACTGATGCACTTTTTACTGGTCAGGTTCTGGTGGAAAGGTTATTTCCTGCCAACAATACAGCACGGTTTTCTGGCGCCTATGTGACGTTTTCTCCGGGGGCTCGATCTGCCTGGCATATACATCCGGCTGGCCAGCATATTGTTGTAACTTCGGGTCAAGGACGACTCGGAGAGTGGAGTGGAGAAGTTAAAGAGATCAAACAAGGCGATGTTGTTTGGTGTCCACCGGGCATCAAACATTGGCATGGGGCTGGGCCGGAAAGCGCAATGACGCACTTGGTTATTACTGGTGATAAAAATGGCGCGAATGTGGAATGGAAAGAAAAAGTTAGCAATACACAATATAACGGTGAGCGGTGATTCACGTCTTACGGTGAAATTAACCTTAATTTACATCTGTTTTGGGTCATCCATACTGGCAAAGCGAAAACGGTACTCTGCATGTCACACACAACATCCAACATTTCAAAGTTTACTGTAGTCGGGGATGATGATTATTCTCCTGAGCAGCAGGATCTTAATAAACTTGCCCAACTCTTGTCTCGTTTTGCTATTCATGATGGGAATACACCGCTGCCGGTTCCGGATGCACATGTTGCGAAATGTTCGGACGTTACAGGTGAAAGTATTCATGCTGTAAGCGCTCCAGGCATCTGTATTGCGGCGCAGGGAGCAAAAAGCGTAACACTGGCTCAGGATTCTTACCAATATGGTGCGACCAAAATGGCAGTGTATGCCGCGGAAGTGCCAATTCGTGTTAAGTATGTAGATGCTTCACCTGAAAAGCCTTATTTATGCTTGGTCGTCCATATTGATCCAAAGCGAATGGCAGATTTAATATTTAAAGTTTTTCCTAATGGACTGACAAAAACGGCAAATACTCGTGCGATTTATCTTGGTGACAGTAATCCCAAAATTGTGAAATCCGCAATTCGCCTGTTGGAATTGGTCATTCACCAGGAAGATGCTGATTTACTCGTGCCCTTAGTTGTCGATGAAATTTTAATACGGTTGCTGCGGAGTCCTGCAGGGCCGCTCATAGCACAGATTGGTTTAACCGATTCAAATGCCCACAAAGTGTCTCGCGCGATTTCCTGGATTAAAGAAAACTATACAGAAACAATCAAAATAGAAGAGCTGGCTAAAATTTCCGGCATGAGTGCATCATCCTTCCATAGCCATTTTAAGTCGATCACTGAAATGAGCCCATTACAATTTCAGAAACATTTACGATTACAGAAAGCGCGAAATTTCATGATCACCCAGATGATGGATGTCAGTAGTGCCTGCCATAAGGTCGGATATTCCAGTGTGTCACAATTTAGCCGCGAATATAGCCGTTTGTTTGGTAGATCTCCAAGTAAGGATATTGACCTCTATAGAGAAAATTGATGGAGGGATTAAGGCCTTAGCCATTTGCCCAACGGCAGACATTTTTTGCCATCGAAGAAACACTAAAATTTCAAACATAATAAGCAGGAAATACAATTAACTCATCTTTATTGACGACGCCCTAAATATCCCGTAACGGAGGAAGCATTATGACCACTCTTATGATTAACGGTGAAAAGCGAAAAGTGAATGCTTCGCCAGACACGCCACTGCTGTATGTTTTACGTGGAGAACTCAACGTCATGACTCCAAAGTTTGGATGTGGCTTGGCGCAATGCGGAGCATGTTCTGTATTAATGGATGGTGAGGAAATCCGCTCATGCATTTATCCCTTTGCGTCTCTGGTAGGTAAAGAAATTACTACAGTTGAAGGTTTACCCGCGCGATGGCAGAAGCAAAAAAATCTGCCAGATGACTCCGAACGTTTGCATCCAGTACAGCAAGCCTGGGTCGACGAACAAGTGCCTCAATGTGGTATTTGCCAGTTTGGCATGATGATCAAGGCCACCGAGTTACTAGAGAGCAATCCCAGACCGTCCGATGACGATATTAATACTGCCATGACAAGCTCCGGTCCATCTCCGCACCTGTGTCGATGCGCATCCTACGCTGCTATCAAAGATGGCATCCATCGCGCTGCAGATATTATCGCTACAGAAAGCAAAACCTCTAATCTTAAACAGGCGGTGAGCCATGAGTGAACTTCAACAAAAAGATGACATGGACAAAATTAAAGTATCGCCAACCGACATGAATATTCACGGGGCCAAGTTGACACGTCGTGGGTTTCTGGGTGGGGCTGGCACATTAATGGTATCCCTTGCACTGAATCCAACGTTGAGTTTTGCGAAAACCAAGAGTAGTGGACATTCTCTCAATGCCACACTCCCGGCCAGCTGGATTGAAATTCACGCCGACAACTCTGTGGTAATTCGAACAGGAAAATGCGATTTTGGACAAAGTTCAATTTACACCGCTTATCGTCAAATTGTCGCTGAAGAACTGTGTATTCCGGTGGAATCTATCACTTCTGTGATTTCAGGGGATACAGACCGTACACCTGATGGCGGTGGTACATTTGGCCTGCTGCGCACGAATGTGCTGAACCTTCGCAAGGTCGCAGCATACACGCGAGAAGCGGTGATAGCGTTATCGGCTGAAAAATTTGGCGTAAAAAAAGAAGAAGTTACGATCAAAAACGGGGTGATAAGCGCAGGCACTAAAAAAACAAGCTACGGTGATGTGGTGTCTAAACAAGCTTTATCCCTGGATATTCCAGTGTCGGGTGAGCTGACCGAGTTTAGAGGTCTGGTGGTTGACGGTGAGCCCCCGTTAAAAGCGATAAGCGAATACTCTATTGTTGGAAAACCCGTTAAAAATCCCATTGTCCGCCCAAAAGTTTCTGGAGAAACAACCTGGGTTGGAGATGTTAAAGTGCCAGGAATGTTACACGCCCGTGTCATTCACCCTGCAACTTTGGGGTCTACTTTGATAGAGGCCGGTAAGGTAAACAAAACGAAATACCCAAATACGCAGGTTGTCGTGGTTAAAAATCTCGTGGCCGTTGTCTCCTCAGATGAATACGAAGCAGTAAAAGCGGCTAGAGAAATAAGCTCGACAACAAAATGGACACAGTGGGAAGGGTTGCCGACATCTGAAGGACTGGAAGAACAATTAAAAACCAAGGAAAAATGGACAGATGTGCCACCGATTAAAAGCGGCGCAACCAAAGGTGATGTAAATGCAAAATCTGCTAAAAGTTTACAGCACGATTATTTTGTACCCTTTCACAAGCATGCCCCCATTGGCCCTACAGTTTCACTGGCTGAAGTAAAAAAAGGCGTAATTACAGTACATACACACAGCCAGAATCCTCAGTATTTACGTATGGCCATTGCCAAAATGCTGGGGGAAAAGGAAGACAATGTGGTGATAAGAACTTATGCCGGCCCAGGGCATTTCGGGCGTTCTAATGGTGGCAATGCCGGCTCAGAAGACGAAGCGGCGATACTGGCGCATACTTTGAAAGTTCCTGTTAGGGTGCAGTGGATGCGCCACGATGATATGCAATGGTCAACGCAATCCTCAGCCATGCACTCCAATATTCGAATTGGATTAAGCGATGATGGCAAAATTGCTACATACCAGGCCGTACACTCCGGGCCTCCCATGCAGGATGACCGGCCAATTGGGGCAATTCTTGCTGGGCTCGATACAATCTCACCACCAACACCCGATAACCCGTTTCGAGTTCATAACGCGGGGCTGTTTATTGCGGATACCTGGGTCTATGAGCAAGTGGAAAATGTAGCGGAAACCGGGCGCGGTATGTTTCAAATTGGGCAACACGAATCGCCGATAGGTGTAGGCCTGCGAGACCACTCTATGCGTACGCCTATTCAGTTTCAGCAGAACTTTCCACGAGAGGCCGCCATGAACGAGGCTGCCGCTCTGGTGGGGAAAGATGCTTTGCAATTTCGTATGGAGCACGTGAAAGAGCCGCGATTTAAAGCAATATTAGAAACATTGCGCAATGAATCCGGGTGGGACACTCGCCCGTCACCAGCCAAAACGGCTAAATCTGATGGCGATCAAGAGCTGCGGGGGCGGGGTGTGTCCATTATGTTGCGAGACAATGGTTACTGGGCTTGCGCCTCTCATATCACCGTAAATCCTAGTTCCGGGGTGGTTAAAGTGGAGCGGATTACACTAGTGTGTGACCCGGGAATTGTCGTAAATCCTTTGCAGCTTAAACGGCAAGCAGAAGCAGGGTGCTTAATGGGGGTTTCTCAAACGCTGCATGAAGAAGTTGCTTTTGATAAAGGAAAAATAACCAGTATGGACTGGTTTTCCTATCCGATTTTGAAAATGGCGGAGGTGCCAACCGTTAAAGTCGTAATTGCTCCAGACAAAACAGCTAAAATATATGGTCAGGGTTCCGAAAGTGCAAATGCTCTGGTTGCATCTTCAATCGTAGGCGCATTTTATGATGCCACGGGTAAACCTATTCGCCGTATCCCTTTGCGTCCAAACTATGTTAAGCAGGCACTCGCATAAGGTTTGTGTGGATCTGCAAAAAAAGCGCACAGAGTGAGTCTCCTCTAGCCTGGAATACGGGCGGTTTTGTACGAAAAGTATAACAACTGCCCGGCTTACCTGTGTTAAAAACGTAGTCGCTTAAGCTTTAATCACATCTGTGCTCTTATCTTTGGTCTCATCTGAGCTCTCATCTATATTCTCATCTGTGCTCTCATCTTAATAAGGGACTGCATCTGGTAACCCACCTAAGAAGTTCAGGAAGTTGAACTTCTTAACACTTCTTTTTGTCCAATCGCGCATTAACCTAGAAAGTTAATGTCTTGAAAGTTAAAAACTTGAAAGATAAAAAATAGCCCCAACATGAGCCACAATTAATCTACGAACGTATAGTTACTGATTTGTTCATGCGCAGAAGTCGCGTTTCAAGCACATTCTTAGTTTTATTTCTCTCCATCTGGTTTATTCCGCAACCCGATGCCCGTATTCATTCCATCAATTATCTTGAGCATGTTCAAGCAGAGGTTATTTTCGCTTGCACAGATGGTAAAGATCTCCATCAAGAGCTTGAATACTTATTCATAAAATTCGTACAGGGCGAAGAAGCTATAGAAGATGATAGCGAAGAAAACGCTAAACTTCTTCGCGCTCAAATATTCACTCACGTATTCAACTTACCCAGGTACGAAAGGCATTCCGCCAATGCGCCGGGGAACCTTACTGAGACCTTTCGTTATATCCGTGGGCCACCTGATTCAATCTTTCTTTCATAACACTAAAACACTTCCGCGTTACTGATGTAATCGCGAGATTTACCGTATTGAACTAAGAGAGATTATCATGACAATCAAATTTGGACACATCCTGCCTGCACTGTTAATGACTGGGTTTGCTTCTTTTACCTTTGCTTCGAATTGGACCTATGAAGGCAGCACCGGTCCCGAACACTGGGGTGAATTAGGCGAAGAAAACATTGCGTGCAGTATTGGTAAAAATCAATCCCCCATCGATATTAATGTTAAGCAAAGTTTTCGTACCCACCCAGCGCTAAAAGATACTGACTTTCATTATGGCAAGGGCATCGATTCCGTCATAAATAATGGCCATACCGTGCAGGCAAATTATCACGCGGGAAGTAGCTTAAAGGTTGACGGAACAGTTTATAACCTGAAGCAGTTTCATTTTCATACGCCGAGCGAAAATAAAGTTGATGGCAAGCAATATCCTTTGGAAATGCATCTTGTTCATACGGATGCAGATAACAATATAGCGGTAGTTTCTGTGTTATTTGAAGAAGGGAAGACAAACCCGGAATTGGAAGAGGTTTTGAAAACCTTAGAAAATCAACATGGCAGCGCTGATTTTGATGTTGCAAACTTACTACCACGAAAAACTCAGCATTACCGTTTTAATGGTTCACTCACCACACCACCTTGTACTGAAGGTGTAAAATGGATTGTTATGAAAGACCATAAAACGCTGAGTGGGAAGCAGCTTGAGCAATTCACAAGTGCAATGCACCATAACAACCGGCCGGTACAAAACCTGAATGCACGCTTGGTTATCCAATAATTGCAGGGCGAAGAACACACAGGAAAAATCAGTATGTTTTTCGCCTCTAGCAGCGGCCAATTAGTGTTCTGTCAGTCAATTAGTCAGGATTTAAGTTCCGGCGGATACTAAAGCGAACGCCTGGGTTCATGATTTCGGCATTTAATTGCCACTCATGGGTCTGGGCTATTTCATGACAAATGGCCAGACCCAGACCTGCTCCATAATCCCGTCGGTGCGAACCACGCCAAAAGCGTTCAAAAATATGGGGTAAATTCTCTTCACTAATACCTGGGCCGTAGTCGCGTACTCGAATCATTTGGTTGTCTATGTGTATTTCAATGGTGGAATGTTGCGGGGCATGTTGAATTGCATTCTCTAAAAGATTTTTCAGTAATACAAAACAAGCAGATTTGTCCGCATTCCAGTGTGTGTTGACATGCTGAATAATTTTTAACTTGATCCCATTACTTTTCGTCATGGGTTGCAGGAAGCTCACAACTTCAGACGCTACTTCAGATATCCCAATCGATTCGAATGCATAATTATGCTCCTCACTGACTTCTGCCAACATTAGCAGTTGCTGTACCTGGCGTGACATATGGGAAACATCGTTTAACAGCGTCGCCTGTTCTTCACTCTGATCTGCCATTTCAATTTGTGCACGTATTAACGCCAGCGGTGTTTTCAATTCGTGGGCGGCAGTAGCCAGAAAATCCTGCTGTATACGATAACCCGCTTCCAGTCGATGAAGCATCAGATTAAAGCTTTCTACTAAAGGTTTCAGTTCATTGGGAACGTGTGCAATTGGAAGTCTTTCATGTATTGATCGCAAGGAGATTTCGGATGCCGCCTGTGAGACCTCCCTTAAAGGCTTGAGCGTATAGCCCAGTGTGAAGTAAGCACAAAGCCCAAAGACAAAAAATAACACCAGGCTGAAGAGAATTATGCCGGCACCCATAAAAGGGAAAGCAAATACCTTGTGTACCAGCTTGTAAAATCGAGCACTCACCGCAAACTGAAGAAACCAGGTATTCTCGTCTCGGTGTATGATAGCTGTAGCGCCATAAATTAAGTGATTATCATATATAAATTCAAAATGTGAATCTGTATTAACGTCGGTCACATTTTCCCAGAATTCGTCACCGGCAGAGGATTGGAGAACAGTGTTCCCATTAACATCCAGCACCCGGTAGGCGGCTTCCTGTTTAAAACTTTCAAATACCCAGGCAATATCCTGTTCATCATCACCGAGGCCTACGGGCAACCCGGCATCATTAAAACGGATGTGTTCCGTCATGTCTTGAGTGGAAACGGCGATATCAGTGCCTGATACAAAGCCGCTTTTATACACCATGACCCACAGTAGCAGCGCAGCGATAATCACAATGCTAAAAACAACACCCACTAGATAAGCCAGCAACACTTTAAAACTAATACTACTGGTCCATACCGGCTTCACGAAGCGCATATCCAAGGTTTCTCAGGTTTACAATTTTCAATTTTGAATCAACCGCCGCTAATTTTTTTCGCAATCTATGGATGGCAACATCCAAAGCGTTCGGCGTAACGGCTTCACTCAGTCCCCATCCTGCTGCTTCAAGTGCGCTATGACGCACTACAGCGCCTTCTTTGCGCACCAGTAGTAATATGATTTGCAATTCGGCTGGAGCAAGAGACACACTTTCAGTGCCGCAACACATCAAACTGGCGTTAGGTCGAATAACCACGTCTCGAAATGCTGGATCAAGTGATATGCTGACCACTGGACGACGTAGCAAGGCGCGAACGCGAGCTAACATTTCATCCATTTCAAATGGTTTTGTCAGGTAATCGTCTGCACCAGAGTCCAGCCCTTCAATACGATCATGTAAGGCATCTCTAGCTGTCAGTATGAGGCAGGGTATACTAACGCCTGAAGAGCGAAGTTTATGTAACAGTTTTAAACCATCCCCATCGGGCAATCCTCGGTCCAGTATCAATGCCTGATAATCGACCTGTGACACAGCCTGCAGAGCCTGATCAATGCGATCAAACGTATCGACCGCAATACCCGCTGAATGCAGCTTCTTACTGATCAAAGTGGCCAGGCGTTCATGATCTTCTAATAACAAAATACGATACATGCGCTTTCTTTCGTTAACAATTTATCGTGGGTAACAGCGTGAATTACTCGTTTAAACACAATTCATTAAAAACTGTACATGTAAACCAACATGGCACTTGCGGTACTGTCTTTATCTATTAAAGGGCTATTGGTGATTTCATCTGGTAAATACGTTATCCCCAGGTCCAGGAAAATTGAGTGTTTCATCTGCATATCTAAGAGTAAAGTGCTGCGAACACCATATTCGATACTGGTGCCGGCTTCACCAGCAAATGCATCGCGACCAACAAGTACTTCTTGCGCCTGGACTCCATAATAATAGTCTATATAGTCGTCATTCTGCCAAGTTGCAGAAATGCGTGGACTCAGCATGAGATGATGACCAATCATCAGGTTCTTCTCGAGTCCGATCGTAAACTGTTGGCCGTTACTGTCACCACTTACTTCATCCAGCCACGTCATATTGAAATCCACTAAAGAATTTTTCCATTCGAATTTCGCGCCAGCCCAGAAGCCGCCTTTGCGTTCGGTCATGCCATGCAATATGGGAGTCTCTTCAATGTCATCGTCGTCATAGCCTCCAAAATCATATTCTGCCGTTATCGAAATGTTGAATTCCTGGGACTCCCCCAAAGTCAGAGTTGGTAGTTTAATGTCAACAATTGGACCAAAAACCCGCAAATATTGATTTTCATAATAAATTAGCGGTATCGCGATATCTGTTCTATCGATATCCACAATCGGCTTTTGTTCGCTCAGTACGCCAAAGCCGATCCCCCAGCGAGCCTTGTCCTGCTCATGGTGGTCTTCAGGGCTTTGTGCCATGGCAACAGGGGATAGACAGGCGCTAAGCACAATGCTCATCTGTTTAAACCGCCGTAACAGATACGTGCAAACAGGTGTGGCTGATCGTGGGGAAGCAGCACTTGGGGAAGGTTGAATTCGCATGGAAGACTCCGGTTATTGTTGAAAACAGGCGTAGCTTCTGAGCATTCAACTTACTGTCTACTTACAGCAAAAATCTATTTTCAGTAAGGCTCTTGAAAGTTTCTTTGATCAATACTGCCAGTCAATCACACGCTGATTCTGGGTGTACGATCCGAACCGTGATATTCGATCATAGGTATAACAACCCACCGATACTTAAAATTACTATGTCAAAAAATAGAAAGTTCAGTAACACAATATCTTCATTTATGTTCGCGTTTGGCATCTTGCTTTCAATAGCACTGGTGTCCCTAGGTTTAACTCTATGGGCGCCTTTAACATATGCAGCGAATGCGACAGGCGAGAATCTCGAAAACCCCGTGCTATCGGTTGAAACCATTCGCCTAGAGGAACATTCCTGGCCATCTGAAATAAAGGCTTACGGGGAAATAGCGGCCTGGCAGGAATCCAGTGTTGGCAATGAAACGACGGGCTTGCGTCTAAAAAGCATTCATGCCGAAATAGGGGACTTGGTCGAACAGGGTCAGATTCTTGCAGAATTTGATGCGGAATTGGTTCGCGCAGAACTGGCTCAGCAGCAGGCAGCTGTAAGTGAAGCTGAGGCAGCACTTGAAGAGGCTAAACAAAACGCACAACGAGCCAGACACCTGGTTAAAGGCAGGGCTTTGTCTGAGCAACAAACTCAACAGTATTTAACGGCTGAACAAACCGCGCAAGCGAGGCTGGCGTCCGCAAAAGCAGCAGAAGCTGTGCAAAAAATTCGTCTGGCACAAACCCAATTGCGCGCTCCTGATGCAGGAGTTATCACGTCGAGAACGGCTACTATAGGCGCAGTGCTTCCGGCTGGCGAAGAGTTGTTCCGTTTAATTCGGAGAAATAAACTGGAGTGGCGTGCTGAAGTAGCAGATGCAAATCTCCATCAGATTTCTAACGGATTGCAGGCAAAACTCTTTACGCCGACGGGACAGAAGGAAACAGGCGTCGTTCGGGTTGTGTCACCAACCGTAGACCCTCAAACACGAAATGCTTTGGTTTATGTAGATCTCGCAGATAATACCGAGTTAAAACAAGGTATGTTTACCCAGGGTGCCATAGAGATAAAACAAACTTCAGCTTACACCTTACCGCAGAGCGCGATTACGATGCGCGATGGTTACAGCTATATTATGAGTGTATCAAGCAGTAAACGTGTGGTGGCGAACAAGGTGAAAACGGGGAGACGTCAATCAGACAAAATTGAAATTCTCGAGCTCTTCAACGGTGATACTGCTCGCCCTATAAATGCCAGCTTAGTTAGCCAGTTAAACATTATAAAAAGTGGCGGTGAGTTTTTAGCGCACGGTGATCTTGTACGCATTGTTACAACATCAAATAAGGATGCACTTGCGGGAAGCACTGAGGGACAACGTCGTGAGTTTTAATTTTTCGTCTTGGGCAATTAAAAATCCTATTCCGGCCATTATGCTGTTTTGTTTGCTGACAATTGCGGGAATTTTCGGTTTTAATTTCATGAAGGTTCAGGATTTCCCTGATTTTGATCTGCCGACAGTTATCGTTAATGCAGCCTTGCCGGGCGCTTCGCCTGAGCAACTGGAAAATGATGTTGCCATCATCATGGAAAATTCGATTGCTACCATACAAGGTGTAAAGCATATCCGCTCTACGCTATCTGACGGAAGCCTTACCGTCACTATCGAATTTAATCTTGATAAACCAATACAAGAGGCACTGGATGAGACTCGAGATGCCATCGCCCGAGTGCGTTCTAATCTCCCCGCTGAACTTCGAGATCCTGTCGTACGCAAAGAAGTGTTGGCTGGCTCACCCATATTAACGTATGCCGTAGAATCTACCATAATGGACGAGGAGTCCCTGGCCTGGTTTGTAGACAGTAAAATAAGTAGAGCGTTATTAGCTGTAGAGGGGGTCGGTGCAGTGAATCGTGTCGGTGGTGTTGACCGTGAGATTCAAGTGGCATTAGATCCACAAAAATTGATCGCTTTAAAAGTCACAGCAACCAGTATTTCCCAGCAGCTAAAACGTGTACAGCAGGAATCGTCTGCTGGCACAACAGAGCAGGGCCAAATATCACGTTCTATTCGCACCATTGCAACGTTAACCTCAGCAGACGAAATCGCCAATATGAGTATTCCGCTTGAAGATGGCCGGGTTATTCGCTTAAGTGATGTCGCAACAGTCATTGACACAATTGCTAAACCGCAATCTATCGCGCTGCTAAATGGAAAGAAAGTCATCGGTTTCGAAATTGTAAGGGCTCGCGGTGCAGGAGAGGTGGAAGTCGCGGAAAAAGTACAACTCGCATTACATGAAATTCAACAACAGCATGACGATCTCACTATTACAGAAGCCTTTAACTTTGTCGATCAGGTTGAAGAAAACTATGAAGGGTCAATGAAGTTGTTGTATGAGGGCGCTATTCTAGCGGTTTTGGTGGTGTTTCTGTTTCTACGTGATTGGAGAGGAACATTGGTTGCAGCTGTGGCACTGCCTTTGTCGGTAATTCCAACATTTTTTGTTATGCATCTACTTGGGTTTACATTGAATACCGTCACATTGCTATCACTTTCTTTGGTCGTAGGTATTTTGGTAGACGATGCGATTGTTGAAATAGAAAACATCATGCGGCACTTACGCCTGGGTAAAACTCCATTGGAAGCGGCCATGGAAGCAGCGGACGAAATCGGGCTGGCTGTAATTGCTACTACATTTACGTTAATTTCAGTGTTCTTGCCAACGGCGTTTATGTCTGGCATTGCAGGCAAGTTCTTCGTTCAATTTGGCTGGACGGCGGCTATTGCTGTCTTTTTCTCTCTCGTTGTTGCTCGACTTTTAACGCCGATGATGGCCGCATACTTTTTAAAACCCCCAGAGCAACCTGAGGACACACCGTTCTGGATGGGGTTTTATGAAAAAGCCGTAACCCTTTGTCTGGCCCATCGTGGTCTTACCACTATTGCTGCAACGGTATTCTTTATCTCTGGGTTGTGGCTTGCCAGTTTACTGCCGGCTGGCTTTATGCCTCCCGATGATGTGTCCCAAACTCAAGTGACCTTGACATTACCTCCTGGCAGCACCATTCAAGATACGCATGAACTAGCTGAAAAAGCTCGCCAGGAACTTAATAAGAACGGTTATGTAAATAAAATCTTTACCGCCATCGGAGGTGCCCAGACCGGCGAAGACACACCTGTTGGCGATGTGCGTGAGGCTGTGTTAACGATCAGTTTTACCCATCGAACTGAAAGGCAAGGTGTTACACGCCAGGAGGTAGAACAACAATTTAGAGACAGGCTCCAAAACATCGCGGGAGCTCGTGTAAAAGTAGGCATGGGGGATTCCGATAAATATATTCTCGTGCTGGCGGGCGAAGATGATTTAACGCTTTTGCGACACGCAAAAAAAATTGAAAAAGAATTGCGGCAGATCCCAGGTACGGGCGCAATTACATCTGACTCAATGTTGACACGTCCGGAATTAATTATTCACCCAGACAATGTGTTAGCCGCGAAGCTTGGTGTAACAACGGAATCGATTGCTGATACTCTTCGCGTCGCAACCAATGGCGACTATAGTGAACTGCTTGCTAAGCTGAATCTGAGTGAAAGACAAGTTCCAATTGTAGTAAAACTGCCTGAGAACGCCCGAAATGACCTGAACATATTAAAACGCTTGCCTGTGCAAGGTGCCTTTGGCGCAGTTCCCTTGGAAAGTGTTGCAGAAATAATGTTTAGCAGTGGGCCTACGGATATCACACGGTTCGATCGCAAGCGCAACATCAATTTTGAAATCGAATTAAACGGAGAAGCATTAGGGGATATTGAGCAGGCTATTTTAGCTATTCCATCACTAAATAACTTGCCTCCTGGTGTTATGCAAACCTCAGCAGGTGATGCTGAAATTATGGGAGAACTTTTTGCAAGCTTTGGTTTGGCGATGGGAACTGGAGTTTTGTGTATTTACGTTGTACTGGTATTGCTGTTTAAGGATTTTGTCCAGCCGGTAACAATATTGGCCGCTCTGGTACTGTCAATCCCAGGGGCTTTTCTAGCCTTGTTCATCACCCGGTCTGCGTTGTCCATGCCATCGATTATCGGGCTTATCATGTTGATGGGAATCGCCACCAAGAACTCAATCTTATTGATAGATTACATCATTATTGCCCGCAAAGATCACGGCTTAGCTCGATGGGAAGCGGTGCTGGATGCGTGCAGAAAGCGCGCCCGCCCGATAATTATGACCACAATTGCGATGGGAATGGGGATGCTGCCAATTGCGCTGGGTTTGGGGGCTGATGCCAGTTTTCGATCCCCCATGGCGATTGTTGTTGTCGGCGGGTTAATAACTTCTACTTTTCTTAGTTTACTCGTAATACCTGTGCTATTTACGTATATAGACGATGGAGTACAGCGAATATTTGGTAGGCGTAATCAGGAGAATAGAGATTTCTCTGAAAAGGGCTTGGAAAGGGAATTGGAAAGGGAATTGGGGAGGGAATTTGAGACTACCAGCTAAAAAAGCCCGGATAACCGTCTCACAATGCAATAACAACGTCAATAATCGTCCACGATCATTTTACAGGTGCAAGATACGAAGCGAATAACTGAGAATTTCTAAGCTAAGCAACCGACGTCTGGGGAAAAAGGGCAGGCCTGGCATACCAGATAAGCCTGGAAGTGAATTAGTGCCAATAGAACCAAGAGGAAGATCAACGGCACATGTAGCGTGGCGTGTCACCTATTGACGCATTTTACTGAGAACGAGGCTATACTAATACTGATGCATTAACCGTTTATAACTAAATCTTATTAAATACCATGAAGCAATATTTTTAATAAGAGGAAGATGGATTTGTTTGTGATCAGTGATTGTGTGGTAACCGAAATTGTCATAAAAAAGTATGTCGTTGACGGTATCGCATCGTTAAAAAACAATGCGGTCCACTCACTGAGGTATTGTTTTTTCATTGCTATATTGCTCTGTTCGCCTTTTACGCTTTCAGAAACGGATCAAGTCCCCACTTATGTTTACTGGCAGGGAGAAGCAAGTGAAGCGCGAAAGCCGTTTGAACTTGCTTTGATGAAACGTATTTTTGAACAAAGTGAAAGCAAATTCGGGCCAGCCCATCTCGAAGTATCTCAATGGAAAATTTCCACAGCTCGCTCCATTCAAATGATGAAAGAGGGCGAGCGTCTGCACATTCAAAATGCGCCGTATTTACTGCATGAACTCGATAAAAATGCGGTAACTGTCCTACCTACACCCATTCTCAGAAACATACTTGGCTATCGGCAAATAATCATTAAGCAACATTACGCTGAGGAATTTAATGCAATTACATCGTTTAATCAGTTTGCAGCAAAAGCTGCGGGCCAGGGCAGAGGTTGGGCTGATAACAATGTTTATCGTGCTAATGGAATAGAGGTGATTGAAGCGCCCAGCTTTCTAGGCATGTTTCCCATGTTAAACCGAGACCGGTTTGATTATATTCCATTGGGAATCAGTGAGGCGGGGGACAGTCTGGAACTGGATCAGGTAAAACATTTCGATTTCGTTTTAGCGAAAGATCTCATTGTTTTTTACCCTTGGCCTATTCATATTCTGGTATCTAATCGTCATCCTGAACTGGCGAGAAGAATTCAGTATGGCTTTGAAAAAATACAACAAAACGGTATGTATGACGAAATGTTTAATGAACACTTTGGCAGTTTATTAGCAAAATTAAAGCGTGCGGAATCCGCGAATATTCGTGTTATCGTTTTGACCACGCCAAACCTTCCAGCACAAATACCCACAACGCCAAATTTAATTCCGAACGCACAATTTCTAAAATAATCTTGCGATTTAAGATCATCAATTCAATTTATTACCATCGTGAACATAATAAAATTCTCTTAGTGTAGCGCTGCACTAGAATTATCGAATACATCGAAATTGGCGTACATATAAATTTCTGCTTAGAATTCAAAAAATATCGACACCCAGAATGTTGACCGTGTTGGCATACTAAAACGATTGTAGAGAAATACCTAAATCAGCAAAGGTATAATGCTTCCAGGCAAACCTTAGCTCATCTGCTAAATGAAAAATTTCTAGACGAAAAATGTACTAACAATCGATTCAAAATTGTTATTGCAGTGGTTTTTTCTTTTATTTGTTATTGTTCAAAGATAGGTTTCAAGGTTAGTATTCGTCTGCGAAGTTATAAAAAAGCAAAAAAATAGAAATTCCCTAACCTTATCGATCCATGTTGATCGATTTATTAACCCCAGACAAAGAGGTGTCCCATGCAGGTCCTTCAAAAGGGCGCGAAATTTATCGCTGCGTCTTGCTTATTTTCAACGTTAGGTGCGCTGTCACTTAATGCTTATTCCTACAACTGTTCCGGCCTTGGTCAGTACTCTAATGGTGCTACTTACGCCAATGGTGCTCGTGTCAAAAACGGCGGGAACGCTTACGAATGTAAAGTTGGCGGCTGGTGCTCTATCGGCGGTGCTTACGAGCCGGGTGTCGGCTGGGCTGCCAGCAATGCCTGGAACAGCCTAGGTTCTTGTAATGGAACTGGTGGTGGCTCCAGTTCTGGTGGCGGGTCGAGCAGTTCCGGCGGCGGCTCCACATCCAGCAGTGGTGGCGGTTCTTGCCAGGCTTGGCAAGCAGGTGCCTGGTATAATGCTGGTGACAAAGTGAGCTATCAAGGTAGCACCTATGTTGCTGAACACGAAAACCCCGGTTACGACCCAGTAATCAGCACTTGGTTCTGGGAACCATCAAGTGGCTGTGGCGGTGGTGGTTCATCATCATCGGGCGGTGGCAGTACTTCTTCATCCGGTGGCGGCGGTTCGTGCCCTACTTGGCAAGCTGGAGCCTGGTACAATGCTGGTGATAAAGTGAGCTATCAAGGTGGCGCTTATATCGCAGAGCACGAAAATCCCGGATACGACCCCATTATCAGTACTTGGTTCTGGGAGCCTACAAGCGGCTGTGGCGGCGGCGGTTCTACCAGCTCTTCCAGTGGTGGTGGATCTTCAAGCTCTTCCAGTGGCGGCGGTTCTGGTGAATATTTCATCACTGCATCTCAGTTTAATAATTTGTTCCCAGGTCGCAATGCATTGTATTCTCACCAGGGCTTCGTAGATGCTGCACGCTCTTTCCCCGCATTTGGTAAAACTGGGGACACGAATACTCGCAAGCGTGAAATTGCTGCTGCACTGGCCAACTTCCAACACGAAACAGGCAACTTTGTTTATACGCGTGAGATTGCTCAAGGTGATTACCGCGATAACAGCTGGGGCTTCGGTTCAGAATGTTTTGCTGCTGGTGGTCAGAAATACTTTGGTCGTGGGCCTATCCAGTTGAGCTGGAACGGTAACTACTGTGCTGCAAGTAAATACATCTTTGGTAATGCTTCTACTCTGATCAACAACCCTGATCGTGTAGCTACAGACTCCAAAGTTGCTTGGCAAACTGCTATCTGGTTTTGGATGACTCAAAGTGGTGCCGGTCCACAGTCTTCCCACTCTGCTATTACTGGAAGTGGCGGTTTTGGCGGCACAATCCGCAGTATCAACGGTGCGCTGGAGTGTGATGGTAAGCGTCCAGATATCGTGAACAACCGTATTGCTAATTACAATAAAATCCTCCAGGTTATTGGTGGATCAGACAACGGTAATAAGGGTTGTTAATGTAAGGCGATCTTAAGCTAAACATTAATACCCATCTAAAAAAAGCCAGCTTCGTTTAGAAGCTGGCTTTTTTGTTTGTCCAGAGTAATTCCTTTTTTCTTAGTACCATTCTCAAACTTCAAAATAAACCTATCAATCATACTTGGCTTTAAATTGGCTCAAGATCTCCAAGTTTCAAAAAAGCCCAATTTCTAAAAAAGTCTGTCCAAATCCTAAAGTGCATTTTATTGGCTCAGTTATCATTGCTATTCAAGCAATCTGATTTTTTATTTTTCAAGGAGTAATTATGAGTGGTGATAGCAGTGTAACTAGGAATCGCGGCATTAGTGGGTCAGGTCAACAAATACAAAATGAAGGCCCAGCAAAGAAATCTGCAAAGAATGAACCTGAATCTGCCTTTGCGAGCAATATGCAAGCCATGCAAAAATTAATGGGCGCCAAACGCGATGCCGGGAAACTTATGGCTGAGAAAAGCGGAAAAGAAATTCCTGAAATGAAGCCAATCAAAAAGTCTGATATTGAAACATTTAAGCAAAAAATTAAAGAGAAGGATCGATCTACCAGTGCAGAATCCCCAAGATGGAAAAAGATTGTTAGCAGAATGTCAAATAGAAAGGTTGAAGAGAGTAAGTTGGACAATCGAGCTGAATTTAAGACTCCTGATGGCTTGCTTTTGGCGTCAAGTAAAGAGTCGAAACTGTATCGGATGAAAGAGCTGGGTGGTGGTACCAATAAAATAGCCAATCGCACCAGAGAGTTCTCTCACCTCAACAAAGATCAGGATAAGCAGTGGGTTATTGCTTACGTAAAAAACCCTATTGATACAAATCTAATAGATTTAAAAGACGAGATTGATACTCTAATAAAGTTGTCCAGAAGTGCAGAATTTAGCGTTAAAGTTCCCAAGCCGCTTGATGAAGAAAATATTTCTGCTTCTGACGTGATTTTCCCAATAGTAGATTCAGAGGGTAAGGAAACCCTTGCCGTAATATTGGAGTATAACCCAGGTTATGAATTTGATAAAAAAATATCCCCAGTTGACAACATGAAAAAATTTTTAGAAACCATTGATTGCAAGGAATCTGATATCGAAAGTATGAATAGTGAAACGGCTAAAAGTAAACTGGAGTTAGTTAGCAATACCATTAATGATTTGAAAGAGATAAGAAAGGCAATGGGGGTTCTGCGTGGTGATAAAGATCCGGGTGCAAGTATTTCGGACGTGGGTAATCATATTTATGAAGATCAAAAACTCATCAAGAAGGAATGGGGCGACTTTCAATTTTTTATGAACAAAGACGACGGGAGTCTCACGATATTTGACCCTCAAAAGTCTAATGAGTCTGGGACTTCCAATGTTCCTAAAATTAACAGCATGATAGGTTATCTAGAGGGGGTATCTCAACGACTCAACGAGAAAGTAAAGTAGTCAAAGTGCGCAGGATACATAAGTTGCGATAATCATGAATATACAAATATTAAAGACTGCAAGTGATGATACGTATAACTTTTTGATAGATAAAATTGAGGTGTTTAATGTAGAAAACGGAGAGTCTCATCAACGCCTTCCATTAATAGTAACTATGGACTTGGGAGATGATAAAATTCTAGGTGGGGCAATTGGTTGGATAGTCGGGAATTGGCTATTGGTGGATGTATTGTGGATTGAGGAGGCATACCGAGGAAAAGGGTTTGGCAAAAGAATTATTTCATTGTTAGAGAGTAAAGCCATCAAAAAAGGGTGCAGGCAAGTACTGCTGGACACTTTAGACTTCCAGGCGTTGAATTTTTACTTGAAACTTGGATATGAGGTGGTGTCAGTGTTAACCGAATATCCAGTAAATGGAACTAAGTACTACCTTAAAAAAAATATACGAGCTTAATAGTAGTTAACACTCTCAGGTTAATGGTTTTATTGAATTTGCTTTACTATTTGATTGGATTCTGCGTATTAAAACGGTGGAGCCGGTAGCCATTTTTTGATGGCGCTGTTGCTCCAGCGTTAGTTTCTGGACTCTAAAACACGAGGTTTACTTTTTTCACCCCAAAAGTAAATGAGCAAAAAAGAAATAAGAAAAGCAAACACGCTATAGTACGCAACCGATATAGCGCTGAGCGTGAGTGCTGGGGATGTGATTATGACAGCTAGTGCCGTAGCGCCATTTTGCATGCCCACCTGTACCCCAATGGTTTTGGCGCTCAGCTTATCAGTTCCCAGTAATTCTGCGAAATATCTGGGCAAAATAAAAGCACTGACCGAAAGTGCCAGGCAGGGTAAAAACAGAACTTCAAAAGCCTGAATCAATTCAGCAAGATTATCAAACAAAATAAAAATGAATATAACGATTAAAAGGAGCAGGGCGTACGGTCTTAACCTTGGCAGGAGCTTTACAATTATTTCTGGAAAAAATCTACGAATAGCGGCCCCTAAGCAGATCGGTACGACCAGAACAAATACCAACTGACGTACAATGTCACTCGCTTGCAATGGCAAGCTGTCTCCTAAAAGAATATGTGTCCCAATAGGTATTGTTATAAATGCGAACAGTGATGTAAATGAGGTTAGGCATAGAGAGAGTTCGGTTCTAGCGCCCATGAAAAGACACATTGCACTGCACGATGCCCCGCAGGGAGAAAGCGACATAAGGATTAAACCCGTGGCAAAAATATCGGGAATATCGAATATTTTGCAGATAATGTATGCTGCTGAAGGTAGTCCAATCAGCTGCATGCTCAGCCCTATGATGAAAATGCGGGAATGTTTTTGTACGAAAATATAGCCTTCTTTTTGTTGTGAGAGCCCCACAACAAGCATCACCATGAAGATAGCCGAAGAAATCACCAGATAGATGACGCTAAACTCCATACCTTGACCCATTTCTAAACATAAATACGACTTGTCCTGTTACAGTGAATCGAACATGATGACAGTTATGCTGCAGCATCTTAAGGGCGCGAATTGTACAGTCGTCTAGATGTGTATAAAATAACAAACCGCTACAAACCGTATGCCAAACTTTACCTATAATGTACGATTCAATCGACGTATACGTGAATAAAACCCATCGAAAATGAAAGAGTGATTGCTTGACTAAAAGTAAACCCAGCAAACAAAAACTATTAACAGCAACACTGGAACTTGTTGGAACCGAAGGTTTAAGTGGCGTCACATTCCGAGCTGTAGCGAGTAAGGCCGATCTACCTCTAGGCCTAACATCTTATTATTTTAAGAATAAAGATGAGATGTTAACGGAAGCCTATTATTTGTTTCACCAGAGTTCCATGGTACCAGTAAACGAATTCATTGAGAGCATTTCACAGTTTTTCAGTGAAGATAATGCCGCAGCCAATACGTTGAATTTGGGAAAAGATGTTTTAGTTGAAAGGCTTACTGTTTTCACGACAAATTATATTAAAACTCAAGTTGTGAAAAATGCGCTGGACAGAAAGATTGCCGCAGCATTCATGCATGCCGGCATCGTAAATCCGATGATTCGAGAGCTCGTGGCCGAGAGACAACAAAACTTTATCGATACCGGTTCAAAAATGCTTATGGCTTTAGGTGTGTCTGAACCAAAATTGGTATCCAGTATGTTTTTATCGCTTACAAATCACGTTGAAAAACAACTCATGCTGGAGAATAGAAAGCGCTTTAACCAAAAGTATGTAGAGCAGGTATTTAATCATTTTTTTAATTTAATTTTATAGTAAATTGTTTCCTGGTAGATAGTTCACAACATATGTTTCCGACACTAATCCGCCCGGTTTAACCGTCTTGAGTGTTTGCGGTTTATACTGGGGTTTATCAATTTGGTAAAACAGCGATTATGAAAATATTTAATTTGTCGATATTCTCCTTGCTTTCCGTACCCTTCATGCTCGTGTTCACACAAAATGTGGTTGCATCCTCTTCGGGTGGCTGTGCTGATGTGAAAGATACTCATTTTACGAGACCCTTTCAAAGTCAAGGCTATAATTCAAAACTTTCCTGGCATTTGGATATGCAACATGTTCCCCGAGCCTGGACCGTCAGCCAGGGGCAAGGTGTAACCATTGGTCAAATTGATACCGGTGTATTTGAAGACCAAAACCTTCTTACGGGATCTCTGTTTTATTTCGGTGAATTTTCTGGCAATAGGCGGATTATCCGTAAGGATTTCTCCGGCACTTTGTCCATTGGTGGGTGGGGGCACGGAACGGGTGTCGCAGGCGTAATGGTTGCGCCCGTTAATAATGTCGGCGCCTTAACGGGAGTCGCTTATAAATCCAGTCTTGTAACTTATCGCGCAAATGAACTTCCCGCGTTGCTAAGTAATGCCTCCGTAAAAAAATTCAGCGCGGCATTGAAAGCCATGGCTGATCGTTCAGATGTCCGTATTATCAATATTTCTATGGGTAAACTGAAGAAAAAAGACAGGATGCTGGACGCAATCGAATATGCTTACAATAAGGGGAAGTTGATTTTTGCATCAACCGGCTATCTTACTGGCGAAGAAGGCGGTGTATACCCCGCGAAATTTAATGGATTTGTACAAGCGGTGACTGGTGTTCAATATCGTGAATCAGACCCCAACGGATTTGATCTAAGAATAGCTGGATCAAATCCGTATGGTTCCTATGTCGATTTTGCGGGATATGTATTTCGTGCATCCGATGGCGCCTGCGCATTAGTGTTAGATAAAAAAGGCTATGCTCCCAAAAGTGGAATCGGATCATCGTACGCGGCTGCCACAACTTCAGGGATAGCCGCGCTGGTATGGAGTGCTAACCCCGAACTTACTCGAGAAGAGGTTGTGAGTATATTACGACGTTCAGGCAGCTATGCCAGTAGCCCAAGCCAGGATTTTGGCTATGGTGTTATTGACGCAGAAAAAGCTGTCCGCTTGGCCGTCGACGCTTTGTAAGCAGCTTAAATAAAACCGTTTTTTTAGCGCATGAATCATCGTTATTGTATGCTGTTGAAAGTCTTGGCTGTTGTAGCTGCTTTGTGATTGCCTTGTTGCGTTATTGGGCTGTTTGATTGCTCTGGGTTGCTTGGCTTTTTATACTTAGCTCTGATTTGATTAACACTAGTTCGTGAAGCTAATTATATTTCCCTCAGTGTTTTGTTATACGCTTGTTTATTCATTTTCTTGTTGACCTGGTTTTATTTGTTCTTCCTTTCTTTCCATTTGTTATTCCGATAAGTCTATAGGTTCGTCTCGCACGAACTGTTAACCCAGCTACAGTTTTTCTCACTAATACCATCGCTTCAGTCGATCGATTTGCAGTGTCGGAACATCCCTGTATGTCAATACTAAGAGCCTGGTGGTTACATTTGGATACACATTGTTACCAAGCAACGCTTGTTTAAATCGCAAGAGTTTACGATATTCCCGTTCTACGATTTTGTCCCATTAATGATTTTTTCTACAACTTACTGTTTTTTGAAAATAAAAAAACGGTAAGAGTTTGGTAATTATTTTACTGAGATGATGCAAATTATTGTTCTAGCTGATTGGAGTTAACCATGTCTTCGGATAAACCATTTTCAAATCGCAGCGCTGTCTACGTGGCGATTAGCGTTTTAAGCGTTTTGCATGCGAATAAAGTCACAGCCGATGATGGCTCAGGAACCGTTTGGGGGATCGGCATTGGCGCCGGCACAAAGGAAGAGCTTTACACTGACTTTGATGATAAAAACCGAGTGCTTCCAATTTTGTTTGTAGATAATAAATGGCTGAGACTAACTGGCCCTAATCTGGATATAAAGCTTGGCAGTCTTCATAACTTTAACTTTTCACTCCGGTCAAAATTTGCTTTGGGCGATGGCTATGAAGCAAAAGACGCCGAAATATTACAAGGTATGAGTGAACGTAAAGCCAGTATATGGGTTGGTCCAAATATTTCCTGGCAAAGTGATTTCGTTGAAGTTTCACTCGGTGGGCTATTCGATGCAATGGATTACAGTAATGGTAAGCAGGCGAATTTAGATATTTCAAAAACATTTCGTTTGTCTCAACGTTTACGTCTTGAGCCTAGTGTTGGTGTTGTTTGGCAAGATGCCAATTACATTGATTACTACTATGGTGTTGAAGAGGATGAAGTGCTGCTGGACAGAACTTACTACGAAGGCGAAGAAACGGTATCAACGAAAGTCAGTATAAACCTGTCATATGGATTAAGCAGAAACAAATCGATTTCATTGATGACTGGAATAAAAACTGTGGCAGAAGAAATTGAAAATAGTCCATTAGTGGAGAGTGATTCTGCGTCCTGGGCAACTTTGGCCTTCATTTATAGATTCTAAGTACGTTATGAATAGAATTCTTCTGGTAGAAGACAATGAAAGACTGAGTTCGCTGATAAGCACTGCCATGCGCCAAGTCGGTATCGAAATCGACGTATTTAACGATATTGCTTCTGCCATGCAAGCCATTAAAAGTTATGAGTATTCATTGCTCATTCTCGATCGGGGACTTCCAGATGGAGATGGGCTAAAATTGTTGAGAAATCTACGAGGGGCAGACGTGACTCTGGCTTGTATCGTGTTGACTGCCAGTAATGCCATTCACGATCGGATTCAAGGACTGGAATCGGGAGCGGATGATTATCTGGCTAAGCCTTTTTCCATGGATGAATTGATAGCACGGGTACGTGCTATCTTGCGCAGACCTCCCGTCATTAGAACGCTGCGTCCTGAATGGGGTGATCTTTTATTGGTGCCAGAAACAGCTTCTATTCAATGCCATAACCAATTGACGTCCTTATCACCTTCAGAAATTCAGATACTTTATACATTAATGGAGGCGAAAGGAAATACAGTGCGTCGTAGCAAGCTGGAAAACTCGGCCTGGGGCTATGGAGAGGCTGTTACGCCTAACGCCTTAGACGTTGCATTGCACAGAATAAGAAAGAAGCTCAATAGCATCCATTCTAAGGTAGAGCTGATTAATGTCAGGGGAATAGGGTATGCGTTGTCTACCACTGAAGTTACGCCGTAATCTTACCTTTCGTCTGATACTTACCTTTGTGTTCGCGTTGATACTTTTTATAGTGGCAATCAATGCATATACTTTTGTGCTGAACCCGGACTATTTCGTCAAATTCGTTATGGATAAGCAATTTGAACTATTACGGAAAAATACTTATGTAAACAAGGAGGGTATTCCAGCTATAGAAGATAACTTTTCAAAGCGCGAATGGGTATACGATGAGCTTAAAAGGGATCTCTTTTACCAGATTGTTCATCAAAGCGGTAAAGTCATCTTCTCCTCGCAGCCGTCTGGTGGAGTTTTTACACCGAACACATTTTCTGTGACGTCTTCACAATCTCTTCAGTCTGAAGATGCAAATATGCGGAATTTTCTGCGTAAATCCAGGTTGTTTAAATTTACTCTGAATGGAGAGAAAGCGTACGCTATCAGCCGTCCATTACCTCGTGAAATGGGAGAATATAATCTGCAGATAGCTACATCGGAACGGATTTTGGAAGTGTTTCAATTAACTAATGTTTTACCGTTGAGTCAGATTGCACTTGTCATAAGTTTTGTTTCATTGTTAATTATTATCGTGATGGTCGTATTCACAGTAAGGTATATGTTAAAACCCATCAGGCAAATTTCGCACACCGCCTCTAAAATATCCCCACAGAATCTGCAAAGCCGTTTGCCTATTGATGCCATCCCTACAGAGCTAACACCACTAATACACGCGTTTAATGACACACTTTGTCGGTTGGAGAAAGGCTTTAACATTCAGCAGGACTTTCTCGCAACTACTGCACACGAACTTAAAACTCCCTTATGCTTGATAAGAGGAGAGATAGAGTTGGCGAGTGAACTTAATTCCCGGGATACCTTGTTACAGGATATTGATCTTATCAGTCGACAAATACACCAGATACTACATTTGGCTGAAGCCCGAGAGCCGCAGAATTACCAGCTTAAATCACTGGATTTATTGCAGACCACACAAAAAGCTATTGCCTATCTATCCAGGTTATCTCAAGCAAAGAACGTCAGAATCGTCGTTAAATTTTCGCCTGATATTCGTCACATACACGCTGATGAAAGTATGGTGTTTATTCTTATCAAGAATTTATTGGAAAATGCCATTAAGCACGCACCGGAAGGGACAGCAATAGATGTATATCTCGATAACAACGAATTGCGTATTCGAGATTATGGCATGGGGATTTCAGAGTCTAATATCCCGTTCCTTTTTGAGAAGTTCTGGCGAAATTCGACTTCCAAAGGGGCAACGGGATTGGGGTTGTCAATATGTCGGGAAATTGCTTTGGCTCATAGATGGCAGCTGTATGCTAGAAATGTTTATAAGGGGGCAGAGTTTACCCTCGCATTAACACCAAACCGATGATTAAATTCCAGTACTCATATTTGAAGGTGAGTCCTACGTTTCACCGAAAAAAGAAAATAGCTGAAAAGGTCATGGTGGATATAATGCATCGGCATCCTAATAAATATATACAGATCCGCCGATTGAAAAAATAACCCCTTGCATTTTCATTTATACTATTTTCATAGATAGCTCTACGTCGTCTGCAAAAGGTATCGATATGAAACCATTCGCTTTCTCTCGAATATAACTTAAGTACTCCGGGTTCATGTCTGCGTTGTCCGCAATGACTATCGAGCCGGGTATTAACGATGTCTCCAATAAAGCTAAAATATCGTTATAAAGTGCTTTGGCGCCATCCAGTAACAAAATATCTACCGTTTCGGGTATGTTGGCTGAGAGCGTCTGTAAAGCGTCTCCCTCCCGTAGTTCTATCAGTTCAGAAACACCGCATTCTTTAAAATGACGGTGGGCCTGCTTTACCTTTTCTGGCTCAAATTCTGTGGTAATGATCTTGCCTCCGCCGTTATCCTTCAAGGCAGCGGCAAAGAATATCGTTGAAATTCCGAAAGAAGTGCCGAATTCCACAACGTTTCTAGCATTCGTTGAGCGCGTGAGCATAAAAAGAAGATGACCGGTTTCCGGAGATATTGGTAACCAGAGTTCCTTTAATAAATCGCCATACAATTCTCGATAAGCGGTTTTACTGTTTAATAACCGTTGTTGTTCCTCAAGTGACATGCTCTCCAGAGCAGGATTTGAAACTTTCGACGAATGAATGAATAATTTTTCCAGTGTCGATGAAATTGGTTCAGAAGTCAGGGAAGACATGAAAACTCCTATTGTATTAGAAATGATTAAATGTAAAACATGAATGTTTCGTCACATTTGTATTATCTTATGCGGTATACTTTTGCGCTATTCGCATTTGTTGGCGAGACTTCAACAAGGTACAAAATATGCCAAAAACACCTGCTAAACCGCAGATTTCCACACGCAAACGTCCAAAACAGGCACGGTCGGAAGTGCTTGTAAACTGTATTCTTGAAGCAGCTATTCAGGTTTTGGAAAAAGAGGGCGCGGCCAGGTTTACGACGGCAAGGGTTGCTGAGCGTGCAGGGGTAAGTGTGGGCTCAATTTATCAATATTTTCCCAATAAGGCGTCAATTCTATTTCGCTTGCAAAGTGATGAGTGGAAAAGTACTGGAAACTTACTAAGTCGAATTCTTGATGATACTTCGCTTTCACATGAGGTCAGGCTGCGTCAAGTCGTCCACAGTTTTGTTTTATCAGAGTGTGAGGAAGCAAGGATGCGAGGTGCTCTTGCCGATGCTGCTCCTTTGTATCGTGACTCGCCAGAAGCTGTCAATGCAAAAAAGGAAAATGAACAAGCATTCCATCGATTTATGTCAACAGCACTGCCAGAGTTGAGCACACAAGCAAGGAAAATAAAAACTGATATCCTTACCCGAACGCTTAGCACAGTTGGCAAAGATTTTTCTATGGAGGCACGTACCAAGAAAGAAATTCGTCAATTTTCAGATGCTATGTCCGACATGCTATGTCGATACCTGGAGCTTTAAAACGACAGGTGAATGGCAAGAAGTCCAATGGATAATGGCGAGTGAAGAGTGACGAGTGACGAGATGCGAGTGAAGAGAGGCGAGTGGCGAGTACCAAAGTTCGCAAAAATTCAAACGGTTATTTTTAGGATAAGTATTTTACTAAAAATGGCCTATTTTAATTCAGCGGGAAATCTTATCCTGCACATGTATCCTTTACCATGTAAATCCTCATACTCGGCAGTACCGCCATGTAATTCTACTATCGCAGTTACAAAACCCAGCCCAATCCCGAAGTGCTTTTTGGTGCTGACGCTCGATATTCCTGTGTCACTGATATTCAAAAAAAGCGTGTTTTCTTTTTGTTCCAGTTTAAACGTTAGGGAACATTCGCCAGCGGTATGATTAATAGTGTTTTCTATAAGGTTAACCAATACTTGTTTTAATAATTGCGGGCTTCCTCTTAAAAAAGCGTGCTGCGGAACATCCTGAATAATTTTGATGTTTTTTTCTTCAAAAAGAGGCTCATATAACTCAACACATGCTTCAATTATTTCTGGAATATCAACGGAGATAAAATGGTTTTGTAGGCCTCCTGCTTGTATTTCTGTTAGATGGAGTATTTCTCGAAATAATCGAAGTACTTCATCAAGTTCTTTTTCGGCGGACTCAATATGTAATTTTTGCTCGGTTACTGTGCCTCCAGGTATTAGGGTAAGATGATTTTTCACTCGCGTTAAAGGCGTTCTTAAATCGTGTGCTATATTTGCTGATAATTTTTTTAACTGAGACACAAGTCGTTGGATTTGTTCGAACATATGGTTGATATTGATCGCAAGCCTTTCCAGCTCTGGATCTGCTGTTAAAGGAGATATGCGAGCATTAAAGTGACCTTCAGAATATAGCTGTACAGGTCGTGCTACTTGGCGGACGGTATATATGAACCTCTGATACAGTAAAGCTCCGAGTATAATAGAAATGAAAATGCTAATTACCATAAGCCATCCAGCGAAAGTAACAAATGTATTCTTATATGTTTTGAGGTCATTTCGTGCAAGACCAACCGTTAGTCGGTAGTCGCCAGGAAGAAGTTGTGTGTATGCCAGGGTTTGTTCAGCGTAATCAAGATGCCATAGAACTGACCACCCGGCAGGTGGTGAATCATTTAAAGTGTCAAACACCCAATCACCATTTGGCGCTTGTACCGCATATAAATAGCGCCAGGATTGACTGTTTTTCTCTAAGCGCTCTTCTATTTCTTCCAGAAGCTCTATTGGGCCATCTTCACGAAATTCGTAATCAAGAAACTCTATTTCACTTAATATGCGTTCTTCTAGTTGCTTTTGTAATAAATGGCTGCCGTTATAATAAAGCAGTGCGACCAACCCTAGGGTACACGCAATAAATGCCAGTACGAATGGACTAAGCTGTTTAATTAAAAATATCCACTGACGTCGACTATACAGCTGAAAACTGATCATTCTTGATGTGATTCCTTAAGTTAGTCCGCCGTAATACTGTATCCATTTCCACGTTCTGTTCTAATGGCTGCAGGGAGATCTGATATTTCCAGTTTTCTACGCAAACGACTGATGTAGGTTTCTACAATCGTTGTGGCTGGTTCAAAGTTGTATTCCCATACGTGCTCTAGTAGCATTTGACGCGTGACAATTTGGTTTTTATGAAGTAGCAAGTATTCTAAGAGTTTAAACTCCATCGGTTTAAGAGATATTGGTATTCCATTTCTCTCAACATTACGATGAATTCTATCCAGTTTTATGCCCGCGCCTTGAAGAAGGTTTTCGCTTTTCAAGCTTCGACGTATTAATGCATTTATTCTTGCTAGTACTTCTTCAATGGAAAAAGGTTTAACGAGGTAGTCGTCACCTAAAGCCAGCCCGGTGAGCTTGTCTTCCAACGTATCTAATGCGGTGAGAAACAATACTGGAGGAAATTCGGTAGGGGAGTGTCGTTTCGCTTGTGTAATCCATTCAATAGCATCACCTGAAGGTAGACTTCTGTCTAAAACGATACAATGAAATTGATTTGCCGCAAGCGTGTCTATCGCCTGCGGCAAATCTTCAACGTGAATCACCTTATACCCGTCCTTTTTCAATGCCGCGACAACAAAACTCGCGACGGCGGGGTCATCCTCTACGACAAGGATGTTCAAAGTTGAATAGTCGATTATTTTTTCTCCCGTACTCGTTTAACTTCTCCGGATTTACCGTCTACTGTGATTTTATAACGTTGACCATTGTTAATGACTTTAACTTCGTATTCCACATCAAAGCTGTCATCTTCCAACTCCGCCTCATAAGCCTGGCCGCCTTGATGTGCCACAGCCGCGTCAATAGCTTGTTGTAATGTGATCTCCGTTTGGGCTAAAAGTTTAACTTCGTCTTCATCGGCAAATGATAGTGCCGCTACCGAAATTGCGGCAGTTGCAGTTAAGGGTAATAAAAAAGTCTTTTTGATATTCATAAGAGCTCTCCTGGGTCATTAAATGTTTAAAATCTAATTACTTTCGGGCAGTAGCCTTCTTGTACTTCTTAGGACCACATTGTATTGCCTCTGATCCAATGCCAGTACTTACAGTTTTGTAAGGAGGGAATTATGAAAGGGAAAAAGGTTTGTTCAGGTAGTTAGCCATTGTTTAGTCTCAATCAAACATGTGTTTTAAACCCTGTTGTCATATGGCACAAGCGTATATGAGCTTTAAAATTCTTACCGCTCAGCGGTATTACCAAAAATACGGCTATTCGAGCTGTAGATTTCGTACAAATATATATTGGAATGTGACTTGATTCGCGCTTTTGCGCTGGGTTATGCAAACGCTTTCCCCTAATATGTTTCCGCGCACTTCATTGGCTGGTTCTATCGGCTGGGATTCTTAATTGGAATCCCAAGTTAGAATTCTAAGTTTGCACTCCTGATGTGTACTTTGCATATGTTCACCAAAATTATAACAAGCAACATTCTTTTCCCAACACTCACATAGGCTCGAAAATGTATCCGAAACTACTACTTCGTTTCACCCTGATTTTGACGCTTCTGTCGGCAGCGTCATTCTGTTTTTCACAAACGTTTACCCATCCATTTTCTGAACTGGCAGACCCTAATATCGTTTACCACAATGGCTGGTACTACTACATGGGAACTGCTGGGAACGGGGTTAAAATGCGACGCGCTCAAACCCTTGAAGGTTTAAAATCTGCCCCATTAAAGATGGTGTTTTCAGGCGTTAATGGCGGACCTTGTTGCGCCTATTGGGCTCCTGAATTACATCGTATCAACAATAAGTGGTACATATATTTCACCGCCAACGATCAAGGACCTATCACCGGGCAAAGAATGTGGGTAGCTGAAAACAGCGCCGATAACCCTATGGAGGGTAGCTGGGTAAGTCGCGGTAGACTGTACGATACCGCTAACGATTTCTGGGCGATTGATGGCACGGTTTTTCAGTTGAACGGCCAGCTTTACTATGTTTATTCCGGTGTGGCAGCGCCACAGGATGGCGATAAACCACAACGAATATATATCACGCGTATGAGCAATCCCTGGACAATATCGGGGCAGCGCGTGCACCTCACTAGCCCCTGGTTTTCATTTGAAACGGACGGGCTTGTCAATGAAGGACCTGCCGTTTTACATCGCAATGGTAAAGTATTCCTAACCTATTCCGGCAGTGGTTGCTGGACACCAAATTACGCTATCGGCATGTTATGGATGGATGAGTGGGAAGATCCAATGAATAGTGGCTCTTGGGAAAAACTCGATCACGCTGTATTTTCTAAGCATCCTGAGCGCAATGTTTATGGTCCTGGTCATCATTCTTTTTTTATGTCTCCTGACGGCAGTGAGGTGTGGATGACTTATCATGCAACGGCCAAAGCAGGTGGCGCATGTGATGCGAGTCGACTGGCACATGCTAAAAAGATAGATTTTGACGCGAACGGTTTTCCTGTTTTTGGAATTCCCTGGATGATGGGCTGGCAACATGAAGCACCTTCTGGAGAGCGTGCAGTTTCCTTCAATAAGACGTTGGTGAACGGGGTTTATAAAATAAAACCGTTAAGCACTACTAATAAAGTATTGGATGTTGCCGGTTGCTCGGTAGACATGGGGGCTAATGTTCACCAATGGACAGATAGTGGGGCAGATTGCCAAAAGTGGTTGATTACAGCTACTGAGGATGGACACTACTGGATAGGTTCAGTGAAGGGGGGCATGACTCTCGAAGTCGAAGGTTGCTCCACTGATAACGCAGCAAATGTTCGCATGTGGGGCCCAAATGGTGCAGGCTGTCAAAAATGGGATATCAAGAAAAATGACGATGGCAGTTTTCGTATTATCAACAGTCATGGCGGCAAAGCCTTAGACCTTCAGTTTGGAGGCGATAATAACGGCGCTAACTTGCAGACCTACGAATATCTAGGAAATCCACAGCAAAACTTTGAACTTACACTACTTGATATGGGCCCACGCATTGCAAATGGGACCTATGAAATTGTTAATAAAAATTCCAACATGGCTTTAGATCTGACTAACTGTAGTCAGGACAATGGGGCTAATATTATTCAATATCACCGTTTAAATAATGACTGTCAGAAATTTGAAATAACAGAAAATGGTCATGGGTTTTATCGTATCTTAGCCGCGGCAAGCGCTAAATCTTTGGATGCCAGTGGCTGTGCTACGACGCCAGGCACTAACGTTCAACAATGGGAACACCAGAATAACGACTGTCAAAGCTGGCATATTCGTCACGTTAAAAATGGATGGTACACAATAATCTCCAAGGCCAGTGGACTTGCTTTGGATGTTGGCGGATGTTCTACTGAAGCTGCAGCGAACGTGCATCTTTGGAATAACCTGCAAAACGACTGTCAACTGTGGAAGTTTGAGGCAAAGCGCCCCGGTGGTAATGGTGGCAACAATGACGGGTTCGAATTTTATAAAGAAGCGGAAGACTTTTTTTCTTCGTCAGCAGTGCAAACTGAAGCGACCACAGATGCTGGTGGCGGCCTGAATGTCGGCTGGATAGATAATGCCGACTGGATGGCATATGCTGATTTTAATGTGCCGACGTCGGGTGACTATGTGATTGAATATCGTGTAGCAACGCCAATTAATGGAGGAAGAATTTCCCTGGACTTAAATGCGGGTGCAATTCAAGTAAGTACTGTAGATGTACCTAATACAGGTGGATGGCAAAATTGGCAAACCGTTAGTGCTACGGTATATTTTGATGCAGGAAGTTACTCTTTAGGAATTGCCGCACCTGTTGGAGGGTGGAATTTCAACTGGTTTAGAGTGCGTAGTTTGTAAGTAAATACGAAAGAGGAGGTGACGGTTTCCTCCTCTTTCTTTTCTATTTTTTGCTTGACTTGGCTTTGCAAATGACGCTGGTAGCAAGAGGTGTTCAGCGGAATTTCAGTTCATCATTACATCGTTATCTTTAACTATATGTCTTATCATTTTATTCCGTTTATTAATCGCTGCACAGCACTTAGTTGCCGGCTTAATCTTGTCTCGATCTATTTCGCTCCGAGAATTTCTTTACATGGTCAGGCGAGGAGGGGGCATTATTTAAAGTGTTGTCACTCAAATACTGAAATAGCGAAGGTGATATTCTAGTGAGAGATAACTGTTGATGGTGCGCTTCCCCTTGCTGGTCGATAACCGTTAACCACAAATCCTGATCTCGAGAAAATATATCTTCTCGTTTTAGGTGTTCTGATGTCGGTTGATGTTTCTGCTCGTGTTCCTGTTCTTTCATTGGCTTTTTTGCTTGGGTAATTTTGCTATCTAATGTTTTGTTAGCATCTAATCTTTTTCTATCTTTGTTGTCATTGATTTCTTTCCTTGCTTTCCTTTCAATCCGTTCATCCGCCATAGTGGTTTTTATATTGTGGTTAGCGGGCTTTATGTCTGAAGAAGCATGTATTATTAGTGACGCACTTTTCGTTGCACCCCGACCATTAAACTGACTTCCTGTATCACGCTGTCCGTTAATAGGGCGTCCGTTAATAGCGCGTCCGTTAACAGGGCGCCCCAGCTTGATGCTGATAGATTTAATTTCTTGATTACAAGTTTCGCAGAAGCGAATTACAAACTCTTTTTGCTGTTGTCCGCGTGAGTTTGGAGTGGGTCCACCCAATTGTTTTTCTGCTATTATATAGCTCCAATGTTTTATGGTCCCTTGGTATGCGTCTTCACGTTTGAGGGGTTGCACAGGGGCATTTGCCAATGACCAGGTAAAACCACCTAATGGAAACAAGATCACCAATCCTATAAAACCATTGGCGCACCAGTGCGTCCATCTCCCATACGACGCGATATGCGCTATTGTATTTGCCGGGACTAACGCAAAAATTTTAATTTCTTTCTCTGCTTTACGTTTTGGCCGCTTTTTGGTTTCTGTTTTATCTGCGTTAGGCCAATACGTGAGTGTTAACACCATAACTATACCTGCCAGCCCAAGCCAGCCCAACCAGGTGGTAATGCCTATATCGGCATTCCAGGAAATCATTCCAACCAGTAATGCCAGTGCCAGTGTGCTCCAGGCCAGGATACGAATAACTCGTTGAATTTGAAGGCTCAAGACCTGTTTCATTAACACCTGACAATGACGTGACATGCTCAGTGCTAACAGCGCAAAGGCGATGAGGCATAGTAAAAATACAATCCCATGCATAAATCAGCTTCCTGAAATATATTCGTTAAATGACAATGGCAATAGCCAGGCGTTAAGACCTGCCGTAATAAACAGAGCTAAGATTAATCCACCCCACAGCACGCTTACTCGACGCACAGAAAAGCAGGCAATAATAATGATGGTGTACAAAGTAAAGCTCAGCATGCTTGAAATAGACACCGCAAGCACCGCGGGCAGGGGAAGCGATAAGGCTAATAACGTGCTGAAACTTGCGGTCAGAGCATATCCACCAAAGGCAGCAGCAATAACTCGTGCGGCAACCTGCGCGCGATAAAACCAACTGACATCACTTTTTTGCCGAATACTTTTTCGTGTGTGATTTTCTTTAAAAGATTTTTTGTCAATGTTTATGTTGGAAGAGTGTTGAATGTTTTTATTGTCGATAAATTCTGTGGGATATGTCATAAAGTCGCCTCACGCATTTCCATTGCAGGTAAAGCCGTCTTGTTGTTCACCGGCTTTAACCAGATTTTTCTTACTTTTAAAGTCATTATGACAAAAATAACACCCAGCAGTAACATTGTTAAGTCGAAGCCCGCCAATTGCCAGTCACCTTTGGTTAAGGTCACACCAAGATGCCGTTCTGTTGTCATCGCATTGAGTACGGGTAGAAAAATAAAAGCCGCAGCGCTCACCCCAAATATTTCGATCCATGCTTTTTTCGGTTGACGAAAACATGCGAAGAGAAAGATTTCTCCCCACACTAAAAACAATACATGAGCTTCCCACGCAGGACGTTCTGCCATATCTAAAGGTAGCAAGCGGTTCGCCCAGAAGTAGGCTGCGATCGCTGCAGGCAGCCCCGCAATTGTTGCTAGATTTAATGCTTCCACTAAGCGGAAACCAAAATGGAATTTGCCTTGGTATTGTCTTCTACGTTTTACCGTCCAAAGCACCAGCCCTGTACCGATCATGCCGCAGCCTAAAAGACCTGCGAGAAAAAATAACCAGCGTAAACCTGTTCCGGCGAATTTAGCCTCATGCAAAGCGCGAAAGCTTTCGCTGGTTTTGAGTGCGAGTGGCTTTTCGGGTAAGTCTGCCAGGCGTTCTCCGCTAATTGCATGAAAGCGCATAACCTGTGCTTCATATGCGCGAACCTGGGTCCCTCGTTGACGCTCGAAAACAATCGCGGGTTCACGTCCCTTTATATGGCGAATAGTCACAGAAGTGATATTCCTTTCTCCCCATTCAAGGGCGGCTTTCGCTAGCAATGTTTCCAGTGAAACATAGGTATCAGGTCGCGATAGGTAAGTGCTGCCGTTTCGTGTTTCATTTATATATTGTCGATTGGCGTCCGGCTGTGTACCGTAGAGCGCTGCGATAGGTGCCGGCATATATTGCACCGCGTATATGACGAGACCACTGTAGGTAATCATGAGAAAAAAGGGCAATGCCATTACACTAATGACATTGTGAGCATCTAGCCAGCTGCGCTGACCTTTTCCGGGGCGAAAGGTGAAAAAGTATTTAAAGATTTTCTTGTGGGTAATAACACCCGTAATAATCGCCACTAACATCAGCATGGTGCAAATGCCGCTTAACCATACCCCCGTATCTCGATCTACATAATGCAAGACATAGTGCATTCTGTTCAGAAGACGGCCACCTCCCGTGTCTCGCGCCTCTATTTGAGAGAGTGTCTCGCCGGTTACAGGGTCGAGTGATAATTCGCTGCCTCTGCCGCGTTGCCCTGGCGATGACGCCTGTCGCCATTCGATTGCAAAGGACTGCCACCCACGATGAGGAGCATGAACCTCATGCGGGAATTGTACGGTCCAACTCACAGCATCTGGTGCCTTTGCTTCCAGCTTTGTCAGTCCAAGCGATAACATCGCGCTCTGGCTGGGCAGGGTGACTGTGTTGGTATGTAATGGTAATTCTGGACGCATCCAGCGGCTGATTTCATGCATGAAATAGCCTGCAGTACCCGTTACGAATATAAAAAATAACACCCAGCCGACGATAAGACCGGCCCAGGTATGTAGCCACGCCATACTTTGGCGAAAACCTTCTTTCATGGTGATAAACCTCGGAAATACAGGCTGTAGAGCCCACCGTTCGCCGCCCTGACAGGGCAGAGTTAAGGGGAATTTGCTGTAATGACGTGTGAGCTTAGAAATGGGGCCGTTAATTCGTCTGTTTTTTCACAATTAAGTAATTATCTGTGCCTAAAAGAGAGTTAATACCCCATCTAAGCATTGTATCGAGAATAATTATCATTTACAGTGACGCCACTAATTGTGCTTAATTGCCATAGCGGTTGTTATACCTGAGGTGAATATCCCGCTTTCTGGTGTTTTTGAGGTGGTATATCCATGGCTGTAGGACAGTCTCCCGAATCGACCCAAGTGATGACCGGTATGTACAGTGATCATCACGGATGGCTATTTAACTGGCTTTGCAAAAAGCTCAGTTGTCCAGATCAAGCTGCGGATATGGTGCAGGATACGTTTTGCCGACTTTTTGGGTTTTCAGGACTGCAGGAAGTACGTGAACCCAGAGCGCTTTTGGTGACAACCGCAACTCGTTTAATCATCGACGCTGCGCGGTCCCGTAAAATTGAAAAGAAGTACCTGGAAACCTATGCCTATTATCACGGGGAGCTGATGTCTGCTCCCTCAGCTGAAGAGCTGGCACAGGTTAGCGATACGTTGTTGTTAATCGCTCGTATGCTGGACGGACTTCCTGTGAACGTTCGCAACGCCTTTCTTATGAATCGCCTGGATGGGATGAAATATGCGGACATCGCTGTTTGCCTTGATGTATCGGCCAGCTCCGTTAAAAAATATATCGCTAAGGCGATGGTGCATTGCTACCTTGTGTTAGAACAGGATGCTGGTATTCCAGCATGAAGGAACCCCTTTCAGCAACGAACAACCCCCGTCAGATCACAACGGCATTAACGCAAGAAGCGCTTGAAGCGGCCGCCGAATGGCATGTCATCTTGCAATCGGAAGATGCAGACGATTCCGATCTTCGAGAGTTTAAAGTTTGGAGGCAAAATCCAGTTCATGCTCAAGCCTTCCGCGAGCTAGAACGAGTATGGCAAAAGTTTGATGCAGCGGAATCCATACCAGCTAAACAAACGTTGAAATCTTTCATGGAAAACGAATCGACCAAGCATTCAGGCAGATCAAAAGCCGCAGTGCTTGGCTGTACTATTTGCATATTGTTAGCCGTGGGTTTATGTGTACAGCATCATGTTTCTTTTGTGCCTTCAGTGGCTGGGTATCTTTCACCTGCCTGGTTAAGCGCTGAATACAAAACTGCTATTGGAGAGCAACAAAAGATTATCCTTAGCGATGGTTCCCGGATGACGCTAAATACGTTCACTGCAGTTGACCTCGCATTCAGTGAATCTCAGCGTCTGATTTATTTGAGACAAGGCGAGATTGAAATAGATGTTGCGAAAGATGCAACACGGCCTTTGCGTGTAATCTCACAGCATGGTCGCGCTACGGCTTTGGGTACGCGCTATAGCGTAAGAGACTTAGGTGATCGCAGCGAAGTAATAGTGACGGAATCAAAAGTGGAGGTGTGCGCAAAACAAGACAAACACTTCAAAGAGTGTCAGCTCACCACAAAAGGGCAAAGCGCGTCATTAACAACCACTCGAGTTACTTCGCCAAGTGCCATCGATCAGAATTTCGTGTACGACTGGAATCGCCAACAATTAATTGTTGAAGAACAACCTTTGGTGCGAGTGCTTGATGAATTGGCTCGGTTTCACTCTGGTCTCATTCATCAAGATCAACAAGAGTTAAGCGGCATTTTGGTTTCGGGCGTCTTCCCAATAACCGACCCCCAAGCAGTGCTGGCTGTACTGGAGGAAAGTCTACCGATAAAAATAACGCGTTATGGGAGCTATTTAACAGTCGTAAAGCGGCAATAAAAACTGCTTAACAGGCGTTGTAGAACCTACAACTTGTGCAAGTTCAACCTTAGTAAAATTTTTGATTTATAGAGTGTCCAATATTAATTCTTATTCGTCATTGATTCTGATTTTCACTATTTATCAGTTAGAAAACGAACTGAATTAAGGAGCATCCATGAATCAAAGACTGCACAAGCGAGGCAATCGACTACAAAAATCTATTTTGTCATTAGCGATTGCTACTTCAATTCCTCTGGCTTTGCCTGACATTGTCAGTGCGCAAGAAATAAAATCGGCGGTAGAAAGTGAGATGAACACCGTTGACTTTAATATTCCTCCTGGATCACTAACAAGTGCATTAAATAATTTGGCGCTACAGGCCGGGGTTACGCTGTCTTTTAACGCTGCCACCGTTAAACATAAAAACAGTGAGGGATTAAATGGTCGCTATACGGCGAGCCGAGGATTTGCAATATTATTGTCGGGTTCAGGATATGAAGCGCGTCAAACAGAACAAGGCTTTGTGTTGGTAAAGCAAAAACCCGTCGAGTCCGCATCATCGAACGATAACGTGTATCAGCTGGATAAAGTTGTTGTTACTGCGGCGGGCTTTGAACAAAATATTATGGACGCGCCAGCCTCAATCAGCGTGATTGATGCTGACGAACTGAAGTTTAAAGAATATTCAAATGTTACCGATGCTTTGCGGCATGTGGCCGGTGTTAACGTGGTGGGCAGTGGAATAGAACAGGGAATCTCAATTCGCGGGATGGACCCAGAGTTTACCTTGTTCTTGGTTGATGGACGTCCTGTGTCTGGACTAGACGCTTTCGACCTCGTGCGTGGTGCAAATGTCGGTGGAAATAGCGTGAATTTACTGCCGCCACTTTCGGCAATTGAGCGTATTGAGGTGATTCGGGGTCCGGCATCTGCGCTGTATGGTTCAGATGCAATGGGTGGTGTTATCAATATAATCACTAAAAAATCCAATAACACGTGGGGTGGTAGTGTCTCGACTGAGTTGACGGTATCGGATAATGACATTAGTGAAAATAGCGCACTCACGAATCTTACCGTGAATGCTCCTCTCATAAAAGACAGATTATCCGTCCTTTTAACCGGCGCATTTCAAACTATAGAGGAAAGTCACTACTATGGCGATGGCTCGCAACCTAAATATGAACAGATAAACTACGGAACAAAATTCTCTTGGCGGGTGAGTGATCAAGACAGTTTTACCTTTGGCAATAACTATGTTCAAGGCGATCGATCACGTGAACCTGGAAAAAGTCTGGACCCCGAATCCGAGCCGGGTGAAGTAGACAATAGTCGTTCCATTCGTGAAAGTTATTTCATAACGCATGAAGGTAAATATGATGTACTAACCTGGAATTCGTATATCAATTTGGATGTTTCTAAAAATGATACCAGTGGCATAAAGTATGAAGTGCTGACGCTAAACCCTCAAGCTACCGGTGTTTTTGGCGCTCATGTATTTACAGGTGGGTTGAACTATAAGGATGAATCGTTGGAAAACGGCCCGGTAAACGATCTACCCGGTAATGACGGAACTCTCGAACGCTGGGATGCCGCTGTTTTTCTGGAAGACGCCTGGACCATTGCTAAAGGGCGCACCGTCACATTGAGTGGTCGCTACGATGACAATGAAAACTTTGGTGGACACTTCAGCCCAAAAATCTATGGTGTGTTTTACCTTACCGGCAACCTGGCCTTAAAAGGAGGGCTGACTTCAGGGTATAAAGTAGCAAAACTTGCAGACGCTGCACCAGATTATGCTTCTGGCTCACGAGGTGGAGCGCGTTTGGGGAACCCGAATCTGGACCCTGAGGAAAGTTTAAATCGTGAACTTGGTCTGGCTTACGATAATCTAACCATCGGTTTAAATACGAGTTTTACTGCCTATCAAACCGATTACAAAAACAAGCTGGCTCGCTCCGGGCAAGTGTGTGAGGCAGATGTAGTGTGTGAGTTTAATGGATTTACCTATCCACCGAACTCCAGTGGTTATACCACCACGATAAATATTGAAGAAGCGGAAACTTATGGGGTAGAGCATAAACTCGATTACCGTATTTCGGACAGCTTAAAGTATCGGCATAATTATACCTACACTAAAACAGAATATACCGTTGGTGATGCGAGTGGCGTTCCTTTGCGAGACAACCCAAAACATATGTTTAATGCATCCTTGTATTGGGAACCATCCATTACGACTACATTGTGGACTCAAGTCAACTACGTGGGGAAAACCTCAGGAAATCAGGGCAGCGTAAGAGGTGCTGCGACCGGTGAATTTGACCCGGAATCCGTTCATGATGCGTACTCAACTGCTGATGTAGGGTTTAATTATAAAATGCTCAGTAGATTAAACCTGGGTCTTGGTTTGTACAATATATCCAACAAATTAATCACGACAGAAGATGGTTACAGTTCAACACTGGACGGTAGGCGTTTCGTGGCAAATGTTAATTTCGAGTTCTAGTTCAAAAATGGTTTTTCGCGTGAATATTTTGAAACATGACTATTTTAAACTGAATGTCGTTAGGAATTTAACAGGAAAACCATCATGAAAGTATTCGCCTACCTGCGTAGCGGTATTGGCAGTGTGCGCCAGTGGCATTGGATCAGCTCGGCGGTATGTCTGGTGGGCATGCTGCTTTTTTCCGTCACCGGCATCACCCTGAATCATGCCAGTGCAATTCCGGCAGATCTTAAGGTGATTGAAAAGGAATCAGTACTACCAGAGCAGTTACTTGTAACCTTGCAGCAAGCCAATAAAATGCAAGCAACTGAACGGGTGCCAAAACCACTACGTCGCTGGTTGCAGCAAGAACAACATATTCATGTTCGTCCAACAGCAAAAGTAGAGTGGGCCTCAGATGAATTATATGTCGCTCTTCCAAGGCCCGGTGGTGATGCCTGGTTCACTGTGGATCTCAACTCCGGTGATTTTTTTTATGAAAATACTACGCGGGGACTTATTTCCTACCTCAACGATTTACACAAAGGGCGCGATACCGGAACAGCGTGGCGTTGGTTTATCGATGTGTTTGCCGGAGCATGTATTGTTTTTACGATAACCGGTTTAATTCTGTTAACCCGCCAGACACGGCATCGGCCGACCACTTGGCCGGTTGTAGGTCTAGGGTTTGTTGTTCCACTTATTCTCATTATTTTATTTGTTCACTGAAGGAGTGAGTATGTTAGTAAATACCTGGGTAAAACGTTTTATACCCCTTGGAATTCTTCTGGTTAGCCTTACAGCAGCAGTAACACAGGCGGAGCCAGACACATCGAGCAGCCATTCATCACGTCTCGAAATAGAAATACCAAAGCTGAGCGTGGCGGAATATCACCGTCCTTATATTGCTGCCTGGGTAACGAACAATGAAAGCAAAGCCATTACCAACCTTGCACTGTGGTACCAAATTGATGATGACCGAAAAGGTGAAAAGTGGCTTAAGGACTTGCGTCAATGGTGGCGTAAATCGGGTAGAAAACTGGATATGCCGGTAGATGGGTTTACGGGAGCAACTCGTGCTGTAGGTCAGCATACTATTGCTTTAGATACTTTGACGCTCAAGCCAGGAAGCTACACCTTGTTTGTAGAGGCGTCACGTGAGGTGGGCGGGCGAGAAGTTCTACAGATACCATTTAACTGGCCGGTAAAAAAGGAACAAACGTTAAAAGCTGAAGGCGCTTCGGAATTAGGCGATATCGCCTTAACCTTAATACCAAAACCATGATCTGCTCATGATACCGATTGACTTAACACATGAATTTTTCACAATTTCCTGACTATGAAATGGAGTACTGAACTCATGAAAAAACCACTTATTTTGCTTTTCTTTCTTCTTTTACCTGTAGCGGCCAGCGCACATCGCCTTTGGTTTTTACCCGCTGCGACTGTGCTGTCAGGCGAAGACGCCTGGGTAACATTTGACGCCGCAGTCTCCAACGATATTTTTTATTTCAATCATTTTCCGCTTAAAACAAATCAAATACAGGCAATTTCGCCTACAGGGAAAGCTGTAGAATTAAAAAATACCAGCGAAGGGAAACACCGTAGCACCTTCGATTTGCACCTGGAACAAGAAGGTACTTATAAAGTATATGTAGCGCGCAGCGGATTGCGTGCACGATGGGAAGATGATGAAGGGAAAAGACATTCTTGGCCAAGACGTGGTGAAGTACCTAAACCTGGAGACTTTGAAAAAGCTGTACCACAAAAAGCTAAAAATCTTGAAGTGAGTCAGACGTCGCGTCGAGTTGAAACCTTTGTGACCGCCGGCGCTCCCAGTACAGATGTTTTTAAAACGAGCGGAGAAGGGCTTGAATTAAAACCACTAACTCACCCTAATGACCTATATGCTGGTGAAGAGGCGAAATTCCAATTTCTTATCGATGGTGAGCCGGCTGCAGGCGCTAAATTTACGGCTGTTCCCGGCGGAATGCGCTATCGCAACGAGCAAAAATCGATAGAGGCGAAAGCCGACAAAAAAGGTGTCGTTACTATCACTTGGCCAAGTGCCGCGATGTATTGGGTAGAGGTGGAATATCAGGATAGTAAAGCTAAAGCGCCTGCCACCACACGCAGTGGTTCTTATATTGCAACCCTGGAAGTATTACCGCAGTAGTAGATTATCTATTTATGTCAGATTTAGAACGGCTACTTAGCGTAGCCGTCATTCTATGTATTTACGCTTTGCTGTGTCGATGGAGTTTCAGAAGTGCTTTTTCCGCTCCTGCAAACAATAACAGCGAAGCAACATTGCTTGTTGCATATGCAAGCCAAAGTGGTACAGCAGCAGGGTACGCAAAAACTACGTTCGACAAACTTACAGAACCTGCGCGCCTGTTGCCGATGAACGAATTAACAGACGATATACTCGTAAGCACTAAACGAGTGCTCTTTGTGGTAAGTACGTACGGAGAAGGAGAGGCACCCGATAATGGACAGTCCTTCATTCACCGGTATCTCCATCAATCTTCTTTTGATTTTTCGCACATAGAATTCAGTATATTAAGTCTAGGGGATAGTAGTTACCCTAATTTCTGCTGGTTCGGCAAGTTTTTGGAATCTGAACTTTGTCGCTTGCACGCTCGTGTACTATTTGACTCCATCTCATTGGATGCGTCTAAACCGAACGATTCGGCCATTTCACAGTGGTATAATTGCCTGGCCGAACACGAGCTTATTAAAGCGAGTGCTATACCAGCGGCACAAGACTCAGAACGAAGCACGCAAGGGCGCTGGCAAACATGGATTTTGGATGATCGGGAATGGCTGAATCCTGAAAGCCCCGGTGAACCCTTGTATCGCCTGGTATTTACGAGTCAAAATACCAGCATTCATTGGCATGCTGGTGAAATTGCAGAGGTACACCCATTTAACGATACTCAACAAAAAATTCGTGAGTATTCTGTATCAACCATACCTCAGCCAAACACAAATCAAATCCCGTCAACTATACAGTTGGAATTAATCGTTCGAGTACACAGTCATCAACAATACACGGGCTTATGTTCAAGCTGGCTCTGTTATAACCTGGCTATTGGTGAATCTGTTAAATTCAAGTTAAGACCTAACCCACAGTTTCGAACACCACCTACCGAATTACCATTAATTTTAATTGGGAGCGGTTCGGGTTACGCTGGCTTGCGGAGTCATTTGAAAGCCCGTGAAAGCGATATGACAGGGGATAACTGGTTAATTTTTGGTGAGCGATCACCGCAGGCGGATAATATTTTTGCCGATGAGCTTGATTCATGGATGCAAAATGGCAACCTCACTCATTTACATCGTGCATTTTCTCGTTGCTCAGAAAATCCCAGTTATGTTCAGGATGTCTTACGCCAGCAGAAAGCACAGCTTTTACAGTGGGTGGCAAATGGTGCAGTTATCATGGTTTGCGGAAGCCGTCTTGGCATGGCAAAGGCGGTGGATGACGCCTTAAATGAATTCTTTGGTAGCCATATGTTAAAACTAATAGAACAAGGCCGATATCGAAGGGATATTTATTAATATGATATAAATGGCAGGAAGCTCATAGCTAAAGTGTTATTCGGTTCTGGGTTATCTAGCATGTTGGTAGTAGGTGTTATTTTAATAACTGCTGTTTTAAACGGAACTGTTTTAAACGGAACTGTTTTAAAAGGTGCTGTTTTAAAATGTACTGTATTAATACTTGCGGGGTGAAAAGGTAGAGCGTCTGTCTTTGATCCGGTACGATTTTTCATTAGATGGTTAATTAGGCCTTATGATAGATTTGACAGTAGACATTTTAATGGATCTGTTAACCCCGCCTTTAGTTAAACCTCATTCATCTCTGTTCACATTGATTCACGCCAATAAAGCACTCTCCGTTCATAAATCAGTGATGATACGTCTCTATTCATAGTACGTTCATCTTACTCTTCTTAATATTTTACGCAGTCTTCTGAGTCTTTAATTGGCGAATTAAAGGCTATTAAAAAACGAAGGTTGTCTCGCCTTTAGTGTTATTTTGGCATGTATTTGGTTTTTTCTGCTCTGTTTTAAAGAAATTTATCTCAAAGAAAATAAAAATCCTTGAGGAGGGAGGATTTAGCATTCGTTTACATTAATTTAAAAGTTGTACAATGGTACAAATATATAATACTTCACATACCGGTAATTTGGCGCCAAATTTAAAAATGGCAACTCAGACTAAAAATTACTACTCACAGGGGAATGTAAGATGGATCAATTCGAACAAACTGATATCAACATTAAGAAGTTAAGGTTGCAAGGAAAATCTATAGAAGAGGTTAGAGAATACTTTAATTCAATCGGCTATCAGAGAAAGCAGGTCGAAGAAATTATGGCGGCTTCACGTTTTACCATGATTACATTCTTCAAGTATTGTCGTATATTTTGGCCAGTGGTGTTTTTGTTGTGTACTTATTTTTTAATAATTAGTCCACCTGTTGCCATTGCATCTTTACCAATGTTCTGGTCGTTTTTATGTACTTTAGTGTTTCTATTTGTCTTGTTAAATTCAATAGTTGTAATTTTCTACCATGACTCAAAAGTTGGAGACTTATATGTAATACCATTCATTATTTTTCTCCCTGTATTTTTCTTTACATATATCCATTTTGGCAGTGTCGGCGACAATTTCATTAAAAAAGACGGCCAATTTACTATCGGCAAGATCGTCGATGGGAAGGCCGTGACATCAAGAAGAAAAGAGTCCTATACAGTAAATGTTGCTTACACTATCGATAGCGGGGCAAAAGCAAGTGCGATGGTCAGATTAACTGAGAGTGAATTTAAAAATATATACAAAGGGGCAAATGTTCCCATGCTCTATGCAAAGTCAAATCCCAGTGTCGTACGTCTTTTGCTCACTCGGAATGATATTGCCAAATTCGCCGGCGGTAGAAATAAAGATTTTTTAGTGTCTGATCTCATCTCCGTGATGGAAGCCAATAACTTGCAAGCTACACTTGAATCTCATGAAAAAATGACAGAGTATTTAAATTCTCAAAGCTTACACTGGCAATACAACGAAAATCGATCTTATTGGACAAATACACTCCAAGATAAAGTTATAGGTTTTCCAAATGATAAGTCAGCTTTTTTGATTGCTCGCCTTGTAAAGGACCACGACATGTCTGAAGAATTAAAAAATCTAAATTTTCAACAGATAGAATCAACAAGCGGAGATTCAGTCTTTGCCAGCGAAAAATATAGAGCCACAATCACGGTACAAACAGAAGCAACAGGATCTTTTGAATTTTTAAAGATTACCAAAATCTAGAATTCACAATTAAAAAAGGCTGAAGTGAAATTCAGCCTTTTTTATATCATGTGTATTTTTTACGTCAGGTGATTAAACGGCTGCTTGGTATGTCGATGAGCCCAATTCAACACCATAACGGTTAACGCGGGTAGCATGGTTAGTGTTACCAGGGTTGCGCCGATAATTCCACCTAGAACAATAACGCCCACACCGCGATAAAGCTCACTGCCCGCGCCCGGCAGGAATACGAGCGGAGCCAGTCCAGCAATTGTGGTGATAGTAGAAATAGCGATAGGGCGCAAACGAGAGCTTACAGCTTCACGTACTGCCTCCACGGCTGGCATCGCTTCCTCATTCACGTTACTCAGGGCTCTATGGACAATTAAAATCGGATTGTTTACGACAGTGCCCATTAGGATCAAAAACCCCAGCATTGATATCATGTCGAAAGGTTGACTGATACTACCCAAACCAATAGCTTCACTGATTGCACCAATCAGATTAAGAATGGCTAAACCCGCAATGCCGCCAGCAATCCCCAGTGGAATTGTTGTAAGGATTAGTAAGGGGTATCCCCAGTGACTAAAAATAGCCACCATTAGTAAATATACAATTGCCAATGCCACAATGTAATTACTGCTTAATGAATTTCTTGTGGCATCAAGCTGATCGGCTGCTCCAGAAATATTCAGGGTTACGCCAGCCGGCACCTGACCACTTTCTTGGAGGTATTTCACAATGTCCTGACGGACCATTGCTACGCCAGTCTCTAAAGCAACTGAGCGGGGAGGGATAATATTCAGCGATACGGTACGGCGTCCGTTCTGCCGGCGGATACTGGCTGTATCGACCTTTTCTACGATTGTCGCGAAGTCTGAAAGCGGTAATGTACCGTGCTGAGGTATGTAAACCTGAATCTGTTGTAAGGTATCCAGGTCGGCCCCAGGTCCGTCGCGATTGTAAAGATAAATATCAATTTTATCGTCTGCCATGAAAAATTCATTGACAAATGCACCATCTGTCAATGAGGCGACAGTAAAGCCGATATCCTCTGTTGACAATTGGAGTTCTGACGCACGTTTCCAATTCGGCTGGACTTGTAGTAGCGGCTGGGTGAGTGACAAGCTTCCTGGTTGTGTTTGAATGTTTGGATTTTCAAAGATTTCTTCTGCTCGGGCATAAGCTTTTTGCGCCACGAAAAATAGATCTTCTAAATTCGCCCCGGAAACATCAAGATTGACACTGCGGGTTCCTCCATCGTTACTGCTGATAATTGATCCACGTGTAGCAAAAGCGCGCATACCGGGGTAACGTTCATAGCGTTCGACCAGTACCTGCATCAGGGCGTCTACTTGTGACGGATCTTTGGACTCAGCAATAATCATTAAGCTCTGCGGTGACACACTTTGTAGAAAAAACTTTAGTGCCGGAACCTCTGCCTCACCACTTTCAAAGTTCGCGGGATCAGCCTCCAAATGAGGGACCAAAAAAGCCTGAAGCTCCAGAGCTATCTCATTCATGGTTGCTAGATTGTATCCTGGTGGGGCATTCATGAAAGAAAAAGTCCGGGCCTCTTCACCTTCCGGCAGATACTCTGCAGGCGGAGTTAAAAAAACGATGATAATTGCACTTCCAACAACGGTTACCGCGGAGGTAAACCAGCGTCGTTGAGAGGTGCCAATCAATTTTTCAACCTGCCGAGTCACCCATGCTTGCCACCCTCGAGTTGGATGTTCATTGGCGCCATCATGCTTGGATTCACCATCAGAGATGTCTGAAAGTCTCGCACTAGCGGCAGGAATCACCGTGATTGCCACCAGCATGGATGCCAAAATTGAAGCAGAAATAGCGATGGCAATGTCGGAATAGAGTTGGCCAGCTTCTTCCACAATAAACACAACGGGTAAAAAAACCATTACCGTTGTCAGCGTGGAGGCCAGTACCGCAGGCCATACTTTTTGCACGCCGGTAATAGCTGACTGTAGTCTGGTTAGCCCTTTACGCCGCTCAAGCACAATACTTTCCAGCACAACAATACTGTTGTCGAGTGTCATGCCAATGGCAAACGCCACACCGGCAAGTGAAATAACGTTAATCGTGCGGCCAGCAATCAATAATCCGAGAAAGGCGGCGATCGTGCAAATCGGGATACCGACTATCCCCAGTGCGGTAGTTCTAAAAGAGCGCAGAAAAATATACATGATCCCCGTAGCAAGCAAAGCACCAAGTATCAGGTTTTTCCAAACATTGAATATGGATGACTGGACATATCCCACGTCGTCAGCAGTCAGCGCAAGCTGCATACCCTGGGGGTTTAACAGCTCCTGATTTATCAATGAAACCTCTTGCATCATGCCTTCTTTAATGGCGATTACATTTGAACCACTTTCTCGTCGCACCTGCATACTTATTACAGGCTGGCCATTAATATAGGTTTGGCCCCGTATCTTAAAATGGTCCAGAGTGACATCTGCGACGTCCGATAAATATGTAATACTGTCTCCGTTTCGCGCCAGGATTAAACTTCTTAAATCATCCAGACTGTCGAAACGCCCCATGGTCCGCAAAAGATAGCGGCGCTTGCCACTTTCTACCTCACCGCCAGAAACATCTCGATTTCGCGAGCGAATTGCATCGCGGACCTGTATGGGGGTTAAATCTCTTTCCGCAAGTTTGGCGGGGTTAAGATGAATTTGTATTTGTCGTTCAGCGCCACTGCCGACACTGACTTCAGATACACCCGCAACGCCAGACATTCGAGGACGGACATTGTCTTCAACAAAATCCCGCATCATGTCCATGTCCAATCCATTCGGGTTGCCCTCTAACGGGGATACACGAAAATACATAAAGGCATTATCGGAAAAGGAGGTAGCATATACGCTTGGCTCATCGACATTTTCTGGATAGTTTGGCACTTGAGTCAAAGCGTTATTGACTCGAATTAATGTCTCATTTAAATCAACGCCAAAGGGGAAATCCAATTCAATCTCGGCAGATGCGAAATTGGCTGTACTTTGCATTTTTTGCAGATAAGGTATGTTTCGAAGATACTCCTCCTGTTCAATAATGATTTCTTTTTCTACATCTTGGGGTGTGGCACCGGGCCAATTCGTGCGGATGGAAATAGTGCGCACATCCAAATCTGGGATCATCTGCACGGGTATTTGAAACGCCGCTAAAACCCCAAGAATTGAAATAATTAATACGCTGACCGTAACGAGAATTCCATTGCGAACAATATAAGAAAACATTTATTGCACCTCTCCTGGAGGACGTGTATCAATTACTTTCTCAACATTCACGTCCATATCTTTTTGCAACGCTTCGTTTCCTCGCGTAATGATTAGATCGCCTGCACCCAGCTTGTTTTCCGTTTCGAGCCCTGTACTGACTTCCACCCAACCGTCATTACTAATTCCAGGCGTCACTTTAATTTCAACCGCCTTACCTGATTCGCTATTGGCGGTTGAGCGGTTCACTCGCCAAACTGTAACGCGACCATCCGGATAGCGAATCAATGCATCTCTCGGTACCATGAAGCCGGACCGGTCGACACCAAGTTGTAAAACACCGGATACAGCCAGGCCGGGGATGAGCGATTCATCAACTTCTGGAGGCGTCACGCGAATTAAAAAAGTACGTGCTCCGCTTTGACTGAGCGGGACCTTGCGATAAATTTTCCCGTAAGTAGACGTTCCGTTGGTGTTACTCAGATCTAATTGGACGCGGGCCGATTCGGTGACCTGATTAAAATACCGTTGCGGCACCTGAAAATGAATCCACAAAGGCTTCGTTGCCACCAGTCCTAACAAGTCATCTCCCGGCGAAACCCACTCGCCAAGGTTAACGTTTCTAGCGCTGACGATGCCATCGTAGGGAGCCACAATCGTATGACGGGCTACTTCGGCTTCTAGTCGCTGATAACCGGCCTGAGCACCATCCCGCGCGGCTCTGCTGATCTGTTCTTCAGCTTCTCGTGTTCTTACATCACTCGCAGCAATTGCTGTGTCTTTTAATTCTCGTGCTTCTTGTAAGCGTCGATTGCTGTTTTGCCATTCTGCGTCAGCTTGCAGCTTGCGTGCTTTTGCCTGATCTCGATCTATTTTGACTAATTCGTCGTCCAGCGACAGCAACACTTGCCCCCGTGTAACCTGATCACCCACATCTACTAATAAAGAATTGACTAAACCAGCCACTTGTGGCGATAGGCGGGACTGCTGGTCTGCGATTACCGAACCCGTTAACGGGACCGATTCAATTAAGGGCGTTTCGACCAAGCGAACCGCTTCCACGCTCGGAGGGGACTGGGCGTATACCGCTGTCGAGACAAAAGTAAGTAAAATAATCAATATCGAATTGAGTTTCGATTGCATATCCAGATTGAGCAGCGCTGAAAGAGATTGGTCATATTTTTTCGATTTCATGAAGGCGTTTTCTCAAAAATAACTGTCAGTGATAAGTGGATTGGTGTAATTCTTTGAAGATCTTTATTCCACAATCTTCATAGGGATTAAAGAAATTCCTGTTGGTTTAGCGTATCAACGCGGTTTATTTTTACCAGCGCCAACCATAGAAAAGTAGCCCTGCATACTGAATACTCATATATCCGAATTAGTTGCCTATTTATCCGAGGCGCTCAATTCAGTGTGCGAAACACAATAAAGTCAGAGATATAACTGACTACCCTTTAAACGATACAGCATGGCGCAGCATAACGTGTTGCTATAAACGAATAGTTATGAATGAACTCGAAAAACAGGAACTTGCAGACCTGGTAAGCAAATTTGCTCGTAAAGAAGGTGTCAATAATACGCCGATTAATGGTATCTATTGCATCAAAACTACTAAAATACAGCGCATCGTACCAAGAATTTATGACCCTTCACTATGTATTATTGTTCAGGGGCGTAAGCAGGCATTGTTAGCTGAAGAGCTCTATCAGTATGAGCCGGCAGACTATCTGATTGTTTCCGTCGATCTGCCGATGATCGGCCGAGTGATAGAAGCTTCTCCAGAAAAGCCTTATTTGTGTATGAAAATTGAACTCGATCTTCAGTTAATTTCAGAGTTGTTACTGGAAATTGACGTAGGAGCCGATAAATCAGAAGGTCTCTCGACATCCACAAACCAACTTGATAAGGCAGAGTCTATACAAAGCGACAAAACGAAATCCCGGGGAATATTTGTGGGAAAGCTAGACGAAACATTAAGCGAAAGCATCTTACGTTTAGCTCGTTTGATGACATCGGCTGACGACATTCCCTTTTTGAGTCCGCTCATGATACGAGAAGTCTATTATCGGTTTTTAAAGAGTGATTATGGCGAGGCAATAGCTCAAATTGCATTAAATGGAACGACTCTTCAGCGCATAGCTCTTGTTATTCAACAGCTCAAAGCGGATCTAAGCAGCCCTATAAGTGTGATCTTCCCCCGAAAAAATGGACACCCCATTTTTCAAGCTACCATGTTCTCATATTTTATAGGCGACATATAATCTAATCCAGAGTGTAACCTAATCG
>CABFPG010000016.1 GCA_902141825.1 Thalassocella blandensis
GCATGGCGGTGAAGGCGAAGCGTCTAAAAATGCTTACCAAAACCTCAGCGGTGGCGACAAGCAAGCTGTATTGCGTTTCCTTGAGTCACTCTAAGCTGAATAACGCTTAAGGATAAGCGTTACAGTCATACGAGAACCCCGGCCCTGGCCGGGGTTTTTTATGTGTATCACTTTTCCACTGGTCTGTATTTAGGAGCCGCGATTCACCACATGTTACGTAATAGGCTGTTACCATGACGATGTTTTAGCTTCAATTAAACTTAAATACAGTCTTTCGGCATTAAGGTAGCGCTACAATGAAAACCATAGGTTTACTGGGTGGAATGAGTTGGGAAAGTACTATTGGCTATTATCGAGCTATCAATCAAGGGGTCAAACAGGCACTCGGTGGCTTGCACTCTGCAAAAATCGCAATGTACAGCATCGATTTTGCCGAGCTTGAAAAAATGCAGCATGCCGGCGATTGGCAAGGTGCTGCTGAAATTCTTATCACTGCAGCCAGAAAAATAGAAAACGCTGGCGCGGACGCCCTGCTTATTTGCACTAACACCATGCATAAAGTGGCAACAGAAGTAGCCAACGCAATTCACATTCCACTGCTGCACATTGCCGACGCCACTGCACAGGAATTACACCGTCACAACATCCAATCGGTTGGCTTGCTCGGAACCGCGTTTACCATGGAGCAGGAATTTTATAAAGGCCGACTGCAACACGAGCATCAACTCAAGGTGCTGGTGCCCGATGAAGACGATAGAAAAACGGTTCACCGTATCATTTATCAGGAGCTTTGCCAGGGCACTATTCTTCCAGCTTCCCAGCAGGCGTATTTACAGATAATCACTAAACTCGCCGATGCCGGTGCAGAAGCTGTCATTCTCGGATGCACTGAAATCGGCATGCTCATCCAACAGAAAGACACCAACATTACCCTGTTCGATACCACAACCATACACGCGGCAAAGGCCGTGGAGTTTGCCCTGGCGGAATAAATTTCTGCACATTCTTATCCATTAATTATCAGGCCATGCGTATGAATATAAATTGTCACTGCCAAAATATTTGCATAGATGTAGATACGCCTGCACAGCTGACCCAATGCAATTGCTCTATATGCCGGCGCTACCAGGCTTTATGGGCTTACTATACCCCGGAGGACGTTCACATTACGGTGGGCAGCGCAGGAGAAGCGTTTTACTGCTGGGGAGACAAAGAGATTGAATTCGTTCGCTGTGCTCAGTGTGGATGCGTCACACACTATCGCAGCCTTTCCTCGCCGAGAATCGCAGTCAACTTCAATATGCTGGAGAACGCGTTGATCAGTGAAATTCCCATTCGTCATTTCGACGGCAAAACACGGTTGTAATATAACCTGTCAGTACTATCGCCTTGTGCATCTGACTGTCGCCATCGATTACTCTGCAATGCATTCGCTTGATAAATTTTTGAAGTGTCTTTTCCCATTGCCTTGGCGACAATAAGACAATAAGACAATAAATAGTACTGAGATAGCACCCAAAAAACCCCGACGTATCAGGCCTTAACCTGTAAATACAAAGTGGTGTCACCCCATAAAAAACGCGCCTTGCTCACCCCCATAATCGGAAAGTCAACTGCGCTGGCGTATTCACTTAAGGGATAACTCACGGTGACAATTCGCGTTCCACTGCGCAAGTGCTTGAAGTGTTTAGCCAGTTTACTGATAGTGGCATCTTGCAAAGCCGTGCCGTATAGATAAATGACATCCGCATCCGCCATGTCATATTCTAAAAAATTTGCCTTTGCAAAAGTAAGGTTGTCCAATCGCGTAGCTTGCCTGACTTCGTTGGCCTTGCGAATAAACACAGGATTAACATCAATCCCGGTACATTTTGCCAATTTGAACAATCGCAGCCAGAACACTCCGATTCCTCGCCCGCAGCCTAACTCATAGACGCTCTCTCCGGCTTGAATGTTGGCGAGTTCAGCGATGGTTTGAAATGTAGCGAGCGGAGTTTCACCATAAATCGTTTGCACGGTTTCGTCACTGTGACGACCAAAATACTCTCTACAAATGGTGTAAGGGCTGACGAAAATATACCGGAGGTAAAACTGGACCAAGGCGTAACGAAACTGAGAATCCTGGACAAACCATTTCCATGCGGCAGCTTTAAGCAGAATGTTACGTACCCAGTATACGGGGACATACAACAGGGCCCGGAGGTAAACCTGCAGCACATGCTGCACATGACGCAAGGGAGAAAGCTGCGAATCAGGGGAATATTCGCTGCTCATCACTGGATTTTCTGATGCTCTACTCATCATAAAGCCGCTCGTATTTATCGGACTGGTACAACCTTCAGTGAATGTAATACTGAAAAAGTTCCACATTTCGCTCTATAAGACGAAGCGCTGTGGATACTTCCCATTATTTTTTGTGGTTGAGGGTGCTCACTCAATACTCAAATGTTACACAGCCCACAATAAAACCTGGCTTTATGTTAGTCATTTCGCAAACTGCTGCTATTTAGTTTCACCCTTGCATCCTGTTAAATACGCTTGGGTGTAGTAAGTTCTCTCGACCACTCGGCTCCGCACTACTGCTAAGCCTCAAATCGAGAAACACAAATCACATAAGTGAAAAATAGAACAAAAATTTTTATTTATAGGATCACACAATGATACAAGAAGCGTACAATGCCTCTCTCTGGGGAATAACCGTTATTATTTTATTAGTAATTGTGCAATGGGCTATTGCTACCGCAGTTAAAGCCAAGCAAAAAGGCGCCATTCCCGGCAAAATTGATTCGTCATTAAGCCATGATTCGTTTGTATTTAGAGCGCATCGCACGTTCATGAATACTCTGGAAAATATTCCTGCCATGTTGGGCATTTGTTTTCTGGCCTTATTTATTGGCACAGACCCCACCTGGACAGCGGCACTCATATGGATTTTTGTGGCCAGTCGAGCCATACACATGGCTCTCTACTATGCGATTGCGACAGAGAAAAACCCGAGTCCGAGAACCTATTTTTTTCTATTTGGTTTTCTTGCAACACTGGGCTTGTTCGGTCTCTGTATCGCGACTCTGGTATAAGTTATTGTAAATTTTTCACTCACAAAACGAGAACGCTTTGTTTATGAAATACCTCATCGGCGGATGCATTATTGTATTAAGTCTTATTGGGTGCAGCACACCCGCACAGGATCAAAATACATTGGCCGAGCAATGCCCTGGCATCCGCAGCGATGAGAGTATTAAAACAACTATTGATATTAAAAAAGCTGGCTTGTATTTAATTTATCGCGATTATTTACAGAACAATCCGGACATGCGCGGAAAAATTGTATTTGATTTTTCCATTACCCCAGAAGGCCTCATGGAAGATGTTAGTATCGCCAACACCGAGTTTGACAATGCCGAGTTTAATCAAGCGATTAAAGAAAGGTTCATGCAAATAAGGTTTCACGCTCTAGACGTTTGCCGGCGGACACTTTCCTATACATTTTATTTTATGTCCACGCCGTAGCACCCCGCGACAGCCTATAGCTATGCGGTAAGATATTCCTTGCCGATACGCTGCACCATTAATATAACTGACAGATGAAGCGAAGTGCTCTTGTTTTATAGCTAAGGAAGCTCCTGCATAAGCTCCTGCATAAGCGCCTAAATAAGCACCTGCGCCGAATCCTAAGCCCTTAACCCTAAGCCCTTAACCCTAAGCCCTTAACCCTAAGCCCCTTAACCTAAGCCCTAAACTTAAATCCCAAACTCAATAGCCACGCTGTAGGTCAACACGATTTAGCAATGTTTCGCCATGCTGCAAGCGCCGGTAGTTTTCCATTACCTGGGGGGCAACAGAGCTGGGGTTGGTAATGCTGGAACAATGTGGTGTTAGTAAAATATTCTGATGCCCCCAAAAAGGGTGAGTAGACGCTAAAGGTTCATGCTGAAAAACATCCAAACACGCACCGCGCACCTGCTCACTGGCAAGCGCTTCCAGCAAATCCTGCTCCACCAGGTGCTCACCTCGCGCAACGTTAATTATGCAGGCGCCCCGGGGCAAGGCATTAAACACGTCCGCATTTAAAATTCCACGAGTTTCATCCGTAAGCGGCAATAGGCATACCAGTATCTGAGTTTGCGCTAAAAACGCCGCTAATCCCTCTTGTCCAACGTAACAGCTTACGTCCGTCATTGCTTTTGACGAACGTGACCAGCCAATCGTCTTAAAGCCCATAGCGGCAAACCGTTGAGCCACAAAACCGCCGAGTTCCCCCAGCCCCATCACACCAATAGTGGTACTTCCCATTGAACGCGGCAATTGCTGCAACCACAGCGCCCGCTGCTGTTGACCTTGATACAAATCCAGATCACGGTAGTAATACATTACCGTTGCGCAAACGTACTCAAACATGGATTGGGCAAGCATGGGATCTACCAGGCGTACAACGGGCACATCTGCAGGTAATGCAGGATCGCCAAGCATATGATCCACGCCTGCCCCCATCGAACAAATACATTGCAGATTCGGGAAGTTGAGAAGTACACCTGGAGGATGCTTCCAACACAACACCATACTCACTGCCGCAGGATCACTCACGTCCGGCCAGACTTGAATATCCAGTTCAGGCGCTAATTGCTGAAGTGCTTCGCACCAGGGACTTGGATCTTTATGCGTACATACAATCGCGAGAGTCATACTGAAATATCTATGTTTGAGAGACCATGTTTAACTCATCATGGCCAAATAGCTTTGCGTCTTTGCAACCCACGATGCAGTTTACTCCAGTCAAGCCATTTTACGAGCTCTACGTTGAGAAAAAGCCAATAAAGAACGCGAAAACAACATGTGCGAAATAAAAACATAAAAATAGGGAACTTTTGTTTTAAACCTGCCAATTATGCTTACAAGCAATTGCAAATTTTATTCCCCTAAGTGCGTGGCGATCAATCATGGATTACTCCCTGAATAAGTTTACCCCCAGCACCACCCCTAAGAGCAGGACCAAAACCTCCGCTCAACATGCTCGTGCACCACAGAAAAACGCCAACAGCCAAAAGAACAACACTGAAAGCAAATCTGGAAAGCCATCTGGAAAGCCACCATCAGCGCCACCCAATTTTTCACGACCGCTAAATGCCAACGCGCAAAATCTTAAACCAGCACAAACCTCTCTGTCGAAACAGGAACACGGGGCAGCGCAGTATTCCAATATGCAGGCATTTAATTTTGGTACTGATCCATCCGCCTCATATCGCCACCTGAACTTTAAAGATAAATCGGAAAGCTTTACTGACAAGCTAAAATTCTGGCGACCTGATTCCCAACTTAATATCCCACAAAAGTCAGCCATGGCAGAAAAGCTGCAAAATGACACTGGCAGAGTGGCAGCTGCATTGACGGGACAGACAGCACAGGAAGGGGTTTCGCACAGCATCAGCTCACAAATAAACAACCTGCGCGAAGGCGCTGCACTGGGCCTTAGTCGTCACAATAAAATCGACGTCGCAGGTGGCTCCAATATTAGCGTGATGTCATTCATGGCTCCCGGTACCACCACCGCCATCAAAAGTGCAGGCGTCGATATCGGTTGGGGGCCATCACTCGCAGTGGACGCCAACGTTAAACACGACAGATTTAACGCCATCAATATTTCGCGCCCGGCAGATGCCGAGCAAACACTGTTAACAGGGACTCATGGACGCAACACCGATGTCAAAGTGAATCTGCATGCAAAAGTCTCGGCTGGCGCAGGCGCAGATAACGGCGCCTTTATCGGACCTGCTGTTCAGGGATCACTGGGAACCGGCGTGAGCCACGCGCACATGAACATCTATCATCACACCTCGAGTGACCCCGGCGCAAAAGCAGAAGACATGATGAATTTTATCAGCATGAACGGCAAAGAGACGTTTAGCGGGCAACAGTGGTCATCACCGGAAACCAGCAGCACGACCAAAATTCCCGTTGCCTTCAAACTGGAAGGCTCTGTCATGGGTAAATCTCCAGCTTACGGCGACGCGGAGCACGGCATTCGCCACGTGGGAGGTTTGGGCGCTTCAGTGTCCGTAGGTGTCGGCGATATTATGCATCCCCAATCGAGCGCCTTCGTCAAAGGGGAAGCCGGCGGCAGCATCAACACTTCGATTGCAGGTAAATCGTTCACCAACGACGAAGCTGGAGCCATTTCCGGTATCGCTGCGCGCCTGCCACAGGGTTTGAAATTTGAATCCCAGGCTACGCCCCTGCATTCACAACCAAGTGCACAACAGTCCTATCATATGTCCTATGTCAATCACCCTTTTGGTCATGGCAGCCATGCCCATCGCCTTGAAGAAAAATACGGTGAAGGCACGCTTGAACGTATTGATCAGGGGTTTCGAGATGCCTTTGATCACGATGATATTCCGAACCGACGCAAGACAGTGATCGAAAAAACTTTTGACGATGGCCGCACAGAAATACACGGCCGCTTTGAGGTAACTGCAAGACAGGGTCACACCCACAAAATCCCTACCGTTCCTATCAGTTACTCAAGCTACAGCGAAGGTAAAGTGGATAGTGATACACGTCTGTTATTTACCATACCGCCTAAATCACCGAATTAAAACTCCTCCATGTGTTTTAACTTGTGCCCATGACTCACCCTCATGGGCTTTTTTTATCGCAAAAAATGGGCAAAAAAAACGACGCCGAAGCGCCGTTTTCACTATCACACGAGATTAATTACAAGTCCCACTGGCGGACCAGGCATTACTCCAGGCCCAGCCATCACCAGGCGCATAAGGACCACCAATACTGCACCAACCCGCCACAACACAAGTATATTTCGCACTATGGTTCTGGACCACGGCGCCTGCAGCATATGCAGCACCATCCACGTATTGTGGGATACCAGCACATGCACCGCCACTTGAACTCGAAGACGAACTACTGGAGCTGGAAGAGGAACTGCTGGAAGAACTCGAAGACGAACTCGACGAGGAGCTGCTGGAGGAACTGGACGATGAACTGCTGGAAGAGCTTGATGAGGAAGTACTGCCGCCACAGCTGCCAAGATTTTCCCACGCACCCCAATCGCCTGTTTGCGCCGGATTTTCGCCTTGTGTCCACCAACGAGCTCGATAACGCACACCGTTATACTGCACCTCCATACTTCCGGTGTAGACCTTGCTTGCACTCCACTGTTCAAGGCCAGGACAAGTACCGCCACCACTGGAGGAAGAGCTGCTGGAAGAACTCGAAGACGAACTGGACGAAGAACTGCTGGAGGAACTGGACGATGAACTGTTGGAGACAGGAATCAGCTCCCAGTAGGATGAAAGCTGCTTCTCATTTTCCCATTGTTCTATATTGGCTTCCGGTGACGTGGAATCTCCAGCAATACGAATACTCTTGCTGCTGTGTGTCGCAATCAGCTGATGATACGCGCCTTCTTTCGCTGCAATAAATTTCTGGTTGCCACCGCCGACGTAATCCCACTGGTGAATATTTGCACCGTTGTTTGCGCTGACTGCATCCACATCGAGTGAACGTCCACTGTGTACTGCCAAAATGCTGTACACACCATTCCCCTGATGATTAAAAGTAAATTGCTGGTTGGTGCCGCCAGTGAAATGCCACTGCAAAATATTTGTCCCATTGCCAGTTAATGCATCATCCACATCCATGTATAAACCACTCGCGCGGTTTTTTACATAATACTTTCCTGCAAGCCCCGCATCTCCGTTTGGCAATACTCGAATTGAACTGGCCAGGTCATTAAAACCATTGTCAGCCAAACAACTGTCTTCCGCTGAAGCCTGAAATACATTCCCACTAAAATAGCCGCCGTCCCACAACTCAACTTTATATCCGGGCTTTAAGCGGAAAGACGACATCTGATTATCGACATACCCAAGGTTCCGCAAAGCATCCACATTATGATCTCCAGCCGGAACCATCACCGACAAGCCATCCCAGGGACAATGTTCGTAAACTGTTAAAGGTCCATAAGGCCGAGGAGTGCCATTGCCATAAATCTGTACAATCGCCGCAACATCTTTATCGGTTAAGTTATTTCGTTGTCCCAATTGATTGGAAGGCACACTCGGATCGAGTGATTCTATGGTCGGTAAACCGTTGGAAGAAAACGCGGTGTAACCATAATGCATAATGGAACGTACGTCGTAACTGCCAATCGACGCAGTAATTTCGCCATGCTTGTCAAAATTGTGCTGTTTGTCTGAAGGTATGTTAGCCCAGACAATTCGCACATAATTATCGCGATCGAAGCGGGACTGTTCATGCCAAAACCCCAACGCATGCATAAACTCATGAGCAACGATGCCCGCGTACGCACACCCGGCGCCGATCGAGACTTCCTGACGACCGCCGTTACGACCAACATAAGACCAGCAGCCTGAACCTTTAATGACCTCAATATAATCGGCCTGATTAGTTCTCTGTACAAATTTGACACCAGTACGACTGGAAATTAACGCCATACCAGCAAGAATTGCATTGGAATCGGCCTGTGATGCCGCAGACAACACATAGGGCACCGTACTGTTTTGCCACGTTGTATTTCCGCTCCAGGCAGCCTCAGCGACCATTTCATCGGGATCGGGCACACGATAAACGTCCTCATATTTACGAATAGCCAGATTCTCTATCCCTTCAACGGCGACGCGGTTATGTTCTCCCACGGCGATATCACCCTCGATGACCGCTTTCCCATCCAGCGTTAAATAATCCATGCTGGTGCCATCTGGTTGATAATGAGTGGTTTGTGGAGCTTGATGTTCTAAGTAAGAGCGATTCACCTCAACTTCATTGGTGTTCGCGGAACTGATGCCTGAAAACGCAAGAAAAGAAATAAGTGCTAAGCCTGGGCTTAGCCACTGGGGTGTAATATTCATTTTTAACCTCGAGATCGTGGGGGACTTATAATTATGTATTGAATTCGATTACAAAACGTACCGGTTAAACCACGGCATAGTTCACAATATCCATAGCACGTGCGCAGTTAAATCATATGTCAAACTGCATTTCAAGTATGGATCTCACAGTCTGACTGAAAAACACCCAAATAAGACAAAAAGAAAACGGCCGTGCGTTTTAAACACAAAAGTAAACGTTTATCGGCGGGTTGCGGATAAAACACCGGCTTAAACCTGAGCAGACAACTGCGGTATTACACTTTAAAATCTACTTCATTAAAAAATAATGATCACAACAAGGAAACTTCACCATGATAAGAATCTTCGCCATTTGCTCTCTGCTACTTTTTGCTGGTTGTGCCTCCAACCCTATGATTGTCGCACCCCAGCAAACCGTTCAACAGCCAGATAACGATAAATCCCAGGTAGTTTTTATGCGCTCCAGTTTTGTCGGCAGTGCAATTAATGCATCGCTCTACGATGTCACCAATGGCGAGATTAAATATCTGGGTATAATTGCCAACAACACCAAAATTGCTTACGAGACAACCCCAGGTAAACATACCTTTATGGTTGTTTCTGAAGCGGCAGATTTTATGGAAGCTGAATTGGGAACGGGTAAAAATTACTTCAGTATTGCAACACCCCGAATGGGAGCCTGGAAAGCGCGTTTTTCTCTCTGGCCAATAAAAAAGGGCAGTAATTCTGAATACCACACTGACATGCCGGAATGTCAAACCTGGGTAAGCAATACCAAACTCATGGAAAATACAGCCCAGTCAAAAGCCTGGTATGAAAAAAACAAGAACAGCGTGAAGCAAAAGTATGACAAATACTACCCTGCATGGAAAAACAAATCTGAAGCGGAAATAGAGAAGCGAACGCTGAATATTGACGACGGGCTATGAAGCCTACGCCAAAAGCCAATTAAACACATTAAGAGAAACGGGCATATCATGCTCGCTTCTCTTAATGTGTTGTTCAGAACAATAATGCCAAATAGCTATCCATTTATTTAAATACTTGATTGATCACTCACTCAGGTTTTTCTCTTGCCGATGCCGGTCTAGATCCATTTTTCCTGGCCGCGATAAATAATTTTCTTTTTACCTCTATGCGTACCGGCAAGCAGCTCTTCAGGAGCGCTATCACCAGAAGTCGTATCCACAGGCTTAGCTTCAACCTTCCGCCCCAGCTTCGCACCGCGATAGCTTAGCATACGCTCTTTGATTACGATTTTCTTCGCCTGTCCCAGATCCGTGCCAACACTCTTGAAAAAGGCACGCTGGCGCTCGGTTAGCAGCGCGATAAATGTCAACAGTGAAAAATTAACTTCGGTTGAGGAAGAGCGTAGACACACTTCAATCATGTCGACCAGCTCCTTCATACTTTGGGTGGGATGCAGCGTGAGATTTTCGTTTATCGCGACCGCTTGTTGAAGTTCTTCCAATGCCAACAGGCAATCCTCATCTAACTTAAGAGCTTTTATATCCATGGTCCTTTCCTCGAATAAAAGATGCTTTCTTTAATCAGCCTAGCATAGAGTTATACGCCGATGATTTACCCAATTCGACCGCACTCGCACCAGCATAGTGCCTCACGTGAAAAGCCGACAACACTGGTGCAAGATCCACAATCGATATTCATTTTATCGAATTCATTTAACGGTTTTGTTATAGCGACTATTACCAATAAGAAAAAATGATTTATAAAATTCACAAAACTTCATTTGTTTTTTACGGAAGAAGCTGCGCTTAACAATTAAAACGGAAAAAAGCGTCTCAGTATTTTTAACGTTTTATGAACTGGGCAACACAAGCTCTCTTTATTGCACAGAGGTGTGAACTTTTTCTACGGACTTCGCCACTAGCTATTTACCATTATCAGTTTTAATCCAAAGGCATCGATGTCACGAACTCAAACACCTTGAAAATTAAGAGACTATAGACAGTGAAAATTACCGGTAACTCAGCACAGCAAACTCAGACCACTCGTAGTTCGAGCAAAAATCTCGATCTCAAACGAAGTTCCACCAAAAAGTCCAAAGCTGCCGATCAAACCGGAACGCGGTCTGTCAAAGTAAACAAACAGCCAAAATTCAAGTTGAACCCAAACTTCAACCTGACCACCAGCGCGAACAACAACATCACCTACAAAAACGCCAAAAATTATCCAACCGGGGCAAAAGACTGGAGTACCCAGGACACCAAGATCTGTAGCCAGTTGGCAGACTTTGTCTACAACCCAAAAAATGAAAACATGATACTGGAAGGCAAAAGCCTGACGCCTTTAAGCAGCCAGATTACCCACCATGGTCTGCATCAACAAAACGGATTGTTTACCGATAAGAAGACTGATGGACAGGCCATGGCCTGGGAATCCAATGACAAAGTTTTTGTGGCATTCAGGGGAACAGAATCTTTGCAGGATGCAAAGCAGGACTTACTCATTGGACTGACTGACAAGCCCAACGACGTTTTTGATAATTTCATGTTAAGCACAGCAAAGTACGCCAAGAAAAGTGGCAAGCAGCTAGTGATCACAGGGCATAGTTTAGGCGGGTATCATGTCAACAGTTTTGCCAGTAAAGCGGCTAAGAGTGAACAGTTCGCGAATTTAAAAGACGCGTCTTTTATCGGTTTTGCCTCCCCACAATTTGCCAAAAAAGCCAATGTACTCAATATCGGTATGAAAAACGATCCTGTCTTCGGCGTACTTGCGACCGCCACTCATGGGTATATGCCGTCTAATTCAAAAAGTGGCCCACAGTTTGTTGAAGGAATGCAATACACCGCCAACCACACACCAGGGAAGTCGGTCTCTGCACACCTTATGGCGAATATTCAAGAGGCGGTTAATGGCATTACCAGCCAGACGGGTAAGGGTAGCGCAAGCGCAGCCACAGCTTAAACCCTAGCAAGAAACGGATCACCACACAGGAAGAATCATGCAGTACAAACAGTTGGTTGGATTAACGAAGAGTGTAGCAAGTACGTAATCTACATAAGCCCTGGATAACGTACCAATTCTGAAAAATATTTCCGACGCCCAAAGAACAGGCGTCGGTCAGACTTTCACAGGAAGAATTCTGCAAGATATGTCGTCCGCGAGTGGGTTTCGGCGAAACTATGCAATTAAACGGCTGACTTCCTGTATCTTTTTCTTCATAGAAAAATCAATTTCTTCCTCCTTGATTCTCTCGAGTATATTCCCAAGAACACGTTTTTCATTTTCGTCAATTTCACCATCACGCAATGCAATACTAAGCAGAGAATCCAACTCTTTTGCATCCAGCTTGCCATCGTCGGCGAAACAGTTAATTGAGCGAAACGATATTTCCAAATAATCACGGCTTTCCATGTGAGTTCCTTATACGTCAAAGTTAGTGGTTAAATAGTGTTTTATCTCTGAAGACTTTGGGTGTTGATCAAGCCACTGCTTAAAGGCGTCTACCTTGGCAAAGGCGTCTTCTCCTAATAATTCGGTATAATGTTTTTGCCAGTGCGCATGCTGGCGTTCAGCGCGAATTTTCTTCTGCCAGGCATCCGTAAATAATTCTGGAAGATGGTCCTGCATATCCAGTTGTTTTAGCAATTGCCACTCACCACCGTCCAGCCAGGCTTCGTCACAATGTCCGCACAGTTCTATTCGGTTTTCGGAAGAAGCATCTATCTTAAACTTTGTCATGAGCTTACTGCATTTTGGACACAGCTTCGCTCCTTTGCTGTCAATCGCGAGGTTATTGCCTTGTTCGGTAATGATCTGGTCGTCGCTTGGTTGAAAATGATCGAGCCAGTAACGATATTGAATGAGGGAAATAAGAACCCCATGGCAATTCTGACAGCCCGCTCCTATCAGCCCTTTCTCAATCTCGGCAGGTTGAAGATCTTCTTTACTACACGTGGGACATTTCATACTTAACTCCTTTTTAAAGCTTTAGCCGTTAAACTGACACTAGGTTTTCCGCCCGCGTTTACGTGTCATGATATAAGCTGCAGCAATACCCGACAGCACGCCAAAAAAATGTGACTCAAACGAGACGCGTGGATCACCGGGTAATACACCATAAATCATTCCACCATAAAATACCGCCACAAATATGGCAATCACGATATTCACAAAATTCTTTTGGAACCAGGCAATGGCGATGGATAAACTCCACAAACCAAAAATCCATCCACTCGCGCCGATATGCCCTGACGGCCTGGCAAACAACCAGACGAGAAGTCCAGTCAACACAATAATAATGAAGCTGGATTTAACATAAAAGGGCACCCCACGAATTAAAATCAGTGCGCTGAAAATGACAAAACCCAACAGGTTATTAATTAAATGACGCCAATCCCCATGCAACCAGGGTGAAGTCAATATATAGGGTAAAGTGTGGGGGTCACGCGGCACCAAAGCAAACTGATTCAAGCTGCCTTCGAGCAATAAATTAAGTACATGCACACCTAACAAAATACAACATAAAGTAAACAGCAACTTGATCGGCTGCCTTTTGAAGGAGGACGAACCAGACATCTACACCCCACCGCCGTTTGTATTGGGTTCCTGTTTCCGCTTCACTGACTGCCCCTTAGTACTTTTTTGCAAAACACCGTCTTTTAGCTGCTTTTCCAGCTCACGTAGTTGTTGCGATACATCGCTCATTCGTTCATGCGTTCGCAAATCTATTTCCAGCTTTTTATCCATACTCCGCACCAGCGGGTAAATACTGCTTTCGATAGTAGAAGCCAATACCTGTAACAATTTATCAATACCGGGCACTGGTTGATTGATCACTTCTATTTTTTGTTGGCTCGCGTGAATAGAGTCGTGTATTTTATTCAGCGTTTGCGAAACAAATTCTTGAGGATCGAACTGTGCGGGCACCAGCTCCTGCTTGTCAGAGTCCAGTCGCTTAATCTGTAATTTAGTCAGCGCGTTAGCTTCTCGACTCATCCTAGATAGAGATTGGCCCTGCTTGGACATTTCTGCAGTTGCCTGTGCAATGGTATCCACCGTTTTCACCAGATCTACCAACTGACCAATAACTTTCATGCCAGTATCGGCTTCATCGCCTCCCATGGCTTTGTTGCGCAGAAAATCGGCTTTAATTTCACTCCATCGCGCCGCCTGCTTATCTGTCATATTCCCGCGTAACTCAGCCAGCTTTAGCAGGTTTTCTTCTGCACCAGCAGTCAGCAATTGCGCCTCTCCCAGATAGTGATCTGCAATAACCTGCATTAACTCGGCATCGTTCATCACTGAGCTGACCTTTTCCGCCATCTTATTCATATTACGGTAACTGCCCTGGAGCTTGAATGACGGTTCTGTACGGTATTTATCGGCTTGAGCTGCAGAGGCAATATATTGTTGATTAATCTTCAAGATCACATCACGAATGACAAAAAGTTTTTTCAATACATCAACAATTTCGTTTATTTCAGCACCACTGTACTGGTAATTGAAATCTGTCGTGGCGACATCTTTTCCCTGAGCCAACGCTACAAATAAATATACATCTTTAATATCCCGCGTTGCCAACGGTGCCAATACAGCATTGGACGTTAAACTATTCTCGATATAACTCAAGGCGAACTGCTCATCCATACCACCGAGAATATCACCAAGATTATATATATCCGCTCGGTTTGCCAGCATATCTGGAATTTTAAACACCTCACCGGATTCGGTGTAAGGGTTACCAGCCATTACCACGCAAAACTTTTTACCGCGCATATCATAGGTTTTTGTATCTCCTTTCCACACACCTTCTATACGACGCGTACCATCACACAAAGAAATAAATTTTTGCAAGAACTCTGGATGCGTGTGCTGTATATCATCGAGATACAACATGACATTATTTCCCATCTCCAACGCCAGGTTCAGTTTATTCAGCTCCTGACGCGCGGTTGCATTCGGTGCTTGCTGCGGATCAAGCGAATGCACATCGTGTCCCAGTGATGGACAGTTTATTTTCATGAAGATAAGGCCTAAGCGACTGGCGACATATTCCATCAAAGTGGTTTTACCATAACCTGGAGGCGAAATCATCATCAGCAACCCCATAAGGTCTGTCCGCTTGCTATCGCCAACGGTACCCATTTGCTTTGCAAGATTGTCTCCGATAATAGGCAGGTAGGCTTCGTTGATTAAACGATTTCGCACAAACGAGCTTAAGGGGCGGGGTTTAAATTCGTGCAAGCGCAAGGATTTTCTTTCGCGTGCAATCACATCCTGCCGAATTTGCAAATAACGCTGGAAGTTTTGTAAGTGAACTTCGGCATGCTCATCCAGCTGCAAAAGAAACTCATCAACCGCAAAATGCAAACAACGCTTGTCGAGTTTAGGGTGTTCTCCCATCAAGCCTTCGACGGTTATTTCCAAATCCACTTCTGTGCTGCGCCGATCGATACGTTCATCAGCATTAATTAATCCTGCTGCTTCCGGGATATAACGACGCAGTGCATCCAGCTGTTTATTGTTGACCAATGCACTGAGCCAGGCACAGGATAAATTCCACCGCTCTGCCGGCCATCCGATCATTTTTTCCAATGCCATCTGGAAACGTCGCCACGATTCATTATTCAACGATCGCCGCAGCTCTTCAACGAGTCTACGTGCATATTTGCTGCTGACAAACTCGGCTCGCTCGCGCCCAAGCTCACACACCAGGTAATCTGCTGCACGACTGATGTCGAGCGCACTGACATCCATCGGGTGCAATCGTATAAACTCCATCATGGCGTGACGAATTTCACTTGCTAATAATGCATGTGCTTCGAAACTTGAAAAGTCATCCTTCATTTGCTCGGCAGCTTGTGCCCGCTCGATCCAGGTCTCGTATGTTAGACGCTTATTTTGCAACTGTTCAGAAATACGCTGAATATTAGCCCAGAACACTTGTGCAAAGCCGCGGCATTTAGGGTCAAAGCGAAGTAACTCGGCGCTGTTTAGAGCGGGCAGCAAATCCATTAAAATAAGCGCAGCATCATAGTCATGAATGCCTTTCTCATACCCTTCTTTGTACCTGGGTGCGGCGTAATCTCGCACCAGCTTTTGCATAAGCTCTCGATCCAGAAGTGCCTGATTCAACTTGTCCTGACTCAATTCATTCTCATGTTTTTCAGCGCTTTTGAGAATACTATATGCAAGAAATTCCGCGCGATACACAGAGTCACTTTCAGACGCCAGACTCACATTCCAGTAAGGTTTTAGCTGGATCAAATCGTCATCGTCAATCGACTCGAAAAAATCAGTTCCACTAAGATGAATATTCAGCGCGTCATCACGCGGGATTATGGTGAGATCCAAATCCTGAGTATTCACGCTAAACTTATGTCGCGGGCCGAGTTTGATAACATTGCCGTTGTCTTCATAGATATCCGTTTTATCGCGCAAAACACGAACGGCTTGCTCCTTTGCCGCTTTGAAACGCGCTTCAACATCGTCAGCTTTAACTTGTGCATCGAGTTTTCTTAAAGCTTCTACAAATTCACGCACTTTCAGTACCAAAGGATCTGAAGCGAAGTACGTATTTAAAGGGTCTATTTCGGTAAACTTTGTGGAGCGACGCTCTATACTGACCAGCACCCGACTGGCCGCATCTGCAATCGACTGGGCTTTTCGCTGACGGGTATCCAGCAGTTGCTGCTTATGTGATTCAAAGGTTTCATAAATTTCTTCGCGTTTGGTCATGATATCCGCGAGAAATTGATCATAATCTGAAAACTGGCTCTCAAGCTCTTCCAATTGCACCAGCAAGCGAGACATTTGCTCGTCGCAACTTTGCGGGTCGTCCGCCATTCCCAAAGCATTAGTTATACTTTGTGAAAACAATTTAAATTGTGCAGAAAATTGTGCGACCGCCTCTTCTGACCCCAGATTTTTCTGCTTGTGGGTCGCGTTCGCTTTGCTTTGGTTTAATTTGCTATATACCGCGGAAATAGCATCCACAATATTGGTACGTAATGTTGTATCGTCAATTTTCAAAGAGGTGAGCAACTCAGATAGCAGATCCAGTCCAGCCGCAATGCTTTCTATCTGCTCAATCAGGGGTTTCAGCCGGGCATTGGTATCAGCCTCCGCGACTTCATGATTGAGTGTTTCTATACTGTCTAAATAGGGAGTGAGCGCATTTTCATCCGCGAGAAATTCTACAGTTTTTTCACTCAACTCCTGTTGAACTGTTATCAGTTCATCGTCCATCACCGCGATTTTTTCTACGTCGATGTAACGATAGTCTTTTATCGTCGTTAAGTGTCCACGTTGATGACGAATTTCATCCAGTGCGGCAACATAATCTTCTACCGTACTCCAGGACGAGGTGCGAATTCGCGAAATAATCGCGCTCTGCTGTTCAGAGGCTTTTGCCAGTGCTTCAACAGATTGCTGACGAATGTCCTGCACTTTGGCAAATTCATCTATCGCCAGCTCTGCAGTCTGTGAAATTTCCTGCAGGATAGCGGGAATTTCTCCTACGGCTTTTTCAGACAACCAGTAATGATCGTCAAAAGCTCTGCGTGAATCCTTACTCAACTCTTCGTAAAGACGTGAAGAAACACTTTGGTTTTCTATAACACGGCTGATACTGTATAAATCCGAAATACCACGCACCAGAGCTGCATTACCAATGCGTCCAAAAAAGGACTGGCTCTCGGGTTGCTTACTGGCAAACTCGTCACTAAAAAAGGGGGTAACCCAGATCTGCATTGGATGCACTCGGGTAGCATCTTTTTCCGCGGAAAAAATCACAAGCGTCCCGTCTTCAGCCAGTGCATACCCATGGCCGAGGATTGGATTCTGCAGGGTTTTACTTATCATGTTGTATGCAAGTAATGCCACTACACCATCTTCAGGTTCATAGAAAACAAATAAGACGTCTTCACCGTTGGGAGAGCGAATCATCCGCTTGTATTTCAGTCCTGCAATTGCATCATCATAACTTTTGTGCTCGCCCGACTGAAGGTAATATCCACCAGGAAATACGATGCCATGATCTTCTGGCAGTTGTACACAGGATGCGCCGATGGCATCTATACGCGTGACTTTTTGTGTCAATGTATTAAATACCAGATATCGCCACAGCGTTTCCTGATAGGGCAGCACTTTCAGTAAAATGAGATCGCCAAGCCTGGCGAAATGGAATTCGGCATCATCAATCGACTGGGTTTTATTCTCCACAGGTTCACTGTATATACCACGCCCTTCCTGAGTGTTGTTCTCCACTTTTACCGTGAGATCGCCGCCGTGTGTTTCCACAAAGATCGTGTCCAGAATATTAATATGTGGAAACTTTCCGTGAATAACATCATCCCGGCCACAGGCAGTCCATTCAAAATCATAAGCGGGTGGCAATTGAATATCACGCTCACCGCGATTATCAATATACTTATCAACGGCGCCCTCTGGGGTTAAGGAAAATCGGAAAACCCGAATATCCTCTATTCGCTCACCTATTTGAAAGCCCAGCAACAACTTGCCATCTTTGATGGTGACTTCCTGAATTTTGGTATGTTTGTAGTAGCGATAAAGTTCTTGAAAATCTTTATTAAAGTTTTTATCAGATAGAAACGTATCGGCTATATCCTGTTGTTGTACGGTGTACTCATCGCCCTGCTTTACAAGTTTAAACAGCGAAAATACGTCTTCTATTTTGGTTTCTTTCTTCAGACCGATGAAGACGTTGTAGGCAAACAACAAATAGTTTCCGACCTGTACGATATCCCGGGCCACGCAATTGTTTTCCGTGCGCACACGAACTCGTGCAGCAACAGTGAGTTCCGACCCACCAAACTCTGCCAGACGAGCCTCATTTAAAACTTTTATTTCAGCTGCAAGCGCATTTCCCTGGTCCGTTAATCGCTTTTTAATAACCTCATAAGCGCCTCCTTCAGCAACGGCCTTATCGACTGTATTTTCTTTTACGGCTTCAGACATATGTGTTCCCTTGCTCTTACTTTATATTGGATCTGCGAACTGATTAAACAGATTTGGTCCGATTTACTTATTTGCTGTGGAGGTTTGATCGGAGCTTTCGGACGATTTCTCGTCAGACGCTCGTAACTTTCGCGCGGCTTTTTCGCTGCATGACGAGGATTGATGCGAATTTACCAACCAATTCATTGTTACACCCAAAGCCGCTCCGATTCCCGCCCCCAGAAGAGCGTTTTGCAACGAGTTTTCGTTCTGCCCTGCTTTGCTGATGCCAACACCAATACCTGCACCAATGCCCGCACCTATCCCAGCGGCAACTCCCGTTCTGGTACCCGTATTGGTCTTGACCTGCTCCCGCACGCTACCCAATTTGCTGATTAATACATTTCTCAGTTCGGATGAGGTAACCAACTCCGTCAACCCCTGATTGTGCAATTCTTTTTGCAGCTGCTGAATTAAACTCGACAGCGGTACTTCACTTTGTTGTTTCATAGGTTCGATCTATTTTATTTGTAAAGCTCTGCTTTACCGAACGCTGACTCACGTCAACGTTCGGCTGCTTCGGCTTACTGCAACTCTTGCGAGTTTTGCGGTGCTCCAGCCATCACTTTGGCAAGAATGGCCTGAATAGTGCCGCTCTTTTCTGCCAGACCATCGACAGCCTTGCCGATCGATAGCGACTTGGCAAAGTTATCAAAGAAGTGCTCTTCCCCACCGACAATATCGATTTTCGCTTTTTCCAGAGCCGTTGCCAGTACTTCGGCATTCTCTTTTGCAATATCTTTCCCAGCGTCAATCGAAGCCAGTGCTTCCTGCAGTGCAGTTTCCAGACTCATACGGAACTCTTCATGAGCTCTGGCCGCATCACTCATACTGTTCATCGCACTGAACTTGTCCACCAGACCATCTGCTTCTGCTTTGAATTTCTCACGAATAACTTCAGCATCAGCCAATCCGGTTTCGCGTTTGGCTTTCGCCTCAGACTCACCTTTGAGCGCAACCACTTTCGCTTCTGATTCACCCTGTGCTGCCGTAATATGGGCTTTTGCCAAACCTTCTTTTTCCATGGCGTCGGCCATAGCTTCCTGCACTTTCGCTTCGGCTAGACCACTCGCGGCCTCTTCTGCCTGAATGCCTTCGGCGAGTTTCTTCTTCGCATCGGCTTCTTTCGCTGCCGCTTCCAGGTTCGCCTGGGCCATGGTTGTAATTTCCATCGCTCGGTGTTTGGCCGCCAGCTCTTCTGCTTCTGCACGCTTCACTTCTTTCACTTTTTCTTCTTCGGCCAACGCTTCCGCATCCAATACTTGCGTTTGCTTACGACGATCCGCTTCGGAAACCTCACGCACTTCTTTAATTTTCTCTTCTTCTATCGCAACTGTCTTATCCACAGACACGCGCTCACGAATGACATTGGCAATTTCCTTTTTCTGTACCTCTACAGCTTTTTCAGCATCGATTCGCTGCAATTCCACTTCTCTCTCGCGCGAGACAATTTCAAGATCTTTTGCTCGGGTGACCTTCTCAATTTCAATCACTACTGCACGCTGACGGTTTTGCTCCGCCACTTCGATCTCACGTTGTTGATTCTCCTTCTGAACCGCCAGCTCCTGATCCGCCGCAATAGTGGCCGCTTCAGATTTCAAGCGCTCCTCTTCCTGCACTTTGACTGTTTCCGCCTCTTCGCGCGCACGAATGGTGGCGATTTCACGTTGTTGGCGAGCTTCAGCATCAGCTTGTTGTCGCTCGAGTTCAAGCATAGCCTCAACGGTTTCTACATTCTTTTTCTTGATAGCAAGCTCTTCATCGCGCTCAAAAATATTTGTTTGAACATTTTGAGCAGCCGTGAGTTCAGTGATTTTACGAATACCTTCAGCATCAAGAATATTGCTGGGGTCCAGAGAGGACTTCGGCGTTTGCTCCAGATAATCGATCGCAACATCTTCCAGCACATACCCATTTAAATCATTACCGATTACCTGAATGATTTTGTCACGAAACTGTTGTCTATCTTCAAACAGATTGACGAAATCAATTTGTTTACCGACAGTTTTCAGTGCTTCAGAAAATTTTGCATTAAATAATTCGTTGACAGCATCTTTATCCGATGCACGATTTGCACCCAGGGACTTTGCCACTTTTAAGACGTCTTCGGGGGTTTCGTTCACTCTCAAATAAAATGCAACGGTAATATCCGCCCGCATATTGTCACGGCAGATCAACCCATCTTTAGCTCGCCTATCCACTTCCATAGTGATCAATGAAATCCTCATCAACTCTTTTTTATGGATGATTGGCAGTATCCAGGCGCCGGTGAAAAATACTTTTGGCTTTGGAGTCGTGTCGTTTTTAATCAGCGCCACACCTTGCTCTACTTTCACATAGAAAGCTTTGTATAGTGCAGCGACAACCATTAAGAATAGAAATAACAGACCGATGGTGATTATCACCATAACAACATCTGGTGCAAACTCTGACATGGCTAAGCTCCTTTTATAGCTTTGTTTAGATTTTAAATTCTTGCTCAGAAATAACTTTATAAATATTTTCTTCCGCTACGTACTCCAGCAGCACTATTTTATCTCCCCGTTTAAACTCCTCTTCACTTTTATATGATCTCACCTTCACAATCAGTCCTGCGCCTCCATCGTTCACTGTGGCTTCGCCAAATTCAGTATTTACAATAGAAGTTCTTACTAGCGCCGATTGACCGACTATCACTTTCTGCACTTCCTGATGCGCAGTTTTGAAAAAATCACGAAAAGGATTGAGCAATTTCCCTGTAATCATGGCAGCAGCATACAGGACGCCAACCAACACCGCTAAAGCGACAATAAATTGCACAATTCCATCAGGTATAAAATGGAAAGTATATTCTACGATGAGAAAACTTAGAATCCAGCCGATTAAACTTACCAGAAAAAATACAAGCGGCATGGGAATACCAACCAAGCCCAGACGCATCATAATCCCGGCTAAAACATGGCTGCTGGTCAAGCCTTCAGAGCCATCTAACCCGCCGTCAATATCAGGACCATCAAAGTTCAAAAAATCCAAATCAATCAGACCTAGAACTGCAATCAAGCCAAAGAACGTAAATAAGATTAGTAGACAAGTAAAAACAATGACAGGAAATGTCAAAATAATATTATAGAAAGGGTCCATTGCTTCAGTGAAAAAAATTGCAAACATTTACGTCCTCCGTATGCACACCATTGCTATATCAGCAATATTTTTTGTTGTTATTATCAGGTTTAAATTCCATAACAAACAACCTAGTCCAGCAGGAATGGCAGGTTATTCGCAGGAATGTTAATTTAAACACTCCACTCGATACCACCTCTCTTTTGATTCTCTCAAATATATCCTCCAGAGAAAATCATCCATTTAAGCTTCCTGGACCGCCTGTTACAACCTGAAAAATTGATTCGTCCGTGAATCCTGACATCCCTTTTCCTCCTTTCCTTACGACAACTCTCCCACTATATCTGAAAGGGTCTTTGCCTGGATATGCGTTTTTAGAACCACCGTAAATGCCAGACAAACTCCTACAACTCCTGTAACCTTGCTGCAGCAACATTTCCATAATATCGCTACATGAAACAGTTCCGTCCTGTAAACCGTTTTTCCTCCGTGATCCTCTTGCGTCCAATCCCATTCAGATTTTGTTACATTCGAATACGCCTGGCGTTATCGCTTTTTCAGACGATCAAGCACATCTTGAGCACTTTTCCCCGTTGAAACAATGCCGGCTTGCTGTAGCTTTTGCTGCAATGAGTCCTCCGAAGTCTCTTTGGACAGTTCACTCGCTGCCTGCATCTGAGCAGCTTTAAGTTGCTGCTTTTCCTTGATGCGCTCTAAAGACTCCATTGCGGTTCTCAACTTTGAATTTGTTCCACTGTGACGCTCCGCTACAGCAGCTTGCGCACGCTGAACATTTTCAGTCGCCTTCACCGTGTCTACCTGCTGCTTCAAGCGTTTGATATTCTGATCGGCCAGTTTTATGGCACCGCGCAATTCATTCGCACTGACCTCATAATTTGTAGCAGCTTCTTTTTCAGACTGCAGCTGGTTTTCAAAATCAGCAATTTTTTGTGCAACCTCCAAAGCTAGCGCCTCGTCATTTTTACTTAAGGCCTGCTCTGCGTACCCCTCATACTCACTGATAGTATTTGTTAACTGAGTACATTTTTCTTCCGCAAGCTTTTGCCTTGCAATGATGGTGGCCAACCCATCTTTCGACTGCTTCAGCTCTTCCGTTGCCTCTCTGACTTCCTGGTCAAGAATGCGTAAGGCTTGTGAATCTACAATGGCCTCACCAGCTTCGTTCACACCGCCACGAAGAGCGGTCATCATCTTTTCCCAAATATTCATCTTCCTCTCCTCAAGCTCACGCCTCTACAGGCTGCTTTAAAAAATTGCTATAAGCTTCGGTTGCCTGAATTACGTTTGATGCCAACACTTCAATCTCAAAAACAATATTGGGCAAGACCGAAGATGCACTTAACGCACCAAACATCTGATAATAATCCTTTCCGTTAGTCAGCGTATCCAGACTAATAGTTGAAAGAGGAAAGTATTTATGAGTCCGCAACACAGCCTCATTAAATGCACTAACATCTTTCACCTCGTCCACCGACCACAAAACAGCCTCTACGATAATCTGATCACCCGACACGGTGAGAAACAAAGGCAAATCACCCACTTCATGCATTATCAGATGTATGGCCGGCTCGATACCGTCAATCAACTCTATGCTCGCTAACTCACCATTAAACAGCGGCTCTGAACAAAGCGCTTCGTATAACCCTGAGGTGGTCCAACGTTTAATTTCTGCCATCATCCAATCTCCTTTTTGTATTGATCGTGTGGATATTGCGCTCTCGTGCACGCTTCCAGTCAACGCCAGATCATCCGCCACTTTTGCACGCAATTGCTTCTCGTATTTCGCCAGATACTCAGCATTTTCGGGCAAGATCCAAACTTCCTTCTTCACCAGGCCCAATTCGCGTAACCGGCGGCGATATTCTCTCTGGTAATGTGCTGATGATTTTGGCTTCATGTGAGTAACTCTACCCTGTTACATGTAATAGGTCAATAAAATTACATGTAAACATGTATAAAACATTACATGTAAGAAAATAAATTAAATAATTATATATATTTCAATAACTTAAACTTAAATGCCCTGGCAAGCAGGAGGTCAGGAAACACTTTGCACCGACTGTTATATTCTTCCACTGCATCGTTATAACCTTGCCGCAGCACAGCAATTTCATTTTCCAGATGTGTAAGCTGCTGAATCAATTTCGCAGTAAGGCTGTGGGCCTTGAGTTGCGGATATGCTTCCACCACCGCCGTCGCCTGATGCACCAGATGCTCTAGATCTCCCTGTGCCGCGCTATCGACACTAATCGCTGACCACTGCCGACGCATATCCGCCACAGTTCGCAATAGTGCCTCTTCATGCTGCATGAACTTATGGGCAATTTTATTAAGGGCAGGCACTAGATTCTTCCGTTTCCGTAACGCAACCTCAATGTTAGCCCGGTTCCGCATCGCTCTTTTTCGCAGAAATACGAGATCGTTGTAATGCAGGATTATCATCAGATTCAGGAGAAACACCGGCGACAGCATGGCGGCAAACAAAAAATCCGTGGTTGCAAAGCGACCATTTAAGCCGAGCCAGGCCAGCACAAAGTAAAGGCCCGCACTATACGCAAGAGTCAACAATGCCAGCCCTGCGCGCGCCTTACGCAAAAGAAGTGCCCGCTCTGTTAAGTTCGACAGCAGGTACAAAGATTTTTTACCCGCCTCTCTCATACACAATCTATCATCCTGCTTCATATCAATCGCCACAGGACCAAGCGCATATAAGGAATCCTGTGACGCCAGCCATTCAACAAAGTAGTGGCGGCTACCGCGATATTGGCTTTCGCTGTGTTTTGAAATTACTTCTGCCTTCGCGGGATAAATCTTCAGCGAGCCACTCTCATCCACACACAAAAATGGAACGGCCTCTTTCCTATCCTCAATGGTCACCCAACGGGTTTTCCCACCACTACTTCGCTTCTCTTTGACCCGGTAGCGGTACCACATACATGGCACGCCGGCCAAAGGCGCTTCCAGAGTCCTGGAATTTATAGCCTCGACACGCCCCAACACCTCATTCAACCCACAACTCACACCGACTACTTTACTGGTCCGAATATTTTCGATGGCCCGCTTAACAAATATAAGCTTCACTCCAAAAAACACTGCGAGTACAGCCACCAACGCCGATATCCCCATAATCCATATCCCGGAAACAGACGACAAAGCGACATCATCAAGCCCCCGTTTTCGCTCCTGCAACAACTCAAGCTCCTGAGGCGAGATAACCACCTCTAATGCGGGTAATGAGATTTGCCACAGCGGCGCCAACCATCGCTCGGGTATTCGCTGAAACTGTTGATGCAATTGGGTGTGTGACATTGCCAATGCCAAACGCATTTCACGAGATTGCAAGGCATCAATCGCATTTTGCCTCAGCGCCACCTCTACCGCCGCCTGCTGTTTGTCATACCGCTCGACGGCGTTGTGCAAATCAGCCTTCATCATTAACAGCGACAACTGCACTAGAACCAAGGCTACCGTAACCGCAATAATGCTGATAAACACCAGCACACGATGAATACCGAACATGCAAACCAACGCATAGATAGCCACACAGCTCAGCGTCAACCCAAGCCATAAACGAAATAATACTGATGCACCTATTTTCCCCAGCACCGATGCCGAAGAATTCGTGGTTATGACAGGATTGTATTGACCGGCCTGACGAAAGCCCAACGACATGCCATTTGAGCGGGATTCCGCAAAGCCAAAAGCCACCAGCTGCTGACCGGGATCTATGCGATATTCGGTGTGACGGGTAGAACCGTCAGTACGTGTAAAACTGCGTGCAACCTGCCATTCAATATGTGATTGGTCACGCTGACTCAGCAATTGAATTACCGCTGTAGAATCTCGCAGGGCTATCGTCGACGCACGACGAATATTTTCAACGGTTTTCCAGCTTGTATTACCATCAGAATCACGCTCTTCTACTTCGCGTATGTATTGAAAATATAGACAGGGGGTTTGAGTGAAATGACTTGCTATTGTCGCCCCCTCAGCAGTACCAGCCACTTTGACCTCGCCAGGTAGAACCGCAATATTGCGCGTGAGCGGAATACGCTCCATTTGTCGAAGCTGCTGTAGTGTTTCAAACCCTTGCGAAGTAAAAAAAACTGCTCCCGCGCCCCCCAACCCGGCGGACAACAGTAAAACCAACCACCACCTCAAAGACATTCGTGCCATAATGCTTCCTTCTCCACTCTGCTTTTGCATGCGCCGCGCAATAAATCTAACCTGTGCATTCGGACGTATACCCTTGCACCTGACTTTATGCACTCACACATTTACAATGTAAACACACTATAAGCAGCGAGAGTAAGTATTCGCGTGAAATATAAAAACTCCGACAATTTCCAACACCACCAGGCTGATAAAATTGGTGTATTACTAAGCAACCTGGGCACTCCAGAAGCACCCACAGCCAAAGCCCTGAAACCCTATCTCAAACAGTTTCTGTCTGACCCACGAGTGGTCGAAGTTCCGCGTCTGCTATGGTGGTGCATCCTGAATGGAATAATTCTGCGAACGCGCCCTAAACGTTCGGCCGAGGCCTACGCATCCGTTTGGACAGAGGAGGGGTCACCACTTTCTATCATCACCAGACAACAAGCGGAAAAAGTGCGAGCAAAGCTACAGCACCAACACCCATCGATCGACATAGCCTGGGCAATGCGTTATGGCAAACCCGCAATTGCCGAAGGCATCCAAACCCTGATTGATAATGGCGCCCGCAAAATTCTGGTACTTCCACTGTATCCACAATACTCAGCAGCTACAGTTGCCTCCACATTCGACGCGCTGGCACAGGACTTTACTCATCGGAGATGGCTACCCGAACTTCGGTTTATTAACAGTTATCACGATTACTCTCCCTACCTGAAAGCGCTCAGCCAAAGCATAGAACAACACTGGGAAACTCACGGTAAACCACAGAAGCTGATTTTTTCCTACCATGGTGTACCGCTGCGGTATTTACACAACGGCGACCCCTATCATTGCCAGTGCTTAAAAACATCCCGCCTGATCGCCGAGCATCTCGGTTTAAATGATGACGAGCACATGACGACATTTCAGTCGCGATTTGGAAAAGAAGAATGGTTAAAACCTTACACCGATGACACCATGAAATCACTGCCAAAGCAGGGCATAAAATCAGTACAGGTGATCTGCCCGGGGTTTTCCGCGGACTGCCTGGAAACTATTGAAGAAATTGGTGAAGAAAATCGCGAATACTTTATCGCTGCCGGTGGGGAACAATACACTTATATTCCCGCCCTAAACGACAGCGAGCCCCACATCGAAGCGCTATGTCAATTGATCCAAAAGAATTTACAGGGATGGCTGGACGATCCAACCTTGCCAATAACCCCAACAAACACCACAACCCAAGACAGCTCAGATGATCAAACCGCTGAACTGATTGCACGCGCTAAGCGAGCTGAACAATGCCCATATAATAAGCCCTCTACTTGACGCCGCGTGCTTTGTTTAATTTTTGAATAGCTCCATATTTTATTCAAAATATATACTACGCAGAACGCACCCGCATACAACAACATTAGAGCACACAAGAAGTCTCGAGCCATTTACTAAAAATTTTCCTGGCATTTACTTTAGGTGTTGCGATTTCATGGTTTGGTACAAGCAGGTACTGCGGAATGGCTGAATGCGGACACATTTTTGTTAGCAGTTGATATTCCGCTAAGCATGCATTTAACTTACTGATGAGTATCGACAAAAGCAAACTTGATTGAATGAGTTGGTGTTTTAAAGTTTCTGCGCTAGCTACCTTGATTTTTTATACAAACCTAATGCTTAGTAAGAGTTTTGCAGCCAGCTCAAATATTGTAAGTCAAAAGGCAGCAAAACAATGGCGGAAGATGCTATAACATTTTATAAAGGCACAGAGTATTACGTCGTATACCGCACAAAGAATTTTACAAATATTCAGCTGTACTCAACGTTATAAATCAATCAGATCGAACACGATTGTTAGGCTTAAACTCTATCGTTTGATCTTTTTGGTTGAATTCAATCGCTTCTGGTCTTATTGACCCCCTCCCTGAGAAGAATCGTTCGGTCCTTATTGCCCTACTGTTAAATACCATTAAAGAATTTCTGTCAAAATGAATCTCTTGAATTCTTAAACGCAAACATTCAGATACTCACAACCCATCCCATAAAGAAGCGCGATAATCAGCTTATCTCTTTCCTTGAGTTCTTCAAGAGTGGCGGCAACTTCGGATGGCGAGAGAATCCCGAGTATACGACGCAGTCTCTTTGCCAATGTAAAACCCGAATCACCAAATTTAATGTTGAAATATTTTTAGGTAAAGAAACTCTAAAATATTCAAAATAACTTTCTGTGTATTTATCGCAATGTTTTTAACAGCCAAGCAGGTAAGAAAACTCTTGATATTTGAACGCCCATTTCATTTAGCTGACGCCTATTGTTGAAATGAAGAAAAAGCCGAATCCAGTACAAATATGTTTTTCAGCAGGGATACTAAAGCCCCACAAACACAAATCCGCCCTGACGGATTCAATAAACTTACTAGACATAGCGCTAACTTCTGAAACGCAAATCATGTATATACATACAGCTATATTAAAAAGGAAGCGAGAAGACTTCAATTTTTTACTCGGTTTGCCAACTAAACTATGCTAAGTTATTCCTACTTTAACCCCTCAAAAAAATTAAAATCGCTTTATAATCAATAGCTTATTCTAGAAGGACGGGGAGATAGTCCGCACGCTCAAAAGTGCAAAACCGCGCATGCGCAATTTTCTGCAAACAAGGAATGTTCAATTCGTATTTTATTTCTTGTTTTTCAGTAACTTGACTTGATCATCTAGAAAATAGGTGAGGTGCATATTGCGCATGCGATATATACAAATGTTAGGGCTCTGCGATATGAAGTACCTTTTTCTATCAATAGCAGTAACCATATGTGGGTGTGCATCCAATACGATTGAAAATATTGATTTTAAAGAGTGGTACCCTATCGGATATGAAGGATTTCTGGAATCAATAAACTTATCTTCAGGTTCAAATGTTGAAAATTGTGGCTTTCACGACTTAATGACCGAAGAGGGAAAAAAGAGTGTTGAGTACGGATACAAGTGCGCAAGACAAAATGCTAATGCTGGAAAACCATTTAAGTTTGGTACGGTACGATTACCTATTGATTCTTTCGCATTTGAGATCTTAATAGGGACAGCGGATAGCGAATACTGGCTCGTGGTTTATGATGTTATGATTGACGGAGATGCTCCTCAGCAATGGGCAAAGAAATGCAACTCAATTAAGTTCAGTCGAAAAAACCAAGATTACGAAGGTAAAAGGTGCGGTGAAATCAATAGCGAAGTATGGCCCTAACAAGCGCTTCCAGCCTGACGCCAAAACCTCCGCGTTTTTGTGTTACTCGCTGCGCTCAAACATTAACACAAAAACACTCCAGCTTTGGCGCAGCTGAAGCGGGCGTTAGTGTTCACAATGCATCCCACACTATATAAGGAATAATATATGGCTGAATACAAAGGATCGGAAGATGTATTTAAGGAGCTTGTAGAAGATTCCGAAGAAAACTGGCTTTACGGTTTGGTTGCATTTGCAATCATAGAGGAGCGTAGGTTCGAGTGGATGAAACACTTTGAGTCTCACAATCAAATCCCTCCTTCCGAAGCGGAAATTCAAAACTGGTATAAGCAGCAACCTCGTAGCGAAATAATTCGGGCTAAAGGAGAAGCCGAAAGCGCGCTACAAACGTATGCGTCTGAGGTAATCGACGTGGCTCTGGAGGAAAAATCAACGAAAATCGAAGAGGGAATTATAGTTTCAGAAATCAGGGAATCGAGGAGGTTTTGGCCTCAATTTGGAGTAAACTTCATAGGTGGTTTGGCGGCATCTGTTGTGTTTGCTGCATTACTTATTTTATTGGCGTTCTTTGTATTAAATGACACGTCTCCTGCTGAGATTGGTTCTCATCTAAAGCATGGCTTAGAGGAAGGTAATCATGGTCAAGAAAACTGAAGTAACTGGAAAGAAGGCAGCTTCCGCAGCATCAAAAGTATTAAGAAATCCGAATTCTAGTAAAGCAGCGAAGTCAGCTGCGGGTTCAGCGCTTTCACAAACTAAATCTCCGCCAAAGGTGACTTCAAAAAAAGCTGCCACAGCTGCGTCTAAAACTCTACGAAGTAAAAGTACGAGTAAAACTTCAAAAACTGCAGCGGGTTCAGCTTTAACCCAGCGTCCAAATAAGAAAAAATAACACTAACAAGGCAGTCAATTTGACAGCTATTCCGTCGCTTGTTTTTGGTGGCGGTCGCTACGCTGCCACCAAAAACAATCAACTACATAGCTGCAAATTACTGCGGCGTTAGTGCGATGGGATTTTTCCAAAGGTAGCTTGTTTAGTGCGAGCATCTTTCGAAAAGTGCCAGTAGGAATTCCAGTGTAGTCTTAAATACTTGGCTTTGATCCGAGCTAAACGTTGCCGTTCAAGCTATGTAAAGTATTCTCGAACAATGGAGTTACTGAAACGGCGGTGCTTTTTTATGAGCGGTTCCTGTAAAGCGGTGATACAGCCAGTAAGCGGGAATGTAAATTCAGCACCAAGCTGGCGTTTAGTGCCACAATTTAATTGGTTGTTGCCAACTGCGGCAGCACTAACAATTACAACCAGCGACGCCCGTGCCTGCGGCACCGGCTGGACAGCCAAAACTGCGCGCTACGCCCGCAAAAACGTTTTGGCTGCCGCTGTTGAAGGGCGTTAAGCGTAAACTATGTCATTCGCACCACCTAGAACTGGAAAGAAGAGAGAACTACCATGCCATGTTTGTGGCGCTGTAGTCATGCAAGAACAGTTTCAAAAAGGAAGGAACAAATTTTTCCAGCCGTTGGCTCACTTAGCACCTTGTGGTGCTCATTGCATGGGTGGCGGTGTAGATTATCGAGAAAAATGCGTACATATTCCTTCTTTTGGCGCATGTCCGAAATGCGGGAAAAGTGGAACTATAAACGTTTACGAAATAATTCATGAAAATAAAGAAGAGAAAGTTTCGTTTCATCAATATACTGAAACATATCAATCAGACTTAGGGTTTCGCATTGAGCGAGAATATTTGGAAAATGGCGTTTGGGTAGTCAAGAAGAGGTTTCCAACTAATTTCCCAGAGTCATTAGAAAAAACTATTGAATGGGCTAAGAATTACGTAGAGTGGCTGTAAATGCTTAACAAAAATGTCAATTTGACCTCGTTACGCTTCGCTCCACTCGGCAAATTACATTGGCGTTATGGTGTACCGTGCAGAAAATTAAGCGACGTGGGAGCATATAGCTTGCAGTTCAAGCTTGTGGAATACAACCTGTAAACGTGGCTATATTTGGTCGCAAAAAGGTTACGAAGGTGGATGGACGAGGAAGAGTTTTCGATTTAAGTAAGAGCCGTGCCGGGGCCGATGAACTTTAGTTCGCATCGGACTGAGGCACGGCTCTTACTTAAAGCGTTTCCTCGCATCGTTCTCTCCTTGAAATTTTCTGCACCGGATAAAGTCCTCGGGGACTGATTGCTGCACATGAATTTACTGTTATGCTAACAGCAAAAATGTGCGAATATCGTGGACGCACATAACAACGCACTCTCAGCGACAGCAAAAAATGCTGCGCTTAAGTTAATCGTTATGCACTTAAAAAGGATTGAGTATGTCCAAGAAAATGGAAGCTAATGAACTAGAAAGCCTAGAAGTTAATGGCATCGGTCAAGTTACTCCTGGCATGCAGCTAGAACACCCTGTTTTCGGTCTTGGCCAAGTAGAAGCAATCTTTAAGTTTGTTAAATCCGACGATATAACAATACGCATAAATTTCGAAAAGCATGGTTCAAAGGCATTGGTGCCAGAGTATGCAAAACTCTCATTACCAAAACCTAAAACACAAAAATCCTCACTCATCTCTAAGCTATTTGGGCAGGGCAAATAAATGTATAACAAGGCAGTCAAACTGACGCCACGTGCTGCCCAATACACGAATACACTTTAACAAGAGGCTGATTATGAAGAATTTAATAAACTCCATGCGTGGAAATAAACCAGCTGAAGACTATCACCGCGGTCACAGAACTAATATGATAGCCAAGGTTCAGGTGACTGCTACCGGCCGTATAATCCAAAGAGGACCCGGTCAAGATGCGCATGCCGGTATTCCTGCCTTATTGCGAAATAATATAAACGCAGGAAGAACTCCGCTACTATGGGCTTATGGCGATGAGCTCAATCAAACAGTAGTGGTATTCGGTTATGATATGTTTGTGGATTATATGGGGGCGCAAGTGAAAATCGGTCATGTGGCTTTGATGGATCAAGCACATATTTCAGGCGAAATTAGCCTATTGCCCAATAATGTCTGGTCAATTGATAATGAATCAGGCGCGTGGGGTGGCATGGGTAATGAAAGTGGAAAAAGTGAAAAGCTTAATAGAGTCGCCGACTTTATGTCTCGAGCATGTAATATGCAAGTCAGGGCGGAAAGAGCCTATTCAAGAAACGCTGTTAAACGGTGGATACAACACAAATTTCGATAATTCGAATAAGAGAATCTTGAAGCTTATTTACAACAACCTTCGAGACTTCCTCAAACCGGACAACAAAATTGTTTAGTTGCCAGCAAACTAAAATCATGCTGAAAATGTCTTGGTACAATACAGCTAACAAGGCCAGCCAGAGGGACAGCCAAACCGCTGCGCGTTTTGTCTGCCCCTGCTGGCGGCGTTGGTATGACACCCCTTGTCAATAAAAACAAAGAAATCCTCTAACTAAAAATAGTTAGTGTCCGAATAAATAGGATGAGTTATTGCAGTAGATGAAGCCAGTAAACTCGTCGGTTATCATGCTGGTATTCGTGGGTTGCAAGAAAATACTCCTGCCTATCCGACCTTACTATTTCCGTCGAGATGCCTATCTTCAGTCTATGCTCGTGGTTTGAATGTCGATGACATTCACCGTCCTAACGCCGCCGGGGGTTGCACCTCCACCGGGGCTTGATCCGCCGCA
>CABFPG010000017.1 GCA_902141825.1 Thalassocella blandensis
TGCTCTGAACCTGCTGCACCCGCGGCCACCGATTTAAGCTGGTTGCGTTTGTTGTAGGTGAAGATGGTACTTGCAGGCCCGTCAGTGGTCGTATTGGTTCTTGACGTGGTATTGCCGTTGTTATCATAGCCATAGCTAATGATGCCACCACTACTGGCAGACTATCTAATGCAGTGCCTGCCCTTTTACCGCTTCGTGCGGCGTGGCTATTTATGTGGCGTTGACCGCCAAACCGGAAAAAGCTACGGACACCGTAGGCAATGGATTGAAGAGCGTATTCGAATTTTATCTTCCATTTTTGCCATCGACATTTGCGCTTACGCGGTCATGTCCAACCATATTCATTTAGTCATTCAGCTAAACCAAGAAGAAATCACTTCTATATCAGACAATGGTATAGTTGATCGTTGGACTAGTATGTTTCGCGGCCCATTACTCATTCAAAAACTTCAAAAAGGTGAGCGGCTTGAAAAAGCTGAACTTGTAAATTACACACAGCCATTCACCAGCAGCAAGAACTTGGGTTACTGAACACGTTTAATCTGCCTTTAAAACCTCTGGCTAAATTCGAAGGCAACATTACAAATGCAAATCAATCAGGAGTACTCTTTTCGTTACACGATTACCTATCACTCGTCGACATGACAGGCCGCATTCTTCGCGACGATAAACGAGGTGCGATACCCTCTTCTCTACCGCCAATCTTACATCGGCTCAATATTGATACAAAAGATTGGTTAATCAACGCCAGCGCATTTGAAAAGAAATACCAAACACGTTTTGCAAAGCGAAAAAGAAGCAAAACCGCGTCCATTTAAAAAAATCCATTAGCCTACGTTAATTATCGAGTTTCCGAGAGCTAAGCAATTCTCAAAATCATCTAAAATCACTTTATCTATTAACAACAACCTGCCAAACGCTCATAACACTACATTTATAAACTTCAAGACAGATTTTTAATTGCCTTTGATTTTATATTTGCGCAGTCTTTATATATCTTTTCTGTAGTGCCTGTCCTTTTATCTGCTTTTATCTTTGGTACTTTTATCTTTGTTCTCATAAAAAATCAAGTGGCTCCGATCTCATTGATCTATTTCACTCTATTTTATTCATTTCCAAATAATCTTCTACAGCTGTAAATATTGGATATTGTAACTGTAACTTATATTGTTCTTTTTTAGAGAATGGTTCTAGCAGCTTAACATAGTAAAATTTTTCTTCTCCATCAAATCTAACGGAAGCAATAGAATAATTCTCATAAACTAATAAATCTGCAGACCTTGCTTCCAAATTAAAATGATCATATACAAGATCATCCAAACACTCATCTGGTGTATTGGGAACCTTAGCGTAGTCAACTTCAACATCACAAAATTTTCCTTCTCTTATGTAAACACGAACAAAATAATCACGGTCACACACTTCACAATCAACCCAACCAGACCCAACAACATTATCAATAGGTAAGCCAAGATTAATTACTTGATTAATTTTATATCTATCTTGATTTCGCACACCAAGATAAAGCAAGACCTCTCCATTTTTTGAATTACATCTTGGGCAAATTGATTCAGCTTCTAATATATTATATGCACTCATTATCACAACTCGTGTTTATCAATAAATTCATCGATGTTTCTCAGATTGGAATCTTCTACTTTCTTACCTTTTTCACTTGCATTGAGAGTCCCTCTTATCCACTTAGCAAACTTACTATCGGAAACATAAGTTTTATTAAGGGCATTTGCATAGCATAACCCTTGCATATCAACTTTATATTTAGAATTAGCAAATTTAACAGTATCTTTAAACGCTTGTGTTGACTGAAGTGCAGTCTGCTCAGACTTGGTCATAATCCTTCCGCCATTTTCCTTGATAAATTTCAAATATTGTTTAGCACTAGATAACGTTTCAGAAGCCCCGCTAATCCCTTCCAAAGCCATTTCACGGGGCATTATCCACTTAGTTTTCTCACTAGTCACAACCCTGCGTATTCCGTTTAATTTGATCACCCGTTCTGGAAGTATTTGATCGGTTGCACCTCCTCACGTGTCGTGATGGATATTAACAGGTGGAGTGATCAACTTCACCCATATTGTTTAACACTTTTCTCATCGATTCGCCTTTGAGTTTGAGCTTGTGACTGTTGTGTAGCAGTCGATCCAAAATGGCGTCGGCAAGGGTGGCATCGCCAATGGATTTGTGCGATTGCGTGATGGGTATTTGGCTGGCGATTAACGTCGATTTAAGTCCATGACGATCTTCCATAATTTCCAGCACATCATTTCGTTGGCTGAGGGTTAATGTTTCCAGTCCCCAGTCATCCACTATCAGCAAATCGGTTTTGGCCAACTGCTGGATAAATTTGGCAAAACGCCCATCGCCATGAGCAATGGCAGCATGCCAAGCAAGCACGAGACCCGGAAGTAGCGAACGGATAGGCCATGACGAAATGCTTGCGTCCCCAAAACGCAGGCGAGATAGGTTTTGCCACAGCCGGTCGGTCCTTCAATTAACACGTTGTGGTGCTGGTGTATCCATTGGCTGCTAAGGAGTTGGGCGAGTTGGCTTTTGTTTAACCCTCGTGGATGACTGTAATCAATATGCTCAGGGTTGGCCTGTAGTTTTAATTTGGCCGCAGTTAATAAACGGGTCACTTTATTGTTGTCCCGATAAGTTTTCTCCTGATCCACCAAGAGCGCGAGACGCTCATCAAAGCTGAGTTCGTCATGCGTTGCCGGTTGCGTGATTTGCCGTTCAAACCCGTCGGCCATGCCGGCCAGTTTGAGTTGGTGTAAGGTGTGAAGTGTCGGATGGTTAAGCATCATCGTTTTCCTGTTGTGTTGATAATGTGTGGTAGTTAGTGGTAGTAGCTTTCACCGCGAACATTGTCGTGGTCGTTAAGACACAGCTCTTGTTGTGCAGGAGTGTGTTCAAGAGCGACGCTATCCAGGCCTTGTTTGAGGATGGATTCCACACTGCTGCGTGTGGGAGAGTGGATGAGTAATGCTCGAGCGCAGGCGTTGTTCAAACGCTCGCGTCCATATTCCCCAATAGCGCCAAGATTCGTCGGTAGCTTTGTTCCGGGTGGTGCTTTTCCTTGAGCATGTGAGTGACGATGTTCTCAGTGGCTTGGCCAATATCGCCCGCCCAGCGGAGAAAGCGCTCAGGCGACCACTCGCTGTAAGCCTGATGCGCAGAGGGCATATGTTCCTGATGGGTGGAATGGCCTCCCTGGCGATGGCTGCGCGGTTGCGTCGCGATGCGTTGTCCCTGGTAAAACACGGCCACCGTCGTGGAGGTGGCCTGAACTTCAACTAACTGTTTCACCAGATGATGGGGAACGGAGTAATAGTGATTATCCCACTGGATGTGGTAATCCACGTGGACCCGCGCTTGTTTGATCTGGGCGTAGTGATACGGCTGCTTAGGTAAGGGACGCAACGCCGGTTTATCCAGTTGTTCAAATTGGCTCTGGCGACAACCGGGAAGTTGTTTAAATGGTCGAAGGTTTAATTCGTTTAATAACCCACGAATGGCATGATTGAGCGATGTCAGGGTAAAGAACGTGTGATGACGTAGGCGCGCCATAATCCAACGTTCAACAATTTGTACCGCGACTTCTGCTTTGGCTTTATCTTTCGGTTTATAGGGGCGAGCCGGCACCACAGCAATGTGATAATGTTCGGCTAACTGCTGGTAAGCAGGATTAATATCCGGATCGTAGCGATGGGTTTTGCGCACGGCACTCTTCAAATTATCCGGCACCACGATCTCGGGAACACCGCCAAAAAAATCGAAGGCTTTCACGTGGGCATTGAGCCAGTCTTCCTGGTTTTGTGTCCAGCTCGCACAGGCAAAGGTATAATTGGACGCACCGAGAACGGCAACAAACACCTGTGCACTTCGACACTCGCCGATATCTGGATTGACGACGGACAGGGTCGGACCGCAATAATCCACAAACAGCTTTTCACCCGCACGGTGGGTTTGACGCATACTGCGTTGCTGATAGCCAAGCCATACCCCGTAACGATGACAAAACTGCGCGTAGCTATAGCCATTATCCGGGTGCTGTTCCCGATACTCCTGCCACAGCAACTGCTTGGTCACGCCTTTACGCTTTAACTCCTGATGAGCCGAGGCATAATCCGGCTCAACAAAACGACGCTGCCCGCTCGCCGGTTGACTGGGAAATAGTAAACGACCCAAGTCACGTTCCGCCAACCCTTCGGGCAAAGGCCAAGCCAGGCTTGCGTGTTCTGATCGGTTCAGATAATTGACAACACTGCCGTATCTGACATTCAGTGCCTGGGCAATGCCTCGCCAGCTCAATCCAGCCTCATGATATAAACGCAAGACTTCTGTGATTTCACGCATTGATAACCTCTTCGAACCCACTCCCAAAAACTCCTCATGCAAAAAGCCGGGAGCTTACCGGAGCGGTTAATGAATCAACACGTTACGAGGCGTTCTGGAAGATCTTGATCACCTGTTCTGGTACTTGATCAGCCATTCTGGAAACCCAGAAAAAGTGATCAAATAAAACCAGAATCGATGATCAAATACTTCCAGAATGGGTGATCATGATGAGGCAGAATATGCAAACCCTATGCGCTTTGATTGTATTTGGATAGCCTGTCCTTTTATCTTTTTATTTAATCTACTCAATTTTTTTCCACCTCAACTTCAAAACTTAGAGTCTTTGCATCAAGGTCTTCAAAAAGAGTTTCTATTTTTAACAGTCCACTTAAATTAGAAAAGCCACCATTCATTAACAAATATAATTTACCTGATCCCTTTTCCTGAAAGCAGGCGACGCCAAATACGACAACAGTATCAAAGGATATTTTGATGGGAACATATTGCTCTTTAATGCAATTAAGTAGATCTTCAGGGTAGCATGGATTTTCACAAATAAAACTATACACTTGCATCGTTACATCTAAATCACTTTCATTAGAAACAAAAAACACATTTTTCATTTCCATATCAAGCTTTTCATTAACAGTCCATACACCTTCATTTGTTATTTTTGAAACAAGAACCCCATCCATACCTGACCTCTTGGGCCTATATGTCTGTTCATCAACATCTAAATACTTATCATGATCCTGCCCAACAACTTTAAAATGGAGAGGGAGGTCTTCAGAGCTACCAAACAACTTAACCCCCTTAATAGCACTAAACCTTTGCTTTCTGAAGTATTCAATGTTAGACACAAAAATAACAAAGTTCATAACCTTATTTTCCTGCAGCACTCTCTGTAACACAAGAACCTTCTTTTACGCTTTTAATGTCACTTAAAAACTCTTTTTATAACTCGTTTGATAACCCTTGAAGTTTCAAAACCTTTTGTTTTGCTAAGATTTCTAACTGTTCAATAGAAAAACCCTTACTTCTTAAACCTTTCTGTATTTATTTCCAGTGCACTGACTCCTCTACAATACTTTTGTGTCTGTCCTTTTAATATTAATACCTGTCTTTATCTTTTTTTAGGTGAGTATATCTTGAGTTGATACCTCTTCAATCTCACCATTCGTAAACTTCACTCCAATCCCATTCTCCGGATCACAATCCGCTTCAAAAAACAAACCAAACGTTTGTTCTCCTGACTTAAGTACCATTGGAAAAATTATTCCAGTTAACTCTACCACTTTAGAAATTTCTTGTTTGGCATTAATAGGCTTACCTATACTCTGGCAAAAATCTAAATAATATGCTGTTACAGCATTCTCTACTGTTTTAATTATTTGCTCATTATTCAACTCATAATTTTTAAAAGAGTTCCGCTGCTCATCACGAATTCTTTCTTTTGAATCATTACCTTCTACTCGCAAATAAATATCCATTTTCTCACTAAATATCGTTTGCTGATACTTTCTAATCCACGAATCTTCAAATTCAAGATCTCCGAATACATTGTCATTTATATTCAATTTCAAACTCCTCTATTGTTTGAGAGCTTCACTAATTCCACCCAAATTTCCAAATTTACCGTTAATATCTGTTGGGACCAATTGTAAAGTACGCATACCTTCAACTTCATGCCAAGTATACCTATGTTTCTTTCTCATTTTGGCCACAGTTTTAGGATTAACCCCCCAACCTAGCTGCCAATATTTCCAGCAGCAAGAACTTGGGTTGCTCAACAATTTTAATCTGCCTTTAAAACCTCTGGCTAAATTCGAAGGCAACACTACAAATGCAAAACAATCAGGAGTACTCTTTTCGTTACACGATTACCTATCACTCGTCGACATGACAGGCCGCATTCTTCGCGACGATAAACGAGGTGCGATACCCTCTTCTCTACCGCCAATCTTACATCGGCTCAATGTTGATACAAAAGATTGGCTAATCAACGCCAGCACATTTGAAAAGAAATACCAAATACGTTTTTCAAAGCGAAAAAGAAGTAAAGACGCGTCTAGTTAAAAACAATCTTCTAGTGCTACATTCATCGCAGGGCTTACGATAGCTAAGCAATTCTCAAAATCATCTACAATCACTTTATCTATTAACAACAACCTGCCAAACGCTCATAACACCACATTTATAAACTTCAAGACAGATTTTTAATTGCCTTTGATTTTATATTTGCGCAGTCTTTAAATATCTTTTCTGCAGTGCCTGTCCTTTTAATATTTTTTTTGCAGTGCCTTTCATTTTTTTCCTTTTTTTCCTTTCTTTTTTTCCTTCTACCGTCCTTTTTGTTCTACCAAATTAATCCTCAATCAGACTTGATGTCATCCATACGTCCAACAGAGGCCAAAACTCTTCCTCATCTGGTTCTTCATCAGACCACCAAGCGTAACTATTTATTTCATTATCTAACAAATTTGAAGTATCTTTAAGAATACTTATGTAGCTGCCTCCACCATTACTAAAAACTACAATATATTTATAAAGATCTAAATCTTGATCCCAATCTACTTCTTCCATCCACTCCCAAGACATATCGGCCAAGCAAAACATCTTAGACAAAGGTAGAGGACCTAATGCCATCGACGGTTGAAAATAAAAGCCGTCATGAACTTCTGTATAAAATGCTTTCAAACCGTCAGAAAAATTTTGAACTTTTCCTGATTCTTTTACTGGTAAATGCCCTAAATAAAGGAAATCTTCACCTTTCACTTGAAAATGGTAAATTACAGATTCTTCTCCTTTGAAAATAGCCAGATCCACACATTTTAAATAGTCCCGAATTGCAGTGATAAAATTTGGTAACAAATGGCCAATTTTATTCCACAAATAAAACACTTCCAAGTTCCGTTTTTCAGATTCGCAGCTAAAAACTTTGTTCCAATCTGATTTAGCCTGAATTGAAGATTTATCCAATTGTAGTAACTGCGCATTTGGATCTACCTCTTTCGCTAATTGAAAGGCTGAATTTATCATCAACTACCTCATAACTATTGTAAACGATTAATTTCTTGTTGCAGCTGGCACTCAACTTTTAACTGTTTTCGCTGCATTTTCTTGGCGAATCTTGGATCTACTGGCGTTCCGCTTTTTTTGTGCATTTTCCATTCAAACCAATCTTTTGCGCCTTTTGATGCATTTGAACTTTTCACTAAGCCAATAAAATTGAGTACAGCGATTTGATTTGCTTCACTTAGAGTAGCAAATCCATACATTTGAGTTATTCTTTTCATTGGAACTATGTGGTCTGCTTCAAAGACATCGTCAGTGAAGCCTTTAAGCGCCGGATCTTTTCGGACTCCAGCAGGCCCTCGGTTTACCATTTTTGCCTAGATTTACTAGGGGTTTTTCCTCTTAACTTCTTATATGTAGCTTTACTAATTGAACTTATGTTTGTACCGCTAACAGCCTTAGCCCCAACAGAGCGTCCAACACCAGGATTCTCTGCATAATACCTGTTCCATGCCGCAACATCATACGGATCACTAGGCTCTTGCGATCTAGACTTATTGGTGTTAGCCAATGCCCGCCTAGAATTGTTTGCTACGGTTTTGGCGCCCTCTTTCGCCCCAGTCGCAGCAGAATCAGCAAAATTAGGAGCTTTCGTACTACCACTAGTAACTGCAGCCTCGGCAGTGTTTGTTCTGATCGTTTTAGACTTAACTTTCGACAGTGCAGATTTAACGCCTTCACCTACAGTGGTGTTACCAAGCTTAGCTTTTACTCCAAGCGCTCCACGGGTGGCAACTCCACCCAACAAACCCATGCCCGCAGACTTAGCATAATCACTCACACTACTAATTTCGCCATTCCATGCGTCAGATGCAGCCTGACAACCTATTCCAGAGGCTGCAAATTGTGTGGTTGTAGCAACGGCTCCTGTGCCCAAGCCTCTTGTCGCTACAGCTGTTACCCCTCCGGTTGCTACAGTTGCAGCAAATAGGGTATCACTTTTTGCCGTTTGAACTGCAGTCCGCTGGTAATATTCTTGGTCAGAGATTTGACCCGTATCCCGCAGGTCACGAGCTTCGTCGTGCCCACTAATCCAACCAAACGTAACAACATCAGACATTTTATAAAATGCTTGTGCAGTCACTACGGCGGCTAACTTCAATTTTTCGTCATTTTGCGCAGCATTAGTTGCCCATTCGTCAAGAATGGTAGCGGTTGAAGCAAAGCCATCCGAATCCACATAAACCGTAGGATTACTATAAGCATACAAATACCGATGCAAACTCGGTGGCGTACCGTGCTCACCAAGATAGGTATCCTGGTTCATAAACCGGCCGACGTCTGGATCATAAAAACGGGCTTTCATGTAGATCAAGCCAGTTTCGGTATCGTGCTCATGCCCAGTGAAGACCTGGCGGTTGACACTGGAGCCTTCCTGATGGGTAATTTCACCGAAAGGATCTACGCGGCAGGCGATTTGGTTTTCGCCGGCGATGTTTGACAAGTTGGCTGTAGTACCCAGGCTGGCGTAATGGTAGAACTGCTCATTGCCTGCGCTATTTAAACTTAGGAGACGATCGCCATAGCGGTAATGGGCAAAGGCTGTATTGGTGCCGTTAACCACTTCATCCACAATGCTTTGGTCACCATAGATGTATTCCACATCGCCTCGGTCGGAGCCTAGGTGACGGATACGCATTCCGGCGTAGTTATAATGATATACCCCTTGGCTTTACTCTGAACCTGCTGCACCCGCGGCCACCGATTTAAGCAGGTTGCGTTTGTTGTAGGTGAAGATGGTACTTGCAGGCCCGGCAGTGGTCGTATTGGTTTTTGACGTGGTATTGCCATTGTTATCATAGCCATAGCTAATGATGCCGCCACTACTGGCAGACTATCTAATGCAGTGCCTGCCCTTTTACCGCTTCGTGCGGCGTGGCTATTTATGTGGCGTTGACCGCCAAACCGGAAAAAGCTACGAACACCGTAGGCAATGGATTGAAGAGCGTATTCGAATTTTATCTTCCATTTTTGCCATCGACATTTGCGCTTACGCGGTCATGTCCAATCATATTCATTTAGTCATTCAGCTAAACCAAGAAGAAATCACTTCTATATCAGACAATGGTATAGTTGATCGTTGGACTAGTATGTTTCGCGGCCCATTACTCATTCAAAAATTTCAAAAAGGTGAGCGGCTTGAAAAAGCTGAACTTGACACGGTAAGCAACAGTATCAAGACCTATCGTAAACGTTTAATAGATGTCGGTTGGTTGGTTTATGAAATGCCTTAATGAGCCTGTTGCGCGGCAAGCCAATAAAGAAGACGGTTGCACAGGGCGCTTCTGGGAGGGAAGATTCAAATCGCAAGCCCTGCTTTCACAAGAAGCTTTACTGTCATGCATGGCTTATGTAGATTTAAACCCAATTCGAGCGCAGATAGCGAGAACTCCAGAATCGTCGGATCACACCAGCATTAAAGAACGTATTAAACCTTCATTTGAATTACACACGGCCATCCACCAGCAGCAAGAACTTGGGTTGCTCAACACGTTTAATCTGCCTTTAAAACCTCTGGCTAAATTCGAAGGCAACATTACAAATACAAAACAATCAGGAGTACTTTTTTCGCTACACGATTACCTATCACTCGTCGACATGACAGGCCGCATTCTTCGCAACTATAAACGAGGTGGCATACCCTCTTCTCTACCGCCAATCTTACATCGGCTCAATATTGATACAAAAGATTGGTTAATCAACGCCAGCGCATTTGAAAAGAAATACCAAACACGTTTTGCAAAGCAAAAAAGACGCAAAACCGCGTCCATTTAAAAAAATCCATTAGCCTACGTTAATTATCAAGTTTCCGAGAGCTAAGCAATTCTCAAAATCATCTAAAATCACTTTATCTATTAACAACAACCTGCCAAACGCTCACAACACCACACTTTTTAACTTCAACACAGCTTTTTGATTACCTTTGACTTTATATCTGCGCAGCCTTTATATATCTTTTCTGTAGTGCCTGTCCTTTTATCTGATACAACCAATCGACTGGGCTTTCTAAATAATTACGTTATTTTTTAAAGGCAAAAAGCAAGACTTGACCCTCTACCCGTTAGACTTGACCCTCTACCTTCACGAATACCTATCACTTGGCGACCAGAAGTTATTTATTTTTCTGGTTAAAATTAAATCCTTCCGGCCCCTTAAATTGTGCTTCAATTCACTTTTTCTGCATCTAATAGGTCTTGAATTGTTACACCGATACTATCTATATCATCAAACTCATCTTGAAGTATTTCCATATTTTTTGAATTGAGATCAACAAGCAATTTAAAGCCGTCAGAATTAACAGCAAAGCTTAGGCGACCATTTTCAACATCATAATTTTCAACATTTTTGATATCTAAAAGCTCTCGTATTTCCAAAACAAAACCAACAGTTTTGAATTTAAATGTTCCCGGAATTTTTGTAGTGATATTTTTATCCGAATATAAATCTTCTAACGCTTTTGGAATAGAATATCCAAAGTGAGTTTCGAAATTATTAAATATATTTTTCATCTATTCATTACCTACTTAATTATTCAGGAAATGCGGTAAAAAACTTCCCTTTCTCAAGGTCGCCATCAAATCTCACACGGGCTTTGTTTAAATATTCAGCGGAGTAAGGCCCCCGGTTAGAATGTGAGCCCAAATTCTTAATAGTGGCTCCAATATTATAGTCAAATTCAAAAACTTCATCTCCTCCAGGAAATCCCTTACTCTTTTGTTCCAAGATGGCCTTTCTTAAAACGTAGTAATGATCTTTATGACTCAAAAACTTACTAGCCTTCTTAGTTGGTTGGCCGGGTAATCCCGTTGTTGGATTCAGGTAATCAGGATGTTTTACTCGCCTGTACTGCTTTAGTATTCGAGTCTGAGCACCATGTTTTTCTAGAGAATGCACACTTCTTCCTGGAGTCTGCGTCCCATAGTTCTGCTCCAAAAATTCAACTCTCTTTTTATAATCAACTTCAGTCATGGTTTCTTAGGCGGAACGAACTTCATCTTCGACCCATTCATCCCTAAAGTGCCGTATTCAGGCTTATAGTTCAATGGGTTTAAACGACCACTTTTAGCAGCATTAGCTACTTTTACAGCAGCCTTTTTGACACCTGTCGCGGCAGAGTTTGCCAACTGGGTCGCTCGATTTCCCCCAGCCACTACAGCACGCTCTATTGTCTTAGTTGCCGAAACAGCAACTTTAGAGCCCTTAACGGCACTTGATACTGTTTTGGCTGCGTTAACAACCGCAGCGGTTCTATTGGCGGACAATAGAGAGTTTTGTCCTTTTAATCCAACCATTCCCGTTGCAAAAGCAACTAATTCCGCCTGAGCTTTACTATTTCCTGAAGCAGCTTCACTTAAAGTTGTTCTTGCACTTGAAAACAAATTCTGAGCTACTTGGGTTTTATTCTCGCTGATAAATTGAATAGTACCAAATGCCTCATCAAGCTCTGATTGAGCTCTCTCTTGCACCCGAGACCCCAGAACCCCCTCATTGCCAACAATATTCAATCCGAAATTAACTGTCTCAACCACACCACCAACAAAATAGTTGGCTCCCGCAGTAATACCAAAGAATGCAGTTTCGTACCAAGACGAATCCTCATCCACGTGATTAAGAAGCTCTTTACCCGTATCCATGAGGTACTGGCCTGTTTCATCGAGGCCTGCTACGTGACCATCCGCATCCACATAAACCGTAGGATTACTATAAGCATACAAATACCGATGCAAACTCGGTGGCGTACCGTGCTCACCAAGATAGGTATCCTGGTTCATAAACCGGCCGACGTCTGGATCATAAAAACGGGCTTTCATGTAGATCAAGCCAGTTTCTGTATCGTGCTCATGCCCAGTGAAGACCTGGCGGTTGACGCTGGAGCCTTCCTGATGGGTAATTTCACCGAAAGGATCTACGCGGTAGGCGATTTGGTTTTCGCCGGCGCTGTTTGAC
>CABFPG010000018.1 GCA_902141825.1 Thalassocella blandensis
ATCTTCAGTGTAATGGTTGTACTTGTTCTTCTTTTTCTTGGTCATAATTAGAACCTCATTAGGTAGTAGTGAGGTGTCTACTTTTTGTGGGTAACTCGGCCACAAGTTGAATGAGAAATATTGAACGTATAGGAAAATTATCAATAGTTATTTCCGTTTTGTTATTGACTGCGGGAATGCTGACTTTTTCCTTTAAACCAACACGGGCCAAAGTAGTAAGCTTTGAAACTATAGCGCTCAAACAAAATGGTTACCTTGGCGGTAAACAGGGTGCTGGCCAACGTGGTGGGGCAGCAATGAAATGGAATAGCGTAGAATACGAGTACACTATAAGAAATAGCAGTTATAGATCAAATTTTTACGGTTTTAAGCTACCGATTTATAATCTTCAAAAACTCGAGTATGGGAATGATGTAACGGCTTTTATTTGCCCATTTGCGCCGGGTTTTTCGGTGTTGTCGCGGGGGCCGAGCATCCTTTCAATTGGTTTTTTACTTATAGGTTTTGGTATGTTTTCTCTTAAGGCGTGGCTTAGTAAATATACACAATAAAATGTATAACAAAGCCATCAAATATCGCGCACTTTGTTAAAACGTATGAGCCCAGATATTTACAAAATTGAATTAATTGGAAGCGGGTCTTTATCTGTAATGGCGAAACCCGTTTCCGGTGAATGGATCGAAGACGAGTTCTCGGGAATTTCGCATTGGGGAATAGATAGAATTGTATCTCTTTTGGAAGTCCACGAAGCCTTCGAAGTGGGGTTGTGCAATGAAAAACAACTTACTGAAAAGCATGGAATGGAATTTATTCATTATCCATTTCCAGACCGGGGATTGCCTGACTCCATTCAAGACTATTTGTCTTTTACAAAACGCTTGTATCACGAAGCTGCGGGCGGTTTAAATACCGTAATACACTGCCGAGCGGGTATAGGTAGAACGGGTATTATTGCTGCGGGTGTGTTGCTGGAGCCAAAAGACGCATTCGAACATATATCTAATCATAGAGGTGTCGCCGTACCTGACACTCAAAAACAAATTGACTGGGTGGTAAAAAGTTATGCTGAACTATCAAACACGTAACAAAGCCAGCCAAAATCGTGCGCTGCGCGCACTGGACTCGCAACAAGTTGCTCGCCTTTGCTGGCGGCGTTATATGAACGAGTAACTACCAATGTTCTTCAATCGAAAAGAAAAAATATTGAATAGATCAATAGAGCTTGGAATGGAGTTTGGAGAAAACTGGCTTAAACCTATCGATGATCGTATTAAAAAAGAATATCCGATGATATCTAGTCAACGATTGGCCGAACTTAGCGAGATAATAAATGATACTAGAGACTATGGATTAAAATTAGTCCTCGAATGTATAGAGGGTTCGGAGAGCCAAGATGAAGCATTTGAAAAATTAGAAAATGGCAGGGAAAATATATTCCAGCTAATCCGAGAGAGGGTGCCAGGAATTAGTGAAGAAAATGTAAATAAGGTATATTCACAGAGTATATATTACTCTAGAAAATAAATAAAAAATAATATAACAAGCGGCTCCACACAGACGACCAAACCTGCGCTGCACCTTACCACAAAAGCAGCGTAGGTTCGGGCGCTGGTGAGCCGGGCGTTAGTCAGAAAAATTCAACAAAGGAAATGATGATGAGCCCAGAAAAGATGTGGGAGGAGTATCAAGCAACTACAAATATAGAAAGCAATTATACTTCTTGGTACTTTTGCGACAATGAACATGATGCAAATGAACTTGTTGAATTAGTTGTAAAAGGGAAAAAGCGAGCTACAGCAAGTGTTTTTGAGCTTTATGAAAAAGAAAACGAGAAAGTGCCTACTGTAGGGAAGCATAGCGTAATCACTGATTGGTATGGGCAAGCACGTTGTGTCATAAAAACAACTCATGTGAACTTGGTGTCTTTTAACGAAGTATCAGAGACATATGCAAGTAAAGAAGGTGAAGGAGATCTTTCACTAGAGTATTGGAAAAAAGTCCACTGGGAATGTTTTGGGCGTGATATGGAGTCACATAATCTCATACCCAGAGAATCTATGCTAATTGTATGTGAAGAATTTGAAGTGGTGTTTAAATAAATGCCTAACCATGCCGTCATGTGGGACACAATTTGCTTCGTTCAATTTTGGAATGGCTCCGGCATTTTAATCCAAAATACACTACGCAAAATGTGCCCCGTACGGCGGCGTTAAATGAAAGTAGGTAATGAACATATGCCAGATGAAAAAACTACAAAAATCTATATAGATAACTTTGTTGGGGATGATGGCGAGGACTTTGCAAGATCTTTAAAAGAAAGACTTTATGGTTTGAGACTAGATGCACCATTTAAAGTTTTTAGTTTTAGCGACCTAGATCCTAGCCCTGATGAAGAAGATGATCCAGACAACGAGCGTAACACTGTAAGAGCGATTGAAAATGCTGAAATAGTCATTCCAGTAGTAACCTCGCAGTTCATTAGCTATGTGACCTCGAATATAGAATCTGCCTATAACGAAATTATAAATTCTACTGACAGATACTTTTTTCCAATATTACTTAAGGCGACTGATTGGAGTAGTCATGAATGGCTTGTAAGATCGCAACTCACTCCCCGTGATGCAATTCCGTTATATGAAATCGGAAGCAATGAGCAGGAAAGGGTGATAAACGACCTCGTTCAAACTATAAAATCTTCGGTAATAAAGCTGTCTCAAAAGCGACATTCTGATGGAGTTGAGAGGATCGCTCAGAACGCACAACGAAGAGATGCTGTTTTTATCTCCCATGACCATGATGATGCTGATTTTGCAGAACTCTTAAAATTGAGGCTAGAAAAAGAAGGTATCGAAAGTTGGCTTGACACAGAGAGGCTGAAAATTGGCCAAGATTGGAGAGAGGAAATAGATCAAGGTATAGAAAATAGTGCGGCAGTCATAGCTATAATGACTCCAGAGGCTAGAAAGTCTGAATATGTTACGTATGAATGGGCATTTGCATGGGGGAAAGGTAAGAAAATTTTTCCCTTGATGCTGAAACAAACCCAACTACACCCAAGGCTAGAGTCTTTACAGTATTTGAACTTTACTAATAATCCTACCAGGCCATGGGAAGAACTGATTGCTTCAATTAGAGAGGTTTTACGTTGATGCGTGCGGCATTTAAAAGTGCTACTGTCGGACAATTTTTCCGCTGTGCTCCAAAATTGTCGCAGAACACGGCGTTAGAAAAGATCAGAGTTAAGCTTCTAAATGAGAGAGAAAACATATAAATATAGCCCGAATGAATCGGGCGAACTGAATGAGCAGATCGAAGGTTCCTACATAAGATTCTTGCAATTAGAAAGAAGAAATCTTCTAGTTGTATCATTCGTATTGTTGTTTTCGTTTTATACAGATATAAATCCTGAAAAAGGAACATTTTTAGGTTTAAGCTTTGGCAGTTTTAAAGAGAGTCATTATTACCTTACTTTGGTATTTTTGCTCCTTTATTTCTTGTGCGCTTTTGTTATTTACGGTCTGCCACAATACAAATCAGCTCTCGAAAAGAAAACTGAAATAGCTGGAAAAGCTGCGACAATTTCAATTAATGTTGGCTGGTGGCATATAGAGTGGTCGCGATTGAGGCTCGACATAAAATATCATTCGTGGCTGGCATTTCATTATTATTTACCTGTAATAGCAGGCTTAATTGCGTTAGTCCTTGGAGGTTTTAAAATTGTCTAACAAAGTGCTCTACCAAATTTGCCAGCAAGCTGGCAAGGACTCGCAAAAAGCTGCGCTTTTTACTCGCCGGTAAGCACGGCGTTAGCCTAAAATGCGAATACTTTTTGCTTTAATATACATGGCTGTAGGAATGTGGGTTTACTTCCTTCTAGGAGGAGGTGAGTTAAATCCCTTTATTGGCATTGGAGTATGGTTTGCTCTTATGTTTTCATCTGTAGTGGTTTGCAACGAAGGTTTCTTAAGGCTTATTAAAGGGCAATCGGATCGAGAATACATTGATGAGCTATTGAGTAACAACTTAGCGTCGATGGAAAACTATGTAGCATCTTCAGCTCTGACATTTGAGGACTTATCAACTGGTTGTTTGTGTCATATATTAGATGTCGGAGTAGGGAAAAGTATTTGTCTCTATGGTCAATATCTTTACGAATATACAGAAATAAATGACGATCCAGAGCTAAATCAATGCCGAAAATTTCCTACGTCAAAATTTAGCTTAGTTCGAAAGAAAAAAAATAACGAAGTGCTAGATATGGAAATAGGAACAGATTTGATAAATGAGATAACCATTGAAAATGTCAATATAAATGAACTTCATAAGTTGAATATTAAATTAGAAGATGGCGAAATTATCTCGGTGCCGTTCAATATAATTAAAGAGGTACTTACAAAAAATGGCTAACAAGCGACTGTGGTAAAAATCAAGCCCATTTCTGCTAATAGAATTCTTTAGACTCCACCTAAAATCAGTAGTGAACCGGCCTTTGCAAGACAGAACCCCTAGTGATTTTAGGTGGACGAAAAATTAATTAGTACACCATCGGCAATCATCTCGAACCATCGCATTCAGTATCGTCATTAATTTTCTCATACATGCAGTGATAGCCACCTTGTTATGCTTTCCCGCTGCAACCAATCGTTGATAAAAAAACTTCATTTGGTGATTACATTGAATCGCCGAAAGCATCGCCATGTAAAGCACTGTCCTTATTGGGGCTCGACCACCTCGTATCCGACGTTTTCCTCTCATATCGCCACTAACTCGATTAAATGGTGCTAAGCCACACAGAGCCGCTATTTGTCGATGTGACAACGAGCCTAATTCAGGTAGTTCCCCAAGGAGGGTATAAACGACGCCATCACCAACGCCTGGTACGCTTTTCAATAAATCGTAACGATGTTTCCACTCGGTAACGTCACATACATATTTACGAAGTTTCTGATCTACCCACTCAATTTCTTTTTCGAGGAATTTAATCATATGATTGTGTGTTGACATCGTTGTTTTGGGGGATTTGTGACGCCGATTTAACTCTTGCGTTCGGGCTTCTATAAGTTGTCGTTTGCGAGCAAGTAAGTCTCTGATTAATCGGACTTTTTTGCGGGAAGAGGGCGAACTTTTAGGTTAAAAGTTCTGCCGAAATCAGCAATCAGACGGGCATCAATTTTATCTGTTTTTGCTAATAGGCCTTGTGCCTTTGCAAATTGTCTCACTTGGGTTGGTTGCACGATAATAATGGGTAGCTCTTTTTCAGCGCAAGCTTCCGCCAAAGCGCTTTCGTAACCACCTGTAGCCTCCACAACAATACGGGCCAGCTTGTAGCGCTTTAGCTTTGAAAGAATCCTTTTAATTCCCTCTGAGGTGTTCTCTTCTTACCAATGAGTATCTAATTCGTAAATGTATATATCTAAATAAGTTTTACCGACGTCAATTCCGACATTTCGGCGGTTATTTGGCATACTTGCTTTGGTAGTTGAAATCATGACTCACCCTTGCTACATTCGGGCTCAAGACCCCTTCGACTGTTCGAGTTAAAGTTTAAGATCAGTATGACGCCCAAGCTTGTTAACGGACTCGATAATATCGGTGCCTAGCGTCAACCGGGCTGTCATACTGAAAACCTGTTGCTGCAGGTTTGGGCCTCACCTTAACCCTTCTTGAAAGGAATGAAAATATTGGAATTTCAACCATACAAAGCGTTTAAAATATGACGGGAAGCCGCCAGGACTCGTATCTGCTTCGCATATACTCGCCCTTTAACGTGACGTTAGTTGCGAGCGCAGCATGAGAGTACTATTTACATTAGTAATTATTTTTTTGGTCACTACATGTGGTGTCGAATGGGGTGATGAATCTGAGAAAAAAGGAACCTTTAGTGTTGGTACCTTAGATAAAAATTTGATCCTATTAGACAAGCTCAAAAGTGGAGGTGTATCAAGCGCCTTTATGGATAGCGAAGGATATATTGGCTACGACATGAGGGATACGGCAGAAGTTCGCTCCATTAAAAGAAATTTCCTTAATGGCGGTGTTAATAATCCAAACGACATTAACGCTGAAGGGGTAGTTAGTGAAGCTCACCTAGCTATGTATGAAAAAGCTTTCATAAACGAAGGGATTCCTTACAAAGTAGATCTATCAGGTGACCTCATCAATATAAAGTGGAGAGCTGAATACGATGAGTCTGTCGATCAAATTGTAGAGGATGTGAGTATTGCGTGGTTAAAACATATCGTTAGCAACTAACAAGGCAGTCAAACTGACGCCGCGTGCTGCGTTCAACTTTGGAATGGCTGCGCCATTTTATTCCAAAATTTCTCTCCACACGCAGCGCAGTTTACTGCGGCGTTAGCGTTTTACAGGATGAACAATGAGTTTGGAAGATAAACTATCCGGCTGGACAGGTCCTTCTAGTGACACAGAAAAGGACAAGCAGGACAGAACCGAAAGAATGATTCGCGAAGCAATCAATTCGCACGAGCCTTTGAACAATTGTTCATTAAATGTTTTTGCAAAAGGTTCATATGCGAATAATACAAATGTACGCGCAGATAGTGATGTGGATATCGCGGTTGAATGCACGGACGTTTTATACTGGAAAGAATCAGAAAAAGGTAATCACACACTAGGCAAGCCGTACGAAGGTATCTGGACTCCGGCAAAACTAAGGGCTGAGCTTGTTTCTGCAATGAATGCCAAGTTCCCAGGACAGGTAGATACCTCAGGATCAACAGCTATACAGATAAATTCCAGCTCGTCGCGTGTCGATGCAGATGTTGTTCCATGTTTTAGCTTCCGATACTACATGAAGTATGGCTCAAGGGACGGTACTAAAATATTTAAAACGGATGGTAGCAGTATCGTTAATTATCCGATTCAGCAAATGGATAATGGAACTGCTAAGAATAAAGCAACAGGTTACGCATATAAAAAAGGAGCTCGTCTTCTAAAGCGTATTGAAAATGCAATGGCGGCAGATGGAACATTCCGCGAACTACCATCTTTCTTCATGGAATGCCTAGCTTACAACTGCCCGGATCACGTGTTTTCACAATCAACATGGACAGCTCGTCTACGGGCCATGTTGATTTACATTTGGGACAATCTTCAAGGAGATGAATCTGATGAGGACCGATGGCTTGAGGTAAATGAATGCTTTTTCTTGTTTCATTCTGATCAAAAATGGAGTCGAAAGGATGGCCGAGAGTTTGCAAAAGCAGCTTGGAATTACTTTGGATTCAAATAATGCGTAACGTAACAGTAAAAAGCTCCCTATATCTTTTGGTCGGAATTTCAGCGGTTGCTTGGTTTTCTCTCGCGTACTTTGGCGGCTTAGATTTGTCAAAGGTTAAGGATTTCTTTGGGCTTGTTCCAAAAGTGGTAACTATTGATCTATTGTTAGTTGTAGTGTTCGTAAAATGGGGATGGAAGCTGAAACTGTTTAGAGGGTGGCTAGTCCCTTTCCCTGATTTGAACGGAAGCTGGTTAGGCCATATTTATTCAGATTGGAAAAAACCTGACACAGGAGAAAAACCGCCTCCTATACCGGTAATGCTTACCGTAAACCAATCGTTCTTTCACATTAGTTGCATGATGTGTACTAGTGAAATGGAAAGCTCTTCGTACTCTGAGGGATTTCTTATCGATCCAGATCGGCAAATTAAAAACATAGCATACTCTTATACCAGTAAGCCGAGGCTAAGCTTAAGCGATCGAAGTATTCCCCATGACGGCACAGCAGTGTTCAAAATAGTCGAAAAGCCTAAGCAAAAGCTTGTGGGGCGATATTGGACAGAAAGGCTAACAAAGGGAGAGATTGTTCTTCAGTATCACTCAAAAGAATTACTCGAAGAGCTGCCAGAAGATTTAGGAGTACATCCGGTGACCGAGCATGGAAATAGACGCTAACAAAGCGCTGCTGTCGGACAAATTTTCCGCTGCGCTCCAAATTTGCCGCAGAGCGCGGCGTTGGTATGACACCCCTTGTCAATAAAAACAATGAAATCCTCTAACTAAAAATAGTTAGTGTCCGAATAAATAGAATGAGTTATTGCAGTAGATGAAGCCTGTAAACTCGTCGGTTATCATGCTGGTATTCGTGGGTTGCAAGAAAATACTCCTGCCTATCCGACCTTACTATTTCCGTCGAGGTGCCTATCTTCAGTCTATGCTCGTGGTTTGAATGTCGATGACATTCACCGTCCTAACGCCGCCGGGGGTTGCACCTCCACCGGGGCTTGATCCGCCGCA
>CABFPG010000019.1 GCA_902141825.1 Thalassocella blandensis
TAAACAAGATGCAACATTGGCGGATTTTCCTAGTAGTGCAAATAGCTTTACCCGTCCAGTGGCGTTAGTGGTTGACCATGCCCGTAATCGAGTGTTAATCGGGGATCGTGACCTAGATGCAATTTTTGCAATGGATTTAGATTCGGGTGAGCGAACCTTATTTTCTGATAGCAGCTTTGCAGATGCCGCGCATCCTTACGGACAACCCGAAGGGTTGTTAGTGGATGAAGATGTACTTTGGGTTGGCGACAGAGCAAATCTGACATTATTTTCTGTGGATCTCATTACTGGCTTAAAGACTGCAGTAGCAACAAATAGTTTTCCGTCGGATGGTTTTGTTTTTCAAGCTCCTAGAGAGATGATTGTTGACCCGGATAACTCGGATGAGCTGTTGGTTGCTGACCAAGAAAAAGGTGTAACACGTGTGGTTAAATCTACAGGGTTTCGATCGGCTTTTTATGAACAAAGTGATAGCTTTGTTAGAGGGTTAGCGTTTGATCAAAAAAGAAATCGTATTATTATTTTGGATAGAACTACAAGCTCTAGTACTGCTGGGCTAAAAGTCCCGCTCAGCGAGTCTACAGCAGAGTTTTTATCGACCAACACAACTCATTCGGGTGATGTTAACTTTACGTCGGACGTAGTAAGCATTCAAATTGATGAAGGAAGGGATCTAGCCTATGTGGCGGATCCAGGTGTGCCAGGTATTATCAAAGTTGACCTAGAAACAGGGAGCCGAGAGTTGCTTCTCGAAGTTGACAATGTATCCGGTGATAATGTTTTTGTTGAGCCAACCGAAGTTTTCTACGATGCAGAAAACGATTGGCTGCTAGTTATCGATGCCGGTTTAAATGCATTGCTAGCCGTGGATGCGGAGACCGGTGAGCGTGTTTATTACACCAACTGTACGGATGATTAATGCTAAAGTCAGTCATTAGTTATTTCTAATTATTGCTTTTAGTTAAATTTTAAAAACTTTGACTTATGTCGATTTACGCGCAAAAGCGTCTGGAAGACCGCGATTAATTAATATGCAATCGCGGGCTTTGTTAGTGTTATTTGATATGTTTTTATAGTTTTTTATATCGTTTCGATTGTATTTTTGAATAACGACCTTGGAAATTAACAACGCTTGGATGTTTATAGGAAATAAATATGAGTGCCCCCTCACGCAATAGATCTTTATCCCCAAATTTTCAATTTCTCCTAGTTATTCTGGTGTTTATCAGTCCGCAGGCGTTTGCAGGCCCTGAAGGTGGTGAAGTTACGGGGGGGACGGCACAATAACCAGTTCAGGAAATACCACTACAATCGAACAGGCAACGCAGCGTATGGCCATAAGCTGGCAAAGCTACGACGTCAATGTTGATGAGCGTGTTTATTATATGTTCGACCTGAGATATCTACTGTATTTCATTCCCTTGTTTTTATTAATCAAGGTTTACACATTCTGGAATAAATAAACTCAAACAATTTGGTGAGTAGACTTTTATTTGATCCAAACAACTTTTCAGTTAGGGATATTCGTGGCAATGAAGCGGTTAAAATAAACATGGGAAGGTAAAGTTTTGCAGTTTAAGCGGTTGTTGCCGAAAGTAGTGTTTATGGAGGTATTTATGCTGTTAACTGCAACGTAATAAAGTGTGGTAAGCCAGGGGTCTGGTTAGGTTTACTGGCTCTCTCTAAAATGACAAAACATAGTTTAGAGTCTCTCAATATGTGTCCGTATGCAGTGTACCGCTTTAAGCTCTTCGAAAGGTTTAAGTATGAGTATTAAATCTAAAGTACATATTTTATCCCCTGATGATAGTCAGGTCGATGCGCTTATCGGAAAGCTATGGTCGAGCGGAGGTGAAAAAAACATTTCTCAAAATGTGTATGTAATATTGGATGGTGCAAAGAGCCCTAGTATATTGCGGATGGTAAATAATAGTGGATTAGAGCATGCCTGTTTGTTTGCCGGAAAATTGAGTTATACGCTGTTAAGGGCTGCGCCTCATGTTGTAAAGCTTGAAATTGCACATCCATTTACTCGGCAAATTATTCAATTGGGGTGGGAAAATAATTGGGGGATCTTTGTTACAACACTTAGTGATACGACGCTTTCTGCTGTTCGAAATCATTGTCGACGCATAGCCAAAGCGATTAGTCCTACTGGTAAACCACTGTATTTTCGTTATTTTGATCCTTCGGTGCTATGGGAGATACTCCCCGTTTGCAGTGTTGAAGAACTTCAATTGTTATTTGGACCTTTTGTAAATGTGTTGAGTGGCAAAAGCAAAGAAGTGGAAGGAAAAATAGTAACTTATTGGAGCAACTTATACCGGGATTCTCAAACATTCCAATTGTGTGAATATGACCCTCTCAAAAAGTATACAATGGCATTGCCATCATCATTCCCGTATCAGCGGCACTTCCAATTGCGTAAAGCACATTTGGATGTCTTTAATAAAAAATCCGATTTAGCTTTTTTTAAAGTGATATATAAGAGCTATCGCAGAACTTACCGTCAAACTGCGGGACAAGAGTATGTGGTGGGCCGTCAAACATACAATTTAGTGAATTATTTGTGGTTATGCTATTCATATGGTAGCGCATTTAACCTTAAAAGTGCTTACAATTTTATGGTCTTTTTCCGATTATGTTGCCAATTCGGCTGGAAGTTTTGGGAGCAAAATGAATATATTTGGTTAAAACAATTACTCGAATCGGATCGCCCGGCAGAGGTTCGAATTGCAAAAATAGAACGTCGTCTGTCTGCGCAACTCGTAGATCGCTTATGGAGCTAATGCATGTATCAGGAAAATGAAGACGACTGGAAGATTTTAAAAGAGTTCAAACAAAAGAAAAGAAACAGTATATCGAATGATCGCGAACGCGCAAAAAAAGTAGGGAATAGGGCCGCCAGGAGCAAACCGCGAGTGGAAGGTGAGCTCCAAACCCTATATGCTGAAAAATCGCTAACGAATAGTCCTCGTGATATAAGTAATATCAACCTAAGGTTGGAAGAAAAGCAAAAGTTGTTGGAAGCGATTGATCATGACATTCAGAAAGCCACAGAGTTGGAAGGGCAGTATGCTCAAGAAATAGATTTGCTAAACCAGCAAATTTCAGAGATTGATGCGAAAATTAAGGAGAATCGTCGAAAACAAAACGAGCAACAGATTCTTGCAAATCAAGAGAAAAAAGACCCTATTCAAAAGTGCCCCAAAAAATGTCGAATTGACAGTGTTCAGATCAACTGCAGCCACAACAAGAGCCTAAGTATTGAGCCATACGAAGGTGAGATGCCAATCTTGCACGTGTTAACACGAAGTGGTGGCGAAAAGCAGGAAATTGTCGATGTGATGTTTGGTGGAAGTTGCGATCACGGAAAAAGCCAAAGTGCTAGTGATAGCGAAAAATACAAAGAGAAAAATAGAAGTTTTGGTGCGGATCAGTATTGCCCGCGAGTTAACATCGTAAGTGCTAGTGAAGGTACCGATATACAGCGCCCGAGTAAAACTCGTTTTTTAGCTACCGTTGATGAATTTCAATCCAATTCCACGCCAGTAGGTTTTTTATTCAATCATTTACTGTTTTCCAAAGAAGATGATCCGCACTACGATGCGCGCGAGTATGATGTGAGCTTTGTTTCTTGTCAGGGAGATTTGCCTTATAAAGCTTTAGTGATTGCCTATCCGGAAAATTCATGGAATGTAGAATTCAGTTTCGGTTATACGGCGAAATATGACAAACACGAAGTAACTCGCAAGTTTGCGAAAGATAAAGTCGATAGCTTTGATGGTATGAAGTGTAATGGGAAATGGAACTCATCGATCAAGGCAAGTTATGTTTATGATATATACAAAAATGAAATCGAGCAGGAACTGAATTTCGATGATCTGCTAAAGGAGTTGAAAGGCTCCTGGAATGTGCTGGAGAAGCTTGCTGAGTTTTTCTCACCAGTCAATGGGTTTATCGAATCCGCGATGGGTTATTCAGGAGAGGATGAAAGAAAGTTTGATAATAAACTAAACAAAGCCAAGAATAAGAACAAAATGCTATCCGAGCATAAAACAGTCAACGTTCAAGTGTTGTGGCCTTGTCTAAAGCTTAGTGGAAACTACCAAAGGATCGAAACCAACAAGGGGGCTGGCATTGGTGGACAGGGAAAGCTTAAAGTTGAATTTGCACCTTTGTTCGGTGTTACCGGAAAAATCGACATAGTTCAATTATTATTGCATGCTTTGGGATCGACTACAGGTTTTGGCAAGTTTTTAGCAAAAGTCGTGAATATGTCTGCCGGAACTCGTAAAAGCGATGGTTCGTTAGACAAGTCCAAATCATACGTGGAAACGAATATCGAACTATTTTTTGGCGCGACAAGTAATGTCTCTGGTTCTGTTGGTTGGCAAAGTGACCCAGATAAGGGGTGGCATGCCGCAGCAGGGGATATAGGCGTTTCCGGGTTTATTGGTCTCATTCTTGAAGGCAAAGCCAAAGTAGAAGGCAAGGTTTGGGTTGTTAAGGTGGGGGCGGGTGCTGAATTCAGAACTACTGATGAAAGTGGCACCAAAGTACCAGGGTTAGAAATTTCTTATAAGCCTACAGTCATTAATAATGAGTTTTCTTGGGCTGGAGCTTTGGAGTTTAATGGGCTAGCTATTACATGGGCGTTGTATAGTAATGTGGGGGCGGAGGCTGAGACTCAGGATTCCGGAGCTACCAATGATAGAGGTGGAAAAAAGTTCGGCAAAGCTAAGGCAAAACTAGATCGTGATGTGAAGATGGAGAAAAGACAAATTATTTTTAAAAAACGCCGATTGTTAGGTGGAGAATATGTCAATAAAATTGGTACTTAAATTTATAAAATATGCAGCGCTAATTACTTTTACGTTTTTAATTTACGCATGTGGGGATGCATCTGCGATGAAGATAGATAAACCAAGTTACTTTGTAAAACTGAATATGACGAATTGTCCTCGAATGATTGTTGTAAACGGCATTGAGATTGAACAGGATTTTGAAGGAAGTTCAAATTATTCTGAATATCCAATCAATCATTATATTAAGAATGGAGAAAACAAATTTGAGTTATTGGTTGGAGAGAAAGATTACATGGAAGATACTACAACCACTTCTTCACAATGTTCAGCTGAAATTCGTGTGAGAGGCTCTGTACGGGGCGAAAAAGTAGATTACAAAATTACAGATATAACCTATACGCCAAATTATACTGAAAACATCAAAGACCTCTATAAGAAAAGCGCCTCTGCGGGTAGTTTTATCTTCTCAAAGGAAAACACTGTTTTGGGCGCGAGCCATGAATCGGATTTTGCCGTGAGTGAGATTTCCTTGGGTGAAATATATTTTGATGGCGTAGGTGCAACATTTGGCAGAACTTTTACTGTAAGTGTGCCATTTGGTCGTTGGGCATTTTTCGACGCTGATCAAACATTTGAAATTCCGTATGAGGAAAAGTATGAGGATTATAAGAGTGCTGTAGCTAAGTTGGTAGTTGACTTGGAGAAAGTATTTGATAGTCGTGATGTGAATAAGATTCTTCCTTTATTTGAATCGAGAAGTAAAGAAATTGATGATGCCTTTTACAAACAAAAAGGTGAAACTCAGATGGAGCTCAAAAAAAGTCTAGAATTTGTATTCCAGAATGACTTTCCATTGAAGGCGTTTGACGAAAGTACAATGGAGTTAGTTATAAGCTATGATGGTCGGCTCGCTACTCTAGTGGATGCAGGAAATATGATTGGCACAATTTACTTTCGAGATACAGAGGCAGAAACTTATACTTCATATACCGTTTACTGGATGAAGAAAGATGGTAAGTGGATAATTGCCAGATAGTTACATGCGCTTATTAAAATAGATTTAATTGGCTTTGGATGGAATGTAATATGAAATTAATTAAAGATCGTATGGGGCGACATTATAAAATAGCTTCTGTCGCAAGCCTGGCGGGTGGTTCAAATGTACATAAACCGATGATGTTTCTAGATGTTGAAAGCGCTCTGCGATTCGTGCGAGGGCTGGTGATTGAGCCGAGCTTTTGGCGTATACTTTTGGCAGAGACGGACTGTTCAAATAATGCTTGGGCGAGTGAGCGGGATTTATCTAGTCGGGTGGCAGCATTTTTAGTTCGAGGCAGAGTAAAAATCTATGAAATGCATTTACCTTCTAAGGAGCAAAGTCCAGCATCAACTAGAAGTGTCCCAACTTCAGGCGGTCGTTCTGTAGTGTTTTTTACAAGCGCGGAAGCGGAAAAAAACTATGCAAAAAACATTAAACGATTCAGATCTAAAAATGAAGCTTCCAGTTTTGTTGCCGCACTAAATCTTTCTGATAAAAGCGTCAAGGCAATAGTAAAGGCTTTGCCTGGTAGGCCATCAAGGCAAATTGATCATTCAAGTATTGTTGAGGCGTTAATATCCGGTCTTCTGGTTATTGAAGAGCGAGTGCGGAGCACGCCGAAAGTGACAGCGGTTGACACATCAAGTGCTTCAGATCTTCCTGGGAATCGAAAGGTCGATGTGCCACCTGCTGCAGAAGCTAAGAGCGAGCAAGATCGACCTTCAATTCAAACTAATCGTGATTCAGACCAGGCCGAAACTTTGATTGAGGCCGCGGAGGCTGGCACTGCGTTTTGTGAGGATTGTGCTGCTTAAGAGGTCGACGCTTTGGTTGATATGTTGCTATACAGCTCGCAAGCCCCTGCCTGCTTTGAAAAAACCTGCTGTTAAATCCAACTCTGAAAAGCCGCTCATAGCTTTTAGTTGCAGGCTTAGATTGCCAAGTGGCGCAAGCAATCTGTATTTACCTTGTTTTCCGCATGCTGGCTGTACGGTTATTGTGCGCAAAAATATGCCCTTAAAATTAAGGTGAGCGGGGCTTAGCCAAATTAGGCAATCAGGCTGAAACTGCAAACAATAAAGCCTCTTTTTATGCTCAAAGCTCTGATCGTAACCTTGTTTAAATCTAAGGCTGGTGACCTTTTTTGGGGCACTTAATACTTTGGAGTGTTTGATGCTATTTGAGTGAGATTGACTTTGCGTGACAAAAGTTGAAAAACGAAGTCTTGTGGGTTATTTCCTACATTGGGCGTAGCATATTCCCCGTAGCACTTTTATCGATTTTCTGCCAAAATTACGGATCTTAAAAGTACACTCACTTGGGGCATATAAAGTTGGGAATCGCGTTTCCGGCTGATGTCGATCGCTGTCTATAAAATGGAGTCTTGATCAATGGTAGCTAACCTACAACGTTTCCGTTCGTGG
>CABFPG010000020.1 GCA_902141825.1 Thalassocella blandensis
ATAATCATCATCTGGAGTAAACTCAACAGTGCCTGTTGTTTCACCCGCAGCGATCACAATGGTTTGACCAATATCGAGAACCACGCGGACTTCTGATTGTGCTTCGCGCTCCAAAGTCGCGGTATAAGTAATAACGCCACCTTCTACAACCGTATCGTCAGCACTTAATGAAACAGAAGTTGCATCGGTATCATCGGTAACTGTTGTACTGGCCTCAGTTGAGTCAACCACTAAGTTTTCGAAGCTTCCGCCAGTGGCACTTTCGATAGATGTAGTAACCGTACGGTCACCTGCGTAGTAATCGTCATCTGGAGCGAACTCTACTGTTCCAACTTTTTCACCCGCAGCAATAACAATGGTTTGGCCATTATCGAGAACAACACGCACTTCTGATTGCGCTTCGCGTTCCAGGGTTGCGGTATAGGTGATGACTCCACCCTCAACTACAGTGTCAACTGCAGATAAACTTACAGTCGTCGCATCAGCATCATCAGTTACAGTCGTGCTGGCTTCAGTTGAGTCAACCACCAAGTTTTCGAAGTTTCCGCCAGTGGCACTTTCGATAGAGGCAGTTACCGTACGGTCACCAGCGTAGTAATCGTCATCTGGAGTGAATTCAACAGTACCAGTTGTTTCACCCGCAGCGATCACAATGGTTTGACCATTATCGAGAACAACACGAACTTCTGATTGTGCTTCGCGCGCTAAGGTTGCCGTATAAGTAATTACTCCACCCTCTACAACAGTATCATCTGCAGATAAGCTTACTGTCGTCGCATCAGCATCATCTGTAACCGTTGTACTCGCTTCTGTTGAGTCAACAACTAAGTTTTCGAAGTTGCCGCCCGACGCGCTTTCAATAGACGCAGTCACAGTACGATCACCAGCGTAATAGTCGTCATCTGGAGCGAACTCTACTTTCCCAACTTTTTCACCAACAGCAACAACAATAGTTTGCCCGTTATCGAGAACCACGCGGACTTCTGATTGTGCTTCGCGCTCTAAAGTGGCTGTATAAGTAATTACGCCACCTTCAACAACCGTATCGTCTGCACTCAGAGATACCGACGTTGTATCGGCATCGTCAGTTACATTCGTGCTGACCGCAGTTGAATCCACAACCAAGTTTTCAAAGTTTCCGCCAGTGGCACTTTCGATAAATGTAGTAACCGTACGGTCACCAGCGTAGTAGTCATCATCTGGAGTGAATTCAACGGTACCGGTTGTTTCACCTGCAGCGATCACAATAGTTTGACCGTTGTCGAGTACAACACGTACTTCTGATTGTGCTTCACGTTCCAGTGTTGCGGTATAAGTGATAACCCCACCTTCAACAACAGTATCGTCTGCACTCAGAGATACCGACGTTGTATCAGCATCATCGGTAACTGTTGTACTGGTTTCAGTTGAATCAACAACTAAGTTTTCGAAGTTTCCACCAGTGGCACTTTCGATTGAGGCTGTAACAGTTCGGTCACCAGCGTAATAATCATCATCTGGAGTGAACTCAACAGTGCCCGTTGTTTCGCCCGAAGCGATCACAATCGTTTGACCGTTGTCGAGTACAACACGCACTTCTGATTGCGCTTCGCGCTCTAAAGTGGCTGTATAAGTAATTACTCCACCTTCTACGACGGTATCATCAGCGCTCAAAGATACCGATGTTGCATCTGCATCGTCAGTAACGGTTGTGCTCACTTCGGTAGAATCAATAACTAGATTTTCAAAGTTGCCGCCAGTGGCGCTTTCGATTGAGGCTGTAACAGTACGATCACCAGCGTAATAATCATCATCTGGAGTGAATTCAACAGTGCCTGTTGTTTCACCTGCTGCAATTACAATCGTTTGTCCATTATCCAAAACGACACGAACTTCTGATTGTGCTTCACGTTCCAGAGTTGCGGTATAGGTAATGACTCCACCTTCAACAACTGTGTCGTCTGCACTCAAAGATACGGAAGTTGCATCTGCATCATCTGTTACAGTTGTACTTGCTTCTGTTGAGTCAACAACTAAGTTTTCGAAGTTGCCGCCTGACGCGCTTTCGATGGAAGCCGTGACCGTACGATCACCAGCGTAATAATCATCGTCTGGAGTGAATTCAACAGTGCCCGTTGTTTCGCCCGCAGCGATCACAATCGTTTGGCCGTTATCGAGAACCACGCGGACTTCTGATTGTGCTTCGCGTTCCAAGGTTGCGGTATAAGTGATAACTCCACCTTCTACAACCGTATCGTCGGCACTTAATGAAACAGAAGTTGCATCGGTATCATCGGTAACTGTTGTACTGGCCTCGGTTGAATCAACTACCAAGCTTTCGAAATTACCACCAGTAGCACTTTCGATAGATACGGTTACAGTTCGATCACCGGAAAAATCATCATCTTCAGTCACAAATTCTACAGTGCCAACTTTTTCACCTGCTGCAATAACGATAGTTTGACCATTATCAAGAACTACGCGGACTTCAGATTTCGCTTCGCGCTCTAAAGTGGCTGTATAAGTAATTACGCCACCTTCTATAACCGTATCATCCGCACTCAGAGATACCGACGTTGTATCAGCATCATCTGTTACAGTTGTACTTGCTTCTGTTGAGTCAACCACTAAGTTTTCGAAGTTGCCACCTGCAGCACTTTCGATAGATGCAGTTACAGTACGATCACCAGCGTAATAATCATCGTCTGGAGCGAATTCAACAGTGCCTGTTGTTTCACCGGCCGCGATCACAATGGTTTGCCCGTTATCAAGAACAACACGCACTTCAGATTGTGCTTCGCGCGCTAAGGTTGCCGTATAAGTAATTACTCCACCTTCTACGACGGTATCATCAGCGCTCAAAGATACCGATGTTGCATCTGCGTCGTCAGTAACAGTCGTGCTGGCTTCAGTTGAATCAACTACCAAGTTTTCAAAGTTGCCGCCCGACGCGCTTTCGATGGAAGCCGTAATCGTACGATCACCAGCGTAATAGTCGTCATCGGGAGCGAATTCCACTGTTCCAACTTTTTCACCCGCAGCAATAACAATGGTTTGGCCATTATCGAGAACAACACGTACTTCTGATTGTGCTTCGCGCGCTAAGGTTGCCGTATAAGTAATTACGCCATCTTCTACAACAGTATCATCTGCAGATAAGCTTACTGTCGTCGCATCAGCATCATCTGTGACCGTCGTGCTCGCTTCCGTTGAATCCACAACTAAGTTTTCGAAGTTTCCGCCTGTAGCACTTTCAATAGATGCAGTTACAGTACGATCACCAGCGTAATAGTCGTCATCTGGAGCGAACTCTACTGTTCCAACCTTTTCACCGGTAGCAATAACAATGGTTTGGCCATTATCGAGAACAACACGTACTTCTGATTGAGCTTCGCGCTCCAGTGTTGCGGTATAAGTGATAACCCCACCTTCAACAACCGTGTCGTCTGCACTCAGAGATACCGACGTTGTATCGGCATCATCAGTAACAGTAGTGGTGGCTCCTGTTGAATCCACCACTAGACTTTCGAAATTACCACCAGTAGCACTTTCGATAGATGTAGTAACCGTACGGTCACCAGCGTAGTAATCGTCATCTGGAGCGAACTCTACTGTTCCAACTTTTTCACCCGCAGCAATAACAATGGTTTGACCATTATCAAGAACAACACGCACTTCAGATTGTGCTTCACGTTCCAGTGTTGCGGTATAAGTGATGACTCCACCTTCAACAACTGTGTCGTCTGCACTCAAAGATACGGAAGTTGCATCGGTATCGTCAGTAACAGTAGTGCTGGCTTCTGTCGAATCAACCACTAAGTTTTCGAAGTTTCCGCCAGTGGCACTTTCGATAGATGCAGTTACAGTACGATCACCAGCGTAATAATCATCGTCTGGAGCGAATTCAGCAGTGCCTGTTGTTTCACCGGCCGCGATCACAATGGTTTGCCCGTTATCAAGAACAACACGCACTTCAGATTGTGCTTCGCGCTCTAAGGTTGCCGTATAAGTAATGACTCCACCTTCCACGACGGTATCATCAGCGCTCAAAGATACAGATGTTGCATCTGCATCGTCAGTAACAGTCGTGCTCGCTTCCGTTGAATCCACAACTAAGTTTTCGAAGTTGCCGCCTGTAGCACTTTCGATAGATGCGGTAACAGTACGGTCACCAGCGTAATAGTCATCATCCGGAGTGAATTCAACAGTACCGGCTGTTTCACCTGCAGTAATTACAATCGTTTGGCCGTTATCGAGTACAACACGTACTTCTGATTGTGCTTCACGTTCCAGTGTTGCGGTATAGGTGATGACTCCACCTTCAACAACAGTATCGTCTGCACTCAAAGATACAGAAGTTGCATCTGCATCATCTGTTACAGTTGTACTTGCTTCTGTTGAGTCAACAACTAAGTTTTCGAAGTTACCACCAGTTGCGCTTTCAATAGATGCAGTTACAGTACGATCGCCAGCGTAATAGTCGTCATCAGGAGCAAATTCAACAGTACCAGTTGTTTCGCCTGCAGCGATCACAATGGTTTGACCATTATCAAGTACAACACGTACTTCTGATTGCGCTTCGCGTTCCAGTGTTGCGGTATAGGTAATGACTCCACCTTCAACAACCGTATCGTCTGCACTCAGAGACACCGACGTTGCATCAGCATCATCTATTACTGTTGTACTGGCCTCAGTTGAATCAACTACCAAGCTTTCAAAATTACCACCAGTAGCACTTTCAATAGATGCAGTTACAGTACGATCGCCAGCGTAATAGTCGTCATCAGGAGCAAATTCAACAGTACCAGTTGTTTCGCCTGCAGCGATCACAATGGTTTGACCATTATCAAGTACAACACGTACTTCTGATTGCGCTTCGCGTTCCAGTGTTGCGGTATAGGTAATGACTCCACCTTCAACAACCGTATCGTCTGCACTCAGAGACACCGACGTTGCATCAGCATCATCTATTACTGTTGTACTGGCCTCAGTTGAATCAACTACCAAGCTTTCAAAATTACCACCAGTAGCACTTTCGATGGATACAGTTACAGTTCGATCACCGGAAAAATCATCATCTTCAGTCACATATTCTACAGTGCCAATTTTTTCACCTGCTGCAATAACGATAGTTTGGCCATTATCAAGAACTACGCGCACTTCTGATTGCGCCTCGCGCTCTAAAGTGGCTGTATAAGTAATTACACCACCTTCTACGACAGTATCATCCGCACTCAAGGATACGGAAGTTGCATCAGCATCATCTGTTACAGTTGTACTTGCTTCTGTTGAGTCAACAACTAAGTTTTCAAAGTTGCCGCCCGACGCGCTTTCAATGGAAGCCGTAACTGTACGATCACCAGCGTAATAATCATCGTCTGGAGCGAATTCAACAGTACCGGTTGTTTCACCTGCTGCAATTACAATCGTTTGTCCATTATCCAAAACGACACGAACTTCTGATTGTGCTTCACGTTCCAGTGTTGCGGTATAAGCGATAACTCCACCCTCTACAACCGTATCGTCGGCACTTAATGAAACAGAAGTTGCATCGGTATCATCGGTAACTGTTGTACTGGCCTCAGTTGAATCGACTATCAAGCTTTCGAAATTACCACCAGTTGCGCTTTCAATGGAAGCCGTAACCGTACGATCACCAGCGTAATAATCGTCATTCGGTGAAAATTCAACTGTCCCAACTTTTTCACCTGCTGCAATTACAATCGTTTGTCCATTATCCAAAACGACACGAACTTCTGATTGTGCTTCACGTTCCAGTGTTGCGGTATAAGTGATAACCCCACCTTCAACAACAGTATCGTCTGCACTCAGAGATACCGACGTTGTATCAGCATCATCGGTAACTGTTGTACTGGTTTCAGTTGAATCAACAACTAAGTTTTCGAAGTTGCCACCAGTGGCACTTTCGATTGAGGCTGTAACAGTTCGGTCACCAGCGTAATAATCATCATCTGGAGTGAACTCAACAGTGCCCGTTGTTTCGCCCGAAGCGATCACAATCGTTTG
>CABFPG010000021.1 GCA_902141825.1 Thalassocella blandensis
CGTCATCAATTATGGCGCAGGCAGTATTACCGATGCCCCAAACCCCGGAACAGCGTTATGCCATGAAGATTATGGTTTGTGGGTGTTTAACGGCGGTGTGACAGAAAAACCCATTGCCTCGTGTCTGGACGGAGACGGCAATCCCGTTGGCCCTGGCGGCTGGGGAACGCCTGGGGTGGAGCCGACCAAACTCTATCCGCAAATTACCGGCCCGGCCGCGAATAAACACACCATGACTCACCGCTGGTGGGGCTCGTTAACCTTCATCGGTGAAATGAGCATTGGCGATGGCGCATTCCAGGGCAATCTGGTGCCCGATCCAATGACCGTGCGGGTAACGGAAAAAGGCATCCGAGTCATGTCACTGCCCAGCGGTATGAAGTTAGTCAATGACAATGAAGTGCTGTACCCGATCGGCGCACCGATGGATGAAATATTCGACGGTATTGCCGTGGCCAATAGCGTGCATAGTGATATGGATGCTTACATGAAAGACTACAGCGACGGCACCGTGACCGTTCAGTGGGAAAGTGCTGGAACGCCGGTCATGCAAGCAACACTGGTGGCCGGTTCGCCGTACATTTATTTTCAAAGCCACAATGGCGCTTTCCGATTAAAAACCAAAGCCGCAGACGGTGGTGAAAAAGGTATTTTCTATAACAATGGCAACACGCTGGGCGTGTGGACCGATGTCGGTGGTGCGCGCAACGCCTTCCTGATTACCGCTCACACACCAACGGCGACGTTCAACAATATTAACAGTGACACCATTTCATTTAATGGCAATCCTTCCGGGCGTTTTACCTTAACCTACCTGCCGCAGCTGACGGGTTTACCCAGTACGGCGATGATAGACTTCTTCAAACAATACGCCACCAACCGTGTGGATGAAGTGGCAATTAATTACAGCGTGGACCACACCACACGCAAAGTGACAGTGACGCACGACTACAAATTTAACGGCGCCAATGTTCAAACCGTTGCCGGGTTATTCCCGATGGCCTGGAAAAACTCCAGCCAAAGCACCAGTGCATACAACGTGCGTTCCTCGCGTGGTGTGACCAAGTTTGCGGCAACCAGCAGCTTCAGTTATGACATGCCATTCCTGGGCGTGCTGCCGAGCTTTCCGGCAGAGGTGGGCGACTATGATGTGAATACCCTGCGTAACTACATCACCGACTTCCTGCAAACACCCCTCAGTGACAACCTGGTTGACGGGGCGGGTTACCCCATTACCGATACCTATTGGGCCGGTAAAATCTACGGCAAAGTGGCGGAAGTGTCTGCCATTGCGCGCAGCATCGGCATGAACACCGAAGCGGACTTCATGCTCAACTGGTTAAAAGGCGAATTGGAAGATTGGTTTACCGCAGAAACCAACGGCACGGGCGACACCATAAAATACTTCTTCTACGATGATGACTGGAACTCGTTACTGGGCTCGGTGGAATCGTTCGGTGCGCATCAGGAATTAAACGATCACCACTTTCACTACGGATACTTTGTACGCGCAGCCGCTGAAATCTGTCGAATTGACGGCAACTGGTGTAGTGCGTCGCAATACGGTCCAATGGTGGAACTGCTGATTCGCGATTATGCCGGCGGCCGCAACGACAGCAAATTCCCTTACCTGCGTAACTTCGATCCCGCCTTCGGTTTCTCCTGGGCCTCCGGTCACGCCAACTTCATGCGCGGCAACAACAACGAATCCACCTCGGAAGCGGCGAACGCCTACGGCGCGATGGTGCTGTACGGTTTGATCACCGGCAACCAGGACATCATGGATCGCGGTATTTATCTGCACGCGTCATCCGGTGCAACATACTGGGAATACTGGAATGACATCGACGGCTGGCTTGGCATGGGCGGCGACTATGAAAACTTCGGTCACGGCTACCAAAAAATCACAACCTCGATACTGTGGGGCAACGGCCATGTATTCGGTACCTGGTTCTCCGGTAAATACGCGCACATACTGGGGATACAGGGGCTGCCATTAAGCCCGTTAGTGATACACATCGGTCAACACGCCGACTACCTGCAGGATTACTTCAATGTGGGCATGTCCGGTGCGGGGGAAACCTCGAACGGAAAACCTTCAGGCTTAGAGCCAGGTTTGTGGGCGGACGTCTGGTGGAACATCTGGGCGATGACCGATGCCGATGGTGCAGCGGCTGACTTTGCCTCTACCGGTGGCAATTACGAAGTTGAAAAAGGCGAAACCAAAGCGCATACCTACCACTGGATTCATACCATGAAAGGTCTGGGGCACTATGATGACAGTGTAACGGCAGACTACGCTTCGGCCATGGTGTTCGACAAAAACGGCGCGAAGACCTATATCGTATACAACTATGATAAATCTACGCCGAAGTTTGTAACTTTCTCCGATGGCATGACGGCCAATGCACAACCGAACAGCTACCGCGTGAAGCGCTCAGGTGATGCCGGCGACTCGCCGTCTACTGGCAACAATACCTCCAGCTCCAGCAGCAGCTCCAGTAGTTCGTCCAGCTCCTCCAGCAGCTCAAGCTCGGGCGGCGTAGACATTATCAGTGCGGCGGGAACGCTGACGGAGCAACACAACAATTCACCGTCGAATGAGCAGTACCCCAATGTGATTGATAACAGCACATCGACCAAGTACCTCACGTTTAATGCCGCCTCATGGTTACAATATCAGGCGGAAACCAGTTATGTTGTTAACGGCTACAGTATTACGTCTGCGAATGATGCGCCTGAGCGTGATCCGAAAGACTGGACGTTACAAGGGTCCAACGACGGCAACAACTGGACCGTGCTGGACGCTCGCTCGGGTGAAGATTTTGCCAGCCGTTTTGAAACGCGCAACTTTAGTTTCAGCAACACAACACCGTATGTGTATTACCGCCTGAACATGAATGCGGACAGCGGCACCATGTTGCAACTGGCCGAAATAGAATTGTTTGGAAGTGAGCACCAGGCTTTCAGTACCCGCATTGAAGCGGAAAACTATTCGGCCTCCTCACCCGTTACCCAATACGCCTCGGGTGATGTGGATGGTGGCAACGCGGTGAAAGATATTGCTGCCGGCGAGTGGATTGCCTACGGTGCGGTGATGAATATCCCAAGTGCCGGACAATATAAAATTGAATACCGTGTTGCTTCTGCCACGGGCGGAACGTTATCGGCAGATCTGTTTGCCGGTTCCACTCCGCTCGGTCAAATCGCCATTAGCCCAACCGGTGGCATGAACAGCTGGGTGACGGTATCGCACATTGTTGATTTACCTGCGGGGACTATTGATTTTGGATTGAATGCGGCAGCGGCAGACTGGGCGATTAACTGGTTCCGAGTAACGGATGACCTTTCTGGTGGTTCCTCCAGTTCAAGCTCGAGCTCTTCGAGCAGTTCAAGCTCTTCCAGCAGCTCAAGTTCCAGCAGTTCTAGTTCTTCAAGCAGTTCAAGTAGCTCTAGTTCCAGCTCTTCAAGTTCATCCAGCAGTTCTAGTTCAAGCTCTGGCGGTGGTTGTACTGATCCGCAATACGTAGATGGAAGCACCTATGCCACGGGCGATATTGTGCAGAATCAGGGGCATCGTTACCAATGTACAGTAGGTGGCTGGTGTACGACGGGTGGACCTTACGCACCACCATCGGGCTGGGCCTGGAGCAATGCCTGGACGGATCTGGGTGCCTGTAATTAAGTTTGGATG
>CABFPG010000022.1 GCA_902141825.1 Thalassocella blandensis
TCTTACGAACCAAGGGTTTTCTATTTAGAAGCCTGACGATGACCTACTCTCACATGGGGAAGCCCCACACTACCATCGGCGATGCATCGTTTCACGTCTGAGTTCGGGATGGGATCAGGTGGTTCCAACACTCTATTGTCGTCAGGCAAAGCTGTATGGTTTAAATTGGACTTACATATATTTGCCAACTCTCACCAAATTCGGAATCAATAGCTTAGCATGTTATTGAGTATTTGAGTCACTCACATTTTATTCGTGTTACTGTCACATTTGTTGCGTTCAAAAAGTCTGTGTCACACAGTTTTTAAAGCTAAGACGATATAACTTAATCATTTCTGTTATATGGTCAAGCCTCACGGGCAATTAGTACAGGTTAGCTCAACGCCTCACAACGCTTCCACACCCTGCCTATCAACGTCGTAGTCTTCAACGGCCCTTTAGGGGGTCAAGCCCCAGGGAGATCTCATCTTGAAGGAGGCTTCCCGCTTAGATGCTTTCAGCGGTTATCCCGTCCGAACATAGCTACCGGGCAATGCGTCTGGCGACACAACCCGAACACCAGTGGTTCGTTCACTCCGGTCCTCTCGTACTAGGAGCAACTCTTCTCAAATCTCCAACGCCCACGGCAGATAGGGACCGAACTGTCTCACGACGTTCTAAACCCAGCTCGCGTACCACTTTAAATGGCGAACAGCCATACCCTTGGGACCGGCTTCAGCCCCAGGATGTGATGAGCCGACATCGAGGTGCCAAACACCGCCGTCGATGTGAACTCTTGGGCGGTATCAGCCTGTTATCCCCGGAGTACCTTTTATCCGTTGAGCGATGGCCCTTCCATACAGAACCACCGGATCACTAAGACCTACTTTCGTACCTGCTCGACGTGTCTGTCTCGCAGTCAAGCGCGCTTGTGCCTTTACACTAACCTCATGATTTCCGACCATGATTAGCGCACCTTCGTGCTCCTCCGTTACTCTTTGGGAGGAGACCGCCCCAGTCAAACTACCCACCATACACTGTCCCCAATCCAGATAATGGACCTAGGTTAGAACCTCAAACATACCAGGCTGGTATTTCAAGATTGGCTCCACATAAACTGGCGTCTATGTTTCAAAGCCTCCCAGCTATCCTACACAAGTAGGTTCAAAGTTCAGTGCAAAGCTATAGTGAAGGTTCACGGGGTCTTTCCGTCTAGCCGCGGGAACACGGCATCTTAACCGCGATTTCAATTTCACTGAGTCTCGGGTGGAGACAGCGTGGCCATCGTTACGCCATTCGTGCAGGTCGGAACTTACCCGACAAGGAATTTCGCTACCTTAGGACCGTTATAGTTACGGCCGCCGTTTACCGGGGCTTCGATCAAGAGCTTCGCCGAAGCTAACCCCATCAATTAACCTTCCGGCACCGGGCAGGCGTCACACCCTATACGTCCACTTACGTGTTTGCAGAGTGCTATGTTTTTAATAAACAGTCGCAGCCACCTGGTTACTTCGACCGCCCTTAGCTTACGGAGTAAATCCGATCACCAAAAGCGGCGTACCTTCTCCCGAAGTTACGGTACTATTTTGCCTAGTTCCTTCACCCGAGTTCTCTCAAGCGCCTTGGTATTCTCTACCTGATCACCTGTGTTGGTTTGGAGTACGGTTAATTATTACCTGAAGCTTAGAAGTTTTTCTTGGAAGCATGGCATCAACGACTTCATCCAAAAAAGGACTCGTCATCACCTCTCGGCCTTAGGGATCCGGATTTGCCTAAATCCCCAGCCTACAAGCTTAAACACGGACAACCAACGCCGTGCTCGCCTAGCCTTCTCCGTCACTCCATCGCAGTAATAATCAGTGCAGGAATATTAACCTGCTTCCCATCGACTACGCATTTCTGCCTCGCCTTAGGGGCCGACTAACCCTGTCCCGATTAACGTTGGACAGGAAACCTTGATCTTCCGGCGTGGGAGTTTTTCACTCCCATTATCGTTACTCATGTCAGCATTCGCACTTCTGATATCTCCAGCAAGCTTTACAACTCACCTTCACAGACTTACAGAACGCTCCCCTACCATGCTATAAAGCATCCGCAGCTTCGGTTACCAGTTTTAGCCCCGGTACATCTTCCGCGCAGGCCGACTCGACTAGTGAGCTATTACGCTTTCTTTAAAGGGTGGCTGCTTCTAAGCCAACCTCCTAGCTGTCTAAGCCTTCCCACATCGTTTCCCACTTAACTGGTATTTGGGACCTTAGCTGGCGGTCTGGGTTGTTGCCCTCTCGACGACGGACGTTAGCACCCGCCGTCTGTCTGCCATGATTGCACTCCACGGTATTCGGAGTTTGCATGGGGTTGGTAAGTCGGGATGACCCCCTAGCCCAAACAGTGCTCTACCCCCGTGGGTGAGACATGACGCACTACCTAAATAGTTTTCGGGGAGAACCAGCTATCTCCGGGCTTGATTAGCCTTTCACTCCGATCCACAAGTCATCCGCTAATTTTTCAACATTAGTCGGTTCGGTCCTCCAGTAAGTGTTACCTCACCTTCAACCTGCCCATGGATAGATCGCCCGGTTTCGGGTCTATTGCTAGCGACTAAACGCCCTATTAAGACTCGATTTCTCTACGGCTCCGTTAAACACTTAACCTTGCCACTAACAATAAGTCGCTGACCCATTATACAAAAGGTACGCAGTCACTCCGAAGAGCTCCTACTGCTTGTATGCACACGGTTTCAGGTTCTATTTCACTCCCCTCACAGGGGTTCTTTTCGCCTTTCCCTCACGGTACTGGTTCACTATCGGTCAGTTGGGAGTATTTAGCCTTAGAGGATGGTCCCCCTATCTTCAGTCAGGATAACACGTGTCCCGACCTACTTAATATGGAACTATTGAATCTTCGTATACGGGACTATCACCCTGTATCGTCAAACTTTCCAGAATGTTCTACTAATTCAATAATTCTCGGCTGGTCCCCTTTCGCTCGCCGCTACTCAGGGAATCTCGGTTGATTTCTTTTCCTCCGGGTACTTAGATGTTTCAGTTCCCCGGGTTCGCCTCTTACACCTATGTATTCAGTGCAAGATACCCGCAAGCGGGTGGGTTTCCCCATTCAGAAATGTTCGGATCAAAGCTTGTGTGCCAGCTCCCCAAACCTTATCGCAGGCTCCTACGTCTTTCATCGCCTCCAACTGCCAAGGCATCCACCGTGTGCACTTATTCACTTGACCATATAACACAAGTGACTAAGTTGCTGCCCTCCTCAGGACAGACTTTCGACTTAACTTTTCTTCCGATATCAGCTGCTTTGATTTAATATCTTAACCTTAAACCTAAACAAGCCAATTCGAACGATCGCTGTGTGTCTCACACTATTTCGAATGCAACTTTCGTAACAATAACACCGAATAAAACGTCTTGAGTTTTCTCAAATTAACATTCATATACAATGCTAGTTGTTGCTATTTGATTCCTAATTTTTAAAGA
>CABFPG010000023.1 GCA_902141825.1 Thalassocella blandensis
GGGGTGAAGTCGTAACAAGGTAGCCCTAGGGGAACCTGGGGCTGGATCACCTCCTTATCGATTCGCTCACCTCCCACAAGTGTCCACACGCATTGCTTGCAACTTGATTATTGATTCTCTCTACCTCTTCCCTTCCAATTTCCGTTTTTATTTCCTGTTTTTTCTGGTTTTATTCGGCTTAATATTTTCTGCTATGTTTGTCTTCCGTCTGAGCGCTACTCTTTCGTGGCTCAGGGCTTTTGTTTGTGATGCTGTGGATGCTTATTTGGTGTGATTGCTGCGCTCGGTTTCTGCTGTGGGCTGGAAGATGAGAGTGAGCGCTTACATATTGGCTTGCCTCGCCTGGCTATGCATTCCTATTTGATCTGTTTTTTTGTTTGGGTGGGTTCTCTCTGGGCTGTGCTCCGGGGGCTGTGTAGGGGTTATTTTAGAGTTGCTTTATTTTTTCGATAATTGAAGAGGTTGAACAGCCCGGGACAAATGGCAATGTCAGTACTTTGCCGCCATGTTGGGTAACTGTTTCGTAGCCCACGATGTTTTCTATGGTGTAGTCTCCGCCTTTGACGAGAAAGTCGGGGATGATGGCGTCAATCAGGGTGGCCGGGGTGTCCTGTTCAAAAGGAATAACCCAGTCCACACAGTTGAGCGATGATAAAACTTCCAGTCTTTCGTCGAGCGACACTACAGGTCTTTCTTCGCCTTTGAGTCTTTTGATGGATGCATCACTGTTCAGGCCGACCACTAGGCGATCGCCCAATTCGGCGGCTTGCTTCAGGTAGCGAACATGACCTGCATGAAGAATGTCAAAACAGCCGTTCGTAAATACTATTTTTTCACCTTTATGGCGACATATTTCAATCTGTTGCACAAGCTTGCTTAGTGAAATTGCACCTTTGTCAATGAACTGGTCCTGTTGGAGTAGTGCCATCTGCAGTTCTTTTGCGTTCACTGTAGATGTTCCTAGTTTTCCTACAACAACACCTGCTGCAACATTGGAAAGGTTCATTGCGCTGGGCAGATCGTTGCCTGCTGCCACGCAAGCGGTGAACGTTGCTATCACCGTATCTCCGGCGCCAGTAACATCGAAAACGTCTTTGGCGAGAGTGGGGATGTGCAGGGCTGGTTTGTTCTGCTGTATTAAAGCCATCCCCTTTTCGCTCAGTGTCACCAGGATGGCTTCGAGGTTTAGTTGCTTGCAAAGTCTTTCTGTGTGTACGAAAAGGGTTTCCAGTGATTCCTGCTCCCCTACAATAGCTTGTAGCTCACTCAGGTTTGGGGTGATGGCGTTTGCGTTTTTATAGTGGCTGAAATCTGTGCCTTTGGGGTCTACAAAAACCGGCTTTTTTAAGGTTCGGCAAATTTGTATGATGGGTTGGGCGTCAGCGATGGTGCCTTTGGCGTAATCTGAAATGATGACGGCATCAAATTGATCGATGCTATGTTTTATGGTGTCCAGTAATTTGTTTTTGTTGGTGTTATGCAGCTTTTCTTCAAAATCCAGGCGCAGTAACTGCTGATGTCTGCTCATTACGCGTAGCTTTGTAATGGTGGGGTTGTTGCTGTCTTCAGCTAGGAGGTCTTCTATGTTGGATTTTGCAAGCAGGGTTTTAATGATTTCGGCTGCTTCATCCTGGCCGATAATGCCGCTCAAGCTTACTTTGCACCCCAGGGCTGCCAGATTTTGTGCTACGTTGGCTGCGCCGCCGAGTCGGTTTTCTATATCGCCTACTTTGACCACGGGTACTGGCGCTTCTGGAGATATTCGTGTGGTGGAGCCGCTCCAGTATCGATCCAGCATAACGTCGCCAATAACTAAAATGTTGGCGCGGTTAAAGTCAGGAAGTTGGCTGCTCATAAAAACTCCAGATGATTGGTTAGAGATCGCGTGACTGCAACATCAAAGGCTTGATGGCGGTGAGCACGATGTCAGGTGTAATGTCTTTCATGCATTGATATTGCTTGTTGCATGTAGGGTGTCGTTTGCAGGGAGAGCAATATCTATCGAGGTAGATGATTTTGCTGGCATCGTTGCCGACATAGGTGTAAGGGCTGGTGGCACCAAACAGAGAGATGGTTGGGGTGTCCACTGCATGTCCAATGTGGGTCAAGCCTGTGTCAACACCAATAAGTAAGGCGGCGCCACGAATAATGGCGGCGGTTTCTTTGAGTGAGGTTTTTCCGGCCAGATTGATGGCTCCGGTCGCCTTTGCGATTTCATTCCCCGCTTCTACGCCGTTGTGCCCGCCTACGATGACTGTGCGCAGTTTATATCGACCTCGGATACGTAAAATAATTTGTTGCCAATAAGCGTTGACCCAGTTTTTTTGTGGGTGTGCTGAAAAGGGGCAAATCACTGCATAAGGCTGATCTTCAAAATAGCTGGAAAGTAACTCCTGTGCTTTTTCCCGCGCTTCAATGGAGTCGGGGACGTGCATGCGCCAATTGCTGTCTGAGTAGCCCAGCTGGCTGACAAGGTAGCGGTACTCTGAGCCCATCTGTACGTGTTCGCCCAGATTGCGGGATATGGTTTTGTTTACGAACCAGTGGTTGATGTTGTCTGAACCCAGTGCGACACGTTGCTTGGCGCCGGTCATGTAGGCGGCATAGCTAGTGAAAGCATTGCCCTGCAGGTCCAGCACAAGATCAAATTTTAGCTGTCTAAGAGTTTTGCTGAGTTCTCGGTATTTTTTGAAGAACCCCCAAAAATGCTTTTTCCGCCACAACTCCTGCCAGTCCTTGGTGTTGATGGGAATAAGCTGGTCTACGTGAGGGTGGCTTTTGAGTAGCGGAGTGAAGGCCTGGTCAACCAGCCAGCTGATATTGGCGTTCGGATTTTGTTGTTTAATCGCGGACGCAACGGGGTTGGCCATCACAATGTCGCCAATAGCGGTCACTCGAATAATGAGTATATTTTTCTTGGGGTGTATTTTTCCCATACTGACGCACGACGCTTATTAAAAAATAATTTTTTTATGTGGTTGGCTGGCGAGGGATTCTAGCAGAAAGGTCTCTTGGTCGTCGCTAAATGTAAAGCTGGCAGGTGTTCGTTTAGTCGCCGAAATTGGGGAAAATGAACGACTGGAACTTTTTTTTAACTTTTTTTAAAAAAGCGCTTGACTCCCAATCGCCCAGGTGTAAAATGCGCACCCTCTCAAGGCGACGCCGATCGAGAAGATCTTTAAAAATTAGGAATCAAATAGCAACAACTAGCATTGTATATGAATGTTAATTTGAGAAAACTCAAGACGTTTTATTCGGTGTTATTGTTACGAAA
>CABFPG010000024.1 GCA_902141825.1 Thalassocella blandensis
CGATTAGGTTACACTCTGGATTAGATTATATGTCGCCTATAAAATATGAGAACATGGTAGCTTGAAAAATGGGGTGTCCATTTTTTCGGGGGAAGATCAAAATTTTTCCATCGCCTGGTTTGTACTTGGATAGCACAAACCGGTCAATTCCAAAAACTCCGCTGTGCAAGGCGTTATGCGCTTCCGGGAATAATGAAATGACCCTGTCTGATCTTGTAGAGAACTCTGGAAAGTTAATAAGTGTCAAAGGGTACTGCTTTGTTGATTTGCCTTACGAGCTAGCCGCTATGGACTTAAAGTTTGAGAGGTGTAATTGCTTTATCCGAATCAATGAAGAGACTGATGAGATTAATGTCTGTAGTCATTTTGAAGGCGAAGGGCTACTTGAGAGTAACATTAATGTACTTGTATCGAAATATATCGGGCTTGAGCTGTTGTGGGCATGGGGTCTGGTAAATAATCAAGGATATTCGGATGGGCTAAGGTTGCAATTTAAAAATATAGAAACCGCTATAGAATTTGTTGTCGAAGCTTCATCTATTAAGCAGTTCTTAATAAAAAGGGCATAACCAGGCTGTCATGTGGGACGCATTTTGCTACGCTAAATTTTGGAATGGCTTCGCCATTTTAATCCAAAATTTGCTCCACAAAACACGCCCCATACAGCAACGTTAAGTGTAAAACCATGATTAAGCACTTTTTGGTAATTTTTATATCAATGTTACTGTCTATCGCAGTGGGTACGCTCGGGCTTTATAAGTTGGTTGGAACCGTCTCGGGCCAAGATGCTATTTGCCTTTCTGGTATATTCGCTGGGGCATTAATTGGAGTATGGTACGGTAAGGAGAAAGGGCTTTGCGCCATAAATTCAATATTACTGAGCGCTACAGTACTGAGTATTCCATTGGTAGCTTTATCGTTGCTAATGTCCCAAGCTAATCAAGATTATGTAGAATCTCTAGCATATTTTAGCGTCGGCTTTGCATTGCTTTCGGCTTACGTGGTTGGCCTTGGCTGGGGTAAACACTTAACAAGTGCAGCCACCTGACACAAATTGCAACGCGCCTTTTTGGTGTTCGCGTTGCTCACAATATACCAAAAAGGCACGTCACAATTTGTGCAGGTGCTACAGGCGTTAAGCAATATCGGTAGATAGCGATATGTGGTACAAAAGGTACGGATACAAGGGTGTAAAACATAGTGGAGGTGAAACCTTAAAGGTTTTTCTGGCGCTACCTGTTGTCATAATAGTATGTTGCGGGATAGCTGCTTTGTTTAGAAATGCTTGGTTCTTACTCTTGATATTTCCACTTTCAATTGGCTCATTTGAACTGATCCACAGAGCAGCAATAAATGAAGGTCAAAAATTTCGGGAGATACGTAAAAGCATGCATGTAAGAAATGCATTTAAAGCTTATAAAGAAAATGAGTTTGCATCGGTAATTGAGTCAATACGCAAAGTGGAAATATATGGCGAATTGCCAAATGAACTTGTAGCGATAAGAAATAAAATTCATAGGGAGAAAAATGCTTAACAAACAGCACCAGCAAAACGCAGCTTCGCTGCTTAGGACTCGCTCCTGCGTCGCTCGCCGCTGTGCAAGGCGTTAGCTTCCCGAAGGTGCACAGAATGGAAGATGTTCAAGCTTTCTTGCTATTGCATTCTCAATTTATTTTGACATTATCCTTTTTTATTAAAAAAGGATGGAATAAACCACTGACCAAATTTATTTGGCCTTTTATATTGATTTTGTACTTAGTAACGATTCTAGCCTGGGCTGCGAGGGCTGGAGATGACTTCGCATTTATCCATTATTTTGGCATGTATCTCGTAGCACCATTAGTTTGTAGTTACTGCATGTCGTCAAGCGATAATTTTGATGTGGTTAGAATGATTCAAGCAATATTAATACTTGGGCCACTATATGTTATCGTGGGTGGTATCACGCTATATTGGTCATTCATGATTACGGGGCTAAATTGGCGATAAAAGCTAACAAAGCTATCGTACGGACAAAATTTCCGTCGCTTCGTTTTGAGCTTAAATAGCACAAAACAAACCAACTACAAAGTTGCCGTACATAGCGGCGTTAGTGCGATGGGATTTTTCCAAAGGTAGCTTGCTTGGTGCGAGTATCTTTCGAAAAGTTCCATTAAGAACCTCGGTGTAGAATTCAGCGTTTAGCTTCTATCTGAGCTAAACGGTGCCGATCAAGTTATGTCCTGTATATTCGGGCAATAGAGTTGCGGGAATAGCGGTACTTTTTTATGGGCGCTCGCTGAAATGGGGTGGTTCAGCCATTAAGCGAAAAAGTAGATTTGGCACCAAGCTGGGGTTTAGTGCCATAGAATATTTAATTGTTGCCAACTGCGGCAGCACTAACAATTACAACCAGCGACGCCCGTGCCTACGGCACCGGCTGGACAGCCAAAACTGCGCGCTACGCCCGCACAAACGTTTCGGCTGCCGCTGTTGATGGGCGTTAGCCGGCGGGACTTAAGCCACGGGAGAAAGTATGGTAGATGTTTCAAGCATTACAGCAATGACGTCGGCACTTAATGGTGCAATGGATATTAAAAAAGGCTTATTGTCTTTAAAAAGTCAGGCAGAACTTCAAGCACTTTCTATAGAGCTAAATGCAAAACTCATTGAGGCTCAACAAGCCATTTTTGAAGTCAACGACGAACGTCAAAAACTAATTGACCAAATTAAGACATTACAATCGAAAATAGATGAAATGCGTGATTGGGAGAAAGAAAGTTCACGCTACACACTTATTTCACCTTGGCCAGGAACACCAGTAACGGTATACCATTTAAAAAAATCTGAATCAAATAGCGAAAAACCTCATTGGCTGTGCCCAAATTGCTTTCAAAATAAAAAGAAGTCCATTTTGAACACAAATCAGAAAAAGGGTGAAAGGGTCCACCTTGTGTGTTCAGTATGTAAAGCAACCATAAATACAGGGTACAACGGTATCGGTGGGCCTCAGTATGCAGAAGACATTAAGTAAAATACCGGCTAACAAAAAGTTCAACGCGACACGAATCTTCCCCCGCTTTAGTGGACACCTTCTGAAAACCTCAGGAGGTGCTAAATGCCAAGATATACACAGCCAAGAAAAAGCTGGAAATATACAA
>CABFPG010000025.1 GCA_902141825.1 Thalassocella blandensis
TTGTTTCACCTGCTGCAATTACAATCGTTTGTCCATTATCCAAAACGACACGAACTTCTGATTGTGCTTCACGTTCCAGAGTTGCGGTATAGGTAATGATTCCACCTTCAACAACCGTATCATCCGCACTCAAAGATACAGAAGTTGCATCAGCATCATCTGTGACCGTCGTGCTCGCTTCCGTTGAATCCACAACTAAGTTTTCGAAGTTTCCGCCAGTTGCGCTATCGATAGATGCAGTTACAGTACGATCGCCAGCGTAATAATCATCGTCTGGAGTGAATTCAACAGTACCGGCTGTTTCACCCGAAGCGATAACAATAGTTTGCCCGTTGTCGAGCACAACACGTACTTCTGATTGCGCTTCGCGTTCCAAAGTGGCTGTATAAGTAATTACGCCGCCCTCAACTACCGAATCATCTGCAGATAAGCTTACAGTCGTCGCATCAGCATCATCAGTAACTGTAGTACTCGCTTCTGTTGAATCCACCACTAAGTTTTCGAAGTTGCCGCCTGTAGCACTTTCGATAGATGCAGTTACAGTACGATCACCAGCGTAATAATCATCGTCTGGAGCGAATTCAACAGTGCCTGATGTTTCACCGGCCGCGATCACAATAGTTTGACCGTTGTCGAGTACAACACGTACTTCTGATTGTGCTTCGCGCTCTAAAGTAGCTGTATAAGTAATTACACCGCCCTCAACCACAGAGTCATTTGCAGATAAACTTACTGTTGTAGCATCAGCATCATCTGTAACGGTGGTACTCGCTTCCGTCGAATCGACAACTAAGTTTTCGAAGTTGCCACCTGAAGCACTTTCGATAGATGCAGTTACAGTTCGATCGCCAGCGTAGTAATCATCGTCTGGAGTGAATTCAACAGTGCCCGTTGTTTCGCCCGCAGCGATCACAATAGTTTGACCGTTATCGAGAACCACGCGGACTTCTGATTGTGCTTCGCGTTCCAGGGTTGCGGTATAAGTGATAACTCCACCTTCTACAACTGTATCGTCAGCACTTAATGAAACAGAAGTTGCATCGGTATCATCGGTAACTGTTGTACTGGCCTCAGTTGAATCAACTACCAAGCTTTCGAAATTACCACCAGTAGCACTTTCGATAGATACGGTTACAGTTCGATCACCGGAAAAATCATCATCTTCAGTCACAAATTCTACAGTGCCAACTTTTTCACCTGCTGCAATAATGATAGTTTGACCATTATCAAGAACTACGCGAACTTCTGATTGTGCTTCGCGTTCCAGGGTTGCGGTATAGGTGATAACTCCACCCTCTACAACCGTATCGTCGGCACTTAATGAAACAGAAGTTGTATCTGCATCATCTGTTACAGTTGTACTTGCTTCTGTTGAGTCAACAACTAAGTTTTCGAAGTTTCCGCCTGTAGCACTTTCAATAGATGCAGTTACAGTACGATCACCAGCGTAATAGTCGTCATCAGGAGCGAACTCTACTGTTCCAACCTTTTCACCGGTAGCAATAACAATGGTTTGGCCATTATCGAGAACAACACGTACTTCTGATTGTGCTTCGCGTTCCAGGGTTGCGGTATAGGTGATGACTCCACCTTCAACAACAGTATCGTCGGCACTTAATGAAACAGAAGTTGTATCTGCATCATCTGTTACAGTTGTACTTGCTTCTGTTGAGTCAACAACTAAGTTTTCAAAGTTACCGCCCGACGCGCTTTCAATAGATGCAGTTACAGTACGATCACCAGCGTAATAATCATCATCTGGAGTAAACTCAACAGTGCCTGTTGTTTCACCCGCAGCGATCACAATAGTTTGGCCGTTATCTAGTACAACACGCACTTCTGATTGTGCTTCGCGTTCTAGGGTTGCGGTATAGGTGATGACTCCACCTTCAACAACCGTATCGTCTGCACTCAAAGATACCGACGTTGTATCGGCATCGTCAGTTACAGTCGTGTTGGCCTCAGTTGAATCCACAACTAAGTTTTCGAAGTTGCCACCTGTAGCACTTTCGATAGATGCGGTAACCGTACGGTCACCAGCGTAATAATCATCGTCTGGAGTGAATTCAATAGTGCCCGTTGTTTCGCCCGCAGCGATCACAATCGTTTGACCGTTATCGAGAACAACACGCACTTCTGATTGTGCTTCACGTTCCAGTGTTGCGGTATAGGTGATGACTCCACCTTCAACAACAGTATCGTCGGCACTCAAAGATACAGAAGTTGCATCGGCATCATCAGTAACGGTGGTGCTCGCTTCCGTTGAATCAACAACTAAGTTTTCGAAGTTGCCGCCTGCGGCACTTTCAATAGATGCAGTTACAGTACGATCGCCAGCGTAATAATCATCGTCTGGAGTGAATTCAACGGTACCTGTTGTTTCACCCGCAGCAATCACAATTGTTTGACCGTTGTCGAGTACAACACGAACTTCTGATTGTGCTTCACGTTCCAGTGTTGCGGTATAGGTGATGACTCCACCTTCAACAACTGTGTCGTCCGCACTCAAAGAGACAGAAGTTGCATCTGCATCATCTGTTACAGTTGTACTTGCTTCTGTTGAGTCAACCACTAAGTTTTCAAAGTTACCGCCCGACGCGCTTTCAATAGATGCAGTTACAGTACGATCACCAGCGTAATAATCATCATCTGGAGTGAACTCAACAGTGCCTGTTGTTTCACCCGCAGCGATCACAATAGTTTGGCCGTTATCAAGTACAACACGCACTTCTGATTGTGCTTCGCGTTCCAGCGTTGCGGTATAAGTGATGACACCGCCTTCTACGACAGTATCATCCGCACTCAAAGATACGGAAGTTGCATCAGCATCATCAGTAACGGTGGTGCTCACTTCGGTTGAATCAACAACTAGATTTTCGAAGTTGCCGCCAGTGGCACTTTCGATAGATGTAGTAACCGTACGGTCACCAGCGTAGTAATCGTCATTTGGTGTGAACTCAACAGTGCCAGT
>CABFPG010000026.1 GCA_902141825.1 Thalassocella blandensis
CTTTTGCTGTGTCTAAACCTACAAAAAGTATGTTAGTGTTCATCATGCTAGCCTCCGGTATATATGGTTCCTACATATATTATGGCTCTGGCTTTGCTAGCCCACGTAAACTTGGAGGCTAGCACCCTAAGGGGTGTCATGATGTCTAGGCAATCAACCATGAATGAAGAAATATTAAAATTTAAAGGATGGGTCTTTCTTTTAAATGCTCTACTTTCAGCTTTGTTTATATGGTTAGCAATAAAATGGTTGCCTTTGGCTATTGAAAACAATTTAAGTCTGGATAAAGTTGAAGATTTATACTTATTAGGCTTAGTAGTAGCTTCCTTTTGGCTCGGAGTATGTGAGTTCGGTTATAATTTAATGCTTTACTTTCCAAAAGGGACTGCTTTGGAGATACACGATAATGCCATTCGTGTTTGCACCATTTTTGGATTAAAGGAAATACCACGAGAGGCAGTTAAAGGTTGTAAAAATCCTGTACATCGTATGACACGAGGTCCAAAGTCAGGGCTTGTAATCATTACTGTGGCGCCTGAGTACCAAGTTATCGGTCCTTATGGGTTTAAAATAAATCCTCAATTTCATGGCGCGTCAGTACATGGTGAAAATGAACAAACTATTGTTAAAAAAATTAGAGAATGGCGTAAATGCAAAAATTGCTAACTAGGCCATCTTGCCAAGCACTTGCTTCGCAATCGCTGGACAAATTTTCCATGGATTTTTTTGTGGCTTAACGCTAGGCTACCACAAAACGGCCCATTCCAAATTTGCTGCAAATGGCGGCGTTAGGCGAAACTCGTATGGAAGTATATAGCTGGAATCAAAATGGAAAACTATATCTATGGAGGTACGAAGGCAACCTGAAAAATTACCCTAGCTGGCAATTAACAGGAGATCAGAAAGGGCTGCAGCCTCTGATCGAATTGTTGTCTTTAATGATTAACGAGAATCGCAATGTAAAGAGAACAGTTGAATTGCCACAACCTGGAAAAACAGAACTGGAAATTTCTGGGTGTAAGAGCAAAGCTGTCCCCGAGTTAAAGTTCATGTTGCACTTCGAAGTTGAAGAAGTGGAAGATTGGAAAGTTAAACCATTTAGAGATAGCATGGACATAGTGGTCAATCCATATGCAGCAAAAGGGTTTAGTGAATCGTTGTTGCAACTTGAGAAAGGCTGCAATGATTTTTCATTCGGGTATGGCGAGAATCAAATATGGTTCTGGTAAAAATGCCTAACAATACGTGCCAGTCGGACAGTTTGTTTCGTGGCTTTTTTGTGCCGGTCGCTATGCTAGCACAAAACGCTACTCCACAAACTGCCGCTTCACTCTGCGTTAGGCATCACCGCAGATTAAGGTGCATATGGAGAGAGTATACGTAGAAAGTGATTGGTATGATGGTCCAAGAAGTGGTATAGCAGACTTTAATGGAATACCACATCGATTCATATCAAATTTTGATGACGCTACTGGTTATATCGAAACATTTAATCTCTTTCCAATTTTAAGTGAAGAGCTTGAATTGGAAATCGAACAATGGATAATTTTCGTTGAATGGAATAAGAAGTATGAAGCAGGACAAACAGATACAAAAACTCATCCCGGACGCGGTGGATTAAGTCAGAGATGGGATGAAATAGAGGACGAATTGAAGCTTCAGCGTGAAACAATTCCTGAGGATTCTTTTTTGGCAAAAGCGACTTTTCCTCACAATGGGCAAGAAGGTAGGTACGAATTAGCGGGTCCTTGCTATGGTGTGGTTTGGAAAAATATTGAGAAAAATGCCTAACCAAGAAATCTTACAACGCACTTGCTTCGCAAGCGCTGGACAAATTTTCCATGGCCTTTTTTTGTGGTTTAACGCTTAGCTACCACAAAACGGTCCATTCCAAATTTGCCTTAGATTGTGGCGTTAGGCACAGATAGCCAATGAGTAAAATTATTTTAATTATTACATGTTTATGCGCGGGAATTTTGGGTGGTTTTTTATCCCAGTATTTTTTCTATGCTTTCGCAACAGAAAGATTAGTTGTAAACGAAATAGTTTTAATCGATAAGGATACTGGTAAGAGGTATGGTAGCATCTCGAGCAACCAGCTCGACGGTGCTAGTGGTTTAATATTGTATGATGAAAATGAGATACCTAGATTAGGTAGTTTGATTACGAATGGTGCTCCAATGTTCACTACATACTCTTCGGACAGCAATATTCAGGTCGCTCTAGCCTCAGATACTGAAGGCGCCAACATATTTTTCTACGGCTCAAATAAGAGCGTACTAGGCTCTCTTGGCTATGATGCAGCCTCCCAAGAGGGTGGGTTAACAATCTCTAATGCGGAATCTACATCAGCCTCAGTAATATCGTTTTATAAAAATAAGCCGTTTATCGAAGTGTTTAATAAAAATGGCACTGTTTTTACAACTTTTAAGAACGAATGAGCCTAACAAATATGTCAAGAAGGACATTTTTTCCGTCGCTCGTTTTGTGCTTAAATAGCACAAAACAATCAACTACAAAAATGTCTCTTACATAGGCGTTATGTCTCCGAGTTACCCACAAAAAGTAGACACCTCACTACTACCTAATGAGGTTCTAATTATGACCAAGAAAAAGAAGAACAAGTACAACCATTACACTGAAGAT
>CABFPG010000027.1 GCA_902141825.1 Thalassocella blandensis
ATTAGGCTCATTGTCTCATCGACAAATAGCGGCTCTGTGTGGCTTAGCACCATTTAATCGAGATAGTGGCGATATGAAAGGAAAACGTCGGATACGAGGTGGTCGAGCCCCAATAAGGACAGTGCTTTACATGGCGATGCTTTCGGCGATTCAATGTAATCACCAAATGAAGTCTTTTTATCAACGATTGGTTGGAGCGGGAAAGCATAAAAAGGTGGCTATCACGGCATGTATGAGAAAATTAATGACGATACTGAATGCAATGGTTAGAGATGATTGCGGTTGGTGTACTAACTAATTTTAGGTGGAGTCTAAAGAATTCTATTAGCAGAAATGGGCTTGATTTTTACCACAGTCGCTTGTTATATGCGGGTCTATCGCTCAGCACGCTCTCTCCATAATGTATTTAACCTATCCTTGTTTTTTCGGTAAATGTTCGATGGTATCACAGGGGTTCCTTCGATAACCGAATTGTAATCACCCATATGTATAAGTATGTCTTCTTTTACTTCTCCGCTCTGAATAATATTGTTAAGCCTTTCCTCTATGGAATCGACCGCATTGGATGAAGTAGTTAATTTTATTGATTTAGAGAACAGGCTGCCCGTAATCAACCACATTAATATTAAGCAAAATATTTGCCCAATAGTTTTACCTAGCTGTGTAAAATCAAATAGAGTTATTAAGAAAAGAGACAAAACAGACGCAACTAAGACAAAAGAAAAAATTAGCCAGGTTTTTTTTGCATACTCTTTGAGGAGACACTTCGACCAAAATGCACTTTCCTCAATAATCTCTGCTAGTTTTTGATTTCCATATTTAGACTTTGATTTAAAGTACTCTTCGTCTTCCCATTGTTTTGCACTATCACTGTTTGCTTTAAATAGTATTACTAAATCACTATAGGACTTGGTCCCTAACTTTATACCTAGGCCATTTCTAATTACAATTGCCCGCCTCGCGCGCTCTGCTGTGCTATGAGAAGCTTTTGATTCTTCTGAAATATAGAACCAAGCGAGCGCTAACAATATGCTCAAAATTGATAAAGCATAAACAATATTATTTTCTTGAATGATTACACATGCAATCGAAACAAGAACTATGACTATCTGAACTCTTCCAGCCCAGATTTGAAGTGTTTCGGCCCTTTGAAATTCAGCCCGTTGTAGACCAAGTAATTTAATATCATCCATAGGCAGGGAAGTTATCTCCAAATATTTGGCGCCATATAGCTATTGCACCTTCATGATCATCGTCATCACCATAGGTTTTAGCCCATGCTGATCTGGCTTTATCTCGTGCGGTTTCAAGACGTTTTTTTGCCTCAGCTCTCGTTGAATAGGTTAGATAGCCATCAACATAGACACCTTCATACCAAAAGTAGCTACTTACCAAATTAGCAGCTTCTTCAAAAAACTTAAAAATGTCCCATGTGAAGTCATTCATTGAAGAATCAAAAATACTTAAGGCAATTGCCTCAATATGATAGGACTGCAAATATGAGCTGTGTGTACGATTCCAATGCTTGACCATGGTAATAGTTTTTCTGAAATTTGAACCACAAGTTCCCGCCTTTGATGTCATGTTGGCCGTATGATTCTTTGGTTTACTTGTAATCCACTGCTCTGTGTTCATATCCGGTATAGAGTATGAAGTAACATTTCCGTCATCATCAACAACTCGACTGCAGGGAACTATGTCAACATTCGGCCATGTTTTGTAGTAAAGCGTCACCGCTTGCCCATTCTTTCTTACATTAGTTTTATATTCCGATAGAGTATCTCTTACTTCTTGCAGAACTTCTGATGGCTTTTTATCTTTTATATGCTTTGTGTAATGCAGTGCTACCATAACGTCCAAATCGGCATGATCTTTTAAAGCCGTATATCGAGGGATAGATCCGGAAGAAAATGATTCTATGACACTCATATTCTTCTTCAGCGTACTCACAATATCATCTCTGCGACGATTGGCAGTGTCTCTGTGATCGCCAGAAAGATTTATATTCTGATAAAAAGTGTCAAATGAGACTGCAACGGTGTATGGCACTTTTGATTCCTATAATGAGCATATAACGCCGCCATTTGCGGCAAATTTGGAATGGACCGTTTTGTGGTAGCGTAGCGTTAAGCCACAAAAAAGGGCCATGGAAAATTTGTCCAGCGCTTGCG
>CABFPG010000028.1 GCA_902141825.1 Thalassocella blandensis
TCATCTACTGCAATAACTCATTCTATTTATTCGGACACTAACTATTTTTAGTTAGAGGATTTCATTGTTTTTATTGACAAGGGGTGTCATACCAACGCCTTTGTAACAGGCATTTTTTGTATAGTGGAGTTTTGCGGTAAAGTGGCGAAGCCACCGCAAAACGGAGCGTAGAAAAAATGTCCTGTTGACAAACTTGTTACGTGTTTAGCTGTGAAAGTGTGCCAAGCCCTCCGCCCTGATGTAAGGTGAAAGCGATTCTACAGCGCCATTGTTTTTATGCCAGATAATATATGTGTAATCCCAGTCTTCGCTAATCACACACTCTAATTCTGGAAGCACTAACCTAACAAAGGCCGAAGACTCTTTATTCATGCTTTCTTCATAAGATGAAAGTACAGATTCTATATCACAAACTTTTGCAAGTGAGCACTCTTCAAGGTTTACGGCTTCAAGAGAGAATCTTTCGGCTATGCTACGCAACAATGAATTAAACTGGCCCCACTCATCTTCCGTTACCTCATCCAATTTATGGTAATTTTCTTTACCAAGCCCCCCCCCCCAAAGAGATATAAACTCTTTTGAAAATTCTGGCTTAACTTCCGATTCTTTAAAGTATTCGTCAAACATAATTACCTGGATGACACGTAACGCCTATATCAGTTGCGTTTCGGTTGAAGTGTAGTTTTGGCGTACAGTGGCGCAGCCACGCCAAAACGGAGCGTAGACAAAAATGTCGGATTGAGCTGTTTGTTATGTGTTTGCTTATACAATGCTATTTACCCTAGACGATAGCCCAGAACTAAGAGTTGACAACCCAATATCACTAACCTTGCCTGCAAACCGTTGAAAAGGCAACCAACCCCACAAATACTCCACAATATTGACCTTTACTTTGCCATCAGATTTTTTGACCAAAATTTTGTACGACTTATTTCCGTCTAAGATTTGAAACCCGTCCCCTAATATTGAAATACCAGCTGATTTCAATGCTACGAGCATATGACACGATTGATCATTCGTATATCTATAAACACAAAAGTACTCGTCATCATCAATTTCAAATAATTCGATCTGAAAAGAACCCAAAGCAACTAATCGAATATTTTTCTTATTCTTAGAATTTATTATTCGGTATACCTTCGACATCATATTTTCCCTAACTCACACATAACGTCGTTTTAATGGACGAGCAATGCGCAGCATTGGGAGTCCAATGGAAGCCACGTAGTGGCTGGAATGTGCATTGAAAACCTTGTTATGCATTACCTCTATTTTAATACTCACAAGCTTTTAGTTCGTAATTAAATCTACCACCAGAATCCAAGCATGTGTCTACATCTATCCACACAAAAATTGTGCCATATAAAAGATATATAAAAATACCTAAGAAAATCCAGGATACAATGCCGACAAGTAATGCAACTAGACCATCTGGATTTACTTTTTTAAATGGTCGACAAACCAGATACCCCATCCCTTTAACAAGAAACTCAAAAATAGCATCGACGAGGACCCACCCGATAAATCTTAAAATGCTTCCAAAAATACCTTCTGCTATTGTATCAATTGGCATAAATCACCGTAGAGGCATAACGCCTTGCTAAGTGGAATTTTTGAAGTGGTTTATTTTGTGCTATTTAAGTAAAAATGAAGTAACGGAAAAAATGTCCACATTGAGCGATTTGTTATGTCGATTTATGAATTAACACCTGATCTCTATTTTTTCCAAAACCTCCTAGCTTCCCATCTTTTCCGGTTGATCGAATTACAACAACCTGGTCTATCAATTCATAGATGTACCTATAGCCATAAACGTCTTTAGCGCCATTAACCAAATATTTTTCCATGTCGGTGGAATTTGGAAAATCGCCAGTAGCTTTTTCAACATCTAAAGCATATTCTAGAATGCTTTCCAAATCTCTTTGAGTTCGTTCTTCCCGCCCAACTTCAATCGATGGCTCTATCAGAATTAAATAGGCAGAAATTAAAGCTCCTATAGATGTAAAGCTTAATAAGATATTTTTTATCATAGTTGCTACATGTATTAGACTGGTCTTACCCATGAAAAGTGGACACCAGTTTAGGCACACATTTCATTGTATTGTTTTTCAAATTCAACCGGGCTTAAATTGCCATTAGCTGAATGCCG
>CABFPG010000029.1 GCA_902141825.1 Thalassocella blandensis
GTCAAACAGCGCCGGCGAAAACCAAATCGCCTACCGCGTAGATCCTTTCGGTGAAATTACCCATCAGGAAGGCTCCAGCGTCAACCGCCAGGTCTTCACCGGGCATGAGCACGATACAGAAACTGGCTTGATCTACATGAAAGCCCGTTTTTATGATCCAGATGTCGGCCGGTTTATGAATCAGGATACCTATCTTGGTGAGCACGGTACGCCACCGAGTTTGCATCGGTATTTGTATGCCTATAGTAATCCGACGGTTTATGTTGACCCTGACGGTCATAAGTCTGTATTTGGTGATGCGACTAATCAGCTAGATAACTTTAAAGATTACCTAGATGCTCAAAATGAGAGGGCAGATAATGGTTGGGTAGCTGCTGGTGTTGGTACTGCTAAAGCGGTTACTTCATTAGGTCAGGTGTTAACAGGCTTCTTAGATACTGCGGCTAACCTGGCACAAGTTGCTACTGGTGTTGATGATCAACAGGTTAGGGATGAATTAGCAGCTACCAGAGGCATGGTCACTGATGTCATTGATTATGCTGTTAATGGTGATTATGCAGCAGGTGCTAAGAAAGTTCATGCAGCAGCTGTAAGTAGAACAGCAGATGCCTTTGGTGGTGATGTCTCAGCAATCTCTGATGTCTCTGAAGGTGTCTCCATGTTGGCGACATTAAGACCTGGAGCTGGGCCTAGAGTTGCTCGTGGGCCTACTGTTAGCCAGTCTGTCCAGGCTACCAAACAGGTTGTACAGCAAGTTGCTAAATCTAAGACTGTTACTGCTACTACAGCGACTATAGAGAGAGCCATTACTGCTGGTGGTAATAGGATGGCTCAGATTGCTAATTCTGCAGCTACAGCAGTGCAAGAGAGCGCGAAGACTGTCCTCAACAACGCAATGAAACCTGGACCAACAGGACTAAGGAGACAAATAGGCGCTGTTGGTGATATTAGTAAGGTTAAACTGGGGCCGAAACCTACTCGACAATCTAGACCTAATGTAGATATAAATAGGCCTGTTGAAAGTTCCCACTATACTGTGGCATTTAGAGCAAAACTGAAAAAAGGGCAGCACTACCCTGATGTAAATGACTATAAGCATTTCCAAGAAGGGCATCGACAGCTTTATGAGGCAATGAAAGCGGATAGTCAGCTTGCTGAAATGATGGAGAATCTCTATCCAGGTATTAGAAAACTTGTTGAACCAGGAAAAAGTGGTAAACATACTGGGGCTTCGCCAGCTAAAGAAACTGGTTTAACATGGCATCACAATATTCACGAAGAAGGGATATTGGAGTTAATGTCAATGAAACACCATACCTCGAAAGGCGTCGTTCAAGATGTATTACACCCAGGGAAAAAAGGCGGGATGGAGACTTGGGGTGGTGGAACTACGCGAAAAAAATAGGGTTAAATAAATGCAAAAGATAAAATTAGAAGCTATTTCAGACTTGTTCTTGAGGCTAGGTGAATTAGATGAAGCACACGCTCTCTATTTGCCAACCGAAGATGAATGGGAGTTGCAATCTAAAGGATCAGTTATCGACCCAGATGAAGCGGAAGATAGTAGTGGTATCTTTTTTAAAGATAAGGAATTACAAAAGCTAAAATATGTGATGTCCATAGCTGACTTGGTTGGAGTTTATGAAAATCTTACTGAGCAAACAGAAGATATAGATTTGGCTTTACTGTTTAGGGCTTTCCTCTTTTATGTTGATAACAACGCTTATTTAGATGTGTGATTAACAATACATCTGCATTAATCTAATAGAAAAAATAAGACACCCTGAAGCTCCCCACTTTAACGGACACTATAAATAGAGGACAATTTAGTCCAATCAGAGGTGTCTATTATGGTACAAAAACGCAAACCCTATAAAACATATACGAAGGAATTTAAAATTGAAGCCGTT
>CABFPG010000030.1 GCA_902141825.1 Thalassocella blandensis
CGGCATTCAGCTAATGGCAATTTAAGCCCGGTTGAATTTGAAAAACAATACAATGAAATGTGTGCCTAAACTGGTGTCCACTTTTCATGGGTAAGACCAGTGTATAACGCCTGTAGCACCTGCACGAATTGTGGAGTGCCTTTTTGTGTAAAATTGAGCGTAGCGAAAACACAAAAATGCGCGTAGCAATTTGTGTCAGGTGACTACACTTGTTAAGCTAATATACCTCAAACTGGCCGATTCTATATGTCAAGACTTGCTCTTGTCCCCTACCATATTTTAAAGGAGCGCATACAACAGAAACCTCACCCTCTGATAGGGTTAGCGAACCGTATTTATAAACAAGCAAGGGGCTAGAACAGATATTCTTAAAGCCAACCAAACGGTACTTAGGCTTCCCGTATTCAGCGAAAGGTGGCTCTGCTTTTCTCTTTAATTCTGGTTTGTAAACAGCCAAATATTGCTGAAAATTGTTACCCTGATTGAAGCCTTCAAGGCTAAATGTTACGTATATAACCTTACCTGATTCTTCAATACTTTCTGATATAGACTTCTGTACCAAAACTGCATACTGGTCCGATAGTAGAGCCGCAAGTTTACCGACCTCTCCAGACGGAAGTTTTCCCGCGAAAATCTGTGAGCTATATACAAACAGAATTACAAAAGATAAATATTTCACTCGATTCTCCTTGGAGCCTAACGCATTTGTAAGGGGCAACTTTGTAGTGGATTTGTTTTTGTGCTTTTTAAGCACAAAAGCGAAGCTACGAAAAAGTTGTCCCACTTAACAAACTTGTTATGCATTAACTCCACTATTTGTGTATGACATAGAAAATAATGATTAATATAAGCATAAACGGCATTATGAACAATGGAGAATAGTACCACTCAATTAAACTCTTTGGATCTTCAGTTAAATATGCATTATAAAAATTTACTGATACAGGCACACTTAAATAAACGGCTGGAAGTAAACCATACCATAACGAAGCATTTATAAACGCTAAATAAATTAGTAATCCACAAATGAAGATTATCAAAACGTAAGCGATTAGAGGCATTATCGCTTTCGCGGTTTCCGTGTCATTCAATTTTTAGCACCATAAACATAACGCCGCTATTTGCGGCAAATTTGGAATGGACCGTTTTGTGTTAGCGTAAGCGTTAAGACACAAATAAGGACCATGGAAAATTTGTCCAGCGCTTGCGCAGCAAGTGCGTGCAAGATAGCCTTGTTATGCATATTGCTTGCGCCTTTGAAGATATTTTTTATGTATACTCTTCAATTTAAAGAACAAACGTAAATATTTAAATCTCTCGTTCAGACTAGATTTCCGTGAGATTATCCCTACATATGCACAATAAATCGATGAACTCAGTGGTAATCTATGACAAAATGTATTATCTGAGCTTACTACAAACATTGTATAGTTAAGTATTTTTCGAATTCCATTACAATCAACTTCAATGAGCAATTCATCAAGTTCATTCCAATATCTCTCGATCCTAACATTGAATTCAAGCGGATTAATTTCATACAAATGTGTGAATTTGTCTTTACAGAAGAATTTATCTGAGAAATTACTCCAATTTTTGTTTGGGTGGAAATCTCCTTTAAAATGTGGCTGATCTGCTTCTTTATATTCTAGTTCGCCAACATAAACGTTATTAATGAATAGTTTTTTCATTGCACTTTATATATTTCATGGCTTTTGCATAACGCCAAGATTAACGCGCATTTACTGCATAGTGTAGTTTTGCAATAAAATGGGCGGAGCCCATTGCAAAACGAAACGACGCAGTGAATGTGATCTTCCCCCGAAAAAATGGACACCCCATTTTTCAAGCTACCATGTTCTCATATTTTATAGGCGACATATAATCTAATCCAGAGTGTAACCTAATCG
>CABFPG010000032.1 GCA_902141825.1 Thalassocella blandensis
TTTAGCCAATCTCTTCTTCCCATCACCTTGTAAAACACCATCACGATACTCTTTACGCCAGCGCGATAGCATGAATGGGTGAATATCTAGAGACCTGGCCACCTCTTTAACTCGCACACCATAATAGTGGGTAAGCTTAACAGCTTTTATTTTAAACTCTTTTGTATATTTCCAACTTTTTCTTGGCTGTGTATATCTTGGCATTTAGCACCTCCTGAGGTTTTCAGAAGGTGTCCACTAAAGCGGGGGAGGATTCAAGTCAACTGGACAAATTTGTTAGAATTGGTGCGTGAATACCTAAGCATAAAGCTTTTCATCTTTATATCGCTCTGTTGTCCACAAATCTTCACTCCAAAAATCATCCACAATGGCGCTTCCAGCTTCGTATTTAATAGCCCAGTGGTACATTTCTATAGGGGTCTTAGTATCATCGTACCCAACGTATATACATCGCCCAAAAATCTCGTTATCTTCAAAAGCGTCATAATAGTATTCGACATTTTCTGGGCCAGCTTCTTTGATATTACTCGAGGATAGCTCATTGAATATTTTAATGAATAGATTAACTTTGCTTTGCAGCTTCGAATCAACATCCCATCTATAAACAATCTTCGGTGGAATCATTGCGCTACCCGCAGCAACTGCACCATATAATGCAACAGATTCCCTTAGAGCTGCCAAAACTACGGAATCATTAATAGATGCCGCTATTCCAACTAATGATATATCGTCAGAATCAACAGATATAGAATGTGCTTCTGAAGTAATAGATTCAACGGCCCACCCGCTGACAGGAATATTTTGCAGGGCGTAAAAAAGTGGGTCTAGACGCTGGGGGAGGAAACCGTTTGACTTTCCTTTTCCGTATATTTCGGAATCGGTTACCTTAGATAAGATCTGATAAGAATCTAAATGCTCTACTTCCTTTTTTCTTTCCAAAGGGCATTGTTGCAATGTTCTTACATTCAAAAAATATTCTTTTAGCTCTTCGCTTTCATGGTAATAGCCCTCAACTGGAACATCGACAACAGAGAGCGATAACATCCGGATCAACTTTCTTGATTCTTCAAGGAGCTCTTCCGTTTCAAATCTCTTCATATTTTCCCGATATAGATAATCTAGAGCCAATATGAGCGCTCTATTATCTAAAACTTTCGTAATCACGTTTTCCATAGTCTATGTTTTTACCTAAAAAATTCTAACGTCGCCGTATGGGGCACTTTTTGCGTAGTGAATTTTGGATTAAAATGGCGAAGCCATTCCAAAATTGTACGCAGCAAAAAGTGTCCCACATGACGGCTTTGTTAGCCTTTATTTGCATATACTTCATATTTTTTAGGAAGCTCACAAAACAGTTCTAGGTAATGCAATATTGCCATTGATATAGGATTTCGGATGTCGCAACGTGCGTGCTCGGGGTTGAGTTTACCAAGCTTTTCTGATATTTCCTTTATAACTGTGTCATCGGGAGATAACGTATCAATGTAAATATCGTAAACCATATACCCATTTTCTTTACCCGTTACAAAAACCGATGAATACTCACCTTCTCCGGTAAGACCATACCCAGAAGTAGTACACATAGAATAATTCAATTCTAGCTCCAACACTGCTGGATGTTCCGCAATTTCTCTACACTCAACCCCTTTTTCGTGAAGTCTTCTTGTAGCCTCTGCAACATATTCGTATGCCTTGTTTTCTGTAATTCGAGCAAACTTCATAGGCTGTTACTATGGCTAACGCCGCCATTTGCGGCAAATTTGGAATGGACCGTTTTGTGGTAGCGTAGCGTTAAGCCACAAAAAAGGGCCATGGAAAATTTGTCCAGCGCTTGCG
>CABFPG010000033.1 GCA_902141825.1 Thalassocella blandensis
CGATTAGGTTACACTCTGGATTAGATTATATGTCGCCTATAAAATATGAGAACATGGTAGCTTGAAAAATGGGGTGTCCATTTTTTCGGGGGAAGATCACGCCTTTTCCGTTGTTCGTTTTTGTGCTTGAATAGCACAACTCTCACAACTACAAAGTCGCCGCTTACAACGGCGTTATGCGCTTGGTCACTTTAATCGGCTTTCTTAAGCTAGTATTGTGCAAGATTTGCCTAATAGTTAGGTCGTGGCTGCATTAAAATTAGCACATTAATTATGCTAGTCCAGCATTACACATTGTACTGTCCACTAGCAAATATTGTGGTTACAGAGAGTATTAGTTTTTAGGTAAATGGTGCATATTGAAAGCGGTCAAGTTAATGTATTTCGGTTTTCTTTTCTTCCATGGCACCGTTTATAAAATTTAAATTTGTGGTTGCAAATACGTAGCAAAATAAAGCTGCGTTAGAGCTTCGCAACGTGTAATTTTTTAATAGCTTTTGCTGCCACATAACCAAGCCGTCACGCGGACACAATTTGCTTCGCTGAATTTTAGAATGGCTTTGCCATTTTAATCCAAAATACGCTAAGCAAAATGTGCCCGCATACGGCGAAGTTAAGCTTACCAGTAGGGAATCACATGTATCTATTCTCAACAATTAGAAAAAAAAGAGCTATAAAAAGCTACATTCACAGATTGGGAAACGATCTTTATCGTAGGTATGGAAAATCCGAAAAATTTACTCCTGAGCAAGTCGTAAAAACAATCCATGATGAAGGCTACAACTGGCGTCATATATGTTATGCACATTCACTTTACGTCTCGCATGAGCGATTTGATAAATGGCATAAAGATCAAGGTGAGGCATGTGACTATCATGAAATGCGTGAAGAAATTGCAAATTCACATTTTGGGGGAAGTCTCGAACTGCTCAATTCATCTAGCTTATCTGGTGAATCAGAAATTAATGTAGTAGGTGTGGAGTCTGAAAGTAACTAAGCTTAACAAGCGACTGTGGTAAAAATCAAGCCCATTTCTGCTAATAGAATTCTTTAAGCTCCGCCTAAAATCAGTAGTGAACCTGCCTTTACAAGGCAGAACCGCTACTGATTTTAGGTGGACGGATAATTAATAAGTACACCATTCGCAATCATCTCGAACCATTGCATTTAGTATCGTCATTAATTTTCTCATGCATGCCGTGATAGCCACCTTTTTATGTTTTCCCGCTGCAACCAATCGTTGATAAAATGACTTCATTTGGTCATTACATTGAATCGCCGAAAGCATCGCCATGTAAAGCACTGTCCTTATTGGGGCTCGACCCCCTCGTATCCGACGTTTTCCTTTCATATCGCCACTATCTCGATTAAATGGTGCTAAGCCACACAGAGCCGCTATTTGTCGATGAGACAATGAGCCTAAT
>CABFPG010000034.1 GCA_902141825.1 Thalassocella blandensis
TAGCAAAGCCAGAGCCATAATATATGTAGGAACCATATATACCGGAGGCTAGCATGATGAACACTAACATACTTTTTGTAGGTTTAGACACAGCAAAAGAGCATTCAGATGTTGCTTATTCTTTCAATGACAGGGATCATAAACCCTGCTCATTAGGTAAGGTGCGCTCGACTAAACAGGGCATCGAAAAACTCGCCCGACAACTACAGTCGAAATTCCCTGGGGCCACTTTGTACTTTGTCTACGAAGCCGGCCCCTGTGGCTATTGGATATATCGTTTACTCACACGCCTAGGTCACGAATGCTTCGTTGTCGCACCATCGCTGATACCAAAGAAGCCTGGCGTTCGTATCAAAACAGATAAACGTGACGCCATAATGCTTACTCAACTGCTAAAAAATGGCGACGTCCACCCAATCTATGTCCCTGAACCTGAAGATGAAGCCATTCGAGACTTATCCCGAGCACGGGAACGTGCTATGCGTGATTTAAATGATGCTAAATACCAGCTTAAAGCCATGCTTTTACGCAACCACGTAAAATATGGTGGTACGGATAATTGGTCTCTCATGCACTTACGCTGGTTAACCGAGCTGGTCCTTCCTTTTCCTGCACAACAGATAGTGCTCCAAGAAATGATACAAACAATCAATGAACGCTTGACGAGGCTTAAACGTTTCGATGACGAACTAGCATACCAAGTTAGTCGCTGGAGATATTATCCGGTCGTCAAAGCTCTTCAGGCTATGCGAGGCATTCGGCTTTTAGTTGCCACCGGCGTTGTCGCAGAATTAGGTGATCTAAATCGGTTTGACCACCCTAGAAAATTAATGGCTTATTTAGGTCTAGTGCCATCGGAGCATTCCTCTGGCGGACATCGTAAGCTGGGAGGGCTAACCAAGACAGGCAATCAACGAGCGCGAAGATTGCTCATCGAAGGTGCCCATTCCTATCGATACTCTGCCAACATATCGACCGAGTTACAAAAGCGTCAAGAGGGACTACCGAAAAAAATAATTGATATCGCCTGGAAAGCCCAACTACGTTTGTGCAAGCGCTATCAGCGACTAATGAAAAGAGGCAAACATTACAATGTCGTCACCGCAGCAATTGCCAGAGAAATGATTGCTTACGTTTGGGCAATTGCCAAAGAAATTAGTTTGCCACCGATCAATCCAAGAGAGCGTTTAGTTAGAATGCCCTGTGCATAAATCAACACTGTAAAAAAAGGTTAATCAATGAAGAGCTTTGAGTTATTGCGGCGGATCAAGCCCCGGTGGAGGTGCAACCCCCGGCGGCGTTAGGACGGTGAATGTCATCGACATTCAAACCACGAGCATAGACTGAAGATAGGCA
>CABFPG010000035.1 GCA_902141825.1 Thalassocella blandensis
ATATAAAGTTGGGAATCGCGTTTCCGGCTGATGTCGATCGCTGTCTATAAAATGGAGTCTTGATCAATGGTAGCTAACCTACAACGTTTCCGTTCGTGGTTTCTTTTTCTCGTATTTACTATGACCGTTGCAGCCTGTGGCGGCGGGGACGGCGGAGGCCCATCTCCAACGGTGACACCTCAACCAGATGATAGAACTCCTGCATCTTTTACCTTTACCTCCGCAACCGACGTCTCACTTGGTGCCACAGTTGATTCTAACTCAGTCACTATTGATGATATCAGTGTTTCGGTGGCTGTAACGATTACTGATGGCGAATACTCCATCAACAATGGCGCATTTTCATCATCGGAAGGGGTGATCAGTGAAGGTGATACGTTGACCTTACGCGGAGTTGCCTCATCAGAATTCTCAAGTGACGTGATTGTGGGTGTAACCGTAGGGACCGTTACTGAAACATTCACAATTACCTCGGTGGCACAAGATACGACGCCAGAGCCTTTCGCCTTTGCTGCACGAACCGAAGTGCCCTTGGAAGCTTTGTTGGAATCGGAGGAAGCGATCACAGTATCGGGCATCAATGACGAAGCTCCAATTAGTATTACCGGGGGCGAATACGCCATTGGGGAAGGGGACTTCACTTCTGTAGACGGCTCAGTAGCAAACGGGGAGAGCGTAAAAGTCAGGCTCACATCCTCATCAAACTTTTCAACTGCAACAACTGCCACATTAAATATTGGTGGTGTTACTGGTGATTTTAAAGTCACTACTTTAGCAGCAGATACCACACCAGAAGCCTTCTCATTCACCAGTGTCGATGACGTTGCCTTGAGTGCAACAGCTGAATCTGAAGCTGTGACAATTGAAGGCATTAATACCGCAGCTCCTGTATCTATTCAAAATGGCGAATACAAAATCGGTGATGGCAGTTTTACCAGCGATGCTGGCATCATTGAAAATGGTCAATCAGTTCAGGTGCGTACCACCGCTGCTGGTACATTTTCCACTGCAGTAGTTTCCACTCTTAATGTTGGTGGTGTAGAGGCTACATATACCGCTACTACGGTTGCTCAAGATATTACCCCGAATGATTTTGGTTTCACGGCAGTGGATCAAGCTCCTCTTGATTCCACGATTGGTTCATCGACTGCCACTATAACTGGCATTACGGGCGCGGTGCCTATTAGCGTACAAAATGGCTGGTACCGTATTGATAGCGGTGCTTCTACTACAGAGCCCGGTACGATTATGAACGGTCAAACCGTTATTGTTTCTGGTGAATCAGCCTCAGAATTCGAAACTGAAACAGTAGTGACATTGACCGTCGGTAACGTGATTC
>CABFPG010000036.1 GCA_902141825.1 Thalassocella blandensis
ACACCGCCGTTAAACACCCACAAACCATAATCTTCATGGCATAACGCTGTTCCGGGGTTTGGGGCATCGGTAATACTGCCTGCGCCATAATTGATGACGGCAGCCTGGCTAGCCTGCGCAAAGGCCAGCAGTCCCGTAAGGGCTAATGCGGCCTTTGTAGTTTTGATTATTTTCATAGACAACTTTCTCCGGTAAAAACTTATCTATCGCAGCAGGACAGGTAGTCCTTGGGACAGAACCTTCAATAGTTGCAAATTATTGAAGGTAGCGAATTGATAAACTTTTTAAGTTGATATTTTTGTTATAAAAATTACGTTCCCTCAAATCCACGGCAATAACCTTTTCAGCTTCAAACCTTGGTCTCGGCAGACACCGCAAACATGGGTCGTAATTTTTCGATCATTTAAAATGAGGCATTTGCTTCATCCTCATTGCGTCGTAATTAACCATATGAAGCTGGTTTTTCTTGGTCAAGACAATTTAGTGAGCAAATTAACTTTTTTTTGATCGTAATAACGATCACTTTTATTAGGCAAGGGAATCCAATATTTTTGTTATTGGAAATAAACACAATAGAGGGAAAAGAAGTTTTATATGCCATATCGACATGAGCTCAAAGTGGGAGATCCCCTAAAACGCTGAGTAGAATTGATCATAAATCTATGCGTTAATGATCTAAAAACCGCCGGAAAAATAAATCCTGTTAATAAACATGCGACTTTTCAACAGAAATGACACTTTGAATAACATCTCTATTCAATATCGTGTTTATCGTCTGCGCTTTCATCTTTATCGGTTTCGATCATCTCCATCGCATTTTTAAAAAGAGCCATACGTAAACTCATGAGGGGGTTTTGGTTATAAGCCAATGGCAAATGAATAAGTGAATCGTGAACACACAGATATTTGTTCAAAAAAATTTACAAGGTTTGGAGGCTTCTATATCTCGGTTTATTCTATATCTCGGTTTATTCTATATCTCGGTTATCCTATATCTCGGTTATCCTATATCTCCGTTTAATAGCCCTCAACATAGAGACGGTCAGCGCCAGAAATACTCAATTTAGCTACAAGACAAGATGTCGGATTCATTTTCTGCGAATACAGATCGCGTGATCCGAACGACAGACAAAAAAAACCCCGGCCACCAGGGCCGGGGTTCTCGTATGACTGTAACACTTATACTTAAGTGTTACTCAGCTTAGAGTGACTCAAGGAAACGCAATACAGCTTGCTTGTCGCCACCGCTGAGGTTTTGGTAAGCATTTTTAGACGCTTCGCCTTCACCGCCATGC
>CABFPG010000037.1 GCA_902141825.1 Thalassocella blandensis
CCGAGTTACCCACAAAAAGTAGACACCTCACTACTACCTAATGAGGTTCTAATTATGACCAAGAAAAAGAAGAACAAGTACAACCATTACACTGAAGATTTCCGTCGAGAAGCTGTGCGTAGATCTGAAGGGCCAGACACTTCAGCAGCAGAAGTTGCTCGTGAACTGGGTATTCATCCTGGCCAAATATATAATTGGCGTCGTCAATATAATCGATTATCTGAAAAACAGGTGAATAGCATGAACGGTGTTGATTATTCTAAAGATGAGAGCGAAGAGGTACGTAAGCTTCGCAGGGAAATCTCAGACCTCAAGGAGGAAAATGAATTCCTAAAAAAAGCGACGGCATACTTCAGCAAGCCAAATTGGTGAGGTATGCCTATATTGAAACGCTTCGAGGAGAGTATTCGATTGTAAAAATGTGTCGTTGGCTTGAAGTAAGTCGTTCTGGATACTACAAGTGGCGCGAACGAGAACCGAGTTTTCAATCAAATTATCGAGAGATTGTTCGCGAGGCAATGATTATTTCGTTTTATCAATTTAAAAAACGATATGGTGCCCCTCGATTGGTGGATGAGCTCAATGACGCGGGTATTGCGTGTAGCCTGAATCATGTGGCAAAGCTGATGTCGGAAGAAGGGTTGAAGGCTCGAAATGGGAAGAACTTCAAATATAGCCCCTCTGGTGTAGCAACGAATAATATTGCTGAAAACCTGTTAAACCGGAACTTTAAGGCGGAAAAACCGAACCAGAAGTGGGTTTCAGACATAACGTACATTCCAGTGCGAGGTGGCCATGTGTATCTTGCTGTTGTTATGGATCTCTATTCACGCAAGATTATTGGCTGGTCAATTGATAAAACCATGACGGCACAACTTATCCTTGATGCATTCAATATGGCCGTAGCAAGTCGAGAATGCGAAGCTGGTTTAATCCTTCATTCTGATCAGGGTGTGCAGTACAGAGCAGCTGACTATGTATTGGCGCTTCATGACGAGAAAATTACACCTAGCATGAGCCGTAAAGGAAACTGCTGGGACAATGCGGTGATCGAATCATTTTTCTCAAGACTAAAGGTTGAAGAAGTGTTTGCTCAATCGTACCAAAATTTAGAGGAGGCCTATTCTAGCGTGTTCGAATACATTGAAATGTTTTACAATCGAGCTAGACGGCATTCAGCTAATGGCAATTTAAGCCCGGTTGAATTTGAAAAACAATACAATGAAATGTGTGCCTAAACTGGTGTCCACTTTTCATGGGTAAGACCA
>CABFPG010000038.1 GCA_902141825.1 Thalassocella blandensis
AATAGATGCAGTTACAGTACGATCGCCAGCGTAATAGTCGTCATCAGGAGCAAATTCAACAGTACCAGTTGTTTCGCCTGCAGCGATCACAATGGTTTGACCATTATCAAGTACAACACGTACTTCTGATTGCGCTTCGCGTTCCAGTGTTGCGGTATAGGTAATGACTCCACCTTCAACAACAGTATCGTCTGCACTCAGAGATACCGACGTTGTATCAGCATCATCGGTAACTGTTGTACTGGTTTCAGTTGAATCAACAACTAAGTTTTCGAAGTTGCCACCAGTGGCACTTTCGATTGAGGCTGTAACAGTTCGGTCACCAGCGTAATAATCATCATCTGGAGTGAACTCAACAGTGCCCGTTGTTTCGCCCGAAGCGATCACAATCGTTTGGCCGTTATCGAGTACAACACGTACTTCTGATTGCGCTTCGCGTTCCAGGGTTGCGGTATAGGTGATGACTCCACCTTCAACAACCGTATCGTCTGCACTCAAAGATACCGACGTTGTATCGGCATCGTCAGTTACAGTCGTGCTGGCCTCAGTTGAATCAACTACCAAGCGTTCGAAATTACCACCAGTTGCGCTTTCAATTGAAGCTGTGACATTTCGATCACCAGCGTAGTAATCGTCATTTGGTGTGAACTCAACAGTGCCAGTTGTTTCACCCGCAGCGATCACAATCGTTTGACCGTTGTCGAGTACAACACGCACTTCTGATTGTGCTTCACGTTCCAGTGTTGCGGTATAGGTGATGACTCCACCTTCAACAACCGTGTCGTCCGCACTCAAAGATACGGAAGTTGCATCAGCATCATCAGTAACGGTGGTGCTCACTTCGGTTGAATCCACAACTAAGTTTTCGAAGTTGCCGCCAGTGGCACTTTCGATAGATGCAGTAACCGTACGATCACCAGCGTAGTAATCATCGTCTGGAGCGAATTCAACAGTACCAGTTGTTTCACCCGCAGCGATCACAATAGTTTGACCATTGTCGAGTACAACACGCACTTCAGATTGTGCTTCACGTTCCAGGGTTGCGGTATAGGTGATGACTCCACCTTCTACAACCGTATCGTCTGCACTCAGAGATACCGACGTTGTATCGGCATCATCAGTAACAGTAGTGGTGGCTCCTGTTGAATCCACCACTAGACTTTCGAAATTACCACCA
>CABFPG010000039.1 GCA_902141825.1 Thalassocella blandensis
TTCCTGTTATAAAAAACCTCAATGTATTTAAACACGCTTTGCCGTGCTTCAGCACGAGATTTGTAGTCTTCGTGATAAACCCATTCGTTTTTTAAGCTACCAAAAAAACTTTCCGCCACTGCGTTATCCAAGCACTCTCCCTTCCGCGCCATGCTGCAAACCATTCTATATTCGTTAATCAGGGCCTGGTACTTACCTGATGCGTACGTGGAACCCTGATCGGAATGCAGTATTAATCCTGGTTTTGGCCTACGACACAAAACCGCGTTTTTTAATGCATCGCATACGAGCTGAGCATCATTTTTACTACTCATCGACCAGCCAACAATTGCTCGAGAGTATAGATCCAAGATAATCGCCAGGTAAATCCAACCTTGCCTTGTCGGTATAAACGTTGTATCCGATACCCAGCATTTATTTGCTTCATTTGCCTCAAAGTCTCGGCCCAGTAGATCGGGGGCTGGACTGTGAGTCGATTTGGAGTCCGTGGTGATCACAAATTTTCTACGTAGTTTCGACTGGATGCCATGCTTGTGCATTAGTCTAGCCACCTTGTTTTTACTGCAGGTTTCACCCTCGTCAACTAGGTCTGCATGAATCTTTGGTGAACCATAGATATCGCCCGAGTCCCTATGAAATCGCTCAATCAGCCTGACAAGCCGAATATTCTCCAGTTCGCGCTTGCTAGGTTCGCGATCAAGCCAATCATAAAAACCACTCTCAGATACTTCCAGCGCCTCACAAAGCCGAACGATTGCGTGCTCTTTGCTGTGTTCTTGGATAAATAAATATTTCAATCCAGCTCTTTTGCAAAGAACACTGCGGCCTTTTTTAGAATTTCATTTTCCTCCTTTACCCGCTCAAGCTCTCGCCTTAGGCGGCTCACTTCACTTTCATCTTCTTTTTTCGGGCGACCTCGTTTTGTAGCAAAATCAGCAACACCTTCTTTCTCAAGTTGTTCTTTCCACTTATAAAGCTGGTTCCGACGAACGCCTAGCTCCATGGCTATCTCACTAGAAGGCCTATCAGATTCCGTCATAAGGCGAACGGCTTCAATTTTAAATTCCTTCGTATATGTTTTATAGGGTTTGCGTTTTTGTACCATAATAGACACCTCTGATTGGACTAAATTGTCCTCTATTTA
>CABFPG010000040.1 GCA_902141825.1 Thalassocella blandensis
GACTCTGCAGAAAAATTTATAAGACACTCATACAAAATATAAGACAACAATAGACTTGAATTTCAATGAATGATGATGACATTAAAGAGGTTTATAATTTTGTAGAAGCTGGGAATGTGGAGGCTGTCGTATCAAAGTTAGATGCTGATAAAGAGCTTTTGCATGCTCAGTCAATTGCTAAGTCTTGGTTGCACTTTGCTGCTAGGAATAACGATGTAGCTATGATAGAGGCGTTATTAAAGTTGGGGTTGGATGTTAATTACACTGAGGGAGACTGTAAGAATGAGCCAATATTTAATGCGATTTATGAAAATTCCGTCGAGGCCGTAAAATATTTAGTTGATAACGGTGCAAATGTAAATTGTGGTGGTGGAGTTAAAGGCGCTACACCACTTGCTTCAGCTTGTGCGGAAGGTAGCTTAGAACTAGTAAAATATTTAGTGCTTCAGGGTGCTGATATGAATACTGTATTTGGAGATCCTCCTTACACGGCGTTAAGTTATGCCGTAATGTACAAACACAAGGTTATAGAGCAATTCTTAAAAGCTCGTGGCGCTAGGATGCCTTGAACAAAAAACGTCACAAAATATTAAAATCGGAAGATAAAGAACAGAAAATTAAAAGGAAGCAAAATTAAAACAAATTAAAAGCAAATTAAAAGGACAGGCACTGCAGAAAAGATATTTAAAGACTGCGCAAATATAAAATCAAAGGCAATTAAAAATCTGTCTTGAAGTTTATAAATGTAGTTTTATGAGCGTTTGGCAGGTTGTTGTTAATAGATAAAGTGATTGTAGGTGATTTTGAGAATTGCTTAGCTATCGTAAGCCCTGCGATGAATGTAGCGCTAGAAGATTGTTTTTAACTAGACG
>CABFPG010000041.1 GCA_902141825.1 Thalassocella blandensis
TGCACGATAATAATGGGTAGCTCTTTTTCAGCGCAAGCTTCCACCAAAGCTCTTTCGTAACCACCTGTGGCCTCCACAACAATGCGGGCCAGCTTGTAGTGCTTTAGCTTTGAAAGAATCTTTTTAATTCCTTCTGGGGTATTCTCTGCTTGCCAATGAGTACCTAATTCGTAAATGTATATATCTAAATAAGTTTTACCGACGTCAATTCCGACATTTCGGCGGTTATTTTGTATGCCTGCTTTGGTAGTTGAAATCATGACTCACCCTTGCTACATTCGGGCTCGAGGCCCCTTCGACTGTTCGAGTTAAAGTTAAGATCAGTATGACGCCCAAGCTTGTTAACGGACTCGATAATATCGGTGCCTAGCGTCAACCGGGCTGTCATACTGAAAACCTGTTGCTGCAGGTTTGGGCCTCACCTTAACCCTTCTTGAAAGGAATGAAAATATTGGAATTTCAACCATACAAGGTTGTCAAATTGACAGTTTTTCCGTCGCTCCTTTTTGTGCTTAATAGCACAAACGGGCTCCTCCAAAACTGCAATTTACAACGGCGTTATAAGGCCTAGAGAAATCGGCATGGAATCAAGAAAAGAACAGAGGTACTGGAAGATCCAAATTTACAATGGAACGGAATTGTTGTATGAGCGAAAAATTCAGTATGGTCAAATAACTGAAAGCTCAATGAATTCTGTCTTAAGAGTTTTAGTTGCAAAGCATTCGCTGGACGAAGACGAGATAATTGGGTGCTTTGCCAAAAAGCGAACTAAAATTCATAACCAACTTCTTGAAGTAACACGGATAAAGAATGGCCCGTATGGATTTGCTTGTGGTGATAATCCATATGCTGTAGCGGTGGTTGAACGTGCCTTATAACAAATTGCTCAAACATCGTTTCGGAGCAAAATGCGCGCCTCCACTGGACTCGCTAGACGCTCGCCGTTTAGCAAAGCGTTATGTTTCCGAGTTACCCACAAAAAGTAGACACCTCACTACTACCTAATGAGGTTCTAATTATGACCAAGAAAAAGAAGAACAAGTACAACCATTACACTGAAGAT
>CABFPG010000042.1 GCA_902141825.1 Thalassocella blandensis
TCTTTTGTATATTTCCAGCTTTTTCTTGGCTGTGTATATCTTGGCATTTAGCACCTCCTGAGGTTTTCAGAAGGTGTCCACTAAAGCGGGGGAAGATTCATGTCCGCTGGAAACATTTGTTAGATTTTTTCGTGTTTAGAACAAAATCCATTATGTTTTTCACCCAATCTTTGACAAACCTTTTCCGTACGTTTGTTAATACTACACACCTGGCTTTTCAAATACTTTTTCTCGTTTAACGCTACGCCACATGAACTTTTTGGACCAGAAGCTTCTATACAAGAGCCCCAGTATGAAAATAATCTAATCGTATGTCCAGTACGTACAGCTTCTTCAATTTTGTTTTGAATAGCGAATTCACAACCCGAAAACCCTTTTCTCCAACCAGTACGTGCTCCATCTGATTTACTGCACGAAGACACAACACATAAAATAAGTAGTATTTTAATCGATTTTCGCATACGTAAATCTAACGCCGTAATAGCCGGCGAACGAAGCGACAGCGTAGTGAGTCCAGCGTTGCCGAAGGCAATGCGAGGCTGATTACATTGTTATGTTTATTTTGCCCAAACATTAATAATATTCTTAACGTATACATTTTCAGGATCATCTTCATCTCGATAAAGATACCCTAAATCTTTTAATATTTCTTGCTCTATAAGCTGTTTTAAAATCTGTTCAGTCCGATCTGGATAAGAGAAGCACACATCACGGCTACCACTTTCGAAAGGCCAGTCATCAGACGTGTCAGATACAAATTGAATTTGGTCACCCTGATTTTGCAACAGATACCAAGTAACAATTGAAGACTGGGCAAAATTCCCGGCCAGCTCTCTCTTTTTATTTCCGTTCAAATGACTAAAAGAAATCATTTCTTTTTTTGTTTCATTTATCAGAACGTATTCGACACCCATGGGACTACCTTAAACTGGTCTTACCCATGAAAAGTGGACACCAGTTTAGGCACACATTTCATTGTATTGTTTTTCAAATTCAACCGGGCTTAAATTGCCATTAGCTGAATGCCG
>CABFPG010000043.1 GCA_902141825.1 Thalassocella blandensis
CGGCATTCAGCTAATGGCAATTTAAGCCCGGTTGAATTTGAAAAACAATACAATGAAATGTGTGCCTAAACTGGTGTCCACTTTTCATGGGTAAGACCAGCGGCTATCGGCACCATAGCTAAATAATTTCAATAACCAAGGTTAATGGAATAAAAAAATGGGAAGAAGAAACAACAAATCTATTCAAATAAAAGCGTTTAATGCTGTTTGTAGTATTTTATTGATTTCGTCTATTATTTATATTCTTTTTGCTGGCTTTGAAGTCATTGCAACAGGAATTCTCATAACATCCTTAGCGGCATCTGCCGTACCGGTTGTAGTAGCTGGAGAGGGACTTGTTGAAATTCTGGTTGGAATTTTGGAGGCTCTATTAGAGGGTGTCATGGTGGTTGTAGAATGCATAGCTAGTATTTTTTCGGGGCTTTTGGGTTAGTCTTTGGCTGTAGTTAATTAAAGGCAAGCCACGTTGTCGCTTGCCAACATGCATTTAGTGAGCAATGTATTTGTGCAAGTAGTCTCGGCCCAACAAAATTGCAAAAAGCGCAATATTGTAGGGCCTACATTGTGCAGAATTTAAAGTACTTAATGTTTGTAGTAATTTTAAAATTAAAAAAAATGGCAGCGTGGAAAAATAAAATCTCAATTCAGGTGGTGGGTGCGCATAACAAGGCCATCTTGCATCGCACTTGCTGCGCAAGCGCTGGACAAATTTTCCATGGTCCTTATTTGTGTTTTAACGCTTACGCTAACACAAAACGGTCCATTCCAAATTTGCCGCAAATGAGCGGCGTTAAATTCATGGGGTTTGAATGAAGAAATTATCAGTACTCATCATTTTTATATTTATATTTGGCTGTAAATCAAATTCTATTTCAACTAATTCGGGGAACACTTCGATTGATGAGATAGTGGATGGTAAGAAGCCGATTGAGAAG
>CABFPG010000044.1 GCA_902141825.1 Thalassocella blandensis
ATTTTCGAAGTTGCCGCCAGTGGCACTTTCGATAGATGTAGTAACCGTACGGTCACCAGCGTAGTAATCGTCATTTGGTGTGAACTCAACAGTGCCAGTTGTTTCACCCGCAGCGATCACAATAGTTTGCCCGTTGTCGAGTACAACACGTACTTCTGATTGTGCTTCGCGCTCTAAAGTGGCTGTATAAGTAATTACACCGCCCTCAACCACAGAGTCATTTGCAGATAAACTTACTGTTGTAGCATCAGCATCATCTGTAACGGTCGTGCTCGCTTCCGTTGAATCGACAACTAAGTTTTCGAAGTTGCCGCCTGTGGCACTTTCAATAGATGCAGTTACAGTACGATCTCCAGCGTAATAGTCGTCATCAGGAGCAAATTCAACGGTACCGGTTGTTTCACCTGCAGCAATTACAATCGTTTGACCGTTATCAAGTACAACACGCACTTCAGATTGTGCTTCGCGTACCAGTGTTGCGGTATAGGTGATGACTCCACCCTCAACTACAGTGTCATCTGCAGATAAACTTACAGTCGTCGCATCAGCATCATCAGTTACAGTCGTGCTGGCTTCAGTTGAGTCAACCACCAAGTTTTCAAAGTTACCGCCCGACGCGCTTTCAATAGATGCAGTTACAGTACGATCACCAGCGTAATAATCATCATCTGGAGTAAACTCAACAGTGCCTGTTGTTTCACCCGCAGCGATCACAATGGTTTGACCAATATCGAGAACCACGCGGACTTCTGATTG
>CABFPG010000045.1 GCA_902141825.1 Thalassocella blandensis
GGTTGAGGGCGGTGTAATTACTTATACAGCTACTTTAGAGCGCGAAGCACAATCAGAAGTACGTGTTGTACTCGACAACGGTCAAACTATTGTGATCGCTGCAGGTGAAACAACCGGTACCGTTGAATTCACTCCAGATGATGACTACTACGCTGGCGATCGTACGGTTACAGCTTCAATCGAAAGCGCCACTGGCGGCAACTTCGAAAACTTAGTTGTGGATTCAACAGAAGCGAGTACAACGGTTACAGATGATGCTGACGCGACGACTGTAAGCTTATCTGCCGATGATTCGGTAGTTGAGGGCGGCGTAATTACTTATACCGCAACGTTGGAGCGTGAGGCGCAATCAGAAGTTCGTGTTGTTCTTGATAATGGTCAAACGATTGTGATCGCTGCGGGTGAAACAACAGGTGCTGTTGAATTCAGTCCAGATGATGATTACTACGCTGGCGATCGAACTGTAACTGCATCTATCGAAAGTGCTACAGGTGGCAACTTCGAAAACTTAGTGGTGGATTCAACAGAAGCGAGTACTACAGTTACTGATGATGCTGATGCGACGACTGTAAGCTTATCTGCAGATGATTCGGTAGTTGAGGGCGGGGTAATTACTTATACAGCCACTTTGGAGCGCGAAGCGCAATCAGAAGTCCGCGTGGTTCTCGATATTGGTCAAACCATTGTGATCGCTGCGGGTGAAACAACAGGCACTGTTGAGTTTACTCCAGATGATGATTAT
>CABFPG010000046.1 GCA_902141825.1 Thalassocella blandensis
TGATCTTCCCCCGAAAAAATGGACACCCCATTTTTCAAGCTACCATGTTCTCATATTTTATAGGCGACATATAATCTAATCCAGAGTGTAACCTAATCGAGTTGTAAAACTTATTGATGTACACGGATAAATCATTTCGCAACTGACTGAGAGTACTATACGTATTTCCGCGTATGAGCTCTGCTTTTAAACTATGGAAAAATGATTCCATAAATGCGTTATCGGTACAATATCTAGGTCGATTAACACTATGCTTAAATTTATGTTTTTTTAGAAGCTTTTGAAAGTCATTCGCTCTATATTCAATGCCGCCGTCCGTATGAAATAATATATTACCTGGATAACCTCTTTTCTTCAGAGCATACTTAAGGGCCGCGCAAGTAAGCTATTGCGTACGTGATGTTGATAGCGACCAACCCAGTATCCTTCTTGAATAGAGATCCATGACGCTTGCCATGTAGTGCCACCGCCCCTTTACCTTCAGGTAGGTCACATCAGAAACCCAGACTTGATCAATCTTGGTTGGGGCATCCATTTCAAGCAATAAATTCTCACCCTTACTATGAAACTTCTTACAACCAGGGGCTCGACGAGTAACACGAACCACCCTTCCTTTCATCCCAGCTTCTCTCATCAACCGTTCTACACGCTTTCTAGAGACATATACACCTTGCCCTCTAAGCTCCTGGTGTATTCTCGGGCTACCGTATCTACCCTCACTTCTTTCAAATATCTTAG
>CABFPG010000047.1 GCA_902141825.1 Thalassocella blandensis
TTTATATTTATATTTGGCTGTAAATCAAATTCTATTTCAACTAATTCGGGGAACACTTCGATTGATGAGATAGTGGATGGTAAGAAGCCGATTGAGAAGTTTTTGGAGATTAAAGTGCCAAGTTCTTTGAGTCAGATTGGAGATGAGGATGTTAGAGAATTGTTGGGAGTTATTGCGGCTTGTAGCCTGATAAAAACATATTTTTTGGTAAGCGCAGGAGAGCGTTATGAGAGCGAAGAGCTGTCAATTGATAAATACAATCAGATAAAATATAACACTAAAAATTACTTGGAAGAATATGCATCTCTCAAACGGCTTGTGGAAAGTAAGTATAATATTGAAGAGCATGAGTCTAAAGCGTTGTTTGAAACTACTAACGGAAAAATGCTAGCTTTACTGACAGAAAATGGAGAAAAAAAACAATTTAAGGAAAAAAATGAGTATCTAAAAAGTCTTCATTCTAGTCATTACAATATTATTTACTCTTCTGAATGTAACAACAAACTAAGTCCTTTAGTAAGCTCAATGAAGTTTAACAATGAACACAGCGGGTAAAAAAATTTAACAAAGCCATCTTGCGTCGCACTTGCTTCGCAAGCGCTGGACAAATTTTCCATGGCCCTTTTTTGTGGCTTAACGCTACGCTACCACAAAACGGTCCATTCCAAATTTGCCGCAAATGGCGGCGTTA
>CABFPG010000048.1 GCA_902141825.1 Thalassocella blandensis
GGGGTGAAGTCGTAACAAGGTAGCCCTAGGGGAACCTGGGGCTGGATCACCTCCTTATCGATTCGCTCACCTCCCACAAGTGTCCACACGCATTGCTTGATCAGATAGAAGATGCAGTATAGGTCTGAGCGACTAGGCCGTGGTTCTATAACGCTGGGTTTTTTTTGCTGGCAGTTAGAAGCCAGACGCAAAAGACCAAGTTTATAGGCCTGTAGCTCAGCTGGTTAGAGCGCACCCCTGATAAGGGTGAGGTCGGCAGTTCAAGTCTGCCCAGGCCTACCAATTTTCTGTTACTCATCGTTGAAGTTCATTTCGCATAGCAAGCTATGCTTCAATAAACTTCGCCTCGATTAACAAAAAATTAGTTACCTTGAAAAAGGGGCTATAGCTCAGCTGGGAGAGCGCCTGCTTTGCACGCAGGAGGTCTGCGGTTCGATCCCGCATAGCTCCACCATTACTTGGTGAAAATACTGTATTTGATAGCGAACTCATAAGTTTGTGATTTATCTAATAGATTACAAAGTTCTGATTTTGCATCAGTAAGTTCTTTAAAAATTAGGAATCAAATAGCAACAACTAGCATTGTATATGAATGTTAATTTGAGAAAACTCAAGACGTTTTATTCGGTGTTATTGTTACGAAA
>CABFPG010000049.1 GCA_902141825.1 Thalassocella blandensis
CTACAAGCTGGCCCGCATTGTTGTGGAGGCCACAGGTGGTTACGAAAGAGCTTTGGTGGAAGCTTGCGCTGAAAAAGAGCTACCCTTTATTATCGTGCAACCAACCCAAGTGAGACAATTTGCAAAGGCACAAGGCCTATTGGCAAAAACAGATAAAATTGATGCCCGTCTGATTGCTGATTTCGGCAGAACTTTTAACCTAGAAGTTCGCCCTCTTCCCGCAAAAAAAGTCCGATTAATCAGAGACTTACTCGCTCGCAAACGACAACTTATGGAAACCAGAACGCAAGAGTTGAATCGACGACACAAGTCACCCAAAACAACGATATCCACACACAATCGTATGATTAGATTCCTTGAAAAGGAAATTGAGTGGGTAGATCAGAAACTTCATAAATATGTAAGTGATGTTACTGAATGGAAACATCGTTACGATTTGCTGAAAAGCGTACCAGGTGTCGGTGACGGTGTCGTTTATACCCTCCTTGGGGAACTACCTGAATTAGGCTCATTGTCTCATCGACAAATAGCGGCTCTGTGTGGCTTAGCACCATTTAATCGAGATAGTGGCGATATGAAAGGAAAACGTCGGATACGAGG